>NZ_CP108464.1 GCF_036226405.1 Streptomyces sp. NBC_01260 | reverse complement strand
CATCGCTGCGCGATGTGCAAGGGGCGCGGGCGCTGCGCTCCCTTCGCCCACGCGGAGCGTGGGCGCCTCCCTCCGCTGCGCTCCTGGAGGCAGTGGGGCGGGCCGCTGCGCGCCCGGTTGGCCGCGCATCGCGCGGCCGTGCCGCTGGGGTGTGGTGGTGCGGCTAGTGGGGCCTCCAGTGCGGGAGTTGGGGGAGCGCGGGGCGCTCCCGGCGGGTCCGCTGCGCTCCCCCGCCTGACGGTCCTTCCGGCTGCGCCTCCAGGACCTGGGGCCCGCTGGCGCGGGCCGGGCTGGCTATGAGGGGTGGGGGCGGCGGGTTTGCGAGTCGTGCCCTTCTGGAAGAATGCACATGTAGAGTTGGTGGAAGCAGGGCACATCCCCTGATGCCCGGAAGGGCTCTTCTCAGGAACGGAACGCGCATGTGGAACCGCCTTTTTGCAGCTTATCGAGGAGTTCGCTGATGTGGTGTGCGGATGACGTGGCCCGGGACGTGGTGCGCCGCCGGGGAGCGGGGCTGAGTGCGGCGGAGGTGTTGGGGAAGGTGGCCGAGGCCGCGGTGCGGGAGCGTGAGACCGCCGGGGGGCTGACGGGCTGGGCCCGTCAGTCGTCCAGTGAGCTGTCGTATGAGGATCCGCAGCATCTGGCCGAGGTGTGGAAGGCCCGGCATGCGGAGTGGCGTCGGGTTCGGGACTGGATCGCCGCCGCTGGAACGGCTGCGTATGACCCTGAGCAGGACAGCGTGGGCAGTGCGTGGGCCCGTGAGCGTGTGGAGCGGAGGGCCGCCGCTCTCACCGGCCATGCGGCGTGGATGGCTCAGCGGCGCGGGGCGAAGGACGAACTCCGTGCGGAGGTGTGGCTGGACGCCTCCACCGGCCGGCGGCTTCGTGCGGTGGCCGAGGGCGCGGGACTCGCCGCGGAGCAGGTCCTCGCCCAGCTCGCGCAGCACGTCGTGCTCGGCCCGGACGGCACCCTCTCCGTTCCGCCTTTCACGCCGGTCAATTCCTAGAAAGGGACCAGGGAATGCCTGCTATTCAGCTTCGGGAACACCAGGTGGATGCGAATGCACGTATCCGGAAGTGGGTGGGGTTCCCTGCAAGAACTGCTGTGCCGGAGGGTGGTGCCCGTGCCACGGTCGTGTCGGCGACCGGGTCCGGCAAGACGATCACCTCCGCCTGGGCCGCGCTCGACAATTTCCGGGACGGGCGGATCCTCGTCATGGTCCCCACCCTGGATCTGCTCGTGCAGACCGCTCTGGTGTGGCGCAGGGTCGGGCATCACGCGCCGATGGTGGCGGTGTGTTCGCTGGAGAAGGACGACGTCCTGGAGCAGCTCGGGGTGAACACGACCACGAACCCGATCCAGCTGGCGTTGTGGGCAGGGCACGGGCCGGTGGTCGTGTTCGCCACGTACGCCTCCCTCGTGGACCGCGAAGACGTCGACGCCCCCTCGGGCCAGGAGAAGGTGCGGGGGCCGCTGGAGGCCGCTCTCGCGGGTGGGGAGCGGTTGTTCGGTCAGTCCATGGATGGCTTCGACCTGGCTGTGGTGGACGAGGCGCATGGTACGGCGGGTGATCTTGGCCGGCCGTGGGCGGCGATCCACGACAATGCCCGCATCCCGGCCGCCTTCCGGCTGTACCTCACCGCCACCCCTCGCATTCTGGCCTCCCCGCGGCCCCAAAAGGGCAAGGACGGCAAGGAGCTGGAGATCGCCAGCATGACCTCCGATCCGGCAGGCCCCTACGGTGAGTGGATTTTCGAGCTGGGTCTCTCGGAGAGCGTCGAACGGGGCGTACTGGCCGGGTTCGAGATCGACGTCATCGAGATCCGCGACCCCGAACCGGTCCTGGGCCTGTCCGAGGAAGCGCTGCGCGGCCGGCGCCTCGCACTCCTCCAGACCGCTCTGCTGGAGCACGCCGCGGCGAACAACCTGCGCACCGTCCTGACGTTCCACCAGCGGGTCGAGGAGGCCCGAGTCTTCGCGGAGAAGCTGCCCGAGACCGCGGCCGAGCTCTACGCCACGGAGGCATCGGACCGGTTCCTCGAGGACGCTGCCAAGCTGCCAGCGTCCTCGATCGACGCGGAACTCTACGACCTGGAGCCGTACCGGCATGTCCCGCCGGACCGGGTCTGGGCGGACTGGCTGTGCGGCGACCACCTCGTGTCCGAGCGGCGTGAAGTGCTCCGTCAGTTCGCCAACGGCATCGACGCCGATGACCGCAGGGTGCACCGGGCATTCCTCGCCTCCGTCCGCATCCTCGGAGAAGGCGTCGACATCGTCGGCGAGCGAGGTGTCGAGGCCGTCTGCTTCGCGGACACCCGCGGGTCGCAGGTCGAGATCGTGCAGAACATCGGGCGGGCCTTGCGCCCGAAACCGGACGGGGCCACGAAGGTCGCCCGGATCATCGTGCCGGTGTTCCTTCAGCCCGGTGAGAACCCCACCGACATGGTCGCCTCCGCCTCGTTTGCACCCCTTGTAGCCCTCCTCCAGGGCCTCCGCTCTCACGACGAGCGCCTGGTCGAGCAGCTCGCCTCCCGCGCCCTGACACGGAGCAGCAGGGAGCGGCCCGTACATGTGAAGCGGGACGCGGACGGGCGGATCATCGGCGCCGAGGGTGAGGGCGAGGACGTCGAGCAGGAGGACGGCACGGAAGCCGTGGTCGAGTCGGCGCTGCTGCACTTCTCCACGCCGCGTGATCCGGCGACGATCGCGGCGTTCCTGCGGACCCGGGTGTTCCGGCCCGAATCGCTGGTGTGGCTGGACGGATACCAGGCACTGCGGCGCTGGCGCGCGGAGCACGAGATCACCGGGCTGTTCTCGGTGCCGTACGACACCGAGACCGAGGTCGGCGTGGTGCGGTTTCCCCTTGGGCGGTGGGTGCATCAGCAGCGCCGGGCGCAGCGGGCCGGTGAACTCGACCCCCACCGCAAGGAGCTCCTCGACCAGGAGGGCATGGTGTGGGAACCGGGCGATGAAGCGTGGGAGACGAAGCTCGCCGCATTGCGGTCCTTCCACCGCGCCCACGGGCACCTCGCGCCACGGCAGGACGCCGTATGGGGTGAGGCGGATGACGAGCTGGTGGCGATCGGGCAGCTGATGGCGAACCTGCGCCGAAAGGACGGCCTGGGCAAAGACCCGGAACGGGCCGGGACGCGGGCCGAGCAGCTGGCCGCCATCGATGAGGACTGGAACTGCCCGTGGCCGCTGGACTGGCAACGGCACTACCGGGTCCTCGCGGACCTCGCCGACACCGAGGCCGGCGGGACCTTGCCCGCCATCCAACCCGGTGTGCTGTTCGAGGGTGACGACCTGGGGAAGTGGCTGGCACAGCAACGGCGGGCGCACACCTGGGCGCAGCTGAGCGGTGAGCAGCAGGAGCGGCTCGGCGGGCTCGGCGTAACACCCGACGCGCCGGAACCCGCCCCGGTGACAGCCCGCGCGGGAAGAGGGGCGGGCGGGCTGTCGGCACCCTTCCGGCGAGGGGTCGCGGCCCTCGCCCAGTACCTCCAGAGGGAAGGACACGAACGGCCCGTCCCGAGGAAACACGAAGAACCCATCGACATCGACGGCCAGAAACACCTCGTGAAACTCGGCGTATTCATCAGCAACACCAAGAGCCGACGCGACAAACTCACCCCCGAACAACTCGACGCACTACGCGAACTCGGCGTGGAATGGGCCTGACACGGTCTGGCGCTGAGCCGCAGCGCGCGACAGCCCGGGCCGCAATGACCTGGGCTGTCGAGCTTGTACCCGCTCCGGCTTTGGAGGTGACGGCAGCTTGTATAACTTCCTTATGGGGGCGGAGCTTATGGAGCCAGCAACTGGTCGAAGAACCCGCTCAGCATGAGCTTGGCAGCCTGTGGGTCCACGAACTCGGCGCCGCCAAACCGGTACACCTCGTACCCCTGAAGACGAATCCGCCGATCTTCTCGGACCATGTCGGCGTATAGGTCGGGTGCGGCCTTCCCATCACGCGTGTAGTGCTCCTTCCCGTCCAGCTCGAGAACGTATCGGCGACCGCCGGGAGCGAGCATCAGGAAGTCCATCCGCTGCCGCGTCAGCACCTTGCCTTCCGCCCGTTGGTTCCGCTGATGTTGCGCCAAGGGGTCGTAATGGAGATAGACCTGTGGCAACAGAGCAGGAGAGTCTCCGAAGCCTCGCTGCATCGCGTGATCCCAGTAGGTGTCCAGCAACAGCTGCTCCGGGGCGTTGAGTGACCCCCTCAGCCGCTTCAGGAGCGCCTGCAGCCTGAGATGCTCAGACATCCCGTACATGCCGTCCTGGAGGTGCCACCACTTGCTGAGTGCGCTCCAGGTGAGGCCTGAGGCTCCCACTGGGCGGTCATATAGCAGGCAGTGGTCCTTGTTCTTCGTGATCTCGATGACACCACCCGCGACGTCCCTCCAGACGATCTCTGGCTTCTGCGCGGCGGCGAAGATGAGGTTGCGCAGCTCGCCGCGCAGCCCCCGCAAGCCTCCGGTGAAGGTGGTCTGCTCGCGTCGTTCCAGCGCTGCGCGTGCTGGGGCGAAGACCCTGGTCAGGTCAGTAATGAGGCCATTTTTGTGCTCCATCCGGAACGAGTAGTAGCCCTGCTTGTCGTGAAAGGGGATGTCGAACTCGATGCCGAGGCGGCGGAGTACGGCCTTGAGGCACCGTATGACCGCTCCCGTCTCCGAGTTATCCATCAGTCCGTCGTGCTCAGGGTCCTGGGGCAAGTCGTCGATCAGCAGGTCGATGAGAGCGTGCGCAGCCTCTTCGTCACCGCCGGCGGCCGGGGCGGTGCGAAGCTCGTTGATGGCCGCGCGGTTCAGCCTCGTGTATGAGTAGTGGTCACGCTGGACGGTTTCAAAGAAGAGTTTTTGCGGCACCCTGTCCCCCTCAGCCCTCGTCGTCCGGCAGAACCCGAACGCCGGAATGATGATCTCGTAGGCCACTGACATCGAGCAGGAACTTTTGAAGGCTTTGCGTTGCGGTGGCACTCCCGGCGATAGCGGCACTGGCGACCACGCCACCGATGAGGACGCTTTGGCCGGTGCAGAAGGACCGCAACGCCAGGGGGCCCCTCGCATGCTGGCTTGCTTTGCACGTTCCGCGTAGGTCCCGGCTATGGCGCTGGTCTGGGGGACCGAACGCGTTCCGGCACCCGCTCTACTCGTCAGTGGAGACCATGCGGAAGCGGTCGAACCGCTTCGGCGCACTGAACATGGGGCGTCTCCAGTAGCCGCCGGTGTCCCGGCGCTTGAGTACATCCTCCACGACCTCTCCTGCATCGCGGTCGAAGTCGGCGGAAGCGAGAGAGACGCGGTGGCACAGCAGGTCCGACTCGTCCTGCGAATACCCCTCCCACTTGCCGGAGTCGTAGCGCTTCTCAGGCCTGATGACGTCGAGGAGCTGGTAGGCGTCGAGGGCTTGGTGTGTCTCGTATGCCTTCCGCCCCAACCCGTAAAGGCCCTGCCTCACGTCGCCGGTGACGTAGGTGATGGTGAGTGGTTCGCCCTCCTCGGCGCCGACTACGACGCCGGTGTACTTGAGGCGGTCGAACCACATGAGCAGGGCGGCGATCTCGCTGTTGGTGAGCACGCGCACCCAGCCGTGAGTGAAGAACTCGACCGGGATCTCGATGTACGGCTCGGTGTCGTCTGCGGCGGTGTAGGGGATGGCTGAGCTGACGGTGCTGGTCCCGTTCTCGCACAGGAGCTGCAAACCGGTGCTGAAGCGGCCGGGCCCGGTGTTGGCCCGCACGAGCGCCATCGATTCCAGCGTATTCAAGGCCTGTGTGATCTGGCGTCGGCGGTTGACATCCTCGGACGCCAGCTGGATGCCGGGACCGGCGTGTTGGCTGATGGAGGCCGACAAGCTCATCCATGACACCGGGTGCTGCGCCGTCGACTCCACGGCATAGGGGGCGTCCCACTGCTTGCCTGGCCCCACGGCGCACTGCGCGGCGTAGAGCATCGTCAGCATGAGCCGAAGCTGGAGTCCCTTGGGGGTGACCATCCGGGCCGCGAACGGCTGCTGCTCTTTCGGAAGCGGCTTCCGCTCGTCCTCCAGGGTCCTCATCTCGTCAAGCCGGTAGAAGGCCTGGCGGACTCGAACGGAGGTCGGCTTTTGTCCTTGCTCCCAGATCTGGCGCATGACCTGGTTGACACCTTCGAGCATGCGGGCTCGAAGGGTCTGGAGGTGTGCAAGGCGGGTGTCGACCTTGCCGTCCTTGGGGCGCATCTCGATACCTTTTGAAAACTACGGATTGATTCTCATGCTGCCGCGATTCATCGCTTACTCAGCCATGTTCAATTTCTCTAGGTGTCATTCATGCGAATCAATGCGTAGTTGAGAGTACCGGACGCCCCCTCAGACGGGCTACATCATTTGATGTGTGGGGCGCTGAACAGGGGCCCACATGCGGCCTGGAGGCTTCTCCAGCCGAGTCCAATCGGGGAGCCTCGGAGCACCGACGCCGGCAAGCACTTGGTGCTCCGGGTCCCCAATCGCGAAAGAGGCGGTACCTCTGACGATGGAACGTACAACAGGAGAGCGCACCGAGCCCAGCCCGCGAGCTGAGCTCCCAGACGTAGTCGGTGAGAAGTCCAGCCGGTTCCTGCGATGGATGACCTTCGGATACACGGCGGTCTGCACCGTGGGCGGTACGGTCATCGCACTGACGGTCTCCCCGCCGGTCGGACTGGCTCTGCTTGCCGTTGCGGCTCCCGCCATCACCATCCAGATCCGCCGGTGAATCTCGGCTGGCCGCAGTTCTCGGGCTGCGGCCAGCGAAGCCACTCCCGTGCTCGCCGAGAACCAGAAGCAGAGTTCACGTCATGGGTGCCGGGATCGTGGGCAACGACGTCGACACCATGCTGTTGGGTCAGGAAGGGATCTGGCCTTCAAGGATCGCGGTGACCTTGTCACTCATGAACTCCAACCACTCGTCTCGGTCGTGGCCGTTCAGCGGATGGAGCACTGCGGGTAGCGGGGCTCGGCACAGCGATCGGAGATCGGCTGCCGTTCGGTCCTCGCCGTACTGCAGCCAGTGGTCAACAACAGCCCACCCTTGCCCATCCACCACCGACTGACCGGCATGATGCGCGCTCCCCCGGCCGCTGGGTGTGAGGGTCCAGGCCAGGGGGCGGAAGTAGACTTCCGAGAAGACGTCGTAGTGCTGCGTGTGCTCAATGACCCGGACGGCGTTGTACATGCCCGCCAAACGGGTGTGCCGGTCCAGGCATATGGCCAGGCGCAGACTGGCTCCGTCCGGCATCGTGATGCGATCGCGCCGGTTGAGGAGGTCCTCGGCAAGCTCGCGGAACATCACCCGCAGATGCGGGCTGGTGGCGAACATGCCGATGAGAATGGATCGGGCCACACGGGCCGGTGCCAGGCGCACAGGCGGCAGGTAGAGACGCTGTTGCAGGTTCACCCGCGCCAGCACGGCGTTGCTGAAGTCCGCGTAGGCGGCGTCGTAGTGGACGCCGGCCATGCTGTTGCAGTCGCTGCACAGGCTGTAGAACCACATACCGCCCTGTGCGGCGCGCCCGTGACCCAGGACCCGGTCCGCCAAGCGTACGTTCGCGCTGACTACCCGGTCCCTGTTGCCGGCGGCCTGGGGCGGCACATGGGCCTTGGTCATTTTTCGGACGTCACCGCAGAGACCGCACGGGCGGCTGCCTGCGCTACGCAGGTCAATCCCCAGAGTTCCAGGCGGTCTTCTGTCAGCCACGTGGAGAGCCTAACCGGAGCCTCGGACAAGGCCGGAACGGTTTAACGCCTGCTCCCACCTCCGAGGCCCACCCCCTGCTCTGCCACCTTCACCCGGTCAAGGGTGTGCCACGGCTGGGGAGCGAGGCGGTGGGTGCTCAACAGTCCAGCGATGTTCGATGTTCTGGCCGGGCGGAAAAACGGGATACTCCAAGACGTACTGAGGAGCAGAGTGCGTCTGCCCGTCCCATGGTTTGGGCTGGCCCGGGCTGTTCGGCTTCCAATGCTTCCAGGGGTCGTGCTGCGGGTGGTGGATCACGAACTGGTCGGCCACGTCATAGGCCACCTCCACAAGTGCGAAGCCGATGGCACCCTTGGCGTGCATCAGATGGTCCACCCACTTGCGCGGGTCGGCGGCTCGGGTAGCGGGACCGGGCAGGAAAAGGAAGCGGTGAGGGTCCAGCGGGAGCATGACGTCGCTCAGTGCGGCGGCGCGCAGCTGGTCTTCGTCGTCGGGGCGGTTCCATACGGCAATCGGGGTATCGCTGGTCAGCAGGCACATGTCGCTGAAGCCGAGCGCCCACGGACGTGCTTCCAGGGCGAGTGCCAAGGTGGCGATGTTCTCGACGATGTAGAGCAGGTGGGGGTTGTTCTGCGCGAGCGTGCGCACTTCCTGCGGAAGGCCGGTGATGTCCGGTGCTTCGGCCCGCTGATGGATAAGCCGTTTCCTCTGGCGGGTAGTGCGCAGGATCTGGGCAGCCATCCACCAGGCGAGGACATGGCGCTGGTCCGGGCCCAACGGCCAGTCCGGCGTAAGCGCCCATTCCTGGTCGTGCAACAGCACCTTCAGTACTGGGTCGGCACGTGTCTCAAGGGAGGTGAACAGCTTCTCAGCAGCATGGTGAGGGACTCCCTCAGCACTGATTCCCCAGTAGTAACCGGTCTCAGCAGCGATGCCAGTAGGCGTCACCCGAAACGGTTCGTTGATCTTGTCGAGGCGTCGCACCTTCAGCTCGTACTTACGGCGTCCCATGTGCTGGGCGAAGTGCTTCAGGTACATCTGAGCAGGGCTTGATCAAGTTCCGTTGAGGTCGGGCTTGTAGGTGATGCCCAGGATTGGGAGGGCTCGTTCGGGTTGGTCGCGGATGGCGCGAGTGGTCTTAGAGGCCGCGCGGATAGGGATGCGGTCATAGTCGGTGGTTCGGGCGTTCGTCCCAGCGGTGAGTCGTCCATGCCCGCCGGATCAGACTACGCACGGTGATGATCATGTCCGCGAGGTCGAAGAATGCCTCGATGACGGTGGCGCGTCGCTAGTAGGAGTGGGCGAGGAGATTGCTTCGGGAGCCTGGATCACGAGGTGTTGCTCGCAATTCTGGAGGATAGAATCCACGATGGACGATTTCTGCCGCTGATCCGGCAGATGATCAAGGCCGGGTATTTAGAGGACTGGCGGTGGAACCCCACGCTCAGCGGCGCACCGCAGGGTGGCGTGACTTGCTGCCGGAACAGGCCGACTACCTGGTCCGCCGCGCCCGTCCTCAGTTGGCCTCCCGCACTCTCGCAGCGGTCCGCTCGGCGAGCTCGCGGACGCCGTTCGCGGCGTTCTCCGAGAGCTCGCCGAGTATGGCGTCGGCGGCCGTGAGGAGGGCACAGGTCTCCTCGGGGCGGCCAGCGTCGGCCAGGGCGAGGGTGAGCCGGTAGTGCTCCTCGGCGATGTAACGGCCGAGGTTGACCTGCTGCCAATGGCGCAGTGAGTCGTCGCCCGGGGTGGCCAGGGCGTCGCGCACGGCGGCCAGGCTGTCCGCCGCCTGCGGCAAGCGGCCCGCCTCCCGCTCGAGGCGGGCCAGGGTGTGCCGGGCCGAGGCCCGGTCCCATGCCGTCTCCTGAAGGGCGGCGTACAGGCGCTGGGCGCGCAGCGCCTGGGTAAGGTCGCCGAGTTCCTCGAAGTCCCGGGCGAGCCCACTCAGCGGAGCCGTGGCCAGGGTGCGGGGCGCCTCGGGGCGGCGGAGTCTGCTCTGGTCCATGAAGATGTTGTCGAGTTCGCGGATCAGCGTCACCCGAGCGAGGCCCGTCATCCCCTGGTCCCGCGCCAGGTCGGTCCATGTGGAGACCGGCTCGTCCGACGGGTCCGTCCCGAACATCGACTCGTCGAGCGCCCGCGCCCACTGTTGCAACTCGTCCGCGCTTGCGCCCGGTTCCGGTATCCCGCCCAGGCCGCACGCCGTGTCGAAGTCCGTCTCCCGGACCTCAAGCAGCAGCGGCAGATCTCCGGTGTCCCCGCGCAGCCCCACCAGCACGGCCGCGAGCCGCAGTTCGTTCGTCATCGATGACCGTGTTTCGTGCCGCAGCAGATGCCGCAGCAGCTCCAGATCGTCCTCGGCTCGGTCGAACTGCGCGGCCCGCAGGGTGATCCGGCGCCGCACCGGGTCCTCGGCGACTTCACGCCATGCCATGCGGTCGCCCTCCCGCAACCAGGCGAGATCGGCGCGGCCCACCGCGAGCACCGGTTCCCACAGCGGGGGACCGGCCGGGCCTATCCGGTCGTACGCGCACCCCTCATCCGCGTTGAGCAGTACAAAGTCCGGCTCGGTGCGCAGCAGCGCGGCACGCAGTCTGCCGACCAGCTCGACCGGGGAGCGTTTCGGGAAGCCCAGCGCCGCACGGAGCTCGGCCCGCTCCTCATCGATTCCGTAGTACTCGCGGATCTCGTCCTCGGTCTCCGCGATGCACGCCAGGATTTTCTCCTCGTTGTCGTCCGGCGACAGATGTGTGTAGCCGCGCCAGCCGGGCAGGCCGATCACTAGCTCCAGGGTCTCGTCGACACTTGAGCCGATGATCCCCGCGGCGCCCTCCGAGTCGGCGTAGAGCACCGAGCCGTCCGCGCACACGAAGTACGTACCGCCGGTATCGTCCCCGGCTACCGTCTCCAACGGCCCGCCCGAGGCGAGGCGGACTTCCTCGACATGGCCATGGGCGGCGCGGTCCAGGTCGAAGTCGAAGGGGAAGGCGGCCAGTTCGGCCAGGCGGCGGTCCTGCCGCAGCAGCCGTAGCGCGTGATCGGTCATGTCACAGAACGTAACACCGTCCACTGACAAGGGACTCGCGGCCTCTGTAGGAAGCCGTGCGGATAGCGGTGCGATCATGGTCGGCGGTTCGTGCGTTCGTGCCAGCGGTGGGTCGTCCATGCCTGTCGGATCAGACTACGCACGGTGATGATCGTGTCGGCGAGGTCGAAGAATGCGTCGATGACGGTGGTGCGCCGCTCGTAGCAGCGGGCGAGGCGGTGGAAGGCGTTCTGCCAGGCGTGAGTGCGTTCGACATGCCAACGCCGACTGGCCTGGATGGGCGCTTTCTCACCCTTGTGTGCGATGCGGCCGTGCAGGCCGCGTTCGCTGAGCAGAGTGCGGGTCTTGTCCGAGTCGTAGCCGGCGTCCAGATGCACGGTGATGTCGTCGGGTAACGGCCCCAGGTCGTCCAGGCGGTCCAGGGTCGGGGCGAGCAGCGGGGAGTCGTGGCGGTTGGCACCGGCCAGGACACGACCCAGTGGAATGCCGTACCCGTCCGTCATGCCCGAGCGTTTCAGGCCCTGTTTGCCGCGGTCGACCGGTGAGCGACCGGCCACCTCGCCGCCTCCGGGAGCCTTGGTGATGGAGCCGTCCACGGCGATCTGGTCGAGGACGAGGCCGACGATCCGGTCGTAGGAGTCCAGCGCGATCTGCTTGAGCTGGGCGAAGACGCCGAGTCGTATCCACTCGTCGCGACGGCTGCGGATCGTGGTGGCCGAGCAGGTCGTGTCGGCGATCGCCTCGTAGGAACAGCCGAAGCGCAGCAGTTGCAGGAGCTTGTCGAAGATGATGCGGTCGCTGATGCGTCGGCGGTGGCAGCCGAGTGGATGGCCCGGGTGGAACTCGGGACGCTCGGAAAGCAGTGCCACGAATTGGTCCCAGAGCGGCTCGGTGAGCCATGGTGGCAGCGCGGGCACAGGTCTCCCTCGTGATCACAGAGCGTCGTAATCCCATGATCACCGGGACCTGTGCCTGTTCTGTTGCCGGGCCCTCAACCACGCCTATCCGCGCGACCTCTTAGCGATGTTGGTCGCGCCGAGGGCTTTGAGGGCTCCGATCGCGAGGTTGCGGAGGGTGGCCATGACGTGGGGTGCGTTGCCGGCGTGGACGGTGGAGGCGTCTTCGGCGAAGGTACGGTCGCGGATGTGGTGCTGGGCTTCCACGGTCCAGTGTCCGCCCAGGTGGGAGGCGAGTTCGGCCGGTTTCGCCTGGTGGGCGTCGAGGCTGGTGACCGCGTAGACGGTCTCGCGGGTCTCCTTCCTGCCGGTTGCTTTGCGGCGGCGGTGGACGCGGAGGGCGAGCTTCGCGTGGGGGAAGGCGATGCCGCCGAGGTTGTCGGCGATGGCGAGAGTCTTGACCGAGCGAGACTCGCGACGGCCGTGTCCCTTGTTCGAGGCGGTGTGCTGGATGGCCACCGCGTGCCAGTCCAGACCGTCCAGCTGGGCCCAGGCGGTGGGCTGGTTGGGCTTGATCACGGCCACGTAGTGCGCCTTCTTGGTCTCCACCAGCCAGGCGACATTGGCCCTCACCGAGTGCAGCGCGTCGAAGGTGACCACGTCTTCTTCCAGGTCGAGCGGTGCAAGCAGGGGCTGGAAGTGCCGTGTCTCGTTGGTCTTGGACCCAACCTCGGTCTGGGCGAGGGTGACCGGGCGGCCGTGGGTGACGGCGGACAGAAGGTGCCGGCGGGGCTGATCCAGGCGGGCGGAGCCGCGCAGTGCCTTGCCGTCCACGGCGATCACCCGTCGTCTGTCCGGGGCTGCGGCGGTATGGCGGTGAGCCAGCCAGGCTCCGACGGCCGCATCGAGTGCGTCGGCGTCGAGACGCTCGAGGACCCTCCCGATCGCGGACCTGGACGGTGCATGCCGCCAGTGCAGCAGGTGACGGCGCACGTCGAGCGCGGCGAGCAGCCCGGCGTCGGCACAAGGGCGCCCCACTCGGCGAGTTCGTCGATGGTCCGGGCTCCTGAGACCGCGGCGGCCGCGCAGACCAGCAGGATCGAGGCCAACGAGTACCAACGGCCCCGCCGGGAGCGAGGATCGGGCACCGCCTCCAGGAAGAACCGCAGGTCAGCCACGTCGTCCGGGTTGAGCGGACCCAACTTGGCCAACACGGCAGGGATCGGGGAAGATGAGACAGCGGACACGGGAACCCTCTTGATCACTCGGCTTAGACACCTGAATGATCACGGATTCCGTGTCCGCTCTGTCATCCACCCCAACTCGCCGCAACCTCACGCCAGTTGGGCGAACCCGGAACTGCGCAAGCCCTGCTCCGCCCTGACCGGCGTCTGCAACATCGCCGCCGGCCTCCGCCGGACAGCCCGGCCCGCACTCTCACCCTGCTCGGTCTCACATGATCAAGAAGGACGAGGCCCAACTACGCCGAGGCCCTGCTCCTGAAACTGAACCGTAGTTTTCTTCTCACCGGTAAGAGCGAAGCGCACGGTGCAGTGCAGCAAATTCCTTCGATGGCGTAATACCGGGAATTTGCATCACTTCCCGCACTCTGCGAGCGTTACTTCCCATGCAGCTTGAAGATTCAGGCGCGATTTTCCAGGTCATGCCGCTGGGGTAGAAATATTCATCCTCGCCAGGGCTGAGGATAGCTAGGGGGCCAATACCGAGGTCAGTACCATCCGCGTCGTGGAGCTGAATCGTCACGACTCCCATCCAAGGCGACTTGCCGGCCTCCTTCGAATCGGGGCCGACGGTCAGGGAAAAACGGTCGTTCTCCCCGGACTTCACATCGAAGACCACATCTTCTTCGGTAGCTTTAGTGAATGGAGGTTTCTGCGAAAGAGGGATTTCGATGGCGTAGTGTGCCGAAGTCCCCAGGTCCCCACCCGTCCCTCCGCAGGTTTTGAGGTTCTCCGAGATTTCCACATTCGCACTTACCTTCGTAATGATCGCCGAGCCACTTCCACGATTACGGACGGCGATATTGATCTCTGAGCCGCTGAGTCCTGTGACCTCCTTCTTTGAATCTCTCGATGTCTCGACCCCTTTCAACTTGTCAGTAAACCGTGCGCTTACAGCAGTGACTTCCAGAAGCCCCCTGCGCTCGGCTTCCTTCTTCCCTGTCTCCGCTTGGCTGTCACCGCTCATTGCCGAGTCCCACGCAGGAATCAGTGCGACGATGCTGAGAACCAGCGCCACAGACGCGATCAGTGTGCCGGGTGTGCGCCAGCCGTCTGCTTGCTGCGGCGGCACAGGCGGATTCGCACCCTGCTGCGGCGGCACAGGCGGATTGGCACCCTGCTGCGGCGGCACAGGCGGATTGGCACCCTGCTGCTGCGATGACAAAGCATCCCTCCCGTTATCCTAAATAGACACAAAAGCTTCACCGTATCGAATATCAAAGCGAAACTTAGCCAAAGAATAGGTCACCTGTGGAAACGTCGTAGACTGTGATCTCCTCTCCGTTGTGGCAATAAATCAGATCGTTGGTGACGATCTGAACCGCACCTTTCAAGGGGGATGACCAAATATCCTCGCCTCCTGCCGTGTCGACGGCGCGAACCTTTGGCCCTTGAGTGTTGACCAAAATCACCCCTGAAGGCCCTGGAAGCATTTCAGATGACAGTTCACCCCCTACTCGCCACTGCTCCTTACCCGTTTCAGGATCAAGCGCAAGAAGAGAATATTCTCCGTTGACGCGAACGGAAAAATGGACAATGAGAAGGTCATCGTGAAGCACCATTTGCAGCGGCGTTACCGGCTCCGGCAGCGGAATGGACCAGACTGTCCTACCCGTGTCGCTATGCAGGGTAATTAATTTCTCATCCGTCACTAGGTGAAGGAGTCCTCCCCCCGAGAGAAATGAGGCATCCGAAGACATTAATGCTCGAGTCCATTCAACTCGATCATTTTCAACGGAAAGCGTACGCAATTCCCCCGGCGCGGTAACGAACACAGTAGTTCCGTCATCCTGGCGCCTTTCGACATTGCGAATCCCAACCAAATGAACCAAACTGCCGGCCACTTTGATTCCCAAGTCGCTAGCGTCTGGGATTTCTTCAGCCCAAATTAATTTCCCTGTCTCACGATCCAGCGCCATAGCCCCGAACGGCTCCACACCTTTATGGGTGAAAATAAGAATGTTTCCGTGCGCGATAATTTGACCCGCTTGAAATACCTTGACTCGCCAGAGGATCCTGCCCGTTTTCGCAGACAATCCAAATACGTGGTCCTGCGTGGCGGCTACGACAAAGGCGCCAGATTTAGCAATCTCCACTACCTGGTTTCCAGGTAACTTTCGCCGCCACATGCGCTTTCCGTTGGCTGCGCATAGCGCTACGACCTCGCCGGTCGTGTCCCCGTCGCCACCCCCAACCAGGACCTGCCCCCCGGCTGCAATCACTTGCGGATAGTACGGCTCGCCCCATTTATCCGGCTCACCTGCATTCCCTGCAGAGCTGCGCCATTTGAGGCGGCCGCTGCGCGCTTCCCTCAACCACACTGTGCGGTCCCCCTCTGCCCCGCTCAACCAGGGCCCAGACAGAGAAAGCGAAGTACGTAAAGCACCCGAGAAAGGCACAGGCCACACCGGCGCCCCGGGCGACGGGGTCAACTCAGGCCAGGACGGGCAGCGATGGGCGACACGATCTTTCCCGTCTGTCGCGCTGTCGCCCGAGCAGCCAGAAATCCCAGCAAGGGCACAAGCCGAAGACGTACCCCACCATACGAATGATCTTCTCGTCATGCCGCTGGATGTCACGAGCCCACCGTCCATCGCTGCACCCCTCCAGGAGAGTCACGCCACACGCCAGCCGCCACCCAGCTTGATCGCGCGTGACGAGCTCAACGGACCTCAGATCTTACGGCTCGTCAGGTGGCGACAAGGGGCCAACTTGAAATCATCAGGAGAATCTGCCTGCTCCTGCCGGTGGGGGGAACTTCACAATGATCACGAAGACCGTGCCTGCTCTGCTATGCACGCCAACCGGTCACTACCCGACCAACCGCACGACCCCGGAACTTGCAACCGCCCTGACATCTGAGGCACTGTGTGATCCCGAGTTCCCCCGGCCTTGGTCGCGCGCTTCCCCGACGATGCTTTACCCACCCGTTTTCCCTCCCTGCCTAGTCGTACGTTCCATTCGTACACGGAACCGCGACGCTGATGCCCACGCTTTCGGCAGGCCGCGGTCGGCGCGTGCCAGCAGGGCGGCCGGGGAAGGTGACGCTTCACGCCGGGAGCAGCGAGCGGAGGACGCGCGTCGGCGTGAAGCGCAGAGGCAGGAGGTGGAGATCCGTCCAGGTAGCGCCGTAAGGCGTGGCTGGCTTCCCCGCTTGTCAGAAGGCCCAGCGGAGGCGCGATGAAGCCAAGGCGCGGAGGGACGCACAGAAGGCCCGGGGTCCGGTGTTGTGGCCGTGGATCGGTCGGTGTTCGCAGGTCAGGGGCGCAACGCGGACTCTGTTGCACAGGGCGGTGTTGCGCGAGGCGCTGTGATCCTTCGTGCGGTCGGGCGCGGTCCCGGGCCTCGGGTGCGAGGGCGCCGGGATCCCCGGCTACCGACGGCGCGTGATGCCGAACCGGCCGCGGGGCCTTGCCGCGCGTTCGGTCTCATGCGCCTGGCGGCGCGCGACGCGCTCAGCCTTCGCGCGGTCGGCGGCCTCCGTCGCGCACGGCCCGCACAGCCGGTCCCACTCCCCCGGCCACGAAGACCGCATGGTCTCCTGCCAGCGCTCGTCGGTGAACTTCCTTCCGCGGCGCCTGCGGGTCGCTGTTGGGGGCACGACGCTGTTGGCCCCGGTCCGGAGGCAGCCGGACGCGAGTTCGTCCGGAAGACCACCGCAGAGCGCACGTCGGACCGGGATCACCGGATCAGGGGAAGATCCCCGAACTCCCGTGCCCTCCCCCAGGGCGGGGGGGTTGAGGTTGTGGCATGGGCTCGATGCGGTGGGGGAGGACCGGGGTGTCGGTGGTGGCCGGGACGGCAGCGGCCGTTCAAGAACTCGACGTGGGCCAGCGCGCAGCGCTCGACGCCTGCGTGGTCGCGGCGTTGGCCTTGAGTAGCAGCGAAGGCGAGGCACAGGGGCGGATGCGGCTGCTGATGGAGTGCCATGGTCGCTACGTGCGCTCGTTCGGGGTCCTTGAGCAGGCACCGTCGTACGAGGTGTTCACCCGTTGGCTCTGCGGAAGCCGGGTGGCCGACCTTTTGCCGGGACGGCCCCAGGGATCAGTGCTCGGCAAGCTGTGGCTGCTCGATGACGACGGCATGCCCAGCTCGGCGCTGCACCGGCTCGCGGTGGAGGCCTCTGAGCACGGCCACCAGGCCCCGGGGATCGGTGCCGACATCCGCCATCTGCACAGCCTGCTGCGGGCGGTGGGAATGCTGCCGGTGAGTACCGGGCTGTCACGGATCTCCGGCGAGACCGTCCAGCACGCCGTCTTTCGCGCGCTGGGGGCCGCCGGCTTCGAGGCGTACACCCGGGGCCGGGAGGCGATGGTCCGCACGCCCGTCCTGACACGGCGTGTTTTGTCCCGGAACACCGCGTTGGTCGAGCTGGGCGCGTACACCGGTATCTCCCCGACGCGGCAGTTCGGCGGCCTGTGGGCAGCGTGTCCGATGTGCAGTTGGACGATGCGGGCCGTCTACCGCCCCAACGGCGTGGTGGATGTCGAGTGTGAGGACGAGCGCCACAGCCTGCTGGGCGCCCGGTACCGGGCCGAGCCGACTGCGATGGAGGGCTGGCGCCTGGCCCCGTGCGGCGAACTGCGCACCGTGCCGGAGCTGCTGCCCGTGGAGGGCTATGTGGCGTTGCCCTACGCCCTGTGGCTGTGGGTGACGCTCCCGGGCCTGCTGGAGGTCGAGCTGCGCGACCGGCTGGTCGCTTTGGGCGCGGAGGTGCGGCTGTGGCCGTTCGGCGACGCGTATGACCTGCATGTCACTCGTCCCGGCTGGTCCAGGGTGTGGCGCGTCGACGTCAAGACCTGGGCCGATCCGTACGGGCTGGCCCAGAAGTTGCGCGAGGATCCCGAGGGGCCCGGCGAGCTGTGCTTCGTGGTGCCTGAGCACCTGCGGGGGTATCTGCCGCTGCTGCGCCGGGTGGTGCGGAGCAGCGGGGCCCGGGTGCTGACCGATGCCGACTTGGTGGCGGAGGTGGAGGGGGCGTGAGCAGGACGCTTGCCGGTGCTCTGGCCTTGGCCGAGTATCTTCTTCCCGCCCGGTTCCGCGACGGGCGGCAGGTGGTGCGCGTCGCGGACGCCCATGTCCTGCTGAGCGGGCACGCGCCGCGTGTCGTGGCGGGCTGGGCGCAGTGGTCGGAGGCGGACAAGCAGCGCCTCGGTGCGCTGTTGGGCACCCGCCATCGGGGTGAGGCGCTACTGCACCACGTCGAACGGACCGTCTACGACGTCTTCCACACCCCGGACGCGGACGACCCGCTGCCCGCTCTCTACGCGCTCGGGTACCACGAGCGTGGGCGGGCGTTTGAAGTGCTGCCGGCTCACGGGCAGGACCCTTCGGACGTCGCCGAACGCCTGCTCGCGCCGGCTAAGCCTCGGCGGCTGCTGCGGGTCGCGAGCGGATCGGGCTGGTCGGCGCCGACATCGCGTGGGCGAGTCCAGCTCGCTTTCCCCGACGAGCAGGGGGTGTACAGGCCGCCTCAGGTCGTGACCGCGCCGGCGGTTGAGTTGGTGGTGGACGCCGATGAGCTCGGCTGGCAGAGCCGGGACACCGACCAGGATATGCAGGGCCCGGCTTTCCGTGAGAAGCAGATCGCGCTGCTGCTGCGCGGGACCATCGGTGGCGGGCAGCGCCCCTTGGAACCCGTCGTCCTGCCGCCGGGCCGGACGCACCTGCTGAGTGCGCCCCCGGGCGTGGGCAAGAACGTCTTCGGCCGAGGCCTGGCGATCCAGCAGGCGGGCCTGGACCGCACCACCGTGCTGGTGGTCAGTGACAACGGCGATGTCTACGGCGAGGCCTCCACCTTGCAGCAGGAGCTGCGGGCGGCGGGCGTCAAGGAGACGGCCACGCCGTTCATCGCCCCCAACAGCCGGTACAAGTTCGCGCTGCGCTCCGCCGCGAAGCTGGAGGGCACCGGCGTGCCGCTGGCGCAGGCCTCGGCCAGCATTGCCTTCCTCGTCAACAACTCCGCCTACGGGTGCGCCGCGCAAGCGCAGCTGGAGGGACGTGACGCCTTTGAGGGCGGCAGGGAGCCGTGCACGGTTGCGGCGTCGGATGCTTTTGGCCAACCGGAGCGGGCTCTGTGCCCGTATGTGTCGTCCTGCGGGAAGTTCTCCCACGTCGAGGCCGCAACGACGGCCAGGATCATCGTGACCACCCACGCCTGTTTCCAGTCCGGGATGATCAAAGTTCCGGTGGAGGTCGACGGGGAGGTCCGCAACAGCATCAGCGTGCGGGAGTTCCTTCTGCGCCTGGCGTCCTATGTGGTCGTCGATGAGGTTGATGCCTACCAGTCGCGGGGGTTCGGTGAGTGCGGCGAGCTGGAGCTCGCGTCCCGCTCCCGCCCGACCACGGTGCTGCGGCGCATCCGCGACAGCCTGCACCAGGCGCCGCCTCGGCTGGCGGTGGCGGTGCGCCGGCCCCTGACCCGGGCGGTATTCCTGGCTGAGCAGCTGCTCGACCTGGTGGCCGGGGAGGAGGTCTGCACCGAGGTCGCCCAGGCCCAGGCCCTGGCCCGTGGGCAGGACCCGCGCCGGACGCGGCAGGTCCTGCAGGACCGCAAGCGCTGGTATCAACCCCATCAGTGGGACCGGCATCTGCTGGAGAACCTGATCGGGGTGGATCCCGAGGCCGCGGCCACCGCCGAGCAGGCCGACTGTCTGCAGGCTCTACTCCCGCGCGTGGCCACCCGGCCGGGCGACCGGCCTTCCTGCGCTGTCCTGCCGGATCGGCTGCGGCCCGTCCCGGGCGTGCTGGAGCGGATGCTCACGATCGACGAGGGCGGGGAGTGGCAGCTTGCTTCCTTCAAGGACGAACTGCGGGAGATCGTCTCCACCGCGCTGCCCGCCTTCTGCGCTGCCGAGAACGGAGCCGACGGAGCACCTGCCGAGTCCACGGTGCCGGCACAGCGCGGGCTCGACCGGCCGGAGCCGGTGCAGGCGCTCACGCGCACCGAGGTCACCGCGGGCGTCCTGCACGCGTTGATGATGAAGACGTGGCTGACGGCCATCGTCCACACGATGTTCACCCTGACGGACAGGGCCGGCGAACTCACCGGGCACGGCATCGACGCTGCCTCCGAGCTCTCCGACGCCATCGGCCACCGGGGCTCCGGCACCGTCGTCCCGTTCGGTCCTTTGGGCCGGCAGCTGGGCGGTTTCCGCTTCGAGGGGCTGGACGATCCGGGTGGCCACGCGAGTTTCAAGATGGAGGTGCTGCGCGCCGATCCCCATACCGAGACGCAGTTCCTCGGCAGCATCGTCTCCCTCGCCCTGAGCGGCCGCCAGCGCACTGTCCTAGGCATGTCCGCCACCGGGTTCATGCCGGGCGCGGCACGCACCCACCTGCTCGCCCGCCCCGACTGGGCGATGCCCGACACCCTCCGAGATGGTCTGACCATCTTCAACAGCACCCCTGTCGCCGACGGCAAGCTCTTGGCTGTCGGCAGCACCCCCTACCGCGAACGCGACCAGCGGGTCATCTCTCTGGCCGCCGGCTACGCACCGGGCCTGGTGCGCGACCTGGACCGGCTGGCCGCAGACGCGCGCACCCGCCATCGTGCGCGGGCCCTGATCACCGTCAACTCCTACCGGCATGCCCGCCTGTTCGCCCAGGCCCTGTACGACACCGCGCTCGCCCTCGGACGGCGGCTGCGGATCTACGTCGCCGTCGCGGATACTCCCGACCCGTCTCTGCCGCCGGTCTGCGATGCGATCGGCCAGCTCACCCGCGACCGTTTCGCGGAGCTGGCGGACCTCGACGGTGAGGTGCTCATCTCGCCGCTGCCGCGCACCGAGCGGGGCTTGAACGTGCTAACCGTGTTCGAGGGCATCGCCGTGTCGGCCATCACCCTGATCGCCATGGGTGTGCGGCCGGTCATGCCGGCCGAGGACCCTGCGGTGCTGGCGGCCAGTGTCGCCGCCCGGGCCTGGCGCGACACCGTACCCGGCGACGACCCCGCCGCCGTACTGGCCCGGGCCCGCGCGGCGGCCGACGCGCACCTGCGCCTGAACCTCAACGCACCCAAGCGCTTCTCCGCCCTGCCCGACGAGCTGAAGTACGAACTCGTCGCCACCCTCCTCGGGCAGAGCGTCCAGTTGGCAGGCCGCGGACGCCGCGGGCAGACCCACGTCGAGCTCCACTTCATCGACGGCGCCTTCCACGACCCCACCTGGGGATCCGACCTGCCCACCCTGATCCGGGGATGGCTCGAGCAGTCCCCGCAGGACGACCTCGCCCAGCTCGGCGCTTCCTACGGCCACACCGTCGAGGAATTCGCCGAGTACGCCCACGCCCAGCACATGCTCCCCGCGCTGCGCGCGGGCTTTGACTCCTACCTGGGAGAGTACGCATGAGTCGCCCGCTCGACAGCGTCGCTCGCAAGCAGGCGCGCCTGCTGCAGTTCCGCACCGCTCCCGCCGACCTGGGCGAGGTCATCGCCTACCGGCCCGAGGCTCCCGTGCTGGATCTGGCCATGGAGCTGTCGCGCGAGTACAAGCGCAACGTCGGCACCGGTCTGGACGTGCAGCCCCCCTACCGGGCACTGGAGTGTGTCCTGCGCGCGGCGGCGGGCACCTGGGCGCGCTGGCAGTGGAACGACGGCTGCTACGAACTCCTGTGCGCGGCGCCGATCAGCGCCGAGGACCGGCACGACGTGTTCCGCTACTGGGCCGAAGCCGTGGTCCTCGGGCCCGACGGCCAGCGCATCGGCGAACAACTGGCCGAACTCCTCGCCCGGGCCGAGCCCCGCTCCGCCGTCCTGCCCGCGCCGCCGAGCGCCGGCAAACGCTCGCGCGCATGGTGGCCGGGCGAACTCGCCCGCTGGCGCCTGGCCGAGGAACTCGCCGCCCTCGAGTGGCCCCGCAACAACGGCACCCCCGTCCGTTTCACCCTGTGCACCGACGGCCGGCTGGCCGCGATCGGCCACGAACTGCCCGCCCAACCCGACCGCAAGGGCGTCGTGCGGCACCTGCTGCCCCGTATCACCATCGGCACCGCCGCCAGCGGTCACTCCCGGCGCCACGCGGTGACCGTGAACGCCACCACCACCCTCCTCGCCACCTCCTGGAAGAGGGTCGCCACCGTCCTGCTGGCCAACCCTGACCAGCCGCTCGTCGTCTCCGCAGCCGCCGACGGCCCGCCGTGGAAACGCCGCCTGAACGTCCCCGCGGTAGCCGCCAGTCGCCGCCTGGCCGCCCTGCCCCGCCTGAGCGCGAACGTGCCTCCCTTCCCCGAGCACCTCGCCGACGACGCCCTGGCCGACACCGCCCCGGGGCCGGTCTGGGCCGTCGCCCCAGCCAGCGCCCGCACCCCCGGCCTGGGCCGCGGACACGGCATGGAGTTCTTCCGCCACATCGAAGAAGCCATCGACAGCCGGTGCGAGAAGTACAGCCACCGCAGCCCCGTGTTCATCGAGGTCCCCGGCATCAAGGTGCCTCCCACCGAGAGCGGCTCACGCGTCAGCGGACCGATCCCCTTCGAACGGATCCCCGCCGCCCTGGACGCCGCCGGCGTGGGCACCCTCCTCGTCCCCGTCCTGTGGAGCACCGACGAGGTCCGCGCCCGGGTGAAGGGCGCGATCGCCGACCAGTGGGGCCCCGGCGAGGACTGGAAGGCCGTCGACGGTGTCGCCGAACCCGTCGCCGGCGGGCGTATCGAGGTCGTCTTCCTCCACGACAAGACCGATGCCCTCGGCCACGGACCGCGCACCAGCGCGGAGCGCGAGCGGGACCTGGCGCAACTGCTCGCCCCCTACACCCGCGAGGACATGCTCGTCGCGGCGATCTGCGAGACCGACTGGGACCCCGAGCGCTGGTACCCGAGCGTCGAAGCCCGCGAGAAGGCCGAGGCCGAGGACGGCAAGTGGCCCTCCAAGCAGGCTCTCGCGCGCCTCGCAACGACCTCCCAGTACATCAAGCAGGCCCCGCCGCCGGTCCCCACCCACACCCGGGAGGGCAAGCCCTACAACGAGAAGTACCGCGCGAAGAAGGTCGCCTCCCGCCAGAGCGGCCTCGACAGCTCGACCGCGAACGTGCTGCGCGAGATCCTCAGCGGCGTCGGCGCCACCGACCACCGCCTCGGTGCCGCGTTCGGCAAACTGCCGCTCGAGAACTGGTGGCACATCGGCATCCACGTCCGCCGCCACGCCCAGCGCCGCACACCCGGCAAGCGCCGTACCACCGAACCAGCACCGATCACCGCAACCCTCACCGCGATGCGCCCCACCGGCGGGAAGGACGACCCCTGGCAGGTCTGGGCCTACAGCCCCCAGGCCGGGCAGTGGCAGCCCCACAGCCCGGCCACAACAGCGCTGCACGCCACCGACCTCGCATGGGACGTCAGCGGATACCGCGCCGCCGCGGACGAGACACTCCAGGCCCGTGCCGCCGCGGACATCGTCGAGCAGGCCCTCATCGCCATCCGCACCCAACTCCCCGCAACAGCCCCCGCCGTCCTCTACGTCGACGGCGACGCCGCCGAGTACATCTGGGCGGGCCTAACCGACGAAGCCCTGGGCCAGGACCCGCCCCCCGGCATGCCCCGGCCGGCATCCTGGCTGCCCGGCCACAGCCTCCCCCGCGCCCAGCGCCCCCTGGCCACCGTCCGCGTCATCGGCGACCTGGAACGCATCGGCCGCCCCACCGGGGCCCACATGCGCACCAGCGACGGCACCTGGCGCGCCACCGACACCACCAACAGCCTCTTCCAACTCGCCACCGACACCGGTGCCGTCACCTTTCCCGATCTCCTGCTCGTCAATGTCCCCCGCACCTGGGCCGCCGGCCCCGCCGGCCGCTTCGGCAAGGACGAGACACGCTTCGACAGCGGCATCCAGAGCAAGAACGGCTACGCCCACACCGCCACCCGGTTCACCGTCATCGCCCAGAGCCCCGACGCCGACTGCGACCTCATCGGAGCTGTCGCCGCCGTCCTGACCAACCAGGGCATCACCTCCGACGTCCGCCAAAGCGCCCCCACCCCCTCCACCTCGCCCGCAGGATGGACTCCACCCACCCCTACTACCGCCGCACCGCGGAAAGCACCGAAGACGCCCCCGATGCCACCGAAGACGGGAACACCGCGCAGGAGGAGACCACCAGCCTGTAGCCAAGGCGCGCTCACCCCGACGAGGAGTCCCTTGAGGAATTCCGGGATACCGACGCCAAAGCTGACGCCGATGCCCTCCACGCCGCTACGGTCCTGGGACAATCTGGCCATGGCGCTCATCCGTGCCATCACCGCGGCCGACTACTCAGTGGTGGCGGCGCTGCTGGCCGCGAACGGTCTGGGAGACGGCTGGGGCTACGAGCCCGAGGGGCTGAGCGTCGTTGTCGCCGAGCTCCACGAAGCCGTCGTCGGGGTGGCCGAGTTCCAGCTCCACTGCGACTTCGGACACGACGCGTCGTTCAATGTCCGGATCGCTGCCCCGGTGCCGGCCCTGCCCACGCGCAAGCAGCGGGACGGCGGGACCGTCGGGGTCGACCTGGGCGTGGCTGTCATCGCGGCGGCCTCCGAGCCGGTGATCACCGCGCAGGGTAAAACGCAGTTGTTCGAGAACCCCCGGCACCTGGACAACGCGGTGCGCCAGCTGACGAAGTGGCAGCGGCGGATGTCCCGCCGCCACGTGCGAGGGCTTCCCGCACACAGGCAGAGCGCGGGCTGGCGGGAGGCCCGGGACCAGGTCGCACGGCTCATGGGGCTGGTCGCGCAGCGGCGCGCCTCGACACAGCATCTGCTGACGAAGCAGCTCGTGACCCAGTTCGCGCACATCGCGGTCGAGGACCTGCGGGTGAAGAACATGACCCGCTCCGCGCGCGGCACCCAGGACGCACCCGGGCGGAACGTGGCGGCGAAGGCCGGGCTGAACCGGGCCATCCTCGATGTCGGCTTCGGCGAGATCCGCCGGCAGATCGAGTACAAGGCCAAGCGCCACGGCGTCAGGGTCACCGCGGTCAACCCCGCCTACACCTCACAGACCTGCCACCAGTGCGGGCACGTCGACCGCAAAAGCCGGCGCACCCGCTCCGTCTTCGAATGCACACAGTGCGGACACGCCACCCACGCCGACATCGGCGCCGCCCACAACATCAAACACCGCGCACTCGACACCACCGACCAGCGGTAAGAACCAGGCACTGAAGGTCGAGGACACACCATGAGTGAGACAGCACAGATGACCGGCGGCCCGCTGAACGGGCAGACCGTCGAACTCCACCCCGTCCAGGAGCAGAACGGTGAGTACGGCGCCTTGGTGGGCGGGGACACCGGCCCCGGTGACCCCGCCTACGTACGCGACGGACACGGCCGGTGGTGCTGGCAGGGCAAACCCTGGCCCACCAACTGACCGGCACCGCCGCACCCGCGCCCCCAGCCCAGCGCTGGCGGGGCCGAAGAAGCCACCTGGGCTACCACGCGTCGACGTCGCATCCGACGAACGAGAACCGCAGGTGGCCACCCGTACCACCGAACAGGTCAGCCACGCCATCCTCCTCACAGCTGAGGCCGGTAGCGGTATCTTGCCGTGCGACGCATCCGCAGAATGATCAACTATCGCGACTGACGAATCCGAAACCGGGGGAAACGTGAAGGAAGACGATGGTGAAGAAAACGGGGAATTTAGCACTGAATCCAACACCGAATCCAACGGTATTCTAACTGGCATCTGGAGTTACTTAGGAATTGGCGTCGGGCTATTTCTGATGCTTGATTATGTATACTCCCTCGACCTTAAACCTGGTGAAAAACCGTCATGGGAGCAAGACGTGGTCTTCTGCTCTCTCCTCCTCGGCCCTATAGCTCTTCTCTCACTACTCGGAGAGGAGTTGGCTCGAGAGATAAGAAAGGGAAAGCTCTCTTATTCAACATACTGGTCAACCTTTTTCGCTGTCACCGCAGCCGTGTGCACATTTCTAGGCATCACAAGTATTGAAGATGTTAAAAAGATATTCGATTCGTGGGATTGGTGAATTCACTTCAGCTCCCGCGTTACCGGATCGGTCACAGTGAGCCTTTTCCACTTGATCAGGTGGCGAGTTCGAGAGCTGGTACTGCTGGACGAAGCCGGGGTCCTTCAGCCGGTCGGGCTCGGGCAGCTGCTTGTGCGGGTCAGACCGGCGCTGCCCGGCGAGCGACCAGCCCATGGGGCGCAGTCCGGCACGGCCCATGTCCCGGTCGACTCCCGCCAGGTAGTCCGCGTCGACGGGCAGCTCCCAGTTCGACTGCCAGATCAACCCGTCCAGGGCGATGGGGAGGTGCGGGAATCCGAAGAGGAAGCCCAGACAGCGCTCGCGCAGCACTGCCGCGCTCTGCTCGGGGCTCAGCGGGACGCCCTTCTCTTCGTTCCCGGGGCCGGGGAGTGCGGTCCTGCAGTCGGTGTCGGGGAAGATGTCGATCTCCCCGATCACGACGTGCGCCGTTGCGTTCTCACGGTCGGGGTAGGACCAGTGCTTCGGCACAAGGACGATCACGTCGTGGGTGCCGAGAGCGTCGGTCACCGCCGACGTGAGCGGGCTGCGGTCGGTGCGGGGCAAGCCGCGGTCGCTCTCCTGCGAGGCGTGGCGGACCTGCCACATGCAGGCGTGGTGTGTCAGGAGGCCGGGGCCGTCCGGCGAGGCCCACAGCGTGCTGGTCGTCGGCTCCGGCGGGGTGGCCGGCTCAATCTTGCGGCGGCCCCGGCCGCGACGCGCGCCGCTCATGGTCCAGCTCCAGTAGTCCTCGGCTTCCTCGAGGAGCAGGACCCGCTGTCCACTGTGTGCCCAGGCCGCCGCGATCCCGCCAACCAGGTGGTAGAGGTTCCCTGAGCGCTCCGCCAGGAACCGCAGGACGTGTGGTGCGTGCGGCGCATCGCCGGTCCCCGCACGGCGCAGGGCCTCGGTGTACTTGGCTCCGCCCCGGCTCGCCCTGCGGGCGGTCTGTGCGGCGGTGGACTGGTTCTTCGGCATGACGTACTCCTCTGCCGGGCCGGGCCACGCCCCCGGTCCCGGCTCGTACGACTGCCGTGGACACGACGGAACGCAGAACGGGAAGGAGCGGGCCCCGCAGGACCTTGACCCCCGCGTCCGGCGGCGTGGCTCCGGAGGCGGGCGGTGATCGGCAGTACGCACTAGTGTGATGCGCCAGAAATCCCATGGTTAGTCAGTACCCTGTTGTCATGTCACATCCCGGCCCTTCTGCTGTGAAGATCACGTTGTCAGGGGAAGAGCGTGCCGAGTTGGTGCGCCGGACGGAATGGCCAGACCGGCGCTCGGCCGAGAAGGCTCGGATCCTCCTGGCGTGCGCTGAGGGCATGTCGAACGCGGGTGTCGCACGCGTCGTCGGTGTCCAGGCCAAGACGGTTGGCAAGTGGCGTCGGGCTTTCGCCGCAGAGCGGATGGCCGGGCTTGAGGACGCCGGCTGGATCGGCCGACCCAAGGCCGACCTGGTCCTGAACGAGGCTGAGCGGACGCAGCTGACGCAGTGGGCGCGGCGGGCGAAGACCGCCCAGTTCCTCGCGTTGCGAGCCAAGATCGTGCTGCGCTGCGCGGAGGGCGGGACGAACCAGCAGGCCGCGGCCGACCTCGGCGTCGACAGATCGACCGTGGACCGCTGGCGGGCCCGGTTCATCGCCCAACGCCTCGACGGTCTGCACGACGAGCCCCGCTCGGGTCGGCCACCCTCGATCCTTCTCGACCAGGTCGAAGAGGTCATCGTGGCCACCCTGGAGTCGACCGCGGGCAGAGACACCCACTGGTCACGGGCCTCGATGGCTCAGCGCACCGGCCTGTCGAAGTCGACCATCGGCCGGATCTGGAAGAAGTTCGACCTCAAGCCGCACCTGCAGGACTCCTTCAAACTGTCCACCGACCCGCAGTTCGTCGCCAAGGTCGTCGATGTCGTCGGTTTGTACCATCACCCGCCCGAGAAGGCGGTCGTGCTCTGCGTGGACGAGAAATCCCAGATCCAGGCCCTGGACCGCTCACAGCCGGTCCTGCCGATGATGCCGGGCATGCCCGAACGCCGGACCCACGACTACTACCGGCATGGCATCACCAGCCTGTTCGCCGCCTTCAACATCACTGACGGAACCGTTGTCGGCGTACTCGCGTATGTGCAGAGGTGCGTACGGTTGAACGTGCAGAGCAAGTAGCCGCCCGCTGCGCTCATTGCCATGCGAGAGGATGGGGCGGTGGACCTTCGTTACTTCAATCAGACCGGCTGGACCGCGATCTTCAATGGCACCGAGACCGAGATTGGCCGCATGGTGCGGGTGGAGGCATGGGACCCGGCAACTGGAACGGCGCTTGTAGTCGACCCGAGGCGAGGAGCTATGCGTCCCGTCACGGACTACGAGGCCTTCTCCCACCTTGAGAAGGCCGACCAGGTCGTAGCCGCCGTTCCTGGTGGCGGGTGGCGGGCCCACTGGAAGGACGAGGGCCCGGGAAACACCCCGCTCACGGAACAGGTACTCGCGTGGCTGATCACCTCGCAGGGCCGGGCAACGGCCATCACGATGGACGCTCACGGGCATGTTGAGGATGCCGACAGTGCCGACGCCTTCATCCCGCCGGGCGAGGAGCTGGGCCAGGATTGAGTCCCCGGATCAGGCGACTTCCGTCTCGCGCTCGATGGCCTTGAGGCGGTTCTTCAGCCGGTAGCTGGGGCCGTTGATGGCGACGACTTCGCAGTGGTGCAGGAGGCGGTCGAGGATGGCGGTGGCGAGGACTTCGTCGCCGAAGACCTGGCCCCATTCGCTGAAGGTCTTGTTCGAGGTCAGGATGATTGAGCCCTTTTCGTAGCGCTTTGAGATGACCTGGAAGACCAGGTTCGCCTCGGCGCGTTCGAGGGGCTGGTAGCCGACTTCATCGACCACGAGAACGCTCGGCCGCAGGTAGGAGCCCAGTTTGCTGGTCAGACGTCCGGCCGCCTCGGCTGCTTTGAGGTTGCGGACCATGTCGTCGAGGCTGGTGAAGTAGATCGAGTAGCCGGCCCGGCAGGCCGCGACCGCCAGCGCGATCGCAATGTGGGTCTTGCCGACGCCGGGCGGCCCCAGCAGGGCGGCATTGGCCTTTGCTTCGACGAAGGACAGGGTGGCCAGGTCTTTGATCTTGCGCGGGTCGAGCTCGGGCTGGAACGAGAAGTCGTACTCATCGATCGTTTTGTGGTGCGGCAGCCGGGAGAGCCGCAGGCCCTGTCGGAAGCGGCGGTCGTCTCGGACGGCGAGTTCCTCGGAGAGAACGAGGTCGAGGAAGTCGAGGTAGCCCATCTTCCCCTCGTCCGCCCGCCGGGTGTACTCGTTGATGGTTTCCGCCAGGTGGGGCAGGCCGAGCTTGGTCGCCGTGGTGCGGATGCGGTTGCCGGTCAGCTCGCTCAAGACGATTCCTTCGTCGCTCGGTTACTGGTGAAAGGGCGGGTCCCGGTCAGCTCGTCATAGACCGACAACGGTCGGCGGCCGACCTCGACGCGGGTCGCCGCAGCCCGGTTGAGGAGAGCTTGCAGCGGTCCGGCCTCCTCGCCCAAGGGGCGTTCGTGACGCGGCCGGGGCAAGGCGTCGCCGGTGGTGGTCCGGCGTCCTTTGCCGGTGGGCAGCTCGTCCCAGTGCTGTTCTTCGACGACACGGACCCCGCGTCCGACTGCCCGTGGATGCATGGCAAGCAGCGTCTCGCCACCGGAGTCGGCAATGGTGGAATGCAGCATGACCTGCGACTTCGTGGCCCTGATCTCCACCAGCTGACGCGGTCGGACCTTGCGGGCGGGGACTGAGTAGAGGTTCCCGCCGAAGGCGACCAGACAGTCCTTGCCGACCGGCCGCAGATGACGTTCGGCCACCAGATACGGAGTGGGTGGCAACGGCTTGAGAGCCGCGTGGTCACGAGCTGCCCGCTCACCGATGACCTGCTGGTGAGTCCGGTGCGTCTGGGCTCGTCGTTTCGGCACCCAGGCGGTGAAGGCGGCGTCCATTTCCTCGATGCAGGAGAAGGCCCGGCCGGAGAGAACGTGGTCGCGGACGATCAGGACCTGGCGTTCGACGCGGCCTTTGCCCTGGGGGCGGTAGGCGGCCAGCACATCGATGTCGAAGTCGTAGTGGCCGGCGAATCCGACCGCCTCCGGATGCAGTGGAACCGCCTCACCTGGGGCGACGTGACGGCGGACGACTGTCTTGGTCCGGTCATAGACGATCGTCATCGGCACCCCGTTGAAGTGCGCGAATGCCCGCCGATGGCAGTCGAAGAACGTCTGCAGGTCCAGGCTGGTGGTGAAGCAGCAAAACGGATCACGCGAGTACGACAGCACCATGTGGAAGGAGTAGACCTTCGGGATGCCCATGTGGGCCAGGATCCTGCCCTCATCGCCCCAGTCCACCTGAGCCTGAGCACCCGGGATCACCTCGAACCTGCGATGCATCCCTGCCAGCTCTCGCGGGGTGATCCCCAGTTCCTCCGCGATCCTTGGGCGGGCTTCCTGCACGTAGAGCTTGACCCGCTGATAGTTCCCGGTGAACCCGTACTCCGTGGCCAGCCGCTCGTGAATCACCGCGGCCTTCATCAGGACCTCGGCCCGCAGCATCGCGTCGATCAGCGGAGCGACGTCGTCGACCACTCGCTTGCGCGGCTGACCACTCGCCGTCCGGCGCGGAGGCGCGGACGAGTCAGCAGACAGGTACTTGCTGACCGTCCGCCAGTTCAGCCCGGTTTCCTTGGCGACCTCCGACAGGCTTATCGCCCCGGACTCCACCAGGCCGCGGAAACGCCGAAGCTCCAGCCACCGCTGCGGGTCCAGGACCATGGCCCACCCCTCTCTGCAACTTTGGACGACAAGCAGCAGCGTGCCGGGGGCCGGCCCTCAGCGCATCAAAAGCTCTGTACGTTCATCCGTACGCGGCTATGTGCGTTCACGTGTACGCCGACAACCGTCATATCTCAGCTTCACCGCCGCCACCGCGCGATTGAGTTCAAGAAGTTCCTGATCCGGATCGACAAAGCGGTGCCCGTCGGGCTCGACGTCCATCTCGTCTGTGACAACTGTGAGGATCGTGGATGTGCCGCAGGGGGCCGGAGCCTGACCCGTGTGACAACTGGCCGCAGCTGCCTTGGTGTGGAACTGTCGGCCCCGGCCTCCTGCGGTGCGTACTGCCGCCGGCCCGGTGAGCGTGTCCCGATAGGGGCTTTGCTGCACAAAGCACCGTCACAGTTCTGACCGCCCACCGGACCGGTGCCAGCCACCAGACCCAGTCCAAGGGAGCCTCGTGACCGTCACCAGCATGCCCCAGCCGGCGCTGCCCGCGCAGCACCTCCCCCGGCCGGCGGAGGAAGTGGTCCTCGGGGTGGACACTCACAAGGACGTCCATGTCGCCGCCGTCATCACCGTCCTGGGCGCCTCACTCGCCCACCAGGAGTTCCCGGCCACCGCCGCCGGATATCACCAGCTACTGACCTGGGGACAGTCGTTCGGCGTTCTGCGTCGGGCGGGGGTCGAGTGCACCGGATCCTTCGGAACTGCACTGACCCGTCTTCTGCGTCGGGAGGGCATCGAAGTCGTCGAAATCAACCAGCCCGACCGTGCCACCCGGCGCAAGCGAGGCAAGACAGACGCCCTCGACGCGGATGCGGCCGCCCGCGCGGTGCTGTCCGGACGGGCCACCACCGTGCCGAAGAGCGCGGACGGGCCCGCGGAAGACATGCGGGTCCTGCGACTGGCCAAGGAATCAGCGGTCAAAGCCCGCACCCAGGCGCTGAACCAGCTCAAGGCCGTCCTCATGTCCATCGACCCGGACCTGCGAGAACTGCTCACCAGACTCAGCAATCCCGCGCTGGTCGCGACCTGCGCGGCCCTCGACATCGGCGACCGGGGCGAGGCCGTCTTCACCATGCGTCTGCTCGCCCGCCGCGTCCAGTACCTGTCCGACGAGGTCAAAGAGCTCACCCGGCGCACCACTCGGGCCGTCCGCTCCTGCCGCCCCGAGCTGCTGGACCTGGTCGGCGTCGGACCCGACAGCGCCGCAGTCCTCCTCATTGCCGCAGGTGACAACCCAGACAGGATCACCGACGAGGCGTCCTTCGCTGCTCTGTGCGGTGTCAGTCCGCTCGAGCAGTCCTCCGGCAAGACGCAACGCCGGCGCCTGAACCGCGGCGGCAACCGCCAGGCCAACGCCGCGCTCTACCGCGTCGTGCAGACCCGCATACGCTGGGACGAACGTACCCAGAAATATCTGGAGCGACGCACCGCCGAGGGCATGTCCAAGCGCGAGATCATCCGGTGTCTGAAGCGGTATGTCGCCCGCGAGCTCTACCGGCACATCCAGCCCCGAGCCGCCAACCCGGTCCCCTCTGCGGCTTGACGAAACATAGGGGCTTCTACGCCACCCACAACACCGCCGAGATCAAAACCTGGCTGGGCAAACACCCCCGCTTCCACATCCACTTCACTCCGACCGGCTCCTCCTGGATGAACCAGGTCGAGCGGTGGTTCGGCCTACTGACCGACAAGCTCATTCGCCGCGGCGTCCACAGGTCCGTGAAGGCCCTGGAGGACGACATCACCGCATGGATCGACACCTGGAACGAGAACCCAAGGCCCTTCACCTGGACCAAGACCGCCGACGAGATCCTCAACTCCCTCGCCGATTACCTCGCCAAGGTCGGAACCGATAGCCAGCAGACAGGGCAGAACTAACCATCAGGATTTCTGGCGCATCACACTAGGGCGTGTATCGAGTCGGGATCAATCGACGGTCCGGGTGAGGTCTTTGATCCAGATCATCGAGGCACGCAGTTGCAGGCCGGCAAGGTAGCTCTCGGGGGTCTTGTCGTAGCGGGTGGCGATGCCGCGCCACGCCTTGAGCTTGTTGATCAGGCGCTCGACAGTGTTGCGTTCCTTGTACAGGTCGGTGTCGTGGGTGAGGGGTCGGCCGCCCTGGCGGCCCTTGTTCTTCCGGTGGGTGGTCTGGTCCTTCTTCTCAGGGATGACAGCCTTGATGTTTCGTCTGCGCAGGTAGGCGCGGTTGCCGCGGGAGGAGTACGCCTTGTCGCCGGCGACGGCGCCGGGCCGGGTGCGGGGTCGGCCGGCCGGGCCGCGGACCCGCAGCTTGTCCAGGACCGGGATGAACTGCGGGCTGTCGGCGGCCTGGCCCACGGTCAGGGTCAGTACGAGCGGTCGGCACTTGCGGTCGCAGGCGATGTGTACCTTGCTGGTCTGGCCGCCCCGCGAGCGTCCGAGCAGGGCGGCTTTCAACCGGAGCTTGCGGCGGTGCCGGAGGCGTCTTCGCGCGGCGACGCCATCGGCGCCCGGTCCGGTTTGTTCTTCTTCGGTGCCCCCTTTGACCGGACCTTCTCTTCCTCCGCGGCCTTCTCCAGGGCGTCGAGCACGCCGGGGGCCAGACGCATACCGGCCGCGTCCTGGTGGGCCCGGGCGGTGGTGGAGTCCACGCTGACCAGGGAGAGGTCCACCTCACCCCGCGCGGCCGCCTGCGCGATCAGCCCTTCCAGCAGGGTCTCGAAGACTCCGGCGTCCCGCCACTGCCGGAAGCGGTTGTGCACGGTGGACCACGGGCCGAACTCGGCCGGCATCTCCCGCCACTGCGCTCCCGAGCGGAACTTCCAGATCACGCCCTCGAACTGCTGCCGAAGTCGTGCGGGATACGGACCGTACTCGCCGATCGGCAGGTACGGCTCGACGTACTCCCACTCCTGGTCCGTCAGTTGCCGCCGTGTCATACACACCGGACTACCCGATCCACCCGCTCCACGAGAACAAAACCCACAGATTGATCACGACCCGATACACGCCCTAGTTGGCAAAAACGGCGGCAGGGCGCCCCAAGGCAGGGAGCTGTGACGCCTCGTAGTTGGCAAGGATGCCGCAGGTTAGTTGGCAACCAGTGATCACGAAATGTGACCGGCCTATCCGAGGATCGTGTTGGCAACGCCCTGGTGCTGTTCACCACCCGCTACATGGACGCAGCCCTCGACCAGCTCCGCACTGAGGGCTTCGAGGTCCGCGACGAGGAGGTGGCCAGGCTCTCCCCGTTCGTGCGTCACCACGTCAACATGCTCGGCCGGTACTCCTTCCATCTGCCGGAGCTGCCCGGGGCCTGCGGCCCCTGCGCGATCCGGATGCCGCCGACCAGGGGTGAACGTGGCCTCGACGGCCAGACGCGTGTGGCGGTCCTGTCCGGGTTTCCGGACGGGACCGCTCAGCACGGGCTGTTACGGAATGAGCAGGTAGAACGGCTGGTTCGCCGCTGCCCCGTCGGTGCTGGTGGTCACGCGGATGGAGTTGGCCGGGCAGGAGGAGTCGTTGCGAGAGACGCGGACGCCGCTGTTCCGGGGGGCGGTGTTGCTGAGGGTGGCCATCGGGATGGACTTGGAGGCCTGAACGCCCGATGCCAGGACGACGCAGTACGAGCCGGTGGCGGGCCTGCTGACCGAGGTGACGGTGTTGGTCTTCTGGGAGGTGCCGCCGTCCGAGTTGACGGTAGCGGCGGCCTGCGCGTAGGGGGCCACGGTGTTGCTGGTGGGATCGGCGGCCATCGCGATCCCGCCCAGGGTGGCGCCCACGGTGACGACGCCGAGGCCGGCCAGGACCAGCTTGGAACGCATGCGCATGTGAATCGTGCCCTTTCTAGGTCCTGTTTCTCGGATCTCCTGACCTGCGAGGGGTGTTGGGGCCAGGCTGGGTTCATGGGCCGTGGGGATCTGACGAATGCGGAGTGGGATCGGCTGGAGTCGTTCCTACCTCCTGGTGGTACGCGTGGAGGTCGGTGGAGCGATCACCGCCGGGTGATCAACGGGGTTCTCTACCGGGTGCGGACCGGCGTGCAGTGGCGGGATCTGCCGGAGCGATTCGGGCCATGGGAGACGGTCTATAAACGACATCGTCGCTGGTCAGCCGATGGAACCTGGCAGATGCTGCTGTCTCGCATCCAGGTAGCCGAGGACGCCGAGGGCGGCATCGACTGGGACGTGTCGGTGGACTCGACAGCCGTGCGAGCCCACCAGCACGCCGCCGGTGCGAGGAAAGCGCCCCCGGCCGCCGTCCCTCAAAGGGGGCCAAGTGGGGGACGAACCAGGTCGATCCGGTACTGCGGAGACTGACCATCCGCCTGGAGGAGGTGGTCAGGTCGGCGAATGTCTGGGACGTTCCCGCGGAGGATTCACCACCAAGATCCACCTCGTTGCCGAGGGACGATGCCGGCCCCTCGCCTTCGTCCTGACACCCGGACACTACGGAGACGGACCCCAGCTCGAGCGGGTGCTGGAACAGGTTCTGGTGCCGCGAGCCGGAGTCGGCCGGCCACGCACCCGGCCCGACCATGTCTTGGCGGACAAGGCCTACACGTCCCGGAAGAACCGCCGCTACCTGCGACGACGCGGAATCCGGCACACCATCCCCGAACGTCTCGACCAGCAGAGACACCGCAAGAACCGAGGTTCACGCGGCGGTCGGCCTACCGGTTTCGACAGCGAGCTCTACAAGAAGCGCAACACCGTCGAACGCACCATCAACCGCCTCAAAGGCTTCCGCGCCGTCGCGACCCGCTACGAGAAACGCGCCTACATCTACCTCGGCACCGTCACACTCGCAGCACTCATGATCTGGCTCCGTACATGATCCGAGAAACAGGACCTAGGCAGAGGTAAGGCCCGGTCGGAAACCGGGAGCTCCTCATTCACTCCCGCCGCCCACGTCTCGCCCCAGCCGCGTTCACCCCTGAGGATGATCACGGCCTCTGCAACCACCCGAACGGCCGCCCTCGGCCGCCGGCTGCGGGAAGTGCTTCTCCTGGCAAGCATCTCCGTGGATGCCGCGTTCATCGCACCGTGGACAGCCAGAGTCGCCGTACGCCACCGCTCTGGACAGCGGCCCCAGAGCCGTTGACCAATCTGGCACTCCGCAGAGTAACCACAGGACAACATCGGCGACGCTTGCCAACAAGCGTGCTGCTTTGCCAACTGCGCTGCGTCGTCACAATCAACCGGCGGGGGAGAGGTCTCCCTCCTCAGCGGCCGGACTCTGTCCACAGGGCCGCAAATAGAGGCTCCTCTTGAGGCCGCCGCGATCAGCGGGGCGGCCCGTACGTGAGGAGTCGTCATGCCCGAGAACACCGTCACCGCGCCGCTCGCCCCGATGGAGCCGGAGGGTGTCGTCGGCGCCTTCGCCTACATCCAGGCGTTGCAGGCCGGCGACATCGATACCGCCTGCGCGGTCGTCGACGGCATGGGCCCGGAGGTGCTCAAGATGCTCCTGGACGTCGCCGCGCGCATCTTCATCCCGGTCACCGCCGTGGACGACCACGACGGGGAGCCCTGCGCGCATTCCTTCCTGGCGGCGGCGCTCGGACGGCTTCTGCTGGAGCTCCTGCGACGGCGAGTGCCTGGCCGGTGCGCCGGGCATCGCCCAGACCATCATCCGCTTCACCGAGAACATCCTCACCGACGACCACGGCAACGTCGCCGATGTCCTCCGGCAGCTGGAGGCCGCGGGGATGAAGCAGGCGATGGAGGCGCACCTGGTGCGCCGGACCACCGCGTAGAGCGCATCCGGGACTGTGGTGGTGCGGCGCGCGCCGCACCACCACACCGCACCGCGTATCCGGGGCGCACCACCGCACCGCGTATCCGGTGCGCGCCGCCGCACCGCGCCGCACCGGGCGCGCGGCGGCGGGCCCTATATCACAGACCCCCTAGACCGCGACCTGATCGGCGGCCGGGACCTGCTCTGACAAGGGGAAACGCTCCGCTATCCAACGTGGTCAAGGAGAAACGTGCGCCCGTCCGGACCTGGACAAGGGGTGGGCGGGCTCCCGCCCGAAGCTGGACAAGGGGTGCCGGGTCGCCCGTCCGGAGCTGGACAAGGGGTGGGCGGTTGGCCGGTGCGCCCGATCCGGGAGGTGCGCTTCGCGTGCGGTGCGGAGCATCGGATGCCGGACATCGTCCACTCGATGCTGAGCATCGTGGGTTCCACTCGGTGGGCGATGCCCGGCATCGTCACCACAGCCAGGCACTGGAGTGCCGCACACGGGACAGGGCGCGGGCATCGCGGCGCGCGGCCGCGTTGCCGATCCGGCTCTGCCGGGAGCGGGGCCGGCGGGACTCCCCGGCCGCGAGGCGGCGCTTTCCGGCGTCCTGGAGCCGCCGCCGCTGCTTGTGCAGCTCCAGCTTCTTCGCCGCCTTCGACTTCGGTGTCCGGGGCCGCTTCCAGACCGGCTGCCACCCCGCGGGCTCATCGGGCTCGGGCTCCTGGTCCTCGTCGAGCGCGGTGGCCATCTCCTGGTGGGCTGCGCGAGCTCGGGCGAGGGCGTCCTGCGGGTTGGGCAGTTCTCCGGGGTACTCACGCGACTCCTCCTGTGGGTCGGCCCGGCGTGTGCTGGATGCCGGGCTGCTGGGTGTGCGGCGCCGGGGCGGGCTGTGGGCGGAGGCCGTGAGCGACTTCGCGTGCCCGCTTGCTGTCCTGGATCGTGGCGGCCAACTGCGCGGCGGCGGCTTCCATGGTCTGGCGGGTCCGCTCCACCGTCTCGACGCCGGTCTCCGGCTCCAGGAGGCGGCCGCCGTTCGGTCCGGTGCGGAACGGGCGCGGGTGCGAGCTCGAGGTAGCGGGCACGGCGACGGTGCGCGGCCGGGTGCGGGAGCCCAGTCGCTCCGCACGCCGCGCCGCGTTGACCCGGGCTGCCAGGGCACCGGCAGCGAGGCGGGCCCGCTCGTACGGGGGCGCGGTGCGCTTGCGGGTCAGCGGGCGCAGCACGGCCTGGTCGTCAGTGTCGCGCGGGTACAGGGCGCGCAGGTCGGCGGTCCTCGTCCGGCCCCGGCCGACGGGGCGGGTGTAGTCGTCGACGGCCGTCTGCACGATCTGTTCGTCCAGGCCCGGCTGGTGGGGGCGGCCGCGCAGGACGTAGGAGAGGTGGCGGCGGGCTTCGGCAAGCAGGTGGTGGCGTTTGAACGCCCCGCGCATGACGTACACCACGGCGACGACGTCGACGGCGGCCAGAACCACGTCGACCACCGGCCGTACCCGCGCCCACACCGCCGCGGCGGCTGCCGCCCGCGCCCGCTCCGCCAGCCGGGAGACGACATCGGCGCCGAACGCGGCGATGGCTGACTCCCGCCATCCCTCGCGCAGCTCGGACAGCGACCGCAGCACGGTGCGCTTGTGCGGGCGCGTCCGGTCGGCGGCCTGGCAGGCCAGCGCGTGGGCGGCCCGCTCCCCCGGCGTGTGCCCGTGCTTCTTCTCGTACGTGGCAGTCAGGACGGACATGGCGTCCTCGATCTGCTGGCGGCGGGTCGACTGCCAGCCGATGAGCCGCTGGTCGATACCTGAAATCTCCATGACGGGCCGGCGGCCGGGCGTCACCTCGCGCGGCTCCCAGGACCTCCTTCACCGCGCCGGCTGCGAACTCCAGACCGCGGTCGATCCGTACGAGCTCGGGCACCGCGCCGAACGGCGAGACGTCGCTCTCGTGGGTGAGCGCCATGCGCATCGCGGTGAGGACCGTGCCGGAGGTCGGGGCGGTGGCGATGGCCCAGCCGCGCAGGGCCCGGGTGCCGTCGTCCACCACGGTGGTCGGGGTTCCCCATGGCACCCCGGGCCCGTTCGGCATTCACCGCCCAGAGGCGGAGACGGACGATCCGCCGCAGGACGCGTACGCGGCTGCTGTTCCCGCCCCACGCGACGGGCGCGGCCGGTGAGCGGAATCTGGCGGCAGGTCCTGGCCGCGTACACCACCGACCAGCATGACGAGCGCGACCGCGAGCAGCTGCTCGCCCTGGGCGCCGCCGAACTCGCCCACGCCCGCAGCAGCGAGGGCAGTCCCGCCACCGCCGAGGACGTCCAGCACATCGCGCTCCAGGAATTCGGTCTCCTGCTCGGCATCACCCAGGCCCGCACCGCGCTGCGCGAACGCCGTACCCGCCACGGGTAACCGTCGCGGCGGTCGGGCGTTAGAACGGTGTGACCAAGACGACGACGCGGCCCGCCACTCAGATCAGCGACCGCGCCGCACCGCCGCCTCCCGCTCCGCCAGGTGAGCCGATCTTCGCGGCGCTGGCCGCGCACTGGATGGCGGCGGGGCGTGTCGTGCCCGGTCAGGTGGACCGGGAGTGGGTCATGCTGGCAGGCAGCCCGTGGCCCCTGCGATAGAGACCAGTGTGGTGCGGTGGTCGCCCCACGGCCCGCACCCGCTGCACCCGGCCGGCAGCCTCGGAGTCTGTCCGGTCACCGAGGCTGCCGGACCGGCCGGTCACGTTGGGCCCCTTCCGGTCCGGCAGCCCCACCCTCGTCACAGCGTTTTCACGGGCCTCCCAGACGATTGCGGGCCGCGGCTCCGGTCAACCGCCCCAGCCGCGCCTGCGTCTTCTTGCCGGCATCGCGCGGCGCAACGCCGATGCTTCGACGGCCCTGTCGACCGGGACGCCGAGGCGTTCCGGTCGACGTGCATGAAAGGAGGCGACGAAGTGGCCGATGCCAGGCGTCTCAGGGCACGGCCGTGGGATTCGCCGATTCGGCGGCGCGGCGGTGTTCGGCATTGATGCGCTGGGCCTCTTCGAGCTGGTCTTCGAGGATGACGATGCGGCAGGCGGCCTCGATGGGGGTCCCGTTGTCGACGAGCTCACGCGCTCGGGCCGCGATGCGCAGCTGGTAGCGGGAGTAACGGCGGTGCCCGCCAGCGGAACGGAGCGGGGTGATGAGGCGGGCTTCGCCAATCGCGCGGAGGAAGCCCTGGGTAGTACCGAGCATGTCGGCGGCCCGGCCCATGGTGTAGGCGGGGTAGTCGTCGTCATCGAGACGGCCGAACGAGTCGTCTGCTGTCATTGCACCTCTCTGTGAAACACGCTGGAGGGGCCCTGGTGCCATTGGCACCAGGGCCCCGAAGGAACTGCTACACCATCTGCCGGCCCTGGAACTGCGCCGGCCTTCTGTTTCCGCTGGCCCGACCTGAGTTCTGTCGGGGATGCGGGGATCGCGGTTGCTTGACCGGAGACCACCTCACTATCGATGTCCTGCGGTACCCGGGCTCAGCGATTCCGCCCGGGCGATCCTGATGGCGCCTGGCTCCTCCGTTCTTCCCTCTTGATCAACTACTGCTTTGCACTGCTGGTGATGCGAACTGCTGGTGACCTGAACAAGCGCCACTCTCCGGCAGCCAGCCCCGTCGCCCGTCCTGCGTCTTCTCTGGCTTAGAACCCCACTGCCGAACCTCCCGGCACGCGCGTCCGCAGCCGACGCCTTTACCGAGGAACCACTGACAACCGCACTGCGGTCCTGCGAACTGCACATTCGGGTACTGCCACCGCGTTCGCCGCGGCCCTGCTCACGGCGGCCCCTGAACCTGCGGGCCACCCGGTCCGGCCGTCAGTCCCGTCGCCGTCCTGCAACAACCCTGGCTTCGAAACTCCACCACCGCACCGTCCTGCTACCTGCAACTGCGTGCTGCTGCCCGCCAGTTCGTCTCTGCCGGGCCTCGCTGATCTCGGCTACGAGAGAAACCATAACCACGCTGCCACCCAATGTCTACTCCGACCGACATAGATTTCCATGTGCTCGACAGCGAGATAATCGGACCTTGCCGGTTGAGGGAGGCGGGCGCTGTCACGTTGTTGGGTGTGTGAGTGCCTGATGGTGTGTCGGGTGTGGCGGGGGGTTGGGTTCCGGCTCCGTGCTCAGGCCGCGGCGGGCAGGTCGGCGACGCCGGTGACCTGGTCCCAGATGGCGAAGCGGGTGGTCATCTCGGTGCGGTATTCGGGGGCGGTCATCAGGTGGCGGTGGGGTCGGAAGTGGGGTGAGATGCCCGGCACTGTCACGTTGACTGACCGGGTGGGATGATCTTCTGGTTGGTCATGCTGGGAGGGGGCGTCCGTGGACAGCGCATCGCCGTCGTACAAGGGGCACCGGTACCCGGTCGAGGTCATTGCCCACTGTGTGTGGCTGTACCACCGCTTCCCGCTGTCGTTCCGCGAGGTCGAGGAGCTGATGCTCGAGCGTGGCGTGGTCGTCTCCCACGAGACGGTCCGCCGCTGGTGTGCGAAGTTCGGGCAGGCCCACGCCAACGGCCTGCGCCGCCGCCGGCCCCGGCCCGGGGACAAGTGGCACTTGGACGAGGTCTTCGTGAAGATCAACGGAGAGCAGAAGTACCTGTGGCGGGCCGTCGACGCCGACGGCAACGTGCTCGACATCCTGGTCCAGTCCCGCCGGGACAAGGCCGCGGCCCCGGCGCTTCTTCCGCAAACTGCTCAAGAGAACCTGCTCGGTGCCGAGGGTGATCGTCACCGACAAGCTCCGCTCCTACGGCGCGGCCCACCGCGAGGTCATGCCCTCCGTCGAGCACCGCGCCCACAAGGGCCTCAACAACCGGGCCGAGAACAGCCACCAGCCCACCCGGCAGCGCGAACGCGCCACGAAAGGCTTCCGTAGCGTCGGCGGAGCCCAGCAGTTCCTGTCCGCGTTCAGCGGCATCTCACCCCACTACCGACCCCACCGCCACCTGATGACCGCCCCCGAATACCGCACCGAGATGACCACCCGCTTCGCCATCTGAGACCAGGCCACCGGCGTCGCCGACCTGCCCGCCGCGGCCTGAGCACGGAGCCGGAACCCAACCCCCCGCCACACCCGACACACCATCAGGCACTCACACACCCAACAACGTGACAGCGCCCCTCGGCGCTCCGTCGCGAGCAGCACAGCGGTCGGCCTGCCGGAGAGGAGACAGCCGCCGAAGAGTCCTGCGACTCGGTGTGCGGCCCCGGTCTGCTGCGGCGGATAACCGCAGACAAGTGAGCAACAACCCGCGTTGAGCCAGCGGCGGGGCGACGACCCCGCCGCCGGCCCCGTACCTACGGTGGATACATGCGTATACGTCAATTCCTGCCGATCTACCTCGCAACGATCGCTCTGCTCGCCGGCTGTGCCGAAGCGAACAAGGAGCCGAACGGCGCAACGGACCGGTCGTCGGCGCCCGCCGACCGGCAGAGCAAGCCGCCGGGTGACGGCAGCCGTGCCTGGGAGCCGGACGACGCGCTGCAACGGGCAGAGCGGGCTCTGAGATCGGCCTCCGACAGCGACGCGCGTCCGGAACTCGTCCACACCGCTAGCGCGTTCGTCGCGAGCGGCCTGGACAGGAAGCAGAAGACGCCCGGCGACCGGCCGTACCTCCTCAGCATCACCTGTGACACAGACGGGATCGGGGAACTCACCCTCACCCTGTCGCGAGGCGATCAGGAGCAGGCGTACGGAATCGAGTGCGGGGACCGGGAGGCCGACCAGTTCAACATCCCCGCGGGTAAGCCGTTCACCGCACGGGTCGACCCGGTCAAGAACGGCACCGGCCTGATCCTGTGGCGCCTGGACACCATCGCCCGGGATGTGGTGGACGGGTGTGACGACGACATCGATGGTTGTGACAGCTGAGCGGTGGACGTTCTTTGAGCAACGGTGGCGGAGCAACCTGGGTTCTGTGCGGCCACGATCCGCACCCACGTGGCGTACCGGGCACGCGCGGTCCGGTGTCGCCGCCCGAAGCGCCCGAGGGGTCTCCGGTGCCCGACACTCGGGGGCGGAGGGCCATCAGCGAGGGTCCTTCCACCTGCTGGTGTCGACCAGGAGTTGAACGCTCCCACGCAACGAGGAAGCTCCTGGTAGACGGGTTCTCGACCAAGATCGCCCGCACCGCCAGGAGCTCCGCGTACTCGTGCACCCGTCGTCGATCAATCTGTCCAGCCGTTCCCTGCGCTACTCGACCAGCCAACTCGCTACCCGGAGGCGGGAGGCCGGTACGCGATGGCAGCGCCTCGGTGCCGGTCGTCAGGCTCTGCTCGCACTGGCTCATCTGCGGTGCGACGACACCTACGCCAAGCTCGCCGCCGGGTTCGGCATCGGCATCGCGACCGTCTGCCGTTCTCGATGCGCCAGCTGAGCTTCGCGGTGCGCACGAGGACGGGCAACGTGGTGGTTGCGGGGTGGAGTGACCCCCGAAATTCCGACACCTGGACGCTGGATGTTTCGTCATCCAGGGGAAGTGATCCAAGGTGGCAAAGCGGAAGAACTCCCCGAAGAGTTCGAGCGGGACGCGGTGGACCTGGTGGGTTCCTCTCCGGACCGTTCCCTCACCGACATCGCTCACAGCCTGGGGATCCATCTGGAGACCCTGCGCAAGTGGGTCCGGGAGGACCGGACCCGTGTCCAGGCGGCGGACGGCGGGGGTGACGCCGGCATGACCTCTGACGCGAAGGAAGAGCTCAAGCGCCTGCGGCGGGAGAACGCCCGGCTGAAGGAGGACAACGAGATCCTCCGGAAAGCCGCCGCCTATATGAAGGTGAAGGCGGCGGGTGCGGTGGCCCGCAAGAAGCTGGGCATGCGCTACCGGATGGCCGTGGTCCCGCTGGACCCGGCTCCGGTGCGCGGCAGCCACGGCAGGCTGCCGGAGCGGCCCGAGGACGGTCCCGTACTCCTGTGCTCGCGCCCCGGCGAGGTGAGCGGAACGCTCCCCGCCACGGAGGTCAAGTCGCTGCTGCTGCGACTCGCGGGGCTCACCTGAGGTTGTCGAGAGCGCTACGGAGCGTGTCGATGCGCCAGCCCCCGTCCGCCTCGCGGCGCAGGTGAAAGCGGTAGGCCCCGGAGACGGCCAGTGAGGAGGTGGCATCCTGGATGCGCAGCTGGATCATGTAGGCATGCGCGGTCGCCTCGTCGCCGGACAGGTCGATCACGTGGTTGCTGAACAGGTGGCGCCGCTGGTCGCCCTGCTGGGGCCAGAGCGCCGCTTCGGCCGCCGCGATGGTCTCGGCGCCCCGGTGCAGCGGGGTCTCGATCTCTCCCATGACCGTGGCCTGCCAGGTGGCGTCGGCGGTGAAGCACTCGGCGAGGGCGGCCTGGTCGCGCTCGTCGTAGGCCCAGCCGTAGCGGGCGATGCGCTCGGTGATCAGCAGACGGTCCAGGGTCGGACCGCCGTGCTCGCCACTCGGGGGGCGCGGCGGAGTGAGAGCGAGAATCCCGGCGGCGGTGCCCCAGCCGGGGGTGGGGCGGGCAGTGGTGTCCATGACACTCCCTGTCTGGATATGGACCGGTCCGGGCGGTAGGCACCGCCCGGACCAGTCATGACGCCTGTCACCTGGCCAGTCGGGCCGGCTCGTCGAGGCGTGTCAGCTTGTGAGGGTTGCGCACCACATAGATCCGTGTAATGAGGCCGTTCTCGACCTCGATGCTCACCGCGGCCGGCTCGCCGTCGAACTCGATACGGCCCGCGGGGGCGCCGTTGAGCCACACGGGCGTCGTCTCGAGCGCCTCGACGAGCCGCTCCGCCCTGGCGAGCACCGGCGCCACCTGGGCGGCACCGCAGATCGGCACCAGAGCGGCCGACACGATCCCGCCCCCGTCGGCGATCATGACCACGTCAGGGGCCATGACCTCCAGCAGGTCCTGAAGCTTCCCGGTACGCAGTGCGGTCAGGAACCGCTCCACCACGACCTGCTGTTCCGAGCGGCTCACCTGCATCCGCGGCCGGCGGGCCGCCACGTGCTCGCGTGCGCGCCGCGCGATCTGCCGTACGGCGGCCGCCGACTTGCCGACGGCTTCCGCGATCTCCCCGTACGGCATGTCGAAGACCTCGCGGAGCACGAAGACGGCGCGTTCGGTGGGCGCGAGTGTCTCGAGCACGGTCAGCATCGCGATCGAGACACTCTCCGCCAGTTCGACGTCCTCGGCCACATCGGGGCTGGTCAGCAGCGGCTCCGGAAGCCACTCCCCCACGTAGTCCTCGCGGCTGCGCGACAGCGAGCGCAGCCGGTTGAGGGACTGGCGGGTGACGGCCCGCACCAGATACGCCCGGGGCTCGCGCACCTGGGAGTGATCGACGTCGGCCCACCGCAGCCAGGTCTCCTGCAGCACGTCCTCCGCATCGGCCGCGGAGCCGAGCATCTCGTAGGCGACGGTGAACAGCAGGCTGCGGTGGGCGACGAACGGGTCGCCGGTCATGGCGTCATGAGTCACACCGATCATGGTGTCAGACTGCGCCGGCCGTCCGGGGCCGCTCGGCCAGCGGGATCTGGCAGGCTTCGGAGTAGCCCTGCGAGGTGATCCCGTGCGCGGTGTTGACCCGGGTGGAGAGGTTGGCGAAGCCGACGAACACGGTGAGCTCGACCAGGCCCGCCGGGCCGAGCTGCTTGAGCAGGCTCGCCGACAGCTCGTCCGAGACGGTCGGCGGGGTGTTCGTCATGGCCTCCGAGTACTCCATCACCTCGCACTCCAGCGGGGTGAACGCGTCGGAGTCACGCCAGTTGGGCACCTGGCTGGCCTTGGTCAGGTCCAGGTTCTGGTTCAGCGCGGCGAAGTAGTTGATGTCCAGGCACCAGCTGCAGCCGACCTGGGCCGCCACGGCCATGTGCGCGAACGTCTTGAGGCCCTCGTCCACCGCGTCCCACGCGGCGGCCTTCGCCGAGAACTCCAGGTTGGAGGTGGCGACGGCGGGGTTGTTGAAGACCACCTCAACGGGCTCGGGCACGGAGCCGAGCTGCTGGATGAGAGCTTCCTTCATCTCGGCGGGAAGCTCGGCCTTGGGGATACGCGGTGTCATGGTGTTCTCCTTGTTTCAGCGGCCTTGCGGCCTGTTTGACATGAAGACACCGCCGGGCGCACGAGTGTGACAACTGTGAGGATCGTGGATGTGCCGCAGGGGGCCGGAGCCTGACCCGTGTGACAACTGGCCGCAGCTGCCTTGGTGTGGAACTGTCGGCCCCGGCTCGCCCGTCCGGGTGCGGTCTTTTTCGCAGCGGCGAACATCGCTAACCTCAGGAGTCGCAATTGACAGCCGCGTATCTCATGCGGTGAGAACGGGGGAGCCATGGACGTCACGGTGATCGCAGAAGGCCCCGACGGAGGAGAAAAACTCCGTTCCTTACGGGGATGGTTGGTCGATTCTCAGGAGTTGCGGGGGCGGGTCGACAGCGTGGAGCGGCCGCCGAAGACCGGCACGCTGGGCCCGGTGCTGGACGCCCTGTCGGTCGCACTCGGCCCGGCCGGTGCGGCGAGCGCGTTCGCTACCGGTCTCATCGCCTGGCTGCGCACCCGCCGGGGTGATGTACAAATCAAGGTCACGCTCCCGGACCGTAGTTCGCTGGAGCTGACCGCGAAGCGGGTATCCGGTCTCGACGCTGACGCCCTGCAGCAGCAAGTGACCGAGGTCACCGATCTGTTGAGCCGACAACAAGGAGACACGGGCGGGGCCGAGCGTCGCGAGCTGCCATGACGGACCTGTCCGGCGCGGGCGTACGGGTCCTGCTGATCGCGACCGCCACGCACGAAGGCGCCCTGCTGACGTCGGTGCCCGCAGTCGCCACCTCCTGCCAGGATCTGCGCACCGCCTTGATCGAACGCTGTGGGGTGCGGCCCGACCACCTGCGCCCGCTGCTTGACCCGGCCGACGCGCAGACCATGGCGCGGGCCGTCACCGAGGAGGCGCAGCGCGCGGAAACCGTGCTGCTGGTCTACTTCATCGGGCATGGTCTGCTCGGTCCGGACGGGGAGCTGTACCTGGCGGCGACCAGCACCGACCGCCTCACCCCTGGAATGGCCGAGCACCAGGCACTGTCGTTCTCCTCGCTGCGCCAGGCGCTGGAGGCGAGCCGGGCGTCGTCCGTTGTCGTCGTACTCGACTGCTGCTTCTCCGGGCGGGTCTCCTTGAGCGGCAGCCCGTCCCTGCCTGCGTTCACAATGACGCCCGCGCACGGCATGTACCTCATGGGGTCCGCCGAACAACTGGCTCTCGCGCCTCCCCACGCCGTGCACACCGCGTTCACCGGTGCGCTCATCGAGCTGCTGACGCACGGCGACCCGCGCGGGCTCCAGCCGCTGACCCTTGATGCCGTGTTCGACGGGGTTTTCCGGGCGATGAGTGACCGGCAGGGGCCGCTGCCCCGGCGTCAGGCCGGGGACCGCTCGGGACACCTCGTCATCGCACCGAACTCGGCGGTGCCAACGCAGGCGGGTCCTCCAGAGGAAGCGGAGCCCGCGCCCGGCCGCTGCCCGTATCTGGGCTTGGATGCCTTCGGGGTGGACGACGCCGACGTGTTCTTCGGGCGTGACGGTATGACGGAGCGGGTGTTCGCCGCGCTGACGGAGGTGGCCGCGACGGATGAGCCGGGCCCGCTGGTTCTGGTGGGCCCGTCCGGTTCGGGAAAGACCTCTCTGCTCAGCTCCGGTCTCATGGCCGGGCTGCGTGAGCGGGGCTTGCTCGGCACCACCTCCTGGCTCTCCCTGCGCCTCACCCCCGGCAGAAGCCCGCTGCGGCGGCTGGCAGCTCGGTTCGACACCAGCCCCGAGTCCGTCGATCTGATCCGGGAGGATCCCGACCGCGCGGCCGAGCTGGCCGAACGGCTGCTGGCCGGCCGGCCGGAGCAGAGGCTGATCGTCGTTGTCGATCAGCTGGAGGAACTGTTCACGCTGTGCACGGACCCGTCGGAGCGCACCGCGTTCCTGCGGGCGGTAACTGCCCTGGCCCGGCTTTCGGGCGGGTGCCGGCCGGGGGCGCTGGTGGTGCTCGCGCTCCGGGCGGACTTTTACGGTCAGGCGGCCGCGCACCCCGAACTGCTCGCCGCTCTGCGCGACACCCAGCTGTTGGTCGAGCCGATGACCGCCGACGAACTCCACGCCGCCATCGAGGGACCAGCCGCCGCCGGGGGGCTGGTCCTCGACGAGGGCCTCGCCGACGTGATCCTGCACGAGTTCGGCGCGACAGCAGACCGGCAGCCGGCCGCGGGGGCACTGCCGCTGCTGTCCCATGTCCTGTGGGCGACCTGGCTGCGCCGCGCCGGATCGCGGCTCACCGTCGCCCAGTACCGGGCCGCCGGTGGTATCGCGGAGGCGATCAAGACCACCGCCGACGACACGTACGACGGGCTCGACCTGCAGGGCCGGGAAGCCGTACGGCTCATGTTGCCCCGGCTGGTGCGCGTGGGAGAGGACTCCGCCGACACAGCCCAGCCGGTGGACCGCTCCGCGCTTCTGCATGGGCTGCCTGACACAGCGGCCGCACAGCGGGCCATTGACCAGTTCACCGAAGCCCGCCTACTCACGCTCGATCACGACTCCGCGCGCATCAGCCACGAGACGCTGCTGCGCGCCTGGCCCCGGCTGACGGAGTGGGTCGACGCGGACCGGGACTGGCTACGCGCCCGACAGCAACTCGCCGCCGATGCCCGGGCCTGGGAGAAAGCCGGGAGGGAATCCTCGTTGCTGTACCGGGGGAGCAGGCTGGTTGCTGTACGGGAACGCGCCGAGTCGTCACCGGTGAGCGCCGTCGAACCGGAGTCTGAGCTCGCCAAGTTCGTGGACGCCTCTTGGCATCAGGAGCGCCGGGGTGTGCGCCGGGTCCGAATCGCGGTGGCGTTCCTCGTGGCTCTGGTCGTGCTCGCCACATACGGGCTGATCGGTTCCGTCGCCTTCCAGCGGCGGGCCGAGCGGGCGGGCGAACGCGACTTGGCCCGGTACCTCGCCGCCGAATCCGAGGACCTCCGTGACCAGCAGCCCGGTCTGGCCAAGCAGCTCAGCCTGGTCTCGTACCGGATGAACAAAGACGCGGGGCGCGGGGCGCTACTCAACAGCCGGCGCACGCCCGGTGTGATCAACGCAGAAGAACCTGCCCAAGACCTCGCCTACAGCGGTGACGGCCGCATCCTCGCAATCTCTGTCTTAGACAGGATCGAGCTGCGCTTCCCGGGCGGCTCCGCGCGGGTCGGAGCGGGCGTGATCGGCCCGGTCACGATCAGCCGGGACGGCCAGACACTCGCCGCAGTCACCTACGACAAGCGTCGGCCGAAAACGGCGCGGGTGCAGCTGTGGGACATATCGGATCCCGCCCACCCGAGGCAGACCGCCGCGCCGCAGCTGGACCACGCCGTCCACGCGCTCGCCCTCAGCACGAACGGCAAGACCCTGTACGGCGGTCTGACGACCGGTGAGATCCGCGTCTGGGACATCGGCGACCAGGCCGCACCGAGACCACTGCCCACACTCCGGGCACATTCGGCGCGGATCGACTCCCTGGCAGTGTCCCCCCAACGTGACCTGCTCGCCAGCATGAGCGACGACGGCAGAATCCAGCTCTGGAAGGCGGCCGACTCCGGGCGCCCCGAGCGCGTCGCCATGCTCAAGGGGGCATCGTACGGCCGCAGCATTCTCATAAACCCCAGACCGCTGCACCGGGTGGCCTTCAACCCCACCGGACGGATGCTCGCAGCTCCCCTCGCCGTGAAGAATGGGGACAAGCTCGGGCTGTGGGAGTTAGACGCGCCCGACAAGCCCCGAAAGATGGAGAAGAAGAAGGACGACTCGACGATCGACACATCCACCTCCTGCTACGAAGGCCTGAATTCCCTAGCGTTCAACCCGACCCGCGACTACGTCGCCGGGACCTGCGGCAGCACCTGGCGAGTATGGATCTACCAGAAGACCCTCGTTCCCGGCGCACTTCTGTCCGGGGCGTCGGGCGGCGGCCAGGGAAGCGGCGACGAGGTGGGGATGGTCCTGTTCGACCCCGCCAAGCCCCGCAGACTGTTGCAGGCCACCGACCACGGCGTGCGCGTTTTCTACATCAACAACTCCGCCCAACCAGGTGCCGAGGCATTCCTTCCAGCGACGCCCGGAACCGGAGGCCAGTTCGACTACCGGTTGGCAGGCAAGAGGCAACTGATTGCTCTTCAAGGAGTGGGCTTGAACTACCTGTGGGACGTGACAGAGATGCCGGACTCGGCCACGCTCTTGGCCGCGACCCGCTCCCCCGACATGTTCACCGGCGGGGATATCGCCCTCAGCCCGGACGGACGCCTCCTCGCCGACGTGGAAGTGTACGAGGGCAGTAGGGTCGACAAGAAGGGCAAGAAGCAGGAGAAAGTCGGTCTGCGGCTGCGCAGCACCTCGGCGCCCCGAAGAAGCGCACCGCTGGCTACCATCGACGAGTTGGACAACGGTGTGGCGGCGATCGCCTTCAGTCCCACCGAGCCCGTCCTGGCCGTGTCCGACATGAACGGCTTCAGAGACAACAACCACAAGACACCCGTCGTACGGCTCTACGACATCGCGAACCCCAAACGCCCGCGGCAGATCGCCCGAATCCATGCGGCGACCACAAAGCTCGACTTCTCCCCCGATGGTAAGTCGCTCCTCCTCACCAATTCCCCCTTCGCCGACCCGGACGATCCCCAGCCCCAGCCCGCACAGAAGTTGGAGAGCTGGGACCTCACCAACCCAGCGCAGCCCGAGGAGCAGTGGGCGCGCCCCGTTGAGACCGGAATCGACTCAGTGCACGTCGCGTTCCGGCCGGACGGCAAGCTGCTCGCCGTCTACGACAATGGGGGCACGCTGAGGCTGTGGCGCGTCGAAGGACACCGGCTCACCGAGGAGCTGTCTCGCGTCACCGTGGGCGTTCATGGCGGCACGATCGCCTTCAGCCCCGATGGAACCCACCTCGCCCTGACCGCGACGAAAACCATCCTTGCCGACGAACGTCCCGAGATCTGGGACCTGACCGATCCGAAGTATCCCAGACGATACTCCTACCTGCCCAGCTCATCGCGCGCCGCCGATTTCTACGCACTCCAGTTCAGCCCGGACGGCGAATTCCTCGCCATCGTCAGGGCATCCGCGGGCGTCGAGATATGGGACACCAACCCGGAACGGGTCATCGCCGACCTCTGCGACTCGGCGGGCGATCCCATCAGCGGGCAGGAATGGAAGCACTACCTGCCCGACAAACCGTACGAGCCGCCGTGTCGTCCGTCCTAGTCACGGGCGGAGCGGCGGAGCGGATCTGGACCTGCCGATCGGTCGGGGCATCGACACTCATGCCGCCCTCACTCCGCGATAGTCGCCGCGGGCCTGACGGCGCAGCTCAATCCGGTCCGCCGGCCTGCCGGGCGGTCGGGTGTTCCAGAAGGGGTGCCACCAGATGCGGGCGGACAGGAGAAGCAGGCGGCGGCGCAGTGCGGTGTTGCCGTGCTGGCGGGGTGCTGCGAGGGCGTCGTACGTGGCGTTGAGGTCGCGCTGGGCCTGCACCAGGTCGGCAGGGAAGGTGGGGGCATTCATCCCCGCATTAGATCGTGTGTTCGATTTTCTTGTCACGTCTGGACACGCGCGTCCGTGCTCGCTGCCCGATCATCCGCACGACCCTACCGGCAGCCACCGAACATGGCGGGGGCCTGCAACGCACGGCCCTGCACCGGCTCCACGCACCTCCATCCAGGGCATCGGCGCAGTTCAGGGGTGAAACGTGCAGGAGCGTTTCACCGGTCGCGTTTCACTGCCACAGGCTGGTGTTGCACCTGTATGGGCTGCGCAGCGGGCAGGGACTCTTCGTGGTGAAGTCGCGCCGATTCCCGTGCTGGTGGACCCGCGTCGCACCAGACTGGTCGCATGACACAGGGACCGAGGGTGTGCGGCAGCGAGCGTGATGACCCGGAGCACGGGCCACAGCCCGGCCGCGACTACCGCGAGCTGACCGGTGGGCGGACGGGCAGCTGATCGAGGTGACCGGCTGGACTGAAGAGGAGATCACCACCGGCGCGTACCTGATCACCCCTCATAGCGCATACGGGCCGGGCGGGCGGGCCTCCTACGGGCCTACCTTCAGCCGTCCTGGCGGTCCGTGGGTATGGGAGGGTGACACGCCCTGATCGGCTGAGGGCGCGGCAGGCTGACCGGTTGCGGTCTCCAGGCGGTCCAGGCGTGCGTAGAGGGCACGAACAAGCCGCGCACGGCTCTGGGCGCAGCGGACGGTGCCCTCGATCATCGTGGACAGCCGGCCTTCCGCCTCACGCAGGACGACGTCGGCGAGTGCCTTCGGCCCGCTGTCCTTGGGCAGCTGGTCGGCGCGGCGGCGGACGTCGGCGGCGACCGCGCGGGCGTGACCTGTGAGCTGGAGGGCGATCTGCTCCAGGTCTCGGGTGGTGAGCGTGTCCTCCCCGGTCCATGCGAGGACGGCCGTGACGAGACACTCGTACGACTCGCGGTCGAGCGGGAGCTCCGCCTCGATGAGGCCGTCGGGGTCGTACAGGACCGTGTGGGCGCTGGTGTGCACGGCGGGCCTTGCTGCTGGGGCGTCTTCGCGCGGGTGGCCGGCGGTCACCGCTGGGGGTCCTCGCCGTCGCCGTGCCTGTCGTCCTGGTCCTCGGTCCGCGGAGCGAGGAACCTGGCGAAGCCCCGGTCCGCGCGGGCCAGCAGGGCCGGTGAGGGGATGCCGTAGGCGGGCGACTGGAGGCCGCGGCCCACCGGCTCGGGGGCGGGGGTGTCGGTATGTACGCGCATGGGGACCCGCCTCTCCGGCCGGTGGTTCGTCGGTGACTTCGACGCTACGCAGCGTTGGGGCCCGTCCTCAACGAAGTTGCGAGTAATTGCGGAGGTTCACTCCAGGGCATCGATCGCGGCCTGGATGAGCGTGCGGGCGGCGTCGCCGTACACGGCCATCTCCGCGAGGCCGGTGAACGCCTTCGCGTAGTCGGCGAGCTCGCGCGGCTGCGTCACGTTGATCTCTGCGGTGAGTGTCTCCACCACGGCCTGGAAGTCGTCATGCAAATAGAACGCCTCGAGCGGCCACACGGTGCGCTGCGCGGTGAACGGGATGATCCCCAGCGAGACGGACGCGAGCGGCATCACGGCCAGGAGGTGGCGCAACTGCCCGCGCATGGCATCGGGGTCTGCGGTGCGGAAACGCAGGACGGACTCCTCGATGAGGACGACGAAGAGCCGGCCGCCCTCGTAGAGGAACCGGGAGCGGGCGACGCGGGCGGCGACAGCTTCGGAGACGTCGTTCGGAGTGCCCTGGAAGCTGGTGATCTGGTTCATGAGGGCGGTCGCGAAGCCGGGGGTCTGGAGGAACCCGGGCGGCACGTTGGAGAGGTACGCCCGGCAGACGCGGGTGCGCTCGTAGAGGGCGTAGAAGTCTTCCTGGACCTTGCGCATGCCGCCCTGGTGCAGGCGGCGCCACTCCAGGTACATGGAGTCGACGGCGCGGGCGGTGGCAATCAGGTCGTCGGCCTGGTCGTCGGCGCCGCACGCCTGGCACCAGGTGCGGATGTCCGTATCGGAGGGCGGGGCGGCGCCCTTCTGGATCCGGGTGGTCTTCGCGGGGTGCCAGCCGCACCGGGCGGAGAGTTCGCGCCCGGTGAGGCCGGCGTCTTTGCGCAGGTGCTGCAACCGCACGGCGAGCGCCTCGCGGGCTCCCTGGGCGCTGGACGATGGAGATGCGGTCATGTGGCTGCTCAGGGGCCTAGACGGTGTACTTCTCGTGCGGGATGCCGCGCTCCCAGACGGTCTCGAACGCGGCCGCGCACAGGCGCACCGCGGCCGGGTCCTCGGTGATCTCGCAGCCGGGGGCCACCCAGTCGCCGTCGCCGCTGAAGAAGTGGAACATCGCGAGGCGTCCGTCGATCAGCCAGTAGTCGTTGCCCGGCAGGGCGATGTCCGAGGCGTTGCGGCGGGGCAACCAGCGGACCTGTTCGCCAGCGCCCACGTTCATCTCGGTCACCGCGTGCTCCCACCGGATGTAGTCGGTCACCGGCTCCGAGACGATCCGCGCGCGGCGCATCACCACGCCCCGGGCCAGGGTCTCCTTGACCAGACCGAGCCACTCGGGCCACCAGCGGGCAGTGGGGTCCAGCGTGATTTCGCCGGTCCGCGCGAACTGAGCGATCTCTTCGGCCTCATCGCCAACGCCGTAGTGGTCGCGCATCTCCAGATGCACCGCGCTGTGCTGAGCGCCCCTCAGCAGTTCAGCGAAGTCCGGAACGCTGCTCTGCGACATCACACGCCTCCCTCAGAATCGACGCCATCCGCACCGGGATACGGATCACCGTCTCGTGCGGCGGGACGCCCACCGCGTGGCCAGGTACCCACTCGGTCCCGCCGATCATCGCCTTCAACAACGCTTCGGCCTCCGCACCCTGGAGGACCAGGTCGGCGCTCTCTTCCTCCACCCACACCGTCGGCGACCCACCGCCTCCCGTGTTCGGGTCGATCCCGACGAACCGTAACGTCATGGCGCTCTCCCGTGTCGAGTCGGTTGCGCTTAGTTGCGCCAACCGTCTCGCGCACCGGCACTCTCGGTCAAGACCGGGGGCCGCTCGGTCCCACGTTCGGTCAACAGCGTGCTCAATCCGACAGCCGGGTGGGCCGGGTGAGTGAACGGCGAGCCCCGGGCGTAGCCCGGTCGGCGTGCTGCCGGTTGGTGGGTTCAGCGGACCGATCGGCCCGCGCACGGGGCCACGTCTGCGAGGCACAGCATGGGACGTCACAAGCAGCACAAGCCGCGCCGCCCCCGGAGCGAGAGCGGCCAGCCGACCACGGAGTGGTTCGGCACCGCGTTCCACTCCACCGAGGGAATGCAGCACCTGGACGTTCGCCAGTCCGGCAACGGCATCCTGATCACGTCCTCCCCTGCCGAGATCGACGGTCTTCCGGCCTCCTGGCCGCTGCGCCTACGCAACGACGTCGACGGCGGGCTGAACGAGGTGGGCACGGCCCTCGCGGCCGGGCGCGGCCACGTCTTCGGCGTGACCGAGGGCCCCGGCTACAGGACCGTCCTGGCGTTCATGCCCAACCACCCGGATAGAGCGCGTGCAGGTATGAGGGTCGTCTGTCGCCGTAGCGGGTGTGGCACGACGCAGTTCAGTTGGCAAATCAGCATGCTTGTTGGCGCAGCGGCCGCCAGGTCACACTGGTCGGCAGGGAACCATTGGACCTTGAGGACCCTTCGCTGCCGCCGCACGCGACCCGCGGCGACTACCAGCTCGGCGTCCCCCTGCGCCTGGTCGACCCCGACCAGCCCAAGCTGGTCCTGGGCGAGATCGACCACGCCGACGCCACGGTGAGTCTCGCCAGGTAACGCCTGGACCGAGTTACGCCGGGGTTGGTCAGGATCCCGAACCACCTTCGCGGTTTGCCTTGCTGACCCGCGGTAGCGCAGCCGGCGCTCATCGACGCATGCGCGCCGGCATCCCTTGGAATCGATCAAGGACATCTGCCTGGGGGCGGGTGAGGGCGGTGAGGGCGTGGAGGTCGGCGACGACGGGATAGTCGAAGGCCAGGGGCCGTGGGCCGGTCTGGTCGGGCGGGGCAGGGAAGCGGCCGGTGTCGTCCTGGCAGGAGAGCAGGCAAGCGGTCGCGGCGGCGGTGGCGTGGGGTGGGCCGTAGCGGGCGAGGACGGGGATGGCCTGGGCGGTGGACAGCGGGTCGGTGTCGTGGTCGGGCGTGTGGCCCCATCCTCCGTCGGGTTGCTGGGTGGCGGTCAGCCTCGCCACGGCGCGCGTGATCGCTGCGGCGGCCCGTACGGAGTCGACGCCCAGGGTGTCGCGGGCAGCGTGCAGGGCGTCGACGGCGCGCAGGATGACGCTGGACTCGCTCAAGGTCCAGCTCCGCTGCCAGGTGCCGTCACCGTGTTGGGTGTCGAGGATGTAGTGGGTGGCGGCGGTGACCAGTGGCGCGTGCGTGCGGCCGTGAGGTGTCAGGGCGAGGACGGCGCCTGCGGTCATGTCGAGGTCGGGGTCGTCGCCTTCTCTCCAGGTGGGGAAGCCGCCGTCGGGTCCGGCTTTCGCGGCGAGGTAGGCGGCGCCCCGTGCGAGGTGGGTGCGGTAGCGGTGGGGGTCGAGGGCGTGGAGGAATTCCATGCAGCGGGCGGCGGTGTCGACGTCGGTCTGGCGGATACCGGCCGCGAAGGGCCAGCCGCCGTCCGGGGCCTGCCAGGCGGCGACGAACGCGCCCATCCGTGCCGTGTAGGGGCGCAAGGATCGCCGGGCCAGGAAGGCGAGGCCGCCCACGGCGGACAGCCATACGTCCTGGCTGTCGAGGAACGGCATTGCGCCGTCACTGTCGCGGGCCAGGAGCAGGCCGGTCACGGCCGGGGCGACCACCGGGTGGCCGGGCCGGCAGGACTGCAGGGCGTTCAGCGCGAGGAGATGGGTGGCGGCGCTGGCCTCCCACAGCAGCCTGCCGCTCCCCTTCTCCAGCACGTCGGCCAGCTGGAACCGTTCACCGGTTGAAACCGCGTGCGGCCGGTCGGTCGCCTGGGCGTAGATGACGCGTACGGCCAGGAGGTTGGCCAGCGTGAACGTGGACACGGTGCCACCGGCCGCGGGGGGAATCTCCGCCGGGTTCAGTCTCAGGCCGCCGAGCACGTGGAGTACGGCGTGGAGCATGCTCCGCTTGAGCCGGCCCCGCCTGCCCGCAGATGACACCGCATCGCCGACGAAGGGGGCCGCCGCTGCGGCGGCGTCGGCCGGCAGGGTCTGGGGGCGCAGAACCGCGTCGATGAGCATCCCGTCGAGTGCGTCGGCGCCAGCACGCCGCTCCTCGAGCCAGCACGCCAGCTCCCGCTCCTCCTTAGGGTAGGTATCGCGGGCGCGGAGCAGGGCCAGGAGCAGCGCCGTCTCCAGCACGCGGCCCGCGCACCGGTCCGGCAGCGCCCCGCCTGGCGCCACCGCCAGTGCCAGCCGCCGCTCCAGCCGGACGGCGGCGCTCTCTATCGGATCCGCGGCCCGGTTACGGGGGGCATGCTGTACGGGGAGGGTGGCGCGGTAGCGGCGGCTCTCGTACTGCCAGGCCACCGCCCCGTACAAGAAGGTACGCACCCGCTCGATCCGCGAACGGACACCCCCGTCATGCGGATTCAAAACCGCGAGGCGTTCGGCGGCTGACTCGAAGTCGTCCAGGCGTTCCTCGATCATGGCGCGGGCCATCGCGGCCGCCTCACCGCGCCCGACCCCCCGCTCCCGCGCCAGGACACCCACCAGGCCGATCTCACCGGCGTGCTCCGTACCGGCGTCGAACACGTCGTTTGTCCAGGCCACGGCATCGGAGCAGACATCGTGCAGGACTTCAGCCTGCGGCCACGCGTCCAGGAGGCGCTCGGAGACCAGCAGCAGCGGGGCCACCGTAATCGTGCGCCGCCGCACCGCGATGTACTCCGCCACCGACGGCGTGTACGACTCCTGCCGCCACCGCGCCTCCTCGCAGGTCGCCTTCGCGAACGACGCGTACGACGCCGCGAAGCGTGCACACCACCCCGGCGCCGTCCCCACGACGGTGCGCCGCCACAAATCTTCAAGAGCGGCCACCGCGGGCGCATCGCACCCGGCCCGGGCACCGGTCGTCCCCTTGAGTACCTCGACCAGAGGATCGAGCACAGCCCGCACCTCGGACACCGAGGCATGTTCACCGCCCTGGTCGAAGCCGTCGTCGACCAGCGTGATGAACGCACCCCAACAGGCCAGCACTTCCAGCTCCGCCGACGAGCCCGCAGGCGCCACGAACCCCGCCATCCGGCCGTGTCCCATCCCCGCCAGACGCCGCGCCTGGGCCGCATCCCCCACCAGGCCCCACCGCTTGGCCCACGACCGTGCCCCGAGCTCGGCCCCCTGCCACCAGGCACTGCACACCCCCGCCCCCGCAAGACCGCCGCCCCCACGCACCAGGAGCGAGAGCCCTTCGTCCGCACCAAGGAACCGAGGCGGATTACTGCGCAGATAATCGTTCATGGCCTGCCCAACGCAGACCCAGCCCTTTGGTAATGCCAGGTTCACGCACAATGACGGGCTGTCAGAGAGATCACCGCCCGTGACCACAACGTGCCAACTGACTTGCGCTCGGCTTGCCAACTACCGGACGTCACGGTCGGCTCACCAGCGACGAAGCAGGCCGCTCCTTGCCAACAAGGCTGCTTCGTCACAGCGGCCGGTGTCAGCGCCGCACAGCGCTGTACAAAAACGGTGTGCTCATTGAGGGCAGTGAAGCAGTGTCCGGCATTCAGTCGGCCGCGGGTTTCGGCTTCCAGACCACCGCCGGGCAGACGTTCCTGCACACCTTCGCCGCCCAGGACCAAGTGGCGCTCTACGCGCACCGCCAAGGGCCCGCGGCCGGCGTCGCTGCCGTCAGCAGCGGTGGCGACGGACGCACCGGAGTCATGGCTCACTGGGTGAGCCCAGGGTTCTGAACTGCTATCGGGACGACTCCTCGGCCTGAGCAGCTAAGGGTCGCCCGTGCCGAAACCGGGGGCGGATCCTAAGCGACGAATGCGATGCGGCACGGCGTGATGCTGCCGTGATCATGCGAGGCGCTGGCGGCGGCCACCCTCGAGAGGGGAGGTTCAGGCAACGCGGAGAGGGCGGGGCCAGCTATTCGTGATCTTCGGTGTGCAAGACCGCCACGCCCTTGCGTCCGAGCCGTTTCTTCAGCGCGAGGTTCTCTGCGTAGAGGTTCGCCGTCACCGTGGCGAGGGCATCGAGCTTCCCCTGCTGCTCGGCGACTTGCGCCTTCGCCCCGCGCAGCTGCTTGCGGAGCTCGGCGATCGTCTCGTCACGCTGGACCTCCCCGGGTGTGCGCAGGACGGGGCGGACGACCTGCGCGTCCCACTCGGCGAGGACGTCTTCGGCGCGGTGCACTGTTGCGTGGCTGACCTGTGCTTCGCGGGCGAGGTTCTCCTTGGTGAGCGCGCCGTCGGTGTGCAGGGGCTTGCCGGCCAGCAGCCGGGCCATGGCCGCTCTCAGTTTCTCGGCGGACGCTGCGGATACCGGCATCAGGCGGTGCCTTCCTCTTCGAGTGCGCGCGTGATGCGCTGGACGTCGGCGAGTCGGACGAAGACCGCCTCTCGGTTCGGGGGCGACAACCGCAGGTCCTTGGACAATGCGATCAGGTCGTCCTCTTCCGCGACCCAGTACGGGGCGTGGGCACGGGTGATGGTCGAATTGCGGCAGCGGGCCGGCTGGCAGGCGCCGATCAGCGGGGCCAGCCCGCGCTGATCCTCAGGGAGCTCGTCCTGGCACTCGGCCTGCGGGGCGTCGAACATGCAGTGGTTGACGGTGCCCAGGTGGAGGTTGGGGAACTCGTCGGCGAGCAGGGCCTCTTCGACCCGTTCGTCGGCGATCTGCGCCCGTAGCTGTGGATCGTTGTCGATGGTGGCGATGACCTTGTCGAGGCCGGCGTGGAGCCGGGCGGCGCCGGGTCCGACCGCGACGCGCTCGCCCTGGCGGCGGCCACGCAGCAAATCCACGAGTTTGCGGGCGGCGGCCTACTGCAGTTCGGTGTCGAACTCCTTGGCCCAGCTCGCGTCCATCTGTGCGTACGCCTGGGTGGTGCGGTTGGCGAACGCCCGGCGCGCGGCGTGCTTGAGCTGGAGGCCGAGCGCGATCTCCGAGTCGGGTTCACGTCCGGCGAGCTGCGACATGGTCTTGCGGAACATGTGCGAGCGGACGTGCGCGGGCGGGATTTTGGCCAGGCCGGGCTGGTGAGCAGTGGTGTTGACGGCGTTGATGAAGAAGTCGATCTCGGCCTCGGATTGGATTCCGGGCTCGGTGTGGGTCTGTTTTCCGGTGGGCGGGGCCAGCGCCACGAACAGGTGCGTGGAGTGCCAGGACAGCTCCTCGATGACCGCGAGAGCCTCAGCGACCGGCTCGATGATCCACCAGTGCAGTTCCGGGCGCGCCGGGTCCATCTTGGTCTTGCGGGAGACGATGGCTGGGGAGCCGAAGTAGGTACGTACGGCGTCGCGCTGAATCTCCTGGACCTCCGAGTCGCGCATCAGGCTCAGCGCCGCGACGAACACGTACACCGCTGCTCTGAGCATGTGCAGTTCGAAGGTGAGCTCTATGGCACTGATCTGTGCTCGCCACGGCGCCGATGTGCCGTCCTCACGGTGGATGTGGGCGGCGTCCGGGCACTGCAGGGGGTAGGCGCGCCAGCCCACTCCGACGCCAAGATCGACGGGCAGGCCGCGGCCGGCGGCCACGGCCTGCCTCAGCAGTCGCATGCGTGCCGCTCCTGTCCGGTGGCGCGGGTCGAATCTCTTGGCGTACCGCTTCCGGTGGGCCCCTGGGGGAGGGGGACCCCAGATCATGCGGGCGGCCATCGCCCAGATCGGTTCTCCCGTCTTCCCGTGGTCGTCGGTGGCGTGCACGGGCACCAGCGTGGAGGGATCGGCCAGCCAGCGTCGTACGTCGTCGTCCAGTTGTTCCTGGGTGACGCCCGGACCGGTGCCCGGCGCGATGTAGCTCGGCGCGGCGGAGCCTTTGCCACGGCCCACGCCCGCCGTTGCGGTCGCCACGCGGCCTTCACCGATCGCGGCGAGGACGATGGCTCGTCGCTTCTCTGGCCTGCTGCTCGTGTTGTTCGCCCCGAAGATGTTCATCGTTCTGCCGTTGGTGACCATCTTGCTGAGGGCAGTCCACATAGGCGTCCCCGCCTTGGTGTTCTGGTAGTCGACCTCGTGGACCGGCACCGCGTTGCCCGGCGCACTGAGCCACTCCTCCAAGAGGGTGTCGGTGTCTTCGGCAGGGGTCGGTCGTGCGCTGGTGGAAAGCGGTGTATCGGGCCGTGGTTGCCTCTGCTGGGCGAAGTGGTCGCGCCAGCGGAAGATGTCGGGGGCGAAGGTGTGGATGTAGGTCCAGGCTCCGCGCAGGAGCGGCCACCAGGTCTCGGGCGGGATGGACGGGGTGGCGAGCGTGTCTTTGCTGGGGATGTCCTCGTCGTACGCTTTGGCTCCGATGGCCTCGGCTGTCTCGTCGCCCCACGGGTCGTCGAAGGGGCTGATGCCGGTGATGACCTCGGCGAGCTGGCGCAGGCGGCGGATAGCCGTCACGTGGAAGGCGACGGTCTTCGCGCCTTCGACCTGGGACGCCTTGTGAACGATCGCCTCGTGCCAGTCTTCCTGGTCCCACAGGCCAAGGTCTGCCGGCAGTCCCTGTTCGCGGCCCCAGCGCATGACCTTCCTGATCTCCAGCATCGACGCATTGATGGTGGCGACGGCAAGCGGCACGGCGGGCAGGAAGATCAGCGACTTACGCAAGACCGGGTGGGAGGGGTTGAGCAGGGCAAAGCAGTACTCCCGCAGCTGCAGATTGATCAGCGGGTCATCCTGGGAGAAGGCGAACCGCCACTCCGACGGCTTCCGATTGGCCGGGCGGCCGAGGCAGTCGGCCGGCCAGCACCGGGTGTCGCCGAACTGCGGCACCGCAATGTCGTCGAGGAGTTGGTAGCCGCCGTGGCTGAAGACCTTCTCGTCGTCCCGGAAGGTGAGCGACGACAGGGGCGCGGGAGCAGGGCGGGCCGTCATCGGTCGAACTCCGTCCTCATGCCCAGGGGGAGATCGAGGCGCAGGCCGCGTTCGGCGATCTCGCGGCGCGCGGCCGGCACGAGGTCGGCGCACTCCTCGAAGACCTCCGCCAGAGCGGCCGCCTGCCGACCCCACAGAGCTTGCCAGTGCGGCGGGGCGAGGGTGGTCCGCATCCGTTCGATGTGATCGGACAGGAGCAGAAGGCGCGGGATCGGCGCTGTCACGGGTGAAGGGCGCGGGCCGCCCAGTTCAGGCGTGGCCCGGCGTTGTCGGTGAACAGGGCGGCGGCCTCGTGCAGCGGGCAAGAGGCGTCGCCGTCGCGGTCGGTCTGCTCCGCCCGCCGTGCGGCGGCCGAGACGAGCTGCGCAAGCGCGGGAAAGAGGCCGCCGGGGACGTCGATGTCCTCCTGGACCTCGCGCAGGATCGCGGCGGGGCGGGGTGTCACCGCAGCAGGCTGGGTTGCCGACGCTGGGTGCTTGGCGGGCCAGGCGGCCCCGAACGCGGGCGGCGAGGTGAACGTGGACATCGACGGGGTGCTGGTCTCGCGCACTCGCAGAAGGAACACGCGGCCGCGACCTGGCGGAAGGCCTTCGGTCATCACTCGCTGTTCGCGTTCGTCGACCCCGGCCGGGCAGGGTCCGGCGAGCCCGTCGGCGCTCTGCTGCGGCCGGGGTCTTGTGGGTGGCCGACGGATGCCGGGCCGCCACGCCAGGTTGGACTTTCGTCGTTGGCCGTCGCGACCAATGGCCGGTGCGGAGCGGGTTGAGAGGGGCTTAACGTGACCGGGTGACTCGTGTGGAATCTACGGCCCTTAAAGCATCGGCTCGCCAGGCACTGGCAGCGAGGCTGCGTTCGGCTACCCTGCGGCTGGCTGCCCCGGGCAGGGCTCTCTTGGTTCCCGGAATGTGGTCTCCCTGGCGCATCGTGGGCGAATCGCTGCTGAGCGTAGCGTTTGGGCTGCTGGGAGCAGGTCTCGCGGCCCTGGACCACGGCGGCACCGTACGGATCGCTGCCGCCGGGCTGGCGATCGCAGCGCTGTCACTTCTGCGCCGGACGTTGCCCGCGTCCGTGCTGCTGGTGACGGCCGTCGGCTCTGTCCTGTTCGGCGGTCTCGCTCCGTTGGTCCTTGTCGCCGCGTGGTCGGCGGGGCGGCGGATCGACGGGGTCGGCAGGGCCGTCGGCACCTTCGCCCTCGCATACGTCCTCAACCTCGGCCTGGCAGTCGTGCAGGCGCTGCCTCACCTCTCACTGCCCCGCTTGGTCTTCGGCGTCCTGTGGCCGCTGGTCGCGATCATCGTTCCCGGCCTGGCCGGCCGCTACCGGTCGCAGCACCATACGCTGACCGACACGCTTCGGGAGTACGAGGCCCAGCAGCAACGCGAGCGCGCGATGATCGCCGGACAGGCCCGGGCGCGGGAGCGTCAGCGCATTGCGCAGGACATGCACGACAGCCTCGGCCATCAGCTGGTGCTCATCTCGGTGCACGCGGGCGCGCTGGAGGTGGACCGCGAGCTGACCGGACGGCAGCGGGAGGCAGTGGGGGTGCTGCGCGAGGCGTCGGTGGCCGCGATGCATGAGCTGCGCGAGGTGGTACAGGTGATGCGGGACAGCACGGAGGCTCCACACGAGGACCGCACCACCCCAGGCGTCGCGGCTGCTGCGGCGGAGGCGGAGGACACCACGGCGCTGTCGCGCGGGGTGGCGGGCATCGAGGGCCTGGTAGGAACGTCCCGGAGCGTGGGCGCGGCCGTGAAGCTGCGGCACTCCGGCGAGCCGTGCCCGCTCCCCCCGACCGCCGATCACGCGGCGTACCGCATCGTCCAAGAGGGCTTGACCAACGCCCACAAGCACGCCCCGGGCGCCCCGATCACCGTCGAGCTGCGGTATGAGCCGGACTCGCTGGTCGTGGAGGTCGCCAACGGTCCCGCAACCAGGACGACGGACAACGGCCGGGGCGTGGTGAGCGGCGGCCAGGGGCTGACCGGGCTCGGTGAGCGGACCCGGCTCATCGGGGGCCTGGCGCACGCGGGCCCGACGGCGGACGGCGGCTTCCGGCTGGCGGGCGTGCTGCCGTACACATCGCCGGAAGGCGGGATCCCGAGCCCCGAGCCCGGCAACGTGACGACGACGTTCGTTGATCCAACGAACACCTTTTGGCAGCAGACCCCGGGGGACTCCTTGGACGAGGGTGGTCCCGTCATGAATGGGAACGGTCTGAAGGAGCTGGCCAAGGCAATGAGCAGGAAGAACGGAAGCGGCATAGCCATCGGCTGCGGGATGGCGGTACTGATTTCTCTGCTGCTGGTGATCGCCGCCCTCGGCGTCGGGGGATACTTCCTCCTGAACAAGGCGGAAGAGGCCAGGATCGAGCCGAAGCAGTACGACGCGGTGAAGGTGGGCCAGTCCGAGGCAGAGATCCGCAAGCAGTTGCCCAAGGAGAACTCCTTCGTGACCGACGGCCTGGAAACGGATGCGCCGCCCGTGCCCAAGGGCGCGAAGTGCCTCAGCCTGACTTCCACGGAGTCCAGCAACAATCCGGACAAGGAGCCGGTCTTCCGGTTCTGCTTCAAGGACGGCAAGTTGACCGAGAAGAAGTCTTTCGAGGTGAGGAACTGAGGAGTAGCGGGCGCTCGATCAGGGATGATGGCGAGTGACCGCAGGTAGACACTCAAGGACCGCGCAGGGGAGTCATGATCAAGGTTCTCGTCACGGATGACGAGCCGCTCATCCGGGCAGGCGTCAGGATGATCCTCTCCTCCGCCGACGACATCGAAGTCGTCGCCGAGGCGGTGAACGGCCGTGAGGCTGTCGAACTGGCCCAGACCCGCCGCGTGGACGTCGTGCTGCTCGATATCCAGATGCCGGTCATGGACGGACTGACGGCCCTGGCCGAGCTGCACCGGACCGTGCCTGACACGCGGGTGCTGATCCTGACAACCTTCGGGGAACAGCGAAACGTACTGCGCGCACTGACTGGGGGCAGCGTGGGCTTTCTGCTCAAGGACTCGGCGCCCGCGGAACTCATGCGCGCGGTCCGGGCTGCCGCGGCCGGAGACGCGTACCTGTCGCCGGGTGCCACCCGCCGTGTCGTGGACTCGTTGGCGTCCAGCCAGAGCGCCCACCGTGCTGAGCAGGCCCGCTGCCGGCTGGACGCGCTGACCAACCGCGAGCTGGAGGTCCTGGCACTGCTGGGTGAGGGCCTGTCCAACGCGGACGCTGGTCAGCGGATCCATATGAGCGAGGCCACGGTCAAATCGTACGTGAGCCGGATCCTGACCAAGCTGGACTGCGAGAACCGAGTGCAGGCCGCACTGCTGGCACGAGACGCCGACCTGGGAACCTGACCACACCACTCCGTCACTGTCGAACCGGGCTGCAAGATCGTTCGATGACCTCCGCTGACGTGGCGCTCGGGCTGACATGGGGTGTCGAAGAGCGATCTTGCAGGCCGAGGTCGCCATGCTGGCGCCAGCGGTTGACCCACTTGGATGTGCAGGCTCGTGAGATTCCCATCTCAGCCGCGACGTGGGCGATGGGGCGGCTCTTGCAACGTTCGATCAGTCGTCGTCGTCCTTCAACAGACAAAGAAGCGTTGGCGTGCGTCGTCATGACTTCACCTCTGCGCTCTGCTCGCCTCCGGCCGGAAGGGACGCCATGATCGGGCTTGTGCTCGCCGTCCGCCTGGTCTGGGTCGCGAGCACCAGGGCGGCCAGGACGGCAAAGGCCGCGCCGGTCCACATCGCTACGGCGGGGTCGTCTCCGAACAGGCTGATGGTGATGGCGCTGATAGCGGTCCCCAGGGTGACGCCCATAGTGATGACCGCGGTGTGCACGGTGCTGACCAGGTTGCCGACACCACCGATCTCGGCCACCCGGGTGACCAGTGCCGGGTTCATCGTCACCCCGGAGAGGCCGACGACGAGCACCATCCCGAGTGCCACGGCCGGCACATGGCCGCGCAGCGCCAGCAGTCCCAGTGAGACGAACAGCAGCGTGTGCCCGAACCGCAGCACCTTCACTGCGTGCTGGTCGGCGAACTTGCCGACGATCAGATTGCCGACGTAGGAGCAGAGGCCGTAGCCCAGCAGGATCAGGGTCGTGGTGTCGGTGGCGAAGTCGGCGCTCTGTTCAAGGAGCGGGGTGAAGTAGGAGAAGGAAGCGTAGGCGGCCCCGACCGTGAGCAGGCTGACCAGGTACCGCGACCACAACCGGGGTGAGCGCAGGTTGCGTATGTCCTGGGCGGCATCATCCTGAGAGGCAGCTGCCAGAGGCGGAAGTGCGACCGCACTGATCACGAACAGCAGGAACGCGGCGGCCCCGAGTACGTAAAAGCTGGACTGCCATCCCCACCGGCCAGCGATGAAGTGGGACAAGGGCAGGCCGATCACGGTCCCGACCATGATTCCGCCGAGCACGACCGAGATTGCTTCACCGATCTTCTCCGGACGCGGCGCCAGGCGTGCCCCGAAGGTGACCGACAGTCCGAACCCGGCACCGGCCAGGCATCCAGTCAGGATGCGGACCAGTGCCACCCACCAGTACGCGTGCACGAGCGGAACCATCACCTCTATTACGGCGTAGGCCACGACCACGGTCAGCAGAGCTCGCTTGGGTGGGCTGTGCCGGAAGACGAAGGCGAGCAGCGGGCCTCCGATCGCCATGCCCAAGGCGTACAAGGAGACCAACAGGCCTACTTGGCTGGTGCTCACACCGAAATCGTCGGCGATCGCCGGCATCATTCCGGCGATCTGGAGCTCGCTCATCACCACGACGAGGATCGTCAGCATGAGCACATAGAGCTGTCGTTTCACTTCAGGACCTTCCTCCGCCGATCGACGAGTCCGTGTGTCGACCGGCGAATCCATTCTTTTGTATTTGAGAATTCAAAATCAGGGCATACGGAAGTGACGCCCACAAGGACGCTAATGCTTGACCGTTTGTGACGCTCAGGCCACGAGCGCCCCAAGCGCCAGTCGTGCGATCCGGTCGAGCTCTTCAGGTCGAGTACCGGCCTGGGCCATGACCCGCAACCCAGAGATGAGGGCGACGACGGACAGCGCAGCCTCCCGCACCGGCAAGTCCGACCTCAAGGTGCCATCGAGCCGTCCCGCACGGAGGGCCTGACTGAGCAGCGCGATCTGCTGCTGCAGAGCCCCGTCGAGAATCCGCTCGACGCGAGCGTCTCGCACTCCCAGATCCGGATTCATGCGTGTGGCCACCGCCATGCATCCAGCGGCGTGCCCTCGGACAGCCGCCTCGCGCTCCTCGCCGATCACGAGACCGAGCAGGCCGGCCAAGCGCGCCGCGCCGCTGAGCTTCTCATCGGTCAGGATCGACTCATGCCTGCCGCCAGTGACGTTCACATAGCGCTCCAGCGCCCTTACGAACAGTTCCTCTTTAGAGGTAAAGGCGTTGTAGAGGCTGCTACGCCGCACGCCCGCCGCTTCACAGAGCTTCTCGGTCGACGTGTCGGCGAAGCCGTGCACGCGGAACTCGCCCGCCGCCGCGTCGAGCACGTCGGACTCTCTGAATGACCGTGGCCTACCCATGCCGCTCACCGTAACGCTTTATAGATTCTGAAGTCCAGAATCTATCGGCTCGCCGCACGCCGGCAAGCGAGCGCCATCAACGTCATGCCCCGCAACAACTAGCGGTGGTTTGTTAGGTCCTGTTTCTCGGATCATGTACGGAGCCAGATCATGAGTGCTGCGAGTGTGACGGTGCCGAGGTAGATGTAGGCGCGTTTCTCGTAGCGGGTCGCGACGGCGCGGAAGCCTTTGAGGCGGTTGATGGTGCGTTCGACGGTGTTGCGCTTCTTGTAGAGCTCGCTGTCGAAACCGGTAGGCCGACCGCCGCGTGAACCTCGGTTCTTGCGGTGTCTCTGCTGGTCGAGACGTTCGGGGATGGTGTGCCGGATTCCGCGTCGTCGCAGGTAGCGGCGGTTCTTCCGGGACGTGTAGGCCTTGTCCGCCAAGACATGGTCGGGCCGGGTGCGTGGCCGGCCGACTCCGGCTCGCGGCACCAGAACCTGTTCCAGCACCCGCTCGAGCTGGGGTCCGTCTCCGTAGTGTCCGGGTGTCAGGACGAAGGCGAGGGCCGGCATCGTCCCTCGGCAACGAGGTGGATCTTGGTGGTGAATCCTCCGCGGGAACGTCCCAGACATTCGCCGACCTGACCACCTCCTCCAGGCGGATGGTCAGTCTCCGCAGTACCGGATCGACCTGGTTCGTCCCCCACTTGGCCCCCCTTTGAGGGACGGCGGCCGGGGGCGCTTTCCTCGCACCGGCGGCGTGCTGGTGGGCTCGCACGGCTGTCGAGTCCACCGACACGTCCCAGTCGATGCCGCCCTCGGCGTCCTCGGCTACCTGGATGCGAGACAGCAGCATCTGCCAGGTTCCATCGGCTGACCAGCGACGATGTCGTTTATAGACCGTCTCCCATGGCCCGAATCGCTCCGGCAGATCCCGCCACTGCACGCCGGTCCGCACCCGGTAGAGAACCCCGTTGATCACCCGGCGGTGATCGCTCCACCGACCTCCACGCGTACCACCAGGAGGTAGGAACGACTCCAGCCGATCCCACTCCGCATTCGTCAGATCCCCACGGCCCATGAACCCAGCCTGGCCCCAACACCCCTCGCAGGTCAGGAGATCCGAGAAACAGGACCTAGACCGGGGAGTAGAGATCGAGTGGGTGGCCTGCGCCGACGGCGTTGATCAGGGCTTGAAGTTCGGGTGGCGGGGGTGCGTTGCTCCAGGCTCGCCAGCAGCGTTGGAGGGTGGTCCAGGGGTCGAGCCAGGCCCGGACGGCGCGGATTGCCTGCGGCCAGCTGGCCGGTTGGGGCTGGTGGGTTCTGCTTGGGCCCCCTCTCAGCCGGCCCCACCGCTGTGACAGTCGGCGGGGCCGTGGGGACGACGGCGGGCTCCCGGTCCGGAGGTTGAGCGAACCAGGTGTCCCAGCAGAACGAGAACGCGCAGGTGACCAGGGTCTGGTGGCGGCGGATGGCGGTATCGGAGCGGACCTGGAAGTCGGCCCAGCCCAGTTCGTCCTTGATCTGCTTGTAGCTCTGCTCGATCCAGTGCCTGATGCCGTAGATCCGGACGACTTCATGCAGGTCGGCGGCCGGTTCAGGGTTGTCGGCCTCGCGGGGTCCGCCGGGGCGGGGCAGGTCGGTGGCCAGATACCAGGTGGCTTGCGGGGGAAGGGTGGCCGGGTCGGTGGTGGCCACGACGAGACGGACGTTCCCGTCGGGTCCCCACCAGCCAAGGGTCGCGTCGGCGGCCCACCAGGTCTCGGTGTGTCCGTCGCGGAAGGTGCGCTCGACGGAGGTCCAGCCACCCGGGTGCTCGGGGTCCGTCCAGGTCAAGGCGTGGGCGGCATGGACGGGGGTGTAGGCATCCTTGCCGTGGGCCCAGGTGCCGTGGCTCGGTTTGAGAGCCATGACGAACGGCAGTCCTGCCGAGGCGAGTTGTCTGCGGAAGCCGTCCTGGTCGCCGTAGGCGCAGTCGGCGGCCACGGCGCGGAAGGCCACCCCGGCAGCCTTCGCGGTGTGGGCCAGTTCTGCGGCGATCTGCAGCTTCGTGCGGAAGCCGGTGTCGCTCTTGCCCTTGGGGAAGTGATGGGCGGGGCTGTAGGGCACGGCGTGCAGCGGGTAGTAGAGGTTCTCGTCGGCCCAGCAGGTGGTCACGGTGACGATGCCGTTGTCGGTCTTGCCCAGCCGGCCCAGCCACTGGCGGCCGATGTGCGCGGTCGCCTTGCCGTCCTTGCGGTCGCCCGAGTCGTCGATCACCAGCACCCCGCCTGGGTGCGGGGCGGTCGCGGGATCGGTCAGCAGCAGTTCCAGTCGGCGGGCGTTGACCTGCTCGTGGTCCCAGGACGACTCGGACAGGAAGAACTGCAGCCGCTGTACCGAGGCGCGCTGGGCCCCGACGACGGGTTCGGCGCCGGCCAGGCAGCTCAGTGTCTTGTTCCGGTCCCGCGGCAGCAGCAGTCCCGCGAGGTACTCGCGGAACCCGCGGCGCTGTGCCAACGTCGAGAGCAGGTCATCGAAGCGCGCGGCGTAGGCTTCCAGCGGGCCCGGAGCGGGCGGACACGGCAGACGGCGAGTCATCACAAGCCCCCAGGCGGCGAGGCGACGTTCCTCTGCTACCGGCCTACTACGGCCCTGACCCGCCGTCAACAAACCACCGCTAGCTGATGCGCGGCCAGGCACAGTGCCGGCCTGTGCGGAAAACCTGGGCGCCCGGGGCGACCGGTCGCGTCTAATGGCGCCCATGACCCCATCACCTTCTGCCTTGTGGCGCTTCGTCGACGAGGACGATGCCACCGCGCTGACGCTCGTCGTCGACCCTCCGGCCGGGGTCTACACCCGCCGTGTCCCGCCGGCGCTGCCTCTGGCCCCGGGCGTCGAGCACGGCCCTGCGGCGGAACAGGCGGCCCATCATGCCGCGGCGGCCTGGGGTCTGCCCGACTTCGTCTTCCGCCAGGCCGCCCACGCCCAGAAAGGATCAGGCCTCCGTGAACTCGGTGACCGCCTGCTGCTGGCCGGCCATCGAGGTGCGGTCGTGCAGGTCAAGGCCCGCACCATCGCGCCCAAGGACGACACCGCAGAAGCCGCCTGGATCAAGAAGGTGGCCACCAAGGCGATGAGCCAGGCGAAAGGGACCGTCCGGCAACTGCGGATGATGCCAGCCGACATGGTCAACGGCCGTGAGCGGATCCTGAACGTCGACGGCAACGCCTACGAGTGGATAGCCGTGTTCCTGCTCGACCACCCCGGTGTCCCCGCGGGCACGGTGGTCACCTGGCAGGAGATCGGCATGCCGGGGATCGCGCTGACCCGCCGCGACTGGGACTTCCTCTTCGACCAGTTGCGCTCCACCACTGCAGTGCTGGACTACCTCTTCCGCGCCGCGAAGGAGCCCTCTGTCCCACTCGGCGAGGAACCGGTGCGCTACTACGAGTTCGCCGCCGCGGACGCCGACGCCTCGCCGGCGCAGTTCGACACGGAGCTCGTGGGCCCCGGAGGCGTTGCCTACTCCACCCCGCTGCTGCCTCAGGCCCCGGCCGGGGACGACGGCACCCAGGCCCACCTCGTGATCCGCCTGCTGTTCGAGGACATAGCCCTCAGCCCCCTGAAGCCCCCGCTGACCGAAGCCAACCGTTTCGCTCTCCTGTACGACCTCGACCGGCTGCCCGTCGACGCCCGCACCGAATGGGGTCACCTGCTCGCCGACATGCTCCGCGACGTACCCGAGGTTCCCGAGGAACACTGCAAATGGCGTTTTCGGCGCATGCTCCACGAGGACGACACCCGCCAGCTCATCTTCGGAGCGGCCACCCTTCTCGACTCCCGCGTCAAAGCCGCTTTTCAGGCTTACGTGCTGCTGCGGCATCACGAGGTCACCACGCGTACCGGACTGGCTGAGCAGACCGCCACGCTCGGTGTCCTGCTCACCCCCCGCCGCGGCGGGAACTCACCGTGGGACACCACCAGCATCCGCGTCGAAGGCCACCTGGACCTCCCCGACGACGAACTTCAGCGCTACCGGCAGGCATGGAACCGCACCCCCGAAGACGGCACTCCCGGGCTGACCGGCTCACCGGCCCGCCGTACCGGTGAGCCCCGGACGCCACGCCGAAGGGGCCAGATGTGCCGGGAGCCGTGCTGCGCGTCAGGTGACGGTGGGGCTGCGGCGTTCCAGGAGGACGACGTCGCGCCAGTGGCGGCCGATGCGCTCACGATGGCCGATGACGCGGAACCCGGCGCGCTCGTGGAGGGTGAGGCTGGCGTCCTCGCCGTGCTCCTCCCGCCCGACCGGCCACCGTTCCCCGTCATCGACAGCGACACCCTGCATAGCCTTGACGCGCTCATCGGCCTCGACACGCTGCACAGCCGCCTCGGCCCACTCCTCGCCGCCCCAGCAGACCCCGACAACCCCCAGAACGAACACCCGGCACGCATCCTCCAAGCACTCCGGGAACACCGCGGCAACCCCCCAGTCAGCGGCTGACCACCCCCTGCCGCATCCCTCCGGACAAGACGGAGCAGCAAGCCGTGACAGACCAACCACTCGCCCTCGCGCCCGATCGATGGCAGCGCCTCGCCGCCGCCCACCAGGCCTACACCGAGACCGTCAGCCCTTACTACGACGAGACCCTGCAGGAAGTGACACGCCGTGCGTGCACCAGCGGAAGCATCGGCAAAGCCGACATCGGAGCACTGCTGATGTGGAAACGGCTCAGGGCCGATACGCCCTGGGCCTCTGAACTCATGGCGCTCGCGGACGCTGACGTACGCCGCGCAACCGCCGCGGCCGCGACCGCCGCCCGGGACACCTCTCTCAGCCGCAGCTCGGCAGCGCAAGCCGGCCGAGCAGCCCTGGCCTCACTACCCGGTTTCCGCACCGGTGACGCCCTCGCCTCCGCCGTCCTCACAGCAGCCGCACCGGACCGCATGGCCGTCTACGACCGCCGAGCCCACAACGGACTGCACACCCTCGGCATCAACCTCAGCCACGCACCCGGACGCTACAGCCGCTACATAGAAGCGATCGACCAGCTCCTGACCGCCGCTCCAGACCCCATCCGCAACTGGACCGCCCGCGACATCGACACCGCCCTGTACTGGATGACCACATACCAGCACTCAACGAATCTGATCAACACACCCGGAGCATGACCACACCTGACCAGCACCCGCTCCACCTGATGAAACAGCAGCTCAGCTCAGAGAACTGAAACCCGGTCCCCCATCACCAAGCGGTGAGAGCTCGACCCGGAACACTATCGCCACCCACACCAAACTGATCAGCCCAGGCCAGCCCACCACCCACTGATCAGAAAAACCGCCCCTGGACAGCGCTGTGCTGACCGCCGCCGGGATGCAGCTGTGACCTACGCCGTCAAGACCGTAGCCGCCGCCCTCACAGCTGGCTATCTACTCGGACGGCTGCGGCCTTGGCAGCGGCTGGGCGCCTGGGCAGCCGATCAGATCCGGTTCACCGGATCATGGGCCCGGGGCGGCAACGGCCGCCAGGCCGTCGTTGTCCTGGCGGCCACCGTGACAACGCCACGCACCAGCTGGCGCATCCTACGCACCCCGGCCACCGAGACGCGGGCACCAGCGCCCGTACGCGATCCGGAGTGGATCGCCCACCGCACCCAGGAAGACAGGGGAGGCACAGCGTAAGCCTCAGCAGGGCGGGCCGCGTGGTCTTGTCGACGACTGCTGCTGTTACGGCTGCGTACCGAAACCCCTGGCCTCACCCGCAGATCCGTGACGGTGGCATCCTCGGCGTACCGGGATGGGCGACGCGTGCGGGGAGTTGCGGACGTTGCGGGTTGGCGTGTGGGGGCGGGGCCGGTGGCGGTACATGCTTGGCCGACTGCTGTAGAGACCACGGTGGCGGGCGGGATCACGTCGGCATTCGCACGGGTCAGGCTGGAGGCGACGGTCCGCTCCCGACACTTCCGGGCGGCCTGTGTCCCGGCTCCGCCACGACCCGTTCAGCCGACCGCGCCGCCTGCCCCACACGGTGACAAGCAGCAGCCGCGCGGATACAACGCCTGCGAAGGCCCGTTGCAGAGCGCATGCAGAAGACGGCGAAAAAAGCTCGCCGGACCGCTGGACGCTTTGCGGCGTGCCGACGGCATCCCTTGTACAGGGCAGTGCGCTGTCGAAGATCTCGGGAGGGGCCGGATGCGCAACCAACGGGCAGGGGCGGATAGCGGGAGGTGGAGCACAGGATGACGATCACCTCCGAGCCTGTCTGCTCCCAACCGGTCTGCCGTCGCACGGAACCCGAGCCCGACTGCCGCACCTGTCCCTGGGCGCTTTCGGCGAAACCTGCGGTAGACACCGGCGTCGGTCAGGGGATCCTTCCGCACGAGCTGGCGGACTTCCACGACGTTCACCGCGTGGTGTTCCTGAAGTACGCGCGCAGTCGCGGTATCACCCGTGACGAGGCCGAAGACGTGGTCAGCCAGACATTCCTGCACCTGTATCGGGCCGGGCAGTCGTTCCTGTCGGCGGACAACCGACCGGCATTCGGCTTCAAGGTCCTGCGAAACGTGCTGGCGGACCACTTCCGGGCAACAGACCGCAGGCCCAGGGCCTTGCCGCTGACGACCATGAACGAACGGCCGGCTACGGACGGGGGCATCAGCGAACTGATCTGCCGCCTCGACGTGGAGAAGGCGCTGGAACTGCTGCCACTACAGCAGGCCGACTGCCTCCGCCTCCACCTCTTCCTCGATCTGTCGCCCACACAGATCGGCTTCTACCTGGACATCACGCGTTCAACGGTGTCCTCGCATCTCTCCGCCGGACGACAGCGGCTGGCGGAACACCTGGAGAACTACCGCCCGTCCTGGTTCGGCCGCGGAAAGGAGCAGCACGCATGAACATCGACGAGCTGGCACAGGCAGCCCGTGCCGCCCTGGACGAGGAGTACGCCGACTATGACCCGGCCATCGGCCACAGTCGGCTGGAGGACGACGCCATCGGCCAAGCACTCACCACCGACGCCGTCGGCATCACCCAGACCTCGGCCGATACCGCGACCTCGCCCAGGCACTCCTCCGACTGGGTCACCGACTGGATCAGCCAGGCAGCGTGCCGCACCACCGGTCCGGATGATTTGTTCGTCCTGGGCGCCGCACAGAACAGGGCGAAGGCCGTATGCACGGGATGCCCCGTGCGGACCGAATGCCTGGGGGACGCCCTGGACAACCGGATCGAGTTCGGCGTCTGGGGAGGCATGACCGAGCGCGAGCGCCGGGCCCTGCTGCGCCGTCGCCCCACAGTGACCTCCTGGCGCCTGCTGCTGGAGACCGCGCGTCGGGAGTACGAGCGCAGTGCGGGGATCCTGCCGCTTGAGGACGAAGACCTCACCATCATCTTGGAGCAGGTCATGTAGAGAGCGGGCGCGGCGCGTACCGCGCGCGCAACCACCGCCACAAGCACGGCGTTCAAAGGCGGCCGGGCTACTCCGTGATGCCGCCATACACCCCAACCAATGCAGAAACCGTCAGGCGAGACCCGACACACACTCCACCCGCCACCGACCCGTGAGGAACGACCGATGGCCTCTACCAATCCCCCCGAGCCCGACGCGAACAGGCCACTGCTCAACCAGCGATCCGCCATGATCTTCCTGCTGGCCACACTCGTCGGCCTTGGTGCCGGCCTGCTGACCTTCCTCGCCGCGAACCCCTGGCCAGTGGCAGTCACGGCTGGCGCGGCAGCAACCGCCGCCGGAGTCCTGTTCTTCGATCGGATTATCGAATAGACCCACACCATCCAGCCGGGATGTCAGCGGACGCCGCCAAGTTCGATGCCGGGGCCCTCTCAGGCGCCTTCCGAAGTGGTGAACATCTGCTGTCGGGTTCTCGGGTTCTGGCACACATTCCGTTTGACCGCTGTCATCCAATCGAGGCATTTGACAGCGAACCCAGCCGTTTCGGCTTCTATGACAGCGAACCTAGTCGTGCGGGGTGAGCGCGCTGGGGGTGTTGTATGGCTGTACCGGCTGGGACGGACGAGGCCGTGCCGTACGTCGAGGTGTCGTGCGTGGATGCCGCAGGCAGGCGTCGGCGGCGTCCCCTGCTGGACTGTGCGACGGTCAGGTTCGAGGACGTGGTTCCGGTACGGCCGTTTCGGTGGGCAAGAGGTTCGCGCCATTTCCCGGGCTGGTACTGGTCGGCGACGACCGGGCAGCACGTCGGCTTCGAGTCGTGGCTGGAGCGGGACCGCTCCACATGCCTGCATGCTGAAAACGGGAGTCGAGTTCGCCGGTGATCCGAGAAGGAGACGCTTGTGAGGATCGGGTCCGCGAAGCGGCCGGAATGTGTAGCTGTCATCGGAGTGGGCACCCTCGGAGCCAGCGTGGGCTGGAACCTGTCCCGGCACGGTGCCAAGGTGGTCTTCATCGACGCAGGCCAACCGGGCGAAGGCGTCACCAACTGGTCTTTCTCTTGGGTCAACGCCAGCAACAAGACCGCGCGCAAGTCCTACTTCGACCTGAACGTCGCGGGCATGGCAGCGCATCATGAACTTGCCAGGACCATCGGGCCAGACTCCTGGTGGTATCCCACTGGCCACCTGCGCTGGGCAGACAATCCCGCAGCCCAGGCGAAGCTCCTGAAAACAGCCGAACTGCTGGCTAGCTGGGACTACCAAGTCGAGGTACGCACGGGGGCCGAGGTGCGCCGCCGCCTCGAACCTGCTCTCACCATGCCCGGCGAGGTTCCAGTCGTGTTCTACCCCGACGAAGCCTGGGTGCACGGACGTCATCTCGTCGGCCGCCTGGTCAGCCAGGCCGTAGCATCCGGCGCCGAACGCCGCTCCGGCACCGCGGTCTGTGACATCAGTATCGGTGCTGACGGGAGCATCCGGACAGTTGCCCTATCCGATGGGACCAATCTCGACGTCAACATCGTCGTGAACGCAGCGGGCCCCGGCGCCTCCCACGTCGCCGGACTCATCGCACGGCACCTGCCGATGCGCCGGGAACCCGGCGTCGTCACTCGGATCGGCTGTGCTCAGGTCCCGGTTCACCGGGCCATGCACGCGCCTCACATCGAGATCCGTCCTGACGGAGACTCTTCGGTGGTCCTCCACAGCCGCGAGATCGACGCACTCATCGACACAGGCGAAGACCCAGCGGAACTCGCAGGGCTGCTCCACGAATCGGCGCGGCACGTCGTTCCCGAGCTCGGCAGCTCACAAATCGCTCAGACGCGGGTAGCCAACCGACCCATCCCAGCCGACGGATTCCCTTCGGTGGGAGCGGTACCGTCCGTGCCGGGCTACTACGAGGCCGTTTCCCACAGCGGCATCACGCTCGGGCCGGTAATCGGCCGGCTGCTTGCTTCGGAGATCCTGAGCGGGAAGAGAGACGAGATGCTCGCGGACTTCCGCCCGGAGCGGTTCTCCCCGTGACAGCCCGGGCAAGTGCCACCAGCACCGCGACCAGGCGGGGGCGTCTCCGTGCGTCTGAAACAGGCCCGTAAAGCCGCGCTACTGCGGCACAGAGGCCGGAAGGGAGGACGGTCCGCCACCTCTGCCACTCCACCTCGCGCATGAGTTACCCGCGTCTCAGTGAGCACCACGCCAAGAGACGTGTCGCAACCGGCACCAGCCACAGAATATGTCAGTAGGAACATGACCGTCGTGTCAGCGAGGTTCCGGACATCACCCCGAACAGCGTCAGCACGAGCAGACTCATTGACATCCAACCTAGCCTCGGGCTTTCGCGAGTGAGCCTGTCCGGGTCTTGATCAAATAAGCGGAGAGTGCTTCTGACCTGCAACGATGGGACTTGTCTAGGGTCCTGTTGGCTGCACGGAAAGAAGCACTCTCCAGGTGAGTAAGCGTATCGGGTTGTACCCGCGTGTCCGTGTCGAGGGCGGTGGCAGCGGGACGGTCTCGCAGGCCGGCGCGGTGCTGTTGGTCGAGACGGTCCGCAAGTTGGGTCTGGACACCGCGATATCGACGGCGTTGGAGCCGTGGCGCGAACCGCGGACGGTGCATGATCCAGGCAAGATCCTTCTGGATGTCGCGCTCGGAGTCGCTCTGGGCGGGGACTGCCTCGCCGATGTCGCCATGCTGCGGGCCGAGCCCGACGTGTTCGGACCAGTGGCATCCGACCCGACGGTTTCACGGCTCATTGACGCCCTTGCCGCTGCCGGACCGAAGTCGCTCACCGCGATCCGGTCGGCTCGGGCGGAAGTACGCTCGCATGTCTGGGAACTGGCCGGGGCGAACGGTCCCGCCGCCGACGGCTCGGCGATCGTGGACATCGACGGCGTGCTCGTCCTTGCGCACTCCGAGAAGCAGGACGCCACCGCGACCTGGAAGAAGACCTTCGGTCATCATCCGCTCGTCGCGTCCGTCGACCACGGCCAGAGCGGGTCCGGGGAACCGGTGGCCGCGCTGCTGCGGCCCGGCAACGCCGGGTCCAACACCGCGAGCGATCACATCGAGACCACCCGCCTCGCCGTGGCTCAACTTCCCAAGCACCTGCGGCGGGGACGGCAGACGCTGATCCGCACCGACTCCGCCGGCGGGACCCATGCCTTCCTCGACTGGCTCTCCAAACCGGGCCGGTGGCTGTCGTATTCCGTCGGAATGACCATCACCGACGCCATCCACCAGGCCGTCCTGAAGATCCCGAAGAAGGCATGGACACCGGCCTACGACGCCGACGGCACCGAGCGGCCCGGCGCCTGGGTCGCAGAGATCACCGACATGCCCGACCTGACCACCTGGCCGAAAGGGATGCGGCTGATCGTCCGCAAAGAACGCCCGCACACCGGAGCCCAGTTGCGCTTCACCGACCTCGACGGACTCCAGCTCACCTGCTTCGCGACGAACACCAAGGGCAGCCAGCTCGCCGACCTGGAACTACGTCATCGACGGCGGGCCCGCTGCGAGGACCGGATCCGAAACGCCCGCGACACCGGCCTGCGCAACCTGCCGCTGCACGACACCGCACAGAACCAGATCTGGCTGGAGATCGTCTCCCTCGCACTCGACCTCCTCGCCTGGATGCCGATGCTCGCCCTGACCAGCAAAACCCGCCGCTGGGAACCCAAGCGGCTCCGCCTTCGGCTGTTCTCCGCTGCTGCCCAGCTGGTCACCACCGGCCGCCGCCGCTGGCTCCGCTTCACCGCCCGATGGCCCTGGACGGATGTAATCACCCGCGCGATCCAGCGACTCGCAGCCCTGCCGAACCCCGGCTGACCAACCACTTCAACCGCCCCGACGAACCAGCAACATCCCGGAGCAGTGGAACCCGGCGCCCACCCAACGCGACAGCCGGGCCGCCAACCTGCCCCAGCCCACGAAATTCCGCACCTCGCAAGCACAGAGTCCCCATCAGCGAACCGACGAGGACCCATGAACGATCGAGGCTAAACGGCAGCCACTTGGTCACCTCATGACAGCAGACCAGCACACGCCCACACCGCATGACCAGCCAATCAACAACCGAACACCGCTGACGCACAACCGCTGCCACCGACACGCCCACTCACACCGGATGCCCAGGCCGGTGCCGGAGAACCGGCACCGGACCGTACGGAGGCGTGACCTATCGGGTCAGGCGCAGGTTCCAGCCGTTGGCGCCGTGTGGTCGTCGTCGTAGCAGACCAGGGCCGGGGCGTAGGTCTCGGAGGTCGGGCGCCCGGCCTTCTCCGGCCCCGGGGGCTTGCCGCTTTGTTCAGCCGTGCTCGGGCTCCACCGGGAGCCACAGTTCGGCGTCGGCCTCGGTCTTCTCCGGCGACAGGCGGGTGCGCAGGATCTCAGGGCCGGTGCGGGTGCGGTACGGGTTCGACGGGAACCATTCGGTGAACACGTCCCGCCACAGCTCCTGGATGGCCAGCGGTACCGGCCCGGACGTGGTGAAGACCGCCCAGGTGCCAGCCGGGACAGCCAACGTGGTCGTGCCCTCCAGAGCGGCCGGAGAGGTGATGACGCCGTGGTGATAGTCGAGTTCGGTGCCCTCGGCGCGGCTGGGGTCCATGCCGTCGCAGACTGCGACGATGCCGTGCGGCTCCTGGTCCGACAGTTTCTCCAGGCGCTCCAGGGTCGGCGGGTCGATCCCGCGGACAAAATCCATGATCGCCTGGTTCGGCCCGGCATGCACCAGCGGTACCCGGGTCTTGAGTCCGACGACGTTGAAGTCCGCCTTGTCCACAACGCGGTATCGCATACTGCTCCTCCCTTCGATGGTGAGGCGGAAGGCCATCCGGGACTGGGAGTTGAGCGCGGCGCCGGCACGTCGGGCCTCGCCCGGTCCGATGCCGTGCATGGCACGGAACGCCCGCGCGAACGCCTCGCCGGAGCTGTAGCCATAGCGCACCGCGATCTCCAGCAGCGTCTCACGTCCCGCGAGTACTTCGGCGCCTGCGAGGGTGAGCCGACGGCGCCGGATGTACTCCGACAGCGGTATGCCCGCGAGCGCGGAGAACATCCGGCGCAGGTGGTACTCAGAGGTGGCCGCGATGCGTGCCAGCTCCTCCATGTCGACGGCCTGGTCGAGATGGCACTCGATGTGCTCCATGGCCTGGTTCAGCCGCTCCAGCATGCCCGGCCTCCTTCCTCTTCTCTCACGGCCACTTTGCCAGCGGTGGTCGTGAGGCACGGTTACGCTGCGCTGCAATCGGTGCCGTCCCCGTCCGGGCCGGGGGTGTCCTGGCCCAGGCCCCGGCGGATCGCGATCTCCACGGGTGAGTACGCGCCGTCGGCCCGCTCCAGTTCGTACGGCGCGGCCGGCATCAGCGGCGGCTGGGCCATGAAGCGCGGCCGCACCCCATGGTGCGGTTGCGCCGCGTGCACCAGGAACGGATGGCACAGGAAAACGTCGCCCGGGGACCCGGTGGCGAGGACGACGGGCCGGTGGCCGGACGCCGCCACCAGGTCGGGCGCGAGGGCCAGCCCGCTCGCCCCGTCCTCCCCGTGCTTCTCCAGCACCTTCGGCACATCGAGGTGCGAGCCGACCCGGATCCGGGTCGGGGCGTCCTCCTCACCGACCTCGCTGAACAGGAACAGCATCAGCAGCGCCCGGCCCCGGGAGCGCAGATTGGTGAAGTACCAGCTCTCGCCCTCCGGCAGATAGCTCCCCTCGATGTGCCAGCCCGCGTCGTCCGGCTCCTCCTCGTGCGGGAAGCGCAGCGGGAACGTGCCCAGCGAGTAACGCGGCTCCCAGCATCCCGCGCCGACGAGCAGGTCGTACGCGTGCTGCAGGGACGGAGAGTTGGGCGCGGCGGCGAACGGCCCCTGCGCCATGCCGGCCACCCAGTGCACGGGCTGCGTCCACGTCGCCGGATCGTCCGGGTCGCAGCCCGTCTCCCGCCACAGCAGCCGCGCACAGTCCGCGGCCACACGCGGCGCTACCGCGCCCTCCAACTTCACGAAGCCGTCGCGCAGGAAACGGGATACCAAGGTCGTGTCATCCATGCCCCCATCGTGCGGCGACACCGGCCCCGATCACCCGACATTCCCCGCACCGCCTTTGTCGGGTGATCACCGGAGCGCGGTCAGGCGGCGCACCGCCCAGCCGACCGTGATCGGCTCAGCGGTACTTCCTGTACCGCAACTACACACCCGCTCTTCCTCGTATGTCCCCAAGGGGCCCGGCAGGCCGGGCGTGACGCCGAGCTGGGCCGCGCCGCCCTTGGCCCGATGGAAGGCGGGGATCACTTGCTGCCCTCCAGCTGGCGCGGGACGCGGGAGGTCCGCAGTTCCTTGAGGTCCGGGATGTGGTTGTAGAGCGTGCCGACCGAGACGCCGAGGATCTTGGCGATGGTGGTGACGCTGTTCTCGGGGTTGGGCAGCATGTCCCGGGCCGCCCGGATGAGGTCGTCGTTGACGACCGACGGCCGCCCGCCGACCTTGCCTCGGGCGCGGCGGCGGCTACTGAACTTGATTGGGTGATGTCGGGCCGTTCGCCTGACATCACCCAATCAAGTTCAGTAGTGAGACGGGAAGGTGCACGCGAGGAATCAGTGCTTGACGCCCCGTAATTACGACACCGGTCCAACCTGGCGGATGCGGGCCGGATGCAGTGTACGGTCGCCGATGGCGGCGGCCGACTCCGAAGCCGGATCTACCTACCGGTGGGGAGGCCACGCCGAAAGCCTGCGGCGTAAGCGTGGCGATGCTGCCGGGGTAGAGCTGGGCACCTCACCCGTCAATCGATTCCGTGGTGAACGTGGGAACTGCCCGCAGTCGCCCGATGCCGGATATCCAGTCCGGTGGAGGGCAGGCCCATCGCCGGCTGATGGCCGTCGGGCAGGACGGAGGCTCCGTAGTACTCCGAGGCCGGGAAAGCCGGCCACATGGGGAAGGGGGCCAGCAAGTCGGCAGTAAGGATGCTGGAATGCCAGGAGGTGGTCGCCGGTGAATTCCGGCGAGCTGGCATGGGCCTTGATGAAGGCCGAACGCCGGGTACTGGAGATCCAGACCAAGCTGCACCGTTGGGCTGCTGATGATTCTCATCGCAGGTTCGACGATCTGTTCAACCTCGTGGCCGATCCCGCCTTCCTGTTGGTGGCGTGGGACCGTGTCCGGGGAAACAAGGGTGCCCGCACGGCCGGAGTGGACGGGAAGACCGCCCGCTCCATTGAGGCCGGGCAGGGAGTCGAGGTGTTTCTCGGCAGGCTGCGGGCTCAGATCAGAGATCGCAGCTTCCGGCCGGTTCCCGTGCGTGAGCGGATGATTCCCAGGGCGAACGGAAACTCCGTCGCCTTGGAATTCCGACCGTGGCGGACCGAGTGGTCCAGGCGTCCTTGAAACTGGTGCTGGAGCCGGTGTTCGAAGCGGATTTCCTCCCGTGTTCCTATGGGTTCCGCCCGATTCGCCGGGCTCATGACGCGATCGCCGAGACTCGCTACCTCGCCAACCACGGATATGAGTGGGTGGTGGAGGGCGACATCACGGCGTGCTTCGATGAGATCTCGCACCTGTCTCTCATGGAGCGGGTGAGGCATCGAGTCGGGGACAAGCGGGTGCTGTCCTTGGTGAAGGCGTTCTTGAAGTCCGGGATCCTGTCCCGGGACGGAGCCTTCACGGACACACGCACCGGGACCCCGCAGGGCGGGATTTTGTCGCCGCTGCTGGCCAACATCGCGCTCTCGGTTCTGGACGATTACATCGCCCAGGGGATTGGAGGATCAGGTAACACCTCCGAGGATCGACGCAGGAGACGGCGCCGTGGATTGCCCAACTATCGGCTGGTCCGGTATGCGGATGATTTCCTCGTGCTTGTCTTCGGGCGCCGTGAGCATGCCGAGGCATTACGCGACGAGGTCACGGAGGCGTTGAAGCCGATGAGCCTTCGCCTGTCGGTGGAGAAGACAAAGATCACGCACATTGACGAGGGCCTGAATTTTCTCGGATGGCGCATCCATCGTCACCGGAAACTGGGCACTGACCGGCAGTACATCTACACCTATCCGGCACGGAAGTCAGTACGTTCCGCGACGGGCAAGGTGAAGAAACTGACCGGACGGCAAAACGTCGGCTTGTCGCTGGAGTCCCTGCTCCAGCGGTGCCGACAGGCGGCCGGCGGCTTCGCGGAGGACGACTTCGGCAAGGGCGCCGCGGCCGTCACTCCTGGGCAGCGCGGCGGCGTGGCGCCGGACGTCGGAGGCGACCGCACGGGCGTGCCCGGCGAGCCGGAGAGCGATCTGCTCGTAGTCGCGGATTGCGAGCGTGTCGGGGCCGGTCCACGCGAGAGAATAGCCTTGACTCTGGGGCACCGTACCAACAGGGCTCACGACAGCCGAGATAGACTTATTGTGCGCCGTCAGAGCCATTCGCTGAAAACGTAGGCGACAGCCTGACGGGTCAATTCCTCCTCGATATGAAGCTGCCGATCGCTAATTGGGCGAGGGGTTATCTCCACCTTCGGGATGCGTGCCCACCATCGGGGATGCCCTCCGGGCAGAGCAAGAAGTCCACCGAACCTCACGTCACCCGCGAACCAGACCACTCCTCGCCCGTCAGTCAGTCCGGTCCATACGTCCTCGGGCATGGGGGACTGATACGTGCAGGCCACCTCTCCCTCGGGGCCTAGGAGCAGCACCGCCTTGTCGCCTACCCCGGCTATTTCCTGCACTCGGCAGGGCCAAGCTTGCCAGGGGCTCGCAACTGCCGCCGTTGAAACGCGCTCGAAGTCGGCCAACTCTTCTTTTGCCTGCCCGCTATTTTTCTCGGCAGAATGGCCGATCGCCAGAGCGAGAGCTATGGCGACAAGAAGTATAGGAAGCGTCTGAGTTGTGATCGCGAAAACAAAGCCTCCGATGATTAGGAAAAGTCCCCCGACGTAGGCACCGCCGGGTTCCTGCTTCTCCACCCACTGCTTCTTCACTTCCAGCAGTGAGGCGACATCCGTCCGCACTTCTGGTGTCATCTCTCCTGCCGGTCTTGGCGAGACCTGGTATCCGAAGTCCTCTGCCAACATGACGCCCCCCTGCGGTCGCCTTCCATCCCGGATGAGCGTGCGCCGACGCCCTCATCGCCCTCGCCATGCTCAACCTCGGCGGACACCGACCCCACCTACCAGGCGTCAAGCCGCATGAACCCATCCACGGAAGCGACCGAAGAGCCTCATTTCCCCGGTACGGCGGGACTCGCGCCGTACCGTGCCCGGAGGCGCAGCGCCACGCCGAATACGCGGTCGCCCGGGAAGTAACCGGCCTGCCGGGAGTCGGCGCTGGCTTGGGGGTTGTCGCCCAGGACGACGAGCCTTCCTGCTGGCACGCGTGTTTCCGGCACCCGCGCGAGCGAGGGGACCAGGTCTCGCGGTACCGGGTCGCCCGGCACTGCGACGACACGCTTGATCACCCACGTGCCATGGGACGGCGGCACCGTCGTGGGCGCGCAGGCGCGTGGCGACGCGGGAGACCATGAGCCGTCGGGCATCGGCTGCTCGACGACGACCACCTCCCCCACCCCGGGATTGCGTCTGCGGCGGACGAGCACCCTGTCGCCGTCCCGGTAGAGCGGCTCCATGCTCGCGCCGCGCACGGTCACCGCGACCATGCTGCGCGCCAGCAGCGCGGTGGCGACGAGGCCGAGGCTGAACGCGAGCGCGGCGACGCCGCACAGCAATGCCCAGGCGCAGGCGCTGACGGCAGCCAGGGCGGGGGCGCCGCACCAGAGCACCACCGCACCGAGCACCAGTGCCCGTCGGGCCCGCGGTGCGCGTGGTTCGCCGAATCGGTCCGCTGCGGAGCATCTCCTCTCGAGACCTCGCTTCATGAGGGTCCTCCTGCGAAAGTGGGTTTGTCCGGGGTATCGGCCCGGTATCCCGACGCCTGGAGAGCGAAGAGGCGGGCGTACTCCCCGTCGGCCGCCATCAGCTCGGAGTGGTTGCCCTGTTCCGTGATCCTTCCCTCCGCGAGAACCACGATGAGGTCGGCGTCGCGCACAGCGCCGAGTCGGTGGGAGATGAGCAGACTGGTCCGCCCGGCCCGATGGCGCCTGAGGGAGCTGTGGATCTCACTCTCGGCAGCGGCGTCCAGGCCGGAGGAGGGCTCGTCGAGGATCATCAGGTCGCGTCGGTCGCGTAGGAAGGCGCGGGCCAGCGCGAGGCGCTGGCGCTGGCCGCCGGAGAGCACCACACCGGTGGTCGGGTCGCTCCTCTCGGATTCCATGAAGAACATTCGCGAGAGCAGGGTGTCGTAGCCGTACGGCAGCGCGGCAAGCCTGGTGTGGATGCCGGCCCGTTCGGCGGCCGCGCGGATGCGCGCACGGTCGTCGAACGCTGTCAGATCGCCCAGCCCTATGTTCTCGGCGGCCGTCATGTTGTAGTCCATGTGGTCCTGGAACACCGCGCTGATCCGTTGCCGCAGTTCGGCAGGGTCGATGTCGCGCAGGTCCACGCCGTTCCAGCGGATCGAGCCGCGGGTGGGATCGTAGAACCGGCACAGCAGCTTGACCAAGGTCGACTTCCCCGCCCCGTTCAGTCCCACCAGAGCCAGCGACGTCCCATGGGGTACGAAGAGGTCGACGCCCCTCAGGATCCAGGGATGGTCGTCGGAGTAGCGGAACCACAGATCGCGCAGTTCGATCCCGGTCCTAAGCGGAGGCAGCGCGCGGGGCGCGGCGGGCGCGGGCAGGTCGGGTCCGGCGGTGGTCACCGCCAGGTAGTGGTCGAACATCAGCAGCGCCTGGTGGCCCTGGGCCACCTCGTTCGCGAGCGTGGCCAGCGCCGCCTGCACGCCGGCCACCGCGGCCACGAAGATGGTCACCCCGCCGACCGACAGAGTCCCGGCGTGCGCCGCACTCACCGCCCACAGCATGCCACCGCCCGACATGAGGGCGGTCAGCAGTCCCAGACCTGCCTGTAGGCGGGCCTCGCGCCGGTCGGTGGCCCGCTTGGCGGAGTTAGCCGCCCGCCGCTCGCCAAGCATCCGCTGCCGCAGGAAGGCGCCGATGCCGAACAGGCGCACCTCCTTGGCCGCGTCCACGTTGGAGAGCAGCTCGCTGTAGAAGAGTTCCCGCCGTTCGACCGGCCCAAGGTTCCAGAACATGCGCGCTCGCCTGCGCGACATGGCGAGTTCCGCGAGGAGTCCCGGCAAACCGGCCGCCACGACCAGCAGGGCCATCAGCGGGCTGATCACCATCAGCGAGCCCAGGAATCCGACGACGGTGACCCCTGCCCGAACGATGCCCAGCACCCCTTCGACCGTCCGGGTCGGGGAGTTACGGCCGGACTGCTGGGCGAGGCGTAGCCGGTCCAGAAAGGCCGGGTCCTCGAAGCGGGCCAGCCCCAAGAAGCCGTCCACCGCGGTGAACAGTCGGTCCTGGGCGAACAGTCCGACCGCGCGTTCCAGCTCCGTCCGCTGGTACTGGATCGCATGCGGCACGGTCCCGATGACGACACCGGCCACGGCAAGGCCCACACCGGACCTGATCAGCGTGCTGGCCGCAGCGCCCGAAACCAGGCCGTCCAGCACCGTTTTGGTCAGCCACGCCGTCACCACGGGCAGCGCCCCGGCTGCCGAAGTCAGCAGCGTGTACAGCGCCAGCGACCCGGGAGCCGCTCTCGCCACGAGCGAGCAGGCGGCGGCGGCTCGCCGTGCGACGGACGTGGGCCGGCCCGTACCGGGGTCCGGGATGTTCGCGCCGCGGCCGCCGGACGGCATCCGCCGGCCGCTCACGCCGCCGCCGCAGCCGGTACGGCCAGATCTACCTGGTTGGCGGTCACCACGAGCCTGCCGGCGCCGACCGGTGAGACGCGCAGCATCGTCGGGTACGCCTTGGCCCTGAAAGCAGTGCTGACAGGACCGTCAGGGGCCTCGACGACCACGCGGGCCACCGGGCTCAGCCTTGAGACGAACGACGAGGCCTCGGCGGCATCCCCCACCACCGTCACCAGGACGTCATCACGATCGATCGAACGGGCATGCATGTATGCCACAAAGTCCGCCAGCTTCTCCCGGCACGGTGTGCAGGAAGGCGAGAGGAATGCCACCAACGTGTCGGCAGCCAGATCGGCGCTGTTCACCGGCTCGCCCGCGACGGTGGACGTCGCGAACTCACCGATCTCCTCGCCCACCGCGATGACCGGCAGTTCGGTCATCGCCGGCGGGCTGGACAGCAGGGCGGTGTGCTCGCGCAGCCTCTTGACCACGCCGAGTGTCAGCACCAGGTCGAGCGCGCAGAGCAGGCCCACAAGAATGACGGCCGCGATGAGGACGGGCACGGAGGTTCTCCTATCGACTCGACTCGTCCCGGACCGCGGGAACGCCCCGAAGCCGATTCGGGACTGAGCTGTTGACGGGTTGGAAGAGTTCGACCAGGTCGTCGAGCGAGACGGTCAACCCACCCAGAAGCAGGCCAGCCAGCGTTGCCACGACCGCTCCGCCGACCTGCGGAGGACCCGCGGCGAAGGCCGTGGACAGGCCGACGCCCGCGAGCACGGCGAGCAGCACGTTGCGTACGACGTGCCGCAGCCCGATCGGGACCGCAGACTCGCCGAAACACTGGCAGGGTGCCCGCACCCCTCGGCGGAGCAGCAGGGCGATCCCGGCGGTGAACACGGTCAGCAGGGCCACCGCGATGGTGAAGCCGGCCGCCGCAGGGGCCGGGAAGGGCGCGGAGAGGTCCGCAGACCGCGCACTCTGCGACGGCGATTCCCAGTGCCACCGGCCGGACCAGCGGGGTGGGCAGCAGCCGCAGGTCCCGCAGGAACGCGCCGAACGTCCGGAAGGCGTCACGGCTCCGCACTTTGCTGATGAAGGAGACCAGGAACACCACCCCCACCAGGCCGCGCAGGCCGACCGTCAGGTAATCCACAGGTACCCCCGTCGGGTCGTCAACGGCAGTTTCCAGCTGGGCCAGAGGCGGGGCAGCCATCGACGGCTGCCCCGCCTCGTCGGCCCTGTCAGCAGCGGCTCTCCGACCGCGACGTGCACCCCGAACCGACGCAGCACCACCACCACCAGCCTCCCGTGCACACCGGGCCGCAGCTGGCGGCCGACGCCTCGGCCTTGGGCACGAAACGGGCGAGAAGGCTGCTGCCCACCGCCTCCAGCTTTCTGTACATGTCCCACTCCTCACGTGATCGGGCTCCGCCCGGCCAACCCACCTCGGTGGCCAGCGCCAGGCCGGCTTCGGCCTGGACACATCTTCTTTGGCCGGGCGTGCACTCGACAAAGACCGTCGGCTGTAGCCGAATGTCCCTGGTCAGCGCGTGCCACGCCGATGAATTCGGACACCGGGGGCTTTATGCTGCGAATCCACTTCACTTCGAAAGATCTGGCGCGGGTGGCGCTCGGCTACAACAGCTCGCTGCCGGTGAGTGAGGCCGTGATGAGTCTGCAAGCGCTCCGTCATCGTTCGGGCCCGCGGTTCTCCGCGTGGCGGCACGCTGTCGGAAAGCAGCTGCCCGCACGGGCGTCACTGCTCGGTTCCCTGGTACCGGCCTCCGGCTGGGCTCCGGACTTCCTGACCCCGGGCCCCGACCACGCATCCCCCACCACAGGGGCGTTCGACGCGATACGAGCCACGCCGCAAAGGCGTCTCACGGCCGAACTGCGCCGCCTGTCGCACCACCACCCTCTGCCCGCCTGGGCACAGCTGCTGGCCGACGGGGACCGCGCCACGCTGGACGTGGTGACCGACACTCTGGCCGCCTACTACGACGTCGCGGTAACCCCGTTCGTCGACCGCATGCGGGCCGTACTGGACGCGGACCGTGCCTGGCGGGTGCACACCCTGACAAGCCTCGGCGTCGGCGCGGTACTGGCCGGCCTGCACCCACAAGTACGCTGGGAAGAACCCGTGCTGGAGCTACCCGGCCCATCCGGACAGGGCCAGATCGACTTCCACCTGGAGGGGCGAGGACTCCTCCTGTCCGCCCACATCTTCTGCGGCTCCCGCCCCCGGGCACTGCTCAACGAGGTCGGCACCCCCGTTCTTGTGTACGCGCCCGTCTGGAATCTCCAGAGCGACAGCGTCGTCGCCACACCACCGGATACCCGGCCACGCTCATCGACAGCCCTGGCGACACTGCTCGGCCGCACCCGCGCGGCCGTCCTGGAGGCCCTGGCATCCCCTGCCGGCCACACCACCAAACGACTCGCCCAGACTCTCGCCATCTCACCCGCCACAGCCTCGGAACACGTCACCGCACTGCGAGACGCCGGCCTCGTCACCAGCCTCCGGCAAGCCAACACAATGCGACACACCACAACCGCCTTAAGAACCAAACTCATCTCGACCGCGACCGGCAGCGGGGGAATCCAACTACCCTGAGAGGGCGTTTGCTGTAGGCGAATTGCCGCTTATGACCTATTAATTTCCTCGCCAGGTTGGTGCGGTCTCGTCCGTTATGCGCTTGGCGAGGTTGTCAATCGAGGCAATGTGGATCATGGCTTCGGAGCTGGCGGTGAGGGTCTCGAAGTCGCGGGCCAGGCGGCGGTGCATCGTGATCCAGCCGATGCTCCGCTCGACTACCCAGCGTCTTTTCACGACGTGAAATCCGCGAACTCCGGGGTTTCTGTTGACGACTTCGACGTCGAACACCAAATCGAGGCGGGACAAGCTCACCGCAGCCCAGCTCGCCGCCCTCGCCGCGCTGGGCGTCGACTGGGCAAGGCCGGCGCCGGTCGCCCAGGCCGCTCCGGCGCAGCCCGCCGTGCAGGCCGCACCGCCGACGCGCCTGCCGCAGCGGGAGCAGCACCACGATGAGTGCGACAAGACGCTCTACGAGGGCGGAAACTGCACCTGCGACCTCATCGAGCAGTACGGGCCCTCCGAACGCGACGACTACTGACCGCTCCCCGCTCCCGACCGGACCCCGGGCCTGCCAAGGGCCGGGGTCTCGTGCCGTCGGCAGGCCGGCTGTTCGGCCTCGATGTCCGCGAGGGCCTGAAACGCACGGGCCGCCCCGGCTCCATACGGGCGTTCCCGCAGGCCAGATGTGAAACGCGGGCCGTTGCACGGTGATGTTTCACCGTGCGTTCCAGCCGGGACGGGCGAAGCGGCCGGAATCCCTGCCCGCCCCGGACCGGCGCTGACACACTCGTCACTTCCGGATCACCGAACGTCGACGGAGGATGCGTTGAGCCAGCCGGAGCAGCCCTGGCAGCCGGGCCCGAACGACCTGCCCTTCACCACCCACCTGATCAACCCGCACGGCGACCGGCATCTCGGCTTCAACGATGTCGAGGGCCGGTACTACCGGCTGTGGCAGCACAAGGCCCCTGAGCGGCTCCACACCGGCGACGCCATCTTCTTGCGCCCCAGCGACATCAACCAGATCATCAGCTACGCCATGACCTGGGTCCGCAACCACCCCGATGACCCCCGCGGCCACGAACTCATCGACGAAGTCGCCGCCGGCGCCAAGGGCATCGTCATGCACTTCGCAACCTTATCGACGGCTGCCTCACCGAGACCGGCCTGACCATCAGATCCGCATGACGACACCACGAGTTAAATCTCAGTAGTTGCTGAGCGCGGAGGCGCAGGGAAGAGGTGGACACGTCCACGCCGGACGGGTAAACAATCATGTGAAGCCTCTGGTGGAGACGGTTCTCTCGGTCGAAAACCCATCTACCAGGGGCTTCACCACGTTTTCAGCCCAACTGCTCAACAAGCCACCCAGATCGGAAATGGGCTCACTGTGACAGAGGTCAAAGTCACCTACGACAAGTCCGTGGACGCAGCGTACGTGTACTTCACCGAACCCCAGGTCCGCGCACGGTCTGCGCACATGTATCCCTGCGCTCCGGTGGACGTCGACGGCATGATCAACCTCGACTTCGACGAGCACGGCCGCCTCATCGGCATCGAGGTGTTGGCGGCCGGTTCAAAACTGCCCGAGTACCTGCTCAAGTCCGCGGAGCGGCTGGACGCCGACGACATATGAAGCAGTCAAGCACGGCGATCGCCCCACCCGCCACGCTCTGCCGCAGGTTGGAAAAGGCTCACTGTCTGGTCGATAACGCCGCCAGATGTGGAACCAGGCCCCATCGATCCTCTCCCCATCCACCATCCGATATGTCGGTCCCCGCCAAGTCATGGACGCGCGCTATCGCCTGCGAGACGATCATGGGAGTGCCACGGGAGTCCACAGGCCGCTGCTTCCTGCCCGGGCGGAGAGGCCGGGTAGCAGAAGGCCTCAGACTGCGACGGAGAGCAGGTCCACCACGAAGACTAGGGCGTGTATCGAGTCGGGATCAATCGACGGTCCGGGTGAGGTCTTTGATCCAGATCATCGAGGCACGCAGTTGCAGGCCGGCAAGGTAGCTCTCGGGGGTCTTGTCGTAGCGGGTGGCGATGCCGCGCCACGCCTTGAGCTTGTTGATCAGGCGCTCGACAGTGTTGCGTTCCTTGTACAGGTCGGTGTCGTGGGTGAGGGGTCGGCCGCCCTGGCGGCCCTTGTTCTTCCGGTGGGTGGTCTGGTCCTTCTTCTCAGGGATGACAGCCTTGATGTTTCGTCTGCGCCGGTAGGCGCGGTTGCCGCGGGAGGAGTACGCCTTGTCGCCGGCGACGGCGCCGGGCCGGGTGCGGGGTCGGCCGGCCGGGCCGCGGACCCGCAGCTTGTCCAGGACCGGGATGAACTGCGGGCTGTCGGCGGCCTGGCCCACGGTCAGGGTCAGTACGAGCGGTCGGCACTTGCGGTCGCAGGCGATGTGTACCTTGCTGGTCTGGCCGCCCCGCGAGCGTCCGAGCAGGGCGGCTTTCAACCGGAGCTTGCGGCGGTGCCGGAGGCGTCTTCGCGCGGCGACGCCATCGGCGCCCGGTCCGGTTTGTTCTTCTTCGGTGCCCCCTTTGACCGGACCTTCTCTTCCTCCGCGGCCTTCTCCAGGGCGTCGAGCACGCCGGGGGCCAGACGCATACCGGCCGCGTCCTGGTGGGCCCGGGCGGTGGTGGAGTCCACGCTGACCAGGGAGAGGTCCACCTCACCCCGCGCGGCCGCCTGCGCGATCAGCCCTTCCAGCAGGGTCTCGAAGACTCCGGCGTCCCGCCACTGCCGGAAGCGGTTGTGCACGGTGGACCACGGGCCGAACTCGGCCGGCATCTCCCGCCACTGCGCTCCCGAGCGGAACTTCCAGATCACGCCCTCGAACTGCTGCCGAAGTCGTGCGGGATACGGACCGTACTCGCCGATCGGCAGGTACGGCTCGACGTACTCCCACTCCTGGTCCGTCAGTTGCCGCCGTGTCATACACACCGGACTACCCGATCCACCCGCTCCACGAGAACAAAACCCACAGATTGATCACGACCCGATACACGCCCTAGTGTCGAGCCCGCCGGGATCAACGGCGAGGGTGACTGGTTGCCGTAGCCGAGGTGCGGGGGAACGCTGATCTCGCGCCGGCCGCCGACCTTCATCCCTCTGACCCCGCGGTCCCAGCCCTTGATGACCTTGCCACCGCCCACGGCGAACTTGAACGTCTGGCCCCGGTCCCAGGAGGTGTCGAATTCCTTTCCAGACTCGAAGGTGACCCCGACGTAGTGAACCTGGACAACCCTGCCCGGCTTCGCCTCAAGCCCGTCCCCGACGACGAGGTCGCGGATTGTCAGCTCGGTGGGAGCGTCACCCTCCGGAAGGTCGATCTCGGGCTTCGTCAGATCACTCATTGCAGCCTCATTCGCTCGCCGCCGGAAGCCCTCATACAGACCAGCCAGGCGCATGGTCACTCTCTGCAGTAGATCACCATGCTGCCGTGAACGCTGATCTCCTGGAGTACATCAAGCCCAACGGAGCACGATGCTCAGCGTGGCTGGGCGTGCTACGTCATCGGTACGCTGCGCTCGTACTCGATGATGGCGAGGCCCTGCCCCCCGCGTCCGCGGGTATGGCCCCGGGTCTGACCGCGCCGGGGCTGGAATGGGCTGCGTAGCCACGTCGGCGGCGGGGCGGGTCAGGTAAGGGGCCGCACCGGCTTCCCGGCCCGCCTGGCCTGCATGGCCTGCAGTATCCGGGAGGCGTAGTCCAGGGTGGTGTTGTCGGCGAGGAGGTGGGCCGCACCAGCTTCCCGATCCACCCTGGCCAGAGCCTCGGCCGACTGCTGGAGGAGACCGGTGTCCTCCAGCATCCCGTGTTCGAGACACCCACTGATGTGGCTCGTTTCACTCTCCTGCGCGTGGCGTATGCCGGCTGGAAGGCCATGGCGGAGGAGGGCGACTCTTCCACGGTGATGGAGCTGATACGGCAGCTCACCGACAAGATGTTCACCGACCCGCACGATCCCGGAAGCGTCTGGGAGCGGATCTATGCCGGGCTGATCCCACGCCTCGCGGGCGTCGCAAGCGATACCCTCCATCGACAGCAACAGGACGAGGCTGCCGCCATCATGGCTGTCGGCCTCCCCTTGTTCGAGCAGGATCCGACGCTCCGCGACGAATTCACCCTCGCCCGTTGCCATGCCCTGTTGTTCCTGTCCTCCGACCCCGTCTATGGGAACCTCGCCGGGCGCTGCACTAGCGGGCTCCTTGCCGGAGGGCTTGTCTCCGTCCGCCTGCAGCCTGAACCGACGACAGCACAGACGCGCCCTGCCTCTGGCCGCAAGCAGCCCCACAGCACCAGCCGAGCCCGGCAACGCAAACGCTGAGCAGTGAACAATCCTGCGCTGCGCTCCGGCAGCGGCACAGGCAGGGATGGGCCAGGCGCGGGCAAAACCGTCTCCGTCCACACCGTCCTGCACGGCATCGCCCCCTCGAAACACGAAGCGGTACTCGGACGAGTACAAGCGGCACGCGATCGAGCTCGTGGGCGTTGTCACGTTGGTGGGGTGTTGAGCGATTGAGGGCGCGTCAGGGGCGTGTAGGGGTCGGGCGGGGGCCTGGGTCACCCTGTGGTGGGCGGGGCGGGGCGGTGATCTGGTCCCAGATCGCGAAGCGAGTGGTTATCTCGGCGCGGTATTCGGTGGCGGTCATCAGGTGGCGGCGGGGTCGGAAGTGGGTTGAGATGCCGCTGAACGCGGCCAGGAACCGGAGGGAGGCCTCCTGGTCACTTCCACGCGTGAAACTGAGATGGCCAGCTGAGCCGCAGCGCCTAGGCAGCTAAGGGCTGTCCGACAGGTTGCACCATGGTCCGTCTCAGCCAAGGTCGAGCGTTCTCACTCAATCTTGAGCGAGACCCCGCGCAGCCGCACTGGTCGCCGTGAGAAATCGCTGCTGCCCGTTCCGGAGGATGGGGTCAGGCATTGCGGGCACTGGCACAGGCTGCTGACCGTTCTGAGCCTCCTGCGCCCGAGCGGGCATCATCATTCCCCAGGACTGCGAGCTGTGAGACTCGAACGGCTGTCCTTCGATGCGTGTCCCGTCGATGATGACTCGATGATGCCCAGAACGGGAACCGGCGCGGAGAGCCGTTCGACAGGTGCCTCGTAGGTGAGGGGCTACTGAGCGGTCATCGTGTGATCCCCGGTAGAGCGTCGGCTGTGGCGGCAATCCGGCTGTGGCTCGGGGCATGACCCGACGGCTTGGACCCAGTTCGCCCATCCGAAGGTGAATCGCCTCGCCGTCCGGGCCTCCGGCTGAGTTCCGGGAACCGGGAACGGAGCGCTGCCGGGCGGACGTGTTCCGGTCCGGCCGGCAGCGCGGGGATGTGCGGGCGGAGGGGGTGACCCGTACGTCAGCTCCGCACGATGAAGCCGTCCACGATCATGTACTGCCCGGTCTTCATCGTTCCTGTGAGGGTGTGCACCCCGGCCGGGAGACCGCTGACCGAGTAGAGCTTCTGCTGGTACTGACGGGAGCCGCTCGTGGCGTCGACCGTCTCCCGGTGGACGCCGTCGACGGCGATGTCGATCGTTCCCTCGTCCGAGTTCAGCTCGGTGAGGAAGTCCGCTCCGGTGCCGTTGAAGGTGATGGTGAAGGACTCGCCGATGGTGGTGGTGGCGTCGATGTCGTTCTGAAACGAGTCCTGGCCGCCGGCCGTGGCACCGCGCCATCCCCAGCCGGTCCCGGTGTATGTCACGCCCGCGGTGTTGTTGTACTGCTGCGGCCCGGTGGGCTTGACGAGGCTGACGGTGGTGGCTGCCTGCGCACGCCAGACGCTCAGGGTGACGGCGCTGCCAGGGGCGAGCTTATTGTAGACGGTCCAGAAGCTGCCACGGTCCGTTACACCGGTCCCGTTCACGGACCGGATCACGTCGAGGGGACGCAGCCCCTGCTCGTAGGCGTACGAGGTGGACGGTACGCCCTGGAGGTAGAGCCCGTCGAAGTCACCGAGTCCGACGGCCGACTGGGTGGCCTTGTCGTAGACCTGACGGGCGGTGGCGCCCATCAGCGGCTCGGGCTGGGTCTCGATCACGGTGTCGGGTTCCGGGGCGGCAGGCCAGCCGACCGCGGGGGATGTCGCCTCTCCCGGCCTCCCGGTGCCGAACCGGTTCATCGGGAAGCTGACGAACCCCAGGGCCTTGGCGGGTGAGTCCGCGGCCGGCGTGTAGTCCGTCATGCCGGGCGAGTCCCACGGCGATCCCCCGGCGAACCGCGGGTCCGCGGTCACCGAGTGGGTGTCCAGGCCGCTGGTGCGCCAGACACTGGGCAGGGCGACCGGCCGGCCGTTGTCCCAGAACAGGTTCTTGTCCGCGGTGTACTTGGCGGCGGCGGGATCGCTGCCGGTGAGCGAGTAGGGCGAGTCCGCCAGGATGATGTTCCTGCTGATGGCGTCGCCGTTGTCGCGGTGCGAGATCTGCTCGTAGACGGAGCCGCCCACGACGATGTTGTTCGTGACGGTCCGGTTGAACCCGTCGCGCAGCTTGATGCCCGCGCCCAGCAGCAGGTTGTTCTTCACGACGTAGTTGCTCGAACCGTCGTCCAGGTCGACCGCCCACTCGCTGTTGTGCCAGATCCGGTTGTTGCTGATGGTGATCGGCTGGACAACGTCGAGCTGCGAGTAGCTCTTCTGCAGGGCGTCGGACTCCGCGCTGGGGTTGATGCCGGGCCCGGCGATGGGCCAGTACCTGTCCCGGCCCCAGGCGTTGACCGGCCCGTGGTCCGACGTCTCCTTCACGCAGTCGAAGATGTCGTTGTCCTGGATCCGGTGGCCGCCCCAGGTGCCGTCGTTGACGTTGACGCAGGACCGCGGGCTGCCGTGGATGGTGTTGTGGGCGACGGTGACCCGGCTGCTCATCGAGATGTTGACACCGGCGCTCTGCTTCTCGAACCGTCCCATGTCCGCCATGCTGTTGTGGCTGACGTCGATGTCGCGGGGGTAGTCGTCGGTCCTGGGGCCGGGGGCCAGGTCCGTGGGCGGATCGACCATGTGCGCCCAGGTCGAGGGGTTCCGTACGGCCTGGGTGGAGCCCACCACCTGTACGTCGCTCGCGCCGGACCCGGTGAAGCTGTTCCCGGTGACGGCGTCGCCCTTGTTGTAGCCGTCGATGAAGACACCGTTGCCGCCGACCTGGGCGAAGGAGGAGCGGGAGACAGTGATGTTTCTGGCGTTCTTGATGTGGACGGCCCCGGCCCGCGCCACCGCCCAGTCACCGAGCTGCAGTGGCTCGTACGGGGTGTCGAAGAGAGTCCGGTGCGTCGCGGTGTAGGTGAAGCCGTCGAAGGTGAGGTCATGGACGGGGCGGGAAGCGGACGCGCCCTCGACCCGGACGAGTTCGTCCAGTTCGGCGGTGTCCACCGTGGACTTCGACAGATCGGTGCCGGCCGACGGGATCACGTACAGCTTCCCGGCGTCCTTGTCGTAGAACCACTCCCCGGGTGCGTCGAGTTCCTCGAACACGCCCTCCGCGACAACGTGCGCGGTGTCCACGTCGCCGCCCCGGTTGTTGTCGCCGACCCACTTCAGCGTGAGTCCGGACCCGTCGCGCCCGGTGATCGTGTAGTCGTTGCCTCCCCAGTGGGAGGAGTGCAGGCCGCGGATGTCGCCGGTGGACGGGTTCTTCCACTGCACGGAACGGGAGTTGAGGATGGCCATGGTGGTCGAGCCGTTGAGCACGGCCGTGTCCGGGTCGAAATTGGGGTAGCGGGCGAGCACCTGCCTGGCGCCGCCCACGAACAGCCCGTCGATCTTCCGGTGCGCACCGATGTCCGCCACCCGGATCGCGCTGTTGTGCTGGTCGGCCTTCCATCTGGCCGTCACCCTGCGGCCCCCGCTGAGCACGGCTCGCTCTCCGGGGTAGGAGGAGTAGGTCACCGGGGCGGACGCGCTGCCCGAGTCCGCGGCGCTGAACTTCATGGTGGCGGCGAGGTGGTAGGTGCCGCCGCGGACCCACACATGAACAGGGTGGCCTGCCCTGGAGGCCTCCCTCGCGGAGACCTGCGCGGCCGCCAGGGTCAGCAGGGGTTTGCTGGTCGACTGTCCGGTGTTCCGGTCGCTGCCGGACGCCGATACGTAGATGTTCCTGTCCGAAGGGGCGTGGGCCGCCGCCGCGGTGCCCGCGGTGAGCGCGGGGACCGCGCCCACGGTCACCGAGGCGAGGACCGCCGCCGTCGCAAGCCGCCGTTTCCGGGTGGCTCTGCTTCCTGGTCTGCCGTCTGAACTGCGGTGCACGTCTGACTCCCTGACATGGTAGGGGCGAACTATCCAGCAGAAACGTCTGCCGCGACCATCTTTCATCGGATGTATCGATGAATTCACGACCGGGCGGAACTCTGCTATCCGCTTCATCCAAGTGTCAAGGGATCCGGCCAAACACGCTCTACTACAGCGAGTTCAGTTGACGCAGAGAGTCCCAACTCCCTCTTCTGCGCTGGATCAGCGATCTTCGCCCGCCATCAAGTTGTCCGATGTATCAGGGAAGATCGGAAGGGGACGTTCATGTGGACCACCCCTTTCTGTGCCCTGGCGCACCGCGAGGGTTACTGCCGGCGTACACCCTTGAGCTCCCGCGGGGGCGTTGTCACGTTGGCTGACCGGCCTGGGATGATCTTGGAGTTGGTCGTTCTGGGGAGGGGTTCGCTCGTGTCGTCCGCGCTGCCGTCGTACAAGGGGCACCGGCACCCGGTCGAGGTCATCGCGCACTGCGTGTGGCTGCACTTCCGCCTCCCGCTCAGCTTCCGCGAGGTCGAGGAACTGATGCTCGAGCGCGGTGTGCTCGTCTCCCACGAGACCGTCCGCCGCTGGTGCGCGAAGTTCGGCCAGGCCCACTCCAACGACCTGCGTCGCCGGCGACCCCGCCCCGGCGACAAGGGCATCTGGACGAGGTCTTCATCAAAATCAACGGAGAGCAGAAGTAGCTCTGTCGGGCCGTCGACGCCGACGGCAACGTGTTCGGCATCCTCCTGCAGGACCGCCGGCACACAGCCGCAGCCAGGCGTTTCTTCCGCCGCCTTATGAAGAAGACGTGTTCGGTGCCGCGGGTGGTGGTCACCGACAAGCTCCGCTCCTACGGCGCGGCCCACCGCGAGGTCCGGCCCTCGCTCAAGCACCGCTCCCACAAGCGCCTGAACAACCAGGCCGAGAACAGCCATCAGCCCACCCGGCAGCGCGAACGCGCCATGAAGGGCTTCCGTAGCGTCGGCGGAGCCCAGCGGTTCCTGGCCGCGTTCAGCGGCATCTCACCCCACTTCCGGCCCCGCCGCCACCTGATGACCGCCACCGAATACCGCGCCGAGATGACCACCCGCTTCGTGATCTGGGACCAGATCACCGGCGCCGCCGCCCCGCCCACCACAGCGTGACCCAGGCCCCCGCCCGACCCCTACACGCCCCTGACGCGCCCTCAATCGCTCAACACCCCACCAACGTGACAACGCCTGCCGGACATCTCCGGTGCGCACCGGCCCGATCGAGTGGACCGCACCGGGTGCGCTCAGTGGCCGGCCTCCGGTCCGCGGTGCGGGCCGGGCTGCTGGGGGCGTGCGCGCGCTGGTCGTCCTCGCGCGCCGGGCGGGTGCGGGGGCGTCCTCGGGGTCGGTGTATTTCTTCGTCCTCGCGCGGGCTCCGTCGCCGGCCTTCGTGAAGGCGTCCTGCATGTGGCGCAGCTGCTCGGCGGTCCAGGCTGGTCAACGGCACGTTCGCCGCTCGGGACGCCGCCTGGTGGGGCTCCGGGACCGCATGCGCGTCGGACTCGGAAGTTTGGGTCCTGGTCCTCAAACTTCATGACCGAGTACCACGCCCGCTACGGCGGCAACGGCGTGATGGTGTTCTGGCACGTCGAGCGGAAGAACGTCTGTATCTACTCCCAGCTCAAGTCCTGTTCGTCGTCCGAGGTTGCGGCGATGATCGCGGGCCTGCTGCAGCACTGCACGGATGCCGAGATCGAGTCGAACTACGTCGACACCCACGGTGCGAGCGTCGTCGGGTTCGCCTTCACGGAGCTGCTCAGCTTCCGGCTGCTGCCGCGGCCGAAGCACATCGGCAGCATCCGCCTGTACCGCCCGGACGACGCCCCGCCCGGCTGGCCCGCCCTCGGGGCCTCGCTGACGCGGCCGATCCGCCGGGACCTCATCGCCCAGCAGTACGGCCAGATGATCAAGTACGCGACAGCCCTACGCCTCGGCACAGCGGAGGCCGAGCAGGCGCTGCGACGCTTCACCCGCGGCGGCCCCAAGCACCCCACCTACGCCGCGCTCGAAGAGCTCGGGCGCGCGGTCCGCACGGTCTTCGCCTGCGACTACCTGGCCAGCCCCGGTCTGCGCCGCGAGATCCACGGCGGCCTCCAGGTCGTGGAGAACTGGAACAGCGCGAACACCGTGCTCCGCTACGGCAAGGACGGCGCCCTGACCGGCCCCGACAAGGAGCACGCCGAGACCTCCATGCCCCCCTGCACCTGCTCCAGTCCGCGCTCGTGCACGTCGACACCCTGCTGGTGCAGCAGGTCCTGGCCGAACCCGTGTGGGAGAAGAAGCTGAGCGGCGAGGACCGGCGCGGACTGACCGCGCTGTTCTGGTCCAACATCAACCCGTACGGCACCTTCCGCCTCGACATGAACAAGCGCCTCAACCTCAGGCCAGCCTCAGCCGCGCCCATCCCCGCAGGCCAGCGGACGCCGCCGACCGATCGAATCCAGTGACGAAGCGGGCGTTCCATCCAGGGCCGAGGACGGCCCGTACCTTCTGACCAGGGAGGCTGATACGCCGTTGACATAATTCTGAGCGTTTCTGGACGCACCGTCCTGATCGCCTGGATGTGGTCCTCACCAAGGCTTGAGACGTGCGCGGGCACCGCGTGCAGCTCGACTTGAAGAGGGGATTGCTGGTGACTGACCTACGGACACACGCGGCCTGGACTGGCCTGATGCGGACTTGGACGGTGTGCGCGGCTGCTGTGGTTCTGGTTGGCGCCGCGGCCGGTGGATGGATCGGCTTGCGGGGCGACGGCCCGAACGCATTCGGTCAGGCGAGTGGTGACGCCGTGGCCTCGGCGGACGCGCGGGCAGCGGTCGCCGACCGGCTTGATCTGCCGTGGCCCGACGAGGGACAGGCGAGCATCGAGGTGGAGGGGCTCGGCAAGCTGGGCGCCACCGCCGGGCAGCGTCCGCTGCCGATCGCCAGCGTCACCAAGGTGATGACGGCGTACGTGATCCTCAAGGAGCATCCGCTGGCCGACGGCGAGCAAGGCCCCGCCGTCGCGGTGGACGCGGCCGCCGCGCAGGAGTCGCACTCGCTGACCGAGTCCACCGCACCGCTGCGCGAGGGCCAGCGGCTCTCCGAGCGCCGGATGCTGGAGCTTCTGCTGCTCCCGTCGGGCAACAACGTGGCCCGGCTGCTGGCCCGTTGGGACGCGGGCAGCCAGCAGGCGTTCGTGGCCAAGATGAACCGGGCCGCGCGCGACCTCGGGATGCACCGCACCACGTACACAGGTGCGAGCGGGCTCGAGGCCACCACCAGGAGCACCGCCGACGACCAGCTCAAGCTGGCCCGGCAGACCATGAAGGATCCGACGTTGCGCGCCGTCGTCGCCATGCGGAGCACGACCGTGCCGGGCGAACCCGACCCGGTCGTCAACACCAACCGGCTCCTCGACCGGCCCGGTGTCGTCGGCCTCAAGACGGGGTCGAGCACCCCGGCGGGCGGAGCTCTGATGTGGGCCGCCGAGGCGGGTACCGGCGGCAAGCGCCACTTCGTGCTCGGGGTGGTGCTCGGCCAGCGGGCCGGGACCACGCCCGCCGAGGGACTCGAAGCAGCCTTCGAGAAGAGCGGTGCGCTGATAGACGCCGTGCAGAAGGAACTCCCGGCGGCGCTCGGCGAACAGGGGGACCGGACGTGATCACGGTCATGGGCCCCAAAGGGCTGAGCGCCGCGACGACCGACCGCACCGGCAACTCCCCGGGCGACGGCGCCCCACGGCCGCCCCGCACCACGCCCCGGCTGCTCCGGCGCGGCCGCCTCCTCGCCACCGCGGTCGTCCTCTGCGGCATCGGCATGGTCGTCGCCGCCTGGCTGCCCGCCGCGATGGGCAGCTTCGGGAGCCTAATGCAGACGTTCCTGCCCTGGTCGGGAGTGGGCGTGCTTGCGCTTCTCGCCCTGGCCGCCGTGCGGCAGTCGGTGGTCGCCGCCGTAGCCGTCCTGGTCCCGGCCGTGGTCTGGTGCTCCCTGTTCGGCGTGGTGCTCGTCGATAGGCGCGGGGACGGCGCGGCGGGCGGGGACCTCACCGTCGTCAGTCACAACGTGCACGACGGGAACCCCGACCCGGTGGGCACCACCCGCTCCCTCGCCGCTTCCGGCGCCCAGGTGATCGCCCTGGAGGAGCTGTCGCCGCGCACGGCCCCCGCGTACGAACGGGCGCTGGCGGATTCCTATCCGTACCATTCGGTGCAGGGCACGGTCGGGCTGTGGAGCACCTATCCGCTGCGGGATGTGCGGCCTGTCGAGATCATGCCGTGGACCCGCGCCCTGCGGGCCACGGTCGACACTCCGAAGGGGCCGCTCGCCGTGTACACCGCGCACCTCGCCTCGGTGCGGGCCAGTCTCACCAAGGGCTTCAACACCGCGCGCCGCAACGACGCGGCCGCCAAGCTCGCCAACGCCGTACGCGCCGAGCCGCTGCACCGGGTCGTCGTGGTCGGCGACTTCAACGGCACCACCGACGACACCGCCCTCGGCCCGGTCACCGCGGGGCTCCGCTCGGCGCAGGACGAGGCCGGGGCAGGCTTCGGGTTCAGCTGGCCCGCGTCGTTCCCGGTGGTCAGGATCGACCAGATCCTGGTGAAGGGCGTCACCCCGGTCTCCGCGTGGACGCTGCCCCGCACGGGGAGCGACCATCTGCCGGTCGCGGCCTCCCTGCGGCTGTGAAGGAAGGCGAGCGGCGGGCGGGACGGGATGGCGGACACGGCGGCGCCGGGTCGGCAGATACTGTCAGGACCAGCAGCACGGCCCCCAAGACGGACATCGACAGACACCGGCAGACGCCGGCAGACGCTCACGAATCGACCTCAGGCGACCACATGCGCGACCAGCCCGCCCCCGTGCACATCCTCCTCGTCGAGGACGACGACACAATCCGCAGGTCCGTGGGCCTGTCCCTGGAGCGCTACGGCTACCGGGTCTCGGCCGCCCCCGACGGCCTGACCGGCCTGGAGATGTTCCGGGAGACGGAGCACGACCTACTGCTCCTCGACATCATGCTGCCGCACCTCGACGGAATCGGGCTGTGCCGCAAGGTCCGCGAGACCAGCCAGACCCCGGTCCTGATGATGTCGGCCCGCGGCGACTCCCTGGACGTGGTCGCGGGTCTGGAGGCGGGCGCCGACGACTACGTCGTCAAACCGGTCGACACCACTGTGCTGCTGGCCCGCATCCGCACCCTGCTGCGCCGCGCCACCTTCACGGCTCCCGTCGAGCCCGATCCCGCCACCGGCGACGGCACGGGTCTGCTCGCCTTCCGGGACCTGACCGTCGACACCCGCGGCCTCGAGGTCCGCAAGGACGGCAGGCCGCTCGCACTGACTCCCACCGAACTGCGGCTGCTCCTGGAATTCGTGGCCGTACCCGGCATCGCCCTGCAGCGCGCGACCCTGCTGCGCAAGGTGTGGGACTACGGCTGGGACGGCGACATCCGGGTCGTCGACCTGGCGGTGCAGCGGCTGCGCAAGAAGATCGGCGCCGACCACATCGAGACCGTGCGCGGCTTCGGCTACAAGTTCCGCCGCTGAGCGCCAGGCGGGCCGAGAGAGAACGTGAGCGAATGATGGACCCTGCGCCCCCACCCGGCGACACCGGCCGGTCCCTGTGGCGCCTGGCCGACCCGAGATCCCTGCGCTGGAAGATCGCCGCAGGGGTCGCCGCCGCGGCCTGCGCGATGGCCCTGGGCATCGGCCTCCTGGTCCACCGCACCACCGAGACCCGCTCGATGAGCATCGGGCGGGCCGACGCCCTGCGCGAACTGGACGCCGCCAAGGCCGAGTTCAGCGGCGCCCGGCCCAGCAGTTCGCCGCAGCCCGGGTACCGCACCGGCGACGAGGTACCGGGCCATCTCCTCGACCTGCTCGCCGCCGGACCGGCGCCGGTCACTTGGTACGACACCAGCAAGCCGGCCCACGGCCCGTCCATGTGGGCGGCCACGGAGGTCGACGGCACCCCGATCGCCGTCAGCGTCAACATGATCTCCGACCTGTACAGCCGCCAGGCCCTCGACCGGCACATGCGGTACGCGGCGCTCGCCACCCTCGCCGCCGTCGTCCCCCTCACCCTGCTCGCCGCCGAACTGGTGGTGCGCAGGCTGCGCCAGGTCGCAGGCACCGCCCGCCGCATTCGCCACGGCGACCTCGACGCGCGGACCACCGGCCGGGGGCACGACGAGATCAGCGAGATCTCCTCGGCCGTCAACCACATGGCCGACGCGCTCCAGGGCCGCCTCCACACCGAGCAGCGCTTCACCGCCGACGTCGCCCACGAACTGCGCACCCCGCTCGCGGGGTTGGTCACCTCCGCCACACTGCTCCCGGAGAGCGAGGCCACCGATCTCGTACGGGACCGGGTGAAGGTGCTGCACGCCCTGGTCGACGACCTGCTGGAGATCTCTCGCCTCGACGCGGGCGCGGAGCGGGCAGAGCTGCAGCCGGTGCCGCTGGACGAGCTGGTCGAGGAGTCCGTACGGCGCACGGGGCTCGCCCCCCGGATCGCCGCCACCGGTCACCCGGTCGTCGAGACCGACCCCCGCCGCCTCGACCGCATCGTCACCAACCTGGTCGTCAACGCACATGTCCACGGCGGCCCGCCGGTCGAGATCACGGTCGAGGACGCCACCGTCGCCGTCCGTGACCACGGCCCCGGCTTCCCTGCGGAGCTGCTCGCCGAAGGCCCGCAGCGATTCCGCACCGGCGCCACCGAACGCGGCCACGGACACGGCCTGGGCCTGACCATCGCGGCCGGCCACGCCCAGGTGATCGGCGCCCGGCTGACCCTCGCGAACGACGACACCGGCGCGGTCGTCACCCTCGACCTGCGACCGGGGCAGCCGTAGAGCAGCCGACGAACCTGATACTTCCTTCTCCGAGCGCGACTGCAGACGGCAGGGTGGACCGGTGAAGCGTATCCATGGGCGTTTCATAGGTGGTCGCTCATGAAACAGTCGGTGCTCGTGAGCGACGACTTCAAGCGCGTGGAAGCGCACCCCTGTCCGATGTCCACCTGCGCCGCCCCCGCGGGCTCCCCGTGCCGGACCGGCAAGGGCAAGGTGGCCATCCAATACCACACCGCCCGCTTCCGCCTGGTGCCCCAACTCGCCAAGGTCCTCAGCGCGCCGACACCCGCCGTACGCAAGCCCGGCTCGGTCTGGACCGAGCTGCCCCGGTCCGCGAGCGCCAGCGCCGAACCGGTCGGCCACGTCCGGCTCGGGTACGCCCGCGCCTCGACCGCGCGGCAGTCCCTGGACGCGCAACTGGACTCCCTCACCGAGGCCGGGGTCACCCGGGTCTTCTCCGAGAAGATCTCCACCCGCGCCACCAGGCGCCCCGAGCTGGAAGCCGCCGTCAAGCTCGCCGGGGAGATCCGCTCCTCCGGCGTCGCCGTCGCCCTCGTCGTCCACGAACACAAACGGCTCGGCCGCGGCATCGAACTCGCCATGCTCGCCGAAGAGCTGAAGGCCAACGACGTCGGCCTGGAGTTCCTCACCGGGGAGCTGAAGGGCTCGCACGCCCCCTCCGGCATCGTCTTCACCGTGCTGGCCGCCATGTCCGGCATGGAGCGCGAGTACATCCGCGACCGCACCCTCGAAGGCCACGAGTCCGCCCGCAAGCGCGGCAAGACCATCGGCGGCGCCGGCGTCACCGACGACTCCATGCTCTCCATGGCCCTCCACCTGCGCGACCAGGAGATGAGCCTGCGCGACATTGCCAAGCGGCTCATCATCACCACCGGCAAGAAGAAGGGACAACACCCCTCACCCGCCACCGTCATGCAGATGCTCCGCGAACACGACGAACGGGCCGCCGAACCGGCGGGCACATAACGACAAGTCCAGGACCGGAACCTACTGGCAGGGTATCGTCCACCGGCTGTTCGGGACGGCGCTCGGAGACGACGGCCGGCCGTTGTGCTCGGTGGTGACCTGTGCGCCGCAACCCGGTGAACTGACCACGGACGCCGACTTCACCGTGAACGTGTCAGATGGCCCTGAGGCGTTGGAGAGCGCCGACACAATGCTCGTGCCAGCGGCCGTGGAGGACTACGAACCGCAAGAGCGCGGGCGGCTGGCCGAGCCGGTGCGTCGGCCCTGGAGCGGATCCCGGTTGGAGCGCGGGTGGGTTCGATCTGCACCGGGTCGTTTGTGCTGGCGGCAGCCGGACTGCTGGCGGGGCGGCGTGCGACGACACACTGGAAGTCGTGCGACGAGCTGCGGACGTTGTACCCGGAGATCGGCGTCGACCCGGACGTGCTCTACACGGACGACCGGGGCGTGCTGACCTCGGCAGGGGGCGCCGCCGGCATCGATCTGTGCCTGCACATGATCCGCAGCGACCACGGCGCTGACGTGGCGAACACGGTCGCCCGGCGCACTGTTGTCCCCCCGCACCGGGAGGGCGGGCAGGCGAGCGCGGTGCGCACACCCGTCCACGAGCAGGAGGCCCCCGGCTTCGGGGCCGTCCGCCTCGTCCCCGTGGACCCCGCCGCGGACCTCGACCTGATCCACGGCTGGGTCACCGAGGAGCGCGCCCGCTTCTGGGGCATGGGCGACGCGAGCCGTGAAGAGGTCTGGAGACCTACGAGTCCCTGGACTCGCTCACCACGCACCATGCCTTTCTGGCCCTGCGCGACGGTGTTCCGGTCGCCCTCTTCCGTACGTACGAACCGGCCGCCGACCCGCTGGCCGACTGCTACGACGTCCGGCCCGGCGACTTCGGCGTCCACCTCCTGGTCGGTCCGGGCGCCACCGCCGAACGCGACTTCACGGCCGCCCTGCTCTCGGTGCTCATCGGCTACGTCCTCAGCGACCCGGCGCACCTGCGGGTCGTCGTCGAGCCGGACGCCCGCAACGAGAAGGCCGTCGCGCGGATGGTCCGGGCGGGCTTCGAACTCGTCCCGGAGATCGACAAGCCGGAGAAGCGTGCCCGGCCGGCGTTTCTGAGCCGGAGGGCCGCAGCGGGCGTGCAGCGGGCCGGGGCGGCGGGCCGCTCCCTCAGGCCCGCGCCGCGACGTCGTCCACGACGTGCTTGTCCAGCGCGGCGCGCACCAGGGCCGCCGCGAGCACGGCGGGCCCGCGGTCGTCGGCCTGCTCCGCCAGTCGTGCGAGCTTCGCCGGCGAGGCGGGCAGCCCCAGCTTCTCGGCGCCCTGGAGAGCCATTCCGTCCAGGAACGGTGCCGCCTCCGGCCACACGGCCTGCACCTCGCGTACGAAGATGTCCGCACCTGCCGGGCCCATGCCCGGGGTTCTGCGCAGCCCGGACCGCAGGATGTCCAGGTCGCCGTCGGCCTCCTTGCGCAGCCGCCGCAGATCGCCCCCGTACTCGACCAGCAGGAGCTCTGCCCCGTCGCCGAGCTGGGTGGCGGTGCGTTCGTCGTAGCGCCGGTAGCCGCCCTCGCCCAGTGCGTCGACGCGCTGCTGCCATGTCGTCCCGATCATCCGGTCCGGGGACCGCATGCCGTGGGTGAACAGCGCGCGTGCCGCCGCCACCGCCACGGATGCCCGGATGCGGGCGCTCAACAGATCGCAGAGCACGAGGAGTTGGTACAGAGGCTGCGGTGTGTTCCGCAGCCTGATACCGGCCTCTGCGGCGTAGGTGGTGCCGTAGCGGCTGAGAAGGACCTCCACGGTCCTGCGGGCGGTCACGAAGCTCCGCCCCCTTCCTCGGCGGCGACCTGCTGCAGGGTGCGCCCCGTACGGGCCGAACGTGCCCGGAACGGGTCCGGTGTGTCCGGCCCGTCATGGGGGGCGCGCCCGTCCTTGGCCTTGATCAGCAGCCATATCTCCTCGCCCGGGGCGCCGCCGTCACCGCCTCCCTTGAAGCGGGTGAGGGCGAACTCGCCGTGCAGCTTGGTGCCGTCGAGCCAGAAGGTCGCGTGCCCGTCCTCCAGGGACTGCTCGAACGGCACGGGTGCGCCCCAGCGGTCGTGGCTGAGCGGCCGGTAGGTGCCCTGGTCCCAGACGATCACCGTGCCGCCGCCGTACTCGCCCTTCGCGATGACTCCCTCGAACGTGCGGTACTCCAGCGGGTGGTCCTCCGTGGGGACGGCCAGCCGCCTCTCGCGCGGGTTCTCCGAGGGTCCGCGCGGCACCGCCCATGACTTCAGTACGCCGCCGACCTCCAGCCGGAAGTCGAAGTGCATGCGCCGCGCCTGGTGGATCTGTACGACGAAACAGGGCGCCGCACCCGGCCGCTCCCCGTCGCCGCGCGGCTCCGCGGTCGCGTCGAAGCGCCGTTCGCTGCGGTAGTCCCGGAGCCGGTCGTCGTTTTCGCCGGTCACATCCATCCGGATACCTCCTCCGGCAGGCCCACCCGGTGTCCCCCTTCCACTGTGACGCTCCCGGCCGTGAAGCGCACAGGGACGGGGTGTGCCCGCGCGAACGCGAGGTATGTCGACGTCAAGTATCTTGGCATCGAGACGGCTCTCCCGGCATTCTCCCCCTTGATTCATTGATCTCTTGATGTCGAGGCATGTCGGAGGGGGCATGCGATGCGGCGCGGCAAGGGCGGCGGGGAACCGGACACCTCGAAGGCCGGGCGGGGCCTGCCGGCCCAGCTGCGCAGTCCTCCGGGCGGCCGCTGCTGACCGGCGTGGTGATGGCCGCAGGGCCGGCGGCTGGTGCCGGGCGCGGTGGTCGCAGGCCTCTCGGTCGTGCGACGACGGGCCTGTACGCGACGGCTTCGCACTCTCGCACCGCCAGCCCCGAAGAGACCACCCCCGCGTAGGTCTAAGGGACCCCCAGTTCGAAGAGTACGTATCCCGCGTACGAACCCGACGCGACCGCCGCGATGCCGAGCAACGCGAACAGCATGGGCAGACGGATATTGCGCAGTTGGACGGCGAGGGGAATGAAGAGGGGGAAGGCCGGGAGAAGGTAGCGGGAGACGTTGCCGAATATCTGCTGGCTGCCCAGGACCAGGGCGAAGGTCAAGACCGTGTAGACGGTCAGGACGGCTGGGAGACGCAGGTGGAACAGGAGAGGGATCAGAAGCACGCCCAGCAGGACGGTCAGCGCGCCGATGGTGTCCTCGAAGGGGTATGCGAAGAGGTAGTCGAAGCGGCCCACCGCTATGGAGGTGAAGACGTCGAGGGTCTGCTTGCCGTAGTCGAAGGTGTGAGCCCAGGCGCCCTCCTGGAGTTTGAAGTAGCCGCCGAGGTCGCCCATCCGATTGCCGACCCAGAGCAGGTAGCCGATGAGCCCGAGCGGCGCAATGAGTACCGCGGTCCACGGGCGTGCGTGGTCTTCTCGGCGACGATGGAGTGTCAGCAGCGCGGCGACGGTGAGGGCGGCGATGAGGGCGACGGCGGTGGGCCGGTTGAGGCCGGCAGCGAAGGTGAGGACTCCCGCGGTGAGCCAGCGGTCGCTCATGACGGCGTGGCAGGCCCAGACGGCGAGGGCGACGTAGAGGGAATCCGAGTAGACCGACCACTCCACGCCGGAGCCGGGCCAGACGGCCCACAGTCCGGCCGCGGCCAACCCGGCGCGCCTGCCGCCGAACCTGGCGGTGACGGCGTAGATGCCGAGGGAGGCGGCGAACGAGGCGACGACCGAGACCAGCATGCCGGCGCCGTACAGGCCGAGGCCCGTGCAGGAGGAGACCAGCCGCATCGCCGCGGGGTAGAGGGGGAAGAACGCCGCGGAGTTGCCTTCGAGGGTGATCAGCCCGGTGGCTCCGGGGACGGGGACGAGCGCGGGGTGGTAGCCGTGTGAGGCGATCTGCTGGTACCACCAGCCGTCCCAGGAGGCCAGTACGTCCCAGGCATGCGCGCCGCCGCCGAAGCGCGGGTGCTTCTTCCGGAAGTCACCGGAGGAGTCGAGCAGGTGCATGAAGACGCAGAAGCCGATGAGCTTCAGTACGCCGTACAGGGCGAGTACGGGTCCGTACTGCCGAACCGCATGGCGCAGGCGCGGCCCATGGCCGCGGTCCGGGCCGGGGACCCGCTCGGAGGATTCGGGGGTGCTGATGCAGGGGCCGGCTGTCGGCGTCATCGTGTGGTTCATGCTGCCGTGGCTCCCGTCCCGGGGCGGCGGGCAGGAAACACCCAGGCCCGGAAGAGCAGAAACCGCAGGAGGGTTGCCGCCAGGTTGGCGGCGACGAGCACTCCGACCTCGGTGGGGCGCGCGGCGCGGGGCGCCACGTCATGTAGCGCGGCGAGCGATCCACTGGTGATGACGAGGCCGATCACGAAGACCAGCAAGCCCTTGGCCTGGTGGCGCATCACACCGCCTCGGCCGCGCAGTCCGAAGGTGAGCCGCCGGTTCGCGGCCGTGTTGGCGACCGCGCAGATCAGCAGTGCCAGCGCGTTGGCGCCCTGCGGTCCCGCCGCCGGGCGCAACGTGGCGTAGAGCAGCACGTATCCGACGGTGCTCAGGGTTCCCACGGCGGCGAAGCGCAGCAGTTGGCCGGCCAGGCCCGGGCTTCCCGGCCGGTCGCCGTCGGCTCTCCGGCGCAGCCCGGCCAACGGGAGCGTGCCGCAGGCCAGTGCCCGGCCGATCCTGGTGATGCCGCGCAGGTCGGCCAGCGCCGTGGACAGGATGTCGACCCGGCTGTCGGGGTCGTCCACCCAGTCGACCGGCACCTCGTGTATCCGTAGCCCGGCCCGCTCGGCGATCACCAGCAGCTCGGTGTCGAAGAACCACCCCGAGTCCTTCACCAGGGGCAGCAGCCGTTCGGCGACGTCGCGCCGTACGGCTTTGAAACCGCACTGCGCGTCGGAGAAGCCCACGGCGAGCGTGGAGCGCAGCAGGGCGTTGTAGCAGCGGGAGATGGTCTCGCGCTTGGGTCCGCGTACCACCCGTGAACCGCGTGCGAGGCGCGTGCCGATGGCGATGTCGGAGTGGCCGGAGATCAGGGGGGCGACGAGGGGCAGTAGTGCCCTCAGGTCGGTCGACAGGTCCACATCCAGGTACGCCAGCACCGGCGCCGGCGAGTCCGACCACGCGGCGTGCAGCGCCCGGCCCCGTCCCTTCTCGGCCAGCCGCAGCCACTGCGCCTCGGGCAGCTCGGCGGCCAGCCGGGCCGCGATCCGCGGAGTCTCGTCCGTGCTGGCGTTGTCCGCGACGGTGATCCGGAACGGGTAGGGGAAGGTCTCGCGCAGGTGCGCGTGCAGCCGCCGTACGCTTCGCTCCAGATCACGCTCCTCGTTGAACACCGGGACGACCACGTCCAGGACGGGTTCCCGCTGATGCGCCGACACGGGTGTGCGCAGTGGTAGTCGGCCGGTCGGGTCGTTCGGTGAGTCGTCCTTGGAGGAAGAGGGGTGCTTCACGGTGACCGATCCTGCTTCTATCATGGTTCATCCAGGTTTGTGTTCTGGCACAGGGCAGACCGAAGTCATGTACGGCAGCGCTGCGATCAGCGGTGACGGTGGCGGGGGGCGGAGCGGCTTCCGCCAGCCGGTGGCCGCCGAACCCACTGACGACGACACCACCGTCGTAGGGGTGGCGGTGCTCTACGGTGTCGGCGGTGCGCTCAGCGTTCCCGAGTCGGAAGGCGACGGTGCCCCGGGCTCGGTTGTGGTCGGGCCCGAGGGCGCCGTTGCCGAACCTCCTGTCGTGGGCGGGGCCGCGGGCATGGTGGTGGCCCCGCCCGCAGTCCCGGTCGGGCTCGGCGGCACGTCCGATGTCAGTGACGTGCTCGGACGCGGGGACGCCGGGCTCGTCACGGGCTCCGGGAGGGGAGCCTGCGGCCTGTTCTCGACTCGCTCGTGGGGCAGCAGGAAAAGGCCCATGGTGAGTCCGGCGACGGCCAGGACGGAGCCGACGGCCTTCCGCACCGCGCGGGCACAACGTCGGGCCCGCACGCCGGACCGGAGGCGGCTCTGATGCTTCGGCTCGAAGGGGGTGTGATCCTGGGCGTCGCGCATCATGCGCGCCAGCTCCCGCTCGAAGTGATCCATGGATTCCCCTTCACCCCACTGGTTCGGTGACATCGGCCAGGATCCGACGCAGTCGCGCCACGCCACGAGACGCATGGGATCGAGCGGTGCCCACCGGGCACCCCAGCATCTCCGCGACCTGCCTCTCGGGCAGGTCGAGGTAGTAGCGCAGCACCACCGCGGCCCGCTGCCGCGGCGGCAACTGGGCCAACGCGGCTCCCAGCCGCGAGCGCTCCACCACGGAGGCGGACAGGTCACCCACCTCCGCCAGGTCAGGCAGTTGCTCGGCCGGTCGCTCGCCCCACCAGCGTCGTCGCGCCGAGCGTGCCGCCGCGCGCGCCAAAACCTTGCGTATGTACGCCTCGGGGGCCTCCTCTGCGATCTTGGGCCAGACGAACCAGAGCTTGACCAGGGCTTCCTGGAGCAGGTCCTCGGCCCGGTGCCGATCGCCTCCGACGAGCAGGAGAGCGAGATGGAACAGCGCCGACCAGCGGGCCGCCACGAACGCGTCGAACCCCTTGGCTCGATCCTGCTCCATCTGCACCGTCTCCCGTTCCGGCCAACCCCCTACACCTAGAGAAGACATTGGCCCCCTCGCTGCGATGCACTTCGCCCCAGTGACTCATGTCACGTCCCGCCTCGAGCGAGGCTCGATCGCCCTCCGCACGATTTCCTGCCGACCGATCGTCCAAGGCGCCGAGTCAGGGCCGGGCAGCACATCGCCCTGGCCTCGCCGCCGCGTTGGGACGACGAGGCTTGTCCGGGGTCTCCGTCGTTCCATGAGGAAGACAGATTCTGTGTGCACACGACCGGGCTCGCCGACGGGCCCGCGGCGGGATCCTCACCGGTCGCGGCACCAAGGGCCGGACCCAACCCTCCAGGAACACCGGATTGGTGAGCGCCGCCAGAGCCCCCGGCAGCCCCGGCACCGTCGCCGGGTGCCGGACCTCGGCCCGCACATAGGCCGCGTACACCGGCGTCGTACGCCACTGGACCGTCCCCGAGTCCGGCAGCGTGGCCGTGAACAGCGTGCCCTGGTCGGTGACGAAGTGCGCGGTGCAGCCGGGTGCCCCGGTCACCTCCAGCCGTACGGTGACCGAGGTGTCGTCCCCGTCCACCCGCAGCCGTTCACCGATCCCCGCACGCAGGCCGCGCCCGCCCGAGGCCCCGAAGGACAGAGGGACGGCGGACGACTCGGCGATGTAGAGTGCCCGGCCCGGATTCCGGCCGTGATCGCCTCGCGCGACAGCTCGTCGGCGAGGACGACGGTCTGCGGCAGCCGACATCTCGCTCTGCACAAGGCAGCCGACGCCGACCGCCGCAAGGCCGGAAAGCAGACCACTGTCGCCCACGAGAAGCTTCAGTCCGCAACCGCCGAACACGCCCGGGCCAAAGGCGCCCTCAGCGAACTCCTCGCCCCGCTCCCCGGCGACTGCACCCGCTGCGGCCACGTCCTGCCCGAACGCGAGGCGGGACTGTGCCAGCAGTGCGGGCAGTCGTGCCCGGACGGCGACAGCCACCACGAACGGAAGATCGCCACTGCCCGGGCGAAGGCCGAGCACCTGCAGCAGAAGCTGCGTCGCCTGGAGGACGCCCTGGCCACCGCCACCGCCGCGGCGGACAGGGCCGGCGACGCGGCTGCCGCCGCGCTGACAAGCCGTGACACCTACGATCAGGACCACCTGCAGCCGACCCGCTCCACCGCCCAGCAGGCCGAGAAGGCAGCGCACGGCTTGAGCCGGGACGCCGCCCGGCTCAAGGAGTGGCTGGACTCATCCGACTACCTCGGCAAACAGCAGATCATCATCGACAACGCCAAAGCGGAAAGCGAGAAGGCCGCGGCCGCCCGGGACACAGCCCTCACCGCCCACGAGGTACGCCGCAAGGAGATCGTCGGCCGCTGGACCGAACTGTTCCTCACCCGGCTGAAGCAGATCAACCCCGACGTCGAGACCGCGTACATCGACCCCGCCGACTTCACCACCCGCGTCGAAAAGCGCGACAACCCCGACAAGACCTTCCAGGACAGCTCCGTCATGGGAAGCCCCAGGGCCATCATCAACGTCGCGGCGCTGCCGGCCCTGCGCGACCTCGGCCGCGCCGACCCCTCGGTCCGGGTTCCGCCGTTGCTCATCATCGACTCGCCGCTCGCCGACCTCGGAGCCGTCGATCAGGCGACCGGACACCGCCTCATCGACACGCTCATCGACGCCGCTTCCGACACGTCCGCCGACGGCTACGCCTGCCACGTCATCGCCGCCACCAACGATCCGCTGCCCCGCCGCTGCACGGGCGTCCGGGAGATCCCCGTCAGCACCGGCCCTCGGTCCAGTCCCGCAGCCGGCGCCAGGCCGTCACCCCTGAGCAGCCCACGGTCTCCGCAGGGACATCGCGCCATGCCACACCGGTCCGCAGCACGTACAGGACGCCCGCGAGCGCCACTCGGTCGGGAACACGCAGCCGCCCAGGGTGGCGACGGCGCCGTTCGGGAGCGGCCGGCAGCAGCGGGGCCACCCGCTCCCACAGATCGTCAGGAACAAGATCAGCACGCACCCCGGACACCCTGCCGACCAAGATCGTTGAGCACAAGACCCTCAGCTGAACTCATTCTGAAACGATCAGTTAGGGCTTGCCGGGAATCAACTCGTCGATTTGGTCTTGATTCTGTCGGGGTCGAGGAAACTGGCGACGTCTTCCGCTCTGCGGAAACTGGCCGTTGAGGCGGGGAGGTAAATACCATGGGATTCCAGGAGGGGGCGCTCGGTGAGTACCCCACCGGCATCCGCATTAGCGACGACGAGATCGCTGCCCTGCCCATCACTCGCCATCGCTTCCACGGCGACTGGAACTACACCCTCCACCCCCAGCGTCCGATGGACGGGGCGACCACCGGCAGCACACCGGACGAGGCCCTGGCGGACCGACCGACTCGCCTCACGCGGCATTCACTCAGGACCCAGAACTGACCGGGATGCCCCGCCGACAGCTCAGCGAACTCATCGACGCGTTGACTCCAGCGATGGGGGTTCAACGCGAGCAAATACTCCGCACACGTCGAGGTCACGAGCGCCTGGTGGCCCCTGGCGCAGGTGCCAAAGCCAAGCTCACCTCAGCCGACCGAGTCCTGGCCACCGTGCTCCACCTGCGAAAACTCGCAACCATGGACCTCCTGGGCCAGCTCTTCTACACCACCGCCATGACCATCAGCCGCGCAGCGAAAGACGTCCGCCGACCTGATCACCACCGCCCGCCGCCACGGCGTGCCCGCCGTCGCGCTGCTCGTTGGCGTGAGGCGAGAGCCATCGACCTGGCCTGCGTCGCTCCCGGTACCCGCGCCCAGGCCAAGGACGACAACGCCCACGCGGCAGACCGCGTAGCGAGCTGAACCACACTTGGGAAGCCACGAGGTCCCGTTCGATCCATGCCGACGAACGGGACCTCGTCGGCCGCCAAACGCGCCGGTCCTGCCGAGTGACACGATCACCTGCGGGGTGGCGCCCGCGGCCCTGACATCAGCGGGTGACATCAACAGGCACGTACACCGGCGGTCCGCTGAGGACCCCTCTGCCATGAATGAGGCTGAGGCAGGGGCCTCAGGCGCTGGTCCCCCTGACGTGCAGTCGGGGTGCACGCGCCTACGGATGAGAAGTCGCGTGGTGAATTTCTGCGCCGACAGCCCGTGCGTAGGGCCTCATGACGTCCCGGCATCACGCCTCGGCCCTTTGGGTGATGGCTGCCTCGGTGCGGTCTCCCAGGAACTCGTACCACCGGCGTTCCAGGCAGACGTGTCGCACGTCCGCTTCGACGAGGCTGAGGAAAGCCGTCACGGTCTCGGTGAGACGTTGCTGCAGCCCCGGGTCGGTCAACGTTCCGTCCTCGGCGAAGGCCTGGTAGCTATTGGCCAGGCTGAACATGTCCGGGTAGACGCGGGTACCCAGGTGCTCCAGGGGAATCCTCAGGGTCCACAGCCCGCGGTTGCCGCCGATCAGGGACGGCGAGGCGGAGACGAGCATCGCGTGCTTGGTCTTGAACGGCTGCGGCCGGACACGGGAGACCCAGTCGATCGCGTTCTTCAGCACTCCCGGCACGGAGGCGTTGTACTCCGGCGAGGAGATGACGAAGGCGTCGCTCTGCTCGAGTCGGTCGCGCAGGGCGAGGGCCCCTTGCGGCAGTCCTCCGGCGGTCTCCATGTCGCCGTCGTACAAGGGCATGTCGAAGTCGCGCATAGGGGCGAGGTCAGCCGTGGCACCGGTGTCGGAGATGAGGCGGGCCACGAGGGCGGCGAGACGGGCGTTGGTCGAATCGGCCCGCAGCGCCGCGCCGAAAACCAGAACCCGCAGCGGGCCGGGATGTGTGTCCGTGGGCATGGCTCGGTCCTTCCGTCGTGGGCACGCGCCCCAGACGGGGCGCCCCACCGACCAGTGTGGTTCCGAGAGCGCCGCCGTGCGACAGGGCCGGAAACCGACAGCCCGGAGCCGGCCAGGCCGATGGTTCGGCGCCCGCTCGGGGCCGCCAGGGTGGGCATCGCCCTCCGCGGCGGGCACGGTGGGCGGTTTCCGCGGTCGCCCCCGAGTCGGGCGAGGTGCTGGGAACCGTGTCCGATCCGGGGCGAGACTGGGGCCGGGTCCGCCGGGGGCTCGGGCTGCTGGCGGGGAACAAGGCCGGCACTCACCTCTACCTGGGCACGGACGACGGGGTGCTGGTGATCGAGATCGGGCCCCTGAAGACGGTGGCCCGGATCGAGGTCGATTCCGTGTGGGGGCTGGCGGTCTGCCAGGACCGGGACCGGCTGTACACCGTGCGGGGCAAGGGCGGGGTGGGCTTGATCCGCTTTGACGGACATTCGAGATCTGGGGTTCTGCCCCGGGAGGATGTCCATCATGGAGAGCATGGGGAAGAAGAAGCCTCGCCGCCCTCGTCGTTCGTTCACGCCGGAGTTCAAGGCCGAGATCGTCGGTCTGTGCCGACGAGGTGACCGCTCGGTCGGGCAGGTCGCCAGAGACTTCGAACTGACCGAGACGACGGTGCGGGACTGGGTGAAGCAGGCCGAGGTCGACGCGGGCGAGCGCAACGGGCTGACCAGCAGTGAGCGCGAGGAACTGGCCGCGTTGCGGCGGGAGAACCGCCGGCTGCGTGAGGATGTCGACGTCCTCAAGCGGGCCACAGCTTTCTTCGCGAAGGAGACCCGGTGACGGTGCACCCGTTCATCGAGGCGGAGAAACGCGCAGGTCACAGCGTCAAACGGGCGTGTGAGCTGATGAAGGTCTCCCGGACCGCCTTCTATGCCCGTCGCTCCGGCCTGCCCGGACCCCGCGCGTTGCGGAATGCCGAGCTGACCGAGCAGATTCTCGAGGCCCATGCGAAGTCCCGCGGAACCTACGGGTCCCCGCGCGTGCATGCCGTGCTCAAGCGCGAGGGTGCCGGGTGTGGCCGTCGTCGTGTCGCACGACTGATGCGGGCCGCCGGGCTGCAGGGCCGGCACCGCAGACGACGGCACGTGACCACGATCCCCGATCCCAGGGCTGCCTTCCGTCCCGACCTCATCGTCCGGGACTTCCAGCCCGACCGCGCCGGGCTCGATGCCCGCTGGTGCGGCGACATCACGTATGTCCCGACCGAGGAGGGCTGGCTCTATCTGGCCACGGTCATCGACATCGCCTCCCGGCGCGTGGTCGGCTGGGCAACCGCTGATCACCTGCGGACCGAGCTGGTGGCCGAGGCGCTGACAGCCGCCTGCCAGCAGCGTCGCCCCACCCACCCCGTGATCTTCCATTCGGATCGCGGCTGTCAATACACCAGCCAGCAATTCGCTTCCCTGGCAGCCCAGTTCGGGGTCCGACTTTCGGTCGGTCGCACCGGCCAGTGCTGGGACAACGCGCTCGCCGAGTCGTTCTTCTCGACCATCAAACGCGAACTGCTCGGCACCTCCGCCTGGCCCAGCCGGGCCGCCGCCCGAACCGCGATCTTCGATTTCATCGAGGGCTGGTACAACTTGCACCGACTGCACAGCAGCCTCGGCTACCTCAGCCCCGCCGAGTACGAGACTGCACTCACAGCCTGACCACCACACCAATGGTGTCCGTCAAAGCGGAACAAGCTCACGACCGTCGCCGCATCGGTCGGAGCCGCGACACCGGACGTGATCGCTACCCGCGACCTAACCGTGCTGCAGAGGGCCGCCGACGCGGCCCTCTACGACGGCAAGCACTCCGGCCGCGCCATCCTTGCGACGGCCCAGCACGTCAACAGCCAGCGCTCCCCGGCGGTGTCCGTGGCCATCGCCTCGGCGTGGAGCGTGCGGATGTAGCCATCGAGAGGCGGGGCATCTGGGCCGGGGACCTTGATCCAAGGCCGGGTAGTTAGGGCCTGCGGATCAATAACTCGCCGTGTTGATCTCTGGGGTGGGGATGTCGAGGTGTGCGGCGAGGTCGGTGAGATCGTCGAGGGTGGCCAGCTGTGTCTCGGTGGGTTCGATGGTGTAGTCGACTTCGTGGAGAAGATGTCGGGTCTGGCTGATGACCCGGTTGAGGCTCTGGGGTACTACTCCGAAGAGCGGGGCGATCGTCACTTGCGGGAGCCCGTGACGTTCGTAGAGGAGGGTGGCCAGAAGCCGGTCGACGAGGCTGAGGCCGGGGCGCCGGCCGGTATAGAGGCCGGCTGCGGGCACCTTCTGCCGGTCGCCGCCGCGTCGCTGCTGCAGGACTTCCTCCCGCTGGGTCTCGCGGGCCGCTGCGAGTTCGGCGAACAGCTGGTCCCACTGATCCGGCTGGATGCCGGTCAGGGCCGGATGAGCGAGCCACTCCCGGCCCTGGCCGGGCTGGTTCTGGGGCGGGAGCGGCGGGATCCCGTCCCGGCAGTGCTCCTGGGGGTGCAGCGTGTAGTTCCAGTCGCCGTGCCAGTCGTGGCTGTGCAGGGGCAGCGCGTCCATCTGCCGGTCACCGATGCGGACTCCGGTCTCGTAGGCGCCGGTGTCGAGTTCAGCGTGCACGGTAAGCCCGGTGCGCGTGGTGGTCGCGGCGATACTGTTCACGATGACTTCGTGGCTGGTCAGCGGCCTGCCGCGCCAGTTCATCGTGATATGGGAGAACAGCCGGTGCTCGATTCTGTTCCATTTTGAAGTACCTGGCGGAAAGTGACAGACGGTGATTTCCAGGCCGGTTTCCACGGCCAGGGCGGCGAGTTCGCTCTTCCAGGCGCGGGTGCGGTAGCCGTTCGAGCCGCCCGCGTCCGCGGTGATCAGAAGCCGCCGGGAGTGCGGATAGGCGCCGCGTCCTTGGCTGTTCCACCAGCGGCGGACGGATTCGACGGCGAAGGCGGCGGTGTCGTGGTCGGTGCCCACGCTGACCCAGCCGGTGTTTGCGGTCAGGTCGTAGATTCCGTACGGGATCGCCTTGCCCAGCTCGCGGTCCGGGAAGTCGTGAGTGTGCACCCGGGTCGGTTCGCCCTCGCGCTGCCACTCGTGGCCGGCGTTCTTGTAGTTACCGACCAGCTCCTTCTTCTTGGTGTCCACGCTGACCACCGGGTCCCCGCCAGCCTGGTAGTCCTTGGCGCGTTCGTTGATGTAACGGAACTGGGCGTCTCGGTCCGGGTGTTGCCTGCCCTCGATGGTCTTGGCGTTGCCCTGCAGACTGAAGCCCTCCTCCCGCAGCAGGTCGGCCACAGTCTCCGCCGAGACACGGTGTCCCTGCCCGGTCAGCTCGGCGGCCAGGTGACGGGTCGACTTCGTCGTCCAGCGCAGCGGCGACATCGGATCACCCCGCATGTCCGGTTCGACCAGGGCCAGCAGCGCGGGCCGCAGGCCCGGGTCTAGGTCCTGTTTCTCGGATCTCCTGACCTGCGAGGGGTGTTGGGGCCAGGCTGGGTTCATGGGCCGTGGGGATCTGACGAATGCGGAGTGGGATCGGCTGGAGTCGTTCCTACCTCCTGGTGGTACGCGTGGAGGTCGGTGGAGCGATCACCGCCGGGTGATCAACGGGGTTCTCTACCGGGTGCGGACCGGCGTGCAGTGGCGGGATCTGCCGGAGCGATTCGGGCCATGGGAGACGGTCTATAAACGACATCGTCGCTGGTCAGCCGATGGAACCTGGCAGATGCTGCTGTCTCGCATCCAGGTAGCCGAGGACGCCGAGGGCGGCATCGACTGGGACGTGTCGGTGGACTCGACAGCCGTGCGAGCCCACCAGCACGCCGCCGGTGCGAGGAAAGCGCCCCCGGCCGCCGTCCCTCAAAGGGGGGCCAAGTGGGGGACGAACCAGGTCGATCCGGTACTGCGGAGACTGACCATCCGCCTGGAGGAGGTGGTCAGGTCGGCGAATGTCTGGGACGTTCCCGCGGAGGATTCACCACCAAGATCCACCTCGTTGCCGAGGGACGATGCCGGCCCCTCGCCTTCGTCCTGACACCCGGACACTACGGAGACGGACCCCAGCTCGAGCGGGTGCTGGAACAGGTTCTGGTGCCGCGAGCCGGAGTCGGCCGGCCACGCACCCGGCCCGACCATGTCTTGGCGGACAAGGCCTACACGTCCCGGAAGAACCGCCGCTACCTGCGACGACGCGGAATCCGGCACACCATCCCCGAACGTCTCGACCAGCAGAGACACCGCAAGAACCGAGGTTCACGCGGCGGTCGGCCTACCGGTTTCGACAGCGAGCTCTACAAGAAGCGCAACACCGTCGAACGCACCATCAACCGCCTCAAAGGCTTCCGCGCCGTCGCGACCCGCTACGAGAAACGCGCCTACATCTACCTCGGCACCGTCACACTCGCAGCACTCATGATCTGGCTCCGTACATGATCCGAGAAACAGGACCTAGGTCCACCGCACGCTTGCGGCCGCCGCCCTCCCGGCGCACCCGTCCCAACGGGGCTTCGCCCGACTCCAGTTCAGCCACCCCACGCGACACGGTGCCCTCACGGACGTCAGCGGCCCGGGCCACCAGCCGGATCCCGCCATGGCCCAGCGAGCGAGCCTCCGCTCCTATGGCCAGCCGACGCTGACGCTCGTCCAGGTGCGGGAACAGCGCCTGAACCTTCGCGGCCAACGCCTCCTCGATCTCCTCCGAACTCCCCATACCACATCAACGAGGCTCAAGGCGGGAAGCAACGACTTGATTCTCCGCAGGCCCTTAACGCATTCGCGCTGGTAGCAAGCGTGTTGGCGGTGACTTTGACGCGGGAGGGAACATAGGCGACGGAGCCCCGTTGGAGCAGGTAGTCCGCCAATACTTCTGCCACTCACGGAGCTCCGTTGCCTGTACGTCATTGCGCTCTGATCCCTGGTCTGAGGACCGTGTCCCGCGAGTTCACGGTGGCGGGCGGTGTTGTATCGGTGCAGCCATCGGAAAAGATCCAGCCGGGCCTGGTGTTCGTTGGACCAGCCCTTTCATGGGCGATGGGGATGTCCTGCAGGCCGACTGGCAGGCGAACGGCCAGGAGATCGACCTCACCATGATGATGACCTGGTACTACGACGGCATTGGCCCCGCCTTGAGCTACCACAGCAACGACACGATCAATCGGTCGCTCCAGAGCCTGCTGGTCGCCAATCCCAACGCCTGGTGGTGGCTGCACCGCACCTGACCTCACTACCACTCCCCCGAGCTACCGGCGCGCCCCTTTCGCTCCACCACTTCCACGGACGGTCGCAACGGCCGGTCCGTGTACACAAAGGGGGCTCTCTTGTAGCGGCCTCGTCGGGGTGGGTGAGGAAGCCTTGGCGGGTGAGGCGTCCGAGGCGGCTTCGGGTGACATTGACGGCCCGGTCGTCGGTGGGTATGCAGGTGCCGCTCCCCCGACGACCGGCCGTGCTGAACGGGTTGGTGTGCATCGAGGATGTTTGGGCAAAACGCGCAAGTTGCCCATTGCTCACGAAAATTGACCGCCAGAATCGGGGCATGGACGGCCGATCAGGAAGGTCCCGGTACGCCGAGACGCTCGCTCCTTCCGCAGGCCACCAGGAAGCCGTACAGCCATTTTCCCCGTCCACGATAGCTGTTGACAACGAATTCCGGCCGCCGATCGGCATGTTGAGAGAGCGCTCCAGTTGGCCCTATGGCGAACTGCTTGGCCCGGCTGAGCGTCGTAGTTGGCCTTTCGGCGTGCAGTGAGCCCGGGTCGCTCCCGCTGTCACTGGCTCCGCATACGGTCTGCGCATGGTTGATCAGCAGTGGAACGATATACGCCGGCGCGTGGCCGCATTGGGTACCCAGCCGGGGAGCGGCACGGTGTTCGGCTCACCCGGGCACGGGTGGATCCTGGAAGACCCGCTGACCGATGAGGAGCTTGCCGAGCTCGAAGCGCAGGTGGGTGTGCGGCTGCCGGGGGACTACCGGGATTTCCTCACCTGCGTGGGCGCCGGCGGCGCAGGTCCCGCATACGGCCTCTTCCCCGTGCACCGCGTGCAAGGCCGCTGGCGCTGGGAAGGGGACGGTGCCGACCTGGCCGACCTGTCCATGCTCGCCCGGCCGTTTCCCGACCGGTCCTGACCTCGAATCCCTCGACGCACTCCTCGCCGAACGCCCTGAAGAAGAGGACTTCGACGAGATCGAGGACTTCGACGACGCCATCGAAGCATGGGACGAACGGTGGGGCGCTCTGATGTTCGCCCCCGAGCGCACCGCAGGCGCCATCGTGATCTCCCACCTCGGCTGCGCCCAGAGGGAATGGCTGATCATCAGCGGCACCCACCGCGGCACCATCTGGTCCGACTGCCGCGCGGACGACGCCGACCTCGCCCCACTCCTCGCCGACGGGAAGCCGGTCACCTTCACTCACTGGTATACCGGCTGGCTGGAGAAGGCAGAGCTCATTGCGCATCACCCACCCGCGAGAACCTGACGCCGATTGACGGTGAGGCACGCCAGGGGCCCGCCTTCACGATGAGTGTCGCGTACCTTCACGGTCCTGCCACCCGCCCTGCGGGCAGAGGTCGCCATCCGCCGGGAGTTCCACCGAGATCCACGGCCGCCATCTGGGCTCGCCTTCGACGCGGGCAGGTGCGCGGTCCGGTCGCGGACGGATCGGACCCGCGTCGGCCCACGGTCCGGAACACCTCAACTTTGGACTTGCGAGTCCAATTTTGCCGTTGCACAGTGGCACTGCGCCCTGGTTGTCCAGGGCCCCGTCCGGTCGAAGGCGGCATGCGGTCCGGCCGTTCGGGTTAACGGTGGAGAACCAACCAATGGAGTGGATCATGTCTATGCGGCTTGAGGGCCTGACCGCCCTGGTGACCGGAGCGACCAGCAACATCGGGCGTGCGATCGCGGAGGCTTTTGCCGCCGAGGGCGCGCACGTCGCCGTCTCGGGCCGCAACGCCGAGCGTGGCAAGGAGGTCGTCGACGGGATCCGCGTATGCGGCGGCCGCGCCGACTTCGTGCAGGCTGACCTGGACGGAAGTGCCGCCGCTTCGCAGGCGCTGGCCCAGGAGGCTGCGCAGATCCTCGGCGGCCGTATCGACGTCCTGGTCAACAACGCCGGCATCTACCCCAGCAACACCACGGCGACCACCGACGAGAAGACCTTCGACCAGGTCTACGCGGTCAACGTGAAGGCCCCGTTCTTCCTGACCGCCGCCATCGCACCCGCCATGGTGGAGGCCGGCGGCGGGGTGATCATCAACCTGGGCTCCTGGATCGCGCGATTGGGCATTCCCAGCGCCCTCTACAGCTCCACCAAGGGGGCCATGGAGACCCTGACCCGGGCCTGGGCAGCGGAGTTCGGGCCGCAGGGCATTCGCGTCAACGCGATCTCTCCGGGCGTGGTGCAGACGTCCGCACCCGGAGAGGCTCACCCCGGCGAGATCATGATGAAGGGCACCCCCTACGGACGGATGGGCACCCCCGATGCCATCGCGAACGCCGCCGTGTATCTGGCCTGCGCCGAGTCCTCGTTCGTCCACGGCATCGTGCTCGACGTCGACGGCGGCCGCACCACCACCGCCGTCATCGCCGGCTGACGTGCGGCACCTTCCCCAGAAGCGCCCGGCCCGTTTCGCGTTCGCACGCGAACGCACCGCGCGGGGGCAGGTGCGCGGCAGCCCGGCACGACGGCGCCCAGCCCGAGGCCGGACCGTGAATCAGCCGACACCGGGTCACGCCACGGCGCAACCAGCCCGGCGCAGGTCTGCGATCCCTTGATCGAGAGCGGCGCGCAAATGCGTGGACCGACCCGTCGTCAGCAGAATCGACACGCCGCCCTGGATCGCGGCCAACAGCGCCGCGGCCCGCACGTCGACATCGAGCTCGGCGGGAAGCAAGCCAGCCGCCTGCAGCGCCCGGATGCCCACCACCAGGCTCTCCTGCCAGCGGCGCATCAACTCGATCACGATCGCCCGCGCCCCGGGAGTCGAACGCCCGATCTGAAGGAACAGCGACCCGAGCGGACACTGTTCCCCCTGCTCTTCGTAGCGCTCGATCAGCACGTCCCGCCACCGCTCCCAGGCCTCCCACGAGTCGAGGCGGCCCAGATACGGCTGCTGGTCCTCCAAGACCTGATCCGCCTCGAACCGGGCCACCGCGAGGAGCAGTTCGTCCTTGCCGGCCGGGAAGTAGTGGAACAACTGGCTCTTACTGGTGCCGGTCCGCGCCATGATGTCGTCCAGCGTCGTCGCGGCGACGCCTTTCTCCCGCAGCATCGCCGCGGCCCCCTCGACGATCCGGCTCCGCGTCGCCTTACCCTTCGCCGTCAGCTCCCCTGGCATGCTCCGCCTCCTCAAAATGGACTTCATGGTCCATTTTAACCCTGCCGCATCGACGTCTACGGGTCAGCCGCGCTATGAATGCGAAGGCCCCCGGACGTGGTCCTCGGGCACACACCTCACCCTGGGGCCGGCCCTTCGGAACTGGTGTCAACAAGGATGACAAGCAACTGCAGACAGCCGCTGCGTTCGCCGGCCTCGAATGACACCATCGCACTCACGCACCACATTCCTTCTGCTGACCCTCCACGCGGTACTGGACGTACGCCTGCCCGACGCCAAAGAGCAGCTCCGCAGCCCGGACCCCGCCACGACGCGATCCGCATGGCCGGAGAACTGATCATGGCCCCTCGGGTCGGCCTGGACCTCTGGAAGGGTGCAGCCCTGAAGGATGAGCGGGCCGGACTTGGTCTACCCCGCCCCTGGGGAACCGCCACTGTGCAAGGGACCTTGTGCGCGAGGACGGGGCAGAGAGTCTGTCTGCCCGGTCGAAGGCCCTTCGTCAATCTCTAGTGCAGCGCCTCGTTGATCCTGCGGGGGTCAGGCTGCCTTGAGCGGGGTGCCGTCGTAGGTCCAGCGGAACGGGCAGCCCTGGTCGTCGTAGGCGAGGGTGAAGTCCCTGATCTGGTCGATCAGTCCTGGCGGGAAGTGAACTCGCCACGGTGTAGGAGGCGGCGGCGGGCCAGGATAGAGAAGAAGATCTCGACTTGGTTGAGCCAGGAGGCGTGCTTGAGAGTGTGGTGCACGGCGAACCGTGGGTGTGCCTCCAGCCAGGCCCGGGTGGCCTTGGACGTGTGCGAGGAGCCGTTGTCCATCGCCGGGTGGATGGTCAGGTCCGGGGCGATGCTGTGATCGAGCAGGCGTAGGAACCGGATGAAGGTGGCCGAGTCGTTGCGGGCGATGCTCTCGATCAGAACCTGTCCGGTGTGGATGTCCAGGGCCGCGACGATGGATGCGGTGCCGTGCCGGCGGTACTCGAACTCGCGGCGCTTGACGTCGCCCCGGCGGGCGGTGCGCGTCGGGTGTCGGCGGGAGCGGGCCTGCATCGCGGTCTTCTCGTCCACGCTGAGCACCACCGATCCGGGCGGACAGTGCAGGTGGAGCGCGCAGAGCTCGGCCGCTTTGAGGAAGAAGTCGGGGTCCTCGGGCGGGTGAGCCAGCCGCGCACGAGATGGGGCTTGAGGTCCAGGTCGGCCAGGATCCGTCCGACCTGGGAGGCGGAGGTCCCGGTGGCGGGCAGGTGCTGGGCGATGGCGCGATGGGGCCAGTGGCTCTCGGTGGCGGGCCTGGCCCAGGTCACCGTGGCAACGATGGCCAAGTGCACATCGGGTCCATAGCGGCGGGGGCGGCCCGGTCGGGGCCGGTCCTCAAGCGCGGCCAGGCCCTCGGCGGCCAGCCGTCTGCGCCGGCGCCGAACGGTGTCCAGGTGCAGGCCCAGCGTCCGCGCGATCACGGCGTCGGCGGTGCCGGCGGCGGCCAGAGCAGTGCGCGCACGCTGGACGCGCCGCAGCGGGCGGTTCGCCAGCGCCAACTCCTCCAGCAGTTCTCGCCGGCCGTTGTCCCAGATCACTGTGAACGGACTGCTCACCGCCGTGCCCCACCCCCGGCGTCCATGGTCATGGCGGTCAGTGTCGCGCGCCGTATACGTCATCGGGGCTGCTGTCCGCTTGCTGGACCGGACGGCTGGCAGGATGGTTCCATGGCGAACACCCGCAGCAGCGTCCACCGGATCAAGGTCACCCTACGCGGGTCCAAGCCCCCGATCTGGCGCCGCCTGGAGGTTCCCTCCACCGGCACCCTGCAGCAGTTGCACCGCATCGTGCAGGAAGCCTTCGGCTGGCAGGGCTACCACCTGTGGGTCATCGAGACCCCGTGGGGGGAATTCGGCATATCGGATCCCGAGTTGGGCCACCGCAGCGCTGCCGCGAAGAAGCTCCGCGACGTCGCCCGGGCAGGCGACCGGCTCCGCTACACCTACGACTTCGGCGACGCCTGGGAGCACGACATCCTCGTCGAGGCCGTTTACGCCGCCGAGCCCGGCACTGCCTACCCGCACTGCCTGAGCGGCCGTCGCGCCTGCCCACCGGAGGACTGCGGCGGTATGTGGGGCTACGAGGAACTCGTCGAGATCCTCGCCGACCCTGCCCACGACGAGCACGACGAGCGGCTGGACTGGCTCGGCCTCGACTCCGCCGAGCAGTTCGACCCGACGGCCTTCGACCTCGCCGCCGTCAACGCCGCCCTGGCCGCCGCTTCGGCAAAGAAGGTGGACCAGTGAAGCCGGCGGTTCGCCGTGTGGTCAACGACGTCCTGGTCGAGGGAACGGACGACTTCGTATCCCTCCACCACCTGGTTTGGTACTCGCGGGTCGCGGCGGAAGAGCAGCAGTCGGACCCACCGCGAGCTTGTATCCGACGCCGCCCGGGCCCTGCTCGAAGGTGGCCTGGCCAAGATCGGCAACCCCTGCGAACGGATCATCCCGTGGCCAGGCACCCCCGAACAGGTCACGAGCCGACTGATGTCCCAGTGCGTGGCATTCGACTGGCAGCCGATGGGTGACGGCTGCTGGATCGAGAACACGCCAGCGGGAGACGCATGGGCCGAACACCAAACAGAACAGCAGTGAACAGCCCAAGCACCAGTCAAACCCCCGCAGGATCAACGCGGTGCTGCACTAGGTTGGTCGGGTGACTCTCCTTGATGATGTGGCCGAGCGCGACGGCTGGCGGTGCTGGGTGTGCGACGAACCGGTCAATCCCGACATGTCGGTGAACGACCCGCGGGGGCCCAGCGTTGACAGCCGGACCGCCGACCGGAAGGCCAAGGTCGCCGAGCGGCTCGCGCACCGCGGGTGCAACACCCGCAAGGGCGCGGTCAAAGTGGTCATCGCCTGGCCGGACCGCCTGTACGTGGTCGACCCCGCGCCGCTGATCACCGTTGCCGAAAGGCTGGAGCGCAAGGGGGGCCGCGAGATGGTGGGCCGTTGTCCGAACAGGCAGGACGCCCAAGAGGCGGCGGATTGGCTGGTGGATCGGTTCTCCCGCCTGGTACCGGGGCTGCCAGTGACCGCCGCCATCGAAGCGGGCGGCGGCCAGTTCCTCGTCACCTTGGCCACCGGCCGCCGCTGACCGGGGATCATCAGCGCACACTCGCGTCGAACTGAACCGTTGGCCCACATCGACCTGCCCTGACACAAGCCGACCCACGGGCGCGTGGCGGACCGCGGCCGGGTGGCCGGCGGGGAGGCCGGGCCGACCCGCCGGGGACCACCGTGAATGGTGGCGGCCAACGGCTTCCGGCAGCGCCCGGTCGGCCTGCCCCGGACACAGCTGTGTGCCTGGGGCCTGCTGTCGACTCTTGCCCACCTGCAACGCGCCGACGACGCCGACCGGGCCTGCGCACAGCGTTGGCGGAACTGGAAGCCGACCCATCCGGCACCGCGCCGGGCAGGCTCGGGTTCGACGACCCCGAGCTCAACCTCCACCAGGCCGAAGCCGACCTCGCCCTCGGACACCACCAACAGCCCCGCGCTCGCGCCGAAGCTCCGCAGCCGCATGCCCCGACCGAACAGCTCCGTGCCCTGCCCGCAGCCATCGACCACCACGGACACGCCCTCTGAACTGAAACAGGGCGCCCACGGATCAGGCCAGCCACTGAGCCTCTTCCAACCTGATGTTCCGGAGCGTGAGTTGGTCGGCTGTACAACATGACGAAGCTCCTGGATTCACGACCAAGATCACCCGTGTCGGCCAGGAGCTTCGCGTGCTTGTCTACCCGTCGTCGATCGATCTGTCCAGCCGCACACTTGGGTTTTACGTTACAGAACGAACCGGAGGGATTCGCGGAGATGTTGCGCTTTCATCGTGAACCTCCTCCCGGGGTCAGGGCTTTACTCAGTCTTACATTTGGGGGAAATCGCAATGAAGAAGTCCTCGCGTAAGGCAGTTGTATATCTTTTAGCCGCTCCTGCGACCATGGCGCTGAGCGGGATTACGGAAACTGCGTATGCCACCGAAGGTGATGATGCGTCGGTACTCACTGCTGGATGCCCCAGTTACGAGCGGTTCAACAACAATTACGTTTGCACCTCCCTGTCGAGTGGCGCCCTCTTCCACCCGAAGGGTCATTCGGGCGCCACGGCGACCTCAACAGCTACGAAGTACACGAAGTTGAGTGGATCCAGCATTACTGCCAAGCTCGGGTACACCTACAAGGGCACGACCTACTGGGGAGGCACCTTCACTCAGGCCTCCGGTACGACAAAGACCAACACTTGGACTCGTAACGACTACGACTGGGTCTGTAACTCCACCTTCATGAATGTCTCTGGCCAGGGTAACTTCCAGACCCCTGTCGCCAGTTGCTGACGTAATGGGCTGGGGTGCCTCCCCGGATGCGGGGAGGCACCCCTCTCTTCCTATGAATAATTGGGGTGAACCTCGGCCCGAACCTCACCTACGTCGGCTCGCTCGCCACCCTGCTCTGGCGCCGCATCCTGCACACCCACGGCGCCGCGCCCGACCTCGGCCACTTCACCCGGCTCGGACTGCTGACCGTACCGGCGACGCTCGCCGTGTCGACGGTCGTGCTGTGGGGTGCGCCGCAGCTGATCGGAGTGTGACCAGGTGCGGGGCGCGGTTGGACTTTCCTGGCCGACCTGTTGGACGTTCACCACCGAGCCGTACGGAATCCCTCCCGGCGTCACCTGGCTTGATTAGTCTCCGGGCTGAACGACACGACTCGGGAGGCTCGCTTGACCACGGACATTTCACGGCGCCGGCTCTTCGCGCTCGGCGGCGGTGCACTCGGCGTCGCGGCTGCGGGGTCGCTGCTTCCGCCGTCACTGCAGGTCGCGATTGCCGCGCAGCCGGCACATTCGGCGGGGTCCGGTGGCGGTGACGGGCTCGGAGCCATCAAGCATGTGGTGATCCTGATGCAGGAGAACCGTTCCTTCGACCATTACTTCGGGACGCTCCGGGGAGTGCGCGGCTTCGGCGACCGCAACGCCGTCGAGCTGCCCTCCGGCAAGCCGGTCTTCGAGCAGCCCGCGCTGCTGGGCACCTCTGTGCTGCCGTTCCCGGTGCGGGGCGCTGCCGAGACGCAGAAGAAAGAACTCCAGTACATCGGCGCGCTCGACCACTCCTGGAGCGGTGGCGGGAAGGCATGGGCCGGGGGGTGGATGAACGGCTGGGTGACTGCGAAGACGGCCGCCACCATGGCGTACTACGACCGCCGTGACATCCCGCTGCACTACGAACTGGCCGACACCTTCACGGTCTGCGACGCCTACCACTCCTCCATCCACACCTCGACCAGCCCCAACCGCAACCACCTGTGGAGCGGGAAGACGGGCAACGAGGCGAACGGCAAGCGGGCCGTCGGGAACGACGCGTACAACGAGGGCACGCACCCCGGGTACGACTGGGGCACGTACGCGGAGCGGCTGGAGAAGGCCGGGCGCAGCTGGCGCACGTACACCGAGTGGGAGAACTTCACCGACAACCAGATCGAGTTCTTCGCCACCTTCAAGGCGATCGCCCGCAAGGCGTTGGCGCAGACCGGCGGCCATACATACATGGAGTCGTTCTACTCGGCGGTACGGGACGCGGACGCCACGGAGCGGGAGCGGCTGTTCGGTCTGCTCGAAGAAGGTGTCGCCACCCTGGACAAGGCTGAGCGCAGCCTCTTCGAGCGTGCGTTGCGCCGGGTGGAGACCGGAAAGCTGGCCGATGAGTTCGCCAAGGACGTGGCGGCGGGCACGCTGCCCGAGGTCTCCTATCTGGTGCCGTCGGCCGTCGACTCCGAGCACCCGAGCGTCTCCTCGCCGATCCACAGCGCGACGATCGTCTACAAGGTCCTGGACGCGCTGGGCAAGCACCCCGATGTGTGGCGGCACACCGCCGTCCTCATCAACTACGACGAGAACGACGGCTTCTTCGACCACGTGCCGCCGCCGGTCGCACCGCCCGAGGTGGCCGAGGAGCAGTGGGAGGGCAAGCCCACCGGTCTCGGGATCCGGGTGCCGCTGCTCGTCGTGTCGCCGTGGACCGTGGGCGGCTACGTCTGCTCCGAGGTCTTCGACCACACCTCTGTGATCCGCTTCCTGGAGCGCTGGACCGGCGTGAAGGAACCGAACATCAGCGACTGGCGGCGCACCGCCACCGGCGATCTGACCTCGGCCTTCGACTTCGAGCGCGCGCGGCGCCGGCCCAAGGTCGAGCAGCCCGGTGCCATCCCGCCGTTCAGCGGACGCTGGGCGCCGAAACCGCCGCTCGTGCAGCACATGCCCGTACAGGAGTCCGGGGCCCGCCCGGCCCGCGCGCTGCCGTACCAGCCGGACGCCCAGGCGAAGCTGGTGGACGGGGCGGTGCAGGTGGCCCTGAGCAACACGGGGCGCTCGTCCGCGCACTTCGCGCTGTATCCGTACGCGGGGGAGTTCCCCGTACCGCAGCACCGGGATGTAAAGGGCACGGCGCAATGGACGGTGCCCCTTACCGGTGCGGCGTACCGGTTCACGGTGACAGGCCCGAACGGCTTCCGGCGCGAGTTCGCCGGGCCCGCGAAGGACGGCGCTTCGGCCGGGGCCGAGGTCGCCTCGCGGGTCGACGCGCATGAGCGGGATCTGCATCTCACCCTGCGCAACACGGGGCGGACGACGCTCACCTTCACCGTACGGCCGCTGGGCTACGTCGAGGAGGCGGACCTGCGGGACTGGACCAGGACCGTCAAGGTCAAGCCGGGACGCAGCCGTACGGTCGTGCACTCGGCGGCCGACGCACACGGCTGGTACGACCTGTCCGTCACCGTCAACGGGGACGATGTCTTCCGGCGACGGCTGATGGGGCACATCGAGAACGGCCGGGCGAGCGTCTCCGGCTGACGGGCCGCCCCGGCAGGCCCTGCATTACGTACGGGAGTTCGGCGCCCACCGGAACCGCCGCGGCGCGGCCGGCATTTCCTTGATCATGACTGAACTGATCGAGAGATGGGCCGGAGTCACGGCGGGCGCCGCCCCCGAGGAGGCGGACCCCGTCGTCCTGGAGTGCGCCCGCCTGCTCGCCGCCGAACCGGACGGCGAGCAGGCGGTCCTGCTGACCTTCGGTCTGGTGAACATGGCGCGGTACGTCCTCGGGCGACGCGACGCCCCCGTCGAGCGGGCCGTGGTGGACGCGCTCGGCGCCGCCGTCGAGGCCATGGACGAGCAGCACCTCCAGGCCGGCGGGTGCGGGCACGCGGCTCATCCGTGCACCGGGAGCCTGGAGGAGTGGGACACGGACGCGGACGCGCTGCTCGGCGCGCCGGAGGTCCAGGTTCCGCTCGCTGAGTGGGACGGGCCCGAGGCCTGCCCCGCAACGCCGCCGGATGGGCGCGGACAGCCGCCGATGTGATCCTGCCGGGCAGCACGGACGGCGTCCCCGAGATCATCCCGGAAGGCCACCGGGCAACATCCGCAGCCTGGGCAGTGTGCTCAACGACTATCCGAACGGTGATCCGTTCTGGGACCTGGAGATCCACGCCACGCCGCCCAGCAGCTTCTCCCGAGCCTCTCTCGCCGGTTATGTCGTCGTCGCCCATGCGAACTGCTGGTACGCGGGGTCGGGTTGCCGGACGGTCGTCGGCCTGACGTCTCGCCGCACATCATCAGCGCGACGGCCGGTCGGCGCATGCGCGTCCGTCTCACGCCGAGCCGTAGACCTCGCGCACGTTGTCGCGGGGTGCCGGCCTGGTCTTCGCGGCCGGTCCCTCCGCGAAGGCCCGGAGCAGGTTCTCGGTGGTGCGGGTCACGAAGGCTCCGGTGCGCGCGTCCATGCCGTGGTTGCGGCCGTTCTCCCCCGTCCCGGCCATGAGGCCCTCGACCCACCGCATCGTCCCGGACGCGAAGACGCCCGCCCCGCTCGGCACCGTGTAGTACGCCGAATCGGAGTGGCTTCGCCTGCCGTTGCAGACCAAGGAGGAGTGGGCGATGATCTCGATCGGCGCGTCCGGAAGTGCTCCCGGGGTGACACGGTCGTACTCGACGCCGACGAGGTGGGGGAAGGAGTCGCCCTGCTTCACTCCAGTGCCCGCGAAGAGCCAGTGACCGGCGTTGCGTACGACATAGGGAGCGTTTGTGGGATAGCCCTCGTAGAGGACTCCCGTCAAGGACGATTCCGGGTCGGGATCGGGTACCTGACGGAAGTCGGTGGTCACCAGGGCGCCGTGGCGGGGATACAGGGGATCGTGGCGGTAGTCGGTCTTGTAGCAGACCACGGTGCGGTCCCCGTCCTCGATCCTGATCCGGCGAAAGCAGGTGTTGGCGCCGAGGAAGGCCAGGTTGGTGCCGGCGTCGCGGGCCCGGGTCATGGACTGCCGCTGCTGGGGTGTCCAGTACTCGTCGTGGCCGAGCGTGACCGCGGACACGGCACTCCGCAGCACCGCAGGATCGCGGTGGATGTCGATGCCGGTGGTGTACGCCAGCGGTATGCCCAGCCGCTCCGCGAGGACGACCATGGCCCGCTCGTACACCAGGAACTTCTCGGCTCCGTTGCTGTCGTACGGCCGGGCGAAGGAGACGGCCAGGGCACGCGTCCCGTACGACGCGCCGGCGCCCTCGTAAAGGCTGTAGCCGCCCCACTGGTTGTACGCCTGCCAGGTCGCCGGCGCATGGATCAGCAGGGTCTTCCCCCTGGCGTTCGCCGAGCGAACGATCAGGGGGACGTATCGCTGGTGACCGTTCTCCGCGTCGAGGCGGAGCAGGTAGGCACCCTCCGGCCAGCCGTCGGTGTGTACGAGGACCGTACGCTTCCAGTCCGCCCGCACCGTACGCGTTCTGGGAGCCAGACCCGGCTCTCCCTGGATGCGCCCGGCCACCCTGCCGGAGTGCCAGACCAGGCGGGCCTGCGCGCCTTTGTACCAGCCCATCCGGTACGCCGAGACACGGAACCCCGGCGCAGTGGTGGACACGTACAGCCCGAAGTCCTCGCCCGGCAGAACGCTCACCTTGTCGGTATAGCCGAGCGCGGCCTCGGGCGGACCCGCCGAACGGATGCGCCAGCCGGAGTCGCCCGGACGGGAGGCCTCGGACGGGCCGGCCGACGCGCCCGGGTCGCCGCCGGACGCCATGTCGCAGCCTGCCAGCATCGTGCCCGCGGCCCAGACCCCGGCCGCCGCGGTCGCCCCGAGGAACCGCCTGCGGTCCAGGCCTGTGCCGTCACCACCGCCCCCGGCGCGTTCTCGCTCCGCGTCCATCGGAACATCCATCGGATCCGTCCCACGTGTCAGAGGCCTCGCGTGCTCTTGCCGCAATCGTGGTCGAGCACCGCGCCTCCGGCCACCAGGGAGGGGCCGGATGCCCGGCCGGTCCCGCAGCCTTCCGGGTGCATCGACCGCCCGGGTTCGAGCGTTCGCGCAGCGGTGGGGAACGATGTCCGGTGAGACGGGAAATGATCTCCGACGGGCTTCATCGCCGCACCTCGCACCCACTCGTGAACACCCGCAGCCTGACCAACCAGGCGGACGCCCTGGCCGTGCTCACCGCCAGGGCCGGGCGGCGCATCACCGCGTCCGACGTCGGATGGGACCTACATCGTCCTCGGAATCGTCACCATCACCTCGACACGCCCGGAGACGCCCGGAGACGCCCCCCGGAGGCTCTGCTCCACGAAATCAGCCAGGGAGACATCATGGACCGCCGAAACCTGCTCATGCTCACCAAAGCGGCAGCCACCGCGCCCGCTCTCACACTCCTGCTCGGCCCGATAGCGCGCCAGCGCCGCGCCAGCTGCCACGCGCCTGAACGAGAAGCTCGTTCGCTCGATCGAAAGCGCCGTCCGGGACCTCCGGGAGATGGACGACTCCACCGGGAGCGCCAGCGGCGACCTCACCTGGGGCCTCGGCATCTGGCAGAGCACTTCCCGGGTGGTGTCGACTGGATGCTCTTCGACGCACGCCAACACCCTCAGGCTCAGCGCGTCTACCACACGGGGATTCGGCTGGCCCGCGAGGCCGGAACATCACTGACCACCCGTCACTCAACAACGAACCTCGTTACCTCCGCCGCGTATAGGCCGCGTGGCTGGGCCACCACAACGACGCTGCCGCGCTCCTGGACATCGCCGCGCGGACGCCGGAGCTGCCGTCCGCTGTGGCCGCCGTGATCGCCGAGCGGCGTATATACGCCGCAGGGCAGCGGCACGATCCTGAAGCGGTCCTCCGGTTCCGGACGCGTCGGCTCGTCAGGTCCGGGCAGTCGCGGGCACGGCCTGCCGGGCCGCCCGCTCCACCAGTGAGATGCCGTCGCTCATCGACGCACTGCCGTCCGACAGTACGGCGACGAGGTAGCGGTGTCCGTCCGCAGTGACCCGGCCGACACTGTTGACGTCCCAGAGCCCGGAGGCAGTGCGCTGCAGCCAGCCGTTCTTCAACGCATACTCGGCGCCGGAGGCTTTCGATACACCCCACGCCTGGTCGCTCGCGACACGGCTCATAAGGGTCTGGATGTAGGCCTGGGATTCCTTGTTCAGCGGGGAGTCGGTCTTCGACGTCGCAGCGCTGTCGAACACGGTGAGCAGGAGCCTGATCTGATCACTCGCCGTCGTCCGCGTCAGCCCCCACTTCGTACCGGGGCCGCCCTTGGTCGAGGCCAGTCCCAGGCGCTTGTTGGCCGCGTCCAAGCCCGGTGCCCGGCCGATCTCGCTCCACAGGGCGTTCGCCGCCGCATTGTCGCTGTTCCGGATCATCGGTTCGGCTAGCGCGCGTTCCTGGACCGTGAGATGCCGGCCCGCGTCCTGTGCCTGCAGCAGCAGCGCCGCGAGAATGTCGACCTTAACGATGCTGGCGGTGTCGTAAGGGGCGTCCTCGCCATACAGCAAAGGCTTCCGGCTCCCGCCGTCCAGACTGAGCACCGCCGCTGTCACACGCGGCTTGCTCTGAGGCTGCACCGCGGCGTTGACGCCAGCCGTGGCACGGGTCTGCTCCGACGGCGCGGGCGCGGCGGCAGCGGGCGCCGCGTGCAGCGCGGCGAGGGAGAAGAGGGATGTCACCGAAGCCAGGAACACACCGGCGCAGGCGCCGGCACGGCTACCTCGGTGCCTGGCTGAGGTCTTCGAATGCGGTATGGAATGCGAGTAGGGCATGGTCAGGCAGGCCTCGGCAATAGGTCACTAAAATGGAATTGCATGGCGAAAGTAGACGAAAAGCGTGCCAGGTGAAGTAACCCTCGTCACTCATGACCCGTTTCGACCCGAATTGTGATTAGACCCACAGGCGGTTCGGCATCGAGCACACCTTCAGAATGATCAAGCAGACGCTCGACTGGACCGCGCCACGTGTCCGTCACCCCGCCACGAACGGCCCGTGGACCTGGCTGATCGTCACCGCACACACCCAACTCCGCCCGCCCACTCGCCGAGGACCTACGCCAACTCATGCAGGGCGAGGCTGGCGACCCGGGCCCGCTCGTACCGGGACGACCCACGCGGCGGCTTCCCGTCAGTACCCGCGATACACCAGCGGATGAGCCAGGCGAAGTCCGTCGAGCGCGGTCTTCAGGGAGGTCACTCTTGCTGGGTACGTCGCTTTGTCGGTGAGTTCGACGCGGTTTTGGCCGGTCGCTCCAGCGAGCGTATGGCAGGCGTGGGCGAACTGGGTCGCGGCGGTCCGTCCGGCATCGGGGACAAGGTCGACTTGCAGGACAGTGAGGGTGCCGGCGCGGCGGCCGAGGTCGGCGCGTCCGACCAATTGCCCGTGGTGGCCCCGCGTGGTCAGCTGCTGATCGCGCTCACCTTCACCATCGAGAAGGGACGGATCGCCGCGTACGAGGTGATCGCCGACCCCGCACGCCTCCGCCGACTCGACCTCGCCGTTCTGAGGAATGAGCCCAGTCGGCAGCGATCCTCATCGTTGCTGCCGCGCCGGTGCACACGGAATCCGGGGACCGTCGTCGTCGGCGGTCGTGCCGAGCGGGCCACCGCAGGCACCTCCCCGCGCGTCCCGGACCCGCCCCCGCGAGGGTCCGGGACGCGCGGGGGCGGTCAGCTCGCCTGCCGCTTCCAGGCGGCCTTGCGTGCCGCCTCAGGAGGCCTGTCCCGCCTTGTCGGCGACGCCGTGCTCGATCTCGGCACTGCTCGACAGGAGGGTTCCCGACTCTCCCCACGGGGTGTCCTTCGTCAGGTAGTTGCGGGAGCCGAGGAAGGAGTAGTCATCCTTGTCGAAGACCCACTCGCTGCGGTTGCCGTACCGGGTGTCCTCGCGGACGATGCCGAGGCCGCTGCGGCCGATCGCGTCCTTGGCGTCCGGGACTTCTTGGACGCCCGGGATCTTCGCCGCCGCCTGGTAGAGGGCCGCGGCCGTCTTCGGCGGCACCAGTCCCCCGAGCCAGGAACCGATCTGCTCGAAGACGATCTGATCGGTTTCCTGGTCGGGGTCCTTCGTGACGTGGGCGTACAGGTAGGCCAGGAGTTCGTCGGGGTCGGTGGAAAGCGTGGCGAGCCAGTTGTAGGTGGGGCGGTCCAGCCCGGCGGGAGTGCCGTTGTCGTCGCCCAGCGGGGCGTTGATGACGCTGTCCTCGCCGTCGGCCCGGACCAGGCCGAGCTTCTTGAGCGGGCGCGGGTCCTGCGCCGACCAGACCTGCTCCTCGTGCAGCGGGCTCAGCACGGCCTTGCCGCTGGTGATATCGGCCTCCTGGATCTTGGAGCGGGTGTAGAGGAACTGGTCGTCGCGTACGACGGGGGCATCACTCGCGAGGGCGACGGTCGAGAGGCGGTGCAGCAGGCCGCCCGCGCCCCGGACCGCCGGGGCGGACGAGGTGGCCGCCGTGGTGCCGTGGTCGTCGCCCGTGCTGAGGGCGATGCCTCCCGCGAGTACCCCGGCCAGCGCCACCGCCGACACGGGAACGAGGAGGGCCGGGCGCAGGAGACCGCGGGCCGGACGGGGAGCGGCGGCGGCCGGACGGTCGCGACGGGGGGCGGTGGCCTGGTCGGCGTCGATGCGGTTCATCAGGATTTCTTTCTGGCGACGGAATTGCTCGGGCGACAGGTCCTCGGTCACCGGAGCCGGAAGCAGCCGGGCCAGGTGCTGGCCGTCGTCGTTCCCGTCCTTCTGAGGAGGGGCGGCGTCTTCGCGGTTCATCGGGTTTCCTCCCGCACGGGCAGAGCCGCGAGTGCGGCTGTATTCATTACCTCTCCGCGGGCCCTCGTGGGTTCCGCTTCCTCGCTGGGGAGTTCCGCAACCTGCGCGAGCCGCGCAAGCTTCTTGCGGGCCCGCGAGAGACGCGAGCGCACCGTGCCCACCGGGACGCCGAGCGCTTCGGCCGTCTGCTGGTAGTCCAGCCCGGACCACACGTGCAGGGACAGCACTTCCCTTTCTTGGCGGCGCAGTTGGCCGAGCGCCACTGAGACCGCCTGGAGATAGCGCCGGTCGTCGAGCCGAGACGCGGTCTCGCCCGAGAAGTCGGCCACGGCGGCGGGCGCCGGCTGACGGGCAAGGAAGGCGAGCCGGCGCCGCAGTCCCCGCCGGGTGTTCTCGCACTTGTGCGTGGCGATGCCGAGGAGCCACGGCAGCGCGGAACCCCGGCCCTCCTCCAGCCGCTCCCACCCCTGCCAGGCGGCGAGGAAGGTCTCGCCCATGACGTCCTCGGCGGCCGACCAGTCACCCGTAAGGCGCAGCGCGTGACGGTAGACGGCGTGGGCGTACCGCTCGTACAGCCCGGCGAACGCCTCGCGGTCCCCCGCGCGCAGACGTCGGCGCACATCGTCGTTCTCCGGGCTATCCGAGTTTTCCGGGGCCTCTGACTCTGGTGGTTCCCTCACACTCAGTATCTCTCCGCGACCACGCCCCAGTTCCTGTGACCTGCGCCACAGCCGGGCGGGTGGACAGACGGGCCGGGTTACCGCCCACCGGGAGAGAGGGTACTGAGGGGTGCTTGTCCCGCGTGAGCCCAGGGGTCGACGCGGGTTTACGCGACGGCGCCCCCCGTCCTGGTGTCCGGCATGGCCGGTGGCGTGGCAGCGCTGCTTCCCCCTCACGAGGGGGGCACCTGGACGCCGGCGGGACGCTGCCCACCCTGGCGGGCAGTGTCGTGCGCCTGGGCGAGGACCTCGGACGGTGACTGGCATCGGTGAGGCTCGGGTGTGAGCAGCTCGGCGGTGGTCGGCCGTGGATGTGCGAGCAGGTACTGGGGATCGAGCCGGCAGGCGAGGACAAGAATCTGAAGCCACGCATCAGCCAAGGCGAGAAATGGGTCATGCACCTGACCGCCGCCCGGCAGCACTTCGAGCGTGACGGGCACATCCGTCTACCTCGCAAGCACGTCGAAACCATCACCGTCAACGGAGACAGCGGTGACCAGAAGCAGCGGCCTCTCAAGCTCGGCGCCTGGGTCGCCAACCAGCGGACCCGGGCAGCGACACTGACACGGAGCGGGCGGAGCGGCTGTCCAAGGTCGGAATGCGGTGGACCGCCGGCGGCATTGCGGGGCCGTTGGTGACGATCACGCAGGTCCAGCCGTCGTCCTGTGTTTCGCTCAGCGCTTCACGGGATGAGTGCGCCAGGACGGCATGGTCGGCGACGCCGATGTCGAGAAGGGCGCGGACAGCCGTGGTTGGCACGGCGTCGCCGTATCTGTCGGTCAGCCGAGGCGACTTCGTGCAGCGCGGAGTAGCCGCTGGCGTATCGTCGCCACTCGCGTGAGGTCGGAATCGGGCAGGCCGTGCTGGGCAAGGAAGTCGGCGACGGCAGCACGGAAGGCCACATCGCGGTCGACCAGGGTGTTGTCGAGGTCCAGCAGTAGCAACTGCATGGCCAGCTCACATCTCCGCACCCCGGCGCCCGTCCCGCGACAGCGTCAGCGTCGCGCCCGCCGTCAGTACGAGCCCGGCCGCCGCGAGCAGCACGCTCCACCGCATGCCAGCCAGGAACGTGTCCGCTCCCGCCAGCAGCGCTCCGAAGACTGCCACCGCGATCGCGCCGCCGACCTGGCGGCCGGTGTTGAGTACGGCAGAGGCGGTACCCGCCCGTTCCGCGGGCACCGCGTCCAGCATCATCGCGGTCAGCGCCGGCACGGTCAGCGCCCCGCCGAGGCCGACCGGCACCATCAGCGCCGCCACCGCCCATATGTTGGTGTGCGCGCCGATGGTGAGCAGCGCCAGTAGCCCGGCTGTCCCGATCAGTTGTCCCGCCACCATCGGCACGCGCGGGCCGAACAGCTCGGCCAGCTTCGCCGAGGCCAGGTTCACCACTGCGACCAGTGCCGTCATCGGAATGAACATCAGGCCCGCGTGCAGCGCGGTCTGCCCGCGCTCCTGCTGTAGGTACAGGCTGAAGACGAAAACCCCACCGTAGTAGGTGGCGTTGAGCATGAAGCCGACCATCAAGGACACCGCCACCACCCGCGATCGGAACAGCGGCAGCGGGAGCATCGGGTGCGCGCCCCTGCCCTGCGCGGCCAGGAAGGCGGCTGCTGCGGCCGCGGCTACCAGCAGTGACGCCACCACGAACGGCTGGCCGAAACCCTCGGCGCCGCCCTCGATCACGCCATACGTCAACGCGCCCATCGCGACCGCCGCTGTCACCTGCCCGATTGCGTCGAGCCGGGCGGGCAGCCGCGGGGAGGCGGGTACACGGGTAAGCAGGGCGAGGGCCAGCAGGCTCGCCGGGAGGTTGACGAAGAAGATCCATCGCCAGCCGACGGAAGCGGTGAGTGCCCCGCCGAGCACCGGCCCGGCGGCCACCGCGACCGCGCCGCCCACGGTCCAGATGGCGATGGCCCGAGCCCGCTTCGCCTGGTCGGGAAAGCCCTGCCGGACCAGCGCCAGCGACGTCGGCATCATCACCGCCGCCGCACCTCCCTGAACCAGTCGCGCCGCCACCAGCACGCCGAGGTTGGGCGCCAGGCCGCACGCGGCCGAGGCCAGTGCGAAGAGCACAAGGCCGCCGCCGTACGCCCGCCTGGCCCCGATGCGGTCGGAGAGGGCACCTGCGGAGAGCATCAGGGCGGCGAAGATCAGCGTGTATCCGTCCACGACCCATTGCAGGCCGGACATGCCGCCGCCGAGGCTGCGGCCGATGTCGGGCAGCGCGACCGTGACGATCAACGCGTCCAGAGAGATGAGGAAGAAGCCCAGCAGGGCGGCACCGAGCACCGTCGGGGATCCGCCCCGGGGCGGATCCGGCGTCGTGCCCGCGGTGCGGGCGGCCGGGGAGGACTTGAGCAGGGGTTTCATCAGGACACTCCTGAGGCGTTCTTGAAGGTATGCGGCCGAGTCTGGAAGCCAGGTGGCGACCACGGACAGACCGGCCTGCAGCAGGGAGCCACGTCCCGGGTGCGACAGGGATCCGCCGTCCGGCGTACTGGTATGTGCGGCCAGCCTGCTGTCTGTGCGGGCAGTTGCCGTCACCACAGCTCGCTGTCATCACTGGGCCGGAATGCGCTGGTCGGAGCGCGTCGCGACGATCGCGGTCGGAAGGTGCGCGCCCGACCGCGGCGCCCTTTATGGGCAGTACACCGTCCGCAGCGCCCGCTGCCTGAGTCCCGCCGCGCCTGCGTGGAGACGGTGGGCGGGACGGGGGCGGAGGCGGCTGGAGGTGTCAGTCGTCGAAGTCGGTGGATCGGGTGAGCTTTTCCCAGGAATGGAGTTCTGTGCGGGCCCGGCCGAGGTGGTCGGTGATCGCATCGGCGGCGTCGTTGCCGAGCGGCAGACGCAGCGGCGGTTCGTCGGCGTCCAGAGCGGTGAGGATGGCGGCCGCGGCTTTGGCCGGGTCCCCGGGTTCCTGGCCGCTTCCGCCCGGCAGCCCGGAAAGGACGGGGCCCACGGTGTCCTGGTAGGCGCCCAGGGCCGGGGAGGGCCGCAGTGCTGCGGCGCCGGCGAAGCCGGTACGGAACGCGCCGGGCTCGACGATCAGCACCCGAATGCCGTGCGGGACGACCTCGGCGGCCAACGCCTCGGAGAGCCCCTCCAGGGCGAACTTGGTGGCGCAGTAGGCGCCGACTCCCGCGAAGGCGAACCGGCCGCCCATGCTGGTCAGCTGCACGATGGCGCCCGAGCCCCGGCGGCGCATGTGCGGCAGCACGGCCCGGGTGAGCGCGGCCGGGCCGAAGAAGTGCAGGTCCATCAGGTCCCGCAGCTCCGCGTCGGTGGTCTCCTCGACCGCCCCCACCATGCCGCGTCCGGCGTTGTTGACCAGGATGTCGATCCGGCCGTGCCGGGCTGCCACGCCGTCGACCGCGGCTTGGACGCCCGCGATGTCAGTGACGTCCAGCGGTAGTGCCTCGACCTGGTCCGGGTGCGCAGCCACCAGGTCGTCGAGCAGCGCAGTGCGGCGGGCGGCGGCGACCACGATGTCGCCCGCAGCCACCGCCGCTTCGGTGATCGCCCGGCCGAACCCGCTGCTCGCCCCGGTGACCAGCCATACCTTGTTCATGTTCTTCTCCTTGTGCCAGGTGATCCGCTGCTCTCGGCGGTCCGTGTGTGAACTACCTTGCGGGGCAAACCGGTTGCCCGTCCAAGATCTGCTGTGATAGCCGATGGTTATGGACGTTCACGGACGGGACCTGAGGTATTTCGCCGCAGTGGCCGAGGAGCTGCACTTCACGCGCGCAGCCGAGCGGCTGTACGTCTCGCAGCCTGCACTGAGCAAGCAGATCAGGATGCTGGAGAAACAGGTGGGGGCCGCGTTGTTCGAGCGCAACCGGCGCGAAGTGCGTCTGAGCGCGGTCGGTGCAGCGCTGCTGCCGCATGTTCAGCGCATTCTCGCCGAGTGGGAGGCAGCCCAGGAGGCGGTCGCCCGGGTCGTGGCCGACCAGGCGGCCGTCCTCGTCGTGGGGATGAGTACCAGCCCGGGGCGCGGGGGCGTGCTGCCGGCGATCCGCTCCCGCTTCACCGCCGCACGCCCCGATGCCCGCCTCAGACTTCGCCAGGTCCCCTGGCACGACTCGACCGCCGGGCTCGCCGACGGCACGTGCGACGCGGCGTTCGTCTGGCTCCCGCTGCCCGATCCGGACCGCTACCGGTGGGTGGTGGTCGCCGAGGAACCCCGCTTGGTCGCCATGGCCGATACTCACCCGCTCGCCGACCGGGAGATCATCGACTTCACCGACCTGCGGGACGAGCCGTTCCTCGCTCTGCCCGACAGCGCCGGGCCGCTGCGGGACTACTGGCTTGCCATCGACGCCCGCGGCGGGAAGCCGGCACTCATTGGTGCGGAAGTGGCAAGCACCGAGGAGACGTACGAGGCGCTCGTCGCAGGTCTCGGCGTGGTCCTGCTGGCGGCCGGGAACACCCCGCTGATCACCCTCGGCGGAGTCGTCACCCGTGAGGTGAGGGGTATCTCGCCCAGCCGCTTCGCCCTGGCCTGGCGCGCCGACGACCGCCGCCCGCTGGTGCAGGAGTACGTGCGCGCATGTGAGGTGGCGACCGGGACAACGGACTGAGGCGGGGCGCAGCCGCGCCCTGGCGGAGGTACTGAGGCGGATGGTTCGACGCCGGTGGATCACCACCCAGCACCAGAACTGGCAGACGGCAGACCGCCCGGCAGGAAGAGCAGCGCCGCGCCCTGGCCTCCTTCGCCTGGGGTTCGTCCGGCTCCAGCGCTACGACCTCGCACTGCACGGGGTGCTCGATCTCGAAACCGTGGCGGCGCGCGACGGCCGGCCACCTCGGGTCGCCGCGCTTGCCTTCGGTCGCGGGCAGTTCGTAGTCGTGGACGGCCTGGTCGCAGGTGAGCAACACCCGCTCGGTGCCCCCCGTCGAGAAGAACGCCGAGCAGGAGACGATCACGCGCGGTCCGGGCGGCCGCGATGATCTGCCGGGACGGCTCGGCGGTCAGTGTGGCCGGCGGGTTCTCGATCTCCGGGGCCTTGACGATGCGAGCCCTGACCACCTGGTGCTCGCCTCTCGCCGTTACGGCAAAGTCGAATCGCTCCAAAGCTGACAAGGACCCGGCGCAGTGGCTTCCGCCGGCCGTCGGCTCCGGTGCCAGTACGCCGCGGAGTGGACGCCCACCAAACTCCGCTGGAACCTGGCCGCCGACGAGGCCGAACTCCAGGCACTGCAGAACCTGGCCGTCGAGTGCCCGACCACCGTGGTGGTCTACGAGCCCGCTCCGTAAGTGAACCCGCCTTCAAGGGAAAGGACGCCGGTTCGGTGAGCGGTGCTTGTCGGCGCAGGGTGTAGTGAAGGAGGCGGGCGCGGGCGTCGCGGTCAGGCAGGCCGAGGCCGGGGCCGATCGCGTTCCCGGCCGTGTCGTCCGCCTCCGCATGGAAGGCTGCTGTCCGGCCGGCCTGGTTGAGGGTGTGTCCCGGGGTGGCGATCGCGCGCAGCGTGGCGAGGGGTGCGTCGGAGGCGAGGGTGTTGAGGCGTTGTAGGGCATGCGGACCTGGCACAGGCGCCCGGAGCCTATGGTGCGCACACCTGAACCTGGCGGCCGGTCAGCCGGCGGGGGTGACGTAGGCGCGCGCGAAGTAAGTGTCAGCAAGGCGGCCTGAGCCGTGGCGGGTCGACAGCGCCTCCGGAAGACGTCACATGTCATGCGACATCTGAACCGCCGCGCAGGCGGAACGCTATGTTCAATTTCGCTTGCACTTGGCCTACTTACACGTCTTTTACTCCTCGGCATCTTCACATGTACACCACATAGATGGTGCACATGTGAAGAAGAAGCTGAGGAATGATGACGGTTCACAGACCCACGCTTCATGGGCGCGGGCGGCCTTGGTCCGGGGGGAATCTTCGCTTCACAGCGGGGAGTCTGACCCTGGCTCTGGCCATCACCCTGCTCGACAGCACAAGTCCGGCCATGTCTGCACCTCAGCAGGCAGCCTCAGCACCGGAGAAGCCCGCAGCCACCCAGGCAGCTGACATTGCGTCCACGCGGGTGACCGCGCGACTGTCCGGCAAGCGCGTCGAGGCTCTGTCGGAGCGGACGGAAACGTCCACAACGTGGGCCAACAAGAACGGTTCGCTCACCACTGAGCTGACGGCGGGTCCGATCCGCTTCGAGGACGAGACCACCGGTGCGTGGCGGGACGTCGACCTGGATCTGGTCCGCGGCGCGGATGGATCCGTGGAGCCGAAGGCGCACCCCCGCGGACTGAAGATTGCGGGCAGGACCGGCGGTCCCACTGCCTCGCTGAAGGCAGCGCAAGCCTCCAAAGCCACGGACCTGGTCACGCTCGGCGAGGGGGATCAGCAGATAACTCTGCAGTGGAAGGGCGGCCTGCCCGCGCCGAAGCTGGACGGCACGCGTGCCGAGTCAAGCAGAAGCCCACCACTGACACCTTCTCCTACACCCTGCCGCTGAGGGCCAAGGGCCTCAAAGCCAAGCAGCAAGCCGATGGCAGCGTGCTGTTCACCGATAAAATCAACAAAAAGCAGGCGCTGATGCCGGCGCCGGTGATGTGGGACTCCACCGTCGACAAGCGATCCGGTGAGCACACCCGCCGCGTTCCCGTCGCGATGAAGGTCGTGCCCAAGGGGTCCTCGGTCAACCTGGTAATCACACCGGACGCGAAGTTCCTCGCCGACCCCAAGACGAAGTATCCGGTGACGGTGGACCCCTCCACCTCCTCCCTCTCCAGCGTTTTCGACACCTATGTCCAGCAGGGCGAGACCGTCGACTGGTCGAACGATGTAGAGCTGGACTTGGGCAACCCGGGAACGAAGAACGCCGACGGCACCTTCCGCACCGCGCAGTCCTTCATCTCCTGGAACACCTCGCCAATCCAGGACGCGCTCGTATCCGATGCGAAGCTGTCCCTGTGGAACTTCCACTCGGGCAACAACGTGGACTGCAAGGCATACCCGTGGGAGGTATGGTCGTCCAGCGCGGCCTCTACGTCCAGCCGGTGGACGAACCGGCCCACCATGACGACCAAGAAGGCCACCTCCACCGAGACGCGCGGCAACACCTCGTGCACCACGCAGCCGGACGGGTGGATCAACGCCAACGTCACGACGCTGGTACAGGAAAAAGCGGGTCAACTCCGCCAACGCTGCGTCCAACCCGCCCAAGCTGGTCGTCACCTTGAACCGTTCCGGGTTCGGTAGAGACTCTAGATTGTGGCTGTGACCTGCGGTTCTTGGGTGTTCTGTTGGTAGTAGGTGGCTTCGTATTCGACTGGTGGGACGTGTCCTATTTCACCGTGGAGTCGTCGGTGGTTGTACCAGTCGGCCCATTCGGCCGTGGCCAACTCGACGTCGCTCAGGGCCTTCCAGGGACGCTGCGGTTTGATCAGCTCGGTTTTGTACAGACCGATGGTCGATTCCATCAGGGCGTTGTCCAGGGCGTCGCCGACGGTGCCGATGGAGGCCGCGATCTGTTCGGACGCCAGGTGGGCGGCGAGCCGGAAGCTGGTGTATTGCGAACCGGCATCGGAGTGATGGATCAACTCCCGTGCCATCACAGGGGTGTTCGCGCGGTCACGTTGCCACAGGCCCATCTCGAGTGCGGACAGCACCAGCGGGGTCTGCTTGTTCGTCGCGGCGGACCAGCCGACAATCCGGCGGGAGAAGGTGTCCACGACGAACGCGACGTAGACGGTGCCGGACCAGGTGGCCACGTAGGTGAAGTCGGCGACCCACACCCGGTTGGGGGCGCTGGCCACGAACTGCCGGCCCAGCCGGTCCGGCGCCCGGTCGGCTTCCTTGTCCGCCCTGGTGGTGACGATCTTCTTCCCGCGCACCGCCCCCGTGAGGCCCTCGGCTTTCATCAGGCGCTCAACAGTGCACCGCGCCACCTGATGACCTTGCCGCTTCAGCTCGGCCCAGATCTTGCGGGCCCCGTAGACGCTGTAGTTGTCCCGGAATATCTCCACGATCAACGGAGCCAGTTCCGCGTCCCGCATGGCACGGGCTGACAGCGGGCGCTTCTTGTGTGCGTAGTAGGTGGACGGGTGGATGCTGCAATCGTGCTCGGTGAGCGTCCTGCAGATCGGCTCGACTCCGCCGAAGCGGTCCCGTTGCTCGTCGATGAACGCTACGAGCGTGTGTGTGGCCGGTCGAGCTCGGCCGCGAAGAAACTCGCCGCCGCCTTCAAGATCTCGTTCGCCCGCTTCAGCTCGGCGACCTCCTTCTTGAGGGCTTTGAGCTGGGCGGATTCCTCGGTCGTTGTCCCGGTCCGAGCACCGGCGTCGACCTCGGCCTGCCGCACCCAGTTGCGCAGGGACTCCGGCCCGATGTCGAGCTTCGCTCCGATCGAGCCGATAGCCGCGGACTCGGTCTTGTACTGATCACGAGTCTCCAGGACCAGGCGCACGGCCCGCTCCTTGAGCTCCTTGGGGTATTGCTTCGCCATAACGGACTCGATCCTTCCAAAAGATCGAGTCTCGATCAAACCCGGAACGGTTCACCTACAACTACAGGCCGCGGACAGGCGCCAGGCAGGAAGCCGGACCCCCGTACTTCTCCTTCGCCGGCGCCTACACCGTCACACCCACGCTGCGCGACACGTTCGTCGATGCCAACGGTGACAAGGTCAACGGCACCTTCCAGATCTTCGACAACGCGACCAACACGCAGGTCGGCGATGTCATCGTCTCTCCATACGTCCCCTCCGGGCAGGTCGCCTCGGTCACGGTGCCCTCAGGCGTGCTGAGCAACGGCAAGACCTACAAGTTCCGCACCTCGCCGTATGACGGCAGCCACTACAACCTGGGCTGGTCGGCGTGGAAGACGTTCACCATCGACACCAGCTCTCCCTCGGCCCCGACGAAGATCACTTCGACGGACTACCCGTCGGACAAGTGGATCAAGGGCGCGGGGCAGGCAGGTACCTTTACCGTCACCCCGCCCGCGGCCGACCATAACTGGCTGGAATGGTCACTGGACGGTGTGACCTGGTCCAAGGTCGCCACCGGCGGCGCGAGCGCGGACAAGAGCATTTCCGTTAACCCGCCGAAGAACGGCACCCACACCCTTCAGGTCCGGTCCGTGGACAAGGCCGACAACAAGTCGGAACCCGTCGAGTACACCTTCCACGCCGGACCTGGCGGATGCGTCCAGCCAGCCGACGGTGAGCGCACCGCGCGCCGGGTGCCCTTGGTTGCCGAGGCCGAAGCCGGCAAGTACGACAAGGTGTCCTTCTCGTGGTGCCGCTCGGAGGCCGACGCGTGGACGAAGATCCCCGCCGGTCACGTCACGGCTGGGGGAACACCTCTGACCGCGTGGCCGGTGCCACTGACGAACGGCAAGAACGCTGCTCTGGTGTGGAACGCCACCGAGACGGTCGACCCTGATGGTTCGGTTCAGATCAAGGCCGACTTCACCGGCCCGTCCAGCGCCAGTGGCGAGACCCAGCCGCTGGCAGTCGTAGTCGACCGCAACGCTGATGGCACCGCAGCAGCCGAGGCCGGCCCCGGCTCGCTCAACCTCCTCACCGGCGACTACACCCTGTCAGGTACCGATGTATCGGTGCTGGGCATGACGGTCACCCGCAGTGTCTCTTCCCGCTCACCGAACGCCGGCGCCAAGCAGGACGGCCAGGCGCCGATCTTCGGCAAGGAGTGGCTGGCGGGAACACTCGCCCAGGCGGTCCAGTCGGACTACTCCGAGCTGCGCAAGACCTCGGCAACCTCTCTGGACGTCGTCACGGCCGACGGTGAGACGTTCTCCTTCACCGCCAATGCGGCCAAGACAGGATGGGTCCCCGAGCCCGGCAGCGAGGAGCTGACCCTGAAGGGTTCTCTCGCATCTGGTGACTTCACCCTGTCGAACACCGACGGAAGCGTCACCACCTTCAGCCCCGTGGCGGGTTCGAGTACCGCATGGCCCGTCTCCCGCTCGCTGATCGACGGGCAGGCCAACTCCACCACCGAGGTTGTCTCCGAAGCCGTCACCGTGGACGGCAAGGTCCTGGCTCGGCCCAAGCGCGTCATCGCCGCGACCAGCGCGGTGACGCTCGGCACCTGCGAGGCCACCCCGTCGACCCGTGGCTGTCGGGTTATGGAGTTCATTTACGCCGCCTCCACCACAGCGACCGGCTCGTCCCTGGGCAACTTCAAGGACCAGGTCTCCGAGATCCGCATGTGGGCGACGTCCCCCGGTGCCTCTGCAGCCACCGCGACCGCCGTGGCGTCATACACCTACGACGACGCCGGGCGTCTGCGTGAGACCTGGGACCCCAGGATCAGCCCTGCGCTGAAGATGTCCTACAGCTACGACAGCACGGGGCGCGTGACCCAGATGAAGCCCCCGGGGCAACTGCCGTGGAGCTTCAGCTACGGCAAGGTGGGTAGCGACCCGCTCTCCGGTGAGGGGATGCTCCTCAAGGTCACTCGCCCGACCCTCAAGGCCGGATCCGCCGGGGAGACGGACGGCAGCACCGCGCAGACATCCATCGTCTATGGCGTTCCGCTGACCGGGACGAAGGCACCCCATTTGCTGGGCGCCAGTGACGTCAAGGCATGGGGGCAGCTTGAGGCGCCCACCGACGCCACGGCCGTCTTCCCCACCGACGTGGTGCCCTCCTCGAATGACGGCCAGGCGCTGACCGCGGGCGACTACCGTCGCGCCATGCTGCATTACCTCGACGGCTCCGGCCGAGAGGTCAACACCGCTGACGCCGGCAAGAACATCACCACCACCGAGTACGACCAGTTCGGCAACGCGGTCAGGGAGTTGTCGGCAGCCAACCGCGCCCTGGCGCTCGGGAGCACCGACACGGCCAAGGCGCAGCTCGCCGATCTTGGTATCGCAGCCCTGCCCGCAGCGGAGCGAGCGGACCTGCTCTCCAACCGCGGCATCTACAACGCCGACGGTTCCCGTGAGGTCGAGACGCTCGGTCCCCTGCACCGCGTCGTGCTGGCAGCGGACCTGAAGGAAAGCGCGACCACGGTGGCGGCCTCGGGCGAGCAGGCCATCGCCCGGCACCGCACGGTCAGCGAATACGACAACGGGCGCCCCACCGACGGCACGGCATCCGTCTCCGACAAGGTCACCAAGAACACGGTGAGCGCGCAACTGCGCAACTGGCCAGCCCTCACGGCTGACGCGCGGGTCACCCAGACGGTCTACGACTGGGTCAAGGGCCAGCTCACCAGCACCATCCAGGACCCGGGCGGTCTGGCCATCACAGAGAAGGCCACGCACGACAGCTCCGGGCGCCTGATCAGCCGCAGCCTGCCCGCTTCCGGCGGAACCGACGCCGGCACCCAGATCACCGACTACTACACCGGTGACGGCACCGGCGTCTGTGGCGGAAAGCCCGAATGGGCCGACGAGGAGTGCCGCACACGCCCAGCCGCCACGGTCACCGGCGGCGGATCCAACCCCACCGAGCTGGTGACCACGACCGCCGAGTACGACCGGTGGGGCGAGACCGCCAAGCTGACCGAAACCGCCAACGGAAGCACCCGCGTCACGAGCACCACCTACGACGCCGCAGGCCGCGCATCCAAGGTCACCATCAGTGGAGGGACCGGCACTGCCGTCCCGGCCGTGACCACGACGTACAACCCCGACAGTGGCAAGGTCGCCACGATCACATCCACCGACGGTGGAACGGTCAAGAAGGGCTACGACCAGCTCGGACGGCTGATCTCCTACACCGACGCCGACGGCGGAGTGACCACCAGCCAGTACGACGCCGAAGGGCAGCCGCTCCTGGTGAGCGACAACATCCCCTCCAGCACTGCCTACGGCTACGACACCACGGCCGACCCCCGGGGACTTCCCACCCCCATCACCGACTCGGTAGCGGGTAAGTTCACCGTCACCTACGACGCCGATGGCCAGGTCCTGACCCGGAAACTGCCCGGCGGCTTCACCATGCGCCAAAACACCAACCCGGCGGGCATGCCCACCGACCGCAGCTACAGCCGCGACAGCGACGGGGAAGTCCTCTTCTCCGAAACCATCGTGCCCACCGATCCACGGGCAGCGCTCCTCCTACACCGGCTCCGCCGGCCAGACCGCCGACCAGACCTACACCTACGACAAGGCCGGCCGACTCACCCGGGCAGCGGACGACGCGGTCGACGGCACCCGCGTAACCCGCAGCTACGCCTTCGACAACAATTCCAACCGCAAGACGCTGGCCACCGCGGCCGCGGCCTCCGGACTGGAGTGCACCACCACAGGCGCGACGACCACCAGCCACACCTACGACAGCGCCGACCGCCTGGTCGGCGCCGGCTACACCTACGACGCCTTTGGTCGCACCACCACAACCCCCAGCACCACGTTGGCGTACTACACCAACGACCTGGTCCGCCAGCAGGCCACCGGAAACCAGCGCCAGATCTGGACCCTCGACTCCCAGCTGCGCTCCCGAGCCTGGACGGTCGAGACCAACGCCTCGGGCACCTGGACCAAGACCCAGTCAAAACTCAACCACTACAGCTCCGACGCCGACACCCCGCGCTGGATCGTCGAAGACACCGCCACCGGCGCCCTGACCCGCAGCGTCAACGGCTTCGACGGCCAGCTCGCCGCGACCACTGCCAAAACCGGCGGAACCATCCTGCAACTGGTCAACCTGCACGGTGACGTGGCAATCCAGCTGCCCACCACCGCCGGACAGGCCGCCACGGTCCTCAACACCGACGAGTACGGCAACCGCGCCGCGGACCAAGCCGCCACCCGCTATGGCTGGCACGGCGGACAGCACCGCTCCGGCGAGACCCTCACGGACCTCACCCTCATGGGCGTGCGCCTCTACAGCCCCACCCTGGGGCGCTTCCTGTCCGCAGACCCGGTCCCCGGCGGTAGCTGCAACGCCTACGACTACGCCTGCGCCGACCCGATCAACAACGAGGAAGTGACCGGCTGGAGCTACGGCAGCTGGCAGAACTACAACTACCACTGGTTCTGGGACGTCGTCAGCGGCGACTGGGGCCCGCTGCCCATCACGTCCTGGAAGCGCCAGTACAAGTACCGCAAGCAGTACGTCTTCAAGTGCAAGGTCGTGGCCTGGTACGGCTGGGGCCGGCAGAAAATCCTCGCGTCCTTCGAAACCCGCTACCAGTACTCCTACCGCGACCGCACCACGTACCGCGTCGCATGGTCGGGCTACAAGTGGACCCGCACCGGCGGCTGGAGCTGGACCCGAACATCACGGACCTACGTCTCCTCCTACAGCATCGTCTACACCAGAGGCTGATCCGGGCACCGACCGAACCTGAGTAATGTGGCGCTCCGCGGATCCCTCTGCGGAGCGCCACATTCGCTTACAGCCTTCAACAACTGGTGAAGGCCTGCCCGCCCTCGCAGACCCGCACCGGAGACACTCATGCTGTTCGTCATCGCCATCATCGGAATCTCCATACTCGGCTTCACCCTGTGGCACTCGGTGCGCGTTGCCAGAATGCGCGGCCTGCCCGCGTGGCGCAGATTCTTCCCTCTCAGCCTTCTTGTGCTGTCCATCGCAGCCAGCCTGCTGCGAGCCGCCGACATCCCCCAGGTCGCGAACGCTGTCGCCTTCCCCCTGCTCCTGGCCGCGATCGCGGTGTCCCTGATGGAAGTACGGGCCGAGAGCAACCGGCGCACATCAACGGTGACGCAGTAGAAGACCCACACCCGAAACGCTTCTGGCACGGGAGGACCCGCCCCATACGCCCGGTAGTTCCGGCTCGGACACCAGGGAGCAAGTAGCCCGCTCGTCAGCGCCAACGACCCCTCTCTGTCAAGCTGGGGTGAGACATCCCGCTCTGTTGTGACCTGCTCCTCCTAGCGTGGAGCCTTATTGATCCGGAACGCTTTGCGTTCAGGCTCGTTGATGGCGTGTGAGTGATCTGGTGGGGGACGCGCGGACCTGGTCGCCGGACGCGCAGGAGGCCGTGCGGTTGCTGGCGGTGTCGGCGCTCGCGGAGGGCCGGGACCGGGTGGAGGTTGCGGACCTGTTCAAGGTGTCGGTCAGGGTCGTGGACAACTGGTGGGCGAGGTGGCAGGCCGGCGGGCGGGACGCGCTGCTGTCCCGGCCGCGGGGCCGACGCGGGGTGAACATCAGGTTCTGTCCGAGGCCGAGCAGGCCGCCGTACGGCAGGCTGTCCTCGATCACACCCCATCCGGCCTGGGGCCTTCCGGTCAGCTGTGGACGCGGGGGCAGATAGGCCGGCTGATCTTCAAGCTGTACGGGGTCCGCTTCACCGAGCCCGGGGTTGGCAAGTAGCTCAAGCGCTGGGGGCTGACCTTCGCGGACGGTGTCCTCGTCGGCGGCCACGAGATGGGCGATGACAGGGACGGTGTTGTCGCCCGCAGAGGCCGGCAGGATCATCGCCCGCCGGTAGCGCGCGCTGTTCGTGTTGCCCCGCCGGACGATCTGCTGCAGCTTCTGCCCCTCATAGTCGGCGATCCTGCGGACTTGAACCCGTGCTGTCGCCACGTCTCCTGACGCTGAATCGGGTCGATCGATCCCACCCGATCACATCGGCAGCCAGACAGGACACCCGTGAACCGGTGAACCTTCCCGGTCGCAGCACAATCGTGTTGACCGCCCCCGGCAGGCAGTGCTTGAGTCGGCGCGTGGACAGCATTTCTACCAACCGGCGGTTCTGGAACCAGATCAGCAGCGCCTACCAGCACAAGCACGACCCGCAGATCGGCGCCATGCCCCGGCTGTGGGGCACGTACGCCATACCCGACGCGCACCTGCACGCCCTTGGCGACGTCACAGGCAAGCGCGTCCTCGAACTCGGCTGCGGCGCCGGCCAGTGGTCCAGGGCGCTCGCCGCTGAGGGCGCCACCGTGGTCGGGCTCGACCTGTCCGAAGCCCAGCTCGCCGCGGCAGCTCGCGCGATGGGAGCGGCCCGCTACCCGCTGGTGCAAGGCGCCGCCGAACACCTCCCGTTCGCCGCCGACAGCTTCGACCTGGTGTTCTGTGACTACGGCGGGCTTAGCTGGGCTCCCCCGCACCTGGCCGTCCCGCAGGCCGCACGCATCCTGCGCCGCGGTGGGCGCCTGGTGTTCAATGTCGCCAGCCCATGGTTCGAAGCCTGCTACGACGAAGCCGCCAGCCGCGTAACCACGACGCTGCACCAGGACTACTTCGGGCTGGACACCATCGCCGAAGACCAGGGCGCGGTCAGCTATCAGCTCACCTACGGCGCCTGGATCAAGGTCCTGCGCGGCGCAGGTCTCGTCATCGACGACCTCATCGAGCCGCGGCCCGAACCCGGAACAGCCAACGGCTACAACCAGACCGACCCGCCTGACTGGGCATACCGCTGGCCGGCAGAAATGCTCTGGGTAACCCACAAACCGTAAGCACCGCCGCACCGGGACGTGAAGGTATCTCCTCCCCGGTAGGCCCTAGCCGTACGGGTTGAGTGCCCAGAAGCGGACGGTGTCGCTGCGACGGTCAAACCACAGTTTGGTGGAGTAGCCGCTGCCGTCGCGGTCAAGCTCGTGCGACCGGATCCACTGGGGGTTCTCCGGCCCCTCGCCCTTGAGCGGCTTCTCGAACCACGAGGAGAAGTCATCGGCCGGCCTCTCGGAGACGAAGGCGTGGGCCGCCGTCAGCTCGGCAAGTTTCCCCGGTGTCAGCCGGGCGAAGCCCGACATCACCCGCTCCGGCGACGGTACGCCCCGATCGTTGTCCCGGCTGCTCACCCACTTGGCGTCGGTCAGCGGGCCCAGCAGCGGGAACGCCCGCTCCAGCGGTGTGGTGTTCGGTGTGCCAGTCCCCCTTGGCCCCGTTCGCCACCTGACGCAGGGCCCACCAGCCGGGTAGGACCGCCAGCCCCGCCCCGATCCCGATCACCTTCCGTCGCTCCAACGCGATCCCCCCATGCCTGACTTCGGGGGCACCTTATCTGGCTCGAGCACCTCACCCGGACCACCCATTGATCACAAGCAAATACGCGCCCTAGGACGTGTTTGAGATGTCGATCAAGGTCGTGAAACGATCTTCAGATGTCTCGTGGCGACCTGACGGATGCACAGTGGGAGCGGCTGGAAGCGGTGTTGCCGCTGATACCGAAGATGGGCCGACCTCCGAGGGATCGGCGGCAGGTCTTCGACGGGATCTGGTGGCGGGCCCGGACCGGCTCGCCTTGGCGGGACCTGCCCGAGCGATACGGCCCCTGGGAGACGGCGTATGCGGTGTTCCGGCGATGGCAGATCGACGAAACATGGGCCCGCGTCCTAAAGAAGTTGCAGGTCAAGGCAGACGCAGACGGGATCATCGAGTGGGAAGTCTCGGTCGACTCCACCGTCTGCCGGGCCCACCAGCACGCCGCCGGGGCCCGCAAAAGGGGGCTGACGATCCAGGCCGGACGCGTCCGAATGGCCTCGCGGCCGAGCCGGACGACCACGGCCTGGGACGCTCGCGCGGCGGACTGACTACCAAGATTCACCTCGCCGTCGATGCCTCTTTCCACGTCCTCGCAGCCGTCATCACTGCTGGCCAACGGGGCGACGCGCCCGCCTTCGTGCAGGTGATGGAGCGAATCCGTGTTCCCCGGGTCAGCGGTGGACGCCCCCGCACCCGGCCGGAACATGTGCTTGCCGACCGGGCGTACTCCTCCCGTCAGATTCGCTCCTACCTGCGCAAACGCGGGATCGCGCACACCATCCCGGAGAAGCGGGACCAGGCCGGACACCGGCTCCGCCGCGGTTCTGCCGGCGGCCGTCCTCCCGGCTTCGACCGCGAAATGTACAAACGCAGGCACAAAGTCGAGTGCCGGATCGGCCTTCTGAAGCAGGCGAGAGGCGTCGCGACCAGATACGACAAGCTCGCTGTCCGCTACGAGTCGACCGTTCAGCTCACCCTCATACGGCAGACGCTGTGACCACATCTCAAACACGTCCTAGGTCCTGTTTCTCGGATCATGTACGGAGCCAGATCATGAGTGCTGCGAGTGTGACGGTGCCGAGGTAGATGTAGGCGCGTTTCTCGTAGCGGGTCGCGACGGCGCGGAAGCCTTTGAGGCGGTTGATGGTGCGTTCGACGGTGTTGCGCTTCTTGTAGAGCTCGCTGTCGAAACCGGTAGGCCGACCGCCGCGTGAACCTCGGTTCTTGCGGTGTCTCTGCTGGTCGAGACGTTCGGGGATGGTGTGCCGGATTCCGCGTCGTCGCAGGTAGCGGCGGTTCTTCCGGGACGTGTAGGCCTTGTCCGCCAAGACATGGTCGGGCCGGGTGCGTGGCCGGCCGACTCCGGCTCGCGGCACCAGAACCTGTTCCAGCACCCGCTCGAGCTGGGGTCCGTCTCCGTAGTGTCCGGGTGTCAGGACGAAGGCGAGGGGCCGGCATCGTCCCTCGGCAACGAGGTGGATCTTGGTGGTGAATCCTCCGCGGGAACGTCCCAGACATTCGCCGACCTGACCACCTCCTCCAGGCGGATGGTCAGTCTCCGCAGTACCGGATCGACCTGGTTCGTCCCCCACTTGGCCCCCTTGAGGGACGGCGGCCGGGGGCGCTTTCCTCGCACCGGCGGCGTGCTGGTGGGCTCGCACGGCTGTCGAGTCCACCGACACGTCCCAGTCGATGCCGCCCTCGGCGTCCTCGGCTACCTGGATGCGAGACAGCAGCATCTGCCAGGTTCCATCGGCTGACCAGCGACGATGTCGTTTATAGACCGTCTCCCATGGCCCGAATCGCTCCGGCAGATCCCGCCACTGCACGCCGGTCCGCACCCGGTAGAGAACCCCGTTGATCACCCGGCGGTGATCGCTCCACCGACCTCCACGCGTACCACCAGGAGGTAGGAACGACTCCAGCCGATCCCACTCCGCATTCGTCAGATCCCCACGGCCCATGAACCCAGCCTGGCCCCAACACCCCTCGCAGGTCAGGAGATCCGAGAAACAGGACCTAGGACAGGCTGAAGCCCAGGCCTACACCCGCGGCAGGATCAGCGCCTACGTGGGCCAGATCAACACCACATCCGACAGCGGACACCTCCAGCGCCTGGAATCGAATATCACCGTCGCCCAGCAACTCGTCCAAGGCCTCGACGACAGGCTCACCCACGGCCTCAGCCGGCACCCTTCCCCGCCACACCCCATACCGCGAACCAACAACACACCAGGCCAGCAGCCGCCCTGCGCACGAACAAACCCCCTCCCAGCGTCACGGGCTCTGCTGGGGATTCGGGATGTCGAGGACGGCGAGTTGGAACTGCGACAGTACGTCGCGGGCCGGGTATGGGTGTCCAACGAGGGACCGCGGGCTCTGTTCGACCGCGCGGTGACGCGGCTGCGGCGCAACCGGTGCCTGCTGCCCGGGATCACCCGGCTGGCCTACCTGGGCACCGAGGTCCGTATCGCCGAGCAGGCCCTGACGGTTATGCGAGGGACAGCCGACAGCACGTTGTATGTCTTGTCTTCGAGGAGCCTCACATGACTGCAGAACTGGCCGGATCCACCGCTCTTGTGACCGGCGCCACCGCTGGCATCGGCCGGGTCATTGCCCTTCGCCTGGCCGCCTTGGGGGCCTCGGTCGTCGTCCATGGGCGGGACGAGGAGCGCGGTGCCGAGACCGTCGACGAAGTCACCGCCGCAGGCGGAAACGCCCGGTTCGTTGCCGCGGATCTGAGCAAGCCTGAGGAGGTGCTGCGTCTTGCGGTTGAAGCAGGCGAGGTGGACGTTCTGATCAACAACGCCGGCATCTATCGGTTCGCCAGTACCCCGGAGACGACAGCCGAGATGTTCGACACTCATATGGCCATCAACTCGCGTGCGCCGATGCTCCTGGTCGGTGCGCTCGCACCGGCAATGGCCACACGGGGACGCGGCGTCATCGTGAGTCTGAGTACAGGGGCAGCCACCACGCCGGTCCGGGGCGCGGCAGCCTATGGGGCCTCCAAAGCCGCGCTCGAACTCCTCACCCGCGTGTGGGCTGACGAGTTCGGTGCCCAGGGTGTCCGCGTGAACGCCGTGGCCCCCGGCCCTGTCCATACCCCCGGGACGAAGGAGATGGGAGATGAAGCCCTCCAGGTGATTGGGCGAACCACCGTGCTGAGGCGGGTCGCAGAGCCTGAAGAGATCGCGGAAGCAGTTCTGTTCCTTGCTTCCTCCCGCGCCAGCTACATCACCGGCACGGTCCTTGAGGTTCTCGGCGGACAACTCGCGATCGGCTGACTCCAGGGGAGGCGCTGCTACTGATCGACGCCATGCACCACCATGTGGTGGAAACGGCGGGCCACGGTCAGCAGGAAGACCCTCAAGCGGAGGGCGCCCCGGGGCAGGACCGACATTCACCCCAGTGGGCGAGTGCTCCCGCCGACCCTAGCCCTTGATCGCCATCACCTGGACCGAAGCGGGACAACTCACCCTGCACCTCAGGGCGTCTCGCTACGCGGGCCGAACCAAGATCAATCTCATCGTTACGGCCGGGCAGGTTCTTGACCTGGCGGGCGTTGACGAGGATCACGTTCAGATCGTCGGCCAGCACGTAGGAGAAGGGTTTCCAGTAGTCCGGGGTCGCCTCGATCACCACCAGGGTGACCTCGGCGGCGAGCAGGTGGCCGAGCAGGGCCAGGACCGCGTTCGTCGTCGAACCCCAGGTCGTGGTCCCGTCGGTGAACGATCCCCGCCGCTTTGCACTCGGGGTCCGGACGCACACCTTGGCGTCCTTCTTGCCGATGTCCAGGCCGACGCACCGTTCGTGCAGTACGTCCATGCTCCCGCTCCCTCCCGGTCGGTATGCCGTTCCGGGAGGGCCAGGGTGAATCAGGAATTCTGACGCACGTGCTCACAGCAATACTCCACGGTCCCCGTGAACGCCCCCAGCACCACGCTGACCTGCGAACTCACAGGCATCACAGAGACATCGGTTTCGGCCGGAACGAACCCCACCAGCATCCCGAACCGGCAACATCCCACGTCAGAGCGGACAGAAGCACCCCCCAGCGCACGCCACGGCATTTACCACACCCCCGGCGCGCACCGAAGGTACGCTGGATCGCTGACCTGTGCGGATGGACTGCACGTGGCCCTGATGCCGGTCTGGTGCGGGCCCCAGCGGGGTGTTCTTGCCGCGCCCGGTGCCGCCGTCACGGATAAACGCACCGTTGGCCAGACCGAGAACGGTCACGCTCTCGCTCTTCCGCCCCACCAGGGTCACCGTCCGACTCCCACCTGGTGTCGCGTGTTGCCAGACCGGCCGTATCGCGCCACACCCCGCTCCCTGTGAGGTGCGGGGTGTGGCCGATAGCGCCTGCGTCATCCAGCGCGCAGGCTGGGGGCATGGACACCATCGCGCTTGGAGACGTGGAAATCACCCGCGTGGTCGAACTGCCTGCCAGAGGCAGCGCCCGCGACTACATCTTCCCCGACGTGCCCATCGAGCACTGGGAGGCGCATGAGAACTGGCTCGTCCCCACTTTCCTGGACCAGGCCGCCGACGAGGTCCGCACCATGATGCAGACCTGGCTGATTCGCAGCGAGGGCCGGACGATCCTGATCGACACCGGAATCGGCAACGACCGGGAGCGCCCGGCCATGCCGGCCTTCCACCATCTGAACACCCACTACCTCGATGAGCTGGCCGCGGCAGGCGTCCGCCCGCAGGACGTGGACACGGTGATCTGCACCCATGTCCACGGCGACCACGTCGGCTGGAACACCCGCCTGGCAGACGACGGGGAGTGGCGACCGACCTTCCCCAACGCCCAGTACGTCATCTCGCGCGCCGACTTCGACTACTGGAACCCGGCCAACGGACACCGGACCCGCTCCGGCCCCCAGATGGCCAACGTCTTCGAGGACAGCGTCGCCCCCGTACACCAGGCCGGGCAGACAGTGCTGTGGGAGGGCGAGCACTACGACATCGACGCCCAGCTCCATATCGAGCCCGCCCCCGGCCACACGCCCGGCTCCTCCGTCGTATGGCTGCGGTCGGGCTCGGACCCGGCAGTGTTCGCCGGGGATCTGCTGCACAGCCCACTGCAGATCGCGGAACCGGACGACTGCCCCGGGTTCGACGAGGACGAACCCCGCGCACGGGACAGCCGGCGCCGCCTGCTGGGGGAGGCTGCAGACCGGGGCGCCCTGTTGTTCCCCGCGCATTTCCCCGGACCGGGCGCAGCCGAGGTGCGGCGCGTCGGCGACCGGTTCGCGGTGAAGAAATGGGCGGCATGGCGGTAAGAGTATTCCGCGGCGTCCCTTACGCGGGCCCGGCCGGGCACGGCGCGGTTCACAGCACCGACACATGCGGACGGCCGACTCGGAGCCGGCATCCGGTGGCCGGGGCCGACGCAGGGCGCCGGACTGATCAGACCAGCGTCCCGACGGGGCCTCCTCGGGGCTCCCCAGTCGTTGTGCTGCGTATGACGCCGAACGGGGCGGTCTCGGCCGCCATCACGCGGGTGAAGCCGTCCGCGGCGTACTTCGCCGCCTGATAGGAGCCGAGCCCCGGGGTACCGACGGCACGGCCGCCGATGGAGGAGAACTGCACGATCGTGCCGCCGCCCTGGGCACGCAGGACCGGGAGTGCTTCGGTCGAGACGTTGTAGGCGCCCCAGAAGTTCGTGTCGAACTGGCGGCGGAAGTCGTCCTCCGGCGTGGTCTCCACGGCCGAGGCGTCGGCGTAGCCGGCGTTGTTGACCACGACGTCGACCCTGCCGCCCCGCTCGAGGGCCGCCCGCAGGCCCGCAGCGGCGGCGGACCGGTCGGTCACGTCGAGGACGACGGAGTGACCAGAGCTGGTTTCCTGCGGGCCCGCAGTCCCAAGGCCAAAGCCACCCGGGAGACCGAGATCCTCTCCGCGGCGGCACACCTCGCCACGGCGAAGGGCGTACGGGAGGTGACCATGACCGCGATCGCCGACGAGGTCGGCATGCACAAGTCCGCGATGCTGCGCTATTTCGAAACGCGCGAGGACATCTTCCTGCGCCTGACCACCACCGCCTGGCACGACTGGTCGGCCGAGGCACGCGACCGCCTCAAGGAGACCGCCCCCTGCCCCGACAACGCCTCCAAGGAGTGGGACGAAACTGCCCACTCGATCGCCCCCAGAGCTTTCCCAGTCACTGGTGGCGCGACCGCTGTTCTGCGACCTGCTGGCACACACCCCGCTAAACCTGGAACGCAACGTCTCCACCGACACCGTCCGGACGTTCAAGAAGGGCGCGATCACCGAGGTCGAGCGGACCGCCGACACGCTGTCCGCGATCACGCCGCTGGAGGCCGACAGGCGCGAGCAGTCGTGACGACCACCACCTCGATGGCCGGCGTCCTGTGGCAGATGGCCGCCCCCGGCACCCAACTGCGCGCCTTCTACGAGAGCGAACCCGAACTGTCCCGCTCCGTCGTCGATGTCGAACGCCCGCCTGACCGACATCCTGACCGCGCTGCTCACCGGCTACGCCATCGGCTCGAGCCGGCCCACCGAGAACTGAGGAACCCCCGTGCCACGCCATGGCCCTCGGACCGGCGCCGTTGCCACGGATTCAATTATCCATCAGTGGTAGACCGGGCAGCACCTTCTCGATGGTGATGGGGAAGTCGCGCACGCGCACGCCGGTGGCGTTGAACACCGCGTTCGCGACCGACGCACCGGCCCCGCAGATGCCCAGCTCGCCGACGCCCTTCGCGCCCAGGACGTTGGCCTTGTCGTCGTACCCGTCAAGGACGACTGCGTCGACGTCGGGGATGTCGGCGTGGACCGGCACCAGGTATTGCGCGAAGTCCCGATTGACGAAGGCGCCGGATCGCAGGTCGACCACGGCCTCTTCTTCGAGGGCCGCGCCGGCTCCCCAGATCATGCCGCCGATCAGCTGCGAGCGAGCCGTCTTGGCGTTGAGCACGCGGCCCACCGAGAACACGCCGAGCATCCGCCGCAGACGGATCTCGGCGGTGTCCGCGTCGACCCCCACTTCAGCGAAATGGGCCCCGTAGGTGTTGATCGAGTAGTCCGTGTAGTTCGGATCGTCGCCCATGAAGCGGGTATCGCCTTCCGCCTCGACACCTTCCGGATGGTTGCGTGCGACGATCTCGTTCAGCGCCTCGCACGCGCCGCCGATAGCCACGTTGCCGTCGGAGAACACGGCGCCCGCCGGGTCCAGGCCGTGCAGCGGGGAGCGCGTGTCGTCGCACGCCGCATCCAGGAGCTGCTCGCGCAGGGCCATACACGCACCATGCACCGCAGTGCTCGAGCCGGCGGCGCCCCACGAGCCGCCGGACCCCCAGCTGGTGGGAAAATCGGAACGCCCGAGCTCGATCCGCACCCGATCGGGCGGCAGCCCGAGCCCGTCGGCCGCGACCTGGGTCAGGACGGTGTACGTGCCCGTGCCGAGATCGGTCATATCTGTCTGGACGACGGCGGTGCCGTCGGCCTCCAACCGCACCCGCGCCGCTGTCGGCCCTTGGAAGTGTCCGCGGATGGCGGCCGACATGCCGTAGCCGACCAACCACCGCCCGTCGCTCACACTCGCCGGGGCAGCGGGGCGGTGCTCCCAGCCGAACCGGCGCGCGCCTTCGCGCAGACACTCGACCAGGTGCCGGTCGCTGTACGGCACGTCTCGCTCGGGATCGACGGTGGGCTCGTTCAGGATCCGCAGCTCGACCGGGTCCATCCCGAGCGCATGGGCCAGCTCGTCCATCGCCGACTCGACCGCCAGCATGCCCGGCGCTTCGCCCGGCGCGCGTACGTCCGTCCCGGGCGGCAGATCGAGCGGCGCCAGCCGGTGGCTGGTCAACCGGTGGGGCGCGGCGTAGAGGCTGCGGGTCGTGGCGGCGGTCTGCTCGGCGTACTCCACGTCAGGGTTGGTGTGCATGGTGACGTCATGGGCGATCGCGGTCAGCCGTCCGTCCTGGTCCGCGCCCAGTCGAACCCGCTGGCTGGATGTGGGACGGTTGCCGACGAGCTGGAAGATCTGCTGCCGGGTCATCGCGACCTTGACCGGTTGGCGCAACTCGCGAGCGGCGAGCGCCGCCAGGATCGTCTCGGAATGGACGCCCAGCTTGGAGCCGAATCCCCCGCCGACGAAGGGGGTGACGATGTGAACCCGCTCCGGGTCGATCCGAAGCGTGCCGGCGACCGAGGCCCGCGCCGCGTCGACGATCTGGCAGCTGACGTAGACGACCAGGTCCTCGTCGCGCGGTTCCACCAGACACGCGTGCGGTTCCATCGGCATCGAGAACTCGTACGGCGTCGAGTACTGCTGGTCGACCTTCACCGCCGCGCTGTCGAATCCGGCATCGAAATCACCGACCGCAGTGTCGGTGGGGATTCCGGCGTTGACGACTTTCGGGATGTACACCTCCTCTTCCTGCTCGGCAAAGTTGAAACGTCCCCGCCCGCCGCTGTATTCGACTTCGACCAGATCGGCCGCCGCTCGGGCCTGTTCGAGGGTCGTGGCAACAACGAGTGCCACCGGCTCGCCGTAATAGTGGATGTCGGGGCCGGTCAGCACCGGTTGGGCGCGCCAGTATTCGAACGGAACGGACTCATCACGGACACCCTGCATGGGGGCGTTATGATAGGTCATCACCATCTTTACGCCGGGTGCGCGTTCGGCGCTCTCGGTGTCGATCCGGGTGATGCGGCCTTTGCCGATCGTCGCGCCGGCGATGACCCCGTAGAGAGGTTGGCCGGCCCCCCACTGCTCGTAGGCGTATGTGGCCCGGCCGGCGACCTTCAACGGGCCGTCGACGCGGTTCAGAGCTTGCCCGATCATCTCGTCTCCTCAGCTCGCCTGAGCCGCTTGCGCCAGCGTGCGGCACAGCGTGCGCCTGGCCAGCTCGATCTTGAAGTCGTTGTGCCCCTGCCCCACGGCGTCGCGCATCGCGGCCTCGGCGGCGGCGCGATAGGTGACCATCGTGGCGGGACGGCCGGTCAACGCGGCCTCCGCCTCGATGGACCGCCAGGGCTTGTGCGCCACACCGCCGAAAGCCACTCGCGCCTCACTGATCGCTCCCTGATCGGTCGAGACGACAGCCGCCACGGAGACCAGCGCGAACTCGTACGACGCCCGGTCTCGCACCTTGCGGTAGATCTGCCGGCCCGACAGGGGCGGGGGAAGGAGCACGCTCGTGATCATCTCGCGAGGACCCAGCACGGTCTCGATGTGCGGCGTATCGCCCGGCAGCCGGTAGAAGTCTGCGATGGCGACGCGGCGTACCGACCCGTCGGCGTCGAGCAGCTCGATCTCCGCCTCCAGCGCGGTCAACGCGACGGCCATGTCCGAGGGGTGGGTGGCGATGCAGGAGTCGCTGACGCCGAGGAGGGCGTGAATCCGGTTGAACCCGCCGATCGCCGAGCATCCGGAACCGGGATCCCGTTTGTTGCAGCCCGCAGCCGTGTCGTAGAAGTAGGGGCAGCGAGTACGCTGCAACAGATTTCCACCGGTGGACGCCTTGTTGCGCAGCTGGCCCGAGGCACCGGCCACCAGCGCCTCCGACAGCACCGGGTAGCGGGTACGCACTCGGGCATCGGCGGCCACATCGGAATTTGCCGCCTGTGCCCCGATACGCAGTCCGCCGTCGGGGAGCTCATCGACGCCCCGCAACGGAAGCCGACTGATATCGACCAGATGGCTGGGCTTCTCGATGTCGAGCTTCATCAGGTCGAGCAGGTTGGTGCCGCCACTGATGAACTTCGCGCCGGTTCTGGACACCGCAGCGACGGCGGCCTGTGCGTCGGTTGCTCGCTCGTACGTGAAGGATCTCATTCCGGGCGGCCCACCGCGATGCCACGGATGGCCGCGACGATGTTCGGGTAGGCGGCGCACCGACAGATGTTGCCGCTCATCCGCTCGCGGATCTCCTCATCGGTCAACGCGATCCGCAGCGAGGCCACGTCAGCGGTGGCGTGGCTGGGCCAGCCCGCCTCCACCTCGGCGAGCATGCCGACAGCCGAACAGATCTGGCCGGGAGTGCAGTAGCCACATTGGAAGCCGTCGCGCTCGACGAAGGCACGTTGCATGGGGTGCAGACCATCGGGATCGCCCAGGCCTTCGATCGTCACGATCTCATCGTCCTCATGCATCACGGCGAGCGTCAAACAAGAGTTGACGCGTCGGCCGTTGATCAGCACGGTGCAGGCGCCGCACTGCCCGTGATCACACCCCTTCTTGGTCCCGCTCAGGCGCAGGTGCTCGCGCAGCGCGTCGAGCAGCGAGGTCCGTGGATCTACCTCAAGCCGTCGCACCTGATCGTTGACGTTCAACTCGATCGCCGAGAGTTGGGCCATCTCGCCCTGGCTCCGCCCAGCGGCGCCCGTATCCGAATCACTCACCACAGCCCTCCTTCCTCGCTGGGTGCGGGTGTCACCCTGGGTATGCGTCGCCACCGTGGGGCGCGCTCCTCCTCAAGGTCTCGCAAAAACCGATGGACCGCTCGTCGGAAGGTGCTCAACCGCGCCGCCTTACCCGGCCGGGCGTTTCTGCGCGGCAGCCCGGCGCGCATCCCGCGCAGCCACCCCGCGAACCGGCGCCGGGCGGCGAAGATGCTCTCGAATCAGCCGGGTGGCAATGTGCGGTGGAGACTGACCACGCTCGATGAGCTGGCTTTCGGATCCGCGATCTGCTTCTCAGTGAAGCGGAGAGTCGATAGTGGCGGCGGGACCCGCGCACCTGGGTCAGCCGGGCCGGACAGGGAGCGTGGTTCGTGGGGCAGCAGTGGAGGGCGAGGCAGCCCCGATTCCGTCCCCTTCCCCGAAGGGGGCGGAATCGCCGCCCCTCACAGTGAGCGGCTGACAGCGTGCAGGCCGGACGGCAGCGGAAGCCAACGAGCTCGCACAGTCCCGCCCGAAGCCCCTGTCGGTCAGATGGTCGGACAGTCCCGGACGCGCGAAATCCCTGCCCGGTATCCCACTCGTCCGGCTTCGGGTTCGCCAGTGCCCACAGGATGGGCAGCCCGGTCTGGTTACCCACCAGGTACAGGCGCAGGCGTCAGAAGAACCGGGAGTGCGAGGCGCAGTACCCGTGTCCGGCCCAGCCGGCCGTGTCCGACCGCTTCACCGTCGGACGCGAGCGACCGCACTCCACCGGCGTGGAGTCGGTGATCGAGTGGCGGCGTCGCGTTCCGTCTTGCGCAAGCAGTCCCGGCACAACGTCGCTGTCTTGTCTCTCACCGGGTGACCGCAGCCAGTGCACACGCGTGAGCAGGTGATGCACCGGGCGGTGTCCTCCTGGAGGACGCGCTGTTTGGTCGCAGCGGGGGCAAGCGGCCCTGGCCGCAGCCTCTTTCTGCCAGGCCGTGCAGCGACAGCAGTACTGCCGGTCGAGGAAGCCGACCGGGGCTCCGCAGCCGATGCAGTCGCTCTGTCCGACGCCCACGATGTCACCCGGGTCAAAGCGGCGGCACTGAACGGCCGCGGGCGGTGGCCGCTCGGGGCAGTTCAGCGACTGGCCGTGCGGGGCGGCAGGGTGCTCGACGGGGGTGGTGTCGACCTCGAACGCGTCGTTGTCGGTGGCCACAACCGGTGGCGCCTTGACGGTGGTAGCCATGCTGCTACCCCTGCTCCTGCCAGCCCTGCGGCGAATCGAACTCGGCACATCCAAAGCAGACTGAGCCCGTGCCTTCGGCCAAAAGTGCTCCACAGTGCCCGGCCGCCCGCCGTGGCGACGGCCGGGTCGAGGAGTTCGCCGTTCATGGGCCGGTGAACAGGTCGGCGTGGGTCCGGACGAAGTCGGCCACTTCCGAAGAGGGCCGCCCGGTGACCCGCTCCACACCGTCCGCCTCGCGGTCATACCGGTTCTCCGCGTGGAGGCGGGCCATGGTGGAAATGTGCTGGAAGACGTGATCCGGCAGCCCAAGCGGCCTGAGATCGTGGTCGATCCACTCCTGCAGAGGAACGTCGCGGTAGCCGACCGGCCGGCCCAGGACTGCGGAGACCTGCGCCGCCATTGCGGTGATGCCCTCCGAACGGGGGCCGGTCAGCTCGTAGATCCGCCCGATGTGCGGAGGCGGGTCGGCCAGGACCTCTTCCACGACCGCAGCGACGTCGCCGGCCGCCACCGGGGAGGTCTTTGCCTCGCCGAAGGGCAGACTGATGGTGCCCGTCTTCGCGATCGAGGAGAAGCCGACGCGGAAGAGCGGGTTCTCCAGGAACACGGTTGGCCTGATCTGGACAACGGGCAGGCCCGACCAGTCGAGGACCTGCTCGACCAGCCACTGCTGCCGCTGCTGATCCGACTCGGAGGTATGGGTCAGGTCCATCTCGGCGACGGTCAGCTGTGACATGTTTACGAACACCTCCAGGCGCCCGTACGCGCGCGCGACGACCGCTGCCGTCAGGGCCGCGTCCAGGTACTGCGCCGACACGCCCATGCCGAAGTACATCCGCCCGCAACCGTCCAGGGCGCCGGCAACCTCGCCCGCACGCGTCAGGTCTGCGACCACGACCTCGGCGCCGGTCGCCCGCAGCGCCCGTGCGCGATCGTCCTCGCGACGTACCGCGGCCCGGACGGGCAGGCCGCGTCGCCGAAGGCCCTCGACGACGGAACGTCCGACGGCGCCGACACTGCCCGCGGCACCGGTCACCAGGACGGGCAGCGCACTGGCTCCCGGGGGGTGGTCCATAACGGCAGCCTGCGACGCACACGGCCAGGACGCAACCGAAGCCATCCACCCGATGAAGCGGAGCCGCTCGGCGGAGCCTCCTCGGGTACGCGGGTACGCACCGAGAAACCAGGCAAGCCCCGGCTCAGGTACAACGGAACGGCGGTTGGCGAAGGCGAGGATGAGCCGTGTGGCCGGGGTGGTGGCTGCCGCGACGGACCGGTCGACCTGAGCGGGGACGAGCGGTTGCGGCACGTCGTACTGGTACTGCCCGGCCTTGATCCAGCTGGTCGGGTTGCGGAAGATCAGTCCTGCCCGCTTGGCCCAGGTGAACAGTGATCTCGGGGCGACGAGCTGGTCGTGGCTGCCGCCGCGAAGCCCCGACAGTTACTGGAAAGTAATTTGTGGGTGAGCCGATGCTCAGGGGATGGGTCTTGATCGAATCGCCTGCACTTGGAAGTCCTTGAGCGCGACCGCGTGCTCGATGATGCCGCGCAACGACGGCGGCAGTTGGTTCCGCAGGCCCTCGACGACGATGATGCCGGACTCGCCGCCCGCGACCTGGGCAGCGGACATCATGTCGGCGTGTGAGTGAAACCAGGAGGTGCCGGTGGGCCAGTGCCGTCCGGGCGGCACGCTCGCCCGATGCCCGGAGAGACCCTACGACCCGGACAATCCCACCGCAGACGCGTACTGCTGGGGCTGGCACCGCATCCTCGTCCCCGCCCATCAACCGAGTGCCTTCGAAGGAGAGGACGGCCTGACCCTCACGCCAGTTCATCTTGGAGGCCGCACCGTTCCAGCGGGGCGGTTACCACGGCTGGCTCCCGGGCGCGGCAGTGGCAGATGTACCTGGCAGCTAACGGACCTGCCGTGGACGACCAGGAGCGCGCACCATCAGTTCGGCAGGGCGACCGGAAAGATCGGCGCACCGAGGACCGTCCGGCCTCGGACGTGCGAGCTGAACCGAAGGAGAGGCGCGGGAGTCGAATGATCGTCCTCGAGACCCGTGCCCGGGAAGCGGAGACCGTCGAGGTTGCGCTCGACGCGTCAGGTAACCAGATCCCGCAGTGCCGCTTCGGCTGTGGCATGCCCGCAAGCATGTCGGGACCGGAGTGGCAACGGGAGCACTGATCGTGCCGCAGGAATTACGAGGAGATGCAAGGGTGCGCAAGGAGGTGGCGTGACGTCATTCCGAGCTGATGGCCCGCCGACCGTCAACGCTCAGGCTTACGCCGTAGAGACAGTCGCCCGCCACCGCGAGGAAGCCTGACAACCTGCCCGGGCCGGTCCTGTGTGGTCGGCCAGGGCGGACGACTACCCATCACTTTCACAGGGGGAATCATGACCGACACCACCGATGACCAGGCGCCCGAGCCGACCCCAGACCCCGAGGACACACAGAGATCTCTACGTCGGCGCGTCGCTGACCGTTGGAACAGTCTCAACGTCGCGGGTAAGGCAGTCGTGATCGGCGGCGTGGTCATCACCGTGGTGGGAGGCATCATCGTCCTTGCGGGCGCTCGTAGGTCTTCGGCCGGGCCTGAGTGCGACGACGACAGTGACGGCAACGACGAGAGCAACGACGACAGCCCAGTCGTCCCGGAACTCATCCGCCGGGTCACCAACCACATGGGCGGCTACGTCCTGTGCAGCCACGGACCGTGCACCAAGAAGATGAGACCCTCCATCACCGGGCATGACTGTTGCGGCCGGTGCAGGACCAGCCGAAGCCGGGACTGCTCGGAGGTCGCACGGCGCGACTACGACGGCCCCGGCGGATTCGCCCACGACTACTTCGAGGGGCTCCTGTTCCCCGGCGTCTGCGTCACCTGCGGGGAGCCGCCCGAAGGGCACTGGGTGCTCGACGGGGCAGCCACCCGCCTCCTCTCGCCGTGATCATGTTCGTCTGGCCGTTCCTGTTCGAGTGACGGCTGAGGTTCGGCCACCGCCGCGGGGGTGAGCGGGACCATGTGTACCCCGTGTGGCGCCGTACAGCCACCTCGTCACGCCAGACCCCCGCCGTACCGGCCGGATCGCGCCCTGGCGTACCTGACGGCCCGTCCGGACCCTTTCAGTCATGGGGGACACCGAAAACACCGAACCCGGGCCGGGCAACTCAGACGACGCACTGCAGGCACTCCGCGAAGGCGTCAGCGCCCCACCACCCCCCGAACCACCGAACTGCCCGCACTGCGGCCTCACACAAGACCGCTACCCCACCCTGTACGACGGGCACTGGGTTCTCCTCGAACCCGACGTGATCGCCCCCGCCCACCATCTGCCGCCGCGCCGCCGATGGGTCATCACCGTGGACGGCATCGCGGTCAACACGTGGGACGCCGAGCCCACACCCGGAGCCGAATGCCGGGTGGCACACCGAATGCTCTGCCCGCACCTCGAACCCGCCCCCTGGACGTGGCCATGGGGTACGGCGATGCGCAAGGAGAACGAGCGCCGGGCCGGCCGGCTGTTCAACCTCCCGGACCTACGGGACCTGCCCGATGCCAGCTGAACAAGCCCCAGCTCCGAGTACGGTCCTTGCGCGTCCCGGTGTCACAGCTCTAGGACGTGTTTGAGATGTCGATCAAGGTCGTGAAACGATCTTCAGATGTCTCGTGGCGACCTGACGGATGCACAGTGGGAGCGGCTGGAAGCGGTGTTGCCGCTGATACCGAAGATGGGCCGACCTCCGAGGGATCGGCGGCAGGTCTTCGACGGGATCTGGTGGCGGGCCCGGACCGGCTCGCCTTGGCGGGACCTGCCCGAGCGATACGGCCCCTGGGAGACGGCGTATGCGGTGTTCCGGCGATGGCAGATCGACGAAACATGGGCCCGCGTCCTAAAGAAGTTGCAGGTCAAGGCAGACGCAGACGGGATCATCGAGTGGGAAGTCTCGGTCGACTCCACCGTCTGCCGGGCCCACCAGCACGCCGCCGGGGCCCGCAAAAGGGGGCTGACGATCCAGGCCGGACGCGTCCGAATGGCCTCGCGGCCGAGCCGGACGACCACGGCCTGGGACGCTCGCGCGGCGGACTGACTACCAAGATTCACCTCGCCGTCGATGCCTCTTTCCACGTCCTCGCAGCCGTCATCACTGCTGGCCAACGGGGCGACGCGCCCGCCTTCGTGCAGGTGATGGAGCGAATCCGTGTTCCCCGGGTCAGCGGTGGACGCCCCCGCACCCGGCCGGAACATGTGCTTGCCGACCGGGCGTACTCCTCCCGTCAGATTCGCTCCTACCTGCGCAAACGCGGGATCGCGCACACCATCCCGGAGAAGCGGGACCAGGCCGGACACCGGCTCCGCCGCGGTTCTGCCGGCGGCCGTCCTCCCGGCTTCGACCGCGAAATGTACAAACGCAGGCACAAAGTCGAGTGCCGGATCGGCCTTCTGAAGCAGGCGAGAGGCGTCGCGACCAGATACGACAAGCTCGCTGTCCGCTACGAGTCGACCGTTCAGCTCACCCTCATACGGCAGACGCTGTGACCACATCTCAAACACGTCCTAGCCGTGTCTCCACCACCAAGACGGTCCGGTCCGGCAATCTGTGTGCATGACCGACGTCTTTGAGCACGCCCCGCAGGTCTGGAACGCCGCGCAGCTCCGCGACGCACTGAAGGACCTGCCTGACGACGCACCCATCCATATCGGCATGGCAGGCGACCCCGGCGACTTCGACGGGTACCGCCCCGGTGTGCTCGTGGACGCGCATCAGGTCGAGAACTGGTGGCCGGCCACCAATGCCGCTCCGGAGCGAACGGAGACAGAGAAGGCCCTGACACTGTTCGCGGACTGGGAGCCGGGCGCCTACGACCGTCTGGACTGAGCTGAGCCGCTGTCCGCAATGGGCGGGCATCGCATCGACGAAGTCGCGGATGCCGCGGTGCAACTGCCGGCATGTCGGCTGGTTCTCTACACCTCGGGGGCGAGGTTCGGGCCCGCGGCGGTGTCATCGTTCTGCGGCCGCGGGTTGCAGCGGTCCCATTCCCTGCCCGCCGCCATCATCGCCATCGCAGCGATCGACGCCGTCGTCGTCGCAGGGAAGACCACCGCCCTCCTCCACGTCGGGCGTGCCTGCCACCTCGCCCACACCCGCAATAACCCGCCCCCGACCGGACCAGCGCACGCCGCGGTACCCGTCGCGTACGTCCTCGTGCCGCCCGGCGCCACCGCGAAAACCCTCATCACCGAGTTCGCCCGCTACCTCGGCATCCCCACCACCACCCGCATGACCCAGACCCAGATCACCGACGCCGTCTGCCACACCTACACCCAAGCTGGTATCCAACTCGTCCTCATCGTCGAAATCCACCGCCTCAACCCCCGCACCACCACCGGCGCCCAAACCGCCGACCTGATCAAAGACCTCACCGAACGCCTGCCCGCGACCTTCGTCTACGCCGGCATCAACGTCACCGACACACCCCTGTTCACCGGCGTGAGAGGCGCCCAGCTCGCCGGACGCGCCACCCTGGTCGACTGCGGGCCCCTCCACGCCCGCCACGGCACCCGCCAACCGTTCCGCAACGTCATCACCGACATCGAAAACAACCTCGACCTCCAACAGCACAAACCCGGCACACTCCCCCGCCACGCCCCCTACCTCCACCAGCGCACCGTCGGCCGCATCGGATCCCTCACCCGACTCATCCGCCAAGCCGCCATCACCGACGGCACCGAACGCATCACCAAAACCACACTCGAGACCATCCGCCTCGATCACCTCGCGGAACCCCACCACCGCCCCCGCGCCCGAGACCGCTAACCCCACCCGTCCACATAGGTCTGCCAGAGCCCCCTGGCCTGCCCCGGGCCGCCTTGGGTTTGTCACCACCTTCCCGCGATGTGCCCGTGGGCTTCACGGACTCTCTTTGTGGTCGCCGTCTTCATGGTCCGGTACACGAACAAGACGCAGGAGTGCTACCAGCCCGACAGGTTCCACCAGTACACGCGGTGCGTCCGCCAACACCTCAACGGAAACTGATCGGCCTTCCCTCACCGGTGAACCGGCTGCCCACCCTCCTCGACAAGGACGAGCACCACCGTGCGAAACAGAAACACCCGCATAGCCCCCTACTCGCCGCCGGCCTCGCGACGGCCGCCCTTTCGGCGCTGACCTTCGCCGCTTCCAAGGCATCCGACGCCTCCACCGCCAAGGACCCCCTGCGGAAGTACACGCAGCAGAAGCTCCAGTGGAAACGCTGCGAGCGAAGGGCCCCGACACCTTTCAGTGCGCGACACTCAAGATGCCGCTGGACTACAGCGACCCCGGCGGCAAGACGATCGGCCTCGCGATATCCCGGCTGACGGCGGGCAGCACGAAGGAACGTCGCGGCGTTCTGCTGCTCAACCCGGGCGGCCCCGGCGCACCGGGACTGCATCTGCCTGCCGACCCGCTCATGAAGTTCCCCGCGGAAGTGAAGCGGCGGTACGACCTCGTCGGCTTCGACCTGAGGGGCGCCGGGCAGAGCTCTCCCGTCAGCTGCGGTCTGACCGCCGAGGAACAGTCCGACCAGCCGTACAAGGCCGGGACCTTCGCGAAGGGCGCGGACCGGGTACGTACGGTCGCCGGGAAGTGCCGGGCCAAGGCCGGTGACAAGCTGCCGCAGCTCACCACCCGCAACAGCGCCCGTGACATGGACGTCATCCGCGCCGCGCTGGGCCAGAAGAGGATCTCCTACCTGGGGATCTCCTACGGCACCTACCTCGGCGCCGTCTACATGCAGCTGTTTCCCCAGCGCGCCGACCGGATCGTCCTGGACAGTGCGACCGACCCCACGCGGATCTACCGGGGGATGTTCCAGGACATGGCGAAGGCGGCCGAGCGGGCTTTCACGCGATGGACCGAATGGACCGCCCGGCGGCACACGACGTACGGACTGGGCGACACCCCGGCCAAGGTCCGCCAGACCTTCTGGAACCTGATCGCGCGGGCGGACCGCGAGCCCCTTCCTTTCGACGGGCAGACCCTCGCCGGTGAAGGCATCCGCGCCGACAATCGCACCTGGTCGCACGTGCCCGAACGGTACCGCCGCGACACGGCCCGGCATCCGCTGTGCGGCGACTTCGCGGCCACCATCACCCCATGTGCCTTCTGGAAGCAGGGAAACGAGCCGCAGACCACGATTGACAACAAAGTCGGTGCACTGATCACACAGAACGAGTGGGACTCCCAGACGCCCCTCTTCGCAGGCCAGGCCATGCACCGGGCCCTGCGCGGCTCCCGGATGCTCACCGTCGCCGACGGGCGAGGGACACGGCGTCCTCTACGCGCCCGACGGCAATCCCTGCGCAGACAAGGCCGCCACGGTCTACCTGAACACGGGCAGGCTCCACGCCAAGGACCTGACCTGCCGGGCTACGACCGGGCAGAAGTAGCAACCCCGCACGCAATACCCCCGGGCTCCCCGGGAACGCACGACCGCCTCTGACTCTGAACGGTCCAAGGCGCGGCTGCGTCCACGGACGTGGTGTACGGATTCGTTGACGAGGCTGTCGGGACCGGAGTGATCGAGCAGGGCTGGGGTGACCATACGGGTGCCCTGTTCCCGTGCGGCGGCGATGAGGTCGGCGGACGAATAGCCAGAGTCGAGGTAGTGCTCGGCGGGCCTGATGCCGTGCTCGGCCAGGCGTTGTTGGACCGGGGCGGTCGCGCCCAGCACCATCGATCCCAGGCGACCAACCGGGCCGAGAACTCCCATCAGCCGACCCGGCAGCGTGAACGAGCGATGAAGGGCTTCCGCTCCATCGGTGGAGCGCAGCGGTTCCTGTCGGCGTTTCAGTGGCATCTCACCGCACCTCCGACCCCGCCGCCACCTGATGACCGCACCCCAACGCCGCGCCGAGATGACCGTCCGCTTCGCCATCTGGGAGCAGATCACCGGCGCCACCGGCCGGCCTACCGCGGCCTGAGCCCAGGCCGGCACCCGGCCCCGCCACGCCTCGACGCACCGTCAGAGACCCGCATACCCAACAACGTGACAACGCCCACGACCGGCTGCGCGACAGTTGCCGTGGAAGACCTGCACGTGGCGGGCATGACCCGCTCAGCCCGCGCACCATCGAAGCGCGCGGGAAGAAGGTCCGACAGAAAGCTGGCCTCAACCGGGCCATCCTGGATTCCGCCCCCCGGCGAGTTGCGCCGTCAGCTCACCTACAAAGCTTCCTGGTACGGCTCCCAGCTCGCCGACCGGGTATTCCACTGCGCCGTCTGCGGCCTGGCGATGGATCGGGACCTGAACGCCGCCTGAAACATCAAACGGCACGCCGTCGTCGCTGACGCACACCCCGTTCCACCCGTCTCCCTCGGTATGGGGGAGACGCAGAACGCCAGTGGAGTCCCCATCAGACTCCCGGCCTCTCGGGGCCGGAAGCAGGAGACAGCGAAACGGGAAGGCACCGGACCACCTGGCACGGTGTCACCTCGGCGGAGCAATTCGCCGACGTCCCCCAACTCGAGTGAAGAGCAGACAAGGCTGTTCTAACACTGCACGTCACGAAGGGTGCAGCCCGTACTCGCAGGGGACGACCCTGGCCGTCCTGGGTGGGGGTTGGTGAGGTGAGGTGCAGCCCGTACGCGCAGGGGACGACCGGTCTCTGACCTGCAGTGGTCCGGTGCTCCCCGAGCCCGGACAGATGCGCCACGTTGCACCCGAATGACATACGGGTGACTGCCGTCCCAGCCGATGCTCCGGCATCGGCGTTTCGTTATGCCCCGATATGACAGCTATGGAGTCCCTACGTACGTTCAATCACGGGTCCGCTGCTCAGCCGGCCTCACTCCGAGACAGGAGAAACGACATGACCGCACGTTCCACCGTCCTCACTGCCGCCATCACCGCCGCCGCGGCCCTGACCGCCACCGGCAGCACCTTCACCTCGGCCGCCACGAACGAGCCGCCCCAAGCCGCCCCGGTCGTCCAAAAGGCCGCAGCCCCAGCCCCAGCCCCCGCTAGGGCTCCCAAGGACAGAGGTGACGCCGGAAGGAGCAACGAAGGCCGGAGCGACAACGAAGGCCGAGGCGGCAACGACGAGGACCGCGGCAATCAGGGCCGAGGCAACGACGAAGGCGGCGGCGAGCGCGGAGGCGACCAGGACCGGGGTCACGGAGGCCGGGACGACGACGAGGGCAGGATTCACCTCAACGAGCGCACGTACTCCGCCTCCCCCGGCGGCTGCGTCAGCGTGGCCAGCGGCCTGGGCTCCACCAGCTTCAACATCTTCAACGACAGCCGGCGAACCGTCGAGGTCTTCAGCGGGGCGACCTGCGACAACGGCGCCCCCGTCGCCACCGTCGGCCCCCACGGTTCCACTGAAGGCGTGTTCCCGAACCGCGTCGAAGGGGGTGTGTTCGTCAGCAACGGAGTAGGGGGCAGCTTCCGAGTGATCGAGAACGACCACTACGACTACTGACCGGATCGCCCGCGCGACGTGACGTGGTACGCCGGCCCGCCGGAATCGGGCCGGCGTACCACACATACCGGCGCACCGGTGTGTGGTGCCGTTGCGGGGCACCGCCGTGTGAGATGACCCCCGCGGTGTGGACACACCTGACAATGAATCTTGTTGATCCTGGAAGGTGTAGATCTCTGTGGCACGGCTCTCGAAGTACAGTGCGGAGTTCCGGTCCGACGCGATCGCGCTGTGGCGGGCCTCGGCCGGCAGGCGAACGTTCAAGGATGTCGCGGTTGATCTGAACGTGGAACTGTAAAACGTTCGGTGTAACTCCCGATCAGGATGATGCGTCGATGACCAGTGACAACGTGACCAAGGTCGAGACCGTTGAGAGGTCTGAGGCGACGCCGTCGAAGTCTGTGGACGACCGGCTGATTGACTAGCTGGTGGGCCGGGCTCAGGCCGAGGGCCTTCAGCTGACCGGCGAGGGCGGACTGCTCCAGCAGCTGACCAAGCGGCTCCTGGAGTCGGCTCTCGAGGGTGAGATCACCGACCACGCCGGCTACGACGAGCACGATCCGGCCGGGAAGAACGACGGCAACTCGCGCAACGGCACCCGTGCCAGGACCGTGTTGACCGATGTCGGCCCGGTGGAGATAACCGTGCCCCGCGACCGTGAGGGCTCCTTCAACCGAAGATCGTCAAGAAGCGGCAGAAGCGTCTGTCCGGTGTGGACGAGATGGCCGTCTCGCTCACGGCGAAGGGTCTGACCACCGGCGAGGTACAGGCCCGCCTCGCCGAGGTCTACGGTGCCGACGGGTCCCGCCAGACCATCTCCACGATCACCGAGAAGGTCCTCGACGGCACGGCCGAATGGCAGAACCGGCCCCTGGACGCCGTCTACCCCATAGTCTTCATCACGCCATCCACGTGAAAATCCGCGACGGCGCGGTCGCCAACCGGCCCATTTATGTCGCCCTGGCCGTCACGGCCGAGGGCCGGCGCGACATCCTCGAGCTGTGGGCCGGCGACGGCGACGAGGGCGCCAAGCACTGGATGCACACTCTCACCGAGATCAAGAACCGCAGCGTCAACGACGACCTGATGCTGGTCTGCGACGGGCTCAGGAGCCTGCCCGACGAACTCCGGGCTCTTCATCGACAGTTCGCGGATCAGCTCCGCGAGCAGCGCGTCCTCCGGGTACCTGCCGACGGCTATGCGCAGGTTGCCCACCCCCGCGCGCGCCTTGCGTTTCCAGTCCGCGTACAGCTCCTGACAGTGCAGGTCCAGGAACAGCATCCGGCTCATGTTCGGGCGTCGCACCGGGTCATCCGGGTCTCGGAAGTCCAGGTGACCGGCCAGCAGGGCATGCCCGAGGGTGTTCCACGCCAGCACGTCCGTACGACGGCCGAGCACTATCGCCGGGACGCCATCGACGGCGAGAAGGAGCGCCGGCCGTTTCGCCCCACCCGCACCTCACCCGGGCTGGTCCGGTGTCCGCGACGGCACGCGGCCCTTGCCCACGGCTCCCCAGCCGACCCGCGACTTCGGCCCGGCTCGGCATGACCCCCTAAGGGCTTGCCGGGAATCAACACGTCGGTTTGATCTTGTTTTTGTCGAGGTCGAGGAATCTCGCGATGTCAGTCGGTGTGCGAAAGCGAGCGGTCGAGGCAGGGATGTGAATTCCGTGGGCTTCCAGGAGTGGGCGGACGTCTTTCGCCGCGCGGCTGATGGTCATGGCGGTGGTGTTGAAGAGCTGGCCCAGGAGGTCCATGGTCGCGAGTTTTCGCAGGTGGAGCACGGTGGCCAGGACCCGGTCGGCTGAGGTGAGCTTGGGTTTGGCTCCTGTGCCAGGGGCCACCAGGCGTTCGTGGCCTCTGCGGGTGCGGAGCACTTGCTCGCGTTGAATCTCCATCGCTGGAGTCAGCACGTCGATGAGTTCGTTGAGCTGCCGGCGGGTCATCCCGGTCAGTTCCGGGTCCTGTAACGAACGCTGCGTGAGGCGGGCCGGTCCGTCCGCCAGGGCCTCGTCCTGTGTGCTGGTGGTGGTCGTCGTGTCCTTCGGGCGCTGGGGGTGGAGGGTGTAGTTCCAGTCGCCGTGGAAGCGGTGGCGGGTGATGGGCAGGGCGGCGATCTCGTCGTCGCTGACGCGGATGCCGGTGGGGTACTCACCGCTGTCGAGTTCGGCCTGGACGGTGAGGCCGGTGCGGCTGGTGGTCGCAGCGATGGTCTGGAGCATGACTTCATGGCTGGTCAGGGGCCTGCCTCTCCAGTTCATGGTGATGTGGGAGAACAGTCGGTGCTCGATCTTGTTCCACTTCGAGGTGCCGGGCGGCAGGTGACACACCGTGATCTCAAGGCCGGTCTCGGCGGCGAGATCGGCGAGCTGGGTCTTCCAGCCCCGGGTGCGGTAGCCGTTGGAGCCGCCACCGTCAGCGGTGATCAGCAGCCGGCGGGCGCCGGGATAGTCGTGCCGGCCGACCGCCTGCCACCAGCGCCGGATCGAGGCGACGGCGAACGCCGCCGTGTCGTGGTCGGTGCCGATGCTGACCCAGCCGGTGTTCGCCGCCACGTCGTAGATTCCGTACGGAATGGCCTTCTCGGCCTGTCCGGGGAAGTCGTGCGTCTTGACCCTCACGGGACGGCCTGCCGGCTGCCACTCGTGCCCGGCGTTCCTGTAGTCGCCGATCAGCTCCTTCTTCTTGCTGTCCACGCTGATCACCGGGTCACCGGCGTCCCGGTGGCCTCGTGCCTGCTCGTTGAGGTAGCGGAACTGGGCATCCCTGTCGGGGTGCTGGGCACCTTCGATGGTCTTGGCGTTGGCCTGCAGGCTGAAGCCTTCCTCCCGCAGCAGGCCGGCGACGGTATCGGCGGAGACCCGGTGCCCCTGGCGGGTGAGCTCCGCCGCCAGCTTCCGGGTCGACTTCGTCGTCCAGCGCAGCGGCGACATCGGGTCGCCCCGCTCGTCGGGCTCGACCAGCGCCAGCAGTGCCGGCCGCAGCCCAGAGTCCAGCTCGGCCGCCTTCTTCCGCCCTCCGCCGGGATGGCGCACCCGCCCCAACGGGGCCTGACCGGAGTCCAGTTCAGCCGCCCCACGCGAGACCGTGGCCTCCCGGACCCCGGCCGCAGCGGCGACGATCCTGATCCCACCATGCCCCAGCGACAGTGCTTCCGCCCCTATGGCCAGCCGACGCTGACGCTCGTCCAGATGCGGCAACAGCACCTGGAACTTCGCCGCCAGAACGGACTCGATCCCCTCCGGTCTCCCCATACCAGACCAACGAGCCCCACAGCTGGAAGCCACGACTTGTTTCCCGGCAAGCCCTAAGGGCTTGCCGGGAATCAACACGTCGGTTTGATCTTGTTTTTGTCGAGGTCGAGGAATCTCGCGATGTCAGTCGGTGTGCGAAAGCGAGCGGTCGAGGCAGGGATGTGAATTCCGTGGGCTTCCAGGAGTGGGCGGACGTCTTTCGCCGCGCGGCTGATGGTCATGGCGGTGGTGTTGAAGAGCTGGCCCAGGAGGTCCATGGTCGCGAGTTTTCGCAGGTGGAGCACGGTGGCCAGGACCCGGTCGGCTGAGGTGAGCTTGGGTTTGGCTCCTGTGCCAGGGGCCACCAGGCGTTCGTGGCCTCTGCGGGTGCGGAGCACTTGCTCGCGTTGAATCTCCATCGCTGGAGTCAGCACGTCGATGAGTTCGTTGAGCTGCCGGCGGGTCATCCCGGTCAGTTCCGGGTCCTGTAACGAACGCTGCGTGAGGCGGGCCGGTCCGTCCGCCAGGGCCTCGTCCTGTGTGCTGGTGGTGGTCGTCGTGTCCTTCGGGCGCTGGGGGTGGAGGGTGTAGTTCCAGTCGCCGTGGAAGCGGTGGCGGGTGATGGGCAGGGCGGCGATCTCGTCGTCGCTGACGCGGATGCCGGTGGGGTACTCACCGCTGTCGAGTTCGGCCTGGACGGTGAGGCCGGTGCGGCTGGTGGTCGCAGCGATGGTCTGGAGCATGACTTCATGGCTGGTCAGGGGCCTGCCTCTCCAGTTCATGGTGATGTGGGAGAACAGTCGGTGCTCGATCTTGTTCCACTTCGAGGTGCCGGGCGGCAGGTGACACACCGTGATCTCAAGGCCGGTCTCGGCGGCGAGATCGGCGAGCTGGGTCTTCCAGCCCCGGGTGCGGTAGCCGTTGGAGCCGCCACCGTCAGCGGTGATCAGCAGCCGGCGGGCGCCGGGATAGTCGTGCCGGCCGACCGCCTGCCACCAGCGCCGGATCGAGGCGACGGCGAACGCCGCCGTGTCGTGGTCGGTGCCGATGCTGACCCAGCCGGTGTTCGCCGCCACGTCGTAGATTCCGTACGGAATGGCCTTCTCGGCCTGTCCGGGGAAGTCGTGCGTCTTGACCCTCACGGGACGGCCTGCCGGCTGCCACTCGTGCCCGGCGTTCCTGTAGTCGCCGATCAGCTCCTTCTTCTTGCTGTCCACGCTGATCACCGGGTCACCGGCGTCCCGGTGGCCTCGTGCCTGCTCGTTGAGGTAGCGGAACTGGGCATCCCTGTCGGGGTGCTGGGCACCTTCGATGGTCTTGGCGTTGGCCTGCAGGCTGAAGCCTTCCTCCCGCAGCAGGCCGGCGACGGTATCGGCGGAGACCCGGTGCCCCTGGCGGGTGAGCTCCGCCGCCAGCTTCCGGGTCGACTTCGTCGTCCAGCGCAGCGGCGACATCGGGTCGCCCCGCTCGTCGGGCTCGACCAGCGCCAGCAGTGCCGGCCGCAGCCCAGAGTCCAGCTCGGCCGCCTTCTTCCGCCCTCCGCCGGGATGGCGCACCCGCCCCAACGGGGCCTGACCGGAGTCCAGTTCAGCCGCCCCACGCGAGACCGTGGCCTCCCGGACCCCGGCCGCAGCGGCGACGATCCTGATCCCACCATGCCCCAGCGACAGTGCTTCCGCCCCTATGGCCAGCCGACGCTGACGCTCGTCCAGATGCGGCAACAGCACCTGGAACTTCGCCGCCAGAACGGACTCGATCCCCTCCGGTCTCCCCATACCAGACCAACGAGCCCCACAGCTGGAAGCCACGACTTGTTTCCCGGCAAGCCCTAAGAACTCCTAACGAAATGATCTTCGAGGTGATTGGATCGCTCCGGGACTGATGATCCGGGGGTGCGGGGTGGCTCGGCCAAAGCCGTGGGAAGTTGATGACGAGTTGTGGGCGGTGTTGGAGCCGCTGTTGCCCAAGGTTGAGCGCCGGACCCGGTACCCCGGGCGCAAGCGGCATCCGGACCGGCTCGTGTTCCAGGGCATCCTGTTCGTCCTGCACACCGGGATCGCATGGGAACACCTGCCGCAGGAACTCGGCTTCGGCTCCGGAATGACCTGCTGGCGCCGGCTGGCCGAGTGGACCGAGGCTGAGGTGTGGTCGCGACTGCACGAGGCCCTCCTCGCCAGGCTCCGCAGCGCGAACGCCCTGGACTTCTCCCGGGCGGCCGTCGACGGCTCCCATATCCGCGCGTTAAAGGGGGCTCCAAGACGGGACGAAGCCCTGTTGACCGGGGCAGGACGGGCAGCAAGCACCACCTGATCACCGACGCCACCGGCATCCCGCTCGCCGCCACCCTGACCGGCGGCAACCGCAACGATGTCACCCAGCTGATCCCACTCCTCCAGGCCGTACCGTCCGTGCGGGGCAAGCGTGGCCGGCCCCGGCGCCGCCCGGACGTGGTGCTGGGTGACCGCGGCTACGACCACGACAAGTACCGCCGCATGGTCTGGGACCTCGGCGTGAAGCCGGTGATCGCCCGGCGCGGCACCGAGCACGGCTCAGGACTGGGCACCCAACGCTGGGTAGTGGAGCGCGCATTCGCCCACCTGCACTGGTTCCGCCGGCTGCGGATCCGCTGGGAGATCCGCGACGACATCCACGAAGCCTTCCTCACCCTCGGATGCGCACTCATCTGCTGGCGGCGACTGCGCGCTCTGGTGACCGATGCCGTGGGCTAGCTATCTGCCGCTAGCCGGTTAAGGACTTCCCCGGGGGTGAAGCTCCAGCCGACCAGACGCGGCCCGCTCCAGTTGATGCCGATCACGAGTCCGTCCCTGGCGGCATCGGGCAGTACAAGATCGCACCAGGTGCCCAAGGGCATGGAATCGACGCGGAGCCCGTGCCCCCAGATCTTCGCCGCCCTCTGAGCCCGGGGCGAGGTCGACCAGAAGGGAAAACTTCGCGTGCCGTCCGCGGAGAGGTGAGTCGGACTTCCGTCGTCATGCCGGACAAGCCAGACCACTCTGTTTTCACGGACGTTTCGGAAGAATGCCGCCGCTTGCGAACCGCTCTGACTCATGGCCACCGAGCCTAGCGTTCCCCAAGACCCATTTCGTTAGGAGTTCTAAGGGCTTGCCGGGAAACAAGTCGTGGCTTCCAGCTGTGGGGCTCGTTGGTCTGGTATGGGGAGACCGGAGGGGATCGAGTCCGTTCTGGCGGCGAAGTTCCAGGTGCTGTTGCCGCATCTGGACGAGCGTCAGCGTCGGCTGGCCATAGGGGCGGAAGCACTGTCGCTGGGGCATGGTGGGATCAGGATCGTCGCCGCTGCGGCCGGGGTCCGGGAGGCCACGGTCTCGCGTGGGGCGGCTGAACTGGACTCCGGTCAGGCCCCGTTGGGGCGGGTGCGCCATCCCGGCGGAGGGCGGAAGAAGGCGGCCGAGCTGGACTCTGGGCTGCGGCCGGCACTGCTGGCGCTGGTCGAGCCCGACGAGCGGGGCGACCCGATGTCGCCGCTGCGCTGGACGACGAAGTCGACCCGGAAGCTGGCGGCGGAGCTCACCCGCCAGGGGCACCGGGTCTCCGCCGATACCGTCGCCGGCCTGCTGCGGGAGGAAGGCTTCAGCCTGCAGGCCAACGCCAAGACCATCGAAGGTGCCCAGCACCCCGACAGGGATGCCCAGTTCCGCTACCTCAACGAGCAGGCACGAGGCCACCGGGACGCCGGTGACCCGGTGATCAGCGTGGACAGCAAGAAGAAGGAGCTGATCGGCGACTACAGGAACGCCGGGCACGAGTGGCAGCCGGCAGGCCGTCCCGTGAGGGTCAAGACGCACGACTTCCCCGGACAGGCCGAGAAGGCCATTCCGTACGGAATCTACGACGTGGCGGCGAACACCGGCTGGGTCAGCATCGGCACCGACCACGACACGGCGGCGTTCGCCGTCGCCTCGATCCGGCGCTGGTGGCAGGCGGTCGGCCGGCACGACTATCCCGGCGCCCGCCGGCTGCTGATCACCGCTGACGGTGGCGGCTCCAACGGCTACCGCACCCGGGGCTGGAAGACCCAGCTCGCCGATCTCGCCGCCGAGACCGGCCTTGAGATCACGGTGTGTCACCTGCCGCCCGGCACCTCGAAGTGGAACAAGATCGAGCACCGACTGTTCTCCCACATCACCATGAACTGGAGAGGCAGGCCCCTGACCAGCCATGAAGTCATGCTCCAGACCATCGCTGCGACCACCAGCCGCACCGGCCTCACCGTCCAGGCCGAACTCGACAGCGGTGAGTACCCCACCGGCATCCGCGTCAGCGACGACGAGATCGCCGCCCTGCCCATCACCCGCCACCGCTTCCACGGCGACTGGAACTACACCCTCCACCCCCAGCGCCCGAAGGACACGACGACCACCACCAGCACACAGGACGAGGCCCTGGCGGACGGACCGGCCCGCCTCACGCAGCGTTCGTTACAGGACCCGGAACTGACCGGGATGACCCGCCGGCAGCTCAACGAACTCATCGACGTGCTGACTCCAGCGATGGAGATTCAACGCGAGCAAGTGCTCCGCACCCGCAGAGGCCACGAACGCCTGGTGGCCCCTGGCACAGGAGCCAAACCCAAGCTCACCTCAGCCGACCGGGTCCTGGCCACCGTGCTCCACCTGCGAAAACTCGCGACCATGGACCTCCTGGGCCAGCTCTTCAACACCACCGCCATGACCATCAGCCGCGCGGCGAAAGACGTCCGCCCACTCCTGGAAGCCCACGGAATTCACATCCCTGCCTCGACCGCTCGCTTTCGCACACCGACTGACATCGCGAGATTCCTCGACCTCGACAAAAACAAGATCAAACCGACGTGTTGATTCCCGGCAAGCCCTAAGCGCCGAATAATTCAGCGCTCGCACACGCCGACCTTCAGGACCGTCGCCGGCCCGGGACCGCCGATCCGCAGGAGGCGGCCGGGATCGCCGCGCTCTACGCGGCCCGGCCGAAGGAGCTCGACAAGGCGTAGGCCGATGCCCGGTAGGCAACGGGCAGGGGCCAGACGCTCGGGTGCGGCCGGCCGATCCGGGCCGGCTGCACCAGCAGCACCGCAGAGCGGTGCTCGGAGGCGAGCTGGGTGCTGTGCCAGAGCACAACGTCCCGCACGATGCCTGCGGCCTGCTCGTCCTCCCCGCCCTCCAGGTGTGAGAAGTCGAGGTCGGAACCCGCAAAGCCCGCCGCGGTGGCGGTGCCTCCGAGGGCGGCGAGCCAGATGAGGAGAGCGGCGAGACGGTGCCTGATGCACCAGCGGGCGATTGCGGCCAACGGGACGGAGGCCCTGCGGTTTCATGGACGTCCACCGGCGGACAGCGTGGTCGGCCGGTGGACGTCACATGACCTGAGACCGCCACTTTGACAGCAAAACATCCTTTGTCTGTTTCGTGTCCACGGTCACAGAATCTGGTCCGCTCCTTGCACAGGGTGCGCCGGGCGACCTCCCCGCGCAGGGGCGCCGGGCCCGTTCAGCCGGAGACGCTCTCCCGGCCGTTCTCGATGTGCCCCATGAGCCGCCGCCGGAATCCGTCCTCGCCGTCCGCCGTGACGTCGAGGTCGTACCAGCCGTGCGCGTCCGCCGCCGAGTGCACGACGGTACGGCTGCGCCCCGGCTTGACGGCGACCCGGCGCGTCCAGTCCCGCAGGTCGTCCTCGTCGACGTAGCCGAGCGGGCGCACGGTGAAGGTCAGCGTGCGGCGGCCGGTGTTGCGCAGCGTGAGGTGGAGGTCGCGCTCGCGGGCGTCGATCCGCGAGGAGACCTCGGCGCCGCCGTCGGCCGGTCCGGCGAACTCGCGCCGGAAGCCATTCGGACCGGTGACCGTGAACCGGTACGCCTCCCCCGCCGGCCGCACGGTCCAGTGCGCCGCGCCGTTCACGTCCCGGTGGAGCGGGGCCGGGACCTCGTCCGCGTACGGGTAGAGCGCGAAGTGCGCGCCGGCACGGCCGGTGTTGCGGAGCTCGACCCGCAGGCCGCCCGGCGAGCGGCGGACCTGCGCGTCCGGCTGGTAGGGCAGCGGCCTCGCCGGGCGCGCGCCGGGCTCCTGCTCGGGCAGCCGCTGGACGGACGGCGGCCTGGGCTGCCAGCGCCCGCCGAACGGAGGGATGGCGCCCGGCCGCTGGAGGGCGGGCCGCCGCCGGGCGCGGGTGAAGTCGAAGGCGGAGGTGAGGTCCCCGGTGGCGGTGCGCCGCCAGTCGCTGATGTTCGGCTCGCGCACGCCGGTCCAGCGCTCCAGGAAGCGGATCACCGAGGTGTGGTCGAAGACCTCCGAGCAGACGTATCCGCCGACCGTCCACGGGGAAACGACCAGCAGCGGCACCCGGATGCCGAGGCCGGTGGGACGGCCCTCCCAGCGCTCCTCGGCGACCTCGGGGGGCGCGACGGGCGGCGGTACGTGGTCGAAGAAGCCGTCGTTCTCGTCGTAGTTGATCAGGACGGCGGTGTGCCGCCACACGTCGGGGTTCCGGCCGAGGGCGTCGAGGATCTTGTAGACGACGGTGGCGCTGTGCACGGGCGAGGAGACGCTCGGATGCTCGGAGTCGATCGCCGAGGGCACCAGGTAGGAGACCTCGGGCAGGGTTCCGGCGGCGACGTCCTTGGCGAACTCGTCCGCCAGCGTCCCCGTCTCCACCCGCCGCAGTCCCCGCTCGAACAGGCTGCGCTCATGGCGGGTGAGCGTGACCACGCCCTCCTCCAGCAGCCCGAGCATCCGCTCCCGCTCCGCCGCGTCGTCCGTGTCCCGGACGGCGGCGTAGAACGCCTCCATGTACGTGTGGCCGCCGGTGCGGGCGAGCGCCTTGCGGGCAATCGCCTTGAAGGTGGCGTAGAACTCGATCTGATTGTCGGTGAAGTTCTCCCACTCGGTATACGTGCGCCAGCTGCGCCCGGCCTTCTCCAGCCGCTCGGCGTAGGTGGACCAGTCGTAGCCGGGGTGGGTCCCCTCGTCGTACGCGTCGTTGCCCACGGCCCGCTCGCCGTTCGCCTCGAAGCCCGTCTTCCCGCTCCACAGGTGGTTGCGGTTGGGGCTGGTCGAGGTGTGGACCGAGGAGTGGTAAGCGTCGCAGACGGTGAAGGTGTCGGCCAGTTCGTAGTGCAGCGGGATGTCGCGGCGGTCGTAGTACGCCATGGTGGCGGCCGTCTTCGCGCTGATCCAGCCGTTCATCCAGCCCTCGCCCCACGCTTCGGCGCCGCCGTTCCAGGAGTGGTCGAGGGCGCCGATGTACTGGAGGTCCTTCTTCTGCTGCTCGGCCGCCCCGCGCACCGGGAACGGCAGCACGGTCGAGCCGAGCGGGCCGGGCTGCTCGAAGACGCTCTTGCCGGAGGGCAGCTCGATCGCGTTGCGGTCGGCGAAGCCGCGCACCCCGCGCAGGGTCCCGAAGTAGTGGTCGAAAGAACGGTTCTCCTGCATGAGGATCACCACGTGCCTGATCGACCCCAGCCCCTCGCCGGACCCCGTGCGGTCGGGCTGCGCGGCGATGGCCGCCTGGAGCGACGGCGGCAGGAACGATCCGGCCGCAGCGGCGCCGAGCGCTCCGCCGCCCAGGGCGAAGAGCCGTCGCCGTGACATGTCCGTGGTCAAGGAAGCCTCCCGGTTCCGGTGGTTACAGGCGGGAAACTAGCCAGGCCAGGTGGCGGTGGGAAGGACTGCGTACAGACCGGTGGTGAACGTCCAGCAGGCCGGACTGGACATCCCGTCCCGCCTGCCGACGTCCTCACGCCGCGGCCCGCAAGGGAAAGCACGGTGGGCGCCCGGCGGTCATCACCGACGAGATGCTGCATGCGGACGGCTCCTGGGCCCGCGCCGTAGCGCCTGGGGCACGGGAGCTGCCCACCGTGCACCAAAGTGGCCCCCGCCGTCTGTGGGACGAGAGTGCTGGGCGACCGTCTCGGGCGGGTTCCCGATGTCCAGGGCCGGGACCGCAAAACGTTCGGCTCGGTTCTGTAGTCGGTGGTGACGACATGTGACGAGTCTCGTTGACATCACATGCGTGACGCCAATTCCCTTGTGGGCACGGTGTTTTCGGGGCTCGCGGCGCTGGTCGTCGAGGAGGTGGTGGATGGCGGTGAGGCGATCCGGGTCGCGTCCGGACCCGGGATGCTCCCTTACCCTGCCCTGCCCTGCCCGGTGTGCGGGGTGCTGACGGGGAAGGTGCACGGGTACTACAGCGGTCCGTGGCGGATGCAACAGGATCCCCTGAAGACAGAGCCGGTCGGATACCGGCCTCGGCCCCGGCGCCCGCTCCGGCCACGGAGGCAGCAGCGGCTCGATCAGTGCCCACAAGTTGTCGTACACGGTCCACGGCCGAGTGCTCACACGCTCACGAACGGCCGAATCATCACACCGGTACGACGCCATCGCCAACGCCTCTGTCTGGAGCCTCACCCCTGAAGAGGCCGCCCCAACAGTCTCGTGCCCGTCATCGGCCTGGCCGGCTGCACGGCCCTTGCCCTGCCGGTGACCGCAGTCCTCCCGGGCACGGGTGTCCTTGCTCTTGGGGCGGGGGTCAAGGCCCCGACACGAGCGAACCCCTCCCCGGCACGACCAACCACAAGATCATCCCACCCGGTCAGCCAACGTGACAGCGCCGAGCAAACGCATGTGGCGGAGAACCTCGGACGTCGTTGCACCGGTCACCTCGGGATCAACGCCCCCATCGAGCCCAGGACCCACCCGTGCGGTACGGGTTCCCGCCCGGTGGCCGGCCTCCACGTCACGCGGGGAGTCGCCGACCATCCACGACCGGGCGAGGTCGAGATCGAGGTCGCGGGCGGCTTGGAGAAGCATGCCGGGGGCCGGCTTCCGGCAGCGGCAGACGAGCCGGTATCGGGGCACCGTGCCCTCCGGGTGGTGCGGGCAGGCGTAGATGGCGTCGAGCCGAACCTCCTGGCGGCCCAGGAGGGCGCGGAGCCGGTCGTGCATCGCGTCCAGGACGGTGGCGTCGAGCAGGCCCCGGGCGACCCCGCTCTGGTTGGTGACCACGACCAGAGCGAAGCCCTCCTCCTGAAGGGCGCGCAGCGGTGCACCAATGTCCGGCTGGAGGGCCAGCTCGTCCGGGTGGGCAGGGTAGTGGCGGTGCTCCGTGAGGGTGCCGTCGCGATCGAGGAGGACCGCCGGACGCCGGGGCCGGTCCGCGTTGCCGCCGGTGGCGGTCACTGGGCACCGACCCGCCCGGTGAGCCGGTCGATCCGGCTGGTGGTCGAATGCCCGTCCAGGTAGGGCACGGTGACGACACTGCCTCCCCAGCTCTCCACGAGGCCGGCCTCGGGGACGCGCTGCCCCGCGTAGTCGCCGCCCTTGACCCAGACGTCCGGGCGCAGCTCGGCCAGGATCCTCTCGGGGGTGTCCTCGTCGAAGACGAGCACGCCGTCCACGCAATCCAGCGCTTCCAGCAGCATCGCCCGTTCCCGCTCGCCAACGGCTGGTCGGCTCTCGCCCTTGAGACGGCGCACGGAGGCGTCGCTGTTGAGGCACACGATCAGTGTGTCTCCGAGGCGGCGGGCCTGTTCCAGGAGCGCCAAGTGCCCGGCGTGCAGCAGGTCGAAGCATCCCCCGGCGCCGACCACGCGCCCGCCGTGCTTCCGCACACGGGCGGCCAGTTCCTGCGGGTCTGTCGTGGCGGTGACGGGCCGGGCGGTCAGCGAGGAGGGGCCGCCCGAGGTGACGTATTGCGTGGCGGCGTCGACGGCCGCGGCCACCGCGTGCGAGGGCAGTCGTCCGGTGCCCAGCATCAGCGCGGCGGTGACGGCCAGTCGGTCGCCGGCCCCGCAGGCGTCCCCGGTGGCCCGCCGGGCCGGGACGACCAGGGGGTGGCTCTCGGGATCCGCGACGAGGACCGCGCCATCGCAGCCCCGGGTGACGGCCACCTGTTTGACGGGCCATCGGGCGAGCAGCCGTACGGCCCTCGCTGCATCGCCCGCGAGGTCGCGCGGCGCCGCGTCCCCGGTGAGGGCCAGGGCTTCTTCCGCGTTGGGGACGGCCAGCGCGGTCCCCGGTACCGGGGCGGTGCCCCGGGGATGCGGGTCCCACACCAGTGGTCGGCCCGTGGCCGCATCAGTCAGCGCCTGACGGACGTCGTCGTGGGCTGTGATGCCGCGCCCGTAGTCGCAGACGAGGACGGCGGAGGCTTCCGCAAGCCGGGCACGGGCCTCGGGCGGGAGTGGGCCGAGCCGAAGTGCCGCGGTGCCGACGCTGTCGGCACCGGAGTCACTGTCGGCATCGAATCGCAGCAGTGTACGGCCAGCCGCGCGGACGCGGGTCTTCGTCGGCGTGGCGCCTCCAATTGCGAGGCTTATGATCTCCACTCCCGCTTCGTCCAAGAGGGCGCGGACCCGGGCCCCGGGCGCGTCCTGCCCGAGGCCGCACACGAGGGTGATCCTCCAGTTGGGTTCCCGGGCGGCGAGTGCGGCGGCCAGCCCCGCGCCGCCCGGCCGTTCAGTGGTGCGGACGTTGGAGACGACGGGGACGGGGGCTTCGGGAGACAGCCGCTCGGCCGTACCGGTGATGTCACGGTCTAGCAGCACGTCGCCGACCACCACCAGCCGCCGTGTGTCACCTGGTTCCTCGGCAGCGGCGGCGTCGGCCTCGACGAAGTGGGCGTCGACGGCCGCGCACAGCAGGTGTATGGCGACCAGGTGGCATTCCTGGACGGTCGCCACCTGGGCGGCGTCCACGTACACGGCCAGATCGCTCGCCTCGGCCAGGGGATTCGGGCCGGGGCCGGTCAGTGCCCAGACGGTCAGGCCCGTCTCCCGACCCGCCCGGGCTGCGGCGAGCACGTTGGGGCTGGTTCCGGAGGCGGAGAGCAAAAGGAGGACGTCACCGGGCCGCCCGTGCGCGCGGACCTGCCGGGCGAAGACCTCTTCGGGCCCGTAGTCGTTGGTGAGGGCGGTGACCGAGGAGGAGTCGGCGTGCAGTGCGATCGCCGACAGCGGCGCACGCTCGGCGCGGAAGCGCCCGACGAGCTCGGAGGTGAGGTGCTGGGCTTCGGCCGCCGAGCCGCCGTTGCCCGCGACCAGGAGCCGCCCGCCGGCCGTCAGGACGGCGGCGAGGGCTCGACCCCACCGGTCCAGCGCAGCGGTGTCGAGGCGGTGCAATGCCCCGGTCAGGGCATGGATGTGGTCTCGGCCCGATATGGTCACGATGTGCCTTCCGAAAGGATTGGGACAGGGAGAGGGCCGTTGAAGTCCGGGCGGCACGCGACCACCCGCCCCGGTGTCACACGCGCCGGTGTCACACCGGCTCGGGTGCGACACCGGCGCGGACGCGCCGGGCCTGAAGCCGCAGCAGAAGAGCGGTCGCGAGCAGCCACAGTCCTGCCACGACCGTCTCGTGCACGACCGCGCCCCACAGCTCGCCGGCCGTGCCGGTGCCCAGGGAGCGCAGGGCGTCCAGCCCGGCTCCCAGGGGCAGCACCTGGCCGACCAAATGAAGGACGCCCTCCGGACCCACGGGAACGACCACGCCGGCGCAGAGCAGGATCAGATAGCCGGCGACGTTGACGACGAGCCCCTCGTCAAGGCCGGACAGAGCGAGGGCACAGCAGAACAGGCCCGTGCAGAGGCAGCCCACCGTGGTGAGGAGCACCAGGGGATACCCGGCCGCAACATCGGCCGTCCCGTGCCCGCCCAGAACGGTCGGCCCCAGGACGAGCAGCGCCAGGAGCGAGGCCGCCAGCCCTTCGGCGACGTACACCCAGGAGCGCAGGAGCAGGACGACGAGCAGCGGGGTGTCGCCGAGGCGCAGGCGGTACATGGTCCCCTGGGGTACCTCGGAGGTCACCACGGCGGAGACATGGCTGGTGACCGCGGCCACCGGGGCGAAGGCGACGGAGCCGACGAACGCGTGGGCGCGTCCGGCGTCTCCGGCAGTGAGCTGCCCGAGGAGGGTGAAGAAGGCGACCTGGAAGACGGTCCGGACTCCGATGCTGGCCGACGCCGCGAGTCCGGCCGAGGCGACACGGTAGTCCTTCCACGAAAGATGGCAGATCCTCAGGGCCGTGGTGAGCACATGGCGAACGGTGTCAGGCAAGTTCAAGGGTCCCCCCGGCTCGGCCGCGCCGCAGCACGGCGTTGAACGCCCACACCCCGCCAGCGAGATAGAGCATGGTCAGCAGCAGGACGCCCGCCAGATGCGCGTAGGCGAACGCCCGGCCGTGGGAGGCGTCTTGGACCAAGCCGGCCACGTGGTGCAGGCTGACGGCCTGGGCCGGCCAGCGCAGCACCGGGGCGAGCATGTCCGGAGGGATGACGATGCCGCCGAGGACGAAGACCGGGTAACCGAGGGCCTCGATGATGCGCAGGCCCGCCCGGGAGAGGAAGACGACACAGCTCAGGACGAGCCCCATGGCGGCTGCGGAGACCACGGCCGCCACAATGACGAGCGCGGCCACCGATGGCCGGGGAAGCTGCGGGTGCAGCCCGAGTACGGGAACGGCGATGGCCGCCGCGGCCAGGGTGCGTACGAAACCCGCCGCCGCGACACCGAGAGTCTTGCCCAACAGCACCGACAGCAGCGACACCGGGCGGACCAGCAGGGCCGCGAGGGTACCCTGCGACGCCTCACGACGGAGCAGCGTTCCCGCTCCCCAGAGGGTGGACGACCACAGGGCGATCATCACGACGCCGAACACGATCTCGGTCGTCCGCTCCGGGCCCAGGTGCGCGCCGTCCCGGGAGACGACGGCCAGCAGCACGACCGGTTGGATCACGGAGACGACCGTCGCGGTCTTGACCTGGGCTGTCTCCCGCATCTGGAGGACGGCGGCGCGCCACATCGCCCAGGCCTCGGCCTTCGCAACACGAAGAGCCTCACCCATGGTTCAGCGCCAGTCGTCGCAGCACGGCCTCGACACCGGGCGAGGCAACGTCGATGTCCGCCACCGGATGCCGTCGTACGACCTCGGCCAGCCGGTCGAGTACGGCCGCGTCCCAGGCGCCAACCTGGAAGGTGAGCCTCCACCCTTCCTCGTCCTGATGGATCCGCACGGACGCGTCGGTCAGGAGCGCGGCGGCGTCGCGCGGAGCGACTCCCGGGCCGGACAGCCGCACCTCGGCGGTGAAACCGGCCTGCTGCCGGAACTCGGCAATGGGCAGGTCGTGGGAGACCGTTCCGGAGTCGAGCAGGACGACCCGGCCCGCCAGGCGGTCGATGTCCGTGGGGTAATGGCTGGTGAGGATGACCGCCGTGCCCGCGCGGGCGAGGCGGGCGATGGTGTCGCGGACACGCTCCGCCTCCGCGAGGTCGAGGCCGATGGTCGGCTCGTCCAGCATGAGCAGGCACGGCCAGTTCAGCAGCCCCACGGCCAGATGGAGGCGTTGCCGCATCCCCTTGGAGAACGTCTCGACCCGGCTCCCCGCGCGCTCGGCAAGCCCGACCTCTTCCAGGGCAGCGAGCGAGCGCGTACGCAGGTGACGGTGCGATCCGGACAGACCGCCGAAGAACATGATGTTGTCGAGGGCCGAGAGTCGGGGGTACAAGCCCCGGTCGCCGCCGAAGACCACACTGAGGTGACGTCGCGCCAGGCGCCCATCCCTGGCCAGGTCGATGCCGCAGACGCTGGCTCCCCCCGCCGACGGCAGGAGGAGCGTGGAGAGGATCTTCAGGAGCGTGGTTTTGCCCGCACCGTTGTCCCCGAGCAGTCCGACAATCTCACCGATTCGTACGGTAAGGCCGACCCCGCGCAGTGCCTCGACGGGAGGGGTTCCCTGGAAGGTTCTGCGGAGGTTCTCCACCTGTAGTACTTCTCCGTCCGGCTGGCACGGCCCTACGACAGTCCTCATCCTCATTCCACGTCACCTCGTCATATTCCGGGCGTGTGCGGCAGAGACCTGACCTGCCCCGGGCTGGCGCGGCACCGGCCAGCCCGGGACCCGGCTTCCGCGGACGGAATTCCGGGCGATCTGCTAGATCACGCCGTCGGCGCGAAGGAACTGCTGAATCTGCGCGATGCGCTCCTCCTTGGTCATGTCGGTCACCTCCTCCTCTGATCGGACGACGGGCCTCCCGCAGCGTGGGCGCCGCCTTCACGCCCCACGACCACGCTCTACCCGGGGGCCGTGGACGTGCCGGGGAGGAAGCTCACGAAGTCGACGTCCTTGCGTCGGCCGGCGCTGTGGAAGTCGCCGTCGGCGACCGTCCGCACCCGGCACCTGACGCCGGCGCCGAGAACGTCCTCGAGGTTCCGCGTCAGCTCCGCGGCGTCCGCCGCAGTGAATGACGGGGCCGGTGCGACCAGTACAGCCACGGAGAAGTCCGCCTCCTGCACGATCTGGTAACGCCGAACCGGGTGGCGGCGAGCCGCCCGCGCGACCCAGAGCACGGGAAGAACCGTCCCGTCAGGCCGTCGCAACTCGCCGGGGTTGCGGCCTTCCACAAGGTCCATCACTTTGTGCGGGAGACCGCAGCCGCACGCGGCGGACGCCAGCGAGCCGAAATCACCGGTCCGGTAGCGGATCAGAGGCATCGCCCGATTGGTCAGGTCGGTGATCACGATCTCCCCGGTGTGCCCCTCCGACAGCGGTACACCGTCGTCGTCGACGACCTCCAGCCAGAGCCGCTCGGACTCGATGTGATAAGAGCCCGCCTCGCACTGCACCGCGATGGTGCCGGCTTCCTTCATCGCGTACATGTCGATCATTGGTAGGCCGAAGAACTCCGTGAGCGCTTCCCGTACGGCGGGGACGAGAAGCTCACCGCACGTCACGACGGACCGGACCGACAGCAGCGGGCCGCCGTGCGAGCGCAGCAGCTCCATGAAGTCCAAGAGGTTGCGTGGTGTGCCCGCCAGGACGTCCGGACGGAGGCTCCTGGCGCGCTCGGCGAACGCGGCGCGCTCGGCGGATCCGGCGCGGTCGGACGCCTCGCGTCCCGCGAGACCGAACTGCGCGACCCGCGCGAACCCCGCCCCGGGAGAGGTGTACTCGAACCAGCGGTCCATCCGCGCCAGGCACGGCATCAGCACCGTACGGTCGAACGCCTTGCCCTGCCGCTGGTTCCTGACGAGCGCGGTAGCCCACTCGTGGACCAGCGCATCATCGTGACGGACCATCCGCAACGGCACTCCGCTGGTCCCCGACGTCTCCAGAACCCGGCAGGTCGTCGGATCGATGTCGTCGTCGCAATGGTCGACCATGCCCTCGGCCAGCTCGAGCTTGCTCACCAGAGGGAACGTGGAGAGCAACCGCCAGGGATCTCCCCGGTCATCTGCCGTAATCCCCGCCCGCCGATACGCCGGGACGGCGTCGATGGCGTGCCGGAGCGACGCGGAAAGGCGCTCGCCCTGCAGGTCCCTGAGTGCTCCGGGCCGTCTCGCGATCTCGGAGTACCGCTCGTACTCCTCGTACACGCGCGGGAAGAGCAACCCCTCATGGATCAACTGCGACCGCCAGTGCCGCTCGTCCTCCGGCTCCACCAGCGGATCGAATCGCTGCCGCAATGCCCCACCGCCTCCGCTCCGCGCCCGTGTCCAACACCCCGGCGCTGTGCCTCACGCCGACCAGTCTGATGACCGCCTCTTGCGTCGAGCTAACGTCTCGCTAACGCGTCGCTGCTGAGGTGAGCTTCCCCTCGTAGCGTGGAGTCCGTGACTGCAGGGGAAGTTGGGAGTCATGGCGGAGAAGCGACGAAGGTTCAAGCCGGAGTTCCGTGAGGGAGCTGTACGGATCGTGACGGAGACGGGCAAGCCGATCGCCCAGACGCTTGTGCCTCACGCTCTCATCACGACCTGTGAGGCACAGCAGGTGGGAACACCTGTGGCGTACGTGGCTCAGCCCTTCAGAGGCTATGCAGACAACCCGGAAGGAAGTCCTCATCGCCGAGGCGGTCAAGGTGCTGGAACAAGGCGCGCGGTGTGCGCTGACGGGCGGAGAGTGGCTGAGCTACTCCGACGAAGTCACCGTGACCTCCGCGACGAAACTCGATATCGACCACCTCGTGCGGCTCGCCGAAGCCTGGGATTCCGGGGCATCGAAGTGGGACGCCGACCGGCGCGAGCAGTACGCCGACGACCTCACCGCTGAACGGTCGCTGGTAACGGTCACGGCGAGGACGAATCGCAGCAAGGCCGACCGCGACCCCGCGCAGTGGCTTCCGCCGGCCGCGTCCGCGCAGTGCACCTACGGTGCCGACTGGATCGCGACGAAGCTGCGGTGGAAGCTCACCGCGGACACCAAGGAGCGTGCGGCACTGGCGAAGCTCGCGAAGGGCTGCGCCAACACGGTCGTGAAGTACAAGGTCGGCTGACCTGACTTGGGGTCACCGCATCCGGGTCACGGTCAGTGTCCCGTGCCGGCCTGACCCGGCCAGGATCTCGACCACCAGGTCCGTGTCGATTCCGGTGTACGACCCGTCTCCGGCCCGCAGTTTCCCCGTCACCGGCGCATCGGCAAGGGCTGTTCCGGCATGCACGGCGAGGACCTGGTCGAGCCGGGCCGACAGCCGGACCCGGTCCTGCTCGGCGTCGGTGACTAGGGCCCGTATTGGGTTGTGATCACTGAGCGGTTCGCGTGAGGTCCTTGATCCAGATCATGGAGGCCCGGAGGTGGAGTCCGGCTTGGTAGCTCTCGGGCGTCTTGTCGTAGCGGGTGGCGATGCCGCGCCACGCCTTGAGCTTGTTGATCGAGCGCTCGACCGTGTTCCGTTCCTTGTACAGGGCGGTGTCGTGAGTGAGAGGCCGGCCGCCCCGGCGGCCTTTCTTCTTCCGGTTGGCGGTCTGGTCCTTCTTCTCCGGGATGACGGCCTTGATGCTGCGTCTGCGCAGGTAGGCGCGATTGCCGCGCGAGGAGTACGCCTTGTCGCCGGCGACTGCGTCGGGCCGGGTGCGGGGCCTGCCGGCCGGGCCACGGATCCGCAGCTTGTCGAGAACGGGGATGAACTGCGGGCTGTCGGCGGCCTGTCCCGCGCTCAGAGTCAGCACGAGCGGTCGGCACTGACGGTCGCAGGCGATGTGGACCTTGCTGGTCTGCCCGCCACGCGAGCGCCCGAGCAAGGCAGCCTTCAGCCGGAGCTTGCGGCGCCGCCGGAGACGTCTTCGCCCGGCAGCACCATCGGCTCCCGGCCCGGTTTGTTCATCTTCGGTGCCCCCTTTGAACGGGCCTTCTCCTCCTCCGCAGCCCTCTCCAGGGCGTCGAGCACTCCGGGGCCCAGACGCATGCCGGCCGCGTCATGGTGGGCACGGGTGGTGGTGGAGTCCACGCTGACCAGAGAGATATCCACCTCACCCCGCGCGGCCGCCTGCGCGATCAGCCCTTCCAGCAGGGCCTCGAAAACTCCGGCGTCCCGCCACTGGCGGAAGCGGTTGTGCACGGTGGACCACGCACCGAACTCGGCCGGCATCTCACGCCACTGCGCTCCCGAGCGGAACTTCCAGATCACGCCCTCGAACTGCTTCCGCAGCCACGCGGGATACGGGCCGTACTCGCCGATCGGCAGGTACGGCTCAACGTACTCCCACTCCAAGTCCGTCAGTTGCGCCCGTGTCATGCATTACGGACTACCGGACCCGCCCGCTCGACGAGGGCGAAACACACAGATTGATCACGACTCGATACACGCCCTAGGGCGAGGTTCCGAGGCCGGCGCCGGGGGCCGGTGTAACCGACCACGGCCGCTTCGGCCGTGGTCGCGTGCCTGATCTTCACCCACGACGACCGGCGCCCCAGCGGGTAGGCAGCCGTCCCGCGCTTCGCGACCAAGCCCTCCAGTCCCTGCTTGTTTCCGCACTGGGCGTGTCCCGATTCCTGGTCCTGTCCCTTATGACGGGGTGCTGTTGTCAGCGGGTGTCGCTCTGTGCGTGTCGCTTTGAGGCGTCCTTCGTGCGGGACGGGGTGGGCTGATGATGCGGCAGATGGTGTCGGCGTCGCTGCAGGACTGGGGGTCGGTCTTGGCTGCTTGCTGGGCCAGGTCGCGCAGAGCGGTGCGGGTTTTGCGGAGCTCGGCGATTCGCCGGTTGATCTCTTCGAGGTGCTGGTGGATGAGGTCGGTGACGTGTGCGCAGGGGGCCTCGCCGCTGTCTCGGAGCGCGAGGATGCCGCGGATCTCGGCGAGGGTGAGGCCGGCGTGCTGGGCATCGCGGATGAAGGTGAGGCGGGCTTCGGCGGCGGGCGGGTAGTCGCGGTAACCGCTCGAGGTCCGGGGCGGCGGGGGCACCAGGCCGGCCTGTTCGTAGTAGCGGATGGTCTTGGCGGTCAGTCCGCTGATGGTGGCGAGGTCCCCGATGCGCATGGCTCCAGGCTAACTCTTGACCTTCCAGTGTGCTGGAAGGTCTAACGTCGGCTGCAAAGGCGATGAGCTGGGAGGACGACATCATGCGGATCAGGGTGCTGACGGTTCCGGACTGTCCCAACGGGCCGGTCGTGCGGGAGCGGATCACGACCGCGCTGGCCGGGCGGGACGTCGAGGCGGAACTGATCGAGATCTCCGAGCAGGCGGAGGCCGAGCGGGCAGGGATGACCGGCTCACCAACCGTCCTGTTCGATGGCATCGACCCGTTCGTGCAGGCCGGAGCGGTGGCGAGCGTGTCGTGCCGGATCTATCGGGACGCCGACAGCAACGCGGATGGGGCGCCGAGCGTGGACGACCTGCGCCGGGCCCTGGCCGCCGCGGGTTTGCCGGAAGTGGCGGACGACGATTCCTGTGCGGATGTGCTCGACCTGGTTGGGCGGGACGGTCGGGGTCGTGTCGCGCCGGTCGAGGGCGGGCTGCGGGCGGTGCATCAGGCGGTGTTGCGGCACTTCGCCGCCACCGGCAGCGCGCCCGAGCTCGCCGAGCTGGAACCGGTCGCGGCAGCCATCGGTCAGACGGCATCCAAGGTGCTGGCCGAGCTGGCCCGGGAGGACTTCTTGGCTCTGGACCGGTACGGACGCATCCGGGCCGCGTATCCCTTCTCCGCGGTGCCGACCGCGCATCGGGTGGCGATCGCGGGCGGAACGCAGGTGTGGTCGATGTGCGCGATCGACGCACTGGGCATCTCCGCGATGCTGGAGACGGACACCGTGATCTCCTCTGCCGATCCGGTCACCGGAGAGAAGGTCACCGTCACCAGCGAGGACGGGAAGACCATATGGGCGCCGGCATCGGCGGTGGTGTTCGTCGGGCGCCGCGGCTGCTCGGGGCCCGCCGCCGAGGTGTGCTGCGACACCCTGAACTTCTTCACCAGCACGTCCTCCGCCCAGGCGTGGATCGAGCAGCATCCGGACGTGGACGGGCAGATCGTCGACCGGGACCGCGCCGAAGAGATCGGCAGGACCACCTTCGGGCCACTGCTGACCGCCAGCTGACCGGCCGGGCAGGCCCGTCAGGAGCTTCCTGGCTCCATAGAGCACCGACGCAGGACATTCCCCATGGACGGGACGGCCGGCGTTTCTGCGGAACGTCTCGCAGGAGCGAGCGCGGGCCGGGACGCGTCGCCGGTCGGCCACGGGTGAGTCGGCGGACCATGATGCCGATCATTGCCCAGCGGATCATGGTCTCTGAGCGGGCCGGGCTGGTCTCGTAGTCACGCGCGAGGCGGCGGTGGGCGGTGAGCCACGAGAAGGTGCGCTCGACCGCCCATCTCTTGGGCTGGACCTGGAATCCGCGCTGGTCCGGGGCCTTGCGCACGATCTCCAGCTCACGGCCGAGGATCGTGCCCGACCACTCAACGAAGCGGCCGGCGAAGCCCTGGTCCGCCCAGATCCTCTGCACGCCCTGGTGGTCCAGGCGGGTCCACAGCAATAAAGGCTTTGCGCCGTCGCGGTCCTGGATGTTCGCCGCGACCACGTGAACCGCCAGCAGCAAGCCCAGGGTGTCCGTGACGACGACCCGCTTGCGGCCCTTCGCCTTCTTGCCCGCGTCGAAGCCCCGGGTGCCTGCGGGGACAGTGTCGGCCGTGCGCACGGACTGCGAGTCGATCAGCCCGGCGCTCGGCTCCGCGTTACGGCCGTCAGCCTCACGGACCCGGCCGCGCGAGGGGTCCTGGAGCTGCTCGACGGTGCCGTCGTCGTGCCACCAGGTGACGTACCAGTACACAGTGGGCCAGGGCGGGAAGTCCTTGGGCAGTTTGAACCGTTCCGGGTTTGATCGAGGCTCGATCTTTTGGAAGGATCGAGTCCGTTATGGCGAAGCAATACCCCAAGGAGCTCAAGGAGCGGGCCGTGCGCCTGGTCCTGGAGACTCGTGATCAGTACAAGACCGAGTCCGCGGCGATCCGGTCGATCGGAGCGAAGCTCGACATCGGGCCGGAGTCCCTGCGCAACTGGGTGCGGCAGGCCGAGGTCGACGCCGGTGCTCGGACCGGGACAACGACCGAGGAATCCGCCCAGCTCAAAGCCCTCAAGAAGGAGGTCGCCGAGCTGAAGCGGGCGAACGAGATCTTGAAGGCGGCGGCGAGTTTCTTCGCGGCCGAGCTCGACCGGCCACACACACGCTCGTAGCGTTCATCGACGAGCACCGGGACCGCTTCGGCGGAGTCGAGCCGATCTGCAGGACGCTCACCGAGCACGATTGCAGCATCCACCCGTCCACCTACTACGCACACAAGAAGCGCCCGCTGTCAGCCCGTGCCATGCGGGACGCGGAACTGGCTCCGTTGATCGTGGAGATATTCCGGGACAACTACAGCGTCTACGGGGCCCGCAAGATCTGGGCCGAGCTGAAGCGGCAAGGTCATCAGGTGGCGCGGTGCACTGTTGAGCGCCTGATGAAAGCCGAGGGCCTCACGGGGGCGGTGCGCGGGAAGAAGATCGTCACCACCAGGGCGGACAAGGAAGCCGACCGGGCGCCGGACCGGCTGGGCCGGCAGTTCGTGGCCAGCGCCCCCAACCGGGTGTGGGTCGCCGACTTCACCTACGTGGCCACCTGGTCCGGCACCGTCTACGTCGCGTTCGTCGTGGACACCTTCTCCCGCCGGATTGTCGGCTGGTCCGCCGCGACGAACAAGCAGACCCCGCTGGTGCTGTCCGCACTCGAGATGGGCCTGTGGCAACGTGACCGCGCGAACACCCCTGTGATGGCACGGGAGTTGATCCATCACTCCGATGCCGGTTCGCAATACACCAGCTTCCGGCTCGCCGCCCACCTGGCGTCCGAACAGATCGCGGCCTCCATCGGCACCGTCGGCGACGCCCTGGACAACGCCCTGATGGAATCGACCATCGGTCTGTACAAAACCGAGCTGATCAAACCGCAGCGTCCCTGGAAGGCCCTGAGCGACGTCGAGTTGGCCACGGCCGAATGGGCCGACTGGTACAACCACCGACGACTCCACGGTGAAATAGGACACGTCCCACCAGTCGAATACGAAGCCACCTACTACCAACAGAACACCCAAGAACCGCAGGTCACAGCCACAATCTAGAGTCTCTACCGAACCCGGAACGGTTCACTGGCTGTGGTGGTCAGGGCTCGACGCCACTGAGGCGGAAGTCGATCTGCTCTGGCAGGCATTCCTGCGGCGCTTCGATATCGAGCACACCTTCCGGCTGTTCAAACAGACCCTGGGCTGGACCTGCCCGAAGATCCGCAGCCCCGAAGCCGCCGACCGCTGGACCTGGCTGATCCTCGTGGTCTTCACCCAGCTCCGGCTCGCCCGCCCCCTGGCGGCGGACCTGCGCCGACCCTGGGAGAAGCCAAGTCCCGCGGACAGGCTTACCCCTGCACGAGTCCGCCGAGATTTCCGGCACCTCCGGCCGAAGGCCGCCTGCCCAGCCGGAGCACCGAAATCCTCTCAGCCCGGCCCAGGACGGCCACCCGGCCGCAGAAACAACCAACCCACCGCACGCTACGACGTGCACACAGTCGGCAAACCAGACTCCACAAAGCGACAGACGAAGAAGCCAACGACTCCACGTCCACGCCGCACAGGTTAAAGATCAAGCTAGTGCTTGAAATTCTCGTGGACTTCCACGAATACTCCAACGCTGAAGAAGACGTTCTCCACACGCCCCGGAATCACGCGACCGAACTGAACGCGAGCGAACTCCTCAAGCGGATCCGGATGAAGCGCCTTCAGTGAGAAGGAAGCCTGGTGCCGCTCGATATCGACGCCCAGCACCACGATGGTGACCTGCTGTCCGACCTCCACAATGTCCGACGCCGCCTCGAAGCGAGTCCAGGCCAACTCGGTCACATTCACCAGTCCGTCGAGGCCTCCGATGTCGACGGACACGCCGAACTCCTCGATGGACGACACCACCCCTTTGCAGACCTGGCCCGGCTCCAGAGTCTCCAGGATCGTCCGGCGACCTCGATCTGCCGTCTCCGCCACACCGCCACCCCTTCTTCAACGGCCGAGTCTCTCACGTCGGACCATTGCGAGGGAGGCATCAGAGCGGCCTGATGGCGGGGACAACTCTCACTGTCACTTCCGGCCTTGAAGATCAGGAAGTGGAGCCCAAACTCGTTCGACTGCGCGTGGACAGTGATCAAGGATGCTCCAGACGTGCGGACGCCAGCCCGCGACCACCGAGTAGCGCCAGCCGCAGGCCGCGGCCACCTCCCTGCCCGCTGCGAACTTCAGCCGTCCGTGTCCTTGACCAGCTTCATCGGGCGAGCATGCAGCAGCCACATCCCGCCGCCGATCACGGCCAGGAAGTCCCCCAACGCTCGGATCCGTCCCACTTCCGAGCACAGGTGCCGAGCGAAGCATGTGCAGACCAACTACAACGCTCTGACCGGCCAACTATCGCGCTCAGCGGCCAGGTATAGCGTCAGCAACTGGCCGGGTACAGGAAGCCGGCCAGTCCCTTCGACGTCACGTTGGCTGTTTCAGCTCAGCAGGGGATTGCCCTGGAGATTCGCTTCACCGCACGGCCAGGGGCCCTCGGCCAGGGGGCCCAGCGGTGTTCGGAAAACCAGGACCTCGTTGTCCAGGGAGATAGCGACGCAGCCTTCGTTCATCAGTAGCGCGCGACCGATGATGGCTCGGCTGTCGTCCATGGCGAACAGTTCGTGTCCGGCGAGGTCCTTGTCCACGGCGAGCAGCTTGCCGTCGCGCCAGAACACCGCGGTTCCCTCGCAATCCATCGCGGGGTCGGACGTGTAGTAGCCCGTCAGCGCGGGCCCGTCCACGAGGGTGTTGTCCGGTGCGAGCCGCCGGAAGCGTGATCTCGACGGCAGGCGGTTTTCGAGCTCGGGGCCGCTGGCACTGCCGTTCTTGTCGACGAGCATGGCCCCGTGGCTGGCCCAGCGCGCGGTTTCGGTGCCGTCGCGGCCGAAGCGGCTGGTCGTGAACGCGCCGTAGCCCTGGGATCCGATCAGGAACTGACCAAGTCCCGCTATCGCTTTTCGGCCCGTGGGAGCGGGAGAGGTGGCCGCCACGGTCTCGCCGCTGCCCAGGTGAAGGAAGAACGTCCGCCCGATGCCGCCCCGTGTGTCCGTGAAACTGGCCGCGATCCGGTCGGCCGACACGAGCAGCGGCTCCCAATAATCGACGCCGATCTCCTCCGGGATCCAAGGTCTACGCGGCCGGACCTCCCATCCGGTCCGGTCTCCCATCTCCACCGCCCCCGGAAACGACACCGCACCGAGCACGATCGGCGTGGACCAGAGGCACTCGCCCTCTCTCGTGTACCGGGCCACGCGAGGCTCCGATACAGACGTGGGCCAACGTCGTTCCCCACGAACCAGGCGGGAAGCACTGACCCAGGAAATGACGAACCCGTCGTCGAGGAGAACGAACGCCCCGATCTCCTCATCGGGTCGGCACTCCGGACGGGCGGTGGGCCCAGTCGACCCGTCCGGCAGAACACCTTCCAGCAGCCGGCCGTCGCCGTCCGGATAGGCGACCCACAGCGTGCCCTCCGTGGACAAACGGGATTGCGGCCTGCCCGTCCCGGGATAGGCCCGCTGCCACGCCACCTTGCCTGAGAGGTCGACCCTCGTGATCACGGTCACCAGGGGATTCGCACCGTAGCCGGTCACGGTCAACGGCCCGGACGGATCGAACGCGGCCACAGCTCGGACCTGGCCCGGCAGGGTGAAGCACGATGAGAGGGGCATGCGCCGCATCTTGCCGCAAACCTCCGTCCGCAGAGGGTAGATCCTCTACAGCGCCGTCTCGGTCAACTGGAACGCTTCGGGGCCAACTTCGATACTCACGGCCGGGGCTGGCTGCAGCAGCACCGCCCCACCACGGGAACCCCGTCACCTGGCGGGTGTACCTCTCGGGTCGCCTTCGGCGATAGCGATCTCGGCAACGCGGTGAAGGGCATTCTGATACGCCACGGCATTGCCTGGTTCCTTCTGCCAGGCGCGGATGGTGACGGTGGAGGACTGCAGCGAGCCCAGGGGGATTCCGAGGTAGAGGGCGGCGGAACGGCGGGAGCGGCCGGTGGCCATCTGGACGAGGCGGATTGCCGCGTCCCGGCGCAGCTGCCGTCTCGGTGCGTCGAGATCCTCCAGCGGCGCCGCCCAGTGCTCGGGCAGGACAGCCGGGATGGTGCGAGGGTCGAGCCGGCCCCGGTGGGTAGGGAGCTGGGGGAAGAACGCGGGCTGGCCAGCGGCCTTGCGGGGAAGTCGGACGCTCCCACGGATCGCCTCGGTCATGGCGGGTGAGCAGTGAGGGGCGTGCTGCCGGAGCCGGATGTGTGCGGTGCTGGTCGAGGGCAGAGCGGACAGGAACTGAGCGAGCGTGTGGTGTCCGCTCGGGTCGTCGAGGATCGTCACGGTGAGGGCCATCAGGGTGGCCGCCGGGAGTGTGTCTGCCGGCGGGTGACCAAAGGTGCGAGCCACCCGTCCGTCGCCCAGTGCCCCTGTGCGCTCAGGGTGGGTACGGCGGAGAGCTTCGACGTGAGCCGCGACCGTGTCCATCGACCCGAGCTCCGCGAAGGTGTCCTGGGCAAGGGGCCAACTGCCGCGTAGGGCCGAGATGGTCGCTAGATCGAGATCGCCTACCTGGCACTGCGTCATACCCTGCTCAAGGGCCGCATTCTACGGTCGAAGGACCCGGTGGGCCTCACTCAGGAGATGTGGGGACTCCTGGCCATCTACCAGGCCCTGCGCTCGATGATGGTGACCGCGGTGGAGACAGCGCCCGGCTGCAATCCCGACCGGGCCGGCTTCACCGTGGCCCTGGAGGCCGCGCGCGACACGGTCGTCAGCGTCGCCGGGACGACCGCAGCCGCAGCTCCGAGCGGACGCCCCGACCTGGTAGGCCAAATCGGCGCCCGTGTCCTGCGGGCGTTGCTGCCCAAGCGCCGGATGCGGCTGTCCGCGCGCATCGTCAAGTGCGGAACGTCCCGCTACAACATCTGGAACCGCGATGGGCGGCCTCGCGACAGTACGCCAATCACCAGCATCGTGATCACCGTGCATCCACCGGCTCTCCCCACCGTGCACGCCGCAGACCGGGCCGCCTCCGGCCGCTGGGGGCAGGTCTGCCGGATCCTGGCGGAGAACTTCAACCAGGCCATGCCCGCCCGCGACATCGCAGGACACCTTGGCCTCACCGTCACCGGACGTATGCTCAGCGGCTTCAACGCGCAGCTCTGCTACTGGGCACGCAACGGCTGACTCATCCGCACGGCACCGAGTACCTACCAGATCCCTCTTCCGGGGGGGGCTTGACAATGTCAACTGAGCTTTAACTTCATGGCATTGGATGATCGACGCGCTCCGCTTCCTCGTGGACAACGGGATCAAGTGGCGGGCGATGCCCGTGGACTTCCCCGCCTGGCACCGGGTCTACGCGTTCTTCCGCCGCTGGCGGGACAAGGGCCTGGTCAAAGAGTTCCACGACCGGCTGCGTGGGAAGACCCGTGCCGCGGCCGGCCGGGATTCGGAGCCGACCGCGGGCATCATCGACTCCCAGTCGGTCAAGGGCGCCGCGTCCGTGCCTGCCTCCTCACGCGGCTTCGACGGCGGGAAGAAGATCAACGGCCGCAAGCGGCACATCGTGGTCGACACGGCAGGGCTGCTGCTGACGGTCATGGTCACCGCGGCGAACGTGACCGACCGGGAGGCGGCCCAGGTTCTACTCGCCCGGCTGACCAGGCGGTTCTTTCTGCTCAGGCTGGTCTGGGCCGACGGCGGCTACACCGGTCCCCTGGTCGACTTCGCCGCGAAGGCACTGCGTCTCGCACTCACGGTCGTCAAACGCGATGCGGGCCTGTCGGGCTTCGTGGTGCTTCCCCGCAGGTGGGCGGTGGAGCGGACGTTCGGGTGGCTGATGCGCTCGCGCCGGCTGGCACGCGACTACGAAAGGCGGACCGACACGTCCGAGGCGATGGTGCTGTGGTCGATGACCATGGTCATGAGTCGCCGCCTTGCGAAACAGCGACGCTGAAGGAGCCCGGAGTGTCCTCGACGAGCCAGCCTCGTGCGGCCAGACACTTCGCCTTGGACCGCACCCCTTCGATCTTCGCCGGAACAGGCTCGAGGCCAACAAGCTGGCGAGTTGCCGGCAGATCGCCGACCCTTCGCCGGCCCGCTCACGATCGGCCAGGACGTGCATGATCCGCTGGTAGTCCGGCGGCAGTACCGTCACGTCCAGCCCTTCCCGCCGCACCACCGAGCCGAGCACCGCCCGGGCCACCGCCGGTTCCGGCTCAACCGGCCGGGCATCCCGGAAAACTTGCGCATCCTCGGGTTCGCCGGCCTCGGACAGCACCTCACTCACCGTTTCCTTCGCGATCACCAGGCGATCCCGCACGGCCTCCGCCTCCTCCAGCTCGGCAACAAGCCGGTCCAGCACGTCCCGCAGCGACTCCACCCGCTGCCGGGCAGCGACCTCCCGCTCCTCGATCAACCCCATCACCGACGGCATCCGGCACCTCCACCAAAGAGAGAACACGACGTGTCATCTCTACTGCAGCGAAAGCAACTTCACGCCTGACCAGCGGAAACTCGGCGATCACATCCGGAAAGACAACAGATTCTTACGCCTGATGCTCAAGTTTGTGACTTGCGTCGGCGACTCGGCCGTCTTGGGGCCACCCGCTCCGCTTCGGAGGTGGCAGAAGAGGAGGCGAGCCCCGGGCTCAGGGCGTCGCGGACGGCGGTCAGGATGTCCTCGGCGTCGGCGCCGAGCGCACGAGCGGTGGAGGTGAAGTCCCGGGCCAGAGTGGTGAGTTGATCGGCATCGTGCGGGTGTGGCTCGGACGGGAGCGCCGCGACCCGGGTGCCCGCGCCACGGCGGGTGCGGATCAGCTCGGCGGCCTCCAGCTCGCGGTAGGCGCGAGCCACGGTGCCCGGCGCCAGACCGAGGTCGGCGGCGAGCTGGCGCACGGTCGGCAGGCGCTCGCCCTCGGTCAGCCGGCCGGTGCGGATCAGCGCGGCCAGCTGGGTGCGGATCTGCTCGTACGGCGGTGCCTGGCTGGTGGTGTCGACACGGATGGCGGGGTCATTCATCGTCGAAAGGGCCATTGTCGGCTGCCTCGTCGTCGACCGCCCGGGGTGCCACCACGGTGACCAGGGACCATCCGAAGGTGAACAGGCTCAGCAGGCCCAGGGGGCAGATCACCACGATGGTGACGGCTCCCAGCCGGCCGGCGCAGCCCTTCTCCGTGAGTGCGACGAAGATCATCAGCACGACGAGCAGCACCTGACTCGACACCAGCAGCCCCCAGGCTCCGGTGATCGCCCACGCGCGGTCGCGGCGCTGCTGGTCACCGCCCGGGCCGTGGGTGATACGGCGCAGGGCCCAGACGCAGACGGGGGTTCCAACCGCGAGGGCGGCGAACATCGGGCCGCTGTAGTACAGGCCGGGCCAGGGGCCGAGGGATGTGCGCATCCCTTCGCAGGTGACGGTGATGACATGCCCCGCTCCGCCTATCTGGTAGGGGTCGGAGGAGGCCGTGACCGCACCGATCACCAGCAGGCTACCGAGGGACGCCGCCTGCAGAAGAAGCAGTGGCGCCATGAGGGGCGGCACTTGGTCTCTGACCAGGCGCGGGGCGACACTCGCGGTGCGTACTGCTTCCTGGGGACGCAGGGTCAGGGCGTCGCCGAGCAGGACGCCGCCCACCACGCACAGGCCGAAAGCGGTGATGGCGAACACGAGGGGCATCGTGATGTCGCCGCTCTCCATGGTGGCCAACTGCTGTGCGGCCACGATGCCGATGGCCAGGCCGGACCAGCGGGCGTAGTAGTCGGCGTGGTCGAGGAACCGGGACTGGAGCGGGGCGGTGTCGAGCATACGGAGATCCCCCCAGATCATCTTGTATTAAGCGGTGAGTACAAGATGCCCTGGTCGGGATCTTGTGTCAAATGCTCGATACAAGGCGATGTGAAGAGAGAGGGCCTCTGACACAAGGGAGTTGCCTCCGGCGCAAGGATGGGGACGCCCTCCGGCCCGGGGGTGCCCCTGGGCCGGCTCAGCCCACGGCGACGAGGTGGGATTCCACATCGCGCGTTCCCTCGTGCGCCGATCCACGTTGTGTGCATGACCGTTTCCCGCGCGTCGTGCCAGATCACCTGAGACCAGAGACGAATCGGACCAGATCACTTGAGACGCAGACCACCTCGACGGAGACGGGACAAGGGGCCGACGCCTCTCTGGAACGGTCACTGTGATGTTCCCCCTGTGAGCTGGACGGCTTGATACTGGGACAGATGGTCCCGGAGGAAGCAGTCCAGCTCACAGGGGGAACATCACATCGCAGCATTCGGTCCTGCAGATTCCCAGCTCATAGGCCATTGGCCACGTCGCGTCACCGCCAAGTAGGCGGCTTGTCTACTGACATCCTGTAGGCGTCTCACAGCAGCGGCCGGCCATTGACCCTCCGGCGCGACAGCGCGGGCGTCTCCGGGTTGCGTTCATCCAGGCCACCACATGCGGGCCTGGTCGCGTTCGGGCTTTCCGGGCGGTCCGTCCAGGGGCAGGCCCACCGCGACGCCGAGCACGTGGGGCAGGCGCTGACGGTGGCAGAAGTCCCGCAGGTCCGGGTCCCGGCTGTAGCTGAAGGGTCAGTGGTCTTCGGTGATGCGGGTGGCGATGCCGTTGCTGATCTTCACCTCGGCGGAGACGCCCTTCTGCGCAGCAGCCTGCAGCTCTTGCTCGGTGCACTTGGTGGCGGACTGGTCGTTCTCGTCGCCGCAGATGTCACCCTCGCCCCAGATCTCCGTGTCATCGGCCGTGAAGAATGCCTGCTCCTCGCCCTTCTGGCCGGACACCGTGTACTTGCCGGGCGCCAGGTACGACACATTCCCGAACCATGTGCCGCTCACGCCCTTGCCCACCTTGCCCTGGTTGTCCCCGTCGCCGGCGCTCTCGGGGGCGGATCCCGAGCCGCTCTTACCGGTACCACTGGAGCCGTTCTTTGCGGCGGGCGCCTCTTCGAGCCGGAGTTGCCGGAATCGCCACCGGAGGAGGAAGGCGCGGCGGTGCTGGTGTCCGAAGCCGTTGCGTCCTTGCCCTCGGCAGCCGCCTTCGTCGAAGAAGCCTTCAAAGAGTCGGAGCAGCTGACGTCTGTGAACTGCTTGTTCACTGACCATGCATCACGTCGGACTCCTGAGAGCGGGGTGTCCTTGATCCATGACGTTGCTGTGACCATTAACGGACACAGCGACAACGGCCGGTGCGCAGCGTGGGCTGGGCGGTTGATGGCCGCTCGCACGCCCCTGGCGGCGGAGCTTGCAGCGGTCCCGGTACCTCCCGGGAGGAACGTCCAGTTACACGCCGGGCACGGCCTCCACGGCCTGCCGGTCCATCAGCCCCTCGGCGAACTGCAGCACCGACACCATGGCCAGTGCGCAGCGGGCGGAAGCCGCCGCCGGCCGCCGGAGTGGAGGCGCGGAAGCTGTAGCGGCCCAGGATGTTCAAGTGCCTGGCCCGCAGAGGGGACAGTCGAGCCGCGTCCTCGTCGTTTACCTCGACGCCGACCTCGCGCAGCGCGGTGACCGAGGCGTCCAGGCAGCGGGTGCTCCAGAGAAGGTCGTGCCCGGGGTCGCGGGCTGACGCGACATCAGTGGCCTGACCCGGCCTGCCTGTGCCGCTGAACCAGCGGTGCTTTGAGGGGGACAAGCACCGCCGCACTCCAACGAACCGCGAGATCCGAGGGGGAAGTGTGTTGGCACGAAAGGGAGTTGATATGGGGCAGGACCGATGACCCGCGGGGCCGCGCTCGTGTTGCCGGCGATGCTGGCCGATCTGGAGGACCTCGTACTCTGCGAGTCCTTCTCGGCGGACCACGCGGCGGTGGCGCGCAGCGCCGAGGTGGTCGGCGCCCTGGGGGCCAGGCTGTTGGGGGCCGGGCCGGAGGTGATCGTGATCGACGGTGTGACCCATCTGCGGTGGAGCTTCGGCACTCCACGGGTCCTGTTGGTGGGACACCGCGACACGGTGTGGTCCATGGGCTCGCTTCAGAACCACCCCTGGTCGGTGGCCGACGGGATCGCCCGCGGCCCCGGGGTCCTGGACATGAAGGCGGGCCTGGTGCAGATGTTCCACGCGCTGGCCTCCCTGCCCTCCCCGGAGGGGGTGTGCGTCGTGGTCAACGGGGACGAGGAAGTCGGCTCCGCGACCTCCCGGCAGCTGATCGAGGAATCCGTCCGGGGGTGCGCGGCCGCCTTGGTACTGAAGGCGTCCGCGGACGAGGAAGGCGCGCTCAATACCGCCCGCAAGGGCACTTCGCGGTACGAGGTCGTAGTGCACGGCCGTGCCGCACACGCGGGATTGGAACCGCAAAAGGGGGTCAACGCCGCTATCGAGGTCGCTCACCAGGTCCTGGCCGTCGCCGACCTCGCAGGCTCGATGGGCGCCACCGGAGCCACCTGCCCCGTCCTGGGGGCGCCGACCATCACGCCCACACTCCTGGCGGCCGGCACCACTCTCAACACAGTGCCCGCACTGGCGAAGGTGTCGGCGGATGTGCGCGTGCCGACCCTGGCGGCGCAGGACCGGATAGACAAGTTCATGCGGGGGCTCGTCGCCCGGCTACCCGGAGCCCGACTGGAGGTACTGGGCGGCAGGAGAAGGCCGCCTATGGAACCGGAGTCCTCCGCCGAACTGTTCGCCCTCGCCTCCCGAATCGCCGCGGAACTGGGCCAGGAACCGATGCGGGGGATGGCCGTCGGCGGCGCCTCGGACGGCAACTACACCGCGGCGGCGGGCTGTCCGACGCTGGACGGCCTGGGCGCTGTGGGCGGTGGCGCGCACGCGGACACCGAGTACGTCGAGATCGCCCAGATGGTCCCCCGCACTCGTCTGCTCGCTCGACTCATTGACCACGTGACCAGCTGAAGCGGCCTTGACAAGTGTCGCTCCGAAACGAAACCGAGGCCCCTGTATGAGCGTGCCGGGTTCCCCTTCCCCTGAAGTCGCCCAAGGCTTCCCACAGAGGCTTCGGCCGACTCGAGCACACCTTCCTGCCGAGGAAGGAGGTCAACGTGCAGGAGAAGTACCGGGGACTGTTCATCGCCGCTTCCCTGACTGACATCGCCGGCCTGGCGACCGGAGGCATCCTGTTGTGAGCGGACACACCGTGGCAGCGAACGAGACCGTGACCGCGTCGGATCACCTGAAGTCATTGATCATCAGCACCGCACAGGAGCTGTGGGAGGACAAGGAAGCGCTGGGCAGCGTCCGGCGCAGCGAGGGGTTCGCCCCGCTCGCCGGCACGCTGGAGCAATCCGAGGTACGGCCCGCGAAGCCGTCGTTCTACGGAGTGAAGGGCTTAGATTCAAGGAGTCAGCGCAACAGTGCAGGTCGAGTACGTCCACCGGCACCGCTTCGACACCCGGGCCGAGGCCAGGATCAAGACCGCGACCTGGATCACCGACTTCTACAACACGAGGAGGCGCCACAGCGCCGCCGGCGGGCAGCCGCCCGTCACGTTCGAGAACACCATCCAAGAAGGACGCAACCAAACCCACCATCAGGGCCAAGTTGCATAACAAGGTCTCTACGAAATCAGGGGATTGACAGGTCCGGCATCCCCCATCAGCGCGAAGAGGCCATCGGGGTCTGGCGGTTCTGGCCTCTCACCGCGCTGCCGCAGCCGCTGTTCGTACCGAGCGCGCAGTGCCTGACCGCCTGGGACCCGGGCCTCCCGCTCGATCACCCGCCCGCCCACTTCCAGCCGTACGCCTCCCCCGGCCGGTAGACCGGCGCGGGCCAGCTCGCGCCTCCGCGTTCGACAGAAAGGCTTCCCACCGTGCTTCCATCCTGTTCTGCGTCCTGGCCGTCCCTGCTGGGCGTCTTCGGTCACCCGGACGATGAGTCCCTCCTGGCCAGCGGCGTCCTCGCGCAGCACGCCGCTGCGGGCGCCGCGACCGCCGTGGTCACCGCCACCTGGGCGCCCGACAGTCACCGCGCCGGTGAACTCGCCGACGCCCTGGACATCCTGGGGGCGGGCAGGCCGCGAATGCTGGGATTGACCGATGCCCGCATCCCTGACTCCGCGCCCGGCCGCACCCGGCTCTGCGACGCCCCGCTTGGGGAGGTGGCGGGGCTGATCGTCGAGCACATCCGCGCCGTACGGCCACAGGTCGTCGTCACCCACGATGCCTACGGCCAACTGACCGGCCACCCCGACCACCTCCGCACCCACCAGGCGACCCTGCTGGCGTTCCACGCCGCGGGCCTGGAACACCTCTACCCGCAGGCCGGGGCTCCGTGGCAGCCCGATGCGTTGTACGCCGCGACGCACCCGGATTCGGGGGTGTGCGAACTGGGTGTGCTGTTGACGCGGGTCGGCAAGAAGGTGCTCAGCGTGCCGGACGGACACGTCACCGAGGCGGTCGACGTGAGCGACTGCCTGGATCGGAAGTGGGCCGCGATCTTGGCGCACCGCAGCGAAGCAGCGCGGGAGCGGCCCCTCCCTGGAATCCTCTCCCGGCTTCCCGCAGCGGAGCGGGAGTCGATCATCGCGACGGAGTACTTCACCCTCCTTGGCAGGAGGCCGGCGCCGGGCGGGGCGGTCCTCCGGCGGTCACGGTGAGCTGCTGCCGAGGGACTTGGTCATGGCCCGGTTTACTTGGTGGTCGCGTCCGGCGACGTAGGAGGGGCAGGGCAGATAACCGGTGCGGTGGTAGAGGGCCAGGGCGGCGGTGTTGCGCCGTCCCGTCTCCAGCATGACCCGCGTTGCCCCGCAGCTGACGGCGTGGCGTTCGAGGTGTTCGAGGAGGTACCGGCCGATTCCGTGGCCGCGGGCTTCGCCGGAGACGTATATCCGTTTGATCTCTGCGGTGTGCCCGCCGAGGAGGCGTACTCCTCCGCACCCGACCGCCTCTTCGCCGACGTGGGCGATGAGGAACAGGCCGTGGGGCGGTTCGAAGTCCGCCTCAGGTGTGGTGGCCGGGTCGTCGGCGAAGCCGTACAGGCCGAGCTGTTCGGCTCGTAGGGCCTGGGTGAGCCGACGGGCGTCCGGGTGGCCATAGGGCGCGGCGGTCACGGAGGGCGTCAGACGTATCGCGACCGGGGCGTCGGGGGCGGTGGGCTTGGAGGTCATGAAGCCGATAGTGCCCAGTCGACGGCGGTGAGCTACTAGCCTCAACATCCGGGACAACCTCGCCACCCTCCACACCGGCTCCCCCTGCGACAGTTCCCGCACCGCCGGCTGCTGCAGCCTGCCCTAGGATTTGTCCATGACCGCGAAGGTCCCCCTGAAAGAAACCGCCCTCAACGCCGACCGCATCGGCCGCGAAGTCCAAGCGGTCTGCCCCCAGTTCGACGCCGACGGCTTCGTGACGTCGGTGATGTCGGACCTTCCCCAGCTGGAGCTGGGCGCCCGGATCGCTCGGACCAGTAAGGGCCTTCTCCACGCTGTCCTTCGTACACCGGCGACTCGACAGTGCCACCGCCTGACGCGTCGTCCTGAACGGGCCACCAGCAAGAACCCGCCCATCAGCCGTGCCAAGATGGCTGAGGCACAGGCGGGTTCCGCAACGGTCCGGTCGCAGAATCTAGGAACCCGCGCGCTTCCGGCCCCGGCGTGATGATCTACTGGCACGTCGAGAAGAAGTCGCTATGCGTCTACAGCCAGCTCAAATCCTGCTCGGCCTCCGAGGTGGCCTCGATGATCGAGGGCGTCCTGCGGCACTGCACGGACGTGGAGATCGACCGGCAGTACACCGACACGCACGGCGCCTCCATCGTCGGGTTCGTCTTCGCCCACATGCTCGGCTTCAACCTGCTCCCCAGGCTGAAGAACGTCGGCTCGGCGCGGCTGTACCGGCCGGCCGCCGGGGAGGACGAGAAGTGGCCGCACCTGGCGCCGGTGCTGTCGACCAAGACGATCGACTGGGACCTGATCCGCCAGCAGTACGACCAGATCGTGAAGTGCACCACCGCCCTGCGCTTGGGCACGGCCGAGGCTGAGCAGGTCCTGCGTCGCTTCACCCGCGGCGGGCCCAAACACCCCACTTATCGCGCGATTGAGGAACTCGGGCGGGCAGTGCGTACGGCGTTCATCTGCGACTACCTCGCCGACGCCGACCTGCGGCGCGAGATCAACGACGGGCTCCAGGTCGTGGAGAACTGGAACTCCGCCAACCACGACCTGTTCTACGGCGAGGACGGCGACCTGACCGGCTCCGACAAGGAGTCCCAGGAGGTGTCCATGCTCGCTCTGCACCTGCTCCAGTCCGCTCTGGTGCACGTCAGCACCCTGCTCCTCCAGGACATCCTGAGCGAGGAGAAGTGGCAGAAGCGGCTCACCGACGCCGACCGGCGGGCCCTGTCCCCACTGTTCTGGACCCACGTGAACCCCTACGGCCGGTTCGAGCTGGACATGCACTCGCACCTCGCCCTCGCCGCCGCGGCGTCCATAGTGCCCGGCCCCCGCACCGTGCCAGAGGCGGAAGCCGCCCGATCGGCGGCGGACGGTGGGTCCGGGTCGGCATCCTGAAGACCCGCCCGCCCGGCGTCGCTCCCGGTCGGCTGGATCGTTGACCGGGTGTGGCGCCGGGCCGGGGAGGGGCCCGAAGCCACCGCGCTCGTGGTCGGCTCGATTCGGCTACGCGTCGCGCCTGTGCAGCAGCAGGCTGCCGACCAGCAGCGCGGCCGCGGCCCACGTGGCGAGCACGCCCAGGCCGGCCCATGGGCCGATGGGCAGCTCGTGCAGATGGACGGTGGCTTGGACCGCGAGTCCGGCGGTCATGGGCGAGATCTGCTGGAGGTGCCGCTGCCACTCCGGGTCGTTGACCACCTGGGTGACGACCGGGAAGAGATAGAGCAGCCCGAGCACGATCCCGATGGCGGTCGCCGCCTCCCGTACCGCCGTCGCCACGCCGAGACCGATCAGGGCGATCAGGACGAGGTAGAGGACCGAACCCACGGCCGCGCGCAGGGTCGGGCCGTCGGCCAGGGACAGCGGGGCATAGCCGTGGGCCTCGGTGAATCCGTTGCCGGGCAGGATGTAGCGGCCGGCAAGGAGCGAGGCGAGGACGGCAGCCGTCCCGGAGATCAGGACGACCGTGGTGAGGACCGTCGCCTTGGCGGTGAGGACGGTGAGCCGGTTCGGCACCGCCGTGAGCGTGGTGCGGATCATCCCGGTGCCGTACTCGCCGCTGACGGCCAGCACCGCGAAGACGGCGATGACCGCCTGCCCGACGGTGACGCCGGTCAGGGCGAGCTTGACGGCGTCCTGGCCGCACCCCACATCCGGGCACTTCACGGCCTTGGCGGTGCCGCAGCCGACGGCCACGGTCAGCGCGACGGCGAGCAGGAGCAACCTGCCCATGTCCCCTACGGTGCGCAGCTTCGTCCACTCCGCGCGCAGGGCGCGGCCGAAGTCCCCTCGCCACGCGCCGTCCGCCGTGCTCGTGAGTCGTGCACTTCTCAGGAGACTCATACGTCCCTCCCGCGCAGCCGCACCACGGCCAGACCGAAGGCGAGCGCGGCGTATCCGCACAGCACGGCGAGGCCGGCCCATGGCGCCAGCGGGTAGTAGCCGGTCGACGGCTCGTACACGCTGAGCACCTGCGCGTACTGCGGCAGGGTCTGCTGGATGGCGAAGCCCGCAGCCGGGGTCACCCGCAGCAGCCACTCCGAGACGCCCGGGGGCAGTACGCCGGAGGTGGCAAGCAGGAAGGGCAGCACGATCGACCCGATGACCAGGGCGACCGCCGTGCCGCTGCGCCGCAGCAGGGCACCGACGCCGAGAGCGAGCACGGCGGCGGCTGCGCAGAGCAGGCCGGTGCCGACCATGACGCGCATTTCGGTCGCCGACGTGACGGGGAAAACATGGAAGCCCCTGCCGCGCGCGCTGCGTTCCCCGATGGGAATGGTGATCGCGGCGGCCAATAGGCCGATGGCGAACGCGACGCCCCCGGCCACCAGCGCCTTGGCACCAAGCACCCGGCCCCGCAGGGGAGTTGCCGCCATGGTCGTACGCAGCAGACCGCGCCGGTACTCGCCGGTGATGAACACCGTGCCCACGGCGATCACCACGATCAGCCCGGCGAAGGTGCCGACGAGGAAGTTCTCGACGGAGAAGCCGACGCCCATGACGGGCCCGCCGACGACCGGTGCGATGTCACCGGCCCCGGTCACGGTGAACCCGCCGCCGTCGGTCTGGGTGAAGCCGCCCTTGGTGGTGTTCGTGTAGCTGCCGGAGGTGCCCGCGTCGCCACCCACCTGTGTGCCGCTCCACGCGCTCTGGGACCAGTCGCCGGTGAGGGCGGGGCGGCCGAAGGTGCCCGTGGCCACGGCGGGGCTGAAGCCCGTGCCCGCCGCGGTGTCCTGCTTCGCCTGCGGTGACGTGGCGAAGAGCCCGGCCTGCACGGTGCGCGCAAGCCTCGGCAGCTTCGCATGGCCGACCTTGGTCCAGTGGGAGCCGTCGGTGGAGGAGGAACCGGTGAGGATGTCGCCGGAGCGGACCAGGCGCAGCCAGCGCGGGGACTCCTGGGCGACCTTGCCGGAAGGGCCCGCCGTGTCGTGCGTGTAGTCGTACTGCATGCGCACACCGTGGCAGCCGGTGGCCATGACCGCCGCGTACGGGGCTCCCCGGGTGGGGCTTTCCTTCACGATGATCCCGGCCTTCGCCCAGGGCTGGGCGCCCTGGGCCGCCTTGCCGGTCCCGGTGTCGGCCACACCAGTCAGCGACCGCAGGGGAACGGTGAGGGTGCCGTCGCCGGTGAGCGTCTTGTGGACGAAGTAGAAGCTGTCGTTGACTGCCTCGCCGCCGGGTCCCTTCGGGTACGAGGCGGAGTCGGCGCCGCGACCGCCGGGGGCGGGGGCGGCCGTGCCGAGCAGGCCGACCACGATCGTCACCAGGAGCGCCCCCGCCATGGCGAGGACCCAGCCACGTACCGTACGGAACTTCGTCCACTCGGCGTGCAGCGTCCTGAGGAACCCACTCTGCTCAGCGCGCCTCGTGGCCGGGGGACGAGGGGTGACGGTGGCGGTCATCGCGTAGCCTCCCCCGCCGGGATGCCCCGGTACTCCACCGCGTCCCGGGTGAGCTCCATGTACGCCTCTTCGAGCGTCGCCCGGTGCGCGGACACCTGGGAGAACGGCACCCCGTTCCGGGCGAGCAGTGCCACGATCTCCTCGTCGGGCAGGCCCGTGACGCCGAGGGTGTCGGGGCCGGTGGCGAGAACGGTGGCGCCCGCGCCGTGCAGGACCTGGGCGGCGCGCGGAGGCGCGGAGGTACGCAGGGTGACCCGGCCGCCGGCCGCCTCGGCGAGCAGCTCGGACACGCTGGTGTCCGCGACGACCCGGCCGCGGCCGATCACCACGAGATGGTCCGCGGTGTCTTCGAGTTCGCTCATCAGGTGACTGGAGACCAGGACGGCGCGGCCCTGCCGGGCCAGCGACGACAGGAAGCCGCGCATCCACACGATGCCGTCAGGGTCCAGGCCGTTGAACGGCTCGTCCAGCATGACGACCGGCGGGTCCCCCAGCAGCGCCGCCGCGATCCCCAGGCGCTGGCGCATGCCCAGCGAGAAGCCGCCGGCCTTGCGCCGGGCCGCCGTGCCCAGGCCGGCCTGATCGATGACCTCGTCCACCCGCCGGGCCGACACGCCCTGTGAGTGGGCCAGCCACAGCAGGTGGTTACGGGCGGTGCGGCTCGGCTGCAGCGCGGAGGCGTCGAGCAGTGCCCCCAGATGCCGAAGCGGGCGACGCAGGGTGCGGTACGGCACCCCGTCGACCAGGGCCTTTCCCTCCTCCGCCGCGTCAAGGCCCAGGATCACGCGCATGGTGGTGGACTTGCCCGCGCCGTTCGGGCCGACGAAGCCGGTCACCCGTCCGGGCTGCACGGTGAACGTCATACCGTCCAGAGCCAGCTGTGGCCCGAATCGTTTACGCAGACCGATGACCTCGATCGTCGCCTTCGTACTCTCATCGCTCATGGCCCCCACCCTGTGACGGAGCGAGTTACAGGGGCCGAACGGTCACTGTCATCTCGTTGTTAGGCGCCTCGGCTTAGCCTGGCCTGGTACGTGTCCTGGTGCGGTGGCGAGAGGGGAGCATGCGGATGAAATGGGGTCCGCCCCGACGGCTCGCGGGCCTGACTGCCCGGCTCGGCCTGCGCCGTGGCACTGCCCGCACCCGCTTCACCGCCTTGTACGTGACTCTGTTCCTGCTGTCGGGAACGGCGCTGCTGGCCATCGCGGCCGTGGTGGCATCCGGCGGATCGCGCTCCAGCCAGACCGCCCCCGATGGCGGCACCGATCAGCCCGCCACGGCGGCACAGGCCCAGGGCCGCATCGACGAGCTGGAGCAGCAGCTGACCCAGGCGCACGACACCCAGTCCCGGCAGATCGTGATCGGCTCCGCCATCGCCCTCGGCGTCATGGTGGTGATCTCGGCCGGCCTCGGCTGGTTCGTCGCCGGCCGGGTGCTGCGCCCGCTGCGCGTGATGGCTGCGGCCACCCGCCGGATCACCGCCGACAGCCTGCACGAACGCCTGGCCATCGGCGGCCCCGGCGACGAGGTGAAGGACCTCGCCGACACCATCGACGACCTCCTCGGCCGCCTGGAGGGCTCCTTCGACGCCCAGCGCCTCTTCGTCGCCAACGCCTCCCACGAGCTGCGCACCCCGCTCACCACGATGCGGGCCTCCCTTGACGTGGCCCTCGCCAAGCCGGGCCCGATACCCGAGACCACGGCCACGCTGGCCGCCCGGATACGCGCCGAACTCGACCAGGTGGACCGGCTGCTGGAGAGTTTCCTCGTCCTGGCTCGCACCCAGCACGGCAAGTTCACCGACTCGGCGCGCCTCGCCCTCGGCCAACTCGCGCTGACCGCCTTGACCGGACGGGCAAAGGACATCGCAGCCAAGGGGCTGACCGTGCGTGAAAACCGGAGCGACGACTCCGCGTGGGTGTGGGGCAGCCAGACGCTGCTGCGCCGCGTGGCCGACAACGTGGTCGACAACGCGATCGCGCACAACGACCCCGGGGGCTGGATCAGTGTCGCGGTACGGGCTGAAGGAGACGACGCGGGCGCAGTGTCCCTCGTCGTCGAGTCCAGCGGGCCGGTCCTTGACCAGCTGCGGGTGGCGGACCTCGCGCAACCCTTCCGCCGCCTTGGCGCCGACCGGACCGGCACCGGCCAGGGCAGCGGCCTCGGCCTCTCCATCGTCGCGGCCATCACCCAGGCCCACCACGGCACCCTGGACCTGCGCGCCCGCCCCGACGGCGGCCTGCGCGTGACCATCACCCTCCCCCGTACGGACGGCAGGGCGACGGCGGAAGCCCCCGACACAGAGACGGGCGTGGCGCGTTGAGAGTCCTGGTGGTCGAGGACGCCCGCCCCCTCGCCGAAGTCATCGCCGAGGGACTGCGCGACCAGGGCATGGCCGTAGACGTGGCCCACGACGGGCTCGACGCCGCGGCCAAGCTGGACGTCAACGCGTACGACGTCGTCGTGCTCGACCGCGACCTGCCAGGCATCCACGGCGACACTCTCTGCCAGATGATCACCGAGCGGGACGGCCGCGTGATGGTCCTGATGCTGACCGCCGCCGACTCACCCGGCGACCGCGTCAGCGGCCTGACCCTGGGTGCTGACGACTACCTCGCCAAGCCCTTCCACTTTCCCGAACTCGTCCTGCGCATCCGCGCCCTGGCCCGCCGTCGCCCCGCCGCCCGGTCCCGCACCCTGAGCGCGGCGGGCATCAAACTCGACCCGATGCGCCGCATCGCCAGCCGCGACGGCCGCCAACTCGACCTCTCTGTCAAGGAATTCGCGGTACTCGAAGCCCTCCTGAACTCGAGCCCCGCCTTCCTCAGCGCGGAAGGCCTCCTCGAACAGGTCTGGGACGAGCACGCCGACCCGTTCACCAACACGGTCACGGTGACCATCAGCCGCCTGCGCCGCAAACTCGGCGACCCCCCGGTCATCGCCACCACACCCGGCGTGGGATATCGGATCATCGACCCAGCCGTCCCACCCGACTGGGCAGCCGACAGAGGCCGGCGGCCCACGAGCGGAGGCGGTGCTCAGTGCACCTGACTCCAGTCATCTGCGCAGCCGACTTCGGAGACTGACACACGCGGTTACTCTCACAAACGGTCCTTTGCGGGAGCAAGATCAGAAATGGGCCGCCAGACCTCCACCGAACCTGGACGCAGAACCCGTTCTCACTCAAAAGCGGGACGGACCCCCTTCTGAGACTTGCCTTGTGCGAAAGTCCGGGCTCATGACGGACCCTCAGCAGCCATCCCCGACCGACCGGTCGGACGCGGACGATGTCGAACAGCACGCCTGTCCGAAGTGTGACGCCCAGCCCGGCTCGCCGTGCCGCTAACGCGGCGGCGCCGTCGCCTCCGCCTACCACACCCGCCGCTTCACGAAGGTGCCCCGGCTGAAGAAGGCGCTGCGAGTGCCGACCCCCGCCGACCGCGGCCCGGGCCGGCCCTGGCGGCCCGGCACCCCGCCGCCGGCGCCGGTCGACCCAGACCTGCCGAGCGCGGACATCCGCCTCGGATGCGCGCGGTGCTCGACCCTCGGGCAGGAACTCGACTCCCAGCTCGACGCGCTCGCGGGGCACGGCATCCCGAGGGACAAGATCTTCAGCGAGAAGACCAGCACCCGGGTGCGGGTCCGACCCCGGTTCGAGGAGGCGCTGCGGACGGCGCGGGAGGTCAAGGCGCACGCCCCGCACTGCCGGGTCATCTTCACCGTGTACGAGATGAAGCGCCTCGGCCGCGACGCCGCCGAACTCACCGCGCTCGCCGACCACCTCACCGCCCACGGCCGGCCTGGTCCTGGAGATGCTCGCCGGGCCCCTGCCCGGCTCCCCTCGCCCGGAAAGCCACGAGCCTGCCATGGGCGATCACCAGCTGGCTTCGTTCACTTCCAGCAGCAGCATTTGTTTGTGATTTCGGGAGGCATCTGGCGCGTGAGCGCGTCAGGGATGTTCACGAGAATTGGGTTCTGGCACAGATCTTGGGGAGCGTTGCTGAGTGTCACCCCGGTGTTCGATTGCGAGATGGTGGTTCGAGTGAGACCGCGTACGCCTTGTCGCCGAGCCACAGGAAGTGACGCTCCATCACGTACCTGTACGTCGCTCCTGCGGGTAGCAGTGGGGGGTGATGGTGCTGGTCATGCAGGCCGACGCATCGTTCTGGGACTCGCTTGTGTTCGACGGGATCGACGACGTGGACGTCGAGGGGGTGACTGCCGTGTTCGGCACGGTTGAGGTGGTGGCGAGAGGCCGGATGACGGGGGCGGGTTGCCCGGACTGCGGCAACTTCTCGGACCGGGTGCATGACCGCTATCAGCTCAGGGTGAAGGACCTTCCTCTCGGTGGGCAGAGCTTCGTGATCCGGTTGGTGGTCCGGCGCTTCATCTGTGTGTCGGCGGACTGCCGGCGCCGGACGTTCGCCGAACCTTTCTCCCGGTTGACGACTCCGTACGCACGATTCACCACTCGGCTCAACCACGCCCTGGAGAAAGTAGGGCTCGCGCTGGCCGGGCGGGCCGGCGCGCGGCTGACCGCCCAGCTGGGGTTCGGCGCGGGAGGGATGACCTTGCTGCGCAGGGTCATGCTGTTGCCCGATCCTCAGCTCGGAACGCCGCGGGTATTGAGGGTGGACGACTTCGCGATTCGCCGTGGTCAGACCTACTACACCGTCTTGACCTGCGTTGAAGCCCATCGGGTCGTCGATGTGCTCCCTACGCGTGAGGCCGGGCCACTGTCCGAGTGGCTGGTCCGTCACCCTGGCGTGGAGGTCATCTGCCGGGACAGAGCGGGCGCCTACGCCGAGGGTGCCCGGCGCGGCGCCCCCACCGCCTTGCAAGTCGCCGACCGGTTCCATCTGCGGCAGGGCCTGGGCCGGGCGGTGGAGACCTGCGTCGCCGCCCACCGCGACTGTTTGCGCGGCTCCTTGCCCAGCCTGCGATCGACCCGTCCGAACCTCGAAGGGCCGCGGGACACCTCGGACCCCGTCGGGCGACGGGCCGACTGCAAGAAGGCCGCACACGCCCTGGTCCATGAGCTGCTCGCCCAAGGACGCTCACGACGGGCGATCGCCCGGCATCTGGGCTGGGGCCTGAACACCGTGCTCCGATACGCGAACGCCGCACACTGGCAGGACACCTTCCGCGAGAACCGGCCCCGGCCCAGCAGACTGGACCCCTACAAGCCCTACCTGGAGAGCCGGTTTGCAGCGGGATGCACCAGCGTCACCCGTCTCCACCGCGAACTCCTCGCCGAGAACGCGCCCGTCACCTACCAGATGGTCCGGGCCCACATCGCGACCCTGCGTTCCGTCGCACCCGAGGCTCCGCCTCCGCCACCAACGGTGCGGCAGGTCACAGGATGGCTCACACGCCACCCCACGAGCTCCTTCGGGGGGTTGACTCCGGAGGTGCGGGGCATATGCGTCGGTTTCGAGGTCGACGTCTGTGTCGGATTCTTGCCAGAAGGCGGGTGGCAGTCGATGTTTGATTGCGGCCATGACCATCACACAGCCGGACAACACCCGCCTCTTCCGCTCCCTGCACACCCCAACTGAACCGCTTGCGCTCGCCAACGCCTGGGACGTTGCGAGCGCCCGCGTCATCGAGGCCGCAGGTGCCTCCGCGATCGCCACGACCAGTGCCGGCGTCGCCTGGTCACTGGGTTCTCCGGACGGCGATGTCCTTACCCGGGACCGGGCGCTGGAACTGATCGGCCGAATCGTCACTGCCGTCGCGGTTCCGGTCACCGCTGACATCGAGGGCGGGTACGGCACGGACACCGCCGGTGTCGCCGAGACCGTAGCCGGAGTGCTCGCGGCGGGTGCCGTCGGCATCAACATCGAGGACGGCACCCGGCCACCGACAGAGCTCGCGACGCGGCTGGCCGCGGCCCGGCAGACCGCCGACCAGGCCGGCGCGGACCTGTTTCTCAATGCCCGTATCGACACTTTCCTGTTCGGGCTCGGCGACCCGGACACCCGACTGAAGGAAACCCTGTCCCGGGCGCACATGTACGTCGATGCGGGCGCGGACGGCATCTTCGTCCCCGGCGTCACCGACACCGCCACCATCGCGACGCTGGCCAGGGACATCTCCGTACCGCTGAACGTCATGGCCGGCCCCGGCGCCCCGACCGTCGCGGAGCTCGGCACCCTCGGGGTGGCTCGCGTCAGTCTCGGATCGGGCGTGGCCCAGGCCGCCTACGCTGCCGCCCGCCGCACCGCGCAGGAGCTCTTCGGCACCGGCGACTACGACTCGCTCGCCGAAGGCATGGCCTTCCCGGAACTCAACGCGCTGTTCTCCACGCCTCACTGACCCTGGACGAGTCGGGAGGTGCGGCCATGGCGGCCATCCTGCCCGAGCCCCGTAGCAAGGCGTGTGGCGTGCCGGCGCGCGGGTGCGGCAGGCCGCCTCCGACCGTGATCATTTTCTCCCGATTGGCCCGTCTGCCGTGCCTGTTACCGTCGCCTGTGCGATATTTCTGACCGCCACCGATCGCAAGCGGTTGAAGAAGGTGGCCTGGGGCCACAAGAGCGAGTACCGGCAGCGGGTGCGGGCGCAGATCGTGCTGCACGCCGCGCACGGCCGTTCCAATGCCCACATCGCGCGGGAGACGGATCTGCACCTCGACACGGTGCGCCGATGCCGGCGCCGCTTCGCCGAGCAGGGACTTGCCGGGCTCCGGGACCGTCAGCGATCCGGCCGCCCGTCTTCGTTCACGCCCTTGCAGGCGGTCGAGGTGAAGGCACTGGCCTGCCGGCTGCCCGCCGAGAGCGGAGTGCCGCTTTCGCGCTGGTCGTGTCCGGAGCTGGCCCGCGAGGCCGTCACACGGGGCATCGTCACCTTCCTGTCAGCCTCCACCGTGCGCCGCTGGCTCAAGACCGACGCGCTCAAGCCGTGGCAGCACCACTCCTGGATCTTCATCACTGACCCAGACTTCCACCCCCGGGCCCAGCGCGTCCTTGACCTGTATACCCGTACCTTCGAGGGCACCGCGCTGGGCGACGACGAGTACCCCGGCGTGACCTCGGCGCTCCCCATGACCACCTGGCCCTTCTCGGACTCGCCGCCTTGCTCTGTGCTGCTACAAGCGTCCTGTCCGCCTCGCCACACAGGACACGTCTAGACCTGCGTGCGTGCGTACGAACGTACTCTCCCCCCTAGTGAAGATTTCTAACACGTGGTAGATATTTGGCGGCGGCTTACGGCCGACCGTGGTACCGACCTTGCACCGGGCGATCTCGCACCCGCAGCAGGCACCACCAACACGCCATCAACAAAGGGACCGAGTGTGGAGAGCATCACCAAGAACAGGCAGTCTCCCGAGGTGCTGCGCGCCATGATCGAGCGCGCTTACGGGGCCGCCCAAGTCCCGGCCGGGGACGGATGGGCGAGTGAGCTGGGTCACGGCTGGTTCAACGTCGCCTATCGCATCCGTCTGCGCGACGGCGCCGAGGTCGTCCTGAAGATCGCCCCGCCGCCGGCGGTGGAGGTGATGACCTACGAGCACGGTGCCATGTCGATCGAAATGACTACGCTGGACCTTCTGCGCACGCAGACCACCGTGCCGGTCCCCGCCGTCGACTTCGCCGACCAGAGCCGCGAGCTGTGCGACGCCCACTACTTCTTCATGCCGTATATCGACGCCGACAACCTCGGCATCATCGCCGATACGCTCCCCACGGCCGATCGCGACGCCTTGATGGAGCAACTCGGCGCGGTCAACCAGGAGATCAACGCCATCCGCGGTCAGCACTTCGGCCCGCTGGCCGGACCCGGCCATGCCAGCTGGCGGCAGGCGTTCACCACGATGATCGAGAACGTCCTCGTCGACGGCGAGCGTCGCGGCGTCGACATCGGCTGGGACTACGACACCGTGCGCGCAGTAGTGGCCGAACACGCCGGCAGCCTCGACGAGGTCACCGAACCCCGCCTGGTCGAGTGGGACCTGTGGGACAGCAACGTAATGGTCCGCGACGGCAAGATCGTCTGCATCATCGACCACGAACGTGCCTCCTACGGCGACCCGTTGATCGAGGCCGGCTTCGCCGGCACCCAGATAGCCGCCTTCGGTGACCCGGCGCCCTTCATGCGCGGCTACGGTCACGGCGAGCTGACCGAGACCGAACAGACACGACGCCGCCTGTACTGCCTGCACCTGCTGCTGATCATGGTCATCGAGACCGTGTACCGCGGGCACACCGACACCAAGCAGTACGACTGGGCACGCCCGCACCTCGACGAGGCCATGGCTCTGCTCGGCCGCACCCGCCGGTGACTTCCGCGCCGACGCCTCCCGCCGCAGACCACACCACCCGGCTCGGCACCGACCCGGTAGGCCGTCTGCTGTGGCGCACCTGCACCCAGACCACCGCCGCGGTCGGCGTGTACGGCATCTACGCCCTGACCAACGCCTGGTTCGTCGGCCGCGGCGTAGGCGACACCGCGATGGCCGCGGTCAACCTGGTCGCCCCGCTGTTGCTGCTGCTCGGCGCAGTGTCCACCACCGTCGGCGCGGGTGGCGCCTCCCTGATCTCCCGTGCCCTGGGCGCGGGAGATCATCGGGCCGCCGCCCGTGCGGCGGGCAACTCCTTCGCCCTGTTCTGGGCCTGCGCCACCGCCACCACCATCCTCGGACTGGCCTTCCTGGACCCGCTGCTCACTCTGCTCGGCGCCACCGGCGAACTGCGTGCAACCGCCCGCCCCTACGCCGCAGTACTGCTGTGCGGGGCCCTTGTCTCCACCGGCTTCTCCAGCCTGGTGCGAGCCGAAGGCCGCATGGGCTTCTCAACCCTGTTGTGGCTCGTGCCCGTCGCCGTACAGATCACCCTCGACCCGCTGCTGATCTTCGGATTCGACATGGGTGTACGGGGCGCCGCGCTCGGAACCATCGGCGGCCAGGCCGTCTCCGCGGCGATGAGCCTATGGTTCTTCTTCATACAGACGCGCCGCTCCTACCGCATCAGCCTCCGAGACCTGCTGCCCCACGGCCCGACGCTGCGAGCGCTGCTGGGCGTCGGCCTGCCCTCGTTCCTCGCCGGCACCGGTGTCACACTCCTGGCCGTCCTTGTCAACGCCGCCCTCGCGGCTACCGGGTCGGCCACCGCGCTCGCTGCTTACGCCGTCTGCGCCCGCCTGCAGACCTTCGTGATGATGCCGCACACCGGCATCAGTCAGGGACTGCAGCCCATCGTTGGCTACAACAGCGGCCGCGGCCTGACCGACCGCGCACTCAAAGCCCGCAACTACGCACTCTTCGCCTCACTCCTGTACGGACTGATCACCGCCGCCGCCCTCGCCGCGCTGGCCAGGCCCCTGGCCGGCCTGTTCCTGAACGATGACGACACCATCACCGCCGCCGGACAGGCACTGCCGGTCATCGCGATCGGGCTGACCGTCGCCGGGATCGGCCCGCTGGTAGCGGCCTACGCCCAGTCACTGGGCCGCCCGGCACCCGCGTACCTCATCTCCATCGGCACCCTGCTCCTGATCAAAGTCCCACTGATCGCCGCCCTCGGCCGAATGGGCACCACAGGCGTCTGGACCGCACTGGCCACCGGCGAAGTGGCCACCGCAGCATCCGCCCTCCTGCTGCTGCGACGCCTGCACGGCGCTACGCCGAAGACTCCTTGAGGAACTGCTCCACATAGGAACGCAGCACCCCGGCCATGTCCACCGCATCCGGACTCGTCAGCCACTGCACCTGCAACCCGTCCATCAGTGCCACGAACCCGGCCGCCGCCACCCGGGAATCGACCCCGTCCCGCAACGCCCCCTGCTCCGCCAGCTCCCGCAGCGCATGGTGCACATATTCCCGCGTCGTCCTGTAGTGCTCCCTGAAGTACTGATGCGCGGGATGATCCTCAGCGAACGCCTCCGCCGCGAGACGCACGTACAACTCCACCATGCCTGGATGCCGGGCATTGTGATCGGCCAGATCAACCAGATGCTGCACCGCCGCTTTGGGGGAATACACCTTCGGCCCGAGCTGAGCGGTGTCCTCTTCGTCCCGGCGCTCCAGCACCGCCGCCAACAGCGCCTCACGGTTGGGGAAGTAGTAATGGAGGCCCACGTGGCTGATCCCGGCCCGCTTCGCGATCTCCCGCAACGAGGCGCCGTGATAACCCACATCCGCATACACCTCGACAGCGGTCGTCACGATCTGCTCACGGCGCGCCCGCCCCTTCGCATACCCATGCGAGGACGCAGGCACCTTGGCTCCACCATCAGACATGACCCCATCATCGCAGCGGCAGCGATCAGAAGGCCGAGCAGCAGGTGCCTCAGCGCGATGCCGGTCGAACTGACCGGCCCGCGAGCAAGGTCCACCTCACAGCCGAACCGCAAGCGCACCTGAAGCACGTCCAGGTGCAGCGGCCTGCGGGCAGCCAGATCTCTTCACGTAGTGTCAGATGGCTGGCTTGACTTACAGCCGGGTGTTGGCCGGAGTCATCTCGGCGTTGGAGGGCACCGATGTGCAGGTTCGTGTCCGGGCGCTCTCGAGATCTGACGACCTCGAAGCGGTGGACGCGATCGCGGCTCATGCGACCGTCGGTGCGGTGTTGGCCGATGTCCCGCTTGCCATGGCTGTGCGGTTTCAGCGACGGTGCCGCAGGGTGGTGTCGCTGGCCGCAACGTCGTCGTCCCGGCCGGCAATCGAGGCCGACAACGAGGGTGGCGCATTCGCGGCCGTGGAGTACTTGTACCGGTCGGGCAGGCGACGTATTGCGGCAGTGCACGGTCCTGATCACAGTGCCGACGCACGCGCGCGCCAACAGGGATATCTACGAGCGGTAAGGGAGTTCGGCCTTCCCGAGTTCAGCTGCGGGGGAGACTTCCGACGGGAGGGAGGCCACCGGGCGGCGCATCGGCTGCTGACAGCGCACCCGGAGGTCGACGCAATGTTCGTGGCCTGCGATCTGATGGCAGCAGGCGCGGTGCAGGCGATCACGGAGCGTGGCCACAAGGTTCCGGACGACGTCAGCCTCGTGGGCTTCGATGACAGCGTTGCAGCGGTATGCGCCAATCCGCCCCTGATGACGATGCGCATGCCGGTGGAGGAGATGGCAGTTGCGGCGACCCGCCTGCTGCTCGACGGAAATGTGCTGTCCCAGTACCGCAAGGGTGTCGCAGTCGGCATGGTGGTGCGTGGCAGTACAGTGCCCGTCGAGCACTGAGAGGGCGGTAGGAGGGCCGATGCCGAAGGCCGCCGACTTCCTCCGCGCCGTCGAGCTGGAGCCCACCGAGCGGGCCGCGCTCGACCAGGGGGCGCCGTACGACGCGGCCGGGGCTACATCCTGCGCGTCGCGCCACGCCCTCGGTTCACCGCCGACTTCTCGCACGCTGCCGGCCCCTCACGACTCACGGTTAACACCACCCCTACATGCTGCTGAATAGGCGACTCACGATTACGCGAGGTTGTCAGTTCCATGCCCAAGAAGATGCGGGCGCAAATCAGCGAGAGGCGCGCCTTGCCGCCTTCCTCCTGGACTATTTCGGGCTGTGGCGTGTCGACGGCACCGACCAGGTGATCCACGATCTGCTGCGCTGGCAGGTCCGCGAGGGGCGCGGCCGGCGGGAGGACCGTCCGCGATCGTGATGGACACCCAGACCGTTCACGCGTCGCTCAATGCGCCGAAGGAGGCGACCGGTCTGGATCCGGGCAAGAGCCGGGGCCGCGAGCGAGGTATCACCACCGACGCGCTCGGCCTGCTCGTGGTCGCCACAAGCGTGCACGACAAAGCCATCGGGATCACGGTGCTGGGCCAGGTCGCGGACGCGAACCTGGCCGGTTCCAAGGGCCGGGTGGACGCAGGGTTCAACAACGCGGTCCTCGACCACGGCGCCGCCCTGGGTATCAACGTCAAGATGGTCCGGCGGGATCCGGACCACAAGTGTTTCGCGTCGGCGCCGAAGCGGTGGATCGTCGAACAGACCTTCGGCATGCTGATGCTGCGCCGGTGCCTGGCCCGCGACTACGAGACCCTGCCCGCCAGTTCGGCGTCATGGATCCGCTGGTCGATGACCGATGTGATGACCCGCCGGCTCACCGCTACGGCGACGATGGCCTGGCGTGATCCGCCACCGGCCCGGCCGCTGGGACCGGTACGAACGGGCGGGAGTGAGTATGCGCCAGTTCCTGGAGTGGATCGAGATACGCGAAGCGGCGGGACGTGACCTGCCCGACATGCGCCGCACTCAGATCTCTCAGCTCACCGTCCAACTCGAGGTCGCCGAAAAGGCCCTGGAGCGACTGCACCCGGGAGACCGTCTTGGAGATCACCCCCGGACCTTGCCGGTGGCCTCACCCCCTGCCCTCGTCCTACCGCCACAGCCAACCTCACGCTCAGACTGAGACCCGGCGAAAGCTCACAGAACACCCACTGAGAGTCAGCATGTTCACCACCTCGTCGGCGACTTGCCGTCCCGCACGGCTGACGACGTAGGCCCACACGCGTTGCCGACAGCCGTCGTAGATGACGGTGAAACGATCCGCGTCGTAGTCGGGCACTGCCGCACCTCCTGTCCCTCCTGGTGTGTTCTGTCATCGGGTAGTGGGCCGAACAGGCTGATCGTTGCAGCGCCAGGTCGGAAGACACATCCGGGAGACGAGGCGCACGTCACATCAGGGTCCGCAGGAGTGCCGCGCAGGGCTCGGCCGTTTCGGGGATCGTCTGCACCGGCTTGCCGGTGTACGCCGGTGTACGCCGGTGGGCACCGGGGTGCGCAGGAAGCGGCAGACGGCGTTGCGGGCGTCGGTGGACTTCACCGCGTTGAGGGCGGCCTGGTGGTCGGGGATGTCGGCCGGGAGGGGTCCTTGGCCGGGGCCGCGTGCGTCGGACCGACGACGGACAGTAGTGCGGATGCGCTCACTGCGATGACCATGGGCAGACGGGACGAGCGAGCCGCCCGCTTGCTGGACATTTTGGTGCCACTGAAACAATTTGGAGGGATGATGATCGGACTGGTAACTTGCGATCGACCGTGACGCCGCCCGAGGAGGTGAGACCCATGAACGCGTATCGATGTGGGTGCTCCCTCTTTCCGTCACGGTCGGGCGATTGACGTAAGTGTCGCCGGGAGCGCCTCGACAACAAGGCACTCCCGAAAGGCAACACCTATGCATTCTCTGCAGTTCACCGCCGAGTCGTCGTCGAACGGCATGGTCGAGCGCGACTTCACCGTGGGTGGCATCCCTGGTGTTCTCCGGTCGCCGGCCTCCGGTGCCGATCGTGCGCCCCTGGTCCTGATGGGTCACGGCGGCGGCGCCCACAAGAAGCATCCGGCGATGGTGGGCCGCGCCCACCGTCTCGTGACCGGCTGCGGCTTCCATGTCGCCGTCATCGACGCGCCCGGTCACGGCGACCGGCCACGCACCGAGCACGACGAGCAGGAGATCGCCGAGCTGCGCAAGGCGCAGGCGGCGGGCGAGCCGGAAGGCCCGATCGTCGTGCGGTACAACGCCCGTCTGGCGGAGCTCGCCGTGTCCGAGTGGCGGGCGACCCTGGATGCCCTTCAGGAACTTCCGGAGATCGGCGCCGATGGGCCGGTGGGCTACTTCGGTATCGCCCTGGGCACCGCGATCGGGGTACCGCTGGTGGCGGTCGAGCCCAGGATCACGGCCGCGGTCTTCGGCCTGATGTGGCCCGATGCCCTGGTCGAGACGGCGAGGCAGATCACCGTCCCGATCGAGTTCGACCTGCAGTGGGACGACGAGCGCATCCCGCGCGAGGCCGGCCTCGCGCTATTCGACGCCTTCGCCTCGAAGGAGAAGACGTTGCACGCCAACGCGGGCGGGCACTTCGGCTTCCCCAGGTTCGAGGCCGACAGCGCGGTCCGGTTCTTCGCCCGGCATCTTGGCCGGACGGTCATCTCTCCGGCCTGAAGGTGAGTGGTAGCGGCGTCCGGTCTGCCCACCGGGCGCCGCTACCGCGGGCCCGGGTTGAAGCTGTGAATCCGGATGACGGATCCGCGATCGTGTGGCGGGGCGCGCAGTACCTCCGGAGATCCGGAAGGCGCACGAGCTCATGTTGCAAGGGCGAATGCCACAAGCCCGGTTCCTACCAGGCGAGTTGGAGCAGCTTCAGAGGGAGATCGGCTCGTGTTCCGTAGCCGATCCGGAGCCGACCCGAAGCCGCTACGGCACCGATCCGGCACCGGATCCGGTGACTTCGACACGTGCGTCGCCGGGGTGACCGGTCGCCGGAAGACCTGACGGCTTCCCGGCTCACCCGGCGGGCCCCGGGCAGAGCACGCCGGGCAGGGCATGCCGGGCGGGCGTCAGACCGAGGTGGAGGCCTTGGCCTGCAGCACCTCGATGATGCTCTCCTCGCGCCAGCTGCGCAGCAGGTCGTGGAAGGCGACGGCGCCGTGCGGGTACGCGAGGGGACCGTTCGGGCGGCCGCGGCCCTCCCGGTTGTAATAGCCGGGGGTGCACTCGGCGTGGAACCACTCCTGGTCGGGGGCGCCCCCGGCGCAGATGCCGGTCCAGCTGTCCTCGGCCTCTCGGGTGGGCTCCACGACGGCGCAGTGTTTCTCCGCGGCGGCGACCAGGGCGGCGGCGTGCACGGCCTGCTCGTCCAGGATGTGCGTGAAGTTCACACTGCTGGCGTTCTGGAGCGAGCCCATCTGGATCAGGTTCGGGAACCCGTTGCTGGTGAAGCCGTGCAGGGTGCGCGGGCCGTGCTGCGCCCGTGCGTCGAGGAGCCGGACCCCGTCGCGACCGGTCACGGGCAGCGCGCCGGAGGTGATGCCGGAGACACCGACGGAGAACCCGGTGGCGAACACCAGGCAGTCGAGCTCGAACTCCACACCGCCCACGACGACGCCGCGCGCGGTCATGCGCTCGATGCCGTGGCTGTCGGCGGTGTCCACGAGCGTGACGTCGTCCCGGTTGAACGTGGGCAGGTACCGGCCGGAGAACGTGGGGCGCTTGCACGCGTACCGGTACCAGGGCTGGAGGGCCCGGTCCTGACGGAGAACGGCGACCTGTACGTCGTGGACGTCACCGCTCCCCCGGGCGAGCCCAAGGTCATCTCTGTCGACGTGGCCACCGGTGAGCACCAGGGCGTCTACACCGACAGGACAGGTGCCTACACCTCCGCGCAGATCAGCCCGTACGACGGGTGTCTGTACCTCACCGACTTCGCCACCGGTTCCGTCGTCGACGTCGAGCGGGACGGTTCGGAACCGCGCACGTTCTTCTCCGGCAAGGTGGACGGCTCGCGGATGACCCCGGACGACATCGCCTTCGACGACGAGGGCAACCTGTACGTGAGCGACTCGCACGGCAACGAGCCCGGCGACACCGGGGGGCGCACCGTACGCATCGAACGCGACGGCACGGGGACGACCGTCCGGGCCGACGGGCTCGCCCACCCCAGCGGGATCATGTTCGACCCCGAGGTGCGCGGCCTGTGGATCAGCGAGCTCACCGAGGACGCCATCTTCTACCTGTCGCTCGACGCCGACAAGGCCTCCGTGACCTCGCGGCACAAGGCCATCCACGTCGACGGCGGCCTGGCCCAGACCGATTCCAGCGCCGTGGACGCCGACGGCAGCCTCTACCAGGCGCTGCACGGCCGGCCATGGCCGTCTACAGCAAGTACGGGGAGTGCCTCGCCACTGTCGAGGTGCCCGCCGAGGACGCCGGCAGTCTGAAGTCGGCGACGAACGTCGCCATCACCCAGGGCGGCAAGGCCGCCTACATGACCGTCAGCGGCTCCGACGGCGGGTACGTGTACAGGTTCACCGCGCTCGCCAAGGGCATCCGCCAGTCCAACGGCGGCTGACCGTCACTCGTCGCCGGCGGCCTCGAAGGGCCGCAACGGTCCCACTTCGACGCCGAGCAGCCGCCAGGCCCGCAGGGCCGAGCGCTCTCGTTCCGCCGGGGTGGGGCCGCCGACGGCTCCGGAGACCACGGCCACGGCCACGGCCACGGCGAGCATGACGTCGTCGGCCGGCAGGCGATGGCCGACGGGCAGGCACTGGCTCAAGGCGGGACGGACGCGCTCGGACAGGGTGCGGGCCTGCTCGCCGCGGACCCGCAGGAGATCGGCGAACGCCGTGGAGCGGCTCAGGTGCCAGGTGATCACGCCCAGGACGCTCCCCGCCCGGCTCGGCTGCGGCCCGCTCGATCTGCCGGACGTTCTCGTCGAGAACGGCGGAGGCCAGCGCGAACCGGTCGGCGAAGTGCCGGTACAGGCTGCCCTGCCCCACCCCGGCACGGCGGGCGACACCGGACAGTGGTGCGTTCAGGCCCTGTTCGGCGAAGGCCTCGTGGGCGGCGGCGATGAGGGCGGCCCGGTTGCGGACCGCGACCCGGCGCCCCTGGTTGGTCGGACGGCCCTCGCCGGCGGCCCTCCCTGCGCGGCGGCCGAGCCCCGGGCGGCAGGTCGCGGGGCCGGGGACTCGGTGGCTTTCGTCACCCGGGAAGCGTAGTACGACCGCGGGGCGGGGCGGCGTTCATGCCCGGGCCCGTGGTCGTCGCCGAACGGGTTGTCCACTTGGTGCGTCCGCGCGGCGACCGGACACGACACCTCTGACCGGTCGCGTACGGATTCAGGCGGTCGGTGTCGTCGCCACGGTCAGTGTGGACAGCAACGCCAGGTCGGCCTGTTCGAGGCTGTCCAGCAAGGTGATCCGGTCGGCCTCGGCGATCGGCACGGTGGAGGGAACGGCCAGCACCGAGCAGCCCGCCGCGTGCGCGGAGGCGACCCCGGTCGGAGAGTCCTCGACGGCCACGCAGGCCGCAGGGTCCAACCCGAGTCGGTCGGCGGCGGCCAGGTAGGGGGCGGGGTCGGGCTTGGTGCGCTCGGTGTCCTCGGCGGCAAGCGTGACGGTGAACCAGTGAGCGCCGAGGCTGCCGAGGACCAGGTCCACCACGCGGCGGGGTGAGGCCGAGACCAGCGCGGTGGGCACGGCCGCCTCGCTCAGCTCGGCGAGCAGCGCCAGTGCGCCGGGCCTGGGGACGACCTCAGCGGCGACCTTGCTGCTGAACGTGTCACTGAGGATCTCGGCCAAGGCGTCCGGGGTGAGGCTGGTCCGGGTGATACGGCACAGGTGGGCGGCGGTGTGACCGACAGCGCGGCCGAGCACCTCGGGCAGGTCCTCCTCGGTGAGGGTGTGGCCGAGATCGGCGGCGAGTTCGGCCGTGGTCCGGAGCCAGAGACGCTCGGTGTCGACCAGCGTGCCGTCCATGTCGAACAGGACGGCGGCGGGGGGTACGGGCACAGCGGTCCTACCTTCTTCGGTCATGGCTTGGCTGATCACTCGTGAGGTCGGTGGTTCCGGAGTTCCCTTGCCGGAGAGCGTCGGTCAGTCACTCTTCCGGGGCCTCAGCCGGAGAGTGAGGATCTGGAACGGGCGCAGTGCCAGGTGCACTCCTCGGCCGTCCGTCTGTACGGCGTCCGTGTTCTGGCAGGGGTCGAGTTCACGCTCCAGCAGATCGGTCTCGACCGCGGAGGCCAGCGGGAATCCGGCGGTCAGAACGGTTCGGGCGCGTCCCCCGCATGCCTCGTAGAGACGTACGACGATGTCGCCGGAGCGGTCATCGGCGAGTTTGACCACCTCGATGACCACGGTCTCGTTGTCCACGGTGACGAGCGGCTCGACCTCGGCCGAGCCGAGGAGGCTACGCTCGGGCTGGTTGAACACGTAGCCCTCGCGGACGGCGTCGGCGATGTCCGCGCCGATGACGAACCCGTATCGCAGATGGTGGTGGCCCTGGTCGGCGTCCGGGTCGGGGAAGCGGGGAGCGCGGAGCAGGGAGAGCCGGACGGTCGTGGTGGTGCCGCCGTCCGCGCGGACGTCCCGGGTGACCTCGTGCCCGTAGGTCGAGTCATTGACCACGGCCGCGCCCCACCCCCGTTCGCCGAGGTGCAGGAAGCGGTGGGCGCAGATCTCGAACTTGGCGGCGTCCCAGCTGGTGTTGGTGTGGGTGGGGCGCCGGACGTGTCCGAAGGGGATCTCCGCGCTGGAGTGGTCGGCCCGCACATCGAGCGGGAAGGCCGCCTTGAGGAGCTTCTCCTTCTCGTGCCAGTCGATCTCGGTGTCGACGTCCAGGCGTCGGGAGCCTTCGGACAGGGAGACCAGCTGTTCGATGCGGGAGTCACCGAAGGTCCGCACGATCCGGACACCGTCTTCCTGTGCCTCGACCGATTCGGCGTCGAGGAGGTTGTGAACGGTGTTGCGGTAGAAGGCGTCGATGTCCCAGGCGTCGTACTCGTTGGGGAAGTCCTGGTGCAGCTGGAGGAGGTTGGCGACGGCACCGGGGGCCAGCGCTTCGCGCCCGTCCGCGATGTCGTACGCCGAGGTCACCAGGCCCTGGGCATCGACCCGGACGCGTACCAGGCCGTTGTCCAGCGCGAAACCGTCCCCGCGGGGGACCGGGGCGACGGGCCGGCCCTGCGGCCGGGTGCGGAGCGTGGCGCCGAGGGCGGGGACACCGTCGCGGGCGAACGGAGCGGCGTTGAAGACCACGGGCAGATCGCCTTCGCCGGCCAGGGCGCGCTGGGCGGCGTCCGTGATCGCGCGCAGCTCGGCGGTGACGGCGGCGTAGGTCTGCTCCGCCTCCCGGTGGACCCAGGCGATGGAGGAGCCGGGCAGGATGTCGTGGAACTGGTGCAGCAGGACCGTCTTCCAGAGTCGGTCCAGGGCCTGGTAGGGGTACGCGAGTCCGGTGCGCGAGGTGGCGGTCGCCGACCACAGCTCGGCCTCTCGCAGCAGGTGCTCGCTGCGACGGTTGCCCTGCTTGGTCCTCAGCTGGCTGGTCAGTGTGCCGCGGTGGAACTCCAGGTACAGCTCCCCCTGCCACACCGGTGCGTCGGGGTATTCGGCGTGTGCCCGCTCGAAGAAGTCCGCGGGGCTCTCGATGACGACCCTGGCCGAGCCCTCCAGGTCGGCGAGACGCTCCGCCCGTGCCAGCATCTCCCGGGTGGGGCCGCCGCCGCCGTCTCCGTAGCCGAACGGGAGCAGTGAGCTGTTGGCTGCCTCCTTGTCCTGGAAGTTGCCGACGGCATGGGCGAGTTCGGCGCCGGTGATCTCGGCGTTGTAGGTGTCGACCGGCGGGAAGTGGCTGAAGATCCTGGTGCCGTCGATGCCTTCCCACCAGAAGGTATGGTGCGGGAACTTGTTGGTGGTGTTCCAGGAGATCTTCTGGGTGAGGAACCAGCGGATTCCCGCCAGTTTCATCAGCTGCGGCATGGCCGCGTTGTACCCGAAGGTGTCGGGCAGCCACATCTCCTCGGTCTCGACGCCGAACTCGTCGAGGTAGAAGCGCTTCCCATGGATCAGCTGCCGAGCGAGGGACTCGCCGCCGGTGATGTTGGTGTCGGGTTCCACCCACAGGCTACCGACCGGCAGGAACTGCCCCTTGTCCGCCTTCTCCTGGACCCGGGTGTAGACCTCGGGGCGGTGCTCCTTGAGCCAGGCCAGTTGCTGGGCCTGGGACATGGCGAAGAGGAAGCCCGGGTGTTCGTCCATGAGATGGGTGACGTTGGAGAGCGTCCTGGCGACCTTGCGGACGGTCTCGCGCAGCGGCCACAGCCAGGCGGTGTCGATGTGGGCGTGTCCGACGGCGGACATGCGGTGGGCGCTGGCGGCCGCGGGGGCGGCGAACGCCGGGCGCAGCACCTCGCGGGCGGTGGTGGCACTGCCGGCGATGTCCTGCAGGTCGATTCCATCCAGGGCCTGCTCGATGGTGTTCAGGAGCTGCCAGCGGCGTGGGTCGGCCTCGGGCAGCTCGTGCATGAGGCCCCCGAGGACGTCCAGGTCCTGGGCGAGTTCCCACACCTGTGCGTCGAAGACCGCCAGGTCCAGTCGGAGCAGCTGGTACAGGGGCGCGCTGCTGGAGCCGGCTCCCGTGATCCAGGAGGGGCGGTCCCCGGTCCGGGACGGGACGTGGTCGTCGTTCAGGTTGGGGTTGGCGGCAGCCTCGACGTAGTAGGTGAACTCCTCGCCGCCGACCGCCGGGTCGGCGACCGGGATATAGGCGTTGCGGGGGTTGAGGGCCTTCACCACGCTGCCGTCCGCCCGGTAGACCAGGCCCTCGGTGGAGAAGCCCGCGCCGGTGACGTTGAAGCCGAGGTCGATGACCGCCTCGACCCGCAGGCCGGCCCACTCCTGCGGAACCCTGCCGCTGATCCTGAACCAGCTGGTGGACCAGGCCGGCCCCCACCGGTGCCCGAGCGCCACGGGTTCGTACGGTGCGGCCAGGCCGTCGGCCACGGGGACCGGCTCGCCCGGCACGCTCCAGATCGCGATCTCGACCGGGACGGTACGGGCGTGGGCCGCGGGCCGGATGCGCTGGTTCAGCACCCGGTCGAGCCGCTGCTCGGTGAGGCGTCGCTTGCTGTGCATGGATTCCTCTGTCGTCGGTGGAGGACGGTGATCTTGTCGCGGCCGGCCGACCGTCAGGAGCGGTTCGAGCCCGGCGCGGACCGAGTTCCTGGCTCCTCGTGCGGGTCCGGGCGGGGCCTTCCGAAGGCGGATGTCCAGTCGTTCCGACCGGTCCGGTCGGCGTGGCCGGTCGGCCTGCCTGGGTGAGGCCCGTTGTCCGGTGTCTCGGACGTCAGTCCTCGAGGAGGCCGAGATCGGGAGTTCCCCGTAGCTCCACCGTGCGGGTGGTGGCGCCGTGCAGTTCGAGCACCGTGATCTCGTTCCGGCCGGCGTTCAGGATCGGTGCGGGGACGTAGAGCGTGGTCTGCGGTCCTCGGGACCAGTACCGGCCGAGTGCGAAGCCGTTGATCCAGACGTGGCCCTTGGTCCAGCCGTCCAGGGCGATCCAGCCGTCGGCCGGCTGCTCGATGTCCAGGTGTCCGCGGTGGAACGTGGGGCCGACCGGGGGCGAGGCGGGCTCGGACCCGGTGAAGGACAGCCGGCCCAGATCGTCGAGAGGCAGCGGCCGGCTGTACCAGGCGTCCAGGGGCTGTGCGTTGACGGTGACCTCGCCGAGCAGTCCCTTGCGGTCGTGCATGCCCTGCCCGTAGTTGACCCTGCCCTGGTTCTCCACCAGCACGGCCAAGTGTGCTCCGTGCCGGGGGGTGTGGAAGGTGAGGGCGTGCTCATGGTTCTCGCGTTCCAGGACGCCGACCGGCTGGCCGTCGACGAAGACCTGGGCGCGATCGCCCACCTGGGCGATGCGGAGGATGGCCGGCCCTGCCGCCGGGAGCGTCGTCTCGTACAGGATGAACCCGAAGGACTGGCCGAGCTGTTCCATGGTCTGCGGGCGGTCGGTGTGCACCGTGCTGCCGAGCCGCTCGCACTGGTCCAGGAGTCCGGCGCATGCGGTGAGTTCGGCGGTGGTCGCGGAAAGCTTGGGCGCGGGGGCGGGTAGCGGCTCCTCGGGCACGGGCGCGTACCGGGCGATGACCTCGCGGAAGGCGGCGTACTTGGGGCCGGGATCGCCGGCCTCGTCCAGAGGCGCGTCGTAGTCGTACGACGTGGCGGTGGGACGGTACGTGCCCTTGTCGTTGGCGCCGTTGGTGAAACCGAAGTTGGTGCCGCCGTGGAACATGTAGATGTTGACCGAGGCGCCGGCCGCGAGCAGCCGGTCGAGGTCCGCGGCGGCGTCGGCCGCGCTGCGGGTGGTATGGATTCCGCCCCAGCGGTCGAACCAGCCGATCCAGAACTCGCTGCACATCAGCGGCCCGGACGGCTGGTGTGTGCGCAGTGCGGCGAGCCCGGCGTCCACCCGGCTGCCGAGATTGACGGTGCGCAGGACACCGTCGAGGCCGCCTCGCTCCAGGTCGGAGGGCTGGTCGCAGGTGAACAGCGGTACGTCGACTCCGTGCCGGTGCAGCAGCTCCGCCAGATCCTCCAGGTAGCCGGAGTCGTCGCCGTACGCGCCGTATTCGTTCTCCAGCTGCACGGCGAGGATCGGGCCGCCATGTGTGGAGAGGTAGGGAAGGACGGGCGGCAGCAGGGCAGCGAGGTAGTCGTCCACCGCCTTCAGGTAACGCGGGTCGCGGCTGCGCAGTTCGATGTCCTCGTCGGCGAGCAGCCAGGAGGGAAGGCCGCCACCCTCCCACTCGGCGCAGATGTACGGGCCGGGGCGGAGCAGTACGTGCAGGCCTTCGGCGGCGGCCAGATCGAGGAACCGGGGAAGATCGAGACCTGCGTCCAGCCGGAACTCACCCGGATGGGGCGAGTGGAGATTCCATGGGACGTAGGTCTCGATCGTGTTCAGTCCCATCAGGCGCGCCTTGCGAAGGCGGTCGGCCCACTGTTCCGGATGGATCCGGAAGTAGTGCAGCCCGCCGGAAATGATCCGCAGCGGTCGGTCGTCGAGACGGAAGCCGTCTGCGGCAACCTCGAGTCGGGGCATGGCCGTGGTCTCCTCGATGATGGAACTGGTCGAACTGGTGGAACTGAGGGGGTGGGTCAGCTCAGCGGACGGCAGAGCAGTGTGTCGGGAACACCGTTGTGGTTCCACTTCCAGGTGAAGGCGACGCCGGCGATGTACTCGTTGTCGGCGCACTGACCCTTGTAGTAGCCGGGAGCCCAGTCGCTTTCGATCGAGCCGCCCGTGGCCGGGCGGTTGTCGCCCTGGTCGAACCAGACGTTGCGGCCGTTGAGCGGCAGCGGTGCGGCGGACGGCGCGCAGAGCAGGCCGGCCATGGAGTTGCCGTTGACGCTGTAGCCGACGGCGAAGGTGTTGTCGGGGCACTGGAGCTTGTTGTAGCCCGCCGCCCAGTCACCGTGGGTGACGTACCGCTCGTCGTGGACGGCCACCCAGCCACCGGTTCCCTTGGCGGGCTGGTTCGCGTCGGTGCACAGGCCGCGCTTGTCGCTGCGGCCGAGGCCGGTCAGACGCTGGCTGTCGGGGCAGTTGCCCTTGCGGTAGCCGGGGCTCCAGTCGCTCTGGGAGAGCATGCGGGAGGAGACGTTGTGGTCGCGGAAGTCGAGGTCGAGCATGTTCCAGTGGTTGACCTGTGCCACCGGGCCGGTCTTCCCCGAGCCGTTGACCAGCTTGTTCCAGTCGGCGGTCCGCCAGTCGCCGGAGTCGCTGAGGCTCTGCCGCTTGCCGGCGGTGTCGTAGGAGATCAGGGCCCAGGTATCCTGCGGCGCACCGTTGGGACCGGTCCATCCGACCAGCGGCCAGATGGCGAAGTCGGTGTCGTTCTCGACCAGGATGTCGGTGAAGTTGCCGAACCAGGTCTTCTCCTTGGTGTCCTGCGACCCCCGGCCGCCGGCACCGAACTCACTGATCCAGACGGGGGCGGTGAAGTGCTGGCCGGACTGGGTGACGAACAGGGCCTCGTCGTGGACCAGTTGCTTCAGCTTGTCGAGCGGGAAGTCCTCGTAGGGCCAGTCGTTGGTGTGCCCCGGTCCGCTCTCGGCACCCGTGTAGTTCGGGCCGGTGTAGCCGTAGAAGTGCGCGGCGTAGACCAGCTTGCCCGAGGTGATCAGGGTATTCGAGAGCTGACGGACCGGCGTCAGCATCGGCCTGCCGTAGTCCAGCCCGTCCAGCGGGATGCCGTACCAGTTGATGCCCTCCATGATGACCAGCATGTCGGGGTCGGCCTGCAGGATGCGGGTGCCCGCCAGCTCGAAGGCCGCGTACACGTCGTGATCGTCGCCCCGGCCCCAGTTGGGGTCGTCCAGGGTGTCGCGGCGGATCTCGTTACGCAGGTCCGCGCCAACGACACGCTTGTTCGCCTTGTAGCGGTTCACCAGGAAGAGCCAGTCCTCCTGCCACTGCTGGGCGGACTGGCCGCTGTTCCAGCGCTCGTTGCCGTCCAGGCCGCAGCAGAAGCGGTAGGAGGTGGTGTGGTTGTTGAGGATGACCGCGAACCCGTCGGCGGTCAGGGCCGCCACCACCGCGTCGAACACCTGCAGCGGGGTCTTGCCCTTCAGCTGCGGGTTGGCCGCGACCGCGGAGTCGGGTACGACCGTGGTGTCACGCATCATCGCGTTGGCGAACGGCAGCCGGATGCTGTTCAGCCCGAGCTCGTGGAAGTCGGCCATGATCTGTGCCATCGGCGCGCGGTCCAGGCCCAACGGAAGGTTGTGCGACATCTGGTCCGCTTGGTGGTTCGTGGGGTCGTTGACGTCGCCGCTGCCCTCCCAGGTGCCCTGGGCACCGGCCCAGTTGCCGGCCTTCAGCTTGAAGCGGTTGCCGTTGGCATCGACGATGTACCGCCCGCGGGTACTCAGCGGCCCCGTCCAGGAGGCTGCCAACTGCGGTCCGGTCATGGGAGCGGTGGTGGCGGTGGGGGTCGCTGCGACGGAGCCGGTGGTTCCCGCGAGAACGAGGGTGACCGCGGCTGCCGTGGCAGGCAGAATTCGGGAGAAGAATCTCCTGACGGCGGGAGCCGACCTTTCGGATCTCATGATTGTCCCCTCCAAGGGTGGGGTGGGTGTGGGGGTTGGATCTTCAGGTGATGCGGACCGGACCGGTGGTCCGGAGTCAGGTGCGGCTCAGCCATGGAGGCCGCTGATGACGACGTCTTCAGCAGCTCAGCCCTTGAGGCCGCTGGTGGCGATGCCTTCGACGATGTAACGCTGGGCGACCAGGAACATGGCCACCAGTGGGGCGATGGTCACGACCGCTCCGGCGAACAGGCCGGGCAGGTTGATGGTCTGTGAGGTGAGGAACGTCGACAAGGCAATCTGGGCCGTCCACGCGGACGGGTCCTGACCGATGACCAACGGCCACAGGAAGGCGTTCCAGCTGTCGATGAAGGCGAGCGCGCCGAGCGAGGCGAGCATCGCGCCGGACGACGGCAACGCGATCCGGCGGTAGAGGCCGAGCCAACCGAGCCCGTCCAGGCGTCCGGCCTCCTCGATCTCGCTGGGGAACTGGAGGTAGAAGTTGCGGAAGAGCAGAACGGCGAAGGGGTTGAACAGCCCGGGTGCGATGATCCCCCACAGGGTGTTGACCCCGCCCATGGAGCCCACGACGACGAAGGTGGGGACGAACGTCACCGAGCCGGGGATCATCAGCGTGGCCACCACCAGGGCGAGCACGACGCCGCGTCCGGGTACCGGGATGCGCGCGAGGGCGTATCCGGCGGCCGAGGCGAGGAGCGTCGACACCGGGGCGGTGATCGCGGCGATCAGCAACGAGTTGCCGAGGGCCTGGCCCATGTGCAGGGCCGGGTCGCTGAAGAGCGAGCTGAAGTTCTCCCAGTGCATCGTCGACGGCCACCAGCTCCACTCCGGTGACGTCAGGCCCTGCGTGTCCATCAGCGCGTTGCGCAGCATCAGGTAGAAGGGCGCCAGGAATACCGCTGTCAGCAGGCCTGCCAGCAGGCCGCGCACGGACCGGCGTACCACCAGCGGCAGTTGTCGTGTTGTCGTTGTCATGTTGCTCATTCCTCACCCTTGCCGAAGCCGGTGAGCCGGCCCTGGATCAGGGTCACACCGATGATGAGGGCGGTGAGTACGAAAGCTCCGGCCGATCCGAGGCCGTAGTTCTGGGAGCCCATCGCGGTGTCGTAGAGGTAGCCCAGAGGGGTTCGGATCGGGGCCGCGGCGGACCCGGACAGCCCGCTGTTGAACAGGTTGTAGAACTCGTCGAACGCCTGGAAGGCGGCGATGAACTGCAGCATCAGGACGGCCACCGAGGTGTTGCGCAGCATCGGCAGGGTGATCCTGCGCAGCAGGCGCAGGCCGGTGGCGCCGTCGAGGGCGGCGGCCTCGTACATCTCCTTGGGGATGCCCTGGAGCCCGGCGAGGAAGAGCACCATGTAGAAGCCGACCTGGAGCCAGAGGCGGAGGGTGATGAGGACGACCCAGTACAGCGGTGGCGAGGTGGCCTGCAGCCATGGGACGGCATCCATGCCGAACCATCCGCCGATCGTGTTGGCGATGCCGCTCGGCAGCCCGTTGAACAGCGACATCTTCCACAGCAGGGAGGCTGCGACGTAGGAGACGGCGGCCGGGATCAGGAAGGCGGTGCGCAGCACGGCCCGGCCGCGCCGGATCCGGTGCACCAGCAGCGCCAGTCCCAGCGAGGCGGCGAACGTCACCGGCACGATGAAGACCGTGAACAGCAGGATCTGGCCGAGCGACTTACGGAACACCGCATCGGAGAGCAGCGCCTGGTAGTTGTCCAGGCCGACCCAGCGGCCCAGGGCGATGCTGCCACGGGCCTCGCTGAGGCTGAGCAGGAAGCTCCAGCCGATGGCGACGTACTTGAAGAGGACCAGGCCGATCAGGAGGGGCCCGGCGAGCAGTGCGAACGCTCCCCAGGCACGCCAGTCCGGGCGGGAACGGCGGACGGGGGCGGTGCCCCGCGGCTCAGCCGCGGGGCACCCGACACGCTCGTGGTCAAGCGTGGGTGGAGGTGCGGACTTCATCATGCGCGCTGCTTGTCGATCTCGCCCTGGGCCTTCTTGGCCGCGTCGGCCAGGAGCTTCTCCGCGTCGCCCTTCCCGCCGACGATCTTCACCGCGGCCGCGGTGAAGAGGGAGCTCACAGCGCTGTTCCAGGTGCTGGGGTTGTTCCTGCCGTACTTGGTGGCCAGCTCGACGGTCTCCTTGGCGGGTCCCTGGGCGAGCTTGTCGGCGGCGGCGGCGACGGACGTGCGCGGCGGGATGTGGAGGCCGTAGCTCTGCGACCAGTCCGTCTGGAGGTCGGTCTGCTTGATCCAGAGCCACTGGACGAACTTCTTGGCCGCTTCCACGTTCTTGCCCTTGGCGTTTACGCAGGTGCTCCAGCCGCCGACGCGAACCGCGGGCTTGCCGCCGGGCTTGAAGGCGGGCCACGGCATGACGCCGAAGTCGTCGCCGAGCGCGGTCTTGATGGCGGGCATCGACCAGAGGCCGCCCCACTGCATCGGGACGGCGTTCTGGGTGAGGGCGGCGGGGTCCCACCAGTCGGTGGTGAAGCCGAGCAGCAGGGACTTGTCGTCGTGAAGGCGCTTGAGTCCGGCCACGGCCTCGGCGGCCTGGGAGGAGCCGAAGCCCGCCTTGCCGTCGGCGGTGACGAGGTCGCCGCCGTTGGAGAACACGGAGAGGATGGCGCTGTCGCCCAGACCGTCCTGGCCGACGAACAGGCCCTTGGTCTTCTTGGAGCTCAGGGCCTTGGCCGCGTCGGCGAGCGCGTCGAAGCTGTCGGGCGGGGTGATGCCGGCCTTGGAGAGCACGCTCTTGCGGAAGTAGAGCATCATGATGTCGTCGAGCGTCTTGACGCCGTAGAGCTTGCCGTCGACGGTCACCATGTCGCGGGCGCCCTGGTTGAAGTCGGACTTGGCGCTGCCGTAGATGTCATCCAGCTGGGCTATCTGGCCCTGCCGGGCGAGGCTCTCGCTGAAGTCGCCGATCTCGAAGACGTCCGGGGCGGAGTCGGTGAGAAGGGTCGCGTAGAGCTTGCTGGAGTAGTCGCCGGGGGTCCAGGTGACCTTGACCGCGATGTCCGGGTTGGCCTTGGTGAACGCGGTGGCGTAACGGGTGAGGGCCTGCTGGGTGCCGGCCTCGCCGTAGGCGTGGGACCAGACGTTCAGGGTGGTCTTCGCCCCGGAGGAGCCGCCGCTGGACGGGTCGGTACTGCAACCGACCGCCGCTCCGGCGACGAACAGGATGGATCCGCCGAGGAATCCTCTGCGACTAAGCTTGGAGCTCCGTGCGCTCACTTCGCGTCCTTCAGGTTGAGAGGGTTGGGTGTACGGGTGTTGTTGTCCGGCGCAGCCGGTGTCCGGTTATTCACAGTTGGCAGACGGTGCTGGACATCGGTTGCGCCGGAAGCTCGGGCCGGCGAACGGGGTGGTGAAGCTCGTTCAGGGGAAGAGAGCCTGGATGCCGACGACGGCGGCGCCGCGGGCCCACTCCTCCCAGGGGAGCGGACGCAGGGTCAGCGGGCATTTCGCCGCTGCTTTGAAGCAGTGCGCTTCGTAGGCGTCCCTGATGTGCATTCCGAAAAGGTCGTAGGTGTCGAGCCCCTCGCCCGTGACGACGACGCGCTCGGGACCTATGAGGTTCACAAGGGTGGCGATGCCGACGCCGATGGCATGGCCGGCCCTCGCGAAGGCGCTCTGCGCGGCGGGGTCTCCACCACGGGCGAGCTGAACGGCACCGTCGAAGTCCAGGTCCGGGTCGTCGGTGGCGCGGCGGATGGCGGCGAGGACGGCGTCGCTGGAGGCGACGGCCTCGACACAACCGGTCTGGCCGCAGTGACACCGCGGCCCGGCCGGGTCGATGCTGATGTGCCCCATCTCTCCGGCCACGCCGTACGCGCCGGCGACCAGCTCACCGTTGATGACGATCCCGGAGCCGATCCCCGCTCCGATGGTGACCAGTGCGAAGTACTCGGTACCGATACCCTCACCGAACCAGTGCTCGGCGGCGGTGATGGCCTTGACGTCGTTCTCCACGGTGACGGTCAGGCCGGTCGCCGCGGCGAGGTTATCGGCCAGTGGCACATCGCGCCAATCGGGGAGCACGGAGTAGCGGACACGTCCGCAGGAACGGTCCACGTCGCCGGAGACCGCGACGCCCAGGTGCCGGGTGCGGGCCCGGTACTCGGGTTTCACGTCGAGGAGTTCGGAGACGAGTTCGGCCAGTAGCGCACATACGGCGGCCGGGTCGCGGTCGCCCAGCGGCCGGCTGGCGGTGGTGCGCATCCGCGCCCGCAGGTCGCAGACCGCGCCGAAGAGGGTGTCGGCACTGATCTTCACACCGACGACGAACTCCCGGTCGGGAGTGACGGCCAGCGGGTTCACGGGACGTCCGGCCCCCGGAGCGGTGCGCTCCGGGGGGAGTTCGTGCAGGTAGCCGTCGTCGAGGAGTGGTCGCGCGGCCTTGGTCACAGCGGTCGAGGACAGGCCCGTCCGGCGGGCCAGCTCCACCCGGCTGAGCGGGCTTTCGGCCAACAGCAGGGCGAGGATGGCGGTTTCGGCCGGTGCCGTCACCAGTGGTCGCGAGTGGTTTGGAAACACGGCGGCAACCTACGATAAATAAATAACTTCGTCCAGTATTGATTTTCTCGTTCGAGCGGCCCTACGCTCTGGCCCAACTGCGGCCACTCCAAACATCATTCGATGTTTCCGTTTGCCCGGTCCTCACCGACGCTCGAACCCCTCGGGATCACCTGTGCCTCCCACACCCTCATCCGTTTCCTTCGACCCCACCCGCGGGCTGGTGGTCCTGCAGACCCCGAACAGCGTCTACGCCGTACGCATCGGCGCCGACGGCAGCCCCCGGCATCTGCACTGGGGGGAACCGCTCGACACCGACGCCCTCTGCGGACTGCCCGCGGCCACCTCACCTGCCGCAAGCAGCTTCGAGACAGACCCCGCCCCGGACGAATTGGCCCCGCAGACCGGTGCGCGGTTCGGGCCGGCCGGCCTCCAGGTGCGGTTCGCCGACGGCACCCGCGGCGCCCAGTGGTCCTTCACCGGCCACACGGTCCGGGACGGAGAACTCCGCCTGTACCTTGCCGACCGCCACTACCCGTTGGCCGCCGAACTGGGCTATCGCGTCCGTCCCGGCAGTGACGTCATCGAGCGCTGGGTGGAACTCACCCACACCGGAGCCGACGACTCGGGCCCCATCACCGTCGACCGGCTGGACTCGGCCGCCTGGACGTTGCCAGCACTGCCCGACTACCGGCTCAACCACCTCGTGGGCGGCTGGAACAGCGAGTTCCAGTTGCAGCGCGACCGGCTCCCGGTCGCCGAGACCGTGCTCACCAGCCGCCGGGGCCTCACCAGCCACCACGCCAGCCCCTGGCTCGCCCTCGACGACGGCACCGCCGACGAGGAGCACGGCGAGGTCTGGAGCACCGCCCTGGCCTGGAGCGGAAGTTGGCGCATCACCGTGCACCGCGACCCGGTCGGCCGGACCACCTGGACCGGCGGCTTCGGCCACGAAGGACTCAGCTGGACCATCCAGCCCGGCCAGAGCCTGCACACACCCGTCTTCGCCGGCCTCTACACCCCCGACGGCTTCGGCGCCGCCAGCCGCGCCTGGCACGCCCACATCCGTACCGGTGTCCTGCCCGCCCCCGACCGGGACCGGCCCGTCGTCTACAACTCATGGGAAGCCACCGGCTTCGACGTCGACCAGCCCGGCCAGCTGAGCCTGGCCCGGGTGGCCGCACGTCTGGGCGCCGAACTCTTCGTGCTGGACGACGGATGGTTCGGCGGCCGTACCAGCGACCGGGCGGGTCTCGGCGACTGGACGCCCCGGCCCGAGGCGTTCCCCGACGGGCTGCGTCCACTGGCCGACGAGGTGCACCGCCTGGGCATGGCGTTCGGGCTGTGGGTGGAGCCGGAAATGGTCAACCGCGACAGCGACCTCTACCGTGCCCATCCCGACTGGGTCGTCCATGCGGCGACTCGGGACGCGACCGAGCTGCGCAACCAGCTCATGCTGAACTTCGCCCGCCCCGAAGTCGAGGCCTGGGCCCACCGGACCCTGGACCAGCTGGTGCGCGACCACGACGTCGACTGGTTCAAGTGGGATGCCAACCGGGTCGTCACCGAGGCCGGTTGGGCCGGCCATCCGGACCCCGACCGGCTGTGGATCGACCACACCCGCGCCGTCCACCGGATCATGGACCGCCTCCGTGCCGACCACCCCGGCCTTCGCATCGAGGCCTGCGCGGGCGGCGGCGGACGGGCCGACCTCGGCATCCTCGCCCGCACCGACCAGGTCTGGACCTCCGACAACACCGATCCCGTCGACCGGATCAACATCCAGCACGGCTTCAGCCAGCTCTTCCCCGCCCAGGCCATGGCGGCCTGGGTGACCGACAGCCCCAATGTCACCACCGGCCGCACCACGCCTCTCCGGTTCCGCTTCCATGTCGCCATGGCCGGAGCACTCGGCCTCGGCGGGGATCTCACCGCCTGGTCCGAGGAGGAGCTCGAAGAGGCCGCCGCGCTCGTCATCCGCTACAAGGAGATCCGCCCCCTGGTCCAGCACGGCCGCCAGTACCGCCTCCACGGCCCCGCCGGACTGACAGCCGTGCATTACGCGTCCCAGGACGACACCGAACACGCCGTCCTCGCCTGGCGCCCCGCAACCCGCTTCGGCCACCCGGCCCCCGGTCTCCCCCTGCCGGCCCTGGACCCCGCGGCCCACTACCTCGACATCGACGAGGGCATCACCCACAGCGGCGCCGCCCTGACCCGCCGGGGCATCGACCTGCGGCTGCCCGTCGGCGACTACGCCAGCCGCCTGATCCGGCTGCGCCGCACCGTCTGACACCGGTAAGAGCATCCCCCGTCCCCTTTTTCCGCCCGCCCCACGAAAGAACCGAGAACATGCCCACACCCCGCGTCCTGGTCGTCGGAATCGACGGCGTCCGCCTCGATCTGCTGCCGATGCTGGAAACGCCCAACCTCGACGAAGTCGCGAACGCCGGCTTCTTCGCGCCCGTCCACATCGACGACGACACACCGACCATGTCGGGCCCCTGCTGGACCACGATCGTCACCGGTGTCGGCGTGGCCAAGCACGGAGTCTGGGGCAACAACTTCTCCGGGAACCGGCTCGGGGTGTTCCCCGACTTCACCACGCGGCTGGCCGCCGAGCGCGGGAAGCGGACCTTCGCGGCCGGCGGTTGGGAACCCCTGTTCCTGGCCCGGCAGGGCGGCCCGGTCTTCGCGGCCCCGAGCAGGCTCGCCTATATCGCTCCGCGCGAGGACACCCCGCAGGGCTGGGACGCGTGCGACCAGAGCGTGGCCGACGAAGCCGCAAGAATTCTCAGCTCCGGCGAAGACCTCGACGCCTCCTTCGTCTACCTCGGCGCTGTTGACGAGACCGCCCACTTCCTCGCCTGCGGAGCCGAGTACCGAAACGCGATCGAGACCGCCGACCGGCAACTCGGACAGCTGCTCACTGCCATACGTGAGCGTCCCGACGCCGGGTCCGAGGAGTGGACCGTCATCGTGGTGACCGACCACGGCCACCGCGACGAAGGCGGCCACGGCGGTCGCAGCACACTGGAGAGCACCGCCTGGATCGCTGCGAACGGCCCCGGCATCGACTCCACCACCCCACCGGACAGCCTCCGCCACGCCGATGTCGCCGCCCACGTCTACGCCGCCCTGGGTATCACGCCCGACCTGCACTGGACGCTCGACGGGCAGCCCTTCCACTCCCTCACGCCCCAGTCCGCCTGAGCCGCCAGGAATCCACCGGCCGGAGCGAAACCACCGGCCGGCAGGAAGCCGTCGGCCGGCGTCCCCGAGGCGCGGCAGCCAACCGCAACGACGCCCCACTCGCGTCCCGCAGAGAGGTTCCCTCCGTGGATACCACGTCCCTCGACTCCATCGACCTGGCCGCCTTCGACCCCGGCCAGTGGGCAGACGGCGCGAACACCCTCGATGTGGGCGACACACGCATCAGCCTGCGTACTCCCGCCGACAGCGCCACCCTGACCCTGTCGCAGGACGACGCCGCCGGGACCGAGGCTCTCGTCACGGCGACGGCGGACGGCACCGTGACCCTGCGCCTGGACGTCCCGCTGGGGGACGCCGTGGGCTTCTGGCACCCCGACGCCGGCTGGGAGCGCACCCTGCCCGTCGACTGGTCGGCATGGCGCGGCCTGTCACTCGTACGATCCGCCCCCGTCGGCTGCCTCTACGACACCGCCGGTCGCAGTCTGCTCGCCCTCGCCGCCAACCGCACCGTCCAGAAGAGCTGGATTCGCTTCGGTGTCTCCGAGGAGCGCAAGCGCTTCGGCGTGTGGCTGCGCCTCTCCCTCACCGCCGGGCAGACCTGCCGAGTCCGCATCTCCGCGCCGGGCACCACCATGGCTGCCGCCCTCCGTAGGCTCCGTCAGTGGCTCGCCGGCCTGCCCGGCGGAGAGCCGCTGCCCGTTCCGGAGTTCGCCCGGACGCCCGTCTACTCGACCTGGTATGCCTTCACCCAGGACGTAACCGCGGCCGAGGTCGAGGAGGAGGCCGCCCTCGCCGCCGCCCTCGGCTGCGGCCAGTTGTTCCTGGACGACGGCTGGCAGCTGCTCGGCAACGGCCGTGGCTACGCGGGCTGCGGCGACTGGCAGCCGGACCCATTCAAGTTCCCCGACTTCCGCGCCCACGTCAGTACCGTTCGGCGTGCCGGACTGCACTACACCGCCTGGATCGCCCCGCTTCTCCTGGGAGAGCGCTCTTCCGCCCACCAGGCCTGGGCACCGTACGCGCCGCACCACGTCCCGCACCTCGACTGCTTCGTCCTCGACCCCCGCCACAGCGAAGTGCGCGCACACATCGTGGACACCTGCCGCACCCTGGTCGACACGTACGGACTCGACGGCCTGAAGATCGACTTCCTCGACGAGGCCATGGCCTACGCCGCAGTGCCCGCACCCGACCAGCCCGCCCCCGGATACATTCCGGACATCGGGGAGGCGATGGCCGCGCTGCTCGCCGATATCCGCGACGCCCTGCGGGCCCTGCGCGGCGACCAGTTCGTCATCGAGCTGCGCCAGCCCTACATCGGGCCGGCCATGACCGCACTCGGCAACGCACTGCGCGCCACCGACTGCCCCGCCGATCCCGTCGCCAACCGCATCCGGACGCTGGACATCGCACTGCTCGCACCCTGCGGAGCAGTCCACTCCGACATGGTGATGTGGGATCCGCAGGCAACACCGGAGAGCCTGGCCCGCCACTTCCACGGGGCCCTGCACTCCGTGCCGCAGATCTCCGTCCGCCTCAGCCGGCTCTCCCCCAGCCACCGCGAGACCCTCGCGTTCTGGCTCGCCACCTGGCGTCGACTGGCTCCCGTCCTCACCTCCGGCCACTACGAACCCGGCCGCCCGGACGAACTCTTCCCCCAGGTCACCGCCGCTCACGGAGACCAACGGGTCATCACCAACTACACCGACAGGATCGTGCCCCTTCGCACCGAGTCCTGGCGCTCCCACTCCCTCATCAACGCCTCCACCGCCTCACGCATGGTCCTCGACGTCTCCGGACCACCCCGCCAGGTCCGTGCACGGATCCATGACGCCCGAGGCCGATTGCAGCAGGCCACGGCTCTCACCCTCACACCGGGCATCCACACGATCGAGGTTCCGCCCTCCGGAACGTGCGTCCTCGAACTGGCCTCCGGCCTCCCCGCACAGGGAGAGAGCTCGACGCAGATGCCGTAGGGGACGGGCCGACAGCAGGTCGATGCGTACCGCGGGCGCAGGCGCAGGCGGGCGCGCTCGTACTCCTGCTCCTGCTCCAGGCGTCGCGGCGAGCACCCGGCAGTCAGCCCGCGACGGACTCCTTTTCGTGAGGGTCATCGAGCAGACCGTCGGCCAGTTCGACGTGCCCGTCGTGCTCGGCAACAACTCCCGGGCTGCCGGACCGGCGCTCCCGCTCGCCACCCGGCGCGTGGAGGTCGTCCAGGCCGACCTCGGTGTGAACGCGGCCGCCCTCGGTGCGGTGGCCCTGCTGCTGCGTCCACGCCGGGCCTGTCGCTCTTCAGCGAGGCCGTGGCGGGGCGTGCCTCACAACCAGCAGATATCCCACAGTCACACGTACTGATGAGCCCATGTGCCTCACACAACAAGGGCCAGATCAGAACCGCAGATAGAGATCTGTCGAAGGGCCGTGACGTAGTAGATGACGCGGACTCCGTCGATGACATCGACGTAGTCGCGAAGCAGGGTGTCGGGCACCGGGGTGCCCAGCTCGGGGTTGACGCTGATCGCGACGATCGCGCGGTCCAGGCGGTGCGTCTCGGTCGCCGTGAGCTTCGCCAGCTGGCTCAGCGCGGGCTCCACCATGACGACCTGGGACCGGCGCGGCGCGTGCTCAAGCGACACGGGGCTGCTCACCGGCGAGGCGCTCCAGGTGGGCGTCGCGGGCGTCCTCCCACAGCACGCCCGTCTCCGGGGACGGGTAGCCGTTGGCGGCGATGTCCTCCAGCACCGAGGCGAGGACGTCGACCCGCGCGCGCTGGTCGGCCGCGTACGCACGGGCGGAAGCGGCGGCGTGCTCATCAAGGGGCTGGCGGTCGGGCACGAGGGCCGGCTGCTCGCTCATCCGGGGGCTCCTGGCTGTCATCTGGCGTGTGTCATCACGGTATCGCCGGGCCGGGCCACTGGACCCCGGTACGGACGATCCGGCCCCGACCGGGCCGTCCCGGGCGCAGAGAGCCCGTTCTGCTCTGGCTTGCGGTACTCGGATGAGACGGTGCGATGGGACTGTCCAGGTACGGGAGTACGTGCCTCTACCGGCGGAGTCCCGGAGGAACAACCCATCCGGCCCTTAGTGCTTTTGCTCCGCGATGGGTACCGGTGAAGCATGACCAGCACCTTCACCACCCGCACCATCAATATTGCAACCGGCGCCACTGAGACCATGCACGACCTGACCAATGCATGCTCCGCGTTCCTCCGGGAGGTCGCTCATGGGCGAAACGGACTGCTGAACGTTTTCACCCCCCACGCGACATCCGGCCTTGCCATCATCGAGACCGGCGCGGGCAGCGACGATGACCTGTTGGCAGCCCTCCGCGAAATTCTTCCCGCGGACGACCGTTGGCGAGCCCGCCACGGTCGTCCAGGCCACGGCAGTGACCACGTGCTCCCGGCACTGGTACCACCACACGCCACGCTGCCCGTAGTCAATGGTGAGCTGGAGCTGGGGGCCTCGCAGTCCGTTGTACTGGTGAACTCCAACCGGGAGAGCCCCGAACACCAAGTCCGGCTGTCCTTCCTCGGCTGACCACACCACCCACTGGAGCGCCGGCGCTCCAGTGCGGACGAAGTGGCCGCAAGCCCAGCCCGCCGACCGACGCTGACACACTCGGCACCGTCGTGATCACTGAGTACTGACGGAGGACACGTTGAACCAGCCGGAGCAGCCCTGGCAGCCGGGCCCGAACGACCTGCCCTTCACCACCCACCTGATCAACCCGCACGGCGACCGGCGCTTGGGCTTCATGATGTCGAAGGCCGGTACTACCGGCTGTGGCAGCGCACGGCCCCCGAGCGGCTCCACACCGGCGACGCCATCTTCCTGCGGCCCAGCGACATCAACCAGATCATCAGCTACGCCTTGATCTGGGTCCGCAACCACCCCGATGACCCCCGCGGCTACGAACTCATCGACGAAGTCGCCGCCGGGGCGAAGGGGATCGTCATGCACTTCGCCCAGGCCGCCCAGGCCACGTCACAGGGTTAGGACGATGTCCCGCCTGCCGCGCCCCAGCCCCGGACGAAGGAGGCCAGGGCGCGGCGCTGTTCCTCCTGCCGGGCGGTCTGCTGCGCGAGGGCCTGGCGGTCGATGTACGGGTCGACGGCGGCGAGGACCAGGCGGCGGAGTTCGTCCGGCTCCAGTGCTTTGACCTCCCACTGCACCGGGTGCTCGATCTCAAAACCATGGCGGCGCGCGAAGGCCGGCCACCTCGGGTCGCCGCGCTTGCCCTCGGTCGCGGGCAGCTCGTAGTCGTGGACGACCTGGTCGTAGGTGAGCAGCACCCGCTCGGTGTGACTCCAACAGGCCGTGCGCGCTACCCAGTCCCGTTCGACGTCCTCGCCGGAACAGTCGAAATCACCGACTACCAGGAGAATCGTTTCCCTCGAGTCGGCGGCGACCCGGTCGCGGACGACGTCGACGTAGGACTGGGAGCCGAAGCCGCGGACCACCAGTACCGGGATGCCGTACGGAGCCAGCCAGCCCGTGAGGAGCTGCCGGAGAGTGTCCTTTTCCGCAGCGACGTACACCGCATGCGACTGGCCATGCGTGAGGTCCAGGCCGAACCAGTCAGGGCTCTCGTGCAGGAACGTGCCCGCGTCCGGCCAGGCCTGCGGGACGTGGACTTCGCGCAGGGTGTCGACGAGATCGGGGAAGCGGCCCTCACGGCGGGCCTGGGCGAGGTGGGAGGACAGGTGCCGGTACATCGACGGCGTGTGCGGCAGCACACCAGCGGAGGCGAGCTTGTACATCACCTGGCGCAGCGCGGTAGAACGTGCCGTCGTCTGGTGGGTCGGCTGGTACAACACCGAGCGCCCGCACTCAGCCCTCGACCACCTCCCGCCCGAGGAATTCGAGGCCCGGCACTACCGATCCCCGGCAACCGCAAACGCTGCCTGAAACCACACAAACCAGACGCTACGGAACGCGGAACTGCTCAGTGAGCGCATTGAGGCTCGGGCGGATCGCGGCCGCGGCCGCGGCGGCGGCACCGGCTTCATCTCCGGCCTCGATCGCCGCCAGCAGTGCGTTGTGGGGTTCGGCGCCGCTCTCCTGGATCACGTCCTGGCTACGCAGCGCGTGCAGGCTGTCATGGAGTCGGCCGACGAAGAAGCGGTAGCACTCCAGCAGCACGCTGTTTCCCGCCGCTTCCACCACGGCCAGGTGGAAGTCTGCGTCAGCACGGGCGAACTCCTCCGGCACGGTGGCGCGATTTCGGGCAGCGAGCAAGCCGCGCAGCCTCAGCAGGTCGGCATCGGTGCGACGCATGGCGGCGAGCTGGGCCGCCTGCACGTCGAAGCCGAGCTGGACCTCGAACACTTCGCGCACGTCGGCAGTCCCGAACCGGCGCAGCATGGGGGCGGGGTCGATGGTGGAGACCACGTAGGTACCGGCGCCCTGTCGGGTCTCCAGTACGCCCAAGTGCACCAGGGCCCGTACCGCCTCTCGGATCACGGTACGGCTCACTCCCAGCTCCTCGGTGAGCCGCTGCTCGGTCGGCAGTCGATCCCCGATCGCCCAAGCGCCTTGCGTCAGAGCTTCGTTGAGCTGGCCAACGACCTCGTCGACCGAGGACCTGCGGCCGATCATGCGCATAGGGGGCTCCTTCGCCGGTTGCAATCTTCCGGCCCCACAGTATCCTGATCACCTGCCGTCATTCATCAGTCATCATACAAATCTGGAGCTACGGTGAAGCACTTCATCGCACCCGATTCCTTGGCCTGGGCCGCACAGCTGCGCGAGGACACCGGGGCAGACGCCATGCCGTTCGCCCCGGCGGTCGTCACGCGCGGCGACACTGTGTGGCTCTCGGGCGCCACCGCCTACCCGCTCGTACATCAGCACCCCCATGACGAGGCCGAGCTCACAGTGCCCGAGGGAATCGCGGAGCAGACCCGGGCCTGCCTGGAGAACCTGCTCATCGCGTTGAAGGCGGCCGGCGGCGACGTCCAGGACATCGTCAAGGTCACCATTTTCAACACCGACATGGACGCCCAGAACGAGGTCAACCAGGTCTACGCGGAGTTCTTCGGTGAGCACAGACCGGCACGCAGCCATATCGGCGTCAACCGTCTGGTCGGCCCTGAGCTGAAGATCGAGATCGAGGCCGTAGCGGTCCTTGGCTGACAGTGCGTGGCCCCGGCAATGGCGCGTCGCCGGATCAGGGCGCGCCATTCGCCCCGTCGACGCCAGTGCGGGCAGCCGGCAGGCAACCTCAAGCAACAGGCGCGACAACACTCCGATCTCTCTACATCAGCATCCTCGGCCGGCCAGATCTGCAGATTCTCCACCGGCCAGCTCAGTAGTTCCTGTCTCTCAGCGAAATCAATATTTCAGGAGCAAGTAATGTCTCTTTTCATCCCCGATTTCGACGGAACCGTCGTTGTGCGCTCTGCTGACGCCGAATTGATAGGCAAGGGCGGCCTGGTAACCAACCAGTTGCTCGTCGACAGCTCCGCCACGGGCGGGGCGCTCTCCAGCATGCGTGTCACCCTCGGCACGGGTGCCGATGGCGCCCGTCCTCACCACCACGGCAAGTCCGCCGAGATGTTCTACGTCCTCGACGGCACCGCCCAGCTACTGTCCGGCGATCAAGTGGTCACCGCGGAGCGCGGGGATGTTGTCGTCGTGCCGCCCGGTACACAGCATGCCTTCGCCGCCGCACCCGGCGAGATTGCGGACATGCTGGTCATCATCACGCCCGGGGTGGAGCGCTTCGAGTACTTCCGCCACCTTGAGCGCATCCGCTATGGCAAAGTGCCGCCGGAAAGCCTCCTCGACGTTCAGGAACTCTACGACTCCTATTTCGGAACGAGTCCTGTCTGGAACGCCGCACGCGAACAGCAATGCTCAGCGCAACAATGCCCGTAACCACCGCCGCACCCTTGAGGCCATCGCCTGGAAGTACCGCACCAACTCGCCCTGGCGTGACCTGCCAGATGAACTCGGTCCGTTCCAGACCGCTCACAACCGGCTGCTCAGATGGGCTGTCGACGGCACCTGGGAACGGATCCTGGCTTCCGTTCTGGCCGCGGCGGACGCTGTCGACGACATCGGCTGGACGGTGTCGGTCGATTCGACCGTCGTCCGAGCCCATCAGTACGCCGCCGGAGCACTCGGAGGGGGCGGCGGGACGCCAAGAGCCCGTCGATCACGCACTCGGACGCTCCTGCGGAGGCCTGAGTACCAAAATCCACCTGGCGGCCGACGGCCGAGCTCGGCCCCTGGCCTTCACCGCCACCGCAGACCAGGCCGCCAGTGACGCACCTGCCTTCGAGACCGTGATGGCCACGGCCAACGGCGAGGCCGTCACGGCGGGCGCCCGCCGGGCTTCGACCGCGAGGCCTACAGGCAGCGGAACACCGTCGAGCGGTGCGTCAACCGCCTTGCGCAGTGGCGCGGTCTGGCCACACGAACGGACAAACTCGCCATCGCCAACCAGGCCGCACTCCACCTCGCCGGCATCCTTATCTGGACCGACGCTGACCAGAGAGACAGGATCTAGCGGTGGTTTGTTGACGGCGGGTCAGGGCCGTAGTAGGCCGGTAGCAGAGGAACGTCGCCTCGCCGCCTGGGGGCTTGTGATGACTCGCCGTCTGCCGTGTCCGCCCGCTCCGGGCCCGCTGGAAGCCTACGCCGCGCGCTTCGATGACCTGCTCTCGACGTTGGCACAGCGCCGCGGGTTCCGCGAGTACCTCGCGGGACTGCTGCTGCCGCGGGACCGGAACAAGACCCTGAGCTGCCTGGCCGGCGCCGAACCCGTCGTCGGGGCCCCAGCGCGCCTCGGTACAGCGGCTGCAGTTCTTCCTGTCCGAGTCGTCCTGGGACCACGAGCAGGTCAACGCCCGCCGACTGGAACTGCTGCTGACCGATCCCGCGACCGCCCCGCACCCAGGCGGGGTGCTGGTGATCGACGACTCGGGCGACCGCAAGGACGGCAAGGCGACCGCGCACATCGGCCGCCAGTGGCTGGGCCGGCTGGGCAAGACCGACAACGGCATCGTCACCGTGACCACCTGCTGGGCCGACGAGAACCTCTACTACCCGCTGCACGCCGTGCCCTACAGCCCCGCCCATCACTTCCCCAAGGGCAAGAGCGACACCGGCTTCCGCACGAAGCTGCAGATCGCCGCAGAACTGGCCCACACCGCGAAGGCTGCCGGGGTGGCCTTCCGCGCCGTGGCCGCCGACTGCGCCTACGGCGACCAGGACGGCTTCCGCAGACAACTCGCCTCGGCAGGACTGCCGTTCGTCATGGCTCTCAAACCGAGCCACGGCACCTGGGCCTACGGCAAGGATGCCTACACCCCCGTCCATGCCGCCCACGCCTTGACCTGGACGGACCCCGAGCACCCGGGTGGCTGGACCTCCGTCGAGCGCACCTTCCGCGACGGACACACCGAGACCTGGTGGGCCGCCGACGCGACCCTTGGCTGGTGGGGACCCGACGGGAACGTCCGTCTCGTCGTGGCCACCACCGACCCGGCCACCCTTCCCCCGCAAGCCACCTGGTATCTGGCCACCGACCTGCCCCGCCCCGGCGGACCCCGCGAGGCCGACAACCCTGAACCGGCCGCCGACCTGCATGAAGTCGTCCGGATCTACGGCATCAGGCACTGGATCGAGCAGAGCTACAAGCAGGTCAAGGACGAACTGGGCTGGGCCGACTTCCAGGTCCGCTCCGATACCGCCATCCGCCGCCACCAGACCCTGGTCACCTGCGCGTTCTCGTTCTGCTGGGACACCTGGTTCGCTCAACCTCCGGACCGGGAGCCCGCCGTCGTCCCCACGGCCCCGCCGACTGTCACAGCGGTGGGGCCGGCTGAGAGGGGGCCCAAGCAGAACCCACCAGCCCCAACCGGCCAGCTGGCCGCAGGCAATCCGCGCCGTCCGGGCCTGGCTCGACCCCTGGACCACTCTCCAACGCTGCTGGCGAGCCTGGAGCAACGCACCCCCGCCACCCGAACTTCAAGCCCTGATCAACGCCGTCGGCGCAGGCCACCCACTCGATCTCTACTCCCCGGTCTAACAAACCACCGCTAGGTCTGCGACAGGACCTCCCGGACGGCGTCGATGCCGAGCGCCAGGTCCGCGTGGAAGCTCTGGTGGAGGTCGAAGTCCCGGGTCATGTCGACGTAGTAGCCTTCCGGCAGCGTCGACTCGGCACGCGAGAGGTCGCTGTTCAGTTCGTCGAGCTGGTGGATCATCCGGTGGGTGTCGCTCAGGGACTGCGTAAGGGCCTCGGCGAGCGGGCCGCCGGACTGAGGGGAGGTGTCCGCACCAGGCCGGTGCGACGCGCGCAGCGCCGCCCGCACCGCCGCGCGCCGGAACTGGGCCAAGGCGAGGGACGCTTCGATCCCGTCGTAGGAGACCTCGTTCGTCCAGGGGTCGTCATCGGCGAGGCCCGACGCCAGGAAGCCGACGCGGCGCGGGACGTCGAGGTCCTTCACCGCGTCGAACATCGGCGCGGCGAGCGCGGCGTCCTGAGCCAGTGCGACCGCGAACGCCCGGGCGTCCTCCCTCCGGAACTCGCCCCTGGTGGCCCGTGTCCCGGACCTCTCGGCCTCCCGCCGGAACCGCTCCACCTGAAGGGCGAACACCGCTCCGAGCCGTACGGCCGCCAGCTCGGCCGCGGGAAACCCGCCGAGCGCGGCCTCGCGGCCCTGCGCGTCGCACCGGGCGAGGCCAGCCGCGTACGCCCGTACCCCGGACGGCGCGGGCTCGGCGAACGAGTGCAGCACGGGTGCGCCGAAGGGCGGCACGGGGAGCGAGGGGCCGAGGTTCCACAGCGTCGGTACGGGGGCGCGTCGAGCGGTGGTCCCGTCCGCACCAATGGAGCCGCTCACCTCGTCCAGCCCGGACCGCAGGTCGAGTACGGGATCCAACGCGGCGGCCAGCTCGCCAAGCAGTTCCGCGAACCTGACGTCTGCCTCCACGGACCCCTCGGCCGCCCCGGACCCCTCGGCCTCCCCCGGCGCCTCGGCACCTCTGGCCTGCCGTGCCCCCGTCTCCGCTCCGAGCAGTTTGCCGACGTAGCGCAGGGTGCGGTGCACCTTCGGCATCGACAGGCCCAGCTCGTACCCGATCGCTCCCGGCGCACAGCCAGCCAGCCGAAAGGCGGTGACGTTGAGTTGGCGCTCGTTCAACTCACTCAGCGGGGCGAGCGCCACCACCGTCCGGGCCTGCGCCAGGGCGTCGGTGCTGCCCTTCCCCAGGAGGGCGGGCACCGTCCCGTGCGCTGGGCGCAGCGCTCCGCAGCCGCCGCCGACGGCCATCCGGCACGTCCAGGCCCGCAGCGCCTGCGTGGTAACCACGGGGGTCCTGGTGTCCTTCGCGGCCCCGGCCGCGTTCGCGCCCAGCAGGTCCATCCACCGCCAGGCCACTGTCATCGAGTCCTGGGCGAGCCGCGCCGCCTCCACCAGGTCCGCGCCCCGCAGCAGCGACAGGGCGACGAGCGGCCCCGCATGCGCCCGGTAGTAGTCCCCGAACCCGACCCCGCTGACGGACGCCGTATCCGCCGGATCTGTCGCCATTGACCCAACCCCCTTGCACTTGACGCCACTTGTGATTCCCGTCGGAGTTCAAGGTAGAGGCTCGACGCGGGGGACGGAAACTGCCCCGCTCCCCTGGAGCGGGGGCTGGGCAGTCGCGTGGCTGGTAGTACTGCGCGACGGCTCGGGACCACGTCGGCTACGAGTCGTGGCTGGAGCGGGACCATCTGATCTTGATGGACCGCGATCCGCAGGTGGTGGGAATCGCCTCGCAGCCGTTCTGGCTGCACTGGCATGACGGTGTCCGGTCGCGGCGGCATGAGCGGGCACGGACCCCGGGTTCGTACACCGAGGTGAGCCGCTTCAGAACGGGCCTTGACCCTGGATCTTGAACACGTCTATGCGGCTCGGGCCAGGGCAGGTGATGTTGATCGGAAGGTGTTCTCGAAGGCGATCGGAGATCGCTGACCGAGCCGGGAATGCCGGCGCCGGGTGTTGTAGCGGTGCAGCCAGCGGAACGCGTCGAGTCGCGCCTCGCGCTCGTTCGACCAGCCCTTCCGGCCCTTGAGCGTCTCTCGATCACGACTTCTTCGGCCCGGACACTCCGTACGGCATCTACGACCTGGGCCGCGACAGCGGCTGGGTGAACGTGGGCACCGACCGCAACACCGCTGCCTTCGCGGTAGAGTCCCTGCGCCGCTGGTGGAAGGTCCAAGGGCGCCTCGACTACCCCAGCACCGACCGCTTGCTGGTCACCGCCGATTCTGGAGGCGCTAACTCGGCGGACTCCCGCCTGTTCAAGATGGGCCTGGCCGACTTCGCCGACGAGTGCGGGCTGAGCATCACCTTCATGCACTTCCCGCCGGGTACTTCAAAATGGAACAAAATGGAACACCGGCTGTTCTCCCGGATCACCCACAGCCTGCGCGGGCAGCCGCTGACCAGCTACTGGCACGGGGAAGCGCATATGATCGACTTCACACGTTCGTCCATCCGCTGCGGACTTGCCGCGATTGCCTTGCCCTCGGTGTTGCTCGGGCAGGCAGGAGCGGCCCACGCCGATCAGCTCCCCTTCCCCAAGCAGGGGTACGGCTCCGTCGGTGGCCCCGCGGCGCCTGGCGGGGTGGTGGACCTCACGGTCAAGGAACGTCCCGGCAACCCGCACCCGACGGCAGTTGAGGTCTCAAGCCCGGCGCTGACCGACGACACCGCCCTCGGTGACACCAAGAGAGCCTGGGTGGGCGCGGGCCGGATCAAGAAGACGGTGAAGCCCGGAACGTATCCGGTGACATTCACGCTTCGACACAAGAGCGCCGACTGCGTGACGGAAAAGGACCGCGACTACGTGTGCGACTACCCCCCGATCGTCCTGCGCTCGAAAGTGACGGTATCGGGTCAGGACGAGACCGCGGCATCGAACGAAGGGCCTGGCTTCGGTGGCGGATTGGCCATCGGTATCGCGTCGGGCGCCGTGGCGACACTGGCGGTGGGCGGGATACTGCTGCGCCTTCGCCGCCGCCAGATTCCGTCCTGACCCTCGAAACACCGCCCTCACCGCATCTGCCGGACGCTGCCCTACCTGCTGAGCGCCGGGCACCTGGGCGCAGCTCCTTCCCGAGCAGCGGGAGCGGCTGACTGCGCTGGGCATCAAGGCCGCTGTGGTCCCGTCTTCCGCTCCGGCGGCTACCCGTGCAACAAAGGGGGCCGGGGAAGGCGCAGCAGGCGTTCCAGCGGGGTCTGGCGGCCCTCGCGCAGTGGGTGGAGTTCGAACGTGATGGAAACGATGGCGCAGTCCCCGGCGGACACGGGTGCGGTGTCGCATGCCGGAGTGCCGGCGGTGACGCTTGCTACGCCGGTGTGCAGGTTCGAGGACTTCCTCGGGGCCACTGCCGCTGACCGTCTGCTTGACGACGCCTGCCGGGCGCAGCTTGAGCACCTGGCCGCGGAGCGCGGGCAGGACGCGCAGATTCCTTCGGCAATCGGACTGGGCGTCGGCTTCATCGTCGGCCCCGGCTCCGGCGTCGGCTCGTCGATTCCGCCGCCGGGTGACCCCTGCAGGATGAAGTCCAGGATCGGCAGGAACGCCTGGTTGTTGGTGACAACCGTCTTTGGGCCCGTTGTTCGCAATGACCGTGTCGCCGCCGCAGCACGGCCGCTTCCCGCCCTGGGACTTGTGGTGCGCCCCGCCGGATGCGCACGCCTTCTCGGAGCCCTGCCCACAGTACGAAGCCGCGGGGCCACCGGCCGCCGCCTGCGCCTGCGCCTGCGCAGCAAATCCTCCGGCGATACCGACCGCGACCGTCGTCGCCGTCATCAGCACCGCCAACCGTCCTCGCATGGTGCTGTCCATTACGACCACCTCTTCCATTGAATTGCAGTGCGTGACAGGCCGGATGGTTTTAGTGACCGTGTGCGATGACTCGCGTCGCCACACCGAAAGACCCCAAGATCACCCGATAGCGGAACGCACACATTCACCTTGACGAAGCCACCCGCCGAACTCCGGTGCCATTCAAGGCGGACGCAGCCCCCACAGGTCGCCGCGGCAAGAGGAAGCGGCGCCCGATCCGGTCCTGCTGGGCGCAGGTCGGATGTCATAGTGGCGTCCTCCGTCTCGACTCGTACCGGGGCGGGGTCCGGGGGCTCCCGTCGAAGCCGGCAGGCAGAGCGGCCGCCCCCGGACAGTGCTACGACTCGAAGCCACTGACGTGGATCCGGCAGCAAGGGCGGTCATCATCGTCCATACCCAGCTCCGCCTCGCGGCCCCGCTCACCGTCGACCGGCGGAAGCCCTAGGAGAAGGCCTCCCGGTCAGGAGCGATCCTGACGCCGACCAGGGTCCGGCGCGGGTTCCGACACCTCCGGCCCCACTTGGCCAACCCGGCCCGTGTGCCCAAACCCTCCCGGCCCGGCCCAGGACGGCCACCGGGATCGAAGAACCGGCACCCCACCACCCGTCATGATGTGGGCAAAACCGTCAAACACCCGGCGGCACCGACCGAACGCGATCAGGCCCGACGTTAAGGATCAAGCTCACGGAGAGGTCCCGGCCCCCTGCGTACGTGGCCCGTTGCGCTTCTGCACCCCGTTGCCGACATACCGGCGTGGATCGGGGGAAATTTCGCGCTGCCGATCCGAGTGCTGGTAGACATGGCTCCGGTGGTCCATGCGGCACCGCACCCTTGTTGGGGTCGCAACGAGTCGAAGTCGGTGCCGAGTTCACTCGGGGTGGTTCGTTCGGCGCCACCGGGCGAGAGCGGGCCACGCCACGAGCGAAAGCATTTCCACGGACCGGAACCTGCGCGAGACCTTCGACAGGTTCGACACCGACGGAAGCGGCCTCATCGGCAGGGACGAACTGGAGCCCGGCAGGCGGAGCCGGTCCGGCTGCCGGTCAGGCAGTCGTCGGCCGGCAGCTGAGGCAACCCCGGAAGCCCGCGGCGGCGGCCTCGCTGGCCGAGATGAACGGGACCTCGTGGCGGGCGGTGATGCGACGCGCGTGCGCACACGTCGGGTAGCAGAAGATCCGGGTGGTCCCGCTGCCCAGGAATCGCGCGCCCGCCCGTACGAAACGATCCACCCGCTCGTCGTCCACGCCTTCCCAGGCGCGCAGCGCCTGCTCGAACCCGGCGGGCAGCCCGCAGGCCACCGGCAACCCGTCGTCCTGGCAGAGCCGGTGCGCCGGTACCAGTACGGGGACGGGGTTGGCCCGGACCGCCGCCAGCACCACGTCGGGTGCGAGGTCCGGCAGCCCGGCCTCACAGGCCAGCCAGGCCGCCGGGCGCAACTGTCCGAACGGGATGGTCCGGGTGGCCAGCAGGACGGTGGCCTGTTCGTCAGCGAGCGGACCGAAGTCGTAGCGCAGGGTCCGGTCCCGGCCGCGCAGGGCCCGCGCGAGGCCCGGCGGGGGCTTGAGCCCGGAGAGGACGGACCGGTGCGTCCTGGCCCGGTAGGCGTCTTCGAACGCCCGCCCGTCGGCGTACCAGCTCGTGGCGGCGGCGCCGGTCACCGCACCTCGCCCGTGGGCGATGTAGAGGTGGCCCACCGGAGAGTCGGCCCGTACGTAGCAGTCGTAGCGATGTGCAGGGACGCTGGCGCGGTCCAGCACGCGTACCGCGAATCCCTCGGGCGCGGCTTCGTGCAATGTGTTCAGCTCGTCCGGCAGTCTCATCCCGTCGTCTCCTTCCGATTCTCGCCCGTCGGTCCCGGGGCCGATCCGTGCCCGGACCGGTCCACAGCCAGGACGGACTGCGTCCGCAGAGCGGCGAGTCCGCGTGAGACCTGGGCCCTCACCGTGCTGGCCGGACAGTCCAGGACGGTGGCCATCTCCTGATAGCTCAGCTCACCGATGTACCGCAGGACGACGGGTAACCGGTGGTGATCGGGCAGCCCGGACAGCGCCGTCACCAGCCGGGCCCGGCGCGCCCCGTCGATCGCGAGCTGCTCCGGCCCCCGGGAGTCGTCCAGAAGCTCGACGGCCGACACCTCCACCGAGTCGGCGATGCCGGGCCGGCGGCACAGGGTGCGGATGTGGTTGCGCCACACGTTCGCCGCGATGGTGAGCAGCCAGGCACGCGGCTGGAGTTGTCTGCGGCGCTCGGCGGAGTACTCGCGCAGAGCCGAGTACGCGCGCAGGAACGTCTCCTGCCCCAGATCGTCGGCGTCCCGCGCGGACCCTGAGAGCCGGAGCAGGACGGAGCGCACGGCACCGGCCTGGGTGCGCACGAGTTCGGTGAACCCGTCGTCCAGGTCGGCCGCGAGCAGTTCCGTCAGCGGGAGAGCTATCTCGTCCATCGTCTTCGTGAACACCGGGCCGGGCAGGAACGTTGCAACCCGGGAACCTTCTCATGGGTCCCGTACGCCTTGGGGACGCTTCGGGGCGCGGACCGCGCACGGGCCGGGGGCGGCGTGCCCGTGGTCGACCTCTGGCATAGCGGGCGCCGGGCGCGTTTCCCGGCCGGCGGAGCGGGCGGCGTCGGAACAGTGGGACAGCACCGCGTTGCGAAACGCCTTTTTGGATTTACCGGTGCTCAGAAGGGCTGTGCCATCCGGCCGCTTTCCAAGCATCTCCCTACCGGGGCCAGGGATTCGCCGCATTCCCCCCGGGCCGCAAGATGCGGTTTCCCGCCATCTGGCTGATGCACAGCAGGTTTCGGAAACCGAAAAGCGGGCGGTGCGGCCCGGTTCGCGTCAGACACACCGACCCTCTTGACCGGTGGTCACACCGGAAAGCTAAAGTTGCGCCCGGACCGAGGAGCCGAACCACACTCCCCATGCGTCCATTTATTCGGGATCTTGCGTGGCCTCGAGGAGGCGCGGTGTCGACCGTTCCGTTCAGGGCATTGGCGAAACGCTCCTCCAGGAATTGTTCTCCCCCGCCCTGTTCTGTCGCACCCGCCCACGGCTACCCGCGACGCTCTGGACGGCCCCGGTCGCCCTGCCCCGACGGCTCTCGCGCGTTCGGCAGGCCCTGCCGCGCATCTTCCGCTCGCAGCCACCGATGAGGCAACCGCGCTGCAACTCTGCCACCAGGGGACATCATGGAGAACCGCGTAAGCAGCAGGTATGCCGCGGACGACGACTTAGCGGGCGCCTGGTCGTTCGGTGAGCGGCTTCGCTCGTTCCGCTATCGCTCGGGACTGACGCAACGCGAGCTGGCGGAACGTGCGGGAGTGAGCGTGCGGGTCCTCCGGGACATCGAACACGGCCGGGTGAACCGCCCGCAGACGCGGACCGTACGGCTGCTGGCGGATGTGCTAGGCCTCGACGCGAACACGGCGCGGCAGTTGTCCCCGCCCGTGCGCGACGCCGCACGCCAGGGCTCCGAGCGACTCCACATCGGCATCCTCGGGCCGCTGTCCGTCCGGCACCGCGGTGTCGAGGTGCACGTCCACGCGGCCAAAGTACGAAGTCTGCTCTCCCTGCTGGCCCTGCAGCACCCGGAGCCGGCCGGCCTGGGGGAGATCACTCACGCCCTGTGGCCGGAGAACCCACCCCGGTCGTACCAGAGTCTGGTCCACACCTACGTCAGCCAGGCACGCCGGGTGCTGCTCGCTCCCGGCTGCGAGGAAGGCGCACCGGCGGTTTCCTTCCTGGCTCGTACGCACACCGGGTACGCCCTGGCACTGGAGCGCGACCAGGTCGACCTGACCCGGTTCCAGGATCTGTCGGCGCGGGTGCGGCAGGCGCACAGGGCCGGGGACGCCGAAGCGGCCCACGAGCTGGCCAGACGTGCCTACAGCTGCTGGCGCGGACCGCTGCTGGCGGGTGAATCGCTGCTGCCGCATCACCACCCCGCCGCCACCGCGGCCGCCCGGCAGCGGGTGGAGAGTCTGCTGCTGTACGCGGATCTGTCCCTGCAACTGCGGCGGCCCGAGCAGGTGCTGCGGGCGCTGCGCGGCGCCACCGAGGAGGAGCCGCTGCACGAGGGTCTGCAGGCGCGGCTGATGCTGGCGCTGGCGAGCTGCGGGGAGCAGCGGGAGGCGTTAGGGATCTTCTCTGAGGTGGCCCGGGGCCTCGACCGGGAGCTGGGGGTCCAGCCGGGCGACGAGCTGCGGCGCGCCCAACTGCGGATTCTGCACCATGAGCTCCCCTGGCCTCGGACGGGACCGGTGCCCGAGCAGTCCGCGGCCGGCACGGCTCCGCCCCCCCGGGGACCGGCCGTGGCGGCGCCCAGGCTGCGGCCGTTCCAGATTCCGGCGGCGAGTACGGTCTTCGTCGGCCGCGGCACCGAGCTGAAACGGCTGGACCGGCTGCTGCTCAGCACCGGTGAGCACAGCGGCCAGGTCCCGGCCGCACTGCTCACCGGCTTCCCCGGCGTGGGCAAGACCTCCCTGGCCGTGCGCTGGGCACACCGGGTGCGCGAACGCTTTCCGGACGGACAGCTGTACGCCGATCTGTACGGTTACGCCGACCGGCGGCCCCTGCACCCCAGGGAGGTCCTCGCCTCGTTCCTCCGCGCGTTGGGAGTTTCTGCCGCGGAGATCCCTGACGCCCTCGACGAGGCCGCGAACCTGTACCGCACCCTCCTGTCGGGCAGGCGGGTGCTGATCATGCTGGACAACGCGTGCGAGGAGAGTCAGGTCCGTCCGCTCGTGCCGGGGACGGCGGGATGCGCGGTCCTTGTGACGAGCCGCGGCAGCCTGCCGGGACTGGTGGCCCAGGGCGGTGTGCCGCGCCTCGACCTCGACGTGCTCGGCGAGGACGAGGCCCTCACGCTGCTGGCCCGGCTTCTGGGAAAAGGGCGGGTGGGAGCCGAGCCGCTCGCCGCGATGGCGCTGAACCGCTTGTGCGGCGGCCTGCCGTTGGCGGTCCGCCTTCTCGCGGCACGCCTCGGGGAGCGTCCCGGGGTGGCGCTGACCCAGCTGTGCGTGGAGTTCAAGGAGGCCGCGGCGCACCGGGACCTGCCGGTCGAGGCCGACGACCTGTTCGCCGCGGTCCACGCGGCGTTCGAACTCTCCTACTTGTCCCTGCCGGAACCCGTGCGCGACTGCTTCCGGTTGTTCGCCCGTACCGGGGGGCGGCTCGTCAGCGTGTACACCGTGGCGGACCTGGCGGGGACGACCCCGCTGGAGGCGTCACGCGCGCTGCGCCGCCTGGTCGGGGCGAGTCTGCTGCGGGAGTACGCGCCGGGCCGGTTCTCCCTGCCCGCCCCACTGTTGAGCTATGCGCGCAGGCTGGCGTGGCAGGAGGACGTGGAGCAGCGGCTGCGGAGGGTGTGACGCCGTGGGGGCCTCAGGGGTCCTTTCCCATGAACGTCCGACCGGGCGCGTTCCCCGGACGGACGGAGTGAAAGGGCCCCTCAACCACTCAGCACCAGGCGGACCGCGAAGACACCGAACACGGCTGCGGTGAGACCGTCGGCGATCCGCAGCATCCGCGGGGACCGCAGGTGCCGGGCGAGGCGGTGGACCAGTCGCATCCAGGTGAGCAGCCAGATCAGTCCCAGGGACAGGTAACAGGCTGCCAGCAGGGGGACGCCAGCCGCCGGGGACATGCCCGGGGGAACGAACTGGGGCAGGAACGCCATCAGGAAGATGCCCACCTTGGGGTTGGACCCGGTGCACAGCAGCCCCTGCCCGAAGGCCTGGCGTACCGAGGGGCCGGTGCTTTCCGTCGGCGCCGCCGCGGGTGAGGACGGCTCGCAGGGCGGTGCGTGCGGTGCGTGCGCGGCGACCTCGGCCGGGGGGCGGGACGGGGCCCGGGCCTCGGCGCCGTCCCCGCTGACCGCCCGGCGCAGGGCCAGCGACGCCCAGCCGAGCAGGACGACCGCACCGGTCCACCGGAAGGCCGCGAAGAGGTCCGGCCGCGCCGCCAGAAGTGCGGCCAGCCCGGCCGCACCGAGCCCTGCCTGGACGGCCCCGGCCATGATCATGCCGAGCGCGGCGCCGGTGGCCACCCGCAGGGACCCGTTCAGGACCAGGCCGGTGATCAGTACCAGGTCGGGACCGGGCGCCATGATGACGACCAGCGAACTCGCCAGGAACGCGACGGTGTTGATCGCTACTCCTCGATGGACAGTCGGCGTTCCCCGGCTCGAACCGCTTCGTAGTCCCGCAGGATCTGCTCCTCGTCGGGGTGGGCGAGGATCACGAATCCGAAATTGAGGCTGTCGACCAGGTCCCGGGTGGCGGGGACGCGGTCGCCGTCGGCCAGGTTCTGGATCGAGAAGTGATGACTGGGCAGAGCCCGGATGCCGTCCAGGGCGGACGTGCCGCGGACAGTGCCGGAGCGGGGGGCGATGTGGAAGACGCACATCTGGTGGACGAGCAGTTCGTAGCTCTGCGGCAGTTCACCTCCCGTCAGCCAGCGCACGGTCTGGTCGATCTGGCTGTCGCCGGTGGCGTTGCGGTTGAAGCGCGGCTGGCCCCCGCCGTGGGGGCGGGCTCCGAGCTCGATGAGCAGCGGCCCCTCCGCGGTGCCCATCACCTCGACATGGGCCGCGCCGAAGCGCATCCCCACGGCGTCCAGGACCCCGAAGACGTATTCCGCCAGTTCGGAAAGGGCCGGATCGTCCGGGGGGAGCCATCGCATGGTGTCGTAGACGGCCATGTGCGGACCGTTGTCGATCTTGCGGTAGGCGCACACGTCGACCAGCGCATGCTTGCCTTCGTGGCTGAAGGTGTCGATCACGTACTCGGTGCCGGTGACGAACTTCTGGACGAGGAGCCGGTCGTCGATCTCCCCGAACTGGTTGACCCGGCCGAGCTGGCGTGTGAACACTCCGCGCCAGTCCGCGCCGCCCGCCAGTTTGATCACGCCGTCGGTGCTGGCGCTCTTCGGCGGTTTGACGACGAGGTCCGCCCCCGTCAGGCCCTCCCGTTCCAGCCAGGCCGCCACCTCGTCGGCGTCGGCGGTGCAGAGCTGCGGGATGACCGGCAGGCCGGCGGCCGCGACGGCGTCCGCCATGCTGCTCTTGTCACGCCGGGCCGCCGCGAGTTCCGGCACGTTGCAGCGTTCGGGCAGCACCCGCGGGGCGAGGCGTTCGGCCAGTTCCACCCCGGACTCGCAGCCGGCCAGCACACATCGCGGGTCCAGCTCACGCAACCGACGCACCACCGGTTCCAGGTCCCCCTCGTAGACGATGATCTCGGCGAAGTCCTGCGGCCGGTAGGAGGACGCGTAGGCCTCCGGCGCGCGGGGCCCGGTGACCACCGCGACCACGGGCACGGAGTGTTCGGCCAGGGCTTCGGGGAAGAGCGCGCCGGAGGAGTAGGGATCGACGATCACGCAGGGGCCGGCCCACGGGGCCGCCGGGTCCCGTTCAGCGTTCGGCACGGTCGGCCGCCTTCCGGGCCAGCTCGGCCACCGCGTCGCAGTAGCGCGCGAAGAACTCTCCGGCGGGTTCGCTGATACGGCGGGCTCGCACCGGGGCGTGCACCATGCCCTCCTCCATGACGTACGTCACCGGTGTCCCGTTCTGCCGCAGCCTGGCGGTGTACTTCTCGGCGTCGATGCGTAGGGAGTCCATCTCGCAGCCCACGACGTAGGCGGGCGGCAGATCGTGGAAGCTGCCGGTGAGCAGCGGCGAGACGTACGGGTGCTCCGCCTGTTCGGGCAACGGGCAGTAGCAGGCGGTGTAGAACTCCATCTCACCGCCGGAGAGCAGGGGGGCGTCCTCGCCACCGTGCCGCCACCGGGTGAAGTCGAGGACGGGGCTGATCACGGCCTGGCCGCGCAGCCGGGGGCCGCCGCGGTCGCGGGACATCATCGACAGGATCACGGCCATGTTGGCGCCGGAGCTCTCCCCGCAGAGCACCGCGCCGTGGGGGTCGATGCCGTCGAGCCCGAGGCCGGGCAGGTCGGCAAGGGTGCCGCACAGCCCGGCGTAGCAGTCCTCCAGCGGGCCGGGGTGCGCGTTCTCCGGGGCCATGCCGAAGTCTAGGGCGATCGCCACCAGGCCGGTGCGGTCGGCGAGTTCGGCGACCAGGCTGTGGTGGCTGTGGAGAGAGCCTATGACGAAGCCGCCGCCGCGTATGTAGAACAGCACGGCGTCGCCCGTGCGCCGGGCCGGCTCGTAGACGCGGATGCGGGCTGTGCGACCGCCGTGGGTGACCGTCGCGTCCCGGTGGCGGACGCCTTCGGGCACGGGGATGGGAAGCACTTCGGTCAGGGCGTCGTAGAGGACGCGCTGTCGTTCGACGGGGTAGGTGTAGAAGTCGGGCGGCAGGGCGCCGTCGACCGTCTCCACGAACTTCTCGATGCCGTCTGCGTAGGCCATGGGCAGCTTCGCTCACTTCCGGATCGGGTCGTGCCGGAGAACCGCGGCACGGGCTGGGCACGAGTCGGGGTGGACGGGGGCTCAGGTGGTCTCGGCGGGGGTGGGCGAGACCGGGCGGGGGGCGGCCCCGGCGGGCTCCCCCGGAACGACGTCGGTCGGGTCGGGGTCCGCGGCCCGTTCCGCTTCGTCGGCCGACGGTTCGACCATGCCCATGAGGGTCGCGACGACCGCCACCGCGGTCAGCACGCCGCACAGCCACCAGACGGAGGCCGCCGACGCCTGCCAGGCCGCGATTCCGATCACCGGGCCGACCGCGTAGCCGATCTGCATGGGGAAGGCGGAGGCCGCGATGTACCGGCCTCGCAGGTGGGCGGGGGCGACCCGGCCGGGCCAGGCGGAGGCGGTCGGGGTGCCGATCATCTCGCCGACCGTCCACACCACCGTCGCGACGACGAACATCGCCATGCCGGGGCCGGCCACGTACAGGTTCATGCCGACACCCACCAGACCGACGCCCAGCGCGACGGCGAACCGCGCCGGAAGGTGTTGCACGTACTTCGTGAACAACAGCTCCAGGCAGATGACCATCACCGCGTTCAGCGACAGCAGGGCCGAGTAGAAGGTCGCGCCGTGGCCGTCCGCCCTGAGCTGGAGCGGGAGTGCGGAGGTGTGCTGGATGTAGACGACGGCGTTGAGGAACAGCGCCACCAGGAACAGCAGATAGCGCCTGTCGCGGAGCACGGCCAGATACGACCGGCCGTCGGTCTCCGGTTCCCGTGGGCCGGATTTGGCGGCCGCGTCCGCCCGCACCAGGATCAGCGCGAAGAGTGCGAAGCCCACCGACGTGACCGCGTCGACGTAGAACATCAGGTCGTAGGAGATGCTGATGAGCAGTGCCCCCAGCAGCGGCCCCGCGGTGGTGCCGAGGTTGAACGCCATGCGGTAGACGGCGAACACCATCACATGGTGTTCCTCCGGAGTGGCCTCCACCAGCAGTGCCGAGGATGCGGGCCGGTACGCCTGCGCCAGCACGCCGATCAGCGCGGCGACCGCGATCACCACCGGCAGGCTCTCGATGTGGACCAGGCTGAGCGTGAACAGGCCGGCCAGCGCCATGGAGCCCACGATGGTCCACGCGTAGCCGATCCGGTCCGAGATCGAGCCGCCCACCAGGACGCCGACGACCGAGCCCACACCGTAGGCGCCGAGCGCGAAGGCGGCGGCGGAGGTGCTGAAGCCCTTGTCGGTGAGGTAGAGCACCAGGTAGATCTGGAGGAAATTGCCGAGCCTGTTGATCAGCATGCCGACCAGGACCAGCCAGATCGGGCCGGGGATCCCTCGCAGGGTCTGCATGACGGACGGCCGGGCGGCCTTCGGGCTCTCCGTGGAGCCCTCGTCGGTGTCGGTCACGGTGCGGGGACCCCCGCCGGGCGGGAGACGACTTCGACGATCTCCGCGGCGCTCAGCAGGGCGGCGCGCGCCTGCTCGGCGGAGTCGGACAGGGCGATCACCCGGGCGTAGCGGGAGATGTAGCCGCGCGGCGGCAGGCGCAGCACCGCGCCGGGGTCGACCATCACGTCGGCGCTGTGGACGCCGGATACGAAGCGGTCCTCGTGGACGGTCACGGAGTCGATCTCGACGTCGTGCTCCGGGTAGAGGAACCTGATCGCGGCGGCCCTCCGGTGGCGCACCGTGGTGTCCGGGCGCCGGCCGGCAGCGGTGTCGGCCGCGGCCATCGCGATGTCGACGCCGGTGGCCAGCTCCCCGAGGTAGGGGATCATGTCGCCGCCGAGGCGGGCGTTGACCTCCATCAGACGAAGGCCGTCGGCGGTGATGCGGAACTCGGTGTGGCTGACCCCGGTGTGGAAGCCGAGCGCGGCGTGCGCGGCCCGCAACGCCTCGAGCAGCCCGGTGTCGGTGAGCAGCGGGTCGGACCCGTCGACCTCGTGGCCCGTCTCCTCGAAGAAGGGCGCGAGGCCCACCTGCTTGCGGGCCACGGCGAGCGGAACGCACTCGCCGTCGAAGAAGACCGCGTCGACGCTGATCTCCGGGCCGTCCGCGTACTCCTCCACGAGGACCGGCACGTCGAAGACGGGCACGCCGGGGTAGGAGGCGTCCGAGGCGGCCTCGTAGGCGCTCTCCACGTCGTCGGGACCGTCGGCCCTGCGTACGCCCATCCCGCCGGCCAGGCCGCGCGGTTTCACCACGACGGGGAAGCCGATCTTCTTCGCCGCGGTGCGTGCCTCGTCCAGGGAGCGGACGCCGATCGACGCGGGCTGGGGAACCCGGGCGGCCTCCAGCGCGATGCGGGTGGCGTTCTTGTCCCGGCAGGCGACGACCGCCTCCGGGGAGTTGCCGGGCAGTCCCAGCGCCCGTGCCACATGGGCGGCGGGCGTGACGAGCCCCTCGTCGTAGCAGAACACGCCGGTCACTCGGTGCGCGGCGGCCACTTGGAGGGCCGCCTCGACGAGAGCCTCGGCGTCGGTGTTGTCGACGGCCGTGCCGCCCACGACGTACGGGTCCTCCCAGGTCACCGCCGCGGGCTGGAGGAGCCATAGCGCGTAGCGCTGGCTCACCGTTCGCAGGATGAACTCCCTGCTGCGCCGGCCGCTGCTCCCGATCAGGAGCAAAAGCGGCTTCTCACCGTCCCACGCCATGGTTCGTGTCTCCTCGTTCGTCGTCGTGCTCGGGCGGGTGCGCGCCGCGGCGCCGTCCCCGGCGCCGCGGCGGAGCCGTCGCAATGGGTAGAACACCGGCGACTCCCAGGTCGTTGCAGTCCGCGGCCCGCGGCTGCGACCGGACGGACCGGCCGGGTCAGACCGCCGGGCCGGGCCGGGCGAGCGCGGACGACAGGGGCCGGTGCTCACGGGTCGTCACAGCGCATCGGGGGGCGGTGCGCGGCCGGCTCTCGGAGAAGACGGCCGTGACCCGGGCCCCGGAGCGCACGGCGGGGACCTCGGCGCGCAGCCGCGCCGTGGACGTCTTGCGGTCGTGCCAGGGGCAGATGAGCCGGGAGGCGTCCGGCGTCACACCCGCCAGGTGCAGCGGGCCCCCGCGGTGGGGGCACTGGGCGCTCATCACGAAGCCGCGCCCGCCGACCGTGGCGTACACGTAGGCGATGCCAGCGACGACCACACAGTTCTCCCGTCCGGTGACGGCGAAGTTCACTACAGGCATTTGCGGTAGTCCCCCACCGAGTGGATCTCGTAGACGCACTCGTCCGACAGGATGTCGGCCCCGTGCAGCCGGTTGCGCCGGATGACGACGCCCTCGCCCGCCTCGAGGGTCAGCGAGGAGTCGAGGCCGCTCTCGAAGCGCATGGTGCCCGACACGATGTGGCAGAGCTCGTCGCCTTCGTGGCAGTGGGTGTTGGACAGTTCATTGAAGGGCTCGACCAGGTGCGCCACCGGCGCCACCACTCGCCCCTCCCGGATCGCCTCGTAGACGGGACCGTGCAGCTTCTTCAGTTCGGGCTGGTCGTCCATCCAGGCGATCTGCGCGCTCAGGTCCTTGTCGGCGATGCCCAGGAGCACCCGGTACTCCTCGATGCCCCGGACGATCTCGGGGATGATGCCCTCGCCGTGGGCGTCGATCAGCGGTGCGATGATCTTCTCGCGGGCCATTCGGCCGTGGTGCTGGTCGATGTGGATGTGCTCGGTGAAGTACTTGGTGTCGACGGACTCGCCGAAGACACCGTGGAGCAGCCGGTCGGCGCGTCGGCAGAAGTCGACCAGGGAACTCTCCGTGTAGAACAGCGCGCCCACGTACCGGAAGAACAGTTCGTGGTTCTTGCCCAGGTAGTGGAAGTAGTTGTTCAGCAGCAGGCTGCTGTTGAGGTAGTACTGCCAGTACCGGTGGAGGTCGGTCCGCAGGCCGACGGACTCCAGCGTCCGCTCGAACAGGGTGCTGTGCTTGGTGTCGTGCACGCCGTAGCCGTACTCGTCGATGACGACCTTGAACCACTCCGACTGGGTGGGTCCGTAGTAGCCGAGGAGGTTGCGCATCATGGGTGACGCCTCGGAGAGGAAGTCGGGGGCAAACTGCACCAGCCACATCCGGGCGGCGCGCACGGGGTCGGTGGAACCGGTGACGGCCGCCTCCACCGGTGACGGCTCCTGGCCGCCGCCCATGTCGAGCGAGTCGAGGTAGCTGTCGAGGCTCGCCCTGGTCCACGTGCCCGAGGTCTCCACCTCGTCGTCGAGGAAGCCGAAGGCGTACCGCTCCAGGGCCGGGCGTATCCGCTCGCCGAGCGCCCGGTTCGCCGGGCTGTAGAACGCCCGGAAGTCCTCCTCCTTGCCCTCCAGTCCGGACTGGGGGAAGAACACCAGGTCCGCCTCGTAGACGGTGGTGAGCAGACGCTGCACGGCCAGGCTCGTGTAGTCGAGGATGTTCTCCCTGCCCGGGACCTTGTCGAAGTCGAGGTGCGGGAGCACCTGTGGCCGCAGCTGGCGGCGGTAGGGGTTGTCCTCGTTCTGCCAGGACAGGTTGTCCAGGTAGATCGGGTTCGTGGCGAACTGCACGATGGCATCGCGCAGTTCGGCGCCACTGAGTTCGAACGGGACGTGCTGCGGTACATGGCTCATTGCGTGCTCCTTGAAGAGAAGGAGGTGCGGCCGGCGCGGAAGGGGCGGCCCGCCGGGACGGTCAGGCGTGGACGTTGAGGGTGAAGTCGCTCCAGCGGATCCGCAGGGAGACCGGCTCACCCGCCTTCACCGGCACGGGCTTCTCCAGCGGGACCCACCCCTGCATCCAGTGCGAACCGGTGTTCTCCGGAGAGTTGCACAGCGTGGTTCCGTGCCCCATGTCCAGTTCGAACCAGACGGCCAGGGCGTGCGCCTCCCCGTCGGCGCTCGCGACGAAGTCGACCGGACGCTCGCCCGGCTCCAGGGCGTCCTCGGCGAGGTCGAACTCCATGACCCGGACGGTGTCGGACAGATAGCGGTGGGGCCAGGTGCTGAGCCGCACCGGGAAGTGGCTGCGGGTGGACAGCGTGTTCATGAGCGAGACGTCGAACCCGGACGCCGTCGTGACCTGGTTGAGCCGCAGGATGTCCTCGCTGCTGACGAGCCGGCCCTGCACCCGGGCTACCGAGGGGAGCATGATGCCGCCGGGCTTGAGCAGGTGCCGGCGTGCATGTCTGATCGACGGCAGGAGGCCCTCCCCGATGAGCCCGCAGTCGACGATCTCCGAGACGAGCACGTCCACCGGGGCGTCGAGGTCGCGGCCGATCTCCAGCAGGTTGGACGGCTTGCCGATCACGGTGATGATCTCGCTGAACCCGTGCGTGTCGACCGTCTGGCGGGCGACCTCCGCGAGCAGCGGGTTCATCTCACAGGTGATCACCCGCGCCGCGCCGGCCCGTGCGGCGGCCATGGCGAGCAGTCCGCTCCCCGAGCCGATGTCCAGGACCGTCGCCCCGGCCGGTATGCCGCGCGTCAGGGCTCCGACGAGGGCGTCGTTGCGCTCGGTGTCGTTCAGCATCGCGAAATGCCATCGGGGGACGGCGCCGCGCGCGATCCGCGCGAAGACGTCGGAGTCGGTGGCGCCGCCCACCGGCGCCGTGAGCAGTGCGGACGCCTGCTCCGCGATGTTGTTCATCTCCTGTGCCAGCGACTTCAGCGACGCCGTGATCAGACGGTGCTGTGCGTTGTCGAGCGACAGGTTCGGGCCGTCGGGTCCCGGATCATGCCCTGCTGTCGTGACCTGTGCGCCCTGGACCTGCTGCATGTTCGCCACCGCTCCTTACATCGAATCGCCGGACCGGCCTTGGTGTGCGACGGGCCGTCGAGGTCAGTGCTCCGTCGCATGGCGACCGTATGGAAGCCCGGTGTTGCGGAACTTCAGCAGCGCTCCAGTCCCCGTGGCGGTTCTGCCGGGTGGGGGCTCTCGCTCCAGGACTCCGGCCTGGGAGAACTCCGGCGCCGCCCGTCCGCTGGAAGGAGGCGGCAGAAACCGGGGCCCCGGACCGGTTGATTGCGCCGCTTCCGCGCGTGCGGCGGACCGGGGGGTGTGAGGCCGGGGCAGGGACGGCGTCGCCCGCCGCACGGGGACTCCGTACGGCGGGCGACGAGGCTTCGGGAGCTACCGGGCGTCGTGGAAGATGACGCCGAGCACATGGCGCTGCCCGCTGTGCACAGCGCTCACACCGTGCCGCAGAGCCACCCGGCTCCAGCCACGTGCTGAGCGCACCGGGCGGTGGTTCACCGTGAAGATCATTCCCTGCCCCTGCACGGGCCGCTTGACGACCGGTCGGGACTGGGCGCGCGGGCGCTGCTCGACGAACACACTCTCGCCGCCGGTGAAGTCCTCGTCCGGCCGGTCGAGCATGACCGCCACCTGGAGCGGGAAGGTCAGGTCGCCGTAGACGTCCTGGTGCAGGCAGTTGTACCCGCCCTGCTCGTAGCGCAGGACGAGCGGCGTCGGGCGAAGCTGTCCGGCGGCCGAGCACTGCGCGAGCATCCCGTCGAGACTCGGTGCGAACGGCGGCTGTCCCAGACGCCGCGCCCAGTCGTTGGCGATCTGCGCGAGAGGTGGGTACAGCTGCTCTCGCAGCTCCTGGACCAGGGCTGGCAGCGGGTAGGAGAAGTAGCGGTAGAGGCCCTCCCCGAAACGGTGCCGGGCCATGGTCACCGTGCTGCGGAAGGCGGCGGGGTCGTCGAAGAGATCCCGCAGGGCCGCGCAGTGCTCGGGCGACAGCAGGGGCGGGGTCAACGCCACTCCCTCCCGGTCGAGTTCGGCCGCCAGCGCCCGCCAGTCGAGTCCGCCGGGCCCCGGGGTCCCGTCGGTCGCCACCGCCGCCTCGGGCGCGGGTACGGGTGGGGGCGCGGGTACGGCGAAGGTCGGGCCGGGCAGTTCGAGGCCCGGAATGTGCGGTGGTTCGTACGCGTTCACGTGCTCTGCCTCTGCTTTCTGCGGTGGGCGGGCGGGTTCTCAGACGCTCGCCGTGGCCGGCGCCTCGACGGCGAGCAGGTGCCGCTTGGCCTGCGGCCCTCCCGCGTATCCGCCGAGACCGCCCGCGGCGGGGAGGATCCGGTGGCAGGGCAGCACCACACACAGCGGGTTCGCGCCGAGCGCCGTGCCGACGGCACGGGCCGCGCCGGGCCGGTCGAGCGCCCCGGCGAGCTGCGCGTACGTCGCGGTCCGCCCGTACGGCACGAACTCGGCCAGCATGAGGTTGGTGTCCCGGCTGAACGGGGTGGCCAGCCGCATGTCCACCGGCACGGTGAACTCGCGGCGCGTCCCGTTCAGATACGCGTCGATCTGCTCGCGGGCCTCTTCCAGCACCTCGAGTCCCGGGGCACGCTCGTCCTGTGGTCCCACCGGGTGCAGGCCGCCCCGGCTCAGGCGCTGGGCGGCGGTCGCGGCCGTGCCGTAGCAGCACAGGACGAGCGCATCGTCCGTCGCAGCGAGCGCGAGCGGGCCCAGGGGCGTGGTGTGCATCACCACCGTGGCGGCGTCGCCGACAGTGCTGAGGGTCACCATGGTCGAACTCCTCTACTTCATGTTCATGATGAACGGGCCACGCCGCCGGAGTGACGGCCGTGACGCCCGCTCGGCATACGCATGCGTCGAGGGTGTGAACACCATTGCGGCACGAAGAGTTGCACCGGGCAGGGCAGCACGCGTCCCGGTGGACGGGCATCGCCCCGACGGGGGCGCCGCAGCACCCGGGGCCCGCCCCCGGGCACGCCTTCCGGGGGTAGCGCCGAAGTGGGTTTGATCCGCTTTGACGGACATTCGAGATCTGGGGTTCTGCCCCGGGAGGATGTCCATCATGGAGAGCATGGGGAAGAAGAAGCCTCGCCGCCCTCGCCGTTCGTTCACGCCGGAGTTCAAGGCCGAGATCGTCGGGCTGTGCCGACGAGGCGAACGCTCGGTCGGGCACGTCGCCAAGGACTTCGAGGTGGCCGATACCGCGGTGCGGGACTGGGTAAGGCAGGCAGAGGTCGACGCGGGCGAACGCAACGGGCTGACCAGTGGCGAGCGTGAGGAGTTGGCCGCGTTGCGGCGGGAGAACCGCCGTCTGCGTGAGGATGTCGATGTCCTCAAGCGGGCCACAGCTTTCTTCACGAAGGAGACCCGGTGACGGTGCACCCGTTCATCGAGGCGGAGAAGCAGGAAGGTCACAGCGTCAAACGGGCGTGTGAGCTGATGAAGGTCTCCCGCACCGCCTACTATGCCCGTCGCTCCGGTCCGCCCGGACTCCGTGCGGTGCGGGATGCCGAGCTGACCGTGCAGATCACCGAGGTTCATATGAAATCGCGCGGGACCTACGGGGCGCCGCGCGTGCACGCCGAGCTCAAGCGCGAAGGCGCCGGGTGCGGCCGCCGTCGTGTCGCGCGGCTGATGCGGGCTGCTGGGCTGCAGGGCCGGCACCGCCGCCGACGGCACGTGACCACGACTCCCGATCCCGGGGCTGCCCTCCGACCCGACCTCATCGTCCGGGACTTCCAGCCCGGCCGCACCGGGCTCGATGCCCGCTGGTGCGGCGACATCACGTATGTCCCGACCGAGGAGGGCTGGCTCTATCTGGCCACGGTCATCGACATCGCCTCCCGGCGCGTGGTCGGCTGGGCAACCGCTGATCACCTGCGGACCGAGCTGGTGGCCGATGCGCTGACAGCCGCCTGCCGGCAGCGCCGCCCCACCCGTCCCGTGATCTTCCCCGCCGACGTACCCAGCCTGCCACCGGGCTGATCCGGCACCACCTCTTGCAGGGCCCGGTCCAGGACCGGGCCAGGTCCAGGTCCAGGGTCAAAAACGCTCGGAGAGCCACGCGTGGACAGCGAGAGCGGTCGTACGGGCATGTTCCTCCAGCATGGTGAAGTGGTCGCCCGGCACGGTGACTTCCCCGTGGGGCAGGCGCCACGGCTCCGCTGCCTCGATGCCGGGCAGACCGTCCCTGGCGCGGACGAAAAGTGTGGGTGCTGAGAGCTCCGACGGTTCCCAGCCGGAGAACCGTTCCAGGTAGCCGGCCATCGCCGTGAGCCGGTCGGTTTCCGCCGAGGCGAACTGAGCGGCCTTGTCGAGCATCCCCACGGTCATGGCAGAAAGCGCGGGCCCCTCGCCGGCCCGGCTGACGCTGTCGCCGGGAAAGGTGTCGACCAGGACCACGGCGGACGGACGCACGCCCGTGCGTTCGAGGTACCCGGCCACAGCGTGCGCCACCCAGCCCCCCGCCGAACGGCCCAGCAGCACGAACGGCTCGTCGCCCGAACACGCGAGAACGGCGGCGGCCTGCGCCGACACGAAGGCGTCCAGCGTCGCGGGCAGGGCCTCGCGCGGCAGGAACCCCGGATTCGGCAGCACCGAAACGTCCCGCCGGCCCTGAAGGGACAACCCGAAGCGGGCGTACTCATGAGGGCCCGAGAGCGCGCTGAGAGCCGGGAAACAGATCAGCCGGGGGCGGGCGGCCCCGGTCGCGACGGTGACGGCTGCGGGTGGGGTGCCCAGGGCCTCCGCGCTGTCGAAGACCTCACGGAAGCGGGAGGCGATCGTCAGAAGTGCCATCCCCTCCCACGCCTTGCCCAGAGCACACGCCGTACGGAACAGAGCGGACAGGGAATCGGTCGCGGCGCCACCGGGCACCGAAGTCCCTTCCAGGGCTCCGCCCATCGCTCCCCCCGGCGTCACCTGCGGGGCCGGGGATGACACCGGGGATTTCGGGGATTCCGGCGCAGTCCGCGAAAAGTGTTCCTCCAGGTGGGCGGCGACCGCACGCGGGGTGGGGTGATCGAACAGGAGCGTGGCCGGCAGGGCAAGCCCCGTCACCGTCGCGAGCCGGTTGCGCAGCTCGACCGCGGCCAGTGAGTCGAGACCCAGCTCCGCCAGCGGGCGGTCCGCCTCGACCGCGGACGGCCCTGCGGTGTATCCGAGCGCCGCGGCCGCCTCCGTCCGTACTTCCGACAGGAGCAGTGCGCCGTGTTCGCCGGAGGGTGTGTTCGCCAGCCGGTGCTGCAGAAGATCGCCGGCCCCGGGCTCCGCGGGTGCCCGGCGGGCGGGACCGCGGCCCGGCACCCGGGAGAAGGCTGCGCCGGTTGCCCCGCGCACTTCCGGGTCCAGACGAGCTGCGACCAGGACCGCGTCCCGGCTCTGGACGGCGGTGTCGAAGAGTGCGAGGCCCTCATCGGTGCGCAGCGGGATGAGGCCGGAGCGGGCCATCCGGTGCAGATCCGCGCTTGCGAGATCGGCGGTCATACCGCCGCTCTGCTGCCAGGGCCCCCAGACAAGAGAGGTGCCCGGCAGGCCGGTACTCCTGCGGTGCTGCGCCAGAGCGTCCAGGAACGAGTTCGCCGCCGCGTAGTTGCCCTGACCGCCGGATCCGAGCACACCGGCCACCGACGAGAACAGGGCGAAGACCGCCAGATCACTGTCCCGGGTCAACTCGTGCAGCGCGAGCGCCGCGTCCACCTTCGGCCGCAGCACCCGGTCCAGGCGCTCCGGTGTGAGCGCGCCGATCACACCGTCATCCAGCACACCCGCGGTGTGGATCACGCCGGTCAGCGGGTGCTCCCGCGGCACAGCCGCCAGGAGCGCGGTCAGCGCGGTACGGTCGGCGACGTCGCACGCGGCGACCGTCACCTCGGCACCCAGCCCGGCCAGCTCCGCGCACAGCTCGACGGTTCCGGGCGCGCCGGCTCCGCGCCGTCCGACGAGCAGCAGGTGGCGTACTCCGTGCGTGAGCACGAGGTGGCGGGCAAAAGAGACGCCCAGGGAGCCCGATCCCCCGGTGATCAGGACGGTCCCCCCGGGATCCAGCCGGCGCGGTGCACCCTCGTCCGCCGGCGCACGCGAGGCGCGAACCAGTCCCGGCACGTACGCGGCCCCCTCCCGCACGGCCGTCTGCGGCTCCGGGCCCGCCAGGACCTGGGCCAGGGCACCTTCGGACGCGGGGCTGCCGTCGACATCGACCAGTGCGAAACGGCCCGGGTTCTCCGTCTGCGCCGAGCGGAGCAGACCCCACACCGGCGCGCAGACGAGAGCAGCGTCGCCCTTCGCGGTGACGGCGTCTGTCTCCGCCCCGGTCACGACAGCGCCCGACGTGAGGACGACCAGACGGGAGTTGGCCAGGCGTTCCTCCGCGAGCCAGTCCTGCACCAGCCGCAGCGCCCATCCAGCCGTACGGTGTGCGGCCGACGCACGGTCCGGCCCGTCCGTCCCCGTCAGCGGCGGACACGCGACCACGACGTCCGGTGCGTCCGCGCCCGCCGAAGCCGGATCCGCGTACGCCTCCAGCCGGACACCCGACCTGAGGAGCGCGTCGCGCAACCGCGGACCGGGCTCGCCCAGAACACCCCACGTACGCGGCGCCGTCACCGAGGCGGGCGAATCGGGCAGGCGCGTCCAGTCCAGACGGAACAGGCCGTCGTCGTGCGCCCGGACCTCCTTCAACTGCTCGCGGGGAAGCGGCCGCAGGACCAGCGAGCGCACCGTGGCCACGAGGGCTCCGGACCCGTCGGTCAGCTCCAGCCGTGCTCCGCTCTGCGCCGTCGGCGAGACACGCACCCGCAGCCGGCCGGCACCGGATGCGTGAAGCCGCACACCACTCCAGGCGAACGGCAAAGACACCCCACCACCACTGTCAATGCCGCTGCCGCTGCTGTGACTGTCGTCCGGCGCCGGTGTGACTGCCCCGAGCGTCATGGTGTGCAGCGCCGCGTCCAGCAGAGCCGGATGCAGCGTGAACCGCCCGGCGTTGCCCTGCTCCTCGGGCGGGAGCGAGACTTCCGCGAGGATGTCGTCGCCCAGACGCCAGGCGGCCCGCAGCCCCTGGAAAGCCGGGCCGTAACCGAGCCCGGCCCCAGCAAGCAGGTCATAGAAACCTGCGCCGGGCCCGGCGTCGAGCGCCAGCGGGACGGCGCCCGAAGGCGGCCACGGACCGGACACGACCACGGGCTCCGCCGGCTCCTGGGACGCGAGGATCCCGGACGCGTGGCGGCTCCAGGACCCCTCCTGCCCGGAAGTGCGCGGCCGCGCGTAAAAGACCACGGACCGCCGCCCACCCGCCTCCGCCCGCGCCACCTTCACCTGCAACTCGACCGTTTCCTCCCACGACAACGACAGCGGCGCCGTCAGAGTGAGTTCCTCCAGCACAGCGGCCCCCACCCGGCCTCCCGCGTGCACCGCCATGTCGACGAATGCCGTCGCGGGCAGCAGCACGGCGCCCAGCACCGCGTGGTCGGCCAGCCAGGGATGGTCACGCAGTGACAGCAGACCGCTCAGCAGCAGACCGCCGTCGTCCGCCGTCGACGTGGCAGAGCGCAAAAACGGATGAGGCACCGCATCCGGCTCCGCCACGGCTTGCGGCCGGTCCGCCTCCAGCCGGTCCGCCTCCAGCCAGTACCGCCCACGCTGGAACGCATACCTGGGCAGTTCCGTACGCCGTGCACCACGTCCCGCGAAGACGGCACGCCAGTCGATGCTCACACCGTGGGCGTGCAGTGCGGCGACGGCGGTGAGCAGCGCCTCGGCTTCCGGCCGGGTCCCGCGCAGCGTCGGGACGACCAGGGGCGCAGGCGCGGCACCGTCCGTCACCGGCGCAGGCGCGTGCGCGCCGGACAGGCAGTCCCGTGCCATGCCCGAGAGCACACCGTCCGGGCCGAGCTCCACATAGTGGGTCGCGCCGCGCTCCCGCAGAAACCGCACCGAGTCGGCGAAGCGGACCGGGCGACGTACGTGGTCCACCCAGTGGCCGGGCGAGCACAGCTCCGCGTCCGTGGCCGACCGGTCCGCCACCGCGCTCACCAGGGGAAGCAGGGGCGGGGAGTAGGTGATCCCCCGCGCCACCGCGGCGAACGCGTCGAGCATGGGTTCCATGCGCGCGGAGTGGAACGCGTGACTCACCCTCAGCCGCGTGGTCCCGCGGCCCTGTCCGCGCCAGTACGCCATGGCCTCCAGCACCGCCGGTTCGTCACCCGAGACGACGACCGAGCGGCCGTTCAGGGCCGCGATGTCCACCTCCTGCTCCCTGCCGGCGAGGAACGCGGCGATCTCGTTCTCGTCGGCCTGTACGGCGGCCATCGCCCCGCCCGAAGGAAGTTCGTCCATCAGACGGCCCCGTGCCGCCACCAGCGCGCAGGCGTCGGCGAGGGACAGCACCCCGGCGGCGTGTGCCGCCGCAACCTCGCCGACGGAATGCCCCGCCACCATGTCCGGGCGTACACCCCAGGACTCCAGCAGCCGGAACAGGGCCACTTCCAGGGCGAAGAGCGCGGGCTGCGCGAACCGCGTCGAATGCAGAAGCCCGCTCTCCTCCGGTCCCTCGGCTCCCGCGTCCGCGAACACCACCTCCCGCAGCGGCTTCGGCAGGAGCGGATCCAGCAGCGCGCAGGTCTCGTCAAAGGAACGGGCGTAGACGGGATACGTCTCATACAGTTCCCGGCCCATACCGGCACGCTGGCTGCCCTGGCCGGTGAACAGGAAGACGACCGGGCCCGCCGGGCGGGGACCGCTCGTACTCACCCCCGGCCGCTGCTGCCCTTCGGCCACCGCATCGAGGCAAGCGAGCAACTCCTCCCGGTCACCGGCCACCACCCCCGCGCGGTACTCGAAGGCCGCGCGGGTCGTGGCCAGCGAGAACCCGAAATCCAGCAGGCTCGTTCCAGGGCGCGCACCCACTTCGTCGTGCAGCCGTCGGGCCTGTGCCCGAAGCCCCGCGGCGCTCCTGGCCGACACCGGGAACGCCACGGCTGTTGCTGCCGTCACGGCCTCCCCCACCACCGTGGAGCGGCCGCCCGGGGCACACCGGTCCGCCCCGGGCGCCTGCTCCAATACCACATGCGCATTGGTCCCGCTGATCCCGAAGGACGACACACCCGCCCGCCTGGGCCGGCCGGTCCGGGGCCACGGCACCGCCCGGGTCAGCAGCGACACCGCACCCGAGGACCAGTCCACCCTCGGCGTCGGCTCATCGGCGTGCAGCGTACGGGGCAGCACACCGTGCTCCATCGCCTGGACCATCTTCATCACACCGGCCATACCCGCCGCGGCCTGCGTATGCCCGAAGTTCGACTTGACCGAGCCCAGCCACAACGGGCTCTCCCGCTCCCCGGCCCGCCCGTAGGCCGCCAGGAATGCCTCCGCCTCGATGACGTCACCGAGCCGGGTGCCCGTGCCATGCGCCTCCACCGCGTCGATCTCCCCGGGCTCCAGCCGCGCGTCGGACAGAGCCTGACGGATCACCCGCTGCTGCGCCGGCCCGTGCGGCGCGGTCAGGCCATTGCTCGCACCGTCCTGATTCACCGCGGAACCACGCACCACAGCCAGCACCCGGTACCCGGCCAGCCGCGCCTCGGACAGCCGGGTCACCAGCAGCATTCCCGCACCCTCGGCCCACCCGGTGCCGTCCGCCGACGCGGCGAACGCCTTGCAGCGGCCGTCGGGCGCCAGCGCGCGCTGCCTGCTGAACTCCACAAAAGAGTTGGGCCCCGACATCACCGTGACACCACCGGCCAGCGCGAGCGAACACTCACCCCTGCGCAGCGCCTGAGCCGCCAGGTGCAGGGCCACCAACGACGACGAACACGCCGTGTCCACAGTGATCGCCGGCCCTTCCAGGCCCAGGGTGTAAGCGATACGGCCGGAAGCGACACTGCCCGCGTTCCCGATACCGAGATAACCCTCGACCTGCTCCGGAGTACGGGCGAACCGGCCGGCGTAATCGCTGTACATGAGCCCGGCATAGACACCTGTACGTGTCCCGCGCACCGTGCCGGGGTCGATTCCGGCATGCTCGAAGGCCTCCCAGGCGACTTCGAGGAGCAGCCGGTGCTGCGGATCCATCGCCAAAGCCTCGCGGGGCGAGATACCGAAGAACGCCGGATCGAAGCGGTCCACCCCGGACAGGAAGCCGCCCTCGCGTACGTACGTCCGGCCCGCCCGTCCAGGATCCGGGTCGAACAGCCCGTCGATGTCCCATCCCCGGTCGGCAGGGAACGGCGTGATGGCATCGACACCCTCATCGACCAGCCGCCACAGATCCTCCGGGGACTCCACACCGCCAGGGAAACGGCACGCCATCCCGACGATCACCACGGGGTCGTCATCCATGCCGGCTCCGTCCGGGCGGGTGGACGCCTCACCGGCCGGCTCGCCGGTGAGCCGCGCCCGGAGGTGGGCGGCCATCTCCGTCGTGGTGGGAAAATCGAAGGCGGCGGCCTCGGACAGAGAGAGACCGGTTACCGCCGACAGACGGTTGGACAGTACGGTCGACGTCAACGAGTCAAGACCCAGATCACGGAACGCGGTCCCCGGCTCCACCTCATCGACGGCGCACCCCAGTACGGCGGCGACCTCACCCCGCACCAGAGCCGGCAGATCCACCGAGCCCAGCCCTGCGGGCGAGGCGGCTTCGGCTTCGGCTTCGGCTTCGGCTTCGGCTTCGGCTTCGGCTTCGGCTTCGGCTTCGGCTTCGGCTTCGGCTTCGGCTTCGGCTTCGGCTTCGGCTTCGGCTTCGGCTTCGGCTTCCAGGAGCCTCGCCGGCAGGTCGGCGAGCACGTACCGCTTGGCCTTCCCCGAGGCGGTACGCGGGATCCCGTCCACCTCATAGAGGGCGGCAGGGACCTTGAACGGCGACAACTGCTCCCGGCAAGCAGCGAGGACCGCCCTCCTGTCGAGTGCACCGGCCTTCACCGGGACCAGGTAGGCGACCGGCACCTCACCGAGTACCTCATCAGGTCGGCCGGTCACAGCAGCGTCCTTGATGCCCGCCAGCGACAGCAGTACCCCCTCCACCTCACCGGGGTGGACGTTCTCACCGGCACGAATGATCAGCTCACTGACCCGGCCCGTGATGGTGAGCTCACCGCCGGCATCGATCCGGGCGAGGTCACCGGTGCGGTACCACCCGTCACGCAGGACCTCGGCAGTGTCATCGGGCCGGCCGTGATATCCGGCCATGACACCGGGCCCCCCAACCCACAACTCACCCTCACCCTCACCCGACGCTTCACCGCCGCTCGCGCTGCCGTCGCCGATACGCACCCGGGTGCCAGGCAGCACACGGCCACACGAACCCCCCGGCCGGGCCTCACCCGGTACCGGCATCGTGACGGCCCCCGCTTCGGTACTCCCGTAATGCTCAAAAAACGGAACCCGACAGGTCTCCTCGAAGACCCCCCGGAAAACAGACCCGGCAGCCGCACCCCCACTGACACAGCCACGGAGCGCGGGAGCCCCCAGCCGCTCGGCACCCACGGCGTCAAGGAGCTTGCCGTACGTCGTCGGCACACCGGCCAGCAAAGTGAACGGGTCGTCCGTCCGGCGCAGTTCACCCAGCACGTCCGCCACGGAGAACCGCGGCAGGATCACAGCAGACGCTCCGGTCGCGGCCACCCCGACGACACACAGGATCTGGCCCATCGCGTGGTGCAGGGGCAGCGGCCAGAGCAGCCGGTCGCCGGCCGACATACCAAGGACGGCGACGAAACCGGAAGCCACCGACGACAAACGGTTGCGCTGTGTGGACAGCACACCCTTGGGCTTACCGGTCGAACCGGAGGTGTAGAGCAGCCATGCCACCTCATCGAGCCCGAGGTCGTCCGGAGCGGGCACCGGCGGCTCGGTAGCGGCCATGTCCTCATAAGAGAACGTGCCGGCCGTATCCGCCAGGACGTCGGCGTCACCGCCCCCCGCCTCGACGAGCACCACAGTCAGGTACGGGCGCTCCGGCAGGAGCAGCCGCAGCAGGCCCAGATGAGAACGGTCGGTGATGACGACCCGGGCTCCGCTGTCGTCCAGCATGTGAGCCAGCTCCGCACGCGTGCTCCGTGAGTCCATCGGCACACCGACCGCGCCCGCTCTGGTGACAGCGAGAACGCTCTCCACCGCTTCGACGCGATTACCGAGAAGGACCGCCACCCGCTCACCGTGCCGCAGCCCGAGTCCGGCCAGATGGCCGGCCAGCCGGCCGGTCCGCAGTTCCAACTCCTCATAGGTCACACGCGACGTGGAGTCCTGGAACGCGACCTTGGAGCGGAGGCGCCGCGCATGTTCCCGGAGCAGCTCGGGCAATGGCCGGATCGGGGCTACACGTGATGTCACCGGGACGAACACATCCTCTACGGGCAGGAGTTGATGTTGACACAGTATGGATCCGCAGACGGGCGAGCCCGTCATCCCTCCCGGAGCAGGCGTGTTGACGTCCAGCACGTCCGGCATGTCCGGCCGTCGGGGCCGACTCTGCGCCGTCTGCGCCGGGACACAAGCCTGATCGCCCGGCGGCTGGCCGGTTCCTGTCCGTGCCTGTTCCGTTCCTTCTGGTTCGGACCGATGCTGACCGGGACGACGGCGGGCAGGGCAGGCCGACAGAGGAGTGCGTGTGACGGTTCAGACATCGGGCGAAGCGGGCGACGATCACGAGAAGGGGGCAGGCGCCGAGCCGGGAAATGCGGCGGCCGAGGCCCAGGAGTCGATGACGCCCTTCGACGAGATCTACGACCGGCCCGATCCCCGGGCCTTCTTCCGCACCTTCCAGCAACTGGGCTACCGGACCCCGCACCATGCCCAGCAAATCCACCGCCGGCTGATCGCGACCGGTGTGTGCGCGGCTGAGGCCGGAGCGGTGCTGGACCTCTGTTGCTCCTACGGCATCAACGCGGCCCTGCTGAACCACGATCTGACGCTGGACGACCTGTACGACCACTACACCTCGCCCAGGGCATCAGCCATGACCACCAGCGAACTGGCCTCCTGGGACCGCGACTTCTACCGGTCCCGACGCCGCCCGGACGCGGTCCCCGTGTTCGGCCTCGACGCGGCACCCAACGCCGTCGCCTACGCACGCCGGGTGGGCCTGCTGGACGAGGCCTTCGGCGAGAATCTGGAGGTTGCGCCGCCGTCCGCCGCCCTCCTGCGCGCGGCGCGGCGCATCCGTCTGATCACTGTCACCGGCGGGGCCAGCTTCTTGTCGTCGCGCACCTTCCGGCCACTTCTCGAATCGGCCGAAGCTCCCGTGTGGGTAGCGGCGTTGGTGCTGCGCACCAGCTCCTATCAGCCCATCACGGAGTGCCTGGACTCCTTCGGACTGATCACGGAGAATGCGGCCCCCCTCACTTTCGTCCAGCGCCGCTTCACCAGTCCCGAGGAGCGGCAGTTCGCCATCGAATCGGTGACCGCGGCCGGCGAGGACCCTCGCGGGAAGGAGACGGACGGCCATTTCCACACCGCTGTCCAGCTGTCCCGCCCCGCCCAGGACACCGTTTCGCACCCGCTCACCGGCCTCGTCCACCCGGCCTGACCCCGCTCAGGCTCCCGGAAGGCGCGGGGCCCACCGGGTCCGGTTCCCTCCGGGGCCAGGTCACCAGAAGGCGCTCCGGGCTGCGTGAGGTGGTCCCCACCCGCCAGTGGACGGAGTCCGGCGGCTGTGCCAGCCGGAGCCCCGGGAACCTGGCCGCCAGACGGTGCAGGGCCAGCTGGAGTTCCACCCGGGCCAGCCATGCGCCCAGGCAGTAGTGCGGTCCGGCACCGAAGGACAGGGTGGGGGCCTCCAGCGGTGCGAACAGGTCGTCCGCCGTGCTTGCCGGGAAGACGGCGGGGTCGCGGTTGGCCATGCCGCAGTCCGCCAGGACCACCGCTCCGGCCGGGATCAGAACACCCCCGACCTCGACGCCCTCGGTCGCGCGACGTGTGCTCCCGCGGTCGTCGCCCAGAGGGATCAGGTGGAGCAGCCGGTCGGCCACCGCTCCGGCCGACTCCCCCGCGGCTGCGAGGCGCGGCCAGGCCTCCTGCCTCTCGGCGAGCAGGTAGAGGAGCGAGTTGCCGAGCATCGTCATCGTGCTGTCGTGTCCCCCCACCACCAGTCCGCAGACCAGGCTGACCAGTTGTGCCTCGGGGATGCCCCCCTCCTCGTCGGCCGCCCGGACCAGGCCGCTCACCAGATCGTCCCCGGGCTCGCGTCGCCGTGCGGCCAGTAGTTCCGCGCCGAACGCGGAGAACTCGGCCATGGCCGCGCCCACCTCGTCACCGCAGCGGGAGCCGTCCGTGAAGGCATGATCGCTCCAGTGACGCATCCGCTCACGCGCGGACGCGTCCAGTCCCATCAGCCGGCTGATCACGGCCACCGGCAGCGGCAGTGTGAACTCAGCGACGATGTCCACCGGCCCGTCGCCGTCGCTGTTGCTGTCGGCCAGTCCGTCCAGCAGCTGCTCCACGATCGCCGCGATCCAGGGTTGCCACCGGGCGACGGCTCTCGGAGTGAACGCGCGACGCATGGTGCGGCGCAGTCGCAGGTGACCGGGGCCGTCCTGGTTGAACATCAGGTCCGGGTCGTTGACCAGCCCCGGCACCTGGGACACGGACGGCCCGTCCGGCGCGTACAGCTCGGCGCGGCCGAACCGGCTGTCGCTGAGCACCTGCCTGACATCGGGATACCGGCTGACCAGCCAGGCCGGAGACCCGTCCGTGAGCTCGGTGAGCCGCGGCGGGCCCGGAGCGGCGAACTCCATACTGTGGAGCGGGGCCAACAGCGGTTCGGGACCAGCACTGTTGCCGGTGCTGACTGAACGGGACACGGTACCTCCTGGCTGTGCACGTTCGACAGGACAGCGGACGGGGCAAACGGCCGGGCCGGGGCAGGGGGAAAGAGGGCCTGCGGGCACGTGCGAGCTGGGGCCGGGGCGCCCGGAACCGCTCGGCGGGCCGGCCCCTTCCCGCCCCTCACAACTCGACCAGCACCTTGCCCAGGTTGGTCCCCCGGTCGTGGTAGAGGCTCCCGTAGGCCGCGGGAATGCTGTCGAAGCCGTGGTGGAGGGTGTGGTCGCAGACGACCTCCCCCCGCCGGACCCTGCCGCCGAGCTCGGTATGGAGCGCCTGCCAGTTCTCGTCGGTGAACCACTCCAGTGAGAAGATCCCGCGCACGGTGGCGCGCGGGAACATGATGTACGGCAGCAGCCGGGGTCCCACCACGTCCTGGCCGACCTGGGTCGCCCACTGCCAGCACACCGCTACCTGGCTGCCGACATTGAGCAGGGAGAAGACCACGTCGGTCACGGCACCGCCGAGGTTGTCGAAGTAGCGGTCGACGCCGTCGGGAGCCGCCCGGGTGAGCGCCTCGCGCACGCTCTCGGCGCTGTCGCCCTGCCGGTAGACGACGACCTCGTCGAACCCCAGCCGCGACAGGTACTCCGCCTTCTGCGGACTCGACGTCGTGCCGACCACGCGGGCACCCGCGAGCCGGGCCAGCTGGCCGACCAGTGTCCCCACCGCGCCGGAGGCACCGCTGATCACCAGGGTGTCCCCCGGCCCGGCGGCGAGGAACGTGGAGAGCGTGCCCCAGGCGGTCATGCCCGGACCCCCCATCGCGCTCAGCGCCGTCGCCAGGGGCAGCGCGTCGTCGTACCAGCACGGGTCGAGACGGCGGAAGGCGGGGAACACCATCGGGAAGGTTCCCGTCTGCCACAGCGATTCCTCGCCCGCGCTGACCAGGTGGGAGCGCCAGCCGCCGAACCCCTGCACCAGATCGCCCGGCCGGTGCGCGGCCCTCGGGCCCGCCTCCAGCACTTCCATGACCGAGTCGGCGCCCATGTGCCGGCCCAGCGGGGTGTCCAGCGCGATGCCCTGGAGGTAGGGATCGACCGAGACGTACAGCGTCTTCAGCAGCATCTCGTCCGGTGCGAGGTCCACGTCGATGTCGCGGACGATCTTCTCGTAGATCCGGTCGACGTCGGGAGCGCCCTCGACATGCTCACGGACGACCCACTCCTTGATCTTCACTTCTGCTCCTGTTCCGTACCGGTGAGGCCGAACGGGGCCGTGGCGGAGCCCGGGGGGCGCCCCCCGACCGGAATGACGCGATGGGTCGGCGGCGGACCGGTCTCGTCGAGGGAAGCGGTGAACGCCCTGCCGTCGTCACGGCAGACGAACTGCACGACGTGCCGGCCCGCCGCGGCCGCGCGGATCAGACCGCCCGTCGTCGCCCAGACGCCGGACAGGTAGAAGTTCTCCAGGCCCGGGAGCCCGGGGCCGTGCTTCTTGACGAGTTCCTCCAGGGTTTCGCCACTCTCCACGAACGGCTGCCACCCCAGGACCGTCCCGTCGTGGTTGCCCGTGTACCGGACCTGGGTGAGCGGGCTCGACACGTCGCGTACCGCGATGGCGTCCTCAAGGCCCGGATATCGCTCCTCCAGGAACTCCACGAGCGCCGTGCGCGCCCGCCGTTTGGCCGCGTAGTAGCCGCGGCCGTGCCGCACGGGAAGCGTGTGGAGCTCCTGGCCACCGCGGCTCCGGGTGATCCGCTCCGGGCCTTCGTCCAGGGCGCGCCAGGGGGCGATGTCGCAGAAATAGGTGGCGTAGACGATGGTCGTCCCGCTGGGCGAGAGCTCCGGATAGTGGCGGCTGCGGAACTGGACGTTGATGCTCCGATGGCGGATGCCGGTCAGTTCGGCCGCCTGAGCCTCGCTCAGCAGATGCGTCGTGCACGGGGCGCCCTCGGGGAAGGGCCGCTTGAGTCCCAGGAAGAGAGTGAAGTAGCCGGGGAACACCATGCCCGGTTCGTTGATGGTCTCGGTGTACAGCCGCCGGTAGGCGTCGTTGAGATAGCGGCCTCCCAGCAGCTTCATCATCGTGGTGGGACCGTCGCAGGCGGACACGATGATGTCCGCGCGCAGTTCCCGGCCGTCGCTGAGGCGGACGCCGACCGCCCGGTCGTCCTCGATGAGGACCTCCTCGACCTTGGTGTTGTACGTGACCTGGCCACCGAGCCGCCGGTAGCGCTGCTCGATCGACTCGGCGAGACCGAGCGACCCGCCTTCGGGGACACCCGCCGACAGGTTGGCGTGCGAGGCGAGCTGGAAGTGGGTCGGCAGTACGGGGAACGCCGGGTGTTTCTCGTAGAGGACGAAGTTGAACGCCTCACGCAGCAGCGGGTCCTTGAACCGGGCCGAGTAGTCCGACATCAGCACCGAGATCGACTTGCGCACCGCGTTGAAGTACGGGATGAACGACGCCAGCATGCGCCATCGCTCCACACGCCCCATCAGCCCCACGGGTTTGAGGAAGGGGTAGACCGCCAGCGCCTTGCGGAAGGAGCGCAGTTGGCGGCAGAACTCCCTGATCTGTTTCGCGTCCGCGGGTGAGAGCTCGGTGAGATGGTCCTGCAGCCGGTCCGGGTCGGAGTAGAAGTAGACCGCTCTGCCGTCCTGTCCCCGCACGATGTTGAACACGTCGAAGTGGCGTACCTCCTTGCCCTGCAACGCGCCGAGCTCCAGCCAGATCTGGTGCATCTCGTTGCCGGGGCCGCTGCCGAGCATCCAGCTGACACAGGCGTCCAGGGTGAAGTCGCCGCGTTCCCATGCGGTGCAGCAGCCTCCCGGGATCTCGTGCATCTCGAGCACCTGGGACCGGTAGCCGTTCATCTGCGCGTAGCAGCCGGTGGAGAGACCGCCGAGCCCGGCGCCGATAATGATCATGGTTTGCCTGTCGCGCGGCGCCCGCGCCACGGGGCTGCTCCTCTCTGTCGTCACGTGCCGGTTCCCTCCCTGGAGGACCATCGGTCGAGCTGAGGCAGCTGCCCCAGTCTGCCCGGGTGCCAGGGAGTGGTGCCGCCGCTCTCCCATGCCCTGAACGGGAGGCCCAGCTCTTCGCACAGGTACTGGGTGGCGAAGCGGCCGGTGGACGCGGCGCGGATCAGACCGCCCATGCCGACCCATTGGCCGGCCATGGAGAACCCGCTGAGTCCGGGCAGCCGCATCCGGTCCTTGCCGACCAGGTCGGCGGACACGTCGTCGGCGTCGGAGAACGCCTTCCACGCCAGGATCGAGCCGTTGTGGTTCCCGGTGTAGCGCCGGGTCGTCGCCGGCGAGGCCACGTCCACCAGGTCGATCCGCTCGGCCGTGCCCGGCCAGAGCCGCTCCAGGAACCGCCGTACGAAGGCGGCCACCTCGCGCTTCCGTGCCCAGTAGGCCTTGCGGTCGCTGTGGCGCAGCGCCTTCCAGTAGGTGTAGTCGCTGAAGTAGGTGCAGTGGACCACCGACTTTCCGGGCGGGGCGAAGCCGTCCGAGTAGCGCGAGCGCAGCTGGACCACCAGGCTGCTCTGGAGCGCACCGGGCAGTTCGGCGGCCGCGGCCGGCGGGAGCAGATACGTGGTGCTGTGGGCGTCCTCGGCGGGAAGACCGCCCTGGACGCCGACGAAGGCGGAGACCACGGCGGGAAACAGCGTTCCGGGACGTTCCAGCAGGTCGGTGTAGAGCTTGTCGACCCTCGCGCCGGTGTATCTGCCTCCCAGCAGCTCGTAGATCGTGGTGTGCCCGTCGCAGGCCGACACGATGTGCTCGGCGTAGTACCTCCTGCCGTTGCGGAGCTCGATGCCGATGGCCCGGCCGTTGTCCACCAGTACCTTCTCGGTGCGGGCGCGGTAGGTCACCGTCCCGCCGAGTCCGGTGTACCGCTCCTCGACCGACCGGGCCAGGCCGAGCGAACCGCCCTGCGGGAAGCCCGCGTTGCCGTGGTAGGCGCTGGCCATGTTGAACAGGTACGGGAGCAGGGGGAAGCCTTCGGGATCCTGGAAGAAGATGTTCCGGAAGGCTCTGCGCAGCAGCGGGTCCTCGAACCGGTCCGCGAACCGGTGCATCGGTGTGGCCGCGGTGCGCCAGAACAGGCGGAACGCCGGCAGTACGGTGCGCAGCGTGGCCGCCCTCTCCCGTAGGGTCCGCAGGGCGGGCGCGGTCAGGAACGGATAGAGCTCGATCTCCGTGAACCGCCTCAGGTCACGGCAGAAGGAACGGATCAGCCGTGCGTCGGCGGGCGAGACGCGCAGCAGGTGTTCCTCCAGGCGTGCCGGATCGTTCCAGAAGGTCACCGAGCGGCCGCCCTCGTCGACGACCTTGTTGAACAGGTCGAAGTTCCTGACCGTCTTGCCGTCGAGCGCGCCCAGTTCACGCCAGACCTGGTTGGCGTCGTTGCCCGCGGCGGTGCCGATCAGCCACTCGATGCAGTAGTCGAAGAGATAGCCGTCGCGGGACCAGGCGGTACAGCATCCGCCGGGCAGTACGTGCTTCTCGAAGATGCGGGTCCGCATCCCGCTCATCTGCGCGTAGCAGCCGGTGGACAGGCCGGCGATGCCCGCGCCGATGACGATGACGCGGGGCGTGCTGCCGGGCGCCCGGTGCCGGCTGTCCCAGACGTCCTCATCCGGCATGGTCCGCCTCCCCCGTGAGAAGGGCGCGTACCAGGGCGGCGTTGCGCGGGAGGTGTTTGGGGTCGAGCATGTCGGCGTGGGTGCCGGAGCCCCGCAAAACGTGGGTGCCGCCGGTGGAGCTGCCGTGCCAGGCGCCCGGGGCGCCGACGGCGTAGAGACCTGCTTTCTCCTCGTCGGTCACGACGCCGACCGAGGCCGCCACCGTCCCGGTGTTGGGGGTTCTGCCGCAGAATCCCAGATACTCGGCCGCGTGTTCGAGTACCGTCTTGGCGACGATCTCGGAACCGGTGTGCTGGTACAGATGACGGCCCAGCTCCGCCTCGAAGGTCCTGACGCCCTCCTCGCCCGGCTCGTACGTCTCCAGGATGCGGCGGGAGTCCAGCACCACGACGTGAGATACCTCGCGCCCACGTGATTCGAGTTCCTTGGCCACCTCGAACGCGAGGTTGCCACCCAGCGAGTATCCGAGCAGCCGGCACGGGCCCTCGGACCAGGCGGACTCCACCAGGTCCGCGTAGCGGGCCACCTTGTCATCACCCGGCACATAGTTGAACGCGACGATCCGGTACTGGCTGAGCTGCGCCGCGAAACCGCGGTAGACGAGCGCGTGGCCACCCGCCGGGGGGAAGCAGAAGACGGGCTGCCCCGGCCCGGGGTTGAAGGTCAGGTAGGGAAGTTCCTCGGACGTCGTGCTGTTGACGAGGTCCTCCACGGCCGCGGCCATGCCGTGCAGGGTCGTGGCCTGGTACAGACGGCTGACGGGGACGCCGATGCCGAACTCCGTCCGCAGGTGGTGGAGGAGTTCGATCAGCTTGATCGAGCTTCCGCCGGATTCGAAGAAGTCGTCCCCGAGTCCCACCCTGTCCATCCCGAGCAGCGCTTCCCAGTACCGGGCCATGCTGAGTTCGTAGAGGGTCACCGGTGCTTCGTACGACTGCTGCCGGTCCGCGCCGGCCGGCACCGGGAGCGCAGCGACATCGACCTTTCCGTGCGGGGTGAGCGGCAGCCCGGGCAGCTCGACGACATGGGAGGGCACCATGAAGGCCGGCACCGCTCCCGCGAGATGGCGGCGCAGGGCTCGCCGGTCCAGCGTCTCCCCCGGCTCCGTCACGCAGTAGGCGCAGAGGGTCGCGTCCCCGGCGGCGTCGGGGCGGACGGCCACCACCGCGCGGGCGAGGCCCGGCCAGCCCGTCAGATGCGACTCGATCTCCGCGATCTCGATCCGGTGACCGCGCAGCTTGACCTGGTGGTCGCTGCGTCCGAGGAGGTGCATCCGGCCGTGCGTGTCCCAGCGCGCCACGTCACCGCTCCGGTACAGCCTTACCGGAGCGGCGCCCGGATCGCGGCTCAGGTTCCACGTCACGAAGCGTTGCGCCGTCTGCTCCGGGTCCCCGGCGTACCCGATCGCGACGCCCTCGCCGCCGATCCACAGGTCGCCCGGCACGCCGGGCGGGACCGGTTCGCCGTGCTCGTCGAGGATATGGAGCGTGCTGTTCCCCAGCGGCCGGCCGATCGGCACCATCATGCCGGGTTCCAGGCCGTCCGCCGGCCCCTCGAAGAAGGCGCTGTCGATGGTGGCCTCGGTGACGCCGTAGGAGTTGATCACCCGGGTGCCCGCACCGCACAGGCCGCGCAGCCGCTCGTACTCCGCCACCTTCCAGGCATCGGAACCGACCACCAGCAGGCTCATGAAGTCGAGCCGTTCGCCCTCACGCTCGCAGTGGTCCATCAGACCGCGTACGACAGCGGGTACGAACTCCGCGCAGTCGACCCGTTCCGTCCGCATCGTGCGGTACAGCCGGGCTGTGTCGAAGATCAGGTCCCGGTCGGCCAGCACCAGGCGGCCGCCCGAGCACAGGGCGCGCACCAGGTCGCCGGTGAACACGTCGAACGAGGGCTCCGCCATCTGGAGGTGGACACGTGCCCGGTCCGCCAGGCGGTACTCCTCGAACCAGGCCCGGTACGCGGAGGCGAGGCTGCGGTGGCTGATCCGTACGGCCTTGGGGCGGCCGGTGGATCCCGAGGTGTTGATGACGTAGGCGGGTGAGTCGAGGTCGGTCGTACCCTGCGGGGCCGGCCCCGCAGTCTCCGCCGGGCGCAGCCCGGCCGGGGTCACCACCGTGGCCGGCAGGCCCTCGGCCCACGCGGCACGTGTGTCGTCGACGACGACGAGGGCGGCCTCAGCGATGCCCAGTACGTGGGCGACGCGGTCGGCGGGCTGATCGGGGTGCACCGGCAGGTAGGCGCCTCCCGCCCTGAGCACCGCGAGGAGGGTGACGACCAGTTCCGGCGACTTGTCGAGGCACACCCCCACGACGGAACCCGGCATCACCCCCAGCTCGCGCAGCCGCCTGGCCCTGGCGTTCGCCCTGCGGTCGAGCTCTCCGTACGTCAGGTGTGCCGTGGCGCCCCACAGGGCCGGCACGGAGACGGCGACGGCCTGGGGGTATGCGGCGGCGATGTCTCCGATCAGGTGGTGGACCGGCCGGTCCCGGCCCGGTTGCCGCCCGGCTACGGCCGGCAACCGGGAGGCTCCACTCCACTCGGTGACCAGCTGCTCGCGCTCCTGGGTACCGAGCATCTCCAGCCTCGGGGTGGGCAGTTCCGCGGGCGCCCTCGTCATGCTGTCGAGCAGGTGGACGTAGTGCGTGGCCATGCGGCGGACGGTCCGGGGCAGGAAGAGGTCGGTGTTGTACTTGAGGACGCAGTGAAAGCGCCCCTCCGCCTCGTCCTCGTAGACCGACAGTGTGATGTCGAACTGCCCTTCCTCTTCGGGGAGTTCGATGTACTCCAGCCGGTATCCGTACTGTTCGGTGGCCACCTTGTGGGTGAGCAGGATGAACATCGCCTGGAACACGGCCGAGCGGCTGGGATCGTGCTGGAGGCCCAGCTCCTCGACCAGCAGGACGAACGGGTACTCCTGGTTGTCCAGGCCGTTCAGGACTGTCCTGCGGACCTGCTCCAACAACTCCGCGACCGTGGGGCCCGTGGACAGGTCGGCGTGCAGCGGCAGCGGATTGACGAAGTAGCCGTAGACCGGGGCGAACTCCTGGTGGGTACGGCCGGTCACCGGGCTGCCGACGATGACGTGGTCCTGGCCGGAGTAGCGGTGCAGCAGGACGTAGTAGGCGCTCAGCAGCACCATGAACGGCGTCACGCCGTGTTCCTGCGCCAGCGTGTGGACCCGGGCGCTGAGCTCGGCATCGAGGACGAAGAACTCCGAGGCGCCGTTGTGCGTCTGCACGGCTGGACGCGGCCGGTCGGTCGGCAGGTCCAGGAGCGGGACCTCGGCGGGCAGGTGGGAGCGCCAGTACTCGAGCATTCCGCCGGCCTCGCGGCCTGCCAGGAACCGGTTCTGCTGGTTGAGGAAGTCCAGGTACCTGGCGCCCACCGGCGGCAGCGAGGGTTCCCGGCCCTGCTTCAGTGCCTCGTACACGGCGAGCAGTTCCTCGATGAAGGTGAACGTCGAGATCGCGTCCGAGACGATGTGGTGGACGGCCTTCATGATGATCCAGCGGCTCTGCCCGCGTTTGAACAGCCGGAACCGCACCAGCCGGTCGTGTTCGAGGTCGTACGGCTTGCGGTACTCGCGGATGATCGTTCGCTGGATGTCCTGCCAGCCCTGTCCCTGGACGTCGAACAGGCCGAGATCGGGCTCCGTCCCGGAGGTCGTGCGCTGCACCGGCAGGCCGTCCTCCAGATGGAAGTTGGCACGCAGCGCTGGATGGCGCGCGATGAGTCTGCGCACCGCCTCGAACATGAGGTCGGGTTCGAGTTCGGCGCGCACCTCCACGGCGCCGCCGATGTTGTACGCGTAGCCGTCGGGATTGAGCTGTTTGAGGAACCAGAGCGCCTTCTGGTTCTGCGTCAGGGGGTGGTTCAGCTCGTCGGTGAACACCTCGACGGCCGTCGAGTCGCTCTCCCCCGCGCTGCCTGCTGCCACCCGTTCGGCCAGACCGTCGTACAGCCGGCCGGCCAGTTCGCCGACGGAGGTGCCGCTCAGCAGGGCGACCACGGGCAGGGCGATTCCGAGATCGGCCTGCGTCCTGGCGCGCAGCTCCATCGCGAGCAGCGAGTCGAGCCCCAGCCCGGTGAGCCCGGCCGCGGGGTCGATCTCGTGCGCCGCGGTACGGAGAACCGTGGCGGTGAGCGCCGTGAACCGGTCGGTCACCAGGCGACGGCGTTCCGTCTCCCCGGCATCGCGGAAGGCGTCAAGGAATCCGCCGCCCTCCTCCACGGTGTGTTCCTGAGCGGCCGCGGCCAATTCGGTGACCAGCGGCGGCGGGGAGTCGTACCAGGCAAGGAAGGTCTGCCAGTCGACGACCGTGGCGACCAGCAGCTGCGCCCGGTCCTGTCCGATGACGCGTTCCAGGACGGTCATCCCGGCTTCCGGGGACAGCGAGCTCATTCCCCGGCTGTGGAGGTAGTGGTCGACCAGGCCCAGTTCCTCGATCATTCCCGTCGCCCAGGGGCCCCAGTCAAGACTCAGCGCCGGCAGGCCCTGCGCGCGCCGCCGGTGGGCCAGCGCGTCCAGAAAGGCGTTGCCCGCGGCGTAGTTGGTCTGGCCCGCGGTCGTCAGCAGCGAGGCGATCGAGGCGAAGAGCACGAAGTGTTCGAGTGGCTCGTCCCGCAGGTGCCTGTCCAGCAGGTACGCCCCCACAGCCTTCGGGTCGAGCACCGCGTCGAACGTGGGGCGGTCCATGTCGGCGACCAGCCTGTCCCGCACCTGGCCGGCCAGGTGGAACACCCCGCGCACGGGCGGCGCTCCGGCCCGCCGGTACTCGTCGAGCCAGGCGGTCAGCGCGTGCTCGTCCGTTACGTCGACCGGCGCCAGGACCGTCTGTGCGCCGGCGGCCTCCAGCTCCCTGAGGAGGGCGACGGCCCGGCCCTGCGCCGTCGCCGGATCGGTTGCCCGCCATGTGTCGCGCCCCGGTACGGGGGTCCGGCTCATCAGGATGAGCCGACGGGCCCCGCGCTTCACCAGGGTCCGGCACAGCAGCCGGCCCAGTGCCCCGAACGCCCCGGTGACGAGATAGCTTCCGTCCGCCCGCAGGCGCAGCGGCAGCGGCCTCGTCAGCCCCTCGGCCGGCTGGAGGCGGCTGGTCGCACGGCGGCCCCCGCGCAGCCCGATCTCCTCCTCGTCGTCGCTCAGGAACTCGCGCAGCAGTGCCTGGGCATCCGCGCGGATTCCGGCTGCGCCTGGCTCCTGTGCGGGGTCGAGGTCGACCAGTTTGCCGCGGTGACCGGCCAGTTCCTGGTGCCGGAGAACCCGCGTCACACCCCAGGCGGGCGCCCCGAGCGGTTCGGCCCCTTCCCCCGGTGACACGGGCTGGGCGCCGCGGGTGACCACGTGCAGGCGGCCGCCGGTCTGCCGGGCGAGGAGGATCCTGGAGAGGGCGACGAGAGAATAGGAGCCGCTGTCCGCGGCCCGCGCCAGGTCCTTCCGCTCGCAGCCGGCGATGTCGGGCAGGTCGAGGTTCCACAGATGCACGACGGTCCCGCAGAAGGCCGCGCCGTCCCGGTCCAGCTCGGCGAAGAGCTGTTCCAGCCGGGCGGCGCAGTCCGGTGCGCCGGATAACTTCCCGGCCCCAGCCGCCCGGTCACCGGAATCCTCGGGGTCGTCGTGGTCGTCCACTCTTACGGTGCGGCAGCGATCACCGCGCGCGGTCACCAGCTCGGCGAACGCGTCCCCGACTCCCCCGTTGTCCGCCAGGACCAGCCACTCCTGCGGCTCTTTCGCGCCGGGACCCTGCGCCCCTCCCTCTGCGGCCGCCGCCCACGGGCGGTCGATCCAGACGGGTTCCGCGAGCCAGGAGTCAACGGTGCTCCGGGAGACGGCCCCCGAGGCCTTCTCCACGTCCGCCGCCCGGAAACCGCGCATGTGGCCCAGCGCCGCCCCGTCCTCGGCGTACAGTGCGAGGTCGCCGACCAGTTCGTCCCCGTCGTGGCGGCGTACCGTGCCGTGCACCCACAAGGGCTGGTTGCCGACGGGGGAAACGCTCATCTCCTCCAGCGACAGCGGCAACCGGATGCCGGTGCCCGGTGACGACGTCTCCCCGGCCAGGATCTGCGGCGTCAGCAGAGCCTGGAAGCAGGCGTCCAGCAGCACCGGGTGGAGGTGGTGGCCTGCCGCCCCGTCCCCGATCACCGCGGGCGGGCTGATCCGCGCCAGGACCTCGTCGGTGCCGATCCAGACCTCCTCGATGGCCTGGAAGGCCGGGCCGTACTGGTAGCCCAGGGCGGCCAGTACGGCGTAGCACTCCTGGTTGTCCAGCCGGCGCCGACTCCGTTCCCTGATCGGGCCGGCGTTCAGCGCCGGCCCGGCGGAGCGGCGCTGCGCGGTACGGACCACCCCGCTCGCGTGCACGACCCGCTCCGCCTCGGGCCCGGCCGCCGCGGACGCGACGACGAAGCCGCCGTCCTCCAGCGACACGGAGAGGTGGACGGTGCGGACGTCGTCCTCGGCCAGGAAGAGCGCCTTGCGCAGATCGATGTCGGCCAGCACGACGTCCGTGCCCCCGGTCAGCTCCCGCACGGCCTGTGCGGCCATCTCCAGGTAGCCGGCCGCGGGAAACACGACGGATTCCTGAATGCGGTGATCGGCGAGGTAGGGCAGCCTCTCGGTGTCGAGCCGGGCCTGCCAGGTCGGTTCGGTGTGGTCCGTGCGGCGGCCCAGCAGGGGGTGGTCGAGCAGACCGAGACGGATCTGTGCGACGGCCCCCGGCTCCGTCCAGTGGCGGTCGCGACGCCAGGGGTAGCGGGGCAGCGGGACCGTCTCACCGACGGGTTGGAGTACGTCCCATGCGACGCCGAGCCCGAGGGTGTTCAGTGTCGCCAGGGACACGGCGAAGCGCTCGGGTTCGTCCTCCTCGCGACGCACCGACGGCACGGAGACGCCCGTGCGCCCCTTGGCCTCCAGGCATTCGCGGATGGCGTGTCCGAGGACCGGGTGGGGGCCGATCTCGAGGAACAGCCGGTGGCCGTCGTCGGCGAGCCGGTCCACGGCCGCCTGGAAGCGCACCCGGTCGCGGACGTTCTTCCACCAGTAACCGGCGTCCAGCTCGACGTGCTCGGCGACGCCCTCCTGGCCCGTGAGGTGGACCGGAACCGTCGCCGGACGGGGATCGATGTCTGCCAGCGCGGTGAGCAGCTCGTCCTTGATGTGATCCATCGCCGCGCTGTGGTAAGGGACCTCCACCGCAAGGAACTTGGCGAAGACCTGTTCGCTACGTAACTCGTCGGCCAGCGCGGCCAGCGCCGTTCCGTCCCCGGCCAGGGTGACCGAGGTGGGGCTGTTGACGGCCGCCACCGAGATCCGGTCCCCGTAGGGGCGGACCCGGCGATCGGCCTCGTCCTCGGGCAGGCCGACGGCGAGCATGGTGCCCGTTCCGGACAGGGTGTGCTGGAGGCGGCTGCGGTGGACGGCGATCCTGACGGCGTCCTCCAGCGAGTAGACGCCTGCCTCGTAGAAGGCGGCGATCTCTCCGGTGCTGTGCCCCACCACTGCGTCGGGGCGGATGCCGTACGAACGCCACAGCGCCGCCAGACCGATCTGCACAGCGAAGTTGGCCGGCTGCGCGAGCCAGGTCTCCGCCATCCGCGACCGGCTCTCGTCGGCCGCCATCTCGTCCATGAGCGACCATCCCACGATCTTCCGGATCTCCCGGTCGCACGCGGTGACCGCGTCCCGGAAGACGGGTTCGCTCGCCAGCAGCCCGCGCCCCATGGCCCACCATTGCGGGCCCATGCCGGTGAACACCCAGACCAGTCGCCGGTCCGGGGCGTCCAGCTGTCGCCCCTGCACCACCCGGGGATGCGGTTCGCCCCGCAGATACGTGTCCAGCGCCTCGTCCAGGGACTCCTTGGAGGAGTAGACGACGGAGAGACGCGATTCGAGGTGCTGACGCCGGTGGGCGAGCGTGTGACCGAGGTCGTCCAGGGCGACCGCGGGTCCGTGCCCTGCGGCGAGCTCGCGCCTGATGCCTTCCGCCATCTGCGGGAGGGCGTCCGGGTGACGCGTGGTCAGGGGAAGAATGCTCCAGCTCCGCTCCTGCGGCCGGAAGTGCTGGGGGTGCGGGGAGGACGCCGTGTGCGCCGTGCGCGCGGGTGCCTCCTCCAGGACTGCATGGGCGTTGGTGCCGCCGAAGCCGAAGGCGTTCACCCCGGCGCGCGCCGGCCCCTCGTGCTCGGGCCAGTCCGTCACCCGGGTGGGGATGTCGTACGGCGAGGTACCGCGGTCGATGGCGGGGTTGATCCTTTCGAGGTTGATGTGGGGCGGGATCCGGCGGTGCTTCAGGGCCAGGGCGGTCTTGATCAGCCCGGCGATCCCGGCAGCCGATTCCGTGTGCCCGATGTTCGCCTTCACCGAGCCGACGTAGCAGGCGGCGCCGGGGGCGCGCCCGATGGCGAGTGCACGGGACAGGGCGTTGGCCTCGATCGGGTCACCCACGGGCGTCGAGGTGCCGTGGGCCTCCATGTACTGCAGATCACCGGGGGTGATGCCGGCCTCGGCGCAGACCCGTCGCACGAGTGAGACCTGGGCCTCCCCGTTGGGGACGGTTATGCCGTTGGTCCGGCCGTCCTGGTTGACCCCGCTGCCGACGATCACCGCATGGATCGGATCCCCGTCCCGCAGTGCGTCCTCCAGCCGCTTGAGCACGACCAGGCCGACCCCCTCGGCACGCACGTAGCCGTCGGCCGAGGCGTCGAATGTGCGGGAACGCCCCTCGGGCGACAGGAATCCGCCCTTCGTCTCCGCGATGGTGTACTGCGGTGCCATGTGCAGCAGCACCCCGCCCGCGAGTGCGAGACCGCTCTCTCCCCTGTTCAGGCTCTGGCACGCCAGATGGACAGCCACCAGGGACGAACTGCACGCGGTGTCGACCGAGAGGCTGGGGCCGCGGAAGTCGAAGGAGTGCGAGATCCGGTTCGACACCATCGTCATCATCGTGCCGGTCGCGGTGTGAGCGGCGAGCGTCCCGAAGCCGAGATCGGCGAACTGCAGGATCTTGTAGTCGAGCGTGAACGCACCGACGTAGACGGCGGTGTCGCTGCCTGCCAGCTCGGCGGGCCGTTGACCGCCGTCCTCCAGCGCCTCCCAGGCCACTTCCAGGAGCTTGCGCTGCTGGGGGTCCATGTGGTCGGCCTCGCGGGGGCTGATGCCGAAGAAGGCCGGTTCGAACTCGTCGAAACCGTCGATGTAGCCGCCCCTGCCGCCAGCCAGGCGACCGGGCTTGTCCCGGTAGCGGCTCTTGAGGGTGGTGACGTCGTAGCGGTCCGCGGGCGTGGGGGTGACGCAGTCCTTGCCGTCCAGCAGGTTCTGCCAGAAGGCCCGGTGGTCCGATGCTTCGCCGGGAAAGCGGCAGCCGATACCGATGATCGCGACTTTGCCCGTAGAAGCGTCATTGATCGCGTCAGCCAAGTTCGCACACTCCTCATCAGGTGGTCGCGCTGCCGGGAGGGCAGCGCCGAAGTCAGTGGTGCAGGGCCAGGGGCCCGGGGTCAGACGCTTTCGCCTCCGGGCCTCTTCGCACGGCGCCACGGGTGGAGAAGGCTCCCGAGGATCTCGCCGGTTCCGGGAAAGGAAGTGGGATCGCCGAGACCGACCGCGGCCGGCTCACGGCCCGACCGCCAGGTGAAACTTCCGAAGAGGTGGTCCCAGCACGAAAGGTCGGAGCCGTAGTGGCCTGCCTCGGACAGATCCGTGCTGTGGTGCAGGCGGTGCTGCTCGGGGCTCGCCAGGACGTGGTTGAGCCGGCCGATGCGTACGTCGATGTTGGCGTGGACGAAGTAGCCCTGCGCGGCCACGAACAGCCCCGTGGCGAGCACGGACTCACGCGAGAATCCGGCGAGAGCCAGGGTGAGTTGGACGGCGCCCTGGGCGAGGGCGATGTCCAGGACATGGTTGACGCCGTTGTTCGCGACGTTGACCTTCTGCGGTACGTGGTGCACACCGTGCAGCCGCCACAGCAGCGGGTTGGTGTGGCCCAGCCGGTGTACCAGGTAGCTGGCCAGCGAACCGCTCAGCAGGGCGGCCGGGATCTCGGCCCATAGTGGGAGCACCGGATCCGCCGGCGAGATCCTCCCGACCGCGGTCGTCACCCCGAGCTGCGCCAAGGCGCTGCCGGCCATGGTGAGGAGGAAGTAGACGCCGTACCAGCGCCACTCCGTCCTGCTGGGGTGCCAGTCGCGCCGGTGCGGGATCAGCCTCTCGAGGGCGGTCAGGTAAAGCAGAGTGCCCACCAGGAAGAGCGGGCTGACCCGACCGGGATCCCAGTGCAGAATCAGCGAACCGGCAGCCACCACGAAGGTGGATGCGAGGAGCAGAGGATATGCGAGGTTACAGAGAATTCTCTGGTAATGGCACCTCGCCAATAATCGCCGCTCGGGGCGAATGCGGCCGTCGGCGCGTCGTTCGTATTCGTACACCCGAAACACCTCCGTGGAAATGCTGACCGGCCGCGCCGCCTGTGTCGCTGGAAGGGGAAACAGGGCCCGTCGACTTCACACGGAAGCCGAAAGCCCTGGAGGCGTACGGAAAATGGATGCCAAGTACTCACGCACCCTTGAGGGTGAATGCGAGTACGCGAGGAGTGGAGCTGATTCGATTCGGTGCACTCGCACGAGGTGTTCCGTACGGGCCCGATACATTCTTTTCCGCTTTCAGCGGCTTCAATCCTCGACCTGCGACTTGATGAGATTCCCCCGAACGTCGTGACTGACCTCGTAGTCATTGAACCCGACGTTCGGGCCGGAAGAAATAGGGAGAGGCCCCGCTGTCGCCGATGTGGGTTACTTAGTATTCTTTTCGTTTCTTTCTCTCTTCCCGGTGGACCGACACCGCGCCCGCGGCACCAGAGGTTTCCAGCACAGTCGCTGACATATGCGGAAAGAGCGGAGCACCGGCCAAGGCGGGCTTGCGCACGCGTCTGCGGCCTCCCGCATACGGTCCGAGGTTCGCGCGATGGCGGCGGAGCAGGGCTTGCAGCGCGCTCTTCGCAGCCCGCACTGGAAAAGGGCTGCGGGCGTCAACGGCCGACAGGCTTACATGAGTTCCATGGTGTCCACCGACCGACTGCCGGCATTCGCGCCCATGCCGTTCCTGCTGATCGTGATTCCCGGGCCCAGCGTGCTGTTCGTGATCGGGCGGGCGGCGCTGGCGCAGGGGCGTCGTGCCGCACTGACCACCGTCGTGGGGAACACACTCGGAGCCTAGTGCTTCACCCGTGACGGCCCCGCCCACGGCGGCCTGCGTACGTTGTGGGAGGGGTTCGCGGTCGGCGTGGCCAACCCCAAGACCATCGTGTTCTTCGCCGCAGTACTGCCGCAGTTCGTCGACCAGGGGCTGGGGCACGTAGCGGTGCAGATGCTGTGGCTCGGCCTGGTCTTCAATGTCATCGCGGTGGCTTCCGACAGCGTGTGGGGACTGATCGCGGCCACTACGCGAAGCCGGTTCGCCCGCTCCCCGCAGCGCCTCGCCCTGGTCGGCGGCGCCGGCGGACTCGCCATGATCGGCCTCGGCGTCACCTCGCCGCGACAGGCCGCAAGGACTGAAGCCCGCCGCACAGGACTGTGGGGGACCCATCCGGCATGGGGGCGTTGAGGGCTGGGGCCCTGGGGCAATCGTTCAAACGGTCGCGCACTCGGCGTGCCCCACCAAGGGCGAAGGCCCCTCTCCCGGTTGCCATTCCTAGGACTCCTAGGTTATATCTAGACCTCCTAGGATCTTGGGGAGGATGCATGGTGCGGGCTGGCCTGACAGTCGAACGGGTGACGATCGCGGGCGCCGAACTGGCGGATGAGGTCGGGCTCGACCGGGTGACCATGTCTCAGGTGGCACGGCGGCTCGGGGTCAAGGACGCGAGCCTCTACACGCACGTCCGCGGCCTGGAGGATCTGCGCGGGCGGATCGCGCTGCTCGCGGCGGACGAGAAGACCATGCGTATCGCCGAGGCGACCGCCGGGCGGGCGGGCAGGGACGCGCTGGTCGCGTTCGCGGATGCCTGGCGGGAGTATGCCCACGAGCATCCGGGCCGCTACACGGCGACGCAGACCCCCATGAAGATCGATCCTGAACTGGCCGCGCAGGCTCCCGGACCGCGGCGCGCGGTCGAGTTGACCTACGGCATGCTGCGCGGCTACGGACTGACCGAGCCCGACCTCACCGACGCGGTCCGGTTGCTGCGCAGCACGTTCCACGGGTTCGTCGCCCTGGAGGCCGCGGGCGGGTTCGCGCATGCACGTTCGCCTCAGCGCTCCTGGGTTCGGGCCCTCGACGCCCTGCACACCCTGTTGGAACACTGGCCGCCGTCCCGGGAAGGGGACTCCGCATGACGGAACCGACCACCGGCAGTCTTCCCGTGCACGGTGCGACCCTGCACTACGAGGTGCGCGGTCACGGTCCGCTTCTGCTGCTGATCCCCGGAGGGACGGGCGGTGCGGCGTCCTACGACCCGGTCGCCGACGACCTGGCCGCCGAATACACCGTCGCGACCTATGACCCGCGCGGCATGTCCCGCAGCACGCTTGACGACCCCGAGGCCGAGCAACGAGTGGCCGAGCATGCCGATGACGCCCTCCAAATACTGGAACTGCTCTCGCCCGGTGAGCCCGCCCGCGTCTTCGGCGCCAGTTCGGGCGCGATCGTCGCCGTGCACCTGCTCACCGCCCATCCGGGACGCGTCGAACGCGTCGTGGCGCACGAGCCGCCGATGGTGGAGGTCCTTCCGGACGCCCCCGGGCATCGCGCGCTCATCGCACGGGTGACCGACACGTTCCACAGGGAGGGGCTCGTCCCGGCGATGACGGTGTTCGCCACCGGGCTGAAGAAGGACGGGGACGCCACCGAGCCGCAGGCCGAGATCAGGCTTCCGCCGCAGGCAGCGGCGCGGGCCGAGCAGACGATGGCCAATCTGCCGTATTTCGTCGGTCGCATCGTGCCCGGCTTCATGTCCTACGCCCCGGACATCCACCGGCTCGAAGCGCTGTCGGACCGGCTCGTGCTCGCCTGCGGCCAGGACTCACGCGGTGAGCTGCCCTACCGGCCGGCCGCATTCCTGGCCGAGCACCTCGGAACGGAACTCCAGCACTTCCCCGGCGGGCACACCGGCCTGACCACGCATCCCACCGAGTTCGGGGAATTCCTCCGCAAGGTTCTCCGCGCCTGAGACGGTGGGGGCGGGCTGTGGCCGGGCAGGCCGGTGTGGTGAAGTGTCGCACCCGGCCAGGAGAAAGGCCTCACCATGAAGGCGTGATCGCGACGAACAGCAGCACTGGACGTGCCTCAGCCATCAGCCTTTCCAAGGTGCAAGAACACGCACCTGATCTGGTGCCCCTGTACGAAGCGGCGGGCGACAGCCTCCGCAGGCAGGGGCTGGAGGGGGTGAGGGCCGCGGTGTACCTGGTGCTGGACCGCTCCGGGTCGATGCGGTCCTACTACCGGGACGGCACCATGCAGCACCTGGCGGAACAGGTGCTGTCGCTGTCGGCTCATCTCGATGACGACGGCATCGTGCCGGTGGTGTTCTTCTCCACGGACGTCGACGGATCCACCGATCTGACGCTCGGCCGGCATCGCACCCGGATAGACAAGTTGCACGAGAACCTCGGCCATATGGGGCGCACGAACTACCACTGGGCCATGGACGAGGTCATCGACCACTACTTGAGCTCCGGCAGCAGCGCTCCCGCCCTGGTGGTCTTCCAGACCGACGGGGGTCCCACCAGCAGACTCGCCGCCGAGCGATTCCTGTGCAAAGCAGCCCGGCTGCCGTTGTTCTGGCAGTTCGTCGGCTTCGGCGACCCGGACGACAACGAGTTCGCGTTCCTGCGCAAACTGGACCCTCTCGCCGTCCCGGCCCGCCGCATCGTGGACAACGCCGGATTCTTCCATGCCGGCCGCAACCCGCGTGCCACCACCGACCACCAGCTCTTCGACCGGCTTCTGCAGGAGTTTCCCGAGTGGCTGACCGCCGCCCGCACCGCCCGCGTCGTGCGGTGAACGACTTCCGGGTCGCGGCGGCGGGCCGTCGCGCACGATTCGCTCGGCGGCGACACCGCTCCCCCCAGCCGGCGCGCTCCGATGGCGTGCCGGCCGGGGGCCGGGTCGTGTCCGGTGCGAGGACCGGAGCTACTTCTCGGCGGACGCTTTACCGGCGCTGCCGTTGATGACGAACTGCGATCCGGGTTCGACCACGACATCGCCGTCGGCGGAACCGGTGATGGTCACATCGGTCAGGGTCGCGCTGCCCCGTGCACCTCCATGGGCCAGGATTCCCGACCCGTTGACGGAATTCTCGATGCGGACGTTCGAGATCTGCGCTCCGGGAACGGATCCACCGCCCGATTTGAACTGGATCCCGTCGTAGGTCGAGTCATGGATATCGGTGTCCCGGATCGTGACGCCGGGGATGTTCTGCCCGGCCGCGAACAGCGTGATGGCACCGAACTCCTGGGCCTCGCCCCAGAACGCCCCGCCCGTGCGGTAGAGCTCGTTGTTGGCGATCAGTGTCTGCCCGGAGAACGGCAGCGGATCGTGGTCCGTCGCCAGCATGATGCCGGGGTAGTTCATGGTGTCGGAGATGATGTTGTTCTCGACCGTGTTTCCGTACCCGCCGTAGATCGCGATGCCGTTGGCCCGCCAGGGCATCTGAATCGTGTTGTTGCGGAAGTGGTTGTCATGGCCGACGTCCACCGACGGATTCTTCACGTACTTGCTCGACCACACGGCCAGCGAGTCGTCACCGGTGTTCCTGAACGAGGAGTTGAACACCGTTGAACTGCGCGTGCCGTTGGCGAAGTTGATGCCGTCCGCGTAGGTGTTGCGAATCCTCATGCCGGTGAACTCGACTCCGTCACCCGGTCCCCAGAGGTCCGGAATGTTGTCGTAGTCGCGGCCGACCCACACGCCGACGTTCGCGTGCTCCAGCCAGACATTGGTGATCTTGGTGTCCTTGCCGAAGCGCCCGTTCAGGCCCACTCCGCCCTCGGCGTTTCCGTCCCCGCCGCGGATGGTGCCCGAGCCGAAGACGGCCAGGTCCGAGATCTTGGTGTTGTCGTCGATGTCGAAGCCGAAGTTTCCCTCGTGCGGATGGTTGATGCCACCGGCGTCCTGCGGCGGGGTGAGGGTGTACAGCTGGGAGTGCCACATGCCGGCGCCGCGGATCGTGACGTCCCTGATGCCGACCTGGTTGTACTGGCCCCGGTTCAGCGGGTCGTCGGTCAGGATCTTCTGCTCCTGACGCCACTGCCCCGGCGGAATCCACACACAGCCGATGTCACCGTTCTGATTCGCCGTCACAGCCCGCTGGATGGCGTCCGTGTCGTCGATCCCGTCGTTCGGGACCGCTCCGTAGCTGGTGATCGAGGTGCATCCGGCCGGCTGGGCGGCCGCCGGTGCCACCTGCTCCAGATCGACGAGGTCGATGATGTAGAAGGAGGCCGAGTCGCCAGCGTCGCGCTGGAGGCGGAACTTCGTACCGGCGGGATAGGTCTGGCCCAGCAGTGCGTTGGACTCGTCGAACAGCCTGCGGGCGTCACCCCCCGGCCTGTTGGTCAGGCCCTCGGGACTGTCCGTGTCGCCGTACAACCAGCTGTGCTTGGAGGAGAGGGTCAGCTTGCGGGCGAAGGTGTCGTTGACGTACAGGCTGATCGTGGCCTCCGCCCCACCGCCGGCCGGGGCGTCGGGGATGGAGTTGCGGACCACGATCGAGTTGGACGGAACGGTCGAGGTGATTTCGACGTACTGGCCGGTGGATTCCAGCCGCACGGACTGGCGGCCCGAGGACTCGGTGGCGAAGTTGGTGTGTCCGAAGGTGCGCTTCTTGTCGGACGTCAGCAACGTGCCCTGGTAGTGACCCTTTTCCGCCTCGTACTCGGTGTACGGGACCGCGGCCCCGCGGCCGACGACGATGGCGCGGGAGAAGACGTTGTTGTTCTCGTTCGTCTCGGCGACGACACCGGTCGCGTCCGCGGTGGCCGTCAGGTTGGCACCACCGCTCTTCGCGGTCCAGCTCCCACTGATGGGTACGCTGACCGTGCCTCCGGCGGGAATCGCGCCGGTCGTTCCGTTCAGCGTGGTGCTCTCCACGAGGAGACGGGTGACCGTCTGTGAACTCACCTCAGTGGTACCGCGGTTGTGCACGGACACGGTGAAGGAGACGGCGGATCCCACTGCGGGATTCGTCGGGCTGGAGGTGATGCCGAGCACCTCCAGGTCGGGGCCGGGGCTCTGAGCGACCACGAGCTTCGATGACGCGGTGCGGCTGTTGTTGCTGTTGTCCTGCTCGATGACCGTGTCGGTCGGGTCGACCACCGCCGAGACGCTGTACGTGCCCATCGGCCGCTTGCCGACGTCGACCCGCACGGTGGCCGAGGCGCCGGCGGCAAGGCCGCTCACCGGCGCGCTGCCGGCGACCACGCCTTCCAGGCTTACATCGACCGTCGTCGCGGCGGCCGGCGCCGTACCCGTGTTGCGTACGGTGGCACTCACGGTGACATCGTCCTGCTCGGACGGCGACGCGGGCGACCACGTCAGTTCGGAGACCGTCAGGTCCGGGTTGGGAGCGGCGGTCCCGACGACCTGGATCTCGGCGACCTGGGCACCGGGAGCACCGGTGTTGGAGAAGAACTTGAGCTGGATGTCCGCGTACCGCCCTGTCACCGGGATGGTCACCGTGTTCTGGTTTCCGGTGGGGCTGAACGCGTAGTCGGCCCGGTCCTTCAGCGAGGTGAATCCGGTGGCGGACTGAGGACGGCCGAGGACCTGGAGACCCTGGGTCCGGGCCGCCCAAACCTGGTCCGGGGAGAGTTTGACGACGACGGCCTCGATGTCGGCGTCGGCGCCGAGCTTCACCGTAAGTGTCGAGGGGTAGCCGTTCGACTCCCAGTACGTGCCGGGCTTGTCGTCATTGGCGTTGGCCGCCACGAAGTTCTGCGTGTACGAGGAAGCCTCGATCGGCTTGTTCAGTGCGAGGTTCGAGCCGACGGCCGCCGGCGGGCCTGGATCGTCCCCGCCGTTCTGTCCGTACACCTCCACCTGGGAGAGCTGTGCGGCGTTCCAGCCGGTGTTGGCCGTCACCTGCACCCGGATGTACCGCGTCTGCTTCGCGGTGAGGCCGACGGTGACGGTGTTGCCCGCCGACGGTGTGAACACCCGTGCGGCTGAGGGGGAAAGGGTGCTGAAGCTGTTTCCGTCCGCGCTGCCCTGGAGGCCGAGTGTCTGGGTCCGCGCCTCCCAGCTGTTCGGCAGCTTCAGCACCACCCGGTCGACGTCGAACCGGGCGCCGAGGTCGATCTGGACCCACTGCGGCAACGTGCCGGGGCTCTCCCAGTACGTCTGCTGGCTGCCGTCGGTGACGTTGGACGCCGGGTAGGCGCCGTTCGCCCCACTCGCCGTCGCCTGCTTACCGAGGGCGAGGTCGGGACCTTGTACGGCCGCCGAGGCGGTGACCGGAAGGAGCCCGACCGTCATCAGTGCGGCTGTCACCGCACCGATGAGGAACCGCCGTCCGAATTGCTTCCATCTCATGCTGTCCTCTGTTCCGTGGGGCTGCGGGACCGGGAGGGCACGGCGACGCGTCACCGGCCGCACGGCGCGTACTGCGTCACGCGGTCGGCCAGGGCCGGGGTGTGGGCCGCCGGTGCACCGATGAGGGCGATCAGGTACGCCGGCAGGAGGGAGAGCGAGCAACCTGCCGGAAAACACACGCTCATTGCTTGGTATTTTTAGTGATCTGGTCAATTTTTTGCGGCGTTGAGGTGACAGGTTTCTAGCAGGTCACACTTTTGTCAACGGTCCTCACACCGGCACCCGTCGCCGCACACGGTCGGATGCACCCACCGTCGAATCACCGGCACATCCATACATCGGATCTCAACGGGGACAAATCTGCGCGCAGCCGCCCGGCGCGACGGGACAGCAGGGCGCGCGACAGCTGGGGTGCGCTTCGGTAGAACATGAGCGAATCGCCCATATGGCTGCCCCAGCTACCCGGTTGAGGCACAGGCGGGCCCAGCTTTTCGTTGAAAATGATTGATGCATTGGGCTTTCGAGCATCTCTTGACACGCCGCGGTTCGCGCATTGCACCGACAGCTCCTGTTTTTGCCATGCTCAAGTCGAGTGACAGAGTTGTCGGCGTCATCATGAAGAGAACGCAACGGTCCCGCGGGTGGAAGACAGCCGTCATGGCCGTAGCCGCCACCGTCGCGCTGACAGGAACTGTGACCGCACCGACGGCTGAGGCGTCCCCCACGGCCGCCGGCCGGTCCTGGTGCTCTGCCGAACCGGCACGGTGCCGATCAGGTTCAGGTCGCGTTCGGCCAGGGCCCCGGAAGGCTCACGCCTCCTCCGTCGGGTGCAGTTGGGTGAACTCGTCTCCGAGCATGCCCAGGAGGACGAGATCGTGGTGCCGGCCGGCGAAGAACACGTGATCGCGGAGGCGCCCCTCCTCGACGAAACCGAGCCGACGCTGAAGAGCCAGCGATGCCTCGTTGTGTGCGAGAACCCGCGCTCCGCACTTGTGGAAACGCCGTTCTGCGAACATGAAACGCAGCAGCATCACCACAGCCTCCGCCGCGTAGCCCTTCCGGCGATGTTCGGCGCCGACCGTGACGCCGTACTCGAACCAGCCCGCGTGGGGATCAGCCTCGTGCGAGCCGACTCCGCCCACTATTTCCCCCGTGTCGACGGCTTCGATCGCCAGCCCGAAGCAATCGATATCGGACGTGGCGGCGGCCTCTTCCTTCGCCCGGACACGGAAACTCTCGGCGGAGCGGGGTGGGTGGAGCAGATCCCCCAACCGCTCCTCGTCCTGCGCGAAACGCATCAACGCCGCCCAGTCGTCGGGCTCGACAGCGCGGAGGCGAACCCGTTCACCGGTCCAATATGACGTCATCCCCCTATGTGATCACGCCGCACGTACGGGGTACAGACTCTCGCCAACCTCTCGAACCGTCTCCGACCTGGCGTTTCACTGTTGCCGACCCTGACGGGGACAAGCCGCGTTCGGCGCCGGCCGTCGAACGGGAGCCGAGTGGCCCGTGGGCTGGGAGACCGGCGAGGACGGTGGCTTCTTCCCTCCCAGAAGTGTGATCGCCGACGTTGCGGCGCCCCGGGCGGTGCACCAGAATGCCGGTATGACGGGTGAACTCAGGCCAGCCGACGGCTCTTCCGGGCCGAGCGCAAGGCCCGATATGCGGGCGTCCGACCGGGACCGGGACCAGGTCGTGGAAATCCTGCAGGTTGCCGCAGGCGACGGTCGGCTCACCGCTGCCGAACTGGACGAGCGCCTGGACGCGGCGTTGTCCGCCCGCACAGCAGGCGACCTGGCTCGGCTGACCGCCGACCTGCCCTCCGAAGGAATGCCGCCGCAGGCCAAGGATCTGGTCCGGATCGACCAGCGTTTCGGCGATGTCTCACGCACCGGTCGCTGGCTGGTTCCGCGCCGCATGGAAATCCGCCTGATGTTCTGCGAGGCGAAGCTCGACTTCAGCGACGCGTTGATTACCCACAACACCCTTCACATCGATGTCGACCTGCGCATCGGGGGGAATCTGATCCTGCTGACCAGGCCGGGGATCGTCGTCGACACCGATGGACTGGAACGCAGTAGCGGCGACATCAGGATTCGGCCGGCCTCCTCCGATGCCGACATTCCCACTGCCCTGCGTGTGCTCATGGCCGGACAGTCCCGCGGCGGCGACATCACCGCGCGGCCGCCGCGACGCAAGCTCTCGGAGCGGATGCGTCGCACACCGAGGCAACTCGGCCGCTGAGCAGCGCCCCGGCGCGGCCGGGTCTGCCCGGCCCCCCATGACTGCTGCTGGAGGGCATGAGCGGCGTCACCGCGATGACGCTGCGGAGATCCTCTTCTCGAACCAGTGGTCGGCGTACAGCTCCTCGTTGAAGGCAGGGACCTCCTCGAAGCCGGTGGCGTGGTACAGGCGGATCGCGGCAGTGAGCGTCCTGTTGGTGTCCAGGCGCAACACGTCGCGGCCCTGCAGCCGGGCCCGCGCCTCCAGCTCGGCCAGGAACCGGCGACCGAGGCCGAGGCCCCGGGCATGGGGCGCGACCCACATGCGCTTGATCTCTGCCGAACCGTCCTGCGGCAGCTTCAGACCGGCGCAGCCGATGGGCTCGCCGTGCAGTCGGGCGACCAGGAACAGACCGTGCGGCATACGGAGTTCACCCGCGTCGGGCAGCAGGCTCCGCACGGGGTCGAAGCCGGTCTCGAAGCGTTCCGCCAGCTCGCGGGAGTAAGACCGAAGGCAGTGCTGGGCATCGGGGTGCTCCGGGTCGACGGTGTCGAGTGTCACCGTCGAGGCGGTCAGCAGACGGTCGACCTCGGCCATCGCGGCGACCAGCCGCGCACGCTGGGCGGTGTCGAGCGGGGCCAGCAGGGAGCCGGCCAGTTCGTCGCTGCGGCCGTCGAGCACGGCACGCTCCGCGCAGCCCGCTTCGGTGAGCCGGACCTGGCGCACCCGTCTGTCCCGGGGGTGCGGCTCCACTGTGACCAGGCCATCGGCCTCCAGTGCGCGCAGCAGCCGGCTGACGTAACCGGAGTCGAGCCCGAGCCGCTCGCGCAGCCGGCGTACGTCCTGGCCCTGTTCGCCGATCTCCCACAGCAGCCGGGCCTCGCCGATGGGCCGGTCACAGGCAAGGTAGTTCTCCTGGAGCACGCCCACGCGCTCGGTGACGGTGCGGTTGAACCGCCGCACCTGGTCGATCTGTGCCGTATCCATTCTCTGACTTTAGTCAGAGAAACCCGTGCGGGGCCAGAGGCGCGAAGCGGCCGCCGGGCCGGCCGGACGCACCTTTCGCCGGAGCGTTCCACGACCGGGTTCACCGGCCACTTCGCCCGGCGGCGGTCGCTTCGCCGACCGGATGCGCCCCGCGGAAGAAGTTCGCGTTGTCACTCCCCGATCGATTGAAACCGTTCAAACAAGCAACTCGCTTGCACCGCAGCGAACATGAAGGAAATACACCCGGGCAACACCTCATCAAGAAACTCCCTGCACACTCATTGACCCCCACTTCGCACACCTCTACGTTCAGCTACGTTCGCTCTATGAATCGATTCATCACTTCTATGTGAGGGGCCGCATTGATCAGCAGGAGGAACATCCTGACGAGCGCTGCTGCCACGGTGGGCGCCGTAGCAGCCGGAGTCGCACCGGCCACGGCCACACCGGTACCGGCACCCGCCCAGGCGCATACCCGGCACGGTGCACCACGCGTCACCACGCCCACCGTCGAGTACGTTCAGCACCCCCTGGGCCTCGACACGCAACACCCCCGGCTGAGCTGGCCGATCACCTCGGACGAGCCGAACGTGCACCAGAGCGCCTATCGGATCCGGGTCGCCTCCAGTACGCCAGGCCTGTCGAACCCGGACGTCTGGGACAGCGGGAAGGTGATGTCCGGCGAATCCGTCCTCGTCCCCTACGCGGGACCTCGGCTCAAGCCGCGGACACGCTACTTCTGGTCCGTACGGGTGTGGGACACGGCCGGTGGCGAGTCCGGCTGGAGTGCGCCTTCGTGGTGGGAGACCGGCCTCATGGACCCCGCGCAGTGGTCCGCCACCTGGGTGTCCGCTCCCCCGGCCCTCACGGACGCACCGTCGCTGGAGAACAGCCACTGGATCTGGTTCCCCGAGGGCGAACCGGCCAACAGCGCCCCGGAGGGCACCCGTTGGTTCCGCCGCACCATCGATGTCGCGGACGGGATCACCGCGGCAACCCTCGCCATCAGCGCGGACAACGTGTACGCGGTCTCCGTGAACGGCACCGAGGCCGCGCATACCGACCTGGCGACCGACAACGAGGGCTGGCGCCATCCTGCGGTGGTTGACGTCCTCGCGCAGCTGCGTCCCGGAAGGAACGTCCTCGCGGTTTCGGCGGCCAACGCGAGCGAAGGAGCCGCCGGACTGATCGCCGCACTCACCCTGCGCACGGCATCCGGGGAACAGACCGTCGTCACCGACGCCTCCTGGAAGTCGACGGACAAGGAGCCCGCCGGTGACTGGCGCGGACCCGGCTTCGACGACAGCGGCTGGCCAGCCGCGAAGGAGGCCGCCGCGTGGGGAGCCGGACCATGGGGCAAGGTCATTCCGGCGGTGTTCGCGGCCAACCAGCTGCGGCACGCCTTCGAGCTGCCGCGCAAGAAGGTCGCACGGGCGCGCCTGTACGCCACGGCTCTCGGCCTGTACGAGGCCCGCCTCAACGGCCGCCGCGTGGGACGCGATCAGCTCGCTCCCGGCTGGACCGACTACCGCGAGCGCGTCCAGTACCAGACGTACGATGTCACCACGCTCCTGCGGTCCGGCGCGAATGCCATCGGTGTGTATCTGGCGCCGGGGTGGTATGCGGGCAATGTCGGCATGTTCGGTCCGCACCAGTACGGCGAACGCCCGGCGTTTCTGGCCCAGTTGGAGATCGAGTACACGGACGGGACGAGTCGGCGCATCACGTCGGGCACGGACTGGCGGGCGGCCTCCGGGCCGATCCTCTCCGCTGATCTCCTCGGCGGAGAGACGTACGACGCGCGCAAGGAGACCCCCGGCTGGACCTCGCCCGGCTTCGACGACCGGACCTGGTCCGAGGTGCGCGGCGCGGGCGAGGCCGCACCCGGCCTGATCGTCGCGCAGGTGGACGGCCCGGTCCGGGTGGCCAAGGAGCTTCCCGCCAGGAAGGTGACCGAGCCCGCGCCGGGCGTCTTCGTCTTCGACCTGGGCCAGAACATGGTCGGCTCGGTGCGGCTGCGCCTCTCGGGCGACGCGGGTACGACGGTGCGTCTGAGGCACGCCGAGGTCCTCAACCCCGACGGCACCATCTACACCGCGAATCTTCGCAGCGCCGCGGCAACCGACACCTACGTCCTCAAGGGCGGCGGCGCCGAGACGTACGAACCGCGCTTCACGTTTCACGGATTTCGCTACGTCGAGGTGACCGGCCTCCCCGGCACTCCCCCGGCCAGTGCGCTGACCGGCCGCGTCATGCACACGTCCGCCCCGTTCACCTTCGAGTTCGAGACCGACGTCCCGATGCTCAACAGACTGCACAGCAACATCACGTGGGGTCAGCGGGGCAACTTCCTCTCCATTCCGACGGACACGCCCGCACGCGACGAGCGTCTGGGGTGGACGGGCGACATCAACGTCTTCGCGCCGACCGCCGCCTACGCGATGGAGTCGGCCCGCTTCCTCACCAAGTGGCTCGTGGACCTGCGGGACGCCCAGACCGCCGAGGGCGCCTTCACGGACGTGGCGCCCATCGTCGGCAATGTCGGCAACGGCGCGGCCGGCTGGGGTGACGCGGGCGTCACGGTCCCCTGGTCGCTGTACCAGGCGTACGGGGACCGGCAGGTCCTGAAGGACGCCTGGCCCTCCATCCGGGCCTGGCTGACGTTCCTGGAGAAGAACAGCGACGGCCTGCTGCGGCCGGCCGGCGGGTACGGCGACTGGCTGAACGTCTCCGACGAGACACCGAAGGACGTCATCGCCACCGCGTACTTCGCGCACAGTGCCGATCTCGCGGCCCGGACGGCCACGGAACTCGGTAAGGACCCCGCCCCCCACCTCGATCTCTTCGCACGCATACGCAAGGCGTTCCAGGCCGCCTACGTCACCGCAGAGGGAAGGGTGAAGGGCGACACGCAGACGGCGTATGTCCTGTCCCTGTCGATGGACCTGCTGCCGGAGGCACTGAGGAAGGCGGCGGCCGACCGGCTCGTCGCGCTGATCGAGGCCAAGGACTGGCATCTGTCGACCGGCTTCCTCGGAACGCCCCGGCTGCTGCCGGTCCTCACCGACACCGGGCACACCGATATCGCCTACCGCCTGCTCCAGCAGCGCTCCTTCCCCAGCTGGGGCTATCAGATCGACAAGGGCTCCACCACCATGTGGGAACGCTGGGACTCCATCCAGCCCGACGGCAGCTTCCAGACCCCGGACATGAACTCCTTCAACCACTACGCCTACGGATCGGTCGGCGAGTGGATGTACACCAACATCGCCGGAATCTCGGCGGGCCGCCCCGGCTTCCGTGAGATCGTCATCCGTCCTCGCCCGGGCGGCGACGTCACCTCGGCCCGCGCCACGTTCGCCTCGGTCTACGGCCCCGTCTCCACCCAGTGGAAACTGCGCTCCGCTGGCATCGACCTGAGGTGCACCGTGCCCCCCAACACGACCGCCGAGGTGTGGGTCCCCGCGGACACCCCGGCCTCGGTCACCCACACCCGCGCGACGTTCCTGCGCGAGGAGGAGGGCTGCGCGGTGTACCGGGTCGGCTCCGGAAACCACCGCTTCACCGGGTAGGACGTCTCGTCACCACTGCCTGGTCGTAAAGTAGTTGTCCCATACAGCTCATAGAGGGAGACACACCTATGCCGATCCCGCTCGGTCTTGGCCTTCCGCAGATGAAGCAGTACGACCTCGGCCGCGATGTGGCCGACGTGGCACGGGCCGCGGAAGCAGTCGGGTACGAGAGTCTGTGGGTGTTCGAGCGGGTTCTGTTTCCCGAGCCCGCCACCCAGGGTCTGTACGGAGTTCCGGGGCTGGCCTGGCCGGAGCACTACCGCAGCGTCGCCGACCCGTTGGTCACCCTGACCCTGGCCGCCGCGGCCACCGACCGCGCCCGGCTCGGGACCAGCGTTCTCGTCGCGCCGCTCCATGTCCCCTTCCAGCTGGCCCGGTCGCTCGCCTCGCTGGACGTCGCCAGCGGTGGCCGGGTGATCGCGGGGCTGGGAACGGGCTGGTCCCTGGACGAGTACGCGGCCGCGGCCGTCGCCCCCTTCGAGAAGCGCGGCGCGGTCCTGGACGAGCTGCTCGACGTGTGCGCGGCCGTCTGGGGGCCGGACCCCGTCTCCTACAAGGGGGATCTGACCACGATCGCCCCGTCCGAGGTGGGGCCCAAACCGGCTCGTCCCATCCCCGTCTTCCTCCCGGCGAGCGGCCCCCGGGCCATTCGCCGTCTGGTCGACCGGGCCGACGGCTGGATGCCCGTGGCCATGGGCGCGTCGCAGCTGGCCGAGCAGTGGCAGCGGGTGCGGGACGTCGCCGCCGAGCGGGGGCGTGACCGGCCGGTCGGTGTCTGTGCCCGTGCCAACGCGCGGTACAGCGCCAAGCCGGTGGAGGGCCAGGGCCGGCAGCCGTTCCACGGAAATGTCGCGCAGATCGTGGAGGATCTGGTGGCCCACGCCGCGACGGGCGTTCCGGAGATCATGCTGGACCTCCAGGGCACCACCCGTGACGCCATGGAGCTCATCGACGTGTCGACCGAGGTGTACGAGGCAGCGCGAGCAGCCGGGGTCTGAGCCTGACCGCCCGGGACGGGTCGGCCGTCCCGGGCGGGCAGCCGGTGCGACAGGTGTGCGGGGCGAGGACCCGCGCGGTACACGGGGCCGGGTTCGTCCGCTGTCACACCGGCAGGAATTCGGGGGGGCAGCCTCAGGACACCTGACGACGGGGGGAACGCGACCGATGGACGACCGCACATCGCTGGCCCGCCGGTTCGAGGAGGACAGGGCACATCCGAGAGGACGGTTCGTTGCTCTTTGAGTGATTCTGTCGTCGCCTGCGGGTGTGGGTGTGCGCGGAATCTGTTGGTCCGTGTTCGGTTGGGGTGGCGGGTGAGTGAACGCAAGCCGTACCCGGGCGACTTATCGGATGAGCAGTGGTCGTTTGGTCGAGCCGGTGATCACGGCGTGGAAGGACCGGCACCGCTCGGTCAGCGGCCACCAGGGCGCCTACGCGATGCGGGAGATCCTCACAGCCCCAGCTGTCCTGACCCGCAGACGGTGACCGCGTGAACGTCCAGCCCCTGCTCAACGTGCTGGGCATCTCGGAGGACGCTGTGCGCGCCATGGCCGACGGCCTCCGCACCCAGATCGGCGAACTGCACGCCCGGCTGCGGGAGGCCGAGACCCACCTCGAACACCTCGCGATCTGCCGGAAGAAAAATGGACGTCAAGTCGCGAACCGCCCTCTGAGGGCCTCGGGAAGGGCCCAGTCGGCCGGTGGTGGGGTGGGTGGGATCAGGTCGGGCAGGGCCAGGTGGGCCAGGTCGAGTTGCTCGGGGCGGCCTGACTCCGGGGACGCCGGGCGGGTCGTACGATTCGCCTTGTTGGCCAGGTCGGCCGATCGGACGAGGCCGGATGACATGCGTGACGGGTATAGCGGCGGGGACCAGGCTCAATGTCCGGATGCATTTCGACGAGCGGACGTTGAAAGAACAGCCGGCCGGGACGTGGGCGGGGCCGTTGCTGTCGTCGAGGCCTGGTGGGGATGCGTCTGCGCAGGTGCCCGAGTACGAGTTGTTCGTCGACGACGTCAAGCGGGACAAGAAGACACAGGACAAGGACTGGCGGCATCTGACGCTGTGGGGGGACGCGCAACGTCAGACATGGGTGATGGTGATCGAGACCGAGTCGACCGGTTCCGGCACGGCTGTGTATCGCGTGCTCGGTTCTCAAGGCGAGTTGTTGGCGCGGGTGACACGTCGGCGGGGAAGTATCTTCCGCCTCGCCCGCACGTCGTGGCGGGTCGAGGTGAGCCACGGGCCGGTGCTGCGTGGTCTCAAGGGGCACTTGGCCGGCTGGTTCCTGTGGTGGCTGTTCTCGCCGGTATGGGCAGTGATGCTGGTGTTGATTCCGCTCGGGGGCGAGTTCCCACGGATGCCGTTGACGACTCGGTGGCGGCTTGACGGCCACGAGGTGATGCACTTCGACGAGGGCAGATACCAAGTCGTGAGTAATTGGCCGGACACGCGCCTGATGCACGCCGTGACGATGTTGCACTGGGCGCACCCGACCGTCTTGGGCGACTGGAGTCGGCCCTGAACGGTCGCGCCGTGCCACTTCAACGGCTCCGGTTCCGCTCAGGCCGACCACTTCGTCCGTACGGTCAAGGCCGCCGGCTACGACGGCAAGCGGCCCGGGCAGCTCCCGCCGGTGGTCGATCCGGAGAAGATCCGCGGCCGCTGCCCGGCCGGCGTGAACAACACCCCGGACGGGATCTTCGGCCCGGCCAGGACCACTGCTCATCCGATAAGTCGCTCGGGTACTCCTCGACGGCTGATACGGCGCCCGAGGCCGCGCCTGCGGCCCGTGCCCCGCCCGTCCGCAGGCCTCGTTGTCGTACCCCTGTGGCAGGGTTTTTACAGGGGCGCCGGACCGGGTGTCCGCATCACCTGTCGGACGCAGCCGCGCGGCTGCCGAAGGAGCGCAACTCATGTCCGGTTCCGACGAAGCCCGTAGGTCCCTGGCCGCTGTCGCGGCACTGCTCGCTCCGGCCCATGAGGCTGTCGCCGCGCGGGCACTGCACGCTCACGACGACCCCGCGGGATACGTGCGCGACCATGCCGCCGCGTTGGAGGACCGGGGTATCGATGAGCCCCTGCCCGACCTCGCCTGGATAGCGCTCGTCGACGCGCTCGCCAAGCACCGGCTGCTGGCGGAGCTGGACTGGAAGGAGGACTCCGATGAGATCCGGTCCCAGCTTCGGGGGCTCGCGTCCCAGCCGTCGGTGGATCCCTGGGTGCTGGTCGGGGCGGACGACATGCTGCTGCCGACCCACGAGTTCCTGGAGGCCTGCGGTCGGCACTACCGCGACGTCGGTGCGGCGCTTGCCGTCCTCGACATCGACTCGGACTGCTACCCGGTGGTGTGCCTGCGAGCCACGCGGATGAAGGAGCTGACCGCGCTCGCGGCCCGCGCGGGCTTCACCGCACGGGGATTCGGCGCCTGATTCCCGGTCAGGCCGATGGCTCGGAATCAGGTCTGAATCCCGGGCACGGCGACAGCGGGAACGGGTCCGTGGCGCCACGCGGCGGGCCCTCGGGGGGCCGTTCACCCCGGGCGCGCGAAGCTGCCCACCGGGCCGCGCACGGGCCTCCCAGGAACCCGCGAGCAGGTCCGCGAGAATCCACCTGACCTGGCCTTTCGTCCTGTTCGAACCTATCGTTTCGGTATCGGGAAAGGAGATCCGGATGGACCGGAGCATACGGACCGTGGACGACGTAATGAAGCTGCTCGACGGCCTGTTCGTGCCGGAGGCGGACCGCTGGACGACGGCCGGGGCCTCCTGGTGGGACGACTTCTACGCCGACCGTTCGAAGCCCGTGCCGTTCTTCGTGTCGAAGCCTGATGAGAACCTGGCTTCCTTGGTCGAGCGGGGTCTGATCAAGCCGGGCAGGGCACTCGATCTGGGCTGCGGTCCAGGCCGCAACGCCCTCTACCTGGCGTCCATGGGATTCGAAGTGGACGCCATCGACCTGTCACCGGCCGCGGTCGCCTGGGCCGAGAGCCGGGCCGCGGAGGCGGGTGCCGAGGTCCGATTCCGTTGCGGTGACGCCTTCGACCTGCTCGCTGCCGAGCCCGGCCGACCGTACGACCTGATCTACGATTCCGGCTGCTTCCATCATCTGCCGCCGCACCGGCGCATCAGCTACCGCGCGCTGCTCGACCGGGCCCTGGCACCGGGCGGTCACCTCGGCCTCACCTGCTTCGCGGCCGGTGCGATGGGCTCGGAGCTGAGCGACCGGGACTTGTACGGCCAGTCACGTCTCCACGCCGGGCTCGCCTACACGCCGGAGGCGTTGAGCTGGATCTTCTCCGACCTCACGGAGATCGAGCTGCGCCGCATGCGGGACGAGCCGTCCGAGTCGCCGCTCTTCGGCGAGTCCTTCCTGTGGACCGCGCTCTTCCGGCGGGAGACCACACATCGTTCTACGGCTTCCGTCACGCCGTGACCCGGGTTCAGTAGCCGGCCGGACGTATCAGGCCGGTCTCGTAGGCGAACACGGCGGCCTGGGTCCTGTCCCGGAGTCCCAGCTTGACCAGGATCCGGCCGACATGGGTCTTGACCGTCTGTTCCGCGACCACCAGGTTCGCGGCTATCTCGGCGTTCGAGAGTCCCTGCGCGATGAGGGACAGGACCTCGGTCTCGCGTTCCGTCAGGACTCCCGCGCGGCCCCTCTCCGGGATGCGGGGTGTCTGGGTGACGCGGGAGAACTCGGCGATGACGCGCTTGGTGATGTTCGGTGCCAGGAGGGCATCCCCCGCTGCCACTACCCTGACGGCCTGGGCGAGTTCGGCCACCGAGGCGTCCTTGAGGAGGAATCCGGAGGCGCCCGCGCGCAGCGCTTCGTACACGTACTCGTCGAGGTCGAATGTGGTCAGGACGAGGACCCTGACGGTGGATCCGGCGGGCTCGGTGATGCGGCGCGTTGCCTCGATGCCGCCGAGCCCGGGCATACGGATGTCCATCAGCACGACGTCGGGCGTGAGTTCGGCGACCTTGGCCACCGCGTCCAGGCCGTCGACCGCCTGGCCGACGACCTCGATCCCGGGCTCGGCGTCGAGAAGGACCGTGAACCCCTGGCGGACCATCATCTGGTCGTCGGCGATGACAACACGGATGGTCATACGGATTCCTCCAGGGGAAGTATCGCCACTACCTCGTAACCGCCTTCGGGTGTCGGCCCGTTGGTGAATTCCCCGGCCAGCATGGCGGTGCGTTCACGCATGCCGAGGAGACCGTGGCCGATGTCGCGCGGAGGCGGGGCCGGTGTGTCCGGCGCCGTGTTGGTGACGCGGACGGTGACGCAGTTCGGCAGGTATCCGATCCCGACGCGTACCGCTGTTCCGGGCGCGTGCCGCATGGTGTTGCTGAGGGATTCCTGGACGATACGGAACGCGGAGAGACCGACGCCGGGCGGGATGGGCCGCGGTGTGCCGCTGATGTCGGTGGTGACCCTGAGGCCCGCCCCTCGCACGTTGTCGAGCAGTTCGGGCAGCCGGTCGAGGGTGGGCTGGGGGGTGTGCCGCGCCTCGGCGGACAGTGCGTCCTCGGAGCGGAGCACACCGAGGACGCGGCGCAGTTCGGTGAGCGCGTCGACGGCGTTCTCGCGGATACCCGCGAGGTTCTCCTTGAGTTCGTTGGACGGGTTCTCGACCAGATGCGGGGCGACCTGGGCCTGGATGGAGATGACCGACATGTGGTGGGCGACGACGTCGTGGAGTTCGCGGGCGATGCGGTTGCGCTCTTCGAGGAGGGTGCGGCGGTTGCGTTCCTCGGCGGTGCGTTCCTCCTGGGCCACGAGTTCGGTGCGGGCGACCTGGCGGCCGCGCAGTGCGGCGCCGACCACGACGGCGGTGGTGAGGACGGCAACGGCGACACGTGTGTCGGCGGTGGGATCGGTGAAGCCGTACGGGACGCAGGCCAGGCCCGCCACTACGCTGAGGGTGAGTGCCTCGACGGCGATCCGGGGGCGCAGCCGCAGGGCCATCATCAGCAGCACCCCTGCCTGGACGACGATTCCGGGCGCGGTCCAGGGAAGCGTGCCGTCGACGGCCCGGAATTTCGCGGTCAGCGCGACAATGATCATGACGGTGGTCACCACCCACCAGGCGGGCACCGGCCGGTACAGGGCGGCGATCAGTGCCGCGGACTGGATCCCGCCGAGAAGGACGGCGTCCCAGTTGTCCAGCCCGTACTGCCACACAAGGGTGTTGATGCTGAACGCGGCGATCGGCACCGTGCACACCACGAGCGGCACCAGGAGGGCGGGGAGCCAGTCGTGCAGTCCGGGCCTTCGGGGACGGGGCGGTGGTTCGACGGCCGTGGTCCACAGGTCGTGGGCGAGGGTGCGCGGGAGTGCCTTCAGACGTCCGCTCAGCAGTACCCCGGCCCCCGCCCATTGCCTACGCATGACTGCCACCCTAAGCACGGTGTGCCTCCCCGGTCCGGCTGGGTCGCCCTTCCCGCACCACCGTGGTGCGTCCCTGCCGACGCTGTTCGTACGTTCTGAACGCCGCCCAGCACACGGTCAGTGCTACGGCGAAGACCGGGAGCCAGAGCAGCCGGGCGATGATCCACTGCATCCCGTCCGGGCGGGTGTGCAGGCCCGGCAGGGTGCGGCCGGTGAGCAGACCGGTCGCCGTGACCGCCATCATCGCCGTCTGGTGCCAGAGGAAGATGGTCATGGCGCTGAGGTTGACCAGGGCCACCGCCGCCCATGCGGCAGGCCTCACGAGTACCCGCCGCAGCGGCCCGAGCAGGAGCAGTGCCGCACCGCACTGAGCGAGTCCGAAGGTGACCGCGGCGAGGGTGGGCGGGTCGAGATTGGAGATCCCGGCGCCCGGCACGCCGACCATGGCCGCGGGGTATCCGGCGAGGAGGACCAGCAGGGCGGTGGCCGTCGCGCCGCCGATGAGCAGGGTCCAGCCGGTCGTCCGGGACCGCAGGTCCCCGCGGGACCAGGCCGTGCCGAGGCAGTACGGGACGAGCCAGCCCGCGGCCACGTTGATCCAGCCGAGCCGGGCGGGGCCGTCGAGCCCGAGCCTGATGATGTCGACGTGGATGACCACGACGAGGGGCCACAGCGGGTGGAGCCGGCTGACGAGCGGGGTCAGTGCGGTGAGCGCGGCGAAGACCAGCAGGAACCAGAGGGGTGAGAGGACGAGTTTGAGCAGGGCGTGCAGGTTGTCGTAGCCGACTCCGGAGGCGAGCATCGTGCCCGCCGTCATGGCCCAGACCACCAGCAGCGCCGCGACCGGCCGGAACAGCCGGAGGGTCCTGGTGCCGAGCCAGCGACCGTAGGTGGTGCCCCGGGCGCGGGCCGACGCATAGCTCTTGGCCGCTACCTGCCCGCCCACCAGGAAGAACACCGCGAGTGTCTGGAACGCCCAGGAGACGGGAGCGAGTTCGGGTGTGCGCTGGAGCGGGCTGGCAGCGTGGATGGTGCCGCTGTCGACGACCAGAGCGGTCACCAGCCAGTGACCGAGCACGACTCCGAGTATGGCGAGGGCGCGCAGCGCGTCGAGGGCCCGGTCGCGGTGGTGCGGGGTGGCGGCGTCGATCCGCTGGATGACCTCACGCATGCCGGCTCCTTCCGGAGGGTGCGGTGCCCGAGACGATGCGGGCGAGGTTCCGCAGGGACAGGGAGCCGGGCTTGAGGTAGTCGCTGTGCCCGCCGGTTCCCGCGTCGAAGGTGCGGGCGCCGAACTCCTTCGACATCGGGTCCCTTCCGAAGCCGATGGAGACGAAGGGGAGACTCAGCCGGGTGTGCGGAATGCGGGCGACCCAGTCGTCCGCTCCCCGGCCGGCCCAGACGGCGGCACGGGTGTGCAGCGCACGGACGTTACCGGCGCCGGTGCCGGGACTGGCGTAGAGGACGAGGGCGGCCACTCCCCGCAGACCGGGCGCCGCTCGGGCGCAGACGACCGAGCCGTAGGAGTGGCAGAGCAGGGAGATCCTGGCGGCCGGTCTGGCGGTGTGCAGGCCGTCCGCGAACCGTGCGAGGCCGGGTGCCGCAGCGTCTGCTCGTCGGGTGGTGAGGGCCGCGGGGCTCACCGTGGCCGGCGTTTCGTAGCCGAGCCACGCGACGACGGCCGCCTTCGGGCCCAACTTCCTTCGCAGGGCAACGGAATCGTTCCTCAGACGCCAGTACCTGTCGAGGTTGGTATCGGCGCCGGGCACGAGTACGGCGATCCGCTCGGCCTGTGCCAGGTCTCCGAAGACCTCGGCGGTGCGGCCGCCGTCGCGGCCGTCGAAGAGGAGGAAGCGGCGGTGGGGGTCCGCCATGTCGCGCAGCGCCGCGGCCCGCCTCCGGTCGCCGTGGCCCGCGGCCATGCGCTCGGCGGCACGGATTTCGACGCGCGTGGCGGCGTAGCGTGCGTCGAGGGTGCCCGGGGCGGCGTTCCGCAGCGGGGCGAGCTCGGCCGGAACGGGTGCCGGGACGGCTGCGGGGCGGGCAGCTCCGGACACGGGCGCGGCAACCGAAGTGGCGACGAGCGCGGCCAACAGGGTGCGGCGCAGGCGGCTGTTGCGCGGATGGGCGGGCATGGGGGTGAGTCCTTCCGTACCGGATGTGCTTCGTGCTTCCGGTAGGAAGTTATGAAATGCGCCCTGTAGTCGGCGTCCCCCCAGGGATCACATCTGACGTGTAGCTCCCAAGTACTACGGGTAGGCCGGTGGTTCGAGCCCTCGGCAGGGCCGCGGTCAGGGTCTGCGTCGTCGCGGGACGTGGCGCTCTGCGGTGGGCGCAGAGCGCCCGCTGTCAGCCCTGGAGGGCGGCGAGTTCGCGCACCGTCGCCATGTCGCTGAACGGAATGAGCTGTTCGCCGACGATCTGGTACGGTTCGCTGCCCTTGCCCGCCACCAGGACGATGTCGTCGGGTCCGGCGGCCTCCAGGGCGAAGGCGATCGCCAAGCGCCGGTCCGCGTGGCGTTCGAACCTGGTTCCGGAGCCCTCCAGACCCGGGGCGATCTGGTCCATGATCGCTTCGGGGTCCTCGTTCCTGGGGTTGTCCGACGTCAGGACGCACAGGTCGGAGCGGGTCCCGGCGATCTCGCCCATCCGGGCCCGCTTGGTGATGTCCCGGTCTCCCCCGCAGCCGAAGACGGTGATGACCCGGCCCTGCGAGAAGTCCCGGACGGCGCTGAGGACTTTGTCCAGGGAGTCCGGGGAGTGCGCGTAGTCCACGATCACCGCGGTGCCGCGCGGCGTCTCGAAGCGTTCCAGCCGGCCGGGGACGGGAGGCATCCGGTCCAGTGCGGCCACCAGTCCGGCGAGGTCATGGCCCAGGAGGTGGCAGGCAGCCACGGAGGCCAGCGCGTTGGACACGGAGAACCGTCCGGGAACCGGGATCGCCGCGGGGTACTTGCTGCCCTCGTGGTGGAGGGTGAAGCGGGTGCCGAAGGCGTTCATGCTCAGGTCCGTGGCCCGGTAGTCGGCCTCGGTGTCGATGCCGTACGTGGTGACCATGCCCGGCATCGTCGGGGCGATGGCCGCGCCCACCGGGTCGTCGGCGTTGACCACGGCGCTCCGGCACAGTCCCTGGAAGAGGCGGAGCTTGGCGTCGCGGTAGTTCTCCATGGTGCCGTGGTCGTCCAGGTGGTCCTGGGTGAGGTTGGTGAAGATGCCCACGTCCAGGAAGGCGCGGTCCACCCGGTGGTGCAGCAGGCCCATCGAGGTGGCCTCCAGGACGACCGTGCCGACCCCCTGGTCGCGCATGTGCCCCAGGAGGTACTGGAAGTCCGGTGACTCCGGGGTGGTCAGGACGGAGCGTGGCATCGGGATGAGTTCGTCACCGATCCGGCTGCCGGCGGTGCCGATCACTCCGACTCGCGCGCCCTCGGCGATCCTGAGCACGGATTCGACCATGTACGAGACCGAGGTCTTCCCGTTGGTGCCGGTGACGGCCACCATGTCCATGGCCCGGCCGGGCTCTCCGTGGTAGCGGGAGGTGACGACCGCCGCTGTTGTACGGGTGTCCGCCACCCGCACCACACATGCGCCGTCGGGCGATGCCTGCACCGCCGCCAGGACGTCCGGTGCCTCGCTGTCCACCAGCACGGCCACGGCGCCCCGCGCCAGTGCCGGGCCGACGGCCTCGGGACCGCCTTCGCGATGGCCGGGCACGGCGATGTACAGCGAACCCGGTGTCACGCGGTGGGCGTCGAAGCATGCTCCGGCGGTGATCGGGGTCTCCGGATCACCGAGGAGGACCTCGTGATCGTGCCCGGCCAGCAACTCCCTCAGTTTCATGCAGGGTCCTCTCGAAAATGCGGCTCGGCACCCGTCGGCCGCCGCCGTGGGGTTGCCGACGGCGCGCCGCGGGAGCTGCGCATGGTGTGGGGTGCTGCTGTGTGTGCAGCGAAGGCGGTGAAAGAACTCCGGTGGCGGAGCGGGCGATCACGGCCGGAAGCGGAATGACGGCGCGGCGCGGCCGGCTGCGGTGGGTCCTGGTCAGCCGTGACCGTGCAGGGCGCGGCAACGCGCCTGGGGGGCGGCGGGGCACAGCAGGTGAGGCGCCTGTCCCAGGCACTCCCTCACCGCGTCCGTGTGACCCATGAGTGGAGTGTACGTCCCGGGGACCGCGCCGGATCCCCGCCGTCGGGCCGGCCGGGAGCAGGGGGTGCCCGGTGGGGGCGCGAGTGGGGCGCGGACCGGTTCGTGCGGGATCGTGCGCGGCGGCATGGCCCGCCGGGGCGGCCGGTGGCACCCGAAGGGCCTGTCGCGCGGAAGCGGTGTGCTCCGCGCGACAGGCCCTCGGGACCGGTCGGGGTGGTCAGGCAGTGTGAAGCGTCAGCCCGTACCGGTTCAGGATCTCGTTGATCGGCTGGTGCCAGGTCTCCCCGCCCGAGCTGCAGTTGCCCCAGCCGCCGGAGGTGACTCCCTGTGCCTGGTCACCGCTGATGAAGGAACCGCCCGAGTCGCCCGGCTCCGCGCACACGCTGGTCTTGGTCATCTGGTAGACCGCGCCCTGGCTGTAGTTCACCGTCTCGTTGGTGGCCAGTACGTTGCCGCAGTGCCAGTGGGAGGTGGATCCGGAGCGGCATATCGAGGCACCGATGGGGGCCTCGGCGGAGCCGCGTACGAGCTGGTCCGAGACGGTGCCCCAGCCGAGGACCACGGGAACGGTCCACCAGCCGTTGCCCACGCTCACCCAGGCGTAGTCGTCGCCGGGGAAGGACGACCCCTGGAAGTTGCCGATGGCGGAGCCGTCCCATCCGCTGACGCCCGCACCCGCCTGTCCGCAGTGTCCGGCGGTGACGAAGCCGCCGTACACGGAGAAGCCGATGGAGCACCGTACGTTGCCCGTGTAGTACGGGTCGCCGCCCACGGTCCCGGCGGCGAAGGTCTGCGGTGCCTGGGCGGTCTGTTCGACGACGACCGGTCCGGCCGCGCGGGCCCGCTCGACGAACGCGCGGACATCGTTGTCATCCTGCGCAGAAGCGACCACGTTGACAACGACCTTGTTGGCCTGGGGGTCGACGTGCCAGCTGCTGACCCCGGCGGGCGCGTCGAACGTGTCGATCCGCGCCTTGACGGCGTCGAGCCGGCGCGCGGTGTGGGCGACCAGGCGTACGGCTGCACCGGTCGCCCGTACGGCTGCCTTCTGTTTGCCGCTGGTGACGGCCACCGTGAGGCCGCCCGTCGACGGGTCGAACCAGGAGCCTCCGTACGTGGCTCCGGCGGCGTGCTTCGCCTTTCCCTGTATCGCGGTCGCCGTCTTCTCCGCGGACAGCCTCGCCCTGGCCTGACTTTCCGTCAGTCCGAAGTCCGTCTGCATGGCGGTCAGCAGTCCGGCGGACGCCGGGGGTGCGTCGGAGACGGCGCGGGAAGCGGTGGCGGGGGTGTCTGCGGCGGAGGCGGAGGGGAAGCCCGCGCCCGCCCAGGCTCCGACGAGGAGCACGGCGGACAGAGCTGTTCGCAGAGCTGTGATGCGTCTCAAGGCATTGGCCCTTCTGTTGTTCCGGCGATGTGGGGGAGGAACAGCAGGCGTCCAGGAGGCGTCTCGTCTGAGAGCGCTCTCAGAGTGTGCCGTTCCGGACTGTAGCCCAGAGTCGTTTGCAGGTCCATGCCAATGCATGAGTGGCCGGACGGGGCTGCCTGTTGATCAGGCGTACTCATCCGTGGGCCCGAACTCGCCCTACGGTCACGTCAGATGAACCCGGGAACGCGCAGAATCGGAGCCGGGCTGACCGGTGCGCTGATCTGCTCGGTCGCGCTCGTGCTCGGCGACTGCGGGGTGCTGAGCACGAAGGAGGACCGCCGGTTCGCCGAGACGCTCGCCGACGAGCACTACCCGGGGATGCTCGAAGTGATCGATAGGGGGTGTGGAGGCTGGACCGGGCGCATCGGGTCAGGGCCGCAGGGGCCGGTAGCCGAAGCTCCGCCACAGTGTGCGGACGGTCCCGCTGTCCGACCAGTGGCCGGGGGCCGGCGCCCTGGTCGTGTCCGCAGCCTCCCAGGTCCGGACCGGACCGCCGGAGGCGCCGAGCGGCTCCCACCCCGGTTCGCCGGTGGCGGCGAATCCGGCCCAGGCGGCGGTCATCCGGTCCGAGAGGTGATGGTCCGCGGCCGTCGGCGCCCCACCGATCAGGAACCGGATGCTCTCCTCGCCGAGGTTCCCGAAGGCGAACGGGACGTCCGCGCAGTGCCAGGCGTACGCCACCGGCTCAGATCCGCCCCGCTGCCGCGCGAAGCGTGACAGGAAGGTGCGCCCGCCGGCCCGTGCGTGGACGTCGGCGAGCCGGCTGCTGTACTCGCCGAACATCAGGTCCCCGTACAGGGCGAGATGGACGTCGCCCACGGGGGCTTCGGGCATGAGACCGCGGTACCCCTGCGTCAATGAGTCCGGGAGCCCGAAGTCCGCGGCGAAGCGGTTCAGATGTTCCTCTGTGGTGACCTTCGCGCTGCTGCCGACGGCATCCAGCAGCCAGTACTCCTGGGTGGTGTGGCAGACGAGCAGGTCGATGCCGGAGGCCGCCCCGCCGGCGAGGACGGCGAGCGGGTCGGCGCGCAGGTGCACGCCGTCGGCGACCGGGCCGTAGAGGACAGGGTCCCAGTGGTGGCGTCCGGAGTGCGGGTTCTGCCGGTATGCGTCCACGACGGCGTCGGACGCCTTCACCAGCGTCTGCGGCGAGGCGGCTGCCAGTCCGGCGCTCGTCGCGGGGACCGCTGCCTCGGCGGCCACCTTCTCCATGAGGTGTCCGGCGAGTTCCGGTGAGTAGCAGGGGCCGACCGCGCTGTGCGCTATCGCGCGCCTGAACAGCCCCCGTGCGCTGTCCATGGCCATCAGGCAGGCCACCGATGCCGCTCCGGAGGACTGCCCGGCCACGGTGACGTTTTCCGGAGCCCCGCCGAAGGCGGCGATGTTCCGGCGCACCCATGTCAGGGCGGCGATCTGGTCGAGCAGTCCGCGGTTGGGCGGGCAGGGGTCCTCTCCGTCGGCCGGGACGTGACCGAAGCCCTCGAACCCGAGGCGGTAGTTGAGGGTGACCACGACCAGGCCGGCGCGGGCGAGCGCTGCACCGTCGAAGTCCGGCTGCGCACCGGACCCGAAGGTGTAGGCGCCGCCGTGGATCCAGACGAGCACCGGCAGCGGGCCACCGGGGGCGGCGCCGCCGACGGCCGGGGTCCAGACGTTGAGGCTGAGGACGTCCTCGTCGCCGGGCGACCAGCTCGGTGCGCCCGGCAGCTGCGCCGACTGCGGCGGAACGGGCCCAAAGTCCGCGCAGTCGCGGATGCCGGCCCAGGGACCGCGGGGGCGCGGCGCCCGGAACCGGTCCGCTCCGAACGGCGGCTCGGCGTACGGGATGCCGAGGACGGCGACGACACCCCGGTCCGGGCCGTTTCCCCGTACCTGCCCGCATGCCGTATCGAAGACATTCATCAACGCTGCTCTGCCGTCCTACGCTCCCCGACCCGCCGGGCTCAGTGATCAGGATGGCAGAGCCCGCGGTCGCGGCGCGAACGAAATACTCGTCACCGCGAGGAGTGCGCCGACGCGACCGGAGGACGCCGGGCCGTCGTCCGGGAACGAGCGGTCACGAGCCGACCTTGCGCTTGTTGTAGACATCGAAGCCGACGGCGGCGAGCAGCACGAAGCCCTTGATGACCTGCTGGTAGTCGGTACCGATACCCACGAGCGACATGCCGTTGTTCAGTACGCCGAGCACCAGGCCGCCGATGACGGCGCCGAAGACCGTACCGACGCCGCCGCTCATGGAGGCGCCGCCGATGAACGCGGCGGCGATGGCCTCCAGTTCGAAGTTGGTGCCGGCCTGGGGCACGCCTGCACCGAGGCGGGCCGCGTAGACGGCGCCGGCGAGTGCGGCGAGTACTCCCATGTTCACGAACACGAAGAACGTCACGCGCTGGTCCTTGACGCCGGACAGCTTCGCCGCGGCACGGTTGCCGCCCAGTGCGTACACATGACGGCCGATCACCGCGTTGCGCATCACGTAACCGAACCCGATCAGCAGCACGGCGAGCAGGAGGAGCACGACCGGGACACCGCGGTAGCTGGCCAGAGTCATGGTGAACGCGAGCACGGCCGCGGCCACGGCCGCGCACTTGGCGAGGAAGAGGTTTCGGGGCAGGACGTCGAGTTCGTAGCGCTTCTGGCGGCGTCGGTCGCGGACCTCCTGGAGCAGGGCGAAGGCCAGCAGCGCGAGCCCCAGGAGCAGGGTGAGGTTGTGGTAGTTGGTGTGCGGTCCGATCTCCGGGAGGTATCCGGTGGAGATCTTCTGGAAGCCGTCGGGGATCGGACCGAGCGAGCGGCTGCCCAGGAGGATCTGCGTTCCGCCGCGGAACAGCAGCATTCCGGCCAGCGTCACGATGAACGAGGGGATACCGACGTACGCGATCCAGAAGCCCTGCCAGGCACCAGCGACCGCCCCGAGGACGAGGCCGAGAACGAGGGCGAGCACCCAGGGCACATCGTGTTCGACCATCATGACGGCGCAGGCGGCGGAGACGAAGGCGGCCAGCGAGCCGACCGAGAGGTCGATGTGCCCGGCGATGATGACGATCATCATGCCGATGGCGAGGACCAGGATGTAGCTGTTCTGGAGGACGAGGTTGGTGACGTTGTTCGGCTTGAGCAGGACGCCGTCGGTCCATATCCCGAAGAGCACGACGATCAGCCCGAGGGCGATGAGCATCCCGTACTGGCGCATGTTGCGGCGGAGCGCGTCCAGGAGGAGTGTGCCGGCCGTCACGGGTGGGGCGGGGGCCGCCTTGCCGGTGCGCTGCGGGGTGACGGTGGGGGTCTGGGCCATTTCCTGCTACCTCTTGTCGCTGGTCATATGGCGCATGAGGACCTCCTGGGTGGCCTGCGCGCGCGGGACTTCGCCGGTGAGCCGGCCGGCCGACATGGTGTAGATGCGGTCGCACATGCCGAGGAGTTCGGGGAGTTCGGAGGAGATGAGTACGACGGCCTTGCCCTGGGCGGCGAGCCGGTCGATGACGGTGTAGATCTCGTACTTCGCGCCGACATCGATCCCGCGGGTGGGTTCGTCGAGGATGAGGACGTCCGGACCGGCGAAGATCCATTTGCTGAGGACGACCTTCTGCTGATTGCCGCCGGAGAGCCGGCCGGCCTGCTCGAAGACGGTGGGGGCCTTGATGTTCATGGAGGTGCGGTACGACTCGGCGACCCGGGTCTCCTCGTGCTCGTCCACGATTCCGCGCCGCGACACCTTGCCCAGGGCGGCGAGGCTGATGTTGCGGCCGATGGTGTCGATGAGGTTGAGGCCGTACTGCTTGCGGTCCTCGGTGACGTAAGCGATCTTGTGACGGATCGCTTCGGAGACGGTGCGGGTCCGGATCTCCCGGCCGTCCTTGAGGACCGTGCCGCTGATGTCGGTCCCGTAGCTGCGGCCGAAGACGCTCATGGCGAGTTCGGTGCGGCCGGCGCCCATCAGTCCGGCGAGGCCGACTATCTCACCGCGCCGGGCCCGTACGGAGACGTGGTCGACGACCTTGCGGTGCTGGTCGATCGGGTGATGGACGGTCCAGTCCCGGATCTCCAGAGCGGGATGGGCTCCCGGTTCCCCCTCGTACGGCGTTCGTTCGGGAAAGCGGCTGTCCAGTTCGCGGCCGACCATGCCCCGGATGATGCGGGCCTCGGTGGCCGATTCGGCGTGCACGTCGAGGGTTTCGACGGTCCGGCCGTCACGCAGGACGGTGACGGAGTCGGCGACCGCGGCGATCTCCCCGAGCTTGTGCGAGATGATGATCGACGAGATGCCCTGGCTCTTGAGCTCCTTGATGAGAGTGATGAGCTGGGCGCTGTCCTCGTCGTTCAGGGCCGCGGTCGGCTCGTCCAGGATCAGCAGCTCGACCTTCTTGGCCAGGGCCTTGGCTATTTCGACGAGCTGCTGCTTGCCGACACCGATGTCCGCGACCCTGGTCTGCGGGTTCTCGCGCAGACCGACCCGGTCCAGGAGGGCCGCCGCGTGGCGCAGGGTCTCGTTCCAGCTGATGAAGCCGCGTGGGGCGTGTTCGTTGCCGAGAAAGATGTTCTCCGCGATGGAGAGGTACGGCACCAGGGCGAGTTCCTGGTGGATGATCACGATGCCGCGCGCCTCGCTCGCGCGAATGTCCTTGAACACACAGTCCTCGCCCCGGAGCCGGATCTCACCCTCGTAGCTGCCGTGCGGATGCACTCCGCTGAGGACCTTCATGAGGGTCGACTTCCCGGCACCGTTCTCTCCGCAGATGGCGTGCACCTCGCCCTCGGCGACGGTCAGGGAGACGTCGGAGAGTGCCTTGACGCCGGGGAACGTCTTCACGATGGACCGCATTTCCAGGACCGGTGCGGGCCCGGCCGCCGGGCCCGCCGTCAAGGCCGTCATCGGAGGTCGCTCGCCTTGATGTAGCCGGAGTCGACCAGCTGGGTGCGGTAGTTGCTCTTGTCGACGCTGACCGGGTCGAGCAGGAAGGCCGGCACGACCTTCTTCTCGTTGTTGTACGTCTTGGTGTCGTTGACCTCGGGCTTCTTGTCGTTGAGAACGGCGTCGGCCATCTGGACCGCCTGCTTGGCCAGGGCGCGGGTGTCCTTGTAGACGGTCTGTGTCTGCTGTCCCGCGATGATCGACTTCACGGATGCGACCTCGGCGTCCTGGCCGGTGACGACGGGATACGGCTTGGAGGCGGTGCCGTACCCGTCCGACTTCAGGGACGAGATGACGCCGATGGAGATGCCGTCGTACGGGGAGAGCACGGCATCGACCTGGGCGGAGGAATAGGCGCTGGTCAGCAGGTCGTCCATGCGCTTCTGGGCGGTCCCGCCGTCCCAGCGCAGGGTGGTGATCTGGTCGAGCTTCGTCTGCTTGCTGCGGACGACCAGCTGCTTCTTGTCGATGTAGGGCTTGAGGGCCTTCCAGGCGCTCTGGAAGAAGTAGCGCGTGTTGTTGTCGTCCGGGGACCCGGCGAACAGCTCGATGTTGAACGGGCCCTTCTCGGTGCCGGACTTCAGCCCGAGCTTGTCGAGGATGTAGCCGGCCTGGAGCTCGCCGACCTTCTCGTTGTCGAACGAGGCGTAGTAGTCGACGTCCGGAGTGCCGAGGATGAGCCGGTCGTACGAGATGACCTTGATGCCTTGCTCCCCCGCCTGGTGCAGTACGTCGCTGAGTGCGCGGCCGTCGATGGCGGCGACGACGAGGACGTCCACGCCCTTGGTGATCATGTTCTCGATCTGGGAGACCTGCTGGTCGACGTCGTCCTCGCCGTACTGCAGATTCGTCTTGTAGCCGAGCTTCTTGAACTCGGCGGCCATGTTCTTGCCGTCGGCTATCCAGCGTTCGGACGATTTGGTCGGCATGGCGATTCCGATGGTGGAGCCCTTGCCGCCCGACTTCTTCTCCTTGCTGCCGCCGTCCCCGCTCTGTCCGCAGGCGGCGAGGGTGACGGAGAGGGCGAGGGCGGTGAGAACCGTGACGGTCCGGGCGGCGCGCGGGACGGTCGCGGTGGGTGGGGTGCGCATGTCGGTCCTCCGGGTGCGAGGGAAGCGGCTGGGCGGGCCGCGAGGCCCCTCATCAGATGTTCGGTATTTCGGACGCGGTTCGGCTCATTGGGCAACTGGAGGGCACCCAGCCGGCCGCCTTCGGCCATCCCCCTTGACCGGCACGGCGATTGCCATTGAGTGTTCGATATTTCGTCGTTCGTTCGAAATTCTGGCGTGACGGTAGTGAGGGGCCGGGACAGGTGTCAATGGTTCGCGCAGGTGCAGTCACCGCGCACCCGTCCTGGGGGCGACTTTCGGCCGCCCTCCCCCGGGTCGCCCGACCGTCGGGAACCACCGGGTCGGCGCATGCTCCTGCGCCGGTGGGGCGCCACCCGGCACGACCCCGGCTTGTGGCCCGCGGGACGAGCACCGATGGTGGAGGTGCAGGCGGTTCCGTCACGCCGTCCGCCGGACGCACGCTTCGTGCCGCCCGGCACACACCCCAACGAGCGCAGGTGAACGCGGTGGCCACCGATCCCACGTCCGTCGCCGGAGTACGGGTGCCCGATACGGCGCTGACGCGCGAGGCGACCCAACTGGTGCGGGACGCCACGAGCGAGCTCGTCTTCCACCACTCGCGGCGCGTCTACTGGTTCGGCGCGCTCCAGGGCCGCAACCGCGACCTGGGGTACGACCCCGAACTGCTCTACATCGGCGCGATGTTCCACGACCTCGGGCTCGGCGAGCGTTTCCGCACGAGTGGGCGCCGCTTCGAGGTGGACAGCGCGGACGAGGCCAGGCGGTTCCTCCAGAGGCACAACGTCCCCGAGGACAGCGTCCGCAGGGTCTGGACGGCCATCGCGCTGCACACCACGCCGGGTATCCCGCAGTTCATGGAGCCCGAGGTGGCGCTCGTGACGGCCGGCGTCGAGTACGACGTACTCGGCATCGGCTACCGGGACATCTCCGAGGAGGACCGGTCCCGGATCGTCGCCCTGCACCCGCGTCCGGATTTCAAACAGCGCATTCTCGGCGCGTTCACCGACGGCATCCGCCAGAAGCCGGAGACGACGTTCGGCAACGTCAAGGCGGACGTGCTGGAGCACTACGTGCCGGGGTTCGAGCGCGGCGACTTCGTCCGTACGATCCTTGAATCGCCGTGGCCGGAATGAGCCGGCAGCGGCCGGGCCGCCACGCAGCGGCCGCGGCGCCGGACCGGCCGGTCAGCGGGCCTGGCTGATCGCCGTACGGAGCATCGCCACGGTGGTCGCGGCCGCCGCCCGTTCCGCGTCGTCGCTGGTCGCGCGCACCCGTTCCTCCAGCAGCACCACCGCCGCCTGGAGCACGCCGACGCGGACCTGGACGCTCTGCATCGCCGTCAGGACCGCCGCTGCCTGCTCGGCCGGCGTCGCGGTCGCGGCCTGCGGGATGAGAGTGGAGATGCCGCGCCCGAGCGCACGGTCACGAGGCGGCTGAGCCGCGGCTGTGGTCACCGCAGAAGTCTGCCGTACCGGGTGGGGAATCGGTCAGCGACCTGGCCGCTGCGCCCCGGCGTCGTCCTGGACATGGTCGTACACGCGCCTCAACAGAGCGGCCAGCCTTCCGCGTTCCACGGTGGTCAGGGGTGCGAGGAGGTCGTCCTGGACGGCCAGCGCCTCCTCGTGGAGGCGGTCGAGCAGCGTACGGCCGGCCGGACCGACGGTGACCGTGACGCGGCGCCGGTCGGTGGTGTCGCGTGCCCGCTCCACGAGTCCGGCGACGGCCAGGTCGTCCACGATCTTCACGATGTCGCTGCGGTCGATCGCGAGCCGGGCCGCCAGCTCACGTTGCACATGAGGGCCGAAATCGACCAGGGCCGCCAGCACGGACATGTGCCAGAGCCGCAGTCCGCGCTCGGCCAGCCGATCCGCCAGCCGGCCGCGGGCCACTTTGCCGGTCCTGGACATCAGATAGGTCGTGAGTCCCAGGAGGGAGGGCGGGGTCTCGTTCATGTTCATCACGTATACAGTAGGGCCTCACCAATGATGGGTACACACCTACTAATGGATCGGGTCATGGACGCACTGCACCCTCGTCTGCTGGTGAGCGGGTTCACCGAATGCTTCCGCTTCTACGATGCCGTGCTCCCCGCACTGGTCGGGGCCGTACGGGCGAGTGGGAGCGAGTCCGGTCCGTACGCCCACTGGGACGTCGACGGGCAGGGCGTACTGGTTCTGTTCGACCGCGGCGCCATGGCCGCGGTCGCCGGTACCGGGCACCTCCCCGCCGAGACGCCGGCGTCGCAGGACCGGTCGATGTTCGTCTGCCGGGTCGCGGATGTCGACGCCGCACTGGCGCACTGCCTGGCTCACGGCGCCGTTCCGGTCGCCGGGGCGTGCGACCGGCCCGAGTGGGGCCCCGGGCTCCGTACCGCCCATGCGCGGGACCCCGAGGGCCACCTGATCGAGTTGCAGTCCTACTGACCTGGGCCGGGTGCGGCGGTCAGGCCGGTGTGCTGCCGAAGTCGAAGACGAGGCGTCCCGACACCTTCCCCTTGAGGACTTCGTCGATCGCGGAGTTGATGTCCGCCAGGTCCCGGCTCTCGCGGACCACACGGGTGCGGCCGAGCCGGTGCAGCTGGAAGACCTCGGCCAGATCCTCGCGGGTTCCGACGATCGAGCCGACGACCTTCGTGCCGTTCAGCACCGTGTCGAAGACCGGGAGTTCCAGTTTGCCCTCCGCGGGCAGGGCAACGAGGACGAGGGTGCCGCCCCGGCGCAGCGCACCGTAGGCCGCGCCGAACGACTCGTTGCTCACCGCGAGCGAGATCGCCGCATCGGCGCCGCCGAGCCGGTGGGTCTCCTCGGCGACATCCTGGACGCGGGCGTCGATGACGTGATCGGCGCCCAGCTCCCGGGCGAGGGCCAGCTTCTCGTCGGTGACGTCGACGGCAATGGTCTCGGCGCCGAAGATCCGCGCGTACTGCAGGGCGAGGTGCCCCAGCCCGCCGATGCCGGAGACGAGGGCGCGGGTGCCCGGGCGCGCGCCGGAGAGCTTCACCGCCTTGTACGTGGTGACGCCCGCGCAGGTCAGGGGCGCCGCGTCCAGCGGGTCGATGCCGTCGGGCACGGGCACGACGTAAGTGCCGTGGGCGAGGGCGTACTCGGCATGGCTGCCGTCGACCGAGTAGCCGCTGTTCTCCTGCGCCAGGCAGAGCGTCTCCCAGCCGGAGACGCAGTGGTCGCAGTGTCCGCACGCCTCGCCGAGCCAGGGGATGGCCACCCGGTCCCCCACCGCCAGATGGGTGACCTGACCGCCGGCCGCCTCGACGATACCGATGCCCTCGTGGCCGGGTACGAAGGGCGGACTCGGCTTGACCGGCCAGTCCCCCCGCGCCGCGTGGATGTCGGTGTGGCACAGCCCCGAGGCCTCCATGCGTACCAGGACCTGGTGCCCGGCCGGGGTGGGCACCGGCCTGTCCTCGACGACGAGCGGCTCGGTGAAGCTGCGGACGACGGCGGCTCTCATGAGTACTCCTCCGCTTCGGTGCGGTGTACCCGGCCCACTGCGCGAGAACGCACCAGCCAGGCACACAAGCCTCGGAACAGAGTATTTCGGATGGCCGGTTCTCGCTTCTTCTCGCCTCCGGCCCGGTCGCTACCCCCGCGCCCAGGTGTGCATCGCGGCCCGCGAGGAGAAGTTCGCGACATCCTTGTCCAGCGGGTGGTCGGTGTACTGATGGATACGCCAGGACGCCTTGATGCGGGGCTTGCCCGCAGTGACGTAGTCGGCAATCCACAAACCGTCCCCGGCGTACGACGTGGTGTCGTGGTTCAGCCAGAAGTAGCGGTTGCAGTACAGCAGGACCCGGTGGTGCGGCCGCAGCCGTTTGACCTCGCGGATGAACCGGTCCTTCTCGGCGTTGCTCGCCCTGGTGCCCTCACCGTTCTCCTCCCAGTCGACGGCCAGCAGCTCCCCCGCCTTCTCAGGCGCCTTGCTCAGGAAGTACTCCGCCTGCGCCGTGATGTTCCCGGGCCACAGGAAGTGGTAGAAGCCGACCACGCATTCCGCGTCCCGTGCGCGCTTCGTCTGCTCGGCCAGATGCGGGTTGACATAGGAACGACCCTCAGTGGCCTTGATGAAGACAAAGTCCAGACCGTCCATGTCGAAGGACGACTGATGCGAACTGACATCGACACCATGGAGCATGGGCACCGCCTTCAAGTGGTCCGCGTGATTCCGCTTTCTCATCGGTTAAGTGCCCGCGACTTGTGCGTCCCATCCGTCGGAGTGGCAGAGGAATCGTTTCTCCGTCACCCGGAATAGCCCCGGGCAGGACCGGGTTGGTGAACCGGCAGAACCCATGTCACGCAGCGCAGGCACCGTCGGAAGGTCGGATCCATGAAGATCGGCATCATCGGGGCAGGGAACATCGGCGGCAATCTCACCAGGCGCCTCACCGCACTGGGCCATGACGTGTCCGTCGCCAACTCACGCGGTCCTGAAACGCTCGCCGCACTGGCGAAGGAGACCGGAGCCACCGCCGTCACCGCGGCGGAGGCCGCCCGGGGCGCCCAGGTCGTGGTCGTCACCATTCCGCTCAAGGCCGTTTCGGCACTGCCCGCCGGCCTCCTCGACGCCGCCGCCGAGGGCGTCGCGGTCATCGACACCGGCAACTACTACCCGCAGCGCGACGGCCGCATTGCCGCCATCGAGGAAGGCCTGCCGGAGAGCCGCTGGACGGAGACGCAGCTCGGGCACCCCGTCATCAAGGCCTTCAACGGGACGTACGCGCAAGACATCATCACCCACGGCCGGCCCGCTGGCACTGCGGACCGGCAGGCACTGCCGGTGGCCGGTGACGACACGGCCGCCAAGGAGACGGTCCGGGAGCTGATCGACGAGCTGGGCTTCGACACCGTGGACGCCGGCGGGCTCGACACGTCGTGGCGCCAGCAGCCGGGGACTCCGGTGTACGGCAACCAGGGTGCTGCGGCGGCCATCGAGAAGGCCCTGGCCTCGGCGTCCCCCGAGCGGACCGCCGAATGGCGGGCCTGACGCCGGGTGGGGAAGCCCTGACCTGAGGTCCGGTGCCGGGCCGGGGACCTGGAGTCCGGTGCCGGGTCGCGGGCCCGGGGTCCGGGCTCGTCCTGCGGGACAGGGTGCACCCCTTGTACACGCCCCCGTCCCGCGCCGGCCGCGACCCCGGCGCGTCAGTCCTCGAACGCGGTGCTGCGGCTGAGCTTCTCCCAGGCCAGGAGTTCGGTGCGGGAGGCGTCGAGGCCGGCGAGGACCGCATCCGCGGCGTCGTTCCCGAGCGGCAGCCGGAGCGGGGTGTGCCGTGCGGCAAGGGCGCTCAGGATGGCCGCAGCCGCCTTGTCCGGATCGCTACTCACCACGCGCGCCCGCGCGGAGTTCGCCCGGCGCCACCCGGGGGTGCGGGTGGCGCCAAAGCGCTACGACTGGGGGCAGGAGGCCGACGCGCTGCGCGACGGCCTGGCCGACGTCGCCTTCGTCTGGCTGCCCAACGACCTGAGCGGGCTGCGCAGCGAGCTGGTGCACACCGAGCCGCGTGTCGTGGGGCTGCCCTGCGGACACGCGCTGGCGGACCGTTCGGGCATCTCGGTGCTCGAAGTGGGCGACGAGCCGCTGATGTGGACACGGCGCGCGCCGCGGGAGTGGGTGGACTGGTGGGCGGTCAACCCCCGGCCGGACGGTTCGAGTCCGACGTGGGGCCCGACCAATGACAACGTCGAGGAGATGGTGGAGCAGGTGGCGGAGGGTTCTTCCATCTGCTTCGCTCCCCTGAGCATGGCCCGGTACTACGCGCGGCCGGACCTCTCCTGGGTCCCGCTGACCGACGTGGCACCGCTGCGGGTGGTGCTCGCCTGGGTGGACGGCATGGACACCGCGCTGGTGCGGGGATTCGTCCGGGTCGTACGGGAGCTCGCCGCCGCAGCGGATGTGTCGGCCGGCTGACCGGTCAGGGCCTTTCGTCGTCGGGACGGGCCGGCAGGCTGTCCATGAAGGAGCTGACGGAGAACACCGCGCGTCCGGGACCGGGCGGACCGTAGCCGGGGGGCGAGCTGAGCCCGTACTCCTCCATCGTCGAACGGTAGGCGTCCAGCAGCCGGATGTGGTACTCCAGCGGGGCGCCGTCCGGGTTCGTCTTCCCCAGCGGGGTCGTAGGCTCCGGACACCAGGTGGTGAAGCGGGGCGTGATGCCGTGCGACATGAAGAACCGCAGGCCCTCTGTGGTGGAGTCGATGGCCTCCTTCACCGTGGTGAAGCCGAACGGCTCGGCCATCTCCACGCCTGCGACGAAGTTGGGAATGACGTTGCGGGCGCCGAAGACCTCGGCGGAGTCCAGGATGCGGCGGTGCCATTCGTCGCGGCCGACGTAGCGCTCCTTGCCGGGGCAGTACAGCTCGAACAGCCGGGGGTCCCACACCTCGTAGTTGGGGTGGTAGATCTGCACGCCGTAGTCGTGGAACCGCTGCACGTCGGCCTTGGGAAGGGCCTGGGCGACGACCTTGCCGATCCACCGGCCGGGGAAGCGCTCCTCGATGGCCTTGGCGTACTGGCCGTAGAAGTCGGCCTCGTCCCGGCCGCCGATGTGCGAGGTGATGGCGCCGCCGGTGAGCGTGTAGGCCGTGGACGTCTTCGCCGTGTCGTACCGGTCGATGATGGCCAGTGCCTCAAGGACCTCCTCGACCGGCTTCACTCCGGTGTACGGGCGGCCCGCGGCCTTGTGCTGGCGCCAGTTGTGGTTGATGTCGCAGTACTGGCACTCCTCCTTCGCACCGAAGTACTGGCAGACGCGGAAGACCGTCAGATAGACGAGGTAGCCCCACTGGATGGTGGGCGCGACCTCCATCACGGACTTCCCGTTCTCCAGCGTGTGCCGGTAGTAGTCCGGCATCGAGGGAAGCCCTACGTCGGAGATCCGCCTGCCGTCGAGGTAGAGCCCGAGCACTCCGTCGTCATCGGCCGCGACCCGGTAGGGAGATGCCGGATTCACCCGCACGGAGACCACGGTGCGCCGCAGCTCGTACGGTCCGCCGGTGAGGACGATCTCCTCGGGCGGCCGCCGCAGGGCGGCGGCCCCCAGCTCGGGCAGGGTGCCGTGGTCGAAGGAGAAGATGAAGTACGACTTCGGCTTGACGTCACCGCCCTCGTTGTCGCTGAGCGCGGACTCGTCGAAGGCCAGGCCGCCGCGCAGCAGGTCCTCCTTGATCACGGCCTCCCGCGGCACGTGCGGGAACTGCTCCATGAGCCGTTCGATCAGGCGGGTGCGGCCTGCGTCGGTGCTGCCTGGCTCGGTGCGGCTGGGGTCTGTGCGGCTGGGCATGTGCGGGGCTCCTCGGTCCGGTTGCCGGTGATGTTCCGGATACGCCACCCTGTGCAACGAACCACGGACCGGAAGCGTTCTCGATACCGGAAGCGTTCTCGGAACTCGATAGCGGAAGCCTTCCCGGAACCGGGCGCGTCCCGGTACCGGGCGCCGGATGGGGGGCCACTGGGTCCGGTCCGCGGGCGCCCGCTGCCGGGGCCTATGTGACCGGTGAGTAGGGTGTGGGGCCCGGGAGCCCGTCGGCCGTGCGGTCGGCCCGACGCCCGGTGGTTGCCGGAGTCGGCCGCGGATCGGGAGTGCTTCATGCGCCGCACCATGTCCGTGTCGGACGGCATCGTCGTTCTCGCCGCTCCTTCGGCCGTGTACGAGCAGCTCAGCGACCCGACCGCGATGGGCCGCTGGAGCCCGGAGAACCGGGGCGCGAAGGTGCTCGGGGAGCGCCGGGACGCGTACGTCGGCATGGTCTTCGAGGGCCGCAACAAGCGCGGGCGGATGAGCTGGACGACACGGTGCACGGTGACCGCGGCCGAGCCGGGCGAGCGGTTCGCCTTCCGGGTCCACGCGATCGGTGCCCGGCGGCCTCGGCTCCCCGGCGCGATCGCCACGTGGGAGTACCGGTTCGAGGCCGTGGACGGCGGCACGCGGGTCACCGAGACCTGGACCGACGACCGCCGCCGCTGGCCGGACTTCGTGGCCAACGCGTTCGACCGGGCGGCCACCCGGGGGCACACGTTCGCCGAGTTCCAGCGCGGCAACATCCGCACCACGCTCCGGCGGCTGAAGGAGGCACTGGAGGCCCCGCTGAACGGGGACGCGCCCCGGGCATGACCCTCGGCCGCCCTCAGCGCTCCCAGTGCGTGGGGCGGCCGAGCGACGGAGGGAGCCGGGTGGCGGCGTTCCCCCGGGCGGCGTTCAGCTGTGACTGCGTCAGAAAGAGCGCTCCGGTCAGATCGGCACCGGACAGCTCCGCGTCCCGGAAGTCCGCGCCGATGAGGTCGGCGAGCCTGAGATCGGCGCCGGTGAGGTCCGCCGCGATGAGGTAGGCGCCGCGCAGGTCGCCGCCGCGCAGATCCGCCCCCTTGAGGCGGGCGCCGATGAGATCGGCGCCGCGGTGGTTGCGCTTCTTCTTGCGGGGAGCGGTGGCGCGTACGAGTTCGCTGGTGCGCGAGAGCAGGGCGGCCACCTCGTCCCGGTGTGCCGCGATGTCCAGGTCCGCGAAGGCGTCGGCGTCGAGGTGGGTGAGGCGCTCGGTCGCGTCGAGGGCGCGGCCGATCTCGCCGTGGAGGGGGCGGGCCGGTGCCAGTTCGGCCGCCTCCGTCAGATACCAGAGCAGCTCGTGCAACTGTCGCATGACCGGAAAGACCTGGAACATCTGCTGGGCGCTCTCCGGGGCCCCGCGCCAGTCCTGTCCGCCGAAGGTCTCCCCGGAGACCTTCTGGCCGGCGCCGAAGCAGTCGTACACGGTGCAGCCCGGAAAACCCTCGGTACGCAGCCGGGTGTGAATGCCGCAGCGGAAGTCGTCTTGAAGGTTGCGGCAGGGCTTACCGGCGTCCTTGTTGATGGCGAAGTCCGCGGACCGGGTCAGGGTCAGCGCGACACAGCACAGCCCGAAGCAGTTCCCGCAGTCGGCGCGCAGGCCGGCCCGGCCGGTGCTGTCCGCGTGGTCGGTGCCGGGAGCTCGGTCGTTATCGGGCACGGTGCCTGCGTCCTCCGGTGTGCGGGGTCCATGAACGGCCGAGCCTACCGAGCTTCACCGCGGGCCCGGTCCACGTGGTGTCCTTTCTGGAGACGTCCTGCTGGGCCGGGCACGGCGACCGCCGGCTCCGGAGCCGGCGAAGGGGGCCTCCCCGATGGACCGGCAGCTCCGCGCGACAATGGTGGGCAATACATCTTTATGGGAGGTGGCCACCATCGTGGCGAACGCACCGGTCGACAGCATTCCGGCCCGGCGGGTACTGACCGATCCGGCGGGCCTGGCCCGGTACCAGCACGACGAGGCCGAGTGGGCTCCGTACGGGATGCCGCTGGCCGTGGTCCGCCCGCAGAGCACCGAGGAGGTGCGGGATGTGGTGCGCCACTGCCTCGCTCACCGCATCGCGCTGGTGCCGCGCGGCGCGGGCACCGGTCTGTCCGGCGGCGCGAACGCCGTCGACGGGGCGATCGTCCTGTCGTTCGAGGACATGAACCGGATCGTCGGCATCGACGTGGCCGAGCGGCTGGCAGTGGTCCAGCCCGGTGTGGTCAACGACGATCTGCGGGCTGCCGGTGCGGAGCACGGGCTCTGGTACCCGCCTGATCCGGCCAGTTCACCGTGGTCCACCATCGGCGGGAACGTCGCGACCAACGCCGGGGGCATGTGCTGCGTCAAGTACGGCGTGACGCGCGACTACGTGCTCGGCCTGGAGGTGGTCAACGGGCTCGGCGAGGTCGTCTCACTGGGCCGCCGTACCGCCAAGGGCGTGGCGGGATACGACCTGGCCGGGCTGATGGTGGGCTCCGAGGGCACGCTCGGGGTGATCACCGAGATCACCGTGCGGCTGCGTCCGGCACGGCTCCAGGAGCGGACGGTGGCCGGCTACTTCTCGTCGGTGGTCGCCGCCGGTGAGGCGGTGAGCGCCGTGACCGCGTCCGGCGTCATCCCGTCCGCGCTCGAACTGGTCGACCGCCACTGCCTCGCCGCCGTGGACGCCTGGAAGAAGATGGGACTGTCCGCGGACGCGGACGTGGTGCTGCTCGGCCGGGTCGACACCCCCGGGGCCGAGGGGGACGCCGAGGCCGAACTGATCCGGGACTGCTTCGAACGGGCCGGCGCGACCTGGGCCGCGGTCTCCACCGACCAGCAGGAGGCCGATGCCCTGTTCCAGGCCCGGCGGCTGGCCTATCCGGCGCTGGAACGGCTCGGCCCGGTCCTGACCGAGGACGTCTGCGTACCGCGGACCGCGGTTCCCGAGATGCTGGCCCGGATCGAACGGACAGCGGCCCGGCACGACATCCTGGTCGCCAACATCGCCCACGCCGGCGACGGCAATCTGCACCCCCTGATCATCACGCCGCCGGGTGACGAAGCGGCACGTGCCCGCGCCCAGTCGGCCTTCGAGGACATCCTGGACGACGCCATAGCGCTCGGCGGCACGGTCACGGGTGAGCACGGGGTCGGGCTGCTGAAGATGCGCGGGATGAACAAGGAACTGGGACCCGCCGTGCTCGGCATGCACCACGCGGTGAAGGCGGCGCTCGATCCGCACGGCATCCTCAACCCGGGCAAGGTGCTCAGGGGCGGCGCCTGACCTCGCGTTCCGTGTCCGGGCCTCGTTGTCAGTGGGGCGGCGCACACTGGCAGTCAGTGCGTACGGGCGAAAGGGGGAGGCGAATGAGCGCCGAGGAGGAGACCGGTTTCGAACCGGCCACCGGGGAGGGTCCGTCACCCCCGGGCCCGGCGGAGAGGCGTGCCGCCGCGGTGCGGACCGCGTTCGCCGGGATGGTTCAGATACGGCGGCTGACCAACACCGGGCACGCGGTCCCGGAGGCCGTACCGGCCCCGTGGGAACTGCACAGGCCGGTACGGGCCGTCGCCCTCGCGCTGGAGGCATCGGGGCTGTCAGCGTCGGCCGTTGACGCGTCGGGGCGGCGTACGGCGACCGGGTACCGGGTGGAGGCCGGTACGGCGTCGGGCACCGTGCGGGTCGAGTGGCTCGGGCCTCCCGGCAGCGGGGCGGCGCACGAGGAGGACGGCGAGCTGACCCGGTGCGCCGCGGTGCTGCGGGAGTCGGGCTGGATCGCGCTGCTGTACCGCGGGCCGCGTCGCCGAAGGTTCCTGGAGGTCGAACCACCGGTCGGTGCGCATCGGCCGGACGGCCGATAGGGACCACGCTCGCGTTGTCAGACCCATGGGGGATGCTTGTGGGTCCGACACCTCTGACCTGGAGATGCTGAGATGCGCGATGACGAACTCGCCGCGGCGCAGGCGTATGTCCGTTTACTGGAGGCCACCCGGGCTGCCCTCTGCGACCCGGATGACGCCCCTCTGTACATGCCCTTGCTCGCCGCACCGATCGAGGAGGCCGACGGCGCGCTGAGGCGGGCCGGGCTCTCGGGCAACGAGTCCCGGTTCTTCGACCTCGTCCGGTCGCTCCAGCCGAGCATGTCGGGCAGCGGGCACTGAGCCGTGCCGGGCGGACGGCCGGCGGAGCGGCTCCGGGCGCCTGGGGTCCGGAGCCGCTCCGTGGCCCGGCCGGCTCCCGGTCTTGACGGGATCCGCGCACGACGGGAATCATGCTCAGTGCGTGGCCTACGCCTCACCTCCTCCGGCCGTCCCCAGCTCGGTCTTCCACGGAGGCAAAGGGACTTCTTGTCTCAGGTCGCTGTCGTGGTCCGATCGTCTCGGGTGTGGTCGCTGGGGGGGCTCGCACTCGTGGCGTGGAAGGCCAGATGACAGCCCACAGGAATCTCAAGCGCCGGGTGCGGGCCTGTGCCGCCAAGACCGGCCAGTCCTATGCGACTGCCCTCCGGCATTTCCGTTCGGCTCCCCGAGGAGACGTCATGCCGGAAGACAACCACCTGCGATTGGCCGTGGCTCAGACCACGGTCCGAGTCAACCCCCGCAGCAGCCCCCAACTGAGGGACGGCGGGGCCGAGGTACGAAGCCTGATGCACCGGGCCCGGGCGGCCGGTGCGAGGGTCGCCCAGTTCCCCGAGGGCGCGATCTGCTTCCCGGACAAGCGGCTGCTCTCCGCCAACGGCCCGGACGGGGCAGGACCTCGGACTGGAGCCGGTTCCGGTGGGACGTGCTCCAGGAGGAACTGGCCCTGACCGCACGGCTGGCGAGGGAGCTCCGGCTGTGGACCGTGCTCGGTTCCGCCCACCGGCTCACCGCACCCAACCGGCCGCACAACAGCCTGTACGTGATCTCCGACCGCGGCGAGGTGGCGACCCGCCATGACGAACGGATGCTGTCGCACACGAAGATCTCCTACATGTACGCACCGGGTTCGGCACCGCTCACCTTCGAGGTGGACGGCGTCCGGTTCGGCTGCGCGCTCGGCATGGAGGCCCACTTCCCGGAGCTCTTCGGCGCGTACGAACGCCTCGACGTCGACTGCGTGTTGTTCTCGACCACAGGAGGTACCAGGGAAGGCGGAACGGTCTTCGCCACGGAGATGCGGGCACACGCGGCGATCAACCGGTACTGGGGCGGTTTCGCCGTACCCGCCCAGCTCAAGGGAGACACCCCGGCGGGAATCATCGGCCCGGACGGTGAGTGGGCCGCCCGGTGCCCACGTGACGGAACCCCTTCAGTCGCCGTCGCCGACCTGGGTCCGCAGGACCCCGCGAGTGCCCTGGCCAGGCCCTGGCGGCGCAAGGCGCGTACCGGGCTCTACGACGGTTACCTGGTCGAGGACGCCCGCAGCGACGACCGCACCGCTTTCCAGAAAAGGCCACGCGGCGAAGGCTGCCTGACCCGGCCGGGCCTGCCCGAGAAGTCCCTCGGGCAGGCCCGGCCCGTCTTCGGCCAGGTCGCCCCGATCCGTGGTGAATTGATTCAAACCCCGAAGGAAGACTGACGAGCTGCTTGACTAGTCGTTGGCGTCAAACCTAGCGTACGTTCCAGATGAAACGATTCACATCGTCCCTGACGGCTACGGTCGCCGGATGACTCTGCTTACGAGGTGTTCATGTCTGATGTGTCGGCCGTCAAGGCAGCCCTGAAGTCTCAGGTGATCGAGACTCCTTCGTGGGGTTATGGCAATTCCGGGACCCGTTTCAAGGTGTTCGCGCAGCCGGGGGTGCCGCGCGATCCGTTCGAGAAGATGGCGGACGCGGCGCAGGTGCACGCCTTCACCGGGGTCGCGCCGAAGGTGTCGTTGCACATTCCCTGGGACAACGTGACGGATTATGCCGCCCTGACCCGGCACGCCGAGAGCCTCGGGCTGCGGATCGGTGCGATCAACTCCAATGTCTTCCAGGACGACGACTTCAAGCTGGGATCGGTCACCCACCCCGAGGCGGGGGTACGGCGCAAGGCGACCGATCACCTGCTGGAGTGCATCGACGTCATGGACGAGACCGGTTCCCCCGATCTCAAGCTGTGGTTCTCCGACGGCACCAACTACCCTGGGCAGGACGACATCGTCGCCCGCCAGGACAGGCTGTCCGAAGCGCTGACGGAGGTGTACGAGCGGCTGGGCGACGACCAGCGGATGCTGCTGGAGTACAAGCTCTTCGAGCCGGCGTTCTACACCACGGATGTGCCGGACTGGGGCACTGCCTACGCGCACTGCCTGAAGCTCGGCCCGAAGGCCCAGGTGGTCGTGGACACCGGTCACCACGCACCGGGCACGAACATCGAGTTCATCGTGGCGATCCTGCTGCGGGAGGGCAGGCTCGGCGCGTTCGACTTCAACTCCCGCTTCTACGCGGACGACGATCTGATGGCCGGCGCCGCCGACCCCTTCCAGCTCTTCCGGATCATGCACGAGGTGGTCAGGAACGGAGGTCTCAAGTCCGGGACCAACGTCAACTTCATGCTCGACCAGTGCCACAACATCGAGGCGAAGATCCCGGCGGTGATCCGGTCGGTCGCCAATGTGCAGGAGGCGACCGCCAAGGCGCTGCTGGTGGACGGGGACGCGCTCGGCGCCGCACAGAAATCGGGCGATGTACTCGCCTCGAACGCCGTCCTGATGGATGCCTACAACACCGATGTGCGGCCGCTGCTCGCCGAGGTGCGTGAGGAGCAGGGGCTGGCCCGTGACCCGTTCGCCGCCTACCTCGCCTCCGGCAACCAGGAACGCATCGCCGCCGCCCGGGTGGGCGGCACACAGGCCGGCTGGGGCGCCTGAGCCGTCTGCGCAAGCCTCTTGCCGTCACCGTACTCCTCACCCCCGAAGGAACCCTCATGACGTCCGCGACACACCCCGAGGTCGCAGCGCTCCTGGAGCGCGCGCACCGGATCGGCTCCGATCCCCGCAACACCAACTACGCCGGTGGCAACACGTCGGTGAAGGCCGTCGGCGCCGATCCGGTCACCGGTGGCGGGGCCGAGCTGCTCTGGGTCAAGGGTTCCGGGGGTGACCTCGGCACCCTGACGGAGCCGGGTCTCGCCGTACTCCGCCTGGACCGGGTCCGTGCCCTCAAGGAGGTGTACCCGGGCGTCGAGCGCGAGGACGAGATGGTGGCGGCCTTCGACTTCTGCCTGCACGGCAGGGGCGGTGCCGCACCGTCCATCGACACCGCCATGCACGCCCTGGTCGAGGCGGCGCACGTCGACCACCTGCATCCGGATTCGGGGATCGCCCTGGCGTGCGCGGCCGACGGCGAGAAGCTGACCGCCGAGTGCTTCGGAGACAAGGTGGCCTGGGTGGGCTGGCGCCGGCCGGGGTTCCAGCTCGGTCTCGACATCGCGGCCGTCAAGGAGGCCAACCCGCGGGCGGTCGGGGTGATTCTGGGCGGTCACGGAATCACCGCCTGGGGCGAGACGTCCGAGGAGTGCGAACGGAACGCCCTGTGGATGATCCGTACCGCCGAGGCATTCCTGCAGGAACACGGCAGTGCCGAGCCCTTCGGTCCCGTACTGCCGGACCGGGTGGCCCCGAGCGCGCGGCAGCGCCGTGAACGGGCTGCGGCACTCGCCCCGTTGATCCGCGGTCTGGCGTCCACGGACCGCCCCCAGGTGGGTCACTTCACCGACGCCGAACCGGTGCTGGACTTCCTGTCCCGCGCCGAGCATCCGCGCCTCGCCGCACTGGGCACCTCGTGCCCCGACCACTTCCTCCGTACGAAGGTCAGCCCGCTGGTCCTGGACCTTCCCGCGGACGCGCCGGTGGCCGAGGCCGGGGCGCGGCTGAAGGAGCTGCACGAGGAGTACCGCGAGGCGTATCGCTCGTACTACGAGCGGCACGCCGTCCCCGGCTCGCCCGCCATGCGCGGTGCCGACCCGGCGATTGTGCTGGTGCCCGGGGTGGGCCTGTTCTCCTTCGGGAAGGACAAGCAGACCGCCCGTGTCGCTGCGGAGTTCTACCTCAACGCCATCAACGTCATGCGGGGCGCGGAGGCCGTTTCCTCGTACGCGCCGATCGAGGAGTCCGAGAAGTTCCGGATCGAGTACTGGGACCTGGAGGAGGCCAAGCTGCGCCGGATGCCGAAGCCGAAGCCGCTGGCCACCCGGGTGGCGCTGGTGACCGGTGCGGGCTCGGGGATCGGGAAGGCCATCGCGCACCGGCTGGCCTCCGAGGGCGCGTGTGTGGTCGTCGCGGATCTGAACGCGGAGAACGCCGCCGCGGTCGCCGAGGACCTCGGCGGGGCCGACCGGGCGGTCGCGGTGACGGTCGACGTCACCAGTGAGGAGCAGATCGCCGAGGCGTTCAGGGCCGCCGTGCTCGCCTTCGGCGGTGTGGACCTCGTCGTCAACAACGCGGGGATCTCCATCTCCAAACCGCTGCTGGAGACGACGGCGCGCGACTGGGATCTGCAGCACGACATCATGGCGCGCGGTTCGTTCCTGGTGTCACGGGAGGCCGCCCGGGTGATGCGGGCTCAGGGCCTCGGCGGCGACATCGTCTACATCACTTCCAAGAACGCCGTGTTCGCGGGTCCGAACAACATCGCGTACTCGGCGACCAAGGCCGATCAGGCCCATCAGGTGAGGCTGCTGGCGGCGGAGCTCGGCGAGCACGGGATCCGGGTGAACGGCATCAACCCGGACGGTGTGGTGCGCGGTTCGGGGATCTTCGCCGCCGGCTGGGGCGCCCAGCGGGCGGCGACGTACGGCATCGAGGAGGAGAAGCTCGGCGAGTTCTACGCCCAGCGGACGCTGCTCAAGCGCGAGGTGCTGCCCGAGCATGTCGCCAATGCCGTGTTCGCGCTGACCGGCGGCGACCTCACGCACACCACCGGTCTGCACATCCCTGTCGACGCCGGTGTCGCAGCGGCCTTCCTGCGATGACCCGGACACGATCCCCATGGCTGTGAACTCATTCGACCACCCGGCCGGCGACGCCGTCTTCGCCGCCGTGGACCTCGGTGCCACCAGCGGCCGGGTGATGACGGGCAGGGTCGGTCCCGGCACGCTGGTGCTCACCGAGGCGCACCGGTTCGCCAACACACCGGTGCGGCTGCCGGACGGGCTGCACTGGGACGTACTGGCCCTGTACCAGGGGATGCTGGACGGGTTGCGGGCGGCCGGGCGCAGTGGTCCGGTCGCCTCGATCGGCATCGACACCTGGGCGGTGGACTACGGTCTGCTGGATGCCGACGGAGCGCTGCTCGGGATGCCGTTCCACTACCGGGACGAGCGCAGCAAAGGCATGTCGGAGCGGCTGCCGGACGGCTGCGTCGCGGCGGAACTGTATGCCGTCAGCGGCTTGCAGCATCTGCCGTTCAACACGGTTTTCCAGCTGCTGGCACACCGTGCCACGGCCCAGTGGGAGGCGGCGCGGACGCTGTTGCTGATGCCCGATCTGTTGGTGCACTGGCTGACGGGTTCGGTGGGTGCGGAGATCACGAACGCGTCGACCACCGGTCTGTTCGATGCGCGTGGCGGCGGCTGGTCGGACGAACTGATCGGGCGGCTGGGGCTGGCGCGTTCGCTCTTTCCGCCGCTGCGTGAGCCGGGCGATCCGGCGGGGACACTGCTGGCGCACGTCGCCGAGGCCACGGGGCTGCCGGCCGGGACCCCGGTGACCACCGTCGCCTCGCACGACACGGCATCGGCGGTCGTGGCGGTGCCGGCGAGGGAGCCGGATTTCGCGTACGTCTCGTGCGGCACTTGGTCGCTGGCCGGTCTGGAACTGGACGCCCCGGTGCTGTCCGAGGAGTCCCGGGCGGCGAACTTCACCAACGAGCGCGGGGTCGACGGCACCGTCCGGTACCTCCGCAACATTATGGGCATGTGGCTGCTGGAGGAGTGCCGCCGGGCGTGGGACCGCGAGGCCCCTGCTCTTGGTCTGGCCCGGCTGCTGACCGACGCGGCCGCGGCGGAGCCGTTCGCCGCGGTGATCGACCCCGATGACGAGACGTTCCTCGCGCCGGGTGACATGCCGTCCCGGATCGATGCGTATCTGCTGCGGACCGGGCAGACGCCTCCGGGAGCTCCCGGAGGTTACGTGCGGTGTGTGCTGGAAAGCCTGGCGCTGGCCCATCGCAGGACGTTGCGGCGGGCCGCGGAGCTGACGGGCCGCGAGCCGACGCGGATCCATCTGGTCGGCGGCGGCTCGCGCAACGAGCTGCTGTGCCAGTGGACGGCGGACGCGAGCGGGCTGCCGGTGACAGCGGGGCCCGCCGAGGCCACGGCGCTCGGCAACATCCTGCTGCAGGCCCGCGCCCACGGCCTGGTGGGTGGCCTCTCCGGACTGCGTCGGCTGGTCGCCCGTACACAGCAGTTGCGGCACTACGAACCACGGGGAAACGGGCGGACCTGGGACCGCGCGGAGGCCCGGCTCAGCCCGGGGCCGGTCCCGGCGGACGCCTGACCGGGACCGGGACGGGCCGTGTGGACGGCAGGACGGGTCCGGTTCCCGACCGGTCCGGGCCCCTGTCGGCCGGACCGGGAAATCGCTTACGAGGAAGGGAAATCCCTGATGTCTGACGACCGCGCCGCCGAACCCGGCAGTCTCCTTGTACGGACGTCGCGCCGCCGAACCCGGGTGGGTCTGGTCTCGGGCGGGCTCGGTGCGTACTGGCCGCAGTTCCCCGGCCTTCTCGATCGGCTGCGGGAGTCGGCCCGGTTCGTGACCGCGCGGCTGGAGGAGATGGGCTGCGAGGTGGTCGACGCGGGTTTCGTCTCAGATCCGCAGGAGTCGGCCCAGGCCGCGGAGCGGTTGCGCCGGGCGGACTGCGATCTGGTGGTGACGTTCCTGACGACGTACCTGACCGCGTCGATGGTGCTGCCGGTCGCCCAGCGCACCCATACACCGGTGCTGGTGATCGACCTCCAGCCGACCGAGGCCATGGACCACCCGAACACCGGCACGGGCGAGTGGCTGGCGTACTGCGGTCAGTGCCCGCTGCCGGAGGTCGCCCATGTGTTCCGGCGCTGCGGTATCCCGTTCCGCTCCGTCTCCGGCCATCTGCGTGACGAGAACGCGTGGGGCCGGATCCGGCGGTGGATCGCGGCCGCCGGAGTGCGCGGTGCCCTGCGCCACGGCCGCCACGGGCTGATGGGGCACCTGTACCCGGGCATGCTCGACGTCTCCACCGACATGACACTGGTCTCCGCGCAGTTCGGCGGTCATGTCGAGGTGCTGGAGTTCGACGACCTGCGGGTCAGGGTCGCGGCCGTCACGGACGGGGAGACCGCCGAACGGATAACGCTGGCCCGTGAGGTCTTCACCCTGGACGGTTCCGTCGACGAGGACGACCTCTCCTGGGCGGCCCGTGTCTCGGTCGGTCTGGACCGGCTGGTGGCGGATTTCGCGCTCGACAGCCTCGCCTACTACCACCGGGGGCTGGAGGGCGAGATACACGAGCGGCTGGGCGCCGGCATGATCCTGGGCGCCTCGCTGCTGACCGCCCGCGGGGTGCCGATGGCCGGTGAGTACGAGCTGCGCACCAGCCTCGCCATGCTGATCGCCGACACCATGGGGGCGGGAGGTTCGTTCACCGAGCTGCAGGCGCTCAACTTCCGCGACCGGGTCGTGGAGATGGGGCACGACGGCCCCGCCCACCTGGCCATCAGCGCGAAGGACCCGCTGCTGCGCGGTCTGGGTGTCTACCACGGCAAGCGCGGCTGGGGCGTCAGCGTCGAATTCGACGTCATCCACGGGCCGGTCACCACCTTCGGTATCGGTCAGGAGGCCGACGGCTCGTTCGTTCTGATCGCGTCCGAGGGGGAAGTCGTGCCCGGTCCCCTGCTGGAGATCGGCAACACGACCTCCCGGGTCGACTTCGGCTTCGACCCCGGCGAGTGGACCGATGCCTGGTCCGCCACCGGTATCGGTCACCACTGGACGCTGTGCACCGGCCACCGCGCCAAGGACTTCCGGGCCGCCGCGGACCTCCTGGGCATCGCGTTCCGTACCGTGACCGGCCCCAACGCCCTCTGACGAGCGGCACCTCAGCGGGCCGCCGGGGCTCCGGGGCCGAGACCGAGTTCGCCGTCCCCCAGCGGTGCGAAGAACCGCGCCACGTCCGCCTCGGTGACCTCGGCGAGTTCGGCGGGGTTCCACTGCGGATCACGGTCCTTGTCGACGATCTGGGCGCGTACGCCCTCCACCATGTCGGGCCGGGTGAAGGCGGTGGACGAGACCCGGAACTCCTGGTCGAGAACAGCTTCCAGACCATCGAGGCGCCGGGCCCTGCGAACGGCCTCCAGCGTCACCTTGAGCGAGGTCGGCGACTTCGCCAGGATCGTCACCGAGGCCTCCTTCGCGGCGGGCATCCCGTGGTCGGCGAGGCGCTCGACGATCTCCTCGACGGTGCCGGCGCTGTAGCAGGAGTCGATCCAGTCGCGCTGTGCGGCCAGCTCACCAGCCGGGGCTGCCCCGGCGTACCGCTCCGCCGTCGCGACGACGTCGGCGGGCGTGGTGCAGACGTCCAGGGCGGCGATCAGGCCGGAAAGCTCCCGCGACGGCACGAAGTGGTCGGCGAGCCCGCACAGCAGCGCGTCCGCCGCGCCGACTGCTTCCCCGGTGAGCGCCAGGTGAGTGCCGAGCTCGCCGGGCGCCCTGCTCAGCAGGTATGTGCCGCCCACGTCCGGGACGAACCCGATACCGGTCTCGGGCATCGCGATGCGCGAACGCTCCGTGACGATCCGGATCGAGCCGTGGGCCGAGACACCGACACCGCCGCCCATCACGATGCCGTCCATGATCGCGACGTACGGCTTGGGGAACCGGGCGATACGGGCGTTGAGCCGGTACTCGTCACGCCAGAAGTCCCGTGCGGTCCCGCCGCCGGCCAGGGCGTCATCGCGGATGGCGCGGATGTCACCGCCGGCGCAGAGCCCCCGCTCCCCCGCCCCCGTGAGCAGCACGGCGGCGACCGAGTCGGCCTGTTCCGCCGCGTCGAGCGCTTCCGCCATGCGCTGCACCATGGTGTGGTTCAGCGCGTTCAGGGCTCGGGGCCGGTTGAGTGTGATGTGACGGATGCGCCCCTCGGTGTGCAGCAGGACGGGATCCTCGTGGTTCATACATGCGCTCCGGTCAGCCCCAGTACGTGCCGGTCCGCCGGTCACGGACGGCCTTCCCTGCCATTGTGCGGGGCGGTCCCCAAGCCAGGTACGGAGGGGTGTCCCGGCCACGTGGCGGGTGCCTGAACACCGTCCGGGCGGGCTTCCGCTGTGGCAGCCCTGCTCAACCGGCCAGACAATTGGGTCACGCAGTACGGCAGCCCCGCCGGACGATCTTCGGAGCAGGAATGACCGATCACGACCGGCCACCGATCGTCCCCGTCAGACCCAGCCCGTTGGCCGAGAAGACGCACAACGGCGACACCGGGACGGCGGAGCGGCTTGCCATGAACCGCACCGGCAGTTTCGAGTGGGATCTCGATGCCCGGACGCTGGACATCGACGAGGCCGGTCTGCTGGTGTTCGGCCTGGACCCGGCCGCTTTCGACTCACAGCCCGAGTCCCTGCTGGAGCGGCTGGAGCCCTCGGAACGGATTCGGCTCGATGCGGCGATCGACGAGGCGGTCAAGCGCGGGCACAGCTCGTACAACGTCCACTTCCGGGTCCCGATCGACAAGGGCGGCGACCAGTGGACCCATATCCAGGCGCGCATCCTGCGCAGCTCGGACGGACGGGCGCACCGGGTGGTCGGGGTGGTGCGGGACGCGACGGCGGAAGTCACCCATTCGGCCTTCGTGCTGGAACTGGAAAAGCGCCGTCAGCGCCAGACCGACATAGTTGAACGCACAACGAGCGCGTTGTCGCGGGCGGTGACCGTGGACGATGTGACGGCCGCGCTGACGGGACCGGGCGGTCTGGCACGGCTGGGCGCCGACGGCCTCGCGCTCGGTCTGCAGGACAACGCCACGCTGAATGTCATCGCTCTGAGCGGCGACTCCCTGAAGGTGATCGACGAGCTGGGGCAGGGCCGTCTCGACCGGAATTTCCCGCTGGCCGACACCGTACTCAGCGGCCGGCCACGCTTCGTGAGCTCGCTCGGCGCGCTCACCCGGCGCTATCCGGTACTGGAACCGTATGTGGGGCAGCTGAAGTTCCAGGCCGCGGCCTACCTGCCGCTCGTCGCACAGGCGCGTTCACTCGGCGGACTGGCGCTCTTCTACCGCGAGCGCACGGCCTTCAACGCCGACGAGCGCAACCTGTGTCTGGGGCTGGCCGCCATCGTCGCCCAGTCCCTCCAGCGGGCCACGCTCTTCGACGAGGAACGGGAATTCGCCACCGGTCTCCAGTCCACGATGCTGCCCCGGCGGATCCCTGACATCGAGGGCGGAGAGATCGCCGTCCGCTATCACGCGGCATGGACCGGCCGTCAGGTCGGCGGCGACTGGTACGACGTGATCGCACTGCCGAAGGACCGTTTCGGAATCGTGGTGGGCGACGTGCAGGGCCATGACACGCATGCGGCCGCGATCATGGGCCAGCTGCGGATCGCGCTGCGCGCTTACGCAGGGGAGGGGCATCCGCCGTCGGCGGTGCTGGCCCGGGCGTCCCGGTTCCTCGCCGAACTGGACACGGACCGGTTCGCCACCTGTACGTACGCCCAGGTCGATCTCGGCACCGGAACGGTACGGGTGGTGCGGGCCGGTCACTTCGGTCCGCTGATCCGGCACACGGACGGCCGGGTCGGCAGCCCGCAGGTACGCGGGGGCCTGCCCCTGGGCATCTCGACCGATTTCGGGGACGAGGAGTTCCACGAGACCAGGCTCGACCTGGTCCCCGGCGAGACGCTGGTCCTGTACACCGATGGTCTGGTGGAGGAGCCCGGCGTCGAGATCGACGCGGGGGTACGCACGCTCGTCCACGAGGTGAGCGCCGGTCCGGCGGGGGCGGAGGCGCTTGCCGATCATCTGTCGGACCGGCTGTGGGAGCGTTGGGGCTCGGGCGACGACGTCGCGTTGCTGGTGTTGCGCCGCAGTCCGGACCCGGGCTCGCCCCGGGCGCCCCGGCTGCATCAGTACATCCACCAGGCCGACCCGGAGGGGCTCTCCGACGCACGGACGATCGTGCGCCAGGCCCTGACCGACTGGGACATGGCCGAACTCGCGGACGATGCCGAGCTGGTAACCGGGGAACTGCTGGTGAATGTGCTGCTGCACACGGAGGGCGGAGCAGTGCTCACGCTGGAAGTACTGCCGGAACCGGTACGGCGGGTGCGGCTGTCGGTACAGGACCGCTCCAGCGCATGGCCCAGGCGCCGGACACCAGGTGAGACAGCCACTTCAGGCCGGGGTCTGCTCCTCCTGGACGCCGTGGCGACGCGGTGGGGCATCGAGCCCCGCGGCGAGGGGAAGGCGGTCTGGTGCGAGATCGGCCCGGCTGCGCCGCCCACGTCCCCTCCGGTGCACAGGGACACGGGGACACAGCAGAACCGGTGAATCCCCCGGCCAGGGCGGACGGGGCGGGTGGACAGCATCGAGGGGCGTGCCGCCTCGCCGAACGCGATGCGGCACGCCCCTCGGCCGGGATCCCCGGCGCTCCACGCGCCCGGACCGCCGGACTACGTCAGTGCTGAGCGGTGCGACGCTTGCGCACGGACCACATGATGCCGCCACCGGCCAGCAGCACGGCGACAGCCGCGCCACCGATGATGGGGGTGGCGGACGACGAACCGGTCTCGGCCAGATCCGGCGAGCTGGGGCTCGGCGTGGCTGCGGCGGGCGCAGACGACGAAGCGGTCTCGCTGGGAGTGTCGGTCGGGGTGGGCGCCGCCGTGGTGGGCTTCTGGGACGGCTCGGACGGCTTGGACGGCTTCGTCTCGGAAGGCGTCGGCGTGGGCGTGTTGCCCTCGCACACCGGTGCCTGCTTGGTGTCTTCCTTCGAGAACTGGTCGCCGTCACCGGCCTTGACGGACAGATGCACCGTCAGAGCCTTGTCGTGCTCGGGCAGGTCGATCGTCTTGTCGAGCCCCTTGCCGAAGCTCTCCGTGGGCAGCAGTTCCTTACCGTCAACGGTGATGGTCACCTGGTTGGTGACCTTGTCGTTGTACGCGGTCAGGTGAAGGCTCACTTCGGTACAGGTCACGTCCCAGGTGGGGGTGTGAGCTGCGGCCGGGCCGGCGGTGAGAACCGCGCCGGTCAGGCCGACAACCGCAGCGGCAGCGAGGGTTCCCGCGGCACGCAGCGATCTCCTGGGTATGGTCATGGATTGTTCCTCCGCAGATGTTTCATCGCCCGAATGGCGGTGGGGCGCACAGTACTGCCCCTGTCCCCCGTATGTGCACCCGCCCCACACACCATTCGACGTCACAACTGACAGCACATCGTCACCGGTTGGGACATGACGGACACCGTCGACCGGGTGTCGTGCGACCCGGCGATGGCGCGAAGTGAGCGCACCGCACCGAACCGTATCCCCCGGCCTCATCAAGCGCGCCGGTGGGCCGGCCGGTCCACCGGCCGACGGGTGGCGGAAACCGGACCGGAACACCCGGTGCCGGCGCCGTCAGAGCCGTCGGTGCATGACATGCAGTCCCACGAACCCCTGCTTGGGGTGGTGGAAACCCTCGGGCAGCGTGCCCAGGACTTCGAAACCGAGCGAGCGGTAGAGCCCGACCGCGGCGGTGTTCGTCTCCACCACGGCGTTGAACTGCATGGCGCGGTACCCGGCCGTGCGGGCCCAGTCGATCGTGTACTCGCACAAGGCCCGTCCCACACCGCGTCCGGCGTGCCGGGGGTCGACCATGTAGCTGGCGCTCGCGATGTGCGAGCCGTTACCCATGTGGTTTCTGTTCATCTTCGCCGTACCCAGAATCGTCCCGTCGTCGGCGACCGCGACGACCGTACGGTTCGGCGACTTGATGAGCCACCAGTCCCGGGCGTCACCCTCCCCGAGGTCGAGGGGGTAGGTGAAGGTCTCGCCCGCGGAGACGATTTCGTGAAAGAACGGCCACATGGCCGGCCAGTCCCCGGTGGTTGCTTCCCTGATCAACATGGCGCAAAGACTGCCCGCTCCGGCCGCCGTTCGCGAACCGTTATCCGCCTTCCACGGCGCCCTCCCGCCCCGGGCCTCCCCGCGGACCGGCGACCGGACGGCGCCTGCCGGACGGATGGTGACCGCCGAGGCGGGCAGCAGTGCGGCCGGCACGCTCCCGAGGATGCCGGTACCCGCGCACCCGACGCAGCCGGAGCCGGGCCAGCAGGCCGACGGGGCTTCCCTGTACAGCCGGTTCGGCGGGCCTGGCCAGATCGCCTGCCGGTTCAGCCTGTTCGACCCGTTCGCCCGGTTTCGCCGGTTCGGTCGGTGCAACCGGCCGGGATGGTTCAGCCGGCTCGAACGGCTCGGCCGGTACAGGCGGTCGGCCAAGTGCCTCCAGGTCCGGCCGCCGTTCGTCTCCGGGGCGCGGAGCCTGGCGGAGCTCACGGGCACTGTCCAGCTCCATGATCAGGTTGACCCGCCGCCAGAGGATCTCGTCCGGCTCCTCAGCGAGCATCAGGCGCGCCATCGCGTCCCGCGTGGCTGACGACCCCCGTGGTCCGAAGACCGGCTCGGGCCGGACCCTGGCGAAGTAGGCGCGCTCGTACGGGTCGTCGACCACCTCGGCCAACTGGGCCGGGTCCAGCGCCTGGGCCGCGACCGCCGCACGTGCCCAGGGATCGTCGGTGAGGGTCAGCAGCCGTTCGATCCTCCGCGAGCGCCAGTTGCGCGGGCGGCAGTCCGTACCGGAGTCCAGACGGTCACGCATCCAGGCCGGACTCCTGCCCACCAGCAGTTCGGGCGAGCGGGCGGCAAGCCCGCCCAGTTCCTGGGCGAGATAGAGCCACACCACCGCCCGGTAGCGATTGAGATAGAAGGCGACCGGCGTGACACATCCCGCGCGGGCCAGCCGGGTGAAGCGGACCGGGCTGATTCCGAGCAGCCGCGCGCCCTCCGCCGTCCCCACCGTACGCACCCGCTCCCGCAGAGCCCCCGGGAAGCCGTCCTCCGTCCGAAGCCGGTCGATCTCCTCCTGGCGGACCCTGGGCCGTCCTCCGCCCCGCCGCGCCTCCACGCGGACGATTCCCAGGTGCACCGCCAGCTCGAACTCCCCTCGTTTCAAGACAAGTTCCGCAGCCGCCCGGCTTACGGCGACCGTGTGGACGCTGCTCGTACGTACTGCATCCGTCACCGGCATGACGATTCTCCCCCGTGAGATTCGAATACTCTCTGTGACCACGGTAGCTCGGGGAGAACGACTGCAGCCCGGCCTGTGGATAACTCCCGGGCCGGGCGGCAGTGCTGACTGGTGGACCTGTCAGATCCGGTTGATTCCGGTGCTTCCGTCCCGCCGCGCCGCCACACCGAGGTGTTCCCCGACCTTGTTGACCAGCAGCGTCATCTCGTACGCCACCTGCCCCACGTCGGCCTCGGCCTCGCTCAGCACGCACAGACAACTGCCGTCCCCGGCGGCCGTCACGAAGAGCAGTGCCTCATCGAACTCCACCATGGTCTGCCGGGCCTTTCCGGCGCGGAAGTGCCGTCCCGATCCGCGGGCGAGGCTGTGCAGCCCGGACGAGACCGCCGCCAGATGTTCCGCGTCCTCACGTGCCAGCCCCGTACTGGCTCCGGTCACCAGACCGTCGTTCGACAGCACCAGGGCGTGCCGTATGTGCTCCACCCGGCTGGTGAGATCGTCAAGGAGCCAGTCGAGTCCCCTGTCCAGTGCCATTTCGTTCCTCCCCGTTCGTACGTTCCCCGTGTCCCACTTACGTGTAAGCCTTGCGCACCGGTCACGTACGGGCAAGCTCCCCTTCGCGGATCGGACAGGGCGGGATCAAGCCATGACTGCTCAGCTCACCGAGTCGAGGAGCCGGGCCGCGTGCATCCGGCCCGCGTACTCGACCATGCGGATCAGGACCTCCTTGCCGGAGTCCCGGTCGCGGGCGTCGCACAGCACCACGGGCGTTCCGGGGTCGAGATCGAGGGCGCGCGAGACGTCTGGTTCGCCGTACGAGCGCGCCCCCGCGAAGCAGTTGACCGCGACGACGAAGGGGATCCTGCGGTGCTCGAAGTAGTCGACGGCCGGAAAGCAGTCCTCCAGCCGTCGCGTGTCAGCCAGGACGACCGCGCCGAGGGCGCCCTGGGACAGCTCGTCCCAGAGGAACCAGAACCGGTCCTGTCCCGGCGTGCCGAACAGGTACAGCGAGAGGCCGGACCGGATGGTGATGCGTCCGAAGTCCATCGCGACGGTCGTCGTGGTCTTCCGGGCGACGCCGTCGGTGTCGTCGACCGACTGGCCGGCTTCACTGAGGAGCTCTTCCGTCCGCAGCGGCCGGATCTCGCTCACCGCGCCGACCAGGGTGGTCTTGCCGACCCCGAACCCTCCGGCGACCAAGATCTTCAGGGCCATGGCATCAGTCTGCGGGGCCGGACCGGCGGTCTGCTCACAGGTGCTGTCAGCATGCTCGGATGGCATCGATCACTTCTCTCGCCAGTGAGTCCCAAGATGTCGAATGCACAGCTCACGGCCATCTTGCGGTGTCTCGGATTCGGTGAGTCATCAGCAGGCGTACGGCGACAGCATGGCAAACAGGAACCGGGCCCGTGGAGTGCGATCACTTTCTTGGGCATGTGACTGTTTCAGGCCGTCCGCTGCCCGGAACAGTCCACATTCCGGTGCGATTGTCAGCTCCGCGATTGTTCCTGGCCGATGACGGCTCGCCCCGGAAGCTCTGCGTCCGGCGCCTACACTGGTCCCCTCGGGTGCGAGGAGTCGGCCCACGCGGACGGGAGTACGAGAGTGTCGACAGGTGCCGGCGGCGGTTTCCAGGATCCGCCCGCGGAGGTGCTGGCCCAGGCGGCTGCCGCCTTCGGTCTGCTGGCGACGCCTGCCCGGCTGCACATCGTGTGGGCGCTGGCGCAGGGCGAGAGCGATGTGACGGGCCTCGCGGAGCGGGTGGGCGGCACGCTGCCATCGGTGAGCCAGCATCTGACGAAGCTGAAGCTGGCCGGTCTCGTCCGCTCCCGGCGCGAGGGCCGCCGGCAGGTGTACCTGGTCGACGATCCCGGTGTGGTGACGGTCGTGAGGCTCATGGTCGGCCAGCTCGCGGAGCGGGCCGGGTACCCGGCCGGGCAACCGGTACGTCTCCATGAGCTCGGTGCCTGAGAACGCTGCCGCGGCGGGGACGGGCGACCGCTCGGCCGTCGTCGTACCGATGCCCGGCGCCACCGCCGGCCCCCCAGCGGCCGCGCGGCCGCCCGCCGCACCGACCTCGCTCCAGGTCCTGCGTTCGCTGGACAGCGGGCCGCGGGGGCTGCTGGAGGCGGAGGCGGACGAGCGGCTGACCCGGTTCGGCGAGAACATCCTGCCCGCCTGGCGGCCGGTCCCCTGGCCGCTGCGCTTCCTGCGCACCCTGCGGGACCCCTTCACTTCCGTACTGTTCTGCCTCGGGCTGGTGTCGGCCGCGGTGAACGCGTGGGGTACGGCGTCCGTGACGCTGGTGCTCGTGGTGGTCAGCTGTGTGCTGCGGTCCGCGGAGGAGCACCGGGCCGACCGGGCAACGGCCGCGCTGCGCGAGCTGGTCGCGACGACCGCGACGGCGCTGCGGCGCAGCGGCCCCGACGCGGCGCCACAGGCCCGCGACATACCGGTCGGTGAACTCGTGCCGGGTGACGTGATCAGGCTCGGTCCCGGAGACCTCGTACCGGCCGATGTGCAGTTGCTGCGCGCGAGCGGCCTCACCGTGCACCAGTCCGCCCTCACCGGGGAGTCGGCGCCCGTCGGGAAACATCCCGCGGACGCCGGACAGCGGGAAGGGGCCGCCGCCGCGCTGCACAGCGTTCCCGACGCAGGGGCGGGCGTGTTCGCCCAGCGTCAGCTGTGCTTCCAGGGCAGCAGTGTGGCGTCCGGCAGCGGAACGGCGGTCGTGGTCGCGACCGGCGGGGACACCCGGTTCGCCGCCGCCTACGACCGGTCGGCACACCGCCGCGGCGCCAGTGCGTTCGACCGGTCGGTGCAGGGGATCTCCTGGACCTTGATCCGGTTCATGCTGCTCACCCCGCCGCTGGTCCTGATGGCCAATGCCGCGCTGCGCGGGCGGGGGCTGGAGACCCTGCCGTTCGCCGTCGCGGTGGCGGTGGGGCTGACGCCCGAAATGCTGCCGGTCATCGTGACCACGGCGCTGGCCCGGGGTGCTTCGCAGCTCGCACGGAACAGCGGGGTGATCGTCAAGCGGCTGCCCGCGCTGCACGACCTGGGCGCGATCGACGTGCTCTGCCTGGACAAGACCGGCACCCTCACCCAGGACCGGCCCGTCGTCGACCGCTCACTGGACCGGACGGGGAACCCCGATCCTGAGGCGCTGCACTGGGCGGCGGTGAATGCGCTGTGGACGCTCCAGCTCGCCGACCTGCCGGCGCCGGATGCCCTCGACGAGGCGGTGCTGGACGCCTCCGAGCAGCAGGAGGGCCCGCTGTCCGGTCTGGGCGGCGGGACCCCTCGTACCGCTGTCGGGTCGTACGACGCGGTGGCCGCACTGCCCTTCGATCCGGTGCGGCGTCTTTCCACCGCGGTCGTCCGGCTCCCCGGCGGGTTCGGCACTCATGTGCTGGTGACCAAGGGGTCGGTGGAGGCCGTCCTGGAACGGTGCGACCTGGACCCCGAGGAGCGGGAGCGACTGGCCGTCGTGGCGGCGCGCGAGGCCGCCGAAGGGCTGCGGCTGCTCGCCGTCGCCCGTACCGAGCGGCCCGCACGACTCGGTACGTACACGCCGGCGGACGAACACGGACTGGCGTTTCTCGGCTTCGTGGCCCTGCGGGACGCGCTCACGCCGAGCGCTGCGGACGCGCTGGAGGTGCTGACACGCCGGGGTGTCGCCGTGAAGGTGCTCACCGGGGACCATCCGGGCACGGCGGCCCGTGCCTGCCGGGACCTCGGACTGGATCCGGGGCAGGTCGTCTCCGCCGAGGAGGTCGACGCACTGTCCGAGCCGGAGCTCGCCCGCGCGGCCGACCGGGCCACCGTCTTTGCCCGCTGCACCCCTGGCCACAAGGCCCGGATCGTCGCCGCGCTGCGTACCTCGGGGCACACCACGGGATTCCTCGGTGACGGTGTCAACGACCTGCCCGCCCTGCACGCCGCCGATGTGGGCATCTGCCCGCGCAATGCGGTCGACGTGGTGCGGGAGACCGCCGATGTCGTCCTGGCCGAGAAGGACCTCGGTGCCATGGACCACGCGATCACCGCGGGCCGGCGCAGCACCGGCAACATCGCCACGTATCTGCGCATCACGCTCTCCTCGAATCTCGGAAACGTGATCGCGATGCTGGCGGCCGGTCTGCTGCTGCCCTTCCTGCCGATGCTTCCGGCGCAGGTCCTGGTCCAGAACCTCTGTTTCGACGCGGCGCAGCTCGCTTTCGCGTTCGACCGTCCCGCGTCCTCGGTACTGCGGCGGCCGACGGAGCTGCGCCCGCGGGACTTCCTCCGGTTCATCACCGGATTCGGGCTGCTGAACGCCGCCGCCGACCTGGCGACCTTCGCCGTGCTGGCCCTTGCTCTGCACGATTCCCGGTCGGACGGCCAGGCAGCCTTCCACTCCGGATGGTTCACCGAGAACCTCCTCACCCAGGCCCTGGTGATGCTGCTGCTGCGCACCGGCCGGCGTGCCGCCAAGGACCGCACAGGCGGACCACTGCGGGCGGCCGCGGCCGGTCTGGCGGTCGTCGGTGTCCTGCTGCCGCTCACCCCGCTCGGCCCGCCGCTGGGCATGAGCGCACTGCCGCCGCTCTACTACCTGTTGCTCGCCAGCGTCCTCGCGCTGTACGCATACGGCCTCGCAGCGGCGCGCAACCGCTACGAACGGAAACACGGGCTTTCATGACCACGGCGAGCGCCGACCGCGCGGGAACCGCTCACGGCCGGCCGGTGCGGGTACGGTACGCCACGCTCGACGACGTTCCGGCGCCGGTGCGGATGCGCGCGCTGATGCTGTTCGCATGGGGATCGACACCTGTGACGACAACGCTCCCTGGCGCGCCGCCTCGGCGCAGAGCGGGCGTGTGTCCCATGTGAGCACCGATCCGCGGCGGCGCCGGCCCGGCCGCGCCCGGGCGTGCCTCGGCGCACTGCTCGGCTGGTTCGAGCAGGAGACACGTGTGACGGTGGTCGATCTCTCTACCGCGAGGGACGGGGCCGGACTGTACGAGTCGTTCGGGTACGCGCCGCCCCGGCGCCCCTCGTTGCAGCTGCGGACGGCCGGGCCGTCGGCTGAGCCGTCCGCGGCCGGCTCAGCCGTACGAGAGGTCGCTGCACGGGTCGTCGTCGGCCGAACGGGCCTCGTCGGCGACGGCGGACGGTACGGCATCGGGCGTCGGTTCCGCAGGGGCGGCCGAGGGGTTCGCTGCGTAGTCGCTGCCGACGATCACCTGGATTCCGGCGTCTGCCGACTCCGTGGTCCGCGCTCCCGCGAAGAGCCGGGCCGTGGTCTCGGCCTTGTCCCGGAGGCCGGGCCCGTAGGTGACGAGGGTGCGGGTCTGGTCCTGGGAGTTCGCGGTGGCCGTGCCGGTGACGGTGAAGCCGTGCGAGCGAAGGAGCTCCGCCGCCCCGGCCGCGAGTCCGGTCACGGTGGTCCCGTTGTACACGGCTACGTCGATGCCCGCGCCGGAGACGGGAGTGGCGGGAGAGGCCGACGCCCCGCCGGACGCGCCCGAGTCGCCGCTCCCCCTTTTGCCGGCGGCGTTCTGGCCGTCGAGTGTGCGGTCGGCCTTGAGGGACGCCCACAGCGCGCCGGCGTCCGGTTCCACGATCGCGACGCGGGCGCCCTGGTAGCGCCAGGGGATGGTGACGAACTTCGTGTTGTGCAGGTCAACGTTCTTCATCGACATGGCGAACGACAGCAGCCGGTCGGCCGATCCGAGCCCCGGGTCCACGGTCATCGCGTCGGTAGCCGCATTGGCGAGCGGCAGCAGGGTGGTCGGGTTCAGGCCACGTGACTTGACCTGCTTCACGAGGGAGCCGACGAAGGCCTGCTGCCGCTTGATGCGCCCTATGTCGGATCCGTCGCCGATGCCGTGCCGGATCCGTACGTAGTCCAGTGCCCGCTGTCCGGAGACCGACTGCGGGCCCTTGCTGAAGATCAGGGACCCCCGGGTGGCTCGCTTGGGATTCAGATCGCGCTGGTAGATGTCCTGCGGCAGACAGACGGGCACCCCTCCGACGGCCGAGGTCAGCGCGGAGAAGCCGGCGAAGTCCACCACGATGGTGTGGTCGACACGCAGACCGGTGAGGTGCTCGACCGTGTTCTGGGTGCAGGCGGGATTGCCTTCGGCCGTCTCGCCCACCGAGAACGCCCCGTTGAAGATGGTGTTGTGCTGCGGGGCCGTCCAGCTCCCGTCGGGCTTCTTGCAGGCCGGGATGTCGACCAGTGTGTCGCGGGGTATGGACACGGCGACGGCGTGCTTGTGGTCGGCGTAGACATGGAGCAGGAACGCGGTGTCGGAGCGCCCGACGTCGCCCGTGCCACCGCCGAGCCCGCTGTTGGCACCCGATCGTGAGTCCGACCCGATGACGAGGACGTTCTGCCCTTCGGACGTGTCGGGCGGCCGGTCTCCGGAGACTCCGTCGGCGCTGAATGTGTCGATGCTGCCGGTCAGTTTGAGGTACCCCCAGCCGACTCCGGCGACCAGCAGCACGAGGAATGAGAGCCCGAACAGGGCTGTCCGCCGCAAACGGCTCCTGCGCCCCCCTGCAGCTGCCCCTTTGTGACTGCCTGCCATTGTCCACCCCGTTCGTCCGGCTTCCATGGAGTCGGACTCGCACCGCGCACGCATGGTTGTACAGTTGCGCAATGTAGCAAGTGTTTCTGTCCGGATGGATCACCGGACCCGTCCATCGTCGGTCCGATCCACTGTTCACAAACGCCTGCCGGAAACATTGACCGGAAGACACCCGAAGAAAGGGCGTGAAGCGCATGCTGCGCAACGGCCTCGAACCCTGGCACCTGTTGATCGTCGCGATCGTCGTGCTGGTGCTGTTCGGCTCGAAGAAACTGCCGGACACCGCCCGCGCCCTGGGCAAATCCATGCGGATCCTGAAGAGTGAGGCGAAGGCCATGAAGGAGGAGACGCCTCAGTGAGCGGCGCGGCCGCGGGTTCTGCGCCGGCTCGCCACTTCATGGCTTGCGCAATCAGGGAACCGCAGGGGAAGAGCCGTCGTTCAACTCGGTGACGGCCGAAGAAGTGCTGATCAACGGATCACTGGATCATTGGAGGAAGTTCATGGGTGTGACCCTGGCCAAGGGCGGCAACGTCTCCTTGTCGAAGGAGGCGCCCGGCCTGACCGCGGTGACGGTCGGCCTGGGCTGGGACGTACGGACGACGACGGGCGCCGATCACGACCTCGACGCCAGCGCGCTGCTGTGCTCGGACACCGGCAAGGTGCTCTCCGACCTGCACTTCGTCTTCTACAACAACCTCAACAGCCCGGACGGTTCCGTCCAGCACACCGGTGACAATCTGACGGGTGAGGGCGAGGGCGACGACGAGTCCATCAATGTGGACCTGGCAGGCGTCCCGGCGGATGTCGCGAAGATCGTCTTCCCGGTCTCCATCCATGACGCGCAGAGCCGGGGGCAGAGTTTCGGCCAGGTGCGCAACGCGTTCATCCGTGTGGTGAACCAGGCCAACGGGGTGGAGCTTGCCCGCTACGACCTGAGCGAGGACGCGTCGACGGAGACGGCGATGGTGTTCGGCGAGCTGTACCGGCACGGAGCGGAGTGGAAGTTCCGCGCGGTCGGGCAGGGGTACGCCTCCGGCCTGGCGGGTATCGCGTCCGACTACGGCGTCAACGTCTGACCTCTTCTTCAGCACGGTGACCGGATGTGTACGGGTCCCGGTCCGCACTCCGGCGTACGGAGTACGGACCGGGACCCGTTCCGTTTCACCGGAGTCCGGCGGCTCCCCGCGTCTTCGTCCCGCGGTGACTGATCGCGCTGGGCCACCAGGCCTTCGGGCCGATGTCCACGACCAGCGCCGGCGCGAGCAGTGAACGCACCACCAGGGTGTCCAGGAGCACGCCGAAGGCCACGATGAAGGCGATCTGAGCGAGGAAGGCCAGCGGAATGACGATCAGCGCGGCGAACGTGGCGGCCAGCACCACCCCCGCCGAGGTGATCACCCCGCCCGTACTGACCAGTCCACGCAGCACGCCCTGCCGGGCCCCGTGCACCAACGCCTCTTCCCGGACACGCGACATCAGGAAGATGTTGTAGTCCACGCCGAGCGCCACCAGGAACACGAACCCGTACAGCGGCACGGAGGCATCCGTGCCGCTGAACCCGAAGGCGTGCTTGAAGACCAGCGACGAAACGCCCAGGGTCGCCAGGAAGTTGAGGCCCACGGTGGCCACCAGCAGGACCGGGATCAGCACGGATCGCAGCAGCCCCATCAGGATCACCAGAATGATGACGAGCACCACCGGCACGATGACGCCCCGGTCGCGCCCGGCTGTCTGCTGGGTGTCGTACTGCTGCGCGGTGTATCCGCCGACGAGCGCGTCGGCTCCCGGGATCGCATGCACGGCGGTGCGCAGGCGCTGGATCGTGGCCTTGGCCGCATCGCTGTCCGCGGCGTCCGTCAGCGTCGCGTCGATGCGCACGCGGCCGTCCACCACGACGGGCGGCCCGCCGCCCGGCCGTCCGGAAGCCGTCACAGGTACCGCGGAGGCGACGCCTCGCGTGCCCTCGGCCGCAACGGTCACCTCGGCGGCACGGGCGCTGTCAGCGACGACGACGGCGGGGTTGCCCGATCCGCCCGGGAAGTGCTTCCCCAGGGTGGCCTGCGCCGAGACGGACGGGGCGTCGTTCACGAAGATCTCGTCCAGCGGCACGCCCTGCGACTTCAGCGTGGGCGCGAACGCCGCGCAGGCGACGAGGACCAGGGAGGTGGAGATCCAGACCTTGCGCGGAGTGCGGTCGACTCGGGCCGCGACCCGTCGCCAGATGCCGTGTCCCCCGGCCGCCTCGTCAGCCGGGCGCGGTTTCGCCGGCCAGTAGGCGGCCCGGCCGCACAGGACCAGTGCCGCCGGCAGGAAGGTCAGTGTGCTCAGCACCGCGCAGACGATGCCGATGGCCCCCACCGGGCCGAGCGCCCGGTTGTTCGTCAGATCGCTCAGCAGCAGGGCGAGCAGGCCGAGCGCCACGGTTGCGGCGCTCGCGGTGATGGCCCCGAAGGAGCGGCGCAGCGCGGCGACGGCCGCGGCCGTACGGTCGCCGTGCCGGGTGAGCTCCTCGCGGAAGCGTGCGGTGAGCAGCAGCGCGTAGTCGGTGGCCGCGCCGATCACCAGAATCGACAGAATGCCCTGGACCTGGCCGTCCACGCGTACGACGTCGTGGTCCGCGAGGACGTAGACGATCGCGCAGGCGAGTCCGAGCGCGAGGACGGAGCTGAAGATGATCAGGAACGGCAGCAGCAGGCTTCGGTAGACGAGAAGCAGGATCACCAGCACCGCGGCGAGTGCGACGCCCAGCAGCAGCCCGTCGATCCCGGCGAAGGCGTCCTTGAGGTCGGCCTGACTGGCCGCGGGGCCGGCGATTCCTGCCGTGGCGCCGGCCACCGAACCGGCTGCCTCACGTACCCGGTCGAGCGTGCCGGGCAGTGCGTCGCCCAGGTCGGAGCTGAGTTGTACGACGCCGGAGAGCGCTTCGCCGTCCTCGGAAGGCAGTGCGGGCGAAGGCGTTCCGACGACTCCCGGCACCCCGGCCAGGGATGCGAGTGCCCGGGTGGACGCGGCCCGCGCGCCCGCCGGGAGCGGACCCCCCTCGCTTGTCCAGACGACGATCGCGGGTACGGTCCCGGACCGCTGGAACTCCTTCTGGGCCTCGGACACCTTCGTCGACTCCGCACTGCGCGGCAGGAACGCGGCCTGGTCGTTCGTGGACACCTCGCCGAGCTTTCCGGCGTACGGGCCCAGCGTCCCGCCGATGCCGAGCCAGACGACGAGCAGGGCCACGGGCACCAGCCAACGGACGATTCGGTGCCGCGGTACGGGCTTCATTGCTTCCCCAGGGGTCGGTGCACGGTCATCATCTCTCGATCATCAACTATCTCAATGATTGAGAGATATTACTCTGGGGGTATGCGCACCGCAGACAGAGGCCCGGACAGAGGCATGGATGACGGACCCACCGGGCTCCAGACGTTCGCGGTGCTGTTGCGCCGGATGAACAGCGAGTTCAATCGCATCGCCCATGAGTTCGCCCAGTCCCAGGGCCTGCACCCCACGGATGTCCAGGCCCTCATCGCGATCCTCGACGCCGAGCGCACCGGGACGGGGGCGGCCATGACTCCGGGGAGGCTGCGTGAACAGCTCGACCTCACCTCAGGAGCGGTGACTGCGTGTCTGGACCGCCTGGAGCGCGCGGGGCACATCCGGCGGGTCCGGGACAACAGCGACCGCCGGGTGGTGCATCTGCACTACGCCGCCGCGGCGAAGGCGGTGGCCCGCGACTTCTTCATGCCGCTGGCGGACAGCACGGACTCGGCCCGGCGCCAGTTCGACGAGGCCGAACTGGCAGTCGTGGTGCGCTTCCTGGACGCCATGAACGACGAGCTGGCCCAGTTGCGCAAGGATGGGCGGCAGCCCTGAACGAGGGCGTCCTCGTCGGTCGGTGCTCAGAGTGCCCGCAGGCCGGTGATGACCTCGCGGATGATGCGTTCGTCGGGCAGCTGGGCAGGCGGCACGGGGCGGCTGACCCGCACGTAACCCGCTTCGAGTAGGTCGCCGAGGAGCACCCGCACGACGCCGACCGGCAGATCGGCGTCGGCGGAGAGTTCCGCGACCGACTGCGTTTCGGTCCGGCAGAGGGTCAGCAAGGTCCGGTGCTCGGGCCCGAGCAGCGCGTCCTCGGAACTTCCGGACACGGTGTCCTCGTAGGTGACCAGCGCGATCAGGTCGAATTGTGCGCCGCCCGGCCCCGGTTCCGTCCGGCCGCCGGTCATGGCGTACGGACGGACCAGCGGGCCCGCTTCGGCGTCGTACCACTGGCTGCCGGGCAGTTCGTACGGGTCGGGGGCGTCGGTACCGGACACGGTGTCCCAGCCCCCTTCAGCCGGCTGCCGACGGGGCTCCGGCGAACCGCGCCGGAGTACGCAGGTGCTCGCCCACCCGGCTGACGAGCCGGGCCATCTCGTAGGCGACCAGGCCGATGTCGGCGAACGCCGTACTGAACACGGCGAGGCAGGACCCCTCCCCCGCCGCGGCGACGAACAGGAACCCCTCGTCCATCTCGACCATCGTCCGGCGTACGTCTCCGGCCCGGAAGTGGCGTCCGGCACCCTTGGCGAGACTGTGGAATCCGGAGGCGACCGCGGCCAGGTGTTCGGCGTCCTCGCGGCTGAGCCCGCTGGACGCGCCCACCGCGAGCCCGTCGCCGGACAGCACGACGGCGTGCCGTACCTCGCCGGCTCGCGCCACCAGATCGTCCAGCAGCCAGTCCAGTTCGCCGGAACGGCCGCGCAGCCCGGTCCTCTCGTTCGCGATCATGCAGGGTCTCCTTCGGTGGGCGGGCGGGGTTCGGTGATGCTCGGTCGCAGCCCTGGTGCGTCCGGGCCGGAGGTGTTGCCGCGTACCCAGCCGGTCCGGTAGGCGGTCATCCGGTCCCGGGCCTGTTCGGGCGTGCGCCCGGCGGATATGTCCTCGGCCCCGCCGCCCGGCAGGGGTGGTTCGGGCCTTGGTTCCTCGCGCAGTTGCGGTACGAGGCTGGCCTGGCGCACCCGGCGGGGCAGGGCGTCGTCCTCGCTACGTTGCCCGTCCACAGGCAGGGCATCGCCCGCGTTGTCCACCCGGTCGGGCCGTCGGCGCAAGGCGGTCACCCGGGCTTCCGGGCCCGATAGGGACTCCAGCGCGGGAACCGCGACGGGCGCCGGAAAGGCTGCGGTCCGGGCCTGTTCCGGCCGGGGGCCCGGGGAGCAGCGGAAGGGAGTCTCCTCATGCTCCTCCCGGCTCCCGGCCGGGGTCTTCTGCGGTGCCGCCTGCTCCCCGGCAGACGGCAGCGCGCTCTGCAGCAGTGCCGTCGGCAGCAGGACAACCGCCGTGGTGCCGCCGTACGGCGAGGTGCGCAGCCGGACCTTGATCCGGTGGCGCACGGCGAGCCGGCTGACGACGAACAGGCCGAGCCGGTCGCCGTCGAAGAGGTCGAGCGCCTCGGACTGCTCGATGCGCCGGTTGGCCGCGCCGAGGAGTTCGGGGCCCATACCGAGACCGCGGTCCTCGATCTCCAGCGCATAGCCGTTGCCGACGGGTTCGCCGGTGATGTGCACCTTGGTGTGCGGCGGTGAGAACTGTGCGGCGTTCTCGACCAGTTCGGCGAGCAGATGGGTGAGGTCGGCGACGGCCGTACCCCTCACCGCTCCGTCGGGCAGCCGCCGGACATCCACCCTGGCGTAGTCCTCGATCTCGGAGACGGCGGCCCGCACGACGTCGGTCAGGGACACGGGCATGCGCCACGCCCGTCCAGGGGCGGCGCCGGACAGGATGATCAGGCTCTCGGCGTGCCGGCGCATCCGGGTGGTGAGGTGGTCGAGGCGGAAGAGGTCACTCAGCTCGTCGGGGTCGTCGGCCCGGCGCTCCATGCTGTCCAGGAGGTTGAGCTGACGGTGGACCAGCACCTGGCTGCGGCGGGCGAGGTTGACGAAGACACCGGAGATCCCGTCCGCGAGTTCGGCCCGCTCGACAGCGGCGCCCAGGGCCGCCCGGTGGACGGTGCCGAGAGCCTCGCCGACCTGCCCGATCTCATCGTGCGACGCGGCCCGCGGCGGGGCCTCGGCCCCGATGTCGAGCTCCTCGCCGGCACGCAGCCGCTGCATCGCCAGGGGCAGTTTGCGACGGGCGATCTCCAGGGCGCTGTTGCGGAGGCTGACCAGTTCCACGACGAGCCCGCGACCGATGCGTACCGAGATCACGAGGGAGGCGGCGACAGCGACGCAGCCGAAGACCACGGCAGCCCCGGACGGGCTGAGCAGCCCGTGGGCGAGCGGGTCGGCGCGGTCTGCGGCTCGTTCTCCGGCTCCGGTGCCGATGCGGCGCAGTTCGCTCCGTACATCGGCTGAGGCCTGCTGCCAGTCGCCGGCGGGCACGGCACGGGCCGCCTCCCGGCCGGGTGCGGCGGCGAGCACCTTGTCCTCGGCCGCCTGGATCGTACGGTAGGCGGGGCGGGCGGTGAACCCCTTCCATGCGGTGCGTTCGGTGGCGGGGAGATCGGCGCCCGCCGTCTCGGTGAGGCTGCGCCGGGTGGCCACCGCCCCGGTGAACAGCCGCAGCGGCCGGTCCTTCAGGGTGCCGGAGCGCCCGGCCGCGGTCAGCAGTGCGTCCTCGCGGGCCAGCATCTCGTCGGCGCGGGCGAGTTCGAGCAGGACTCGGGCATCGGATCCCAGGGCGTCGTCCTGTATGCCGGTGAGGGCGCCGGAGACGGCGAAGGCGGCGGTGACGGTCTCTGTGTACCGGTCGTACACGGCTCCCTCGTCGCCTCCGGTGCCGCGCCCGCCGGCTGCGCCTGCGCCGGGACGAAGCTCCTTGGCAAGGTCCAGGAAGCGGTCGAGGCGGCCGGCGACGCCGCCACGGAGGCTGCCCGTGTCGGCGATGGTGTGGCCGTCGTCGAGCCGCAGGGCTGCGAGTGCCGTGCCGGTGCGCCGGGCCCGCTTCTCCAGTACGGCGGTGTGCGTGCTGCTGGGGTCCGTCGCCCGGAGCATGGCCGCTGCCCGTTCGTCCTGCAGAGCGGCGACCGCGGCCGCCACAGGCGCCCTGATCTCCTCGTCGACCCGCTGCAACTGGCGCAGTCTCGCGATGTCCTGGGCCGTGGACACCGTGGCGAAACCCCACAGCGCGAGGAGTGAGACAACCGGCACCGTGAGCAGCGAGATGATCTTCGCGCGGACTGTCCTGGGGCGCAGCGACCGGCGTCCGCGTGGCACGGACAAGGAGTCGGCCGGCCCTGGTCCGCTGTGCTCGGCACTCTCGTCGGCCGGTGGTCCGGCGTGCGCGCGCCGCCCTCGGGCGGGCACCGGCGGGGTGCCGGGCGGGGGGTCGGCGGCACCGGTGTCCGGGGTCGTGCGGGGTGGGCGCATGGCCTCCTCGTTCCGGGTATGAGCTGGGTTCGGCGCTGTCGGGCGGGCCGGACCGTGCGTCAGGGGGTGCTTGCGGGTGAGTCGTCGGGGGTGCGGACCGCGCGCCGTGCGCGGATGTCCGGGCCTCGCCGGGCGGGTCCGGCCGCGGATGCGGGTTGTGTGCCGGCGGACGTCCCCGTGCGCTCGGCGGACACGTAGGCGGCGCGTTCACGGGCCGTCGGCGAGAGGGCCACGAATGCCGAGGTCAGAAAGAGGTAGGAGCCGAGACCGACGGCGAGCGGGAAGATGAACTGCATGGCCGTGGCCCCGTGGAGCTCGCTTCCCGAGGGCGCCACCCGCACCGTCACGGCGAGCATTCCGGTGTAGTGCATGCTGCTGACCGCCGCGCCCATGACGAGGGAGGCGAGGGCCACCGCACGCGGTGACTTGATGTTGAGCGCCGCCCACAGAGCCGCTGTCGCGGCGATCACCGCGATGACTACGGAGAGGACGACCCGCAGCGGGTCGTAGTGGATGGTGCCGTGCAGCCGCAGTGCCGTCATCCCCAGGTAGTGCATGCTGGCGACGCCGAGCCCGGTGGCGAAGCCGCCGAGCAGCAGCGCCCTGGTCCGGTCGCGGCTGTAGCCGACGGCGAGGACGCCACCGCCGACCACCACCATGGCGCCGAGCAGGCTGAGGAAGGTCAGCGGCGCGTCGTACCGGATGTCCGTCCCGTACACGCCGAAGCCGAGCATCGCCACGAAGTGCATGGTCCAGATGCCCGACCCGATGGCTGAGGCGGCCGTGATCAGCCAGTTGCGGCGCGAGCGCCCGGTCGTCTCCAGCGCGCGCACGGTGCAGCTGAGTCCGAGTGCGGAGCCGATGCAGGCCATCGCGTACGACAGCAGAGGTGTCAGCCAGCCGAAGGTGGCGTGGTCCAGGTGTCCCATGACTCGGGGACGCTAGTCGCGGTGAGGGCGCGTGCCCCGGGCCCATTCGAAAGCTGCCGGAATATGACAGAGAGGCGTTCCCGAACGATCACACCGTGGTCGAACATGCACCCCGATTCATGTCGTTTCGTTCGAGCGGTCATTGCGCGATCATGTCCGTATGGCCGATGACCACACGCAGGTCCAGGACTTCTTCACCGCCCGCGCCGCGGACTGGGACGCCCGCTTTCCCGACGACGGTCGGGCCTACGCCGCGGCGGTCCTTGCCCTCGGTCTGCGCGCGGGCGACGCCGTGCTCGACGCGGGATGCGGTACGGGACGGGCGCTGCCCGCCTTGCGGGCCGCGGTGGGCCCCCGGGGCACGGTGCTGGGCGCCGACCTCACCGCGGCCATGCTGGAGGCCGCGGCACACGCGGGCCGCGACCGCAGCGGGCTGCTGCTCCAGGCCGACGCCGCCCGGCTGCCGGTGCGGACGCGAGCGCTCGACGCGGTGTTCGCGGCCGGGCTGATCGCGCATCTGCCGCAACCGGAACGGGACCTGGCGGAGCTTGCGCGAGTGGTGCGGCCGGACGGGCTGCTGGCGCTGTTCCATCCCATCGGCAGGGCGGCACTGGCCGCGCGGCACGGCCGGACGCTCACCGACGACGATCTGCGGGCGGAGCCCAATCTCAGACCGCTGCTGGCCCGTTCGGGCTGGCGGCTGCATACGTACATCGACGAGAAGGACCGCTTTCTCGTCCTGGCCGGACGGATGGGCTGACACCCCTCGGATCGGTCGTCCGGGTCAGGACACAGCGGCCTCGCACACCGTGCCGACCCGGTCCCCTACTCGGCCGGGGCGTCCGGGCGAGTGAGGTGGCGGACCGGGCAGCCGCCCATGCCGGGCGTGGGGTGGGTGCCGAGTGCGGACACCTCGTAACCACCCGGGTAGCCCTTGATCTCCGGATTCTGGCGGGCGTAGTGCGGGGTGGTGCGCGGCGGCAGCAGACGCACCGCGCGAGCCCTCAGGCGCAGGGCGCCCCGGGTGAGGCCTCGTGCCACCGGGCCCGGACGCCCGTAACGGAAGGCCCGCAGCAGCGAGTCGTCGAGGAGTGCGAGGCTCGCACCGCGCACGACCCGTGCCAGGGGGCGCGGGTACCAGGAGGCCATCAGCGCCAGCGTGGCGTCCGACACCTCTCGCGCTCCCTCGTCCCAGCCGAAGTGCTCGTTCTCGTACGCGTCGAGGGTGCGCTCGAAGTCCTCGTACGTGTGCGGCAGGTCCTTGATACCCATGTGGGCGCCCAGGGTCCGGTAGTAGGCGGCGCAGGCCCGCAGCTCGTGCCCGGACAGCCGGCGCCATCCATAGGCGTCGAGCCACCGCTTCGGGGTGACGACGAAGGTGCACAGCACATAGCGCATGTCGTCGTTGGTGATGTCGTAGCTGCGGTGCATCCCGTTGATCCGGCGGATCGCCGCACGCCCCGGGTCGCTGTCGAAACCGTGCTCGACCACGGCGTCCAGGAGCAGCGCGGTGTCGTCGTACCTCTTCTGCGAACGGTCCGTCAGCTCCGCAGTCCCGGCGAGGAGCCGGCCGATGCTCGGGACGGCATACGTCCGGTACAGGGCGAGTTCGAGAGCGCGGGTGATGTCCCAGGGAAATTCGTAGGTGGCCGTGATCCGGTAGATTTCCAGAAAGTCCCGCTCCGGATCGAGGCGTTGGATGTCCTTCAGCCGGTCGTAGCGCTTCACCGCACCGCCCTCTCTTCGTCCAGGTCGAGTGTCCAACCCTATGTCTGCGGGCAGACCCTGAGTACGCGCGGAGCACGGGCCGGCATACACGCGCGGTACGTCCCCTCGCGCGGGCACGACACCTGTCGGCAGATACGTATCCAGGAAAGGCGGTCCCCATGACCGACATGTTCGGCATACTCCGCAGAGCCGTGAACCCCGGCCGCAAGGGCGGCCGGCCCGGCGTTCCCACCAGAGCCCCGGAGCGTCGTCAGCACAACCTGTTCGATGCGGCGGCCACCTTCGTCGCGGCGTCGGTGGAGGACGACCAGGACCGGATGGACGAGGCGAGCGGCTGGGTGTCGCCGGAGGCGCTCTCCTTCGGCGTCGGAGAGCTGGCCTGCCGGGCGGTCATCGCGCTCGCCCGTGAACGCGACGAATCACCCGAAGCGGTGGCCCGTACGCTGCTCGGCCTGGCCGACGAGTAGGAGCCCCGTCCCACGGCGCACCGGAGCGTGGTGTTCTGCCTTGTCAGGGCCTCGACGAGTGGGTTACCCACTGGTTAAGGTGCGCCGACGGAAAACCATGACGGATGAGGAGGGTGCAGTGACCGGGACGGACAACACAGTCGCCGACGACGACGCACTGTATGTGCTGACTGCGGTCCTGCTGACCCCCGCGCAGTTCCCGAGCGTTCTCGGCGACGACTACCCGGCGGCGTGCGCGGCGCTCGGCCTCGAACCCTACGCCGAGGGGTACGGCCTGGTCATGGGCCAGGACGGCGACGGGGCCAGGTGGACCGTCGTCGTCGATGACGTCTCCCTGGTGGCCGTGGCGATAGCGTCGTGGGACTGCGGCATGGAGTACGACCTGTCGCCCGACGACCGCACGGTGGTCTGCGCGCTCCCCGGCTGGCCGCTCGCCGTGGCGGTCGCCGCGCCGGGTGTGGCCGCCCCGCACGACCCGGCCCCGGATCCGGAGGCGGACGGCGAGGATACGCCGCCGCTGGCTCCGCCGGACACCGATGTGTGGGGCCCGGCCCAGCGTCGCCTCGGCGCGGACGCGATCGCATTGCAGTGGGCGGTCTGGCGCGAACAGATCGACGACAAGACCGCGTTCGCGTCGCGGCCGGGCGACGGAGGCGCGGACGGGGCCGCTGCGGACGGTGATACCTCGGGGCCGAACGGGGGGACCGGGACGGATGCCGGTTCCGGCGTAGGCGGGGCGGATGCGGATGCCGGTTCCGGCGCCGCGAAGGACAGCAGTGCCGCACAGCGCGAGGGTGCCGCGGAGCGCAGCGCCCCCTCCGGCACGCATCCCGGTGTCCGGCGGGCCCTGGCCGAGGCCCATGCCTATGTCGACGCCCCGCCGCCGCCCGGCCGGGTCCGTTCCTCCTTCGCCTCCGGGGACGCCCGGACGATCCGTGCCGACGGCCCCGGCTGGTCCATGGTGGCCCGGACCGACGACATCGCCTTCCTGCTGCTGGACGAGGTTCCGGGCGAGATACTGCCGGTCGGGCGCGGCAGGGAACTGCCCGGTCTGCTCAAGGCATTGGACGCGCTGGCGGTACGGCCCTCCTGAGGCGCCCGGCCCCCTTGGCGCCCGCCCGGCACGGTCACGGCCGGTGGGGCGCGGGATCTCTGGATCCCGGGCCCCACCGGCCGTCGTCGGGTTCAAGGGCGAACGCCGTCACGCCTACGTGCGAACCGCCGCGGATTGGGCGAGGGCCTGGCCGGCCCTTGAGCCGTGCTCGGCCGTTGGCCCGCTCAGCGGCCGATCTCCTTACGCGTGATCCTGCGGAGCCTGCGCCGCTGGCTGGGATCGAGTACCAGGTAGGCGATCGCGGGGACTCCGATGAGCACCAGCAGTGACAGCCAGAACCCGATGAACGGCATCAGGACGACTGCGACGACAACTCCCCCGATGGCGATCTTTGCGCTGTTCGACATCGTCCACGCCTCCTTCGCGGCCAGTGGCCGCTCCTGCTATGAGAACGCCTGTGCGTACCCATCGGTTCCAGCCTGCCCCGAACCCGTCGGGAACGGTTACCTGAGCGGCGCGCCGACCTCGTGCATGTGGTCGAGGGCCTGGCGGTAGGACTCGATGAGTCCGGTCTCCGCGTACGGCATGCCGAGCTCCTCGCAGTGGGCCTTGACCAGGGGCTGAGCCAGCCGCAGGTGCGGGCGGGGCATGCTAGGGAAGAGGTGGTGCTCGATCTGGTAGTTGAGCCCGCCGAGGAACCAGTCGGTGAGGAAGGCGCCCCGTACGTTGCGTGAGGTGAGGACCTGGCGCTGCAGGTGGCCCCAGCGGTCGCCGTCGGGGTCGGGCATCTCCATGCCCTTGTGGTTCGGGGCGAAGGCCATGCCCAGGTGCAGGCCGAAGAGCGCGTGGTGCACGAGCGCGAAGACGACGGCCTTTCCGGGCGACATCACGGTGAGCAGCAGTGTGGCGTAGAGGCCTAGGTGGGCGACCAGGAGCAGGGCGGAAAGGACGCGCTCACGGGCGGGCTGCTGACGCAGGTACTGGAAGCCGGAGATCTTCAGGGCGATGCCTTCCAGGAGCAGCATCGGGAAGAACAGCCGGGCCTGGTTGCGGGTGAGCCAGCGGGCGAAGCCCTCGCGCTGTGCGGCCTGCTTCTGGGTCCAGACGAGGGCGCCGACGCCGACGTCCGGGTCCTTGTCCACATGGTTGGGGTTGGCGTGGTGACGTACGTGCTTGTCGTTCCACCACGCTTCGTTCATGCCGAGGAGCAGATTGGCGTGCACCAGGCCGATGGCCCGGCTCGCCCGGCGGTCACCGGATATCTGGGCGTGTCCGGCGTCGTGCCCGACGAACGCGGTGCGGGACCAGAAGATGGCGAGGGGCAGAGCGAGGAGCAGGGTCCACCACGTGTTGCCGAGGAGGACCATTCCCGTGAGCACGGCGCCCAGGGCGATCAGATTGGCGGCGATGCCTGCCGCGTACCAACCGGTGCGGCGTTCGAGGAGTCCCTGCCCCTTGACGGCCCGCAGCAGTGGCGCGAAGTCACTTCCTGTACTTCCGGCACTTCCGGCACTGTCACGGGTTCGTTCCGCGACGGTGGTTGCGGCCTGAGGCATGATGTCTCCGGTCTTGAATGGGTGCGCTGACCTGATGAAACGTACGGGTCGCAGATGTATAGCAGCCATGGAGCCACCACCCGAGGTTTCCTGGTGCCAACCCCCTCATTCCGGAGGGGGGCTGGCTACACCTGGCCGACATAGCGGACTCAGGTGTGATTTGAATCATGTGGCGACTAGCCCCGCCGCCGGATGCGATGGAGTACCCTCGGCGACCTCAGCCCACTAGTCAAATTTGAGGAATCTGACATCGCTGTGCACAGCCTCCACGCAGCAACGCTCTCCGAGATCTCCGCACTCGCCGGCTGTTCCGTGGTGTTCCTGCCCGCGGATCCCTCCCGGACCGGACGCGTCGCCTTCTGGTGCCCAGACGGTAGCAGTCCGCCCGATGCTCCCGGGACCGTCGAGGGCCTGACCGTGACCGGCTCCGACGCTCAGCCGTACGAAGTGCCGGCGCGACTGCTCCCCGTGCGGGACGCCCTGCCGGTACTGACCCGCGCACGGGCCTCGGCACACGCCTCGCCGACGGCCTCCTTCTGGGGTGCGGCGGGGCTGCTGGCCCTTCAGCTCACCGCGCGTGGGCTGTTGTTGCCGGGGCTGAGCGCCACGGATCACGACGTGTGGCGGGCCGGACCGCTCACCGCGGACGATCAGGACCGGATCCGCGGCCTAGCCGCTTCCATGCCGCCAAGTGCCCATGCGGTACCGCTCGATGCCACGGCGGAACTCCTGCTGCTGCCCGAACCGGAGTGGCTGGTAAGGGCGTTCCTCGACGCGGTCGCCGACGGCCTGCCGCGCACACCCGCGGCGGCCCTCGCCACCGGCGGCCCGGCGTTCGCCGCGGACGCTCCGCAGCGGCTGCCGGATCAGCGGGCCTGGGTCGCCGATGTCGCGGCCGGGCACGACGCGGGCGTACGGCTCTCGCTGCGCGTGGAGGTGTCCGGACTCGACCGGACCTACGAGGCGTCCGAGGGACAGCTGTCCGGACCCTCCTTCCGTGTGGTCCCGCAGATCCACAGCGTCAGCGACCCCACCCTGGTCACGGATGCCGCCAAGGTCTGGACGGGCAACGGACCGGCCGCCGCCGCCCTCGGGCCGAAGGCCCGGATGGACGCCCTGCTGCTGCTGCGCCGGGCCGCCCGCGCCTGGCCGCCCCTGATCCCCCTGCTGTCGGCGGCCGTGCCGGACGCCCTGGAACCGGCCGACGAGGAGATCGCCGAACTGCTCGGCCCCGCCGCGCGGGCCCTGGCCGCCACGGGCGTGCAGGTGCACTGGCCCAGGGAGCTGGCCCGCAAGCTCACGGCGTGCGCGGTGATCGGCCCGCCCGACGACGAGGACGGCGGGGGCGGGCCGGCCGATTACCGAGGGCCCCTGCGTACCGCGTCGGACACCTCACCGCTCCTGTCCGCGGACTCCCTGCTCGCGTTCGACTGGCGGTTCGCGCTCGGTGACCAGCAGCTCAGCCGCGCCGAGCTCGACCGGCTGGCCGAGGCGGGCCGGCCGCTGGTGCGGCTGCGCGACCAGTGGGTGCTGATCGATCCCGACGAAGCGCGTCGCGCCCAGAAGACCCAGGACCGCAAGGTCACTCCGATCGACGCGCTCGGAGCGGTGCTGACCGGCTCCACCGAGGCCGACGGCCGCCGGGTCGAGGTCCGGGCGACCGGCTGGCTGGAGGCCCTGCGGCAGCGGGTCGCCGATCCGGAGTCCCGGCAGGCGCAAGGCGAGCAGCCGGCGCTCGGTCAGCCGGCGGCGCTCACCGCGACGTTGCGCGACTACCAGCTCCGTGGCCTGAACTGGCTGCACACGATGACCTCGCTCGGACTCGGCGGCTGTCTCGCCGACGACATGGGGCTCGGCAAGACCATCACCCTGATCGCGCTGCATCTGCACCGGCAGACCATCGAATCGGCCGCGGGCCCCACCCTGGTGGTCTGCCCGACCTCCCTGATGGGCAACTGGCAGCGGGAGATCGAGAAGTTCGCGCCGGGCACCGCGGTGCGCCGCTTCCACGGCGGCTCACGAAGCCTGGAGGACCTGGCGGACGGCGAGTTCGTCCTCACCACGTACGGGACGATGCGGCTGGACACCGCGAAGCTCGCGGCCACCCGGTGGGGCATGGTCGTCGCCGATGAGGCGCAGCACGTGAAGAACCCGTACTCGGCAACGGCGAAACAGCTGCGCACGATCGGCGCACAGGCCCGGGTGGCCCTCACCGGCACCCCCGTGGAGAACAACCTCTCCGAACTGTGGGCGATCCTCGACTGGACGACCCCGGGCCTGCTCGGCCGGCTCGGCACCTTCCGCACCCGGTACGCGCGAGCGGTGGAGGGCGGCAGCGACCCCGCGGCGGCCGAGCGGCTCGGCGCGCTGGTGCGTCCGTTCCTGCTGCGCCGGCGCAAGTCCGATCCTGGCATCGCTCCGGAGCTGCCGCCGAAGACCGAGACGGACCGCGCGGTCTCCCTGACGGCCGAGCAGACGGGCCTGTACGAGGCGGTGGTACGGGAGACCCTGGCGGCGATCTCCGCCGCCGACGGCATCGCCCGTCGGGGCCTGGTGGTGAAGCTGCTGACCGCGCTCAAACAGATCTGCAACCATCCGGCGCAGTACCTCAAGGAGGACGAGCCGCAGATCGCCGGCCGTTCGGGAAAGGTGGAGCTGCTCGACGAGCTGCTGGACACCATTCTCGCGGAGGGCTCGGCCGTCCTGGTGTTCACCCAGTACGTGCAGATGGCTCGGCTCCTGGAACGGCATCTGGCGGCGCGCGGGGTCCGCACTCAGTTCCTGCACGGCGGCACTGCGGTCGCCGCGCGGGAGTCGATGGTGAACCGTTTCCAGGCGGGCGAGGCTCCGGTCTTCCTGCTGTCGCTCAAGGCGGCCGGGACCGGGCTCAACCTCACCAGGGCGGGCCATGTGGTGCACTTCGACCGCTGGTGGAACCCGGCGGTCGAGGCCCAGGCGACCGACCGCGCGTACCGCATCGGGCAGACCCAGCCGGTGCAGGTGCACCGGCTGATCGCCGAGGGCACCATCGAGGACCGGATCGCCGACATGCTGGCCCGCAAACAGGGGCTCGCGGACGCGGTCCTCGGTTCCGGCGAGAGCGCCCTGACCGAGCTCAGCGATGCGGAACTGGCCGACCTGGTGGAGCTGCGAGGGGGCACACGATGAGCGACGGATACGAGCGCGACACATACGAGCCCGACGGGTACGACGGCGACGAGCAGGACGACACGGAGCCCTCGGCGCCCGAGCAGGAACGCACCTTCGCCGCACTGCCGCCTCCGAGCGGCCGCGGCTTCGCGGAGTCCTGGTGGGGACGGGCATGGCTGAAGGCGCTGGAGGACACCGCGCTGGACGGCCAGCAGCTCAAGAAGGGGCGCCGGCTCGCCCGTGAGGGCCGGGTCGGTGTCGTGTCCGTACGGCCGGGCCGGCTCACCGCCGTGGTCCAGGACCGGGATGCGGGCGCGTACCGCAGCGACGTGCTGCTCCAGGAGCTGAGCGAGGAGGAGTGGGACCGGTTCCTGGACATGGCGGCCGACCGGGCCGGGCACATCGCGGCACTGCTCGACCGCGACATGCCGCCGCATCTGGTCGAGGACGCAGCCGCGGCAGGCGTGGAGCTGCTGCCGGCCATCGGTGACCTCGATCCGGAGTGCACCTGCGAGGCCTGGGACCACTGTCCGCACACCGCCGCCCTCTGCTATCAGGTGGCGCGGCTGCTGGACCAGGACCCGTTCATCCTGCTGCTGATGCGGGGACGCGGCGAGCGCCGGCTGCTCGACGAACTCCAGGTGCGAATCACCGCCCGCGCCGCGGGGCACGAAGCGTCCGGGCCCGCCGAAGCCTCCTCCGCGGGGTCCGGGGGCCGGAGTGTGCGCGGGGTCCCGGCAGCGCAGGCCCACGTGGCGGGCGGCGCCCTCCCCCCGCTGCCCCCTCCCCCGGTGCTTCCCGCCGAGGCCGGTGTGTCCCCCTCGCTGGACACGGAGACCGACCCGGAGCCCGGTGTGGACCCGACGGCGCTGGAGATGCTGGCGACGGACAGCGCGGCGCGTGCTCACCGGATGCTCGCGGACGCGCTGGCCCCGGGCCACGAACTGCGGCCGGTACCAGTCGGGCTGACACCGGAACAGGACGCGGTGCGGCTGGCCGCGGACGCACGTCCCGAGCCATGGATCGCGACCCGGCTGGCGACCGGGTCGGGGCGCGGACCGGCCGCTCTGCGGGTCGCGGTCCGCGCCTGGCAGTACGGCGGCACCGCGGCGCTCTCCGTGCTCGACGAGCAGTGGACACCGGATGCGGCATCGCTGGCCCATGCCAGGTCGCAGCTCGCCGTCGCCTGGGAGGAGGACGAGGCGCCCCGGCTGCGGGCCGAGCACAACCGCTGGACGTCGGTGGACGACGCGGTCCAGCTGCGCTACGGACGGGACGGGCGCTGGTATCCGTACCGCAAGGAGAGCGGGCGGTGGATCCCGGCCGGCCCCTGCGACGACGATCCGGCGGCGGCCCTGGCCGGCGCGGGCCAGGCCGAGGCCTGACGGCAGCTCATCGGCGGGCGGGGGCCGCGCCCCGCCCGCCATCGCGTTCCGCCCGGTAGTTCAGCTCGATGTCACCGGGCGTTGAGGAGCGGGGCGGAGCCTGACGCCCGTCAGGCTCCATTGTTTCCCTGCTCCTCAGGAGGCCCCATGCCCAAGCGTGTTGTCCGTCGATCCCTTGCCGTCGGGCTGCCCCTCGCCCTGCTCGGCACGGTGTGTGTGGCAGGAACCGCGTCCGGCGCGCAGGACCGGCACGAGCGCCCCGAGCACACCGCCCGCGTCACCGGGAGTGCTGTACTCGGTGACATCCCGCTGGCAGGGTTCAGCAACGGGCTGCTGCCCGGTACGGTCGCGGACGACCGGGGGGTCATGCTCGGCGGGATCGGCAGCGATATCTACCCCGCCGGCCGGAAGGGCGATTTCTGGACAGTCACCGACCGTGGCCCCAACGGCCAGATCAAGGTCGACGGGTCGAAGCGCCGAACATTCCCGGTTGCCGGATTCGACCCGGCGATCGTCAAGGTGCGGGTGAGCGGCAAGCGCCTCAAGGTGCTCCGGTCCATCCCGCTCACCACCCGTTCGGGCGCCCCCGTCACCGGTCTGCCGAACCAGCGCGGCCGCGACGAGGCCCCGTACTCCTACGACGCGGGGACACCGCTCGCGTACAACGCGAACGGTCTGGACACCGAGGGCATCGTCCGTGCGGCGGACGGCTCGTTCTGGCTGGTCGACGAGTACGGTCCGTCGCTGGTGCACGTCTCCGACCGGGGCCGGGTGCTGGCCCGGTACGTTCCCGAGGGCCTGGGACTCAAGGGCGCGGACTATCCCGTGGTGGAGGCGCTGCCGCGGGTGCTGCTGCACCGCAAGACCAACCGCGGCTTCGAGGGCCTTGCCCTCCTGCCGGGCGGCGACCTGGTGCTCGCCGTGCAGAGCCCCCTCTCGCTGCCCGACCAGGACGCGGGCGAGGCCTCGCGCAACGTACGGCTGCTGCGCTTCTCGACGAGGAAGCACGCGGTCACGGCGGAGTACGCCTATCGCTTCGACGCGGTCGGTGTCGTGGATCCGGGCGAGGACGACACGTCAGAGCTGAAGGTCTCCTCGGTCGTGGCGATCGGGCGGAACGAACTCCTGGTCGAGGAACGCACCGACCGGACGGCCCGGCTGCACCGGGTGACGCTCCCCCGCGGCGCCGGCATTCTCGGCACCGTCTGGGACAGCCCGGCCGCCTCGCCGTCGTACGAGCAGCTCACCGACCCGGCGGCGTCGGGCGTCCCCGTACTGCGCAAGAGCCTGGTCGTCGACCTGGGCAGGGTCGCCGGTGTGCCCGGCAAGATCGAGGGGGTGGCGGTGACGGGCCGGGACAGTCTCGCCCTCATCAACGACAACGACTTCGGGATGACCGACGGTGCTGAGGCGTTCGACGCCGACGGCCGGCTGGTCGACTCCGGGATCGAGACATCGGTGACGCTGCTGAAGCTGCCGCGCCCGCTGACCCGTTGACATTCCCGCTGATCCGCTGATCCGCTGATCCGCCGACTGTCCTGCATGCCTATGAGCGCCTTCGCGTTCCTCTGAGTGCCGGGGCCGCCGTCCCCGACCGGAGACCGGGAAGCCGGACAACCACCACCGTCCCGGCTCCCCGGTCTCCGTAGCGTGTCCGAACAGCTCCTGCACGAGAGCGATTTCGGCCTCCTGCCGTCTTCCGCCGCCCGCGTGACGCCCGTACGGTAGGGGCCGCGAGCCGCTCGGCCGTACATCGGACAACGCATTCCGGTCATCGGACAAGAGGGAGTCACCGGATGTCGGGGGAATCGGTTGGCGGCCCCCTCCCCACGGGGCCTGCCTCCGCAGACGCCTGAGCCGTTCCCCTGGATCCGTCCGGACCGGCCCGCCCCTCCCCCCACCACAGCTGGAGTACACATGCACCGGAGAAGGATCCTTCAGGGTGCCGCGGCCACGGCCGCGGCCGCACTGCTCCCCGCCTCGGCACGGGCCGCCGCGGCGGCTGCCGGCGACACGGACTATCCGTCGGCCCACTGGGTGCCGGCATCGGCGTCCAACTACACGGTCTCTACGCGCCCTTCGGCGTATCCCGTGCAGTATGTGATCATCCACGTCACCCAGGAGACGTTCTCGGACGCGGTCGCGATCTTCCGGAATCCGGCGAAGCAGGTCTCCGCGCACTACGTGGTCCGCTCGGTGGACGGATACATCGACCAGTGCGTCAGGGAGCAGAACATCGCCTGGCACGCGGGTAACTGGGACTACAACACCCGCAGCATCGGCATCGAGCACGAGGGCTATGTGGACCAGCCCTCGTACTTCACCGATGCCATGTACGAGAAGTCGGCGCTGCTGACCGCCTCGGTCTGCGACCGTTACGGCATTCCCAAGGACCGCGCGCACATTCTCGGCCACGCGCAGGTCCCGGGGACCGACCACACCGATCCGGGTCCGAACTGGGACTGGGTCCGGTACATCCGCCTCGTCAACCTGCTCGGCACGGGCTGACCGGCGGCCGGGTCCGGCCCTTGCGAATACTCTCCGCACCACGGTTGTCGCAGGCGTCGGCTGCGACGACGATGGGGGTGTACGGCGCCCCTGGACGGGAGGGTGAGTTGACGGACCCCTGGCTGGCCCTGGCAGCCGATGCCGACCCCGGTGAACGGCTCGGCGAGCTGCGGCACGCGCACGAGGTGTTCACCGCGGCCGGCCGCCTGGAGCGGCCGGTCCGCCCGGTGGTCGGCGAATCCTGGCGGCGCTCGGCGCGGGCCCGGGTCTGCCCGGACGGCGCGGCCCTGGTCGATCTGGACGCCGACGATGTCGGACCGTACCGGGAGTCCCATCCCCTCGCCCGTGCCATGCCGGTGATCCGGGAGCTGATGAGCGCCTACGCGACGGACGGGGAACACCTCCTGGCGGTGTGCGACGCGCACGGTCGGCTGCTGTGGGTCGAGGGACATCCGTTGGCCAGACGGCGTGCCGGGCGGATGAACTTCGTGGAGGGAGCCCGCTGGGCGGAGTCCGTCGCCGGGACCAACGCGCCGGGCACGGCCATCGCGGTGGACCGCCCGGTCCAGGTGTTCGCGGCCGAGCACTTCCTGCGTCCGGTGCAGCAGTGGACGTGCGCGGCCGCGCCACTGCACGACCCGCACACCGGACGGGTGCTGGGCGCGGTCGACATCACCGGAGGGAACGGGCTCGCGCATCCGCACAGCCTGGCATTCGTACAGGCCGTCGCCCGCGCCGCCGAATCCCAACTGGCCCTGCTCGCACCGTCCCCGGCCGCCGGGACCGTACGGCTGAGCGCGCTCGGCAGGGACGAGGCGCTGTTGATCGTGGAGGGCCGGGCGCTCCGCCTCAGCCGGCGGCACAGCGAGATCCTGGTCGCGCTGGCCCGGCGCCCCGAGGGCATCGGGGGCGAGGAACTCCTCGTCGAACTGTACGAGGACGAGTCGGTCACCCCGGTGACGCTGCGGGCCGAACTCTCCCGGCTGCGCCGTCTGCTCGGCCCTGATCTGCTGCTCTCCCGCCCCTACCGTCTCGCCTCCCCCGTCGATGCGGACTTCGACACTGTCGCGCGCCGGCTGGCCTCGGGTGCGGTGGCCGCGGCTCTGAGTGCCTATACGGGGCCCCTGCTGCCCGCTTCGCAGGCCCCGTCGGTCGTTCGGCTGCGGCGCCGGCTCGACGATTCGGTGCGGGCCGCGCTGATCGCGCGCGGCGATACGGGCCTGCTGGCGGACTGGGTGTCCAGCCCATGGGGTGAGGACGACCTCCCCGCGTGGCGGGCGCTGGCCGCGGCCGCACCCGCGGCGCAGCGGCCGGCTCTGCTGGCCCGCGCCAGGACGCTCGACGCGGAACTGCGTTAGCCGCCCGCCCCGGATACGCAACGGGGTCGCAACGTCGCGCTGCCTAGCCTCGCGACGAGGGCCGCCCAACGGCGGGCGGCACCGGATCCGGGAGGCCACAGAGATGACCCGTTACGCTGCGCCGGGCACCGAGGGCGCGATCGTCTCGTACGAGTCGCGCTACGACCACTGGATCGGTGGCGCGTACGTCCCGCCGGCCCGAGGCCAGTACTTCGAGAACCCCAGCCCCGTCAACGGCCGCCCGTTCACCGAGATCGCCCGCGGCACCGCCGAGGACGTCGAGCACGCCCTGGACGCGGCACACGCCGCGGCACCTGCCTGGGGTGCCACGTCGGCGGGCGACCGGGCCTCGGTCCTGAACCGGATCGCGGACCGGATGGAGGCTCACCTGGAGGAACTCGCGGTCGCCGAGAGCTGGGAGAACGGCAAACCGGTACGGGAGACCCTGGCGGCCGACATTCCGCTGGCCATCGACCACTTCCGCTACTTCGCGGGCGCGCTGCGCGCCCAGGAGGGGTCGCTCAGCCAGCTCGACGAGGACACCGTCGCCTACCACTTCCACGAGCCGCTCGGCGTCGTCGCGCAGATCATTCCGTGGAACTTCCCCATTCTGATGGCCACCTGGAAGCTGGCCCCGGCCCTCGCGGCGGGCAACGCGGTGGTCCTCAAGCCGGCCGAGCAGACGCCCGCGTCCATCCATGTGTGGCTGGGCCTGGTGGCCGACCTGCTTCCGCCGGGTGTCGTGAACATCGTCAACGGCTTCGGTGCGGAGGCCGGCAAGCCACTGGCCTCCAGCCCGCGCGTCGCGAAGATCGCGTTCACCGGGGAGACCACGACGGGGCGGCTGATCATGCAGTACGCCTCCGAGAACATCAAGCCGGTGACTCTGGAACTGGGCGGCAAGTCGCCGAACATCTTCTTCGACGACGTCTGGTCGGCCGACGACGACTTCCGCGACAAGGCACTCGAGGGCTTCACCATGTTCGCCCTCAACCAGGGCGAGGTCTGCACCTGTCCGTCACGGGCCCTGATCCAGCGCGGCCACTACGGCGAATTCCTGGAGGCGGGCATCGCGCGCACCGAACAGATCGTGCCGGGCCACCCGCTGGACACGGACACGATGATCGGCGCGCAGGCCTCCAACGACCAGCTCCAGAAGATCCTCTCGTACCTGGACATCGGCCAGCAGGAGGGCGCGAAGATCCTTACGGGCGGCAGCCGGATCGAGTACGACGGGGAGCTGGCGGGCGGCTACTACGTACAGCCGACGATCTTCGAGGGCGACAACCGGATGCGGGTCTTCCAGGAGGAGATCTTCGGCCCTGTCGTCGCCGTCACGTCCTTCTCGGACTTCGACGACGCGATCCGCACCGCGAACGACACCCTGTACGGGCTCGGTGCGGGCGTGTGGACCCGTGACACGAACACCGCGTACCGGGCGGGCCGGGCCATCCAGGCTGGCCGGGTCTGGACGAACTGCTATCACGCGTATCCGGCCCACGCGGCGTTCGGCGGGTACAAGCAGTCCGGGATCGGCCGGGAGAACCACAGGATGATGCTGGAGCACTACCAGCAGACGAAGAATCTGCTGGTGTCGTACTCGCCGAAGAAGCTGGGCTTCTTCTAGACGCATGCGAAAAGGCGCCTGACCTGGGTTTTCACCCGTCAGGCGCCTTTCGTTCAACCCGCTCTCCTCGGCCGGGTCCACTCCGGAGTAGAGCCGGAACGAGATCCCGGCGTGCCGGAGATCGTGAGGCCGCTTGGCCAGGCGAGAAGTGCGCTCAGCACGAGTCAGGGCGTGCTCCCGGGCCCGTGCCCACGTGATGCCGTAGGCGGCAGCGTCCACGTAGTTGCCAGCCTGGTTGCGAAGGAATGGCCCACCGTTTGGTGGCTTCCCGCAGCCAGGGCTGCACGATCCTGCCGAAGCGGAGCCGGCCGGGGTGCCCCGAAGACGTGCAGGTCCCAGGTGTCCTTCGCGGGCTCGGTCGCGGGCGAGGAAAGGGCTCGCTGGTGGGCCAGGCGGAAGGGCTCCAGCCACCTGACGAGCACGCATGCCCCGCTGCGTGTCGACGAGATCGTCGAGCGAGTCCGACTGACGCCCCCCGGAGATCGTTCACCAGGGCCGGACCTCGCCCAACCCGGTTTTCATCTTCCGGCGGCAGCGTCCGTAGAGCCCGTAGAGAACTTGTGCCTGTGCCAGCGGCGTCAGGCCCCGCAGCGTGACGCTGTTCATGTCTTCGATCACCGGCTCCAAGCGGCACCATGTCGTCCTGTCCAGGTGCGGGTCGCGCTGGAACTCCTGGCCCCAGCACGTCCCGTGGGCCTTGCAGAAACCGGGCCTGGAGCCGTACCGAATGCGGTCGCAGGCAACAACGTCGCACTCGCCGAATCCGGGCAGTGGGATCACCGAGGGATCGGCGAGGAACTCCTCCAAGGTGACCTCGGGGGTTCGTTTCCGCCGGTGGAGATGAGCTTCGCAGAGCGGTGTGAGGCTGCTCTTCCACGGCCGCCGGCAGCTGACGCCGCGGCGGCGCGTTACTCTCCGCGAGGCGAGGAAAGTGGCCTCCTCCTGCCCGCTCGTCGTGAAGTCCCGCTCGCAGGGAAGGCACAGCTGTGTCCGGCCGCGGGTCGGCATCCCGCAGCCCGTGACCTTGCAGGCCCTCCACCCCAGCAGCGGGTGGTCCGTGGGCATGAACAGCACCTGGCGCTCCTCGTCCCAGCCGATCTCGGCGAGGAAGTCGGCCGGATCGCCGGGTCACCCACCGTCTGCCCACTCCTCGGGCGCCGCGTCGAGTAGCTCGGCGAGGCGGGCGCGGTCCGGCAGCGGGCCGTGGTCGCCGGTCACCCGCAATGCGGCGCCCGCCGTCAGATGCCCCAGCCGCAGCGCCCGTACGGGTTCCTCGCCACGCAGCAGCCCGGCGAGGAACCCGGCCGCGAACGCGTCACCGGCACCCACCGGTTCGATGACCTCGACCTTGGGCGCGGGCACGGTGTGGACTCTGGGGCCGTCGAAGGCGGTGGCGGCCCGTGCACCGTCCTTGACGACGAGGACGGGCGGTTGTGGCAGCAAGTCCCGTACGGCGAAGGCGTCGGTCAGTCCGTCTCCCCACAGGGCCTGTGCCTCGTCGAGGCCCACGAACGTGATGTCCGCCCGTCGGGCGAGCCCGAGCAGCACGGTGGCCGCCGCACCGTCCGCCCACAGAGCGGCCCGGTGGTTGACGTCGAAGCTCACGGGGCACGGGCGTTCAGCAACGTCGGGCTCGAGTAGCGCGGTGACCAGGTCCCGGCAGCCTGCCGAGAGCGCCGGGGTGATGCCGCTCAGGTGGATGAGGCCTGCGGAGCGCACGGCGTCGTCGTCCAGGAGGTCCGGGGTCAGGGCCGAGGCGGCGGAGCCGCGGCGGTAGTAGTGGACCCGGGTCCCCTCGGTGCCGGGGTCCTTGACGAGGAGTCCGGTCGGGCGGTGCGGGTCGGTGCGTACGCCGCTGACATCGACACCGGATGCGGCCACCTCGGCGCGGATCCGGTGTCCGAACGGGTCGTCACCGAGCGCGGAGACCCAACGGGCGGGCACCCCGTGGTCGGCGAGGTACATCGCCACGTTGGACTCGGCGCCCGCGATCCGGATCCCGAGCAGACCGGCACCGTCGAGCGGGGCGGCGGGTTCGGGGATCAGCGCGGCCATGGTCTCACCGATACAGGTCACCGGTCCCGTCACCGGCCGCCGGCCGGTTTCGCGGGACGTGTGAATCGTCGTCACTCGGTTCTCCCGGGGTGGTAGGCACACGTGGGCAGGCCCCGGACGCCGACCCGGGTGGTGAAGACCGCACCGTCCAGCGGTCCGGGTGCAGCGAGACCGTGCCGCGCGCTGGTGACGTACAGGCTGTCCCCGTCGAGGCACAGCCCGGCGGGCTGCGTCGCAGGAATTCGGATCTGCCGGTCCAAGGTGCCGTCGGCGCGGTAGCGGTGGACGGTGCCGGTGCCCCAGACCGCAGTCCACAGGGCGCCCTCGGCGTCCACCGTCATACCGTCGGGGCTGCCGCGGTCGAAGGTGGCGAAAGTGTCCGGCGTACCCGGCAGCCCGGTGTCCGGGTCGACCGGGTACCGGCGGATGATGCCCTTGGCACTGTCGGCGAGGTACATCACGGTGCCGTCCGCACAGAATGCCGGGCCGTTGGGAACGGTGAGGCCGTCCAGCACCCGGATCACCGTGCCCTCGTGGTCGACACGGTAGAGGGAGCCCGCGCCGTCCTCGGCGTCGTAAGCCATGCTGCCCGCCCAGAACCTGCCGTACGGATCGGCGGTAGCGTCGTTCATCCGCATGGCCGTGGCGGCCCTGTCCTCGGGGCGCGCGAGCCACTCGGTCCGCCCGTGCGCGGTGATCAGGCATACACCGGTGCCGGCGGCCGCGATCCAGGTGCCGGGGCGTGCGTGGACGGGGGAGACCGCGCCCAGGGGCACGGACAGCCTGGCGAGTTGCGTCAGCGGAGCTGAGCGGTCCGCGGGTCCGGCCAGCAGCCGCCCGGTGAGGATGTCGACGAGGACGATGCCGTCGTCGACCGCGCGTATTCCTTCACCGAGCCCGAGCCGGTCCTGCCAGCAGACGACCGGTGTGCCGTCGGTCATCGGCCGGCGTCTGCGGGGGCGGCGGCGCGTACGGCGTCGCGGAACGCGCGCGCCCGCTCGCGGAGTGCTTCGAGGCTGCCGCCGTCGGCCGCGTCGCTGATCAGCGGCGAGCCGACACCCACCGCAGTAGCCCCGTGCGCGAGATAGGTTCGGGCCGCGTCGGCGTCCACTCCCCCGACCGGCACGAACGGCGCGTCCGGGAACGGGCCGTGCAGTGCCCTCAGATAGCCGGGGCCGCCTGCCTGCGCCGCGGGAAAGATCTTGAAGGCGTCGGCGCCGAGCCGCTGTGCGGCGACGATGTCGGTGGGGGTCATCACCCCCGCGAGCACGGGCAGGCCGAGGAGCTTGGCCTCCGTGACGGCCTCGCAGACGGCAGGGGTGACGACGAAGTCGGCTCCCGCGTCGCGTACTGCATGTGCGTCGTCGGCGGTGAGGACGGTGCCCGCACCAAGGGGTGCACCGGGGCCCAGGGCGGCGCGGGCCCGACGGATGACGTCGAGTGCGTCCTTTCCGCTGAGCGAGACCTCGATGAGCGGGAGGTCCTCCTCCACCAGTGTCAGTACGGTCCTGAGCGCGGCGTCCGCGTCGTCGCCGCGCACGATGGCGACGATCCGGTGGGTGCGCAGCGAGGTCAGCAGATCCACGTGCGAGTTCCCTTCCTGTCTGTCTCTTCTGATGCTGTGTTGGTTTCCGGCTCCGTCCGTGGCGCTGGTTGTGCCCACGGCTCCGGTGCCTGCGCGGCCACGGTGAGACGCCAGCGGACCTCGCCGCTGCGCGGGACGCACGCGGCGTCCCCGTCCTCCGCGGCCGCCAGGTCGAAGACCCGGCCGAGCATGGGCTCGACCCCTACGGACCGGTACGGCTCCTGCTCGGGGAAGCCGCCGAGGTTGCGCCACAGCGCTACGGACACCGGCTGCCCTTCGGCCTCGACGGCCATACGCAACGTGGCCGCGCCGTCGCGTACGTACACCCGTGGGCTGTCGACGATCGCGCCGACGGCTGTCCCGTCATCCGGCCCGAGCCGGTCGAGCCCGGCCGTCCGTCCGGGCTGCGACGGCCAGAAGCAGGGGATCCACCGAGTGCCGTTGTCGGGATAGAAGCGGGTCGGCGTGCCGTCCCTGATCCCGATACAGGCCTCCTCCGAGAGATCGAGCAGCGCGTGCGCGGCCCACAGGAAGCGGTAGCCGGGTTCGGCCGTGAGCCGGTAGTCGGCCACTGCGCGGTCCCCGTCGCTGCGTATCCGGCGGCTGAGCCGGAAGTCCGGGCAGTCGACGGACTCGGTGCCGTCGGCCCGCTGCCAGGGCCGGGCCCAGGCATCGCCGTGGTCGGGTGCGCCGCGTACGGTCGGCACGCATTCCTCCAGCCCACCGGCGTCGGCGAAGGCGTCGTCCGGAACGGCGCCGGGGCGGCGTGGCTCGTCGCGGTGCCAGAGCCATTCGCGGCCGGCCGCACGCAGGGACGTCCACCGTCCGCCGTGGGCCGGGTCGGTCTCGATGCTGAGGGTGGTCATCGTGCTCACCACTCGGCGAAGGCGCCGTCGTCGTGCCTCCACACCGGGTTGCGCCAGGCGTGTCCGGTCCGGTCAGCCGCGCGTACGGCGTTCTCGTCGACGGTGATGCCGAGCCCCGGCAGGGCCGTGCGCCGCGCCCGTCCGCCGACGAAGCGGAACGGGTCGGTGTCCACGACGTACGAGAGCAGGTCGGCGTCCTTGTTGTAGTGGATACCCCGGCTCTGCTCCTGGATGAGGAAGTTCGGGGTGGCGAAGGCGATCTGGAGACTGGCGGCGAGTGCGATGGGGCCGAGGGGGCAGTGCGGGGCGAGTTGCGCACCGTAGGTCTCGGCGAGCGATGCGATGCGGTGGACCTCGGAGATACCCCCGGCGTGCGAGAGGTCCGGCTGGGCGACCGCGATGCCGGCCGTGAGGGCAGGCAGGAAGTCGGCGCGCCCGTAGAGCCGTTCGCCGGTGGCGATGGGTACGGAGGTGGCAGCGACCAAGGAGGACAGCAGGTGTCCCTGGTCGGGAAGGAGGGGTTCCTCCACGAACAGCGGGTGCAGGGGCTCGATGGCCTGCAGAACGCGGCGCGCGCCGGCCGGTCCGAATCTGCCGTGCATGTCGATGGCCACATCACGGCCGGGGCCGAGAACCGCGCGAGCGGCGGCCACCCGGTCGACGACGGCAGCGGTCTCGGCAGGGGTGGGGAGAGGTGGTGTGCGGCCTGCCGCGTTCATCTTGACGGCGGTGAAGCCGGCCTCGACCTGGGCGGTGATCTGCTCGGTGAGCTCGGCGGGTTCGTCGCCGCCGACCCAGGCGTAGACCCGTACCTCGTCGCGGACCGGGCCGCCGAGCAGGGCGTGGACGGGGGCGCCGTAGGCCTTGCCGGCAATGTCCCACAAGGCCTGGTCGATACCGGCGACGGCGCTGGAGAGTATCGGGCCGCCCCGGTAGAAGCCGCCCTTGCTCAGCACCTGCCAGTGGTCCTGGATGCGCAGCGGGTCCTGGCCGATCAGGTATTCGGCGAGGACATCGACGGCGGCGCGGACGACCTCGGCCCGCCCCTCGATGACGGGTTCCCCCCAGCCGACGACGCCCTCGTCGGTCTCGATCCGGCAGAACAGCCAGCGTGGCGGTACGAGGAAGGTCTCGATGCGAGTGATCTTCACCGGTTCGCGGTCCCCTCGTCGGTGGCCGGCCGGGTGCCGTGGGCCCGGTCGAGGTCGCGTACGGCCTGGTCGAGCAGGTCCCGCATGGCGCGTTCGGCGGCAGCCTGGTCCTGGTCGCGTACGGCGTCCAGCACAGCCCGGTGACTGGGTACGGGGTCCTCGCCGTGCGGCGAACCGTGCACGATCTCGTCGCGGTGCGCGAGGCCCGACTCGATGACCATCTCCATGCGTTCGAGCAATTCGTTGTGGGTGGCCGCGAGGAGCGCGCGGTGGAAGGCGAGGTCCGCCTCGACCGCGTGGGCCGCGCCGCCGTCCTGCTCACCCATCGCGGTGAGGGCAGCTTCGAGTGCGTCCAGGTCGGTATCGGTGCGGCGGGCGGCGGCCAGCCGGACAGCGGCCGGCTCGATGATGCCGCGCACCTCGTCGAGGTTGTGCAGCAGTGCCGGATCGGTGCCGGAGTCGGTGCCACCCGCGAACTGCCAGCGCAGCACGTCCGCGTCGAGGAGGTTCCAGTCGGCGCGGGCTCTGACGAAGGTGCCGCGTTTCTGGCGCGCGTCGACCATCCCCTTGGCGGCGAGGACCTTCAGGGATTCCCGCAAGGCGGTCAGGCTGACGTCCAACTCGTCCTGCAGCGCCACGAGATCGAGTGTCGCTCCTTCGGGGATCTCGCCGCTCAGCACCCGGCGCGCGAGAGTCTCCACGGTCTGGCCGTGCACTCCGCGGCGCGCGTATGGCGTCATGTCTGTGTGCCTTTCTGGTGCGCGATGGGTACGGAGACGGTCAGGCCGAGGCCTTGACGACGGACCAGCCGCCGTCCACCAGCAGGCTCGATCCCGTGATGTAGGACGCCTCGTCGGCGGCGAGAAACGCAATCGCCGCCGCGGCCTCCTGGGGGGTGCCGAAACGCTTGGCGGCAGTCTCGGTGACGCTCTGCCTCCGGTCCTCCTCCGAGACCCGGTCCCATGCCCCGGTGAGGATGGGGCCGGGCAGGACGGCGTTGACCCGCACCTCGGGTCCGTACTCCACCGCCAGTTGTCCGCACAGAGAGAGCAGCGCGCCCTTGGACGCCGCGTACGCGGGATGTCCGGGGATGCCCTTGTGGGCGTGGACCGAGGAGGTGAGCACCACGGCGCCGCGACGTTCGCGCAGGTCGGGCAGGACCGCACGGAAGCCGAGGAACGCTCCGGTGAGGTTCACTGCGAGCTGGCGCTCCCACGAGGTGACGGTCATCTCGTGCGCGGGGGTGACGTCGACCGTGAAGGCGTTGCTCACCAGGACGTCGACGGGGCCGAAGGTGTGCGCCGCGGAGATGACCCGCCCCCAGTCGCCCTCGTCCGCGACGTCCGTGCGGACGAAGAGGGCCCGGCCGCCCGCTGCTCGGATGCCCGCGGCGACACGCTCGCCCGCGTCCTCGGCGATGTCGGCGAGGATCACCGCCGCGCCTTCGGCGGCGAGCCGTTCGGCGGTGGCCGCGCCGATGCCCGACGCGGCTCCGGTGACCACTGCCGCCTTGTCGGCGAAGCGGGTGTTTCCGTTCATGGGGCTGTCGGCTCCTCGGGTGGTGAAGCTGTCGGCGATTCTGCCGGTGGCGCCGTTCGGACGGTTGGCTACTGCCTCACGCGTACGACGAGTTGGACTGCAGGGTGACCAGACCGGTGCGGTTCTGTGCTGTGCCGAGGTGTGCCTGCGACTCCGCATGCGCGCCCACGGAACGAGGCCCGGCCTCCCGACCCAGGCGGCCGGGCCTCGTTCGGCTGATACAGCCTGACGGGGCAACCGGGCCACCGTCAAGATTAATTACTAATTTATCTACTGGCTTTGACTGGGCCGGTTCCCTGCCCCGCGGCTCTCGGCCGTGCGGGTCACGAGAGTCCGATCCGGTTCATGGGTATCCGCTGGTAGCCGGGGAGTTGAGCGGCGATCAGGTCGTCGTTGCCCAGGGTCGGCTTCCCGTCCACGACTGTCACGACGCCGGGATCGGCAGTGAGTGTCAGATTGTGGTCAACCGTTCCGTACGTGCGCGCGGACGGGGCGATGCTCAGCGCGGCGACGGTGTGGAGTGCGTTGTACTCGACGACGTCGTACTTCGGGTACGCCGGCTGGTCGTCGGCGATGTTCACGAGGTTCGGATAGCGCGACCGCCAGGGCTCTTCCTGGTAGGGAACGGCGGCCAGCATGTTGTACATACCCCAGGCGCCACCGGGCGCCACGTTCGCCGCCGCCCAGTTGAGTCCTCGTTCGTCGAGCGTCACCGAACGGCCGGACGACAGCATGATGTTGTTGCTGATGACGTTGTCCCGGCCGCCGCCGATCTGGAAGGCGGTGTCCACCTTGTAGAAGATGTTGCCGAACGCCGTCGTTCCGCAGAAGCAGTCGTCCAGGTAGACGCCCGAGGCGAAGTGGGATCCGCCGCTGCCCACGATGTCGTGCAGGAAGTTGTAGCGGATGACCGTGCCGCGTCCGGTCCACTCCCGTCCCGCGTAGATGGCGCCGGCGTCGTTGGTCTCCTTCACCACATCGTTGATCTCGTTGTACTCGATCACGTGATCGTTGCCGCGGAAGAGGACGGCGACGTGCGGCGCATCGTAGATGTGGTTGTTGGCGACGTGGTTTCCGACACCGGCGAGTTCGACCGCGGGGCTGTACGTCAACTGGAGGCGGCTGTAGTCGTGGATCTCGTTGCCGACCGCCCGGTTGCGCGCCGGGGTGAGGGTGGCCCGGTCACCGCCGGCGAGGGCGATGCCACCCTGGCCGGTGGCCTGGATGTGGCAGCCGCGGACCTCGTTCCCCGATCCGCCGTGCGGTCCGGCCGAGACACTCGTGTCACCGATCGTGACCGCGCGACCGCCCAGGAGCCGCAGGGTGCAGTCCGCGACCGTGTTGGACGTGCCGTCGGTGATGACGATGCCGTCGCCGCGCGACCCCTCGAACGTGAGGTTCGAGAACGTGACGTTCGAGCAGCCGTTGAGGACGGCCATCGGGTCGGCGAGCAGCGACAGTTGCACCGACGCGCCGGTCAGGTCACTCGGCGGGTACAGGTACAGCTTCCCGGTGGCCCGGTCGAGGTACCACTCACCCGGCGAGTCGAGTTCCTCAAGCACGTTGTAGTAGTAGTAGCGCTGGCCCGCCTTGACGCTGTACATGCTGGCGGTCTTCGTGGAGACCGTCTGCGCCGCCGGGTCGATCGCCTTGATCTGAAGGTTGCCGTCGGCCCACTCGTAGAACCAGTAGCCCTGCATCCACACGTCACTGGTGTCGGTCCAGGTCGACGGCTGGGGGTCGGTGTACTTGAACGTGGCCCCCTTGGCGAATTCGGCGGCCATCTTGTCGGGGTCACCGAGGACGCTGCGGGGGTTCCCGCCCGGGTCGATGACCTGGCCGACGGCGAGGAACCCGGTGCTCGGGTAACGGGCGAGGGTCATCGCCTCGCTGTTGAAGAACAGTTCGGGCGGGGTGACCGTGCGCGGCAGGCCGTATCCGGTCTGGACGATCTGGCCGTAGTCGGTGATCCCGAGCGCCTTCAGGTCGAACTCACGGACGATGTCACGTGACCCGGCCGGGAGACGGTTGCGTATCGCCTCGTCGCTGACCGCCTCGAACCCGGTAGCGGGCAGGTCCACGCCGCCGACGAGCCGGACCTGTTCGCCGTTGTAGGCGGCGTAGGTGACCGGCCGGCCCGGCGCACCGGAGTCCTGCGCTTCGAGGGTGAAGCTTCGCGTCCGCCGGTACGTGCCGCCCCGGAGGAAGACGGTCACCGGTGCCGTGGCACGGCCCGGCGCACCCTGCCGCCAGGCCCGGATCGCGTCGCGCGCCTTCTCCGGCGTCGCGAATGGCGCGGCCTGCGTGCCCCGGTTCGAGTCCTTCCCGTCCGTTGCCACGAAGAAGGACTTCTGGTCCTCGGCCCGGTCTCGCCGGTCACCGGTACCGGCGTAGGCCGGCCCGGCGATGAGGGCTGCCGACGCGCCGGCACCGACGGCCCCGGCGGCCCTGAGGAGATCACGTCGAGAGAATCTGGACATGTAGTGCCTTTCGTAGGTGCCTACTGAAACCGGGCCCTCGGTCCGGGCGCACGCCCGGGCCCTCGGTCCGGGCGCACGGCGCCTCCGGCGGGGCCCTCGTTGCGCGATGCTCCGGCTAATCGATAATCGCTGAGCGACAAGTAGTGGGTCGGCGATAGCGAGTGTCAAGGGGTCTTGCAAAACCCGCTGAAAGAAGCCGAGTTCACCTGCCACGTAGGTTGCGAACGGGTAACGCTGCCGTCGCCAGGTCTTGACCGCTGCCCGGCAGGTCCTCGATGGTGAGCTCGCTATCGATAAGCGATAGTCGATTAGCGATCGATGGAGGTTTCGATGGTTTCGGGTTCTCGCCGGCACCTGGTCAAGCTGGGTGCCATCGCCATATCCGCCGCACTGCTCACGGGCTGCTCGACCGGCACCGACTCAGCAGGCGGCGGCAAGAACATCCGCATGCTGGTCAACATCACTCCGGTGCTGACCAAGCAGTTCTACAAGGACCTGGTGGCGGGGTACGTCGCCGATCACCCCGGAGTGAAGGTCACGATCGAGGCGCCCACCGGCAGGGGCATCGAGGACACGCTGAAGCAGCAACTGGCCGCCGGCAGCCCCCCCGACATCCTCGCCGGCGGACAGAACACGGCTCTCGCCGGACAGATGGCACCGCTGCCCGACGCACAGTGGGTGAAGGACTCACCGTTCGCGGAGGCGTCCAAGCTGGATGGCAAGGTCTGGATGGCCGGCACCGGCGTCCAGCTCCAGTCGCTGGTGTTCTACAACAAGGACGCCTTCACCAAGGCCGGTGTCACCTCGACGCCCAAGACGTTCGACGAGTTCACCGCCGCGCTGCGCAAGCTGAAGAGCGCCGGTTACACGCCGATGCAGACCGGTGGTGAGTGGACCACCGGCGCGCAGGCCCTGATGATGGCCAACCCGAACGTCATGAACACCGAGCCGCAGTGGAACGCGAAGCGGAACAAGGGCTCCGTGACCTTCGCCGGCAGCAACTACGCCAAGTTCCTCGACGTCTACCAGTCCTGGATCAAGGACGGCCTGGTTCCCAAGGACGCCAACGGCATCAAGTACCAGGACATGATCAACAACTTCACCGCCGGCAAGTCGGCGACGATGGTCATGGGCAACTGGCTGGCGGCCTCGCTCGCCGATGCGAAGCCGGGCTTCGACGCGGGCGTGTTCCCCGTCCCCACGTTCGACGGCTCCACGCCGCCGCAGGCCGCCAACCCGGCCATGCCGTACTCGGTGCTCAAGAGCTCCAAGCACACAGCCGAGGCGATCGACCTGGTCAAGTACCTGGTCAGCGACAAGAAGGCGGTCACGAAGGGACTGAGCGCGGAGGGCAACTTCCGTACCGGGTACAGCTACAAGGCCACCCCGCTGACCAACGACATCGCCAAGCTCCTCGACGCCGCCGGCGGCAAGACCGTCGCGATCGGCCCGGGACTGGGCGACAACTCGTCCCCGGCGGGCTTCCCCGACGAGCTCAACACCCAGGTCCAGAGCATGTATCTGGGAACGTCGGCAGACAGGGTGGCGGGGGCCATGGACAAGTGGTGGTCCGCGAATGCGCCCAAGTAACGCGACGCTCAGCGCTCCTGGAGCGTCGGACAGCCCGCCGGTCCATGAGCGCCCCCGTCGCACTCAGCACACTCCCCCGCGCCCGCTGCGCGTACGCGCCGCCCGCAGCCTGTCCAGCATCTTCATGGTCGGCCCCGCACTGGCGGCGGTCGTGGCCTTCATCCTCATCCCCGTCGTGGTCGCCGGACGGCTCAGCCTCACCGACTGGGACGGTTTCTCCGACAGCTACAAATCCCTGGGCCTGGACAACTACGTCCAGCTGTTCCACGACCCGGGCGTGAAGAACGCGGCGTACGTCACGCTCGTGATCGCGGCGGTCGGCACCGTGGCCTGCAACGTCCTCGGTCTGGGCCTCGCGGTCATGCTCAACGGCGAGGGGCGCGTCAAAGCGATACTGCGGGGTCTGTTCTTCTACCCGCACGTGCTCGGCGCGGTCATCATCGGCTTCCTGTGGTCGGCCATCCTGAGCAGCGAGGGAGCGATCAACACGCTCCTGAACGCGGCGCACCGCTCGAAGATCCCGTTCCTGTCCGATCCTCACTGGGCGCTCGCATCGGTCGTCTTCGTGGTGATCTGGTCGACGTTCGGGGTGAACGTGGTCCTCTACCTAGCCGGGCTGCAGACGATCCCCGAGTCGCTCCTGGAAGCGGCGCGCATCGACGGTGCCTCACGCTGGCAGACGTTCCGCCAGGTCGTGCTGCCGATGCTGGCACCCACGGTGACGATCAACGTGGTCCTCGTACTCGTCCAACTGCTGCGGGTCTACGACCTGGTACTGGCGATGACCGACGGTGGTCCGGCGGGCCACACGCAGACGTACGCGTACCTGGTCCTGTCGGAGTCGTTCCTCAACGGGAAGATCGGCTACGCCTCGGCCCAGAGCATCGTCCTCATGATCGTCATCACGGTGCTCGCCATCGTGGTCGTGACGCTGCGCCAGCGCAGCGAGAAGGCGGTGGAACAGTGAAACGCAAAGCAGGCAGTCGCGTCGGCTCGGTCATGCTCGGCCTCTTCGCCCTGGTCATGCTGGTGCCGCTGTACCTCGTGATCGTCAACGCGTTCAAGCCGGAGTCGGCGATCCGTCAACGGCCGTTCTCCGCCGCCCCGGGTGTGCTGTCCACGGACTATCTCCGAGCGGCACTGTCGTCACCGGACTACAACATCATCAAGGCGTTCGGTGTCACGGTGATGTTCGTGGTGCTGGTCAACGTGCTGTCCCTGGCCCTGGCCGGGCCGGCCGCCTATGTCATCGCCCGGGGTACCCGCCGCTGGCACAAGGGGATGCTGCTGGTGTTCCTGGCCGGGCTGTTCATCCCCGGGCAGGTCCTGGTCATCCCGGTGATCTACGTGCTGCGCTTCACGGGCCTGATGGGCACGATCCCCGGATTCGTCCTGTACGAGGCGACGTTGACCCTGCCGCTGTCGATGTTCCTGTTCGTGGGCTACATCAAGTCCATCCCCCGGGAGCTCGACGAGGCGGCGCAGATCGACGGCGCGGGCCGGCTGCGCACCTTCTGGCAGGTGATCTTCCCGCTGATGCAGCCGGTCGTGGTCACCGCGGTCGTCCTGCACACCATCGGGGTCTGGACGGACTTCGTGAACCCGCAGATCGTGCTGGGCCCGACGTCGGGCCTGTATACCGTGATGACCGGCGTGTACTCCGCGATCGGTCTGCACACCACCGACCTGTCCGTGGTCTACCCGACGCTGCTGCTGGCCATCGCACCGGTACTGGTCTTCTTCGTGATCATGCAACGCAAGATCGTCGGTGGCCTCACCGCCGGCGCGACGAAGGGGTGACCGTGGGCAAGCACATGGTGAGTGTGACGGCGTCCGTGCCGGCCTGCGAACCGCCGGCCTGGGCCGTACTGCAACGACAGCTGTTCTCGGTGCTGGACGAGACATGGCGGGTCTTCGAGGACCGGTACTGCCACCCCGACGGCGGGCTGCGCTTCGACGGGGAACTGAAAGGCCGTGACGGGGCGGACGACTTCTACGAACCGTTCTTCAACTGGCCGATGCTGTACATGCTCGGCGGGGCGGACGACCTCCTCGACGCCTGCAAGAAGCACTGGAACGGGATCACTCGACAGCTTTCCGACGCCGGGTTCCTGGTCGATGAGTACGAGCGCGGGTACGACTGGTTCCACCAGGGCGAGTCGCTGCTGATGTTCTACGGGATCTGCGCGGCCGACCCGTCCGACGACACGTTCCGCCAGCGGGCGCTGCGCTTCGCCGACCTCTACCTGCCCACCTCGCCCGTCGGCAATGTCGACGGCTCGCAGCGGATCATCCGGGCTCCGCACACCGGGGCCGGCGGACCGCGCCGGGGCGTGGACGACGAATGGGCGCAGGGGTTCGGCGCCGGACTGACCAACATGAAACCGTACGGCCTTCCCCTGGAGGATCTGCCCGGCATCGACACCTGGGACGACCTGGCCGACCCCGTCAACGCGCGGCGTATGGGCGAGGCGATGAACCGGCGGCTCGGCGACGGCGACGTCGCGGTGAACCTCGCTTCCACCTCGCTGATCGCCAACGCGTGGCTGTACACGGGCGAGGACCGGTACCGCGACTGGCTCGTCGACTACGTGCAGGCCTGGCGGGACCGGGCCGCCGCCGCGGGCGGCGTCATCCCCGACAACGTGGGGCCCTCCGGGGAGGTCGGTGAACTGCACGACGGCCGCTGGTACGGCGGCCCGTACGGCTGGACCTGGCCGCACGGTCTGCACAGCGTCGGCGCGGTCGCGGTCGTCGCTGCCATGAACGCCGCTCTGGTGACCGGCGACAACGCGTGGTTCGACCTGGCCCGCGCCCCACTGGACCGGGTGCTGGAAGAGGCGACGCGCGGGCCGGTCCGTGACGGGGAATCCAGCATGGCCTCGACCTGGCTCCAGCGTCTCGGGCCCGACGCCGACGCCGACCTGCAACTGGTGCCCTACCGGAAGGGCATGCACGGCTGGTTCGACCACCAGCCGCTGCAGATCGCCTTCCCGGCCTGGATCTGGTGGTGCTCCGGCGACCCGCAGGACCGGCAGCGGCTGGACCGCGTGGAACGCGAATGCGGCTACGACTGGACGACCGTGCACGCCTTCCGTGACAAGGAGGAGGCCGGACACGAGGCGCCGTGGCTCGCCTACCTCGACGGTCGCAACCTCGACTACCCGGCCCGGGCCCTCGGCATGGCGCTGGGTCAGGTCGCCCGCAGGATGGCACTCGTCCACGAGGACGCGTCATCGGTCCGCACCGATGACATCCACTGGTGGCAGCGGCTCAATCCCGTGGTGACCGAGATCCTGGTGCAGCTGACCACCGGCGCTCCCGCCGCTCCTTACAACGGCGGGCTCCAGCAGTCCCGGGTGCGCTACTGGGACGCCGACCGCGGCCGTCCCGGCCTGCCGGCTGACGTCGCCGCCCTCGTCGAGGGGCTCGACGAGACCCGGGTCGGCGTCCAGTTGGTCAACCTGAGCACTACGCAAGAACGGCGTGTGGTCGTCCAGGCCGGCGCGTTCGCCGAGGACGGCATCGACCACGTCGTGGTGGATCAACTCGACGACGGCTACCCCGGCCCCAACCGCGCCTACCGGGCAGACGAGTTCACGACCAGTACCCGGCGCATCGACGTGCGCGACAACCACCTGCTGGTGATCCTGCCGCCGGGTACCCGGCTCGGCCTCGATATGCGGGTCCGGCGCCACCAGTTCACCCCGAGCCACCCCACGTTCGACCGATACCAGGAGAAGCAGAATGACGACCGATGAACAGGCCCAGCCGGTGTTCCCCCTCCCGGTGCGCGGCGACGCGTACCAGCGTGCCGATGCGGAACTGGTGGGCCAGATGGGACAGGTGAGCAGCGCCACCGCGTGCGCGAAGCTCCACGGCATGGGCATCAGGCGCACGTGGATGGAGGGGCCGCAGCCCCTCTCGACCGGGCAGAAGATCGCCGGGTCGGCGTTGACGCTCCAGTTCATGCCGCAGCGCGAGGACATAGCCAGCGGCCTGGCCCAGGAGGCCGTCGAGCGCCAGACCGCCCTGTGGGCGGTGCTGGAGGCGGTACAGCCCGGTGACGTCCTCGTCATCCAGGCGTACGGGTCGGCGTTCAGCGGCTGTGTCGGCGACATGCTCGTCCGCTACTTCAAGCGCAAGGGCGGCGCCGGGATCGTCGTCGACGGCCGGATCCGGGACGCTCCGCGGATCCGCGAGCTCGGCGTGCCGATCTGGTGCACCGGCACCACCCCGCACTACGCCTCCCAGTCGGAACTGTTCCCCTGGGCGTACGACGTGCCGGTTGCCGCCGGCGGAGTGCTGTGCCTGCCCGGCGACATCGTGGTCGCCGACGACGACGGCGCCGTCGTCGTCCCCCAGGCGACCGCACCGGAGGTGGTCGCCACGGCCCAGGACCACCAGGAGTGGGAGGTGTTCAGCCGGATGCGCCTCGACCAGGGCGCCAAGCTCGGCAACTACTACCCGCTGACCTCGGAGTCGCGCGCGGAGTACGAGCAGTGGCGCGATCAGCAGCGGTCGTCGCAGCGATGAACCAGGTCTCGGGCCCGGGCGTGCTGGGCCGCACCGGTCTCACGGTCGGCAGGCTCGGCCTGGGCTGCGCGCCCCTGGGCAACCTGTACGAGCCGGTTCCGGAGCAGGACGCCACCGGCACGGTGCATGCCGCGCTGGCGGGCGGGACGCGCCTGTTCGACACCGCTCCCCGGTACGGCAGCGGCGTGTCCGAGCAGCGCCTCGGCCAGGTGCTGGCCGGGGTGCCCAGGTCCGAGGTCGTCGTCGCGACCAAGGTCGGATACCTCCTGACCGGCGACGGGGCCGAGCCGGACTTCTCCTACGACGGCACCATGCGGTGCCTGGAGGAGAGCCTGACCCGGCTAGGCCTGGACCGGGTGGACATCGCGCATGTGCACGACCCCGACCACCATGAGCAGGAGGCCCTCGCGGGGGCCTTCCGCGCCCTGGTCGACCTGCGGGAGCAAGGCGTGGTGTCGGCGGTGGGCGCGGGCATGAACCAGAGCGCCATGCTGGAGCGGATCGTCACGCGGGTCGACGTGGACTGCGTGCTGCTGGCCGGCCGGTACACTCTCCTCGACCAGGAAGCTCTGACGGGCCTGTTGCCCGAATGCGAGGCTCGCGGTGTCGGGGTCGTCCTGGGCGGGGTGTACAATTCCGGCCTGCTGGCCGATCCGCGACCCGGCGCGAGGTACGACTACCGGACAGCCGAACCGCACCAGGTTGCCGCCGCGCTGGCCATCGCGGAGATCTGTGCCCGCCACGGGGTGCCGATGAAGGCGGTGGCCCTGCAGTTCGGGTGGGGGCATCCTGCCGTGTCCACTCTGGTCGTCGGAGCCAGGACGGCCGATGAAGTGCGGGAGAACCTCGCCATGGCGCAGACCACCGTCCCCGCCGGCCTGTGGGCAGAGCTGCGCGCGGCGGGGCTGCTCCCGCAGGAGGTGCCGACGCCGTGACCGCCATCGACGCACATGTCCACCTGTGGGACCCCGGCCTGCACGACCACGCGTGGCTGCGGTCCGCGGGCGAACTGAACCGCCCCTTCCTCCTCGACGACCTCACCGCGGCCGCCGGATCGGTGACTGCTGTGGTTGTGCAGGCCGGGCGGACCGTGGCCGAGGCCCGTTGGCTGCTGAGCCTGGCCGCGCGGTCCGCACGGCTCTCCGGCGTCGTCGTCCACGCGGATCTCGCCGATCCGGCCGCTGTGGACACGGTCGACACACTCCGTGCGGAGGACGGGAGTTCGGCGCTGGTCGGGGTCCGTGACCCGGTCGGGGCAGGCGAGGGCGCCCGTCTCGGACTGCCCCAGGTGCGGCGTTCACTCGCGGCTCTCGGTGAGCGGGGCCTGACCATGGACCTGCTGCTGGGGCACGGGACTCTGCGTGAGGCATACGCGGCGGCCAGGGACCTGCCGCAGGTGCGGTTCGTCGTCGACCACGCCGCGATCTCGGCCGTCAATGTGCGGCGCGAAGGCCTCGGCGAATGGGCCGCGCAGCTGACGCCACTGGGCCGACTGCCCAACGTGGTGTGCAAGTTGTCCGGACTCGGCAAGGCCACCGCCGAGCCGGGCGGAGTGCCCATGGATGCCGTTGCTCGGGTGCTGCTCGACGTGTTCGGGCCACGCCGGCTGATGTTCGGGTCCGACTGGCCGGTCAGCACACAGTGGTCGGCATACGAGGACGTGGCCGGGGCCGCGGCCGGTGTGCTGGGCGGGCTGACCGCGGACGAAGCCGCCGCAGTATGGGGCGGAACAGCCGTCGGGGCCTACGGACTCGATCCGGCGGGCACGTCCACCATGGACAGGATGACAATGATCCGGCAGAGGGAGCACTGATGACTGGTCTGAACGATCTGCTCGAACAGAACAGAGGCATGACGTCGGGCGGGCTGCTGTCCGACCGCGTCTACCGGCTGCTGCGTTCGGCCATCCTGAGCGGCGAGATGGCGCCGGATCAGCGGATCGTCGAATCCGACATCGCCAAACGTCTGGGCATCAGCCAGGCTCCCGTGCGCGAGGCCGTCAAACGGCTGGTACACGAGAGCCTGGTCACCCACGTGCCACGGCTGGGCAGCCGGGTTGCCAGCATCTCGATCGAGCAGGCCGAGCAGGCACGAGAGCTGCGCGGTCTGCTGGAGGAGTTCGCCGCCCGAGCCGCCGCCCAGCGCCGCGCCGAGGGCTACGTCGACCAGCTGAACTCGGTGATCGACGACATGCGACGGGCGGCCCTGCACGACGACCCGAGCAGCTTCCGCGACAGCGACATGGCTTTCCACCGCCTCGTCTGCCAGGCCAGCGGCAACCACCTGCTGCCGCGGTTGTGGGAGGTGATGGAGCCCAGTCTCTGGACGCTGCGCGTGGTCTCCAACCCGTTCTACACCGGCAGCCGCGACAAGCTGGTCGACGAACACGCGCGCCTGCTCGACATACTCGTCAACGGCCGGGAGGACGACGCCGCAGAGGCCTTCCGTCGCCACGCAACCGGCGCGGCCAAGCCGTCGCAGCGCGACGAATAGGACCATCCGGCTGCAAGACGGTAGGCGGGCGCGATCCGTACCGCGACCGTGTTCACCCATGTCCGCGGTGAACGATACGGGTCGCTGTCGGTGTACGGCGAACCGGTGGGCGCGGGCGACGCGTTCGCCAGCGGCCACCGGTACTGCCCTCTCCCGGCGCTGACTTGGGTGGCCCTGCTACGGCTCGGCCACCTGATCGCCGGCGCCGGGGCGTGACCGGAAGGCCGGGCCGCTGCCGGTCATGGACGCCGCTCAGTCACGCATCGAACGACATTGGAGGTTCCGCATGCCCCGGCAAGGCGCGCACGCCACCGGCTCCACCGATACCGGCCGGATTCTGCTCACGGGCGCCGCCGGCAGGGTGGGCACGCAACTGCGGCCGCTGGCGGCGCGGGAGGGCCGCACGCTGCGGCTTCTCGACATCACCACGCCGGCCGCCGTCGAAGGGAGCGGAGCGGAGGAGACCGTGATCGCCTCTCTCACCGACACCGAGGCGCTGCTGGAGGCATGCCGGGGCGTCAGCGCGATCGTCCATCTCGGCGGCCAGAGCGTCGAGTCCACCCTGGACGACGTACTGGACCGCAACGTGCGCGGCACACTGAACCTCCTGGAGGCGGCCCGGCTGGCCGGCGTGCCCCGGGTCGTCCTCGCCTCCTCGGCACATGCCGTCGGCTTCCACCAGTACGGCGGCACTCCGGTCGCCGCAGACGCACCGGCCCGCCCGGACACCCTCTACGGCTGGAGCAAGGCCGCGATCGAGTCCGCCGGGCGCCTGTACCACGACCGCTTCGGCATGGACATCATCTGTCTGCGCATCGGAAGCTGGTTCCCGACGCCGAACGGGATGCGCGGGCTGTCCACCTGGCTGTCACCGGCCGACGGGCACCGCCTCGTCGAAGCCTGTCTGAGCTGCCGCGAACCCGGCTTCCGGATCGTCTGGGGAGTCAGCCGCAACACCCGGGGCTGGGTGAGCCTGGCCGAAGGCGAGGCGATCGGCTACCACCCGCTCGACGACGCCGAGCAGTTCGCACCCGAGGTGATCGGAGAGTGCGGCCTGCCGGACCCTGCCGACTCGATCACACCCCGGCTCGGGGGCGACTGGTGCGCCATCCCGCTGGGGCAGACCTTGTGACAGCCATCCGTTCATAACAGCCATCTGCTCGTAACAGTCGGCCGAGTACCGCCTCGGCCGAGGTAACTCTTGAAGTGGAGATTCATCCATGAATACCGTGAAATGCGATGAACGAACAACGCGGCTCTCGGGACTGCCCTACCAGCGGGCCGACGCGGTCTTCGATCCGGCAGCCGCGGTGGAGCTGCTCGACATCCCGAACGTAGTGGGCATCAAGGACGGCCGCGGCGACGTCGACGTGATGCTGCGCCTGGTCACCGCCGTACGTACCAGCGGACACCCCCGCGCCGCCGAGTTCGGATTCCTCAACGGCCTGCCGACTGCGGAGCTCAGCGCACGGGCTTACGCGGCGATCGGCGTAGAGAGCTACTCCTCGGCGGTGCACTGCTTTGCCCCCGACATCGCCACCGCGTTCCACCGGGCTGTGCGCGACGACGACGAGGAGGGGGAGGAGGCGCAGCGAACACTGCTGACGGAGTTCTACCCGCCGTTCGCCGCGCTGCGCGACCGCGTGCCCGGCTACGCCGTTTCGCTGGTCAAGGCCGGTGCGCAGGTGGCCGGTCTGGCCGTCGGCCCCGTCCGCCCGCCGCTGGTGAAGGCCACACCGGAGCACGTCGCACAACGCGCGTCCATCGTGGACCGCGGACGCACGGCGCTCCGTCGACTGGAGGAGTCCCGCGCATGACGACTGGTTCTCGTACGAGGAAGGGCCCCATGGAGCCACAGAGCCCGTCAGGGCCCCCCACGATCGTCGACATCCGCATCACGCCCATCGCGTTCCCTGACCCGCCGTTGCTCAACGCCGTGGGCTGCCACGAGCCGTGGGCGTTGCGCGCGATCATCGAAGTCGACTGCGGCGACGGACTCGTCGGGCTCGGCGAGACCTACGGCGACGCCTCGCACCTGGCGGTGCTGCGTACGGTGGCACCGCTGCTGATCGGGCTGGACCCGTTCCGGACCGAATACATCAAGTCCGTGGTGGACGGGCTGCTCGGCACCGTTGACGCGCCGTCGGAGAAACTCGGTCCGTCCGGCGGCATGGGCCCGGAGAAGGTGTCGCTGCGGGTCTTCTCCGCATTCGAGGTCGCCTGCCTCGACGTACAGGGCCAGGCGATCGGCCGTCCGGTCCACGATCTCCTCGGCGGCCGGGTACGCGACGCCGTGCCCTTCTCGGCGTACCTGTTCTACAAGTGGGCGCAGCATCCCGGCGATGCCCCGGACCTCTTCGGCGCCGCGCTCGACCCTGCCGGGATCGTGGCCCAGGCCCGGACGATGGTGCAGAAGTACGGCTTCCAGTCGATCAAGTTGAAGGGCGGTGTCTTCCCTCCCGACGTGGAACTCGACGCCATTCGCGCGCTGCGTGAGGAGTTCCCCACGCTGCCGCTGCGCATCGATCCCAACGCCGCGTGGAGCGTCGAGACCTCCCGCCGGGTCGCCGCCGAGACTCAGGGCCTGCTGGAATATCTCGAAGATCCCACCGAGGGCCTGGCCGGCATGGCCGCCGTCGCCGAGACCGCCGGGATGCCGCTGGCGACCAACATGTGCGTGGTCTCCTTCGACCACATTCCCGAGGCCGTCGATCGCGGCTCCGTTCAGGTCATCCTGTCCGATCACCACTACTGGGGCGGACTGCGGCAGTCTGTGCGCCTGGCGGGCATCTGCGAGACCTGGGGCCTTGGCCTGTCGATGCACTCCAACAGCCATCTCGGCATCAGCCTTGCCGCGATGACCCACCTCGGCGCGGCACTGCCGCAGCTGTCCTACGCCGCCGACACCCATACGCCCTGGCAGCTGGGTGTCGACGTGGTGGAGCGCCCGCTGACCTTCGTCGACGGCGCCGTGCCAGTGCCGATGTCGCCGGGGCTCGGCGTGCGGCTGGACCGGGACGCGCTTGCCCGGCTGCATGAGAACTACCTTCGGCAGGGCATCACCGGACGCGACGACACGGGTTACATGCGCCGGTTCCACCCGGACTTCAACCCGACGAAGCCGCGGTGGTGACCGGGGATCCGGTCAGCCTCTCGGGGCACGCCTACTCTCCACGACTCGCTCGGAGTCGGTGACCACGCATGGGCCGTGACAGCTCGTGTCGACACACGAAGGCTGGGGGACGCGAGTGGCCGCGTCCGGCCCCGTGCCACCAGTGGCGGATCGAGGCGTCCGCGAAGGCGGCGGTGTCGTGGTCGGTGCCGACACCGACCCAGCCGGAGTTCGCGGCAATGTCGTGGATCCCGTACGGGATCGCCTTGCCCAGCCTCTGCCGGTCCAGGAAGTCATGCGTCCTGACCTTGACGGGATCGCCCGAGGGTTGCCCTTCACGCCCCGCGTTCCTGAACCGACCAGTTCCTGCATCTTGCTGTCCACGCTGATCACCGGGTCCCCGCGCCGATGTGGTCCTTGGCTTGCTCGTTGATGTAGCGGAACCGGGCGTCCCGGTCCGGGTGCTGCTTGCCCTCGATGGTCTTGGCGTTGCCCTGCAGGCTGAAGCCCTCTTCCCGCAGCAGGTCACCGACCGTGTCGGCACTGCCCCTGTGTCCCCGGAGGGTCAGCTCGCCGACCAGGTTCCGGGTCGACTCGGTCGTCCAGCGCAGCGGCGACATCGGGTCTCCGCCCGCGCTGCTCGACCAGGGCGAGCAGCGCGGGCCGCAGCCCCGCGTCCAGGTCGGCGGCCTTCTTCCGTCCACCTCCATGCCTGCCGACCCGCCCCAAGGGCCCCTCGCCGGCCCCCAGCTCATCCACCCCCTTACGGACCGTCGTCTCGCTGACCTCGGCCGCCCGAGCGACGGCCCGGATCCCACCGTCCCCCAGGCCACAGGCCTTGGCTCCCATCAGCAGACGCTGCTGCCGCTCGTCCAGTTGCGGGAACAACACGCCAAACATCGCCGCCAGTTGCGGGACTGTAAAACGTTCGGCTCTGGCTCACATCCGGTGGTGACGGAAAGTCACGGCGGCGACGAATAGGCCGTCGATCACGAATCCGCAGGTCCGTGCACCACAGCGGTCGTTCTCTTGGGCCAACCGATCGGCCCGGCGTCTGTCCGTAAGAGTCCGGCGCGACAGGCTCAGCGCCCCCGATGCGCTGCCATCCGCTTCAAAGCATCGAGGTCAGAGCACCGGCCGCACTCTGTGCAAGGTAGAGATACCCAATACTCACGATCTGTCACCACCGGATGTGAGACAGAGCCGTTCTTTTGACAGACCCTGCCCCGCGCCGTCAGGCACCGACGTACTCAACAACTTGACGGCGCCCATCGGCGACATCAAGCGCCCCACCTTCGAGTCCGACTTCGACGAAGTCGCGCTCAAGCTGCGTGACGAGGCCATCCGCCGGATCAGACGGCGCGCAGGTGGACAAGCGCCGCGCTCTGAGGTGCCCGCGCAGGACCTGGCAGCCCCAGTGCTCCCAGCGCCGCACCGGAGGCCTGGACGCCCGTGACCTCCCAGGTGACCGACGGGGCGGCCGGCGTGATGAGCGAGGCGCGGTAGGTCCGGTCCGGGTCGAGTCCAGGGATGCGGAGCCGAGGCGGCACCGGCACGATCTCATCCAGCTGGGCATAGGAGAAGAGCGCCTCCGACCGGTCCCGGGCGACCACTCCATGCGCGAGCAGACCGTCGGGCAGTGCGACACGCGTCAGCCGCCCCGTGTGCAGGAGCGCGCGGTGCCGCTTGTAAAGGCCGATCCAGGACGCGAGACGGTCCAGCTCGTGGGCCGGCACCTTCGTGAGGTCCCACTGGATGCCGAACTGGCCGAAGAAGGCCGTGGCCGCGCGGAGGTCCAGGACGCTGGTCCGGCCGGTCTGGTGGGAGACCGGTGCGGTGACGTGAGCGCCGAGGTACTCCAGCGGGGCGAGCTGGGCGCTCCAGTGCTGGATCGGCTGGCGGGACAGCGGATCGGTGACGTCGGAGGCCCAGGTGCTCTGGACCCGCTCGAGCACGTCCAGGTCGATCCTGCCGCCTCCCGAGGCGCAGCTCTCCCACGAGATGCCGGGATGGCGGCGGGCCAGCTCATCGAGGAGCTCGCGGAAGGCGAGGGTCTGCCGCCGTGAAGCGGGCCGACCGGTGCCGCGCGAGTCACCTCCGTCGACCTGGTCGCGGTTGTGGTCCCACTTGACGAAGTCGATCCGGTGCGCCGCCACCAGACGGCCGAAGGCGTCGAGCAGGTGGGTTCGCACGTCCTCCCGGCCGAGATCGAGCAGGTAGCAGTTGCGTTCCAGCACGGGCGACCGGTCGCCCGTGCGCAGAATCCAATCGGGATGATCGCGGTGGACCGCGGAGTTCGGGTTGACGGCCTCCGGCTCCCACCAGAGCCCGAACTCCATCCCCTTCTCGTGCACCCGGTCCACCAGCGGTGCCAGCCCGTGCGGCCACACCGCCGGGTCCGGGGTCCAGTCGCCCAGGCCGTCGTCAAGGGAGGTGCGGCCCGCGAACCACCCGTCGTCGAGCACGAAACGCTCGGCACCCAGCTCGGCCGATATGTCGACCAGCGCGGTCAGCGTGTCGAGGTCGTGGTCGAGGTAGACCGCCTCCCACGGGTTGAACATGACGGGTGCGGGCCGGGACGGATGGGCCGCGAGCGACCGGACGTACTGGTGGGTCGCGTCCGCCAGTCCGTCGAGGCCGCGCGCGGACGCGGCCACGTGCACCCAGGGCATCGCGTACGTCTCGCCCTCGGCGAGGACCATCTCGCCCGGGTGCAGCAACTCGCCGGCCCGGACGACGGCGGTGCCGGAGCTGAGCTGCTCGACTGCGTACCGGTGGTTGCCACTCCAGGCGAGGTGGACACCGAGCACCTCACCCTGGCCGTATCCGAAGCCGGGGTTACCGACCACGACCAGGCCGGTGCCGTCGAGGACGCGCATGCCGCGGCGGTGCTCCCTGACCCACTGCCCGTCCGCGAGGGCACGGCGCTGGGGTTGCCGCTCGCGGGCCCATCGCCCGGTGAAGTCGAGGATCTCGCCCGCGCCGGTCGGAACGGGGACGACCACGTCGAGCGCGTCGACCACGTAGGGGCCGGCGCCGACGTTGGTCAACAGGTGCCGGAGGCGGAGCCCTCCGCCCGGGACGGCTTCGGCCTCGAAGCACAGTTCGAGTCCCGCTGCCCTGTCGGTGGCCCGGACCGCGAGTGAGTCGTCGTCACACCGCACCGAGCCGGGGCCGAACGCGGTGGACCAGTCGCTCCCGGGGCCGTCGGGGCCGACCCGGTGGCCGAGCAGCGCGGGCCGTCCGAGGTAGCCGCGCGCGTGCTCCGGGAGCACGCTGACCGGTGAGCCGATCAGCCAGGAGTTCCAGGCCGTGGTCTCGATCGAGGCCGGGATCGTCAGCGACCGGACGTCCGTCGCCGCCAGGGACGGCCCCACCCACCCGATGTCGGGCAAGCCGTCCGCCCTCGGCAGCAGGACCATCGTCGTGGTCTCGGTGCCGCCGAGTCCGGAGAGGGACACGGGGTTGGTGGGCACGGGCACGGCAACGCGTCCGGGCTCGATCATTCGGTGACTCCTTGGTGCGATGAGAGGGGGTGGGGGGTGGATCAGGCCTGCACGGCGAGCAGGCGCTCCTTGAGATCGTCGAGCGCCAGCCGGGCGGCGCCGAGGGCGACGGACTCGTCGCCGAGCAGGGACACGCGGAATCCCGTCCGGTTGAGGGAGGTCGCGGCCAGGTGCCGCTCGAAGGGACCGGCAAGCACGTCCCCCGCGCGGGACAGGCCGCCGCCGAGCACGACGAGATCGGGGTCGACGGCGTGGACCAGGACGGAGGCACCCAGGGCGAGGGCCTCGGCGACGCGGTCGACGGTCCTCACCGCGGTGCGGTCGCCGTTCGCGGCCGCTTCGAAGAGCGCCCGGACGTTGCCGCTGGTGGACTCCTCGGCGGCCGAGCCCGCAAGCCTGCGGCTCTCGCGGTCGAGCTGCGCCATCGCCTCGGCCCACCCCAGGATTTTCATCGAACCGACGGACGCCGCCAGGCCGTGCCGCCCGTTGTGGATCTGCCCGTTGATGACGATCGCGGCCCCGAGGCGGCGGCCGGCGTGCATGTAGACGAGGTCGCGTGCCCCGGCGCCGCCCCGCCACTGCTCGGCCACCGCCGCGAGGTGGATGTCGTTGGAGACCAGCACGTCGCGCTTGAAGCGTTCCGACACCTCCGACACGACGTCGATCCGGTCGAAACCCGGGAGTGAGTAGACGTCCAGGTCATGGCCCGCGGGAACGGTGCGGATGTCCATGACCTCCGAGTCGTTGGCCCCCACACCGGTGATGCCGCAGGCCACCGAGCGGACGTGTTCCCTGTTCGTCCCGATCTGCCGGAGGGTCGCCTCGGCCAGTCGCGCCGCCGCCCCGATGCGCCCGGCCGGCCCGATGCGGGAGTCGACGCTGCGTCTGCGCACCGCCAGGACGTTTCCGCGCAGGTCGCAGACGACCACGGCCACCTTGTGGGCGCCGATGTCGACGCCGACGACGGCGAAGTCCTCGGCCACGACCTCGTAGCGCCGGGCAGGCCGTCCTGCCGACCGCTCGCCGTTCGGACGGTCGAGCGCCTCACGGACGAAGCCCTCGTCCACCAGCGTCGCCACCAGGTCCTCGGCGGTGGGGCGGGAGACTCCGACGATCGAACGCACGTCGCTGACCGTCAGTGACGCGGCGTCGAGAAAGGCCCGCACCGTGGCCGAGAGATTGAGCCTGCGCAGGAGGTGGGCATCGCCCGCACGGCCTGCGGGTGCCTTGCTGCCCCGGGTTTCACCGATGTCTTGACTCACGGCGGCACAGTATCTAAATTGACGCCGCAACAGCAATATTGCCAAGAAACTTACTTATCTAAATTCTGGCCGAGCGACATCCCCCGGTGGGTTCGACCAGCAAGGAGGGCCTCATGAGCAAGCGGGCCAACTGGGGTGCGGTAGCGGTTTCGTTGAGCCTGGTCGCGCTGACCGGCTGTGCCGTCGGTGGCGGGAACGGAGGTGGGAGCGGTTCGGTCGATGACGTGACGTTGAGCCTGCTCACCTTCGAGACCCCCAACCTCACCGCCTCCTACTGGGACGACATCATCGCCCGGACCAGCGCCAAGGTGCCGGGGGTGAAGATCAAGAAGATCGTCGCGCCGAGCGCCGAACAGCGCAACGAGTACACGCGCCAGCTCGACTCGACCGGCGCACTGCCCGACATCATGGTCGCGATCGACCCCGCCGGACTGGCGGAGGGCGGCAAGCTCGCCCAGTTCGGCGAGAAGGAACTGGCGGACTGGACCAGCCCGACCGCGAACAGCTTCAACGGCAAGATCTACCAGCTGCCCACCAACTCGCAGACCTGGCAGATCTACTACCGCAAGGCGGCTTTCGAGAAGGCGGGCATCACCACTCCTCCGAAGAAGTGGGACGACCTGCTCGCCGCGGTCGACAAGCTGAAGGCGGCGCAGATCAAGCCGTTCGTCATCGGCGGCGGTGCACCGGACGGCCTCGGCCCGCGCTGGACCTTCGCCCAGCTGGTGGCCGACGAGGTCTACGCCAAGGACCCGAAGTGGCTCGACAAACTGACCGCGGGAAAGACCGACTTCAGCGACCCGCTGTTCGTCAACGCGGCGACCAAGATGAAGGCACTGGCGGGCAAGGAGAACGTCGACAACCTGTCGGCCACCTACGCACAGGCGCAGGAAGCCTTCCTCAAGGGCAAGGGCGCCATGTACCCGATGGGCTCGTGGTTCCCGGCGTCCCCGGACAAGGCGCAGCAGAAGGAGTTCGGCGCCTTCCCCATGCCCACGCAGGACGGCTCGCTCGTCCTGCCCGTGTACACCGGCGGTGGACTGTCGGTGAGCGCCAAGTCCCCTGACGTCGCGAAGGCCAAGCAGTGGGCCATCGAGTTCTCGAAGCTGAACGCCGACGGCGGGGCACGTTACGACGGCCTGTTCGTCGCGCTCAAGGGCTACAAGCCGCCGGCCGGCCTGCCGCCGCTGTACAACACCACCCTCGATCTCTACGAGAAGGCCCAGGCCGGTGGAACCGTGACGCCGAGCTTCGGAAACGAGAGCGGTGTCCCGGCCCTGCCGTCGGGCTTCATACCCAAGGTCGACGCGGCACTGAATGATCTCCTCAACGGCCGTGCGGACGTGGACAAGTTCGTCGCGACGCTGAACACGAAGTTCAAGGAGCTCTCGAAGTGACGCGCCCCTCGCCCGCCCGGACGAGGACCGACGCCGCCGGAGGGAAGTCACGACCCGACCGGCCGCCGGCCACTTCGGCCCCGTCCGAGCGCGCGGGCGGGCCGCACCGGCGCCGCACCTGGACGTGGTCGTCGGCGGGAACCGGCGCCGTCTTCGTCCTGCCGACCCTCACGATCTTCACCGCGATGGTCCTGGCGCCCATCCTGTGGACCCTCTACACCGGGATGACCGATGAGCGCGCCACGCGCCCGGACACCTCGTTCGTAGGCCTGGACAACTACGGATTCCTCCTCGGGAACGAGGAGTTCCGGCACTCCCTGTGGAACACCGTGGTGATCACGGTGATCGTGGTGCTGCTGACGAACCTGCTCGGTCTCGCGATCGCCCTGCTGCTGCGCCGGCCGGGCCGGCTCTACAGCCTGCTCCGCAGCGTCTACTTCACCCCGGTGATCCTCTCCGCTGTGGTGGTGTCGGTGATCGGACGCTCGATCCTGGCGGACGACGGCCTGCTGAACAGCGCGCTCGTCTCGCTGGGGGTCGAGCACCCGCCGGGCTGGCTCACGGATCCGTCGTACGCGATCTACTCCGTCTCCGGGATCATGGTCTGGCAGCTGCTCGGCTTCGCCGTGGTGGTCTACCTCGCTGGGCTCGCGGGGATCCCCGCCGAGCTCGACGAGGCGGCGAGCCTCGACGGCGCCGGCCCCTGGCAACAGTTCCGCGCGATCACCTGGCCGCTGCTCGCGCCCGCGCTGACGATCAACACCGTGATGCTGATGATCAGCTCGTTCAAGGTCTACGACCAGATCGCCGTGCTCACCAACGGTGGCCCCGGCACCGACGGCACGGCCACCGTGGCCTTCGCGGTGATCCGCACCGCCTTCTCCGAGCAACGTCCGGGAGTGGCGTCCGCGATGGCCGGGATCATGCTCGTCGTCGTCTCGGTCGCGAGCGTGACCGTGCTCAGGCTCCTGCAACGACGAGAGGTGAATCTGTGAACTCCCGAATGCCGTGGATGCGGCCGCTGTTGGCCACCGGCGTGGCGGCCGTCTTCTGCATGCCGCTCTACGTGGCGCTGGTCAACGTCTTCAAGCCCAGCTCCGAGGTCGTGACCTCGCCGTTGGCGCTCCCGCTTCCGCCGACCCTCGACAACCTCGAACACGTACTGAGCCGGCCGGACGGGCTGTTCTGGTACGGCCTCGTCAACTCCGTCACCCTGACCGCGGCGTCTATCCTCATCACCACCGTGCTGGCCGCGATGTCCGCGTACCATCTCGTGCGGTCGGGCCGCTGGTGGAGCCGTGCCGTCCTCGGCGTCATGCTGTCCGGCCTGATGATCCCGCCCGCGGTGATCATGCTTCCGATCACGCGGATCCTCGACGCCATCGGCCTGTTGCACTCGATGCCGGGCGCCGTGCTGGTCGACGTCGGGTACTACCTGCCATTCGCCGTGTTCGTCTTCATGGGCTTCATCCGCTCGATCCCGCGCGAACTCGAAGAGGCCGCGGCGGTCGACGGCGCCGGCCGCTTCCGAATCTTCTGGCAGGTCGTCTTCCCGCTGCTGCGGCCCGCGTCGGCCAGCGTGCTGATCTTCCTCGGGGTATGGGTCTGGAACGACTTCCTGACTCCACTGCTCGTCCTGGGCCCCGGAGCCGGCAACACCGTGACGGTCGGGATCTTCCGCTCCATCGGCCCCTACCAGCAGGACTTCGGGGCGGTGTTCGCCTTCATGCTGTTGGCCACACTGCCCGTCCTGGCCTTCTATCTCGCCTTCCAGAAGCAGTTCGTCCGTGGTCTGACAGGGGGTGCCACGAAGGGTTGACCGGCACGAGCGGCCGGTGCAGCAGTTTTCGTCGAGAGGTGACAGGAGTAATATCGTGCGGTTCTCAGAACTCATAGTCGGATCCCAGCCTTCCCGGAGGAGGCCCGAACAGCGTCGGCGGACGGCCGGTGCCCTGGCGTTCGCGGTGCTGACCGTCGGCATTCTGCCCGCGGTCGGCGCACAGCCGGCGCAAGCACGACCTGGCGGAGCGACTCCGTCGATCGAGATCCAGGCCGGCTATCTGGAGCTGGAGCTCGACAGGACAGGGACGGTCGTGGGTCTGGAGGACGTCAGGACCGGGGTCGACCACCTCGCGCCCGGTCATGCGGCGTCCCTGGTCAGTCTGGTCGTCGACGGCAAGCAGCAGAGGCCGACCACGGTTGACCGTTCCGGACCCGGTGGCCAGATGCTCACGTTCCGGAACAAGGCCGCGCACTGGAAGATCCAGGTGAAACTGGTCAGCAGTCGCGGCGGCTACACCACGTTCGAAGCGGTCGCCGTCGACGTGCCGAAGGGCGTCGATGTGCAGACCCTGCTCTGGGGTCCACTGGCCACATCGATCTCCCAGACGGTCGGTACATCGGTGGGCGTGGTCCGCGACGACGATTTCGCCATCGGGCTCCGACCGCTGACCGACCGTACCGAGGGCGCCTGGCCGCAGGAGGACCAGGACATGGGCTGGGAGAGCGAGGTCAACCACGATCCGGACCATGTGAGCGTGGGCTCCCTGGAGGAATGGAGCGCGGCAGGCGTGACCCCCTGGGGTTCCGTACTGCGCGCCTTCACCTTCGACTACACCAAGGAACGCCACCGCAAGGTACGCGGCTATCCGATCCCGGTCGGACCGCTGCCCGGCCGCGACGGCAGGATCGCCGGTTCCAAGATCGCACTCTTCGGAGCCTCGCCCGAGGCGACGCCGACGATCCTGTCCAACATCGCAAAGGGTGAGAAGCTGCCCTACCCGAAGCTGAACGGGCAGTGGCAGAAGGCCTCCCAGGCGAGCAGCCAGTCATGGCTGGTGCTCGGCGACCTGGAGACCGGCAACATTCCGGCGGCGGCCCGGTTCGCCAAGGCGGCCGGCATGAACCGCATCTACTCACTCACCAGCAGCTACGGCCCATGGAAGTCCAGCGGCCACTACCAGTTCGACTCCAGTCTGGGCGGCAGCGACGCCGGGGCCGCGGCGGCCGTGGACAGCGCCCGGGCGAACGGTGTACAGCTCGGCGTACACACTCTGTCGGACTTCATCAGCACCGGCGACGAGCCCTACGACTGGGCCTGGTTCCCGCGGGACGCCTACCTCAAGCCGCCCGCCGACGACCGGCTCGCGATGGGAGGCACCGCCTCGCTCACCCGTCCACTGACGGCGGACGACACCACCGTGTACCTGGACGACGGCGCGCTGCTCGCCGCGGGACCCAGCTACAGCCTCCTGCGCATCGGGGACGAGTTCGTCAGCTACGGAGCGGCCGAGCAGGTGGGGAAGGAGTGGAAGCTGACCGGCGTGCAGCGTGCGCGATGGGGATCGGTCGCGGTCGCACACCCTGAGGGCGACCACACCGCCCGGGTCATGGCCAACAGCTACGGCGGCGCGATCGGCGGCCATGCCGTCCTCGACGAGATCAGCGACCGGCTGACCACCGCCTGGAACACCACCGGCATCACCGGTATGTCGTGGGACGGCCTGGAGTCGGCATCGGAGTCCGGCTGGGGCGCCTACGGCATGGCGCACCTGGTGAACAAGACGTTCCGGCGCATCGATGCCAAGGACGGATTCATCTCCGAGACCAGCCGGATGACCTCGAACACCTGGGACGCGCTGACCCGGGCCAGCTGGGGTGAGGTCGGCAGCACCTCGATGGAGCAGGTGTTCGCCAACAACAAGTACCTCCAGGCGAACTACCTCCCCGGCATGCTCGGCTGGATCAGCCTCAACGGCTCGGACAGTCTGCTCACCATGGAGTGGAAGCTGGCCCGAGGCGCAGGCCTGAACGCCGGGACGGGTTTCCAGAGCTCGGTCTCCCGCCTCGAATCGGGCGGCGAGAACACCACGCGGCTGCTCGACGCCATTCAGCAGTGGGAGACGGCACGCAACCTGGGCGCGTTCACCGCGGAGCAGCAGGCGCGGTTCCGCGACCTGAAGACGAACTGGCACCTGAGCGCGGTCGAGCCGGGCAAGCGCTGGTCCCTGCAGGAGCTGGACGCCGACGGCAAGCCGGTTGGCGCCCCCCAGGCCGTCGTCGCCCCGACCCCGGAGCTCGACGCCGGGCCGCTGCCCGCGGCAGCCAAGGGAGCCCTGTACGAGGCGACCGTGAAGACCAACACGCCGGCGACCACGCGCTACGCGGTGACCTCGGGGACCTTGCCCGCGGGCCTCGTGCTCAATGCGGACACCGGCGGAATCGTGGGGACACCGGTCAGGACGGGAGCGGCGCCGTTCACGGTCACGGCGTACCAGAGCTCCGGTCAGCCGACAGCGCGGCGCGACTACGTGATCGAGGTCGGCGGTCACTGAGCTCGTAGGCGTGGTGTTGTCAGGGTGAGTCCAGTGCCGGCAAGGCATCCGTCAATAAGGTCGGGCTGGTACTGGACCTGGCGCAGTCTCGGTGGGCGCCGTCGAGCAGGCGGATGTAGTCCGTCTCGCTCAGCGAGCGGCACGCGCCCTTGCGGCCGGCGTGTCGGCACAGGCGGGTGGGCAGGCCCGGCCTGATGCACAGCAGCCCGGCCGCCGAGAGGCGGCCACGGCTGCACCCGGGCACATGCACCGTCGGGGTGATCCCGCGCCGGCCCCAGGTGCGGCCCTTGGGCGGCCGACCGGTTACGCCCTATTCATCCTCGAAGCAGATGAACGCGCCGGTCGCCGTCCGAAGGTTTTTACCTCCTGCCAGGTCGCCTTCCGCCATGCAGTAATCGCGTCTTCGTCGCGTTCGGCGGCAGGCCGGGCGGGCATCTGCAGGCTGTAGCCCATCCGGTGCAGCAGCCGGGTGACGCCGGAGAAGCTGTAGGAGATGTGGAACTTCCGCCCGATCAGTGTGCGTACCCGGGCGACGGTCCACACCTGATCGTCCGTCCAGCCGTGTGCGGCCGGTGCAGGCATCGGACCTGTGTTCTCCCATCCGCCGAGGCGATCATGCCTGGCTTCAGAGTCGCTACAAAATCCGAAACGTTCGGGAACCACTCGACCAAGTGTTGTGACACGGCTGATCTGCCACCATGACGAGGTCCGCACCCAGTTCACACCCACACTGCCCGCGCGGTGTCGGACCCGCCCCGCTCACCGGCCGCAGTCAGATGTTGGACCACGGCTTCCGTAGTCCGCTGCACGTGAGTGAGCACCCACCGCGTTGGCCCACAGCCACCGCCGTGGGTGCGTGGCGGAGATTCCGGTCACTGGTGATGGTTTCGCCATTCGGGGGCGAGGATCGCCCACATCTGCTTGTCGTGGCGGGTGCCGCCGTAGGGCCAGTACTCGCGCCGTACGCCTTCGAGCGTCATACCGAGCCGCTGGGCCACCGCGGAGCTGCGCTCGTTGTCGGCTCGGCAGTTCCACTCGGCGCGATGCAGCCCCCGGGAGGCGAACGCCCACTCCAGCAGCGCGCGGCACGCCTCTGTGACCAGGCCATGACCCTCGACGGCCGGCTCCAGCCAGCAGCCGATCTCGCAGGAACCGAAGCCGGCGTCGAACTCCACGAACATCACGCCGCCGACCAGTGTTCCGTCGAGCCAGATACCGAAGAGGCGGCCGCCGTCCGCGGCCTGACGCTCGGCGTACCGGCGCAGTGTGGCCCGCGCCCCCTCGAGGTCGACGGTGACGAACCCCGGCCCGACCCATGGCCGGATGTGCTCGCGAGCCCGGTCCAGGTGGGCGGCGAACTCCTCGGCATGCCATATCTCCAGCGGGCGGAGGCAGGCGTTGTCCCGCAAAGAAAGGGAAAACACGATAACCCCATTCACATAACAAGCGTTACGTCTATGTACCGTAGCAGCATGCCACGCACCAAGGGGAACCACGAGGCTCGCCGACGCGACGTCTCCGAGGCGGTCTGGCGGGTGTTGGTCGCTCACGGCTTCGGTGGATTGACCATGCGAGCCGTCGCCGCCGAGCTCGATGCCACCACCGGCCTGCTCACCCACTACTTCCCCGCCAAACGCGACCTGGTTGCGTACGCCCTCGACCTGCTCGAACGGCGAAGTGCCTCCCGCCCCCGGCGCGCCGCCGACAAAGGCCTGTCCGCCGTGAGGGCCGCGCTACTGGACATCCTGCCGCTGACCGACGAGGCCACCGACAGCAACCGGATCTGGGTGTCCTCCTGGGATGCCGCGCTCGCCAACCCCGAGTTGAGCGGCGATTACGCCCGCAAGTACGCGCAGAGCCGCGAAAAGCTGCGCGACCTGGTCGCCGCAGCCCAACAGCTCGGCGAACTGCCCGATGGCGACCCGGCCCGCATCGCGGCCGGCGCCCAGTCCTTCGTGCTCGGTCTGGTGGTACAGGCGCTATTCGACCCCCCGGCGTTCCCACCCCACCGCCAGGCCGAGCTCCTTGATGACTACCTGGCCACGTTGAACTCCCCACTCTCATCCGGTGGCGATCACGAGGTCCTGTCCTGACGGCCACGCGTCTCGGAAGAGTTGTCGAGACTCGCTCGGCGGCCAGCAGCGCGCACCGTTCATCGGCCCCGACACCCGTGTGCTCACCTTTGCAGTCCCTTCCCGAAGACGCATCGTCACGAGCGGCCGTCCGCCGGTCGTCGCCACACCACCGCACCGCCCCCTCGTTCCTGTCCGGCCACCGCCCTCGTAGACGTGTCCGACCGCACGGAACGAGGAACAAGAAGGAAACCGCACGTATGACCACGGCGACCAACAGGCAGCACACCCCGTCGCCCCTCCCTCGCCTGTTCGCATCGTCTGGGCCCGCCGCGTCACCACCCTGGACGGCGAGGCCGACACCCGGGTCCTCGACGCCATCGAGGCGGCCCGCGCCGGCCACCCCGAGCAGCGGATCAACCACCGCATCGAGCACCGCTCCCCCATCGACGAGAAGCTGGTCCAGCGGATCCGCGCCGCCGAGGTCACCCCGGTGCCGTTCGGCGCATTCGTCCACGGGGGGGCTCCAAACTGCGCCGCTACCACGGTGACGCGCGCGCCGCACGGGTCAGTGACCACCGCTCCTTTCTGGACGCCCAAGTCTTCGTCGCGGGCTCGTCCGACCACCCGTCGGGTTCCCCTTGAGCCGCTGCTCGCCCTCCAGACGATGGTGACCCGGCGTACCAGCGCGGGCGATGTCCTCGGCGCTGGCGGGGCCCTGACGGTCCGTGAGGCTTTACAGGCTGCGAGTCTCGCGCCTGCCGCATCGGTGTCGAGGCTAGGACTCGCTCGCTCCTCAGCGGGTCCAGACGGCAAGGTCGCCTACAGGAAGCGACACGAAGCGCCATCCTGCCGCGTCCTTGACCCGCCACGCTTCGAAGGACGGAGCCGACGAGCAGTTCAGGTGGAGTCCTGTGTCGGAAACGAGACGCAGCATGCCGGACTTGAACGCCTCCGACAGGACCTTCGCTCAGAAGAGGGCGAGAGTTGTTGCGACGTCCCGCGATTCCGTAGCGGCAACGGTGCCGTTGAAGCGAGGCGGTCGACGACGGACACGGATGGCGTGAAGCGAACCGACGCGACGTGCCGGCACTCCGGCACCCGAGCCGGACCCTCTGTCGGCTGTCCCCCGGGGCGCTGCCGCACGGCTCGCCGGGCAGCAGTTGTGCCGAACCCCTTGCTGGGGCGATCCGATCTCCCTAATGTGAACCTTCAAATCTCTGGAAGTAACTGCAACAAGCTTTGTTGGGGCAAATTTTGAACGATCAAATTCGGTGTGCAGTCGAGCCCGCCTCCCCTGCGCCCCCCGACCGCGGACCGATGGCGGGCTACCTCGACTACGCCAGAGTCGGTCCGGTCTCCCGCCCGGCCGTCGCCGCTCTCGCCACCGCGACCACGCTGGCCACCCGTCTCGACCCGGCTGACCTCGCTCGGCTCTTTGCCCTCAGCGAAGCAGCCCGGACCTCGGCGGCCCGGCTGCTCGGTGCCCGTCCGCATGAGATCGCGCTCGCACCGTCCACCAGCAACGGCCTGTTCGCCGTGGCCGCCGCACTCCACGGCGCCGGTACCGTCCTGGTGCCCCGCGGTGAGTTTCCCGCCAACCTCTACCCCTGGCTCCGGTTCGCCGACCGCGGCGGCCCTGCCGTCCGCCTCGTCGGCGAGGCCGGGCAGCGGCACATCACCCCCGACCTCCTGCGTCGCCATCTCACCCCCGATGTCAACGCCCTCACTGTCAGCGCCGTCGACTCGATCACCGGCCATGTGGCACCGCTCGCCGCCCTCAAGGAAGTCCTCGGGCCCGGCCGGCTGCTGATCGTCGACGCCATCCAGGGCCTGGGCGCCGTCCCACTCGAAGCGGAAGCCGCCGACATCCTCGTCAGTGGCGGCCAGAAGTGGCTGCGGGCCGGCTGGGGAGCCGCGCTGCTGTTGATCCGTGACCGGTGTGCCGAGCGCCTGGCTCCCGGGCTCGGCGGCTGGGCCGGTGTCGCGGAGCCCTTCGCGCCGCAGCATCCGGCGCCGCCGCTGCCCGGGGCCGCCGCCCACCTCGCCACCAACCCGGACTTCCCGGCCGCCGCGGCCATCGGTGCCGCCATCGACGACCTGTTCGACCAGGGCGGCCCGGCCGCCGTCGGCACCCGTATCCGTGACACCCTCGCCGACCTGCTCGACCGCGCACGGCGGGCCGGCGCCGAGGTCCTGCTGGACGGACTCGGCCCCCACGAGCGCGCCGGCATCGGCACCTTCCGCATGCCCGGCCACGACCCCGCCACCGTCCACCGCACCCTCGAAGCGGCCGGCCTGATCACCACCCGCCGCGACGAGTGGATCCGGCTGTCACCCCACACCTCCACCCCTGGCGCCGCGGCGGATCTGCTCGCCGAGGCGCTGCACACCCTCACCCACCGCACGACACATTCCCAGGAGTCGACATGTCCCACCAACTGAGCCGCCGCCGGCTGCTCCAGCTCGCGACCGCCTCCGCCGCCGGACTGGGCCTGGCCGCCTGCGGCGACAACGGATCGGGCAGCGCCGGAGGTGACGGCGACAGCGGCAGGATCGTCGTCTGGAGCTGGACCACCGCGGCCGAGGGCCTGCGCAGCGTTGTGCCCTCCTTCGAGCGGGACAACCCCGGCATCAAGGTCGACGTCCAGGACGTCGGCAACCCGGCCATCTGGGACAAGATCACCGTCGGCCTCGCCTCGGGCGGCAAGGGCCTTGCCGACGTCCTGCACATCGGCGTCGACTACTTGCCCAGTTACCTGGACAAGTTCCCCGACGGCATCGCCGACCTGTCCAAGTTCGGGGCCGACAAGTACCAGGACGCCTTCGCCAAGGGGCTGTGGCCGACTGTCACAGGCACGGACAAGGCAGTCCACGCCCTCCCGTGGGAGGTCAACCCGCTCGGTCTCTTCTACCGCCACGACCACTTCGAGAAGGCCGGGGTCGACCCCGACGGCATCAGCGACTGGAACGACATGGCCACCGCGGGGTCGAAGATCCTTGACGCCACCGGCGTCCGGCTGCTCGGGCTCGACAAGACCGGCGCCACCCAGGACATGGACTTCTTCCAGAACCTGATGCAACTCCAGGACGTCTTCTACTTCGACCGGGCCGGAAAGATCACGCTCGCCTCCCCGGCCGCGGTCAAGGCCCTCACCATCATCAAGCGGCTCAACGATGCCGGCCTGATCGCCGACACTGCGGGCCAGGGCACCGAGAAGCGCCTGCTCAGCCAGGGGAAGCTCGCCACCTACGCGGAAGCGGCCTGGGCCGTGGAGTATCTGGCCTCCACGTTCCCCGAACAGAAAGGGAAGTGGCGCTCCATGCAGCCGCCCGCCGCCGTTCCCAGGGGCAAACGCAACGCCATCGTCAACTCCACCTACCTGGCCGTTGCCGGGTCCAGCACGCGCCGCAAGGCCGCCTGGCAGTTCATCGAGTACGCGCTCACCAAGCCCGCCCAGATCAACCGGATGTTCGCCTCCGGCGGTGTCTTCCCCGCCCTCGAGGCGGCGTACGACGACCCGCGATTCAGCGCGCCGCACCCCTTCTACGGCAACCAGAAGGTGCTGAAGCCCTTCGTCGAATCGCTCTCCGCCAATGCCCGGGCCACCAACTTCACCGGCGACTACGCCCGCGCCCTCAAGTTCGCCAGCGACGCGCAGAGCCAGGTGCTGCTCAAGGGCGCCGACCCGGCCGAAGCCCTCAGGAAGGCCGCCGAACAGCTTGCCCAGCAGACCGGCCGGCAGCAGGCGGCCTGACCCTCATGTCCCTCGCCCCGTCCGAACACGCTCCCGCCGCCGCCCCCGCCGGCCGCGGCAGCACCGACCAGACCGGCCGCACCCTCCCGGGACGCCGCCGACTGCTGACCCGCACTTCCGTCCCCTACCTGCTGATCATGCCCGCCGTGCTGGGCTTCGCGATCTTCAAGGCGTACCCCATCGTCGCCTCGCTCTGGATCAGCCTCACCACCGGCAACGGCGCCGGCCGGCACTTCACCGGGCTCGACAACTACCAGCGCCTGCTGCACGACCCGCTGTTCTGGACCGCGCTGAAGAACACGGCGCTGATCCTGGTCGTACAGGTGCCGCTGATGCTCGGCCTCGCCCTGCTCGTCGCCCTCGGCCTCAACTCCACCAAGGTCTGGCTGCGCCCGCTGTGGCGGCTCGGCGTCTTCATCCCCTCGCTGACCGGCCTGGTCGCCGCCGGCGTGATGTTCTCCGTGATCCTCAACCGCGACGCCGGACTGCTGAACTGGGTCCTCTCCCTGTTCGGCATCGACCGGGTGAACTGGCTCGGCAGCCCCTTCTGGGCCCGCGTCGGCGTCGTCCTCGTCATCACCTGGCACTACACCGGCTACAACGCGGTGATCTACCTCGCTGGCCTGCAGGGCATACCACAGGAGCTGTACGAGGCCGCAAAGGTCGACGGCGCGGGACCGATCCGCCGCTTCGTCTCCATCACCGTTCCCCAGCTGCGCCCGATCCTGCTCCTCACCGTGGTGCTCTCCACCATCGGCACCCTGCAACTCTTCGACGAGCCGTACGTCCTCACCGGCGGCGGCCCCGACAACTCCACCCTGACGGTCACCATGTACCTCTACAACAACGGCTTCAAGTACTTCGACTTCGGCTACGCCTCTGCTCTCGCCTACGCGCTCGCGCTGATCGTGGCTGTGCTCGGCCTCCTGCAGGTCCGACTGATGGGGGAACGCAAGTGAAGCGCCACAGCCCCCTCCTCACCCTGCTCCTCGCGGGCGCCTTCGGGCTCTGCGTCGCTCCGTTCTACTGGCTCGCCATGGCCGCCACCCAGGAGAACAGCGACGTGTTCTCCTGGCCGCCGAAGCTGCTGCCCGGGGGGCACCTCATGGAGAACCTCCAGGGGCTCCAGGATTCCATCGGGCTCACCCGCGTCCTGTTCAACAGCGTGCTGGTGGCGGGCGTCCAGACGGCCGGCGCGGTCGTCGTCTCGGTCCTCGCGGGCTACGCCTTCGCCAAGTTCGAGTTCCGAGGGCGCAATCTGTTCTTCGTCCTGCTGCTCAGCACCCTCGTACTCCCCGACACGGTGATGCTCATCCCGATCTTCGAGATGATGATGAAGCTGGGCCTGATCGATTCCTACCAGTCCGTCATCCTGCCCGGCCTGGTCACCCCGTTCGGCATCTTCCTGATGCGGCAGTCACTGCGCTCCATGCCCGACGAACTCCTGGACGCGGCCCGCGTCGACGGCGCCGGCGAACTGCGGGTGCTGTGGCAGATCGTCATCCCGGTCAACCGGCCGGTCATCGCCGCGCTCGCGCTGTTCGTCTTTCTCGGCGGATGGAACCAGTTCGTCTGGCCGCTGATCGCGTTGCGCAGCCCCGACATGTACACGCTGCCAGTGGCCACCGCCACCCTGCAGGGCCTTGTGACCACCAACTACGCGCAGGTCCTGCTCGCCGCCGCCATCGCCGCCATCCCCGTGATGGCCCTCTTCCTCGTCCTGCAACGCCAGTTCATCTCCGGCCTGCTGGCCGGGGCCACCAAGGAGTGACCACCGTGACCACCGAAGTACCCGCGGTCCCGCAGCAGCCAGTCCAGATCTGGCGCCCCAACGCGCCGGCCGACGCGACCCCCGGCGTCGTCGTCCACCGGCAGCTCGCGACAGGGCTGCTCCACAGTGCCGGCATGCCGCTCACCGTCCACCTCACCGGGCTCGGCTGCGACCGGCTGGAGACCTCTGTCACCCCGGTCGGTGACGGCGTGGCCATGATCGAGGTCACGGCGCCGGTCCCGGCCGCCGTCCGTGCCGAATGGCGGATACCCTGCGTCGGGGCCACCGCCTACTGGACACCGGACACCAACGCCTCCCGCTGGCTGCCGCCGTCCTGGATCGCCCCCCGGACCGTCTCGCTCGCCCTGGGCGCCTCCGTCGCCAGTCTGATCGGCGCCGACGACCGTGCGCTGTGCACCGCCGCCGCCGGGGAGACCTCCGCACCCGTGCGTGTCGGCGCCGGTGTGGTGGAGGAGAGCGGTGAGTTCGCCTTCACCGTGGAGCAGGACCTCACCCCGGACGGGCCGCCGCTGCGGCTGCGGATCGACCTCAGCGGCCGCCACTTCGCCGCCACCCTGCAGGCCGTCACCGCCTGGTGGGCCGAGGGCCTGGACCACCCCGGCATCGCCCCCGCCGCCCGGATGCCCGCCTACTCCACCTGGTACAGCCTCCACCAGAACGTCGACACCGAGGCCGTCGAACGTCAGGCCGCCCTCGCCGCGGCCGTGGGCTGCGAGAGCATCATCGTCGACGACGGCTGGCAGACCACCGACCGCGCCCGCGGCTACGGCCACTGCGGTGACTGGGTGCCCAACCCGGAGGCCTTCCCCGATCCCTCGGCCCATGTCGCCGAGGTCCACCGGCTCGGCGTCGCCTATCTCCTCTGGTACGCGGTGCCGTTCATCGGCCGGCACAACGACGCCTGGGACCGCTTCAAGGACACGATCCTGCGCGAGGAGCCCCACCTGGACGCTGCCGTGCTCGACCCCCGCCACCCCGAGGTCCGGGCGTACCTGATCGAGAGGATCTCCCGCTCCGTCGAGGAGTGGGGCGTGGACGGTGTGAAACTCGACTTCATCGACCGCTTCGCCGTCGCCGACCCCCCGCCCGCCCCGGCCGGCGCCGACCGCACCGCCGTCCACGAGGGCGTGCTCCAACTGCTCGCCGACCTGGACACCCGGCTGCGCCGCACCCGGCCGGACGTGATCGTCGAGCACCGCCAGCCCTACGTCAGCCCGGGGCTGTGGCCGTACGCCACCATGGTCCGCGCCACCGACTGCCCGCTCAGCCCTGCCGAGAACCGCCAGCGCACCGTCGACTGCCGGCTCACCGCCGGTCCGCTCGCCGTCCACTCCGACATGATCACGTGGAACTCCGCCGAGACGCCCGAGTCCATCGCCGTCCACCTCGTCAACGCCCTGTTCTCGGTGCCGCAGATCTCCGTCGACCTGGCCGCCCAGAGCCCTGACCGGCTCGCCACCCTGCGCTTCTGGCTCGGCGTCTTCCGCCGGTACGCCGACGTCCTCCAACTCGGCGTCCTGGAACCCGTGCGACCGGACCTCGGCTACCCCCTGGTCCGCGCCCGCGACCACCACACCACCGTGGTCGCCCGCTACGCGCCGCTGCCCGTCGCCCTCCCGGACCGGCACGCCGCGGACGGCCCGCAGACCCTGCTCGTCGCCAACGCGGACGGCGACCCCATGGTGCTCCTGACCGCCACCCGACCGGAACAGGCCCTCGCCCGCGTCCAGGACTGCCGTGGTGAGATCCTGTCCGAGACCGTGCTCGACCTCGTCGCCGGGGTGAACCCGGTGACCGTGCCGACCGGCGGCCTGCTCACCCTGACCCGCGAGCGCTGACAAGCGCGGGCTGGGGGCGGCCACCCGCAGTCCCCAGCCCGCCGACCACAGAGGAACGATGACCGCTCGACAGGTGACCATCGAAGACGTCGCACGCTCGGCCGGGGTCTCCCGGCAGACGGTCTCGAACGCCCTCAACGCACCCCACCGGCTGCGGGCCACCACCCTCGCCCGGGTCACCGCCGCCATCGACGAACTCGGTTACCAGCCCGACCAGTCCGCCCGCAGCCTGCGCACCGGCACCCGCAAGGTCATCGGCTATCCCGCCCCCGCGGACAACCCCGCCGACCCCAACCCTCTGATGAGCGGCTTCCTCCAGGCACTGGTGACCGCAGCGGACGCCGTCGGCCACCGCATCCTGGTGTTCCGCTCCGACCCCCGGCAGGGCTCGGGAGCGGTGGCCAAGTCCTTCAACGACCTGATCGCGGCCCGCCAGGTCGACGGGTTCGTCCTGTCCGACGTCATCCACGACGACCCCCGTGTGGACGTGCTCACCGAGGCCGGCTTCCCGTTCGCCGCCTTCGGCCGTACCGCCCCCGGCCGCCCCCAGAACTGGGTGGATATCGACTCCACCGCCGCCACCGGCGCCCTGGTCGGACTCCTGCTCGACCAGGGCCACCGCCGGATCTGTTACATCAACTCCGCCGCGTCCCTGCCCTGGCTCGCCGACCGCAGGGCCGGCTTCCTGCGGGCCGCGGCCGCCGCCCCCGACGGCGCCTTCGAGGTCAGCGTCCCCGACGACGAACCGGCCGCACTTTCCCACGCCGTCCGGCGCCTGCTCACCGGCCCCGACCGCCCGACCGCCCTGGTCTGCGCAAGCGACTGGCTGGCCCTGACCGCCTACCAGGCCGTCCGCGCCGCAGGCCTCACCGTCGGCGGCGACGTCGCCGTCACCGGCTTCAACGACATGCCGCTCTGCACGCTGCTCCAGCCCTCCCTCACCAGCGCGCGCCTGCCCCTTGCAGCCATTGCCCGTGTCCTTGTCGATCAGCTGATCACCACAGTCGAGGACCCGGCAGCCACCCCGACGAGCGGGCTGCTGCTTCCTGCGGAACCGGTTGTGCGCGGCAGTACGCCGGGGCAGTAGTTCGTGGCCGCCACCCGTCACGCCCCCCGGCGTGACGGGTGCGGGACCACGGCCGCCCCGGCCCGGCTCGGCAGCACGGCTCCGGGAGGAATCCCGGGTGAATTCCCGATGCACGGACCTTCCCAATGCAGTGTGGCATGTGAAATTGTACATTGCATGACTAGCATGCCCATGCCAATTCGCGCATGGGCCCGTCGATTCCCCCCATGGAAGCGAACATGCGAATATCTTTAGCGCGCCGTGACGCGCGCCGGACGCGCCCACGCACAGCTGCCTCCCTGGCCGCCCTGACCCTGGCCCTGAGCCTGGGAGGCGGCCTCCTCGCCGCCCCGGGTCTCGCCGCCACAGCCCCGTCCTCATACTCCGGTCCGGCGGGTGCCCCCACGGCCGCCGGACCGCACCTCGGTCTCCTCGGCGCCGACCCGGACAGCCCGCGGGCCCAGTTGGACGCGGTACCGCCCGCGGCGGCGCACTCGGGCCGGCGCGCCGACACCGCCTCCGACCGTCCACCGCTCAGCGCCGACCAGTCCGTCCAGCGCACCGGCTACAACCAGCCGCGGGCCGGGAAGGCCGCCTATCCGCGCCCCTCGCAACACGGGCGGAAGAGCGGAGTCCGCTCGGCCGACTGTCAGATCGGCGACTTCACCCAGAACACCGGCGACGCACTGGTGCGGAAGATCAAGGAGTCCGCCACCGACTGCGTCAACACGCTGTTCACCCTCACCGGCGGCGACGCGCGCGGAGCCTTCCGCGAGGAGCAGATGACCACCGTTGCCCAGGCACTCCGGGCCGGTTCGGCCGACTACCCCGGCGACAGCTCCACCGGGATGCCTCAACTGGTGCTGTTCCTGCGCGCGGGCTACTTCGTGCAGTGGTACCACCCGGACGACGTGGGCCCGTACGGCGGCACACTGAAGTCCGCGATCCAGGGCGGCTTGGACGCCTTCTTCGCCGCCCCGCGCTCGCACGACGTCACCGACGCCAACGGCGAGACGCTTTCCGAGGCGGTCATTCTGGTCGACAGCGCCCAGGAGAACGCCCGCTACCTGCCCATCGTCAAGCGGCTGCTGGCCGACTACGACGAGAGTTACAACAGCTCCTACTGGATGGTCAACGCGGTCAACAGCGTCTTCACGGTGCTCTTCCGCGGTCACCAGGTGCCGGAGTTCCTCACTGCGGTGGAGCAGGACCCGAGTGTGCTGGACACCGTCACCAAGTTCTCCTTGGACCACATCGACGTGCTCGGCGGCGACAAGTGGTTCCTCGTCTACAACGCCGGACGCGAGCTGGGGCGCTTTCTCCAGCACGACAGCCTGCGCGACAAGGCCAGTCCGCTGGCCAAGGACCTGCTCGCCAAGTCACAGATCACCGGCCCCACTGCGCCGCTGTGGGTGGGCGTCGCCGAGATGACCGACGCCTACGACAAAGAAAGGTGTGAGGAGTACGGCACCTGCAACCTCAAGGAGCGGCTGACCGAGGCGGTGCTGCCCGTGCGGCACGACTGCGGAGGCGGCATCACCATCAAGGCCCAGGAGATCACCACCGACCAGCTGGCCGAGGCCTGCCGCAGCATGAGCGGGCAGAACGCCTTCTTCCACAGCGTGGCGCGGGACAGCGGTCCCGTGAAGGACGACCGCAACGAGACCATCGAGGTCACTGCCTTCGACTCCAGCAACGACTACCGGACCTACGCCGGGATCATCTACGGCATCGACACCAACAACGGCGGCATGTTCCTGGAGGGCGACCCCTCGGTGGAGGGCAACCAGCCGCGCTTCATCGCCTATGAGGCGGAGTGGCAGAAGCCCGAGTTCGCCATCTGGAACCTCAACCACGAATACACCCACTACCTCGACGGCCGGTTCAACATGTACGGCGACTTCGAGGACGGCATGACGACCCCGACCGTCTGGTGGGTCGAGGGCTTCGCCGAGTACGTCTCCTACTCCTACCTCAAGGAGACCAACGAAGCGGCGATCACCGAGGCCGGCAAGCACACTTACCGGCTGAGCACGCTGTTCGACACCACCTATGCCAACAGCGACCAGGACCGGACCTACCGCTGGGGCTACCTGGCCGTCCGTTTCATGGTCGAGCGGCACCCGGGCGAGGTGGACACGCTGCTCCGCTATTACCGCAGCGGTGACTGGCCGGGCGCGCGCGACCTCCTGACCCGGTCCATCGGTGGAGCCTACGACGCCGAGTTCGATCAATGGCTGACCGACTGCGCGGCGGGCACCTGCAAGACCTCTTGACCAGCCGGTCCGTTCGGGCGACCGGTCGGGCCGCTCCGCCGCCCCGGGGGGCGGCGGAGTGCATTGGCGATGCGGCCGGCCGTCCGCGCAGGAAGGAGATGCGGTGGGCGATTCGCAGGGCGGGCCCACGCCCGGTCCGAGCGTGCGCAAGGCGCGGAAGGCGGCGGAGAGAAAGGGCCTTGGCGACCCCGATGTTCCACGAGCCCGGCGTGCGTGTGGAACGACGCGCCGCCCGCTGCGTGCGAGTTCCATGCCGCCTCGGAGGGCCTCGACGTCGCGGTTCTCGACCGGGTGCCCGTCGGCGCCGACACGACCAGCCGGGGGGAAAGGCGGAATCCTCCTCTCCGACAAGGAGCCGGGACCCGAACTGGAACTGACCCGGCTCAGCCGCGATCTGTGGGACGAGGCCGACGAGGAGCTCGGCCCCGACACCGTCGAACTGGAAGCCAAGGGCGGCTTGGGCTGCTCAACGCAGGGGAGGGCCGTCATGGGTGCGATGAACGCGCAGAACGCGGTGGCTCATCCGGAGGACCCCGCGATAGACGTCTGTCATCACGTCTTTCTGGAGGCGCCCGGCTCGACCGCCGGGCACTCGCGGCACGCCGTGGCGGTCCACCCCGGGTGGTTCGGAGTCCTTCATCGGCTCCCACTTCACCGACCGGATCCTGGGAGAGACCACGGTCGGCGGGCGGCTCGGCGTACTGCCCGCCGTGCCCATATGCCCGGACGCCGCACGGCGGACCGGCCCACAACACGCAGAGACATATCAGGGAGGATGGTCAAGTGACACGGGAGAGTCCGACGGTGACTGGCACACCGGAAGGAAACAGGAGGGCGGAACATCCGACAGCGACGGCGGAGACCCGCGGGCCGCTGCGTACCGAACCGGTCGAGACGGTGGACTGGCATACCGGGGGCGAACCGTTCCGGATCGTGCCGCAGGCTCCACCGGCCGTGACCCAGGCCGGGCTTACCGTCGCCGAGCGGCGCATGGCCGCCATGGCCAGCGACGAGGTCCAGTGGACGCGGGCCCTGCTGTGCGGCGAACCGCGCGGCCACGCCGACATGTACGGGGCCTTCCTGGTGCCGCCGGACGACGCCGGTGCCCACCTCGGAGCCCTCTTCTGGCACAAGGACGGCTTCTCCACGGCCTGCGGCCACGGCACGATCGCCCTCGGAGCATGGGCGGTCACCTCGGGCCTGGTCCCGGCGTCCGCCGACGGGACGACGGACGTCGTGATCGACGTACCCTCCGGTCGCGTCACGGCGAGCGTGCGCACCGTCGGCGGCCGGGTCGCGGACGTGACGTTCATCAACGTCCCCGGCTACGTCCACGCACGCGGCGTCGAGGTGCCGACCTCGCGCGGGACCGTCGCCGTCGACATCGCCTTCGGTGGCGCCATGTACGCGGTGCTTCCGGCCGAGCGGTTGGGGCTGCGGGTCCGGCCGGAGGACATTCCCCTGCTCATCGCGGCGGGCCGCGAGATCCGCGACGCGCTGAACGCGGCCGGCGCGGCCGGACATCCGGAGGACCCCCGGCTGTCCGGCGTCTACGGGACGGTGTTCACCGAGGAGGCCGGCCCACCAGCCCACCGGCCCGACAGCACCCGGCGGTTGCACCACCGCAATGTCACCGTGTTCGCGGACGGTGAGGTCGACCGCTCCCCGTGCGGCTCGGGCACCGCCGCCCGGGTCGCGCTGCTCGCCGACGCCAGGGAACTGCAGCCCGGCGACGAACTTCTGCACGAGTCGGTGGTGGGATCGGTCTTCCACGCCAGGATCGCCCGTCTGACCACTGCACACGGCCTCCCCGCGGTCGTACCGGCCGTGACGGGCACGGCGTACGCCACCGGGACCTGCCGTTTCACCGTCGACCCCGACGACACCCTCCTGCCGGGGTTCGTGCTGCGATGACGACGATGCTCCACGAGGAGGACGTGCTCGCGCTCGGTCCGGTCGGCGCGGTCGCCGCAGTCCGGGAAGCGCTGATCGGGGGGCTCGACCCGGACGGCGACGTGCCGCGTGCGATCATTCCGCTGGCCCATGGTCAGGGGCTGCTCATGCCCTCGGAATCCGGCGGCTGGTTCGGTGTGAAGATCGCGACCGTCGCGCCAGGCAACGCCGCGCGCGGGCTGCGGCGCATCAACGCCACGTATCTGCTGCACGGCAGCGAGACCCTGACCCCGGTGGCGATCCTGGACGGGGTGGCGCTGACGACCCTGCGGACCCCGGCCGTCTCGGTCGCGGCCTGCCTGGACCGGCTGCGCGCGCTCGCGGACGCCCGCGGGGGACTTCGTCTGGTGGTCTTCGGTGCGGGCCCCCAGGGCGAGGGGCACGTCGCCACTGTCCGGGCCCACGTCCCGGTGGCCGATGTCACGGTCGTCACCCGGCGCGGGGGACCCGTTCCCGGCTGGGCGGACCGGCATACGACGGCGGACGGCGTGGAAACGGCAGCTCCGGTGTCTCGCGCGGATGTCGTCGTCACCGCGACCTCCGCCCGCGAACCGGTGGTCGACGGACGTCTGGTGCGCGACGGTGCGGTGGTGCTGGCGGTCGGCTCGCACGAACCGGACGTGCGGGAACTCGACGGCGCGCTGATGGGCCGTGCGACGGTCGTCGTGGAGAGCCGGGAGACCGCCCTCCGCGAGGCGGGCGATGTCGTGATGGCGATGCGCGAGGGCTCGCTCCCCCCGGAGTCGCTGGTGACCATGACGGACCTGATCGCCTCGCGGGCCGTTGTCCCGGCCGACCGCCCGCTGGTCGTGAAGACGTGCGGGATGGCCTGGCAGGACCTGGTGGTCGCCGTCGCGGCCTACCGGCGGAAGGGGGGAACGCCGGGAGAACGGTCCTGACTGTCCGATCCGTAGGCGCCCGAACCGGTCGCGACAGCCGGTCGTGCCAGAGGGGCCCCGTGCCAGAGGGCCGAGGACTCGTGGCCGACTTCCCGTTTCCGCGCCGACCGCAGGGTCCGCACGTGGGCGAGATAGCCGCATGTGCTCCTCGGCCTCCGCCGCATCCCCGGCGATCATGATGTCCCGGCACCAGGCTCCGCGTGATAATCCATCACCGGCGTCTGGGCACGGCGGCCGACGAAGAGGACCACGAGCAGGCCATCGCGACGATCATCGGCGTCCGGGCCGCCGCATCACGGTCCCCCGCCCAGTGATCAGGCCCCGGCTTCGCCGGGTCAGCCACACCAGCGCCCCTACGACTCGCGCGAAAGTGGGCGGTGCGCGTCGACGCATCATGCGTCATCGCGCTCGTTGTCTCTCCTCGGCTGCCAACCGAACCATCGCGGTACGACACAGCCCCCGCCCCAACCAAGATCCGGACCTTACGCGGGCCAACTCCCCTACACTGAAAGCGCCGGACCGACATCCTGGCTGGTCAGAAGGGTGTACCGCATGTACCGCCAGCAGACGAAGAACCTCCTGGTGTCGTACTCGCCGAAGAAGCTCGGCTTCTTCTAGACGCGGCAGCAAAGGTGCCTGACCTGGCCTTTTACCCGTCAGGCACCCTCCGTGCACGGCATTCTCGATGGAGCCCGTTGAGTTGTCCCCATGCGGCCACCTTCATGTACGAAGCCGGCGATGTGCGCGTCCAGGACGCCCCGGACCCGGTCATCGAGCAGTCCACCGACGCGCTCGTGCGTGTGCGGCAGCGACCTGCAGGACGACACCGCTCGGGCACGCACCCGCGCGGTGCAACCGGCTGCGGATGTGGTCCGTCGAAGACAGCTGGGAGCGGGTCTTCATGGCGCGCCTGTGCCAGGCCGACGCCGATGAGGACCTCGACCGTCCGCCTTGCCGGACTCCACGTCGCAGGCATCCTCCTCCGGTCAGCACGGTGGCCCAAACGAAACTGTCGAGTTCTGACCGGAACTTCGGCGCCCTGCCGCGATACACCGGGCACCTCCTGAGGCCGATCGGCTCAGGCACGGCGCGCCTCGGCCGGGCAGTCGGCCTTCCGTGCAGGATTCGGTGGAGCGGCGTTCTCGGGACGGACCGCCCGGCACCCCTACCTCGTGGAGACGCCTGGTCATGCACCCTTTCGACGACCCGTTGTTCCCGGCCCCCGCCGAGCGGGCGCTGGAACGCGTCCAGAACGACTCGCCCGGCTTCGCATGGATCGCGGCGTGACCGCCGCTGCGCGCGGGGGCGCGCCGGAGGGCGGCCGCTACGGTGAGGCCGTCTTCCGTCCCGAACAGGCCGGCGAGAACGAGCGCATCGACTTCGGGGCCCTCGCCTACGACGACATCACCATGGCGCGACTGCGGTCACTCGGGGCCGGCCCCGGGTGGCGCTGTCTCGACGTGGGCGCCGGCACGGGCACAGTCTCCCGTCGGCTGCTGGGCGAGGCCTGGGTGGAGAGCGTGCTCGCCGTGGACCGCGACGTACGGTTCCTCGGCGAGCGGCCGGTCCCCGGGCTTGAGCTGCTGGAGGCCGACATCTCCACGCCTGGCTTCACCTCCGGCCGGTTCCACCTCGTCCACGCGCGCTTCGTCCTGATGCACCTGGCCGAGCACGAACGCCTGATCACCGCACTGGCCGAACTCGTCGCGCCGGGAGGCGTGCTGGTCCTCAGCGACGCGGTGGATCTGACGAGCGACCGTACGCCCAGCACGCCGTACACCACGGCGATGCGGGCAATGTGGCAGGGGCTGAGGGCCTCGATCGGCACCGATGTCTCCTGGGTGCCGTCGTACCCGCACCTGCTGCGCGCGGCGGGGCTCATGCCCGTCGCCGCGGACCTCCATGTGCCTGCGCTCCAGCCGGGCAGTCCCATCAGCCGCTTCTGGGCGGACACGTGGGAGCGCAGCAGGCCGGCGATGCTCGCGACCGGCCGGGTGGACGACGCGGCCATCGACGAGGCCGTCCGGTATCTGGACTCCGACGCATGCTCCTCGTTGTCGGCCGGCATGCTCACCGCCTGGGGATGGCAACCGGAGCAGGGCACGGTCGTCTGACAGACGTATCAACTGGACACGGGACGCCTCACATCCTCCACCGGCCGACTGCACCGATACGTAGGTGCTGCCGACCCGGATCACACTCGGGTCCGCGGCCCTGATCGTCTGTTCCGCCTGAGCCTGCTCGGCGGACGACAGGGACATGACGGCAGCGAGAGCGCCGGACAGCGCAACGACGGCGGCGCGGGAAAAGAAGGCGAGCGAGATTCATAGTCCCGTTCCATGGTCGGCCTCCGCTGCGACGCACGAGTCAGCGGCGGCGTTTACATCGATGGAGGAGCGCTCCGCAGCATCCCGACCCGCTCTGGACATGCCAATGCACCGCATCGGTCGTGCGCACCCCTCGCCGCATCCCTCCGGGGCCTCGCGACAACGGGCAGTGCGTCACTCGCGCTCCGGGAGCGTGGGCGCGCCCGAGGCCGGGCCGGCCACCTCGCGGCGAGCGCGGGCAGGCGGAACGCGCGGCGCGCGGACATCGCGTGCCAACCGCGGCCTGATCAGCGCATGTTCCGGCGCGTGATGTCTGCATTCAGGAACGTGGCGAACCCGCACCAAGCGGCGTATGGGGCCAGCGCGAGAGCAGCCGTTCGGTCAGCCTTCGCCACGCGGGCGATGAGCTCGGCGTTGCTCACGTCGAGCAGTGCGGTCCCCACCAGCCCGGCCTTCGTGCTGCGCATGCGGAAGAAAAGCCAGTTCCACGCCGTGTTCACAGCGAGGTTCGCGCCGAGACTCACCGCCAGCGACCGGCGTTCCTCCGGGCGGGCCGCAAGGAGGGCCCGCCCACCGGCCCAGGCGATGCTCGCGTAGAGCGGGGTCCAGACGGCCCCGAAGGCCCAGTCCGGCGGTTGCCAGGTCGGCTTGGACAAGGACCGGTACCAGCGGGTGTCCGGCGCGACCGCCCAGCCACCGACTGCCGCCGTCACCGTCACGCCCGCAGCGGTGGCCGCATACGTCTTCCACCGGCCCGACGCCGGCTGCCGCTCACATGCCCTCATCAGCCTCATACCTTCACCCCTACCCGTTCCCGCCAAGGCGACAGCCTGCCCTCCCCTATGAAGCCGTCGGCTCCGAATGAGCCCCAGCCCCTCACGTCGACGATCCGTCCGCTCCAGGGTGCCCGCGGTCCTCCGTCTAGCATGTGCGCATGTTGGCCTACGCCCCGGCGGTCCTGCTCTTCCTCGCCTTCTGTGCCGGCACGCTCCGCGAGCGCCGACGTTTCAGCAACGCCGTCCTCCTGGGACTGTCGTTCACCTTCGCCGCGGCCGCCTGGCTCACAGAGCTCGCCCGATCACAGCCGGCCATGGGGAGGGAGATCGGCATCGTGCTGTTCCTTCTCCTGGCAGTGGGCATCGCCGTCCTGTCCTGGTTCTTGATCTCCAACGGCGTGACGATGGTGCGCAAGGAGGGCAGAAGCCCTGCCAACCTCCTGTCGCTGCTGGCAGGGCTTGTTCTGGTGGCCCTTCTCGCGCTGATGACCACCGCGCTGATCCTGGAGAACGAAACCCTGGTGGTGGTAACAGGCACAGTCCTGGCGCTGGCCGGTTACATCGCCTTCCTGTTCCTCTGCTTCATCGTCTACGCGTTTCTCTATGGACGTCTCCACATCCACCGCAAGGCCGACTACGTGGTGGTCCTCGGTGCCGGTCTCGTCAACGGAGCCACGGTGTCGCCGCTGCTGGCCGGCCGTCTTGAGCGGGCCCGAGCCGTGCACACGAGGCTGACGGCGCACGGCAGGCAGCCCGTGCTCCTCGCCTCCGGCGGGCAGGGCCCGGACGAGGCGCTGCCGGAGTCGCACGCGATGGCCGACTACCTTGTCGAGCGCGGGTTCCCGGCCGCCTTGATCGAACGTGAGGACCGCTCGTCGACGACCGAGGAGAACCTGAGGTTCAGCAAATCGATCATGGAGAAGGCGAATCCCGACTACCGGTGTGTTGTCGTCACGAACAACTACCACGTCTTCCGCGCCGCGGTGACCGCCCGTCGAACGGGGGTCAGGGGCCAGGTTGTCGGGTCACCCACCGCCGCGTACTTCTGGCCCAGCGCGATGATCCGCGAGTTCGTCGCGATCTTCCTGACGTATTGGCGCACGAACCTCGCCATCTGCCTGCTGCTCGTCCTGGGCGGGGCGTCCATATGGCTACTGGGCTGATCAGGGCCCGTCGATCCTCTTGCTGCCGGTGCCCCCGCCCATGCCTTCCGTCCCTCCACGGGTGCAGCAGCGCGGCAGGAGACCTCCGTGCAGGGCCAGGCGTCAGTGGCCTGCTCAGCGTGCATGCCGAATGTGGTCACGACCTGCGCGGATGAGAGGGCAGCTCGCGGCCGCCTGACCCAGACCAGCCGGCCGCGAGTTGCCGTCCCGTCGGCGGCGAAGCGGAACCGCGATCCCCGCGGGCCGCGAGACGCACCCGCTGTGGCCCACAGCCCCGGCGACGCCGAGCTTGACCCGGGCGGTCTCCCGCATCCGGCAACGCGCCGCAGCAAGGCGCCCGTTCCCGGGTGCCTCGCACGGTCCGGGACCAGCGCGCTCGCCGTACGCGCCGCGGCGACCGGTCTCCTGAGCACGGGCATCAGCTGCCCGGACCCCGTTCCGACTGCCCGCGCCGAACGGGCACACACCCGAACCCGGGCATGTCTGACCGGCGGATTCCGGGGCACACGGCCGTTCACCGGGTGGCCGGCGCCCCGACCACCCCTCCTCCCCTGGAGTCCCTATGCCCACCGCTCTGCCGGACAGACCGGCGCCACGGCCCACCGAGCCCCATGCCATCGCCCGGCCCGGCCGGTCACCCGCCCTCACCAGCGGCAGCGGCCGGGCCGCCGCCCAGATCGGCGCGCTCACCGTCTGCCAGGCCGCACTGCTGGTGGGGTTCGGGCTCCTGATCACCGGCCCCGCCCGCGGGACATGGCCCCTGAGCGGTGAGGACAAGATCAACGAGGGGTTCGAGCACCTGCGCACCCAGTCCCTCACCCGCGCATCGCTCATCGCGTCGGAGGCCGGTGACACAGCCACCGTGATCGCCGTCACCGTAGTGGTCTGCGGAGGGCTGATACTGATACCCCGGCTGCCGAAGTGGCGGGAGGCAGTGTTCCTCGCCGTCGCCGTCTCGCTCCAGGCGCTGGTGTTCCTGGTCATCAGCACGTCCGTGGACCGCGCCCGGCCTGAGGTGGACCGGCTCGACGCCTCGCCGCCGACGGCCAGTTACACCTCCGGCCACACCGGCGCCGCCACGGCGCTCTACGCGGGCCTCGCCGTTCTGGTGCTCTCCCGCGTCCGGGGCCCGTGGCGCAAAGTGGTCGGAGGCCTGCTGCTGCTCCTGCCGCTGCTGGTGGCGTTCGCACGCCTCTACCGGGGGATGCACCACCCCACCGACGTCCTCGGCGGGCTGGTGAACGGCGGTCTGTCGCTGCTGATCGTCGGCCGCACCCTCCTGGCCGATGACGCCATTCCCACTCCGCCGCCGTCAAATGCGATGGAGGTCGCGCTGCAGACCGCCGAGGAACGCTCGGAGCAGGTCGCGGGCCACACCGTCGTCGTCGTCAACCCGACCGTGACCGACGAAGCGGAACGCGAGACGCTGCGGCTCGTCCTGGAGCAGCACGGTCATCACTCGGCCGCGTTCGTCTTCACGACCGCGGAGGATCCGGGCAGCGGCCAGGCGGCCGACGCGGTCCGCGGCGGCGCGTCGCTCGTCGTGGTCTGCGGGGGCGACGGAACCGTGCGGGCGGCGGCTGACGCGCTGGCCGGCACCGGCGTCCCCATGGCCGTGGTGCCGTGCGGCACCGGCAACCTGCTGGCGCGGAATCTGGGCCTGCCTCTGACACCCGCGGATGCGCTGGGCGCCGCGCTGTCCGGCCGCGCTCACCGGATCGACCTCGGACGGATCGAGGGCGACTCGCTCCCCGCCACGCACTTCACCGCGATGTCCGGCGCCGGTCTGGACGCCGCGATGCTGGAGAACACCGGAACGCACGCGAAATCGGCGTTCGGCTGGCCCGCCTACGTGGTGGCCGGCATCAGAAGCCTGCGGGCGCCCCGGATCACCGTGACGATCCGGCTGGACGACGGGCCGGCGCTGCACCGGACCGCCCGGATGTTGCTCCTCGCCAACATCGGCAGCGTGCAGGGCGGCGCCGCGCTCGTGCCCGCGGCCGAACCGGACGACGGGCTGCTCGATCTGGCCGTCTTCGATCCGCACGGCCCGAGCGGCTGGCTGCGCGCCGCCGGGATACTGCTGCGCGGCCGCTCGAAGCCGCCCCGCCCGGCTGTTCTGGGCACCTTCCCGCTCGCCGGCAGCGAGGCCGCCGGCACGGGCGCCGGGACCCCGGTGGAGTACTTCGCCTTCCGCCGTGCCGAACTCCGCTTCACCTCGCTGCAGTCACGCGAGATAGACGGGGACCCGGTACGTCCGGGCCGTCTCCTCGTCGCCGAGGTCAGGCCCGGGGCCCTGTCCGTGCTGCTCCCGTCCGAGGGCAAGTAGATGGGCACCGCGACCCGGGTCCCGGTGACCCGCGACATGGCGGGCGACGAACTCTCCGCCGACGAGGCCCTGGCATCGCTGCGCCGCTACGGCCGCTGGCCACTGGTCCGCGACTCCTTCGTACGTTTCCGCTACGCCGACGGATTCAGCCACTCCCGCGCACTCGCACTGCAGACCGTTCTCGCGGTGATCCCGCTCGTCATCGCCTTCGTCGGACTGTCCGCCTCACTGCACACGGAGAATGTGGGGAGACTGGCGGAACTGACGATCCACCGCATCGCCGCGGGGCCGAGCGCCGAGGTGGTGGACGACGCACTCGCCCGGAGCCGGCAGCGCGCCGGGGAGGGCTCCCAGCTCACCCTCTGGTTCGGGCTGGCCTTCTCGCTGGTGAACGTCACGACGGCAATGTGCCAGATCGAGCGCGGCGCCAACCGGATCTACGGGGTGGAACGCGACCGCCCCTTCCACGAGAAGTACCTCCGGGGCCTGGTCATGGCACTGGCCGCCGGCATCCCCCTGGGGATCGGGTTCATCCTGATGGTGGTCGGCAGGGACCTCGCCGCTGCCGCCGTGACGGTCTACGGTCTCGGTGACGGGGCCAGCCACGCCTGGGAACTGTTGCGCTGGCCGTGCGGGCTGCTGCTCGCGCTCATCTCCGCCAGCGCGATATTCCAGCGCTCCCCGCGCCGCAATCAACCGGGCTACACGTGGCTGGCGTTCGGTGCGGCCCTCTACCTTGTGCTGTGGACGGCGCTCACCTGGCTGCTCAGCCTCTATCTCTCGGTCAGCGGGTCCTTCGACACGGTCTACGGCCCGCTGAGCGCGTTCATGTCGCTGTTGCTCTGGGCCTATCTGACCTCGATCGCCCTCTTCCTCGGACTGTCGTTCGCCGCGCAGTTGGAAGCCGCCCGCGCCTTGCGGCCGGGTCCTGTACACCCCGATCCGGGAGCATGAATTGGTTGTACGAGCCACCGCCCAGCGGCTCCGTGAGCGCCGCGCACGGGCGGCCGACCGCAGATTCGGTGTGCGCCTTCTCAGCGCCGCCGCCGTCACCGCGCTCTCCGCGGTTCCCTTCGCCCTGGTGCTGGTCCTCGTCGAGGGCCGGTGGCGCCCACTGCGCATGGTGGACGAAGGCGCGGCGCGGCGGCTGCATGCCACGGCGCTCGAACACCCGGCGTGGACGAGCACCCTCCGCTTCCTTTCCGACTGGGTCTGGGATCCCGCGACGCTGCGCTGTGCGGTCGCGCTCCTGACGGTTTGGCTGCTCTACCGCCGCGCCTGGCGCCTGGCCGCCTGGTCCGCGGTGACGGCGGTGGCCGGCGGGCTGACGGGGCTGCTGGTCAAAACGGTGGTCGAGCGCGTCAGGCCCTCGCTCGCGGATCCGGTGGCCCAGGCGCCGGGCTTCTCCTTTCCCTCGGGGCACACGATGACGGCGACCACGTCGCTCGCCGTACTGCTGCTCGCACTGCTGCCGCTGGTGCCCCGGGGCGGGCGGGCCCTGTGCTGGTGCGTGGCGGGGCTCTCGGTGCTGGGCGTGGGCTTCACCCGTGTCGCGCTCGGCGTCCACTGGTTCAGCGACGTGGTCGGTGGCTGGCTCCTCGGCCTCGCCGTGGTGGCCTCGACCGCCTGGGCCTTCGAGGTCTGGCGCACCGACTCCGGCCGCCGCCACAGCGAGATGGCCGAGGGACTGGAACCCGAACTGACCGAGGCCACCCCGGAGGGGTGAGGCGACCCACCCACCCCGTTGCGCGCGTGACGGCGTCCTCGCGGATGAGCACCCTCCCTGCGCAGCGTGTTCGGTGACGACCGCTCACCGCCGCCTCCACTGTCGCACCGCCCGGGACGTGTGCGCGGAGCACGGAGGAAGGGTCCGCCGAGTTGGTGGTCTGCCGCGTGTGACGGCTGTTCCCAGGGGCACACGTGGATCCATGGCTGTCCTGAGAAGAATCACCCGCCCCCTGTTGGCAACCCCGTTCGTCATCGAGGGGGTGCGTGCGCTGCGGCGCCCGCTCCCCCTCGCGACCGGCACCGGCTCATTGGCGCGGCACCTCGGGGCCCCGGTCGACGATCCTCTGCGAGTGGTCAGGCTCAACGCCGCCGTGCAGATCGGTGCGGGCGGACTGCTCGCTCTGGGTCGGCTCCCTCGTACCGCCTCACTTGTCCTGGCCGCGAGCCTCGTGCCGGCGACCCTCGCCGAGCACGCCTGGTGGAAGGAGGAGGACCCGAGGCTGCGCAAGGACCAATTCCTCCAGTTCGCCCAGCGCATCGGCCTGTTCGGCGCGCTGCTGCTCGGCGCCGCCGACACCCACGGCAAGCCTTCGGCGGCCTACCGTGCCCGCACCGCGACGACGAGAGGCAGCAGGAAGGCCCACCGCGCGGCGACGAGGGCGGCCGGACATGTGCACGCGGCGATCGACACGGTCGGCTCCGGCGCATCGGCGGCCGCGAGCGGGACGGGCCGGGCCATGCACTCCGCCGCCGGTTCCGCACGCGCGAAGCTGCCTCACCAGTAACTTGCGCGGCGGGGCGGCCTGCCCGGGGATGCGACGCGTGTGCTGATCTCCCGGCCCTACGTCTGATCAGCGCGTTCACGGGCACGAGATGTCCTGCCGGAGGGGCACGGTGCCGAACACAACCGCCCCGAGGCAACCCGAGTGAGTCCGTGAACCAAAACGACGCCATCGAAAGGCCACCACTGATGTCTCCTGTGACCGAGCAATGGGAAGAAGTGCTGAGCACCCGTTTCGCCCTCGGAGGGAAGCACCCCGCGGTGCGCGCGGTGGCGGCCTTCTCGACCGAATCAGGGTTCTTCGCCGCGGCCGGCCCCGAGGACGGCAGGCAGCACTTCCGCTCCGCCGCCGGGCAAGGGGACCGGCAGCCGGGCTCCGACGCCGCCGACGCTCCGGACCGGGCTGAGATGTCGGCGCTGTGGACGGCCGGCGAGGAGGCCGGCCGTCCTCGGACGCTCCGGCTTGCCGGGGCGGTGTGGCACCGTGAGGAGCTGGACCGGATCACCGACGCGGTGACGGGGACCGAGCTCGACCTGGCGATGCTGCGGGACGGGAACCGCATCATGTGGGTGGTACGAACCGGGCAGGGCATCTGCGTCTTCGTCCTCGTCGACGGGGACGACGAGGGTCACGCGGCCGAAGCGCGCTCCCTTGCCCTCGACTTCGACTCCTTCCTGGTCGGCCAGGGCTACTGATACCCCGGTCTTCGAGGTCCGCAGGCCGGGCAGACCACCGGCCGTGGCGTTTCCTGCCGAAGGGTCCACAAGCCGGAAAACCCTGTTGAGACATCAACTTGCCTGGTCCCACCCGTCGTTCATCACACGACCTTCCGCATGCGGGAGCCGAGGCGGGTTGGGGGCCATGAGCGGCGAAGCGTTGCTCGCGCTCCGCCCTCGCGCGCAGGCCGAAGGGCGGGTCGTACTACGACAGCGGTCGGCATCGAGGTGGCCTCCGAGGAGGCGCGGCAGGCGCGGGGCGCAAGTTCGGCTTCGGTGTGGGGCATCGACACCGCGTGCGGCCGCAAGCTCTGGGAGCGGAAGATCACGGGCGTCGCCGGGGCCGGGCCCACCGAAGGCAGGGTGGCCGCCGACAGCGGCGTCGCCGTTGCCCTGGAAGACACAACCGATCCACAGGTTCCGAGCATTGCTCGGTGGCGCACGCGAGAGTCCTGTTGGCCGCAGCACGCAGCGGGGCACTGTCAGTGGTGGGTGACAGCATCGGACTCATGACGAACACCACGGCATTCGACTGGCGGTCCTTCCTGCTCAGGTGGAGCGGGGAGTGGGCGGATTCCCTGCCGGACGACGAGACGCGGGACGAGAACGACGAGGCCGCGCGACGGGCACGTTGGCTGGGGTTCCCGCCCACGTCCGAGGAGCGGATCGCAGCCATGGAGGAGCGCCTCGGCCTACGGATGCCCCCGTCGTACCGGGAGTTCCTCAAGGTCACCGACGGGTGGCGGCACGCGGGCGGGTTCGTGTGGCTGCTGGCGGGGACCAAGGAGGCCCACTGGCACAACAACGAGTCGGGGCTCGCGGACATGTACGAGGAGTACTTGGACGAGGACGCCGGGCCCGAGGAGCGGCGGGAGGCGGACATCTGGCGGCGCGGGCTGCAGCTCGACGTCGAGTCCGACATCACCCACGTCCTCATGGATCCCGAGGACGTGGATGAGGACGGCGAGTGGGCCGTCTACACGTGGGCGGGCTGGCGGGGTGAGTCACCCGAGCGGCACGCGAACTTCCTTGAGTTCATGCGGGACGTGTACCGGGAGTTCCACAGCCTGCGAGCGCGTCGGAGCGACGGGGAGCCGGCGTTCGCCAACGACACGACGCACAAGCTGGACGCCCTGGTGGAGGAGGCCCGGCTGGAGGCGCTGAGCGGCGGCTGGGAACGGGCCGGGAAGGCGCTGGACGAGGCCAAGGAGTACGGCAGACCGCGGGCCGCCGGGCTGGGCGACCAGATACGCCGCCTGCTCGGACAGACCTACATGGTGTACTTCGACGGCCTGGTGACGGACCCGCGGTACGCGCCCGAGCTGCTGCCGCCGCTGGTCGCCGAGCACGCGGCGCACTCGTACTGGGACGACTCCACGCTGACGTTCCACCTCAGGGGCGCCGACGGCGATCTGGTGTCCCTTGCTTTCGCGATGTTGGATCAGGTGAGGAACGGAACGTACCGGTACACGGCGGCGGGACCGTTCGGGGAAGCGGTCGAGCGGGCGCGGGAGCTGGCGCGGTGGGGAGACACCGACGCGGCATGGCGGACACTGATAGACGCTCTGCCGCTGTGGGAGCCGCTGGGACCGGACCACCTGGCGCCGCTGGGGTGGGTGGCCGACCCGGTGCTCGGGCCGCTGCTGACCCCGGAGCGGGGCCGGGAACTGCTGTCCACTCCACGGGGCGGACAAGCAAGTAAGCCGCCGAGTCCGACGGCCGGGCTCGACCCGGACAACCTGGCGTGGCTCGCGCAGCCGGACCCGGCCAACAACCACACGTCCTACCGGTTCGTCCTGGTGGAGGGGGTTGAGCCGGAGGACCTGCCCGGACGTCTCGTGGACGGGGACGGCACCGTGCTGAACAAACCCATGACTTACTGGGAGGCGCACCACAAGTCGCAGCACAGCCAGAGGGAACTCTCGTCCCACGACGACAGGGCTCTCATGGCGGTCGGCCGGGCCGGCACCGGCTGGAGCTTCGCCTTCGACGGCGACCCCGCCCCGTTCAACCGGCAGCGGTTCGTCTCCCCGGCCACGGCCGCCAGCGCGGGCACCCGCGCGGTGGTGGTGTGGAGCGGCCTGAGGACATGGCACGGAGAACCGTTCTTCCACCTTTCGGTAGCGCGAGACGGTGCCGAACAGTACGCGTTCACGTACGTGGAGGGAAAGATCCATGCAAGCGGGGAGATACCGCGGGCACTGGATCCGAGCCAGTTCTTCGGCGACCCGGTAGACGGTGGTGTGGCGGAACGGTCGCTACTGGAAGCGGTGACCGGGGAGTTCGGCGCCTGTCTGCCCCGCCACGCCATCGTGAACGGGCGGCTGCACACCTTCGCCACCCGTTCGTGGACGCGGCCGCCGAGGGACGGCGAGACGTACGCGGTGATCCGCATGCACGTGGGAGTCGCGCGCCCTGCGGACGGCGAGCAAACGGAAGACGACGGGCCAGAAAGCAGCTAGAGACTGGCTGAGCCACAAGGGCATGGCTCCCCGCGCAGGATCGTCGCAGTTCCCGCCTACGGCATCGCGCGACCCGCCATCGAATGCAGACCCCCGAGAAGAACGACTCGGCGAGCGCGTTGTCCCAGCACTGACCGGTACGTCCGACCGACAACCGGACCCCGAACTCGGCTGCCAGGAAAGCGAATTGCTGACTGGTGCACTGGCAGCCGCGATCCGAGCGGTCGCGGAATTGGTGGGGCGACGCTGTCGGCAGGCGGATGTCAGCGCGTCGGCCACCAGATCGGTTCGCAGGCCTAAATCTGTTCATTAACTTTCAGCAGCTGCTTCAACTAGCTTTTCGAGCGGTGCCAGGATTCGTGGCAGGTCGCTCTCCGAGGTGAGTACCTGGTGGTCCTGCCAGGTGTGCTCAGTACCGGTGTCGACGAAGAGCAGTGAAGTGGCACCCGATTCCCATACCAGCACGATCCCCGCGCGCTCGCCTGATTCCAGCGTGAGCTTCACTGCCGTGGCCTTCGGCCGCCGTCGGGACAAGGTTCCTGGGGCTGGCGGCTTCACCGCGGAACTGATCCCACGCGAGCGGAGTCCGTGTTCATGTGCGGCATGCCAGTTCCTGAGCCACTGAGCGATCTCTGACATGGTGCCCCCGATGTGAGCCTCGAACAGACTCTCGAATTTGATTCTAAGTTTGACATCCGCCAGACGCAGGAGCGGCCCTCGTCTGATCCTGTGCTCCGACCAAGGTGCACATGACCAAGGCGAAGGCCGTGAGTGAGTCTGCTGCCTGATGCTGTCCGGAGGGAAGCGTTCGCGGAAGCGTCTCGCTTCCGGGGCGAGTTCTACGCGTGTCTGACCACACGGCGTGACGAGTTGTTCGAGCTGTCCGACGCGGTGTTGTGCGCGGACGAGGCGGTGACATCCCCGGTGGAATTGATGCTGTTGCCCGAGCACAGGCGTGGGCTCGGAGCGATGTACGGCGGCTTGAACCATGGCCCGGACGTCTCCGGCAATCCGGTCGGCTCGCCTCGCACGGTCGAGGCGCCCACCCCCGGCTTCGCCAACCCGGCACCGGCCAACGCACGAACCGGGCGCCAGTACGAGTCAAGATCGACTCCACGACGCCGAAGACTCACCGCTACGTGATCACCCGTGGTGCGCTTCCAGCCGGACTGACGCTCAACCCGGACACCGGCGGCATCACCGGCGTTCCCAAGTCTGCCGGTGCCAGCACATTCACCGTCGTCGCGCGAAACAACGGCGTCGCGGACGCCCGTATCACCTACATGGTGACGACCGCTCCGTGATCGCGGCTGGCGCCCCGCCTTGCCTGCGCACGGGCGCGCGAGGCACTACGTACACAAACCTCGCCGCTGCGCCCCATCTCGGTACTGCATGGCACAGGCCATAGAGACCGCCAGGGGTGTCCGGCCAGTCCAGGGCGGGAGCTTCATCCCAGGTCAGGGCCTCACGATCCGGGGAGGGGGAGCCCGCACCGCCGGTGAGACCCGTGCGAAAGCGCGTGAGACGACGAAGCCCCGCCGGAATGCTCCAGCGGGGCTTCTGCTCGCGGCGGGGCTACCGGGCGTCACTGCCGACCTCCCCGACGGAGTCGGAGTCCTGTCCGGGGCGGAGGCCGATCCGGCGGATTCCGGATGTGCCGTGGGCCGTACCGTGCTGCGGATACCGACCCGTGGCCGACTCGGCATGCGGCTCGGCTGCCGGTGCCTCCAAGTCCCTTTAGGGCGCCACAAGCTGTCCCGCCGCAAGCGCGGAGGCCACCACGCCTCCGGCCATCACCGCCGAGGCTGCGAACAGCGGAATCCTCGGGATCCAGGTGCGCAGCAGCGAGGAACGGGAGACACGGTCCAGCAGCGCGTCACGGCCGCGCAGTACGATCAGGCTGACGCCCGTCAGGGTGAGGGCCATGCCGGCGCCGAAGGCGGCCACCATCGCGAGGGCGTAGCTGACCTTGCCTGTGAGCAGCCCGGTGAGCAGGACCAGGAAGGCGGACGGCGAGGGCAACAGGCCTCCGGATGCGCCGAGAAGGACCAGACCTCGCCAAGTGAGCAGCGAGGGGGCATCGGGGATGTGGTGGCTGTGCCCGTGGCCATGCCCACCCGCATGTTGGGTGCCGGACGAATGACCATGCCCGTGATCGTGACGATGTGTGTGATCGTGACGATGTGCGTGATGGTGTCCACGATGACGCAGATTCCGCCGCAGCAGGCTTACGCCCACCCCCGCCACCACCAGCGCGGCGGCCAGTTGCAGCCATCCCGTCAGCGCCTTCATGTCCGGCGCGTTCTTTGCCGCCAGCCACCAGCCGACCGCGAGGACGGCGACCGAGAGCGTGTGCATCACGGCGACGATGCCCCCGAGCCACACTGCGTCCCGCGGTCTGCCCCGGCCACCCACCAGGTAGCCGGCGGCCAGCGACTTGCCGTGCCCGGGAGCACAGGCATGCAGCGCGCCCACGGCCGCCGCTACGAGCACGGCCACCGGAAGGGCCGCCCCTCGGTTGAGGAGTGAGGTCAGATCACTGGTCCAACTCCCGCCCGGAGGCGCCGCGTCGGCCCGTGCGGCAGACTTCAGCGCGAGGGTGCGCGTCGGCTCCCTCACCGTGTGAAGTCCCCCGTCGCCCTGATCGGTCACCGAAAGCGTCCGGTAGGCGGGATCGATGTCCGTCAGCGCGGTGACCGTCAGCGTGATCCGGTCCACCGGGTGTGGGCAGGCGAAGTGGAGCGTCATGCCGTCGGCCCGGTCCGCCCGGCAGGGGCTGCCGTCCTGGCGTACGACGATGTGCGCGCGCAGATAGCCCGTCACATCGCCGCCGGAATTCTTCTGCAGGACGCCGACGTCGTCCCGCTGCGCGGACCAGGTCGCGTTCACGGCGGAGGAGCCCGCCGCCTCGACCCTGACGACGGGGGGTGTACCGAAGGGGTGCGCCTGGGCCGTCCCCGCGCTGCCGAACAGCAGCGCGGGGACGGCGGCCAGCAGGAGCAGCACCCCGGTGCGGAGTGATCGCACGATGGTGCTTCCCCTCAGTCCCGGCGCGCGGCCAGCGCGTGGACCGTACCGTCGTCCGTGAGGACGAAGATCCAGTCACCGCTGACGGAGAGGGCCGACGCGACGCCCGCGCCGAGGTTGTAGGCGGCGAACTGCCTGCCGGTGACACGGTCCAGGACGAGAAGTCGCCCGTCCCACGTCCCCACGTACACAAGCGCCTTGGTCACCAGCGGATGCATCGTCGGCGAACCGTCCCCGGCCGAACACCCCATGGCAACCCGCCATTTGTCGTCCAGCGGACTCTCCCCGGCCAGATAGCCGGACTTCGCCTCCCACACCGGCTTCGAAGGATCGGCCGCGCTCGTGTCGTAGGCGCGTACGACACCGTCGCGTCCCGCGACGTAGGCGATGTCCCCCCGTACGGCCGGGCTGGTGAGCGGGGCGCGCCCCGGCTCGCAGGTGCTGCCACCGCCCAGCTTGGACTCCCAGGTCACCGCGCCCGTCTTCGGGTCGCGCCCACGGACTCCGTATGCAGTGAAGGTGACCAGCTTCGCCGGGCCCGATGCGGGATCGGTGAGCACGGGTGACGAGTGGCTGTCGATGTCGCCCGCAGCGTCCTCGGCCCACAGTTGCTTGCAGCTCGTCAGGTCCATGGCGATGACCGTGTTGCTCGACGAGGAGTGCAGATAGGCCGTGTCGGAGCCGGGCTCGCGCACCGCGGTGCTGTGGGACTGACCCCAGGAGGCAGCGGCGCCGAAGCCACCGGGCAGCAGAGTGCCGGTCTTCGCGTCACGGCAGCGGACCGTGTCCCAGTCCTGGTAGACGGCTACCGTGCGGTCCTGTCCGTTGAGTGCGAAGACACTGACCGGTCCGCCCGCACGGCCGTAGCGGCGCACCGTGTCGCCGTGCTGCTCCTCACGGTCGATCGACTCCCAGGCGACATGGCCGTCCCGGACGTCCAGTGCGTAGATCCGTCCGACACCGGTCGTCAGATAGACCCGTCCCTCACGGAGCGTCGGCGCCGATTCGGCGTCGCCGTCCAGGTAGGTGCGCCAGATCTCGCGTCCGGACCTGATGTCATAGGCGAGCATCATGCTGTACGGCGAGTCGAACGCGCGGGAAGAGACGATCACCTTGCCGTCCGCGACCACCGAGCCGTTCAGGTTGAACTGCTCGCCGGTGTGCCGGGCCCACTGCAGGTCCAGCTCGGGACCCGGCTCGTCGGCGCTCGAGGACCGCCCGGCCTCGTCGCCGCCCTGCCGCAGCCAGTTCTGCCCGGTCCTCGGCCTGGGAAGCCCGGAGTCCCGTACGACGTCGAAGGCGCTCTTCAGCGCGGGAAGCGCGGGAAACGCCTTGCCCCGTGTGTCGTGCACGGTCGTCGTGGCGGTGTAGGTACCGGGCCGCAGCCCTTGCAGGGTGCCGCTCGCCCGGGTCCACGCCCCGCGTGCGTCGGGGCACGGTTCGGGCTTGCCGCCCGGCGGGGTGTAGCAGTTCTCGATGCCGGGTCTGCCGGTTTCCCGGCCGAAGCGCAGGCTGGTCCGCTTCACCACGTGCCCGTGGTTGTCCCGTACGGTCAGTGAGGCTCTGGCGGGGGTGCGGCCGTCGTCCTCGGCGTACACCTCGATGGGGACTCCGGCAGCCGAGCCGTGCACGCTGCGCTGTGCGGGGCTGACCAGCGCGCTGTCGTCGTCGATGTCGAACTGCCGGTGGATACCGGTGACATGGCCGATGTCCTCGTTGCGGCGGGTGTGCGGATCGTCCGTGATGCCACTGAAGTCGAGCACCTTGTAATCGGGATGGGCGCCGTCGATTCCGTAGGTACCCTGATTGTTGATCTCCACGGACCGCTTGAAGGCGCCACGGCGGAACTCGGCCTGCTGGTTGTGACCCGCGGCGACCAGCCGGACGTCGTACCTGGCCAGCTCATCGATCGTCGGCTGCATACCTGCGCCCGGGCCCCACTGGGTGAACAGAGAGCGATGCGCGAAGACGAGCACCTGCTTGCCGACCGCGTGCTGGGCCAGGTCCCTGCGCAGCCACTCCAGCTGCGGCTTCAGCCCGCTCGCGTCGTAGTTGTCCTCGAGTACGACGATGTGGCGGCCGTTGCGGTCGAAGCTGTACCACTCGGGGGCGAGGTTGCGGCGGTAGTACTCCATGCTGCCGGCGTAGCCCTGGGAGGTGGCAGTGCCGCCGAAGTCGTGGTTGCCCATGACCGGGTAGAAGGGGTGGCCGAGCCGCCCCTGCTCCAGGCCCTTGCTGAAGAGGTCGTACGCGCCCTGGCGGCGGGGCTCGGCGGCGTAGTCCGTGACGGTGAGGTCGCCGGTCGCGATCTGCATCGTGGCACCGTCGACCTCGGACATCGCCTGGACCTGACCTGTCCACTGAGGCAGCGCCGTGCGCGCTTGGGCGTCGGCGACGTTGCTGATCTCGGGGTCGGAGTTCATGACCCAGGTCTCGCTCGGGTCGGAGGCGTTGCGGTCCGGTACCAGCGCGAAGTCGACACCGTTGCCGCCGGTCTCGGGGACCTTGTGGAAGAACTGAGGGATGTAGTCCTTGCGCAGAGCGGGCGTATAGCCGTCGGGCGAGACGATGCTGACGATGTCGGTCTCGCGCCGGTCCGGATCGATGGCGAGGGAGTACGAGCCGTCCGCACCGGTCGTGGTCCACACGGCGCCGTCGGTGACATCGACGCCGGGCATGGCACGCTCCCCCTTGTCCCGCCTGCCGTTGCCGTTGCTGTCCTTGAAGACGGTGCCCTCGACGGTGACGGTGGCCAGTGCCGTGTCGTCGGCGAAAGCCGCCTGAGGAGCGAGGCAGGACAGGACGACGGCGCCCGCGGTGGCGAGCTGGACCCGACGGCCTGTTCGCAATGACCGCAGCAGGGTGGGCAGTCGCAGCGCGGCGAGTACGAGCGCAACGCCGGCCGCCGCTGCGAGCGCGACGGTGAGCCACGGGAAGCTGGGCAGGGCGTGTGCGCCCTTGGCGTCGACGAGCGGCATGGCCGCGGAGGCGTCGACGGCCGTGCCGTCGAACTCGACGACGACCTGGGTCAGCCCGCCCTTCTGGAGCAGCGGGCTCAGGTCGAGCGCGTGGACGTGGCAGCTCCACGCCAACTCGATCACGACGCCGCCGGGGACCCCGCCGTTGTCGCCGGGAACGCCGGAGCCGGTGGCCGGGCAGCCGGCCGGTAGCAACCGGGTCGCCCAGGCTCCGGCCTGTTCCGGGGACACGAGGTCGCGGTGGACGATGAGACGGCCGCTGGTGACGTTGTCTCCGGTGGTGACGACGAGTTCTGCATGCTGGCGCGAGACATGCGCCAGCGCGGGCTGGGCGCCGATCCCCAGCACAAGGAACAGCAGCGCGAGACAGAGCCCGGCCGCTGTGTGTATGCGATTCATAAGAGCGGACGCTAGCCATGGTCCGCTGGTTTTCAGTCAAGATCGAAAAGCCTTCATGAAACCGTCCACAAGAGTTCAACTCTGGACCTTGGCCGTCAACATCCCACGTCGAAGGGCCTCCACCTGGTTCCCGGGCACTTCTGCAGATCCAGGCATCGACCCGTCCCTGCCCACGTCGGCCCGGCCTTGGGTCCGACACGGAACCAGATCGGTTCAGCCGTCGAACACCTGCTGCTGGAGGACGATTTCACGCTTGAGGATCTTGCCCACGGTCCCTTGGAGAGCCCGTTGGCGAACGTCACGATCCGTGCCCTGCCGTCGCCGGGGCGGCAGTGGTCGGCGTGCCTTCGATCGGAGCTGGTGGCGGCCACCAGTGGCCGCAGGCGCGCGGCGTACCTCCAGACTTCGGGGGGGGGATCCCGACAGCTCGTAACCGCGGCCACCGGCTGACCTTCACGGCCGACAGCGGGTGGCCCGCCGCCCAGATCTCCGGGCTCAAGGTCTACGCGGCCTGGGCCGGCGGGCAGCAGGGCCCGGAGCGTGGGCGCCGGTTCGCGTGGCGCGCGAGCGCCGGCCCCGGCCTTGCGGCGTGTCCGGACCGCCCGTTCCGCCCTGCCCATGGCCGCGGTGAAGCCACGCATCGGATGATGCCCGGCCGGCCGTAGCCGTTCGTGGCCGCGCAGGAATCGGACGGCACCTCCTGGGCCGCGATCCAGGGCGCTCTCAACCGGCTTCCGGCGCGTTGCGGGAGAAGTCGTACGCGGCGAAGTCGGCAACCGGAACATATCCGATGCGCTGGTAGAGAGCGCTGCTGGTGGGGTTGGCCGGGTCCGCGAACAGTACGACGTCTGTCGCACCCGCGGCCAGCGCGGCTCTGCTCACCTCGGCTGTCAGGGCGCCCGCGTAGCCGCGGCCCCGGAAGCCGGCCGGGGTGTAGACCGGGTCCACCCGGACCATGCCGGCGATCACCGAGGTCACGGCCGCCATGGAGACGAGGGTGCCGTCGGAGGTCTCCCAGAACGTGAAGTGTCTGTCGGCGAAGCGCGAGCCGGCCCAGGAACTGGCGTCCACGGCGGGGACTTCCCCGACCGTGGCGGCGAACTCACCGCACAAGCGGATGAGTTGTTCGCGGTCCTGCTCGCCCGCGATGCGCCCCCGGCCCGCTGGGCGCGGCTCCGCTGGGGTGAGCGTGCCGAGACGGTGGAGACGGGCCCGCCAACTGGGCAAGGGCGCTGCGTCTGTGTGCCGCTGCCATGTCTCGGCGAACGCGGTGGCGGTCTCCTGGTCCGCGAGGACGCCGGTGAGGAGGTGCCCGAGGCCGGCCAGGTGAGCGGCGAGGGTGTCGGCCTGCTCTCGGGAGAGGGGGGTGAGGGTCAGGCGGTGGGACGGAGAGCGGTAGAAAATGGCGCGGACCTCACCCCCAGCCTCCAGTCGGCCGAGGACGGTGGCTCCGGCGCCGCATCCGTACGCCCCGCGTGTTCGCAGTCCCTCGATCACCGTCAGTGGCGTGTTGTGCAGGGCGGGACGCGAGCGCAGGAAGTCTCCGGCTCGAGTGAGGAAGTCGTCGATGTCTTCGGTGAGGTGCCAGCCATCCGGGCGCATGCTTCATGGTCCCTGACGCACCTGGCTCAGGGACCGCTCGCGTTGCCCACAGAGCCTCGGTGCGCGCGGGCGCACGGGCGCGGCGCTGTCGTTGCACCCAATGGGCCGTGCGGCCGCGGGGCGACCCGATCGTGTGAATCAGGCCGCTGCAGCTGCGGCAGGAGCCCGCTCGGGGTGACCGTTTCCTCAGGCATGACGGGCCCGCTGTGCAAGGGCCGTGAGCGAAGGGTGGGGCGGTGGCTGGTGATGTGGTGCGCGAATCCGCGCAGGCGGGCCGGGTGGTGTTGTGGGAGGAGTCGCCGCGTGACGGAGCCCAGGCCAAGACCCTGATGACGGCTGACTTCCGGGTACGCCTCGCACGCGCCCAGGGCGAGGTCTTCACAGGGGCCGGACCGCGGCACGTGGTGTTCGCCGCAGGCTTCCCCGCTGTCTGCCGGGAGGAGTTCGAGGCGGTGCGAAAGGTGGCGGTGGAGGCCGAAGGCTCAGTGAGCGTCTCCGCGGTGTGCCGAGGCACTCCAGGCGACGTGCGGCAGGCCCTGGCCGCGGTCCGGGGCAGCACCCATGCGAGGATCATGGTGATCGTTCCCGCGTCCGAGGCGATGGCGCGGGTGATGACCCACACCTCCGCGGAGCAGGCACTGACCGCGGGCGCCGTGTTGGTCGCTCAGGCCCGGGAACCGATGACAGTGTGGCCGTTGACGTATGCCTGGCCGACGCCTCCCGTGCGGACCACGCGCTGGTGGCAGAGCATGCCGCGCGGATGACGGCGGCCGGGGCCGGGGTGGTGGTCCTGGCGGACACGGTCGGCGACCAACTGCCCGAGGAAGCTGCGGCCATGTTCACGCGTGTGCGCCGGTTCGCGGGCGAGGAGGCGGTCCTCGCCTCCCAGGGCGGCACGGGCGGCGGCGTAGGCGTCGATCGGGTCCGACTTGCCGGTGCGGCGGCGTTCGGCCCTGTCGGGGCGGTTGACCTCGATGACCCGGTGCCCGTGGGAGCGGGCGGTTCGGGTGAAGCCGGCTCCGTAGGAAGAGGTGCCTTCCACACCGATCGCGATCACATGGCCGTGTGCGGACAGGAAAGCCAGGGCCGCCGCGTACCCGGCGGCGGTGGTGGCGAATTCGACGTCCGCGAGATGGCCGCCGTTGTCGCTGATGACAGCGACATGGACCGTGTCGGCGTGGGAATCGACTCCGCCGAACACATGCTGGCCCGCAGTGTGTTCCGTGACCCTTGATGTCATGCTGATGATGCCTTCCAACCGGAGGTAGGCACCGGCCGGGTGGCGCAGACAGGACATTGAAGGGGCTTCTGGCCAAGCTCCTATCAGGTCATGTTCCGCCCGGCCGGAGCCGTGAGGAAAGGTCGAGGCGGCCGGACAGTACAACCGGAAGACAGCCCAGCAGGGCGTCAGTCAGACCCTGAGCCACGGCCACCGGAACCTCAGTATCAGCATCAATGTCAGACCCTCGCCGTACCGTCACATCATGAGCGTCTCTCTGTACTACAGCGCACACCGCGCGGCACCTTTGACCGAAGCCGAATCGTCCGCGATCGAATGCGTCGTCGCCGCGCACACGACGTCGTTCCCGTACGACGACGAGGAAAGTCTGTACCTGTACGAGCTGTCCGACGACGGGCCGGAGGAACGCGTCGCCGGGGCCACCAAGATGCCGTCCGACTTCGACCGCCTGATGCCGGTGCTCACCCACCTCCTGCATTCCGTTACGGAGTTGCGCAGAGTTCTGTCGGATGCCGAGTGGGCGGTGCACATGGACGACATCGACATACCGTGGGACGAGGCCGAGGGATACAGCCTGTCCGGGATGAATGAGCGCAGGAAATGACCGTCGGCAGTCCCGTCGCTGCGTTCGCCATGGTGTTCAAGCTCGCCGGATCCGCCCAGGCCCGATGGCGGGCAATCACTGGTGACGACCGGTCGCGCCGGTCCGCGATCGTGCCGGAGCGCGGAACCCGCAATCGCCGGACGGTCAGGTGCGGGAGGGCACAGTGAGACATTTCGAGGGCTTCGACGTCGCCGGGTTCTGGGACGACTCGGCGCACGCGCTGGAGGAGTACGTGGAGGAGGGCCGGCCCTCGCTGGAGTTGATCGCGTCCTTGGAGGATGAGCTCGGCGGATACCGTCTGCCCGGCTCCTACATCGCCCTGATGAACGCGCACAACGGCGGCACTCCGGCCCGGGCCTGCTTCCCGGTGTCCGAGCCGACGTCCTGGGCCGACGACCACATCGAGATCACCGGCATCCGGGGCATCGGACGGGCCCGGCCGCAATCACTCGGCGGCGAGTTCGGCAGCCGGTTCTGGATCGACATGTGGGAGTACCCCGACATCGGTGTCTACTTCGCCGACACACCCTCGGCAGGCCACGACATGCTCGCCCTCGACTACCGCGTGTGCGGCAGGCAGGGTGAGCCGACCGTCGTCCACGTCGACCAGGAGGACGACTTCGCGATCACCTTGGTCGCCGAGAACTTCGAGGATTTCATCACGGGCCTGGTCGACGAGTCCGTCTACGACACCTCGGAGCAGGACCGGCTCGCCGCCCTGGCCATGGTGCGCGACGGCAGCTTCTCCCCCATCCTGCTACGTGCTTTCCGTGAGGTCGCGGACGTTCTGCCCGACGCGGACCGGCGGATGCGGGCGCTGGGCGAGGCCGTCGTCCGCGACAAGGGGTTCTTCGCCCTTCACGCCGACACGTGCTCCAGGTTGATGTACGACTACCTGTTCTGGCTATTCACCAGCTTCAACCGGGTCGGCTCCTTCGAGCGGTACATCAGAACGCCTGCGCAGTACGAGCGTTCCTATGCGCTGCCGGACTACGAACTCATGATCATTTTCGGTCTCGTGTCCGAGCAGTACGACTTCCGGACCGGCGGATACGCCCCCGGCTTCCTCGAAGAGTGGTGGAACTCCCGTGTCGCCTCGGGCCGCATCGTCGAGACCGCAGACGGCTATCGCTTGACCGAAGCCGCCATCACCGCGCTGCTCGACGAGCTCGCCTCAGTGGCGGGAGAGAGCGAGTAGCCGTCGCTCCAGGAACGCCAGGAACTCAGACATCAGCCACCGCACCGGTGTTGATACCGCCGCTGATTCCGCCGTTACAGCGCCCCCGACGTACCAGCCAAAGCAGCGAACCACTGGCACGTGTCTGGAGTCGTGATCACGTGGCGAGGAGAGGGTTTGGAGGGATAGTGATTGAGGCTGTTGGCTTCAGTTGACCGCGATACCGTCCGAGGAGGTGAGACCCATGAACGCTGTATCGATGTGGGTGCTCCCCCTTCCGTCACAGTATGGCGATTGACGTAGCCTGTCGCCGGGAGCGCCTCGACAACAAGGCACTCCCGAAAGGCAACACCTGTGCAGTCCCTGCACTTCACCGCCGAGCCGTCGTCGAACGGCATGGTCGAGCGCGACTTCACCGTGGGCGACGTCCCCGGCATTCTCTGGTCGCCGGCCTCCGGCGCCGATCGCGCCCCACCGTGGCCCATCAGGACCAGGGGTGCGCACAAGAAGCATCTGGCGATGGTGGGCCGGGCGCACAGCCTCGTGACCGGCTGCGGCTTCCATGTCGCCGTCATCGGCGCGCACGACAAGCAGGAGATCGCCGAGCTGCGCAAGGCGCGGGCGGCCGGCGAGCTCGAAGGGCCGATCATCGTCCGTTACAACGCCCGGCTGGCGGAGTTCGCCGTGCCCGAGTGGCAGGCGACCCCGGACGCCCTTCAGGAACTTCCGGAGATCGGCGCCGATGGGCCGGTGGGCTACGTCGGCATCGACCTGGGCACCGATCGGGTGCCTCTGGTGGCGATCGAGCCCAGGATCACGGCCGCGGCCTTCGGCCTGATGTGGCCCGATGACCTGGTCGAGAAGGCGAAGCAGATCACCGTCCCGATCGAGTTCGACATGCAGTGGGACAACGAGCGCATCCCGCGTGAGGCCACCCTCGCACTGTTCGACGCCTTCGCTTCGAAGGAGAAGACGTTGCACGCCAACGCGGGCAAGCACATGGAACTGCCCAGGTTCGAGGCTGACAGCGCCGTCCGGGGGCCTTGACCCCTGATGTCGGACACACGAGACACTGGATCGGTATCGCTGTGACGGGCAGCGCGTCGGCCGCGTTGAGGATCCGAGGTACTGACGAGGTCAGTCAAGCGAACATCACTGTGGACTTGGAGGCTGGCATCGATCCCGTCCGGTGGGCTACGTTGTGTGGCGATGACTACCGGGACGGCATCGCGCCACACACGGATTGGTGACCCGGCGCTCCACTGAGCGCCGTACGGACCAGGGCCTGCCCACTGTTGGATCGAGGATCCGGCGCTGCTGCGCGGGATCCGCCTCCTGTCGTGTTTCGTGTTGATCACAGCTCGATACGTCAACCACGACAGGAGAACTCATGCCCACCAAGATGCTGCACATTCCCACCGCGGACGGCGAGGCCGACGCTTTCGCCGCCTTCCCCGACGGTGGTGAGCAGCACCCAGGGGTGCTGATGTACGCGGACGGCTTCGGCATCCGGCCCGTGCTGCGGGAGATGGCCCGCGAACTGGCCGGGCACGGGTACTACGTACTCGTCCCCAATTTCTTCTACCGGCACGGACCGACACCGGTGATCGAACTTCCCGAGTACATCGGAGAAGAGGCCCGGCCCGCGGTCTTCGCCCAGCTGATGCCCTTGATCGAGGCGCACACCGCCGAACGGTCCCTGAGCGACGCCGACGCCTTCCTCAGGTTCCTCACCGCTCAGCCCGAGGTCGGCGCCGGACCGGTCGCGGTGACCGGTTACTGCATCGGCGGCCTCCTGGCGATGCGCACCGCCGCGGCCCACCCCGGCCAGGTGGCCGCCGTTGCCGCATTCCACGGTCCCGTGGGCGTCGAAGGGCCCGACAGCCTGCGCCGCCTCACCGCCGAGGTCCACCTCGGCCACGCCGAAGGCGACATGACGCCGGAGGCCCTCGGCAAGCTCAACCAGACCCTGGACGCCGCGGGGGTCGACTACACCTCCGAGATCTACCCCGGCACCGTCCACGGCTTCACCATGTCCGACACCGACGCCTTCGACCCCGCCGCACTGCAGCATCACTGGGACCGTCTGCTGCCCCTCCTCGACCGGACTCTGATCAGCAGCTGAGGCTCCGGCACGGAAATCCAGACCTGAAGTACGCGGCTCCGGAGGCCCAGCGATGTTTCGAAGCCGGTGTGGGGGCAGTTCCGCCCGCCCTCACACCGGCTGGGGAGCAATCGGTCGATGGCCGCAGTGTGGATGTGCTCGCTTCGCCGGTTGGGCTGACGGCTTCGTGACGGTAGTGGGTGGATCGGCACAGCTCCGTGGATTCAAGGTCTCCCGGTGGCGGTGGTGAGGGCCGATGCCGAGTGAAGGGTGGCGTGGAGGGCCAGGTCGGTTGGTTCCGCAGGAACCACCGCAATTCATCCGACTTCCTCTCCCTGGCGGAAGGCCGTGGCTCCCCGGATGACACGGGCTGCCTGTCGACGGGCGTCCGACTCGGCCCCAGCAATCATGGTGTCGGTCTCGGCCGGAACAGTTGTACGAACGCAGGAGCCGATTTCGTAACCGTTCGGCGCACGCTCGATCACACCCCCTGCCCCGTACGTCGCCTGCTCCCCGCGGCCGGGGAGGATGAGCCCACCATCCACCTGCGGCCTGGGGCGTTCTCTCTCCGGGCCTGGTACTCAGAGGATCCGCCCTTGATTCGCCACCGGACTGCGACCCTGATTCTGGCGCTCTCGGGACTGATGCTCTCGGCATGCGCCTCGGGCTCGCCCGCGCGACCGGAAACCGGCGAGCAGGTGGTCCGCGAGCGGCTGGCCGCAGCCGACGACGCCCCCTACTCGGCCGCTCTCAGAGCCGTCACGCAGTCCGGTCCAACACGACTGCAACTCATGGTGGGACGGATCAACCTCAACACGCCTTTGACGGGGCGTACGACGGAACAGACCGAGCAGTACGCCGAGGACGTCGTGATCACCCAGCAGAAGGTGTACCGGCGCGCAAGCGGAACCCCCGGTGTGTGGCAGGAATTTCCTGCGTCGGCGGCCAAGGGCGGCATACCCGTGGACCGGCTTCCGCAGTACGTGCACCTCATGCTCGGTCACAGCGCGTCCATACACCAAGGGAGCGAACCCGTGCGCGTGTCGGCCCGCCTCACCCCGAAAGACATCGAATCGGTCGACAAGGCGGTCGGGCGCAATCTGGGCCCCGCCACCACAATCGACGCCGAGGCATGGATCGACGAAAAGGGCCGCGTCGTGCGCGTACGCCAGGAAATGCACTTCGCGTCCAACCCCGACATTCAAGGCACGCTCACGCTTACCGATTTCAAGAGCGCCATTTCGGTGAGCACACCCGACGCGCGGTGAGCCTCATTCAGGACATGGTCTCTGGTCGAGTCCTCGGTCTCCCGAAAGCGCTCCGGGGCCCCTGATCCTCTCCCTTGCCGCTTCGGAGGGCCGGTGCGTCACCGGTCTGGCCTGCGGTGACGTGGACGACCAACGGCCGCGCCCGGCCGTCACTGGCCAGGCGAACCTTCCTACCCAGGCCACCGCGTGGGCGTCCGAGTGCATGATCGTCGGGTTCGACCCGATCGGGAGCCTCCTTTTCCTGGCTCCGCCGGCGTGCTGGTGAGCCCGGCAAACGGTTGAGTCCACCGATACCGGCCAACCCAACTCATCACTGGCGTCCGCAGCGGCCAGGACAGCCGCGAGGATCCGTTCCAGGTACCGTCGATAGCCCACCTGATCAGGCGTTTGTGTGCGGTCTGCTATGTACCGAGTTCGGCGGGCAGGTCCCGCCAGGGCGAGCAGGTTCGGTACTTCCACACCGTGGCCTCAAGGGTTCGACGATGGTCGGCCCATCGTCGCCCGCGGACTGGATCGGCCGGGATCAACGGCTCGATCCGGTCCCACATCAGATCAGTGATCACCAACCGGACAGACATATCCGATCAACCGGCCAACCCATCAATCCGCTCTAGCAGGCCGACGTCGACACCTCGTACCGCATCCTCCGCCTGCCCACCATCCGCGCCCCGTACCCGGAGCCGGCCGAGGCGGCGCTGCGCGACCAGATGACCTGCCGGAGTTCCTGGCCGAGACCTTGTTGTCCGCGTGCGACGACCGGGCCAGTCGGCGTTCCGAGCGCCGGATCAAGGCGGCGAACCTTCCTCGCGTCAAGCCGTGTGCGGCAGTTCGACTTCGAGGCCAACTCCACCATTGGCCCGGCCACCATCCGCACCCTGGCGAAGTACGACTGGGCCAAAAAGGGCCTGCCCCTGTGCGTGATCGGCAACAACTGCTGTTTCTGGATCTGACGGAGCGTGAGGAAAGGGACAGCGCGACGATAGCTTCCGATGACTCCGCCGGAAGCTGGACGTTCGGCGGCAACATCATCGGGACCGGCGCCGACTCCTACCGACTGGCAGCCACCCGAGCCCGCGCCGAACAGGCGGCTGCGGCCGCCGGGCGACGAAGGGGGTGGCCCTCAGGACGCCGATCCGCAGGTTCTGGCTACTCATCGGTCTCGTCGGCCGGCGAGTGACCGAGCACCATCGGCCATGCGTCGGCGGCAAGCAGGTCATCGAGCGCGCGGTCCGGGCCCGCGGTGAACACTGCGGTCGCGGGCGCCGCCCGCGCATACAGTTCCGGGTCCACCACGGTCTCCGCGCGCAGCACGAGCGCCGCCTCCGGATCGAGCGCCGAGCGGCCGGGGAACGTCCCGGCGTCCACACCTACCTGCCCCAGGGCGCCCGGGTACACGGCGATCTCGACCACCAGGCGGTTGCCGTCGAGGGTGTGCTCGGCCCAGCCGTCGGTCATCACCAGGTAGACCACACCGTCGCCCTCGTAGCAGTAGCTGAAAAGCTCATGGACCGCACGCTCACCGGGTGGGCCGTCGGGGTCGACGACGAGCGTCACCACAGGCACGTCCGGCTCTTCGGGGTTGACGCCGGAACGGATGTGGAGCCGGGTCACTGGGGACCTCCGATGACGTGCGGGGCGGGCGATCCAGTAGAGCACGGCTGTTCCAGGGCTCGTCCGCGGGCACCTGCGGCGCCCAACGCCTGCTCGTCCCCACCGCCGCCAATCGCCCACGCGACGAATCTGGAATCGTGGACGGCACGTGCGGTACGGATGGGGCGCATCCCGGCACGCTGAGCACCGGGCCAAGTCAACTTGCCCAGGTGGAGCCACATCTCGCCACTCGTCCGCGGCCTCGGGAAAGCGGTGCGGCCGCCTCACCCGGCCCGCGGAGCGGGGGCGCGCGCCCCCGCTCCGCGGCCATCCTGGGCTGGGCGAAGGACGGCGTCCTCGGCCGAGCGTCTTGACGTCGTCGTTGCCGCTTGCCCAGGTGACGCCGCAGGCTGGGCACGCCACCTTCTGCATGGAGGACGAGGGGTCGCTGAGCGCGCGTTGGTGTTGGAGCCGCCGGTTGTGTGATCTGCCTGTGGTTGAGCAGAGCCGTGTCCTCGGATTACGGGCCTTCAGCTGGTTGCCGCAGCTCGCGCAACGGCTCCCGTCGTCGGAGGTGAGCAGCCCGATCTGCGCGTCCGAGGTCGGAGCCAGGGGTCAGGTCGTCGGGCCACTGCTTGTCCCAGGCCCCGAAGTGCGGGCCCATGGCGGCGTGCACGCCGCGGATGCCGGTGTCGATGAGGGCCTGGATCGCGGCGTCGGAATGCTCGGCGGTGCGGGAGTTGTGGGAGAAGTCGAGCATCGTCGTGATGCCGCTGTCAATCGCCGTCAGCGCGGCCAGCCTGGTGCCGACGTACATGTCATGGGGCCGGTAGACCGTGGCGTAGCCGGTGAGGGTGGACATGACGTAGGCGCCGAGGTCGTCGACGTCCGGCATGATCCGGCGCAGCTGCGTCTCCCAGGCGTGCCGGTGCGTGTCGACGAAGCCGGGGGCCAGGATCGTGCCCCTCGCGTCGACGACCACCGCGCTTTGCGGGCTCAGACCAGGACCGACCGCCATGATCGTGTCGCCCTCGACGAGCAGGTCCGCGTCGTGCAGGACGCCGAGGCCGGAATCCATGGTGACGATGGTCGCGCCAACAAACAGGATGCGCAGCTTCGGGTCGGTGGATCGGCGCTGAAGCTGGTCGAGCACGGCAGGGCTGGTGGTGCCAGAGGCGGTCAAGGAGAGATCCTGTTCGTCATGCCAGGGCGGTGAGCCGTTGCGGAGTAAGCGATGACCTCAGCTTCGGCCCAGTCGACGGCGGCAACCAGGCCGCCATCCGCCCAGGTACAGCGCACCCAGGCTCACCCTCGCCCCGCGACACCACGACGCGCAGGAACCGGTCGCCACCGTCGCTCAACACCTCGGCGCCGGCCACTCCACACCTCATCGCGTACGACGAAGCCGCAGTCACTGACACACCCCATGTCGCCGACCACTGACAATCCCGTGTCGCCCGACAGTCCCGGAGCCAGATGATGTCGCGCTTCAGGAACCCCGAGACGTTCAGGGATCTGTCCGGAGAAGACATTCGGGCGCTGCCGGATCATCTGAAACAGCGATGGACGGACCTGGCCGGCCGGACCGAGGCATCGGCGCAGCTACCAGTGGCGAAGGATCAAATGCCGAGGATCTCGCGATCGGCGCCACGCTGCGCCACCCTGAGAAAATCTGGCGCCACCTCCTCGCTTGACCGCTCTTACCTGCAAGAATGCATCTCATGCGCCACCCGTGAGCCCTGCCGAACGCCACTATTCACACATCCACGCTTGCCAATGGCGCCACAATGGCGCCATAGTGGAGTCATGGACCTCACGCCGTATGTCGAAACACTCCACAGGGAACTGGCGGTGGCCGCCGAAGCCGGGGGTGACGAAGCCCGCGAGCTGGCCGAGCGGCTGACCGCGCCGCTGGAGTCGGCCACCCGTCTGACCCTGCTCAATGTGCTGTCCGCCGCCATGGACGAGATCACCCGCGAACTCGCCCCCGGCTCGGTTGACGTACGGCTGCGCGGCCTCGACCCCGACTTCGTGGTGGTACTGCCGCAGCACGAGGAGCGGGCCCAGCCGCTCGACGTACCGGTGCCCGCCCTTGCCCCGGTCCCCGCCGATACGGACGAGGGTGGCACCGCCCGCGTCAATCTGCGCCTGCCCGCCCACCTCAAGACCCGCGCCGAGGAAGTGGCGGGCAGCGAGGGTCTGTCGGTCAACGCATGGCTCGTACGCGTCGTGTCGGCCGCGGTCGACTCGGGCGGCGCCGCCACCCCCCGGGCCCCGGGGAAGACCAGGACCGTCAGCCAGAGCTTCAAGGGCTGGGTGCGCTGACCGGCCCCTCGGAACGACTTCACCCACACCACGTCCCACCAGCGGGGACGCCACGAACACCCAAGAGGACGGAACAGCCATGCCTTCTTTCGACACGCCCGCACCGATCTCGGTCAACGCCCATGTGTCCGCCGGTTCCATCCAGTTCGCCGCGGCCGACCGTCCCGACACGGTCGTCGAGGTGCGGCCCCGCGACCCGCAGAAGGACCAGGACGTACGATCGGCCGAACAGACCGAGGTCACGTACACGAGTGGCGTCCTGACCGTCAGGACGCCCAAGCAGCGCTATCTCGTCGGACGCACCGGCACCGTCGACGTGACGGTCGAACTGCCCACGGGCTCGAGCGTCGACCTGACCGGCTCCTGGCTCCAGGTACTCAGCGAGGGCCGGCTCGGCGAGGCCCGCGTGAAGACCTCATCCGGTGACGTCCGCCTCGACACGACCGGACCGCTCCACCTGACCGCCTCCCACGGCTCGATCACCGTCGACCGGATCGAGGGCAAGGCCGAGATCACCACCAGCTCCGGCAGCTTGCGCGTCGGCATCGTCGACGGCCCCGCCGTCCTGAAGAACTCGCACGGCACCACGACCGTCGGCGCCGCGACCGGCGACCTGCAGGTGAACGGCGCCCACGGCGACATCGACATCGCGCGCGCCGAGGGCTCGGTCGCCGCCACCACCGCCCACGGCACCCTGCGCGTCGCCGACGTCGCCCGCGGCACCGTTCAGCTGGAAACCTCCTACGGCGCCATCGAGGTCGGCATCCGCGAGGGCACGGCCGCCTGGCTCGACGCCAGCTCCGGCTCCGGGCAGGTGCGCAACGCGCTCACCGCCTCCGAGACCCCGGAGAAGGCCGAGGACACCGTCGAGGTCCGCGCCCGGACCCGCAACGGCAACATCGACGTACTTCGCGCCCGAACCTGAGCACCAGGCCCGTCAACTCACCTGCTTCCCCAGTCACTTCACTTTTCGATCGGGAGGACCTCATGACTTCACCTGTCATGCCCACATCCAAAACTGACAACGCCCAGGAGCCACGCGCCGCCATCACGGCGATCGGGCTGCGCAAGTCCTACGGTGACAAGGTCGTGCTCGACGGCGTCGACCTGGCCGTCCCCGAGGGAACGGTGTTCGCGTTGCTCGGCCCGAACGGCGCCGGCAAGACCACCGTCGTCAAGATCCTCTCCACGCTCATCTCCGCAGACGCCCCGTCCGCCGATGCCGGGCCAGGTTCCGGCTCAGGTTCCGGTTCCGGTGGTGTCCGGGTCGGGGGTCATGACCTCGCCGCGAACCCCCAGGCGGTGCGGGCCGCGATCGGCGTCACCGGGCAGTTCTCCGCGGTCGACGGCCTGATCACCGGCGAGGAGAACATGCTCCTCATGGCCGACCTGCACCACCTCTCCCGCAGCGAGGGACGGCGCGCCGCCGCCGGGCTGCTGGAGCGTTTCGACCTCACCGACGCCGCGAAGAAGCCGGCCTCCACCTACTCCGGCGGCATGAAACGGCGCCTCGACCTCGCCATGACCCTGGTCGGCAACCCGCGGATCATCTTCCTCGACGAACCCACCACCGGCCTCGACCCCCGCAGCCGCCACAACATGTGGAACATCATCCGCGAACTCGTCGCCGACGGCGTCACCGTCTTCCTCACCACCCAGTACCTGGACGAGGCCGACGAACTCGCCGACCGCATCGCCGTCCTCAACAACGGCAGGATCGCCGCCGAGGGGAGCGCCGACGAGCTCAAACGGCTCATCCCCGGCGGTCACGTCCGCCTCCGCTTCTCCGATCCGGCGGCGTACCGGTCCGCCGCCGTCGCGCTGGGCGAGGGCACCCGGGACGACGAGGCGCTGTCGCTGCGGATCCCCAGCGACGGCAGCCAGCGCGAGCTGCGCTCCCTCCTCGACTGGCTGGACTCCACCGGCATCGAAGCCGACGAACTGACCGTCCACACCCCCGACCTCGACGACGTGTTCTTCGCCCTGACCGGCGCCGCAGACATCCCCGACCAGCCCAAGGAGACAGCCCGATGAGCACCCTCACCCTCGCCGCTCGCGACTCCGCCACCATGCTGCGCCGCAACCTCCTGCACGCCCGCCGCTACCCCTCCCTCACCCTGAACCTGCTCCTCACCCCAGTCATGCTGCTCCTGCTCTTCGTCTACATCTTCGGCGACGTCATGAGCGCCGGCATCGGCGGCGGCGGCGCCGACCGCTCCCAGTACATCGCCTACATCGTCCCCGGCATCCTGCTGATGACCGTCGGAAGCACCGTGGTCGGAACCGCCGTGTCCGTCTCCACCGACATGACCGAAGGCATCATCGCCCGCTTCCGCACCATGGCGATCCACCGCGGCTCCGTACTCGTGGGACACGTCGTCGGAAGCGTCCTGCAAGCAGTCATGAGCGTGATCCTCGTCGGCGCCGTCGCCGTCGCCATCGGCTTCCGCTCCACCGACGCGACCGCCCTGGAATGGCTCGCCGCATTCGCCCTGCTCGTCCTCTTCGCCACAGCACTCACCTGGATCGCCGTCGGCATGGGCCTCATCAGCCCGAACGCCGAAGCCGCCAGCAACAACGCCCTCCCCATGATCCTGCTGCCACTCCTGTCCAGCGCCTTCATCCCGGTCGACACGATGCCCGGGTGGTTCCGGCCCATCGCCGAGTACCAGCCCTTCACACCCGCCATCGAAACCCTGCGAGGACTACTCCTGGGCAACGAGATCGGCAACAACGGATGGCTCACCCTCGCCTGGTGCCTCGGCCTCGCAACCCTCGGCTACTTCTGGGCAACCTCAAAATTCAACCGCGACCCCAAGTAACCCCCACCCCCCCCAACCCCCGGGGCGGCGTCCCCCGACACCCGTCGGCGCACGCCGCCCCACCGGCATCCACAGCCAACCACCACACCCGCACCTGTAGTAGGTCAGGTCGGAGGAGTGGTGACAGTGCAAGTAGTGACGGCGTTCGGCGGACCCGAGGTGGGGAATAATTTTGCAGGTTCTGCATTTTTGCCTACTATGCAAGATGTGCCCACCAAGAAGCCATCCGCATCGGGGCCGCCGGAACGCAAGAGGCCATCCTCGCCGGGGCTTCGGGAACGCAAGAAGCAGGCAACCCGCAACGCCCTCGCGGAAGCAGCCGTACGCCTGGCCGCCGAACACGGCGTGGAGAACGTCACGGTCGAGGCCATCAGCGAGGCCGCCGGAGTCTCGCCCCGGACGTTCTTCAACTACTTCCCCAACCACGACGACGCGTTCGTGCTGATCGACGAGGGGGTGGGCGAGCGGATCAGGGAGTCCGTTCGCCGCGCCCCGGCCGACCGTCCGCCACTCGACGTGGTCCGCGAGGCCCTCGCCGACGAGCTCGACGGGTTCGAGCAGCGCCAGGAGTTCTGGGCGCTGCAGGCCAAGGTCCTCCAGCGTTCCCCCCACCTCATCCAACGCGGCCTCCAGGCCCAAGTGGCGGACCAACGAGACCTGGCCGCCGCCATCGCCGACTGGCTCGACGCCGGGTCTGCCGCCGGGACCGCCGCCACAGCAGCAGGCTCGGGCGGCCCGCGGGCGGGGGCTCGCGTCCTGGACAGCGACCTGAACGACACGGGCACCCGCCAGGACGGGTGCGACGACCACGCGGCACGTCCGGAGGCCGGCACAGGAGCCGTCCGCGACAGCCTCTTCCCCCAACTGCTCGCCGCAGTCGCCCAGACCGCTGTACGGGTCGCCGTCGAGCACTGGTGCGACCACCCCGGAGAGGTGATACTCGCGGACACGTTCCAGGAGGTCTTCGCCCAACTGGCCCAAGGCCTGCCACGACCACCCGCGTAGTCCCGCGGTCCGCCGGGGCACCGGCCCTCCGGTCCGCCGGTTCACCGGTTCACCGGTTCACCGGTCTTCCAGTGCGCCGTTTCGCCGCTCCCCCGCATGTCCGGCCCCTGGCCGCCCCCTCCGCACCACACCAACCTCTGTTCTGCCCCAGCACCGAAGAAGGACACCGTGACCGCAATAGAGGCGCCCGAGCAGGCGCCGTCCTCCATGTCCAACCGGCAGATACTCCAAGCGATGTCCGGCCTGATGGCAGGCATGTTCGTCGCCATCCTCGCGGGTACCGTCGTCGCCAACGCCCTGCCGCGTATCATCGCCGACCTCGGCGCGAGCCAGTCCGCGTACACCTGGGTCGTGACGTCCGAGCTCCTCGCGATGACGGCCACCGTGCCGCTCTGGGGCAAGCTCGCGGACCTCTTCAACCAGAAGCTGCTGCTCCAGCTCTCGCTCGGCCTGTTCGTGGTCGGCTCCCTGGTGGCGGGCTTCTCGCAGGACGTCAACACCCTGATCGTCAGCCGGGTCATCCAGGGCATCGGCGCCGGTGGCCTCACCGCGCTCGCCCAGATCGTGATGGCCGCCATCATCCCGCCGCGCAGGCTCGGCAAGTACGCGGGCATCTTCGGCGCCGTCTTCGCCGTCGGCACAGTCGCCGGCCCGCTGATCGGAGGTGTCCTCGTGGACACCTCATGGCTCGGCTGGCGTTGGTGCTTCTTCGTCGGCGTGCCGTTCGCGCTTGCCGGGATCATGCTGCTCCAGCGCACCCTGAAGCTGCCGACCGTACGCCGTCAGGTCAGGATCGACTGGCTGGGCGCCTTCCTGATCGTCGCGGGCGTCTGCTCGCTGCTGATCTGGACCTCGCTCGCCGGCAACAACTTCGACTGGGCCTCCTGGCAGACCGCCGCACTGGTACTCACCGGCGTGGTGCTGCTGACCGCGGCCGTCTTCGTCGAGTCGCGGGCCGCCGAACCGATCATCCCCCTGGACATCTTCCGCAACCGCACGGTCACGCTCACCACCCTGGGCAGCTTCTTCGTCGGCATCGCGATGTTCGCCGGAACCGTGTTCCTCTCGCAGTACTTCCAGATCTCCCTGGGCAAGTCGCCGACCGTCGCGGGCTTCATGAGCCTTCCGCTGATCGGCGGTCTGCTGGTGTCCTCGACCGTCGCCGGGCAGATCATCTCCGCGACCGGCAAGTGGAAGCGGTACCTCGTCGCGGGCGCCGTGATCATGACGGCCGGGCTCGGCATGCTGTCGACCATCGACGCCGACACGCACTTCGGGCTGCTCAGCCTCTACATGGCGTTCATGGGTATCGGCGTCGGCATGCTGATGCAGAACCTGGTACTCGCCGCCCAGAACGACGTGCCCGCGCACGAACTGGGCGCGGCAACCTCCGTACTGTCCTTCTTCCGCAGCCTCGGCGGCACCATCGGAACCAGCGTGCTCGGCGCGGTCCTCGCCAACCGGGTCGCCAGCGAGATGACGAAGGGACTCGCGGAGAAGGGCCTCCCGGCACCCGCCGGCGGCCACGGCGGCGCCGTACCCGACATGACCAAGCTGCCCGAGCCGATGAAGGACATCGTCGAGCACGCCTACGGAGTAGCCACCGGTGACCTCTTCCTGATCGCCACCCCCTTCGCCTTCCTCGGCCTTCTGGCCGTCCTCTTCATCAGGGAGAAGCCCCTGAAGACGACCAGCGGCATGGAGCGCCTCGCCGCGGAAGGCACCCCGTCCTCCGAGGTCCCGGCACCGCGCGACGAGGCGGGCCACTCCCCCGAGACCGCCGCGGCCGCCGGCCCGTCAGGCGCCGAGAAGGACTGACCCGCACGGCGCGGTCGCACGCCGCCCACCGAGCACGTCATGTGCGAGAGCCCGCACCGCCCGTCCAGGCGGTGCGGGCTCTCGCGCGCCGGCGGGGAGAGCAGTCACCGGCGGAGAACGGTCGCCGGCTGACGAGGACCCGGCCCTTGCTGCGCCGGCGCTCACGCACGGCCCCGCGGCAGCGGCGGGTCACGCCGGGTTCAGTACCCGCGCTCACCCTGATGAGCCTTCGTTGTCGCTTGAGCCTCCTGCTTGCCATGACCGGAAGGCTGGTGTCGCACGAAAAGACCGGGCGTCGGCGGAGCAGCCCGTGTCAGGATGCTCGGCATGTCCGGTCGCGCGCTGAGCTTCGGAGTGATGGCGGAAGCATACGAACGGTTCCGGCCCGGGTATCCCGTGGAGCTCTTCGACATGGTGATGGCGTACGCGCGTCAGCCCGTGCGGACTGCCCTGGAGATTGGCGCCGGGACGGGCAAGGCAACCCGCCTGCTGGCTCAACGGGGTGTCACGGTCACCGCGACGGAACCTGACGCGGCCATGCTCGCCGAGCTGCGCAAGCACGTGCCGCCAGGTGTCAGGACGGTACGAGCGGCGTTCGAGGACTTACGACCGGGCGAGAGGTACGGGCTCGTCTATGCAGCGGCGGCGCTGCACTGGACGAAGCCGCAGGACCGGTGGTCACGCATGGCCGCCCTGCTGGAGCCGGGTGGCGTGTTCGCCTCGTTCGCCGGGCCGATCCAGCTGGTCGACCCAGCTGTCGAGGAAACCGTTCGCGCGGCACCGGCACCGTTCTTGGAGAGCGACGATATTCCGTCCCCGGACGGGACACCTCCGGGTCATGACATGCAGTGGCCGGGTACGGAACTGCAACGGTCCGAGTGGTTCACCGGAGTTCGGCAGTCCGTGATCGAACGGCGCTTCACGATGAGTGCTCGCGACTACGTTGGCCATCTCTCGACCATCTCGGCCTATCTCGTGCTGCCGCCGCCGGAGCAGGAGCAGGTGTTCCGCCGGATCATGCGGGTTCTGCCTGAGACGGTCGAGATTTCCGCCGACGTCATCGTGCATCTCGCCCGTCGGCGCTACGAGCAGTAGTACCTCGGCTATCCCCTGTCCCGCCCCCCTGCCGTCAGTCGTCCGAACATGCCGGATCAGCTGTCCGGGCGACCCGCAGGGCGTCGCCCAGCACGTCGCCCGGAGAGCCTCGGCTATGACCGACGCCCGCCGAACTGCCAGTTGTGCACCTCAACGCCGGCGTAGCGTTCGGGGGTCAGAAGGGCGCGTGCCGCCTCCGGGTCCGGTGCCCGGGCCAGCACCGCGGTCCCCAGCCAGGTGGCGCCGTCGTCGGACAGGAGGGGCCCGTAGGCGATCAGCTCGTCCCGGTCGGCCGGCACCGCGAGGTCGGCCGCCTGCCCCGCGCCGAGACCGATCACCAGGTACCGGTGGCCATCGGCCGGTCCGCCGGCGAAGTCCCACATGGTGTGCCCCAGCAAGTTGCGCCACCGTCGCAGCAGTACGTCCCGGTAGACGCCGGCCTGGTAGTTCGGCTCGTCGAAGGCGAACGCACGGGCGGCAGCCGGATCGGGCAGATCGACGATGTGCACGCTGCCGGTGGGGGTGTCGCCGTCGTCGGCGAGGGTCGGGCCCCGGGCGATCATCTCCTTCTCGTACTGGTCCATATACGACCAGTGCTCTTCCAGTAGCTCGTCGCGCAGCGGCAGGGAGCCGGGCCGGTCGCGGTGGTAGCAGAGAAATTCCATGCCCAAGGATCTCTCCGAGGAGGCATCCGAGTCGAGCAGGTTGCGCAGCGGCGGCTGCTCGGCGTCCCGCGCTCCCGCGTCCACGCTCCGCCGGGCCCCGGGGAGGGCGGGGCTGTCGGCCACGCGTACGCCCGTGGGGCCCGGCGGAGTGGTGGTCGGACCCCACGGGCGCGGTGCCTACTTTCCGGTCCGTTCCCCTTCGGCGTTCACCCGCACCCCGTCGACGGTGAGCGTCCCGTCGTGGTGCGCGGTGACCTTCGCGGTCATCGCGCGCGCGAGGTCGATCCGCTGCCAGCTCCCCCCGTCACTCTGCTCGTCCAGCACGGAGCCGGAGGGGATCTGGGTGGCGGCGAGTACGGTGCGCCGCTGGGCGTCGGTGAGCTTCGGGTGCGCCGTGCGCAGCAGGTCCTCCGCCCCGTCCGGAACGGCCGGCGGCCGGTCCTGCGCGCCGATGTGCGGGAAGCCGTAGGTCATCCGCTGCTTGTACACCCTGAGCGCCTGGCCCGTGGGCAGGTACGCCTTCCCGCTGTCGGCGCACCGCGTGAGCGAACCGCCCGCCCCGGCCTCGCGGCACTTCTGCACGAGGACGGATTCCAGTTCCGCTTCGGCCTGCTCCAGGAGGTTACGGAACCCTGGGTCGGACCACCGCAGCTGGGCGGTCTTCTCGCCGACGATCCGGCCGCCCATGATGTCGGTCGGATAGTGGAAGGCCAGCAGGATGCGGTTGTTGCCGTACTCGGAGGCGCGCGCCAGGATCTGCGGTGCCAGTTCGGGCAGCAGGGTGGCGAGGACGATGCCCTGCGCGTAGCCGTGGCTGGTGTGCCCGCTCGGGAAGGAGCCGTCGCCCGCGAGACCGCCGTAGCCGCCGGGGCTGTCCCAGGGCTCGATGAGCCCCTCGTCGTTGGTGAATCCCATGCGGACGAAGGGCCGCTTGTACTGGTAGTTGTTCTTGGCGGTCTGGTACCAGTCGGCCGAGGAGTCCGGGGTGTGCTCGACGCGACCGGACAACAGCGCCTTGGTTTTGGGGAGTTCGCCGTTCTTCAGCGCCTGGTCGTAGAGTCGGCCGAGGGTGGTGCCCAGTCCGTCCGCCATGGTTCGGTACGGACTGTTCGCACCGTCCACAAGTGCCTTGTGCACCTGGGGATCGGTGGGCCCGGAGGGGGTGTTGTTGATGTCGATGACCGTCCGGTCGTTGAGCGCGGCCAGCTCCTCGTACGTCGTTCCCTTCGGCAGGACCTCGTTGGCCCCCATGATCGACGGTGTGTTCCGCACGGCGTCGAACGAGCGCAGCAGCCAGGTGAAGTAGTCACCGCCTCCGGGCGCGGTGGGCCGGGTGTCGGAGGCGTAGGAGGTGCCGAGCTGCGCGTCGGTGAAGGGCAGGGATTCGGCGGTCTGCGCGAGCGGGCCCGGCCCCAGGTAGACGTCGGAGCTGGTGCTGTTGCACTGGTGGACCTCGATCGCCAGGGTGTTGGCGCCCGCGCGCAGGGCCGAGGCCGGAACGCTGAAGCGGGCGGTGACCGGGTCGCCCTCGCCCGAGGTACCGTCCGGGACCTCGTACTGGAGGTTCTTCTCGATCTTTCCGTCGCCGTGGCCGGCGATGCGTCGGCCATTGAGATAGACGGTCACGGTGTCGTCGTAGACGACCGTACCGAGCAACCCGGTGATCGCGTCGAGGGAGGCGCGGTCCATCGAGAAGGAGGTCCGGAAGAAGTACGCCTCGACGCTGTCACCCTCATCCTTGCGGAGCCTCAGCTTGGTGCGGACCGGGAAACCGGCCCCGAGGTCGGTGCCGTCGTTCTTCGCGCCGAAGGGACCGGCGGCCGTCTTCCAGGGAACGTCCCCCGCCTCGAAGCCGGTCCGGGTCCACGCCGTGCGGTCCCGCTCTCCGCGCGCCGGGTCGACGCCCGGGGTGTCGAGGTAGCTCCAGGTGGTCGAGGCGTCGATGGCGGCCTTGCCGATACTGAGTTCGTCGATCCAACCGGTTGGCTTGGCACCGGACTCGGCGTGCTCGTCCTCGTAGCGCAGCCGGATCTCGCTGACCCGCTTCCCGGCGAGGGCGCCGAGGTCGGCCGAGACGGTGTTCCACTTCCCCGGGGCGGGTGTCCTGTCACCCGTCCTCGCCGCGTAGGTGCGAGGGTGCCGACCGTCCGGGTCGGCGTAGACGACGTTGAGCGCAATGCGGGCGGAGGCGGCGTCGTCCGGGCGGATCGCGTAGCTCAGCCGCGACTCGCGCACGAGCGGGACGTCGAGTCCGGAACGCAGGACCACCGTGGAGGAGGCCGGTCCGGAGGCGAGGACGCGGCCCGCATAGCGCAGTGCGGCGGAGCCGTCCGCCGCGCCGACGGAGTCGGCGTTCTCGACCCGGACGCCGAGCGCCGAGGCCGAGGAGCCCGCGGAACTGCGCAGGGTCCAGTCGGCGAGCTGGAGCTTCGCACGGTCACCGGCCGAACCCTCGCACCGGTCGGCGCAGTTGTCGGTGATGCGGAGCTGGTAGTGGCGGTACGCGTGCGGGGTGCCGATCGGGTAGAAGTTGCTCTGCCCACGGGCGCCGAAGCGCTGTCCCTCCTTCTGGTCCAGGACCTTCCATGAGGAGTCGTCCGCGTCTCTTCCGGCGGAGTCGCTGTCGCTCCCGAGCACGGTCCACGCGGCCGGGTCGCGCGGCGGTGCGTCACTCGCGGAGGTGAGCGAGTAGCCGGTGACGGCCGACGGGGTGCGCAGGGTGTAGATCGCGTATACGGGTTCTTCGCCGGTGGGCCGGCCACTGTCACGCGCGTACCACTTGGTGCCGGAGTCCTGATCGGCGAGGCTTTCGACGCCTTCCTGCGCACTCGTGTCGTTGGGGTGGTCGGAGCGCACGTCGCGCACGGTGGTGGTGATGTGGGTGGTCTCGCCGCGCAGGTTCCGCGCCGGCCCCTGCGCCGGGAACCCGGCGGGCCGGGGCGTCCCGGGCTCGTAGGACGTGGCCCAGTACCCACCCGCCTGCGACGCCGTACCCGCCGCGTCAACCGCGCCGGACGAGGCGGACCCCGCAACGAGCGATCCCGCCACGACCGCGGCTACGACAACACCGGTCCCCGCGCCTCGTCCACGTCTCCTGAACACCCGCACGACTCGCCTCTTCTCTGCGGACAACGTTGTCATCACGACGAGCCTGGCGGCTCGGCGGGAGGCATGTCAACGCTCAGGAGACCGCGTGTCTCGTTCCGCACCGCCGGAGTTGAACAGAGCGGCACCGGGCGCCCGCGACAACCGGTCAGAGCGCGGCGCCTGCCGAATCGGCCTCCGCCAGCAGCCGTCGGGATGCCGTGGTGGCCGTCGTGAGCGTGAGACGGCTGGACCAGGTCAGGACTGCCGTTGCGGCCAGGGCGAGGAGCGGGACGGCGAAGCCGGCGCGCGCCCGCCCGGACCGTCGACCCGTGGTGAGCGTCGGCGAAGGCGCTCACCGAGACCTGCTTCGAGCCGAAGAAGACGCCCAGGGCCTGACCGACCACCAGCAGCGTGGCGAAGCTCCGGGTCCGCAGAGTCCCCGGGCCCCGGGCGTCCGCACGATCGAGGGCGGGCACCGCGGTGGGCGCCGGGGCCGTACGGCGCAGCGTCGCGAAGGCAAGTCCGGCGCCGACGACGAGCGCCCCCGCCAGCACCGTACCCGCCGCCGGGTGCAACTGGGTCGCCGTCAGCACCGCGAGAGCGGGACCGAGGAGGAAGGCGACATCGTTGCTGATCGTTTCGAGTGCGAAGGCCGGGGCGAGTTCGGCCCTGCCGTGCAGGAGGGCCGACCAGCGGGCCACGGAGAGCGCACCGAACTGAGGGACGGTCGCCCCGGCGGCGAGGCCCGCCGCCATGAGCGGCACCACGGGAGCCCCCGTCAGGGCCAGCGCGACCAGGGTGACGATCGCTCCGGCGTGGGCGCACAGGAGGGGGACGAGGACACGCGGCTGCCCGAAACGGTCCATGAGACGGGCCGCCTGCGGGCCCACCACGGTCTCCGCCGCGGCGAAGGCGCCAGTGACCAGGCCGGCCATCCCGAAGGACCCGGTCTCGGCATGGACCAGCCAGACGATGCCGAGACCGGCCATGGCCGCCCCGACCCGGGCGGGACCGCGGCCAGGAAGAAGGCGGCCGCGCCGGGCGTCTGGAGGGCTGAACGGTAGGAAGCGGTTCCCGTCCGAGCCGCCCCGGAATTGCGAACCTCCGTGCGGTACGGCGGAAATCCGGTGCGGTACGACGAATCCAGTCCCGCGGTGTCACGGTGAACCTTCCGCTGCGCGGTGGGACGGTCCGGGAGAGCGCCACCCGTCGAGGGGCCGCCCCCGCCGCCAGGAGTCGTCCATGATGACGCGGACGGGCGGAATCGAAGTCCGCGTCGGCGTCGGCTCCAGCGCCGGCAGAAACATTGAATGCTGATCGTGAAATCGAGATCGAAAAGCGGATCGGGCAGAGGACGACACTAACTTGATCTTTAACCTGTGCGGCGTGGGCGTGGAGTCGTTGGCTTCTTCGTCCGTCGCTTTGTGGAGTCTGGTTTGCCGACTGTGTGCACGTCGTAGCGTGCGGTGGGTTGGTTGTTTCTGCGGCCGGGTGGCCGTCCTGGGCCGGGCTGAGAGGATTTCGGTGCTCCGGCTGGGCAGGCGGCCTTCGGCCGGAGGTGCCGAAAATCGCGGCGGACTCGTGCAGGGGTAAGCCTGTCCGCGGGACTTGGCTTCTCCCAGGGTCGGCGCAGGTCCGCCGCCAGGGGGCGGGCGAGCCGGAGCTGGGTGAAGACCACGAGGATCAGCCAGGTCCAGCGGTCGGCGGCTTCGGGGCTGCGGATCTTCGGGCAGGTCCAGCCCAGGGTCTGTTTGAACAGCCGGAAGGTGTGCTCGATATCGAAGCGCCGCAGGAATGCCTGCCAGAGCAGATCGACTTCCGCCTCAGTGGCGTCGAGCCCTGACCACCACAGCCAGACCGGCTTCGGTGTTGCCCCGCTGGGCAGGTGCTCGACCTGCAAACGGATCACCGTGCCCTCGATAACCGGCAAAGCACCCAGCTGAGCGGTCCAGGCCGAGCGATGGGTCAGTCTCGGGTGGAGCCGGTCCCAGGCCCGGGCGACGGCGGTGCCATAGAGGCGGGTTGCTGTCACCGTCTGCGCGTCGGGAGTGTTCCAGGTGGACGGGTCACCGAATGCGAACTCGCCGCCATGGCGGGGCGGCCGACCCCGGACACCGGGCTCGCGGGGCGGGACCGACCGTCGCAGGACACGGTCCGAACGCATCCGGCCCAGCACCTGCACCGGTAGATCCTTGAGCAGGAAGGCCAGGCGGGGAACGTCGTAGCCGGCATCCACCACGATCAGGATCTCCGGATCGCCGTCCTTCCACTGCCCGGCATCGATCAGCCGCTCGACGAGATCGCGCATCTGCCCGGCAGTGACGGTGGCGGCGTCATCTCCCGGTGCCAGACGCAGTGCGTCCAGCGGCGCCGTCCAGGAACTGCGGCCCGTCTCCAGCGCGCAGATCACCGAGTAGGGCCAGCCGGGCACGGGAATGTGCTGGTCCTTGCCCCGTCCGTAGGTGTGGCACAGGATCCGCTGCGGTGAGGTGTGGGCACTGGGCCGCAGCCAGCAGGTGAGGTCGGCGGCCAGGACCAGCCGGCCGTCCGCCGCCCGCGGCAGCGGCACCGTGGCCAGGCCCCGTCGCAGCCGGGCGACGTCGACCCGGCCCGCGGACAGGGCGTCGTAGAGCCCGCCATGCCCGCGACGGTGTTCACCCACCAGCGACAGTTCCACCAGCGACCGGACCGGACCATCCGCGCACAACACCGCGTCCGCGAGTTCGAACAGTGCATCCGCACGCCTGGTCAGACAGGAGTAGAACTCACCCGAAGGCCGCCTGCCCGTACAGCAGTTACCAATCCGAGTGATCAAGTACGACGCACCGTTCGGACCCCGAGGTTAAAGATCAAGCTAGCGGCGGCGACCGGCGGAGAGAAGAGCGCCCGGGAGAAGTGGTTTCCCGGACCGGCTCCGGTCGGGAAGCCAACCGTATGAGCGCAGGACTGGGGCGCCGCCGTCCGTAACGAGCGCGCGCAGACCGTCACCGGTGAGGCGGGCGATACCGCGCACGAAGACCGCACCGAATCCCCAATGGCTTGGGCCACGTGCCAAGTTGTGGCTCCGGAGCGCGCACCGCACCGTGTGCGAGGACCGGCGTTCGCGGCGTGACGCCTCCCGCAGCCCCATCCGCCGGGCGCATGATCGAACGACAACATCCCGTGCGAGTTACACGTACGGGTGGCACCGCCGTGATAGCCCTGGAATAGCCCCCGTGAGGGTGAGAACGAGGCTCAGAAGTCCTCTTGGCCATGCTCCTGATGGGCAATCACCCTGAGGCAGTGTCCGCAAAGTCCCGTCTGACCCGCGACGCCTGGCACGCCCTCCGGGCGCACGCCGGGACTCTGCGGACACAGCCCAAGGCCAATAAGCACAGCAAGGAAGGTTCATGATGCGTACCACCCGGAAGATCGCCGTCGCCATCGCCGCCACCGCACTGTTGGGCGCTGCGGGTGGGGAAGCAGCGCAGGCCACGTCCGTGAAGGCCGCCGGCGCCGCACCCTCCGCTTGCCGTCCGGCCAACCACATCGCGAAGATCACCAACGCGCCCAGCAGTGCGGGGCACCGCCACTACCGCGTCACCCTGACAGCGCCGCGCGGGTACGATCCGTGCCTGCTGGCCGGTTCGCCCACCCATGTGCGGTTCTCGAACCACGGCTCGGAGAACAAAATCACCGCCGGCCGCTACGGCAACCAGCGGACCGCGGTGACGTTCGGCCCGGGGCACCCGGTGTACTTCGACATCCAGGTTCCCAACAACGGTAGTGGCATCTCCGCAGACGAAGCGTCCTTCACGCTCCGGGCTCCGGGCGGGGAGATCCCCGGCACGTCCGTCGCCGAGGGCACGCTCAAGGTGACAACCGGCACCCTCATCGGTCCGGTTCAGCGCGGCGTCTGAGCTCCTCCCCCACCCTCCGGGTCCGTCCTCCCGAAATTCGCCGAACCCTCCGGCGTGCCCTCGACTCCTCCGGGCCCACGTGGTCAAACTGCCCTGTCGCAACCGGTGTTGCGGCGGCAGCCGCCCCACTGAAGCCGAGACCCGGAGAGTATCGAGCGCCCAGTGCGCCGGGGGGGTCATGCCTGTGCGGGCGCAGCCTCCCGGGTGGTCGCTGTGCGTTCCGTCCCCCTTTCGGCGGCAGGCGTCGATTGACGCAGGCAGGGGGCGGTGTGACGATGCGCCGATGCTTGGGCTACATGGACGAATGGCTGTGCGCAGGGGTGATCTCACCGCGGCCGTCGTCGCTCGCTGTGCGGCGGAAGTGCCGTTCTACGGGGAGCTGCCGCGCAGCACGCTCGACGGTGAGGTGGCGCGGTCGATCGCGGCTGTGCACGATCTGCTGCTACGGGCCCTGCGTGACGGCGGCGTGATGGACCCGGGTGACCTGACCCGCCTGATCGAGTGGTCGGGGCGCCGGGCCGAGGAGCGCGTGCCGTTGGAGGCGGTGATCGCCGCCTATCTCATCGGCGCCGAAGTGTGGTGGCAGGTGCTGACCGAGACGGCGGAGCCCGAGGAACTGGCCGGTGCGGGAGCGAGGCTGTTGGCCTGTCTGCACTCCGCGATGCCCGCGGTCGTACTCGCCCACCGGAACGCCCAGGAGGACATCCACAGCGAGGACAAACGGGTACGGCGGGCGCTGCTCACCGCTCTGCTGGCCGGACGGCCGTACGAGGAACTGGCGGAGGCGGCAGCGGTCACGGTGACCGGCGAGCACGAGGTGGTCGCCCTGGCGTTCGAGTCGAATCCGCCGGCCAGGCTGGTGCAGTCGTCCCTCGATGCTCGCGCGGGTGTCCCGGTGCTGATGGATCATGTCGCCGGGATCGCGCTGCTCCCGGCCGGTTGCGAGGTGCCGGACCTGCCGGCTTCGCTCGGGAAGGAGGTCGGGCAGCGCGTCTTCGCGGCCGCCGCCCCGGCCTCGGCACCGACGGCCGTTCCCGCGGCGGCGGCGGAGGCGACGCGCGTACTGGAACTCGTACAGCGACTGGGCCGCCCGCCCGGGTTGTACCGGCTCGATGACGTCCTGCTGGAGTACCAGCTCGCGCGTCCCGGTGACGCACTGGTGCGGCTTGCGGCCAAGCTCGGCCCGCTGGAGGAGCATCCGTATCTCCTGGAGACGCTGCGGGTGTTCGTCGACCGCGGGCACAACCGCCGCCAGAGCGCACTGGAGCTGTGCATCCACCGCAACACCCTGGACTACAGGCTGCACCGGGTGAGCACCCTGACCGGGCTGGACCTCTCGGTCCCCGCCGAGGCGCGACTGCTCCAGGCGGCACTCGTCGCCAGGGATCTCGCCTGACAGGTGTCCGCGCCGGACCGGCACCGGACCGGGTCAGGTTGCCCCGTCGGCCCCGCCCTCCGGTCCGGCCTGATCCGAACGAGAGAGCCAGACCTGCAGCTCCTCCTGGCGCGGCGCGAGAACCACGCCCGTGGCGGGATGATCAAAGACCATGACCGGACGGCGCGCGTCCCAGCCGGGCCAGCCCGGGTCGCCCGTGGCGGCGAAGGCGACCCAGGCCCGGTGCATGGTGTCGGCCAGTGGTTGAGGAGCACCCGGTCCGCTGAGCGTCTCACCGTGGCGCAGGTTGTCGAAGACGAACCCGATCTCCAGGGCATGGCACGCGCCCAGTTCCCGCACGGGCGAGCGCCAGGCGAACTCGTACAGGAACGTCCGCGCCGGACGGGAGTCGGCGAGCCGGTTGAGCGGACCTCTCAGCAGCAGGTCCGTGGCCATCTCGCCGAGGATCACCCCAGGTTTCGCACCCGGCCGAGCCGCCCGGTACAGCCGCGCCGCTCTCCCCGGGATCCGGAACTTCAGCAGAGCCAGCCTCAGCGTGAGCCGGCTGATTCGGTCCACCATCCCGCTCGGCACGGACCACAACCGGTACTCCTCCCGGTTGCATCCCAGCAGCAGGTCGACCGTGGGCTGCGGCGGATCCGCCGGCATCATCTCGTCGTCGGCCACGATGTGGAAGCCCGGTCCTCCGCTGATCGGATCGGCCTTGCCGACGACTTCGGTCTGTGCGTCCAGCAGCCGCTCGCGGTCCACCGCCGCGAACGCCTCCGCCGTCGCGGGCACGTGCAGTGCCTTCGCCATCGCCCGTACGGTCCGGGCGCCCTGACTGCGCGGCACCTTGTGCGGCGCGCCGCTCTGCAGGATCGCCCGGTGGAACAGACCGGCCGCGCGCGGGGCAGCCATCAGGGCCGCGATGCTGATGGCTCCGGCGGACTCGCCGCACACCGTGACGCACCCGGGGTCTCCGCCGAACGCCGCGATGTTGTCCCGCACCCAGGTCAGGGCGGCGATCTGGTCCAGCAGGCCCCGGTTGTCGGGAGCGTCGGGGAACACGCCGAATCCCTCGACACCGAGCCGGTAGTTGACGGAGACCAGGACCACACCGTCACGCGCGAAGGCCCGCCCGTCGTACAGCGGCATGGCGGTCGAGCCGTTCCGCAGCGACCCCCCGTGGATCCACACCAGTACCGGCAGCGCTCCACCGACGGCTTCCGGGGTCCAGACGTTGAGGTTGAGGCACTCCTCCCCCGGGATGTCCACCTCGGGGATCAGCTCGTCGAGGGGTGGCCGGTACGGGCGTTGCGGCGCCGTCGGCCCGTACTCCAGCGCGTCGCGCACCCCTTCCCAGGGATCGGCGGGCGCGGGGGCGCGAAACCGGTGGATGCCGAACGGCGCGGCGGCGTAGGGAATACCGAGGAAGGCGGCGACTGCGTCCCGGATGCGGCCGCGGACCTTGCCCTGGCGCGTGATCGCGATGATGTCCATGTCGGTCCATTCACGAGGCGTGCCCGCCTCCCCCGTCGCGGAGGCGGCCGGGGAGGCGGGTGCGGGGGAGATCGGGACACCGCGGACGGCGCGGTGCCGGCACACGGCCCGGGCCGTCTACGGGGTGGTGACCGGGACGTTCAGGGCCAGGTCGTTGCGGCGGACGTCGGACCAGGTGGCGGTGTCGGTGCAGATGCCGCACCCGGGGCCGAAGAACTGGGCACGGGCTGCCTGGTCGCCCATGAGCTGGGCTCGGAACCACGCCGTGGTCGGCGCGGCGAACGGGCCGGGGTCGCCCACGACGGTGAAGTGGTCGGCCCCGCGCACTTCTCCGTACAGGGCCGGGATGTGGTCCGCGGCGTTGTAGAACGCCTTGACGAGGAAGGGGAAGACGATGCTGTCCTTCTCGCCGGCCAGCAGGAGCGCGGGGACGTGCACCGCGTTGATGTTCGCCAGCGGTCCCGGCTGGATCGGCAGGATGGCGTCGATGCGGGGATCAGCGCCCACGACGATGGCGGCCGCGCCACCCTGCGAGTGCCCCGAGGCGCCGATGTGCTCCAGGTCGACGTGGTTGAGGAAGATACTGTCCGGGTCGGCGTTCCTTCGGGTGAGCATGTCGATGCCCGCTCGCATGGAGATGCCGAGGTTGGACTGCGGGGTGTTCGCGGCGGCGACGATGAAGCCCTGGCCGGCCCAGTGCAGGAGCAGGTCCCGGTAGACGAGGGGAATGGCGTTGGTGCCGTTGCCCCATACGATCACCGGGAAGCGGCGGTCGCTGTTCGCGATGTCACGCGGGTAGTACAGCGTGGTGACCACCCCGACTTCCACAGCGGTGGCGTAGGGGCCGGGGGCGCCGTAGTCCACGGCGGCCGACGCGGTGGAGGTGCCGTCGGCGACCGTGACGGCACGGGCCGGGGCGGACGCCGACGCGGCGCCCGCGCCTGCCGACGCGGACAGGGCGAGGGTGAGTACGGCCAGTGGGACGAGCAGGTTCCTTTTCCATGACATGGCGACTCCTGGGTGGGGGCGAACTGAATGATTCATCCGGATCACTTCGGTGTTCGATGGCACATCCTGCGGGAGCAGACGCCGCCCGTCTCTGCGCAATCGCGGCAATCACCGACGGCGGAGTTTGTGCAATGTGCCGACAGCCGCGGGCCGGGTGGTGGCGCCGTGCTCGGTCCGGCGGCGCAGCCTCTGCCGGCCGGGCTTCACCAACCCGGCGGTGAACTCGTGCCGCCGCCGGCTCCTCGGCCTCACCTGCCCGGGCGCGTCAGGCAGGGGCGGTTTCCCCATGGGCCTCGGCGGCGAGTTCGCGCTTCAGGATCTTGCCGGTGGAGGTCAGGGGAAGGCTCTCGCGGAATTCCACGCTGCGGGGGTACTTGTAGGCTGCCATGCGCTCGCGGCACCAGGCGATCAGTCCCGCCTCGCTCAGGTCCGCGCCGGGGACGGGGATGACGAACGCTTTGACGTCTTCGCCGTGCGTGGGGTGGGGCACTCCCACCACGGCGGCCATGCTCACGGCCGGATGCGTGATCAGGACCTCTTCGATCTCGCGCGGGTAGACGTTGAAGCCGCCGCGGATGATCAGGTCCTTGACCCGGTCCACGATGTAGTAGTAGCCGTCCGCGTCACACCGGGCGATGTCGCCGGTACGGAACCAGCCGTCGCGCATCACCAAGTCGGTGTCGTCGGGCCGCCGGTAGTAGCCCTTCATGATGTTGTGTCCACGGATCGCGAGCTCGCCGCGGCCGTCGCCGTCGCCTGGGATGCTCTGCCAGGAGTCGTCGATGAGCTTCATCTGCACGCCCCACACGGGCCGGCCGATGGACCCGGGCCTCGGTGGCAGTCCGGGCGGGTTGAAGCAGGCTACGGGCGAGGTCTCCGAGAGGCCGTACCCTTCCTGCACGCCCACTCCGAAGGCCTTCCCGAACCGCTGGAGCACCTCGACGGGCAGGGCGGCGCCCCCGGAGACGGCGGTACGCAGGCGGCCCGGCGGTGCCTGGTCACCGAGCGCGCCGAGCAGGGCCCAGTACATCGTCGGGACCCCGGCGAAGAACGTCACGCCTTCGCTGTGCATCAGCCGCAGGGCCTCGTCGGCGTCGAAGCGGGGCTGCAGGACGAGCGTGGCTCCCCTGAGCAGCCCCATGTTCATCACCGCGCTCTGGCCGAAGGCGTGGAACAGCGGCAGCGAGGCCAGCATCACCTCGTCATCCGCCGCCGCGAACAGCCGGTCGGCGACCATGGCGTTCATCGCCAGGTTGCGGTGGGTGAGTTCGGCTCCCTTGGGCCGGCCCGTCGTGCCGCTGGTGTAGAGGATGACGGCCGTGTCCTCCGCGGCCGTGGCCGCTGCTTGAGCGGGAGCGGCGGCACCGGGGTCCGCGTTGCCCGCCCTGTTCAGCAGAAGGAAGTGCTCGCAGTCGGTCACCTGATCGAAGCCCGCCCGGCCCACGTGGGCCAGCGGCAGTTCGGGGGTGCCCTCGAAGCAGAGGAAGGCCTTGGCGCGGGAGTCGGTGAGGTGGTAGGCGACCTCCTGCGGGCGCAGCAGCACGTTCAGTGGCACCACGACCGCTCCGACGCGGAGTATGCCGAAGTAGGCGGCCGGGAAGTCCGGCACGTTCGGACAGGACAGCGCCACCCTGTCCCCCCTGCCGACACCGTGGAGCCTCAGCCTTTCGGCGATGTCCTGGGACCGTTCCAGCAGCTCGGCGTAGGTCAGGCGGGTGTCACCGAAGACCAGAGCGGTCCGCTCGGGGTGTTCCTGGGCACTGTGTTCCAGCAGGGACGACAGGTTCAGCATCGGTTCTCCTCAGCGGCTCGTGAGGAAATGCTGCGGCACAAACGGGACGGTCCGGGGTGGGCGGACGACCCCGGATACGGCATCCGCCTTGTGCGACCGCACAATTGCGGGCCGAAGGGTGAACCGTATGCTGACCGGCATGCCAGAGCAGCATGCCGATGGCGGCGTCATCGTTCCCCCGCTGTTGTCGGTGTGCGCCGCGCACCTGCTGGAACGGGTCGATGTCCTCGCTGACGACCTGTTCCGTACGATCACCACCGAGATCGCTCCTTACGCGCAACTGGGCGCCGAACTCGCGGCCGAAGTACGCGATTTCAACGAGCGCAATCTGCACGAACAGCTGACCTGTATGGCGCGCCACCGTCCGGTGTGCACGGACAGCACCCGGCAGTGTGTGCGCCGCCGTGCCACGCAAGGGATTCCACTCGACGCGGTCCTGCACGCCTTCCGCATCGGCTTCCGGCTGATGGCCCATGCCCTCATCGAACGCGCCAAGGAGCAGCCCGGCACGACGATGGACGACATCGCCCAGGCCTCCATGGCGACGTGGTCGTTGCTGGATGCCGCGTCGCAGACGGTGAACGACGTCTACCGGGAGACCCTGGTCGGCCTGGCCCGGGCCGATGAACTGCAGCGGTTGCTGCTCCTCGACGCGCTCCTCACCGGCAAGAACGCCGACTGGGCGATGCTCGGCGGGACCGCCGCCTCCGTCGGCCTGCCCGAACAGGGGCCGTACGTCTGCGTCGTCACCGAGCACAGCGACGTCACCACGATGGAACAGGCCCTGCTGCGCAGCGGACTGCGCTCCGCGTGGCGCCCCCGCCCCGACGGCCTCGCCGGCATCGTCGCTCTGCCCGGCCCCTCTCGCGCCGTCGGCTCCACGCACGCGCGCGGATCGGCGTCGGTGCTCGAAGCCGTCGCCGGCGCGGTCACCGGGCGGGCGGGGCTCAGCCCTGCCTACACCCGGCTGCGGGAGAGCGCCGACGCTCTGCGCCTGGCCACGCTGGCCTTGTCCTCGCTGCCCGCCGGCGCGCGCAGGGCGGTCACCCTCGACCACGATCCGGCTGCGGCCCTGGTCGCGGCCGGGCACGAGCTGGCACTGCGGATGGCCGTCACCCTGCTCGATCCGGTCCTGGCCGCGCCCGACCGCAAGGACCTCATGGAGACGCTCACCGCGTGGCTGGACTCCGAGACCGGGTCCACCTCCGAGATCGCGAAGATCCTGTACTGCCACCGCAACACCGTGCGCAACCGGCTGGACCGCGTCTCGCGCCTCACCGGGCGTTCCCTGCTCAGACCCGCGGACGTCGCCGCCCTCTACGCCGGTGTCCGGGCCCTCGGGCTCCGGCCGCGCTGACCGGCCCGCCGTCTTCGCCCGGCCCGTGCCACCGGGGCCCCAGGCGAACCCGCTGAGGATCAGCGTGGGGGCCTCGTGCTCCAGCATGGGGGAACAGCGTGCTCCAGGTCGAGCGCACCGTCCATTGATGCGAAACGCTTGTGATTCCCGGTCGTTGAGCCGGGTGTGAGTGATCTGGTGGGGGACGCGCGCCTGTCACCGTCGGCGCAGGACGCTCCGCGCCTTCGGACGGTGGCCGCGCCGGTGGGGACGGGACGTGAGAACGTCGCAGCGGTGTTCGGGGTATCGACGGCCGGAGGCCGGGATGCGCTGCTCGCCCGGCCGAAGGGCCGTCCGGTGGGCGTGCATCAGATGTCGGGCGAAGGGGAACAGGCAACGGTGCGGCCGGCGGCGCCCTGCGTGGGCACATGCCGTCAAGCGATGGGGCCCGACTCTGCAACGACCCGACCAGCGGGCCGCGGGACAGGGCCCCGCCGCGATACGGCGCCGGCACGAGGAGACCTGGCCGGCGATCCGTACGGAGGCGAGGGCCGAAGGCGGCGAGATCCTCTTCGCCGACCAGGTCACCGGCCGCCCTTTGCGTGAAACGGGACGCACTCCCGTCGTACGGCTCACCAGTCGGTCTGCTCGTCAACAGCACCGGTCAGTACCCGCTGCATCTGTGGGACATGGGGACGGCGAAGCCGAGATCCTGCCCGTCACCGAGGGAGCCGTGTTCCGTTGGTTCGACGTGGAGGCGGTGCCACAACCGCCAGGCCCCACTGCCAGCCACCTCCGCATCCCGTAATCGTTCAGAAAGATCAGAACTCTTGACCGCGAACCATGTTCATGAGGAACTCCGCATTCTCGCGAAAGACGACCGGCCGCAGGCGGGACACGGCGGCCAGAGCGTGAGCCAGACGTGGATGCCGCCTGAGCAGTACGCCGAGACGGTGATGAAGGCGACCGCGTTCGCGTGCCTGTACTTCACCGACGAGCACGACAACCCGCTGCAGCTGAGGGCGGTGTACTCCCGGATCCACCCGTGGCAGTTGGCCGGCGGGACAATGGATCCGGGCGAGCGGCCGTGGGAGACGGCCCTGCGGGAGTGCCGGGAAGAGACCGGGATCGTCTTCGACGGCCCCGCCAAGCTCCTCGCGTCCGTCTTCGGCCAGCCGGGAAGGGAGTGGCCCTATGCCACGATCGGCTTCGTCTTCGAGGGCGGCCGGCTGACTTCCGGCCAGATCCGGTCCCTCACTCTGGACCCGGCCGAACACGACGAGGCACGCGTCCTGTCCATGCCTGAGTGGCAGAAGCTCATGCCCCGGCGGGACTTCGCCCGGCTGGAGGCCGTGGTGGAGGCGCGTCGTACAGGCACAGCAGCGTTCTTCGACTCATGGGACTGGGAAGACCAGTGAGGGACCGGCGGTGCGCCGCACCCGGCACGCCCCTGGCGGCAGGCGGTGGGCCGACCGGGGCCGGCGCAGGGCCTGCCGTGCCACGCCCGCTGCGACGCCGATGCGGTCCGCGGCGACCTGTGTGCCGACGCCGCCGAACACCCTGACGGTGACGCCCCTCCCAGCGACGCACCGGATGCCGCGAGCACGACGGCGAACCCGCCACGCCATCGCCTGACTCGTCTCCGACTGCGCAGCAGGGCAGGCCACCCATCGCGAAGCGAGCGCCGGACTCGTCCCCGTCCGCACAGCGACCTGTCGGCGGGGTTGTCGCCGTGGCCGGACACCGGTTCCTGGCCGCGCAGTTGGTGGCCCGCCTGAGCGTGACGGTTCTCGGCACCCCGCACGCCCCGTCGTATAACCGGCGAGCCAGGATCGAGCCGGCTCCGCGCCACCCGTGACCAGCGAACACACCCGCACGCCTCCGCTAGCATGTTCGAACTCACGACGAGCGCCCTCATCGCTCGCCATTCACCGGAAAACCGGGCTTTCCGGCACGAAGAGTGACTTATCAACTAACATCTAACAAATCGGCCAAACAATTGATACCTATAGCATCGCGGGTGTTTTCGCGAATAACCAGCAGAACCACGTTCGCCGCGTGGCGTGGACCACGAGCGATACTGTGGGCCACAGCGGGTGTGGTGACGCTCGGTTTCCTCATCGCGCTGGAGATCGCCGCACGTCACTACGGCCTGCCGGGGCCGATCACCACCCAGGCGCAAGAGGTCATAGTCGCCCCTCAATCGGGCTTCCTGCTCTACGCCAGCATGGGCTTGATGATGGTGGTGCTCACCTGGCGGCAACGGTTCATCGCGGTCGGTGTCGCGATAGGAATCGACGTCACCATTCTGCTGGTGCGGTGGGCGGCCGACGCCGAGGTGACCCAGGGCCATCCCTTCGGCAATGGCGCGTTGTGGGTGATTGTGGGCTACGCGGTCATCGCTGTCACGCGCCGCACAGGCGCGGAACGTGTTCTGCTGCTCAAGGGCGTCGGGCTGGGCCTGCTGCTGGTGGCCGGCCGCAAGACCGGCGACACCTGGCTGCTCATCACGTCGAAGACCCGCCCGGAAGTGCTCGACCAGTACGTGGCAACCGCCGATCACGCGCTGGGCAACCCGTCGTGGCTGGTAGGCCGGATGGTTACCGCCACCGGCCCGATCGGGGCCCGCTTTCTCGACTCCGTCTACACACAGCTGGCGGTGGCCGCGGTCGTCGTCGCGATCTACCAGCTGCGTAACGTGGCGGCCGACCGCCGCTTCCCCGGCCATCACCTGGTGCGCACCTTCCTCGTCATCGGCCTCCTCGGGCCGGGCATCTACGTGCTCTTCCCGGTGGTCGGGCCGATCTTCGCCTACGGCGCCGACGGCGGACACTGGGCGGTGTCCAACCTCTGGCCGAACACGACGCCGCCGGTCATTGCCCCACACCACATGTCATTCGACGAGATCACGCCACGCAACTGCATGCCCAGTCTGCACACGGCATGGGCGACCGCCATCTTCATCCATTCCCGCAAGGGCCCTCGCACTCTCCAATTCGCAGGCGCCTTCTGGCTGATCGCCACACTCGGCGCAACGCTGGGCTTCGGCTATCACTACGGTGCGGACATCATTGCCGGCGTGGTGTTCACGCTCACGATCGAGGCGGCCCTGCGCTCGCTCGCTCGCGGCTGGGACCGGGCCGGAATCCAGTTGGTCGTCTACGGTGCAACGGTCTTCGCTGCGCTCCTGGTGTCCTATCGCTATCTGTCGATGGAGATGGCCAACCATCCGTGGGTGTTTGGTCCACTTCTCATTCTGGCGATGGCCTCGGTGATCCACGGCTACGTACGGACCACCGAACGGTGGGAACCGAAGATCGTCCCAGCGCGACAGCCGGAACCGCTGCCCGAACCGGTTTGAGTCATGTCCCATCGGGAGTCGTACGGGCTCCAGTCGCAAGAGGGTCTGGGCGGCCGGGGCGAGGACACGGCGGGTCGCCCGGTGAACTCCGCCCCCGGGCGGGGCGGAGTTCACCGGGCACCGCCTTCGACGACAAACACGTCGGTGGCGGTGCGGTTCCCCACTCCGAGGGTTGCCGCGCAATCAGGAGAAACAGGTAGTTCCCGGACAGGAGCCTGCGCGGCTACAAACTCCAGGCTCCGGTCGACGCCGCAGGCGAGATCGTCTGTCCAGGCCGATGAATCGACGCCCAGCGCGCAAGCCCGTCAGGCCACGCCCGTAGCACGGACGGCGGGGGCGACAGGGACACCGTCCTCGCGCGCGGAGGACAGCGCGGCCTCGACCACCGCGACGGCCGCGTGAATATCGGCCGCCGTCACCAACGGGGTGCGCGCGTAGCGGATGTCGTCGCAGAACTCGGTGAACAGCCGCCGCAGCGCCGTCGCCCCGGCCGGCCCGCCGACCGGGCGGGAGACGCTGTAGCCGTCCGCCGCGCGCACGGCGACCGAGGGAGCGTCCTCGTCGGCGAGTACGTGGCCGTGCGAGCCGAGGACGCGCACGGTGGACGAGACGGGGGCCGGGCCGACGCCGGCGGGTGTGCGGGCCACGGTGGCTGTTGCCACCACTCCATTGCGCAGCCTGAGCGAGAGAACGGCCGCGTCCTCGACTCCGTGGGCGCCGTGCGGGCCGTCGAAGAGCGGCGCATGGGGTGCGGCGCTGCTGAAGGCGACGACCTCCTCCACCTCCAGGCCGGTCAGGTGCCGGATCGCCAGGGCCGGATACCACCCGAAGTTCATCAGTTCGCCGCCGCCGGACAGGGCGGGGTCGCAGACCAGTTCGGGGCGCTCGACGGTGGCTCCGTCGAGCCCGCCGGCCGCGAGCCACTCCGCATCGACGGCGAGGGGCAGGCCGATCGCACCGGAGTCCACGATGCGCCGGGCACGAGCGATCTGTGGAGAGTGGAGGCGGTGCACGGCACTGAGCAGCCCGCGCGAGCGGTCGGCGGCGTCCCACAGGCGCTGTGCGCCACGCGTGTCGGTCGCGGCAGGCTTGTCGACGAGCACGTGCCGGTCCGCTTCGAGCGCTCTCACCGCGAGGTCGACGTGGCGTGTGGGCTCGCTGCACACGAGGGCGATGTCGCAGCGGGCAAGGCCCTGGTCCAGGTCGAGCAGCGGAATGCCCGTCGCGCCCGCGAGGGCTGCGCTGTCCTCGGCGAACGGACTGTCGGCGGTGTCGGCGCAGCCGACGACCTCGATGCCGGGCATCGACCTCAGCAGCGGCACGTAGTCACGGGCGTGCCGCACCCCGGATGCGATGAGGATTCTCATTTCAGCAGACCTCCTTTACGTCGACGGGGCGGCCTTCGTCCGCACTGAGCTGCGCCGCCAACGCGGCGGCGAGGGCAGCACGCACTTGGTGAGGTGCGGTCAGCGGGGCCGCGACGCCGTCGAGCACGTCGCGCAGGTGTCTGGTCTGCTCGGTCATCGCGCCCTCGATCGAAGCGGGGGCGACGGGCGACGCGGAGTGCGCTCGCGGCTCGTCCTCGCTGCTGTGGTGCAGGGTACCGGCCGTGCCGGAGAGCATGAGTCTGCGGACGAACGTGCCGCGTGCGACGAGGGCGTAGCACAGCTCAATGGTGGCGAGAGCACCGCCGGCGAAGCGTACGAGGATCTGGAAGCTGTCGGGGGTCGGCATCCCGGATGACCACGTGCGGCAGGGGCGGGCGAACACCCGGACCGGTTCGTCGTCCATGAGCCAGGTCAGCAGGTCGAGGGCGTGCACGCCGTTATGGGCGACATGTCCTCCGGAGCGGGAGGGGTCCAGTTGCCAGCCCCGCCAGCCGCCCGGCCAGACATGCCCGGTGTACCAGGTGAGGTGTGCCAGCCGGGGCGTGCCGATCGCGCCTTCGGCGACCGCTTGGGCGATCTCCAGGTGGACGGGCTGGAAGCGAGCCGTCTGAGCTACGAGCAGGGGCCGGCCGGCAGTCCTCGCGGCCGCGAGGATCCGGTCGACGTCGGCCACCTTCAGCGCGGCGGGCTTCTCCAACAGGACCGCCCTGCCTGCCTCGAGGGCGGCCACGGAGAGTTCGGTGTGTGACTCGGGAGAGGTGCACACGGCGGTGACGTCAACGCCGTCGGACCACGCGGTCGCCGGATCGGTGGACCATGTGGCGCCCTCGGCGAGAGCGGCCAGCGCGGCGGCCCGTTCGGGATGCCGGTCGACGACATGGGCCAGTCGCAGTCCTGGAACGTCCGCGAGCGCGGTGACGTGATCGCGGGCGATGGCGCCCGCACCGATGACAGCCACACGGTGGTCGCTTCCCTGCTGTCCGGGGCCGCGCGACCTCTTCTCTCCGGGCACTGGGACGGGGCTCATCCGCGACTCCTCACTCGATGACCAAATCTAAGACATCGGACATCTTACGTCCGATGTCCATCAGTCCCTATTCAGCTGTACTCACCCCGAGCGAATCGGCCGCGCTCCGCGCGGACGACAGCGCGGGCACACGATCCCCGAGCGGAGGGATCAGCGGCCCGACACCTTTCACGAATGGTGATCGTCGGTGGTCATCACCGGGGCGGACGGTCGGCCGGCCGGATTGTCACGGCATCCGGATCAACCACTGCTCAAGCGGCGGCTGGCTGGGCTGTTGGCGGCTGCCGCCGCCATGTGCCCGTGCGCGCGCACCAACCGTTCTCCGAACCAGCCGATCACCTCCCTTCCTTCGGGCTGCTGGATAGCCTGTCGTCGTGGGAAATGGACTGAACACTGACAACTGGCTGGAAGACACCCGGACGTCCTACGACACCGTGGCTGACAGCTATGCGGACCAGGTGCGGAACCTTCTGGATGAGACGCCCGAGGAGCGCGCTTTCCTGGCGCTGTTCGCCCGCCTGGTGCGCACGAACGGCGGGGGCCCGGTTGCGGACGTGGGGTGCGGACCGGGGAGGATCGCCGCCCACCTGTGCGAACTGGGCGTGGACGCGTTCGGGATCGACCTCTCCCCCGGGATGATCGAGGTGGCCCGGCGCGATCACCCCGGCCTGCGGTTCGACCTCGGGTCCATGACGGCGCTCAACCTCGCCGATCGCTCCATGGCCGGCCTGGTCGCCTGGTACTCGCTCATCCACGTCCCCGACGACGAGATGAGTTCGGTCCTCACGCACTTCCGGCGAGTACTGAGGCCCGGTGGCCCACTGCTGCTCAGTTTCCACGTCGGGGACGAGCCGGAGCTGAAGACGCAGGGGTACGGCGGCCACCCGATGAAGATCTGCGTCCATCGCCGCCGGCCCAGCCAATTGGCTGCTTGGCTCAACGATGCCGGCTTCGCCGTCGAGACACAGAGGACTCTTGCCTCAGCCGAGAGCAGGCTCGGGGGACTCCTTCTCGCGCGCCGCCGGTCTGACGTCCCGTAGGGGCCCCCTTCTGGCGAAACGCCGAATACGTAGGTGTCTCGTGAGCGCGTGACACGGCGGGGACGAAGCTCCGCGTGTGCCTGATCCGGTTCTCGCTTCTCGCCACCGCTGTGCCCGCGAGGCCGTCAGGGTTCCGGCCGGGGAGGCCTGGCAGCCGGGAAAGCCTGCCGGTCGGGGTGAGCCTCCGGCCGGGAAATTCCTGCTGACCGCCAGTAAGTCGGAAGAGACCGTTGAGACATCAACTCCCCTCCTCTAATGTCTCGTTCATCGATCGGCCGTCCTCGGCCGGGAGTGCGCCACATGGAGCCCAGCCGCCCTGAGGGACGGCCCGGAGAAGGGAGATCCACCATGGTCAAGCACTACGTCAAGTACGCCTTCAGCACGCTCACAGCGGCGATGTTCGCCAGCATGGTCTGACGGATCAGCCCCGGCCTGGACCGGGAGTTCAGCCCCGGTCCAGGCGTCAGGAGGCTCCCTTGTTCGCAACCGCGCTCAGCCAGCTCCGATACGGCGCGGCGATCCTGCGCAACCGCCGCATCCGCCCACAGGACCTGGAGCGCATCGCCCGGGACCTGATCGCGACCCTCGCGGAGTTCGGCGAGCCGGGCGCGGACTCGGCCCTGCTGCCCGGCCAGGCAGGGGCCGTCGACCCCGCCGTACGGCGTACCGTGACCGAGCGCAGTCTGCGGGCGACAGCTCGGGCCGCCGCCCAGCACACGGCCTACTACCGCCGGACGTTCGTCAGCCTGGCGCTCGACCCGCGCACACTCACACCGGACACCTGGGACCAGGTGCCGGTCACATCGAAGGCGGCCCTGCGCAGCCTGCCGGCGGCCTTCGTGTCCGCCGCTTCCGCTCCCGCGCTGATGGCGCTCACCACGGGGACGAGCGGCACCCCCACGGCTGTCTGGTACTCCCGGGCCGAGGTGGAGATCGCGGTGGCCATGAGCACGGTCTCGGCCGTCCTCGGCATGGGTCTGCGCCCCCGTCACACCATCGCGTACGCGGGGTGCTCCCGGGCGACCCTGCCGCTGCTCAACGTGGAGGAGTCGGTGACCCGGATCGGCGCCTCGTTCGTCCAGATCGGCACTGTGGACCCGGCGGTGGCGCTGGACCGGCTCGCCGCCCCTCTCGGATTGCGCGGCAAGGCGCCGCAGATCACCCACCTGACGGTCTCCGCGTCCTACCTCTCCGCCCTCGTCGAAGAGGCGGAGCGGAGCGGCTGGAAGCCATCGGACTTCGGCCTCGAGTCCATCGGTGTGGGCGGCGAAGTGCTCTCCGATCCGCTGAGGGAGCGGGCCGCGGCGGCCCTGGGCGCCAAGGTCTCCACCTCGTACATGATGACCGAGACCGTGCCGTCGGGCGGTACGCCGTGCGCCGAGGGGCATCTGCACCACACCACCGAATTCGGGCACCTGGAGATACTCGACCCCGTGACCCACGCGCCGACGCCACCGGGCGCCGTCGGCATCATCGTCCAGACCCCGTACGTCCCCTACCGGGACTGCACCCTGCTGTTGCGGTACGCGACCGGCGACCTGGTCCGGCTCCCCGAGAGCGCGACCACGTGCGAGCTGGCCCACTTGCCCGCGACCTCACCGGTACTCGGCCGCTGGACCGGTCCGCTGAGCCGCGAGGTACCCACCTGGTCGGTGCTGAACCTGCTGGAGGCGGAGCCGGACATCCCGCTGCCCGCGCGCTACGCCCTGGTCGACGGGCCCCCGGGCCCGCGCCTCCACGTCCTGGTCCGCCGGCTGCCCTCCGCCGGTCTGCTCGGAAGGCTGGAGGAGCGGGCCACCGCCGCTGGCCTCGCACTGGACGCGATCGTGCTCCACGACGACCTGGCCTCGATGCCACCGACCGGCCCGGTCCGCGCCGATCTGCGGGAGCACACCTTCGAGTCGGTCCGCCCCGCCGCGGTACGCGTCGCGAGTCCGGCATGAGCGCCGCCGCCCTGGTGGGCCTCAACTGCTGCGTCGCCGCGATCACGGCGGCGGGCGCCGCGTACTTCGGCCGGGTCCGGATGCCCCGCCCTCCGGTCGGCCGCTACGAACTGCCCGACGTCGCCGTGGTGTCCGCCGTGGTCGTGGCGGCTCCGCTGGTCTATCTGGAACTGCCCCGCGCCGCGGTGGCGGTCGTCTTCGGTCTGGTTCTCTGCGCGGCAAGCCAGTTCACCCTCGCGCCCCTGTTCGGCGGGGGCCGGGCGTGGGTGGTCGCGCTCGGCTCGGTCGCGGCCACCGCCGGATGCGCGTTCGCGGACCGGCCGATCGCCGTGATGGTGCTCACCGATGTGCTGCTCGCGATCGCTGTCGTGGGAGTGGCCAACATGTGGGCGCAGAGCGGTATGCGCTCCGCCCACGCCGCGTGGTTCGCGGGCGCGCTCGCCTGCTACGACCTGGTGGCGACGGGGCTCACCTCGGTCATGGACCGGTTCGCCACCCAGGTCATGGGGCTGCCGTTCGCCCCGCTGCTGGCCGTCACACGGGGCGATCCGCCCGTGGCGCTCGGACTGGGCGACCTGTTGCTCCTGGTGCTCTTCCCGCTGGTGGCGAACAAGGCCTTCGGACGGGCCGCCGGTTTCCTCGCGGCCGGGATCGCGCTGGCGGTGTCCGCGGCCATCAGTCTGCTGTTCGCCCTCGGGGCGCTGACCGGGGCGTTCCCGCTCCTGACGGCACTCGGCCCGCTGATCGTGGTCCAGCACGTGCTGTGGGTACGTGCCCGGGGAGCCGAACGGACCGTGGCAGAGTGGCGCGCGGGAGCACCGGGGGCGGCAGCGGCCGCCACCCCGAAGGACCCCGACCCGGCATTGCTGGGGGCCCTCGAACCCGCCGACGCGGAAGAGGGGCAGGACCGCCTGCCCGACGGCGGCTGGCTCGCGGTCCTCGACGGCCGGGTGGTGGGAACCGGCGCGTCGCCCGGCCGGGCACGCAGGGACGCGAGGCTCCGCGGTTGCGCCTCGGTGCCGGTGGTGCGGCAGAACTGAACCGGGCCCGGCGGGCGAGGGCGGCACGGGCGCCAGGCGTCGCCACGGTGTCGGACTTCATCACTGCCTCCGGACGGGGCGTCCGCTTCGCCGGTGATCACGGGGACCGGCAGCTCCGTCGGTATCTCCGTCGGCGGCCGGCGAGGCAGTACGTGCCGTACGCGTGAGCGTCTGGAGGAGGCGGCCGTGGGATTGGTCGCGGTGCTTGGCGACGACGGGTGCGAGGGAGGCCGGCAACCGACGGAGCGCTGGGCTCACACCCTCTGGCGGCATTGCGGCGCCATCGACGCCACACGCGGGTGGTGGCACCCGGTTCCGTACTCTTGAGGCATGCGCATGCGCCCCACTCTGAGCTGGTCCCCCACCGAGGACCTACCGCCCGCCACCACGGATGTGGAGCCGATCGCCGACGCTCTGAGCACCGGCGGCGTCCTGGTGCTCAGCGGGGCCGGTATCTCCACGGAGTCGGGCATCCCCGACTACCGTGGCGAGGGCGGGAGCCTGAGCCGGCACACCCCGATGACCTACCAGGACTTCACTGCCGGCGCCCAGGCCCGGCGCAGGTACTGGGCGCGCAGCCACCTCGGCTGGCGCACCTTCGGCCGTGCCCGCCCCAACGCCGGGCACCGAGCCGTGGCCGCGTTCGGGCGGCAGGGCCTGCTCTCGGGTGTGATCACCCAGAACGTCGACGGCCTGCACCAGGCCGCCGGCAGCGAGGGCATCGTGGAACTCCACGGAAGCCTGGACCGGGTCGTCTGCCTTTCCTGCGGCACCTTCACCTCGCGCCGCGAAGTCGCGCGGCGGCTGGAGGAGGCCAATGCGGGCTTCGAGCCAGTGGCTGCCGCGATCAACCCGGATGGTGACGCCGACCTCACCGACGAGCAGGTCGGGGACTTCCGCACGGTGTCCTGCACGGTCTGCGAAGGCGTCCTCAAGCCGGACGTGGTGTTCTTCGGCGAAGCCGTGCCCCCGCTGCGGGTCGAGCACTGCCGCGAACTGGTCCGCGGGGCGACCTCACTGCTGGTCCTTGGCTCTTCGCTGACGGTGATGTCCGGGCTCCGGTTCGTCCGCCAGGCGGCCCAGGCCGGAAAGCCGGTGCTGATCGTCAACCGGGACCCGACCCGGGGCGACCGGCACGCCGTCACCCGCATCGCGCTCCCGCTGGGAACGGCCCTCAGCGCCGTGGCCGGCCAAGTAGGCACCCCCCTCGGCGATGAGGCGGCAGGGCCTGCCTGACAGGGGTGGTGGAGGTGGCGTGGCTCGCACGGGCCGCGATCTCCACATCCCGGCTGGGCCCCGGACCCGTCCACCGGCTTCGTACCCGGCTCGCCCTCGCACCGGGAATGGCAGCATGTCACGAACCTGCCGTTGAAGGAGACCCATGCCCCGGACGACTCGCTCCCCCTTCCTCCTCGCCGGGCTGCCGGCCGGGGCCGGAGTTCTCCACGTCACGGTTCCCAAGGTGTTCGACGGGACCGTTCCGAGGGTCCTGCCCGGTACGCCGCGTGCGTGGACGTACGCGAGCGGCGTGGTCGAATGCGCGCTCGCCGCCGGACTCGTCCACCCCCGGACGCGGCGCATCGCGGCCCGCGCGACCGCCGGTTTCCTCGTCGGTGTCTTTCCCGCCAATGTCCAGATGGCCCTCGACTGGCGACACCGCCCCGCCTTGCCGAGGGCCGCGGCCTTCGGTCGGCTCCCCCTGCAGATTCCCCTGGTTCTGTGGGCCCACAAGGTCGCCCGCGCCGAGGGCACTTCACGCAGCTGATGTACGTCCACAACGTGACCGGTCCACGTCCACTGCTGCGGGGCGACGACGCACGCGCTCCGTGCTGAAGACGGCATCCGCCGAATGCGGCAAACCCGACGGACGTAGCCCCCACCTCTGCCGGGGCGTGGCGGCCCGCCGCGAGATCCCGCGCTGCCTACGGCTCATGGATACCCGCCCGCCAGCCGTCAGCGGAACGACGGCCGGACGCCGGGTAGCGGCAGCACGGGGCCTCGCGGCCGGGTGGCGCGCCGGATCAGCGGACTTCGGTGACCCGATGCTCCTTGAGCCTTGCACAGTTGGAGTTCTCCACCGACACGTACACGTTGCTGATGTTGCCGCCCCAACTCACGCAGTGGCCCTTGCCGTAGACGTAGGCGGGCCCCGCGTACGACGTGTAGTTCCCGGAGTCCCCGGCCCAGTCGTCGGTGTCGGAGACGTAGACGTAGGTGGACATGTCCTTGGCCGTGCCCGGGTTGGTACGGATGGTCGCGACGCAGTTCTTGCCGTTCGCGGAGTTGTACGTCAGGTAGGCGGTGCCCAGCGAGCCGACGGGCACTGAGTTCACGGTCTTGTAGGCGCCACCACAGACGCCCTGCGGTGTGACATTGGGCGCGGCGGAGGCGGTCGTGCAGAACGCAGCCGTGGCGCCCAACACCAGTGTGGTCAACGCCCCGACGGTCGCGACATTACGTGCGCTTCTCATATATCCCCCTTGTGTCCCTGAGAGCGGATTGCTCCCACTTGATGTGACCCGCGAAAAGCAAAGATGGTTGTGCCGCGTGCGCACGCATTCGTCCCGGACGCCCGTCACCTGCCCATCAGAGAGGTGCGGCCGACGCGGCTGACGCCCCGGACATCGCCCGTTTCAGCGCCGGCCGCCGAGACGAGGCTCCGAGTACTCGCCGAACGGCGAGTCGTACGCCTGCCCGTCCTCAGCAACCACGTAGTCGGGTTCGGTTCTCGAAGCGGATTCCTGCAGCCGGATGACAAGGTCGGCGACAGGGACAACGCGCAGGGACAGGGCCGCGGCCACAGCGGCACGTTCCTCGGCAATCTGCGGGTTGTCCCTGACCAGTGACCGTTCCAGGTACTGGGCGGTGGACTGCATGCCCCCCACATCGCCGCCGCCGGAGAACGTGAGGCAGTCCTGCCAAGCCAGCCCGATGATGATCTCCAGCGCGCCCGTCAGGTCATCGGCGATCAGCCCGCCCTCGCCTTCGGAACCGGCGAAGAGCATCGGCCGGCGGCCGTCCTTCTCGGCGCACAGGAGATACGCGCCACCGGCGAACTCTCCGCCGATTGGCTCCAGAAGCCGCCCCGAGGCAAGTGTCAAGCCGTCGCCGCAGCGCTTGCGCCCGATGTCGTAGCTGAAGAACGACCGGAGCAGCTCATGGACATCCGGCATGCGCCGGACCAGATCGAGCAGATGATCACTTGAGGTCACGGCACGGACGACAGCGAGTGCGACTGACATATAAGCCCCAGGGCGGACAGTGGGCACGCGTCGGCTGCGCCTCATAGGGCTCCCCTCCCGATCTGGACGACCGACCCGCCAATTCTTCTCCCGCTCACACCACTTGAAGAAAGTTCTGCCGAGGTCAATCCGTTTCCGCAGCTCACCGGCGTACAGATAGGCCTAGACCACTAACGAATCGGAAAACTATTTACCGCAGGCACGCTCCTGTGGCTGACTGTGTCGTGTTCGCGTCAAATGGACGCGCGTAGATCCCTCTACGGGAAGCGCGGCCGTCTGCTTCTGCCCGGATGCACGCAGACCTTTCTGTCCGGCGCGCCGCTCCCACACCGGCGCGCCGAGATCCACCGCACCGAAGGACCACTCGGCACCACTGCATCTCACCCCCCACCAAGCAGGAGGAATCCTTGTTCCCCCGGAGCCTTTCCCTCAAGTCCGTACAGCAAAGACTCACCGTGGCCGGTGTCCTCGGCCTGAGCGCCGCACTGACCCTCAGCCTGATGTCGGGCACCGCCTCCTCGGCGCCACTGGCGTCCGACAGCGCCGTGCCACCGGGCAAGGGCTACATGGGCGTGGGCTACGTCCAGGACAGCAAGCACTTCAAGCCGGACACCCGGCAGCTGAACCTCGACACGACACCAGATACGGACCTTCTGGCGAACCCCGTTGGTATGGACGTCTCCAGCTACCAGGGCAGCATCAACTGGAGTTCGGTCCGCGGCGCGGGCATCGAGTTCGCCTGGATGAAGGCGACCGAGGGCACCTCGTACAAGGACCCCACGTTCAGCGCCAACTACCTGGGCGCCTACAACGCCGGCGTGATCCGGGGCGCGTACCACTACGCGCGGCCCGACGTGTCCGGTGGCGCGGCGCAGGCGAACTTCTTCGCCGGCAACGGTGGCGCCTGGTCCCGCGACAACCTGACACTCCCCGGCGTACTGGACATCGAGGGCAGTTGCTACGGCAAGACGCCCGCGGCGATGCAGTCCTGGATCCTCGACTTCTACAACACGTACAAGGCCCGTACCGGCCGCGACGTCGTGATCTACACCAGCCCGAGCTGGTGGAACTCCTGCACCGGTGGCTGGACGGGCATGTCCACCAGGAGCCCGCTGTGGGTGGCCCACTGGACCTCCGCGGGCAGCCCCAGCATTCCGCAGGGATTCCCGTTCTGGACCGTGTGGCAGTACACGTCCACCGGCTCGGTGAGCGGCATCTCCGGGAACGTCGACCGCGACCGCTTCAGCGGCGATCGCTCCCGACTGCTTGCCCTGGCCAACAACACCCCGTGACAGCGGGTCCCGGAGCCCGGTGACCACGTCCGGGAGGATTGCGACCCCGACGTGATCGGTACCGCGGGTCGGAGCAGGCCGGCTGCCCTGCTCCGACCCGGAGTTGCGGCCGACTGCCCCGGCCGGGCACAACGACAGTTCGCGAAGGAGAGAGTCATGAGCTCGACACCACAGCCCCTCAGCAGGCGCGGCGCTCTGCTCGCCGGAACGGCGGCCCTGGCCGGCGGGCTGGGGCTGGCCGGCCGTGCGGACGCGGCCGTACGAAATCCCGAAAGGGCACGCTCCCCCTTGGCCGCCCTGACCCCGCAACAGCGCGCCGGGCAGTGCGTCATCCACTCCTACCCGGGACTCACGCCTCCGGCCCGGCTGATGGACGCGATCAGGCAGGGCCGTACGGCCGGGGTGATCTTCTTCGGGGAGAACATCAAGAGCCTGAGCCAGATCGAGGGCGTCATCCAGGAGATGAACGAGGCGAACGCCTCCGCGCCCGTGACGGCCCCGCTGCTCCTGATGACCGACCAAGAGGGTGGCCTGGTGCGCCGCCTGCCCGGCGAGCCTGTGCTGTCCGCGAAGGAAGTCGGTGCCTCCGCGGACCCGGAGGGACGGGCGGAGTTCACCGGCAGCGGTGCGGGCATGAACCTCGCGGGCGTCGGCATGAACGTCAACCTGGCGCCGGTGCTCGACGTGTACCGCGCGGCCGGCGACTTCACCGACCAGTACAAGCGGTCGTACAGCAAGGACCAGGAGGCGGTGGGCACCTGCGGCTCGGCCTTCATCACCGCGCAGCAGGACGCCGGGGTGGCCGCCACCGCCAAGCACTTCCCCGGCCTCGGCCCCGCCTCCGCGAACCAGAACACCGACCTGGGTCCCGTCACCCTCACGACGTCCGCGTCGACGCTGCGCAGCATCGACGAGGCTCCGTACCGAGCGGCGATCTCTGCCGGGACCAAGCTGGTCATGCTGTCCTGGGCCGTCTACCGGGCGCTGGACGCCGACCGGCCCGCCGGCCTGTCCCCGACCATCGTCGGCGAGCTGCGCAACCGGCTCGGCTTCCGGGGCGTGACGGTCACCGACGCCCTGGAGGCCGGGGCTCTGCGGGCCTACGGCAGCACGGCGGAGCGCGCCGTACTGGCCGCCACGGCCGGCATGGACCTGATCCTGTGTTCGGGCCGCGACGCCGCCCAGGGGGACCAGGCGGTGACCGCGCTGAGCGACGCGCTGACGGCCGGCACTCTCGACGGGCCGGCCTTCGACGCAGGCGCCGAGCGCGTCAACGCCCTCCGCGGCAGCCTGTCCTGACCCTGTACAACGCGTGGCATCGTATGCCCGGTCCGCGATCCGTGCGAGCCGCTCGCGGGCATCATCCGGCCGGTCGAACCCGCACTGCTGCCTCGACCAGGTCAGGAATGCGGCGCAGGCCGGAGAGCCGGTATCTCGCCGGTCCGGTGTGAAGGGCGGCCAGGCGGGTGCGGGCGGACTCCCATCGGGCGTGACGGAGGTCGAGCAGGGCCAGTGCCCGATGCGCCCAGGACATTCCGGGTGGGACCGCGCCGGGCTCCGGCGCGGCCGGCGCGTCGTCGGCGAAGGCATCGCAGCATCTCTTGTCAGACCCGCCGTCTGCGGTCCGCCCGTGACATCGACGGATCTCGTTCTGTTTGATCAGGCATGGACTCGGTTCGAGTCATGGCTGGCTGCCCATTCACCGGCGGACCACGAAGCACTCCGACCGCCGGCAACGGCTGCTGAGATCGCTGAGCTGGAGGCCATCGGCCTGAGCCCGGCCCACCAGCTCGTCAGTCAGCCGGTCGTCCACAGACTTCGACGGCGTCGCCTCAGACCTCTCAACGGTCTCGGCCTCGGTCACGTTGTCGCTAGTTAGAGTGGAGGCCATGAGCGATCGCCCCGAACCCTGGACCGTATCGCCGGTGCTGCTCGGCGTGGACGACAGCGCCTGGTTGCCCGTCGCCGTGGGCGAATCGGGAGCAGCCGTCTTTCGCAGCGCGGACGCCACCCGGTATGCCAAGTGCGTGCCTGCTGCGGATGCAGCCGACCTGAAGGCCGAGCGCGACCGGGTCGCATGGCTGAACGATCAGGGCGTACCTGGTCCTCGAGCGCTCGACTGGCACTCCGGTGAGGTGGGCGCCTGTCTGGTGACCAGAGCCGTCTCCGGCATACCTGCTGATCAGGTGTCCACTGACGACCTGCGGAACGCCTGGGAACGCATCACGGACGCGGTCCGCCGGCTGCACCAGGTGCCCGTGTCGCAGTGCCCATTCCGCCGGGGCCTGGACTCTATGGTCGCCGTGGCGCGCGACGTCGTGGCCCGTGACGCCGTCAACCCGGAGTTCCTTCCCGTTGAGCAGCAGCACACGCCCGCTGCGGAGCTGCTGGACCGCCTCGCCCAGCAGGTCCCGCGGCGACGGGAACAGGAAGCTGCCGACACAGTCGTCTGCCACGGGGACCTGTGCCTGCCCAATATCATCCTCGATCCGCGGACCCTGGACGTGTCAGGTTTTATCGACCTGGGCCGCCTCGGACTGGCCGACCGCTACGCCGACTTGGCGCTACTGCTCGCCAACGCGCGAGAGACATGGGCAGACGAGGAGCAGGGGCGGGCGGCTGACAGGGCGTTCGCCGAGAGGTACGGCATCGCCCTAGACGACGAACGCCTGCGCTTCTACCTCCATCTCGACCCGCTCACCTGGGGCTGATCGATCTCGTGGCGATCAGCGTGCGGCCCGAGGAAGATGCCGGCGATGTGGAGTCCGGCCAGGTAGACGGTCGCGGTCTTCGCCACTTCGTTCCCGTCCCCGAGGTCTCCTCGCTCGCCGAGCTGGACGAGATGGTCGAGCAGTGGGGCCGGCAGGACGACGCCCGGCGCATCGGGTCCAGGGGCCAAGACGGGTCGCGGAGTACTTCGCACGCGAACAGCCGCTGCTGATGCCGTTGCCCGAGAAACCGTTCGAGACGGGGCGTCTGTTCACCCGGCGGGTCGGCCGCTACGGACTGATCCCGGTCCGTACCAACCGCTACTCGTTCCGATCCGGCTGATCGGCAAACGCGTGCGAGTCGTGCTGCACGCTTCCCATCTGGTGGTTTAGGACCAGAACGTGGAAGTGGCGCGGCACGAACGGCTGATGGCGAAGGGCGCGGTCCGTCTGGATCTGGACCACTACCTGGAAGTCCTGGTCCGCGAGCCCGGCGCCTTCCGAGGCTCCACAGCCCTCGAACAGGTCCGTTCAGCGGGCTGACTTCCCGTTAGCCTGAGGGCCGTGTCACCGTTGATCTCCGGCAGACTTCTGCCCTCACGCTCTGCCGGTCGTATCTCTCACCGGATCTCGCCTGTCCGTGCCAGCCTGAGGCGTCTGGGGACTTGGTGGGGTGACAGAATGGGGGGAGGGTGGGGGATGTTGCGGTGCAGGTGAATAGCGACTTCGACGGCCGGTTGAAATGGCGTTCTCGCTATCTGATCCACAGAGCCCGCCGCCGAGGCCGGACCGGGCTGCTGCTGCAGGTGGACTTGCGTGACGGGCCCCGCAGCATGTCACTCAAGTGGTGCCTGGTGACGTGCGACCCGGTGCAGCCGAACGTCTTCCACCCGCGCAGTCCTGTAGTGGGCACCTGGAGTGCGCAGATCCTTCAAGCGGATCCGAACGCCTGCTGAGCTGAGTCCGGCCAGGGGCCAGCCCGAGTCTCGCTTCTGCCGTGGGCTATCGCTCGTTGGCGTCGGCCCAGTAGTTCGTGAGCATTTCGGCGGGCCAGTCGGGTTGCCGAATCTCTCCGCGAGGTCCCATCTGCTGGAAGTAGGGGCCGACGTCGATGACTGGGTCCCGTCGACTGCATCGAGGTCTGTGACGTAGAGGTCCAGCCCTTTGATCTCGATCAGTCTGGGAAAGCTGACGGCGAGTTGGTTGGGGCGCCGGTGGTTTCGGTGTGCGTGTGTGCCGGATGGGGGCCAGCGGGGGTCGTTGCGTGGCCTGCGGGCGTGATGCGCGACGTCATTGCGCGAGGATTGACTGTAGTGCCAGGTGACGATCAGGTGGCTGAAGTCGTCCAGTCGCAGCAGCGCTTCCGGCGGGCAGTCGGGGTGAAATCGGATGATCGAGGGCACGGCGGCCCGACCTGCGCAACACCAGCGTTTCGGCCAACCGGCCCTCACCGCAACGCTCTTGCCCACCAAGGGTCCATGTAATACACACGCGTCGCGAACCGCTCAACGCCACGAACCCGGCCCGACCGAAAGACGTGTGTTCGAAATTCCGGCTACGTCGTTAATACCTTCGACCGAGCCGCGACCAGCAAAGGGGACGACGTTGAGCCCGCCCCTGACCCGATCCAACCACCGGCCCACAGACAGCGGCTCTCCCGCCGCTGCGGCCACAGAGCCTTGCGCCCCATGACCGATCCGACCCCGCAAAGCCCGTCACGGACCACTGCGGGGCGTTCATGGAGCACCAGTACCCCTCACGCGCTCATCTGGAGGACGCCATGAATCCTGTACTCACTCGCGTGCATCAGCCTCTTGGACTCGAACAGCGGCAGCCCACCACAGCCCGTCCCGCCCTCGACGCGGCGGCCTATGACGCCGTCGCTCACCGCTCAGCACGACCGGATCTGGGACGGGCGGCATGAGCGAGCCCACCGGTGCATCAGCCGACAGTGTCCCAGGGCCGCGCGCCACCCCCCTGCTGCCGCCATCCGCGACACCGCCTGCCGGCCCGAAGGACCAGCCGGACGTCTGCCCTGAACCCGAGCCGTGCGACAGCTCGACGGCACCCTCTTCGTCCTCTGCCGCGCCGGAGATGCGGTACGTGGACCTGACAGGCAGCCGCGAAGCGGCCGGACGCTCCATCCGGATGCGTGACATGGCCCGGCGCCTGCCCCAGTTGGTCCGGCGGTCGCTGGCACTCGCCTGGCGCGTCGACCGACGGGCCACCACCGGCCTCCTGCTGTGCCAGGCGGTCGCCGGCGTGATGCAGGCCCTGGGCCTGATCGCGATCAGCGGCACCCTCACCGCGCTGCTGACCAGCGGAGACGTCTACCACCGACTCCTGCAGGCATGGCCGTCCGTGGCCCTGCTGGCCACCGCGTCCGGAGTGCGGGCACTGCTGGGGATCACCGTCAGCTGGCTCTCCTTGCGACTGAGCCCACTCATGTCGCGCGAAGCCGAGCAGATGCTGCTCACCGGCTGCGCCACGGTGGAGCTGTCCGCCTACGACGACCCCGACTTCAACCGCGACCGGGAAGCCGCCGACCGCGGAGCGCAGGTCACCGGCGACCTGATCAACGAGGGCCAGGACCTGATCGCCTCGGCCGCCTCCTTCCTCGCCGGCGCCATCGTCCTCGCCGGAGTGAGCTGGGTACTCCTTCCTCTCCTCGTCGCGGCCAGCCTGCCGCAGGCCCTCGCCCAGATCAGCGCCGCCCGGGTCCGCTACCTGGCCAATCTCCGCAGCAACGGCGACAACCGCATGTTGTCGGTGCTGCGTTGGCACATCTTCACCCGCGAGGCAGCCGACCAGATCCGCGCCGGCACCATGGCCGACTTCCTGTCCGGCCGGTACCGGCAGACGGTCGCCCGGATCAACCGCGAGGACCGCACCGCGGCCGACAAGGGCGCCCGCATGTCGCTGGTCGGCGCGCTGTGCGGCGGCCTCGGATCGGCCGTGGTCTGGGCGGCGGTGGTATGGCTGCTGGCCACCGGCCGTATCAACGTCGGGCACGCCGCGACGGCTGTCTTCGCTCTGCAGACGGTGGGCCAGTCGGTACGCGGCCTGGTCGCCGTCGGGGCCCGTGCCGTGCGCACGGGCCTCTACATGGACGACTGGAGCAGATTCCTCGACCTGGCCGGCGGATACACCATGCGCCGCGGCGAGCACCGTCCGAAGCCGCCGAGCGAGATCGAGATCAAGTCGGTCTCGCACCGCTACGCCGGGAAGGACCAGGACGCACTGTCCGACGTCTCGCTCACCCTGCGCCGCGGCGAGGTCACCGCATTGGTGGGCTTCAACGGCTCGGGGAAGTCGACCTTGTCGAAGCTGGTCAGCGGTCTGTACTTGCCCACGGGCGGGCAGGTGCTGTGGGACGGTGTCCCCACCGACGACGCCGATCCGCAGGCGCTGTGGCAACAGGTCGCTCTGGTGCCACAGGACTATGCGCACTGGCCGCTGACGGTGCGCGAGAACGTGACTCAGGGGCAGCCCACGGCCCGCGGTGACGCGGCGGTACGTGAAGCGTGCGAGGCCGCCGACGCCGACGAGGTCGTCGACAAGCTCGGCGCCGGCCTGGACACCCTCCTTGCCCGCGAGTGGCTGAACGGGGAGGAGCTGAGCGGGGGCCAGTGGCAGCGCGTCGCCCTCGCGCGGGCGTTCTTCCGCGAGGCCGGGCTGCTGGTCCTCGATGAGCCGACCGCGAACCTTGATCCGCGCGCCGAGTACAGGATTTTCCAGCGGCTGCGGGACCTGGCCCGGGACCGCGTGGTGTTGCTGGTGACACACCGGATCACGAACGTGGCCGTCGCCGACCGGATCGTGGTCCTCGACGAGGGCAGGGTCGTGCAAGAGGGCACGTACAAGGACCTGGCCGAACAAGACGGCCTGTTCCAGCAGTTGCTGTCCTATCAGGTCACCTCCGAGGCGGACGACGAAAAGTACGGAACCCGCGCATGAGGGGCGCCGGAACCACTTCAGGAGCTCCGGCCGCGCCCACGACCACCACGTACTCCGCCGCCCCGTCCGTCAGTCCTTCCATGCTTCCCCGAGGTGTTGACGTGCCGGTCACCCGCTCCCACATCCGCGCGGCCGCCGAGACGTATCTGGCTCGGCATCCGCAGGAGCGAGAGTCCCTGGCCGGGCTGACGGCCGTCCTGGACGGCCCTGACGACCCGTCCAGTCGCGCGACTCTGCCCGGCCACGTCACCTGCAGCGCGGTCGTCATCGACCGCCACCGGCGTGTACTGCACATCGGCCACAAGGCCACGGGGCTGTTGCTCGCGCCGGGCGGCCACGGCGAGGCGGACCGGAGCCTCCTGGCCACGGCCCTGCGCGAAGTGTCCGAGGAAACGGGGATCCGGCCCGGGGACCTGTGCCTGACCCCGCAGTTCCTGGGCACGCCGGTCGACATCGACGTCCACGGTATCGACGCCGATCCGGCCAAGGGCGAGCCGAGCCACCAGCACTTCGACTTCCGCTTCGCCTTCTACGTCAGCACCGAGCAGCTGCCGCCGCTCCGGCTGCAGGACGAAGAGGTCTCGGGTGCCCAGTGGCTTGCGTTCGCCGACGTCAGGTCCCCGACGCTGCGCGCCAAGCTGCTGGACGCCGAAGCCGCTGGGCTCGACGGGCAGCCCGAGCCCGTGAACGCGTCAGCCCTGGTCTACGACGGCTACGGCCGCTACCTGCTTCATCTGAGGGATATGCGTGAGGGCATCTGGGAGCCGGGGGTGTTCGCCCTGCTTGGCGGCGGCCGCGAGAGCGGTGACCGGTGCCTGGAGGGAACTGTGCGGCGGGAGCTCGCCGAGGAGGCCCCCGGTCTTGGACCTGTCGGCCTGACGCCGTACGCGGTGGAGGAGGCGACGAGCGTCGACGGCCTCGCGGTACCGATCAAGGTCTACACGGCACGCTGGAACGGGCACCCCGACACGGTGGACCTGCAAGAAGGTGTCCTCCTGCGGTGGTTCACCCCCGACATGCTGGACCGGCTGCGCCTGAGCCCCGGCCTCGGTGACCTGATCCGCCGGCACGCGGCCGAGCATCCCCCGGCCGACCGCCCGCCGTCCGGGCCGGCTGCTGAACGGCCTCGGCAGGCCGCAGGGGCGGCGATGAGCACTCGGTCCGGCGTCACGGTCGTGGCGGGAGTCCTGGCGCTGCACTACCGCATCCTCCCGACCGACGTCTGCGAAGGACCGTCCGGGACCGCCACGTGCAACTACGTGGCCCAGGCCACCGACGGCCGTCGGTGGTTCGTGAAGGCATATCCGGAGAACACAGATCTGGACGCCGAACGGCGCGCCCTCGAGCTGGCCGAGTTCGCCGCGCTCGGCGGGGTCCCGGTGCCGGGACTGCGCCGTACCCAGGGCGGCGATCCGCTCGCCACAGATGGCGGGTTCTCGGTGTCCGTCACCGCGTTCGCCGAAGGCGCCGAGACAGCGGACAGCGGTCTGTACGGCGAGCGGTGGGCCTCCGTCGGCGAGACCGTGGGCCGACTGCACCGCACGCTCGCGCGGCATCCGGACGGGCCGCCCCGCCGCACCCCGTCCCGCGAGGTCTGCGACGTCGCACGAGGCAGGCAGCGGCTGGAACGGCTGCTCGCCCGCTATGCAAAACAGGCCCCGCGTTCCGCCTTCGGAGCATGGGCGAGGGACACCGCCCGGGAACGGCTGGATGGGCTCCCCGCCGCGGCGTCCATGCTCGATGCGCTCCCCTCGACCCTCGCCACGCAGGTCGTCCACGGCGACCTCTCCTCCCTCAACCTGATGCTGGAAAACGAGAAGGTCGCCGCGGTCATCGACTTCCGGCCGCCGGCGCACCGCAGCCCGATGTGGGAGCTGGGGCGCATTGTGCTCGATCCGCGTACGGTCCTGAGTACCCCGGGCTGGCCCACCGGCCTGGCCACGGCCGTCGCCGCCTACCGGGAGGCCAACCCGGCCATGCCGGTCAAGGACCTCCTGACGGTGCCACGGGTCGCGGCGGGCTATCTGGCGTGCTCGGTGTACCCGCTCTCCGAACCACTCGACGCCCCGGCCGCGGTCACCCCTCAATTGGAGGCGTACGGGCGCGCCCGCCACGAGGCACTGGGTGTGCTGTGCGCCCGCATGGACGAGGCGGAGGAGGTACTGCGTGACCTCCTCCGCTGACTCCTCTGCACCTGTCGAAACGCCGCTGTGGCGGCATCGCAATTTCCGGACGTCCTTGATCGGGCAGAGCGCCGGCGTGACCGGCAGCTCGATCAGCTCGATGGTGATCCCGGTGCTCTCCGTCGTGGAACTCACACGGACGGCCCCGTCCTTGCACCCATGACCATTCTCGACGAGGGCTACACCGACGAGCGGTTCGGCCCCCTTCAGGAGCTCGACGCCCACTTCCACCACCTGGTGCTTCGCGTCGAGCGTGTGGCATCCACGACTGGATGGAGGCCGGCCGGGAGTACCCCGGTGACGCCAGGCGCGGCGAGGCCGTGCGGGCCCACCGGCGGCGCCGGGCCGTCGACCACCACGACGCCGCGAATACCTGGCTGCACCGGAGCGGGCACGGCATCGACACCACCGAATACACCCCTACCAGGCCCTGAAGGCGGCCCCTGCCCTTCTGCACACCACCAACCGACCCATCTCGAGAGCCGGATCACACCACATGACCAGTACGTTCACGACCCGGCCGGTACGGCTGGGCACCCGGCCCAGCCCCATGGCCATGGAGCAGACCGCGCACTTCGCCGAACTCTTTCGCAGTCGTCACCCCGGGATCTGCCTGGAGATCGTCACCATCGTCTCCGAGGGCGACCGGCACCGCGACCCGCTCAGCCACACCGACGGGAAGGGCGCCTTCACCCGGTCCGCCGACACCCGTCTCCTGGACGGCCGGGTCGAGGCCACCATCTCCTGCGCGAAGGATCTGCCCAGCCCGCACGACCGGGCACCGGACATCACGGTCGGTGCGGTCCTGCCCCGTGAGGACGCCCGCGATGTCCTCGTTCTCCCCTCCGGGCACTCGCCGGCCACACTCGCCGACCTGCCGCCCGGCACCCGGGTCGGCACCAGCGCACCCCGAAGGGCAGCGCTCCTGCGCACCCTGTACCCCGAGCTGGAACCGGTTGCGATCAGAGGGAACGCGGACAGCAGGCTGTCCGGCCTCGATTCCGGAACCCTCGGGGTCGACGTCATGATCGCCGCACTGGCCGGACTGCGCCGCCTTGGTCTTGCCGAGCGCGCCTCGCAGATCCTTGATCCAACCCAATGGCTGCCCGCCTCGGGCGCGGGGGTCATCGTCATCGAGCACCGCAGCGACGACCCCACCACCGCAAACCTGCTGGCCCCGCTCACTCATCACCCGACCCGCATCGTGCTGGACGCCGAGCGCGCTGCGCTCGCCACCCTGCACGGCGACTGTTTGACCGCCGCGTCCGTCCATGCCGTCCACGACCCCGCAGCCGAGAGCGTGACCGTGCACGCCGTCGTCCTCGACCCGGCCGGCGGCACCCCGATCCGCACGATCGCGTCCGGTCCCGACACCCACCCTGCCCGCACCGGGCGGCGGGCCGGCAAGCAGCTTCTGAACGCGGGCGCGGCTGCTCTCCTGGGCAACCCGTCATGACGGGGCCCACGGCCCGGCAAGAGCTCCGGCCGGTGTTCGCTCCGCCGCGGAATCCGCGAGTCGTTTCCCGGTATGCGGAAGGGCCGGGCCCTTTGCCACACACAGGTCCGCGACTCCAGGAGCTGACGGGCCGTGTGGCGGCTCACTCTCAGCGTCCCGGACACGTATGTGACCACGGTCGTCGATGTCTCCCCGTGGGCCGCGACCAAGTGGCGTGCGATCCTCGCCCATCAAGGCGCAGCCGCCCGCGAGCAGTCCCTGCCCGGCATCCTCGCCCGCGTGCCCGAAGTATCCCGTCACAAGATCATCCAGACGGAGTGCTTCACGCGCCTCATGCCCGGACCCGTACCGGGCGACACCCGTCGGCCAACCCCCTGACCGCCTCGCCGCCGGTCTCTTTCATCCGCTCGTTCGCCCCATTGCGGATCGGACAACCATGACGACGCCCTCTGCCCCCGACGAGCTGCCCGGCCCCTCGATGACCGACGAGGAATACGGAGCGCTGCGGGCCTCCGCCGCACTGTGGGCCGGAACCTCCGTGCTGATCACCAACAAGTTCGGGCACGTTCTGATCCAGTACGTCGACTATCGCGCCACCTGTCTCCTGCCGGGAGGTGCCGTTGACGAGGGCGAGTCCCCCGCCCACGGCGCCGCCCGCGAGTTGATGGAGGAGCTCGGCGTCACCGCTGTCGTCGATCAGGGTCTGGCCGTCGACTGGGTCAGCGCCGACAGCGCCGACGCACCCGCGCCCATGCGGTTTCCCGGTGAGATCCTGCACGTCTTCGACGGCGGCATCTGGGACGACGACCGGATCGCCGGGATCCGCCTGCCTCCGAGCGAGATCACAGGAATCGACTTCGTCGAGCCCTCTCGGCTGCCCGACCTGCTTTCCCCGGCCGACGCCCGCCGCGCCCTGTCCGCACTGCGCGCCCGCATCAACGCGGCCGGCCCCGTGCTTCTGGAGAACGGTCTGCCGATCGCACCCACCGTCCTGGACCGCCTCGCGGTCCTGCGGACAGCTCGCCCCACCTACCGCTACCCGTGGCACGACGGCGCGGCGCCGCAGGGGCTCACTGTCAACCAGGTCTGGGCGTGGCTGTTCGCGCCGGACGGTCGCGTTCTCGTCCTCCTCGAACCCGACACCGGAGTGGCCACCCTTCCCGGCGGAACTCCCGAGGAACAGGACCAGGGCGACCTCGTGTCCACCCTGCGCCGAGAAGTTGATGAGGAAGCAGCAGCCCGGCTCGGGGCTCCGCTGCTCCTCGGACACGTCACCGATCCCCCAGCACAGCGCGGGTACCTGCGCTACGCCGCAGCACTCACCGAGATTGGCCCCGCACGGCCCGATCCGGTCACTGGCCACACCTGCACCCGTGTCCTGGCCACCCCGGAGCAGGCCCTCTCGTTCTTCGACTGGGGATCTACGGCCGCCTGTCAGCTCGCCGCCGTCCACCGAGCCCGCCGGCAACTCGGCATCCCCCGGGCCGCCCTCCAGCCCGTGACCGAACTCAGCGCCGGACTGCTCGACCCGTCCCTGTCCACCGGCGCGCCCTTCGACGAGACCGGCTGACAGCACCAGCTGATGCACGACAAACGCCACCCTGCATGACCAGGCGGGACCGATGCCTCCTGGCGGACGCGAGTCCGGAGCCTCGGCTACGAGGCAGTCGTCCCCGCGAACCGCGAGGCGACCCGGCAGCTTCCGGGGCCCGCCCCGCGGACGCGGTCCGTGGAAGGCCGACCCCGCCGGCCCGGGTGGCGGGCGTGCGTTCCACAGCCACACGGAGGGCGTGGCTTCCTTCCGCCCGCCGTCCGGCAGCTGCAGCCTGCTGGCCGAGGTCCGCCGGCGGCCGAGGCCCTGGGCTGTGGCCGGGAGCGCGGACGCGCCCGGCCACAACTCGGCGATCACTCGCAGTTCTTGTTGAAGAACTCTCTTCGGGCCAGCCGAAAGGGATCAGATCGGTCTCGTCGCAGAGCCGGCATCTCCCTGGCAGAGACCACCGGCGCCCGCGACCGGAATCCAATGCGCGAGCCCGGACGGACGGTTCAGGCGTAGAAGCGGGACAGGCTCTGCAGCACGGCAGCCGGCTTCGTCCCGCCCTCGATCTCGACCGTCCCGTCCACGGTGATCTGCAGTCCCCCGGAGACCTCGTCGACCGCCGTGAGGCGCGCCACGAGGCGTATGCGCGATCCCACAGGAACCGGCGCGGGGAAACGGACCTTGTTGAGGCCGTAGTTGACCTTGGTACTGACGCCCTGGACGTCCAACAGCCCTGTGAAGAGCGGGATGAACAGCGACAGCGTCAGATACCCATGGGCAATGGGGGCGCCGAAGGGGCCGGCGGCGGCGCGCTCGGGGTCGGTGTGGATCCACTGATGGTCCTCGGTCGCGTCGGCGAAGCCGTTGATCCGGTCCTGGGTGATGTCGATCCAGTCGCTGGTGCCCAGCTCGGACCCGGCGAGGGATTTGAGTTCATCCATCCCGTTGACGGTGACGGTCATGATGGCTGAGTTCCTTGTCTGGTTGTCAGTTTCCGTACTGAGCACGGACTTTGGCCTTCAGGAGCTTCCCCGAGGCGTTACGCGGCAGCTGTCCCACCCGTACCGCCGATTTGGGGATCTTGTATCTGGCGAGTACTCCGGCCAGTGAGGCCAGCACCTCCTGGGGGTCGGGCTCGCTGCCTTCCCGGGCGACGAAGACTGCCCGGCCGACCTCGCCCCATTTCTCGTCCGGGACGGCGATCACCGCGCATTCCGCCACATCGGGGTGGGCCAGCAGGGCGAGTTCGACCTCGGCGGAGGAGACGTTCTCTCCCCCGGAGATGTACATGTCCTTGATGCGGTCGGCGATGGTGACATAGCCGTCCTCGTCCACGCGGGCTGCGTCCCCGCTGTGGAACCAGCCGTCACGGAAGGCCTCGGCGGACTCCTCCGGCAGCCCCCAGTAGCCGGCGGCAACGTGCGGGCCGCGGACCACGACCTCGCCCAGTGCGCCGGGGCGCGTGGGGCATTCGTCAGGGCCGAGCACCCGCACATCGCTGAAGAAGTGCGGGACACCGGCCGATCCGGCCTTGCTCGTCGCGTGTTCTGCGTCGAGGAAGAGCGTTCCCGGGGCCGCCTCGGTCATTCCGTAGCCCTGGAGGAAGGTGAGGCCGCGGGACTGATAGGTGCGGATGAGAGGGGTCGGCACCGGGGCGCCGCCACAGTTGAGCAGCCGCAGCGAGGAGAGGTCGGCGCCGTCCCAGCCGGGCTGGCGGGCCATCAGGTCGTACATGGTGGGGACGCCGAACATGAACGTGATGCGGTGCTCGTCGATCAGCTCCAGGGTCTCGGCCGGATCGAAGGAGCCGACCAGCACACAGGTGCCGCCCTTGAGCAGGACCGGCAGGGTCAGCATGTTGAGTGCCGCCGTGTGAAACAACGGGGCACTGACCAGGGCGCGTTCGTCGGCGGTGAGGTCGTGGTCGACCAGGACGTTGAACGCGTTCCAGACGAGGTTGGCATGGGTGAGCATGACGCCCTTGGGACTCCCGGTGGTGCCCGAGGTGTACATGATCAGGCAGAGGTCGTCCGGGGCGACCACCTCGTCGATCGGCGCGGCGTCGGCTCCGGCGAGCAGCTCCTCGTATCCGGGGCCGATCTCCACCGCCGTACGCAGTGCGTCGCGTGGGACGAGAGCGGCGCACTCGGGCGCGTGGAGCAGTGCGCAGGTGCCGCTGTCGCGCAGCTGGTAGGCGATCTCGGGGGCGGCCAGACGGGTGTTGAGAGGGACGAAGACGGCCCCCAGCAGGCCTGCGGCGAAGAGGGTTTCGAGGTAGGCGGGGTGGTTGGGGCCGAGGTACGCGACCCGGTCGCCGCGCCGGACGCCGGCGGCGCGCAACGCCTGCGCGAGCCTGGTGCTGCGCTCGTGCAGGCCGGCGTAGCTGAGGCGGTGGGAACCGTGGACGAGTGCGGTGCGATGGGGTGTCTTCCTGGCCCGCCGGGCGGGCCAGGATCCGATGCCCTCGTTACGCATATGACGCTCCTTCAGGAGAGGAGTCCGAGGAGCCGGGCGGCGTTGTCCTTGAGGATCTTGGGCCGGACGCTGTCCTTGATGGGCAGCTTCTCGAAGTCGGCGAGCCAGCGGTCCGGGCTGAGCACCGGGTAGTCGGAACCGAAGAGCACCTTGTCCTGCAACAGCGTGTTGGCGTACTGGATGAGTTGCGGCGGAAAGTACTTGGGCGACCATCCAGAGAGGTCGATGTGGACCCCGGGCTTGTGGGTGGCGACGGCGAGGGCCTCGTCCTGCCAGGGGAAGGAGGGGTGCGCCAGGATGATCTTGAGGTACGGGAAGTCCGCGGCGACGTCGTCCACGTACAGCGGGTTGGAGTACTTGAGGCGGATGCCGCCTCCTCCGGGGACGCCTGCGCCGATGCCGGTCTGGCCGGTGTGGAAGAGCGCGATGGTCCCGGTCTCCTGGATGACCTCGTACAGCCCGTACGCCATCCGGTCGTTGGGGAAGAAACCCTGGATGCTGGGGTGGAACTTGAACCCCTTGACCCCGTACTCCTCGACCAGCCGTCGCGCCTCGCGGATCCCGGCCTTCCCCCGGAAGGGGTCGATGGAGGCGAAGGGGATGAGGACGTCCGGGTTGGCCGCGGCGGCCTCGGCGACCTCTTCGTTGGGTACGGGCGCGGTGCCGGTGGCGTGTTCCGCGTCGACGGTGAAGACGACGGCGGCCATCTGCCGCTCCCGGTAGTGGGCGGCCAGCTCGGGGAGCGTCGGCTTCCGGCTGCCCTCGACCTTGAAGTAGCCGCTCGATGCCTCGTGCAGATCCTCCGGGAGGGAGGATCTGCCCTTCGTGGAGACCTCTGCGTGCGTGTGGACATCGATCGCGGTCAGGCGGTCGAGATTCATCTCCTTCACGCCCCGGCCTCCGAGGGGACCTGCGGGGCGGGGATGCCGACGCTCTGCGGTTCGCGCCCCACCGAACCGTGCCAGCTGTCGGCGATGGTCCGCGGACTCCAGCCGCCGTCGGCGTACGCGACGGCGACCTCCTGCGGATGGGACCAGAGGGTGAGCCGGTCGCCGCCGATGCCGATGCACTGGCCGGTGACGTCGCGGGCGGCGTCCGAGGCGAGGAACGGGACGAGGGCGGCACAGTCCTCGGGAGTGCCGAATCCCTCGCCCTTGCGCAGGAAGTCCGGCAGCGGCGCGCCCTGCTTCCACTGCTCGATGTAGGGCGCGAAGGCGGGGACCGTCTCGGTCATCGACGTGGCGGCGACGGGGACCACGGCGTTGACGGTGATCCGTGAGCGGGAGAGCTCCATCGACCAGGTACGGGTCATCGCCGCGATTCCTGCCTTGGCGGCGGCGTAGTTGGTCTGCCCGAAGTTGCCGCGTTGCCCGGCCGGGGAGCCGACGAGGACGAGACTGCCCCCCTCGCCCTGCTCGCGCATCCTGACGGCGGCGGCTCGGGCACAGGTGAAGGTGGCGCGGAGGTGGGTGGTGACGACGGCGTCGAAGTCGTCGTCGGTCATCTTCCACAGCACCCGGTCACGCAGGATGCCTGCGTTGGTGACCATGACGTCGAGACGGCCGAAGGAGTCGACCGCGCGGGCCACGAGGCGGTCCGCGGCCTCGGCGGTGCCGACTGCGACGGCCTCGGCGACGGCCCGGCCGCCCGCCTCGACGATCGACTCGGCGGCCCGTTCGGCGACCTCGGCGTCCAGATCGTTGACGACGACACAGGCACCGGCCGCTGCGAGGGCGGTGGCGTAGGCAAGGCCGAGGCCGCGTCCACTGCCGGTGACGACGGCGACCTTGCCAGTGAGGTCCAGGGGGAGTTCAGTACTCATGGAGAAGGAAGCTAAGAGCAATCATTGTTCTCGTCAATAGTTGTCACCGGTAGTTGTTCTGCGTCATGCTGGCTCCCATGACTGACGCCCCCTGGATGCGCGGCCTGCACGCGGACACCGGATATCTGCTCTACCGACTCGGTCTCCGCTCGGGCAGCATGTTCAATTCCGAGCTGGAACAGCACGGCCTGCGCCTGCGCCACTACGCGATTCTGCGCTACCTCGCCACCGTCGAGGGCTGTCTGCAGAGGGAGTTGAGTACCCGGCTCGGATACGACCCGAGCGCCATCGTGAGCCTGGTGGACGACCTCCAGCGCCTCGGTCTCGTCCAGCGGCAGCCCGACCCCAAGGACCGGCGCAACCGCATCGTCGTCCTCGCCCCCGCCGGCACCAAGCTGCTGGGTGAGAGCGAGCAGGACGGGGCCAAGGTCACCGCCACACTCCTCGCCCCACTCGACCCGCAGGAGCGCCGCACCCTGCACGCACTGCTGCTGCGCATCGCCGAAACTCCGGACGCACCCTGATCGGCGCACAGCAGACCATCTGGAGACGACCGCCACACAATGAACGTTCATTGCTCGCGGTCGGCCGTTACGGCTCCACGCCGGGCCCGTAACCAGTGCCGACACCCCTGAGAGGTGACGCCGGGGAGCTGAGTGTTTCCCGTTCGGTCGGTTTGACCACCTGTTAGCGTGCGCGGATGGAAGATCTGGGACCCGTGGCCTGGCCGCCTGAGCCGATCAGGACCGAGAGGCTCGTACTCCGTGAGCCCGAGGCCCGGGACCGTGCGGCGTTCATCGAGTTGCTGGCGTCGGCGGAGGTGCACACCTACCTCGGCGGCCCCCGCCCGCGTGACGAGCTTGAGCGCGAGATGCCCTCGGCACCCGAGCGGTGGCCCGGGAGTTTCGTCGTTGATCTCGACGGGGCGATGATCGGCCAGATCCTGCTCAGGAGAGCAACGGGGCACCGTAGCCCGGCTGCCGCCGGGAAGGCCGATCTCGGCTACCTGTTCCTGCCGCGCGCATGGGGATTCGGGTACGCCGCCGAGGCGTGCGCGGCGGCACTCGGCTGGTTCGACGCCGTCCTTCCCGGCGAGCCCGTGGTGCTCGCCACCCAGACCGCGAACGTCGGCTCGATGCGTCTCGCGGCGAAGCTGGGATTCACCGAGGTAGAGCGGTTCGAGGCCTGGGGCGCCGAGCAGTGGCTCGGCATGTGGTCCCCGGTCACACCGTCCAGTTGAGTGTGCGACGGAACCTCCGGGGAGTACCCGCCCAGCCACGCGCGAGCGGCCTGCGACCGCGACGTGCCCGTGCGCGTGCCGGGCGTCACCTCCAGTCGGTGGATTGGGCGGCTTCGAGGCAATCCGCCCAGCCGCTCTGGGCGTACTGAGCCCGCACACAGGCGGTGTGGGGTGGATGGCCGAAGAGGTCGCTGACCACGATCGGAGGAAGGCCGGTGAGCGCTTCCATCCTGGCCGTGCTGCGGGCGCTGCTCGGTCGGCCGAGCCCGTCTCGACACCCACACACGCTCCGGGCACAGACCATCGCGAGCGGCCCGATCGCCACACAGCGTGGTCAGCACCACGTCAGCGCGGGGGTCAGTACCGCCCCACCGAAATATGGCGAACCGTGCAACTCGGACAGCCCTCTCCCGGCCCGTCAGGCGCGGCGTGATCGGCGGCGGATCACCTCGCAGTAGCGAGCGCACGCACACCCGTCACCCCAACTATGGTGTCCCGCCACATACGCCTCTGACCTGCCCCTTCCTACGGTGTGGCAACACACGGAACCCGTCCCCACCCACCGTTCGGAAGTGGTACCCATGGCCACCCCAGCAGCCTCTCCCCCACGCGCTTCCAACCTCCCGCGCATCGTCGCCGCCAGCCTCATCGGCACTACCATTGAGTGGTACGACTTCTTTCTCTACGGCTCAGCGGCCGCCCTCGTCTTCAACAAGCTGTTCTTCCCCGACTCCGACCCGCTCGTCGGAACCCTCCTGTCCTTCCTCACCTACGCCGTCGGGTTCGCCGCCCGACCGATCGGCGCCCTGGTCTTCGGGCACTACGGCGACCGGCTCGGGCGCAAGAAGCTGCTGGTGCTCAGCCTGTTGATGATGGGCGGCGCGACCTTCGCGATCGGGCTGCTGCCGACCCATGCCACCGTCGGGGCCGCCGCTCCGGTGCTGCTCACCGTGCTCCGGCTGGTACAGGGCTTCGCCCTCGGCGGTGAATGGGGCGGCGCTGTACTGCTGGTGTCGGAGCACGGAGACGCCGGGCGGCGCGGTTTCTGGGCATCGTGGCCGCAGACCGGAGCGCCTGCCGGGCAGTTGCTCGCCACCGGGGTGCTCTCCGCGCTCACCGCGGTGATGCCGGACTCGGCCTTCGAGGCCTGGGGCTGGCGTATCCCCTTCCTGCTCTCCGGCGTGCTGGTCGTCGTCGGATTGTGGATTCGTCTCTCCGTCGATGAATCGCCCTTGTTCAAGGCCGCGCTGGCGCAGGCCGAGGAGCGCAAGGCCGCGGCCGGGGCGACGGAGAAGCTGCCTGTGGTGGCCGTGCTGCGTCACCACTGGCGGGATGTGCTGATCGCCATGGGCGCCAGGATGGCGGAGAACATCAGCTACTACGTCGTCACGGCGTTCATCCTCGTCTACGCGACGACAGCGGCCGATCTGAGCAAGCAGACCGCACTCAACGCCGTGCTCATCGCCTCGGCCGTCCACTTCGCCGTTATCCCGATGTGGGGCGCCCTGTCCGACCGGGTCGGGCGCAGGCCCGTCTATCTGGTCGGCGCGGTCGGGGTCGGACTGTGGATGTTCCCGTTCTTCGCGCTGATCGACACCCGCAGCTTTGGGAGTCTGCTGCTCGCCGTCACCGTCGGGCTCATCTTCCACGGAGCGATGTACGCGCCTCAGGCGGCCTTCTTCTCCGAGATGTTCGCGACCCGGATGCGGTACTCGGGCGCGTCGATCGGCGCACAGTTCTCGTCGGTCGCGGCCGGCGCACCGGCCCCGCTCATCGCCACCGCCCTGCTCGCGGACTACGACAGCTCGACGCCGATCGCGCTGTACGTCATCGCCGCGGTGCTCATCACCGTGCTGGCGGTCACCTGCGCCAAGGAGACCCGGCACCGGGATCTCGCGGGCATCGAGCCGGACACCGATCGGGCGGCGCCCGCGGGTGTGCCCGCGGACGCCCTCACGATCAGCCGGAGGCCGGCCGAACCGGTGGAGTGAGGTGCTGCCACAGGAAGGTGTGCATCAGGGCGTTGTTGTGGGCGGCCTGCTCGTTGTCGCCGGCGCCCGCGTGGCCGCCACCGGTGTTCTCGTGGAGCAGGACCCGGTGGCCCAGTTCGCGCAGCCGTGCCGCCGCCTTACGGGCGTGGCCGGGGTGGACGCGGTCGTCACGGGTGGAGGTCGTCAGGAGAACCGGCGGGTAGACCTGGTCCGCGGTGAGCTGGTGGTAGGGGGACAGCGCACGGAGGTGGGGGCGGTCGGCCTCGTTGTCCGGGTTGCCGTACTCCGCGGTCCACGACGCACCGGCGAGGAGCTCGTGGAAGCGGAGCATGTCCAGCAGCGGGACCTGGGCGACGATCGCGCCGAACAGGTGCGGGCAGCGGGTGAGCATCGCGCCCATGAGCAGGCCGCCGTTGCTGCCCCCCGCGGCACCCAGCATGGCCGGGGTGGTGATGCCCCGCGCGACGAGGTCCGCGGCGACGGCCGCGAAGTCCTCGAAGGCTCGTGACCGGTCCGCGCCGAGTGCGGCCCGGTGCCAGTCCGGTCCGTACTCGCCACCGCCTCGGATGTTCGCGATCACGTAGGTGCCACCGCGCTCCAGCCACGCCCGGCCCGTCAACGCGCCGTAGAAGGGGGTGAGGGAGACCTCGAAGCCTCCGTATCCGTAGAGCAGGGCGGGACCGGGGGCGGAGTCGGGGGCGGAACGGTCGGGGCCGATCACGAAGTACGGCACCCGCGTGCCGTCCTCGGAGGCCGCGAAGAACTGCTCCGCCGTCAGTCCCTCGGTGTCGAAGCGGGCCGGAGCCTGCTTGAGGATCTCCGAGCCGGCGCCGATCTCCCCGTGGTAGAGGGTGGATGGCTGGAGGAACCCCGACACATCCAGGAAGTACTCGTCGGAGACGTCCGGGTCCGTGTCGACGACGCTGACGGCGGACAGCGCCGGAACGTCCGCGAGCGGCTTGCGGGCCCACCCGCCGCCGGGCGTCGGGGTGAGCACCTCGATGCGGGTGCTCACGTCGCGCATCGTCTCCAGGATCAAGTGGTGGCGGGTCCAGGAGTGTCCGGCCAGGGCCGTCCGCTCATCCGGGGCGAACAGCACCTCCGCGGTACGGTCGCCCGCCAGGAAGGCGTCGAAGCCGAACGCCAGCAGGCAGCCCGCCGGGTGTCCGAGCCATGCGGACTTCAGGCTCACGATCAGATGCTCGCGATGGGCGTAGGCGTCGGCGTCGTCCGGGACGTCGATCCTGACGAGCGAGGCGTCGGGGGTCAGGAGGTGCATCTCGCTGTGGTGGAAGTCCAGCGACCGGAAGACGAAGTCCCGTTCGAAGCCAGGGGTGCTGTCGTGCCAGCCACCGGCCGCCACGTCCTGCGCCCGGCCCTCGAACACCACGGTGGCCTCCTCCGGTGGCGTGCCACGTCGCCATCTGCGGACGGTCCGCGGGTAGCCGGAATCGGTCAGCGAGCCCGGCCCGAAGTCGGTGCCGATGAAGACGGTGTCGGCGTCGATCCAACCGATCCGCGTCTTCGCCTCTCCCACCTGGAAGCCGCCCTCGACGAAGGCCCGGGTGGCGAGGTCGAACTCACGGACCACAACGGCGTCGCCACCGTCGCGCGACAGACACACCAGTGCCCGGTCGTGGCCGGGATGACGCACCCGCGCGCCGGCCCACACCCACTTCTCGCCCTCCGCGGCGGCGAGCGCGTCGACGTCGAGGACGACCTCCCACTCGGGAGCGTCCTTGCGGTACTGCTCCGGCGTCGTACGCCGCCACAGACCGCGCACGTGCCCGGCGTCCCGCCAGAAGTTGTAGAGGAACGCACCGCGACGCACGGTGTACGGGATGCGGTCCGAGGCGTCCAGCACCTCCCGAAGCTCCTCCTTCAGGGCAGTGAACCCGGCGCCGGCGGCCAGCGCGGCCGCCGTCTCGGCGTTCCTCTCGGCCACCCACGCGAGCGCGGGCTCGCCCTCGACGTCTTCCAGCCACACGTACGGGTCGTTTTCGATCACACAGCGAATTGTGCAGGACCGGGACGCGCGGCGGGACCACATCCGCCCGATGCCCGGACGTGCGCTCCCGGCGGTGGTGGAGGATCACCAGTCGTGGACGGTCCCGTCGTGGAGGCGGTTGACCGGCAGATACGCAGGGTCGTACGGGTGGGCCGCCGCCAGCTCCTCGTCCAGCTCCACGCCGATTCCGGAGGCCTCGCCCGGGTGCAGGTACCCGTCCGTGAAGGTGTAGGAGTGCCGGAACACCTCCTGGGTGAGGGGGGTGTGGCCCGGGTACTCCTGGATGCCGAAGTTGTGGACGGCCAGATCGAGGTGGACGGCGGCGGCCATCCCGACCGGGGAGATGTCCTCCGGTCCGTGCACGGCGCTCTTGATCTGGTACTGGGCGGCGAAGTCGAAGAGCTTGCGCAGCGGTGTGACACCGCCGAAGTGGGTAACCGCGGACCGCACGTAGTCGATCAGCTGCTCGGTGATCAGTGCCTGGTAGTCGTGCACCGTGTTGAAGACCTCACCGATGGCCAGTGGCGTGGTGGTGCTGCGGCGCACCAGCCGTAGTGCCTCCTGGTTCTCGGCGGGTGTGCAGTCCTCCAGCCAGAAGGGCCGGTAGGGCTCCAGGTCCTTGCCGAGCCGGGCGGCCTGGATCGGGGTGAGCCGGTGGTGGGCGTCGTGCAGGAGTGGCAGTTCGGCGCCGAACTCGGCACGTACCGCGTCAAAGACGGCCGGCATGTGGTGCAGATAGGCCTCGGTGTCCCAGTCCTCCACCAGGGGGCGCGCCTGCTGGTGCAGGACCGGTGCGCCCGCGTCGTCGGTGTCGGACACCCCGTAGACGGCCTTGAGACCGGGAATGCCGGACTGGATGCGCACGGCGGGGTAGCCCTCGGCGAGCCTGGCTCGTACGGAGTCGAGGAGTTCGGGGATGTCCCGGCCGTTGGCGTGGCCGTAGGTGCGGACGCGTTCGCGGCTGGCGCCGCCCAGCAGCTGGTAGAGCGGGAGCCCCGCGGCCTTGGCCTTGATGTCCCACAGTGCCACGTCGACGGCGGCGATGGCGGCCATCGTCACCGGTCCCCGCCGCCAGTAGGCGCCCCGGTAGAGCGACTGCCAGGTGTCCTCGATCCGGTGCGGGTCGAGGCCGAGGAGCAGCGGCGCCACGTGGTCGGTGAGGTAGCTGACCACGGCGAGTTCCCTGCCGTTCAGGGTGGCGTCGCCGAGGCCGGTGAGGCCGTCGTCGGTCGTCAGTTTCAGGGTGACGAAGTTGCGGCCGGGGCTGGTGACGACGACCTTCGCGTCGACGATCTTCATGCGTGTGTTCTCTTTCCGGATGTCGGGGGGTGTGGGGGTCAGCCCTGGGCCGGTGCGCAGGCTGTGCTCCGGCTGCCGCTGGGCAGCGGCTTCTCAGCCCTTGGTAGCGCCGGAGGTCAGCCCGGCGACCAGGTATTTCTGCCCGAGGAGGGCGGCCAGTACGACCGGCACGGTGATGAGGGTGGCGGCTGCCATCAGGCCGCCCCGGTCGGTGCTCGCGTCCGAGGGCTTCCCGCCCCCGGCCGAACAGGCGCTGGGCGCCCCCGCTCCGGCGGCGCCCGCGACCCCTGCCGCCAGCCTGCCGAAGACTCGCCGGCTCAGGAGCCGGCTGCTCGTGGACATCCTTGCCCTCGTCTCTCTGCGGTGTCGTGCCACGTCGCGTAGCGCCGTGGTGGTAGGCGACGCGTCCCGGCCCACACCACCTCGACTTGTCTGGCCCAACTGGTAGGACCAGTTGGTTGGGACGGGACCGTAACAGCAGAAGAGGTGTGCCGACCAGCCCTGAAGGAAGGTCCGGTGAGGGAGAGTCCTACCGAACCGGCCGTTCGGCTATGCGCCGGTTCGGTCGCCGCCCCGGCGGTCCTCGGCCTGGCCGAGCAGCGTCTCGATGTGGTTGCGTGCCATCGTGTCGACCTGGAGGTCGAGATCCGCTCCGTAGGTGCGCAGCCCCAGCAGCAGGTGCTCCCGCATCCGCGCGCAGGCGAGATCCACGTCCCGCGCCTCGACCGCCTCGAAGATCTCCGGGTGGTGCGGCACACCGGCCTCGCCGATCGACGGATCGGAGTTCGAGCGGAGCATCATCTCAAACATCATCCCGCTGATCGAGGACAGCATGATCCGCAGGACCGGGTTCTTGCTCGCCACCGCGATGGCGTCGTGGAAGTCCATGTCGGCCTGCGCCTTGACGACGACATCCGTCGCCGACTCCAGGGCGTCCCGTGCGGTCCGCATGGCCGCGATGTCCTCGTCCGTCGCCCGCTGGGTCGCCAGCCGGACCATCTCGACCTCCAGCGGGGTCCGCGCCTCGATGAGCTGCCGCACGGTGGGACGGCCCGCCCGGTACAGCGCGTCGTACCCCCTGGCCTGCCCCGAGGACTGCTCACGGACGAAGGAACCCCGCCCCGGGGCGACTTCGATCAGGTGCTGGGCCTCCAGCCGCCGCAGCACCTCGCGCACGACGTTCCTGCTGGAGCCGAACTGGGCGGCGAGCTCACGCTCCGAGGGGAGTTTCGTCCCGACGGCGATCTCTCCGGACCTGATGTCGTGTTCCAGCTGACGGGCGATGCGCTCGGTCAGGAGTCCGCGCCGGGCGGGGTCCGCGACCGGGCCCGGCCGCTCGGAACCTGACGGGGAGGAGGGGGCGGACGGCTGCATGCTCGCAGCGTACAGGCCGGTCACGCCCCGTACGCGCCCCCGGGCCCGGCCGCGCACGGCACAGGTCCGCCCCTCCCCAGGGCCTCGGTCCGCGCGTCGGACGTCGACGTGGTGGTGCCGGTGGCGATGACGGTCCCCCGATGCTCAGAAGTCGCCCGCCGCAGTCCGCTCGGCCAGTTTCTGGAACTCACCGAGGTCGTAATTGGCCAGGACCGAGTCAAGGTTGGTGAGGGCTCCCAAGTGCTCCACGAAGCCCTGGGGGTCGTACTCGATCTGCAGAGTCAGCCGGCTCGACTCGTCGTCCAGCCGGTGGAAGGTGACGACGCCGGCGTGGTGGACGCCCTCCGTCGTCTTCCAGGCGATCCGGTCCTCAGGTACGACTTCGGTGAGTTCGGCGACGAAGACCTTGTCGACACCCGGCAGGGCGAGCTGCCAGGCGAAGCGACGCTCGTCCAGCGGGTCGACGCGCTGGACATGGCTCAGGAACCTGGGCCACCGGGCCACATCGCTCCACAGCGCCCAGCTGATGGCCACCGGGGCCTTGATATCGACGGTCTCGACGATCGAGGAGGACATGAGGGCTCCTTCGCAGGTGGGTGGATTCATACGTTCACGAACGCCGCCGGTTGGCCGTTGGGGCGGTTCCTCGCGGGGTTCGCAGGGTTGCGTCCGGCACGGCACGGCAGCTGGACGCATTCACGCGGGGCGTGACTCTCACTGGTCGTGCGTGGCCAGGGTGAAGGAATGTCCGGCGGGATCGGAATAGAGGCGCGTGTCACGGGCGCCCCCGTTGTTCTTCGTGTCCAGCGGCCGCGCACCGAGCCCGACCGCCTCGCGCTCCGCCTCGTCGATGTCCTCGCGTGCCACCAGAATCCGCAGATGAGCCTGCTGGGAATCGTCGGGCCGCGGCCAGCTGGGCGGCGCGTAACCGTGGTCCCTGCGGATCGCCAGATGCACCCCGCTGTGGCCCACGATCTCGACGATATCGAGCTCGTTACCGACATGAACTTCCGCGTTGAGCAACGCGGCGTAGAAATCGGCCAGTTCCTCCGGCTCCGCGCAGTCCAGCACCAGCACGCTCGTCTTCGGCACCGCCATGGCCATCCTCCTGTCATTGGGCATCCCGCCTCCGGACTTCGTCCCGAGTACCCGCGCCGAGGAGCGGCACACCCACCGCCGAACGGAAACGGCCGTCCGGTGCTCGGGCCGGCTCGGCGAGAGCGTGCGCGTTGCGGCTGTCGGCGCATTTCGGGGCCGGGTGCGCCGGCGCACACGTGAGGTCACCTGCCCAGCAGCGTGAGCAGCCAAGGGTTCCTTGACCTGAAGTTCGATCGAGGTTCTAGCGTGTCGTCTGGTTCATCAAGCCGACGACGGGAAACACGCTCATGATCCTCGTGACCGGAGCCACCGGAAACATAGGCACTGCGCTGCTGAAGGAGCTGCACGCACGCGATGCCGGTCCGCTCAGAGGACTCACCCGTAATGCCGCACGGGTGACCTTCCCTGAAGGGGTCGAAGCCGTGGAGGGCGACTTCGCGGAGCCGACGTCGCTGAAGTCCGCGCTGGAAGGGGTGCACTCGCTGTTTCTCGTATCGCGTCTGGGCCCGGACGCCGACGTCCTCAAGGCTGCCCGGCAGGCGGGTGTGGAGCACGTGGTGCTGGTGTCGTCGATCACCGTCCAGAGCCACCCCCGTCTCGGCCCCGCCGGCGAGAACCTGGCGGTGGAGCAACTGCTCAAGGCAAGCGGCATGGCCTGGACGATCCTGCGGCCGACGCAGTTCGCCTCGAACGCCCTCATGTGGGCGGACTCCATCCGTGGCCACGAGACCGTCCGCGCGCCGTACGCGGACACCGCGCTGCCGACCATCCACCCTGCGGACATCGCGTCGGTGGCACGGGTGGCACTGACCGAGCCCGGCCATCAGGGGCGCACGTACGCCTTGACCGGTCCGGCGCCGGTCACCGCCCGCCAGCAGGTCGGGGCCATCGCGGCAACGCTGGGCCGAGAGGTCCCCTTCACCGAGATCAGCCGCGAGGAGGCCCACGCGCGGATGGCCGCGGTCTTCGGCGCCGAAGCCGCGGAAGCAGTGCTGGACGTGACCGGCGGAGACGTGAACGACGAGCTGCTGATGGTGCGCGACACCGTTTCGCAGGTCACCGGGACACCGGCCCGTTCGTTTCGGCAATGGGCTTCGGAGAACGCCGACGCCTTCCATTCAATCGCCTGAGCCTGAGTACGTCGATCCGTACTCGGATGTGACAACCAGGAGGCGAAGGCCGACGTTGTCGTTCAGGACGGGTTCGATGGCGATGCGGGCCCGCCCGACAGGAGCGTCTGCCCGGAGCGTGCGGGGCGGGAATCAGGGGACCTCCTGCTGCGTTGGGCCAACAGCCGCCCGCACGCCCCTGCATCGCCCGGGAGACCTCACCTCATGTCAGAGCCAGAGATCGATGCCATCGTCTTCGACGTGCTCGGCACGCTCGTCGACGAACCCGCGGGGATCCGCGCGGGCATCCGCACTCTCGACCCGTCGCTCGACGATTCCGGGATCGAGCAACTCCTGTCGCTGTGGCAGCGGCACATCGACCGCGAGCAGCGCCGCGTCCTCGACGGCAGTCGGCCCTACCTCACCAGTGACGTCCTGGACCGGGAAGCCGCCCGCCTCGTCGCCGACGCGGCCGGGGTCGACGACCCGGCTGCCGTAGCGGCGCTGGCCCTGTCAGGCACCAGGGTCCCGCCCTGGCCCGACTCCGTGGCGGCACTGTCCCTGCTCGCCGAACGGTACCCGCTGATCGGGCTCTCCAACGCGAGCCGGACAGCCCTGCTGGGACTCAACGCCCACGCCGGACTGCGCTGGCACCAGGCCCTGTCCGCCGAGGACGCCCGGACCTACAAGCCGGACCCAGCGGTCTACCAATTGGCCGTCACCGTCTCCGGACGACCTCCGGAGCGGCTGCTGATGGTCGCCGCCCACGCCTGGGACCTGCGCGGTGCACAGGACCTGGGGCTGCGCACCGCCTACGTCGCCCGGCCCGTCGGCGACCCGCCCACCGTCTCGGACCGGTTCGACCTGCACGCCGACGGCCTGGCCGACCTGGCCGAACAGCTCGGCAAAGCCTGACTCATCTTCCGGAACGGGGTCTGTTCGGTCACTCGGCGCCGAGTCGTTGAAGGGTCCGGTCGAAGTCGCCTTCGTCGAGCAGGCCGGTGGTCATCTCCGTCAGGCCCTCGATGTCCTGAGCACGGAGCCTTGCCCGCGATCACGCCGATACGCGGCCGGTGACGCCCTCTACCCACATGGACTCCATTCTGACAGCCTTTGGATTCGCGGGGCTCAATGACAGCGCAACGGCACTTCCCACATCAATTGTCGACGCCGCGATCCGGACAGTCCATGCCCGTGCGCGAATCACGATCACCTCCACTGCACGCAGAATGAACGGCCCGAATTCCATGAGGATGGCCCTTCCTCATCAGCTCCTCATCGCAGGCGCGTAATAAATGCGTCGGCGTCACGGGAATGGGATCGGAGCCGGCGGCGTGAACAGCAGTGATCCCGGACTCGAAAGGGGAACGGTTCTCTCCGCCCGCATCGCCGACCTGGCCTTCGACGGTTCTCAAGGAGCCCGCGGGAGACGCCCCCGCCCCTCGGCCGGCGCCACCAGCCACGGACTCGCGTGACCCACCGAGAAGAACTGGAGACCTGAGTGAGCCTGACCTTCCACTGGTTCCTGCCCACCTACGGCGACAGTCGCCATGTCGTCGGCGGTGGCCATGATCTGCCTGCCGGGGCCACAGCTGAGGAGCAGCGGCCTGCCACCATCGAGTACCTCACCCAAGTCTCCTCCGCAGCAGAGCAGTTGGGCTTCGAGGGGGCACTCACTCCGACCGGTGCCTGGTGTGAGGACGCCTGGCTGACCACGGCCATGCTGGCGCGTGAGACGGAGCGCCTCAAGTTCCTGGTCGCGTTCCGGCCCGGATTCGTCTCCCCGACGCTTGCCGCCCAGATGGCCGCCACGTTTCAGCGTCACTCCGGGGGCCGGCTGCTCCTGAACGTGGTGACGGGCGGCGAGAGCCACGAGCAGCGCGCCTATGGCGACTTCCTCGACAAGGAAGCCCGTTACGTCAGGAGCGGTGAGTTCCTGGAAATCGTCGGACGGCTCTGGAGGGGCGAGACCGTCGACTTCACCGGGTCGCATCTGCGGGTCGAGGCGGCCAGGCTCGGACGGCTGCCCGATCCGGTTCCGGCCGTCTACTTCGGAGGATCCTCACCGTCCGCCATCCAGGTCGCCGCGCGCCACAGCGATGTCTACCTGACCTTCGGGGAACCCCCCGCCCAGGTGGCCGAGAAGCTGTCCCGCGTCCGAGCCCTCGCCCCGGCGGGGCGCGACCCCGTGCGTTTCGGCATCCGGCTCCACGTGATCACCAGGGACACCGCCGAGCAGGCGTGGGCCGAGGCCCGGCGGCTGCTCGACGGTTTCACCCCGGAGGTGATCCGCTCGGTCCAGGAGGGTCTGGCCCGCAGCGAATCGGAAGGCCAGCACCGCATGGTCGCGCTGCACGGCGGACGTAGCGACGCCCTGGAGATCGCGCCCAATCTGTGGGCCGGTATCGGCCTGGTCCGAGGCGGCGCGGGTACCGCCCTGGTGGGCAGCCATCAGGAGGTGGCCGCCCGGATCGTGGAGTTCCACCGGCTCGGCATCGACGAGTTCGTCCTCTCGGGTCAGCCTCATCTGGAGGAGGCCTACTGGTTCGGTGAAGGCGTCCTGCCGCTGCTCACCGCCCTGGGCCTGTGGGCCCATCCGTCCCGAGTCGCGACTGGGCACACGACCGCCGTCGCACTCGACTCGGGCCAGTGACGACCGACCCGCCCGGCCCGGCTGTTCACCGGCGCGGTGGCGGTCGGTACTCGGTGGCCTACTCGTGCGCCCCGATGCGTCGATTGGGTCCGGAATCGTGAGCCGCGAGGAGATCCAGGACGCTGTCGGCACCGGCGCAGTACCGCACGAGCCGTTCGAAGCCGAGACCGAAACCGGCCGTCTGGATCCCTGAACGCTCCTTCCAGTCGGCGTACACCGGATTGGGCTCGCCACCCAGCAGCCGGGACTGTTCGGTGATCTCCCTCCTGTCCCGCGGCCGCAGTCCGCCGGTGGCGAGTTCGCCGTACCCCGCGGGCAGCATGAGGTCGTAGGTCTCCTGAAGACCGTCCTCACCTCGCTGATAGAGCGAGTCACGCACACCGAGTGGGTACCGGTGGATCCAGAAGGGTGAGTCGAAGCTGTCGGTGAGGGTCCGCTCCTCGTCGCGGGTCAGATCGCTGTTCTGCGGCTCGTCCGGTTTGCGGCCGCCGAGCTTGAGCGCGTCCGCGAAGGAGACTCGGGGGTAGGGACCGCTTCGCAGTCCCTGGAGCCGGGTGACTGCCGTGCCCGCGCCATCGGGGAGAATCGGCTCCAGATGGCGGGCCAGGCTCCCGAGGATGCTCTCGGTGACGGTGAGGGCCTCGTCCGCGTCCGCGGCCCGCCACTCGACGACCACCTGGAAGAACGTGTAGAGGTGCTTGCCCGACGCCTCCTCTCCGTCCATGAGGAGTCTCAGACACGGCGTCAGGCAGTAGACCCGGTCGGTGTGCTCAAGAGCCATCTGCTTTTCCACCGAGTGACTCACGGGTAACTGGTACGCCCATTTCCCGTCCACCGAGACCCGGCCGTCGCCCTCCGCGGTCACCTTCGGTCTCGCCCTGTCGCCGAGGACCGCCACCGAGTGCCGCGCGCCCGGCTCCGCCTCGGACGAGAGCAGGGCCGGAAGTATTTCGAGGAAGTCATGTTCGAGAAGGCTACGGCGCAACGACTGCAGTACTCGACCGGTCCATTGGTACGACTGCGCGGAAGACAGGCTCACTACACTCCCAGGGGATGAGGCAATCGCTGTGCCGAGGGCTGACTTCGGAGCCGCAGACGCCGGAGATCTCGTCGGATCGATCCGACTCGCCTGCGATCTCCTCGAACGGAGCCCCCTTCACAGTCGCGTATTCGGCAGCGGGACCGGACGCACGATTGCAGTATGAAATTTCCCGTGATCCTAGCCCATTTTCAACATCAATAAACATTGCTCATACGTGAATGAGAATGGGTGAACAAATGGCCGGAATGAAACCCTTGTCATCTTCGTGGTGTATTCGTTCGGCCGGATGAAGATATTCCGTTTCACTTCGCGCCTGCGGACAGCCAACGCACCCCATGGATAAGCATCGAATTGATACGATGACCCATTGCGCTGAGAACTCACGTGAATGAGCCAAGACAAGGGCGTACTCATGGCTGAAATACGTTCGGGCGGACTGGGATTCTTCGATCTCGACGGCAAGGTGGCCGTGGTCACCGGTGGAAGCAGCGGCATCGGGGCCGCCTGCGCGCGACGCCTCGCCGAGGCCGGGGCCACCGTGGTCGTCGGCTACAACACGGGCGGCAGCCGCGCACAGGAACTCATCGCCACCCTGCCCGGCACCGGACACAGCTCGGCGCACATTCCCCTCGACGACTCCTCGGCCATCCACAGAGCCGCCGAGGAGACCGCCCGCCGCCATGGCTCGGTGGACGTGCTCGTCAACTCCGCCGGCGTAACCGAGAAGGTGTCACACGCCGACCTCGAAGCGCTCACGGACGAGGCCTTCGACCGCGTCCTGACGCTGAACGTGCGCGGCACCTTCTCGGTGATCCGCGCCTTCACGCCGCTGCTACGCGCTTCCGGCGACGCCGCCGTCGCCAACATCTCCTCGATATCGGCCTTCACCGGGCTGGGCAGCAGCATCGCCTACTGCGCCGCCAAGGCCGGCCTGGACGTCATGACCGCCTCCCTCGCGCGCGTGCTCGGCCCGCACATACGCGTCTTCAGCCTCTCCCCGGCAGCCGTCGACACGAACTTCGTACCCGGCCGGGATCCAGCCACCGTCCGGGCACAGGCGGAGTCCGCGCCTCTCCCGGTGGTCGCCGACCCGGACGACGTCGCCTGTTCACTGATCGGTGCTGTCACCTCCCTGCGGCTCAGCACCGGCAGCAGCATCGTCATCGACGGCGGTCAGCACCTGTGACCGGGCCGGATCGCCGATTGGCCGCGAGTCAGCTCCGCTGGAAGAACTCCACCTCCGCCAGGGCCAGGTGACGGCCCTTGGTCAGGCCGGTGGGCGAGTGCAGGACCAGACGTACCGTCTTCACGTCGCTGATCCCGGTGGGGATCGTCTGTGAGCCCGGTTTGTCGCTGAGGGTGACCTGCTTCGTGTGCTTCTCACCGTCCTGCGTCGTCACCTCCAGGTCCATCTGGAGAGCGCGTGCCTCGCGGGCGTAGCCCTCCGGAGACTTGGACGCCCCATTGGTGATGAGCAGGTCGACCAGCCGGAACGGCTTGCTGAAGGTGTAGGTCACCGAAGCCTTCGGCCCGGGTGCGCCCCAGTAGCGGTTGCTCAGCCCGTCCGTCGTGTTCTTCGCCGGGTGCCGGGGAATCTCCGCGCTCGCGGCGATGGCGACCGGGGTCACCGCCTTGGGCTTGCTCATCTTGTCCCGGGTGTCCTCGAACAGGGCGCGGCCGGCCGGCAGCAGCAGGAGCCCGCCCGCGCACAGAGCCACCAGCACGGCCAGGATCACCAGGCCGCGCACCACCCGGCCGGAACTCGACCGCGCCCGGCGGCGGAACGGCCACACGGTCCGCCACCACGGAAGCGGGGCGGGCTTGGCGGTGGGGTTCAGCGGAGCCGCGCAGCGTCGGCAGAACCGGCGGTCCGGCAGGTTGGGCGTGCCGCAGGCCGGGCAGGGCACCCCCGCCGCCTCCTCCTGCACCGCCGCGGACCGCACGACGGGGCGCGGAGCGACCGGCTTCGCGGGGAGTACGGGCAGCACGGGGTCCTGTGCCGACGTCTCCGGGGCGGGTGCGGCCGGCGTCCTGGGGCCCGGCGTGCTCCGGGTGGTCGGCACGTCTGGGGCGCTGGGGACCGGCGATACGGCCGGGGCTTGCGGTGGCCGCTCCCCCGGCCCGGATTCGGCGCGTTCGGACCCGGGCGGGGCAGGAGTCGCCGTGGGCGGGGGTGGCGTGGCGGCCGGTGAAGTGGCGGCGGACGGCGCGGTGGGCGGCATGGGCGTGGACGTCGTGGGCTCGGGTGACGTGGGTGCGGGTGTCTCGTCGGTGCGCATGCGTTCGGCGTCGCCGGGGGGCGCGCCCCCCGTATCCGGATCGCTCACTCCCCTGGCCCCGCCACCGCCACCGCCACCGCTGCGGCCGGTCAGCCGGCTGTACAACGACGAGGTCCGGGGAGGATCCGCGGAAGCGTGCTCGTCCGCCTCGGGTGCTGAGGGGGGCGCCGCGGTGGCGTCCCCCGGGGTGGGTTCGGGTGAGGCCGGGGCGTGCGAGGGTGTGCCCGGGGCCGGTGTGGTGTCCGACCAGCCCAAGTACGCACCGCAGTTGCCGCAGAAGTCGTCCGCTGAACCGTTGGACGCCCCGCACGTGGGACACGCGCGCATGGCGTCACCTCCCTTCATCGGCGGGCGGACCGGGCAGGACTTCCACCCGGCAGACGGTGTGCACCGGGCACATGACCCGGACGATCTCGTTGACCCGGTCCGCGTCCACCGCCGTCTCGCGCCCCGGCCACACCCGGACCAGGACCTCGGCGGGGGGCTCCGGAGGCAGGTCGGCGCCGGAGGTGCGCGACCACACCGCACCGCCGTCCCCGGTCACCTCGGCGTGCACGCCGAGCCCGAGCCGTAACCCCTCGACCAGGCCACGCCTGGTGCCGCGCCAGCGGTGCAGCTCCACCGCGTGAACCACCGCCTCACGGCGCAGTTCCACGGGCCACCGTGGGTCGTCGCCGGCGCCGACCCACGAGGCCAGCCAGGCAAGGAAGTCGGCCGGAGTCACCCGGGGGTCGAAGTAGGCGGGCAGGTTGTCGAGGGTCGCGAACACCGGGGCGAGCACGGTGTCGAGGCCTGCGGTGAACCGCTGCGCGAAGTCGTCGTCGGCGTACAGGGCGGGCAGTTGTTCGCCGATCGGGTACCTGCTGGGCAGGCCGGGTACGGCGGCGCGGCTCATCCCCGTACCTCCGGTTCGATGGCTGTCACGACCACCTGGTGCTGGTAGGAGAAGACCAGCGCGCCCGCGGCCACGTCGATGCGGTCCGACGGTGCGCCGCGGCGCCCAGTCGTCGGGTCGGCGGCGAACAGCCGGATCTCCTCCACGAGTGCGTTGCCGGTGGCTCGTTGCAGAACGCCGAACACCTCTCCGTACTGCACCGGCCGTCCGAACGGCCACCCGGTGCCGTCCGGACCGCCGTGCAGTGGGTTGAGGAGCCGGAACAGCGCGGCGAGCGCGGCGTCGCGCACCCGGTCGGTGTCGCCCGGCGCCGCCGCGAGCCGGGCCACGACGGTCACGCCCTGGTAGACCGGCGGCTCCACCACGAGGCGGGTGCCGATCAGCCGTCGCTCGTCGAGGCTCGCGGTGATCGCTCGGAGCACCTGGTCCGAGGGGATCAGCTGCTCGAAACGGAGCCGGTCGCCCTCGTCGGCCACCGCGTCCGGCACCACCAGGACCCGCACCGTGCCCGCGCCGTCCGCGGCGGGCAGACAGCGGACCCGGCGCACCGAGGGCGCGGCGCGGCGGCTGATGATCTCGTAGTCCTCGGCGGTCACCGCGCGCTCCTGCATCCGCAGCGCGTCCGGCGCCCGGAGCTTGGCGTTGGCGACGGTCTCACCGGCGACTCCGCCGCGCGCCGCCTCCCGGTTGGTGACCCGCGCCACGTACGGAACGGAACTGCGCAGCACGGAGATCACGCCGCGTGCGACGTTGCCCGCCGGGCCGCCGCCGGTGCGGTAGCGGGCCACCCGTACCTGGGCGCCCTTGGGCGGTACGGCGCCGCACTGGCGCAGCGTGCCGTCGGGCTCGCGCAGCACCGGGGGGAAGGTGAACTCGCCGGTGGTGGCGTCCACGCGGACGTGCTGGTCGGCGGGCCCGGAGCGGCCGAAGTGCTCGACCACCTCCCAGCGGCGCCACCCCTCGGCGGAGGACACCTCCACCACCGGGGGTTCGCCGTCGAGGAGGACCGGCGGGCGGCCGAGCCGGAACGTCTGTCCCGCGACCCCTTCCGAGGTGCCGAGCGGTACGTCGGTCACCGTCTCGGCGTGCTCGACGTACATGGTGCCGCCCACGGTGAACACCGCGGCCTCGCGCACCGTCGGGGACTCCGAGTAGAAGGGCTGGCCCGGTTCCGGCTCGGTGACTCGGCAGCGCAGCCAGCCGGCCCGGGTCCCGCCGATCACCGACGCGGTGTGCCCGGCCGGTACGTACACGATGACCTCGCCGGGACGGTTCAGTCCGCCGGTGGTGTCCGTGCCTGTCTCGCACTCCCGCCAGCCGCCGCCGTCCCACGCCTCCCACACCAGAGGGGGCTGGCGCGGGTCGACACCGATGCCCTCCACCCGGCTGTCCACGCGCACCGCGACCACGCAGCGCGGCACCGGCGTCGGCAGACCGAACAGCAGCGCGTCGCCCGGCTCCGGTGTCGCCTGGAAGCAGGGCACGTCGAGCCCCTCGGCGAGGGTCCTGGTCCGGTCGCTCTGCTCACCGGTCCGGGGCGCGGCCACCAGACGGATCAACTCGCTCGGGACGATGCGGAGTTCGTCCGTGGTCATGAACACCACGGCTTCCTCGGTCTCGCCGCGCACGGTGGTCACCTCGGTGCCCGCCGGGAGCGCCACCGTTTCGGGCTGCGGCGCCGACAGCCAGAAGTCGACCTCGGCGCCGGCCGCGGCCGGTGGGAACAGGCAGATGCCCAACAGGTCGAGGAACGCGGTGTAGTTCTTGTCCGGGACGCGGTTGAGCCGGTACAGCAGCTGGTCCACGAGGTAGGCGAACGTCTCGATCAGGGTGACGCCCGGGTCGGAGACGTTGTGGTCGGTCCACTCCGGGGCGCGCTGCTGCACGTACCGCTTCGCCTCGTCGACGAGTTGCTGGAACCGCCGGTCGTCCAGGTTGGGGAAGTCCAGAGCCATCAGTCCGCGACCAATTCCTCGGTCTCCTCGTCGGAGGGGATCGTGTAGAAGGGAAAGACCAGGTTGCGCCGGTCGTTGGTGGAACGCACGGTGTAGTGCACGTCGATGTAGAGGGTGCCGTCCTCGACGGCGTCGAAGGCGACCACCACGTCGTCCACCGCGATGCGCGGCTCCCACCGTTCAAGGGCCTCGCGCGTCTGCTGCGCGAGGCGTCCGGCGGTGGCGCCGTTGCCGGGGGCGAAGACGTAGTCGTGGATGCCGCAGCCGAACTCGGGGCGCATGGGGCGCTCGCCCGGCGCGGTGCCGAGCACCAGGCGGATCGCCTCCTCGATCTCCCGCTCCCGTTCGACCATGGCGATCCCGCCGGTCGGCGCGACCCGCAGGGGGAACGCCCAGCCGCGGCCGATGAACCGCTCGTTCATCACATGCCCCCGATCCGGACGTTCTGGGCTCCGGTCAGGATGTTCCCGCCGCACGCCGTGCGGTCCCCCGCCCGTGCGGCCGGCAGCCCGCCGATCAGCACCATGCCCGCGGCGAGCGCGGCCGGGTCGGGCAGGATCACGTTGGCCGGCCCCAGCAGCGCGTGCGGCGGGACCGGGCAGGTGTGGAGGCTGCCCACGACAGCGGCGGGACGGCCGCCGATCAGCACCCGCATCACCGCGGCGGCGGCGCCGGGCGGCGCGGTGGCGATCACGCCGCCGTGGCTGGTGGGGTCGCCGGTACGGGCTGCGGCTGGCATACGGCACTCCTTGCGGAAGGTCCTGGGCCCGGGGGCCGGTCGCGGATTCGGTCGGTGGGAAGGGTTGGGCGCGGGCCAGGTGAACCGTGGCCGGGCGGTGGACACGGGCCGACCTCAGTTGATCCGGATGAGCCGGGCCTTGAGGACGCCCAGCAGACCGCCGTCGACGGTGACATCCGAACCGCCGGTGACCTTCACCGAACGGCCGCCGATCCGCACCCCGTCCGCGCCGTCGATGTCCACCTGCCTTCCCCGGACGCTCACGTTGCCCAGCTTCGCGTCCAGCGTGATGCCTTCCTTGTCGAGCACGACGGAGGTGAGGGGACGGCCACGCCCCGCGTACACCGTCAGTTCGATCCGGTTCCGCCGGTCGTCGAGGCGTACTTCGAGGCGCTCGTCCCCGGTCAGCAGCCGCAGTCCGGACGGGCCCGGCGCCCTCGCGTCCAGAAGCTCCACCCGGTGCCCCGAACGCGACACCACCGAGCGGCGGTTGACCTTTCCGCTGGTCCTGTCGATCAGCGGAACGTCATGGGGTGACGGCTGGTCCACGCCGTTGTAGAGCCCCCCGATGACGTACGGGCTGTCCAGCAGGCCCTGTTCGAACCCGACCAGGACCTCGTCGTTGACCTCCGCACTCACCACCCCTCCCCCGCCGACGCCGCCCCACTGCACGGTGCGCACCCAGTCGGTGACGTAACTCTCGTCCAGCCAGGGGAACTTCAGCCGAACCGCACCGCGCTCGGCCCCGTCCGGCTCGCGTACGTCCGTCACCACGCCGATCGCGAGACCCGGCATACGGGGGCCACGGGCCGGCCCACCGGTCACCAGGCCCGTCAGGGAGCGGTCGGGGCCGGCGCCGACCCACACCGTGGTCCGGTACCCGTTGTGCGGCTCCAGAACGTGCTGCACGGCCGTGGCCGTGTACCGGCCCGAGAACGCCTGCCCGACGTTGCCGAGGGCCACGGGCTTGCCCGCCCGCAGCCGGGGGTTGCCCTCGGCCACCGCCTCCAGTTCTCCGAAGCCCGCGCTGACCTGCGCGGCCGTCGCGTCCGCGACCGCCGTGGTCTCGGCCTGGGTGCGGTACGGGGTGTCCGTGACGGTCAGCTTGGCCTTGCCGAACCGGGCGCTCGCCGCCGGGCTGAGACCCGGCGTCGCCGTCTCACTGACAACCGACGGATTCCGGGCCACCAGCGGCCTCTTCGTGGTGACGTCCCAGCCGCGCACCTCCACCGACGCCGCACTGTCCGCGGCCGACAGCGAGGCCCGCAGCGCGAGGAGGTTGCGGCCGTACTCCAGCACCATCGGGCTCCGCGTGGCCGAGGTCGACGGCGCGGGCGCGCCGGACGCCTTCTGCGGCCGGGTGAACTGGAGCAGCCCCTTGTCGTCGACGCGCACCTGCGCGCCGCTCTCACCCGCCAAGTACTGCAGGAAGTCCCAGTCGGACACGTTCGCCTGCGAGAGCTGCTGGTAGGTGACCGGCGCGGCCTGCACGGTTCCGCAGGCCAGACCGGCCCCGGCGGCCACCTTGCGGACGATCGCCGCCGCCGTCATGTTCCGGTACGCCACCACCTTCCGGCCCCGCTGAAGCCGGTGCGCCTTGGAGTAGGCGCGCACCACCGTGAACGAGCCCGTGCCGTCCCGGTCGAGCTCCAGGGCCGTCACCTCACCGTTGAACAGCCGCTCGCGCGCCTGCCCGGAAGCGGTCACCACCGAGACCCGCAGCGGGGTGCCGATGGTGATGCCGGTCGCCTGCAGGAACTCGTGATCGGGGTCGCGAAAGGTGAGCACCGCCGCGTCGGGCAGGCCCACGTTCTCGTCCACCACGCAGCTCACCAGCTGGGCGGCCCAGACCTGTGGGAGTTCGGCGGGTGTCTCCACGACGGGGTCCGCCGTGAACGACCGGCTGCCCTGTGCCTCGGTTGTGCTCACCGCTCCTCCTCACTGCCCGTGTCCCGCAGCGCCGGCACCACCAGTTCGGTGCCGGGCGCGAGCGCCATCGGGTCGTCGATTCCGTTCGCCTCGGCGATGACGCGCCAGGCCGTCGGGTCGCCGTACTCCCGCCAGGCCAGCATGGCGAGACTGTCGCCCGCCACGACGGTGTGGGTACTGCGGGCGGTGCGCGCACCGGACGTCGGGTTCTGGCCCGCCGGGTCGACGCTCGCCTCCTCGATGGACAGCGCGCAGGTGGCCCGCAGCGGCTTGCCGTCCACATCGAACAGCGTGTAGCTCACCGACAGGCTCGACAGCACCCCGTCGAACGCGGTCGTCCGCGCGGTGCCCCACTCGAACCGGACCCACGGGCTGGCCGGCTTCTTGCGGCCCAGGCTGGCCGGGGTCGGCACGCACGCCTTCATCAGCTTCTCCACCGCCTGCTCCACGGAGTTGTCGTGGGTGGCGGTGGCGTCCAGGAACACTTCGAGGCTCAGCGTACGCGGGCCGCTGCCGACGAACTCGGGCAGCGCCGACTGCCCGGCCATCCGGGACGGGGAGCGCCGCCACTCGGTGGTCTTGCGCAGCTCCAGGGTGGAGGGGTTGAACTGGAGGTCGAGCTGCGCGACCGTCCCGCCGGGTTTCGCGCCGACCGAGGCCGGGGGCTCCTTCAGGGTCAGCTGGGCTCTGGCCCGGCTGGAGCGCGCCGCTGGGGACATGCCTGGAGTTCCTTTCCGGTGCGGATACGTGGGCGGGAGCGTGGTGACGGGGGCCGCTTGCCGGTCAGGCTGCTACCGCCCGGCTCCCCAAGGGCTGGAGAGGGTGTGTCAGGAAGGGCGCAACCCCTGATGGGCGATCTCCAGGGTCTCCACCGCGGCCTCCGACCGGGCGGGATCGAAGGACGGCCCCTGCCAGCGGACCGGGACGATCCCGAACACCTGCCAGCTGATGATCCTGGTCAGGTCCGGTTTCAGCGCCACGATCTCGCCGTCCTTGGGCTCCACCCGCCGCAGCGTCTCGTCGAGCCAGCGGCCGATCTTCGCCGTGTCGGCGGTGACCGGCCTGGTGAGCGTGATGTTCGACCAGGTCACGCGTCCGGGCAGTTGCCAGGTGAAGCCGTTGTTGCCGCCCTCGGCATAGCTCTCCATCTCGACTTCGGCGCCCATGCCGGAGCAGGTGTGGAAGGCACCCAGGTCGTTCCCGGCGATCGCGAGCCGGAAGAACACGCTGGTCGCGAAGATGCTGTCTGTCATTGGTCCGTCATCCGTTCCGTGCTCTCAGCGGCGTCCGTCGTAGGGGCGGCCCGTGCGGTCCCGGCCGCGCCGCAGTTCGGTGCGCAGCAGCCGGGCCATGGGGTCGAGCAGGCGGCGCGCCAGCTCGTCCAGTTCGGCCCCGGAGGTCTGCGGAATCCCGGCGTTCCCGGCCGCGCTCCTGCCGGGGGCGGATGCTGTCGCGGCCGGCCGCTCCGGCTCGGCCTTGGCCGGTACGCCGTTGGTTACGGAGCCGTCACCGGCGCCGGTGACATCGCGCTGGACCGCGGGCGCTGCCCGGCCGGTCCCGCCCACCGCCGGTGCGGGGCCCGGTGTACCGGTCCGCGGCCGGACCACGGGGACGGTCCCTGCCGGCGTCTGTGACGGTGCCGCTGTGACCGGGGGGCGGCCCGCGAGCGCCTGCGACTGCGGGGCGGTCACCGGCAGGGTCCGTACCGGGGCGGCCCCTCCCGGGGCGGCCGCCCCGTGCGTCCCCGGGAGGGGCGGAGCGGGCCGGACGACCGGGACGCGCCGGACGGAGCCCTGAGTGCCGGTGCCTCGTCCGCCGCGCCCCGCCGGTCCGGGGCCGGGGTGCGCGGCGGCGGACCGCTGGACCTGCGGCGTCGCCGGGGCCGCCGCGGACGGACCCGGCGACGGCTGCGCGGGGCCGCTGCGGTGCGGAGCCGGTGTGCCGGGCCAGCGCGCCGCCACCACGGGGCGGCTGCCGGAGCGGGAGGCGGCGGGCGCTGCCACGCCTTCCGGGGCCCGGGTGTTCAGGCGGAGCGGGCGCGCGGCGAGCAGCGAGAGGGTGCGGGGTGGCGCCGGAGCGGAGTGCGCTCCGGCACGGGTCACGGCGAAGGGGCGCGGGCCGACCGCACCCGTGGTCCCGGACTCTGCGGTTGCTGCCGGCGCTGCGGCGGCTCCGGTGCCTGTCGCGGGGGCACGGGTGACGACGACCGGGCCCGGGGCGGCGGGGCCCTGGGGCCGCTGCCTGCCGGAGCCCGACCCGCCGGAGGCCGTACCGGGGCGTCGCGCGTTTCCTGCGGAGCCTTCCGCGCCTGCGACGCCTTCCCGTGCGCCTTCCCCTGCCGGGTGGCGGGGTGCGGCGGCCCGGGGCGGCGTCACCAGCGGCCAGGCGGGCCCGTTTTCGTGGTCGTGGTCCGCGGGACCGGGCAGCGTGGTGCCGCCGGTGGGGGCGTGATCGGCGAGGCTGCGTTGGACGTCGCCCGCCCCGGTGCTGGGGGTGAGACGGGGCCGGACGTCACTCGCGCTCAGCAGCGGCGCGTCCGCTCCGCTCCTTCCCTGCGCGAGCGGTGCGGCGAGCGGTGCGGCGAGCGGTGCGTCCCCGGTGCGCGTCCGGTCCCGGTCCGTCGTGGGCGGCGCCGGAGCCGCGCCGGAACTCCGGTCCTGGCGTGCGGGAGCACGCTGGACGTCGGGGCCGGATGCCGTACGGGGGGCGCTCGCACCGGACACGGTGGAACCAGGCAGGCCTGCGCTGGGCGGCAGTTCGGACAACGGCGAGCCGAGACCGCCGCGCGCGCGTGCCCCGGGGCGACGGCCGGGGGTCCGGCGCGGGGCGTCGGGGGCCGTTCCCTTCGCGCCGCCGTCGTACGGGGCCGAGGCGCCGGCCGTGCCCGCGGAGTGGCGCTGGACGACGGGAAGCTTCGGGCCGGGCGCGGACCCGGTGCCGGGTGCGGGGGGCACGGCCGTGGCGTCCGCCGCCAACGGTGAGGAAGTGGAGGGAAGTTCGCTCAGCGGTGCGCCGAGGGGCGCGCGGCTGGTGGTGCGCTGTGCGGGTGCCGTCGAGCGCGTCCCCGGCCCTGCCGGTTCTGTCACGGTGGAAGCGGGGCCCGGCGCGTCAGGGGTGGCGCCGTTGTCTGGCACCGCGACGGCGGCGGGCCGCAGGGCGGGGAGCCGGCGCACGGGTCCGGCCGTGCGCCGGGCGACGGTCGGCAAAGGGCCCACCGGGCGGAGCCGTACGACCTCGCGGGGCACCTCGGCCCCAGGTGCGCGGGTTGCCTCCTGCTGCCTGCCTCCCCGGGCGGAGTGCGGCCCCGTCGTCCCCGTCGCGGTGCGCTGGATGGCCGGGACGGATGGGGTACGGCTCCCCGAACCGGCCGCCGACCGGGACGTGCGCCCGGAGTCCGGCTCGGACGCGCCGGCCGGTGCCCGCAAGGCACGCGCACCGGAGGCCGACCGGGCCACGGCGGCGTCGGCGGCGGCGCCCGGGACCACCGACACACGTCGTACCAGCGGAATGTGCGGAGCGGTCGGCCCGCGGCCGGTGCCGGTGTCCGTGCCGGTGTCCGTGCCGGTGTCTGTGGGGGTCACGACCGGACCGGTGCCCGGCTCCGCCGCCCGCTGGACAGGGGGGTGCGACGGGAGCAGCGTGGCTGGGGACTCCGTGGACGTGATGCCACGGGTCCGGGAGATGTCGCCGGAACGTGCTTTCCGCACAGGGCTGTTGTCGCCGGGGCGAGCCGTCGCCGGCTCCGGACCTGAGCCCACGCCCGCCGCTCCCACGCCGCCCTCGTCGCTCCGGGAGGGCCGTGCGGCGAAGGGCTGCGCGGCGGACGGCGCCGTACCGGCCCGCTGCGCCCCCGGACGGGTCCGGCGCGAGATCTGCGGTGCCCCGGCGGCCGGCAGCCGCGCCGCGCGGTCCGCACTCCCGGCGTTCGGGGCGCCGGCAGTCGATGTGCCGCTTTCCGGGCCGTCCGGCCCCTGCGGGCGCAGTGCCCGGAGCAGCAGCGGGCCCCTGCCGGTACGCGTGGGCTGCGGAGCGGCCGGCGGAGTGACGCCGCGCACCAGGCCGGTCGGGGCGGTGGGCAGCAGAGCGTGGCCGAGGCCTGCGTCGAACGACGGGTTCTGCCAGGCCGCGAGGCCCGCGCGGAAGACGAGGCCGTCGCTGACGCCGAGCGGAGCGCGGGCCACGGTGAGCTGCGGCGGTGCGGTGCGGCGCCAGCCGCCGTCCCAGTCGCCGGGCAGGGAGGGACCCGGGGCGCCGGACGTGCTCCGGTCCGGGCCGTCGCCCGGCGGACCGCCCGTCCCGGCGCGCTCCGTACGCCGGGCGCGGTCCGCGGCGTCCGGTACGGCAGCCCGGCGGCGCAGCCTGTCCCGCCATGCCATGCGCTCAACCGCCTTCGTTCACATGGGTGTTGATACGAGCGATCTCGGACACCCACTGCTGGCGTTCGCCGTGCGTCAGGTCGAGGATCTCCTCGCGTTGCCAGTGGAAGTGGTACGCGATGTACGCGATCTCCTCCCGGAGCCGGGGAAGGGCGTACGTCACGATTCCCCCAGGCGCCCACCCGAGAGGTCGACCTCGAAGCCGCCCTCGCAGTGCGGGCAGGTCACCGCCGCACGGGTGTGGCCCTCGCTGTTGACGCGGCGGTAGAAGTCCTGGAGGAAGGCCACATCGGTGGCGTACATCCGCTCCACCACCCCTGCGTGCACATCGGTGATCGCGCCGAGCCGGGTGATCACCTGGCTCAGCAGCACCACGCTCAGGTACGCCGGGTTCTCCTTGACCCGCAGGTCGATCTGGGGCCGCAGCTCGTCACGGGCGGTCGCCAGGCGCATCGAGCCGTGGCGGTGCACCGTGCCCGCCTCGTCCACGTACCCGCGCGGGAGCTCGAACTCGAACTCGGTGCGCAGCCTGTGCTCCTCGCCGGACGCCGGGGCGGCGGGGGTGGCCGCCGCCCGCTCCGGCGCCGGGGCGGGCTCCGTCGCCTGGAGGATCTCCTCCAGGCTGCCCGCGGACACCGTACGACGCCTCATTCGACGACGATCTCCTCGAAGACGATCGTGACCGACTCGGTGGCCGCGGCGGACTCGCCCGCCTTGAGGGACGGGCCCTCCCACTTCGAGGCCCAGCCCTGCATCAGCTGGATGCGGCGGACCGTGCTGCCCTCGGAGTCCTTGATCTCGATGGTGAGGTTCTGCCGCGCGGTGTCCACGGCACCCTTGTTCAGGGTTTCCTTGATCCACGAGGTGAACTCACTGCTCTGGTCCAGTCCCCGGGTGATCGTGACCTCGCCGGCCTGCCGGGCGCCGGGCTGCTTGCGGATGATCTGCTTGCCCTCCGCGCTGACCTGGCGGACCTCGACGACCTCCTCCTCGACGGTCAGCCCGCTGATCTCCTGAATCGACTCGACCAGATAGCCGCCGAGCTGCACGCCGAAGACGTGGGTGGAAAGAGCATCGCCCTCTGCCATGACTGTCTGTCACCTTTCTTTGTGGACCCGCGGGTCACTCGTCGATGAGGCTGGTGCTGTCGGAGAACTGAGCCAGCCGGAACACCACGAACTCCGCGGGCTTGACCGGCGAGACGCCGATCTCACAGATGACCCGGCCCTGGTCGATGGACTCCTGCGGGTTGTTGTCGCGGTCGCACCGCACGTAGAACGCCTCTTCGGCGGTGCGGCCGAACAGCGCGCCCCTGCGCCACTCCTCGGTGAGGAACGCGGTGACGTTGCGCCGGATGCTCGACCACAGCCGGTCGTCGTTCGGCTCGAAGACCACCCACTGGGTTCCCAGGAGGATTGATTCCTCCAGGTAGTTGAACAGCCGGCGCACGTTCAGGTAGCGCCAGGCCGGGTCGGAGGAGAGGGTGCGGGCGCCCCACACCCGGACGCCCCGGCCGGAGAAGGCGCGCACGCAGTTCACGCCGATCGGGTTCAGCAGGTCCTGCTCGCCCTTGCTGAGCCGGAGCTCCAGATCCACCGCGCCGCGGATCACCTCGTTGGCGGGCGCCTTGTGCACGCCGCGCTCGGCGTCACTGCGTGCCCACACCCCGGCGATGTGACCGCTGGGCGGGACAGTGGTGTTGCGTCCGGCGGCCGGGTCGAAGACCCGCACCCACGGGTAGTAAAGGGTGGCGTACCGGGAGTCGTAGCCCGCTTCGTCGCTCCGCCAGGTACGCACCTGCTGGGCGGAGAGTCCCGGCGGGGTGTCCAGGACGGCCACCCGGTCGCCCATCTGCTCGCAGTGCGCGATCGCGGCGAGCTGCACCGTGCGCACGCCCTCCGCGTCGATGTCGCCGCGCTGGTGGGCGCTCATCAGGTCCGGCACCGCGACCATGGTGATCTCGTCGATGGCCTCCAGGCCGCCGAACCCCGTACGGGCCGCGACATCGCCGACGTACTCGGACGCGTCGAGACGCGCCACCTCGCCGGAGCCGAACGCAGCGGGCGCGGCCGGGGCATCGGGCAGTGCCACGGTCTGGCCGGCGGGCCTGCTCTGGGCGGCGTTGCGCTGCTCGGCCACCGCGATCAGGCTGGAGGCGCGCGCCTGGTTGACGAGGTAGCCCTTGACGTTCTTGCGGGTCGAGGCCTCGTACGTCTCCACGACCTTGTCGCCCTGGCGGACCAGGACCTTGAAGCGGTCCTCCGGCGGGTTCTCGCCGTCCGCGTCGGCGATCTCCACCGACACTCCGGAGACGCCCGGCCGGGCCGCGATCAGGAAGCCGCCGAGCTCCACCGGCTCCGCCGCCCTGGTCTCCGGCTGCTGGGCGCCGTCGGCCGGGGAGGCTCCCTCGGCGGGGCCGCCGATCCGCACCACGTACGCGGCGCCGCCACCGTTGGCGAAGTACCCGTAGACCGCGTGGGCCAGATAGGTGCCCTCGGTGAAACCGCCGAACAGCTGGGTGTACTGGTCCCAGGAGGTGACCAGTGTCGGTGCGTGGAACGGCCCGTTCCGGGCAAACCCCACGAACGCGGCGACGGCGGTGCCGACCCCTTCGATCGGTCGGGCACCGGACTGCACCTCCTCCACGTACACACCCGGGGTGAGGTACGTCGGCATACTCGCTCCTTCGCGTCCTTACGGGTCACCTGTGTCCAGGCCGAGTCTTCGCTGCCGGTCCGCCGCGGCGACAGGGACTCGCGGACCTGGCCGGGGGCAAGGCCGCTGCCTTTCCGGACCGCCCGCACTGACCGTCCGGGCGTCGCCCGCCCCCGCCTTGTGCTGCCCGCACCGGCCCGGACGCCCTCTCGGCCCGCGCGGTCCGCCGGGGGCGGGGCAGGAGGGCGCCGGTGAGGAGCCGACGAGGAGGCAGCAGGTACAGACGTTCGGGCAACGCGCCGGGCGGACGGGACCCGGCAGCCGGCGTGCGGCCGGGCCGCCGCCCGGCGCGAGACGTCCGGGGTCACCGCCTCCGGCGCAGCGGCGAGATCCCCTGTCCGGGCCACCCGGCCGGTCCCTCAGGCGCCGGCGGCCTCCGCCAGGTACGGGCCGAACTCGCCCTCCAGGACCAGCCGTCCGAGCTTGCGGTACTCCTGCACGACCGCGGTCACCACCTGCCGCATGGTGAGCGGCCTGCCGGACTCCGCGGCGAGGTACGCCGCGGTCACCGCGCAGGCCCGGATCGAGCCGCCGGCCAGTTCGAAGCGGTCCGCGCAGAAGCCGAGGTCCAAGTCGTCGGCCCGGGGCAGCCGGTCGCCCAGGCACCGGTCCCAGAGGGCGAGGCGCTGGCCGGAGTCGGGCACCGGGAAGTCCGCCACCACGTCCAGCCGGCGCGTGAACGCCTCGTCCAGGTTGGCCCGCAGGTTGGTGGTCAGCACCGCGATCCCGTCGAACGACTCCATGCGCTGGAGCAGGTACGCCGACTCGATGTTGGCGTGCCGGTCGTGCGCGTCCTTCACCTCCGAGCGCTTGCCGAAGATCGCGTCGGCCTCGTCGAAGAGCAGTATGGCGTTGACCGCCGACGCCTCGGTGAAGATCCGCTCCAGGTTCTTCTCGGTCTCCCCGACGTACTTGTCGACGACCGTGGACAGGTCCACCACGTACAGGTCCATGCCCAGGTCCGCGGCGACCACCTCGGCGGACATGGTCTTGCCGGTGCCCGACTCACCTGCGAACAGCGCGATCACGCCGCGCCCCCGCCCGCCGCCGGGCCGCATCCCCCACTGCCCGAGCACCTGCTCGCGGTGGCGGGCGCGCAGTGCGAGTTCGCGCAGCCGCCGGTGGGTGGGCGGCGGGAGGACCAGGTCGTCCCAGCCGACGCCCGGCTCCACCCGGCGGGCGAGCCGGTCGAGCCCCGCGCCGTTCTGGGCACGCACGGCGCTCTGCAGGTCGTCGGGGCGGACGGGGCCGCCGGCCAGGGCGGCCGTGCGCACCGCCGCGTCGGCGGCGCGGCGCAACTGCCCGGCGTCCAGGCGGTGCGCGGCGACCGCCCTGGCGAGCGCCTCGGCGTCGCCGCTGACGGAGCCGTCACCGGCGGCCCGGTCCAGGGCGTGCCGCCAGCGCACGGCCTGCCGCTCCGGGGACGGCGCCGGCACGGTCAGCACGACGGGCGCGTCGGCCGCCCACGCCGGGTCCCAGCCGGTGGTGCCGTGCGTGAAGAGCGGGATTCCCCGCAGCGCCGCGCACAACGCCCCGAGCGTGCGGGCCCGTTCGACGGGTTCCGCGGGCAGCGCCTCCACCGGGCCGAGGACGACCCCGGCGCCGGTCAGGCGGGCTTCGCGGGCGGCCACCCGGGCGAGTTCCGGTACATCGCCGGAGCGCCCGGCCAGCGCCGCCGCGTCCAGGACGAGCGGACGCAGCCCGGCCGCGCGCAGGGCTGCGGTGGCCAGGCCCTCGGCGTCGCCGCCCCGGCTGCGCAGGTGGACGAGGCCGGCGCCGGTGGCGGCCGCGGCCGCGGCCCGGTGGACCTCGGCCGCCTCGGCGGTCGGGTCCTCGCAGGCCTCGCCGAGCACCCCGGCGAGCCGGACGTCGGGCCGCGCGTTCCCCAGGAGGTGCCCGGACACCCGGTCGGGGACCGCCAGGACGCGGGAGAGCGGTGGCCGTTCAGGCTCGGTGACGTCCACCAGACCGCCCTCCACCAGCGGCGAGCCGGGGGCGAGCCGGAATCGTGCGGGTGCCGCGCCGGCGAGCCCGCACAGCTCCAGGGCGAGCCCGACCGTGGGACGACGGCGCGTCAGGTCGTCGTTGAGATAGCCGTAGAACCGTTCGAACCGCGCGTCCAGATCGGGCGCCACCGCGATCAGGAGCAGGTCCAGGTCCAGCGGGGACAGGCCGAACCGCACGGCGAGGCCGTCGAGAACGGAACCGGGAGACGGGTGCCAGGGCTCGTCGGCGTGGACGTCGAGGCCGCCCGGCTCGTCCAGGATGCGGGTGATCCCCTCGGGGGTGAAGTACTGGCCCCGGTACGGGTCGTCGGGGTCTGGGTCGCCGGCGCGGCGGACCGCCACCGCCTGCCGCACCCGCTCCTCGATCAGGCGGAGCCGCGCCCAGAGGTGCGCCACGTCGGCGGATTCGGCATCGGCGACGGGGCCCGGGACGGGGACGGGCTGGACCTCTCGCTCGGCGTCGGGGCCGGCATCGGGCTCGGGCTCGGTGAGGACAGCAGGTTCGGCGGTGTGCGTCACGGCTGGCGGTCCCCCCGGCGGCGTCTGGCGGGGGCGGGCCGCCGTTCGCGCGGGCCGGCGAAGCCGTCCGCGCCCGCCTCGCTCGTCCCCGTATATCGCAGCCGCCGTCCCGGCGCCGGTTCGCCGCCCTCGCTCCGGGCGGCGGTGCGCACGACGAGCCCTTCGGTGACCGGCGGCGCGACGGCCGTGCTCACCCCGGCGAGCGGCGCCCGCACCAGCACCCCGAGCGACGCCTTCAGCTCCCCGCCGAGCGCCGACCACACATCGGAGGCGGATGGTGCGTCGAGCCCGCCCCCGGCGGTGTCCAGGCTCACGGTCAGGCCGAGTTCGGCGAGGGTTCCGGTGAGCAGCCGGGCGGGCAGCGTGTCGGTGGCGACCAGGCAGGCGAGCACCTGCGAGAGCAGCCGGTGCTCGTCCTGCGGACGGCTCGCCCACGCCGTGACCAGGTAGGTCAGCTCGAACCAGCGCGGCGGGGTGCGCCGTGCCACCACGTGCCCTTCCGCGTCGTACACCTCCCCGGCGCCGCTGCCGCGCCGGGTGGCGTCCTCGCGGATGTCGTACAGGAAGACACAGACCGTCGGGGCGTTGCGGCGTGCCGCCCAGTCCTTGGTGGGGGCGTCGAAGACCACCTCGACACCCGATGCCTCCAGACCGGACTCGCCGAGCAGGCGGCGCATCCCTTCGTCGACCTCGTGGATCACCGGCGGGTCATCTCGCCGGGCGGCTGCCAGTTGCCGATGACCACCAGGAAGTCGGTCTTCACCGGTGAGAAGCCGGGGCCCCTGGCCGTGATGACGCGCGGTCCGGTCTCGTCCTTGGCGAGGATGAGCAGCTGGCCGATGAACGTGCCGTCCGGCTGTGGCACGGTCGGCGCCGCGGCCGCGGTGATCCCCGGCTTCCAGGTGAACCGCACCGGCGCTCCTGGCGGGAAGTCCTTGCCGCGCACCGAGGTGACGAAGCCGGGCTTGCCGATCGGCGGCACCGCGACGATGCGCGGCTGGAGGATGCGCAGCCGCTGCCGGGCGGTGTTGTCGCGCTTGTCGGCGTCCGTGCCGGTGGTGGTGAGCCGGCCGGTGACGCTGCCGGTCAGCGCCTTGTCGGGGCTGAGGACCACGCGGACGACGGTGCTCGCGCCCGGGGTCAGGTCCGGCAGCGCGCACACCCAGGAGCGGTCGCAGCCCGCCGGCGGCCCGCTGTCCGGGATGCCCCGGGGCAGGCCGACCTTCAGCCGCAGCCCGGTCGCCAGTGCCTCGCGGCCGTTGCGCACGGTGTACGTCACCACGACGCGCCCGCCGACGTAGCCGGGGTTGGGCTGCGCCGTGACGCGCACCCCGGGCCCGGCCTCGGGCTCCTGCGGCTCCGGGGGCACGGTGGGCGGTGCGGTGGTGGGCGGTGCGATGGTGGGCGGTGCAGGGATGGGCGCCGGGGGTGTCGGCGGAGGGATCGGGGGCGGGGTGGCCTCGCGTACCGGCACCACGGTCCGGCCTGCGTTGTCGCTGGGCTGAGGATCCACCACGGCGCCGGTGACCGACCAGTCCACCGGTGCGTCGCCGGGGATGACCCCGACGAGGGCGACGCTCACCGGCACGGTGGCGCCGGGCTGCACCACGCCGACGTCGCACTGGAGGGAAGCGGCATCGCAGGTGCCCCCGGGCCAGGTCAGCCGGGTGATCCGGACGCCGGGTGGCGGGGCGATGGTCAGCCGGGTGCCCGGGGAGGCGGCGGGGCCGTTGTTCACCACGTCGACAGCGACCGTCCTGGCACGGCCGACGGTGACCTCCGGGACGGTACCGGGCGCGCGGACCGCGAGGTCCACGGACTGCTGGACGCTGGGTTCCTTCTGCCGGCCCGGGAGACCGGTGGTGAGCGGGCTGCGGCCGCCGGACGCGATGTCCAGGAGGTACAGCTTCTCGGGGCTGTTGGCGGGGAGGGCTTCGCGGGAGCTGATCACCAGGCCCTTGCCATCGGCTGTCCAGGCGGCGTCACGCGGCTGGAACGGGCCGGTGGCCGAGGTGTCCGGCAGTTCCTGGCGGCAGGCGTCGGGAAGATCGCGGGCGGCGTCGGGCAGCAGCACCCGGCAGTCGCCGTCCGACAGTGAGGTCAGCAGGATGCCGTTGTGCTCGTCGATCCGGCCGCCGCCGTTCTTGCGGTTGAAGGCGACGCCGCGCCCGTCCGGCGAGAACGCCGGGCTGTCGTCGATGACTTCGCAGTTGCCCGGGCAGACCGTGGCGCTCAGATCGCGCTGCGCGCCCAGGTCGTTCACCGGCACGGTCCAGATGTGTTTGTTGCCGCCGCCCCCGTCGATCACCTGGTTGCGGGTGAAGGCCAGGGTGGTGCCGTCGGAGGACCAGGTGGGCTGGGCGTCGCCGCCCTGGGGCTGCCCGGCCGGCGCGGTGATCCGGTCGCGGATCTCGCCGGTCGCGACGTCCGCGATCAGGATGCTGCTGGGGCCCGCCGCGTCGCCGACGCCGCCCGGCGAAATCCGGGTGAAGGCGAGGTACTTGCCGTCCGGGGAGAACGTCGGGTCGGTGTCCCAGTCCTTCGGTCCGCGTCCGTCGAGTTTCATGTACGCCTTGTTGGAGCCATCGGCATCCGCCATCCAGATCCGCTCGACACGGTTGCCGGGGTCGCCCTCGAAGCGGGTCACCACGATCCTGCGGCCGTCGGGCGTGTAGTTCTGCCGCTCGGTCCACGGGTCCCCGGTCGTGGGCCGGAAGAGCGGGTCATGAGTGGGATCGGCGTCGGTGTCGGCGGCCGGGTCCTCGTTGAGGATCGTCAGCCCCAGGTCGCGGGGGTCGGACCCGTCCGACCGGGCGTCCTGCAGCGTCACCACGTGCGGCCCCGCGGCCGAGGTGCGCTCGACCACCACACCGCCGCCGCCGAGCGTGCCGATCCAGGTGGGCGATTCGACCTCCCGGTCCTCGCTGAGCTTGAGCTCCGGTGTATCGCCGGAGTGCGCGGTCACCCGGAACACATGGTCCCAGTCGCCCTCGCAGTCACAGGTGCGGTCCGGGCTCAGGAACAGCACGTCGCCCCCGTCGGGCAGCCACGCTGCCCCGTGGGTACGCCACTCTGCCTGTACGCCCCCCAGCAGCGGCCCGTCGGTGCGTCCGTCCGTCACCCGCAGCCGGGGTCCCGGCGGCCCGGCGGCGGTGTACGCGATCAGGTCCCGGTGCGCGGGGTCGTCGACCGGGTTCCACGCCGGCTCGGTGGCCTCGCCGTTCTGGGGATCGGTGACCCGGGTGGCGGTGCCGCCTTCCAGGGGCCGAACGTAGATCTGCATGCCGGCCACCGGGTCGCTGCCGCCGGAGTACGCCAGGCGCTGCCCGTCCGGGGAGACCGTCGGGCACTCCTCGTCCCAGGGTGTGTCGGTGAGCCTCTTGAGGCCGGTGCCGTCGGTCCGCACCATCCACAGGTCGCGCTGCTTGCGGCCGTCCGGGCCACCGGGTTCGGCCGAGTCGAACACGACGGACTGTCCGTCCGGAGTCAGTTGCGGGTGCCCCGCGTACCGGCCGCTGGTGAGACGGCGCACCGAACCGTCGGCGGTCCGCAGGTAGACCTGCGGGGCCTTCTCGTCGCGGCGGCTCGCGAAGACCATCGCGTCCCCGAGAGCGGACGGCTGGAGGTCGAAGTGGGCCGGGCCCTCGCCGAACAGCGGTGCGCTGTAGGTGTCGGTGCCGGTCTCCACCCGGCCGAGGCTGCGGTGCCGGGTACCGGCGTAGGCGATCCGGGTGACCGCCGCGTCGGCCGCCTGCGGCCGGGACTCGGCGCTGCCCTCCCCGGAAGCCGTTGTCACCGCGAGCAGGGGGATCAGGAGCAGCAACGACGCCCCGAGTCTTCCCGGGCGAAACCGCCCACCGGGGCCGGCGGTGCGCATCACGGTCCACCTCGCTGTCTGGTGCGGTATCTGGCTGTCCCCCGCCACCCTGCGACGGCCGCGCGCGGCGCGGCAGGGCGGCGGGGCCGTACCCGGGGGAAACGTGCGGTGCGCTTTTGGGCAGTGCCGGGGTGCCCGGCCGTCGTCAGATCAGCCCGTTGCGCAGTGCGTAGCCGACCGCGTGGGCCCGGTTGCGCAGCTGCAGCCGCGTGATGATCTCGTGCAGGACGTTCTTGACGGTCCGTTCGGAGTAGGCGGTCTTGCGGGCTATCTCCACGGTGTCCAGGCCCTCGGAGACCAGGCGCAGCATGTCCGCCTCGCGCGTGGTCAGCGTGGACAGCGACAGGCTCCTCGGGTCGAGCGCCGAACGCTGGAGGCTGCCCACGTGGGTGAGCAGCTTGCCGAGCAGGTCGCCGGGGAGCACGCCCTCGCCGTTGGCTATCGCCAGGACGAGGTGGAGGAGTTGGTCCTGGCCGGCCTCGGTGCGCCGCAGTACCGCCGAGACCCCGCACTCGATGACGCGTTGCAGCGCGCCCGCGCCGAGGGTGCCGACCACGAGGCCGGTGCGGGTGGCGGTGTTGTGCCGCAGCCGGTGCAGCAGGGCTGCCACATCGTCGTCGACGCTGTCGACGACCACCAGCGACGCCTGGGCCTGCTCCGCTTCGGCCTCGTCGAGCAGACTGACCTCGGGGCGTCGGCGTAACTGCTCGACGACGCCGACGCGCAGGACCGGGTCGGCAGCGTACACGGCCACGGTCACCTGGTCCGGGCGATCGGAGTGGGAGGTCCGGTGTCCGGCCGCTGCCTGGACGGACGGACGTGGTGGGGTGACGGGCATGGCCGGGCGGTACTGCTCTGGGCAGGTCATGGGCGGAGATCCTGTTTCATGAGTTCGCGGGCAGAAGGACGTGCGAGCGGGTCCACGGCCGGTCCGGGCGCGGGCGGGCGGCGCGCGTGAGGCGGACGGCAGGCATCAACAACTCACCGGTGCAGTGGAGTTGGTCTTGACTTCCCGGGCACCGCAACTGCCCGGGTCTTGCCCTTGCGCTCCTCGTGACGGACGTGGTGCGGTCCTACCGTGGCGGTGTGACGCCTTCTGCAGCCTCTTCCGGCCCCAGCGCGCCCGGCCTCGACATCCCGGCGGTGACGGTGGCGCCGGGCAGCACTGCCACGACCAGCCTGACCGTCCGCAACGACAGCGACATCGTCGAGGCGTACAGCCTGGAGGTCGTCGGGGACTGCGCCCCCTGGGCCACCGTGGAACCCCCGCGGGTCTCCCTCTATCCCGGCACGTCCGAGACGGTGACGATCCGTCTGGACCCACCGCGTTCGCCGGAGACCCGGCCCGGTGAGATACCCCTCGGCGTGCGGGTGCTGCCGACCGAGCACCCCGAGTCGGTGCGGGTCCCCGAAACCACTGTGTACGTCGAGGAGTTCCACGAGCTGCACGCCGAGCTGGCGCCGCGCCGTCGGCGCGGCTGGCTGCGCGGCCGCTACCGGCTGGCGGTGCGCAACCTGGGCAACTCCCCGGCGCAGGTGGGCTTCACCCCCGGACAGGCGGGTGAGGAGCTGCGGTTCGCCTTCAGCCCGGCGAAGCCGAAGCTGGAGCCCGGCGAATCGGCAGAGGTCCGGCTTCGGGTCCGCACGGGCAAGCCGGTGTGGTTCGGCTCCCCCGTGGTGTGGCCGTTCACCGTGGACACCGCCGAGTCCGGCGACCAGGAGGAGGACCGGCGGGACGAGACCGCCGTCCGGCCGCCCCTGAACGCCGAGTTCGTCCAGATTCCGGTCTTCCCGAAGTGGCTGCTCGCGGTGCTCGCGGCGCTGCTCGCCCTGCTGCTGGCCTGGTTCACCCTGGTCCGTCCGGCGGTGCGCAGCGCGGCGAAGGAAGCCGCCACCAAGGAGGTCCAGGCGCGTCCCAATCCGGGTGGGTCGCAGGACGGACAGACGCCGGGCACCGGTTCCGGCGACGGCAAGGGCGGCGGGGACAAGGGTGCGCAGCCCGGAGCGAGCCCCGGGGCCTCGCCCGGAACGGGCGGCGACGGCACCTCGTCCGGCGGAGGCCAGCAGAGTTCGGCGACCATCGACCTGAAGACCTCCGGCGGGGCGACGAAGACCGGTACGTACACGGTGCCCGAGAACCAGACCTTCGGAATCACGGACATCGTCGTCGCCAACTTCCAGGGCGACGAAGGGGTGCTGACGATTACGTTCGGCGACCGCAAGATCACCACGATCGCGCTGGAGACCTTCCGTAACCAGGACTATCACTGGGTCACCCCTATCAAGATCACCGAGAACGACACCGTGACCATCAACGTGACCTGCGCGAAGCCGGGCACACCGGCCACCGGGCGTCGGGCGCGGGTGTGCCATGAAGTCCTGAACGTGAGCGGTGTGCTCAGCCCTACCAAGCAATGAACCAGGCCTTCCGGGACAATATCGGCCGGTGCGGCGCCTTCCGAAACGGTAGATTTATCGTTTCGTCTGAAAATCGACACCGAGTCCGGGCCGAGCCCGCCAGTCGGTAAGGAACCAGGAGCAGCGCCGCGGGGAGGCGGTTCCAGCAGTGATCTGCCTCCGCCCCCCGTGCCGCCAGGCATGATCCGACCCCCGACCGACGGCGTCGGCGCCCCGGCACTCCGCAGCCGGAAAACCTGCGGCGCCCACAAAGTGGCCGACATTCGCCGCGACGGCGCGCGTGTCCTGGGCCAAGGGACCGAGGCGGGTTTTTTCGGGGATCCCGTCGGCGGGGAGACACTCCAGAAGCGCCTTCGCGCGGGGCACGGGACTGTGCGCCGGCACGCCCGCCGCACGCCTCGGCAAGGGGCGTCGACGACGCACGGGACATCGATCCGCCGTATCCCGTCCACCACACCGCGCCCGCCGTGACGCATGCACCCGGTCGGACCGGATGGCAGTCACTACTTAGAACCGTTACCTGCTCTGCTACACCGTGGACGAGGCGAAGGCGGATCACATCAACGTCGGCGGCCGCCGACCGCATTGACGTATGAGCGGGAGGAACGCGGGCACACGGGGTTCACCCACTCGAGAACAGGAGTTCCACCGATGCTCGGAATAGTCGCAGCCGTCCTCTTCTTCATCGCTTTCCTGATCAACGCCGCCGACATCGCGACCAACGATGCCTTCTCCTCCGTGAACGTGATGCTGCTGGGCCTGACGGCCCTGGCATTGCACGTGGCCGGGATCGGCAACGGCTGGGGGGCCGGCAGGTCGCGCAGACGCTGATCTGCGCTCTGGGAGCGTCCCGGCGGCGCGTGAGCCGTCACGGCCCACGCGTCACCCTCGCCCCTGTCCCCCATCGCCCGGCATCGGCGGTCCCTCAACGGCTACCTCGCCATCCCCTACGACATCCCACGCGGCCGCGCTGCCGGCTACAGGCCGGAGATGGACCTTCGGTGCGCGCTCAGCGACTGCAGCACCTGGAGCGACCAGCCGATCATGAAGCACGTCAAGGTCACCGTCGTCGGCGCCCGTCAGGACGCGTTGCCGAGAACACCCTGACCGGACGCCACGTGCGCCGGAAAGCCTGAGAGCTGTCCCCCTGGACAGCCCTCAGGAGGCTTCGCCGCGGAGGGTGCAGTGGAGCGAGTTGTCCTTCACGTCGGCGACGATCGTGTCTCCGGGCTCGGCCTCGCCTCCGAGGAGCAGGGAGGCGATCCGGTTGTCGAGTTCCGTCTGGATCGTGCGGCGCAGTGGGCGGGCGCCGAACTCGGGCTGGTAGCCATGAGCGACCAGCAACTTCTTAGCCGCTTCGGTGACGTCCAGATTCATGCCCTGGGCATGGACACGGTGCTTGCTGCGGTCCAGGAGGTGCTCGACGATCTCCGACAGATCGTCCTCGGTAAGGCTGTGGAACACGATGATGTCGTCGATGCGGTTGAGGAACTCGGGCAGAAACCGTCCCCGCAGATCCCCCATCAGCTCGTCCTTGAGCTCGGCCGCGTCGCCCGTGTGGGCGAGGATGCGATGGGCGCCGATGTTGGACGTCATGATGACGACGCAGTGGCGGAAGTCGACCGTGCGTCCCTGTCCGTCCGTGAGGCGGCCGTCGTCGAGGATCTGGAGCAGCGTGTTGAAGATGTCGGGGTGCGCCTTCTCCACCTCGTCGAACAGCACCACGCTGTACGGGTGACGCCGGACCTTCTCGGTGAGCTGGCCGGCCTCGTCGTAGCCCACGTAGCCGGGAGGTGCGCCGACGAGCCGCGCGACCGTGTGCTTCTCCTGGAACTCGCTCATGTCGAACCGGATCATGAGGTCCTCGTTGCCGAAGAGCAGCTCCGCGAGCGTCTTGGCCAGCTCGGTCTTGCCCACGCCCGTGGGCCCGAGGAAGAGGAACGATCCGACGGGACGGTTCGGGTCCCCCATGCCCGCGCGGTTGCGGCGTACGGCCTCGGAGACCGCGGTGACCGCCTCGTCCTGGCCCACGATCCTGGCGTGCATCGCCGCTTCGAGCTTGAGGAGCTTCTCCTTCTCGTCGGCGGTGAGCTGGGAGACCGGGATGCCGGTCCGCCGGGCGACGATGTCCGCGATGTCGGCGGCGGTCACCGAGACGACGCCTTCGCGGCGTTCCTCGATTCCCGCCAGCTCGCCCTCCACCTCGTCGATCTGCTGCTTCAGCCCCGAGGCCCTCTCGAACTCCTCCCCGGCCACCGCCTGGTCCTTCTCGCGTCGCAGCTTCGCGAGGCGGTCCTCCCGGCTGACGACCTCGGTGGAGCGGCCGGCGCTCCGCAGCCGTACCCGGGCGCCGGCCTGGTCCATCAGGTCGATGGCCTTGTCGGGCAGGAACCGGTCGCTGATGTAGCGGTCGGACAGTTCCGCCGCTGCCGCCAGGGCCCCGTCGGCGAAGCGGACCTGGTGGTGGGCCTCGTAGGCGTCCCGCAGCCCCTCCAGGATCTGCACCGTCTCCTCGACGGTCGGCTCCGGGATCAGGACGGGTTGGAAACGACGCTCCAGGGCCGCGTCCTTCTCGATGTGCTTGCGGTACTCGTCGATCGTCGTCGCTCCCACCACGTGGAGCTCACCTCGTGCCAGTGCGGGCTTGAGCATGTTGCCCGCGTCCATGGAGCCCTCGCCCGTCGCACCCGCGCCGACGACCGTGTGCAGCTCGTCGATGAAGAGAATGATGTCGCCGCCGGCCGCCTGGACGTCCTCGATGACCTTCTTCAGGCGTTCCTCGAACTGTCCGCGGTACTGGGCTCCTGCCACCATGCCGGACAGGTCCAGGGAGACGACCCGCTTGTCCTTCAGCGTGTCGGGCACCTCGCCCGCCACGATGCGCTGGGCCAGCCCCTCCACGATGGCGGTCTTCCCGACGCCGGGTTCACCGATGAGCACAGGATTGTTCTTGGTGCGTCGCGAGAGGATCTCGACGGTCTGCTCGATCTCCTCGGACCGGCCGACCACCGGGTCGAGCCTGCCCGCCTTCGCCTCCTCGGTCAGGTCCCTGCCGAACTCGTCCAGGGCCGTGGCCGGCTGGTTCCCGGCGGTGGGGGCACCGTCCGCGCGCGGCGCCGGTTCCGTGAGGCCGCGCAGCTTCTGCACGTCCAGGTCGTCCGCGCGCATGAACCGGGCGGCGCCGGAGTCGGCGTCGTTGAGGAGCGCGCCGAGGATGTGCTCGGGTCCGATGTAGGACACCCCTGCCGCCTGCGAATGGGCGTAGGCGGTGGCGAGGGTACGTTTCGCCGCCGGGGTGAGCCCGGGTTCCGCGGACGGCTCGCCGGACTCCCGGGGAAGCACCTCGGCGATCTGGGCGGCAAGCGCGTCGGGGTCGATGCCGACCTGCGACACGAGTTTCCGCGCGGGCTCGACCTGAGTGGCCGCCCACAGGAGATGCTCGGTATCGAGGTCGGACGTCCCGTCCTCGGCCGCCCGGCGCGTGGCCAGATTGAGGAGTTCGTGCGACGACTCCGTCAGGAGCCGCCCGATCGGTACGCGCTGCACGGCGGGTGGCGAGGACGCGGGCGACATGCCGAAGAACCTGTTCAAGAGTTCACTGAACGGATCGGACGGACCGAAGGGTGAATCGAACGCCATCGACATGCCGGCTCCTGGTGTACATGGGGGTACCCTCCACTCAAACTCGATGCCGGGCACCTCGCAATCGGAGTGAGGCCGCCGCCGGGTTCGGTACGCGGCGGGGACCGGGCGATGAGAGGCAGCACACTCAGCCCTTGGCCCAGGCCGTGAGCCACCCGTCCTTACCACGGACGCGGCAACCCGACCACAGGAGCGCCTGACGTCCAAGCGGCCGGGAAGCGCCCATGCCCGACAATGGAACCGTGCTGGTCATGGATGCCGTCGTGGAGACCTATGACGCGGTGGACTTCGCTCTGTGGCCCACCGCTCCCCCACGTGCAGACCGCCTCCTGGCTCTCTCCGGCCGGATGTCACCGCCTGAAGTCGGCACGGCGATGGCGGTCCTGACCAGTTGCGGGCATGACGACGCCGACGACTCGGCCCCGGATTCCGAGGCCGGCGTGCGGCGTGTCCAAGACCTGCTGGGCGTCGATCTCGTCATAGCACCGGGTGGCATCCTCCTCCGGGACACTGCGGCCGACGTCGCGATCGCCCCGGGGTGCTGCTTCGGCCTGGAGAACTGGCGCGACTGGCTCGGCCTCATGGCCGGGGAAGAGATCTGGCTCGGCCATGGCACCGCCACGCACATCGAACACCTGGAATCGCTCGTCAGGCTGTGGCCCGACACGGCCCCACCGGCCAGGGCCCCCATCGAGCTTCCCCTGGCCGAACTGCCGGACCTCCTCCAATCCGTGCACGACAAGCTCAACGGATTCCTGGACCTCGCCGGACAATGGGCTGCCCGTTACGCACTCGCGTCGGCTCCCGCCCTGATCGCCAAGCTCGACGAAGACCTGGACATCGGTACGCCGCTGCCGACGAAGCGGGTACGGAACGCTTCGACTCCCACCCCGTAGCACGAACCGCTCTCGGTGCGGTTCGTCCCGGCGCGGGGGGGATGCGCCGGCTCCGGTACGGACCGGTCGCATCCCCCCGCCCGCTGCCTCAGACCGGCCGGCCGCCGCCCCCGCCGGCCTGCACCGGTGTGCCGTCGTACTGCGGCCGCGACGGCTCGGTCCCCGACTGCGCGACCACGGAGGCCGCCACCTGCGAGGCGAAGGTAAGCATCTCGGCTGCCCGGCCGCGCGACAGCCGGGCGGCGCCGCCGTCGCGGAATGCTCCGGCAACGGCCAGGCAGCTGAGCACCGCCGCCATGAACGCGTCGCCCGCGCCGATCGTGTTGACCACGTCGACCCGCACCGCGGGTACGGACACCCGCCCCAGGTCCCGGGTGAATGCCGTGCTGCCCGCGGGGCCACGGGTGAGCACCACCAAACGGTTCCCCGCGGCCAGGTGTGCGCAGGTCTCCTCGGGGGCCGCGCCCGGCCAGAGCGCGGCCACGTCCTCGTCGCTGACCTTGAGGACCCGGGCCAGTTCGCACAGCTCCCGCAGCCGGCGCACGGCGGAGCCGTTGTCGAGCGTGCGGTCCTCGCGCACGTTGGGGTCGACCACCAGCACGGAGTGCTCGGCCCCGGCGCGCGCGGTCGCGGCCACCGCCTCGGCGGCGGGCGGGACGACCGCGGCGAGCCCGCCCGCGTACACGGCGCCGAAGCGGCCCACGTCGGCCGTACGCTCCGGCAGCCGGAAGGTGGCTGTGTCCTGCAGATGGAAGTGGTAGCCGGTGCCATCGGGGCCCGGGTCGGCCACCGCGAGTGCGGTGGGCAGGTCCGAGCGTGCGCACAGGCCCAGTTCCGTACCCGCCGAGACCAGCCGCTCCTCGATCAGCCGGGCGAATCCGTCGCCGCCGAGCGCTCCCGCGAACCAGCTGGGCGTGCCCAGTCGGGCGAGTCCGGCGGCGACGTTGGCGGGGGCTCCGCCCGGCTGGGCCCGGTGCGTGCGCGGATCGTCCGCGCGGGGCACCAGGTCGATGAGCGCCTCGCCCATCACCAGGACGGCGTCGGGGCCACCGGTCACGGCTCGACCACGATCTTGCGGCCCAGCCCCGCCTTGAACCGCTCCAGTGCGTCGGGGTACTGCTCCAGCGGCAGCCGGTCGCTGATGAAGACCGCGGGGTCGATCACTCCCCCGGCGAACAGGGCGGCGGCGCGCTCGTAGCTGTGCAGCACGGCCATCGAGCCGGTGATCGTGATCTCCTGGTTGTAGATCCGGTATGGCTCGATGACGGCTTTCGTCGCGTAGTCGGCGACCCCGAACTGAAGGAACGTGCCGCCCTTGGCGACCCTGCCGAGCCCGTCCTGGATGGCGCCCGCGTTGCCGGTGGCGTCGACGACGACGTCCCAGCCCCGCAGCGTCTCCAGCTCGTCGGCCGAGGCGGCGGAGCGCGAGACGCCGAGCTTGACCGCTGTGGTCAGCCGGTCGGGGTTGACGTCCAGCACATCCACGGAGGCGGCGCCGGTCCGCTTGGCGAGCTCCAGCATCATCAGTCCCATGGTTCCGGAGCCGTAGATGAGCACCTGGGCTCCGAGCGTGGAGTTGAGCACGTCGTAGCCGCGCACCGCGCAGGACAGCGGTTCGATCAGCGCCGCGGTACGTACGTCGACATGGTCCGGGAGCTTCACACAGTTCGCCACCGGGGCGACGGCGAACTCGGCGGCCCCGCCGGGCTTGCTGACCCCGATCGCATTCCAGTTGTCGCAGAGGTTCCCGCGCCCGCTGCGGCAGTAGTGGCATTCGTGGCAATGCAGCGACGGATCGACAGCGACGTTGTCGCCGACGGCCAGCTCGGTCACCTCGGAGCCGGTCTCCACGATCTCGCCAGCGAACTCGTGGCCGGGGATGATCGGCAGCGCTGGGGCGAACTCGCCCTGCAGGATGTGGAGATCGGTGCCGCAGAGTCCGCAGGCCTTGACGGCGACGACCACGTCCCGGGGCCCCGGTGCGGGGTCGGGGACGGTCTCGACCGACACCTTGCCGATGGACTCGATGATCGCAGCCCTCATTTGACAGCTCCAAGAGAAAGGCCCTGGACGAGTTTGTCCTGAGCGGCGAAGCCGGCGGCGAGCACCGGCAGGGACACGACGACGGACGCGGCACACAGCTGGGCGAGGAACAGCCCCTGGCTGGTGACGAAGCTCGTCAGGAAGACCGGTGCGGTCTGGGCCGTCACCCCGGTCAGCACCCGGGCGAAGAGCAGCTCGTTCCAGCTGAAGATGAAGCAGATCAGCGAGGTGGCGGCGATACCGGGAGCGGCGACCGGCGCCACCACCCTGGCCAGCACCGTTGGCAGCCGGGCGCCGTCGACCTGCGCGGCCTCGATGATGGAGACCGGCACGTCAGCCAGGAAGGACTGCATCATCCATACCGCGATCGGCAGGTTCATCGATGTGTAGAGGATGACGAGAAACCAGATGTTGTCCAGCGTTGCGGTGTTCTTGGCGAACAGGTACACGGGCAGCAGACCCGCGACGACCGGCAGCATCTTCGTGGACAGGAAGAAGAACATCACGTCCGTCCACTTCTCCACCCGCTTGATGGAGAGCGCGTACGCGGCGGGCAGCGCCAGCACCAGGACGCAGAGCGTGGAGAAGACGGATGCGGTCGCGGAGTTGATCAGCGGAGGCCAGGGGCTCGCCCCGCCGTCGGCGCCGAAGAACACCCGGTAGCCGTCGAGTGTGAGGGACGCGCCGAGCGAGGGCGGGTTGGTCGCCGCGTCGGCCTCCGAGTGGAAGGAGGTAAGCAGCATCCAGAGCGCGGGTGTGCAGAAGACGATGCCGACGGTCCAGGCGACCAGGCCGAGGGCGGCGGAGCGGCGCCTGCCCCTGCGTGCCGCCCGGGCGTGGCCGCCGGCGTCCCGGGGTGCCGTCTCGGGGGTGTTCGGAGCGGTCAGGGTGCTCATGCGCGGCCCGCCTCCTCACTGAAGAGGGACGAGACCACGCGCAGGGCGAAGGTCGCGACGACGATGGTGCCGATCACCACGACCACGCCCGCGGCGGACGCCAGTCCGTATGCGTGAGCCTGGTAGAAGGTCTGATAGATCGTGTAGGGGAGGTTGGCCGTGCCGAGCCCGCCGGCGGTGATGGTGAACACCGCGTCGAAGTTCTGCACGATGTAGATCGAGCCGAGCAGTACGCCCAGCTCCAGATAGCGGCGCAGATGCGGCAGCGTCAGGTAGCAGAACATCTGCCAGGCGTTCGCGCCGTCGAGCCGGGCGGCCTCCATCTGCTCGGCGGACCGGCTCTGCAGCCCGGCGAGCAGAATGAGCATCATGAACGGGGTCCACTGCCAGACGAGGGCGGTCGCGACCGCGGCCAGCGGCATGTCGGAGATCCAGTCGGGCTGTCCGGGGCTGTCGACGCCGAACAGTCCGGTGAACCATGCCCAGGCCCCGTTCAGCAGGCCGTACTCGGGGTTGTACAGCACGTGCTTCCACATCAGCGCCGCCGAGACGGGTACCAACAGGAACGGCGTGATCAGCAGCGTGCGGACGAACCCGCGGCCGATGAACTCGCGGTCGAGCAGCAGGGCGAGAAGGAGTCCGAGCACGACGCTGACGATCACGACGCTCGCGGTGAGCAGGACCGTGGTGAACACCGAGTCGCGCAGACTCGGGTCGCTGAACACTTCCCCGTAGTTGGAGAAAGCGCTGAAGCTGCGCTCGTCGGGCGAGAGCGAGTTCCAGTCGAAGAACGAGATCACCACCGTTGCCACGAAAGGCAGTTGGGTCACGGCGATCAGGAATACCAGGGCGGGCAGCAGCGGGGCGCGGGTGGCCCAGGCACGCGCCCGGCCTGGAGCCTTTCGGGGGCTTCGGGGCACGGGGGCACCGGACACGTCGGCGGCGGGGAGTTGCGGGGTGGAGACCGAAGCACTCACTTCTGCTCCTTGCCGACCTTTTCGGCGAGCGCCTGCGAGGTCTTGAGCGCGTCGGCCACCGACTGGCGGCCGGCGATGGCGGAGCTGATCTCCTGCGAGACCTTGGTGCCCAGATCGGTGAACTCCGGGATGTCGACGAACTGGATGCCGACGGTCGGCCGCGGCTGGGTGCCGGGGTCGCGGGGGTTCGCGCTGGAGATGGCCTGCCGGGTGACGCTCGCGAACGCGGAGGCGTCCTTCAGGTAGTCCTGGTTGGAGTACGTCGACGCGCGCTTGCCGGCGGGCACGTCGGGCCAGCCGACCGTCTTGCCGACGAGGTTCTCGTACTCCTTGCCGGAGGCCCAGGAGATGAACTTCCATGCGCTGTCGGTCTTCTTGGAGGCCTTCTGCATGCCCCAGGCCCAGGTGTAGAGCCAGCCGGAGCTGTCCGTCTTCTCGACGGGCGCGGCCACGTAACCGACCTTGCCCTTGACCGGGGAGCCGGAGGCCTCCAGTGACCCGGCGCCCGCGGTGGCGTCGTACCACATGGCTGTCTTGCCCTGCGTCATGTTGTTGAGGCACTCGGCGTAGCCGGCCTGGGGCGCACCCGACTCGCCGTGCTTCCTGACCAGGTCGACGTAGAACTGGACGGCATTCTTGAACTCGGGTGAGTCGAGTTTCGCGTTCCAGTCCTTGTCGAACCAGGTGCCGCCCATGGTGTTGACGACGGTGGTCAGCGGAGCGATGACCTCGCCCCAGCCGGGCAGACCGCGCAGGCAGATGCCCTTCATACCGCTCTTGGCGCCGTCCGCCTGGGCCGCCAGATCGGCGACCTGCTGCCAGGTGGGCTTCGCCGGCATCTTCAGGTTCTTCTCGGCGAAGACGTCCTTGCGGTACATGAGGAAGGACGACTCGCCGTAGAACGGTTCGGCGTAGAGCTTGCCGTCCTCGGCGGTGAGGGATTCCTGCAGGGGTTTCAGGATGTCGCCCTGGTCGAATGCCTTGTCCTTGGAGGAGTACGCGTCGAGCGGGTGCAGCCAGCCGTTCTTCGCGTAGAACGGCACCTCGAAGTTGCTGATGGTGGCGACGTCGTACTGACCTGCCTGGTTGGAGAAGTCCTGGGTGATCTTGTCGCGTACGTCGTTCTCGGGCAGGACCGTGAAGTGGACCTCGATACCGGTCTCCTTCGTGAAGTTGTCCGCAGTGAGCTTCTGCAACTCGACCATCTGCGGGTTGTTCACCATGAGTACGTTGATCGAGTCGTTGCCGCCGGACGAGGTGCCGCCGCCTGCGCCGCTGCACCCGGCGAGCAGGGCCGTGAGGGCGGCTCCCGTACCCAGACGCACACTCAGCCTGCTTCGACGTTGCTGAAGGTGGGGCATGTGGTTCTCCTGATCACTCGTCATCGAGGATTTCTTGTAAGGGGCATGTCTGTCATCCCGGCTGACGGGCGGGGGTTCCGGGTAATCGGGACGAAGACTGCGGGGCGAGGGACTGCGGGCGTGCCGGCTGTGGTGCGTGCTGCGGGGTGTGTCAGGCGCGGATGACCTGCGGACCGAGACGGGAGTACCGCTGCGCCTCGGCGGAAGGCAGACCCGTGTCGGTGACGATGGACTCGAAGTCGGCGACCTCGGCGAAGCGGCAGAAGCTCACGGCGCCGAACTTGGTGTGGATACCGGCGAAGACCCGGCGGCGGGCGCTGCGCATGGCCTGGGCCTTCACTTCGCTCACGGCCGGATCGGGCGTGGTCAGGCCGAATTCACGGGAGATCCCGTTCGCCCCGACGTACGCCAGGTCGATGACGAATCCGGCGAGCATCCGGGTCGTCCAGTGGTCGACCGTGGCCATCGTGGAACCGCGCAGCCTGCCCCCGAGCAGCAGCACGGTGGTCTTCTCCGCGTCGGCGAGCACGGTCGCCACGGCGAGGGACGCGGTGACCACGGTCAGGGGCCGGTCCCTGGGCAGTACCTCGGCGACGAGCATGGGCGTGTAACCCTCGTCGACGAATACCGTCTCCGCGTCACCGAGGAGGTCGGCCGCGGCCGCCGCGATCCTGGACTTCTGGGGAACGAGCCGGCTGGTACGTGCGGCCAGCGTCGTCTCGAAGCCCGCGCTCTCCACCGGATAGGCGCCGCCGTGGGTACGGCGTACGAGACCGTGCTCCTCCAGGATGTGCAGATCACGCCGGACGGTCTCCTTGGCCACCCGAAGCGTCCCGGCCAGTGCGGTCACTTCCACCGACCCGTCGCGTCGGGCAATCATGAGGATCTCTCGTCGGCGCTCGTCGGTGTCCACGACACACTTCCCTGCGTTCGCTGCGACTCAGGCCCCGTTCGGGCTCATGAGTCGTTTGTACAAGCAAGGCACCCACGGCGACCAGGCTCTTCACAGCTTCGCCTGTGCCCGTTCGTGCCCGTTTCGCCGAGGCCGTACGGGCTGGTCAAGCCGCACGAACCGGTTGCCCGCCCCCGGGCCGCTGCCCGAACGAGGCCGCGGCCGCGCCCGAACGGCGCCCGCGGCGGTCGGCGGTCTCCTGTCAGGAGCCCGAGCCACTGCCCGTTTCCCTCAGGGGGCGCAGCGCTTCACATGCGGGCGAGGCGCCCGCCCGCCCCACTGCCGGTGCGGTGGCCGTCAGAGGATCGGAGGGCGTCCCAGCCGCGTCATACGCCACACGGTGCGCCACTTCATCGGTCCGCGCGGGCCGCACGGTGTCCGCAGCCCCTCGGCGAAACCGCCCCACCAGGCCTTCAGGCCGGCCGACGACCGCATCCGCGCCATGGCGAGGAGGATCCACACGCCGAGGTAGACGGGGATCAGCGGGATCGGGAGGCGTCGGCGGGCCAGCCACACGCGGTTGCGGGCCGTGAACCGGTAGTGGGCCGCGTGCCGGGCCGGAGACGTCCTCGGATGCTGGAGAACGAGCTCGGGTTCGTACAGGATCTTCCAGCCCCCGTCGAGCGCACGCCAGGCGAGGTCGGACTCCTCGTGCCCGAAGAAGAACTCCGCCGGCCACAGACCGATCCCGTTGAGCATGGGCATCGAGAGGGCGTGTCCGCCCCCGAGGAAGGCGGTCACCGGACCACGCCGCATCGGATCGTCGGCGCGCAGCCTGGGCACCCAGCGACGCTCCGTGAGCCCGTTCTCATCCGCGACCCGGAACCCGGCGATGCCGAGCTCGGGGTCGTTCGCGAACAGTTGCTGGACCCGGCGGAACACGTCGTCGGCGATGAGCAGGCCGTCGTCGTCCAGTTCGACGACGACATCCACCTCGCCCGACTCGCTCAGCATCCTCAGTCCGACGTTGCGGCCACCGGGGCAGCCCAGATTCTCCCCCAGCGGGATCTTGGTCACGTCCGCCGTGATGTCGGTGAGCGGCGTCGCGTTGCCGACCAGGACCACTCTCGCCGCCGGCACGTCCTGCTTCTCCACCGAGGCGAGCAGGGCATCCAGCTCCTTCGGGCGAGTGCCCATCGTGACGATCACAACTCCGAGGCGCGGCAGTGGCATAGCGGTTGGCTCCAGCAGTCGGCGAAGGTGCTGATGTTAGTGCCGTGCCGGGCAGCGCACTCCCCCGTTGATCAGGCGTCGCCGACGGCCGGTGCGGCAAGGTCCTTCGGATCGAGAGCCTCGCCGCGCCTGCCCTGACGGACACCGGCCGGCCGGTACCGCACGACCGCCTCGGCCGGTCGCCGGGAATCACTGATCCTTGGGCTCGCCTACGCGATTGCGCCGAGGGCGACTTTCGCGGCTCGGGCGATGAGGGCGTCGTCGCGTTCGGCGTCCTTGGTGTCGCGGCGGGAGAGTACGGCCAGCGCGATCGGAGCGGCGCCGGGTGGCCAGACGATGGCGATGTCGTTCCGTGTGCCGTAGCCGCCCGTGCCGGTCTTGTCGCCGACCTGCCACGTGTCGGGAGCGCCCGCGCGGATGGTGTTGTCGCCGGTGGTGTTGCGCCTGAGCCAGTCGGTCAGCACGGCCCGCTTGTCCGCGGGAAGTGTGGTGCCGAGGACGTACGCGCGCAGGTCGGTGGCGAGGGCGCGGGGTGTGCTGGTGTCGCGGAGGTCGCCGGGGGTGGCAGCGCTGAGCGCGGTTTCGTAGCGGTCGCAGCGGGTGACGTTGTCACCGAGCGCGCGAAGGGCGTCCTGCAGGGCCCTGGGGGAACCGAGTTCGTGGAAGAGGAGGTTGGCCGCGGCGTTGTCGCTGTAGCGGATGGCGGCGTCGCACAGCTCACGCAGCGTCAGTCCGGTGGCGACGTGCTGCTCGGTGATCGGCGAGGCGCTGACGAGATCGTCGCGCCCGTAGCGCACGAGCCGGTCCATCTGCCGGAGCGAGTTCTTGTCCAGTACCGCGCCTGCGAGCAGTGCCTTGCAGGTGGAGGCGTAGGCGAAACGCTCGTCGGGCCGGTGGGTGACGGTCCGGCCGCTGCCCGTGTCGAGCGCGTAGACGCCGAGCCGCGCGTCGAACTTCCGCTCCAGCGCGCGGAAGGCCTGTTCGGTACGAGGGTCGGCCGGGGGCGGCGCGGAGGACTTGGAGGCGGCGGGGATCGGCCCGGAAGAGGCGGGTGGGGCACCATCCGGGCCGGTTGCGCATCCGGCGAGGGGCAGGGCGGCAAGCCCGGCCAGTACGGCACGACGGGACACGGGAGTTCGAGTGTGCATGGCACGGACTTTCTGTTCTGAGGGGCGCGTCTTCCCCGGCCGGGGGCTGAAGCGCGTGATGACGGATGCGGCGTGCCGACGACGCGCGGCGGGCCGGCCCGGCGCGGCTGCGGTGGGGGCGGGCCCGAGCGGCACCGTCCGCTCAGCGGGCCAGATTGCCCAGGAACCGCGCTGCGACCGGTCCGGCGTCGGCTCCGCCGGAGCCCCCGTCCTCCAGGAGCACCGCCCAGGCGAGGTCGGAGTCGCCCTGGTAGCCGATCATCCAGGCGTGCGTGCTCGGCGGCGTGGCGGTGCCGAATTCCGCTGTTCCGGTCTTCGCGTGCGGCCGGCCGGGCAGATCCTTCAACGCGTGGGCGGAACCCGAGGTCACGGTGGCGCGCATCAGCTCCTGGAGCTGACGGGCGACCTCGGCGTCCAGCGCCGTCGGGGCAGTGAACTTCTTCTTCACCGCGTCCGGCACCAGCAGCGGCTGTTTGAATGCTCCGTTCTTGACGGTGGCCGCGATGGACGCCATCACCAACGGTGATGTCTGAACGCGTGCTTGCCCGATGGTCGCGGCGGCCTTGTCGTTGTCGCTCGTCGTGGCGGGGACACTGCCGTCGTAGGTGGTCGTTCCCACGTCCCAGCTGCCCCCGATCCCGAACGCCCGGGCCGTGTCGCGCAGGTCGGTGCCGGAGAGCCGGCTGCGGGCGTTGACGAAGTAGGTGTTGCAGGACTGGGCGAAGACATCGGTGAAGGTCGAGCCCGCCGGAAGTTCGAACTGGCCCTGGTTCTCGAAGCGCTGGCCGTTGACGCGTGCGAACTTGGGGCACGCCGCGGCGTCCGAGGGCCGGGTGCCGCCCTTCAGGAGAGCCGCCGTGGTGACGACCTTGAAGGTGGAACCGGGCGGGTAACGTCCTTCGAGTGCGCGGTTGAGGCCGCCGGGCCGGTTGACGGCGGCGAGTATGTGGCCGTCGCGCGGGTCGATCGCGACGACGGCCGCGTTGTCGTCGACCCCGGTCACGGCGTCGGCTGCCGCCTTCTGGATGCGGGGGTCGATGGTCGTGCGCACCGGGCGGCCCTCGGCCGGCGGGGTCGCGGTGAGGCTCTTGAGAGCGCGCCCGCTCTGCCGGTCCGCGACCACCAGGGACTTGGCCGCCCTACCGCCCCCGGAGAGCATTTCGTCGTAGCGGGCCTCAAGACCGGATGCGCCCTTGCCGCTGACCGGGTCGACGGTGCCGACGAGGGAGTCGGCGCGGAGCGGGTCGCCGTTCTTGTCGAGGACCTTCGCCCGGCCGCCGCCACTCTTGAGCGCCAGAGTCTGCCCCGGTCTCAGCTCCGGATGGATCATCGGCGAGGCGAACTCGACCTTCCACACCCCCGACGTACGGAGCACCTTGGCCCGGGAACTCCAGGTGACGTCCCCCGCCCCCGGAACCGTCATGGCCACGGAGAAGGGGAAGTGCACCTCGCCGTCGTCCTTCTGCCTGCCGTCGCCGGGGGCGATGGTGGTTGCGGAGGGCTTGAGGTTGGTCAGCACCGAGGTGAGGAGCGAGGCGGCGTTGTCGGGGGTGTCGGTGTAGCCGGCCGCCTTCCGGGCATCGTGCGCGGCCCACGCGGCAAGGAATGCCGTGAGCGGCTTCTGGGCGGCTGTCACTTGCGGATCCGGTTCCTTCGAAGCACCGCCCCGGAGGCCGAAGGCGGCATACCCGCCTCCCGCGAGCAGAACAAGGGCCACGAGGATGCCGAGCAGCCGCCGGTCGCCGCGCCACCGCCCGTACCGCGTGTGACTGTTGCGGCTGTCTGCTCGCGTCATGGTGCGCTCCGTTCTGAGTCCGGCCCGGTCGGCCCGCCGGAGACGGCCCCCGGCATCGGCGGGGCGTCTTTGCCGGTGGCAACCGGCCATGGCCCGCCGAAGCCGGTACGACCTGCCGAGCGGTGCGGCCTGCCCCTGTCCGGGAGTCAAGTCCGCCACCAGGCCGTATGTCGAATATGATCTCGGCATCAACCTCATTCACAAGCCATATCACCGCACGCCAGGAGGTACGGAGTGCTGACCGAACGGCACCTGGAAATCTTCGTCGCCCTGGCGGAGGAGGAACACTTCGGGGCCGCCGCCCAGCGCGTGGGGATTACCCAGCCGCCCCTGTCGCAGGGCCTGCGCAGGCTGGAGGCCCTGGTCGGCGTTCGCCTGTTCGACCGTGAGCGAGGAGTGTCCATCACCGAGGAAGGAGCTCTGCTGCTTCCTCACGCACGCCGCGCCCTGGCCGCGCTCTCGGAGCTCCGCGAGACCGGTGCTCGCGAGCAGGCCGACGGACGCCGGCTGCGGCTCGGGCTGGCCCCGGAGGTACCGGCGCCCCTCGCCGCCGAGGTGGCGGCCGCGCCGGTCCGGGCCGGTGAGCGGGCTCGGATCGGCATGGTCACGGCGTCAACCGCCACCTTGCTCGGTGACGTCGCGGCCGGACGGGTCGACATCGCCGTGATCCGGCATCCCTCCGTGCTGCACGGCCTCTCCGCAGGCCGGGTGATCCTGCTGCCGACCTGGGTCCTCGCCCCCGCCGGCCTCCAGGGGAGCGGTGACACGATGCCGTTGCGTCTGCCCGTCGCGGTACGCCCGCGCGCGGAAGCACCCGCGGCCCATGACCTGTTCATCGATACCCTGGCCAGCCGCGGCCGCCGCACGGAGACCGTGGTCGTCTCCGATGAGCGCGCCGGTCTCGCCCTGGTGGCGGCAGGTCAGGCCGTGCTCGTCACGGCGGACCACTCTCTGATGGCCTCCGGCGTCGAACGCCGGACGGCAACGGACCCGCCGCTTCCGCTGCGGTTGCGGGTGGCCTGGAATCCACGGCGTCCGGGAGCGAAGGAGACTGCCGGGACGGCGCAGCTGCTTGAGGACGCCCTGGCCCGGAAGGTGGCACCGTGAGACAACCGCGGCGCGGCACGGGTGCGGAGCGCACCATCCGCAGCATGTTCGACGACGCGGGCGTCCGCGGCTGGCTGCACGTGGCGGAACTGCACCGCCCGTCGGCCCAGGTGGTCATCGATCCGGACGAACAGCTGCCCCTGGGTTCGGTCTACAAGGTGCCGCTCATGGTCGCCTTCTGCCGGCTCGCGGATGCGGGGCGGATCGACCCGTGCCGACGGCTGACTCTGGAGGCCGCCGACCGGGTTGCCGGTCCGACCGGCGTCTCCGTCCTCCACGACCCCGTCACCATGTCACTGCGCGACCTGGTGACGCTGATGATGACCATCTCCGACAACACCGCGGCCGCTGCCGTCCTGCGGGCGGTCGGCCCCGACGTGGTCGACGCCGTCTGCCGCGACCTGGGTATGCCGGACACCCGCATCCACGGCGGGGTCGTCAGCACGTTCAGCCGGCTGGTCGCCGAAACGGGAGCGCAATCCCTGGACGCCGCCCTGGCACGCGTGGCGGACAACGACACCGTCGTACCGGCAGGTGTGTACGACCCGGCCTTCAAGGCGTCCAGCACACCGGCTGACATGGCACGGCTCCTGCGGGCCATCTGGACCGGCGAGGCCGCGTCGGACGACCGCTGCGCCTTCATGCGCGACGTCATGCGCAGGCAGCCGTGGACGCACCGGCTCGCCTCCGGTTTTCCCTACGACGACGTCACCGTCTACGGCAAGACCGGTACCTTCGGTTCGCTCCGACATGAAGCCGGCGTCGTCGAACTCGCGGACGGCAGCACCTACACCGCGGTGGTCTTCACCCAGGCCGCCCGGGCCGACAGCAGACTGCCGCGGGCCGACGCCGTGATCGGGGCCGCGGCCCGGGTCGCCGTGGAGGAGCTGCGGGGGAATCAGGGCACCTGAGCCGGCTCCCTCTCTCCGGCCGAGACGTCAGTACCCGGCCGGCCCACCTGCGGGATCACAGAGTCGCCACCGGATTCGGAGCGGCTGCCGGGATCTGTTCGACGACCTCCCAGCGTTCCGCGATCAGACCGTCCTGGAGACGAAAGACGTCGGCCACCGCGATGTCGAGCCCGCCTCCGGGCAGCCGCCTTCGGGAGAACATCGTCACGTAGTCGACTTCCGCCACCAGACGGCGGATGTCGATCCGGAGCTCTGCGAGGGGCAGTTTCCCCGCTGCCGCGATCCATTCGGCCTTCGTGGCGGTCCGGAACGGCAGCCCGTGATCGGCGTAGTCGTCGCGTAGCAGCGGTGCGACGGATTCGAGGTCGCCCTTGGCGTACAGCCCCAGGCACTTCAGGACCAGTTCCTTGTTGTCGTCGCTCATGTCCGGAAGTCTCGCGGCGCGGTCGGGGGCTGTCGATGAACTCGGAGTTCATGGACCGTGACCGGACTCTGCGGCTAGGGTCGGCGCCGTGGAGACGGTGGGCGGTCTGTTGCGCGAGTGGCGTCACAGCCGACGGCTGAGTCAACTCGATCTCGCGCTGGCGGCTGACGTCTCGCCCCGATACGTCAGCCTCGTCGAGACGGGCCGGTCCCGGCCGAGCGCCGGCATGGTGCTTCGCCTCGCGGCACACCTGGAGGTTCCGCTGCGGCACCGCAATCGCCTCCTGGTGGCGGCCGGGTTCGCGCCGAGGTACGGCGAGCGGCCGCTCGACGGGCCGGACATGTCGGCCGTCCGGGATGCCCTGGTCCAGGTGCTGCGCGCGCACGAGCCGTATCCGGCGCTGGTCGTGGACCGGCGTTGGAACATCGTGATGGCCAACGCGCCGGTCGAGCACTTCCTCGAAGATGTCGATCCCGGTCTGCTCGTCGCTCCGGTCAACATGGTGCGGCTCGGACTTCATCCGCGAGGGCTCGCCTCCCGGATCGTCAACCTCACCGAAGTCCGCTCGTTCTTCCGCGCCCGGTTGTCGCGTCAGGTCGCCAGAACCGGTGATCCGGTGGTCGGCGCCCTGTACGACGAGTTCTTCGCGGGGCATGAGCCCGACGGACCGGTCCCGCCGCCGGAGTCGGAGGTGGCGATTCCCATGGTCTTCCGGTTCCGGGGAGATGAGCTGAGGCTGTTCTCGACCATCACCACGTTCGGAACCCCTCAGGACATCACGCTCGAAGAGATCTCGATCGAGTCCTACTACCCGGCGGACGCCGACAGCGCCGCCCTCCTGCGAAGCACCGCGGACACCGGCCGGCCCCGCCCGGCCCACCGGCTCCCCCGGTCACCCGCTGAGCCCGATGGACCCGGGCGGGACGAAGTGAGGGACGCGTAGCGAACTGCGCCGTCCCAGGGGGTTGTGCGTCTTGGTACCGCGACGCCGGTTCCGCGATGCACAACCCCTCATCCGCAGACGGTCACCTCCCGCGCCACTCCGCGGCCAGCAGTTCGTAGGACCGCACCCGGTCCGCGTGCCCGTGGGTGATCGTGGTGATCAGCAGCTCATCCGCACCCGTCGCTTCCTGAAGACGAGTCAGTTCGTCGGCGACCCGGCCCGGGGAGCCGACGAACTGGGTGTCGAGGCGGTCCTGGACCAAGGCCCGGTCCGCGTCCGACCAGACATGGGCGCGGGCCTCGTCCGGCGTGGGGAACTCGATCGCGCCCTCGGCCGAACGGATGCTGCGGACCCAGGGACCGTAGCCGGTGGCGAGCTCGCGGGCGGTCTCGTCGTCCTCGGCGACCACCACGTCCGCGGACACGCTGACGTACGGCTTGTCGAGAACGTCCGAGGGCAGGAACGCGGCACGGTAGCCCTCCACCGCCTCCAGCACGGTGGCCGGACTGACGTGGTAGTTCGCCGCGAACCGGAGGCCGCCCCGCCCCGCGGCCCGGGCGCTCTCGCCGCCGCTGCTGCCCAGGATCCAGAGCTCGACATCGGCGCCCTCGCCCGGGACGGCATGAGCCTCGATGCCGTCCGCCGAACGGTATGTGCCCGCCAGCAGCGCCAGGATGTCGTCGATCTGCTCGCCGTAGTCCTGGGACTCGGCATGCGGCTGCTGGAGCAGTCTGCGCTGGAGCGCGACACGGGGTGAGCCGAGCAGGTGCTCGAAGGAGAAGCGGCCCGGGACACGGAGGCCGTTGGGGGCACGGCCGTCGACCACCGGGGTCGCGGACAGCGGCCGGGTGACCGCAGCGGCGGGCGGGCGACCGCCGGAGCGGCCGAGGCCCAGGTCCAGACGGCCGGGGTGCAGCGCGTCGATCAGGCCGAACTCCTCGACCGTCGACAGGGCTGTGCGGTGCCCGAGTTGTACGGCACCGGCGCCGAGCCGGATGTCCGAGGTCGCGGAGGCGGTCAGGGCGAGGAGGACCGCGGGCGAGGTACCGGCCACGCCCGGGTTGAGGTGGTGCTCGGCGAACCAGTAGCGGGCGTAGCCGAAGCTCTCGGCCTGCCGGGCCAGGTCGATGGAGTTGCGCAACGCCTCGGTGGCGGTGGAACCGGACGGGACCGGGACCAGATCGAGGACCCCGAGAGGGATGTCGGACATGGCGGAGGTCTCCTCTAGTGGCCGGCCGGCACGGATGCGGATGCTGGTGTGGATGTGGGCTCCACAGGGGCCGGGCCCCAGGCGAACGGGGGGTCGGGGATCTCCCGGCGCAGCACGGGCGCTACGTCGGACTGGAAGAGTGCGAGCGAGTCCCGGTGCCGGCGGTCGGTCAGTCCGCCCGCGTCCGCCTGCAGATGGAGGACGGTGTGCCCGAACTGCTCGTGGTAGCGGTGAACCTTCTCGATGATCTGCTGCGGACTGCCGATGAGTGCCGAGCTGCGCTCGGCGAAGTCCTCCAGGGTCGCGAACACGGGTTCCAGGCCCAGCCGTTTCTGGAACGCCAGGTTGCCCTCGTACGCGGGCCGGTAGGCGGCGAGCGCCTCCTGGGAGGTCCGGGCCGCACAGAGGCCCGCTGTTCCCGCGCCCACCGCGATGCCGGCCGGATCGTGGCCGTGGTGCTCCCAGCGCTCGCGGTAGTAGCGGATCAACTCCGCGTAGGGCTCTATGGGGTTGGTGACGTTGGCGGAGAAGAGCGGGTCGCCGTAGCGGGCGGCCAGATCGACCGACTCCCTGCTGGTCGCACTGCCGTGCCAGACCCGGATCGGCTGCTGGAGGGGTCGGGGCCACACCTCCGCGTCCTTGAGTTCCGGACGGAAGCGGGTCGCGGCGGTGACCTTGCCCTGGCGCCAGATCCGGCGGAACACCTCGTAGCTCTCGGCGTTGCGGTCCCACTGGTCGTCGGGCGTGACCTGGAAAAGATCCCGCTGGGCGGTGCCGTTTCCCTTGCCGATGATGAGTTCCAGCCGTCCGCCGGAGAGGTGGTCCAGAGTCGCGTAGTCCTCGTACGCTCGCACCGGGTCGAGGAGGCTGAGCGTGGTGACGGCCGTGAACAGCCGGATCCGGGAGGTGAGGGCGGCGATGTGGCTGAGTACGACCGGTGGTGAGGAGGAGATGAAGGGCAGCTCGTGCCGCTCCCCCACGCCGAAGCCGTCGAAGCCCAGCTCCTCGGCGAGGAGCGCGTTGTCGACCACTTCACGGAAGCGGTCGTTGGTCGGCTTCCGTACACCCGTCACGGGGTGCGGGCCGTGCACGATCAGCGTGATGGCGAGGAACTTCATGACGCCTCACGCTCTGCGCGCGCATCGTCGGGGTGGGCCAGGCCGAGATGGTCGCGCAGGGTGGTGCCCTCGTACTCCGTGCGGTACACGCCTCGTTCCTGGAGCAGCGGGACGACCTTGTCGGCGAAGTCGTCGAGGCCACCTGGCGTGATGTGCGGGGCGAGGATGAAGCCGTCGCTCGCGTCGGCCTGGACGAATTCGTTGATCGTGGCGGCGACGGTGGCCGGGGTGCCGACGAAGGACTGACGGTTTCCGGTCTCGATGACCAGGTCGCGGATGGACCACTTGTTGGCGGCGGCGCGCTCCCGCCATTCGCGGGCGGTGGCCAGCGGATCACGGTACATCCGTACCTGGGCGCGGCCGCGGGCGATGGTGTGCTCGCCGAGGTCGGGGTCGATGTCGGGGAGGGGGCCGTCCGGGTCGTACGCGGACAGGTCCCGGTTCCAGACGAACTCCAGGTGCTTGATCGCGGTGGCGCCGCTGACCTGACGGCGGCGTATCCCGCGGGCCCGTTCCTCCGCATCGGTGTCGGTGTCGCCGAGGACGAAGGTGGCCGCCGGCAGGATCAGCAGCTGGTCGGGCCGGCGGCCGTAGCGGCCGAGGCGGCCCTTGACGTCCGTGTAGAAAGCCTGTCCCTCCTTGAGGGTGGCGTACCGGCTGAAGATCGCGTCCGCGCTCGACGCGGCGAAGTCACGGCCCTCTTCGGAGTCGCCCGCCTGGAAGATCACCGGCCTTCCCTGCGGGGAGCGCGGGACGTTGAACTGTCCCTCGATGTCGAAGTGCCGGCCCTGGTGCACGAAGGCTCCGGCCTTCGCGTCGCTCAGGAAGGTGCCCGTCTGCCGGTCGGCGACGATCTCGTCCCCGTTCCAGGAGTCGAAGAGTTCGTTCGTGGCGGACAGGAACTCCTTGGCCCTGGAGTAGCGCTCGCTCTGCGGGAGGAAGCCGCCGCGGCGGAAGTTCTCGCCGGTGAAGGCGTCCCAGGAGGTGACCACGTTCCAGGCGGCACGTCCGCCCGAGAGGTGGTCGAGGCCGGCGAACTGGCGGGCCACCTCATAGGGCTCGTTGAAGGTCGAGTTGATGGTGCCGGTCAGGCCCAGGTGCTTGGTGACGGCGGCGAGGGCGGCGAGGACGGTGAAGGTGTCCGGGCGGCCCACGACGTCCAGGTCGTAGATGTGGCCGCCCTGTTCGCGCAGCCGCAGCCCCTCGGCGAGGAACAGGAAGTCGAACTTCGCACGCTCGGAGGTCCTGGCGAAGTGCGCGAAGGAGCTGAACTCGATGTGGCTGCCGGCCTCGGGGTCGCTCCACACGGTGGTGTTGTTGACTCCGGGGAAGTGGGCCGCGAGATGGATCTGCTTGAGTGGCTTGCTCATGATCGGGGGGGTCCTTCCGGCTCAGGCGGTCGCGGCGGCGTAGCGGTTGGCGGGGCGCGCGAGACCGAGCAGCCCGCGCAGGGTGTCGGCCTCGTACGCCCGCCGGAAGGCGTTCCGGCGCTGGAGTTCGGGGACCAGGCCCTGGGTGATCGCCGGGAGGTCGTGGCCGGCCACGGCGGGACGCAGCCGGAAGCCGGTCAGTCCGGCCGCCGCCTGCTCCTGGAGCAGATCGGCGAGCCCGCTGGGCGTTCCGGTGAAGATCCGGGCGTCGCTGGTGTACGGGTGTCCGGCGAGGCTGTCCAGCCGCTCCCGGCGGGCCCCGGCCCCGGCGGGGTCGTCGTCCAGGAAGACCACCAGGTCGCCGAAGACGTGCAGGGTCTCGTCGGCGCGACCGGCCGCTGTCTGTTCGGTGCGGATCTCCTCGACGATCGCACGGGCCCGGTCGGCGTCGTGCGGGGTGACGTAGCCGATGTCGGCGGAGCGGGCCACCAGCCGGTAGGGGACGGTCGCGTGGGCCAGCGCGCTGACGATCGGCTGGCCCTGGGGCGGCCGGGGCGTGATCGAGGGGCCTTTCACCCGGAAGTGCGCGCCCTCGAAATCGATGTAGTGCAGTTTCGCGCGGTCGATGAAGCGTCCGGTGGCGACGTCCCGGATTTCGGCGTCGTCCTCCCAGCTGTCCCAGAGCCGTCGCACGACCTCGACGTAGTCGGCGGCCTCGTCGAACAGGCCGGTCAGCAGCTCCTGCCCGGCGGGTGTTTCGTAGTCCTCGACGCGCAACGGCGGGAACGTACGGCGCCCGAAGTGCGCGGCCTCGTTTCGACGAGCCGTGACCTGCACCCGCAGGCCCGCGCGACCGCTGCTCACGTAGTCGAGGGTGGCGATGGCCTTGGACAGGTGGAACGGCTCCGTATGGGTGGCCACCACCGTCGGCACCACGCCTATGTGCCGGGTCAGCGGGGCGACCCGGGCGGCGATGAGGACGGCGTCCAGCCGGCCGCGGACCTGGTCGGTGCGCCCGTCGGGCTCGGTGTGGGACGAGGACTGGAGGCCGAGCCCGTCCTCGATGGTCACGAAGTCGAGCAGTCCGCGTTCGGCCTCCGTGACCAGGTCGGTCCAGTAGGCGGCCGTGAGCAGTTCACGGGGGCGGGAGACGGGTTCGCGCCAGGCGGCCGGGTGCCAGCCCGCTCCGTCCAGGGCCACGGCGAGATGCAGAGGGGAGGGTGACGACGACACGAGAGAGGTGCCTTCCTGATCGACCGTACGAAGAGGCCGGCCCCGGGCGCGGGGTGCGGCTGCGAGGGCAACGGGTCAGGAGCGACAGAGCGCGCCGGCGACGCGCAGGAGATCGATGTGCTGCCGGGAGTACAGGCGGGGGCGGCTGGGCATGGCGGTGTTCACGGCGCGGCGGCGGGTCACGGCACGCATCCGCACCTGCTCCACCTCCACCCTTCGTGCACGGCGGACCCCGGGGTCCGCACCGCCCTCGCGCTCGCGGTCCCCGTCGGGGCGCCGCTCGGTCGTCCTCAGGCACAACCGCACGGCTATGCCGTTTCTTCCGGCTGTCCGGCTTCCTGTTCCCGCGATCCCCGTACTTCCGGCTGCCGGGCTCCTGGTTCTCCAGGTCCGCGTGTCTCCGGCTGCCCGCCCGGCGCGCGCACGAGCAGGAACCGCGTGCGGCGGCGCAGGGTGAAGCCGATCGACTCGTAGAGCCGGATCGCGTGGGTGTTGCTCGCGGCCGCGTGGAGGAAGGGGGTGTCCCCGCGCTCCCTGATGCCCGCCGCGACCGCGCGGACCAGCCGGGTGGCCAGACCCCGGCCGCGGTGGTCCGGGTGGGTGCAGACGGCGCTGATCTCCGTCCAGCCCGGCGGGTGCAGGCGTTCACCGGCCAGGGCGATCAGCCGTCCGCGGTCCCGGATGCCCAGGTAGCTGCCCAGTTCGATGGTGCGGGGCAGGAAGGGTCCCGGCCGGGTGAGGGCGACCAGGTCGAGGATCTCGGGTACGTCGGCGGGTCCTAGCCGTTCCGCTTCGGGGGCAGGTTCGGCGTAGAGCGCCGTACCGACCAGCTGGACGCCGTCGCCGCTGCGCTCGATCGTCCAGCCCTCGGGCACCCCCCGGGCTCCGGAGACCGGGGTGGCGGTGCCGGGTCCGACCAGTGCGGCCAGATCGCCCCAGGCTCGGGGGTCGGCCGGGTCGGCGAGGGCGCTGAACGGGGAGACGTCCGTGGGGTATCGGGCGGCCCGGCCCAGGCGCTCGGCGAGGTCGGCGTGCGGACCGCTCAGCGCGGCCCAGGCGGCGTTGTCCAGGATGTGCGGTTCCGTCGGGCTCGGGGGCGGGGCGTGATGGACGCTGGTGGACATGGCGGTGCGGGGTCTCCGTATCCGGGAGGTGGCCGGCTCGGCGCCGCCTCATGACGGCGCGGTCGCTCGGCGGACGCGTGGGCGTGGACGTGGGTCAGGCGTTGTCGAGCGGCAGTCCGGGCGGGTCGACCCGGGAAGCGGGGACGGCCTCGTTGGAGAGGTTCCAGGCGGCGAGCCACTTGGCGTACTGGCCGTTCTTGATCAGGTGGTTGATCGCGTCGGCGACGGGCTTCGCCAGTCCGCTGCCCTTCTTCGCCGTGGCGGCGATGAGCCCCTGGAGCGTCGCACCCGCGCCGGAGAACTTGCCCGCGTTACGCGTCGGTGAGGGGGTCTTCGCGGTCTGGGTGATGTGGTAGGCGATTCCGGGGTTGGGGCCGAAGGAGATGTCGATCTTGCCGCTGGACAGGGCCAGGGCCAGGGCGTTGTTGTCCTGGTAGTACTTGACGGTGAGCTTCTCGCCCTCCTTCGCCAGTTTCGCCTTCCACTCCAGCAGGATTCGCTCCTGGTTGGTGCCGGCGCTGACGGCGACGGTCCTGCCGGCCAGGTTGCGGTAGTCACCGTCGAAATTCCAGGTGCTCTTCTTCAGCGCCTCGAAGGCGAGGTTGTCCTCCCGGTAGGAGGCGAACTCGTACTTCTTCTTGCGCTCCTCGGTGTCGGTGACATTCGACAGGGCCACGTCGACCTTGCCGCTGTCGATGCCGACGAACATGTTCTCCCAGGTCGAGTTCTTCAGCTCCGGCTTGAGCCCGAGGACCGCGGCGACCAGCCGGCCGAGGTCGGGTTCGGCGCCGGTGAGGGTCTTCTGGTCCTGGCCCACGTACGCCAGCGGCGGGAACCCGGCCGGCAGCGCGCCCACGCCGAGCACCAACGTGCCCCTCTCGGCGATCGGCTTGGGAAGTCCGGCGCTGATCGACTTCACCTCGGGCACCTTGAGTTCGGTCTCCTTGGCGGCGCCGTTGGAGAGCGCGCCGACGGTGACCGTTCCGGCCGGCGCGCTGTCGGTCCTGGTCGCGGCGTCGCCCGTGCCGCCGCACGCGGCGAGCCCGGCGGCGAGAGAGGCGACGGACGCGGCGGCCGTGACGCCGCGGAGGAATCTGCTGCGGAGACTGAGGGTGCGCATGGTGGCTGTCCTTGTCGGGTGCGGTGAGGGTGTACGGGACGGGAGTGCGGGGTGGGAGTGCGGGCGGGGCCCGGCGGCGCGGGGCGCGGGGTCACGCCGTGGAGCGACAGGCGGGCGCCCGGAGGTGGGATCAGAGCACCTTGCTCAGGAAGTCCCTGGTCCGCTCGTGCCGCGGGTGGTCCAGCACCTGCTCGGGCGGACCCTGTTCGACGATCCGGCCGGCGTCCATGAAGACGACCCGGTCGGCGACCTCGCGGGCGAACCCGATCTCGTGCGTGACGACCAGGAGGGTGGTGCCGCTGCCTGCCAGATCCTTGATCACGGCCAGCACCTCGCCGACCAGTTCGGGGTCGAGCGCGGACGTCGGCTCGTCGAAGAGGATGACCCCGGGCCGCAGGGCGAGGGCGCGGGCGATGGCCACGCGCTGCTGCTGCCCGCCGGACAACTGCCGCGGGTAGGCTGCGGCCTTGTCCGCGAGCCCCACGCGGGCGAGGAGGCCGCGGGCCTGTTCGCGTGCCTCGGCTCCGGTCAGCTTTCCGGTCGCCACCGGAGCCGCGGCCACGTTGTCCAGCACGGTCAGGTGCGGGAAGAGATTGAAGTTCTGGAAGACGAACCCGATCCGGCTGCGCTGCGCCAGGATGGCCCGTTCGCTCAGCTCCTTGAGGCGCCCGCGATGCCTGCGTACGCCGATCAGCTCGCCGTTCAGGCTGACATGGCCGATCTCGGGCTTCTCCAGGTGGTTGATCACACGCAGGAGCGTGGACTTGCCGGAGCCGGACGGTCCGAGGACGACCGCGACCTCGCCGGGCCGCACGGCCAACGCCACGCCTTCCAGGACGCGTTGGGAGCCGTACCACTTGTGCACATCGTGCACCTCGACCGCGGCGGGGCGTGTCGCGAGGGTCTTTACGATCTCCGCCGCCGTTCCCGTCCCGGACGCCCCAGTCGTGCCGGCCGCGCCGGTCTTCTCGATCGCCCCGGCCTCTTCGGTCGCCCTGGCGGTCATATCGCCGTCTCCTTCCGGACCCGAGCCCGTAGATCGCCGAGACCGGTCCACAGCTTCTGCCGCGGCGTCGGCGGCAGGGTGCGCAGCGCGCCCCGCGCGTAGTACCGCTCGACGTAGAACTGGATGACGGACACGACGCTGGTGAGGATCAGGTACCAGGCGGTGGCCACCAGCAGCAGCGGCACAATGTCGCCGGGGTAGGTGCTGCCCATGCTCTGCACGGAGCCGAACAGGTCGAGCAGCGAGACGTAGAAGACCAGCGAGGTGCCCTTGATCAGGCCGATCAGCTGGTTGACGTAGTTCGGGGTGATGGAGCGCAGGGCCTGCGGAAAGACGATCTTCGCGAACTGGTACCGCCTCGGGAGGCCGAGGGCGGAGGCCGCCTCGTGCTGGCCCTGATCGACCGAGAGGATGCCGCCGCGGACCACTTCGGAGGCGTACGCCGCCTCATTGAGGCTCAGGCCGATGACGGCTACGGCCATGTCGGTGGCGAGGCGGGACTCGTCGAAGGTGAAGAACGCCGGGCCGAACGGCACTCCGACGCTCAGTGTGCGGTAGAGCGCGCTGAAGTTGTAGAGGAACAGCAGGACCACGATCAGCGGCACCGATCGGAACAGCCAGGTGTAGACCCAGCTGACCGCGCGCAGCACCGGGCTCGGGGAGAGTCTGGCCAGTGCCAGCAGTACGCCACCGAGCAGCCCCAACGCGGCGCTGTACACGGTGACTTCGAGGGTGATGAGCAAGCCTTCGAGGATCGTGGGCCGCAGGAACCAGTACTGGAACCGGTCCCACTGGTAGAAGGGGTTGGTCGCCAGGCCGTGGACGGTCTGGGCGACCAGCACGAGCACGACGGCCGTGACGATCCAGCGGCCGGGACGCAGCAGCGGAAGGACCCGCTGCGCCGTCAGGGGCTTCGGCGCTGAGGGTGGGCCGGGGCGGGTGACCGCCTCGGGGGGCGGCGCTGATCCCGAGGACACAGCGACGCCAGGAGATTCACTCACGGAGGGCTCCAGCGGATGCGGACAGCCCGGACCGCGGCCGGCAGCGACGCCGCGCCGATCAGGGACGAATCGGCGGGACGCGGCGAGCGGCGCGGAACGGGGGCCGGGCGGGGAGAGGGCGCACCGCGACAGCGGTGGACGTCAAGGACTCGGAAAGCTGAGGCTCAGAAGAGCGGAGAGCCGGGAGGCCAGAGGCTCAGAAGGCCGTCAGCCTTAACAGGAAACGCGACAAACGGCCGTACACAGTGCGCTGTTGACGCGCTGCAGGTCGACGGAGCGGTCCGCGCACAGCAGGACGCGGCCGCGGGACCGCCAGGCAGCCATCCCCTCAGCTGCGTGCATCGCTCTCACCGTCACCATTCCGCCCCGCGGGGCCTCACGTCTGCCGAACGTCCACCGGTCCGGTCCGAACCCGGGCACCCCACCGCGTACGAGGGTTGCCGACTGCCGCACCAGAGAATTTCCTGACGCTCATCACCGGTCCGCGCCGCAAGTTAGGCATGGCCCCCGAGGGAATGTCAACGCCGGTGACCACCAGGCGAGACGGCCCGTCCGGCCTTCTTGACGGCGTCACGTGGGGCACCGAAACTGACATGGACGGTCACGATTGTCAGCGCTTCCTGTGCGGGTTTCGCCCTGCTCAGGCAGTTCATCGGCCCCGGCCCGCTGGCAGGCAACCCTTCCACCGCGACGGGGTGCCCCGGGTGACGACCGGGTCCTGCCGGTGCGGCGGGGCAAGCGTGGTCTCGCGTCTCGCGAGCCCCGAAGTCGGGACCGGTGGGAATTGCCCAGGAACGGCTTGACGAGGCGTCTGCACATCGATCTGCAGCGGGTCTCCAGCGCTTACTAGCCCGGCATTCCCGGACGCGTACCGGCCCGCCCGTTCCATCCGGACCGGTACGAAAGCGCAGTCGGTCGACATCCGGCCGCTGGTGCCCACGAGGCGGCGGCGGCGGCTTCCTCGTTCCCGCAGGGATTCCCACAGTGATTCCCATAGGAGAGTCATGCCCGAGACAGCTTCTCGCAGTTCCAGCACAGACAACTCAGCTACGTGCGAACCCATTTCACCCGGGGCGATCGCGTTCGCCCCACGCCTTCGCCCCACGGCCGCGGTGCGGTCCTCCCGCATCCACAGCCGTATCGGCGTCGGCCTGGCCGGCGGCTTCTACCCGGCACCGCACCGCTACGAGCTTTTCCTGTCGTCGAGTTGTCCGCGCTCTCTCCGCATCTCGATCACCCTCGGTCTGCTCGGCCTCAAGGACTCGGTCGCCACCACACTCCTGGGACACCCCGCCGAGACACCCGATGCGTACGCCTCGCTGCGCAGCGCGTACGAGGCCACGATGCACCACTACGACGGAGCGCTGACGGCGCCCGCCCTGTGCGACCGGTGGAGCGGACGCATCGTCAGCAACCACACCCCCGACATCCTCCGCGACCTCGCGGGCCTGCTGTCCGGCCACGACGAGGCCTGCCCCTCCTCCCTGCGCCCGCCGGGCCTCGCCGCGGACATCGAAGCCCTCCGCGACCTGCTGGACCGCGACGTCACCCCGGCCGCCGGGCCCTCGGAGCGTTCGGCGGCGCTGGACCTGCTGAATCACCACCTCGCCCTGCGGCCCTACGTGCTGGGCGAGGAGCTGACCGCTGCGGATGTGGACCTGTGGGTGGCGCTCGTCCATCTCGGCCCGGCCGGCACCCTTGGCGGCCACCCCCGGCTCCGGGACTACGTGAGGCGCCTCGGCGACCACCCCGCCTTCCCGGACACACCGGGCAGGACGGCGGCAGCCGAGGGCCTCGGTCAGGGCCTTCCTCAGGCGCCGACGTAGGCCGCGAGGTGCTCGCCGGTGAGGGTGGAGCGGTCCGCGACGAGGTCGGCCGGGGTGCCCTCGAAGACGAGGCTGCCGCCGTCGTGGCCGGCGCCGGGGCCGAGGTCGATGATCCAGTCGGCGTGCGCCATGACCGCCTGGTGGTGCTCGATCACGATGACCGACTTGCCGGAGTCCACGAGCCGGTCGAGCAGGCCGAGCAGTTGCTCGACGTCGGCGAGGTGGAGGCCGGTGGTCGGTTCGTCGAGGACGTAGGTGCCGCCCTTCTCGCCCATGTGCGTGGCCAGCTTGAGCCGTTGCCGCTCGCCGCCGGACAGGGTGGTGAGCGGCTGGCCGAGGCTGAGGTAGCCGAGCCCTACGTCGGCGAGCCTACCGAGGACGCGGTGCGCGGCCGGAGTGTGCGCCTCGCCCTGGCCGAAGAACTCCTCGGCCTCGCTCACCGACATCGCGAGCACCTCGCTGATGTCGCGGCCACCGAGGTGGTATTCGAGCACCGAGGCCTGGAACCGCTTCCCCTCGCACTCCTCGCAGACGGTGGCGACGCCCGCCATCATCGCAAGGTCGGTGTAGATGACGCCGGCGCCGTTGCAACCGGGGCAGGCGCCCTCGGAGTTGGCGCTGAACAGCGCGGGCTTCACGTCGTTGGCCTTCGCGAACGCCTTACGGATCGGGTCGAGCAGTCCGGTGTACGTCGCGGGGTTGCTCCGTCGTGAGCCGCGGATCGCACCCTGGTCGATCGACACCACCCCGTCCAGGCCCGAGACCGAGCCGTGGATCAGCGAGCTCTTGCCGGAACCGGCGACTCCGGTGACGACGGCGAGGACACCGAGCGGAATGTCGACGTCCACGTCACGCAGGTTGTTCGCCTTCGCGCCGCGGATCTCCAGCGCGCCGGTGGGCTTGCGCAGCGTGTCCTTGAGGGTGGCCCGGTCGTCGAAATGGTGGCCGGTGACGGTGCCCGCGGCCCGCAGCCCCTCGACGGTGCCCTCGTAGCAGACGGTCCCGCCCGCCGTCCCGGCGCCGGGGCCGAGGTCGACGACATGGTCGGCGATCGCGATCGTCTCCGGCTTGTGCTCCACGACGAGCACCGTGTTGCCCTTGTCCCGCAGGCGCAACAGCAGATTGTTCATCCGCTGGATGTCGTGGGGGTGCAGACCCGCGGTGGGCTCGTCGAAGACGTAGGTGGTGTCGGTGAGTGAGGAACCGAGATGACGGATCATCTTGACGCGCTGCGCCTCGCCGCCCGACAGCGTGCCCGCCGGCCGGTCGAGCGCGAGGTAGCCGAGGCCGATCTCCACGAACGAGTCGAGGGTCTGCCGCAGCGCGGTGAGCAGGGGCGCCACCGAGGGTTCGTCGAGGTCGCGGACCCAGGCGGCCAGGTCGCTGGTCTGCATCGCGCAGGCGTCGGCGATACTGATCCGCCTGATCTTCGAGGACCGGGCCCCCTCGCTGAGCCGGGTGCCCTCGCACTCGGGGCAGGTGGCGAAGGTGACCGCCCGCTCCACGAACGCCCGGATGTGCGGTTGCAGCGCTTCCTTGTCCTTGGACAGGAACGACTTCTGGATCTTGGGGATCAGGCCCTCGTAGGTGAGGTTCACACCCTCGACCTTGACCTTGGTCGGCTCCCGGTAGAGGAAGTCCTGCATCTCCTTCTTGGTGTACTTGCGGATCGGCTTGTCCGGGTCGAGCAGGCCCGATTCGGCGTAGACCCGGACGGTCCAGAAGCTGTCGGACTTCCAGCCGGGAATGGTGAAGGCGCCCTCGGCGAGTGACTTGGAGTCGTCGTAGAGCTGGGTGAGGTCGATGTCGGAGACGTTGCCCCGGCCCTCGCAGCGCGTACACATGCCGCCCGTACGGTCGAAGGTCGCTTTCACCGTCTTCTTGGCGCCGCGCTCGACGGTGATGGCACCGCTCGCCCGGACCGAGGGGACGTTGAAGGCGTACGCGCTGGGCGGGCCGATGTGCGGCTTCCCGAGCCGGCTGAACAGGATCCGCAGCATCGCGTTGGCGTCGGTGGCCGTGCCGACCGTGGAGCGCGGATCGGCGCCCAGCCTCTGCTGGTCGACGATGATCGCGGTCGTCAGCCCGTCCAGGACGTCCACCTCGGGCCGTGTCAGCGTCGGCATGAAACCCTGCACGAAGGCGCTGTAGGTCTCGTTGATCAGCCGCTGCGACTCCGCGGCGATCGTGTTGAACACCAGCGAGGTCTTGCCCGAGCCGGAGACACCGGTGAACACCGTGAGCCGCCGCTTCGGAATCTCGATGCTGACGTCCTTGAGGTTGTTCACGCGCGCGCCGTGCACGCGGATCACATCGTGGATGTCGGCAGCGTGCGGCGCAGGCGACTGCGCGTCCGTCCTGGTGGCCATACTTATCGATTCTCCATCTGTCTGTCGGTAAGGGCCGCGATGCGCGACCCCCGTCGCGCATTCACCCACGGTCACGGACGCACGGCCGGCGGTTCAGCGCTCAGCGTCCTGAAGCAACCCGAGGACGTTACCGTCGGGATCGGTGACGGTCGCCACCAGGCGTCCGCCTCCGACATCGTGCGCGGGCTCCTTCACGGTGGCGCCCGCAGCGGTGACCTCGGCCAGCTTCGCCTCGATGTCCGGCACGTGCCAGTAGGCCACGGGTGAGGTCATGCTCTGCGGTCCCCCGGCCGGCACCAGCCCGATGTGCTGGCCCCCGGCCTCGAAGCCGACGTAGTAGGACTCGTCGGCCTGCGGCGGTACACCGAGCAGCGCCGTGTACACCGCCTTGGCCGCCGCCAGGTCGGACACGGGATGCAGAACGGTCTTGATCCCCTGGGTGGACGAGCTGGTCATGGTCGCTCCTGTGGTTCGTGGGGCACATCGGCCCGGTGTGGACGGTCGCGCCGAGCCGGCAGCTGGGCGCGGAACCGGCGGTCGCGGTCGGCGTTCGGTTTCTCGGCCGCGGTGGCCAGTCGCTCGCTGTCTGGCCATCACGCTAGCTGCGGCTCGGTGGCCGCGCTTCTCCATTCCTGATCGGTCCGGTCAGCCGTCCCGGACCGCGCGACGTCCCTTCATCGCTGCACGCGCCCCAGGTCAGGGCCGTACACAGGACGTATTGCCGCCTTCCGGCACCGGGTCCATGCTTATGGGCATGGGTGACGAGGCGGGCCCCGAGCTCACCGCGAACGTCCAGCGTGCTCTCCGAGTGATGGAGGCGGCAGGGGCGCACGCGGCGGAAGTACCCGTGCAGCAGCTGGCCCGGGAGGCGGGGCTGCCCCTGGCCACCGCCCAGCGGCTGCTGAAGGCACTCGCGCGGGACGGCTACCTGACCGAGCTGGACGACGGCGCGTTCACCCTCTCCCCCGACCACTCTTCCCTGGAGCAGCTGGATCGTGTCCGGCCCGTCCTGACGTCCCTGCGGGACGAACTCTCGGCCGCGGTCTATCTGTCGCTGTACGAGGAGGGCGAAATCCGTGTCATGGAGATCGCCGACAGCACTCAGGTGCCACGCGTGGATCGCTGGGTCGGATTCCAGGACGCGGGACACGCCACGGCTCTCGGGAAGAGCGTGCTGCGCGAAATGGACGGGAAGGCGCGCGCCGAGTACTTCTCCCGGCACTCCCTGACCGGTCTCACGCCCCGCACGATCACGCGCAGGGAGGAGCTGCTGCGGCAGCTCGACTCGTCACCGGCAGCGCCGGTCGTCATGGACCGGGAGGAGTACGCTCGCGGTACGACCTGCGTCGCCGTGCCGGTGTACAGCGGTGCCCAGATCGGTTCGCTCGGTATCTCCTTCCGGTCGGACCGGATGTACCGGACCAGCCGGGTCCGCGCCGGGCTGCTGTCGTCGGCGATGCGCGTGACCATGGGGCTGTCGCTCCCCGACTGAGCCCCGCCGCACGGCAGTTCGGCCGGCGCCCTGGCAGTTCGGTGCCCGGAGCGATACGATCACCGCGATGACGACTCACTCTGTTCACAGATTGGGGGACCCGTCCGCGCAAGGTGAGTGCTGATGCTCACTGAGACCGCGAACCGGGATTCCCGCTTTTCCTACTGGCTGCGCGTGCGTGAGTTCGCCGTGCCGCCCTCCATGATCGACACTGCGACCGCCCGCCGTTCCGCCGGGGACTGGACAGGCGCATGTGCTGCCGCAGGCATCGACGTAGATCTGAATCTGCGTTCCGTCGCGTGCGTTCACGGCCGCGACCTCGCGGCCCGCATCCGTGTCGATCTCCGGCATCTGGCGCCCGACCTGTTGCGCTGGCACCTGCCGAGAATCGCTCCTGACGGGCTGCTGCGCCCGGGGCTGACCATCGCTCTGGCCCAGTACGACGCCGAAGGCCGTGACGGCCCGTGCCCGGTGCGACTCGTGGTCCGGACCCCGCCTGCCTGGGCGGACGGCGGACAGCGCATCAGCCTCGCGCTGTGGGACGGATCCCTCTCCGACGCCGGTACGCGCCGGCACCCGCACCCCCATCCCAGCCGGCGGTTCCGCCTCGACCTGCACCGTCACCTGTGGGATGCCCGCAGGGCCGACGAGCTGCGGAGCCGCTCCGGGGCCGATCGGCCGCCCGCCCACGGCCGTCATGCGCTGAACCCGCAGCTGCTGGTACCGATGCCGCGACTGCTCCGCTGCGCCGTTGACCGGTGGGGGGACGAGGCCGGAATTCTGCTCCGTGCCGAGGGGCTCCCCACCGGACCCGTCACCGTGCGGTGCGGGGCCCGGCGCCGGCTGATCCTGGAACCGGTGGTGGACGGGGACGGTCACGGGCCGCCCGCGTTGCGGATCTCGGCGGCGTCCACGGACGCGGCCGCCTCCGCGCTGCCGGTCCTGCCCGACGCGGCGACCTGGGTGCCACCCGACCTGGAACTGCTCCGTGCCGGTGCGATCGAGGCCGACGGGCTGCACCCGCTGGTCGCCTCGGCGTTGGTACCGGGTCATTCACCGTCCGGTCCCGGCCGGGATCGGGACCGGGCGGGACGACCGCGCCTCGTCGAGTGCCGGGGCGCTCAGCATCGGATCGGCCTGGTCAACGGGGTGCTGGCGCCCCTCGACCACGATCCGGCCGAGATCCGCCGCGAGGAGCTGCTGGTCGCCCTGACCGGTACCCCGCTCCCCTGCCTGCGCGCCATCGACGAGGCGCACCGCCATCCGCACTGCCTGGCCGGTGTCCGGGAACGGCTGGTCCATGGCGACACCTCCGGTGCGCTGGCCGTCGTCGAGGGCCTGCTGGGCCCCGACGCGATGCTGCGCAGCGGCGCCCTGCGGGACGAACTGGAGGCGGCCGCGCTGCGGCGGGTCACCTACGGACTGTTCAGGGCCGGCCTGACCGGCGGCGGTCCCGGGCCCGACCGGATCCCTCCGGATCGTCTCCGGTCCCGTGACCACAGCTCCCGCCCGCGCCTCGCGGCCTTCCACTGACCCGAGGGCCCTGCCCTTCGCGCCCACGCGCCCCACCACGAACCCCATAGGTGATCAGACATGCCCGCATACGCCCCGTTCTCATCGACCGAGACCTCTGCCGGCCCGGCCGCCGACGTCCCCCAGCTCGACGTCGCCGGTGAGTTGCTGGCCCTGCTGCGCGACACCGGAACCGAACCGCGCCCCGACACGCAGCTGGAGGCGTTGACCCTGGCCGTGGCCGCCGACCTGCCGGTGGTCCTGTGGGGTGAGCCGGGAATCGGCAAGACCGCTGCCCTGACCCAGCTTGCCGCGGCCCTGGATCTGCCGCTGACCACCGTCATCGCCAGTGTGCACGAGCCGTCCGACTTCTCGGGACTGCCCATCGTCGGGGACGATCCCGCGGAACAGGGTGTTCCGATGGCCCCGCCGGACTGGGCCGTGCGGCTCGTACGGGCCGGGCGCGGGCTGCTGTTCCTGGACGAACTGTCCACCGCCGCCCCGGCCGTTCAGGCCGCCCTGCTCCGCCTGGTGCTCGAACGGCGGATCGGCTCCCTGCAACTGCCGTCCGAGGTACGGATCGTGGCGGCCGCCAACCCGCGGTCGTCGGCCGCCGACGGCTGGGAACTGAGCCCGCCCCTGGCCAACCGGTTCGTCCATCTTCAGTGGACCCACGACCACGAGGTCGTCGTACGCGGCCTCGGTGGGACCTGGCCCCGCGCGACGCTGCCACGGCTCGCCCCGGAGAGGCTGCCGGAGGCGGTGGACTTCGCCCGCCGTGCGGTGTGCGGGCTTCTCTCCGCCCGCCCCGCGCTCGTACACCGGCTGCCCAGCAACGAGGCGCGCCGGGGCGGTCCTTGGCCGTCGCCCCGAACCTGGGACATGACGCTGTCGCTGATCGCCTTCGCGACCGCGGCCGGTTCTTCCCGGGATGTGCTCTCCGCACTGGTCAGAGGCACGGTGGGGGACGGTCCGGGGCTGGAGCTGCTGGCGGGTCTGGACCGGATGGACCTCCCCGATCCCGAGACCCTGCTCGCCGACCCGGCGCACGCCGCCCTGCCCGAGCGGGGGGATCTGCGTCAGGCCGTGCTCGACGGTGTGGTGGCCGCGGTCCGCAATCGCCCGGAGAAGTCCCGCTGGGACGCGGCGTGGGCGCTCCTGGTCCGGGCGCTGGAGACCGGGGCCCCGGATCTGGTGGTCGTCCCCGCGACCACACTCGCCTCGTTGCGCCAGGAGGACTGGGACGTTCCCGCCTCGATCGAGCAGCTGGCCGGAGTCGTGTCACTGTCCCGGCGGGCGGACCGGGCGGCGACCCGGACCGCGGCCGCCGCGCAGGCCCGCCGATGACCTTCAGGACGCCGGGAACACCCGGAACGCCGACCGCGCCCGTACCGCTGGACCTCGGCAAGCTCTTCGCCGCCCGGCTGCACGCCGCCCGGGTCCGCCCCTACTTGGCGACGGCACTGTTCGCGCTGCACACCGTCGAATCGCGGCGGGTGCCGACCATGGCCGTCGACCGGCACTGGCGGTGCTACGTCTCCCCGGCGTTCGTGGCGGCGACCCCGGTGGAGGAGCTGGCCGGGGTGTGGGTGCACGAGATCTCGCATCTGCTGCGCGACCATCACGGACGCGGTGACCGGGTCGCGCGGGAACGGGGGCTGACCGGTCCCGGGGAACGGCTGCGGATGAACATCGCCGCGGACTGCGAGATCAACGACGACGTGTTCGGCGAGGGGCTGGCCCGGCCTGAAGGCGCCGTCGGCCCGAAGGCCCTGGGGCTCCCCGAGGGGGAGCTCATGGAGGACTACCTGCGCCAGTTCCGGCTGGGGCCGCGCACCCAGAGCCTGGCCTGGCTGGACTGCGGCAGTGGGGCCGACGGGCTGGAAAGGGAGTGGGACCTGGGACCGGACGGGTCGCACGGCCTCAGCGCGCAGGAACGGGACGCGGTTCGCTTCCGGGTGGCCCAGGGCATCACCGGCCGCCCGGGGGACGCCCCGAAGGGGTGGCAGCGGTGGGCGGAGGAGGCGTTCCACCCGCCGCAGGCGTGGCGGGAGTTGCTGGGGGCGGCCGTGCGCTCGGCGGCCTCGGGCTCCGGCGCCGGCCAGGACTACAGCTACGGCCGCCCGTCCCGACGCTCGGCCGGGGTGCCCGGCGCCGTTCTGCCGAGCCTCCGTCGCCGGCCGCCCCGGGTCTCGGTGGTCATCGACACCTCCGGTTCGGTCAGTGACGCCGAACTGGGCAGCGCGCTCCTGGAGGTCGCCTCGATCTCCCGCGCCGTGGGCGGCCGCCGGGACCTGGTCACCGTCCTGTCGTGCGACGCGGCTGCCGGGGTCGTGCACCCGCTGTGCCGTGCCGAGGGAATTCCCCTGGTGGGCGGTGGGGGCACGGATCTGCGCTCGGGTTTCACCAAGGCGCTGCGGGCACGGCCCCGTCCTGACGTCGTCGTGGTCCTCACGGACGGGCAGACGCCGTGGCCCGCCGCGCGGCCGGCGTGCCGGACGGTGGTCGGTCTGTTCCCCCGGCAGCACTCACGCGGGTCGTGGAGCGAGGACCGTCCCGATGACGTACCGGACTCACCGCCCGCGTGGGCGCGCACGGTTGTCATCGGTTCGCCTGCCGGTGCTCGGTGAGCCCTCTCGCAACGGTCGGCGCCGCTCAGAAAGCCCGGTTGCGGCACGCCTGTTAGTGTGGTCACGCTGTTCAGCGTGTACGGAGGAGATCAGACATGGCGGGTGACGACGACATCTCCGGGTGATACCCGGAGCTGACCGGCCACCGGCAGGCGCCCAGGAGCGCCGCCGCAGTGGCCATGTCGTTGTTCCCTTTGTCCATTCCTGCGGGGCCGCACTGTGTGCCGCCCCGGGTCACACGCGAGGTCTCCCGCATGTCCGACGCTTCCATCATCTGCTCCGGCCTCTCTTTCTCCTGGCCCGACGACACCCCTGTTCTCCACGACCTGTCCTTCACCGTGGGGAGCGGCCGTACGGGCCTCGTCGCTCCCAACGGGACCGGCAAGAGCACCCTGCTCAGGCTGATCGCCGGCGAACTCCGCCCCACCGCGGGCTCCGTCTCCGTGGGCGGCACACTCGGCCACCTCCCGCAGAGCCTCCCCCTGACCGGAGAGCTGACGGTGGCCGAGGTCCTGGGGGTCGACGCGGTGATCCGCGCCCTCGACGCCGTCGAATCCGGTGATGTCACCGAGGACCACTTCGCGGTCATCGGAGACGACTGGGACATCGAGGAGCGCACCCGCGTACAGCTGGACCGGCTCGGTCTGACCGGCATCACCCTCGACCGGAGCACCGGCACACTCAGCGGCGGCCAGGTCGTCTCCCTCGGCCTGGCGGCCCAGCTGCTGAAACGGCCCGACGTGCTACTGCTCGACGAGCCGACGAACAACCTGGACCTCGATGCCCGTCGCACACTCCACGACGCGCTCGACGCATGGAACGGCACGCTGCTGCTCGTCAGCCACGACCGTGCGCTGCTCGACCGCATGGACCGCATCGCCGAACTCGACGACGGCGAACTACGCCTCTACGGAGGCGACTTCAGCGCCTACGAGGAAGCCGTGCGGGCCGGGCAGGAGGTCGCCGAGAAAAACGTGCGCAACGCCGAACAGGAGCTGAAGCGGGAGAAGCGGGAAATGCAGCAGGCCCGCGAACGGGCCGAGCGCCGGGCGAGCAACGCGGCCCGCAACCTCAAGAACGCGGGTCTTCCGCGCATCTTCGCCGGGAACATGAAGCGGGGCGCCCAGGAGTCCGCGGGCCGGGCCGGCCAGACCCATTCCGCCCGGGTCGGCGAGGCCAGGGCCCGGCTGGACGAGGCCGGTCGCGCGGTACGCGACGAGCAGCGCCTCACACTCGAACTGCCGGACACCGTCGTGCCCGCCGGACGCACCGTTCTGCTCGCCGAGCGGATGCGGGTGCGCCTGGGCGGACGGGACCAGTTCTCCGGCGAGGGAATCGACCTGACGATCCGCGGCCCCGAACGCATCGCGCTCACCGGCCCCAACGGCGCGGGAAAGACCACCCTGCTGCGCCTGATCAACGGCGAACTCCCGTTGGTCGGCGGCGAGATCAGGCGGTCCGGCGGGCGGATCGCCTATCTGTCCCAGCGGCTCGACCTGCTCGACCTCGACCGCACGGTGGCGGAGAACTTCGCCGTGTCCGCCCCGCACCGGGCCGAGGCGGAGCGGATGAACCTGCTCGCGCGCTTCCTTTTCCGGGGCGACGGCGCCCATCTCCCCGTCCGGGTGCTGTCCGGTGGCGAACGCCTGCGGGCCACCCTGGCCTGCGTCCTGTGCGCCGAACCGGCCCCGCAACTGCTGCTCCTGGACGAGCCGACCAACAACCTCGACCTGACGAGCGCCGACCAGCTGGAGGGCGCACTGAGCTCCTATCAGGGGGCGTTCGTGGTCGTCAGCCACGACAAGCGCTTCCTCGCCAGGATCGGGGTGGACCGGTGGCTGAAGCTGGCCGGCGGCGAGCTGCTGGAGACCGGAGCTCCGCAGGTGTGAGCCGCTGACGTGCTGTCCTGGCCCGCGCCCGAGGCCGAGCGCCCGGCGGGCCGAGAACCGATCACGTTGGATGGGACCACCATGCCCGCACCCGCACTGCTCGCACATGACATCGTCCGCACCCTCGGCTCCAGGCGCGTACTTGACGGGGTGAGCCTCACCGTCGCGCCCGGCCACCGCATCGGCCTGATCGGGGAGAACGGCGTCGGCAAGTCGACTCTGCTGCGCCTGCTCGCCGGTACGGACGAGCCCGACACCGGCAGCGTCACCAGGCCCGCCGATGTGGGCTTCCTGCACCAGGAGATGGCGTTCGACGCCACGTCGACGATCGCCGACGTGCTGGACGACGCCCTCCGCGAGGCCCGGGAGGACCTCGCGGAAATCGACCGGCTCACCGAGGAGCTGGCCCGCGCCCCGCAGGACTCCGCCGGTTACGCCGAACTGCTGGAAACGTACGGCCGACGGCTCGAACTGGCCGAGGAGCGGGAGACGTGGGACGCCGACCGGCGCGCCGCCGTCCTGCTCACCGGTCTCGGACTCGCGGCGCTGCCGTACGAACGGACGCTCGGCTCACTCTCCGGCGGGCAGCGCGCCCGGCTGTCGCTGGCCGCGCTGCTGGTGCGGCGTCCTTCGGCCCTCCTGCTGGACGAGCCGACCAACCACCTCGACGACGAGGCCGCCGCCTTCGTGGAGGAGCAACTGCGCGGGATGCCGGGGCCCGTCGTCATCGCCAGCCACGACCGGGCCTTCCTGGACGCCGTCTGCACGGATCTGATCGACCTCGATCCGGCCGTCGACGGTCCCGTGCGGTACGGCGGCGGCTACAGCGCCTATCTGGCCGTGAAGCGGGCGGAGCGGGCACGCTGGGAGCGGCGTCACACCGAGGAGCAGGAGGAGATCGAGGCGCTGCGCCGCTCGGCCGATGTGACGGCGCGGCAGGTCGCACCGGACCGCGGTCCGCGCGACAGCGAGAAGATGGGGTACGGCCTCCGGGCGGGCCGGGTGCAGAGCCAGATCGCGCGCCGGGTCCGCAACGCCTCCCGCCGGCTGGAGGAGTTGGAGCGCCGTCGGACCGGCGAGCCTCCGCGGCCGCTGCGGTTCCGGCACACGGGTCTCGCCGGGGCCTCGGCCGACGGCACCCTGGTGTCCCTCCGCGGGGTGCGCGTTCCGGGCCGCCTGGCCATCGGCCGCCTCGACATCGCGGCGACCGAGCGGCTCCTGGTCACGGGCGGCAACGGCGCGGGAAAGTCGACGCTGCTCGCCGTGCTCGCCGGACAGCTCACCCCCGAGGGCGAGGTGGGCCGGCGTCCCGGGCTGACGGTCGGGGTGCTCGCGCAGGACACCCGGTTCGCGCGGCCGGACCGTGCCGTCCATGAGACGTACGAGCGCGCCCTGGGCATCGACCGGGCCGAGGAGGTGCCGCTGGCCTCGCTCGGCCTGCTGCACGAGGGAGACCTGGACAAGCCGGTGGGGCAGTTGTCGGCCGGCCAGCGCCGCAGGCTCGCCCTGGCCCTGCTGACGGCCCGGCCGCCACAACTCCTGCTGCTCGACGAACCCACGAACCATCTGTCCCCGCGGCTCTGCGACGAGTTGGAGGAGGCCCTGGGAACGGGGCCCGGTGCCGTCGTCCTGGCCAGCCATGACCGCTGGCTGCGCAAGCGGTGGCAGGGCCGTGGCATCCGGCTGCACCCGGAGCAGGGGGACGGATCGGGTTCGCGGGGCGGGTCCGACGGTGTCGTACCCGGTGGGGAATCCGGGCTGCTGTGACCGCACCTGTGGGAGCCCCCGTGCGGAGGCACGGGGGCTCCCACAGGTCAGGCCTGTCCGGCAGGGCCGGGCTCCGGGCGCACCCTTCGCTGCCCGGTCCCTCTTCCCCGCCGGGCGGCCGTCGGGTAGCGCACGAAGAGGATGCCGTGCACGTCGGCGTCCGATGCGCTGTAGATGTGGGGCACGTCGGCCCGCCACTGCGCGGAGGCCCCGGGGCCGACCGTCAGGGGGGCGTGCGGCGGGCCGACGACCGCGGTGCCCGTCAGCACCATCAGGCTCTCCCCCGTGCCCGGGACGTGCGCCGCGGACTCCTGGGTGGCGCCCGCGCGGATGGTCACGCGGAACACGTCGGTGACCGCTGCCGCGTCCTCGTGCCGCTCCAGCAGAGTCGCGCTGACGGCGCTGCCCGAAACCCCGGGAAGGCCGGCACCGGAGCCGGAGCCGCCTTCCGGCGCCGGGTCGCTGATCACGGCGCTGAGCGGGTGGCCGAGCGCGGTGGCGAGTGCGTACAGGGTCTCCAGGGTCGGGTTGCGCAGGCCGCTCTCCAGCTCGGAGAGCGTGCCCTTGCCCACCCCGGAGCGCCGGGACAACTCCGAGAGGGACAGATCCTGTTCGTGCCGCAGCGCCCGCAGTCTGCGCCCCAGGTCCTCGTTCAGTCCCACCGGCGTCCACCCACTCCGCATTCCGGGTTGACGGGTGTCAGCCCGCCTCTCTAGTGTTCCATAAACAGAACGTTCAGTATACGGAACATGCTCGTGGTGCGCCGGCTCCTCTGCTGGTCAACGGCGTCCCGCACCGCACAGGGGAAGTGGCTCACTCATGTTCGTGATCGCCCGCATACGCTCGGCCGCGCCTCCCTCGGCCGTGGCCGCCGGACTGATCGCCGTCATGGTCGGGGTCACCAGCTCGGCAGCCCTGGTGTTCACGGCGGCGAAGGCGGCGGGCGCCGACCCGCGCGAGATCTCCTCCTGGATGCTCGCCCTCGGCGTCGGCCTGGCCTGCACCTGCATCGGGCTGTCGCTGCGCTACCGGGCACCTGTCGTCACCGCGTGGTCGACGCCCGGAGCGGCGCTCCTGACGACCGGACTGAGCGGCGTGTCCATGGCCCAGGCGGTCGGTGCGTTCGTCTTCTCCGCGCTGCTCATCTTCCTCAGCGGGGTGACCGGGTGGTTCGGCCGCGTCATGGGCCGGATCCCGGTACCGCTGGCGGCAGCGCTGCTGGCGGGGGTCCTGCTGCGGTTCGGCACGGGTCTGTTCAGCACGATGCACGGCAGCTTCGCGGTCGCCTTCCCGATGTTCGTGCTCTACCTGCTCGGCAGGCGCCTGCTCCCCCGGTACGCCGTGCTGCTGGCCCTCGGCGCGGGGGTGGTGGCCACGGCGTTCACCGGCGGATGGCAGTTGGGCAAGGTCCGGTTCGCCCTGGCCACACCGGTGTTCGTCACCCCGGAGTTCGACTGGAAGGTCCTTGTCAGCGTCGGCGCCCCGCTGTTCGTGGTCACGATGGCATCGCAGAATCTGCCAGGTGTCGCGGCGATCCGCGGCGCCGGCTACGACGTACCGGTGTCCCCGCTGATGACATGGACCGGGGCGGCCAACGCCGTACTGGCACCGTTCGGTGCGTTCGGCCTCAACCTCGCCGCCATCACGGCCGCCATCTGCACGGGCGAGGAGGCACACCCCGACCGCGACCGGCGCTACCTGGCGGCAGTCTGGGCCGGCGTCTTCTACCTCTGTGTCGGCCTGCTCGGCGCGACAGTCGCCACGCTCCTGACCGCGATGCCGCACGCGCTGGTCCTGGCGATCGCCGGAATCGGTCTGCTCGCCACCATCGAGTCATCCCTGTCCACGGCCCTGGCCGACAAGTCGTCGCGGGAGGCGGCTGTCGTGACCTTCCTCGCCACGGCCTCCGGTGTGACGCTCCTGGGGATCGGATCCGCGTTCTGGGGGCTCCTCGCCGGCCTGATCACCAGCGCGATCGCCTCATTGGGACGGACCGGCCGCAAAACCCCCTCACCCGAACCGTCCCCGCGCGAACTCCGCGTCCCGTGAGGCCTGTCGGGCCCGCCTCCCGACAGGTCCGCCGGCACTCCCCCGTCCCGTCCGCGGGACGGGGGTTGCCGCGCACGGCGGAAGCACGGTGGGATGGACTCCATGCAGAAAGCGCTTTCCCCCGTCTCTGCCGAATCCTTGGCACCCTTCGATCACCTGGACCACCGCTACCGCGGTGAGAACCCGGTACGCACCCTCGGCCATCTGTTCCGCCCCGACCGCAGCCGGCTGGCGCTCGCGGCCCTCATCTTCGTCGTGAAGCACAGCCCCGTCTGGCTGCTCCCGCTGATCACCGCCACCGTCCTCGACGTGGTCGTCCAGCACGGGCCAGAGTCCGGGCTGTGGCAGTCCACCGGCGTCCTGCTGTTCATCCTCGTCATCAACTATCCGCTCCACCAGTGGTACGTACGGCTCCTCGGCGGCAGCATCCGCCGGATGGGCACGACCCTGCGCTCCGCGCTGTGCCGCCGGATGCAGCAGCTGTCCATCGGCTACCACGCCCGGGTCAGTTCGAGCGTCCTGCAGGCCAAGGTGGTCCGCGACGTGGAGTCCGTGGAACAGATGATGCAGCAGAGCGCGGACATGGGCCTCGGCGCCGTCGTGACCCTGGTCGGCGGCCTCGTCGTCATCGGCGTGCGCGTGCCCGCGTTCCTGCCCGTCTTCCTCGTCGTGGTGCCCGCGGCCGGATTCCTGGTGATGAAGCTGCGCGCGCGGCTGCGCAGCCACAACGAGTCCTTCCGCCGCGAGGTCGAACAACTCTCCTCCCGGGTCGGCGAGATGACCACGCTCATCCCCATCACCCGCGCCCACGGCCTGGAGCGGACCGCGCTGGGACGGGTCGATGGTTCACTGCGCCAGGTGTTCGCGGCCGGACTGCGTCTGGACACGGTCAACGGCCGGTTCGGGTCACTGGCCTGGGTCATCCTCAACACGCTCGGCGTGCTGTGTCTGACGGGTTCGGCCCTGGTCGCCTATCACGGCTGGATGCCGATCACCCCTGGCGATGTGGTGATGCTCAGCTCCTTCTTCACGGTGCTGACCGGCTCCGTGACCACGCTGCTCGGCCTGGCCCCCGTACTCACCAAGGGCCTGGAGTCGGTGCGTTCGGCGGGTGAGGTACTCCAGGCCCCCGACCTTGAACGCAATGCCGGCAAGGCGCAGGTGGAGCGGGTCACCGGCCGCATCGACTTCGAGGACGTCGGATTCGCCTACGACGACGCGGAGCCGGCGGTCGACGGATTCACCCTCTCCGCGCGGCCGGGAGAGACCATCGCGCTGGTCGGCGCCTCGGGCGCGGGCAAGTCGACCGTCCTCAACCTGCTCATCGGCTTCATCAGGCCCACCTCCGGCCGCATCATGCTCGACGGCACCGATATGGCCGGGCTCGACCTGCGCAGCTACCGGCGCTTCCTGTCGGTGGTGCCGCAGGAGTCGATCCTGTTCGAGGGCAGCGTCCGCGACAACGTGACGTACGGAATGGGCGACACGGACGAGGCCACGCTGATGCGCGCCCTGGAGGACGCCAACGCGCTGGACTTCGTGCGGGATCTGCCGCTCGGCCTGGACACGGTCGTCGGCCAGCGCGGCGCACGGCTCTCGGGCGGGCAGCGGCAGCGGCTCGCGATCGCCAGGGCACTGATCCGCGACCCCCGGGTGCTGGTACTCGACGAGGCGACCTCCGCACTCGACAACCGCTCGGAGGCCCTCGTCCAGGAGGCCCTCTCCCGTCTGGTGCACGGCCGGACCGTCTTCGTCGTCGCCCACCGCCTCTCCACGATCCAGGGCGCGGACCGCATCGTGGCGATGGAGGGCGGCCGGATCGCGGAGGTGGGGACCCACAGCGAACTGCTGGACAGGGGCGGGGTGTACGCGGGACTGCATCCGGCCCGCCCGTGACGCGGCGAGCCGATCCCGTACGCCTCGACCTGAGCCCGGCGGAACCACCGGATCACGCTCGGCCGGCCTACCAGGGGCCCGCCGCTGCCCTCAGGGTCAGGAGCGCGCCGACGGCCAGCACGAGCGCGGCGGACGCGGCCGGACCGATCCCCGCGAGCCGGGCGAACGGAGCGCGCAGACGAACGTACTTGTCCGCACGCGCCTCGAACCTGTCCCGCAGCCGCACCAGCAGCAGGCCCGCGAGGGTGAGCGTCGCGGCCATTCCCAGGCCGTAGCCGACAACGAGCAGCACACCGAAGGCGGTTCGCCCGAGGGCGACCGCGCCGAGCAGGACGACCAGGGCGGAGGGGCTGGGAACGAGGCCTCCCGCGACCCCCATCCCGATCAGGCCGGTGCGTGACTTTCTGGTCCGGGCTGGGCCGCCGGCCCGCTCCCCCGGCTGGGGGGTGTGGCTGTGGCTGTGGCTGTGGCTGTGGCTGTGGCTGTGAGTACGCTCCCTGGCCGGGGCGAGGACCGTACCGCTCTGCTCGGCCACCAGCGGTTGCGGCCGGCGCCGCCTCGGCACGAACCGTGCCGGGGCGGGCGGGCCGACCGGGAACGCCGTCTCCGAAGCGTGATCGTGGTCGTGGTGGTGCTCATGGCCCTCCGAATCGGACGCCGGGTCGTCATCGTGACCGTGTCCGTGTCCGTGACCGTGACCGTGACCGTGAACCGGTCGTTTCGTCAGTGCGGCACGCAGGAGCCACAGACCGATCCCGGTGACCATCAGCCCGCTGATGAGGCCGAGCCAGGTCAGGACGGTCTCACCGGCCAGCGAGGTCGCCAGCGGCAGGGCGAGACCGAGCGCCAGCACCCCTGCGGTGTGGGTGAAGGTGACGGTGACTCCGACGGTGACGGCGTCCCGCGGAGTACCGCGGCGGCCTGCCAGATACGCGGCCATGATCGTCTTTCCGTGGCCGGGAAGAGCGGCGTGCGAGGCGCCGAGCACGAGGGAGAGCAGCAGGGCCAGGAGTCCTGCGGGGATGGTCAGTTCGCGTCGCCCCACAAGTCCGTCGAAGACTCCGGAAACCTTGTCCAACACCGCGGTGACCGGGCCCGCGCCCGGCAGGACCGTACGCGGGGCGGCGGCGGAGCGGCCTTCGCCGGGTTCGGTGCGCAGCCGGGCCGACCGCTGGTCCAGCGGTGTGGCCAGCGGGTCCTTGGGATAGTGGCGTAGTTCGCCGGTGGGCGAGGTGGTGGGCAGCGTCGACCGGGTGAGTGTGACGCCCTGTCCGCGTGCGGTCATCTCCTGCCAGCCGACACGCCGTTCGTCGTACTCCGTGCGCACGTCGATGTCCGCCGCGGCGTCCAGGTCCGCACGGGCGCTGAGGGTGCAGCTGAGCCTGCTGGTCCGCAGACCGGCTTCGCCCGGCTGGAAGGTGAACGTGCTGCTCGCGGTCTTCCAGCGCACCGGTGTGCCCGCGATGTCCAGGCGCAGCTGCCGGGTGAGCACGGCGCAGTCGGCGGCGGCGAAGGACCGCGCTTCGGCAGCGTCGACCGCGCCGCTGTGGTCCCGGTCGGCACGCGGGCGTTCCTGTGCGGTGGCGATCTCCGCACGGTCCACCACGATCAGCGCGTCGACGCCGTCCTTCCGGAAGGTGAGTCCGGTGTGGTGATTGACCGTGAAGTTGCCCAGGGGGTGTGCGTGCGCCGTGGTGGCGAGGCCTGCCAGGAGCACGGTCAGCGTTCCCGTGAGGGTCAGCGAGGCGAGGACGCGCGGGGGCTTTCGGTTCATCGGGCGGCTTCGATTCTGCTGAGCGCGGTGCGCGCCCTGGGGGCGTCCACCGGATGGAAGTGGGGATCGGTGTCCAGGGCCCGGCGGAGGTCCGCGCGAGCGGCCAGGGTCCGGCCGAGCGCCTGGTTGATCAGCGCCCGGTGATAGTGGAACGGTGCGCTCACGGTGCCCAGTGCCAGTGCGAGGCCGGCCTGCTCGACCGCCTCGGTGTCGCGTCCGGCCCGGTGCAGGGCCCAGGCGTACGCGTCGTGGACCGCGATGAAGGACCGCTGGCGCAGTGCGGCGCGCCCCATCTCGACCGCGGTCTCCGGGTTGCCGTGATCGGCCTCGAAGAGGACGGCGTCCGCGTCCGGCGCCCCGCCGCTCGCCCTCCGCAGCGTCTCCTGCGCCCTGAGTACGTCGTACTGCTCCTCGGCCTCCTCCCGGTGTCCGAGTGACCGCTGGAGGTCGCCGAGGCCGAGGAGGTACTGCGGCAGGGGTGCGGCGGCGACGGCTGCGGTGAAGTCGGTGACGGCTTGCCGGGGGTGGCCGAGTGCGGTGTGGGCGCGTGCGCGGGCCTCCAGCAGGGCGGCGTCGCCGGGCAGTGCGGCGAGTCCGGTGCCGGCCAGCTTCAGGGCGGTGTGCGGATCTCCGGTCTCCAGGGCGAGCGTGGCGAGGTGGGTCAGGGCGAACGCCTTCTCGGCCGGAGTCCCGGCCGCCTGGAGGGACTTGTTCATCAGTTCGCGCGCCCGCGCGGTGTCGCCCCGGAGTTCCCAGCAGTACGAGGCGCGCGCGAGGGCGCTGCTGTCGGGTCTGAGGTCGGTCATGCGCTGGACCGCCGCGTAGGAGTCCTCGTAGCGGCCGAGCTGGGTGAGTGCGTCGGCCAGGACGCCTTGGGCGGGTGCGCTGTAGGGGTTGGCTGAGGTGGCCCGCCGCGCCCAGGTCAGGGCCTCGGCGAAGTGGTGGCGGGCGGATTCCAGGGCGCCCATCCCGGTCTCCGCCGCGAAGTTGCCGGCCGGCCGCAGGGCGAGGGACTTGCGCAGGGCGGTCCGGGCCCGGTTGTAGGTGGCCGCGTCCGCCGTGCTGCGGGCCTGTTGTACGTAGGCCATGCCGAGGGACGACCAGCCGTCGGGGTCGGCGGGCAGTTTGCGTACGCGGGTCCGCAGGGCTTCGGCCGGGTCCGTGCTGCGGGGTGCCTCCGGGCCGGAGGCGACCGTGGGCGCCTGCTGGGGAGCCAGGCCCAGTGCCCCGACCGTGAACAGGGCGCCCCCCAGGGCGAGCGTGACCGCCGTGCTGCGCAGTCGTCGTCTGCCGCCGCGGGCGGGGGACGCGGGGAGTTGGTCGGTCGGGGCTGGCACTGGTTCTCCCGGTGGTGTGGGACGGGCTGATGCAAAGGCGGTGTCCGGACCGGCAGGACCGGCCCGGACACCGGTGTGACCCGGGGGCACCCCTGGAGCAGGGGCGGCCGGTCAGCTCGTGGCGCGGCGCCGGCGCAGGCGCAGTCCTCCGACACCCAGCAGGGCGACGCCCGCGGTGCCGATCGCGGCGGCGTGCGACGGCGTCATCGCCGACTGCCGGGCTCCACCGGACGGGCCGCTGTTGACGCTCTTGGTGTGCGGGAGCGCCAGGTACGGGAAGCGGGTGCCGAAGGGCACCTCATTGGCGTCGACCTTGTCGCCGGCCGCGAGCGCGGGGACGAGCTTGCCGGTCTGGGCGGCTCCTTCGACCGCCTGGAGGGAGATGTCGATGACGTCGTCGGCAAGCCGGCGGCCGTTCGGGAAGCCGGCCAGGTCGCCGGCGAGGACACCGAGCCTGTTGGGCTTCGCGGTGGGCGGTACGGCCATGTTCAGCCGCAGTTCCTCGGCCGGGACGATCTTCCGGAGCGAGGCGTCCTTGTTCAGCCGGTGCGCGTTCAGATCGGCCTTGACCGGTCCGCAGGCCTTGCAGATACCGGTGAGGTAGATCTCCGCCAGGTCCTTGCGCGGGGGCTTCGGTGCCGGTACGCCGTACACCTTCTGAATCAGCTTCGGCAGGATCGGGTCCAGCACCTTGTCCACGACCGGCTGGACGGTCCGGTCCTGGCTGGGGTTGAGGGTGTTGAAGGCGTCCTTGTACTTGAGCGGTACGACGACCTCGTTGACGAGCGGGTTGCCGAGGCGGGAGACCTGCTTCCACCCGGTGTCGGCGCTCGCGGTCCGGGAGTCCGTTACCTGGACGCCGCGGCGCTCGGTGGTCGACCAGATCCCGACGACCGGGTTCCGGGTGGCGTTGCCCCGCAGCGCCAGGTCCTTCTTGGGGATCTGGAGTGCGACCGAGTTGACGTTGTACCCGGCGAGGGTGTCCTGCCCGCGCTCGCTGAGGTCCCCGCCGTAGAGCAGGTCGAAGACACGCAGATCGGCGAAGAACGGGTCCTCCGCCTGTCCGGCGAACGCCTTGCCGCCGCCCGGGGCGTTGCGTACCGCCTGCGCGCGCAGGGTGGCGTAGTCCGGCATGGACGCCTTGCCGACGTTCGACGGCGCCACGGGGGCCCCGCGCAGCACCGTTGAGGTGCCGCGGGAGGTGGTCACCGTGAGGTCGTAGACCTGACGGATGTTGAGGTCCGGGTCATTGAGCGAGGTGACCGGCCCCGTGTTGTAGAGGAACTGGCCGCCCGCGTCCCGGGTCAGAGTGCGAAAGCGCCAGCTGTACGTGACGTCGGCGTTGCCGTCGCCGGTGTTGTCGATCTTGATGTTGTAGCGCGCGTCGTCGGCGAACTGGTAGAAGTTCGGGCCCCCGTTGGGCTCCTCGAACGGAATCCAGTTGGCGGCGAGCGTCACCGTGTCGGGGCGGTCGGGGCTGGTGAACGCGTACACATCGGTGTTGTCCGCCCGCGGGTCACCGGCGATCAGCGGAGCCTCGCGGTGGCTGGAGGCCGCGCTGATTCCGGGTGCGAGCGTGAGGATGCCGAGCCCGGTGGCCAGCGCACCGGCACCGAGGACGACGAGGGAGTGGTCGAGGACGCGCCGGCTGCGCGGCCTCGGAGTGGGGGACGTCAAGACTGGTCCTCTCGACAACGGATCACCGCAGCACCGCCTGGCCGGGGCTCAGGAGCGGATACGGAGCGATCCATGGGGTGGGTGGAACGGGCCGACGATCCCGTGCACGAAATGAATTCCGCACGGCTTTCACGCGGGGCGAGGCCCTCGCCGACCGTCGGAGCGACAGCGAATCACATTTCTCCGGCATGGATTCACGAATCCACCGGAAGGGTTTTCGACAGCATGTTCCCCCCTCGGGCATAACCGCAGATGAACGCGCGAATGCGACCACCCGGGGCCACGGCAATCAAACGAGGAACACGGAGCCCCGTGTAGACCAAAAGCGTCATTCGCCGCTTATTGCGAGCCTTTTGCACTAAGCGGCCGCCATTCATTCGGCGCGACAGTACGTACGTTCACCCGAGCGGCCCGTCGCGGAGTCCGTAAATCACCTGAACGCCAAGGAGTTACGGAAAACCTTCACCGATTCCCTCCCGGAGGCAATCCGCGACCGGTTCGGCTACGAATCACCCGAGACCTGCCGGACAGACGGTTCCCGCGGTAGCTCCAGAAAGGAATTCGAACAGAGAGAACTTCTTTTCCGCTCACGCCTATCCGGCGATCGAGTATTCGGGGTGACCGAAAAGTCGATGCCACGGTTTCGCATACCCATTTTCATTGCTGCCCGACACCCGGATATCGGGTCCGCACACGGAATCACCGGACCCGATAAACACCCGCCCGTAAACACAGGAGAAATTGGTGTCTGACGTTCATATGCTGACAGGTGCGTATGCACTGGATGCGCTGCAGGGGCGGGAGCGCGCAGCCGTCGAGGCGCACTGCGCGGGATGTCCCGCATGCCTCCGCGAATGCGAGGAGTTCCGGGCGACCGCTGCCCGTCTGGGGATCGCGTCGGCGACGACTCCGCCCGCGGCCCTGAAGGGACGCGTACTCGACATCGTCCGCGCCACGCCCCGGCAGCCGGTGTGGCGGCGGCGGATGAGCGGCCTGGGGTGGCGGCTTCGCCGTCGCGCGGCCGTGCGGCTGCCGCGCCGCGCGCTGCGGTGACCGGGTGCGGGCAAACGCTGCCGGGGTCCTCGCACGGGAGAGCCCCGCTGCGGGCCCGGACCGGGGGGCTGATTCCGGCCGGTCCGCAGCGGGGCGGCTATCTGGCTTCGCCCGTGGCTACTTGGGCATCAGGACCGTGTCGATGATGTACACGGTGGCGTTGGCCGTGGGCACGTTGCCGCACACCACACTGGCGGTGTCGTTGACCTTGTAGGACTCACCGGAACCGGCGGTGGTGAGCTTGGACTTCTCCAGCGTGTCGAAGCTGCCGTTCTCCAGCTGCTTCGGAGTGAGCTTCTGCCCCACGACGTGGTAGGTGAGGATCTTGGTGAGAGTCGCCTTGTCGCTCAGGACCTTGTCCAGGTCGGCCTTCGGGATCTTCGCGAAGGCCTCGTTGGTGGGCGCGAACACGGTGATGTTCTTGGCGTTGTTGAGCGTGTCGACCAGGCCGGCCTTCTTGACCGCGGTCACCAGGGTGGACAGGTCCGGGTTGTTGGAAGCAGCCGTGGCAACCGGGTCCTTGGACATGCCGTCGAAGCTGCCGGCGCCTTCCTTCGGGACACCCGCACAGGCCGGACCGAACGGCTTGTCCATCGAGGCGGAGTCGGCCGTGGCCGGGTCCGAAGCCTCCGGAGCGGCGGCAGCCGCGCTGGACTTGCTGTCCGACGCCTTGTCGGAGCTGTCGTCCGAGCACGCGGTCAGCGCCAGAGGAAGCACGGCGGCCGCGGCCACGGCAACGGCTGCGCGACGGTAGCGAAGGGCGTTCATGGTGTTCTCCTTGAGGGAATGCGGGGAGGGGGACAGAGGTCGCAGCCGGCGGCTGCGTCTGCGACGGGTGCCGGGCGGTGGCCGGTCACGACGACCGAGTGCCAACCGCGCGCACTGTCGAGTGGGGTTCTGACGTGTTTCCGGTCCGGACCGCACCGGCTCGGCCGGTGGCTCGGTCAGCGGCAGCGGTCCGGCCGACCGCCGCACCGCCCACTGCGGTCACCGGAGCGACCTGGGGCCGTACGGCAGCCGATGCGGGCTCGGCGACCGTGAGCGCGGCGGAACCGGCGCTCAGGCCGCTCGGCGCGGCCGGCACGTTACGGATCGAGGTGGTCCGGGAGATCGTCACGCAGCTGGTTCGGTGCCGACCGCTCGGCGGATTGGTCATTCACTCGATCAGGAGAAGTTTTCCGGAAACACAGACAGGAAGGGGCGATGCGGGTATATGAGTCGTCGCCTCTGCGGCGTCCAGGCCCGCGCAGGCGCTTCCGCTGCTCCGCGAGGCAGCCCGGCGCCGGTCCACCTCTGCTTCAGGAACCCCCGCGCGGCCCCTTCGAGGTCCGCCCCGCGGACCGGGGCGAGCGGCCGAGTCGCACGCGTCCTCGCGCCGAACGCCGCCTCGCCGGGCGGCCGATCATAGGGTGACATACGTGATCGTTCGTGAGCATGCACTGAACACACGTGGTGATCGGCGACCGGGCTATCCGGCTGCGGCGGTGGTGTTCGCCATCGGGATGGCCGGCACCACCCTGCCCACGCCGTTGTACGGGCTCTACCAGAAGCAGATCGGCTTCTCCGAGCTGATGGTGACCGTCGTCTTCGCCGTCTACGCCGTCGCGGTCATCACCGTGCTGCTGGTGGTGGGCAATTACTCGGACAAGGTCGGCCGCAGACCCGTGCTTCTGTGCGCCATGGCCCTGTCGGCCGCGAGTGCCGGATGCTTCCTCCTGGAGGGCGGTCTGCCGCTGCTCTTCGCGGGACGACTGCTGTCCGGCTGCGCGGCGGGGCTGCTGAGCGGCGCGGCGACGGCGGCGGTCATCGAACTGGCCGGGCCCGCGCAGAAGGCGCGGGCCGGGTTCGCCGCCACGGCCGCGAACATGGGGGGTCTGGGCTGCGGGCCGTTGCTGTCCGGACTCCTCGCGCAGTACACGCCCTGGCCGTTGACACTGCCCTTCTGGGTCCATCTCGGACTGGTGACCGTGGCATCCGGGATCACCTGGTTCCTGCCGGAGACCGTGGCGGAGCCGAAGCGGTGGCCGCGTCCGACGCCGCAGGGGGTGGCGGTGCCGCCCGGGGTGAGGAGCGTGTTCCTGCCCGCCTCGCTGGCGGCCTTCGCCGGATTCGCACTGCTCGGGCTGTTCACGGCGGTCGCGCCGAGCTTCGCCGCGAAGACGCTGGGCGTGCACAACGTGGCCGTCACCGGGGCCGTGGTGTTCTCCGTGTTCCTGGCTTCGACGTTCGGGCAGTCCCTGACGCAACGTATCGGCGCACGCCGCGCGCTCCCGGTCGGTTGCGGCATCCTCATCGCAGGCCTGCTGTTGGTGGCATCGTCGCTGGTCGCCGAATCCCTGCTCCTGCTGGTCCTGGGAGCGCTGTGCGGTGGCACCGGCCAGGGCCTCGCCTTCCGCGCGGCACTCACCCTGATCAGCGGTGCGGCCCCGGCCGAGCACCGCGGCGGCACCATTTCGGCCTTCTTCGTCGTCGCGTACACCGGGATCTCGGTACCGGTGGTGGGGGTCGGCGCCATCGCCACCCGGCTCGGGCTGCGCGACGCCGGACTCGTCTTCACGGGCTGCGTGTTGCTGCTGGCGGCCGGAGCGGGGACGTACGCCGCACTCAGGCCGCCGCCGGGGGCGTGACCGCCAGGCGGGACGGTCACCGTCACGAACCTCAGTCGGAGGTCCGGCGCAGGACCAGGCTGACGAAGCCCCAGGTGTCGCGGTAGCCGCGCAGCCATTCGGTGCGGCGGGTGGCGGACAGGGCGAGCGCCTCCGGGCCGTCCGGGTGGGCGGGGTGGTCCAGTGCCCAGTCGGCCAGGGTCCCCCAGCAGGCCCATTCGTAGTCGTCCAGCTCCTGGCGCGTACTGACGTGGCCGTGGACAGGCGTCCAGCCGTCGGCCATGACCCGGTCCACGGTCGTCGCCAGGTCGGCGAAGTCACCGAGCATCTCGATGGCCTCCTGGGAGGGCTCGCGGTCCCAGAACCCGTCACCGACCAGGACACGCCCGCCCGGAGCCAGGTACTCGCGTGCCGCCGCGAGGGTGGGGAGCAGCCCGCCGAAAGCATGAGCGGCCCCGAAGCTCAGTACCAGGTCGAACGCGTGCGGGGAGACGAATTCGGCAGCCGGCCGGTGGTGCAGGACCAGGCGGTCCCGCACCCCGAGCCCGGTGGCACGCGTACGGGCATCCGCCAGGGCGACTTCGGAGATGTCGACGCCCTCGGCCCGCAGGTCCGGCCGGGAGGACAGCGCACGCAGCAGCCACTCCCCGCCGCCGCAGCCGAGGTCGAGTACGCGCTCGTCGCCGCGCGAGATGCCGTGGTCCAGCAGTTGACGTACCGAGTCGTCGTTGAGCGGGGACTTGATCGGGTGGTGGGTATGCGCGATTCTGGAGATCTCTTCTCGGTCCACCGGCGCATCGTGACAGCACCGAAGACCACATGCATCTGCTTTTCCGACCGGTGCACGACAACGGCATCAGGGTTCGGCAGGGCCGGGTTCGCCAGATCCCCCCCACATTCCGTGGCAGTGGCGGAGCGGGCTTCAGGTGGTGGCGACCAGCAGATCCTCTCCGCTCGACGGGCGAAGACCGTCGGTCCGACCGGCGAAATAGCGGTGGGCCAGTTCGGTGCCCGACACGTGCTGGGCGTCCTCGAAACCGGCGGCGCGGGCCAGTGCGAGCATCTCCTGCGGGGTGTAGAAGCTGATGAAGGGCGTTCCGGATGCCCGTGCCCGCGGCTTGGTCGCCTCCAGTCCGGCGCGATCGGCGTCATCGACGAGTTCGGCAGGCAGCATGAACGTCATGGCGAGCGTCGAACCGGGGGCCAGCCCGGCGAGCCGGCGCAGGGTCGCCGCGATGGTCTCCTTGGTGAGGTACACCGTGACGCCGGCGCAGACGACGAGCGCCGGCCGGCCGGTGTCGAAGCCGGCGTCCGACAACTGCTGCCACCAGTCCCCGCCCGCCTCGAAGTCGACCGGCACCAGTCGCAGCCGGTCCGGGATCCCGTAGCCGAGCTCGATCAGCCGCCGGCGCTTCCAGGCCTGGGTGGCCGGCTGGTCGATCTCGAAGATCCGCAGCCGGGAGGCGGTCTCCGGCCGGCGCTGGGCGAAGGTGTCCAGCCCGGCCCCCAGGATGACGTACTGGTCGATGCCGTGGCCGACCTGCTCGGCAACCAGGTCCTCGACGAAACGGGCGCGGGCCACGGTGGAGGCCCGGAACCCGCTGGTGCCGCGCGGGTCCATGTCCTGGCGGCTCCGCCACTCCTCGTCGGGCGCCACCAGGTGCAGGCCGATCTCGTCCTCGAACAGGTGTGGCTCCGCGTCGATCTGGACGTGCATCGCCCGCCAGAGTGCGACCCGTACCGCGGTGCTGTCCGGCACCTCGTACTGCTCGTCCGCCATGGCTGCTTCCACTCCTTACGGTCGGATCCCGGCCGGGGCCCGGAAGCTCCGAGTATGTCCGCCGGGTCACGGACGGTCATCCCAGCGGCTCGGCAGAGCCATCCCCGCGTTACCCAAATGGCTCCATATTCAGACTCTCCAGTTATTTCACCCAGGCAGTACGAGCGTCACCGGAAACAGCCACCACGGGCGAACTGACCGGCGGTTGCTCCATGCTGCGCCGGAGAGGGCCGCGAGACCGTGGTCGCGGCCCCCTCCGAGTTGACCGCGCCCCGCCCTGACGTGCGGATCCCGTGAACCGGGTCACTTCGCGACGATCGCCGCGCATGGCTTCGCCCTTCCGGGGAAGAGGGCCAGACCGCTGGGGTTCACCCGGCGTCAGACGCACGGCCACCGAAAGGGCAGCACACGACGTGTCGGCACAACACACGATCCATGCAGCGGGAGAGTGGCGAGCCGCCGCATCCGGCGCCACGCGCGAGATCCTCGATCCTGTCGACGCGACCGCGTTCGCGGTCGTCTCCGAGGGTGGCACGGTGGACGCGGACGCCGCCGTCGCCGCGGCCCGGACCGCCTTCGACTCGGGACCCTGGCCGCGCACGCCCGTCGCGGAACGCGCCGCACTGCTCAGGCGCGTGGCCGGCCTCCTGGAGCGCGACCGGGAGCGGATCGGCGCGCTGGAGTGCCGTGACGCAGGAAAGACCCTCGAAGAGGGCCGGGTTGACGTCGACTGCGTGCGCGACGCCTTCCGCTACTTCGCCGACCTCGTGATGAACGAGAGCGGCGGGCGGGTCGTCGATGCGGGGTCCGAGGAGATCCACAGTGTCGTGGTGCATGAACCCGTCGGCGTCTGCGGGCTCATCACCCCTTGGAACTACCCGCTGCTCCAGGCCAGTTGGAAGATCGCACCTGCTCTCGCCGCGGGCAACACCTTTGTGATCAAACCGAGTGAGATCACCCCGCTGACCACGGTCGCGCTCATCTCGCTGCTCGCCGAGGCCGGACTGCCGGCCGGTGTGGCCAATATCGTCACGGGTCCGGGCGCCACCGTCGGAGCCCGGCTCGCGGACCACCCCGATGTCGACCTGATCTCCTTCACCGGCGGGCTCGCCAGCGGGACGAAGGTGATGCGGGCCGCCGCCGACACGGTCAAGAAGGTCGCGCTCGAACTCGGAGGCAAGAACCCCAACGTGGTGTTCGCGGACGCCTGCGTCACCGAGGAGGGCTTCGACACCGCCGTCGACCAGGCGCTCAACGCCGCCTTCATCCACAGCGGTCAGGTCTGCTCCGCCGGATCGCGGCTGATCGTCGAGGAGTCGGTGCGCGAGCGGTTCGTCACCGAACTCGCCCGGCGCGCCGAGCGGATCCGGATCGGCCGCGGCACGGACGAGGGTGTCGAGTGCGGTCCGCTCGTCTCCGCTCAACAGCTCGCCAGGACAGAGGAGTTCGTCGCCTCCGCACTGAAGGAGGGTGCGGTGCTGCGGGCGGGCGGCGAACGCCCCGAAGGGTCCGGATACTTCTACCGGCCCACCGTGCTGGACCACTGCGACCGCACCATGCGCGTGGTGCGCGAGGAGGTCTTCGGACCGGTCCTGACCGTCGAGACGTTCCGTACCGAGGACGAGGCCGTGGCCCTGGCCAACGACACGGAGTACGGGCTGGCCGGCGGTGTGTGGACCGCGGACACGGGCCGCGGACGCCGGGTCGCCGCCCGGCTGCGCCACGGCACCGTGTGGATCAACGACTTCCACCCCTACCTGCCGCAGGCCGAGTGGGGCGGCTTCGGCAAGTCCGGCATCGGCCGGGAGCTGGGTCCGACGGGTCTCGCCGAGTACCGCGAGTCCAAGCACATCTACCAGAACCTCGCCCCGCGCCCGGTGCGCTGGTTCGCGGGCTGACGGGAGCAGAGGCGATGGAGAACACGACCCAGTACGACTACGTCATCGTCGGCGGCGGCACCGCGGGCTCGGTGATCGCTTCCCGGCTCACCGAGGACCCCGACATCACCGTCGCCCTCATCGAGGGCGGACCCAGTGACGTGGGCCGGGACGACGTCCTGACGCTGCGCCGCTGGATGGGCCTCCTCGGCGGCGAACTGGACTACGACTACCCCACGACCGAGCAGCCCCGGGGCAATTCGAACATCCGGCACAGCAGGGCCAGGGTGCTCGGTGGATGTTCGTCCCACAACACCCTGATCGCCTTCAAGCCACTGCCGTCCGACTGGGACGAGTGGGCCGCGGCCGGCGCGGAGGGCTGGGACGCCTCGTCGATGGACCCGTACTTCCACCGGCTGCGCAACAACATCGTCCCCGTCGACGAGGCGGACCGCAACGCCATCGCCCGCGACTTCGTCGACACGGCGCAGACGACGCTCGGGGTACCGCGCGTCGAGGGCTTCAACAAGGCGGCCTTCCAGGACGGTGTGGGGTTCTTCGACCTCGCCTACCATCCCGAGAACAACAAGCGCTCCTCCGCCTCGGTCGCGTATCTGCACCCGTTCCTCGACCGGCCGAACCTCCATATCGCCCTGGAGACCTGGGCGTTCCGGCTGGAGCTCGACGGCCGCCGCGCGACCGGGGTGCGGGTGCGAACCGCGGACGGCGAGGAGCGTCTCGTCCGCGCCCGGCGCGAAGTGGTGGTGTGCGCGGGCGCGGTGGACACCCCGCGGCTGCTGATGCACTCCGGGATCGGTCACCGCGCGGAGCTGGAGAAGCTCGGCATTCCCGTGGTGCACGACCTGCCCGGTGTCGGCGAGAACCTGCTCGACCACCCCGAGTCGGTCATCGTCTGGGAGACGCACGGGCCGATCCCCGAGAACTCCGCGATGGACAGCGACGCCGGGCTGTTCGTACGGCGGGACCCCGAGAGCCCGGGACCCGACCTGATGTTCCACTTCTACCAGATTCCGTTCACGGACAATCCGGAGCGGCTCGGGTACGAGCGTCCTGAGCACGGAGTGTCCATGACGCCGAACATCCCGAAGCCGCGCAGCCGCGGGCGCCTCTATCTGACCAGCCCCGATCCCGAGGTCAAACCTGCCCTGGACTTCCGCTACTTCACCGACGCGCAGGACTACGACGGGCGGACGCTCGTCGACGGAATCAGGATCGCCCGTGAGATCGCCGCGCGGGAACCACTGGCCGGCTGGCTGAAGCGCGAGGTCTGCCCGGGGCCCGAGGTCACCTCGGACGAGGATCTGAGCGAGTACGCGCGCAGGGTCGCGCACACCGTCTACCACCCGGCGGGAACGTGCCGGATGGGCGCGGCCGACGACGCGCTCGCCGTGGTCGCACCCGACCTGCGCATCCGTGGCCTGGACGCCGTCCGGATAGCCGACGCGTCGGTCTTCCCGACGATGACGACCGTCAACCCGATGATCGGGGTGCTGATGGTCGGGGAAAAATGCGCAGATCTGCTCGGCGCCACTACTGGGGGTCATGCCCGATGAACACACCGCCGCACGTCTTCTCAGTGAACAACCTCTGGAAGGTCTTCGGACCGAAGGCCGACCGGGTGCCGGGTGACGCCGAACTGGCCGAGCTCGACGGCGCCGAACTGCGCGAGCGAACCGGCTGCACAGCCGCCGTGCGCGATGTCTCGTTCGACGTCCGCAAGGGCGAGGTGTTCGTCGTGATGGGCCTGTCCGGGTCCGGGAAGTCCACTCTCGTACGCTGCCTCACCCGGCTCATCGAACCGACGTCCGGTGAGATCACCATGGACGGCGAGGACGTGCTGTCGATGAACGCCGGACGGCTGCGTGAACTGCGCCGCCACCGTGCGGCCATGGTCTTCCAGCACTTCGGTCTGCTGCCGCACCGCTCGGTCGTCGACAATGTCGCGTACGGGCTGGAGATCCAGGGCATGGGCCGGGCCCAACGGCGGGCTCGGGCGGCGGAGTTCATCACCAAGGTGGGCCTCGAGGGTCTGGAGAACCGCCGCCCCGGGCAGCTCTCCGGCGGTCAGCAGCAGCGGGTCGGGCTGGCGCGGGCACTCGCCGTCGATCCCGAAGTGCTGCTGTTCGACGAGCCGTTCAGCGCCCTCGACCCGCTCATCCGACGGGACATGCAGGAGGAGGTCGTCCGGCTGCACCGCGAGGAGGGCCGCACGATGGTCTTCATCACCCATGACCTGAACGAGGCGCTGAAGCTCGGTGACCGTATAGCCCTGATGCGGGACGGCCGGATCGTGCAACTGGGCACTCCGGAGGAGATCGTGGGATCGCCGGCCGACGACTACGTCCGGGACTTCGTCCGCGACGTTCCGCGCGAACAGGTCCTGACCGTGCGGGCGGCGATGCGTCCCGCCGACGGCGCGGAGAGCGTCTCGGGTCCGGCGCTGACACCGGGTACCACGGTCTCCGAGGCGATCGAGGCGGTCGTCCGCACCGGCGAGACCGCGCGTGTGGTCGACGGGGGCCGCTGCCTGGGCGTGGTCGACCACGCATGCCTGCTCGGCGTCGTGGCCGGGATTCCGGCCGTGAAGGAGGCCGCGTGATGCGGACAGTCCATGCACCGGCCCCGCCGCGCCGCGCCGCCGCACGGTGCCCGCGGCACGGGGCGCGGCCGGCCGCGATGCCCGGCGCCATGAGCGTGAGGTGCCCGCGATGACCGCGACCGCCACTACCGCACGACCCACCGAGTTCGGCTCCTCCGGGTCCGTTGTCTCCCTCGCACGGCACCGCACCGCTCTCCTGCTGGCCGCGGCGGTCGCGCTGCTGGTACTGGGCACCTTCCTCATCGGCGGGGGTGCGTGGCCGGGGGATCTCACCGTCGACCTCACCGGTCCGCTCGGCAGCGTCAGCGACTGGATCATCGACAACCGCGACACCCACCCGCTGTTCCTCTACTTCTTCGGGCACATCAGCAACGGCGTCGTGCTCTCGGTGCGCGGTGTCTACCTGGTCCTGCTCGCCGCCGGCTGGGCGGGTGTCACGGCCGCCGCCGGACTGATCGCCTGGCGGGTGGCGGGCGTCGGGCTCGCGCTGTCCGCCGTCGTCGCCTTCCTCCTCTGCGGGCTTCTCGGCATGTGGGTGCCCACCATGCAGACCCTGGCGCTGATGGTGGTCGCGGTCCTGGTCTCCGTGGCGTTCGGAGCGCTCCTCGGCCTGGCCGCGGGGCTGTCGGACCGGATCTTCCGCATGTTGCGGCCGGTGCTCGACACCATGCAGGTGATGCCGGCCTTCGCGTATCTGCTGCCGGTGGTGCTCGTCTTCGGCATAGGTGTGCCGGCCGCCGTGCTGGCGACCGTCGTCTACGCGGCGCCGCCGATGGCCCGGCTGACCGCTCTCGGGCTGCGCGGCGCCGACGCGGGCGTCATGGAGGCCGCGGCCTCACTCGGTGCCACGGGACGGCAGCGGCTGCTGACGGCCCGGCTTCCGCTGGCGCGCAAGGAGCTGCTGCTCGGTCTCAACCAGACGATCATGATGGCCCTCTCGATGGCCGTCATCGCCTCCGTGATCGGCGCCGGCGGTCTCGGTGACCGCGTCTACCAGGCGCTCGCCTCCGTCGATGTCGGTGCCGCGCTCGCGGCCGGTATCCCGATCGTGCTGCTCGCCGTGGTCCTCGACCGGGTCACCGGCGCGGCCGGCAACGGACTCGACACCGCGCCGCGGACCGGATCCGCCCGGCTGGGCTGGGCCGTCGCCGCGGCCGGCACCGTGCTCGTCGCCGTGGTGGCACGCCTCGCCTCCGGGACGACCTGGCCGGGCGGCTGGACGGTCGCCGTCGCCGAGCCCGTCAACAGGGCCGTCGGCTGGATGACCGACCACCTGTACTCCGGCGTCCCGGTCATCGGCGGCACGGCGGACTGGGCCGGACGTTTCACCACCTGGGTCCTGGACCCGGTGCGCGACGGACTGCAGTGGCTGCCCTGGTGGTCCGTGCTGCTGCTGACCGCCGTGCTCGCCATGCTGATCGGCACCTGGCGCACCACGGTGACCGCCGTCCTCGCGATGGCCGCCATCGGGGTACTCGGTGTCTGGGACCCGGCGCTCGACACGCTCTCCCAGGTGCTGGCCGGTGTCGCGGTGACCCTGGTGGCCGGTTTCGCCGTCGGGATCGCCGCCTCCCGCAGCGAACGGGTGGAACGGCTGCTGCGTCCGGTGCTGGACGTGTTCCAGACCATGCCGCAGTTCGTCTATCTCATCCCCGTCGTCGCCCTGTTCGGCGTCGGCCGTGCACCGGCGGTGGCCGCCGCCGTCATCTACGCGCTGCCCGCCGTCGTCCGCATCACCACCCAGGGCCTGAACGGCGTCGACCCGGTCACCATGGAGTCCTCGCGCTCCCTCGGCGCGACCGGCGTCCAGCAACTGCTGAAGGTCCAGCTTCCGCTGGCACGCCCCGCGCTGCTCCTCGCCGTGAACCAGGGCGTCGTCCTGGTGCTCGCCGTGGTGGTCATCGGGGGTCTCGTCGGCGGGGGCGCGCTCGGCTACGCCGCGGTGTTCGGCCTCGCGCAGGGCGATCTGGCGACCGGGCTGGTAGCCGGCGCCGCGATCGTCATGCTCGGCCTGGTGCTCGACCGCGTCACCCAGCCGACCGGGCGTCACTCCGGAAAGGGGGCCTGAGATGGCTCGTCCGCGTACTCCGCTCATCGCGCTCGTCTCCGCCACGGCCCTGGTCGCCGTGGCCGGCTGCGGCGCGGCCGACATGACACAGCAGTCCTCGCCGTTCGCCAACGCGCAGGGCGCCAGGACCGTGACCCTGTCCGTGCAGTCGTGGGTCGGCGCCCAGGCGAACGTGGCCGTCGCCCAGTACCTCCTGGAGCACGAGCTGGGCTACCGCGTCGACACCGTCCAGATCGACGAGGTGCCCGCCTGGGACGCCCTCAGCCAGGGCAGGGTCGACGCGATCCTGGAGGACTGGGGTCATCCGGACCAGGAGGCGCGTTACGTCAAGGACAAGAAGACGATCAGTCCGGGCGGCGAGCTCGGGGTCACCGGTCACATCGGCTGGTTCGTCCCGACGTACTTCGCCAGGGAACACCCCGACGTCACGGACTGGCACAACCTCGACAAGTACGCCGACCGGTTCCGCACCGCGGAGAGCGGGGGCAAGGGCCAGTTGCTGGACGGCTCTCCGTCCTACGTCACCAATGACAAGGCGCTCGTGCAGAATCTCGGTCTGGACTACCAGGTCGTGTTCTCCGGGTCGGAAGCTGCGCAGATCACGCAGATCAAGCAGTTCGCCAAGGAGAAGAAGCCCTTCCTCTCCTACTGGTACAAGCCGCAGTGGCTGTTCGAGAAGGTGCCGATGACGGAGGTGAAGCTGCCGCCGTACAAGGACGGCTGCGACGCCGACGTGAAGAAGGTCAAGTGCGCCTACCCGCAGACTCCGCTGAAGAAGTACCTCAACGCCCGCTTCGCCGGCAGCGGCGGGAAGGCGGCCCGGTTCCTGAAGAACTTCTCCTGGAGTACCGAGGACCAGAACGAGGTCGCCCTGCTGATCGCCGATCGGAAGCTGTCGCCCGAGGACGCGGCGAAGAAGTGGGTGGACGGGAACGAGCAGAAGTGGCGGGCCTGGATTCCCCGCTGACGATGCCGCTGCGGTCCCGGCCACCGGCGAATCGGCCGTAGCCGCGCGGCGCCCCGGCGGGGCAGGCCGACCGGACGGATCCCGTCCGGTCGGCCTGCCGGGCGCCGGTACCCGCACGCTACGTAACCAGCAGGTGGAGCAGGTGGGCGCAGCCGGCCGATTCGCTCGGGTGCCGGGCGATCACCTCGTACGTACCGCGTTCGTACGCCCCGGTCTCCCATGCCCCGTCGGACGCCTGCCGCAGGAACAGGAAGTCGGTGGGGGTGGGGGCCGGTTCATGGACTCCCTCGATGCGGTAGTAGCCGTCGGCCACTCCCGCGGCGCTCAGCGCGGCCCGCAGTTCCCGGCGTTCCACGCCGGTGCTAGGCGGCGGGAGCGAGGTAGCCGTGCTCCAGCAGCCACTTGACGTTCAGCCGCTGACCCTCGCCCGGGTCGAGGAAGACCGCGTCGAGCTTGATCTGCCGGCCTCCGCCCGACTGTTCGAACCAGGGGGCGATGCTGCCCTGCCAGACCCAGAAGGGCTTGGCGACCTTGTACACCCGGTAGTCGCAGGGGAAGGCCGCTTCGCGGGTGTTGAGGTTCTGCGGCGGCAGTGCCCGCTCCGCGTACGAGTCACCGGCCGGGGCCAGGTAGCCGCCGTACTCCGAGCCGAAGCGGTCCAGGCGCTGGCCGGGGCGCAGCTTCGACGGCTCCTTGTCGATCCGGCCGTTGACCTCGCCGAAGCCGTCGTTGGGCGGGTACTTCCAGCTGCCGGAGTCGGCGGGCCCTTCCCAGTACTTCTTCAGGAAGGCCTGCGGGGAGAGGCCCCCGGTGCGCTGGTAGCCCTTCAGGAGCGGGCCCACGGGAGCCCGGTTCTTGTTCGGCAGCCACTGGGGGCCGAGCCGGGCGTCGTCGTGGAACTCGCCGGTGCAGGGCTCGTGCCGGGCCGTGCTGCCGGCGGGCCGGTTCTCCGGCTTCGCCGCGGCGCTCGCCGCGGGGGCCGTGATCAGTCCGGCGGTGATGCCCAGCGCGGCAAGTACCGTGCGCATACGGTGCATTCGGATGTCCCCTCAAGTACTGATGATCTACCAGTGAGGTGACAAAGAGTATCCGCACGATCACCCTGAGATTCGACACCATGCCGTTTCGCGCACCAGGGGCATGCCGTGTCCGGTCTCAGACCGTGGCGCCGCCCCCGGTGTCGGCCGGGGGTCCCTCGGTGAGCGCGAACCAGGCGGTCTTGCCCTCGGGTTCGGGCCGCACCCCCCACTGGTCGGCCAGGATGTCCAGGAGCAGCAGCCCCCGTCCCGACGAGGCCAGTTCGACCGGAGTCCGCTGGTGCGGCAGTTCGTCGCCGCGGTCCATGACCTCGACGAGCAGCCGGCGCCGGCCGGTCTCGCCGGTGACGTAGGCGTTGAGTGAGCCGTCCTGATCGGTGTGCACGAGTACGTTGCCGAGCAGTTCCGTCGCCAGGAGCACCGCGGTGTCCACCTGGTCCGGGCGCGCCCAGTCGTAGAGCAGCGCCTTCAGTTCGGCGCGTGCCTCGGACAGTCCCTCGCCCTGGTCCTGCCCGATGGTCAGCACCAGCCGGCGCTGGTTCACCTCGACGCGCGGCTGTCCGGAGTCGCGGCGCAGGAGCAGGAGGGCGATGTCGTCGCCGTCGCGTGCGGCGGCGCCCTCCCGGGCCCCGGGTCCGGGGCTGAGTACGGCCGACATCAGCCGGTCGGCCATCCCTTCGAGGTCCTCGGCGGGGCCGGGTGAGAACGCGTCGCGCAGCCGTACCCAGCCGCTGTACATGTCATGGCCGCCGTTCTCGATCAGGCCGTCCGTGCACAGCATCAGGACCTCGCCTTCGTGCAGGCGCAGGATGTCGACGGGGTAGTCCTCCTCGCCGGGCATCAGCCCGAGCGGCAGGCCGCCGCTGATGTGCTTGATCAGACAGGTGCCGTCCGGCGTGCGCAGTACCGGGTGCGGGTGGCCGGCGCGTGCGATGTGCAGGTCGCCGGTGGACGGGTCGGCCTCGATGTAGAGGCAGGTGGCGAACCGGTCCTCGTCGAGGGTGGTCAGGAAGCGCGAGGCCCGTGCCAGTACGGCGTCCGGTCCGTGCCCCTCGGCGGCGTACGCGTGCACGGCCGTGCGAAGCTGGGCCATCAGCCCCGCGGCGTGCACATCGTGTCCCTGCACGTCGCCGATGACCAGGGCGAGGCGGCCGTTGGGCAGGTCGATGCTGTCGTACCAGTCCCCGCCGGCCATGAGCCCTCCCCCGGTCGGCACGTAGCGCGTCGCGACACTCAGGCCGGTCAGGGCCGGACCGGCGGCGCGCATGCTCCCCCGCAGGCCACGGGAGAGGGCCAGTTCCGCTCTGCCGGCCCGGGCGCGTTCGAGGACCTGGGCGATCATCCGGCCGGTCACGGTCAGCAGGGTGCGCTCGCTCTTCGTGAAGGCCACCGGTGAGCGGAAGGCCGCGAGCCACACTCCGACGACCCGCCCGGCGGTCACGAGCGGCAGGAAGGCCCACGCATCGCGGTCCTTGCGGGCCGACATGTGCCAGCCGGCCGGGAATCGGCTGCGGTACTCATGCGTCGAGGCCAGAAACACCGCGCGGCCGGTTCTGGCGACCTCGGCGGCCGGGTGGCCGGTCGTCATCGGCAGCCGGAATCCCTGGTCGACTCCGCCGCCGGGGCTGAATCCGTACTGCGCCAGGGCGCTGAGCGAATCGTCGCCGACGCCGAACACGCTCTGGCCGTCCAGCGGGAAGTCCGGCGCGTACAGCCCGGCCGCCAGCCTCAGCGCCTCGTCGAGCGAGCCGGACTCCGCGACCGTGTGACCGGCGGACAGCAGGAGCGAGTCGCGGCGCCTGGCCGCCTCGCCGGGCCGGATGGCGTCGGCAGCGGGCCCCGGGCCGCCCGGCGGCGCCGGGGAAGGGGCTTCCATCCGGTTCAGCGCGGCGATCTGGTCAAGCTCGGCCTCGAACTCGTCCGGCGGCGGTTCTTGCCGTTCACCACCCATCCGGCATCCCTTCGTCCCGATGTCCCTCGCCGCCTGTTCGTTCCATGCTCCGACGGGGGAGCCCGGTCCGCAGTGCGAGAGGCCGTGACGGCGCACGGCGCGGGGCCGTGCCGGGTGCCGGAACGCGGAAGATCGAAGGGGTCGCATGGACCGGGGGCAGTGCCGCCCGAACGGGGCCGGTCAGCTGCTACCGGTACGCCGCCGACCTGCGCACATCGCTGAAGTCGACGGCCCGGTCGGCCTCGCGCAGAGTCTCCTCAGCCACTCGGCGCACCTCCGCCAGGACGTCCCCGTGCTCCTCCACGAGACCGGCGTAGATCGGTGCCTCGGAACTGTCTGTGAAACTCACGTCGAACTGCCTCAATCGGTTGGGTATGCCATCGTTCGGCCGGAAACAGGGGCTGATTCTACGTGGTCCGCCGTCGGGACCGCGGGCGGCACCGAGGAGTGAGCGTTCCGCCGCGGACCGGCCTCTGCCGGCTCCCCCGCTTTCGATCCTCCGCCGCCGTTTTCGCGTCCGTGCGGGAATGATGGAGCCATGGCGAATCCCACGATTCTGAGCGTCGACGACGACCCGGCGGTCTCCCGGGCGGTCGCCCGCGACCTCCGTCGTCAGTACGGCGACCGCTACCGCATCGTGCGGGCGCTCTCCGGTGGCGACGCCCTCGACGCGCTGCGCGAGATCAAGCTCCGCGGCGACCGGCTGGCCCTGATGCTGGCCGACTACCGGATGCCGCACATGAACGGCATCGAGTTCCTGGAAGCGGCGATGGACCTGTTCCCGCTGGCCCGCCGGGTGCTGCTGACCGCCTACTCGGACACCGAGGCGGCCATCGACGCGATCAACGTCGTGGACCTGGACCACTACCTCCTCAAGCCCTGGAGCCCGCCGGAACAGCATCTCTACCCGGTGATCGACAGTCTGCTGGAGCTGTGGCACGCGACACCGGATCCGGGCGAGACTGAGATCAGGGTGGTCGGGCACCGCTGGTCGGCACCGTCGTTCGCGGTCCGCGACTTCCTCACCCGCAATCTGGTGCCCTACCGGTGGCTGCTGTCGGACGAGCCGGAGGGGCTGCGGCTGCTGGCCGCCGCGGGGCTGTCCGCGGCGGACGTGCCGCTGGTCGTCACCCCGGAGGGGAAGCCCCTGGTCTCCCCCACCGAGCGGGAGCTCGCCGCGCAGGCCGGGCTCAGTACCGTGCCGGCTTCGGACTTCTACGACCTGGCGGTGGTGGGCGGCGGACCGGCCGGACTGGGCGCGGCCGTCTACGGTGCCTCGGAGGGGCTGCGCACCATCCTGGTGGAGGAGCGGGCCACCGGCGGGCAGGCCGGGCAGAGCAGCCGGATCGAGAACTACCTCGGCTTCCCCGACGGTGTCTCCGGATCACAGCTCACCGACCGGGCCCGCCGCCAGGCGCTGAAGTTCGGCGCGGAGATCCTGAGCGCCCAGCGGGTCGTCGCACTGGAGGCGGCAGGGGCGGGCCGGGTGCTGCATCTCGGTCCGGACAGCTCGATCGCCGCGCACACCGTGGTGCTGGCCACCGGCGTCTCCTACCGGCGGCTGGCCGCCACCGGGCTGGACGAGTTCGCCGGGGCGGGTGTCTTCTACGGCTCCGCCGTCACCGAGGCACCGAGCTGTTCCGGAGAGGACGTCTATATCGTCGGCGGCGCCAATTCCGCGGGCCAGGCGGCGGTCCATTTCTCGCGCTACGCACGGCGGGTCCACATCCTCGTGCGCCAGGGCGATCTAACGCGTTCGATGTCCAGCTACCTGATCGACCAGATCAACGGCATCGGCACCATCGAGATCCACCCGTGGACCGAGGTGTCGGGCGGTGTGGGCGAGGGGCATCTGCAGCAGCTCACCCTGCGCGACAGCCGCTCCGGCGCGGAGCGCACCGTGGCCGCCTCGTGGCTGTTCGTCTTCATCGGGGCCGAGCCGCACACGCAGTGGCTGGAGGGGGTCGTCACGCGCGACGAGCACGGGTTCGTCGTGACCGGACCGGATCTGGTTGCCGGGGGCGACCGTCCGGCCGGCTGGCGGCTGCCGAGGGACCCGTACCACCTGGAGTCGAGCGTGCCTGGTGTGTTCGCCGCGGGGGATGTGCGTTCCTCGTCGGTGAAGCGGGTCGCTTCGGCCGTCGGCGAGGGAGCCATGGCGGTCTCCCTGGTGCACCGTTATCTGGAGGCGCAGTGACCGAGTCGGACCGGCTGTCACCGGAGCAGTTGCGGACCCTGTTCCTGTTCGAGGAGCTGAGCGACGAGCAGCTCGGCTGGCTGGCGGAGCGGGGCCGTACCGAACGGCGCCCGGCCGGCGGGGTGGTGTACGAGGAGGGCGAGGACGCCACCTGCTTCTATGTGCTGCTCGGCGGGGCGATCGCGCTCAGCCGCGTGCTGCACGGCGACGACGTGGAGGTGAACCGCACCGATCAGCGCGGGGTGTACACGGGTGCGACCCGCGCGTACCTCGGTGACCGGGTCGAGCAGCGGTACGCCCACACGTTGCGGGCGGTCACCGACGCCGATTTCTTCGTACTGCCGGCGCGGGAGTTCGCGTACGCGGTGAGGACTTGGTTCCCGATGGCGCTGCATCTGCTGGACGGCCTGTTCTTCGGTACCCGGGCGGCCAACGCGATCGTCAGCGAGCGCGAGCGGCTGCTGGCCCTGGCCTCGCTGTCGGCGGGCCTCACCCACGAGCTGAACAATCCCGCGGCCGCCGCCGTGCGGGCCACGGCGGCGCTGCGGGAACGGGTCGCGGGGATGCGCCACAAGCTCGCCATGATCGCCGACGGCCGGCTGGACGGCTCCGAACTGCACCGGCTCGTCGAGCTCCAGGACGACGCGGTGCACCGGGCCGCCGAGGCAACCGGACTGCCCGCCCTGGCCGCCGCCGACGCCGAGGACAGCGTCGGGGACTGGCTGGAGGAACACGGGGTCGCGGACGGCTGGGACCTGGCACCCACCCTGGTCTCCGCGGACATCGGCGTTCCGTGGCTGTCCTCGGCCGCCGAGGCCATCGGAACGGACAATCTCGGCTCCACGGTCCACTGGCTGGCGTACACGGTGGACGCGGAGCTGCTGATGGGTGAGATCGACGACGCCGTGACCCGTATCTCGGGCCTGGTCGGCGCCGCCCAGCAGTACGCCCAGCTGGACCGGGCGCCGCAGCAGACGGTGGATGTGCACACCCTGCTGGACGCCACCCTGACGATGCTCCAGGCGAAGATCCCCTCCGGGGTCCGGGTGGTCAGGAGTTACGACCGTGAGCTGCCGCCCATCTCGGCGTTCGGCGCCGAGCTCAACCAGGTGTGGACCAATCTGATCGTCAACGCGGTCGACGCCATGCCGGACGGCGGCACGCTGACGATCCGGACCTGGCGGGAGGACTCCCGGCTGCTCGTCGAGGTGGCCGACACCGGCACCGGCATCCCGGCCGCGATCAGGCCGCGGATCTTCGAGCCGTTCTTCACGACCAAACCGGTCGGTGAGGGCACCGGACTGGGGCTGGACATCTCCTACCGCATTGTCGTGAACAAGCACCGCGGCGACATCCGGGTCTCCTCGGAGCCGGGCGATACCCGGTTTCAGGTGTGCCTGCCGATCGGTCCGCCGGACGAGAGTCAAGATCCTGCGCCGGGCGCGGAGAAGGCGGTTGACCTCAAGTCACCTTGAGACCTTAGCGTTCTGTCTGCGCCCCGGGCCGTGTCCGGCCTCCGGGAGCATCAACCCGTTCCCGGAGGCACCGCATGAGTATGGAAGTCACCGCTTGGTCATCGCTGCACAGTGCGATGAACGCCCAACAGGACCGCCGGCCCTTCTCCAGGGCCACCGTGCGCCGGATCGGCTCCTTCGCCCGGCCGCGGCGCCGTGAGCTCTACCGCTTCCTCGTGCTGAGCGTGGTCACCGCCCTGCTGGCGGTGGCCACGCCGGTGCTGGCCGGGCGGGTGGTCGACGCGATCGTGCAGGGCAAGGAGAGCGGGACGGTGATCCGGCTGGCCCTGCTGATCGCCGTCATCGCCGTGGCCGAGGCGGCGCTCGGCCTGCTGACCCGCCTGCTGTCGGCGACCCTCGGCGAGGGGCTGATCCTGGACCTGCGCACAGCGGTCTTCGACCATGTGCAGCGGATGCCGGTCGCCTTCTTCACCCGGACCCGCACCGGCGCCCTGGTGAGCCGGCTCAACAACGATGTCATCGGGGCGCAGAGGGCGTTCAGCAACACGTTGTCGGGTGTGGCCTCCAACCTGGTCACCCTGTTGCTGACCCTCGGGGTGATGCTCACCATCTCGTGGCAGATCACGCTGCTCGCGCTCGTCCTGCTGCCGGTGTTCGTCGTGCCCGCGCGGCGGATGGGTTCCAGAATGGCCCGGATGCAGCGTGAGGCCGCCGGTCACAACGCCGCCATGGGCACCCAGATGACCGAACGTTTCTCGGCCCCCGGCGCGACCCTGGTCAAGCTCTTCGGCAGGCCGGCCGACGAGTCCGCCGAATTCGCCGCCCGCGCGAGCAGGGTCCGGGACATCGGTATCCGTACGGCCATGGCGCAGTCGACGTTCATCACGGCGCTCACCCTGGTGTCCGCGCTGGCTCTCGCGCTCGTCTACGGACTCGGTGGCTACTACGCGTTGCGCGGCAGTCTGGAACCGGGGGCGGTCGTGGCGCTCGCTCTGCTGCTCACCCGGCTCTATGCCCCGCTGACGGCGCTGGCCGGTGCCCGGGTCGAGGTGATGAGCGCCCTGGTGAGCTTCGAGCGGGTCTTCGAGATCCTCGACCTGAAGCCGCTGATCGCCGAGAAGCCGGATGCCCGCAAGGTGCCGGAGGGGCCGGTGTCGGTGGAGTTCGACGGCGTCTCCTTCGGGTACCCGTCCGCCGACAAGGTCTCCCTCGCCTCCCTCGAAGAGGTCGCGACGCTCGATTCCCGGGGCGGTACGCAGGTCCTGCACGAGGTCTCCTTCCGGGCCGAACCCGGCCGGATGGTCGCCTTGGTCGGCTCCTCCGGCGCCGGCAAGTCGACGATCGCTCAGCTGCTGCCCCGGCTGTACGACGCCGATGCCGGCTCGGTACGGCTGAACGGCGTCGACGTACGCGATCTGACCGCCGAGTCGATCCGCGAGACGCTCGGGATGGTCACCCAGGACGGGCACCTCTTCCATGAGTCGGTCCGCGCCAATCTCGTCCTCGCCAGGCCCGGGGCGACCGAGGACGACATCTGGGACGCCCTGCGCCGCTCCCGCCTCGACGGGCTGGTGGCCTCGCTGCCCGACGGGCTCGACACGGTGGTGGGCGAGCGCGGCTACCGGCTCTCGGGCGGTGAGCGCCAGCGGCTGACCATCGCCCGGCTGCTGCTGGCCCGTCAGCGCGTCGTCATCCTCGACGAGGCGACCGCGCACCTGGACTCGACCTCGGAGGCCGCCGTGCAGGAGGCGCTGGCCGAGGCGCTGGAGGGACGTACCGCCGTGGTGATCGCCCACCGGCTCTCGACCGTGCGGGCGGCCGACCTGATCCTGGTCATCGAGGAGGGCCGGGTGGCGGAACGCGGTACGCACACCGAACTGCTGGCCGCGGGCGGGCGGTACGAGGAGCTGTACCGGACGCAGTTCGAGTCGCCGACGGCGGACGAGGCACACCCGGAGTCCGTCCCGGCCGAATGACATGGCAGTGCCCCCGGTCCGTGCGGGCCGGGGGCGGCTTTCCGTGGGACGCGGTGCCGTGGAGGTGTCAGTCGTTGTCGACGTGCTCACCGGTGACGGAGCCACTGGCCGCGTCCACGTCGACGGTGGTCTTTTTCCAGTCCTTGGTGACGACGTCGACGGACCAGACGAGGACGTTGTTGTCGTTGTCTTCGAGATCGACGGACGTCACGGTGCCCTTGGCCTTGTCCGCCGCGACCTTGGCCGCCTGCTGCGGCGTCTGCGTGGCCTTGGCGATCCGGTCGGCCGTCCGGCTCTTCTCCTGCGCGTCCTGGCCCTGGTCCTCGAAGGACTGGAGGACCTTGCCGGAGACCGCGTCGATGCGCACGGTGTGCTCGGTGCCGTCCTTCGCGGCGACGGTCGCGACCCATTCCGGGCCGGTGGAGGCGGGGCTCGCGGACGGGGAGCCGGTTCCCGAGGGGGACGCGCTGGAGCCGCTCGGTGAGGGACTGGCACCGGTCGGGGAACCGCTGGGGCTCGCGGACGGGGACTCGTCGGTGCCGCCCGACTTCCCCGGACCCTTCAGGTCGATCTCGATCAGCTTGCTTCCTGCGACGGCTCCCTCGGCCGTGGTGACGGCCTTGTCGAAGGCGATCTTGGTGGAGGCCAGCAGCTTCTTGCGCTTCTCCTGGTCCTGGGTCAGCGAAGCGCTCGGGCTGGGCGAGTGGCTGGCCGTCCGCTCCGGGACGGCGCGCGCGGCTTCGGAGGTCTCCGTCGCCGTCGACGTGCTGCCGCTGTCCTGGCCGCAGCCGGTGAGCAGGGCGGCGGTCAGGACGACGCAGGCGGCACCGGCCGCGCGGAGGCGGTGGGCACGGAGGAGTCCGGTGTTCTTCGGTCGGGAATCACATGTCATGCCGACATGCCTAACCGCGGTGCGGCTCAGGCATGTGGGGTGACGGGTCGGAGTCACCCGATCAACCGCGTTCCGGTCTCAGACCTGTTCGTCCTCCGGAACGCTGACCAGCCAGCGGGTCTCCCGGCGGGGCCGCAGATACAGCGCCCAGTAGAGCGTGGCGGCTGCGGTGATCCCGCCCGTCCACACGAGGTACTCGGTGTCCTGCCGGGTCAGGATGTACGCGAGCACGACGATGAGCAGCACGGGTATCGCGGGCCACAGCGGCATGCGCCAGGCCGCGGCCCCGCGGTGCGCGCCGCGTCGGCAGAGCAGGGCGGCCACGGCCACCAGCAGGTACATGGCGGTGACCGAGACCCCGGTGACGCCGTAGAGGGTGTCGAGGTTGACGAAGCAGAGGGCGGCGCCCGGCACACCGACGATCAGCGTCGCGACCCACGGCGAGCCGAACCGGCCGAGCCGGGACAGGGCGTGGTTGACCGGGGCGGGCCAGGCCTTGTCGCGGGCGGAGGCGTACAGCACCCGGGAGTTCTGGATGACCATGACGATGCCGGCGTTGATGATGGCGAGGGCGACGCAGAGGCTGACGAACGTGCCCACGGCCGAGTTGGACCAGGCCCGGACCATGCCGCTCAGGTCGCCCGTGGTCAGGGCCGCGAGGTCGGGGGCGCCCAGCGTGATGGCGATGACGGGGACGAGGATGACCGCGGTCGAGATCGCCAGGGTGGCGAGGACGGTGCGGGCCACATTGCGCCGCGGGTCCTCCAGCTCCTCGGAGAGGTAGACGGCCGTGGAGAAGCCCTGCGTGATGAAGAGGGCGATGGCGAGACCGGAGATCACCATCATGGCGGTGACGGTGGAACCCGTGCCTCCGGACGGGGCCACCGAGCCGTGCAGCAGCGCGGAGGCGCCCCGCTCGGAATGGGCGAGACCGAGCACGGCGACGACGCCCGCCGCGATCACTTCCAGCACGAGGAAGATCCCGGTGATCCACGCGTTCGCGCGCAGGTCGAGGAGGCCCGCGAGCGTGGCGAGGAGCATCACGCCCGCACCGGCGAGGGGGGCCGGGATGTGCACCACGGGAGAGAGGTAGTCGGCGGTCCCCATGGCGATGACCGGGGGCACGATCATCACGACGAGCAGCGAGAGCACGAACACGAGCCAGCCGGCGAGCCGTCCCGCCATCGTCGACACCATGGCGTACTCGCCGCCGGCGCTCGGGATGAGGGTGCCCAGCTCGCAGTAGCAGAAGGCCACCGCGATGCAGAGCAGCGAGCCGACGGCGATGGTGAGGGCCGTGTAGGTGCCGAGGGTGGCGAACAGGTCGGGCACGACCACGAAGAGGGTGGAGGCGGGTGTCACGCAGGAGAGCGTGAGCAGGGTGCCACCGACGACGCCGATGGAACGCTTGAGTTTCTGCGGGGTGGGTCCGGTCGCGGGGGCCGGCGCCGGGGGAGCGCTGAGCGTGTCGGTCATCGTGGCGGTTTCCGATCAACAGGTGCGAGATCTGAGCGCGGGAGCGGTATCGCCTCCGGACGAGGGGTGGTGGGTGGTTCCGTTACTCCCGGCGCGTCATGCAATACCGACGCGTTCCGCAGGTCAAGAGCTCTTTTGCTTCGAAATTCGTTGCCGATCGACCTCCAGTCAACGGTTTGACGTCAAAATCGCGTCAGGGCAACGGGATCGGCCACTGCGGTAACCGCAGCGGCGGCGCACAGAAAGTTTCGTTCAAATCCGTGGACCGTCCGGAGCGGCACGGTGCGCGACGGACCGATTGCCCGCGCGCCACGGGATATTGGTTCCCGCGGGTCGCGATTCAGCCCCTTTGGTGCGAGCCTGGATACATGACCTGGGCGTCCTGGACGACTCGCGGAATCTATTCGGGGCACGGTGGCGTGCTCACCGAGGAGGTCGGGCCGCTGTCCGGCGACCTGACCGTCCACACCACATGGGCCGAGGACACGGCACAGATCACCGTGCAGTACACCGGCGCCGCCGACTGGTTCACCATGTCGGGCAGCCCCGTGCCGTGCTCTTCGGAGGAGGAGAGCCGCGCGCTGCACGAGGCCGTGGTGAAGGCTGTCCGGCTCGGGTCCGCGGCCACGGTGCCGGCTCCTGCCCCGGAGCCGGACCGGCAGACCGGCGAAATCGCCTCGGAGTAACCGCGTACCGTCCTACTGATCGTTTCGCAACACCGTCCGACGGCAACTCGACAGCCTGCGCGCCGAGACGTCCGTGCGGTACGGGGTGGTGGGCGGCATCGCCCACCACCACCCGGTCTCCTCCACCGCCCGCCTGCCAGGCCGGCGGTGACTCGGCGGATGGACTCAGGAGGCGGATGGACTCAGGATGAGCTGCGCGCACGACTGCGGAAGGCCGGACCCGCAGGCGGCATCGCGACCCTGGCCCAGGCCACGACCGCGATCTCCGCCTGTCTGGCCGCCGAGCGTCGACCGACGTAGTCGATACCCGTCGGCGCGCCCGCACGCGGAGGCGTACGAGCGCGCGGGCGGGCACCGGTGTGTCAGTGCGCCTTCTTCACGAACTCCGTGGTGTACGTCTTGGAGAGGTCCACGTCCGCGTTCTTGAGGTTGGGGTTGAAGGCCTTCAGGACCCGCTCGACGGTGGCCGGCCCGTCCGGGGGCATCACCCCGTCCGTGGTGAACATCGGCAGGGTGTTCTTGATGGACTGCGCGTAGAGCGCCGCGCCGCCGCCCTGCGCGTAGTCGGCCGGCATCTTCGCGGCGATCTCGTCCGCACTGTGGGTGGACATCCACTTCAGGGTCTTCACGAAGGCGTTGGCCAGCTTCTGCACGGTCGCCTTGTGGCCGTTGACCCAGTCGGTCTGCATGTAGAGGCTGGAGGACGGGTAGAGCCCGCCGAGCGCCTTCTTGGAGCCTTCCGGGGTCCGCATGTCGATGAGGATCCTGCCCAGCTTCTTGTCCAGGATGGTGGCCACGGTCGGGTCGGTCGTCATGCCGCCCTGGATGGAGCCCTGCTGGAGCGCGGAGATGAACGTCTGGCCGGCTCCGACCGCGACGGGCGTGAACTCGCTGGTCTGCACTCCGTTCTTCACGGCGAGGTACTTCGTCAGGAAGTCGGTCGAGGAGCCGAGTCCCGTCACGCCCAGCTTCTTGCCCTTGAAGTCCTTCGCCGAGCCGATGTCGCCCGCCGCCTTGTTGGAGACCATCTCGACCTCACCCGGAGCCTGGGAGAACTGGACCACCGACTCGACGTGCTTGCCCTTCACCTGGAGGTCGAGGGTGTGGTCGTAGAAGCCGACGGTGCCCTGCACGTCGCCGGAGACCAGCGCGGTCTCCGCCTGGACGCCGGCGGGCTCGGTCAGCAACTGGACCGCGACGCCCTCGTCCTTGAAGTAGCCGAGCCGCTCGGTGAGCATCGCGGGCAGGTAGATGACCTTGTCCAGGCCGCCCACCATGATCTTGACCCTGTCGTTCTTGTCGCCGGACGCGGAGGTGGAGTCGCCTCCGCAGGCGGTCAGGCTCGCCGCGGCGAGCACTCCGGCGACGGCGAGTGCCGGGATCCGGGGGGACATACGCATCTGGTTCACGTCCTTGTGAAGAGGGTTCCCGGGAGGGGAGGGAAGGAGGGAGGGGAGGCGCGGGCTCAGCGCGCGGTGTCGGCCTCGGCCGGCTTCCAGCGGAAGAGCTTCTTCTCCAGGAAGGTGAGCAGCCCCTCGGCGAGCAGGGCGACGACCGCGAGGATGACCATGGCTGCGTAGACGCCCGCCGCGTTGAAGGTGCCCTGCGAGGCGGCGACCAGCAGACCGAGTCCCTTGGTGGCGCCGATGTACTCACCGACGATGGCGCCGATCAGCGCGAAGCCGAAGCTGACATGCAGGCTGGTGAAGATCCACGAAGTGGCCGAGGGAATGACCACCTGAAGGGTCACCTGCCGGTTGCTGGCGCCCAGGATGCGGGAGTTGGCGACGAGGTTGCGGTCGACCTCCCTGGCGCCCTGGAAGGCGTTGAAGAAGACGGGGAAGAACACCAGGACGACCGCGGAGGCGACCTTCGACGCCGGGCCGAGGCCGAACCAGATCAGGAAGATCGGGGCGAGCACGATGCGCGGCAGGGCGTTGAGGACCTTGATGTACGGGCCGAGCACGTCGGCGGCGAAGCGGACACGGCCCAGTGCGATGCCGAGCAGTACACCGGCGATCACGCCGATGACCCAGCCCAGCAGCGCCTCGTAGAGCGTGTACCAGATCTGCTCCCACAGGGAGCCCTGGGCGGTGCCGTCGGTCACCCAGGTCCGGATCTGGTCCCAGATCTTCGACGGCATGGAGAAGTTGAACGGATCGATGACGGCCGTCCTGGCCAGCCACTCCCACAGCCCGACGACGGCGACGAGCACGGCGATCCGGCTGGCCAGCACCAGCATCCTGCGGTTGCGGGCGGCCCGCGCCCTGGCCTCGGTCCGCCGGGTCCCGCTCACGGCGACATCCATGGTGACGGTCTCAGGCGGCATCGGCCGCACCCCTCTCGCGGGTGATGCGGACCTCTTCGCCGAGCGAGGACCAGATCTCACGGTAGATCTCCAGGAACCGGGGCTCCAGCCGCACCTGTTCGACCTTGCGCGGACGCGGCAGGCCGATCTCGAAGACCTCCTTGACCGTGGCCGGTCCCGCGGTCATCACGACCACCTTGTCGGCCAGCGCGATGGACTCCTCCAGGTCGTGGGTGACGAAGACGACGGAGGCTCCGGTGCCGGCCCACAGCTCCAGCAGCTCGTCGGACATCAGGGCCCGGGTCTGTACGTCGAGAGCCGAGAACGGCTCGTCCATCAGCAGGATCTCCGGGTCGTTGACGAACGTCGCCGCGAGCGCGACCCGCTTGCGCTGGCCCCCGGAGAGCTGGTGCGGATAGCGGTCCTCGAAGGAGGACAGGCCGACCCTGTCGAGCCAGGCCCGCGCACGTTCCTTCGCCTCCGCCTTCGGCACGCCCCGGAAGCGGGGGCCGGCCATGACGTTGGACAGGACGGTCCGCCAGGGGAAGACCGCGTCCTGCTGGAAGACGAAGCCGACCTTGTCGCCGATGCCGCTCACCGGCTCGCCGGAGACGAGGACCTCACCCTCGGTGGGCTCCTCCAGTCCGCTGATCAGGGTCAGGGTGGTCGACTTGCCGCATCCGGTCGGGCCGACGACGGCGACGAACTCTCCCCTGCCGATCGTCAGATCCAGATCCCGTACGGCGGTGTGGAGCGCCCCCGACGGAGTCCGGAACGCTTTGCTCGCCCCCCGCAGCTCGATGGCGGGGCTCGTTTCGCTGTTCATGGGGCGGGACGCTAGGGGCGGTCCGGCCGCGGCGGGAGCCTTGCGCTCACAACTCCGGGTTCTGCCCGTTACCCGCGGTTGTGCTCATTGTGCTCACGCCCGTACAACGAAGCGGAGACGAGGGGTAGGCAGCGAGGTCAGCGGCGTTTACCTTGCGTTTACACCGAAGGGATCGGAGAACCGGATTCGAGGACCGCGGGAGAGCAGAGGACACGGACATGCGGATTCACTGGCCCCGCCGTGTCTTCGCCCAGGTCCTGCTCACCCAGGTGGTCATCACGACGGGAGTCGTCATGCTCGTCACCGGGCTCTTCCTGGCCCCGCTCAGCCACGAGCTGGATGACCAGGCGATGCGCCGGGCCCTGTCCATCGCCCAGACCACCGCCGCCGAACCCGGCCTGGTGGACAAACTGCTGAGCACCCGGCCCAGCCCGTCCGGGCCCGTGCAGGCCGAGGCGGAGCGGATCCGGCTGGCCACCGGAGCGCTGTACATCGTGGTGATGGACACCCGGGGAGTGCGCTGGTCGCACACCGAGACCGACCGGATCAGCGAGCGCGTCTCGACCGATCCGAGCACGGCCCTGGCCGGCCGCGAGGTCATGCAGATCGACATCGGCACCCTGGGACGCTCGGCCCGGGCGAAGGTCCCGCTGCGCGACCGGACCGGGACCGTGGTCGGGGCCGTCTCCGTGGGCATCGCGTACAAGAGCGTCCGGCAGGGGCTGCTCAGCACCATTCCGGTGCTCCTGCAGTACGCGGGAGCCGCACTGGCCGCCGGGGTGCTGGCGGCGCTCGCCGTCTCCCGCCGCGTCCAGCGCAACACCCATGGTCTGGCCTTCGCGGACATCTCCGCGCTCCTGGACGAGCGTGAGGCGATGCTGCACAGCATCCGGGAGGCGGTGCTCGCGCTCGACTCCCGCGGGAGGATCCGGTTGCTCAACGACGAGGCGCAGCGGCTGCTGGAGCTGACCCCGGACGCCGTCGGCCGCCCGCTGGGCGAGATGCTGCCGCCGGGGCGTACGGCGGAGGTGCTGGCGGGCCGGGTGGACGGCGCCGATCTGCTCACCGTCTCCCGGGGGCGGGTTCTGATCGCCAACCGGATGCCCACCGGCGACGGCGGGGCCGTCGTGACGCTGCGCGACCGCACCGAACTCGAACTGCTCGGCCGCGAGCTGGACTCCACGCACGGACTGCTCGACGCGCTCCGCGCCCAGGACCACGAGCACGCCAACCGGCTGCACACCCTGCTGGGTCTGCTGGAGCTCGGCAGGCACGAGGCGGCGGTGGAGTTCGTCACCGAGGTGGCCGACGGGCACCGGGCCTCGGCCGAGCAGGTCGCCGAGCGCGTGAACGATCGGCTGCTGTCGGCCCTGCTGGTGGGCAAATCCGCCGTCGCCGCCGAACGCGGCGCGTCCTTGCTGGTGTCCCCCGCCACCCGGCTGCCCGACGTCGTGGTGGACCCGCGCGATCTGGTGACCGTGCTGGGCAATCTCATCGACAACGCCCTGGACGTCGCCACGCTGGTCGAGGTGGAGCTGCTCGCCGAGGGCACCACCGCCGTCCTGCGGGTCAGCGACAACGGCCCCGGAGTGCCCGTCGCCATGCGGGAGCAGATCTTCGCCGAGGGCTGGTCCACCAAGGAGTCCCCGGCCCACCGGGAGCGCGGGCTCGGACTGGCGCTGGTGCGCCGCCTCGCCGAGCGCTACGGCGGCGCGGCCCGGGTCACGGCCCGGGCCGGCGGCGGCGCCGTCTTCACCGTCGTTCTGCCGGAGGCGCTCACCGTCCGGCAGCTGACCGAAGTGGGAGAGCCGCAGTGATAGATGTTCTGGTGGTGGACGACGACTTCCGGGTGGCGGAGATCAACGCGGCGTACGTGGCCAAGGTGCCGGGGTTCCGCGTCGTCTCCCGCGCCCACACGGCGGCGCAGGCGCTGTCCGTACTCGAACGCGAGCATATCGATCTGATCCTGCTCGATCACTATCTGCCGGACCGGACGGGCCTCACTCTGGTACGTCAGCTGCACCAGCTCGGCCATCCGGCCGACGTGATCATGGTGACGGCCGCCCGTGATGTGGTGACCGTACGGACCGCGATGCGGTACGGCGCTCTGCAGTACCTGGTCAAGCCGTTCAGTTTCGGCGGTCTGCGTTCCAAGCTGGAGAGCTACGCGACGCTGCGCCGCACCCTGGAAGGTGTGGAGAGCCGCCGCGGCGAAGCCGGTCAGGAGCAGGTCGACCAGATCTTCGGGGCACTGCGCACCTCGGAGGCCGTTTCGGCGGCCGGACTCCCGAAGGGGCACTCGGCACCCACCACCGATGTCATCCGCCAGGTCCTGTCGGCGGCCGGTGAGCCGTTGTCCGCGCACGAGGTCGCCGCCCGGGCCGGCCTGAGCCGCTCGACCGCCCACCGGTACCTCAAGTACCTGGAGGGGGCGGGCCGGATCAGCCTCAGTCTCAAGTACGGGGACACCGGCCGCCCGGAACACCGCTACGCCTGGGCGGCGGCGGGCTGAGGGCGGTCCCCGTCCGCGCAACCCCGCTGCAACGTACGGCCGGGTTGTATGAGGGCCGCGCACGAACCACGTTCCCCGCAGTGCGCCCGGAGAGAGGCCGATACGTGAACCGACCCGAGGTACCGCAGCCATGAGCTCCGCGGACGCGCCGCCGGTGGAGCTCACACCCGCAGCCGCCGATCTGCTGCGGCGACTGCGCGAGCTGCACGGTCCGTTGATGTTCCACCAGTCGGGCGGCTGCTGCGACGGCAGTGCGCCCATGTGCTACCAGGACGGTGAGTTCCGTACCGGCGGCTCCGATGTGCTGCTCGCCTCCCTGGAGGTCGGCGGGGTGGCGGAGAGCATTCCGTTCTGGATGTCGAGGAGCCAGTTCGAGGTGTGGGCGCACACTCGGCTGATCGTCGACGTGGTGGAGGGCCGGGGCAGCGGCTTCTCGCTGGAGGCCCCGGAGGGGGTGCGGTTCCTGATCCGCTCACGGCTGGTGGGCGGCTGATCAGGCGCCGGTCACCAGCGGTCCCGGGGCCGGTAGGTGCCGCGCACCGACACGGTGGTGTTGACCACGCCCGGGTACGCCGTGTGTCAGGCCTCGCCCCGCCGTGATCCTGCGGCCCTGCGCCGCGCACCGGTCCGGCGGTCGAGCAGCTCGCGCCGGATCTCGGCGGCCGTGCTCCTGGCCCGGTCCGAGGTCGCCCTGCGGTCCGTCTGGGCGGGCACGAACCGGTGCAGCGCGTGCCCGCACCGCGGGCACGCGGTGTCGGTGTGGAGCAGCCGGCCGTCCTCGCACTGCGGGTCGTCGCAGAGCGTCGCGCGCAGCAGATGTCCGGCGATCTCCAGGGGCGGCCAGCGGCGCCGGCCGTCCTCGTCCTTCTCCTGGAGGGTGTGGGCCCAGCGGGCGTTCCACCGGCGCTCGACCCGGTCCAGGAGCTGATCCGCGCTGCGCCGACCCAGCTCCCGGTGGATCAACTCGACGAGTTCGGTCGGATAACGGCCGCCGAACTCCCTCATCAGGGGCTGCGGAAGCGCGTGCAGGAGATAGCCGACCGGATCCGCCCCGGCCCGCTGCCACTTCCGGCACTGGCAGTCGCCGTCCGCCGACAGCGGTGTGCGGCACCGGGTGCACAGGCCGCGGCAGTCGCCGCACAGTCCGTGGTCGAGCCCGTCCAGATGCCGGGCGGGCGCCCGGCCGCACTCCCGGCAACAGGAGGCACACAGACCGCAGAGCCGTTCGAAGCCGACGGCCGTCGTCCAGGGCCGCTGCTGGCAGCGGCAGCAGCGGCTGCTGTTGCAGTGCTCATGGTGCACGGCGCCCGGTTCGCGTCCAAGTGAGGGCAATGACATGGCTGCGTTCTCCGGGTCCCGGCTCGGTGCGGCGCCCGGCAGCCGTTGCCGTGCCGGACGGGGCCACGGTACGCGCTGTCCCGCACCCCACCGAACCGTTTCATGCCTGAATGCCCAGGGTCGGTGAATGGCTGCACGATGCAACCGGATGACCGGAATGATCACGTTCTCGTGCGGGCCGCGACCGTCCGTGCGCGATTCCGCGCCGCTGCTTGACCTTACCGCTGGCGGCAGGGTTGAACGATGGGCCCATGAACAGCAGCTCAGCTTCTTCCGACAGCCGCGTCGTCGCCATCACCGGAGCCGGCACCGGCATAGGCCGCGCCACCGCCCACGCCTTCGCCGCCGAGGGGGCCACCGTACTCGTCATCGGGCGGCGCCCCGGACCGCTCGACGAAACCGCCGCCGGGCACGAGCGGATCGTGCCGCTGGTGGCCGACATCACCGGCCCCGGTGAACCCGAGCGGATCATCCGCACCGCGCGGGAGACGTACGGGCGGCTCGATGTACTGGTCAACAACGCCGCCGTGGTCCGCAGCGGCGCGCTCGGCACCATGACCACCGAGATGATCGAGCCGCAGATCGCCACCAACCTGGTCGCGCCCCTCCTGCTCTCCCAGGCCGCACTGCCCCTGCTGGAGGCCTCCGGCGGCGTCATCGTGAATATCAGTACCTCGATCGGGCAGCGGGGGTGGCCCCATGGATCCGTCTACGCGGCGACCAAGATGGCCATGGAGCTGTTCACCCGCACCTGGGCGGTCGAGCTCGCGCCGCGCGGCATCCGCGTCGTGGCGGTCGCACCCGGCGCGATCGGGACCCCGATCGGAAAGCACCAGGGGCTGACGCCCGAGCAGTTGGCGGCGCTCCGGGAATGGCAGTTGGCGCACACCCCCATGCGCCGGCGCGGCACACCCGCGGAAGTCGCCCGCTCGATCACGTATCTCGCCTCGCCCGACGCCTCGTTCATCACCGGTGCGGTTCTCCCGGTCGACGGTGGTGCGGTGGTCGCGTGATAAGAGTGAACGGGGAGGTGGTGGGGGTGCTGATCGGTGAACTGGCCGGGGCCACCGGCACGACCGCGCGTGCGCTGCGCCACTACGAGCAGGCCGGGCTGATCACTTCGCGGCGGGCAGCCAATGGCTACCGCGTGTACGAGGCGCGAACGACTGTCCGGGTCCGCAATATCCGTCATCTGCTGGCCGCCGGGCTCACGTTGGATGACGTGCGGGCTTTCCTGCCCTGTCTGGACGGCGACGTCGCCGCGGCCCCGCCCTCCCCTCGCGGGCTGCGGATCGCCCGCAAGCGGCTGGCGGTCCTCGAAGCACGGATCGCCGCCCAGACACAGGCGCGGGACCGGCTGGCCGCGGCGCTTCGGGCGCTGTCCGGTGACCCGGCCCCGCCGGGCGGGAGCCGGCGGACCGGTGACGAGATCAGGGCCTGATACTGCTCACGACATCGGCGGTGGCCGTGATGCCCTCCTGAATGGTGGGCGCCATGCTCGTCCCCGCGAGAAAGAACCCCAGCAGGCCGCAGACCAGCGCGTGTGAGATCTTCAGTCCGCAGTTGCGGAGGAAGGTCACCGCCAGGATCAGCAGAAGCAGCACCAGTGAGATCGAAATGGCCATGGCCAACCTCCTCCGCCGCGCCTGAATTGCGGCATTCGGCCGCCAGTTTGGCGCAGCGGAGGAGCCATCCGGCGCACTGGCGTGTCCGCCAAACGGGTACGGACGCACGGTCGCCGACAGGTCGGAGCGGCCCCGGTCAGCCAGTCGTACCGGGGCTCACTCCCGCTCGTCCCGGTCGTGGTGGCGCAGGAAGCGGGCGAGCCCCGCCAGATCGTCCGTGTTGAGGTGATCCACCCCGGCGGCCAGCAGCTCGGCCCAGACCGCATCACGCTCGGGACCCGGCACATCGGGGGTGGCCCAGAAGCGCACGCGCTGCCCCCGGCGATGGGCGGCGGCGGTGAGGGAGCGCAGCGTGTCCCGCTCGGCAGGCGGGCACGGACCGGCGCCCTGCCAGCCGAAGGTCTCGGTCCAACTGCTGCTGATGAGGGGGATGAACGAGGCCGTCGCCGCGGTGCCGAGGTCGTCGAGCCGGCCGTCGTAGAAGGCGTACCGGGAGCCCTGCGCCTCCATCGGCGCGCGGGCCGCCCGGTCACCGGAGACGACCGGCGTGACGGCTCCGGGCCGGACCCGGCCGTGGTGGAAGGCGGTGAGCATCTGCCGGTGGCGCCGGAGTTGACGGTCGAGCTCCTGGTAGGCCGCTGCCCCGTCCGTCTTGATGTCGATCAGCAGCTGTACGGGGGTGCGGTCACCGGGGAACACGGTTCCGTGGTTGGCCCGGACCCTGGCGAGGAGCGGTTCGAGGTAGAGCGCGGACAGCGTGCGGGCCGGATCGAGGTCGGTCGCCTCGTGGGCGACGAGCAGTTCCCCGTCAACGAGGAAGATGTCCGCCTCGACGCTGGTGAAGCCGTGCCCGAGCGCGTCGTGGAGCGGGCGCGGGTGGAGGTAGTCGTTGTGCGCGTGGGCGCGGCGCAGCGGCCGCGGGCCCCGGACCGGCCGGGCCGCCGCGGGGGTTTCGGCCGCGGTGGCGGTCCGCAGGGGCAGGAGGGTGCCTGCGGCCGCGGTGGCCAGGGCGGTGGTGACAGCGCGGCGGCGGGTGGGGAACGCCATGGATTCTCCCGGTTGCGAGGGCGTGCCGGACGAGCGGACGCGACCGAGTATGGAGCCGACGGCAACCAACTTGCCTTTGCTTGAGGAGAGTTGTCTCGTTCGCCGCCCGCTCTTCGGCTGCCGTTCCGCCCGTTGTCCGCCACGGCTCCGCCGGTGCACGGCCCCGGGGCGGGAGCTTGTATCAATGTGCTCCCGCCCCGGGACCGTGCCCCACCACCGGCCGGCAGTGTTACGGCGCGGGCAGTTCCATCAGCTCCGCGACGGTCTCGCGGTGGCGTCCCGCCGAGCCGTACGCGATCGAGTCGGCCTTGGCGCGCTTCAGGTACAGGTGCGCGGGGTGCTCCCAGGTCATCCCGATGCCGCCGTGGAGCTGGACACACTCCTCCGCCGCGTGGACGGCGACCCTGGAGCAGTACGCCTGCGCGACGGCAACCGCCAGCGGCGTTTCGGGGCTGCCGGTGGCCAGCGCGTCCGCGGCGTTGCGCGCGGCCGCCCGCGCCGAGACGACCTCCAGCCAGAGGTGCGCCATCCGGTGCTTGAGCGACTGGAACGAGCCGACCGGGCGGTTGAACTGGTGACGCTCACGGGTGTACCGGACCGTCTCGGTCAGGCACCACTCGGCGAGCCCGAGCTGTTCGGAGGCGAGGAGTCCGGCTCCGGCCAGCAGCCCTCTGCGGACCGCCGCCCGGGCGGTCCCGGCATCCGCGAGGCGGGTTCCGCTGGCGCCGGTCAGGGTGACGGTGGCGAGCGGGCGGGTCAGGTCGAGCGCGATGAGCGGCTCGACGACGACGCCTGCGGTGCCCGCTTCGACGGCGTACAGGCCGTCGGTGGTGGGCACCAGCAGGACATCGGCGGCGACCGCGTCGGCGACCGGGCCGAGCGTGCCGTCGAGGGCGGCGGTCACGGCGACTGTGTCCGGCCCGGCGGCGGAGAACGGTACGGCGAGCACGGCGACCTTGCGGCCCGTGGCCAGTTCGGTGAGGAGTTCGGCCGCCGGCCCGTCCTGGGTGCCGAGCGCCAGCAGCGTCTCGGTGGCGACGACGGAGCTGGTCAGGTACGGCGCCGGGACCACGCTGCGTCCGAGCTCCTCGATGACCACCGCGGCCTCGCGGTGGCCGGCCCCCTGCCCGCCGAGCTTCTCGGGCACCAGGAGTCCGGCGGCGCCGATGCCGGTGGCGAGGGCCTTCCAGAGCTGTGGGTCGTACGGCGCGTCGGACTCGGTGCGGGCGATCACCTCCGGCACGTCGCACCGGTCGTCGAGGAGCGAGCGGACGGCGGCCCGCAGGTCCTCCTCGGCCTGCGAGTACAGCAGGTCGGGCGGCTGGCTCTCTTCGGTCCGTGCGGTCATCGGGACAGGTCCTTCCAGGCGACGTCCTTGTCGTTGCGCGGCTCGACGGGCAGGCCGAGCACGCGTTCGGCGACGATGTTGAGCAGTACCTCGCTCGTGCCGCCCTCGATGGAGTTGCCCTTCGAGCGGAGGTAGCGGTAGCCGGCGTCACGTCCGGTGAAGTCGACGAGCTCCGGCCGGCGCATCGTCCAGTCGCTGTACAACAGCCCCTCGTCGCCCAGAAGTTCGACTTCGAGGCCGCTGATCTCCTGGTTGAGCCGGGCGAAGGCGAGCTTCATCCCGGAGCCCTCGGGGCCCGGCTGTCCGGCGACGAGCTGCTGGCGCAGGCGCGCCCCGGTGAGCCGGGCGACCTCGGCCTCCACCCAGAGGGTGAGCAGACGCTGGTGCAGATCGCGGGTGCGCAGTTCGGGGCGTTCGCGCCAGGTCCGGGCGACCGGGCCGATCATGCCGCCCTCGCGGGGGATACGGGCTCCGCCGATGGAGACGCGCTCGTTCATGAGCGTCGTCTGCGCGACCTTCCAGCCCTCGCCGACCGGGCCGAGCCGGTGGCTGTCAGGGATGCGCACCCCGGTGAGGAAGACCTCGTTGAACTCGGCCTCGCCGGTGATCTGGCGCAGCGGGCGCACCTCGACACCGGGGTCGGTCATGTCGCAGACGAAGTAGCTGATGCCGCGGTGCTTGGGCACGTCGGGGTCAGTGCGGGCGATGAGGATCGCCCAGCGGGCCACATGGGCGCTGGACGTCCACACCTTCTGCCCGTCGACCACCCAGTCCTCGCCGTCGCGGACGGCGCGGGTGCCGAGGGCGGCCAGGTCGGATCCGGCGCCCGGTTCGCTGAAGAGCTGGCACCACACCTCCTCGCCGACCCACAGCGGGCGCAGGAAGCGGCGCTTCTGCTCGTCGGTTCCGTAGGCCAGGACGGTGGGGGCGGCCATGCCGAGACCGATGCCGATGCGGCGCGGATCGTTGTCGGGCGCGTCCGCCGCGGCGAGTTCTGCGTCGACGACGGGCTGCAGGGAGCGCGGCGCGTCGAGGCCGCCGAGTCCGGCCGGGTAGTGCACCCAGGCGAGTCCGGCGTCGAAGCGCGCCTTGAGGAAGTCGGTGCGGCCGGTGGTGGCCGGGGGGTGGGCGGCGAGCAGTTCCCGGGTGAGACGGCGCAGTCCGGCCGCGTCGGGGGCGGTCATCGGGTGGCCCCCGAGGGCAGGACGACGATGCGGCCGGTGCTGGTGCCGTCGGCCACGCGCTGGACGGCGGCCGCCGCCCCGTCCATCGCGACGCGCTCGCTGATCAGCGGCTTGATGACGCCCTCGGCGGCGAGCCGGGTCAGCTCCTCGTGACAGTCGCGGACTGCCTGCGGGTCCTTCGTGTTGTACAGGCCCCAGTGAAGTCCGAGGACCGAGTAGTTCTTCACCAGGGCGTGGTTGAGGCCCGGGGCGGGGATGACGCCGCTGGCGAAGCCGACGACGATCACCCGGCCCTCGAAGGCGATGCACTTCACGGACTTGGCGTACGCGTCGCCGCCGACCGGGTCGTAGACGACGTCGGCGCCACGCCCGCCGGTTGCCTCCTTGACGGCCGCGACGATGTCCTCGGTATGCCGGTCGATGACCAGGTCGCAGCCGAGCGCGGTGGCGGTCTTGGCCTTCTCCGCGCCGCCGACCACACCGATGACGGTCGCGCCGGCGGCCTTGCCGAGCTGGACGGCGGCGCTGCCGACACCGCCGGCCGCCGCGTGGACGAGCAACGTCTCACCGGCCCGCAGGTGCGCCCGCCGGTGCAGTCCGAACCAGCCGGTCTGGTAGCCGATGTGCAGGGCGGCGGCCTCGGCATCGTCCAGGGCGTCCGGGGCGGGCAGCAGGGACGCCTCGTCCGCGACGACGTAGTGGGCGAATCCGCCGTCCGGCAGGGCGGGGGTGGCGAGCACCCGGCGCCCGTCCGCGGTCCTGCCGCAGATCTCCACGCCGGGCGTGAACGGCAGCGGGGGCCGCACCTGGTACTGGCCGCGGCAGAGCAGCGCATCGGGGAAGTTGATGTTCGCCGCGAGCACCTCGATGAGCACCTGCCCGTCGCCGGGCGTGGGCCGGTCCGTTTCCTCCAGCCGCATCACCTCGCTCGGCTCGCCGTTCCGGTGCACTCGCCATGCCTGCATGAGGGGCCTCCACAACACTGTCGGCATTACCACTGCTCCGGCGCATACTAAGCGGTCGCTTGCTCCTCTGGGAACAACCTGCGGGTGACCGTTTCGGCCGGAACGTGACCTGGCTGTGCGCCCGGCCCCGCCCGCGGAGGTGCGGGGGCGCCGGGCGCACGGCGGGAGGTACCCGCTACTTCCCCACCACCACCTCCGCGATCTGCGGCGCCGCGGCTCCCTCGCGCCAGGCCAGCCTCACCGCGTCGGCGGTCCGGCCGTGCGCGTCGACGTCGGTGTACGACCCGCCGAGCCTGCCGACGGTCCGCCAGTCGCCGTCCGCGTTCCGCAGCTGGATGTCCGCGGCGCCCTTGGCGCCGGCCGGCCGCAGGACCGTGACCGAGCCGACCGCCCGCGCCGCGCCGAGCCCCACCTCAAGGAACTCGCCGGCCTGCGGGCCGCGCGCGGCGCGGTAGACCGTGCCCGGGTCCCCGTCGGCCGCCGAGCTCAGCGCGGATCCGGTGGCCGCGGGCGGATTGCCCGTGACCGCGCCGTCCGTGGTCGCGACGTGGAACTCACGGACGACGACCCAGCTGGTCTGGCCCGCGGTCGCCCGCGCCCGTACATAGCGGGCCTTCGTACCGGCGGGCGCGGTCGTGGTGACGTCCGGCTTGCCGGAGAAGGCGGTGAGCTGCTGCCAGTTCTTGCCGTCGGCCGAGTGCTCCAGCACCCCCTCGTGGAGGTAGTCGTCGGTGCTGCCGGGCTTGCCCATGGCGAGCGTGATGTCACCGATGTCCCTGGACTCGCCCAGGTCGACGGTGAGCTGGTCGTCCGCGGCGGGCGCGCCGTCGCTCCAGAAGTACGTGGAGTCGTCGCCGTCGAGCATCCGGGCTGCGGTGTTGTCCTGGTAGGTGCCGAGGTTCGTCGACGCGGTGGGCCGGCCGCTCACGCCGAGGATCCGGTCGTGCTCGGCGGTGGCCGCCTCGACGAACGCGTCCAGCATCCCGTCACCGACGTGGACCGGCACCTTGCGGCCGTCGAGGCCGGTGTACACGAAGGACTTGGCCCGCTCGACCTGGGCGGGCAGCTGCTGCCGGAGCTCCCAGGCCCGCGCACCGTTTCCCGCGCGGGCCGCGTCGACCATCCGCAGGGCGGTGCGGGACGCGGTCGCCCAGGACTCGGTGGCGTCCAGCCAGGGCCCGGAGTCCTCGATGAAGCCGCGGTCCGGAAGGCCTGCGCGCAGCCGTGCGGGGGCCGCGCCGAGGTTTCCGAGCACGGAGGTGAGCCGCTTCGAGTCGCCGGACTTCCAGTAGCGAGCGAACTCCGCCGCCAGTTCGGGTGCCTTGTCGGTGTTGAGCGCGGAGCTGTAGTTGACGTCGGCGAAGGCGCGCAGTGCCTGCTCGGTGCGGGCGTCGCCACCCGCGTACTCCTTGAGTCCCCTGCCCCACGAGGTGCGCGGGTCGTACGCGGCGTCGTTCCAGGAGTAGTCCGCGACGGTGTACAGCGAGAGCTTCGAGGCGTACGGCTGGATCATCGGGTTGGCGGTGATCCCGGCGAGCCTGCCCGGCAGCCCCTTCTCGCGCCCGTTGAACGGGCCGAGCAGCAGCCGGTCGGTCGCGTAGTCGTTCACCGGGTAGTTGTCCCAGGTCAGGATCGGGTGCCCGAACACCTTGCGGGCAGCGTCGGCCTGAGCCACCGTCATGGTCGGTGCGACGACTCCCACGCCGGTCCATTCGACGAGCACATCCGGGTCGAGCTGCTCGGAGAGGGCCGTCTTGTACGCCGATTCGCTGACGTTGTAGTACTCGGTGGGGACCATCTGGAGCGGCTGAGCGCCGGGGTGGGTGGCGATGAACTCCTTGTTGACCCGGTTCAGCAGGTATGCCTGCGCGGCTCCCGCCGCACCGCCGCCGGTCCCCCACTTCGCCTTGTCGGCGTCGCAGTTCCAGTCGGTGTAGCTGATGTCGTCCAGCGGCACCGCGAAGGTCCGTACCCCGATGTCCCAGATCGTCTGGAACTTGTCGACGAGAGCCTTGGCGTCCTCGTCCGAGCTGTAACAGACCGACAGCCCGGGAGAGAGCGCGTAGGTGAACTCGACGTGCCGCCGGACCGCCCGGTCGGTGAGGTCCTTGATCTGCGCCAGCTGGTCGGCGGGGTAGGCGTCGCGCCACTTCTCGCGGAGGTAGGCGTCGTCCTTGGGCGAGTAGACGTAGATGTTCATCTTGTGCTCGCCGTAGTAGTCCAGCTGGTCCAGGCGGGCCTTGTGCGACCAGGGGGTGCCGTAGAAGCCCTCGATGACGCCGCGCAGGGCGGTGCCCGGCCAGTCGCGAACCGCGAGTCCGCCCACCCGGGCACCCGGCTGCTTCTGGTGCGGCAGGACCTGGCGCAGGCTCTGCGCGGCGTAGTAGGTGCCGGTGGTGTCCTTGCCCGCGAGAACGATGCGGTCGGCGCCGATGCCGAGGACGTATCCGTCGGCGGGCAGCGCGGAGGGCCCTTCGAGCTTCTGGGCGGCGAGCGCACCGGTATCGCCCACATGGACGGTGAGCCCGCTCGCGGACGCCCGGGTGCTCCGGACGACGCGCCGCGCACCGGCCTGTTCGAGGGCCTTCTCCACGACGGCGAGCGCGGACTCGTCGGCCGTTTCGCCGGCCACCATGGTGACGGTGGGGGTGATGGTGATCCGGTCGGACCGGCTCTTCACGGACTGCGGGGTCGGGGTGATGGCCGGGGTCCCGGGGCCGTCCTGGGCCTTCGCCGGGGTGCCGGTCCCGGTGGTGCCGGCCGCCTGTGCGGACGGCCCGGCGGTCAGCAGGCCGCCGACGAGCAGGGTCGCCGCCGCGGCGAGTGCGGTGAGGCGGGGTGGGCGAGGCGTCACAGATCCTCCATTGATCACTCAAGTCATCAGAGTCGCGCAACACAACTGCACCGAATTCAACATCCTGGCGCTTACATGTCAATGGTCTGGACAACATCACTGCGTGGACCTGGAGTTCTTCCTTCGGAAGCGGTACTTATGCGCCATGACAGAGATCATGCGCACCCCCGGACTCGCCGCTCCACCGCCGCTGGGTGCGAGCGCGTTGCCACCCGGCACGTACGACGGCAGCGTGGTGCTGGTGACCGGCGGCGGCTCGGGGCTCGGCAAGGCGATCGCGGCCGAGTTCGCCCGGCTGGGCGCGGATCTGGTGCTCGTCGGCCGGAACGCCGAACGGCTGGCCGCGGCCCGGGAGGAACTCGCTCCCCTGACCCGCGGCCGGGTCATGATCGCGCCGGGCGACATCCGCGACCCCGACCGGATCACCGAGGTGTTCGACGCGGCCGAGGCCGAACTGGGGCCGCCGGACGTGCTGGTCAACAATGCGGCGGCCAACTTCCCCTCCCCCGCAGAGGACTTGTCGCCGAACGCCTGGCGGGCAGTGCTCGACATCACGCTGACCGGCACCTGGTTCATGACCCGGGAGTTCGGGCGGCGCCATCTCGCGGCCGGAACGGCTGGGTCCATCGTCAGCGTCGGGGCTTCGTACGCCTGGACCGGCGGCCCCGGCTACGCCCACTCGGCCGCCGCGAAGGCCGGGGTCAAGAACCTGGTCGAGACCCTTGCCGTGGAGTGGGGCCCGTACGGAATCCGGATCAACGGGCTGGTGCCGGGGCTGATGCCGCACGAGGACATGACCGCCGACATCCGCGGCCACCTGGACCGGGCCGGGGAGGCGGACCCGGAGCACGGCACACGACAGCCGGCGCTACGGGTGGGGCTGCCGCGCGAACTGGGCTGGGCGGCGACGTTCCTCGCCTCGCCGTACGCCGGATTCATCACCGGCCATTCGCTCGTGGTCGACGGCGCTAACTGGCAGCGGCGCTCCCTGGTCACCCCGCCCGTGGTGCCGGTGCGCGAGCAGCTGGGCCGAGGCCCGTTCGCGCCGCCCGGCCCCGGCGGGCGGCAAGTCGGCCGCCCTCGAAGCGCGGCGGACGGCGGGCGGTGAGTCAGCGGCCCTCGAAGCGCGGTGGACGGCGGGCGGCCTTGGCCGCATAGCCCTCGGCGCAGTCCTGCGAGGTGAGGGTGAGCGCCGCCGCCAGCGCCGTCCGGTCGAGCGCGTCCGCCATCCCGGCATCCGCGAAGGCGTCGACCGAACGCTTGATGTGGCGTACGGCCAAGGGGGCGTTGGCCGCCACGGCGTCGGCCACGGACCGCGCGGTGCGCTCCAGTTCACCGGGCGGCGTGACGCCCTGGAGCAGCCCGATCCGCTCGGCCGTCGCCGCGTCGATCCGGCGGCCGGTGAGCGCGAGGTACTTCGCCCAGCCCGCCCCGGCCTCGCGGGCGATCCGCATGTCGCCGCCCGCATCGACAGCGACCCCGATACCGGCCTCCGGCAGTGCGAACACGGCATCGTCGGCGGCGATCCGGATATCGGCCATCAGTGCCAGTTCGAAGCCGAAGCCCAGGCAGTAGCCCTGGACCGCGGCGACCACCGGCTGCGGAAGCCCGGCGAACGCGGCGAAGCGTTCGTGGACCCAGCGGATGCCCTCGTAGTAGCGATGGGTGCGCTCAGCGGGGGAACGCCCGGTGATGTCGCCACCTGGCGCGGTGACGTCGATCCCGGCACAGAAGGCCCGGCCCTCGCCGCGCAGCAGAACGGCCCGGACCGAGTCGTCGAAACGGATCCGGTCCGCCATGATGCCGAGCTGCCTGCTGGACTCCCAGCTCCAGCCGTTGAGCCGGTCGGGCCGGCAGAGGGTCAGCACACCCACACCGTCCTCGATCCGCAGCGTGATCCGCTCCTCGCCGTGCGCGATGTCGCGATCGAGGATGTCGAGCACGGCCGCCTCCTCCTCTAACTGACGCAACGTCAGAATGCTTTGCGCAGAACAGAGTACGGCGGCTCGCCCGGAGGCGGCCAGAGCCCGTCCGACTCAGCGCGCGAAGAGCTCGAAGGTGATGGCGGGCCGGCCGCCGAACCGCTCGGCCGAGGCCTCGGCGTTGCCGGTGAGGAAGGCGCGGCAGTACTCCTCGGGGTCCTGGTCCGTGAGCACCTCGATGTATGTGCGGTGGGCGAGCAGCGACCGCACCGAGCGCTCCAGCCCGGCCGTCGCGTCGACGGCGTGCGTAGGCGTGGCCGATCCGGCGACGGCCACCCAGCGCACCCCGTTCCACGGTTCGAGCCCCTGCCCGGTCAGCTCCGGGAAGATCCAGCGGTTGCCCGCGTCGGCCGCCGCGTCCAGGGTCGCGCGGCCCACCGCACGGTGGTCGGGGGTGTTCCAGGCGACCCCGCCCCAGGTGTCGCGGTGATTGAGCGTCACGATCAGCTCGGGCCGGTACCTGCGGACGGCCGCCGCGATGTCGCGGCGCAGGTCCATGCCGTACTCGATCACCCCGTCGCGATGATCCAGGAACTCCACTCCCAAGGCCCCGACGACCGCCGCGCTCGCGCGCTGCTCCCGCTCGCGCAGCGGTGCGCACTCCTCCGGTTCGAGGGTGTCGATGCCGGCCTCGCCCCGGGTGGCCAGCACATAGGTGACCTCGCGCCCGGCGTCGGTCCACACGGCGACGGCCGCCGCGCAGCCGTACTCCAGATCGTCGGGATGAGCGACGACGGCGAGTGCGCGCTGCCAGTCCTCGGGCATGGATTCCAGCTGCACCGTCATATCGGCAGGCTAACCGGACCTGGCGGACCCGGCCCGCTGTCGCACGACCCGGCACCGAGCCCACTCCCCCGGACCCACGGCGGCGCGCCCACAAGCGCAACTTTGCATGATCATGCGTAATAGCGCATACTCTTCCCATGTCTAAGGTTCTTACCTCCCTGCCCGCCGGCGAGCGCGTCGGCATCGCCTTCTCCGGCGGCCTCGACACCTCCGTCGCCGTCGCCTGGATGCGCGACAAGGGTGCCGTCCCGTGCACCTACACCGCCGACATCGGCCAGTACGACGAGCCCGACATCGCGTCGGTGCCCGGCCGCGCGTCGGCCTACGGCGCCGAGATCGCGCGCCTGGTCGACTGCCGCGCGGCGCTGGTCGAGGAGGGCCTGGCGGCGCTCACGTGCGGCGCGTTCCATATCCGCTCGGGCGGGCGCGCCTACTTCAACACCACGCCGCTCGGCCGCGCCGTCACCGGCACCCTGCTGGTCCGGGCGATGCTCGAGGACAACGTACAGATCTGGGGCGACGGCTCCACGTTCAAGGGCAACGACATCGAGCGGTTCTACCGCTACGGCCTGCTCGCCAACCCGCACCTGCGGATCTACAAGCCGTGGCTCGACGCGGACTTCGTCTCCGAGCTGGGTGGCCGCAAGGAGATGTCGGAGTGGCTGCTCGCCCACGACCTCCCCTACCGCGACAGCACCGAGAAGGCCTACTCCACCGACGCCAACATCTGGGGCGCCACCCACGAGGCCAAGACCCTGGAGCACCTCGACACCGGCGTCGAGACCGTCGACCCGATCATGGGCGTGCGGTTCTGGGACCCCGAGGTCGAGATCGCCACCGAGGACGTGACGATCGGCTTCGACCAGGGCCGCCCTGTGACGATCAACGGCAAGGAGTTCGGCTCCGCGGTCGACCTGGTGATGGAGGCGAACGCCATCGGCGGCCGCCATGGCATGGGCATGTCGGACCAGATCGAGAACCGGGTGATCGAGGCCAAGAGCCGCGGCATCTACGAGGCCCCGGCCCTGGCCCTGCTGCACGCCGCGTACGAACGTCTGGTCAACGCGATCCACAACGAGGACACCGTCGCGCAGTACCACAACGAGGGCCGGCGCCTGGGCCGTCTCATGTACGAGGGCCGCTGGCTCGACCCGCAGGCACTGATGATCCGGGAGTCGCTCCAGCGCTGGGTGGGCGCGGCGGTCACCGGAGAAGTCACGTTGCGACTGCGGCGCGGCGAGGACTACTCGCTCATGAACACCTCCGGTCCGGCGTTCAGCTACCACCCGGACAAGCTGTCCATGGAGCGCACCGAGAACTCCGCGTTCGGCCCGGTGGACCGGATCGGCCAGCTCACCATGCGCAACCTCGACATCGCCGACTCCCGCGCCAAGCTGGAGCAGTACGCCGATCTCGGCATCGTCGGCAACACGCACGCGACGCTCATCGGGGCCGCCCAGGCAGCCTCGACGGGGCTGATCGGCGCGATGCCGCAGGGCGGCGCCGAGATCATCGCCTCCCGCGACCGGGCCGAGGGCGACGACGACCAGATGCTGGACCGCGCCGCCATGGAGTTCGGCACCGACTGATTGGGGCCTGTACGGGTCCGTCCGCCGGGCCGGGGTGCTTCGCCGGCCCCCGGCCGGGCGGACCACGGCCCGCCGGGCTTCGTACGCCGCGGCTTCGGATACCCCGACGGGTACCCTGGCCTGTCCGGGGCAGGAGAGACCGAGAACCCGCCCCGCTCGGTGAACGAAAGGAAACACTGCTCGTGACCAGCCCCGTATCCCTCTCACCAGCCCAGGCCGCGGCCCGTCTCACGGAGTTCACCGTCATCGATGTGCGGGCCCCGGGCGAGTACGCCTCCGGGCACGTTCCCGGCGCCCTGAACATCCCGCTCGACCGCCTTTCCGAGGCGGTGGCGGCCCTCAAGTCCGCCTCGGCTCGCGGCTCCCTGCTCGTGGTCTGCGCCTCCGGCGTCCGCTCCACCCGGGCCTGCGACATCCTCTCGGCCGCCGACATCGACGCCGCCACGCTGACCGGCGGCACCTCAGCCTGGGAGGGCGAGGGCCGCGGCCTGGACCGTCCCGCCGGCGCCCGGGACACCTGGCCGCTGGAGCGGCAGGTGCGGCTCGCCGCCGGTTCGCTGGTGGTGGCCGGCCTGCTGGCGGGGGTCCGGTACCCGGCCGCACGCTGGCTGTCCGCCGGTATCGGTTCCGGTCTCGTGTTCTCCGCGGTGACCGACACCCGCGGCATCGCGGCGGTCCTGTCCAGGCTCCCCTACAACCGTGACCCGCGTGCGGCGGCGAGCCTGAACGCGACGCTGGACGCCCTCCAGGGCTGACCCCGGCCGGCCCTGGAGGAACGGCTCAGACCTCGTCGCGGACCAGGGCGAGCAGCCGGTCCAGGACCCTCGGGCCGCCGGCGCGCAGCCCGTCGTGCTCGTACTCGTCGGTCACCCAGGTGCGCAATCCGCGGATCGAGGCGGCGGTACGCAACGCGTGGGCCGTGTCCACGTACATGTCGTCGTGGTAGACGGCGGCGGCCACCGGTACGTCGTTGGCGGCCAGGCGCTCGGTGTCGTACAGCGGCGCCCAGTCGCCGCGGGTGGCGAGCAGTTCGGCCGTCTCGCGCAGCGGGCGCAGCGCCGGGTCCACGTCGAAGTGCCAGGGGTGGATGCTCTCGCCGGTGAAGAGGACCGGGCCGTCGCCCTGGAGCGCCGTCGCCGCGTCGAACTGCGGGAACTCGGCACGGACCCGCTCGGCCGCCCAGCCGGTGGGACGCTCGCCCTGGCCGTAGATGGCCTCGTGCAGCAGCGCGTACAGCGGATGTCCGGCAAACGAGGCGGCCGTGCGCATGGCCTCCTGGAACGTGTCGGAGAGCTCGGTGCCGTGCGGGGTGCGGACGAAGGCGTTCTCCAGCAGGTAGTGCAGCTGGTGGCTGCCGCTGCCGCCACCGAGCAGGATGCCCAGCGACTGGAACCCCTCGGGCGTCAGCCGGTGTCCGGCGCTCTCCGGGCGGTGCTCCGCGAGGTGTGCGGTGATTGCGCGGGCACGCTCGACATCCTGCGGGTAGCGGGCGTAGTGCGCGGCGACCTTCCGCTCGATCCTCGGGTACGCGGCCCGGTAGACGTCGTCCGCGTGGGCGTCGAGCGAGGGCAGACCGCCGGTGATCAGGACGGTGCTGAGCCCTTCCGGCGCGGCGGAGAGGTAGCGGACGGCGCAGAAGCCGCCGAAGGACTGGCCGAGGACCGTCCAGGGCGCGCCGCCGGTCAGCTGCGGCCGGATCAGTTCGCAGTCCCGCACGATGCTGTCGGACCGGAAGTGCGCGAGGTAGTCGGCCTGCTCCCGCGGACCGCCGCGCAGCGGCAGCGTCTGCCGGTTGGCCGGGGTGGACAGTCCGGTGCCGCGCTGGTCCAGGAGCAGCACCCGGAACTCCTGCACCGCGCGGCCCAGCCAGGCCTCCGCGCCGGTGAAACGCCGGGCGCCGAAGCCGGGTCCGCCCTCCAGGTACAGCAGCCACGGCAGCTCTTCGGCGGTCCTGGAGCCTGCCACCACCTCCCGGCCGAAGATCTCGATCTGCTCACCGCCGGGGTCGGTGTGATCGAGCGGTACGGTGAAGTGACGGTCGGTGAGGACGAGGCCGGGCTGACGGTAGCTGTTCAAGGGTGCTCCTGAATCCGATGTTTCCCGGACAGTTCAGCACACCTGTGTGACCCGGACAGTCCCGGCCCGTGTGCGGCGGGTCCGGCCGCCTCCTAACGTGCAGTCATGATCCGGTTCGAGCAGGTCGGCAAGGTCTATCCGAACGGTACGACGGCAGTCCACGAACTGTCCTTCGAGGTCGCCGAGGGAGAGCTCGTCACCCTGGTCGGCCCGTCCGGCTGCGGCAAGACCACCACGATGATGATGGTCAACCGGCTGATCGAGCCGACCTCCGGACGGATCCTGGTCGACGGCAAGGACATCTCGACGGTCGACCCGGTGAAGCTACGCCGCGGGATCGGCTACGTCATCCAGCAGGTCGGGCTGTTCCCGCACCGGACGGTCCTCGACAACACCGCCACGGTCCCGGCGCTGGTCGGCTGGAAGCGGTCCAGGGCGCGGGAGCGCGCGGCCGAACTGCTGGATCTGGTCGGCCTCGATCCGGCGACGTACGGCTCCAGGTACCCCGCCCAGCTCTCCGGCGGCCAGCGCCAGCGGGTCGGCGTGGCACGGGCCCTGGCCGCCGATCCACCGGTGCTGCTGATGGACGAACCGTTCGGCGCGGTGGACCCGGTGGTGCGGGAGCGGCTGCAGAACGAGTTCCTGAGCCTGCAGGCCACGGTCAGGAAGACGGTCCTGATGGTCACCCATGACATCGAGGAGGCGGTACGGATGGGTGACCGGATCGCGGTGTACGGGGAGGGGCGCATCGAGCAGTTCGACAGCCCGGGGGCGGTGCTCGGGGCCCCGGCGACCCCGTACGTGGCGCGGTTCGTCGGTGCCGACCGGGGGCTCAAGCGGCTGTCGGTCACCACGATCGAACCGGAGGACCTGGAGGAGCCACCGGTGGCCCGGCTGGACGAGCCCGCCCGGATGGCGGCGGCCCGGCTCGGCGCCGCGGGATCGCGGTGGGCGGTCGTCCTGAACGGTGCCGGCGAGCTGCACGGCTGGGTGGCGGCGGATGCGCTGCGGATCGCCGGGGAGCACGGCACGGTGGGTGAACTCGCCCGCCGGATGGACGCGTGGGTGCCGGTCGGCGCCCCGTTGAAGAAGGCGTTCAGCGAGATGCTCCAGCACGACGCCGGCTGGGTGGCGGTGCTGGACGGGGCACGGTTCCTCGGGGTGCTGACCCCGGCGAAGCTCCACGAGGCCCTGCGCCGGTCGGTGGACGCGGACGCGCAGGGAGTCGGGCGCGACGAGGTGGAGTTCGACTCGGTGGCGGACGCCTGACGGGTACCGGCGCCCACCATCGCACCTCGGAGTACGGGGTTCGTGGTTCAGACGCTCGCGGCGTGCCGCCAGAAGTCCCGCATCAGCACGGGCGGGGTGGGGCCGGCCATCGCCACCTGGCTGAGCATGATGGCGACCGTACCGGTGGCCGGGATGATGTGCGCCGTCGTGCCGGTGCCGCCGACCCAGCCGTAGCGCCCCGGAACGTTCCAGGGATCGAGCGTCTCGACGTCGACCGAGCCGCCGAACCCCCAGCCCTGCCCTTCGGTGAACAGTCCGCTGGCCGCGCGCTGCGCGGGTGTCAGGTGATCGGTCGTCATCCGCCGCACCGATTCGGGCGTCAGCAGGCTGCGGCTGCCCACGGCCCCGCCGTCGAGCAGCATCCGGGCGAAGGCGTACCAGTCGTCCACCGTCGAGACGAGTCCGCCGGCACCGGACGGGAATTCCGGCATGCTGCTCCACTGCCCGTCCGGGGCGTCCACCAGTTCCAGGGCCCCCTCCGTACCGGCACGGTAGTAGCCGGTGAACCGGTCGAGCCGGTCCGCCGGCGCCGCGAATCCGGTGTCGGTCATACCGAGCGGCTCGAACAGCCGCTCCGCCATGAACTCCGCCAACGACTGCCCCGAAACCCTCGCGATCAGCACACCCAGGATGTCGGAGCAGGTGTTGTACAGCCACGCCTCCCCCGGCTGGTGGAGCATCGGCACCCGGGCCAGGGCCGCCATCCACGCGTCCGGGGCGGCGACGGCCTGCGGCTCCGGCGGACCCTGGTTCAATTCGCTGAACAGGGGCGCGACAGCGGGCAGCGAGAAGTCTGACGGGAATCCGTACCCGGCGCGGAAGGTGAGCAGGTCGAACACGGTGATCGCCCGGACGGCCGGCACCACGTCGTTGACCGGGCCGTCCGGGGTGCGTACCACCTTCGGTGACGCCAGTTCGGGCAGCCACCGCGCGACCGGGTCGGCCGGGGCGATCCGGCCGTCCTCGATCAGCATCATGGCCGCCGCCGCGGTGAGCGGCTTGGTGATCGAAGCGAGCCGGAAGAGGGAGTCCCGGGCCATCGGAGCGCTGCCGTCCGTGAAGGCGGAGCCGACCGCCTCCACCTCGATGTGTGCGCCGCGGGCCACCAGGCCCACCGCTCCGGGCACCGATCCGTGACGGACGTGCGTTTCGAGTACTTCGCGCAGGGTGCTCATCGCTCCGCCTTCTCAGCTGTCGGGGTCAACAGGATGACTCCACCGCAGGTGGGAACTCATCGGACCGCGCCGACCACGGTCCGGATCTCTTGACCGGACCCCGGCGCAAAGCCTAGGTTTCCGCTGGGAGAAAGCGCTTGCTATCCGGTGGGCGCCCCCTCACCGCGGAGGTGTTTGTCACGCCCAGCCAGGCTTCCCCCAGCACGCCGGTCCGGGTCGCGATCGTCGGCACGGGCGCGATCGCACGCGGCAGTCATCTGCCCGCGCTGCGTGCGCTGGCCGCCGAACAGCCGCTGGAGATCGTCGCGGCGGTGGATGTCGACGCCGCTTCCGCCGAGGCGTTCTGCGCCGACGCCGGCACCGGACGTCCGTACACCGATCTGGATCTGATGCTCGCCGAGCAACGCCCCGGCCTGGTCACGCTCGGTACGCCGCCCCGCTTCCACCGCGACCAGACCATCGCCGCGCTGCGGGCGGGCGCCTGGGTGTGGTGCGAGAAGCCGCCCTGCCCCTCGCTGGAGGACTTCGACGCGATCGAGGCGGCGGAGGGGCCGGAGCACGGCGGTCCGTACGCCGCGATCGTCGAGACGGAGGACGTCTCCACCGCGCTGGTCCGCTTCGAGAACGGCACGATGGCCACGATCGTCAACAGTGTGCTCAGTCCCGACGAGGTCAGCCGGATCCGGATCGACTGCGAGCGGGCCACGGTCGAGCTCACCCATCTGTACGGCCACCGCAACGCGGACTGGCGGATCACCCCCGCCCCCGGGGTCTCCCCCGAACTCGCTTCCGCCTGGCAGGACTTCGGCGCCGACGTACCCAGTTCGCACGAGGCGCAGCTGCGTGGTCTGCTCGCCGACCTGCGCGCCGGGCGCCGGCCGCGCAGCAGCGGCGCCGACGGCCGTACCAGCCTTGAGCTGGTCGCCGCGCTGTACAAGGCCGCCTTCACCGGGAAGACCGTCCGGGCCGGCGAGATCGGCCCCGGCGATCCGTACTACAGCGCCCTGCACGGCGATGCCCCCGGCTGGGCGCCCGAACCGGCGGAGGCGGGCGCGTGACCGGGAGGCTGGACCTGGTGCACCGGCACGGCGACCACATCGCCGTCTCGGTGGCGGGCAGCGGGGTGGAGCTCCTGCGGTACGTGTACCGGCCCGAGGCGGCCTGGGAGGCCCCGAAGCCGTACATCCACCCGCTGCGCACCCTGTCGGACCGGGTGGTGACCGACTACCGGCCCAACGACCACCGCTGGCACAAGGGCCTGCAGCTGACCGCCTCGCAGCTGTCGGGGCAGAACCTGTGGGGCGGCAACACCTATGTGCGGGGCGGGGGTTATCAGCCGCTGCCCGAGCGGGTGGGTTCCATGGCGCACCGCGGCTTCGACGAGTTGGCGCTGCGGGCGGACGGCGTCGTGGTCGCGGAGCGGCTGAGCTGGCACCCGTACAGCGGTGAGCTGTGGGCGGACGAACTGCGCAGGGTCGAGGTGCACGACGTCGATCCGCTGGACGGCAGCTGGGTGCTGACGTGGTCGTCCGCCGTCACCAACCGCCGGGACGAACCCCTGCGGTTCGGCAGCCCGACCACGCAGGGCCGGCCCGACGCGGGCTACACCGGGCTGTTCTGGCGCGGCCCGCGCGCCTTCCGTGACGGCCGCATCCTCACCCCGGACGGCGAGGGGCCCGACGTGATGGGGCGGCAGGCGCCGTGGCTGGCGTTCAGCGGCGAGCACGACGGCGCGGACGGACACGCGACGCTCGTCTTCGCGCACGCCCCGGAGAACGACCACGCGGGCGCGGACGGAGGGCACCCCGCGCACTGGTTCGTCCGCAACGACCCGTTCGCCGCGGTCGCACCGTCCTTCGCGTTCCACGACGAGCTCGTCCTGGAACCGGGTGCCACGCTGACCCGGCGCTACCGGGTGGTGGTCGCGGACGGCGCGTGGGACCGGGAGCGGATCTCGGCCCGGCTCTCGGAGCTGCCCTGGTGACCCGGCGGCGCGGTCAGCCGGCGGGGATGAGGTGCTCGGACCGCAGGTAGCCGCGGGCCACGTCCTCGGGGAGCCGTCGCCAGCTGTCCACCTGCTCGTTCAGCCGGGCCAGGTCAGCGGTGGTCAGTACGGTGTTCAGCTTGCCCAGCGCCGTGCGCACGCCCTCGCTGCCCGCCCGGGACCGGTTGACGACGGGGACGAGGTAGTCGGCGTTCTGCAGGTGCTTGTCGTCCGCGAGCAGGACGAGCCCGAAGTTGTCCAGGGTGGCGTCGGTGGTGGTGGTCAGCACCATCTGGTCCCGGCCGCTCTGGACGGCCTGCTTGGCCTGGGTGGTGCCGACGCCCTTGGGGTCGACGGCGGTGATGTCGATGCCGTACGTCTTCTTCAGCCCGGGTGCGCAGTAAGGGCGCTGCACGCATTCGTCACCTGCCGCCAGCCGGACCGCCAGCCCTGATTTCCCCAGGTCGCTCAGCAATTTCAGGTGGTGCTTCGTCGCGTATGCGGAGGTGACCGCGAAGGCGTTCTGGTCGACGGCACGACCGGGGTCCAGAACGGTGAGGCCGCGCGGTGCGGCCAGGGCGCGCAGGGCCTTCATGCTGGTGGCGAGGTTCGGCGAGCCGACTGGCGCGGCGTCGGCGCCGCTCTCCTTGGCGTTCAGCCAGTCGGCGAACGTGGCGGCGTACTCCGGTACGACGTCGATCTGGCCGCTCTCCAGGGCCGGTTCGTAGATCTCCCGGTTGGTGACGGAGATGATCTTCGTGGAGTATCCGGCCCGGTCGAGCAGCAGGGCATACATCTGGGCGAGCAGATCGCTCTCGGTGAAGCCCGCCGAGCCGATGGTCAGGTGCTTGCTGTCGCCGGGCGGTGCGGTGACCTCGCCCTGGTTCTCCAGCGCGGGTCCGCTGGTGCAGGCGGTCACCGGCAGCAGGAGCAGCAGGATCGCGGGGGCCGTGCGCCGGGCCCTCATCCGGCGTTCCCGTCACGCACCCAGTCGGGGGCGAACCGCTGCGCCACCTCGAAGAGCCCTTCGACGATCAGGGCGAACGCGGCGACCAGGACCGCTCCGGCGACCACCTGGGCGGTGGAGGCGAGGTTGAAACCGGCGGTGATGATCCGGCCCAGGCCGCCGCCGCCCGCCAGTGCGGCGATGGTCGCGGTGGCGACGAGCTGCACGGCCGCGATCCGTACGCCGGTGAGGATGAGCGGCAGGGCGAGCGGCACCTCGACCTGGAACAGCAGCTGGCTGCCCGTCATGCCCATGCCCCGGGCGGCCCGCACGACGTCCTGATCCACCTCCCGCATACCGACGTAGGCGTTGGTCAGCAGCGGCGGAACGGCGAACAGGACGAGGGCGACGATGGTCGGCCCCTCCCCGAACCGTCCGACCGGGGTGAGCAGGAGCAGCACCAGGACGGCGAAGGTGGGGACGGCCCGGCCGACGTTGGAGATGTTGACGGCGAGGGCGCCGCCCTTTCCGAGATGGCCGAGGACCAGCGCCACCGGCAGCGCGATGAGACAGCTGATCAGCAGACAGGCGACGGTGAGGTACAGGTGCTGGCCGAGGCGGGTCCAGACGCCGTCGTCGCCGTACCAGTGTGCGGAGGTGGTGAGCCAGGACCAGGCCTTGGTGAGGGTGTTCACGACTGCCTCCGCGTCCAGGGGGTCAGCAGGTGTTGCACGAGGAGGAGCAGCAGGTCGGCGAGGACGGCGATGACGACGCAGAGCACGGACGCGGTGAGCACCTGGGCTTTGAAGTAGGTGTTCATCCCGGCGTAGATGAGGTTGCCGAGCCCGCCGTAGCCGACGATCGCGCCGATGGTGACCAGCGAGACCGCGGAGACGGTGGCGATGCGCAGGCCCGCCATGGCGGCGGGCAGCGCGAGTGGCAGTTCCACGGCGACGAGGAGCCGTACCGGTCCGTATCCCATGCCGCGAGCCGCCTGACGGGTCTCCTCCGGTACGGCGCGGAGTCCGGCCAGGATGTTGCGTACCAGCAGCGTGAGGGAGTACAGGACGAGGCCCGAGACGACGAGCGCGGCGGAGAGCCCGTACACCGGCAGCAGCAGCGAGAACATGGCGAGTGACGGGACGGTGTAGAGGACGGTGGTCACCCCGAGCACCGGACCGGCCGCCCAGCGCCGGCGGCGGGCGGCGAGGGCGAGCGGAAGCGCGAGGACCAGGCCGATGAGCACGGCGATCACGGTCAGTTGGAGATGCTGGAGCACGGCGTCCCACAGGATGTGCCGACGGCTGGTCAGATAGGCGCCGCAGATCCATTCGTTGCGCGCGAGGCAGTCGTCCGGAGGCGCGGTCACCTGTCCATTGAGCCCGGAACACCGCGCGGGCGCGCGTCCTGATCGACTGTTCGTGGACGCGGTGGGCGACGCCGGGCGGACGGCTGTGGTTCCGCTCATGGGGTGCCGGGCACACCGGCCCCGTCAGGTCCCCGGTGTGCCCGGCGTACTCGTGCCGGACACGCGGGTCTCGCCGCCCGGCACGGATCAGGGCTGCGCGGCCGCCCCGGTCAGGATCCGGACGAGCTCCTGCGGCCGGGAGAACATCGGCCAGTGCCCGGTGTCCATGGTGACCAGCTCCCAGCTCTCTCCGCTCAGCAACGAGGCTACGTCGTCGGTCGGTTCGGGACCGTCGAGCAGGCACTTGACGTAGGTGGCCGGGAGGCTGCCGAGCGGGCCGGTCAGCACGGCGGGATCACCCAGCGAGGCGCCCGGGTGCGGCGTCGATCCGGCCACGATCCGCGCGATCTGCTCGTCGGTGAGCCCCTGGCCCGCGAAGTCGGGCGCGGTCAGCGGCGCCCAGAAGCCTCCGTTGCCCGCGATCTCGGCCTCCAGCGCCGCCGGGCCCTGCCACCAGGTGGAGACGAAGGACTCCCCGTCCGCCGGGACGCCGGCGTCCACGAAGACGACACGGGCCAGCCGGTCGCCGATACGGCCGGCGGCCTGACCGACCGGGATGCCCGCGTAGCTGTGGCCGACCAGAACGACATCGCGCAGACCGAGGCGCTCCACCTCGTCGACGATGTCGGCCACATGGGTCTGCGGGCCGACCGGCAGCCCCTGCTTCTCACCGACGCCGGTCAGGGTCACCGGGTGGACGCCGTGCCCGGCCGCACGCAGCCCGGGCACCACATCGTCCCATGCCGACGCCCCCAGCCAGGCACCGGCCACCAATACGAATTCAGTCATGGGGAAAACCTAACCGACGGGTCTGACAAAGCCGTTGCACAGCCCGTCGAGCGCGCTCCCCCGGACCTCAGCCCCGCGGCCGGCCCGGTGCGGCGGCGTCGGCGTGGCGCCCGGCGGGCCCGGGGTCCGCGGGGGTGCGGGCCCTGGAGGCCGCCCGTCGCTCCAGGAGCTCCAGCACCTTCTCGCCCCAGCGCAGGTTCTCCTGCTCGAAGGACCGTCCGCGCATCAGCGTCAGGTAGGGGCCGATGCGACCGGCCTCCGCCACGAAGGTCTCCTCGTCGCGGCCGTCGAGCATCCGCTCCCGAAGCCGTTCGTAGCGGGCGAGCTTGGCGCGCGCCCACTCCATGCGTTCCTCGACCGAGGCGCGTACCGCCTCCTGGTCGCCCACGTCCACCGCCTGGGTCATGACCAGGAGTTCGTCCCGGATGGCGGTGGGGCGGGGCGGTTCGGCGGTGAAGGTGCCCAGCGAGGCGCGGCCCGCCTCCGTGAGGGTGAACACCCTCTTGTTCGGCCTGCGCTGCTGCTCGACCACCCGGGCCTCGATCAGGCCGCTCTCCGCCAGCCGGTCCAGCTCCCGGTAGAGCTGCTGCGGCGTGGTGGACCAGAAGTCCGCCACCGATACGTCGAAGACCTTGGCCAGGTCGTAGCCGGAGGCCTCACCTTCCAGCAGCGCCGCCAGGACCGCGTACTTGAGAGACATCTGGACAGGCTACCACCGATATGATTAATCTCTTTCACACCTATTCAACGAATTGACCAAGGAGCGGCACATGCATCCCTTCCGCAAAGCCGTCGAGGCGCACGACCTCGGCGCGGTCGAGGCGATGCTGGCCGAGGACGTCGTCTTCACCAGCCCAGTGGTGTTCAAGCCGTACCCCGGCAAGCCCTTCACCGCGGCGATCCTGCGGGCGGTCTCCGAGGTGTTCACGGACTTCCGGTACGTCCGGGAGATGGCGAGCGAGGACGGACGGGACCACGCTCTCGTCTTCGTCGCGAAGGTGGGCGACCGGGAGATCAACGGCTGCGACTTCCTGCACATGAACGAGGCGGGCGAGATCGACGACCTGATGGTGATGGTCAGGCCCCTCTCCGCCGCACAGGCGCTGGCCGCGGCCATGGGCGCGCGGTTCGACGAGATCACCCGCGAGGCATCGGCGGGCTGATCGCGGCCGGGCGGGCCGCGCCAACAGCGTTGATACGATCAACGTCCCATGGACACAGGCACGGAAATCCAGATGATCACCGTCCCCGCGGGGCAGGTCACCCTGTCGGACCGGCGCACACAGCGGAGCTGGGCCGTCGAGCTGGCCCCGTACCGGCTCGCGGCCTCCGTCGTCACCCAGGCCCAGTACGCGCGGGTCACCGGCGAGCGCCCGAGTACCGCGCAGGGCGACCGGCTGCCCGTCGAGGGCGTTTCCTGGCTGGACGCGGTCCGGTTCTGCAACGCCCTGTCCCTGCACGAGGGGCTGACGCCCGCGTACCGCACCGGCACCGGCACCGGCACCGGCACCGAGGACGGGGCGGGCGCCGAGGGCGTCAGCTGGGACGCGGCCGCCGACGGGTACCGGCTGCCCGCCGAGGCCGAGTGGGAACATGCCTGCCGCGCCGGCACGACGGGCGCCCGGTACGGCCCGCTCGACGACATCGCCTGGCATCGCGGCAATTCGGGCGAGCGGATGCACGAGGTGGGCACAAGGCAGCCCAACGCCTGGGGACTGCACGACACCTTGGGCAATGTCTGGGAGTGGTGCTGGGACGTCTACGACGCCGAGGTCTACGGCAGCTACCGGGTGCTGCGCGGCGGCGGCTGGTTCGACGAGCGCTGGAGCTGCCGGGCCTCGGTGCGGCGCCGCAGCCACCCGACCTTCCGGATCGACGACACGGGGTTCCGGGTGGCACGTTCCGTCCGGTGACGATCCGCACGGCGTCGTCCGGCGCTTCAGCCGCTTCCGGCGTCGTTCCCTGCGGAAGGGCGGCCACCGCCGGCTTGCGGACCGGCGGTGCACGGTGTTGATTCGAAGCAGGTGGAGGTGACCGCCTCCCCTCTCCCGGTCTGGGGTGAATCCCCGTGCTGTTCTCCGACCGCGCCGACGCGGGACATCGGCTCGCCGAGGCTCTCCGCCCCTTGGCAGGAAGCGATCCCGTCGTACTGGGCCTGCCCCGCGGCGGAGTCCCGGTGGCCTTCTGGGTCGCCCAGGAGCTCGACGCACCGCTCGACGTGATCGTGGTCCGCAAGCTCGGCGTCCCCCACCATCCGGAACTGGGCTTCGGCGCCATCGGTGAGGGCGGTGTACGGGTCATCAGCGAGGACATCCTGCGCCGCAGCGGGGCATCCTCGGCGGATCTCGCCTCAGTCGAACGCGCCGAGACGGCCGAGTTGCTGCGGCGGGCCCGGGCCTTCCGCGGCGACCGGCCGCGCATCCGCTTCGACGGGCGACGCGTGATCATCGTGGACGACGGCATCGCGACCGGCGCGACCGCCCGGGCCGCCTGCGAGGTGGCACGTGCGCAGGGTGCGGCCCGTGTCGTGCTGGCCGTTCCGGTGGCGCCGCCGGACGCCGCCGAGAGGCTGCGCGGCCAGGTGGACGAACTGGTGTGCCTGTCCACACCGCTCCGGTTCTCCGCGGTGGGTGAGTGGTACCGGGACTTCGGCCAGACCCCGGACGAGGAGGTCGTCGCGCTGCTGGCGCGAGCCGCGGAGCGGGCCTCCGCCCGGACAGCCGTCGAGGTGGGCGTGGAGGCGGGCGGCGTCGTCCTGCCGGGTGAGTTCACCCCGGCCGGTCACGCCCGCGCTCTCGTGGTGTTCGCCCACGGTTCCGGCAGCAGCCGGCACAGCCCGCGCAACCGCTCGGTGGCGGCGGCGCTGCACCGGGCGGGCCTCGGCACCCTCCTCTTCGACCTGCTCACACCGGCCGAGGAGGCGGTCCGCGCCAACGTCTTCGACATCGGGACCCTGGCGGAACGGCTGGTGGACGCCACCTGCTGGCTGCGACGTCGCGAGTCCCTTCCCATCGGCCTCTTCGGGGCGAGCACCGGAGCCGCCGCCGCGCTGAGAGCGGCGGCGGCCGTCGGAGCGGAGCGCGGCACGGGGATCGGTGCGGTCGTCTCCCGCGGCGGCCGGCCCGACTTGGCGGAGCCCTCCCTCGGCGACGTCCGGTCGCCGACGCTGCTCGTCGTGGGCGGCCGCGACACCCGGGTCCTGGAGCTGAACCGGCAGGCGCAGGCTCAACTGCGCTGCGAGAACCGGCTCGACGTCGTCGCCGGTGCGACGCACCTCTTCGAGGAGCCGGGCGCGCTGGACGAGGTCGCCGAACTGGCCCGGGAGTGGTTCGTCACCCACCTGGCGGACCGGCCCGGCCGACCGGGCGACCGCCGCGGAGAAGGATCTTCACGGATTGCCTGATCGCGAAGCAACCCTTGGCGCGCATCAGCCGTCTTGATCCACAACAAGGCGGAACGCCGCACACGACAAGCCTCGCCGACCCCCCATGAGCGCACAGGTCCGAGCATCGAACGACTATACGCTGCATGTATACATGGAGAGCATAGTCGATGCGTCCGACCGGCCCGTTCGCTCGCGAAAGGCTCCCATGCACAACAAAGCGCTGGCGCCCGAGTACCAGGGCGCCCTCACCAAGATGTCCGTGAACGCCTCTCTCACCGACGTACTGGCCGAGGGGGAACGCCACTTGAGGGCGGCCGAACTCTCCGGCTCCCAGCAGGAGGTGGCCCGCACCGGCCTCGCGGTGGCCGAGGCCCACCGCAGGCTGGGCCATGTGCAGGACGCCGACCGCGCCTGGAAGGCCAGCTACCGGGCGGCCAGGTCGGCCGAGGACACCGGGGCGATGGCCTGGGCGCTGTGGAGCGGTGGGACGCTCGCCCGCCAGCGGGGCGCACTGCGCCTCGCCTTCCGCCTGTTGGGCCTGGCGGCCGACCTGGGCAAGCAGGGCGGCGATGTGGTGGCCCGCGGCTATTCGCTCGCCGGACTCGCGGAGACCGGGCGCATACAGGGCGACTACCGGACCGTTGCCGCACTCCACGAGCAGCTGCTCGCCGAGGCGCGCGCCCGCGGCGAGGCGCGCCACACCGTCTGGGCGCTGGAGGGCATCGCGCAGATCCACCGCAACACCGGTTCGTTCGACACCGCCCTGGAGATGTTCGAGGAAGCGGCGCAGCTGGCCGGCGACGCGGACGACCGACGCGGCCGGGCCTGGGCGCTGCGCGGCATGGCCGACATCATCTCCGTACGGGACAACGCCCCGCAACGCGCGCTCGACCTGCTCGCCGAGGCCGAACTCACCTGCCGCGAAATGAACTTGTCCAGCGCCCTCGCCTACAACCACAAGATGCGCGCCAATGTGCTCTACCGCGCCGGACGGTACGAGGAGTCCCGGCAGGTCTACCAGGAGGCGCTGGAAGAGTTCCGGGCGATGACGGAACCCCGGGGCGAGGCGCTGGCCCGCCTCGGTCTGGTGAAGTCGCTCGCCCGGCTGGGCCGCGACTGTGCGGAGACCGCTGCGGAGCTGGACGGACTGCGCGTCACGCTCGACCGGATCGGACTGCTCAACGCCCGTGACATGGTCGACAAGGCCTACGCGGAACTCGGCGTGGCACCGGCCGGTGACACGGTGGCCGGGGAAGACGGCCACCGATGATGCCCCGGGTGACCCAGCAGGCCACAGCGCCGGAGATACTCGCCCGCTGCCGCGCTCTCGTCCGTCCCGCTCTCGGCCGGGCCGTGCGGCAACTGCATCCGTGGCACGCCGAGATCACCGCGTTCTCGCTCGGCTGGGACGGGCCCGACGGCCGGGCCGTCCCGGGGGCGCAGGGCAAGGGGATCCGGCAGGCCCTCGCCGTACTGGGTGCCGAGGCCGTCGGCGCGCAGGCGCGGAGCGCGGTCCGGGGCGCCGTCGCGGTCGAGCTGATCCACACGTTCTCCCTGCTCCACGACGACATCATGGACGGCGACGAGACCCGCAGACAGCGCGCCACCGCCTGGAAGGCCTACGGGACCGGGCCCGCAGTCCTCGCGGGTGACGCGCTCTTCGCACTGGCCGTGCAGACCCTGGCCGACGCCCCCGGCGCGCACTGTGTGCCGGCGGTCCGGCTGCTGTCCGGGACGCTGAACGACCTGGTCCGCGGTCAGGCCGACGACCTGCTCTTCGAGGCCCGTCCCTGGACTGGGCCCGATGCCGTGCGGCCGCACGAGTACCGGCTGATGGCCGAGCACAAGACGGGCTCGCTGCTCGGCTGCGCCGCCGGTCTGGGCGCCGTGCTCGGCGGGGCCGGGCGGACAGAGTCCGACGCCCTCACCGCGGCGGGACGCCATCTCGGGGTGGCCTTCCAGGTCATGGACGACGTGCTCGGCATCTGGGGCGACCCGGCGGTCACGGGCAAGCCGGTGCACAGCGATCTGCGCCGGCAGAAGAAGACGTACCCCGTCCTCACCGCCCTCGCCGCGGGCGACCGGGCGGCGCTGGAACTGGGCGCGCTGCTGCGTACCGGCGAGCCGCTCGACGACAGCACGGCCCGGCGGGCGGCCGGTCTGGTCGAGGAGGCCGGCGGGCGCTCGGCCTCCGTCGCCGAGGCCCACCGGAACCTGGAGAGCGCCCGCGCCTGCCTGGAGAGCGTCGCGCTGGAGCCGGACGCCGTCGGGGAACTCCTGGCGCTCCTGCCGTTCTTCGTCGAACGCACCGTGTGACAGGGCTCGGCCGCACCGCACGCACCGGGTGGCATGCCACGCGGCCGGGCGGTGCCCCGCTCAGGAGTGCATGGACGCGCCCTTGAGGATCTTGTCCACGGCGTTGCGGGGACCGTGCACGGCCAGCCCGACCAGGTCCATCCCGTCCCGCCGCACGGCCCGGACCGCGGCCCGGTTGTCCCGGTCGTTGCCCGTCGAGAAGAGGTCGGACGTGAACACCGACAGGGTCACACCCCGGCCGACCGCCCGGGTGTGGGCCGTCGCCAGCATCTCCTTCCCTCCTTCGAGGACCAGGACCGGCTGACGGAACATCGGCAGGTACGGGGTGCCGTCGGCGTCGGCGTACGGTTCGCCGACCAGTTCGGGCACCGCCGTGCCGAGGCCGCTGACCAGGAAGGCCGTGACGTTCAGTCGCTGCCAGGTCTGCAGGTCGTCCCGGAGCAGGACGGCGATCTTGGTGTCGAAGCGGACGGGGGCGAGATCATCTGTCATGGCTCCGAGCCTGCCCGGCCGTCCCCCCGGCCGTCTTGTACGAACTTTGCATGGCTGTCCCAATGCACCGCTGTCCGGGTCGCCCGCCCGCGACCGCCGGGCACCGCGACCGCCGGGCGTACGATCGGGTCATGGCTGCTCGTCCGGACATCACCGCGTGGCGTCCGCCCGTGGAAGGGATCGAAGAGGTCTTCCACGCCCACTTCATCGATCACTCCTACCCCATGCACACGCACGACGCGTGGACCCTGCTCATCGTGGACGAGGGCATGGTCCGCTACGACCTGGACCACCACGAGCACGGGGTGCTCACCCATGTGGTGACGCTCCTGCCGCCGCACGTTCCGCACAACGGCGGCGCCGCTACGGCCGAGGGCTTCCGCAAGCGCGTGCTGTACCTCAACACCGCGCAGGTCGACGAGGAGCTGATCGGCATGGCCGTCGACAGCCCCGTGCTGCACGATCCGGCGCTGCGGCGCCGGATCGCCCGGCTCCACACGACGCTCGCCGAACCGGGCGACGAACTGGAGGCGGCGAGCCGGCTCGCCCTGGTCTCCGAGCGGCTCGACCAGCATCTGCGCAACCGGCTGGAACCCGTCCGTCACGTGCACGACCGCCGGGTCGCACACCGGCTGCGTGATCTCCTGGACGAACGGTTCGTGGAGGGGATCACGCTCCAGGAGGCGGCGGTGCGTCTGCACGCCCACCACACGCATCTGGTGCGGGCCTTCAGCCGGGAGTTCGGGATGGCCCCGCACCAGTACATGACGGGGCGCCGTGTCGATCTCGCGCGCCGGCTGCTGCTCCAGGGGCTGCCGGCGCCCGACGTGGCGACGTCCGCCGGTTTCTACGACCAGTCCCATTTGGCCCGCCATTTCAAGCGCGTCGTGGGAACCAGCCCGGGACACTACGCCCGCACCCGCGGACCGCTCGCCGCCTGACGGCGCTACCGGCGTTCCAGCGAGCCGCGGACGAAGGCGGCCTGCCCGGCGTGCTGGAGATCGTCCGACAGCACGCTGATCAGCCGTACGCCCAGGGTGACCGGCGGTGACCAGGCCTCGTCCACGACCCGGTCCAGTGCCTTGCCGTCGAGGCCCTGGACGAAGCCGACGGTCTGGAGGTGCACCGCGTCGTAGTATCCGAGCAGCAGCTCCGCCGATCCCACCCGTACGGCCGTGACCTGCTTGCTGCTCTGCCCGTAGCCGGTGGCTTCCCTGGCGAAGGGCAGATCGAAGCGGGCGGCCCAGTCCTGGGTGAACCAGATCTGCTCGACCCCCGCCGCATCCGCGATGTGGTCGTCCTGGATGCGGGTCAGGTGCCACACCAGCCAGGCGATCGAGTTCGCACCCTCGTCGAGGCGGGCGTGGAGGTCGTCGGGTTCGAGGCCCTCCACGGCCGAGCGCACTGTCTCCCGGACACGGGTGAACCCATCCACCAAAATGTCTGCGACGTTCATGTCCTCACCATGTCCGCTCTCCTGCCCCGGCCCCGCCATCGACACGCGCCGCGGCGGCCGGCGCCGATGAGGTGAACGTTCCTCACCGGCGCCGCCGGGCGATCAGCCGTAGATGCCGAACTCCCAGAGCGAGTATCCCCAACCAGTCCCCCGCTGGGTGAGGTTGAGCTTCACGTAGCGGGCGGTCTGGGCGATGTCGAGATCGTCGGCATCGCCGTTCCCGCTGGTGGTGGAGTACACCGAACGCCAGTTGCCGCCGTCGTCCGAGACCAGCACCTCGTACGACTTGGCATAGGCGGGGTCCCACACCAGCTGGAGGTGGCGCAAGGACTTCCGCTCGCCGAGGTCGACCTGGATCGACTGGGGATCGCTCCAGTCGCTGGCCCAGCGGGTGTCGGTCCTGCCGTCGACCGCCATCGCGGGGGTGCAGGGGCAGCCGGTGCCGCCGGACTGGGCGGAGGTGGCGGTGGCCGGCCGTCCGAGGGCCAGGTTGGTGCCGCTGACCGGCGGCACCACGACCTTCACGGATTTGGTCTCGATGCCGGCGTTGCCGTGTCCGTCCTCGGCCTGGATGTAGACCTTCCACACCCCGAGCCGCTCCGGCGCCGTCACCGCGAAGGTGCCGTTGCCGGTGGACCGCCAGGTGGCCTCGACCAGGGCCTTGTCACCGGTGGCGTAGTTGCCGCTCAGGTAGATCCGGTACGTCAGCGGGTCGTTGTCCGGGTCCCGGATGCCCGCGCCGACGGTGAACTCACGCCCTGCCGGCACCCCGGTGGCGTTCTGGACCGTCATACCGCTGATGACCGGCGGGGTGTTGTCGCCGGCGGTGGAACCGGCGTACGCCTTCTTCAGCGCGTAGTACGAGAGCCGCTTCTTGCCGTCGGGCACCACGTTGAACCAGATGCCGCCGAAGTCGTGCTCGGTTCCGTAGTGGAAGAGCGTGGCGCCCAGGGCCACGCCCCGGTGGGCGGTGACGCAGTTCCAGGCCTTGGTGTACCCCTCGGCCTTCGCCACGTCGGTGGGCTCGTCCGGGACGCCGTTGGCGTCGTCGGGGACCTCCCACTCACCGGCCGGGCCGCCTTCGGTGATGAGGTAGGGCTTGGTGTAGCCGCCGGACTCCCAGGTGCCGCGGACCCCGCAGATGTCGCCGTAGGAGTTGACCGAGTACAGGTCCAGGTCGGGGGCGTTGCGCTTGTAGTAGGGCCAGGCTCCCGTCCAGGCGTCGGTGGAGGTCACGGGGTGATTGGGGTCGACGGTGTGGATCTTCTTCGCCACGTCGTTGACGAAGGTGGTGTAGGCGTTGCGCTGCTTCTCCAGTTGGTCACCGCTGTAGCAGTTCTGGAGGCCGAGAACCGACTCGTTCCCGACGTTCCACATGAGCACGCCGGGGTGGTTCTTGTACGTGTCGACCCATTTGGCGAACTCGGTGAGCGAGGAGGCCTTGTACGCGTCGTCGGTGAGGTAGTCGACGCAGCCGCCGCTGCCGGGACCGCCGCCCGGCTGGAGCCAGAAGCCGCTGACGACCCGGATGCCGTTGGCCGCGGCCTCGTCCAGCAGCGGCTTGGAGGAGCCGTCGGTGCCCCAGGTACGGATGGTGTTGACGCCCATCGACCTCAGGTCGGGCAGGTAGCGTGCCGCGTCGGCGACGGACGGTCCCCAGGTCAGTCCCTTGACCTGGTAGGGCCTGCCGTCGACGGTCAGCTGCCAGTTGCCCTGCGAGCCGGTGACCCGGACGGCGCCGCCGGTGGCGGGCGGCGTGCCGGTGGTGCCGTACACCTGGAACTCCCACAGGGAGTAGCCGTACCCGCCGGCGCGGGCGGTGCCGTACATCCTGACGTACCGTCCGGAGCCGGAGACGGCCAGTTCATCGGTGCCGCCGTCGCCGTCGGTCACCGCCTTGAGGGTGCGCCAGTCGGAGCCGTTGTCGGACGCCTGGATCTCGTACGCCCTGCCATAGGCGGACTCCCAGGTCAGTACGACCCTGCTGAGGGCCGCGGTGGCGCCCAGGTCCACCTGGATCCACTGCGGGTCGCGCCATTCGCTGGCCCAGCGGGTGCCGGTCAGGTTCCCGTCCACGGCGGCGGAGGCCGCGTAGCCGTCCCCCTCGTGGGAGGAGTCGGTGGCCGCCCTCCCCTGCGAGAGCAGGGTCTCGGCGGCTCCGGCGGACGACGCCGTGAGCATCACGAGCGACGAGGCGAGAAGGGCGAGAAGGGTGATCAGCAGCGTGCCCGTACGCGGTCTCGCGGGCAGGGCTGCGCAAGGTCTGTGCACATTCTCTCCTGGCAGAAGAGTGCGGGACCGATGTCCCGTAACCGAATGGGAGAGCGCTCTCCCAGGAGAGTGACGTGTACCCGTTCAGCTGTCAACGAGCCTGACGCGTCCGGTTCGGTGGACCGCCGACGCGGGGAGGCCGGGAACGGGTCCTACGGCACGGGGTGCCGGGCCTCGGTCCCCCGCTCGGCGCGACCGCCGGCTGCGGCAGCCCGCGCGGCGGCGTGCAGTGAGCGCAGCGCCAGCATCAGGAAGCCGATGTCATCGAGGTACACGGGGTCCGGCAGCAGATCGACGGGCGACACGGTGTAGATCACCGCCGCCCAGACCAGCGCCTTGTTGTGCAGCGGGATTCCTGCGTCGACCAGCAGTTTCCTGGCCCGGAACACCCGCACCAGGAGGACGCCGGCGACAACCATGGTGAGCAGGGCGAGAACTGCGCCGATGATGAGCCAGGCCGTGGTGTCCATGTCTCATCGTGTACCCGGCGGCCGGCGAATCATCACGCGGGCGGGCTGCCGGTGGTGTGACGGTGCGCTCGTCCTCATCCGTGCTCCTTGGCCCGCCTGCGGCTGCGGCGCTTCAGCGCGCGCCGCTCGTCCTCCCCCAGGCCGCCCCACACACCGGAGTCCTGGCCGTTCTCCAGGGCCCACCGCAGACACACCTCCCGTACCGGACAGCCGCGGCACACCGCCTTGGCGTCCTCGGCCTGTACGAGCGCGGGGCCGGTGGTTCCGATGGGGAAGAAGAGGTCGGGGTCCGCGTCGCGGCAGGCCGCATGCTCGCGCCAGTTCTGCATGTGTCTCACTCCTGACGGTCGTGTTCGGCTGTTCGGATCAGTACGCTGCGGGTGACCGTCGTGAGGCTTCCGAAACCCCCCGCGGCAGGATCTTCTGATCCGCTGGATCCGCCGAAGCTGCGGGGGCGGCGGGTCCAGGGCGACCATGGGAGACAGCGAACCTTGTCTCCGGGCACGGTGACGGCTTGGGAAGGATGGTCCGTGGACGGCACTGATGACATGCGGACCGGCGAGGGCGAAGCCCACCGGGCAGGCGTGCGCCGCTCCCCCGAGGGCGGTCTGGTGGACGTCCTGGGGACGGCCGCGATGGTGCTGGACGCCGAGGGCCGCATCGCGCTGTGGAGCCCGCAGGCCGAGCGGCTGCTGGGTTACACACCGCAGGAGGCGCTGGGCAGGTTCGCCGCCCGCATCCTGGTCGACGGCGAGCACTTCGAGCTGGTGCTGAGGCTGTTCGCCGAGGTGATGAGCAGCGGCGAGACCTGGGCGGGGAGCTTCCCCGTACGGTGCAAGGACGGCACCACCCGGCTGCTGGAGTTCCGCAACATGCGGCTGCAGGACGACCGCGGTGACTTCTACGCGCTGGGTCTGGCCACGGACGGGGCGACGCTGCGGCAGGTGGAGCGCGATCTGGCGCTGTCCGTGCGGCTGGTCGACCAGTCCCCGATCGGTCTGGCGGTCCTGGGCAGCGATCTGCGGTATCTGGCGGCCAATCCCGCACTGGAGCGGATGAACGGTCTGAGCACGGCCGAGCACCTCGGCCGCCGGGCCGGGGAGGCGCTGCCCTTCCTCGACGGCGACGTGGTCGAGGCGGCGATGAGCGAGGTACTGAAGACCGGTGTACCGCAGGTGGGCCATCAGGTGGAAGGCCGCACCGCGGCCGATCCGGACACCGACCGCGCCTGGTCGATGTCGCTGTACCGGCTGGACGACTCCGGTGGTCGGGTGCTGGGACTCGCCGTCTCACTGATCGATATGACCGACCACCACCGGGCCGAGGCCGAGACGGAGCGGGCCCGGCACCGCCTGGCACTGATCGCCGACGCCTCGGTGCGCATCGGAACCACCCTGGATCTGGAACAGACCGCGAGGGAGCTGGCCGAGGTCACGGTTCCGGAGCTCGCCGACCTCGCAGCCGTCGATGTCCTGGACAGTGTGCTGACGGGGAACCCCCGCCGGACCGAGGGCCCGGCCCTCATCCAGGCGCTGGCCGTTGTCGCCGCCCGGCCCACGCCGGCCGTGGAGGCGGCGGATCCACCGGGCCACGCGGCCCACTACGGCGCCGACCGGCTGATCACCCGCTGCGTGCGCACGGCCAAGGCGGTCCGGGTGCCGTACCTCGACGCGGAGAAGCTGTCGCGCATCGCCCGCGACAGCCGTGCGGCGGGACTGCTGGCGGAGGCCGGTGCCCATTCCTACCTGGCGGTGCCGCTGATCGCCCGGGGCGAGGTCCTCGGCGCTCTCGACCTCGTACGGACGGACAATCCGCTGCCGTTCACCGAGGACGACGAAGTGCTGGCCTGCGACCTGGCCGCCCGCGCGGCGGTCTGCATCGACAACGCCCGGCTGTTCCGGCAGCAGCGGGAGACCGCGCTCACCCTCCAGCGCAGCATGCTGCCGCACAACCACCACACTCCGGCCGGGCTGGAGGTGGCGTCCCGCTACCGGCCGGCCGCCTCCCGGTACGAGGTCGGCGGCGACTGGTTCGACGTCATACCGCTGCGAGAGGGCCGGACCGCCCTGGTGGTCGGCGATGTCATGGGCAGCGGCATCAACGCGGCCACCACGATGGGGCGGCTGCGCACCGCCACCCAGACCCTGTCCAGGATCGGTCTCCGGCCCGCCGAGGTGCTCCGGCATCTCGACGAGATCACCGCCGATCTGGACCCGTGGTTCGCCACCTGTGTGTACGGCGTGTACGACCCGGGCCGGAACACCTGCCAGGTGAGTACCGCCGGGCACCTTCCGCCGGTGCTGATCCCGGCCGGGGGCCCGCCGCAGCTGCTCGATCTGCCGGCCGGGGCGCCTCTCGGCGTCGGCGGTGTGCCGTTCAGCGACGTCACGTTCGCCCTCGGGCCGGGTGACCGGCTCGTCCTGTACACGGACGGCCTGGTCGAGACCCGTGACCAGGACATAGACACCCGGCTGGACGCCTTGCGGACGTTGCTCCGCGAGCCGGATCCATCGCTGGAGGAGTGCTGCGACCGGCTGCTGCGCGAGCTCCGGGACCCCCGTCACCACGACGACGTGGCGCTGCTGATGGCCCGGGTGCGCGACTGACACCGGCCGGTGGCGCGGCGCCCGTGCCACCGCCCGGTACGGGGACGGTTCAGCGGCCGCACCTGCGGTGCCGGCGGCAACGGCGGCGCGGTGTGCCGCACCGGTGTCCTCCCGCACCGAGGAAGCCCAGCCCGATGCCGAACATCCAGGCGTCCTTGGCCATCGGGACACCGGCCTGGCTCGGGCGCAGACTGCCCGGCTCACGCATCCCGGGAAGCCGCAGATACAGGCCGAGCAGCCCGCCGGAGAACCCGGCCAGCGCCAGTCCGGCGAGCCTGGTCGGCACGACGGGGACCAGCAGCGCGCTGCCGACCGCGATCTCGGACCAGGCGAGCAGCCGGGCGAACCGCTCGGCCTCAAGCTTCTCGAGGAAGGGGTAGGCGGTGCAGGCCATGCCGTGCAGGGCCTGCGCGGTCGCCTCGTCGGCCTTGAGCTTGCCCAGGCCGGAGTTCAGGATGAACGCGCCAGTGGCAAGGCGCGGAGGAATGTCACGCGGTTCGAGCACCGACAGCATCGAAAAGCCTCCACAGATCAGGTCCAAGGCCCCTTGCCGATCATAATCAGCGAGCTGCCGGACCGCTCGCAGAGATCGGCCGCGGTGACGCCGGCCGGTCGGCGATACTGGGCCGCGGCGGGACAAGAGAGGCGGCACAGTGATCCAACGACAGCCCGAGTACGACGTTGTGGTGGTCGGCGGGAGCGGGGTGGACACGATCGTCCGCGTCGACGCCCTGCCGGTTCCGCTCGCCGACTCCGTGATGGTCGGTCCGATCGAGGAGTGGCCCGGCCAGACCGGGGGCAATGTGGCCCTCGGTGCGCGGGCGCTGGGTCTGGATGTGGCCCTGCTCGACTGCATCGGCGACGACCCGACCGGCGTCCGGGTACGTGAGCGGCTGGCCGAGGGGGACGTTGAGTTCCATCCCCTGATCTCCGCGGCGGGCACCCGCCGCGCGGTGAACCTGGTGGATGCGAAGGGCCGGCGGATGTCGTTCTACGACGCCCGGGACCCGGAGGATCTGCGGATGCCGCAGGACTTCTATCTGCCCCGGCTGCGGCGCACCCGCCATGTCCATCTCTCCATCACGAACTTCACTCGCTTCCTCTACGACGACATCGAGGCCCTCGGTGTCCCCGTCTCCACCGATCTGCACGACTGGGACGGACGGGACGAGCACCAGCGGGAGTTCGCCCTCCGCTCCGATCTCGTCTTCTTCAGCGCGGCGACAGCCGGCGACCGCACCCCCGCGCTGATGCGGCAGATCCTGCGCGAGGGCCGCGCGGAGACCGTGGTCGCCACAGCGGGCGCCGAGGGCTCCTACCTCCTCACCCGCGATGGCGGACCGGACCCGCACCACGTCCCGGCGACCGTGCCGCCCGCCCCGGTGGTCGACACCAACGGGGCCGGCGACGCGTTCGTCACCGGCTTCCTGTACGGAAGGCTCGACGGCCGGGACGTCCGCGACTGCGCCCGGCTGGGCGCGGTGGCGGGCGCCTACGCCTGCACGGCACCCGGCTCGACGGCCCTCATCGGCCGGGAGGCCCTGCTCGCGGCGGACGGCAGCGGTTCCCAGGAACACGGGTCATGACGAGCTGACCCCAGGTCAGGAGTCCCAGGCCCCGGACCGGTTCAGAGGGGCCTGGGGCCCTGATCCCGCCCGGTCCCCCGCGGGCATCCACGGCCCGCGGGGGACCGGGTACCCGGCTCAGAGCTCCACGGTCAACTGCGCCTGTACATGCGCCCGCAGCACACCCGCCATGTCCGTCGCGCAGCCGCTGAGGAGCCACTGGATCTGGAGTCCGTCCATCAGCGCGATCAGTTGCTGCGCCGCCTCGTCGGGTGCGATCCCGGAGCGCAGCGCACCCTCGTCCCACGCCTCCCGGTAGGAGACGGCCGTGGTCAGCACCGAGGTGCGGTAGCGCTCCACGAAGTACGTGTGCGCCGGGTGACCGGTGGAGGTCGCCTCGGCGGCGAGTACGGAGAACAGCTCGACGATCCCCCGGCGTTCGGCGTTCAGTGCGGCGAGGTCGACGAAGCGGCGCAGCCGGTCGACGCCCCTCGGACCGCCGAGGCCGAGCCATTCCCCGTCCACCTCGTCACGGTGTTCCAGCACCGCGAGCAGCAGCGACTGCTTGGTCGGGAAGTGGTGCAGCAGCCCGGGGTGCGAGATCCCGCAGCGGGTGGCGATCACGCGCAGCGAGGCACCCCGGTAGCCGACCTCGCCGAACATGGCCATGGCCTGGTCGAGGATCTCCACCCGTTTGGCCCGGCCCTTGGCGTAGCCACGCCGCGTATCGCCGGTCACGTGCCACCCTCCCCGCCCGTCTCGGACGGCATCACTGAGTACAGTCGCATACCCACATACTTACCACTCGGTCGGGATTCGGCGTACGGTGGGTCCGGGCGGCCGAGTTGAGCCGTGCCGTACCGGCCGGCCCCTCCACCACCCAGGCATCCGCCCGATGAGAACGTCACCGACGTTGTGAAAGGAACTCCTGTGGGCTCCTCACTGCCCTATCTCGACCCCGCGCTGTCCGTCCCCGAGCGCGTCGCCGACCTGACCGGCCGGATGACGCTGCCCGAGAAGATCGGCCAGATGCTCCAGCTGAACGCGAAGGACGGGGTCCGGCACCTCATCGAGGACATGCACGCGGGCTCGATCCTGCACGCCTCCCCCGACCGCGTCCTGGAAGCGGCCGCCCTCACCGAGCGGACCCGGCTGCGGATTCCGCTGCTCGTCGCCGAGGACTGCATCCACGGGCACTCGTTCTGGGAGGGGGCCACGATCTATCCCACCCAGCTCGGCATGGCCGCGACCTGGGATCCGGAGCTCGTGGAGCGCATCGCTCGGGCGACGGCCGTCGAGGTCGCGGCGACCGGTGTCCACTGGACGTTCTCCCCGGTCCTGTGCATCACCCGGGACCTGCGCTGGGGCCGGGTGAGCGAGACGTTCGGCGAGGACCCCTTCCTCATCGGCGAGCTCGCCTCGGCGATGGTGCGCGGGTATCAGGGGGACGGCCTCGACGACCCGACGGCGGTCCTGGCGTGCGCCAAGCACTTCGCGGGCTACTCCGAGACCCAGGGCGGCCGGGACGCGAGCGAGGCGGACATCTCGCGCCGCAAGCTCCGTTCGTGGTTCCTGCCCCCGTTCGAGCGGGTCGCCCGGGAGGGCTGCCGGACGTTCATGCTCGGGTACCAGTCGATGGACGGGGTCCCGATCACGGTCAACAGCTGGCTGCTGAACGAGGTGCTGCGCGGTGAGTGGGGCTACACCGGGACGCTGGTGACCGACTGGGACAACGTCGGCCGGATGGTGTGGGAGCAGCGGGTCTACGCCGACCACGCGCAGGCGGCCGCCGCCGCGGTCCGCGCGGGCAACGACATGGTGATGACCACGCCGGGCTTCTTCGACGGTGCCCAGGAGGCGGTCGCCGGGGGCACGCTCGACGAGGCGGAGATCGATGCGGCGGTCCGCCGGATCCTTACGCTCAAGTTCGAGCTGGGCCTGTTCGAGAACCCGCGCCACCCCGACCGCGACCGGCAGGCCGCGGTCATCGGGAGCGCCGGGCACGCCGGGCTGAACCTCGAAGCGGCCCGCCGCTCGCTGGTGCTCCTCACCAACGACGGCACCCTGCCGCTGGCCGGCGGATTCGGGGCCGGAACGGACGGCCGCGCGCTCGCCGGCGCCGCGCCGCGCACGGTCGCGGTCATCGGGCCCAACGCCGACGACGCGCAGACCCAGCTCGGCGACTGGGCGGGGTCCTCCGGTCAGGCGGACTGGCTGCCGAACGGTCATCCGCGCGACATGATCCGCACCGTGCTGGACGGGTTCCGGGAGCACGTGCCGGACGGCTGGACCGTCACCCACGCGCGCGGGGCCGACATCCTCACCGTGGGGCCCGACCCCCAGGGAGCCTTCTTCCCCGACGGGCAGCCCCGGCCGGAGATCGTCATCCCGGCGGAGCCCTCCGAGGCGCTGATCGGCGAGGCCGTCGCCGCGGCGCAGGACGCCGACTACGTCGTCGCGGTCGTCGGTGACCGGATCGAGCTGGTCGGTGAGGGGCGCTCGACCGCGACCCTGGAACTGATCGGCGGCCAGGTCGCGCTGCTCGACGCGCTCGCCGCGACGGGCAAGCCGCTGGTGGTGGTCGTCATCAGTTCCAAGCCGCTCGTGCTGCCGCCCTCCGCGCACAACGCGTCGGCGATCGTGCACGCCTTCAACCCGGGAATGCTCGGCGGCCGGGCCGTCGCCGAACTGGCACTCGGCCTCGTCGAGCCGTCCGGCCGGCTGCCGGTCTCCTTCGCACGTCATTCAGGGCAGCAGCCGACGTACTACAACCAGGTGCGCGGCCAGCACGGCTCCCGCTACGCCGACCTGACGCAGAGTCCGGCATTCGTGTTCGGCGAGGGCCTGAGCTACACGACTGTCGCGTACACGGAGCTGGAGGTGCTCACCGAGGTCCTCGGGGCGGGCGACACCCTGCGGGCGCGCGTCCTCGTCCGCAACACCGGCGACCGTCCGGTGCGGGAGACCGTGCAGGCGTACGTGAGCGACACCGTCACGTCGGTGACGTGGGCCGAGAAGGAGCTCAAGGCCTACCGTCAGGTGACGCTCGAACCCGGCGAGTCGCGTGAGGTCGCCATCGAACTGCCGGTCGCGGACTGCAGTCTGGTGGACGCCGGGGGCAACCGTGTCGTGGAGCCGGGCGCGTTCGAGCTGCTCGTCGGTCCGTCCTCGCGCGACGAGGCACTGCTGCGGGCGGCCTTCACCGTCAAGGGCTGAGCCCCGAACCCGCCGGGCGCCCGTCGAGCGTCCGGGCGCCCGGACAGTCCTACCGGGGCCCGGCAGCCGCCCGGCGGCGGGTCGCCGGGGTACCCCGCGGGCTGCGGGCTACTGTCACCGGCACGGAACCCGGGAGCGGTGCTGTACAGGCGACACGGTGGCCGCCGTCCCCTCGATGACGACGTCAAAGGACTTCAGGCCCGAGGCCGTCATCACCGTCGTCGTCTACGCCCGTGAGGGCGGCCTCACCGGGGCGGATCGCTCCCGGATCGCCCGGGACGCGCGACAGCTGCGAACGGTGCGCGCGCACGGGGTACGGGGTGCGCAGACGCAGGGTCCGGTCTTCGGGCGCTGACCTGCGCGTACAGGCCGTACGGGCCCAGGTCGGTCTCACCACTCACCCAACCCGTACGGCCTTTCTCATGTCACGGCCGAACCGAGTCCGTATTCCCCGGGCGGGAAGGTGTGGGGCGGCCGGTGTGGGGCGGTGCGTGGTGGGCCGTTGTGCGGGGCTTCACGCCGCCCCTTCCTGAAACCGGGGGCTCCGGCCCCTGGCCCCCTCTGTCCTCGCGCGAAGGACGGACTGGAGGGGCCGGGGGCCACAAGCGCCGGACGGGCTGAAACCTACTCGGAGGCCGTCGTCCAGGTGCCCAGGGAGATCTCGGCGGTGATACCGGGGCCGAAGCCGGCCATCAGGCCGCGGTGGCCGTCGAGCGCCGAAGCCTCATCGAACATGCGGCCAAGGGCGTCGAGCACCACCGCGCTGGCAATGTTGCCGTACTCGGTGAGCGTGGCGCGGCTGAAGCGGAACGCCTCCGGCGGCACGTCGAGGAAGAGGCTCAGGTCGTCCAGGATGCGCGGGCCGCCCGCGTGGATGATGTAGAAGTCCATCTTGCCGGCGTTCCACTGGTGCTCCTCCGCGACGGCATGCAGGGCCGGGGCGAGGGGCTCCATGGTTCCGGGCACACGCTTGTCGAGCTGGAAGTGGAATCCGGTGGACCGGACCGCGTAGGAGATCCAGTCCTCGGTGTCCGGAATGATGTACGAGCCGTTGCGTTCCAGGCGGACTCCGGTGCCACCGTTGCCCCGGACCACGACGGCGGCTATGCCGTCGCCGAACAGGCCGTTGGACAGCAGCGATCCGACACTCAGATCGGTGGGCTGGTAGCACAGCGAGCAGAACTCGCAGGCGACGATCAGAGCATTGGCGTCGGGGTACGCCTTGCAGAAGTCATGGGCCCGGTTGACGGCTGCGCCGCCTGCGGCACAGCCGAGTTGGGCCATCGGCAGCTGTCGTGTCTCCGGCCGGAATCCCATCTCGTCGATGAGCCATGCGGTCGGCGGAGGCATCATGAAACCGGTGCAGGAGACGTAGACGATCAAGTCGATCTGGCGCGGCTCCAGTTGGGCCTGGTCGAGTGCCCGGCGTACCACTGCCGGCACCCGGGCCTTGGTGTGTTGTTCGTAGGTGATGCTGCGGGCGTCGAAGCCCGGGTGCTGCAGCACCTTCTCGATCGGTTGGATCAGGTGCCGCTTCTGTACCCCGGTATGTTCGATCAGACGAAGGACCAGATCGATCTGCGGATGGTCGCCGTGCAACCGCTGAGCCAGCTCCAGCGTTTCCTCGTTGGTGATGACGTACTCGGGAACCTCGATTGCCGGCTTGCAGAGAACCGCCATGGAACTCCTCCTAGCGGACTTGGTCCACACCTCCGGGCCCGGAACGGTTGCGGGGGTTCGCCGACGCGGGAGTGGCCACCGCGGCTCCGCACGCGCGGTGCCGCGCGGAACAGAGCTTTGGTGGATTCCTTCGCCGGGTTCGGTACCCCTGATACGGGCGCGGACGGGCCGACCGTCGAAGACTGAGTTCTAGCCGTTCGTGGGCGGATGCTGATCCGCCACGGCTTGGGTGGGTGGCCGTCGAGATCACGCTACGGCAGGCGGATCAGGGCCGCACGTCGAGCCGGCGCACAGCGCGCAGCCGGGCGTGACAGGACGCCCGGCACCCCGGGATTCCTCCGGGTTGCCGGGCGTCCTGGAGCGACGCATCATCGATGACAGCCACTGTCCGTGCACAGAGGCCCGGTGAGCTGCCGGACCGCCCCTGTCACCAGGTGACAGGCAGTTCGAGTGGATAGCGCCAGATCGAGGTCTTGTTCCAGCGCACTTCCTCGGCCGGAGTCGCCAGCTTCAGAGCGGGGAAGCGTTCGAGCAGAGTTCCGATGGCGACCTGGAGCTCCGTGGCGGCGAGCGGGGCGCCGAGACAGTGATGGCCGCCCCAGCCGAAGGTCATATGGGACGGATTGTCGCGTTCCAGATTCAGCTCGTCGGGCCGGTCGAACTTCCGGGCGTCGCGGTTGGCCGTCAGATAGGAGACATGCACGATGTCCCCCTGCCGGATCATCACCCCGCTCAGTTCCACGTCCTCGGTGGCGACACGAGGGATGCCGACACCCTTGCGGAAGGGGATGAAGCGCAGCAGTTCCTCGATGGCCTGCGGGAGCATGCCGGGGCGGTCGCGCAACATCGCGAGCTCGTCGGGCCTGGTGAGCAGCGTGTAGGCAATGTTCCCGATCTCGTACGTGGTGGTGTCCTGGCCGGTGATGAGCAGGACCATGGCCATCACGGTCAGTTCCTGGGCGTTGAGGATCTCGTCCCCGTCGCGGGCCGTGGCCAGCGCGCTGATCAGGTCGTCGCCCGGGTTCTCGCGCCGCTGCGCCGTCAGCTTCTGGAAGTAGGCGCGGAGATCGGCCTTGGCCCGTACCGCGGCGTCCCGGTTCTGGACGGTCGTGTCCATCATGGTCCGGGCATGGGTGCGCAGCTGTGCGCGGTCGGCCTCGGGAATGTCGAGGACCTCGCAGATGGTGGTCAGGGGCAGCGGGGCCGCCAGATGCTCGAAGAGGTCGGCCGGGGCGCCGTGCTCCTCCATCCGGTCCAGCAGCTCGTCCACGACATGCTGGGTACGTACCTTCATGCGCTCCATGTGGCGAGGCGCGAAGCCCTTCGAGATCAGGCTGCGCAGGCGGCTGCTGCCCGGCGGGTCCATCACGTTGATCGCTTCGTCCTGAACGATCGGCTCAGGGGTCATGCGCGGGAAGTTCCGGCCGATGATGGCGCTCCGGCTGAAGCGCCGGTCGGTGGTCACCGTGCGCACGTCGTCGTAGCCGGTGACGAGCCATGCCTCGCCGTCGCCGTGCGGCAGCCGGATGCGGGAGACGGGTTCTTTGGTCATCAAGTGCCTGAGTACCGGGTCGAATTCGAGGGCTTCGGCATAGTCGAACGGGCAGTGCCGTGCGCCGGCGACTGGTTCCATACGGGGCTCCAGAGGGGGGATCTGACGGGTGTTTCGAGGAATCTGCGGGCTGGACGGGACATGGGTGCCCGGTCACCCGCACAGGCACGCGCCACTCCGGGCCGATTGGTCCATATGCAGAACGGATTCGCCGGCCGGGGTCGCTGGACCGGCGCAATCGGTCCAGCGACCCTGCCCAGCCGGTCGGGCGCGTTCACCGGGGTCGGAGTGAACAGCCGGTCTCAGCCGGACGGTACGACGTTGGTGGCGTCCACCGCGGGGCGCACCGCACGGGCGAGCTCGACGCCGTCGCCCACGGCCCAGAAGTGGGTGAAGAACAGGCGGGGGTCCTCCGCCAGGTGGTGGTTGTGCAGCTCGACGAGCTTGATCCCCCCGCGCCGCAACGCCTTCAGCACGTTCTGGACCTCATCGGCGAGCATGACGCAGTCACCGCTGAGCGCGGCCCGGCCGCCGCCCAGCGGCTGGAAGTTGAACGCACTGGTCGAGCCCAGGCCGGGGGGCAGGATCAGATGGCCGTCCGCAATGGTCTCGCGGCGGACATAGATGACCTTGTAGAGCCCGTCCTCGGTGGAGCCCTTGGCGCCGAGCGCCGCCTCCATTCCGGCGATGTCCAGGCCGACCGGGGCCGGCGGGCCGGGCGGCAGGGCGGGCGGGGTCCCGGTGCGGTCGAATCCGGCGCGCAGGCCGCGGGCCAGGGCCACCGCGTCGTGACCGTGTGCGTGGACGTGGGTCCACCAGATGTCGGGGGTCTGGGCGAGCAGGTGCTTGTGGAGCGCGGTCTGCTCGATTCCGTGTGCCTGCCAGGCGTCGGTCACACACTGCAGTTCGTTCTCGGTGACCACCACATCGCCCATCAGCATCGTGCTGCCGTCGGCGTATCGGACGAAGGCCACATGCGTACCCAGCGCGAGCCCCGGTGTGACGACGACGCCGTCGGAGACCACGTGGAGGTCCCGTCGGGGGAAACCCGTGTGGTACGTCGTTCCGCGCAGCATGTTGCCGGGGCGGCCCAGCGCTCTCGCCACGCCCGCCCAGTCCGCCAGGCCGGTCGGCACCGGCTTGACCCGCTTGCCGTGCCCCGGCCCGGTCATCCCGGCGGGCAGGGTGCGAGCGGCGGCCGGCCCTGCTGCGGTCAGCATCGGTGCGAGTGCGGCTGCGGCCAGTACGCGTCGCCGTGACGTGATCGCCCGGGTATTCGTGTCCTGCTGTCGGTCTCCAGTCATCACTTGTTCGCCTCCATGGCGAGATGAAATCATGCGAAACGTTGACAGAAGGATGAAAACGGATACATCGTCAGCGGGTGGGGCTGGATGGACTAACGACCTTGGGGGGAATACACGCGCCGACCCGCCTCGCCATCGCCGACCTGGTCTCCGACCGCGCGCAGCCCGACGAGCGACCCGACGTCGCACGAGCACCGAACTCGTGCCCGTCCTCACCACGGCCACCTGATCACCCCCTAGCCAAACCGCCAGGCCAACATGCCCCGACCTCAATTTCCCCCAAGGTCGCCAGTCCTGCCCGTCGACCCCCGCCAATCGAGGGAAGTCCCGGGCAGGCGGCCTCTCGTGGCATCTTGACATGCACAAGGCGCCCGGATTCCCTTGCTTGCGGTAACCACAAGCCCCGCACGAATGACGGAGGACCTGGCGATGCCCCCCACGAGGCCCGACCGCCCCGCAAGAGCCGCTCTGCTCGCCTCGCTGCTCGCCGTGACGGCCGCACTGACCGTCGGTACGGCACCGGCCACCGCGAAGGCGGCCGACGGCGCGGTGTGCAACAAGTTCTGTGACGCCCGCGACCCGCAGAACGCCACGGGCGACCGTACCTCGGTCACCGCCTCCATCTACGGGCGCGGCATAGCGCTCCACCTTTCCGACAACGATGTCATGGGCTGGGCGTCCATCGACGGCGCCGTGGCGGGCGACCAGGTCTGGCTGGACCGGTCGTTCGACGGCGGCCGGACGTGGTCCTCCGGCAGCAGGCTCGGTGCGACCGCCGTCCCGGCCGGCGCCACCGGCTGGCGCTCGCAGATGTACAACGTGGACGAGTGGAACACTGGTGGGATCGGCGCACTCCGGGCGTGCGGCAAGGCCGGGAACCGGGCGGAGATCTCCTGCACCGGCTGGGCGCGCACCGATTGGAACGCGGCGAGCAGGAGCACCGCCGCCGCGACCTCGCTCATGATGGAGTACCACCGGGACACCGGGAAGTTCGCCGGCTGGTGGACGTCGGCGACCGCCCTCACCTCCCTGATCGACAACATCCGGATCAGCGGGATGCAGAGCTACCGGTACGCGATCTCCACCACGTACGAGAAGCTCATCGGCGCCGAGGACGGCGACTTCACCAACTCGTACCTGGACGACACCGGCTGGTGGGGACTGGCGTGGGTGGCCGCGTACGACGTGACCGGCGACGCGCGGTATCTGGAGACCGCGCGCAAGGACGCCGACCACATGCACGACTACTGGACCTCCACGTGCGGCGGCGGCGTGCAGTGGGCCACCGACAAGCCCTACAAGAACGCCGTGACCAACGAGCTCTACCTCCAGCTGAACGCGTCGCTGCACAACCGGATCGGCGGGGACACCGCGTACCTCCAGCGCGCCGAGGACGAGTGGGCGTGGTTCCGGGGCACCGGAATGATCAACTCCGGCGGGACCGTCAACGACGGGCTCACGTCGGCGTGCGCGAACAACGGCGACACCACCTGGACCTACAACCAGGGTGTGATCCTGGCCGGCCTGGCGGAACTGCACCGCGCCACCGGTGACGCGGCACTGCTCAGCAGCGCCCGCACCCTCGCCGACGCCTCGACGTCCTCGGGCTACCTCAATCCGGGTGGCACCCTGCACGAGCCGTACGAGCCCGACGGAACCGGGTGCACCTCGGACGGCGACTCGTTCAAGGGTGCCTACGCACGCGGCCTCGGCATCCTGGACAAGGAGCTGGCGGACCACCCGTACAGCGGCTATCTGGACCGGCAGGCGGGCACCCTGTACGCGCGGAACCGGAACTCGCTGGACCAGTACGGCCCGCACTGGGCCGGGCCCTTCACCGTGACGGGCAACGGCTGCCAGCACAGCGCCCTGGACCTGCTGAACGCGGCCCAGGACGGCTGACGGCCCGGTGGCGGCCACGGCTACGGGATCGCGCGACAGCTGACCGTGACATCCGCGGAGATCCTTACGGCAGTGGGAGACCTGTGTAGTTCTGCGCCAGCTCCGCCTCGGCGTGCGGCGAGGCGGCGATCCTGTCCAGCTGCGAGATCTGCAGCCGGGTGTCGAAGCCTGTCTGTTCCGGGTCGGTGTGCAGCGTGGTGGTCATGAAGTACGAGAAGTGCTCGGCCCGCCACACCCGGCGCAGGCAGGTGTCGGAGTAGGCGTCCAGCAGATCGGCCGAACCCGTACGCTGCTTCCGCACCAGCGCACGGGCCAGGACGACGACGTCGGCTGCCGCCAGGTTGAGCCCCTTCGCACCGGTGGGCGGGACGATGTGGGCGGCATCGCCCGCGAGGAGGACCCGGCCGTACCGCATGGGTTCGGTGACGGAGCTGCGGATCGGCACGACGGACTTCGACGTGATGGGACCACGCCGCAGCTTCCAGTCGCCCTCGACGGCGAACCGGGCGTCGAGCTCGTCCCAGATCCGTGTGTCCGGCCAGTCGGTGGGGTCGGTTCCGTTGGGCACCTGGAGGTAGAGGCGGCTGACCTCCGGTGAGCGCATGCTGTGCAGGGCGAACCCGCGCGGGGAGTGGGCGTAGACCAACTCGTCGCAGGAGGGCGGGACATCGGCCAGGATTCCGAACCATGAGTACGGGTACGTCCGCTCGTACGTACGCCGCACGTCGGCGGGGACCGCCGTGCGCGTCACCCCGTGGAATCCGTCGCAGCCCACCACGTAGTCGCAAGTGAGCTCGGCGTTGCGGCCCTCGTGCGTGTAGTGGACGGTCGGCCGGTCCGTGTCGGCCCCCTCGACCGCGGTGACCCGGGCTCCGAAGTGCAGCGGGGCGCCGTCCGCGAGTTGCAGGGCAATGAGGTCCTTGACGACCTCGGTCTGGGCGTAGACCCACACCCGGCGGCCGCCGGTGAGGGAGGGGAAATCGATACGGTGCGCCCGGCCGTCCCAGCGCAGCTCGATGCCGTCGTGCACCAGCCCCTCGGCGTCGAGACGCCCGGCGGCACCGGCCTCGCGGAGCGCGTCGACGGTGGCCTGCTCAAGGATTCCGGCGCGCTGGCGCTGCTCGACGTACGCGCGGTCCTGGCTTTCCAGGACCACGCAGTCGATGCCTGCGCGGTACAGCAGACGGGCGAGCAGGAGACCTGCCGGTCCGCCGCCGATGATCCCGACGGTTGTGTGCATGGGCTGGAGCCTCTCGTTTGGATCAGGCCGGATCAGCGAGCCGGGTCTGGTGCGTACAGCTGCGGGGCGGAGGACTGAGGCGGGTGGGGTCTCCCCTGCTCGAACGGAGCCGAGAGCTTGGGGAAAGTGCCGGGCGTCGCGGGCCGGGCGGGACTTCGCGGACACGGCCTAGTTCTCCGCTGCGGCGTGGGTGATCTCTGCGAGGATCCGGTCCGCCGCGGCGAACGCGGCGTTGGCCGCCGGGACTCCGCAGTAGACGGCTGCCTGCAACAGGACTTCCTGGACGTCCTCGGGGGTGAGGTCACCGCTGCTCAGCGCGGCCCGCAGGTGCATGGCCAGTTCTCCGTGATGCCCGAGGGCCACCAGGGCGGTGAGGGTGAGGCAGCGTCTGGTCCGGCGGTCGAGACCGGGCCTGGTCCACACCTCGCCCCAGGCGTAGCGGGTGATGAAGTCCTGGAAGACTGCGGTGAAGGGCGTGGTCCGGGCCGTGGCCCGGTCGACATGCGCGTCACCCAGGACGGCACGGCGTACGGCCTGCCCCGCGGCGTGCCGGGAGGCGTCGTCGGCGCCGGGTGCGGTGCCGGGTGCGAAGTGGCTGAGCAGCGCGGTCCGTACGGGTTCGGGCCGTTCGACGTTGGCCAGGTGTGAGGCACCCGGAAGCTCGATCAGTGTCGATCCGGGGATGGTGTCGGCCAGTTCTCGGGCGTGGGCGACCGGGGTCGCCGGATCCTCCCGGCCGGCCACGACGAGGGTGGGAGCCGTGATGCCCGCGAGTTCGCCGCGCAGGTCGTGGGCGGCGAGGGCGTCGCACAGCGTGGCGTACGCCTCGGGGTCGACGGCCCGCAGGTCATCGAGGGCGGCACGGGCGGCGGGGCTCCGGGCGAAGTCCGCGGTGAACCAGCGGCCCGTCGCGGTCTCCGCGACCGGACCGATGCCCTCGTCCCGCACCAGACAGGCGCGTTCGCGCCACGCCTGCGGTTCGCCGAACCGGGCCGACGAGCACACGAGCGCGAGCGAGGTGATCCGGTCGGGATGGTGGACGGCCAGCCAGGTGCCCACGGCGCCGCCGAGGGAAATGCCCGCGTACGCGAACCGGCCGATGCCGAGCGCGTCGGCGAGCCGCAGCACATGGGCGCCGAGCTCGGCGACGCCCCCGGCTCCGGCGAGCAGGGCGCCCGGGGTGCCGCCGTGTCCGGGCAGGTCCCAGCGGACCACCCGGTGGCTGCGGGCCAGCCCGGCGACCTGACCGTCCCAGACGGCCAGCGAGGTGCCGAGGGAGGGCCCGAGGACGAGGGGCGGGGCGGAGAGCGGGCCGTCCACCTGATGGTGCAGGAGGCGCGGGGCGGGGGTGCCGGAGGAGAGCGGGGCTGTCATGGGGCTCCTGGGTCGGCGGGTGCGGACGGGTTGGCAGAGAGGGCGGGCGCGGCCGGATGCGACGGGGCGCCGGGAGAGGGCGGGTGGCCGCACCTTCAGGACGGAGCGTTCGGGCGGCGCAGTGCGCGGTCGACGAGGACGCCGGACGAGCCCGTGTAGCCGGCCGGGTCGGTGAGGGTACGCAGCCGGTCGTCGGAGATGACGTCTGCCAGCGCGGGCTCCTGACGCAGCGCCTCGCGGAGTTCCGTCCCGTCACGGGCGGCGCGACCGGCGGCACTGGTCACCGCCGTGCGGGCCGCGGCCCGTCCGACCAGGTCCGAGAGTGCGGCGACGAGTCGTTCGCTGACGATCAGTCCGCCGGTGATGCCGAGGTTCTCGCGCATGCGCCGAGGGTGGACACGCAGTCCTTCGGCGAGTGCGGCCGCCGCGTCGGCGGCTCCGCCGACCGTGCGCAGGGCTTCGCGCAGCGGCTGCCATTCGGCGTGCCAGGCTCCCGGCGGGCGTTCGTCCTCGGCCGCGAGGGAGCCGTACAGGATGCCCGCGAGTGCGGGGACCTGGCGGGCGGCCGAGGCGATGAGGACGGCACGGGCCGGGTTCGCCTTGTGCGGCATCGCGGACGACGGCCCGCCGGTCTTCTCGGAGAGCTCGCCGATCTCGGTGCGGGAGAGCAGGAGTACGTCGGCGGCCAGTTTGCCGAGCGCTCCCGAGGCGAAGGCCAGCGCCCCGCCGAGGTCGGCGACCGGGGTGCGCAGGCTGTGCCAGGGCAGTGCGGGTGCGGCCAGTCCGGTCGCGGTGGCGTACGCCTCGACAAGCCGGACGCCGACGTCCTGAGTCGCGGACACATCGGCGGCGGACGCAACACGGGCGGAGGCATTGGTGGTGGACGCATCGGGGAAGGACGCATCGGGCCTTGACTCCGGATTCCCGGAGGGCACAAAGGCCTCGAAAGCCGCCAAGGTCCCTGCCGCTCCGCCCAGCTGGGCCGGAAGGGTGGACCGGACGGCGGTGAGCCTGGCTGATGCGTCGAGGACCAGGCTGCGCCAGCCGACGGCCTTCAGCCCGAAGGTCGTCGGCACGGCGTGCTGGGTGAGGGTGCGGCCCGCCATCGGGGTGTCGCGGTGCTCGGCGGCTGTCCGCGCCAGGGCGGCGGCGACCCGGTCCAGGTCGGCCAGGATCAGGCCCAGGGCCTCGGACACCACCATCATGGCGGCGGTGTCGAGGATGTCCTGGCTGGTCGCTCCGCGATGGACATGGGCCGCCGCCTCCGGGGCCTCCTCGGCGACGGCCGCGGTCAGGTCGGCCACCAGCGGGATGACCGGGTTGCCGCCGGTGCGGGCCCGCAGGGCCAGCGAGCGCGCGTCGAACCGGGCGGTGTCGGCGGCGGCCGACGCGACGGCAGCCGCCGCCCCGGCCGGTGCGTGTCCGAGCGAGGTCTGGGCGCGCACGAGCGCCACCTCGGCGGCGAGCAGCGCCCGTACGTACGCGGCATCGCCCGTCGCCTCCTCGACGGCCGTTCCGGCACGGACCGGTGAGAGCAGGCCGGTGTCGGCGGATACGTCAGCCGAAGTCAAGGAAGACCGTCTCCTCATGCACACCGTCGTGCTGCAGACGGATATCGAAGCGGTGGACGCCGGTGTCCTCCGGTGTGGTCACGAGCGTCGCCCGGCGCCGCTCCGGCAGGCCCGACAGCAGCCGGTCCTCCACGAGACCTGCGGCGTCGTGGAGATAGGCCCGGGTGTGCAGGTGGTGTGTCAGCCCGCGGGCGAACACGATGATCGCCACGTAGGGGACTCCACCCGGCGGCAGGGTCCGTACGGCGTAGTGCCCGTCGGCGTCCGTCGGCACCCGGCCGAAGCCGGTGAAGGCGAGGCCGTGGCGGCCGGTGACCGCTCCGGTGACCGGGTCGCGGCGCAGCGAGCCGGGCGCGCCGTGCCGTGAACCGTCGGGGGCGGGCTGCCACACCTCGACGACGGCGTCCGGCACCGGTGCACCGGCCCCGTCGAGGACCTGGCCGTGCAGGACCAGGGCGCCGCGATGGCCGGCGGGGGCGATGTCGCCGCCGCCCGCGAAGGGCAGGGCGTAGCCGTAGAAGGGGCCGACGGTCTGCGACGGGGTGGGCGCGAGCGCCCCCGGAGCGGCGGTGGGAGTGGGGGCGGACATCAGCGGCCCTCCTCTGTCCAGGTCGCGGACGGGCCGTCGAGGACGATGTCCCAGCGGTAGCCGAGCGACCATTCGGGGGTGGACAGGTCGTGGTCGTACGCCGCGACGAGACGGCCGCGGGCGTCGTCGTCGGTGACGGACTGAAGGATCGGGTCGTAGGCGAAGAGCGGGTCGCCGGGGAAGTACATCTGAGTGATCAGACGCTGGGTGAACGCGGACCCGAACAGTGAGAAGTGGATGTGGGCGGGGCGCCAGGCGTTGTCGTGGTTGCGCCACGGGTACGCGCCGGGCTTGACGGTGACGAAGGAGTAGGTGCCCTGATCGTCCGTCAGGCAGCGGCCCACGCCGGTGAAGTGCGGGTCGAGCGGTGCGGGGTGCTGGTCGCGCAGGTGGGCGTAGCGGCCGGAGGCGTTGGCCTGCCAGATCTCGACGAGCTGGCCGCGTACGGGACGGCCCGACCGGTCGAGGACGCGGCCGGTGACCGTGATCCGCTCCCCCTGGGGCTCTCCCCGGTGTTGGCGGGTGAGGTCGTGGTCGAGGTCGGTGATGTCGGTGACCCCGAAGACGGGGCCGGAGAGCTCGACGTCCTCCGGGTCGGCTGCCATGGGTGTCAATGGGTGGCGCGGGTGGCGCAGGGTGCTGCTGCGATAGGGGGCGTAGTCCCGGTCGGGGTGCGGTCGCACGGGTGCGCCGGCGGCGATCGACCTGGCGTAGTCGTCGCGCGCGGCGGCGATCTCGGCACTGATGCGGGCCTGGGTGAGCGCGGGGGGCTCGATGGTGCCGGCCGGAGCGGGTGGGGTGGTCATGCGTGTCGGTCCTGCCTTTCCGGTACGGGGGCGGGTGCACGCCCGGCGCCGGTGCGCGGCGCGGCCGCGCGGGAGCCTTCGGCGCGCGATTCCGGGCCCCGGAGCGTGCGGGGCGAATGACTCACGGTTCGATTTCCTCGTCGACGCGGACCGGGGCGGCGGTCCGGTCGAGTACGTCGGCGGTGCTGACGCCCGGCGCGGTCTCGGTCAGCACCAGTCCGGTGCCGGTCACCTCCAGGACGGCCAGATCGGTGATGATCCGGTGGACGCAGGCCCGGCCGGTGAGCGGGAGCGTGCACTCCTCGACGATCTTCGGGCTGCCGTCCTTGGCGGTGTGGGTCATCGTCACGATGACCCGGCGGGCGCCGTGCACGAGGTCCATGGCACCGCCGATGCCGGTCACGAGCTTCCCGGGCACCGCCCAGTTGGCGAGGTCGCCGCGGGCGGAGACCTGCATGGCGCCGAGCACGGCCGTGTCGATGTGGCCGCCGCGGATCATGCCGAAGGAGAGCGCCGAGTCGAAGAACGAGGCTCCCGGCAGGACGGTGACCGTCTCCTTGCCCGCGTTGATCAGGTCGGGATCGACCTCGTCGTCGTACGGGAAGGGTCCGGTGCCCAGGATGCCGTTCTCGGATTCGAGGACGACGTGGACGCCTTCGGGCAGGTGGTTGGGGATCAGGGTCGGGAGGCCGATGCCCAGATTGACGTACTCGCCGTCGCGGAGTTCGGCGGCCGCCCGGGCGGCCATCTCCTCGCGGTTCCAGGGCATCAGCTGCCGTCCTTCCGCGGGCTCGTCCGTGCCGTCACCGTGCGCTGCTCGATCCTTTTGTCGGCGGCCTGTTCGGGAGTCAGTGCCACCACGCGCCGCACGAAGATCCCCGGCAGGTGTACGTGGTCGGGGTCGATCCCGCCGGGCTCGACCAGTTCCTCGACCTCGGCGATCGCGATCCGGCCGGCCATGGCCGCGAGCGGATTGAAGTTGCGGGCCGCCCTGTTGAAGACGAGGTTCCCGTGCCGGTCCCCCTTGGCTGCCCTGACCAGGGCGAAGTCGGTGCGGATACCCCGCTCCAGGACGTACGGGGTGCCGTCGAAGTCGCGTACCTCCTTGGCCGGTGAGGCGATCGCGACGCCGCCGTCGCGGTCATGGCGCCAGGGCATACCGCCCTCCGCGACGAGGGTGCCGACCCCGGCCGGGGTGTAGAACGCGGGGATGCCGGCTCCGCCGGCCCGCAGCCGTTCGGCGAGGGTGCCCTGCGGGATGAGTTCGAGCTCCAGCTCGCCGGCCAGGTACTGGCGGGCGAACTCCTTGTTGCCGCCGATGTACGAGCCGGTGACCCTGCTGATCCGGCCTGCGGCCAGCAGGACCGCGAGCCCGGAGTCCTGGGCGCCGCAGTTGTTGGAGACGACGTGGAGGCCGCCGGTTCCCTTTTCGTGCAGGGCCCCGATGAGTGCGGCGGGTACCCCGCTGAGTCCGAATCCACCGACCGCGATCGAGGCGCCGTCCGGTACGTCGGCCACGGCTCGTGCGGCGGAGGCGACCACCTTGTCCATCGGACCTCCCCTCATTTGTTCGCGTGGTGAAGTTTCCTTCACTATTGTTGACGCGGAGTCTGCCGCCCGGCCGGGCGACTGTCAACGGTTCGCGCCCCACCGCCTCCGGACACCCCGCCCCTCATCTGCCGGTATTCATTACTGTGACTCCCCCACGACGCCCGACGGAGAGCCGATGCCACCGATCCACCCGCTCCAGCAGACCGAGACGCCGGCGCCGGCCGAGGCGGTCGCTCCGCTGATGCGCGGCATCACGGTCCTGCGCCGCCTCACCGACGCGGGCGGGACCATGAGCCCGAGCGGTATCGAGCGCGCCACCGGTCTGGCCCGGTCCACCGTCGACCGGATCACGGCGACCCTGGCCCGGATGGAGTACGTGCGCCTGGACGGGCGCGATGTCACGCTCGCCCCGCGGCTCATGGAGCTGGGCAACGCGTATCTGGCGGCCCTGCGGCTTCCGTCGCTCCTCGGCGCACGTGCGGACGCGCTGGCGGACGAACTCGACGAATCGGTGTCCCTCGCGGTCGGCGACGGCGACGGCATCCGGTTCATCCACCAGGCCACCCGGCGGCGCGCCATGTCCCTGAGCTTCCGCATCGGCGACCTGCTGCCCCTGGAACGCACCGCACCCGGCCCGCTGCTGGCAGCCGCCTGGGACGCGGAGGAATGGGAGCGGTGGCGGGCGCGCCGGGCCGCGGACCCCGAGGGCTCGGCCTTCCCCGCCGCACCCGTACGACAGCCCTTGGACGAGAAGGACTTCGCGGCGCGCGTCGAACGGGCGCGCTGCGACGGATGGGCCCTGGACGACCAGCTGATCGAACCGGGCCTCGTGGCCGTCGCCGCGCCGGTGCGCTCACCCGACGGCGACGTGGCCTGCCTCGTCAGCGTCGTGAGCCACACCAGCCGGCACACCGCCGCGTCCCTGCGCGACACCCTGCTGCCCAGGATGCTCGCAGCCGCGGCGGCCATGGAGGACGGACTGAGGCAGGCACCGCCCGCCGGGACCCCGCACTCCCCCACCGCGCTCGCCTCCTGGACCGGGGCGTCCAAGCAGGAGCTGGGCCGCGAGTTCATCGAGTCCCTCGCGCGCGGCCTGACCGTACTGGCGGTCTTCGGAGAGGGCCGGGAGGCACTGACCCTGGCCGATGTCGCGCGGGCGACCGGCCTGGCCCGGGCGACCGCCCGTCGCGCCCTGATCACCCTGGAGCACCTCGGGTACGTCACCACGCACGACCGGGCCCACCGCCTCACCCCACGCGTACTGGCCCTCGGCTACCCCCCGTTGTCCCGGGTGACCCTGCCGCAGATCGCGCAGCCCCATCTCGCCGCGCTGACACACCGGGTCCAGGACTCGGCCTCGTTGGCGGTCCTCGTCGGCGACGACGTCCAGTACACCGCTCGCGTCGCGACCCGCCGCATCATGAGCGTCAACATCACCGTGGGGACGCGCTTCCCCGCCCATGCGACCTCCATGGGGCGGGTCCTGCTCGCGGCGCTGCCGCCGGCCGAACGCGAAATCCGGCTCACCCGGGCCGAACCGCGGGCCCTCACCCCGTTCACGGTCACCCGGACCGGCCTGCTCGGCGCGGCCCTGGACCGCGTCCGCGAGGAGGGATACGCGCTGGTGGACGAGGAGTTGGAGGTGGGGCTGCGCTCGGTCTCCGTCCCCCTTCACGACCGCCGCGGCGCGGTCGTGGCGGCGGTCAACGTGGCGATGCACAGCGGCAGCCGCAGCGTGCGGGAGTGCGTCGCGGATGTGCTGCCCCAACTCCGCTCGGCCGCTGACCGGATCGAGGCCGACCTGCACATCACCGAACGGTACGTACGGGTCCCGGCGATGTGAACCCGGCGTGCGGTGAGCCGGGTCGGGACATGAGCACAGTTCTTTTATTGCGCAACCTTTAAAGTATGGGCATGGATACCGATTGCACGACACCTGAGGAGCACGCGGTACTCGTCGGGGGCCCCGCCCACGGCCTGCGCCTGCGCGTCACCGACCGGCCGCCCGTCGTACAGGTCACCCGCCCCTGCGAGGTGGAGGCCGCACCGGGTGGCGTCCGGGCCGAGGCCCTGTACGTCTACCGGCTCGGCCTGCCCGCAGGCGAGGGCCCGCTGAGCTACGGCTACGACGCGGCGAGCCCGTGACGCCGCCCGGCGGCACACCGGCCCGGCACGCGTCGGGCCGGACCGGTGTGCCGCCGGTCAGTTCGCGGGCACCTGGGCCGCGATCTCGATCAGCAGGGCCTGCCCGGGATTGAGCGTCGGCATCGGCAGCCCCGCGCCGGTCAGTACGGCGCCCGGCATCGGCACCCAGCCGTCGAGTGCCGCCGTGCACCAGAGGGGACCGGTGACCTGGTGGAGGGCCGGCAGCCCCGCCTCCGTACGGATCCGGACCCGGTAAGACCGGCCGGGGGTGAGGCCGGGGAGGCGGACGCGGCCCGACTGACCCGCCACCGAGGTCTCCGTCCGTGCCCAGCAGTACAGCGCCGCGCCGCCGTCCGGCGCGACCACGCCGTGCAGTTGCGTCGCCTCGTCGCCGAGGTCCGCCCTGACGACCTGTCCGCCGTGCAGCAGCCCGCGCAACTCCTTGTACAGCGCCGCCCACCGGCCCAGCGCCGCGCGCTGCGCCGGGGTGCGCGCGGTCAGGTCGTCCTCGATGCCCGCGTGGCCGAACAATGCGGTGATCAGCCGGAACGAGTCGTCGGCGACCCGCCCCGTCGTATGACTGCGCGGGCCTCCGACATGGGCGCCGACGAGCTCGGGCGGCAGCAGCTGGGCGGTCCAGCGCTGGATCGACTGGCGCTCCAACGGGTCGTTGCAGTCCGATGCCCAGACCCGGTCCGTACGGGCGAGGACGCCGAGGTCGACGCGTCCGCCGCCGCTGGAGCACGACTCGATCTCCAGCGCGGGATGGCGCGACCTCAGCGCGTCCATCAGCCGGTAGAGGGCCGCCGTCTGGGCGTGCACACCGGGCCGGTCGGCGCCGTGCGCACCGCGCTGCACCGCTTCGTGCAGGTCCCGGTTGTGATCCCACTTCAGGTAGTCGATGCCGTACTCGGTGACGAGGGCGTCCAGTCGCTCCAGCAGGTGGGCGAACGCGTGCTCGTCGGCGACGTTCACCGCGTACTGATGACGCGAGCTCGGCCCCACTCCCGCGGACGGGCCGAGAATCCACTCGGGGTGCTCCCGGGCCATCCGCGAGTCGAGGTTCACCATCTCCGGTTCCACCCAGAGCCCGAACTGCATCCCGTGGGCGTGCACCCGGTCCACCAGCGGCGTCAGCCCCTCGGGCCACATCTGCGGGTCCACCGTCCAGTCGCCGAGTCCCGCCGTGTCGTCCCGGCGGCCGAGGAACCAGCCATCGTCCAGGACCAGGCGTTCCACCCCGACGGCGGCGGCGTCGTCGGCCAGCGCCAGGAGCCGTTCGGGGCGGTGGTCGAAATAGACCGCCTCCCAGGTGTTCAGGGTCAGCGGACGCGGCGTGGACGGATGCCCGGGGCGGGCGCGGAGCATCGTGTGGAAGCGCCCGGCCAGTCCGTCCAGGCCCTCCCCGGACCAGGCGAAGAAGCACTCGGGCGAGTCGTACCGGCCGCCCGGGGCCAGCCGGATCTCGCCGGGCGCCAGCAGCTCGCCGCCGCCGAGGACTCCCCCGTGCACCCCCGCGCCCTCGGGCAGCCGCTCGGCGAGCCAGCGCTGGTTGCCGCTCCACCCCACGTGCAGGGCCCAGACCTCGCCCGTACGGAACCCGAACCCGGGCACACCGACCGTCAGGAGATGCGGCGCGTCCGGTCCGGGCTTGCCCCGGCGCACCTCGCGGACATGGCCGGCGAACGCCAGCCGGCCACGCTGCGGCGAGCGTTCGCGGCACCACTTCCCGGAGAAGTCCAGGATCTCCTGGGCCCGGTTCGGCAGCGGGAGCAGCACGGTGGTGGCGGCGAGGTCGTACGGGACGAGGCCGGCGACGTCGGCATCGGCATCGGCATCGGCATCGGCCGGACACGACACGCTGGTGCGCACCCCCAGCACGCCGGACGGGTCCAGCCGGTAGGTGAGGGTGATGTCGAGGGCGGCGTCCGCGTCATGGAGGGCGATGACCAGTTCGCCGGGGCGCTCCTCGGCGCCGGTCATCGCGACCCGGGGCGCGGTGGCCGTCCCGGCCCGGTGACCCTGGTGGGCGGGGGTGCCCAGCCAGCCGTCGGCCTCGGTGGGCCAGACGGTGAACTGCTGTGGTTCGTCGGGTGCGCTGCGGAGCACGGCGGCGTCCGCCGTCAGCCCGAGGGCAGCGAGACCGTCGCCGGTCAGCTCACCGAGGTCTTCACCCCAGTGCAGGACACGGGGCAGCGGAGCGCGGAGTTCGACGACGAAACTCACCCCGGCCGCGCGCAGGTGCGCGATCCGGGTGGTGATGCGGGTCATGGCGTGTCCTCTCGAAACCAGGAGGTGGGTGCGTGGCTCCGCGTCGGCGCCCCCGTGCCACCGGTCCCCTGCCGAGGACCGGAATCGCACCGGTCCTACCCCGACGGACGGTTCACGAACTGCACCACGACACACTCCTCGTGACAGCTGCTTCAGGGTGATCCGGCCGATGCCTGTCGCCTTCGGCGAAAGCGCGGCGACTGTAACGATCATTTCCTTCCATCGTCAATATATTCAGCACCGATCCGAGGGTCCGTTCCCGCTCCGGGTCGCTCCACCGCCTCGGACCCACCCCCTTGCTTTCGGCCAGAAGGTAACCTCCGCGGGGTGAACCTCTCCCGACAGCCACCGTCCGCAGCCCTTGTCCTCCAGGCCCTGCTGACTCAGGGCCCGTTGACACGGGCGGAGCTCGGACGCCGCACCGGACTCTCCTCCGGAGCCGTCACCAAGGCCTCGGCACCGCTGCTCGACGACGGCTGGATCACCGAGCTCGGCCCGTCCGGTGACCGGCAGCCCGGCCGCCCGGCCACACTGGTGGCGGTACGGCCCGAGCGGGCCAGGTTCATCGGAATCAAGATCACGTCGGACGAGCTGATCGGGATGCTCGTCGACCTCACGGCCGCACCGCTGACCACCCACCGGACCCCGCTCCGCGCCCGGGATGTCGGCACGGTGGTCAGGGCCGTCGCCCGGCTGGTCGGCACGCTGTCCGGACGGGCCGGACACGGGGAGGGCGAGTCCGGCCCCGCGGCGCACAGCATCGGCGTGACGGTCTCCGGCGATGTGGACGGCCCGAGCGGCACGGTCCGGTACTCGCCCTTCCTGGACTGGCACGGAGTACGGCTCGCCGCACTGGTCGAGGAGGCCACCGGCATTCCGGCGGTGATCGAGAACGACGTACGGGCCCTCACCGTCGCCGAGCAGTGGTTCGGCGCCGGGGTCGGGCTCTCCTCGTTCGCCCTGGTCACGGTCGGCGCGGGGGTGGGATGCGGGATGTCCGTCCACGGCCGGGTGCTCTCGGGCGCGTTCGGGGTCTCGGGCGAACTGGGACATCTCCCCGTCGGCGATGCCGACCGGGTCTGCACCTGCGGCAACACCGGCTGCATCGAGGCCGTCGCGTCGACGCAGGCCATTGTCGACCAGGTGCAGGAACAGAGAGGGGACGCGGATCTGTCCCTCGCCGACGCCGTGCGCCTGGCTCGGTCCGGGGATGCCACGGCTCGCGCCGTCTTCACCCGGGCGGGGCGGGCGCTGGGTCTGGGCATCGCCTCGGTGGCCAACCTCTTCGGCCCGGAGCGCATCATCATCTCCGGCGAGGGCGTGGCGGCGTACGACCTGTTCGCCGACGAGATCCGCCGGGCCTTCGCCGACCAGGCCTTCGGCGCCGCCGCCGGATGTGAACTCCTCGTGCGGCCACTGTCGTTCGAGACATGGGCGCGCGGCGGCGCTGCGATGGCGGCCCACCGCGTCTTCGCCCCGCTTCCCGGCCGGCCGGCCGGGGCGGCGGCACGCTGACCGGCGCCCGCCGCGCCCCGCCGCACGCCTCGTCCCCGTCAGGCGTTGGGGTCGAAGGGGATGCCTGCGGGCATCGCCTTTGCCAGGTGAGCGGCGAAGTTTCCGTCCTTCAGGCCGAAGACGGCGCTGCCGAAGTCGGCCTGCACCAACTTGTCCCGGATGCCTTCGGGGTATCCGTTCCAGCCAACCAGGTCGGGGAACTGCCACTGGTGGTAGTGGTTCTCAGGCGGCTCGTCGCCCGACGTCGCGGGACGGAAGCAGTGCGTACCGATCCCGTCCTTGTGATAGACGGCCTTGGGGTGGGTGCCGTCCCACTGGATCCGGTCACGGCCGTAGACGCTGAATCCGCCGTGGGCCGAGGTGGAGACGTACTTCGCCTCGTTGCCCTGCACCCAGACCACGACGTGCTCCCAGTCGTGGCGATGCCCGCCGAGACCGCTCCCGGCCACGGCCTGGTCCTTCTCGAAGTAGAGGCCGTAAATGATGGCGCACCAGCCGTTGTTGCACTTGGAGCGCGCGTAGCCGTTGGTGTTGTCCAGGTCCCAGGAGTCGTGGCAGCTGCCGTTGACGGCGCCGGTGGTCTTCAGCCCGGGGGCGATGGTGCCGTCGGGGCCGATGGCGGGGGTCGGATAGCAGCCGTCGCCGTCGTAGTCGTAAGCCGGCTGGAAGGTCTGCTCCAGTCCGTCCGCGTTCGCGGGCAGAGCACCCGGCACGTCCGCGAAGGCACTGCCCGGCGAGGCCAGGACCAACACCCCGGCCGCGGCCAGCACGAGTGACACCTTGCGGATCCGTCGTCTGTTCTTCACTGCTTCCTCCTGGTCGAAGCGTGTCGGGCCGAGTCATGAGGTGACATGCCCATGCCCACACTCAGGGAACCCCGAAGCCCTGCCTGGTACAGGGGATTCCGCAGCGATGAAGGCTCGGCCAAAAGCCCGGCGCCCGCTCAACCCGGTTCGCCCGGACACGAATTGAACCCGGCCCACGCACGAACCGGTGGCGCCGCGACAGCCGCCGCGCCACCGGACAAGGCGCCACACGGTCAGGCGGCACACAGACAACCGCCCCGTCCGATCACATGTCACCCCCGCCCCGCGCACCCGTTCCTGGCGGTTCCGGGCCGCCGGCGCGAAGCCCGGTCGGGCTGACTTTTTTTCTTGACAGAGGAAATTAACTTGGCTCACGTTTCCGGCCAGGTCATCGGCCAACCTCGTCGAGACGTTCCCGGCGCCCACGCCGGCTGCCTCTCCGGTGTTCACCACAGCCCTGTCCCAAGGGCCGCTCTCCCGGGTGGAGACCGCCCCCCAGGACCGGGTTGTCCTCGGCCCGCGGTGACCAGGGCCGTGCGCCCGTTGCCGGGGACCGGGTACTTCGTCGAGGACGCCGTCCCGCGGGGGCCGCTCTGCCACTGCGGCAACCGGGGCTGTGTCGAGGCGATCGCCTCGGACTCGGCCATCGTGCGCCGTATCCAGGAACGGACGGCGGGCGGCGTGGCCGGTCCAGGTCACGCCGCCGCCGAGGAGCGGGACCCGCCCTCCTGCCGCCCGTCGTCGTGGTGGATGGGCGTACCCGAGCCGGTCAGCGGCGCCCCCGATCCGCCCCGGCGCGCGGCGACGATCTCCGCGGCGATGGACAGCGCGGTCTCCTGCGGCGTGCGGGCGCCGAGGTCGAGGCCGATCGGGGAGCGCAGACGGGCCAACTCGTCTTCGGTGAGCCCGACTTCGCGCAGCCGCCGGTCGCGGTCCTCATGGGTGCGGCGCGAGCCCATCGCGCCGACGTACGCGGCCGGCAGCCGCAGGGCCGTCTCCAGCAGCGGAACGTCGAACTTCGCGTCGTGGGTGAGCACGCACAGCACGGTTCGTCCGTCGGTCGCGGTGTCGCGCAGATATCGGTGCGGCCAGTCGACCACGAGGTCGTCGGCCTCGGGGAAACGGGCGCGGGTGGCGAAGACCGGCCGGGCGTCGCACACGGTCACGTGGTAGCCGAGGAACTTGCCCGCCCGCACCAGCGCCGTGGCGAAGTCCACGGCGCCGAAGACGATCATCCGGGGCGGCGGCACACTCGACTCCACGAACAGCGTGACGCCGCCGGGACAGTGCGAGCCGTCCTCGGCGATCTCGACCGTGCCGGTGCGGCCGGTGTCCAGCATCGCGCGGGCCTGCGCCACCGCCGCCCGTTCGAGCTCCGGATGTCCGCCGAGGCCGCCCTCGTACGAGCCGTCGGCGCGCACGAGCAGCGCCCTGCCGAGCAGTTCGCCCGGTCCCCGGGCCACCCGGGCGAGCGCCGCGGACGCCCCCCGGTCCGCGGCCGACACCGCCGCCCGGAACACCGGCGCTGCCGAGCGCACCGGTGTCACCAGGACCTCGATGACGCCGCCGCAGGTGAGCCCCACCGCGAAGGCGTCCTCGTCGCTGTAGCCGAACCGCTCGCGCGCTGTCCGTCCGTCCAGGAGCGCCTGGACGCACAGCTCGTACACCGCCCCTTCCACGCAGCCGCCGGAGACGGAGCCGATGACGGTGCCGTCGCTGTCGACGGCCAGGGCGGCGCCGGGACCGCGCGGTGCGCTGCCGCCGACGGCCACGACGGTGGCGACCGCGAAGTCCCGGCCCTCCTCGAACCAGCGGCGCAGGGCGTCCGCTATGTCAAGCACTCGGAGCTTCCCCCGCCGCCGCCCGCCGGGCTTCCTCCGCCGCACGCAGGACACGGTCGGGACGGATCGGCAGCTCCCGGTGGCGTACGCCGGTGGCGTGCCACACCGCGTTGGCGATCGCGGCGGCGACGCCGACGACGCCGATCTCACCGATGCCCTTGATCCCGACGGGGTCGCCGGGCACATGGTCCTCCACCCAGTCCGCCTCGATGACCGGCACGTCGGCGTGGGCTGCGAAGTGATAGCCGGCGAGGTCGGCGCCGACATGGCCGCCGGAGGCCCGGTCCCTGATCGCCTCCTCGTGCAGGGCCATGGACAGCCCCCAGGTCATTCCGCCGATGAACTGGCTCCGGGCGGTGAGCGGGTTGACGATGGTGCCTGCGGCGTAGATGCCGAGCAGCCTGCGTACCCGCACCTCGCCGGTGGTGACATCCACCGCGGCCTCGGCGAACTGCGCTCCGAAGGAGTGCCGTTCCATCTTCGCGAGGGCGCCGATGGCCTCGGCGGTGTTCGACCTGGCGGTGATTCCCTCCGGCGGAATGCCTCCGCCCAGCGCCAGCCGATCCCGCAGCTCGCCCGCCGCCAGCTTTACCGCCCAGGCCCAGGAGCGGGTGCCCGTCGAGCCGCCGGCGATCATCGCCGGGCCCAGATCGCTGTCCCCGATACGCATCAGGATGCGGTCCGGGTCCACCTCGAGCGCGTCCGCGGCGACCAGGTTCATCGCGGTCCTGGCGCCGGTCCCGATGTCCGCCGCGTTGATCCGTACGGTGAAGCTTCCGTCCGGCTCAGCGGTCACGGCCGCGGTGGACGGGCCGACCCCCGAGGGGTAGGTGGCCGCGGCCGTTCCGGTCCCGATCAGCCAGCGCCCCTCCCGGCGCAGGCCGGGACGCGGGTCCCGGTCCGCCCAGCCGAACCGGCGGGCACCCTCCTCGAAACAGGCGAGCACATTGCGGCTGCTGAACGGCAGCCCCGACACGGGCCCCACCGCGGGTTCATTGCGTGTGCGCAGCGCGATCGGGTCCACGCCGCACTTCTCGGCCAGCTCGTCGAGCGCCGATTCGACGGCGAAGGATCCCGGCGCCTCACCCGGTGCGCGCATCCAGGTCGGGGTCGGCACGTCGAGCCGTACCAGTGTGTGCAGGGTGTGATGAGCGTCGGCGTCGTACAGGACGCGCCCCAGCTCGGCGCTCGTCTCGACGAACTCGTACACGGTCGACGTCAGGCTCTGCGACCGGTGGTCGAACGCGCGCAGCCGGCCGTCCGCGTCGGCGGCGAGCCTGATCAGCTGTGCCGTGGGGCTGCGGAACCCGACGAGCGAGAACATCTGGCGCCGGGTCAGTACGACGCGTACGGGCCGGTGGAGGACGGTCGTCGCCATGACGGCGGCCACCTGATGAGGGCTCAGTCCCTTTGATCCGAAGGCCCCGCCGACATGCTCGGAGCGCACCCGTACGGAGGACGGGTCGAGAGAGAAGAGCTGTGCGAGCTCAGCGGCCACCCAGCTGCTGCCCTGGTTGGAGTCGACGATGTCGAGGCGGCCGCCGTCCCAGCGAGCCGTCGCCGCGTGCGGCTCCATCGAGCTGTGGTGCTCCTCCGGGGTGGCGTACTCCTCGTCCACGACGAAGGCGGCTGCCTGGAGCTCGGCCTCCATGTCGCCCTTCGACGTCTCGGCGTCGGCCATCGTGGTGTTGTGCGGCGTGTACGCGCCGGGGTGCCCGGCGACGAACGCCACGTCGTGCGGCTCCTGGTCGTAGCGGACGACCAGCGTCTCGGCCGCCTCCCGGGCCTGTTCGGACGTCTCGGCCACGACGAGCGCCACCGGCCAGCCCACGAAGGGCACCCGGTCGTGCTGGAAGAGCCCGACGACCGGGTTGGGCCGTCCCAGCATGCCGACGTAGCCGGTGTCGACGCGCGGAGCGTTCCCGTGGTGCAGCACGGCGAGGACTCCGGGCATGGCCAGGACGGCTGCGTCCTCCACCGGGCGGACCCGGCCGCGGGCCACGGTCGAGAGCACCAGCCAGCCATGGGCGAGTTCCGCGAAGGGGATCTCGCCGGCGTAGCGGGCCGCTCCGGTGACCTTGTCGCGGCCCTCCACCCGGGTGCGGCCGGAGCCGACGGCCCCGGTGAATGCCGCGCTGTCGGTCGTCGTGGTCATCGGGCGGCCTCCTCGGCGAGTTCGGTGAGCACGGCCACGACCAGGTTGCGCATCAACGTCACCTTGTATCCGTTCTCCGGGAGCGTCCGGGCGGCCGCCAGTTCGGCGTCCGCCGCGGCGGCGTACGCCTCGGCACTCGCCGGTCCGCCGGTCAGTGCCCGCTCGGCCGCACGGGCCCGCCACGGCCGGGACGCGACCGCCCCGAACGCGAGGCGCACGTCGCGTACGACGCCGTCCTGGACGTCGAGCGCGGCGGCGATCGAACCGACCGCGAAGGCGTACGAGGCGCGCTCGCGCACCTTCCGGTAGCGGGAGTGCGCGGCGACCGCGGCCGGCGGCAGAGTGATGCCGGTGACGAGGGCGCCGGGCGGCAGGGCGGTCTCGATGTGCGGGGTGTCGCCCACCGGCAGATAGAACTCGGCGACCGGCAGCTCGCCGGGCCCGTCGGCCGTCTCGTACGAGACGACGGCGTCGAAGGCCGCGAGCGCGACCGCCATGTCCGAGGGGTGGGTCGCCACGCAGTGCTCGGAGGCGCCGAGGATCGCGTGGTTGTGGTGCTCGCCCGCGATGGCCGGGCAACCGCTGCCGGGGACACGCTTGTTGCACGGCTTGGCGAGGTCGCTGAAGTAGCCGCAGCGGGTCCGCTGGAGCAGATTCCCGCCGACCGTGGCCATGTTGCGCAGCTGTCCGGAGGCACCGGCCAGGAGCGCCTGCGCCAGTGCCGGGTAGTGACGCCGTACCTCGGCGTGGGCGGCGAGATCGCTGTTGGTGACGGTCGCGCCGAGGCGCAGGCCGCTGTCCGGTGCGAACTCGACGGTGTCCAGTGGAAGTTCCCGCACGTCGACGAGAAGTGCGGGCCGCTCCACGCCTGCCTTCATCAGGTCGACGAGGTTGGTGCCGCCGCCGAGGAACCTGGCCTCCGGGTCCGTGCCGAGCAGTGCGACCGCCCCGGAGACGTCGAAGACGCGCTCGTAGCCGAATTCCCTCATGCCACCGGCTCCTTGTCCTGGAACGTGGCGGCCTCGGCCGCGGAGGCCTCGGCCGCCCGCGCGACCGCCTGCACGATCGACACGTAGGCGCCGCAGCGGCACAGGTTGCCGCTCATCCGCTCGCGGATCTCTTCGGCGGTGAGCGCGGGCGCCCCCGCCTCCGGCCGTACATCGTCGGTCACGGCGCTCGGCCAGCCCGCCGCGTGTTCCTCGATCACCGCGAGGGCCGAACAGATCTGCCCCGGGGTGCAGTAGCCGCACTGATAGCCGTCGAGGTCGAGGAAGGCCTGCTGGACCGGGTGCAGTCGGTCGCCGTCGGCCACTCCTTCGATGGTGGTGACCGCGCGCCCCTGTGCCGCGACCGCGAGCTGCAGGCAGGCCACGGCCCTGCGCCCGTCGAGCAGTACCGTGCAGGCGCCGCACTGGCCCTGGTCACAGCCCTTCTTGGTGCCGGTCAGATCGAGGTGCTCGCGCAGGGCGTCGAGCAGGGTGGTGCGGTGGTCGACGGGCAGGGTGTACTTTTCGCCATTGATGTTCAGGGTGATGGCACTGGACGTCGATGGGCCCATGATCAGCCTTCTTTCGCATTACTGATGCGCGTCGAACGAGACGGTCCCGGCGGACGGCCCGGGAGGGGAGAGAGGCGATACGAGTGAATCTGCACAGGTGGGAGCGGGGGTACCGGTCGGCCGTACTGGCTGGATCTGCCGCTAAGGTAGGGCTAAGCGGACAGCTGTCCACCAGTGATCGAACGTAGTGGACAGCTGTCCGCTTATCAAGAGTGGCCACGGCCGTGGGCCCGGAAGGAGTCCCCGTGCAGGAGGAGAAGAGCACCCCGCTGCGTCCGGACGCACAGCGCAATCGCGAGCGCATCCTGGAAGTCGCGCTGGCCGAGCTGACGCGGACCGCGGACGCCCCGGTGAGCGTGATAGCGAAGAAGGCCTGCGTCGGGCAGGGGACGTTCTACCGCAACTTCCCCAACCGCGAGGCGCTCGTCCTGGAGGTCTACCGCTACGAGATGCAGCAGGTCGCCGACACCGCCGCCCAGTTGCTCCTGACCCGTGATCCCGACCGGGCCCTGCGGGAGTGGATGGACCGGCTCGCGCAGTTCGCCATGGCCAAGGCCGGTCTGGCCGAGGCGCTGCGCACGACGGTCAGTCGGCACGGCGGCCTGGCCCGGCTGGGCCATGGCCCGGTGACCCGGGCCGTCACCCTTCTGCTGGACGCCAACGAGAAGGCCGGCGCCATCCGTTCCGGGCTGACCGCAGAGGACTTCCTGCTCGCCATCGCCGGGCTCTGGCAGATCGACCCGCACAGCGACTGGCCGCCGCGCGCCGCCCGGCTGCTGGACCTTGTGATGGACGGGCTGCGGGCGGGGGCATCCGGCAGGGACCGGCCGGCGCAGGACGAGGGCGCGGCGGATGCGCCGGAGCCGGGTTCACCGCAGGACAGGCGGGCCTGAGCCCGAAGGACCCGGGCGGACCGTCGGCGCGGCGTCCCGGAACCGGCGGTGTGCGGGCCGGCGGTGCGCGGGAGGCGCCCGGCGTTGGCCTAGAGTGCGGGGGTGCCTTCGTACAGCATTGGCCAGGCCGCGGAGCTGCTGGCCGTGAGTCCCGAGACCGTTCGCCGCTGGGCCGACGGCGGTCACCTCGCGATGGACCGGGGCGGCTCCGGAAACCGGGTGATCGACGGTGTCAGCCTCGCCGGCTTCGCCACGGAGCGTGCCGCGGGGCTGCATCCGGTTCCCGGGGAGGTGCTGACGTCGGTACGGAACTCGTTCGCCGGGATCGTCATCTCGGTGACGGCCGACGACGTCGTGGCACAGGTGGAGATCCAGTCGGGTCCGCACCGGCTGGTGTCACTGATCAGCCGCGAGTCCGTCGATGAACTCGGCCTGGAGGTCGGGGTCATGGCCACGGCACGGGTGAAGTCGACGAACGTGCACATCGACCGGCCGGGCGGCCGGGACTGAGCCCTGGCGACCGCGGTCAGCGGCACATCAGAGCGGCCTGAAGATCGAGGCGGTGATCGAGGCGCGACAGGTCGCGACCGGTGAGCTGCTCGATGCGCCGGACACGGTAGTGAACCGTGTTGACATGGAGGTGAAGGGCTTCCGCGACGCGCGCCCAGGAGCAGTTGTGCGCGAGGAAGACTTCCAGGGTGTGCAGCATCATGCGCTGCGAGGCTCCGTCCTCGTCAGTCAGCGGGCCCAGGGTCCGGGCGCTGAAGACCTCGCGCACCTCCTCGGGGAGTCCGGCGAGCAGCGAGTGCAGGGTGGTGAGGCCGTCCATGGAGGTCAGCCGGGCCGCCGCGGGTTCCGTGGCGCGGGATGCCGTCAGGGCGTAGCGCGCCTGCACGAGACTGCCGTGCAGGCCCTCGGGACCGGCGACCTCCGCGCCCACCCCGCCGTGGAGTGCCGCGCCGGGGCGGCAGCCGTCCAGGACGGGCCACAGGGCGCGCAACCGGCCTTCGCTGTCTCCCGGTTCGCCCTGGACGACGGCCACGGCCGTACCTCCCGCGAGCCTGCCCACGGCGAAGGGGCGGCCGGGGTCGTGGTGCAGGGCCTCGGTCAGGGCGTCCGCCGCCGCGCTCGCGTCGTCCTCATGGGCCGGCCGCGCCGTGATGACCTGGTAGGGGCCCCGGTCGAAGAGGCCGCAGCCGTGGAGTGCGAGGCGCAGTGATGTCCCGTCGGTGTGCGGGGCGCTGATCAGCGAGACGAGGTCGTCGCCCTTGCGGCGTGCCGCTTTCTCTCCGGGGGCGGTGCGGTGCCGGTGCTGGGCGAGGACGTCGGCTATTTCGTGCAGCACACGGGGCGGCGCCCCTGCTGTGTCGGGGACATGCAGGTGCCAGACGTCGTAGGGGGATCCGTCCGACTCGATGCGCAGCGTGGCTCCGGTGGGCCTGCGCAGGCATTCCGCACCCCGTGGCGCGGTCAGCGGCGGGGCCGACGGAGTGCGCGCGAGGGTGCGTCCTGTCGCACTGAGGAGGTACGCGGCCGGGGTTCCCAGGTGGGCGAAGGCGCGGTCGAGCAGCGTGTCCGGGTCCGCACCGGCCGCCAGCAGGACGCTGAGCTCGTTGCGTACGTTCTCGGGCAGTGCGTAGTGATGGGTGGGACGGCGGCTGAGATCGCCCCAATGCCGGAGGTAGACCGCCTCGGTGATGGCCCGGAAGCTGGTGCTCGCGGGGACGGCGATGAGGGTGACGCCGTGGGTCCGGCAGGCGTCGACGAGGACATCGGGCACGGCGCCGTGCGTTTCCTCGCCCGCGAGCAGGGCCACGGCCCCGGCCGTCCGGAGCGCGCTGACGAACCGTGCAGCCTTCTCGGGTTCATCGTTCGGATGCCACCACACCAGGCCGCTGAGAACGACCTCGCCCTGCTGGAGGAAGCGGGTCGGGTCCTCCAGGTCGGTGGCGGTGACCCCGCTGATCTCCCGGGCCGGCAGGGGCTCTTCGCCCCAGAGCAGGGTGAGGCCGAGGGATTCGAGCTGGAGGAGGTGTTCGACGTGCATGGTCTGGCTCCTTGCGCGACTGCCGGGCCCGGGCCCGGCATCTCACATTCACGAGGCGATTGCGAGTCCTGTCATCGTAAATGCCAGGTGAAGTGATCAATACACCTCTTGGTCGATCCTCCAGGACGCGGGGCGGGGACTCGTGTATTTCCGTGTGGTGCACCAGTCGTGCGCGGGGCCGCCGCGTTGCTTCACTGAGCTTCTCGGTGGCCGACGACGCAGCGGCCGGAGCGGAGAACGACATGGATCTCAACACCGTGCGGGACGTGCGTGACGCCCGTTCCCACGAGCCCTGGAGGCCCGGTGACGCCTGGCTGGGAGGGGGCACCTACCTGTTCTCCGAGCCCCAGCCCCGGCTGCGGCGGCTGGTGGACCTGAGCAGGATGGGCTGGGAGCCGGTCACGCACCACCACGACGGTTCCGTGGAGTTCGCCGCGACCTGCACCATCGCCCAGCTGTCCCGCCACGGGAGGCGGAGCCGCGTCCGGGCGGCGCCGCTGTTCGAGCAGTGCTGCCGGGCGTTCCTCGCCTCGTTCAAGATCTGGAACATGGCCACCGTCGGCGGGAACCTCTGCAACGCCCTGCCGGCCGGGCCGATGATCTCGCTCACCGCGGCCCTCGACGGGGAGTGCCTGCTCCAGGCGCAGGACGGCTCGCTCCGCCGGGTACGGGTGGCCGATTTCGTCCTCGGCGCGGGGCGCAAGGACCTGGGCGAGGGCGAGTTGCTGCGCTCCGTCACGCTGCCCGCCAGGGCGCTGGCCTCGCGCACCGCATTCCGGCAGGCCTCGCTCTACGGTCTGGGCCGGTCCGGCGCGCTGGTCATCGGGGTGCTCGACGAGCAGGACGGCTCGCTGGCCGTGACGGTCACCGCGGCCACCGTCCGCCCCTTCCGGCTCTGGTTCCCGCTGCCACCGGACCGCACCGGCCTGCGGGGCGCCCTGGAGGCTGCCATCGGCGACGCCGACTGGTTCGACGACATCCACGGGCTGCCCGCCTGGCGGCGGCACATGGCGTTGCGGCTGGCCGAGGAAGTGCGGCGCGAACTGACCACGGACGGTGCACGATGAGTTTCGGGATCCATGTCAACGAGCAGCCCTTCGACGCCGAACCGCGGCCGGGTCAGTGCCTGCGCACCTATCTGCGCGAACACGGCTGGTTCGGGGTGAAGAAGGGCTGCGACGCGGGGGACTGCGGGGCCTGCACCGTCCATGTCGACGGGGAGCCGGTGCACAGCTGCCTCTATCCGGCGGTACGGGCACAGGGCCGGTCGGTGACCACGGTGGAGGGCCTGGCCACGGACGGCGAACTCCACCCCGTACAGCAGAAGTTCCTCGACGCGCAGGGATTCCAGTGCGGTTTCTGCACCGCCGGGTACCTGATGACCACGGCTGCCCTCGACGACGAGCAACTCGGTGATCTGCCGCGCGCGTTCAAGGGAAACCTGTGCCGCTGTACCGGCTACCGCGCCATCGAGGACGCCGTGCGCGGCGTGAAGCATGTCGAGGCCCCGTGCGCCGGCGCGGCGGTCGGCCGCAACCTGCCCGCCCCGGCCGGCCCCCAGGTGGTGACCGGGACCGCCCGGTACACCTTCGACATCGACGTCCCCGGCCTCCTGCACATGAAGCTGCTGCGCTCCCCGCACGCGCACGCCCGGATCACCGGCGTCGACACGTCCGCCGCGGTGCGCGTGCCGGGGGTGCACCTGGTGCTCACGCACCACGACGCCCCCGAACGGCACTACTCCACCGCCCGGCACGAGCACCCCACCGAGGACCCCGACGACACCCTGGTCCTGGACGACACCGTGCGCTTCGTCGGCCAGCGGGTCGCCGCGGTCGTCGCCGACAGCGAGGCGGCGGCCGAGGAGGGCTGCCGGCGCGTCGAGGTGACGTACGAGGTGCTGCCCGCGGTCCTCGACCCGGAGGAGGCGATGCGGCCGGGCGCACCGGTCGTGCACGCCAAGGACGGCGCAGCGGCCCGGATCGCCCGGCCGCTCGACAACGTCGTGGGCGAGTCGCACGGCGAGATCGGCTCGGTCGAGGAGGGCTTCGCCGCCTCCGACGTGGTGTACGAGGAGACGTTCCGTACCCAGCGGGTCCAGCACGCGAGCCTGGAGACACACGGCGCGGTCGCCTGGTTCGAGCGGCCGCAGGAGAGGCCGGAGCGGGTCGTGGTGCGCTCCAGCACCCAGACCCCCTTCCTCACCCGGCGGGCACTCTGCGCCCTGTTCGACCTGCCCCTGGAGAAGGTGCGGGTCCTGGCGGGGCGAGTGGGAGGCGGTTTCGGCGGCAAGCAGGAGATGATCGTCGAGGACATCGTCGTCCTCGCCGCGATGCGCCTGCACCGTCCGGTGAAGCTTGAGTACACCCGCGCCGAGCAGTTCTACGGGGCCACCACCCGGCACCCGTTCACCGTCCGGGTCAAGGCCGGGGCGCGTCACGACGGGACCCTGACCGCGCTCCAGCTGCGGGTGGTCTCCAACACCGGGGCGTACGGCAACCACGGGCCGGCCGTGATGTTCCACAGCGTCGGCGAGTCGATGGCCGTCTACCGTGCCCCGCACAAGAAGGCGGACGCGTACGCCGTCTACACCCATGCCGTCCCGGCGGGCGCGTTCCGCGGCTACGGGCTCGGGCAGGTCGTCTTCGCCATGGAGTCGGTCATGGACGAACTGGCCCGCCTGCTCGCCATGGACCCCCTGGAGTTCCGGGAACGCAACATCATCGGCCCGGGTGAGGCCATGATCAGTCCGGGCGGCGAGGAGGAGGACCTGCACATCGCCAGCTATGGCCTCGACCAGTGCCTGGGCATCGTCCGCGGCGCGCAGGCCGAGCCGGCGGGCGCGGCGCCTGAGGGGTGGCTCGTGGGGGAAGGCTCCGCGCTGTCCATGATCGCGACCGGGCCGCCCGGCGGGCACATCGCCGACGCCCGGATCAGCCTTCTGCCGGACGGAACCCTGGATCTGGCCGTGGGGACAGCGGAGTTCGGCAACGGCACCACCACGGTCCACCGGCAGATCGCGGCCGGCGAACTGGGCACCACCGTCGACCGGATCGCCGTGCGCCAGTCCGACACCGATGTCGTGAAGCACGACACCGGCGCCTTCGGCTCCACCGGAACCGTGGTGGCCGGCAAAGCGACGCTCCGCGCCTCCCAGGCCCTCGCCGAGACCCTCCTCACCTTCGCGGCCCAGCACCTCGGGGTGCGCCGCGACGAATGCCACCTCGCGGAGGACGCCGTCGAGCACCCGAGCACGCGGATCCTGCTGAAGGAACTGCACGCGGCGGCACAGTCGGCCGGCCGGGAACTCGCGGCGGACGGCCACTTCGGCGGGACACCGCGTTCCGTCGCCTTCAACGCACAGTGGTTCAGGCTCGCCGTCGACCCGGGGACCGGCGAGATCAGGATTCTGCGCAGCGTGCACGCGGCGGACGCGGGCAAGGTCATGAACCCGATGCAGTGCCGGGGCCAGGTCGAGGGCGGCATCGCCCAGGCCCTGGGGGCCACGCTCTTCGAGAACGTCCGGCTGAACGGCCGGGGCGAGGTCACCACCGCCGCGTTCCGCCAGTACCGGCTGCCGCAGTACGCGGACATCCCCCGCACGGAGGTCCACTTCATGGAAACCGTCGACACGATCGGCCCGTTGGGGGCGAAGTCGATGAGCGAGAGCCCCTTCAACCCGGTCGCGCCGGCGTTCGCGAACGCCCTGCGGGACGCCACCGGAATCCGGTTCACCCAACTGCCCCTCACCAGGGACCGGGTCTGGCTGGCGCTGAACGAACAGGCCCGCGCCCAGTCCGCCCGACCGGGCGGTCAGTGACCCAGGGATGCGGCAGAAACACTCGGTATCGGTGGTATCGGTTCACAAACGCCAGGCTTTTGGCGGACATTGCCTCGTACTCGCGATTTCGCGGGGCGACCGCTGGGCATACCTTCTGACAGCCGCCCTGCGGGCCGTCCGATTTGGGGATCCCCATGAGCCGACTCAGCGCGCAACCCCGCACGCCTCCCCCGCTGCTCACACCCTTCGCCCTGCTCGGGGATGTCGAGCGTCCGGCCACGCTGACCGTGGCGGACCTGCGGAGCAGATGGGAGCAGCACCGGGCCGAGGTGGTCTTCGACTGCGCCACCAACGGCCCGCAGCACCACAGCTTCGAGGGGCCCCTGCTGCGCGAGGTGGTTCTCGACGCCCACCCGGTGTTCGACGCCCGCAGGCGCAAGGACCGGTCCCGCTACCTTGTGGCGGTCACCGGCGGCGACGGACACCACACGGTGCTGTCGTGGGCGGAGGTCGACGCCGACTTCGGCAATGTCCCGGTCCTCCTGGCCACCCGGATGGACGGCCGGGGTCTGGACGGGGCAGGCAGCCAGCTGGTGGTGCCCGCCGACCGGTGCGGCGCGCGCTACATCAGCGCCATCTCGCACGTGTGGGTCGGGGCGTGGCCGGTCTCCGTACAGCCGGCCCGGTGCGCCTAGGCGAGAGGGTCCGCGCGGCCGCCGGCCCGGTCCGCGGCTCAGGCCGCGGCGAGGGAGACCTCCGTCGACTTGATCAGTGCGGTGACGGACGTACCCGACGCGAGTCGCAGACCGGTCACGGCGTCCTTGGTGATCGCCGCGGTCAGCTCGCCGCCCTCGACGGAGATCCTGACGCTCGCCATGGCGCCGCCGGTGGCGACATCGGTGATGGTGCCGGGGATCCGGTTGCGGATGCTCAGGCCCTCGACGGTGCCGGTCGCCAGGGACACCTCGGTGGACTTGATCAGCGCGCGGACCGGGCTCCCCTCGGTGAGCCCGAGTTCCTTCGCGGCTTCGAGGGTGATCGCGGCCGTCATCTCCTGGCCGCCCACCAGGCGGACCTTGACGGTGGCCATCGCTTCGCCCGCGGTGACGGCGGTGACGGTGCCGGGGAGCTGATTGCGAATACTCAGGCTCATGGAGAAGCGCCTCGAATTCAGGGTGAAATGCCAGGTATTTCCCGGTCTGCATTCCTCACTGTAGACATTTCCGGTTCAGCCGGCCGACCGCCCGCCGCAGACGCCAGGGAGATTCGCCACCTCGCCCGGCAAACGGGGACAACGGGTCAGCGAACCGCCCTCACCTCGGCGTTTCCACGCGGCGAGCGCTTCGGAGCTTCCTCCGAACGACAACGCATCTGCTATGGACCTTCGCATTACACATTGTAAATGCAAGCTCAAAACGCCTACTGTGTGGCACATGCAGTCCTACGCCATGGCTGATGTCGCAGCGGGGTGACCACCACTCGCGTCATATCGACCGGCGTGCACGTCGACCGCACCTGAGTCACCGCCCCACAGCTCCACCAAGCGGCGTCGCCCGTCCCCGGCGCGGCTCACCACCATCCGCTCGGACGGCACCAGCCGACCGCGTTCCCAAGGAGTTCCGACCCTCATGCCCCTCGCCTTCACCAGACGCCGTACCGCAGCCGCGATCCTCACGGCGGCTCTCCTCGTCCCGCTGGCCGCCTGTGGCAGCGACAACGACAAGAAGGACTCTGGCGCCGACGCCACCGCGTCCGCATCCGGGGCGCCGAAGGCGAACCTGACGGTGCTGGCCGCCGCCTCGCTCACCGACGTCTTCAAGACGGCCGGCGCGGCGTACGAGAAGGAGCACCCCGGCACCGAGGTGAAGTTCTCCTTCGCCGGCTCGCAGCAGCTCGCCGCCCAGGTCAAGCAGGGGGCGCCCGCCGACGCCCTGGTCACCGCGGACACCAAGACGATGGACGGGCTGAAGTCCGACACCGGAACGCCGACCGTCATCGCGAAGAACCGCCTGGTGATCGCCACCGGCAAGGGCAACCCGGAGAAGATCGACAGCCTGAAGGATCTCTCGGACACCAAGCTGAAGGTGGTGCTCGCCGCCCCCGAGGTCCCGGTGGGCCGCTACAGCAAGCAGATCCTGGACGCCCAGAAGATCGACGTGAAGCCGGTCTCCCAGGAGCTCGACGTCCGCTCCGTCCTCAGCAAGGTCGAACTCGGTGAGGCCGACGCCGGTCTCGTCTACAAGACGGATGTCGCCGCCGCGGCCGACAAGGTGGACGCCATCGACATCCCCGATGCCCAGAACGCCGTGGCCTCCTACCCGGCTGCGACCCTGAAGGCGACCAAGAACAGCGAAGCCGCGGACACGTTCGTGAAGTGGCTCTCCACCCCGGAGGCCCAGAAGATCCTCGCCGCCGCCGGCTTCCAGCAGCCGTAACCGGTGACCACCCCGTGCGGGCGGCCTGACCTCGGTCCTGGCCGCCCGCACGGCACTTCCAGCTTCAGGGACCACGATGAGACGCCTTCGCAGCCGCGCCGCCGGCCCCCGCGCACCGATCGCCCTGGCGATCCCCGCACTGCTGGCCATCGGCTTTCTGTTGCTGCCACTGATCGGAATCCTCGCCCGCACCTCATGGGGCGAGCTCGCAGACCATCTGACCAGCCCCGGGACGACCGAGGCACTGAAGCTGTCGCTGCTCGTCTCCCTCTGGGCGCTCGGGCTCTCGCTCGTTCTCGGTGTTCCGCTGGCCTGGCTGCTGGCCCGTACCGACTTCCCCGGCAAGACGTTCGTCCGTTCCCTCGTGCTCCTGCCGATGGTGTTGCCGCCCACGGTGGGCGGTGTCGCCCTGCTGCTCGCCTTCGGCCGCCGCGGTCTGCTCGGGCCGTGGCTGGAGGACACGTTCGGCATCACGCTGCCCTTCCACACCTCCGGCGCCGTCCTGGCGGCGACCTTCGTCGCGATGCCGTTCCTGGTCATCAGCCTCGAAGGAGCACTCGGCGGACTGCGCCCCCGTTACGAGGAGACGGCGTCCTCCCTCGGGGCCTCGCCGATCCGGGTCTTCTTCACCGTCACCCTGCCGATGGTCGCCCCCGGTCTCGCCGCCGGAGCCGCACTCACCTGGGCGCGGGCGCTCGGCGAGTTCGGCGCGACCATCACCTTCGCCGGAAACCTCCCCGGTACCACCCAGACCCTGCCCCTCCAGGTCTACCTGCTCCTCCAGGACAACCCCGAGGCCGCCACCTCGGTCTCCCTGCTCCTGCTCGCTATCGCCATGCTCGTCCTTCTCGGACTGCGCGGACGATGGACCGGCACCCCGAGTGCCGCGGCGGCCGGTCCGCGCGCCCCGGCCGATGAGCCGGCCTCCAACCCCTCCAAGGACATCCGAACGGCGCTGCCGGGCGATGCCGACCCCGGCGCCAACCGGGAGAGCTGGCCGCTGCACGCCGAGGTCACCGGCTTCAACCAGCTCACTCTCGACGCCGACGCCGGGACCACCATCGCTGTCGTCGGCCCCAACGGTGCGGGCAAGACAACCCTCCTGCGTGCCCTACTCGGGCTCACCCCGCGCGCCCATGCCGCGCTGCGGCTGGGAGAGCTGGACGTCAGCGCCCTGCCCACGCACCGCCGCGGCGTCGCCTGGGTGCCCCAGGACGGCGCACTGTTCCCCCACCTCAGCGCACTCGCGAACACCGCCTACGGGCTGCGCGCCCAGGGCGTGCCGCGCGCCGAGGCACGCCGTGGAGCCCAGCAATGGCTCGACCGCCTCGGCGTGGGGCATCTGGCCGCCCGCAAGCCCTCCCAGGTCTCCGGCGGACAGGCCCAGCGCATCGCCCTGGCCAGGGCGCTCGCCACCCGGCCCCGGCTGCTGCTGCTCGATGAGCCGCTGGCCGCGCTCGACCAGACCACCCGGGCACATGTGCGGCACACCCTGCGCACCCACCTCGACGGCTTCGGCGGCGTCTGCCTGATCGTCACACACGACCCGGTGGAGGCCGTCTCCCTCGCCGACCGCGTCCTCGTCCTGGAGGAGGGCCACGTCCTCCAGGACGCCCCGCCCGGCGAGGTCACCCGGCACCCCCACTCCCCCTGGGTCGCCCGGATGCTCGGGCGCAACGCCTGGCCCGGCACCGCGACCGCCGACGGACTCCAGCTCCACGACGGCGGCCTCCTCGTCATCGCGGAACCGCTGCCGGCGGGTACGGCGGCACTGGCGGTCATCGCCCCCGAAGCCGTCTCCGTGCACCGCACCGAGCCGGGCGGCAGTCCGCGCAACATCTGGGCGGGCACCGTCCGGGAGATCACCACCAGCGGCAGCCGCCTGCGCGTCCTCATCACCTCACCGCAGGCACCGGATCTCGTCGCCGAGATCACCCCCCAGGCCGCGGCCGAACTCGGCCTCGCCGACGGGGTTTCGGTGTGGACCAGCGTCAAGGCGACCGAAGCGACGATCGTGGCGCTGTAGGAGACCCGGGCAGCGGCGGCGCCGGGAGTCGCCTCGCCCGCCTCCGACCTCTGCGGGCCGGCTCCCACCGCGGTCGGGTCGGCGGTCGGTTCGCCTCGCGCAGGGCAAGACGAAGGGCGGCGTCCGCGACAAAGCGGGCCGGACAGCGGGCACTCATAGCGATCGAAACGATCAATTCCGTCGGTTCTATTGAGCGGTTGAGCGTATGCGTGTTAAAAACCGGCTGACTTCACCACGCTCTCCCGTCCATCTCCCGGCCTCCGGAGCACCCATGACGCCCCCTCCCCCGTCCCCCTGGTCCCGCCGCACCTTCCTCGCGGCCACCGGCGGCACCGCACTCGCGGCCGGCCTGGCCGAGACCGGCACCGCCTCGGCCGCACCCGTCGCCCAGGCGCCGGCCGCCACCGAGGCGGACGACGCATTCGCCGCCCTGCGCGCCAAGTGGCGCACGCTGATCCTCGGTGAGGGCTTCAGCCCGACCGCGGAACCCTTCCGGTCGAAGCTCGCCACGCTCGGCACCCAGGCGACAGGTCTCCGGGCCACCATGGCTCCGGCCGCCGGCTCGCTCTGGCCCGGCCTCGGCTACGCCGATCCGTCCCCGGACACCGACCAGGAGTCGTACGGCTACTCGGCCCGGATGAACGACAGCTTCACGCGGCTGAGCACCATGGCCCAGGCGTACGCCCAGCCGGGTACCGGGGTCACCGGGGACCAGGCCCTGCGCGACGCCGTCGTCACCGGCCTGGACCACCTCTGCTCGGACGTCTACAGCGCGGACGCCGCACCGTTCGGTAACTGGTGGAACTTCCAGATCGGCTCCCCGCAGGCACTCCTCGACACCGCCGTGCTGCTCCACGACCAGCTGTCGGCCGAGCAACTGGCCACCTACTGCCGGTCCGTGGACAGGTTCCTGCCGGACTCGGCCGTGGCGAAGTACACCGGGACCAGCACCGGTGCCAACCGGGTCGACCTGTGCCGCGGGATCATCCTGCGCGGTGTCGTCGGCGACAGCGCCGCCAAGATCGCGCTGGGCCGTGACGCCCTGTCCCCCGTCTTCCCGTACGTCACCTCCGGCGACGGCTTCTACGCCGACGGCTCGTTCGTCCAGCACACCGACGTCCCGTACATCGGGGGCTACGGAGCGGTGCTCCACGACGGCCTCGGCCGGCTGTTCGCACTGCTGCGGGACTCGACGTGGCAGGTCGACGACCCGGGCAGTCAGCTCTTCCTCGACACCGTCGAAAAGGCCATCGCGCCCTTCATCTACAACGGCCTGATGATGGACAACGTCTCCAGCCGGGGCATCAGCCGCGGACTGACGGAGGCCGACGCCTTCCAGCTGCCCCAGGACGACCACACCCGCGCGCACAGCGTGATGGCCTCGGTCGTCCTGGTCGGCCGGGGCGCGAGCGCCGAGGAGCGGGCCCGCTGGAACTCCATGGTCAAGGGCTGGCTGCAACGCGACTCGTACGGTCCCGCCCTCAGGAATCCGAAACTGAGCCTGGTCAACACGGCCTTGTTGCAGAAGCTGGCCGACGACGACACGGTCAAGGCGTCGCCCGAGCCGGCCGAGCACCGGACCTTCCACAACATGGACCGGGCCACCCACCGCCGCCGGGACTGGGGCGCGTCGGTCAGCATGGCCTCCGCCCGCATCGCGCACTACGAGTTCGGCAACGGCGAGCACGCCCGCGGCTACCACACCGGGTCGGGCTGGCTGTCCTGGTGGGGCGGCGACCACGGTCTGGCGCAGTACTCGGACACCTTTTGGCCGACCGTCGACCCGTACCGGCTGCCCGGCGTCACCGTCTCGAAGAAGCTCCTCTCGGACGGATTCGGCGGCAACTGGGGCAATCCGAAGCCGGACACCACCTGGGTGGGCGGCACCACCGACGGCGAGTTCGGCACCACCGGGCAGCATCTGCGGGGCATCGACAGCACGATGACCGCTCGGAAGTCGTGGTTCTGGCTCGACGACTCGATCGTCTGCCTCGGCGCGGGCATCACCTCGGCCGACGGCGCCGCGGTCGAGACGGTGATCGACAACCGCAACCTCGGTGCATCGGGCACCGCCGCACTCACCCTCAACGGCATCCCGCAGCCGGCCGCCCAGGGCTGGAGCACCACGCGGACACACACCAGGTGGGCGCACATCCAGGGGCACGCCGGCTACGTCTTCCCACAGGCGGGCGGCAGCCGGATCAGCGCACTGCGCGAGGAGCGCACCGGCGCGTGGAAGGACATCAACGCCGGCAGTTCGCCTGCCCCCTTCACCCGACGCTATCTGACTCTGTGGCAGGACCACGGAACGGACCCGCGGGATGCCTCGTACGCGTACATCCTCATGCCCGGCGCCGGCGAGCTCCGCACCGCCGCCCGCGCCCTCGACCCGCTGTGGCTGCGGATACTCGCCAACACCTCCCGGCAGCACGGCATCCGCGTACCCTCGCTCGGTTTCACCGGGATCAACTTCTGGGCTTCAGGAACGGTCGGCACGGTCACGGCCGACGCACCGGTGAGCGTACAGATCCGGGAGAGGCGCGACGGTACGGCGACGGTCTCGGTGGCCGACCCGTCCCGCAGCGTCAAGAGCCTGACCCTCACCTGGAAGCGGCCGGTCGCGTCCGTTCTCTCCAAGGACCCCGCGGTCACCGGTGCCCGGACCGGCTCCGCCCTCACCCTCACGTTCGGCGACCTGAGCGGCAGCTACGGAGCGACCCACCGGGTCAGGGTCCGCACGGCCTGACGGTCCCCGGTGCCACCGGGCTCCGCCACCTCCGCGGGCCGCCGCTCTCCGGCCGGCGGAGGTGTCTGCCCCCGGCGGGGCACCTGGTGGTGTCAGCTCGTCGCGGCGGCGTCCCGTGCGGCGGCGTCCCGTTCCAGCGCGGCGGCCTTGCGGGCGACTCGGACGATGTCGCCGGAGGGCCTGGTGGCGTACGGACGGCGGGTGCGCACCCAGGTGTCCTCCAGCGCGTACCAGTCGACGGCCGCCGGCGCGCGGTCCTCGGCCAGCGCCGCCGCCAACTCGTCGAAGTAGGTCTTCCAGCGGAGGGTGTAGAGGCCGCCGACCAGACCCGCCCACTCGCGGTTCGCGTAGTCGTGCAGTCCACCGCGGTCCGAGGCGGAGCGGTCGCCCCACACGGTGAGGAGCGACAGCGCGTCGTGTGCGAGCCGGTCCCGCTCGGACGCGGTGGCACCCCATGCGCGGGCGTCGGCAACCCAACGGCCCAGGAGGTGGCGGGAGTCGGTGGACACGGCGTCCTCCAGGAGTTCCATCCAGCCGAACCACTCATCGGTGAGGCGTGCGAACCGCGGCCGGTCCGCGGTGTCGTACGCCGTCTTGATGAGGGGGAGCAGTACGCGGCTGCGGTGCGAGATGACCTGCCGGGTGACATCGAGCAGGTCGTACCGGTACGCGGTGCTCCTGCGCAGTGGCGTTGCGACCGCGAGGAGTTCGGGCAGCGCCGCAGCGAATTCGGCGGGGTCGTAGCGGAACGCCGCGGGCGACCAGGACGCCCCGTGGGACGCGGTGAGCGAGGGGCGCGCGCCGAAGAGGCCGTCGTGCCCTTCGGCCCAGCTGTCTTGGCGGGTTGTGCCGTAGGCGGTGCGGCGGAGCGTGTCCCAGGCGGCGGTGGCGTGCCGGTCGGGGGCTCCGTACCGCTGGACCGCCCACCGGTCGAACCAGGTGGTGAGTTCCAGTGGGCCCTCGGTCCATGGCAGGTCGCTGAAGAGCGCGAACGCCGCAGGGTTGTTGTCGGCAGCCTCGGGCATCAGGGCGATGCCGGCCAGCGCGCTTCCCTGCTTGGTGCGCCACTTCCCGTACAGCTCCGCCCAGTCGGCGGTGTTGGCGCCCATGGTGGTGTGGCCGCCGAAGTTCCAGATCGAGCCGAAGGCGTACGGGGTCCCCGCCCAGTCCTTCTCGCGGTCGGTGACCGTCGGGAACCGGTCGGAGAGACCGTCGACGATGAACAGCTTCGTCCTGTCGACGGCGTCGATGATCTCGCGCCGCGGGTTGGTCTGCCAGCCGAGGATGTTCCAGACAGCACCGGGATGCGCGGTGCGCAGCGCGCTCTCCACCGCGCGGGCGGCGTCACCGACGGGGACGTCTCCCGGTACTCCGCCTTCGTGCAGGAGGTCGACCTTGTACATGTCGGAGTCTCCGAGGAGCTCGCTCTGGACTCGGTAGAAGGTCTCGGCGAGCCGGGTGAAGCTCTCGGTGCGCGGGTCGAGCCAGTCGGGGCGGGTGAAGCCGACCCAGTCGCCCTGCGGCACGACGTGGGCTCCCGGGTTGCGGTCGGCGAAGCCGGGCGGGACCGTACCGAAGTAACCGGGGAGCACCGGCGTCATGCCCAGTTCGCGCAGCCGGTTCACGATGCGCCTGCCCAACGCGAGTCGCCGGTCAAGGAGTTGCGAGGAGACGGGGCCACCGAACGCCGACATGTTCTGCAGCAGCCACCACGGCTGGTGGGCGGGCCCGGCGATCCAGGCGCGCATCTCGGTGTCGGTGTAGCCGTGTTCCATGAATGTGCGGTGGTAGACGGAGTCCGCGCCGGTGTGGACGAGGACCTCGTTGTAGCCGTGCAGGGCGAGGACGTCGAGTTCGTGCTCCCAGTAGTCCCAGCCCTGGTAGGGGCCGGTGTAGCCGTCGCTGGTGTCGTTGAGGGCATAGCGGTGGGCTACGTTCGCCGCTCTGACCAGGGGCTCCGTGACACCTGGCAGCTTCCGGGAAAGGGCGGTCTGTTCGCCCGTCCAGGAGAAGTGGGCGTGTGCGGTGGACCTCAGGTAGTGGTGGAATCCGGTGAGTTGAACGGCGGGAGTAGTGCCTTCGACCGTGATGTGCCCGGTTGTCCCGGAGACGCGGAAGGCGTCGGCTCCGTCCTTGGCGGGAACGGTGCGGAAGGTGACCTGGTCGTGGTGGTGGGGCAGTAGCCGCGCCAGCGCGCGGGAGGCGGCGGATCGTCCCGGTGACGCGTCGGCCGCGGTGCCGCTCGCTGCGCCGAGGGCCGCGGCGGCGCCGACGGCGCCGATGATCGTGCGACGGCTGATGTTCATGGGGAAGCTCCAACCGGAGAAGTGGGGAGGAGGGACCGAGCCACTGACCGGCGACCTTGCACGAGCCGAAGGCGCGGGGTCAAGCGATGGTGCGGGGTGGATTCCCGGCCTCATACCGATGGCGGCGACCGCTGACCACCATGGGCGCGGCCCGCGCCCCGGGTCGCGCCGCTCCCGGTGCGGTGTGGGACCCGGCCGGGGAATCCTGGATTCCGCGGTTCGGCGTGCGGCACCTGGCCACTGCGGTCACTCGGATCGGAGATCGGCGCGCCGTGGGCCTGAAGCGGGGCATCGCCGTCCTGGGCATCGGGAGCGTGCGCTGCCTCTTGACGCGGTGACGCCGGCAGGGCCCCGCCGGGAGGACATAGAGAGCGTTCCTGGTTCGGATCATGTTGTGGGGCGGAGACTTCCGCGCCCCTGCTGTCAGCAGATCTTGCCCGGGACGGTCGCAGTGGCCCTCAGCAGGTCTCGCACCAGGCGGAAGTCGATGCTCCCCGGTTTACGGAACCGCAGACAGCCCTTGCCCATGTCCTGCCCGGCCAGCCTTCCCTCGAACGCCTCCCGGACATCGCTCCGCATGAGGTAGAAGGAGATGTACTGCTTCTGACTCGCGAACGCGATCTCGGCGACGCCGTTCCGCTCGTACGCGGGCATGCCGTGCGCCATGACCTCGTCGAACCCCTTCAGCTCAGCCCGGCACAACTGCCGCAGCCTGGTCAGGACATCCCTGCGCTCCTCCGGAACCTCGGCCAGATACCCGTCGACGTTTACCGCACTGCTCTGCACCATGCAGTGAGCCTATTCCATCCCGGCGATGCCGAACTTTTCAATCACGGCCCAGGTCCCCAGTTACGTACCTTTCTTCGCCCCCACCCGTCAGGCCACATCCGTCTCGCTCTCAATGACCTGGAGGCGGTTCTTCAGCCGGTAGCGGGGACCGTTGATCGGGACGACTTCACAGTGGGTCGAGGATCGAACCGGCTCGAAATCCTCCCGCATTTTCTACGTGTCGAAAATAAACAGAATATGAGCATCGTCCAGGTATTTGATATCAACCTCGCAGCCCTTCCGTACCTTTGACATGCGGGAGGCGGGAATAGTATCCCGGCCATCCACGCGTCTCGTCACGTCACCCTCGCACCATGAAAGACGATATGCTATTTCGAAGGATCCGCTGTCATTTGTGCCGACATGGCGAACATCCTCCACCAGGGCCTTAATGTCCCGCCCGTGCGTCTCGATCTTATGGCCACGAATGAAGAGGTGAACAATGTAGGCAATGGTGCCCACGACGAGAATGCCGGAAATAATGACAACAAATTTCACGGTTACCCCCTCGTATAAAATTTCCATACCCTATACGCGTCGCCACACGTACAAAATGATGCCTGCCCTTACCGACGGCAAGACCAGAGATTTGTCTGTCTAATGAATTTCTTTACGTCCTCTGCAAGCCCTTAGTCCTGTGCTCCCCGAGCCGCCTCGCCCGCACCGCAGGACTCCCGTACCCGCAGTTCCGGCAACAGTTCGAGGTGCTGGCGGGGCGTCGGCGTGGCTCCCGACGCCCGCTCAGCCAGCCGCTGCAGGATCAGCTTCGCCGCCAGCTCGCCCACCGCGCGCTTCGGCGGTGCGACGGCCGTCAGCGGTACGTCGGACAGCCCGGCCACCTCGTCGTCGTAGGCGATGAGAGCCAGGTCGGCGGGGACGTTGACGCCGCGCGACCGCAGCCGGGGCACCAGCACGATCGCGTCCTCGTCGCTGTGGACGAGGACTGCGGTGACCCCCTGGTTCCTGACCGCGCCGACGAGGTACTCCGCCATCTCGTCGTACTCGCCGTGCGCCCTGATGACCGGTGATCCGGGCACGGGGATCAGTCCGAGTGATTCCACGGCTGCCAGGTATCCCGCGGTGATCTGCGCGGCGTGCGGCCCTTCCTGCAGCACCGCGGCGACGGCCCGGTGCCCGAGTCCGGCGAGGTGGCCCACCGCTTCCGCGGCGCCGTGAGCCCGGTCGGTACGCACCCGGTCGAGTCCCGCGGCGGGGTTGCCGGCCGGCGCCGAGCGCTCGACCAGGACGGCCGGGACGGGGCATTCCAGCAGCCACTTCTCCTGACCGTCGGCGGGCACCCCGCCGAACCAGCTGGGTGCGATCAGCAGGCCCTCGGCGCCGCCGGCCAGAAGATGATCCGCCTGCACCGGGTCCTCGGTGTCCACATAGCCCGACATGCCCAGCACCAGCCGGCCGCCCTGGGCCTCCACGGTCTCCCGGGCACCCCGCACGATGTCGGCGAAGACGAAGGTGGTGGTCGGCACGATCATTCCGATCACCGCGCCGTCGGCGCTCGGGATCCGCGCCGCTTCCGAGGGCCGGTCCGTCGGCCACACCACGGCCCCATGCAGCCGCCGCAAGCTGCCCCGGGCCGCCAGCGTCTCCACGTCCCGTCTCAAGGTCACGGCGGAGACGCCGAGTTCGGAGGCCAGCTCGGCGACCCGGAGGCTGCCGCGCTGTCGGACGAGTTCGAGTACCCGCTCATGGCGCTGGTCGACATGCAGACGCATGGGCTCCCCCTGTGGCAAGGCCGGACGGCCGCGGAGAGCGACTCCCCGCAGGTCGCGGTATCGCCGGACAGCGTATCGAACGCTTGCGTTCAATACGTTCATTCACTCACCGGGATCCGGCCCCGGCCCGTACCGCTCGTGGGGAGGCGCCGAGCTCGCGGCGGCAGGCCTTGTTGAAGGCCTGCAGATCCGTGATGCCCACCGAGGCGGCGACCGCGGGAATGGAGAGGGTCGACTCCCGGAGCAGATGCCCGGCCCGTTCCAGCCGCCGGCGCCTGATGTAGGCGACGAGGGTGTCACCGCGTTCCGCCCGGAACAGCCGGGTCAGGTGGTTGTGCGAGACTCCGGCGGCACTCGCGATGTCCGGTACGGCCAGCGGGCGGGCCAGATGCGCCTCGATGTACGCGACGGCGGCGGTGACAGCGGGGTGCGGGACGGAGCGGCTCACGGTGGGCGGCAGCCGGGCCACCCGCCACAGGGCTGTCCAGAGCTCCGCCGATGCCTGGGCGGGTGCGGCGGGCGCTGCGGCGATGGCGCGACGGAACAGTTCGGACAGAGATGTGGCGTGCGGCCCGGCGTCCTGCATCACCGGCACCGAGCAGGGGTCGCCCGTCCCCGGCAGCGACAGATGCGCGAAGAGGTGCTCGGACCGCCCCCGGTACCGGAACTCCACCGGGGTGTCCGGTGGCACGAGGCTCACATGGCCGGGCCGGATGGGGTGGACCTCGCCGCGAACGGTCAGCCGGCCTTCGTAGCCGTACAGGTGCAGCTGCCACAGGTCCGGCAGTTGGAAGACGTCCCACGCGGCGGTCGTCCCGTGGACACCGACCCCCACGGCGGCGACCCTGGGCGGCTCGCTCAGGTGAATGGGGATCATGGTGAGAATTTACCAGTAGTGGTGAACCGGGCCCACGCGCCCGCCCCGGTCCGGCTCCTAGCGTGGGAGGACGGGTGTGACGGGTGCGCGAGGACGCGCACCGGGCCTGATGGACGCGGGAGTGCCTTGTGGCGATGCAGAAATGGTTCGGCGATGCCAAGTTGGGGATCTTCGTGCACTGGGGGATCTATGCCGTGGACGGTGTGGCGGAGTCCTGGTCCTTCTACAACGGGCAGGTCTCCTACGAGCGCTATATGAACCAGCTGCACGGTTTCACCGCCTCGCGGTACGACCCCCGGGAGTGGGCCGATCTCTTCGCCCGTGCGGGCGCCGGATACGCGGTGCTGACGGCCAAGCACCACGACGGGGTGGCGCTCTACGACACCCTCCACTCCGACCTCTCCGTGGCCACCCGTACACCTGCGGGCCGCGATCTGGTCACCGGGTACACGGAGGCACTGCGCGAGCGCGGGCTCAAGGTCGGCCTGTACTTCTCCCACTCGGACTGGTCCCATCCCGACTACGCCACGGTGCGGCACCCCGCCCCCCGGGACGCCGCACTCGTCGACTCCCGATTCAGCGCGCCGCCGGCCGGCCAGGAGGACCCGGAGCGCTGGGAACGGTTCCTGGAGTTCCGCGCCGCCCAGGTCCGCGAGGTGGCCGACCGCTTCCGCCCCGATCTCCTCTGGTTCGACGGTGAGTGGGAGCGCAGCGAGGAGCAGTGGCGCATGGACGAGCTGGCGCGGGACGTCGCCTCCGTCCTTCCCGACACCGTCCTCAATGCCCGGATGACCGGTCACGGGGATTACGCGACCCCGGAGCAGGGCCTGCCGACCGAGGCCCCGGAGGGCCCGTGGGAGCTCTGCCTTACCGTCAACGACTCCTGGGGATACCAGCACGCGGACACCAATCAGAAGTCGGTCGGACAGCTGGTCCGCTACTTCACCGAGACGATCGGGATGGGCGGCAATCTGCTGCTGGCCGTGGGGCCCAGGGAGGACGGCACGATCCCGCAGGAACAGGCCGACCGGCTGACCGGGCTCGGCGACTGGATCGCCCCGCACACGGAGGCGGTCCACGGTACGGGCGCCGGTCTCCCGGCCGGCCACCACTACGGACCCAGCACCCTCTCGGCCGACCGCCGGACGCTGTACCTGATCTGCTTCGGCACCCCTCACGAGACGGTGTCGGTCAGAGGGCTGAGCACACCGGTGAAGCGCGTTTCGGTCCTGGCCACGGGAGACGTCCTGCCGCACCGGGTGACGGGCGGGCTCGGCCAGGTGCCGGGGGTCCTGTGGATCGATGCCCCGACCGCCGGTCAGGTCGACCCGCACGCCACCGTACTGGCGGTCGAACTCGACGGTGAGCTGGAGCTGTACCGGGGGAAGGGTCGCGACTGAGGGCTGTCCCGCAATCCCTGGCGGGACAGCCCTCCGGTTCCGCCTGCCGCGTCCCCGTCACCGGCCGAAGCCCCCGACCCGCCCGACAGGTCGGCGTCTCGACCTGGTGCGCGAGCCGCGCCGGGGCCGCGCGCAGGAGTGCTTCGGTGAGAAGCCGTACCTGGCGGCACGGTTCACCGACGCCCTGGTGCGCGGCGTCCAGGGGCCCCCGGACCGGCAGTTCGGGCCGGAGCGGGCGGCTGTCGTGCTCAAGCACTTCGCCGGGCAGGGAGCGACGGCCGGTGGCCGCAGCAGTGCGGCGACCGAGCTGGGCGCCCACGAGCTGCACGAGATCCATCTGGAGGCCGCGCCGGCCGGGGCGGCCGGCCGGGGACCCGGTGGCGGCCGGGGCGATGACGCTGGAGGCGGGGACCGGCCTGAGCCTGTGGGACGGCTGCTTCCCCCGCCTGGAGGAGGCCGTGCGGCGCGGCCTGGCCGACGAGAGCACTCTGGACACCGCCGTCGGCCGCTGAAGTTCCGGCTCGGCCTCTTCGAGCACCCGTCTACCGGGGAGGGTCCTGCGGCCCCGGCGCCGGAGCTCCTGAGCGAGCGGATCGCCCGAGGGGAGACGGTGCAGCTCTACGTGCGCCGGGTAATCGGCGCGACGTCATGGCCGCGAGTACGGGAGCTGCGCGGCTTCGCCCGGATCGGCGTGGTGCCCGGAGAGCGGGCCCAGGTCTCCTTCCCGCTGGGGGCGCCGGCTCTGGCTTCGGTCACCCGCGCGTGGGAGCGGCGGTGGAGCCGGGAGAGTTCGCGATCGGGACGGGTCCGTCCTCGGACCACACCCGCGAGGTCCGGCTGACCGTGACAGCTCGGACCAGCGGCAGCTGAGGGGGAGCCCTCCGCGGCGCTCCGGGAGTTCCCCGGCCCTGGGAACTCCCGGAGGTTCAAGTAAGGTAAACCTAACAATGCCTGTTCAGCGCCTCGCTGCGGCATCCTTCACCCAGGCATGGAGCACCCCTTGTCGAATCTGGCGCCCGCGCCTGCACCTGACGTACTGGCCGGAGCCGTACCTCTGCGCTCGGCCGACGAGCTGCGGAGCATCCTCGGCCCGCCGCACCCGATCGTCATCGACAAGGTTCACGACCGGCTCACCGAGGAAGACCTGGACCTGCTGGCCCGGTCGCCGTTCTGCACCCTGTCCACGTCCGACGCGGCCGGAAACTGTGATGTCACCCCGCGCGGTGACGGCCCCGGATTCACCCGGGTGCTCGACGCGGGCACCCTCGCCCTGCCCGACCGTCCGGGCAACCGGCGCTGCGACAGCTTCCACAACGTGCTGTCCAACCCGCACGTGGGCCTGCTCTACCTGATACCCGGAGTGATGGACGCCTTGAGGATCAACGGCCGTGCCCGCGTCCTCACGGACGCCCCGTTCTTCGACTCGTTGACGGTGAAGGGCCGGCGACCGGAGCTCGCCCTGGTCGTCGAGATCGACGAGATCTTCCGCCACTGCCCGGCGGCCCTCCGCCGCTCGGGACTGTGGTCGCCGGAGACCTGGGAGCGGGCCGCCGGGCCGGCCGCCGCGTGAACCGCGCGGGAGCCTGACCGGCTCCCCCCGGGCGCGGCCGTGCACCGACCCGGAACGGCCCTGCTATCTGCCGGAGTTGGACCGCCACAGCAGCCAGCCGAAGTACGGGGCGCCGATCACCGCCGTGACGATTCCCACCGGAATCTGTGCGGGCGCGATGACCGTACGGCCGACTGTGTCGGCGACGACCACCAGCAGGGCCCCCATCAGCGCGGCGACCGGCAGCACCCGTCCGTGCCGCTGGCCCACAGCGGCACGGGCCGCGTGCGGTGCCACGAGTCCGACGAAGCCGATGACACCGACCGCCGCAACCGCCGCGGCGGTGAGCACGACGGCGATGACGAGCAGTCCCAGACGCGTCGTGCCGAGCCGGATGCCGAGCAGTCTCGGAGTGTCGGCGTCCAGGCCGATGAGATCGAGTTCGCGGCGCCGCACCGCGAGAATCGGCAGTGCCACGGCCAACGCACCGAGCACCGGGAGGACTTCGGGGAACGAGCGTCCGTAGGTCGAGCCGGAGAGCCAGGTGAGGGCCTTCGTCCCGTTGTACGGGTCGGTCAGCACGATGAGCAGGCTGACCAGGGCGGCCGCCCCCGCGGAGACACCGATACCGATCAGCACCAGCCGGTTCTGCTCCAGTCCGCGCCGTGCCGCGAGCCCGAAGACCAGCACGGCCGCGGCCGCGGCCCCGGCCAGTGCCGATCCGCCGACCAGCCAGAAGCTCGCGAGCGGGATGGCGGTCAACGTGATGACAGCGCCGACTCCCGCTCCCCCGACGACCCCGAGGATGCCGGGTTCGGCCAGCGGGTTGCGCGAGACCGCCTGCACCACCGTCCCCGCGACCGCCAGAGCGGCTCCGGCGAGCAGCGCCGCGGCGATCCGCGGCATCCGGGTGTCGAGGACGAACGAGACGAACGTTCCCGACCTGCCCATGAGCCAGTTCGCCACGTCGCCGAGCAGCAGGGGCGCGTCGCCGAGGAGCGTCGACGCGACGACAGCGGTGACCAGCGCCCCGGCCACCGCCACGAGGGTGACGACGAAGGCTCGGCGGCCGCGGAGACGGGCGAACGCCGCCTCGGAGCCCGCGGCGCCCGCGTCACGGGAGCGGTATGCGAGGACGACGAGTACGACGGCGCCGAGGAAGCTCGTCACGATGCCGGTCGGCACGGTGGCACCGGCCTGGGCTCCGAAGAGCGCACGCAGCAGCACATCGGCGCCCAGGACGACGAGTACGCCTGCCACCGCGGACGCGGGAAGGAACACCCGGTGCCGCAGGAGTTCGGGCACTCGGCCACCCGCCAGCCGGACGATCGCCGGCGCACACAGCCCGACGAAGCCGATGGGGCCGGCGACGGTGACGGCGACAGCGGAGAGGACCACGGCGAGAATGACGACGATCGTCCGCGTGAGCCGTGGGCTGACGCCGACGACCGCGGCGCCGTCGTCGCCCAGCGCGAGGATGTCGAGCCGCCTGCCGAGCGCGATGAGTCCGGCCAGCGCCAGCAGCGCGACCGGGGCGAGCTGATCGATCGTCTCCATGCCGATCTGCGCGACGGAGCCGTTGCCCCATGCGTAGAGGCCGGTCGTCTGCTGGGGGCGCAGGAGCAGCAGCATCTGGCTCAGGCCGCTGAGCCCGAGCATGAGGGCCGAACCGGCCAGCACCAGCCGGGTGGGGCCGGCGCCGGCGCGGGCGAGTCCCAGCACGATGCCCGCGGCGAGCAGACCGCCGATCAGGGCAGTGCCGCCCGCGGGAAGGGCCGGCAGTGTGATGCCGAACGCGGCGACGGCGACGACCGCGAGGTAGGCGCCGGCGTTCACGGCGAGCGTGTCGGGCGAGGCCAGCACGTTGCGCGACACCGACTGGAGGGCGGCGCCCGCCGTGCCCAGCGTGCAGCCGACGACCAGCCCGGCGGCGAGTCGCGGCAGCCGGGAGGCGACCAGCACGGCGTCCGCCTGGCCGGCCCCGTCGTTGCCGGTCCACAGGGTGGCGAAGGCCCGCCACAGGGTGTGCAGTCCGACGGTCGCCGTGCCCTGGCTGATGTGCACGGCCATGAGAGCGAGCAGGGCGAGGAGCGCCCCGAGGACCAGGAGGGACAGAGGTCCGCGGCGGGCCGGCCGGCCCGCCCCGTCGGAGGGCGGTTCCTCCGTCTGGGCGGACGGCGGCACTCGTTCGGCCTTCGTCGTAGGGGTGATCACGTTCACTTGGTCAGTGCGTCCACGAGTGCGTCGGTGTACTGGGTCATCGACGCGGTGCCGCCGAACATCCAGATGCCGTCGGGCAGCCGGTGGACGTCTCCGTTCTTCACGAAGGGCAGTGACTTCCACACCGCGTTGTCCTTGAGCCCGTCGGCGAACGGGTCGCTGTTCTCCGTCGTGTTGGTGATGTAGACGAACTGGGCGTCGCCGATCTTCGTGAGTCCTTCGACGTCCGTCGCCGCCAGGCCGTAGCCCTTGTCACCCTTCATGGCCCATGGACTGACCAGGCCGAGTTCGGTGTTGATGTCGGTGATCAGGGAGCCCTTCGCGAACGGGCGCACCGAGACCTGACTTCCTGCCTTCCAGCCATCGGCGAAGGCGACCTCCTCTCCGCCGAGTCCGGCGGCGGCGAGCTTCTTCTTTCCGTCGGCGAGCTTCTGACGGAATGCCGCGATGTCGGTCTTGGCCTTGGCCTCGGTTCCGGTGGCCTCGGCGATAAGACTGACGTTGTCGGTCATCTGATCGATCTGCCGGCCGGCGTCCGCCGCCCGCACCACGATGAGGGGGGCCACCTTGGAGAGCTGCTTGATGGCGGAGTCCGACAGATCGTTCGTCGCCACGATGAGGTCGGGCTTGAGGGCGGCGACCGTGTCGACGCTGGGTTCGCCGCGGGTACCTATGTCCTTGACGCCGCCGGCCAGCGGCGCCGCGGTGTCGTAGGCCCGGTATCCCTTCACGTCGGCGACGCCGACCGGGTCGACTCCCAGCGTGATGAGCGATTCGACGACGTTCCACTCGGTGCCGACGACGCGCTTGGCGGGCCCGTCGAGCTTCACCTTCTTGCCTCGTGAGTCGGTCACCGTCAGTGTGGTGTCCGCGGCGGCCTCCTTCTTGGGTGCCTCGGTCGTGCCGCAGCCGACGAGCGTGATCGCAGCGGTCCCGGCGATCACGGGCCATGCCCAGTGCTTGGTCGTCATGGAGGGTTCAGGGCCTTTCGAGCCGGAGGTGGTGTCTTCCCACCGCTCTTGTGCGGGGGGTGCCCGTGGACGGGTCGGATTCGACCTCGATACGGATTCCGTAGGTGTCGGTCAGCAGTTCGGGGTCGTACACCTGGGCCGGGGTTCCGGCGGCGGCGACGCGCCCCGAGGAGAGCAGGACGACCCGGTCCGCCACCGCGGCGGCCTGGTCCAGGTCGTGCAGGACGACGCCGATGGTCACGCCGTGCGTGTCGGCGAGATCCCGGACGAGGTCGAGGATCTCCACCTGGTAGCGCAGGTCGAGATAGGTGGTCGGTTCGTCGAGCAGCAGCACTTCGGTGTCCTGTGCCAGGCAGCAGGCGAACCAGACGCGTTGCAACTGGCCGCCGGAGAGGCTCTCGACGCCGCGGTCCGCGAGGTCGGCGACGTTCGTGATGGCCAGTGCGTGCTCGATGAGCCTCGCGCCGTCCGGGTCACTCCCCCGCAGTCGGCCGCGGTACGGGTGGCGGCCGAAACCCACCACCTCGCGGACGCTGAGGCCCGCCGGGGTCGTGCGGCTTTGCGCCAGCAGTGTGACCCGCCGGGCGAAATCGGTGCGGGAGAGGGCGAGGGCATCGACGGCGTCGCTGCCCTCGCTCCGTATCGTCACGCTTCCTGCGCGGGCTCGGTGCAGGCGGGCGACGGCACGCAACAGGGTCGACTTCCCACTGCCGTTCGGGCCGATCAGTGCGGTGACCTGCCCGTTGGGCAGGCGGAGGTCCGCCCCGTGCACGACATCGACGCCGTCGTAGGCGACCGTGACGCCGGTGGCGGCGAGGCCGAACGGAGCGCCGGGGGCCGCATCGCCGGGGGCGACCACGGCGTGACGACGCGGTGGGGTGTGTTCTCTGTCGAGTGCAGTCACGATCACTCGGCGAAGGTTAGCCTAACCTAACTAGACACCGAAAACCGGTCACCGGTCAGACGCGTCCCGCGGCTTCCGGCTCCCACGGGAGAGGGGGCCGGCAACCACGGCTGCCAGCAGGACCGCTCGCGAGCGCGCACCCTCGACGTTGCCGCCGACTCCCCGGTTCCCCTCTGAGCAACTTGCGCCAGAACTCCCCCAAGCAGCCACGGACTCCGTCCTCGCGGACGAGCAGGCGGATGTCGGCGGCGGGGTCGCGCCGGGTGACGTCAGCGGCAACCTCCGGACCGGCAAGCGGACATCGCCCCGGTTCCGCGGCATGGGGAACGGCGCCCCCGGCCATGCCGGCGGGCGCCGTCGGGCCAGGGCCCGTGGTGGTCGGAAGTGGCCGGTGGCGGCCCGGGCGATCAGTCCATCAGGCCGCTCGCGAGCGTCGCCCCCAGCTCCCAGCACGCCTCGGTATCGGCCTTGCCCGGCTCGCCCGTCACCGTCACGGCGTCCGCCGCCCGGCGCCATCCCAGCCCCGTCGTGATCGACTCGATGGCCCGCACGGCGCCGGTGACGTCGTTGCCACCGTGCACGTAGTACCCGAAGGGCCGGCCGCTCGTCGCATCAAGGCACGGGTAGTAGACCTGGTCGAAGAAGTGCTTGAGGGCGCCGGACATGTAGCCGAGGTTGGCCGGGGTCCCGAGCAGAAGGCCGTCGGCGGCGAGCACGTCGGACGCCGTCGCGGCGAGTGCAGCGCGCCGCACGACCCGGACGCCCTCGATCCCCTCCGTCGTCGCACCGGAGACGACGGCTTCGAACAGCGCCTGGCAGTTCGGCGAGGGCGTGTGATGCACGATCAGCAAAGTGGCCACACCCCCGAACCCTGCCGCCCCCGCCTCCCGGCCGCAAGCGAGGCACACGTCTCGCGATGAGCGCACCACGGGCGCTCGGCCTCCGGGCGCGCGCACCGATTCCGGCCTGCCCGGCGCGATCACGCCGGGCGGCTCGCGGTGACCAGCCAGGCGGTGCCGCGCAGCCGGACGGCGCCCCGCTCCTCGTGGTCGCGCAGGCGGTTCACCAGCGCCTCACGGGCGCGGTCCCGGATCTCCTGGTCCACCTGATCGGTCAGATGGCGTCCGGGACCGCTGTCCAGCAGGAAGTCCGCCGCGTCCTCGGCGTTCCGCCCCCAGTTCCCGTACGCCTCCACACCCACCGGGCTGACGTCCACGAACCCCGCCGAGGACAGCACCGTGCGGATGCGGTCCGGATCGACCAGGGAGAACATGCCCGGACCGCCCGGCGCCCCGAACTCCCCGAGGGGCAGGTGGTCCCGCAGCACAGCCATGGCCCGGATCCACTCGTTGCCCCCGGCGTCCGCGGCGCAGATGAACGCCAGGCGGCCTCCGGGGCGCAGGGCGCGGCCGATGTTGGCGAAGGCCTCGACGGGGTCGGCGAAGAACATCACCCCGAAGCGGCTGATCGCCACGTCGAAGGCGGCGGACTCGAAGGGGTGGACCTGGGCGTCCGCGTGATCGAACGTCGCGTTGCCCACGCCCTCGCCCGCCGCCGTCAGCCGGGCGCGCTCCAGCATGGGGAGCGACAGGTCGACCCCCAGCACCCGCCCGCGGGCCGCTCGCCGCGCGGCCAGCCGTGCCGTCTTTCCGGCTCCGCAGCCGACATCGAGCACCCGGTCCCGCTCGCCTATCGCGGCGGCGGCGAGCAGCGGTTCGTTGAAGCCCCCGTTCACCGCGTCCCAACGGTCCTGATTGCGCGCCCAGTACGTGCCTTCGTAGCCGTTCCATGCCTGTGCCTGCTCGGTGTTGGCGATGTCGGGCATCGGGTGCCTCCTGCTGGGTGCGGGAACGCCGGACCTATGATGGGCGTATGCCCATACAGTATGGGCGCGCGCCCATACTGACAACCCGGGCCTTGCCCGGGCGGGCCGCGGCATCACATCGGGAGGAGCCTCATGTCACCGCGTGGAGTGGCGATGCCGGACGTTCGGGAGCGGCTGTTCGCCGCGGCGGAACGCGTGCTGGCCCGTGAGGGGCCGGGCGCCCTGACCAGCAGGGCGATCACCGGAGAGGCGGGCTGCGCCAAGGGCGTACTGCACGCCCATTTCGCCGGCCTGGACGAGTTCGTCGCCGATCTGGTGCTGGACAGGTTCGCGCACACCGCGCGGGAGGCCGAGGCACTCCCCCGACGGGCGGGCGAGGGCACGGCGGCCGGGAACCTCTGTGGTGTCGCGCTCGCGCTACTGGACTCCGGCGGTCCGACGATCGCGGGCCTGGCCATGACGCGCCCCGCCGCCTCCCTGCGGCTGCGCCGGGCACTGGAGTCGGGAGCGCCGGGCTTCTCGGCGATCCAGGAGTCGATCACCCGATACCTGGACGCCGAACAGCGCCTGGGCCGCCTCGCGGCCGGTACCGACACGGCCGCGGTCGCGCTCGCCGTGGTCGGAACCACCCATCATCTCCTGATGACGGGCTGGTCGGGCGCCCCCGGCCCCCGGGAGCAGGTGCGGGGGCTGATCGCCATGCTCGCGGGGGCTGCCGGGGACGCCTCCGGCGATGCCCCGGCCGGGGAGTAGGCGCCGGGACCACCCGCCGCCGCGGCCCTGCTCCCGTTCGCGGGCTGTCAGGACGCGGCGCGGCCGAAGCAGCGCTTCAGCTCGTCGGCGTCGTAGAAGTAGCTGCCCTTCGACACCGGCTCGCAGCCCTGCTTGAACGCGGTCTGCTTCTCGTTGTAGAGCATCCGCACCAGGTACTTGTTCCCCTTCCGGTACAGGTCCCACTGGATGTTCGCGGCCATCGGCGCCACCGACGCACCTCGCCAGGCGTTGTCGGCGTACGTGTAGGGCTCGGCCGGCGAAGCCGGCTTCGTGCTGCCGGGCAGGCCCATGAGCGCGGCCAGCGGGATGATCTCCTCCGCGTGCGTGAAGCGCAGCTCGGCGCCCACGTCTCCGGTCCCGGCCCGCTTGGCGTCGATCTTCTCGAAGAAGTCGTCGAGCAGGACGTTCGCCATCTTGTACGTGATGTCGCTGTCGGAGAAGCCCGGCCCCTTCTCGTAGAAGTCCTCGGCATCGCTGAGGTAGGCGAACCACCGCGCGTCACGCGGTGCGATGTAACGCCCCATGTTCCAGCTGCCCTCGTCGGCCATGGCCGGAGCGATGCTGTAGAGGGCGTAGACCGCCTGCGCGGCTTGCGTCCCGGTGCCGATCGAGGAGAACTCGCCCGCCGAGATCCGCTCGGCGAAGGCCGGCTTGAAGATCTTCTCCAGGACGTTGCGGGCGGCGGTGCGAGTGGCCCGCCGGTCGGTGATCTCCTTGAGCGTGGAGGCGAGCCGCTTGTCGTTGTCGACGTAGTCCCGGTATTCCTTGCCCCCGGCCGACTTGTGGAAGTAGAGCAGGTCGGCATCGGTCCTGGCCGGCGTGATGAGCGGCTTGAGGGCGGGGTCGTTGTCGGCCAGCGCCGCTGCGAACAGATTGCCGCTGTCGACGGCGCGGTCCTTGCCGGAGTTGACGACATTGATCTGCTCGGAGTTCCTGGCGATCGTCCTGAAGAGCGCGGGAAGCCGCTTCTCCAGCCGCGCGGCGGTGTCCGCGAGCTCGCGCTCGCCCCGGCCGCTGAGCTGTCCGTACCCGACCTTGTCCATGGCCGCGAGCAGCGACTTCGTCTCGCCGCCGAACCGCTCACCGGCGCGGGTGAGCTGCCCCTCGCCCGCCGCCTTCGTCCACAGCGCCAGGATCAGGTCGCCGTCCTCGCTGTCGGACGCCGCGCGGGAGCCGTGGCGGGAGACGTTCTCGGTGAACACCGGGACGAACCCCTTGGGGGCCTGCTGGTACGCGCGGATGTTCTGCTGCGGCGCGTACGGAGTCTTGGTGGCGTAGTGGCCGGAGGAGTCCGCTTGCGCCGGCAGCGCGGTCGACAGCAGCGCGGAGGCGGTGAGTGTCAGAGCGACGGCGACGGTTCGTTTCCGCATGAGTTCACCGGTTCGGGTCGGGATGCATCGGTCGGGCGCTCGCATCATGATCGTTCCGGATGAACCCCGTGCGTCCGGAACATGGCGCGCGGATGCGCCGCTGCCCACCGATGGGGAGTACCCGTCCCTCCGGCCCTACCGGGGCCGCCACCCGGCACGGGCAGCACGTGCGGGCCCCGGACCCGGGGATGAACACCGGTCAGAGCCTGAGCGGTTGGTCCTTGACCGGCCGGGTGTGCGCCTCGGCCAGGCACGCGGGCATCGCCAGCACGTCGCTGTGGTCCCCGGCCCGGTACGCGCTCGGCGTCATCCCCACGAGCTCGGTGAACCTGGAGCTGAACGAACCGAGGGAGGTGCAGCCGACCGCCATGCACGCGTCGGTCACACTCATGCCGGCGCGCAGCAGCGCCATCGCCCGCTCGACCCGCCGGGTCATGAGGTAGCTGTACGGCGTCTCGCCGTAGGCCGCCCGGAACGCCCGGGAGAAGTGTCCGGGCGACATCAGCGCCCGGCGAGCCATCGCCGGTACGTCGAGCGGCCGCGCGTACTCGCGGTCGACCAGGTCCCGCGCCCGGCGCAGGTGCGCGAGGTTGGCAAGGCGCTGGGCGTCCGCCAGGGGCTGATCATCCATGGGACGAGGGTACGCGGCTCGGACCAGCGGCTGCCGCCCTCAACCGGCTTGCCCCGAAACGCCGGCCGGTGCCGAGACGAGGGACGCGGCGAGCTCGGTGAGCCGGGTGCGCTGACCGGCGGACAGCCCTTCGGTGAGCGCGGTCACCCGGCGGCCGATCTCGTCCGCGCACCGCTCGGCGACCCGCCTGCCGCCGGGGGTCAGGGTGACGAGGACGGCGCGGCCGTCGTACGGGGAGGGCGTGCGCTCGACCAGACCGCGCTTCTGCGCGCGGCCGACCAGTCCGGTCATCGAGGACTTGTCCAGGCCGAGATGGCGGCCGAGTTCGACCATTCCCGCCTGCCGGTCGCGCAGGATGCCGAGCAGCCTGATCTGGATGACCGACAGGTCGTGCTCGCCACCTGCGGCGGACACGATGCGGTGGATCAGGAAGGACAGCTGGACCAACGCGTCCACTGTGTTCAGGGGCCCGTCGTCGGCAAGGCCGGACGGGTCGGATTCGAGGGTCATGGGGCCAGCCTATTTGACGTAGTACGTGGCACAAACTACCTTCGGATTTAGTACGCTCCGCAAACCAAATGGTGGCGGCAGCCCAATCGGAACGGGAGAACCCCATGCACGCCGCAGTCGTACGGTCCTTCGGCTCCCCGCCCCGGTTCGAGAGCTTCCCGACCCCCAGCGCCTCCGGGGACCACGAGGTCCTTGTCAACGTCCTGGCCACCGGTCTGCACCCTCGGGTGCGTTCGGCCGCGAACGGCAGCCACTACACCTCCGACGGCACGCTGCCCCTGATCCCCGGCTTCGACGCGGTCGGCCGCACCCAGGAGGGCGAACTGCTCTACTTCGTCGCCACGGACACGGCCCTGGGCACCATGGCGGAGAAGGCGGTGGTCGACCGCCGCCGGGCCATCGCCCTGCCGCCCGGAACCGACCCGGCCGACGTGGCCGCGGCCATGAACCCCGGCATGTCCTCCTGGGTGGCACTGCGTTCCCGTATCTCCCTCCGGCCCGGCAGCTCCGTCCTGGTCCTGGGCGCCACGGGCAACGCCGGACAGCTTGCCGTCCAGATCGCCGGACACCTCGGGGCCGGCCGGGTGATCGGCGCGGGCCGCGACCCCGAACGCCTCCGCCTGCTGAAGGGCGTCGGAGCCGACGAGACGGTGAGCCTGACCGGCGACGACAAGACCGTGGCCGACCGGCTCGGGCAGGCGGCCGCGGACGTCGACGTCGTCATCGACTATCTGTGGGGCCACGTCACCCAGCAGGCCATGCCCGCACTGCTGACAGCCCGCGCCGACCGCTCGAAGGCTCTGACCTGGATCCAGATCGGGTCCACGGCCGGCCAGAACATCACCCTGCCCTCCTCCCTGCTGCGCGCGGCGAACCTGAACATCATGGGCAGCGGCCAGGGTTCCGTGACGACCGCGGGCATCGTCGCCGAACTGCCGCCCCTCGCCGAACAGATCGTCGCCGGAACACTGAGCGTGGACCCGCTGCTCATCCCGCTCAGCCAGGTCGAGCAGGCGTGGAACACCCCGACCGCCCCCGGCCAGCGGATCGTCCTCACACCCTGACATCCGCGTACCGCACGTCACCGACCGCCGCCCGCACCGGCCCCGCTCCGGCGCGGGGCCGATTCACGAACCGCCCGCGCCGCGACACCAAGGACGAAACGTCCCAAACGTTGCATAATGCAGCACCAGGAGTTCACGAAACCACCCACGAAGGAGTCACTCGTGGCTTTGACCCGTGAAGAGCGCGAGCAGTTTCTGGCCGAGCCGCACGTCGCCGCACTGGCCGTGAGCGCGGCCGAGCCGGACCGGTCACCGCTGACGGTCCCGATCTGGTACCAGTACCAGCCGGGCGGCGATGTCTGGATCATGACGGGACCCGACTCCCGCAAGGGGAAATCGATCACCAAGGCGGGCCGGTTCTGCCTGATGGTCGACCGTGTCTCACCGACCGTCCGGTACGTGTCGGTCGAGGGCCCCGTCATCTCCACCGTCCCGGCCACACGCGAACACCTGGTGGAGATGTCGTCGCGCTACCTCGCCGCCGAGAAGGTCGACGGCTATGTCGACTTCGCCTGGAAGGAGCACGGCGAGCAGGCGGTCATCCACATGCGGCCGCAACGCTGGCTCAGCTCGGACCTCGGCGAGATCTGAGGAGCGCGGGACGCACCGGCCTGTCCGCCGCCGTGGTCATGCCGCTGCGGTCACCCGTCGCGGTCATGCCGCTGCGGTCCTGAAGTTCCTCCGGGAGCCACGCCGAGCTGTCGCATCTGCGCGAGGACGTCGACGACCCCCCAGGTCTCAGCGATTCGTTCGCCCGCGAAGCGGAAGATGAAGATCTCGTTGTACGTGACCGGTCGTCCGGTGGGCGGGAGGCCCGTGTACTCACCCAGATGGGTTCCGGTGACCGTGTTCCTGGAGACGACCCTGTCTCCCTCGGCGATCATGTCCTCGACCTCGATGTGAAGGTCGGGGAAGGCCCGGCAGAGCGTCGTGAACACCTCCTTCAGCGCCTGTGCCCCCGTCGCCTCGACCGGCAAGGGCGTGCGGATCAGCACGTCCGGCTCGAACAGCTCGTCGATCGTCTTCGCAATGAGCTCCGCATCGCCGCGGTTGACGGCCTCATGCAGCCGGCTGAGCACCGCTCTGTTGTGGGCTGACCGGTCTGTGGACATCTGGCTTCACCTCGGGTCGGCGCGAACATTCGGGTGGCTGCCGCTGGTCGCGGCGAGGGCGTGGCCGCCGGTGTCCGACAGCCCGTCCGGGTCCGGTCACCTCTGGAGGACGGCCTCGACGTCGAGGCTGATCGACACCGTCTCGCCGACCACGCCGCCGACTCCGTCCATCGGGATGTGGATGCCGTAGTCACGACGGTCGATCTGCGCGCTCGCGGAGAAGCCGGCCCGTCGGCCACCGGACGTGACCGGGCCGAACCCGTACGCCTCGACGGCCAGCGGCACCTTCCTGGTGACACCGCGAAACGTCAGTTCACCGTCGATGACCCAGCCGTCACCGGTCCGGCGGATGCCGGTGGAGCGGTAGCTCATCGTCGGGTACTTCTCGACGTCGAAGTAGTCGGCGGAGCGGAGGTGGTGGTCACGCCGCTCGTTGCCGGTGCCGATGGACGCGACATCGATCGTCGCGACGACCGACGAGCCCAGTGGGTCCTCGCTCGTGACAATCGTGACGTCGGAGCCGGTGAACCGGCCACGCACCTTGCTGACCATGAGGTGCCGGACGGCGAAGGCGATCCCGGAGTGCGCCGGGTCCGCCTTCCAGGTGCCGGCCGTGTAGCCGGGGATCGTGCCGGTCACAGGGGCGGAACTCATGACTTCCTCCATGGTTCGGTGGTGCCGCTGCCGGGCGGCGCGGGCGGGGACACCCCGGCGGGCCGCCCGTGCGCGGGTCCCGCGACGCGACCGCCACGGACCGCCCCGGGCAGGACCACTGGTTTGTCCCTCATACCAAAGCGACGAACGAGCACCCGCCCAGGGGACAGCCCGGGTCAGAGATCTTCGAGCCGCCCGGTCAGGAACCGCCGCTCGGGGGTCGAGGTGGCCAGTTCGAGCGCCCGCCGGTACGCGTCCAGGGCCTCGGTGTCACGCCCGAGACGCCGCAACAACTCGCCGCGGGTCGAGTGGAAGTAGAGGTATCCGTCCAGGTCGAGGCTGTCGACGGCGCGCAGCGCCGCGGCGGGGTCGCCGGCCTGGCAGACCGCCACGGCGTGGTTGAGCTCGACCACCGGGGAGCCGGTGAGTTCGACCAGCCGCCGGTACAGCGCGGCGATCCGGGGCCAGTCGATCCGCTCCCGCGTCTGCATCGACGCGATCAAGGCCTGGACCACATAGGCGCCGCGCCCGCCCAGTGCGAGCGCCCGGTCGAGCACCGCCCGCCCCTCCGCGATCCGGCGGGTGTCCCACAGCGACCGGTCCTGGTCGTCGAGCAGGACGAGGTCGTCGCCGGAGAACCTGGCCCGCCGCCGGGCGTGGTGGATCATCATCAGGGCCAGCAGCCCGTGCGCCTCCGGCTCGTGCGGCATGAGCGCGGTGAGCACCCGTCCCAGGCGGATGGCTTCGGCGCCGAGGTCGACCCGGTCGCGGTAGCCCTCGTTGCAGATCAGGTAGATCACCGCGAGCACCGCGTCGACACGGTCCGGCAGCAGCTGCACGCCGGGAACCGCGAACGGGATCCCGGTCGCCCTGATCTTGTTCTTGGCGCGCGACAGGCGCCGCTTCATCGTCTCCTCCGGGACCAGGAACGCCCGAGCGATCTCGGCGGTCTCCAGGCCGCCGAGGGCCCGCAGTGTCAGGGCCACCTGCCCCTCCAGCGGCAGCGCCGGGTGGCAGCAGGTGAAGATCAGCTCAAGTCGTTCGTCCTTGATCACGGTGTCGTCGAACTCGTCCATGACGGCCTCGGGTACCGGGAGCAGGTGGATCTTCCCGGCCAGCGTGTGTTCCCGGCGAATCCGGTCGATCGCCCGGTTGCGCGCCGTCGTCACCAGCCACGCACCCGGGTGGGGCGGAACACCGGACACGGGCCAGCGCTGCGCCGCAACGGCGAACGCCTCCTGCGCGGCGTCCTCGGCCCTGTCGAAGTCACCGAGGAACCCGACCAGCGACGCCAGCACCCGGCCCCACTCGTCCCGGAAGACCTGCTCCAGCACGTTCAGCGCTGTACCACCGGCCTGATCTCGACAGCGCCGCCGAGCCGGGCGGCCGGGACGTGCGACGCCATCTCGATCGCTTCGTCCAGGTCGGCCGCCTCGATCAGGCAGAAGCCGCCGAGCACCTCCTTGGTGTCCGCGAACGGGCCGTCGGTCATCAGGGTCCGGCCGCCGACCACGCGCACACTCGTCGCCGTCCCGGCGGACTGCAGCTGCTCGGCGCCGACGCACCGCGGATCGTCGGCCAACGCCAGATACTCGGCGTACGCCGCCTCGCGTTGCTCCTCCGACAGGTTCTCCTCGTGGCCGGGCTCGGTGTAGATCATCAGGGCGTACTGCATCGCGGCCTCCGGAATCAGCGGGCTCTCACCCTCACAACGAACGAGCGACGGCTCAGGGGACACCAAAGGTGTCACCGGTGCCGGGCAGCGGCAGCGGGCTCAGCCCGCGGACAGGAAGAAGCGCCGCTTCTCCTTCGCCCTGGCGCCCAGGCGGTCGTAGAACCTGATCGCGTCCGCGTTCCACGAAGGGGTCTGCCACTGGACCTCGGTGAGTCCCAGGACGCGGGCTTCGGCCCGCACGGCCTCCACCAGCATCGGGCCGACCCGCAGACCGCGGTGGCCGTCCCGCAGGAAGAGACAGTCCATGGCGAGGTATTCCGCGCCGTCCCAGGTGGACAGCTCGGGGGCGCAGGAGGCGTAACCGATGATCCCGGCGTCGTCCAGTTCCGCGACGAAACACCGCAGGCGCGGAGTCGCGGTGCCGAAGAGCAGTGACTCCAGTCGCCCGGCCAGGTCGGCGGGCGGCTGCTCGGCCTGCTCGTACCGGGCGTGTTCGGCCACGAGTTGGACGATGTGCGGGAGATCGGCGGAACGTGCGTGGCGCACCCTCACCGCACCGGTGCTCATCAGCGGACCTCGCCTTCCAGGACATCGTCGCACCACGCCGCCCGGTCCGGCCGAAGCGGTCTGAGGTCCACGGCCGGGCCGGTGAAGACAGCGACGCGGCGCTCCCCCAGGTGGGTCATGCACCTATGATCCACGCCCGCGGGTTCCGCCGCTCGCACAAGGGTGAAGAGCGCTTCGTTCGGCACGTTCAGGCCGAACCGGTGCGGCCGCCGTCCTCGGCAGATCATCGTCAGCCCGGAGCCGAGCCCGCCCTCGGGTGTCGTCGGGATCCCGGGGTCAGCCGGACGGTTCGTCGGGCACAGGGTGGTCGGGATGGCGATGGCCCGCGTGCGGAGCGCCGCGCCGGCCGGTGCCCGCCTCGTCCGTGTCGGGAAGCTCCAGGTCCGGGTGCTCGTCGGCCGTCGGCCGCATCGAGCCGCCGACCACGTCCAAGGGGTCCTCGTCGGCCGTGGCCTGCTGATCGGGCGGGTCCCGCGGAATCGGGTTCCCACTGTTCCCGGGGTCTTTCGGGTGAAGGTCGTTCACAGTGTTCTCGCTTCCTCCCGTAGGCGTTTGTACCCGGTGCAGGTACCCGGATGACCGGCGCTGATGCATGGCCACCGCGGTTCCGGACGGCTACCGGTCAGTGGTGGCGGTGCCCCTGGCAGGTCACCTCGGTCAGTCCGTCCCTGTCCGTCTTCGGCCGCCTCCCGGCTCCGACGGCGACGGCCTGCTCCAGGTGGGCAATACATTCGTCCCACAGGAGCGCGGATCACGCTCACTGAGAACGTGGGGCCCGGGCCAGGTCACGCGGCGGGGTGCGGAACACCGCCCCCTTGGCCGGCCGGACCGGCGTGACCGTTCCTCGCGGGCTCACGCATTCCCCCGGGGGCGCCGTCACGGTGGGGACTGCCCCACCACGGCCCAGGGGGTCTGTCGGCGTGCCGGGGACCGGCGCCGCGTGATCCGCTGTCCGCACAGGAACCGTGCGAGGGAAGGTGGACCGTTGAAGGCTCGGATCGGATACGGCGCATGGACCGTGGGCGTGGTGCAGTTCTTGGCCGTCCACGTGATCGCCGAGTCGGCTTGGGCGAGACCGTACAGCTGGGCACAGAACAACATCAGCGACTTGGGCAACGCCCACTGTGCCCTTCAGCCGGAGCCCGAGCCCCGGTACATCTGCTCACCCGAACACGGCCTGATGAACGGTTCGTTCATCGCTCTGGGGACACTGCTCGTCGTCGGCGCCGCCTTGGCCGGTGGTGGAGCTCTGTGGCGCAGGGGCCGGACCGCGGCCGTGACCCGGGTACTGCTGGCCGGTGCCGGCGTCGTCTTCGTGCTGGCCGGGCTCGCCCCTGCGGATGTGAACGAGAACCAGCATGTTCTGGGTGCCCTGCTCATCATGGGAGCGGGCAACATCGGTCTTCTCCTGGCGGGATTCGGCCTGGCCGGACACGTTCCGGCCCCACTGCGCCGTGCGACGGGGTTGCTGGGCATCGCGGCGATCGCGGCCCTGGGGCTGTTCCTCGCCCAGCGCTATCTCGGGCTCGGCATGGGGGGCATGGAACGGGTCGCGGTGTTTCCCCTCCTGGCGTGGACGCTGACTGTCGGCCTCCACGGTCTGACCCGGCGGGCAGCCACCCGCGTACAGGATGCGGGGCCGACGGACGCGTCCCACGGTCGGCTCGCAGCTGATGACGCGCTTACGCGCGACCGGTAGACCCAGACTCCCGTCAACCCGTATATGAATATGGCGAGTTGAGGCATGCATTCAGCACGGATGCGGGGCTGCGGCTACGGCTACGGCTACGGCTACGGCTACGGCTACGGCTACGGCTACGGCTTGGGACGCCGAAGCGGGGTGGCCGATGGCGTGACCCCGAGAGGTAGTCGACGCGATCACCCACAAGTTCCAGCGGTCCCGCGGCGGACCGACCACGAAGACCCACCTCGCCGTCGACGGCCGCTGAGCCTTGTTCTGACCGCCGGACAGGCTGGCGATGCGCCTCCCTTCGCCGACGTCATGGCCCGCCCGCGCGTTCCTCGACGCCGTGGACGGCCCGCGCCAGGTTGGACATGACCCTGGCCGACAGGGCCTTGACCTCGCGCTGATCGGGTTCGTCGATCACGGAAGCGGTGGCAGCGGAGAGCCGGTGGCCGTCCTGCTCAGGCCGGGCAACGCAGGTAGCAACACCGCCGCCGCCTGGGTCGCCGAACTCGACGGCGACGTCCTCAGGGGCTGGCCCAAGGTAATGCGGCTGACCGTCCGCAAGGAACGCCCGCACCCCTGCGCGCAGTTGCGCATCACCGACGCCCTGGCGCGACTCGAAGCTCTCCCGAACCCCGGCTGACCAGCACGTTCCCGTCCCTGCGAGCAGCACCCTCCCGCCGGAGCCGTGGAACCCGGCGCCCATCCGACGCGACAGCCGGGCCATCAGCCTGACCACCGCCAGCCCGAACAACCGAAACGGCCCGCCGAAGAAACCGGCGGACCATCACGAAAGATCGAGGCTAATGGACAACCGAGGGGCTGAACGCCGCATGGAGCAGGCGGTTGAGATTCTGATCGAGGCTGCGGGTGAGCGAAGGATAGGCGTGCTTTCCCAAGTGCCGATATTCGAAAACCGTCCGAAAGTCCCGGGGGACGGATCGGCCTCCTCCAGCCCGGCCTCGTGCCATGCCTCGTACAGCGTGGTCAGGGCTGCCTTGGCGGAGAGCGACGCGGGCCCAGGCCGGTGACGACGACGTCGCGCCTTCGAGGGGTCTTTGTCGTGGGTCCGGTCCGCGGTGTGCTCGGCGTCACCATTTTTCGAGGCAGATCGCCGAGCTGATGCCGCCGAAGCCCATGCTCAGACTGACCGCCGTGCGGAACGCATCGAGCGCGAGGTGGCCATGCACGCGAAGACCTTCCATCAGCCCGAGGTCCGGGCCCTCATCACGTCCCACTACACAAGAGGCTGACCACATGCCGGAGCCCCGCGTCTTCGACCTGATCGTGGACCACATCCGCGAGGTGATCCCCGAACTGGAGGACCACCGTTTCGAACCCTCCGACTCGCTGCGCGACCTGGGAGCCAACTCCATCGACCGGGCGGAGGTCTATGACCTCTGCGGCGTGGACATAGAGTCTCTTCCCTCGCTCTCTCATGAAGCCGACGGAAGTTTCGTGCTGGATCAGTCGACGGTTCCGGCGGGGCGGTGGTCGCGGAGGCGGTCTCGCTGGAGTTCGGGATCTCCTTCGCCGTGGATTTCGCGCGGATGCTGGTCGCGATGTTCAGGGAGAGAGTCGGCGACAGCCTGAAAAGCCACCAGAACAGCTTCCAGAGCGGCGTCGAGTGGATCGTCCAGGTTGCGGGTCGGGTGCAGCTTCTGCTCCCGCATCTGCAGGAGCGTGGCCACGACCTCCACTGCCCCCGCCGCGGCGAGCCCGTGCCCGGTGATCGACTTGGTCGCGTTGATGCGGGCGTGGGTGAGCCCGCAGCGCGCGAGCGCCTCCCAGGCCGTAGATGTCGGCGTCGGTGAAACTGATGCGCCGCTCCTGGATCAGCAGCAGGCTCTCCTTGGTGCCGCCGCTGGCGAAGTAGTTGCCGTAGCCGGTCAGTACGACGGCTTTACACCGCTCGTTCGCCCCGACCCTCGCGAAGGCATCCTGCAGGCCGGTGATGAGCTCATCGGAGAAGGTGTTCTTGTGCACCGTGTCCTGCATCGTGATCTGGACGATGGAGGGGGTGATCTCCCGGTATTCCACGGGTTGGCTCTGCATTCCTACTCTCCTTCCCAGGGGAACTGCCCGGTGTTCACATAGCGCTCGATCTTGCGCAGGTTCTCCTGGTCGGAGAACACCTCCCGGTTGGCCGCGACGGCCTTGTCCCGGGAGGGGAGCAGAAGGTCATCGAGCTCGCGCAGGTAGTGCTTGTAGCGGGCCGTTCCCGTCTTGGGCAGATAGCGCAGCCGCAGGAGGTGCCGGCGCAGCAGGTTGTCGCTGCTGTCCGCGCAGGCATCGACGAGGTGCCAGTTCACGGCCTGTTCGGCGGTGAACGGCTGGGTCATCAGCGTGACCTCGATGGCCGCCGGGCGCGCTTTGGCCACCTTGCGCATCAGATTGCGGTGCGCGCCCTTGATCATTCCGCCGAAGGGCGTGTGGAAGGCGAGGTAGCCGAAGCTCGAAACGAAGTCCACGTCACCGACACGCCGTTGGTACTCGCGAAAGGAGTTCTCGCAGCAGTCCAGGTACGACAGCAGGGACAGATCCGCGTTGCCCGCTTCGCTGTCGGGCAGCGGACGGCAGGTGTCCATCACCTCGTAGCCGTAGTAGCCGCTCGCGCCGACGTCTATCTGGAAAACGTGCGGGGTGTCGCTGACAATCATCGCCACGGCGCGGGCACCGCCGCTCGGTTCGGCGAAGGACCAGTCCTCGGAGAGCGCGTCGCCGCTCTCCGCAACCATGAAGCGGGTGATGTCGGTGGCGATGACCAGGGCCTTCGCGCCCGGTGAGGTCCCCGACAAGATGAAGTTCGCCGCTGTCGGCAAATGTTGTTGGCCGGAATCGGCCACCCGCACCGTCCTGACTTGATCTCCCTGTGCTGCCGAGGCGGGATTGGCGCCAGCCTGTCCTTCGGACACGGCATCCACTACTGCGTCGGAGCGCAACTGGCCCGGCTGGAGGCGCAGATCGCCTTCGACCGCCTCATCGAGCGCTTCCCGCACATCCGGTTGGCCGCCGACCCGGCGGAGCTCCGTTGGCAGCCGGGGACAGCGCTGCGCGGGCTGAGGTCTCTGCCGGTGTCGCTCAGCGCCGGACAGGGCTGAGCAGCGGGTGTTCCCCGGTGCGGGTATCCCGCACCGGGGAACACCCGGGAGTAGCCGGCCCGGTCACCCTGCGCCTGTAAGACGAACGCGGCGCAAAGCGCCGGCCCGCTCGCACCGTTGTCCGGCTGAACAGACCGGGAGTCCCTGATGACTCCTGCGGGTGCCTTGACGGTAATCGCACGTTGAGGACACGACCCGAAGTGGAGGAGTAGGGCGGCGATGAAGCGTGGAGCAACGCTGCGCCGGTTGGCCGCCGATCCCATGATCGACCTGCCCGCTGGAGAGATCGTGCTGCGGGACGAGGGCACGATGACGGACTGGACGGTCGAGGTTGCCGCCGAGGACCTCGGCTTCAGGCTCGCCCGATCGCGGTGAGCGCGGCGCATGGGACGAAAGCTCGGGAGCGAGGGCGTGAACAAGGGGTGCTGTCGTGATCGCTGAGATATTACCCTCCCCCATCGGCACGGGCAGCACGTTCGTTGACTACGACGCGGCGCTGACCGCCCTGTACCCACAGGAGGCCGCCGCCGTCGCGAGCGCCCGGCCCAAGCGCCGGCAGGAATACGCGAACGTCCGCATGTGCGCGCGCCGCGCCATGCGCGAACTGGGCGTGCCGCCGGCGCCTGTGCTGTCGGGTGAGCGCGGCGAACCCCTGTGGCCCGACGGCATCGTCGGCAGCTTGACCCATTGTCCCGGGTTCCGGGCCGCCGCCATGGGCCGCTCCTTTGCGTTCGTGGGAATCGGCATCGACGCCGAGCCCAACCTTCCCCTGACAGAAGACCTGCTGGAGTTCGTCTCGCTGCCCCAGGAGCGGGCGCGGGTCCACGCGTTGACGCAACACTCTCCCGAAGTCTGCTGGGACCGATTGCTGTTCAGCGCCAAGGAAGCAGTGTTCAAGATCTGGTTCCCGCTCACCGAGCGCGGACTCGACTTCACCGAAGCCGACCTGCGCATCGACCCCGACGACGGCACCTTCTCCGCGCAACTGCTCGTCCAAGGCCCCACCGTCGACGGGCGACGCATCGAAGGATTCAACGGCCGGTGGCTCTCCCGCCAGGGCGTACTTGTCACCGCGATCGCCCTGCGGCGGACGGCGCACCGGTAGCCGTCGCGCCTTCGGGGACCCGCGGGCTCAAGCGGGCGAACGACGTACTGCGGACGGCCTCGGTGTTTTTCGCGGCGCAGCTCGACCCGACCCGGCCCAGGTAGCCGCGCTCCTCGACGAGCATCCGTACCTGGGAGTCGAGTGCGTACTTCGGGAACTCTCCATCGCCCCCTCCGCCTACTACCGCTGGCGCCACGCCGAGAAGGAACCCTGCGAGCGGCGGCGTCGCGACGTTGAACTGACCGAGCAGATCAAGGAGATCCACACCGGGTCCGATGGCGTCCACGGGTCACGGCGCGTGCACGCCATGCTGAAACGCGAGGGCGTCCACGTGAGCCGCAAACGGGTCGAGCGGTTGATGCGCGAGGCCGTTCTGGCGGGTCTCAGCCCGCGCCACAAGGGTTTCACGCGTCGCGATCCCAAGCCACACTCGCCCCGGACCTCGTCAACCGGGACTTCACCGCCGAGGGGCCGAACCGGCTGTGGATCCCCCGACTGCGGTCTGAAGACCCGGGCCCGGCCCGAGACCGCAGCGTCCCTGGCGAACCTGGCCGCCGCGGCCCGCACCGTCCGCGGTGAGCGCGGCTCGGCACATGCACGCATGCGACGTCAACTTGGCTCGCATGCACCTCCGTTCGGGTGGCGTGGGATGGGTTGAGGGAATCGCGCGGCGGTCTGGGCAGCCTCCGGGCGACGGATCGTAGAAGGGGAAGTCGTGGAAGTGTCACCCGAATACGGGCGCGCCATCAGTGAGGGTCCGACCCCGGCGGACGCCGCTGGTGCGCCGGCCCTGCCATACCCGAGCGGCTGGTCCGCACTGGCGTTCTCGCACGAGCTGCGGCCGGGCACCGTGCTGACCCGGCCGCTGGCGGGCCAGGACGTCGTGCTGTACCGGCTGGGCAGCGGAGCGCTCCGGGCCGTCCGCCCGTACTGCCCGCACCTCGGTGCCCATCTCGGCCTGGCGACGGTGGACGGGGACGAGCTCACGTGCCCCTTCCACTTCTTCGCGTTCGGCCCCGACGGTGCGTGCGTGCGCACGGGATACGGCACGCCGCCGCCGCGTTCCCCGTTGACGCAACTGCCCGTGCACGAGGTCAATGGCGCCGTCTTCGTCTGGCGTCACCACGACGGCCGTGCTCCGGACTGGTGGGTCCCCCGCTGGCACGAGATCGGCCACCGGCCCGCCCGCACGGCCGCCTGGGAGCTGGCCGGGAACGTCCAGGAGGTCATCGAGAACTCGGTGGACCTGGGGCACTTCGCCACCCTGCACGGCTGGGTCAAGGCCGAGATCGGCGGGCCGGTGGTGTACCACGACGACGCGTTCCACGTCTCTGTGCGAGCCCATGAGACGGCGCCGCTCGTGGGCAGCTTCACCGTCGATGTGGAGGTGGACGGATACGGGCTCGGTTGCCTGCACGCCGACGTGCACACGCCCCGCTTCGGGCTGCGGATGTGCACGATGGTGATGCCGACGGCGATCGCGCCCAACCGGATGCAGTTCCGGCAGTTGAACCGCATCGCCTTCACCGAGCCGGGCCGGCTGCCGCCGCCGCTCGCGCGGGCGGTCAGCCGCACTGCTGCTCGGCTTCTGGACCGGGTCATCTTCCGCTCCAGCTGCGAGTTCACGGCGGCCGACTTCCCGATCTGGCATCACAAGCAGTACCAGCAACCTCCTCGGCTGGCCGCCGGAGACGGCCCGATCGGCCCGTTCCGGCGCTGGGCCCGGCGGTTCTACCCGCAGCCGCCCGCCAGGGACCCCGTGACGTGGCTCAGCCACAGCGAGGGAGGTGACGGAGCCGCACTCCCCTGACTCCGACGACTGCTCCGGCCTCAGCGGCTTCTCCGGCTCATGTCCGCCTCGCGCAACTCCTCTGTCGCGCCCGGTCTCCTGGACGGCTCGGAGGGTGCGCGGCCGTCTCATCTCGCGTGCGGTGAGGGGCGGGGCTCAGTCCAGGACCGGGCCGACACCGGCGGCCGAAGCGGCATCGCGCTGATGGAGGTACGCCTCCAACTCTGCGGCCCCGGTCAGCATCGCCCGCCCGCGGGCGGACAGCCGGCCGCGCCAGTCGCCCAGTGCGGCCTCCAGCGGCTCCAGCCCGCCGGCCGCCCGCACCTGGGCGATCAGCGGGGCGATCTGCTCCAGCAGATAGCCGCCCCGCCTCAGTTGGTGGGCCAGCCGGGCATCGCGTACGTCGGCCTCGTCGTAGACGCGGTAGCCGGTCAGCGGGTCGCGGCCCGGGCTCACGAGCCCGGCGCCCTCCCATTTGCGCAGCGTCGCGGGCCGGATTCCGAGCTTCCCCGCGAGCGGCCCGATGAACGTGCCACCGGGCCCGGGGGTCGCGGCGGCGTCCGAGCCCGCACCGGCCCCGGACGCCGTGGTGGGCTCCAGGTCACGGAGGGCGCTCTCCACAGCCTGGAGGGTCCGGCGGTCGTCGTGGAGCTGGGCGTGGCTCTCGTCGATGAGGTGGAACGCCTCATCGGCCGCGCCCTCGTTCACCGCGCGCATGATCGACGTCGCCGTCCGGTGGCCGTGGCCGGGCACCAGGGCGAGAAATGCGCGCAGGGCACCCGCGTGCAGCGGGGTGTAGGTGCGGTATCCGTGGGGTGAGCGGCCGGCGGCCGGAAGGATGCCGGCCTCTTCGTAGTTCCTGATCGCCTGGGTGGACAGACCGTGCCCGCGCGCCAGATCAACCGGCCTGAGCCGTTCACCGTTTTGAAGGTTTCGTCTCATCGTCCTGCCAGTATCGCGGGAAAGTCTCAATCGAGGGTTCAACGATACCGTTGAAGGCATGGCTACTGAAATCAAGGACATCGCCCATGCCGTCGAGGCCTCCGCCGTCATGAAACTGCTCCCGGCCCGGCCGCGGCTGCTCGCTCTGGGCGAGCCCACCCACGGCGAGGACGCTCTGCTCGACGTGCGCAACGAGCTCTTCCGCCAGCTCGTCGAGCAGGAGGGCTACCGGACGATCGCGATCGAGAGCGACTGTCTGATGGGCCTGGTCGTGGATGGCTACGTCACTTCCGGCACAGGCACTCTCGACCAGGTCATGGAGCACGGGTTCAGCCACGGCTGGGGTGCCTCAGCGGCCAACCGCGAGCTCGTGCGCTGGATGCGCGCCCACAACGACGGCCGCCCCGCGTCCGAGCGGATCCGCTTCGCCGGTTTCGACGGCCCGCTGGAGATCACCGGCGCCGCGAGCCCCCGGCCCGCTCTTACCGCGCTCCACGGCTATCTCTCGGCCCAGGTGGACGCGGGCCTGCTCCCCTGCACCGCGGAAACGCTCGACCGCCTGCTCGGCACCGACGACCGGTGGACCAATCCCGCCGCGATGATGGACCCGACCCAGTCCGTGGGGCAGTCGGAAGAGGCCGGGGAGCTGCGGCTGCTCGCCGACGATCTGGTGGCCCTGCTCGACGCGCAGACGCCACACCTGATCACCGCGACCTCGTGGGACGACTGGGACCGGGCGCGCCTGTACGGGCGCACCGCCACCGGGCTGCTGCGGTACCACTTCCGGATGGCCGACACTTCGCCGAGCCGCATGACATGGCTGGTGAGCCTGCGGGACTCGATGATGGCCGCCAACCTGCTCGCCATCGCCGAACGGGGCCCGGCGCTGGTCCACGCCCACAACGGGCACCTTCAGCGGGACAAGAGCACGACGCGGATGGGCGGCCTGCCGCTGGAGTGGTGGAGCGCCGGCGCGCACGTGAGCGCACACCTGGGTGCGGAGTATGCCTTCGTGGCCACGGTCCTCGGCACGATCCGGCACCAGGGAGTGGACACCCCGGCACCGGACACCGTCGAGGGGCTCCTGTACGCGCTCCCCGAGGACCGCTGCGTCGTCGACGCTCCCCGGCTGGCCATCGCCCTCGGCGACACGCGGCCCGAACCCCGCGTGTCCCCCTACTACGGCTATGCCCCGCTCGACCCGGCCCATCTGGCCCGAGTCGACGGGATCGTCTTCGTCAAGGACGTCCCGCAGAGCTAGGGTCTTTCGTTTGGATCATGCTGGGCTCGCGGGGTCTGGTGCCGCACCTCGCGGCGTTGTCGTCGGTCGCCGTCGGGTGACGACCACCCGACGGCCCGTCGCCTCGGTCACGGACACCACGGGGCTGCCCGACCCGGACGGGCTCTTCGGGGCCTTCCGGGACCGGTCGGACGCCATCGCGGGCTGCGGGAGCGACGTCGTCCTGCGCGACGACGCAGGCGATCCGCTCCCCGATCAGGCGGACATCGCTGCCGGCACGGACGTCCATGTCTCGATCGTCGAGGGGCGGACCAATGTGCTGCGTCTGACCGGCGAGGCACCGAACAACATGTCCGAGATCACCTTCGGGGTGGCGGCGGCCGGTCAGACAGGAGGCGCCACCGGTTCCCGGTCCCCCGTGGCCGGCCGGGCCGCCAGGAACTCCACCACGGCCATGAGGAACAGCAGGCACAGCGCGAGCCCGACAACCACCCAGCCCGTGGGGTACGACCACAGCAGGTAGACCAGCAGCGAGACGGCCACCAGCACCCAGGTGATCCAGGTGCGGAAGCGGCGCACGAAGGGCCCCACCGGCCCGGTGCGCAGTCCGGCACCGTCGGCGGTGGAACGCACCGCCGCGATGCCGGAGACCCATAGCCGCCGTACGAGTCCGGCGCGTCGGCCCGGACCGGTGAGCCAGGCCGCCAGGGCGATGACGACGCCGAGTGCGACGACCATCCGGACCGTGGTCTGCAGGAAGTGGGTCAGGGCGTCGTAGACCGCGCCCGCCGCGCCCTGGGAGACGTCGGCCGGCAGCGCGTCCAGGTAGAACCCCCGGAAGATGCGCAGCCCGATGCCGAGGACACCGGCGGCGACGGCGGCGCCGAGACATCCCGCGACCAGGGCCCGCCGTCGCCGCACCGCGAGCAGCACACCGGCGGCGATCAGGACGAGGGCGATGACCGGCAGCCAGTTGCCCAGGAACTGCAGGACCCGCATGTACGTCTTGACCTTGCCGATGTCATCGGACCTGACGAGCGTGATGTCGGTGTGGATCTCGGGGATCCGCCCGGCGACCGTCATCCCGGCGTCGACCAGACGCTGCTCGACGCGTTCGACGACCGGGCCGAGGTCGAGGGTGACCGCGTCGTTCGTCAGCGTGAGCGCCCCGCCGCCCTTTCCGGTCAGAGCCTTGACCACGGCGCTGTGCGCCCGGCGGTTGGCCTCGGTCCAGATCTTCTTGAACTCGTCCGAGGCGGCGACCGCGCTCGCCTTGTCGTGCACGAAGCTGCGGACCGCGGCCTCCAGTGAGTCACCCAGCCGCCCCAGGGCCTTCTCCAGGCGCGGCCGGTCCGCGGGCGCCACGTCGGCGAGCAGGGTGGAGAGGTCGATCCGGGTCATGAGCGCGTCGGTCACCCGTCCGGCCACGGCGTCCTGGACATCGGCGTCGGAGGCCAGGGGTCCGACCGTGTCCACGTAGCGGCTGGTGTCCCCCACCTCGTCGGCCGCCCAGGCGGCGACGACGGAGAGGGGTGTGAGCAGGCATCCGACCGTGATCAGCAGCGCGGCGAGGAAGGACCGGCCGCGGTGCCGGGGCGACCGTGCCACTCCGCGTTCAAGGGCTGTCACCCGCGTGCGCAGACCTTCGAGTTCGGACTGCTCGGACTGCCCGGAGCCGTCATCCTCCCGTGCCCTTCCGTCCTCCACCCTTGCTCCCCTGCCCGGTCCGGTCCGGTCCGGCTCGTCTGTCTGTCTGTCTGTCTGTCTGTCAGGGAACGGCCTGCGGCGCGCGGGCGCGAGCAGGGCTGGGCCATTCAGGGCACCCATGCGGATGCGGAGTCTCGACAGGGACCCGAACGGGGCCATGCTGCTCTTCTGGCGTCCGGGCTCCTCCGTACCGTTCCTGGAGGAGCATCCCGATGCACCTGTCCCGATCGCCCCGGCGCAGAACCGCCGCATGGGCGGCCACAGCACTCACCGTCAACCGGCCTGCCGATCGGTCAGCGGTGGCGATCGCCGAGCCGGACGACGCATGGTGTCTGCCGTACAGCCTGGCGACGCCGGCCCTGGTCCGGATACGCACTGGGGCTCCCTCGAACGCCGCGGCCCTCCTGGACCGGGCCGAGGTCCGCGGCGGGGATGATGGACCGGCAGGCCTGCCATGAAGTACGCACGGCCCGCGCCGACTCGCCCCGCGTACCGGCCTTCCGGGCGAGGCGCTCCGCGCGGTGGACGGCTTCGCCCAGGAGGCCCCGGTGCTGTGGCCTGGGGCAACTCCGGGCGGGACACGCCGAATCGACGCGGCGGCTCACGCACGCGGAGGCCGAACGGGCCGGACGGACCGGTGAGCGCATCGCCGAGCCGGACGCACGGATCGCCCTCGCGGTGTCCCTGTTCCGGCTCGCGGACGACGACGCCGCGCGGGAGGCCCTGGACCGGGCCGAGAAGCTGGTGCGGGCGTTGCCCTACCCGGCGGGCATACGTCATGCGGCTGCCGCACGGCAGCTGGTGGCGGGCGACCGGTCCGGGCGGGAACCGCACGAGTAACTGCCGTTCGACAACGATGTCTGTTTGCCGCCGGACACGGCCGGACTGCGGTGATCATGCTGGCGGCATGACGAAGTCATCAGCTACGGACTCAATGACCGTTCTCACCGGCATGTACGCGGCCGAGGCCGAGTACCTGGCGGCCGGCGGTCCCGGCGAGGCCTCCTTCGGCCTCCTCGCCCCCTTCTTCGCCCCGGACGTCACGCTGTACCAAGCAGCTGCTCTGCCCTATGGGGGCACATGGCGCGGACACGACAGCATGACGGATTTCTTCCTCCGGATGGCACAGGTGTGGGAGTCGTTCGACATGGTCGAGCAGGAGTTCCTTGCCACCGGTGAGACTGCGGTCGTGCTCACGCAGGTCCGTGCCCGCGCCCGGGCGACCGGCCGTGAACTCAGTTTCCCGATCCTGCAAACGGTCACGGTCGAGGACGGGCGGATCACCGAGGTCCGTCCGTTCTACTGGGACACGGCGGCTGTCGCCGACGCCTGCACATCGCCGGCTCCGACGCACTGAGCCGCACGGGGTGGGCCGCGCGCCGGCCCCCGCCGTCCCTGCGTCAGGCGGGGAGCCGCTCCAGCAGCCCGGCGAAATCCGTGCCCGGCGCAAGGGTGCCGAATGCCAGGCCCTGGTCCCCGTCCAGCCGGGACGCGCAGAACGCGTCGGCGACGGCAGCCGGCGCGTGCCGTACGAGGAGGGAGCCCTGGAGCACGAGCGCGGCGCGCTCGATGAGACGGCGGGCGCGCAGAGGAGCGTCCTCGGTGAGGACGAGTTCGCCGCGCAGCGCCTGCCAGGCCGCGTCCAGCCGCCGGTCGGCGCCCGAGGCCGCCTCGATCTCGGTGCGGAAGGCGTCGAGGGACTCGGGCTCGCGCCCCAGCGCCCGCAGCAGGTCGAGGGCGTTCACATTGCCCGAGCCCTCCCAGATGCCGTTGAGCGGCGCCTCCCGGTAGAGGCGGGGCATTCCTGACGCTTCGTCATAGCCGTTTCCCCCCAGGCATTCCAGCGCCTCGGCCACAGCGGCGGGCTGCCGCTTGCACACCCAGTACTTGCCCACGGCCGTGGCGAGCCGCAGGAACGCGCGCTCCCCCGCGTCGCCCCGCTGGGCCCGGTCGGCGGCGCCGGCCAGGCGCAGCGCGAGCGTGGTGGCGGCCTCGGACTCCACGGAGAGGTCGCCGATCACGTTGCGCATCAGGGGCTGGTCGATCAGTTTGGCGCCGAACACCGCTCGGTGGCGGGCGTGGTGGGCGGCCTGGGCGAGTGCGGCACGGGTCCCGGCCGCGGAGCCGAGAACGCAGTCCAGGCGTGTCATGGTCACCATGTCGATGATGGTGCGTACGCCCTTGCCCTCGGTGCCGACGAGCCAGGCCACCGTGTCGTCGAACTCAGGCTCGCTGCTGGCGTTGGCACGGTTGCCGAGCTTGTCCTTGAGCCGCTGGATCCGGAAGGTGTTGCGGCTGCCGTCCGGCAGCACGCGGGGCACGAGGAAGCAGGAGAGCCCGCCGGGCGCCTGGGCCAGCACCAGGAAGAGGTCGTTCATCGGTGCGCTGGTGAACCACTTGTGCCCGCGCAGCCGCCAGGTTCCGTCGGCCGCCTCGGCGGCCGTGGTGGTGTTGGCTCGTACGTCGGTGCCGCCCTGCTTCTCGGTCATGCCCATCCCGGCGAGCAGTCCCCGCTTGCCGGCGGGGGCGCGCAGCCCGGCCTCGTAGACCCGGCTCGTGAGAAGGGGTTCGTACGTCTTGGCCAGGCCGGGTGAGTGGCGCAGCGCCGGGACCACCGCGTACGTCATGGAGACCGGGCACAGGTGTCCCGGCTCCAGCGTCGTCATCAGCATGAAGCCCGCGGCGCGGGCCACATGGGCGCCCGGCCGCTCGTCGGCCCACGCCGCGCCGGCGAGGCCCGCACCCACCGAGGTGTCCATGAGGTGGTGGTAGGCGGGGTGGAACTCGACCTCGTCGACCCGGTGACCGTAGCGGTCGTGTGTGCGCAGCACGGGTTCGTGGTGATTGGCCTGGTCGGCCCACTCCTGGGCCTCCTCGCCGCCGACGAGGCGGCCGAGGCGGTGGAGTTCCTCGGTGTGCCACTCCGCACCCTCGCGGCGCACTCCCTCCAGCAGGACCGCGTCGTCGGCGACGTCATGGCCGGTCAACGGCGGCGGCTGGTTGGTCACTTCGTGCGTCAGGGTGGTGGGGTGGCTGTGTGGAGCGTCGGTCGTGCGCACGGGGTCCTCCGAGTGGAAGGGAACGTAAGGCGGGGGCAAGCGGCTGGGACGCACCGACCGGGTCAGGGCTGCCCAGCGGCGGGCGGGGCGCCCGCGCAGCGCAACGCCATGGCGACGAGTTCAACGAGGAGTTCCTCCGCGGCCTCCTCGTCGCGGGTGCCGAGCGGGTCGACGAGCACCTCGCCGATCGCCCCGGTGAGCGCGGCCGCGGTGATCTCGCCGTTCTGGGCGGGCAGCAGGCCGTCCTCGATTCCTTCGTGGACGGCCCGGGCGAACAGGGCCCGGTAGCGGCGGCGGAAGTCGAGACGTTCGGCGCCGACCGCCGGCTCGGCCGGGGCGGCGAGCAGCGCGTAGGCCAGTCCACGGTTCTCCAGGGCGCGGCGGGCGAAGACCTCGACGCCGTGGCCGATCCGCTCGACGGGGCTTCCCGGCCCTTGGAGCACTTCGCCCAGTACGTCGACCTCGCGTCCGGCGGCGCGCCGGAACACCTCGACGGCCAGTGCCGTCTTGGACGCGAAGTGCTGATACACGGAGCCGGCGGCGATGCCCGCCGAGTCGGCGACGGCGGTCACGGACGCCTGCGCCCAGCCCACCTCGGTGACCACCGAGGTGGCACAGGTGACGAGGTGCTCCCTGGCGGCTTCGAGCCGGCCGATTTCGGCTGGGGTCTTGCGGTAGGCCATATAAAAAGTGAACCATCATTCAGAGTTTCCCGCCAGGCCCCCTGCCGCTCTCGCTCCGTCCCCCGTACTACGCACCAACCGGACGGGACGTACGACGACGGAGCGCCTGATGCCCAGCCGCTCCGGCGGCGGGTGACGGGTGACGGGTGACGGGTGACGGGTGACGCAGCCGTACCCGGCCCCCGTGGCTCGGGCCGGGTACGGTCGCGCGCTCGCCCGCTGCTGCGGGGCCGACCAGGTCAGGGGGTGACGATGGCGAAGTGCGGGTCCGGATCGCTGAGGTGGCCGAGCAGCTCGGTCAGCTTGCCGACGTCCCAGGTGCTCTCGACTCCGGGGCGGGCCGCGAGGTCGGCCGGGGCCACGACACCGAGCAGTACGGCCCGCACCTCGGCCACCGTCAGACAGATCTCGACGTCCGGGGCGCCCGCGGCCCGCCCGGTGCCCATGGCGTGGCTGAGGACACCGCTGCGCAGCCGCAGCGTGAGGGGCTCACCGTCGGACAGCTTCCAGCGCACGGTGATGTCCGCGTCCCAGCTGCGCGGCCCGTCCACCCTGATGGCGAGGGCGTCGCACAGCTGATCCAGGGGCAGTACCGCGAGAAGATCGGGCGCCACCATGAAGGTGGGGGTGCCGACCGAGCCGTGACGCAGCTCCAGCGCGCCCATGAGGTAGAAGTTGCGCCAGGTCCCGTTCTCACTGCCGCATCCGAGCTGTTCCAGCGCGTCGGCCTGACCGAACGCCTGCACTCCGCCCTCGACTACCGCCCACCCGAAGAATTCGAGGCCCGCCACCACCGATCCCAGGCGACCACGAACACTGCCTGAAACCATAGAAACCGGCCGCTACGAAACCCAGGGCAGCTCAGGCTGCACCAATGCCTGGAAGCTGTGGGAGGAGATCGTTCCCCTCGGCTACCAGGGGAGCTACGCGCGCGTCCGCGCCTACCTGCGTCTCAAACGGACATCGCCACGGCCGGCTGCGACCCGACCGCCGTCGCCCCGCGCGGTCGCCGGATGGATCCTCCGCCGCCCCGAGACTCTCAGCGAGTCCTAAGAGGACGTTCGTGTCATTTATGTGACGGTTTGCGCCGGTTCTGTCGCGCCAGGATTAGCCGCATACTGGCAGAACAGGCGATTTGCGGCAGCAGCTTCGGCAGGCATGACCTTACGTTTCGCCCCGGTTCCAGCCAGTAGCTCCTGTCCGGTTCGAAGAACCCACTGAGAGCGGCTTTTGCCTCGCTCGATCGAGCGATATGCCCAGGTAGAGACCTTGTGCATGAGTATCCCCATGACTTCTTCGCAGCCGCGCCTGCCGTACCTGAGTGACCTCTCCGATGCCCGCTGGGCGTTGATGGAACCGACCTTGACAGCCTGGCGGGCCGAGCGCCAGAAGACCTCGCTCAACCTCGGCGGCAAGGTCACTGACCTGCGGGAAGTCATGAACGCGATCCTCTTCCTCAATCGGACCGGCGTCCCGTGGCGCTACCTTCCGCACGACTTCCCGCCTCACACCACCGTGTTCGGCTACTTCAGCGCCTGGAGTGCCGACGGCACCATCGAGAATCTCGGCGTCCACCTGCACAGGATGGTCCGTGAACAGGCAGGACGCACCGCCGAACCCACCGCCTGCTTGATCGACGCCCAGAGCGTCAAGACCGCCTCCAGCGTCCCTATCGGCACCCAGGGAACCGATGCCGGCAAGAAGATCGTGGGCCGCAAACGCAGCATCGTTGTCGACACTCTCGGCCTGTTACTGCTGGTCATCGTGACCGCCGCCAGCGTCTCGGACAACGAGGCCGGCAAACAGCTCCTCACCCAGCTCGCCGCGGACTACCCCACGATCACCAAGGCGTGGGTCGACACCGGCTACAAGACCAAGGCCATCGAGCATGGTGCCGCCCTCGGCATCGACGTCGACGTGGTCCCACGAAACGAGCAGGTCAAAGGCTTCTCCGTGGTACCGAGGCGCTGGGTTGTCGAGCGAAGTTTCGGGTGGATCATGATGCACCGCCGCCTCGCCCGCGACTACGAGACCAAACCAGCACACTCCGAAAGCATGATCCGCATCGCGATGATCTCGAACCTTGCGAAGCGAGTAACCGGCGAAACGCCCATAACCTGGCACAACCCATGAACTATCCGGTTTTCAACCGAAACGTCCTCTAACAGCTCCAGCTCAAGGCCGTCTCGACCAACTGCCCGGAGATCGCCGCCCTCACCCGCCACGTCCGGTCCTTCGCGACCATGCTGACCGAGCGTCAGGGCGAGCGTCTACCGGATTGGCTCGACGCCATCCGACAGGACGACCTTCCCAGTCTCCACGCCCTCGCCACAGGGTTGGAACGCGACCGGGATGCTGTGATCGCCGGCCTGACCCTGCCCTGGAACTCGGGCGTCGTCGAAGGACATGTCAAGGATCAAGATGCTCAAGCGCCAGATGTTCGGCCGCGCCGGCTTCGAACTCCGCAAGCGCGTCCTTCTGTCCTGACGCTCTGTGATCGCCGACACCCGTTGGCCGCCTCTGGGTATCGACAGGCCAGCAGTGGCATAACCGCATGCGGCAGGTCAGTTACATCTCTGAGAATGGTGCCCATGGTCCACCGAATCGAAGCGCCCAGTCCCGACGATGCTGCACCCGTGGGCCGCATGCAGCTCACGGCCTGGCTCCAGACCTACCCCAACGAGGACGCCGGCATTGATGAGACGTGGATCCGCGAGCAGCGAGCGTCCGCTGTCACCGCCGAGGGCATTGCGCAGTGGCGAGAGTTCATTGACGAGGTCGCACGCCACCCTGAACGGCTTTTCTGCCGTGTCGTCCGATCCGGGGCTGAGATCACTGGTGTCCTCTGTGGTCGCCGGGACGAATTAGTGACCCTCGGACCGATGTATCTGCTGAACGAAGCCCAAGGCCAGGGCATCGGCGGTCAGCTGATGGGTGAGTTCTTCCTATGGGCGGACGGTACTCCCATGCACCTGTGGGTGACTGAGTACAACGGGAGAGCGATCCGGTTCTACGAGCGCCACGGGTTCCAGCTCACGGGTGAGCGTGAGCTGTGGCGAGACAGGTTGCCCAACGTGCGTATGGCGCGCGATCTCGTGCAGCATCCTCGGATCGCATGAGACGCGGGCGATGCGCAGTGTGGTCGACCACGAAACTGAGCCAGAACCCGTTCTCATGGACAAAGCCACGGGCCCAGCGAACCACCCGCCACAACGGCGACGGCGCGGTCAGCCCTGTCGGCCACCAGCGCCTCGATGACCTGACCATGCGTGAGGTGGGCGATGTCGCGGCCCGGCGCAGCCGATCGACGGTCCCGGCCACATCAAGCCGGCGCAGCAACCCGGCAGCGACAGGCAGAGCGCCCAGACGCTTCTCCACCACGGAGGTGACCACGCATTCCACGCGCGGACGCACCGTCCGCAGCCGCGGGGACCGGGAAGACTTCGTCACACCCGGTCAACACGACCGCCCCGGACCGGACACGGCCAGGCAGCAACTCCACCCGACCCAGCCACCCGCGAAGTACGGAGCAAGTCACAGGGCCATCATCGCCACCACCGCTGCTGCTACAACCGGCTTCTCCGCCCCACCACACAGGGCACGGACCAAAGACCAAGAACGGCTTCTTCGTCACCGCGTACCGAGCCGCCACCGAGCCCCTGTTCTCCAAGGTCAGCCGAACCACCGAGGCCGCGCGCTGGCGGCCGGCACCGCCCCGACCGGCCGGTACCGCAGATGACCGGTATCGCCGCGATCGGGGCGGCTATGCATCTGCTGGCCACCGCTTCGATGAGGGCCGGGACCCGTCCTCGATGACCGGCATACTGGCCGACATGGCCTAGCGTCTGCTGCCGGCTTGACGGCCCGGCCTCACCTCAGGTGCCGGGTGAAGAATCGGGCCGCGTCGTCCACCTCGAACCACGGAGTGCCGGCGTGTCCGCCAAGATTGGCGTGCAGCGTCTTCTCCTTGGCGCCGAAGGTGTCGAACAGGTCCAGGGTCGGCTGCCGTTCCATTCCTTCGTCGTCCCACTGCATCAGGAACTGCAGCGGAATGGCGACCTGCCGGGCCTCCTCGCGCAGGGTGCCGGGCACGAAACCCTGGCCGAAAAAGACGGCGGCCGAGATGCGCGGTTCGACCACCGCCAGCCGAATGCCGGTGGCGGTCATCCCGTTGTACCCGACCGGGCCGTCGATCTCGGGCAGCGAAAGGAGGGCGTCCAGGGTGGTCCGCCATTCCGGGACCGCCTTTTCGACCAGCGGGAGGATGAAGGCGTCGAGGATCTCGTCGACAGGCTCACCGGCCTGCGCTGCCCGGCGGAGGTCAGCACGGGACTGCTCATCGGCGGCGGAACGGGGCCGGTCACCGTGTCCGGGGGCGTCGACGGCAGCCGCCGCGAAGCCGTACTTCGCCGCGTAGTGCCGGGCCCGGGCCACCAGCCGCGGTTCCCGCATGTGCAAGCCACCGTTGTGGCCGATCAGGATCAGCGGGGCCGGTGCGGAGTCAGGCATCCACAGGACACCAGGGATCTCGCTGAGGGTGAATTCGCGTTCGAGGACGCCGTCGTCGAGGCGCTGTTCGGAAGTGAATTGCATGGTCGTGCCTTTCGGGAGTGCTCTTGAACGGCGCTCCCGGACGACCTATCGTCCGACCGTGACCCCGGAGGGGAGCACCCATGTCGATACTGCGTTCACGGGTACCACCTCCTCGTTCTCTCGCACGGCCTCCGAGAGGTTAGCAGTGGCCATCGTGGTTCGCCAACGGGTTTTCGCGGAGGCTCCGTGGCCGGATGCCGCGTCACCGCATAGGGCACGGTCCGAGGGAGGACCCGCTGCCGGCGGGGGGCAAAGTCACGACCGAGTGGTAACTCGGCCGCCACCCGTCGGACAGCCCGCTTCATGAAAGCGCGAGGTTAAGGGCGTGCAGAGCATTAACTTGCGTGTTGTAGCCCTTGACACCGCTGCTCAAGCAGGGTGTTCGACAGCAAGTTGTTTACCGGCACGCCCTAACTTGATCTTTAACCTCGGGGTCCGAACGGCTCGTCGTACTTGATCACTCGGATTGGTAACTGCCGTACACACGGGCGGCCTTCGGCTGAGCATGTGATCCGACCAAGGAACACACAACGCTCAGCACGAAGGCCGTGGGGATGAGTCTGTCGCACCATGCTGTCGGGCAGGATCCGTTTGCGGAACTGTCACGCTTCCGGGGTGAGTTCTACTCCTGTCTGACCAAGCGTGCGGATGCGCTGTTCGAACTCGCGGACGCGGTGTTGTGCGCGGATGGTCCGGTCCGGTCGCTGGTGGAACTGTCGCTGGTGGGCGAACACCGTCGCGGGCATGGCGGGCTCTACGACGCCCTGTCCGCGGGCCGGGTCGACGTCGCCCGGCTGCGACGGGGCCTGGCCACGGTGCCGCTGCCACGGGCGGCGGACGGCCGGCTGGTCCTGGCCGCCGACCTGACCTGCTGGCTGCGGCCCAGTGCCCACACCTCACCGCAGCGGATCCTGTGCCACACCTACGGGCGGGGCAGGGACCAGCACATTCCCGTGCCCGGCTGGCCCTACTCGGTGATCTGCGCGCTGGAGACAGGCCGCAGTTCCTGGACCGCACCGCTGGACGCACTGCGTCTGGCACCGGGCGATGACGCCGCCACCGTCACTGCCGGGCAGATGCGCGATCTCGTCGAGCGGCTGATCGATGCCGGGCAGTGGAAGGACGGCGATCCGGAGATCCTGATCGTCGTGGACGCCGGCTACGACGTGCCCCGCCTGGCCTTCCTGCTCAAGGATCTACCGGTGCAGGTGCTGGGCCGGATGCGTTCGGACCGTGTCCTGCGACGGTCGGTCCCGCCCCGCGAACCCGGTGTCCGGGGTCGGCCGCCCCGCCATGGCGGCGAGTTCGTATTCGGTGACCCGTCCACCTGGAACACTCCCGACGCGCAGACGGTGACCGCAACCCGCCTCTATGGCACCGCCGTCGCCCGGGCCTGGGACCGGCTCCACCCGAGACTGACCCATCGCTCGGCCTGGACCGCTCAGCTGGGTGCTTTGCCGGTTATCGAGGGCACGGTGATCCGTTTGCAGGTCGAGCACCTGCCCAGCGGGGCAACACCGAAGCCGGTCTGGCTGTGGTGGTCAGGGCTCGACGCCACTGAGGCGGAAGTCGATCTGCTCTGGCAGGCATTCCTGCGGCGCTTCGATATCGAGCACACCTTCCGGCTGTTCAAACAGACCCTGGGCTGGACCTGCCCGAAGATCCGCAGCCCCGAAGCCGCCGACCGCTGGACCTGGCTGATCCTCGTGGTCTTCACCCAGCTCCGGCTCGCCCGCCCCCTGGCGGCGGACCTGCGCCGACCCTGGGAGAAGCCAAGTCCCGCGGACAGGCTTACCCCTGCACGAGTCCGCCGCGATTTTCGGCACCTCCGGCCGAAGGCCGCCTGCCCAGCCGGAGCACCGAAATCCTCTCAGCCCGGCCCAGGACGGCCACCCGGCCGCAGAAACAACCAACCCACCGCACGCTACGACGTGCACACAGTCGGCAAACCAGACTCCACAAAGCGACGGACGAAGAAGCCAACGACTCCACGTCCACGCCGCACAGGTTAAAGATCAAGCTAAGGGCTTGCAGATCATCAAGGTGTTGCTTCCCGTCCCTTGGCTCGTTGATGTGGTATGCGCATCCTGGAAGAGGCCTGTGCCCAACTCACCATGAAGTTCGAGGTGTTGTTCCCTCATCTGGATGAGCGGCAACGACGGCTGCTGATGGCCGCAGAGGCCCGTGCTCTGGGACACGGTGGCGTTCGGGCCGTCGCGCGGGCGGCCTCGATGAGTGAGACCACGGTCCGCAAGGGCGTGTCCGAGTTGGAGGCCGGCGAGGAGCCTCTGGGGAGAGTGCGGCGGCCGGGCGGAGGCCGCAAGAGGGTCGCAGATCTCGATCCGGGGCTGCGGCCGGCTCTCCTGACGCTTGTCGAGCCAGACGAGCGAGGCGATCCGATGTCGCCGCTGCGGTGGACGGTGAAGTCGACCCGCACTCTGGCGCGGGAACTCGCCCGAACCGGACACAAAGTCAGTGCGGACACCGTCGCGGACCTGCTGCGAGAGGAAGGCTTCAGTCTGCAGGCCAACGCCAAGACCATCGAGGGAAGCCAACATCCCGACCGAGATGCCCAGTTCCGCTATCTCAACGAGCAGGCCCGTGATCACCGGGACGCTGGCCAGCCGGTGATCAGCGTGGACACCAAGAAGAAGGAACTCGTCGGCGAGTTCAAGAACAACGGTCTCCAGTGGCGGCCTGCGGCTGATCCGGCGCCGGTGAACGTCCATGACTTCGCCGACCCCCGGCTGGGCAAGGCCGTCCCGTACGGGATCTACGACCTCGCGGCGAACACCGGCTGGGTCAACGTGGGCACCGATCACGACACCGCCGCATTCGCAGTGGAATCGATCCGCCGCTGGTGGTGCGGCCAGGGTCGGGCCGCCTACCCGCAAGCGACGCGACTGCTCGTCACCGCCGACGCGGGCGGCTCGAACGGTTACCGCACCCGGGCCTGGAAACTCGAACTCGCACGGCTCGCCGCCGAAACGGGACTGACCATCACCGTGTGCCACCTACCGCCGGGCACGTCAAAGTGGAACAAGATCGAGCACCGGCTCTTCTCGCACATCACCATGAACTGGCGCGGCCGCCCGCTGACCAGCCACGAAGTCATCGTGAACAGCATCGCAGCGACCACCACCCGCACCGGACTGCGCGTGAAAGCCGCGCTTGACACCAACAGCTATCCCATCGGGGTGAAGATCGGCGACGCAGAGATGGCTGCCCTGCCGCTGACCCGGCATGCCTTCCACGCCGACTGGAACTATGCACTGCACCCCCAGACACGCCCTGCCATCCCGGCGGCACGAGCCCCGCAGGCCGCTGACACACAGTGGGACCAGGCCCTACTGACCGATCCTTCCCTGACCGGGATGCCCCGCCAGCAACTGGACAACCTCACGACAATGTTGGCTCCCGACGGGGATACTCAGCGAGGTCGCCCACCCCGACTTACCTTCCCTGAACAGGTCCTGGCCACCGTGCTCCACCTGCGGGTCGCCCTGGCCGCGGAACCACTCGCCGTACTGTTCGCCAGCAGCCGCACGGCCATGCACCGCACTCTCCTCAAGAACAGAAGACTGCTCGAGGCCCAGGGCATCACTATCCCGCCCGCGAAGACCCCACCCGCGTCCCTCACAGTCCTCCAAGCCAGGGTCCTCGCACTGACCGGCGACACCAGCATCAAGATCAAGACACCGTGTTAATGATCTGCAAGCCCTAAGGGCTGTCCCGTAACTGGTCTTCGGCACGCAGCTACGCGCCAGGGTTGCGCTGTTCGCGTGACCTGTTCGGTTTGATTACCTGATGTCCGATCCGGGCCAGGTTTCGGCGGGGTTGGGTCGACATCTCGACGGCATGGGGATCCACCTGGGGAAAGTGCAGCAGAGCCCCCTTGGTAGGGTGCGCCGATGTCAGCGATCAAGCAGTTTCAAGTGACCTTCGACTGCGCTGAACCTGCGCGCCTCGCCGCCTTCTGGTGTGAGGTGCTGGGGTACGTCGTACCGGCGGTCCCGGAGGGTTTTGCCACGTGGGAGGAGTACCACCGCTCGCTGCCGCCCGAGGACGAGATCTACTTCGCGTGTACTGATCCCTCGGGTGTGGCCCCGCGCCTGCTCTTCCAGCGAGTTCCCGAAGGCAAGGTCGTCAAGAACCGGGTGCATCTCTGTGTGCGGGCCGGCGCCGGGCTCGTGGGTGACGAGCGCCTGGCCACACTCGAGGCTGAATGCGCACGGCTGATGGCGCTCGGCGCGAAGCACGTGCTGACGCAGCGCGCCGATGGCGTCAACGAGTCGTGCATCACGATGCAGGACATCGAGGGCAACGAGTTCTGCCTCGACTGAGTCTCCTCCGAGACTGCGAGGTGGGGAGCTGTCTTACCTGGACCCTCTCAGGTCCGCATGCGGCGGGGGTTATCCCGTGAGGGCGAGGTTGTGTAGGCGGGCGACGCCGTGCATTGCGTGGCGCACGCCGTCGCCTCTCAGGCGGCAGTCGCGCAGGATCTTCCAGGTCTTCATACGGGCGAAGGCATGCTCGACGCGGGCGCGGACCTGCTTGTGGGACTTGTTGTGGGCCTGTTTCCAGTCGGGGAGATCCTCTCCTTGCGGCGGCGGTGCGGCATCAGGAGCCCGGTTCCTGGGTAGCCGCCATCGGCGATGGTAATCGTGTTGCCGACGGCGGCCTTGGCGCCGGACTCCGACCAGGCCCGGCAGTCGTTGCGATTGCCCGGCAGCGGCAGGCCGACCACCACGACCAGGCGGGTGTCGGCGTCGATGACTACCTGGTGGTTGGTGGAGTAGCGGTAGTTCTTCGACTGCTCGGCGACCTTGTGGTCCCGGGTGGGCACCAGGGTGCCGTCCACGATCAGCACCGCGTCCTTGGCGAACCGCTGGCGGGGATGCAGCGCGAGCCTCGGGCCGATGTCGCCGATCACTCGGTCTGCGGCCGACTTCGACACCCCGAACAGCGGGGCCAGTTGCCGCATCGTCAAGTTCGTTCGCCAGTACGCGGCGACCAGCAGCACCCGGTCCTCCAGCGACAGCTTCCACGGCCGGCCCCGGCCCGGGGAGTCGGCACCCTCACGACGCAGCGCGGTCACCAACTTGCTGAAGACGGGCGGGCGCAGCCCGGTAAACGGGGCTATCCAGGACGGCTCGGAGGCCGTGATCACACCTGACACGGTCAAGATCATCGCAGAGCAAGATCACTTACGGGACGGCCCTTAGGGCTTGCAGATCATTAACACGGTGTCTTGATCTTGATGCTGGTGTCGCCGGTCAGTGCGAGGACCCTGGCTTGGAGGACTGTGAGGGACGCGGGTGGGGTCTTCGCGGGCGGGATAGTGATGCCCTGGGCCTCGAGCAGTCTTCTGTTCTTGAGGAGAGTGCGGTGCATGGCCGTGCGGCTGCTGGCGAACAGTACGGCGAGTGGTTCCGCGGCCAGGGCGACCCGCAGGTGGAGCACGGTGGCCAGGACCTGTTCAGGGAAGGTAAGTCGGGGTGGGCGACCTCGCTGAGTATCCCCGTCGGGAGCCAACATTGTCGTGAGGTTGTCCAGTTGCTGGCGGGGCATCCCGGTCAGGGAAGGATCGGTCAGTAGGGCCTGGTCCCACTGTGTGTCAGCGGCCTGCGGGGCTCGTGCCGCCGGGATGGCAGGGCGTGTCTGGGGGTGCAGTGCATAGTTCCAGTCGGCGTGGAAGGCATGCCGGGTCAGCGGCAGGGCAGCCATCTCTGCGTCGCCGATCTTCACCCCGATGGGATAGCTGTTGGTGTCAAGCGCGGCTTTCACGCGCAGTCCGGTGCGGGTGGTGGTCGCTGCGATGCTGTTCACGATGACTTCGTGGCTGGTCAGCGGGCGGCCGCGCCAGTTCATGGTGATGTGCGAGAAGAGCCGGTGCTCGATCTTGTTCCACTTTGACGTGCCCGGCGGTAGGTGGCACACGGTGATGGTCAGTCCCGTTTCGGCGGCGAGCCGTGCGAGTTCGAGTTTCCAGGCCCGGGTGCGGTAACCGTTCGAGCCGCCCGCGTCGGCGGTGACGAGCAGTCGCGTCGCTTGCGGGTAGGCGGCCCGACCCTGGCCGCACCACCAGCGGCGGATCGATTCCACTGCGAATGCGGCGGTGTCGTGATCGGTGCCCACGTTGACCCAGCCGGTGTTCGCCGCGAGGTCGTAGATCCCGTACGGGACGGCCTTGCCCAGCCGGGGGTCGGCGAAGTCATGGACGTTCACCGGCGCCGGATCAGCCGCAGGCCGCCACTGGAGACCGTTGTTCTTGAACTCGCCGACGAGTTCCTTCTTCTTGGTGTCCACGCTGATCACCGGCTGGCCAGCGTCCCGGTGATCACGGGCCTGCTCGTTGAGATAGCGGAACTGGGCATCTCGGTCGGGATGTTGGCTTCCCTCGATGGTCTTGGCGTTGGCCTGCAGACTGAAGCCTTCCTCTCGCAGCAGGTCCGCGACGGTGTCCGCACTGACTTTGTGTCCGGTTCGGGCGAGTTCCCGCGCCAGAGTGCGGGTCGACTTCACCGTCCACCGCAGCGGCGACATCGGATCGCCTCGCTCGTCTGGCTCGACAAGCGTCAGGAGAGCCGGCCGCAGCCCCGGATCGAGATCTGCGACCCTCTTGCGGCCTCCGCCCGGCCGCCGCACTCTCCCCAGAGGCTCCTCGCCGGCCTCCAACTCGGACACGCCCTTGCGGACCGTGGTCTCACTCATCGAGGCCGCCCGCGCGACGGCCCGAACGCCACCGTGTCCCAGAGCACGGGCCTCTGCGGCCATCAGCAGCCGTCGTTGCCGCTCATCCAGATGAGGGAACAACACCTCGAACTTCATGGTGAGTTGGGCACAGGCCTCTTCCAGGATGCGCATACCACATCAACGAGCCAAGGGACGGGAAGCAACACCTTGATGATCTGCAAGCCCTAAGGGCTGTCCCGCAATTCCTGGCGGATCAGCGCGCGGCGTCAGATGCGGTGCATCGCAAGGCGGAGGGGCGTCCGCATACTGGATGTATGTGGACGTTCCGACAACGCGGCGAGGTGCCGTAGCGGTCGTCGCGCGCTGATCCGGAATTGCGGGACAGCCCTTAGGGCTTGCAGATCATTAACACGGTGTCTTGATCTTGATGCTGGTGTCGCCGGTCAGTGCGAGGACCCTGGCTTGGAGGACTGTGAGGGACGCGGGTGGGGTCTTCGCGGGCGGGATAGTGATGCCCTGGGCCTCGAGCAGTCTTCTGTTCTTGAGGAGAGTGCGGTGCATGGCCGTGCGGCTGCTGGCGAACAGTACGGCGAGTGGTTCCGCGGCCAGGGCGACCCGCAGGTGGAGCACGGTGGCCAGGACCTGTTCAGGGAAGGTAAGTCGGGGTGGGCGACCTCGCTGAGTATCCCCGTCGGGAGCCAACATTGTCGTGAGGTTGTCCAGTTGCTGGCGGGGCATCCCGGTCAGGGAAGGATCGGTCAGTAGGGCCTGGTCCCACTGTGTGTCAGCGGCCTGCGGGGCTCGTGCCGCCGGGATGGCAGGGCGTGTCTGGGGGTGCAGTGCATAGTTCCAGTCGGCGTGGAAGGCATGCCGGGTCAGCGGCAGGGCAGCCATCTCTGCGTCGCCGATCTTCACCCCGATGGGATAGCTGTTGGTGTCAAGCGCGGCTTTCACGCGCAGTCCGGTGCGGGTGGTGGTCGCTGCGATGCTGTTCACGATGACTTCGTGGCTGGTCAGCGGGCGGCCGCGCCAGTTCATGGTGATGTGCGAGAAGAGCCGGTGCTCGATCTTGTTCCACTTTGACGTGCCCGGCGGTAGGTGGCACACGGTGATGGTCAGTCCCGTTTCGGCGGCGAGCCGTGCGAGTTCGAGTTTCCAGGCCCGGGTGCGGTAACCGTTCGAGCCGCCCGCGTCGGCGGTGACGAGCAGTCGCGTCGCTTGCGGGTAGGCGGCCCGACCCTGGCCGCACCACCAGCGGCGGATCGATTCCACTGCGAATGCGGCGGTGTCGTGATCGGTGCCCACGTTGACCCAGCCGGTGTTCGCCGCGAGGTCGTAGATCCCGTACGGGACGGCCTTGCCCAGCCGGGGGTCGGCGAAGTCATGGACGTTCACCGGCGCCGGATCAGCCGCAGGCCGCCACTGGAGACCGTTGTTCTTGAACTCGCCGACGAGTTCCTTCTTCTTGGTGTCCACGCTGATCACCGGCTGGCCAGCGTCCCGGTGATCACGGGCCTGCTCGTTGAGATAGCGGAACTGGGCATCTCGGTCGGGATGTTGGCTTCCCTCGATGGTCTTGGCGTTGGCCTGCAGACTGAAGCCTTCCTCTCGCAGCAGGTCCGCGACGGTGTCCGCACTGACTTTGTGTCCGGTTCGGGCGAGTTCCCGCGCCAGAGTGCGGGTCGACTTCACCGTCCACCGCAGCGGCGACATCGGATCGCCTCGCTCGTCTGGCTCGACAAGCGTCAGGAGAGCCGGCCGCAGCCCCGGATCGAGATCTGCGACCCTCTTGCGGCCTCCGCCCGGCCGCCGCACTCTCCCCAGAGGCTCCTCGCCGGCCTCCAACTCGGACACGCCCTTGCGGACCGTGGTCTCACTCATCGAGGCCGCCCGCGCGACGGCCCGAACGCCACCGTGTCCCAGAGCACGGGCCTCTGCGGCCATCAGCAGCCGTCGTTGCCGCTCATCCAGATGAGGGAACAACACCTCGAACTTCATGGTGAGTTGGGCACAGGCCTCTTCCAGGATGCGCATACCACATCAACGAGCCAAGGGACGGGAAGCAACACCTTGATGATCTGCAAGCCCTTAGCTTGATCTTTATCCTGTGCGGCGGGGACGGGGGGTTGTTGACTTTTTCGTCCGTCGCTTTGCGGGGCCTGGTTTGCCGACTGTGTGCACGTCGTAGCGTGCGGTGGGTTGGTTGTTTCTGCGGCCGGGTGGCCGTCCTGGGCCGGGCCGTGAGGATTTCGGTGCTCCGGCAGGACAGGCAGCCTTCGGGCGGAGGTGCCGGAAATCTCGGCGGACTCGTGCGGGGGTCAGTTTGTCCGGCGGGCTCGGCTTCTCCCACGGCCGTCGGAGGTCGGCGGCCAGCGGGCGGGCGAGTCGGAGCTGGGTGAAGACCACCAGGGTCAGCCAGGTCCAGCGGTCGGCGGCTTCGGGGCTGCGGATCTTCGGGCAGGTCCAGCCCAGGGTCTGCTTGAACAGGCGGAAGGTGTGCTCGATGTCGAAGCGTCGCAGGAATGCCTGCCAGAGCAGGTCGACGTCGCCGGTGGTGGCGTCGGTGCCTGACCACCACAGCCAGACCGGCTTCGGTGTCGCGCCGCTGGGCAGGTGCTCGACCTGCAAACGGATCACGGTTCCTTCGATGACCGGCAGGGCGCCGAGCTGGGCCGTCCAGGCAGAGCGGTGGGTCAGTCTCGGGTGAAGACGGTCCCAGGCCCGTGCGATGGCGGCGCCGTAGAGGCGGGTTGCGGTCACCGTCTGGGCATCGGGAGTGCCCCAGGTGGCGGGGTCACCGAAGACGAACTCGCCGCCGTGGCGGGGCGGCCGCCCCCGGACACCGGGCTCGCGGCATGGGACCGCGCGTCGCAGGACACGGTCCGAGCGCATCCGGCCCAGTACCTGCACCGGTAGGTCCTTCAGCAGAAAGGCCAGACGGGGCACGTCGTAGCCGGCATCCACCACGATCAGGATCTCCGGGTCGCCGTCCTTCCACTGCCCCGCCGCGATCAGCCGCTCGACAAGGTCACGCATCTGCCCGGCGGTGACAGTGGCAGCATCATCGCCCGGCGCCAGACGCAGCGCGTCCAGCGGTGCGGTCCAGGAACTGCGGCCCGTCTCCAGCGCACAGATCACCGAGTAGGGCCAGCCGGGCACGGGAATGTGCTGGTCCTTGCCCCGTCCGTAGGTGTGGCACAGGATCCGCTGTGGTGAGGTGTGCGCGCTGGGCCGCAGCCAGCAGGTGAGGTCGGCGGCCAGGACCAGCCGGCCGTCCGCCGCCCGCGGCAGCGGCACCGCCGCCAGAGCCCGTCGCAGCCGCGCGACGTCGACCCGGCCTGCAGACAGGGCGTCGTAGAGCCCGCCGTGTCCGCGACGGTGTTCACCCACCAGCGACAGTTCCACCAGCGACCGGACGGGACCGTCCGCACACAGCACCGCGTCCGCGAGTTCGAACAGCGCATCCGCACGCCTGGTCAGACAGGAGTAGAACTCACCCCGGAAGCGTGACAGTTCCGCAAACGGATCCTGCCCGACAGCATGGTGCGACAGAGTCATCCCCACGGCCTTCGTGCTGAGCTTGTGTGTTCCTTGGTCGGATCACATGCTCAGCCGAAGGCCGCCCGTGTGTACGGCAGTTACCAATCCGAGTGATCAAGTACGACGAGCCGTTCGGACCCCGAGGTTAAAGATCAAGTTAGACTGCGGTTGATCGGCACGGCTGCCTTCGTCGGGTTGTGGCTGGAGTTGCGTTTGTGACAGCGAGCCGGGGCCGGTGGCCGAAGATCGACCAGGACAGTGGCATCGAGGATGCGGTGTTGCTCATCCTGGAGTGGTTGGGCGAGCAGGGTGTGGGCGCCGCGATCAGGGTGGACGCTGAACGGTTGCGGGACCAGGAGCCCGCGTGGACGTTCACTGCTGGTGGCGGCCCGTTGAGCCACCCGGCCCAGGCCAACCCGCGCCCTCACGTTCCCACCACCACGATCCCGCGCGCCGGCGCTGTGCAATTCATTGAGTCTTCGCCCGGCTGTCGCCCTTACGGACCGGTTTCTCCCTCACCCCGCGGCTAGCTTGCAGACGATCACCCCGACGTTCATCCTCCGCGGAGACATCTATGTGCAGCCCCCTCCACCAGCCCGACGGACCGCTTCTTCCCGGCGCGAGCCGTCGTACGTTCCTGCGGGCAACCGCGCTCACCGGTGCCGCCACCGCAGCCACGGGGCTCGCGTCCGCCGCGCCCGCCGCGGCTCTCTCCCAGCAGACGGCCGACGCCGTCACGGCCGGTTGGCGGCCCGACCCCGAGAGCTCCAGGTTCACGCTCGTCGTCATGCCGGACACCCAGTACCTCTTCGACGGGGCGAGCATCAACAAGGCGCCGGTCGAGGCGTCGTTGCGTTACGTACTCGATCACGGGCGCGACGAGAACATCGTCTTCCTGTCCCATCTGGGCGACCTCACCGAGAGCGGCCAGTCAGGCGAATTCGAGGCGATCGGCGAAGCGTTCGAGCTGCTCGACCGGCGGCGAGTCGGCTACAGCGTCGTCGCGGGCAACCACGACATCAAGTCCTCCACCGACGATCAGCGCGGCCGCACCCCGTACCTGGACACCTTCGGTCCGCAGCGGATGCGACGCCTGCCGACGTTCGGCGGGGCAACCCTGGATGGCTACAACACCTTCCACCTGTTCCGCGCCGCCGGGCGCGAGTGGCTGGTGCTGGCGCTCGACTGGCGGCCATCGGCGGCCGGGCTCGCTTGGGCGAAGGACGTCATCGCCCAGCACCCGGACACTCCGGTCATCCTCACCACCCACGAGCTGGTATACGCGGACACGGACGGCGACGAGGCTGAACTCTCCGATCACGGAAAGCATCTGTGGGACGAGCTGATAGCCGGGCACGACCAGATCTTCCTCACCCTCAACGGCCACTACTGGCCCGCTGGACGCACCACCCGTAAGAACACCGCGGGCAACGACGTCCATCTGCACATCACGAACTACCAGAACCGCTACTACGGCGGCAGCGCCATGATCCGCCTCTACCGCTTCGACCTGGCCAGGAACACCATCGACGTGGAGACGATCTCTCCATGGATCCTCGGCCGCGCGGGCGACAGGATCAACGACCTGGAGCGCGGCGAGATCGAACTGACCGGCCCACAGGACAGCTTCGCCGTTCCCATCGACTTCGAGAAGCGTTTCGCCGGCTTCGCCCCCGTGCCCGTGCGGGGCCCCCGCCCAGCGAAGCAGCTGGTGATACCGGGCACCGTCGCCTACTGGCGCTTCGACTTCCCTTCGCAACAGGACGGTTCCGCCGCCGACGCCGGCCTGCGCGTCCCCGACCTGTCCGGGCACCGCAACGACCTGGTTCGCGAAGCCGTCCCCGGCAGTGCGCCCGACGCGCTGCGCTGGTCCACCGCCCACCACCCCGACCAGCCCGGCCACGGCAGCCTCTACTTCGACGGCTCGAAGCCACCGCTGCGGGGCGCGTATCTGCGCACGGAGAGCAACGCACCGCTCAACACCAAGACGTTCAGGTCCGGTTACACCATCGAGGCATTCCTCCGCCTCCCCGCCGACTGGGACGCCGGACGCAATGCCTGGGGCGCCGTACTCGGCCGCCGTGGCACCCTCGGAGCGGCCGGCAAGACCTCCGGCGACCCGGAGGAACCCGTCGCCACCCTCTCCGTGTCGGACGGCCCCGGGCTCCAGTGGGCGGCGGCGCCGCTGAACCAGCCGGGGGCCGTCACCAACTGGAGCCATGAACTGCTGCGTGAACGGTGGTGGCATGTGGCGGTCGTCAATGACGGGAAGCACACGACGATGTACATCGACGGCTGCATAGTCGCCCGCAACCCTGCCACCCACACCGCTGGCCTCGCCACCCTGGGCCTGCCCTGGCTGCTCGGCGCCTACGAGTACGGGGGCAGACTCGACCAGTTGATGCACGGCTGGCTCGGCGACATCAGGATCGTCGAACGCGCCCTGCCCGTAAGGAACTTCATGATCGCCTGAGGGGCACTGCCCCCGAGGTCACCACACCCGGTTGGTACGGCGCTGCTTGCCGGCGGCGCGCGCGTCCGGCGTGGGCAGCTCCGAGCGACGCGACTGCCCGGACGGGGCGTCCGCGCCGGCCTCGGGACGACGCGCCACCGCTCCTGGGCCGCTCGGTCAGCGGTGCGGGGATGGTGACGGGCACGCCCGAGGGCGTCTGCACTCCGGTGATCCGGTTCAGTTCGGCCTCACCGCCAGGCCTGCCCGAACTTCCGGCACCATCGCCGGACCGTTTCATAGGAGACGACGACGCTGGGGTCATGGGTGTGGTGCACGAGGTGCTGGTTGACGGTGAGGTTGTGCGCGCGGGCGCTGGGGATGGTGCCGGAGGCGGTCACTGTGCCGGCGGCCGGCCTCCGCGAATAGCTGGCCGGTGTAAGCCGGTGTCGAGGCGGTCGCATGGTGAATCGCTTCACATATGTGGCTGCCACACCGGCATGGAACCCCCCGCAGCGCTCCCACGGGAGCGGTACGGGGGCTCGTGCAGGGGTGGGTCGGTACGGGCCGTCAGCGGGCGAGCCGGCCGAGCAGGGATCCGGCGGCCGCGATGCCGACCGCCGCGGCGAAGGCCAGCACCCCGAAGTCCAGGCCGAGATGGGACGGAGTGCCGATGAGCAGGCCGCGCAGGGCGTCGACCTGGTAGCTCAGCGGGTTCACCTTGCTGATGGCCTGGAGCCAGCCGGGCATCAGGGCGACCGGGTAGAGCGCGTTGGAGGCGAAGAACAGCGGCATGGTGATGGCCTGGCCGATGCCCATCAGCCGGTCGCGTGTGAGGACGATCCCGGCGATCGACATCGACAGGCACGAGAAGAACGCCGAGGCCAGCACGACCACCACGGCCACGCCGAGCAGATGCAGCGGGTTCCAGCTCATGCCGACGCCGAGCAGGGCGGCGATCACGATGACGACGACGGCCTGGATCACGGCCTTGACCCCGGCGGCGAACGCCTTGCCCGTCACGAGGGCCGACCGTGGGGTCGGCGTGACCATGAGTTTGGTGAGGACGCCGGAGTCGCGCTCCCAGATGATCATGATGCCGTAGAAGATAGCGATGAACATGGCCGACTGGGCGATGATCCCGGGCGCGAGAAAGTCGAGATAGGGGACGCCGCCGGTGGGGATGGCGTGGATGCGGGAGAACGTCGTACCGAAGATCAGCAGCCAGAGTGCGGGCTGGACGGCGCGGGTGTAGATCTCGGTGCGGTCGTGCAGCAGCTTCTGCAGTTCGACGGCGCACATCGCGCCGACCCGGGACGGTACGACCCGCCAGCCGGTGCGAGGCGGTGGCGGGGTGAGCAGCAGGGCGAAGCGCGGATCGGGCTCAGCCGCGGCGGGTTGCGGTGCGGCGGGTGCGGCGGACATCGTTGAACGCTCCCTTCTCCTCCTCGGCCCCGGGGTCGTCCAGTCCGCTTCCGGAGTGGTACCGGAAGACGTCCTCCAGGGACGGCGGCGGGGAGGCGGGTTCACCGGTTTCCCGGCGGTGGGTGACCAGTTCGCTCTTGAGCTCGGTGGGGGTGCCGAGCGCGCGGAGCCTGCCGAGGTGCATCAGGGCGAGCCGGTCGCAGCGGCGGTCGGCCTCGTCCATGGAGTGCGTGGTCACCAGGACGGTCATCCCGGTGCCGGTCCGGATCTCGTTGATGCGGTCCCAGACGCTGTCCCGTGCGATCGGGTCCAGGCCGATCGTCGGCTCGTCCAGGATCAACAGGCGGGGGGCGCTGACCAGGGCCTGGGCCAGTTCGAGGCGGCGCACCATGCCGCCGGAGTACGTGGCGGCGAGCCGGCGCGCGACGTCGCCGAGGCCGACGGCGTCCAGGGCCTGGGAGACGCGTGCCGCGCGCTCGCGGCGAGGTACGTCGTACACGCGGGCGAAGAGCTGGACGTTCTCCAGACCGGTGAGCCCTGCGTCCGCCGACAACTGCTGCGGTACGTAACCGAGCAGGCGCCGCACCGCCATCTGCTGCCGGGCCGCGTCATGGCCGAACACTTCGACGACTCCGGTCGGCACAGGCAGCAGGGTGGTGATGGCGCGCATGGTGGTGGTCTTGCCCGCACCGTTCGGGCCGAGGAGCCCGAACACCTCCCCGGGCCGGACCAGCAGGTCCAGGCTGTCGACGGCCTTCGAGCTGCCGAAGCTGTAGGTCAGGGCGGTGCAGCGGACAGCGGGCGCGGTATCTGTGGTCACGCGGTCTCATCCCCCTTGCCCAGTGACGCGGCGAGTCTGTGCAGGGCCGGGAGTGCGGCGGCGAGTGCCGTGCGGTCGTCGGCGTCGAGTCCGGCCAGGTGCCGGCGGAAGAGCGCCTCACGGCGGGTGTGCCACTCGTGCAACTTCTCCACCCCCGCGGGGGTGGGGTACAGCAAGGCGGCACGCCCGTCTCCGGGGTCCTTCTCCCGCCGCAGCAGTCCCTCCGCGACCAGGTGGTTCACCAGCGTGCTGACCGAGTTGGGCGCGAGGCAGAGGCTCCGTGCGGCCGTCGAGACCCGCACGCCGGGCTCGGTGGCCACCAGCCGCAACAGTTCGGCGTGCGCCCCTCGCAGCCGGGGAGCGGACAAGCCGTTCCACAGTCTGCGCCGGGCGAGCCGCTGGATGCGGAGCAGAAGTCCGGCGAGCTCATCAGAGAGATCACTCGCCTTCATCCGTCCATTTTAGCTCTGTATGAGAGCTAATGTCATTGAACGCCTGCCCGCGTACCGGCTGCCGACTTCACGCCCCCGTCGCCGTGTTCCGCGGCGCGGGGCTGCGCGGCGGGCTGTGCTCGGTCCGGGAAAGCTCTCGGCATGGGGCACCCGTCAGGCCGTCTACCGGCCCGGGCACCCCGAGTACGACCGGCACGCGCACTTCCCGAGGCCGTAGTCGGCCCTTCCCCGGCACCTGCTTGGCGACGTGCCGCCTCGGGCAGGTCGGTGGTGCGGCCGCAACCTCCCGCCCGGCGGGAGGCGCGAGGCGATCAGCGGCAGAGTGATGGTCAGCTGCGAGCTACCTCGTGCTGTCCATTGCCGCACAGTCCCGGCGGGCCGGCCTCGCCGCGTGGGCGCCGTGCGTCGGGCCCGACACCGTGATCGTGTCGCTGATGAAGGGCATCGAGGTCGGCTCCGGGCTGCGCGCGAGCCAGGTCATGGCGGAGGTGGCCTGCCTCTCCGCCGACCAGGTCGCGGTGCTGTCGGGCCCGAATCCGGCCCGCGAGGTCATGGCCGGACGGCCCGCTGCCCGCGACTATCGCCTGCCCCTACGAGGACGTGGCGCGACGCTTCAAAGCTGCCTGCCACACCCCGTACTTCCGCCCCTACACCAGCACGGACGTGACCGGCTGCGAGCTCGGCGGAGCGGTGAAGAACGTGATCGCCCTGGCGGTCGGCATCGCCTCGGGCATGGATCTGGGCGACAACGCGGCCGCCATGCTCCTCACCCGTGGGTCGGCGGTAGCCACCCGGCTGGCCACCGCGATGGGCACCGACCCGGCCACCCTCGCGGGTCTCGCCGGTGTGGGCGACTTGGTGGCCACCTGCTCCTCCCCGCTTTCTCGGAACCGCACCTTCGGCTCACACCTCGGCCGGGGCCTGAGCGTCCAGGAAGCCCAACCGCTGCCACCCGGCAGACCACCGAGGGCGTCAAGAGCGCGGAGGCACTCCTTGCTCTTGCGCTCGCGCACGATGTCGGGATGCCGATCACGGAAGTGATCTCCGCGCTGCTGCACGAGACGGTCACCCTCGACCAGGCCAGGGCCGCGCTGATGTAGCGGCCTCCCAAGCCCGAGCGCTGACACCGGCGGCGGAGCCCCGGCCACCGAATCTGGCTGGGGCCCTTCATGGCCCATGAAGGACACGTGGTTGTCAGTGCTGCGGATGGCCGAGTCCCATCCAAGCTCCCAGGGTCAGTGAGTAGAAACTACCTTGCTCGCCATCGCAAAGGGCAACCCCTGCGAACTCAACCGTCGCGTTGGCGAGCCGACAGCTCATAGGCGGCGACCCCACACGTTCGAGAGGCAAGGCCATGACGAGATCTGCCCCGCGGCCTCGGCGTCGACCGATCCGGCCCGAGACCGGTGTCACGCCCAGTGAAATGCAGGCCCTGGCCCTCGTGTTCGCTGGCATCCCGAACCCGACGTGCTCGCCCACGGCAGGGTGCAGGTCCCCGACAACGACGACATGGCTGTGGGGGCATCGCACCCGAGCAGGCCGCCCCTGCGACTCCTCCGCCCGCTCTGGTACTCATGGACCTCTCGTTCGCGGCTGATCCCTCGGCGATCAGGGTCGTTTGACGGCACTCGTTTCGCGCCGTCCTTGCCGAGACGTAGGCGGGCCCGGCACCGCGCTCACGGGGCTGGGCAGAGCGGCCCACCGCGCTGCCGGTGTCGCCGCCCTGGTCACCTGGATCACCCTGTGCCGGTGCAGCCGTCAGTGCCCCAGCCGCCCGCACCGGCTGGGGCGCGTTCGTGCCTTCGCCGGGATCGCGAAGTCCGCCACCCACTGAAAGATTTTGGAGATGGGCAAGGCGGGACGCCGACAAGAGGAGCCAAGAAGGGAGACGGCCGAGGCGAACGCGCTGGCCGTCTTCCTGCGGGACATCACACAAGGACGTACGGTCCGCGACCTGGCCAAGAGCTACGGGGCCGGCAGAGCCAGCTGGAGCGACTACCGCTCCGGGGCGAAGATCGCTCCGCTGGAGCTGCTGGAACGGGTGGCGTTCAGCCGGGTCCGCGACGACCGAGGCCGCGCTGAATTGCTTGCCCGGGCCAGGCGGCTGCACGCCGCTGCCTGCGCGGCGGAAGAGGGCAAGGGACAGGCGCGAAGGAGGTTTCGGCGAGCGGCGAATGGCTCGAGCCGATGCGGGAGGCCAAGCGGCTCACCGAGGCGCGCCTGGCCGAATCCGCGAGGTCGGTGCGCAGTCTGCTGGGGGTGACGGCACGGCTGCAGAGCGAGTTGGACGACGCCCTCCGAAGGGCGGGCGGCGTGACGGCGGTGGGCTGGGCTCCGTCCACGGGGCCGGAGCCCGGACCTTCGGCACAGTCCCGGCCGGGTGCGGCGGAGGACGACCTCGTACAGCCGTCCCAAGAACATGCCGTCGCCCGGGAGAAGAGGGACGTCCTTCCGTCCCCGGCAGCCGGGGAACTGTGCGACGACCGGCAGCCGGACGCGCAGGACGAAGCGAGCGGTATCCCGCCCGGAGCGGAGCTCGTCCTGCGAGATCTGTATCTGCCAGCGACACGAGACCTTGAAGCGCCTCTCATTCCGGTCGGTGCCAATGTGGAGGTCCGGCGTGCGGACCTGCCCCAACTTCGTACCAGGGCCGGAATGATCGCGGCCGGGGAGGCGAAGGTCGTCTCCGGACGCGTGGTGAGCCGGGCGGACAACGCGTTCGGCGGACGCAGCCGTTCGCCCGTCGCACTGCGACGCGTATTCGCTCGTGCGCCGTTGTACCCGGGATGGCAGCGGCGCGTCCTGTTCATGGTGTGCGTGGTCTTGGTCCTCGGAGCGGCGGCCACGTCGCTGGACCCGATGCCGTCCGCTCCGCGCGCCGAATCCGCGGCCCCCTTCCGGTCCGGCCGCATACCGGAGATGGCCCCGCAGAAGCACGCCACCGGCTCCCCGCTGCGGCCCCCCGTGGCGACATCGAGCCGATTACCGCCGGGAACGGCGCCCTCTGCCGGCGCTCCCTCACACCCGTCCGCGCCTGTGCCGAGCCGGTTCGCGTCCGAGGCGGTGCCGTCGTCCACGGCACCGCTGCCCGCCGAGATCCCGAAGCCGTCGGGCAGCGGCGTCTATGCCGTGGCGGCGGACGGCCGTGCGATCGTGCAGTGGAGCGGGGCGGATGCCGCGTGGGTGAAAATCGGCGGTCCCGCCAAGGATCTTTACGCGGGCCCGGCCGGCGTCTTCGCCACCGACCCGGAGACGGGCGAATTGCCCGGGTACACCGGTGTGCCCGGGGACTGGACAGCGGTCAGCGCGCGCGCAGTCGCTTTCGCGATGAGCGGCAGGCAGCTGTACCGGCTGGCCGCGGACCGCAACGCCGTCCACCGGTGGAACCGGGCCCGTGGAACCTGGACGCGGATCGGCGGTCCGGCGGGAAGGCTGTACGGCGGCAGGGCGGGGCTGTTCGCGACCGATCCCGTGGACGGCCGGATCTTCGCGTACGGGGGGAAGGACGGCGTCTGGTTCTGCGCCGGAACGGCCGGCGCCGACTTCGCCGTGAGCGGCGACCATCTGTACGGGCTCAACCCCGAACGCAGCGCGGTGATGCGCTGGAGCGGCAAGGCAGGCGTCTGGAGCCCGATCGGCGGGCCGGCAGGCGAACTCTTCGCCGGTCTCTCGGACCTGTACGTCACGAATTACGGAGACGGCGGGCTTTGGCGCTATCGGGCGGGCGCTTGGTCGCGCGTCGGCGATGCCGGAGCCGCGTACGGGACCCGCGGGGACCATCTCTACCGGTTGGACCGCGATCGCGCGGCGGTCCGGGAATGGGACGGGACGGACTGGCTGCGTATCGGGGGACGTGTCCGAACACTCGTGGTCGCGGAGTGACGCCTCCTGGCCGGACGATCTTCTCCAGGTCGGGGGAGGCGCCGGTTCGGCGCGGAGCTCTGTCAGTCCACGCGTCTCCTCACACCCGGGGCCGCTCCCGGTGGTCCGGCCGGAGCAGCGCGGCGTAGCGGCCCGAGTGTGCCAGGAGATCGGTGTGAGAGCCGTGCTCGACGATGCGTCCGCGCTCCAGCACGATGATCCGGTCGGCGTTCACCACCGTGGAGAGGCGGTGGGTGATGGTGATCGTGGTGCGTCCGCCGGACATCTCCGCCAACGCGCGTTGGACGTGTCGCTCGGTGTCGACATCGAGCGCGCTGGTGGCTTCGTCCAGGACGAGGACCGGTGGGTCACGCAGCACTGTCCTGGCGACGGCGAGGCGCTGCTTCTCCCCGCCGGAGAATCGGTACCCCCGTTCGCCGACGATCGTCCGGTACCCCTCGGGAAGGCTGCTGATGAGGTCGTGGATGTGGGCCGCTTTGGCCGCGGCGACCAGCTCTCCGTCCGTCGCGCCCGCCTTCGCGAAACGAAGGTTGTCGGCGATGGTGGTGTGGAACAGGTAGGTGTCCTGTGATACCAGGCCCACCGTGGCCGCGAGGGTCTCGAAGCCGAGGTCCCGGACGTCGACCCCGTCGACGGTGACCGTGCCGCTGGTCGGGTCGCACAGCCGCGTGATCAGGTATCCCAGGGTCGTCTTCCCTGCTCCAGTCGTTCCCACGACCGCGAGGTGTTCACCGGGGGCGATGTCCACGTCGATCCCTGACAGCCCTGTCGTGGATCCGGGGTAGTGGAAGTGCACTCCCCGCAGTTCGACCCTGCCCTTCGGGTGAGGGAGCGGCTTCGGATCGGCCGGTTCGGGGACGCCCACGGGAAGGTCGAGGTACTCGAAGACCCGGTCGAACAGCGCCATGGAACTCTGGATGGAGATGCCCACCTGCAGGAGCGAGACCGCGGGGCCGAACAGGCCCTGCTGAAGCGATGTGAAGGCGATGAGTGTGCCGATGGAGACCGGGTCCTGGCTCTGATGACCGATGACTCCCGCCGCCCAGTAGATGATGACGGGCATCGTCCCCATGATGATCGCAATCGTCGACTGCCTCCACCGGCCCACCATCGTCGACCGGACCGCGAGGTCGGTCAGGGCCCGGGAGTCCGCGGCGAACTCGGCGTTCAACGTACTGGTCCGGCCCATCGTCCGGCCGAGGAGGAAGCCGCTCACCGACAGCGACTCCTCCACCAGGGCTGACGTCACAGCCAGTTTGCGCTGGTACTCCATGACTATCCCGCGTCGTTCGGCCCCGACCTTGCGGCTGATCCATACGAACAGCGGAAGTATGGCGAGAGAGAGAACGGTGAGTTCCGGGTCCAGTGCGACCATCGCGACCAGGCTGGCCAGAACCGTGGTGACGCTGCCGACGACCACCGTGGCGGTGCTCGTGATCGTCGCCTGAATACCTCCGATATCGTTGGAGATCCGGGACTGGATCTCGCCCGTGCGAGCGGTCGTGAAAAACGCCGGCGACATTCGTTGGAGATGGTTGTAGACGCCGATACGCAAGTCCTGCATCACCCGCTGTCCCAGGACCACGGTCAGGTACGACTGGAGTACGCCGAGCCCGGTGCTCAGTACCACGACTCCGGCCATCCCGGCTGACAGAGCGGTGAGCAGACCGGTGCGTGCCCGTGGCAGGGCCACATCCACGATCTCGCGCAGCAGGAAGGGTAGAGCCATCGACACCAGGGACGCCCCCACGATCAGGAGTATCAGCACGGCGAGGCGTCCACGGTACGGCAGGAAGAGCCTCAGCACCCTGAGTAACCCCACCCGCTGCGGACCCTTCAGCTCGGCGGTCAAGCGCGTCTCCCCCTCCGGACTGCCGGACGTCCGGTGGCCCCGTCGGCGCTGCGTCCGACGAGGCCACCGGTCCGGCGTGATCACTTGCTGCTGGCACCGCAGGTCAGCTCAGAGTCAGAAATCCTTCCCGTACGAGTGACTGGACGAGCACCAGCCGACCAGGCTCGTCCAACAGGCCCGGAATCGACCGCGGCGAGAACGACGCCTCGTCTCTCTTGGCCACGTACCGGACCTCGTCCGACACGTGGACGGGGAACGCGACCGTCTTGTTGTGGAACCGGAGTTCGATTCCCTCGGGTTTCGCCTCGATACGCCACCGAACACCGGGTTGGAGTCGCACCGGCGTGTCGAGCCCGATGGACGCGACGCCTTCCAGGTCGGTCAAGTGGTGCCGCAGCCGTGGCGCTGCCAAGGACACCGCACGTTTCACCGCCCTGGCGGTCATCGACGTCGGAGACAGCCTGGAGGCCAGCGACGCGAGAAGATCCGTCAGGGTCTCCTCGGTCTCCTTCTGCGCTTGCGCGTCATTGGCGAATCCCATCGGCCGGTGCGGAACCGCACGTCGTCGCCGAGAACCGCGTTGACGGCCTCCTGGATCACCGCGTTCCACAGAAGCGGACGAAATCCCACGGTGATGTGGACCGATGCCGAGTCCGTCGAGGTCGCCGCGTGGACGGTTCCCCTCGGGAGATAGAGCACATCACCCGGCTTCAGGTCTATTTCTTGCTCCACCTCACGCTCGAAGACCTTCGAGTGGTCGAAGGGCTGATCACGGAGAGGCAGCTCGTGCGCCGTTCCGTAGAGGCTCCAGCGTTTCACCCCGTGCACCTGCAGAACGCAGACGTCGTGAGTGTCGTAGTGCGGGCTGAGTCCCTGGGCGCCACCGCCCGGAGTGAGATACACATTCGTCTGCACGCGCGCACTGGTCTCCGCGCTGAGTTCGGCGGACAGACGGGACAGCGGCTCCCAGCGCGGCTCCAGGGCGTTCAGCGCAATCGTGGATCCCGTCCGGTAGAGCTGGTAGAGCGTTTCGAGGACCGTGACCCGGCCGTTCTGTCCGCTCAGGTGCTCCAGCTCGGAGACCGGCATCTCCTTGCCCTCGGTCAGGACCCGTATGCCATCGAGATTCACGCCCGAGGAGAAGAGCAACAGGTCCACGTCGTCCAGCGTCAAAAGGTCCGAGAAATAGCTGGGATCTTCGCGTTGGACCAAAAGAACCTGCTTCTCCCAGTACTTTTCCCGAAAGGATTCCGTTTCCAACGGGTGAATTATCCGAGAAAGACCGAAAGGAACTCGCTCCTCGGTTCCCGGAACGAGCCGAGGCCCGGGACCGACCTCTTGCCGGCCGACAGGAATGGTCATCTGCTTCTGACTCTCCTTGCTGAATGAGCGCACAGCTCGAAGGGGGAAGGCCTAAGGGCTTGCAGATCATCAAGGTGTTGCTTCCCGTCCCTTGGCTCGTTGATGTGGTATGCGCATCCTGGAAGAGGCCTGTGCCCAACTCACCATGAAGTTCGAGGTGTTGTTCCCTCATCTGGATGAGCGGCAACGACGGCTGCTGATGGCCGCAGAGGCCCGTGCTCTGGGACACGGTGGCGTTCGGGCCGTCGCGCGGGCGGCCTCGATGAGTGAGACCACGGTCCGCAAGGGCGTGTCCGAGTTGGAGGCCGGCGAGGAGCCTCTGGGGAGAGTGCGGCGGCCGGGCGGAGGCCGCAAGAGGGTCGCAGATCTCGATCCGGGGCTGCGGCCGGCTCTCCTGACGCTTGTCGAGCCAGACGAGCGAGGCGATCCGATGTCGCCGCTGCGGTGGACGGTGAAGTCGACCCGCACTCTGGCGCGGGAACTCGCCCGAACCGGACACAAAGTCAGTGCGGACACCGTCGCGGACCTGCTGCGAGAGGAAGGCTTCAGTCTGCAGGCCAACGCCAAGACCATCGAGGGAAGCCAACATCCCGACCGAGATGCCCAGTTCCGCTATCTCAACGAGCAGGCCCGTGATCACCGGGACGCTGGCCAGCCGGTGATCAGCGTGGACACCAAGAAGAAGGAACTCGTCGGCGAGTTCAAGAACAACGGTCTCCAGTGGCGGCCTGCGGCTGATCCGGCGCCGGTGAACGTCCATGACTTCGCCGACCCCCGGCTGGGCAAGGCCGTCCCGTACGGGATCTACGACCTCGCGGCGAACACCGGCTGGGTCAACGTGGGCACCGATCACGACACCGCCGCATTCGCAGTGGAATCGATCCGCCGCTGGTGGTGCGGCCAGGGTCGGGCCGCCTACCCGCAAGCGACGCGACTGCTCGTCACCGCCGACGCGGGCGGCTCGAACGGTTACCGCACCCGGGCCTGGAAACTCGAACTCGCACGGCTCGCCGCCGAAACGGGACTGACCATCACCGTGTGCCACCTACCGCCGGGCACGTCAAAGTGGAACAAGATCGAGCACCGGCTCTTCTCGCACATCACCATGAACTGGCGCGGCCGCCCGCTGACCAGCCACGAAGTCATCGTGAACAGCATCGCAGCGACCACCACCCGCACCGGACTGCGCGTGAAAGCCGCGCTTGACACCAACAGCTATCCCATCGGGGTGAAGATCGGCGACGCAGAGATGGCTGCCCTGCCGCTGACCCGGCATGCCTTCCACGCCGACTGGAACTATGCACTGCACCCCCAGACACGCCCTGCCATCCCGGCGGCACGAGCCCCGCAGGCCGCTGACACACAGTGGGACCAGGCCCTACTGACCGATCCTTCCCTGACCGGGATGCCCCGCCAGCAACTGGACAACCTCACGACAATGTTGGCTCCCGACGGGGATACTCAGCGAGGTCGCCCACCCCGACTTACCTTCCCTGAACAGGTCCTGGCCACCGTGCTCCACCTGCGGGTCGCCCTGGCCGCGGAACCACTCGCCGTACTGTTCGCCAGCAGCCGCACGGCCATGCACCGCACTCTCCTCAAGAACAGAAGACTGCTCGAGGCCCAGGGCATCACTATCCCGCCCGCGAAGACCCCACCCGCGTCCCTCACAGTCCTCCAAGCCAGGGTCCTCGCACTGACCGGCGACACCAGCATCAAGATCAAGACACCGTGTTAATGATCTGCAAGCCCTAAGGGCTGTCCCGCAATTCCTGGCGGATCAGCGCGCGGCGTCAGATGCGGTGCATCGCAAGGCGGAGGGGCGTCCGCATACTGGATGTATGTGGACGTTCCGACAACGCGGCGAGGTGCCGTAACTGTCGTCGCGCGCCCGCCGGGAATTGCGGGACAGCCCTTAATCCTCGTCGTCAACGTAGATGTTGTCGATGTACTGGTTGAACACGTCCCTCTTGCCGGAATCGTTGGTGTCGTTGTCGTCGTGGTTCCCCCTGCTGATGTCGTGCCGCGCGAGTTCGAGGCCCTCGGGCCTGATGACCGTAATGTCCTCGGGGTTGAGTGAGTTCGCCATCACGTTTCCGTTCTGTAGTGACGTGGTCCGCGGATTCGGTGCGAGAACCACCGTGCGGCCGACGCCGATTGTCCGTAAAGCGGTCGGCACAAAAGCCCAGCCGAGGTGCGGACAACCCTCGTTTGTCCGCGGACAACCCGACCGCGGAATCCGGCACCGGGCGGCATACGGCATGCGCGGCCCCGCTCCTGGCCCCCTCCCCGGCGCGGGCCGGCGGCAGGGACGTGAATGGGTGTTGTCGGGGCAGGGCAAGCGCGGTGGTACTCCGATCGCCGCCGCGTCTGGCTGTCCGCGTCAGGATGAGGGCGTGACCGAGAGCGAAACGGATCTGCCGGCGTTGCTGCGCGAGCTCGATGATCCGGAGTGGCTGGAGTGGCCGCAGCACTACAACCGCATTGAGACCGCAGCCCGCTTGGGCAATCCGGTCACCAGGCTCCAAGGTGACTTCGCGGTTCGCTGCACGGCTGAGCAGGACACCCAAGAGAGAAGGGTGAGCCGGCCCGGGAACTGGCGCTGGTGCGGGCTGCTGCTACCGACCGGCCGTCCACCCTGCTGAGCTCGCCCCCTCCGCCCGCCCGCCCGGACAGCCGAGTTGGCCCAGCGGACCCGCCGGGCCGTCACCGCGGACCGCCGGCGGCGCCGCGAAGCCGCGGCCTCACGCGCCTGCTACGACGGGCGGACCAAGATCACCCTCAGATCAGGACGGGCTACCGCCCGCACGCCTGCGTGCTCGGGGCGGCCGGCGGCAGGGACCTTGGAATCCTGCCGCCTGACACACACCTCAGTTCGAGCCCCCGAGACCTCCGCCGGTTGGATCTACCAGTACGCCGGAGCCGACCCAAATACGGCTGACTGCCCTTGACCCACGCCCCCGCCGAGGGCCAGACAGCGCCCGTCCGGTGGTTCCCGTCGGACGGAATTCACGGAGCCGCCTGAGGTGCGGCGCCGGAGCTTGGATGAGACCGTGGAGGCAGGGAATCATCGACCGGAAAGCTGCCATCTGATGGGCAGACTCGGGTGAGTGACAGTACTCCGCTGGTCGCCTTCCCTCCGGAATTTTCAGCCGCCGCGCTGAAGGGCGAGTCATGAGTGACCGAGCTGCCTATTTCTTCAAAGGCGATCGCTACCTCCGCTACAACATCACCAACGACACAGTCGACGTCGATCCCACGGAGATCTCCGACAACTGGCCCGCACTCCCCACCGAATTCCAGAGCGACCTCGACACAGCCATCAACTGGGGAGACGGAAACGCCTACTTCTTCAAGGCCGACCGCTGCCTCCGCTACAACATCACCAACGACACAGTCGACGTCGGCCCCACCGAGATCTCCGACAACTGGCCCGCACTCCCCACCGAATTCCAGAGCGACCTCGACACAGCCATCAACTGGGGAGACGGAAACGCCTACTTCTTCAAGGCCGACCGCTACCTCCGCTACAACATCACCAACGACACAGTCGACGTCGGCCCCACCGAAATCTCCGACAACTGGCCCGCACTCCCCACCGAATTCCAGAGCGACCTCGACACAGCCATCAACTGGGGAGACGGAAACGCCTACTTCTTCAAGGCCGACCGCTACCTCCGCTACAACATCACCAACGACACAGTCGACGTCGGCCCCACCGAAATCTCCGACAACTGGCCCGCACTCCCCACCGAATTCCAGAGCGACCTCGACACGGTCGTCGATTGGGACGAGGCCTGACAGGGGAGGGGCGCGAGAGCCGATCGGCTCTCGCTCCACCCGAGCGATGAGACGGCTGACCAGTGCCAACGGGGTCTCCGTGACAGCGGGTCCGGTCTCGGGGCGTCCTGCCAGGTACGGTCGGGCGCCCGCCAGAAGGGCAAGGCCATGACCACGCCGCTGCTCGACTTCGTGAAGCCTCTCCTGCCTGGTGTCTTCGACCGCATCGTCCTTCCGCCCGGGATCAGGCTTCTCCTCGATCACCTCTCCACGGATCTGCCACTGCCGGCCGGTCCTTCCGCCGCTCCGCTCTCCGGCGACGCACGGGCCACTGCCGACGACTCGGCCGGCGGTTTCGCCCAGCTCTCGATCGACCCGCTCGGCCCGCCGATCCCCTTCGACCTACGCCTGACCGGTCCTTCCGCCGTACCGTCCGGCTTCCAGCTCGATCTGAAGCCGGCTGACGGCCTGCTTGAGCTTCCGGCGGCCTGTGTGCCGGCCGCGGTCCAGGTCGGTGCCGCCGGCCGGCGCACCCTGGTGGCGCAGGCCGGCGGCGGCAAAGTCGCCCTCACGCTCAATGGTGCCGACCCTCTGGCAATCCGCGTCGAGGGCGGTGTCGACTCCCCCGCACAGCAGGGCGTCGTCGTACTCGACGCCGCCGGGCAGGGGCTGGGCACGGTCGGTACCAGCCCGGCCGCATTCCTCCTGGGTACGCAGGGATTCGGTCTCCATCTCCCCGGTGGTCTGACGGTCGATTCCTCCGCGACCCGCGCACCGGTACCGGTGACGGACGGGACCGGAGGACCGGCACCCTCCGGGGCGCCGGGCTGGGAGGGGGTCGCGATCCGCCGGGCCGAACTCTTCCTCCCGGAGGCGACTCCGCTCGTGGGCAGTGGTCCGATCCCCGTCGAGCTGGACCTCGGCCTGCCCAACGGCCTGTACGGACGTACGGAGGCGCACGTCCCTGCCGACGGATCACGCCCCGCATTCGACGTCACCGTCGTCTGGGACGATCCCGGCGCGACCTCGCTCGCCTCCACGCTGCCGGCCTCGATCGAAATACGCACGGAATGGAACCTGGACCAGGCGACCGCTCCGCCGGGTCTGGGGACCATCGAGTTGCTCGGCGGCCGCCCCTTGCGTGTGACGGGACGGTTCTCGCGCAGGCCCGGGACGAGCGACTTCGACTTCGGCCTGGTGGTCGAGGCCGGTGGCGATCAGGGGCTCCTCTCCGTGACGGGACATGACACCGCCGGGAAGGTCGTCGTCACGGCGGCAGCCCTGGCAACGGCCTTCATGGCGGATGCGGATCCGCCCACCCCCGCTCAGACCTCGTACGACGGTTTCGGCGCGACCCTGCACATGCTGCTGGTCGCCGCTGCCGGACTAAGCGCCTTCCTCGACGACGGTACGGTCGTCCTGCACGCCGTAGAGGTGGATGCCGGGCTCGGTTCGGCCGGTACGCAGGTCACCCTGCGGGTGGACTACAGCGTCGACGTCCAGATCAAGACGATCGACCTCGGGTTCATGAGCATCGGCATGAAGCCGAGCGTGCCCATGCGGCTGCGCTACCGCAATGTACGGCTGCTCGTCGACTTCGCCCAGTCCGGCCTTGAGCGCTTCCACCTCTCCTACGGGGAGGCCGACATCGACGTGGAGGATCCGGGCGGCTGGCAGATCCAGTCTCCCGGCACCCTGTCGGACCTCTTCGATGTGCTCGGCAGCCGTTCGGGCCACGGCTCTCAATGGTTCGAGACCGATCTGCGCTTCGCGCTCGACCTCGGTCCGGTCAAGGTCAGCGGGGCAACGGTCCGCGTGACGCTCGGGCCCGGGGGCGCACTCCACCCGGAGGTACGTGGACTTGACGCCGCGCTTGTCCTGCCGGGGCTGTTCGAGGCCCGCGGCAAGGCATCGCTGGGCGCCGGCAAGCTGGACCTCGCCCTGGCCGCCCACATCGTCCCGCTCAACGTCGCCGCGTTCGCCGACCTCAGCTACAAGGACTGCGGTGACGGGGTCAACGAACTGGTCCTCGCGCTGGGCGTCGACCTGCCCGGGCCGGTCCCCCTCGCCAACAGCGGCCTCGGACTCTACGGGCTCGGCGGCATTTTCGGCGTCAACGCCGCGCTGCCCTCCCCCGGCCCGGGGGACGATCCCATCCTCTTCCAGCTGGGGCTGGATCCGTTCGACGCCGGCAGCTACGCCTGCGCCCCCGACGGAAGCGTGTTCGGCCTGGGCGTCGTGGTCGGAACCGCCCCGGACCTCGGCTTCACGTTCAGCGCCAAGGGTGTCGTGGTGATCGGCCTGCCGGACGTCGCGGTCCGGGCAAGCCTTCAGGGCCGCATCCTGTCACCGCGCATACAGATGACCGACAGCCTGGGCCCGCCGGGAGAGGGTGCTTCCTTCATCGGCGCACTCGCCGTCGCCGGAGACGGTGTCACCGTCGCCATGCGGGGCCACTACGAAGTACCCGTCCTGTTCACGCTCGACGTCCCCTTCGGCGCCCGCTTCCCGAACCACGGGCGCGACTGGTACGTCCGGCTCGGCTCGGACGGTCAGCCCGGCCGCGGCCCCGGCCTCATCCAGGCCAAAGTGCTCCCGGATTTCCTGAACATCAACGCGTGGGCGTTCTTCATGGTGGAGGGCGACGGCATCGCACACCTCGGCGGCATTCCGGCACTCTCACCGACCGGGTTCTCGCTCGGCTTCGGAGCCGGATTCACCGCCGTCTACGGCATCCCGCTCATCCACGTCGACATCAGCGCCTCCGTCATCCTCGCCCTCGGCACCCGTCCGCTGCTGCTCGGCGGCGTCGGACACCTCTCGGGCAGTCTGCACCTGGGTCCCGTCTCCATCGGGGCCAGTGCCGAGGTCAGCTTCCTGATCGCCCCCGAACTCGGCGACACCTGGGTGCGGTTCGAGGTGTGCGGTGAGGTCGACCTCTTCTTCTTCAGCCTGGAGGGCTGCGTCACCATCGAACTCGGCCAGAAGGGAACGGAGGTTCCCGATCCGGTCGACTGGCCGCTGGAATCGGTGGCGCTCGCCGATCACCGCTACACCAAACTGGCCGACGCCGTCGGGGCACCGGTCCCACCCCCCGTCGACGGCCTCCCGGTGGTCTGGCCGGACGTCATCCCCCTCCTCCAGTTCACCAACGGCCCGGCCGACGGCCTCCGACCCGGCCCGTTCCACGACAGGCTCGCCTGGAACCCGACCGCGGTCGGCAGCGGCATCGTCGGGAACGACCGCCTCAGCTACACCTACACCCTCACCTCCGTCGACCTCACCGCCATCGACCCCGCCACCGGGAACGAGACACCGGTCCCAGGTCAGCTCGAAGCCGCCTGGCAGGACATCAGGACCGGCGCCCCGGGCGAGCCCGGCGCACGAGAACTCGCCCTCCTCAGCTGGGAATCGGCGCTCTGGACCCGCAAGCTGGTGGACGGCGCGGTCAATGACCCGAACGACCCCGTTCCCGCCATCGCGCACCGCTGCCGCACGGAGTTCTCCGCACAGCCCGGGTGGGCGCTGGGAAGCCTCGGCAACCGCCACGGCCCCGGCGAGGACTGGAATCTGCCCACCGAGCCCGGACCCGGCCTCTTCTCCTCGGTGTTCGACGTCAGCGTCGCCGCGCAATGGTGGGGCGTGCCGATCGATGACGCGACGGCCGGGTTCTTCCCCTATGTCTTCCCGCTGCGACTCGGCGCTCCCACGGTGTTCGACGAACCGCTGCCGGTGATCGGCCGCGGCTTCGCGGGCGATTTCGCGCTACCTCACGTGGCAGGCCTGCCGCTCGACCGTGACCCGGACGAGATCGCCCCGGGCATCGGCGAGGTGCCGGTCAGAGCCGTACTCTCGTTCTCCGAGCCGTTGCTCGATCCCTGCCTCGGCCTGCGCCTGCCCGACTGGCCTCCGGGCCGGGCGGACCAGGTGCGGGTCAGCCTGATCGGCCCGGACGGCACAGTCCCCTTCCCCGGCACCGGCGCCGAGCCCGTACCCGGCGACGCGGAGGTCCGCAGCTACGCGGCGGAGGGAGGCCCGTACACCGCGATCGTGCTGGAGTACCACGCCGCTCTCGCTCCCGAGGTCCTCGGTGTACGAGCCGTCTCGGTCCGCGCGCAGGGCAACGCGGAGGCGGCCACCCAAGCGGACAGCAGCGCCGGCCAGGCCGCCGCGGCCAAGGCGCACACGGTGACGCCACGTCCCATGCTGTCGCCGGACACCGTCTACCGCATCGACATCGGCGTCGAGGGCCAGGGCCGGCGCGAAGGCGCCACCGGTCCGGTGGTCCCCCACGTGGAGAGCTACTGGTTCCGCACCGCGGACATGTCCGGCCCCGCGCCGAGCAACGGCACGCAGTACCCACAGGGGACCACGTCCGCCCTCGCCCTGAAGCACTACGAGGACTACGTCGCCGCCCCTGCGGTCCTGTTGCGGACGGACCGGTTCGACCCGGCCTATCTGGAGCGCTACATCCTCTCCTGGATGCCCGCGGACAAGGCCGGCTCCTGGTTCCTCGACGACCCCGTCGGGGTCCAGCTCGAAGTCAGCCACGTGCCGGACCTCGCCGCCGCCTACGACCACGACACGCTCGTCCGCGTCCGCCGTACCGACCCGACCCGGGGCCACCCGGATCCGTTCGAGGAGCAGGCTTTCCCCGCCGCCGACATCTGGCAGGCCGGCGTCTCGAACCTCCAGCCGCAGGCCGATCTGCGCCTGTACGGGGCCACGAACACGGCCGGCTCCTGCCCCTATCCGGGGCCGGGAGCGACGCTCGGAGGCCGGCCGGCCCTCCAGCCGCTGTCCGACTACGAGCTCTCCCTGGCCTTCCCCTTCCTGGATTCGGCAGGCTCCGGGCAATCGGGCGGATCGGCGATCCGCGGTGGAGTGTTCACCACCTCCCGTTACACCGGCCCCCACGCCCTCCTGGCTGATCTGGGCTTCGTCCCCCCGGGAGCGGAAGGTGGCCACATCACCGGTGATCTGCGGGTGGACCGTATTCCGGTGGCCGTCGGGGACATCACCGCCGACGGCGCGCTGGAACACGCTCTCGCCATGCTGGCTCTCGGCCGCCCCTCCCCCACTCACGAGGGCCGCACAACAGCCCTGTGGACGGACGACGACGGTACGTGGGCCCTGCACGGAGTGCTGCTGGAAGCTCCCGAACCAATCCACCGTCCCGACTCGCTCGACCTCGTCGACTTCGGCGGCCGGCTGAGGGTGAACAGCCTTGACTGCGGTGGTCAGTTGTTCCCAGGCATTATCCGTTCCGCCTCCGGTGACCGGCTCCTCTTCCTGACCGGGAGCCCCGTCGTGCCCACCGGCCCGCTCACTCTCGCTGTGACCCTGCAGGACGTCCCATTGGAGGCCACCACCGTGCCGGTGGACACGGCCCTCAGCTGCCCGGCGCCCCTGGTGCCCGGCTTCGCGAAGGATCTGACATGAGCCTCGACGTCGCCCCGCCGACACTGTTCCGAGCCAGTGCCATCGCCGCCGCGGGCGTGCCCTGGCTGGCCGACGGATTCCATCTCCGCGTGAAGCTGAACCCGTGGATCGGCTTCCCGATCCACCCCTTCGCTGCCTGGCGGCTGGGTTTCGACGAGGAGTTGACCGAGCTGCCGATCCAGTGGCGCGATTCCTACGGAAACGCGCTGACCGTCCCATTCGACCTGGAGCAGACCGGCGGCTTCGCCGAAGGCTCGCTCTTCGGATACCCCGCAGCCGATCCCTGCATCTGGGCCGAGGTGGACGTCGACGATCGCGGGCTGCGCGTCGACCTGCTGGACGCTCTGCACGCCACTGCCGGGGGCGCACGCGTCCTCGCCACCCGCCGCAGCGCGCCATTCAGGTTCGGCCATACCCGCGTCGCCCGTCTCCAGGCATCCGGTGCGGGAACCGTCAGCACGGCATGGGGCCTGCGACAGACCTCCGTCCTCCAGGAGACGGCGATCGCCGACCGGCCACCGGATCTCGTCTTCGGTCTGCCGCTCCCCCCGGGCCCCTGGTACGCCCCCGACTCGAACACCGACCCGTTGGGCGCCGCGGCGGAACGGGTCGCCCTTGCCGCGCCACGTCGACTGAACCCACCGGACAACCCCGACGGACGGCTCCCCAACGACACCGACCCGGACGCCGAGACCCGCAGAATCGTGGAGCGGATCGCCCCGGAGTACGTCGACCCGTGGCTCCAGAGCGGGTGGTACGACCCAGACCTCGCTCCGGCGCACGCCACGTTCAGCGACTCCGTCACGGGCGCCGACAACCGGCCTGTCAAGGCGACCGCGGCCATCACCCCGTCACTCTCGACCATGGCTGTCGACCCGCAGATCGCCCGGTACCTCGGCCTTGCCACCACCGTCCCGTTCTCCGCCACCGCACCGATTCAGCGGGCCAATGTCTGGGTGGTCGCCGGGCGCTGGGCCGTTCAGCGGGAGCGCACCCTCCACCCGTCGAGCGATCAGCTCGGCGCTCCGCTCACCCTCGGCGACGTACTCGGGCCACCCGCCTCCGGCGGCTGGGCGGACGGCCTGCTCGACGGCGTGTTCCCGGAGGCGCCGCAGCTCATCGGTGACCTCGCCCAACGGCCCGGCGGGGAGGACGGACCGTGGTCCGGCGCGACCCTGTTCGCGGTCGCAGTCGCCGCCGGTGACGCCCCGCCCGACCCGCCTGATCCGTTCCAGCTCGCGGCGGCGGAGCCCGGCCAGTGGAACCCCTCCGCCGATCCGGACGACCCCGGCCCGGAGAGCTGGCGACAGCCCGTCTCCCTCGGCGCGCAGCCGGCACGCGGCATGGTCGGCTTCGCCCGCACGGGCCCGGACGGCCCCGTCGCCCTGCACCGCTTCGCACCGCCGCAGGCCCAGGGCTACGTCACCCGGGCCCTGCCGCTCGTACCGAACTGGGCCGCCAACAATCAACGCGTCGTGGAGGACCGCACGGTTCCGGCGGATCCGGCCGGCGCGAGCTGGCGGGTCTGGGGAGCGGACGAATTCGGCCAGTGGTCCGACGGTGCCGAACTCGGCGTACCGCTGCCCATGCGGCCCGCGCCGCCCGCACCCGTGTTGGAGGCCACGTTCCGCGCCGAGCCGGCCGACGGCTCGAACGGGCCACGCGTGCCCGGCACCCTCCGGCTCCGGTACACCGCACCCGATCCAGGTTCCGCCGCACCCGGCAGCCTTCCGATCGTGGAACTCCGCGTCGGTGTCGACGGGGAGCCCCTCGCACCGAGGCCGCTCGATCCCGGCGAAACCGTCGTCCTCGAAGCGACACCAGAGCCCTTCGATGTCGGCGAGCGCCGCAGCGTACGGATCGTCTCCACCTACCTGGACGCGGACGGAACGGCGTCGCCTGCGTCCGAGAACGATTGCGCCGTCCACGACACTCGCGCCCCGCAGGTCGTTCCCACCTCACCGATGGTCCTGTGGGCCGGACAGAAGGACGCGACCGGGTTGGCTGAGCTGGCCCTCCGCTGGCCGCCCCAGCCGCATGCCGACCGGTACCGGATCTATCTCGGCGACGCCCGCCGCCTCGCCGGCGAACTCGGCCTCTCCCTCCCCCTCACCCCGGTCCGGGCGACGCAGGCCCACCCGATCCATCTCGCCGGTGACCAGCTCACAACAAAGAGCGCCTTCACCTTCCTCGGTGAGACCGGGGGCGCCCCGTCCGATGATGGTTTCGTCCACTTCGCCACCCGTATCCCCGGCGGCCTGCGCAGTATCCAGTTCGTCCGCGTGGTCCCTCTCACCGCCGGCGGCGCCGAGGCCGCGTTCCCGTCCTGCGGCCTCGTCCCCATCGCCGTCCCCGTCCAGGACCGTCCGCCGCCGCCGCTCCTGGATGCGCGCACCGATCCGAACCTCGGACTCACCCTGACCCTGCGCGCCCACGGGCTGCGGCCCGAACTGCTCGGTGCCGCACCGGGCAGCACGCCGGAATACCACCTGCGCCGCACCAGTCGTGGCGTTGACGGCCACTACGCCCCCATACATCTGACCGGGTTCCTCTCCGGTCCCGACGCAGACGGCGTCTGGTCGGCGACGGTCAACGTACCGCCGGTCGAGCTGGCCCCCTTCGTCCGCCGCGTCTGGTACGCGGAGGTCCGCTATCCTGCCGAGCCGGCGCTCCCGCCGGGTGTGGTCGCGCTCCCCGCGGACGGCGGCATCGAGCCTGCATGGAGCACGGTCGGAAGCAGCTCCGAGGGCCTGTGGAGCGAGCCGTCCCTTGCCGCCGAATCGCTGCTGGTCCCACCGGACGGACCGGGAGCACCTGCCGCGCCGGACGTGACGACGGGCGCGGACGGCTCCGTGGCACTGTCGTTGGGCGGTCTGCCGACCGCTCTCCCCGCTGCGGACGCCCCCTACCTGCTGGAGATCTACCGGGGAACGGCCGGCACCCTCGCGGAACAGCAGGCAGTCGTCCCCGTGCTCGACCCCACGCTGTCCTGGACCGACCCCTCGCCGGTCCCGGACGCGCACTTCGACCTCGTCGTTGTCGACCCGCTCGGACGCCGCAGCCCGGCGACCCGCGCCCGAGGGGCTGTCGCGTAGTTCCGGCGGGCACCCGAGGGCGACCGGAGCCCGTCGCCGGCCGTAGCGATGCGCGAACACATCGGCGTCCCGTTGCCCTGCGCCCCCGCCAAATCCGCTCTCAGTGAGCGCACTTGGAGAATCTCGGGCGCCGTAAGCGAGCCAAGATGCGCTGTTCACCCTGGAGGAGTTGAGTGGACGGAGAGGCATCTCAACCATCTCCCCGACTCGTGCGGGAAGGCTCAATCAGGAAAACCGACCGGCTCCGTGCCTCTGCCGGTGAGTGGCCCCAGTGACCCTTCAGACCAGGAGGAATCATGGCAACCCGGACGGCGTTCTTCTTCCGTGGCGGCACGTACGTCCGGTACGACGTGAATCCGAGCACCGGTAACGACACCGTCGACACAGGCAGCTATCCGCGTGACATCGGTGCGGGGTGGGACGCCATGCCCGTCTCCTTCCGCAACAACATCGACGCCGCCGTGACGTGGCCCGATGCCTTCGTCTACTTCTTCAAGGGCAGCACGTACGTGCGCTGGGATGCCACCGACGACACGGTGGACGCAAGCAACTACCCGCGCGATATCGCGGAGGGCTGGACGGCGTTCCCCGCGTCGTTCCGCACAGGAATCGATGCCGCCATCAACTGGGGAGACGGATACGCGTACTTCTTCAAGGGACCGAAGTACATCAAGTACAACATCGGCAACGACACAGTCGACGCAAGCGTCTACCCCCGCGACACCGCCGAGGGCTGGACGGCGTTCCCCGCGTCGTTCCGCACAGGAATCGATGCCGCCATCAACTGGGGAGACGGATACGCGTACTTCTTCAAGGGACCGAAGTACATCAAGTACAACATCGGCAACGACACAGTCGACGCAAGCGTCTACCCCCGCGACACCGCCGAGGGCTGGACACAGCTCGCCGGGGTCGGGTTCACCGACCGCTTGCAGGAGGCGATCGAGTGGCCCCGGGCCGAGGTCACTTCCTTCACCGCCCCGGCAAGCTTCACTGCCTGCGCGACCACCACCGCACCGGCCGTCACCGCCGTACGCACCTTCGAAATGCGGGCAGCCATGCGTCAGGCCCATCCATCCCTGTGCGCCTGCGGAGAGTATCGCCAGTACGTGCGAGGTGACTTCTTCGTCGACGGCGAGCGCATCAACTTCATTCTGCAGGACGGCGTGAACGTCCCGCCCGTGGTTCTGCGGCCGCGGCCGGAATCCGGCGCGGCGGACGACAACTTCCGAGAGGACGGCAGACCGGCCTCACAGAACCTCCTGACGCACGTGGACCTGCACTACGGACACCGCCCGCGCCCTACGGCGACGGTGGACCTCAACGACCTCTACCAGCCGTTCCCCCGGCGTACGGGTTGCACGTATACCGGTCGAGATACGCCCAGCATGAAGTCGCCGCAAGGCGCGTTCATTCGCATGGACATAGATTTCCGCGGCCGGGTGATCGATACGTGCAACGGGGGTGCGGTCCTTCAGCAGAACGAGTGGACAGTGACCTGCGAGGTGCCCTGATGAGTGGAATTCCGGACTACCCGCCTCAACAGGCGGGAGACTACTGGGTCCTGCCAACCGTCGACACGGCCGCGGACGGACTCGTAAAACTGCACGTCAGTGTCACGGTGTCCGCCGAGGACAACCTTCAGGATTCGGATCTGCAGGCTGAAGTGACCGCAGGAGAGCGGACGTTGGTGAGGGAAAGCGGTCCCACTCCCGGTCCGCTGACGACCCTGGAGCTGCTGAGCATCAACGCGGTCGGGTTCTTCACCTTCGCCAACCCCGGCAATCCACCGCCGTCCGCGGTAGTGGTGACGGTACGCGGCTCACAGGCATCGTTCGACGTCAGCGGCGGCCAGGCGTGAGGGGCGCTTTCTCATCCGTACGGACAATCCCCGGCCGGCCGGGGACAACGGGCCCGGGTCGCTGTTGATCACAGCATGACTCCTGAGGCGCACGAGGGATTCGGACGGGTCGGCATGGTGATCACCACATCCGACGCCCGCACGACTTCGCTGGTCAGGCCCTTCGATGTGTCTCGGCGGGCATGTCGATGCCGACCTCCGGCATCTCGCACGGCGGCGGGGTTCACGGCGTTGACCGGTGCGGACCCGGCAGAGCGGACCTCGCCCCGGAGCTGCGCGAGGTGGGTGAGGAACGCGGCGGCCGTCTGCGAGCGGCCGGCGTTGTGGACGCACACGAACGGCACGGACGGCTTCGGGCTCTCGGACACGGGCGGCACTTTCCGCCCCGGCAGCCGGTCCGGCCGCCGGGGCGGGCTGGGGGAAGAAACGGCGAGCGGCCAGGGCGACGTAGACCAGGCCGATGAGGACTGGCACCTCGATGAAGAGTCGACGACTCCGGCGAGGGCCTGGCCGGGGTGGCACCGACGATGGCGACGGCGACCGCGGTGGCCAGCTCGAAGTTGTTGCCCGCGGCGGTGAACGTCGGCGTCGTCGCACCCGGGTCGAGCTGGTTGCTTCACTTCGAGGGATCACAACTTCCGGAGTTCAGCCGTCTTCAGGCTCTTCGCGCGGCGGCCGTCCAACCGCCATCCCTCACATACCGGACGACCGCCGGCAGTGGCCCGGCGCCGCCCAGGAGGCAGAGAGCCACAAGTGCCCGCACCGGAGGCGACGCCACATCTGTCGGGCCGTCAGCGGCGGAGTTCGGGGGGCAGGGCCGTTCCTGCGTTGTCGGGCGCGACCTGCCTGAAGTGTCCCTCAGCGATGCTGTTGCGGGCGATCTCGTCGAGCCTGGCGGGGACTTCGACCAAGGCGTGGGTGAACAGGGCGGCCAGGCTGTCCGCCACCGGGGACAGCAACTCCACGTTCTCCTGGGGCTGATCGTGTCGCTGGGTTCCCCGACGGTCATCGTTGTCCCAGTACCAGATCGATCCGGCGTCCGGCCCCTTGGTCGCCATGACCAGGGCGCCGCCCTGGACCCACGCGATGGTGAGCAGATCGCCGGTGAAGCGGTCCACGAAGCGCATCGCGACATCGAGCAGGTCGTAGGGGTTGTCCTCGACATAGAGGTTGAAGAACTGCTGGTCGAGTACGAACCCGTGGTCCATGTGCACGGCCGGGCGGGCCGGCCGCCGCCACTCCCGGTCATCAACGCCCGGTACTGCTGGGGAAGTCGGAAGCGCAGGTACTTGTGCTCCAGGTGGGCCAGATCGCCGTCGGTCAGTGGCCGGCCGGGTTCGAGGGTGATGAGGATGCGCGGCTGCTCGACCGGGCTCCTCAGACCGCGTCGAACCGGCCCTTTTTGTCGATCAGCATGCGCTCACCGTGTCGCGCGGCGTTTTCTCGCCGCACCCGCGACACCACTGGTCCGGCTCAACGACCGGACACGCCAGCGCTGCACGATCCGGGTCGAGCCGCTGCCCGGTGGCTTCGAGGCCGAGTGCATCGAGCCGGGCGAACCCGGTCAGGTCGGGACGGTCGTAGGTAGCGTCATCGCGTCGCGGTCTTCCCGACGGGGTTCTCTGCACGCCCTACCCGGCCTCCGGGTCTCGGCCACGCGCGCGGAGTGAGTGGGCTCCGGGGACGCCATGGCACCCGGACGACGGCATGAACGGTTGGGGGCCGGATGAACTGGGCTTGTGTGGCCCCAATCGTTCATGCCGTCGTCTGTGCGTCGATGCATCCGCGATGTTCCACCAGGACTCGGGGCGGTGGGCGCACGCAGACTCCACCGACCTCCTGCACTGGCAACCTCGATCCGAACCTGCGGCCGGCACGGCGGGCACGGCGGGCACGGCGGGCAGACGACCGTACTCGCCGAGACGCCCCTGCCGATCCGTTCGGGAGCGATCATGACCCTGCGGATCCTGGCCCGGGGTGGGCGCATCGAGGCGTTCATCGACGGCCGGCAGGTCCTCGACGCGACCGATACCCGCTATGCGCGAGGCAGGATCGGGCTCAATGTGTTCGGAGGCCGTGCCGCGGCCTACCAGGACACCTACGTCACCGCACTCTGGGAGACCTCACCCTCATGCTCAACAGAATCGACCTGCTGGTCATCGGTGAATGCGTCGCCGACATCGTCCGGCTGCCGGGTGCGGCCGACCAGGTCCACCCGGGAGGCAGCCCGGCCAACGTCGCATACGGCCTGGCCAGGCTCGGGCACGGCGTGACCCTGCTCACCCAGCTCGGCCCGGACGCCGACGGGCGGCAGATCCGCGACCATCTGGCCGGTGCCGGGGTCGAGGTGCGCACCGACGGTGCCACGGCCCCGACCCCGTCCGCCGCCGTCACCCTGGACGGCGCCGGGCAGGCCGCGTACACCTTCGAGATCACCTGGACGCTCGGCCCGGTGTCCTTGGAGCAGCCGCCCCGGCACGTCCACACCGGGTCGATCGCCGCCGTGATGGAACCGGGGGCGACCGCGGTCGTCGCTGCCGTCGACGCGCTCCGGACGGCCGCGACCGTCAGCTACGACCCCAATGTGCGCCCGGAACTGATGGGGGACCATGCGGCCGCCGTCCGCAAGGTCGAGCGCTGTGTCGCGCTCAGCGATGTGGTCAAGGCGAGTGACGAGGACCTGGAATGGCTCTACCCGGGTCAGGAGCCGGGGCAGGTCGCCGAGCGGTGGCTCGCCACCGGCCCGGCCGTCGTCCTGGTCACCCGGGGCGGCGACGGGGCCTTGGCGGTGCTGCCCGACGGCCGGGTCGCGGTCGAAGCGCCGCCCGTGGACGTCGCCGACACGGTGGGGGCGGGGGATGCCTTCATGTCGGGCACCCTGCACGCGCTCGCCGCGCGCGGACTGCTCGGCGCGGACGGCCGGGAACGGCTCCGTTCACTGGACCGGGCCACCGTCACCGATGTCCTGCGCCACGCGGCAGCGTCGGCGGCCGTGACCGTGTCCAGGGCCGGAGCCAACCCGCCCGACGCGGCGGAACTGGCCAATGCGCTCGGCCGGATCGGCGGGCCCCGGCGGGGCTGAGGATGCGTCTCGGCCCACGTGTCGCACCGGCGCTCCGCTCTTCTACCCCCAGCACCACTTGGGGTTCCGGCGGGCAGCGGCGATGAGTGGCCGGGTGGGTTTGGGCCGGGGCTGGAGCCGGTTGCGCACGGGAGGCCGTCCGGGGGCGGGGGCGCTGGTCGCGGTGAGGGTGCGGATGTGGTCGGTGAAGCCGGGGGCGGGCAGCGGCAGTTCGAAGTCGTCGATGTGGCCGACGGCCGCGGGAACGTAGTCGAGCACGGCACCGACCATGGCGGGGACCGGGGCCGGATCGGTCTTGAGCGCGCCGAGGATCCGCAGCGCCGTGGGCAGCAGGTTCGCGTCGGTGGTCGTCACGGCGTTGAGGGCGTCGCTGACGATGCCCGGCACGTCGTCGGCTGTGACGTCGGGCGCGGCGTCGGTGAAGTCGTCGGTGGAGGGGGGAGCGCTCTGGATCTGCTCGGTCTGCTCGTACCACCAGCGGGCTTCACCGTGCTCACCGAGCGCGAGGTGGTGGAGGTAGAGGCAGTAGGAGGCCGCGGGGTCACCGGCGCCGGCCGCGTACTGCCACCAGAAGCGGGCGTTCTCCTCGGATTCGGCGAGCTGGAGGATGCAGCCCAGGACCCGTGCGCCCGGGGGTTCGGGGAGTTGCGGGGTGAGGAAGGTGTCCAGGGTGCTGAGGGCGGTGTTGCGGGTGACGACGGTTTCGCAGAGGGTCTGCAGGTTCTGGGCCGCTTCGTGCTCCGTCGGTTCCTCCGGCGCGGGGACAGATGGTGGCGGTGGGGCGAAGGACGGGTTGGTGGTGCGGAGCCGGGCGAGGAGCCGGGTCTCGGCGGCGTTGATGTCGTCCTGGGTGTAAGGGGTGGTGACGAGGCGTGCGCGGGAGAGGAACTCCGTGATGTGGCGTGTCATCGTCGTCCTTCCATGGCGCGGTCGGGTCCCAGGATGTCCCGCAGCCGGCGCGTCGCGTGGCGGACCGTGGAGCGGACGGTAGCGCTGGTGATACCGAGGACGTCGGCGACTTCGGGTGCGTTCAGTCCATGGAGGTAGGTCATCACCATGACGTCGAGCTGACGCACGGTGAGCTGACGCATGGCCCTCATGAGGGCGAGGGACTCGGTGATCTGTCCGTACGGATCCACGGCGTCGCGCAGGGCGAAGGTGTTGAAGGCCTCGTCGTCGAGCAGCGGGGGCCGGCGCCTGCGCGCGCGGCTGTGATCGTTGACCTTGTTGCGCATGACGGTCCAGGCGTAGCCGGAGGGGTTCTCGACGAGCAGGACTTTGTCCCAGGTGCGCAGGAGCTGCTCGAAGGCGCTGTCGATCGCCTCTTCGGCGTCATGGCGGTTGTGGAGGAACGTCTCGGCGTAGTGGATGTAGCGCGGCCGGTTCATCTGGTGGAAGGCGGTGAAGGAGAGGTCGGGGAGCTGTTGGGTCATCGGATCGGTGCCCTGACGGGTGCGGTTTCGGTACTCGCTCACCGGCCTTCCTTCCCTTCGTGGGGACGGCGGCTCATCTCGCTCACCCCGACCCGGACTCCGGCGGCCGCGAGGTGGCGCAGCAGGGTGAGGGTGTCCTTGCCGAAGACGCGGAGCGTGACCGCCAGGATCATCAGGTCACCTACGAGGTGGATCGTCACAGGCGAGAGCCTCTGTTCGTGCGAAGAGCCGGGCGCTTCTTCGAGCCCGGGAAGTGCGCGGGTCGTGCGCCCTTCACTCTCAACAACACCTGGGAACGAACAAGTGTGCAGGGGCAATTCAGGGAAAGTTACGGAGCGACAAGGCCACTCACGCACAGACGTTCCCTCCTGCTCATCCAGCGCCGTTAGCCACCTCACGCCACGCACACGCCAGCACCACCACCAGCACACACGCCTCACGGCTGGCGCTTTGCATAAATTTGCGCGAATCCAGCAAACGTCAACCGTGACTCAGGTCACATCCTTCGAACGCCCAGCCGGGCGAACGTTGCCTGAATTCGCCTCCAGGGCATGCGCCGGAACCCGGTGGGGCCCTGAACCCCGTCAGAGCGGAGTCGTACACCACGGGTCACCCACCGCACAACTCCCGTACGTGAAACCCCGGATGCCCTGTGGGGCACAACCATCTCCGTGGGGACGCCGTCATACCGAGTGGATGTGAACAGGCGACCGAAGGAAGACCTCATGCTCTGGATACGACGCCCTGACACCCACAATGCGCGACGGACCGGCAGACGGCATGGCGCCCGTGCGGCAGCGCCGCTGGCCGCAGCGCTCCTGGTCGCGGGCGGTCTGACCGTTGTATCGCTCACCCCCGGGGTAGCTCACGCGGCCGGGGGCCGCGCGGCGCCGGCGGAGGATTTCAACGGCGACGGCTACGCGGACCTCGTCACGGCAGCCCCTGGCGCGACTGTCTCCGGCAAGGCGCAGGCGGGCTATGTGGCGGTGACGTACGGCTCGGCGAACGGCATTGATCCCGCGCACAAGACGCTCGTGAACCGCTCGACGAGCGGAGTGCCCGGGTCGGCCACCGCGAAACAGCGGTTCGGGGACACCTTCAGCAAGGGTGACCTCGACGGCGACGGCTACAGCGACCTCGTGATCGGTTCCGCCCAGGGGGCCACGGGCAGCGTCGTCGTATGGGGTTCGCCCTCGGGGCTCACCGGCGGCACCGCCATCGCCGGTTACGGACGGACCCCGCAGGTGGGCGACTTCGACGGTGACGGGAAGGCCGATCTGGCGCTGTTCGGTGACGCCGAGGTAGAAGGCGACGACCCCGTGCAGCAGTCGGCGAACCTGTGGAAGGGGCCCATCTCGCGCACGGGCAAGCCGACCGCGCGGCTCGACTTCCTGGACCGGTCCCAGTGGTGGGGCTACAACAACGACGACGACGGCTGCGCGACGGACGACTCGTGCGTGGACGGCCCCCACTCACTCAGTGGGCCCGTCACCGCCGAGGCGGTCGGTGACGTCAACGGCGACCACCGCGACGACATCGCCGTCTGGGCCTACGAGGGCGACGGTGTGTGGGGCAACAGCGTCCTGCTCGGTGGCGCCGGCGGCTTCAAGAGGTCCGGCACGATCGGAGGCATCGGCTCCGTGGGCGGCGCCGGGGCCACCGGAATCGGCGACGTGGACGGCGACGGCTACGGCGACGTGGTGATCGGCAGCGGCAAGGGCACCAGCAAGGTCACCGTCGTGTACGGCTCGGCCTCCGGCCCCTCGTCCAGGCGCGTGAAGACCTTCGACCAGTCGTTGCCCGGATTCCCCGGAACGCAGGAGAAGGGTGACCACGTCGGCTCGTGCGTCTCGGTCGCCGACGTGACCGGGGACGGGCGCGCGGAGATCGCCCTCGGCATCGACGGCGAGGACTTCGGCGGTCTGGCCGACGCGGGCTCGTTCGCGCTGCTCCACGGCACCGCTTCCGGGGTCACCGGTGAGGGCAGCCAGGTCATGCACCAGAACACCTCCGGCGTGCCCGGTGTCGCCGAGGCGAACGACAAGTTCGGGGCGGCCTGCGCGCTCCTTGACGTCAACGGCGACGGCCACCGCGACCTCGCGGTCTCCTCGACTGCGGAGAACGCCTCGGCCGGAGCGGTATGGACCCTCGACGGCACCGCCAAGGGCCTGACGACGAAGCACGCGAAGGCCTTCGGCCCCGGCGATGTCGGGGGCCCGGCGACCAAGGCGCTGTTCGGCAGCTTCCTGCGCTGACAGCACCGCATGGATTTCGGCGATCGGCCGGGCGGCCCCTTGTTGCCCGGCCGGTCGTTTGACATGACGTGAGTTGTGCGGCTCCTGGCCCGGGGGGGCAGTGGCCCCCGCCCCATCGGGCGTCGCGGAAGTCACGCACGCGGACGGTGTCCGTCCTCGAACCGGTTCAGGCGTGGGCCAGGGTCCTGTCCTTGGGCGCGAAGGGGAAGCCGAGCAGTGCCTCGACCGGTGCGTACACCTTGGGCATGTACATCGTCGACGAGAGGAGCAGGTTCGCGGCCGGGGCGAACAGGACGCCGAGCTGCTTGCCGACCGCGACGTCGGCGGAGGCGAGCGGCGCGCCGTCCGCGTCGAACGTCGTGATCAGGTCGGGGAACGCGGCCCTGCGCTCGCCGCCCAACTCCAGCGTCATGTACTCGTTGACGAAGTGCAATGTGGTGCCGGCCGCGTCGTCCAGCACGGCGACGCCGACGTCGAGGCCCTCTCGCTGCTCGCAGCGGTACTCACGGACCGTGCCGGTGGCGACGATCTCGCCGCCCAGGTGGCGCGCCGCGCCGACCGGGCCGTCGGCCAGGAACCGATGGCCGAGTTCGATGGCGAAGCCGATGGCGCCGGGCGCGCCGTGCACCGTGGCGTAGCCGACCTCGACCGGGTTCCGGGCAACGCCCACCCAGCCGCCGGCCTCGACCGATGCGCGCCGGACCACGGACGACGTGGCCTCCAGGCCGCCGGAGACGGCGCCGTCGACGTACGTGTACGGCTTGCCACCCGCATATCCCTGCACGGAGCGGTATCCGTCCTTCAGGTGCAGACCCATCGCGCCCATCACGCTGGAGGGGTGGGCGCGACCGTTGCAGGCCAGGTCGATGACGGGCAGGCCCGTCATCGCCGAGTGGAACCAGCCGTTGACGGTGGTCTCGGCGCCGTTCTCGTTCGTGTGAATCGCCGCGAGCGGGCGCGGCAGGTCGCGGCGCAGCAGCTCCAGTGCGCGCAGCAGATGCGTGGGCAGCACCAGCGGGTCGGATGCGGCGGGCGCGCCCACCAGGGCCACGGTGGCGGTCAGGTCCTCGGGCGCGAACTCGTCGGCGCTCCACAGCTCCGGTGCACCCGCCTGGAGGGCGAGTTCGGCGGTGCGCAGCCCACGCTCGACGAATCCGCCGCCGCCCCCACCGAGCACGGCGCCGCCGTACACGGCCGCGCGGATGTCGTCGTGGGTCAACTGTCGCTTCACGTTTCTTCTCCTCTGAAGGGGGCTGGTTGAAAGAGCGGTCCGGTGTGCGGGCTGCCGGCTACTTGCGCAGGGCGTCGAACGCTCCGTGGCCGAAGGAGTAGAGGGCGTCGCCCGCGATGGCACCGCCGGCGAAGACCTCGAGGTCCTCCTGGACGCGGGGGCCGAGCACCCGCGGCGCGAGCAGGCGGCAGACCAGGCCCGCCGCGACCAGCCAGCCCGCCATGGGCGTGGTGATCAGCAGGCCGGTGACCAACAGGATGCCGAGCTGACGGCGCGGCCCGCCCAGGAACTGCACCAGGGCACCGGGAATCGCCCACAGGGCGAGATTGCGCGCGGTCTCCATGAAGGGACCGGTCTTGATGGCGGCCACGTAGGCCGCGTCAATGGGCGGGACCTTCCCGTTGTCGAAGAACATCTGGTAGGAGACGAGCACCACGACGACCGCCACACCGAAGCCGATCATGGCGGCGATCAACTGCTGTCGGCGGCCTTCCAGGTCGAATGCCGGGTCGCCGTCCCCGCCGCGCAGCAGGTGGCCGGTCTTGAGGTCGTAGCCCATGTCGGCGAAGGCCGGGCCGGTGGCGGCGGTGAAGCCGGCCAGGACCACGAGGGCCTCCGGCGGGAAACCGATGATGGCGTCGCGGGGAGGCTGCGGGCCGTTCGACGCGCGTGGTCTCGGCCGACGAAGCGGTGTCGGCGTCGTGGCTCATCGGTGCTCCTGACAGGTCGGTGCGGGGGCGATGCCGTGTCAACCATCGAAAAGTTCTAAAATATGGAACCGAGTACGAATATCTGGACTACGCATGGATCATCGGATCGAGGAGGGCCCGCCGTCAAGGGGTCTCGGAATGTGGACGGCCGGGGACCGTGCCGGGGCCGCATACCATCGGACGCGACACGGCCGGGAGAGGCCGGAGAGGGAGGAAGACGGTGAGCACACTCGCCAACGCCCGGGACGTCCTGCGTCTCATGGCCCACTTGCAGCGCGATGTCACCGTCACCGATGTGGCGGGCGAACTCGGGCTTCCCAAGAGTTCGGTGTCGCGGACCCTGAGCATGATGGCCGAGTACGGCTTCCTGGAGCGCGACCCGCTCACCCGCGCCTACCGCCCCGGCGAACTGATCATGGAGGCGTCGTACCACTTCCGTGCCTCGCGCGGCACGGTCTCCCTGCTGGAGGAGGAGGCAGCCCGGCTGGTCGCCGACACCGGTTACACGGGGTACGTCGACGTCCTCGACGGCAGCGAATCGCTCGTACTGCACATGCGCGTCAGCGCCATCGGCGCTCTGCACGCCTACACCCCGGCGGGCACCCGGGCACCTGCCTACGCCAGTTCAATGGGCCGGGCCCTGCTGGCGCGTCTGGAGGACGCCGAGGTGATGCGCCTCGTCGACGACCGCCTGAAGCACAGCGCGGGAGCCGCGCCGAAGACGCGCAGGGAGCTGCTGGCGCAGCTGGCGCGGGTCCGGGTCGACGGGTGGGAGTTCTCGCGGGGCGAGTACGTCCCCGGCGTGGCCGGGATCTCGGGCGCCGTCATGGACGGCGACACGGGCCAGATCTTCGGGATCGGCATCGCACTCCCCTCCCAGGAGCTGCGCAACGACATGCCCGAGCGCTTCGGCAGGACGGTGCGGGACGCCGCCCTGCGCGTCGGCAAGCGGATCGGCGATCCGTACTGGCTGCGGTTCGTCGCGACCGACGACTGACGATCCTCCAGGGCCGCTACCGCGGCAGCGGCCCCGCCCCGGCCCCGCCATCGCGCCCGAGGCGAGCACCGGAACGGTGATGCCACCCGCACACATGGTCACGAAGACCAGGGTGAGCACAACGCACCGACCCTTCATACCTGTTCAGGATTCTGGATATGAGTTCCAGAAAATGTGAGCAGGTGCGACGCCCACGGAAGAGAGAACGGGGTCCCCAGGTCAGGGAACCTTTGCAAGGGGCTCAGGAATCGCCACGCCGTCCGCGGAATCGGGCCTTCGCATCAGGTGGCGCCCGGCCATGCCTCAACCTCGAACGTGCTCACTGCTCTGGCGCACCAACAACCCGCGCCTCGCCCACGCCGCACCCGCCTCGACGCCGCACGTCCCGCCCCTCCCGGAGACGAGGCCTGGATACCGAACTAGGAACTGTTTCTCGGATCATGTTCGGAGCCAGATCATGAGGGCCGCGAGGGTGACGGTGCCGAGGTAGATGTAGGCGCGTTTCTCATAGCGGGTGGCGACGGCGCGGAAGCCCTTGAGGCGGTTGATGGCGCGTTCGACGGTGTTGCGCTTCTTGTAGTGCTCGCGGTCGAAGCCGGTGGGCCGACCGCCTCGGGAGCCTCGGTTCTTGCGATGCCTGTGCTGGTCAAGGCGTTCGGGGATGGTGTGCCGAATTCCGCGTCGTCGCAGGTAGCGGCGGTTCTTCCGGGAGGTGTAAGCCTTGTCCGCCAACACACGGTCGGGCCGCGTGCGAGGCACGGAAATCAGCTCCAGCACACGCTCCAACTGCGGACCGTCCCCGTGGTGTCCGGGCGTCAGGACGAGGGCGAGGGGCCGGCATCGCCCTTCGGCTGCGAGGTGGATCTTGGTGGTGAAGCCGCCTCGGGACCGTCCCAGGCATTCGCTGACCTGACCACCTCCTCCAGCCGGACGACCAGTTTCCGCAGCACCGGATCGACCTGGTTCGTCCCCCGTCCGGCCCCCTTTTGAGGAACTGCGGCCGGGGGCGCCTTTCTCGCGCCGGCGGCGTGCTGGTGAGCCCGCACCACGGTGGAGTCCACCGACACGTCCCAGTCGATCCGGCCCGCGGCATCCTCGGCAGCCTGCACCTTCGACAGCAACATCTCCCACGTTCCATCCGCCGACCAGCGGCGATGGCGCTTATAGACCGTCTCCCACGGCCCGAACCGCTCCGGCAGATCCCGCCACTGCACACCCGTCCGCACCCGGTACAGAACCCCGTTGATCACCCTCCGGTGATCACTCCAACGACCGCCACGCGTACCGCCCCGCGGCAGGAACGACTCCAGCCGGTCCCACTCCGCATTCGTCAGATCCCCACGCCCCATACAACCACCCTGGACCCAACACCCGACCCGCGTCAGGAGATCCGAGAAACAGTGCCTGGGCCCACTGTGAGCAGAGTTGGACCGTCGCAGCTGTACCGGTGCGAGCGCGCAGGGCGCGGCGGAGATCCGGCGCCGGCTGCGGAAGGCGGATGATGGAATCGTGCCATGACGACACGGCTGCCCCGCATCCTCAAGGCGCTGGATCAATTCCACGCAGTCCACCCGTGGGACCACAACGCCCATTACCACCGCTGGATCATGCGGCAGATTCCGAGGCGCTTCGACACGGCCCTCGACATCGGATCGGGCAGCGGGGACCTGGCCCGGCTGGTGGGCACACGTGCCAAGTCCGTGCTGTGCCTGGACGCCGACCCCACGATTGTTGCTCGGGCACGGGAACTCACCGCGCCGGCTGTGCCCGTCACGTTCACCGTGGGAGACGCGCTGACCGACATACCGCCCGGCTCCTACGACGTGATCACATGTGTCGCCGCCATCCATCATCTGCCGTTCTCCGAGGCCCTCACCCTGTTTCGCCAGCACCTGGCGCCGGGCGGGACTCTGGTTGTCGTAGGACTCGCCCGCGCGCAGTCATCCGGCGATCGCGTGATCGGCACGGCTGCCGTTCCGCTGAACGTCGCCATGGCCTGGATCAAGAACCGGGGTGGCAGGTCAGCACGGCCGGCATCGATGACCGCTCCCACCCGACCGGCGACGATGAGCTTCGCCGATATCGTTCGTGATGCCCGGCACGTGCTGCCCGGTGTGCGGCTCCGCCGACGAGTCTTCTGGCGATACACATTGGTCTGGCACCAAGACTGACGCCTGCCCCACAGGCAGGTCTCCACGACTCCCATGTTCCGATGGCGGGCTCCCTGGCCAGTCGGTCCGGGCGGGATGCATCGTCCGCTCCCCGCACGCATCCGGTCGCGAGCCGGCCGGGGCCGGGCCGGGACCAGGCCCATAGGAACACGCTCATTCCCGGCCGGTTCCCACGCCGGACGTGAGCCCGTACCGGCGCAGTTCAAGGTTCTGCCTGATTCCCGGTCGAATCCCGTCGGGCTGGTCTGCGAATTCCGGACAGCCTGTGCGACATCCCGCGAGTTCTCCTGAGCCCCGCTGAGTCACCGAAGCCGTGGCCAGCGGCTTCTTCCCCCTTCGAGTGATCCGCCGGAGTGTGACGTAACTTCGGGAATCCTGAAGCGTTCTCAGCTCGTGCGACCGATCTGCGGTCCGGTCGAAGGTGAGGAGGCGCGGGTTGGCGGCGCTGGCGGTGGTGCGGGACCTGCGCGAGTACCGGGAGCCGGTCTCGGCGGAGGAACTGGAGCGGTTCGAGACGGACGTGCTGGCTGGCTTCGTGCTGGCCCGGGCGTCGGCGGGGCTGACGGACGGCACGATCCGCGGCGACGTCGGGCACCTGGAGCAGGTGAGGACCTGGTTCGGCCACCCGCTGTGGGACATGGAGCCGACCGACGCGGACGCATACTTCGGACGGGTGCTGCGGGGCTCGCCCAGCGGCACCCGTCTGGCCCGTTCCCAGGCGCTGAGCACGTACTTCCTGTTCCTGGAGCTGCGGCACAAGGTCGAGATCCACCGGATGACCGGCCGGGTCGTCGAGTGCCCGATCGACGAGATGAACCGACCGCGCGGCTCCAAGGACGCCCAGCTGCGGATCCCACCGACCGCGCCGGAGATCAGTCGGCTGTTCACCGGCTGGGGCGGCGAGATGGCGACCTGCCGCAAGTTCGCCCCAACCGCCAGGAACTACACCGCCGCGAAGCTGATGTCCCAGGTCGGACTTCGGGTGAGCGAAGCGTGCGGACTCGACTTGGACGACATCAAGTGGCACCTGGGCCGCTTCGGCAAGCTCCACGTCCGCCACGGCAAGGGCGCCCGCGGATCGGGCCCGCGCGAGCGGATGGTGCCGCTGATCAACGGCGCGGACCGAACGCTGCGGTGGTTCATCGAGGACGTCTGGGGCCAGTTCGACGACGATCACACCCGCCCCGGCACCCCGCTGTTCCCCTCCGAGCGCAAAAACACCGACGGGTCCTCGCGCCGGGTCGGTGATGACGCCCTGCGGAACGGCCTGGCCGCGGCTGTCGAGGCTCATCTTCCTTGTTGGGCCGAGAAGTTGACGCCGCATGTCCTGCGGCACTTCTGTGCGTCCGAGCTCTACTCGGGCGGTCTCGACCTGGTTGCAATTCAGGAGATTTTGGGACATTCCTGGATCGCCACGACGATGCGGTACGTCCACGTCCAGCAGACCCGGGTGGAAGACGCCTGGCTCGCCGGGCAGCAACGGGCCGCGAGGCGGCTGGAAGGACTGATGGGATGAAGTGGAACCTGCGGCTGACCGCCGCGAACAAGGGCGTCTGGAAGGCGTCCGAACTGCAGCGGAGCCTGGCCGAGCACGGGCTGGTCATCTCGGCCGGGAAGATGTCCGGCTTGTGGTCCGGCCAGCCGGTATCCCTCAAGCTGGAGGACCTGGACGTGATCTGCGTCGTGCTCGGCTGCGAGATCGGCGACCTGCTGATCCCCGAACCGGCGAAGGTCGTCCGTCCGGGCCAAGAGACAGCGCGGGTCGCCGTCGGTGCGATGGCAGCCCCACCAACGGTGGTCCCCAAGCGCCGGGACGGCCGGTCGCTTCCACCGGAGTGACCCGGTGGCCCGCTTCCCGAAGGGGTACGTCAAACCGACCGACTCCTGCGACAGCTGCCTGGCCTGGGGAAACTTCAGCGGCCGCCGCTGCCCGACGTGCTACATGTTCGGCCGGAGCCACGACGAGGCCGCCTGCATCGGCTGCCATCGCGTCCAGCCGACGAAGTGGGGCTACTGCCGTCTGTGCTGGTGCCAGGCACGCCTCGGCGCTAAGGCCGAAGCCGGTTCGTCGATGGACGAGGCGGACGTGCGGACACGACTGGGCGCCGTCAGGTACCACCAGTTGTTCTTCATCGGCATGCACTACCGCCGGAGATCGACGCCTCCTCTGCCGCAGCCCCACGACCGCCGGGGAGCCCCGCGCAAGCCACCGCCCCCGCCGGCATGGCGCCCGGATCCCGCCTGGAGGCAGCTACCACTCTTCGACCAGGTCCCACGCGACTACGGCCAACTCGACCCGGCCAACCGCGACCCGGTCGGCCCCTGGCTGGCCTGGGCGCAACACCTGGCCCACCAACTGGCCGAGGCCCGCGGATGGGGCCGCAACATCCGATTCGCGGTGAATCGCGGCCTGGCGCACCTCCTCACCGGCTACGTCGAGGGCGACGTCATCCGGCACACCGAGCTCTTCATTCCGCTGAGAGCCCTCGACCTGCCGGTCGGCCACATCGTCACGGTCCTGGAGGAGATGAGGATCTACGAGGACGACAGCGAGCCCTCCTTCGAGCGATGGCTCGCCGAGCGGCTGGAGGGCCTCGCGCCCGGCATCCGCTCGGAGACCGAACGCTGGACCCGCGTCCTGCACGACGGCGGCCCGCGCAGTCTCCCGCGACGAGAAGGAACGGTCTGGCTCTACCTCAACCGGGTCCGTCCGGCACTGCTGGAGTGGTCGGATCGCTACGACCACCTGCGGGAGGTAACCCGCGACGACGTCCTTACCCACCTCAAGGATCTCCACGGCCATCACCGCCGCGATCAACTCGTTGCGCTACGTTCGCTGTTCAGCTGGGCAAAGCGGAACGGGCTCATCTTCCGCAACCCCACCAGCCGGATGAAGGTCGGGCAGCACGAGTACGCCGTGCTGCAGCTGCTCGTCCCCGAACAGGTCAACCGGGCCGTCGCGGCGGCGACGACCCCAGCCACACGGCTCATCCTCGCTCTTGCCGCGGTGCACGCCGCCCGGGTCGCCCAGATCGGCACGCTCATGCTCGAAGACGTCGACATCGGCAACCGGCGGCTGACCATCGCCGGCCGCGTCCGTCCCCTCGACGACCTCACCCTGAAGCTGTTGCTGGACTGGCTGGAGCACCGGCGCACCCGCTGGCCGAACACGGCGAACCTCCACCTGCTGATCAACAACCAGACCGCGAACAGGACCACCCGAGCCAGCAACCACTGGATCAGCGCCGCGATGCGCGGACAGGCCGCAACGCTGGAGCGGCTCCGCGTTGACCGACAGCTCGAAGAAGCAATGACCCAGGGTCCGGACCCGCTCCACCTCGCCGAGGTCTTCGGGCTCGATGAGAAGACCGCCATGCGCTACGCGGACTCGGCCCGCCAGCTGCTTCTGGCCTCGCCCGGTGAGACCCCAGGTGGGACTGTCAGAGAAGCCGAATAGAGTCCGGTGACGTCCGCATCCAGTAGGAGAGACCGTGGCTCTCGACGCCGTTGAGGCGATCAGTCAGCTTCAAGACCGAAGTTCCGCCAAGCGCCGCTCGGCCGCGAAGCGACTTCGAAAGCTGGGCGACCCATCCGCGGGTCCTGCCCTGCTCGAAGCCCTGAAGAATGAGGTGAGGGATTCGCGGACCTGGGAAACCCAGTACCAGATGACGATGGCACTCGGTACTTGCGGCTCCCCGTCCGACCTCCCCTACCTGCGAGACCTCGTCCTTCAGCGCGAAACTCTCCATGCGGTTCACACTGCCGGGGGCGACGCCATCGTCCGGCTGAGCTACATGGAGCACTCCCACACCGAGGTCATTGGCTGGTGCCTGAGTACCGGTAACGAGACGCTTGTGGGCGGAGCGTTGCAGGCTGTGGCCATGCTCCGGCTTGCGCTGGATCTGGAATCCGTGACCTGCGTCCTCGACTTCATCGAAGCCAGATCCCCACACGACGGGATCTACTTCTGGCCCGCTGTCGCCGCGGCCGGCTGGACAGGGCAGCGAGTACACGACTTCCTCACTGCATGCATCACCGGCCCCCGATCCGATGTCGCCGAAGCCGCCACTAACTCCCTCGCCGGGAACTACGGCACCTACCGACCTCTGTAGCTGGCCCCGCACCCCAGGTTCGTCGTGAACCCGCGCCTTCTCACCCGAAATTCTGCTGTCGGACCCGTGGGTTCCTGCCGAGAACCCTTCAGTTTTCACGAACTCACGGGGCTCAGCGGGATCCAGCAGTAGGGGTGGTCACTGTTCCGATAGGAAGAGCCGTACCCGACATCAGGAGGGCGGCCAATGGAACTGGGAATGTTCGGCATCTGGAGCTTGGCTTTCACCCACGGCGACCCCGGTGAGGCCGCGGACGCTGCGGCGGAGGCCGAGGAACTCGGGTACGAGACGCTGTGGCTCGGCGGCGATCCCGGCGGCAACCCGCGGGGCGATCTGGTCACAGTGGCGCGGATGCTTGACGCGACCCGCCGTGCGGTCGTTGCCCCCGCCTGCGTCTCCGTCTGGGACCGGCCCGCGGATCAACTGGCCCGCGCCTACCATGCGCTGCCGCCGGCCGACCGGGAGCGGCTGGTGATCGGACTGGGTGTCAGCCACGGCGAGATAGTCAGCACGTACCGGCGGCCCTACACCGCGATGGCCGGCTACCTGGAGGAACTGGACTCGGGCGTGCCTCCGCTGCCGGTCTCCGCACGGCTGATCGGGGCACACGGGCCCCGGATGACCCGGCTGGCGGCCGACCGGACCCTCGGTGTGCACCCGTACCTGGTGGACACCGAGCACGTGATCCGTACCAGGGAGTTGCTGGGAGACGGGCCGCTGCTCGCCCTGGAGCAGACCGTCGTCGCGCACACCGATCCGGCGGTTGCCCGAGCCCGGGCGCGTTGGACCCTCTCCCCCTACATGTCCCTGGCGAACTACCGGGCCGCATGGCTGCGGTCCGGATTCACCGAAGAGGACCTGGCCGGCGGAGGAAGCGACCGCCTCATCGACGCTCTGTTCCTCTGGGGAAACACCGAGGACATCGCGGCAGGGCTCGCCGAACGGCTCAAGGCAGGCGCCGACCACATCGCCGTGCAGATCGCCACCGAATCGCGCGGCACATTCGCACGCAGCGCCTGGCGCGAACTCGCCGGCGTACTTCTTGCCCGCTGAGTACCTGTCACACGAATCCGGAGAAGGCGGCCCGTCCGTGTTCCGGACTGCTCGCCGGGGAGGCCGAATGAGCTGTCATGATCGTCGGATGGGTGACGACCTGCGTGAACTTCCGTTCAATGCAGCCGAGGATCGTGCGTCGCAGACAGGGTTCCCCAACTGCTCGTAAGCACGTGTTCTGGGATCAGCGGAGCAGGTTCTTCTGGCTTCCTCTCGGAATCGGTGAGGGCGTGTGGACGGGTGCTTCGCGCCCCTGTAGCAAGTTGATTGGAAGGTGGCCGGGTCGTCGAGCAACTCGGGCCGGAAGAGGCCCGCGCTGCCGTCTCCGCCGTCCCAGGCGAGCGCCCAGGCACGCAACATGTCCGGGTCCCCCGCCACGTCCCAGGCAAGATCCGAAGTGAGGGCGGGAGCACCGCTGCACTCAGGGAGGCGAGTTGGTGGACGCGTGCGCGACGGGCCCTCTACGAGCGGGCCGGCCAGGCGCGGTTGCCCACCGGTCCGGGCCGGCTCGGAGGGCGAGTGCTATGAACGACTCGCTCAGCGGACTCGGTCGTAGACGAGGGCCAGCGTTCCGTGCTCGCCCGCAGTCTGACTGACGAGCGTCCACCGTCCCGCAGGCAGGCCGTCGTCGAAGAGGCGCGGCCCGCCACCGAGGAAGACCGGGCAGACCGTGAGCGCCAGCCGGTCGACCTTGTCGGACGCCAGCAGTGCCTTGATGACGCTCGCGCTGGACAGCACGAGAATGTCGCCGCCCTCGGTCGCCTTGAGGTCCGCTGCCACCTCGGCAGCCGGCTTGTCAACGATCGTCGTCCGCTCCCACGGCGCGTCGTCGAGGGTGGAGGACAGGACCACCTTGTCACTGTCGACGAGCCACTTGGCGAAGCCCACGTCGCGTGCGTCGGCCCCCTCCATGTCGATGACGGTGGGCCAGAAGCCGAGGAACCCCTCGGCGTTGACCCGACCGAGCAAAACGGTCGTCGCCGACCTCCAAAGGCCGGCCAGGTGGTCGCGGGCGACGTCGGTGACGGCGTACGGCATCACCCAGCCCATGTTCAGCGGGTCGTCCGGCGCGGCGTAGTGGCCGTCGAGGGACAGGCTCATGTTGGTGACGATCCTGCGTCCGGCGGTCGGCTCTGTCATTTCGTGCTCCTCGTATCGGTATCGGTGCCGTCTGAGTCGTCGGCAACACGAGTGATGTGGGTGATGCCGGTGTCGTGAGTGACGTCGGTGCGGTGCGGGTCTGCGGCGAGGGTCGCGGCTAGCTTGTCGAGGCTCTGGCCGAAGCCGATCTCGATACCCGCGATGAAGTCCGCGGAGTCGACCGTGCTGTTGGTGATCCGGTAGTGGACGTCGAGGTCCGTACCGGAATCGGTGGGCCGGAGATCGAGATCCACATGGGCAGTGAAGGCGAGGCCGCCGCCGGGGAGCAGGGGGGAGAGCCGGTAGGCGAGGCGCTCACCGGGACTCGTCTCGTCGACCGCTCCCTCGGCCCGCCCGACGACCAGGTCCGAGCCGTCGGCGTCCTCGGTGTCGCGGTACTCCAGGACGATCCGTCCGCCCGGTCGCGCCTCGAAGACGAGCTCGGAGGTGCGGAGATCGTCGGGTGTCCACCAGTGGGCGAGCAGGGCGGCCTCGGTCAGATGGCGCCAGACCAGCTCGGGGCGCCCCGTCAGCGACCGGAGGAACTTGAACGAGCGGCCGTCGGCCCACCCCGACTTCTCGGCGGCGAGCCGCTCCGTGTGGAGGCTGAGCCCGTACTGGTCGTAGGCCGCACGCGGGCCGTCGACCTGATCCGCGGTGTCGGCGAGCCGGTTGAGCTCAGCCGCCAGGTCCCGCAGGGGACCGGGCCGGAGTGCGTAGACGCGGCGCTGGCCGCTGCGCTGGGAGGTGACGATTCCGGCGCGCTCAAGAGTCTGCAGGTGCTTGGTCGTCTGCGGCTGGCGCGCCTCGGCCAGCTGGGCGAGGACGCCGACCGAGCGAGGCCGCTCGGCCAGCAGGCTCACAAGCCGCCAGCGGGCCGGATCGGCCAGCGCGATGAGGAGTGCGTCGGTCATGAGCACCAGTATTCCTTGAGACGAATATTCGCGTCAAGGAATATCTCGCGAGCCGATCGCCCGGGGCCGGGCGATCCTGGTCCGGACGGAAGGTCCCAAGGGTCGGGCCTCGGAGTGGACGGGCCCAGGTATGGGTGCGGGGCGGGCTCCTCGGGGCACGCAGCGCCGCCGGCATCCCCCGTCACACGCCTGCCCGGATGCCACAGCACACAGATGAAGGCGACTACGAGCGCGCCCGCCATGGAGTAGAACACCCACTGGTTCACCTCGGCGGAATCCGAACGGATCGCCTGCATCGACTCCTGGGCGAGCTCGGCGGCCCTGCCGTCGCCTGTGGACTGCCGCGCGTCCGCGTTCCCGGTGACGGCTTCGGCGATGCGGTGGGCAGCAGCGTGGGCGGGTCCGCGCGGCACGCCCTCCGACCGCAGCGTCTCACCGAAGCGGTTCACCGCGACGTGCGTCAGCACCGTGCCGACACGGCCAGACCGATGCCGGCGGCGAAGTTGCGGACCGTCTGCGTGATGCCGGTGACCTCGTCGCGCGAGGTACCGATCGACCGGTTGACGGCGTCGGTGGAGGCGGGCGCGAGCAGGAAGCCGATGCCTGCACCGGCGAGCACCGCGTACGGCCACTGGTCGCACATCGAGAGCGTCGTCAGCTTGGCGGCCCAGAGGGCGAAGCCGACTCTGGAACTCGCCCATCTGCGAAGTTCACGCCTCTTGTCAGTATCCAGAATCCTGGTTACTGTTTGATTCGTGAACGATTTCGACGACCGCTTCCTCACGCGCAACGGCCTCGCCGCGCGGCAGCTCGCCGTCCTGCTCCTGCATCACGAGCCGGACACCCGCCTGCCCCGCGTGCGCGACTTCGCGCAGGAGCTGGGCTGCGGAAACGGTACCGTCCAGGCCGCCCTCCACCTGCTGGAGGAGTCCGGGGCGATCTCCACGACCGCTCGCGGTCATCTCGGCACGTTCCTCGTCCACTCGGACCGCACCATCCTGTGGCGGCTGTCCGGCCTGGGGACCCTGCTCGCGGCGATGCCACTTCCCTACTCGCGACGGTACGAGGGCCTGGCAACCGGCCTGCGCAGCGCGTTCGAGGAGGCGGGCGCACCGTTCGCGATCACTTTCATGCGAGGCGCCGGAGCCCGGACCGCCGCACTGCTGGAGGGCAAGGTCGACCTGGTCGTCCTGTCGCGGTTCGCCGCCGACCAGCTGATCGCCGAGCACCCGGTGGAGCTGGTGGCCGACCTCGGTCCCGCCACCTACGTCGGTGCGCACGGCATGCTGGTGCGCCACGGCGTCGACCTGGACACACCTGGACTGCGGGTGGCGGTCGACCACGCCTCGGAGGATCTGCGGATGCTCGTGGAGCGGGTCTTCGCCGGCCGGGAAGACGTCGAGTGGCGGGAGGCGTCGTACATGCAGTTGAGCGACCTGTTCGCCCGGAACGAGGTGGATGCGACGGTCTGGAACCTGGACGAGGCACAGGACCGGCTCGGGATCGGCGTCGACGTGCTTCCGCTCGGGGACGAGGTCAACCGGGAGCTGGCCCTGCGCAACTCCACCGCCGCGGTGATCGGCCGGTCGGACGGGGCCCAGGCGCTCGCCGCCGTTCGCGACTCGCTGGATCTGTCGTTGGTGACCCGGCTGCAGAGCGAGGTGCTGCGCGGTGAGCGCGTCCCCTCGTACTGACCAGCGGGTTCAGTGACCGGGGTCTCATAACTCCGAGGCGTCACTCGCCTTCAAAATACAAAATCCTGGTTACTGTTGATTTTAGGAGGATCATCATGGACGACCAGCTCGCACTGCGGATCCAGCTCTTTCGCGAAGGCGGTCAGGTCAGGCCCGAGGTGGCCGACTTCGTCACCACCGAGCTGACCTCTCTCGAGGCCGAGGGCCGCACCGTCACCGAAGCCACGGCAGGCATGCTGACCAGCCATCTGATGATGGCGCTCGGCCGGATCCTGGACGGCGAGGCGATCGAGCAGTTCCTCACCGACGACCAGGTCGCCGCCGAGCTGGCCGGACATCCCGACGCCGTGGCCCGTGCCCGCGCCGTATCGGCCCGCGCCGAACGGGAGCTCGGGGCCGCGCTCCCCGAGTCCGAGGTCAACTTCCTCGGGATGCACCTCGCTGTACTGGCCCAGCAGTCCCCCTCCGCACCCACGTCCTGACCGGTCACGGCAGGCATCCCCCCCTCGCCCCGTACCGACACAGAGAGAAGCACAGCCATGACGAAGATCCTCACCGGTGGAGTCGGCAAGGTCGAGGTCACCGAGGCCATCGGCAAGCTCGGCATCGACTCGCTCGACGTCGTCGCCTCCAGCGATATGGACGCCGCGATGAAGCTCCGGGTCGGCCAGGCCGACTACTACCTGGGCACCTGTCACACGGGCGCCGGCGCCTCGCTGGGCGTGCTCGTCGGCCTCATGGGCAGCGCAGCCTGCCACACCTTCGGGCGGAGCGTTCCGACGGAGGAGAAGGTCGCCGAACTGCTCGCCGACGGCAAGAGGGTCTTCGGCTTCTCGATGGACCAGATCGACGTCATCGCCCCCCTCATGGCGCGCGCCATCGCCGCCCGCGGCTGAACACAGCCTGTTCTCATCGTCCCGGGCACCAAGGAGTGACTCGTGAGCACCACACTCGCCGCCGGCGCCAGCCTTGACTTCACGCTGGCCCAGCAACTGACCGTGATAGCCCTCTGTGCGCTGACGGCCTACATCTCGCACATGGCCCTGGCCGTCTTCAACGACGGGGTACGCCCCTTCATGCTGGACTTCATCCAGGGGCGCACCACCCGCAGCGCGACGACGGCTGTCTCGTTCGGTCTCTCTGCCGGATTCATCTTCGGACTCGGTGCGCCGATGGCCCTGTCCACCGGAGTTCTGAACCCGTGGCTGGTCTTCCTGCCCACGGACATCCTCGGGATGCTGGCGCCGAAGAAGTGGCTCGCTCCCCTCCTCGGCGGCGCCTGGGGCGCGGTGGTCGTGTTCGGTCTGAACGGCGCGAACAACGTCGCGCACGATCTGCCGGTCGACTTCCTGACGGCGATGCAGCAGATGTCGACGCCGATCCTGTTCCTCTTCTCGCTGTTCCCGGTGCTCGCCATCACCAAGCAGTTCGGCCGCAAGTGGGGCGGTATCGCGGGCGTCCTCGAACTGGCCCTCGTCGTCATGACGATGAAGCTGTGGCCGAACATGTTCGCCGGAGCACTGGCCATGGCCGTCGGTGTGCTGATGCTCATCGGGCTGGCAGTCGCCAAGGACGTCCGGCAGCGCCGGGCCGACCGGGCGGCGGGCGTCGAGGAGGTCGTCCTGGAGGACGACCCGATGGCGTCGCTGTTCAGCGCCAGCGCGGCCCGTCTGCGCAGGTACCTGCCGCTGTTCATGGTGCTCGGGGCCGGGGTCTGTGTGCTCGCCCAGATGCACATATTCGGCGGCGGTGAGGCAACCAGCTTCCTGATCGCGAAGGGGCAGTACTCCGAGGCCGCCCAGGTCGACTTCTACCGGGTGTTCGGCTTCATCCCGCTGATCGCGACGACGGCGCTCGCCTCAGGCGCGTACGGCATCGCCGGTTTCACGCTGGTGTACCCGATCGGCTACCTCATGCCGAACCCGTTCCTGGCGGCCGTCGTCGGTGCGCTCGTGTTCGCCGCCGAGGTGCTGGCCCTCTCCTGGATCGGCAGGATCCTCGGCAAGCTGCCCAGCGTCCGGGACTCGTCGGAACACCTGCGCAGCGCCATCGGCGACACCCTCCAGCTCGCGATCCTCTTCGGTTCGCTGATGGCCGCCAACGCCATGGGCGGCGGACTCGGCATCCTCGTCGTCGGCGGGCTCTACCTGCTGAACGAGGCGATGGGCCGCCCCGTCGTGAAGATGGCCGCCGCACCCGCGGCCGTGATCATCGGCGGCATTCTGCTCAACATCCTGTACTGGCTCGATCTGTTCACCCCGGTCAAGGGCTGACACGCCCCCGGATCGGGGACCCGTTCACCCCGATACCAGGGCTTGCACACCCCCCGACCGGACCGGGCCCGTACGCGAAGAAGGAACCCCCACGATGAATCACCCCGCCCCGCACACCCTGCGCACCGTCACCGGCGATGTCACAACCGCTTCGGTACGCGGCCCGGCCCTCGCCCACGAGCACCTCGTCCTCGACCTGGACCAGCAGGGCGACGGCGCAGCCGTCCTCGACCCGCGACGCCACGCGGCGGCGGTGACCGCCGAGCTGAGCGCGCTGCGGGAGGAGTTCGGTCTCTCCCTCGTCGTCGAACTGACGTGCCGGGGCATGGGACGCGATGTACGCGCCCTGGCGGCGATCGCCCGGGACGCACAGGTCGCCGTGGTCGCCGCGACCGGCTGGTACTACGAGCCGTTCCACACCCCGGAGATCGACGCCTGCGACGTGGAACAGCTCACCGAGGTCCTCGTCCGCGAGATCGAGGAGGGCATCGGCACAACCGGCATCCGGCCCGGCGTCCTCGGTGAGATCGGGAGCCACGGGGACGTCCCCACGGCTCCCGAGGCCAAGGTGCTGCGGGCCGGTGCGCGGGCCGCGCGGGCCACCGGCCTCTCCCTCGCCACCCACGCGCAGCTGGGCCGGGGCGGGCTCGCCCAGCTGGAGCTGCTCACCGGTGAGGGGCTGCCCGCCCACCGCGTCAGCATCGGCCACCAGGACCTGCTCGACGACCCGGGCGTCCACCGGGAGCTCGCGGCGAGCGGGGCGTACGTCGCCTTCGACACCGTGGGCAAGTCGTCCTACCAGAGCGACCGGACCCGGCTGCGGCTGCTGCTCGACCTGGTGGAGGCCGGACACGCCGACCGGGCGCTGCTCAGCTGCGACATCTCCCGCCACGGTTACCTGCTGGACGAAGGCGGCCAGGGCTACGGGCACATGTTCCGGAGCTTCCTGCCCGAGCTGCGGGCGGCAGGCGCCGATGACGACCTGATCGACCTGCTGACCCGCCGCAATCCGCTGCGCTTCCTGACCGGCGCGAGCGTGGAGGAGAACTGATATGAACCCCGTACTTCCCGTCACCTTCCCGCTGGCGACGGTCGGCCTGGACGAAGCCGTCGCCACGCAGTTCCGGCTGCTGGAGGCCACCGCGGCCCACTTCGAGGGACAGCAGCTCTTCTCGTCCGACGCGGGAGTCGTCCCCGGTCTCGGCCGGCCCCGCACCACCGCCCGTGTCGAGGCCGTCCTCGCGGACTTCTTCGGAGCCGCGGACGCCGCCTTCGTCCAGGGCGCGGGCACCGGCGCGATCCGGGCCGCCCTCAACGCGGCCGTCCGGGCGGGCGACCCGCTGCTCATCCACCGGGCCCCGGTCTACCGAACGACCGCGGTCACCCTGAGGGGCATCGGCGTGCAAACCGTCGAGGCCGACTTCAACGAGGCCTCGGCGCTCGGCGAGGCCCTGGCGTCCGGGCGGTTCAGGTGGGCGTACATCCAGCACACCCGTCAACGGCTCGCCGACTCCTACGATCCGGCCGAGGTCATCGCCGCGTGCCGGGCGGCCGGGGTCCGCACGATCGTCGACGACAACTACGCCGTCATGCGCACTCCCGCCGCCGGTGTGGAGCTGGGAGCGGACGCCTCCTGCTTCTCCCTCTTCAAGCTGCACGGGCCGGAGGGCGTCGGTCTCGTCGTCGGCGCCCGCGATCTGGTCGAGCACGTCCGCCGCGACAACTACTCCGGCGGCGGGCAGGTCCAGGGCCATCAGGCGCTCGACGCCCTGCGCGCCCTCACCCACGTTCCCGTCATGTGGTCCGTGCAGTCCCGGGTGGGCGCCGACATCGCGGAACGGCTGGCGGCCGGCGAAGTGGACGGAGTGGCGCAGGTAAGCGTCGCCAACGCCCAGGACCGCTGTCTGCTCGTCCGCCTCGACCGGCCTGTCGCCGCGGCGCTGCCCGCCGCCGCCGCCCGTTTCGGAGCCGCCCCCTACCCCGTCGGCTCCAACTCCCGCTACGAGATCGCCCCGCTCTTCTACCGGATGTCCAGCTCCGCCCTGGACGACTCCCCCGAGCTGGCCGACTGGACCGTACGCATCAACCCGATGCGAGCGGGCGCGGACCTCGTCATCGACATCCTGCGCCGCTCGCTCGCCGCCCTGGACGACCCGAAGGACGACTGACCGTGTTTCTCGACACCGTACTCACCCGCAATCCCGGGCTCGTCGATGCCGCGGCCGCACTGCACCGCAACGGCGAGATCCCGCCCGACACCTACGTCGTCGACCTGGACGCCGTCGAGGCCAACGCCGCACTGCTGGCGGCCGAGGCCGAACGTCTCGGCATCAGCCTCTGGTTCGTCGTCAAGCAGCTCGGCCGCAACCCCGAACTGATCCGGGCCATCGCCCGGCACATCCCCCGCTCGGCCGCCATCGACCCGGCAGAGGCCCGCACCCTGCATGCCGCCGGAGCACAGCCCGGCAACCTCGGACACCTCGTCCAGATTCCCCGGCGCGCGCTGCCCGAAATGCTGGCCTGGCGCCCGGAGACCGTCACGGTCTTCGATCTGGCCAACGCCCGCGCCGTCTCCGACGCGGCGCGCCGCCTCGGCTTCGTCCAGGACATCCTGATCCGGCTCGAAGGCGCAGACGGCTCCGTCTACCCCGGCCAGGAGGGCGGCGTACCGCTCGACCGTCTGGAGGCCTTCGCCAAGGACGCCGAAGCACTGGACGGCATCCGGATCGCGGGCGTCACCGCCTTCCCCTGCGTCCTGTGCGACCCGGTGACCGGGGTACCCGCCGCCACCCCCAACTTCGGCCTGGCGCTCAAGGCCCGCGAGCTCCTGACCGCGCGCGGACACCACGGTCTCAAGCTCAGTGCCCCCAGCGCCACCTCGATGGCGTCCCTCCCGCTGCTCGCCGAACTCGGGGCCACCCACGGCGAGCCGGGCCACGCCCTCACCGGCACCACCCCCCTGCACGCCCTCGATCCGGCCCAGCCCGAGAAGCCCGCGTACGTGTACGTCAGCGAGGTCGCCCACACGCTCGACGACGGCCGCCCGGCGATATTCGGCGGCGGCTTCTACACCCGTTCGCACATCCGCAGCGCCCTCCTGCCGCGTACCGGCACCCGCCTGGGCGTTCAGAACGCACCCGCCGAGAACATCGACTACTACCGGCTGCTCGACGCGCCCGCCCGTGCGGCGGACGTCCGTGTGGGGGACACCGCGCTGCTCGCCTTCCGTACCCAGATCTTCGTCACCCGCTCGACCGTCGCCGTCGTCTCCGGGCTCGCCTCCGGCAGCCCCCGGCTGAACGGACTGTACGACGCCCACGGCCGAGCCCTGTAAGGAGCACCTCATGGCCAAGACCGTCATCGTCGTCATCGACGGATTCGGCGTCGGCGCCATGCCCGACGCGGGCACCCTGCGCCCCGGCGACCTCACCGCCGACACCTGCGGACACGTACTCGACCACTGCCGCACCGCATTGGGCCGGCCGTTGCGCCTCCCGCTGCTCGGGGCGCTGGGGCTCGGGCTGGTCCACCCGCACCCGGACCTGGCACGCCGCACCCACCTGCCCGTGGCCGCGGGCAGGGCCGCGCTCGGCTACCCGGGCGCGGACACCTTCGCGGGCCATCAGACCATGATGGGCGCCGACTTCAGCCGGGTGACGGTCGCCCGGCTCGCCGACCACCTCGACGAGGTGTCCGACGCGCTGACGGCCGCAGGCCACCGGGTCGAACCGCTGGGCGGCAAGCCGCTGCTCGTCGTCGACGGGGCGGTCCTGGTCCACGACAACCTGGAGGCCGATCCCGGAATCAACTGGAACGCCTCCGGCCGCCTCGACGCCCTCCCGTTCGACGGGCCCGGCGGAATCCTCTCCATCGCCCGTACCGTGCGCGCCGTCGCTCCGGTCGCACGGGTCATCGCGGTCGGCGGCCACGCGGACGGCCCGCTCAGCGACTTCGTCCGCCCCGGCGACGGAGGAACGGTCGGCCTGGACACCCCCGCCACCGGCTTCTACCGCAACGGCGGTCTCCAGGTGCAGCACCTGGGCGCCCCACTCGATCACACCCGCCAGCTTCCCGAGCTGGCAGCCCGGGCCGGGATCCCGGTCACCCTGGTGGGCAAGGCCGCCGACATCCTGGTGTGCGAGGCGGCGACACGTCATCCGGCCGTCGCCACCGCCGACGTCCTGTCGCACACCCTGGACGCGGTACGCGCCGAGGGCGACGCCCTCGTGATCGCGAACGTCCAGGAGACGGACCTGGCAGGACACCAGCAGGACACGGAACGGTACGGGCACCTGCTGGAACAGGTGGACGCCGGGCTCGCCGGACTCGTGGCGCTGCTCGCGGACCCCGGCGACCGGTTGATCGTCACCGGAGACCACGGCAATGACCCCACGATCGGCCACGCGCACCACACCCGGGAGTACGTCCCGGTGCTGATCCACCGGCCCGGCGCGGACGGCGTGGAACTCCTCCCGGACGCACACAGCCTGGCGGACGTCGGCGCCACCGCCGCCCTGTCGCTCGGGCTGGACCCGGAGGGCCTCGCAGACGGCACCCCGCTCCACACGGGTCGCCGCGCCGCCTGAGTACCTGTCCGATCCCCGGTTTCCGACTGAGGGCGGCCCGGGGAGAGAACCCGTTGGGCGAGCGGCTGAGGCCGGGGGCTCGGCTTGACGCCGTGTTCTGCTCCTCAGCGTGTCGTGCCAGGAAGTGGCCTACGGACCGGCAGTTGCGCAAGAGCCTGGCGGCCGTGCGCAGGGGCGGGGTCGGCGAGGCCAAGTGCCCTGAGCGCGGGGCCCGTTGGATTGTTCAGGGCCCCACTGCGCTCGGGCCGCCCTGGTGGACCCGACTCCGGCGCGCTCAGCTGCGAACAGGCAGCTGCCGGGCGAAGCGGCGGACAGCATCGGTGAAGGCATCTGGATCGTCGAAGTTCGCGAGATGCCCTGCCCGCGGGATCAATTCGACGCGGGCGTGCGGATGCGCACGGGCGAAGGCCAGCTCGCCGGACCGGAAGACGGTGTCCTTCTCCCCGTTCAAGATGAGCACGGGAACCGCCACATGACGCATCGCACCCGCGTCGAAGCGGCCCAGCACCTCGCCCCAGGCGGCCGGCAGGGTGTGGAAGGCGTAGCCGGAGAGGATGGTCGCCTGCACCACCTCGGGTGGATAGAGCCGGCGCAGCAACCGGTCGTTCCACCGGGCCAGCCGGTCCGCAGGTATGCGAGGGACGAGCCCGGCGACCCACCGATACGTCGTCGCCCACGGGCCACGAGTTGAGGCGCTGGCCCCAGCAAGGACCAGCCCTCGCAGCCGCTCGGGGCAGCGCCGCGCGAACTCCAGCGAGGCGTATCCGCCGAGCGAGTGCCCGACGACCAGAGCCGGTCCGCAGTCGAGTGAGTCCACCGCGGAAGCGATGATCTCCGTCGCCGCGTTCAGGCTCCAGGGTTGAGCAGAGCGGGCACCGTGGCCTGGTAGGTCAACAGCGGCTACCCGGAAGTCCTCTCGGAGCGCGGCGAGCTGTGGGCTCCACTGTCCCGCGCTGAACCGCGTCCCGTGTACGAAGATGATGGGTGTCGCACCCGCTGCCGTCATGAGTCCCCCAGATCAGCACTCTTCTCGGACCGACTCTACCGGTGGGCCGTCCCGGCGCTGAGACGCGGAGATGCCGGCAAGCGAGGACGGTCAGTCACAGTGTGACGCGCCGTTCGAATGCTGTGCCGCGACCGCGCCTGGGACGTGATCCACAACTCCGACGCCGACGAATTCGACTCCCTTTGCCCGAAGTGCTCCGACGGCCGGCCGAAAACCTTCACGCTGCCCGAGCGGCGCAAGATCAAGAAGATCGCGGAGTCGAGGCCGACCGAGTACGACCTGCCGTTCTCGACGTGGAGCCTGACCAAACCGGCGGACTCCTGGTCGCCGAGGGGGTGGTCGACGACATCAGCCACGAGGGTCTGCGCATCCTGCTCCGCGAGGAAGGCGTCTCCTTTCAACGCCTGAGCCTTCGCACCCTCGACCCGAACCGTGTCCGCATGGAGATTGTCTGCGACAACTTCTCCCCCGCACCTGACCACGAAGAAGTGCCAGCGAGTGGGCACCTGGGCCGCCGCTCACAACGTCGAGATCGCCTACGCCCCGACCAACAGCTCCTGGCTCAACCGGATCGAGGCCCGGTTCACCGCCCTGCGCCACTTCACCCTCGACGGCACCGACCACGCCACCCACAAGGAACAGGGCAGCATGATCTGCCGCTACATCATCCGGCGGAACCGCCACGCCAGCGACTCCCGCCTACGTCAGGTCGTCGCCCGAGCCAGCGTGGCCTGACCAGCGACTACCCGAACGACCAGCCCTCAGCCCGCGGTCCTGGTTTTGATGAGCGGCGCGTCCCGCGTCAACTCCCGGAACCCGAGGCCGTAGTACAGCCCGCGCGCCTGGGGATGCCCCGGCGCACCCAGGCAGGCCACAGTCATATGCGTAGCCCCGGCCGCCCGCGCCAGATGCATCCCGTGCAGAAGCATCGCCCTTGCCAGCCCCAGACGTCGGTAGTCCGGATGCGTCCCGACCGGCTCGAACTCAGCGGTCCTGTTCGCTTCGTCGAGCCACATGATCGTCGAGGATGCCATCGTTCCGTCCGGCGACTCCACCAGGATGTGCAGGTCGCCGCGATACGTCGCCGTCTGCCGGACGCCCCGGTAGCCCTCGGCCGTGTACGTCGAGGGAGCCCAGGCGTCCAGATGAGCCTGGACCGCGGCCTTCGGCCCGGCCTCGTCGGCGGTACGGAACCGGAATCCGTCTGGCAGTACCGGCTGTTCCACGTCGATGAGGTCCCGCTCGTTGAGCTGGGTCCAGGACCCGGCGTCGCCGAGCGAGGCCGGGTCGGTCTCATAGCCGTGCGCCGCCCATCGCTTCAGGGCGAACTCATCGGCGGCACTCGGCATCACCGTACGCTCGATGTCCGCCGCCGTACCGTCGTACCAGTCGATCACCTCGTCAACCAGCCCGGCGTGGTCGGGATGGACCTGATACGCCAGATAGGCGCCGGTGACGTCCTTCACCAACCCGTCGCTCCGCCTCACCTGGTGCGGAAGACAGGCCCAGCTCCACGCCACCAGGTCCCCGCCAGAGAACCACAGCCGACGCGGCCAGCTTGCGCCGTCGCCTGCGTGCCCCCTGCCCCAGTTCCAGGCCAGTTCGCCGAACGTCGCGTCGCTGTTCACCAGGTCCGGGCGGGTGACGGTGACACGCTGCGCCAGTCCCTGCATGAGCTGCACGTCCGCGGCGGTCACAAGCTCGAAGTTCGTCATGGTGCGCCACGGTGTCAAGGATCCGCAAAGCCGTCGAACCGTTTTCCGGGGTCGCCGATCGCGGCAGTCAACAGCACCACGCGCGAAGCGCATCGTTGTGGCGGCGGAGCCGATGGCACGCTGGCCGGCCATGTCCTCGATAAGGTGACCACGGTGGACAAGGCCCGCAGGTGGGTGAACCCACCCGCGACGAGCAGGTGGCAACCTCGGCTGCCCCGAACTTGCTGCGCAGGCCGGGCGTTGTGTTCAGGGCGATGAGCAACGACTATCCGGACAACGGGCAGTGGCGGGGGCCAGGACGTTCTCCTGCATGCAGCGCAGAGCGGCACCGAGTCGGCATCACGCCAGGTCACAGCCCATAAATATCCGCCTGACCTCAAGAGCCTCGGGAAGCTACCGTGCGAAGCGTGATGACACCTGCGGGGATGAAGCTGGGGGCAGAGGCCGCGCATCTGCTGGCCACCGCCGACTGCTGTGAGATAGAGCCCGGCCTGAGCGACGCTGAATTGCGGTGCGTCGAAGAGGAGTACGGGTTTGAGTTTGCCGACGACCACCGCGCCTTCCTGGCAGCCGGGTTGCCGGTGAGTGAGCCGCCTGAGGAAGGCGCCACCTGGGAGAATCCGTGGCCTGACTGGCGTCATGGCGATCCTGCGAAACTGCGGAAACATCTTGAATGGCCGGTCGAAGGCATCGTCATGGCGGTTCAGCATGGCTACTGGCACTCAGGATGGGGACAGCGCCCAGTAGATGCCGATGAAGCGGTCCGTGAGGCCAGGGCAAAGCTGGCCCGGGTGCCGAGGCTCGTTCCCGTATACGCGCATCGATTCCTGCCTGCCGGCCACGGGTCTCACGGCCACCCGGTTCTGTCGATCTGGGGGACCGACATCATCTATTACGGTGTTGACCTGGCCGACTACGTCAACCACGAGTTCGATGATTTCAGTGCTCATGCCCCTGACGATTGGAACCCGAGAGCAACCGTCGCCTTCTGGCAGGAATTTCTCGCATAACTCCTCCGAGTCGGCAGGCGCGGGCTTGAGTAGACCCGTCATCGCGGTCTGGTGCTGACGGGCATGCCGAGGTCGGTGGGTCCGCTCTGGCCGTTGCTGCGTGACCGTTCCAAGCTGCGGTCGGGGCAGCAAGCTTCTCGTTGGCCTTGATGAGACTGACCTGGAGTCCTGGGATCTCGCCGAGCCAACCATTCATCTTGGCTCCTTGTGCGCTCGGAGAGGTTGCGGGCGACCTCGATCAACCGGGGCCGCGGTCTGGGGAAGTCCGCAGCGCCGGGCAGCGCGGACACGAGCGCTCCTGCTGGCCCGGAGTTCCGTAAAGCCGTGCGCGGTCACCGAGCTCCAGATTTCGCGTGTGGAAGTGTTGCCGGAACTCACGCCTGACCGACTGCTTCTCAAACGCCCCTGCCAGGACAAAACGCTCTCTGGACTTGTTCTTCAAGGTCTCAGTCGGTCAGCGCAGCAGGGCGTTTGTGAACGTCTCGCGGTGGGTGACCAACCAGGCCTGCATGCGGTCCCAGCGTTCCCAGCCACCGCGCTCGGTCGGCGTCTGGACGTAGATCGGGTCACCGTCGGCCACACGGTCGGCGACGAAGTCCCGGCAGGTCTGGGTGGCCTGTTCGATGACACCGGGCAGCTCGGCGCGTTCCCGCCGGGAGAGGCCGTAGCTGTCGGCGAGGATCCGCAGCCGTGCGGGTGCGTCCAAACCTGGGGGGTAGAGGGCGGCGGCAGATGCGGGATCGAGCATGGGAGCCCAGTAGCGGGCGGTCATGGCGACGTCCCAGAGGGGGCGTCCCGGGGCCGCCAGGTCGAAGTCGATGTCCGGCTCGTCCTCAGCCATCATGTCGGTCACGCTATCGCCGGGCCGGCTCCTGGGTGGACCGGTCTCGCAATGTGCCTCGAACTTGGCCGCTCACCGGGTACTCGCCGGACGTGAACAGGGCCTTCGCCTGATCCTCCAGGAGCCTGGACGGGCTGCGGACAAGCGGGGACGCCGTGGGTCCGCCGCAGTGCGGGCCAGGGGTTCGGAATGCTGGTTCGTGACGCCTGCCGCCGATGCCCGGGACGGTGGCCCGGCGCCCGGCGACCTCAACGTGCCTCAGTGGAACGGCTGGTCGACGATACGGCACGGTCAGGTCCGGTGCTGACCGTGCTGCAAGCCGGGCCCGGCGCGGCCTGATCGGTCGTCGGCTTGCGTGCCCACCGAAAACGCTGACCGCTCGGCCAGACGGGTGACTTGGCCTTCCATGGACTTCCCCCTGGTTGGCGGAGCCGCTATGCCTGTTGCCCGTGATCAAGAACCTGCTACGCGCTGGGACGGCGATCGTCCTCGCCGCCCTGCCTCTCACCTCGACCGGTCCCGCACACGCTGCGGACAGCTCCGCGGTGTCGCGGGCGAACCCGTGCGCCACCGTCGTCGCGCCCATCGGCTATGCCTGTGTCCCCGCGCCCAAGCAATGCATCACAGCGCCGTGTTACCAGTACGACATCGTGCCGCTCCTGCCCGCGCCCTGGCTCCCGGTCCGGTCCCGGACAGCCTGAACCCGGAGCCTGTCCGGGGCCCTGGAAATGTGCTTGTACGGGCTCCGGACAGACGTCTGCTCTCGCCTCCATCGGTGTGTAGCTCAGCATCCAGAGCACCGGGCTCGGGACCCGGAGGGCGCAGGGGCGGAACCTGCCACGCCGGCCTGCGAACGACAACGCTGAGCAGCAGCCTTCCGCCCACTCCGGCGAATCCATGCCCTCTCCCCGGCCCGTGCCGGCCCAGGCCCTCCTGACCTCGCCGCCCCATAGCGAGGCCGACATCCGAGCCCGCGCCGCAAACCAGTTGGCCCGCTGGCGAGCAGTGCTCTCCGCAGTGGCCGAGGGCCGCCTGAGCATCGGATCGCGCACCGGGTGGCGGGGCTTCCCGCCTGGGTGACTCCGGAAGTCGTACGGGGCGGGTTCGCCATCTCCGCAGCGAGTGCCGAGGGCCCGCTCCAGCCGTACGAGCGCGAGGCCGCGTCGCCGGCCGGCCTCTGGACGCGCGCCGGCTCGGGCTGCTGCGTCACGCGGCGGAATCCATGGTTCGCCGGCGCGACCGTCCGGGCTCCGTGCGGCACCGCGAGTTGCGCGCCCGGCAGGCGGCGCAGGCTGTCCAGCCCTCGCACCACGTGCTCGCCGAGCCGGTGCTGCACCGCCTGTCCGCACTTCCGCAGCAGACCGGTGCGGCCGATGTGGCACCGCTGATCGCGGACGACTCCACGCGCGACGCCCTGGAGGACCGGGCTGCCTGCGGGGACGGTGGTCCCGGCGGCGGAGCGGCGCGTCGTGGAGGCGGCTCCGAGCGCTCCGATCAGTACGTTCGCGGAACGCGGTGTGGTGCCCTCGGCGGAGGTACTGGCCGAACTGGTGCCGCAGCTGGTCGCCTCCACCCATGCGCGGGCGTATAAGGACGGGGCACTGCGCACCCTGATGGCCGCGAACTACCGGGCGCTGCGCAACCGCCGCTCGCTGCTCCTGCTCAGCCTCGAAAGGCAGGTGCACGTCGAGGAACTGCCCTGGGTCCGTGCGGTCGCCGCAGACCGCGTCGCCGATCAGGATCACGAGCCTGCCCTCTCCGCGCTCCGTCAGCTCGGCGAACTGGCCGTGCGGGCGTTCCCCGGCACCATCCTGCCCGACCCGCTGATCCGCGAACTCAGCGTGCTCACCCGGCAGGCCGAAGCCGGAGCGCCGCTGGTCGAGGAGTTGGCCCCGGACATCTTCATGGGCACCTTCACACCGAAGTTCCTCGCGGCGGCGCGGGTCGCCGCCGAACTGCTCGGCAGCACGCTGTACGAGCGCTACTACGGCATCGACTACACGGCGATCCGCAATCTCGCGATCACCGAGGCGAGCAAGTCACTGAACCGTCGGCGGCAGCCTGGTCCTCGACGGCAGCGGTCCTGCCATTGCTCGGTGCCGCGGAGCCTTGAGCCGGTTCGTCGTGCGTGGTTCGATCAGGTTGCTCGTACATCGGTTACCTCGGCCCCTCCGGGCTCGTCATAGCCATGACGGAACTCGCTTGAGGGAGGCAGCAACATGACCGGACCAGCTCCGGACGAAGCCCTGGCAGGAGCCTTCGAGCAGCAGCGCGGGCGCCTCGTGGCAGTGGCCCACCGGATGCTCGGATCGCGGGCCGACGCCGAGGACGCGGTGCAAGAGGCATGGCTGAGGCTGTCCCGCCAGGACCCGGCCTCGATCGACAACCTCGCCGGCTGGCTGACCACCGTGGTCGGCCGGGTCTGCATCGACGCGCTGCGCTCGCGCAAGACCCGGCCCGAGGCGTCGTACGACGACCGGCTGCCCGAACTGGTGGTGATGGAGGACGGAGACGGAGCGCCCGAGGACGACGCGCTGCTCGCCGAATCGGTCGGGCTGGCGCTGCTGGTGGTGCTCGACACGCTCCATCCCACCCAGCGGCTGGCGTTCGTGCTCCACGACATGTTCGCGGTGCCGTTCGAGGAGATCGGGCAGATCATCGGCAAATCCGCGGACGCCGCCAAGATGCTCGCCAGCCGGGCCCGTCGGAAGGTGCAGGACACGCCTCGTCCAACCGATGAGCGGCAGCAGCAGCGCCCCGTGGTCGAAGCGTTCCTCGCGGCGGCGCGGGGCGGAGACTTCGAGGCGCTGTTGCGGGTGCTCGACCCGGACGTGACGTTGAGCTCGCACACCCCGCGTGGCGTGGTCGTCAGGACGGGGGCGGCCGAGGTGGCCCGCAGGGTCCAGCGCGGCGCCCGTGCCGTGGCGACTGCGCGCCGCGCCCTCGTCAACGGTCGCCCCGGGGTCGTGGTGTGGAACGCGCACGGCAAGCTGCTGGGCGTGATCGCGTGCACCGTGGCCGATGGCCGGATCGTCGAGATCATTACGGTGAATGACCCGGAACGCCTCTCGTCCATGGGTCTCGCCGCACGTCCTGACTGAGGGCTGTGCGTGGCCGTCGGTGGCGCGGCGAGGACAACGGACTCTCCGTGTGTTCGTGTTCGCGCAGCGCTGCCGATGGCGGCTCCGGTCCGCCAGGCCCTCGAAACGTGCCCTTGCAGGCCCGCCGTTGGTGGTGCGGGTACGGGTTCCGCCCGAACGGCCGATGAGTTCTGCCTCGCCGCGTCGTCCGCGTATGGGGAACGTCCCCCCTCTGCACCCGCGGGAGACCCGGGACCAGATGACAAGGACCGTGGACGCAGTGGGCCAGGAGACCACAGGCCGTTGGCACCGCGCTGCCACACGTATGGAAATCGATGTCTATGGAGCGGCTCCGGAGGCGGCGAAGAGGGTTGCGGCGGTGTGTCCGGCCGTACGTGTGGCCATGCGCGTGGGCGATGCGTGGGGCGTCGGCCGCTCGATGTCCGCGGATCCCGGGCTGATCTGGATCGTGCGGTCCGAAGAGGGGTGGAACGTCGGATCCAGCCTTGAGCCAGGCGTGCGGACTTCTCCCGTCGCCTGGGATCTCCTGGTGGACGAGATCAAGCGTTTCGTACACTCCGTACGCGCAGGCGTTGTTGCGCTTGGCATCGACCCCGCCTTCATCCCAGGGCCCGGAGACCGGTTCCAACACGACCGGCCGCGTGGGGAGTGATCTTGGCGTGACTGGTGTGAGCACGGCGTTGGAGTCCTCGACCACGGCATTGCCCATCTGAAGAACTGGCGGTCTGTGGCCCGCGTCTCGGTCGCCGAGAGCACATGAGCGACATCGTCCAGGCCATCGCTGGCTTACTCTCCCATCAGCAGACCCTGGACCTGATCCCGGTAAGGCAGATGTGAACACCAAGCCCCGCCGGGACCCTCGGCGTCTCGCCCCATTCCGTGCTCGAGCTCGTTAGGTTTCGGCTGTGACTGGTGATTGGCGAACGGATCGCATCGGAACTGCGCTGCGGGGCGAGAACCCCACTGTGCTGCGGCGGCTTGAGTCGGGGTTTGCGGTGATCGGCGACGTTCAGTTCCTCCCGGGCTATTCGGTTCTCCTCGTGGATGAACCGAATGTTCAACGGCTGTCCGACCTGCCGAAGGCCAAGCGGCTGTCGTTCCTGTCCGGCATGGACCAGTTGGGCGAAGCGGTTGAGCGGGCCTGCCGACGGCTGGACCCGGCCTTTCGTCGGGTCAATCTGGAAATCCTGGGGAACACGGACCCGTTCCTGCACGCCCATGTCTGGCCGCGGTTCGAGTGGGAGACTGCCGATCGGGTGGGTGCGCCGGTGTGGCTTTATCCGCGTGACCGGTGGAGAGACGAGCGGTTCAGGCTCGGTCCGCAGCACGGTGTGTTGCGGGATGCGATTGGCAGCGAACTGGACCAGTTGCGCTCGATGGCCTGAACCCGAAGGAGATCGCCCGGTGAATGGGGAATCAGCAGGCAGGTTTGCCCCGCCCCCGAGCGAGGGGGCGGGGCAAACCAACGAGCCTCACCGGAGAGGACGGGGGTCGCATAGCTGTCAGGCTTCTCCGACGGTCAGTTCGAGAAGCTGCCGTGCCGTCCCGACCGGGTCGACGATCTGGTGCAGATGAGCTCCGGGCAGGTGCGCGGTCCGCCAGCCGCGTTCATGGGCGTCGGTGGCCATGTCCTCGTACGGGGGGCCGAACAGCAGGTACGAACAGGGGTGGTCGTCCCAGCCCTCGGGGACCGGGATGTGCTGCTCGTAGTAGGCGAGCGGGAGCCTGGGCTGCTCGGCGACGACCTTCCGGCGCATCGCCGGCCCGGAGAACATGGGCGCGATGTCGGCCTCGTCCCACCAGTCGGTCCAGCGCGGCAGTGTGCCGTTCACTGCCATCGGACGGAGGAAATCCAGCAGTTCGGGCGGGGCAACGGGAGTCGGCCCGGTGCGGGCCGGCAGCGCGGCGTCGACGAAGACCGAGCCGGTCACCGGATGGTCCAGCACCGAGCGGACGGACGGGAGGAACAGACCCGCGTTGCTGTGCGCCACCAGGATGAGAGGGTGATCCGTGGGGACGCCCTGGAGGCCGGCCCGGACGGCTTCGGCAGCCCGCGGCCAGAACGGTGGTTCACCGGCGCCCACGTGCAGCAGGGACGGCACGCGTACCTGATGTCCCTTGGCGGTCAGCCGTTCGGCCACCGGGTTCCAGGTGGAGGGACCCACGGACGGACTGTGCACGAGTACGAAGATCGGTTGCATACGGGCATCCTGTAGCTGCCCCACCGCCGGTCGCGACCGGCTTGGCTGACGGCGAACGGGGCGCACGAACTCCCCACGGGATTACGGAACAGCCTTGGCTCAGGCCGCGAGCGGCATCGCGACCGTCACCATGGCCAGCAGCCCGATGTACGCCCAGGCATGGGTACGGTCGGGGATCCGTGGCGGGCGCCTCCGCAGCACCGCGATCACCGGCAGTGCTCCGAGAAGCAGAGCCGAGGCGGCGCGGAGGTCGACGAGACCGGCCAGGTGCACATGCGCGTCCATGGCGGCGGGGACCACGGCGCCGCACAGGGACACCGCGGTGGCCGGGAGCGCGATGGCGAGGGTGAGGGGGTTGGCCAGGGCGGTCGCCACCTGCATCGTGTGCCCGGCCCGCCGCATCGCGGGGACGGTCATGACGCTGCCTCCCACGCCGAGGAAGGCCGCGACCGCCCCGACCGGCGCGCCGAGGACGGCGGGCAGCGGACGCGGAGCGCCGGGGGCCGCCTCGCCTCCCGTGTGCGGGCGCAGGAATCCCGGGCGCAGGAGCAGGTCGGCGATGGTGAGAGCGACGTACGCGACGAAGGCCCACCGGGCCAGATCGGCCGGGGCGACCCGAGTGGCGACCGCTCCGGCCGAGGCGCCGACTGCCAGGAGGAGGAGCAGCGTGCCGCTGCCGCGGAGCGTGCGGAGCACCCGCCGCGGTGTGACTGCGGTCGCGAAGCCCGCGTTCACCACCATCACCAGAGCCGAGGTGGCCGTCGCCACCCGCATCGCGTCCGCGCCGAGTGCGGCGTCCGCCCACACGACGACCGGCACCGCGACGAATCCGCCGCCGAAGCCGAACAACACCGTCGTCATCCCTGTGAGGAGTCCGATCCCTGTCAATGCCACAACGTCCATGGGCCCCACTCCACCAGCACGGGCGGGCTGCTCGCATTCGATGGTCAGCACGATTCCTTCGCGTCCCGGCCAGTAGGATGGACGGGTGAAGAACGTCCCCCTTGCCGACGTCGACCACGCCGACCGGGCCGTCCTGCCGATCGGCACCGACTACCCGCCCGGCCACGTACTGGACTGGCACGAGCACCGGCGCGCGCAGTTCCTCTACGGCGCCACCGGGGTCATGATCGTCGACACCGCCGAGGGCACCTGGACCGTTCCGCCCGAACGCGCCGTGCTGATCCCGGCCGCCACCCGTCATCGGGTCCACATGCTGGGAGTGAGCACCAGGAGTCTGTACATCGAGCCGGATGCCGTCCCGTGGTGGCCCGTGACCTGCACGGTCGTAGACGTTTCGGCGCTGCTGCGCGAGCTGCTCCTGGTCGCTGTCGGGTTCGAGATCGACTACGGCCTGTCCGGGCGGGAGGGAGCCATCGCCGCGCTCCTCCTCCACGAGATCGCCGAGCGCGCCCCGCTCCCGTTCCATGTCGGGCTTCCCGCCTCCGCCGACCTCGCGAGGCTCTGCCGCGCGTATCTGGCCGCCCCGGACGCGGGTGTCACCAATGCCGCGTGGGCCGCACGGACGGCCATGAGCGAACGGGCCTTCACCCGGCGCTTCCGCTCCGAGGCCGGCGACAGCCCTGCCGTCTGGCGGGCCCGCGCCCGGCTGCTCGCGGCCGTTCCGCTGCTGCGGACCGCGTCGGTGAGCGAGGTCGGTGGCCGTCTGGGCTACGCCTCTCCCGCCGCGTTCACCGCGGCCTTCACGCGCACCTTCGGCCTGCCCCCGTCCCGCTTCGCCGCGAGCCGCCAGGGCGTCGGCCGCAGCCGCAACTGCTGAGCGATCCGTGGCACTTCAGCGTCTCCGCGCCCTGACTGCACGCCACGACGCGGGGCCGAATCGCCTGCCGCTGCCGCCGACGCATCGCAGAGCCGGTCGGCCATGCGGAGAACGAGGTGTCCGGTTGCCCGGTCGGCGAGGCAGCCCGGGGAGCAGGAGCCTGTGACGGGCGGGAAGCCGTCGGTCGGTGTGGTGGGTTGAAGGTACGCACCAGGACTCGGTGTGCCCGTGACCTCGGCTCCTGGTAATGCGGTTCTGCTGAGGTCGTCCCGCTCCCCCTCTCTCGTATCGGTTGAGACGCAGGACCATCAGTCCAGGGTGAATCGAAAGACCTTCGAATCCCTCTGCTGGAATCCCGCTCGTTCATAGAGTCGGTTCGCTGCCTCGCGCGATGGACGCGACGTCAGGTCGACCGTCCGCGCTCCTGCGTCCGCCGCCGATTCGAGGGCCCGGTCGATGAGAACCCTGCCGACGCCGTGGCCACGTGCGCCCGCGTCGACCACCACGTCCTCGATGTGAGCCCGCAGACCGGACGGCAAGGGTGACATCACCAGCGTCAGCATCCCGACGATCACGCCCTCGCCCCGGGCCACCAGCAACGTATTGGTGCTGCAGTCCGTCAAGGTCCTCACTGCCTCATGGTCCAGAGGAACGGCCCTGGAGGACAGTTGCGGAAGAAGACGGGCAAACGCCTCCACCAGTTCATCGGTCGTCTCGTGAACAATCTCGGCCTCAACGATCATGCTCCGGAATCTATCGGCTCCTACGAGTTGCCGGGTCGGTGGACCGGCGACCCGGCTGGGCAGATCTCGCGGAGTGTCATCGATCACGGCGACGCCGATGTGTCCTGGCCGGGCCACTTCGCGGGTGGAGCGACAGCCGGGAGGGCTTCCTCCTCGGGGCATCAGTGAGCGCTCACCCGGCGGGACGAAGCCGAAACCGCGGCATCGCCTCAGGCGCCCGGACAGGACCGTTCCCGAGTCGCGGGTCCTGTGGATTCCGGGCTCTCCGTTGTGCTGTTCAGAGGTAGGACAGGCACCGCCAGATTTAAATGCCGCGAGTTCGCCCTCCCGAAGGACTACCACCGCGTCACAGGTGCACCGGCAGTACTCGACCTCACCTGCCGACGTCGAGTGCCTCGACAGCAACTGCCACGAAGGCTGTCGCCGAGCAGCCTGGCAGCCCCGGTCCTGGAGGGGGCAGGTGTCCTGCGACGGCGTACCCGACGAACCGTTCACGTCTTCGGCCCGCTTCGGCCGTCCGGCCGCCGGACGTGCGGGTTGGTCCGCCGCGTCAGCGGTGATCGCGGGAGGGCGAGAGTTCGGCATCCGTGTCGTCTCCGGTCTGCCGCGCCGCCGCCAAGAGCTTCGGCGCGGCGGGTTCGGGCAGTGTGCGGAACAGCAGCCAGCACAGAGCGGGCATCAGGATCAGGGGGGTCAGGGCGGTGCGCAGGGAGGTCGCGTCGGCGACACTGCCGATGAGGGGGGGGCGGCCAGGCCGCCGATGCTGACGGTCAGCCCGAGGGTGATCCCGCTGGCGGTCCCGACGCGGGTGGGCAGGTAGTCCTGGCCGAGCGTGACCTGGAGCGAGAAGGGGACGTACAGGCCGGCGGAGGTCAGCACCACGAACACGTAGATCGCCGGGCCGGGTACGAAGACGACCCCCGCGACGGCGGCGACCGAGACGAGGTACGACCAGCGGGCGACGGCGACCCGGCTCCAGCGGCCGGCCAGGCTGCCGCCCAGTACGGAGCCCACCGCGCCGCCGAGATAGAGCACGAACAGTGCCGCGGTGCCCGCCGCCGTACCGCCGCCGAGACGCTGCTTGACGTAGAGCGAGATGAATGTGCTCAGGCCGATGAAGGCGATGGACCGGCAGACCACGGCCAGCGACAGCTTCACGAACGAGAGCTTGTCGTCGGTGCCCGTCCCGGCCGCACCGCCGGAGCCACCGCGTTCCGTCTTCTCCAGCGCGCGCAGCACGGGCAGGCACAGGACGCTGCCGACGAGGGCCGGCACCACGAACAGCGGCGCCAGACGCAGACCGCCGGAAGCGACGACAGCGGTGACCATGAGCGGTGCGGCGGCGAAGCCGACGTTGCCGCCGACGGAGAACCAGCCCATCGCGGAATGGCTGCCCTCGCTGACAAGCCGCGCTACGCGGGCGGACTCGGGATGGTAGGCGGCGACGCCGACACCGGACACCGCCACGAACGTCAGCGTCAAGGCGTAGGAACCGCTCAGGCAGCTCAGGGCGATACCCAGTCCGCCGAGGAGCGTGCTCACCGGCAGGAGCCAGGGCATCGCCCTGCGGTCGGTGAGCACGCCGAACACCGGTTGAGCCACCGAGGACAGCAGGGACGCGGCGAGCACGACACCCGAGACCGCGGCATAGCTGTAGGCGCGCTCGGCGACGAAGAACGGGACGAGCGACGCGACAGCGCCTTGGTAGATGTCCACGCAGGCGTGGCCGACCGACAGCATGATGATGGTCTTGTTCCTGGGCACATGGCCATGTTCATCGCCGGGCGGCTTGACGCGCTTCCGATATGCTGCCAGCCAATGACGGAAATCCGCCACGAGCCCGTGGCGCCGACCCGCACTCAGTGGCTGGCGCCCGGAGCCGCCATAGACGCCCACCGCCATGACGACCACCAGATCGTCTACGCGGGCCGGGGCGTGCTGGCCGTGACAACCAGCACGGGCACGTGGATCGCGCCGGGCACACGCGCCATCTGGGTACCGGCCGGCACCGTGCACGCCCACCAGGCGCACGGGGAACTCGAACTGCATCTGGTCGGCCTGCCCGCGAGTGACAATCCGCTCGGCCTGGACGAGCCGACCGTACTGACGGTCGGCCCCCTCCTTCGTGAACTGATCCTCGTCCACACGCGCACCCCGTACGACGAATCCCCTGAACGCGGCAGGCTGCGGGCCGTGTTGCTCGACCAGTTGCGGGCCTCACCCCAGGAGCCCCTGCACCTGCCCACCCCGACCACCCCTCGGCTGAGGGCGGTGTGCGAAATCCTGCGCACCAATCCGGCCGATGACCGCACCCTTGCGGCCCTGGGCAGGGAGGTCGGCGCCAGCGACCGCACCCTCTCCCGCCTCTTCAAGTCCGATCTCGGTATGACGTTCCCGCAGTGGCGCACCCAACTGCGCCTGTACCACGCCCTGGTCCTGCTTGCCGAGAACATCCAGGTGACCACCGTGGCCCATCGGTGCGGCTGGTCGTCCGCCAGCGCGTTCATCGATGTCTTCCGCCGCGCCTTCGGGCACACCCCAGGAACGCATCAGCCCCGCTGACGGCCGGCCCCGCGCACGGGAGTCCGGGCCGCCGGAGTGTTGAGCCGCGGCGCTGCACGGCAGCCTCGTCACACGGCCCGTGGCACTGTGGTGGCATGACCATTGAAGTTCGCCCGGCTTCGGTCTTCGGGGATGTCCGTACGCTGCTCGGCCCGAAGTCGCCCGGGTCCAACGTCTGCTGGTGCCTGAGCCACCGGATCCCCTCGAAGCTCAACAACGAGCTTCGAGGGACGGCCCGAGGTGAGTACGTCGCCGAGTTGTGCCGTGAGCAGCCCCCTCCGGGGGTACTGGCCCACGACGGCGGGGAACCGGTCGGCTGGGCCGCCGTGGCTCCGCGCTCGCACACCTCGTTCGCTCACAGCCGTAGGATTCCGCACGTCGACGACCTGCCGGTCTGGTCCCTCTGGTGCGTCCGTGTGCGCCCCGGTCACCGCAAGAAGGGGATCTCGCACGCGCTGATCGCGGGTGCGGTGGAGTTCGCCCGCGCCCAGGGCGCACCGGCGATCGAGGCGTATCCCCTCGACAACGGTGACGCCAAGGTCGACTTGACGATGGCGTACGCCGGGCTCCGGAAGAACTTCGAGCGCGCCGGGTTCACCCACGCCGCCGACACCACCTCGGTGCTCGCCGGTCATCCCCGGATCCTGATGCGGCTCGACCTGCGCTGACGGATCGGCTCCGGGCGCGGCAGCCTCGCCACCGGCCGGCGATCCCTGGGTGACAGCACTCGGGGATGACGAGGGAGAGCGGCGCGGCCATGGGCAGAGGGCTCCGAGGGTGATCCACACCGTGTCGTAGGTACCTAGGGGACGTGGGCAAGCACGGTCGTCGTGCCCGCGGCTCAGGAGGACTACGGCACCCGGACACGCGGCGGGCTGGACCCTCGGCTGAAGCGGGCGCTGGACCGCATCCCGGCGCACTGCCGGATCGCGTCCATCTGCACCGGCTCCTTCGTCCTCGCCGCGGCGGGTCCGCTCGCCGGGCGGCGGACCACCACGCACTGCGTGGCAAGCGGTGCCGACCTGCGTCTGCACATGATCCGTACCGATCACGGCGCTTCGGTGGCCAGCGCGGTCGCCCGCTCCGAGGTCGCACCTCCGCACCGCGAGGGAGGGCAGGCCCAGTACATCCAGGGCCCCGTCGCGGGCCCCAGCGACTCCTCGACCGCTGCCGCCCGGATGCCCGCTCTTGAACAACCTCGGACGCCCCCTCTCCTTGCGGGAGCTCGCCGGCACCGCGTCGATGAGTGTGCGGTTCTTCAACCGGCGGTTCCGTCAGGAGTGCGGGACCACACCCGGCCAGTGGCTCGCCCAGCAACGCCTTCAACGAGCGATGCAGCTACTGGAGGAGACGGATCTCGCGGTCGACCAGATCGCAGCCGAGTCCGGCTTCGGGACCGGTGCTTCGCTGCGCCCGCACTTCCAGGCCACGCTGGGTGTCCCGCCACGGGCCTGTCGCAACACCTTCCGCGGCCCTGAGCCCCGGGCCGCCGGCGCCCGTTGTGAAGAGCAGCCGTGATCCGGTCCGCACGGGTTCACGGCCGGTCCAGCGAGGGGTAGTCGTTGTATCCCTCCGCCCCGTGCACGTGCATCAGGAACTCCGGGCGGATGTCGTTGAGTGGCGCGCCCGTACGCAGCCTCTCGACGAGATCGGGGTTGGCGAGAAAGCCCCGGCCCAGCGCGATCAGGTCGGCGCCCTCGGCCAGCAGGCGCTCGCCCTTGCGCTTGCCGCCGTCGGCCGCGACCTCCTCGCGGGAGAGCACCGGGTTGGCCATCAGCGTGCCGGGCCAGGCCTTGCGGATCTCCGCGAAGGGCGCGCTGTCCGGGTCTGCGTGGATCAGGTGCAGACAGGCCGGGTCGATGCGCGCGAGGGCGGGAAGAAGCGCCCGGTAGATGTCCTCGGTGTCGCCCTCCTCGATGCTGTTGACACCCAGTCCGGGCGAGATCCGTACGCCGACCCTGTCCGGGCCGATGGCTTCGGCGACGGCTTGGACCACCTCGGTGGTGAACCGGATCCGCCCCTCCACCGGTCCGCCCCACCCGTCGGTCCGGCGGTTGGTGTTCTTCGCCAGGAACTGGTGCAGCAGATGGCCGTTGGCGGAGTGCACCTCCACACCGTCGAAGCCGGCCTCGACGGCGTTTCGGGCGGCGGTGGCGAAGTCGGCGATGGTGGACCTGATGTCCCGGACCGTCATCTCACGGGGCGCGACGGCGCTCTGCAGCCCGCTCGGGGTGTGCAGCGCCTCGGGGAACCGTACGACGGACGGGGCGAGCGGGATGTGGCCGCTGGTGTCGGGATGGCCGACCCGGCCGCCGTGCTGCAACTGGAGAAACATCCGGCTGCCGGAAGCGGCGCGCACCGCGTCGGTGACCCGACGCCAGCCGGAGATCTGCGTGGACTCATGGATGCCGGGGATGTGTGGGTAGGTCCGGCCGACGGCGTTCGGCGTCGTGGCCTCGGCGATGATCAGACCGGCCGAGGCGCGCTGCGCGTAGTGGGTGACCATCAGTTCGCCCGGGACCCCGTCGGCCCCGGCGCGGTTACGGGTCAGCGGCGCCATCACCAGTCGGCTGGACAGTTCCAGGTTGCCGAGGCGGGCGGTCTCGAAGAGCCGGGAAACGGCGGGGGCCTGCTGTGTGTTCGTCATGCCGGTAACGTAGAACGTGACATTGATGTCAGGTTCAAGTCATGAGGTGAGGCATGCGCATCGGGGAACTGGCGTCACGCACAGGTGTCAGCGAGCGCTCACTGCGCTACTACGAGGAACAGGGCCTGCTGGCAGCGAATCGGACGCCCGGCGGCCACCGGGACTTTTCCGACGGCGCCGTCGATCGCGTCATCCGCATCCAGGAGCTCTACGCAGCCGGGCTGCACAGCTCAAGGATCGTGCGGATCCTGCCGTGCATGCGGGACGAGGACGGCGGCCCCTCGGTGCGCGCCACCCCGGAACTGGTCGCCGAACTCACCGCCGAGCGGGACCGGATCGACCGGACGGTCGACGACCTGCTCCGCTCCCGTGAAGTCCTGGAGCAGGTCATCGACACCGCGGCGGACAGGATCGCCCCTGATCCTGCGGACTAGGGACGCCATGCGGAGCCGACCCCCGCGTCGCCGAGGTGGTGGACGCCTGCGCGCGGAGAGCGAGGAGTTCGCCGCCCCGTGGAAAGCGCACGGGACCGGCGTGCGCCGTGAAGGGGATCGCAGGCGCATCCAGCACGCTGACTTCGGTGTCCTGGAACTCCAGTGCCAGGTTCTCCACGACGCCAACCAGGCACAGGCCCTCCTTCTCTGCACCGCCACCCCCGGCAGCAAGAGCCACGACAAGCTCCTGCCCGTCGTCGGTAGCCGGTCGTCCCAGCGGTGACCCGGCCGGGCCATCGGCCGGGCAAAGAGAGCGGTGAACGCGTCGGTGTTGTTGATCAGCACATGCGCCGCGGCCGGGCCGACTGGCCGGCAGGCCGTCCGAAGCCGCGACGGCCGACGGCAGAAACCAGCAGAGCCCGGAACCGTATGGTTCCGGGCCCTGCTTCGAAAGTAGCGGGGACAGGATTTGAACCTGCGACCTCTGGGTTATGAGCCCAGCGAGCTACCGAGCTGCTCCACCCCGCGTCGTTGTGATCACCACCGTACGCCATTTCGGCGGGTGCCCCGACCACCGCCCGGCCCGGCCCGCTGTCCCGCCGTGCTCGCCGTGGCGCACCGGTTCAGGAATTCCTCGGCGCCGGCCCCGGCTCACGCCCCATGGATGCCACCATCCGGTCGACGGCCGAAGCGTTCTCGGCCACGGGAACGATGGGGCCGAAGGGCATGTGCTCGCCCCGGTACTGCGGTGGCAGAGTGGCCTCCGCCCGGGCGAGTGTCTCCATGGCCTCCTGCTCGGTGAACGGAATCGGCTGCCCCGTGGCGGTCGCCAGGTCCCAGCCATGCGTCAGGTGCCCCATGACGGTCCGGAGGCCCAACTGGTCGGCGCCCACGCCCTCGATGACATCACCGGCCTTGGGCAGGACACCCGTCAGCAGAACCATGTTTCCCGTGCTGCGAGCCCAGGAGCGTTCGTCCGGACCGTCTTGAACAACCACGACACCGGGCGGGTGGTTTTCGCCCCGGCGGCATACTCGCCCGCCGCGTACCCGTAGCAGTCGGTCACCGTTCGAGATGCAGGTACGCGGGAGCGCTGATTCGCTGGTGGCGTCGGCTCTCCCCCGAGATCCAGGAGTGATCATGAGCGTTGCGGATGAATCCGGAGGCCGCGCCGAGCGTATTCGCGCCAAGGCGCAGGAAATGCAGGAGGCGGCCGAGCGGGCCTCCGACCCACAGGAGCGGGAGCGGCTCCAGGACAAGGCGCGCCGCCTCAAGGAGCGGAGTGATCAGGTGAGCACCAAGGGTGACGGCGGCATGAATCCCCTCTGAGCGCGCCTCGTGAGATCCGGCGGCGGCCGTTCGAGGGGTGCGGTGGATACGGGCGGGGGCGGCCGGCCGGATCGGCGGCCCGGCCGGCGTGCGCCGGCCAGGCCCGTACGTCGCACGGAAACCGGGCCGCGGCACTACTGCGTGAACCGCGGGAGCCACTTCACCTGGTAGTCGGGGTGCCCCGCGTGCTCCGCGGCCATCTGCCGGACCACGAACCCCAGCCCGAAGGCACGCCCCGAGGCGAAGTCCCGGTCGGGACGGTCGGTGTCCAGTTCGGCGACCTCCGCGTACTCGTCCAGGAGAACGCGGCTCGTCTCGATGCGCTGAATGGTTCGCGCGGGATCCTGCCGGGCGATGTGGTGGTTGTAGCCGTGCGTCCTCAGGCTGAACGCGATCGCGCCGGTCCGGTCGTGGATCTCGCCCGGCACCTCGGCCGGACACCGCCACCCCTCGCCCCCGGCCACTCGTGCGATCTCTTCTTCCTCGTCGAGACGCGCCCGGACGAACGCGACCAGGTAGGAATTGTCTGTCATCAGGTTCTGGATCCTTCCCACTCGGCCCCGCACCTCAAGGGGCCGTGCTGGAGAGTATCCCGCCGCGTCCCCTGCCCCATAGCAGCTCATCGCCCGGCCGTGTCCGCCGTTGCGTGCGGGGCTGCTGAGCAGTTGTTCCCGGCCGGCCGGAGAGACAGCCGGAGGCCCCACCGTTCCAAGGGAACCGGTGGAGCCTCCGAGGCGCGCTCAGCGGTACGGCGACGGCTCGTCCTCCTACCGTGCCGGACTGATCAGTGGTCGGTCTCCGCCGGTTCCAGGACGAGGACCGGGATCTGCCGGTCCGTCTTCTTCTGGTAGTCGGCGTAGTCGGGAAACGCCTCGACAGCGCGTTCCCACCAGATCGCCTTCTCGTCCCCGGTCACCTCCCGGACGTTCATGTCCTGGCGGACCGGCCCGTCCTGCAGTTCGGCGCGCGGGTGGGCGGTCAGGTTGTGGTACCAGACCGGGTGCTTCGGGGCTCCGCCCTGTGAGGCGACCACGGCGTATGCCCCGTTGTGCTCGACGCGCATGAGCGGCGTCTTGCGGATCTTCCCGCTCTTGGCTCCCCGGGTGGTCAGAATGATGACGGGCATGTCCCGCATCGTCGTCCCCTCCGTTCCGCCTGAACTCTCGTACTGCTCGACCTGGTCCCGAACCCACTGGGCGGGGCTCGGCTCGTACTCACCCTGGAGAGGCATGACTTCTGTCCCATCGTCGACGATCCGGCCGTGACACTTCATCGGCCGCAGTTCCTCATCATGGCTTCAACCGCATCGGCCGCCCTGAAATCCCACCCCGGCCGACGTGTCGCGCCGGGTGGTGTCAGCGGCGGTGTCAGCGTCCGAAGCCGCTGCGTACGCGTGCGGCCGCCACCAGGCCGCCGCCCACGAACACCGTCAGTCCCGCGGCGCTCCCGATCACCGCGAGCACCAGCGTCCTGGCTCCCGTCGAGGCGAGCGGCCCGTCCGCGGTCGAGGGGTCACCGGCAGCGGCGAGGATGAGGCGGGTGACCGTCTCGGGGCGGGAGACCATGGCCATGTGCGAGGAGTTCACCTCGATGGTGTGCGCGTGGGCACGCCTGGCCTGAAAGCGTTCCAGATCGGGGGCGATGACCTTGTCCCGGCCGGCGACCAGCACCCAGGACGGAAGGGTTCGCCAGGCCGCTGCCGTGGCCTTCTCCTCGAATACCGAAGTGCTCACGGGGCGTTGGGAGGCTGCCATCACCGCGGCTGAGGCCGTGGGCCGGTCGGCGGCAGCGATGTCATGGAACTTGCTGTCCTGGATGTAGAGGTCGGTGCCCTGGCCGCCGTCCGCGTTTCGGACGGGCATGCGTCTGAGCGCCGTACCCAGCTCGCTGCCCGGGAACCGGGAGCCGAGCGGGCCGAGTGCCTCGCCCCTGTCCGGCATGAACGCGGATATGTAGACCAACGACCTGACCTGTGGGTTGCCTGCCGCCGCGCTGCTGATGACCGCACCACCGTAGGCGTGGCCGACCAGGACGATCGGGCCGGCGATCCGCCTGAGCACCTCGGCCGTACTGGCGGAGTCGACTGCCAGCCCGCGCAGTGGATTGGCCGGGGCGACGACGGTGTATCCGCGACGCTGCAGACGCTCGGCGACGCCGTTCCAGCTCGACGCGTCGGCGAACGCGCCGTGCACCAGCACCACCGTGGGCCTGACGCCTCCGTCCTCGCCCGGTGCGGTGGGGGACGCCATCCCGGCCGCGGCCGGCGCCGCTGCCCCGCACACCGCCGCGGTGAGCGCGGCCGCGAGGGCGTATCCGCGACGTGAACGGCTCAGCGAGCGGAGGCCCGGTCCGGGGCGGTTCGATATGAGCATGCTGATCCCGATTCTGCAGACGCGGTGACGGACTCAGCGTTGCCGTGCCCGGCCGAATCGGCGCGGCACGGACAGCAGGCGGGTGACGGGGCCGACCATCCGGGTACCGCTTGGCCGGTTCACCGGGCCGGTCCGTGTCGACGAAGCCCCTGACCCCGTCCGGCCCGCCGCGTCACGCGTCGCGGTGCGACGGGCCGGATCGCGATGCCACAGCGAGGACCCCCGCCCTGTGCAGGGCGGGGGTCCTCTCTCCTACCTGCCCGCCGATGGTGGCGCTGTGCCCGGCCACAGCCGTCCGGCGGGGCCGGGTGGTGCGTGCGGGCTCAGCTGACGTTGACGTCGATGCACGCGTAGAAGGCGTTGGACGTGTCGGCGATGTTCCAGACCGCGAGGACCTTCTGCCGGCCCTTGAGGTTGCCGAAGTTCACCTGGTGGGTGACGGTCGCACCGGGCTGGGCGCCGTTGTCGTTGAACTCGGCGATCTTCTGTCCGCTCGCGAAGTACTGCCACGTACTGGTGGAGTGACGGGCCGTCAGTACCCATTGGAACGAGGTGCTGGCGCTCACCGGAGTGACCTTCCAGCCCTTGGCGTCGTCGTCGAGATCGGCGAACCGGCTGTTGCCGCCGCTGCAGCTGGTCAGCCCCTTGGGGCCTTCCACGCTCTGGGGCTCGTACCTGATGTCACCGCAGCTGACCGTTCCGGCGGCACACTGCGCCTGCCTGCTCGGGGGTGACGAGATGTAGCCGTGGGCGCTGGCCGGGCCCGCCGGAAGGGTCAGGGCGAGTACCGGTGCGAGAACGGCACCGACGGCTACGGCGGTCTTCCTTTTCGCGTGCATGCTTCTCCTTCACATGAGGCATCGCTGCGCGCGGGCGGAGTGTGGGGAGCCCGACAGCGGCAGTCCAGCCTCTCGAGTGTGGGGCCAAGAGGCGCGAAGGGAACGGCAGGATCCATGACCGGACATACCCCGGGAAATACGGGTGCCCGGCGCCGTCCCTGCACTTGGACTAGACCACACCTATCGAGGCGTAGCCGTCAAGGGTGCTGCATCGAAAGGGAGTTGCGGAGAAGGGTCGAGGAACGGAGCTGAGGAACGGAGCTGAGCCGGCTCGGTGGCCTCGCCTACCGGCCGGCGTCACCGTAGTGGACCGTGACCTCCTTGAAGCCGAGCGAGCCGAGCAGCCCCTGGAGCATGGCGGTGGTGTTCTTCTCGGCGCGCCGTGTCAGGCCGCTCTCCTTGGCCGCCTCGCCGATGTGCTGGGCCGCCAGCTTGTTCACCGCCTGCTCGCTGCCGGGATTGTCGGAGAAGAAGTCCCCGATCCGGTCGAAGAGGCCGCGTTGCTTGGACACCGCGTAGGAGCGGTCCGGATCGAGCGCCGGTTTCCCGAGGACGGCGTGCGGCAGCCGGAGCTCGGCCGTGGTCCGGTCCTTGTTGACGACGACTCCGCCGTCCGTGACGTCGCCCAGGTCGACGGAGGCACCTACCGTGCCCGCGCCGACGTACAGGGTGCGGGAGCCGCGGATCGCGTCCGGGAGGAACTTCGTGTCCTTCTCCAGATCGACGACGACCTGGAAGTTGCCCGCCGCCGCCTCGTATCGGCTCATGTCACGAATCGACTTGAGCACGGCGGGACCCGAGCGGTCCTGGGTCTTCTCGCCGAAGATGTCGCCCAGCCCCGGCAGCAGGCTGAGCCGCGTGCCGAGGAGGAGCAGCGCGACGGCGACCGCGCAGAGCGCGGCCGCCCTCCCCCATCGGCGGGTGTGGCGGGGGCCCTTGTCGTGGCCGCCGCCCGCTGGTTCGCCGGGCTTGCCCGGTACGTCTGTCGGTAAGTCGGTGGAGGTCATACTCCCCGTGTGACCCGGCCGCCCGGATTCACTCCGCCGGCCGCCGCGGTTCCGCCCGATTCCGTACGTTGATACAGACGGCTCGATCGCGCCGGGCCGGTTCCGGGCCCGCCCTCATGCCCCTGTGACGCCGTCGAGCCGCTCTCGCACCAGGTCGGCGTGGCCGATGTGGCGGGCGTACTCGCTGATCATGTGGATGTGCACCATCCGCAGGGAGTAGACCTCGCCGTCATGGGTGAAGGTCTCGTCGAACGAGGCACCGGCGACGACCTCGTCCGCCAGCCGGCACTCCTCCACCAGGCGGGCGTAGTCCTGGGCGGCGGCGGCCGGATCGAGGTCCTCGAAGTCCGCGTCCTTGCCCTTCTTCGGGTCGTACATCGACTCAATCACCTGCCCGGCGAAGCGCTGCCTGAACCAGGTGCGTTCGACCTTGGCCATATGGCGTACGAGTCCGAGGAGCGAGAGGTTCGACGGTTCCACGGTCCGCTCGGCGAGTTGCTCGCCGGTCAGACCGGCGCACTTGTGCAGGAGGGTGCCGCGGAACCATCCGAGATATCCGGTGAGCATCTCGCGCTCACCCGCGACGAGTGATCCGCCGGTACGCGTTGCTTCAGGTGCTGTCCACGTCATCGCGCGATCATGCCTGTTGACGGGTGCGCCACGCGAGCCCTTTGTGTCTGCATCCACATGTCGGTGTCGTCGGACGACGACCTGGTGACGGATGCCGTGACGGCACTCGCGAGCCCGAGCACCAGGAAGAGCACCAGCATCGCCCTGCCCGCGCTGCTCATGACCAGCGGCCGGGTGGCGGAGCGCCCCTGCCCCTCCGGTACGGAGAGCGCGTCCTCGCCGAAGAGACCCTTGGGGTAGGCGGGAGTGAGCATCGATACGTAGGCGAAGACGCGCATCTCGTAGCGCAGCGTGGCCGCCGTGGCCTCGAAGAGGGAGCGGGGCATACGTCCGAGGATCAGCGTGATCAGCCACCACACGATCGCCAGGACGTACCAGCCGGATGTGACGAGGCTCTGCACGATGGCGGCGGGAATCACCAGGATCAGCCGGAAGAAGACGGCCAGCCGGTTCAGCCTGGTCGGGCGGACGTCGATCTGGACCGGATAGCCGGGCGGCGGGTTCAGCGCGAAGGGCGGATAGCGGTCGATGAGCAGCATGCCGCTCGCTGCGACCCTCGTGCGGTAGCCGAGCACACCGGCAAGGAAGCGGAAGACGGGCTCGGGCAGCCGGCCCAGAGCAAGGGCGGCGAACCAGCCGAACACGGCGGTGAAGAAGGCCGCGATCTCCAGGACGAGCAGCACGAAGAAATGCGGAATCAGCAGGAGCAGACGGAAGAAGACGGTGAGCCGACGCTGACGTGCGGGCTCGACGAGGTCCAGCACGGGCAGGAATTCGTCCGCGTCCCCCGCCCTTCGCCCCGGGCTCCACTGGGCGTCGGCCATGGCGCTCCCCTTCGACAGGTGATCCGTACGCCCTCTGCGCACTCGGCGTCTCCTCACGCTCGGGCCGGGGAAGGCGGCCCGCAAACGGCCGCGGGCCGATCGGGTGCCCGCCGGTCCGGGCCCGGCGGCCCCTTCGCACAGGGGGAACAGCGCACAGCCGTCCGGAGGACCTGGTCGATGCCGTACGGGCGACCGGCGCCAGGAACCTGCTCCTGACCGGCGGTCTCGCGTACTCCAACGGCCTCGGCCGGTGGCTCGGCCGCCGGCCGGACGACCCGGCAGACAATCGCGCCGCCGCATGGCACGTCTGCCACTTCAACACCTGCGCGAACGAGGACTGCTGGAACTCCACGCGCGCGCCGGGCGCCGCCGAAGTTCCTCTCGTAGCAGGTGAGATCGGCGAGAACACCTGCTCGCACGCGTCCGTCGACCGCGTCATGAAGTGGGCGACTGGAACCGCTGCACGGACGAGCTGTCCTTGGCGCAGGGCTTCCGCCGTCAGCTCCTCCCGGTCGGCTTCGGCCCGGGCATCGGCATGCTGATCGACACCTCACGCATCGGCTCGCGCGGTGCGGACCGGCCGTCGGGTCCGGGCGCGAACACCAGCGTCGACACCTACGTGGACGGCGGCCGCTACGACCGGCGTATCCCCCTGGGCAACTGATGCAAGCAGTAGAGCGCGGGTCTCGGCGAACGCCCGCCATGCCGCCCCCGAGACCGGGATCGACGCGTACGTGTGGATGAGCCCCCGGACGAGTCCGACTGCTCCGGCAAGGAGATCCCGAGTGACTACGGCAAGGACTTCGACCGGATGTACGACCCGACGGTGAAGAACGTCCACCCGGCGCGCTGCCCCGCCGCCCTGTCTCTCCGTCTCTCCCCGGCCGTCCGAGCACGGCCGGGGAGAGGCTCCGGGGAACGACCGGGGCCGGCCCGGACCCGGTCAGCGGCTGCGGAACCGGTCCAGCAGCGCACGGCCCGGACCGTTGCGGCCCCGGTCGTCGCGCGCGGTCCTGCCGCCTGCGGCCGAGGACTTGGCCTTCGCCGCGGCCTCGGGCTTCGCGCCGGCCTTCGGCTTCGGCTTCGTATCGGTGGTGGCCTTGGGCTTGGGCTTCGTAGAGGTCTTCGGCTTGGACGTCGTATCGGCCTTCGGCTTCGGCTTGGGCCGGGGCTTCGCGTCCGCCCCGGCCTTCGTCGCCGGCTTCGTCGGTGCCGTGGTCTTCGCCCATGTCCCCTGCCACGGCCGCCGGCGTGACGCCGTCCCGCGCCCGTCGCGTCCGGCCGCGCCGGGCCCGGCTGGTTTCGGCGCACGGGCGCGCTCAGGAGCCGGTTCCGGTTCCGGTCCGTCCGCGAGCACGTGGTAGCGGTGGCTCAGGCGACGCCCCAGGAGCAGATAGCCAAGGAGCGCTCCGGTCGTGTTGAGAATGACGTCGTCGACGTCGAAGGCCCGTCCCGCGACGAGTGCTCCCTGCACGAGTTCGACAATCGCGATGACCATGACGGTCAGCAGGACCATGCGGATCATCCGAAGGCGGCGCGGCACGAGGATGGGCAGAAGTACGCCGAACGGCATCCCCAGCACCAGGTTTCCGCCCGCCTGTTTACAGGCGGCGAGGAAGGTGTAGTCCTCGGCGTACTGCCGCAGCGAGCGGCCGGGCCGCAGGTTCGACTTCACCAGTTCCTCCGAGGCCGGCGACGGCGTGAGCGTCACCTTCGCCAGCACAACCGAGAAACCGACCATGGCCAGGAAGGCCAGTACCAGGAAGGTCACCTGCAGGAGAACGCTTCCCCACGTTCTACGCCGCGTTCCGCTCTGCGCACCACTCTCAGCCTCTGCGTTCATGGGCGACGAGTGCCCCCGTCCGGTCGGACCACACCTGGCCGCTTGAGTCTGCGCGGATTTGTCGCTCCCTTCGACGCCGTGAGGCTGAACCCGTACGACGAAGCAGCCGGGACCCTCGCTCAGACCCGGTCCGCAAGCACCTCCCGGGCCGCGCGTGCCCCGGACGCGAGCGCTCCCTGCACCGATCCGGTCGCACGGTGGTCCCCGCACACGTACCGGCCCGGGCCGACCCGTGAGGTGCGGGACAACGGCCACGGGGGCGGCATGGCGGGCAGAGCTCCCGGCACCGAGTACGTGGCGAGCAGGTCCCAGGCGGCGGTGTCGGTGGCGTGGACCTCCGCCAGATCCCGGCGGATCCGCGTTTCCCTGCCCGGGGTGTCGGGGCCGAGCACCGACGTCGAAACCAGGGCGTACCCGGTCGGTGCACAGGCCGGAACGACCTCGCTGAGTACCACTGTGTTCAGGAAGCGCCGCCTGCTGTCGACGAGCAGGGTCGGTTCCCGCAGCGGGGGTGAACCGGCCACGTGGTAGTACGTCGTGACGGTGCGGGTCCCCGGAACCGTCAGGCCGGGCAGCAGATGCGCGGCCCTTTCGGGGCCCGTCGCCACCACCACCGCGGGCGCGGGACGCTCCGATCCGTCCTCGCCGAGCACACCGTCGTCGGTCAGGCTGTGCACGGGGGTGTCCACGAACAGTGATCGCGGCGGCAGCCCTGCGGCCAGCGCTGCCGGAACGGCTCCGATCCCGGCCGCGGGCAGGCAGAGGCTGCCGCGCAGCATGCTGCGCCAGACGAGATGGAAGACGCGGGAGGAGGTCTCCAGCTCGTCCTCCAGGAAGACACCCGACAGGAACGGCTGGAAGAGGGTCCGGACGAGCTCGTCGGAGATACCCGCGTCGGCCAGTTCGGTGAGGGTCGTACGGTCGGGGCGCCGTCTGATTCCGCTCACCGGGCCGAACATGTCGCGGGCCGAGAGCACCGCGAGCGCCATCAGATCGCGGCCGGAGGCCAGTCGTCCGGGGAACAGATCACGGACGGCACCCGGGCGGCGGGTCGGGTCGCTGAACCGGACTCTGCCGGTGCCACCGGTCCCGGTCTGCACGAGCACGCCCGGCGTGAAGGGATGCAGACGCAGGTCTCGGAGTGCCAGGCGCTTCTTGACCTGCGGGTAGGACGTGTTGAACACCTGGAAGCCGCGATCGAGGAGGAAGCCGTCCCGCCGGTCGGTACGCATCCGGCCGCCCACCTCGTCCGACGCCTCCAGGAGGTGGACCGAAAGACCGGCGGCGGCCAGATCGGTCGCACAGGCCAGGCCCGCCGCTCCTGCTCCGATCACGATGGCATCGGGCCGGGGTCCCGCAGGGTTCGCCATGGAATTCGCCTTTCGCACGGGCTGGTGACCGTGGCTGGGACCCGGCCGGGAAACGGACCGTACGCCCGGGGCGGTCCGGCCTCACCGCGCATGTTCCCAGTTCAAGCCGGTCCGGCGCGGCATCCCGGCGAGCGCGCGTCTCATGGTTCGCAGAATCCGGTGAGAAGCCTGATCGCCTCACCGAGTCCCTGGGGGTGGTGGGTACCGGACAGCGGGGCGCCCGCCCAGCCGGGGCCCGCGATCAGCACCGCCGGGCGGGTCCGGGCGCCCCGTACACCCCATTCGATCGATGCCACGTGGTGCGCCAGCGGGCGCGCCGCCGTGTTCCGCGACTGGGACCACAGCACCACGGCCGACGGGCCGATCCGGCGCACGGCCTCACTCAGTGCCTCGCCCGGCACCGACGCGCCGAACATCCTGACGCCCAGGCCCCGTTCGGCGAGACCTGCGGCAAGCGCCTCCAGCGGAAGGGTGTGCGTCTCGCCCGGTGTGCAGGCCAGCAGGGCGAGCCCGGCACCGTCGGTGGCGGCCGGCTGTGCGGCCACCCGCCGCAAGGCGCTGGAGACGTGCCAGGACAGCAGGTGCTCGACCTCGACGTAGCGCTCACCCGACGTCTGCCACTTGCGTCCCACCGCGTGGAGCGTCGGCATGATCACCTGGTCCCAGGCGGCCAGGAGTCCGTACCGGCCGATCACGGCGGCAAGCCGGTCGTCGATGGTCCACGCGTCCAGCCGGAGTGCCGCGCGCGTCAGCCCTCGGCGTTCCTGGCGTGCGACGTCCGCGGCGAGCCCGTCCGGCTTCGTGCCGGAGGACGCCGGGAGCACATGGGGTGTGACAGCCGGGGCCTGAGGGTCGGGAGTTCCGTTCAGCGCCGTGCGGGCGGCCTCCGCCGGGGGCACGCCGGAACTCGTCAGCTCGCACATGCGTTCCAGTACGGCGATGTCCTCGGGCGTCCACCGCCGGTGCCTGCCACCGTGCCTGCGAGCGGGGCCGATGCCGTAGCGCCGGTCCCAGGTCCGGAGTGTCGTCGGCGCGACGCCGAGCCGACGTGCCACTGTGCCGGTGGTCAGGCCGTGGCCGGTGGTGCCCACCCGAGCGCGTTCCGTGGAGGACGGCATGCGTTTGATCATACGACGCAGAATCGACGCAGGTTGTCCCGGCGAGTCCCCTGTTGGAACGCTCCTGGCCGGGGCGTCCGTCGGAGGGGCCCCGGAGAGCACACCGGACGACTCCGGCCGGCCGCAGCGGGAGACCCCGCTCCTGGGCCGGGCCGCCCGGAGGAAGGACAGCCATGACCGCGCTCGCACCGCAGGACACGCTGCCCGGCGGGCCGGGCCCGCGACCGTGCGTCGCGACGGACCTCGCCGACGAGGAGCTGGCCGCCGGTCTGCTGCGCGGCAGCGAGGACTGTTTCGCCGCTGCCTACCGGAGGTGGGGCACCCTCGTGCACTCCCTGGCGGCCCGGTCCCTGGGCGACAGCCGGGAGGCCGAGGACGTCACCCAGCAGGTCTTCATGGCCGCCTGGCGCGGCAGGCTCGGCTACCGCCCCGAGCGCGGCCCGCTGCCCGGCTGGCTGGTCGGCATCACCCGTCGCAAGATCGCCGACGCGCTCGCCGCCCGCACCCGCCGCGGCGAACTGGCCGCTGCGACGGCGGCGCGGCTGCAGCTCGACGAGACCGGCGCGGCCGGACGTCCGGAGTCGGCCCTGGACCGGGTCCTGGTCGGTACGGAGCTGGGGAAGCTGCCCCAGGTACAGCGCCGCATCCTGCGCATGGCCTACTACGACGGTCTCCCCCAGACCCGCATCGCCGAGCTGACAGGGCTCCCGCTCGGCACGGTCAAGAGCCATGTGCGCCGCGCGCTGCGCCGGATCCGGCGTTCGATGTCCGGCCGCGACGCGGAGCGGTGACCGCAACGGAGCGGCACCCGAGCACCCGAGCACCCGAGCACCCGAGCACCCGGCACGGCGAAGTGGCCGGCTGCGAGCGATGACCGGTGCCGAGCGATGACCGATGCACAATCGACGCATCGTGCTCCGAAGATGCGCGGATGGGAGCATGGGCACCGCGTCCACAGCGTCACCGCCTCCGCCGTCTCCGGGGTGAACCGGAGTCCCGTCACCGCATCCGGGCGCCTCAAGGAGCGCGACGCGCGACAACGAGGCACGGTGAACCGAGCAGCACCCCAGCCGATGCGGAGATCCCATGAGGAGCAACAGCACGGAGAAGCCCTTGCACTGCCTGGTGACGGGGGCCACCGGATACATCGGGGGCCGGCTGGTGCCGGAACTCCTGGAGGCCGGGCACCGGGTCCGCTGCATGGCGCGCAGCCCGGAGAAGCTGCGGGACTACCCATGGGCCGGGGATGTCGAGGTCGTGCGGGGTGATGTCACCGATGCGGCCACGGTCGCGTCGGCCATGGCGGACATCGGCGTGGCCTACTACCTGGTGCACGCGCTGACGACCGGCGCGGACTTCGAGGACACGGACCGGAGGTCGGCCACGGTCTTCGCCGAGTCGGCCCGCGCGCGCGGCGTCGGCCGGATCGTCTACCTCGGCGGCCTCACGCCACCAGGCGTACCCGAGCGGGAACTCTCGCCGCATCTGCGCTCGCGAGCCGAGGTCGGCAGGATCCTGCTGGATTCCGGGGTCCCGACCACCGCCTTGCGGGCAGCGGTCATCATCGGATCCGGGTCGGCCTCCTTCGAGATGCTGCGCTATCTCACGGAGCGGCTGCCGGTCATGGTGACGCCGAGCTGGGTGTCCACCCGGATCCAGCCGATCGCGGTCCGGGACGTGCTGCGCTACCTGGTCGGCAGCGCCCGGATGCCCCGGGAGGCGAGCCGTGTCTTCGACATCGGAGGGCCGGACATCATCACGTACCGCGAGATGATGCAGCGGTACGCGGAGATCGCGGCCCTCCCGCACCGGCTGATCCTGCCCGTCCCGATGCTGACGCCACGGCTGTCCAGCCACTGGATCGGGCTGGTCACGCCCGTTCCCCGGTCGATCGCGCGGCCGCTCGCCGAGTCGCTGCGGTACGAGGTCGTGTGCCAGGAGCACGACATCACGCAGTACGTGCCCGACGGGCCGGGGCAGCCCTTCACGTTCGAGAGGGCGCTGCGGCTGGCCCTCCAGCGGGTGCGCGAGGCCCAGGTCTCCACCCGGTGGTCCTCGGCGTCGGTGCCCGGGGTACCGAGCGACCCACTGCCCACCGACCCCGACTGGGCCGGCGGCAGTCTGTACTCGGATGTGCGGGAACTCGATGTGGACGCGTCGCCGGAGGCCCTCTGGAAGGTCATCGAGGGAATCGGCGGCGATCACGGCTGGTATTCGTTCCCGCTGGCCTGGGCCGTGCGCGGCTGGCTCGACCGGCTGGTGGGAGGGGTGGGCCTGCGCCGAGGGCGGCGGGACACCGACCGGCTCCGGGTGGGTGACTCCCTGGACTTCTGGCGGGTCGAGGAGATCGAGCCCGGTCGGCTGCTGCGGCTGCGCGCGGAGATGCGGCTGCCCGGCCTGGCGTGGCTGGAGATGTACGCGGAACGGGACGAGCGGGGCCGGGCGCACTACCGGCAGCGGGCCCTGTTCCATCCGCGCGGGCTGCTCGGCCATGCGTACTGGTGGAGCGTGTCGCCGTTCCACGCGATCGTGTTCGGCGGGATGGCCCGCAATATCGCCCGGGCTGCCGCGGCGGTGCCGTCTTCCTCGGGAGCGGGAGAACACGGCGCGTTGTCCCGGTGACCAATGCATCCGCCGAGGGCCTGCGGACGGAACAGGAGCACGTCCATGCCCCCGACCGGGAGTTGCGCCATGACCGTAGCGGTCGTCCTCTTCACCGCCGATCTCCGTCTGCACGACCATCCGCCGTTGCGGGCCGCGCTCGCGTCCTCGGACGAGATCGTGCCCCTGTTCGTCCACGACACGGGGATCGACGCGGTGGGGTTCGGCGCCCCAAACCGCCGCGCCTTCCTCGCCGACTGTCTGCGGGATCTCGACACGGGGCTGCGTGAGCGGGGCGGCCGGCTGGTGATCCGCTCGGGCGATGTGGTCGCCGAGGTGTGCCGGATCGTCTCCGAGACCGGTGCGGGCGACGTCCATCTGGCCGCGGGGGCCAGCGCCTACGCCCGTCGCCGCGAGGAACGGCTGCGGACGGCGCTGGAGTCCGGCGGGGGACGGCTGCACGTCCACGACGGCGTGGTCACCGCGGTCGCGCCCGGTGCCGTGACCCCCGCCGGCTCGGACCACTTCGCCGTGTTCACCCCGTACTTCAGGCGCTGGTCAGGGGAGCGGGTGCGTGATGCCTTCGGTGCGCCGCGTGCGGTGCGGGTGCCGGACGGTCCGGGGTCCCAGGACGTGCCGGTCCGCGCCGCGGTGCCCGGCGTCTCGGCGGGGCTCGCCGAGGGCGGTGAGCAGGAGGCCCGCAAGCGGTTCACGGCCTGGCGGCGCCACGGGCTCGCGGCGTACGAGGAACGGCACGACGACCTGCCGGGAGACGCGACGTCCCGCCTTTCGCCGCATCTGCACTTCGGCACCCTGTCCCCCGTGGAACTGATCCACCGGGCACGCGCGGCAGGTGGCGCCGGAGCCGACGCGTTCGTCCGGCAGCTGTGCTGGCGGGAGTTCCACCACCAGGTCCTCGCGGCCAGGCCCACGGCGGCCCGGCTGGACTACCGCACCCGGCACGACCACTGGCGGTCCGAGGCCGGTGCCGCCGAGGACATCGAGGCCTGGCGGCAGGGACGCACCGGCTACCCCGTGGTCGACGCCGCCATGCGCCAGCTCCGCCACGAGGGCTGGATGCACAACCGGGGACGGCTGCTCACGGCGGGCTTCCTGACCAAGACCCTGTACGTGGACTGGCGTGTCGGCGCACGGCACTTCCTGGATCTGCTGGTGGACGGTGACGTCGCCAACAATCAGCTCAACTGGCAGTGGATGGCCGGGACGGGGACGGACAGCCGCCCCAACCGGGTGCTCAATCCCGTGCTCCAGGCCAAGCGCTACGACCCGGACGGCGACTACGTGCGACGGTGGGTCCCGGAGCTGGCGGCACTGGCCGGACCCGCCGTGCACGAGCCGTGGAAGCTGCGCGGTGCGGAGCGCGCCCGCCTGGAGTATCCGGCTCCGGTGGTGGAACTGGCCGACGGACTGACGCGGTTCAGGCAGGCGCGCGGTCTGGAGTGAGTTCCGCGGACGCGCCCCCTCGCAGGACGGCGGGCACGGCACGCCGCACCGGGGACAACACGCCCCGCCGGGCCGCACGCCAGCGAAAATGCGGCCATGCCGACTTCCACCGCATCCACCGACCCGGCCGGCCGTGACTCCGTGGACGGGCCGCGCGGCCATGCGGCCCTGCTGCTCCTGTCGGCGGCGTCCGGGGCGGCGGACGCGTTCGTCTTCATCTGCGTCGGCCAGGTCTTCGCCGGGGTGATGACGGGAAACCTGGTCCTGCTGGGGGCCTCGGCCGCCGGGGCGGGCGAGGAGGGGGTGGCGCTGCGCGTGGTGACGGCGCTCGTCTCGTACGGCTGCGGGGTGGCCTGGGGTGCGGTGACGGGCGAGCGGGTATGGCGGCGGCTGCCGGTCATGCTGACGGTCGAGGTGGTACTGCTCGCCGCGGGTGCGGTGCTGTGGGGGCTGGATCTGATCACGTCGGACGCGGACCGGCTGGGCCTGCTGGCTCTCATGGGGCTCGCGATGGGGATCCAGGGCCGGATCCGTGCCACGCCGACGAACTACTTCACCGGAACGCTGACGTCACTCGTCGGCCGGCTGGCCATGGGGGCGTGGCGACGGGGTGACGGCTGGGTGGTCGGCCGGCTGGTCGCCGTGGTGGCGGGCGCCGCGGCGGCCGCACTCGCCGTGCGCGGCCGGCCGGACACCGGGGCCGTGGCGGCAGCCGCTCTCGCGGCGGCGGCGCTGCTGGTGGAGGCCGTACCGCGGCGGCGGTGAGCCGGCACGGGGGTGCCGCGTCCCGGCAAAGGGGAAGCCCCGGCCGGATCGGGGGAATCCAGCCGGGGCGGTTCTTGGTGTGGACGCTCAGCACGTCATCACATATAGGTGAACGATAAACCACCAACTTGTGTTCCCGGGAATCCGTGCCCCGGACTGTGATCCAGGGCACGGACGTGCAGGTCGCGCGGTGGTGCGCGTCACTTCTCGCCGACGGGCGCCCCACTGCCGTAGCGGCGGTTGAACTGCTCGATCCGGCCGGCGGTGTCCAGGACCTGCCGCGCTCCGGTGTAGAACGGGTGACTCGCCGACGACGTCTCCACATCGATGACGGGATAGCTCCGGCCGTCCTCCCACACCACTCGCTGCCCGGATTCGGCGGTCGAGCGGGTGAGGAAGGCCGCCCCCGCGGCACGGTCACGGAAGACCACCGGACGGGAGACGGGGTGAATACGGGACTTCATTGTGCGTACCTTCCTTGTCACCGAGGGCACAGGGGGGACGGACGACCGCCCCCCCCTCGAACCGCGAACGGCTCGTCGGTCAGCGCTCCTCGCGGAAGAGGACGTGCCGCCCGGCAGCGGGGTCGTACTTGCGCAGGACCAGCCGGTCGGGGCTGTTGCGACGGCTCTTGCGCGTCACATAGCTCTGCCCCGTCCCCGCGGTCGAGCGGAGCGTCACGACAGGACGGGCTTCACTTCGGGCCATGGCAACCTCCGTACTCGTGAACCGAATCCTCCCCTTGATGGGAACGGGATTCGTTTTCGTTCTGCCGGTGCAACGCCGGAGTGTCCGGGGGCATTCCCGCCCGGTTCGGGCCGGGGCCCCGGAGCGGGCCGACGCACGTCCGGCACTCCTCGGCGAGCCGTCACGCGAGGCCGTCACGATCGTTGACCGCAGTGCCCGGCACTGCGAACGACCGCCCGAGGAACGTGACCCATGCGCCTGAAGAACACGACCAGCAACTGCGGCCGGAACATGTACATCAAGCCGGCCATCGACAACGGCCCCGGCAGGCAGTGCTGGACCACTTTCCGCGGCGAGACCCTCAAGTGGACCTGGAAGGTGGGTTCGTACGGCCGTATCGCCGCCAGCTGACGCGGCGCGGCGGCACCGCCTCGACATCCAGCAGCACCCGGGCCGAAGCCCTCGCCCTCCGTGGGACTTCCGGCCCGCACATGCCCCGGCGCGTTCGGCTCAACCCGCGCAGAACAGGCGCACCGAACGTCTCCGCGCGCCGGATTTCTTGCGTCAACACCCTCCAAAAGCAAGGCTGTTCGAAAGATCGCGGCGGCACTCAGCCGCTGGCATATGCCAGCTGCAAGAACGCATCGAGTGTTGCCAAACCGCTTACGGGCCCCAGTCGGCTGTGCGACAGTCGTATTCGGTCCACCCTCAGACCTGGTTGTACCGCGCCTGTATCGGAGTACGTCATGCCGTCCCATCTGTCCGCGGACCGCCCCGCCCCCCAGCCGCCCGAGCGCGATGCCGTCGACGCGTTGATCAACCGGACGCGGCGGCTGCGCGGCGATGTGGACGCGGTGCGGCGCGACTCCGTGCTGGTCGACGAGGACGATCCGCAGCTGCGCTGGCAGCGCGCGCTCTGCGATCTGGCGGTCCATCACCTGGATGATCTCGGCGCGCACCTGGGACAGCTCAAGGAGGGTCTGCCGCCGGAGGCCGCGGAACAGCTCGTGGCCGAGCTGTCGCTGGGAGCAGGTCAGGAGACCGCCGACGAGGAGCGCGCGGGTTCGCTGATCGGCCGGGTGGGCAGCGCCGAGTGGAATCTGCTGACGGACGCGGTCAGCTGGTCCGACGAACTGCTCCAGATCTTCGGCCGGACCGCACAGGCCGGACCGCTCTCCTTGGATGATCTCCCTTCCGTGCTGTTCCCCGAGGACCAGGCCGTACTCACCGCGCTGGTGACGGACTGCCTGGTCGACGGGAAGCCGATAGACGGCGAGTTCCGGATCCAGCGCCCCGACGGGGGGACGCGGACGCTGCACATGACGGGCGAGCCCGTCCTCGACGCGGACGGCTGCACCGCTTCCATGTGGGCGGTCCTGCGCGACGTCAGCGAGCTGCGGCGCAGCCAGCAGGTGGTGCACCGCACCCATGACTCGCTCCGTCGTCAGCAGCACATCGACCGGACGGAACGCCGGCTCGCGGTCGAGCTGCACGAGGCCGTGCTCCCGCCGTGGCGAGGTTCGCTGCGCCTCCCGGACCAGGGGCCCGGAGCGCTGGACATCGCGGCCCACTACCTGCCCTCCGAGTCCAACGACCTGATCGGCGGCGGCTGGTACGACGCCATGGAGCTGCCGGACGGCAGGATGCTGCTCACGGTCGGCGATCTGACCGGTCACGGCATCCAGGCCACATCGGCCATGGCGATGATCCTCGGTGCGCTGCGCGGCATGGCGGTGGCCGGCATCGACCCCGGGGCCCTGATGGGGCATCTGAACCAGCTGCTGGAGACATCGATCCAGCCCGCTCTCGGCAGCGCGGTGTGCTGCCGATTCGACCCCGGGACCCGCACCCTGGACTGGGCGCAGGCCGGACACCCCGCACCGCTGCTGTTCCGCGACGGAACCGGGCGCCCGCTCCCTCAGCCCGACGGCGTACTGCTCGGAGCGGCCTCCGGGATCGCCTACGAGCAGGACGAGGCGCACCTGCTGCCCGGCGATGTACTGGTGCTCCACACCGATGGACTGGCCCGGACCAACGACGGGCGCAACGGCCTCCGTCCGGGCACGGAAGCACTGCTCGGACTTGCGCCGCGCTTCGCCGAGGCCCGCACGGCACAGGACTGTGTACGGACCGTCGCCGAGGAGTTCGGCGGCACCCGGCGACTGGACGACGCATGTGTGCTGATCGCCCGCATCGGGGCATAGGGCACAGACACACCGCGCGCGGAGGCAAGGGCACACGGAGAACACACGGCACTGGTACGAGAACGCCCGGCGGCCCATGGTGCGCTGTCCGGACAGGTGTTGAGGAACGGCGCCTCTTCCTGGTGGCGCCCTGGGGTCAGATCTCGGAACTCCTGGTCCGCTGTTTGATGAGGGAACTCTGCGGCAGCGAGCGCTCGATCTCCTCGCGCAGGTCCTCGATCTTCGCGTAGCCGGCGAACTGGCCCGTCAGCCGGTACATCTCGCGCAGCCGGTCCCAGGTGCGGTGCGAGGAGGTCTCCCCCATCGTCACCAGGGCGAGCCGGGCGTAGCGGTCTGCCTGCTCGGGGTCGTCGGCGATGAAGCATGCCGAGGCGAGCGAGATGTAGTCGAAGATCTTGGACCGCTGGCGCCCGTTGACCCGCAGTTCGAGTGCCTGCTTCGCGTGGCGCTGGGCCGTGGCGGCCGCCGAGGGTTCGTGCTCGGCCAGTGTGCGGAACGCCAGTGCCTGCATCCCGTGCAGATCCGCCTCGTCGAACATCTGCATCCAACTGGGGGGTGGGACATCGCCCTTGTCCGAGATGAAGAGTTCCTCGGCCCTGCCGAGGGTGCGCCGCATGGCCTGGCCCCGTCCCATGGAGGCCTGTGCCCAGGCCTCGATGGTGTGCAGCATCGCCTGGGTGCGCGGCAGGACCATGTCTCCCGAGCCGGACTGGGCGAGCTTCATGAGGTCGAGCGCGTCGTCCGGACGGCCCAGGTGGACCATCTGGCGGGCCGCCCTGGACAGGGCCTCGCCCGCGCGCGGCCGGTCGCCGCCCTCGCGCGCCGCGTGAGCCGCGATCACGAAGTACTTCTGGGCCGTTGGTTCGAGGCCGATGTCGTGGGACATCCACCCCGCGAGTACGGCGAGGTTGGCAGCCACGCCCCAGAGGCGGCGCTGCAGATGGTCGGGGTGGCGGTAGGCCAGCATGCCGCCCACCTCGTTGAGCTGGCCCACCACGGCCTTGCGCTGGAGGCCGCCGCCCCGGGAGGCGTCCCAGGCGCGGAACACCTCCACGGACCGTTCCAGCGCCTCGATCTCCTCCGAACCGATGGGCGCGGCCTCGTACCGGTCGAAACCGGCTGGGTCCGCGTGCACGGGGTCGTCGATGCGTGGGGCGTCGGCCGCCAGTACGGGGTCGGTGTGCAGCCAGTCGTGCATGGGGCCGGCGATGGTGGAGCCGGCGGCGAGCGCGGCGCTCGCGCTCACCAAGCCGCGTCGGTTGAGCATGAGGTCCATTCCCGTGAATTCGGTGAGGACCGCTGCCGTCCGCTCGGGCGCCCAGGGGAGTTGGTCGGGATTGTCTTCCGTCCCGGTCTCTCGCCGTTTCCCCACACGCCCGCGCCGGCCGAACCCGAGGTCCTCGATGGTCACGACACGACCGAGCCGCTCGGTGAACAGGACTTCCAGCACTTTGGGCACAGGATCACGGGGGGACTCCCCCATATCGATCCAGCGCCTCACCCGCGAGGTGTCGGTGGCGAGCTGGGGGTGGCCCATGGCCGCCGCCTGCCTGTTCACCATTCTCGCGAGTTCGCCCTTGGACCAGCCGGCAAGGCCGAACAGGTCCGACAGGCGGGTGTTGGGTTCTCCGGTCACGTCAAGCCCCCAGGTTCTCGGCTGTGTTGACAGTAACCCCCTGTCAGATGCCCTGCGACTATTCGCCAGGGTTCGCCAGGGTCCGCCACATGGTCTGCCACCCGCGCTCCGGTGTCAGGTAGGAAAGCGCCACCCCGCCCGGCAGCCCTAGGTACTCCCCAGGGTGCCGAACGGTCGCCGGCCGGGGCGGCGCACGCAACTTGTCGGCGCACGAAGGGATCTGTCTCGCCCATGTACACAGCATCGTCCTCCGTGTCCGCCCCGCCCCGGCCGCTCCGTCCCCTCGGGGCGGGCGGCGGGCCGTATCTCGACCCCCGCGCCGCAGTGCCGGCGCCCGGCATGGGTCGGGCCCGGCGCATGGCGGGGCCAGGCACTCAATCGCTCAGCGGAAGACTCGACCTGTCGGGTCCCCAGGGCGCGCAGCTGAGGATGGCCATCGCCTCGGTGCACCGGATCTGCCCGGAGTTCAATCCGGTCCAGGTGCTGCGGCGCAGCGGCCGTTCGGTACTGCTCGTCGGTTCCACCGGACGTACGACCGCGGTCGCCAAGTGCTTACTGGACCACTCGCCGGCGTGGTCGGAGCGGTTCCGCCACGAAATAGCGGCATACCGGGCGTTCGTCCGGCACCGCCCGCCGGTACGGGTTCCCCGGCTCATCGCGGCGGACCCGGAGAACTGCACCCTGGTCATCGAACGGATGCCCGGCCGGGTTGCGGCGCTGACCAGGCATCCGTCGGAGGCGCCGCCGCGGGCCGACCTGCGGGCGGTGCTCGGCGCGGTCAGCCGGGTCAACGCCTGGCGGCCGCCGGCCGGTCTCTTCGACGCCCCGCTGGACTACGCGGCGCGCATCTCGCGCTACCACGAGCTGGGTCTGTTCACCGACCGTGATCTGGGTGACCTGCAGAAGCTCCTCCACGGTCTGGCCCACGCGGGCGGCCGCCAGGGGATGGGGCAGTTCTGTCACGGTGACGCACTGCTCTCCAACATCCTGCTGTCGCCCACCGGCCCGGTACTGGTCGACTGGGAACATGCCGGCTGGTATCTGCCGGGATACGACCTGGCGACGCTGTGGGCCGTGCTGGGTGACGCGCCGGTGGCCCGGCGTCAGATCAGCCAGCTCGCTCAGGTCACGGGCCCGGCGGCGCGGGACGCGTTCCTGGTCAACCTGATGCTCGTACTGACACGGGAGATCCGTACGTACGAGACGGCCGTGCAGCGGGCCATACGGGACACCGCGGGCCCCAGAACCGGTCAGGACCGGCCGGGCGCACTGTCGTCGGGTGAGGAGCAGCGTCTGCTGCTGCGCCGGCTGCACGACGACTGCGCGATGGCCCGGCGGGCCGTACGAGCCGCGGTCGGCACTCGCTGACCCTCCACCGGGGATGCGCGCTGCGGGTCCGGTGCCGACACACCGGACCCGCAGCGCACTGAGGACGCGCCCGCCGCCGGACGGGCGCGTCGTCAGTGCGTGCGGACGATGTCCACGTCGGCAGCCTTCACAAAGGCGATGCGATGGCCGATCTGGACCGTCACGTACTTCTCCTTGCCCCGGAAGAACGAGTGGTCCAGCGGGTAGGAGGCATCGATCGTCGGGGCGTAGAAGAACCCGGTGGGCGCCTCCCCACCGCCGGGGTAGGACTGGCCGGCCTTGATCGTGTACTGGAGCGGCGTGCCCACCCGCTGGTCCGCGAAGCCGGCGGGGTACTCGGACTTGTCCGGGTACGCCACGCCGTACACCGGCACCTCGGCCCTGCCCGCCTTCGGCCTGACGACATGGCCCGCGGTGGGGGTGGTGGTGCGGGTGCGGGCGGGGGTCTCGAACCAGGCCTTCCGGCCGGACCACCAGATCGCCGTCCAGCCGGGCGCGTGACCGGCGACGACGGCCTGCTGAGTGGCGCTGATCTTGCTCCCCCAGTCGGCGGCGCAGTTGGTGCCGGGCGAACCGTCCGGATGCAGCCCCGGGTCGGAGAAGAGCGGTGCGTCGGTGGCGGGCTCCGTGTGGAGCGGGACGGCGCTGGAGCCCTGCACGGGCAGATCGACGCCCTTCTCGCAGTCGCGGAAGGCCTGCTTGTTGTCCTTGAACCGCGGGCTTACGGTGATGAGTTCGCTGCTCTTGCGGGCTGTCGGCACAGTGGGCCTGCCGAGCAGCGCCATGAAGCGGTTCCAGTCCCAGTAGGTGCCCGGGTCCCAGTGCATGCCCGCGGCGCCGGCGGCGCTGGTGGGCGGCACCCCGTCGTGGCCGATGATGTGCTGGCGGTCGAGCGGGATGTCGTACTTGGCGGCGAGGTAGCGCACCAGTGCGGCCGTCGAGCGGTACATCTCGGGGGTGTACCACTTGGCGCCGTCGACGGCGACGCCCTCCTGCTCGATGCCGATGGAGTTGGAGTTGACGTACCAGTTCCCGGCCTGCCAGGCGACGTCCTTGTTCTTCACCATCTGGGTGACGTGGCCGTCGCCGGAGCGCACCACGTAGTGGGCCGAGGTCTGCTTCAGCGGGTTCTGGAAGATCTTCAGGGTGGTGTCGAAGTCCTCCTCGGTGTCATGGAGGACAATGAATTTGATCTTGTTGCTGTGCGGCCGGTCCGCCGTGTCGTAGTTGCCGTACGTCTCCTTGTCGGCCGGGTCGCCGGTCTGCTGGTAGGCGGCCGGGACCCAGTCGCATCCGAGGCCGCGCGGACATTCCGGCCGCACCCCGTCCGCGCCGGCCTGCGCCCCGGGGCTGAGCAGCGCGAGACTCAGCGCGCCGACGGTGGTGAACGCGACCGCGAGTCCGGTCCTCTGCTTGGACGTCATGACAACCCTTCTTGGAGCTGTGCGTGTTCTGAGCCGTTCGTATCGCGAGGTGTTCGTGTTCCGATCTCTGCGTTCCGCTGTGCGCGCACACTCTGTGACCTGAGGTGAGAGCACGTCAAGAGCGCTGCGGTGGCCGCGGGTCGAGCCAGTGGACCAGACCACTGGCAGGGTCGCTGACCTGCGAAGGGCAATGGGCAACGGCTTTCTGGCGGTGCCGCGTTACCTGAGTTTTACGGAGCCGCCGGCCTGCCGGCGAAACGGCGGAACACTCCTCGAACGAGCGCACTTCTTGTGTGACTAATCGCGGTTGTGCGTGCCCCGAACGGCCGAAGGGTAGTGCTCGCGCGGACACGACCGAACCGCGTGACGCTCACGCGGAAGGCTCTCGGAAAGGCCGGACGCACATGGCTCAGCCCTTCACCCTGCCGGACTTCTATGTTCCGTATCCGGCGCGGCTCAATCCTCATGTCGAGGAGGCCCGACAGCACACCAAGGTGTGGGCGCGGACCATAGGGATGCTGGAGGGATCGGGTATCTGGGAGGAGAAGGACCTCGACTCCCACGACTACGCGCTGCTGTGCGCGTACACCCACCCCGACTGCTCGGCCGAGGCGTTGTCGCTGGTGACCGACTGGTACGTGTGGGTCTTCTTCTTCGACGACCACTTCCTGGAGCTGTTCAAGCGCACCCCGGACCGCAAGGGCGGTAAGCGGTATCTGGACCGGCTGCCCGCCTTCATGCCGATGGAGCGCGGTGCGCCGACGCCCGAGCCGGTGAACCCGGTGGAAGCCGGGCTGGCCGATCTGTGGGCGCGGACCGTGCCGGGCATGTCCGACGGATGGCGGGCACGGTTCGCCGAGGCGACGAAGAACCTGCTCAACGAGTCGATGTGGGAGCTCTCGAACATCGACGAGGGCCGCATCGCGAACCCCGTCGAGTACATCGAGATGCGCCGCAAGGTGGGCGGTGCCCCGTGGTCGGCAGGGCTGGTGGAGTACGCGGCCGGCGCCGAGGTACCCGACGCTGTGGCCGGTGAGCGGGCGCTGCGAGTGCTGCGCGACGCCTTCTCCGACGGTGTCCATCTGCGCAACGACCTCTTCTCTTACCAGCGTGAGGTCGAGGACGAGGGCGAGAACAGCAACGGTGTGCTGGTCCTTGAGCACTTCCTGGGCTGCTCGACACAGGAGGCCGCCGAGGCGGTGAACGATCTGCTGACGTCGCGGCTCCAGCAGTTCGAGAACACCGCGCTCACCGAACTCGGTCCGCTCTGCTCCGAGAAGGGGCTGGATCCCGCGCAGACCGCAGCGGTCCTGGCCTATGTCAAGGGCCTCCAGGACTGGCAGTCCGGCGGCCATGAGTGGCACATGCGCTCCAGCCGCTACATGAACGACGGAGGGGCCCAGCAGGCGACTCCGGGGTTCGGTATGGCGGCCGCGTCGATCCGGTTCACTCCCCGGTCGGAGTCGGCCAGGCTGCGGAGCCACACCTATCTGCCCTACCAGCACGTCGGCCCGTCCCTGCTGCCCGACTTCGACCTGCCGTTCGGCACGACGCTCAGTCCGCATCTGGCCGGGGCCCGGGTGCGGCTCGTCGGCTGGTCGTCCCGCATGGGCATCCTGGAGGCGCAGCCGGGGGTGCCGGGCTCGCACATCTGGGACGAGGAACGGCTGCTGGCGATCGACCTGCCGCTGTGCGCGGCCGGGATTCACCCTGACGCCACCCCGGACGAGCTCGACCTGTCCTCGCAGTGGCTGGCCTGGGGGACCTACGGCGACGACTGGTTCCCGGTGGTGCACGGGCGGGCCCGTGACCTCACCGGGGCCAAGGTGGCCAATGCGCGCCTGTCGCAGTTCATGCCGCTGGACGGGGCGGCGGCGCCCGAGCCGGTGAACGCGCTGGAGCGCGGGCTCGCCGATCTGTGGGAGCGCACGGCGGCGCCGATGGATGACAGCGGCAGGCGCGCCTTCCGCACCTGCATCGAGGACATGACGGCGAGCTGGGTGTGGGAGCTGGCGAACCAGGCGCAGAACCGGATTCCCGATCCGGTGGACTATGTCGAGATGCGGCGCATGACCTTCGGTTCGGATCTGACGATGAGTCTGTGCCGGCTCGGGCACGGCAGGAAGGTGCCCGCGGAGATCTACGCCAGTGGCCCGCTGCGCTCCCTGGAGAACGCCGCAGCGGACTATGCCGCACTGCTCAACGACCTGTTCTCGTACCAGAAGGAGATCGAGTACGAGGGTGAGGTGCACAACGGCGTCCTGGTGGTGCAGAACTTCTTCGGGGTGGACTATCCGACCGGGATGCGGCTCGTGTACGACCTGATGAAGTCGCGACTGCGGCAGTTCCTGCATGTCGCGGAGCACGAACTTCCCTTGCTGTACGACGACTTCGACCTGGACGACGAGGCGAGGGAGATCCTCGCGGGCTATGTGCGGGAGCTGAAGCACTGGCTCGCGGGCATCCTGATCTGGCACCGGGGCTGCCGGCGCTACCGCGAGGAGGATCTGCGGCGGGGCACGGCGGCCCCGTGGCACCTGAGTGGTCCCACGGGGCCCGGTACCTCTGCGGCTCGGGTGACCTCGCTGTTCGCTCAGCTCTCGGGGGTCAGGGTGTAGCTCTTTCCGGCACGCGCCCTGAAGGTCTTCTCGCCGCCGGCGAACAGGGTGCCGCTGACGGTCACCTCGCGGGTGCGGCTCGCCTTGAGCACCACACGGCGGGCCGTCCCCGCGGCCCACTCGATGTCGACGGTGAATCCGCCCCGGGCGCGCAGGCCGCGCACCGATCCGTCCGGCCAGCCGGCCGGGAGCGCGGGGAGGATCTCGACGGTGTCGTGCTGGCTCTGCAGCAGCATCTCCGCGACGCCCGAGGCGGCACCGAAGTTCCCGTCGATCTGGAACGGCGGGTGGGTGTCCCAGAGGTTGGGCAGGGTGGAGTTCTTCAGCTGCTCCGAGAGCATCTTGTGGGCGTGGTCGCCGTCGCCCAGCCGCGCCCAGAAGTTGATCTTCCAGGCCTTGGACCAGCCGGTGCCGCCGTCGCCGCGGGCGCCGAGGGAGACCTTGGCCGCTTCGGCCCAGCCGCTGCCGGCCTCGATCTGCCGGCCGGGGTGGAGGCCGAAGAGGTGGGAGACATGACGGTGGTCGTCGGCCGGGTCGTCCCGGTCGGCCTTCCACTCCTGGAGCTGGCCCCAGGAGCCGATCCGCAGGCCGGGGTCGAGCTGGTCCAGGGCCGTCTCCAGCCTGCCGCGGAAGGCTGCCGCGTCGCCGAGGGTGCGGGCGGCCTCCAGGGTGCTGGTGAGGAGGTCGTGGACGATCTGCTGGGACATCGCGGCACCGGCGGTGAAGTCCCCGTGCTCGGGTGAGTAGCTCGGGGTGACGACGAGGAGTCCGTCACGCGGGTCGGTGCGCAGATTGGCCAGCCAGAATTCCGCGGCCTCCTTCATCGCCGGATAGGCGGTGGAGCGCAGATAGGCGGTGGAGCCGCTGAACCGGTAGTGCTCGTACATCTGCTGGGTGAGCCAGGCGGCGGCCTCGGGGAACCAGAACGCGGTGGAGTAGTCGTGGACACCGGTGAAGCCGTACGGGTTGGTCTCGTTGTGCACGACCCAGCCGGCGGTCCCGAACATCTCCTTCGCCGTCCTGCGGCCCGGCTCGCGCATGGCCTCGATGTAGCGGTCGTAGGGAGCGGTGGTCTCGGCGAGGTTGGTGACCTCGGCGAGCCAGTAGTTCATCTGGAGGTTGATGTTGCTGTGGTAGTCGGCCGACCAGGGCGGGGTCGTGGAGTTGTTCCAGACGCCCTGGAGGTTGGCGGGCAGCGAACCCTCGCGCGAGGAGGCGATCAGCAGGTAGCGCCCGTACTGGAAGAAGAGCGCCTCCAGGGCCCGGTCGGCGGGGCTGCTGCCTCCGGTGTACCCGCTGAGCAGCTGGTCGGTGGGCAGGTCGGGCAGTTGCTGGCCGATGTCGAGCGCCACCCGGTCGAAGAGGGCGCGGTGGTCGCTCGTGTGGGTGTCGCGGACGCGTTCGTACGTGGTGCCGGCCGCGGCGTCGACGGCGGCGGTTACCTTGGCGTGCGGGTCAGCGCCCCGGTAGGCCGGATAGGTGTCCGCGTAGTCGGTGCCCGCGGCGAGGAAGAACCAGGCGCTGTCGGCGCCGGTGACGGTGAGGCTGCCGTCGGCGCCGGCGGTGAGGGTGCCGCCCTTGGTGCGGACCCGGATCTGGGCCTCGAAGCGGAGCCCGTTGTCCTTGAGCGCTCCGCGGACGGTGAGCCGGTCCCCGGCGGCGGAGGCGGTGAAGTCGCTGCGCGGCGAGGTGTAGCGCAGGGTGAAGGTCACCCGTCCCGGCCGGTCCGCCGTGAGCCGTCCGCCGATGACCCCGCCCGGGTGCGAGACGAAGTACTCCCTGCTGTGGGCGGCCCCTTCCCGGGTGTAGCCGACGGTCGCGAGTGCGGTGCGCAGGTCCAGGCTGCGTCGGTAGGAGGCGTCGGGGGCGGCCGGGGCGCCCGGCACGTCGAGGAGCAGGTCCCCGAAGACCTGGTAGGCGCCGTAGCCGCGGCGCCCCTGTCCGAGTTCGGCGGCCACGGCGTCGGGGCCGAGGGCGCCCTCGCTGTCGAGGCGCCTGCGGACGTCGGCGAGAGCGTCGGGCCTGGGGGCGGTCCAGTTCCCGAAGTCGTATCCCTCGGCCGAGCCGGGTCCGCCGGACCACAAGGTCTTCTCGTTGAAGGTGAGACGTTCGGTGGCGAGCGTGCCATGGACGCTCGCACCGAGGGCCCCGCCCCCGATGGGCAGGGATTCGCGCTCCCAGCCGGCGGCGGGGGCGAGGTAGTGGAGTACCGGGTTCGGTAGCGCCTTCTTGCCTCTCAGCTTCGCCGATTCATCGGAGGTACCGACGGCGGCTGCCGTGCCGGCGAGAGCCGGAACTCCCAGCGCCAGAGCCCCTGTTGCGCCGATCGCTGTCTTCACTGTGGTGCGTCGCGTCATCCCGGATGTCATGCCGAACGACGCTAGAGGTCCGACGACTCCCAGGACAAGACGCATGACAAAGCGGCCTCTTGGACAGAGGCCGTGTGTACTTGGACGGAAGTGCCGCCACCGGGCCGGACAGCGCGGGCCGCGCGGCGGGCCGGCCGCGCGTGCGGCTCAGCCCTGCTGGAAGAGCTCCGCGGGCAGCGGCTTCAGGAGGGTGTAAAGATCGTCGGTGATCGGACGGTCCCAGCTGGCGATGGTGACGAGCACGCCGTCGCTGCGGTCGAACTGGACACAGGCGATCCGGCTCTCGGAGAGCTTGACCCGGCGGACGATCAGCAGGTTGTCGCCCTGCATCACGGGCATGTCCTCGGTCCCGGTGACCTCGACCGGCTCGTCGTTCTCCAGCGCGAGCAGCAGCTGGGCCACCTCGAAGGGGACCTGGCCCTCCTCGGTCTCGCGGGCGGGCGAGCCCTCCGGGAGATTGCCGATGATCATCGCGGGGCCGCGGCCGCCGAACAGGTCGTAGCGGAGGAAGACGCCCTGACAGCTCCCGTCGGGGGCGGGCAGCAGACCGGCGCCGAGGTTGCCGGGCCAGTCCCCCGGGTCCATGGCCAGGACGTCGAAGTCGGGGCCCGCGGGTGTGGCGGCGCTACGGCGGCGGAGGAAGGACATGGAGACATGTTACGTGGCCGGGCTCACGTCGCGGAGCCGGGCCCACAGGGGCCCGGACGGCGCCGGAGGCGCACGCCCGCCCGGATGTCCCGCTACGCCGGACGGGTACGCGGCCGTTCCCCGGCACACGGTGATCCTCCGGCATCCTGTCACCCCGCGTCCGACTCCGAGGCCAGCGTCTCCAGTACGGCGACGGCCTCGGCGGCGCGGCCGTGCGGGACGAAGAGGTGGTCATGGTGGAATCCGGCCACCACATTGCAGCTGATCCCCGCGTCGGTGAGGGCGAGGGACACCGCGGCGGTCAGCCCCACGGCGTCCAGCGAGGAGTGCACACGGAGCGTGATCCAGCCCGCCGGGTAGGAGTGGTCCAGTCCGGCCGCCACGGCCTGGGCCTCGGGGAGCACCAGCGTGAGCCCCTCGGTCTCACTGACCGTGACGACGGGGGCGGCTTCGGCGGGCACCACGCCGTCGGGCACGGTCGCGAAGACGTAGCGGCCGGGGTGCAGCTCCGGGCGCAGGTCGCTCAGCAGGGTTCGAAGATCACTCTCGGCGGTCACACCCCCACGCTACCTACGGCGTGCGGTGTCGCTCGTGATGGCGTGCGACGCGGGCGCGGTTGCCGCAGGAGGGCTTGCACCACTCCTGGCGCGGGTGCTCCTTGACGAAGTAGCGCACGCAGCGAGGGGCGTGGCAGGCCCGCAGGGCCGTACGGTCGGGCCCGGTCAGGAATCCGATGACGGCGCGGGCGAGCGCGGCGGGGAGCGCGTCCGCGGCCGAGCCCCCGGCAGGGTGGTCACGGACGACGGGTTCGCCGTCCCGCGGCCAGTCCAGGCGCGGCGCGGCGGGAACGGCGGCGGCCGCCTCGTTCAGCCGGCCGAGCGCCGCCTCGACGGGGATCAGCCGTGCGGCGTCGGCGGGGCTCGGCTCGCCGGGGCGCACGGCGCGGGCGAAGAGCGCTCGCGCGGCGGCGCGCAAGGACCGTACGGCGGCGAGGTCCGCGCCGTCGGCCGTCCAGAGGTCGGGGGCCGCGACCCGGCCGAGCAGGGCGGGCCGATCACGGACCCAGCGGGTCAGGCCGGCCGGGCTGTCCAGGTCGTCGGCGACGCCGCCCCGCCCGTCGTGGCGGATGGTGAGGGCGAGGTCGAGCGCGAGCCGGCTGTCGGGCTCACGGCTGTTGGTCATGCGACTGTCGGTCACACGCTAATGGTAGCGTCACGCCCTACCATTAGCCGAAGACCGCTCCTGCCGGGTGTGCGGTCCGGGGGCACCGCGAGGGAGGACGGCATGACCGGATTGCGGAAGCTGCTGCGCGACATCGAGGTGTTCGAGGGTGAGTTGCCCGTGTTCGATCCGCGGGCGGCGCCGGAGGACCCGGCCGAGCTGTTCACCCAGTGGCTGCTGCACGCACTGGATGCCGGGGTCCGGGAGCCGCACGCGATGACCCTCTCCACGGCGGGCGCGGACGGGAATCCGACGGCCCGCACCCTCATCCTCAAGGACGTCACCGCCCAGGGCTGGCAGTTCGCCTCGGACTCGGGCGGCGTCAAGGGACGCGATCTCGCGGCCCGGCCCTATGCCGCGCTCACCTTCTACTGGTCACCGCTGGCCCGGCAGGTCCGGGTGCGCGGCCCGGTGGTCGCGGAGAGCGCCGAACTGAGCGCCGCCGACTTCCGGGCCCGTGGAGCGGGGGCGAGGGCGGAGACGCTGACCGGCCGGCAGAGCAGCCCGCTGAGTGGTCCCGCCGAGCGCGACGCGGCGGTACGGCGGTCGCTGGAACGCCTGGAGCGGGAGCCGGATCTCGTACCGCCGGACTGGACGCTGCACACCGTGCGGCCGCAGAGCGTGGAATTCTGGCAGGGAGATCCGCAGCGTAGGCACACCCGGCTCAACTACCGCTCCCATCCTGGTGGTTGGGTGCGCGAGCTGCTGTGGCCGTGAGCAGTACCGGTCCCGGACGGGCCGCGGTGGTGCGGCCCGTCCGGGAGGGGTGCGGTCAGCGCGTGGGCGGTTCGGCCCCGACCAGCCACATCGAGAAGAACTGCGCCCCGCCGCCGTAGGCGTGGCCGAGCGCCCGGCGTGCGCCGTCCACCTGGTGCTCCCCCGCCCGTCCGCGCACCTGGAGAGCCGCCTCGGCGAAGCGGATCATTCCGGAGGCGCCGATGGGATTGGTGGACAGCACCCCGCCCGAGGGGTTCACCGGCAGGTCGCCGTCGAGTTCGGTGACTCCGGCCTCGGTGAGCTTCCAGCCCTCGCCCTCGTCGGCGAAGCCGAGGTTCTCCAGCCACATCGGCTCGTACCAGGAGAACGGGACGTACATCTCGACGGCGTCGATCTCCCGGCGCGGGTCGCTGATCCCGGCCTGCCGGTAGACATCGGCCGCGCAGTCCTTGCCGGCCTGCGGCGAGACGAAGTCCTTGCCCGCGAAGAGGGTCGGTTCGCTGCGCATCGCGCCCCCGTGCACCCAGGCGGGCGGATGCGGCGAACGGTCCGCGCCGGTGCGGTCGGTGAGGATCATCGCACAGGCCCCGTCCGAGGACGGGCACGTCTCGGAGTAGCGGATGGGGTCCCAGAGCATCGGTGCGGACTGGACCTTCTCCAGGGTGATGTCCGGGTCATGGATGTGCGCGTACGGGTTCTTCAGCGCGTTGCGCCGGTCCTTGTAGGCGACGAGGGAGCCGACGGTGTCGGGCGCCCCGGTGCGCCGCATGTAGGCACGCACATGCGGGGCGAAGAAGCCGCCCGCACCGGCCAGCAGCGGCTGCTGGAACGGGATGGGCAGCGAGAGGCCCCACATCGCGTTGGACTCCGACTGCTTCTCGAAGGCGAGGGTGAGGACGGTGCGGTGCACGCGTGCGGCGACGAGGTTGGCGGCGACGAGCGCCGTCGAGCCGCCGACGGATCCGGCCGTGTGGACCCGCAGCATCGGTTTGCCGACCGCGCCGAGGGCGTCGGCGAGGTAGAGCTCCGGCATCATCACGCCCTCGAAGAAGTCGGGGGCCTTTCCGATGACCACGGCGTCGATGTCCGCCCAGGTCAGCGCGGCGTCCTGGAGGGCGCGGACGGCGGCCTCGCGGACGAGTCCGGCGAGGGAGACGTCGCGGCGGGCGGCGACGTGCTTGGTCTGGCCGATGCCGACGACGGCCACGGGTTCCTTAGGCATGAGTGCTCTCCCCTTCGAGGACGGCGACCAGGTTCTGCTGGAGGCAGGGGCCGGACGTGGCGTGGGCGAGCGCCCGGTCGGACTCGCCGCGGTGGATGCGGGCGGCGGCCTCACCGAGCCGGATCAGCCCCGCGGCCATCAGCGGGTTGGCGGCGAGCGCGCCGCCCGACGGGTTCACCCGGACCCGGTCGTCGAGCCCGAGCGCCTTGCGCAGCACCACTTCCTGGGAGCTGAACGGGGCGTGCAGTTCGGCGGTGTCGACGGGCCGTTCGAAGACCCCGGCCCGTTCGGCGGCGAGCCGGGTCGACGGGGACTCGGTGAGCTCGCGCACCCCGAGGCCGTGGGCCTCGATGCGGTGGTCGATGCCGCGGATCCAGGCGGGCCGCTCGCACAGCGCCCGCGCGGTGTCCCCGGCGGCGAGGATCACGGCGGCGGCGCCGTCGCCGATGGGCGGGCAGTCGCCGGTGCGCAGCGGCCGCACGAGGTAGTCACCGGCCGGCACGGCGCCGCTGAGCTGGGCGTGCGGGTTGTCCGACGCGGCCTCGCGGCTGCGGGCGGCGAGGGCCGCGAGCGCGGCCTCGTCGGTGTCGCCCGCGTCGATGAGCGCCTGGGCCTGGAGTGCGGCGAGCGCGACGGAGTCGGGCCACAGGGGGGCGGTGTAGTACGGGTCGAGCTGCCGGGTGAGTACGTCGCGCACCTGGCCGGGTGAGGACTTCCCGTACGCGTAGACGAGTGCGGTGTCCGCCTCACCGGTCTGGATCTTCACCCAGGCCTCGTACAGGGCCCAGGCCCCGTCCATCTCCACATGGGACTCGGAGATCGGCGGGTGCGCGCCCACGCCGTCGAGCGCCATGGTGAAGGAGAAGGCGCGGCCCGCCAGGTAGTCGCTGGAGCCGGAGCAGGTGAAGCCGATGTCGCTGGTCCTGAGGCCGGTCGTGTCGAGGACCTGGTGCAGGACGGGCATCAGCATCTCGACTTCGGAGAGTTCGTCGGTGCGCCGCAGGTGGTCGGTCTGCGCGAAGGCGACGATCGCTACGTCCCGCATCTAGACCAGCTCCTTGTACACGTCGTAGTCGGCGTCCGGTTCGCCGGTCGGCCGGTAGTGGTCGGGGTGGCGGCTGCCCTCGGTCCATACGGGCTCGACGCGCAGGCCCATCCGCACCTGGTCGTACGGGATGCCGCCGATCCGTGCGTGCAGGGCGAGGTCGGCGCCGTCCAGGGCGATGTGCGCGTAGACGTAGGGAACCTCGATGTCGAGGTTCTTCGCCTTGATGTTGACGACGCAGTAGGTGGTGACCGTGCCGCGCGGTCCGACCTCGACCCGTTCGTCGGTGGCGACGCCACAGGTGGGGCAGGCGCCGCGGGGCGGTACGTACACCTTGCGGCAGGACGGGCAGCGCTCGCCGACGACGCGCCGGCCCTCCAACGCCTCGAGGTAGGCGCTCTGGGCGCGGCCCGGGGTGTAGGTGTAGTCGAGGCGGGCGGGGGTGACGATGCCGGTGACGGGGTCGGCGAACTCGCCTTCGTGCGGGACGGGTTCGCCGGGCTCGCTCTCGTGCGGCTCGAAGCAGGCGATGTCCGTGATGGCGCCGGTGCGGGCCTCGGCCCAGCGGACGCGTACGCGCATGCCGGTGCGGACGGCTTCGGGTCCGGGTGCGTCCAGGACGTGGAGGAGTGCGGTGTCGGCCCCGTCGAGCCGTACGAGCACCCAGGCGAAGGGGGTGTCCAGGGGCTGGTCGCGGCGGGGCCGCGGGTTCCAGGCCCAGGTGGTGACCGTGCCGGTGGCGGCGACCTCCACCAGGTCGTGGATCTCCTCCGCGGTGACGGGGTCGTACTCGACGGGCGGGACCAGGATCTTGCCGTCACCGGTCCGTACGCCGAGCACGGTACGTTCGCGCAGTCCGGTGAGGAAGGCGCTCTGGACCGGGCCGAGGGAGCGGGTGAAGGGGAATTCGACCACCAGCGGTGCGCTGAGGACGTCGGGCACGGTTGCCTCCTTGGTTCAGGCCCGCCGGTAGACGGGCGGGCGCTTCTCGGCGAAGGCGCGGGCGCCCTCCTTGGCGTCGGCGGTGGCGAAGACGGGCCAGCCGCGCTTCAGTTCGGCGGCGAGGCCGTCGGTCTCGGTCATCTCCGCTGTCTCGTACACCGATGCCTTGACCTCTTCGACGGCGAGCGGGCCGCAGGCGTTGATCTGTTCGGCGACGGCGAGGGCCGCCTCCAGTGCGGTGCCGTCGGGGACGACCCGGCCGATCAGTCCGATCCGGGCCGCTTCCCCGGCGTCGTACGGCCGGCCGGTGAGCAGCATTTCGAGCGCGTGGGTCCGGGCGATCTGGCGGGGCAGCCGAACGGTCGAGCCGCCGATGGGGAAGAGCCCGCGCCTGACCTCGAAGAGGCCGAAGGTGGCGCTCTCGCCGGCGATGCGGATGTCGGTGCCCTGCAGGATCTCGGTGCCGCCCGCCACGCAGTGCCCCTCGACGGCGGCGATGACCGGTTTGCGCGGGCGGTGGTGGCGCAGCATGGCCTTCCAGTGCAGGTCGGGGTCGGCCGTCATCCGGTCCCGGTACTGCTCGCCGTCCATGCCGTCCCCGGCGAGGGCCTTGAGGTCCATGCCGGCGCAGAAGCAGCCGCCGGCGCCGGTGAGGACGACGGAGCGGATCTCCTCGTCCGCGTCCGCGGCCAGCCAGCCGTCGTACAGGCCGACGAGCATCGGCAGCGAGAGCGCGTTCTTGCTCTGCGGCCTGTTCAAGGTGAGCACCAGTGTGGCGCCTTCGCGCTGCACGGTGAGGTGTTCCGTACCGCCCATGGTCTGTCTCCCGTCTCAAGGCTAGAACAGGTTGCAGTAGTTGGGGAGGCAGTTCAATAGTTTCCTGACAGGCAGTCAGATTTCTTCACGGGCCCCCTTCCCACTTGTGGCGGTCGGCGCTCTAATGACGCCGAGCCACTCACCAACCGGGGTCAGGAGGAACGGTGGAGTACAACCTTGCCGACCTGTTCGAATCGGTGGTCGACGCTGTCCCGGAACGCGAGGCGCTCGTCTACCTCGACCATCCCGGAACGGGCGCCGAGCGCAGGCTCACCTACGCGGAGCTCGACGCCGCCGCGAACCGCATCGCCCATCATCTGATCGAGGCCGGGATCGGCCCCGGCGAGCATCTGGGCCTGCACCTGTACAACGGCATCGAGTACCTCCAGACGGTCCTGGCCTGCCTGAAGGCGCGCATCGTCCCGGTCAACGTCAACTACCGGTACGTGGAGGAAGAGCTGGTCTACCTCTACCAGGACGCGGACCTGGCGGCGCTCGTCTTCGACGCCGAGTTCGACGAGCGCGTCGCGGCCGCCGCGCCGCAGGCGCCGAAGCTCCGCCACCTCATCCGGGTGGGCGCGCCCGCGAAGGGTGCGCCGGGCCCGGATGCCGTCGCGTTCGCGGCGGCCGAGGCCGCCGGGGATCCGGGGCGCGGCTTCGCACCCCGGTCACCCGACGACCAGTTCATCATCTACACGGGCGGCACCACGGGCATGCCCAAGGGGGTGATGTGGCGCCAGGAGGACCTCTTCTTCTCCGGCCTCGGCGGCGGCGCGCCGACCGGCGAGCCGGTGAAGACCCCGCAGGAGCTGGCCGAACGGGTGGCCGCGGGCGGCGAGGGCATCACCTTCTTCCCCACTCCCCCGCTGATGCACGGCACCTCGACGCTCACCGCGTTCATCGGTTTCAACTTCGGGCAGCGGATCGTGGTGCACCGCAAGTTCGTGCCGCACGAGGTGCTTCGCACGATCGAGAAGGAGAAGGTCACCAGTGTGTCGCTGGTCGGCGACGCGATGCTGCGCCCGCTGATCGACGCACTGAAGGGACCGCTGAAGGACACCGACTGCTCGTCGATGTTCTCCGTCTCCAGCTCGGGCGCGGTCATGTCCGACTCGGTGCGGGCGGAGTTCCAGGCGCTCGTGCCGAATGTGATGCTGCTGAACAACTTCGGCTCCTCCGAGTCCGGTTTCAACGGCACCGCGACGGCCGACTCCGGGCCGAGGAACGGCTTCCGGCTGCGGATGAACTCCCGTACGGCGGTGGTCGATCCGGCGACCTATGAGCCGGTGGAGCCGGGCGTGCCGGGGCGGATCGCGCAGCGCGGTCATGTGCCGCTCGGCTACTACAACGACCCGCGCAAGACCGCGGAGACGTTCTTCCACAAGGGCGAGGAGCGGTGGGTGCTGCTCGGCGACATGGCGACCGTCGACGCCGACGGCATCGTCACGGTGCTCGGCCGGGGATCGCAGTGCATCAACACCGGGGGCGAGAAGGTGTATCCGGAGGAGGTCGAGCAGGCCCTCAAGGCCCATCCGGACGTGTACGACGCGCTGGTCGCCGGGGCGCCCGACGAGCGCTGGGGCAGCCAGGTCGCCGCCGTGGTGCAGCTGCGCGAGGGCGCCGAGGCACCCTCGCTGGATGACGTCCAGGCGCACTGCCGGACACGGCTGGCCGGCTACAAGATCCCACGGCACCTGGTGATCGCCCCGCAGATCCGGCGCTCCCCCAGCGGCAAGGCGGACTACCGGTGGGCCCGCTCGGTCGTCGCACCCGTCCGCCCGTCCGACGGCTGAGACGGGCGCGGCGCCCGTCGCCGGTATCACCCGAGTGCGCGGCCCCGCGTCCGCGGCGGACACGGGCCGCGGGGCATGACGTAAGCCATTCGGGCACGTCACGCGCTCAACCGGTCACCCTGCGTGGCATCGGGGGGTGATCGCCCATAGCTTCGGCTCATGAGGAAACGACACTTCGAATGCCTCGTGGGCATCGCAGCCGTCTCGGCCGCCGGACTGGGCGCGGCCGTGCCGTCCGTCTCGGCCGCTGCCGCCGGCGGCCATGTGGTGTATCCGGGCCAGTCGATCCAGGCAGCGGTGGACTCCGCGAAGCCCGGTGACACCATCGTCGTCCAGCCCGGCACCTACCGCGAGAGCGTGCTGATCAGCACACCGGGCCTGACCCTGCGCGGCTCCGGGGACCGTACGGTCATCGTGCCGGGCACGAGCCGCGCGCAGCCGGACAACGCGTGCGCGAAGGCCGGCAACGGCGTCTGCGTCCTGGGCACGGCCCAGCACACCGTGCACGACGTCTCCGTCCGGTCCCTGACCGTCGCCGGGTTCGCCAAGAACGGTGTCTGGGCCTCCTGGACCGACCGGCTGGACATCCGCGACGTGACTTCCGGGTCCAACGGCACCTGGGGCATCGCCCAGCAGCGCTCCACCCGTTCCGGCATCCGCGACAACACCGCCCGCGACAACGGCGACGCGGGCATCTTCGTCGCCAACAGCGTCGACGAGGAGGGCGGCGCCACCAACACCCTGGGCACTCAGATCCGGGGCAACACACTGACCGGCAACCGGATCGGGCTCACCGCACGGCGTGTGCGGAACATGACCGTCCGCGACAACACCTTCACCGCCAACTGCAGCGGCGTGTTCGTCGTGGGCGACGAGGGAACGCCCAAGGCCGGCGCCATGACCATCCGGTCCAACCGGGTCACCGGGAACAACAAGTTCTGCGCCGCCACCGCCCGGCTGCCCGCGCTCCAGGGCTCCGGAATCGTCCTCACCGGCGCCGAGACCACCGAGGTGCGTTCCAACGTGATCCGGGACAACGTGGGTGCCACCCCGCTCTCGGGCGGTGTCGTCCTGTTCAAGAGCTTCGTCGGAGCGAAGAACACCGACAACACCATCAGCGGCAACGTGGTCACGGGCAACCGGCCGGCCGACCTCGCCAACGAGGACACCGGCACGGGCAACAACTTCACCGGCAACGTCTGCACGACGTCCGCACCGGCCGGAATGTGCTGACCGGTGCACCCCCGTACGAGGAGAAGCGAGACGGTATGACCACCCTGAGTACCACCCCCATCCCCGCCACCACTCCCATCCCGCCCGCTGCCACCCCCCAGCCGGCGATGCGGCTGCGCGAGATCGTGTTCGGCGCCGCCTGCGCCGCGGCCGTGCGCGCCGCGTGCCGGCTCGGTGTCGCCGACGCGCTGGGCGAGACACCCGCCACCGCCGCCGAGCTGGCCGCGGTGGTGAAGACCGAACCCGAGCCGCTGCAGCGGCTGCTGCGCGCCCTGTCCTGCTACGGCGTCTTCACCGAGACCGCGGACGGCGCGTTCACCCACACCGACATGTCGCGACTGCTGCGCGAGGACGACCCGAACAGCCTCCGGTACATCTCGCTGTGGTGCACCGAGCCCTGGACCTGGGACGTCTGGCCGCGGCTGGAGGACGCGGTGCGCTCCGGCCGCAACGTCTTCGAGGACGTGCACGGCAAGGAGTTCTTCGACTACCTCCACCAGGACGCGCACGAGTCGGCCCAGGTGTTCAACCGGGCCATGACCACGTCCAGCGTGCAGTCCGCGCTGGACGTCGCCGCGCTCCTCGACCTCACCGGGGTGTCCGTGGTCGCCGACATCGGCGGCGGTCAGGGGCACGTACTGGCGAGCCTGCTGGAGAAGCACCCGTCGGCGAGCGGCACCCTGATGGATCTGCCGGGGGTGGTGGCGCGGGCCGACGAACGCCTGCGGGACGGCGGCTCGCTCGCCGGCCGGGCGTCCATCGTGGCCGGGGACTGCCGTGAGGGCATCCCGGTGGCGGCCGACCTCTACATCATCAAGAACATCCTGGAGTGGGACGACGACAGCACCCGCCGGGCGTTGCGCAGCGTCGTCGCGGCGGCGCGTCCGGGGGCCCGGCTCGTCGTCATCGAGAACCTCATCGACGACACCCCCTCGATGCGGTTCACCACCGCCATGGACCTGCTGCTGCTCCTGAACGTCGGCGGTGCCAAGCACACCCGGCAGAGTCTGGTCGACCGGCTGTCGGAGGCCGGGCTGCTCATCGGCGAGATCCGGCCGGTCAACCCCTACCTCCACGCGTTCGAATGCGTGGTCCCGGGCTGACTCCCCCGTTCCGGGCAGCACGCGGATCGCCCCGGGCCCGGCCGCAAGGCCGGGCCCGGGGCGATCCGCGTCGTCAGGCTCGTCAGGCCGGGGTGTCGCGCTCCCAGCAGTAGAACTCCTGGGCCATCGCGTCCTTCGGCCCCCGCCAGGTCTGCGGGTCGTACGGGCTGACGTAGGCGGTGAGCCGGTCGCTGATGTCCTTGAACGCGGGGTGAGCGGTCACCTTGGCGATCTCCGGGCCCGGCGGGCGGTCGGACTCGATCAGGTGCAGATAGACGTCGCCGAACTGGAACAGCTTGCGCCGGGTGACGCCGACCAGGTGCGGCAGCTCACTGCTGTCGGAGGCGGCGAACAGTTCGGCGATGTCCGGCGCCGACTCCGGGGCCATCCGGGCGACGATCAGGGCGTGGTGCATCGGGTGGTGCCTTTCTGTACCCGGGCCGGGACCCGGCCGGGAGGCCGGGTGGCCGGACCGTCGGCGAACGGGACGTCAGCCGGCCGTGACGGACGCCGAACGGCGCTCGCGGTCGCGCTGCTCGATCTTGTCCCGGATGAGCTCCATCTGGACGCGCGAGTTGCGGTTGATGTTGTCGGTCATCCAGGCGTCGTCGACCGGGGCGTCGGGGCGCATCGCGAAGTCCTGCGCCCAGTGCATGCGGGTGCCGCCGGGGACCTCGGAGTACTCCCAGTGGATGTCCATGTGCTGGAACGGGCCCGGCTCGACGCGGCGGGCCGAGACGGAGCGGCCGGGCCGGTCCGTGGTGCGCTCCGAGACCCAGCTCCACACCTTGTCGTTGTCGTCGGGGTGCATGGTCAGGCGGAAGGTGGTCCGCTCGCCGTCGCGCTCGATGATCTCGACCGCGGCGTACTCGCTGAACAGGTCGGGCCAGTTCGCGAGGTCGTTGGTCATGTCCCAGACGAGGTCCAGGGGGGCGGCGATGACGATCTCGTTCTCGGTGTGTCCGGACACATCAGGCTCCTGTCATGAGGGTGTTGTTGACGAGGTCGAGGAACTCGCCGGGCGTCCTGCACCGGTCGGCCTCGGCCGGCAACGGCTGTCCGTGCCGGTTCTCCAGTACGCCGACGATGCCGAGGAGGCCCAGCGAGTCGAGGCCGAACGCGTCGAAGGCGGTGCCGGGGCGGTCCTCCATCTCCCGGGGGTCGACGGTCAGCCCGGCGCCCTTCTTCATCAGGGCGGCGAGTTCGTCGTAGGTCAGTGGATCGGTCATGAGGGGCTTCTCCTTCTCACGAGGGGTGTCGGTGGGGCACTCACTCGCCGCGGCCGTCGGGGCGGCGCAGCACCATCGCCGCGTTCGAGCCCATGAGGCCGCGGCTGAGCACGAGCGCCGTCCGCAGTTCGGCGGCGCGGGCCCGTCCGGTGACGACGTCGAGGTCGTGGCACACCTCGAAGACGTTGGGCGTGGGCGGGATCTGACCGTTCTCCATGGCGAGCACGGCGGCGGCCGCGTCCAGTACGGGGGCACCGCAGTACGCCCGCCCGATGCCGGTCTTGGGCGCCGTGACCGGGACGCGCCGGCCGTGCGCACCGAGCGCGTCGGCCAGCGCGAGTGCCTCGGCGCGATCGGCCTCGGGGACTCCGAGGGCGTCCGCGAAGACCACGTCGATCTCCTCGGGCGCGCAGCCGGCCTCCCGCAGCGCCCCCTCGATGGCGTGGGCGAGGCCCTCTCGGGACTCCTCCCAGCGCATCGCGGTGGTGAAGGTGGCGGCATGACCGGCGATCTCGGCCCTGACCCGGGCGCCGCGCTCCCGGGCCGCGCCCTCCTCCTCGAGCACGAACATCGCGCCGCCCTCGGCGGGCACGAATCCGCAGGCGGCCGCGGTGAACGGGCGGTAGGCCCGCGTCGGGTCCTCGCAGGCGCTCAGGTCCCGGTAGCCGAGCTGGCAGACGACCGAGTAGGGCGCGAGCGGGGCCTCGGCCGCGCCGACCACCACCGCGTCGGTGCCGCGCCGGACCGACCGGGCGGCGTGGGCCAGTGCGTCCAGGCCGCCGGCCTCGTCGCTGGCCACCACCGCGCACGGCCCCTTGAAGCCGCCACGGATGGAGATCTGGCCGGTGCTCGCGGCGTAGAACCAGGCGATCGACTGATAGGGGCCGACGTACTTGGAACCCTGGCCCCACAGCCGTTGCAGCTCGCGCTGGCCGAACTCGCCCCCGCCGGAACCGGCGGCGGTCACCACTCCCACGCTGAACGGCTTGTCCTCGTAGTCGGCGCGGCCCAGCCTTGCGTCGTCCAGGGCCATGTCGGCCGCGGCCATCGCGAAGTGCGTGAACCGGTCGGTCTGGACGAGGTAGCGCTCCTCGATCAGGCTGACCGGGTCGAAGCCCCTGACCTCTCCCGCCACGTGCAGCGGGAGCTCCTCGCACCCTTCGCGGGTGACCCGGTCCAGGACGCTCATGCCCTCCTGCGTCTGCTTCCAGAAGGTCTCGGTGGTCGTGCCGTTGGGGGCGACGACGCCGATTCCGGTGACGACGGTGCGCCGGTCCTCTCGGATGCTCATGGTGTCCTCCCACCGGTTCTGGTCAGGGCCACCGCGGACTGGAAGCCACCGAAGCCGCTGCCGACCGAGAGGACGCTGCGCAGCTTCAGCGAACGCGCGGTGCGCGGCACGTAGTCGAGGTCGCACTCGGGGTCCGGGGACTCGTAGTTCGCCGTCGGCGGAACCGTCTGGTGGACCAGGGCGAGTACGCAGGCCGCGATCTCTATCGCCCCGATCGCCCCGAGCGAGTGGCCGACCATCGACTTGATGGAGCTCATCGGCACGTCGTGGGCGTGCGCACCGAGGGCCCGCTTCACGGCTGCGGTCTCGTGCCGGTCGTTCTGCTTGGTGCCCGAGCCGTGTGCGTTGACGTAGTCGATGTCCGAGGCGGCGATCCCGGCGTGGCCGAGCGCCCGGTTGATGGCCTCGGCCATCTCGAGACCCTCCGGTGTCAGCCCGGTCATGTGGTACGCGTTGCCGAAGGTCGCGTAGCCGGCGATCTCGCAGTACACCGTCGCCCCGCGGGCGCGGGCGTGCTCCAGCTCCTCCAGGACGAGCACGGCTCCGCCCTCGCCCATCACGAAGCCGTCCCGGCGGGAGTCGAAGGGCCGGGAGGCGTGTTCCGGGTCCTCGTTGTTGGCCGAGGTCGCCTTGATCGCGTCGAAGCACGCCACCGTGATCGGGGTGATCGGGGAGTCCGACGCCCCGGCGATGCAGACATCGACGCGGCCTTCCTCGATGGAGTGGAAGGCGTAGCCGATCGCGTCGAGGCCGGAGGTGCAGCCGGTCGAGACGGTCTGCACCGGACCGTGCGCTCCGACCTGCTCAGCGACGGCGGAGGCCAGCGAACTGGGTGAGAAGGCCCGCTCCAGATGGGCCCCGGCGAGGCGGTGGTCGACGTCCCAGCGTGCGCCGCTGTCGCTGACGGCGACGTAGTCGTGCTCCAGCCGGGTGGTTCCGCCGACCGCGGTGCCGAGCGAGACGCCCATGCGCCAGGGGTCGGTGCGCTCCTGGTCGAGGCCCGCGTCGGCGAGTGCCTCGCGGGCGGCCACCATCGCGAACTGGACGTACCGGTCCGAGCGGGCGACCTCGTCCTCGTCCAGTCCGTACGCCGCCGGGTCGAAGTCGCACTCGGCCGCGATCCGGGACCGGAAGCCGGCCGGGTCGAAGAGCGTGATGCCGCGTGTCGCCGTACGGCCGTTGGCGAGGAGGTCCCAGAAGGCCGGTGTGCCGATCCCGCCCGGCGCGACGACTCCGACACCGGTGACCGCCACGCGCCGGGTCATGAAGCGGCCTCGGTTCGTTCTGGCGGCGCGCCCCGCTCGGCGGATTCGGTGTGCTCGGTGTCGACGTGGCCGAGCTCCGGGCGGGGGGCGAGCGGCCCCAGGTGGAAGACCATGCGCGCCTCGATGTCGCCCACGTTGCGGAAGCGGTGCCGGACGTTCGGAGGGATGAGCAGCCCCTGGTCGGGCCGCATCGCGTGCGGTTCACCGTCCAGGTCGACCTCCAGGAGCCCGTTCACGACGTACACGAACTCCTCCGAGTACGGGTGGTAGTGCTCGCCGATGCGGTCTCCGGGCTGAACAATGGCCAGTCCCATGAAGCCGCTGGTGGCACCCACCGCCGTCGGGGTGAGCAGAGCGCGCAGGTCACCTCCGCGCCTGCGGTTGGGCTGGGTCTCACTGAGGTCCACGATGCGTGGCCGGTGCATGGTCATGACTGTTTTCCTCCTGGCGCGTTGTGCGTTGTATCGACGGGTCGGGCGAGAACCCCCCAGGGTGCTGATACGCGGTTCAGGAATGCGCGGCCCGCCGGTCGGTGATCAGGTGCATCCCGGCGCGAGTGAGGAAGCGCGCGGCGTCCTGGTCGCTGGTCGGTACGGAGTTCGCTTCCCCGTCGAGGAGGCGGGCGAGCCTGGCCGCCTTGTCGGGGCCGTGGATGCCGAGCGACACCGCGGGCTGTGCGTCAAGGGGGCCGTCCATCTCCAGGAGCCGGACGACGACGTCGTCGCGCTGGAAGATCGTGCTGCTGTCGATGGGGCTGCCGGCGTCGTCGGCCTCCTCCTCGTCGTGCTCCGCCAGGAGCCGGGCCAGGGCCATCCCGCAGCCCTCCTTGGCCTGGTAGAACAACGCGTGGCGCTTGAGGTCCCCATCGGCGTGGCGGCCCGTCGTCACGTGGTGGACGGTGGGCAGCGCCGCCCGGGTGAAGAACATCCGGGCGGAGTCGGGATCGGCCAGGTCGCGGTCCTGCTCCAGGTACGGGTTGAGCGCTTCCTCGACGGCCCGGACCTCCGGCTGCCGGGAGACGTGGCGCAGGGCCGCGAGGAGGTCGCCCTCGACCTCGACCGCGCGCACGACGCGATTGCCGTGCATGAAGAGCGAGGTGCGGCGCAGCCGGGTGTGCTCGTCGACCCGTGCCTCCGGGGCGTCGTAGTCGGAGAGGATCTTCGCGACGATCTCCTCGGTGCCCGGCCTGACCGTGAAGGTGAGTGCGTGGCGCACCACTCCGTCCCCCAGGCGGGGCGCGGCCTGGAGGCCGCCCTTGAGGGGCTCGAAGCTCTCCTCGAAGGCGGCGCCGGTCTCCCGCAGGACGCTGAAGCGCAGCGACCGGGTGTCGCGCACGCAGCTGTGCAGGGGCTGGACGGTGGCGACGTGCTCCTCGCTGTTGACCCAGGCGAGGAAGGGCGGCGCGCTCTCCCACTCGCTGGTGATGAGCCATTGGGACGGGTTCTCGATGGACTGGCACAGCTGGTCGCTGATGTGTCCGGGGATGGAAGCCACCTGGTTACGCATGTGTTCGTAGGCCTCCAGGAACTGCGTCTGGGCGCCGTCGTGCAGGTCAAGCAGCAGGATGACCCGCAGCCTTGATCCGTCGAAGGCGGACTGGGAGGTCCGTTCCGAGAGGGTGGTGGTCATCTTGCGAACTCCTTAGAGACGTTGGGGCGGCCGGCCTTCCGGTTAGCTGGGTAACCGGCGGCTGTCGAGTGGAATCGGAGCGGGGAGTCTCCCGGCGGTTACGCACGGTTCGCCCCGGACTGCGGGCGTCGTCTCCGTCACCGATCGTGAAACGCTGGTCCGCCTGACGCGAGATTTATGAACCGTTCAGGTGAGCGGGCGTCCGAACCGCTCCGGCGAGGGCATGAACACTGCATCTGTACGGCGTCCGAGCTGGAGCAACTGATGAACGAGAACGTCGACCTCCACGTACCGGTCCTCATCGTGGGCGGCTCCCTGGTAGGCCTGTCCGCGTCCCTTTTCCTCGGTAGGCTCGGGGTCGAGCATCTGCTGGTCGAGAAGCACTCCGCCACCTCGACGCATCCACGCGGCCGAGGCAACAACGTGCGCACGATGGAGATCTTCCGCAAGGCGGGGGTGGAGCCGCAGATCCGGGCGGCCGCTTCGGTGCTGGCGGAGAATCACGGCATTCTGCAGGCCGGTTCGCTGACCGGTGACGACCAGGAGTGGCTGTTCAAGGAGATCGATCCGGGTGGCGCGCTCGCCCGCTTCAGCCCGGCGGGCTGGTGCCTGTGCAGCCAGAACGACCTGGAGCCGGTGCTGCTGGACCGGGCCCGGGAGCAGGGCGGCGATCTGCGGTTCTCCACCGAACTGCTCTCGTTCGACCCTGACGGCTCAGGTGTCGGCGCGGCCCTGAAGAACCGGGAGACCGGCGAGCACACCTCGGTGCGGGCGGACTATCTCATCGCCGCCGACGGCCCGCGCAGCCCGGTACGCGAGCAGCTGCGGATCGGCCGTTCGGGGGCCGGTGACCTGTTCCACAACGTGAGTATCACCTTCCGCTCCCGTCGGCTCGCCGATGTGCTCGGTGACCGGCGCTTCATCGTCTGCTACCTGACGAACCCGGATGCGGACGGCGCCCTGCTGCCGGTGGACAACGAGGAGCAGTGGGTGTTCCACGCGCCCTGGCAGCCCGGTCTGGGCGAGACGCTGGAGGACTTCACGGACGAGCGGTGCGCCGCGCACATCCGCAGGGCGGTCGGCGCCCCGGACATCGACGTGGAGATCACCGGCAAGGCGCCGTGGCACGCGGCGGAGCGGGTGGCGGACCGCTACTCCCGGGGCCGGGTGTTCCTCGCCGGTGACTCGGCGCACGAGATGTCGCCCACCGGGGCGTTCGGCTCCAACACCGGTATCCAGGACGCGCACAACCTGGCGTGGAAGCTCGCCGCCGTGCTGCGCGGTGAGGCGGGGCCGGGTCTGCTGGACACGTACGGGGCGGAGCGGCTGCCGGTGGCGCGGGCGACGAGCGAGCGGGCCTCAGCACGTTCCGACGAACACAGCCACCCCGGGTACGCTCCGCCGCCCACCGTGGGCGGCGGCAAGCGCGGCGGAATGCTGAACGTGGCGCTGGGCTACCGCTATGTGGACGGCGCGGTGCTGGGCGTGGCCGCGGATCAGCCGGTGGTGCCCCAGGGGATGCAGCTGACGGGTGAACCGGGCAGCCGGGCGCCGCACCTGTGGGTCCGGCGGGCGGGTGAGCGGATCTCCACCCTGGATCTCTACGAGCGCTCGTTCGTGCTGCTCGCCGATGGCGCGGACGTGGCGTGGCGGCGGGCGGCGGCGCGGGTCGGTGACCGGCTGGCCGTGCGGCTCGACGCGTTCGGCATCGGCACCGGTCCCGGCGGCGATCTGGAGCCGGAGGCCGGTGCCGACTGGGCCGAGGCGCACGGGACGAGCATCGGGGGCGCCGTGCTGGTCCGCCCCGACGGGTTCGTCGCCTGGCGCTCGGAGACGGGTGTTGCGGACGCCGAGGCGACGCTGCTGGACGTCATGGTGGCGCTGCTGCACCGGGACTGAGCGGCGGGCGACCTGTGCCGCTCCGTCAGGCCACACCGAACGACCGGAGGGCCGCGAGGTATTCCTCCGGCCGTTCGGTGTGCACGAGATGGCCGGCGTCGATGGTGACGAGCCGGCAGTCGGGGATGCGCCGGGCCATCCAGGCGAGGTCCTCCTGGTCGATCTGGCTGCTGGGACCGCCCCCGATGACCAGGGTGGGCGCGGTGATCTCGCCGAGGCGTTCGCGGCCGGCCGGATCGGGTTCATTGAGCTGGGCGTTGATGGACGGCACCACGGGCCAGTCGAAGTCGGGTTCCCCGTCGGGGCGTTCGGCGGGGCCGCGTGGCGGATCGAGCGGGAAGGGCGGCGGGGCCTCCTCCAGGACGAGCCGGCCGATGAGTCCGGGCTGCCGCTCGGCGAGCAGATAGGCCGCCGCGCCGCCCATGGAGTGCCCGATGACGGTGGCGCCGGAGAGGTTGCGGGCCTCCAGGAACGCGTGCAGATCGTCGCGGAACAGTTCGAAGGAGTAGCGGCCGGGCCAGTCGCTGAGGCCGTGGCCGCGGAAGTCGATCGCGTACACGCGGTGCCGGGCCGCCAGCTGTCCGGCGATCCCTGTCCAGGTGCGGCTGTCCCCGCCGCGTCCGTGGGCCAGGACGACCGGCGGCGCGGCCGGGTCTCCCCACACCCGGTAGGCGAGCCGTATCCCGCCGGCCTGCACGCTGTGCACATCCGGGTCCAGGAAGGCGGTGACGGTGCGGACGAAGGCCCCCGGGTCGTCGAGCCACGGGAAGTGTCCGGCGCCGCGCTGTACGGCGAATTCGGCTTTCGGGAAGAGCGCGGCCAGTTCGGCGGCGCGGTCGGGGGTCGTCACGCCGTCGTACTCTCCGGTGAGGACGAGTACCGGGGCCGGCAGCTCGCGCAGTGCGGCCACCGTCGTGGCCGGATCGAATGCCCCCTGCCCGTAATAGCCCTGGGCGGCAACGGCGTTGATCTGCGCTGCGGACGACGCGGCGTGGTCCTGCGCGGCGGCGTCCCAACGGCCGTAGAGGAACGGCCTTGCGGCGGCGCGCAGTTCGTCCGTGAGTCGTCCCGCCCAGATCTGCTCCAGAGCCGGGAGCGCGTCCTCGTACCACGGTTCCGTGCGACGCAGCCCGGCGGCCTCGCGGGCCTCGCGTTCGGCGAACCCCAATCCGGCAGCCCGCGTTCCGGGTGCGATGAGGAGCAGATTGCGCAGCGCCTGCGGGTATCGCGCGGCGTAGAGCGCGGCAAGGTCCCCGGCCGCCGAGTGGGCGAGCAGATCGATGTGCTCCAGTCCCAGGTGTTCGCGCAGTGCCTCGACGTCATCGACCAGCCGGTCGCAGCGGTAGGTGGTGGTGTCGTCCGGTACGGCGGAGTCCCCGGTGCCCCGCAGATCGAGCAGCACCAGTTGCCTGTGGCCGCCGAGCCCGCCCAGGCCGCCGAGGTAGGCGCTTGCCCGCATGGCCCCGCCCGGCAGACAGATCAGCGGGGCGCCCTGTCCTACGAGGTGATACGCGAGTTCGGTTCCGTCGTACGTGTGGAAAGTCGGCATGGAACCATCCAAACAGGGCCGACCGGGTGATGCAGCCCTGTTCGGTACGAGCGTATCCGCGGTGCGCAGAACGGTCCCTGGCCGGTGAGTTGTGCCGGGTCGGCCGCCGGCCGGGGAGTATGCGTGCGCGGTGGGCCGGCCGCATCCGGTCCTGTCCCGCGACATGCGTCGTGTCCCACCTCTTGCCAGCGGGCGGAAGATCCTGAATTACTGCTCCCGGGAGAAACGACCGAATGATCGGTCGTCTGCACGGTGCGCAGGGAAGAGGGAGATCGGCATGACGGCTCTGCTGGACGCGGCGGAACGGATGGACCGCGAGGAGCTGCGGGCGCTCCAGCTCGAACGGCTGCGGGCGACACTGCACCACGCCTACGCCCACGTCGACCACTACAGAGCGGCGTTCGACCGGGCGGGGCTGCACCCGGACGACTGCCGCTCGCTCGCCGATCTCGCCCGGTTCCCGTTCACCACCAAGGCCGATCTGCGGGACAACTATCCGTTCGGGATGTTCGCGGTGCCCGAGGAACAGGTGCGCCGGATCCACGCCTCCAGCGGAACGACTGGCCGCCCGACCGTCGTCGGCTACACCCAGGGTGATCTGGACACCTGGGCGGACGTGGTCGCCCGCTCGATCCGGGCAGCGGGCGGCCGCCCGGGGCAGAAGGTCCATGTCGCTTACGGATACGGGCTGTTCACCGGTGGGCTCGGCGCGCACTACGGGGCGGAACGGCTCGGCTGCACGGTCATTCCCGCGTCCGGCGGCATGACGGCCCGGCAGGTCCAGCTGATCCAGGACTTCCGGCCCGAGATCATCATGGTGACGCCGTCGTACATGCTGACGCTCCTGGACGAGTTCGAGCGGCAGGGCGTCGACCCGCGCTCGACCTCGCTGAAGGTGGGGATCTTCGGCGCCGAGCCGTGGACGCAGGAGATGCGGCGCGAGATCGAGGAACGGTTCGCGATCGACGCGGTCGACATCTACGGGCTGTCCGAGGTGATGGGCCCGGGCGTCGCCCAGGAGTGCGTGGAGACGAAGGACGGGCTGCACATCTGGGAGGACCACTTCTATCCGGAGGTGGTCGACCCGTTCACCGGCGAGGTGCTGCCCGAGGGCTCCGAGGGTGAGCTGGTGTTCACTTCGCTCACCAAGGAGGCCATGCCGGTGATCCGCTACCGGACCCGGGATCTGACCCGGCTGCTGCCGGGGACGGCACGGGTCTTCCGGCGCATGGAGAAGGTCACCGGGCGGAGCGACGACCTGGTGATCCTGCGCGGGGTGAACCTCTTCCCGACCCAGATCGAGGAGATCGTGCTGCGTACGCCGGCGGTGTCGCCGCACTTCCAGCTGCGGCTGACCCGCGAGGGCCGGCTGGATGTGCTGACGGTGCGCGCGGAGGCCCGGGCGGAGGCGACACCGGAGCAGCGCGCGGCCGCCGCCGCATCGGTCGCGGCGGCCGTCAAGGACGGGATCGGGGTCTCGGTCGGGGTGGAGATCCTCGACCCGGAGACGCTGGAGAGGTCGGTCGGCAAGTTCAGGCGGATCGTGGACGAGCGGGACCGGCCGGGCAGTTGACCGGGGGCCACGGAGGTCCCGGCTCAACGTTCCATGGGTTCCCCGTGGTTGCTGTGGCAGTATGCGTCGATGTGGCGACGGCCCGTAGGGGGACAGCCTGGCCCGCGTCGCCCCGTCCCGCCTGTTCCGCGCACGCTGCGTACTCCTCGCACGCTGCGCGCCGAAGAACTCTGGAGCTCTCCATGACGCCAGGCCCGGCCGACTCCCCGATCGACACCAGCAGGCCGCACCCGGCGCGCGTCTACGACTATCTTCTGGGCGGCAAGGACAACTACCCGGTGGACCAGGAACTCGGCGCGCAGATGCCGCCCGTGGCGAAAGCCGGTGTCGCGCAGAACCGGGCGTTCATGCACCGTGCGGTCGGCTGGGCCGCGCGCACGGGCATCGACCAGTTCCTCGACATCGGGACGGGGATCCCGACCCGGCCGAACCTCCATCAGATAGCCCAGGAGATCAACCCGGCGGCCAGGGTCCTCTACACGGACAACGACCCGATCGTCCTGCGTCACGCCGAGGCGCTGCTCATCAGCACCCCCGAGGGCGCCACCGACTACCTCGACGCCGACGTGCGCGAGCCGGAGAAGATCCTCGGCCACGCGCGGAACCTGCTGGACTTCGACCGGCCCATCGCACTCTCCCTCATCGCTCTCATGCATTTCGTTCCCGACGAGGACGACCCCTACGGCATCACCCGCACCCTCGTCGACGCACTGCCCTCCGGCAGTTGTCTGGTGCTCTCGCACTTCACCAACGAATTCCTCCCCGCCGAGCAGGACAAGACCGAGACGTACCGGTCGAGCGGCATCAGCCTGCGGCCCCGGACGCGCTCCGAGGTCGCACGGTTCTTCGACGGACTCGACCTCGTCGATCCGGGCCTGGTCACGGCCCCGCTGTGGCACCAGGACACACCGCTCCCGGAGAGCAGCGTCGCCATCGACAGCTTCCACGTCGGGGTCGCCCGCGTCCTGCGATAGCACCGGCGGCGCGCGGTGTTCAGGCGAAGCGGTCGCGCAGCTCCCTCTTCAGGATCTTGCCGCTGGCGTTGCGCGGGAGTTCGTCCACGAAAAGGATCTTCTTCGGGGCCTTGAAGTGGGCGAGCCTCTCGCGGGCGTGGCCGATCAGTTCGGCCTCCGTCGCCTCGTCCCGCAGCACGACAACGGCGGTGACGGCCTCGATCCAGCGCTCGTCGGGCAGTCCGACGACGGCCGCCTCGGCGACCGCGGGGTGGGTGTAGAGGGCGTCCTCGACCTGACGGGAGGCGACGAGGACCCCGCCGGAGTTGATCACGTCCTTCACCCGGTCGACGACGGTGAAGTAGCCCTCCGGGTCGCGTACGGCGAGGTCGCCGGAGTGGAACCAGCCGTCGCGGAACGCCTCGGCGCTCTCCTGCGGCTTGTCCCAGTAGCCACTGCACAACTGGGGTGAGCGGAAGACCACTTCGCCCGCGGTGCCGTCGGGGACGTCCTTGCCGTTCTCGTCGACCACCTTGGCCTCCACGAAGAGGACGGGCCGGCCGCAGGAGTCCATCCGGCCCTCGTGCTCGTCGGGTCCCAGGACGGTGGCGAGCGGGCCGATCTCGCTCTGCCCGAAGCAGTTGTAGAAGGCCAGTGCGGGCAGCCGGCCGCGGAGCCGTTCCAGTACGGGTACGGGCATGATCGACGCGCCGTAGTACGCCTTGCGCAGCCCGGCGAGGTCGCGCCGCGCGAAGTCCGGGTGGTTGGCCAGGCCGATCCAGACGGTGGGCGGGGCGAAGAGACTGTCGGCCTGTCCGGACTCGACGAGGTCGAAGATGCGGCCCGCGTCCGGGGAGTCCAGGACCGTGTTCTCGGCCCCGACCGCGAGGTAGGGCAGCAGGAACACATGCATCTGCGCGGAGTGGTAGAGCGGCAGGGCGTGGACGGGCCGGTCGCCGGCGCGGAGGTCGAGGGCGGTGACGGCGCTGACGTACTCATGGACGAGCGCGCCGTGCGTCATCATCGCGCCCTTGGGGAGCGCGGTGGTCCCCGAGGTGTACAGCAGCTGGACCAGGTCGTCCGCTCCCGGTTCGTGGCCGGGTGTGAAGGCGCGCGGCGTGGCCAGTTCGGCCAGGAGGGAGTCCGGGGCGTCGCGCAGCGCCCGTACGGCGTATCCGTCCGGGACGCGGCCGGCGAGGTCCGGGTCGGTGAGGACCAGGGAGCTGCCGGACTGGCCCAGGACGTACGCGAGGTCCTCGCCCGTGAGGTTCTGGTTGACCGGGACGTGGACCAGTCCGGCGCGGGCGCAGGCGAGGAACCCGATCAGATACGCGTCGGAGTTGTGGGCGTAGGCGGCCACCCGGTCCCCCGGGCGCAGCCCGTGCCCGTCCATGAGGACGGCGGCCGCGGTACCGACCGCCTCGTCGAGCCCGCGGTAGGTCCAGGTCCGGTCGGCGTACCGCAGGGCGGTGCGCTCGGGGGTGCGCCGTGCGCTGCGGGTCACGACGCCGTCCACTGTGCTGCTTCGTACACCTGTCATGGCGTGATCCTGTGCGGGCGGGGCCCGGCGGTCAAGGGTCTGGATACCGGCCGGGATGTCGGGCGGGCCCGCCGAAGGGTCAGGGGCTGATCGCGACGGGCCCGCGCGGGTGCGCGGGCCCGTGAGCGGCGTCAGGCGTGGCCCTCCCAGTAGGGCTCGCGCAAACGCCGTTTGTACAGCTTGCCGTTGGGGTCGCGGGGCATCGTCGTGATGAAGCCGAGGGTCTTGGGGCGTTTGTACCCGGCGAGCTGCCCGTCGCAGTGGCCGAGGATCTCGGCGGCGAGCGCGTCACTCGCCTCGTGCCCCTCCGCGGCTTCGACAACCGCTCTGACCTCTTCGCCCCAGTCGGCGTGCGGGATGCCGAAGACGGCGGCGTCGGCGACCGCGGGGTGGGTGAGCAGCGCGCTCTCGATCTCGGCGGGGTAGATGTTGACCCCGCCCGAGATGATCATGTCGATCTTGCGGTCGCGGAGGAAGAGGAAGCCTTCCTCGTCGAGGACGCCGAGGTCGCCCACCGTGAAGAAGTCCCCGATGCGGTTCTTCCTCGTCTTGCCCTCGTCCTTGTGGTAGCTGAAGCCGCCGGTGCTCATCTTCATGTAGACGGTGCCCAGCTCGCCGGGCGCGAGGCGGTTGCCGTCGTCGTCGAAGACCGCGAGTTCACTGATCGGCCAGGCCCGGCCGACGGTGCCGGGTTTGCGCAGCCAGTCCTCGGCGGTGGCGAAGGCACCGCCGCCCTCGCTGGCCGCGTAGTACTCCTCGACGCACTCGCCCCACCAGTCGATCATGGCCCGTTTGACGTGGTCGGGACAGGGAGCCGCCCCGTGGATGGCATGGCGCATCGCCGTGACGTCGTACCCCCGCTTCACCTCGTCGGGGAGGGCGAGGAGGCGGTGGAACTGAGTGGGGACCATGTGCGTGTGGGTGCAGCGGTGGGTGTCCATCGCCCGCAGCATCTCCTCGGGCGACCACTTGTCCATCAGGACCAGCGGGTGGCCGATGTGCAGGGCGGCTCCCGCGAACTGGAGGACCGCGGTGTGGTAGAGCGGTGAGCAGACCAGATGGACGTTGCCGTCGAACGGTTTGATGCCGAAGATGCCGAGGAAGCCGCCGAGGTAGGTCTCCTCGGGGAGCTTTCCGGGCAGCGGGCGCCGGATGCCGCGCGGCCGGCCCGTGGTGCCGGAGGTGTAGTTCATGACCCAGCCGAGGGTGCGCCCCTCGGGGGGTGAGACCGGCCGGTTCTCCAGCAGGTCGGCGTACGGGCGGAAGCCTTCGACCCTGCCGACGCCGTAGCGGTGGCTCGCCGGCAGTTTCGCCTCTTCGGCGGCGGCGGTCGCGGCGGCCGTGAAGCGTTCGTGGGCGATGAGCACCTTGGCACCGGAGTCGGAGACGATCCAGGCGATCTCGGGGCCGACGAGGTGGTGGTTGACCGGGACGAGGTAGAACCCGGCCTGCGAGGCGGCCAGGTAGGCGGTGAGGAACTCGACCCCGTTGGGCAGGACGACGGCGAACGCGTCGCCCTCCTCCAGACCGGCCGCGCGCAGTGCGTGGACCATCCGGTTGGCGTCGGCGTGCAGCCGTCCGGCCGTCCAGTTCTCGCCGTCGGGTGCGATCAGGACCGTACGGTCGGGGTCGGCGGTGGCCTGGGCCCAGAAGCCGTTGGGCGGCTGGTTCATGCGGTGCTCCGTCCGGCGATGCGGTTGATCCGGTCCACGGCGCGTTCGAAGCCGCGGGTCAGGTCGTCGAATACGGCCTGCACGCTGCGTTCGGTGTTCATCCGGCCGACGATCTGGCCGACGGGGGTGCCGAGCAGGGCGCCCGTCTCGTACTTCTGGATACGGGAGACGGCTTCGGCGACCAGGAGCCCCTGGAGCGGCATGGGCAGTGTGCCGGGGCCCGCCGGGTCGTCCCAGGCATCGGTCCATTCGGTACGCAGCTGGCGTGCGGGTTTACCGGTGAGGGCGCGGGAGCGGACGGTGTCGCCGGAGCCCGCGGCGAGGAGTTTGGCGGTCAGGGCGCGGGAGTGCATGTCGGCTTCCTCGGTGGTGAGCCAGAGGGAGCCGAGCCACACGCCCTGGGCGCCGAGGGCCAGCCCGGCGGCGACCTGTTCGCCGCTGCCGATGCCGCCCGCGGCGAGGACGGGGAGCGGGCCGACGGCGTCGACGACGTCCGGGACCAGCACCATGGAGGCGATCTCCCCGGTGTGGCCGCCCGCTTCGTAGCCCTGGGCGACGACGACGTCGATGCCCGCGTCCGCGTGGTGCCGGGCGTGCCGGGCACTTCCGGCGAGGGCGGCGACCAGCACGTCCTGGTCGTGGGCGCGGGCGATGACGTCGGCGGGCGGTGAACCCAGCGCGTTGGCGAGCAGCTTGATCGGGTAGCCGAACGCCACATCGAGCTGATTGCGGGCGACCTCCTCCATCCAGCCGGTGATGCGCCAGCCGGAGGCCTCGCCCGCTGCGAGTTCGGGGACGCCGTGCTTGGCGAGGGTGTCCTGGACGAACTGCCGGTGTCCGGCCGGGATCATCGCCTCGACATCGGCCTCGCTCACGCCCTCCACCTTCTTCGCGGGCATGACGACATCGAGGCCGTAGGGCTTGCCGTCGGTGTGTTCCTGCATCCAGTCGAGGTCGCGCGCGAGGTCGTCGGGGGCGGTGTAGCGGACCGCTCCGAGCACGCCGAATCCGCCGGCCCGGGTGATGGCCGCGGCCACCGCGGGGAACGGCGTGAAGCCGAAGATGGCGTGCTCGATCCCCAGTTTCTTGCTCAGCTCCGTCTCCATGGGCGGCAGGATGCCGCAGTCGGACAGCCGAAGGAAGAGATTTTCTGATGCAGTGTCAGATTCTTTGTGGCTCCAGGGGCCTCCGGGGCGGCGGAGGGTGCCAGTACCCTCTGGTCCGGCAGGAAGTTTCAGGGTCGGAAAAGATTTCGAAAGTTACTTTCACGCAGTGGGAAGGGGTTCCGGATGACCGAGGACACGGCGGGCGGGGGCATCAGCCGGCGGAGGCTGGGCGGTGGGATGCTGGCCCTGGGCGGAGCACTCGCCCTGGCGCCGATTCCGTTCGCGGAGCGGGCGTCTGCCACGGAGTCGGGGGCGGGGTCGTCGGGTATGCGCGCAGGAACCGCGGCGGGGTCGCCGTCCGGGCAGAACCGGCCGACACTGCGGCGCGGGTCCGCCGCCCGTGCGGGGCTGCTTCAGGAGCCGCTGGACCAGTTGGTCGTTCAGGCGCGGAGATATCTCGCCGACTCCCCCAAGCACCCTTGGTACGCGGGTGCGGTGCTGCTCGCCGGGCGGGGCGGGACGGTCGCGCTGCACGAGCCGATCGGCAAGGCGCTGCGCTACGCGGCGTACGACGAGAAGACCGACACCGGTGTGGAGTTCCCGCCGGAGCAGCAGATCGCCATGGCCGAGGACACCGTCTTCGACCTGGCGTCGGTGTCGAAGCTGTTCACCTCGATCCTGGCCGTGCAGCAGATCGAGCGCGGCAGGCTGGAGCTGGAGGCGACCGTCGCCTCGTACCTCCCCGACTTCGCCGGCGGCGGCAAGCAGGACATCACGATCCGTCAGCTGCTCACGCACACCTCGGGCTTCCGCGCCTGGATTCCGCTCTACTCGGCGCCGACCCGGGAGGGGAAGCTGGCGCTGATCTGGAACGAGGTGCCGGCGAGCCCGCCCGGCACGGCATACCTCTACTCCGACCTCAATCTGATCTCGCTCCAGCTGGTGCTGGAGAAGATCACCGGCCGCACCGAGGATGTACTGCTCCGCGAGCAGATCACCGCTCCGCTCGGGATGCACCGCACCCGCTACAACCCGCCGGCTTCCTGGCGGCCGAAGATCGCCGCGACCGAGGACGCGCGGCTGCCGTGGTCCGGACTGGACCGCGGGCTGGTCTGGGGCGAGGTGCACGACGAGAACGCGTACAGCCTCGACGGCGTCGCCGGTCACGCCGGCGTCTTCTCGTGCGCCTGGGACCTGGCGATCCTCGCCCGCACGCTCCTCAACGGCGGGGTCTACGGGCGCGCGAGGATCCTCTCCGCCCACTCGGTGGACCTGCTGTTCACCGACTTCAACACGGCGTTCCCCGGTGACGCGCACGGCCTGGGCTTCGAGCTCTACCAGCACTGGTACATGGGGGCGATGGCCACCCCGCGCACCGCGGGCCACACCGGGTTCACCGGCACCAGCCTGGTCCTGGACCCGACGACCGACTCGTTCCTGATCGTACTGGGCAACTCGGTGCACCCGGTGCGCAACTGGCGTTCCGGCAGTGCGCCGCGCGTCGCCACCGCCAACCAGATGGCGCGCGCCGTCGCGGTCCCGCCCGCCCGGGGCCGTACGGCATGGTTCTCCGGCCTCGCCAGTGCGTCCTCGGCCACGCTGACGCTCCCCCCGCTGGCTCTCGCGTCGTCGCGCGCCCGGCTGTGCTGCGCCCTGTGGTGGGACACCGAACCGGACTCCGACTTCCTTCTCCTGGAGGGCTCGGCGGACGCCGGGACAAGCTGGCGGCCGGTGCCCTTCAGCACCGTACCGACGCCGCAGGACCAACGGCCGCAGCCCGAACCCCATCCGGCCGGCTCCGTCTCCGGCTGGTCGGGCCGGGTCTGGCACCGGCTCGATGCGGACCTGTCGGCCTGGCACGGCACCGAGGTGCGGCTGCGATGGCGGTACGCCACGGACCAGCTGTACGTCGGCCGCGGGGCCTACGTCGACGCGATCCGCGTCGAGGACGGCGGCCGCACCGTCTTCGACGAGGGCAGACCGGGCGACGCCCGCCGCATCGAGGCGAACGGATGGTCCCCCTCGGCGAACTGACCTGGGCCGGCGCCGCTGCGGCCCGGGGACGGTCCGCGGGCGGGCCGGATCAGGCGGCGGAGCGCTCGTCGGGCAGGCGGCGGCGCAGTCCGGCCTGCCCGACGGCGGGCGGGTCGTAGGCCATGTCCAGCATCCCGACGTCGGTGCCGGGAGGCACGATGGCGTCGATCCGGTCGAAGACCTCGTCGCTCAGCACGGCCCCCGCGCCCGCGAGGAGGTCGTCGAGATGCTCCATGGTGCGGGGGCCGATGATCGCCGAGGTGACGCCGGGGTGGGCGATGGCGAAGGCCATCGCCAGGTGGGTCAGCGACATCCCGGCGCCCTGGGCGACGGGGATGAGCTGTTCGACCGTGTCGAGCCGGCGCTCGTCGGTGAGATGCCTGTAGCCGCGGCCCGCCCGGACGCTGTCGGTGGCCCTTCCCTTGCGGAAGCGGCCGGTGAGCAGACCCTGTGCCAGCGGGCTCCAGACCATGGCTCCCATGCCGTAGCGCTCGCAGACGGGCAGTACCTCGCGCTCGATCCCCCGGTTGAGGATCGAGTACGGCGGCTGCTCGGTGCGGAACCGCTCCAGGCCGCGCCGCTCGGCTGCCCACTGCGCCTCGACGATGTCCGAGGCGGGGAAAGTGGAGGCGCCGATGGCCCGGACCTTCCCCGCCCTCACCAGGTCGGTGAGGGCGGAGAGGGTTTCCTCCACGTCGGTGTCCGGCGCGGGCCGGTGGATCTGGAACAGATCGACGTGGTCAGTGCCCAGCCTGCGCAGGGAGTCGTCCAGCGCACGGACCAGCCAACGCCTCGAATTGCCCTGCTGGTTGGGGTCGTCCCCCATCGGGAGGTGGGCCTTGGTGGCCAGCACCACCGTGTCCCGGCGGCCCTTGAGCGCCTTTCCGACGATCTCCTCGGACTCACCGCGCGAGTAGGCGTCGGCGGTGTCCACGAAGTTGATCCCCGCGTCCAGTGCCTTGTGGATGATCCGGACGGAGTCGTCGTGATCGCGGTTGCCCGCGGCGCCGAACATCATCGCGCCGAGGCAGTACGGGCTGACCTTGATGCCGGTTCGGCCCAGCGTGCGGTATTTCATGAATCTCCTCGTGCCTTGACCGGTGCCCGGCACAACGCGCCCAAGCGCTACGCTGGCACAAACGGAACAGCGTTCGATCTAGACGATACGGAACAGTGTTCCGCTTAGCAAGGGGGAGCATCGTGCACGAGGACGCGGACCGGGAGACCGGCGCCGGCACGACCGGGGCGCAGCCCCGAAAGCGCGTGCGCGCCGACGCGCAGCGCAGCACTGACGCCCTGCTCGCGGCGGCCGCGGAGGTGTTCGCCACTTCAGGGGTGGACGCACCCGTACGTCAGATCACCGCCAGGGCGGGCGTGGGAGCCGGCACCCTCTACCGGCACTTCCCGCAACGCTCCGACCTCATCGCCGCGGTCTTCCGCCACGAAGTCGACGCCTGCGCCGACGCGGCGGCGCCCCTCGCGGCGCAGTACGAGCCCGCGGAAGCGCTCGCCAGATGGCTGCAGCGCTTCGCGGTCTTCATCGCCACGAAACGCGGGCTCAGCGCCGCCCTGCACTCGGGGGACCGGGCCTACGACACCCTGCCCGCCTACTTCCAGCAGCGCTTCGTGCCCGTCCTCGCCCTACTCCTGGACACCGCGGCGAAAGCCGGTGAGATCCGCTCCGACGTGGACCCGGACGACCTGCTGCGCGCCACGGGCAACCTGACCATGCCCGCCCAGGACGACGAGAACGGCCATACGCGACGCATGGTCGCGCTGCTCGTCGACGGCCTCCGATACGGCGCCCGGCCCCAGGGAACCCACTGACCGAGCGCCCCGGGGCCAGGGGCGGTTCCACGAGTCACATCCGCCGCATCGCAGTCGAACGGCGGGCCCGGAGCAGGGCACCCGCGCCATCCAGGTCCACCGAGCAGGCTCCGTCGCCCCGTTGCGCCTCGGGCGCCTCACAGCGCGCGGACCACTCGCCCCGCCGCCGAGGCCCGTCGGCGGCGGCTTTTCCGCGTAGCCCAGGGCCGGCGCCCGCAACGCGATCGCGCCACGCCCACCACGTCCGGCGCTCTGCGGTTCGGGCCCTGGGCGTAAACGCCCGAGCCGAGTCCAGAAGGTTTTCTGCATAGAAATATTTCGACGCGGGATTGCTCTAATTTCGGGCCGCAAATCACCCACAGCGACAAAGCCGAGGGGGAACACCCAGGTCGGCCACGAAACCCATGAACACGTTCTGCAATTGCGATCGATCCCCATCGCTTCAACCGCGCGAGCTTTCGGCGTACTTTCGTAACTCTCAGATGCGAATGTACGCATCCGTCCCTTCATCCAGTCGGCCATAAGATCAATGGGCAGAGATACTGCCTGGTCAGCGCGATCGAGCGGGACACTTGAGCAGTTCACCTCATCGAAATATTTCGGAAATGTGGCGTTGACGAGTCTTTCCGGCGCGCGCATACTCTCCCTCGCTCCCCGCACCATCCGATCGACCGGAAGAAGGTGTTGGAAAGTGACCGTCAATTCCCCACCGGGTGGAGAACCCGCACGCCGGGCGCTGCGCTCCCGGGCACGAAGGGCATTCGCCCTCGCCACGGCGGGAGTTCTCACCGCCGCCGGAGTCCTGTCACTGGCGGGCACCGCCGACGCCGCGACCACGCTCGGCGCCTCGGCCGCCGCCAAGGGCCGGTACTTCGGCACCGCCGTCGCCGCGGGCCACCTGGGCGAGTCCGCGTACGCCTCGACGCTGGACACCGAGTTCAACATGGTGACGCCCGAGAACGAGATGAAGTGGGACGCCGTCGAGGGCACCCGCAACTCGTTCAGCTTCGGTTCGGCGGACCAGATCGTCAGCCACGCGCAGGGCAAGGGCATGAGGGTCCGCGGCCACACCCTGGTCTGGCACTCCCAGCTGCCCGGCTGGGCCGGCGGACTCGGCGCCGACGATCTGCGCTCCGCGATGAACAACCACATCACCAAGGTGATGGACCACTACAAGGGCAAGATCTACGCCTGGGACGTCGTCAACGAGGCGTACCAGGACGGCAGCAGCGGAGCCCGGCGCAGCTCGCCCTTCCAGGACAAGCTCGGCAGCGGCTACATCGAGGAGGCCTTCCGCACCGCCCGTACCGCCGACCCGGGCGCCAAGCTCTGTTACAACGACTACAACACCGACGGGCAGAACGCGAAGAGCAACGCGGTCTACGCCATGGTCAAGGACTTCAAGCAGCGCGGTGTGCCCATCGACTGCGTCGGCTTCCAGTCGCACTTCAACAGCAATTCGCCCGTTCCCGGCGACTACCAGGCCAATCTGCAGCGCTTCGCCGATCTCGGCGTGGACGTCCAGATCACGGAGCTGGACATCGAGGGCTCGGGTTCGGCGCAGGCCGCCAGTTACACCAAGGTCGTGAACGCGTGCCTGGCCGTGTCGCGCTGCGCGGGACTGACCGTCTGGGGCGTCACCGACAAGTACTCGTGGCGCAGCAGCGGAACTCCCCTGCTGTTCGACGGCGACTACCGCAAGAAGCCGGCGTACACCGCGGTACTGGCGGCGCTGGGCGGTTCCGGCGGTGGCGACGGCGGCACCGGTGGCGCCACCTGCACGGCCACGTACGCCAGGACGGACACCTGGGGCGACCGGTTCAACGGGCAGGTGACGGTGAGGGCGGGGAGTTCCGCGATCAGCGGCTGGACGGTTCCGGTCACGGTGACGTCTCCGCAGAAGGTGTCCACCACCTGGAACGGCACCCCGTCCTGGGACAGCAGCGGCAATGTGATGACCATGGGGCCCAACGGCAACGGAAATCTTGCCGCCGGGGCCTCGGTGTCGTTCGGGTTCACCGTCATGACGAACGGCAATACCGCGGCACCCGCCATCGGTGCCTGCACCGCCTCCTGAACCGCGCGGCCGGGGCGCGGCGGCCACTGGGTGGCCGCGCCCCGACAGCCCGCCCGGTCACCGGCGCGAGGGCACGCCCCAGTGGCGGCGCCCTCGCGCCTGCCGTACCCCGGTCACCCGCGTGCCCCCGTCGGGGCCGCCTGCTCGGCGATGCGCGCGCGGCTCACCGGCACCGTCGCCCCGGTGGGTGCGGGCGCGGTCGACTGCCGTACGACGAGCCTCGGCCTGATCAGGAGCGAGCGCCCCGCGACCGGGGCCGAGTCGATACGGGCGCGCAGCTGCTGAAACGTCTCGGCGGCCATCTCCGGCAGCGGCTGGCGGACCGTGGTGAGGGGTGGCTCGAAGAGGTCGGCGAGCAGGATGTCGTCGAACCCGACCACGGAGACGTCCTGTCCGGCGCTGCGCCCGGCGTCCTTCGCGCCCCGGCAGATCCCGATCGCGCACATGTCGTTTATGGCGACGAACGCGGTGGGCGGGCGAGGCCGGCCGAGGAGTTCGCGGGCGGCGTTGCGCCCCAGCTCGGCGGCGTCCTTGTCACCGAACTCGGCGGTGTCGGCGCCGGGCCAGACGATCGCGTCGGCCGGGTCGAGGCCCGCCGACTCCAGGGCGGCCCGGAAGCCGCGCAGCCGCTCGCGGCGGTTGACACTGTTGACCGAGCCCGAGACGAACGCCAGCCTGCGGTGACCCAGTTCAAGCAGGTGGCGGGTGGCGAGCTCGGCGCCCATCGCGTTGTCGACGCTGATGGAGGCCAGCGACGGCGGGTCACCCGCCTGGGCGGTGCGGTCGAAGGCGACCATCTTCAAGCCGCGGCCGAGCAGCGGCGCGACATGGTCGAGCGAGGGCAGCGATGAACAGAGCACCACTCCACTCACTCCGTCGGCCAGCAGCTCCTCGCCGTACTTGAGCTCGCGGGCCGGGTCGCGCTCACTGTTGCAGAGCAGCACGTGGTACCCCTCGGCGAGCGCGATGGCCTCCAGCTCCCGGGCGAGCGCCCCCCAGAAGGGGTTGGCGACGGACGGCACGATCAGGCCGATGACCTTGATCCGGCCGGTGCGCAGCATCCGCGCCGCGCGGTTGGGCCGGTAGCTGAGCTGCTCGATCACCCGCTCCACGCGGGCCAGGGTGGCCGCCTGCATACGGTCCGTACGCCCGTTGAGGACGTTCGACACGGTGCTCGCGGATACACCCGCGGCCTCCGCGACCTGATGGATCGTTACCCCGCTCATGCCACCTCCGGTTCGGAACGTGTTCAGCCAGACTAGTGTACCGATTTACTGAACTCTCTTCACCGGTACACCCGTTAACTTCCCTGAAAATTGTTGTGCATCAGCTGTTGACGCGCCTCTCAGAGCGTTCCTAGTCTCAGTGCATCGATTTACCAGCGCTTCCCAGCCATGGCTGGGTTGCCATCGCTGGATCGATCCACTGCCTCCACCTCAAAAGGGGTGCCCATGGAACTCAAACGACGGTCGCTGCTCGCTGCCATCGGCGCCGGTACTGCCGCGGCCGCACTCTCCGGCTGCGACACCGGCTCCTCGGCCGCCGGCTCCGCCGACGGTCCCGCCGAGGGCGAGATCACGCTGCTCACCCCGATCTACGAAAAGGCCAACGGCAAGACGCTGTTGGAGAAGCAGATCCTCGGCGGCTTCCGGAAGAAGTATCCGGACGTCAAGGTGAACGTGGACTACACCACGTACACGCAGCTCAACGAGAAGATCACCACGGGTCTCGCGGGTGGCCTGCTGCCCGACGTGCTGATGATCGGGGTCGGCTGGATCCCGCCGTTCGCGGCCAAGAAGGCGATCGCGCCGCTCCCGGAGAAGTTCGCCACCGCGCACGACTACGAGAAGCGGGTGCTGGAGCCGTCGCGCTACGACGGCAAGCTGTACGCGCTGCCAGTGGTCCTCGACACCCGCATCGTCGTCTACCGCAAGGACCACTTCGCCGAGGCGGGGATCAAGAAGACCCCCGCCAACTGGGCCGAGTTGCGTGCCGCGGCAAAGCAGCTGACGAGGGACGGGCGGGTCGGGTTCGACCCGTTCTCCATCGAACTGCGCCAGTGCTGGGAGACCTTCCTCTTCGCCAACGGCGGTCAGCTCTTCAGCGCGGACGGCAAGAAGGTGCTCTTCACCGACAACCGCGGTGTCGAGGCGCTCCAGTTCTTCAAGGACCTGATCAAGGACGGCTCCGCCTCCTACGCGAAGAAGACGGACCTGGGTGCCCCGACGAACGTCCAGACGGGCAAGGCGTCGATGATGATGACGTCCAGCGCCCTGTGGGTGCAGGCCGGCGAGCAGAACCCGGAGCTGCTGAAGGAGGACAAGCTCGGCGCCTTCGTGCTGGCCAACCGCCGGCCGGCGATGCTCCAGGGCGGCACGCTGGTCACCCAGTCGGCGAGTTCCAAGCACCCCGCGGCGGCCCGTGCGCTGGTCGAGTACCTCGCGAGCCCGGAGTCGATCCTGGGCGCGGCCAAGCAGCGCGGTTCCGTACCGGGGGTCAAGGACCTCAGCGACACCGGCTACGTGAAGGAGAACAAGTTCGTCGACCTCTCCCTTCAGAACATGGGCCACGCCTTCTCGGAGGGCGGCACCGCGGCCTGGATGGAGATCCGCGAGAAGATCAAGCCGACGCTGGAGCCCGCGATCGTGGGCGGTCAGTCCGCGAAGGACGCCATCGCGGAACTCGGCCGTCTCGCCGAGGCCGCCATCGGCCGGATGTGAGGCGTCACTGTGGGAGCTGTATCCGTACTGAAGGCACGGCCCAAGGGTCCGCCTTCCCCGCCTGAGAACAGCGCACCGGCGACGCGGCGATCTCGCAGGACCCCTACGGGTCCCGGGCGTCGCAGGCAACGGGCCGGCATGCTCATGGTGGCACCCGCCCTGCTGCACGCCTGCCTCTGGATCGGGCTGCCGGTCATCGCCTCGGTCGTCCTGGCCTTCACGAAGTACGACGTGCTGACGCCGCCGCAGTTCGTGGGGTTCGACAACTTCCGGGACATGATGGGCGACGCGGTCTTCCGCAAGTCCATCGTCAACACCATCATCTACACCTTCTTCACCGTGCCGTTCGGCATGATGCTGGGGCTGCTGATGGCGCTCGCCCTGCACACGGGCCTGAAGGCGCGGGGCATCTTCCGCACCGCGATCTTCCTGCCGCAGGTCACCGCGACGGTGGCCATCGCCCTGGTCTGGCTGTGGATCTACAACCCGGGCAACGGGCTGTTCAACACCCTGCTGTCATTCGTCGGCATCAACGGTCCGGCCTGGCTCGCCTCGACCTCATGGGCGATGCCGTCAGTGATCCTGGTCGGCATCTGGCAGGGCATCGGCATGAAGATGCTGATCTATTTGGCCGCGTTGCAGTCCCTGCCGAAGGAGCTGTACGAGGCGGCCTCGGTGGACGGCGCCTCGAAGGTGCGGCAGTTCTTCTCGATCACGCTGCCGCTGCTGAAGCCGGCGACGTTCTTCGTGCTCATCACCTCGATGATCAACGCGTTCCAGTCGTTCGACCAGATCTACATCCTCACCGACGGCGGACCCGCCAACAGCACCACGATGATGACGTATGAGATCTACAAGTCCGCCTTCCGGGAGTTCCGCGTCGGCTACGCCTGCGCCCAGTCCCTGGTGCTGTTCGTCCTGCTGATGGGCTTCACCCTGGTCAACCGGCGGATCATGGGAGGCACCCGTGGCCACAGCTGAGCTGCACAAGTCCGGGGCCGTACGTCCGCCCCGGCCCGCCGCGAAGGGCAGGCGCCGCTCCGCCGGCCGGATCGCGCTCTTCCTGACGCTCTGCGTCGTCTCGCTGCTGATGGTGGTGCCGTTCGTCTGGATGGTGCTGACCTCACTCAAGACCCCGGTGGAGATCGCGTCGCAGGACGCCGGACTGCTGCCAAAGCACTGGGAGTTCGGCAACTACGTCGAAGCGCTGAAGGAAGCGCCCTTCGCCACGTACGCCCGCAACAGCTTCATCATCGCGTTCAGCCACACCCTCATCAACGTCCTGGTGGCGTCGATGGCGGGGTACGCACTGGCCCGGATCAGGTTCCGGGGCAGCGACGTCATCTTCTACCTCTTCATCGCGGCGCTGATGATCCCGACGTACACCAAGGTGCTGCCGGAGTTCCTGATCGTCCGCTTCATGCCGCTGGCCGGCGGGAACGACCTCTTCGGCCAGGGCGGCAGCGGCTGGCTGGACTCCTGGTGGGCGCTCATCGTGCCCGGCGCGGTCACCCCGTTCGCGGTCTTCCTCTTCCGGCAGTTCTATCTGGACCTGCCGGTGGAGCTGGAGGAGGCTGCCCGCCTCGACGGGCTCGGGGAGTTCCGGATCTACTCCAGGATCATGTCTCCGCAGGTCAAGCCGGCGTTCATCACGGTGGCGCTGCTGACCTTCGAGTCCTCGTGGAACAACTTCCTCTGGCCGCTGCTGGTGACCCATTCGGACAACCTCCGGGTGATCCAGGTCGGGCTCTCCGTCTTCAAGACCGAGAACGGCACCCAGTGGCACTTCCTGATGGCGGGCACCACGCTCGCCACCCTGCCCATGGTCGTTCTCTTCCTCATCGGCCAGCGCTATTTCGTGCAGGGCTTCGCAACCGCCGGTCTCAAGTGACCGGTCCCGGTCCTGAGCGACCGGATATCGAAAGGTTTACCCCCCATGTCTGCTGATCTCCAAGGTTCCCGCGCGCTGGTGACCGGAGCGGGCCACGGCATCGGCCGTGCCATCGCCGTCGCCCTTGCCGAGGCCGGCGCCGATGTCGCCGTCCACTACCACTCCTCCGCCGACGAGGCCGCGAAGACGGTCTCCGAGATCGAGGCGCTGGGCCGGCGGGCCAAGGCGTTCCAGGCCGATGTGACGGTGACGGCCGAGGTGGACCGCTTCGTCGAGGAGGCGACCGGATTCCTGGGCGGCCTGGACGTCCTGGTCTGCAACGCGGGCCATCTGATCGGCCGGGCGAAGATCGCCGAGATGTCGGACGACCACTTCGACCAGGTCATCTCGACCAATCTGACCTCGACGTTCCGCACCGTGCGGGCCGCCCTGCCGCATCTGGCCAAGTCGTCGGCCGGGCGCATCATCACCATGTCCTCGCTGGCCGCGCACAACGGCGGCGGCCCCGGCTCGGTCGCCTACGCGGCCGCCAAGGCCGGCATCCGGGGATTCACCAAGGGTCTCGCCAAGGAGCTGGGCGGCAGCGGCATCACGGTGAACACCGTGGCACCCGGCTTCATCAAGGGCACCGCCTTCCACGACACGTTCACCGCGCCTCAGGCGCAGCAGGCGATGGAGGCGGGCATTCCGGTGGGCCGGGCCGGCACTCCGCAGGACGTCGCCTCGGCCGTCGTCCATCTGGCGTCGCCCGCGTCCGGCTTCCTGACCGCCACCACGGTGGACATCGACGGTGGCGTGTGGCCGCGTTGAGGCGGATCGCCCGGGAGCGGGGCGGCTGGTGGCATGCGTACGTGTGCCCGGCGCACGGTGTGGAGCTGGATCACGGCGATGTGCTCGCCGGGGTGTTTCCCGAGGGCGGAGCGCGCTGTGCGTACGGCTGCCGGGTGGACAACGAGGCGGTGCGCGGGGCCTGGCTGGTGCTGTCGCACCAGGCGTGGGCGCGGCACCTGCGGGTGCTCGCCCATCGCGGCGAGCGCGCCGAGGCGGTGTCGCGGCTCGTCGAGTACGCGGGTCTGTACGAGGAACTCGCCACCGCGCAGCACGGCGAGGCACAGGGCTGGATGCTGCGCGGCCGGCTCTTCCACCAGGCGCTCACCGACGCGATCTGGGCGGTGAACATCGGCCATGCCGTCATCACGCTCGCCGAGCGCGGCACGGATGATCTGGCCGGGGTGCTGCCGCTCCTGGACGCGCTGGAGCGCGCGGCTCTGGACGCCCGGGACGTGCTGACCGGGAAGGGGCAACTCGCCTCGAACTACACCGCGTGGCTCAATGCGGCGGGAGTGGCCGCCGGCCGCGGCGCCGCCGCGGCGCGCGGGCAGGAGTGGGACGGCGGCAAGGAGTGGCTGGAGGGCGAGCACGGCCTGTACGCGCATCTGCGGGTCGCGGTCGCCGAGGACGGCTGGGAGTGGGAGGGCAGCACCTATTACCACGGGTTCGTCCTGCGGGCGGCGCTGCTGGCGCTGCGGGGCACCGACCCGGCGGCCGTTCCGGCCGATGTGGTGGGTGTGCTGGCCGGGATGACGGACGTGCTGGCGACGATCGCGACGCCGGGCGGCATACTGCCCGCGCTGCACGACGGTCCGTATCTGCGCGGCCCGCTGGCTCTGGAGTGGCTCGAACTGGTCTCGCTGGCACAGCAGTTGGTCCCGTCCGCCGCGCTGGAAGCGGTGGCGGGACGGGCTCGGGCCGAGCTGGGTGCGGGGGACGACGGTCTCGACCGGGAGCTGGGCGGCTGGTTCGCCGGCCCGGCGCTGCCGGCCCGGCCGGCACCCGGCGCGCTCACGGTGTTCACCGCGGCGGGCTACGCGGTGCTGCGCGTCGCGGGCATCCACGCGGTGCTGGACTTCGGTCCGCACGGCGGTTCGCACGGCCATCGGGACAAGTTGTCCCTCTATCTCTACGGCGATACGACCGCCTGGCAGCCCGATCCCGGACAGGTGCCCTACGCCCACGCCGAGTTCCGTGATCTGTACGCGTCGACCCAGGCGCATCCGGCGTTCCGGGTGGACGGCGCCGAGCAGGCCGAGTGCACCGGGGCGCTGCTCGGTTCGGACAGCCGCTCGGTGACCGCCGAGGTGACCACGGCGTACGAGGGGGTGCGCGCGGTCCGGCGGATCGTGGCGGGCGAAGGCTTCCTGGTGGACCTGCTGACCGTGACCGCCGGGGAGGCCCGGCGGATCACCGCGCAGCTGCGTCCGGGCACCGCCCTGGACGTCCAGTTGCAGGCCACGGGCCCGGTGCGCACCACCTGGTACGGCGACGAGACCCTGCACGGCTGGCACACGCACCGTGCCGGGGTCCCGGTGCGCCCGGTGAGCACCCCGGGTCCCGGCCCGGCCGACGACCCCCAGCGGGTGCGGACCCGGGTCGACTTCACCGCCGTCACCGACCGGGTCACCTTCGCCTCGGTGTACCAGGCCGGGTCGGCCGGGCCCGCCGTCACGGACGTCCGGCTGGAGGACGACGGGCTGGCGGTCCGCCTGGCCGACGGCAGCACCGCACGGTTCCGATCGGAGGACTGACCCTTGTTGCTCTCGGCGACCCCGCCGCCCGGACCGCGCCCCGCACAGGAGGTGCGGCTGTACGAGGAGGCCACCCGTCACCGCGGGCTGACCCCGCCGCGTACGCACCCCCTGGCCAGCATCACCTGGCTGGGCCCCGCGGCCTCCAACCCGGCGCTGGCCTACCGGGTCGGCGGCGATCCGGCCCATCTCGCGGAGAGCCGGCGCTGGATCGAGGCCGCGGTGCGGCTGCCCCACTGGGGCAAGGCCCATATGCCGGACCACGACCTGGACGCCGGCTGGCTGCTGCACCATCTGGCCCTGGCGTACAAGTGGATCGGCGACGACCTGCCGGACGGGGTCCGGGCGCTGCTGCGGTACAAGCTGCTGCTCCAGGGGCGGCGGATGTACGAGTTCGCGGTGGCGAGCGAGGGCCGCTGGTGGTCCTCGTCGTACTGGCAGAACCACAACTGGATCTGTTACGCGGGTCTGGCGACGGCCGGGTACGTGCTGGGCAAGGAGGAGTGGACCGAGCGCGCCAAGGACAATCTCGGCACCGTCCTCGATCTGATGCCGCAGGACGGCTCGCACGCGGAGGGGGTCGTGTACTGGCGCTACGGCGTGCCCTTCCTCGCCATCCACCTGGACCTCCTCCAGGAGGCCGAGGGCATCGACTGGTGGGACCGGGGCGGATTCATGTCCCACACCTTCCGCTACCGGCTGCACCAGACGGCGCCCGGTTTCGCGTTCAACGTCGACCACGGCGACTGCCACGACCGGCGCAGCGGCCACAGCGCCGGTCTCTACTACCGCCTCGGCGCGCAGTACGCGCTCCCGGAGGCCCAGTGGATGGGTGATCTGGCATCGGGCGAGCTGTTGTGGAAGGAGGCGGCCGAGAGCGGGGTGCGGCCGGGGATCCTGCCGGAGGCCTACCTCGAATACCTCTGGTACGACCCGTCGGTGCCGGCCGCCCGGCCCACCGAGACCCGGGCGTTCTTCCCGGACCTGGGGCTGCTGGCCGCGCGTACCGGGTGGGACGACGACGCCACCCTGGTGTCGTTCAAGGCCAGCCCGGGCGGTGGCCACCGGGCCTGGGAGACGGCCGCGAAGCACCGGGCCGAACAGGGATGGGAGACCCTGAACCAGGGTCACCACCACCCCGATTCGGGTTCCTTCGTGCTGGTCTCGCAGGGTGCGTTCCTGGCGGTGGACGAGGGCTACAGCAATCGCAAGCGGGCCGCCCACCACAATCTGCTGCTGGTGGACGGGCAGGGGTACGCGGACGAGGACCGGTACCACGTGTACCGGGACATCCCGTTCGAGCGGCAGGCCCGGCAGCGCGATGTGCTGGTCTCCCCCGACTGCGGATGGGCGCACGCCACGGCGGAGATCGCCGCGATGTACGACCCCGCGCTCGGCGTGCGGCGGCTGGACCGGACGCTGGTGTTCACCCCGTCGGGGCGGCTGGTGCTGCTCGACGTCGCCGAGGCGGAAGCGGCCGTTGAGTGGACGTTCCTGCTCCAGACCGACCGGCCCACCGAGGCCCTGCCCGACGGCAGCCGGCTGATCAGGTCCGGGGCGGCCACGGCGCGGGTGCGTCAGTTCGCGCCCACCGACGGCCGTGTCGTCTGCGAGGTCACCGAGGTGGTGGCCAATCCGACGTCCAGCACGCCGGAGCTGAGCCTCACCCGCACCCTGCACACGTTGCGTTCGACGACCGCCCGCTCCGCGGCGGGTCTGTTCCTCACGGCGATCGGGCCGGGCACACAGGCGGACGCGGCACGGGTCCCCTGCGCGGAAGGCCAGGGGGTGACCTTCGGTACGGAGACCGTGCTGCTCTCCCCCGTCGCCCGCCGGATCCGTACCGAAGGCGTCAGCGCCGACGCCGCGGCCGTACTGCTCACCTCGGGCGGGGCCCCGTACGTGGTGGCGGCCACCCGGCTCGAACGGGACGGCACGGTGCTTCTCGATGTGCCGGAACCGTACACAGGAAAGGTCGGCTGACCATGCAGGCAACCCTCTCGTCCAACTGGCCGACGCTGCTGCGGCGGCTGGAGTTCGTGGCCTACCCGGCCGCCGCCGGGGCCGCGTTCGTCGTGCTGTCGCTCGGAGTGGTGACCTGGCTGCCCGCGCTCGCCGCGATGGCGCACGGTCTCCAGCGGTGGCGGGCCGAGGGCGACAGCGGTTGCTTCACCAACACCTTCGCGTCCTTCCCCCGGTACTGGCGCTCCCTGTGGCGGCACGGGCTCGCCTCCACGGCGGCCGCGGCCGTCCTGACCGCCAACATCGTTCATCTGCTCGGCCGTTCGGAGCCCTGGACCTTCGTGCTGCTCGCCGCCCAGGCGGGCATAGCGGCCACCCTGGTCATCCACCATGTGGCGCTCGCCGCCGAGGCCGGCCGGGCGCCCGGAGCCACCGTCCGGAGCTGGACCCGCGGCGCTCTGGCGCTCGGCTTCGGCTCGGCCGCCCGGGGCACCGCCCTGCTCGGTGCGGTGGTCTCCGCCGTACTGCTCTCTCTCGTCGTACCGCTGGGGCCACTGCTTCTCGGCCCGAGCATTCCCGTACTGCTCGCTCTGTCCTTCGCTGATCCCAGGAGGCACACCCCATGAGCCACGCACTGCGCACCACCCTCGTCGCCGCGCTCGCCGCCGGCGCCCCGCTCGTCTTCCCCCCGCCGTCGGTGGCCGCTGCCGCCGCCACCGCGTACTACGTGTCGCCGTCCGGCAGCGACACCAACTCCGGTACGTCGGCGGGGTCCCCGTTCGCCACGATCCAGAAGGCGGTCGATCTGGCGCCGACGGGCGCGGTGGTGAACCTCGCCGCCGGTACGTACAAGCAGGATGTCGTGACCAAGCGCGCCGGAGTCACCGTCACGGGCCCGTCGAACGCCGTGCTGAAGGGCGCCGGTGACGCCCGGATCATTCAGGTGCAGCACGACTCGACCACGCTGAGCGGATTCACCGTGGACGGGCTGCACGGGTCGTCCGCCGATGTGTCCGGGTACCGCCTCAAGCTCATATATGTCATGAGCACGACCCCCGGCAACGGTGTGGGCGGTCTGCACATCACCGATATGACCCTGAAGAACGCGGCGGACGAATGTCTGCGGGTGCGCTACCTGGTGACCGGCGCCGACATCTCCGGCAACACCATCACCAACTGCGGCGTCGCGGACTTCAAGTTCGGCGGCGGCGGCAAGAACGGCGAGGGCATCTACCTCGGCACGGCCCCCGAGCAGCAGGGCGCGAACGGCGCCCCGGACGCGGCCCCCGACATCAGTCGCAACAACCGCATCCACCACAACACGATCGCCACCCAGGGCAACGAGTGCGTCGACGTGAAGGAGAACTCGACCGACAACTACGTCGAGTACAACGACTGCAGCGGCCAGCAGGACTCCAGCTCCGGCGGGCTCGACGCGCGGGGCAGCGGCAACATCTTCCGCTACAACACCATTCACGACAACGTCGGCGCGGGCATCCGGCTCGGCGGTGACACCGCCACCGACGGCACCGCCACCAGCGTCTACGGCAACACCATCACGGGCAACGCGGGCGGCGGCATCAAGTTCATGCGCACCCCGCAGGGCCCCGTCTGCACCAACACGATGAGCGGGAACACCGGCGGCGACGCGGTGGGCACCTACGGCAGCGAGTACACCCCGACCGGTGCGTGCCCGCAGTGACCGGGCGGGGGCCCGCGAGACGCGGGGTACTGACGGCGGCGGCCGGACTGGCAGCCGTCGCGGTGGCGGCGCCCGGCGCCCGGGCCGCCGACGGACCGGGCAGCGGTGCGCGCCGCTCGCGCTGGACGACCTCCTGGGCGACCGCGCAGACCGCGCCGACCGACACCGACCCGGTGGCGAGCGCCGGGCTGACGGACGCCACGTTCACCGCGAACGTCCGGCTGTCGGCCGGCGGACAGATCCGGCTGCGGTACGGGCACGCCTTCGGAACGGCGCCCGTGCTGATCGGCCCGGTGACCGCGGGCGGCAGGCCCGTGACATTCGGCGGGCAGCGGCAGGCGTGGCTCGCCGCCGGCGCCTCGCTGACCAGTGACGCGGTCGCCGGCCCGCGGGCCGCCGAGGCGTCCCTGCTGACCGTACGGACCGAACTGCCCGGCCCCACCGGGCCGTTGTCCTTCCACCGCAACACCCATGCCTCGCACGACGTCAATGGGGAGCGCACCACTTCGGTGTACCTGCTGACGGGCGTCGAGGTGACGGGCGCGCACGGGCCGGTGATCGCGGTGCTCGGCGACTCCATCGCCGAGGGCGTCGGCACACCCGACGACTCCGATCTGCGCTGGCCCGACCAGCTGGCCCGGCGGCTTCCCGGTGCGGCGGTCGCCGATCTCGGGATCAGCGGCAACCGGGTGCTGCTGAACGACGCCCGGTTCGGTCCCGGCGGACAGGCCCGCTTCGACCGCGACGTGCTGTCCCTCCCCGGGCTGCGGACCGTCCTGGTCCACCTCGGCGTCAACGACCTCCAGCAGCCGCCGAGCCAGACCGACCCCGCGCTCGTCCTGGCCGGCTACCGGCAACTGGTGCTGCGCGCCCGTGACTCCGGGCTGCGGGCGGTCGGGGCAACCATCGCCCCGTTCGGGGGCTGGACCCGCTGGACGCCCGACCTGGAAACGGTGCGGCTGCGGATCAACGCCGCGGTGCGCACCGGCCGGGTCTTCGACGCCGTGGCCGACTTCGACGCGGCCCTGCGCGACCCGGACCACCCGGAGCGGCTGCGGCCCGCGTACGACAGCGGCGACGGGCTCCACCCCAACCCTTCCGGCCATGCGGCGCTCGCCGCGGCCGTCGACCGCCGACACCTTCTGTGAGGGCAGCGCCATGAACCCAGGCACCACCCGGGGCACCAACGGCACCACCACCCGCCGCACCGTCCTGGCCGGTGCGGCGGCGCTCGGCGCGGCCGCCGCCCTGCCGCTCGTACTCCCGGCCGGCACCGCACAGGCCGCCGCCGGGGACACCGTCGTCGATGACGCCGCCTCCCTCCTCACCCGGTGGCACACCCTGCTCACCGGCGGCCCCGGTCTCGACCTCACGGACCCGCAGATCGCCGCGGCCGTGGCCAGGATCGGCCAGGCCGCGACGACCTCCGCCAAGGGCCTGGACCCGTCGCGTACCGACGGGCTGTTCCCGGATCTCACCAGCACCACGCTCTCCAACCACGTCACGACGTCGTTCAAGCGGCTCGCCACGGTCGCGACCGCGTGGGCCGTGCCCGGCACCCCGCAGTACGGCGACACCGCGTTGCGCGATCTGCTGCTGGCCGGCGTCGACTGGATGCTGACCAACCGCTACGGCCCCGGCCACACCCGCTTCGACAACGACTGGGACTGGGAGATCGGCTCCGCCCTCGCGCTCAACGACGCGACGGTGCTGCTCCACGACGCACTCGGCGCCGAGCGGCTCGCCCGGATCACCGCGGCTGTCCTGCACTACACCCCCGACCCGAACCTGTGGCGGGCCGACCGGCAGATCGCGACCGGCGCCAACCGGGTGTGGATCTCCACCGTCGTCGCCGTGAACGCCGTGCTCCGCGACAGCGGCGAGGACCTGGCCCGTGTCCGTGACGCTCTTTCGGACGTCGAGGGTTCGGGCGCCAACAGCGTCCTCGCCTTCAACGACGCGAGCGCGGCGGCCGAGGGCACCGGCGAGGGCTTCTACTCCGACGGCTCGTTCCTCCAGCACTACAAGCACCCGTACAACGGCGGCTACGGCAAGGAGCTGCTCAACAACCTCTCGCGGCTGCTGAACCTCCTCGCGGGTACGGCGTGGACGGTCACCGATCCCGACCTCGACAACGTCCGCGGCTGGGTCGACGAGGGCTTCGACCCGCTGCTGGCACGCGGCGACGTGATGGCGTCGGTGTGCGGGCGCGAGATCGCCCGCCCGAGCAAGCAGGGCCACGTCTCGGCGCAGACGGTCATCGAGGCGGTGGTCCGGCTGATCCCGGGCTTCCCCGGCGAGACCGCCGACCGGTTCACCGCCCTGGTCAAGCAGTGGATCGCCGAGGACACCTACCGGGACTTCCTCGCCGTCACCGACCTCGCCTCGCTCGTCGCCGCCCGGCAGGTCATCGCCTCGCCCGTACCGGCGCGCGGCCCGCTGGTCACCCACAAGCAGCACCCCAGGATGGACAAGGCTGCCCACCACCGGCCCTCGTTCGCGCTCGGCATCTCCGCGTACTCGTCCCGGATCTACAACTACGAGTCGATCCAGAACGAGAACCTGCACGCCTGGCACCTCTCCGACGGCATGGTGCTCCTCTACACGGACGACCTCGGCCACTACAGCGAGGACTACTGGCCGACAATCGACCCGACGCGGCTGCCCGGCACCACGGTCATCACCGGCCGGCCCGCCGACGCCGCGGGGCAGCGCACCACCAGCACCGCCGACTGGGCGGGCGGCGCCGCGCTGCCGGGGACGACGCTCGGCGCGTACGGCATGGAGCTCCGGGCGTACGGCAGTTCGCTGCACGGTCTGAAGAGCTGGTTCTGCCTGGACGACGTCATCGCCTGCGTCGGTTCGGGCATCACCGCCGACGCCGGTACGGCCGAGACCGTCGTGGAGAACCGGAAGCTGCGGGACCCGAAGGCCGCGCTGCTCGTCAACGGCGACGCCGCCCCGGCGGACACCGGCTGGTCGGCGCAGCTGGACGAGGTGCGGTGGCTGCATGTCGCCGGGACAGGCGGCTACGTCTTCCCCGAGCCCGTCACGCTGCACGGACTGCGCGAGGACCGGACCGCGACCTGGCGCGAGATCAACCTCAAGTACGGCACAGACACCTCCGTCACCCGCCCCTATCTGACGCTGTGGCAGGACCACGGAACCGCACCGAGCGGGGCGGGCTACTTCTGGCTGCAGGCCCCGGCCGCGTCCGCCGAGCGCACCAGGCAGTGGTCGTCCGCGCCGCCGGTGAAGCTGATCGCGGACTCCACCGCCGTGCACGCGGTACGCCGCTGCGCGGACGGACTGCTCGCCGCGAACTTCTGGGCCGCGGGGACCGCGCAGGAACTCACCGCGGACGGACCGGCCTCGGTCCTGGTGAGGCCCGAGGGAAAGACGGTGACCGTGTCGCTGTCGGACCCGACCCAGCTGCGGTCCTCCGTCGTGCTCGACCTGGCACTGCGGGGGCTGACCGTCGTCTCCGCGGACCCGGGTGTGAGCGCCGCACCGGCCGGCAGCGGCATCCGTATCACCGCCGACACCCGTGCACGCCACGGCGCAACCCTCCACCTCACCCTGAAGAGGAGCTAGACCCTTGCTGTTCGACATGCCGCTGGACCGGCTGCGCGACTACCGGCCGGAGCCGGAGGAGCCGGCCGACTTCGACGCCTTCTGGGAGAAGACCCTCGCCGAGACGGCCCGCCACGAGCTGGACGCCGAATTCGTCCCGTACGACGCCGGATTCGCCACCGTCGACGTCTTCGACGTGACGTTCCGCGGCTGGGGCGGACAGGCGGTGAAGGCGTGGCTGATGCTGCCCCGGGCCCGCTCGGGTCCGCTGCCCGCCGTCGTGCAGTACATCGGGTACAACGGCGGCCGGGGCATCCCGTACGCCTGGCTCACCTGGAGCGCCCTGGGCTACGCGCACCTGATCATGGACAACCGCGGTCAGGGCGGCGGCGGCAAGAACACCGCTGACACCGTGGACATCGGCCCCGACGGGAACGGCTCCTCCTCCCCCGGCTTCCTGACCCGGGGCATCGAGGACCCGTACCGGCACTACTACCGCCGGTTGATCACGGACGCGGTGCGGGCCGTCGACGCGGTGCGGGCGCACGACGCGGTGGACGCCTCACGGGTGGCGGTGCTCGGCGGCAGCCAGGGCGGCGGCCTCGCGCTCGCAGTGGCCGGGCTGCGTGACGACGTCGTGGCGACGGTCGCCGATGTGCCGTTCCTCTGCCACTACCGGCGTGCCTCGCAGATCACGGACGCGGGGCCGTACGCGGAGATCGCCCGCTGGCTGTCCGGGCACCGGTTCCGGATCGACGAGGCGATGGAGACCCTGTCCTACTTCGACGGGGTGAACTTCGCGGCGCGGGCCACCGCTCCGGCCTGGTTCTCGGTGGGGCTGATGGACAAGGTCTGCCCGTCGTCCACGGTGTTCGCCGCCTACCACCGCTATGCGGGCCCGGCGCAGATCGAGGTGTTCACGTACAACGGCCACGAGGGCGGCGCGGAGTACGACCTGCCGCGCAAGATCGAAGCCCTGCGCGGCGCGTTCGGGCGGTAGCGGGCACCGGTCACCGGCCCAGCGCCGCCATCGCGGCGTTGTGGCCGGGGACCCCGCTGACACCACCGCCGCGCACCGCACCGGCCCCGCACAGCAGGATGTTGGGGTGTGCGGTCTCCACGCCCCAGCGGCCGGTCGTCGCGGTGGCGTACGGGAAGGCGAGGTCCCGGTGGAAGATGTGGCCGCCGGGCAGCCGCAGATCGTGCTCCAGGTCCAGTGGCGTCTTCGCCTCGATACAGGGCTCGCCGTTCCCGTCGAGGGCCAGGCAGTGCGCGATCGGCTCCTCCAGGTGGGAGTCGAGCTCGGCGAGCGTCGCCCTGAGCAGGGCCGTGCGCGTCGCCTCGTTGTCCGCGGCGAAGAGCCGGGCCGGGGCGTGCAGGCCGAAGAGGGTCAGGGTCTGGTAGCCGCGGGCGGCGAGATCCGCGCCCAGGATCGAGGGGTCCGTCAGCGAGTGGCAGTAGATCTCGGACGGCGGGGCGGCGGGCAGCCGGCCCGCCGCCGCGTCCCGGTAGGCATCGGCCAGCTGCCCGTATCCCTCGGCGATGTGGAAGGTACCGGCGAACGCCTCGCGCGGGTCCACGGAGCGGTCGCGCAGCCGGGGCAGCCGGGTGAGCAGCATGTTCACCTTCAGCTGGGCCCCCTCGGCGGGTGCCGGCGGTTCGTCCCCGAGAAGCTCGGCGAGTGCCTGGGGCGAGGCGTTGACCAGGACGCGCCGCGCGCCGATGGTCCGCTCCCCGCCGTCCGCCCGTACCGTCACCTCGGCATGCGTCCCGTCGGTGTCGATGCGGATCGCCTCGTGCCCGGTGCGGATGTGCGCACCGGCAGCGCGGGCGGCCCCGGCGAGGGCGTCGGTGAGCGCGCCCATGCCGCCGACCGGCACGTCCCAGTCGCCGGTGCCGCCGCCGATGACGTGGTAGAGGAAACAGCGGTTCTGGAGCAGCGAGGGATCGTGCGCGTCGGCGAAGGTGCCGATCAGCGCGTCGGTGAGCACGACGCCGCGCACGAGGTCGTCGTCGAAGTTCTCCTCGACGGCGACGCCGATGGGCTCCTCGAAGAGCATCCGCCAGGCGTCCGCGTCGTCGATCCGCTCACGCAGTGCGTCGCGGGTGGGCAGCGGTTCGGTGAGGGTGGGGAAGACCCGCTCGGCGACCTGTCCGGTGCGGCGGTAGAAGCGCTGCCAGGCCTCGTACTCCCGGTCCGAGCCGGTGAGCGCGGCGAAGGAGCCGCGGGTGCCGTCGCCGCCGACGAGCAGCCCGGTGGCGCGCCCGCCGCGTACCGCCGGGGTGTACGAGGAGACGGTCCGCTTGCGTACGGCGAAGTCGAGGCCGAGCTCCCGGACGATCTTCCGCGGCAGCAGGGACACCAGGTACGAGTAGCGCGACAGCCGCGCGTCGACGCCCTCGAAGGGCCGGGTCGAGACGGCCGCTCCCCCGGTGGTGCCCAGGCGCTCCAGGACCAGGACGGACTGTCCGGCACGGGCGAGGTAGGCAGCGGCGACGAGACCGTTGTGGCCGCCGCCCACGATGACTGCGTCATAGCTGTCGGGTACGGGCATGGCTCTTGGTAACACGGACGACGGCCCCTGGCCAGAGCCGGTGCCGGGGTGCGCCGGTCAGGACGACGCAATGCCCCGTTGCTGTCGCAGCGCCGCGACCTGCCGGTACAGCTCGACCGCTTCCGTCCCCCGGCCGAGCTGTTCGAGGCAGTGCGCCTCGTCGTTGCGGCTCGCGAGTGCGTCGGGGTGGTCGGCGCCGAGCAGCCGGGTGCGCACCTCGGCGACCTGCCGGTAGGCGGTGAGCGCCTCGGCCCAGCGGCCGAGCCAGCCGAGACCGACGGCGACCTCGCGGCGGCTGACGAGGGTGTCGCGGTGGTCGGCGCCCAGGACGCGTTCGCGGGTCGCGCACACCTCGCGCGATTCGGCGAGCGCCTCCTCCCAGCGGGCCAGCCGGCCCAGGTTGACGCCCAGTCCGTGGCGGGCGCGGAGGGTCTCGGGGTCGGCGGGGCCGCTGACCCGGGTCCGGTCCTCGACGAGCACCCGGTACAGCTCCAGCGCCTCGGTGCTGCGGCCCAGCCGGCCGAGGCTGATGCCGACCTCGTAGCGGGCCGCGAGGGTGTCGGGGTGGTCGGCGCCCAGTACGTGCGAGCGGACCTGGACGACCTCCCGGTAGGTCTGCAGGGCCTCCGTCCACCGGCCGAGCCGGCCGAGTGTGTAGCCGACCTCGTAGCGGGTGACCAGAGTGTCGGGGTGGGTGGCGCCGAGCAGCCGGGAGCGGGCCGCCGCCACATCGCGGGCCATGCGGTACGAGTCCTCCAGCCGCCCGAGCCGGCTGAGGTTGAACGCCAGGTTGTGGCGGCAGCGCAGGGTGTCGGGGTGGTCGGGGCCCATCGAGCGTTCCCGGGACGCCAGGACGGCGGCGTAGACCTGGTGGGCCTCGAAGTGGCGGCCGAGCTGGCCCAGTACGTACGCCACCTCCTGGCGGGCCGCGAGGGTCTCGGCGTGGTCGGGGCCGAGGGTCCTTTCGCGGCCCTGGGCGACCCGGCCGAACTCCCGCAGCGCGTCCGCCGCGCGCCCGGTGCGGCTGAGGGTGAACCCGACCTCGTAGCGGCTGGAGAGCGTGTCGGGGTGGTCGGGGCCCAGCGCGTGCTCGCGTTCGGCGGCGACCGCCCGGTGGACCGCACCCGCCTCGTCCCAGTGGCCGAGTCGGCCCAGGTTGAGGCCGGCGCTGTGGCGACTGGCGAGTATCGCGAGGAGTTCCGGCGAGGGCGTGGGCCGCTCGGCCCCGGCCGGCGGTGCGGATCCGGTGCCGGTCCGCGGGCCGGCGGCGGTGGTCCACTCGCCGGTGGTCCACTCGCCGGTCAGGCCCGCCGAGTGGTCGGGCGGCGCAAGTCCCGGCGACGTGGTGCCCGTCGCCTTGATTCCGCTCGTCATGCCGCGGGTCCAGCCGGGCAGCCTGCCGGGGCCGGCGTGTCCGCCGGGACGCTCGACCGGGACGGGCGGCGCCAGCAGCACCCGACCGGTCGGCTCCAGGTGCGGCTGTTCGCCGGTGCGGCCGACGGCGATGCGGCGGCGCAGGTCACCGGCGTCGGCGGGCCGCTGCTCCGGGGTCTTGGCGAGCAGTTCCAGGACGACACGGTCGAAGAAGCCGGGGAGTTCGGCCCGGTGGCTGCGCAGGGGCTCCGGCTGGGTGTCCCGGTGTCCGACCAGGACGCCCCAGGCGTCGTCGAGGTCGAACGGCGGGGCTCCGGTAGCGATCTCGTACAGCACGCAGCCCAGCGAGTAGAGGTCGCTGCGGTGGTCGATCTGGCCGCCGCTGATCTGCTCGGGCGACATGTAGTGGGGGGTGCCCATGGCGATGCCGACGCCGGTGAGGCGTGAGGTGACGCTGATGTCGTGGCCGAGCCTGGCGATGCCGAAGTCGCAGATCTTCACCGTCCCGTCGGCCAGCCTCATGATGTTGGCGGGCTTGAGGTCGCGGTGGACGATGCCCTGCTGGTGGGTGTAGCCGAGGGCGTCGGCGACCTGTTCGGCGATGTCGACGACGTCGTCGACCGGCAGCGGATGCTGCTCGTTGTCCTCCAGGAGCTGGCTGAGGTTGCGGCCGTCCAGGAGCTCCATCACCAGGTAGAGCACGCCCTCGTGCTCGCCGAAGTCGTGGACGACGGTGACGCCCCGGTGCTGGAGCGCGGCGGCGACCCGGGCCTCCCGGCGGAAGCGTTCGCGCAGGATGCGGGTGAAGTCCTGGTCGTGCTGGGGGCCCATCGGCTTGAGGCATTTGACGGCGACCTGGCGGCCGAGCGATTCGTCGCGGGCACGCCACACCTCGCCCATGCCGCCGCGCCCGATCAGATCGAGCAGTCGGTACCGGCTCTGGATCAGCCTGGTTTCCGCCATCCCTGCTGTCGCCCCCGTCATTCCGCCTACTGTTGCTGCGCCCTCCCCGGCCCGTCCAGTATGGCCGCCTGCCTCTTCAGTTTGTACGGGTCGGGGCGGCTGCCGGGCCCCAGACGCGCCATCGCCTTCAGGATATGACCCGGCGGCAGCTGCCAGCGCAGCCGCGACGGAATGCCCCGCAGGAGGGTTCCCGTGGTGCGCAGACGGCGGTCGACGGTGGCGGCCGGCGGTGCGGGCCTGCCGTACAGCTCGTGGGCGTACGGGGGCAGCGACTCGTAGGCGAGCGTCGCGACGCGCCGCCACAGCAGGGCGCGCGCAGGCACCAGCAGGGGGTGGACCGGTGGCTTCCGCAGGAAGTCGTCGACGTCCAGCGCATCGGGCGAGGAGGCCAGTTGGGGCCGTATCCGCTCGAAGTAGGCGGCCAGCTGTGCGGTGGTCGCGGGTACGCCGGCCGGATCGAGGCCGACGAGCCGGGCACTGCGGCGGTGTTCGTCGATGTACCGGTCCGCCTGCGCGTCGGTGAGCGGGAAGCCGGAGCGCCGTTCGACCTGGAGGTAGGAGTCGGCCTCGGCGCAGTGGACCCACAGCAGCAGCGCGGGGTCGTCGACGCCGTATGTCTCGCCGGTGCGCGGGTCGGTGACCTTGAGGAGCCGGTGGATCCTGCGGACCCGGGCGCCCGCCTTCTCGGCGGCTTCGGTGGTGCCGTAGGTGATGGTTCCGACGAAGCCGGCCGTGCGCATCAGCCGGCCCCAGGCGTCCTTACGGAAGTCGGAAACCTGCATGACGCCGCGCACCGCGCGCGGGTGCAGCGCCTGGAGGTACAGGGCGCGCACCCCTGCCACCCACATCATCGGGTCGCCGTGCATCTGCCAGGTGACCGATTCGGGCCCGAAGAGCCCCGGGTCGGCTTCCGCCATGCAGTCGCGCCTCCCTCTCCCGTACCGCAGCACCGGCTTCCACACGCTGCGACCACGGCGAACCGGAACTCCGCCATCTCCGGCAGCCGGGCGGCCGTTCACCTCCACTGTCGGACTCGACCGCGCACCCGCACCCGGCTCACGGTCCACGCCAGAGATTGGCGAAGGCCGCGTTCTCGATGGACCGCCTCTGGCGTACGGCCTCCAGCTCCATCACCGCGTCATGGACGATCGCCACCACGGTCGTCACCGCCTCGTCATCGAAGCCGGGCTCGTCATCGAAGCCGGGCTCATCGTCGGATCGTTCGCCGTCGATGCCCACGACCGAGGCGAGGGCGGTCAGGACGGGTTCCTGCTCCTCCCAGCGGTCGACTGCCCGGCGGCGCGCGGGTGTGTCGGTCGCTTCCATCCGTTCCGGACCGAAGGACAGCCGGCCGCTTCGCTTGTGCGTCAGCTCACCGTCCTCCTCCAGGGCGGCCTGGTACGCGGCCGAGAGGTCTCGGCCCCGGCGCCACAGCCAGTCCTCGATCCGCTCGTAGGGCGCCTGCCGGGTGAGCCCTTCCGCAGCCTCGCCCATGAGCCGATCGTCCGGCGCCACCGGTGCACCCGGCACGATGCGGTCGCCGTCCACGGCGACCGCTCCCGCACCGATGAGATCGATCAGCTCGGCTCCCGCGAGTGCGAGCGACAGGTCACCCTGTCCCACGGAATGCTTCAGCCCAGGGTCCATGGCGATGGTGAACAGGTCTTTCGCCGTGGTCATGAACGGCTCCCCTCGGAGACATCGACAAAGGTGCGCCCCCGCCGGCCGGGCCCGCATCGGGGGCCGTCCCGGCGGCGGACGACTGTCACGACCAGTATCGCCCCCCGCCCACGCGGCCGAAGCCTTTTCGCAGGGCGGTGGGAGTGTCTGCCGACCACGCCGGATCAGCGGGCCCTCGCTGTACTGGATCGCCTGAGCCGGTCTCGGTCCGGCCCGGCCCGGGGTGAGGCCGCTGCGCGGCCGGGCAGGCGCCTACCCGTGGGAGCTGATCACACCGCCGGCGCTGAGCACGATGTATACGGCGTTGGCGTCGAGCCCGACATCGTGCCCCTTCGTCTCCAGCGTGGCCTCCACCGCGCCCTCGTTGCCGAGGATCTGCGCGCGGTACCTCAGTTCGCCGATCTTGGTGACCTTCGCCGTCCAACCGCCCGCGAGCTTGAAGGTCCCCGGTCCGGAGTGTCCACCTCCCATCCAGGAATGGACCTCGCCACCCAGCGTGAGTACGACGAACATGTCGTTGGCGTCGAGCCCGGCGTCGTGCCCCTTCGTCTCCAGCGTGGCCAGAACCGAACCCCGGCTGACGATCTTGAGGCGGTAGTGCTGTTCACCGAGCTCGTAGATCTCGGCCTTGCTGCCGTCGGCCAGGGTCTGGGTTCGAACCGGGGACGCCGCCTTGACCGTCACGGCCGGTGCGCTGGCGCGATGTGCGGCGGGCGTCCCGGTATGCACGCTGCTGCGGACCTGTTCGGCGCTGGTCCTGGCCTTGCCCGAGCCGGTCTCGGCGCCGCTGGGCGCGCCACCGTTGCCGGTGGAGAGGGAGGCGGAGCCGGAGACGTTCTGCCCCGAGCCGGCGGCTGCGGCGTTGCCCCCGCTCTGGCAGGCGGTCAGCGAGAGTGCCGCAGCGGCGGCGACGGCCACCAGACCGGCGGTACGGGCGGCACGGGCGGCACGGGCGGCACGGCGAGTGGTCATGATCGAAGCCTCCATGGGATATCGGGATGCGGCACCTGCGCCTGGGACTGCTCCCGCAGGACGTCCGGCCGGATCTGCTGTTCAGTGCACCCCGTGAGACGGCACTCGGGCCGGAGTTGTTCACCCAATTCTTGTCCGCAGTTGGTAACAGATGAAATGGGCACGATTGTCCGTGAGGGCCCGGACGCGGTTCTGGTGCCGGACTGAGCGGTGCTCAGGCAGGCTGACCTGCATGGTCTCGGTAGCACAGAACGTAGCGAGTCCGATCGGGCCGCGACGTCTCCCTGAAAGTACGTTCCTCTGGTGCGGGATCGACGGATGTGGTGCGCAGCGGACCGGCCGTCCGGGATCACCTCCGGCTTCGTGTGTGAGCAGGTCCGGCGGCGGATCGGGCGGCCGGAGGACCACCGTGGTGGATTTCGGCGACTGTCAGATGATGTCCGCGCAGGCGCGGCCGACCGCTTCGGTCCGCTGGTCCGACGACGACGGAGCTTCGAGCCAGCCCAGCCGTGCCGCATGGAAGCCCGGCTGTATGCGATTCCGCACTTCTGCTGTGTCCATCAGGTGCCGGATCCGGCGCTGCACCGTTCGCAGCGAAGTGCGCGGCAGGGTGGCGATCGCGTGGTCGGTGAGGCCGGTCAGCGACAGGCCGAGGATCTGTGCCGTGTTGTCCAGCCCCAGGTCCAGGTCGTACCGGAGGAAGGTCAACGGCTCCGGACGGCACGATCCGGGATCCTTGACAATGGCGTGGCAGGCGCCGCCTCCTCGAGCGCCTTGCCGGCCTTGCCCGGCGCGCCCGAGTAGGTCGCGATCAAGGGAACGGCGGGGCGGTGCGCGTCGTCGTAGCCGCACTCGACCAGCTTGGTGACGTTGAACAGCTCGCGGTCGAGACGGGCTGCTCCCCCGCGGCCGAGGCCCTCACCCTGCCCCGGACGGATGCCCTCGGCGCCGACGGCGCGGTGAGGATCGGCTTCGTCGGCACCGAGGGCAACGCCGGCCGGCGTGCCACCGCCCCGATCCGGGTGGAGCGCGGTTTCGCCACGGCGTACCGCCACCTCCGACGAGGTCCACACCTTCGCCATGCACCGCATCACTGGCGTCGCGGAGCTGACCGGAAGCCCCCTCCCGAGGTCGGCGCTCAGCCTCCTTCGGCTTCCCGGCGCACGGTAGCGGCGATGTGGGTGAGTGCGGCCCCGAGGTGGCGGCGCTGGGCGGCGCTGAGCGGATCGAACACGAGCCGCTTCACCTGCGCGACGTGCTCCGGTGCGCTCTCGACGAGCTTCTGCCGACCGGCGTCGGTCAGGGCAGCGAGGGTGTATCGACCGTCGCTGGGGTCGGGTCGGCGGGCGACCCAGTCGCGGGCTTCGAAGCGGTCCATCACCTTCGACAGGCGGGGCTGGGTGCTGTCGCAGACCCTGGCCAGTTCGCTGAGCCGCATCGTGGCCTCGTCGGCCATGGACAGCTGGGCCAGCACCCCGTACTCGAAGTTGGAGATGCCGGCGTCTCGCTGCAGCTGGCGGTCGAGGGCCGCCGGGAGGGCGATGACGACCGTGAGCAGCGCCTGCCACAGGTCCTGCTGGTCGTCGTCGAGCCAGGGTGACTGGGTGTCCATAAGCCCCATCATACTTGCCCGGGCAACTCACGTCACTTGCCCAGGCAACCCTTGGCGGGCTACCTTTCGACTTGCCCCGGCAAGTAAAAATACTTGCCGGGGCAAGTGAAGGAGCTGATTTCGACGACCACCACGAGCAGCCGGACCTCCCCTGACGGCCTGACTTCCCCCTTCCCGTCGCGCACACCAGCCGCGGCATATGACGACCTCCTTGCCCGGGTCCTGCCACAGGCGCGCGAGCATCGGGTGTGGAACCCCTCCGACGGTTCCCTGCCCAGCCTCTTCGTCAGCCACGGTGCCCCGTTCACCCTCGACGATCCGCAGTGGCTCAACGACCTCTTCGACTGGGCCCGGTCGATGCCCAAACCCCGGGCCGCCGTCGTCGTCTCGGCCCACTGGGAACGGGCACCGGCCGCGATGTCCCGAGCCTCGGCCGGCGCCCCGCTCCACTACGATTTCAGCGGCTTCCACCCCCGTTACAAGACCCTTCCCTACGCGACCCCGGACGCCGGCGACCTGGCTCGGCGACTCACGGGCCTGCTGGGCCGGACGCCGGTGCACGAGTTCGCCGACCGCGGCCTCGACCACGGCGCCTTCATCCCGCTCATGGCCATGTACCCCGCGGCCGATGTCCCGGTCGTGCAGCTGTCGATGCCCAGCCTCGACCCCAGCGCTCTGCTCCAGCTCGGGACACGCCTGCGGCCCCTGCGCGAAGAGGGCATCCTCGTTCTCGGCTCGGGCTTCATGACGCACAGCTTCGCCGTCTTCCGCCGGCCGGAGCTCGCCGCCGACACCACGGCCTTCGACGAATGGGCTGTTGACGCCCTCACCCGGGGCGACGCCGACGCCCTCACCGACTACCGCAACAAGGCGCCCGGTGCCACGGTCGCCCATCCGACGGCTGACCACTTCGTCCCGCTGCTGCTCGCCGTCGGCGCCGCCGATGACCCCGGCAGCGCCGTGAGTGCCATCAACCGCATGGTGATGGGCAACTCCACCCGGTCGGTGCGGCTGACCTGAGCGCCCCGAGGTGCTTCACCTTCCCGCCTGATCGCCTCATCCGTCGGCGACGACATCAATCACCCTGGAGGAAAGTGCCATGAAGGCAATGCGTTTCCATGAGTTCGGCAGCAGCGAGGTCCTGCGCTACGAGGACGTCGACCGTCCGGTCCCCGGCACCGGGCAGGTGCTGGTGCGGGTGGCGGCCACATCGTTCAACCCGGTCGACGACCACATCCGGGCCGGTGTCCTGGCCGAGATGATCCCGATCACTCTCCCGTACGTGCCGGGGATCGACCTGGCGGGCACCGTCGCTGAACTCGGCGCGGACATAGAGGGCCTGGAGGTCGGCGACCGGGTCGTGGCGATGCTGCCCCTCGACTCCGCCGGTGGCGCCGCCGAGTACGTGCTCGCCCCGGCCGAGTCCCTGGCCCCGGCGCCCCGGACGACCCAGCTGGCCGACGCCGCGGCGCTGCCGCTGACCGGCCTGGCGGCCTGGCAGACGGCGTTCGAACTCGCCCAACTGAAACCCGGTCAGACCGTCCTGGTCAACGGGGCGGGGGGCGCGGTGGGCAGCCTCGTGGTGCAGCTCGCCGTCGACGCGGGAGCGCACGTCACCGCTGTGGACGCGCCGCAGCACGCCGCCCGCCTTGAGGGCTACGGCGCGGACCGGGTCGTCGGCCCCCTCTCCCTCGCCGCGGGCCCGGCCGCCGTGGGCGGTCCGTTCCAGGCCGTGGTGAACCATGTGCGCGTCTCCCCGGAGGAGCTCGCGCAGCTGACGAACTACGTTGCCGACGGCGGGGTCGCCGCCAGCACAGCCGGCCCGATTCCGGAGGACCCCGCCCGGGGGGTGCGCAGCGCAAGCCTGTGGGTCCGCAGCGACGGGGCCCAGCTCACCGAGCTGGTCGCCAAGGTGGATGCCGGCAAGCTCCGGGTCCATGTCGCCGCCCACCGCCCGGTGTCCGAACTGGCCGCCGTGCATGAGGACGCCGGGGCCGGGCGGCTGCCCGGAAAGACGGTCGTGCTCGCTCCCTGACCGCACCCGACCGGGCCGCCCGCCGTTCGCTCTCCCGCCGGTGGGCGGCCCGGAAGTCCGACGGCTGCCGCACCCACGGCCCGTCGGCACCGGCGAGGCCCGGAGCCCGGGTGTCACGCCGGGGTTACGGCTGCCTCTCCCGGCAAGGTGCGCGGGCCGGGCACCGTCGCCCTGATGGACAGGTCCGGTGCACTTCCGTGCCGGTGCAGTGCCGCGGCACGCCCTTGATCATCGAGGCGACCTCGGAGGCCGGACAGGACTTGAGCCGGGAGTGGATGCAGACCTGTCAGTACGGCGCGTTCTGCCCGGTGCCAGCTGCCCATCCTCCGTGCCGGCCGAAAATCCTCGTCACACGCGGTCAGCGCCGTACGCGCGGCATTCCGAGGCCGATCCACGAGATGATTTCCCGCTGGATCTCGTTGTTCCCCCCGCCGAACGTGAAGATGACGGCGGACCGGTATCCGCGTTCGAGTTCGCCGTGCAGCACAGCGCCGGCCGAGCCCTCCTTGAGCGGTCCGGCCGAGCCGACGACCTCCATGAGCCAGGCGTAGGCGTCGCGGCGCGCCTCGGAGCCGTAGACCTTGACGGCGGAGGCGTCCTGCGGCGTGAGGGTGTTGCGCTGGACGGCCGACACCATCTGCCAGTTGAGGAGTTTCATGGCGTCTAGCCGGGTGTGGGTGCGGGCGAGGCGGGCGCGGACCCAGCCGAGGTCGATGACGCGGCGGCCGTCGGCGAGTTTGGTGTCGGCGGCCCAGCGGCGGACGTTGTGCAGGGCGCGGATAGCCATGGTGCCGTGGGCGGCGAGGGTGACGCGTTCGTGGTTGAGCTGGTTGGTGATGAGCCGCCAGCCCTTGTTCTCCTCGCCGACCCGGCGGGAGACCGGGACGCGGATGTTCTCGTAGTAGCTGGCGGTGGTGTCGTGCGAGGCGAGGGTGTTGATCAGGGTGCAGGAGTAGCCGGGGTCGGAGGTCGGGACCAGGAGCATGGTGATGCCCTTGTGCGGCGGGGCCTTTGGGTCGGTACGGGCGGCGAGCCAGACCCAGTCGGCGGTGTCGCCGTTGGTCGTCCAGATCTTCTGTCCGTTGACCACGTACGTGTCGCCGTCTCGTACCGCCCGGGTCTTCAGGGCGGCGAGGTCGGTGCCCGCGTCGGGTTCGCTGTAGCCGATCGCGAAGTCGATCTCCCCGGCGAGGACCTTGGGCAGGAAGTAGGCCTTCTGTTCGTCGGTGCCGAACTGCATGATCGTCGGGCCGACGGTGTTGAGGGCCATCAGCGGCAGCGGTACGCCGGCCTGCGCGGCCTCGTCGAAGAAGATGAACTGCTCCATCGGTGACAGGCCGCGCCCGCCGTACTCCGTGGGCCAGCCGACGCCGAGCCAGCCGACGGCGCCCAGGCGCCGGATGGTCTCCCGGTAGAAGCGCTTCTGCGCCATGGGGTCGGCGTAGCGCGCGTAGGCGTTGTCGGGGACCAGGGCGGCGAAGTATGTGCGCAGTTCGGTGCGCAACTGCTGCTGCTCAGGCGTGTATTCGAGGTGCACGGCCCCTCCAGGAGTCTCGCGGTCGCGTCGCCCGTGTGCGGCGGCGCACACAGTAGAACGTGTTGCAAGAATCCGGAAGGGGCACGGAACCCCGGCAGTCGGAAGTCAGCGTTTGACGGCGCGCAGCACCACGAACTTGGGGTCGCCCGCCACCGTGGTGCAGTTGCCGAACGTCCGGCGCAGCTGGGTGTGGTAGCCGAGATGCCTGTTGCCCACGACCCACAGCTCGCCGCCCTGGCGCAGTGCGGCGCGTGCGCCGTGGAACATGTTCCGGGCGGTCGCGTCCGTGGTGGCCTGGTGCGAGTGGAAGGGCGGATTGTTGAGGACCAGGTCGACGCTCGCGGGCGCGGTGCCGGCCAGGCCGTCGCCGACCACGAAACGGGCCTCGGCACCGGCGTCGGTGTTGTCCCGGAAGGTCGCCTCGGCCGAGGCGACCGCCTGGTACGACTCGTCGATGAAGGTGACCGCGGCCTCGGGGTTGGCGAGTGCGGCGGACAGCCCGAGTACCCCGTTCCCGCAGCCGAGGTCGACGACCCGCTCGGGGCCACTGCGCGCCGGCAGGTGCTTCAGGAAGAAGCGGGTGCCGATGTCGAGCCGCTCCGCGCAGAAGATCCCGGCGTGGTTGGTGACGGTCCGCCCCGCGACGGCCCCGACGTCGTCGGGCAGCTCGTAGCGGTGGGGCCAGGGGCTGGGCGCGCGGACGGGGGCGGGGTCAGGTGTGCAGTGGATGAGCCGGGCCTTCTTGACCGCGAGCGAGGTGCGGGTGGGACCGATGATGCGCTCGAACAGTTTGAGGGTGGAGGTGTGGATCTCCTTCACCATCCCGGTGCCGATGACGACGGTGCCGGGGTGGACGGCGGGCGCGAGCCGGTACAGCTGGTCCTCCAGGAGCGCGAGGCTCTTGGGCACCCGTACGAGCAGGACGTCGATCCGTTCCGGCGGGGTGTCGCGCACGGACAGCAAACGTACGGCGTCCGCGTCGGCCCCGTTGCGTTCCAGATTCGCCGCTGTCGCCCGCTGCGCGAGGTAGGAGTCGGTGATCTGTACGGGACGGTGGCCGGCCAGCACCGTGCTCAGCGCGCCCCAGCGGTCGCCGACCACGACGACACTGCCGGACAGGTCGACCGGGTCGGCTCCGTCGGCCCCTTCCAGGTGCCGCAGCAGGTATTCGTCGGCCGCGTCCCAGGCACGGAAAGGGTCGCGGGGGTCCTCGGGGAATCGGGCGAGTTCGTAACCGGCCCCTGACGTCGTCAAACGGTTCATTGTGCGTTCAGGCTAACCGAGCAGCGGGAGACACCCGAACACTTCCGGCCGCGGTGACGGCGAGGAGCGTCCGTACTCCCCCTGGCCCGGCGCCCGACGGCGGCTACGGCAGTTGCTTGTCGATGGCCGCCCGCCCCTCCCTGGCCAGTCTGAGGCGCGCCCACTCAAGGGTCTGTGGGGTCAGGTCCCGCCCGGAGGCGAGCACCAGGTCCTCGGGCGACGGATCGTCGCTCGCGCCGGTGTGCAAGAGGCCGTCGGGGGTCACGCCCCGCGATGCGGATACGGATTCGGGCTCGTCACTCATGCCGCCTCCTCGTCCTTGCGGCAATTCTCGCCCCGCGCCGACGGGGGCGCATCCGATACCCGGCAGAATCGTCCGCCCGGCCCGGAACCGGCCCTCACTTGACCTGCACATGATAGGTACGCAGCGTTCACACCCGGGTCACGGTGCGTGTGGAAGGCTCCCGCTGACCACGTATCACACGACCACCGCGGAGCCGCTCCCCCCACCCTGAGTCGGCGCCGCGGTGCCCGTATTTCCGGAGAGGACACCCCACATGTCCCGTCGTCATCTTCCCTGCCGGCGCCCGCTGCTGGCCACTCTCGCCGCCTTCGCGGTGCTCACCGGCACCGCGGCCGCCGCACCTGCAGACACCCCGAGGGCCCCGGCGGCCGCCGCCACCCCGCTCGGTGCGCTGGACGACACGTACTACCAGGACGCGCTCGGCAAGACCGGCACCGCGCTCAAGGGCGCCCTGCACATGATCATCAGCGACCAGTCCACACTCACCTACAGCCAGGTCTGGGACGCGCTCAAGGACACGGACGAGGACCCGTCGAACTCCTCGAACGTGATCCTTCTCTACTCCGGCCGCTCCGAGCCCAAGAGCGACAACGGCGGCGGCACCGACCAGTGGAACCGGGAGCACGTCTGGGCCAAGTCGCACGGCGACTTCGGCACGGCCACCGGACCGGGCACCGACATCCACCATCTGCGCCCGGCGGACGTGTCGGTCAACTCCATTCGCGGCAACAAGGACTTCGACAACGGCGGCAGCGAGGTGAGCGGGGCGCCCGGCAACTACACCGACAGCGACTCCTTCGAACCGCGCGATGCCGTCAAGGGCGACGTCGCGCGCATGATCCTCTACATGGCGGTGCGGTACGAGGGCGACGACTCCTTCGCCGATCTCGAACCCAACGACCAGGTGTCGAACGGCTCCGCCCCGAACATCGGCCGGCTCTCCGTGCTGAAGGCGTGGAGCCAGGAGGACCCGCCGGACACCTTCGAGAAGCGGCGCAACGACGTCATATTCGACCAGTACCAGCACAACCGGAATCCGTTCGTCGACCACCCCGAATGGGTGGACGCCATCTGGTAGACGGACTGCGTTGCGCCGCCGGGTGAGCACCCGGCTGCGCAGCGTGCCTCAGCCGGTCCGCCGCGTCGCGCACCAGTTCACGGCTTCCTCGCGGGAGGCGAAGTACCGCGGAGCCCCGGCGGCGGCGGCTCCCTGTTCCACGAGGCGGTCCGCCGGGTCGGCGACGGCGGTGCGGCGGCCGCTGCCCGTGAGCCGGGCCAGTCCGCTGTTCAGCATCGCCCGGGCCGCCGTGTCGATGTCCGTCACCCGGCGCAGATCCAGCACCACGGCGGCCGTCTCCTGCGGGCCCGACTCATCCAGGGCGTACAGCACCCGCTCGGCCGCGGTGAAGTCCAGCGCACCCTGGGCCGCGACCACCGCCACCCGCTCACGGCGGGCGCGTTCCCGCTCCCCCGTCGGCGCGGAGGGCAGATCGTCGGCCGTGGTGACCAGGGTGACGGTGGAGCCCGCCAGGGCCGGATTGTGCATGAGGTGCAGCCCGAACCGCTCCGACAGCGCGCCGAGCGCGAGGTGCCCCCGCACGGAGGTCCCGGCCGGGTCGAGGAGCGGGCTGTACGTCGCCAGGCCGAACCGGGCGGGTCCGGCGGCGATCAGACCGCCGGACACCCCGCTCTTGGCCGGCAGCCCCACCCGGAGCAGCCAGTCGCCCGAGGCGTCGTACATCCCGCATGTCGCCATCACGGCGAGGACGTGGGCGGCAACGGGCTCCGGCACCACCGCGTCCCCGGTGACCGGGTTGACTCCGCCGTTGGCCAGGGTCGCCGCCATCGCGGCGAGGTCCAGCGCCGTGACCCGTACCGCGCACTGACGGAAGTACGTCTCCACGGCCGCCACCGGGTCCACGGGCAGCGGCCCCGCGCTGCGGATCAGATACGCCAGGGCGCGGTTGCGGTCACCGGTGAGCGCCTCGGAGGCGTACACCTGCTCGTCGACGTCCAGCTGCCGGCCGGCGAAGCGGCTCAGGTAGTCGAGGATCCGGTCGAATCTCGGGACGTCCCGGGTGTCGGGGACCAGAGCGGTGGTGACGATGGCGCCGGCGTTGACCATGGCGTTGGCGGGACGTCCGGTGCCCGGTTCCAGGCTGATGGCGTTGAACGCCTCGCCGCTGGGCTCGGCGCCGACCCAGCGGCCCACCTCGTCGAGTCCGACCACGGACAGGGACAGGGCGTAGACGAACGGCTTCGACACGGACTGCACGGTGAAAGGCACCTCGACGTCACCCGCGCTGTAGCGGTGGCCGTCCATGCTGATCAGGGCCAGCCCGAACGCGTCGGGGTCGGCCAGAGCCAGCTGGGGGATGTAGTCGGCGAGCCGGCCGTCGCGAAGGCCGGCGAACCGGGTGTGCAGTTCGCGCAGGGCGTCCGTGACCGCGTCGGCGGCGTTCACCGACCGGCCGTCAGCCGCGCTCGGCCTGGGCGATCCGCGGGAACGTCTTGACGCCCGCGGCCTTGCGACTGTTGGCGTGCTGGCTGACCGGACGGCCGGACGGGGCGTCGGCGAAGCCGAGCACCACGGAGTCCAGGACCTTGTCGGAGGAGTCGACGAACTCCACCTTGACCGCGTAGAAGGCCGCCTTGTCGGTGGGGTTGGTCACCCGGACGAGGGCGCTGCGGAACTGTTCGGAGGGCTCGACCGCGAGGCCTCTGACGGAGACGTCCTTGACCGCGTTGCCCTTCCCCTTCACACCCTTGAGCATGGCGACGGCCTTTTGCCGGTTGCGCTCCGTCTCGGCGGACACCGAGGCCGCGAACTCCCGCTGGGTGCGTTGGCTCTCCGTGGCCTTCGGGGACGCGGCCGGTGCCGCGGAGACCGTACGGGTGCTCTGGGCCGTGCCCTGCGAGGAGGTGTCGGAGCTGCCGCAGGCGGCGGTCCCGGCGACGATCAACGCGGCCAGGAGGGCCGGGGTCAGGCTGCGGGCTGCACGGCCGCCGAGGGCGCGCCGCACGGGGCTGGTCTGGTTCACGGACGCTCCGTCTGCTCGGAAGTACGAAGGGAGGGGCACGAAAGGAAGGGGGAACTGAGGAAGGGGTACGAAGGCAAAGGGCCGGCAGGTGGCGGGAGGACGGGAGCCTCCCCGGGGTCATACCGCGTCGTCCCCGAAGACGTCGCGGAGCCGGGCCTCGCTCCCGCTGTCCAGATTGCTGTGGAGCAGCTCGGCGCCGCCGTCCGGGAGCGCTCGACTGATGCGCTCGGGCACCTCGTTCATCGTGAGGAGGAACAGCGCCGAAGTCCCCGGCGTGACCTTCTCCTTGACCTCGGCGATGAAATCGTCGTCGATGCCGACATCGGCCAGCTTTCCGCCGAGCGCCCCGGCGGCCGCGCCGATGGCGGCACCCAGCAGCGGCATCAGGAAGATCAGCCCGAAGAGCATTCCCCAGAACGTGCCGCTGAGCGCACTCGCGCCGACCAGGTTGTGCAGCTGCTTCGTCCGCGGCTTCGACCGGTCCGAGGGCCAGCTCACCACCGCCGCGTCCAGGATCTTGATCAGCCCCTCCTTCTGAAGGGAGATCAGCGTCGCCTCCACGGCCTCCGCGCCTTCGGCGGACTGGAACTTCCACACGGTGAGCGTGGACATCGCACCTACCTCCTGGAGCCGGGAGCACCAACTCGCCCATATTAGGATGAAAAGGTATGAATTGACTCGTCGAATCACCCGCTTCGCACGGCAGCACGCCAAGTCCCCGGGAGGGAACAGATGGACACGGATGCCCTGACCGCCGGCCTCTTGCAGGAGCTCCGGGCGGCCAAGCCCTATCCCGCCCTGTCCCTGACCATGCCGACGCACCGTCGCGCACCCGAGAACGCGCAGGACGCCGTCCGGCTGCGCAATCTGGTCGCCGCGGCGGGAAACCGGCTCGACGCCGACCCTCAGGTCGACCGGGAACTCCGGACCGCCATCAAGCAGCAGCTCGACCGGGCGGTCGCCGAGATCGATCCGCGCCGGGCCCTGGATTCGCTGGTCGTCCTGGCGACGGCGGACGAGTACCAGATCTGGCAGCTTCCCCGCACCGCGCCCGAACGAGTGGTGCTGAGCGACACCTACCTCACCCGCAACCTGGTCGCCGCGAAGGCCCAGGCCCGGCCGTTCTGGGCGCTCACCGTCTCCGCCGACCACGCGTCGCTGTTCAGCGGCACGGCGGACGCCGCGCACGAGGAGCACATCGGCGGCTTCCCGCTGACGGCTCCGCGCGAAGCGCCCAACCCACAGCGCGAGGAGCGGATCGGCGACACCCCGAGCACCTTCAGCGACGAGGAGACCCGTCAGTTCCTGCGCACGGTGGACGAGAAGCTGCGCGGGGTCCTGGCCACGGATCCGCGCCCGCTGTACCTGGTCGGCCTCGCCCCCGCCCTCGCGCTGCTGGACGAGGTCGGCGAGAGCACCGGGGCGGCGGCCGGGCGGGTCACCAAGGGCGCGCCCGCCGATACGACGCCCAGTGATCTGCTCAGCGAACTGCAGCCGGCGCTGGAGGCCCGCCAGAAGCGGTTCGCCGCCGAGATCGACGGCAAGCTGGACGAGGCGCGCGGCCGTCGCGCCTTCGCCGGCGGTCTCGACGAGGTCTGGGCCGCCGTACGGGAGGCGCGCGCCGGTCTGGTGGCGGTGGAGGAGCACTACCAGCAGACGGTCCGGGTCACTGAGGAGCACCTTGAGCCGGTGAGCGGGGACGCCGCTGACCCGGCGGACGAGAAGGTCCGCGAGGACATCGTCGACGAGCTGGTCGAGGCGGCGCTGGACAGCGGCGCGGACGTGGTGTTCCTCGCGGACGACTCGCTCAAGGAGCACGGGCGGATCGCGGCGGCGCTGCGCTACTGAAGGCCCCGCACGCAGAGTCCGGGACGGAGCCCGGGTGAGAGGAGAGCACACGATGCCACGCGGATCGAGTCCCAAGCGGGCACGGCAGTACGAGCACATCAAGGAGTCCGCCCAGGAGCGCGGGGTCGGTGAGGACCGGGCCGAGGAGATCGCGGCCCGGACGGTCAACAAGGAGCGCGCCCGTTCCGGCGAGTCCAGGACCGCGAGCCGTACGTCGACCGAGGACATCTCGCCCTCCCGGCGCGGCGGTCTGCGCTCGCACAGCGGCGCGCAGGGCCCCACCCGCGACCAGCTCTACGAAGAGGCGAAGCACAAGAACGTCAAGGGGCGTTCATCGATGACGAAGGCCCAGCTGGCCCGAGCCGTCGGCCGCTGACCCCTTGCGTACGGCAGGGCCCGGACGGCGCATCCGTCCCGGCCCTGCCGCGCGCTGCGCGGGCCTCAGCCCTCCCAGGTCCAGTCGGCCACCTCGGGCAGATCCGTGCCGTGCTCGCGGATCCAGGCGTGGTGGCGGGTGCGGGTGTCGGACATCGCCTGACGCACCGCCACGGCACGCACGCCGAGGCCCGGGACCCGGTCGATGACGTCCATGACCAGCCGGTAGCGGTCGAGGTCGTTGCGGACCACCATGTCGAAGGGCGTGGTGGTCGTGCCCTCCTCCTTGTAGCCCCGGACGTGCAGCTGGGCGTGGCCGGTGCGGCGGTAGGCCAGCCGGTGGATCAGCCAGGGATAGCCGTGGTACGCGAAGATCACCGGCTTGTCGCGGGTGAAGAGGGCGTCGTACTCGGAGTCCGGCATCCCGTGCGGATGCTCGCCGTGCGGCATGAGCCGGGCCATGTCGACGACGTTCACCACCCGCACCGCCAGCTCGGGCAGGTGGCGCCGCAGCAGACCGGCCGCGGCCAGGATCTCCAGGGTGGGTACGTCCCCGGCGCAGGCGAGCACCACATCGGGCTCGCGGCTGCCGTCCTCCGTACCCGCCCACTCCCAGACCCCGGCACCTCGCGCGCAGTGCGCACGGGCCTGGTCGAGGGTGAGCCAGTCGAGGCTCGGCTGCTTGCCGGCCACGATCACGTTGACGTAGTCGCGGCTGCGCAGCGCGTGGTCGGCCACGGACAGCAGGGTGTTCGTGTCCGGGGGCAGATAGACGCGGACGACCTCGGGGCTCTTGTTGAGGATGTGGTCGACGAAGCCCGGGTCCTGGTGCGAGAAGCCGTTGTGGTCCTGGCGCCAGACGTGCGAGGTGAGGAGGTAGTTGAGGGAGGCGATGGGGCGGCGCCACGGCAGCCGGCGCGAGGTCCGCAGCCATTTGATGTGCTGGTTGACCATCGAGTCGACGATGTGGGCGAACGCCTCGTAGCAGGAGAACAGTCCGTGCCGGCCGGTGAGCAGATAGCCCTCCAGCCATCCCTGGCACAGGTGCTCGGAGAGGACCTCCATGACGCGGCCGTCGCGGGAGAGATGCTCGTCGGTGGGCAGCGTCCGGGCCTGCCAGGCCTTTCCGGTGGCCTCGTAGAGGGCGTCGAGCCGGTTCGAGGCCGTCTCGTCGGGGCCGACGACCCGGAAGTCCCTGCGGTCCGCGGTGGCCGCCATGACGGCCTCCAGCAGACCGCCGAGCACCCGGGTCGGTTCGTGCAGGACGGTGCCCGGCCGGTCCACCCGGACCCCGTGGCCGTCGAGCGGCGGAACGGGCAGGTCGCGCAGGAGCAGCCCGCCGTTGGCGTACGGGCTGGAGCCGAGCCGGGCCGTGCCCCCGGGCACACAGGCGAGGACCTGGGCCGAGGGGCGCCCTTCGGCGTCGAAGAGTTCCTCGGGCCGGTAGGAGCGCAGCCACTCCTCCAGCTGACGCAGGTGGGCCGGATTCTCGCGGACCCCGGGCAGCGGGACCTGGTGGGCGCGCCAGGTGTCCTCGACGGGCACTCCGTCCACCTCGGCGGGGCCGGTCCACCCCTTCGGGGTGCGCAGCACGATCATGGGCCAGAGCGGGCGTGCGGTGTCGCCACCGGTCCGGGCGGCCACCTGGAGCTCGCCGATGCGGTCGACGGCCCGGTCCATCGCGGCGGCCATCGCCCGGTGCACGGTGAGGGGGTCGTCGCCCTGCACGTACAGCGGTTCGTGCCCGTAGCCGCGCAGCAGGGCGTCGAGCTCGCCCTCGGGGAGGCGCGCGAGCACCGTCGGGTTGGCGATCTTGTAGCCGTTGAGGTGGAGGACCGGCAGGACGGCTCCGTCGTGGACCGGATCGAGGAACTTGTTGGCGTGCCAGGAGCCGGCGAGCGGTCCGGTCTCCGCCTCGCCGTCGCCGATGACGCAGGTGACGAGCAGGTCCGGGTGGTCGAGGGCGGCGCCGTAGGCGTGGGCGAGGGAGTAGCCGAGTTCGCCGCCCTCGTGGATGGAGCCGGGGGTCTCGGGTGCGACGTGGCTGGGCACGCCGCCGGGGAAGGAGAACTGCTTGAACAGTGCCCCCATGCCCGCCGCGTCCCTGCTCACATCGGGGTACGTCTCCGAGTAGCTGCCCTCGAGCCAGGAGTTGGCGAGTACGGCGGGGCCGCCGTGGCCGGGGCCCCAGACGCACAGCGCGGGGATACCGCGCGCGGCGATGACGCGGTTGAGGTGCGTGTACACGAGGTTGAGCCCCGGCGAGGTGCCCCAGTGGCCGAGCAGCCTGGGCTTGATGTGCTCGGGGGCGAGCGGCCGGGTCAGCAACGGGTTGGCCATCAGGTAGATCTGGCCGACGGCCAGGTAGTTGGCCGCCCGCCAGTGGGCGTCGAGCGCGGAGATCTCTTCGTCGGACGGGCAGGTGGTCGGTGGGGTCGGTGGGGCGTCGCTCATGGTCACCTCTCAGCGGGCGGGACAGGGCCGGGGGCTGGGGACGCGGTCACCGCAGCTCGGGGCTGTACCAGACGGTCGTGGCGTTGCAGAACTCTCGGATGCCGTGTCCGGCCAGCTCACGTCCGTAGCCGGAGCGCTTCACCCCGCCGAACGGCAGCGCGGGGTGCGAGGCCGTCATCCCGTTGAAGAAGACCCCGCCCGCCTCCAGATCGCGGATGCAGCGTCGGCTCTCCTCGGGGTCGCGGGTCCATACGTTGGAGCTGAGCCCGAAGGGGGTGTCGTTGGCGAGGTCCACCGCCTCGTCGAGGCTGTTCACCCGGTAGAGCGAGGCGACGGGGCCGAAGGTCTCCTCGTGGTGGATCCGCATGGCGGGTGTGATGCCGGCAAGGACGGTGGGGGCGTAGAACCAGCCGTGTTCCAGACCGCCCTCCAGCCCCTCGGGCCGGCCGCCGCCGCACAGGGCGCTCGCGCCCTGCCGTACGGCGTCGTCGACGAGTTCCTCCAGGTCGGTGCGGCCCTGCTCGCTGGCGAGCGGGCCGACGTCGGTGGACTCCTGGAGCGGGTCGCCGACGGTCAGGTCGCGCATGCCCACGGTGAAGCGTTCGGCGAACTCCTCGTACACCTCGGTGTGCACGATGAACCGCTTGGCGGCGATGCAGGACTGTCCGTTGTTCTGGACCCGGGCGGTGACGGCGGTGCGGGCCGCCCTGGCGACGTCGGCCGAGGGCAGGACGAGATACGGGTCGCTGCCGCCCAGTTCCAGGACGGTCCGCTTCACCTCGTCGCCCGCGACGGCCGCGACCGCGCGGCCGGCCGGTTCGCTGCCGGTCAGGGTGGCCGCGGCCACCCGGCGGTCGCGCAGGATCGCCTCGACCGCTGCGGATCCCACCAGCAGGGTCTGGAAGCAGCCTTCCGGGAATCCGGCCCGGCGGAACAGGTCGCCCAGGTAGAGCGCGGTCTGCGGCACGTTGGACGCGTGCTTCAGCAGCCCGGTGTTGCCCGCCATGAGGGCGGGGGCCGCGAACCGTACGACCTGCCAGAGCGGGAAGTTCCATGGCATCACGGCGAGCACGGTGCCCAGCGGGCGGTAGTGGACGTAGGCGCGGGAGGCGCCGGAGTCCTCGACGTCGGCGGGTGCGGGGTGCTCGTCGGCGAGGAGTCCCTGGGCGTGGGACGCGTACCAGCGCATGGCCTTCGCGCATTTCGCGGCCTCCGCGCGGGCCGCCCCGACCGGCTTGCCCATCTCCAGGGTCATGGTGCGGGCGATGTCCTGCTGGTCCTCGTCGAGGAGGTCCGCGGCCCGGTTCATCAGACGGGACCGTTCGCCGAACCCGGTGGTGCGGTACTCCCGGAAGGCGGTGTCCGCCGCGGCGAGCCGCCGCTCGATCTCGTCCGCTCCCAGGGCGTCGAACGTCCTGAGGGTCTCGCCGTTCGCGGGGTTGACCGTCGCGATGGGCATGACTGTGGCCTCCTTGCCTCGGTACTCCGACCGTGCCGCGTCGCGCGCGGTGGCGCAACGCGGGCCCGGCGCACGTGTACCCGCCCGGCGCGGACCATACGTGCGGTGCGCATGGTCCGCGCCGGGCGGGAGGACTGCGAGGTGCTGCGGTACGGAGTGCGGGGCAGCGGCCGGGCGGCCGCACGGCACCGCTCCGTGCCGCGCGTCTCAGACGAGGGCGGGGGCGGGGGCGTCGGTCCGGGCGGGTGCGGCCACGGGGAAGTCCGTGACCACGGCGGGCGGACGGCGGAATTCGCGGACTCCGGGCAGCGGCGGGAGCGGCACCAGTGCGATGTGCTGCGGCTCCTGCGCGTACCGGGTGAACCAGACGACCTTGCCCTCGGCTGTCCGGCAGGTGCCCCAGCTGTCGCTGAGGGCCATCACCCGGCTGAGGCCGCCGCCCTCGTGGAGCAGCCTCGGCATTTCGGCACCGTTGTCGGCGACGGAGACCGTGAGGTGCCGTCCGGACCAGCGGAGTTGGAGGACACAGGTGCTGTCGTCGCCGACGTGCCGCTGGACATTGGTCAGCAGCTCCTCCACAGCACGGCACACGGGCCGGATGTGAAGTTCGAGACTCCAGTGGCGGAGATGCGCGGCGATGATCCGCCGCAGCTGGGACACACGCTCTGCCGAAACCTGGAGTTCGACCAGATAGTGCCGGTCGAGTGGAACGGTCATCGTCGAGGCTCCTCACATCGAGGCCCACATGCTTCGCCCCGTTGAACGAACGGCCCCCGAATGCAAAGAGTGAGCGGATGTCACTTCTGGGTCACTCCATAGGGTGACCCGGTAGAGCCGGTTGCGCAACACATCCGGCCGTGCACCCCTGATGACCTGCGCATTTGCCCCTGGCGGCGGTGCCGGGCGGCGCCCGCCGTCAGGGCAGGTGCGGCAGCAGCCGGTCCGGGGCGAGCGGGAGGGTGCGCAGCCGGGCGCCGGTGGCGTGCCGGACAGCGTTGCCGATCGCCGCCGCCGCGCCGACGATGCCGATCTCGCCGATGCCCTTGCTGCCCATCGGGTTCAGATGCGGGTCCTCCTCGTCGATCCAGTGCGCCTCGATGCCGACCGCGTCCGCGCAGGCCGGCACATGGTAGGAGGCGAGGTCACTCTCGGTGTAGTCCCCGAAGACCGGGTCCATGGTGCTGGACTCGGTCAGCGCCATGCCCAGGCCCATGGTCATCCCGCCGATGAACTGGGAGCGTGCGGTACGGGAGTTGAGGATGCGTCCGGCGGCGAAGACCCCGAGCATCCGGCGTACCCGGACCTCGCCGGTCCGGCTGTCGACGGCGACCTCGGCGAAGTGCGCCCCGAAGGCGTGCCGGGCGTACGGGGACTCGACTGCCGTCTCGCTCCCGGTGTCGGCGGTGACCGTCACTCCCCCGTCGGCCAGCGGTCCGGTGCGCTCACCGAGCTGCCGCACGAGGCCGGCCGCCGCCTTGTGCACCGACCAGCCCCAGGAGGCGGTGCCGGAGGAGCCACCGGCCAGCGGGGCATCCGGCAGTTCGCTGTTGCCGATGTCGACCGTCACGTTCTCCACCGGGGTCGCCAGCACGCTCGCGGCGATCTGGGCGAGGACGGTGCGGGCGCCGGTACCGATGTCGGTGGCGTTGACCGCGATGCGGTACGAGCCGTCGGCGGCGGCGTGGGCCGAGGCGTGGGAGGCAGCGATGTAGACGGGGTACGTGGCGGAGGCGACGCCTGTACCGAGCAGCAGCACCCCTTCCCGGCGGATCGCGGGGCGGGGATCGCGCCCGTGCCAGCCGAAGCGGGCGGCGCCCTCCCGCAGACAGCCGGCCAGACCGCGACTGCTGAAGGGCTTCCCGGAGTCCGGTTCGCCGGCCGGATCGTTGCGCAGGCGCAGTTCGACGGGGTCGATACCGAGGGCCGAGGCGAGTTCGTCGAGGGCCGATTCGAGCGCGTACATGCCGGAGGCCTCGCCCGGGGCACGCATCCACGACGGGCTCGGGACGTCGAGGGCGGCGACCCGGTGGCCGGTGCGGCTGTGTGCGGAGCCGTACATCACCCGGGCCGGTACGGCGGCCTGCTCCACGAACTCCTTGACGGTGGAGGTGTGGGAGATGATCTCGTGGGCGAGCGAGGTGAGTGTGCCGTCGGCCTCGGCGCCGAGCCGGACACGCTGGACGGTGGGCGCTCGGTGACCGACGACCGCGGCCATGTGGCGCCGGGGCATGGCGAGTTCGACGGGATGGCCGGTGTGGAGGGCGGCCATGGCGGCGAGCACGGCCTGGGGGCGCGGGGTGCCCTTGCAGCCGAAGCCGCCGCCCACGTGCTCCGAGACGACGGTGACCTGGTCCGGCCGCAGCTTGAACACGGTGGCGAGACTGTCGCGCACCTTGGTGGCGCCCTGGCCGCTGTCGTACACGGTGAGATGCCCGTCCGGCGACCAGTGGGCGGTCGAGGCGTGCGGCTCCATCGGGTGGTTGTGCAGGGCGCCGAGTGTGTACGTGGCGTCGATCCGTACGGGTGCGGCGGCGAAGGCCTGGTCGAAGTCGCCGCGTTCGCGTACAGCCGGGTAGCCGCCGTTGACGGTCTGCGGGGTGTACAGGCCGGGGTGGTCCTCAGTCAGGAGGACGTCGTGCGGGGCGGTCTCGTAGGTGATGTGCAGCGCCTCGGCACCCGCCCGTGCGTCTTCGAGGGTGTCGGCCACGACGAGGGCGATCTGCCAGCCGCGGTGCGGCACGTGGTCGTCCTGGAGGACGGCGAGGATCGGGTCGTCCGGTTCCTCGGTGCGCGGCGCGTTCTCGTGGGTGAGGACGGCACGGACGCCCGGGAGGGCCATCGCCCCGGCGGTGCGGATCGCGGTGACGCGGCCGCGCGGGACGGTGGCGGGCACGGGCCAGGCGTACAGGCAGCCGGGCAGGTCGCGTTCGGCGGAGTAGCGCGCGGCGCCGGTCACCTTGTCCCGGCCCTCGCGGCGGACGACGGGAGCACCCAGTGGCTGGGGGGCGTGGCTCATGGTGGGAGTCCTCGGCTCTTCAGGGGCGGGCGGCGAGTTCGGCCAGGGCGTCGACGGCCAGCCGGCGGGCCAGGGTGACCTTGAACGCGTTGTCGCGCAGCGGGCGGGCCGCGGCGAGTTCGGCGTCCACCGCTGTTTCGTACGTCTCGTCGGTGGCGGGTGCGCCGCGGAGGATCTCCTCGGCGGCACGGGCCCGCCAGGGGCGATGGGCGAGGCCGCCGAACGCGAGGGCCGCGTGCTCGATCCGGCCGCCGCGGACGTGCAGCACCGCGGCGACGGAGGCCAGGGCGAAGGCGAACGACGCGCGGTCGCGGGCCTTGCGGTAGAGGCAGACCGTGCCGTCGGGGAGCGGCGGCAGAAGTACCTCGGTGATGAGTTCGTCCGGCCGGATCACGGTGTCCGTGTCCGGGCTGTCCCCGGGCAGCCGGTGAAAACCGGTGACGGGCACGGCGCGTTCGCCGTCCGGTCCGTGCAGCAGGACCGTGGCGTCGAGGGCGGCCAGGGCGACCGCCATGTCCGAGGGGTGGGTGGCGACGCATTCGGAGGAGTGGCCGAGGACGGCGAGGTCGCGGTGGGCGCCCTCGCGGGCCGGGCAGCCACTGCCGGGCTCGCGTTTGTTGCAGGGCTTGGACGTGTCCTGGAAGTACGGGCAGCGGGTGCGCTGGAGGAGGTTGCCGCCGGTGGTGGCGGTGTTGCGCAGTTGCCCGGAGGCGCCGGCCAGCAGTGCCTGGGAGAGGGCCGGATAGCGGGTGCGCACCGTGTGATGGGCGGCCAGGTCGCTGTTGCGTACCGTCGCGCCGATGCGCAGTCCGCCGTCGGCGGTGTCCGTCACCCGGTCCAGCGGGAGCCTGCTCACGTCGATGAGCAGACCGGGGCTCTCCACCCCCAGCTTCATCAGGTCGACGAGGTTGGTGCCGCCGCCGAGGAACCGGGCTCCGGGACTGGCCGCGCTCTCCCGGACCGCTTCGGCGACGGATCCGGCGCGCAGATAGCTGAAGGGCTTCACGGCGCCACGTCCCCGATCGCCTCGACGATGCGGGGGTACGCGCCGCAGCGGCACAGATTGCCGCTCATCCGCTCGCGGATCTCGGCGGCGTCCAGGTGTGCCGGGGCGGTGACGGGTGCGGTGTGCCCGGTGGCGTGGGAGGGGAAGCCGTCGGCGGCCTCGCCCAGCACTCCGACGGCGGAACAGATCTGGCCGGGCGTGCAGTAGCCGCACTGGAGCGCGTCACGGTCCAGGAAGGCCTCCTGGAGGGGGTGCAGCCGGTCGCCGTCGGCCAGGCCCTCGATCGTGGTGATGCGGGAGCCGTCGTACGCGACGGCCAGGAGCAGGCAGCTGTTCGCCCGCCGACCGTCCACCAGGACGGTGCAGGCACCGCACTGGCCGTGGTCGCAGCCCTTCTTCGCACCGGTCAGGGCCAGGTGCTGACGCAGCGTGTCCAGGAGGGTGGTGCGGTGGTCGAGCATCAGTGTCCGCTCGGTTCCGTTGACGTTCAGGGTCAGGGTGGAACGGCCGGCGGTCGGCCGTGGGTCTCCCCCGACGTCCTCCCGCTGGGTGGTGGGATCCACGTGCCGAGGCCTCTCACTCAGGGTCGCTTTATCCGCTTTCTACCAGATTTGCACCAGAGGGTCCGTGCCTCGCTACGGACTCGGCACGGCACGGGTGGCCTACTTGCTCGCCAGCCGCAGCCGCACTTCCTCCTCCTGGTCCCCGGAGACGGTGCCCACGACCCGCACCGCGAAGGCTCCGGCCAGACCCTGCCTGAGCCGTTCGACCGCCCAGTAGCCACCCTGGACATCGACCGTGACGGGCGCGCCGAGCTCCACGGACCCCGACACCACCCGCTTCTCGGCCACATCGACGGTCGCGACCCAGGCCGTGGGCCGCTTGCCCGTGACGTCCTGCGGCACATCGACCGAGGCCCGGTCGGTGGCGAATGCGGCCCGCAGCACGTCGAAGACCGTGCCCGCGTCGCCCTTCGCGCACCCGCTGAGAACGACCGACACCTCCCCGCCCTGCCGGTTCTCCTCCGCCTGCGCTTCCCGTGTGCTGTTCACCGCGGTTCCTTCCTGAGGGTTACCTCCAGGCTCTCCCCGTGGCCGGGTGTCTGCGACACGAGGGGCGCCGTGGCCCGTATGCGGGCCACGGCCGGGCCCGTACCGATCGAAACGCTTTTTACCTGTATATCCACTTAAAACATGAATTCGACCTTGCTACCGAGTGACGGCCCGGTCCCGGGGTATCCCGCATGCATGGACGTATCGCATGGAGCCCTGAATTCCCTGGCCCTCACCCTCGCGGACGGACGGGGCGCGGCCGGGGTGGTGATGGCCGTTGTCGGAGTGATCCTGGTGGCTCTGCTGATCGGTGCCGTGTGGCTGGGCAAGCGACGGCGCGCCCAGGACCCGCCCGCGCCCCGGCCCGAGGAGCAGCCGGTGGCGCCGGACCACCGCGCCCACCTCGAGGAGCGCGACGTCCACGCCGACGACAGCTTCCCTGCCGACGGCCGCGGACTCTCCCCCTACGAGCTCGGTGAGCACGGGTACGAGAGCGACCACCCCGAGAACGACGAGAAGCGCGACTGAGCGGTGCGGCGCGGGGGCCCGGCGGGCCCTGGTTCCGTGCTGCCCCGGGGCATGTGCGCGGCGGGCGGCGGCGCCGCGTGTTGCGGGAGCGGCCGCCCCCGGTGAGGCTGGTGAGGGCCCGCAGGCCACCGGCGTACATCCGCCGCACACCCCATGAAGGCAGTAGGACCATGACCGCAAGCACCTCTGGTTCGGCATCCGCGCCCGCGCCTCTGACCGGGCCCGCGGCGCCCTGCTGGGTCAATCTCATGACCCGGGACCTGGAGTCGGCGCAGGAGTTCTACGGCCCGGTGATGGGCTGGACCTTCCGGCCGGGCAAGCTCGGCCAGGAGTTCTCGGTCGCCCGCCGCGGCGACGTACCGGTCGCCGGTATCGGTGCGGTGGCGACCACGTTCCGTGTCGCGGTGGCGTGGACGCCCTACTTCGCCGTCCAGGACGCCGATGTGACCGCCTCCCGGATCCGCGAGCGCAGCGGCACGGTGGCGGTGGGTCCGCTGGCCCTGGGCAAGGGGCGCGGCGCGCTGGCCGCCGACCGCGAGGGCGCGGGGTTCGGCATCTGGGAACGGACCGAGCCCGCGACCTCGCCGCCCGCGCCGGACGGCCATTCACATGCCTGGCTGCGGCTGCACACCAGGAGCGCGTTCGACGCCGCGATCTTCTACGGCGAGGTGCTGGACTGGGCGAGCGGGCGGCCCGGCTGCTGCGAGGTGTCGTACGCGAAGGACGAGGTGATCGTCAGCTGCGGCGGCCGCCAGCTGGCCCGGATCAGCTCGGGCGCGGTCGAGGCGGCCCCCGATCCGCTGATCCGGCCGCACTGGCAGGTCAACTTCCCCGTCCCCGACGTGGCCGCCGCCGTCGCGTCGGCGCAGAAGCACGGCGGTTCGCTCGTCGAGGAGTTGTCGCGGCGCGACGCACGGGAGGCGACACTGCTCGATCCGGACGGCGGACTCTTCACCCTCACGGACGTCCACAACCCCACCGCGGGCGTCCCGGCCTGACCAACGGGGCGTCCTGCGTCGTCGTCCCGGACGCGGTCACAGCCGCTGGGCAGCACCGGAGGACCTCGACGATCCGGGGCAGTGCGCCTAGAATCTTTGGTACGGCATCGCGCGTCGGTCACCGGTCGGGTGAGGCGTGGAGGTGCCCGTGAGATGCCTGTTGGAGGCATTCCACCGTGTCAGTCGAGTTGAATCACACCATCGTTCACGCCCGGGACAACCGGGAATCCGCAGAGTTCCTGGCCGGCATCCTGGGGCTGGAGACCGGCGCGGAGTGGGGCCCGTTCATCCCCGTCACCACGGCCAACGGGGTCACCCTGGATTTCGCGACCACTCCCGCCGAATCCATCACACTCCAGCACTACGCCTTCCTCGTCTCGGAGGCGGAGTTCGATACGGCGTACGCCCGCATCCAGGAGCTCGGGGCCACCTACTACGCCGATCCGCACCGTAAGCACCCGGGCGAGATCAACCACAACGACGGCGGCCGGGGCGTCTACTTCATCGACCCCGCAGGTCATGCGATGGAGATCATCACACGTCCGTACGGGGGCTTCGCCTCCTGACGGCGGGCGCCGGTTCAGGGGCTCGGCCGAATCCGCCGCACGCGGGTCCGGCCGGGCCCTTCCCCGTCCTCAGGTGACCGGGAGCAGCAGTTCGGGCCGGTCCCACATCACCGCGGGCGGAGCGGCCCGCTCGGTGCCGGTCCGCGTGGCTCCCACGCTCAGGTAGAAGCCCTCGGACGGTGGGTGCGAGACGATGCGCACGCCCGTGAGCCCGGCATCCCGCGCCTCGTCCAGCAGGTGTCCGACGAGCAGCCGCCCGATGCCGGCGCCCTGCGCGTCGTCGGCGACGAACATGAGGTCGAGCTCGGGCGGATCCAGGACGAGGGAGTAGAAGCCGAGCAGCCGCCCGGTGGCCTCCTCGACGGCCGCGAAGACCCTGTGCGCCTCGATGTAGTCGGGGCCCACCCGGTATCCGGCGACCATCGGGGCGTACGGCCCCTGATAGGCCCGCGAGGCCTGGACCAGCCGGGTCAGCCGCCTGGCGTCCCGGGCGATCGCCCGCCGGATCCGTACGCCTTCGCCGGGCGCCTGGCGCCCTGGCCGCGTAACACTCGTTCTCATGCACCGAGTATTACGCATCCGGGGCCCGGGGACGGCCGGTGGTCCGCCGGCTGCCGCCTCAGGAGGAGTCGCGCGCCGCGCGCCACTCCCCGGTCAGGGCATCGACGTCGAACGGCTTGAGGTTCAGGAGCGGTCCCGGTGGCGGCCGCCTGATGGCCTCGGCGATCTTCTCGTTCACCTCTGTCAGCATCCGCCGCACCTCGGCCTCCGTCCGGACCTCGGGCAGGGCGGCGAGGATGTCCTCCGCCTCCTTGCGCAGGGCGAGCGTCGGCGGGAGCACCGAAACCCCCTCGCGCTGCATCTTCGCCTTGATCCACCACGTCTCGTCGTACGGGCGGTCGAGGCCGTCGAGCGGCTTGCCGAACCCCGGCAGCTGGGAGAAGTCACCACGCTGTTCGGATTCGCGGATCTGTTTGTCGACCCAGGACTCGAAGCTGATGCCGGCGGGTTTGCGTTCGGTCACCGTGACGCCCCTCTCGGAGGACTCGTGATTCGCCCCCTCCACGATACCGAGGCGCATCGGGCGGATCCGCTCCAAAAGACGCCGATGACACATCCGCGCACGCCTCGCACGGCGAGCAACTCGACCTGCCGGGAATGAATTCGTGCGGCTGGGTACACGAGCAGCACGCCCGGACGGACCCTCGTCCGGGCACGGACCGAAAGGGATGGTGAGCATGGAACACAGCAGGGAGCGGACCGAGAACCGACAGGAGTGGTGAGCGTGACCACTGTCGTGATCATCGTCGCGGTCGTCCTGGTGGTGGCCGCCGGACTCTTCTTCGTGTTCGGTCAACAGCCGGGCGGGCGCGGCCTGCAGCGCCGCTTCGGGCCCGAGTACGACCGGACGCTCGCCCGTCACGACGGCGACGCCAAAGCCGCCCGGCACGAACTGAGCGAGCGGGTGAAGCGTCACCGTTCCCTCGATGAGCGTCCGCTGTCGCCCGAGGCCCGTGCCCGGTACACCGAGCGCTGGACCCAGACACAGAGCAGGTTCGTCGATGCGCCGCAGGAGGCCGTCGCCGAGGCCGACACCCTCCTCGCGGAGCTGGCCCAGGACATGGGATTCCCCGACGGCAGCGACTTCGAGGAGCAGACCGCCGCCCTCTCCGTCCACCACGCCGAGCACATCAACGGCTACCGCCGGGTGCACGCCGTCAAGCGGGGCGAGGGCGGCACGGAGGAGATGCGAGCGGCCATGATCGAGGCCCGCGGTCTCTTCGACGTCCTGGTCTCCAACGGTACGCAGAGCCCGGCCCGCCGGGACCGGCACCATGCGGAAGGAAGTGGCACGTCATGACATACGACACCGAACGCGCACCCCTGATCCCCACAGAATCCCCCGAGGCCGCCGAACAGCCGCCCGTAGCCTCCGACCGGGCCACCGAACAGCCGCCGGCAGCCCCCGACCGGGCCACCGAACAGCCGCCGGCAGCCCCTGACCGGGGTGCCGGAGCCGTCCCCGCAGCTGATCGGCCGCTCTTCCCGGAGGGCGATCAGGAGAAGCTGATCCTGCGGCTCCAGCATGCGGTGACCGAATTCGTCGAGAGCCCCCTGCGAGCGGTCGGGGAAGCCGAAAGCGCCTTCGACGCAGCCGTCGACGGCCTCGCGAGCGCCCTCAAGGAGCGTCGGCGCGAGATGGGCACCCAGCAACAGGGCGAGGAGTCCGGGACCCGGACCGAGGAACTGCGGATCACCCTCCAGCAATACCGCGATCTCACCGAACGGCTGCTGAACGTCTGAGGCGAGCGGTCACAGCCCGAAGCCGCCGGCGCGTTCCGCACCAGCACCCACGGTACCCGGCCGTTCCCGGCGACGAGGAGCTGGATCCGGATGCCCATCCCGGCGTGCTGGTGCGGTGCCGGCAGCAGGCACGGGAGGGCCGGACGCGCCCGGGTCAGTGCTCGTGCTCGCCGGAGTCCGGGGACTGCGTCCGGCCCGCGTCCGGCTTCCCGGCCTCGACCGTGAACGCGGCTGTGTGCACCTTGCCGCCGTGCCGGAAGTCCAGGAACAGCCGGTAGGCGCCGCCGCTGGGCGCCGTCGCCGCGAAGGAGACAGCCGGGCCCGGGCCGCCCTCGGCGGGATGCACATGCAGGTAGGCGAGGTCGCCGGAGCGCAGGGCGACGAGATGCCCGTACGCGCCGAGATAGGGCTGGAGGTCGGTGACGGGCCTGCCGTTCCTGCTGACGGTGAGCTTGAGATCGCTTTCCCGGCCGGCCTTCAGCCCGCCGTCCAGGTCCACGCGGTAGCCGTCGGTCACGGCGGTGGCGCGCGCGGCGGGCAAGGCCTTCGGCCGGTAGTCGCCCGAGACCGCGAGGTCGGCGCCGAGGACGAGGTTGCGCGCGCCTTCGGCCGCCGGGGTGAAATCGGCGAACGCCCGGTAGTCACCGGCGGCGGGCAGGTCCACCGGGACGGACCAGGTGCCGTCGGCCGCGCGCACGGGGTGCAGATGCCGGTAGGTGCCGAGGTCGCGCGAGGCCAGGATGAAGTGCAGTTCCTTGCCGTGTTCGCGCTGGTAGGCGGTGACCTTGCGACCGGTGGCGTCCTCGACGACGGCGAACCGTATCCCGGTGCGGGCACCGGCACCGACCTCAGGCGTCTGCAGCTCCAGCGTGTAGCCCCCCTCGGATACCCCCAGCCCGCCCGCCGGGCCCGCCGCCCCGGCGGCTTCCTCCTGCTGCGTGCCGTGCCCGCCGTGCTCCGGCGCGGGTCGCACCTCGGCGGCCACCAGCGGGTCGACGCCGTTGCCCACGCCGTAGGCGACGCCGAAGGTCGCGGCGAGCGCGGCGGCATAGGCGGTGATCTTCAATCCGTTGTTCATGGCGCTCTCCTCCGGGAAACGGCCGCTTCGAATGCACCCACAACATACCCCCTAGGGGTATCAAGTCAACCCGGAGGCGGGCGGAGAACGGGGCGCGGCCGCCGGGAGGCGGAGGCAGCGGAACCGAAGCCCAAGGGCTGTCCCGTGATCAATCACGGGTCGCAGGACAGCCCTCAGACGGGAGACACGAGTTCGGTGCGCAGACGCCGCAGGACCGCTTCGGGGATGCGCAGCCCGTCGCGCACATAGCCGTCGAGCCCTCCCCACCGCTCGTCCATGGCGTCCAGCGCCGTGTCGAGGTAGCGGGGGCGGACCTCGATGATCGCGGAGGCGATCTCCGGGTCACCGCCGGCGTCGAGAAAGTTCTGCACGTACGGCCGGAAGGCGACCCGCACCACCGGGTTCACCGCGAGGTACTCGATCCTCACGACATCCCGCGAGGCGCCCAGCAGGAGCAGCAGCAGGGCCGCCGCCCAGCCCGTCCGGTCCTTGCCCGCGGTGCAGTGGAAGAGCACCGGGCCCGCGGCACCGTCGGCGACCGTGTCGACGAAGGCCCGGTACGCGGCCCCGGCGCGCGGCGAGAGCACCATCTGCCGGTAGGTCTCCGCGAACATCTCCTCGGCCTTTCCGTCCCCGAGCAGCCGCTCCGCCTCGACCGCGTCGGCGAGCAGGGCCCTGAGCCGGGCGGGTGCCACGCCCGGGTTGTCCCCGAGCACATCGGCGACGAACAGCCGGGCCCCGGGCGGCAGGCGGTCGGGGGCCGACGCGCGCTCGTCCGCGGTCCGCAGATCGACGACCGTGCGGATACCGAGTGCCGCCACCGCGGCGTCGTCCGCCGGACCCAGCCCACCGAGCTGTCCGGAGCGCATCACCCGGCCCAGCCGGACCTGGCGGCCGCATTCCAGGGCGATGCCGCCCAGGTCACGCAGATTGAGACCGGATACTTCCGGGACGGCCCTGACGGTTTCCACGATGAACTTCCTCTTTTCCCAACACGTATTCGAATTGATTTCGGCTTGGCCGGATCAAAAGTCGCATGAGGCCGGGAATTCGACAGAGCCGAACGCCGGGGATGATCGATCGGGGACTCAGGTACACGGGGCAGAAGGGATGACGCGTCACCGCATCCCCGTCGGCCTGCGGCTCCACGGGGATGCGCGGGAGCGGGAAAGGGGCGGGAGCGACGTCGCGGCCGGGCTCCGCACGGTGCCGTATGCACCGCCCCGGCAAGCCGGTCGGATACACCTTCCGGGACCGCCATTGATCAATACGCCGCATACACCCGCGAGTGGCGGACGGGAAACACATAAACCGGTCCCGCCCGGACGGCCGCGCTCATTCCGCCAGAAGCCTGTTCTTCTGCGCCACGAACTCGGCATCCGTGAGGACGCCCTGCTTCTTCAGCGCGCCCAGTCGCTCCAGCTGACCGATCAGATCATCCGGAGACGGCTCGGCGGCCTGCTGCTGCGCCTGAGGCTCGGCAGCCTGCTCCGCGTCCCGTTCGCTGAACTTCGCCTGCTGGTGCTGCTGGACCCGGCCGCTGACCGCCGAGGCGGTGCCCGCGACGACGGCCGTGCGCGCCACCGCGCCGAGCAGGCCCGGCCCGCGGCGGTTCATTCCGGCTCCTCGAAAAATCGGCATGTCGTACGCCTTTCCGGTGCGGGTGCGGTGTCAGCGGGCGGAGCGGGCGGCGGACACGGCCGCCTCCGCGACGTCGGCGGGGATCCGCTCGTGCGCGACGAGCTGTCCGCCCGACGCGCGGACGGCCTCGGTGAGCGGTACCGCCCAGAGGTCCTCCCACACGATCAGCGCCGCGGAGCTGCCCGGCGGCACTCTCTCGCCCAGCTTCCGGATGTCTTCGGTGTTCAGCATCCCGGTGACCTCGCCCTCGACCGGCTCGAACGAGACGAGGTCCTCGGGGTCGAGGTCGTCCAGCTCGACGGTCTCGAGCGTGCCGTCGTCGGCCCGGTACACAAACGCCAGGTCGATGATGCGTACCGCCTTCGACGCGACCGCGTCGGCCAGCGCCGGGGCGATCGCACCGGTGAACCGGCTGCCGGGGAAGGCGACGACGAGGTACTCCACAGGTCCCACAGCCACGGGGTGTCCTCTCCGGAGGGATGGATTGCCAGCAGCATAACTTCGGTCATTTGGTGTCGCACTGTGGCAAATCACCCGACGACACCCAAGGTGGAGATGTCGAGCGAATCACCCTCCCGGGTGCTACTCGACAGTACGTAAAGGATCAAGCGCGCTGGGAGAGTGCAAGGTCACAGCCAGCGCCTCTGCTGCTCATCTGAGACCTGCCCTAGCATCTGGGCATGACGGTCCTGCCTGCTGACGGGCTTTCGTTGGCCGCCGAATTCCCTGACCCCGCCCATGAGCAGTGGCAGAGCCTCGTCGAGGGTGTGCTGCGCAAGTCGGGCAAGGACGTTTCGGGTTCGGCCGCCGAGGAAGCACTGTCCACCACGGTGGAGGACGGGCTCATCACCCGTCCTCTCTACACCTCGCGCGACGACGCGCCCGATGCCGGTCTCCCGGGCTTCGCCCCTTTCACCCGCGGCGGTAAGCCCGAGGGAAGCACGGCGGGCGGCTGGGGTGTTCGCCAACGCCACGGCACACCTGATCCCGCCCGCCTCAACGAGGCCGTGCTCGCGGATCTGGAGAACGGCGTCACCTCGTTGTGGCTGACCGTGGGGGACGCCGGCGGTGGCGTGCCGGTCTCCGGTCTCGCACGGGCGCTGGCCGGCGTCCATCTCGACCTGGCTCCGGTCGTGCTCGACGCGGGGGACGAACTCGACGCCGCGGCGACGGAGTTGCTGCGCCTCTACGCGGAGCGGGGCGTATCACCGCAGTCGGCGCGCGGCAGTCTCGGCGCGGACCCGTTGGGTCAGGCGGCCCGCAGCGGCGCCGCACCGGACCTGACGGCCGCGGTCCACTGGGCACAGCGCTGCGCCCGCGAGTATCCCGGGCTGCGGGCGCTGACCGTGGACGCGATGCCCTACCACGAGGCCGGCGGCTCGGCCGCCCAGGAGCTGGGCAGTTCGCTGGCCACGGGGGTCGCCTACCTGCGGGCGCTGACCGAGTCGGGGCTCGGTGTCGAGGAGGCCTGCGCGCAGCTGGAGTTCCGGTACGCGGCCACCGCCGACCAGTTCCTGACGATCGCCAAACTGCGGGCCGCGCGCCGGCTGTGGGCGCGGGTCGCCGAGGTCTGCGGCGCCGCGGAGGCCGGGGCGCAGCGTCAGCACGCCGTGACGTCGCCGGTGATGATGACCCGGCGCGATCCGTGGGTGAACATGCTCCGCACCACGCTGGCCTGTCTGGGCGCGGGCGTCGGCGGGGCCGATGCGGTGACCGTGCTGCCGTTCGATCACGCGCTGGGCCTGCCGGACGCGTTCGCGCGGCGCATCGCCCGCAACACGTCGACGATCCTGGTGGAGGAGTCGCATCTGGCCCGGGTCATCGACCCGGCCGGCGGCTCCTGGTACGTGGAGCGGCTCACCGACGAACTCGCGGACGCCGCTTGGGCGTTCTTCCAGGAGATCGAGCGGGCGGGCGGCCAGGCGGCCGCGCTGGACTCCGCGATGATCGCGGAGCGGCTGGCGGCCACCTGGGCGGCGCGCAAGAAGAACCTGGCGCGCCGCAAGGAGCCGATTACCGGCGTCAGCGAGTTCCCGCAGCTCGCCGAGCGTGCGGTGGAGCGCGAGGCCGCGCCGTCGGCCGTCGCGCCGGGCGGTCTGCCGGTGGTCCGTCGCGACGAGGCGTTCGAGGCGCTGCGGGCCCGCTCGGACGCCCATCTGGCGGCGACCGGTCGCCGGCCGCGCGTGTTCATCGCCGCACTCGGCCCCGCCGCGGCGCACACCGCTCGGGCCTCGTTCGCCGCGAACCTCTTCCAGGCGGGCGGCATCGAGCCGGTCCACGAACCGGTGGAGGTGGACGCCTCGTCGGCCGGCGCCGCGTTCGCGGCCGCCGGGACGGACGTGGCGTGTCTGTGCTCCAGTGACGCGCTCTACGCCGAGCAGGCCGGCGAGGTCGCCGGGGCGCTCGTGTCGGCGGGTGCGCAGCGGGTGTACCTGGCAGGGCGGCCGGGCGATTTCGCCGGTGTCGACGAGTACGTCCACGCCGGCTGCGATGTGGTGGCCGTGCTCTCCTCCGTTCTCGACCGTATGGGTGTGGCGTAATGCGGATCCCCGACTTCTCCGACATCGAGCTCGGGCCGGGCAGCGGCGCCGAGGTGACCGAGGATCAGTGGCGTGCGGCGGTGAAGGAGTCCTCCGGGAGCTCCGACGGCGACCTCCTGTGGGAGACCCCGGAAGGCATCGCGGTCAAGCCGCTGTACACCGGCCAGGACCTGGAGGGACTCGACTTCCTCGGAACGTACCCGGGCGTCGCGCCGTATCTGCGCGGCCCCTACCCGACGATGTACGTCAACCAGCCCTGGACCATCCGGCAGTACGCGGGGTTCTCCACCGCCGAGGAGTCCAACGCCTTCTACCGCCGTAACCTCGCGGCCGGGCAGAAGGGGCTCTCCGTCGCCTTCGACCTGCCGACCCACCGGGGTTACGACAGCGATCACCCGCGGGTGACCGGCGATGTCGGCATGGCGGGGGTGGCGATCGACTCGATCTACGACATGCGTCAGCTGTTCGAGGGCATCCCGCTGGACAGGATGTCGGTGTCGATGACGATGAACGGCGCGGTGCTCCCCGTACTCGCGCTGTACATCGTGGCCGCCGAGGAGCAGGGCGTGCCGCCCGAGAAGCTGGCCGGGACCATTCAGAACGACATTCTGAAGGAGTTCATGGTCCGCAACACCTACATCTATCCGCCGAAGCCCTCGATGCGGATCATCTCCGACATCTTCGCGTTCACCTCGCAGAAGATGCCGCGCTACAACTCGATCTCCATCTCCGGCTATCACATCCAGGAGGCCGGGGCGACGGCCGATCTGGAGCTGGCGTACACCCTGGCGGACGGGGTGGAGTATCTGCGCGCCGGGCGGGACACCGGGCTGGACGTGGACGCGTTCGCGCCCCGGCTGTCGTTCTTCTGGGCGATCGGCATGAACTTCTTCATGGAGATCGCGAAGCTGCGGGCGGCCCGGCTGCTGTGGGCCAAGCTGGTCCGGGAGTTCGAGCCGAAGAATCCCAAGTCCCTTTCGTTGCGCACTCATTCGCAGACCTCCGGCTGGTCGCTGACCGCGCAGGACGTCTTCAACAACGTCACCAGGACCTGCGTGGAGGCGATGGCCGCCACCCAGGGGCACACCCAGTCGCTGCACACGAACGCGCTCGACGAGGCGCTCGCCCTGCCGACGGACTTCTCCGCGCGCATCGCCCGCAACACCCAGCTGCTGCTCCAGCAGGAGTCAGGCACGGGCCGGGTGATCGACCCGTGGGGCGGCAGCGCGTACGTGGAGAAGCTGACGTACGACCTGGCGCGGCGGGCCTGGCAGCACATCGAGGAGGTCGAGGCGGCGGGCGGCATGGCCAAGGCCATCGACGCCGGAATCCCCAAGCTGCGCATCGAGGAGGCCGCGGCCCGCACCCAGGCGCGCATCGACTCCGGGCGCCAGCCGGTCATCGGCGTCAACAAGTACCGGGTCGAGACCGACGAGAAGATCGACGTGCTCAAGGTCGACAACTCCTCGGTGCGCACCCAGCAGATCGAGAAGCTGCGGCGGCTGCGCGAGGAGCGCGACGAGCAGACCTGCCAGGACGCGCTGCGTGCGCTGACGGACGCGGCGGGCCGGGAGCCGGGGCCCGGACTCGAAGGCAATCTGCTGGCGCTGGCCGTCGACGCGGCGCGCGCGATGGCCACCGTGGGCGAGATCTCGGACGCGCTGGAGAAGGTGTACGGCCGGCATTCGGGCCAGATCCGTACGATCTCCGGTGTGTACCGCAACGAGGCAGGGGAGTCGCCGTCCGTGGACCGCACCCGCGCGCTGGTCGACGCGTTCGAGGAGGCGGAGGGGCGGCGCCCGCGCATCCTGGTCGCCAAGATGGGCCAGGACGGGCACGACCGCGGGCAGAAGGTGATCGCGACCGCCTTCGCCGACCTGGGCTTCGACGTGGATGTCGGCCCGCTGTTCCAGACGCCGGGCGAGGTCGCCCGGCAGGCGGTCGAGGCCGACGTGCACATCGTGGGCGTCTCGTCGCTGGCCGCCGGTCATCTCACCCTCGTGCCGGCGCTTCGCGAGGAGCTGGCTGCCGAGGGCCGCGAGGACATCATGATCGTGGTGGGCGGGGTGATTCCGCCGCAGGACATCGAGGCGCTGCACGAGGCGGGCGCGGCGGCTGTCTTCCCACCCGGGACAGTGATCCCGGAGGCGGCTCACGACCTGGTCACGCGGCTCGGCGCCTCGCTCGGCCACGAGCTGTGAGCCGCTGAACCCATGGCCCCGAAGATCGATCTCGACAGCTATGTGAAGGGGGCACTCGACGGGAGGCGGGCGCACATCGCGCGCGCCATCACGCTCGTCGAGTCCACCCGGCCCGACCACCGGGCACTCGCCCAGCAGCTGCTGCGCGAACTTCTGCCGCACTCCGGCAGCGCCCGCCGCATCGGCATCAGCGGCGTGCCCGGGGTCGGCAAGTCCACCTTCATCGACGCCCTCGGCACGATGCTCACCGGGCTGGGGCACCGGGTCGCGGTGCTGGCCGTCGATCCGTCGTCCAGCCGTACCGGCGGCTCCATCCTGGGCGACAAGACCCGGATGGAGCGGCTCGCGGTGGACCCGGCGGCGTTCGTGCGCCCCTCCCCCACCGCCGGGACGCTGGGCGGGGTCGCGAAGGCGACCCGGGAGTCCATCGTGGTGATGGAGGCGGCCGGGTACGACGTGGTGCTGGTGGAGACGGTCGGGGTCGGCCAGTCGGAGACGGCGGTCGCCAATATGGTCGACACGTTCCTGCTGCTGACACTGGCCCGCACCGGCGACCAGTTGCAGGGCATCAAGAAGGGCGTGCTGGAGCTGGCCGACGCCATCGCGGTCAACAAGGCCGACGGACCGCACGAGCGCGACGCCCGCTCCGCCGCACGCGAACTGGCGGGCGCGCTGCGGCTGATGCACGCGGCGGACGCGGCCTGGACCCCACCGGTGCTGACGTGCAGCGCCCGCGAGGGAAGCGGCCTCGACACCCTCTGGGAGCGGCTGGAGCAGCACCGGACACTGCTCGAATCGACCGGCCGGCTGGCGGCCAAACGACGCGAGCAGCAGGTCGACTGGACGTGGACGATGGTGCGCGAAGAGCTGCTGGAGAGCCTGCGCGGCCATCCCGGGGTGCGTGCGCTCGCACCGGAACTCGAACTGCGGGTACGGGAAGGCACCCTGCCGGCCACGCTGGCCGCCGAGCAGATCCTGGAGACCTTCCGGGGGCCGGGGCCGACGGTCTGACCGCGGGTCCCGGCTCCCGAGCTGAAGCAGGACGCTCCGGAGCCGGGGCCCCGGAGCGCGCGAACACTTCCCGCTCCCCCGCGACGACGGGGCGATCCGCGCCACGACTGCCATGCGCGTCCGGCAGTCGTGGTACATTGCCATTGGTACTTGTGTACGCCCAGACATTCGGGCGCCGGTGCCGGTACGTTTTTCATCACGCTGATGCGCCGTTCATTCCGACCGGCGATCCAGCTTCACCGCATGACTTTCCTCAGTCCGGTACGGGCTCTGCCACCGGGCTTTTCCTGCCCGTCGTCCGGGGCGTGATATCTCCGCCCCCGTTTCTGCCGGGCCCCTTCATTCGCATGTCCGCGAAAGGACCACCCCGCATGACCACCACACTCGAACACCCCGTTACCACCAAGCCCGCTGCCGCCACGGCCGCAGCCGGTGTCCTCGACATCACCCACCAGGGGCACGGCGCCCTGCGCCCCGCCGACGGTCACGCCACCCCCCGCGACGTCCAGGTCCCCGCCACGCTCATCCGCCGGCACGGCCTGCGCAAGGGCGATGCCGTCGAGGGGACCTGCGACCGGCCCCGCGCCCTGAGCACCGTCGAACGTGTCAACGGCCTTCCCCCGCAAGCACTTCGGGCCCGGCCGCACTTCCGTGACCTCACCCCGCTCCACCCCCGGCAGCGACTGCGTCTGGAAACGCCCTCGGGCAGTCCCTCGACGCGCGTCGTCGACCTCGTCGCCCCGGTCGGCAAGGGACAGCGCGGGCTCATCGTGGCCCCGCCCAGGACCGGCAAGACGGTCCTGCTCCAGCAGATCGCGGCCTCGGTCGCCGAGAACCACCCCGAGTGCCACCTGATGGTGGTGCTGCTCGACGAGCGTCCCGAGGAGGTCACCGACATGCGACGCTCGGTACGGGGCGAGGTCTACGCCTCGACCTTCGACCGGCCCGCCAAGGAGCACATCGCACTGGCGGAGCTCGCGCTCGAACGCGCCAAGCGACTGGTCGAGCAGGGCCGGGACGTCGTCATCCTGCTGGACTCCCTCACCCGGCTGTGCCGGGCCCACAACAACGCGGCCGCGGCCGGTGGCCGCACCCTCAGCGGCGGTGTCGACGCGGCGGCCCTGCTCGGACCAAAGCGCCTCTTCGGGGCCGCGCGGCTCACCGAGGAGGGCGGCTCCCTGACCATTCTGGCCACGGCTCTCGTGGACACCGGCTCCCGCGCCGACGAGTACTTCTTCGAGGAGCTGAAGGGGACCGGCAACATGGAACTGCGGCTCGACCGCACCCTGGCCGAGAAGCGGATCCATCCGGCCGTGAACGTCGCGGCCTCCGGGACCCGCCGCGACGAACTCCTCGTACCGGCCGACGAACTGACCGCCGTACGCGGCCTGCGGCGCGCCCTGCACTCCAGGGACGCGCAGACCTCGCTGGAAACGCTGCTGGACCGGATCCGGCGCACCCCGGACAACGCCGCCTTCCTCAAGCTGATCCGTAATACCGTTCCGGCCGCCTGAATGCCCGTCAGGCGTCCTACCATGGAGCGGCACTGACCAGCAGAGGGAGAGCAGCCACATGGAATTCCGCCGACTCGGCCGCAGCGGTCTGACGATCAGCGAGATCGCTTACGGGAACTGGCTCACCCACGGTTCCCAGGTGGAGGAGGACGCGGCGTTCGCCTGCATCCGTGCCGCCCTGGACGCCGGCATCACCACATTCGACACCGCGGACGTCTACGCCCAGACGCGTGCCGAGGCGGTCCTCGGACGGGCGCTCAAGGACGAGCGCCGGGAAGGGCTGGAGATCTTCACCAAGGTCTACTTCCCGACCGGCCCCGGGCAGAACGACCGGGGGCTCGGCCGCAAGCACATCCTGGAGTCGATCGACAACTCACTGCGCCGGCTGCAGACCGACCACGTCGACCTCTACCAGGCCCACCGCTACGACCACACCACGCCGCTGGAAGAGACGATGGAGGCGTTCGCCGACGTCGTCCGCTCCGGCAAGGCCCTCTACATCGGCGTCTCGGAGTGGACTGCCGAGCAGCTGCGCGCCGGACATGCGCTGGCCCGTGAGCTGCGGGTGCCGCTGATCTCCAACCAGCCGCAGTACTCGGCGCTGTGGCGGGTCATCGAGGACGAGGTGGTGCCCGCGTCCGAGGAGCTCGGCATCGGTCAGATCGTCTGGTCGCCGATCGCGCAGGGCGCGCTCACCGGCAAGTACCGGCCCGGCGCGCCCCTGCCGGCGGGCTCGCGTGCGACGGACGACAAGGGCGGGGCCGACATGGTCGCCGACTGGCTGCGCGACGAGGTGCTGGAGCGGGTGCAGCTGCTGCGTCCGCTCGCCGAGCAGGCCGGCCTGAGCATGGCGCAGCTCGCGGTCGCCTGGGTGCTGCAGAACTCCAATGTCTCCGCCGCCATCATCGGCGCCTCCCGTCCCGAGCAGGTGACGGAGAACGCCGTGGCCGCCGGTGTGCGGCTGGACGCGGACCTGCTGAAGGCCGTCGACCAGGCCCTGGACCCGGTGGCGAAGCGGGACCCCGGTCTCACCGTGGGCCACAAGGGCCACAGCTGACCCGCGACAGCAAAGGATCCGGCCGGGCCCTTTGCTGTCGCGGGTCACATCCGGGTGTTCAGCGAGGCGGTGTGCTCGCGGACCTGCTCAGGAGTGAGGTAGCTGTCCGTGTGCTCGAAGTCGCGCAATGTGGCGGGCTTGCGGGACTGGAATCCGGTGCGGACGAAGTCGTCGCCCGCGGCGGCGTTGATCAGCCAGTTGGTCATGACCCTCGCCTTGGCCACATTGGTCCGCAGCGCCGTCCAGTGGTAACCGCGGGCCACGGCCTGGGCACCGATCCCGTGCATCTCGATGCCGAGCGGCTTGGAGACGGCGTCCCTGCCACCGAGGTCCACGACGAGCCCGAGGTCCTTGTGGACGTAGGGCCGCAGAGGCTGGTTGCGGAGGGTGGCCAGGAGGTTGTCGGCGAGCCTGCGGCCCTGCCGCATGGCGTGCTGTGCGGTGGGCGGGCAGACCGCGCCGTCGCCCTTGGCCAGATCGGGTACGGCCGCCGCGTCACCGAGGGCGAACATACCGTCGTGGCCGGGCAGGCTCATGTCGGGGGTGACCGCCAGCCGGCCGCGTACCGTCTCCGCGTCGAAGGTGGTGACCAGCGGGCTGGCGGTGACGCCCGCCGTCCAGATCAGGGTCCGGCAGGGCACCACCCGGCCGTCGGTGAAGGTCACCTTGTCGGGGCCCGCCTCGGCGATCGAAACGCCGAGCGACACCTCGATCCCGCGGTCGCGCAGCACCTTCAGTGCGCTCTCACCGAGCTTGTCGCCCAGTTCGGGCATGAGCTTCGGGGCGATGTCGATCAGATGCCACTTGATCAGCTTCGGGTCGAGCCGGGGGTAGTGCCGCACCGCGTTGGTGGTGAGCCGCTGCAGACAGGCCGCGGTCTCGGTGCCCGCGTACCCGCCGCCGACCACCACGAACTGCAGCCGCGAGGCCCGCTCCTCCTCGTCGTGGCTGGCGTCCGCGAGATCGAGCTGCGCGATGACGTGATCGCGCACGAAGGCGGCTTCCGCCAGGGTCTTCATGCCCCGGGCGTTGTCGAGCAGCCCGGGGATGTCGAAGGTGCGGGTGACGCTGCCCGGACTGAGCACGATGTAGTCGTACGGCTCGTCGACGACCTCGTCGGTGATCTTGCGGATGACGCAGATCTTCGCCATGGGGTCCACTCCGACGGCCCCGCCGGGAATGATCCTGGTGCGGTGCCGGCTGCTGCGGCGCAGTGACACCGCCACCGACTGCGGGGTGAGGACGCCCGAGGCCACCTGAGGCAGCAGGGGCAGGTAGAGCTGGTACGAGTACGGGGCCACGAGTGCGATGTCCGCTTCACCGGGACGGAGCCGGCGTTCGAGACGGCGTACGCACTCGACCCCGGCGAATCCGGCTCCGACAACGAGGATCCTGGGTCGTGCCACAGTGTTCGTCCCTTCTCGGGGTCTGCACGGTCGTCCGTTCGCCTGCCCCGTCGCACGCGTCCGTCACCCCTCATCTTTACGAGGCAGATGCGACTTCGCCTGCTGGGACGGCAGAACGGACGACCGGCGGTCACCTGACCAGGTACGTCACCAGGGCGCAGGCGCCGCCGGCCGTGCCCAGGCAGACCACGACGGCGGCGACGCAGCGTGCCCTGAGCGTGCGGTACCGTCGGCTGTACTCGCCGCGCAGTTCGGTGGCGCGGGCGCAGATGCGGACCAGCATCACCCGCGAGGCCTCGGCGCGGTCGGCCGCGTAGACCCGTTCCACGTCCTCGCGCTGGGCGGTGGTGAGCCAGGGCAGTTCGCCGGTGAAGCGACGGGCGAGCCGTCGCGCCTCCTCGATCTCGGCGTTCCACAGCAGATAGCCCTCCATCTGGGCCAGCCCGCGGGCGCTGTCCTGGTCGGGGTCGGTGCCCACCCGGTCCTCCTCTCCGCCGGCCACTCCGCTCACGCCCGCCTGTCCCCCGGGGCCACCGTCGTTGAGCGTCCGCCGTGGCCTTTGACCTCGTCGAGCTCACGCACGGACGGGTGGTGGAGGTCGAACGCCGGGGACTCGGAACGGATCCGCGGCAGCGTGACGAAGTTGTGCCGCGGCGGCGGGCAGGACGTCGCCCACTCCAGCGAGCGGCCGTAGCCCCACGGATCGTCGACCCCGACGTTCTTGCCGTACTTGGCCGTCTTCCACACGTTGTAGAAGAACGGCAGCATCGACAGGCCGAGCAGGAACGAGGCGATCGACGAGATCGTGTTCAGCGTGGTGAAGCCGTCCGCCGCGAGGTAGTCCGCGTAACGGCGCGGCATGCCCTCGGCGCCCAGCCAGTGCTGCACCAGGAACGTGCCGTGGAAGCCCACGAACAGCGTCCAGAAGGTGATCTTGCCGAGCCGCTCGTCCAGCATCTTGCCGGTGAACTTCGGCCACCAGAAGTGGAATCCGGCGAACATCGCGAAGACCACGGTACCGAAGACCACGTAGTGGAAGTGCGCCACGACGAAGTACGAGTCCGAGACGTGGAAGTCCATCGGCGGCGACGCGAGGATGACACCGGTCAGACCGCCGAAGAGGAACGTGACGAGAAAGCCGATGGACCAGAGCATCGGTGTCTCGAAGGACAGTGAGCCCTTCCACATCGTGCCGATCCAGTTGAAGAACTTCACCCCGGTGGGTACCGCGATGAGGAACGTCATGAAGGAGAAGAACGGCAGCAGCACAGCGCCGGTGACGAACATGTGGTGGGCCCACACGGTCGCGGACAGACCCGCGATGGCGATCGTCGCGCCGACCAGACCGATGTAGCCGAAGATCGGTTTCCGGCTGAAGACCGGAAGGATCTCGGTGACGATCCCGAAGAACGGGAGCGCGATGATGTAGACCTCGGGATGGCCGAAGAACCAGAAGAGGTGCTGCCAGAGCAGCGCGCCGCCGTTGGCCGCGTCGAAGACGTGAGCGCCGAACTTGCGGTCCGCCTCCAGTGCCAGGAGCGCCCCGGCGAGGACCGGGAAGGCCAGCAGGACCAGTACAGCTGTCAGCAGGACGTTCCAGACGAAGATCGGCATGCGGAACATCGTCATGCCGGGTGCGCGCAGGCAGATGATCGTGGTGATGAAGTTGACCGAACCGAGGATCGTGCCGAATCCGGAGAAGGCCAGACCCATGATCCACATATCGGGGCCGATGCCCGGCGAGTGGACCGCGTCCGTCAGCGGGGAGTAGGCGAACCAGCCGAAGTCGGCCGCTCCGTCCGGGGTGAGGAAGCCGGCCACCGCGAGGACCGAGCCGAAGAGGTAGAGCCAGTACGCGAACATGTTCAGCCGGGGGAACGCCACGTCGGGCGCGCCGATCTGAAGCGGCATCATCCAGTTGGTGAATCCGGCGAACAGCGGTGTCGCGAACATCAGCAGCATGATCGTGCCGTGCATCGTGAACGCCTGGTTGAACTGCTCGTTCGACATGATCTGAGTGCCCGGACGAGCCAGTTCGGCGCGCATGAAGAGCGCGAGCAGACCGCCGATGAGGAAGAACGCGAACGAGGTGACCAGGTACATCGTGCCGATGGTCTTGTGGTCTGTGGTGGTCATCCACTTGATGACGACGTTTCCCGGTTCCTTGCTGTGTACCGGAAGCTCGTTGGCGTACGACTCGTCGTCCTCCGCCGTCCCTGTTGTGCCCGTCGTCGTCACTGGGACGCTCCTTCGATTGTCTTCCGCGGGTGGACTGCGCACCTGGCGTGGCGCCGCCTCCACCGGGGTCGGCCGAACGGCCCTCCCCGCGCGTCGCGCGAGTTTCCGGTTGCAGCAAACCAGCCGGGTGGCCGCCTGGGGTGGCCCTGCGCCCGCCGTGGCGCGACATTCACCCGTCAGGGCGTCCCCGGACGAGTCGATCCGCGCTTGCGGACTGGGCCGGATGCCCGGGGCGGCGCGCGCTCATCGGCCGGCCGGTCCCGCGCAGCCGGCGCGCGAGCGGGGCCCGCGAGGTGGGCAACTCGCTTTGCTGAAGGAGCTGTTCAGTGCGGACCCGGGGCAACTCCGCAGCACCGGTCCGGTCCTGGAAACAGCGCCGCCCCGGCTCGACGGTGTGTCGGCCGGGGCGGAACGGTCAGAAGCGGTGCGGGTGGGGGAAGAGCCAGGGCCTGTTCCCCCGTCCACCGGATCGGATCAGACGAGGCTCGCGATCGCCTGGTTGAACGTCGCCGACGGGCGCATGACGGCCGAGGCCTTGGCCGGGTCGGGCTGGTAGTAGCCGCCGATGTCCACCGGCTTGCCCTGGACCGCGACGAGCTCGTCGACGATGGTCTGCTCCTGCTCGGCCAGCGTCTTGGCGAGCGGCGCGAAGGCCTCGGCGAGCTGTGCGTCGGCGGTCTGCTGCGCCAGCTCCTGGGCCCAGTACAGGGCCAGGTAGAAGTGGCTGCCGCGGTTGTCGATGCCGCCGAGCCTGCGGCTGGGCGACTTGTCCTCGTTGAGGAACGTGGCGGTCGCACGGTCCAGCGTGTCCGCGAGGACCTGCGCACCGGCGTTGTCCGTGGTCTGCGCGAGGTGCTCGAAGCTGACGGCGAGGGCGAGGAACTCACCCAGGCTGTCCCAGCGCAGGTAGTTCTCCTTGACGAGCTGCTGCACGTGCTTCGGCGCGGAGCCGCCGGCGCCCGTCTCGAACAGACCGCCACCGTTCATCAGCGGGACGACGGAGAGCATCTTCGCGCTGGTGCCCAGCTCAAGAATGGGGAACAGGTCGGTCAGGTAGTCACGCAGCACGTTGCCGGTGACCGAGATGGTGTCCTCGCCGCGGCGGATGCGCTCCAGGGAGAACGCGGTGGCCTTCACCGGGGACATGATCTCGATCCGGAGACCGTCGGTGTCGTGCTCGGCCAGGTAGGTCTTGACCTTCTCGATGAGCTTGGCGTCGTGCGCCCGGTCCTCGTCGAGCCAGAACACGGCCGGGTTGCCGGTCGCGCGGGCGCGGGTGACGGCGAGCTTCACCCAGTCCTGGATGGGCAGGTCCTTGGCCTGGCACATGCGGAAGATGTCACCCGCGCCGACGACCTGCTCCAGGACGGCGTTGCCGTTGCCGTCGACGACCCGCACCGTGCCGGTGGTGGGGATCTCGAAGGTCTTGTCGTGGCTTCCGTACTCCTCGGCCTTCTGCGCCATCAGGCCGACGTTGGACACCGAGCCCATCGTGGCCGGGTCGTAGGCGCCGTTGGCACGGCAGTCGTCGATGACGACCTGGTAGACGCCCGAGTAGCTGCTGTCGGGCAGCACGGCGAGGGTGTCGGCCTCTTCGCCGTCCGGGCCCCACATGTGACCGGAGGTACGGATCATGGCCGGCATCGAGGCGTCCACGATGACGTCACTTGGGACGTGCAGGTTGGTGATGCCCTTGTCGGAGTCGACCATCGCCAGGGCGGGGCCCTCGGCGAGCTCGGCCTCGAACGAGGCCTTGATCTCGGCGCCGATGTGAGGCACCGAGTCCAGGCCCTTGAGGATCCCGCCGAGGCCGTCGTTCGGGGACAGGCCGGCGGCGATGAGCGCCTCGCCGTACTTGGCGAACGTGTTCGGGAAGAAGGCGCGGACGACGTGGCCGAAGATGATCGGGTCGGAGACCTTCATCATGGTTGCCTTGAGGTGCACCGAGAACAGGACGTCCTCGGCCTTGGCGCGCGCGACCTGTGCGGTGAAGAACTCGCGCAGCGCGGCGACGCGCATGACGGCGGCGTCCACGACCTCGCCCGCGAGCACCGGTACGGACTCACGGAGCACGGTGGTGGTGCCGTCGTCGCCCACCAGCTCGATGCGCAGCGAGCCCGCGTCGGCGATCACCACGGTCTTCTCGGTGGAGCGGAAGTCGTCGGCGCCCATGGTCGCGACGTTCGTCTTCGAGTCGGCCGTCCAGGCGCCCATGCGGTGCGGGTGCGCCTTGGCGTAGTTCTTGACCGACGCGGGGGCGCGGCGGTCGGAGTTGCCCTCGCGCAGGACGGGGTTGACCGCACTGCCCTTGATCTTGTCGTAACGCGCGCGGGCGTCCTTCTCCTCGTCGGACTTCGGGTCGTCCGGGTAGTCCGGCAGCGCGTAGCCCTGTGCCTGGAGCTCGGCGACCGCGGCCTTCAGCTGCGGGATCGAGGCCGAGACGTTGGGCAGCTTGATGATGTTGGCCCCGGGAGTCGTGGCCAGCGCGCCGAGCTCGGCGAGCGCGTCCTCGATGCGCTGGTTCTCCTGGAGGTGGTCGGGGAAGCTGGCGATGATCCGGCCCGCCAGGGAGATGTCACGGCTCTCCACGGTGACCCCGGCCTTCGAGGCGTAGGCCTCGATCACCGGCAGGAACGAATACGTCGCCAGGGCCGGGGCCTCGTCGGTGTGTGTATAGATGATGGTCGAGTCAGTCACCCTGTGCTCCGCTCCACGTCTGCAACATTGCTTGACATCAAGATATCTCGTGACCGCCGCTGTCTCGACAGGGCCCTGCCCCGCACGGGCCGGAACCCGCCCTACCGCCCCGCGGCCCGGTGGGCAGGCGCCCGGGCCGCCGCACTTTGCCATTGATTTGCCGTATCGCCGCGGTCCTGGCAGCGTGCTGCGTCATGAGCGCGGAAATCGAACACGACGAGCCGCTGACGCAGGCGATACGGCTGCGCGAGCAGAAGAACGCGCAGGCGCACGAGCAGCTGCTGGCCCTGGCGACGCGGTATCCGCAGGACGCCGCGATCGCCTATCAGACCGCCTGGTCGCACGATTCCCTCGGTCTGGAGGCACAGGCCGTGCCGTTCTACGAGCGTGCGCTGGAGGGTCCGGGGCTCCCGGCCGAGTACCGCCACGGGGCCTTCGTCGGCCTCGGCAGCACGCTCAGGGTGCTGGGCCGTTACGAGGCGGCGCGCGGGGTGCTCCGCCGCGGTCTGGAGGAGTTCGCGCACGACGCCTCGTTGCTGACCTTCCTGGCGATGACGCTGTACAACCTCGGCGACTCCCGCGAAGCCGTACGGACACTCCTCAAGGTCACGGCGGCCACCAGTGCCGACCACCAGGTCCAGGCCTACCGTCCCGCGATCGAGTACTACGCCGACCACCTGGACGAGACGGAATAGGCCCCCTCAGGGCCGCCCCTCCGCCGGGACCTCCTCGCCCGCCGGCACCGGTCCCGGCGGGGTGCCGTCGCCGAAGGGCCGGCCACCCAGCTGCTCCCGGTGGTGCGGGGTCAGCCAGCCCGACAGGTCGGGGCCGACGGGGACGATGCCGGTGGGGTTGATGCCGGTGTGGACCCGGTAGTAGTGCTGCTTGATGTGGTGGAAGTCGACCGTGTCACCGAAGCCGGGGGTCTGGTAGAGGTCCCGGCTGTAGCCCCACAGAACCGGGTCCTCGGCCAGTTTCGAACGGTTGCACTTGAAGTGTCCGTGGTACACGGCGTCGAAGCGCACGAGCGTGGTGAAGAGCCGGATGTCGGCCTCGGTGATCGTGTCGCCGACGAGGTAGCGCCGGTCAGCGAGCCGTTCCGACACCAGGTCCAGGCGGCGGAACAGATCCCCGTACGCGGCCTCGTACTCGTTCTGCCCGGTCGCGAACCCGGCCCGGTACACGCCGTTGTTGACGTCCCGGTAGATGCCCTCCATGACGTCGTCGATCTCCGCGCGCAGCGGCTCGGGGTAGAGGTCGGGCGCCCCGGGCCGGTGCAGCGCCGTCCATTCGGTGGCGAGGTCCAGGGTGATCCGCTGGTAGTCGTTGGTGACGAGCTTGCCGCTGGGGATGTCGACGACGGCGGGGACGCTGACTCCGCCGGGGTATCCGCGTTCCCGCGCGTCGTACGCCTCCCCGAGGTATTTGATGCCGAGCACCGGGTCCCGGCCGCCCTCGTCCAGCGTGAAGCGCCAGCTGCGATCGTCCTGCAGCGGGTCGGCGACGGCGAGCGAGAGCGCGCTCTCCAGACCGAGCAGACGGCGGGAGACCAGTGCGCGGCTCGCCCAGGGGCAGGCGCGGCTGACGACGAGGCGGTAGCGGCCTGCCTCGACGGGCCAGCCGTCGCGGCCGTCGGCCGTGATCCGGTCGGCGAAGTGGCTCCTGGACCGCTTGAAGGGCTTGTGGCCGTATTCCGTGTTGCCGTCCGGTTCGGTGCGGGCGGGGTCGTTCATCGCGTTTCTCCCTACGACGGGACCTTAGAACGGGACTGCCGTGTTGGACTCCTGCCCCGCCGTGCCCCGCCCACGTCGGCCAGCGCCACGATCAGTCCGGCCACCACGAAGGCGACGGAGACGACCAGCCCGCGGTCGTACGCGCTGGACCAGCCGGCGGAACTCACCTGAGCGAAGAAGACCGAGCCGACCGCGGCGATCCCGATCGCGGAACCGACGCGCTGACCGGTCTGGAGGGTGCCGCCGGCGCTCCCCGCGCTGGCCACCGGCACCTGGGACAGGGTGAGGGTCTGGTTGGGCGCGATGACCAGGCCGCTGCCCAGTCCGGCCAGCAGCAGCGGGGCGGCCATCGCCCATCCGGCGCCCCGGCCGGGCACGAGGTGGACGGCGAGCGCGGTGGCCCCCAGTCCGACGGCCACTGTCGCCATGCCGATGACGACGAGGGGGCGCCCGTACCGTCCGACCAGCCTGCCGCCGGGGCCCGCCGCGACGGCGGACCCCAGGGCGAACGGCGTGATCGAGAGACCTGCCTGCAGGGCGGTGTAGTGCAGTCCGCTCTGCAGGTAGAGCGTGGTGATGAAGAAGATCGAGGTGAATCCGGCGAAGTACAGCAGGATCAGCAGACAGCCCAGCCAGTAGGAGCGGACTCGGAACAGGGAGAGGTTCACCACGGGCTGGGTGCCGCGGCGGCCGCACCGCGACTCCCAGCCGACGAAGGCGGCGAGCAGCACCGCGGCCACCAGCAGGAGCAGCCATTTCCCGTCGCCCGGCCACTGATGCGCCTGGACGAAGGGCAGCAGCAGTGCCAGCACCCCCGCGCCCAGCAGCAGGACCCCGAGCGGATCGAGGTCCCGCAGCCGCACCGGGCCCGCGCACGGGGTGTCCGGCAGCAGCCGGCGGGCCAGCAGGAGGCAGACGGCTCCGAGCGGCAGGTTGACGTAGAACACCCAGCGCCAGCCCTCCTCGGCGCCGGCCGCCTGGATCAGGAGTCCGCCCAGCAGCGGGCCGACGGCGGTGGAGATGCCGACCACCGTGCCGAACATGCCGAAGGCCCGGCCCCGTTCACGCCCCGAGAACATCTGCTGGATGAGTGCGGAGATCTGGGGCGACAGCAGCCCCCCGGCCAGGCCCTGGACCAGTCGGGCGATGACCAGCCAGAGGCTGGACTGGGCGGCTCCGCAGGCGGCCGACGCCAGTGTGAAGAGCACCAGTCCGGCCATGAAGACCTCGCGGCGCCCGCGCGCGTCGCCGAGCCGCCCGGCGGGAATCAGGAACAGCCCGAAGGCAAGGGCGTACCCGGACAGCACCCACTGCAGGTCGGACTCCGGGGTGTGCAGCCCCTCCCGGATGGACGGCAGTGCGACGTTGACGATCGACACGTCCAGCAACGTCATGAAGCCTGCGACCAGGCACACCGCTAGTGCCCGCCACCGCCGGGGGTCGGGCGTGTCCGGCCCGGCGGCGGACTCCGCACCCCGCCCAGAACCCCGGTACGCCGCGCTTTCTGCCATGGCTCGCACACTAGGTCGCACGCCCCGATTCCTCATCCCGGCAGGGCCACCCGGCCGTGTACCGCGCGCTACATTGGCGCGGTTGCCGGTATGCGGACGGAAGACGGACCGGGACGGCCGACCGCAGTGTGCGGGCGGCGGCGAGGGCGGCCGCCGAGTATTCGCGTCCGCCATGAAATACACAGAATAAGCTTGCACATGCGAGCGATACACCCCTAAGATGCGGCATATGCAGTCCTACACCATTGGGCAGGCCGCCCGTCTGCTGGGCGTCAGCCCGGACACCGCGCGCCGCTGGGCGGATGCCGGCCGCGTGGCGACCCACCGCGAGGACGGCGGGCGCCGCCTCATCGACGGCCGCGACCTGGCCGCGTTCTCCGTCGAGGTCGCCCAGGGCGGCGCCGGCGAGGACGACGCGTCCTACACCTCGGCCCGCAACGCCTTTCCCGGCATCGTCACCGCCGTGAAGCTCGGGGATGTGGCCGCGCAGGTGGAGATCCAGGCCGGTCCGCACCGGCTCGTGTCGCTGCTGACCCGGGAGGCGGTCGAGGAGCTCGGCCTCGAGGTGGGCATGCAGGCCACCGCCCGGGTGAAATCGACCAGCGTGCACATCGACCGCACCTGACCCGGCCGCGGAAATGACACGGAAATGGGAGGGCATCCCTTTCCGGGACAAGAGCGCCGAGCACGCAGACTTTCCGCACCAAGAACATCCAGGGACAGAACTCTCCCCCTCACACCGGGTGCGTTCGGTGCCACACTGGCCACCATGACCCGCAGCGCACATCTCAACGAGCTGGGCGAGTTCCTCAGGACCCGCCGGGCCGAACTGAGCCCGCGCGCTGTCGGCCTTCCCGACACCGGCGGCCCGCGGCGGGTCACGGGGCTGCGCCGTGAGGAAGTCGCGCAGCTCACCGCCATCAGCACGGACTACTACACCCGGCTCGAGCAGGGCCGCATCCAGGGCTCGGGCCCGGTCCTGTCGATGCTGGCGCAGGTACTCCACCTGAATGACGACCAGCACGACTACCTGTTCGAACTTGCGGGCAAGGACCGCGCCCGGCCCCGCCGTCGCGTGAGGCAGAAGGTCCAGCCGCAGCTTCAGCGGCTCCTCGACGACCTCAGCACCACTCCCGCCCTGGTCATGGGCCGCCGCATGGACGTCCTCGCCTGGAATTCGCCGGCCGCCGCGCTCGTCACCGATTTCTCGGCAGTTCCGGAGAAGAAGCGGAATTACACTCGCATTCTCTTCACCGATCCCGCGATGAGGTCGTTGTACCAGGACTGGGAGTACGTCGCCCGCACGGCGGTCGCCCAGCTGCGCATGGAGGCCGCGAAGTACCCGGACGACTCCCGGCTGGCGTCGCTCGTCGGGGAACTCTCCGTACAGGATCCGCACTTTCGGCAGTGGTGGGCCGCTCACCATGTCGAGGCCCGCACCGTGGGCACCAAGACCCTCAACCATCCCGTGGCCGGCCTTCTGACGCTCGACTGGGACACGCTCACCGCCAGCACCGACCCCGACCAGCAACTCGTCGTCTGGACGGCCGAACCCGCTTCGCCCTCCCACGACGGGCTCCGCATCCTCACCTCGTGGGCGGCCGACCGCCGGCTGCCGGCATCGGACCCGGCTGCCTGACGGCCCCGGTCCGCACGGGACGCAACAGGGCCCGACCTAAACACGATCCGTTCAGGTACATGGACAGGAATCACGTGCAGAGGTGTTGACGCGCCCGCGTCACGCCCCTCAGTGTGGCGCCCAGGCCGGGGCGCCGAGCCGCCAGGACGCACCTCACCCCAGCGATGACAGGCCGTCAGTAGACTCGGCGGCGAGTCGCCCCCGGTCCCACCGGCCCCGATCGCCGAAGGCCGTCCACCGCCGGGACCAACGACTCACGAAGCGGCCCCTGAGCTGCGAGAACCTGATCAGGGCGCCACCCGATGGCTCAACTGGGAGGTTACCGTTGAAAATGCTGATCAACGTCCCCGAAACCGTGGTCGCGGATGCTCTGCGCGGGATGGCCGCCGCCCATCCGGAACTGACCGTGGACGTCGAGAACCGTGTCGTCGTACGGCGTGACGCGCCCGTGGCCGGAAAGGCCGCCCTGGTATCCGGCGGCGGGTCCGGGCATGAGCCGCTGCACGCCGGGTTCGTCGGGCCCGGGATGCTGTCGGCCGCCTGCGCCGGCGAGGTGTTCACCTCTCCGGTGCCGGATCAGATGGTGCGGGCCGCTGTCGCCGTCGACAGCGGCGCGGGTGTGCTCTTCGTCGTCAAGAACTACACCGGTGACGTGCTCAACTTCGAGATGGCCGCCGAGCTCGCCGACGAGGAAGGGGTCCAGGTCGCCCAGGTACTCGTCAACGACGATGTCGCGGTCACCGACAGTCTGTTCACGGCGGGGCGACGGGGCACGGGGGCGACGCTGTTCGTCGAGAAGATCGCCGGGGCGGCGGCCGAGGAGGGCGCTCCGCTGGACCGGGTGGCGGCGATCGCGCGGCAGGTGAATGAGTCGTCGCGCAGTTTCGGGGTGGCGCTGAGCTCCGTGACCACACCCGCCAAGGGCTCACCCACCTTCGATCTCCCCGCGGGTGAACTCGAACTCGGGGTGGGGATCCACGGCGAGCCGGGCCGTGAGCGGCGTCCGATGATGACGTCGCGGGAGATCGCCGACTTCACGGTCGACGCGGTACTGGAGGACCTGCGTCCGCACGGGCCCGTGATCGCGCTGGTCAACGGGATGGGCGCGACACCGCTGCTGGAGCTGTACGGGTTCAATGCCGAGGTGCAGCGGGCGCTGTCCGAGCGGGGCGTGGTCGTCGCTCGTACGCTCGTGGGGAACTATGTGACCTCGCTCGACATGGCGGGCTGTTCGGTGACCCTCTGCCAGGTGGACGAGGAGCTGGTACGGCTCTGGGACGCGCCGGTGGAGACGCCCGCACTGCGCTGGGGCCGTTGACCCTCCGTGTCCCCCTTGCAGTGCACGCCGCCACACTCGATGGACCCAAGGAGATCATGTGCTCGACGCCGACTTCTTCCGCCGCTGGATGACCACGACCGCCGCCGCCGTGGACCGCGAGGCGGCGCACCTGACCGAACTCGACTCGGCGATCGGGGACGCCGATCACGGAAGCAATCTGCAGCGCGGATTCACCGCGGTGGTGGCTGCCCTGGAAAAGGAACCGCCACAGACGCCGGGGGCCGTACTGATGCTGGCCGGGAGGCAGCTGATCTCGACCGTCGGCGGAGCGTCCGGCCCGCTGTACGGGACGCTGCTTCGGCGTACGGGCAAGGCGTTGGGTGACGCGCCCACCGTGACCGTCGGGGATCTGGCGCAGGCGCTCGGGACGGGCGTGACGGCGGTGGCTCAGCTGGGCGGGGCCCAGGCCGGGGACAAGACGATGCTCGATGCCCTGCTGCCGGCGGCCGAGGCGTTGGGGACGTCGTTCGAGGCGGCGCGGGACGCGGCGCAGGCGGGCGCGCTGGCGACCGTGCCCTTGCAGGCGCGCAAGGGACGGGCCAGCTATCTGGGTGAACGGAGCATCGGGCATCTGGATCCGGGGGCCGCGTCCTCAGCCTTGCTGATCACCGCGCTCGCCGAGGCCGACGGTGCGGCCGGGGGTGCCGCGTGAGCGCGGACAAGCAGGTCGGGATCGTGCTGGTCTCGCACAGCGGGCCGGTGGCCGAGGCGGTTGCCGCGCTGGCCAGGGGGCTCGCTGCCGGTGGCGCGACAGCGCCGGTGGCCGCCGCCGGCGGGACGCCCGCGGGCGGCCTCGGGACGAGTGCGGAGCTGATCGCGGAGGCGGCCAGGCAGGTGGACGGCGGCGCGGGTGTCGCCGTCCTGGTCGACCTGGGCAGTGCGGTGCTCACGGTCAAGGCGATGCTGGCCGAGGGCGACGAACTCCCGGCCGGGGCTCGGCTGGTGGATGCCCCCTTCGTGGAGGGTGCGGTGGCCGCGGTGGTCACCGCTTCAGCGGGCGGCGACCTAGCGGCCGTGGCGGCCGCCGCGTCGGAGGCGTACGACTACCGCAAGGTGTAGGGGCTGCCGTGTCGGCGGCCGCGGCTCCTGAGCCGTTCACTCACACTTGACGGCATGTCACCGAACGAGCGGCGCAGCGCCGGGCTTCTCCTGTTCCGTACGACCGGGGAATCCGGTCTCGAAGTCCTCATCGGGCATATGGGCGGGCCGTTCTGGGCGGGCCGGGAGAGCGCGGCGTGGTCGGTGCCGAAGGGTGAGTACGGCCCCGAGGAGGAAGCGGCGGCCGCGGCACGGCGGGAGTTCGAGGAGGAGTTCGGCCACCCGGCCCCGGACGGTGCGTGGGTGGCGCTGGGCGAGTCCCGTCAGTCCGGCGGCAAGATCGTGACGGTGTGGGCGATGGAGGGCGGCCTCGATCCGGCGGCGGCCCTACCGGGGACGTTCGCGATGGAGTGGCCACGAGGTTCCGGCGTGCAGCAGGAGTTCCCGGAGATCGACCGGTTCGCCTGGTGCACGCCGGAGGTTGCCGTCGAACGCCTCGTCAAGGGTCAGCGGGTCTTCGTGGAGCGGCTGTGCGCCCTTGTCGCGGACGGGCGGGGGCCGTCCGCGCACGACGGGCCCTGAGGCTCTGAGGCTTGGGGCGGGCTGTGCTGTCGTACGGCCGGCGGGTCAGGAACCGTCGGCCGGTGCGCCCTCGTGGAGTTCGAGCCGGTCGCCGGTGAAGCGGCCGCGGAAGCTGCGGTCGTGCGAGACGACCACGACGGCTCCCGCGTACGCCGCCAGCGCCGCCTCCAGTTCCTCCACCAGGCCGAGGGCGATGTGGTTCGTCGGCTCGTCGAGCACCAGCAGATCGGCCGGCCGGGTGACCAGCCGGGCCAGCGCCAGCCTCCGCTGCTGGCCGGTGGAGAGGTCGGCGACCGGAACGCTCAGGTCCTCGGGGCGGAACAGCCCGAGCGCGAGAAGCATGTCGGTGTACTCGTCGGCGTGACCGGGCCGGCCGGCCGCGAAGGTCGCCAGGAGCGTGCGCCGGGTGGGCCGGGCGGGGAGCTCCTGCGGGAGGTACCCGATCCGGGCCCGTCGGCGCACCGTGCCGGTCTCGGGGGCGAGGTCTCCTGCCAGGACCCTCAGAAGGGTCGACTTGCCGGCGCCGTTGGGACCGGTGACCAGCAGGCGCTGCCCGGCCGCCACCCGCAGTCCGGACATGCGCAGCCGGTCGCCGACCGTGACGGAATCGAGCTCCACCACTGGGCCCGGCGGCAGTCCGCCGTCGGCGGAGAGCACCAGGCCGGCGGAGAACCGCAGCGGGCTCGGCGGCGCGGGAACCGGCGCCCTGTGCAGCGCCTCCAGCCGGGTCCTGGCAGCTCTGACCTGGCCGGACAACTTGGCCTCGTGCGAACGGCGGTGCTTGCCGAAGCCCTCCCCGGGGTCCTTCCCGGCCCCGGCGAGCCGCCGGCCCGCCGTATTCACGAGCTCCTCGGTGCGGGCCAGCTCGTCCAGCCACTCCTGATGGTCCTGCGCCCAGCGGCGCCGGGCGGCCGCCTTCGCCGTACGGTAGCCGTCCCAGCCGTCGCCGTAGGTGACGACGCTGCGCAGATCGCGGTCCACCTCGACGATGACGGTGGTGGTCCGTTCCAGGAACGCCCGGTCGTGGGTGATCACGACGGCGGTGCCGCGGTGGGCGCGCAGCTGGTCCTCCAGCCAGGTGGTGGCCCTGAGGTCGAGGTGGTTGGTCGGCTCGTCGAGCAGCAGCAGTTCGGGACCGGATGCCAGCACACAGGCGAGCGCGAGCCTGGACTGCTCCCCGCCGGAGAGCGTGCCGAGCGGGCGCTCCCTGGTGAGGTGACCGAGCCCGAGGCCGTGCAGCGCGGCATCGGCGCGGGCATCGGCCAGATAGCCGCCGCGCTCCTCGTACTCCGTCAGCAGATCCCCGTACAGGGCGAGTTGCGCGTCGTCCGGACCTCCGGGCACGGCAAGTGCGGATTCGGCGGTACGGATCCGCTGCTCCAGCGCGCGGAGTCCCGCCAGGGCGGTGTCGACGGCGTCCTGAACCGTGTCGGTGGGGACCAGGGCGAGTGTCTGGGAGAGGTAGCCGGTGCCGCCGGGGAAGCGGACGGTGATCTCTCCGCTGTCCGGCGTCTCGGCACCGGCCAGCAGCCGCAGGAGAGTGGACTTCCCGGAGCCGTTCTCGCCGATCACTCCGACGCGGTCGCCGGGGCGGACGGTGAGCGACACCTGGTCGAGGACGGTGCGCACTCCGTACGTCTTGGAGACGTCCTTCATGGCCAGCTGGGCGCGGTCGTGCTTGGGGGACATGGGTAGCTTTCCCTCGGGTGACATGCCTCGGCGGCCCATGACGGGGCGCGGCGGGCGGGGATGCCGAACGGGCGGAGGGCACTGCGCCACGCGGGGTGACCCTGTGGGTCACACATCGACGCCCGGCGTCGCGCGGTGGCGTCCCTGTCCGGAGTCAGCGGAAGAAGTAGTACGAACCCATGGGGCCAGCTAAGCACGGCGGTGCGGGGGCTGTCAGGCCGTTTTCTCTCCGGTCGGCGAGTCGACGGCCGGGGCCCGCGTCATCCCGGCTGCGCCGGGGCGGTTCCCGCAGGGACGGTTCGCCCGCACGGCGCAGAGGGGGCCGATCGCGCGGAAGCCGGGTCGGTCCTAGGGGTTTTCTCCCTGGGCGACCTCGATGCTGCTGTGCAGGTCGTGCGTCGCATCGAGGGCGGCCGCTCCCGAGACGGCCAGGCAGGCGATCAGGGTCACGGCGGCGGCGCGGCCGATGCGCGGGCGCACGGCGGTCCGGCCCAGCAGGGCGGCGACCCGGCGCGGTACGGGCCCGGCCGCCGCGGCGAGCGCCGGGGCGGGGCGGGGCGCAGAGCCCCCTCCGGCCGTCCGGGCGGCCAGCGCGGCGCGCCCGATCGCGCGGGCGGCGACCCTGCGGTCTCCGACGGCATGCGCGGCGGCCTCGTCCGCACAGCGCTCCAGCGCGTATCCCATGGGTGCGCGCAGGGCGCGCAGCGCCGGGTGGCAGCGGGCGGACAGCTCGGCGGCAACGAGGTACAGGTGGTGGCGCCCGGTGAGATGCGCGCGCTCGTGGGCCAGGAGCGCGTCCCGCTCGGCGGGTTCCAGGGCGTGCAGCATGCCGGTGGTGACGACGATCCGGCCGGGGCTGCCGGGCCGTCCGGGCAGCGCGTAGGCGTCGGGGCGGGTGTCCCGCAGCACGGCGAGCTCGCTCCCGTCGCTCCGCTCGGGGCGGGCGGCCCGGTGGAGCTGGCCCCAGTGCCTGCGGGCCGCGCCGGTGACGGCCACGGCGCAGCCCAGCAGCAACGCCAGCGCGGCGGCCGAGAGCGGTACGGCGACGGCCGGTTCGACTGCGGCGAGCGGGCGCACGAACTCTCCGACGGCGGCGACGGCGGACAGCCGGCCGGCGCCGGGGACCACCAGCAGCGCGAGTGCGAAGACGGTGCAGAGGGCCAGGCCGGCGCCCGTCGCGGCGAGCAGCCGCACGGCCCGCACGGGCGACAGGGCATCCGCGAGCCGACTGGCCGCGGGAACCACCAGGAACGGCACCAGCAGCGGAATCCAGACGGCGTAGATCATCTGGCGTCCCCGTCGAGCAGATCACGGAGCAGCCGCTCGTCCTCGTCGCTGAGCTGCGACACGAACCTCGCCAGCACCGTGCTGCGGTCCTCGTCCTTGCGCAGTTCGCTGTGCATGCGGCGGGCGGTCAGTCCGGCCGCGTCCTCGGTGGGGGTGTAGGCGAATCCGCGTCCCGACCTGGTGCGGGCGACCGTGCCCTTCTCGAGGAGGCGCGACAGGATGGTGGTGACGGTCGTCCGCGCGAGTTCCGCCCCGATCGCCTCCTGTACCTGACCGGCGGTGAGCGGGGTGCCGGCCGCCCAGAGGGCCGCCAGGACCGTGGACTCCAGTTCACCGGAGGGGCGCCGCTCCACGGGGACGGGACCGGCCGCGGCGGCTTGCGGGGCGGGCTCCTGCCCGGCCGGGAGTGTCTGCCCGGTGCCCGGTCCGCCGTACGGCCGGGGGACGAATTCTCCGCCGGATATGCCGTTCACCTGTGGCATGGGAACTCTTCTCCCCCTTCGGGCGTCTACAGTGATGTCGACCGTCTACATCACTGTAGTCAGTCCGGGTGTTCCTCAGGGTCACCCGCTCACCATTATGGGAGACCCTCCACCGTGTCCGTACTCTCACTGGCGACCATGCCACAAGCGGTGAACCTGCTGGACGCCGGTTCGCTGCTCGGAACGTTCGGCGCGCTCGGCGTCGCCATCGTGCTCTTCGCCGAGACGGGGCTGCTCGTCGGCTTCTTCCTCCCCGGCGATTCGCTGCTGTTCACGGCGGGCCTGCTCAGCGTCTCCGGCACCCACGGTCCGGTCGAGCTGTCGTTGCCGCAGGTGCTGATCGCCGCGGTGGCCGGAGCGCTGCTCGGTGCGCAGACGGGCTACTGGCTCGGCCGCCGGGGCGGCCAGGCACTGCTCGCCCGCAGCCGCTCCAAACGACTGCACGAGGGCGCCGACCGCGCGGCGGAGCTGCTCGCCAGATACGGCTACGCCCGCGCGATCGTGCTGGCCCGCTTCGTCCCCGTCGTGCGCACGGTGCTCAACCCGCTGGCCGGGGCACTCGACGTCCCGGCCAGGGTGTTCGCCCTGTGGCAGGTCGTCGGCGGCGTGGTCTGGACGGCCGGGCTGGTCCTCGCCGGATACGCGCTGGGGTCCTCGGTACCGAATGTCGACCGCTATCTGCTGCCGATCGTCGCTGTCGTGGTCGTGGTCTCCCTCATCCCGCTCGCCGCCGAACTGCTCCGCTCCCGCAGCCGGCGCACTGCCGAAGGAGACAACAACTGATGCCGCTCGCCTCCGCGGCCACCTCGATCGACGGTGGGCTGTACACCTGGGTCACCGAGTTGGCCCAGCGCTCCCCCGCCGCCCTGGATTCCGCCGTCCGCGTGTGGTCGGACTACGGGCTCGCCCTGTTCGCGGTGCTCATGCTCGCGTCCTGGTGGCGCTCCCGTTCCACGGATCCCGCGCGTACCGCCATGGCGCTCTGCGCCCCGCTCGTCGTGGTCGCCACCTATCTCGTCAACGACCTGGTGAAGTCCGGCTTTCACGAGCAACGGCCCTGCCAGACGCTGCATGTCGTGACGGTGGAGGCGTGCCCGGCACTCGGCGACTGGTCGTTCCCCAGCAATCACGCCGCCATCGCGGCGGCCGCGGCCATGGCGATCTGGCTGACCGACCGGCGGCTGGGAGCCATCGCGGTGCCGGCCGCGCTGCTGATGGCGGCGTCCCGGGTGTGGATCGGGGCGCACTATCCGCACGATGTGCTCGTCGGGCTGCTGATCGGCGCACTCGTCGCCTGGCCGTTGACCGTCGCGGCGCGTCGCTGTGCCCCGGCGGTGGTCCGGCTGCGTGACAGCCGGCTGCGTCCGCTGGTGGCGGTGCGGTGAGATCGCAATGCCTGGGCACCGCGCCCGTCGCGGCTTGAACCGGACGAGAGTTGCTAGCCCTCGTGGCCGGGCAGGCGGATGACGGCGAGGCCGCCGTCGAGGTCCACGGTGGAGCGGTGCGGCGGGGCACCGTCCTCCTCGTCGTCGCGCAGCAGCAGGGCACTCTGTCGCTCCTTGAGCTCGCTCTGCTTGCCGGGCGAGAAGGTCGCGTGCAACTGCTCGAACCCGGTCGCCGACACCTGGCCCCGTCGGGCGCTGTTGCGCCACGGCAGCAGACCGGCCCGGCCCGCGCGAAGCATCAGCTGATCGAGGAAGGCGACGACGGTCAGGCCGATGACCAGTCCGGGCAGCGTCATCATCGCGGCGAATTCCATGCGTGCAGTATCCATCCCGTGCGGCGCGGCGTACACCGGTCGCGGATACGACCCTGCGGGCCGTCGCACAGTGCGACGGCCCGCAGGGTCATGAGGAAGGGCTCGGACGGTCAGCCGTTGGGGAGGATGACGGCCCGGCCGCTGATCCTGCCGTCGTGCAGTCGCTCGTACGCCAGCGGCGCCTCGTCCAGCGAGTACGTCTCGACGTGCACGTCGACCGAACCGGCACGGGCGAGATCGAGCACCTCGGCCAGCTCTGAGCGCGATCCCCAGTACGGTGCGCTCACCGTCGTGTTGAGCGGCAGGAAGCCGAAGCCCACCGGCAGCGCCCCGCCTCCGATGCCCACGATCGTGACGTCGGAGTCGATGGCGGCCGCGGCGCCCGCGGTGGCCACGGTGGGCGGTGCTCCGACGAAGTCGAGGACGACCTGCGCGCCGATGCCGCCGGTGAGCTCACGGATCCTCGCCGCCGCATGCTCGTCGGACAGGACCGTCTCGTGCGCCCCGACGGTGCGGGCGAGGGCGAGCTTGTCCTCCGTGACGTCCAGGGCGATGACCCGGACGGCCGTCATGGCGCGCAGCAGCTGGATGGCGACGTGGCCGAGTCCGCCGGTGCCGATGACGACGGCGCTCGCGCCGGGCACCAGCTTCGGCAGGGAGCGCTTGATCGCGTGGTACGGGGTGAGGCCGGCGTCGGTGAGCGGCACGGCCTGGACCGGGTCGAGGTCTCCCAGCGGCACCAGGTGACGCGGGTCGTCGACGATCATGTACTCGGCCATGGCGCCGGGCGAGCCCAGCCCGGGCGGGTGGATGCCGAGCTCACTGGCGCGCAGGCAGTAGTTCTCCTTGCCCTCGGCGCACTTGACGCACGTACCGCACCCCCAGGGGCCGTAGACCGCTACGGACTCGCCCACCGTGAGACCGCCGACCCCGTCACCGAGTGCGGCGACGGTGCCCACACCCTCGTGGCCGAGGGTGAGCGGGAGGCCGTAGGCGAGCTGATCCGCGGGCAGGCTCATCACCGCGATGTCGGAGTGGCAGACACCTGCGGCGGTGACCTTCAGCAGCACCTGTCCGGGGCCGGGTTCCGGGTCGGGCACGGTGACGACCTCGGGTGCGGCGCCGACGGTGCGGTACTGGACGGCTTTCATGGGGTCCTCCTTGACCTCTGCTGTTCGATTTCTCGCCCCCGGATCCCCCGTGCGCCACTCAGGAGGCGGAGTAGCCGCCGTCCACCAGGTGGTAGCTGCCGTGGATGAACGAGGCGCGGTCGGAGAGCAGGAACGCGGCGAGTTCCGCCACCTCCTCCGCGGTACCGAGGCGTCCGGCCGGGTGCAGCGAGATGAGGTGGTCGCGGGCGGGGCCCTCCGTGTTGCGCAGCAGCGGGGTGTCGATGAAGCCCGGGCCCACCGCGTTGACGCGGACGTTCTGTGCCGCGTACTCGAGTGCGGCCGTCTTGGTGAGGCCGACGACGCCGTGCTTGGCAGCGACATACGCGGGCGACCCGGCGAAGCCGTTGGTGCCGAGGATCGACGACATGTTGACGATGGCGCCACCGCCCGCGGCGACGATCGCGGGAAGCTCGTAGCGCATCGAGTAGAAGACGCCGCTGAGGTTGGTGGCGACGACCCGGTTCCAGTCCTCGACGGCGTACTCGCCGGTCGGGCTGCTCGGGCCGCCGATGCCCGCGTTGTTGACCGCGAGGTGCAGGGCTCCGAAGGTGTCGACGGCGAACCGCACGCCCGCCTCGACGGAGGCGGGGTCGGTGACGTCCATGGCGACCGCCGCGGCCTTGGCCCCGGTGCTCTCCAGTGCGGCGACCGCCTTGCGGGCGCTCTCCTCGTCGTAGTCGGCCACGACCACGGACGCGCCGGCGGCGGCCAGCCGGTGGGCGAGGGCCAGTCCGATGCCGGAGGCCCCTCCGGTGACGAGGGCCGTGCGTCCGGCGAATTCCTGGTCGGTGGTGGTGGTGGGGGTGGTGCTCATGATGTTCCGTTTCCTTCCGTGGTGCTGTGTGACGCCGGCCCGGCGGGGAACTGCGCGAGCAGTTCTCCCGAAAGGGCGTCGAATGCCTGCCCGACGAGCCGGGGCAGCTGCTCGGGGCAGCCTCCGCGCACCCAGGCGGCCTGGGCGGCGAGGAGCGCTCCCGCTCCCGCGGCGACCGTGACGGCGGGACGGATGTCCTGCCGCGGGTCGGTCCCCAGCCGCTGCGCGACGATGGCGACCGAGTCCTCCTGGGCATCCACCCGGATGTGGTGGAACGCCGCGTAGAGGGTCGGTTCCTGCTCGGCGAGGACCAGCAGGTCGAAGATCCTCGGGCGGCGGTGCCAGGCCCCCGCCTCCGGGTCCGCCAGCCAGTCCAGGACGGCCCTGCGGTACGCGGTGAGGGGTGGTTCGTCGGCGGGACGGGCCCGCAGGGCGTCGTTGATCCGGTCCCCGTCGCCCCGGACCGAGTCCAGGACGGCGGCTTCCTTGCTGGTGAAGTACCGGCTGAAGGTGCGGCGGTCGACATCCGCGTGTTCCGCGATCTCCTCGACCGTCACGTCCCTCAGTCCCCGGTCGAGCACCAGCTCGAACGCGGCCTGGGCCAGTGTGTCCCGGGTCCGGCGGGCCTTGCGGCTCCGCCTCTCCGGGGTCTTCCGCTCCCGGTTCATAACTGCACCGTACACCCAATAATGTCCCGCTGCGACAAATGCCGCGACGGGACATCCGGAGTGAGTTCGGCGCCTCGCGGCTCCCGGGCCCGCGGCTTCGGAGCCGGGCCTACCGTCCGCTGAACGCCTCTGCGGCCCGCCGTGCGTCGGAGCCAGCCGTCGCGGGACTGCGGCGGCTGCCGGACGACGAGCCGCGCAGCGTGAGCACTGCGATGTCGTCACGCCGCACACCGCCGGAGAAGGCCTCCAGGTCCGCGTGGAGCGTGTCCAGCAGCTCGCGGTGACCGAGCCGGGTCCAGCCGCTCAGGCGTGCGTCCAGCGGATAGAAGGCTCCTGAGGCGTCACGGGCCTCGGTCACTCCGTCGGTGAACATCAGGAGCGTCGCGCCGGGCGGGAAGTCCAGCCATTCCACGACCCGCGGCTCGTTGCTGAGCTCCGCCATGCCCAGCGGCACCGACGTACGGCGCAGCGCAACGGCGGTCGCCACCCCCTCGTGCAGCAGCCGGGGCGGCAGGTGGCCACAGTTGACGGCCTGCACCCGGCCGTCCCCGTCGAGGCTGAGCACCAGTGCGGTGACGAAGCGCTCGATCTCGCCGGTCTGGGCGGAGAAGGCGTTGTGCCGGGCGACCGCGTCCTCGACCGCGTCCACCACACCGGTCAGGACGGGCTCACGGATGGCCGCCTCCCGGAAGGCGCCGAGCGCGGCGAAGCCCACCCCTATGGCGGCAAGACCCTTGCCCTGCACGTCACCGATGATGACGCGGGTACCGTACGGCGACTGGACGACCTCGTAGATGTCGCCGCCGACCAAGTGGTCCTCCTCGATCGGCGCGTAGATGCCGTCCACGAGGGCCTGGTCGGTCAGCACGGGCAGCGGGCGCAGGATCTGCCGCTGCAGGGCGACGGCCGCGGACCGCAGCCTGGCGATCTCGCTGACGTGCCGGATCCTCAGCGCACAGACGCCGACGCCCAGCGCACAGGCCAGCACGGTGAAGCCGACGCCGCTCGCGATGTCCCAGAACGAGCCTCCGGACACCAGCCGGGAGATGACGACGATGGGCATGATCCAGACCGCTGCGGCGACGGTCTGCCGGACTGTGCAGAAGACCGAGACGAGTGCGGGCACCACGACCAGCAGGGGGATGAGCCGCAGGTCCTCACCAGTGAGGACATCGAGGCCCACCACGATCAGGGAGAGCAGGGCCAGCCCGCAGATCAGAACCGGGGTGCTGATCCGGGCCGCGACGGCGGCCCGCTCCCGCTCCCCTGCGTCGGTCATCGGCGGCTCCACGATGCGCGCCATCGACGGACGCGGCACCCCGATCGTCACGGCCGGCTCCTTCCTCAGTCGCCGGGCCTGTCCCGGCAGTCATCTCCAGTCCACCCGGACCGGGGCGTCGGCACACGGGGCTTTCGGCCTTTTGAATCACGCCGAAGGTCACCGGTCACCGCGGAGCCGTGCTCTGCGGGCCGGAAGTCCCGGACGGACGTCCCGCAGGTGGCGCCCGGTCCGCCTCCGTGCGAGCTGCCGGGGATCAGCTACGGGCCGCCGCGTCGGCCGCCTCCCCCCGTGCCTGCCGCGCCCGGTCACCGTCCGGCGCGAGCGCCGCCAGGAACGACGTCCGCCGACGGAGCCGGAATCCGAGGGATTCGTAGAGCCCCACGGCCCGGGTGTTGGCCGCCGCGGCATGCATGAACGGCGTTTCGCCGCGTTCCCTGATCTCGTGGGAGACGGCGAGCAGCAGCCGGGTGGCGAGCCCCTGCCCCCGTACGGACTCGTCGGTGCAGACGCCACTGATCTCGCTCCAGCCGGGCGGGTGCAGCCGTTCCCCCGCCATCGCCACGAGCACCCCCTCGCGCCGGATGCCGAGATAGGTGCCGAGCTCGATGGTCCGGGGCAGGAACGGTCCCGGCTGGGTGCGTGCCACCAGGTCGAGCATCTCGGGCACGTCGGCGGGTCCGAGCCGTACCGCCTCCGGGTCCGGGGCCGCCGCGACGCCCGCGTCGACGAGCTGGACGCCCTCGGCGCGGAAGACCGTCTCCCAGTCCTCCGGCGGCGGCTCGCGGAACGCGGTGATGGTGATCGCTCCCCCGGGCCCGGCCAGCGCTGCGGCGTCGGCCCAGTCCGCGACGCCCGGCCGGTCCGGAACCGCGGCCCAGGGGGTGACGTCGGCCGGGTAGCGCAGGATGCGGCCGCGGCGTTCGGCGAAATGGGCGTGCGGGCCGGTCAGTGAGGCGCCGACCGGGTCGTCCAGCGGGTGCGCGCCACCGGCAAGGTACTGCGGCGCGCTCATGCGGTCACCTCGATCACGATCTTCCCGCGGGCATGTCCGCTCTCCACGGCGCGCAGCGCCTCGCCCGCCGCGGTCAGCGGGTAGGTCCGGGTGACGTGCGTGCGCAGGGCTCCGGTGACGACGAGGTCCGCGACTTCACCGAGACCCGCCGCGGTACGGGCCCGGGCCACCGGCGCCCCGCCCAGCTCCACCGCCAGCGGCTTGCCCGCGGCGCTGATGAGTGCGGCGGGATCGGCGAGCAGCGGAGCCACTTCCCGCAGCGTGTCGCCGCCGACCAGGTCGAAGACCGCGTCGATGCCGTCGGGGGCGGCCGCCCGTACCCGGCGGGCGAGTCCGGCGCCTGATGCGACGTGCACCGCGCCGAGCGACTCGACGAAGTCCTTCTTGGCCGCGCCCGCCACCCCGATGACCTTGACGCCCGCGTGGTGTGCGAGCTGGACCGCGGCGGTTCCGACACCGCCCCCGGCGCCGGTGACCAGCAGCGTCGAACCGGGGGCGGGAGCGAGCTGGCGCACCCCGTCGTACGCGGTGGCCGCCGCGACCGGCAGCGCCGCCGCGTCGGTGAACGACAGCCCGGGCGGCTTGTGCGCGGTCACGGCAACGGGGAGCAGGGTGTACTGGGCGTACCCGCCGGTCACCGGATTGCCGAAGACCTCGTCGCCGACCGCGAATCCTTCGACGTCCGGGCCGACCGCCTCGACCACTCCTGCGGCCTCGCTGCCGAGGACGGTGGGGAACGGCTGCGGTTCACTGCCGGGCCTGGTGTACCCCGTGCGCAGCTTCCAGTCGACCGGGTTGACGCCCGCCGCCCGTACGGCGACGAGCAGCTCCCCGGGGCCCGGCACCGGAGCGTCCTGCTCGACGAGGGCCTCCACTTCCGGCCCGCCGTTGCGGGTGAACACGTACGCCTTCGGCATGAGCTCCCTCTCTCCTGCTTCCCATGGCACCGGCCGCCCGAACGGTGCCCTACAGCAGCAGGAAGCCGCTTCCGCGTGCAGGTATTCCCGGGAGGTGCCGGGTTCACCGGGCCGCAATGCACGCGGCCCAGGGCCGCCGGCGCCTTCCTTGCGCTTCCTGCAGGCAGGGCGGTTCGGTCCACCTGAGGACAGGAGCCGAGATGCCGCCGTCCGCGCCCGGCAGGCGCGCGGGCCCGGGACCGAGTACGTCGAGTGGAACCCCGGACCGGTCCGGCGGATCGTCACCCACTGATCGATTCCCGCTGAACGAGTTCGTGCTGAACGATTCGCGCCAGTCGAGGCAGAGACCGCCCGCCCTCCCCCGTCGGCGTCGAAGACGGGTCGGCTCGGATCGGCCGGAGCACGGAAGTCCTTGGCTCAGCGGCCACTTCCGCACCACCAGGGCTCACCCACGGTCACACACACGGCCGCCGGCCACCCACGCGACAGAAACCTTCGGCCGGAAGCCGCAAGCCGGTGCACCATCGATTTCAACTCAACTACCGTTGGATATGCGCCGGTCGGTGCCCATTGCGCCCGAGGCTGTGGCACTCTGGTGACGACCGCCCCACCGGGCTCCCCCGTACCGGTGGGGCGGTTCTGCTGCCGAACCCGCGGCCCTGCACAGATACGACGAGGGATCACGTCGATTCTCGGCCATTGACGCGTTGTGACCTGATCAACTCTCACTTACCCGCATGAGCAAGCTCTCTGCGGGCATACGCCTACACCTCATGGCCTACCACCAGGGGAGCGTGACGAGATGACGGCGCACACTGCACAGACCGCCATTACGGAGCGAGCGGAAAGTGCACGGCCGACGGCGACAGGAGTTCCTGTCGCGACCGCCTCAGCAGAGGCGGCGGTCATGGTGGACACCACAGACATGACAGGTGTGACCGGCAGTACGAGCGCAGCGGACATCTCGGGGGCTACGGACGAACTCCCGTGGATCGAGGACGCCGGCAAGATCGCGCCGAAGGACGCGCGGGCGCTGTCGAAGCTGTTCTTCGACCGGCTCCAGGTACTGGAGGAGGGCACCGCCGCCCACCAGTACGCGCGCAACACCCTCATCGAGATGAATCTTTCACTGGTCCGGTTCGCCGCGGGCCGGTTCCGCAACCGCGGCAGCGGCGACATGGAGGACATCGTCCAGGTCGGCACGATCGGGCTGATCAAGGCGATCGACCGGTTCGATCTGTCACGCGAGGTCGAGTTCACCTCTTTCGCGGTGCCGTACATCGTCGGAGAGATCAAGCGGTTCTTCCGCGACACGACCTGGGCGGTCCATGTGCCGCGCCGGCTCCAGGAACTGCGCGTCGACATCGCCAAGGCGAAGGAGTTCCTGGCCACGGACCTCGACCGCGACCCCACGGTCCAGGAGCTGGCCGGGCACCTCGGGATCACCGAGGACGAGGTGTCCGAGGGGATCGTCGCGGCCAACGGATACACGGCGGGGTCCCTGGACATGCCGGCCGACGCGACGGACACGGGCCGGATCGGCACTCCGGGACGCACCTTCGCCGACGCGCTCGGCGAGGCGGACCCCGCCATGGAGACGGTGGAGAACCTCCAGGCGCTGGCGCCACTGCTCGGCGATCTGGACGCACGCGAGCACCGCATCATCGAGATGCGATTCGGCCAGGAGCTGACGCAGTCGCAGATCGGCGCCGAGCTGGGCATCTCGCAGATGCACGTCTCGCGTCTGATCAGCCGGATCCTCAGCAAGCTCCGGAACGGGATGCTGGTCGAGGAATGAACTGACTGATGCATCAGTCAGCACCTCAATGCGCATCCACACACGACATTCTTCCCATCTGATGTTGAGATCTTCTCAACACGTGGGTAGCGTGGCTGACCATGCAGCACGATGAGGTGGCCGAGCGGGTCCGACAGGTGATCCGGGATGCCGGAGTGAGTCAGCGCGAGTTCGCGCGACGGATGGTCATCGATCCGTCGAAGCTCTCGCGCTCACTCGGCGGCACCCGTCGCTTCACCACGGCCGAGCTGGCCCGGGTCGCCGACATCGCGGAGGTCGACGCCGGCTGGCTGCTCGGCGCGCACGCGGAGCACGGCTCGGCGTCCTCGCAGCAGGCCGAGGCCCCGCCGTCGGCCGCCCGCCCCCGGCGCGCCCGCGACGCCGTGGCCGGGCGGCCGGCCGCGGACAGCGGCAGACCGCTCCAGATCGTCCGGCAGACCGTCCAGCTGATCGCGGAGCACGGATTCCACTCCGTACGGGTCTCGGACATCGCCGAGGCCTGCGGGACCAGTACCGCCGCCATCCACTACCACTTCCCCGGGCGGGACGAACTACTGGAGGCGGCGGCCCGCTGGTGCATGGACGAGGACACCGCCAGGCGGGCGGCCGGGACCGCCGACACGGACCACGCCGGCGACGAACTCCGCCTGCTGATCGAGCTCCAGACCCCGTACACCGCCCAGCAGCGGCGCCAGTGGAGCGTCTGGCTCGATCTCTGGGCCGAGGCGGCACGCTCCACCGCGGTCGGTGAACTCCATGTCGAGTACTACCGGCAATGGCGTGCCACGGTCGCCGAGGTGATCGGGCGCGGCGTCGCCCAGGGGGTCTTCCGGCCGGTCGATCCGGAGGCGGCCGCCCTGAGTCTCACCGCCCTCATCGACGGGCTGGCCTCCCAGGTGCTCGCGACGACGCCGGGGGAACCGGGCACCAGCGCCGAGGACATGCACGGTGCGCTGCTCCGCTATGTGGACGCGACCCTGACCGCCGGCTGACCCCTGCCCTCATCTCCCCACCCACTTCCGCCTCCTTTCCCCTTCGATTCATTCGATTCATCAGATCCCCTTCGATTCAGGAGCCGCTTCCGCATGCCCGTGAACCAGGACGTCATCATCACGTGTGCCCTCACCGGGGCCGGTGACACGGTCCGCAAGAGCCCTCATGTGCCCGTCACCCCCGAGCAGATCGCCCGCTCCGCCGTCGAGGCAGCCGACGCGGGGGCCGCTGTCGTGCACATCCATGTCCGTGAGCCGGAGACCGGCGCCCCGTCCCGCGACCCCCGCCTGTACCGGGAGGTCGTCGAGCGGATCAAGGAGACCGGGACCGATGTCGTCATCAATCTGACCGCCGGAATGGGCGGCGACCTGGTGATCGACCCCGACGCCCCGCTGCGGCAGCTGCCGGGCACCGACCTGGTCGGCGGGCTCGAACGCCTCCCCCACGTCGAGGACCTGCTGCCGGACATCTGCACACTCGACTGCGGCTCCCTGAACTTCGGCGACGGCAGCAATCTGTACGTCTCCACCCCCGACATGCTCCGGGCCGGCGCCCGCCGCATCCAGGAGCTGGGAGTGCGGCCGGAGCTGGAGATCTTCGACACCGGGCAGCTGTGGTTCGCCAAGCAGCTCCTCGCCGAGGGGCTGCTGGACGCCCCGACCGTCTTCCAGCTCTGCATGGGTGTCCCGTGGGGCGCGCCCGCGGACCCCGGCGTGCTCCAGTCGATGGTGAACATGCTGCCCGAGGGCGCCCAGTGGGCGAGCTTCGCGCTGGGCCGGATGCAGATGCCGTGGGTGGCGCAGTCCATCCTCCTCGGCGGCCATGTACGGGTCGGACTCGAGGACAACCTGTATCTCGGCAAGGGTGTCAAGGCCACCAACGCCCAGTTGGTGGAGCGTGCCGTGCAGATCACCGAGGCGCTGGGCTCCCGGGTCGCCACCCCGGACGAGGCCCGGCAGCGGCTCGGACTCAAGCCCCGCGGCTGAGGCCGCGCCCCTCACCCGCAGCCCGCCCCCCACTCGTTCTGGAGAACCGCACGATGAACGCCGCACAGCCCGCACCAACCGCACATTCCACGCAAGCCGTTGAGCCCGCACCGACCGCCCCGGCTCCCTGCGCGCCGGAGGACGTACGCCGGGTGGCGTGCGTGGGCGCCGGAGTGATCGGTGGTGGCTGGGTCGCACACTTCCTGGCCCGTGGCTACGACGTCACCGCCTGGGACCCGGCCCCCGACGCCGAGCAGAAACTGCGCCGGCTGGTGGCCGCCGCCTGGCCGGCGCTGGAGCAGCTCGGCCTCGCCGAAGGGGCCTCGCCGGACCGGCTCACGGTCATGGCGACGCTCGAAGAGGCGGTGTCCGACGCCCAGTTCGTCCAGGAGAGCGCTCCGGAGAAGCTGGAGCTCAAGCGCGATCTGCTGGCCCGCCTCGACGCGGCCGCACCCGAGGGGGTCGTGATCGCGTCCTCGACGTCCGGCTACCCGATGAGCGATATGCAGACGCGGGCCGCGGGCGCCGGACGGCTGGTCGTGGGGCACCCGTTCAACCCGCCGTATCTGATCCCGCTGGTCGAGGTGGTGGGCGGCGAGCTGACCGCACCGTCCGCGGTGGGCTGGGCGTCCCGCTTCTACGAGGTCGCCGGCAAGTCCGTCATCACGATGAATCGCGAGGTCCCCGGCTTCATCGCGAACCGCCTCCAGGAGGCGCTCTGGCGCGAGGCGCTGCACATGGTCGCCAACGGTGAGGCGACCGTGGCGGAGATCGACGCCTCCATCACCGAGGGCCCCGGGCTGCGCTGGGCGTGCATGGGGCCGATGCTCACCTTCGCGCTCGCGGGCGGCGAAGGCGGCATGGCGCACATGCTCGACCACTTCGGCCCTTCGCTGAAGGCCCCGTGGACACGGCTCGAAGCGCCCGAACTGGACCGGGAGCTGTACGACGCGGTCGTACGCGGCTGCGACGAGGCGGCGGACGGCCGCAGCATCGCCGACCTCGTCGCCGAACGCGACCGCGGCGTGATCAATGTCCTGCGCGCGACCGGCCGGCTCGCCGAGCGGCCCACCGAGGGAGCGGCCAAGTGAGTGCGCTGCCCCTGCACCGGGAGACCGTGCGCCCGGAGTGGATCGACTACAACGGCCATATGAGCGAGGCGTTCTACGTACTCGTCTTCGGTTTCGCGACCGACCGGATGATGATCGAGACCGGTCTGCACTCCGAGTACCGGGAGCGCACCGGCTGTTCGCTGTACACGGTCGAGTCCCATATCCGGTATCTGCGCGATGTGTCGGAGGGCGACCGGCTCGCCGTCCGGACCCGGGTGCTGGGCGCCGACGCGAAGAAGACCCGAATCGCCCATGAGCTGTACGTGCTCGGACCGGACACGCAGGACGACGCCGAACCGGGCCCGGACGCCGAGCCCGTGGCCACCACCGAACTGCTCGCCCTCCACGTGGATCAGCGGGCCGGCCGCACCGTTCCGTTCCCGGACCAGGTACGCGAAGCCCTCGTCGCTCTCACGGAGGCGGCGCCCTCCTGGGCGGGCCGCTCGATCGCCGAGGTCCCCGCCGCGCACTGAACGACGGGGTCCGGCCGGCCCCTGTTGTTGCGGCCGGATGAAATCGTGCCCCGCCCCCTGCCCGGACCACTGGTTCCCCCGGTCGTCCGGGCACAGTGCTGTTCCATGGGCGTCCGCGCAGATCAGGCATGGTGCGGGAGCAGCGCGCCACTGCCCGGCGCCCACTGTTCCGTACGCCTCGAACAGCACCCGCGGACGGCTCGGCCGCGGCACCGGGCGGTTGACGCACACGAGGCCCGCTGACACGCTCGCCGCATGCCCGCGACCGTGACACTCGTCTCGCGGCGCCACGTCGATCTGGGTCGCCTCGCATCCTCGGCGTGTAGCCGCCGCATCCGCCGCGCCCCCGCTCCGTTGAGCAGCTGACCGGCACGGACGCCACCGAGGCGTCGATTCCCCCTTCAGGCACCGCCCCGGCTTCGGCACGCCCGCGGCCCGCCGCGCCACCGCCCGCGCCCCCCTCGGCACGGACGGCCGTCACCCCGTCCTGACCGGCCCCGCCGGGGTACCGGCACCGGTGCCTGACCACGCCCGCACCGAGAACCGCAGAGGAACACCATGAGCCAGCCCGTCGACTCCGTCACCGCAGGGCACACCCCCAAGGACCAGGACCGTCAGGACCCAGGTGCCGCGTGGTCGTTCGAGACCAAGCAGATCCACTCCGGGGCCGTCCCCGATCCGGCGACCGGCGCCCGCGCCGTGCCGATCTACCAGACGACGTCGTTCGTCTTCCGGGACACCCAGCACGCCGCGGACCTGTTCTCGCTCGCCGAACCCGGCAATATCTACACCCGGATCCACAACCCCACCCAGGACGTCCTGGAGCAGCGGATCGCCGCGCTGGAAGGCGGCGTCGCCGCGGTGGCGCTCGCTTCCGGACAGGCCGCCGAGACCCTCGCCCTGCTGACGCTGGCCGGCGCCGGGGACCACATCGTCTCGTCCACCTCGCTGTACGGCGGCACTTACAACCTGCTGCGCCATACGCTCCCCCGGTTCGGCATCGAGGTGTCGTTCGTCGACGACCCGGACGACATCGAGGCGTGGTCGGCGGCGATCCGGCCGAACACCAAGGCGCTGTTCGCGGAGACGCTGGGCAATCCGCGCGGTGACGTCCTCGACATCCGGGCGGTCGCCGACGCCGCACACGCGGCCGGGGTGCCGCTGATCGTCGACAACACCGTGCCCACGCCGTTCCTGCTGCGCCCGATCGAGCACGGCGCGGACGTCGTCATCCACTCGGCGACGAAGTTCCTCGGCGGGCACGGCACCACCATCGGCGGTGTGGTGGTGGACGGCGGTACGTTCGACTTCGGGGCGCACGCCGAGCGGTTCCCCGACTTCAACTCTCCCGACCCGAGCTACCACGGTCTGCGCTACTGGCCGGACCTCGGCCCCAGCGCCTTCGCGGTCAAGCTCCGGGTGCAGCTGCTGCGCGATCTCGGCCCCGCGCTCTCCCCGCACTCCGCCTTCCTGCTGCTGCAGGGCGTGGAGACGCTGAGCCTCCGGCTGGAGCGGCACACCGCGAACGCCTTGGCGCTGGCCCAATGGCTGGAGCGTCGGGACGAGGTGTCGGCCGTCCACTACGCCGGGCTCGAATCGAGCAAGTGGTACGAGGCGGGGCGCCGTTATCTGCCCCGGGGCGCCGGGGCTGTGCTCGCCTTCGAGCTGCGGGACGGGGTGGAGGCGGGCAAGCGGTTCGTGGAGGCGGTCGAACTGTTCAGCCACCTCGCCAACATCGGTGACGTCCGGAGCCTGATCATCCATCCGGCGTCGACCACGCACAGCCAGCTGACCGAGGAGCAGCTGGCCGCCACCGGGGCGACCGCCGGGCTGGTCCGCCTCTCGGTCGGGCTGGAGAACGTGGATGACCTCAAGGCCGATCTGGAGGCCGGACTCCGGGCCGCGAAGGCGGCGTCCTGAACCGGACGGCCCCCTCGACCGCACTCCCCCTCCCGCCGGCCACCGGAGGCCGGCGGGAGGGGGACCCGCCGGGCCGTCGCTCCTGGGTGCGCCTGGACCGGCCGCTGCCGCTGGAGTCGGGCGGGGCACTGCCCGGTGTGCAACTGGCGTACGAGACATGGGGACGCCCGGCGGCCGACGGCTCCAACGCGGTCCTGGTGCTGCACGCCCTGACCGGGGACAGCCATGTGGCCGGGCCCGCGGGGTCCGGCCATCCCTCAGAAGGCTGGTGGGACGCGCTGGTCGGTCCCGGCAAGGCGCTGGACACCGAGCGCTGGTTCGTCGTCGCGCCGAATGTACTCGGCGGCTGCCAGGGCAGCACCGGTCCGTCGTCCAGGCACCCGGACCGGGCGCACTGGGGCGGCGGCTTCCCGTATCTGACGGTCCGCGACCAGGTCACGGCCGAGGCGGCGCTGGCCGACGCGCTGGGCATCGGCCGGTGGGCGGCGGTGATCGGCGGATCGATGGGCGGTATGCGGGCGCTCGAATGGGCCGTCGGCCGGCCGGAGCGCACCGGATCGCTGCTGGTGCTCGCGGCGCCCGCGGCGGCCTCGGCGGAGCAGATAGCCTGGGGCTCCGTGCAGATCTCCGCGATCCGCTCCGACCCCGCGTGGCGCGGTGGCCACTACCACGACGCGGCACCGGGCGAGGGCCCGCACCGGGGCCTCGGTCTGGCCCGCAGGATCGCCCACGTCACCTACCGCAGCGAGCCGGAGCTCGGCTCCCGGTTCGGTGGCGAGGCACAGCCGGGTGAACATCCCCGGCAGGGCGGGCGGTACCGGGTGGAGTCGTATCTCGACCATCACGCGGCCAAACTGGTGCACCGCTTCGACGCGGGGAGTTACGTCACGCTGACCGAGGCGATGAACGGGCACGACGTCGGACGCGGACGGGGCGGCACCGCGCAGGCGCTGCGCCGCGCGCGGATGCCCGCGCTGGTCGCGGGCATCGACTCCGACCGGCTCTATCCGCCCACCCAGCAGGCGGAGCTGGCCACGCTGCTGCCCGGCGCCGACCGGGCCCGAATCGTCGAGTCCCCGTACGGCCACGACGGGTTCCTGATCGAGACGGTCCAGGTGGGCGCTCTGGTGAGGGAGTTGCTGTCGGACCGGCCTGGTCCTGGCCGCTGATTCACCGCCGCTGGCCCATTTCCCCGCACCCTGGAGATGTTCATGAGGTCCGTTCCTCCGCCCGAGGCCACGTACGACGGGATGCGGTTGCGCCAGTGGGCGCGTGGCGCCGCCCGTTCCGCAGGTATCGAGCGCCGTGATCTGCTCAGGCTGGTGGCGGCCGCCTCGGTGGCCGGCCCGCTTGCCGATCTCGCCGCCCCCGCGCATGCCGCGCCCGGCGCCCCCTCCCCCGCGCCCGGGATCGTGAAGCCGCTGCCGCCCGAGGTGTTCACCGTGCGGGGCACCAACGCCGAGACGAACTTCGCGGCACTGCGCCCGACCGGGCTGCTCACTCCGGCCGACCGCTTCTTCGTGCGCAATCACACCAGCACCCCGCGGATCGACTCGGCCGCCTGGAAGCTGCGGGTTTGGGGCGACGCGCTCAGCGGCCCGGCGGTGGAGTTCACGTACGACGAGCTGCGCGCTCTGCCGTCGTTCACGCGCACCTCGTTCGTCGAGTGCGCGGGCAACGCCCGCAGCTACTACACGACGCAGCAGAGCCAGCAGGTCAGCGGGACGGCCTGGACCCTGGGCGCAATCGGGACGGCCCGCTGGCGCGGGGTCCGGCTCGCCGATGTGCTGCGCCGTGCGGGCATCACGGGGGATGCGGTCGACGTACTGCCGCGTGGCCTGGACGACGAGGTGATCAGCGACGGCATCAATCTGGGACGGGTCCGCCGGCCGCTGCCGGTCTCGAAGGCGCTGGACGACGTACTGCTCGCCTTCGAGATGAACGGCGAACCGCTGCCGCCCGACCACGGCCATCCGGTGCGGCTGATCGTGCCGTCCTGGATCGGTGTCGCGAACGTCAAGTGGGTCGGCGACATCGAGGTGAGCGCGGCGCCCCTGGTCTCCCCGTGGAACACCGGGCTGTACCGGCTGTTCGGCCCCGGCTATCCGCCGGAGGGCAGTGCCCCGCTGACCCGGCAGACGCTGAAGAGCGCCTTCGAGCTGACTCCGGGTGCGTCGTTTGCCGCCCGTCGGCGCCACGTGCTGACGGGCCGCTCGTGGTCGGGCGGAGCACCCGTGCGTACGGTCGAGGTCAGCACCGACGGGGGCGCCCGGTGGCGCCGCGCGCGGCTGCGCGACGAGTCGAGGAGCAGCAGTTGGGTCCGCTGGTCGGCAGACTGGCTGCCGGAAGACCGTGGCCCCGCCGTCCTGCTGGCGCGGGCGACTGACCGGACGGGCCGTACCCAGCCGGAGGTTGCTGTGCACAACACGCAGGGGTACCTGTTCGATGCCGTGGTCCGGCACGAGGTGCGGGTCGTCTGAGCCGGGCCGCCACGGGTGGTGCCGAGCGGCTCGCCCGGCACCACCCGTGGCGGCCCGGCTCAGCCGGCGTCCTTCTCTGCCGGCCGGCCCGCGTAGTAGGTGGCGATCATGTCCTCGCCGCCGTGCCCGGTCGCCTCGGCGCGCTCGAAGCGGGCCGCCGAGGCGGCGGTCAGATCCAGCCGTAGCCCGGTCTGTTCGGCGGCTTCGAGGATGAGACGGGTGTCCTTGAGTGCCGTGCTCAGGGCGAAGCTCGGGGTGAGATCGCCGGACAGGACCGCGGCGGACTTGCCGTGCAGATACCCGGAGTCGAGCGGGCCGCCCCTCACGGCGTCGAGGAACAGCTGTGGGTCCACGCCCAGCCCCTCAGCGAGGTTGAGGCACTCCGCCACGCCGCCCACCATGTTGATCACCCAGGTGTTGACCACGAGCTTCAGCCTGGAGGCGGCCCCCGGTTCCTCGGCGACCCAGACCGTGCGCTGTCCGATCGCGTCGAGCACGGGTGCGGCCACTTCGCGGGCGGCGGACGGTCCGGAGACGAAGACGGTCAGCGCGCCCTGTTCCGCGGGCTGCCTGGTTCCGGAGACCGGGGCGTCGAGGTAGACGAGGCCCAGGTCCGCGGCGCGTTGAGCCAACTCGACCGAGGCATCCGGTCCGACGGTGGAGCTCTGCAGCAGGACCTGGCCGCGGCGCACCCCGTCGGACGCGGCGGTGAGCGCGGCGGCGACGGAGGTCTTGTCGTTGAGCACGGTGAGAATGACGTCGGCGCCGCGTACGGCTTCCGCGGCCGTGCCGGTAACGGTGGCGCCGTCCGCGGCGAGGGGCTGCGCCTTGGCCTGCGTACGGTTCCAGGCGCGGACCTCCAGCCCGGCCCGGAGCAGGCTCCGGGCCATTCCCGACCCCATGATTCCGGTACCGAGGACGGCGACGACCGGCCGCTGCGGGGTGACGTCGGCTGTTGCTGCGCTCATGAGGGCGATTCCCTTCGTCGGCCGCGCCCGGGTCGGCTCGCGGCGTTACGGATGCTCAGGATTACGGCAGCGCGCCTTCGAGTACCGCAGCGTGCACCGCCCTGGCGAGTCGCGCACCCCAGAGCGAGCGCGGCCCGGCGAACGGTTCGCCCGGTCCGGCCTCGGGGGCGGGGGCGGCGATGCAGACGGAGTCGGTGGGGGTGCCGGAGCAGTCGAGCCCTGCGTCGAGGAGAGCCTGGACCTTGGCCTCGGTGGCGGTGGCGACGGCGTTGACGAGTGCGGCGTCGGAGAGCGGCGCGGGGAGGATGACGACGATGTTGACCGTGCCGGGCCGCGGCGGTGCCCCGGCGTCCTCGGCCGGGGCCGCCGCCCAGCCGCGTACTCCGAGGCCGCAGGTGGCGGTGGCCGTGACGCCCTCGTCCGCGGCGACCGTGTACGCGGTGACATCGGCGGCCGTCATCAGACCGGCGCCGGGCCCGCTGAGGTGTTCGGCCGCGGCGATCTCGGCGAGGTGGCGGTCGGGGTCCATCCGCGGATAGCCGCCGGGCACCTGGGCGTTGAGGATCCAGTCCCGCGGGCCGATGCCGCCGCCGAGCACGGCGCTGCTGCACACCCGCCACCCGGGCCCCAGCCGCCACACCAGATGGTGCAGGTCCACGCCGTCCTCGTGCCGGGCCAGCAGTTCACCGCGCTGTTCGGGCAGCCGGACGCGTACGGAACGGATGGGGCACCCCTCGGTGGCGTGGCAGGACGGCGGTCGGCCTGCGGACCCGTAGATCATATGCGTCGGGGGCGGGGCACTCCCGAGAGGTGCCCTGCCCCCGGTGCCCGTGTCAGACCTCGCCGCGGCCCATCGCGATCAGCCGGTCCAGCACGGCGGCGTCGGCCCTGACCCCGTCGTGGGCGTAGGCGTCGGTGACCCAGGCGCGCAGGCCGTGTACGGCGTCGGCGGTGGCCAGGGCGTGCTCCCGGTCGACGAACATGTCGTCGTGGTAGACGGCGGCGACGACGGGGACCTCGTTGGCGGCGAGCCGGTCCAGGTCGTAGAGGGCCGGCCAGTCGGTGCGGGCGGCGAGTTCCTCGGCGGCGCCGCGCAGCGGGACGAGCGCGGGGTCCTCCTCGAACTGCCAGGGGTAGACCATCTCACCGGTGAACCGCAGAGGGCCCCCGGCGGTGGCGTCGAAGGCGGGGAACTCCTGGCGGACGCGGTGCGCGGACCAGTCGGTGGCACGGCCGCCCTGAGCGTAGATCGGCTCGTGGAGTGCGGCGTACAGGGGGCGTTCGGCGAACGACACGGCGGCGTCGACACCGCGCAGGAAGGTGTCGGTGAGCTCCGGCCCGTCGACGCCGTCGGTGAAGGCGGTCTCCAGGAGGTAGTGGAGCGATTCGGATTTGGACGCGGTGCCGAACGTGATGCCGAGGGTCTGGAAGCGGCGCACGGTGAGGCGTTCGCCGGTCGGCATCCGGACGTCGTGGGTGTCCAGGTGCGCGGCGACGGCGTCGGCGAGGGCCTGGTCGCCGGGGTAGCGGGCGAAGTAGCGCTCGTTCTGGGTGAGGGTGCGGGCGTAGGCGGCGCGGTACACGTCGTCGGCGTGGCCGGTGAGGGTCGGCAGTCCGCCGGTGATGTAGGCCCGGGTGAGCCCTTCGGGGGCGAGGCTGAGATAGGTGAGCGTGGTGAAGCCGCCGAAGCTCTGGCCGAGCACGCTCCACGGCTGTTCGCCCTGGAGCCGGCGGCGCAGGAGTTCGGCGTCGCAGACGATCGAGTCGGCGCGGAAGTGCGCGAGGTATCCGGCGGCGGCCTCGGAGTCCGTACCGAATCGGGCGAGGGTGCGCCGGTCGGCGGGGGTCGAGCGGCCGGTGCCGCGCTGGTCGAGCAGGACGACGCGGTACTCGGTGAGGGCGCGGCGCAGCCAGGCCCCCGCGGCGTTGGGGCGCTCGGCACGGCCGCCGGGGCCGCCCTGGAGCCAGAGGAGACGGGGCAGGTCCTCGTGTTCGCGTCCCTCGGCGACGACTTCGCGGGCGAAGAGGGCGATGGCGGGGCCCTCGGGTGTGCGGTGGTCGAGCGGCACGTCGATGGCGTGGTCGGTACAGACCAGACCGCCGTGGCGGTAGGTGACGGGGGGTGGGGTGGGCATGGCGCTCCTCTCACGTCGCGTAACTCGCGTCGCGGAACGGTTTCACGGGTGACGGGCGGGCCCGCACCGGGGGTGCGGGCCCGCCCGGAGATCAGTAGCCTGCGACGCCCAGGTCGCGGCAGATCGCGACGAGGTCCGGGTGCACGTAGCGCCCGTTCTCCTCGATGGCGACGCCGTCGAGGTAGATGGACGGGCCGAGGACGCTGCCGTCGGTGTGGGCGGCGGCGACCCACGGTTCGCCGCCGATCCAGGCACCCTTGGTTCCGATGCCGAGTTCGACGCAGCCGAAGACGCGCTCGTCCTCGACGATGCGTCCGGTCGGCGCGAGGACGCCGGGGTTGAAGCCGAGCGACCAGTGCGCGACGCGGAACATGTTCGGGTCGTCGAAGGACTCCATCCAGCGGCGGAAGGTGTCCGCGTCGGCGTCGCCCTCGATCTTGGTGACGACGCCCTTCTCGACGGTGCAGCGGACCGGGTTGCGCAGCAGGCCGATCTCGTCCGGCGGCCACAGGGCTCCGTCGAAGACGAGCACGCCGTCCTGGGTCTCTTCGAGGGGGTTCCAGGAGATCTGGCCGGACAGCATGACGGTCTCGCCGGGCTTCTCGGCGGGCTTGCCGCGCAGGTTGATCGGCCGGTCGCCGTTGCGGCCCACCAGGTCGGTGCCGTTGGCGGAGGTGATCCGGACCTCGTCGGCGGCCTCCAGGAGGGCGACGAGCGCCTTGCCGAGGCGTATGACGCCCTGGAAGTCGGGGCGGCCGACGGTGGCGACCAGCATCTGGACGTCCATCGCGGTGAGGTTGGTGTAGCGGCAGCCGTTCGCCATGGCGGCGCGGAAGGCGTTGGAGTGCATCAGGTAGGAGACGGCGAACTCGATCCACACATCGGCGTCGGCGATGGCTCCGGCGACGGGCCGGGGCGGTTCCATCGAGGCGCCGGGCAGCGTCTCGTACCAGACGACGACGGGGTGCGCACCGGCGGCGGCGACGGCCTGCGCGGTGGCCTCGATGACCCGGCGGTCGCTGCTGGTGTCGCCGGTGAGGACGACGTGCTCGCCGCGCTTGACGAGCATGACCTCCTCGACGAGCTTGCGGGCGGCCAGGGCGAGTTCGAAGCTGAGGTACTCGGGACGCGGTTCGAGCCTGCTGTACATGTCCATGGGGGTCTCCTTGCCGTGCGGGTGGTGCTGAGTGGTGCGGTGGTACGGGAAGTGGCTGAGGGGGTGGCGGGGCGTCAGGTCTTGAGGATCTGGGCCGAGTCGCCGAGCGAGCTGCCGGCGATCAGTCCGGCGCCCACCAGGTTGAGTTCCTCGTCGGCCGCGGGGCCGCGCAGCTTGCGGTAGCCGACCCTGATGACGAGGGCGCCGAGGACCAGCCAGCAGGCCTGCGGGGTGAGGATGAGCAGGCCGGTGGCGAGCATGACGCCCATCTGCCGGCGGGTGCCGCCTATCAGCTGGATGGCGGCGCCGGGGATGGCCCAGAGCAGCATGGTGCGGACCGCGTCCGGGTCGCTGAGCCCGCTCTTGATGGTGTCGGCGTACACCTTGGCGACGGGCGGGATGAGGCCCTGCCCGAAGTACGAGCGCCAGGCGAGGGCGACGACGGCGAGGGCGACCGCGAAACCGATGAGGGCGGCCAGGAACTGCTGGCGGCGGCCCTCCCGCTCGAAGGGATCCCAGGGGCGGTGCTCGCGCCGCAGCAGCCAGCCGGCCTTGAGGTCGTAGCCCATGTCGGCGAAGGCCGGGCCGGTGGCGGAGACGTACCCCACCAGGAGGGCGAGCGGCACCGACGGGATTCCTATGGCGAGGCCGAGGATGAGGAAGATCAGCGTGACGGCGAAGGACGGGAACCAGCCGGACTGCATGGCGGCGAGGCCGACGATCAGTTCGTGCACCAGCGCGGCGAAGGCGGCGAACAGTACCCAGCCGACGATGCCGAGCGGGCTCATTTCGCCGATCAGCCCGCCGAGCACGGCGAGGACCACGGCGCCCCCGGTGAAGAGCGCGTAGCCGCGGATCAGGGAGAGCCGCAGTGCGCGTTCGTCGACGGTGTACGCGGTGCTCGGGTCCGTCTGCTCGACGGGTGCGGTGCTCGGGGAGTCCGCGGCGGCCGCGGTTCGTTTGCGGTCTGCGGCGGCCGCGGTTCGTTTGCGGTCGCGACGGCTGAGCAGCAGGTGCACGGCCTGGCCGAGTGCCACGATGCCTGCTCCGACCATGACGCCGTGCGGGATGTAGCCGGCGCCCAGATCGGTGTGGAAGAGGTCCGGGCCGTACTGGCGCAGCATCAGTCCGATGCCGAACATCATCAGCGCCCAGACGTTGCCCAGGAAGGCGACCCCGGCGGCGGAGAGCGGCAGGCTGAAGAGTGTTCCGGCGAGGCCGACCGCGGTGCCGCCCGCGAGGATCAGGGCCCGGCGTCCTCCCCGGTCGCCGGCCTTGATGGTCTCGGCGGCCGCGGTGCCGGGCGGCCAGGCGGCGTCGGCGGGCAGCAGCCGGGAGCCGAAGGCGCGGTAGAGCACCCAGGCGTCCACGACGAGCCCGATGAACGCGCCCGCGAGCATCGGCCAGACCAGGTCCGTGCGCCCGAAGACGTACGGCACGGCGACGGATGTCAGCAGGGCGTTCGCGGAGGCGAAGGTCGCGGCGGAGATCGCGCTCTGGGCGAGGTTCTGCCGGTGCACGGACCGCATCCGGCGCAGGAAGCCCAGAGGGATGCGGCCGATGAGCATGGCGACGAGTGCGCCGACGACCGAGGTGTTGGCGGAGATGCCCAGCTTGGAGACCAGGTCGATGCCGATGACGGCTCCCACGGCGGAGAGCACCACCAGGATCACCAGCAGCACGGGTTCCATGACCCTGGGGTGCGACCGGGGCTCGTCGGGGGCGGACGACGGCGGGGCAGGGTGCGGCGCAAAGACGTGGTGCGCCATGGGGCACCCCCTTCGGTTTGCAGGGCTGGGAGGGATGTTCGGATCTCCGCGGCAGGGCGGAGCCGGGGGCGCGCGGCGGTACGGGAGGCCGCGGCCCGGGTGGTGCCGGGGCTGGTTCAGCCGCCGAGGGCCGCGGTGATCTCCGCCGCTCCGGCGCGTACCAGCGTCACGAGGGTGTCGGCGGCCCGGTCCACGCGGTGGGACGGGCCGATGACGGTGAGGGAGGCGGGGACGCCGTCGCCCTGGAAGACGGGGGCGGAGACCGCGGTGACGGCCTCGTCGTACTCTCCGTGGGTGATGGAGTAACCGTCGGCACGGACCTGTGCGTAGCAGGTGAGCAGGGCGTCCAGGTCGGTGATGGTGCGGTCATTGAAGCGCGTCAGCCCGTTGGCGCCGAACATCTGCCGGATCTCGCGTTCGGGGTGGTACGCGAAGATGGTGTGACCGGACGCTCCGGCGTGACCGGGCATGACGGCGCCGATGATCGCCGTGTAACGGACGGGTCCGGTGCCGTCGACGGCGGCTTCGCAACGGTAGCTGCCGCCGTGCGGGACGTTGAGGACGATGCTCTCGCCGGTCTCGCGGAGCAGCCGGGCGAGTATCGGCCTGGAGATCGAGGACAGCACTCCGCTGTGTTCGCTGACCCTGGCCAGCCGGGACAGCGCCGGTCCGGGGCGGTAGCGGCGGCTGTTCTCGTCGCAGAGCAGGAAGCCGCGCGCGCTCAGGGTGGTGAGCAGTCGCTGGACGACGGCCTTGTCCCAGCCGTGGTGGCGGGCCAGTTCACTGACGCCCCATTCGGGCCGCTGTTCGGTGAACGTCAGCAGGACGAGCAGGGCCCGGTCGACGGTCTGCAGCACTCCCGGGGCCTGCTGTCCGTCGAGGGCCGGGGTGGTGGTGTCCGTGCCGCGCTCAGCCATGGGCCGGGCCTCCTTCGTCCACTTCGTCCATCTGTCGGTGCGGAAATCGCAACGACGTTGCGATTTCTGGCGAAAGGATGCTGCCACGCCCAGCGGGTGTCAAGGGTTTGCCGGAAATTCGCCGCGCCGCGGGAACGGCCTGCTCAGGGGCGGTTACGGAAGGCGGCACACCGGTGGCACGCCGGGCGGGCCACAACCGCTCGGCGGTCACCCGATTGGCCTAACCCGGCTGTACGGCCCGCATCGGCATCGCACGGGGCCTGCGCCCACACGGCGGGTGTACGGCACCCCACCCCCCCGGCCGGGAAGTTGCAGCGTCCATCCGGGTGAGGCGCGATGGAATCCGGACGCGCCTCACCTGCTGGACCCACCCACAGGACGCGCCCGGGCTAGGAGGAATCGGTCATGGGAGCCGCTGACGGTTTCACGGATTCCGGAGAGCTCGACGGCCTGACGGTGTACGACACCGCGGGCGAGAAGATCGGCAACGTGGGGCGGGTGTATGTCGACGACAACACCGGCCGACCGGACTGGATCACGGTGAAGACCGGCCTGTTCGGTATGAAGGAGAGCTTCGTGCCTCTCGCCGGAGCCCGTCGCGTGGGCTCCGACCTGCACATCTCTCATCCGAAGGACCGCGTCAAGGAAGCGCCCCGGGTGGACGCGGACGCTCACCTCTCCGTCTCCGAGGAAGAGGAGCTCTACCGGCACTACGGCCTGAGCAAGAACACCGGCGGCAAGCTCACCGGGCGTACCGGGACCGCCGGCACGGCCGGTGCGCCGACCACGTCCGGGACCGGCACCATGGGCGCGGCCGGAGCGGGCGCGGCCGCCGGGGCAGGAGCCGGGGCCATGGGCGCCAACGCCTCCGCCACGCGCAAGGCGACGGCCGGCACCACCGGCGCCGCAGCGGGCGCCGGCACGGGCAAACACCGGGACACCGAGACCTCCGGCACGGCCCGGCCGCTGGTCGGAGCCGGAGCGGGCTCCGAACGGTCCGCGTCCACCGACCTGGGCGGCAAGGAGGAACTCATCCGCTCCGAGGAGCAGCTGCGCATCGGCACCGAGGAGTACGAGAGCGGCAGGGCGCGCCTGCACAAGTACGTCGTCACCGAGAACGTCACCAGGACCGTGCCGGTGATGCACGAAGAGGTACGCGTGGTGCGCGAGCCGCTCCAGCCCGGCGACAAGGCGGCAGGGCACGGGAACATCAACGAGCAGGATGTGGAGGTCACCCTGCATGCCGAGCGCGCCACGATGCGGAAGGAGACCGTGCCGGTCGAGCGGGTGCGGATGGAAACGAAGAAGGTGACCGAACAGAAGGAAGTCTCCGCGGAACTGCGCAAGGAGCAGATCGACTACGCGGACGGCCTGACCAAGGACGGCAAGGACATAGGCGGCAAGGACATGGGCGGCGAGTTCGGTCAGGGACGGCGCCGCTGAACCCCGCGCACCGCGCCGGACCAGCCGTACCGGACAGGAGCGAGGGGCGGACCCGCACCACGGGGTCCGCCCTCTCGTGCCGCTGCCTGACCCCTCGGGTCAGGGCCGCCCCGGACAAAAACGCACCGAGGGCCGCCCCTGGGGGCCGTCGGGTGTCACGACGGCCCTGACCCGGTAGACCTCGGCGATGAGCTCCTGGGTGATCACCTCGGCCGGGGACCCGCCCGCGACCACCCGGCCCCCGTTCATCACCACGATCCGGTCGCAGAACATCGCGGCCAGATTGAGGTCGTGCAGCGCGATGACAGCCGTCAGCGGCAGCGAGGTGACCAGGGACAGCAGTTCCAGCTGGTGCTGGACGTCCAGGTGGTTCGTCGGTTCGTCCAGCAGCAGTTCGCGCGGCTGCTGGGCCAGCGCGCGGGCGATCTGGACCCGCTGGCGCTCGCCGCCCGAGAGGGTGTGCCAGGACTGGTCCCGGCGGCCGGTGAGACCGGTCCGCTCCAGCGCCTCGCCCACCGCGGCCTCGTCCGCCGCTGTCGCCGCCGACCAGGCGCGTCGGTGCGGGATGCGGCCGAGGCGTACGACGTCCACGACGCTCAGCTCGACCTGGGTGAGGGAGTGCTGGTCCACCACCGCGACCCTCCGGGCCACCGTGCGGCGGCCGATCCTGGCCAGCGGGTCGTCGTCGAGGGTGACCGTGCCGGCGTCCGGGGCGAGTACTCCGGCCAGTATCCGCAGCAGGGTCGACTTGCCCGAGCCGTTCGGGCCGATCAGCCCGACGGTGGCACCGGGCGGCGAAGTCAGTGAGACCCCGTCCAGGATGAGACGGCCGCCCGCCTCCCGGCTGACTCTGTCGGCCCGCAGCCCGCTGCGGGCGGGCGGGGTCACGCGGACCGCCGGGTGCGGTAGAGGACGAGGACGAAGGCCGGCACCCCGATCAGGGCGGTGACGACGCCCACCGGAACCTCCTGCGGATCGAGGACGGTGCGCGCGAGGGTGTCGACCCAGACCAGGAAAACGGCCCCGGCCAGCGCGGTGACCGGCAGCAGTCTGCGATGCCCGGAACCGGTGAGCGCACGGGCCGCGTGCGGCAGCACCAGGCCGACGAAGCCGATGGCACCGGCCGAGCTGACCAGTGCGGCGGTCAGCAGCGCGGTTGTGCAGAGCAGCACGATCCGGGTGCGCCCGACATGGACACCCAGGGTGGCGGCCGCGTCCTGGCCGAAGGCGAAGGCATCGAGCGTACGGGCATGGCCCAGGCAGATCAGCAGCGTCACGGCCAGCACGGCGGAGCAGGTCCACACATCGGTCCAGCCGACGCCGCCGAGTGAACCCAGAAGCCAGAACAGCACCCCGCGGGTCTGCTCGGCGTCGGCGGCGGTCATCACGACGAAGGAGGTGAGCGCGGAGAACAGCTGCATGGCCGCGACCCCGGACAGGACCACCCGGTCGGTGCTGCCGCCGAGGGTGTGGCTGAGCAGCAGGACCAGCGCGAAGGAGCACAGCGCCCCGATGAACGCACCGGCCGACAGGGACACCGCTCCCCCGCCGACCCCGAGGACGACGACCACGACCGCGCCGGTCGACGCCCCGGAGGAGACACCGAGGACGAACGGGTCGGCGAGCGGGTTGCGCAGCAGCGACTGCATGACGGTGCCGCAGACCGCGAGCCCGGCACCGCAGACGGCGGCGAGCAGCGTCCTGGGCATGCGCAGGTTCCAGATGATGCCGTCCCGGATCGGGCTGAGCGGCGACTCCCCGAGCCCGAGGTGGGCCGCGACCGTGTCCCGGACGTCGTTGACGGAGATCCTGGCCGGACCGATGGTGACGGCCACCGCGACGGACAGGACGAGCAGCAGGAGCCCGCCGGCCCACAGGAGTCCGCTGCGGATGCCCCGGATGCCGGGACGCCCGCCCTCACCGGCATGGGTGAGCGCGCGCTCACTCACCTTCGCGGCCTGTTCGGTGTCCGTCACCCCGCGAGCCCGAACGTACGCAGCCCGGCGGCGACGCGCTCCACGCCCTCGACCGTACGGATCGACGGGTTCATGGCCTGGCCGCTGAGCAGCACGTAGCGCTTGTGCCGTACGGCGTCCATGTTCTTCGTGGCGGGGTTGGACTCCAGGAACGCGATCTTCCGCGAGGCGCTCTCGGCGGTCTCCGACTTGCGGGTCAGATCGCCGATGACCAGCACGTCCGGGTTGCGGTCGGCGACCGTCTCCCAGTTGATCTGCGGCCATTCCTCATGGGTGTCGTCGAAGACGTTCTTCGCGCCGAGCTCACCGGTGATGACGCCGGGTGCTCCGCAACAGCCCGCCAGGTACGGGGACTCGGAGTTGGCGAACCAGTACATCAGGGTGGCGCCGGAGGCGTCGACGCCGTCGGTGGCCTTGCGCACCCGGGCACGCAGCTCCGCCACGAGCTTCTCGCCCCGCTCCGGGACACCGAACACCTGGGCAAGGTCGCGTACTTCACGGTAGACGCTGTCCATGGTCAGCGCTCCGGTCCGGACCCCGTCGCCGTCCTTGCTGTTGTCCTTGGCGGTGCAGTCGGCGGGCGAGACGTAGGTGGGGACGCCCAGCTTCTCGAACTGCTCGCGTGGGGCGACGCCGCCCTTGGCGAGCGTCGACTCGAAGGACGCGCTGACGAAGTCGGGCTCCTGGTCCAGGACCTTCTCCGAGGAGGGACGGTTCTCGGAGATCCTCGGGACGCCGGCGTTGGCCTTCTCCAGGCCCTTCATCACCGGGTCGGTCCAGGTGGCGGTGGCGGCCAGCCGGTCGGCGAGGCCGAGCGAGAGCAGGATCTCGGTGGACCCCTGGTCGACCGGGACGGCACGGCGCGGGGCCGCCTCCACGGTGACGGTGCGCCCGCAGTTCTTCAGGGTCACCGGATAGCCGTCGGCCCCGGTGGACTTGGCTGCGGAGCTGTCCCCGCCACCACCACAGGCTGTCAGCAGGACTGTCCCCGCCATGAGCAGGGCGGCGGAGCGGGCGTGGCCGGCTATGGGCGGCACGAAGTACCTCGGCGTCTCTGGGCCCATGCGCGGGGCCCGGTGTACGGAGTTCCGCGACCCGGTGCCGGACCGCGGGTGCCAGCAGGTCTTCGGACTCGGGTTCGTACGGTCGGGACGCCTTCCCGGGAACCCATGGGTCTCCCAGTGGCTGTTGGCCCCGCCCGTCCCCCTCACCGCTGCGCGTCAGTTCCGGATTCGCACCGGATTCCCTGACCCCTACGTGGAGTTCGACTGGCCCAGGCACGCTACCACGAGCCTCTGCGCAGCTCAGCGGCGGTGCGGCCGGTGGAATGGGCGGGCCCCCGCCTGTTCCACCGGCCCGGTCGCTATGGGCGCAGGAGCGCGACCACGGCGTTGTGTCCACCGAATCCGAACGAGTGGCTGACGGCACGCCGGACGGGCAGCGCCAGCGGCTGCTTGATGACGCAGTCGATGTCGAACCCGGGCGCGGGCGCGTCCAGGTTGGCGACCGGCGGGATGATTCCGCGCTGGAGTGTGAGGATCGTCAGCCCCGCCTCGATCGCTCCGGCCGCGCCCATGCAGTGGCCCAGTACGCCCTTGGGCGCGGTGACGGGCGGCCGGTGCGGGAAGACCCGGCCGATGAGGGCGGCTTCGGCCGCGTCGTTGCGCGGGGTGGCCGTACCGTGCGCGTTGATGTGTTCGACGTCCGCGGCGTGCCAGCCCGCGTCGCGCAGCGCGGCCTCGACGGCGGCCTGGGCGACCCGGCCGTCGGGGTGCGGGCTGGTGGGGTGGTGGGCGTCGGTGGTGGCGCCGGTGCCCGCGAGCAGCGCGCGCGGCTCGGCGCCCCGGGCCTCGGCGTCGGCGGCGCGCTCCAGCACCATGACGGCGGCGCCCTCGCCCATGACGAGCCCGGCCCGGTCGGCCGAGAAGGGCCGGCTGAGCCGGGACAGGTCCCCGTCCGCGCGGGCGGCCGCGCCGGATCTGGCGAATCCGGTCATGGCGATCGGGAAGAGGGTCGATTCGGTGGCTCCCGCGATCGCCAGGTCGCACTGCCCGGTGACGAGCAGGTCCCGGGCCACGGACAGTGCGGTGATCCCGGACGAGCAGGCGGTGCAGGGCGCCAGGCTGGGGCCCGTGGCGCCCATCTCGATCGCGATCTCGGCCGCGGGCATGTTCGGGATGGTGAGCAGGATCCCGGACGGCGAGGTCGCCTCGGGCCCGCGCCGTTCCAGCACCAGTGCCTGATCGGTGAGACCGGCGGAGCCGCCGCTGCTGGTACCGACGACGACCGCGACCCGGCTGCCGTCCCAGCCTCCCGGGTCGACTCCCGCGTCGGCGACCGCCTCCCGTGCGGCGAGTACGGCGAATTTGGCGTACCTGCCCATGCGGTAGGCCGTGCGGCGGCCGATCGCGGCGTCCAGGTCGATGCCGTCGACCGTGCAGGCGAAGTCGATCGCGCACCCTGCGAGTGCGGGGACGGTGCGGGCCGGGCTGACCCCGGCGCACACACCGTCCCAGGTGGACTCGGTGTCGTTGCCGACCGGGGTGATCATTCCCAGACCGGTGACGGCGATGGCCGGCGTCGTCATCGGGCGTTGCCCACCGGTGCCTGGCCGCCGGCCGACGCCCGGAGGAACTCCGTGAGCCCGGCGAGGCTGGTGTCCCTGTGCAGGGTGCCCGGGTCCAGCTCGACGCCGACGGCCTCCCTCATGACGACGGCGAACTCGGCGACTGCCAGGGAGTCCATGTCCAGGCTGTCCATCGTGGATTCCGGGAGAATCTCGGCCACGGGCACCCTGAAGGTACGGCTGAGTACCTCGGTGATCGTGGGGTGAATCGCGCTCATGGTCTTCCTCTCCATCATGCCCGTCCGGCGGGGGTGTCCGGAGCGCTGCCTCTCACGCCCCGACGCCGAAGTAACTGAGCAGCGTCCGTCCAGTTACGCCTTGCGGCGAACCGATTCGCCTCCGCGGGGCCGCTCCCCCGGGCACCACCGCGACAACACGGCCGCGGTGCCCCAGAAGGCCAGGAGTACGACACCGACTCCGAGGCCCTGTGCCGCCGCGGCCGCACGGCGCAGCCGCACGGGTGTTCCCTGCTCCGTCCCGGCCGTCATCGATCCCCCGCGGGTACCTGCCTCTCGCCCGTGTGCCAGGACGCCTCCAGGTCGTCGTACGCCTCCGCGTAGCGGGCTCCCGCGATGGGCCAGTCGGCGAGCAGTTCCGCCGGCAGCGCGAAGGAGCCGGCGAGTTCCGGCAGGTGGACCGCGACGGCGGCGACGAGCTGCTCGGTGGCCTCCGTCAGCCCTTCGACCTGGTCGGCCGTGAGGTGACCGGCGACGAGCAGGTCCCCGCTGTTGCGTTCGACCCAGCGCAGCGCGAACAGCCGGGCCAGTTCGGTCAGCCGCTCGCGGGCAGGCCCCTCGGGCAGGCCCTCGACCGCGTCCGCGTACGCGTCGGCCGCCTGCCGGTAGGCGTGCGCCTCGACGCCTCGCAGCGCGGGCCCGGACCCCGTGTTCCACCGCTTCAGCGGGCCACCGTGCGGGGCCCGTGCCATGCGTGCGCGGGAGCGGGCGAACTGGATCCGCTCCACCTGGGCCAGGAGCCGGCCGAGGTAGCGCAGATCGTTCAGGTCGCCGTCCGGCCGGCCGGACGCGGTGCCCCACGCGTCCAATGCCTCGGGCATCGCTGAGATGACCATCTCGGCCGCCGCCTTGGCGTGGATGGCCAGGTTGTCGCCCTCGGCGGTGATGGCGCCCTCCACCGCGGTGACGAGTTCGGTCATTCCGTTGTTCTCCAGCAGTCCCTGGGCTCCGCACCGTTCCCGGCATTCGACGATCACGGACCGGGCCTGCCAGGTGATCCAGCCCTTGGCGATGTCGACCAGCTGCCCGGCCGCCGCGCGCTCCGCCGCCGGGCCGCGCACCGCGGCCTCCCAGCGGTCGAGGACCCGTCGGTGCAGCAGGCTCATCGCGAAGACGGTGGCCATGGCCCCGGCCAGCGGGCCGTGGTGGCTGCGGTGGGCCATCACCGGCAACGGCGGCAGCGCACGGCCCCCGGAGACATACCGGTGGCCGGAGTAGCGGACCGCGATGGCAAGGGTGGCCCGGGCGGAGCCGACCGCACTGGCGCTCATGCAGATGCGGCCCGTGGTGACGCGGCCGATGGAGGCGAGGAATCGGCGTCTGCGGCCGGCGGTGCCGCTGCGGAACACCCCGTCGTCGCCGACCCGCCCCTGCTGGCCGCCGAGCAGTGCCTCGCGCCCCACGAATACCTGGTCGAAGGAGGTCAGACAGTGGTCCACGGGACTGCCCAGCCGTGCCGGAAGCCTGCGGATCCGTACCCCGGGCAGGGCCTGCGACGAGTCGGTGAGCGGCACCAGCAGCAGGAAGACCCCGTGGTCGGCTCCCTCGACGAGGAGCCGGGCGGCGACGAGTCCCGACTTGGGGCCGCCGGCCCGGCTGGTGTTGGGCATGAACTTCTGCGCGCCCAGGTGCGGCGTGTGCAGCACGAATCCGTCCCGGGCACGGTCGTAGGTGGCCGTCGTCTCGACCGCGGCGGCGTCATTGCCGTGCGCCACCTCCGTACAGAGGAAGGTCCCGATGCGCCGCATCGCGAGGAAGTCCGACAGATCGCGGGACCGGTCGGCGTCGTGGTCCAGCAGACTGCCGAGGAAGAGGTTGTAGTGGATTCCCGCGACGGTGGCGAGAGTCGGGTCCACCGGGGCGAGCCATTCGTGCAGTGCGGCCAGGGCGCGCGGGTCGGCTGCCAGCCTCGCGCCGCTGTCCAGCGCGTTGTTGAGCGTGCGCAGCCGGGCGTGGGCGAGCGCGAGCCGCTCGTCGGGGGTGGGACCGGGCAGGGGGACTACCGGCCTGCGGAACGGCTCGGTGGCGATGATGCGCTGCCAGAAGCCGTGCTCCCGGCGGGCGTCCGCGCCGAGGAGCACTGCGGTGAGCCGGTCCGCGACCCGCTCCGTGCCGGCTCCGGTCACCATGGGGCTATCCATCGTAATGGTCATACGACAGGAACGATCAGGAATCAGCCAGGACACCCGAATTCTGGCATTCGCAGCCCTTTACTTCCTGTTCAGCGGGGTGCCGGGGCCCGCTGGAAGGCGAGGGCGACATTGTGGCCGCCGAATCCGAAGGAGTGGCTGAGGGCCCGCTCGACGCGCTGCCTGCGGGGTTCCTTGGTCACACAGTCGAGGCCGGACTCCGCCGGCGGGGCGTCGAGGTTGGCGATCGGCGGGACGAGGCCGTGTTCCAGGGTCAGTACGGTGGCCACCGCCTCGATCGCACCGCCCGCCGCAAGGGTGTGCCCGATGACGCCCTTCGGTGCGGTCACCGAGGGCCGGTGCGGGAAGAGCCGGGCGATCAGCGCGGATTCCATGGCGTCGTTCAGCGGGGTGGAGGTGCCATGTGCGTTGATGTGGTCCACGTCGCGGGCAGCCCAGCCCGCCCGGTCCAGTGCCGCCTCGACCGCCCGCTGAGCGCCTCGGCCGCCCGGGTCGGGGGCGGTGGGGTGGTGGGCGTCCGTGGCAGCGCCCGCACCGGCCAGCACCGCCCGCGCCCGTCCGCCACGGGCCCGGACGTCCCCGGCGCGTTCCAGTACGAGGACGGCGGCGCCCTCGCCCAGGACGAACCCGTCGCGGTCCGCGGCGAACGGCCTCGACGCGGCCGCCGGCTCGCCGGTGCGCACCGAGAGTGCGCCCATCCCCGCGAACGCGGTCACCACCAGCGGAGTCACCACGGACTCCGCACCGCCGGCCACCACAACGTCGCACTGACCGCTCGTCAGCAGGTCGCGGGCGAGAGCGAGCGCGGTGGCGCCCGACGCGCAGGCGGTGGCCGGGGCCAGACTCGGCCCGTGGGCGCGCAGGTCGATGGCGACCTCCCCGGCGGCCGCGTTCGGCATCATCATCGGCACAAGGAGCGGGGAGACCGCGAGCGGTCCGTCCGCGTCCAGCCTGCGGACGTTGTCGACGAGAACGGAAACACCGCCCACGCCGACGCCCAGCACGACGCCCACCCGGCTGCCGTCCCAGCGGTCCGGTCGGAGCCCGGCGTCCGCCACGGCACGGCGGGCGGCGACGAGCGCCATCTTCACGAACCGCGCCATCCGGAACACGGCGCGTCCGCCCACCGCCTCGTCCAGGTCCCCCGCGTCGGCCCGGCAGGCGAAGTCGACCGGCAGGCCGGCCAGTTCCTCGCAGTGCCGGGCCACACCGGTCCCGGCGCACAGCCCCGCCCAGAAGGCGTGCTCGTCAGCGCCGGCCGGGGTCACAAGCCCCAGGCCCGTCACCACAGTTGCTGCCCCGTCCCACGCCATGCCGCGGCCCTCCCGTCATCGTTCGCCCCCGCCGCCGGTCGAACGGCCGGGCCCCGGCCGAGGATGCGCCCACTGGGCCGAACGGGTCACTTCCCCGTGCGCGGGGTGGGTGCGGTCACGACGTACGAGGTCCCCGGCCCGGTGGAGAAGGCCGGGGGCTCGGGTCCCGAACGGGTCAGGAGGCGCCGGCGCCCCCGTCGTCGCCGTACCTGCGCTCGAATTTGGCGACCTGGCCCTCGGAGTCGACCACCCGGGCCTTCCCGGTGAAGAACGGGTGGCTCTCGGCGGAGATCTCCACGTCGATGACGGGGTAGCTGTTGCCGTCGTCCCAGTCGATGGTCTGCCCACTCGACGCGGTGGACCGGGTCAGAAAGGCATAGCCCGCCGAACGGTCACGGAAGACGACGGGACGGTAGGAAGGGTGCTTGTCCTGCTGCATGGCCTGCTCCTGGGGACGTGCGGGTACCGGCACGGGACACTCCCGGCCAGCCTCGCGAACCACGGCGTCCCGCGCGATCGCAGGCGTCCGTACGGGGCATCGGCGCGCGGCGCACGAGAGGCCCCACGGGACAGCCTTCAGGCCCCAAGCGCGTCGGCCACCAGGGCCAGGAACCGGGCGTGGGCCCGCGCGCTGCACACCGGCTCCGGGTTCCAGGGCACGACCCGGGCGGTGCGTTCGATCGCCGCCCACGCCGCGTTCGTCCGGAGCTCTTCGAGGGGGGTGGCGTTGACCCGGATGTCGGCGAGCACGACGGCGGGACGCAGCGCCCCGGCCTCCGCCCAGTCGGCCGTGGACCAGTTCGCACCGGGCCCGTCGGCCGGTTCCACCAGGTCGACGCCGAGCTCTGCCAGCGCCCGCAGTTCGGGCCACATGCGAGGGCGGGCCAGGTGCGCCTGCTGCTGCCCGGCCGGGGACAGGGCGAGGACCCTGGTCCGGTCCGGTCGCGCGGCGAACGTGCGCAGCCGGTCCCGGGCGGCGTCCAGTTCCTGCGCGGCCACCGCGGGCTCCTCGGCGCCCAGCGAACGGGCCAGCCGGGTGAACCGGTCACCGGTCTCCGCGAGGGTGCGCGCCTGGCCCACGTCGATGACGACGACCGGGACGTGCTCCTCCAAGTGCTTGGCCGTCTCCGGGGCGAGGCCGTAGACCTGGCCGCCGCCGTAGCTGACGGCCACCACGAGGTCGGGCTCGCCGCTCAGCAGTGTTTCCACGTCCAGGGTGGTGCCCGCGCCCGCATAGGCGACCTCGGTCAGGGGCAGCGATCCGGTCTTCGCGGTGTCGGGCACGGCCGGGTCGTCATGGCCGGAGCCGAATATTCCGACCGGCCGTATCCCGTGGTCCCACAAGGTCGCTCCGGCCTGGACGTACGCGAGCACCCGCGTCGGGCGCCGCTCGGCGGACGACCGCTGTCCGCGGTCGTCGGAGAATTGCCACACGGTCTGCTCGCTCACGTCACACGCCTCTCGCCACCGGCCGCTTCGCCCCGTTTCGGGGTCGTACACCAGTACCTGCCCAGCGATCCGGCGCGGCACCCCCGCCGCGGCGTCGTTCTACAGGTCCGCCTCGGTGCCGCGCACCAGGTAGCTGACGGGCCCTGGGTCCGGTACCGGGATCTCGGCGAAGCCGAGCCGGTCGTAGAAGGCCCTGGCCGGGGTGTTGGCCGTGAGCATGGACAGATGCACGCTCTCGACCCCCTTGGCGCGCAGGGCTGCCAGGAACGTACGCATCAGCTCTCTCCCGTACCCCCTGCGCTGCCACTCCGGAAGCAGATCGATGTGCAAGTGGGCCGGGTGGGCGGCCAGTTCGGGCAGGATCATCCGCTCCGGGTTGTGCAGGAGCGCGATCATCTCGTCGCCGGGACAGGTCGGCTCGCCGTCCGGTCGCGGGTAACGGTCCTCGACCAGAGGCAGCCAGCGCTTGCGGAACTCCGTCACGAACCGCGGTGTGTCCGCCGTCCCGAGGATGTATCCGACCGCCCGGCCCGTTCCGTCGTCGATCACGAAGGCCAGATCGGGTTCGAGGTACGCGTACGGAGCGGCGAAGATCGACGGCACCAGCTCCTGGTCCGGGTACAGGTGCCGGGAGTCGCCGCCGTTGTCGGCCGTCCGGACACAGATGCCGGCAAGGTCCGCACGGTCGTCCGGATGGTACGCGCGCAGGCCGGTTCGCGGAGTCATTGCCTCATCCTGCCGCGCTGGGAGCGCTCCCAAAAGGTGCGGGCGAGAAATTCCTCGAACACGGCCGTGTTCCGTGTCGATCCGGACGGCAGCCGTTCGTATAGAGGGTGAGAGGCCGGCACGGCGCCGGCGTACTACCCGAGGAGGCACCCCATGAAGCACTACCTGCTCAGCGTCGTCACACCGGCCGACGGCGTGCCGCCCGGCCCCGCGGAGATGGAACGGATCATGCGGAACGTCGAGGGCTTCCACCGGGAGCTCCAGCAGGCCGGGGCCTGGGTCTTCGACGGCGGGCTGAGTGCGCCGAGCACGGCCACCGTCGTGCGGGCGAAGGACGGCGGCACGGTGCTCACCGACGGGCCGTACATCGAGGGGAAGGAGTACCTCGGCGGGCTCAGCATCATCAAGGCCCCCGATCTGGACGCCGGGCTCGACTGGGGCCGCAAGGCCGCGCTGGCGATCGGGCTCCCCATCGAGGTCCGCCCGTTCGAGGGTGAACTGGAGGGCTGATGACGGGCTCGCCCGGCCGGTCCGCCCCGGACGGCGCACCGGACGAGCCGGCCGTGCCCGCCCGGGAGATCGAGCGTCTCTTCCGTGCCGAGTACGGCCGGTGCGTCGCCGTGCTCGTCGGCGCGTTCGGTGACATCGGTATCGCCGAGGAGGCGGTCCAGGAGGCGTTCACCACCGCGCTCGACCGGTGGCCGGTGACCGGGCTGCCGCCCGCACCGGCCGGCTGGATCATCACCACCGCGCGCAACCGGGCCGTCGACCGGCTGCGCCGGGAGGCCTCCCGCGCCGACCGGCACGCCCAGGCCGCACTGCTGCATGCCGGGACCGAACCGGCCGAGGAGGGACCCGTGCGCGACGACCGGCTCCGCCTGATATTCACCTGCTGCCATCCCTCGCTCTCCACCGCCGCGCAGATCGCCCTGACCCTGCGGCTGCTCGGCGGCCTCACCACCGCGGAGCTGGCACACGCCTTCCTCGTGCCGGAGCCGGCCATGGCGCAGCGGCTGGTGCGCGCGAAGGCCAAGATCCGTGACGCCCGGATCCCCTACCGGGTGCCCCGCGACGCCGATCTGCCCGAGCGGCTCCGCTCGGTGCTCGCCGTGGTGTACCTCGTCTTCAACGAGGGATACACGGCGAGTTCGGGCGAACGGCTGGTGCGCGAGGACCTCTGCGCGGAGGCCATTCGCCTGGGCCGGCTGCTGACCGCGCTGATGCCCGACGAACCGGAGGCGGTGGGGCTCCTCGCCCTCATGCTGCTCACCGAGTCGCGGCGTCCCGCGCGCTCGGGGCCCGCCGGCGAGCTGGTGCCGCTGGATGAGCAGCGGCGCGATCTGTGGGACGGAGCGCTGATCGCCGAGGGGCAGTCGCTCGTACGGCAGTGCCTGCGGCGGGACCGGCCGGGTCCGTACCAGATCCAGGCGGCGGTCAACGCCGTGCACAGCGACGCGGCGACCGCGTCCGCCACCGACTGGAGCCAGATCCTGCGGCTCTACGACCAGTTGCTCGCGGCCGCCCCGACCCCGGTGGTGGCTCTGAACCGTGCGGTCGCCCTGGCGGAGGTGGCCGGTCCGCAAGCGGCCCTCGCCCTGGTCGACCAGCTGGAGCTGGAGGGCTACCACGTGTTCCATGCCGTGCGGGCCGATCTGCTGCGCCGCCTGGGCCGCACCCGGGAGGCCGCGTCCGCCTACGACACTGCGGCGGACCTCACGCAGAACACGGCCGAGCGGGACTTCCTGCGGCGCCGCCGCCGGGCGCTGCCCGACGGCTGACCGGGGCCGTCAGCCGTTGACCGCCGTCAGCAGCACCACGGCGTCCTCCAGCGCGAGCAGTCCGTGCCGCTCCTGCGGGATGGGGTGCAGCCGTCCGGGTGCCAGTTCCACGTCGCCGGACGCGGCCGTGAGCCGGACCGTGCCGCGCAGGACCTGGAGGGAGGCGGCGGGCGGGGCGTTGTGCTCGTCGAGCGCGGAGCCCGAGGTCAGGGCGATGACGGTCTGCCGCAGCGGCTCCTCGTGCAGCAGGAGGTGGGCGCTGCGGCCGTGCGCGGAGGTGCGGGCCGCGGCCAGGTGCTCGTCGGCGAGGGCATTCAGATCATTCGGAGCGTCCATATGCCCTACTGTGCCGCAGCCCTCGTTCCCCCGCGATCCTGCCCATGGGCCCGGCCGGGCCCATGGGCAGGTGCGTCCTGCGTACGGAGGTCAGGCTCGCAGCCACACCGCGGTGTCCTGCGGGAGCCTGCCCGCCGCGTCGAGCGGGCCGCTGGCCAGCAGCACCGCGGTGTGACGGGGGAGCTCGGCCGCCTCGGCGGCCAGGTTGACCACGCAGATGAGTCCGTCGGTCCGGGTGAAGGAGAGCACTCCGGGCGCCGCGTCCAGCCAGGTCAGCCTGCGGATGCCGGGCTCCCCCGCCGTCCCGAACCCCGGCTCGCCGCGGCGCAGCCGCAGCGCCTCGCGGTACAGGGTGAGCATCGATTCCGGATCCTCGCTCTGCAGGTCGGCGGCGTAGGAGGACCAGTCGGCCGGCTGCGGGAGCCAGGGTTCGGCGGTGGCGCCGAATCCCGCGTACGGCCCCTGCGCCGACCAGGGCAGCGGCACCCGGCAGCCGTCGCGTCCGGGGTCGGTGCCACCCTTGCGGAAGTGCATCGGGTCCTGGATGCGGTCCAGCGGGATGTCCGCCTCCGGGAGTCCGAGTTCCTCGCCCTGGTAGAGGTAGGCCGCGCCGGGCAGGGCCAGCGAGAGCAGGGCGGCGGCGCGGGCGCGGCGGGTGCCGAGGGCCAGGTCCGTCGGGGTGCCGAAGGTCTTCGCGTCGAAGTCGAAGCCGGTCTCGGTGCGGCCGTAGCGGGTGACGGTGCGGGTGACGTCGTGGTTGCACAGGACCCAGGTGGCGGGGGCGCCGACCGAGGCGTGCTCGGCGAGCGTGTCCTCGATGGCGGTCCGCAGCAGTCCGGCGTCCCAGGCACATGCCAGGAAGTTGAAGTTGAAGGCGGTGTGCAGCTCGTCGGGGCGCAGGTAGCGGGCGAACCGTTCGGTGTCGGGGAGCCAGACCTCGCCGACGAAGACACCGCCGTACTCGTCGGCGATGGCGCGCCAGGAGCGGTAGATGGCGTGCAGTTCGTCGCGGTCGACGAAGGGGTGCGGGTCGCTGCCCTCGACGAAGTCGGGCAGCGCGGGGTCCTTGGCGAGCAGGGCCGCGGAGTCGATCCGTACGCCCGAGACGCCGCGTTCGAACCAGAAGCGCAGCACCTCCTCGTGCTCCTGGCGGACGGCCGGGTGCGCCCAGTTGAGGTCGGGCTGCTGAGTGGCGAAGAGGTGGAGGTACCACTCGCCGTCGTCCAGCCGGGTCCAGGGGGTGCCGCCGAATTCGGAGACCCAGTCGTTGGGCGGTGTCGCGCCGTCCGGGCCGCGCCCCTTGCGGAAGTGGAAGAGGTCGCGTTCCGGGCTGCCGGAGCCGGCTTCGAGGGCTGCCCGGAACCAGGCGTGCTGGTCGGAGACGTGGTTGGGCACGATGTCGATGATGGTGCGGATGCCGAGTTCGCGGGCCTCGGCGATCAGCTTCTCCGCCTCCGCCAGGGTGCCGAACGCGGGGTCGATGGTGCGGTAGTCGGCCACGTCGTAGCCGCCGTCGGCGAGCGGCGAGAGGTACCACGGGGTGAACCAGAGTGCGTCCACGCCGAGTTCGACGAGGTAGGGCAGCCTGGCCCGGACTCCCGCGAGGTCGCCGGTGCCGTCACCGTCGCCATCGGCGAAGCTGCGTACATAGATCTGGTAGATGGCGGCGTCGCGCCACCAGTTCGCGGTGGCCTCGGACGGGCGGTTGGCTGCCACGTGGCGTTCCTTTCGGGCAGGTGGTACTCCGCCGCCGGCCCGCATGCGGGGCAGGACGGTCGAGCCGACGGCGGAGTGCTGAGGGGAGGGCGGCTGTGCGGGGTGTCCCCCGGGCGGGGGCGGGCTCGGTCCCGGAGGAACCACTCAGCCCTTGAGGCCGCCCGCGGTCAGACCGCTCATGATGTTGCGCTGGAAGATCAGGAAGATGAGCAGCGTCGGGATGGACGCGATGGTGAGCGCGGCGATGAGTACGTTTTCCGGTACTCCGTTGGCCAGCGAGTAGATGCCCACGTTCAGGGTCTGCTTGCTCGGGTCGGGCAGGGTGAGCATGGGCCAGAGGAAGTCCTTCCACACCCCGACGACGGCGAAGATGGAGACGACGCCGAGGATCGGCCGGGAGATCGGCAGGACCACCGAGCGCAGGGTGCGCAGGGGTGATGCTCCGTCGATGGCCGCGGCGTCCAGGAGTTCTCTCGGGATGGAGTCGAAGAACCGCTTCAGCAGGAAGATGTTGAAGGCGTTGGTGACGGACGGGAGCCAGATCGCCCACGGCGAGTTCAGCAGGTTGCGCTGGAAGATCGGCACGTCCAGGACGGTCAGGTACTGGGGTACGACCAGGACGGTGGCCGGGATCATCAGGGTGGCCAGCATCATGCCGAGGATGACCTTGCCGAACACGGGCCGCAGCTTGGACAGCGAGTAGGCGGCGGCGACGTCGAGGACCAGCTGGAAGGCGAGCGCGCCGAAGGCGTAGTACAGGGTGTTGAAGAGCAGCTTGGACAGGTCCATCACGGTCCAGGCCCGGCGGTAGTTCTCCGTGTGGATCGAGCTGGGGAACGCGGTGGGCGGGCTCTGCACCACTTCCTGCGTGGTCTTGAGGCCGCCGGTGACCATCCAGTACAGCGGTCCGAGGAAGACCATCGTGAACAGGAGGATCACTGCGGCGAAGATGATCCAGTAGACGGCCTTGCCGCGGCCCCTGCCGAGCTGGGCCGGCGAGATCAGGGTGCGCTGGCGCGCGACGTCGGCGGTGCGCCGGTCCTTGCGCCGTGCGGCCTTGCGTCCGTCGCTCCCGCGCCGGGAGACAAGCGTGTTCGATGCCATGGTCGTGCTCCCGTCCTAGTCTTCGCTGCTGCGGCTCAGCCGTACGTACACCGCGGAGACTCCCGCGAGGACGACGAGCAGGACGAGGCCGAGTGCCGCCGCGCTGCCGTAGTTGTTGAAGTTGAAGGCGTATTGGTAGATGAGGTAGACGACGGTGGTGGTGGAGCCCTCGGGGCCGGCGCCGTTGGTGAGCAGGAACGGCTCGGTGAAGACCTGCATCGTCGCGATGATCTGCATGAGCAGGAGCAGCGAGAGGATGAGCCGGGTCTGCGGGATGGTGACGTGCCAGACCTTGCGCAGCAGTCCGGCGCCGTCCAGTTCGGCCGCCTCGTACAGCTCGCCGGGGATTCCCTGGAGTGCGGCCAGGTAGATCAGTGTCGCGCCGCCCATGTTCATCCAGGTCGCCGCGATGACGACCGAGAGCATGGCGGTGTCGGTGTCCTGGAGCCATTGCTGTGCGGGCAGATGGAAGATCTCCAGGATGCGGTTGAAGAGTCCGTAGCCGGGGTCGTAGAAGTACTTGAACAGCAGTACGGAGGCGACCGGCGGCAGCATCACCGGCAGATAGACCAGCAGTCTCAGATATCCCTGTCCGTGCCGGAACTCGTTGAGCACGACGGCGACGACGAACGGGACGGCGAAGCCGAACACCAGCGCGAGCACGGTGAACAGCAGGGTGTTGCGCCAGGCCTGCCAGAACGCCGGGTCGTTGACGACGTAGGACAGGTTGGACCAGCCGGCCCAGGTGGTCTTGCCGTTCTCGGTCTTCTGGAAGGCCAGGATGAATTCCCGGACCATCGGATACCAGGAGAAGAACGAGAAGCAGAGCACCGCTCCGATCAGGAAGCCGTGCGCTGAGATGTTGCGGCGCAGGGTGCGCAGGAACTCGTCGCGGGCGGAGTTCGGGCGGGTGGGTCCTGCGTGTCCCTGGCGTGGCCCGGTCGCCTTGCCGGTGGACAGAGTAGGGGCCGACATGGTGTCTCCTCGGTGCCGGTGAACTGAAGCGCAGTCGGACGGGTCCGGATGCGGGGCCGGGTCCGCGTGACCCGGCCCCGCGCGTCCGTTACTGGTTCGCCAGAACCTGGTTGACCTGCTGCTCGGCGGTGGAGAGCAGCTTGTCGATGTCGGCGCCCTTGTTGGTCAGGACACCGGACATGGCGTTGTCGAGGATCTTGTAGATCTCCTGCGCCTTCGGCGGCTCGGCCTTGCCCTGGACGGGGTTGTCCATGAAGGCCTTGAAGTTCTCGATGGGCATCGACGCGTTGGTGGTGCGTGACGCGTCGTCCTTGGCCTTGCTGTCACCCAGGAAGAAGTTCGGCTGCGGCAGCCCGACGGGCAGCTTGTCGGCCTTGGTACGGGCCCAGTCGAACTGGCCCTTGCCCGGGGTGAGGTTCTTGAAGTTCAGCCAGGCGACAGCGGCCTTGATCTGGTCGGGCGAGCTGCCCTTCTTGATCATGTAGTTGTTGCCGCCGAAGAGGGTGCCCTTGGCGCCGGGGATCGGGCCCAGGCCGAAGGTCTCGTACTTGGCGCCGAGCTGCTGCACCATGTACGCGATGTCGTCGGGGGCGGCGAGGAACATGCCGAGCTTGTCGGTGGATATCTGCTTCTGCAGATCGCCCCACTTCAGCAGCTGGGTCTTGCCCATGCTGTCGTCCTCCCAGCGCATGTCGTGCAGCTGCTGGAGGACCTGCTTCCCGGAGGCGTCGTTGAAGGCCGCCTTCTTGCCGGAGGCGTCCACGACGTCCCCGCCGAGGCCGTACTGGGTGGCCGCGAAGTGCCAGCCGCCGTTGTTGCCGGCGCTGTACTCGCCGAAGCCGGCGACGCCCTTGCCCAGGGCCGCGATCTTCTTCGCCGCGGTGCGGACCTCGTCCCAGGTGGCGGGCGGGGTGTTCGGGTCGAGACCGGCCTGTGTGAACAGCTTCCGGTTGATCATCAGACCCATGGTGTAGTTGCTGGTCGGCAGTGCGTAGAGCTTGCCGTCCTTGCGGGCCACATCGATGACCTGGGGCTGGATCTCCTTCAGCGCGGGCACGGACTTGTCGTTGACGTAGGCGGAGATGTCCTCGGCCCCGTCGTTGTCCAGCACCTGCTGAAGGTCGGTGAAGTACGCGTAGAAGACGTCCGGCTGCGACTTCCCCTTCAGCATGGCCGTGAAGCGGGGAGGCTCCAGGCACTGCCCGGGGGTGGACTTTCCGTTGATCGTGACGTTCGGGTAGGTCTTGTTGAACGTCTTGATGTCCTCGTTCCACTCACGCAGCTCCGCGGCCTTGGCCGCCGGCGGCATGCAGTCGATCGAGATCGTCACCTTCGCCTTCGGGTCGAGCGGGGCCGACGGGTCGGACGAACCCTTGGATCCACTGTCCTTGTCACCGTTGTCGCTGCTGCTGCTCGTGCCGCAGGAGGCGAGAGCGGTCAGGGCGAGTGCGGTGACGAGGGCGGCCGCTGAGGCACGGCTTGTACGGCGTGTGCGGCTGAACCCAGCACTTCTCATCGATGGTCCCCTTCGGGCATGAGCATGGAAGGCCCTCGGCCGGCTCTCTGCCGGGGCGAGGCACACTCAACCAGCGCCGACATGTGAACGCAATATCTCGCGCAGTTTTCGTAAAAGTTTGACAGTCCGTTGCGCGCTTCATGTGACTCATGACAGAGGCGTGCCGCCCGGCTCCACGGAGCCGAGACGGCACGCCGGGGGTGGTTCCGCACGGTTCGTGACTGCTCGGCAGTTCCGCTCCCGCAAAGTTCGCACGTGCGGACGCAAGGAATTTGCGCACCACGGAGCGCCGCCCGACAGGCCGGACGGCGCTCCTGTGTGCGACGGCCGCTACGGGTTGATGTTGATCTTCATGGTGGAGGTCGTGTTCTTTACGTCCTGCGCGTTGCCGCTGAGCTTCAGACCGTTGAAGGTGACCTCACCGACGGCGGGCCCCTGGCCGGCCTCCGGCATCTCGTTGGCCCACAGCCCGAAGCCGGACTTGGCGTCGAAGGCGTCCCCGCTCTTGCGGGCGCCGGAGATCGAGATGTCGGTCAGTACGGTGTCCTTGATCGGGAACTGTGGCTGTCCTCCCACGTAGTTGGTCTGGAACATGATGCCGCTGTACGTCGGGTCGACGATGTCGACGTGGTTGATCCGGATGCCCTGGAACACCTTGGAGGCGGAGAACAGCCAGATCCCGGGGAAGGTCTGCGTTCCCCAGAAGTGGCCGCCGGAGCGGACGACCGACACGTTCTCGATCGTCGTCGGTCCGGTCCCGAATCCGTTCATCGGGTAGCCGAAGTCCAGTGAGCTCACCGTGACGCCCGAGTAGACCAGGGTGTCCGCGATCAGGATGTTGCGGAAGGTGTTGTCGAAGCCGCCGTAGACGGCGACACCCGCCGCGCGCCAGGTCAGGATCGAGGTGAGGTTCTCGTACACGTTGTTCTTCATGTCCGAGCCACCGGAGTCGATCGCCGAGAACAGGGCGAAGCTGTCGTCGCCCGTGGCCCGGGACTCGTTGTTGACGACGTGGTTGTCCGTCGAGCCGTTCGTCATGTTGATGCCGTCGGCGAACGTGTCACGGATCCGGGAGTTCTTGATGGTGATGCTGTCGGTGTTCGCCCCCCAGTAGAGGCACACCGTGTGCTCGTTCCAGACATTGTCGATGGTGATGTCCGAGACGTTGGAGAAGTCGAACACCTTGCCGGGGCCGTCGATGCGCGAGGTGTAGTTCCCGAAGTACGCGAAGTTCGCGAACGACGAGCCCTTCGCGCTGGCCTCGGCACGGAATCCGTTGTCGGTGTTCTCCTGGCCCGAAGGTGCGAAGAACCTGGTGTACCAGGGACCGGCGCCGACGACCTTCACGGCCTTTCCGTAGACCTGGAACTTGCTCGCGGTCTGGTAGTCACCGGCCGGCAGGTAGACGCCGACCAGCTTGCCCGTGGTGTCCATCCGCACCTTGTCCAGTGCGTTCTGGACGTCCTGGTGGGTGAATCCGGCGGGCACGGCGTAGGCGGCCGGGTCCGGGTTGGCGATCTGGGTGGCCTGCTCCAGACTGACGAAGTCGATCGCGTAGGTGGAGGTGTTCGCGGCGTCCTTCTGCAGCCGGATCTTGCTGCCCGCCGGGACGGTCTTGCCCAGCATCACGTTCGCCTCGTCGTAGATGTGCCGCGGCGAACCCGAGCCCGGGGAGTTCCCGGGACCGGTCTCGGCGCCGTACAACCAGGCGTACTTCGAGGTGAGGTCGATCGCCTTGAGGAAGACGCCGTCCACATAGAGGTTCAGCTTGGAGTCGATGCCTCCGCCGCCCGCGGAGTCGGGGATGGAGAACCGGGTCACCAGGGTGTTGGTGCTCGCCCTGGTGGTGAACTCCACATAGTTGCCGGTGTTGTTGAGGGTCACTGCCTTGCGGCCGGAAGCCTCGCCCGCGATGTCGCCGACGGTCCGGTTCGGACCGACGACCTGAGCGCCGCCACCGGTGACGCCGTCCTCGGCCTCGTACATGTCGTACGGCATGTTGGCGCCGCGGCCGACGAAGAGCGAGCTGGTGGAGGTGTTGTTCTCGCGCTTCACCGGGAGTTCGTTGGCGTCGTCCGCGATCACCGTCCTCACGGAGTACGAGCCGTTGGCCGCCGTCCAGCTGCCCAGGTTCACCGGGGCGCTGGTCGCGCCCGCGGCGATGGCCCCGGTGTAGGTGCCGGTGAGGGTCTTCACCGTGGCGCCCTTGGAGTCCAGCAGGGTCAGCGTGATGGCGTGGCCGCCCGCCGCGGACGCCACCGTGCCCTGGTTCTTGATGGCGACGGAGAAGGTGACGTTCTGGCCGTTGGACGGGGCGGACGGGGAGGTGCTGACCCCGGCGGAGACCAGGTCCGAGCTGGCCACCGGCTTGACGACCAGGCCGGTCGGGCTCGTCCAGGTGTTGTCGGTCTCGTTCTGCTCGATGACCTCGTTCGCCGGGTCGGCGACGGCACTGAGTTCGTACGTACCCGCGTCCCGCGGCCCTATGTCGGCGCTGACCTGGGTGGAGGCCCCTGCGGCCAGCGCGCCCACGGCCACGGTGGCGACCTTTGAGCCGCCGAGCCGGAATTCGAGCTTGCTCGCCGGCGCCGCGACCGGGCCGCTGTTGCGGACCGTCGCGGTCAGGGTGACCGGGTCCGACTCGACGGGTGCGGCGGGAGCCGCGGTCACCGAGCTGACCTGGAGGTTCGGGTTGGGTGCCGGAGCGCCCAGGACCTGGAACTCCGCGACCTGACCGGCGCCGGAGCCGGTGTTGGAGTTGAACTTCAACTGGACGTCGGCGACCCGGCCGCTGACCGGAATGGTCACCGCGTTGCCGCTGCCCGGACTGAACGCGTAGTCCTTCGCCGCGACCAGGCTGGTGAAGGACGTGGCACTCTGCTCACGGCCGAGCACCTGGATGTTCTGCGTCCTGGCTCCCCAGCTGCTGTCCGGGTTGAGCTTCACGACGACGTTCTCCGTGTCGGCGTTGGCCCCCAGCTTCACGGTCAGGGTGTTCGGGTAGCTGCCCCCGGCGCCCTCCCAGTAGGTGGTCAGGCTGTTGTCGTTGGCGTTCTCCGCGACGAACGTGTGGACGACGGACGAGGCGGTGATGGGCTTGCCGATCGCGAGGTTGGACGCCGCGCTCGTGCTGCCGTTGCGGGTGACGGTGTTGCTGTCGCCCGACACGTTGCCCGCCGCGTCCCTCGCCCGGACGGTGTAGGACACCGTGATGGCGGTGGACTGAGCGTCGGTGTAGGTGGTGACATCGCCCGCCACGCTCTTGCGCAGCACGTTGTTGGCGTAGATGTCGTACCCGGTGACGCCCTTGTTGTCGGTGGAGGCCTGCCAGGTCAGCTTGATCTGCCCGGCCGTCTGCTCGGTGAAGCTCAGGCCGGTCGGCGCGGTCGGCGCCTGGGTGTCGCCCGAACTCCCCGTACGAGTGACGGTGTTGCTGTTCGCCGAGGCGTTGCCCGCCGCGTCCTTGGCGCGGACGTAGTACGAGACGGTGGCATCGCCCGGACGGGTGTCGGTGAACGTGGTGACGCTGCCGGCCACACTCGTCAGCAGCGTGTTGTTGGCGTAGATGTCATAGCCGGTGACGGCGACGTTGTCCGTCGACGCCTTCCAGGTCAGCTTGATCTGCCCGGTGGCCGGTTCGGTGTAGGCCAGTTGCGTCGGCGCGGTCGGCGCCTGGGTGTCACCGGAGTCGGGGCCGTAGACCTCCAGCTCGGAGACCTGGGCGCCGGGCTGGACGGAGTTGGCGCTGACCAGGACGCGCACATAGCGGGTGGTCGTGGCGTCGAAGGTGATCGTCGCGGACTCGCCGGCCGTCGGGCTGAAGGTGTACGCCCTGGACTGCGTCAGGTCGGTGAAGTCGGAGCCGTTGGTGCTGCCCTGGATCTTCAGCGTCTGGGTGCGGGTCTCCCAGCCGTCCGGCAGGCGCAGCACCACACGGTCGACCCGCACCGAGGAGCCGAGGTCGGCCTGGATCCACTGTGGCAGGTCGCCGTTGCGGCTCTCCCAGTAGCTGGCCGCGTTGCCGTCGTTGGCCTGGGCCGGGATGTAGTTCTGCGTGTAGCTGCTGGCCGTGAGCGTACGGCCGGCGGCGAGGTTCACCGACGACTCGGCCGCAGCGCGGACCTCCAGCTCGGCGAGCTGGCCGTTCCTCGCCTCGGTGTTCGCGGTGATGTTCGCCCGTACGAACCGGGCCTTGGTGGCCGGGAAGCTGATGGTCACCTTGTTGGAGCTGCCCGGTGCGAAGGTGTAGGCGGCCGAGGTCTTCAGCGTCGAGAAGCTGGTGCCGTCGGCGCTGCCCTGGAGCGACAGGGTCTGCCGGCGGCTCTTCCAGTCGGCGGGAAGCTTCAGGGTGACCTGGTCGATGCGGGCGGCCTTGCCCAGGTCGCTCTGCACCCACTGGGGCAGGGCGCTGCTCGCCCCCTCCCAGTACGTCGACTGCTGTCCGTCGGCGATGTTCCCCGCGGCTTTCCCGCTGCCGGCACTGCTCGCGGCCGTCTTCTGGTCGGCGGCGATGTTCGGGCCGCCGGCCGCCGAGGCGTTGAGTGCCGGCCAGCCGATCATCAGCAGGCTGGTGGTGACAGTGGCGGAGAGGACCCGCCATCTCCAGCGTTGCGGTCTCATATGTCCCCGATCTTCGGCCTCGGCGCAGGGCGCGTCCAAGGCGCGGCTCTTTCTGCGTACCTGCTGGGGCATGATTTCCTGCACCCACAGGATGGACTTTTGCGTATTGCGGTCAGAGAGTTGCAGAGAATTGACGGAGAGTCCACTGTCGCGGCAGAACCCGCAACGTAAACGGACTCCCCGGCACCGCCTCAACTGCCGTGACAAATAAGGCAATAGATGGCTCATCGACGAATTCGCAAGCAGCCTGCAATTTACGCAACAGATTTGCGTAAAAGTGAAAGGCGCTGAAAGGTGCCAGCTCGGACGGGGAGGCCAGGCCAGGTGGCGGTTCAGGTTGTACAGGTAAAGCTGTACAGCTCAAACTGTGGGTTCTAGGGTGGGGCGCATGAATGAGAGCCCGCGCACGTCGCCCTCAGCGGTTCAGGCTTCGCGAGAGGTCCGTACGGTCATCGGCCGGCTGCGCCGCCGCATCCTGAACGCCGCCGAAGCCGAGGACATCACCTTCGGGCAGGAGTCCGTTCTGACTCGCCTGTCCGGCGAGCAGGGCGTCACGGCCAGTCAGCTCGCCTCGGCCGAGGGCGTGCGCCACCAGTCGATGACGGCGACGGTCGCGTCGCTGACCGCTCTGGGGCTGGTGGAACGGCGGCCGGACCCCGATGACGGGCGCCGTCTGCTGATCGTGCTGACCGCGCAGGGACACCAGCGGGTGGCGGAGGGGCGGCAGACCCGACAGGAATGGCTCGCCGGTGAGTTCCAGGAGAAGTGCACGGAGGAGGAGCGGCGGGCCGTGATCGCCGCCATGGCCGTACTGGAGCGCCTCACCCGTGACTGACCGGACAGCAGCGGGGCGAATCGGGACGGCACCGGGCTTCGACCGGCGGCTGCTGCCGCCGATGATGCTGGGCTCGGTCCTGAACCCGGTCAACTCCACGATCATCGCCGTCACACTCATACCCATCGGCGACGCGCTGGGCGCGCCGCCCTCCCGGACCGCGTGGCTGGTCTCGGCCCTCTACCTGGCCACGGCTCTCGGACAGCCCGTCATGGGCCGGCTCATCGACATCTTCGGGCCGCGCAGGCTCTTCCTCGTCAGCACGAGCCTGGTCGGGGTAGCCGGTGTCGTCGGCACCCTGGCGCCGAACCTGGGGGTACTGATCGCCTCGCGCGTCCTGCTCGGGTTCGGCACCTGCGCCGGTTATCCCGCCGCGATGGCGCTGGTGCGCAGCGAGGCCGAGCGCACCGGGCAGGACAGTCCCGGCGGGGTGCTGACCGCCCTGGCCGTCGCCAACCAGACCATCGCGGTGCTCGGCCCACTGCTGGGCGGGCTGCTGATCGGGCTGGGCGGCTGGCGCACCACCTTCGCGCTGAACGTGCCACTCGCCGCCGTGGCCGTGCTGCTGGGGCTGCTCCGGCTGCCCAAGGAGGCCGGCACCGGGGAGTCCCCGCAGCGTGGGCGCCTCGCCGCCCAGCTCGACCTGCCCGGGATGGCACTGTTCGCCGCGATGCTGATCTCCCTGCTGCTGTTCCTGATGAACCTGCATCTGCGCGACTGGTACCTGCTGGTGATCGCCGCCGCCGCGAGCGCCGCGTTCGCGCTGCGGGAGCTACGGGCGCCCGTCCCCTTCATCAACCTGCGGGTGCTGGGCGGCAACACACCGCTGCTGGCCACCTACGGGCGGGCACTGGTCGCCTACGTCGTCTCCTACGCTTTCCTCTACGGGTTCACCCAGTGGACGGAGGAGGGCTTCGGCCTCTCGCCCTTCCACGCCGGGCTGGTACAGATCCCGATGTTCCTGGTGGCCATCGGTGTCTCGATCGTCACCGGGCGGCGCAAGGGGGTGCGCGGCAAACTGGTCGTCGGCGGGCTCGGCCAGATTGCCGCCTGTGCGGTGATGCTGACGCTCACCGGCGACAGCCCCGTGTGGACGCTGGTTCTCGTCGCGCTGATATTCGGCCTCCCGCAGGGGCTGAACAGCCTGGCGCTGCAGAACTCGGTCTACTTCCAGGCCGATCCCGAGCGCATCGCCTCCTCGGCCGGACTGCTGCGCACCTTCGCCTATGTCGGCTCGATGGTCGCCTCCTCCACCGCGGCCGCCTCCTTCGGGCAGCGCGCGGGCACCGGAGGCATGCACCACCTTGCCTGGATCATGCTCGGCGCGGGCGTGCTCTGCCTCCTGCTGACCGTCTTCGACCGCACGCTCGGCCGCCCTTCGCCGCCACGCCTCACCCGGACGCGGTCCAGCGGTATCTGACGTCCGGCTCCCCCTCCTCGTTGCGGCCGCCGTCGCTGAACCCGACCGCGGTGAAGCCGTGCCGCTCGTAGAAGGCCCGCGCACCGGCGTTGCGCTGGAAGGTGTGGAGAGCGAGACCCTCGGGGCTGCGCTCCTTGGCCTTCGCCAGCAGCATGGTACCGATGCCCCGGCGCCGTGCACCGGGGCTCAGATAGAGGTGTTCGAGCTCCTCGCCGTCGAGCGAGACGAAGCCGACGATCTCCGACGCGCCCTCCTCCTCGTGGAGTTCGGCCACCCAGACCTCCGTGTCGGGCAGCACGACGTGGGTCATCCAGCCGAGCGTGGCCTCGTCGCTGTGCACTCTGGGCAGGTACGGCATGGCGGCGGCCCGGGAGGCGAGAAAGAGCCGGGTGAGAGGGTCGGCGTCGTCGGCGCGGGCGTCCCGCAGCCGTACCGTGCCGAGACTGGTGCGGTCGTCCGATGGCATCCGGTGTCTCCTGCTCGAAGGCGCGGTGGCCGAAAAGTCCGCCGTGCCTCGTTCGGCACGGCGACCTGGTCACCTGTGATCGAACGTACGTCTGCACCGGACCGGATCTCCATAGAATATGAGTGACCGCTCCGCCGTTGACGACCGCTCACGGCACCCGCCCCGGCCGAGGGAAGACGCAACGGTGTACCAGCCCGACGAGTTCGCACTCACCGAGACCGGCCACCGGAGCCCGGCGCCCTCCTGGGCCCCCGGCATCCCGGCACTGTGGATCGTGGACCCGCAGCGGGAGGGCGAGGCGGCGCAGCGGCTCGCCCCGGGGATCCTCGACGCGCAGGAGCTCGGGCGGGCCGGGAGTCTGGTCGTCGAGGCCGACCGCCTCTGCTTCGTCGCCTCGCACGTGGCGCTGCGGCTGCTGCTGGGCGCCCGGCTCGGCATCGCCCCGGAGGCCGTCCGGCTGACGCGGGAACCGTGTCCGTCCTGCGGCGGGCCGCACGGCCGTCCCGCGACCGGCGGCGGCGTGCACTTCTCCCTGTCGCACACCCGGGGCGTCGCCCTGCTGGCGTTCGCGGACGAGCCGGTGGGGGTGGATGTGGAGCGCACCCCGAAGGCCAGGACCGTGTCGGAGATCGGGGACCAGCTGCATCCGGCGGAACGCCGGGAGCTGGCGGAGCTGCCCGAGGAACAGCGGCCGGCCGCCTTCGTCCGGGCGTGGACCCGCAAGGAGGCCTATCTGAAGGGCAAGGGGATCGGCCTGGCCGGCGGTCTCTCGCACGACCACATGGGCACCGGCCCCCGTCCGGAGCCGGGCCCGGCGGGCTGGACCGTCACCGACGTGGCGGTCCCCGCCGGATACGCGGCGGCGGTGGCCGTCCGCACGGCGGGGCGGCCGCCCGCCCACGGCGACGACCGGCGAAAATGACCGGGCGGGCAGATCGCACCGACCGACCGATACGGAGGAGTGGCAGATGCCGCACACACGAGCCGGACAGCAGGCGCGCCCCGAGGACCTGACCGATGTGGCACGGCTGGTGACGGCGTACTACACGCTGCACCCCGATCCGGCCGAGGCCGGCCAGCGGGTGGCCTTCGGCACCTCGGGGCACCGGGGGTCGTCGACGGCCACCGCGTTCAACGAGGACCACATCGCCGCGACGAGCCAGGCCATCAGCGAGTACCGGGCCCGACAGGGCGCGGACGGGCCGCTCTTCCTCGGGGCCGACACCCACGCGCTGTCGGAGCCCGCGCGGGTCACCGCCCTCGAAGTGTTCGCGGCGAACGACGTGGCCGTGCTCATCGACCCGGCCGACGGCTACACCCCGACGCCCGCGGTCTCGCACGCCGTTCTCACGTACAACCGCGGCCGTACGTCGCATCTCGCCGACGGTGTGGTGGTCACCCCCTCCCACAACCCGCCCGGTGACGGCGGGTTCAAGTACAATCCGCCGAACGGCGGTCCGGCCGGGTCCGGGGCGACCGGCTGGATCCAGGAACGGGCCAACGAGATCATCGCGAGCGGTCTCAAGGACGTGCGCCGGATGCCCTACGTCCGCGCGCTGGCGGCGCCGTCGACCGGAACGTACGACTTTCTCGGCAGCTACGTGGCGGACCTTCCGTCCGTCCTCGACCTCGACGCGGTACGTGCGGCCGGGGTACGGATCGGCGCCGACCCGCTGGGCGGGGCGTCGGTCGCGTACTGGGGCCGCATCGCCGAGCAGCACCGGCTCGACCTGACCGTGGTCAATCCGCTCACCGACCCCACCTGGCGGTTCATGACGCTGGACTGGGACGGCAGGATCCGGATGGACTGCTCGTCGCCGTACGCGATGGCCTCGCTGATCGGGCAGCGCGACCGCTACGACATCGCCACCGGCAACGACGCCGACGCGGACCGGCACGGCATCGTCACCCCCGACGCGGGCCTGATGAACCCGAACCACTACCTCGCCGTCGCCATCAACTACCTGTACACGCACCGGGACCAGTGGCCCGCCGGAGCCGGCATCGGCAAGACCCTGGTGTCGTCCGGAATGATCGACCGGGTCGCCGCCGGCCTCGGCAGGGAACTGGTCGAGGTGCCGGTCGGATTCAAGTGGTTCGTGGACGGTCTGGCCGACGGGACGCTGGGGTTCGGCGGCGAGGAGTCGGCCGGGGCGTCCTTCCTGCGCCGTGACGGATCGGTCTGGACGACGGACAAGGACGGCATCCTTCTCGCGCTGCTCGCCTCCGAGATCCTCGCGGTGACGGGCGATTCGCCGTCCGCGCACTACGCCGCGCTGACCTCCCGGTTCGGTGAGCCGGCGTACGCCCGGATCGACGCCCCGGCGGACCCCGAGCAGAAGGCGGTGCTGGCGCGGCTCTCCCCCGAGCAGGTCAGCGCCGACACCCTCGCGGGCGAACCGGTCACGGCCGTGCTCACCTCGGCGCCGGGCAACGGGGAGACGATCGGCGGTATCAAGGTGACGACGCAGAACGCCTGGTTCGCCGCCCGGCCCTCGGGCACCGAGGACGTCTACAAGATCTATGCCGAGTCCTTCCTCGGTGCCGAGCACCTCGGCCGGGTCCAGGAGGAGGCCAAGGCCGTCGTCTCGGCCGCCCTGGACGCCTGACCCGGAGCGAGCGGCACAGCGAGAGGCCGCATCCCCGGCATGAAGTCCGCCGGGGATGCGGCCCCAGCGTCTCACGGTCCGATGTCCTCCGATGCGGCGTCAGTCCACTTGTTCAGCCACGTGAATGTACCCGCAGCGGGCACGATCGCTATCCCGGGTCCCGTGAGCAACTACAGGCCGGGATCGAACGGCTTCACGCCTGCGGGCAACGGCCGAGTGCCCGCCATCGCGCCAAGACGAGGCAGGTCAAGCAGGACGCAGATCTCCTCGTCGTCGTAGGCCCACCGCGCTACCGCACCTTCTGTCAGCAGATGGGCGGCAGTACGGCTGGGCAGTGTGTACCCGACCTCCAGCGGTACGGACCACGGGCGAACCTCGAAGGGGACGTGCAGGGAACCATAGACGCCCTTCTGATGAAGCACGCGAGCGCCGAGCGCCCGCCAAAAGGCAACCGGCTCGTTCCACGAGAGCGTGCCATCACAGTCCGCACCGTTCTGTGTCATGGCGAGATCGACTCGGAACGGATGTGTGACGGCATCCAGCTTCGCTGCGTTTCCATGGCGGTCCGCATCAGGGCCAGGAGCCGCCCCAACTGGGATGCGTCGGCGAACGATGCGTCCAAAGGCCAAGCCCTCAAGGACGTGCATGAGGGCAGCTACCTGATGAGACGGCCAGTAATCCGGCTCGCGCTGCGTCTGTCCCACCCAAGCGATGAGCTGCCTACTGTACGAACCCTCGTACAGAGATGCGGTCATGCGAGCGAGCATCGCAGCACCGTCCGGGTCGTCGTGCAGATCTTCGAGTAGCAGGCGAGCGGCGTCCTCGTGAACGGTCATTTCTCCCCCAGCCCGAAGCGGTTGGTGATGCCCATGAAGAGAGCTTCCCTCGGCCGTGTTGCAGCTGGTGCACAACAGTCCCCGAATGAGTCCGCTCCGGTGACAGTGGTCGACGAGCAGCCGGTTCGGGCGCGCGCTACACATGGCACACGCACCGTCCTGCCACCGCCGTAGGGCCTGCGTGGCGGACAGATAGGGCGCCACGTCACCCTCAGGGACGCGCCAGACGTGGCAGGACGGGATGCCTTGCCGGTCGAGGAGCTCGGCCGCAGCAAAGTCAGGACGCCCCTGGGTCGTGGTTCCCAGCCACTCCAGCTCGACAGCGTCTCTCCGCCGCGCTTCCTTCAGCGCTTCCGAAATGGTCATGGTCACAGGCCGATTCCCCTCACCGGGTTCTCCGCACGAGCATCGACGACGCGGATGTACTCCAGGATCTGCGGCGAACCCTCGGCCCACCGCCCCTGGTTGCGAATGGCGGAAAGTGGGGCCTTGTTCTTGTACGCCTCTCCAGCGCCGCCAGCCCGGAAGCCGTGCGCGGTGCAGACCAGGTTGTCGTCGGGGAGGACGCGCGCCGCTCGCCGCTGCACCATCTCGTTGATCGCGTCCCCGGACATCGTGTCGTGAGTGATCTGGTCCCACTGGTTGATGGCCCGCAGGAGCCGTCCTGTCGTGACGCCACGCTCGACGAGGGCCTCCCTGTATGCGCGGACGACGCGGACGGGGTCGGTCTCGTTGTGGACGCCGCGCGGCACGATGACTTCTGCGCCATCGCCTTCCTGGTCGGTCTTGGAGGATCGGATCAGGATGGTGAGGTCGCCTTCGTCGTCTTCCTTCACGTCCTCGATGTGGAGGCCGGAACGTTCGGAGCGGCGGGCCATCACGTCTTCCCTGTCCGTCGTCGACCGAGATGGTCACGTACCCGGCCGGGGGCGTCCTGCCGGCCTTGACCTCGCGCCGTGCCCACCACTCCCCGGCTTCGTCGAGCATGACGCACGTGCCGTCGTACTTCCGGGTGGCCTCGCCGTCCCCTGCGGTGACCCACTCGCAGCCGGGGGTGATCTGCGGGATCACGTGCGCCGGGCGGGCGTTGAAGTCGCGGACGAACAGTGTCGGGATCTTCTGCATGCCGGATTCCTTTCGGTGCGCAGATCGTGGGTGAGGTCTGGTGGCTGCGGACAGCGAATTACGCCGCGATCCGTCGGGCGGCCATGGACAGCTGCAGCGCCTCGGTGTGCCAGCGGCTCCAGCCGGACGGGAAGCGGCGCGGTGCGGCTGCCGGACACGGCGGGGCCGCTGCTGCCGGATCCGGGTGCGAGCCGACTGCCGAGCTGGCCGTACAGGCCGTCGGGGCCGACGAGGGCGCGGAGGTTGAGGTCGATGCGGTCGGGACAGGGGCGGCAGGCGTAGGCACCGCGCTCTGCGGCCGTGTACGCGCACCGCCTGGACCCGCGCGAGCTTCCCGGCCGCGGAAGCCTTCCGGGAGGCCGCCCAGCGCCCGCTGGAGGGTACCTATGTGGCTGTGGACGGGTGGATGAACCTCAGCCGTCAGATCGGTGCGCACAAGCCGCACACGGACACGTGGCGGCAACTCGGCGAGGAAGCCCGGAACGGCGTCAGACCGGCAGGGTGGGAGCGGGTGCCGCACTGCGGGGCCCGGACTGCGACGAGGTCACCCGCACGCACGAGATCCGCGGCGAGCAGGGGCTGCCGTCGCTGCAGATGTGCGGGGCGTGTCATCCGGCGTTGCGGTTCTGACGAGATGCGACACCAGCTGTCCGGGGTGAGGCTGGACGTGATGGTTTGCCCCTGCTCCCCTGGAGAGCCATGATCGTCAAGATGCTGCATGACAAAGGCCTGAAGTCCGAGCACGCCTACACCGCCGCTTTCATCTCGATCGGCTTGTCCGTCACCTCGTGGTTCGGGTCGATGAGAGTCGAGCCGGCGGGCGTGGCGCGCGCTGACCGTGTGGGAATCTTCGTCGGCGAGTGGGCACCCACTTTCTTCACGCTGGGGCTGGCGCTGGCGCACTACGAGCACGACGACAAGCCGCTGCATAGCGTGAAGACCGAAGGCGAATGGTCGGACCTCGGCGGCTAGCAGCCGGGTTGATCACTCCGAGCCCTCGCTGCACGTCTGGGTGGGGGCTTTGCCGTGCAACGGTTCTGCTGCGGCAGGCTGACAGGGTCGGCGCGGCTGGGCTCAGCGCCGATTTTCCGCGGTGGGGAGTGGCCGGTGGCCTTCCGCCCAGTGGTTTGACCAGCCGCACAGCCCGCACGCGTATCGGCCGTCGAGGCCGTGGACTTCGGCGTCGCAGCCGCGGCACCGGGTGGTGGTGATCTCGGGGGTGATGGTGGGTGCGGGTGCGTTGGAGGACCAGCCGCATTGGTTGGAGCAGGTCCAGGACCCGTCGGGGCCTTGGCTGGCTGCTGCGCCGCAGTTTCCGCAGTTCATGGGTTGCCCTCCGGGGTGGCCGCGTCAACGGGGGTGACAGCGGGGCCGGGTTCAGTGTGGCAGAGAGGTGCGCTCGGGTGGATGTTGTTGCGGCGCGCATTGGACGGTTTCTGGCGAGGCGGCCCAGGCTGCTGCGCCTGGCCGTGGAGCCCGCACCGGCAAGACCGCGGTGTGACCCCCGCACGTAGATGCACCCCCGTTCGGCTTCACGGCCGGGCGGGGTGCAGTCGTTGCCACGGTGGTGGCTATCAGAAGCCTGCGAGCCGTCCGGTACGCCGCTCAGCGTCCCGGTAGGTGATGGTGTTGACAGCGGACGCTGGCACGATGTGCACGTCGAACTCCTCCCCGGCTGAGGTGTCGGCGTCCTGGGGCTGTCTGGGGTCGATGTGGAGGAAGCTTCCCTCGACTGCGACGCGCACGTTCCGGAGTTGGCCGAGGAGGTTGTGGCCGGCGTTCGGGTCGGGGATCAGGGTGTCGTTCAGGACAACGTGAGTTGCGGTGCGCCAGTTCAGGGTGCTCATGGGAAGGGTGTCCTTGCGTCAGTGCTGAGCTCGTTGGGTTCACCCGGTGACGGCATCGACTTCTGACTTCGAGGCAACAGGGTGTCACCGGGTTTGTGTTCACAGTGGCATGAGGCACTGACAATGCGGGCCGAAGCTGGTATTTCGCTGGCGGCCGCTCAGCCAGTCCAGGTCCCGTGGAGTGCGGCCGCGGTGGACCCCGGCCCGAACGCCACTGGGGCCCGTCCTGCCGTTGCGCTGCCAAATTCCGGACCGGTTGGCACCATGGTGACCTCGCGAGCCAGGGGGATGTCATTCATGGACCAGGAGCAGCTCATCGCCACCGGTGCGGCCGGTGACGCCGACGCCCTTGCGCGGCGTGTGCGAGAGGAGAATCCCGGCGCGCGGGAGCTGGACAGGATGGCCGCGGCGCACGCGGCACCTGCCGAGGTCCGGCACCGGATATGGCTGGACGAGCCGGCGGGTGTGCTGCTGTTCCTGGAGCACACGGTGCCCGGCAACGGCGCGGCCGGCGGGGTGGAGTTGCATCAGATTCCGCTGCGGTCCGCATCCTGTACCCGGGTGCTGACCAGGCTGATGGCCGCGGTGCTGGCACGCCTGGCCAGCCCCGCGGACAGTTACCGGGCCCGGCCCGAGATCGACCGGGATATCGGCGCCCTCGTCCAGCTATTTCGTGTGCAGCTGGCACGGATGCGGACCGAGCATGCGGACCGTCCCGGACTCGTGAGGGCGATCCACGCTCAGATCGGGCGGGCAGGCGACACACAGCAGGCCGCACGGCGTACAGCGTTCCTCGGCTGGTACCTGGACGGTGCCTACAGCGACGACCAGGACGATTACGAGCAGGCTGAACGCGATCTCGGAATTGACGGTGCCGTGGGCAGAGCAAGGCACGCGTCAAGAGCGGTGCGGAAATGGCAGTGGTACGGGAACGACCTTCGCCGTGAGGTGCCGCAGCCGCTGCTGCAAGACGTTCCGTCCAGGCGGGGGAGGCACTGGTACTACGAGTTCCGGACCATCGAGCGCCATCTCAATGATCAGCAGATGCTCGAACTGCGGGCAGCGCTGCCCTGGGCGGAGGTCACGTCCGAGTCGGTCGTGCTCGACCAGTGGTCCGACTGGGCCGAGCACCCGGTCGCCGGGTCTGCGGCCGAGATCGTCTGCAAGTACTTCGACGCCGGTCTCCGCTTCAGTCAGGAAGGAACGCGCACTCTGTGGCTGCGGCTCCCGGGCACGCTGGCCCCACAGATAGCCCCCTACGAAAGCCTGCTCCGCGTCGCGAGCACGATCGTTGACGACGATCTCGTGCTGGAGCTCCACCGCGACGAGGCAGACGGTGAGCTCTCCTACCTGTACGCCGACCCGGGTCCGTGGCTGGAGGAGCTGCTGCCCCTGCGCGCGGACCTGGCCGGCGGCGACCTCCGCGCGGTGGCCATCGCCTGGCGGGCCTTCTACGTCCCCCGCCCGTACAGCGAGCCCGTGGAGCGGCCGCCGATGCCCGACGGGCTGGATGAGGACGAACTCACGCCGCAGTTGCACGCCCTCATCCGGCTGCTCGAAGAGATTCCCTGAACGCGTGACGCCCACACATCTGCACCCCCGCCAGGCTGTGAAGCCGAACGGTGGTGCAGCCGTTGTCACGGCTGCTCGCCCTCGTCGCTGCTGCTCTCGCCGCCGGCTGGGAGGAGCAGGACTTGAAGGCGCACCTGGATCCGGGTGGTGCTGCGGTGGACTCGGCTGCGGCAGTTGTACGCGCACCGTCTGGGTCCCGGTGAGCTCCCGGCCGCGGAATCCTTCCGAGATACGGCCCGGCGCCCCCTGGAGGGCACTGACGCGGCCGTGGACGGGTGGATGAGCCTCAGCCGCCAACTCGGTGGCCTCAAGCCGCACACGGACACGTGGCCACAACTGGACGAGGAAGCCCGGATCACAGGCGGCGGACGCGTCTGGTACCTGAATGACGAGAACAAGCAGACATGCTGGCTGACTCGCGCTGGCACGGGACATACGCGTCAGGCAGGCCGCTGATACTCGCAAGTGCTGCGCCGCCGCCCGGTTTCCGGTGCGGGGGCGCAGTCGCGGGCGTGTGCACCCGTCTGGCATGGCCTCAGCTACACGCGACGTTTCTTTCCATTCGGTAGTACTGGTCGATCAGGCCGCCCCAGTCGACGCACTGCCCGGGTGCGTAGTAGTAGACCGGGCCGGCGTATGAGCTGAAGTACCCGTAGTCCTCTTCCACAGTGCCGCCGCTGCTGGCGACGATGATCGCGTTCATGTAGGTGCTTCCGCCGGTGCCGTTCATGATGACGACGCAGTTCTTGCCGGTGGCGGAGCTGTAGGTGAGGTATCCGGTACCGAAGGCGCTCATCGTGAGGCTTCGTATGACGTTGTAGCCGGATCCGCAGGCTCCGTTGTAGGCGACTGCGGCGCTCGCGGAGGGCGCCATGACGAGTCCCCCGCCGACCATGAGTGCGAGTGCGCCGACGGTTGTGGCGATCTTGCGGCCGATCTTCATTTGTCCCCCACGTTTTAAGTTGGCGTCTGGGTGATGCTCTGTGGTTGTTGACGGCTACTCAAGAGGCACAAACCAGCCAGCGGTGTCTACATGCCCGTCGGCGGTAGTGAGCATGAGCATGGCGCGGCGGAGGACAACGGTCGGGGACTGGCACGGGTAGCAACGCAGCAGCCGGGACGTGTCGGGGTCGAGACGAACGGTCAACTGGCGGACGGGCACGGGTGGTGTGCCGGCCGGGGTGGGGTCCCGGCCGGCCGCGGGTGGGTCAGGTGGTGGGCTGCTGCGCGTCGAGGGCTCGGATGGTGTCGCAGGGCCAGGTGGTGTCGTAGCCGGTGCGTTGGCCGGGTGCGCAGTAGACGCAGGTGTCGCCGTGGCTGGCGTGCGGTGCAGTTCCCGCACGCGTTCGTTGGCGGCCTCGGCCTGCTCTGCGCGGGCGCGCCACCGGCGGATCGCTGCGGCGTCGGCCTCGGTGCGGCGGCGCAGGTCCGGCATCGTGTACCGGTCGTGGAAGTCGAGGCGGTCGCGTGCGGCGTCCCGGTCGTCGTAGAGCTGGTCGAGGGCGTCGCTGGTGAGGTCGTCGAGGGGGATGCGGCGCTCATCGGGTCGGCTCCCCTGGGAACGGCAGCCCGTCGTAGCGGGCGTTGAGGGATGCGGCGGCTAGGTCCGGGTCGTCGGGGAGGTCGCCGCCGGGCGGGGTTTCGCCGGGGAATCGGGGCGGTCGGGTGGTTGGGCGTTGGGCGAGGGCGCGGAGGGCGGCGGTGCGGCGGGCGTCTCGTCCCGTGGTCCGGGGTGGGCTCGGCCGCACCGGCAGACCGGCCTGCGTCGGCGGGCCCGGTCGGACCGGTGGTGGTTCCGGAGGCGGTGAAGGATCGCGCTCAGCACGACATGCCCCCGGCCGGCTCCTCGGTCGAGGCGGGGGTGATCAGGACGTCTCGGCCGCACGTCAGGCTGGACAGCTGCCCGAATGTGCAGGTCCCTCCGTCGGGCAGGTCGTCGGACGTGACGGGGACGAGGCCGCGCCACTGCTCGCCGTGTTCCCGGCAGAGCAGCACGCGGGGGTTGTGGGGCTCGCGGTAGGCCGCCACGGGCGCGTCCTCGGTCGAGGCGGGGGTGGGCTCGACGGTGTACGTGGTCGTCGCGCGAACAAGTCGGCGCTGGGTCGGGGTGCCGTCCTTCCACGTCGGACCAATCGCTCTCCCGTGCTGCAGGTCGGCCACCGCCCGATCGCGGGTGACGTACCGCCTGCTGGGGATCCACTCGGTGGCGAGCGGGTCGTGCAGCTCGGCGGCCCAGGTGTGCTCGGCCGGGTGCGCCGCGGCCTCGGTGGGGGTGGGCTGCTGCGCCTCGTCGGCCATGCGGCGGAGCTCTCGACCGATACCCGCCGCGATGGATGCGGCGTACTGCCCGGTCTCGCTGTCACCGCACGCTCGTGCGGCTCGCACGGCCACCTCGACGGCTTCCCGCAGCCCGGCGGCCCGGTCGGCGGGTGCGGGCTCGGGGGCGATCGCCTTGTCCTGGCGCAGCACCATCGCGGCGTAGGCGTAGATCCGCTTGTGCGCCGTGTCCGGGTCGAGCCCGGCCCTGCGGAGCTGGGCGAACAGCTCGGCGCCGGGGTGGTCCTCAGGCTTCTGCTCGGCGGCGGCCGGGGTGGTGTCCGTCTCGGTGGTGGTGCCGAGGACCTGCCGGGCCACCGTGGCGGCGACGGCCGCGATGTTGCGCGGGTCATCAACGGTCAGGCTCCGCTCGGGATGCGAGGCGCACTGCTCGTACACGGCAGCGGCGATGGCGGTCATCAGCGGATCGGTGTCGGACCAGACGGCGGGCTGCTCGGTCACTGGGGGTCTCCTGGTGTGCGGGGTGGGTGGGATGCTGACGGGGTGCCCGACCGGATAGCCGCCGGTCGGGCACACGACGGTCATGCGGTGGTCGGGCTCGGGTCGACGTGGGAGAGCGCGATGCACGCGCCGTGCCCCTCCACCCAGACGACCGCGGTGTGCCAGCCGAGCACGGACGCGGCACTGCGGGTGCGGGTGACGAGGCGCATGCCGTTCTTGTCGACCTCGGGGCGGAAGCCGGGGTAGGCGACGACCGGGGTACCGATCGGGTGCGCAGCGTTCCAGCGGGCGACAGCGGCAGTGGGGCGGTCGGTCATCGCTGCACGTCCTCGTCGATCTCGTGCTGCATGGCGTCGTAGCAGCTGGTGCACATGTCGACGGCGCCGCCGCCTTCGGGGCTCATGTCGACGGTCACGAGCGTGTTCTCGTCGTCGCAGGTGCGCGGGGTGGGGGTGTCGGACTGGCGCGGGTGGCCGTCGGCTTCGTCGAGCTCGATTGCGTTCTCGTGAGCCTCGCCGCTGGTGCCGGGCTACGTCAGGGGGAAGCGCTCGGCTTCTCCCCGGACGATATCGACGGGGAAGACATCAACGTCGTCCGGCAGATCGTGAAGGTCAACGGCCACTTCGGGTTCGGCCCACCGAAGGGCAACAAGGAACGGGCTGCGCCGTGCGCACCCGAGCTCGCCAAGGCCGTCAAGGCCGTCAAGGAGTACGCGAACCGATTCCCAACCGTTGAGGTCACCCTGCCCTCGGTCGCCCCGGACCGGCCCAGTCCGGCGTGGCAGGACCGCCCGAAGAGAACCGTGCGGCTGCTCGTGACCACGCAGTTCAGGAGCGGTGTGAACGGCGGAGCCGTCAACAGGGACACGTTCAACGACAAGTGCTGGAAGGCGGCGCTTGCGGGAGCCGGTCTCATCCCGACGGCCGTGGTGACCTACCTGGATCCGAAGGCGGGGAAGAACCCGTGGCGGGGGAAGTGGGACATGCCGCGCAAGTTCGGCTTCCACGCCTTGCGGCATACGTTCGCCGGCGTTGTGCTGACCGAGGGCGAGACCATTACTCAACTGGCCGCCTGGCTCGGTCGTGCCGACCCGGCGTTCACGCTCCGCGCCTATGTGCACTTCATGCCGAAGTCAGGCAATCGAGGCCGGGCGGCGATTGGGCGCTTCCTGACCGAGAGCGCGACCGCGGCGAGCGAAGTTGATGTGACTGCCCAGATCCCCGACTCTGAGTAGCCCGGCGGCGGCCAGCAGGCCCGCCGCCACCGCGCCGGGCAGCGTGCGGGTCCGGGTGGTGCGGCGTCTGCGGGAGGATCGGGGGGTGCTCAGGAGCCACGGTGGATGCCTTCCGGGGGTGGGGGCGGGTTACGTAACGTCAGTGACCGCCGGACCCGGAAAGGTTGCCGTCCGTCCGGAGCCGGAACGCGGCGGTGCGCGCGGCAGCCGCTTCACCCGTTCGGCCCCGCACGGTGGCGGGGCCGGACGGGAGCTGCGCAGGCTGTCCCGAAAGCTGCCGATTCGCTGGGGTGGCGGAGCCTGAAGGGGGTGCGACGTGTCGGACGCCGGTGGACCGGTCCCTGGGACGCCCACGGGCGATGTCATGGCGGTGGCACTCCTGGACGCCCTGTTCAGCCAGCCCGCGGTGGGACTGCACGTCCTGGACACGGAACTGCGGGTGGAGCGCGTCCACGCCCTGTCCGACGCGGTCGGCGCCGACCAGCTGGTGGGACTGCACTTCACCGAGGCCTACCGGCTCGATGATCCGGAAGAAGCGCAACGGCTGCTGCACCAGGTGCTGGAGAGCGGCTTGCCCGTGCTCAACCGGGTCTTCCGCGGGCGGCTGATGCGGGCGCCCGGCCCCAGCCGCAGCCTGATGGTCACCCTCCACCGCCTGGACGACCCGCGGGGGCGGCCGCTCGGGCTGCTCGCGGCGGTCGTCGACATCAACGAGCGGGAGAAGGCGCGTTCCCGGGCGGAGTGCCTGACGGCCGTACGCAGAGAAGTGGGCCACTCCCTCGATGTGGCGGCGACCTGCGAGGGCCTGGTGACGGCGCTGGTGCCGCGGTTCGCCGACTTCGCCGTGGTCGAGGTGGTGGACGAGATCCTGCGGGGTTCACCCCCTCCGCTCAGTCCGCTGGGGCGCGATGTCCCGCTGCGCCGCGCGGCACAGCGGGGGTCCGGCGGCGACAGCATGGCCGGAGACATGCGGCGGCTGCCCGGCCGTACGCCGTTCGCGCTCGCCGTCACGGATCTGCGCCCCCGGCTGTCCACGCTCGGCCCGGACACCCCGTGGCTGGCCGCGGATCCGGACAGCGCGCAGATGATCGAGGTGTCCGGGGCCCACTCCCTGATCGTGGTCCCGCTGAAACTTCACGGCGCCGTGCTCGGCCTGGTGAGTCTCTACCGGTTCCGTGGCGTCGAGCCGTACGACGAGGCCGACCTCGCCCTCGCTCTGACGGCGGCCGCCCATGCCGCGCTGAGCATCGAGAACGCGCGGCGCTACGAGCGCGACCACGTGATCGCGTCGACCGTCCAGCGCCGGCTGCTCCCCCAGCACAACGGTGCCCGGGTCGCCGTCGAGACCGCGCACGCGCTGCTTCCGGGGCGCAACAGCGGCTGCTGGTTCGACACCATCGGGCTGTCCGGTGCGCGTACCGCGCTGATCATCGGCAATGTCGAGGGGCACGGGCTGCAGACGGCCATCACCATGGGGCAGTTGCGCACGGTCATCCACGCGCTGTCCGGCCTCGACCTGGAACCCGACGAGGTGCTGGCCCGGCTCAACGACACGGCGGACCGGCTGGCCGAGGAGCGCAGGTCGCTGCCGCCCGGCGACTCGCTGCACAATCAGTCCCTGACTGCGACCTGCATGTACGCGGTCTACGACCCGTTCGCCCGGACCTGCACCGTGGCGCGGGCGGGACATCCGGCGCCGGTCGTCGTGGCGCCCGACGGCAGCCCGATCGTCCTCGACGTACCGGAGGGTCCACCGCTCTTCTCCGAGGACAGCGCCCCCTTCGCCACGGCGACGATCGAGCTCGACGAGGGCAGTGTGCTGGCGTTCCTCACCGGTTCGCTGCTGCCGGACACCCGGGCCGTGGCCAGGGTGCAGGACGCGCTCGCCTATCCGGACCGCCGCCTGCGGCAGCTGTGCGACGCCATCATCTACGGCCTGCCCGCCGACGCCCATCCCGACGGTGCCGCGCTGCTTCTCGCCCGGACCGGCGTGGTCCCGCCCGACCGGGTCGCGACCTGGGAACTGGCTCACGACCGGACCACGCCGGCCATCGCCCGTACGCTCGTCCGGGACCGGCTCGAAGGGTGGAACCTCGACGAGGAGACGATCGAGGCGACCGAACTGATCGTGAGCGAGCTGATCACCAACGCGGTCCGCTACGGGACCCCGCCGCTGCATCTGCGTCTCCTGCTGGACCGCACCCTGACCTGCGAGGTCCACGACACCAGTCCGGTGGCGCCCAACCTGCGCCACGCGCGGACCGTGGACGAGGGCGGCCGCGGCCTGTTCATCGTGTCGCAGCTCGCCACGCACTGGGGCACCCGGTACGGCCCCGACGGCAAGGCCCTGTGGACCGAACAGGAGATCCCGGCCCCCGACGGCGGCTCCTGACGGGCCGGCAGCCGATGGGTGCCGGGGCCGGCCCTCGGCCCGGACCTGCCCGGGTCAGCGGACACAGGTGCGGCGCACCGCGGCCGGGTGGGCCGTGGTGCGCCGCGGTCAGGAAGCCGGCAGCGGCCCCGGGTTCAGGGGGCGGCGGTCAGCGGTCAGCGGCGGCCCCCGTGGTGGTGGCGGCCCCAGGACTTCGAGTCGATCTTGTGACCGTGTTCGTCCCTGAGGGTCGCCGTGTCGCTGCTGTCCCAGACGTGGCGGCGGAGGTCCTGGTAGACATCACGGCTGTCGTCGCGGCCGACACCGGTGTGCACGCGCACCGAGGAGCGGCCGGCCAGACGCAGATCGAAGCGGTAGGTGCGGTGGCTCTCGTCACTGAGGGTCCAGCCGCGCAGGTTGACCGAGCTGCGGCCGGTGTTGGTGACGGTGACCCATTCACCGTTCAGGCTCCGGTTCGAGCGGTTGTCGCGGCCGGGGCTGTCGTGCTGGATCTTGCCCAGGACGACGGCCGAGCGCGGGGCCGGCTTGCTGTGGCCTCGGCCGTGGTCGTGACCGTGGTCGTGGCCGTGGCCGTGGCCGTCTGCGGTCGCCGGAAGAGCGGCGGCGGCCAGGAGTGCGCCGGAAGCGAGAACGGTGGCGGTGATCCGCCGTGCGGAACGGGACATGAAGACCCCTCAGATGCAGGCCCGGACCGTGCGGTCCGGGCGTTTTTCGGTCCCGGCGTGATGCCGAGAAGGCACACTTTGACCCTGTTGCCCGTTCAATGGACACCACCCCGGTACGTGTTACGAAGTGCGGACATTTCCGTCACACACGGCTGCAGGCGCCACCCACCGGACCCTCCGGGTACCTGTCAATCCCTGTCCGCTGCATCCAGCCGTACGGCGCCGGGTTGACGCGGGCGGACACCCTGGCTCCCCCAACACCGCAGGCCGTACAGGGCACATGGATCGGGTCCCGGAACCTGTAACAGCCACCGCACGATCGGACCTGAACGTCCGTTCCGTTACCCCCGGAAAGAGCGCACAGAAGTTCTCTCGAACAACGGGCGAGGCGTGTGATCGCGCCAGTGTGGACCGCGCGTGGCCGAGTGGCAGGGCTGCGATGAATCGAGGTTCACGGCCCGGCAGGTACGGCCGCCTCGGCGGGGCGGCGCCTCCCGGACCAGCCGAGCAGGACCACCGAGCACACGGCGGCGAACGCGCACCAGGTCGAGATGAACTCCAGCCGCCACAGGGCGGCGCAGACCGCGGCCCCGGTCCCGGCCAGCGCCCCGAGCCACCGCAGCCACCGGTCGCCGGACAGCAGCAGCGATCCGACGGTGGCCAGGAGGTAGCCCGCGATGAGCAGCCCCGGACGCGGCAGATCGAGCACATAGCCCAGGGTGTGCCCCCGGATCTGCGCGGTCACGGGCCGGACGGCCAGGCTGTACCCGAGGGCGGCGGACGTCGCGGCTCCGGCCGCCAGGGGCACCAGCAGACGACGCCGGGCGTTCGGCGGCGCCGCGCACAGCACACCCACCGGTACCCACAGCGCCAGCAGCGGCAGTGCGATGACGGCCCAGGCCACGGTCGCCGGGCCGGTGCCGCCGTCCGCGCGCCAGACCGCGGACTCGATGATCTGATGGGCGCCCAGCAGCAGCGGGAGCGCGGCGAGCGGCAGGTCCCGGGTCCGGCGCGTCCGCAGGACGCAGGCCACGCCGATCGCGGCCACTGCGGTGCCCGCGACAAGATCGGCGGTCGCGCTCCAGCACATGGCGTCACCCGGGGGTCTCTCGTTCGCGTGAACCGGTCTCCTCCCCGGTCACGCTACGGCCCCTCCCGTGGGCACGGGCCGTTACACGGGCCGTGCGGCAGGCTCAGGCCGTCGCGTCCGACCAGGCGTACGGCGGCGGCACCGGCCCGTCCGCGGGCCCCGCGCCGGCCTCTCCGAGTTCGCGGTCGGCCACGCTCATCAGCTGGGCCGCGACATCGCGCATCGCACGGCTCGCCGCGAGTTCGTCACCGATGGTGGGGACGTCCGGGTCCTGTGGGCTGCAGCGGGCGACGCCGTGGCCGGTGAGTTTCGCCGTGCCGGTGTCGAGCACCGCCTCCGCCTTCGTCGCGCCGTCCTCCTCGGACAGGTCCACGTGGACCGTCCATTCCAACGTCCGGCTCATCGCACACCTCCCGGCCCGCGCCGGCCGCCAGGCGACGCCGCCATACGGGCTCACTCCCAGCATCCACCCAACCGGCGGGCCACGCGCGTTCCGGGCAGCCGCTGTCCGCTCGGACTGCGCGGATCACCGCACCGAAATAGGATGACGTGAGCCGCGTCCGAAGCAGCGCGCGGCCCTGTCCCGGATCCGAAGCGCTGATCGCCGGATCGTCCCGCCACGACAGACTCTGTGGTGCGGCTCGCCACCACACGCGCTGCGGAGCGGCCCATGAACCGGCGTCGTCCTCCCCGCTCGGCCAGTGCCGAGGAATTGCTGACCACGCTCCAGCACCTCACCTCCCGGGCACGCCGCGAGGTGGAGCTTCATCAGGCGCGGGTAGAGCTGGCCGAGGCGCTTCAGCGCGAGATGCTCCCCTCGTCCCTGCCCGCCCTGCCGGGGCTGCAGACCGCTGCCCGCTACACGCCCGCGCGCAGCGGTCTGGACATCGGGGGCGACTGGTACGACGGCTTCCAGCTGCCGGACGGTTCGCTCGCGTTCGCCATCGGGGACGTGCAGGGACACGATGTCGAGGCGGCGGCCTTCATGGGCCAGATCCGGATCGCGATGCGCGCCCTGGCCGTCATCGCGGCCGATCCGGGCGAAGTGGTGCGGCGGACCAATGACCTGCTGCTGTCCGTGGACTCCGGCCTCCTCGCCACCTGCACCTTCGTCCGGATGGACCCGTTCACCCGGGAACTCCGGAGTGCCCGCGCGGGGCATGTCGCCGCGGTGTGGGCCACGGCGGACGGGCGGTCGGGCACCACCGAGGACGAGGGCGGTCTGCCGCTCGGCATCCAGACCGGCGAGGAGTACCCGGTCACCGCCCGGCGGCTCACGACCGCCGGCACCTTCGTGCTGCTCACCGACGGAGTGATCGAGGGGCCGTCCTACTCGATCGACGAGGGGCTGGACGCGGTGGTCCGCCTGGTGCGCTCCCGGGTCGGCGACGACGCGGACGAACTGGCCGACGCGATCCTGGAGACGGCGGAGCGCACCGGGCACAAGGACGACGCCGCCGTGCTCGTCCTGCGCCACGACGCGTTCCCCGCCGCCCCCGGATGACGCAGCGATCAGGGCCGGTGCGTGTCACGCGGCCGCCTCCCGCGGGGGCCGGTGTCTGATGAGAACCGTGATCCGCAGCGAGGAGTACCGGCGCAGGGCCACGGCATTATCACTGCGCATGCCGGCAGTCGCCGCCGCCTACTACGTGTCCGGGGGGCTGGGACTTCTGAGGCAGGTGACCGTCAACGGCGCGGTGGTCACACCGCTCTGGCCGCCGACCGGGATCGCCCTGGGCTGCCTGCTGATTCTGGGACCGCACATCTGGCCCGGGATCGCTCTGGGCTCGCTGCTCGTCATCGCCACGCTCAGCACCTCGGTGACGCCGTCGACGGCCGCGGTCGTGGCGGGCAACACGCTCGCACCCGTCTGCGCCTGCCTGATACTGCGCCGGGTCGGCTTCCGTCCGGAGCTGGACCGGCTGCGCGACGGCGTCATGCTGGTCTTCCTGGGTGCGTTGGCCGGGATGGCCGTCAGTGCGACCGTGGGCACCGCCATGCTGGCGCTCGACGACAAACTGCCCACGAGCGGGTTCTGGACTGTCTGGGTGGCATGGTGGGCCGGAGACGCCATGGGGGTGCTCGTGGTCACCCCGCTGGTCCTCGTCGTGCTGCGCAAGTTGCGGATGCCCCGGGTGACCGACCGGTGGATCGAGGCCGGCGCGCTGCTGACCGTCACGGTCGCGGGCTCGTTGCTGGCCACCCGTGGTCCGCTGTCGAGCTCTATCTGGTGTTCCCGATCCTCATCTGGGCGGCGCTGCGGTTCCAGCTCGCGGGCAGCGCGCCGTGCGCGCTGCTGGTGTCGGTCCTGGCGGTGGTCGCGGGGACGGAACAAGTCGGTCCGTTCGCCGGCCACGGCATGGTCGAGGTGATGATCAACCTCACGGTCCTCAACGGGGCCGTTGCACTCACGTCGCTCCTGCTGGCCGCCATCGTCGCGGAGCAGCAGAACATCCGCCGTCGGATCGAGCGCGCCTGCGAGGAACTGGCCGATGTGGTGGACCACCTCGCGCCGGGCAAGTCGGCGGCCGCCTGGCCGTCCCGGGCGAGGGACGAGCGCGAGGGCCGCTGACCCCCACCGCGCCCGGGGGTCACCGCGGGAAGTGCCGGTCCAGGAAGTCGTTGCGGAAGGTGGCGGCCGGGTCGTACCGGGCCATCAGCTTCTCGAAGTCGGCATACCGCCCGTACAGCGTGCGCAGGACGTCGGGGGCGGTGGCGAACACCTTGCCCCAGTGCGGCCGCGCGGCGAACGGCGCCAGCGCCTCCTCGATCTCCCGGAGGACCGGTGCCACCGCCTCGGTGTCCGGTATCCAGGTGAAGTGGAAGGCCACCGAGTCCCTGCCGGACGCCGGGCTCAGCCACAGGTCGTCCCCCGCGACGGTACGGATCTCGGAGATCTGCAGCAGCGGGGTGATCCGGTCCCGGAGCCGGCCCACCGCCTCGTAGGCGGCGGCGGCGTCCTCCCGGGCCACGAAGTACTCCGACTGCAGCTCGTCCCCGTTGCTGGGGGTGAACTCCCGCCGGAAGTGCGGCAGCCTGCGGTGCCAGGCTCCTGCGGCGCCCTGCTGCCGGGTGCAGTTGCCGGCCGGCACACCGGCGATCGGGTGGCGCGGACCGTCGGCGAGCCGTGCGCCCAGCCAGTCGCCGGGCGCCTGCCGCGCTCCCCCGCTCCCCACCCGCTGCTTGAGCCACACCTGGCCGACCGGTCCGGGGCACCAGTCGGTGAAGACGCTGACGCTGTACGCGGCCGACATCACCTCGTCGAAGGCCCCGGTCAGCCGGGACTCGGGAAGATCCTCGTAGACCCACTGCTGTACGTCGAAGGCCGGGACCATGTCCAGCGTCAGCCGGGTCACCACGCCCAGCGCGCCCAGGGAGACCACCGCTCCGGGGAAGTCCGCGTCGCCCCGCCGCAGGGAGAGGGTCCCGCCGTCCGCCGTGACCATGTCCAGTGCCCGGACGGCTCCCGCGAGCGACCGGTTCCCGACACCCGAGCCATGGGTTCCGGTCGCACAGGCGCCGGCCACCGAGATGTGCGGGAGGGAACCCAGGTTGTGCAGGGCGAAGCCGCTCTCGTTCAGCTCGCCGGCGAACTCGCCGAAGCGCAGCCCCGCGCTCACCGTCACCGCACCGGCCGCCGGGTCGATCTCGACCACGCGCGGCAGACCGGCCACCGACACGAGGTCCCCGGCGGTGTCCGCGACGGCGTTGAAGGAGTGCCGGGTACCCAGGGCGCGTACCGCGGTGGAAGCGGCCACCGTCTCCCGCAGCTCGGCCTCCGAGCGGGGTACGCACAGTCGCCTCGCGCCGAACGTGACGTTGCCGGCCCAGTTCTTCTCCGCGGGAGTCACCGTGCGTCCTCTTTCACTCGAGGCCGGGCGCAGTCTCCCGACGGTGCATTCTCCCAGACAGCCCCGCGGAGCCACCCCACGAACAGGCAGCGCAGACCAACCGAGCGGCCACGTAGGGTAGTTGTCGAAGAGGAGGTACATATCCACACACCGCCCGATTGTGGTGCCGCCCAAATACCAACACCAGCGCACAGAACCTGTGATCCAGCGCGGAACGGGACGAGTTCCGGCTCACACCGCATGTCTGAACTTCACTGGAACTCCAGCGAAATGGCACGTGTGTGGATATCGTGCACCGAGCGAGGGCGCATCCGTCAGTCCACAGGATCGGCGGATGCGCCCCGTTTGTGGAGATGCAACTGTGACTGGGGGGTTCATGGGGCATGTCGAGCTACCCGAATCCGATAGATCAGGACCCGTGGGACTGGCGGGGGCACCTCGCCCACGGACCACTTCGAACCGGCCCCGCAGCCAGAAGTTCGACCGGCTGCCGCAGGGCCCGACCGTACAGCGCGAACGTTCCGCCCGGCCCGGGCCGAAGCCAGGACCCGGCCGGTACCTGCCTCTGGTCATCTGCCTGGACCTGCTCGGGCTCGGGCTTCCCGGCTGGCTCGTCCTGCGCACCGACGGCGAGCCCGGGGCTCTGGCCGGCGCGTCCGCGGCGGCCCTGGTGTGGTCCGCCGTGCGGGCCGCGCGTGGCCGGTACTCGCTCCGGGCGCCCGGCCGCCCGGCCGGAGCGCTGACCGTATCCGGGGACTGGCTGCTGCTCATCGGCGTACTGGCGGTGCTCTGGACGGTGGCCGACGGGTCCATCGATCCGGCGGCGGCGGTCGTGGCACTGATCCCGGGCCTGCTGGCGGCCACGGCGGTGTCCGGAGTCCGTCAGCTGCCGCGGTGGGGGAAGCGGCGGACGGCCCGCCGGGTACTGGTGGTCGGCGAGACCGCGGGGGTGGACCGGGCAGTGCGGCTGCTCGGCTCCCGTTCGGACCACGGCTACGTCGTGGTGGCCGCCGTACCCGTGGGAACGGCGGCGCTGAACTGCGACGCCCCGGTCCCGGGGCGGCTCGCGCCCACACCCGCCGACGACGACGCCTCGACGGTGCTGGGCGCGGCCTTCGCGCACGAGGCCGACCTGGCGCTGGTGGTGCCGGGGCCGGAGCTCACCGAGGAACGATTACGGCGGCTGTCCTGGGGGCTTCACGACGGCGGGCTCGAACTGTCCGTGCTGTCGCACCTCTCGGAGATCGCGGCGGGCCGGGTCCGCCCGGCGTCGGCGGCCGGACTGACCCTGCTGCACATCGTGCCGCCGCTGCGGCGGGGAGCGCAGCCCGCGCTCAAGGCCGCGGTGGACCGGACCGGCGCCGCCCTCGGACTGCTCGCACTGGCCCCACTGCTGCTGCTGGTCGCGGCGGCGGTCCGGCTCACTTCCCGCGGACCGGTCTTCCACCGGCAGATCCGCCACGGGCAGCACAACCGGCCGTTCACCATGTGGAAGTTCCGCACGATGATCGCGGACGCCGAACGGCACCGGGCGCACCTCGCCGCCTCCAACGAGATCGACGGCCCGATGTTCAAGATGCGCCGCGACCCCCGGGTCACCCGCGTCGGCCGGCTGCTGCGCCGCTCGTCCCTCGACGAGCTGCCCCAGCTCTTCAATGTCCTACGGGGTGACATGTCCCTGGTCGGACCACGCCCGCCGCTGCCGGACGAGGTGTCCCGCTACGACGAGCGCGAGCTGAGACGGCTCGCGGTCAAACCGGGGCTGACCGGCCTGTGGCAGGTCAGCGGGCGCTCCGACCTGTCCTGGCAGGAGACCGTGTCGCTCGACCTCTGGTACGTGGACAACTGGTCCGTGGCCACGGACATGGGACTCATGGCCCGTACCCTGCGCGCCGTCACCGACGGCCGCGGGGCCTACTGAGAGCGGCGGCAGGGGATGCGAGGAACGGGGAGGGGCCGGGTGGACGGCAGTGCGACGGCCTCCGCCCACCCGGCCGGGAGGGCCGGTCCCGGCTGCCGGTCAGACCCGGGTGCCCTGCTGCTGGAGCCACCATGCGTAGGTGCCGGCGATTCCGTCACGCAGCTCGATCCGCGGTGCGAAGCCGAGGGAAGCCAGCCGGGACACGTCCAGCAGCTTGCGCGGGGTGCCGTCGGGCTTGGCCGTGTCCCATTCGACCAATCCCTGATAGGACGTCACATCAGCTACTGTCGAAGCGAGTTCACGAATCGTCAGGTCTTCGCCGGAGCCGACGTTGACGGGTGCGTCACCGTCGTAACGCTCCAGCAGCAGCACGCAGGCGGCGGCCAGGTCATCGACGTGCAGGAATTCGCGCCGGGGGCTTCCGGAGCCCCAGAGCGTGACGGCCGGCGCCCCGCTCAGCCGCGCCTCGTGGAAGCGGCGGATCAGTGCGGGCAGGACGTGCGAGGTCTCCAGGTCGAAGTTGTCGCCCGGTCCGTAGAGGTTGGTGGGCATGGCGCTGATGTACGAGGCGCCGTACTGCCGGCGGTAGGACTGGGTCTGCACGATCCCGGCGATCTTCGCGAGCGCGTACGCCTCGTTGGTCGGCTCCAGCGGGCCGGTGAGCAGGGCGCTCTCGGGGATGGGCTGCGGGGTGCGCCTGGGGTAGATGCAGGACGAGCCGAGGAAGAGCAGCCGTTCGACGCCCGCCGCGTGCGCCCCGGCGATCACGCTCAGCTGGATCCGCAGATTGTCCTCCAGGAACTGCACCGGGTACGTGCTGTTGGCCATGATCCCGCCGACCTTGGCGGCGGCCAGTACCACGGCGTCCGGACGTGCGTCCCGCAGAAAGGCCGCGGTCCGCTCGGCGTCACGCAGGTCCAGCTGGTCGCGGCCGCGCGTTATCACCTCGTGGCCTTCGGCGGTGAGGCGGCGCACCACCGCCGAGCCCACCAGACCGCGGTGGCCCGCGACGAACACACGGGCGCCGGGCCGTAGCAGGGACGGGACGGATTCCTGGGGAGGGCCGGGGAGATCAGTCGTCATGGCTCGGATTGTGCCAGCAGCTCCCTCACGCGGTGACGTTTTACCGCAGATCGCTCAAACTCTGAAATTTCGGCGACCAACAGCCTCTCGGGCGACCACAGAAGGGGGAGACGTGGCGAAGACCGCGCTCATCACCGGCGTGACCGGACAGGACGGTTCGTACCTGTCCGAGCTGCTGCTGCAAAAGGGATACACGGTCCATGGACTCATCCGCCGTTCGTCGAGCTTCAACACCGAGCGGATCGACCACATCTACCAGGGCCCGGAGGAGGAGGACCGCTCCTTCGTCCTGCATCACGCCGATCTCGCCGACGGTGTCGCCCTGGTGAACCTGCTGCGCGACATCCGGCCCGACGAGGTCTACAACCTCGGCGCGCAGTCGCACGTCCGGGTCTCCTTCGACGCCCCGCTGTACACGGGGGACATCACCGGGCTCGGCACGATCCGTCTCCTGGAGGCCGTGCGCGCCAGCGGCATCGACACCCGCGTCTACCAGGCGTCGTCCTCGGAGATGTTCGGCGCCAACCCGCCGCCGCAGAACGAGCGGACGCCGTTCCATCCGCGCAGCCCGTACAGCGTCGCGAAGGTCTACTCGTACTGGTCGACGGTCAACTACCGTGAGGCCTATGGCATGTTCGCGGTCAACGGGATCCTCTTCAACCACGAGTCCCCGCGCCGCGGCGAGACCTTCGTGACCCGGAAGATCACCCGCGGGGTGGCCCGGATCAAGGCGGGCCTGCAGACGCGGCTGCATCTGGGAAACCTGGACGCGGTGCGCGACTGGGGTTACGCCCCCGAGTACGTCGACGCGATGTGGCGGATGCTCCAGTGCGACGCCCCGGACGACTACGTGGTGGCCACCGGCGAGGGGGTCAGCGTCCGGCAGTTCCTTGAGTACGCCTTCGAGCACGCCGGTCTGGACTGGCGCGAGCACGTCCGGTACGACGCGAAGTACGAGCGCCCCAGCGAGGTCGACGCGCTGATCGGGGACGCGTCCAAGGCGGCGGAACTGCTCGGCTGGAAACCGGCCGTGAAGTCGCGTGAGCTGGCCCGGATCATGGTCGACGCCGATGTCCGGCAACTGGCCGACCAGCTCACCGGGGCCGCGGTGCGGGTGGACCGGTGAGCCGCCCCGGACGTCTCAGACGTACGCCCGGCGAGGTGTTCGCCGCCGTCCTCGCACTCACCGCCGGGGCGCTCACCGCGTCCGCGGCCACCGCTCGCCCGGCCGCGGCGCTGACCCCGCCCGTCGGTTTCACCGCCGACAACCTCGCCACGTACCAGACGAACGGCATCGTCTGGTCGCTCGCCGAGACGAACGGCGTCGTCTACGCGGGCGGCACGTTCACCAACGTGCGCCCGGCCGGCTCCCCGGCGGGCAGCAACACCACCTCGGCGGTCAACTTCGCCGCGTTCGACGCCGCCACCGGGGCGCCCACCGGCTGCTCGCTCTCCTTCACCCGGAGCAGCGGCACGGCGCCCGTGCGGGCGCTCGCCGTCTCACCCGACAAGTCCACCCTGTACGCGGGCGGTTACTTCAACGCGGTCAACGGGAAGGGCGCCAACGGCCTGGTGGCCGTCAACACCGCCGACTGCACGCTACGTGCGGGGTTCGCACCGAACTTCGGGGCGACCGTGCGGGCGCTGGACGTGGCGGGGGACGGAACCGTCTACGCCGGCGGCGACTTCCAGAGCCTAGACAGCCGGACCCGCCGCTTCTTCGGCGCGGTCACCGCCGCCGGTGCGGTGACCGCGTGGAACCCGGACGCCGACGATCCGGGCAGGACCCTGAAGGTCACCCCGGACGGGCAGAACGTGCTCATCGGCGGCGACTTCTTCACCGTGGGCGGCGCGAACTCGCACGCCCTCGCGGTGACCAGCGCCGCTTCGGGTGCGCTGACCCGTGCCTACACCGGAAACTTCATCCCGTCGTCCGCCGTGATCAAGGACATCGTCACCGACACCGCGTCCAACGGCTGGTACGCCGGCGGCGAGGGCGCCGGCGGTGCCTCCTTCGACGGACGTCTGGCCATGGGGCTCGACACCTTCGACCAGCGCTGGCGGGACACCTGTCAGGGCGCCACGCAGGCCCTGCGGGTCTACCGGGGAGTGCTCTACGCGGGCAGCCACGTCCACGACTGCTCGACCATGGGAGGGTTCCCCAACCAGGTGCGCAAGCACCTCACCGCCCAGTCGGTCGGCGATCCGGCCATGCTGGGCTGGCTCCCGGACACCAATGACGGCATTGGTGAACCGGTGGGGCCGCGCGCCCTGACCGTCTCGTCGCGGGGCGGCCGCGACTTCCTCTGGGTGGGCGGCGAGTTCACCACGGTCAACGGGGTGGCGCAGCAGGCGCTGACCCGGTTCGCCACCACGCCGGACACCGGGGCGCCCTCCGTACCCGTGGTGAGCCTCTCGGCGCCGCGGGCCGGTGCGGTGCGGGTCAGCTGGCGTTCGGGCCTGGACCTGGACGACAGCCTGCTGACCTACCGGGTGTACCGCAACGGCGGCTCGACGCCCGTCCACACCACGACCGGCTCCTCGCTCTTCTTCAGCAGGCCCCAGCTCACCTTCACCGACACCGATGTCGTGGCGGGCCGGAGCTACTCGTACCGGATCACGGCGAGCGACGGCACCAACACCAGTGCGCTCTCCGCCAACGCCACGGTCACGGCGGCCGGTTCGTCGAGTCCGTACGCGCAGCGGGTGCTCGCCGACGGGGCGGATCTGTACTGGCGCTACGACGAGGCGGGCGGCGCGTTCGCCGCCGACGCCTCGGACAATGACGACGGCGGCGTGTACGTGAACGCCCCCTCGTACCGATCGGCACCGTCCGCCGTGGCCGGTTCGTCGACGCTCGCCCTCAACGGCGCCGACGAGTACGTGTACAGCGACCGGCTGCACCACTACACGTCACCGACCCCGTACTCCATCGAGACCTGGTTCCGTACGGACACGGGCCGGGGCGGCCGGATCGTCGGCTACGGCAACAACATCGGCAGCGCGCAGGGGCACACCAGCGGGATCTCCGACAAGCTCCTCTACCTCACCGACAACGGGCGCCTCGCGTTCGGCGTACAGGTCGGCAGCACCAGCAGTCGTCCCACCGTCACCTCGGCCGCCTCGTACAACGACAACGCCTGGCACCACGCGGTGGCCACCCAGGGACCGTCCGGCATGAGGCTGTACGTGGACGGCGCGTCCGTCGGCTCCAACGCCACGGCCGGCAACCGCTCGTACAACGGGTACTGGCGAGTCGGCGGCGACGCCATGGCCAACGGCTGGCCCAGCCGCCCCACCAGCACCTATTTCGCGGGGCAGGTCGACGAGACGGCGTTCTATCCGTCGGCGCTGAGCGCGGCGCAGGTGGCCGCGCACCACGATCTGGCGGACACCCCGCCGGGCCCCGGGGACACCACGCTCACGCTGACACCGACCGAGGACGCGTACGTCAACAGCGTCGCCGCGAACACCACGTACAACAACGACCAGCTCGCCTCGCGGGGTACCACGGCCTATCTGAGCTACCTCCGGTACACGCTGCCCACCGCCCCGGCCGGGCAGGAGCTCAGGAGTGCCCGGCTCACCTTCCGTACCTCGTCGGACCCCACGGCGGGCTCGGCCGACAGCCACACCCTCGTGCCGGTCTCCGGCGCGTGGACCGAGTCGGCGGTCACCTACAACTCCCGGCCTTCGCTCGCCACGACGGTGCTGGGGACCATCTCCGGCGCGACCGCCGTCTCCACCGACTACTCGGTGGAGCTGGACGCGCCGGCGCTGGGCGGAGCCCTGGGCTCCGCCTACTCACTCGCCCTCACCAGCGGCGGAACGGATTCGCTCCGCATCTGGTCGGGCGAGGTCGCAACCGCGGCCCACCGGCCGCAGCTCGTTCTCACCTTCGGAGCTGAATGATGAACGAAAGTACGGGGCGCAGATCCCGTGGAAGCGGCCGGGTACGGGCCGCGGCCGCCGCGCTCTGCCTGCTCACCGGGGCCCTGAGCGCCGCCGCCGGGGGCTCCCCGGCCACGGCGCTCACCCCACCGGTCTCGCTGACCGCCGACGACCTCTCCACCTGGCAGACCAACGGCATCGTCTGGTCGATGGCCGCGACGGACGACGGGGTCGTCTACACGGGCGGCACGTTCTCCACCGTACGGCCGCCGAACGCGCCTGCCGGGACGTCCGAACAGCCCGCGGTGAACTTCGCCGCCTTCGACGCCGCGACCGGTGCGCCGACCGGCTGCAGCCTGTCGTTCACGCTCTCCTCGGGAACCGCGACCGTCCGGGCCCTCACCCTCTCCCCCGACGGCAAAACCCTTTACGCCGGGGGCCAGTTCGGTTCGGTGAACGGGGTCGGCGTGAGCAATATCGCGGCCATCGACACGGCGACCTGCACCCCGCGCACGAACTTCAAGGTCGCCGTCTCCGCGACCGTCCGGGCCCTCGCCGTCACCGACGACACGGTCTATCTGGGCGGTGACTTCAACAGTGTCGCGGGACAGACCCGGAACAAGTTCGCCGCCGTCACCACGGGCGCGGCGCTGAAGCCGTGGACGGCCAACACGGACGAGGTCGGCCGGGCCGTCGAGGTCACTCCCGATGGACAGCACGTCGTGATCGGAGGCGACTTCTTCACCGTCAACGGCACCGCGTCGCACGCCCTCGCGGTGGTGAACGCGACGACGGGTGCCCTGGACAAGAGTTACCCGGGCTTCATCCCGAATACCTCGACGGTGCAGGACCTCACCGCGGACGCCACCAAGTTCTACACCGCCAACGAGGGCACCGGGGGTGGTGTCTTCGACGGCCGGATCGCCGTGGACCTGACCACCTTCCAGCAGGTGTGGCGGGACACCTGTCTCGGTGCCACACAGGCCGTCCTGGTGCACAAGGGGGTGCTCTACAGCGGCAGTCACGCTCATGACTGCGCCTCGATGGGTGAGTTCCCGGACCAGCCGCGCAAGCATCTGCTGGCGCAGTCCGTCGATGATCCCAAGCTGCTTCCGTGGTTCCCGGACACCAACGACGGGATCGGGGAGCCGGTCGGCCCCCGGGTGATGGCGCAGACCGACAAGGGCGGGCATCACTACCTCTGGGTGGGCGGCGAGTTCACCACCGTCAACAGCTCACCGCAGCAGGGGCTGACCCGCTTCGCCGACGGCCCCGACACCGGGGCGCCCTGGGTGCCCAACGTGAGCGTCTCCACGGTCGCCCCGAACAAGGTGGACGTGAACTGGCAGACGAGCTTCGACACGGACGACGGGGAGCTGACGTACCGCGTCTACCGGGACGGCGCGAGCACCCCCGTGTACACCACGACAGGCTTCTCCGTGTTCTGGGACCGCCCGCAGCTGCGGTGGACCGACACCGATGTCGCACCGGGTGAGACGCACACCTACCGGATCAGTGCGAGCGACGGCATCAACACCAGCGCCAAGTCACCCGCGGTGACCGCGACCGTGGCGTCGAAGGCCGAGAGCTACCCGGCCAGGGTGCTGTCCGACGGCGCCACCCTGTACTGGCGCTACGACGAGGGCACGTCCACCTTCGCCGCCGACACGGGAGCGGGCCTGGACAACGGCTTCCTGCGCAACGCGCCCTCCTACCGGCAGACCCCGGCCGCCGTGGCCGGGCCCTCGACCGCCATCGGGTTCAACGGGACCACTCAGTACGCGTACAGCAACCGGAGTCATGCCCAGGCCACGAAGTTCTCCGTGGAGACCTGGATCAAGACGACGACGACCCGGGGAGGGAAGATCATCGGCTTCGGGAACAAGACCATGGAAGTCAGCGGCCAGTACGACAAGCATGTGTACATGCTCAACAACGGGCGCCTCACCTTCGGCACCCACAACGGCGGCGGCCGGACCGTCAGCACAACCGCGGCCTACAACGACGGTGCCTGGCACCATGTCGTCGCGACCCAGGGTTCAGGCGGCATGGCCCTGTACGTGGACGGACAGCTCCGTGCCTCGAACGCGCAGTACACCACGAACGAGAACTACACCGGCTACTGGCGGGTGGGCGGGGACAACCTGGCGAGCTGGCCGAACCGTCCGACGAGCGACTTCTTCGCCGGACAGATCGACGAGACCGCCGTGTACCCGACCGCGCTGACCGCTGCCCAGGTCAGTGCCCACTACGCCTTGAGGACAGGTGGATGAGACATCCGTTCCTGGCCGGCGCCGTCGTCATCATCACGACGGCGGCGCTGGCCGCCTGCGGCTCCTCCTCCGGCGGAGCCGGGGAGAAGACGGCCGGCGCCCCCGCCGCGGCCTCGGCGGGGCCGGTGGCCGGCGCACCCGCGGAGCCGGACGGCTCCGCCTCAAAGGGCCCGCGGGCCTCACGCTCCAGTGAGCCACCGAAGACCCCCACCGACGAACTCACCCCGGCCACCGGTACGTTCACGAAGAAGCAGAAGGAGTACCTGGTCGACCGGGTACCCAAGGGCATGGACCCGGCGGCGGTCCTCCAGACCGGACAGGAGACCTGCGACCGGCTGACGTACCTGGTCAAGGTCGACCGGGACACCGCGGTCGGGGCCGTGGCCACGGGCGAGATCGCGGACGCCGGGCCCGCCGTCGGGCACCTGTGCCCGCGGCACGAGGAGGTCGTGGAGCGGGCCTCGCGGGCGTACGCCGACGGCATGTACAAGGGCGCACAGCTCCGGCCGGGCCGCTACCGCGACGTCACACCCACGAAGAACTGCAGTTGGGAGATCACCGGGGCGAACGGCAAGAACCTCGCGTCGGGTTCGTCCGACGACGGGAAGCGGACCGGCATCACGATCCCGAAGGCGGCCCGCACCTTCACCTCCACAGGCTGCTACGCCTGGCTGCCCGAAGGAGACAACGGATGAACAAGCTGCCGATAGCCGTGGCCATCCCCACGAAGAACGAGGGGCTCAACATCGCCGAGGCGGTGAAGTCGGTCCTCGGCCACTTCGAGGCGGTCGTCGTGGTCGACTCGCACAGTACGGACGACACCGCGAAGATCGCCGCGGAGTGCGGGGCCGAGGTCGTCATGTACACCTGGGACGGTGGACATCCCCGGAAGAAGCAGTGGTGCCTGGATCAGGTCCGCACGGACCTGGACTGGATCCTGCTGCTCGACGGCGACGAGCGGCTGAGCCCCGGTCTGCTGGCCGAGCTGCGGCAGGTCTTCGCCGATCCGGACGCGCCGAGGCCCGCCGCGTACGACATTCCGCTGGGGTACTGGTTCTCCGGGAAGCGGCTGCGGCACGGCTACACCATCCGCAAGCGGTCGCTGACCGACCGCACCCGCAGCCGGTACCCGGAGGTGGGGGATCTCGACGCGCCCGGCATCGGCGAGGTCGAGGGCCACTACCAGCCGGTCGCGGAGACCGCCGGGTCCCTCCGCAATCCGATCGAGCACCAGGACCTCGACCCGGTGACCGCCTGGTTCGAGCGGCACAACCGGTACTCGGACTGGGAGGCGTGGCTGGAGCACCATCCCGAGGTCAAGGAGCAGGTGCGCCGGGTCAAGTCCCGCCAGGGGCAGCTGTTCCACAAGGCGCCGTTCAAGCCGCTGGTGTCCTTCGCGTACATGTACGTGTACCGGCGGGGCTTCCTGGACGGGCGGGCGGGCCTCGACTTCGCCCTGGCGATGAGCTTCTACCGGTGGCAGATCGCCCTGAAGTCGCGTGGGGTACCTGCTTCTTGAGTCACCGGCGCTTCCGGCGGACCACGCTCTCGTAGGTCCGCCGGAGCGTCCGGGTCACGACGTCGATGGTGAAGTGCTCACCGACCAGCTCCCAGGCGGCCTGCCCGGCCTCGGCGTTGGCCTTCGGCTCCAGCAGTTCCAGGACCGCCCGCGCGACCTTGCCCGCGTTGGCCGCGTCGTCGCCGACCCGGCTGTCGATCACCCGGCCCGCACCGGCCTCGGCCACGTCGGGGCCGAGGCCGCAGGTGCGGGTGATGACCACGGGGGTGCCGACGGACATCGCTTCGAGAACCGAGACGCCGAGGGGTTCCTCGATCGACGGCAGGACGTACACATCGGCCTGCCGTCCCGCCGCCAGCACCTCCTCGTGGCCGAGCGGTCCGACGTGGTCGAGCGAGTCCAGCACGCCCAGTTCACGGGCCAGCCGGAGCGTGCCGGGAAGTGCGCCGGTGTCCGGTCCCGCCAGCACGAACCTGGCGTCCGGGTACTCGGCCAGTACCGCGGGCATCGCGGCGACGAAGTCCTCCGGGCGCTTGCGCTCCTGTATCCGGGCGAGGAAGAGCACCGTCGGCGGCCGCGCGGGGTCCCGGTCGGGCTTGCGCTCCTGCGGCCGAACGCCGTTGACCAGGCGCACCGTCCGGGTGAGCCGCACCGGGGCCGCGACGGCGTTCACATCGATCCGCTCGCTCTCGGTGAGGTGCAGCACCGCGTCCGCGCCGCGCAGGACCCTCCGTACGCCCAGCAGGTCGGTCAGCTGCGCCACCCGTTTCTCGGTCGGGTCCACCATGCCGTGCGTCTGGACGACCAGCGGGGTGCCGGAGGCCAGTGCCAGCAGCGCGGCGGGCAGCGTCACCAGATCGCGCATCAGATGCACATGGACGACGTCGGCGCCGTGCATCATGCGACGCGCGGCAAGCAGCAGCGGCCCCGAGGTGATGCCGCTGACCTCGAACCGCGGCAGCAGGTGGCGGGCCTGGTAGAGGTGCGCGGGCACCCCCTCCACCTGGGACGGCAGCGGGCCGTCGAAACCGTCGCCCAGTGCCATGATCCGGGCGTCGTCCCCCTCGGCGCGCTGTACCTTCGAGAGATTCAGGGCCACCCGGGTCGGACCCCCGAAGGCGTGGTCCGGAGTGTGCAGTGTGACGACGTGCAGGATCTTCACCAGGGTTCCCCTCGACCTCGGCAGCAGTTCACAGACTAGTCATCACATCCCCCCAAGTGGGTTGATTCGTTAGAGTGTTCACAGGATCACGGAACGGGGAACAGATGACGTCCGTGCACGGGGTGACGCCGTCCGCTCCCGTCCTGGAGAGCGGACCGGGGCGTCCGGTCGAGCCGCCCGCCAAACCCATGTCCTGGGCGATGCTGTCGCGCGCGATGGCCGTGCCGCTCATCCTCGGCCTCGTCTGCTTCCTGCCCGCGCTGATCGCCGCGCAGCCCGGGAGCGGGGTCCGGGACACCGCGTACTGGCTGCAGCTGGTGCTGACGTGCTACTCGGGGGCGCGGCTGGCGACCATGATCCTCTCCACCCGGCGCCGGCTGCTGCAGGGCGTCTTCTGGATGTTCGTGTACATCGCGATGGGGGTGGCCCCGTTCGCCCAGGCCGTCATCGGGCAGACCCCGACGCCGATGGTCGGGCCGCGCTCCGACCTGGTGACCGCGATCGCGCTCGTCCTGGTGGGCTGCGCCGCGTTCGACCTCGGGGCCCTGCTGGCGTCCCGGCGTCCGCTGCGCAGGCGCACCACCGCGCGCGGGAGCGGTGGCCGGGCCACCGCGCACCCGGTCCGGCTGCGGCTGCTGGTGCTGCTGGCTTTCGCGGCGAGCGGCTACTACGTGCTGAAGCTCGGCGGGCCCGCGGTCTTCTTCTCCAGCAGGCAGGAGATCAGCGCCTCGGTCGCGGAGAGCGGGGTCGTGTCCAGCGGGTCCAATGTGGGGTCGGCGTTCCTCAAGGGGTTCGGTACGGTTCCGGCCCTGCTCGCGTTCCTCTTCCTCACCCGGCGGCTGGTGACCTCGCGCCGGGCCCGGCGCTCGCCGTCCACCGTGCTGGTCTGGTGCGCGCTGGTGCTGGTGAACCTGGTCGTGAACAACCCCGTCTCCAACGCCCGTTACTGGTTCCTGACGGTGCTGGTCTCACTGCTGTTCACCGCGTTCCCGGCCAGTGCGGCGATGTACCGCTCGGTGCTGGCCATGGGCGTGATCGGGGCCCTGGTGCTGTTCCCGTACGCCGACCGGTTCCGCTACGACGACTCCGGGTACCGGCCGGTGCAGTCGTCCTCGGTCTTCGAGCCGCTTGCCACCAAGGACTACGACCAGAGCGTCATGTTCGCCAACACCATCTCCTGGGTCGACACCCGGGGCCACACCTACGGGCGCCAACTGGCGGGCTCCGCCTTCTTCTTCGTGCCGCGGGCCGCGTGGAGCGGAAAGCCGGAGGACACCGGGGTGCGGGTCGGGCAGTGGATGGGGATGAACATGACCAACCTCTCGGCGCCGCTGTGGACCGAGCTGTGGGTCGACTTCGGCGCCCCCGGCATGATCGGCGGCTTCGCCGTGATCGGGTACGCGGCCGCGCGCACCGACCGCCGGTACGCGCGGGCGGTCTCCCGGGACGGTCCGGGGCCCGGCAGTGTCCTTGCCATCGCGGCTCCGCTGATCGCCGGGTACACCTTCATCCTGCTGCGCGGCCCGCTGTTGCAGGCGGCCGGGAAGCTGGCCATCGCCGCACTGTGCCTGGCGCTGGTCACGAGTTTCAGGGACCGGAACGAACAGCGGTCGCACTGACCGCGGCTGGTTCCGCGGCGCCGCGACGGGTCAGCCGCGCCACCCGGGTCCAGGTGGCGATCGCCTTGCAGACGGAGCCCAGACACAGGCCCCAGGCGGCGCCCGGTACCCCGCCGAGCAGGTATCCCCCGGTCAGGAAGGCCACCGCGGCGAGTGAGAAGACCACCTGGATGGAGAGCGTGGTGCGCGGATCGAGCAGTCTCAGCGCCAGCAGTCCGCAGGTGCCGACGGCCATCGCCGCGTACTGGCTGCCGGTCGCGGGGAGCAGCGCCGCCGCCGTGGGCCAGGTGTCGCCGAGCAGATGGCGGCCCACCGTCGCGGGCAGCAGGGCGAGAACGGTGGCCCAGCCCGCGGCGGTCGCCGCCAGGACCGCGGCCAGGACCGCGGTGGCCCGGACCCTGAGCCGGTCGGTGGCGAGCCGTCCGAGCAGCGGCGGGCCGAAACCGGTGGCGGAGGTGAACAGCACGTTCAGCGGGCCGAAGAGGGTGGTCGCGCCGCGCAGCGCGCCGACCACGAGCGGGTTGCCGACCACGCCCAGGCCGAGCACGGAGAGCTGGCTGGTGGCGTTGCCCACCCCGAACTCTACGACGAACCGCCGGCCGAGGTGGCCGCGCCGCAGCAGGGGCCGAAGCCGCACGGGGCTGCCGGCGGTCCGGCGGTGCAGCACGGTGCCGGACAGCAGGAGCGCGGGCAGTGCGGAGAGGCCCCAGACGGTGACGAGCCGGGCGGCCGAGGTGCCGTGCGGCTGTACGGTCAGCGCGCCGAGCACGCAGATCAGCCGGAGCGTGTCCGCGGCCAGGGCCAGGTGCTGTGCCTGGAGCGTGGCGAAGGCGTAGCGGGCCGTGTCCTGCCCGAGGACGACGGGCAGGACGAGTCCCAGCATCATCAGGGCCCGTGCCGTGTCTCCCGGAAGTACCGCGCAGACGGCAGCGAGCAGGGCGCCGAGGAGCGCCGAGACGAGCAGGGTGAAGCCGACCGCGGACCGGCAGGCGCCGCGGGTCTCCTCGCCCGCGCCGCGGCGCAGCACCAGCGGCTGTCCGGTATAGGCGCCGAAGACACCGAGCAGCACGGTGAAGACCAGGTACACGCCGGAGAACCGTGCGAAGTCGGCGACGGTGGAGAGCCGGGCCGCCACCACCAGGACCAGGATGTTGGTGAGCGCCGCCACCCCCTGGTCCGCGACCGAGCAGACGATCGCGGTGCGTGCCTTCATCTGCGTCCCGCGGTGCTGCTGTGGTCGCTGCCGCCGTTGCCGCTGTACCGGGTGCCGCCGTCCAGGGTGCGCAGCCCCATCGTCTCGGTGGGGTCGCCCGCGCTGCCGCCGTCGGCCCGGTCGGATCCGTCCGGCTGTCCGTGGCCGTCCTGCCCGTCACGTCCCTGTCCTTGTGTCCGCCGGTTGCGGGCGCGGCGATTGGCCGCCTTCCCCCGTGCCCGGCGCTCCAGTCGTCCCTGACCGGGGTGCAGCAGGGCGCCGAGTACGGACCCGCCCGCGGCGCCGATGATCTCGCGGATCCGCTCCAGGTCGCTGCGGTGCACCTCGCGCGGGTCGCAGACCACCACGACGCCCTCCACGCGGTCGATGAGCGCGACGGCGTCGGCGTACGAGAGTACGGGCGGGGCCAGCACGATGACGACGGCTCCGGGCCGGCCGCCCTCGGCGACGATCCGGCCGACGGGCTCGGAGGTCAGGGCGCGGGGCACATTGTCCATCCGGCGGCCCGCGATCAGGGTGAAGGCCCCCGATCCGGGCACGTCCACGTTGGTGCGGCTGTCCGAGGGCCAGCCCCGTTCGTCGCGCTCCGCGGCCCAGCGGGGCCGGCCGCCCCGGGTCGCGGCGCCGAGGTCCCTGGCCAGGGACGGGGTGCGCAGATCCGCTTCGACGAGCAGAACGTCACGGCCCATCTCGGCGAAGGCGGCCGCCAGGTTGACCGCGGCGGCGGCGGCCATGTCGTTGTCCCCGCGGGGCGCCGTGACCAGGAGCCGTCGGCGCTCGGCGAACGAGGGGTCGTAAGCGAGCCGGAAGGCCACCGCCCGGTACTCCTCGGCCAGCCGGCTGCCGCTGCGTCCGATGGCGAGCAGCTGGCCCACCGCGGCGCGGTCCCTGGGCAGGGTGCCGAGCAGCGGGGCGCCGAGCGAGCGGACGAGTTCCCTGGTGGAGCGGACCGCCGGGTCGAAGACGAGCCGTACCCAGGAGAGCAGCAGGCCGAGGGCGAGCCCGACGACGCCGCCGAGCCCGAGGAGCAGGGGAAGCCCCGCGCCGGTGGGCCGCTCCGGTGCGACCGGCTTCTTGTTCAGATAGCCCGGTGTGGTGTCGAGGGCGCGCAACTCCGAGATCTTCTGGCTGAGTCCGGAGATGGCGACGATCAGGTTGGCGCGGGCGCTGGTGACGTCGCTGCCGACGGTGCCGGTCTCCTGCTCGGCCAGCCGGTCGCGCTGCTCGGTGAGCGGCTTCAACTGGGCGCGGTAGCCGTCGACCATGTTGTCGATGCTGTTCTCGGTGCGCTCCCGGCGGATCTCCAGGTAGGCCTCGGCCAGTGCCTGGGCCCGTGCCCTGGCCTGTTCGGGGTCGCGGGCGGTGTAGGAGAACCTGAGCACCAGGGTGTTGGGCGGGTTGGTGACCTGGAGGCCGGTCAGCAGCTTTCCGACCTCCACCGTGTCGCCGTGCTTGACCAGCGAGCCGACGGCCACGGTACCCACGGCGTCACTGACGGCGGTCTGGCGTTCGGAGCCGATGTTGATGCCCTTGTCGGCCGAGGCGCCCGCGGCGAACGGGTCCGAGGTGGCCGAGCGCACCGACACCTCGCCGGTGGAGGTGTAGGTGTCCTCGCCGCTCAGGGCGAGCCAGCCGCCGCCGAGCAGTCCGACGACCACGCCGCACGCGAGCAGCGCGCGGTAGCGCAGGAGCTGGCGGAACTGGTCCCGCAGCAGCGCGGGTTCGTCCTGATCCTCCAGGGCGCGGATCGGCTGGGTCATCGGCGTGGTCTCCCTTGGGCGTCCTGAAGGACCTCGGTGAGCAGTGCGTCGAAGCGGGCGAGACCGGCCTCCCGGCCGAGGTGACGTGCCACGTACCTGGGTCCGTGGGCGCCGAGCTCGTCGGCGGCGGCCGGCTGCTCGACGAGTTTGCGGACGGCCGCCAGCACCGCGGCCGGGTCCTCGGGGGCGACGAGGAGCCCGGCGCCGGAGCGCTGCACCTCCTGGGCGGTGCCCCCCTCGTCAGCCACCGAGGCGACGACGGGGCGGCCCGAGACGAAGTACGAGGTCAGCTTGGAGGGCACGCTCATGTCGAGTACGGATGCGCGCTGGGTCACGGCGAGGACGTCGGCGGCGGCCAGGACGTCGGTGAACTCCTCCGCCCCCGCCGCCGGCAGGAAGTCGAGGTTGGGCAGCCCGGCCGCGCGGGCCAGCAGCGCCTCGCGTTGGTTGCCGTCGCCCATCAGCACGATGCGTATCCCGGGGGCGAGCCGGGCCGCGTCGACGAGGACCTCCAGGCCCTGTTTGAGTCCCATGTTGCCCGAGTGCAGAACCACCGGGGTGTCCTCGCGCCAGCCCAGGCGCGCCCTGGTCATGGCACGGTCGGCCGAAGGGGCCTGTACGTGGCTCCAGTTGGGCACCAGCCGGATGCGTCCCGGGTCGACTCCGTAGGCGGTGACCCGGGGGACGAAGCTCTCGTGGATGACGCCGACGAGCGAGGCGGCGCGCAGCGCGTACTCCTCGGCCCGGGACGCCACCGCCGCCGCCCGGCCGCCGCCGCGGATACCGCTCTGCGCGGCGGCGGCGCCCATCAGGTCCTGCACGACGGGTATGTACGGGACCCGGTGGCGACGGGCCAGCCGGGCGCCCAGAATGCCGCCCGCGAGGCTCGGCATCTGGGAGATCACCGCGTCCGCCCGCACCGCGGGCGGTGAGACCAGCCCGTGCGCGAGGACGGATGCCTCGAACGCGGCTCTGCGCAGGGCGCTCTGACGAGGCGGCACATAGTGTCTTCGCCGGTGGACCGTCACCCCCGAGCGTTGCTCCTCGGCCCGCCACACACCCCGGTACTCCGGCTCGGTCCGCCAGGACGGATAGTGCGGCATCCCGGTCAGCACATGGGTCTCGGCGCCGGACGCGGCCCAGTGCTCGGCGAGTTGCGCGGCGTACGGGCCGATACCGGTCAGCTCCGGTGCGTAGTTGGTCGAGACCACCAGCAGTCGGCGGTGCTGGAACGGCTTGTGCTGATCTGCGTCTGGCATCGGACGGTCGCCTTCCCCCGGGGCCACCTGTGTTCCCCCCAAGGAACAGCCCCAAAAGTGAGCTTATCCGTTCACGAGATGAGCAAGTGGTCTTCACAGTAAGGTCGTTGCACGATCAACACCGATACCGATATCCCACCGGACCGGATGCGATGTCCGGAAACCTGCCGGTGGGACACGGAGATCACGTTCACCGTGGGGGGAGAGAACGGATGGTGCACAGGGTCGGCTACGCGCCGGGGGTCTACGACCTGTTCCACATAGGTCACCTCAACATCCTGCGGCATGCCCGCAGCCAGTGCGACTACCTGGTCGCGGGGGTCGTCTCGGACGAGATGGCCGTGCTCGCGAAGGGCCACAGACCGGTCATTCCGCTGCCGGAGCGGCTGGAGATCGTCCGGAGCGTCCGGTACGTGGACGCCGCGTTCGTCGAGACCGTCCCCGACAAGGTGGAGACCTGGCAGCAGGTCAGGTTCGACGTCATCTTCAAGGGGGACGACTGGCGGGACACGGAGAAGGGAAAACGGCTCGAACGCGACTTCGCCGAGGTCGGCGTGGAGGTCGTCTACTTCCCGTACACCGTGCACACGTCCAGCACCCAGCTGCGCCGGGCGCTGGACTCGCTGGTCAGCCTGCCCGGAGCGCTTTCAGCTCCCTGAACCACTTGATGAGGAACGCCACCAGGAACAGCGCGTGCACGGCGGCGAGCACGGCATAGCCGATCCGGAACACCGTCTCGTCGCCGAGCAGCAGGAACACCAGGCAGAACACCCCGTAGTCGGCCGGCAGCAGCACCACGGCCCGCAGCTTCGAGACCCCCTGCCCGGGCCCGGCGTCACCGGCCGGCCCAGGACGGGCGGCGGCCCTGCCCAGTTGTTCACGCAGCAGCCCCGCGCAGAAGGTCAGCACGGCCACGAACAGGAAGCCGAGCGGCAGGAGCAGCCAGCCGTCGGCCGGCAGTGCGAAATAGCGGTGGAACGAGATCAGTACGACGGTGTGGACCAGGATCATCTTGGCGCAGTCGACGACGTGGTCGAGCCATTCGCCGTCGGGGCCTCCCCGGCCGGTGAGCCGGGCGAGCTGCCCGTCGGCCGAGTCGAGGGCGAATCCCACGGCCAGCCCCGCGTAGACCAGGAGGGCCAGCCCCCACGTGGGCCTGGCCAGGGCCACGGACGCGAGGGCGGCGAAGGTGAACGCCGCGCTCACCGCGGTGACTTGATTGGGTGTCATGCCCAGCCGGAACGCGACGGCCGCGAAGACCCGGCCGGCCGGCCGGTTCACGTACCGCGAGTAGAGCGAAACCCCCTTGGCCGACTTCTGCGCCCCGCGCAGCTCACGCAGCACCGTTCCCGTGCTTTCCATACGCCCCCCAGCGTGTCGCCGTTGTCCACAGCTCCGGCGGCGCATCGACCGCTCCGCCGGAGCCGCATCATGGCACGCGGAACCCGTCGCGGGGGCCGGATCGCCCCGGCCCGGCCGGCAGATCCGGGCCCGTCGGCGAAGCCGGGCCGGCCGGGCGGCAGGCGGTGGGCCGGGGAGCGCACGGGTCAGACGGAGGCGGTGCGGCACTCCGGGTGGCCCCAGCCCTGGTCGTTCTTCGCGATCGTGTCCTTGGCCGCGTACGGCTTCCCGCAGTGGCAGCGCCCCGCGAACCTGGCGCGGATGGTGGCGCCGGAGCGGGCCGCGCCGCCCGTGCTCTTCGCCGCACCACCCGTGCTCCTGGCCGCGCCGCCGGCCCGACGCCCTTCGGAGGCGCGGGCGGCCGCGGGCACCGGCAGGTCCGCGGAACCCTGCGAGGTGCCTGCCGCTCGCTGCGCCACGGCCACCTCACTGGCCGCCTGGTCGGCGAGCGCGTTCAGCGGGTCACCGTCCACCTGGTGGGCGGGCACGTAGACGAAGTCCACGGCCCGGCCGGTCAGCAGGGCGTCGATGCGGGCCACCAGATCGCGGTTGGCGACGGGTTTGCCGGCCGAGGTCTTCCAGCCGTTGCGCTTCCAGCCCCGCAGCCACTTGGTGACGGCGTTCATCGCGTACTGCGAATCCATCCGGACCTCGAGCGGCACACCGGGGTCGACGGACTCCAGCAGCTCCTGCAGCGCGGTCAGCTCGGCGACGTTGTTGGTGGCGGTGCCCAGCGGTCCCGCCTCCCACCGAAACGGCCTGCCCTCCGCGTCGGCCACCACATACGCCCAGGCCGCAGGCCCCGGATTACCCTTCGATGCCCCGTCACACGCGGCGATCATGCGCTCGTTCATACCCCTGATCATGCCAGCGCCGGGGGGCCACGAGTCCCGCCGGTGCGGGAGCCGGCGCCCGCACCGCCGCAACAGACCGCTCCCGGCACCCGCCCCACCTGGCACCTTCACGGTACGTAGCGGTTCGGAGTGCGACGGACCCGGAGCGCTGGTTCTCTGAGTGAGCCCGCTCTTCCCTACCGTTCAAGGAGCGACGATGAGCGTTGCAGGAGAAACCGGCCGAGCCGATCAGATGCGCGAGAAGGCCAGGCACATGACCGAGGCCGCGGAGCGCACCAACGACCCGGAGCAGCGCCGACGGCTCCAGGAGAAGGCCCGCAAGCTGCACGAGCAGAGCGAGCAGCAGGCCGGCCGGGGCGGCAGCGACCTCCCTCAGTAGCACCGCGTCACAGGTACGGCCGATGGACTGCCACCCTTCCATGAGGGGGTGGCAGTCCATCCAGTCGTTTACCGGACCGCCGCAGGACACGCCGGTCCAAAGCGCATACCTGAGGGCTGTCCCGCGAGCCCGCTCCCCGCCGGAGCTGAGGCCCGGACCTGCCCGGAGGAGTTCGGTCATCACTCCCTACGATGGTCCCATCCGCCGGGGGCATCGGGTCCTCGCACGGGAGTCAGGGGCATTCATGAGCCGTCATCCGGTCACCGTGGTCACCGGCGGCAGCCGCGGAATCGGCGCGGCGGTCTGTGTACGTCTGGCGGGCGACGGGCACGACATCGCACTGGGCTACCGCTCCGACGCGGCGGCGGCCGAGGCTGTCGCCCGGAACGTGCGGGGGACGGGCCGACGCTGTGTCACGGTACGGCTGGACACGACCGACGAGGCAGGTGTCGACCGGCTCTTCGAGTCCGCGGCCGCCGAGTTCGGGCCGGTCACCGGGCTGGTCAACAACGCGGGCGTCGGCGGTCCGACGGGCCCGCTCGCGGACGCCGACGCGGCCGGACTCCGACGCGCCCTGGACGTCAATGTCATCGGGTACCTGCTCTGTGCGCGGCGGGCCGTGCGCGATATGAGCCGGACCGGCGGCGGGGCCATCGTGAACATGTCCTCGGCTGCCGCCACCCTCGGCAGCCCCGGCGAGTACGTCCACTACGCCGCCGCCAAGGCAGCGGTGGACACGATGACCATCGGCCTGTCCAAGGAGGTCGCCGCAGCCGGCATCCGGGTCAACGCGGTGTCGCCCGGCATCATCCGGACCGGGTTCCACGAGGACCCCGAGCGCCCCGACAGGGCCGCCGCCGGCATCCCGCTGGGCCGGCCCGGTCAGCCGGAGGAGGTCGCCGGAGCCGTCGCCTGGCTGCTCTCGGACGACGCCTCGTACGCCACCGGGGCGATTCTGCGCGTGGCGGGCGGGCGCTGACGTGGCGTTGCGCGGTGCCCGGTTCCGGCAGGCGTCGCACTGATGCCGGAGCCCGGATCTCAGCCACCGCCGGTGGCCGGCCGGGGGCGCGGCTGGTACCGGGGCGACTGCCATGTGCATTCGGCGGTCTCGAACGGCGCCGAGCTGACGCCGGAGCGGCTGGTGGCCGACGCACGTGCGGCAGGACTTGCCTTCCTCGCCGCCACCGAGCACAACACCGTCGAGACACATGCTGTCTGGGCCCGGCAGGCCGACGACGAACTGCTGGTGATCCTGGGCCAGGAGGTCACCACCCTGACCGGGCACTGGCTCGCTCTGGGCATCCCCCCGGGGCGAGCGGTCGACGGGCGCTACGGCGTGCGGGACGACCTGATCGACCGGCAGCTGGACGAGGTTCACCGAGCCGGCGGACTCTGCGTCGCGGCCCACCCGCACGCGCCGTATCCCTCGGGCACCTTCATGTACCCGTACCGGGGCTTCGACGTGGTCGAGGTGTGGAACGGGCAGTGGAGTTCGGACGTCCCCTGGCAGGCGGACAACGAGGCGGCCCTGGCCGAATGGGGGCGCGGCCTGGCCGCGGACATCCACCGGGGACGGTGGCGGCCTGCCGTCGGGAACAGTGACGCTCACCTCGAGGGCCAGATCGGCACCCCGCACACCGTCGTACTGGCCGACGGGCTGCGTGCCGACGCGATACTCGCCGGCATCCGCGCCGGCCGGAGCTGGATCGCCGGATCGGCCGCGGTCGAGCTGTCGTTCACGGTCTCGGCAGGCGAGCGGCGCGCCGGGATCGGCGAGCTGCTGGAAACGGGTGGTGAGGCGGCCGTGGCAAGGGCGGACGTACGCGGTGTGCCGTCGGGCACGGTCAGCTTTCGCACCGAACGGGGAGAGGCGCACCGCGTGTCCCTTCCCGACTCGGGAACGGGCGCCGCGAGGTGGCAGTTCAGCGCGGCGGATTCGGCGTTCCTCCGGATCGAGGTACGGCATCGCGAGGGGCACATGGCGGCGCTCAGCAATCCGGTCCTCCTGGCCTGATCCGGCAGCGCGTCGGCCCGCGCGCCGAGACGGCGACAGGGCGGACGATACGGGCGGGCGCCGACCTCCGGCTGTACCGTGCAGCGGTGACCGGTTCAGGCGGGCTTCCGCTGCTCTTTCTCGATGTCGACGGCCCGCTCCTCCCGTTCGGCCCGGCGACCGGCCCGAGCGGCAGCCACCCGACGTACTCGACCGGGCCGGTTCCGCCCGGAGCCGGGGCACACCCGCTGCTCGCCAGGATCGATCCGGGACTCGGGCCCCGGCTGGCCGCGCTCGACTGCGAGCTGGTGTGGGCGACGACATGGACGCACGAGGCGAACGAGGTCGTCGCGCCGCGGCTCGGGCTGCCGGCGCTCCCCGTGGTGCTGTGGCCCGGCATGTCGTCCGAGGACGCGCGGGACGCACGGGCGGGGCTGCACTGGAAGACCCGCACACTCGTCGAGTGGGCCGGCGGGCGGGCGTTCGCCTGGGTGGACGACGAGATCGGTGAGGCGGACCGGAGATGGGTGGCCGCACACCACGGTGAGCGGGCGCTGCTCCACCGCGTCGATCCCGGGCGCGGTCTCACCGACGACGACTTCCGGCTGCTCGACGCCTGGCTGCGCACGATGTGAGGCCGCCGGTACACCCGCTGCCCGGGTCACAGCGGGGCGGCGCCGCGCACCAGCAGCAGTGCCACATCGGCCGCCGCCACGACCACGGCGGCGGCGAGCGCGGCCTTGCGCCAGTACCGGCCGAGCACGAGCCCGGCCAGTGCCGTCGGCGCCGCCACCGCCAGGGTCACCGCCCCCCACCAGCCCGGCGGCCCGGCCGGGCCGAGCGCCAGCACGGCTGAGGCCGCCACCAGCGGCACCGGCAGCAGCAGTGCGGTGCCGGTGACACCCAGCCGGTGGGGCAGTCCGTACACCCCGTTGCGCAGGTCGTCCTCGATATCGGGGAGCACATCGCCCAGATGGGCCGCCAGGCCCAGCAGCGCACCGGCCGTGACGGCCCACCAGGCAGGACCCGGACTTCCGGGCAGGGTCAGGGCGGCCACCGCCGGCAGGGTGGCGAACCCGATCACGTACGGGAGCCAGGACAGCGCCGTCGCCTTCAGCCTCAGGTTGTACGCCCACGCCGCCGCCACCGCGGCCAGGTGCACCGTACCGGCGAGCAAGCCGCAGGCAAGGGAGAGCGGAACGCACAGCAGCGCGGCGGCGAACGCCGCCGTCCACACCGCCGGACGGCTCACGGACCCGTCGGCCACCGGTTTGCCGCGACGGCCGGCCGAGGCGTCCCGCCGGGCGTCGAAGGCGTCGTTGCACCAGCCGACCGAGAGCTGACCACTCAGCACAGCGGCGACGAGGAGGGCGCAGCGGGCCCCGTCGAGGCCGACGCCGACGCCCAGCGCCCCGGCCAGCGCGCTCACCGCGACCACCGGCCCCGGATGGCAGGACCGGGCCAGTGCCGCGGTGCGGCGCAGCGGCCACGCGGTCGTGGCGTAGACGCGTGACGGGTCAGGGGTGCCCATCACGTGATCGTAAGTACTGCGTGCCGGACGGGCATGACAGCCGCACGGGTTGTTTGCGGTGTTTCGTCCATGATGCGGGGCAGAGATGGGCCATGACGCCTCCGAATCAGGACCCGGGATGACCCGGATCGCAGCCGTTCACGGCACCCCGGCTCCGTACCGCCACACCCAGCGCGAGGTCACCGACATGGTGGCCCGTACCTGTCTGCCTCCGGGGGCCGACCGGCGGGTGCTGGACCGGCTGCACGAGAACGCCCGGGTGCGCACCCGGAACATGGTGCTGCCCCTGGAGCGCTACGCGGAGCTGGACGGGTTCGGCGACGCCAACGACGTGTTCATCGGCGCGGCCGTGGACATGGGCGCCGAGGCGCTGCGGGGGGCGCTGCGGACCGCGGGGCTGCGGCCCGCCGATGTGGACCTCCTGATGTTCACGTCCGTCACCGGGGTGGCCGCTCCCTCGGTCGACGCCCGGCTGGTGGGGCGGCTCGGCCTGCGCTCCGATGTGAAGCGGCTGCCGGTGTTCGGGCTCGGCTGCGTGGCCGGGGCCGCCGGAGTGGCCCGGCTGCACGACTATCTGCTCGGGCGTCCCGACGACGTGGCGGTGCTGCTGTCGGTAGAGCTCTGCTCCCTCACCTTCCAGCGCCACGACGCGTCGACCGCCAACCTGGTGGCGACCGCGCTGTTCGGTGACGGGGCGGCTGCCGTGGTGGCGCTCGGCCAGGGCCGGGCGTCCGGGGCGGGACCCGAGGTGGTGGCGACCCGCAGCCGCATGTATCCGGACACCGAGCACGTGATGGGCTGGGACATCCGCAGTTCCGGCTTCAAGGTGCGCCTCGATCCGGCCGTCCCCGACGTCGTGCGCCGGTATCTCGCCGACGACGTGCGCGACTTCCTGGCGGAGCACGGGCTCAAGCCGAAGGACGTGGCGCACTGGGTGTGCCACCCGGGCGGCCCCAAGGTCCTGGAGGCCGTCTCCGACGTCCTCTCACTCCCCGACGGAGCTCTCGACGTCACCTGGCGCTCGCTGGCCGAGGTGGGGAACCTGTCCTCCTCCTCGGTGCTCCACGTCCTGCGGGACACCCTGGAGCAGCGGCGGCCCGAGCCGGGGTCGCCGGGGCTGCTGATGGCCATGGGGCCCGGATTCTGCTGCGAACTCGTACTGCTGCGCTGGTAGGTCGGAGGACACATGATCTGGTACACGGCACTGGTGCTGGCCGTGGCGGGCGAACGGCTCGCCGAACTCGTCGTCGCGCTCCGCAACTCCCGCTGGGCACTGGCCAGGGGCGGCGTCGAGACCGGCCGCGCCCATTACCCGGCGATGGTCGCCCTGCACACGGCTCTGCTGGTGGGCTGTCTCGTCGAGGTCCGGCTGGCGGAGCGGCCGTTCATGCCGCTGTTCGGCTGGGCGATGGTGGCCGCGGTACTGGCCGCGCAGGGCTTGCGCTGGTGGTGCATCCGCACGCTCGGACCCCGGTGGAACACCCGCGTCATCGTCGTTCCGGGGCTGCCGCTGGTGACCGGCGGCCCGTACGGGCTGCTGCGCCACCCCAACTACGTCGCCGTCGCCGCCGAGGGACTCGCCCTGCCGCTCGTCCACGGCGCGTGGGTGACCGCGGTGCTCTTCACCGTTCTCAACGCGGCGCTCATGACCGTACGCGTCCGGTGCGAGGAGGCGGCACTCACTGCCGCGCCGACGGCGGACGTTGCGGCGTGATCGACCTCCTGGTGGCGGGCGGCGGCCCGGCCGGTCTGGCGGCGGCGATCCGGGCGGCCCGGCTGGGCCTTGAGACGGTCGTCGTCGAACCCCGCGCCTCGCCCATCGACAAGGCCTGCGGCGAGGGCATCATGCCCAGCGGGGTCGCCGCGCTGCGCGCCCTGGGCGTCGAGGTGACCGGGCACCGGCTGCGCGGCATCCGGTACGTGGAAGGCGCACGCAGCGCCGAAGCGGCGTTCCGGGGGCGGACGGGGCTCGGCGTGCGGCGGACCGAGCTGCACTCCGCTCTGCACGGCCGGGCGGTGGAGCTCGGCGTCCGGATCGTCCCGGGCAAGGTCGCGGATGTCCGACAGAGCGAGGACCGGGTCAGTGCGGGCGGGCTGACGGCCCGTTGGATGATCGCGGCGGACGGGCTGCACTCGCCGCTCCGGCGCGAGCTGGGGCTGGACGGTCCGGGCACGGCGGTGCGCCGGTACGGGCAGCGCCGCCACTACCGGATCGCCCCGTGGACGGAGTTCGTGGAGGTCCACTGGTCCCGGCACGGCGAGGCGTACGTGACGCCGCTCGGGGACGGCCTGGTGGGTGTGGCCGTACTCAGCGGGGAGCGCCGCTCCTACGAGGAGCATCTGACGGCGTTCCCCCGGCTGGCCGCCTCGCTCTCCGGCCGGGACGCGGGTCCCGTGCGAGGCGCCGGGCCGCTGCGCCGGCGGGCGCTGGGCCGGAGGGCCGGACGTGTCCTGCTGGCCGGTGACGCCGCGGGCTATGTGGACGCGCTGACCGGTGAGGGGGTGGCACTGGCCCTGGCGACGGCCGCGGCCGCGGTGGACTCACTGGCCGCCGGCCGCCCGCAGGACTACCCGCCCCGGTGGACGCGACTGACCAGGCGTCACCGTCTGCTCACCGAAGGGTTGCTGGCGGTGGCACGGCATCCGGCGACCGCCCGCCTGATCGTTCCCGCGGCATACCGCGCACCGGCCGTCTTCGGCGCGGCCGTGCACGCGCTGCAGTAGTCACGGCCCCGGCCTGCCTCCCGGTGGACGGACACCGGGAGACAGGCCGGGGCGAGGACCGGGACGACCTCACCCGGGCGACGCGGGCGACGCGCTCGTTGCGTTCAACACGGCATGCTCATCGCTAAGTTGCTGTGGCAGACTGCGCCGAAGGAGCGGTTTCACCTCATCCCGCCGCACAGCCCGAGCACAGCGGCCTGTACGTGGCCGTGGCCCGCGGCCCTCAGCCCGGCGGGCCGGGGACATCAGCCCGAGAAGGAGTGGATTCTCGATGGACTCAGGTCAACAGCCCACTGCCGCAGAGGTGTTCGACGCGCTGGGCGTCGAGTACGAGCAGGCGTTCGCCGGATCGGCCGCGCACCAGGCCTCGTTGGAGCTGCTGCTGGAGCAGCTCGGACCGCACAGCCGGGTGCTGGATGTCGGCAGCGGCACCGGGCGGCCGACCGCGCAGGCCCTGACCGACGCCGGTCATGAGGTGCTCGGTGTCGATGTCTCTCCGGTCATGGTGGACATCGCGTCCCGGCAGGTGCCCCGGGCCGCCTTCCGCTGTGCCGACATCCGGGAACTGCCTCTGGAGGACGAGAGTTTCGACGCCGTATGCGTGTACTTCTCGCTCCTGCAGATGTCGCGCGCCGACCAGTCGGAGGTGCTGCGTCTGCTCGGACGGTCGCTGCGGCCCGGCGGTCATCTGGCCGTCGCGACGGTGCCGTTGGACCTGGAGGGAGTGAGCGGTGAGTTCATGGGACGGCCGGTGCGGGTGACCAGCTTCGGGCCCGCGGAATTCACCGCGCTGGTGGCCGGGGCCGGATTCACGGTCCTGTCGCAACAGAGCAGCGTGTTCACACCGGCCCATCCGGCGGGAGCGCCCGAACCGCACCTGTTCCTGCTGGCGCGGCGGTCGTCACGGTGATCCGGGCACACCGGCCCTCGCACATCCCGTTCCCCCCGGTGGCCGGGGCCCTGGTGCCGGGGTTCGCCGCCTGAGCGCCGGTCCGTCGCGGGGGCGGTCATCCGGTGCCCGTTCGCGCGGGGTCCGGTGGCTTCCGCTCAGCCGCCGGAGCCGCCGTCGGGACCGCCCCGCTCTGCGTACTCGCCCAGCCCCGGGAGCTTTCCGGCCGTCTCCTCATCGGACGGCAGGCACGAGACCAGTGTGACGCCGGGCGTGTCCACGGCAGCCAGCTTCACGTAGTCGAACGTCAGCCGGCCCAGTCCGGGGTGGTCGAACGCCCTGCGGGCCGGCTCGAACTCCGCGACATCATGGGTGTCCCACCAGCTCCGGAACTCCTCGCTGTCCCTGCGCAGGGCGGCCGTCAGCCGCTCGAACGACTCGTCTCCGGTGTTCCGGTCCGCACTGGCCCGGTACTGCTCCAGCAGGGCCCGTGCCTGCCCCGGCCAGTCCACCAGGAGCGTGCGGATCCTCGGCAGGGTGAACACCATCCTGATCAGATTGGGTTCGCACCCGTCCCCGGCGCCCGAGGGCCCCACCAGACCGGCCTCGGACCGGTTGCGGGCCAGCAGGTCCCAGTTGGGGGCGAGCAGGTACGCCGGATTCGGATCGAGTGCGTCCACCAGGCGCTGCAACGCCCGGGTAACGCCCCGCGCGGCGGCCGCCGGAGGCGACGCCTGGCCGGCCAGCGCGAAGAGGTGCCGGATCTCGGCCGGAGAGAGCCGCAGCACCCGTGCCAGGCTGAGCAGCACCTGACGGCTCACGCTGATGTCCCTGGCCTGTTCGAGCCAGGTGTACCAGGTGACGCTGACCCCTGACAGAAGGGCCAGTTCCTCGCGGCGCAGTCCGGGAGTACGCCGACGGAGCCCGGCCTCGATGCCGACGTCGCCCGGCTGCACGCGTCCTCTGCGGGTGTGGAGGAACTCCGCCAGGACCCTGCGCCGTTCACCGTCACTCATCGAAAACCCCCGATCCAGCGCACACTGTGCGCCCCGGACGATACTGCCCGGGGAGCCTCCCGCGAGCGGTGATTCCGGTGCGGACGATGCCGATACGGGCAAGGAGCTCCGCCCGGTCGCGGTGTCGCCGGCGACGGTGGTGGCGACGCCGGCGCCGGCCGGGCCCTCGGCCACCGTGGGCGCCCAGGGTGGTACTGCGGCCACCAGCATGTTCTCTCCCTGTTGAACCGTCCGGGCCCGGACCAGAGTCATGACCATGAATCGCACCTGGCAGCCCGCCGGTCCCCCTCGCTCCGCCCCGGCCACCGGTGCCGCGCGACGCCCCCGCTCGCCCGCCCCGCCCCGGCGCGCACTCGCCGTCCTCCACGTCGGCGTGTTCATGGCCGTGCTCGACACATTCATCGTGGTCGTCGCGGCTCCGGCCGTCCAGGACGACCTGGGGGCATCCGATTCCGATGTCCAGCTGGTCCTGGCGGGCTACCAGCTCACCTATGCCGTCGCGTTGATCACAGGCGCCCGGCTGGGTGACCGGTTCGGCCGCCGGCGGTGCTTCATCATCGGAGTGAGCGTGTTCACGCTGGCATCGGCGGCCTGTGCCGTCGCACCCGGACCCGGCGCCCTGATCGCGGCCAGGCTCGTCCAGGGGCTCGGCGCCGCCATGATGTTCCCGCAGGTGTTCGCCACGATCCAGACTCTGCTGCCGCCCGAGCAGCGACCGCGCGCCTTCGGCATGCTGGGTGCGGTCATCGGTGCCGCGGGGGTCTGCGGGCAGATTCTGGGTGGCCTGCTGCTCTCTGCCGACCTCTTCGGGGCGTCCTGGCGCCCGGTCTTCTGGGTCAACGTTCCCATCGGCCTGATCACGCTGGCGCTGACGGCTGTGCTGGTGCCCGAGTCACGGCATCCCGACGATCACCGGCTGGATCTCGCCGGCATGGCCGTGCTGACCCTCGCGCTCACCCTGCTCATCGTCCCCGTCATCGCGGGCCGCGAGGCCGGCTGGCCCGTGTGGTCCCGGATCAGCCCGGCCGCCGGAGCGCTCGCGCTGATCGCCTTCGCCGCCGTGGAGCGCCGGGTCGAGGCGCGAGGTGGCTCCCCGTTGCTGCGGCTCGGCCTGTTGCGCACCCGCGCGTTCGCCGTCGGCATGCTCCTGATCCTCCTCACCTATTGCGGCATCAATTCCTTCTTCCTGGTGCTGTCCGTGACCCTGCAGGACGGCCTGGGGCTGGACCCGCTGAGCGCGGGCTTGTTCTACCTGCCGTTCGCCGCCGCCTTCCTCGCGGGGAGCCTCACCGCCGGGCGCTCGGCGCGGTACGGGCTGCGGCTGCTGCAGGCGGGAGCGTTGATCCTCGCTCTCGGCCACGCGGCCGCCCTCGCCGTCGTGGCCTGCTCCGGGGACTCGCTGACGCCGTGGTTCCTGGCCGGGCCGCTGCTCGTGGTCGGGGCCGGCAACGGCGTACTGGTCACCCCGCTGCTCAACGCCGTACTCTCGCGCGTCCGTCCGGCGGAGACCGGCATGGCCTCGGGCGTGCTCTCCACGGGCCAGCAGATCGGCGGTTCGGGCGGGGTGGCCGTCGTGGGCGTGATCTTCTACGGCACGCTGGGCCGTGGCGGTCACCGGGACGCCTCCGCGTACGGACACGCCCTGACCGCCTCCCTGGTCCTCTGCCTGGCGCTGGCCGTTGCCGTCTCGGCCCTCGTGTCCCTGCTGCCGCCCACGGGCCAGGAACCGCGCAGGCCGCCCGGACTCTGACGGAGCGCGGATGCGGCACCGATCCGTCGCGGTTGAGCCGCGTCTCGCGTAGGGTGCCACGGTTGTCAAAACGGGGAGTCGGGTAGGGACGTGGCACCGAAGAGAGTGACGCAGAATCAGCTGGCGGGCGCGGCACGGGCCGCGCTGGGCGGCGGACGGCAATTGGAAGGGGCCGAACGCCTCGCGGGCGGCACCAGGAAGGGCGTGTACCGCCTGACGATGGACGACGCGACGACGGCGGTCGCCTATCTGTGGGAGGAGTCCGAGAACTACTGGCCTGCGGCCGAGGGGGACGACGACCTCACCGATCCGTTCTCGCCCGGTGTCGGGCTGCCCGGTGTCGGGCTGGACCTGTTCGAGGCCTCGCACGCACGGCTGGACAGCCTCGGCCTCCGAGTCCCGACGGTCCACCTGATCGACCGCGAGCGCACTCACTGCCCGGCCGAACTCGCCATCGTGGAGGACTTCCCCGGCGAGAATCTGATGGACCTCCTCGACCGTGACCCGCACGCCGCAGAGCCGGCGATGGCGCGCCTGGCCGAGGGCTTGGAGGCCATGCGGGGCCACCGCGCGCCGGCCTACGGCAAGGTGGCGCTGATCGACGGGGGAGGGTCGTCGCGGGGGACGTCGTGCGAGGGGCAGGTCCTTGACTTCGCGCTGGCGTGCCTCGCCGAGGCGGCCTCACGCGATCAGCGGATCGCGGGCGCCCGCGACCGGCTGGAGGAACGGCTGCGCGTCCTCGCCGGGGCTGTCCGGCCCCGCGCCGAGTACTCCGTCGTCCACGGCGAACTGGGTCTGGACCACGTGCTGGTGGACAGCGACGGCCACCCTGTTCTGATCGACATCGAGGACCTGATGTACTTCGACGTCGAGTGGGAGCACGTCTTCCTGCGGATCCGCCTCCACGACGAGTACCGGCGGCTGGCGGTGGACGGACTGGACGAGGACCGGCTCGCGCTCTACATGCTCGCCCAGCGGCTGTCGCTGACGGCGGGTCCGCTGCGGCTGCTCGACGGGGACTTCCCCGACCGGGAGTTCATGCGGAGGATCGCCGAACACAACCTCAACGAGGCACTGCAGCTGGTCCGGAACGTCTAGATGGTTGATTCCAAGGGGTAGTTGCGGCTGCGGGGTCCAATGAGCCTTCAGGTCCGGTTGACGGCCACTCGTACGGGGACGGTCGACGGGATCAGATACTGGACCTCAACGCAGGCACGGATGAGGAGCACGACCAATGACCAGCGACAATCGCATAGGACCGCCCAGTTTTGGCAGCGAACGCGACGTGCTGCGGGCTTTCCTCGACTACCACCGCGCAACCCTCGCCATGAAGTGCGAAGGGCTCACCGACGAGGAGCTGCGGCAGCAGTCGATGCCGCCGTCCACGCTTTCGCTGCTCGGTCTGGTGCGGCACATGGCGGAGGTGGAGCGTGCTTGGTTCCGTCGAGTGTTCGAGGACAACGACGCGCCCATGGTCTGGTCCGACAAGACCGACTTTCAGGCAGCGTACGACGCGAGTGCGTCGACCAGGGACGAGGCGTTCGTGGCCTGGGATGCCGAGGTGGAGAACTCGCGCCGTATCGAGCGGGAGGCTGAGTCCCTGGACCAGGCCGGGTATCAGCCACGATGGGGCGAGGAGGTGTCGCTGCGGATGGTGATGGTGCACGTGCTTCTGGAGTACGGCCGCCACAACGGGCACGCGGACTTTCTGCGTGAAGGTGTCGACGGGACCGTGGGCGCCTGAGGCCGCGGGAGCCATCGATCTCCAGATGCTGATCCGTTCCAGAGAATCGCCCGCGGGGTTGGAAGGAGGGAGTCCAACGTCAGTGTGTGAAGACAGAGTTGGACTCCCTCGCCACCGCACTCTATGTGAAGACCGACGACCTGCTGAAGGACTCACCGCACCTGGCGCCCTGGCGTCCTGCGGTCGGGATCGCCCCGCAACTGACCGATGCCGAGCTGGTCACGCTCGCGATGATGCAGGCCATGCTGGGCTTCACCTCCGAGGCCAAGTGGCTCCGCCACGCCCGCGCCCACCTGCGGCATCTCTTCCCCTATCTGCCCAAGCAGCCCGGCTACAACAAGCGCCTGCGCAAGGCGACCGAGCTGCTGCGGCGGGTGACCCGGGTGCTGGCAACCGACACCTCTGTATGGAGTGATGACGTGTGGATCGTGGACTCCACGCCGGTGGAGTGCGGACGCTCCCGCGAGACCGTCAAGCGCTCCGACCTGGCCGGATGGGCCGAGTACGGGTACTGCGCCAGCCACAGCCGCTTCTTCTGGGGCCTGCGCCGCACCTGGTGTGCACCCTGCAGGGCCTGCCCATCGCCTTCGCGCTGACCGGGGCCAAGGCCGACGAACACGAGACCCTGCTGGACCTGCTCGCCGCCGAACCGGAACTGGTCGCCGCGCGGGCCGGGCAGACGCTGATCGGCGACAAGAACTACTTCGGCCGCGCCTTCGAGCACCAGAGTTGGCCGAGCAGGACATCCGGCTGCTGAGGCCGGCCCGCAAGGGCGAGCCGGAGCGGGCCGGGGCACCCCTGTTCAAGCCATTGCGGTAGGTCATCGAGACCTTCAAGGGCCAGCTTGACCTCGAACAGCACCGAGGCCGCACACCGGGCGGCGTGGTCGTCCGCGTCATGCAACGCATCCTCGCGCTGACGGCCGCGATCTGGCACAGCGGCACACCAGCCAGCCCGTCCTACGCTCACTGACCGCCTACGACCACTGACCCCTTGGAATCGATCGTCTAGAGGGTCCACGCCGCTTCGCGCCGGCGAGGAGATCGTGTGTGAAGGTCGGCCTTCCGCGCCGGTGGCCGCCCGGTGCCGCGTGGCAGCGCGGCCGGCCACCGGTCGGGCCCGCTCCCCCACCGCCCGCCGGATCCCGTGTCACCCCCGGGCTTTGCTCCAGGCCTCGCTGTTGAGGAAGTGGGTGTCGTACAGCTCCTGGACCTCCAGCAGGCTCTCCGGCGGCACCTTGCCGTAGGCGATGCACTCCAGGTGGCGGAAGTACTCGAAGCGTTCGACGCCCGGGGTGATGACGATGAGGATGTCGGCGTCCTCTCCGGGCGCGGCGGCGAAGGCGTGCGCGAGGCCGGGCGGGACGATGACGAGGTCGCCGCGTTCGGCGGTCACGAGCTGCTCGCCGGAGAGCAGTTGGGCCGTGCCGTCCAGTACGTAGAACAGCTCGGCCGACCGCGAGTGGTGGTGCGGCTTGGCGCCGTCCGCGCCGTTGGTCAGACTGACCCGCTGGGTGGACAGCGCGCCGCCGGTCGAACTGCTGTCGGCCAGCAGCCTGATGGTGGTGGGTGCCCGGCCGATCACTTCGGCGTCGGCGGAGCGGACGAGTACGGACTCGTCGAAGTCCGGCACGATCAGCGACATCTGTGACTGCTTGCCTGAAGAACGGTCAATTCCGTTGTGGGGACGGACCCCGGTGTCAGACGGCGAAGAGGAGAGCGGTGTCGATCAGCATGACCACGGCCGTGGCGAAGCGCTCCGTGCACCGTCGGGGGCAGCCGCACCACGGATGAGCGGACACCGCGGGAAGCGAGGGAGAGCGTCAACTGCGCATTGGCCAAACGGGCCCGTGCCCCCTCGAACGGCACAGCGGCATCGGAACTCCGCCCGTCCCGCTCGGTCCCGACCCGCCCCGGCGCGAGCCCCATCGTCCCGGAGGCGATGACGAAGGGCCGGTCGGAACCCGCGAGCACCTCGCCGAATACCTCGATGGCCGCACGGTCCGCATCGGCGGCACCCTGGAAGTTCCCCGAGAAGGCGATGTCGTGCTTGAACGCGAGGTGGATCACGCCGTCCGAGGCGTCAGCCGCGCTCCGCAGGCCGTCGAGATCGTCGAGATCACCACGCCGCACCTCGGCCCCGGCCGCGTCGAGCGCGGCGGCCGAGGCGTCCGAGCGAGCGAGTCCGACGACCTGATGGCCCGCGCCGATGAGCTCGGGAACGACGGCGGAACCGATCCAGCCGGACGCTCCGGTGATGAACACACGCATGGGAAACCTCCCGGGTAGCCGGCCGTCCACGCCGCGACGGGCGCGGCGGACAGCCGATGTCAGCGACTGTCATCAACGTACACCTGATGCCAGTCACTGTCATCACATAGAATCGCCACCATGAGTCGATGGGAGCCGAACGCACGCGGCAGGCTGGAACAGGCCGCGATGGATCTCTACAGCGAGCGCGGGTTCGAACAGACGACCGTGACCGAGATCGCCAGGCGTGCGGGGCTCACGGAGCGGACGTTCTTCAGGCACTTCGCCGACAAGCGAGAGGTCCTGTTCGCGGGCGCGTCCAGCCTGCAGGACCTCTTCGTGGACACGCTCGCGGGCGTGCCCGGGTCCGCGGCGCCGATCGACGCCGTCGCCGCGGCACTCGATGCTGCCGCGGCCGTCTTCCAGGACCGTCACGAGTACGCCACGCAGCGCCAAAAGATCATCGCCGCTAACGCCGAGCTGCAGGAACGCGAGCTGATCAAGCTCGCGAGGCTGTCCGCGGCAATCGCTGACACGCTGCGTCGGCGAGGCGTCGCGGACCCGGCCGCGAGCCTGGCCGCCGAGGCGGGGATCGCGGTCTTCAAGGTGACGTTCGAGCGTTGGATCGGCGGAACCGGCCGGCCGGACATGCCACAGCTCATCCGTGAGTCGCTCGACGAGCTCAAGGCCGTGACAGCGGGCAGGTAACCACCGTTCCGGGCCCCGCACCGCCCGTTCCCCGCCCGCCACCCCTGACGGGTACAGACGGGTGCCGAGATGCCGACGCCCACATCAGCGCATACCTTCCACTTGGCTCATGTTTGCACTTCGGGAGGTGCTGATGCGGAAGGACGGCCGCACGCGGCGCCGGGCGTTCCGCGGCTCCGCCGTGAGGGCGGGCAGGGCGCCGGCCCGTGCCGCACCGGCCGGCCTGCTCGTGGCCGCGCTCCTGCTCGCGGTGCTGCCGTCCCCGTCCTACGCCGGGGCACAGCCCACCGGTCCGGACCAACTGTACCGGTACGGCTACTCGCTGGGCTTCCATCCGTTCACCAGCCCCCACGACGTGCGCGGACAGCTCACCGACAACTTCTGGCTGTTCCCGGTGAGCGGTGACTGCCCGGCCGTGATCCGTCCGGCGGACGAATGCGAACTGCTGGGCGGAAACCCGGTCCGGGTGGAGGCGATCGGGTACGACAGCCTTCAGATCGCGACGCTTCCCGGCCATGACCTGGGCGAGGGCCTCCACATCCGTTTCGCGTTCACCCGCAGCCTCGGTCTGCACTGCCTGGTGGTCAGCGCCTGGCAGAACAGACCGACCCGGTGCACGGAGAGGACGCTGTGCAGTGCGGCGAGCCGTGCGGGTGCCTGGGCTCTGTGGCGCGTCCTTTCCGAGACCCTGACGATGTCCGCTTACGCCGCCTGACAGGGCCGGGCAGGAGCAGGATCGCCGAACGCGACGGGCGGGAGGGCGACCGGCCGACGAGTACCGGCAGACGGACGACCGGCTGCTCCCGGGGGCCGGGTACCGGTCCCCCGGACCCTTGACCGCACGGCCCCGGTGCGGCTCAGCGCGTGTGCACGAGGGTGAGGTGATGCGTGCCGTGGGTGAGACCGGTGACCGTCACACGCCGGCTGTCGCCGTGCACCCCGGGTCCGTACGCCCGGTCGTCCTTCCACAGGATCCTCCGTCCGGAGCGCACCGTGACGTGCCGTCCGTCCGTGGGCAGGGCCACCGAGCCGCGCGTACCCGGTGGGACCCGCACGGTCAGGGCGAAGGTCCCGCCGTCCTGGTTCCACTCCACGCCGAGCGGCCCGTGCGGCGTGGGAAGCCGGCCCTGCGCCCAGCGGACCCCACCGGGGTTCGGCCGCACCTCCCAGGTGGCGTAGCCGGGTGAGGTCGGCTTCGCGCCGAGCAGTTGGTGGGTGAGGGCGGGCAGCACACCCGTCGACCAGCCGTGCGCCATGCTCGTGTAGCCCTGTTCGTACAGCGAACCGTCGGGGCCTATGCCCTCCCACTGCGTGATGCCGGGGTCGTGACTGTCCATCCAGCCGTAGGTCCGTCTGATCTGGTCGATCGCCGAGTCCGGCCGACCGGTCTCGAAGCGCGCCACCAGCTCCGGATAGGACGTGAAGGCGTACACGCGCTGGGAGGCGCCGCCGAACAGCGTGTCGTTGTCCATGAAGGCGTTGCCGTACCTGAGCCTCGTCGTCGCGTCGAGGTGGGCCAGCGCCGAGGCCGCCCGCTCCTCGTCGGCGACACCCGCGGTGATGGCGATGGCGTTGCCGTCCTGGGCGTGCCTGACGGGGCCGGTGGCGGAGTCCAGATAGGCGCCCGCAGCCGGGTCCCACAGATGGTCGTTGATGGCCCCGGCCACCTTGTCTGCCCGCTTCGACCAACGCTGTGCGTCCGTGTCGTGGTCCAGGAGCCCGGCGATACGTGCCGCGTCGCGCAGCGCCTGCACGTAGTTGGCGTTGTAGTAGGTGACGCGGCCGGTGCGGCCGAGGAACGCGTAGTCGCCGTAGCCGGACGTACCGTTCAGCCCCTTGCTGAGCAGCCCCGCCTCGTCCGTCACGCTCGGGTACCAGGTGTCGAGCACCTTCACCAACTGCGGGTAGTAGCGCGCGGCGTATTCCTGGTCGCCCGTGTACAGCACGTAGTCCCAGCTGCACGTCACCCACCAGAGCGGATAGTCGAACAGCGGGAGGGAGTAGTTGTTGATGGACGCCGGTGGGATCCACCCGTCGTCGCGCTGGTGGTCGGCGAGGTCGGCCAGCACATTGCGGGCGGCCTCGGCCGCGTCGTCATGGGTGAGGTAGAGGGTCCGCCCCGCCACCGCCACGTCCCCGACGTACGGGTCCCGGTCCCGCTTGGGGCCGTCGTGCAGCACCAGCTTTCCGTCCAGCGACGGGCTGAAGGCGTTGCGCGGGTCCACGTCGTCGCGGCGGAAGGTGTCGACGACCAGTTCGTTGGTGTACGAGGCGCCGTACCAGTAGCGGTTGAGCTCCTCGTCGGAGCACAGGAACCATCCCCGGTAGGAATCCGGCGTGCCGAGATAGGCGGTGAAGTCCAATGACACGGCGTCGATGGCCACTTCGCCCCACGGCTGGGCGGCCGGCGCATCGGACGGCAGCGCGTCCAGCGTGATCTTCAGGTAGCGGAAGCCGTGCAGCCCGTCGGCGTACAGCTTGTCATCGCCCGAGCCGAAGCCCTTGGTGTCCTTCCACTTGGCACCGCCGGCCGGTACGGCGTACTGGTCGGTGCCCCGGCCCGCGCCGCCCGCCTGGTCGCCGCGGGTGAAGTCGGAGCGTTCGGTCAGGTACTGGAGCGTCTCGGAGAACGCCAGGCGCACTCCGGGGCTGTTGTCGGAGGCCCGGGTGAAATCCACCTCCGGGTAGCCCACGACGACCTTGCCGAAGTCGATGGTCACGCTGGGAGCGGTGACCGGGTCCACCGCGTCCGGCCAGACCTCGTTGACACGGGTGAACACCCCCTGCCCGGCGTCCTGAACGGCCGTGACGGCGATGCGCACCCGGTCGGTCGCGACCGGCGCGTCGAAGCGCACGGCGCGCTGCACGTCGGTGTTTCCGGTGACCGCGGCGACGGTCAGCCAGGCGGTGTCCGCCCATGCCTCGACGGTGAAGTCCGCGGGCACGCCGTCGGCGTTGGACACCACCGTCACACCGGGCAGCCGCTGTTGCCCGGGCAGGGTGATGGTCAGCGTGTCGGGGAACGCGCCCTCGGTGTCGTCGTTCCAGAAGGTGTCGGGGTCGCCGTCGATGGCGTTGTCCGCGGCGTAGGTACGCGGGCGGCCGTCGCTCCCGTTGTTGCCCGCGTGCGTGGACGACGCCTCGGCCGTGGTGCCCTGCGGCCAGCGGGGGGCGGCGGGCGGCCGGGCGCGCCGCAGTACGGTGACCCGGCCTCCGGGTGCGAGCAGCGCCCCGGGTTCGGACACGTCCCCCGCCGTCCGCACGATCCCCACCGGCCGCACGGTCCGGTGCGACGGCCCCTGGACATAGCGGTGCCACGAGCCCCCGCGCTCCGGCGCGGCCCCTGCGGCGGCCGTCGTGCCGGCTGCGACGAGCGGCAGCCCGGCCGCGAGCGACGCCGCGCCGCCGACGCCCGCTTCGAGTACGGTGCGCCGCGTCGGCCCCTGCTCCTTCTTGCCCACACTCGTCACGTCCCGACGTCCTTCCGTAGCCGCGCATCACCCAGGCGTACATGAATCGTTTCAATACCAAACGTCACGGCGACGCTATACGAGGCGGGCGACCCCGTACAGGGTTGCGGAGACGGCTGTCTCAGGCGTGGAAGCCGTTGCACGAGACGGAGGTGTACTTCGTGGGGCCGCCTTCGACGTGGTAGATCACCACGGTCCAGTCGCCCCGGTCATCCCCCACCGGGATCGCGTCGAGGGTCTTTTCACTGAAGTGGGCCCGGAACGCGTCCGGGTACGTGAGCTCGACGGCTCCGCCGGAGGACCAGTGGGAGTAGATGTCGACGGGCTTGCTGGTGAAACCGATGCCCTTGGCTTCGGACCGGAGCGGCCGTCCGGTGGCGCGGTCGGTCTCGTGCGGGGGCCGCACCCCCACGGAGACGTAGTAGGGCGCGGGTCTCTTGCCCTCCCCCGCGTCCTCGAACCGCAACGAGACCGAGGCGGTGCCGGAGCCGGTGGTGTGCGAGACCGAGGAGATCAGACCCGACGGTGGAAAGGACTCGGGAAAATGGTCCGGATCGCAGCGGCCGCCGCCCAGAGCGGCATTCTTCGAACGGTCCGACTTCCAGCGGTCCTTCGAGACGCGGTCGTTGACGATGTGGTCCGGCGGGCGGGCCGTCCTGTCGGCGGTCGCCGAACGGCTCGCGGCCGGACGGCCGGACGTGGTGGCCCCGGGCCCGGGTGCCGCGTCGGTGCCCTTGCCGTCCGTCTCCGGGAGCAGCCAGACCGTGACCGGCACCGCGAGCGCCACCGCGCACAGGGCGGCCCAGGTCCTTCCCCGCCGTGGGCGCCGCTGCTGGTCCGGGGCGGCGTACGGGGTGCTGCCGGACGGCTGCGCGGGAACGTCCGTCGCGGGTCTCTCCACCGGCTGGTCGGCAGGCTCACTCCCCGCCCGTCGTGTCACGGCGAGCACCGATTCCGGCTCCGCGTGTGAACCGGACGGCATGAGCGGCGTGTTCGAGTCCCCTGGTACGAGGACGGGTTCGGCGGCGCGCACCAGCGCGTGGTAATGGGCGTCCGACGCCAGCGGTGAGTCCACCCCGCACAGCGCGATCACGGCGGCCGGCTTCGGCCGCTCCGCCGGATCCTTGTCGACGCACATCCGGATCAGCGCGGCCAGGTCCGTCCGCACTCCCGCCAGGTCGATCTCCTCGTACACGGTCCGGTAACTGACCGACGCGGCGTCGCCCGTGCCGTACGGCGGCCGGCCCGTCGCCGTGTACGCGAGCGTCGCACCGAGGGCGAAGACGTCCGCCGCCGGGCCCACCTCGTTGCGCAGCAGGACCTCGGGAGCCGCGTAACCGGGCGTCCCCGACACCATCCCGTCCCGGGTGAGAACCGACTGTTCGAGCCCTCGTGCGATCCCGAAGTCGATCAGCTGCGGTCCCTGCGGCGAGAGGATGACGTTGTGCGGTTTCAGGTCCCGGTGCGTGACGCCGTGTACGTGGACCGCGGCCAGTCCCTCGGCGAGCGCGGCCAGCAGCCGCAGGGCACTGTCCGGCGGGAAGGGGCCGCTCGCGCCGACGGCGCCGCGCAGCGTCGGCCCTGCCACGTACTCGGTGGCCAGCCAGTAGGGGGACGTGTCGAGCGACGCCTCGATCAACTGGGCGGTGTACGCGCTGCGCACGGTCTCGACGGTCGCGGCCTCGCGCCGGAACCGGGCCAGCGCGTCGGGGTGATCGCTTATCTCGTCACGGATGACCTTGACTGCCACCAGTCGTCCACCGGGCGACCGGCCGAGATACACCTGCCCCATACCGCCCGCGCCGAGGCGGGCGAGCAGTTGGTAGGCGCCTATGCGCGCGGGGTCCTGGGGCCTCAGTGCGTCCACGGCCCGACTGTGCCACAACCGCACACGCCGGGCCACAACTCCCGCCCGAACATCCGGGGTCCACGCATCCGAGCCGCGACCCCGTTGATCCGGCCGGTGTTCCGGACCGGGACGGAAGCCGTTCTCGGCCCCGTCCCGGTTCGGTCCGTCGCGTTCAGTGCGAGTCGGTGGCCTCGAACCAGGTGGGTCCGTCCGTCAGCGACTGCTTGATGCGCAGGAGCGCGAACTCCTCCAGCGGCGGCAGGGCGTCGACACCGAACCAGCCCACCTCCAGCGACTCGTCGTCATTGACCCGGGCCTCGCCGCCGGTGGCCCGGCAGCGGAAGGTGACGTCCAGGTACTGGCACCGGTCGCCGTTCTCGTACTGCATGGGCGGCAGTGCCTGGGTCAGCACCACGCGCTCCGCCACGCAGTGCACCGCCGTCTCCTCGTACACCTCGCGCTCCGCCGTCGTCGCCGGCTGCTCCCCCGGCTCGCAAATGCCTCCGATGACCGACCACTTACCGGTGTCCGCACGCCGTCCGAGCAGCACTCTGCCCTCGTCGTCGAAAACGACGGCGGTGACGCCGGGCAGCAGGAGCAACTGTTGACCCGCTGTGGCGCGGATCTCGCGGATGAAGTCAGGAATTGCCATGAGCCGACCCTACGTGGCGCGCGGAGCCGCTCAGCGGCCGCGGCGCACCCGTACCGCCCGCGCGGCCACCCAGCCGAGGCCGATGACGGCGAGCAGGGACAGCACCCCTTCGGGCAGCGGTCCCATCCGGGTCGCGGGGGTCAGCGAGGACCGCAGCGGCACCTCGTCCACCAGTGCGTCCGGGGTGAACATCTTCGTCTTCTGGACGACGGTGCCGTCGGGGCGGATGACCGCGCTGACGCCGCTGGTGACCGGGACGACGACGGACCGGCTGTGCTCCACCGCGCGTACCCGGGACATGGCCAGCTGCTGGTAGGTCATCTCGCTGCGGCCGAAGGTCGCGTTGTTGCTGGGGACCGCGATCAGCTGGGCCCCGTGCTCGACCGTGTCGCGTACGGCGTCGTCGAACGCGGCCTCGTAGCAGGTGACGAGCCCGACGTAGGTGCCGGAGAGGTCGAAGACGCCGACCTTCTTGCCCGGTCCGAAGTCACGCTGCACCCGGTCCACGTCCGAGCTGAAGACGCGCACGAAGGAACGCATCGGCATGTACTCGCCGAACGGCTGGATATGGCGCTTGTCGTACGTGGCCACCGGGCCCTTGTCCGGGTCCCACTGGATGAGGGTGTTGCGCAGGTTCCCGGTGTCGGGCTCGACGACCGCGCCGACGACGGTCGGCACCCCGATCGCCTTCACCGCGTCGTCGATCACGATCCTCGCGTCGGCGTTGCGGTAGGGGTCGAGGTCGGAGGAGTTCTCCGGCCACAGGACGAAGTCGGGCTGCGGCACCTTGCCCGCCTTCACGTCCCGGGCGAGCTGCTCCGTACGGTTCGCGTGGTTGTCCAGGACGGCGCGGCGCTGGGAGTTGAAGTCGAGGCCGAGCCGCGGCACGTTGCCCTGGATCGCGGCGACGGTCGCGGTGCCGTCCTCGGCCGAGTCGTCCACCAGCGGCAGCGACGCGAGCGCCGCCGCGACCGGCACCAGCACGGCAGCCGCGGTCGCCGCGGCGGCCAGGCGAGGCAGTTCACCGGTGGCACGGTGGATTCGGAACCGGCGCACCGCCTCGAAGAGCCCGAAGCCGCACAGCACCACGGCGAAGGAGAGCAGCGGTGTGCCGCCGAGCGCCGCGAGCGGCAGGAACACGCTGTCGGCCTGGCCGAAGGCGATCCTGCCCCAGGGGAAGCCGCCGAACGGCACCCTGGCCCGTACCGCCTCGTCCAGTGCCCAGACCGCGGCCGCCCAGAACGGCCAGCCGGCGAGCCGGGACACGGCGGAGATGCCGATGCAGCCCACCGCGATGAAGAGTGCCTCGGCGGCTGCCAGGGCCAGCCACGGCACCGGGCCGACCTCTTCGCCGGTCCAGTGCAGCAACGGCAGCATGAAGCCCAGTCCGGCGAGCAGACCGAGCCCGAACGCGGCGCGGAGCCTGCGCTCGAACAGCACCCAGCCGAGCAGCGCGAACCCGGGCAGAACCAGCCACCACAGGGGCCTGGGCGGGAAGCTCGCGTACAGCATCAGCCCGGAGAGCACGGCTGCGCAGGGGCGGGCGAGCCGAGGCAGCAGGCGCCTCGCTCGGGGGACGGAGGCAGGCTGCTGCGGGTCGCCGACCGGGGCGATGGTGGTGCTCACCAGGCGGAGTCTACGGTGGCCGGCTGTGCGCCCGGCAGCCCTGTCCTGGTGGCGGAATCCTCACCGCCGGATCGTTTCTCCGCATCTTCTGCACATATGCCCGCCGGGGCCGTTAATCTGTGCGCCAGTCCCCCGCCGACCGGCCGGATCCGGCCGTCGCGCACGGGACCGTCACAGGCCGGGGGCGGACGTGATGACTTCATCCACAGAACGAGGGCCGGCGGGCGGCACCGCGTCCGACGCTGCCGGAGCGGTGATTCTCGCCGCCTGCGCGATCTGGTCCCTGATCAGTGCGGCGGGCCGGGAGACCCGGCCGGAGGGCGTGCTGCTGGCTCTCCTCGCCGTGGCGGCGGGTTTCGCCTGCGGGCGCATCTGCGGAACGCTGCTGCCGGTGGCCGCCGCGACGGTCGCCGCGCTGGCCGCCCTCGTCATGGCGCTGCTCTGGCGCGACGGTGTGCCCGGCGCCACGGCCACGATGGACACCGCGCCCGGACACACCGGGGCGGGCGCCGGGCTGCTGGTACTCGCGGCCGGGGCCGCCTGCTGCGCGGCGGCCGCGGCCCGCCGGGACTCCCTGCGGTTCACTCTGCGGCTGCTGGCCCTGGGGGCGGCCTGCGCCTCCCTCGCCCTCGGCTCGGTGGCGGGGTGCGCGGCGGCGCTGGGAGTGCTGCTGTGCTCACTGGCCTCGGCCAGGATGCGCCGTCGGCTGCCCGCTCTCGCCGGGCTCGCCCTGGCCACCGGTCTGGTCGTCGGTGTCTCCTGGGCAGTGGCCGAGGACGTGCTGCCCGACGGGCTCACGGTCTCCCTGGAGGGCCAGCTCACCCGGAACCGGGTGCAGCTCTGGCAGGACGCCGCGCGACTGGCCGGGCAGCACCCGGTACGCGGCATCGGCCCCGACCGCTTCGCCGAGCTGAGCCCCACCGCGCAGCAGACTCTCCACTCCGACGGCAAACCGCACTCGGCGCCGCTGCAGCAGGCAGCGGAGCAGGGGGTGGTGGGGGTACTGCTGCTGGGGGCCGCGTTCGGCTGGCTGCTGTACGTGCTGTATCGCTCGCCGCGCGGCACCCCGGTCGTCCTGACCGCCGGTGCCGCGCTCACCGCACTGGCCGCGCTGTCCGGTGTCGGAAACGCGCTGAGCTTCACGCCGGTGACGGCCGGGGCCGGTCTGCTCGCCGGGCTGGCGTCAGCCAGACGGCCGATCGGGGACGGCGGGCCGACTCGCGACCTCGGGACGGAACGGTTGCAACAGGTCGGGGACGGTGCCTGAGGCTCCGGCCGGGGCATCGGTGCGGGGTCTCAGGCTCCGGCCGGTGCGCCGGTGGCCGGCAGGTGCAGCCGCTCACGGATGAACCGGACGCCCGCCTCCGCGTCATCCACCGTCACCGTGAAGGTCCTGCCGTCGCCGAGCCGGAGCACCAGGCCCTCGCCCCGTCGCACGACCACCGCGGTGCCCTGATCGGGGCGCCAGCGGTAGCCCCACCCGCCCCACTGACGCGGCGTGACCCGGGGCACGAACTCCGCGCCCACCACATGGGTGAGCAGGATCCGGCGGCGCGGCAGTCCCATGTGGCCGCAGCGCACTTCGAGGGCGTCGCCATCGACCCGCACGGCCACGTTCACGAAGGCGAGCGTGCCGAAGAGCATCAGCAGTCCGGCCGCCATGCAGCCGATCACCGACATCAGCAGCGGCACGATGCCGGAGGTCCAGGTGGAGCTCACGGCGAGCTGGATGCCGAGCGCCAGACAGGCGGCGCCTGCCGCGGCGAGCACCCACTGGGTCCGGTTGGTGGCCCGGCCGGTCCAGACCGCCGAGTGGGAGTCGGCTCCGGTGGGCCTCGGTTCTCGGGGATGGTCCCTCATGCCAAGCAGCGTACTGAAGAAACCGCGCGGCGGAACGGGTCCAACGGCTCCCGTCGGGTCGTCGGACGGTCAGCGGGCGGGGCTGACCACCGCGAGCCGAAGCCCTTCCGGGTAGGCCAGAGCGGCTTCGGGCATCTCGGACTCGCCGCCGCCGAGGAGCACGACGAGTCCGGCGCCCGGTTCGGCCGACGGAGCGGGTACGGCCCCGATCCGGCGCAGTGCCTGGGCCGCGACGGCTCCGGCGGAGCCGTGCAGGACCACGGGGGGCCGGCCCGGCTGCCGCACGGCGTCGCGGATGCGCTCGGCGACCAGTTCGTAGTGGGTGCAGCCCAGCACGACGGCCTGTACGTCGGGCGGGGTGAGTGCGGCGGCCGCGGCGAGGGCCCGGTCGATCCCCGCTTCGTCCGCGTACTGCACGCCGTCGGCGAGACCGGGGCAGGGGACCTCGGTGACGGCCGCGGAGCCGGCGAAGTCCCTGATGAGTGCGCGCTGGTACGGGCTGCCCGTGGTCGCCGGCGTGGCCCAGATCGCGAACGGGCCGCCGGCTGCCGCGGCCGGCTTGATCGCGGGGACGGTGCCGATGACCGGCAGGGCGGGTTCGAGCTCCGCCCTCAGGGCCGCCAGCGCGTGCACGGAGGCGGTGTTGCAGGCCACGATCAGTGCGTCGGGCCGGTGGGCGGCGGCCGCGCGTGCCACCGCGAGCGCGTGGGTCGTCACGTCTTCGGGGGTGCGCGGACCCCAGGGCATGCTGTCGGGGTCGGAGGAGAGCACCAGATCGGCGTCCGGCCTCAGCCGGCGTACTGCGGCGGCGGCGGCGAGCAGGCCGATTCCGGAGTCCATGAGCGCGATCTTCACCCGGTCACCATAGTCGACCACCCTTGCGGTCCCCACTCAGTGGGGCAGACTTCGGCCAATGACCGCCATTGTCTGGATCGCCGTGGGTTCACTCGCCGCGTGGGTGTGGCTGCTGCTGGGGCAGGGGTTCTTCTGGCGGACGGACCAGCGGCTGCCGGACCGCCCGGCCCCCGCGCACTGGCCGTCCGTCGCGATCGTCGTCCCCGCACGGGACGAGGCGGACATGCTCCCGGTGAGCCTGCCGTCGCTGCTGGCGCAGGACTATCCGGGAAGGGCCGAGATCTTCCTGGTCGACGACTGCAGCACGGACGGCACCGGGGATCTCGCCCGTGCGCTGTCCGTCCGGTACGGAGGACTGCCGGTGACCGTCACGTCGCCCGGGGAGCCCCGGCCCGGCTGGACGGGCAAGCTCTGGGCCGTGCGGCACGGCATGGCGCTGGCACGGGCCCGGGACCCGGAGTACCTGCTGCTCACGGATGCCGATATCGCGCACGAGCCGGACAGCCTGCGGGAACTGGTGGCGGCCGCCGGGTCGGGCGGGTTCGATCTGGTCTCGCAGATGGCGCGGCTGCGGGTGGAGAGCACCTGGGAACGGCTCGTCGTACCGGCCTTCGTCTACTTCTTCTCGCAGCTCTACCCGTTCCGGTGGGTGAACCGGGCGGGGGCGCGGACGGCGGCGGCCGCGGGCGGCTGCGTACTGGTGCGGACCGAGGCCGCGGTACGGGCGCGGGTGCCGGAGTCGATCCGGCAGGCGGTGATCGACGATGTGTCGCTGGCCCGTGCGGTGCAGCGCAGCGGCGGCCGGATCTGGCTGGGGCTCGCGGACCGGGTGGACAGTGTGCGGCCGTATCCGTGCCTGGCCGACCTGTGGCAGATGATCTCCCGGAGCGCGTACGCCCAGCTGCGGCACAGCCCGCTGCTGCTGCTCGGCACGGTGCTGGGGCTCGCGCTCGTCTACCTCGCGCCGCCCGTGACGCTCGTGGCGGGACTGCTGGGCGGCGATCCGGCGGCCGCCTGGGCGGGTGGCGTCGCCTGGGGCGTGATGGCCGGGACGTACATGCCGGTGCTGGGTTACTACCGGCAGTCCCTGTGGCTGGCACCGCTGCTGCCGTTCACCGCACTGCTGTACCTGCTGATGACGGTCGATTCGGCGGTGCAGCACTACCGGGGCCGCGGTGCGGCCTGGAAGGGGCGTACGTACGCCCGTCCCGAGGCCGCACCGGACCGGTGAACGGCAGGCTCACTTGCGGCCGGGGGTCCAGTTCATGCCCCAGCCGTAGGCCTGGTCGATGGTGCGCTGCGGGCTCACTCCGCGCTGCGGCACGAGGTAGCGGGCTTCTCGCTGCACGGTGAAGTCGCCCCCGTTGTTGCTGATGAGGGCGAGTGCGCAGACCGTGGACGGGACGGTGCACTCGTCGAGCGAGAAGTCGATCGCGGCGCCGTGCTGGGGCTGAAGGGTCACCGTCGCGTGCAGATCGGCGAAGCTCCGGGCCCCTTCGTAGATGGTGACGAAGATCAGGATCCGGCGGATCCTGGCCTTCTGGTCGAGGTTGATGGTCAGGTTCTCGCCGGAGGCGACGGCGCCGGTCCGGTCGTCGCCGTCGAGGTGGATGTACGGCGGCTGCTGAAGGGCGCCGAAGGCGTTTCCGAGCGCCTGGACCACTCCCTTGCGTCCGTCGGTCAGTTCGTAGAGAGCACAGAGGTCAAGGTCGAGATCCGCGTGGTTCGCCACGGCCCGGCCGAGTTTGCTGCCCCACCCCTTGAACTGCTTGCGCACCTCCCAGTTGAGATTGACGCGCATGGATCCCGAAGTGCCGCCCTGCTTCGCGAGCGAGACCGACGGCGCTTCCTTGGTCAGCGTCACCTTGGTGAGCCGGACGGGCTGGGTGACAGGAGGTGCGGGGGGTACGGGAGGGGCGGGAGGCGTCATCGGGGCGGCGGCCGGCTGCGGTGGCGGCATGGAGGCAACCCGTGTCGCCGGGTTGGGCTGTTGGGGTTGCGGAGGCGTTTGGGGCTGAGGGGCTGTTCGCGGCTGCTGTGGTTCATCGACGGAAATCCCGAAGTCCGTGGCAAGGCCTTCGAGTCCGGTCCCGTATCCCTGGCCCACGGCCCGGAACTTCCAGGAGCCCTGGCGCCGGTAGAGCTCACCGAGGATGAAGGCGGTCTCGACCGTGGCGTCGGCGCTGTCGAACCGGGCCAGCTCGGAGCCGTTCGCCGTGTCCATGATCCGTACGTACAGCCCTGTCACCCGGCCGAACGTGCCGCCGTCCGACGAGGCGGCCAGCACGATACGGTCGACGACGGGCTCCACCCGTGCCAGATCGACGGCCAGGGTGTCGGTGGTCGCACCGCCGGCGACCCGCTTGCCCTCGTGGCTCACCGCACCGGACGCGTGGCCCGGCTGGTTGTAGAAGACGAAGTCCGCGTCGCTGCGTACCTTTCCCGAACCGAGGAGAAGGAGCGCCGAGGCGTCCACGTCCGGTGTCCCGGGGGCGGTGCGCCACCCCAGTTCGACGCGCACGGCCTGGGCCGCCACTGGAACATTGGTTCCTTTTAGCATGGTCATGCTCGCCCCCATCACGAGTCCGGCTGCCGAGACCTTTCCCGGTCAACCTAATGCCCTCCCACCGCAGAACCCACAGCGGCACCGGGAGGCGTCCCGGCATCCGCCGGTAACCCCCCGTGAACTCGCTCTCTACACGGTCAAGACGCGTCCGGGAGCCCTTTCTCCCAAGTTCGCGCGCATCGGGGATCGTGATCCACTCACCACGTGAGCCTGCCCAGCGGGCCGTCGACGCGGGGGCGATATGGGCCCCGGCCGGGCCTCGCCCGCCCGGGGCCGGGGGCCGCCACATCCGACGGCCTCCGACTCCGGGTGATCAACAGCAGGTGACGGGGCTCGGCGCCCTTCCTGGCACCGGGTGCAAGCGGCTGACGGCCGCGGCGCCGATGCCGCTGCCCGGCGTAGGTCTCGTACTCGGCGATCTTCGGGGTGCCGGTCGAGCCGGTGATCTCGAACGTGATCTTGCGCAGGGAGGTCCGGGGGAAGGTGATGGCTCCCGCACCGCTGCCGGAGGTCAGCACGGTGCCGGTCTCGCCGTTGACGACCCGCCAGGCCCCTAAGAAAATCTGCCCGGTCGGCAGCGTAGAAGGTATCCCCCTTCGAACCGTCAACGACCGCAAGCTCAACGTGCCGCTCCGCGTCGCGTCGCACGGAACTGTTCAACGAGGACATGCAGCAGTCGCCCGGCCGCGAAGGCATCCCGAGCCGCTCTTCGGCCGGTGAGCCAACCGCCCGGAATCCGCTGGACACGCCGAAACTCAGGAGCAACCACTTTCATTCACAGGCCATGGGAACCGGTGCGCCTCACGGGCTCCCCGCGGCCGGGCCGTCGTCGTACAGCGGACCGCCCGTCAGCCTCTTCGCCGCGATCGCGCCCCGGATGCCGGAGGACTGTCACTCATGACGTCCGCCGCACAACACCCCGGCCACCGGGGGCCTTTCCGCTCCCCGACCCGAGCTCCAGCCACAGTTCGGCGAACCGGTCGAGCAGCCCGGCCGCAGCTGTCACATCGTCCGTCAGCGGCCGGTCGGCCAGCTCCGCGTCGAGCACCGCATCCGCCAGCCCGAAGGCCCGGCCGACGGGCAACGCCGGGTCGAGCCGCATGTCCCGCTGACGCAACGCCCGGACAGCCGCGACATGCAGAACGCCCTCGCCATGGCCCTGCCGAACGGCCTGCAGATCCTGCCCCACGGCCGGGCCGAGGACTCCGACGCGTTCGTCGTCACCCGGGAAACCGCCGACACGTACGGTCTCACGTCCCTCGCCGATCTCGCCCGGCACAACGGGAAGCTCGTCATCGGCGCGGCCCCCGAGGTCAAGAAGCGCACGGTGGGAGCAGTGGGCCTCAAGGACGTGTACGGCGTGGAGTTCAAGGAGTTCAAGTCCCTGGACTCCTCGGGACCGCTGGTCCAGGGCGCCCTGAAGAAGGGTGACGTGGACGTCGCGAACCTTTTCACCACGGACACCGACATCGCCGCCGAGCACTGGGTCGTCCTCACCGACCCCAAGAACCTGGTCCCCGGCCAGCACATCGTCCCGCTCATCGCCGACCGCAAGGCCGACTCGACGGTCCGTAAGGCGCTCGCCCGGCTCGGCAGCGCGCTGACGACCGAGGACCTCACCGAGCTCAACCGCCTGGTGGACAAGGACAAGAAGGACCCGGAGGACGTCGCGAGCGACTGGGCGGCGCGGCACGGGATCAAGTAGCGGCCACTGCCGCACCGCAGGGCACACCAACGAGAGGCCGGGTAACCAAGTCATGGCAGCTGAAGACCTGGTGGAGCGGCGCTCCATCGACGTCGTCCCGGACGGCGAACGGCACGGGACCGCGTTCAGTCAGTTCACCCTCTGGCTCGGCGCGAACCTGCAGATCACCGCAGTCGTCACCGGCGCGCTCGCCGTCGTCTTCGGCGGCGACGTGGTGTGGTCGGTGGCCGGCCTCCTGCTGGGCAATCTGCTCGGCGGCGCCGTCATGGCCCTGCACTCCGCGCAGGGCCCGAGGCTCGGCCTGCCCCAGATGATCCAGCGAGCGTGGTCTGCGCGCCGGCCTTCATCTACCTGAGCATCCGCCTCCTGGACCGCGTGGACCTGTCGGCGCTGCTCGGCGACGCGCACTTCGATCTGCCGGTGTTCCTGCTCGCGGTGTCGCTCTCGGCAACCTGGCAGCTCGCCTTCGGGCCGTACGTCGCGGACTACTCGCGCTGTCTGCCGCGTACGACGTCGGGCCGGGCCACCTTCTGGTGGACCCTGTCCGGGTCGGCCATCGGCTCGCAGTGGTCGATGACGTTCGGGGTGCTCGTGGCGGCGAGCGCGGGGGACGCGTTCCTCGCCAACCAGGTCGGATACGTGGTCGGCCTGGGCGGTGCGGGCCTGATCGCGTCGTTCCTGTACTTCGTGATCGCGTTCGGCAAGCTGACCATCAACGTGCTCAACACCTACGGCGGCTTCATGTCGATGGTGACCGGCATCAGCGGATTCCGCGGCCAGAAGACACTGTCGCCGCGCGGCAGTGCCGCGTACATCGCGGTGATCATGGTGGCGGGAACAATGGTGGCGCTCCTGGGCAAGGACAGCTTCCTGACGTCCTTCAAGGACTTCCTGCTGTTCCTGCTGACGTTCTTCACGCCGTGGTCGGCGATCAACCTGGTCGACTACTACCTGATCTCACGGGAGCGGTACGACATCCCGGCGCTGTCCGACCCGGGGGGACGCTACGGCGCCTGGCGCCGGGACGCCCTCACGGTCTACGGGGTGGGCATCCTCGCCCAGCTCCCGTTCCTCGCGACGCACTTCTGCACGGGCCCGCTGGTGGATCCGCTGGGCGGCGCGGACATCTCCTGGATGGTGGGTCTGGCGGTGCCCGCGATCCTGTACTGGTTGCTGGCCCGCCGCGACACCTCACACGTCCCGCAGGAGACGCGGTACGCCCTCGTGCCTCCCCGGTAGCCCCCGCCGCCGTCTTCTCCGTGGCTCCGGAACGGGCCTGCAGCCTTCGGGGCCGGCGTGGCGCTCCCCCGCTGTTGACGACAATGCCGGTCCGGTCCGTCAGACAATGCGGGGAATGGCCTCGGAGCTGTTGGTGGCCCAGTTGGTGACGATGGGCTTGTCGACGTTGGCGGCCTCGGGGAGCTTGAGCTCGGCGGGGTTGGGGTCGTCGTCGGTGGTGGCGATGATGACGTTCTCGAATTCCTTGCCGTCATTGTTGTTGGTGGTCTTGGGGCTGATGCCGGCGTACGCGACGTTGGAGCCGGTGAGCTTGATGGGGTCTTCGCCCCCCTGTCCGACGGGGGAGGCGACGCCGTCGGCACCGGAGCCGAAGGAGACGCTGGGGGTGTTGACGTCCAGGTAGCAGGTGATCCCCGACTTGGCCTTGGCGGTGACGAGGTAGTAGCCGCCGGCCTGGGACTCCGAGGTGAGCGTGAGATCCAGGTCGTTGGTGCCGCAGGCCTGCCCGTAGCCGCTCTTCTCGCCGTCGTCGGAGCCGGTCTTGCCGGTGGAACCGCCGGTGGACTTGGAACCGCCGGTGGAGCTGGAGCCGCCGGTGGAGGAGTCGCCGGCGGAGGGGCTGTCGCTGGAGGAGCTGTCACTCCCGCCGCTGCCGTCGGAGGCGACGGTGGAGGGGGCCGCGGAGCTGCCGGTGTCCGTGGTGTCCTCGGGGCCGCAGGCGGTGGCGGTGGCGGCGAGGGCCGTCACCGCCGCGGCGGCCAGGACGAGACGGGCGGAACGGGCGGCGAGACGCGAACGCATTATGATCTCCAGCGGCTTTGAGTTGCGGTGTTTCCTGCTGACACCGACAACACTAGGGCCGAGTCGATCCTGAAATGATCCTGTAAATGTCCAGGTTCTGTCTCAGCAACTTCGGTTCCAAGAAACGGCATTGGATCACACCAACCGCAGCTCAGGGGCCATGTCCGTGACCGAGTGTCAGAACTGCGGCGACTCGGGACGAGGCGGTGCCGGCGGGCCGGGACCCAGAACCGCGACCGGCCGGCGTCGCCCCGAACCCCACCGGAGCGCAGCCCATTGCCTTGACGAAACCCATGGCCCCGCCGGAGGGTCCTGCCGTCAGGGTGGGATCCCTACCGCCCCTCGCCCCGGCCCGAGGCCAGCCGGTCGGCGAATCCGGCGAACCAGGCCAGCATGTCGGGCCGGGTCACGGCGCCTTCCGCACTGACCTCGGTGACGCGGGCGCCCTGGAGGATGCGTTTCACCGGGACCTCCAGCTTCTTGCCCGTGAGGGTGCGGGGCACGGCCTCGACGGGGACGACGGCGTCCGGGACGTGCCGGGGCGACAGACTCTGTCTGATGGCGCCGACGATCTCGTCGCGCAGGGAGTCGTCGAACCGCTCCCCTGCCGCGGGCACCACGAAGAGCGGCATGTAGTAGCGGCCGTCGGGAAGTTCGGCGCCGATGACGAGGCTGTCCGCGACTCGCGGCAACCGCTCGACGACGGCGTAGAGGTCGGCCGAGCCCATCCGTACGCCCATGCGGTTGAGCGTGGAGTCGGAGCGTCCCGCCACCGCGACGGAGAGGTCGGCATCGACGGTGACCCAGTCGCCGTGCCGCCAGACGCCCGGATAGACGTCGAAGTAACTGCGCTTGTAGCGCTCACCGTCGGGGTCGTCGACGAAGTGCAGCGGCATCGACGGCAGGGGGGCCGTGACCACCAGTTCGCCCTGTTGCCCCACACGCGGCTGCCCCGTGGCGTCCCAGGAGGCGAGGGCGACGCCCAGAGCGGGCCCCGAGATCCGGCCCGTGCGCACCGGCAGCAGCGGGGAGCCGCCGGCCAGGACGGAGCAGATGTCGGTGCCGCCGCAGATCGACTGGAGCCGGGCACCGGGGGCGAGGCGGTCGCGGGCCCAGTGCCAGGTGCTGTCGGGCATCGCCGAGCCGGTCTGCAGGATGGTCCGCACCGCACCGAGGTCCGTCCCGGCCGCCGGGCGGGCGCCCGCCTTCTCCGCCGCTGTCAGATAGGCGGCGCCGACGCCGACCACCGTGGCGCCAGTGCGTTCGGCGGTCCGCCAGACCCCGTTGATGTCGGGATGGGCTGGGCTGCCGTCGTACAGGACGAGCGTGCTTCCGTGCAGCAGCCCCCCGACCATGAAGTTCCACACCATCCAGCTGGTGGAGGTGTGGAAGAGGTAGCGGTCGTCCGCGCGCAGGTCGACGCCGAGCCCGAGCGCCTTGAGCAGTTCGACGACTATGCCGCCGTGGCCGTGCACGATGCCCTTCGGCACGCCGGTGGTCCCCGAGGACCACAGGATCCACAGCGGGTGGTCGAACGGGACGTCGGCGAAGACCGGCCGGGCCCTGCGGTCGGCCAGTTCGGTCCACCCGTGCCGGGTCGCATCCGTCCGCCCCGGCCAGGCCGGACCGGCCCCGGACACGTACAGGCGGTCGACGGCGACCAGATGGCGGACCGTGGGCAGGCCGTCCAGGATCTCCGCGACGTGCGGGCGCCGGTCGTACTCCTTCCCCCCGTAGCGGTAGCCGTCCGCTGCCACCAGGACCGTCGGCCGCGCCTGCCGCAGCCGGGCGATGACGCTCGGCGTGCCGAAGTCGGGCGAGCAGACCGTCCAGGTGGCGCCGACGGCGGCCGTGGCCAGGAGGGCCACCACGGCCTGCGGGATGTTCGGCAGATAACCGGCGACGCAGTCCCCGGGGCCCACTCCCATCTCGCGCAGGGCGGCGGCCACGCCCGCCACTTCGTCGGCGAGCCGGTCCCACGAGGTCTCCACGGGCTCGCCGGTCTCGGACACGGCGATGAGTGCGGGACGTGCGTCGGTGGCGTGAGCGAGGCACTGCCGCGCGAAGTTCAGCCGTGCTCCGGTGAACCAGGTCGCGCCGGGCATCGCCGCGTCGGCGAGCACCTCGTCGTAGTGGCTGACGGCGTCCAGGCCGTAGTACTCCCACACCGCCGACCAGAAGGCCGCGAGGTCGTCGGTGCTCCACCGCCACAGTGCCTCGTAGCCGGTGAACGACAGGCCGCGCTCTGTCTCCAGCCACCGCAGGAAGCCTGCGATGTTGCCGGCCGGCGCGCTCATGCCGACGCCTCGGGTTCCGAAGCCGTACGGCAGCCGACGGCGTCGAGGAAGTCCATCGCCTGCGGCCAGTCCTCATAGCCGGATACGGGGTTGAGGTGTCCGACCGGGCCGAGGTCGACCAGCCGGCTGCCCCAGGCGCGGGCCAGTTCGGCGACCCGCTCGAAGCGGGCCAGGGGGTCGTTCGTGCTCGCCGCGACCATGCTGGGGAACGGCAGCGGGGTCCGGGGTGTCGGGAGCCAGCCGTTCTCGCGCAGGGTCTCCGGTCCGGGATGGCCGTCGGGCAGTGGGGTGTCGAAGTCCGGTGGAGTGGCGAGCAGCGCGAATCGCACCTGCCGGTGGTGCCGGGCCGCCCAGTGGACGGTGGTGAGCACTCCGGCGCTGTGCGCGACGAGCACCACCGGTCCGGCGATGCCGGACAGTACGCCGTCGAGTGTGGCGACCTGCGCGTCGCGGCTGAGCCTGGCCTCTGTCAGGGGCGGCACGGTCACGGCGCCGGGGAGCCGGGCGGCGAGTGCCGTCTGCCAGTGACCGGAGACGTGGTCGCGCAGGCCGGGCACGATCACGACCGTGGGCGCGGGGGCGGGGTTCATGTCTGGAGCTCCGTTTTCCTGAGGGCCACGGCCTCGGCCGTGATCGGGACGAGGCCCTTGTCGTAGTGACGTCTGCCGAGGGCGAAGGCCAGGCCCGCCACGACCGAGACGAGCGGGATCACCTGGAGTGCGGCGTGCAGGCCCATGCGGTCGGCGAGCATGCCGGTCACCGCCGGGCCCGGTGCCAGGCCCAGCAGACTGTTGGCGAGGGTGAGCGTGGCCAGGGCCGTCGCCGCGACGGCGGCGGGGGTCAGGCTCATCACCATGGCGGCCGCCGGTCCCGCGGTGGCGTTGGACAACAGCGTTCCCGCACCGATGAGGAGGAGTTGCGCCGCACTGGGCGGGAGCTGGAATCCTCCCGTGAGCAGGACCAGTGACCCGACGCTGCAGAAGACGGCGACGGTCCACTTCAGGTGCCGGTTCCTGCGGCCGAGCCGGTCGCAGACCAGGCCGCCGCCCACCATGCCGATCCCGGTGATGAGCGCGAAGACCCCCGCGGCGAGCCCGGCCTTGTCGGGTGGCAGGCCGTAGTAGCGGTCGAGGTAGCTGGGCATCCAGGCCATCAGCGCCATCGCGAGGAACATCTGCAGCCCGCTGCCCACGTAGGCGCACAGCACGGAGACGGAGGAGAACAGCCGCGGCAGCAGCTTGCGCACCGGGTCCCGCGCACCCGGTGCGGTGCTGGGGCCGACGCCGGCGGATGCCAGTTTCCGCTCGGTCACGACGACGCCGTACACCGCGGCCAGGACCAGGCCGAACAGGCCCATGACGCCGAATGTCCAGCGCCATCCGAGGTGTTGGGCGACCACCCCGCCGATCGACACTCCGAGTACGGATCCGAAGGCGCCGCCCGCGATGAACGCCCCGGAGAGCGTGGCCCGCAGGCCCACCGGGAACACGCTCAGCACCACCGCGATGCCGACGCTCCCGTACGCCGCCTCGCCCACGCCGACCATGAAGCGGCCCAGGAACATCTGACCGTAGCTCGCGGCGAAGGCGCAGCCCAGGGTCGCCAGGCTCCACACCCCCGCGGCCAGGACCAGGCTCCTGACCCGGCCCCAGCGGTCCGCCAGCAGCGACAGCGGGAAGGTCAGCAGGCCGACCATCAGGGCGACGATGCCGCTCAGGGAGCCCAACTGGGCGTCGGAGAGCACCCATTCGGCCTTCAGCAGAGGGAACACGGCGTTCAGGACCTGCCGTGACATGTAGTCGGACAGAAGCAGCCCGAAGCTGAGGGCGAACACCAGCCACGCGTAACCGCGGTTCCGGTTCATCGGCTCAGCAGGGCCGGTCACCGGCGACGCCGGCTCGTTCCATCCTGCGGACGGCCGGCCAGTAGTCCTGGACGGCGTAGTGCTGGGTGGAGCGGTTGTCCCAGATGGCCACGCTGTTCGGCGTCCAGCGCCAGCGCACCTGGTACTCGGGGATCGCCGCCTGGCTGATCAGGTAGTTCAGCAGGAGGCTCGCGCCGGGGGCGTGGTCCTGGCCGAACCGCACGTTCTGCGGGGTGTGGTGGTTGACGAGGTGGGTGGTGAAGGCGTTGACGAACAGGATCTTCTCCCCGGTCTCCGGGTGGGTGCGGACCACCGGGTGCTCGGGGTCCGGGTATCGGGCCTTGAGCCGGTGGCGCTGGTCCGTCGTCATGACCGCGCCGAAGCTCGCCTCGATGCTGTGCCGGGCGCGCAGGTCCGCGATCTGCGCGCGGATGTGGTCGGGGAGCCTGCGGTAGGCCTCTGCCATGTCGACCCAGATCGTGTCGCCGCCCACCTCGGGCGTCTCGACGCAGCGCAGTACCGCGCCCATGGGAGGGTGCTCGCGCCAGGTCGCGTCGCAGTGCAGGGCGTTCTCGTAGTGTTCCGGCTTGCTGTCCAGGTCCTTGTAGATGCGAACGAGGCCGGGATGGTCGGGGTCGCTGCCCAGAACCGGGTGGTCCTCCAGCGGGCCGAGGCGGGAGGCGAACGCGACGTGCTCGGCGCGGGTCATGTCCTGGTCGCGCAGGAACAGCACCTTGTGCCGGAGCAGGAGTTGTTTGATCTCGGCGAAGAGGGCGTCGTCCCGGGCGGCGTCGCCGAGTTGGACACCGTGCAGCTCGGCTCCGAGGGTGCAGGTCAGCGGTTCGGCGTGGATGCGGGTTCGGGCGGAGGTGTGCGTCATGTGCGCTCTCCTGGGGCAACTCAGCGGGACTCGTCGGAGAAGTGGAGGAAGTCAGGGAACTCGGCGGGATCAGGGAGTTCGGGGGCCAGGAACTCGCGGGATCCTCGCGGGATCAGGGAGTTCGGGGGCGGCAGCGAACTCGCTGGATCAGGGAATGAGCACGGACGAACCCGTGGTGCGGCCCGATTCCAGTGCGCGGTGCGCGGCCACGGCGTCGCCGAGCACGTAGCGCTGGTTGATACGGATCCGGATCCGTCCGGCGGCGACGTGGCCGAACAGCTCGCCGGCCAGCACGTCGCGCTCCGCAGGGTCGGCGATGTAGTCGGCCAGCGCGGGGCGGGTCACGAACAGCGATCCGTGGATGGCGAGTTGCATCGCGTCCAGCGGCGGCACGCCGGACGCCGTGCCGAAGCAGACCAGCAGGCCGCGGGGGCGCAGCGCGGCCATGGACGCGGCGACGGTGTCCTTGCCGATGCTGTCCAGGACCAGGGGGACACCGACCCCGTCGGTCAGCTCCCGCACCCGCTCGGCGACGTCCTCACGGCGGTACAGGATGGTGTGGTCGCAGCCGTGGGCCCGGGCGAGTTCGGCCTTCTCCTCGGTGGAGACCGTGCCGATCACGGTGAGGCCGAGCAGCTTCGCCCACTGGCTGACGATCAGGCCGACGCCGCCCGCGGCGGCGTGCAGCAGGATCGTGTCACCGGGCTTCAGCGGATGGATCCGGCGCAGCAGATACGCGGCGGTGAGGCCACGCATCGTCATCGCGGCCGCGGTCTCGCAGTCGATGCCGTCCGGCAGCCGGATGAGCGAGTCGGCGGGCATGATCCGTTCGGTGCTGTACGCGCCGAGCGGGCTGCCGGTGTACGTGACGCGGTCGCCCTCGGTGACGTGGGTGACTCCCCCGCCGACGGCCTCGACGACACCGGCTGCCTCGACTCCGAGGCCCGCGGGCAGCGGGGCCGGGTACAGGCCGGTGCGGAAGTAGGTGTCGGCGAAGTTGAGTCCGACGGCCTCGTGCCGGACGCGGACCTCGCCGGGGCCCGGATCGCCGACGGTGACGCGCTCCTGGCGCAGGACGTCGGGGCCGCCGGTCTCGTGGAAGCGGATGGCGTGTGCCACGGGATGCTCTCTTCGTTCGGCGGTGGTCAGCGGGCGGTTTCGCGGAGCATGAAGCCACGCTGTCCGGGACGCCGGTTGGGCACCATGCCGAGCCGGGCCAGGGTCTGGTCGCTGTCCTCGTAGTACTCGCCCAGGTGGTAGATCTTCTTGGCCTCCGCGCCGCTCGCGATGTCGCGGCCGAGGGCGTCGGCGATCCGTACCATCTGCTCTACCTGCCGCACGGAGCTCATGGGCTCGCCCTTGCGGGCCCACAGGTTGTCCTCGTTGCCCACGCGGACGTGCACCCCGAGGGCGATGGCAACGGCGTTCATCGGGGCGACCGCGCGCATCGAGGACTCGATCGTGAGGACCGCGCCGTCGGGGACGCGGCGGACGAACTCGATCAGGTCGGCGGGGTGGCGCCCGGCGAACCCGCCGCCGATCGCTACGTAGTTGAGGACCAGCGGGCCGGTGTACACACCGCTGCGGATCAGCCGCTCGACGGTCTCCAGCTGTGCCAGGGTGGCGAGCTGGAAGTGCGGCTGGATGTCGTTCGCGTGCAGGCGCTTCAGGTGTTCGAGGTAGAAGTCGGGTCCCGCCTCGACGACCATCTCGCGGTAGGCCTGGTAGTAGTCGGGCTTGGCGATGGAGGTGCCGGCCAGGTCTTCCTCCGACATGATCTCGACGATGTTCATCTGGCTGGTGTTGATGGCGATCGTCACCTGGTCGGGGCGCGGGGTGAGCTCGGCGAGCAGGTGGCGCGTGTCGTAGCTCAGCCACTTCGCGTCGGCGCCCTCGTCCTCGGGGGCGAACGAGATGGAACCCCCGATCTGGAGGACCATGTCCGGTACGGCCTCGCGCAGCCGCCCGAGCAGTTCGTTGAACATGGACATGCGCTTGGAGCCGTGGCCGTCCAGTTCACGTGCGTGGATGTGGAGCACGGTGGCTCCGGCGTTGTAGCAGTCGACCGCCGCCTGCACGTGCTCGTCCATGGTCAGGGGGAGGTCGTCGGCGTCACCGGGCAGCCACTCCGGGCCGTAGGGAGCGGCCTGGATGACCAGCTTCTCCTGGTTCTCGGGCAGCAGGGAGTCATCGAGGAAGTGCATGGGGTCATCTCCTGGTAGGCGGATGCGGCGGACAGGCCGCTGGAAACCGAACTCCAACGGACCCGACTCGCGTGCTCCGCAAGGGTGTTACCGGGCGAAGCCGTGGTGTCCCTTGCGTTACCGCCACGTTAGGAGCGGGTTACGCGCCGCGCTTTACCCGAGGTGACAGGAGACTTGTCAGTTGGGGACAGGCGCCTCGGCCGCCCGGCAGGCGCGCCACTCGCGCGCACTGGTGCCGAACCGGTCGCGGAACCATCGGGAGAAGGCACTGGGGGCCGAGAAGCCGAGCAGGCCGGAGATCTCCGTCAGGGAGCGGCGCGGGTTCGCCACCAGCTGCTCGGCGAGCTGGGTGCGTGTGGCGTTGACGAGCGAGGAGAACGTCTCGCCGGATGCGGTCAGATGCCGGTGAACGGTCCTGCGGTCGACGCCGAGACTGCCCGCGACCTGCTCGATCGAACAGCGCCCGGTCGGCAGCAGGACCTCGATCAGCTCCCGCACCCGGTCCAGCTCGGTGGCGTCCGCGGTCACCGCGAGGGACTCGAAGTACTGGCGGGCATAGCCGCGCAGCAGGGGGTCCGCCATTTTGTTGGGGGTGTCGAGTTCGGTGGTGCAGAGGACGATTCCGTTGAATTCCCGGTCGAATTCCACCACGGGCCCGAAGTAGCGACGGTGGGCCGCCGGCTCACTGGGTGCGCCGTGCGTGAAGCACACGGACACCGGCTGCCAGCGGGCGCCTAGGAACACCCGCAGAAAGCCGACGAAGGTCCCCATGGCCAGCTCGACGGCCTGTCGCGCCTCGCGCACCTCGCCGAGTTCCAGGCCCAGCTTCACGGTGGCGATCCCGTTCGCCTCGGTCAGCCGGCTGCGGAGCAGTTCGTTGTACATGCGCTCGTGGCGCACCAGGAGGGCGAGGGCGCTGCGCACATCGGGCTCCTCGCGCAGCACCAGGCTGATGGGCCCGAGGTTCGAGAAGCGACGGCGCTCGGCGAGGAGCAGGCCGAAATCCTCACATCGGGACGCCGAGGCGGAAAGTTCGAGAAGTTCGGTGACGGCGACGCCGGAGATCCACCGGTCCTGGACTGCGAGACCGACCGGATCGAGGCCCACGCGTTTCATGAGCGCGCGCGGGTCGACACCGAGGGACTGGCTGAGCTCTACGTAGCTGCTCAGGGCGGCATTGCGGACCAATGGTTTCATCGGGCACTCCAGGGCTTTGTCCCCAATTGATAAGTCACCTGCCCCGCCAGGTCAAGCGTTGTGTTCTGACGTGACCTAGCGTGGCACCACCGCGCGGCCCCATTGAATTCCGGCGGAGGACACTTTGGCAAAGTCCTTGCTTCTTGAACAGCCCTCATTGCCGGTCTGAATTCGCGGATGAATCGAGAGGCTCGAACTCGCGGTTTCGTGAGATTCACCGACAGAGAACCTAAGCGGAAGGGAGACGTATCGTGCGTGGTCGATCGACCGGGACTCCACGCCGGCCCTGTATGGGTCCGGCCGTATGGCGCGGCCCGGATCTGACGCGCTCCCGCGACTGGGCCCAGTACCTCACGCCGTCCCGGCTCGACGAGCTGGATGCGGCCGTGCGGGCGGTGCGCACACGGGGAACCCCGCTCCTGAAGGTGACCGCCGAGCATTTCCCGCTGCCGGGCCTGGCCGAGGACCTGGCCCGCGCCGCGGATGAGCTGGAGAACGGCCGGGGCTTCGTACTCGTACGTGGCATCCCGGTGGAGGACTACGGCCCGGCGGCGCTCGGCGTCCTCCTCTGGGGCCTGGGCCGGCATCTCGGCATTCCGGTCTCGCAGAACACCACGGGGCACATGCTCGGCCGCACTGGCACCGCGGAGGACGGCCGGGAGGACCTCGCGGCGCAGGCATTCCACACCGACGAGGCCGACGCGGTCGCTCTGTTGTGTCTGCGTAAGATCCGTACGGCACTGGCCAGTTCGGCGGCGGTCCACAACGCGGTGCGGGCACACCGGCCCGACCTGCTCGACTCTCTGTACCGCACCCATTTCCTCGTCCGCGAGGAGCCGGATCCCCCTCAGGTCCCCTGCCGGGCCGTGCCCCTCGCCCACCGTGACGGGGAGAGATTCAGCCTGCGCTACGACCGTCGCCGTCTGGAGTCGGCGCAGCACCGGGCCGACGTGCCGCGCCTGTCCCCGGCCGAGGTGGAACTGTTCGACCTCATCGACGCCGCGGCCCACTCCCCGGACCTCCGGCTCGACCTGGACCTCGCCCCAGGGGACCTGCTGCTGCTCAACAGCCACGCGGTCCTGCACTCCCTCACGGCCCCCGCCCCCGTCCCCGCACGCGCACCGGGGCCTCAGGCACTCCGGCTGTGGCTGACACCGCATCGGCCCCGCACACTGCCGCGGGACTTCTGGGGCGATGCGCCCTCCGCTGCCGGCGGCCGCGGAGGGGTCCCGCCCCTGGACGTGATCACCCCGCAGACACCTACGACAAGGAAGCCGCATGACCGAGCTGTTCGCACTCCTGGCCCGATCCGTCCGGTCCCACGCTGACCGGACGGCCGTGCGGCAGGGCGGGACCACTGTCACCTACGCACAACTCGACGACATGACGGCCAGGTTCGCGGCGTTGCTGCGGAACCACGGGGTGCGCGCGGGCGACCGCGTGGCGGTCGCCCTGCCCAACGTCGTCCACTTTCCCGTCGTGTACTACGGCGTGCTGCGCGCCGGCGGGGTCGTGGTCCCGATGAATCCGCTGCTGAAGTCGGGCGAGATGGCGTTCGTGCTCCGCGACTGCGGTGCCCGGCTCCTGGTGGCCTCGCCCTCCTGCTCCGCCGAGGCCGAACCGGCAGCGGCTCGGGCCGGAGCAGAGTGTCTGGTCGCGGACCCGGTGACGTTCGCAGCCCTGCTGGGCTCGGTCCCACCGATGGCCGGCGCGGCCGGCAACGCGGCCGACGACACCGCGGTGGTCCTGTACACATCCGGTACCACCGGAACTCCGAAGGGCGCGGAGCTCACGCACCGCAACCTGGTGAGCAACGCCCTTACCACGGCACGGACGCTGCTGTGCCTGGGCCCGGACGACGTCCTCTTCGGCGGGCTCCCGTTGTTCCACGCTTTCGGGCAGACCTGCGCCCTGAACGCCGCGATCGCGTCGGGGGCCTGCCTGTCCCTGCTGCCGCGGTTCCGCGCGGCAGATGCGCTGGAGACGCTGCGCCGGGAGGAGGTGACCGTCTTCCTGGGCGTGCCCACGATGTACAGCGCACTGCTCCGGAACGGAGTCGGTCAGGCCCTGCCGCGGTTGCGTCTGGCGGTCTCGGGGGGCGCGTCGCTGCCCGTCGAGCTGTTGCACGCCGCCGAGCGGGAACTGGGTGTCACCGTCCTGGAGGGCTACGGCCTCTCCGAGACGTCCCCTGTGGCCTGCTTCAATCCACCCGATCGCCCCCGCAAACCCGGCTCCATCGGTCTTCCCGTTCTTGGTGTCGAGCTCCGGCTCGTCGGGACCGACGGCGGGGTGGTCGGCCCCGGCGAGGTAGGAGAGCTGGCGATCCGGGGCGAGAACGTCATGAAGGGGTACTGGAACCGCCCGGACGACACCGCGGGCGCCTTCCGGGACGGGTGGTTCCACAGCGGCGATCTCGCCCGCGTCGACGAGGACGGCTACTACTTCGTCGTCGACCGCAAGAAGGACCTCGTCATCCGCGGCGGCTACAACGTCTACCCGCGTGAGATCGAGGAGGTGCTGTACCGGCACCCCGATGTCACCGAGGCCGCGGTCCTCGGTGTGTCCGATCCGGTGCACGGTGAGGAGATCGCCGCCGCGGTCGTTCTCCGGCCCGGCGCCCGCGCCACGACGGACGACGTGCGCGACTACGTACGGGAGCGGGTGGCGGCGTACAAGTACCCGCGGATCGTGAGGTTCGTCGACGCGCTGCCGAAGGGGGCAACCGGCAAGATCCTCAAGCGGGACATCCTGATCACTCCCCCGAAACCCCCGGGCGCCTGACCGTCACGCCGCCCGGCCCGGGGCCGACGACCGCTCCGGGCCGGGCGGGAGGTCGTCCGGCCCCGCGCGGTACGGTGCCAAGTCCAGCCGTGACAACGAGACCCCTGCGCCGGGCCACTACGGCGTGGAGGTCTGGGTCCAAGGGGGCGGGCGGGCTCCGAAGGGCGGGGTGCGGCCGCCTGAATCCACATCCGTCCGGTTACAGAACCGTCGCAAAGGACGTCACAACCGGATGCCGGGGTGGCGAGTCCAACTGTGCGAGATGGCAAGCGAATCCGTTCGCCGCCATCGGGCGCGGCAACCAGCCGCGTCGTACACGCATTCCGGGGGGATACGTTGAACACCACTGCACACACGCTGCGTTCGTTCGCCACAGCCACGGGGGCAGGCCTGCTCCTGGCCGCCACCGGAGCCGTCCTGGCACCGGGGGCCACGGCCGCACCGGCGGACTCGGAGCCGCCGGCACTGGCCGTCTCCACCGCGGCGCCGGCGGAGATCGGACTGGCCGGCCAGCCGGTCGGCTTCACCACCACAGCATCCAACATCGGCACGCACGACACCTCGTCGGCACGGCTGATCTACCACGTCGACGGGGGCGAGGGCCTGCCCTCGAACGCCGTCAGCCTGCAGTACAGGCTCAGTGGAACGGCGTGGAAGACGGTGTCGCTGACACTGACCGGCACGCAGTTCTCCGGCGAACTTCCCGAGACCTTCCCGCTGGCCGCCGGCCAGGCGCGAACCGTGCAACTGCGACTCGGCCTGCCCATGGGCACCCCTCACAACGGCGACAGCAACGGCGGGACCGATCAGCTGAAGCTGACCACCCTGGTCTCCTACGGCGCCTCGGGCGCGGCCAACGACACCGACGAGGACACCGTCGAGGTCGGCGCGCTCAGCACCCGTCTGTCCGGTGTGCCCGCCACCGCCACCGCGGGCGGGCCCGGCGTGAGCTTCCAGGCCACCGTGTCCAACCCCACGGCCTCGGCGTACGAGAACGTGACGGACGTACTGTTCACCAGCCGGGACGCCACCGTGCAGAAGCTGCGCTCCGGGACCTGGAAGACGCTGAAGCCGATCACCGACAGCGCCGAACCGGACGTGTACGGCTTCGACGTCATCGGCAAGGACGCCGCCATGGCTCCGCACAGCAGCACGAGCGTCAAGGTCCGAGTGACCTACCGCAAGGGCGCTGCGGGCGGGAAGACCACCGTGCACCCCTGCGTGTTCGTCAACGAGGGGTCGATTCCGTTCACAGGCAGCACCTTCTGCGGCGCATCGGCGTCGCTCACGCTGAAGGCGGCCGCCTCCGGCACCGCCACCCCGACCGCGTCGGCCACCCCGACGGCGTCGGCCACGCCCTCGGCGACCACCACAGTTCCGGCCGCCACCGCGACTGCCTCCGGAATGACCACGCAACTGGCCGAGACCGGGAGCGGCGGCGTCTCGGCAACCGCTGTGTCCGCGGCAGGCCTCGTCACGGCCGGAGCGGGCGCGCTGGGCTTCACCACCCTGCGCCGCCACCGTACCCGGGCCTGAGCGGGCCGGCCCGTCCCTCGGGTGACAGCGGCGGCGGTGCAGCCGCTGCCGGGTGAAGTCGTCCGACGTTGAAGGCGGCGACGTCAGCGCAGTTCGGTGCGTGCCCGGTGCCGGCCCCGGAGGCCGGCACCGGGCACGTGGTGCGATGGTGTCCGTCGATGGTGGACGGGGCGATCCGGCGGCCAGAGCCGGTGAGGGTGACGTCCAGGGTCATGCTCCGGTACGGCACGCCATGCGGCGTCACCGGACCCCAGCGGACACGTCGGGTGCCCTGCGGATCAACTTCCCTCTGCCGTCGGCAGGATCGGGCTCAGTGACGATCGAACCCGCGCCCTGGGTGCACACCGAGAGGGTCCGCCCGCGTCGCGGCGGCACGACGCCCGCCTGGACGCAGCTCCTTCACTCGCCCCCCTGCCGCTGGGCCCTTCCGCGGGCGCCTCATGGCACCCAGTGACGCCTCGTGGACGCGGGAACGTTGACTCGCCGTCACCGACGGAAGGCCCCCGAGAGGGCGCGGTGCGCCTTGTGGACCAGGCCGCGGGCCGCCAGACGGAGCTGCGCACCGGCGCACGGCCCGTTGAAGATGATGAAGTCGTCGAAGGTGTGCACCCCGGGCCGGTCGGCGACCGCGTGTGCCGCGTCCCGCACCGCGACCAGCTGATTCACCGTCATCTGCAGCTCACGCTCGTCCGGTTGATAGCGCGCGCCGAGCGGGAAGTCCACGCCCGGACGGGCGGTGAGCTCGATGTGGCAGCCCAGGACGTGAGTCACCGGCCGGGTCTGCGTGAAGTCCACCAGTCGCTCAAGGGTCGCGGTGAACTCCGCGAAGTCGAAGGCGTAGAGCCGGCCCGGGTAGACGGTGTCGCCGGTGAGCAGTACGCCCGTCCACGGGTCATGGATCGTCACGGCCGCCCGGTGGTGGCCCGGCGAACCGATCACCTCCAGGACTCGGCCGCCGAGGTCGAAGTCGATGGTCTCCCGCGGCCAGGAGGTGAAGCCGAAGAACTCCTGGACCGCCTCCAGTTCCCGGGCCACCACCGTGGTCCGGGGCCGGTCGGCGAACTGGGCGTCGGCGGCAACGTGATCGCCGTGCCCGTGCGTGTGGGCCACGACCAGCTCGTAGCCCGGGCGCGGGTGCTCGCACAGCCAGGCGTCCACCAACTCGTCGACGGTGGCCCGCAGCGGGAAGCGGGCCGGGTCGGCGGTGGCCCCGGTGTCCAGCAGCAAAGCCCGCTCGTTGCCGAGGAGCAGGTAGATGAAGGGCGCCTCGTAGTTGACGGTCTTGCTCTGGCGCAGGACGAAGGTGTGCTCGTCGTAGGCGTGCACTTGAAGGAGCGGCTCGGCGCCGTCGGCCTTGGAGCGCGCGCCGTGGTTCCAGCGCACGTCGAGGCTGCCGGTCACCGGTGCGTTGCGGGTGAAGTCGATCGGGTCGACCGTGTTGTCAGTGGTCATCGGTGCTGTCCCCCAGGTCAGTGTCGGCAAGCGGCGAGGCCGCCATGAAGCAGCGGACGTGTCGCCGGTCGTCGGCGTGTGTGTCCGGGGCGACGCCCTGGACCTCGGCGACGTCCCTCGCCAGGCACGGGGCCAGGATCGCGCGCCACTGCGGCCTTGCCCTCGGCCGGCCTCGGCGGCTGTCACCCGAACGGTGGCGGCCATGCCCCGGGCCACGTCCCGCCACTGGGCGCTCTCGCCGAGCGTGCGGCCCGCGCAGTCGAGCGCACGGGCGGCCTCGCGCTCGACGGACGCAGGCGGAAGGAGCAACTGGCCTGGGACACGCCCAGCGTCCGCCCGCAGCTCGCAGCCGTCGCGGGGCCGATCTCGCCGAGAGTCTCCAGCAGGTCGAGCCGGCTCGGATGGGCCAGGGCGCGGATCGCCTTCGGATCACTCAGTCGCACATGTCAAAGGGTACGTTGACGCATGGGAATACCAACGTACTCTTTGGCTTTTTTTGGACTCTCGGCCGTCAGGGCGCCCATCAGCAGGTCATCGGATACGGGGGCTCCGGGGGGGGCGTCCCAGCGGCAGAGGGTCCGGGCTCCCCGGATGAGGCAGCGGACCGTGATGACGGCGCCGGCCAGGGCGATGAACCCGGCGGACGCCCTGGGTACGGAGAAGCCTGCCCGTGCGAGGGCGGGCGGGCAGGTCGCGCCGGACGCGAGTCAGGTACCGGACGGTGCCCCTCGCCTCTGCGGGTCCCGGCCTGCCGGGACGGTGTGGAACTCCCTTCGCAGGGAGGTGAATCCGCGTTCCTCGCGGTGCGGGTGGACGCGGTTCGTCAGCAGGATCGCGTAGCGGGCCGCCTCCGGGTCGATCCACAGGCTGGTGCCGGTGAAGCCGGTGTGGCCGTACGAGGCGGGGCCGAAGGTGTCGCCCACCGGCGAGGCGTGCGGGTCGGTTCCCTGCCAGGCCAGGGCGCGGCGCAGGTTCAGGTGGTCGGTGCGGGGTGCGGTCATCCGCGCGAGGGTGTCCGGCGCGAGGAGCTGCGGGCCGCCGCCGAGGAGGGAGCGCGCGAGCCGTTCCATGTCGGTGAGGGTGGCGAAGAGGCCGGCGTGGCCTGCGACGCCACCGAGTACGACGGCGTTCTCGTCGTGCACCTCGCCGGTGACGGTGCGGCCGCGCCAGGGGCAGTCCTCGGTGGCCACCGCGCGGGCCCGTTGTCCGGGGGCGGGCCCGAAGCATGTGCCGGTGAGTCCGAGGGGTGTGCTGACGAGGTCCGTCAGCAGGGCGTCCAGGCTCCGGCCCGTGGCCTGTTCGGCGATCAGGCCGAGCAGCATGAATCCCTGCGACGAGTACGTGACGCGGGTGCCGGGTTCGGCGGTGCGCGGCAGGGCGCCCAGCGCGGTGAGCAGGGACTCGCGGGTGGGGTGGTCGCGGTAGAGGGGGACGCCTCCGGGCAGTCCCGAGGTGTGGTCGAGGAGTTGGGCGAGGGTGCGGGCGGCGTGCGGGCTGTCGCGGTACCGGTGAAGGTGGTGGCCCACGGTGTCGTCGAGGGTGAGTACGTGCCGCTCGACGAGGGCCATGACGACGAGGCCCACGATCGGCTTGGTCACCGACGCGAGGTCCCACAGGTCGGTGCCGTCCAGCGGTGTCCCGTCGTGGGCGCGGGTCCCGGTCCAGCCACGGTCGTAGGGGCCGCTCGCGTCGCCCAGGGACCAGGCCGCACCCGAGTACAGGCCGCGCGCCCGTCCCTGTTCGAGGATTCCCCGGCGCGCGGCCGCGTGCTGCCCGGAGGCGGTCGGCGCCGTGGGCGGCTGCGGGGTGCCGGTGCGGGGCGCCCGGGTGGGGTGCGCGCTCATCGCTTCCGGCCTGCCCCGTGGTCCGGGGCGCCGACGACGCCGAGCCGTGCTCCCGCTTGTGCGGCCAGGCTCGTGGAGAGCGCGGCCGCGGCGGAGCGCACCATCGGCCCGTACAGGTGCGCGGCCGCTTCGTCGAGGGTGAAGGCGAGTCCGGTGAGGACCAGCACGCCCGCCGGGTGGCCCGCGGCGTCGCGTACCGGGGCGGCGAGCGCGCGGCGGTCCCGCCAGGCGTCGGCGCTGTCGAAGGCGTAGCCGTCGTGGGCGGCGGCGGCCAGCGCGGTGCGCGTCGCCTCGTCGGCGGGGGCGCCGTCCGGGCCGGTCAGCAGAGTGTCGGCGTCCTCGGCGGGCAGGGCCGCCAGCAGGGCGAGGCCCGCGGCGCCCGCGGTGACGGCCTCACGCGTGCCGGGGCGCAGGTCGAGGGCGGGGCCCTGGGTGGGTGCGTGCACGTACAGGTGGATCAGGGTCCTGTCGTCGCGCACGGCGTACGAGGCGAACAGGCCGGTGCGGATGCGCAGTTCATCGAGGACGGGGCCGGCTTGGCGCATCGCCGCGTCGTCGGCGAGGACGCTCGCGGCAAGGCCGAGGAGGCGGGGGCCCGGGCGGTAGCTCCCGCCGGCGGCCGGTTCGGCGTAGCCGCCGGCCGCGAGGGCGCGCAACAGGCGGTGCACGGTGGGTTTGGCGAGGCCCGTGTGGCGGGCGAGATCTGCGAGGCGGTGTGGTGCTCCGGTTTCGGCGAGGGCGGAGAGCACTTCCATGGCCTTGTCCACCGGGCCTGGTGCGGGTGGAAGGGCTGTCACGGCCGCCTCATCGAGAGCGGTGGCGGACGTCTGCTGCTGCGAACGACTGTTGACCGGTTTCCCCATGGGGATTACCTTACCCGCACTGCATTCCATTCACCGGAACGGGTGTGTTGTCCAATGGAACGAATACGTGGAGGAGAAGGCGGCCCTCGCGCCGGCTGCTCCCGCCGCTCGGTACTGCGTGCGGGCGCTCTGGCCGCCCCAGCCCTCGCCGCCCCCGCCCTGCTGACCGGGTGCGGCGCTCCGCCCGCGGACGCCGCCGGCAACGTCCTGCGGGTCTCCCAGACCGGGGACCCCAAGACGATGGACCCGCACAAACAGGGTGACATGACGTCGATGAACGCCCTGATCAACATCTTCGACACGCTCACCACCCGGGGCCGCGACAACACCCTGCAGCCGCGGCTCGCGCTCTCCTGGAAGGCCGTCGGGCCCAAGGTCTGGCGGTTCGAGCTGCGGCGCGGCGTCGCATTCCACAACGGCGAGCCGTGCGACGCCGAAGCCGTCCGGTTCAGCATCAAGCGGCTGCTCGACCCCGCGACCAAGTCGCCGATCGTGGAGCTGCGTTACGTCGAGGACGTCAGCGTCGTCGACCGCTACACGGTGGACCTCCACACCTCGGTGCACGACCCGATCCTGCCCGCGAAGCTGTCCCTGTTCGGCGGTGTCGTGGTACCCCCGCGCTACCTGGACAAGGTCGGCGACGAGGGCTTCGCCGCGCACCCGGTGGGCACCGGCCCCTTCGTGTTCCGGCGCTGGCAGCGCGACCACGAACTGCGGCTGCGCGCCCACGCCGGCCACTGGCAGGGCCGCCCGCACGTCGACGAGCTCGTCTTCGTCCCCGCCCCCAACTCGTCGTCGGCGCTGGCCGCGCTGCAGAGCGGCGGCGTGGACATCGTGGCGGGCATGACCCCGGACGCCGCACAGCAACTGGCCGGATACCCGGGGGTGCGGATCGACCACCACACCGGCATCCGCACCTCCTACCTGTCGCTCGACACCCTGTCCGCCGGGCCGTTGCGCGACCGCCGGGTCCGTCAGGCGATCAACCACGCCGTCGACGTACCGCTGCTGATCAAGGCGGTGCTCGGCGGCAACGCCACCGAGGTCCCCGCGATGATCCCGCGCGGAGCGTTCGGCTTCGACGAGTCGGTGAAGCCCTACGTCCGTTCCGCCGCCAAGGCCCGCGCGCTGCTCGCCGAGGCCGGGCACCCCGACGGCATCAGCACCTCGCTCACCGCCTCCAACATCGACGCCAACGTCGCCGAGGCCATCTCCGGCCTGCTCGCCCATGCCGGGGTGCGCGCCAAGGTGGACCTGCTCGACCCGGGCACCTACGCCCAGCGCCTGACCTCGGACAACCGCGGCGCACTCGGCCCCATGTACCTGGCCGCGTCGACCGTGTGGACCCTGGACGGCGAGAGCATGCTCCAGTCCAACGTGCGCAGCGACCGGCGCCAGAGCCGCTGGCACAACAAGCGCGCCGACCGGCTCGTGGACGCCGAGGAACTGTCGGTGGAGCCCGCCGTGCGACGCCGCGCCTTCTCCGGCCTGCAGCACCTGATCAAGGACGAGGCGCCCTTCGTGCCCCTCTACCAGATCGACAACATCTACGTGCACAACACCCGGCCGAGCTGGACGCCCGGCGCCGCCGGAGTCCTCGACATGGCGAGCGCGAAGGTGGCCGTGTGATGAGCCAGTCCCTGACCGTGTCCACCAAGTCCGCCGGTCCGGCCGAAGCGCCGGGCAGCCGCGTCCTGGCGGTGCTGCGCCCGGCCGCCACCCGCCTGGGGACCGCGGTCCTGGTGCTGCTGTGCACCGCGACCGTCGTCTTCTTCCTGGTGCGCCTGTCCGGCGACCCGGTGAAGGTGATGCTGCCGCCCGACGCCAGCGCCCAGCAGGAGAGCGTGCTGCGGCACAGCCTGGGCCTGGACAAGCCGCTGCTCAGCCAGTACCTCGACTACCTGTGGGGCCTGCCACGCTTCGACTTCGGCAACTCCCTCTTCTACAGTCAGCCGGTCCGCGAGGTGCTGGCCGACCGCATCCCGGCCACCCTGCTGCTCGCGGCGGGCGCCTTCGTGGTGACCCTGCTGATCGCGCTGCCCGCCGGGACGATCGCGGCCATGCGCCGGGGCAAGCCCGCCGACCGGGGCGTCATCACCGCCGTGCTCCTCGGCCAGTCCACCCCGCCCTTCTGGATCGGCATCCTGCTGATCCTGGTGTTCGCCGTCGGCCTGCACGCGCTGCCCGCCTCCGGGTACGGCACATTCGCCCACCTCGTCCTGCCCTCGGTCACGCTCTCCGTCTACTCGGTCGCCGTCGTCGCACGGCTGTTGCGCTCGTCCCTGATCGACGTGCTCGGCTCCGACCACATCCGTACGGCCCGCGCCCGCGGCCTGGGCCCCGTGCGCACCGTGCTGCGGCACGGCATGCGCAACGCGTCGCTGCCCGTGGTGACCGTCGTCGGCCTGGAGGTCGGCAGCCTGCTCGGCGGCGCGATCCTCACCGAGCAGGTCTTCTCCTGGCCCGGCGTCGGCCAGCTGACCGTGCAGGCCATCGCCAACCGCGACTTCCCTCTGGTCCAGGGCACGGTGCTGCTGTTCGCCGCCACGTTCGTCGTGGTCAACCTGCTCGTGGACCTGTCCTACGGCCTCCTCGACCCGAGGGTGAGGAACTCCCGATGACCACCACCGCCCCCGCACCCACCGCCGCCGTCGCCCCTGCGGCCGCGAAACAGCCGTCCGTGTGGCGCTCCCTGCTGCGCAGCCGGCTCGCCGCGGTCGCGCTCGGCTTCCTCGCACTGATCATCGTGTGCGCGCTGTGCGCACCCCTGATCGCGCCCGCCGAACCGAACGCCCAGAACCTCCTCGCCCGCCTCCAGCCGCCCGCCTGGCAGTCCGGCGGCAGCACCGCCCATCTGCTCGGCACCGACCAGCTCGGCCGCGACCTGCTCTCCCGCATCGTCTACGGAACCCGCGTCTCGCTGCTCGTCGGCGCCGGCGCCGCCCTGCTCGCGGGCGTCATCGGCACTGTCGCGGGCCTCGCCACCGGCTACCTCGGCGGCTGGACGGACCGCGTCGTGATGCGGATCGCCGATGTCCAGCTCGCCTTCCCCGCGATCCTGCTGGCGCTCGCCGTCGTCGGCTTCGTCGGTTCGGGACTGGGCTACGTGATCCTCGTCCTCGGCATCACCGGCTGGGTGTCGTACGCCCGCGTGGTGCGCTCCGAGGTGCTGTCGCTGCGCACCCGCGACTTCATCACCGAGGCCCGGGCCATCGGCGTCAACGACCTGACGATCATGCGACGGCACCTGCTGCCCAACGTCATGGCACCGCTCGCCACCATCGCCACCCTGCACATCGCGGCCGCGATCGTCGCCGAGGCCTCGCTCAGCTACCTGGGCCTGGGCGTGCCGAAGGAGACGGTGACCTGGGGCGGCATGCTCGCCGACGGACAGCTGTACCTCGGCACGTCCTGGTGGATCGCCGTTTTCCCCGGTGTGGCGCTGATGCTCACCTCCCTGGCCATCAACATCCTGGGCGACGCGCTGCGCGACGTCGCTGACCCGAAGGCGTACCGCCGATGACCCACTCCCCCGATGCCCCGGACGCCGTACCCGTCCTCGAATTCCGGGACCTGCGCGTCGACTTCGAGCTCGCCTCCTCCACCGTGCACGCGGTGCGCGGTGTGAACCTGTCCGTCGCCGCCGGTGAGACCCTCGCCGTCGTCGGCGAGTCCGGCAGCGGCAAGTCCGCCACCGCCCTGTCCGCGCTGCGCCTCAACCCGGAACCGCCGTGTGTGTACGCGGGTGGCCAGGTCCTGCTCGACGGAATGGACGTACTGGCCCTGCGGGAGCGGGAGTTGCGCAAAGTGCGCGGCGCCGGGATCTCCATGGTGTTCCAGGACCCGATGACCAGCCTCGACCCGCTGCAGCGAGTCGGCGCCCAGGTCACCGAGGTCCTGCGGCTGCACGGCGGTCACACCCGCGCCGCGGCGCGGCAGGCGGCGCTGACCGCGCTCGACGAGGTCGGCATCCCCGACCCGGAACACCGCTACCGGCAGTACCCGCACGAACTGTCCGGCGGACTGCGCCAGCGCGTCATGATCGCCTCCGCGCTCGTGGCCCGGCCCCGCGTGCTGATCGCCGACGAGCCGACGACGGCGCTCGACGTGACCGTGCAGCGGCAGATCCTCGAACTCCTCGTGCGGCTGCAACGCCGGCACGGCATGGCCGTCCTGCTCATCACCCATGACCTGGGGGTCGTCGCGGAGACCGCCGACCGCGTCGCCGTCATGCGGCACGGCGAGATCGTCGAGACCGGGGACGTGGACCAGGTCTTCGCCCGTCCCGCCGCGGAATACACCCGCAGCCTGCTGGCCGCCACCCCCCGACTGGAGCCCGCCGCATGACCACCAGCGACCTTCTGGAAATCAGCGGACTGCGCAAGGAGTTCCCCGGCCGGCCACCGAGCGTCGCCGTCGACGACGTCTCCCTCACGGTCCGCAAGGGAGAGACCCTCGCCCTGGTCGGCGAGTCCGGCTGCGGAAAGACGACCCTGACCCGGCTGCTGCTGCGTCTGCTGGAACCCACGGCGGGCAGTGTGCGGTTCGACGGGACGGAGCTGCTGTCGCTGACCGGCACCGAACTGCGGCCGCTGCGACGGCAGATGCAGGTCGTCCTGCAGGACCCGTACTCCAGCATGAACCCGCGCATGCGGATCGCCGACATCGTCGGGGAGCCGCTCGTCACGCACGAGGAGTGGGCGCGCGGGCGGCGCGGGCGGGCGGCGGTACGCGACCGGGCAGGTGAACTCCTCGACGCCGTCGGCCTGGACGCGAGCATCCTGGACCGCTATCCGCACGAGTTCTCCGGCGGGCAGCGCCAGCGCATCTCCATCGCCCGGGCCCTCGCCCTGGAGCCGCGCCTGGTCGTCCTCGACGAGCCGACGAGCGCGCTCGACGTGTCCGTGCAGGCCCGCGTCCTGGACCTGCTCGCCGAGCTCCAGGAACGCCTGGGTCTGACGTACTTCTTCATCTCCCACAACCTGGCCGTCGTCGGACAGATCGCCGACCGGGTCGCCGTGATGCGCCAGGGCCGCATCGTGGAGAGCGGCACCGTCCGGCAGGTCTTCACCGACCCGCAGGATTCCTACACCCGACGGCTCCTGGACGCCGTGCCGGTCCCCGATCCGTCGCGGGGCCGCCGCATCCGGGCGGCGTCACAGGACGTCCCGGCATGACCTCGCGCACCCCGGCGCCCCGGCGGGCACTGCCTGTCGGGACCCTAGCGCCCCGACAGGACCAGACCGGCCGCGCCGAGCAGCGCGCCGGTGTCCGCCGCCTCGCCCAGCACCACGGTGGGCGGCTCGCCGCCGCCGAGCACATCGGCGCGCAGCAGGGTCTCGACCAGCTCCCGGAACGGCTCACCGCCGTCGAGGGCCTCGCCGTGCAGCACGAACAGGCCGCAGGCGAAGAGCTGCTGGACGGTGGCGAGGCCGAGCACCAGGTTCTCCGCGTACCGCACGACGAGGTCTCGGGCGGCCGGGTCGGGCGAGGCGAGCAGCGTGCCCGGCGAGACACCCCGCGGGTCCACGCCGAGCCGGGCGGCGCGGGCGCGCAGCCAGCGGGTCGTCGCCACGGTCTTCCAGCAGCCGCGGCGTCCGCAGGTGCAGGCATCTCCGCTGGCGGTGACCGTCATGTGGGCGCCGCTGCGGCCGCCGACCGGGGCGAGCACCTGACCGTCGTAGAGGATGCCGACGCCGAGCACCTCGCCGGTCGCGACGGACGCGAAGGAGCGCCGGCCGCGGCCCGCGCCGAACCAGCGGTCCCCGAGGACCTGGACGCGGGCCCGGTGCTCGACCTGGACGGGCGCACCCGCCAGCTCCCTCAATCGGTCCGCGACCGGGTAGCCGCGCAGCGCGGGCGCGTCGTTGACCTCGACGATCCGGCCCGCCACCGGGTCGACCACCCCGGCCGCGGCCACGCCGACGCCCAGCGGGGCGCGGCCGGCGAACACCGCCGCCGCCTCCCGCAGCGCCGCGTCGACCACGCCCGGGTCGGCGCTGCGCGCGTCGAAGCGGGCCTGCGCGCGTTCCCGTACGACTCCGGTGCGCTCCAGCAGCGCGGAGCGCACCAGACCGGGCAGCACCTCGACGGCGCCCAGCACACCGACGCCCCGCCCGGCCGGATCGTCCGGCCGCGGATCGGGTACCAACCGCAAAGGAATACGTTCATGCGCCATGCGCCGACTCTGTCATGCCCCCGATCCGGGGAGACAGCGGCATGACCCATCGGAATCTGACCGAGAGCACCTGGCGCGAGACGCGCGCCGCGGCCCCCGACGCGATCGCGGTCCTGCCGATCGGCTCGCAGGAGCAGCACGCCGAGCACCTGCCGATGGGCACGGACACGATGCTCGCGGACGCGGTGGTCTCCCGCGCGCTGGCCGTCCTGGAGGAGCGGGCCGCCGCCGGTGCGGACGTGCCCGACCTGGTCCGGCTGCCGACCCTGCCGTACGGGCACAGCCCGCACCATCTGTTCGCCGCCGCACTGACCCTGTCGGCGCCGGTGCTCGGCACGGTCCTGGACGAGCTGCTGGACTCCCTGGCCGCCTGCGGCTACCGGCGGGTCCTCGTCGTCAACGGCCACGGTGGCAACGACGAGATCATGCGCCTCGCGGTCAAGCGGTTCGCGCTGCGCGCCGACGTGACCGCGGCGGCCTGCTCGTACTGGACACTGACCGACACCGGGGAGCCCGAGGCGGCCCCCGAGGACGACAGGCACGCCGGGCTGGTCCCCGGGCACGCCGGCTGGTTCGAGACGTCGCTGATGCTGGCCGCCCGTCCTGAGCTGGTGCGGGCCGAGCGGGCCGAACGCGAGCCCGTGGACCCGCCGCCGCTGTTCGACAAGCCGCCCCACCCCGGTCTGACCGTGGAGCGGCACGGCGAGTGGGAGCGGGTGGGCGGCTCCACCGACGACGCGTCCGGCGCCGACGCCGAGAGCGGAACCCGCCTGCTCGACCGCCGCGCCCGCGGCCTGGCGCGCGCGGTGCTCGCCTTCGACGCCGCCACCCGCCCCGGCGCGTGACCCGCGCCCGCCCTGCCCCCACCGAGAGGAACCCGCACCCCATGAAGATCACCGAGGTCGACGTCCACGTCGTCAACCTGCCCCTGGTCAACCCGTTCACCAGTTCCTTCGAGACGAAGACCGGGGAGACGCGCACCGTGGTGCACGTCAGGACCGACTCCGGCATCGAGGGCTGGGGCGAGACGATGTGGGGCCGCCCGGTCGCCGCGATCGTCCGCGACCTCGCCGAGGACCTGATCGGGACGAGCCCGTTCGCCCTGGAGTCCTTCCACCGCCGCCACCACATGGTGCCCTTCTTCTACGGCTACCTCGGCTACGCGGCGCTCGCCGCGCTCGACGTCGCCTGCTGGGACGTCATGGGCAAGGCCACCGGCCAGTCGGTGACCGACCTGCTGGGCGGCCGGATCCGCGACGAGGTGCCGCTGACCGCGCTGATCACCCGCGCCGACGCGCCCGGCGCCCGCGCCGCGGACCTGCCGGGGGCCCTCGCCGAGCACGCCGGGAAGGTGGTGGCCGAGGGCGGCTTCACCGCCGTGAAGCTCAAGGGCACCACGGACGTGCGGGGCGATGTCGCGATCCTGCGCGCGGTGCGCGAGGCGCTGCCCGCGGTGAACCTGCGCGTCGACCCGAACGCGGCCTGGTCGGTGCCGGACTCGGTGCGCGCCGGTATCGCCCTGGAGGAGCTGGACCTGGAGTACCTGGAGGACCCGTGCGTCGGGATCGAGGGCATGAGCCAGGTCCGCCAGAAGGTCCGTATCCCGCTGTGCACCAACATGTGCGTGGTGCGCTTCGAGGACTTCGCACCCGCGGTGCGGCTCGGCGCGGTCGACGTGATCCACGGTGACGTCTACAAGTGGGGCGGCATCGCCCCGACGAAGGCGCTGGCCGCGCACTGCGAGACGTTCGGGCTCGGCATGAACCTGCACAGCGGTGGCGAACTCGGCATCGCGACGGCCGCGCACCTCGCGGTGGTGGCCTCGACGCCGGTGCTGTCGCGCGCCATCGACTCCATGTACTACCTGCACGCGGACGACATCATCGAGCCGCTGACGCTGGAGAACGGACGGCTGCGGGTGCCGGACGGACCCGGTCTGGGCGTCACCGTGGACGAGGACAAGCTGCGCCACTACGCCGACGTCAACGCGCGCGAGGGGGATCTGACCCGATGAGCACAGCTCCCCGCTCCGCCGCGGCCCCCGTCAAGCGTGCCGTGCACAGCGACCGCACGCCTCCGCCGGCCGGCGGCTACAGCAAGGCGATCGCCGCCGGGCCGTACCTGTTCACCTCGGGCCTGGGTCCGCAGGACCCGGACACCGGAGCGGTGGCCGACACGGTGGAGGAGCAGACCCGCCAGGTCCTGGCGAACCTCCGTGCGCTGCTGCGGGCGGACGGCCTGGACCTGGACGACGTGGTGAAGTCGACGGTCCACCTCCACCATCTGCACCGGGACTTCGCGGCGTACGACGAGGTCTACCGGGAGCACTTCGGCGACCCGCGCCCGGTGCGCACCACTGTCGGCTCGGCCCTGATGAACATCCTCGTGGAGATCGACGTGGTGGCGTTGCGGCGCGACCCGGCCGCCTGAAGCCGGGCCACCTGCCGCGGACCGGCAGGTGCTGAGCGAAGGAGGGGGCCGGGGCCGTCGTGCGAGGGCCCCGGCCCCCTCCTTCCGAGGTTCGGTTCACGGACGCTTCGATGATCGAGAAGACGGTCGGGGTGGGCACGACGCGGCCTGAGGGCCGCTTCCGCCGCCCTCAGGCCGATGGCCGGTCCGGCCGTCGTGCCGTGATCTCACTGATCGGTCTGCCGGCGCAGATCGATGGTCCGCAACGCGGCGGGGAGATCGGCCCGATAGGGAATCAGGCCGAAACGCCGATGCCTGATGGTGGCTGCAACCGTCACGCGGGCCTGCACGGGAGCGCCGGCGACGGCCTTGACAATCACCGTGAAGGCCTCGTCGCCGATCAGGGGGTGCCGGCTGGTCGGCCGGATGCGCCATTCCGGGTCGCTGTCCCTTTCGCCCATTCCGATGACGCAGAGGTCCTCCCGGCCTTGTCCGGGGGTGAGTTCGAGGCTGGACTCGACGATCGCGAGCTTGGCGCTGAGCGCGATGGTGGTCGCTCGCTCCACCGGGTGGGAGCGCTTCTTGGGAGAGATCGACCAGGCGATCGGCTGCCGGTCGGCGGGCTCGTCGGGGGACTCCAGGAGAACGCCGACGGCAGCGTCGGTGAAAGGGTCGCCGTTCGCCGGTGGGCGGAAGGCACACGTGAGGCTGAGGAGGAGATAGTCGCTGTACGAGGCCTCCGCGGTCAGAAAGCTGAGCCACTCGGCCTCGCCTGCGGCTGCTTCCTGGGCCGTCAGGGGGTGGGCGACGGCGGTACTGAGGGATACCCGGCCCGCGACGCGGTGCCGTGGGGCAGGCGATTGCAGCCGGGGCACCTCCACCAGGTCGATCTCGTGGAGCGGGGCCGGGGGCAGTTCCAGCTGGGTCACGCGGCAGCTCCGTGGTTCGAATCCGAAGGGCGCCAGTCGCCGATGAAGCAGAACGAGCCCCAGTCCCGGAACGCCGGGTGGCGGGCGCGGACAGCCGACTGGGCGGCGCGGAAGGCGGCCCGGCGGTCCGGTGTGCGCGCGAGGCGCTCGTAGAGCGTCCCGAAGAACTCCGTGGCCACTTGAGGGTGGACCGGCCACAGGCACCCGATGACGGCCGAGGCGCCGGCGGACAGGAACGCGGCGGGCAGACCGCGCAGGTTGTCATTGACGTCGAAGCGGCCCAGAGCAGACTCACAGGAACTCATCGTCACGAGTTCGACGCCCCGCAGGTCGGCCCGGAGAACGTCGTGGGCGAAGACGCGACCGTCGTTGTCGGGATCCGGTGACAGGAACAGGCACTGGTACCACGACGCCCACTCGTTGTGCGCCCCGTGCGCTGCCACGTGGACGTGACGTGCGTCGGCGAGTTCGGTGAGCAGGCGCCGCGGTGTCGCCGCGGCACCCAGCACGGCCTGACCGCCCATGGCCTCCGCGACCTGGGCGGCATGCGTTTCGAGGTCGTCCTGAGCGAGCAGGCCGTGCCGGGCTCCCCCGGCCGCGGCTGCGAAGGCGACGAGTCCACGCCCGGGCGGACGGTGACGGCCGGGCACCGGAGTGCGCAGGAAGCCCAGGCTCAGCACCTGCGTGACGGTCCAGTCCTCGGCGAGGGGAGCTCCGTTGACCTCCAACAGGTGGTACGGGAGGTAGTGCAACGGACCGTTGGGCCAGATGCACACGTGCCGCTTCCCCTGGGCCCGCCAGCGATCCAGGGAAGCGGCGAAGCCCCCCAGATGCGGGACGCTGTCCTCCCTGAGCTGCCTCTGTGCCTCACGGCCGGCCGGCCGGTGCAACGGGTCCGCGACGACGGCGTGCCGCAGGGCCGCGACATGAAATGCCACGGGGTGGGCGGAAAGAGTGTGCGCCGCGCGCGTGAAGCGGATGAGTCCGGCTTCGAAATTCGACAGGAGCACGGTGTGGTGCTCCATCTCGTCCCGGGTCATCGCCAGTGCGGACAGCGAAGTCACCGGCGCCTCGGAACCGTCCCGGTGGGCATGGCCGAGATACAGCGAGAGCAGCACCGTGTCCTCGGTCAGGAGTGCCTGCAACTCGTCAGGGAACATCATCGGCATCCGGTCGATCGAGCCGGTGGCGAGGAGTTCCTGACTGATCCAGCGGTCCGCGGCGCGCTGCATGTTGCGGTGCTCTGCTGCGGCGTCACCTCCGGGTTCGGACTCACCGGTGCCCACGTAGAAGAGCATGGCGTCCTCGGCGCTCGGCAGTTCGGGCTCGCTCAGTGGTCCGGACAACTGCGGCTCTGCCGCCCTGATGCGGGCCAGTAGTCGCGAGAGCCTGGTGGACGGCTCGAACGGACCGGGCCGCGTGGTGATGACCGTGAAGTCAAGGCCCTTGGCAGCTTGGTGAATCGCCAGCATCAGGCCGTAGGAGATGGTGGGGCCGCTCATTTTGAGGACCAGCTGTTGGTACAGATCGCGAAGCTTCCAGCCGACGACCTCGTCGACGCCACCCCGCAGCCATACAGAGGCGGGGATCAGTGCCGCCACGGCTGCGTCGGCACTGCTCTCGTCAGCCGCCAGTGCACTGCGCAACGCGGCATCGAGGCTGTTCAGCGCCATATCGGTCTGGCCGCACACGGCGTGGGCGGCAGTTGCGTCGGCGAAGTGACGCGCGGCGAGGGCCTCCTGCCCCGTCCCTGACAGGCGCAGCGCCGTGTCGTAAGAGAGCGTGCCGTTGAGATACGCCAGCGCCGGACCGCACCGGTTGCACAGCTCCGGAGCCAGCTCCCGCGCCTCCTCGATCAGCGTGCGGCCGATGTCCTCCTCGTCGCCTCCCCGGGCGTGCGCCGCGAGATGGATGAGGGTCGCCGCCCGCTCCTGGGGCGACCAGCCTTCTTCGTCCGCGCGTGTACGCAGATGCTCCGTGGCCTCTGCTACTCGAATGAGCCCTTCGAAGCAGCCGAGGCGATTCTCCGCCAGACAGTGCACTTCACTGGCCCATCGGCGCCGTCGGTAGGAATCCCTGGGCAGGTCCGGCAGTTCGCGGTCAGTGGCCTTGAGCAGCTGGAACTCCAGGTCGGGCCGGCGGGCCTCCTCGGCAAGCGTGAGCGCCTCGGCCAGGACGCTCGCGGCCTCATGCACCCCCTGCCGTTCCCGGACGGCGGCCAGCGGCAGAGGCAGCACGTCCTGAAGGTCGCCCGGCAGCGCGAGCTCGCCCACCAACCGCAGGATTCTCAGCAGGTACAGCTGGGTGAGGGGATCTCGGACCGGGTCCAACAGGTCGAACGCCTCACGGGCAGCCGCCCTGATCTCCTCGTCGTACGACTCCTGCTTCAGACCGGCGACCAAGGACAGCGCTTCGGCCAGCGCTTTGAGTACACGCGCCCGGTTGTGCTCGCGCGACAGGTCAGCCGCCTCGCGCAGATACGTGAGTGCCTCCTCGGCCGCGGCCAGCGGGGGAGGCATCTCCGCGGATTCCGCTGCAAGGGAATCGTCGAGGTGGACCGAGCGGTGCCGAGCCCGGCGCTCGCGCCACAGATCATGGGCCGACTCGAAGGAGAGTCCCGACATCTGTCCCACATAGGGGCTGACGCGCAGCAGCCCCGCGGCGAACAGCGTCTCCGCGAGTTCGGCGATGTCCTCCGCGCGGTCGCTGCCGCGCAGAACGGAGATCTGCTCGTCCGCCACCGCACAGGCGCGGCGGAAGAGCAGCCCGTCGGCCTCCTCGATCAGCGCAAGCCGTCCTGCTTCGACGTAGGCATCGGCCGCCCACCACCACGGCGTGCCGTGTCCGGGACCCCAACGGAAGCGCGCAGCCTCCAGAGCCAGGGTCAGCGCCGACACCGCATCGTGCGGCGCGCCGGCCGCCACGAGACGCATGGCCCCGGACACCACGGAGCCCATGGCGGCCTCCGAGAGTTCGAGGGACGGGTCCTTCACCCGGCGTACGGCCTCGTTCTCGGAGACCACACGCGCCGAGAGCCGCGCAGCGAGATGGACCAGGAATTCGGCCTGGCGGCGTACCCCGGCATCGTCCGGACGGTCCGCCCGCTCGCCCTCGGCCGCATGGGCGTTCTTGACCAGCGGGACCATGGTGGCCCTGCTGACGCGGGACGTCCGCTCGAGAAGGAGTTTCATGACTCTGCTCAGGTTGGCCAGGTGTGGCTCGCGATCAGCACCCTGGGTGAGGTCAACCGCGCGGCGCAGCCAACTGACCGCTTCCCTCAGCACCGGTATGAGGCTCTCCCCGTCACCCTCGGTCTCTTCCGCTGCTTCCACGCGACGACCGAGAGCGGAACCGAGTCCGGCCGCCGCACTCGCATACGTGGGCGGGTCATCGGCAGCGTCCGCGAGAGCATCCCGATAGGCCCTCTCGGCGCGGGTGAGATCCGCGTTGTCGCCCGCGGCATCGAAGCGTCGCACGAGGGCCTCGGCGAAGGAGCGTCCGCGTCCCGCGCGGCGCGCAGCGGACGGCTCCGGGAGAGCCGCGACGCGGCCCAGCAGCTCCACCGCGGCGTCTGCGTCCGCACTCCGTTCCGCCGCGGGGCGGCCGGGGAAAGCCGCGCGTTGATGGTGCGCGAGACCGCGGAGGGTGTCCCGGTACGCGTTGTCACTGCTGTCGGCGACGGTCCGGATCACGCTGATGGCCTGGTCCAGGGCGGCGATGTCGCCGTTCTCCTCACCGTCGATGATCAGATCTGCCGCATGTTCCAGCGGGTCGCTCCACGGGTGGTATGCGGTCTCATCGGCGAGCCGGGGCCACAACTCGCGGGGCACTCGCCGGTGATCGACCAGGTAGAGGAGTCCGAATACGCCGATCGCTGTCTCCAGGTCCCGGGCGGCGAGGTCCTCGGCGGCAAGGGCGTCGGCGGCGAGGGCACGTCTGTGCGCCAAGGACCGGGCCCAGTAGAACGCGGCAATGGTGTGCAGCACATCGGGGTCGGCCGCTTCGGGGCGCCTGTCCACCGAAGCGAAGAGTTCCGCCGCGACAGCCAGGGCATCGCTTTCGAGCACGACTCGGGGGTCCCCACCGCCACCGAACTCCCGCACACGAGCAGCCAACTCGCTATGACGCGCGTCCTCCACGAATCCCCCGTCCGTTGGAGTGCTCATCGTAGTGAAAGCAACACGCGTAGCCGAGACGAGTCATCGGCCCAGAGGCTCGCGCAGTCCTCCGAAAGGCTTTCCCGGCAAACGCGAGTCACACCCGGCGGACCGCGTGTGCGGCACCCTGCCGTACGCGCGGCACTCATCTCGCTTTGGCCAAGCGCTATTCGCGTCCTGCCCGAGTTCCTCGGTGTTGTTCCGGTTCACTGTCGGAGGCTGCGGTGGTACGGAGCCGACCGAAGAAGGTGCGTGCACCCTTGTTCGTGGGCCGGAACGAACTTCCCCGTTCCGGCGTTGGGAGTGAGGTGCGGACGGGAGCAGGCCGCGCCAGGGGCGGATGTGCTCCCACAGCCGGCGGCGACTGGCAGTCCACGGTTGCCATCGGTGAATCATGATGATCGTAAGGTCCAGTCACTCCGGAGGCAAAGTCGTCCGTCCTGACAAGTGCCACACGGGCGTCACCCCTTAGTGGCTGGTCCGTCACTTCTCGTTGGCCACCGGCCCGTCCAGCAGAAAATCCCCTCTCTTAACGGAGCCTTTAACAATGTCTTGGCAGGTCAGGAGGGCAGAATCAGCGTAAAACGGATAACCCCAAGATTGGGGCTCCCCAATCGGCACATCGTGGGCTTAACTTAGGTGGCATGACCTCCCCTCGCTCCACCTACGGCGGCGGCTACTACGCCGCACCGTCGTTCCCCGACACTCCGATCTACGACTCGCTGGTCGCGGAGCGGGGCACCCCTCAGATCGCGCCGATCCGAGTGCCTGCCGCCTACGACACGGGCAACAGCTATCTGCCGGCGCTCCCGGCGGCCCTGCCGGCTCTCCCGGCGGCGCCTTCCCAGCCCGCTCCGTCGTACGGCTACCCGCAGCCGACGCCGCAGCAGAGCTACGCGCCGATGCAGCCGGCGCATCTGCAGCACGCCCCGGCGCCCTACATCCCGCAGCAGCCGGCCGCCGGCCGCGGCGGCTACCAGTCGCCGCCGCAACAGCAGCAGCGGCCCGCGCCGGGTACCGGCTACGAGTCGATGCGTCCGGCGTCACCGCGGCCGGCTCCCGCGCAGTCCCCGTACGAGGACCCGTACAACCGTCCGTACCAGGGCCGGGGGTACTGAGGAGTTCCGAGCGAGCGGGTACTGCCGCGCAGGCGGCGGGCTTTCCGCGGTGACTGGCAGAATGGCCGCATGCGTCCTGCCATACCGAGTGCCGTCCACATCCATCCATTTGGAGTGCCGGCGGCACGAGCGACCGGCGAAACCGCAGTCGAGCCATGGGGACTCGACGGCGGCCCTCGCCGGATGCCTGCCGATGCCGGCGGCAGGGCTGTGACGCGACGTCAGCAGCGGATCATGCCAACGGTGCCCGCCGCCTGCCCGCCGGGCGGCGGGGCCGGTTCGTCCGCGCCGGGGAGCACGGTTCCGGCCGTGGAGGTCCCGGGGGCGCGGCGCACGGCCGTCGTGGCGCCGTCCGGTTCGGGGACCCGGTGCGAACCCCGGCCGAACGGCCCCTCGTGGACGGGAACTCCCGGGGACGGTTGCCGCGTTGGACGGGGTGGGGTTGCTCTCTCCTCGCTTCTCCGGCGCGCGGACCGCACCGTATCGGGTTAAATCGGATACGGAAGGGGGTGCAGACTGTGCGGGCACTTTCGGGAGTCTGGCGTTGGCGGCACAACCCCCTGCGCCGCGCCACGGACCGGCGCGAGGCATGGGTCGCCCTGGCCGCGTTCGTGCTGCTCGTGCTGGCGGCGCCGGCGTTCGGCTGGTTCTTCGGATCGCGCGCCGACGACGCGTTGCAGGAATCCGTGCGGGCCCAGCAGGCCCGGAGCCGTCCCACCACCGCCGTCGTGGTGCGCCGCGCGGCCGGTTCACAGCACTTCGTCGCCGACCCCGAGATCTCCGCGGACCGGACGGCCCTGACCACGGTGCTGGCACGCTGGCACGCACCGGACGGCACGGTCCGCAGCGCCACGGTGACGACCGCCTCGCGCAACACCGCACCCGGGGCCCGGGTGCGGATCTGGACCGACCGGGAAGGGCATCCCGCGCTGCGCCCCATGGACGCGCCGACGGCGCACACCCATGCCGCACTCGCCGGGTTCGGCGCCACGATGCTGGCCGCCCTGCTGATCGAGACCGGACGGCGTCTGATCGTATGGCGCATGGTGCAACAGCGGTACGAACGGCTCGACCGGGCATGGGCCAGGGCCGGTCCGGACTGGGGCAGGACGGGCACCGGCAGCTAGGGTCGTGCTGATCGGGTCAACTCCCGCCCTCCATGCGCGCTACGGTGGACCGGCCCGCCCGTCACTTCGGCAGGCGGACCCTGGATGGTCACTGCCGCGAGGCGGTGACCCGGGCATCACACACGCACGAGGCGGGGGCACGACAGCGCCATGGCACAGGGCACGGTCCAGGTGACGCACACCGGCACATCGCGGTGGCGACGCCGCACTGGCGAATACGCCTCCCTCACCGCGGCGCTGGAGGCAGCGGCGGACGGTGATGTGCTCACCGTCGCGCCGGGCACCTACCGGGAGAATCTGGTCATAGCCCGCGCGGTGACGCTGCGCGGGCCGGAGGGCTCCCTCGGATCCGTCCGGATCGCCCCCGTCGACGGCGTACCGCTGACCCTGCGCGCCTCCGCCGTCGTCCAGGACCTCCATGTGGAGGGCCAGGACTCGGCGGCCCCGGCCCTGCTGATCGAGGAAGGCGCTCCGGAACTCGCGGACCTGCGGATCGTGACCCGCTCGGCCGCCGGTATCGAGGTGCGTGGTGCGGCCCGGCCGACCGTGCGCCGCTGTACCGTCGACAATCCGGCCGGCGTCGGCATCGCCGTACTCGACGGCGCGGGCGGTGTGTTCGAGGAGTGCGAGATCGTCTCGGCCGGACAGTCCGGTGTCTCGGTGCGCGACGGCGCACATCCCCGGCTGGAGCGCTGCCGCATCCACCACTCCGCGGGAGCCGGTCTTTCCGTCACGGGTGAGGGCAGCGGTCTCGAGGCGGTCGGCTGCGAGATCTACGAGATCAAGGGCAGCGGAATACAGGTGGCCGCCCGCGCCTCCGCCCACCTCACCAACTGCACGGTGCACCGCACGTCCGCGGACGGCGTCACCCTCGACACCGACGCGGTGCTGACACTGGCCGACTGCGACATCCACGACATCCCGGAGAACGCCGTGGACCTGCGTTCGCGCTCGGTCCTCACCCTGACCCGCTCCACGGTGCGCCGGTTCGGCCGCAACGGGCTCTCGGTCTGGGACCCGGGCACCCGTGTCGATGCCAACCAGTGCGAGATCCACGACAGTACGGGTGACTACCCGGCGGTCTGGGTCAGCGACGGGGCGACCGTGATACTGGACTCCTGCCGCGTCCACGACGTGCCGGACGCCATCTTCGTGCTCGACCGGGGCTCGCGCGCCGACGTCGTGGACAGCGATCTGTCCCAGATCCGCAACACGGCGGTGTCGGTCAGCGACGGGGCGACGGCGCAGCTCGACGACTGCCGGATCCGGGAGGCGTCCACCGGTGCCTGGTTCCGCGACCACGGGAGCGGCGGCACCCTGAACAACTGCACCATCGACTCCGCCCAGACGGGCGTGATCGTCACCAAGGGCGCCGATCCGACGATCGAGCGCTGCACGGTCACCTCGCCCGCCGAGGCCGGTTTCTATGTGTCGGCCGAGGGCCGCGGCACCTTCCACGGCTGCCGGGTCACCGGGAGCGAGGGCTATGGCTTCCATGTGATGGACGGCTGCCGCACGACGCTCACCCGCTGCCGGACCGAGCGATGCGCCCGCGGCGGCTACGAGTTCGCGGAAGGCGGTTCGCACGGTGACGGGTCCGGTGTCGGTCCGGTCGTGGAGGACTGCACCAGTGACGAGAGTGCGCTGCGCACCGCCACTCCCCCGCCGCCCACGGTCCTGACGGCGACCCAGACGACACCGGGGCTGCTCGGCGGGGTCCCGGCGCCGCGTACGGTCGAGCCCGTCGCCGTGGCGGAGCCGGCCGAGCCCGCGCGCACGTCCGGGGCGGTACTGGGTGAACTGGACACCCTGGTCGGCCTCGACAGCGTCAAGCGCGAGGTGCGCGCCCTCACCGACATGATCGAGGTGGGCCGGCGGCGCCAGGAGGCCGGGCTCAAGGCCGCCTCGGTCCGCCGCCACCTCGTCTTCACCGGCTCCCCCGGCACCGGCAAGACCACGGTGGCCAGACTGTACGGCGAGATCCTGGCCTCCCTCGGCGTGCTGGAGCGGGGCCATCTGGTCGAGGTGTCCCGGGTCGATCTGGTCGGCGAGCACATCGGCTCGACCGCCATCCGTACCCAGGAGGCCTTCGACCGGGCGCGCGGCGGGGTGCTGTTCGTCGACGAGGCGTACGCCCTGTCCCCCGAGGACTCCGGCCGGGACTTCGGCCGCGAGGCGATCGACACGCTCGTGAAGCTGATGGAGGACCACCGGGACGCGGTGGTCGTCATCGTCGCCGGGTACACCCACGAGATGGAGCGGTTCCTCACCGTCAACCCTGGTGTGGCGTCGCGTTTCTCACGGACCATCACCTTCAGCGACTACGAGCCGCAGGAGTTGCTGCGGATCGTCGAGCAGCAGACCGAGGAGCAGGAGTACAGCCTGGCCTCCGGGACCGACGAGGCGCTGCTGAAGTACTTCACCGAGCTCCCCAAGGGGCCCGCCTTCGGCAACGGCCGTACGGCCCGTCAGACCTTCGAGTCGATGGTGGAGCGGCATGCGAGCCGGGTCGCCCAGCTCGCCGAGACGAGCACGGACGACCTCACGCTGCTGTATCCGGAGGACCTCCCGGAACTCCCTTGAGCTCCCGGCGGCGCTCATCGGCCTCGGCCTGATGGGGCAGGAGCGGGGCCAGCCGCTCCAGGAGCGCGGCCCGCTCCTGGGCGAAGACCGGGTCGGCCTGGTAGTCGGAGTGGCCCAGCACCGGCTCGGGCAGCGGGTGTTCGGGGGTGCGCCCGTATACCAGCGGGTCCTTCAGCGGGCCCCGGTCCACCTCGGGCCCGGACTCCTCGCCGAGCCGGACCTCGCCGCCGATCGGGTCGGTGGCCCGCCACAGATTGCGCCAGCAGTGCACCGAGCGGTGCAGTCCGTGCAGCTGGGCGGGGCCGAAGTAGGCCGGGAACCAGCGCCCGTAGAGCCGCTCGATCGGTGAGCCGTAGGTCAGCAGGGCGACCCTGCGACGGGTCTCTGCGGGCAGTTGCCAGACCGCGGACGCGGCGAGGACGCTGCCCTGGGAGTGGCCGGAGATGACGAGCCTGCCGCGGGTCCGTGCGGTCCAGCCGGACATGCGTGAGGCCAGGTCGGGGACGGCGCGCTCGGCGTAGCAGGGCGGCGCGAAGGGGTGTGCGGCGCGCGGCCAGAAGGTACCGACGTCCCAGAGGATGCCGATGGTGCGCCGGGCGGAGGCGTCCCGGTAGGCGCGCCGGCCGCAGGCGACGAAGACCAGGAATCCGAAGCCGATCATCCAGGAGCCGGTCGACTGCGCGGCCTCGGCCACCGATTCGACGAAGGGGCTGCTGCCGTCCATCGCGAGTCCGGGAACCTGTCCGCTCGCCCAGGCCCCGCCGACCGCCGCGGCGCCGAGCAGCAGGGCGGCGCCGGAGACCAGGCCGACCATGCCGGGCGCGGAGTCGGTGAGCGCGGCCGTGGCGCGGGTCCGGGCGATCTGCTTGGTACGGGCGGGGTCGGGCCGTACCTCCTCGTACTCCGCGTCGACCACGGGCTCCAGCCGGCGGGCGGTGAGGTAGGTCCGTACGCCGAGCGCGATGCCGGGAACCAGGAGCAGCACCAGCAGCACGGGGATGACGGAGGCCTGCCAGCTGAGCAGCACCGGCGGGCCGTCGATGACGGCGCTGCGGCCCATGCCGGGGCTGCCGGGACCGTCGAGCCAGTCGGCGACCCGCTGGGCCACCCCGCCGGTCATCACGCCGCCGAGCGCGCAGGCGAGCATCGCGACCGCGGGGCCGCCGAGTCCGTGCATCACGGTGCGCGGTTCGGGGCTGCGCCGGTACAGGCTCCACGCCACCGCGGCGAGGACGACGACGAGGGCCCCCTGGGCGAGGGTGACGACGCGGAACGTGATGTCACCGGGGAGCGTGCCCGCTGAGGCCCAGCCGGGACGGGACCAGGCGGCGTGCACCGAGGCGAGGACGAGCAGGATCAGCGCGGCCCCGGGCAGGTAGGTGATGACGGCGCGGTCGAGCCGGTTGTCGAGGCGTCGTTCGCTCCGGCCGCGCCGGCAGACGACCCAGAGCACCACGAGCATCCCCAGGACGAGCAGCGCCTCGATCAGCCGGCCGTACACCGCGGGGACCGGGCCCTCGGCGGCACGGTCGTGCCGGGCCGTGGCGCCCGCGACCGAGGCGGTGACGGTCAGGAACCCGGCGGCGGTGTGGGCGGCGCGCAGCCGGGCGACCAGCCGGCGCCCGAACCAGAATCCGGGGCGTCCGAGCGCGGGCCGCAGGGGCGCGGCGGGCGCCGCTCCGGCCTCGGGGGCGGAACCCGGCTCGCCGTCGTCCGGGACGGTGCCGGTCAGCGGACGCTGGGACTCGTAGGCGCTCCAGGTGCGGTTGGACAGGTACCAGAGCAGTCCCACCAGCGCGGTCGGCACCAGCGCGGCGAGCGCGAGCCGGCGGCCCGGCTGGGACCACCAGCCGCCCTGCGCAGAGGACAGGAAGCCCAGCCACGACCGCTGGTCGGAACAGTCCGGCACACCGGCGCACTGCCAGGCCGTCAGATCGAGCGCGACCTCGCAGGCCGCTGCCGTCAGCAGGACGGTGAGGCTCAGCGCGACGAGCCGGACGAGCGCCCCGTAGAGCCGGATGGTGCGGGGGCGGCCGGTGGCGGCCGGGCGCATCCAGTGGGCGAGGTTGATCACCATGAACGGGAGCAGCAGGAGCCACAGCGCGCGGGAGCCGTTGCCGGACGTGAGGTTGGACCAGCAGTAGGCCTCGGGGATGGGCCGGTCCCGGTACCGCTCGGGGTGCTGCTCCGCGTCGATGTCACCGGAACGCCGGTAAATGGCGGCGGTGGCGTCACCGGTGACCCGGACCGTGCGCGGGTCGACGAGCATCTCCTGGGGCGTGGCTCCCCCCACGCCGTGGACCAGCAGTTCCAGCGCTGGCCCGGTGCTCTGCGGGGCCTGGGTGGGAGGTGGCACTGGGGTGACTCGCTCTCGGAGGGGGAAATGCGGCTGACGGCCGGTCACCGGAATCGCGGCTGAGCGAGGGTGTCCGTGGCGCTCTTACGGAATCTCCCCAGTGCAGCGGCCCACGACACCGCGTGGCAGGATAAGCCCGTCCGAACAGACTCCAGCACGACCAGAGGGAAGGACCGGACCCGGCGTTGGGCGAGAATCAGAATCTGCTCGCGGAGCAGCGGCGTGCGCTGATCCTCGACGAGGTACGCAGGCGCGGCGGGGTCAGGGTCAATGAGCTGACCCGCAAGCTGAGCGTCTCCGACATGACCGTCCGCCGGGACCTGGACGCGCTGGCCCGGCAGGGTGTCATCGAGAAGGTGCACGGCGGCGCCGTTCCGGTGGTCGAGGCGAGTACCCACGAGCCCGGTTTCGAGGCGAAGTCGACGCTGGAGCTGACCGCCAAGGAGGACATCGCGCGGGTGGCCGCCGCGATGGCCGTGCCCGGCAGTGCGATCGCCCTCTCGGGCGGCACCACGACGTATGCGCTCGCCCAGCACCTGCTGGATGTACCGGACCTGACGGTGGTGACCAACTCGGTGCGGGTCGCCGATGTGTTCCATGCGGCGCAGCGTCCGGGATCGCCGGGCGCCCGGCCGGGTGCCGCGACCGTGGTGCTCACCGGTGGGGTGCGGACGCCGTCCGACTCGCTGGTCGGCCCGGTCGCCGACCAGGCGATCGTCTCACTCCACTTCGACATGCTCTTCCTCGGTGTGCACGGCATCTCGGTCGAGGCGGGCCTGTCCACGCCGAACCTGGCGGAGGCCGAGACCAACCGCCGTTTCGTCCAGTCGGCGCGACGTGTGGTGGTGGTCGCCGACCACACCAAGTGGGGCACCGTGGGGCTGAGTTCGTTCGCCACACTGGAACAGGTGAACACGTTCGTCACGGACGCGGGGCTGTCGGATGAGGCCCGCGAGGAGATCGAGGAGCATCTGCCCGGTCTGGTGGTCGCGGGCCGGGACGCGGGCAGCGAGCCCGCGCGGGGCTGACCGGCGGGTTCCGCCCCGCCTGCGGTGGGGCCCGGATTCCGCTCCGCTCGCGGCGGAGACGCCACGGCCTAGGATTGTGCTGTGGCCGTCTTCCGCATCGAGCGCTTCACCCCTCTGCCCGCAGCCGAGTCCTGGCGCCGGGTGACGGACTGGGAACGGCACGCCGCGCATGTCCCGCTGACGACGATCAGGGTGCCCGCCGGGCTGCCGACCCGGGCCGGGACGGTCTTCGTGGCACGCACCGGAGTCGGTCCGCTGGCGTTCGACGATCCGATGGAAGTGGTCCGGTGGTCACCGCCGTCCGGCAGCCGGGCGGGGATGTGCCGCCTGGAGAAGCGTGGCCGGGTGGTGCTGGGCCGGGCATCGATCGACGTGTATCCCACCCATGCCGGCTCCCATGTGGTGTGGGTGGAGGAGCTGAGTGTCCGGCTGCTGCCGAGGTGGGGTGATCCGTTGCTCTCGGGCGCGGGGCGGCGGGTCTTCGGCCGGGTGCTCGACTCCATGCTCGACCGGCCGGCGCAGGGGTATCGCTGACCGGTGGGCACGCGGGTGCGGGCACCTCGTTCGGCCGGCACGTCTGCGGCCGCCGACGGGTGCCTTGAGCAGGTGATGTGACCGTCACACGATCGAGTCGTTTGTCGGTGTGACGGTTTTTGCCTACGGCTCGGAAGGCACCCGAATTCATGCCGATCCACCAACCGCAGCAGCGGTCCTCCGGCAGCAGCGAACGCCCTGGCGTCCCGCAGGCCGAGGCCGCGCTCGTGGAGCACTATCCGCGTCTCGTGCGGCTCGCCTATCTGGTGCTGCCGCCCGCCCTCGGCCGGCACCGCAGGGTGCTCGCCGCCCACGCCTCCGTGCAGCGTGCGCTGCCCGGGGTGCGTACGACGCCCGAGGCACCGGCGCGCGCCCGGGTTCCGGCGCAGACCCGCGGCGCGGCGCGACCGCCTGCTCCGGATGACGGCGTGACCTGCGCGTACGCCTGGATGCGGTTGCGGGTGCTGCGCACCGCGCTGGCCCACGAGCGGCGGCCGCGCTGGTGGCCGGGGCGGCTGCCGGCACCTGCCGCGCTGCGCCCGTCGCTCCCGGCCGTCTGGGGCCTGCGGCTCTTCCCGCGTGCCGGTGGAGCGGCCGAACTGGCTCTGGACCAGGAGCTGTCGGCGGTTCCCGCAGCCGTTCGGGCGGCGTTCGCGCTGCGGCTGCTGGAGGAGCTCGACGAGCCCGAGGCGCAGGCCCTGCTCGCGCGGGCGGGTGCCCGGGACCCGGCGAGGGCGGTACGGGCGGCCAGGCGGCTCGGGGCCGGCGACCGGGCGGGCGCCGAGACGCTGCTGCGCTCCGGGGAGTTCGACCCGTGCGCGCTGCGGACGCGCCCGAGCGATCTGCTGCGGCGCCGACACCGGATGCGGGCCGTGGCGGGCGTCGCCGCGCTGTGTGTGGTGGCGGGCGGCGTGGTCGCGCTGGCCGAGGAGGGCTCGGCGGTCCGTCTCCCCGCCGGCCGGAGCGTGTTCGCACCCGCCCTCGATCCGGCGGCGCTGCTGCGTACCGCCGCCGAGGAGTGGGCGGACACCTCACGCGTCGACTTCACCGCGTGGCCGGCCCGCGGCGACCGCACCGAGGACCGGCAACTGCTCGGCCGGGCGCTGCGGATCTGGGGCCGTACCCCGCGGGGCACTCCTGTCTCGACCACGCCCGGGGCGCTCCCGGTGCCCCCCGCCCAGCCGCCGCGACTGCTGTACGCGGGGGACGTGGACGGTGCCGCCGTGGTGCTGTTCCACGACGGCGGGGTCCGGGTGGTGCGCTACGCGGAGCCGCTGTCCGGGTCCGGCACCCCCGCGCTGGACTTCGTCCGCACCGATGACGCGGATGTGACGACGGGCGCGGCCGTGGTCGTCAGCCGCAGCGGGGACCGTGCCCGCTTTCTGCTGGCGCCCTGGATCTCGCAGACCACGACACGCGATCTGCTGAGGCCGAACACTGCGGCACGTGCGCTGATGGTAAGGGCGGACGGCGTCACCGCCGCCGTTGCGCGTCCGTCGCCCGGCGGCAGTTGTGACTCCTGGCCGGTGATGCAACTGCGTTCCTCCGAACGCATCGTGGAGAAGCACGCCTTCCTCGTCACCGACCTGGGCGATCCCGCCCCGGTGCATCTCACGTTCACGCCGAAGCCGGGCGGCGGCGCACCCGCACGGCAGCCGAGGGAGGCGACGGGTGGCCCCGCGCTGCTGAGCTGGGCGCGCACGGCGTGCTCACTGCAAGCGCTGCGCGGCACCGGTGTCCGCGCGGTCAACAACTGGGACTTCGCCGAGCAGCGCCTCCCGGAGGGCGGTGCCCCGGCCCAGTGGGTCTGCACCAGGGCGGACACCTGGCAGGGCCCCGGACGCGTTCTGGTGCAGTTCCTGGGGCCCGACCCGTCGCTCACCGCACCGGGGACCGTGGTGGGCAACGCGCGCGACACGGCGTTGTGCAGCCGGTTCGGTCAGCACGTCCTGGGGGGCACGCACTGGAGGGCGCCTTCGGGACGGTGGTACGTGCTGGCCGCGGGTAGCCGTGCGGTGAGCCGTATCGAGGCCACCGGGGCGGTCCGCGAGACGGCGGCCGGGACGACGCTCGCGGTGCGGGCGCCGCGGAACGCGTCGGTGGAGCTGACGGCCCGGCTGCGGGAGGGCGGCTCACTCACAGCGGTGCGCTGACGCGGGGTGCCTGCCGCGCGCACGGCCCGACGCCGTTGGTGCCGACGACATCTGACGGTGCGCCAGATATGGTGAGCCCGGCCCGTCCGCCGCCGACCGCACGGGAGGTGCGTTCCATGGCACGCCGACTCCGCTCCGTGGGCCTCGACTTCGTCGAGGCCGCTCCGCTGAGGCTTGTCTTCGCCGCCGAGGTGGCCGCGCCACCCGATGCCGTGTACCGGGCCCTGGCCGATGATGTCGAGGGCTGGCCCGGCTGGTTCACCCAGCTGACGGCGGCGCGGCCGGTCGGTGCGGGCGCGGGCCGCGAGGTGCGGCTCCGGGGCGGGATCGCGTTCCGGGAGACGGTCGTGGCCGCGGAGCCCGGCCGGCGGTACGCCTACCGGGTCGACGACTCCAACGCCCCCGGGTTGCATGCCCTGGTGGAGGAGTGGCTGCTGACCCCGGCCGGCACCGGCACCCGGGTGCAGTGGACGTTCGCCGCCGACGGGTCGGCGCTGTTCCGGTTCACGATGCGGCGGGGGCGGGCGGCGGTGGGCAGGTCGTTCCGGGACGCGGTGCGCAACCTCGGCCGTCGGCTCTCGGCGGCCGGGGCCTGAGGTGTGCCGCGGCCGGGGGCGCGCGGCGTGCCACCTGTGGTGCGCCGCGCGCCCCTGGTGGGATCAGGCCGTACTCCCCTGCTGACCGGGCCAGTTCCCGGTGGCGAGGAAGGCGTCGATGGTCCGGGTGTACGGCGCGATGTCCAGGCCCTGTGCGGCCAGCCAGGAGTCGGAGTAGTACTTGTCGAGGTAGCGGTCACCGGGGTCGCAGATCAGGGTGACGATGCTGCCGGTACTGCCCTGTGCGAGCATCTCGGCGACCAGCTTGAACGCGCTCCACAGTCCCGTCCCGGTGGAACCACCCGCCTTGCGGCCGATGGACCGTTCAAGGGCACGCACGGCCGCGACGGTGGCCGCGTCCGGGACCTTCATCATCCGGTCGATGGCGCCCGGGACGAAGCTCGGTTCCATCCGCGGTCTGCCGATGCCCTCGATGCGGGATCCGCAGTCGCTGGTGGCGAGGGGGTTGTGGTGGGTCCAGCCCTCGAAGAAACAGGAGTTCTCCGGGTCGGGCACACAGATCCGGGTGTCGTGCTGCATGTAGTGCACGTACCGCGCGATGGTCGCCGAGGTGCCGCCGGTGCCCGCGGTGGCGACGATCCAGGCGGGCTCGGGGTACCGCTCCAGCCTCAGCTGCTGATAGATCGATTCAGCGATGTTGTTGTTTCCGCGCCAGTCCGTGGCCCGCTCGGCATAGGTGAACTGGTCCATGTAGTGGCCGCCGGACTCCGCCGCGAGCGTGGCGGACTCCTCGTACAGCCTGCGGGAGTCGTCGACGAAGTGGCAGCGGCCGCCATGGAATTCGATGAGCCGGCACTTCTCCGGGCTGGTGGTGCGGGGCATCACGGCGATGAACGGCACCCCGATCAGCTTGGCGAAGTACGCCTCCGAGACGGCGGTCGAGCCGGACGACGCCTCGATCACCGGCTTTCCGGGGCGGATCCAGCCGTTGCAGAGCCCGTAGAGGAAGAGCGAGCGCGCCAGCCGGTGCTTGAGACTGCCGGTGGGGTGCGTCGACTCGTCCTTGAGGTAGAGGTCGATGCCCCAGCTCTCGGGCAGCGGGAAGCGCAGCAGATGGGTGTCGGCCGAGCGGTTGGCATCGGCCTGGACCTTGCGTACGGCCTCCTTGAGCCAGGCCCGGTACGCCAGGTCGGTCCGGTCGATGTCGACGGTCGCCACGGCTTCGCCTTCGTGTCTGTGCTCACTCGTGTCCATCAGCGCGCTTCTCCTCCTACGACCGGTCTCGGCGCGCCCCACGATATGCCCCCCACCTGCACAAACATTGACTTTGATACTCCATAGCCCTGCCTTGGTGTTGCGGGCGGGGCGCCTGCGGGGGCGGACGCGGCGCAAATGCGTCCTTGCGCCCCGCCCCGGTCTGGTGCACCGGGGCCGCGTTGTGCACACTTTCTCTCGGGGGCGTGACGAAGGGGGCGAAGGGGCCATGTCCGAAACGGAGTTCAGCGAGACGGGCGTACGGATCGACCGGTGGGCGCGCTCGCTCTCGCGGGCCGGGCAGGTGACCGTCAAGGACGGCCGGCTGGCCCTGCTGACCAGTTACGGCCGGGAGATCGACAGCGCACCGGTGGGGACCGTGAGCACGGGCAGGGCATGGTTCGCGGGCGGGGACGCCACGGTGGCGCGGGTCAACGGGACGCGGTACCGGCTGACGATGCCGCGGCGCCCGGGGAAGCCCGACGAGGCCGGCCCCGCACGCCGGTTCCTCGACGCGCTGCGCGGCGCGGGCGGCGGGCGCGGCTGACGGGGCGGCGCCGCGGGGGCACCGCGAGTTGCGGAGCCGTACCCTCTGAGCGACATTGGAGACACGTCACTCATGGTTTACCGGCGGTGACACTGTGATCCAGGCCGCCGGCCCGGAATCAGCAGCCGGCCATCTGCTGGATCCGTCCCTTCGTCTTCTTCCGGACCTATTTCGGGGAGTCGCAGCCGTGATCAGCGAGCCCAGCAGGCACTGCACGGTGGAGCTCCAGGCCCTGCCGTCGCGGATCGGTCAGGTCCGCAGAATCATCTCGGCGCAGTTGCGCTACTGGCATCTCGATCCCCTGATCGACCATGCAGCGCTAGGCGTCACGGAACTGCTGACCAATGTCCACCGGCATGCACAGCCGGACAAATCATGCACTGTCGAGATCGAGTTGCTGCTCGAACGCCTGACGGTGTCCGTCCATGACCACGACCCACGGCTGCCGACCGTGCGCGAGGCAGACGACTCCAGTACGTCGGGGCGCGGACTCGCACTGATTGCCGCGGTCAGCGAGAGCTGGGGCGTCCGCCCCCGGGGCGAAGCCGGAAAGATCGTCTGGTTCACCCTTCCGACCCCTTGCCTGTTCGCCGTCCAGCCACCGCATTCGGTGTACGGGGCGACGACCGACGGACCGTTCGACCTGAGCGGCATCATGTCGCCGGAGGGTGTGCAGCCCTCGGTGGCACGGTCCGTGTCGGTCGGCTGACACGGCGGGAGCGGGGCGCCTCGTCAGGCGTCCCGCTCCCGCCGTCGCGTGTCGGCACTCCAGCTACATGCGCGACTACGAGGTCATCGTCGATGTGGGGTGTGGCTCCCATGACAGCGTGGCGCCGACCTATCTGCGCTATCTCTTCCGGTACTGCGTCGAGGCTCGATGCGAGACCTTCCTGCCCGCGGAGACCTGGCGGGCTTCCTTGGACGACCGTCTCCTCGACCACGAAACCGCTGACCCCGATCTCGGCGGTTACGTGTGGGCATAAAGTTTCATGAGCTGTACGGAGCTGAGCTTCGTCCCGCGTCGGAGGCTGCCCGCCGCTGGACGAAGGCTGTCGGGATCAACTTCCATGAGGTTCACATTGAGACCAACGTGCACGACCTGACCATGCTCTTCTCGGACATTCAGGTGAGTGAGGTCCCGGTCGGATACGCACCCTTCATCGCGGGCTGAGGATCAGAGTTCGTATGATTTCGTGACTCGCGCGTCTCCGGCTCTTTCTGCCTGTCATGGGGCGGGGGATCCGAGTGACGCGGAGTGGGAACGGCTGCAGCTGTTCCTGCCGGTCAGCAGGGGGCGTTGTGGCAGATGACGAAACTGCCAGCAGGTGATCGACGGGATTCCGCACCGGGCAGGAACCGGAGTTCAGTGGCGTGACCTGCCCGGACAGTTCGGGCCTTGGAAGACCGTCGAAGCCTGTCCTGGAGAAGATCCGCGTCCTGCGGATCGGATCGGGCCGGCCCGGCCAGAACCTGACAGCATCGCCGCAGACAAGGCTTACACCAACGGCGCCTGCCGCCCATACCCGCGGAAGCGGGGCATCCGCCACGCCACCCCGGAGAAGGCAGACAGCCAGGCCGCCCGCCAACACGAAGACTCACGCGCGGACGGCCGCCCAGCTTCGACGAAGACCGCTACAAGGAGCGGAACACCGTCGAACGAGCAATCAACCGGATCAAGCAACACCGGGCCGTCGCCACCAGATACGACAAGCGCGGCCAGGTGTTCCTTGGCACTGCAACAGCAGCCCTGGTCATCTGCTCCGAACGTGATCAGCCGGACACAGGTCCTAGTCGGCGGCGATGGCCCGGAGCACATCGAGCCGCGCCGCCCGCCTGGCCGGCCGCCAGCCGGCCAGGGCGCCCGCGGTGACGCCCACCAGGGCGATCAGCAGGAGCCTGAGCGGCGGAAGGGCGAAGGCGAACGCCGTGTCGCCCGCCCCTTCGGATGCCTTGACCAGCACCCAGCCGAGGCCGCCGCCCAGCAGTAGACCGCCCGCCGTGCCGAACGCGGCGACCAGGACGGACTCCCAGCGGACCATGGCCCGCAGCTGCCGCCTGGTCTGCCCGACGGCCCGCAGCAGACCCAGTTCCCTGGTGCGTTCGTGGATGGCCAGGGTGAGGGTGTTGGCGATGCCGAGCAGGGCGATGAGCACGGCGAGTGCCAGCAGCGCGTAGACCAGGGTCAGCATCATGTCGATGCCGCCGGCCGAAGACTGTGCGTACTCGCCGCGGGTCTGCACATCCGGGTTCCCGTACGCGGCCGCGGTCTTCGCGACCGCCGCCTTTCCTTCGGCGGTGGACACCCCGTCCTTGAAGGACACGGCGATCAGCGAGTCGGAGTCCTGGGCGCGGTGAGGTGCCCAGGCCTGCCGGGTGATCACATAGTCCCCGGCCAGTTCCGACTGCCCGAAGACGGCGCGGACGGTGAACGTCCGCACCTTCCCGTCGGTGAAGGTGAGCCGTGCGGTGGAGCCGGTGCGCAGGTGGCGCTTGCCCGCCTCGGTGTCGGAGACGGCGATGCCGTTCGTGCCCAGCGACTTCATGGATCCCTCGACCTTGCCGAGGTCGAAGACCCTGGCGAGCGCGGCCGGGTCGGTGACGGTGAGGGCTCGCCCGGAGCCGTTGACCTCCGCGACGCCCTTGCCGAGCCCGACCGCGGTGTCCACGTCCCCCAGCCGGTCGACGGCCGGGGCCAGCCGCGGGCTGAGACCGCTGCCGCCGGCCCCGAACGCGGGTGCGCTGATGGCGACGTCACCTGCGAAGGAACGGTCGACCGTCCGGTTCATGGTGGCCTTCAGCGAGGCTCCGAACACCGTGAAGAGCGAGACCACCGCGACGCCGATCATCAGGGCGGTGGCCGTCGACGCGGTCCGCCCGGGACTGCGCAGCGCGTTGCGCCGGGCAAGGTGGCCGGTGGCGCCGCGCAGCCGGCCGAGCGGCGCCCCGAGGAGGCGGACGGCGTACGAGGAGGCGGCCGGCCCGAGGACGACGAACGCGGCGAGCGCCAGTACCGCGCCGGCGGCCGACAGCCAGACGGACGGGGCGGCCGCCGCTCCGGTCAGGATCACGGCGAGCGCCGCGAGCAGCAGCCCGAGCCCGGTGACGGTACGGGTCCGGGAGGCCGCCGAGCCGTCGACGGCGGTTTCCCGCAGGGCAGCGAGCGGCGCGGTGCGTCCGGCGTGGACGGCGGGCACCAGGGCGGAGCCGGCGCAGACGATGACACCGACGGCGAGCGGCAGCAGCATGGACACTCCGCTGAGGACGAGGGATCCCTCGGGGAACGGGAATCCGATCGCCGGGAAGAGCGCCTGGAGCCCGGCGGCGATACCGATGCCGCCGGCCAGACCCGCCGCGGAGGCGATCACGCCGACCACCGTCGCCTCCACGAGGGTCGAGCCGAGGATCTGCCGCCGGGAGGCCCCCAGGGCGCGCAGCAGGGCGTTCTCCCGGGTGCGCTGGGCGACGACGATGGCGAAGGTGTTGTGGATGGAGAAGGTCGCGACCAGCAGCACGATGCCGGAGAACACCAGCAGCAGGGTGGTGAACAGGCTGAGGAAGGCGCCGGAGATCCTGTCCTGGCTCTCGGCTGCCGAGGCCTGCCCGGTGATGGCCTCGGTGTGCGGGGGCAGCACGGGGCGCAGTGCGTCCACCAGTTCCCGCTGACTGGTGCCGGGGCCCGCGCGCACCTGGATGCCCGACGCCTGGCCGGGCTTGGGCGCGAGGTGCTTCTCCGCGTCGGCGAGCGTCATCGCGGTGTACGTGACCTGCGCCATGCCGTCCTCGCCGCCGAAGGTGGCCAGGCCGACGACGGTGACGCGCACCGGGTCGGGGGTGCGCAGCACGGTCGTGTCGCCGATCTTCAGCCCGCCCTTGTCGGCGGTCCCTCGGTTGACGACGACCTCGCCGGGCGCGGCCGGGGCCCGTCCCTCGGCGAGCCGGTAGGGGTTGAGCTTCGGGTCGTCGATCCAGTTGCCCGCGAGAGTGGGCGGTCCCTGGCCGCCGATGGGCTTGCCGTCGGAGCCGATCAGCTGGCCGGCGCCCTGGATGTCGGGGGCGACCGCGGCGACCTGGGGAAGCTTCGCGATGCGCCGTGCGAGGCCGGTGCTCACTGGCTGCCGGGTGCCCTCGGAGTCGCCGGAGACGGTGACGACGTTGGTGCTGCGGACGACCGCGTCGGTGCCGCTCGCGGCATTGGCGAACATCGTGTCGAAGCTCGCGCGCAGGGTGTCCCCCATCACGAGCGTTCCGGTGAGGAAAGCGACGCCGAGCAGTACGGCGGTCAGGGTGCCGACGAAGCGGCGCCGGTGGGCGCGGAGCGAGGAGAGGCTGAGGCGCACGGAGGCGCCGGTGCTGTTCATCGCGTGCCCCGGGCGTCCGGCGCGGGGTCGAATGCCTTGAGGCGGTCGAGTACGCGTTCGGCGGTGGGGTCCGGCATCCGGTCGACGAGCCTGCCGTCGGCCAGGAAGACGACTTCGTCCGCGTGGGCGGCGGCGACCGGGTCGTGGGTGACCATGACGACGGTGCGGCCGGTCTGCCGGACGGTGCGGCCGAGCAGCCGCAGCACCTCCTGGCCGGAGCGCGAGTCGAGGTTGCCGGTCGGTTCGTCGGCGAAGACGACTTCGGGGCCGCCCGCGAAGGCACGGGCCACGGCGACCCGCTGCTGCTGGCCTCCGGAGAGCTCGCTGGGCCGGTGGTGCAGACGGTCCCGCAGCCCGACGGTGTCGATGAGCGCGTCCAGCCGCGCCTGGTCGGGGCGCTCACCCGCCAGGTCCATGGGGAGCGTGATGTTCTCGGCGACCGTCAGCGTCGGCAGGAGGTTGAAGGCCTGGAAGACGAATCCGATGCGCCGGCGGCGCAACAGGGTGAGCCGGCGGTCGTCGAGGGCGCCGAGTTCGGTGTCGCCGATGTAGGCCGCACCCGCGGTGAGGGTGTCGAGTCCGGCGGCGCAGTGCATCAGGGTGGACTTGCCGGAGCCGGAGGGCCCCATGATCGCGGTGAAGCGGCCGGCCGGGAAGTCGACGCTCACCCCGTCCAGGGCCCTGACTTCGGTGTCGCCCGTGCCGTAGAGCTTCACGGCCTCGACGACCCGGGCGGCGGTCGCGGTGCCGGTGGCCGCGACGGTGGCGGTCATGCCGCACCGCCCTTGCCACGGATGCCGAACTGCTCGTCGAGGACGGAGAGGCGGCGCCAGTACTCCTCCTCGTCGATCTCCCCGGCGGCGAAGCGGCGCCCGAGCATCGCGATCGGTGAGGGTTCGGCGGGGCCGCCCAGTGCGGCTCGGACCTGCCACGGGCCGCGCCGGCCACGCCAGACAGTGCGGCGCAAAGTCGTGACGACGCCGATGACGACGGTCGCCCAGATGAGCGGGAAAAGGAGGACCCAGGGTCCGGGTCCGCCACTGAAGGCCAGGGTGTTCATCTCGCTCAGCTCCTCGGTTGAGGGGTCTCGTTCACGTTCTTCTGTCGCTTCCGAGCCTGTCTCCGGGGAGGGGTCCGCGTCGTCGTACGGCCAGCGGCAGTGCACGTACCCCCTCGGGAGTAGACGGCGGGCGGGCGACTGCTCCTGCCCGTCTACCACTGCCGCTGAATCACTGTCGTCGGATTCTGTACCTACTGGTATGTACAGTGAATCCATGAGCACTCCGGACCGTCTGATCGAAGCCACCCAGGACCTCCTGTGGGAGCGCGGTTACGTGGGTACGAGCCCCAAGGCCATCCAGCAGCACGCGGGCGCCGGTCAGGGCAGCATGTACCACCACTTCAGCGGCAAGCCCGATCTGGCGCTCACCGCCATCCGGCGCACGGCCGCCGAGATGCGCGTGACGGCCGGCCGCACCTTCGACTCCCCCGGGTCGGCGTACGAGCGGATCTCGCGCTACCTGTTGCGTGAGCGCGATGTACTGCGGGGCTGCCCGGTGGGGCGGCTGACGATGGACCCGGAGGTCATCGCGAGCGACGAGCTGCGGGCCCCCGTCGACGAGACGATCGCGTGGCTCCGCGGCAGGCTGGCCGCGATCGTCCGGGAGGGCCTGGAACGCGGCGAGTTCGCCCACCCCCTGGTGCCGGACGACATCGCGGCGACGATCGTCGCGACGGTGCAGGGCGGCTATGTGCTGGCCCGCGCCTCCGGTTCGGCGGACGCCTTCGACGCGGCCGTCCGCGGACTGCTCACGCTGCTCGCCCCCCGTACGGATGCCACCTGATCCCCTGCCGCACGCGACCGATCGCTCAAGGAGCACCTCGCACATGCGCATCACCAGGAACCGCCTCGACACGCAGGCCGGACCCGCCGAACACTTCAACGGCACCGTCTGGCTCGACGAGATCGCGGCGCCCGAACCACCGTCCCATCCGGCCCTCGTCGAAGCGGCCGAGGACGGCGCCGCCATCCACGGGCACACCGACGCCGGCGTCGGCGACTACCCGACGGTCTGAGGAGTACGCGATGCACGCCATGCAGTACGAGATCACGTTGCCGGCCGACTACGACATGGGCATCATCCGCGACCGGGTGACGGCCAAGGGCCACCTCCTGGACGACTTCCCCGGACTCGGCGTCAAGGCGTACCTGATCCGGGAACGCGGTGAGGACTCGCCGGTCAACCAGTACGCGCCGTTCTACCTGTGGTCGGCACCCGAGGGCATGAACTCCTTCCTCTGGGGCCCCGGATTCCAGGGCATCGTGCGGGACTTCGGGCGGCCCGAGGTGCAGCACTGGGCCGGGCTGGCGTACGAGGAGGGCCCCTCGTCTGCCGCGCTCCCCCGCACGGCCACCCGCCGCCGCGCACCCGTTCCGGCGTCGGCCGCTCCGGCGGACGCGGTCGACGCCGCGCTGGAGGAGAACAGCCGGCTCGCGAAGGCTCCCGGTGCGGTCGCCACGGCGCTCGCCGTCGACCCCCGCCGCTGGGAGCTGGTCCACTTCACGCTCTGGGACCATCCAGCGCCGAAGGAGCCGGGCGAGCGCTTCGAAGTGCTCCACCTCAGCCAGCCGGGGCGCGGAGATCTGCGGCAGGGGCGCCAGTGGTAGCCACGGTCCGCACCGTTCTCGGGGACGTCCCCGCCGGGGACCTGGGGGTGTGCGACGCCCACGACCCTCTCTTCCTGCGCAGCCCGCTGCTGCCGGGCCAGGAACTGGCCGACCGGGAGGAAGCAGCCCAACGGCTGCGTTCCTTCAGGGGGTTCGGCGGCGGCACGGTGGTGCAGTGGACGCCTCACGGGCTGGGCGCGGGGCCGGATCGCTGGCCGGGCTGTCCCGTTCGACGGGCGTGCACGTGGTGGCGGCGACCGGGCTGCACCAGGCGGCGCACTGTCCGCCCGCACGGCTCGACCTGATCCGGGACACTCTCGCCTCGCTCTTCGTCGCGCAACCCGGCACGGGCGTTCGCGCTCGGACCGGTGCGGGACGCGTGAGGTTCGGCCGGTGCGGGACGCGTGGCCCTGAGCGGGCGCCGGGCGCACGAGCGCGGGCGGTTGCGCTTCCGGCGCGGTCGCGGTCCCACCCGCTCGCAGCCGTCGGCCCGCCCCTCAGGCGAGCGCGCCCAGCGGGTCGTCCAGCACCGGCTGCCAGGCCAGCTCCGCCGCACCGACCAGGCTGTTGTGGTCAAGGGTGCAGGGCAGGATCGGCACACTGCCGCTGCGCCCCCACAGACTGCGGTCGGCGACCACCGCCCGCAGCCGTTCCGGGTCGGCGTCGAGCAGCGCGCGGTGCAGTCCGCCGAGGATGATCCGGTCCGGGTTGAGGATGTTGACCAGCCCGGCGAGACCAAGGCCCAGACGGTCGATGAGCTCCTCGGCGGCGACCCGCACCGCCGTGTCGTCGTACTCGTTGCGCAGCAGGTCCCCGGACTGCTTGAGGAGCGACTCCTCGGGGCCGGGTGCGCGCCCGGCCGCCGTGAGGAAGGCGAGCGGGTCGGTCTCGACGTCGAGGCAGCCTCGGCCGCCGCAGTGGCAGGGCCGGCCCTCCGGGTTCACCGTGAGGTGACCGACCTCCAGGGCCAGCCCCGAACTCCCGCTGTGCAGGCGGCCGTCCAGGACGAGCGCCCCGCCGACGCCGCGGTGGCCGGTGGCCACGCAGAGCAGATGCTGGGCACCGCGCCCGGCCCCGTGCCGGTGCTCGGCGAGCGCGGCGAGGTTGACGTCGTTCCCGGTGAACGCCGGTCCCGCGATGCCCGCTTCGCGGACACATGTGGCGAAGATCTCGCGGACCGGGGCGCCCGCGGGCCAGGCGATGTGGAGCGGGTTGAGGGCGGTGCCCTCCGGCTCGGCGACCGCGGACGGCACGGCGAGCCCCGCCCCCACGCACCTCAGCCCGCTGTCCCGCAGCAACCGGGCGCAGTCGTCCACGACTTCACCGATGACCTGCGCCGGGTCCGCCGTGATGGTGACGCACCCCGGGGCGGTCGCGACGAGCCGGCCGCCCAGTCCGACCAGCGCGGCCCGGAAGCCGTCCGCGTGGACCTGGGCCGCGACGGCCACCGGCCCGGACTCCCGCACCGCCAGCCGGTGCGAGGGACGGCCCTGCGAGCCCGCGGCCGAACCGGGGCTGGAGTCCACCCTGATCAGGCCGAGCGCCTCCAGCTCCGCGGCGACCGCGCCTGCCGTGGCGCGGGTGACACCGAGCTCGGAGGTGAGGACCGCACGGGTGGGCGCGCGTCCGGTATGGACCAGTTCCAGTGCGGGCCCGAGCGCGCTGCGGCCCCTCTCCAACTTCGTCCGGGTGGTGGTCACCTTGCCGTTCATGGGGGCGAGTCTCCCATGATCCGGAGGTGTTGCCGACGCCGTGGTGGCCGGGTTCCCCCCTTGCGCGGCCCCGGCCGTCGGCCACCTTGCGCCCGTTGTCCGCAGGCCTCTATGCTGAGTTTGTGCCGCAACTAAACAAACTGCGGACGGCACTGCCGGGGGGACCGGGCGGCAACCCCGCCACACCCTCGTCCTCCCGTCTCCGTACCGCGCTGACCGTGTTCTTCGCCCTCGACGGGTTCCTCTTCGCCGGCTGGGTGGTCCGCATCCCGGCCATCAAGCAGCAGACCGGCGCCTCGGCCGCCACCCTCGGCCTCGCACTCCTCGGCGTATCCGCCGGTGCCGTGATCACCATGATGCTCACCGGCAGGCTCTGCAACCGCTTCGGCAGCCACGCGGTGACCGTGGTGTGCGGAGTCCTGCTCTCGCTCAGCATCGCGCTGCCCGCACAGACCCATTCGGCACTCTCGCTCGGCCTGGTGCTGCTGGTGTTCGGCGCCGCGTACGGCGGGATGAACGTGGCGATGAACAGTGCGGCAGTGGATCTCGTCGCCGCCCTGCGGCGCCCCGTGATGCCCGGTTTCCACGCCGCTTTCAGCCTCGGCGGCATGATCGGTGCCGGGCTCGGCGGACTGGTCGCCGGCGGGCTCCCGCCCTCGACCCATCTCCTCGTCCTGACCGGATTCGGACTGCTCGTGACCGCCGTCGCGGGCCCGGTGCTGCTGCGGCACACCGTTGCGAAGCCTGCGACGGAGGCGGCCGCGAGCGGCGAGCGCCCCAAGCGCCTGGACGGACGGGCACGCCGCGTGGTGCTGCTGTTCGGCATGATCGCGCTCTGCACGGCGTACGGTGAGGGCGCTCTGGCCGACTGGGGCGCACTCCACCTGGAACAGGACCTGCACGCCCACCCCGGGGTCGCGGCGGCCGGTTACTCACTGTTCGCCCTGGCCATGACGGCGGGCCGGCTCACTGGCACGGCACTGCTCGAACAGCTCGGCCAGACCCGGACCCTGGTCGCGGGCGGCGGCACCGCGGCGGCAGGCATGCTGCTCGGCTCGCTCGCCCCGACCACCTGGCTCGCGCTCCTCGGCTTCGCCGTCACCGGGCTCGGCCTGGCCAATATCTTCCCGGTGGCGATCAGCAGGGCCGGCGAGCTGGCGGGCCCCGGCGGAGTGGCCGCGGCCTCTACGCTCGGTTACGGCGGAATGCTGCTCGGACCGCCCGCGATCGGCTTCCTGACCGACTGGTTCTCGCTGCCGGCTGCTCTCACCACGGTGGCCCTGCTGGCGGCAGCGGCGGCGGCGCTGGGGTACGGCGCCCGCAATGTGGCGCACACCTGAGCAAGTGAGTAGCCGTACTCAGGCAGAAACGATTCCCCGAACGCACCATGGAGAGGTCAGCCACCAACGGGGAGCAACGATGAACAAGCCGGTCACGACCAAGCAGCACCTTCGCGCAGTCGCACGCCTGACCTTCGGCAACGCCGCCTCACTGATCTATCTGGGAGTAGTGGCGGCCACCGCCGTGTTCGTCACCGTGGACACCCTGTTCGTCTCCCACGAGGACGGCTCGTTCGCCGGGGTCTGGCTCTTCTTCCTGGCGGCGCCCACCGTTTTCGTCTTCCTTCTCGGCAGTTCGACGTGGGGAGCGGAGGCGGCCGGGCCCGACTGGTACCTGTACCTGGCCCTGGTCGTGTCCGTGCTGGTGCAGTCGTTCGTCCTCGGCTGGTTCGTACGCCTGCTGCGCGGCGGTGCCGGCCGGACGCATTCCGCCCACCCCAAGGGCGCCTGAGCACTGGCACAATCCCTGCCATGGAGATCGCGGAGCACATCAACACCCTGGCCGCCGAGGGCCGCTTGCTGGCCGAAGCCGCACAGGAGGCCGGAACCGGGGCTCCCGTGCCGACGTGCCCGAGCTGGCAGGTGCGGGATCTGCTCCGGCACACCGCGATGGTCCACACCTGGGCGGCCGCCTTCGTCGCCGAGGGACACACCTCGTACGTCCCCGACGCCGGGGAGCCCGACCTGGACGGGCCCGAGCTGCTCGACCGGTTTCGCGAGGGGCACCGCCGACTGGTGGACACCCTGGCCGGCGCATCGCCGGACGTGAAGTGCTGGACCTTCTTCGCCGCGCCGTCGCCGCTCGCCTTCTGGGCGCGGCGGCAGGCGCACGAGACCACGATCCACCGGGTCGACGCGGAGTCCGCACGCGGCGGCGCGCTGTCGCCCGTGGCGGCCCCTCACGCCGTGGACGGCGTCGATGAACTGCTCCGCGGGTTCCACACCCGTCCGAAGAGCAGGATGCGCACCGAGGTGCCCCGCACGCTGCGGGTGCGGGCCACGGACACCGGCACGGTGTGGACCGTACGGCTCTCGGCGCAGCCGCCGCGGACCGTGCGCGAGACCGGGGTGCCCGCGGACCGGGCCACGGACTGCGAGTTGAGCGCCACGGCCCAGGAGCTCTGTCTCTCGCTCTGGAACCGGCTTCCGCTCACCGCCCTCACCGTGACCGGCGACCCTGATCTCGCCCGGCTGTGGCGCGAGAACTCCGCGGTCACCTGGGCCTGAGCCGACGCCCCCTTCGGCGGACGGGGGCCCTGCTCCGCGTCAGGGGCCGGGATATCGCGGCGGCGCACGCGCGCCGTCCCGGCTACCCTGCCGGAATGTCTGATCAAGAAGGCTACTGCCGCCGCTCCGCCCGTGTGGTGCTGGTCGACGACACGGACCCGGTGCTCCTGCTGAAGTCCCATGCCGATCCGGCCGACCCGGGGAGCGACCACAGCTGGTGCACCCCCGGCGGGGGCGTGGAAGAGGGCGAGAGCCTGGCCGAGGCCGCAGCCCGGGAACTGCGTGAGGAGACGGGGCTGTCCGTCGACGTGAAGGACCTCGGGCCGAAGGTCGCGGAGACCTCCGGGTATGCGGACCTCGGCTGGGCCGAGGGTATGTTCCAGGACAACTTCTTTCACCACCGGGTCACGTCCCACCACGTCGATATCAGCGGGCAGGAGGCGCACGAGCGCGCCCACCACGCGGGGCACCGGTGGTGGGCGCTGGATGAGCTCGCCGCCTCCGACGACACCGTCCATCCCCTCGGTCTCGTGGAGCTGACCGCCGAACTCATCGCCGGGCGCATCCCCGCCGAGCCGGTCCGGCTGCCCTGGCACCACTGACGGTCCGGCGCCTCGCGGTGCCGTGGGATGCACCACCTCTCCCCGACGCGGGGGGCCATGGGGCGCGTCGGGGACGTGCTGCGCGGTCCGGCCGCCGCGGCGCCAAGGCTGGGTCGGCGGGTGGTCCGGTACCGCCGGTTCAGCCCAGCCACCCTGGGCGGACGAGTCCCGACTCGTAGGCGAGCACGACCAGTTGGGCTCGGTCGCGGACGCGGAGCTTCACCATGGTGCGGCTCACATGGGTCTTGGCCGTGAGTGGGCTGACAACGAGCCGGCGGGCGATCTCCTCGTTGGAGAGCCCTATGCCGACCAGGGCCATCACTTCCCGTTCCCGTTCCGTCAGTTCGCTCAGGCCCGTCGCCGCCGCGGGTTCCTTGGAGCGGGCCGCGAACTCGGCGATCAGCCGGCGGGTGACGCCCGGGGACAGCAGCGCGTCACCGGCGACCACCGCCCGGACGGCCCGCAGCAGCTCTTCCGGTTCGGTGTCCTTCACCAGGAAACCGGAGGCTCCGGAACGGATCGCCTCGAAGACGTACTCGTCGAGTTCGAAGGTGGTGAGCATGACCACCTTCACCTCGTTCAGCGCGGGGTCCTCGGTGATGGCGCGGGTCGCTGCGAGGCCGTCGAGATGCGGCATCCGGATGTCCATCAGTACGGTGTCCGGCCGCAGTTCGCGCACCAGGCGGACGGCCTCCCCGCCGTCGGCCGCCTCGCCCGCCACCTCGATGTCCGGCTGGGCGTCCAGGAGCGCCCGGAATCCCGCCCGGACCAGCAACTGGTCATCGGCGAGCAGTACGCGAATCACGGTGTCTCCTTCTGGTGCGGCGCCCCGTCGGTTCCGCCGGCCGGCAGCGGGAGTTCGGCACGGACCCGGAAGCCGCCGTCGGAGCGGGTCCCCGCCTCGATCGTGCCACCCAGTGCCCCGGCCCGCTCCCGCATCCCCGCCAGTCCGTTGCCGCTGCCCCCTGCGTCCGTGCCGGTGGCCGGTCCCCGGTCGTCGATACGGAGCCGGATGCGGCCGGGCTCGTAACCGATTCCGACCTCCGCGGTACGCGAACCGGAGTGCCGCACCACATTGGTCAACGCCTCCTGCACGATCCGGAACGCGGCCAGGTCCGCACCCGGCGGCACCGCGCCGCGTGCGCCGTCGGTCGTGACGGTGACGGTCAGGCCGGTGCTCGCGGCCTGCTCCACCAGTTCGGGCAGCCGGTCGAGTCCGGGCGCCGGCGCCCTGGGCGCGTCCCCGGGGGTACGAAGCGTGTCGAGGACCTGTCTGACCTCGCCGAGCGCCTCCTTGCTGGCGGCCTTGATGGTGGTGAGCGCCGTGCGGGCCTGTTCGGGATCGGAGTCGAGCAGGGCGAGGCCGACCCCGGCCTGGACGTTGATGACGGAGATGCTGTGCGCGAGGACGTCGTGGAGCTCCCGCGCCATCCGCAGGCGCTCCTCATCGGCCCGGCGCTTCTCCGCGGCCGCCCGTTCCATCCGCTGGGCGGCCCACTGCTCGCGGCGTACCCGGACGAACTCCGCGGCGGCGACGATGGCCACCACCCAGGCGGCGACCCCCACTTCCTGCCCCCAGGGCGGGGCCGCGTCGCCGGAGGGAGGCAGCCAGCGGTAGAGCCAGTGGGCGACCAGCAGATGCCCCAGCCACACCATGCCGACCGCCGACCACGCGGCCCTGCGGTGTCCGGCGACGACGGCACTGAAGCAGCCCACGGCGACGGCCAGGAAGACCGGTCCGAACGGGTAACCGGCACCGAGATACACCATCGCCGCGGCCGAACTCACGAAGACGGCCACGATGGGGTGCCGGTGGCGCAGCAGCAGCACAGCCACGGAGACGAGGAGCAGAAGCCGGGCGAAGAGGTCCAGCGGGGCCTTCTCCCCGAGCTGGCCGTGGGCCGCGATACTCGATCCCACCATGACGACGACGCCGAGCAGCAGAGTCGACAGCCAGGGCAGACGGGCGGAGGACCGCCCCCGCACTCCGGTCAGCCAGCGCGGCGGCTCGCCCTGACTCCAGTGCGAACCCGATCCGTGCGAGCCTGCCATCCTGCCGTCCGGTTCCCCGTACGCCCAGGGCCGTCGCCGCTGCGGTCCGCCCTGGGTACCAGGGGGACCGCCGCTTGCCTGTGAGCGCTGCTCTTCCATGCCGGCCACGCTAGACCGCGGACCACCGCGCGGGCGTCCGCCGGGCGTGGTGATCACCCGTACTCCCTGTGGAGTACGGCGAACGGGGAAGGCGGGGGCGCGGAAGCCCGGTAAGAGGATGGCCAGGGCGGCCGGCCCGGCGGACGCCCTGGATCAGGTGCGCCCGGGATCAGGTGCCCGGAAGCAGGCGCGCCCGCGGATCAGGCGTTCTCAGCGCCGCGCCCGGCCCGCCGTGCCGGTTCCGCCGCGGCCTGCGGTGCCGAGCAGCCCGACCGTGCGGGCCAGCTCCTCGACGGCATGGCGGAAGAAGATGTCCCTGTCCTCCACAAGCCGGTTGAACTGGCCGAAGATCTCGAACGACAGCAGCCCGAACAGCTGAGACCAGGCGGCGACGATCGATACGGCGACCGCGGGGGGCAGTTCGAGGGCCAGGTCGGCGGCGAGCCTCTCGGCCTCGGGACGCAGTTCCTCGCCCAGCGGCGGCAGCGCGAGCCCCGCCTCGCGATGAGCGTCCTCCACAACGGCGATGAGGACGCGGCCGACGCGCGACGCGGGGCCGATGGTGGCCTGCGGCGCCGTGTAACCGGGCACCGGCGAACCGTAGATCAGGGCGTACTCATGGGGGTGCTCCAGCGCCCAGCTGCGTACGGCACAGGCGACCGCGACCCAGCGGGCCAGATGGGCGGCGGGAGTGGAAGGGCCCGGATCGGCCGTCCGGTGGGCGCTCTCGGCGGCCTCCCCCACTGAGTCGTACGCATCGACGATCAGGGCCGTGAGCAGTTCGTCGCGGCTGGGGAAATAGCGGTAGAGGGCGGAGGAGACCATGCCGAGCTCGCGCGCCACCGCGCGCAGCGAGAGCTTCGCCGCCCCCTCGGCCGCGAGCTGCCTGCGCGCCTCGTCCTTGATGGCGGCGGTGACCTCGATACGGGCCCGTTCCCTGGCTCCTCGGACAGTGCTCATGGGCCGCAGTCTGCCATGCGACGAGAGCAACGACCAACAACGAGAGCAATGCTCTTGCTTTCGAGCGCCAATCTCGTGCACACTGATCTCAAGCGAGAGCACCGCTCTCCCAAGCAGTGGGGGTCATCATGTCGCAGGCTTACTACCTTCAGGGAAGCCCGCTCACCGTCCGCCTGAACAGCTTCGTCGGCAGGCTCGCCCGGCACGGCATCAGCCTGCTCGGCACACAGGAGCTGTCGGTCCGCGGACGCAAGAGCGGTCAGATGCAGCGCATCCCCGTAAACCCCCACACCCACGAGGGCGCGCAGTACCTGGTCTCGGCCCGTGGCCACTCGCAGTGGGTGCGCAACATGCGGGCCGCGGGCGGCGGCGAACTGCGCAAGGGCCGCAGCAACCGCGCCTTCACCGCCGTGGAGATCGCGGACGACGCGCACAAGGTGATCGTCGTCCGCGCCTACCTGAAGCGCTGGGGCTGGGAGGTCAACCAGTACTTCAAGGGCATCACGGCCAAGTCCACGGACGCCGAACTCCTCGCGGCCTGCCCCGACCACCCCGTCTTCCGGATCACCGTCGAGGACTGAACAGCCGGCCTTGACGGCCCTCCCCCCGCACCGCCTCGGCCGGACCCGGCGACTGCCCGATCCGGCCGAATCGCTGCCGTACCCGCGAGGAGCGGCGGTCGTTACTTGCGGTCCATCGTGGACAGAGCCCGCTGCGCCAGCGGATGCGAACGGACCAGCTCGGCCAGCGAAGTCGTTCCCCGGGTGATCCCCGCGAACGCGTTCCACGCCGGACGGAATCCCGTCAGCACCGCGTGCAGCACACCCGGACGGCGCTCGAAGAGCTTCAGCATCCGCCGCCCCACGCTCATCTCGACGCCCAGCCCGGCCTTGATGGCGAAGGCGTAGTTGAGCGCCTGACGGCGGGCGTCCACCGCGTCGTGCGACTCCGCGACCCGGACCGCCCACTCACCGGCGAGCCGCCCCGAACGCAGCGCGAACGAGATGCCCTCGCGGGTCCACGGCTCCAGCAGACCGGCCGCGTCACCGCACACGAGCACCCGGCCGCGCGACAGCGGCGAGTCGTCGCTGCGGCAGCGCGTCAGATGGCCGGAGGAGATCTTCGGTTCGAAGCCGGCCAGACCGAGCCGCGCGACGAAGTCCTCCAGGTACCGCTTGGTACCACCACCGTCGCCGCGCGCCGAGATCACGCCGACCGTCAGGGTGTCGCCCTTGGGGAAGACCCAGCCGTAACTCCCCGGCATGGGGCCCCAGTCGATCAGGACCCGGCCGGCCCAGTCCTCCGCGACCGTCTGCGGAACGGGGATCTCGGCCTCCAGGCCCAGGTCCACCTGGTCGAGCTTCACCCCGACGTGCGCTCCTATCCGCCCGGCACTGCCGTCCGCGCCCACGACCGCACGGGCCAGGACGGTCTCGCCGCCGGACAGCACGACCGCGACCGTGCGCCGGTCGGGCACCGCGGCGCCGTGCTGTTCCACCCGGGACACCGTCGCTCCGGTGCGCAGTTCGGCTCCGGCCTTCTGCGCCTCCTCGACCAGGCCCGCGTCGAACTCGGGGCGGTTGATCAGCCCGAAGAGCATGCGCTTGGAGCGGCGGGTCCGCGCAAGCCTGCCGTTCAGCGAGAACGTGACCGCGTGAATCCGGTCCCTCAACGGAAGTTCGAATCCGGGCGGCAGCGAATCACGCGAATACCCGATGATGCCGCCGCCGCATGTTTTGTAGCGGGGCAGTTCCGCCTTCTCCAGCAGCAGCACCCGACGGCCGGCTACCGCCGCCGCGTATGCCGCGGAGGCTCCCGCCGGTCCGGCGCCGACTACGACGACATCCCACACGGACGACTCTTCGTGCTCATGTCCGGCGTCTGCGTTCTCGCTGCTCACGATGTGCTTCTGCTCCCGATCCGACCAGTGGCCCAAGCTGCTCACGGCATCCTACGGCTCGTTCAGGCCAACCCCTGCTGTGGGAGGATCGGCCGTGCCTTCGTCGTAACCACAACGCCGCATTCGCGGCGTTCAAGTACACGGATTCGTAGACATAACGTCGCACCTGCTAGGAGCGTGCCCATGACCGCCCATCCGATTTCCGAAACCATCGCCTCGCTGATGCCTCGCGCCAAGGCGGAGCTCACCGAGCTGGTGGCCTTCCAGTCGGTGGCGGATCCCGCGGTGTATCCGAGGAGCGAATGCGACGCCGCCGCCGAGTGGGTCGCCGGGGCGCTGCGCGACGAGGACTTCCAGGACGTCGCCCTGCTCGACACCCCGGACGGCAGCCGCTCCGTCTACGGCTACCTGCCCGGTCCGGCCGGGGCACCCACCGTGCTGCTCTACGCGCACTACGACGTGCAGCCGCCGCTCGACGAGTCCGCCTGGCTGTCCCCGCCGTTCGAGCTGACGGAACGTGACGGCCGCTGGTTCGGCCGGGGCTCGGCCGACTGCAAGGGCGGCTTCATCATGCACCTCCTCGCGCTGCGCGCCCTCAAGGCGAACGGCGGGGTGCCGGTCTCCGTGAAGGTGATCGCCGAGGGCTCGGAGGAGCAGGGCACCGGAGGTCTGGAGCAGTACGCGCAGGCGCATCCGGAGCTGCTCGCCGCCGATACCGTCGTGATCGGCGACACCGGCAACTTCCGGGCCGGTCTGCCCACGGTCACCTCGACCCTGCGCGGGATGACGATGCTGCGGGTGCAGCTCGACACCCTCGAAGGGAACCTGCACTCCGGGCAGTTCGGCGGCGCCGCGCCCGACGCGCTGGCTGCGATGATCCAGTTGCTCGCGTCGCTGCGCGCCGCGGACGGCACGACGACCATCGACGGCCTCACCGCCGATGCGAAGTGGGACGGTCTCCAGTACCCCGAGGCCGAGTTCCGCCAGGACGCGAAGGTGCTCAACGGTGTCGGACTGATCGGCACGGGTACGGTCGCGGACCGGATCTGGGCGCGACCGGCCGTCACCGTGATCGGCATCGACTGCCCGCCGGTCGTCGGCGCGACGCCCTCGGTGCAGGCCGGCGCGCGGGCACAGATCAGCCTTCGGGTGCCGCCGGGCAGCGACGCCGACGAGGCGACGAAGCTGCTCACCGCGCATCTGCGGTCGCACGCCCCGTGGGGCGCCAGGGTCTCGGTCGAGCAGGTGGGCCAGGGGCAGCCGTTCCGCGCCGACGTCTCCAGCCCGGCGTACACGGCGATGGCGGATGCCATGCGGGTCGCGTACCCCGGCGAGGAGATGCAGTCCTCCGGGATGGGCGGCTCGATCCCGCTCTGCAACGCGCTCTCCGTGCTGTACCCGGAGGCCGAGATCCTGCTGATCGGGCTGAGCGAGCCCGAGGCGCAGATCCACGCGGTGAACGAGAGCGTGTCGCCCCAGGAGCTGGAGCGGATGTCGGTGGCCGAGGCGCTGTTCCTGCAGAACTACGCCGCCTCCGGGAAGGCCTGAGCAGCACGGCCCGTGTCCTGGCGGACCGGGCCTGCTCAACGCGTAGCGGCCCGTCGCCGCTACGCGTTGAGCGAAGCACGCCCAGAGCGTAGATCCGTGCGGCGGACGCCCGCCGCTGCGTACGTTCGCCGCATGGATCTCGTCGAAGTACTTCCCCAGCTGCACATGTTCCGTTTCCCGATCGGTCAGGCCTACCTCTGGCGTGACGGGACGGAGCTGACCCTGATCGACGCGGGCGACATCAACGCCGCGCCCGCCATCGAGAACGCGGTGCGCGGCCTCGGTCTGGACCCCGCCCGGATCTCCCGCATCGTCATCACGCACGGCCATCGCGACCACTACGGCGCCGCCCAGGAGCTCGCCGACCGCCACGGCGCCGAGATTCTGGCGCACCGGCTCGACGCGCCGGTGATCCGGGGCGAGGAGGAGATCGGCGACCCGGTGCTGCTCGACTGGGAGGTTCCGTTGTACGAGCACGGGCTGACCGTACCCGTGGCCCCTCCGACCCGGGTCGACCGCGAGCTCTGTGACGGTTCGATGATCGACTTCGGCGGCGGTGCGACGGTGATCCACTCCCCCGGCCACACCCCGGGCTCCATCGGTCTCCATCTTCCCGCGCACGGGGTGCTGTTCACCGGGGACTGCGTGGCCGGCGTGGGCCGGGTCATGCTGGGCGTGTTCAACATCGACCGCGAGCAGGCCGTGGCCTCGTTCCGGCGGCTGGCGGCGCTGGAGCCGGCCACGGTCTGCTTCGGACACGGCGATCCCGTCACCGCCGGCACCGCCGCGGTACTGCGCGCCTCAGCCGACCGGGACTCCGGCCTCCAGATTGAACACGGCTGACTGTTCGCGGGCCCGCAGCGCCCAGCGCAGCCGTTCGTACCGCGCGGGGGGCAGCATGGTGGCCGCCTCCGCCTCGGTGACGAACCGCCAGCCGCGCAGTTCGGAGCCGGGCAGCATCAGCCGCTCGGCGTCCCGGCCCGGCAGCAGGCCGCCATCGAAGATCAGCCGCAGCCCACCGTATCCGGGCGGCTCGGGCGCCTCCCAGTCGATGACGAGCAGTTTCGGCACCTGTTCGAGCTGTATCCCTATCTCCTCGGCGACCTCCCTGATCCCGGCCTGCGCCGGGGCCTCACCGGACTCCACGACGCCGCCGGGGAACTCCCAGCCGGGTTTGTAGGTGGGGTCGACGAGCAGGACCCGGCCGTCCTCGTCGAAGAGCAGCACTCCGGCCGCGACCGTCTCCGCGGTCGGGTCGGGTGTCTGCACGATCTCGCAGGCCGGCGCCGCCCCCGTGTGCAGGGCCTCGGCTATCAGTTCGGCGGTCTCCTGCGGGGTGAGCGCGCTGTTGTCGATGGTGTGGGCGTCCCCGGTGATCCAGTCGAGCGCCGACCGGTAGGGTCCGATATGCTCGTACGCCCACTGCCGGACCTGTTCGCTGCGCTCGGGATCATCGTCGTCTTCCACTCGGTCGGCGATCCGTTTCCGCAGGATCGTTTCCTCGGGTGAGAGCAGCACATGGCGCACCGGAATGCGCCGGGAGGCGAGCCCTCCGAAGATCTCGTCGCGATACTCCTGTCGCAGCAGCGTCATCGGCACCACCAGTACCCCACCGACCTCGGCGAGCAGGGCTGCCGCGGTGTCCACCACCAGACGCCGCCAGATCGGCAGGTCCTGGAAGTCGGTCACCTCGGCGAGCTTCTTCTGGGGCAGCAGATACCGCAGCCCCGCGCCGGTCAGTTCAGGGTCGTAGAAGGTGCTGTTCGGGATCAGATCGATCAGTTCGCGCGCGGCGCTGGTCTTCCCCGCGCTGAACGCACCGTTGATCCAAACAACAATCACTAGTACTCCAGGGTGGGAAGGCCGCTGAACAGCGGCGGAGTGGATTTCGCGGGATCGTCTGGGAGACGGATGGGAAAAGGCGGTGTCCACAGCACGGCTCCCACCACTTCCGTCTCCCACACCTCCTGGAGATACCCAACGATCCGCTCCTCCATTGCGATCGTCACCTCGCTGTACACACCCTCCACACCCGGAAGCTCATGCCCCATTCGGGCCTCCACCGCCACGCGCGGAATGTCACCCGACTCATCCAGCTTGGCCTTGTGCCAGTGCCGAAGCCGGTAGATGTCCTCTCCGGACATCTCCTCGACCGCCGGCAGCGCAGGCCGCGCCCACCGTTCGTATCGCGGCCGGGATGTCCGCTCGTCGGCGCCGTCCCGGATCGGGAACCAGTAGGTGTTGTCGAAGTCGGTGGAGAGCAGCGGCTTGCCCTGCAGCGACAGGAAGACCCACGGCTGGTCATGGGACGCAAGGAGGGCCTGGTGCATCTCGTGCAGGAACGGCGGGAGGACAGTGGTCCTGGCGCTGTCGTACTTCGGTGCGGCCAGCACCGCCTGGCCCTCGGCCCGGTAGGTCTGGTACTGGACTCGGAGAGCGTGCAGGGACTCGTACCGCTGGAGGGCCTCCTCGCGCAGCCCGTCGTCCGGCTCGGCGGCAGGCCAGTATGCCGAGGCGTAGCCACGCTGCAGCCCGAAACTCTCGCCGGGCGACCGCATCCCCGTGAAGGCGATCGTCCAGACATAGGCCCATCCGGCGAACCCCCAGACGTGGTAGGCGTTGTGGGCCGGCTGGTGCACGGACCGGGTCGACAGCCGCCGCTTGACTCGGCGCACCTGCTTCTTCTTATACAGGCCCCGCCGCTTCTGCTCCACGATGGGCGACTCCTCGCGGTATTTGTACTTCACTACCGCATCGTCCATGAGCATCTTGAATGTGCCCAGGACTGCCTTCGCGTAGTTGTGCGAGTATTTGGCCTGCACGAATTTCCTGAACGTGTCGTACTGGATGGGCGTGATCTCGTCCACAGTGCTCTGCGCCCAATAGGGGCGGATCACAGCCGACAGCCGGGACTTGTACGACGACATGGAATTGCTGCGCAGACTGACCCCTTTGAACCAGAGGTCGCAGTAGTCCGCCATGTTGATCGGGGCGGCGCCCCTCTGTCCCCGACGGTTCCGCACGTCGGACTCCCGGTCGAGACCGAAAGTGAACGCCTCGTCCTCATCCGCGAACGGCACACCGTCCAGATTCTTGGACGCGGACCCGTACAGTTTCGTGGTCGTCGGCTTGCCGTCGTCGTCCAGCCTGCACTGCCCGGTCCACCACTTCACGCGAATGCTGTTTCCGCGAACTTCTGTGAATGGCACCCGTCATCTCCCACTTCGATGATCGGTGCGCGGTACCGGCGGACACTCCATCCGCTCATCCCCTCCGCCACCCGTCCTACCGTGGATGCCCTGTCGGGCATCCACGACATGACAGGCAATCAAGGCCCTGGGCTTCCATGAACCGCCTCACGCGCTTTCGGACTATGCGATCTTCGGCAATCCCGGACGGCAGGACGCACACCGTCTCTCCTGCTACTTGGGCCGCGGCAACGCGGAAAAGGTTGTACGGGGATTGAAGCGAATCCTGTTCATTCCGACACATCACCCGACCTCCGCAGCGCCTCCACGAACTTCTCACTGAAAGCGTCAAGCTCCCCGATCGCTACGTTCGGCATCGTCTTCCTCGCAGCCTCGAACACAGCTTCGCGGACGACATCCACGCTTAGCCTCGCCCCGGTCGATGCCGACTCGCCGCCGGGGGAGCCAACAAGGACTGGCTCGGCGCCTTCAGCCACCGCAACACAGCTCTCCGGCCTCGTCAGCCATGATCCACAGCGACGAGAAAATTCTGAGGACCTCATCCCGGTTGTCACCTGCGGCCAGCCGGGCAACACCCCTTCTCCCGTACGCGGCAACCCGGCCCTGGCGAGGAGAGGCTAACGGCCGTGTGTCCGCACGCTCGTGGAGCGGCGGAGCGAGGCCTCCAGCAGGACGCCCACCAGTTCGGTCTCGCCGGTCCTGGTAAGTAGCCGCTTGGGCACCATCAACAGGCCGCGCTTCCAGCCGAGGCGGCCGGTCACCACGTAGACCCGCTCCGTCTCGTAATAGCGGGACATGGTGCGCCACGGCACCCGCATGAGTTCGTCGGAGCCGCGGGAGAGGACGAAGCCGGCGTCGTCGATGACAGCCTGCTTCTCCCCCGTGGCCTGGTCGGCACGGAACATACGGCCAGCAAGCATCGGGGGCAGGAACATGCCGAGTGCACCGTAGACAAGAGCGAGCATCAGCAGTCCCGCGTTGATCGAGTTGCCGTCAGCGGAGGGCTTCAGGCTCAGCGCCGCCATCACGGCCGCGGCCACGACAATGAGCCAGCGCAGGCGTCGGAGCCATCCAGTTGCTGCGAGGGCCTCGTCGAACTCCTCCCGCGTCAGGATTCCGCTGAAGGTGATGGTTGTCTGCCGTATGTCGTCCACGGGCGCGGAGCTTACAGGTCCGCGCCTGGTGAGGTTCCCCGCTGCGCGGGAGTGGTTGGCCAGGGCGCGCATTTGGTTGTGAACGCGCGTAGGTGGACGCCGACGATCCACAGGTTCTCCGCAAGTATCAACGGACGGCTGTGACCAGCTCATGGCCACGTTTCAGGCCCACACCGCTTTGACCACGGCGTGGCCTGCCGAAGCCGCCCGCCCGTAGAACCCTTGGAGGTCCATGTGGTGGTCGAGGAGTATCTGCCTGGTCCAGCCGAGGGCCCTGAACCTGGCGCCGACAACGTTCCACAGCTCGTCGAAAGAGACAGTCGCAAGGAAATGCGCGGCCTGAGACACCCCAGGCGGCTCCAGAAGCATCAGCGGGGGGTTGGAGGGGTCGGCGTCGGCGCCGTGTGGCACCGGGCGGCCGCCGTAGATCGGCAGTGTCGAGGGCTCGTCGGCGCCTGTATCCGGGATATCGGCTGCGGCGTAGAAGTCGTTGACAGAGTCCCAGGCCTTGTTGATCGAAGTGGCGATACCCGCTTCGCACTCGTTGAGGTGGCTGTCCCAACCCTCAGACATGAACGCAGCTAGCCAGGTGTGGTCGTCCCGGATCTCGGACTCATCCACGGCGCGAAAGTGTAGGTAGATGCTCACTACGACGAGTTCCCCAGCTCGGCGGCCCGCCTGTCGGGCCGAACGGACAGAACCTAGTTGACGGCAGTGACAGCCGCGTGTCCTCGCTACCGACTCGCGCCGTCCGGCGGAACTGTCCCAAGCGTCCGCGAACTGGGCTCCGGATACCCGTGGCAGCGGAGTTCGGTCAGTCCTCCTGGTAGTTCATGAACCAGTGGGTGTCGAAATAGCGGGCCATCGTGAACGGATGGTGGGGGTCGATGAGGATGCGACAGACGAACTGCGCAGCCTGGTAGCCGAAGGAGAGATCCTCGCCATCGAAGGACCGGACAACGACGGGCCAACGGTCGGGCTCGTCACCGTCCACCCGCCAGCAGTACAGGTCCTCGTGCTCTGTGCCCGCCCAGATGAGTAGCCCGTCCTCCTTGAGCGACGTCCACGGCTCCTGGTTCAGGCTCAGATATGCGTCGAAGGCACCCTCGCCGAACGTTTCAACCATGCGCTTGTAGTCGGTCGGGAGCGCAGTGCCCAGGCGCGACTCCACCTCCGCCCAGTGCACGTCCGGCCGCTGGGCGGGCTGCGTCCAGCCGGTGATCCGTATGAGCCGCTCCATCCAGTCGATGTCCTCGCCCTCGTTCGGAGCGACCGCCAGGGGTTCGGGCATCTGCCTCTGAGCGACTACAAGCACCGGCCACTCGACGCCTTCGTCGTCCCGCGCCGTACCCGTGCCAACCCACTGATTCCCGTACGCCCACGCCCGTATCGTCACCGCCCGGTCCTCGAATGGGACGAGGAGAGCCGCGCCCCTGGAATCATCGACCGTCGGATCGGCGAAGCCGTCGAGGACGAGGGTGCGTGGGGCTCCGTACCTGCTGGCGAGCAGGTCGGTCAGAGCTTGCGGGTCCAGGTCGCCGGGCAGGTTCATGTAGCCGTCTGCCAGGCCGAGCTGAGCCAGCAGATCGTCGACGGTCGTCTGCGTGAGCTTCATGGCGGACAGTGAAGCGCACTGCTCTGACAACGGACCTGCTCGGACGTATCCTCCGACGTCATTTGGACAGTTGCTGGGCCGGAGTTCCTCCAGCGAGATCGCGGTGGCATATGAGTTGCTGGCCGAGAAGAACCGACAGCTTAGAAGAACGGCACGCCGGCGCGTTGACCGGCGCGGCAGCTCTACGCTCCCGGACATCCGCCGACACCACGCCTGCCGTCAGTGACTACTGACACTGACTCTGCGAACGCTCTGACATGCCTTGCGCATCCCACCGACATCTACCGTGCGCAGGACGAGAACCCAAGACCACAGCCGCCCACGAAAGCCGGTAACAGCCCCGAGTTCCCGCCGAAGAACCCCCGGAATTGCTGAACCCAAGGGAGTCACGGGGCCGAGGGTTCGACAACCTGCACGTCCGAACCGGCAGGCTCGCGGACGCCCAGGTGCTGTACGACCACCCTGGAGAAGACAACTGGAGCCCGTCAAACCTCTGGTCCCGGGACCAGTCCTGGGTCCTGTGCACCGACTACGACCTGTGGGCTGCGAAGGTGGCCGGCCCCGCCGCCCTCATCGAAGCCCTCCTCGACGACGAGGAGCTTGAAGCCGTACGGCTGCCATGGGCAACCTGACCGGCCCGACCGGAGCTGTGCATCCGGGTCATCTGTCGTGCTCGGTCGCACTCGTGTGACTAGGCGGCGTGGTTGGCCAGACAGGCCAACCACGTGCACACATACGACACGGAGTCTGGTGTGCCAGCTCGCGCGTCGGCAGGACTTGCTCCTCCGGAGCGATCATGACCTCGCTGACCACGGCGCCCGCTGCCCGGGCGGTATCAAGTCACCCGCCTCCCGGAGAGTCGCGCCCGGCCAGGACGAGTGGGACGGTGGAGGGAGAGAAGAGGGCGCGCCGACGTGCCTCCCTTGAAACATGACGGACGACAGAGCACGGCGCCTCCGGCGCCGTCGACTACCCGCCGCCAAGCGCATGCAGCGATGGCGCTCGCGCGTAGCGGCGAGAGGGGTTGATCATGAAGGCAGCGGTGTACGAAGGACCCCGCACCATTGCGGTGAAGGACGTACCGGACGCGAAGATCGAGCACCCCAGCGACATCCTCGTGAAGATCACCAGCACCAACATCTGCGGCTCCGACCTGCACATGTACGAAGGCCGCACTTCGTTCGAGACCGGCCGCACGCTGGGCCACGAGAACCTGGGGCAGGTCGTCGAAGTCGGCTCGGCGGTCACCAAGGTCAAGGTCGGCGAGTACGTGTGCCTGCCGTTCAACATCGCGTGCGGTTTCTGCAAGCAGTGCGAGCAGGGCCTCACGAACTACTGCCTGACGATGCAGCCGGAGCCCGCCCTCGCCGGCGCCGCCTACGGCTTCGCCGAGATGGGCCCGTACCAGGGCGGCCAGGCCGAGCTGCTGCGCGTACCTTACGGCGACTTCAACGCCCTGCGGCTGGGCGAGGACGCCGCCGAGCGCCAGCTGGACTACGTGATGCTGTCCGACATCTTCCCCACTGGCTATCACGCCACCGAGATGGCCGGCGTCAAGCCCGGCGACCAGACCGTCGTCTTCGGCGCCGGCCCAGTCGGCCTGATGGCGGCCTACTCCGCGATACTCAAGGGCGCCGGCCGGGTGTGGGTGGCCGATCACCACCCGGACCGGCTGCGGCTCGCGGAGGAGATCGGTGCGATCCCGATCAACACCAACGACCAGGACCCGTCCGAGGTCGTCAAGGAAGCGACGCTGGGGCTGGGCGCCGACAACGGCTGTGAGTGCGTCGGCTACCAGGCACACGATCCGCAGGGGCACGAGGACGCAACGTTGACGATGAACCAGCTGATCGACGCGGTCCGGTTCACCGGCGCTCTCGGTGTCGTGGGCGTCTTCCTCCCCGAGGATCCGGGCGGAGCCGAAGCACAGGGAGAACTCGAGGCCAAGGGCAAGGTGCCGATCGATTTCGGCATGATGTGGTTCAAGGGCCAGAAGGTCGGCACGGGGCAGGCGCCGGTGAAGCGGTACAACCGGGCGCTGCGCGACCTCATCGCGGGCGGCAAGGCAGAGCCGAGCTTCCTGGTCTCGCACGAGCTGAACCTCGACGAGGCCGCAACGGCGTACGACCACTTCGATGCCCGCGACGACGGCTGGACGAAGGTCGTGCTGCACCCGAACGGTGCCACCTGAGACCGACGTGCCCTGGCAGGGCCCGAGTACCGGGTCCCAAGTCGCCGTATGGCGGTCTCCACTACAGCAAGCCGTCGGGTTGGCCTGGAGAGGGTGGGGACGGTGGCGGTGAAGCCGAGGCTGCGCAGGAGAGTGCCATCGGCGCGACCATTCAGGATTCGGCAAGGGCTCGTAGATGGTAGTGGGGTTCGTCGACGACGTTGGCGGTGTGGCCGCCGAGTGCGCCGGTGAGTGCGAGCTGTACGGCGGTGGCGATGTCGTGGTGGTGGACGAGTCCGGCGGACGCCGGGGCGAGGAGCGCGGTGACGGTCGCAAGTTCGGGCGGCTCGTCGTGGTGCTTGCATCGTCGTGGGGGAGAGAGAGCGGGCTCGACCTCGGACCTCGGTGTCTCTGCGCGGCTCGGCCCACGGCGGTGCGGAGCGGCGCCCCTTGGTGGGGGCGCGGCTCCGCACCAGCCTGGGCCTCTACTGCGGGACTTGTGCTTCGGCACCGTGTGCGATGGCGGCCAGTACGGCTGCGTAGAAGTCCTCCAGACCCTTGTTGGGGATGTTGGTGGGACTGCCGGTGAGGGTGTACCACTCCTCGGCCCCGGTGTACTGGACCGTGACGCCGGCGAGGTGGTTTGCGTGACGGGCGGTGCGCACGGTGAGGTCGTTCCCTGTGAGCCCCCGACCGATTTAGCGCGGTTGTGGCACGGGGAACTTGTGATCCGTGGCCGAATTACTCAAGCGGAGATGAGTACTTGGACTCTGGTCGGTTCCAGGGTGAGCCGGAACGCTTGAGCCATGCCACAACGACCTCTGAAACTCGTGCCCCAGCTTATGGCGATCCTCGTGCTGGTTGTGTTGACGCTAGCGGTGTGGGCTGCCTGGCTGGGCTGGGACCAGAAACGTGACGTGCACCCTGATGGTTCGGTGACCGGCCCGTACGAGGCGTGGCAGGTGATCGGGCTGGTGCTGACTCTGCTGGCGCCGGTGTACTGGACGGCATCCCGGCGCTACATCGCAGGCGCCGCGCTCGGTGTCCCAGTCGGCCTGACCGTTGCCGCCTATTACGACTGGTCGGACGACTCCAGCGGCCTATTCATGGTCGGCGTGGGGATGATCATGGTGGGGAGCCTCATCGTGACCGGCGTCGCTACCGCCGTGATCGCCTCCGTGAAAACAAGGGCCGACTCAACTCGGCAGCGATCTTGAAAACCGTCGTGGCAGCGATGTCACCGTGGGTTCAAATCCCACACCCACCGCAGATGAACGGCCCCTGACCAGGTGAATCGGTCGGGGGCCGTTCTCGTGCGTCCTGCCCGTCGGTTTCAGTGGTTCCCCGCTGGTTCCCGGCCGATCGGGCACGGCAGTGGCACGGACACTTCTGATCCGTAGCTCTAGCCGGAGCGGTCAGCATCGGGCTATCCGCTGAGCGCTTCCACGATGTAAAGGAAGAACTTCAGGCCGAAGACGGTGACGACTCCAAGTGCAATGACTCCCAGCGAGCAGACCAATGCGATCACGGTCATGAACCGAGCCCATCCTTGAGCCCTGGTGTAGTCGGTTTCGCCGGAACTCGTGAACAAAGCCACGTATGGGCTCGCCTTATCGGTTTGTCATACCGACATCCTGCTGGACGGGCTCCGGCGGCCCAATTCCCTGCGCGACACCGGACGGGCCGCCGAATCCCGGTGCGACTACCAGCACGTCGCCGATCAGGACGGACGCCTGGCCCCGGCCGCCCGCCGCGGCCTTGCCCATGCCGCCCGCCTGGCCGGCGACTTCCCCACCGCCCTCGCCGCCGCACAGAACCTCGGCTGGGAAGGCCGCCACCAGCGTGTACTGGGCGACCTGTACTGGCTCCAAGGCCAACCCGAACGCGCCGCCGCGGCCTACCTCGCCGGACGCGGCGAAGCCGACCAGCACGGAAAGGCCGGCGAGGCCGCCCACTGCCAGGCCCTGCGCGCCTCCACGATCAACGTCCGGCGGGCCGAACTCATCCGCGACGCCGCGTTCCACCAGGCTGTCCTTGACGACCACAGCGCACTGACCGAGACGATCGCCCGGCTGCAAGAACAGACGACCCACGAAGATCACGCCTACTTCGTCGACATCGCCCACTTCATGGCCGACCAGCCACAGCCGGCCCGTCTGGCTCGACGGCGAACAGGCGACCCGCGACCGATGGCACCAACTCGTCACCGACCGGCGTACCCGTCTGCGCGACCAGCCGTGATCCCGGCTCGGGCACGGGGCCGGACCTGACACCGCATTCCCGCACCTGAACGTCTAGGGGCACTCAAGCCGTACAGCGGCAGGGCCACCGCCTCACATGAGGCGGTGGGCCTGCCGCTGTACGAGTCGGTGGCGACATCGTGGTGGGGTCAGGGTGTGAGGTCCAGAACACGGACGGGCTCCCCAGCCCACCGCTCGGGTGCGGTGGTCGCGATAACCGCCCCATCAGGACGGTCCGCAGTGGGCTGCGCCGCGTACTGGCTGTGAGCCGCAGCCCACGTCTCCTGCTGCGCGACGGCCAGCGCGGCGGGCAGGTCCAGGTCCAGGACGGTAATACCGGGCAGGGAAGCCAGATGTTCGGCCGTGCGGGGCCGGGCCCGGTCCGCTTCCACGAGCGCGCATGCCGGGACGTACAGAAACCAACCCGGTTCGGCATGGGCCCGGTGGATCAGCCGGGAGGCCAGAACATTGCCCCCTCCCGCTGCAGCCATCGCCGTGTCGTCCAGAACGATGTGCATGGCGTCGCTCACCGGGCGGTCACCTGTGCCAGGCGACGGTCCAGCTCACTGTCCAGGTCGTCCTGCTCGGCAGCGGTCGGAGCGTAGCCGTTCCACTCCTTCAGCACAGCCCGGGTCTTCTCGGCCCGCTCAGCCCGCTCGGCCGGAGTCAGCAGGGTCTCGGCCAGACGCGCCAGATAGGCGCGCAGCGACAGCCCCTCCGCGGCCGCGATCGCGGCGAGCCGGTCCTTGGCTTCCTCGGGGATACGGACATTGGCATCAGACATCATCGAGCTCCTTCCCATCCCGCAAGGGTACGGGTACGTACCCGTACCCAACAGCACCCGCGCGAGCTGCGGGGGACAGTCCCCGCTCCGGCCTGCTCCAGGGAGCGGAGCCGTACCTGCGCTCCCTCGCCGCACGCAAGGGCACCGACCCCGAAATCGCCGCCATGCTGCGCCCGCCGCCCCTGAACGTGCGTCCGAGCTTCGCGCAGTCCCACCGATCCCTCCGGTGGTCAGACCCGCCGCACTGGGCTGAAGGTGGACGGGACGGGAAGAGGTGGCGGCGGTGCGGTGGAACACACAGCGCAAGCTCGTGAAGCGGGTGCAGGCAACGGTCCCCCGACGTCGTCATCTCGTGTGCCGGGGCCTGGCCCGCTGCGTGTACCGGGAGCCCGGCCACCGCACCGGCCGCATCGACTACTCCACCACCACTGAGCAGGAGATCGAGTACACGGCCCTCTTCCTCGGACGCCACGTCGAAAACGCCCAGCAGCAGCATCAGCCTCGAAGCGCCGCGACCTGACGTACTGCCGCGCCCGCTCTGTCAAGGGACAGTGTCAGGAGAAAGCGGTCGGCTTGCGGGGTGGCGGGACTGCCCGCAGCAGCTCCCACAGAGGGCGTGAGCCGGACGCCCACGCTCCGAGGGTGTGGCGGTCGATCACGTGGAGGCGCTGCTGTTTCGCGAAGGCCACGGCCGGCGCGGTCACCCGGCCGTTCGTCACGATCACCGCGATGTCGGCGCCGTGGACCTGGCGGGCTGTGCCGTTGAGTACCTGGAGGTCGGGTGTGCCGACGGCGGACCCGGCGAGGCCGTTGCGCCTGTGTTTGCACTGGATCACCCAGTGGCGCCCGTAGGGGTCGGTGGCCTTCACGTCCGCGCCCAGGTCTCCGCCGCCCCCGACGCGGACCGCGTTCTGGCAGCCGTCGCGGTGCATCAGGTCTCGCACCGCGTCTTCGAACTGGGAGTGGTGCAGGGCGTCCAGCTGGGGAAGCTCGTAGCGCAGTCCCTGCGCGCGGACCGCTTCCCACCGTGCCTGCTGTTGCTTCTGGTAGAGCCAGCCACCGCCGGCGAGTACCGCGAGCGCACCGAGGACGATCAGAACCCACCAATGGACCAGCAGCCAGTGGACGACGGCCACGGCCAGGGCGACGGCCAGGACCGCGGCTACGAGGAATCCGGTCAGACGGTCATCCGTCCGCCGCTTGCTGGGCCTGCGGGTCCGCCGCCGTACCGGTGGGCGGCGCCTGCCGACTGCCGTGCGGCCTTTGCGTGCGCGGGGACTCATCGGCCCGCCTGAGTGACGCCGCTCGCAAGTTGGCCGAGGAAGTCCATGATTCCGTGGCCCAGCGGTGTCGGGGCGATGACCACCCCGAGCGCCAGGACGATGACGACGGTGAACTTCTCATCGAGCCGGCTCCGGGCATGCGTACGCCGACGCAACCGGATGACGACGATGACAGCGAGCAGCACTGCCACGTTGATGGTCAGCAACCCTCAGACCTCCCCCACAACCGGCCATCACCACACAGGGTAAGCAAGGCGCTACCTGCAGCCTTCTGTGTAGCCGGGCCACAGTGATGTTGGAGGCGGATCGCTGACGAATGGCACAAAGCCATCGGGCCTGGCTGAATACCGGGCGGCAGTCCAGTCCTGGACATGCACGGTGACGTAAAGGTCCCCCGGTGCGCCACCATGCTTCCCAGGACCGCCGAACTCGCGGACCCGGATCTGCTGCTGGTTCCTGATGCCGGCGGGGATGCGGACCTTGCGGGTGTGCTGCTTGTGGATAACCCGTCCTTCCCCCTGCACGTGGGGCAGGCCCGCGCCGCCTGCTCGTCTTCTCTGGTGGCACACGCGGGGCACGACCGGTGGGTGGTGAAGCGCAAGGGGATGACCGCGCCTTCTGCGGCCTCCGCGTGGCTGATGACCACCTCGCTGGTGATGTCGGAGCCACGACTGGGTGGTGCATCTCCGAAGTGGCGGTCGTTGATCTCTTCGAGAAGTTCGCAGACCCCGTCGGCGCTGTCTGGGCGCTGGGCAGGGTCCTTGGCCAGGAGCTGACTGACCAGCCGCTCCAGTTCCACGGGGGTGTCCGGACGCAGGGTGCGCAGCGGTGCGGGCTGCTCGTCGAGGTGCTGGTTGACCACGTGCCAGGAGGTGCCGGTGAAGGGTCGGCAGCCGGTGACCATCTCGTAGAGCACGCAGCCGAGCGAGTACAGGTCGGAGCGGTGGTCGAAGGTGCCGGCGAGTGCTTCGGGTGCCATGTAGGCCGGGGTGCCGATCGGGACACCGGTTTGATCATCACTGCGGAAAAGGACCACGCCGGTGGCGCGACAGGACGAGTCGAGTGGGACCGGGCCTCATTCATGGCCGCCCGCGCGAGTGACGACTACCCGGCCGCACTCAACGACCTCTTCGCCATCGCAGCACAAGACACCGGGCAGGTGACCAGCTCCCCGTTCCCCGTCCTCGACGTGATGCAGGCATGGGAGGTCTGGTCGATGCTCTCCCTGACCGCCCCCGGAATCGAACACCGCACCGGAGCCGGAGACGACGGCAGCCGCATGACGTGGATGCTGCATCACGACGGCTCATGGGCCCGCGCCCGCACAGACATCGGCGACCGCACCACTACCGTCCACCAAGGCGGCCCGCGCCGCCTGTACGACCTCCTCGAAGCAATCCGGCGGCGCTGGCTGGAACACGGGGAGCTGCCCGTCTACGGTGCCCGGGTCACCATCACACCGGACGGCGAGACCACGCTGTCGCGCGGCGGATGGACCGCCACGCTGTAACACTCGCGAGGAAGGACAATCCGCATGGCCGAGCCCCTTGAGGAATGGGCGAAGCGGCGTGAACAACGTCGCCCCGAACAGGGCGAACGGCGCGCCGCCCCACTCGATGAGCAACCGGCCCGCGGTGCTCACGTGCACCCTGACGCCCCGCGCGGGGTGCAGGAGTGGGACGGACACCGATGGGTCCCTGTCGGAGTAGCTGAAGACCTTGCGGCCGCTGCCGGCGAAACCGGAGACGATGCGGCATCCCGGGCCGCCGAGCGGGTTCCTCTCCCCTCGTTCAGCAAACTGCCCACGAGGCCCGAGCCCTGGAGCCCGACCGAGCCGTTCTACCGCGCCTGACCGGTGTCGTGAAGGTGGCGAGCGTCCCCATGATCAGTGGAACGCTCGCCACCTTCACGGAGACGGACGTCCTGAGTGATCAGCCGACAAGGTGTAACAGAACCGCGCCGTTGACGTTTGGACAGTGAAAGGGGTTGATCTTTACGTCAACCCCTCAGTGATCCGGAGGGACGGTGACGACCGCAACAGCCCCCCTTTCGCCCGAGACCGGCCGCTCGCGCCTAGGGCCTGTATTGGGTTGTGATCACTGAGCGGTTCGCGTGAGGTCCTTGATCCAGATCATGGAGGCCCGGAGGTGGAGTCCGGCTTGGTAGCTCTCGGGCGTCTTGTCGTAGCGGGTGGCGATGCCGCGCCACGCCTTGAGCTTGTTGATCGAGCGCTCGACCGTGTTCCGTTCCTTGTACAGGGCGGTGTCGTGAGTGAGAGGCCGGCCGCCCCGGCGGCCTTTCTTCTTCCGGTTGGCGGTCTGGTCCTTCTTCTCCGGGATGACGGCCTTGATGCTGCGTCTGCGCAGGTAGGCGCGATTGCCGCGCGAGGAGTACGCCTTGTCGCCGGCGACTGCGTCGGGCCGGGTGCGGGGCCTGCCGGCCGGGCCACGGATCCGCAGCTTGTCGAGAACGGGGATGAACTGCGGGCTGTCGGCGGCCTGTCCCGCGCTCAGAGTCAGCACGAGCGGTCGGCACTGACGGTCGCAGGCGATGTGGACCTTGCTGGTCTGCCCGCCACGCGAGCGCCCGAGCAAGGCAGCCTTCAGCCGGAGCTTGCGGCGCCGCCGGAGACGTCTTCGCCCGGCAGCACCATCGGCTCCCGGCCCGGTTTGTTCATCTTCGGTGCCCCCTTTGAACGGGCCTTCTCCTCCTCCGCAGCCCTCTCCAGGGCGTCGAGCACTCCGGGGCCCAGACGCATGCCGGCCGCGTCATGGTGGGCACGGGTGGTGGTGGAGTCCACGCTGACCAGAGAGATATCCACCTCACCCCGCGCGGCCGCCTGCGCGATCAGCCCTTCCAGCAGGGCCTCGAAAACTCCGGCGTCCCGCCACTGGCGGAAGCGGTTGTGCACGGTGGACCACGCACCGAACTCGGCCGGCATCTCACGCCACTGCGCTCCCGAGCGGAACTTCCAGATCACGCCCTCGAACTGCTTCCGCAGCCACGCGGGATACGGGCCGTACTCGCCGATCGGCAGGTACGGCTCAACGTACTCCCACTCCAAGTCCGTCAGTTGCGCCCGTGTCATGCATTACGGACTACCGGACCCGCCCGCTCGACGAGGGCGAAACACACAGATTGATCACGACTCGATACACGCCCTAGCAGACTGCCATCGCCACCGCCCGAAAGGTGGGGCAGGACCTCACCGGCGCCGACACCGTGCCACCGGCCGCGGCCGCCGCCCCCAACATCACCGCGGCGTACGCCGGCGAAGCCATCACCGGATTCCTCGCCGAGCTCGCCGAAGTCCTGCGCGCCATCCAGGACGCGTGCGGGAGCGGCCGGCAGTGCGCGCCGCAGCACGTCCTGAGTACGCCAGAACTCCAGGCGCCCCTCACCCACACACAACCGGGCGTCCTCCTTGCCCTGGGTGTAGTACGCGAGCACGCTCGATTCGAAAGTCACCATGTACCGATCATGGGACGGACGCTCGGCCCCCGGGCAACCCGGTTGCAGCCACCCTCAGACTGAGCTGTCAGCGCGTCAGACCTACACCCGTCCGAGTGAAGTGCAGAGAAGCACAGCGACGTTGAAGAGGGACGAGGCAGCGAAGCTGTTCACCGAGATCGCCCGAGCCCTCGGCCTGGACGGGCAGGCCGTCATCCTCAACTGCCTGGGGATTCGGGCCGCCGAGTCCCCGGCCCGCCGCCCCAAGCGGCACCTGGCCATCGACACGCGGGCCAGCACCCAGCGCCGGCTCGTCCTGACCTGGCACGCCGTGTTTGCTCTCCGAGGCGGACATCTAGGAGCACATCGCCTCCCGGACCCTGGAGTACCACCCCGTCTACGAGACCTCCATCCCCCGTCTGAGCTGCACGTACTGCATCCTGGCGCCGTTCGAGGTCCTCTTCGAGGCCACCCGCCTGTGCTGGCTGTGGAAGCTGGACACCCCGGCCGCGTACGTCGACGTCGAGCAGCGGATCGGACACCGCTTCACGCACAAGTTCTCCCTCGCCGACGTCGTCGCCGAGGCGCGCCGCCGCCACGAGGCGAACGGTCCCCTCGCCTTCGAGCCCGGAGACGCGATCCGCCGCCACGTCGGCGAGCAGGCCGCCGCCGCGTACCTGGGGCGCCTGGCGGGCTCCCTTCCGTAGGTTCGCCGAATCGCCGGGAGGCGCGTGTGGCCGATTCGGCCAGTGTCCACAGAAGCTGGCCTGATCATGCGTCTCACGGGGCCGGAGCGCTCGAGGCGCGTTGTTGAGGTTCGGTGCTGACCGGATCATGGCAAGGACGAGTGGGGGATCATGCGATCGCGTACGGCAGTGGCCGGGGCACTGATGCTGACGGTGTTGACGGGCTGCTCGGGCTCCGCGTCGGATGCCGGCTCGTCCAAGGATGGCGGTCCGGGCCCACTTGATCGTTCCGAGCCGCTGGTCAAGCTGAGCGTACCGTCGGCCTACGACGCGGCGAAGGGCTGGGACGAGAAGCTGGCGTGGGTTCCAGGGTCGGTGACGACGCTGCCGGTGACGACCGTTCCGGGCACGCAGACGGTCGCGGTGATGCAGGTGGCCTCCAACGGCTACACGGTCACCGCGCGGTCGGGCAGCAGCGACAAGGCCGCCTGGAGGTCAGCGCCGTGGAACCCGCCCACCCCAGTCGAGGGCGCCCAGGGCGACAGCACGACTGGCGAGGCCGCCGAGATCCCTGATGTGATGGGCTTCGAGCAGGACGGCCAGCGCTACATCGTCGCCTACGCCCACGGCATGCGCGGGAAGGACGATCTCCACGAGGGTGTCGAGGTGGTACGCCTGGCCCTCTACCCGGCGGATGCTTCCGGGTCCTCGGTCAAGCCGGTGCGGGAGATCGACGTCCCCGTCTCCGCTGGCCCCGGCAAGATCCGCGTGCAGGCAGCGGGCGGCAGGCTGCTCGTGGCCTGGGGCGAGAGCGGTGCGTTCCCGCGCACCTCGGCCGCAGTGGATGCCGCCACAGGCAAGACGACCGTCTACGAGGACGCCAACAAGCTGCTGCCGCAGTGCGAGCAGGCGGCCGCGTGCAACAGCAGCCGCGTCATGGCCGCCACCCCCGAGGGGCCGCTGGTGGGCATGGGCGGCGGGGGCTTCGGCATCCCAGGGAAGTGGTTCAGCGACTCCATCCGGCCCAAGCAGGTAAACGCCACCACCGGCATCGTCGACTCGTGGAACGGCACCGTCTACGCAGCCGCCCGAGGCCACGTGCTGGCGGGCTGGAACACCGGCGGCAGGTACGGCCGGGACGACGACGCCGTGTGGTCCGTGCACGATCTGCGTACCGGCACGCTCACCGCCCAGGTCGTCTGCGACTACGACATCCCCGATGAGACCAGCTCCAGCCGCGACTTCCCCGTCGTCACCTCACCCGACGGACGCTACCTGGCCGCCGGCCCGCTCGCGTTCGACCTGCAGAGCAAGCGGGGCATCTGCCTCCAGGGCGACGGGAACCGCAAGACCATCGTCCTTGCCTCCATCCGCGACGACGGCACCGCGTACGGCGCCGTCCGCGACGACTCGATCGGCAGCGACACCGAACCCGTCCCGGCCCAGCTCAACCTCCGGACGGTGACCGGGGACCCGAAGGTTCTCAGCGTCGGCACCGAGGTCCCCTACCTGACCACACCGGACGGTTCCGGCCTCTTCATTACCCGCAACACGGACAAGGACATCGTCGTCTCCGTGCGGCCAGGCCACTGACCTGGTTGACCAAAGCGAGGCGCCGATGTCTGCGCCTCGCTTTGGTCAACCAGGTCCGGGACAGGGCACCGTTGCCGAGTTGCTCAGCGACCAGGACCGCGCGGGACAGCGCGGCCGCCGTCTTCTCCACGCCGGCGCCCAGCCCGATCGCGACAGCGGCGGCAGCCAGCGCGTTCGACACGTGATGCACGCCGTGAAGGGACAGAGCGACCTTCGCCTTGGTGCCAGCGGCCGCGAGGGTGAACGACGCCCGGCCGGAGGCGTCGACGGCGACGGCCAAGGCCCGTACGTCGGCATCGTTGTCGACACCGAAGGTGAGCACGCGGGCGGAGGTACGCGAAGCCATGGCGGCGACCAGCAGATCGTCCGCGTTGAGGATCGCCAGGCCGTCCGCCGGGAGCGCCTCGACGAGCTCGCCTTTGACCTGGGCGATCTGCTCTCGGCCGCCGAACTCGCCGACGTGGGCGGTTCCCACGTTGAGGACCAGGCCGACCGACGGCGGGGCGATACGGGTCAGGTGGGTGATGTGGCCGATGCCGCGGGCGCCCATCTCGAGCACGATGTAGCGCACCCCCTGGTCCAGGTGGGTCACCGCCAGCGGCATGCCGATCTCGCCGTTGAACGACTTGACCGTGGCGATCGTCGGGCCGAGCTCGGGGAGGACCTGGGCGATCAGATCGTTCGTGCTGGTCTTGCCCGACGATCCGGTCAGTCCGAACACCGTCGCCGCACGGTGCGCGCCAGTGCGCCGAGCGCGTCCAGCACGTCGTCGACGACCACGGCCGGGACACCGACGGGGCGAGCGGCCAGAACCTCCACCGCACCGGCTTTCACGGCGTTCGCGGCGAAGGCGTGCCCGTCGGTGTGCTCACCGGGAAGCGCAGCGAACAGACCACCGGGCTCGACCGTGCGCGAGTCGACGACGGCGGACGCGGTCATCAGCACGGACGGGTCCGGCACGTCGCACAGGCGACCGCCGACGGCGGTCGCGACGGCTTCGAGCGAAAGGGGGATCACGAAACGCACTCCGAATCAGCAGGGCTTGCCCGGCACGGCGAACCGCCCATCGGTTCAGTCCATCCGACCGTAGTGCCCTCGAGCTCCGGCGCATCTCAGCCAGGCCATAGCACCCACGAGCAGGGGCGCAGATGACCGACCTCGCATTATGCGAACTCGCCCGAGGCCACAGTGCCGGGTTCTTCGGCCCCTGAGCTTGTTATTTAACCTCTGGCGCTGGGTTGCTGTACTGCTCGGGGAAGGCCATCCGGCGCTGGCACCGACTACCCGATGAGACCGAGCCAGCGGCGGTACACCGAGGCGAAAGGTTCGACGCCATCTCCACTGCGACGGCCCGCCTCCATCAACCACTCGCAGGTCCGTCGGGCCTTGTTGATGAGGTCGTCGGGGTAGCCGTAAAGCACTCGGTGTTCGTCGAACTCGTCCTCGTCCTGGACACAGGCTTCTCCGCCATGAGCCCGCACAACATCGAGATCGAGATCAATGGTGCTCAGTACGGTCCCGTCCGCGTTCCACTCGGGCACCGTGCACACATCGCAGTATCGCAGTGCTGGACTCACCGGACGCCGTCTCCAGGATCGCCGAGGCGATGGACCAGGCGTGGCACGAACTGCTTGCCGCGGACTGGCCGCAACTGCGCGCGATCTGTGAGCGCGATGTCGTGCACCGGGTGGGTGTGATCGGCGAACACGGCTGGGCCACGACCATCGAGAGCCTGCACCCGGGCATCGCCTGGCGCGCCGGCGGTATCGAGGTCGGCTTCTTCCGAGGCGGAACAGTCCGCCTCGCCGGCGACGGGCTCCTGCTGATCCCTTCGGTCTTCGTTGGGAATGTCGCCGCCCACCTGGAAGACCCCTGGCCCAGGACCTTGGTCTATCGTGCCCGCGGCACCGCCGCCCTGTGGGGCGAACAGGAGACCGTCCCCCAACCGGACGCGCTGACCGTTCTGGTCGGCCGGGCCCGGGCCCGGCTGCTGTTGGCGCTGGACGCCCCGGCCAGTACCAGCCACCTCGCCCGAAGCCTCGCCATGGCACCCGGCGCGGTAGGAGACCACCTCGCCATCCTCGGGGTGCGGGGCTGCTGGTCCGCGCCCGGTCCGGACGGTCGGTGCTCTACCGGCGTACTCCGCTCGGCGAGGCACTGGTCGGCGGTTCGGGCTGAGGGCTCAGATCAGCACTGTTTTTTGAGGCGCCGCCAGCAGATGATTGCGCAGCCGAGGGGGAGGAAGGCCTGGTGTCGGCGCGGATTTCCCAGCGGATACGCAGTCGGCGGAACCAGTGCAGAAGTGCGAAGGCCGCTTCGACGACCCAGCGGTTCTTGCCCAGGCCGCTTCCGTGCTCGGTGCCGCGCCGGGCGATGAGCGGGCGGATGCCCAGCTCACGGACCTGGCGGCGGTAGACGTTGTGGTCGTAACCGCGCTCGGCGTAGAGGACGTCGGGGCGCTGACGGGGTCGTCCGCGCTTGCCGCGGATCGGCGGCACAGCGTGGATCAGGGGCAGGAGCTGGGTGACGTCGTTGCGGTTGCCACCCTCAGGGCGAGCAGGTACTGGACGATGAACGAGGTGTCGGTGACACCCGTCAGGCCCCACACGATCAGGAACGTGGTGAGGATGGACGCGGCGGCTATGAGCAGCGGCATCAGCGCGAGGGCAGATCCGAACACCACCAGCAGGACGATCAGTGCGCCCACGCCGCCGAACAGCGTCACGGCGAGCACCCCGGCACCGCCACCGCCGCCGTCTGCCTGCAAGGCGTCCCGCCCGGTCACCCGCACCGTCTCACCGGACCGCGCAGCGACTTTCGCCAAGGCCGGCAGGGCGCGGGCATAGGGGTCCTGGCCGGGCAGCGGTCGGGGGTAGACCAGGATGATGCCGGTGCGCTCGTCGCGGGACAGCAGCGCAGATTCGTCGCCGAACGAGGCCACACGTGCGCCGGGCACCGTGCGCCGCACATCCGCGACCAGAGGTGCCGCCACCGACCGCTGGACACGGGCATCTCCGTCACCGACGACCAGCAGGACGGGTGCGTTCGATCCGCCGGAACCGAAGTGCTCCACCAACTGCTCGTTCGCCTCGTAGCCGGGCTGGTCCGGCAGTCCGAACTCGAAGCTCAGGGCAGCGGTCGCCTTCGGTGCGGCGTAGCCGCCCACCGCGGCCAGGAGCAGCCAGACTCCGAGTACCAGGAAGCGGTGCCGGATGACGAGCCAGTCAGTGCGTGCACGCGTGATGTCTCTCAGGTAGGGGCTGGGTTCCGCTGGTGCGGTGATGCCTTTTGACACTTCGTCCCCACGGCCACCTCGGATGCAGCAACGAGGAGAGGCAGTGCTCGCGATCGGTAGGCACGATTGCACGTCGTGCGCGCGTCGCACGCATCCGCCGTGCTGTCCCCTGCGGAAGTATCTCCATCAGACAGGCGGCTCTCCCTGGACCGCAGGATTGCTGTACCGACACCCGTTCGAGAGAAAGGCGCCGCGTGCTTCAGCCGGACGTCGTCATCGTGGGCGCCGGGGCGGCCGGGCTGACGCTGGCCCATCAGCTGTGCGCGCCGACGGATGGTGCCCCCGTGTCGGTTGTCCTCGTCGACGCGCCCGCAGGACCGTTGCGACCGCCGCCTCGCACGTGGTGCTTCTGGGAGGCCGCCGGTGGCGCGTACGACGACGTGTTGTCCGCTTCCTGGGAGCGGTTGCGCGTGACAGGCCCAGACGGGGTGGAAACCGTGATGTGCCCCGATCCGTTCCGCTACAAGATGCTTTGCTCGAACGCCTTCGAGTCGCTGGTCCAGCGGCGGCTGTCGCACGCAGCAGGCTTTCGCCGGTTGGAGGCGACGGTGACCGAGGTCGGGGACGCGCCCGGGGGCGGTGGCCGGGTCGTCGCACGCGACGCCCGGGGCGAGCGGATCCTGCTGCACGGGAGATACGTCTTCGATTCGAGGCCGCCCAGCCGGCTGCCGGCGGCGCGCACCACACTGCTGCAGCACTTCACGGGCTGGTTCGTCGAGGCCGACCGGCCGGTGTTCGATCCAGCTACGGCGGATCTGATGGACTTCCGCACTCCGCAGCCGCCGCAGGGCCTGTCATTCGGTTACGTGCTCCCGATGGGACAGCGCAGCGCCCTGGTCGAGTACACGCAGTTTTCGCGTGCAGTCCTGGACGCGCAGGGATATGAGCGGGCGTTACGTCACTACACCCACGATGTGCTGGGCATCGGAGCCCATCGGGTGACCGCTGTGGAGCGGGGCGTCATTCCGATGACCGACGGACGTTTCCCGGTGCGGGTCGGCCGGTCGGTCTTCCGCATCGGGACGGCGGGCGGGGCCACCCGTCCGTCGACCGGGTATACGTTCGCCGCTGTCCAGCGCCAGAGCCGGACCATCGCCGCGCAGGTACGCAGCGGAAGCCGGCTGCGGGTGGCATCGCCTTACGGAGTGTGGCCGCGCGCCATGGACGCAGTGATGCTGCGGGCGGTGGACAGCGGCCGGGTGGATGGTGGCGAGTTCTTCTCCGGCCTCTTCCGCACAGTCCCGGGAGAACGGCTGCTGCGGTTCCTGGACGGTACGTCGCGCAGATACGAGGACGTCCTGGTCGGACTGCGCACGCCGGTCGCCCCGATGCTTCGCACCGTCGTCGAACTCCCTTTCAGGCCGAAGCGGCAGGCGCCGACCGGAGCGCTGCCGTGGCCAATTCCCAGCGCTCCTACCCGTACGCCTCCTGATCAGGAAACGAGCGACCCATGATACTGCTGCGTGACGACGACCTGTCCGCCGCATTCGACCACGGCTCCCTCGCCTACGACCGGCTCACCGCGGTCAATCCCGGCTACCGCCGCGACCTGCGGCGCTCCGCGCGCAGACTCGGGCTGACGGGCGGCGGCCGGGGCCTGCGCCTGCTGGATCTCGGCTGCGGAACGGGAACGTCGACCGCCGCGCTCCTGACGGCGGCGCCGGATGCGGAGATCGTCGCGGTGGACGCGTCGGCGGGCATGCTCAAGCGTGCCTCGGCCAAGCGCTGGCCGGCGAACGTCACCTTCGTGCACGCATCGGCGGAGGCCATGCACCCCTCGCAGGTGAACGGCCGCTTCGACGCCGTGTTCGCCGCATACCTCTTCCGAAATGTGAGCGACCCGGACCAGGTGCTCGATGTGGTCCGTGAGCTGCTCGTCCCGGCCGGGCGGCTGGCCGTGCACGAGTACACGCTCGGCTCCGGCCGTATGCACCGGGCGGTGTGGTCGGCGGTCTGCGGCGCGGTGGTGATCCCGGCCGGGCGGCTCACCGGAGACGCGGCCCTCTACCGTCACCTGTGCCGCAGCGTGCTGGAGTTCGACTCGGCCGCCGATTTCGCCGCCCGGGTACGACGCCGCGCATTCGGTCACGTGCGGGTCCTGCCGCTGCCCGGTTGGCAGACGGGCATCACCCATACGATCGTCGCCCAGGCACCGAGCGCCGTACGGGAGCGGACATGAGGTACGCAAGGTCCGCTACGGACGGCCACCGCCGCGGCCGCGACCGGAAGGCCGTCATACTCCGCGGACCCGGCGGTCGTGACCGTTTCACCAGTGACGCACCCTCGGTGGCCGTGATCGGCGGTGGCATCGCGGGACTCTCCGCAGCGACGGTGCTGGCCGAGCGCGGTGCGCAGGTGACGCTGTACGAGCGTGAGCTGGGTCTCGGCGGGCGGCTTGCGGGCTGGCCCACCGAAATCGCCGACGGGACCACGGTCACCATGAGCCGTGGCTTTCACGCCTTCTTCCGTCAGTACTACAACCTGCGCGGCTTGTTGCGCCGGGTTGACCCGGGACTGCGCACGCTGACCGGGCTGCCCGACTATCCGCTGCGGCACAGCGCGGGTCTGTACGACAGCTTCGCGCGGGTGCCGCGCACTCCGCCGTTCAGCGTCCTGGGTTTCGTCGCGCTCAGCCCCACCTTCGGCCGGCGCGACCTGGTCCGGATGAGGCCGCGGGCCGCGCTGCCCCTGTTGGACGTGCGCGTGCCCGAGGTGTACGAGCAGCTCGACGAGGTCAGCGCGCATGACTTCCTGATGCGCATCCGGTTTCCGGAGGCCGCCCATCATCTGGCCTTCGAGGTGTTCTCCCGTAGCTTCTTCGCCGATCCGCGAGAACTGTCGGCCGCGGAGCTGGTGTTGATGTTTCACATCTATTTTCTCGGTTCCAGCGAGGGACTCCTCTTCGATGTGCCGGACGAGCCGTTCCCGCAGGCGTTGTGGGAACCGTTGCGGCGGTATCTGGAGGGGCACGGCGCGCAGGTACGCACGGGATCGACGGTGGAGAACGTCACACCCCTGGTGGGCGGTGGGCACGATGTCACCGCCGACGGCCGGACGAGGCGCCACGACACATTGGTCCTGGCCCTCGACACCGACGGACTACGGAAGGCCGTGGCAGCATCGCCCGGACTGGGCGACGCCTCCTGGCGTGCGAAGGTGGACGGTCTCAGGACAGCACCACCGTTCCTCGTCTCGCGGCTCTGGCTGGACCGTCCGGTGGCGCCGGACCGCCCAGGCTTCCTCGGTACCAGCGGCTATCCCCCGCTCGACAACGTCAGTGTGCTGGACCGATGGGAGGGCGAGGCTGCCCGTTGGGCGCGCCGTCACCGGGGCTCGGTGCTCGAACTGCACGCCTACGCGGTCTTCCCGGACGCGGACCGTGCCGGGGTGCAGACGGCGGCGATCGAACAGCTCCACCGGGTCTACCCGGAGACGCGCAGCGCCCGGGTGGTGGACGTACGGCACGAATGGCGCGCGGACTGCCCGCTCTTCACGGTCGGCGGTTACCCGCACCGGCCTGGCGTCCGCACGCCCGACCCCACCGTGACGGTGGCCGGGGACCTGGTCCGCACGGAGCTTCCGGTGGCGCTGATGGAGCGTGCCGCGACAAGCGGATTCCTCGCGGCCAACGCGCTGTTGGAGCGCTGGGGAGTGCGCGGTCAGACGCTGTGGACGGTGCCGCAGGCCGGCCGCTCCGCGGTGCTGCGCGGGCTGGCCGGACTCGGCACCTGGTGAGGCGTACGGCGGAGGCTGGGCCTCGTCCGGCCGCAGTCCCGTCCCGCGCCGTCCCATAGGCCGACGGAACGGGCGGGTAGCACGGTCAGCCCGGGAAGCGGCCGCTGCTGCGCAATTCCCAACGCCGCTCGGCGTACGCGAGGTCGTCCCGCCACAGCCGTCCGGCGGAGGCCCGTATGAGCGGGCGGAGCAGCGGGGCTGCCGCGCGGGCAACGGCGAAACCGCGACGGTCGGAGGCGGCCAGGAGCGCCTCCGTCACCGCGGTCCGGGGCCTGTCCATGAGGTCGGGCCCCAGCGGCGTGGCATGGGATTCGACCACGGAACCCCGGCCCTCGCCCTCCGTGATGTGCATAACGACGGTGCGTGGTTCCGGCGCGGTGAAGAGTGCACGCACCGGTACCACGACGCGCCCCACGATCTTGAAGGACACGTCGACGGCGAACCCGTCCTCCTCCCCCTCGTCCCCACCGGAAGGCGTACTGGTCACCGTCAGGTCGACGAATGAGTACGGATGGAACCAGGCGCCGTGCCACGGGTCGAGGCGATTGGCCACCACGTCTTCCGGCTCGCAGACGCCGACACCTTCATACACGGAGTCGACGGTGTCCCCCGCCTCCGGGCGGGGTGGGACGACCGGCCGCTCCAGCGGGGTCTCACCGCCGACGTGGTCGAGACGCACCCAGGCGAGAACTCCGTCGTCGAAGGCCGGATAGGGCTCCCAGCCGGCGAACGGCTCACCGCTCAGGGCGAGTCCGTGCCAGTGACAGACCAGGGTGCCGCACCGGACGGGGCTGTCGCGCAACGGTGCCCCGAGGTGCGGGCACGCGCCCGGTCCGGCGCGCAGACGGCCCGAGGAATCGCGCCAGGCCACCACTTCGCTGCCACCGACGGTCCGTCCGATCGACCGCTCGGCCGTGACGGCACGGGACGCCCCGAGGACGTACCAGTTACCGGAAGGCCGGCCCAGTGCACGCTTCAGCGCGTCCGCGATGACACCGGGCCTGGCGTCGCGCCAGGTCGGCGGTTGCCGGTCCCACGTGACGGCCGCGCGGCGCAGCCGCAGGGGGATCCGGTTCCGTGCGGTACGGCGGCTGCGGGTCATGCCACCTCCTCGCGGACGTGTCGGGCCAGGGTCTCGGGCGCCGACGCGGCGGTCGTCGCGGGGCGGGCCGGCGAGGTGCGGCCGACACCCGCTCCGGCCCTGGTGGCCAGGGCCCGTACCAGTCCGTCGAGGGCCACGGCCGCCCGGTTCAGGCGAGGGACCACTGCCCGTCGGTGCAGGACGGCGTAGCCGTCGTCCTCGATCGCGTCGAGGATGCGGCTGTAGAGGATGAACGCGGTACGGATGCACGGGCGTGAGCGGGGCGCGAGCAGGGCGAGGCCGGGGAGCGCGTCGCGATAGACACCGCGGTTGTGAGCGGCGGCCGCTTGCATGACCCGGGTGATGCGGGCGTCGCGCCGGCCGGTGGCCCTGCTCCATTCGAGGTAGTCCCGGTCCACTCCGTGCGCGGCCAGCAGATCGGTCGGCAGATAGAGCCGGCCGCGGTCGAGATCTTCCCCCACGTCCCGGAGGAAGTTGGTGAGCTGGAAGGCTACGCCCAGGGCGGCCGCGTACGGGGCCGCCTCGTCCCGCGGACCGACGGTACCCAGCACCGGCAGCATCTGAAGACCGATCACGGCGGCCGACCCGTACATGTAGCGGCCCAGTTCCTTGTAGGAGGCGTACCCGGTCACCGTCAGGTCGCTGCGCATCGAGGCCATGAAGGCGACGAAGTGACGGTGGTCGATGTCGTGGACGGCAGCTGTGTGGATCAGTGACCGGATGACGGGCTCTGTGGAGGTGCCGCCGCGCAGGCCGTCGTCGAGGAGTTCCTGGAGACGGCGCAGCGCGTGGGCGCGTTCATCGGGGGTGGCAGCGTTGTCAAGATCGTCCACGATGTCGTCGGCCCACCGGGCGAAGCCGTACAAGGCATGGACTGCTGGGCGCTTTTCGACCGGGAGCAGCCGGGTCGCGAGGAAGTACGTCTTGCCGTGCCGTGCGTTGAGCCGGCGGCACGCCGTGTACGCGGCGCGCAGGGCGGGCTCGTGGATGCCTGCCGCGTCGAGTTCACGAGGCGTCATGCGGGCCTGCCCTTCGAGAGGGGGGACGTGGACAAGGTCGGCCGGAGCGCGGACCGGTGATCCTCTCTGCGGCCAGCTTTCCCGAGATGAGTACGGTGGGCACGCCGACGCCCGGCGTGGTGCCGGAGCCGGCGAGCACGGCGTTCTCGGTGCCCCGTACGAGGTTGCGCGGGCGGAAGGGCCCCGTCTGGGGAAAGGTGTGGGCGGCGGAGAAGGGTGTGCCGGCCGCATGTCCCTGGGCGGTCCAGTCGATGGGGGTGACCAGGCCCTCCTCCTCGATCGCGGAGCCCAGCCCAGCCATTCCGCGCTGTTCGAGCGTGGTGAGCAAGGTGTCGCGGTAGTGGGGTGCCAGTTGCCGCCACTCGCGGGTGCCTGGTCCGACGTCCGTGTTCGGGCACGGCGCCAGGATGTAGTGGAGGTGTTTGCCGGGCGGAGCGAGATCCGGGTCCGTTGCGGTGGGACGGGTGATGAGCAGGGAGGGGTCCGACATCAGGGATCCGTGGGTGAGTTCACGGAAGGTCTCTTTCCAGGCCGCACCGAACGAGATGGTGTGGTGGGCGAGGCTGGGCCAGGTGCGGTCGGTTCCCGCGTGCAGGATTACCGCGGACGGCGAGTGGCGCAGAGCAAGGGGGCGGCGGGGGCTGCGGCCGAGCAATCGGTAGCTGACGGGCAGATCCGGCGTCAGGACGACGGCGTCGCAGGCGATGCGCTGCTGGTCGGTGACGACGGCGGTGATCCGTTCTCCGGAACGCTCCAAACGGGTGACGGTGTGCCCGTAGTGGAATGCGGCGCCCGCCTCGGTCGCCGAGCGGGCCATCGCCCTCGGCAGTGCGTGCATGCCGCCTCGCGGGAAATAGGCCCCTGCGATGGTGTCCATGTAGGCGATGACGGCGTAGGCGGCCAGCGCGCGGGCCGGGGGCACACCCGCGTACAGGGCCTGGAAGGTGAAGACCCGGCGCAGCCGCTCGTCCTTGATGAAGTGTCCGACGCGCGCGTCGAGCCGTCCGAAGCCTCCGAGGGCGGCGAGCCGGGCCAGGTCGGGGTGGAGGAGCTGGAGCGGGGAGTCGAAGTTCGTGTCGATGAACCGGCGCATCTGTACCGCGTAGAGGCGCGTCAGCCAGGCCCGCAGTCTGCGGTAGCCAACCGCTTCCCTGGCGCCCGCGAACTGCTCGACCGCGGCTTCCATGGCCGCCGCTTCCGTGTGCACGTCCAGTTGCGTCCCGTCGGCGAACCGTGCCCGGTAGGCGGGGTGCAGAGGGATCAGCTCCAGTCGGCCAGCCAGAGTGTGGCCGACGGCCGCAAATGCCTCCTCGACCAGATCCCGCATGGTCAGCACGGTCGGTCCGGTGTCCATGCGGTAGCCGCCGCGCTCCAGCAGCCCGGCTCTTCCGCCGGGCAAGGAGTCTCGCTCCACCACGGTGACCTGCCGTCCGGCACCGAGCAGATGAAGAGCGGCGGACAGGCCCGCCAGCCCGGCACCGACCACCACCACGTGGTTGACGGGGCCCTTCACAGTCATCACCGGGCTGTGCCCCCTTCTGCCGGGCCGGTTGCGCCAGATCGCGAGGAGGGGCCCGTCGGCAGGGCCGGGCCGGGCTCGGCCCTCGCTTCTGCCGATGGCGTCGTGCCGGCTCCGGTGACGCTTTCGAACAGGCCGAGCAGGCGGTTTCCGGCGTACGGCTCCACGGCGGCCTCGGCCAGATGGCGTGCTGCGTGCTTCATGAGCCGATCGGCTCTGTCCTCCATCTCGGCGCAGGCCCCGGTGGTCACGAGTACGTCGCGCACGTCGGTCAGGGTTTCGTCCGAGAGATCGGCCCGGCCCAGGGCGTCGTCGAGAACGGCACGCGCTCTGCTGGTTCCGGCTCGCGACCGGGCCACAGCCATCAGGCAGGTCGGCTTGCCCTCGCGGATGTCGCCACCCGAAGGCTTACCGGTCTTGCCGGGGTCACCGAAGACACCCAGCAGATCGTCGCGGATCTGAAAGGCGAGGCCGGCGCAACGGCCGGCCGCCGACAACGCACGAGTGGCGTCCGCCGCAGCACCGGCCAGAGCAGCTCCCAACGCCAGTGGACGGGCAACCGAATACAGGGCGCTCTTCAGGTATGCCGTTCGCAGGGCGCGGGCCTCGGACCGTGTGCCGGTGACCTGCCCGTGCAGGTCGAGGTACTGCCCGGCCACCATCTCGGTTCTCATCGCCTGCCAGACCGCTGACACGCGCTGCCTGGTCGCTGGGCGCATTGTCGTCTCCGCGACGGTGTCGTCTGCCCAGGCGAGAGCCAAGTCACCGAGGAGCACGGCAGCGGATCTACCGAATGATTCCCGCAGCTTCGGGCCGCATGAAAGGCCGGGGCTCTCCGCGAAGTCGACATGCACGGCGGGGCGGCCCCGGCGCAACGACGAACCGTCCATCACGTCGTCCTGGACCAGCGCACACGTCTGGACGAGTTCGACCGCCACCCCCAGGCGCAGCGCGGGCTCGACGTCCACGGCCTGTGAGCCCGCAGTGGTCGCACGCATGCCCCACCAGATGAACTGGGAGCGCATGCGACTCCCCCCGCCGAGGGTGAAGCCGGCGAGGCGTTCGGCGACGTCCCGGGAGAAGACGGCGTCGATCGCGTAGGCCTGATCGAGCTTCTCGCACAGGACAGCCCGTGCTGTGCGCAGGACAGCTCCAGCTACGTCCTGGTCCACCAAGCCAATGGCACCGTGCGGTGGCCCGGCACCGTCGTGCACCGGGTAGCGGCCCCGACCGGCGTGAGCGGCACCGTCCATCGCCTCTGTCTCCGAACGCGGGTGGTCTTGGGAAAAGGACTGCCCCTTGGCCCGGCTTCGCAGCATCACAACGTCCTCCGGTCGGCGGGTTCGGCGCACGCCCACTCCTCATTCCGTGCTGGGAGACGTTCGGATGCACTGAAAAGCGACTTTCCGGCTACGGATAGGGCCGACCGGTCATACGAGAGGAACACAAGATCAGGCAGCGGCGCGCGTTCCCGTGACTCGGACACGCAACTCCGTCCGCTCACTGGCCCGCTCGGGTGATTCAGTGCGCGGGCACATCCGCGCATGGCTGCTCGCCGTCGCGAGATCGGCGCCCGATGGCAGCGCATCACGCCGGGCCGTCAGGCCCTGCTGGTCCTGCCCCACCCGCGCCAGCCGTACGTTCCCACGGCCTGGCTGTGCTCCCACTGCCTGGTTGTTGCCCACGGCCGGCGACCTCGTCGGCCTGCCGGACCCAACTGCGCAGCGTCTCGCCGGTCACCCCGACGTCCGCGGCGACAGCCGCACACGCCCGCTTCCCGCCCCCCGCGCGGTACAAAGCCACCGCGTCGTTCCTGAACTCCACCGGATATGGAGACTTCCGTCCCACCAGGACACCCTTCCTCGGACCTACAAGATCCATTGTCAGAGTGTCCACACCACGGGAGTCACCTCATCCCCCGTCTGCCACCGCCGCCGTGCTCACCGACGCCATCCGGGCCGCAGCCCTCCGGGTCCGAGTGGCCGTCGCGTCGGACGCGATCGGCGAGCGCGAACTCACCTGGGGCACACAGCTCGACGTGCGCGAGATCGCCGCCTACGTGGCCAAGTACGCCACCAAGTCCGCCGACGCCTCCGGCACCCTCGACCACTCCCTGTTCTACCGCCCCTGCCAGGGACGCGGCGCCACCCTTCTGCCCCACGGCACCCCGCTCCCCTGCACCGCCTGCTACGGCACCGGACAGGCCCGCCCCCTGCCCCGCCTCGCCGTCGCCCGCCACGTCCGGCAGATGATCCGCACCTGCTGGGACCTGGGCAGGCTGCCGGAATTCACCGGCCTCAAGCTCTGGAAGTGGGCGCACATGCTCGGCTTCCGGGGCCACTTCTCCACCAAGTCCCGCCGCTACTCCACCACCCTCGGCGCGCTGCGCGAGGCCCGCCGCAGCTGGCGCACCGAACAGGCCCGCACCCACGCCGGCCTCCCCGAGCACGACCCGGAAACCACGCTCGTCGTCGGCCACTGGGACTACCTCGGCTCGGGCTACAGCCCCGGCGCCGCCCTCCTCGCCGCCGGCGTCTGGCACCGCAAGGAATTGGAACGGCAGTTCGCCGCCGAAGAGGGCTGTTGATGACCTCGCTCCCGCTCGCCGTCCTCCACACGGAGAGGGCCCCGGCGCTGGAGCTGCTCACGGTGCCCCAGGTCATGGCCCGCCTCCAGCTCGGCCGCTCCGCCGTCTACGACCTGCTCCGCACCGGCCAGCTCGCCTCGATCACCCTCGGCCGTGCCCGCCGCATCCCCACGCACGCCCTCACCGACTTCATCCGCACCCGCCTGGAACAGGAAGCCGCCTGATGACCACGCCCCTCCCCGCCGCTCCCGCGCCCGTGCGAACGGCGACGGAACCGTCTACCAGCGCAAGGACGGACGCTGGGAAGCCGCCGGATACGTCCTCGCGCCCGGCAACACCCGCAAGCGCGTCCGCGTCTACGGCACCACCCGCAAGGAGGCCCTGTCCAAGCTCACCGAGAAGATCGCCGCCAGCAACCGCGGTCTCCCCATCGCCGCAGCCGACAGCACCGTGAGCGCCTATCTCGCGTACTGGCTGGACGGCGTCGCCGTTCACCACCTGCGGGAAAACACCCACACCCGCTACGCCGCCTCCATCCGCCTCCACCTCAACCCCGGCCTCGGCCTCGGCACCAAGAAGCTCGCCCGGCTCACCACCCGCGACGTCCGCACCTTCCTCGACGGACTCCGCACCACCTGCCAGTGCTGCGCCCAGAACCGGGACTCCGTCCGGCGATCCTGCTGCGCCATCGGCCAGTGCTGCGGCAAGCGACTCTCCCCGCTGACCGTCACCTACGTCCACGCAGTCCTCAAGTCGGCCCTGAAACACGCCGTCCGCGAAGACGAACTTCCCCGCAACGTCGCCCGCAACGTCAAGACGACCACACGCCGCCCCCGACGCTTCCAGCCCCTCACCGCCACCGAAGCCCGGCAGCTCCTGTACGCGGCCCACGATGACCGGCTGAACGCCCTGTACGAACTCGCCCTGCGCACCGGACTCCGCAAAGGCGAACTCCTCGGCCTCCACTGGGAAGACCTCGACCTCACCGGCGGCACCGCCACCATCCACCGCTCCCTCCAGCGCACCTGCACCCAGGGCCTGACCGTCCTGAACACCAAGACCCTCGCCTCCGAACGCCGCATCGCCCTCCCCACCGAGTACCTCAGCTCCCTAAAGATCCACCAGGAACAGCAGCGGGAAGAGCGCCGAGTGGCCGGAACGAGCTGGACGGACAACAAACTCGTCTTCACCACCACGAAGGGCAAACCACTCGACCCCACCAACCTCACTCGCCGCTTCCGCCGCCTCCTCCACAGCGCCGGGCTCCGGACCATCCGCTTCCACGACCTCCGCCACTCGACCGCCACCCTGCTCCTGGAACAGGGCGTCGACCTCGTCGTCATCAAAGAACTCCTCGGCCACGCCCACATCGGCGTCACCGCCGGCGTCTACGCCCACGTCCGACTTCGCCTCCAACGCCAGGCCATTGACACCCTCGGCAGCATCCTCAGCCCGACCGACACCCCGGACGACCCGCCCACCGCAGCCATCGTCCTCTGACGTTGCCGTCGGCGTTGCCGTCAAACGACCACAGAGGCCCCGCTGGAACACGGCGAATTCCAGGGGTCGTTGCAACACGTGGTCGTGTTGGTCAGGCCGCGAGTAGTTTATGCAGGCGCTCGGCTGGGGTTTCCCAGTCGAGCGTTTTGCGTGGGCGGCCGTTGAGTTCAGCGGCGACGGCGTCGAGGTATTCGCGCGTGTGGGAGGCCAGGTCGGTGCCCTTGGGAAAGTACTGGCGGAGCAAGCCGTTGGTGTTCTCGTTCGAGCCTCGTTGCCAGGGACTGGCCGGGTCGCAGAAGTAGACCGGGACGTCGGTGGCGAGGGTGAACTCTCGGTGGCGGCCCATCTCGCTGCCCTGGTCCCAGGTGAGAGACCGTTTCAGGTGTGCCGGCAAGGTCTGTGCGGTTGCGACGAGCGCGTCGCGGACGGCTTCGGTGCCCCGGCCGTTGGGCAGGTGCAGGAGCATCACGTATCGGGTGGAGCGTTCGACGAGCGTGCCGATGGCGGAGCCGTTGTCCTTGCCGATGATGAGGTCGCCCTCCCAGTGTCCGGGCACCGCGCGGTCGGCAACCTCGGCGGGACGTTCGCTGATCATCACCATCGGGTCGCGGAAACGGGGCTGGCGTTGTTGGGCCTGACGGCGGTGCTTGCGCCGGACACGTCCGGTGCGCAGGGCCCGTGCCAGTTCACGGCGCAGTTCGCCGCGGCCCTGGACGTAGAGGGCCTGGTAGACGGTCTCGTGCACCACGTGCATCTCCGGCCTGTCGGGGAAGCCTGCGCGCAGGGCCTGGCAGATCTGCTCAGGGCTCCACCGTAGGTCCAGACGGTCCTGGATGAAGTTCCGCAGCTCGTGGCTCTGGCCGATCTTTCCCGGTTTCGGACGGGGCCGGCGGTCGTTCGCGCGGGCCTGGGCGGCGTGAGGCCGGTAGGCGATGCGGGAGGAGCCTGGCGGCCGGGTCCCGTTGCGGCGTATTTCCCGGCTGATCGTTGAGGGACTGCGGTCCAGCTCGGCGGCGATGGCGCGGATGGACGCCTTCTCCCGCAGCCGATCGGCGATGTGGATGCGGTCGGACTCCCGCAGGTAGCGAGACGGGCCCTGGGGCACCAGGGGCGGCCGCACGGGCTTGGCGGCCTTGTTCCCCCCGGACGCGGCACGACCATGCCGCCACCGCTTGCCGGTCCTGCGATTGATGCCTACGCGCTCACACGCTGCCGTGTTGGTCAGGCCCTGGTCCATGAGCCGGAAGTATTCCTCCCGCTCACGGACCAGGCTCCCGCGCCCCTGAGGCTTCCGGCTCTCCCGAATCCTGAAGTCCATTGCATCCCCTGAACTGGGGTGTTGCGACGACCACTAGAACTCAAGCACTCCAGCGGGGCCTCTGCATTTCATTCTTCACTCCTTCCGAGACAGGCGGCCCATTCCGGATGGATTCGCTGAATAACTGGATTTGCAGACAATCCAGGAATTTCAGTGATCAGCCGAGAATGTGTCTCTCTCAGGAAAATGAGAATCTCTCGTACGAGTTCCTCGCGCCCCACGAATGCCTGCACAGGACGTTTCGATGAGCTCACCGCGATGAGATCGCCATCCTGGCGCAGTTGAATAACCTCATCGCTTTCCGTAAACCCGAACGCAGCATCCTCACCCACCGAGATTCGCTTCGCCGCGCCAGAAAGGGACAAGGCCAGGTCGACGAGCGTCACAAATCTCGTCCTTGAGACGACCTCGGTGTCATCAACTGCCAGTTCGAAGTTCGCCCCGAAGTACTTGTAGCGGAGGTCCATCTCTGTGGCGGCAGCTGGATCGCCCTGCTTGGCGGCGTCCCAGGTCTTACGCCAGGCTGAACCCGACTCCGGGAGATAGAAAGAGAGATGAATCACGCTTTTCCTCACTCGTTGCTCACCTAGTACGGAAATGCCGTCACGACTTTTCCGTCGTTAACGATTACGCGGACGCCAGTTAGCTCGCCGCCACCATTCGCCGAGCCAGCCCTCCCGACAGGGCTTCCAAAATCCCACTCTTAAATCTGACCAGGGCGCGCCGCACCGAAGGCGCGCACCATCCCCGGTCTGCTGGTCTACCGCTACGACTCCCCGCTCTTCTTCGCCAACGCCGAGGATTTCAAGCACCGGGCCCTGGCCGCCGTGGACGAGCAGGACGAACCCGTGTGCTGGTTCGTCCTCAACACCGAGGCGAATGTGGAGGTGGACATCACCGCGCTGGACTCGGTGGAGGAACTGCGGCGGGAGCTGACCGAGCGGGGCATCGTGTTCGCCATGGCCTGGGTCAAGCAGGATCTGCGCGACCCGCTGGACGCCTACGGGCTGACCGAGTCGGTCGGCCCCGAGCTGATCTTCCCGACGCTGCCGACCGCCGTGGCCGCCTACCGGAGGTGGTGCGGCCAGGAAGCGGACGGCATGGGCAGCGAAGACCTGTGACCCTGCGCGGCGGTAGCCGTTGGAGACCGCCCCCAGAGCTTGGTACAGGCGCTGTCAGCCGGGCAGGAGAACGGCGGCACCGTTCACCCGGTCGGCCGCCAGATCGGCGAGTGCCTGGTCGGCGCGGCTCAGCGGGTAGGGGCTCACCGTGACGTGGATGCCGACGCGTTCGGCCAGCGCCAGGAAGTCCCGCCCGTCCTGCCGGGTGTTGGAGGTGACGCTGCGCAGATTCTTCTCCTGGAACAGATGGCGCTGATAGTTCAGCACCGGAATGTCGGAGAGATGGATACCGGCGACGGCGAGGGTGCCCGAACAGTCCAGCGCCTCCAGCGCCACCGGCACGAGGTCGCCCACCGGGGCGAAGAGGATCGCCGAGTCCAACGGCTCGGGCGGCCGGTCGTAGGCGCCGCCCGCCGAAGCCGCACCGAGTTCCAGGGCGAGGGCCCGCGCCCGCTCCGACCGGGTCAGCACATGAACCGTGGCGCCCTCGGCAAGAGCCACCTGGGCGGCCAGATGCGCCGAAGCGCCGAAACCGTAGATCCCCAGCCGCCCGCCTTCGGGCAGTGCGCTGCGCCGAAGCGCCCGGAAGCCGATGATGCCGCCGCACAACAGGGGGGCGAGCAGCTCCGCCTCCCGGTCCTCCGGCAGCCAGTAGGCGAACGCCTCCGGAACCACGGCCGTCTCGGCGAAACCACCGTCCGCGTCCCATCCCGTGTAGACGGACCGCGGGCAGAGGTTTTCCCGTCCGGCCCGGCAATACCGACAACTCCCACAGGTGCCGCGAAGCCACGCCCCGCCGACCCGGTCCCCGACGCGGAACAGGCCGACCCCTTCGCCGACGGCCTCGACCCGGCCGACAATCTCATGACCGGGAATCATGGACGGGCGGTGCGGTACGAGGTCCCCTTCGGCCAGATGCAGATCCGTACGGCACACACCGCACGCCTCCACCCGCAACAACAGCTCCCCCGGGCCAGGAGCCGACGTCTCCCGCCGGACTCGCTCCAGCGGACCGGTATCGAACGGCCCCGGCATGCCTACAGCCCAGCCACTGTGTGTGGCGGGCACGGACGCAGAAAAAGCCATGCTTCAAGCGTGCGGCGAATGAGTGGACGGGGCAAGCGATCTGGCCGAAGGAAAGGCCGGATCGCCGAGGAACTCTCCGCCAGGCGCTCAAGGCATAGCGCAGACCGCCAACGGTGGGCCAGCCGAAGGAGTAAGGCCCTCAACCGCCCGAACCCTACGCCATGCGGCGAAAGGCAGCGGCAGATCCCCAGTTGGCCAAACCGGGAACTCTCCGCACCCTTAGCCTCGATCGTTCATGGGTCCTCGTCGGTTCGCTGATGGGGACTCTGTGCTTGCGAGGTGCGGAATTTCGTGGGCTGGGGCAGGTTGGCGGCCCGGCTGTCGCGTCGGGTGGGCGCCGGGTTCCACTGCTCCGGGATGTTGCTGGTTCGTCGGGACGGTTGAAGTGGTTGGTCAGCCGGGGTTCGGCAGGGCTGCGAGTCGCTGGATCGCGCGGGTGATTACATCCGTCCAGGGCCATCGGGCGGTGAAGCGGAGCCAGCGGCGGCGGCCGGTGGTGACCAGCTGGGCAGCAGCGGAGAACAGCCGAAGGCGGAGCCGCTTGGGTTCCCAGCGGCGGGTTTTGCTGGTCAGGGCGAGCATCGGCATCCAGGCGAGGAGGTCGAGTGCGAGGGAGACGATCTCCAGCCAGATCTGGTTCTGTGCGGTGTCGTGCAGCGGCAGGTTGCGCAGGCCGGTGTCGCGGGCGTTTCGGATCCGGTCCTCGCAGCGGGCCCGCCGTCGATGACGTAGTTCCAGGTCGGCGAGCTGGCCGCCCTTGGTGTTCGTCGCGAAGCAGGTGAGCTGGAGTCCGTCGAGGTCGGTGAAGCGCAACTGGGCTCCGGGGTGCGGGCGTTCTTTGCGGACGATCAGCCGCATCCCTTTCGGCCAGGTGGTCAGGTCGGGCATGTCGGTGATCTCTGCGACCCAGGCGCCGGGCCGCTCGGTGCCGTCGGCGTCGTAGGCCGGTGTCCATGCCTTCTTCGGGATCTTCAGGACGGCCTGGTGGATGGCGTCGGTGATGGTCATTCCGACGGAATACGACAGCCACCGGCCCGGTTTGGAGAGCCAGTCGAGGAAGGCATGGGTCCCGCCGGCGGAGTCGGTGCGGATCAGCGTCTGCCGTCCCCGCCGCAGGTGCTTGGGAAGTTGAGCCACGGCGAGGCGGGTGGTCTCGATGTGATCGCTCGCGGTGTTGGACCCGGCGTTGCCGGGCCGCAGCAGCGCGGCCACCGGTTCCCCGGACCCGCTCTGGCCGTGGTCGACGGACGCGACGAGCGGATGATGACCGAAGGTCTTCTTCCAGGTCGCGGTGGCGTCCTGCTTCTCGGAGTGCGCAAGGACGAGCACGCCGTCGATGTCCACGATCGCCGAGCCGTCGGCGGCGGGACCGTTCGCCCCGGCCAGTTCCCAGACATGCGAGCGTACTTCCGCCCGAGCCGACCGGATCGCGGTGAGCGACTTCGGTCCGGCAGCGGCAAGGGCGTCAATGAGCCGTGAAACCGTCGGGTCGGATGCCACTGGTCCGAACACGTCGGGCTCGGCCCGCAGCATGGCGACATCGGCGAGGCAGTCCCCGCCCAGAGCGACTCCGAGCGCGACATCCAGAAGGATCTTGCCTGGATCATGCACCGTCCGCGGTTCGCGCCACGGCTCCAACGCCGTCGATATCGCGGTGTCCAGACCCAACTTGCGGACCGTCTCGACCAACAGCACCGCGCCGGCCTGCGAGACCGTCCCGCTGCCACCGCCCTCGACACGGACACGCGGGTACAACCCGATACGCTTACTCACCTGGAGAGTGCTTCTTTCCGTGCAGCCAACAGGACCCTAGACAAGTCCCATCGTTGCAGGTCAGAAGCACTCTCCGCTTATTTGATCAAGACCCGGACAGGCTCACTCACGAAAGCCCGAGGTTGGGCCGTGTCTCACAAATGATCACCTGGTGGGTTCGCGGAGCCAGAGGACAAGGGAGGCCAGGACGAGTCCGGCCCGGTAGCGAGCGGCGAGTTTGTCGAATCTGGTGGCAATTGCGCGGAACTGCTTCAGGCGGGCGAAGCATCGTTCGACCACGTTGCGGTCGCGGTAGGCGTTCCGGTCGAAGGCGGGTGGCCGGCCGCCGGAGGTTCCGCGTCGTCGGCGGTTGGCGGCCTGGTCTCGGCGTTCGGGGATCGTGGCGACGATGCCCCGGCGCCGTAGCAGGTGGCGGATCGCCCTGCTGGAGTAGGCCTTGTCGCCCAGCACGCGATCCGGTGTCGTGCGCGGCCGGCCTGTCATGGCGCGCGGGATGCGGATCCCGTCGAGAACCTGGACGAACGTGGTGGCGTCGTTGACGTTGCCAGGCGTGAGCGCAATGGACAGCGGCAGGCCGCGGCCGTCGACGGCAAGATGGACCTTGGTGGTCAGCCCGCCTCGGGACCGGCCGAGGGCTTGGCGCGTCTGTGAGCTGCCCGGGTCTTCCAGTTCGTCCCCATCTGCGTCCCCTTTTTGCGGGCGCCGGCCGCGTGCTGATGAGCGCGGTTGGTCGACGGCGACGGTCCATTCCACCCGGCCCACCGCGTCGTCGCGGACCTGGACGTGCTCCAGCAGCTTCGCCCAGGTCCCGTCCGCCTCCCAGCGGGCGAACCGCTCGTAGACCGTCTGCCACGGCCCGTAACGCTCGGGCAGATCACGCCACGGAGCACCGGTCCGAAGCCGCCATAGCACTCCGTTAACCACCTGCCGGTGATTACGCCACGGCCGGCCACGCCCATCCACCTGTGGCAGCAGGGGCGCTATCCGCTCCCACGCCGTGTCCGTCAACTCACCTCGACCTGCCACAAGATCAATCATCCGCGTGCTCGTTGTCGGACTCACACTCGGGGTCCGTCACGAACCGGCTCAGGCGATACCCAGACGGGTACTTCAGGCGGCCACACAGCGTCTCGATCCGGATCATCGACGCGTCGGTTCCTGCCTCCTGCAGGCGACGCAGGTGGACGCCCAGCTCCGCACTGTCCACAGTCTCGAAGATCACTTCCCATCGTCCCACGCCCGGCGCCGTGCGAGCGGCAAGCCGCTGCCTCTCGGCCTCTTGTCGCCGCTTTCTCTTCCACTGCCCTGGCACCGGCTCAGAATCCCTGGTCAGAGCCATAGGAGCAAGGCAATTGAAGCCAGCCACAACCCGGCGGAGTGATCATTTGTCAGACACGGCCTAGCAGTCGCCGGTGCGGCAGGACCGACCGGGACATCCGCACTGCCTGTGGCCAGCCCGGCCGCATCGTCTCCGGTGTGATGCTCCGGGCCAGGAGGGCGGAGGCGTCGGCTGGGCACTGTCACGTTGACTGACCGGGTGGGATGATCTTCTGGTTGGTCATGCTGGGAGGGGGCGTCCGTGGACAGCGCATCGCCGTCGTACAAGGGGCACCGGTACCCGGTCGAGGTCATTGCCCACTGTGTGTGGCTGTACCACCGCTTCCCGCTGTCGTTCCGCGAGGTCGAGGAGTTGATGCTCGAGCGTGGCGTGGTCGTCTCCCACGAGACGGTCCGCCGCTGGTGTGCGAAGTTCGGGCAGGCCCACGCCAACGGCCTGCGCCGGAGGCGGCCCCGGCCCGGGGACAAGTGGCACCTGGGCGAGGTCTTCGTGAAGATCAACGGAGAGCAGAAGTACCTGTGGCGGGCCGTTGACGCCGACGGCAACGTGCTCGACATCCTGGTCCAGTCCCGCCGGGACAAGGCCGCGGCCCGGCGCTTCTTCCGCAAACTGCTCAAGAGAACCTGCTCGGTGCCGAGGGTGATCGTCACCGACAAGCTCCGCTCCTACGGCGCGGCCCACCGCGAGGTCACGCCCTCCGTCGAGCACCGCGCCCACAAGGGCCTCAACAACCGGGCCGAGAACAGCCACCAGCCCACCCGGCAGCGCGAACGCGCCATGAAAGGCTTCCGTAGCGTCGGCGGAGCCCAGCAGTTCCTGTCCGCGTTCAGCGGCATCTCACCCCACTTCCGACCACGCCGCCACCTGATGACCGCCCCCGAATACCGCACCGAGATGACCACCCGCTTCGCCATCTGGGACCAGGTCACCGGCGTCGCCGACCTGCCCGCCGCGGCCTGAGCACGGAGCCGGAACCCGACCCCACCACACCCGACACACCATCAGGCACTCACACACCCAACAACGTGACAGCGCCCACGCGCGTACTCCCTCGACCTCAACCGGACCGTGTGGGAGGGCCTGCCCGACGGAGAGAGCTTGCGCGACCACCTGGAGGACAACAGGCTGGCCTTTCTCGACGCGGCCCGAGCGGTCATGGGATAGCCACCGCGGGCCGCGAAGGCCCTCTGCCCCGACGGCGGCCCACAGCGGCCCGCCCCCGCTGCACCCGCCCGCCACCGTCGCCGGAGCCGGCGATTTGACTTGCCCCTACATATCCAGAAAGCTAGATGCGTACCCGGGAGGGCAAGAGGCCCGAAGGCAGCCCCCAAGGATTCACAGAGAGGCCCCCATGGACCCGCTGGCCGTGCACAAGGCCCTCGCCAACCCCGCCCGTCTGCAGTTCATGCAGTGGCTGCGCGACCCCGAGAAGTACTTCGACGAGGACTCGTACACGCAGCAGGGGCTGGGCTTCCACATCGGCGTATGCGTGGGTGACATCCAGAAGCGGGCCGGGCTCGCGCAGTCCGTCGTGTCCGGCTACCTCCAGACCCTCAGGGACGCGGGCCTCCTCACCTCGGAGCGCGTCGGCAAGTGGACGTACTACCGCCGCAACGAGCCGGTGATCGCCGAGTTCGCCGCCCATGTGCGCGACGAGCTGTAGCCGCCCCGTCCTCCAGGCGTGACCGCAGAGAGCTGAGCCCCGCGCCCCGCACGGCGCACCCATGACTCAACGTATCTACTTTTCTAGATTTAAAGAAAGATCACCATGAGAAAAACCTCCGCCGCCGTCCTGGTGCTCGCCCTGGGCGTGTTCGGGATCATCACCACCGAGATGGGCATCGTCGGGGTACTCCCCCAGCTCTCCGCCGAACTCGGCGTCCCGCCCTCCACCGCCGGCTGGCTCGTCGGGGCGTTCGCCCTGGTGATCGCCGTGACCGGGCCCTTCACCACACTGCTCGCCTCCGGGATCGACCGCAAGAAGGTCCTCGCCGCCTCGATCGCGGTGTTCGCCCTCTCCAACGCCGTCTACGCGCTCACCACCCAGTACGAGGTGATGCTCGCCTTCCGCATCATTCCTGCCGTCTTCCACCCGGTGTTCTTCTCGGTCGCGCTGGCCACGGCCGCGCGCATGGTCGTGACGAAGGACGGCGAGGACGCGAAGGCCGCCACCCGGGCGACGACGACCGTCTTCGCCGGTGTCACCGTCGGGTTCGCCTTCGGGGTGCCGCTGACCTCGTACCTCGCCGAACACCTCTCGCTCCCTGCCGCGTTCTGGTTCGGCGCGCTCGTCAATCTGATCGCGTTCCTGGGCATCCTGCGCCTGCTCCCGAGCCTGCCGGTCGGACAACGCGTCTCGTACGGAGCCCAGTTGAGCGTGCTCAGGCAGCCCCGGATGTGGCTGACCATCACGTCCGTCGTCCTGATCTTCGCGGCGATGTTCTCCGTCTACGGCTACTTCGCCGAGTACCTGGGCCAGGTCACCGACATGGACGGCTCCTGGGTCAGCGCCATGCTGATGGCGTTCGGCATCATGATGATCCTCGGCAACTTCGCCTTCGGCAGCCTGCTCCAGCGGAACCTCGTCCGCACCGCCCTCGCCTATCCGGCCCTCTGCCTGCTGGTCTACGTACTCGTGTACGCGATCGGGCCACGGTTCGTCCCGATGGTCCTGGGCGTCCTGGTCTGGGGAGCCGTGCACTCCGGCGGGCTCATCGTCACCCAGAGCTGGCTGGGCAGGGATGCACGGGACGCACCCGAGTTCGGCAACAGCCTCTTCATCTCCTTCTCCAATCTCGGCATCACCCTCGGCACTGCGGCCGGCGGGTGGGTCCTGTCCGCCGCGGGAGCCCGCCGGCTGCCGTGGGTCGGAGCCGGGTTCGCCATCGCCGCGCTGGTCGTCATGCTGGTCCGGCTGAGCCTGGACCGTGCCGGACGGCGGACCCCGCAGTCCGGGGAGGTGGCCGCCTCTCACGCTGCCGTTCGCGCGGCCCCCTGACGGCACGCACCTGTCGAGGCGGAGCGGAACAGTCCGGTGCCGCTCGGAGTTGAGCGGTTATGCCAACACCACGCGTGATTCTCCTGCTGTCCGGAAGCGTGCGGGCCGGGTCCTCCAACGAGACCGTGCTGCGCACCGCCCAGGACGTGGCGCCCGCCACCGTACGTACCGTCCTCTACGACGGACTCGGGGATCTGCCGCACTTCAACCCCGACGACGACACCGACCCGCTGCCGAAGCCGGTGGCCGAACTCCGGGCCGCGATCGCCGCCGCCGACGCCCTGCTGATCTGCTCCCCGGAGTACGCGGGGACGCTCCCCGGGTCGTTCAAGAACCTGCTGGACTGGACCGTCGGCGGCACCGAGATCGGCGACAAGCCCGCCGCCTGGCTGAACGCCGCCGCGCCCGGTCGCGGGGAGGGCGCCTCGGCGACGCTCCGCACCGTGCTCGGCTACACCGGCGCGGCCATCGTGGACGCCGCCTGCGTACGGGGCGCGCTCGACCGGAACACCGTCGGCGCGGACGGGATCAGCACCGATCCGGAGCTCCGCCGACAGGTGGCGGCGGCGCTCGACGCCCTGCTGGACGCGGCCGGTCCGGCGTCGTAGGCCCGTGTCGTAGGTCCGGCGTCGCAGTCCGGTCCCTCCGGCCTGCGGGGCGTCGGCTCCCCATACGGTGCCCCGGTCGTCGGCGTCGGTGGCATGGGGGCCTCAGTCGATGGTGCCCCGGCCGGTGGCGCGCGGGCCGGGGGTGCGCAGGGCGTCCACGGCGATGCGGGCCGCTGTGCCGATGACGGCGTCGGCCGCCGGGAGGGTGGCGGCGGGGCTGGCGGCGCGGGTGAAGACCGCGACGGCGTAGCGGCCCCCGTCGGGGTACTCGACGACGCCGACCTCGTTGCGGACGGTGGGCGCGCTGCCGGTCTTTCCGGCGACCAGTACGTCGTCGAAGGGGAAGCCCGACGCCAGGCGGTGGGGCCACACCTGAAGGCCGAGCAGACGGCGGATGGCGGCGCCGTGCTCGGGGGTGCATGCCTCGTCGCGCCAGATCGCGCCGAGCAGGCGGGTCATGTCGCGCGGGGTGCTGCGGTTGGTGCGCGCGGGGTCCACGGCGCGCAGGCGGGCGACGACCTGGGGGTCGGCCAGGGCCTGCGGACCGCCGTTTCCGGCGTCCTCCCTGATGGTCGCGAGGAACTCCCGGAAGGTCTGGGTGGCGTGGGTACGGGTGAGGCCCAGCCGCCGTGTGCTGTCGTTGACGGCGTCCAGGCCGACGCGTTCCAGCAGGAGGTCGGCCGCCGTGTTGTCGCTGACGGCCACCATCAGGTACGCCGCGTCGCGCAGGGAGACCCGGGCCGCGTCGAGCATCGCGGCGAGACCGGTGGGCCCCGCCGTACGGCCGTCCCGCGGGCACTCGGTCTGCTCGGTCAGAACCAGCCGCCCGGCCTCCGCCTGCTGGTGGAGCGCGACGAGCAGGCAGAGCTTGTGGACGCTGGCCGTGACGACCAGCCGGTCCGCTCCCGCGTCGATCTGGGCGCCGGAATCGATGTCCACGGCGTGCAGCCAGCCGGTGACCCCGGCTTCGGCGAAAGCGGCGCGGATACGGTCTCGGGCCTGCGGGTGGGCGTGCGGGCCGGGGTGGTGTCGCGTGCGGGGATCGGTCATAACGTTGGGAGGTGGGTTGTGTCCGCCAGCCTGCGTGACCGGTATCGGTGCCCATATCCTGGACCGCTTTGGATGTACTTCGGCCATCCCTGTGGCTGCATCAAGTCCATGAGCTGCCCGGTATGCACTGTCAGTCGGGTCTGTCAAACGAGCGGTGTAACTCGGGTTGTTGAGGGTTACTGGCGGGCTGCGGAGAGTCGGCCGTCGAAGGTGATGTCGAAGGCGTTCAAGGCTGTCTTCCAGCGCATGGCCCAGCGGGCCTGGCCCTTGCCGGTCGGGTCCAGCGACATGATCGCCATGTAGACGCACTTCAAGGCGGCCTGTTCGTTCGGGAAGTGGCCGCGGGCTTTCACCGCCCGTCGGATCCGCGCGTTCACGGACTCGATCGCGTTCGTGGTGCAGACGATGCTGCGGATCTCGGTGTCGAAGCGGAGGAAGGGAGTGAATTCCTCCCAGGCGTTCTCCCAGAGCCGGACGATCGCCGGACACTTCTTGCCCCACGCGTCGGCGAACTCCGCGAACCGCTCGAGTGCGGCTTCCTCGGTCGCCGCGGTGTAGACGGGCTTGAGGACCTTCGCGATCTTGTCCCAGTCCTGGCGGGGCCGGTTCTGCCATTCGGCCATGCCCTCGAGGACCTTGTCGGTGATCGTGGAGATCGTCTGACGGGACACCTCGGCGCCATAGACCTCGGACAGGTGGGCCTGGACCTCACCGGTCGTCAACCCCTTCGCGGCGAGCGAGATGACCATCTCGTCGACGCCCGACAGGCGCTTCTGGCGCTTCTGGCGCTTCTTGACGATCTTCGGCTCGAAGGAACCCTCGCGGTCCCGGGGCACGGCTATCTCGACCGGGCCGACGTCGGTCAGCACGGTTTTGCCACGGGTCCCGTTGCGACTGTTCCCGCCGTTCTTCCCGGCGGGATCGTGCTTGTCATAGCCGAGGTGGTCGGTGATCTCGCCCTCGAGGGCGGACTCCAGGAGCCGCTTGGTCAGCTGCTGCAGCAGCCCTCCCTCGCCGGTCAGCTGAAGGCCCTCGGCCTGAGCCCGGCCCACCAGTTCATCAATCAGCCGATCGTCCACAGACTTCGGCAGCACGGCCTCGGATGGCTCGGCGGTCTCAATCTCGGTCACGTTGTCGCTGGTCATCGATGCATCTTCCATGATCGGGAGTTACACCGAACGTTTTACAGTCCTGAGCAAGGCAGCTGGGCCGGCCTTCAAGTGCTCGGCGTGCACTGTCGGCAGCTGAGTGCGGGCAGGGTCTGCGGCCACCGGGCCTCCGGGAGCGCGGCGTGACTCGCATCGCCGAGCTGCCCGGAAGTCCTTCCTTCGTGCACCCGCCCGGTCAGGTCCCGGCCAGGCGTCTTGTCCGGTCATGGACCGTGGCCCGTTCCTGTGAACCGGTGGGGATGCGAGTTCTGCTCAGATGTATCTCGGCGAGAAGTGCTGGTTCACGGCACCCTTTGTGCAGGCCCACAGTGCGAGGTATCTAATTCCTGAGCCCATGGTGTCCACGCACAGTTGGGTGTACTTGTTCTGGATCTTCCAGGTGCCTGGCTCCTCGCCCCAGTAGTAGATTTTGAAGGTCTGGGAGGGGAGCCCCTTGCACGGGTACTCGCTGACGAGATCGCCGGCCTTCGACAGCGTGCCGTAGTAAAGGTCCATGCAGTTGCCGGTGGAATTGTTGACGAAGATGTATTCGCTATTCCCGCCGCCGGGGGCCTGCCGCATGGTCCACTGGCTCCGCTTGGTCAGGTTCTTCTCCGCGACGACACGGGTGCCGTTGGCGCTGCTCCCCCCCTCGAATCCGAGATACTGGTCGTGGTTGCTGTCGCTGATCAGAGAAACCACGTCTTCGGCAGCGAGGTTCCGCGTGCGAAAGTAGATTGGATAGTGATCAGAGCTGCGGCCGTCTCTCCTTATCGCGTCATAATTGGCCATGCTGAGGTTTGAGACCATGTAGTCGAGCTCGCCGCCGCTTTGCTGGGTTGACTGGCCGGTGTGGTAGACGTAGGCGTTGTTGGTGGCGGCCCAGGCGTGGACCCCGGAGTCCGGGTCGCGGTTGAAGTCGCCCAGGGCAGCCCACAAGTGGCCATACGTAGCCGCGTGATTGCGGATGTTGGTGAGCAGTTCCAGGGCTTCGTTCTGCGTGCCACAGGCACCCGCGTGCACGTTGTAATACATTGTGTCGCCGAACGACACCCCCAAGGCTGGCCGGCCGCCAGTCCTGCCCGGCGGGGCGACCCCGAGGCCGCTTGCCCTGCTATGGGTGACTGTGGCCTGGTTGACCCGGCAGCTGCCCGTCGGACTCATCCAGTAGACGTAGCGTGTGCCCCACTGGTACTCGTTGATGGTGTAGCCGGAAGTGGTGTACGTCTGCAGCAAGGTCATGCCGTAGGCCGACGGGTCGGGGCCCGCTTCCTGGACGGCGACAATGTCGTTGTCGTTACTGACGGCTCTGACATCGTTCCATTTGGCGCCTTGTGAGTTGTACGTCGCGACGGTGTGCTGGTTGGGTTGGGCGGCGTGGGCTTCGGGAGCCGACAGGCCCGTCAGGATGCTGATGAAAGTGACCAATGCCATCAATATGGCGGGTATGCGCGTTCGAGCGCGCAGAATTTCGGCAAGCGGCACAGCAAGACCTTTTCTTGTGGCATTCATGGGGTTACCGAGCTGGTCCGGGTTCGCTGGCGAACCAGACGTCCGCTATCGGGTGACCGGCGCGGCTCGGTGCGCAACGAGAGGCGCGTTTCAGCACATACTGATCCGCGCGCTGGCATCTTTTGTCTGCGGAAGAGCGCACAGGACCGTGCCCGACACCCCTCACTCAACCCGATACAGCCCCGGTGGACCAGGAAGTTCGACCGGTAGTTAAAGCGGCCCGCATACTTCTACCGGTGAGTGCTGCCGGTAGGTACGCCGTTCCGGCCGGACCACTCCGACCAGGGGGACCACGGCTGTGAGCGACAACGGGTTCGGCGAGCGGCTGCACGCACTGCGCACGGGAGCGGGCATCAGCCAGGAGCAGCTGGCGCAGCGGGCGGGGATCAGTGTGCGGGCGTTGTCGAACATGGAGCGCGGGCGCGCGCGGGGGCCGCGGCTGCGCACGGTGGAGGCCTTGGTGGCGGCGTTGGGACTGGACGGCGTCGTGGGCCAGGAGTTGGAGGACGCCGCCCGGTTGGGTCGTCCGCGCGCCGTCGGCGGGACGGGGCCCAAATCGTCCGCCGGAACGGGGCCGGGGTCGGGGGCTATCGGTGAGCATCCGCTGGCGCTGCCGCGTGATCTCCGTGACTTCACCGCGCGCGGGCGTGCTCTGGAGGATCTGCGCGTGCTGGTGGAGCGGGGTGATCCCGCGCATCCTGCCGTGGTGGTGGTGTGCGGGCAGCCGGGGCTGGGGAAGACTGCCTTCGCCGTCCACGCCTCCCACGTTCTGGCGCCCGGTTTCCCCGACGGGCAGTTCGCTGTCGACCTGCGCGGCATGGACCCCAAGCCCACCGCGCCGCGCGAGGCGCTCGCCCGGCTCCTGCACGCGTTCGGCGTGGCCGAGGCCGCCGTCCCGGCCGCCACCGACGACCGTTCCGGCCTGCTGCGCTCGGTGCTGCGCGAGCGCCGGGTACTGCTCCTGCTGGACAATGCCGCCGACGAGGGCCAGGTCCGCCCCCTGCTGCCCGGCCACGGCCCCTCCCTGACCCTGGTCACCAGCCGACGCTCTCTGGCCGGACTCGAATCCGTCCACCGCACCGAGCTGGCGCTGCTGCGCCGGGAGGAGGCGGTCGAACTCCTCACCCGCGTCATCGGCCCCGACCGCGTGCACCGCGAGAGCCAGGCCTCCCGCGACCTCGCGGAGCTGTGCGGGCACCTGCCCCTAGCCGTGCGCATTGCCGCACAACGCCTGGCCTCCCGCCCCGGCGAGACCCTCACCAAACTCGTCGCCCAACTCGCCGAACACGAAACACGCCTGGACCACCTCGAGGCCGGGTCCCTGCGGGTGCGGGCCGCCTTCGCCCTGTCCTACCAGCAGCTGCCCCCGTCCGCACGCACCGTCTTTCGCCGCGCCTGCCTCGCGGACGGCCCCGACTTCAGCCCCACCACCGCAGCCCTGCTCGCTGACCTGCCCCTGCGCCAGGCCGCCCGATGCACCCAGCACCTCACCGACGCCGGACTGCTCCAGCCACACCCCACCGCCGACCGCTACCGCTTCCACGACCTCCTGCGCCTGTTCGCCGCCGAACAGCTCGCCGAAGAGGACGAGCCCGCGCACATCACCGCCGCCCGGGACCGGGCCGACCGGTGGGCACTGCGCCGGGCCACCGCCGCAGCCCGGCTCTTCGACACCGAACCCCACCCCGAAACCCCGCCGGACCCGGCCACCGCGGTCGCCGACCGGGACCGGGCCCGGATCTGGCTGGAGGCCGAGCGGCCCCAGTGGCTCGCAGCCCTGCACCGCGCCCACACCGCCGGCCACCACCAGCAGGTGATCGACACCGCGCAGGCGATGCACTGGTTCTCCGACCGCACCCCGCACTGGGAACTGTGGGCGCAGGTCTTCCGGTGCGCCGTCGGCTCGGCCCGCGCCCTGGGCAGCAGGCGCGACGAGGCCGTCCACCTCAATTACCTCTCCTGGGCCTACAACATGTGCCTCTACGACCACACCGCCGCCCTGACCGCCGCCCAGCACGCCCTGGCCGCGGCCCGCGAATGCGGTGATCAGCTCCAGATCGGCTGGGCCCTGGGCTACACCGCCGGAGCCCTCCACCGCCTCGGCCGCACCGAGGAGTCCATCACCCGACTGCACGAAGCCACCGAGCATCTCCGCCAGCAGACCGGCGTACCCAGCCGCCTCGCCGAACTCACCGTCCTCAACAGCCTCGGCCACCACCTGCGCCAGGTCGGCCGCCCCCACGAAGCCCTGACCGTCCACCGGCGCAGCGAAGCCATCTGCCGCGCCGGCGTCCCCGGACAGTTACCCGAACTCATCGGCCTCTATCTGGCGGTGACCCGCCAGCACCTCGGCAACGACCTCGCGGCCCTGCACCGATGGAACGAGGCCGAAGAACCCCTGCGCTACGCGCTCACCCACTTTGAGGCAGCACAGATGCCCGCCTGGAGCGAACCCGCCCGCCTCGACCTCGGCATCGTCCTGCGCCACCTCAACCGCCACCACGAAGCCCATACGACCCTGACCACGGCCCACGATGCCCTCGTCCGGTTGAACAACCCCCGTCAGATCAAAGCCGCCGACGAACTCCACCAACTCAACTCGGTGTTCGACATCGCTGGCCACCCGACCGACTGAGAATGGATTGGAGAAACCGGTGTCACCGTCTGCAGCTGTTACCTGCGATTCCCAGAAACGACCCTTTTGCCCGAGCAAGATCAAATAGAGCCGGACGAAGATCACCAAGAGACGGATCGACTCTCAGAACCCGTTCGCGCTCAAAAGCGGCAAGGGTGGGGTTCTGAGACTTGCGTTGTGCGAAAATCCGGGGTCATGACGGACCCTCAAGAATCTTCCCCCGAACCAGAGTCCGAAGCCGATCACGTCGAGCGCCATCCGTGCCCCAAGTGCAAGGCCGCCCCCGGCTCGCCGTGCCGCTCGCGCTCCGGCGCGGTCACGAGCGCGTACCACACCGGCCGCTTCACCAAGGTGCCCAAGCTGGCGAAGGAGCTGCGGGTGCCGACCCCGGCCACCCGGGGTCCGGGGCAGCCGTGGCGGCCCGGCAAGCCGCTGCCCGCGGCCGTCGACCCCGACCTGCCGAGCGCGGACATCCGGATCGGTTACGCCCGGTGCTCGCACCTCAGCCAGGAGCTCGACTCGCAGTTGGACGCGCTCGCCAGGCACGGCATCGGCAGGGACAAGATCTTCAGCGAGAAGATCAGCACCCGGATCAAGGTCCGCCCCGCCTTCGAGGAGGCGCTGAAGACCGCCCGGGAGATCAAGGCACACGCCCCTCACTGCCGCGTGATCTTCACGGTGAACGAGATGAAGCGACTGGGTCGCGACGCCGCAGAGCTGACCGCCCTCGCCGACCATCTGACCGAGCACGGCCTGGTCCTGGAGATGCTCGTCGGCCCCCTCGCCGGGATCTACGACCCCACCGGACCAGGAAAGCTGCTGTTCGGCTTCTTCGCCGCGATGGCCGAGACCGAGCGAGAGGCCATCCGTGAGTCGATGCTGGAAGGGCTGGAGACCGCGGCCCGCAAGGGCAAGTACGGCGGCCGGCCCCCGGTCATCACCGACGACATGCTGCACACCGTGCTGCGGCGCAAGGCGAACGGCGAGTCCGTCGAGCAGATCCAGCCCGCCCTGATCATCCCCACCGGTAAACGCAAGGGACACAACCCCAGCGTGGCCAGCATCTACCGGGCGCTGGCCGAGCACGAGAAACAGCAGGCGTACCCCGAGGCCACAGAAGCGGCCCAAGCCGACTTCGCCGCCCTCCAGCAGCGCGACCGCAGCCCCGTGTAGTCACTCAGCGTTACTCGCCACCTGGCGGCAGCTATACGAGAACAGGGCCGATGAAAGCAGCATTGGCGGGGCGCAGCGGTTCCTGTCCGCGTTCACCGGGATCTCACCCCACTTCCGACCCGACCGCCACCACATGACCGCCCCCGACCACCGAGCCGAGATGACCATCCGCTTCGCCATCTGGAACCAGATCACCGGTGCTACCGCCCTGCCCACCGCCGCGTGACCCAGGCCCCCGCCCGACCCCTACCACGCCCTGACGCGCCCTCAACCGATCAACATCCCACCAACGTGACCACGCAGTCAGGGACGGTTGACCGTACGGTCGGGAGGGGTGCCCTGACAGGACGGCATTCTCTGGGTTGGCCTCGCGGTCACTTCGCACGTGAGCGGGGCCAACAGCGACGACGATCCGCTGCGCCTTGGTCGGAGGATGCGGCTGCTTGCCACGGTCCAGGCGCTGCTGGCGGACCCGTCGATCGCCGGGCTGAAGGATGGGCCGAAGTTGGCGGCGGTGGTGCTGTACGCGAAGTCACGGGCGCCCAGGGGTAAGAAGAGCGACAACCAGACCTCGATCAGCGGCGGTGACTGGTCCGGACCGGCCAGCTGGGCTGCGGTGGTGGCGAGCCGCTCGCGCAGCTCGAAAATCGGACGGCGATCCGCAAGCCGCCCGACCCGCCCCGGCGGTGTTGCGTCCGTTCGGGTGGTCGCAGGCGCGGCCGACCCCCGGTGTTCAGCCGCAGAGCTAGGTTGCTGGGCGACCGCAGCCGACTTTCGCGAAGGACACCGATGACTATTCCCGACCTGGACCATTCGACGACCGGCTACAGCCCCACGCATGCCTATTGGATGGGCAGGGCGGCCGGACTGGCCTCGCTGGACCGGGACGGCATCGAGGCCCAGGCCCGCGCATGGGGATTCGACGAGATGCGGTACTTCGAGTCGACGCACAAGATGCCGTTCCCGATCGAGGACACCCAGGCATACGTCATGGCCAGCGACCGCATGATCATCACGGGCTTCCGGGGCACCGAGGTCGCCAAGATCCGTGACTGGCTCACCGACGTCGACACACCGCCCGTTCTGGGACCGGGGAACAAAGGCTTCGTCCACTACGGCTTCCACCAGGCCCTGCAATCCGTCTACCCGCAGGTCCGCGACACCGTCCTGGAACTACGTACCCAGGGGCAGAGCGTCTGGTTCACCGGCCACAGCCTCGGCGCGGCGCTGGCGATGCTGGCCGGCGCCCGCCTCTACTTCGAGGAGCCGCGGCTGCTCGCGGACGGCGTCTACACCTTCGGCCAGCCCCGCACCTGCGACCGGCTGCTCGCCGGCGCGCACAACAAGGCGTTCACCAACCGCTGCTACCGCTTCGTCAACAACAACGACATCGTTCCGCACCTCCCGCCCGAGCCCGCCTACACCCACGTTGACGCGCTGCGCTACTTCGACGCCAGCGGCCGGCTCCACCAGGCCATGCCCATGGTCGCGATGCTGCAGGACCGGGCCAAGGGCCTGGGCGCCGACCTGTTCGCCCCCGAGACCGACGCCATCAAAGACCACCACCTGCCCAACTACATCACCGCGCTGGAGAAGAACCTCACCACGACCAACTGAACACCTGCGCCACAGTGTCCCCGCCGTAGCTACGGTCCTCTGGACGGCTATCCGGAGCCAAGCCCGATCCGGCGGGGCATGGAACAACGATGCCGTCGAACCGAGCGGCGGGCGGCCACCGAGCAGCAACTGCACGAGACCGTGACGGCCAGGGCATGGGCGAAGGCGTACGAGTGGGAGCAGTACCGCGCCCGGCAGGCCGAAGCGAAGGCAGCCCGCGCCGCAGCAGCCGCCGCGCAGCCGGCCGACGACGTCCCGGCCGCGCCGATGGCGCCGGTCGTGCTGCCCGCGCCGCGTCCGCTCGCCGCGCCCGACCCGGTCGACGGCGACGACCAGAAGCAGGAGCTCGTCCTCGAGGACCTGACCTGTGAGCAGGTCCTCGCCCAGGCATACACTCGTCACCCCGAACGCTTCGGCCGCCGTCCCCAACCACCCGCAATACCCCAGACAGCCTGGATCAACGACCCGGCCTGGCGTTACTACGCTCCTGGCGACCACTCACGGTCACCAGGAGCGTAGTAACGCTGCCCCGCCGAACAGTTCGGCGGGGCGATAGTTCGGCGGGGCGATGCAATCACAGTGGTCGGGTCGCCCGGGGGGATCTCACCCCCGGGCGACCCGACCATTGGTCCAGTGGCTTGAGGAGAAAGCCGCCGTTGACGAGGTTGCCGAATGGCTCGCTGAGCCCGTCGAGGTGATCGAGCGGCAGATGCGGAACGAGGTCGATGCGGCTCGCGCGGACGTGGAGCCCGCAACCAAGTGACAGCCTGGTGGCGGGCGGCACCAGAACGTACAGCTGGTCACGCAGGTGGTCGGCGAGGATCGGGTATCCGCGTCGCGGCCCGCCTGCATGGCGACCAGCGCCTGCGGGCCCAGCTGCTCTCCCGCCCCAGGCGTGTGCCGCCGGGTGCGGCCTGACCGTCGTCCTCAGGACGGAAGTGCTGATGAGGGGGTGACCTGCTCCCGGGTATGCCGAAACATCCCGCACGCGCACGCTTAGCCGATGCTGGGGATCGGGCCGCCCCTGCGGCGCCTGCGGCACGCCCGTTTCTGCTGGGCGCGCGGATTATGCGTACTGCGACGCCGCCTGCCGGCAGAAGGTCTACCGCCGCCGACGGACCACGGGCCCGGCCCCGGACCCGGCCATGCATGGGACTTCACCTTGCTTGCCCGCCGGGCGCACGCCCGGCGGGCAAGCATCTGACCGGCGGCCGGGAGCCGGATGGCGGCGGCCCCCTGGGGTAGCCCGGCGGGCCCGAGTCCCCTCGGCGGCGATAGCTCACGGCGCCCCGTGGTTGACCGAATGGTCCCGGATCTGGGACTCCATCGCAGCCCTCTCCCATCCGTCTCCCATGGGAGACGGATGGGAGAAAGATCTTCCCAATCAAGGCTGACTACGGCTAGCTAAAGCTGAGTAGGGCTAAGTTTCGGAGCGAATAGAAGCAGGTAGGCCGCCGAGCAGGCTCTTTGTCGACCCGACCGTTGATCCAGACGATCACGGTTCCCCCTCTTCCGTAGCCCCCTGTGGCTTGCCCGCAACACCCTCCCGCGAAAACCCGTTTGAGGCGATGCCGTTGCACGAGCGCAATCACGGGCGGCCGTCGCGGGCGGCCCGGGGCACGGGGAGCGGCGCCCACGGAGCCGTAACGGGGACGGGCCGGACGTCGTTGGAGCGGACAGCAGAAGGAACGACAGGGGGTGGACCGTGCTTCGCACCGTGCTTGAGCAGTTCCCCGCAGGAGGCCCGCGGGGCAGCTGGCCGGCCGAGGAGTTCGCGGCGGCCCGCCGGGGCGAGGGTGTCGCGGCCGAGGTCGTGATGGACCTGGAACAGGACGCGTTCCTGGTGGTCGTGCCGCAGCAGTACGCGGACCGGGGCCGCTGAGCACTGACGGGGCACACGAGTGAACGGCCGGTGCCACGGGGCAGCCCGCCTGACCGGTGCCGCCCCGGAGCGCCGGCCGCCGCGGGGCGGGCAGGGTTCCGGAGAACACACGGAACAAACCCTGGCGCTCAGGGGGTGTCGCCCCGCCAGTCCCACTTGTACGGCTCATTCACCCTCGGTCCGTACTCGGCCCTGCCGCCGGCCCCGTAGGAGCCGATCTCGGTGATCAGGGCGGAGCCGTCCGCGAGGGCGACCGCCGTCCAGCCGGTCACGTCCAGCAGCAGCCCGTCGAGCGGGCCACCCACCAGCTCCCGGTAGACACGCCCCGGCCGGGGCCCCGGGTCGGGGTCGTCGTGATCGGCGCCGTACACCCGTCGCCGCATGATCTCGTCCATACCAGCAGGATCGCACCGACCACTGACAACTTCCTCGGTCAGCGGGTCCGTGTGACTCGATCGGAGGCATGTCCGCCCGTCCGGGCCGAGTGTGCCCGCAGCTCCGGGACGTGAGGAAGCATTGATCATTCAATTCCGCACCTGTTCAATCGACGGATGACCGAGACCGATGCCGGCCGGGAGGCCTGGGCCGCACTGTCCGAGGACTTTCGGCCCTGCGAGCAGCTGGCCGGGGCGTGGTTGAGCGGTCTGGGACTCAACCGGGCCGCGCCTGCGGAGGTGCTGATCAGCCTCTTCGACGTGGGGCGGCACCCGATCGTGTACTTCCTGTACCGCGACGACCTCCCGGCCGGTGTCCTCGACGCCGCGGTCATCCACCCCTCCAGGCGCGTTCGCGCAATGGCCGCCGAATCGGGGAGGCTCTCGCCCGCCCAGTGGGACCGGCTCCTGACCGCCTCGCCGGATTCGCCGTTCCGCAGCGCTCTGGCGGAGCTGGCGGCGGAACAGGCCGCGTACCCGGAGTCAGGACGCCGGGCCGGTGTCGAGCCGGCGCCCGGCTCCGGGCCCCGGCCGCCTTCGGACCCGGCCGAGGTCGCGTCGATGGCCGCCACCGTCGCTGACATCGGCGTCGATGACCGCACCTACGCGGTGTGGTGGATCGCCGCCCTCCACGCCGACTCCGCCGCGATGCGTCAACTCGCCATGTCACCGAACCTTCGGATCCGCCGCAGCGTGGCCCGCGCCCCGCGCCTTCCGTCCGATGTCGTGGACCTCCTCGCCCACGACGAGGACCGCGTCGTGCGCCTCTTCCTCACCGAGTCCTGCGACGACGCCCCGGCGGAGCTACTCCTGGAGGTGTGGAGCTGGTGGCCCGGCAGCCTCTCGTTCCCCGGGCGCCCCCGCAACCACCCCAACTTCCCCCGTCACAACCTGCTCCGCTTCGCCGAGGCCCCGGAACCCCGGATGCGTCTTCTGGCGCTCGACGATCCCGGGTCGTGCGCTGCCCTCGTCGAACGGTTCAGCCGCGATCCCGATCCCCGGGTGCGCGGCAGCGCTGCCGGTGACGTCCGGCTGTCCCCCGATTCCGCCGTCAGGCTGCTCGGCGACGCCGACCACGGTGTCCGGCGACAGGCCCGGCAGAACCCGGCCCTGCCGGCGGAGGACCTGGTCTCCCTGCTCCTCGATGACGACACCGCCGAGGACGCCGCCCGGAACCCGGCGATTCCGACAGCGGCCATGCACCGCATGATCGCCCTGGCCGCACGGGATGCACCGCGCTGACCGCTCTGTACCGGTGGCCGGGATTCGGACCCGGATCCTCTCCTGGCAGGAGACGTATCCGTCGCCCGCGCACCGGGAGGTGCGTGAATCCGAGACCGCTGTCATCCTCCAGCCCGTTTCCCGAAGGGATACGAGCGGACTCACGCCGAGCGGCAGACGGGCGCGTGCGCGCCTGCCGCTCGGCGACGAGAACTCTTGGCATCCCCGTCTCGCCAGGTCAGCACGTCACTTGCTGGATCCCAGGGTGAGCCCGGCGATGAAGTGCCGTTGCAGCAGCAGGAAGACCACGATGGTCGGGAGCGCCACGATCACCGAGCCGGCGGCGAGCAGGTTGTAGTCGGTGAAGAACTGCCCGCGCAGATTGTTCAGTGCCGAGGTGATCGGGAGTTTGTCACCGTCGGAGATGAAGACCAGGGCCCAGAGGAAGTCGTTGTACATCCAGGTGAACTGGAGCGTGCCGAGCGCGGCGAGTGCGGGGCGGCACAACGGCAGGGTGATCCGCCAGAACTGGGTCCAGACCCCCGCTCCGTCCACGACGGCCGCCTCCAGGATCTCCTGCGGGAGGGTACGCATGAAGTTGGCCAGTACGAAGACGCAGAAACCGAGCTGGAAGCCGATCTGGACGAGGACGACGGCCCAGTACGAGTCGAACATCGTCATCGAGTCGGACATCCAGTACGGCAGCGGGATGCGGTTGAAGACGACGTACAGGGGCGTGACGATCACCTGCTGCGGGAGCAGGTTCCCGGCGGTGAAAAGCATCAGCAGGACGAGCCCGCCGCGCATCTTCAGCCGTGCGAGCGCGAAGGCCACGAACGAGGCGAGGAAGAGGGTGATGAGCACCCCCGGCACCGCGATGATCATGGTGTTGATGAAGTACTTCGTCATGCCGGAGTCGCTGAACGCCTGCCGGTAGTAGTCCAGGGAGAGATGGCGCGGAAGCGAGAAGTAGCCGTGCTCGGAGGTCTCGTCGTACGGCCGCAGCGACGCGTACACGGCGAGGACGAGCGGTGCGAGGAAGGCGAGCGAGACCGTCATCAGGAAGGCGTGCACGCCGAGCCGGCCGGGGCGGAGTCTGCGTCGGGCCGTGGTGGGGCCAGGGGGTGCCGGCCGGACGGCGGAGATCTGAGTGGTCATCGGTTCTTCTCCCCTCGGAGCTCCTGGACCAGATACGTCGCGACGAATCCCAGCGAGACGGCGAGCAGGACGACGGCGATGGCGGAGCCGAATCCGATCCGGCTGGCCTCGCCGATGATGTTGTCGGTGACGAGAACCGAGAGCAGTTCGAGGCCGTTGCGGCCGTGATTGACCGCGTACACGATGTCGAATGCGCGCAGCGACTCGATGACGGTGATGACCCCGACGATGACGTTGACCGGCCGGAGCGTGGGGAAGACGACGCGGAAGAAGGTCTGGGTCTCGCTCGCCCCGTCGATCGCGGCGGCCTCCTTCAGCGAGGGGTCGACGGCCTTGAGCCCGGCGAGGTAGAGGATCATCACGTAGCCGGTGTGGCGCCAGGCGGCGGCCAGCAGGATCATCCAGATGTTGAGGTCGGGGTCGCCCAGCCAGTCGGTCGGCGTCCGGGTGTCGCCGACGATCGCGTTGAGGGCGCCCTGGTCGCGGGAGAAGATCAGCTGGGCGATGAAGCCGACCACCGCGAGCGACAGCACGACGGGCATGTACAGGGTCGACTGGTAGAAGCGGCTGAAGCGCACGCCCTTGTCGATGAGTACGGCGAGGAGCAGCCCGAACGGTGCGGCGACCAGGCCGAGGAAGCCGAGCCAGAGCAGGTTGTGGCGGGCGGCCGGCCAGAACTGCGGGTAGTTGGTGAACAGGTTCGCGTAGTTGCGCGTACCGACCCACTTGATGTCGCCGATGCCGTCCCAGCTGGTGAAGGAGAGGGCGACCGAGGCGAGGGTCGGCCCCCAGACGATGGCGATGTCGAGCAGGACTGGTATGCCGAGCAGCACGCCGAGCACGACGAGATCGCGGCGGGTGAACCGCCGCGCTCCCCGTTGTCCGGTGCGCCGCCCCGAGATGAACGACACGGTCGGTGCTCCAGGTTCAGTCCGAGGTGAAGATGCTCTTCTTCTGCCGTTCGATGTCGTTGACCAGGCCGTCCACGTCGTTCGGGCTGCTGATGAACTTCTGGATCGCCGGGATCATGACCGTGGAGGAGAAGTCCGGGCGGGTGTCCCGGTCCATGAACTGGGAGATCTGCTTCGCCCCGGCGACCAGGTCGACGGCCTTCTTCTGGATCGCGGAGTAGTGAGAGGTGTCCGCCTGGTCGTTGACCGCGATGTTGTTCGGGTCGCTCTTCAGGTAGATGTCCTCGGCCTTGCCGGTGGCGAGCCACTTCAGCAGGTCCTTGGCGCTCTCCAGGGACTTCTTGTTCTTGAGGTTCTTCGACTTCTTCGCCAGCAGGAACCCGTCAATGGGCGCTTCGACGGCGTCCTGGCCGTGTTCCGGGTTGATGACGGGGAAGGGGAAGAAGTCGAGGTCGTCCTGTTCGGTCTTGGGGAACTGGGCCCCGGGGTGCGGCAGGCCGAAGACCGCCATTCCCGCGTCGCGCTTCTGGAGGCTGGTCGCTGCCTCCTGCCAGGTACGGCCGTTGGCGCCCTGCTGGCAGTACGGGAGGAGGCGCCGCCAGGTGTCGAAGACTTCCCTGACCCGCTTGTCCGTCCAGGCTTCCTCGCCGGCCATCAGGCTCTTGTGGAATTCGTAGCCGTTGGTCCGCATGTTGATGTAGTCGAAGGTACCCATCGCGGGCCAGCCGTCCTTGTCGCAGAACGCGATGGGGTCCAGCTTGTCCTTCTTCATCTGCTTGGCGAGGGCCACGTACTCGTCCAGCGTCTTCGGCACCTGGTAGCCGCGTTCGGTGAACAGGCTCTTGCGGTGGAAGACGGCCCATGGATAGTAGTAGTACGGAGTGAGGTACTGCTTGCCGTCCGCTCCGGTGGACTGGGCCTTCAGCGCGGCGGAGAAGCCCTTGTAACCCTGCCAGTTGTCACTGATGTCGTGCAACAGGCCCTTCTCGGCGAAGAACTGCATACGGTTTCCGGCGAACCACATGAAGACGTCGTCGGGCTTGCCCTGCAGATACCGGTTGATGTTCTCCTGAAAGGTGTTGTGGTCAACCGTGTTGACCTTGACCTTCCGGCCGTCGGACTGAGCCGCGTAGGCGTTGAAGGCCTCGGCGAACGCCTTCTTCGGAATGGGGTCGGATGAATTCGAGCCCAGGGTGATCGTCTTGCCGTCCCCACCGGGACCGCCGCCGCACGCGGTGAGCAGTGCGGGAAGCGTGACCGCCCCCGCACCGACTGCCGCGCCACGTAAGAGACTTCGCCGGGACATCCGATGTCCTGCGACACTGCCGGGCACATCTGACCTGCCGTACGAGTGCGCCATGACCCCCTCCTCCGGAAGACAACCCAACACAACCGAACGTGCGCTTGGATCACACTCCCAACCAGGGGCCCCGTCAAGGGTTTTGACGAGATACCGAACAACCGACACCACCCCTCTTCCAACAGACTCCAACACGCTCTAACGTAATCGCTCGTCTTGGCGTGCACATGTCGTCACATGATTCGGCACGAGTCTGGAGGAACGTAATGATGCGTCATCTTCCAACCCGAACAACCCGCACAGGCCCCCGCAGAGTCATCGGAGCGCTGACCGCAGGCCTCCTGTGCGCGGCGGGGATCGCCTTCCCCGCCTCCGCGGACTCCCCGGAACCCGCCCCCGCCCCCGCCCCCGCCCCCGCCCAGGCATCCGCCGCCGGCGCGCCGGCCGGCAGCGGGCTCGCCCTCACACCCCCCATGGGATTCAACAACTGGAACTCGACCCATTGCCGGGCCGAGTTCAACGAGTCGATGGTCAAGGGCATCGCGGATATATTCGTCGAGAAGGGCCTCAAGGACGCCGGCTATCAGTTCGTCAATCTGGACGACTGCTGGGCCAAGCCGCAGCGCAATGCGGACGGCAAGCTGGAGGCCGATCCGGCGCGATTCCCGAACGGCATCAAGGCTGTGGCGGACTACGTCCACTCGAAGGGGCTCAAGCTCGGCATTTACACCAGCGCGGGTACCAAGACCTGCGACAGTGTCGGGCTTCCCGGCGCACTCGGCCATGAGTACAGCGACGCGCAGCAGTTCGCCGACTGGGGCGTCGACTACCTCAAGTACGACAACTGCAACAACCAGGGCATCGACGCGAAAAAGCGCTATACGACGATGCGGGACGCGCTCGCCGCCACCGGCCGGCCCATCGTCTACAGCATTTGCGAATGGGGACAGAACAAGCCCTGGGAGTGGGCCGCGGAACTCGGCAATCTCTGGCGCACGACGGGCGACATCAACGACAGCTGGAGCAGCATGCTGTCGATCATGAAGCAGAATCTGCCGCTCGCCGCGGCCGCCGGACCGGGACACTGGAACGACCCCGACATGCTGGAGGTCGGGAACGGCGGCATGACGGACACGGAGTACCGCACCCACTTCTCCATGTGGTCGGTGATGGCCGCCCCGCTCCTCATCGGCTCCGATCTGCGCAAGGCGACACCCGAGACGTTCGACATCCTCTCCAACCACGAGGTCATCGCGGTTGACCAGGACCCGCTGGGCAAGCAGGGAACCGTGCTCTCCTCCGACGAGGGGCGCTGGGTCGTCTCCAAGGAGCTGCGGGACGGCAGCCGCGCGGTGGCGCTGTTCAACGAGACCGGGAGCGCGCAGCGGATCTCGACGACGGCCTCGGCGGCGGGGCTGCCGCGGGCCGCCGCGTACACGATGCGCGACCTGTGGGAACACACGGACTACAACACCGCGGGCGACATCTCGGCGACCGTTCCGGCGCACGGAACCGTGCTGCTGCGCGTCGCCGCCGACCGCGAGTGGGCCTCGCATCCGCCGGCCGCCGAACTCGGCCTGGACGGCAGTCCGCTGGTCGAGGCCGGACGCACCGCGCCGCTGACGACGACGGTCACCGATCTGGGCCGTACGCCCGCCCTGAAGGTCTCGGCGGCCCTCACCGGACCGTCGGGCTGGCAGGTCAGGGCCGGCTCGGCGACGACTGCCGCCGCGCTGCCCACCGGACGGGCGCTGACCACGCGCTGGCGGGTGACGGCCCCGGCCGGCACGGCCACCGGCACGTACGACCTGACGCTCACCGCGCAGTACCGCTCGCCCGCCGGGAAACGCGTACGGTCCTCGGTGCCGTTCCAGGCCCATGTGGTGGTGGCACCACCGGCCGGCGGCGGCTATGTGAGCGATCTGCCGCAGCTCTCCGCGTCCAACGGCTACGGGCCGGTCGAGAAGGACACCAGCAACGGTGAGAGCGCGGCGGGCGACGGTAATCCGCTCACCATCGGCGGCGAGGTGTACGCGAAGGGGCTGGGCGTGCACGCGGACAGCACCGTCGAGTACTACGCGGGCGGTGCGTGCACCACCGTGACGGCCCGGGTCGGTGTGGACGACGAGAAGGGCGCCAAGGGGAGTGTGGCCTTCGAGATCCGGGCGGACGGCACCAAGGCGGCCTCGACCGGGGTGCTGACCAACGCGATGCCGGCGCAGCCCGTCACGGCGGATGTGAGCGGCGCCCAGGTCGTCCGCCTGATCGTCACCGACGGAGGGGACGGCGACGACTCCGACCACGCGGACTGGGGGGACCTCCGCATCACCTGCTGACCGAGAACCCCCGCGCGCACGTGCGGAGGGCGGGCCCGACACCTCGGACCCGCCCTTCCCGCGGACGGAGCTTCAGAACACGCCCGCGGGCCGTCCCGTAGTCCCTGGCGACCGCGGGACACACCTCAGACCGGGACCACCCCGTCCACGCCCGCCCGCACCGCGAACGCCGCCGCAGCCGCACCCACCAGCCCCGCGTCGTTGCCCATGACCGCGGGCGCCACCGTCAGCTGCTGGACGAACGAGAGCGTGGCGTAGCGGCGCAGTGCGCTGCGCAGCGGGGCGAACAGGACGTCGCCCGCACCGGCCACTCCCCCGCCGATCACCGCGATGTCGATCTCGACGAGCGTGGCCGTCGCGGCGATACCCGCGGCCAGCGCCTGCGCGGCCCGCTCGAAGGAGGCCGCGGCGACCGCGTCCCCCGCCCTCGCCGCGGCGGCGACAGCCGCGGCCGACGCGTCCCCGTCCGGGCCGGGCCGCCAGCCGCCCTCCAGTGCCCGGCGGGCGATGTTGGGCCCGCTGGCGATGCGCTCGACGCAGCCGCGCGAACCGCACGGACAGGGATCGCCGTCCAGGTCGACACTGATGTGCCCGATGTGCCCCGCGTTGCCGCTCGGGCCGGGCCGGAGGGTACCGCCGAGGACGAGCCCACCGCCGACACCGGTCGACACGACCATGCACAGCGCGTTGTCGTAGCCGCGGGCCGCGCCCAGCCAGTGCTCGGCCGCGGTCATCGCGACCCCGTCGCCGACCAGCTCGACGGGCAGCCCACCGGCCGCCTTGCTCACCCGCTCCACCAGCGGGAAGTCCCGCCAGCCGGGAACGTTGACCGGGCTGACCGTCCCGGCGGACGCGTCCACCGGGCCCGCGCTGCCGATCCCGACGACCGATGCCCGCCCCCACAGCGGCGAGGCGGTCAGCTCGGCCAGCACCTCGCCGACCGCCCCCATCACCCTCTCCCCGCTCTCCCGGGCGGGCGTCGGCCGCTGCGCGCGTACGAGGAGCGTGCCGCTGCCGTCCACCAACGCCCCGGCGATCTTGGTGCCGCCGATGTCCAGCGCGGCTACGAGGTCGGTATGCATCGGTGTGGGCTCCGGATGGTGAGGGGGTGGGACCTGCGGCTTCAGTAAATAGTCTGCATAGTCTCCATTCAGCTGACAACGTTGTCCAGGGCCTATGCTCGACGCCACAGCCTCCGGCCCCCTCCGCGGTACTCTCCGCGGCCCCGCCGGACAGCCCCTCGCACCCGACGACAGGACAGCGCACCGTGGCCGAGACCGCCCGTCACCCCGAGCCCCGTTACGGCAACCGGCCGACCATGAAGGATGTGGCCGCGCGTGCCGGAGTGGGGCTCAAGACGGTCTCCCGCGTGGTCAACAGCGAGCCGGGCGTCACGCCCGACACCGAGCGCCGGGTCCAGGAGGCCATCGACGCGCTGGGCTTCCGCCGCAACGACAGTGCGCGCGTGCTGCGCAAGGGCCGTACCGCCTCCATCGGACTCGTCCTGGAGGACCTCGCCGACCCCTTCTACGGGCCGCTGAGCCGCGCCGTGGAGGAGGTCGCCCGCGCGCACGGCGCCCTGCTCATCAACGGTTCGAGCGCCGAGGACCCGGAGCGCGAGCAGGAGCTCGTGCTGGCGCTGTGCGCGCGCCGGGTCGACGGGCTCATCGTGATTCCGGCCGGCGACGACCACCGTTATCTGGAACAGGAGATAAAGGCCGGCATCGCGACCGTCTTCGTGGACCGGCCGGCCGGCCGGATCGATGCCGACATGGTGCTCTCGGACAGCTTCGGCGGCGCCCGCCAGGGCGTCGCCCACCTGATCGCGCACGGCCACCGCCGGATCGGGTTCATCGGCGACCAGCCGCGCATCCACACCGCCACCGAGCGGCTGCGCGGCTATCACGCCGCCATGACGGACGCCGGTATAACCGTGGAGGACTCCTGGGTCTCCCTGGGCTCCACGGACCCCGACCGGGTCCGCCGGGCCGCCGAGACGATGCTCTCCGCCCCCGAACCGGTCACCGCGCTCTTCTCCGGCAACAACCGGGTGACGGTGACCGTGGTACGTGTGCTGGCCGGCCGTGAACGGCCGGTCGCCCTGGTCGGTTTCGACGACATAGAGCTCGCGGATCTGCTCGGTATCACCGTCATCTCCCAGGACGCCGCGGCCGTCGGCCGCACCGCGGCCGAACACCTTTTCCGCCGCCTCGACGGCGCCGACCACGCCCCGGCCCGGGTGGAGCTCCCCACCAGGCTCATTCCGCGCGGTTCGGGCGAACTGCGCCCGTCCTGAGCGGCGAACCCCGAGGTCCGGCGGCAGCGGCTACGGCGCCGTGACCGTCAGCCCGCCGCGCCGCGGTGAGGCGAAGGCGTCCAGGTCCGCGCGGGTCAGCCCGGTCAGCCGGGCCACCTCCGCGGTGTCCAGCGCGCCGCAGTCGATGCCGCGCAGCAGATAGCCGCTGAGCGCCTTGGCGGTGGCGGGTTCGTCCATCACGTCGCCGCCCGCCTTGGCCACGTACGCGGCAAGCCGGGCCGCGGCCTGTTCCAGGCCCTCGCGGTAGAAGGTGTAGACGGCCGCGTATCGGGTCGGCAGATGACCCGGGTGCATGTCCCAGCCCTGGTAATAGGCGCGGGCCAGGGCGCGCCGCGTGAGACCGTAGTGCAGCCGCCAGGCTTCGTGGACCTGCGGGGTCGGGCCGACGGGGAGGACATTGGTCGAGCCGTCGCAGACACGTACGCCGGTGCCCGCGGCGGCCACCTGCATGACGGCCTTGGCGTGGTCGGCCGCCGGGTGGTCGCTCGCCTGATAGGCGGCGCTGACGCCGACACAGGCGCTGTAGTCGAACGTGCCGTAGTGCAGACCGGTCGCGCGGCCCTGCGCGGCATCGATCATCCGGGCGACGGCGGCGGTGCCGTCGGCGGCCAGGATGGACTGGCTGGTCTCGATCTGGATCTCGAAGCCGAGCCGCCCCGAGGGCAGGCCGTGCGCCTTCTCGAAGGCTTCGAGAAGCTGGACGAAGGCGGTGACCTGTTCGGGGTACGTCACCTTCGGCAGGGTGAGCACCAGCCCGTCGGGAAGCCCGCCCGCCTGCATCAGGCCGGTGAGGAAGACATCCGTGGTGCGGATGCCCCGGTCCCGCACGGCTGCTTCCAAGCACTTCATCCGGATGCCCATGTACGGGGCGGCCGTGCCGTTCCCGTACGCGTCGCGGACCAGCCGGGCCGCACGGGCCGCGGCCTCGTCCTCCTCGGCGTCGGAGCGGGGGCCGTAGCCGTCCTCGAAGTCGATCCGCAGATCCTCGACGGGCTCCCGCTCCAGCTTGGCGCGCACCCGGTCGTGGACGGCCCCGGCGAGCTCGTCCGGGATGCCGAGGACCGCCGCGAGGGAGGCCGCGTCGGGGGCGTGCTCGTCGAGTGCCTCCAGCGCCTGGTCGCCCCAGGAGCGGATGGTGCCGGCCGTGAAGGTGTCCCCCGGTACGTAGACCGTGTGGACGGGCTGACGGGTCCCGGGATCGCCGGGGTAACGGCGGGCGAGTTCGGCGTCCACCTCCGTGAGGGAGGCGCTGATCCCGTCGCTGACCGCTCCGGCGAGGCTCGTCGCCACCTTCTCCTGCTGACCCATTTCCGCACCCTCCACGCTCTCGCTGTTTCCGCTTCCCGGAATCAACAATCCGTATAGTGAAGTTATAAGGCTGCCGTACCTGCGTCAATGGTGATCGGAAACGGTGCGGGGCCGCGCGGTGTGTTCACCGTGCGGCCCCGGACTGCGGGTCGTGCCATGTGCCGTGTGCTGGGTGGCGGGTCAGCCCTTGCGGCTGGTGACCTCGTCGGTGAGCTGGGGCACGACGTTGAAGAGGTCACCGACGACGCCGTAGTCGACGAGGTCGAAGATCGGGGCCTCGGCGTCCTTGTTGATCGCGACGATCGTCTTGGACGTCTGCATCCCCGCCCGGTGCTGGATCGCACCCGAGATACCCGAAGCGATGTACAACTGCGGCGAGACCGACTTACCGGTCTGCCCGACCTGGCTGGAATGCGGATACCAGCCCGCGTCCACCGCCGCACGCGAGGCACCCACCGCCGCACCCAGCGAGTCCGCGAGCGCCTCGATGACACGGAAGTTCTCCGCACCATTGACACCCCGCCCACCCGACACCACGATCGCCGCCTCCGTCAGCTCCGGACGCCCCGTCGACTCACGCGGCGTACGCGACAGCACCTTCGTACCCGTCGCCAGCGCCGAGAACGACACCTCCAGCTCCTCCACCACACCCGCGCCCGCCACCGGCTCCACCGGAGCCGAGTTCGGCTTCACCGTGATCACCGCAACACCCCGCGACACACGCGACCGCGTCGTGAACGACGCCGCGAAAGCCGACTGCGTCGCCACCGGACCCAGCTCACCGGCCTCCACATCAGTCGCATCCGTAATGACACCCGAACCGATCCGCAACGCCAGCCGCGCAGCGATCTCCTTGCCCTCCGCCGACGAAGGCACCAGCACCGCCACCGGCGACACCACCGCACACGCCGCCTGCAGCGCATCCACCTTCGGCACCACCAGATAGTCCGCGTACTGCGACGCCTCCGACGTCAACACCCTCACCGCACCATGCCCGGCCAGCACACCAGCCGTCTCACCCGCACCCGCACCCAACGCCACCGCGACCGGCTCACCGATCCGCCGCGCCAGCGTCAACAACTCCAGCGTGGGCTTACGGACCGCACCATCCACGTGATCGACAAAAACAACAACCTCAGCCATGGAACTTCCCTCTCCTGCACATCAGCGAAGAAACAACGAGGACAACGAACGGGCACCAAGCCCTAGATGAACTTCTGACCCGCCAGGAACTCGGCCAGCTGCCTGCCACCCTCACCCTCGTCCTTCACGATCGTGCCCGCCGTACGCGCCGGACGCTGCACCGCCGAATCCACCACCGACCACGCACCCGCCAGACCCACCTCGCCCGCCTCGATCCCCAGATCACCCAGATCCAGCGACTCCACCGGCTTCTTCTTCGCCGCCATGATCCCCTTGAACGACGGGTAACGCGCCTCACCCGACTGATCAGTCACCGACACCACCGCGGGCAACGACGCCTCCAGCCGCTCCGACGCCGTGTCACCGTCCCGACGCCCGGTCACCACACCACCCTCGACCCTCACCTCGGACAACAACGTCACCTGCGGCACACCCAGCCGCTCCGCCAGCAACGCCGGAACCACACCCATCGTGCCGTCCGTCGACGCCATCCCCGAGATCACCAGGTCATAACCCGTCTTCTCGACCGCCTTCGCCAGCACCAACGACGTACCCACCGCATCCGAACCGTGCAGACCGTCGTCCTCGACGTGAACAGCCTTGTCCGCACCCATCGACAACGCCTTGCGCAACGCGTCCTTGGCATCCTGCGGACCCACCGTCAACACGGTGACCTCCGCATCATCCACCCCGTCCGCGATCTGCAACGCCTGCTCGACCGCATACTCATCCAGCTCCGACAACAGACCGTCGACATCCTCACGATCCAACGTCAGGTCATCGGCGAAATGCCGGTCACCGGTCGCGTCGGGCACGTACTTCACACAGACAACGATCCTCAAGCTCACGCCGGCTCTCCTACTGCATCGTCATTTCCGGGCTGCCTTGTTGCACGCAGCATAGGCGCCTGATGGGGCGATTTCCGGTCGGGGCGACCGACGCTCCGACCGTAATATTACTCGCCAGTACACCCAGTGCCTGCCCCATGGGCAAGCGCTTTGAACTGTGATCTGCCCAACGCTCGGCGCCCGGGTGCCACCAAGGGGTTCTCAGTCTCGCAGAGCCGTGAACCGGCCCTGGTGATAGACCAGCGGCCGCCCGGACCCGGCCGGGTCCCCGACAACCGCCTGGGCGATCACGATCCGATGGTCCCCCGCCGGGATCCGCGCCACGACCCGGCAGACCAGCCACGCCAGCACACCGTCCAGGACCGGAACGCCTTCCGGGCCACTGCGCCAATAGGTGGACGGACCGAACCGGTCGGCACCGCTGCGCGCGAAGGTGGCGGCCAGCTCCTGCTGATGCTCGCCGAGTATGTGGACTCCGATGTGCTCCGCCTCCGCAACGACCGGCCAGCTGGAGGACGAGGTGCCCACACCGAAGGAGATGAGCGGTGGCTCGGCGGCCACGGAGTTGAGGGAGGTGGCCGTGAAGCCGACCGGCCGGTCACCGGCGGCGGTGATCACGGCGACTCCGGCGGCGTGCTGCCGGAACACGGAGCGAAGGAGGTCGGGGGATGCGGTCCGGGCGTTGCCGAGCTCGGGTGATGCCGTCATGGAGATGTCGTCCTTCTGCGCGTCGGGGGTACGGGGCCGTGGATGCTCAGGCATCCGGACAGCGCGCGCTCGCGTTGCGGGCGAGGTCGACATGGACCCGGCCGTAGAGAAGGAGTACTGGCGGCATAGCGTCAGACTGACGATGTGTGGCGGGTGCAGTCAAGACCGTCCCACAAGGTGGGAGATGCATCACGGCCCGTCATATCGCCTGCCCCAGTGCGGCCACGACATCGACGGTGCGTGGCTGTCCGACGGCCCGTCGGACGATCCGGCCGGAGGCGTCGAGCACCAGAACGGTCGGGGTTGCGCTGATGTCGAGCGCACGCACCAGAGTGAGATGTGCCTCGGCATCGATCTCCACGTGGACGACGCCGTCGACCATTGCCACCACTTCGGCGAGCGTGCGCCGGGTGGCCCGGCAGGGCTGGCAGAAGGCGCTGGAGAACTGGACGAGAGTCGCCCGCTCCCCCAGTTCCACGCCGAGTTGGGCGATATCCAGCCTGTTCACCTGCGCCTGCCCGTCCATCTCCGGCCTCCTGTCAGAGCTCTGCCCAAAGAGTCAGCACCCGCGTCCGCCTGGACATTCCCGGCCGTCGCACGTGACGAGAATCTCGCGCCCCGCGCCCGCCGAGACTGGCCACCACGACGCGCATGGGGCACGATCGGCCCAATGCCGAAAACCTACGGCTGCGTAACTTCCGCCGGGAGAACCCTCCCCAGGCGCTGAAGAAGGGTCTCCCCCAGATGGCAGAACTCGTCTATCGGCCGGTCATCGGCGCCGCTCGTACGTTTTTCAAGGCGCTCGACCTGAAGATCGACACCCAGGGTTCGGAGCACATCCCGAAGACTGGTGGCGCGGTTCTGGTCAGCAACCACATCAGCTATCTGGACTTCATCTTCACCGGGCTCGCGACGCTGCCGCAGAAGCGGCTCGTCCGCTTCATGGCGAAGGAATCGGTGTTCCGGCACAAGTTCTCCGGACCGCTGATGCGCGGCATGAAGCACATCCCCGTCGACCGCAAGCAGGGCGAGGACGCGTACGCGCACGCCCTCGCCTCGCTGCGCTCGGGCGAGATCGTCGGTGTGTTCCCCGAGGCGACGATCTCGGAGTCCTTCACGCTGAAGAACTTCAAGTCGGGTGCCGCGCGGCTGGCCCAGGAGGCCGGGGTGCCGCTGATCCCGATGGCGCTGTGGGGAACCCAGCGGCTGTGGACCAAGGGCCGCCCGCGCAACTTCAGGCGCAGTCACATCCCGGTGACGATCCGCGTCGGCGAGCCGGTGGAGGCCCCCACCGATCAGTACGCGGGCGCGATCACCCGCCGGCTGCGGGAGCGCGTGCAGGAACTCCTCGAAGCCGCGCAGCGCGCCTATCCGGTGCGCCCGAGGGACGCGAGCGACACCTGGTGGGTTCCCACGCATCTGGGCGGTACGGCCCCGACACCCGCCGAGGTCCGCGAGCGGGGCTGACGCCGACCGGTCGGCGGCCGCGGCTGAAACGTCACTCCGGTGTACGTGCCGCGCCAGGCAGCCAGGTGCGGGTCCTCGTGCGGGGGGGGAGCCGGCCGGCGAGTCGCCGGACGAGGCGGCGGGCGGTCTCGTCACGCATCAGAGCGCCACCGGAAGCGTGCTCCAGAGCTGAGTGCGATCGGCAGCAGCCCGCAGGCTGCGCAGAACCAGCGGATGCGGCGCCGCATACAAGTGCGGATAGTCCTCTTCGTTGAACTTCGGCCGCACGGACCAGGCCAGTCGTTCCTCATCCAGCGAAAAGCGCGCGTCGACGCCCGGCCGGTTGCCCCGCGGGTCCTGACGGTCCCAGCGGTCCCGGCCGGGAAGCCGCAGCGCGATCAGCCCGTGCACCGGCCCGGGGTTCCCGTCGTCGTCCGCGAGCCGCTGGTAGCAAAGGGCCGCCTCAATACCCTCCGCGCGCAGCAGAGCGGCCAGGGCGTGGGATTTGGCGTGGCAGATGCCGTTGCGGGCCGCCAGGACGTCCGAGGCGCGCCAGGTGACCCGTGTGTCGCCCGAGTCGGCGGAGTGCGCGACGCCGTCGCGCACGAAGCCGAAGGCGGCAGACGCGTATGCGTATGCGTCGCCGGTTGCGGAACGCAGGTGCGCTGCCGTCTCCCGGACCAGCGGATGTCCGTGGTCGATCGCCTCGTCCGCCGCGAGGTAGGCGGAGATTTCGGGGACCTGCTGAATCAGCTCCATGGTCGCCGAGCGTAGGTATGCGGCCGACCGGAAGTCAATCATTTTCCAGTCGACCGCATGGTTATGCAGATATCGTCAGGCCGCCATCTCTTCCTTCAGCGCGAGGACGAACGTGTCGACATCGTCCTCCGTGGTGTCGAAGGCGCACATCCAGCGCACGTCCCCGGCCTTCTCGTCCCAGAAGTAGAAGCGGAAGCGCTTCTGCAGCCGCTCGCTCACCGCGTGCGGCAGCCGCGCGAAGACGGCGTTGGCCTGGACGGGGTGGAGGATCTCCACGCCGTCCACCGCACGGACCCCCTCGGCGAGCCGCTGGGCCATGGCGTTGGCCTGCCGGGCATTGCGCAGCCAGAGGTCGCCGGCGAGCAGCGCCTCCAGTTGCACCGAGACGAATCGCATCTTGGAGGCGAGCTGCATCGACAGCTTGCGCAGATGCTTCATCGCGCGGACGGCGTCGGGGTTCAGGACCACGACCGCCTCGCCGAAGATCGCCCCGTTCTTCGTGCCGCCGAAGGAGAGCACATCGACACCGACGGTGTTGGTGAAGGTACGCATCGGTACGTCCAGGGAGGCCGCGGCATTGGCGATCCGGGCCCCGTCGAGGTGGACCTTCATGCCGTGCCCGTGGGCGTGCTCGCAGATGGCGCGGATCTCGCCGGGTGTGTAGACCGTGCCGAGCTCGGTGTTCTGGGTGATCGAGACGACCTGCGGCATGGCGCGGTGCTCGTCGTCCCATCCGTACGCCTGCCGGTCGATGAGCTCGGGCGTGAGCTTGCCGTCCTCGGTGGGCACCGTGAGCAGCTTGAGGCCGCCGACCCGCTCCGGGGCGCCGCCCTCGTCCACGTTGATGTGGGCGGATTCCGCGCAGATGACCGCACCCCAGCGGTCGGTCATCGCCTGGAGCGAGACCACGTTGGCGCCCGTTCCGTTGAACACCGGAAAGGCTTCGGCGGTGGGGCCGAAGTGGCTGTGCATCACCCGCTGGAGATGACCGGTGTACTCGTCCTCGCCGTAGGCGATCTGATGTCCGCCGTTGGCGAGGGCGAGGGCGTGCAGGATCTCCGGGTGGGTTCCCGCGTAGTTGTCACTGGCGAAGCCGCGTACCTGCGGGTCGTGATGACGACGCGCGTCGGTCCTTACGGTTGCGGGGTCAGCCACAGGCGCTTTCCGTTCACTTCCGGGGCAGGCCGGTCCCAGACGCCGGCGATGGCATCGGCCAGCTCCTTGACGTCGGTGAAGCCCGCGAACTTCGCATTCGGGCGCTCGGCGCGCATCGCGTCGTGCACCAGTGCCTTCACGACCAGGATCGCAGCCGCGCTCCGGGGCGCTTCCTCGCCCCCCGCCTTGCGGAAGGCGTCCGCGAGCGCGAGGGTCCAGGCCTCGGCTGCCGCCTTCGACGCGGCGTACGCGGCGTTGCCCGCGGTGGGGCTGCTCGCGCCGGCCGCGCTGATCAGCACGTAGCGGCCGCGGTCGCTGCGCTGCAGACCGCCCTGGAAGGCCAGCGAGGTGTGCTGAACGGTACGGATCAGCAGCTTCTCCAGCAGCGTCCAGTCGGCGAGGTCCGTCTCGGCGAAGCCGGAGCTTCCGCGCCAGCCGCCCACGAGGTGGACGAGCCCGTCGATCCGGCCGAACTCCTTCTCCGTCCTGTCGGCCCACTCATGGACGGCACCGAGGTCGAGCAGATCCACGGTGTCCCCGGTGACGGTGGCGCCGCCGTGGGCGTAGCGGGCGGCGTCCACCGCCTCGGCGAGCCGGGTGGCGTTCGCGTCCGAGGCGACGACGACCGCGCCCGCCTCGGCGAGCCTGAGCACCGCGGCCCGGCCGGCCGGTCCGGCCGCCCCTGCCACGGCGACCACAGCGCCTTCGAGCGCACCGCTCCCGCTGCCCTTGCCGTTTCCGTTCATGGCCACCGCCTCCTCGCTCCGTGCGCTCACGCGGCCGCCTGCCCGGCGTCCGCGGCGGTGATCCCCTTGGTGGAGGCGATCACGTTCTTCAGCTTCTTGGAGAGCGCCTCATAGAACATGCTCAGGGGAAACTCGTCCGGAAGCACGTCGTCGACGAGTTTGCGGGGCGGCTGGGAGAGGTCCAGGGCGTCGGGACCCTTGGCCCAGCGGGAGCCGGGATGGGGTGCCAGATAGGTGGCGACCAGGTCGTACGCGGCGAACCAGTGGACGAGCTTGGGGCGGTCGATGCCGTCGCGGTAGAGCTTCTCGATCTCGTCGCAGAGCTGGTTGGTGATCTGCGGGGCCAGTTCCCAGTCGATCTTCAGCGTGTTGTCGGTCCAGCGCACGACATCGTGCTTGTGGAGGTACGCGAAGAGCAGCTGGCCGCCGAGACCGTCATAGTTACGGACGCGCTCGCCGGTGACCGGGAAGCGGAACATCCGGTCGAACAGCACGGCGTACTGCACGTCGCGGCCCTGGCCGAAGCCGTCGGCCTCCAGCTTCACGGCCTCCCGGAAGGCGGTGAGGTCGCAGCGCAGCTCTTCGAGGCCGTACATCCAGAACGGCTGGCGCTGCTTGATCATGAACGGGTCGAACGGCAGGTCACCGTGGCTGTGGGTGCGGTCGTGAACCATGTCCCAGAGCACGAAGGCCTGCTCGCAGCGCTGCTGGTCGCCGACCATGTCACGGATGTCCTCGGGCAGCTCGATGCCGAGGAGCTCGACGGACGCCTCGGTGACCCGGCGGAAGCGGGCGGCCTCGCGGTCGCAGAAGATGCCGCCCCAGCTGAAGCGCTCGGGGGCCTCGCGCACGGCGATGGTCTCCGGGAAGAGCACCGCGGAGTTGGTGTCGTACCCGGAGGTGAAGTCCTCGAAGGTGATCCCGCAGAACAGCGGGTTGTCGTAACGGGTCGCCTCCAGGTCGGCGAGCCACTCGGGCCAGACCATCCGGAGCACGACCGCTTCGAGGTTGCGGTCGGGGTTGCCGTTCTGCGTGTACATCGCGAAGACGACCAGGTGCTGCAGCCCGTCGGCGCGCTCCTTGGCCGGCTGGAAGGCGAGCAGCGAGTCGAGGAAGTCCGGGACGCCGAAGCCGTCGGCGGCCCAGCGGTGCAGGTCCGCGACAAGGGCTCGGTGGTACGCGGCGTCGTGCGGGAGCAGCGGGGAGAGCTCCTCGACCGCGGCGGTCACCCGGTCCAGCGTTGCCCCGGCGACCGCCAGGGAAGGCGCGCCCTCGGCGTCGAAGTCGATGGACCCGTCCTTCGACTGCCACGGACGGATCTCCTCCACAGCATTCTTGAGCGCGGGCCAGGCCGGGTGCTCGATCACCCGCTGGGCGGCAGTTATGCCGTCGGCTGCAACGTCGTGCACAAGAATTTCCGTCATAACACTTCCTCCACGGGAGAACCTCGCGTCAAGTAACCGTATATGTGCGCAGTTCTCCAAGACAAGTGGGGATCTGGAAATTATCCTGCCCAACCCCATGGTCACCGCGTTTTTTCCTGCGCTGCAGCGTTGTGACAGCCGCTTCCTTGGGCGGGTGACGATGAGGGGCTGTCCGGAGGGACCGCCCGGAGGGGCGAGGTCCCCCGCCGTCGCACGCCTGCCCGGCAAACCCGTGCGGGACACGCCCACGCATGAGCGACACAGCTCGCGGGGCGTGCGCCTCGACCGATAGGACGGACCGCGTCAGCTCTTTCCGCACCACTCCGGAGAACCGCCGCGTGAGCATTCGTGCAGTCCTGGTCGCCGCCGTCATCACCGGGTTCCTGCTCGGCGCAGCCGATGTCCAGGGGCACGGCGCCCCGCTCCCCCGCCCGGCCGCCCCGCTCGCCGCGCGCTGATCCACCAGGGATTGCCGGACAGCCCTTAGGGTGCCGAATTGCGGTCATGCCGTAGTGCCGCGTGGGTAGGAGCAACACGCGGGGAGACGCCGTCGACGGAAGCGAGAGTGCCTTGTCTTTTCTCACCATCGGTCATCGCGGGGTGATGGGTGTCGAGCCGGAGAACACCCTGCGTTCGTTCGTCCACGCCGAGCAGGCCGGGATGGACCTCATCGAACTGGACCTTCACCTGAGCAAGGACGGCGCCCTCGCTGTCATGCACGACGCCGAGGTGGACCGTACGACCGACGGCAAGGGCCCCATCGCGGAGAAGACCCTGACCGAGCTGCGTGAACTCGACGCCGGCCGGGGCGAGCGGGTACCGGTCTTCGAAGAGGTTCTCGACGCCGTGGGATCTCCGCTGCAGGCGGAGATCAAGGACGTGGCCGCCGCCCGCACGCTGGCGGAGGTGATGCGGCGGCGCGATCTCGTCGACCGGGTCGAGGTGATCTCGTTCCACGACGAGGCGATCGCCGAGATCGCGCAACTGGTGCCCGGTGTGCGCACGGCACTCGTCGCCAGTCGCTGGGGCGAGGACGTGGTGGACCGCGCGAAGGCGGTGGGCGCCACCCGGCTGGTGCTCAACGTCCGGCGCATCACCCTGGAGCTGGTCGAGAAGGCGCACGCCGAGGGGCTGACGGTGGTGGGCTGGGTGGTCAACACCCAGGACCACCTGCGGCTTGCCCGCGGGCTCGGGCTCGACGGCGCGACCACCGACTTCCCGGAGATCCGCCGCGCGGGCCGCTTCACCGCATAGCCGCCTCTCAGTCCGTCGGGAGGTCCTTGACCAGCAGTTCGAAGGCGAGATCGTCGCGCTGCGGGATACCGAAGCGCTCATCGCCGTACGGGAACGGGCTCATCTCTCCCGTACGGCGGTAACCGCGGCGCTCGTACCAGGCGATCAGATCGTCCCGGACCGAGATCACGGTCATGTGCATCTCACGCACCCCCCAGCTCTCCCGGGCGGTGCGCTCGGCCTCGGCGATGATCACCTTGCCGAGGCCTCCGCCCTGGAGCGAGGGGCGGACCGCGAACATTCCGAAGTAGGCGGCCTCACCCCGGTGCTCGAGCTGGCAGCAGGCGACCGGCCCGCCGTCGCGCTCCACCACGAGCAGCCTGCTGCCGGGGTTCTCCACCACCGCGCGGACCCCCTGCGGGTCGATCCGCTGCCCCTGGAGGATGTCCGCCTCAGTGGTCCATCCGGTGCGGCTGGAGTCACCGCGGTACGCGGACTGGATGAGCTCCACGAGTGCGGGCACATCCGCGTCGGTCGCGTCGCGGAAGGTCAGCTCTCCCGAGTCCCGGGGCGGGGCGGTGTTCATGAGGGGGCTCTCCGTTTCTCTGCTGTGGCCGTGCCGCAGCAGCGTAACCCCCCGGCCGGGAGCCACGGCCTCGCGTCAGGACCGAGCAGACCGCTGCGCGCCCGCCAGGGATCGCGGGTGGGGCCGTTAGGCTCGGGATCATGGTTCATGTGCTGAGCAGCCGGATCCTGTTGCGCCCCACGGACCCCGAACGGTCACGCGCCTTCTACGGGGAGTCCCTCGGCCTGCCCGTCCACCGGGAGTTCGGCACCGGTCCCGAGCGGGGGACGGTCTACTTCCTGGGCGGCGGCTTCCTGGAAGTGTCCGGACGCGGTGACGCGCCACCGGCCCCCGGGCTGCTGCTGTGGCTCCAGGTGGCCGATGTGCGGGCGGCATACGAGGAGTTGTCGGCCCACGGTGTTGAGGTGCTGCGGGCGCCGAGGCGTGAGCCCTGGGGACTCGACGAGATGTGGATCTCCGATCCGGACGGGGTCCGCATCGCCGTCGTCGAGGTGCCCGAGGACCATCCGCTGCGCTTCCGGCCCTGACATCCGGAGCCGCTCGCACCAGCCGTTTCGCAATACACCCCCGCCGCGCGCTCCCCCAGTACTCCAGTGCGCCGCGTACAGGCGTCCGGCCCCGGGCATCGACTAGGCGACGGCGATGTCGTTCGCCCGGGGGAGGTCCGCTGTGCATGGTCCGGCGATGTCCGGCTGGCTGCTGATGGCGTTGTGCGCTCTGACAGGCGCGTACTGCCTGCTGCGTACCCGCAGCGGGACCGGGGAGGAGCGCAGGACGGCGCGTGCGGAGGCCGTGATGGGCTTCGGGATGGCCGCGATGGCGGTGCCCGCGGCCGTCCTCGCCCCGCCCGCGTGGGGATGGGCCGTGTACGCGGCGCTGTTCGGCGTCGCCGCGTTGCGCGCCCTGTGGTTCTCCCGCCGCAGCGGTCACCATCTGCACCATCTGGTCGGCTCGTCGGCGATGGTCTACATGGCCGTCGTGATGGCGGGTCCCGGCGGGGCGGCGCACGGCGGGCACGGATCGCACACCATGGCGGCGGCCGGGGGCGTACCACTGCTGACCGGACTGCTCCTCGCCTACTACGCCGCCTATGTACTGCACTCGGGCGCCCGGCTGATCCCGGTGGCCGCGATGACGAGCGGCGGCGGGGCCGTGGCGGGCGGACCGCCGTCGGCCGGCTGGGCCGGCCGGCCGGAGCTGGCGCTGGCCTGCCGTCTGACCATGGGGATATCGATGTTCGCGATGCTGCTCACTCTGTGAGACAGCTGACCCGGCAAACCGTGGCGTACGTCACTTGGCGAGCACAGCCATACCCGTGCGTGCCGTGCCCCTCATAAGGTGACGCCATGTTGGTCTCCCTCGCGCTGCTGCTGCTCGGTGCACTGGCCGCCGTCGTGACCCCGCGGCTGATGGCGCGGGCCGAATGGCCGGAGCGCGAGCCCGTCGTGGCGCTGTGGGTGTGGCAGTGCGTGGTGGCCGGTGTGCTGCTCTCCTTCGCACTGTCCATGACGTTCAGCGCGGCCGCGGCCTGGCAGGCGGTGCGCGGCCATGTCTTCGCGCCCGCGCCGCACGCCGTCGTCGAGGCTTACGCCCTTGCGGCATACGGGCCCTGGTCGGCCGTGATGGCCGTGCTGCTGGCACTGGGCGGTGTGTGGACGGCCGCGATGCTGACCCGGGAGATCCACCGGGCGCAGCTGCGTCGCAGGCGGCGGCGGGCCGAACTCCTGGTGCGCTCCCCGCTGATGCCCGGCGAGGAGCCCGGCAGCGAACGGCTGGTGGTACTGGAGGGGGAACGGCCCGATGCCTGGTGGCTGCCGGGCGCGGCACCTCAACTGGTCATCACCACCGCCGCGCTGGGCAGGCTGAAGGGCCGTCAGCTGAATGCGGTGCTCGCGCATGAGCAGGGGCACGCGAAGGCGCGCCACGACTGGCTGCTGAACTGCTCCGCCGCGCTGGCGTCCGGGTTTCCGCAGGTGCCGGTGTTCGCGGCGTTTCGCGGCGAGATGTACCGGCTCGTCGAGCTGGCCGCCGACGATGTGGCGTCACGCCGCTTCGGCCGGCTGACGATCGCCCTGGCGCTGGTCGAACTCAACGAGGACCGGGGCGTGTTCGGCCCGTCCCCGACACCGGACGCGCAGGTGCCGCTTCGGGTCGACCGGCTGCTGGCGCCTGCGGGGCGGCTCACCGCGGGCCGCCGGCTGCGGCTGACCGCGGCGGCCGCGCTCGTACCGGCGGTTCCGCTGCTGGTCGCGCTCGTTCCGGCGATCAGCGCCCTGGGTTAGCGGGACAGCGCCCCCGGCCGGCGGAACACACCCTCCGGGACCGGAGCACGGGGATGGCCCCACGCACCTCGCGTCGGAGAGGATCTCTCCATGCACCACTCCCAGCTCCTCTCCCGTCCGGACCGTATCCGCACCTCCCGGCAGGCCCTGCGGACCGGGACCGTCTGTGCGGCCCTCTCCCTGACGCTGCTGGTCCTGGTCGCCGCGCGGTGGTCACCGCTGATGAGCCTGGACCGTACGGTCGCCGACGCGTTGCACCGGCGGGCGGTGACGGAGCCCGGCCTCGTCCACGTCAACCGGGTGCTGACGGACTGGCTGTGGGACCCCTGGACGATGCGCGCTCTGATCGCCGTCGCCGTGGTGGCCCTGTGGTGGCGCGGCGCCCGGCCGCTCGCGGGCTGGGTGGCGGCGACGAGCCTGTTCTCCAGCCTCTTGCAGCAGGGGATCAAGGCCGCGGTCGGCCGGGAGCGTCCCCAGTGGCCGGACCCGGTGGACTCCGCCCACTACGCGGCGTTCCCGTCCGGGCACGCGCTGACGGCCATGGTGAGCTGCGGACTGCTGCTGTGGCTGCTGCGCCGGCACGGCGCCGGACCCCGGATGTGGCGGGCGGCCCTGGTGGCGGCGTGGGTCTCGGTGCTCGGGGTGGGTGTCACCCGGCTCTACCTGGGCGTGCACTGGCCGTCCGATGTGCTGGGCGGGTGGCTGCTGGGGGCCGCGCTGGTCGCGTTCGCGGTCGCGGGATTCGAACGGTACGAGTCGCGTGAACAGCGTTCGCGCGACGTCTGAACAGGCATCCTTGCGGCGTTGTCAGCACATCGGCGAGGATCTGGCCATGCCGATCAAGGGTGTGCTCTTCGACTTCTCCGGGACGCTGTTCCGGATCGAGTCCGTCCGGTCCTGGCTCGCCGCGGCCTGCGCCGTGCGGGGGGTGAGCGTGGAAGAGGCCGACTTCGACCGGTACGCACGGGAGCTGGAGGCCGCCTGCGCGCTGCCGGGCGGACCCAGTCCGCAGCGGGTGCCGGAAGCCCTGGCGGAGGACTGGGCCTGCCGTGACGAGAGCGTGCACCGGCACCGGGCCGCGTACACCGGTCTGGCCCGCCAGGTCGCGCTGCCTGATCCCGGGCTGTACGACGCGCTGTACGAACGGCACCGGACCCCGGAAGCCTGGTGTCCGTATCCGGACGCGGCCGAGGTGCTGGGCGCGCTGGCCGGCAGTGGTGTCCGGATCGGCGTGGTCAGCAACATCGGCTGGGATCTGCGGCCGGTCTTCCGGGCGCACGGCCTGGACGCCTTCGTGGACGCGTACGTGCTGTCCTTCGAGCACGGCATCCAGAAGCCGGACGCACAGCTCTTCCACACGGCCTGCACACTTCTGGGACAGCATCCGACGGATGTGGTGATGGTCGGCGACGACCGGCACGCGGACGCCGGAGCCGCCGCACTGGGCTGCGAGGTGCGGTTCGTGGAGCACGCACCGCTGGCCGAGCGGCCGTACGGGCTACGGGAGCTCGGATTGGTGCCCGGGGTTGCCTGAGGAACATGTGAGAGATGTCCCTTGCGCCCAATGGGTCTGATTGTCACATGGGGGCCTTAGCCTGGTAGGTATGGCCCCGACTCCGTACCCGTCCGGTTCCGTGCGTTCCGCCTCAGCGGTGAATGAAGACATTCGCCATCTGTGGCAGCGCTCGGGCGGACGCCTGTCCCCGGAGGACGAGGAGGAGTACCAGCGCTTGCTGGTCGAATGGGCCGCGGCCACGGGCGGCGGCTCCCGGTCCGCAGCCTGACCGCTGTCCGGCGGGGCGGCCGCGCTCGCCCTCCGCACGCCTGGCTGATCGGCTCCGGGGCCGGGTTTCCGGTTCGCTGTGCGGCGGCCTTCGGCGCGTCGCACCCTGGAGGCATGACTTCTCCCCCGATCGTGATCTTCCGTCCGTCCCCCTCAGGCGGGCGACGCGTCACCGTGCAGCGCGACGGGCGGGTCCAGATACTCGGCCTCGCGCACTCCGATCACGATGTGATCGTGTTCCTGGAGGGCGCGGGGCTGGACGACCCCGAGCGGATTCTGGACAGCCCCGAGTGGGTCGAGTGGCGGGGCGGTCGGGCGCACCTGTACGAGGCGGCCTGAGACGTCTGGCTCCGGCGGTCCTCCGCGTCGCCGGAACCAGCGGTCACCCCCGGCGGGCCGGGCTTCGCGGGGCACGCCGGTCCCGCCGGGTGAGGAACCCCCGGCGGGACCGTGTGACGGTCGGGGCGGGCAGGCCGTCCCGCCCTGCGGCGGTCCAGCCGTCGGATCAGCGGTCGAAGTAGTCCGGCTGCGTCTGGACATTGAGCTCGTCCGTGCGCACCCGCTTCGCCGGATCAGTGCGCCGGTCGTCGATCCTCAGGACGTCGAAGCCCTTGGCGATGTCGTTGGAGTAGATGTAGCCGTTGTAGTAGTACGCCGACCAGGGACCGGCCGTGGTGACCTCATCCGTGCTGACGGGACCGCGCTCGAAGAAGCCGATCTCCTTCGGCTTCGACGAGTCGGTGAAGTCCCAGACCGAGACTCCGCCCTGGTACCAGGCCTGGACCATCAGGTCACGGCCCTTGACCGGAATGATCGAACCGTTGTGGGCGACGCAGACCTCGGTGTCGGCCTGCGGGCGGTCGATCTTGAAGTAGCTGCGGAAGACCAGCTTACGGTGGTCGCCCCTGCCGACGATGTCGTAGATGCCGTCGGCACCGCGCTTCGGGCCGATCTCCTCGTTGCAGGTGGCCGCGCTGCCACCGCCCAGCTCATCGGTGAAGACGACCTTGTCCGCGCGCTGGTTGAACGTCGCCGAGTGCCAGAACGCGAAGTTCACGTTGTCCTGCACCCGGTCGATGATCTTCGGGTTCTCCGGGTCCTTGATGGAGAACAGCAGACCGTCTCCCATGCACGCACCGGCGGCCAGGTCCTTGGAGGGCAGCACGGTGATGTCGTGGCAGCCGGTGGTCTTGGACACGCCCGGGTTCGTGGGCGCGCCCGGGTTCCCGCCGTCGGGGAAGAGCACCGGGAAGTTCACGACGCGGGCCTTCTCGGGTGCCTGGCGCGGCACCTTGATGACGGAGATGCCGTCATGCGGCGGCCGGCAGTCCGGGAACGCCTCACTCGGCGAGTACGAGGAGACGTACACATACACGTTCTTGCGCTCGGGGACGAGCGTGTGGGTGTGCGATCCGCACGCGGTCTCGACGGCGGCGACGTACTTCGGATTGCGCTTGTCGCTGATGTCGAAGACTTTCATGCCCTCCCAGGAGGACTTCTCCGTGGCGGGCTGGGTGGTGCTGGCACACGAGTTGTCGCTGCGCGAGGAGTCGGTCGACAGGAAGAGCAGGTTCCCGGAGACGGAGATGTCGTTCTGCGATCCGGGGCACAGGACCTGGGCGACCGTCTTCGGCGACTTCGGATTGCTGATGTCGAAGATCCTGAAGCCGTCGTAGTTCCCGGCGTAGGCGTACTTCCCCTGGAAGGCCAGGTCCGTGTTCAGCCCCTGGAGCGCGTCCTTCGGGACGTTGGCGAGATGGGTGATGTTGGGGCTGTGGACGATCTCGTCCACGCCGGGTACCTCACCGCTCTTGATCGCGGCGGTCGCCTCCGCCTCCTGGCGCGTGGAGACTTCGGTTCGGGTCGCGGCCGAGTCACCCGGGTCGGGTGTCGCGGCCGCGGGTCCGGCCATCAGCAGAGTGGCGAAGAGCCCGGCGGCGGCAGCCGCCACGCCCAGACGTCTGCGCCGCACCGGGGTGGTGTGCAACGAGGTCACTGCGTCCTCCCATGGATCCGAATGTGGTTGACCGGTTCACGGACTCCGGCAGTATCGTCCTTGCCATGGGCATCTCAACAGATGGCAACAGAGACGTAATGAAAGTTTCTGATCACAGCTGTGCGTTGACGTGCTAGGACAGAGCGCAACCACCCATGTATCAACGGAGGTCGCTTTGTTGATTCGTCGTCAGTCCCGGCGGTTCCGCGGAACCGCCCTCGCCGCCGCCGTCACCGCAGCCGTGCTCACCTCGGGCGGATGCGACGGGAGCGGCGGTGACAACGGCCCGGAGGACCGGGCGGGCGGGGGCAGTTCGGTCGTGGCCCCCGGAAAGCCGGGGGAGCCGGCACGTACGCTCTCGGCCTCGGAGGCCGCGAAGGCCGCCGCCGGGGTGGACACCCCCAACTCGGCGGACGTCCGCTACGTCCGGATGATGATCCAGCACCATGCCCAGGCACTGGTACTGACCCGTCTGGTCCCCTCCCGCTCCGGCTCGGCCGCGGTCAAGCGGCTCGCCGAGCGCATCACCGCGGCCCAGCAGCCCGAGATCGGCGCGATGAAGGGCTGGCTCAGCCGCCACGGCCGGACGGAGCAGGCCGACGGCCATGACCACGGCGCCATGCCCGGCATGGCCACCGCCGCCCAGCTGGAACAGCTCCGGGCCGCGAAGGGCAAGGCCTTCGACCAGCTGTTCCTCAAGCGCATGATCACCCACCACCAGGGTGCGGTCAGCATGGCAACCGAGGTGCTCTCGGAGGGGAACAACGTCCAGGTCGAGGAGATGGCCGACGACGTCGTCGCCCAGCAGACCACCGAGATCAGCCGGATGCGCTCTCTCCCCTCCTGACGAAACACCCGGCGCACCTCTCCCCCGCCGGGCGCCGCCGGTGCGATGCTGGAGGCACCCTCAGGGAAGAGGTGCGCCGTGCAACGCGTCGCCGTCGTCGGCTCCGGCCCCAGCGGGATCTACGCCGCCCAGGCACTGGTCGCCCACCCCCTGCTGCCCGGTGTGCGGGTGCACGTCCTGGACCGGCTGCCCTGTCCGTACGGCCTGGTGCGGTACGGCGTCGCCCCGGACCACGAGAAGATCAAATCGCTCCAGCAGAGCCTGCGGGCCGTCCTGGAGCACGACCGGGTCACCTTCGTCGGCAATGTCCCGGTGGGCGGGGACGGGGTGTCGCCGGAGCAGCTCGGCGGGCTGTACCAGGCGGTGGTCTACTGCGTCGGGGCGGCCACGGACCGCCCGCTGGGCATCCCCGGGGAGGAGCTGCCCGGCAGCCACTCGGCGACCGACTTCGTCTCCTGGTACAGCGCTCACCCCGATGCGGCCGCCGGCCGTTTCGCGCTCCAGGCCCGTTCCGTCGTGGTGATCGGGATCGGCAATGTCGCCGTCGACGTGGCGCGGATCCTCGCGCGGGGCGCCGATGAACTGCGGCCCACCGATGTGCCGGAGCCCGCGCTCGGCGCCCTGGCCGGCAGCCGGGTGCGTGAGATTCACATGGCGGGCAGACGGGGACCCTCGCAGGCCAGGTTCACCACCAAGGAGCTCCGGGAACTCGGCGCGCTTCCCGGGGCACGGATCACCGTGGACCCGGCGGAGCTCGTCCTGGACCCGGCGTACGCCGGTACGGCACCGGGCTCCCCGGCGCTCCCCGCGATGGTGCGGCGGAACCTCGACGTGCTGCGCGGGTGGGCCGCGGACGTCTCTGCCGACGGACGGACACCGGCCCGAACCATCGGGCTGCGGTTCTACCTGCGCCCGGTCGCGCTCCTTGAGCGCCGGGGGCGGGTGGCCGGTGTGCGGTTCGCCCGTACGGCACCGGACGGCACCGGCGGCGTGCGGGACACCGGTACGTTCGAGGAGATCGACGCGCAGCTCGTACTGCGGGCGGTCGGCTACCGAGGGATGCCCTTGCCCGGTCTGCCCTTCGACCCGGTGCGCGGGACGGTGCCCCACCTGGCCGGCCGGGTGCTGCGGGGCGCGGCCCCGTCGCCCGGGCAGTACGTCGCGGGGTGGATCAAGCGGGGCCCGACCGGGGTCATCGGGTCGAACCGGTCGTGCGCCAAGGAGACGGTCGCCTCCTTGGCCGAGGACGCCCCGCTGCTCGCCGGACGCCCGTCGGCACCGGATCCGGTGGCCGCGCTGCGGGCGTACGGGCTGCGGCCGGTGGAGTGGGACGGCTGGCTGTCGATCGAACGGGCGGAGGCGGCCCTGGGACGGTCGCTCGGCCGCGGGCCGGTGAAGATCCCGGACTGGCCGGGACTGATGGACGCGGCCCGGGGCGACGGCCTCGCGTAGGGGCCCACCCGGCGGTGGCGCGGCCGGCCGCCTCACACGAACCGGTCAGCCCTCGCCGGAGCGGTCAGCCCTCGCCGAGCCGGTCCGCCTGCCGGTTCGCGGCTTCGAGCACGCGATCCAGCAGTCCGGGGAACAGCGCCTCCAGGTCCTCGCGGCGCAGCCCGTTCATCTTGGCGGTGCCCCGGTAGATCTGCTGGACGATGCCGCTCTCGCGCAGCACCCGGAAGTGGTGCGTGGTGGTCGACTTGGTCACCGGCAGATCGAACCGGGAACAGGTGAGTTCCTCGTCCGCGGCGGCCAGTTCACGCACCACGCACAGCCGCACCGGGTCGGAGAGCGCGTGCAGCACCGACTCGATCCTGATCTCGTCACGTGCCGGGTGGGCCAGCGTGCGGGCGCCGACGGCCGCTTCTGTGGCACTGGCAGGGGTCACGGTGGCTCCGCATCGTCGCTTCGTCCGGAGTCCCCATAATACGAGATCCGTCGTAGCTTGACGCCGGTCACACCAGGAGACGGGCACACGAGGCGGCGGTGAGCCGTCACGCGTAGTTGCGCAGCTCGGGCCACATCGCGCCCCAGGGACGGCGGGGGCCGGTGCAGATGTAGACGTGCCCTCCCGATTCGATGTTGTGCACGCCGCCGGGGGTGGAGAGGGTGGCGGCCACGCGGACGTGCCGGAAGTACCGGCGCAGGTGGGCGGTGTACCCGGGGGCGTATGCGGGGCCGGGGGCGACGGCCACCACGGTCGTGGCGTCCGGGTTGCCGGCGCCCCACCACCAGTCGGTGTTCTGCGCACCCGCAGCGGTGGGCAGTCCGGCGCTCCGGCCCAGTTCGTTGATGGCGCCGGCCTCGCTGTAGTCCGCCGCGAAGATCACCGTGTTCGCACGCTGATCGGACGGGAGCCCGGTCCATACCTGCTGTACGGTGCCGACCAGTTGGGGCCAGCCCAGGGTCTCCCCCGACGTCGCGCTGATGCCGTACGTCCAGGCCACGCCTTAGGACGGCAGCACCGGCAGCACGATCACGGCGGACAGCGTGGCCGAGACGGCCGTTCCGGCCAGCAGGGCGCGCAGCCGTTCGGGGCGGGAGTACAGCCAGTCGTCGAGGCCCACCGCCCCGGCCGCCAGCAGGCACACGTACAGCCCGCCCAGGTAGTACACCTGGGCTCCGGTCGTCACGGCGAACAACACGAACAGCACGGCGTACGTGATCGCCAGGCATCGCCACAGCGGTCGGCCGGACCGCCACAGGAACCTCAGGCCTGCCACCCACAACAACGTCATCACCAGACAGGACATGCTGAGCTGCCCCACGATCCAGGTGACGATGTTTCCCGGGCCGCCGTGCTCCGCGTTCAGTGCCCGCGTCATCTCGAACATGGCCCAGCCGTGCCGCGCCTGCCACCACAGATCGGGCAGCACGAGCAGCACGGCGATCGCCGCGCCCGCGAGCAGCCGGCGGTCGGCCACGGTCCGGCGGGCCGGACCGAGCAGGGCAACGGCCAGCAGGACGGCCCCGAAGATCGCCGCGAGGTGATTGAATTCCGCGCCGATGCCGACCAGCGCTCCCCCGGCGAGCCACCACCGGGTGTCGCCGGTACGGCCGATCCGCGTGACCGTGAACGCGATCGCCGCCCACGCCAGCACTTCGTACGACGTCGTGTTGGCGACGTGCCCGCTACTCAGCAGCACGGGCATGGTGCCCGTCGCGATCGCGGCGAGCAGCTGCGCCCGCCGTGCGCCGCCGAACTCCCGCGCGGTCAGCCCGCCCACGACCACCGTGCCGGCGGCAGCCAGCGCGGGCCACAGTCGCAGACCCGCCTCCGAGACGCCGAACAACGACAGCGAGAGCCGGGCGAGCAGCGGGGCCCCCCGGTCGCGCCATCCGCGCGGCCGGGGCTGCCAGGCGCGCACGGCGCCGAAGCCGCTCGCACTTTACGCACCCGGGCCACACCCGGTGAAGAGATCCGGGCAAGTACGAGGTCAAGGAAAAGAGGTCAAGGGATTGCGGCCCCGGCAGGGCCCGGTACTCGGATGCCGAACCCCCGTCAGCCGCTCAGCAGCTCCGGGTCCTTGGCCAGCGAGGCGAGACGGCCGCCCGGATCAGGGATCAGCCTGCGGGTCGACAGGTCGAGGATGCCCGCGACACCCGTGACGTCCGCCGCCACTGTGCCGTCCTCCTTGAGGATCTGCTGCGCGACCGTGAAGGTCTTGCCCTTCCCGTAGTCGAACCGGCAGGACACCCGCACCCGTTCACCACCCCGCAGCTCCTTCAGGAACTTCACCGTGACCTCGAGCGCGACGGGCCCCACGCCGTCGGCCAGCAGCTTCTCCTGGGGCAGCCCGGCGGCCCGCAGCAACTCCCAGCGCGCGTGCTCCGCGTACTGGAGATAGACGGCCTGGTTCAGATGGCCCTGCGTGTCGAGTTCGTAGCCCCGCACGGTCACGTCCACAAAGAAGGTCATGAACACCGAAACGGCCCGGCGCACTCCGTCATTCCCGGACGGGGTGTCACCGGTCGCCGCGGGAGCCCGGACAACCTGCGCCGTCCGGGCCCTTTACGCACCTGTCATGCGCAGGTAACTTCCTGACCGCAAGATATTGCAGCAAAATTCAGACAGCCCTTGCTGTCGGATGCACTGCTCGCCCGAACCCCGAGGCGCGTCCGGGTTCTCCGGCGGGACCCGCGGGTGCTCGATGGGCACCCCGCTGTTGGCTGCGGCGGCCCGGGAGGCCGTCGCACTCCCCTGGAGAGACGAATGAAACGCTCCCCCCACCTGCGGCTCAGACGCCCCCTGGCCGCGGCGGCGACCGCTGTCGGGCTGCTGAGCCTGTTCACCGCCGTACCCGACCCCGCGGAGGCGTCGTCAGCCGTACCCGTGGCGGCCGGCGAGAACACGGCCACGGTCTTCTACTACACCAAGACCCGTGACTGGTCCGCGTACAACCTTCACTACGCGCCCGACGGCGGCTCCTGGACGGCCGTGCCCGGTGTGCGCATGGAGGCCGCCTGCACGGACTGGGTCAAGAAGACCGTTCCGCTGGGCAGTTCATCGGGGCTGGCCGCCACCTTCAACAACGGATCGGGCGTCTGGGACAACAACTCCGGGAAGAACTACGCGCTGGGGACCGGCACCATCACCGTCAAGGACGGCGTGGTGGCGCACAGCGACCCGTGCGCCGTACCCGGCCCGGACCCCGGGACGGGTACGGGGAACGACTCGACGGTCTACTACTCGACCACGACCGTCGGCTGGAGCACCACCAACCTGCACTACCGGCCCGCCGGCGGCTCCTGGACCACCGTGCCGGGCGTCGGTATGGAAGCCGCCTGCACCGGCTGGGTCAAGCGGTCGGTCGACCTCGGCGCCGCAACGGAGATGCAGGCCGCGTTCAACAACGGCAACGGGGTCTGGGACAACAACAACGGCAGCGACTACCGCATCCCGGCAGGTGTCACCACGGTCAAGGACCGGAAGGTCACCAAGGACGCCGCGGACCCGTGCGTCGCCGAACCGCCGGACACCGAGGCACCCACCGTCCCGGCCGCCGTGAAGGCCGACGCGGACGGCGTATCCGTCGTCCTCACCTGGGAACCGTCACGCGACAACCGAGGGGTGACGAAGTATCAGGTCACCCGCACCGGCGGCAGCAAGGGCACGATGGTGAGCGACGTCGGCTCGACCGTCTTCTCGGACGCCAACCTTGAGGAGAGGACGGCATACAGCTACACCGTCAGGGCGGTCGACGCGGCGGGCAACACCTCGGCGCCCTCGGCCGCCGCCAAGGCGACGACGGGAACCAGGCCCGCGACTCCGGCAGCCGGCAAGCCGCTGGGCACCGACCCGCGCAAGGACCCGATCTACTTCGTCCTCACCGCCCGCTTCAACGACGGGGACACGAGCAACAACAGAGGCGGCAACCAGGACGTGAAGTCCGGAAACGCCGCCAATAACGACCCCATGTTCCGGGGGGACTTCAAGGGCCTGGTCAACAAGCTCGACTACGTCAAGGGCCTCGGGTTCTCCGCGATCTGGATCACTCCGGTGGTCCTGAACCGGTCCGACTACGACTACCACGGCTATCACGGCTACGACTTCTACAAGGTCGACCCCCGGCTCGAATCGGCGGGTGCCTCGTACCAGGACCTGATCAACGCCGCGCACGCCAAGGGCATGAAGATCTACCAGGACGTCGTCTACAACCACTCCTCACGCTGGGGCGCCAAGGGCCTGTACACGCCGACCGTCTACGGGGTGCGGGACGACCAGTGGAGCTGGTACTACGACGAGAAGCAGGAGGGCTTCGAGTACGACGGTCTGACCATCGACCCCAAGACCGGCAAGTCGTACTACAACGGCGACCTGTGGTCGACCGCGGAGCCGGCCGGCAACACCTGCGTGGACTGGGGGAAGCCCACTCAGTACACCTCCCCGGAGGGCTACCGGATCTACAACTGCCAGTGGTCGAACCCGACTTCGGGCATGTTCCCGAAGGTGTACTACCACAACTGCTGGCTGGGGAACTGGGAGGGCGAGGACTCGCGCTCCTGCTGGCTGCACGACGACCTGGCCGACTTCAACACCGAGTCGGCACCCGTCCAGAACTACCTGATCGGGGCGTACAACAAGTACATCGACATGGGCGTCGACGGCTTCCGGATCGACAGCGCCGTCCACATTCCACGCACCACCTGGAACCGCCGGTTCCTGCCGGCGATCCAGGAGCGCGTCACCCAGCAGTTCGGCGTGGAGGCGGCGAAGAACTTCTTCGTCTTCGGTGAGGTGGGCGCGTTCGTCAACGACAAGTGGAACCGCGGCTCGGTCAACCACTCCGCGCAGTTCTTCACCTGGAAGGAGCGCAAGGAGTACAACGCCGACGACACCAAGGCCGCACTGGAGATGTACGACTACGAGGAGAAGCTGGGCACCGGGGCGCAGCCGACGTCCGCCAACGCCTTCCTCGACGGGAACGCATATCACACACCCGACCACAGCAAGTTCTCCGGCATGAACGTCATCGACATGCGGATGCACATGAACTTCGGGGACGCCAACAACGCGTACAACAACGGCAGGGACTCGGACGACAGCTACAACGACGCCACGTACAACGTCGTCTACGTGGACAGTCACGACTACGGCCCCAACAAGAGCAGTGAGCGCTATCCGGGCGGCACCGACGCCTGGGCCGAGAACATGGCCCTGATGTGGACGTTCCGCGGCATCCCGACCCTGTACTACGGATCGGAGATCGAGTTCCAGGCCGGCAAGAAGATCGACTGCGGGCCCAGCTGCCCGCTGGCGACCACCGGCCGCGCCTACTACGGCGACCACGTCGCGGGCACGGTCGAGGCTTCCGACTTCGGCAAGGTCTCGTCGGCCACCGGCGAGGTCGCGAACACACTGAGCAAGCCGCTGGTCAAGCACGTCCAGCGGCTCAACGAGATCCGCCGTGCGGTGCCGGCCCTGCAGATGGGCCAGTACTCCACCGAGGGCATCACCGGGGAGATGGCGTACAAGCGGCGCTACACCGACGCCGCGAGCGGAGTCGACAGCTTCGCCCTGGTGACGGTCACCGGCGCGGCCACGTACACCGGGATTCCCAACGGCACCTACCGGGACGCCGTCACCGGTGACACCAAGGTGGTTGCGGACGGAAAGCTGAGCGTGGCAGCCCCCGGCAAGGGCAACATGCGGGTCTACGTCCTGGACCTCGGCGGCCGCAACGCCGCACCGGGGAAGGTCGGGGCGGCGGGTCCGTACCTGAAGTAGCGCGGCACGCAAGGAGGCCCGGCCCGCGGAGTGCGATACATCCGCGGGCCGGGCCGTTTCATGGGGGTGCCCGGAGGTTCAGGCCGTGACGGCGGCGAGGTGCGGGAACCTGAACTCGGTCCGGCTGCGGAAGGATTCGTCCGGGCGCAGCACGGTGCCGGGGTGGTCCGGCCGGTTGGGCGAGTCGGGCAGGTGCTGGGTCTCCAGGCAGACTGCGCCGTGGCGGCCGTGGCGGCCGCCGCCGGGGGCGGCCAGGGTGCCGTCGAGCTGGTTGGCGGTGTAGACCTGGATGCCGGGTTCGGTGGTCCACACCTCCAGGATGCGCCCGGCCCCGGGAGCGGTGAGCCGGGCGGCCCGGCGCAGACCCGTGCCGGGCCCCCGGAGGATCCAGCAGTGGTCGAAGCCGCCCGCCCTGCGCAGTTGTTCGTCGGGGAGCGCGATCCGTTCCCCGACGGTGCACGGGGTGGTGAGGTCGAACGGGGTGGCGTGCACCGCCGTGGCCGGGCCCTCGGGAATGCCGTCCTCGTCGACGGGGAGATAGCTGTCGGCGTCCACCTGGAGCGTGTGGCCGAGGATGTCTCCCTGTGCGGCGAGGTCGAAGTAGGCGTGGTTGGTGAGGTTGACGACGGTGGGGCGGTCCGTGGTCGCGGTGTAGTCGAGGGCGAGTGTGCCCGCCGCGTCGAGGGCGTAGGTGACAGTGACGTCCAGTGCCCCGGGGAATCCCATGTCGCCGTCGGGGCTGCGCAGCGTGAGGCGGAGCGTCGCGGCCGTGTCGGTGGCCTCCCCGGCGGCCTGCCAGACACGGGTGTGGAAGCCGTCGGGCCCGCCGTGCAGGGCGTGTCCCCGGTCGTTGGCGGGGACCTGGTACTCGGCCTCGTCGAGGGTGAAGCGGCCGTGCGCGATGCGGTTGGCGAAGCGGCCGATGAGAGCGCCGAAGAACGGGTTGCTGCCCGTGTAGTCGTCCAGGCCCGCCAGCGACCGGACGACCGACGCGGGGGCTCCTCCGGTGTCCGGCACGGTGAGCCGGTGCAGGATGCCGCCGTAGGTGAGGATCTCGGCCCGGACTCCGGTGCCGGAGTCGAGCGTCCAGACATCGACGTCCGTGTTCCCATGGGCGCCGAACGGTTTGCGGTTCACGGTGGGGCGAGGCATCAGAGATCCTTGGGACGAGCGGACGGCCGGGCGGGGCGGGGACGGCTCGGGCGGGTGTGCCGGGCGCCGCGGCCCCGGTCAGGATCCGCCGGACACTCCGGAAGAGCGGGGGACGGTCGATTCCCGGACGATCAGCCGGTAGCCGGGCCGGGGCCGCCGGGGTGCCGGTGCCTCGTCGCCGGAGAGTCGTTCGACGAGGCTGTCGACGGCGAGCCGGGCGATGGCCTCCTTGTCCGGGGCGACCGTGGTGAGCGTGGTGGCTCCGTAGAGGCTCTCCTCGATGTTGTCGAACCCGACGACGGCGACGTCCTCGGGGATGCGCAGACCGCGTTCGGACAGGGTGCGCATCGCGCCGATGGCGATGAGGTCGTTGTACGCGAACACGGCGTCGGGCTGCTCCCCGCGGTCCAGGAGGGCGGCCATCGCGGTGGCCCCGTCCTCGCGGCCGTAGCCGTCGGTGACTACGACCAGCGACTCGTCGGGGGCGATGCCCTCGGCGGCGAGCTCCTCCCGCCATCCGCGCAGCCTCAGATGGGCCGGCTGCCGCTCACGGCCGGTGCGCGAGCCGAGGAAGGCGATGCGCCGGTTCCCCTGATCGATAAGGTGGCGTACGGCCTCACGGGAGGCCTCCACGTTGTCGATGGCGATGTGGTCGTACGGCGCCTCGTACTCGCGCTCGCCCAGCAGCACCAGTGGGGCCGTCTCGGTGCGCGCCATCAGGTCCTCGGTCTCCAGATGGATGGGACTGAGGATGAGGCCGTCGATCACATGGGACCGGAAACCCTGGCTGACCAGGAGCTCCTTCTCCCGCAGCCCGCCGGTGTGGTCGACCAGCACGGTGTAGTCGTGCCGGGCGGCCGCGTCGACGACCTCGCCGGCCAGCTCCGCGAAGTACGGGTTGCCGAACTCGGGGACGGCGAGGGCGATGATGCCCGTGCGGCCCTTGCGCAGATGCCGGGCGGTGAGGTTCGGCCGGTAGCCGAGCTCGTCGATGGCCTGCTGCACCTTGGCGCGCATCTTCGGTGTGACGTGCTGATAGTTGTTCACCACGTTCGACACGGTCTTGATGGATACGCCCGCCCGTTGCGCAACGTCCTTGAGGCTGACGCCCACGGCACTCCCTGAATCGACTTGACGCGCGTTGAAGCGCAGTGGCCCGGCTCCGCCGGTACGGCTCGGCCTGTGCCGGGGCCGCGGCCCCGGCACAGGTTCAGGTGGTTCTGCGGCTGCGCGCCAGATAGCGCTGGGCCACGACGACAACGATAAGGAAGCCTCCGCTGACCACCGACTGGTACGAGGAGTTCAGCGAGCCGATCTGGTTGATCAGATTCTGGATGACGGCGAGCAGCAGGACGCCCCAGAGCGTTCCGCTGATCGACCCGGCGCCACCGATCAGGAGTGTGCCGCCGATGACGACGGCGGAGATCGCGTCGAGCTCCATGCCCACGCCGACGATGGTGACCCCGGACGACAGCCTGGCCGCGTTGAGCGCCCCGGCGAGTCCGGCCAGCAGTCCGCTGAGCGTGTAGACCAGCATCTTGGTACGGGCCACGGGCAGGCCCATCAGGGTGGCCGCGTCACTGCTGCCGCCGACGGCGAAGAGCGTCTGTCCGAACGAGGTGCGCTGCAGCAGCAGTCCGCCGATGCCGAACAGTACGAGGGCGATCAGGATCGGGTAGCCGAAGCCCCACACGCTCCCCTGCCCGAGCTCGGCGAAGGCCGATCCCTTGGGCACCAGGTAGGTGGTGGCGCCCTCGTCGGTGAAGGCGAGGAGTATGCCGCGGGCCCCCAGCAGGGTGGCGAGCGTGACGATGAACGGCGCCATCCCGGCGCGGGCGACCAGGAAGCCGTTGAGCAGTCCGATCGCACCGCACACCACGAGTGGCACGAACAGCGCGGCCAGGAAGCCCCATGTGGATGCCCAGGCGGCGAGCACGCCGCCCAGCGCGAAGACGGATCCGACGGACAGGTCGATGCCGCCGGTGATGATGACCATGGTCATGCCGAGGGCCACCACGGCGAGGAACGACGCCTGTACGGTCACGCCGCGCGCGTTGTCCAGGGTGGCGAACGTCGGGTAGATGAACGACGCGACGATCACGACCGTGAGCAGGACCGCGAGCACGCCCTGACGCTGGAGGAGCTCGGCGAGCCGTTGCCCGAGCGGGGGTGGTGTCCCGGTCACGGGGCGGGGCGCACCGCCGCCTGCCGCTGCCGGGGTCTTGCGCGGTGCCGGGGCCTGGGCCACCGGTGCGGGTGAGGTTTCGTTCATCGGGACCGACGCTCCCGGGCGACGTAGACGGCGGCGATGATGATGGCCGCCTGGGCGATCTGTGCGGTGGAGTCGGGCAGGTCGTGCTTGACGAGGGTGGCGCGCAGCAGCTGCATCAGCAGGGCGCCCGCGACCGTGCCGAGCACCCGGATGGAACCGCCGTTGAGCGGGGTGCCGCCGACCACGACCGCCGTGATGGCGGAGAGTTCCATGAGGGTGCCGAGCGAGGAGGGGTCGCTGGCGGTGAGCCTGGCGGTGGCGAGGATGCCGGCCAGTGCGGCGAACGCCCCGCAGAGCACGTACACACCGATGAGCACCCGGCGCACGGGCAGTCCGGCGAGGGAGGCCGCGGACCGGTTGCCGCCGATGGCGACGACCTGGCGGCCGAAGGTGGTGCGCTGGACCAGGAAGGCGACGGCGACCGCGAGGACCGCGGCGATGAGGACGACCAGCGGGATGCCGAGGAAGGATCCGGTGCCGAGGGAGAGCAGGTCGGGGTTGACGATCTGCTTGAGCTGACCGTCCGCCATGACCAGGGCCAGACCGCGGCCGCCGACGAACAGGGCGAGTGTGGCGACGATCGGCTGGAGCCCGACGAGGGAGACCAGCGTGCCGTTGACCGCTCCGACGAGCGCACCGGCCAGCAGCGCCATGACGAGCGCGGGCACCAGCCCGTAGCCGAGGTAGAGCGGCAGGAGGGCCGCGGCAACCGCCATGGTCGAGCCGACGGAGAGGTCGACCCCCTCGGTGCCGATCACCAGGGCCATGCCCAGGGCGACGATGACGATGGGCGCGACCTGGACGAGCTGGGTGCGGAGGTTGTCCGCGGTCATGAAGTGCTCGGTGAACAGGGCGTTGAAGAGGAGCACTACCGCGACGGCGACGTACACGCCGTACTCCTGGTACCAGGCGGGGTCGCGCAGCCGCGCCAGCGGGCGGGCGGCAGGTGTGGAGAGCGTGGCCTGGGTCATCGGGGGTCCTCCTGAGCGGCCGGGGCCTTCCCTGCGGGCGCCGGTGAGTGGTCGGCGAGCACTTCGAGCAGATGGCTCTCGGCCACCTCGTCGCCCGCCAGTTCGCCCGCGACCGCGCCGCCGCGCAGGACGACGATGCGGTCGGCGCCCTCGATGAGTTCCTCGATGTCGGAGGAGATGAGCAGGACGGCGAGGCCCTCGCGGGCGAGGTCGTCGATGAGGCTCTGGACCTCGGCCTTGGCGCCGACGTCGATGCCGCGGGTGGGTTCGTCGAGCAGCAGGACCTTGGGCTCCAGGCAGAGCCAGCGGGCCAGCAGGACCTTCTGCTGGTTGCCGCCGGAGAGCTCGCCGACCTTCTGTTCGGGGCTCGCCGCCTTGATCCGCAGCCGCTTCATGAAGATCTCGACGATGCGGTCCTGCTTGGCGCGGGAGACGACACCGGCGCGGGAGAGGCGCGGCATCGCGGCCAGCACGATGTTCTCGCGCACCGAGAGGCCGGGGACGATGCCTTCGGCCTTGCGGTCCTCGGGCAGCAGGCTGATGCCGGCCCGGATGGCACCGGCGGAGGTGAGCCTGCGCAGGGTGCGTCCGCCGACCCCGATCTCACCGGAGTCCAGGCTCAGCGCACCGGCCAGGGCCTTCGCGGTCTCGCTGCGGCCGGAGCCGAGGAGCCCACCGAGACCGAGCACCTCACCGGCGTACAACGACAGGGATATGTCGTGGAGTTGGTGGTTGCGGGAGAGTCCGGTCGCGGTGAGCACCGGGGTGCGCGAGGCGTCGTGGCCCTCGGAGCCGAAGCTGGTGAGGCCGGAGCGGCGGACCTCGGCCATGTCGCGGCCGAGCATCATCGAGACGAGCTGCATGCGGTCGAGGTCGGCGAGGTCGCCGGTGTGGATGTGGCGGCCGTCGCGGAGCACGGTGACGCGGTCGCAGATCCGGTAGAGCTCATCCATGCGGTGGCTGACGTAGAGCACCGCGATCCCGCGTGCGCGCAGGTCCTCGATGACCCGGAAGAGGGTCTCGACCTCGCGCGGCTCCAGCGAGGAGGTGGGTTCGTCCATGATGACGACCTGGGCGTTGACCGAGACGGCGCGGGCGAGGGCGACCATCTGCTGGGTGCCGATGCCCAGGGTGTGCAAGGGCCGCTTCGGGTCGACGCGTACGCCGAAACCGTCGAGCAGTTCGGTGGTCTCACGGTGCATACGACCGAAGTCGATCAGGCCGAAACGGTTCTTAGGCTCACGCCCGAGGAAGATGTTGCGCGCCACGCTCATCAGCGGGACGAGGTTCACCTCCTGGTAGATCGTGGAGATACCGGCCTGCTGCGCCTCGAACGGCCGGGCGAAGGCGATCTGTTGCCCGGTCAGCCGCAGCTCGCCCTCGTCGGGCTGGTAGACGCCGGTCAGCACCTTGATCAGGGTGGACTTGCCGGCTCCGTTCTCCCCCACCAGTGCGTGGGTCTCCCCGGCGCGCAGGGAGAAGGAGACGTCGTCGAGGGCGACGACGCCCGGGAACCGCTTGCTCACCGAGCGCGCTTCGAGGACGGCCCCGGCCGGCGCGGGGGCCTGCTCCGCCTCGGCGGTCTCCTTCACGAAGGAGGCCGGCGCGGTGGATTCCTGGGCGTCGGCGGCCGACGGCGCGGTTGCCTCCTTCGCGTCGGCGGCCGGCTCCGGCGGCTGCGGTACTGCTTCGGGTGGTGCCATGGCTGGTCTTGGCCTTCCGCTCTTCCAAGGGTGTGGGCCCGGTCGCCGCCGTGACGGGTGGGAGCGTCTCGGCGGCGGTCCGCCGTCGGGGGCCGGTGCGGGCCGGGCTCGGGCGCGGATCGGTACGCGTCCGAACCCGGCAGGCGGCTCCCCCGCGGGTACTACGGGCAGGTGTGGCCGGTCATGGTCAGAACGCGCCGCCGAGCGAGGCCTTGGCGTTGGACTCGTCGTAGGCACGGTCGGAGATGATGACGTTCTCCGGGATCTCCTCGCCGCCGTAGAACTTCTGGGCGGTCGCGAAGGCCAGCGGGCCGAAGCGCGGGTTCGACTCGATGACTGCGTTGTACTCGCCGTTGACCAGGGCCTGGACGGCGTTGCGGGTGCCGTCGACGGAGACGATCTTGACGTCCCTGCCGGGCTTCTTGCCTGCGGCCTTCAGCGCGGTGACGGCGCCGAGACCCATCTCGTCGTTCTCCGCGTAGACCGCGGTGATGTCGGGCTTGGACTGGATGAGCTGCTCCATGACCTGCTGGCCCTTGTCGCGGGCGAACTCGCCGGTCTGCTGGGCGACGATCTTCAGGCCGGGCGCCTTGGCCTTGAGCTGGTCGACGAAGCCCTTGGTGCGGTCGGTGGTGACGTTGTTGCCCGAGGCGCCGAGGAGGATGGCGACCTTGCCCTTGCCGCCGGTCGTCTTGATCATCGCGTCCGCCGCGCGCTTGCCCTGCTCGACGAAGTCGGAGCCGAGGAAGGCCACGTAGTCCTTGCACGCGGTGGAGTTGAGCTTGCGGTCGACAGTGAGGACCGGGACCTTCTTGGCGGCGGCGGCCTTCAGCGCCGGCTCCAGGCCGTCGGAGTTCAGCGGGGCGACGATGAGGAACTGGGCGCCCTGGGAAAGCATGTCCTGGATGTCGCTGATCTGCTTGGACAGCTGCGACTGGGCGTTGGTGGTGAGCAGCTTCTTGACTCCGACCTTCTTGGCCTCGTCCTTGATGGACTGGGTCTCGGCGATCCGGAACGGGTTGGCCTCCTTCTCCGACTGGGAGAAGCCGACCACCGCGTTCTTCAGGTCCAGCTTCGGCGACCCGTAGGTCTGCAGCGAGCAGCCGGAACCGGACGAGGTCTCGGGGGACTTGGCCGCCTGGGCGCCCTGGCTGCTGTCAGCGCTCGCATTGTCCGAGCCCTCCGACTTGGAGCAGCCGGAGGCGGCCAGCGTGGCGGTGGCGGCGAGGAGGCAGGCCACGGCGAGGGTACGGGTTCGGCGCTGGATCATCATGCGCGGGAGCTCCTTGGCGGGTTGACGGCACACCGGCGGGCGTGCGGTCGGGCATGGCTGGACGACGCATCGGCCGCTCGGCGGCTGATGCCACTGCATTCCTCACGACCCCCGCCAGTGCTTCACGGGGGTGGGCCCCAGCTGCACGAACTGCGGTCGTGAGAGCTTGCGCGGCCTCTCGGCGGCTCGGTTTACAACGTTATATAGGCGGCGCGGCACGGGCGGCAAGAGCGTTGTCGATGCGTTTCCAAAATGTGTCGGAGATACCCGTGGCCGAACGGCGGCCCCTGGCCCGCCGGTTACCGCCGCAGCCCTGGACAGCCGCTTGACGTCGTGCTGTCATACCGCCGACAGCAATTTTCCAACGTTGCAAGAAACCTTGCCATGCAGCCCCTCCGGTCGCTACGGCGCCCCTTGCCGTGCGCGCGCTCCGGCATCCCCGGACCGGTGCGTCATGGCAGCCCGCACGTGTCATGTGCCTTCCCCGAGCCGGAGTCCCCCCACGGCCGGCAGAGAGCAGGAGACCCCTCCATGCCCCTGAACCGCAGACAACTCATGGCCGGCGCGCTGGCCACGGCTGCCGCCACGACGGCGGCGACCGGCCGCTGGGCCACCACCGCGACCGCGGCGGAGCACCGGGCGAAACCAGCCCGTGGCGGCCACTACTCCCCCAACGCCGCGCCCCTGCACCCGACGGCGTTCCTGAAACTCCCGCCGGGCCGGGTCACCGCACGCGGCTGGCTGGCCGGACAGCTGAGGCTCCAGCTGGACGGGCTGTGCGGCCGGTACGAGGAGTTCTCGCACTTCCTGGACTTCACGTCCACCGGCTGGGTCCGCCCCGACCTGGGCGGCTGGGAGGAGGTCCCGTACTGGCTGCGCGGGTACACCGACCTGGCGATCGTCACCGGTGACACCAAGGCGCTGGCGGCCGTCCGCCGCTGGTTCGACGCGATTCTCGCCACCCAGCAGCCGGACGGCCTCTTCGGCCCGAAGTCGCTGCGTACGTCGCTGAACGGCGGCCCGGACTTCTGGCCCTTCCTGCCGCTGGTCCAGGCGCTGCGCTCCTGGCAGGAGTACTCCGGCGACACCCGCGTCATCCCGTTCCTCAGCAGGTTCTTCCGCTACATGAACGCCCAGGGACCGGGCGCCTTCAACACCAGTTGGATCGCGCTGCGCTGGGGCGACGGCCTGGACAGCGTGTTCTGGCTCTTCAACCGCACCGGCGACACCTTCCTGCTGGACCTCGCCGACAAGATCCACGCGAACGGCGCCGACTGGGGCGACAACCTGGTCAACCCGCACAACGTCAACATCGCGCAGGGCTTCCGTGAGCCCGCCCAGTACGCACTGCGCAGCGGTTCGGCCGAGGACACCCGCAACACGTACGGGACGTACGGCAAGGCCATGGACCAGTACGGCCGGTTCCCGGGCGGCGGCTTCGCCGGGGACGAGAACGCGCGCCCCGGTCACGGCGACCCCCGGCAGGGCTTCGAGACCTGCGGGATCGTCGAGTTCATGGCCAGCCACCAGCTGCTCACCCGGATCACCGGCGATCCGCTGTGGGCCGACCGCTGCGAGGAGCTGGCCTTCAACTCACTGCCCGCCTCGCTCGACCCCTCGGGCAAGGCGGTCCACTACATCACCAGCGCCAACAGCGTCGATCTGGACAACGCGCCCAAGAGGGACCGGCAGTTCCAGAACGGCTTCGCCATGCAGGCGTTCCTGCCGGGCGTCGACCAGTACCGCTGCTGCCCGCACAACTACGGTATGGGCTGGCCCTACTTCACCGAGGAGCTCTGGCTCGCCACCCCCGACGGAGGGCTCGTGGCCGCGATGTACGCCGCCTGCGAGGTCACCGCGAAGGTCGCCGACGGCACCGAGGTCACCTTCACCGAGGAGACCGGCTATCCGTTCACGGACACGGTCACGCTGAGTCTGAAGGCGCCCGGGCGGCTGCGCTTCCCGCTGGTGCTGCGGGTGCCCGCCTGGTGCGACGCCCCGGACATCAAGGTGAACGGGCGCCGCGTGGACGCCCCTGCCGGTCCTGCCTTCACTCGCGTCGAGCGCACCTGGTCCGACGGCGACAAGGTCACCCTGCGCTTCCCACAGACGACGACCGTCCGCACCTGGGAGCAGAACCACGGCTCCGTCAGCGTGGACCGCGGCCCGCTCACGTACTCCCTGCGGATCGGGGAGGAGTACCGGCGCATCGGCGGCACCGATCAGTTCCCGGAGTACGAGGTGCATGCCACCGGTCCGTGGAACTACGGGCTCGTCCTGGACGGGAAGAAGCCGGCCGGTTCGCTGCACCACCACACGGTCCGCCACGTCAAGGACGCCAACCCGTTCACGCTGGACGGCACCCCACTGACCATGACCGCGCGGGCCCGCCGGATCCCGGAGTGGACCGCGGACGGCGAGCACGTCGTCACCCCGCTCCAGGACAGTCCGGCCCGCAGTACGGAGCCGGTGGAGGAGGTCACGCTCGTCCCCATGGGGGCAGCACGGCTGCGCATCACCTCGTTCCCGACGGCCGGACCGGGCGGCTCGCCCTGGCTGACCGGAGGCTGGTACCGCGTCCGCAACCGGCATTCCGGCAAGGTGCTGGGCGTCGACAACATGTCCACGGCCAACAGCGCCCACGTCGTCCAGTTCGACGACAACGGCACCGACGACCACGACTGGCAGCTCGTCCCCGACGGCGACGGGTGGTACCGCATCCGCAACCGGCACTCGGGCAAGGTCCTCGGCATCGACAACATGTCCACCGCCGACAGCGCCCACGTCGTCCAGTTCGACGACAACGGCACCGACGACCACCTCTGGCAGCTCGTCCCCGACGGCGACGGGTGGTACCGCATCCGCAACCGGCACTCGGGCAAGGTCCTCGGCATCGACAACATGTCCACCGCCGACAGCGCCCACGTCGCCCAGTTCGACGACAACGGCACCGACGACCACCTCTGGCAGCTCGCCTGACCCGCGGCGTTCCCCGTACTCCCCGTACCGCTCCCCGCGCCGCCCGGCGAGGGGAACTTCCCCATGACGGAGCCGGGCACATCGACTCGGAGGTGTGGCCGGCCACACCGGGCGGCACGCACGCCTGGGACAACCCGGTCACGTTCACCGAGGACACCACATGTGCGGTGGAGGCCCCCCTGGGCGCCCTGGCCCCCCGAGCACTGCGCCCTACGGCCCGGAAGCGACGCGCAGGCGTCACGTCCGGGCCGTAGGTCCGTCACGGCCCCCGCGCTACCGCGCCGTAGTGCCCGGTGCGAGGTACGTGTGCAGCAGCGCCGTCCGTCCGTCGGCCGTCGTCCAGTCGCCCGAGCGGCTGGAGACAAGACGCCAGCCGGCGCCCTCGTAGAGCGCGACAGCGGGCCCGCCACCGTCCTCCACCTCCAGGACCAGCCGCAGACCCCCGGCTGCCGCAGCTGCCGTCGCCGTCGCGAGCAGCGCACTCGCCACGCCGCGCCGCCGGGCCGACGCCGTGGCGAACAGCCGTGCCACCGAGGCCAGTTCGTCCGGGGGAAGCCCCACCTCCGCGGCCATCGCATGGCCGGTCCGGGTGAGGGCGACATGCCCCAGGACGTCCGTGCCGTCCATGGCCACCCAGGCGTCGAGCAGACCGTCGGGCGTCAGCCAGCTGCCCGGGTCAACCGGCCACCGCGCCGGGTAGCGGTCCATCTCGTGCACGGTGGCCAGCGCCTCGACGCACGCCGTCATGTCGTCGTCGCGGCGGCGACGGATCCCTGGCTCTTCCATCCCTTGATCCTCACACGCCCCCGGGCCCGGACCGGCTGCCGGGGGCATGCCGCTGCCTGCCGTCGCACCTGTGCGACGGCAGGCAGCGGGTCACCGTGGCGGACCCGCTACGGCTGTTCGGCACCGTTCAGCGCGCTCACCTCGTCGGCGGTCAGGGCCTTGTCGTACACCTTGACCTGGTCGATGGAGCCGTTCCAGAAGTCGCCCTTCTCGCCCGCGTACTGCGCGCGGCCCACGGAGAGCGGGCCGGTGCTGACGTCCGCGGAGCCGGCCGGGGCCGTGGCCGCGAGGCTGCCGTCGACGTACAGCTTCAGCTCGTCGCCGTCGCGCACGCCCACCAGGTGGTACCACTTGCCGGTTTCGGGCGTCATCTCCGCCCGCGCCCGCTTCCCGCCCGGGGTACTGAAGGCGAACGCGCCCTGTCCGTACTGGAGATAGAACGGATTCTCCGTACGGCGGCCGTCCTGGCTGACCACCGTCGCGTAGTTGCCGGGCAGCGCGTCGAGCGAGGCCCAGGCCGAGACGGTGTAGTCGCCGGTGGTGTCGATGACCGGGCCCTCCGTCTGGGCGTACTGGCCCTCGCCGTTGAACTTCAGCGCCGAGCCCTGGACGCCGGGCGTCCAGGTGGTGCCGGTGGAGAGGGTGAGCGGGATGCGGTTGGGGCCCTGGTCGCTCGCCTTGGTGCCCTTGCCCTCGTCGAGGTTCCAGGCGGCGCCGCCCTTCACCTCGTCGCGGTGGCCGGCGGCCGCACCGGCCGCGATGACCTGTTCGTTGATCTGCCGGACCTTCCTGGGATCGACCTTGATCTCGCGCCGGTCGTAGGTGTAAAGGCCGTTCAGCTCGTTCTCCAGGTCGCTGACCTGGGTGTACACCGAGCCGGACAGTTCGGCTCCGGCGGCCGCCAGGTAGTACGTACGCGTGTTGTCGACGTACTTGGCCGTGAGGGCGGCCTTGTCCGCGACCCCGCTGTAGATCGCCGCGGGGGCACCCGGCCACATGTGGCCTGCGGTACGGAGCGTGAAGCCGCCGTGCTCACCGTCCATCGCCGCCCGGTCGTCCGGGAACGGTGCGTCGTTGTTGACGTAGTCGTGGTGGTCGATGATGTCGCCCTTGCCCGAGTCACCCTTCGACGAGCAGCAGTTGACACCGCTGTGCGCGTTGACGACACGGGAGGGGTCGGCGGCCTTGACCGCCTCGGTGATCTTGCCGGTCTCGGTGCGGTCCCACTCGCCCCAGCCCTCGTTGAAGACGATCCAGCCGCCGATCGAGGGCGAGTTGTGCAGCTGCTCCATCATCTGCTTGCCCTGCGAGAGGAAGGCCTGCTGTCCCTTCTCGCCGGTGATGTCGGAGGAGACGAAGTCCTGCCAGACCAGCAGGCCGAGCCGGTCCGCGTGGTAGTACCAGCGCGCCGACTCCACCTTGATGTGCTTGCGCACCGCGTTGAAGCCGAGCTCCTTCTGCGCCTTCAGGTCGAAGGTCAGTGCGGCGTCGCTCGGCTGGGTGTAGAGGCCGTCGGGCCAGAAGCCCTGGTCCAGCATGGCGAGGGAGAAGAACGGCTTCCCGTTGAGCACCAGCTTCTGGTAGCCGCCGACCTTCTGGATGCCGAGGGAACGCATACCGAAGTAGCTGTCGACGGTGTCCTTGGAACGGCCGTCGGTGAGGGTGACCTCGAGGTCGTACAGGTAGGGGTCGTCCGGGGTCCAGAGGTGCTGCTTCTTGACCGGCAGGCTCAGCGCGCTGTTGGCCGGGCCGGTGACCGTGCCGACGACCTTGCCCTTCTTGTCCCGGGCGACGGCCGTGATCCGCGCACCGGCCGAGGCCTCGGCGGAGTTGACCGTCAGGGCCAAGCGGCCCTTGTCGATGTCGGGGGTGGTCGTCAGGGTGTCCACCCCGGCGGGGGCGACCGGCTCCATCCAGACGGTCTGCCAGATACCGGAGGACGGTGTGTAGACGATGCCGCCGGGGTTGCGGGACTGCTTGCCCTTCGGCTGGTCGTCACCGGTGGTGTCGGTGACCGCGACGACGATCTCCTGCGGGCCGCTGCCCTTGACCGCGTCGGTGATGTCGGCGCTGAAGGAGGTGTAGCCGCCGGTGTGCTCGGCGACCTGCTTGCCGTTGACCCATACGCGGGCCTGGTAGTCGACGGCGCCGAAGTTGAGCTTCAGCCGGTTGCCGTCCTTGCCCTTGCCCTGGTCCACGGACCACTTCTTCGGCACGGTGACGAGCTTGCGGTAGAACATGTGGTCTTCATGGCGCTCAAGACCGGAGAGCTGAGACTCGACGGGGAACGGCACGGTGATGCGCTCGCCGAGCTTCTTCCCGAACACGGGCTGCTCACCCGCCGCGGCTCCGGCGAACTCCCATGGGCCGTTGAGGTTCTGCCACTGGTCGCGGACCTGCTGCGGCCGGGGGTACTCGGGCAGCGGGTGGTTGCGGTCGAGCTTGTCGCCCCAGGCCGTGGTCAGCCGGTGCGTGGAGAGGTTCCTGGCCGTGCGGCTGATCTCGGGGACGGCCTTGCCGCCTGCCGTGAGGCCGCCCTTGCCGTCGTACGCGACGCGGACCTGCTGGCCCTTCTGGACGGGCGCTGCCAGGGTGACGGTCAGCGCCTTGGCGTTGCCGGACGCGCGGGCGACGGACTTCACCGGGATCGGTGAGGTGTCGGCCTCGATCCTGAGGTGGTCCTTCATCTGGGAGAGGTTGCCGACCTTGTCGTCGAACGTCGCCTGGAGCTTCTGCCCGTCACTCGCGACGCCCAGCCCGACCGGGTAGACCTCGAAGTCGGCCGGCGGGGTGAAGGCCGACTCGGGCACGATCTGCTTCGGGAGCTTCGCGCCGGACCAGCGCAGGAACATGTTGGCGCCGCCGGTGTCCTGGAACATCTCCAGCTTGAACTCGTGCGGCTCACCGGCCTTCAGCGCGACCGGCTCGCTGGTCTGCTCGTTGTCCCAGTCGGGCTCCCAGTGGTCGATGACCACCTTGCCGTCGATGAACAGCCGGAAGCCGTTGTCGCCGCTCGCGGAGAAGGTGTAGTCGCCGGTCTCGGGCGCCTGGATGCTGCCGGTCCAGCGTGCGGTGGTGTTCTCGGTCCGGCCGGTCGTGGACTCGAACGTGCCGGTGAGGCCCGGGAAGTTGATCTCCGGGTCGAGGGCGACTCCACCGAGCTTGTCGAAGTCCCTCGCGCCGGGCGCCGACATGCTGAAGTACTCGCCCTTCAGCCCGTGCACGGCGGTGGCCGGATTGTCTGCCCCCGTCACGGAGGCGACGGTGGCGGCAGGGGCCGGGGCGGCAGCGGCGGCGGCGGGGACCAGAGTGGCCCCGACGGGAATCAGCAGCGCGGCGGCGCAGGCCACCGTTCTGAACAGAGCGCGGGGTCGGGGCGTTTGTCGTCTCAAGGCGTCGTCCTGTCGAGAGAGCTGAAGTGCCTCAAACCTGTGAGGCACAGCACATAATCGAACATTGAGCCACAACGTCAAACGCAGAACAACAGTCGTGCACAGGAAATTTTCAACGATAGAAAAAAGGGGTGGCCACCGGCCGCCCTGGGTGGCGGCGGGCCCCCGCGATCGGTCGCGGGGGCCCGCCGCCGAGTGCTCGCGCGATTACCGCGGCAGCCCCGAAGGATTCGTGGCCCAGGAGGTGTTCGCCTTCTCGGAGAGGCGGTAGGCCAGCGTGCCGCCCCTGGCGAGCAGGCTCGCGTCCGTCCACGAGCGGTCGCTCCGCCTGCCGTTGACCGTCACCGCGTCGATGTAGGCGTGCGTGGCGTCGGCGGCCGGGGCGGTGATCGTGATGTCCCTGCCGTGCGGGCGGTCGATGACGGCCCTCGGGAAGAGCGGGGCACCCAGCAGCATCGCGCCGCCGCCCGGGGACTGCGGGTACAGCCCCAGCGCGGAGAAGACGTACCAGGCGGACATGGTGCCCAGGTCGTCGTTACCGGGCAGACCGCGCGGGCCCGTGCCGTAGACCGTGTTCAGGATCTCGCGGACGGTCGCCTGGGTCTTCCACGGCTGACCGAGCGCGTTGTAGAGCCAAGGGGCGTGGATACCGGGCTCGTTGGTCGGGTCGTAGCGCACGGAGTCGCCGCCCTTCACCGACCACGAGCCGTCCGCCTTGTGGAAGAAGCCGTCGAGGCGCTGCGCCGCGATGTCCCGGCCGCCCATCGCCTCGGCCAGCCCCTGGACGTCCTGCGGCACCATCCAGGTGTACGTGGCGCTGGTGCCCTGAGCGAAGCCGAGCTCGCTGCCCGGAGCGAACGGGGAGACCCAGGAGCCGTCGAGGTTGCGGGCCTGGATGTAGCCGTCGGTGCCTGCCCCGTCGGTGGCTTGGGCGTTGAACACGTTGCGCCACCAGCCACCGCGCTCCTTGAACGCCTTGGCCTCCCTGTCGCGGCCGAGCAGAGCAGCCCAGCGGCCGAGCGCGTCGTCGGCGACCGCGTCCTCCAGGGTCTCGGCGGCGCCGCCCCAGCAGTGGCAGACGTCCTGCGGTGCGTAGTGGGACTCCAGGTACTGAGCCAGGTTGGGCCGCTGGCCGGTGCACTGGCCCGGACAGCCGGCGTCCGAGAGTCCGTCGTCGACGGGGACGGTCGCCTGGCGCGCCAGCGACTCGTAGGCGCCCTCGTAGTCGAAGTTCCGTACCCCCATGGCGTAGAACGTGGCGAGGGTGGCCGCGGTGGGGTCACCGGTCATGACATGGGTGGCGCCGTTGATGTGCACCCAGCGGTCCCACACGCCGCCGTTCTGCCGGGCGAAGTTGTGGAGCGACTGGGCGAAGTCCCCGGCGATCTCCGGTTTGAGCAGGGCGAGCAGCTGTATCTGCGCCCGGTACTGGTCCCAGCCGGAGAAGTTGCTGTACTGCGCCCCCTGTCCGCGCTCCACCCGGTGCGGTGCGCCGTCCATGCCCGGGTAGCGGCCGTCGGTGTCGCTGATCACGTTGGGCTGCATCAGGGAGTGGTACAGCGCGGTGTAGAACGTGGTGCGCTGCGCCTCGGTGCCGCCGCCCGTGCGTACGGAGTTCAGCTCCCGGTCCCAGGTCCGGCTCGCGGCGGCCGCCACGTCGTCCACCCCGGCGTGCGGGGCTATCTCGGTGCGCAGGTTGGCCTCGGCGCCGGCCTGGCTGACGTAGGAGATGCCGATCCGCATGTGGACATCTGTGCCGGAGGCGGTGTCGAAGCCGACCCAGCCGCCCGATCCGCGTCCGGCCCGGTCCGCTCCGGTGGCATAGCCCTCGCCGCCGCTGCCGGCGGTCGAGCCCGGGGCGAGCGTGCCGTCCTTCCAGGTGCCGGTGGTGGAGAAGGCGCGGTCGAACGAAGCGCTGAAGTAGAGCCGGTAGTAGCTCTTGCGGTTGTTGGTACCTCCGTTGGCCCGCCGTCCGCAGAACGCGCCGGTGAGCACCGAGCCGGTGACCTTGCGGTGCGCGGTGTCGATCTCGACCTGGGCGTCCTCGCTGCCGTTGAGCGAGTTCGAGACCCGGAAGAGGAGACTGGCGGGCTTCCCGGCCGGGAAGGCGAAGTCGGCCACGCCCGCGCGGCGGCTCACCGCGAGGTCCGCGGTGGCTCCGGAGTCGAGACCGACGGTGTAGCGGCCGGGCACGGCGCGCTCGTCGTCGTGCGAGAAGTTCGCGGCGTAGACGGCGTCCTTGGTGTCGGCCGACGGCGACGAGGTGACGTCCCCGACGAACGGCATGATCGGGATGTCACCGGCTGCGCCGGGGTTGCACCCCGCGCCGTTGACGTGCGTGAGGCTCAGTCCGCGCAGCCGGGTGGCGCCGTACTCGTAACCGTTCGCGGCGCCGGTGCTCGTCTGGTCGCCCCTCGTGCTCGTCGGCGACCAGGCGATCATGCCGTACGGGAGGGTGGCGCCGGGAAAGGTGTTGCCGCCGTTGGAGCTGCCGATCAGCGGGTCCACATAGGCGGTGGGGCGGGCGGCGGGGGCCGCGGCCCCCGTGGCCGGGGGCAGGACCGCGGCGGCGAGTGCGCCGGTGACGAGCACGGCGGCCGTTCTCGCGGCGAGGCGCCGGGCGGCGGGCAAGGGTCTGGTGGTAGGCATGCAGCGGTACCTTCCGAGGAGTTCAGACAACGTTGTCTTCGTCTGGGCTCCAGCCGGTGACAACGATGATCGATTCGCGGCCGAGCGTAGATCGCCCCGGCGCAGGAGGGAATGCCGCAGCCGTCACCCCTGGTGAATGTGCGGTGAACGGATGCCGCTGCCCGCACGGCACGCGGCCGCCCTCCCCGCGCGCCCCGGACGTGCCGTCGGGAGACGGCGGGCCTGGGCGTACGAAGAGGGCGGATGGCCGCGGGTGCGGTCAGATCGCGTAGCCGTACTGGTCGGGAGCGCGCACCGTGCCGCTCAGCTCGCGCGCCGCGTACTGCGCCCACGACGGGCTGCGCAGCAGTTCGCGGCCCAGGAGAACGGCGTCCGCGCGGCCCTCGGTGAGGATCTTCTCGGCCTGCTGGGGATCGGTGATCAGGCCCACGGCCGCGACGGGCAGACCCGTCTCCCGCTTCACGCGCTCGGCGAAGGGGACCTGGTAGCCGGGCCCGGCCGCGATGCGCGCGCGGGGAGCGTTCCCGCCGGTGGAGACGTCCAGCAGGTCGACTCCGTGGGCCCGGAGCTCCCCGGCCAGCCGCACGGTCTCGTCGGCGGTCCAGCCCTCGCGCTCGTCCTCGGCGTTCTCGGTGAGCCAGTCCGTCGCGGAGATGCGGAAGAGGACGGGCAGGTCCTCGGGCCACACCTCCCGCACGGCGTCGACCACCTGGAGGGCGAACCGGACGCGGTTCTCGTAGCTCCCGCCGTACTCGTCGGTGCGCTTGTTGCTGTGCGGCGAGAGGAACTGCCCGATGAGGTAGCCGTGCGCACCGTGCACCTCGGCGACCTCGAAGCCGGCGTCGAGCGCGCGGCGTGCGGCCTCGCGGAAGTCGGCGACGACGCCCTGGATCTCGTGGGCGGTCAGCTCGTGCGGCACGGGGTGGCCGGTGTCGAACGGCAGCGGGCTGGGCGCGACGGGCGTCCAGCCGTGCGCCTCGGGGCCGACGGGTCCGCCGCCGGTCCAGGGTGCGGCCGTCGACGCCTTGCGCCCCGCGTGTGCCAGCTGGATTCCGACGGCCGAGCCCTGCGCCTTGACGAAATCGGTGATCCGGCGGAACGCCGCCACCTGGGTGTCGTTCCAGATGCCGAGGTCGGCCGGGCTGATCCGGCCCTCGGGGCTGACGGCCGTCGCCTCGGTGAGGATGAGCCCGGTGCCGCCGGTGGCGCGAGCCGCGAGATGGGCGAAGTGCCAGTCGGTGGGAACGCCCGCGTCGGGCCCCACCGGTTCGGCGCTGTACTGGCACATCGGCGCCATCCACACCCGGTTGGGCACGACAAGCGACCTCAGGGTGAAGGGCTCGAAAAGGGCACTCACGACGGACTCCGTTTCGCCGGGTACGGAAGGATCGCTAGTACGATACATTCCGTACTACGACGTCCGTCAAATTACGATGCCTCCCGTACAACGGCCCCGGGCCCACGCCCCTCAGACGAGCGGGTAGGACGTACGGCCGGACTCCGCGTCGATCTCGTCGTGGGCCTTGGTCAACAGCTTCATCGCCAGCTCATTGAGCGCACGGGCGCCCGCGATCTCCTCGCCCACCCGGGGCTGCTCGGAGTCCGAGGGGTGCCGGCTGGCATAGCCGTGGGCGCGTACCTCGCTCCCGTCGGAGAGCCGCACCAGAGCGGCGGCGCGGGTGCGGTGGGTGTCCTCCTCGAATTCCAGCTCGATGTGCCATCCAACAGTGGTCTGCGTCATGGTGCTCACCTCCGGAGCTTCTGCCTCCAGGGTGCGCCTCTTCCCGCGACGATGCGCGGGGGGATCAGTGAACCCGGCGCCCGCGGCGGCGCAGGGTGATGCGGGCGTCCGCGTCGTACAGCTGGTTCCAGCTGCGTCCGGCGCCCGACTTCCAGGTGACGTGGACGGTGGCCCCGTCGGTCCTGACCCCGTCCACCGTCATGGCCCGGTCGCCGTCCCGCACGTCTCCGCGGCGCAGCTCGTCCGCCCTGACCGTGACGGGGTCCGCCGTGCGCACGCTCTCGGCCTCGTCCGCCGCGAGGCCGAGCGCGGCGGCCAGTTCGCGGGCCCGGTCAGGGGTGCAGACCAGCGAGAGCTCTCCCGACGGTGTTCCGAGCCTGATCTCGACTCCCGCGCCGACCGGGGTCACCTCCAGGTGTTCGGCCGGCACACCGCTGTCCTCGTTCGCACTGTTCATTGGCTCTGCTCTCCCTTGCCCGGGCCTCCGGGTCCTCAGTGCAGCCGGAGGCTCTCCGGCGGGCCCAGGTAGCTGGGCTTGAGGCCGCCGGTGTCGACCACCAGGTTCTGGAGCACCACCGTCGGGTCGACCATCCAGAATTTGAGCACATGCACACCGGCGGCGGCGATGCGGTGCACCGTACTGGTGATGTTGACGTTGTCGGAGGTGTGACGGGCCCACTGCGCGACGAGTTCGTACCGTTCCGGTTCGCGGTAGTCGACGATGCTGAACGGCGTCGCCCGGTCGTCGTGGACGATCGCCGAGCCGTCCTCGGCGGGGTCCTTGGCCAGGTCGAGGGTGATCTTCCGGTTGAGCAGTTCGGGCTTGCGCCGCGACTGGAGCCGTGCGTAGGTGCGCAGTACGGAGGCCACAGCGGCGGCCTCCTTCTCGCCGGAGTTCTGCCCGGCGTACCGCTCCTCCCACTCCGGCAGCCGGTCCGGGGTCCATCGCCCGGGGTCCCAGGCGTACTTCAGGAAGAACTGCGCGGGCAGCTCGTTCCCCTTCAGGTCGCCGGCGTTGGTGACCCACAGACTTCGGTTCCCGTACGCGACGCACTGGTTGAGCTGGTCCCACATGTTCGGCAGGGGGGGCGGTGTCCACCCCCTTGTAGTTGCGGCCGGCCCCGACGTAGTCGAGGTGGCAGTAGAGGCCGTAACCGCCCTCGCGGGCGTCGTTCTTCAGGTCGGGCAGCTTGCGGATGTTGGCCCAGTTGTCGTCGGTGAGGACCACCGTGACGTCGTCGGGCACCCGCAGTCCGCGGTCCCAGTAGTGCTGGACCTCCTTGTAGAGCGTCCAGACCTGCGGAATCGTGGTGACATCCCTGCCGGACACCTCGGCCAGGATCTGCCGCTGGGTGGCGATGATCTCGGTCATCAGCTCGATGCCGTCGCCGTCGGGGAGGCTGACGTCACCGTTGCCGCGCATGCCGAGGGTGACGACGCCCTCGAAGTTCTCCTCCCTCATCCGGCGGATGCCGTCGGACCAGTAGGCCTTGAGCGCCTCGGCGTTGCGGCGGAACGACCACTCGCCGGTGCCGCCGTAGGGGTCGTGCCCGGGGGTGGTGATGTTGCCCGCACCGTCGCGCACCGCCGCCACCGCGTGCCGGTTCCACTCCTCGATGCCGCGCATCATGGGCGCCTCGTGCGAAGTGCCCATGACGATGCCGTACGCCTTCGCGGTGGCGTGGTTGAGCGGGTCGTCCTCGGCGAAGGCGCGGCCCCAGACGGCCGGCCACAGGTAGTTGGCCTTGAGCCGGAGCATGACCTCGAAGATCCTGGCGTAGAAACCGGCGTCTCCCATTTTTGTTCGCACTCATGACTGATTGGACTGATCTGCACCCGGAGACATGTCGAAAGTTTCGTGAACCTCCCCGCACGTCCGGCGGGGAGGTTCACGGGCGGGGGTGGTGCGCGGCCGCGGGCGGCGCCGGTCAGTGCGCGGCGGGCTCCGCCACGGGCTCGACCGAGGTGCCGCAGACGAGCCGCCGCCGGTGGTCGACGGTCCGCTCGGGACCGGTGAGCCGCAGCCGTACCGTGCGGCGGACGCCGGTGGCGGCGCTGGACGTGGCGAGCCGCAGTTCGAGCTCGCCGGGTTCGACGACGCGGCGGCCTCCGATACCGGTGAAGGACGCCAGATCCGCGTGGAAGCGGAACCGGACCGTGGCTGCCGCACCGGCGGCGAGCGGCACCCGCGCGTAGCCGATCAGCCGCGCCTGGGGGCGGGTCGTCTGGGCGACCGGGTCGTGGAGGTACAGCTGCACCACTTCGGCGCCCTCGCGGTCACCGGTGTTGCGGACCGTGAGTTCGAGGTCGGCCGAGCCGTCGGTGGGGATCTCGGCCGGGACCGGATCGCCCGGCTCCCAGGCGAAGGAGGTGTAGGACATGCCGTGCCCGAAGGGGTAGAGCGGCGTCGGGTCCAGGTTGCTGACCCCGCTCACCAGCCCCAGCGGCGGCTGCAGATACGTCCACGGCTGACCGCCCGGACCCTTCGGCACGCCGGCCGGCAGCCGGCCGGAGGGGTTGACCCGGCCGGAGAGCACCCCGGCCAGCGCCGGACCGCCCTCCTCGCCGGGGAAGAAGGCCTGCACGACGGCGGCCGCCCGGTCCGCCCATCGCCCCAGCGCGTAGGGGCGGCCGGTCAGCAGCACCAGGATCACCGGGGTACCGCCGGCCAGCAGGGCGTCCAGCAGCTCGCCCTGGACGCCCGGCAGCGAGAGGTCGGCCGCGTCGCAGCCCTCACCGGAGGTACCGCGGCCGAAGAGGCCGGCCCGGTCGCCGAGGACGGCGACACACACATCGGCACCCCCGGCCAGCCGGACGGCATCCGGAATCCCGGAGGTGTCGGTACCGTCCACCTCGCAGCCGGCGGCGAACTCGACGCCTGCGCCGGGGAATTCGCCGCGCAGCGACTCCAGCACGGTCGGCACGTCGATCCCCATCGCGGTCTCGGGGTGCGAGACGCCGACGTGGCTGGGGAAGGAGTAGCAGCCGAGCATGGCCAGCGCGTCGTCGGCGCGCGGTCCGACCACCGCGATCCGGCCGGTGGAGCGCAGCGGCAGCGCGCCACCGGGGTTGGCGAGCAGCACACAGGCCTGCTCGGCGAGTTCCCGGGCCAGTGCCCGGTTCTCCGGCGGGTCGAGGTCGACGGTGTCCCGGGCCAGGGCGGGGTCCGCGTGCCGCAGGGCGGTGGGCAGCGGCGACCAGTCGGGGTCGAGCAGGCCGAGTTCGCATTTCTGCAGCAGTACGCGGTGCAGGGCCCGGTCGACCAGTTCCTCGGCCACGGCGCCGTCCCGTACGGCGGCGACGAGGGCGTCGCCGTAGCTGCGGACGGTGGGCAGTTCCACGTCGACCCCGGCGCCCAGGGCGAGCCGGGCGGCGTCCGCGCGGTCGGCGGCGACCTTGTGGAGGGTCTCCAGGAAGCCGATGCCGAAGTAGTCGGCGACGACGGTCCCGGTGAACCCCCAGGTGTCCCGGAGCAGTTCGGTGAGCAGGACCGGGTCGGCCGCCGAGGGCACTCCGTCGACCTCCGCGTAGGAGGACATCACCGAGCGCGCGCCGCCCTCGCGCAGCGCCATCTCGAAGGGCGGGAGGGTCACATCGGCCATTTCGCGGGCCCCGGCCCGGACCGGCGCGAGATTGCGGGCGCCCGCCGACGCCGCGTACCCGGCGAAGTGCTTGAGGGTGGCGACGATGCCGGCGGACTCCAGTCCGCGGACGTACGCCGCGCCGATGGTCCCGACGAGGTAGGGGTCCTCGCCGATGGTCTCCTCGACGCGCCCCCAGCGCAGGTCGCGCACCACGTCCAGGACGGGCGCCAGCCCCTGGTGGACTCCGACCGCGCGCATGTCGCGGCCGATCCGGTGGGCCATCTCGGTGACCAGTTCCGGGTTCCACGCCGCTCCCCACGACAGCGGCACGGGGTAGGCGGTGGCGCCCCAGGCGGTGAAGCCGGCCAGGCACTCCTCGTGCGCGAGGGCCGGGATACCGAACCGGCCGGCCCCGGCGATCCGGCGCTGGGCCCGGGCCAGGGCGAGCGCCCCGAGCCCGGGGTCGACGGGGGCGGTGCCGAACGGCCGGGTGAGCTGGCCGAGGCCGCGGATGGTGAGGTCGTCCCAGTCGACGGGGTCGACCATGTCGTTCTGGTGCGGGGCGACCCCGTCGCCGTCGGCGTCGGCGCCCACCCAGATTCCGTAGAGCTGGGCGGCCTTCTCCTCCAGGGTCATCCGGGGGACCAGGTCGGCCACCCGTGCCTGCGGGGTGAGCGAGGGGTCGCGCCAGGGACCGTCGGTGGCCGGGGCCGCCTCGGTGCGGCGGGCGTGCGGGACAGCGGGGATTGCCATGGGGGCAGGGGTTCCTCTCATGAGTGCGGTGGTGCGGGGCGGCGTGGGTGCGTTACTTGCCGCCCACCCCCATCAGTCCGTTGACCAGCGCCCGGCGCGCCACGAGGTACACGGCGAAGATGGGCACGACGGAGAGCACGATCGCCGCCAGTACGGCGGGGATGTTCACTCCGAACTGGGACATGAAGTTGAAGAGACCGAGCGTCAGGACGCGCTTCTCCTGCGACTGCGTGAGGATCAGCGGGAAGAGGAATCCGTTCCATGCCTGCAGCGCCGAGAAGATGGCCACGGTGCTGATGCCGGCCTTGGACATCGGGACGGCGAGCTGCCACAGCATCCGCAGGGGCGTGGCGCCGTCGAGCGCCATCGCCTCGTACATCTCCTCGGAGACGTCGCGCATGGTGCCGCTCAGGACCAGCACGGCCACCGGCATCGCGAAGGCCGCGGTCGGCAGGATGATCGCGGGCAGGGTGTCGTACAGGCCCATCTTGCCGATCAGCAGGTAGAGCGGCACGACCACGGCCTGCGCGGGGATGGCCACGCCGAGCAGGAAGGTCCGGAAGGCCAGCGAGGAGAGCCGGCTGCGGGTGCGCACCGCGACATAGGCGACGGGCACCGAGAGGACCAGCACGATGGCCACCGTGGAGGCGGCCACGATCGCGGTGTTACCCAGCAGTGTGAAGAAGCCGCTGTGCAGAACGGTGTTGTAGTTGTCCAGGGTGGGGTGGGTCGGGAACGCCAGCGGATCGCCGCTGAGCGCCTCGTCCTGGTGCATCAGCGACGAGGAGACCAGTGTGTAGAGCGGTACGACGACGATGACGAGCCAGACCAGCGAACCGAGGCCGGCCAGCGGGTTTCCCCACCTCCGTCGGCGGGCGACGGCGCCCCGGGCCCGGAACGCGGGTGTCGTGGGCGGCGCCGCACGACGGGTGTCCACTGACATGGCGTCACATACCTTCCCGCGTCGAACGCATGGATCCGAATCCGCTGAAGCGCACCAGAATCAGTGACAGACCGGTGGCGACGACGACGAGGGCCGTGGCGATGGCCGCGGCGTAGCCGAGGTCGTAGGTCTGGAAGCCGGTGCGGTACATCAGGTAGGGCAGGATCGTGGTGTCCGTGCCCGGACCACCCTTGGTCATGATCAGCACGGTGTCGAAGTACGTCAGCGAGCCGACGATCATCAGGACGGACGAGGTCGTGATGGTGTTGCGCAGCTGCGGCAGGGTGATGTGGAAGAACTGCCGCAGCATCCCGGCGCCGTCGATGGCGGCCGCCTGGTAGAGGACCTCCGGGATCTGCCGGGCGCCGCCCTGGTAGATCAGGGTGTGGAACGGCATGAACTGCCAGCCGCCGACGAAGGCCACGGTGAGCAGGGCGCCGGTGGAGGAGCCCATGATGTTGGGATCGATGCCGAACCAGGGGCCGATCTGCTTGATCACGCCGAAGTTGGGGTCCAGCAGGGCGTGGAAGAGCATGGCGATGGCGGTGGTGGAGAGCAGCAGCGGGATGAAGAAGACCGCGGAGAGGAAGGTCCGGCTGCGCTGCCTGCCCGCGGCCCAGACGCCCAGCAGCAGCGCCACCGGGGTCTGGAAGGCCCAGCTGACAGCGGTGAGCAGCAGGCTCAGCCAGGCGGCCTGACGGAATTCGGGGTCCTTGAACAGCCGGGTCCAGTTGTCCGTGCCGACCGGGGTCGGGGAGTTCAGCCCGTCCCAGTGGCAGAAGGACAGATAGACGGCGATCGCCAGCGGGACGATCGCGAAGACGGCGAAGAAGAGGATGCCGGGCAGGGCCCAGCCGACCGGCGGGCGGCCGACGTTGCCGACGGCCGCCTTCCTTCCTCCACGCACCTTGGCGTACGGAGAGACGTGGGGCATCGCTACTTGACGGCCTTCATCGCGGTGACGAACTGCTCGGGGGTCGACTTGCCGGCGAACAGCTTGCTGATCTCGGTGAGCAGCGGGGTGGCGATCTGCGACTCCAGCGCCTGGTCCCAGGAGAGCGTGAAGCTCGGTGCCTTCTGGACCATCGTGTACTGGTCGTGCGCGAACTGCGGGTTGGGTGAGGAGTCCAGCGTCGAGGCGGCGTTCGACGTGGTCGGGATGTCGCCGTTGTCGACCAGGGCCTTGCTGTAGGACTCGGCGGCCATGGTCTTCAGGAACGCTATGGCCGCGTCCTTGTGCTTGGTCCGGGTGTTGACGGACCAGTAGTTGGTGGGGTTGCCGACCACGTCCGCCGGGTCACCGACGCCACCGGCCACCGTCGGGAAGGCGGTCCAGCCGAGGTCCTTCCTGGCGAACGCGGGCGCCTTGCCGAGCTGGGTCGAGTACTCCCACGAGCCCATCAGGTGCATGGCGGCCTTGCCCTTGTTGAGCAGGGTGGGGGCGCCTCCGTTGCCGTAGTCGACTGAGTTGAAGTTCTTGCCGAACGCACCGCCGTCGACGAGTTCCCTGACCGTCCGCGCCGCCTTGAGGACGGCGGGGTCGCCCCAGCCGGAGCTGTCGCCGCCCTGGATCCTGCCGAAGACCTCGGGCCCGCCGATCCGGTCGAGGAGGTACTCCATCCACATCAGCTCGGGCCACTTGTCGGAGCCGCCGAGGGCGAACGGCGTGATGCCCTTGCCCTTGAAGACGGTGATGGCCTTCTGCATGTCCTCCCAGGTCGTGGGGGGCTGGAGCTTGTTCTGCGCGAAGAGGGTCTTGTTGTAGAAGAGCATCACGGGCTGCATGCCGCGCATCGGGATGCCGTACATCTTCCCGTCGAGGCTGCCCGCGGCGACGATCGACGGAAGGAAGCCGTCCTTGAGCGTGGGGTCGTTCTTGATCGTCGATGTGAGGTCGACCACCTGCTTGGCATCGACGTACGGCTTGATGGAGCCGCCGCCCCAGTTGTAGAAGATGTCGGGGGCGCTCGGGGAGCCCATGGCGCTGCGGAGCTTGTTGACGTAGTCGGTGCCGGGGACGGGGACGAGCTTGACCTTGACGTCGGAGGTCTTGTTGAACTCCTTCACCGCCGCTTCCTGGATCTTCACGGCGTCGTCCCCGTACACGTAGGCGGTGAGGGTCGCGCTCCCGCCGCTGTCGCTGTCGGAGCCGCATCCGGCCAGCAGGCCGGCCATGACCATGGCGGCGCCGGCCGCGGTCCATCTCGCCGTACGTGTGCCCTGAGTGAAAATACCCGACCGCATGACCGCACCTCTGTCGAATGTTTCGGTGTGACTTCCGAATGTTGCCGGAACGGTACGGTCGGGTTTCGGGTGCGTCAAGGGGTCGGGGAACGGTATTTACTCCGGCCTGACCCAGGCGTCGGCCGGGGCCGCGGGAAGCTACGATCCCTTTATGAGCCCCGCAAACGTCCAGTCACATCAGGAGAATGCGCCTGCCGGCGAACCGTCGGAAGGCACCGCCACCCTGGCGGAAATCGCCCGAGCGGCCGGAGTCTCGACTCCGACAGTTTCGAAGGTGCTGAACGGGCGCGCCGATGTCGCCCCGGGTACCCGCACCAAGGTGGAGGAGCTGCTGCTGGTGCACGGCTACCGCCGCAGACGCGGCTCCACCACCCAGTCCCAGCTCATCGACCTGGTCTTCCACGAGCTGGACAGCGCCTGGGCCATGGAGGTCGTCCGCGGGGTGGAGAACGTCGCCAGGGAGGAAGGGCTGAGCCTGGTCCTCTCGGAGAGCGCGGGCCGGCTCACCCCGGGGCAGACCTGGGTGGACGGGGTGCTGGCCCGCCGGCCGGTCGGGGTGATCCTGGTGCTCTCGGACCTCACCGCCGCCCAGCGCGCCCAGCTGACCAGCCGCAGCATCCCCTACGCGGTCGTCGACCCGGCGGGCGATCCCGGCGACGACGTCCCCTCGGTCGGGACGACGAACTGGCAGGGCGGCCTGGCCGCCACCCGGCATCTCACCGCGCTCGGGCACCGCCGGATCGGGGTCATCAGCGGCCCGTCCCGGATGATGTGCAGCCGGGCCCGGGTGGACGGCTACCGCGCCGCCCTGGAGACCGCGGGCCTGCCGATCGATCCCGCGCTGGTCCGCGAGGGCGAGTTCCAGCACGAGGCGGGCTACACCGCGGGCCTGGAGCTGCTGCGGCAGGCCGACCGGCCGACCGCGGTCTTCGCCGGCAACGACCTGCAGGCGCTCGGCGTGTACGAGGCGGCGAGGGAGCTGGGCCTGCGCATCCCCGAGGACCTCAGCGTCGTCGGCTTCGACGACCTGCCGCTCACCCGGTGGATCGGACCGCCGCTGACCACGGTGCGCCAGCCGCTCATAGAGATGGCCGAGACCGCGGCCCGCCTGGTCCTCGACCTGGGCCGGGGCCGGCAGCCGGCGACGACCCGGGTCGACCTGGCCACCAATCTGGTGGTGCGCAGCAGCACGGCCGCACCCTGCCGCTGACCGAGGCCGTCGCGGGACGGGGGCCGTCGGCTTCGACCCGCCCGGCCCGGCCGAAGCGCGCCACCGCCGCCGACGGCAACGACGCGCCGGCGAGCGCTTCCCCTCGCGCTCCGCACCGGGCACGGCCGCGGAAGCGGCGGCGCCCCGGACTGTCCTGCGCGGCGCTGTCAGTGGCCGGGTGCAGACTGGCCGGTATCCGGCACAACGGCGTTTCGGGAGGTTCGGTCATGACCGATGTTCTGCTCACCGTGGGTACCCGCAAAGGACTCTTCATCGGCCGCAGGCACGACGGCGCGTGGAAGTTCGACGGTCCGCACTTCAATGCGCAGGCGATCTACTCGGTCGCCATCGACACCCGCCGGGAGGTGCCCCGGCTGCTGGTCGGCGGCGACAGCGCGCACTGGGGCCCCTCCGTCTTCCACTCCGACGACCTGGGCGCCACCTGGATCGAGCCCAAGCGGCCGGCCGTGAAATTCCCGGAGTTCACCGGGACGTCGCTGGAGCGGGTCTGGCAGCTGCATCCGGCGGGCCCGGAGGCCCCCGACGTCGTGTACGCGGGCACCGAGCCGGCCGCGCTGTTCCGGTCGCGGGACAGCGGCGAGTCGTTCGAGCTGGTCCGCCCGCTCTGGGAGCATCCGACGCGTTCGAAATGGGTGCCGGGCGGGGGCGGCGAGGGGCTGCACACGGTCCTGACCGACGAGCGGGACGCACAGGCGGTGACGGTCGCGGTCTCCACCGCGGGGGTGTTCAGGACCGCGGACGGCGGGGAGAGCTGGACCCCGGCCAACAAGGGGGTGTCGGCCGTCTTCCTGCCGGACCCGAACCCGGAGTTCGGCCAGTGCGTGCACAAGGTCAGCCGGGACGCGGTCGATCCCGACCGGCTCTACCTCCAGAACCACTGGGGCGTGTTCCGCAGCGACGACGCCGGGAGCAACTGGACGGACATCGGCGAGGGGCTGCCCTCCGACTTCGGCTTCGCCGTGGCCGCGCATCCGCACCGGGCGGACACGGCGTACGTCTTCCCGATCAACGCCGACGCCGACCGGGTACCGGCCGAGCACCGCTGCCGGGTCTTTCGCACCCGCGACGCCGGCGACAGCTGGGAGCCCCTGTCCGCGGGACTCCCGGAGGGAGCTCATTACGGCACGGTGCTGCGCGACGCGCTCTGCACGGACGACGCCGATCCGGCGGGGGTCTACTTCGGCAACCGCAACGGCGAGGTGTACGCGAGCGCGGACGACGGCGACAGCTGGCAGCAGCTCATCACGCACCTGCCGGATGTCCTGTGCGTCCGCGCGGCGGCCGTCGGCGGTTGATCCATACCGTCGTCATCAGCAGGAGAGTGCCCGCCCGTTGCCGAACGCGTCGCGGCGATGGGCGACTTCCCGCGCGGCGACCACCGGGTTCTGCCACCCGGTCGCCCCGCGGCCGGAGCCTCGCCGAAAGCGCCGCGCCTCACGGGGTACGCGGGGCCCAGGCGCCCGACGCGGCGGCCTCCCTCACGTAGATCTCGAACGTCTTCGGATGCCGGCCGGTGACCCGGCGGACCGTGTCCGACGGCCGGGCGTCGCCCAGCGCGGCCAGGGACGTGTACGCGCCGGTCTCGCGCTCCACGGTCTCGGCCGGCCTGCCCCGTGCCAGTTGGCCGGCGCGGTAGGTGTCCTTGTCACCGCGGAAGACCTGGGGCAGCCCGGTGGCGCGCCCGATGGCGGCCAGAGCGTCCGCGAAGGACAGGGCATCGGGTCCCGTCACCTACCCGGCGCAACGAGGGACCCGCCGGGCGGCAACGGCGCGCCGGGCGGGAGTCACCGTACGGGTTCGGCCTCCATGGCTGCGGCCACCTTCTCGCAGAACTCCGCGAACAGGGCGCCCTCGCCCTCGGTCAGAACGGAGGCGGCGAGCTGCCCGATGTCCTGGCGGCCCCGGGCGATCCGGGCAAGGAACGCCTCCCCCTCGGGGGTGAGGGAGGTGCTCAGTTCGCGCCGGTCCTCCCCCAAGGCCCTCTGGGTCACCAGGTTCAGGTCCTTGAGCACGCGCAGGGCCTTCGACGTGGTCTGCCGGGAGACGTCGAGCGCGTCGCTCAGTTCGGAGGGCCTCATGGAGCTCCGTACCCGCAGCAGTTCCAGGACGTCGTACTGGTGCCAGTTGACGCCCTCGGGGTTGGCGCGTGACCGGCGTGCGACCAGAAGACACTGCAGGTGGGTCAGGGCCGCCTCCAGACCGCTGGGTTCCGGGGACCAGGGGGACATCGAGCCGTCTCGTGGAGTCATGGGTGCTTTCCGGTACGGGGGCATTACCGGTGCTGAGAGGTTGAACGATATCAAGGGGCGACGCCGATGACACGGCCTCACGCCTGCGGGCCGCGCCGCCGGACGGTGCACCGGCCGGCCCCGGTGCCGCAGCCGTGCTCACGGTCGGCGGCGGGGGCCGAAGAAAAATGGTTGCCCTGAGGACACCATCGGGGGGCGTGGCGCTCCGAACCCGGGGTACCGGAGTCCATGGGCCGGTGCGGAACCGGCCGAGCGTAACGCTTCAGGAGCAGCTAATCGGCTTCCGCGCGGGAGCCGTCGTACCAAGTAATTGCATCGGTCCGGCCTGCGCCACGGGCCGGAAAGCGCTTCCTGCCTCGATTCCTTCCGGCCGGGACCGCGTGCGACGTACCGGAATTGTTTGCCCAAACCGCCCCTCACCAGAGGCATTTGACACTGATACCGACCTGTGGTTAACATCAATTTCCATGCGGAAACCATATTTTCGCACTGCACGCTGAAGAATCCACTGCCCCGGCTCGCGTTTCTCGCATAACGCACCAGTGAGATCGCTGAAGCCATTCCTTCGGACAGCACGCCGAGGAGATCAGCGATAATGGAAAATAATTCCTCCCATTTACCACCGGGCCCTCCTCTTGTCCTTACCGCTCTGTTCGAAGAAGCGGTGCGCGACAACAGCGAGGCCGTAGCTCTGGCGCAAGGCACGCTACGCGTCACGTATGACCAGCTCAACCGGCGAGCCAACCGCATGGCACGTCATCTCGTCGCCCAGGGGGTGACGAGAGGCGACCGCATCGGTGTGCACATGGGCCGGTCCCCGGATCTCTACGCCGTCGTACTCGCGGCCCTCAAGGCCGGCGGGTGCGTGGTGCCGCTCGACCCCGCGCATCCCACGGAGTACGTCGGCCGCATCCTGCACGAAGCCGGCGCGTCGCTGGTGGTCTGCGACGACCCGGGTGGCCTTCCCCACGGCGCTCGCGAGGGCGCACTCGCACTGCACGACCTGGTGCGGCGCAGCGAGGACCTGGACGACGGCGACGCGGACCGCGGCATCGGGCCGGAGGACACCGCGTTCCTCATGTACACCTCCGGTTCCACGGGCAAGCCCAAGGGCGTCCGGATCGCGCACCGCGGACTGGCGCGGCTGGGCCTCCACAACGGCGCCCTCGACATCACCCCGCAGGACGGCCTGACCCAGTCGGCCGCGTTCTCCTTCGCCGCCTCGACCATCGAGATCTGGCTCGCCCTGCTGCACGGCGCCACGCTGCTGCCGATGCCGCCCGGACTGCCGTCGCTCCCCGCGCTGCGCGAGGCCGTGGAGGAACGGGGCGCGACCGTGCTCAGTCTTCCGTGCGGCCTGTTCAACGCCCTGGTCGACCACGAACCGGAGTGTCTGAGGAACGTGCGGATCGTGCTGCTCAGCGGCGACTTCCCCTCCCCCGCCCACCTGCGCAGAGCCATGGCGCACACCGACGCGACCCTCTACAACGGCTACGGCTGCACGGAGAACTCCTCGATCACCGCCCTGTACCCGCTGACGTCGGCCGACGAGGTGGACGGCCGGGCCTTGGTGCCGATCGGCAAGCCGCTCCCGGCGGTCACGCTGGACGTGTACGACCCGGCGATGCGCCCCTGCGGCATCGACGAGGTGGGGGAACTGTGCGTGGGCGGGACCGGCGTGGCCCAGGGGTACGCCGGCCGGCCGGAGCTGACCGCCGAGAAGTTCACCCCGGCACCCGACGGCGGGCTGCTCTACCACACGGGCGATCTGGCACGGCGGACCGCGGACGGCGACGTGGTGCTGGTCGGACGGTCCGACAGCATGGTGAAGATCCGCGGGTTCCGGGTGGAGACCAGTGCCGTCACCCTGGCGGTGCGCGCCCTCGACGGGATCGGGGACGCGGCGGTGAAGGCGTTCGAGGACGACACCCGCGAAAAGCGTCTCGTCGCCTTCTACACCACCCGTGACGGCACACCGGCCGACCCCTCGGACCTGGTCCGCCGGCTCTCGGAGCAGTTGCCCTCCTACATGGTCCCCTCCTCCTTCCGTCATCTCGAGAAGATGCCGACGAACGTGAACGGAAAGATCGACCGCACCGCGCTCATCCTTCCCGGGCCATCCGGTACCCCGAAGCAGAAGTCCACCGAAGAGAAAGGCGGAACAGTTATGCAGAACCCGCTCGAAGCAGTCGTCCTGCAGTCCTGGATCGAGATTTCTGGAATGGACGACTTCTCGACCACCGACTCCTTCCTGGGCCATGGCGGGAATTCCCTCCATTTCGTGCAACTGGCCTCCCGTCTACAGAAGATATTCGGGATCGAAATCACCACCGAGTCGGTTTTCCGGCACGGCACGGTAGAACAGCTGGCGCGTTTCATCGAAGAGACCCGTGATCAGGCGCGGAGCACCTCGACGTCCAACGGCTGACGGAGTTCCCGACAGCGACCGGCACACGCGCTGCGCCGGTCGCGTTACGTCTCCGGAGGGCGACGGAACCGTGAACAACCCCCTTACCTCAGCAATACTGCAATTGGCGCGGAGAACGCTCCAGGCGCCCGGTCTCGGGCCGGACCAGAAATTCTCCGAGTGCTGCGACGATCCCGGGCGGCTGGACGAACTGAGCGCGGTCCTGCGGGCCGTGTTCGCCGTCGACCTGACGTCCGCGGAACTCGGCCGCGAGGGCACCGCGGCAGCAGTGGCCGAGCGCACCGCGCGTGGGCGCCCTCGTACCCGCGGGCACGAGGTGGAAGCCGGCTCCGCGCCGCGGACCGGCAACGCGACGGAGGCCTCGTTCGGCCAGAGCGGTATCTGGCTCATCGACCAGTACCTCCCCACACCGGAGGCGTACAACGGGCCGTTCCTGGTCCGCCTGCCGTTCCGGCTCGACGGGGAACGGCTGCGCCGCTCCGTTGCCGGGGTGCTGCGCCGACAGGAAGTGCTGCGCACCACCTACACGTTGCGCGACGCCCGGCTCCTCCAGATCGTCTCCGACGACGACACGGCCTTCCACTACCGCGTCGAGCACTACGGCGGCGAGAAGGAACTGGACGCCATCGCCCAGCGGGTGGCGAACGTCCGCTTCGACCTGGAGCACGGGCCGGTGACCTCGGTGACCTGTGCGCTCGGGCCGGGCGAGGAGAGCGCGATCGTCTGCAACATCCACCACATCGCCTCGGACGCCGCCTCGGCCGGTGTGTTCCTGCGGGAACTCCTCGACGCCTACGACCGGAACGGGCGGGGTCTGCCCGTGGAGGCGGTGCCCGGCCGTCCGGACTACGCGGACTTCGCGCACTGGCACCGCGAGCACCTGACGCCGAGGAGGACCGCGGAACTGCTCGACGAGTGGGCCGACCGGCTGGCCGGAGAACTGCCCGTGCTCGATCTGCCGGCGGACCGCCCCCGGCCCGCGGCGCAGGAACACCGGGGAGCCACCGTGCCCCTGCGTGTTCCGGCCGAAGTGACCGAGCGGCTGGAGCGGCTGGCGGAACGCGAGGGCGTGACGCTGTTCATGGCCCTGCTCGCGGTGTACGGCGTGTTCCTCGGCAAGCTGACACGTCAGGAACGCGTGCTCATCGGTTCGCCGGTCTCGCTGCGCGACGACGCGCAGACCCGGGACCTCATCGGCTACTTCGTCAACATGGTCGTCCTGCGCCAGGACGTCACGGGCTCGATGAGCGTGCGCGAGGTCCTGCGGCAGGCGCGCGAGGAGGTCGCCGACGCGCTGCGGCTGAAGTGGGCCCCCTTCGACAAGGTCGTCGAGCGTCTGAAGCCTGAGCGCAACAGCGCTCACACCCCCGTCCTCCAGACGATGCTCGTGCTGACCGATCCGGCCTCCGCGCAGTGCGTCCACGACGGCACCCCGCTGACCGTCCGGCGCGACATGGCGCACGGCGCGAAGTACGACCTCTCCGTGGTGTTCGCCCGCGAGGAGGACGGACTGCACGGCACGCTCGAGTACGACTCGCACCTCTTCGACCAGGCCACGGCGAGGAGCATGAGCGAGCGTCTGGGCCGGCTGGTGGACCGGTTCGCGGCGGCCGGGCCGGACGCCCTCGTCCGCGATCTCGGCCTGCTGGCCGACGGCGAGGAGCGGGATCTGCTGGCCCGCAACGACCTGGTGGACCGGTCCGCGCGCCCCGTGCCGGTGGGCGAGCTGTTCGAGCGGCAGGTGGCGGCCACACCGGACGCCGTCGCGGTGACGGACGGCGGCCGCTCGTGGACGTACCGGGAACTGGACGAACGGGCCAACCGGCTCGCCCACGTCCTGCGCGAGGAGGGGGCGGGGGCGGGCCGCCGGGTGGGCATCAGCCTGCCCCGCTCGTTCGACATGATCGTCGGGCTGCTCGGCGTCGTGAAGTCGGGTGCCTCCTACGTCCCGATGGACCCGTCGTACCCGCCGGAGCGGGTGGCGTACATGCTCGACGACGCCGGTGTCTTCCTCGTGCTCACCGACAGCACGTTCGACGCGGAGCTCCCCTCCGGAACGCGGTTGTTCGAGATCGACCGGGAAGCGGACCGGACGGCTGCGGCCGACCTCACGACGCCGGGCCGAACCAGGACGCCCGACGACGAGGCCTACGTGGTCTACACCTCCGGGTCGACCGGTGCCCCGAAGGGCGTGGTCATCCGGGACCGCACGGTGGGCAATCTCATCCGCGCCCAGCACCGGATCTCTCCCTGTGGAGCCGAGGGCACCACTCTGCAGTACATGACGCTCTCCTTCGACGTCTCCGTGATGGAGATCCTGGGGACGCTCTGCGTCGGGGGCACGCTCACCCTGATACCCGGGGAGCTTCAGAAGGACCTGCACCGGTTGGCCGCGTTCGTCGCGGAGCACGGTGTCACGCGCCTGTACCTGCCCTATGTCGCGCTCCAGCGGTTCGCCGCGATAGCGGTCGCGGAGGGCCTGCGGTGCGAGGGGCTGCGCGAGGTCACCTCCGTGGGCGAGGCCCTGGTCGTCTCCCCGCAGATCCGGGAGTTCTTCGACCGGCACCCCCGGGCCCGGCTGCTCAACATGTACGGCCCCTCCGAGACCCATCTGGCCACCTGGCACGAGCTGTCCGGTGACCCCGGCGAGTGGCCCGAGGCACCGGCCATCGGCCGTCCGGTCGACGGCATGCGACTGCTCGTCCTCGGCCCCGACCGTGAACTCCTCCCTCCCGGCGTCACGGGCGAGCTGTACATCGGCGGTCCGCACCTCTCGCCCGGCTACCACGCCAGGCCCGAGGAGACGGCGCTGCGCTTCGTCGCCGATCCGTTCGGCCGGGGCGGCGACCTCCTCTACCGCACCGGCGACCTCGTACGGTGGAACGGGCGCGGTGACCTGGAGTACCTGGGCCGCGCCGACGACCAGATCAAGATCCGCGGCTACCGCATCGAACCCACCGAGGTCGAGGCCGCCCTCGACGCCCTCGACGGGGTGAAGAGCTCGGCGGTGGTGGCGGTCGGGTTCGGAGCGGGCGACCGGCGGCTGGTCGCCGCGGTCACGGGGGACGGCGCCGATGACGACGGGCGGCTGCGGGCCGCGCTGGCCACACGTCTGCCGGACTACATGCTGCCCGCACACATCGTCCGCCTGGACCGGCTCCCCACCACCCCGAGCGGGAAGACCGACCGCGGTGGACTGGCCGCCAGGCTGGCCGGCGAACTGCGCGACCGGCGCGCGGACGACCGCGCAGGAGCGGCGGAACAGCCCAGGGCCGGAACCGAGCACGAGATAGCCGACCAGTGGTCGGACGTGCTGGGAACCGGGTCCATGGGGCGGGACGACGACTTCTTCACGCTGGGCGGCAACAGCATCATCGCCACCGAACTGGTCTACCGCCTGCGGCGGCTGTTCGACATCGACATACCGCTGCGGACCCTGTTCGACAACCCCACCGTCTCCGGCATGGCCGCGCGGATCGAGGAACGGCGCGCCGGCGACACCACGGCGTTCACGGCGCCCGCGGCCGACCTGCGCGGCGATGTGACCCTGCCGGACACGGTACGGGCCGGCGACCGTGAATCGGCCCCGGTGGCCGCCGCGACCGCGGTCCTGCTGACCGGCGCGACCGGCTTCCTCGGCAGCTACCTCCTGCGGGACCTGGCAGCCGTACCAGGCAGTACGGTCAACTGCCTGGTACGCGCCGCCGATTCGCACGCCGCCCTGCAACGACTGCGCGCCACGGCCGCCCTGTACGGCATCGCGGACGACATCGCCTGGGAACGCGTGCGCGCCGTGCCCGGAGACCTCACCCGCGCGCGCATGGGACTGTCCGACGCGGACCACGCGGAACTGACCGGTTCGGTCCAGGTGGTCTACCACGCGGCGGCGCACATCAACTTCGTCCTCCCGTACGCCTCGGTGAAACCGGCCAACGTCGACGGTCTGCGGTCCGTGCTGGAGTTCGCCGCCACGGGGCGGCTCAAGCCGGTGCACTACATGTCGACCATCGCGGTGTTCGCCCCTGGCCAGGGCGCCGGACCGATCACCGAGGAGGCGGTGCCCGAAACCTGCGAGGGGCTCGGCATCGGTTACACCCGGAGCAAGTGGGTGGCCGAGGGGATCGCACGGCTGGCGCGTGAACGCGGCATGCCGGTGACCGTCTACCGTATCGGCCGGATCTCCGGCGACAGCGTCAGCGGTGCCTGCCAGGCCGACGACTTCCTGTGGCGCCAGATCAAGAGCTTCATCGAACTCGGTTCGGCCCCGCCCGCCGAGGAGCTGACGACGGACCTGCTGCCGGTGGACTTCGTCAGCCGGGCCGTCGTCGCCCTCTCCCGCGATCCCTCCGCCGACGGCGCGACGTTCCACCTCTTCCACCCGCGTGGCTCCGACTTCACCCCGGTGCACGCCGCCGTCCGCGAGTGCGGCTACACGCTGGACACGGTGCCGGCCGACGAGTGGCTGACGCGCCTGGAGGAATCGGCCCGTCTTCCCGGGAGCAACGCCCTCGCGGCAGCCGTCCCGCTGTTCCGGGAAGGTGCGCTGGAACTCGGCGAGAACACCTACGGCAACGAGAAGACGTCGCGGCTGCTCGAACGCCTGGGGCTGCACTACCCCGACATCGACCGCCGCTCCCTCTCCCGCATGATCCGCTACTTCGGCTCGACCGGGCAGCTGACCGGGCAGCTGACCGGCCCGCACCAAGCGCGGCAGACCGCGTAGGACAGCCGGTCAGCGGCTCTCCCGTTCCAGACATCCGCAGGCGTCCACCCCACGGGGCGCCTCATAGCGAAGGCCGACAGCATGTCTCGAAACCCCTTGCCGGGCGCCGAACACGATCCGTTGATCGCCTCGATGGTGGCCGGGCTGCCCGCCCGTCAACAGCCCCAGTGGCCCGACCCCTCCCTCCTCCCCCAGGTGCGCGAACGCCTGGCCGGTGAGCCGCCACTGGTCTCGTACGACAGCGTCAAGACCCTCGGCGCCCTGCTCGCCCGGGCCTCGGAAGGCGAGTTCTGCCTGCTCCAGGCCGGCGACTGCGTGGAGTTGACCACCGAGTGCGGACCTCGCGACATCGCCCGCAAGGTGGAGATGCTCGACGTGCTCGGGGACATCATGTGCACGAGTTCCGGGCTGCCCGTCCTGCGCGTCGGACGGATAGCCGGCCAGTTCTCGAAGCCCCGCTCCCAGGACTGGGAAACCGTGTGCGAGGACAGGCTCCCGGTGTTCCGGGGCCCGGTCGTCAACGCACCGGACCCGCAGCGGACGGCCCGCACCCCCGACCCCTCCCGCATCCTCGCGGGGATGAAGGCCGCCCGCCGCGCCGTCACCGCCATCGACCAGCTCGGGCGCGGCGAGGACGCGCCGCCGCAGGACCGGGTGTGGACCAGCCACGAGGCACTCCTGCTGGACTACGAACTGCCCCAGGTCCGGCGGCACGGGGAGGGCGGCAGCTACCTGGCTTCCGCGCACTGGCCCTGGATCGGCGAGCGCACCCGCCAGGCGGACAACGCGCACGTGCGGCTGATGGCCGAACTGGACAACCCGGTGGCGTGCAAGATCGGCCCGGAAGCCACGGTGGACGAGGTACTGGCCGTGTGCGCGGTGCTCGACCCGGACCGCACGCCCGGCAGGCTCACCCTCATCGCCCGGTTCGGCGCGGGGCAGGTCGCCCGGGTGGCGCCGCTGGTACGGGCGGTGAAGCAGGCCGGGCACCCCGTGCTGTGGATGTGCGACCCGATGCACGGGAACACCGTCAAGACGCCCGACGGACTCAAGACGCGCAAGCTCGACGCGATCATGTCCGAGATCCGGCAGTGCATAGATGTGGTGTCGGAGAACTCCGGGCGGTGCGCCGGGCTCCATCTGGAGGCGTCCCCCGACGACATCTCCGAGTGCGACGGAGCGGGCCGTTCCCCGGCGCCGGGCCCCGGCTACCGGAGCCTGTGCGACCCCCGGCTCAGCCTCGTCCAGGCCGTGGCCGCCGCGGCTCACTGGCGTCTTCCCGTGGGAGCGGCGGCATGAGCGCGGACCCCGGGCCCGCCGAACGGGTCTGGGCCCCCGACGCGCTGCTGCCGCCGCCGGGCCGGCCGTTCGCGGTGCTGCACCGGCCCGGGGCCGACCGCGCGGCGCCCGTCGAGATCCTGAGCGGTCCGGTCCGCCGCGCGGACGACCTCGACGCCCTGGGCCTGGACCACCCCGGCCCGGCGGCGGGGGAAGCGGGCGGGGCGGGCACCCTGGTGCTGACCCCCTACCGGCAGATCCGCGAGCGCGGCTTCGCGTACCCCGACGACCGCGAGCCACTGCTGGCCATGGAGGTGCGGGAGCACCGGCGGGTACCGCTGGACCGGCTGCTGGACTGCCTGCCGGACCGGGCGCCGCGGGTGGAGGACCCCCGCTACGACGTCGACGACGACGGGTACGCGGCCGCGGTGGACACCATCGTCGACCGCGAGATCCACGGCGGCGAGGGCTCCAACTTCGTGCTGGCCCGCAGTCTGCACGGCCGGATCCGCGACTTCGACCGGGCTGCCGCGCTCTCGGTGCTGCGCGGGCTGGTGACGGCGGAGACCGGCGCGTACTGGACGTTCCTGGTCTTCACCGGGGACCGGTACCTGATCGGCAGCACCCCGGAGCAGCAGGTGCGCGTCCGCGGTGACCAGGTGGACATGAACCCGATCAGCGGGACCTACCGGTACCCGCGAACGGGTGCGGATCTGCCGGGGCTGCTGCGTTTCCTGCGGGACCCCAAGGAGACCGACGAGCTCTACATGGTCGTGGACGAAGAGCTCAAGATGATGACGTCCCTGTGCGACCGGGACGTGCGGGTCAGCGGCCCGTCCCTGAAGTGGATGTCCCGGCTCGCGCACACCGAGTACTACCTTTCGGGCCGCTCGGAGCGCCCGCTCACCGAAATCCTGCGCACCACCATGCCGGCGCCGACCGTGACGGGCAGCCCGGTGGAGAACGCCTGCCGGGTGATCGAGCGGTACGAACCACAGGGACGCGGCTACTACAGCGGGGTCATCGCGCTGCTCGGCCACGAGAGCGGGCAGCGCCGGCTGGACGCCGCCATCATGCTGCGCACGGCGGACATCGGTACGGACGGCGCGATCCGGCTGACGGCGGGTTCCACGGTGGTGCGGGAATCGGTGCCCGCACATGAGACGGCGGAGACCACCGCCAAGCTGTCCGGCCTGCTCGACGCGCTGTCCGGCGGACGGACGGCGAAGGTTCCCGTCCGGGCCCCCGCCGCCGGGCTGGCCGACGTCCCTCCGGTGCACGGCGCGCTGGCCGCGCGCAACGACGGGCTGGCGGCCTTCTGGCTCGGCGGCACCGGTCCGGCAAAAGCCGTGGGCGCCGAGGTCACGATCGTCGACGCCGAGGACGGCTTCACCTCCATGCTCGCCTACCAGTTGCGGTCGCTGGGGTGCGCGGTGCGCCTGGTGCCGTGGTACCGCGCGGAGGAACCCGCCGGGTCCGGTGGCGCCTTCGGCGCCCGGGGCGTCGTCCTGCTCGGCCCGGGGCCCGGCGACCCCCGGGACTCCGCGAACGCGCGGGTGCTCGCCCTGCGGGCGGTGGCCGCCGAACGGCTCGCGGGCGGTCTGCCGCTCGCCGCGGTCTGCCTGGGGCATCAGGTGGTGTGCACCCTTCTGGGACTGCCCGTCGCCGGGCTGCCCGACCCGGCGCAGGGCAGACGGCTGCGGGTCCCGCTGTGGGGCCGGCCACGCATGGCCGGCTTCTACAACAGCTTCACCGCGCGCGCGGACGACGACTGGCTGCGTCCGCCCCTTTCCGACTCGGCCGTCCAGGTGCAGCGCCTCGGTGACGAGGTCATCGCCCTGCGCGGACCGGCCCTGGCCACCATCCAGTTCCACGCGGAGTCGTTCCTGACCGAGGACGGCCCCGGCATCCTGGCCGATCTGCTGACCGGTGCGCTGGCACCGGCCGGCGCGGACCGGGCGGCCGTCCACGAGAGCAGGGGGACCCATGAACATGCCTGACGGAGGTGTGCGTACCGCGCCCCGCCCGATCGACCCGCGCGCCCTGCGCAGTTGCATGGGCCAGTTCGCCACCGGGGTCACGGTGATCACCTGCCGGCGGGGTGACATCGTCCACGGCACGACGGTCAACGCATTCACCTCGGTGTCGCTGGACCCGCCCCTGGCCCTGGTGGCCCTGGACCGGCGCAGCCGTGCGGGTGTGCTGCTGCTGGAGGACGGCGGGTACGTCGTCAACATCCTCGACGAGACGCAGCGCGACCTCGCCATGCACTTCGCCGGCCGCCCGATGCCGGGCCCGGTGCCGTGGGTGGACGAGAGCGGACCGCATCCGCGGCTGGCCGGCACGGTGGCCCACCTCGTCTGCCGCCCCTGGCAGGTGCACGACGCAGGCGACCACACGCTGCACATCGGCAGCGTCGAGGAGTTCGAGAGCCGTCCGGGACGGCCGCTGCTGTTCCACCGCGGCGCCTTTCCGGAACTGGCACCGGACGATTCCGCCGGCGCCTGGTCGCTGTGCCTGGACGGCATGGACCCGGTGGAGCACTTCCACGCCCGCGACGAGACAGACGAGACAAGGGACTGACGCACATGACGCAGAGGGACGATGTGAGCGGCACGGCGGACTCCGGCGACCGGACGGACGCGGCACCGCGCCGCGTGACCCGGCCGATGACCGGTGACGAATATCTGGAGAGCATCCGGGACGGCCGGGAGGTCTGGGCGTACGGGGAGCGGGTCGACGACGTCACCAAGCACCCGGCGTTCCGCAACACGGCGCGGATGACGGCGCGCCTGTACGACGCCCTGCACGACCCGGAGCACCACGACACGCTGACCACGCCCACCGACACGGGCAGCGACGGCTTCACGCACAAGTTCTACCGGGTGCCGCGCAGTGTGGAGGACCTGGTCGGGGACCGGGACGCGATCGCCCGGTGGGCCCGGCTCACCTACGGCTGGATGGGGCGGAGCCCGGACTACAAGGCGAGCTTCCTGGTGACGCTGGGTGCGAACCCGGAGTACTACGGGGAGTTCGCCGACAACGCCCGGCGCTGGTACGCCGAGGCGCAGGAGCGGGTGCTGTTCTGGAACCACGCGGTGATCAATCCGCCGGTGGACCGCCACCGGGCGCCGGACGAGGTCGACGACGTGTTCGTGCACGTCGAGAAGGAGTGCGACGACGGTCTCGTGGTCAGTGGGGCGAAGGTGGTGGCCACGGGGTCGGCCCTGACCCACTTCAACTTCGTCGCGCACTACGGCCTGCCGGTGAAGAAGAAGGAGTTCGCCCTGGTGGCCACGCTGCCGATGGGAGCGCCGGGGGTGAAACTGATCTGCCGTCAGTCGTACGAGCTGGCCGCCAGCCGCATGGGCAGCCCGTTCGACTATCCGCTGTCGAGCCGGCTGGACGAGAACGACACCGTCTTCATCCTGGACAAGGTGAAGATCCCCTGGGAGAACGTCTTCATCTACGGGGACACGGCGAAGGCCGGCACCTTCCTGAACACGTCCGGGTTCACGCACCGGCTGACGTTCCACGGTGTCACCCGGCTCGCAGTCAAGCTGGACTTCCTGGCCGGTCTGCTGCTCAAGGGACTGGACGTGACCGGGACGAAGGATTTCCGGGGAATTCAGACGCGGGTCGGCGAGGTACTCGCCTGGCGCAACATGTTCTGGGGCCTCAGTGACGCGATGGCGCACAACCCGAATGCGTGGCACGACGGCGGGCTGCTCCCGAACCTGGACTACGGCATGGCGTACCGCTGGTTCATGACCATCGGATATCCGCGCGTGCGCGAGATCATTTTGCAGGATCTCAGCAGTGGTCTCATCTATCTGAACTCGCACGCCAAGGATTTCCAGAACCCCGAGCTGCGGCCGCATCTGGACCGGTACATGCGCGGTTCGAACGGATACGACTCGGTGGAGCGGGTCAAGCTGATGAAGCTGATCTGGGATTCGGTGGGCACGGAGTTCGCGGGGCGGCACGAACTGTACGAGCGCAACTACTCGGGCAACCACGAGAACGTGCGCATCGAGCTCCTGATGGCCCAGACGGCCTCCGGCCTGGTCGACGGCTACCGGGGTTTCGCGGAGGAGTGCATGGCGGAGTACGACCTGGACGGCTGGACCGCTCCCGACCTGATCGGACCCGACCAGGCATGAGTACCAGGGCGGACCGCCTTCGGGGGCGGCTTGCGGCCGGTGTCCGGTCCGCCGCCCCCGAAGGCCCTGCGGCGCGTCAGGACAGGATCAGCGCCAGGGTGAACCCGTCGTACCCCTTGCCTCCCACCGTCTGGATCGAGGTGGCGCTGACCCGGGGCTCGGCGGCCAGCATCTCGTGGAACCGCCGCATTCCCCGGACGCCTCCGTCCGGGTTGCCGGCTTCGCCGACCGCTCCGCCGAGCACGACGTTGTCGACGACGATCACTCCGCCCGGGCGGGAGAGTTCGAGCGCCCAGGTGAAGTACTCCGCGGTGTCGGGCTTGTTGGCGTCGATGAAGACCAGGTCGAACGGCGGGCCGCCGGCTTCCGCGAGGGTGGGCAGGATATCGAGCGCCCTGCCCACGTGCTGGTCGACGACGTCGGCGACGCCGGCCTGTTCCAGGTGGCCGGCGGCGGCCTCGGCGAACGTGCGCTCCCACTCGATGGTGACCAGCCGCCCGCCGGGGGGCAGCGCCCGGGCGAGCCAGATGGTGCTGTACCCGCCGAAGGTGCCTATCTCGAGAATGCGCTCGGCACCCTGGATACGGGCCAGCAGGTGCAGCAGTTTCCCCTGGGGCCGGGAGACCCCGATATCGGGGAGATCGAATGCGACGTGCGCCTGGGCGGCGGCCGCCAGTGCGGGGTCCTCGTTGCCGAGAACCGAATCGAAGTAGTCGTCCACTGAGCTCCACTGATTCTGTGTCATGACACCAGTATTCCCCGGAAAGGATGGTACCGGGCAAGCAATCAAGGAAATTTCACAAGAATTGACGACGCTTCACCGATGTCTGACCTGCTGCTTTGGGCTGCCCTGATAATTCTTCCCATAACATCCCGGCCACCACATCAGAAAAATCCAGGAATTCCCCTTCGTTACCTGACCGGATTTCTGGGCAATCGCTAGCCTGAATGAGAAAAAGAAGAAGATTCGATCTCTCTCGGAACGAAAGGAGCGCAGTACCTTGCCTCGAACCCAGACCGCGACAGAGCAACCGACGGGCCTCGACCTCGTACCGGAGCTTCACCACGTGGGGGTGCAGACGGGCGACCTCGACAACTCCGTCGCCTGGTACCAGGAGTTCTTCGGCTGCCGGCCGAACTGGACCCTTGACACCTTCTCCGAGCTCACTCTGAGCCGTCTGCCCGGCATCACCCGGCTGACCGAGCTGGCGGTGGCCGGGCTGCGCTTCCACCTCTTCGAACGCGCCGGGCACGACGACGCCGTCCCCGGCGGCAACACCCGCCAGTTCCAGCACATCTGCCTGTCCACCGGATCGGCCGAAGAGCTCCGAGCCTGGCGTGACCGCTGGTTCCACCTGTACGAGTCCGGCCGCTACACCTTCGCCGGCGAGGAACGGCCCACCGACATCGTCACCGACGCGGACGGCGTGCAGAGCTGCTACGTCCTGGACGTCAACGGGCTGGAACTCGAGTTCACCTACGTCCCGCCGGGAGGAGACCGATGAACAGGGGTGTCCACCGCACCGTGACCGAACTGCCCGTACCCGACGGCTGGGACTTCGGGGACTTCCCGTACGGCCTGGAACCGCTGACCCTGCCCGAACCGCCGACGTCCGAGGCCGGGCACGACATACCCGACGTGCTGCCGGCCGACGAGTCCCTCGTGGACCGGAGCACGGTCTGCCGGCGGACGGGTGCGCCCCTGTCCACGACCGACTTCTCCCACCAGCTCTTCTGGTTCCGCTGGATCACGGGGCACCAGGCCACCTTCGCCGTCTGGCAGCTGACCGCGCACGCCTTGTACCAGGCCCGCACCCGGACCGATCCCACCCCGTCCCTGCGCGTGATGACGGACCTCACCGACGCCTACACCTCGATGCTGCTCTACACCAGCTCGTGCCCGGCCGACGTCTACGGCACGGTCATCCGGCCCAGCATGTACCTCCAGCACCGAAGCTTCAGCGGCACCTGGGCCCCGGACTTCGTGCCCGTACGGGGACTGCTGAGGGGCAAGAAGACGGAGTGGGGCGGCACGCCCGAGGGCCAGGCGTTCAAGCACGCCGTCCAGATGTACCACACGGTGCACGCGGGGGTGGCGGCCAAGCTGGTGCCCGGTGGCCGGTCCCTGCTGCAGGAGTCCGCCACGGAGACCACGCCGACGCGCCCCGAGACGCAGGCGCTGCTCTACGACCACTACTTCCTGACCCTGCGGACGCCGGTCGGCGCGGTGGAGCTGGTCGACCAGTTACGGAGTCGGCTGCGCGCGATCTCGCTCGACGTCGCGACCAACGGGCTCTACCCGGGCCTCACGCCGGAGGAGGACGCGGCCTTCCCCGACGAACTGCGGAGCGCGGAGGTGCGGCGCTACGAGAGGGGCTTCCACGCGGCCCTGAGCCGGATCGACGTCGCGGCCCGGCAGCTCAAACCGAAGGTGCTGCACAGCACGGCACCCTGACCGGCCGTCGCCGCACGGAGACGCCCGACACGGAAGGGAGTGAGGAACGAATGCGTCACGGAGTGGTGATCCTGCCCGAACGGCGCTGGTCGCAGGCCCGCGAACAGTGGGTCCTGGCCGAGCACCTCGGCTTCGACCATGCCTGGACGTACGACCAGTTGATGTGGCGGTGGCTGCGTGACGAGCCCTGGTTCGCCTGCGTGCCCACACTGGCCGCCGCTGCCGCCGTCACCTCGCGGATCACGCTGGGCACGATGGTAGCCACCCCCACCTACCGCCATCCGGTGACGCTGGCGAAGGAACTGATGTCGCTGGAGGACATCGCCGGGGGCCGGTTCGTCTGCGGCCTGGGTGCCGGGGCGGGCGGCCTGGACGACCGGGTGGTGGACCCCACCGAACGCACCCCGCGGCAACGCGCCGACCGCTTCGCCGAGTTCGTCGAGGCGCTGGACCGGCTGCTCACCGGCCGGGTCTCCTCGTACGCGGGCACCCACTACGACTTCCGCGACGTACCCGTGAACCCGGGGTGCCTGACGCGCCCCAGGGCGCCGTTCGCCGTCGCCGCGACCGGGCCGCGCGGCATGCGGCTGGCGGCCCGGCAGGCGGACACCTGGGTCACCGCGGGACCACCGGGCCGCTTCGACGCCCTGCCCTACGAGAAGGCACTGCCCGACATCGCTCGCCAACTGGACCGCCTGGACACCGCCTGCGCCGCGGTCGGACGCGACCCGGCCACGCTGAACCGGCTCCTGCTGACCGGTGCCCTGGTCGGCGGAGTGCTCGACTCCGTCGAGTCCTACCGGGACGCGGTGGGCCGGTTCGGCGAGCTGGGCATCACCGACCTGGTCGTGCACTGGCCGCGCGCGTCCTTCCCGTACCAGGGCGATCCGCGCGTGCTGGAGGCCGTCGCGGAGGAGGTGCTTCTCCCTCGCCCGCAGACCACGGGCGCCACCGCACGGCAGAACACCGCAGGAGGCGGACGATGATCGGATACGAGATCGTCGACATGTTCACCGGCAACCCGTTCGACGGCTGTGCCCTCGGTGTCGTACCCGACGCGCAGGGGCTCTCGGAGGGGGACATGCTCGCCGTCGCCCGGGAGATCGCCCTGACCGAGACGGCGTTCGTCCTGCCGCCCGGCCTACCGGGATCCGCCTACCGGGTCCGGGTGATGACGCCGGCCGGGGAGTCGCCGTTCGGGGGCCACAGCGCGGTGGGCACGGCCAGTGTGCTGGTCCGTACCGGACGGCTGGCGCCCGGCGAGGCGGTGCAGGAGTGCGGCGGCCGGCAGCTCACCGTGACGGCCGGGGCCGACGGCTCCGCCCTGGCCGTCGAGGGTGCGCCGCTGCTGCGGCCCGAGTGGGATCCACGCCCGCTCCTGGCGGCGTGCGGCCTGTCCGGCTCCGACCTCTCCGCGACACCGCACCTGACCGGCTTCGGACCGGCCTTCCACTTCCTGCCGGTACGCGAGGAGGCGCTGGCCGGGGCAAGGGCCGACCTGACCGACTTGGTCTGGGAGGACTGCCCCGACGCGGTGCTCGTCGCGTACGACCACGAGAGCCGGACCGCCCGTGTCCGGGTGTTCGCACCCGGATACGGCATGCCCGAAGACCCGGCCTGCGCCTCCGCCGCCCTGGGGCTCGGCGCCTGGCTGGCCCGGGAGAAGGCGTTGCCCGGCACCGACGGCCACCACACCTACCGGGTCCTCCAGGGCGAGGGCCTGGGCCGGCCGGCCACCCTCTCGTGCACCGTGGACGTACGGGAGGGCCGGGCCACGGCCGCCACGGTCCACGGCCGGGTCACCGCCACCGCGTCCGGCCTGATGAACGCACCGAGACGGCCCTGACCGCCGGACTCGCCCGAGATCTCGTACGAAGAGAAAGGGACTTCCCACGTGCTCTTCCGACCGGAACTGCACGGCACCCGTGGTGCCGTGGCGTCCACTCACTGGCTGGCCTCCACCGCCGGCATGTCTATGTTCGATCGCGGCGGCAACGCCTTCGACGCCGCGGCCGCGGCCGCCTTCGTCATCCAGGTGGTGGAACCGCACCTCAACGGGCCGGGCGGTGACGTGCCCATCCTCGCCCACCGTTCCGGGTCCGGCCGGGTCGACGTCATCTGCGGTCAGGGACCGATGCCCGCAGCGGCGACCGTGGACGCCTTCACCGAGCGAGGCCTGGCCGTGGTCCCCGGTTCCGGACTGCTGCCGGCCGTCGTCCCGGGGGCCTTCGGCGCCTGGCTCCGGCTGCTGAAGGAGTACGGCACGCTTCCCCTGGAGGTCGTGCTGGAGCCCGCCATCGGGTACGCGGAACGGGGCTACCCCCTGCTGCCCAAGGCGGCGGCCATGATCGGCGCACTGTCGGAACTCTTCCGCGACACCTGGACTGAGTCGGGCCGCACGTACCTGAGGCGGGGCGTCGCCCCGCGGGCCGGGGAGCGGGTCACCAATCCCGTACTGGCCCGGACCTTCCGGCGTGTCGTCAGCGAGGCGCAGGCGTCGGGGCGGGACCGCGAAGGCCGGATAGACGCGGCGACGGAGGCGTTCCACACCGGCTTCGTGGCGGAGGCGATCGACACCTATCTGGCCAAGGCCGAGGAGATGGACTCCACCGGACGGCGCAACGGCGGATTACTGACCGGCGCGGACCTGGCCGCCTGGCGGCCGGGGCTGGAGCGGTCACTGAGCCTGGAGTACCGGGGCCATACGGTGCACAAGGCGGGCCCGTGGTCGCAGGGCCCGGTCTTCCTCCAGCAACTGGCACTGCTGGAGGGCTTCGACCTGGCCGGGATGGGGCCGGGCAGCGCCGCGTACGTGCACACGGTGGTCGAGGCCGCCAAGCTCGCGTTCGCCGACCGCGAGGCGTGGTACGGCGACCCGGCCCACGCTGACGTGCCGCTACGAGCCCTGCTGGACCCCGCGTACACCGCCGAACGGCGCGCGCTCATCGGGTCCGAGGCCTCCGTCGAGCTGCGGCCCGGCCGGCCCGACCGGCGCGAGCCCCTGCTCCCGCCGCTGCACGACGAGAGTGCCGCACCGGCGGACCCGGCCTGGCTGGGTGAGCTGGAGCAGGGCATTCCGGCCATCATGAAGCTGACCGCCGCCACCGGCGACACCTGCTGCGTCACCGCCACCGACGCCGCGGGCAACATGGTGGTGGCGACGCCCAGCGGCGGCTGGCTCAAGAGCTCTCCGGTGATACCGGGGCTGGGCTTCCCCCTCGGTACCCGCGGCCAGATGGCGACGCTGATGCCTGGTCACAGCAACACACTGGCGCCGGGGAAGCGCCCGCGGACCACGCTCAGCCCGACCATGGTCCTGCGGGACGGGCAGCCGTACCTGGCGTTCGGCACACCCGGCGGCGACCAGCAGGACCAGTGGACCCTGGGCTTCTTCCTCAACCACGTGGACCACGGCATGGGCCCGCAGGCGGCCGTCGAGGCGCGGACCTTCCACACCGACCACGTACCCACGTCGTTCGCCCCGCGCCGGTTCCGCCCCGGAACCGTGGTGCTGGAGAGCGGCTGGCCGGCTGAGGAGCTGGAGCTGCTGCGGCGGCGGGGCCACGAGGTGGAGCTGGCGCCCGACTACTCGCTGAGCAAGGTGTGCGCCACCGGCCTGACGGGCGACGGCCTGGTGCTCGGAGCGGCCAGCCCACGCGGCGCGCAGGCCTACGCGGTCGCCGGGTAGGAGGGGAGCACATGAAATGATTTCCACAGGGAAACCACCCGTCCAGCTATGGAAGGGGCTGACATGGCGGCTCACCGGAAGACCGACCCCGAAGACTTCATCGTTCTGGGCGAGGCCAGGCAGAACAATCTCAAGGGCATCGACCTGCGCATTCCGAAGAGGAAGCTGACCGTCTTCACCGGGGTCTCCGGATCGGGGAAGTCCTCGGTGGTGTTCGACACCATCGCGATCGAGTCCCAGCGGCAGCTCAACGAAACCCTGCCGGCTTTCGTCCGCAACCGGATGCCCAAGTACGAGCGGCCGGACGCCGAGGTGATGAAGAACCTCTCCACGGCGATCGTCATCGACCAGCGGCAGGTCGGCGGCAACGCCCGCTCGACGGTCGGCACGATGACCGAGATCCTGCCCATGCTGCGGGTGCTCTTCTCCCGCGCGGGCAGCCCCGGTGCGGGCCCCTCCCACCTGTACTCCTACAACGACCCGCGCGGTATGTGCGAGGCGTGCCAGGGGCTCGGCACGACGGTGCGGCTGGAACTCGACCGGTTGCTCGACGAGAGCAGGAGCCTCAACGAGGGGGCCATCGGCTTCCCGTCGTTCGCGGTCGGCACCTTCCAGTGGCAGCTCTACGGCGAGTCCGGGCTCTTCGACCCGGACCTGCCGTTACGCGACTTCTCCGCGAAGGACCGCGAACTGCTGCTGTACGGCCAGGGGTTCACCGTCGACCGGGCCGGCCGCAACGGTGTGTACAAGAACGAGTACGAGGGGATCGTCAAGCGCTTCACCCGCCGGTATGTCAAACCCGGACCGGACCACGCGAAGGGCAAGGAACGCGAGGCGATCGAACGGGTGGTGACCCGGGGCCCCTGCGCCGTCTGCCACGGCGGCCGGCTCAACAAGGCGGCCCTCGCCTCGCGCATCGACGGGGACAACATCGCGGACTTCGCCGCGCTGGAGATCACCGAGCTGACCGAGCGGCTCGCCCGTGTGGACACGCCGGCCGTCAAGCCGGTGGTGGCCGGCGCCCGGGCCGCGCTGGAGCGCATCACGTCCGTCGGGCTCGGCTATCTGTCCCTCGGGCGGCAGACCACGTCCCTGTCCGGCGGCGAGGCCCAACGGCTCAAGATGGTGCGGCACCTGAGCAGCAGCCTGACCGGTCTGACGTACATCTTCGACGAGCCCAGTGTCGGCCTCCACCCGCGCGACGTGCGCCGCATGAACGAGATCCTGCTCGCGCTGCGCGACAAGGGGAACACCGTACTGGTCGTGGAGCACGACCGGGACGTCATCGCGATCGCCGACCACGTCATCGACATGGGCCCCGGGGCCGGCCGCGACGGCGGCGAGGTGACGTTCGAGGGCACCCCGGCCGGTCTGCGCAGGTCCCGCACCGTTACCGGCAAGCAGCTGAGGAGCATTCCCGGGCTCAGGAAGGAGTACCGCTCCCCCACCGGCGCCCTGACTGTTCGCGACGCCGACCTGCACAATCTGCGCGATGTCACGGTCGACATCCCCACCGGGGTGCTGACCGCGGTGACCGGTGTGGCCGGTTCCGGCAAGAGCACCCTCATCTCCAAGGTGTTCACCGCGCAGTACCCCGGGGCCATCGTGATCGACCAGTCGTCGGTCGGCATCTCCCTGCGCTCCAACCCGGCCACGTACACCGACATCATGGACATCCTGCGGCGGCGGTTCGCCCGTGCCTCCGGCGAGAAGCCGGGCCTGTTCAGCTTCAACTCGGAAGGCGCCTGCCCGGAGTGCAAGGGCAAGGGCGTCATCGAGACGGACCTGGCCTTCATGGACCCCGTCACCACCGTGTGCGAGCGCTGCGACGGCCGGCGGTTCAACGACGAGGCCCTGCGCCACACCGTGGACGGCAAGACCGTGGTCGACGTCCTGGACATGACGGCCGAGGAGGCGGCGGGCTTCTTCGACGACGCGCCCGCCCTGCGGAGGCTGGCCCTGCTCACCGAGGTCGGGCTCGGCTACCTGACCCTGGGCCAGCCGCTGTCCACGCTCTCCGGCGGCGAGCGGCAACGCCTCAAGCTGGCGCACCGCCTCAAGGAGACAGGCAGCGTCTACGTCTTCGACGAGCCGACCACCGGCCTGCACATGAGCGACATCGGCCGGCTGCTGGAGCTCTTCGACCGGCTCGTGGACAGCGACAACACCGTGATCGTGATCGAGCACGACCTCGACGTGGTCAAGCACGCCGACTGGGTCGTCGATCTCGGTCCGGAGGCCGGCGCCCACGGGGGGCGTGTGGTGTTCGAGGGCACGCCCGCCGACCTGGCCCGGACGAAGGACTCGCACACGGGCCGCAGTCTCGCCGCGGACCTGCGCGACCGGAAGGACGCGTCGTCCTGAAGCACGTCTCATCCGCAGCACGCACCCATCGGAAGGAGTTCGGCATGCCTCTCATCCACGTCACTCTGCTGGACGGACGGTCGCCGCAGGAGGTGGCGTCCCTGGGCCGGGCGCTCACCGCCGCGGTGCACGAGACCCTCGGCACCCCGGTGGACGCCGTGCGGGTGATCGTGGAGGAGGCGTCGCCGACGCACTGGTTCGTGGGCGGCAGGTCGGTGGCCGAACGGCGCTCCGCCCCCTCGTGACCCGGTGCCGGTGAAGAGTGCGACGGGCCCCTCGGCCACTTCGGCCGAGGGGCCCGTCGCGGTGAGCGCCGGGTCAGCGGGCGGCGGTCCCGCGCAGCCGGCTGTCGGCGCGGGCGAAGCGGTCGCGGATCAGCTCGACGCGGTCCGGGGACCATGACGGCAGGTCGTCCTGGGTGAGCCGCCCGCTGCGGGTGATCAGGTGGGCGTTGAACGCCTCCAGGCCGAGGTCCGTGTACCGGTCCAGTTCCCCGAACCACTCCTGGCTGATCCGTGCGGTGCGCTGCATGGACTCCGTGTCCGGCCTGCGCTCCGCCTCGTAGGCGATGAGTGCCTCGGGCACCGCCCCGTGTTCGTCCACCGCCAGGGCGAGGGCCAGGCCGTCCTCCATGGCCAGCCTGGTCCCCGATCCGATGGAGAAGTGCGTGGTGTGCGCGCTGTCCCCGAGGAGGGCGACGGTGCCGTGGCTCCAGCGCCGGTTGCGGACGACGGCGAAGCGCCCCCACCGCGACTTGTTCGTCCGCAGCCGGTGGCCCTCCAGTACGTCGACGAAGAATCCGGCGATCCGGTCGGCGTCGGCCCGGCCGCCGCCCGGCGTGCCGGCTCCTCGCCCGGTGAACCCGGCGGCCTCCCAGACGTGGTCGTCGACCTCGGCGATGAACGTGCTGAGCCCGGGGGCGTAGGGGTAGGCGTGTGCGTGCATCGAGCCGAACTCCGTGTCGGCGACGGCGAAGGTCAGGGCGGTGAAGGTCCGGTCGGTGCCGAGCCACAGGTACCGCGATCCGCGCTCGCCCCCTTCGGTACCGAACTCCTCGCGGTGGGCTTCGCGCGTCGAGGAGTTGACGCCGTCGGCCGCCACCACCAGGTCGTACGTCCCGGCCAGCAGGGCCGCTTCGGGGGCGGGCGTGCCGTAGCGGATGGTCACGCCCAGTTCCGTGCAGCGCGTGCGCAGCATGCTCAGCAGGACGCGCCGGCCGATCGCCGAGAAGCGGTAGCCCCCGTTGCGCACGATCCGGCCGCGGTGGTGGACGTCGATCCTGGACCACTGCTCGCATGCGGCGGCGAGGCGGGCGAACAGCCGGGGGTCGGCCGCCTCGATACCGCCGAGCGCCCCCTCGGAGAAGACCACACCGAAACCGAAGGTCTCGTCGGGGGCGTTGGCCTCCCAGACGTCGATCTCGCATGCGGGCCGGAGCCGCTTGACGAGTGCGGCCGTGTAGAGGCCGCCGGGGCCGGCTCCGATGATCGCGATACGCATGACACCTCACTGGGACTCGGTCGAGTGACTCGGTGGCGCGCGGGCAGACCTGGCGGCCGGCCCGCGCAATCAGACCAGCCGCCGCAAGTGGCCCTGCTGATGGACGACTTGAAGCCCGTCAGGCCATAACTCCTGTCCGCTGGGGCACCAGTTGAATCAGACCGATCGGCCGGCGTCCGGCGGGCCGAGAAGGGGACCGGACATGGGACCAACGCACTTCGACGTCACCGGCATGAGCGGCGTTCGCGTACTGGACCGTCTGTACGGGACGGCCCCGCCGCCCTTCGCCCTGCTGCGCAGACAGCGCGCCGGTGGGCACGGACCGGGCCCGGTGGAGGTGTTGTTCGGGGAGATGGAGACCGTCCGCTCGCTGGACGAGGCCGGACCGGCCGACGCCTCGCGGGGCCCCGGCGCCCTGGCCCTGCTGCCCTTCCGGCAGGTGGCCGAGCATGGCCTGCGATGCCACGACGACCACACCCCACTGCGCGTCCTGCGGATCTCCGAGCACCACGTGCTGCCGGAGGAGGCGCTCACGCGCCGCCGCGGCGCGCCGGTGCGGTGGCAGGAGGCGGGTTTCACCACGGACGACGCCCACTACGAGGGGCTGGTACGTGAGTTCGCCGCCTCGGACGCGGCCCGCGGGGGGCTGAACGTCCTGCTCCGGCGCGACTGCACCGCCCGGCTGCCCGGCTTCCGCCCGGCGGTCGCGGTGGAGCTGTTCCGGCGGTTGCTGGCCACCGAGTCGGGAGCGTACTGGACGTTCCTCGTGCACACCGGGGGCGAGCGGCCCACCACGCTGGTGGGGGCGACCCCGCAGGGCCACGTGGCCATCGAGGACCGCCGAGTGGTGATGAACCCCCTGTGCGGTACGTACCGCTATCCGCCCCACGGGCCGCGCACCGGGGAACTGCTCGCCTTCCTCGCCGACCGCAAGGAGTCCGAGGAGCTGGCGACCACGGTGGACGCGGAGCTGACGGTACTGTGCGCGCTGGCCGGCCCGGGTGTACGGGTGGAGGGGCCGTTCCTGCGGAGGATGGCCCATCTGCTGCACACGCAGTGCCGGATCAGCGGCCCCTCGGTGGCGAGTGCCCGCGAGACCCTCTCGCGGGCACTGTTCGCCTCCACGGCGGTGGGAAGCCCGTTCGCCGAGGCGTGCCGGGCCATCCACCGTTACGAGACGACCGGCCGGGGCTACTACGGCGGGCTCCTCGCACTGATGGGCCGCGACGACCGGGGCGACGAGGAGCTGGACTCCGCGGCGGTGATACGCACCCTGGACATCGATCACCTGGGCCGTGCACGGCTGTCGGTGGGGGCGACCATCGGCAGCCGGTCGTCGCCGGAGTCGGAGGCGGCCGAGACGCGGACCAAGGCAGCTGCCCTGCTGACGGCTCTCACGACGCAGCCGCCCCCGGTGGCCTCCCTCCTGCGCCGCGGGCCTGCCGGCACCGTCCCCGACGCCGGCGGGCCGGGCGGCGACGGTACGGAGGCCCACGGGCCCGTTCATGACCTCTTGGTCCGGCGGCACGCGGCGCTCTCGTCGTTCTGGACGAAGGGCATGAGCGCGCCGACGGCGCGTGCCGACCGGGTGCTCGTGCTCGACCCGGGCGGGGAGGACCTGACCGCCCTGGTCCATATGGTGACCTCGGTGCACGGCCCGGCAGAGGTGGTCCGGTACGAGGATCCCGACGCGGGCGCCACCCTGTCGCGGCACCGGGGGCCCGTGCTGCTGGCCTCCGGACCGGGCCGGCCCGACGACCCCGGCAGCCCCCGGATGGCGGTGCTCCGGCAGATCAGCGCGTCCCTCGTGCGGGGGCGGCCGCCCGGGGGCGCCCCGGTGGCCGGGGTGGGGCTCGGCTTCCAGTTGCTCGCGCTCGCCGCCCTGCCGGACGCGCGGGTCACGGCCAGGACCGGCACCGGACTCGGCAGGGACGTCGAGGTCTTCGGCCGACTGGTCACGGCGGCCTTCCGCAACACCTATGCGCTCACGTCCGGCCCGGCCGGCGCAGCGCCTGCGCGCCGCCACGATCCGCCCGCCCTGTGCCTGGGCCCGGACGGGCGGGAGCTGGTCGCGATGCACGGCGCGGCCGTCCGGGGCGTGCAGTTCCGCCCGGAGTCGGTCATGACCACCGGCGGGGCCGACGTGCTGCGCTCGCTCCTGCGCTGAACCCGGCCGGGCCCCGCCGGACCGTCCTCAGGGGGTACCGGTCAGGCCGAGCTCCAGGACGGTGCGGGCCGCGGACTCCAGAGCGAAGGTCATCGAGCCGCCGTTGGGCTCGAACCCGGCGTGGTCCCCGGCGAAGTGGACGCGCCCCTCCGGCCTGCGGATCACTGGCAGCAGGGCGCTGTGTCCGCGCTCGGGAAGGATGTACGCCCCTTCCGCGTAAGGCCGTTCGTCCCAGCAGACGGACGCGCCGGTCTCGAAGTGGTCGCGGGCGCCGGGGAGCATCCGGTCGAGTTCGGTGAGCACGAAGTTCTGGCGCTCCTCCTCCGTCATGACGGAGACCGCCCTGGCACGCCACCCCGTCATCAGGCACTCCATGATCTTCCTGGGTCCCGGCAGCTGGGGCGTCGCGTCGCGTATCCAGCGTATGGCCAGGTCGGTGGAGAAGCTCGCGTTCCGCTGCGGCCAGAACTGGCGGCGCATCTGGAGGTACACCCGGACGACGGACGAGTACTTCACCCGGCGCATCGCGTCGTGCTTCGCGTCGGAGAGACCCGCATCGGTGAAGTCGATGTGCCGGATCGCGCTGAACGGGACGGTGACGATGACCCGTTCAGCTTCCATGGTCTGCAGGCTGCCGTGGTCGAGGTAGGTGACCCGGGCCCGCTCCTCGTCCTGTTCGACGCGGACAACGGGACGACGGTAGCGGATCCTGCTCTTGAGCCGTTCCGCGAACGCCTGCGGGAACCGGTCGGTGCCGCCCTTCACCTTCGCCCAGCGGGGGTCGGCATTGCCGAGCGAGTGCGGGCTCGCCTCGTGGCGCAGCCAGGAAAGCGCGGACGCAGTCTTCAGGTCGCCTCCGCGCATCTCCAGGAACATGGGCTCCATGAGATCGATGGCCGCCTGGGAGGCGCCGCGGTCCGTGAGGACCTGGTGCACCGATCGCCGGTCGTAGGGGGCGAGCAGCTCGGTGGCCTCCCAGTCGGGGGCGCTGAGGTCCGGCTGGAGGCTGTCGCTGACTGCGGTCACGTACCGCTCGATCATGCCCGCGACGCCGAGCTTCTCCTCGTGCGGGTGGAGTGCCAGTCCCGCTGCCGCCACCGCCTCCGGGCCGGGGGTGAAGAACCGGCCCCGGGCGAAGTAGGAGAAGGTGGTGTCGAGGAGATCGGCGGTCTCCGTCTCCACTCCGAGCTCGCGCAGGTAGTGCATCGCGTAGTGACAGTGCGGCGTCAGCGTCATCGCACCCGCCTCCGCGTGCAGCCCGTCGGCGAACGGGGCCCGTAACGTGTAGGCGCGCCCGCCGGGCCGGGTGTCCGCTTCGAGGACGGTCACCTCGCAGTCGCGCGCGGCGAGTTCGTAGGCCACGGCCAGCCCGGCGAGGCCGGCCCCGATGACGATCACGGACCGCGGGGGCCGTAGACCCGGCATCCCGCTGTCGAAGGCGCGGCGTACCTCCGTCTGCGTGGCTTCACGCATGGGTGTTCTCCGTTCCGATCAGTCGAACAACAGTGCTCCTTCCGCTCTTGCCCCGTGTACCACCTGCCAACCGATCCACGTCCGCACAACGCAGCGGCAGCGTCGGCCAGTCGGGCGCGGGAAGCACGCGCCCCGGCAGGCCCTGCGCCCACCTCTCCGAGACGGCTCCCGGCCTCGTCGCCGAGGGATCGCTCAGGGACTTCCGGCGGTGCGCGAGGGACTTCCGAAAGACGGTTCGCCCCCTGCCGTGGCAGAGCCCGGAAGGGGCCTTCGGCGTTCGGCGACGCCCATTCCCCCGGCGGAGAAAGCGGCCCCCATCCGGAGCGCAGGCCATGAACCTCTGGGAATCCCGCCGGAATCCGTGCCGGCCGGAGCTGGATCGCCGAATCGGCCGCGGTCGAACTGTCGTTCACGGTCTCTGCCGGCGATCAGAACGCCGAGGTCGGTGGACGGTTGAATCCTCTGGAGCAAGGCCGTGTCCTCCATGGCCCAAGTCGCCCGCTGCACGTTGAAGCGGAGAGTTCAATGCAGCGCTCCCACCCGCGAAAACGACCTTCCGCGTGGCCCCATCCAGCACCGATCCAGCACCGTCGGGCCTCATTCAGCACATCCAGCACCACAAGCAACATGGTCTTGCGCCGACAGGGCCTGGGGCACCCACCGCATGGCGCTCCGTAGGATCTCCCGGCCTGGCTCCAGGCCCCCGGGACACGAGGTGTCCATAGGTGTCGACGGTGACCTTGATGGACAGATGTCCCAAGCCCGCGGGAGACCTCGTGAATGGGGATGCCGTTGGCGAGTTCCGTCGAGGCGAAGAAGTCCCGCAGGGTACGCGGCGTGTACTCTGGCCGCCCCTGGCCGCCCACCAGCCCTGCGGCGAGGCATCCCTATGCCGCCCATTCCCGCAGACCAGGATCGGCGAGCGCCCCCGGCACCGACAAGAGACGCCGACGGCCCGACCGTAACGCCGTGGTCTGCCTGACAGAGCGCCGGCCCGGTGCAACGATCGTGCCTTGTGCGGGTGAGCCCGGCGCATCTGCGAAGCCGGAGCGTCTCATGGGGGTATGCAGGTTGGTATGAGTTCCGAACCTGCGCCGTTGCTCGCCCTGGACCTGACCGGCACGTTCGCCTTCGGACTGAACGGGGCTCTGACGGCGGTGCGGGCCGCACGGCTGGACGTGGTCGGTGTGGTCGTTCTCGGCATGATCACCGCACTGGGTGGCGGCTTCATCCGGGACGTCCTCATCGACTCGCTGCCCCCTGCCACCCTCGTGGACTGGCACTTTTACACGCTCGCCGCCGCCGGGGGGCTGATCGCCTTCGCTCTCAGCAAGCACCTGCGCCGGATCGGGACGGCGATCACCGTGCTCGACGCGGTCGGATTGAGCACTTTCGCAGTGATCGGCGCAAGCAAGGCATTGCAGTCCGGGTTGGGCGTAGCGCCCGCGGTCCTGCTGGGGGTGATCACCGCGGTGGGCGGAGGGACGATCCGCGACACGCTCGTCGGTCAGGTCCCGTCGGTGCTGCGCAGCGGCCTGTACGCCATCCCCGCCCTGGTGGGCGCCTCGGTGACCGTCGCCACCATCGAATGGGGTGTCTATGGCCTGCCGGCCGCGCTGGGAGCCGCATTGACCTGTTTCTTGATCCGGATGATCGGCATCCGTTTCAGCCTCAACGCACCCGAACCACCGGAGACCCGCGAGCGCAAAGCCGATACCTGACCGCTCCCCACGGTATTCGGCCTGGAAGGCATGACGGCCCCACGCGTCGCGTCATGGAAGCATCAGCACCCAGCTGCGGAACGCTGCTACCGAGCGCCCTGAGGGAGCGGACGAGTTTCAGCCTCTACTTCCGTGTACTCCTTCGCGAGGGTTCTCCGCGCTGGACGCACACGCAGGGCAACGTGGTCTCCGACGACGACCGTCCGGTCCGGGTCATCGGCATCATCAGTGATGCCAGCCAGGAGCTACTGGCCGTCGAGCAGACGGAGGAAGTGCGCAGGGCCCGGATGGACCGCCGCCGCCAAACCGCCACCTCAGCGATGTCCTTACAACGGCAAGTCGCACTTCACACAGGGCGAACGGACCGTCCTGACCGCCGTGAGCAGCGCCATCGCGCAGTCGCTCCAGCGTGCACTGCTCTACGACAGGGAACACGAAATCGCCAATGGGCTGCAGGCGGCCATGCTTCCCCAGTCCATGCCGAGCATTTCCGGGCTGGAACTGACGACCCGCTACCGTCCCGCACACCCTCCGGCAGACGTCGGCGGCGACTGGTACGACGCCATCGTGACGATCCGCCGCTGTGATGGGCCAGCTGCGGATCGCGCTGCGCGCCTACGCCGACGAGGGCCATTCGCCGGCGGCCGTCATGGCCCGCACGTCGGCGTTCCTCGCCACGGCACTCCTCATGCCGCAGATGTCAAAGACCAGGCTGTACAACGCGATTCGGCGCAACCATTGCGATGCGGGTTCGGGGGTGTCAGGCCGTGATGGTTGCGCTGTCGCCTGCGGTAACGGCGAATGAGGCGCCGCTGACCATCCGTGCGTCCTCCGAAGCGAGGAACACGACGACCGGTGCGACGTCAGCCGGTTCGATCCACGGCACCCCAAGTGCGCTCTTGGTCGTGAGCAGCTGCTTGGCAGTCGCCTCGTCCTGGTGGGGGTCTCCGTTCGGTTGGCCCCCGGCGTTGCTGATCGCTTGGGCGTAGCGGTCCTCATGCCTGGTCAAAGGCGTGTCGATCAATCCGGGAATGAGGGCGTTGACGGTGATTCCATACGGGCCGAGCTCGATGGCGGCGGACTTCACCAGCCCGATCAGCGCCCACTTGGAGGCCGAGTAGGCGGATCCGTTCAGCGTGCCGTGCTGGCCCTGGGTCGAAGAGGTGACGATGATCCGCCCCGCGCCACGGCGCACCAGCCGGGGCGCAAAGATCCGCAGGATGTTCGCGGTGCCGTTGAGATTTACGTCGATCTGATCATGCCAGTCTGCGTCGTTCATCTCCAGGAGCGGCTTGAACGCCTGAATTCCGGCATTGGCGAAGACGATGTCCACGCCGCCGAACTCGTGCTCGATCTGGTCGGCGACGGCGCGGATCGTGTCGATGTCGCGCTGGTCCGCTTCGACGGCGAGCCACCTGCCGCCGGCCTGGCGCACCAAGTCGCCGGTGTGTGCAAGATCGTGGGCGGTGGCGGGAGGATAGTCCAGGATCGGGCTGACCGGCCCGGCGATGTCGATTCCCGCGATCCAGATGCCCTGGCGCGCGAGGGCGAGCGCTGCCTGCCGGCCGATGCCCCTGGCCGCGCCGGTGACTACCGCGACCCTCGGCTCGGTGTGCCGGCTCGGAGGTTGGTCCGTCATACCACTCCCTGATCTCTGCGGCGAGGCCCGCGTCTCTGGCTGTGGGGTCACTGCGCGGACTTGGAGCCGCCGTCAATCGGAATGGTCTGGCCGGTGATCGACCGGGCGCTGTCCGATGCCAGGAACAGAGCGGGCGCGGCGATGTCCGCAGGGTCGACGAAGCGCTTCAGCGCCTGGATGCTCAGGGCGTCGACGGTGACCTCTTCCAGACTGCGTCCGGTGGTCTCTGCCCTGTTTCGCAGTACCCGCTGGATGCGCTCGCCGTCGACCGCGCCGGGGGCGATCGCGTTGACGCGGATACCGGCCTCTCCGAGTTCCAGGGCCAGTGTCTCGGTGAGCCCGAGGAGTCCGCGTTTGGTGGTGGCGTAGGGACTCCGGCTCGGGTAGCCGAAGCGTCCGCCCACCGAAGACATGTTGATGATGACCCGGAGCCGGACTGTCTCAGAAACGGGATGGACAGTCGCGTGACGTTAAACGTTCCGGTGAGGTTGACCGCAAGGACCGCGTCCCACTGATCGGGATCCATCTCCTCGACCGAAGCCGTGGGGCCGGAGATGCCGGCATTGTTGACGAGTACGTCGATACCGCCGAGGGTGTCCGCAGCGATCCGGACGAACGCCTCGACCGAGGACCGGTCGGAGACATCACAGACCGTGGTCGTGATCGATTCGTTCTCATCGTCGATCTTCGCCAGTGCCCCCTCGTTGACGTCACAGATGTGTACGCGATCCCCGTTACCGGCGAACGTCTTGGCGATCACCAGTCCGATGCCGCCGGCTCCGGCCGTTACTACCACCCGCCGGCCCGTACTCATGAGCGGCCCCCACCGTGAGGCTCGGCCCGGCGCCAGCGCAGCGCCGAGTTGACGGTCTTGCCGCCGGACTGGATCGGGGAGGCCGTGCCCAGGTGCAGCACATTGCCCTCGATGCTCACCACACGCGGCTGCGTCTGGCCGGTCCAGTCGGGAAACAGTGAGATGAACATCGAGTGGGAGAGCGTCCGAGCGTCCTCGTCGACGTGGAACGGCCCGGTGTAGGCGATGTAGGAGGATGCCTCGTCCTCGTACTCCTGCGGAGTGCCGGCGAACCAGTCACCGGAGGCAAACCCCGGGCGGTCGGGCTTGGCGAGCTGCGCGGACATGTACCCGTCGGGGGTGTACATGATGATGCCCCGTGGTGAGTGGCCGAGCGGCTCGAAAGGCTCCGACCCGTCCACCGGAATCTCCTGGTAGGACACTAGATTCCAGGCACCGATGAGCCTTTCCCGAAGCCCCTCAGCCATCTCCGCCTCCAAACGTGCTGAGTGTCTCCCTGTATAGGGGATGCCCCCGGTCACGGCGGACTGCCAGTCCAACCAGGGCTGCGGTGGATCCACCGCCTGAGGTGAGGGCGGGAGCATCGTCCATACCTGGGGATCGGGCGTCTGAGGCGTCGCCGGGTGCGCCGCTTCAGGAGCTTTCGTCGTCGGGGTTGGCGAGGCGGGTCAGGGAGGCGACAACCAGGGCCTGCACGCCGGTGTCCAGGGTGGGCTGGAGGACCGGTGCGAAGCGGGCGCTGTGGTTGACCGGAATGTCCTGGGCGACTGTGCCGCGCTGCTCGGCCGCCCGGTAGGTCTCGGGGTCGACGCAGCCGATGCCCCAGTAGGTGTACGGGATACCGAATGCGTCCGGGATCCGGCTGAAGTCCTCGCTGGCGCTCTGCAGTTCACTGGTGTGGGCACGCTCCCCGAAGTACGCGGTGAACGCTTCGGAGACTTCGCCGGTGATGGCCTCGTCGTTGACGGTCGGCGGGAAACGGCCGCCCTCTTCGTAGTCCGGGTCCCGGGTCGCGCGGGACGCGTCGCACTCGGCTTTGACGATGCGCCGCACAGCCGCCAGGACGTCTTTACGGGTGGCCTCGTCGTAGGTGCGCACGTTGAGCTGAATCTCGGCCGAATCCGGGATCACGTTGCCGGTCGTACCCGCGTGAACGGAACCCACAGTCAGGACTGCGGGCTGAGTGGCAGCCAGCTCACGGGAGATGATCGTCTGGAGGCGGACCACGATCATCGAAGCCATGACTACAGGGTCGATCGCGGCCTGGGGCGCGGAGCCGTGGGCACCCCTCCCGTAGACGGTGATCTTCAAGTTGTCCGCCGCCGAGAGAAAAGATCCGGAGCGGGTACCCAGGAGCCCGGCGGGATAGGGCAGTACATGCTGGGCGAATGCGAGGTCCGGGCGGGGGATACGGTCAGCGAGACCGTCGGCGACCATGCGGTCGGCGCCGTCCCCCGGTTCTTCCGCGGGCTGGAACAACGTGACGAGTGTGCCCTGCCACGCTTCAGGGGAGCCCGACATCAGCCGCGCCGCGCCCAGCAGGCAGGTGACGTGCATATCGTGGCCGCAGGCGTGTGCCACGGGCACTTCCCGACCGGACGCGCCTGCCGCGGTAACCGCGCTGGCATACGGTAGACCGGTTTCCTCTCGGATCGGCAGAGCATCCATGTCAGCCCGCAGGAGGACGACCGGCCCGTCGCCGTTGGCCAGCACGCCGACCACGCCGGTGCCGCCGACGCCCTTGTGTACCTGGTAGCCCCAGCCCGTCAGGCACTGTGCCACCCGGGCCGCGGTCCGGTGTTCCCGGTGGCCCAGCTCTGGATGGGCGTGCAGGTCCTTGTAGAAATCCTCCAGCTCGGAACGGATACCCGCCAGTCCGGCCAGGACGTCGTCCGCGTGGGCCTTCATGCCCATGGATTCGTTGATCACCATTGCCCTGCCAACTCCCAACGGATGGGGCTTGGTTCTGATGGGTCATGTTCCCCTGCGCCGGGAGAGCCTCGGCTGCCGGTCGCGGATGGCCCCGCCTCCCGGACCGGAGACGATGCCGATCGCCAGGAATCCGAACGGGCCCAGATGACGGCCCCGGGCCGGTACTCCGCCGCGCCGCCCGCCCCGCCCCCATGGCTCCGATCATGACGCCGATGAGCAGCACGCTGACGATGCTGCTCTGCTCGAAGGAATTGAGGTGGAGTGAAAAGCGCCCAGAGGCGAATCTTCCGCACACCATCCGCGGGAATCTCTGACAGAGGTCCATCAGTCCCTGGCTCCCTGCACCGCATCGACGAGCCATCCTTTGGGCGAAAGAAATCACAGCCGGGAGCGCACCGCCTGCCTCGGGATTCGATCGAGGCAGGGCCGTTCGTCTGCGGGCCATGAGGAGGGAGCGCAGCCTGGCGTCGCTGAGCCGTTCGATGAGCGGGCCGGCGCACCTGGCGGCCGGCGTCAGTGGCGCGGCGGCGGCCGCTCCGACGAAGAGCCACCGGGCAGCAGGCTCCACCCCGGGCCCGCGAGGCGACCATCAGCAGGGCCTCGGGACGGCGATGGGGCGGCTCGTCCAGATGGCTGTGGCCACTGCGACGATCGCGGCCCGGCGTGGTCAATGAGGAAGGATCAGTAACCGACGGGGCTCCAGCATGCCGACGTCCAGGGTCTACCCCCCTCTGCGGCCAAGCCGGCCGGGACACCCTCGAAGCCTCGCCGTAGTCCGTACCGTCAGACCTGCTTGATCGCGGAAACATCGAACTCCAGTACCACCTTGTCCCCTACCAGGACACCGCCGCCTTCAAGAGCGGCGTTCCATGTCAGGCCGTACTCCTTGCGGCTGACGGTGATGCCGCCCTCGAAGCCCACCCGCTGGTTGCCGAAAGGGTCCTGGGCAGCGCCGGTGAATTCGAAGTCGATACTGATCGGCTTACTGGTGCCCTTGATCTCCAGGTCTCCGGTCAGCCGGAAGTGCGTGTCGTCCACCTGCTCGGCCTTGGTGGAGGTGAAGGTGATCTTGGGATGATTGGGGGCGTCCAGGAAGTCGTTCGTACGCAGGTGGCCATCGCGGTCGCCGTTACCGGTGTCGATGCTGTCGGCCTGGATGGAGACCGACGCTCTCGACTTGGCCGGGTCGGACCCGTCGAGGTGAAGTGTGCCCTCGAACTCGTGGAACGATCCACGCACCTTGGTGATCATGGCGTGCCGGGCTACGAAGCCGATCCGGGTGTGCGCGGGGTCGAGCAGATACGTTCCGGTCAGGTCGGTAAGGGCAGGCGCGGTCACAGGGTGCTCCATCGGGTCGCGCGGGAGTGAGCCCCTCACGCTAGGCCGGACCGGCACTCCCGGAGGACGGGGCCGCGCCTCGTTCGGCCCCGGGTCATTCCGATGGGCTACAGGGAGGCCCACCCGTCGCGATGTCATCGGCCGCCGGCCGATCCTGCGCACGGCGCATATGCGAAGGCGAGCGGTTCCCCGCGGGCCGCCCCCGCCGGTCCTCGTGGTCATGCGCTGTCCGGCCGGTCGGCCCCCTGTGTGTCGTCTCCTCGACGACGTCCATACGCATCCGCCACATCCGCCACATCGACAGGTGCCGTAGAGACAACGGATCGCCGCCCGGACAAGGCACGATGGGTCACCCGTTGCGGTCGCAGTATCCGCGTCGCCGAGGAGTCTCCATGTGGCATGACATGTTTGTGGTTCAAGTCCCGATCGCGGAAAAGGTGCTGCGCACTGTCCTCGTCTACGTGATCATCGTGGCTCTCTTCCGCTTCAGCGGCAAACGCGGCCTGGCCAATCTGAACACGTTCGACTTCGTCGTGATCTTCCTCCTCGCCAATGTCGTGCAGAACGCCATCATCGGAAGTGATAACAGCCTGCTGGGCGGTGTGATCGGCGCCGTCACGCTGGTCGCCTTGAATGCCCTGCTGAACCGCTGGCTGGCGGCTGACTCGCGCGTGGCTCTCATCGCGGAGGGCGCCTCGACGACCGTCATCAAGGACGGCTCGATCTCCAAGAGCGCGTCCAAGCGCCTGGCACTACGCCCGTCGGAGCTCGAACACGCTGTGCGGCTGCAGAATGGCGAGACGGTCGACGATGTCGCCCTAGGGAGCCTGGAACCGGATGGCCATCTGGTCATCGTGCTCAAACCGTCCAAGACACAGGCGAGCCGTGGTGACATCGACAGACTGGAGGAGCGGCTCACGACGATCGAGACATTGCTGCGGTCGAATGCCGCCGGTTCCCACCCGGAGAGCCCGGAGCGGGACACCACTCCATGACAGCGGCCGCAACCCCCGGTCACAGGCCCGGGAACGGGTCCGCCAGGGAATGGAGCACGTGGTCGGCCTTCGCGGCGTGCAGCTCTTTCGCACCGTAATGGCCGCTTGCGACCCCGATCGCCGTCGCGTTCGCCGCATGCGCCGCCTCAATGTCCAGCGGCGTGTCGCCCACTACGTACACCTCGTCCCGGCCGAGAGCCCGTCCATGCAGCCGGGCAGCCTTTGCGACGGCCGTCCTGGTCACCTCGCCCCGGTCCGGGGAATCCGAGCCATGGGCGCCGAACAGGAAGTAGCGGCCGAGCTTGCCCGGTTCCAACTTCGTCCTGGCCGCGCCCTACATGGCCCCCGACGTCAGCCCCAGGATGACCCCGGCGTCCGCGATCCGGCGCAGCACCTCCTCGGCACCGTCCAGGACCCGGTATCCATCGGACCGCCAGACGTCGTCCGCCAGGTGCGAGAGGTAGGCGGCGAACAACCGGTCCATCTCGTCAGCGCTGGCGTCCCTGCCGAGCACCCCGCGGAATGTCTTCCGGCCGACCTGCGGATCGGTCTCACCAGCCGAGGTGTGCTGACCGATATCGGCCGCCACACCGTGCAGTTGCTCGAACGCCCACGCCCAGCTGCGAGCCCCCGAACCGCCGGTGTGGACCAACGTTTCATCGATGTCGAACAGCACCGCAAGCGGACCCATTTTCACGTCCCTCCATTCCGTTGCCACGCGCGGCAACGGCTTCCTCCTCAGGATGGAGGTGCCGCGGCGCCTCGGCGGGCCCGGGCGGCGATGCCCGGCCGGCGGAAGGGCCGGCTGATCGCGACGCCCGCTGGACGTCGGAACATTGCGGCGCGCCCGCGAACTGGAGGCCATGGGATTCCTGCACATCGCCATCCAGCAGCCCCTCGAACTGAACTGGCAGAGTGCCATCAAGCTCCTCCCGTGACCGACGTCCATCCGGACGCGGCCCGAGAATCAGGAGCAATGCCTAGCCGAGACGATCACCGGACTCGACCGCCGACAACGTACTCGGTCGCGAGAAACTTGACCCCTGCACACTCGTCTTCATGTCTCCCCCTCCGCATCCTTGCTACACGTGCTTGACAGGGGGAACCGGAGTGCAACGGTGCCCACGCCGCTGAAAGACACTGAAAGACGCATCCACGCAGGGAGCCCGGAGCCAATGTCCCTACCCGCAACGCTCGACATGTCTCCGTCTTGGATCCGTTGAGAGGCGTCTGCGTCTGTGCTCGCCGTCTTCTACCCCAATGGTGGGGTATGGGGTGCAGGGGCACCCCATAGGGGAAGGACGGGATGAACAGCCGTTACGGAAGTTGCCAGTCGACCGGCTGGGCCCCCTGTTGCGTGAGCAGATCGTTCGCCCTGCTGAAAGGCCGTGAGCCGAAGAACCCGCGGTCCGCCGATCGAGGCGAGGGATGCGCCGACTCGACGACCGGGTACCGGCCGAGGTGTGAGCGCAGGCTGCGGGCGTCGTTGCCCCAGAGGATCGACACGAGCGGCTTGTCCCGCGCCGCGAGGGCGTGAATCGCCTGCTCCGTCACCGCCTCCCAGCCTTTGCCCCGGTGCGCCCCTGGCTGGCGGGGCGCCGTCGTAAGAACTCTGTTCAAGAGGAGAACACCTTGCTGCGTCCAGGGCGTCAGATCACCGTTGGAGGGCCTTGGCGTACCGACGTCGCGACACATCTCGAGGAATATGTTCTCCAGACTGCCCGGGACGTTTCGCACCTCGGGGGCCACGGCGAAGCTGAGTCCGATGGGCATTCCCGGGGTGGGGTATGGATCCTGTCCGACGATCAAGACTCGGACATCATCGAAGGGCTGCTGGAACGCGCGGAGCACGTTCGGGCCGGCCGGCAGATACGTTCGGCCGGCCGCGATCTCGGCGCGGAGGAAGTTACCCATAGCGCCGACACGTTCGGCTACGGGTTCGAGAGCCTTCGCCCATCCGGGTTCGACAAGCTCGTTCAAGGGTCGTGGTGCCATGACTGGTCAGCTTACTCAACCACGTACCGGAGAAGCCCCCTTGCAGGGCAGCCACCTCCAAGGCGCTACCCTTCGTCATCGAGATCATCAAGCCATTCGAGTAGAGCTCGCAGCCACTCAGCAGGAACGAGGGGGCACGTTGCGTCCAGTGATCAAGCCACTCACTCACCGTCATCACGCCAGGCCGACCTCTCGTCCCGAATGCCCACATCTCGGAACTCCCGCACACGCGGTGGGGCTGAGCTCCTCCGTGGCACCCGGCTTCCGCCCGGCGCCCGGCAGCCTGGAGAACATCTTCCATGAGCTCCACCTGGACCTGGGGCTTCCGCGTCCCTCCAACGGCGATCTGACGCCGTGGGCCGAGCAGGGCGTACTGCTGCTCGGCGACCGCAATCTGGGTCCGTCGCTGGGGGATTTCCCGGCGATCGAGTCCTCGCACCCCTCCCCCGTGTCGGCGGACCGCGGGTTCTTCGGTTCACGGCCGGTCAGCCGGACCAATGAGCTGCTGGAGCGCCGGGGCGCCGAGCCGGTCGACCGGCGGCTGCCGTGACGGCTGCGGCCGGCGGCCCCGGACAACGGGGTGACGCCGGGGAGTACGTCCTCGGGGTGGACTCGGGTGGTTCCGGGCTGCGGGTGGCTCTGGGCACCGCGGGCTCGGACGCCCCCCTGGCCACGGCGGCCTGCGCCGGACCGGTGCGGACCGGGCCCGCCGGTATCGACGCCGCCCATCTGCTGGAACAGCTGCTGCCCACCGTCCGGGAGCTGCTGGCCCGGCACGGCGGCGGAAGCCGGATCGCCGCCGCGGCGATCGGAGCGGCCGGTATGGCCACCCTCGGCGACCAGCTGCGGGCCGAGCTGCCCGTCGCCCTGGCGGACGCGCTCGGTGTGCGACGGCTGGCGCTCGCCGCCGACGCTGTGACCGCGTACGCCGGAGCGGTCGGGCAGCGGCCCGGCGCGGTCGTCGCGGGCGGCACCGGATTGATCGCCCTCGGCACGGATCTGACGCAGTGGCGGCGGGCCGACGGCTGGGGTCATCTGCTGGGCGACAGCGGTGGCGGTGCCTGGATCGGCCGGGCCGGTCTCGATGCGGCGATGCGCGCCCACGACGGGCGGCGCGGCGGGTCACCGGCGCTGCTGGCCCGGCTGGAGGCGGTGTTCGGCCCGGCGCCAGAACTGCCGGGCCTGCTCTATCCGCGTACCGACCGGCCCGCGGTCCTGGCCTCGTTCGCTCCCGAGGTGGCCGCCTGCGCGGCGCACGACCCCGTCGCCGAAGGCATTCTCCGCGACGCCGCCGGACACATCGCGGAGGCGGCCGCCGCCGTGTGCCCGAAGGCCGGGGCGGACGACGAGGAATGCGAAGTGGCGCTGACGGGTGGCTTGTTCCGGATGGGCGACCCGTTGCTCGTACCGCTGCGCGAGGAGCTGGCCCGACAGCTGCCGCAGGCACGGGCGGTCCCCGGTTCGGGTGATCCCCTGATCGGCTCCCTGCGCATCGCGCAGGCGCTGGCCACCGGTGGTCTGCTCCTGCCGCACCATCCGAGGCTGCTCAGCATTCCGTTGTCCGGACCGGATCAACGGCGCGACGGAGGGGTGACAGAGCAGGGCAGTTGACCGGTAAGCCGCCCATCGGATAAATGCGGACAGACAACGCTCGACCGGACCCTCCCCGCGCAGTGGGGTACCCAAAACCAGTAGCATGCGGCGCCATGAGCACCCCCACTGGGCCCGCTTCCGGCCTGCCTGTACGAATGCCGCGACCTCGCCAGTCCGGACGGCACCGCCGCCCGGAGCCCGTGGTCGCACCTGAGGGCGCTGCCGCGCTCGTTCTCGCCGTTCCCGGTACCCCCTCTTCGGCCAGCCGCAGTCTGGCCGAAGAGGTGATCAGCATTGCCCGCTCCGAGCTGCCCGGTCTGAACGCCCTGATCGGTTACCTCGACGGTGACGATGCCGAGTACCCCACTCTTGCCTCCGCGCTCGCACACTCCGCCGCCGAGCGCATCGCGCGCTTCGAGCAGGCGACGGCCGCCGGCCGTGAGGTCGCTCCGCCCGAGGGTCCGGCCGCCGTCGTGGTGCCGCTGCTCGCGGGACCGGACAGCACCCTTGTGCGGCGGATACGCCAAGCGATCACGGACAGCCAGGCACCGGCCGAGCTGACCGATGTGCTCGGCCCGCACCCGCTCCTCGCCGAGGCGCTGCACGTGCGCCTCTCCGAGGCCGGTCTCGCCCGCGCGGACCGTGCGCGGCTGTTCACGGTGGCCACGGCCGCCGACGGCATCGTGCTGGCCACGGTGGGCGGCGAGGAGGCCGTGCAGGCCGCCGGGATCACCGGCATGCTGCTGGCCGCGCGGCTCGCGGTGCCCGTGATGGCCGCCGCACTCGATGTCGAGGGTTCGGTCGCGTCGGTCGCCGCGCAGCTGAAGGACGCCGGCTCGCTCCAGCTGGCGGTCGCCCCGTACCTGGTGGGTCCCGAGGTGGCCGAGGGGCTGCTGGACTCCGCCGTCAAGGAGGCCGGCTGCGCGGCGGCCGAGCCGCTCGGCGCCTACCCGGCGATCGGCAAGCTGGTGATGTCGATGTACACCACGGCGCTCGGCATCGCTCCCCCGGTGGCGCAGGGGGCACAGGTCCACTGATCCGTTCCGCCGGGTGGCCCGGCGGCAGGGTGCGTTCCGCGTCACAGGGGCGGGGCCGGGGGCGACCCGGGCCCCGCCCCTGTGACGCGGACGCGGGCGGTGACCCGGTCGGTCCGCCACCCGCGGGTCACGGACCTCAGGCGAAGATCACGCAGGAGGCCGCAGGAGCCTCCAGGGAGCCTCCCTGTCCCGGAATCCCGGTCTCCGGGTCCACGGTGAACCAGGCGACGTTCCCGGACCGCTCATTGGCCGCGTACAGCCGTCGTCCGGTGGGGTCGAGGGCGAGGTCGCGCGGCCAGTGCCCGCCGCAGCTCACCGTGGTGACCAGGGAAACCTTCTCGCCCGTGGCGTCGAGACCGAGCACGGAAATGCTGTCGTGCCCTCGGTTGGCCACCCACAGGAAACGGCCGTCGTGCGCGACGACGACCTCGGACGGGTAGCTCGCCCCGGCGCTGTCCCCGGTCGCCTCGCCGGGCAGTACGGACGTCTCGCCGAGCGGTTCGAGGACCCCGGCGGCGGCGTCCCAGCGGCACACCGTGACCGTGGGTTCGAGCTCGTTCAGCACATAGGCGTGAGCGCCCCCGGGGTGGAACGCGAGATGGCGCGGTCCGGTGCCGGGCCGCAGCGCGGTCTCACCGTGCAGGCGCAGCACCCCGGTGTGCGGGTCGAGCGCGCAGATCCGTACCGAATCTGTTCCGAGGTCGACGCTGAGCACCCAGTTACCCGAGGGGTCGGGGAGGACCTGGTGGGCGTGCGGGCCCTCCTGGCGGCCGGTGTCCGGCCCGCTCCCCTCGTGCCGGAGCACGCCGGCCGCGGCGCCGAGTGAGCCGTCCGCGAGTACGGGCAGCACGGTGACGCTGCCGGAACCGTAGTTGGCGGTGACCAGCCGGCCGCCCGCGAGTGCCAGGTGCGTGGGGCCGGCGCCGTCCACCGGCTGGGCGGCGCCGATCGGCCGCGGAACGTCGTGGGTGATGTCAAAAGCCGCGGCCGCGCCCTGCTCGGTCTCGCTGACCGCGTACAGGACCGTGCCGCCGGGGCCCCTGCCCCGGCCCAGTACCAGGTACGAGGGATCCGGAACGGCATCCGTCGCGCCGAGGACGGTGAGCGCCCCGGTCTCCTGGTCCACGGCGGCGGCGGTGACTCCCCGCCCGCCCGCCGAGGTGAACGACCCGATGAATGCCCGTCCGGCACCGTTTCTGCTGTCCACCGCACTGCCTTTCTCCGCCGACTGATCACGACAGTGGCGACCGTCGCGATCTTCCGCGGCGACGGTAGCAGTGCGCCCAGGTGGTCTGGACCAAAGGGTACGGGGTCAGGCTGCGACGAGCGGCGACCGTGGCGGGCTGTGCAGGGGCGTGGCCAGTTCGGCGAGCGCGCGTTCCAGGCCGTGCAGGTGGGCGAGGGCGGGTTCCGCCGGGGCGGCGTGCGCCGGAAGACCGACGGCGATCGGGGTGCGGGCCGGCCGCTCGGGGGCGGTCAGCGCTTCCACCGCGCTCTCGACGCGCCAGCAGGCAGCGGCGAGCCGGGCGTCGTGAGAGGCTTCCGGGTCGGCCGCCACGGAGGCCAGTCCACGTACTTCCCGGGCGCACTCGTCCAGCAGGGCGAGCACGTGTGCGGCCCTCGCCCTGCGGGCGCGCAACGGACTCAGCGGGTGCACCAGCGGGGCGAGCGACAGCCGGACGCGCCCCAGGAGCGCCTCCAGCTCGGCGACCCGCGGCGCCGGGTCGGCCGTCGCCGAACCGGAGAGCCGGGCGGCGGCCTCCTCGGTGCAGGCGTGCACGCAGCGCAGGGCCCGCTGGATCCAGGCGTCGGTGGTGGCATGCGTGGTGACCGGCAGCACGAGCAGCACCGCGAGCACCGCGCCGAGCGCACCGACGGCCGTCTCACCGAGCCGCAGGGCCAGCAGGGCCGGGTCGAGCACTCCGAGCGCCCCGTAGAGCGCCCCGGCCATCACCGTCACGGAGAACATCATCCAGGTGTACGAGACCGCGGCGGTGTAGAAGATCCCGAACACCCCGACCGCCACCAGGAGGGCGGTGGGCACCGGAGCCCCGTGCAGCGGCACGACGACGCACAGGCCGACGGGGATGCCGATCAGCGTCCCCAGGACCCGGCGGAAGCCGCGTACCAGGGTTTCGCCGCGCGAGGCGGTGTTCACGAAGACCCACCAGGTCGCCCCCACGGCCCAGTACCAGCGCTGGTCGGAGAGGAGCTGCCCCGCCATGAGCGCGACGGTTCCGCCGGCGGCCGCCTGGATCGCCTGGCGGGTGGTGATCCTCGCCAGACCGGTGCCGCTGACCGGCGCGGGCACGGCGGCCGGGGTCAGCCGGCGTTCGTAGCACCAGAGCCCGAAGCGGACGGCCGAGGAGGCGAGCAGCGAGAGGGCGACCGCCGAGTACAGCTCGGGCAGTTGTCCGGGCAACGTGTGGAGGAACTGCGAGGTGAAGAAGGCCATGAACGCGAACACACCGAGTGCGTGTCCGCGCGGCCCCCACCGCCGGGCGTACACGCCCGCCCCCATGACGGCGAGGAAGGCCGCGCCGCGCGCCACCGGTTGGCCGTGCAGCACGGCGGCGAGCGCGAGCACCGGAAAGCCGACGGCGGGCAGCAGTGCGGTGGTGACGGCCTGGCCGCGGACCGTGGTGTCGGTGACCGTGAACAGGGCGAGCAGCGCGGCCAGGCCACCGGTGACGGCGGCGACGAGCGAGTGGCCGGCGAGTCCGCACACGGCCACCGCGAGGCCGATGCCGAGGACGGCCCGGACGGCGCTGCGCAGCCGCAGCCGCCCCGGGTCCCGGGCCACGAACGCTCTCTTCAGCACGAATGCTCCCCGCCTCTGCCGCCGGCTCGGTGTTCCGGCATGAAAAAGGCGCCGCGGAGGTCCGCAGCGCCATCGACAGGTACATCAGAGCATCCATCGGCCTGTTGGCTCAAATTGAGCTCCAGACGCTGAGCCATTGGCTCGCCATATCGCTCCTTCGAGACACCACTAGCCGACCAACGGACCACCCGATGTCGCGCCCACCGCACATGGGGCCTCCACGGACCACCCCTCGGCGGGACCCCGCAGCAGCCCGCTCAGGACGGTATGGACACGCCTGGTTGACATGACTACGCTCACCCTTGGTCTAGACCGCAGAACTCTCCGGACATCACCCCACATCTCCAGGAGCTACGTATGCGCAGAAGGATCACCTCCTTACTGGCCGGGCTCGGCCTGGCCGGTGCGGCACTGTTCGCCACCTCCGGCAGCGCCCAGAGCCACGGCTACACCGACTCCCCCATCAGCCGCCAGCAGCTCTGCGGGATCGGCACCGTCAAGCACTGCGGGCAGATCCAGTGGGAGCCCCCGAGCGTCGAGGGCCCCAAGGGCTTCCCCACCCGCGGACCGGCCGACGGCCACATCTGCTCGGGCGGCATCGGCCGGTTCTCCGAACTCGACGACCCGCGGGGCGGCGCCTGGCCCGCCACCCAGGTCACCGCCGGTCAGAACTACACGTTCAACTGGCGGATCGAGGCCCGGCACGCCACGACCGACTTCCGCTACTACATCACCAAGGACGGCTACGACCCGGCCAAGCCGCTCACCCGGGCCGACCTGGACCCGCAGCCGTTCCTCACCGTCCCCTTCGGCGGCCGGCTGCCCGGCTCGACCGTGAGCCACTCGGGCGTGCTGCCACAGAAGTCCGGCAAGCACCTGATCCTCGGCGTCTGGACGATCTCCGACACCGGGAACGCCTTCTACGCCTGCTCCGACGTGCAGTTCTGACGTCCCGCCGCCGCCCCGGGCCAGTACGGGACGGCGGCCCGCCGGTGCGCCATTGGTACAGTCGCTGCCCCGACCGACGTACCAGGAGGAGGCCGGCGGACCATGGCGGTGGACGCGCTCGACACCCGGATTCTGCGGCTGCTGATCGAACAGCCGCACACCTCCGTGCGCGAGTACGCACGGATCCTCTCCATCGCCCGGGGCACCCTCCAGGCCCGCATCGACCGGCTGGAACGGGACGGTGTGATCACCGGCAGCGGACCGTCCCTCTCGCCCGCCGCGCTCGGCCACCCGGTGCTCGCCTTTGTGCACCTGGAGGTCACGCAGGGGCATCTCGACGATGTGGGCGAGGCGCTCGCCGCCGTGCCGGAGATCGTCGAAGCCTTCTCGACCACGGGTGGCGGCGACCTGCTGACCCGGGTGGTGGCCCGGGACAACGGCCATCTGGAAGACGTGATCCAGCAGCTGATCCAGCTGCCGGGCGTGGTCAGGACCCGGACCGAGGTGGCCCTGCGCGAGCGGGTGCCGCACCGGCTGCTGCCCCTGGTCGAATCGGTGGGCCGGGCGGCGGCGGGTGGCCCGGAGTGATCAGCGGCTGAGAGCATGGCCGCCATGAACTCATCACGCGCACAGCCCCCTTCGGTCCTCTTCGACCTGGACGGCACGCTGGTGGACAGCGAGCCGAACGCCTACGAGTCGGCGCGGCTGCTGCTGGAGCGGTACGGAGTACCGGACTTCACCTGGGAGCAGAACGCCCGGTTTCTCGGAATCAGCAACCGCGAGGCGCTGACCGTGCTGCGCACCGAGTACGGCATCGCGGCCTCCGTCGACGAGCTGCTGACGGGTCAGGACGCCATCTATCTGGAGCTGGCGCGCACCTCGACCGAGGCCTTCCCCGAGATGCGGGAGTTCGTGGAGATGCTGCACGCGCGCGGCGTCGCCATGGCGGTGGCGTCGGGCTCGCCACGGGCCGCGATAGAGACCGTGCTGAAGGGCACCGGCCTCGGCGCGTATCTCACCGAGTACGTGTCCGCCGAGGAGGTGGCGCACGGGAAACCGGCACCGGACGTCTTCCTGGAGGCGGCCCGGCGCCTCGGCGTCCCACCGGCCGGCTGTGTGGTGGTGGAGGATGCCGCGCCGGGCGCCGCGGCGGCTCGGGCGGCGGGCATGCGCTGCATCGCGGTCCCCTACGTCCCGGCGACGGCCGGCGATCCGGCGTTCGCGGCGGCGGATCTGCTCTTCCCCGGCGGCCAGGGCGAGTTCAGCGCGCAGGCCGCTTGCGCATGGCTGCTGCCCTGATCCGCTCCGACGCCGGCCGACGGTCGTCCGGAGGCCGCGCGCCGGATATCCTGATCTTGCTGCGTGTCCCCCACCCCGTCTGTTCCCGATGAGGTCGCAGCCGCGGCAGTCGAAGCGGTCCTCGGCCCGAGACATTGGATAGGTGTGCGCAGGTGCTGGTTGCTGGTCGGTACCGATTGATATCCGCCATCGGTCGTGGCGGGATGGGCGAGGTCTGGCGCGCCACGGACGAGGTCCTCGGCAGGGCCGTCGCCGTGAAGCTGCTGCTGGGGGAGCACGCCGACGAGTCGGCCACCGCTCGCTTCCGGCTGGAGGCCCAGACCGCCGCCCGGCTGAGCCATCCGCATCTGGTGGCGGTGTTCGACTTCGGGTCCTGGGAGGACCGGCTCTTCCTCGTGATGGAGCTCGTCGAGGGCAGGAGCCTCGCCGATCTGCTGCTGGCTCAGGAACGGCTGGACCCGGAACAGGTCGCCCGCATCGCGGGCCAGGCCGCCGCCGGGCTGGCCGCGGCCCACCGGCAGGGCATAGTCCACCGGGACATCAAGCCCGGAAACCTGATGCTGGACGCGGAGGGCGCCGTCAAGATCGGTGACTTCGGCATCGCCCAGTTCGTCGACGATCCCTCCGCCGCGCTCACCACCACGGGCCACATCGTCGGCACGAGCCTGTACCTCGCACCGGAGCGGGCCCTGGGCCGTACGGCCGACGCCGCGTCCGACATGTACTCCCTCGGCTGCGTGATCTACCAACTGCTGCTCGGTCAGCCGCCGTTCCGCTCGGACACCCCGACCGCCACCCTCTACCAGCACGTGGACACACCTCCCGTGCCACTGCGCCGGCGCGGGGTCGAGATGTCCGCCGCCTTCGACTCGTACCTGCTGGGACTGCTCGCGAAGCAGCCCGAGGACCGGCCGACGGCCCAGCAGGTCGCCGACTGGTTCAACAGCGAGGCCTGGCGGGGGCAGGCGGAGCCGCTGCCGATGCACCGGCCCGCTCCCCCGCGCGCACCGGCCGCGCCCTACGCGCCGCCGCCCTCACCGGCCCCGCACCGCTCCGGGCCCGGTGAGGACTCCGGGGCTCCGACGACCTACCGGCTGCCCCAGGCGGCCGGCGGTCACGGACGGCGCGCGGCGGGCCGGTCCAGGAACGCCCGGCGGCGTACCACCCGCGAGGCGATAAGACGCCGCCCGAGAGTGGCCAGCGCCATCGCGGGCACGGTCGCCTTCCTCGCCGCCGTGTACCTGGGGATGAGCCTGTTCTCCCCCGATTCCAGTTCTGCCACCACCCCGGACGACCTCACCTCGACGAGCGGTGCGGAGTCACCGGCGCCCGAAGAGGGCCGGTAGCCCCGTCCGTTACCAGCGGCCGTGAACCGCCGCGCGGATCCTGCGGTCGTAGAGGTCACGTACCGCGTCGAGCGTCTGCTGCGGCAGCGGCGCCGACGCGGCCGCGGACGCGTTGGCGCGGGCCTGCTCCACCGAACGCGCACCGGGGATCACACTGGTGACGCCCGGCTGCTGGATGATCCAGCGCAGTGCGGTCTGCGCCGGAGTCGCCCCCTGAGAAGCGAGTGCGGCGAATTCGGCCGCCGCGGCCACCCCGGTCGTGTACTCGATACCGGAGAAGGTCTCGCCCTGGTCGAACGCCTCCCCGTGCCGGTTGTACGTGCGGTGGTCCTCCGGGGCGAAGACGGTGTCCTCGGTGTACTTGCCGGAGAGCAGCCCGGAGGCGAGCGGCACGCGCGCGACGATGCCGACACCGGCGGCACGCGCGGCCGGAAGCACCTCGTCCAGCGGCTTGAGGCGGAACGGGTTGAGGATGATCTGGACGCTCGCGACACCGGGGCGGGCGATGGCCGTCAGCGCCTCGGCGCACGTCTCGACACTCACCCCGTAGGCGGCGATCCGCTTCTCGGCGACCAGCGTGTCGAGGGCGTCGTAGACCGCGTCCGAGGAGTAGACGGCGGTGGGCGGGCAGTGCAGTTGCACGAGGTCGAGGGTGTCGACGCCGAGGTTGGACCGCGAGCGGTCGTTCCAGGCGCGGAAGTTGTCCAGGACGTAGTTCTCCGGCACCTGCTCGGCGCGCCGGCCCATCTTCGTCGCGGCGAGGACCCGCGCGTCCGGACGTTCCTTCAGATAGCGGCCGATGAGCTGTTCACTGCGGCCGTCCCCGTACACATCCGCGGTATCGAAGAAGGTGACGCCCGACTCGACGGCCGCGTCGAGCACGCCGAAGGCATCGGCCTCCCGCACCTCGCCCCAGTCCCCGCCGAGCTGCCATGTGCCCTGTCCGACGACCGATACGCCACGTCCGGTCCTGCCCAGTTCGCGCTGCTCCATGAGAATCATGCTACGTCGGTACGCGGGCCGGCCGGGGATCGTTCGACGCGGCCTCACCCGGGGCCCCGGACGGCATCCGGGTCCGGAAGCCGGTGACGGCCTGGTGGCTCCCGTCCGCCACGGCGGCCGACGGCGTGGATCAGCCGGCGTCCTGCCCGAGTTCCGTGAGCAGCCGCAGCTCGGCCTCGGTGAGCCGCAGGGCCGCCGCCGCCACGTTCTCGGTGAGGTGATCGGGGTTACCGGTGCCCGGGATGGCCAGTACGTGCGGGCCGCGCTGGAGCGTCCAGGCCAGCCGGACCTGGGCGGGCGAGGCGTCGTGGGCGCCGGCGACGGCCGACACCGCCTCGCTCTCGGCGGCCGCGGCCGCCCCGGTCTCGCGGCCCTCGCCGGCGATGGCATAGAACGGCACGAACGCGATGCCCTGCTCCCCGCAGATCCGGAGCACTTCGTCGGAGTCCGCACGGCGGGTGGCTATGCCGTACCGGTTCTGCACACAGACGACCGGCGCGATGGGCAGGGCCTCGGCGATCTGGTCGGCCCCGACGTTGGAGAGCCCCAGGTGGCGGATGAGCCCCTCCTTCCGCAGCTCGGCCAGTGCGCCGAACCTGTCGGCGATCGGGGCGGGCCCGTTCATGCGCAGGTTCACCACGTCGAGATGGTCGCGGCCGAGCTGACGGAGGTTCTCCTCGACCTGGCCGCGCAGGTCCTCCGGCCGGGCCCAGTCCAGCCAGTCGCCCGACGGACCCCGGCCGGGGCCGACCTTGGTGGTGATGACCAGGTCGTCGGGGTACGGGCCCAGCGCCCGGTTGATCAGCTCATTGGCCGAGCGCATCGGTGAGAAGTAGAAGGCCGCGGTGTCGAGGTGGTTCACACCGAGGTCAACGGCGCGGCGCAGCACGGCGATGGCCCGGTCCCGGTCGTGCGGGGTGCGGTCGGTGGTGAGCGCCGCACCGTTCTGGGTCAGACGCATGGTGCCGAAGCCCATGCGGTTGACGGTCAGGTCGCCCAGCTGCCAGGTACCGGCGGCCGCTGCGGTGGTTGTTCCCGAAGTCATGGCTGTCGTCTTCCTCGTTGGTGGCGGGCCGGAGTCGGCCACGTGACGGAACATCAGGACGGCTTGCGTAATTGGCTGACAGGTGATACAGTTACGGTGGATGTTTTCGTTGCATGATCATGCAACGCGGGTGCATACTAACCCCGCTCGACGGATCCGTCCACCCCTCTCGCAGCCCTCCGGCGTCCGGCACTCCACGGCGCCGGTCTTTCGCGAGCCGCCCAACCACCGCACCGCCCCCCGGCGTTCCTGTGTGCTCGCTGTGCGATCCCACCAGGGCGACTTGACCAGACTTGCCAACTCCCCTCGAGGCGGCCGCAGTTCGTTGACGAGGTCATGGCGACGTGTGAGTGTTCGGTCGCTCGATCACGGACACCACCTGGGCGGACGGCCGACGGCCGCCGCGTGGGCGGGTGCGTCTCCCCACGCCGCCGCCCGTGATCGAGGTCCCCACGAACCGAGGAGCCTCGATGAAACGCAGACCGATGACGGCCGGGACAACCCTGGCCGTCCTCGCCGGAATGCTGGTCGCCACGAGTGGTCAGTCAGCTTCCGCGGAACCGTCTCCCCCCGCCCCCACCCCGCTCGCGGTTGCTGTGTCGGCCGCCGACCGGGCAGCCGCCAGCGGCCTCGACGCCCTGGCGAAGGGGCCCGAGGAGCGCTACGAACGGCAGAACGTGACCCCCTGGGTCAACGGGCTCTACTCGATCGCCTACCAACGCACCTACCGCGGCCTGCCGGTGGTCGGCGGCGACGCCGTCGTGGTGGCGGACTCCAAGGGACGGGTCCGCGGCGCGCAGTCGGCGGTCTCCCGACGCATCAACGTACCCACCACCGCGACCGTTTCGGCCGGGAAGGCCGAGGCTGCCGCGCGCAAGAAGCTGAAATCCGTGGAGCGGGTGGACAGTCACCGACTGGTCGTCCGGGCCACCGGAAAGAAGTCCCGGCTGGCCTGGGAGACCGTGCTGACCGGCCGCACCGCGAAGGCGCCCAGCCATCTGCACGTCTTCGTCGACGCGGGCACCGGCGCGGTGCTCGACAGCTATGACGATGTCAAGGCCGGAACCGGCAACAGCCAGTGGAACGGGCCCTCCCCGCTGTCCATCAACACCACGTCCTCGGGAGGCAGTTACTCACTTCGTGACCCCGCCAGGCCGGGGCTGAGCTGCGCCGACTACAGCACGGGCAGCGTGTTCACCAAGTCCTCCGACTCCTGGGGCACCGGCAGTGCCTCCAGCAAGGAGACCGGCTGCGTCGATGTCATGTGGGCGGCGCAGCACGAGTGGGACATGCTGCGCGACTGGCTGGGCCGCAACGGTCACGACGGCAACGGCCGCAGCTGGCCGGTCAAGGTCGGGCTGAACGACGTGAACGCCTACTGGGACGGATCCACCATCTCCATAGGCCACAACAACGCCAACCAGTGGATCGGGGCCATGGACGTCGTGGGCCACGAGTTCGGCCACGGCATCGACCAGTACACGCCCGGCGGGGCCAACAACGAGTCCGGTCTCGGCGAGGCCACCGGCGACATCATGGGGGCGCTCACCGAGGCGTACACCAACGAGCCGGCCCCGTACGACGACCCGGACTACACCGTCGGCGAGAAGATCAACCTCGTGGGCAACGGGCCGATCCGGATCATGTACAACCCGGGGCAGATCGGCGACCCGAACTGCTACAGCTCCTCCATACCCAGCACCGAGGAGCACGCGGCGGCCGGTCCGCTGAACCACTGGTTCTACCTGCTGGCCGAGGGCTCCAGTCCCGGCGGCGGCAAGCCGTCCAGCCCGACGTGCAACAGTTCCTCGGTCACCGGCGTGGGCATCCAGAGTGCCGGCAAGGTCTTCTACGGCGGCATGCTGCTCAAGACCAGCGGCATGACGTACAAGCGCTACCGCACGGCCACGCTCACCTCGGCCAAGACCCTCGACGCCACCTGCGTGCTGTTCAACCGGGCGAAGGCGGCCTGGGACGCCGTCAGTGTCCCCGCCCAGAGCGGTGACCCGACCTGCACCCCGAGCGGCAACAACGACTTCTCGATGTCCCTGGACCCGTCCGCCGGCTCGGTGAAGCCGGGCAACTCGGTGACGGCCACGGTCAGGACGACCGTCAGCTCCGGAAACGCGCAGACGGTGAACCTGTCCGCGACCGGTCAGCCGAGCGGTGTGAGCGTCTCCTTCAGCCCCTCCGCCGTGCAGTCCGGTGCGACCTCGGCCATGACCGTCTCGACGACGTCGGCCGCGGCGCCCGGGACCTACACGCTCACCGTGAAGGGCACCGGCACCCAGGACCACACCGCGCAGTACACCCTGACCGTCAATGACGGCGGCGGCACTCCGGGCGGCACGCCTCCGGACATCAGCGTCGCCAATGTGCAGTCCCATCTGTCGCAGCTCAGCACCGTCGCCTCACAGAACGGCGGCAACCGGCGGGCCGGCAGCGCCGGTTACACCGCCTCGCTCGCCTATGTGAAGGGCAAGCTGCAGGCGGCCGGCTACACCGTCAGCGAGCAGACCTGCAGCAGCTGCACCTACGCGGGCAAGAACCTGATCGCGGACTGGCCGGGCGGTCCGACGGACCGGACCGTGATGTTCGGCGCCCACCTGGACAGCGTCAGCGCCGGGCCCGGGATCAATGACAACGGCTCCGGCTCGGCCACCCTGCTGGAGAACGCCCTCACGCTGGCCCAGCAGAACCCGACGATGACCAAGCATGTGCGCTTCGCCTGGTGGAACGGCGAGGAGCAGGGCCTGCAGGGCTCCGCGTACTACGTCGGGCAGCTCAGCTCCGCCCAGCGCAGCGCCATCAGCGCGTACTACAACTTCGACATGGTCGCCTCCACCAACGGCGGCTACTTCATCAACAACCTCAACTCGGCCGCCTCGGCCCCGATGAAGGAGTACTGGGCCTCGCTCGGCCTGGCTCCGGAGGAGAACGTGGAGGGCCAGGGGCGCTCCGACGACTACTCCTTCCAGCAGGGCGGCATCGCCACCTCGGGTTACGCGACCGGCGCGAGCGACACCAAGACCTCGGCCCAGGCAGCCAAGTGGGGCGGTACCGCTGGCCGTTCGTACGACCCGTGCTACCACCAGTCGTGCGACACCACCAGCAACATCAACGCGACCGCTCTCGACCGCAGCGCCGACGGAGTCGCCTACACGCTGTGGAAGACGGCCGTCGGCACCACGGCGCCGGCCGATGACTTCTCCGTCTCGGTGAACCCGGTCTCCGGAAACGTCCAGCCGGGTGCCTCGGCCACCGCGACCGTGTCGACGGCCACCACCAGCGGTTCCGGACAGAGCGTCCGGCTGACGGCCTCCGGTGCGCCGAGCGGGGTCACCGTCTCCTTCGCGCCGGCGACCGTGCCGTCGGGGTCCTCCTCGACGATGACCGTCTCGGCGGGGGCGCAGACCGCCGCGGGCACCTACACACTCACGGTGACCGCAACGGGCACCGCCACCCACACCACCACCTACTCGCTGGTCGTCGGTGGCGGCGGCAACTGCCAGGCACGGCAGGTCGTCGCCAACGGCGGCTTCGAGAACGGCACGGCGCCGTGGACCCAGACGGACGGGGTCATCAACAACCGGACCTCGGAGAAGCCCGCGCACACCGGCACCTACCAGGCCTGGTTCGGCGGCTGGGGCAGCACCCACAGCGACAGCGCCTCGCAGTCACTGACCGTTCCGGCGGGCTGCTCGACGTACAAGCTGTCGTTCTTCGTGCGCACCGACACCGCCGAGTCCGCGGGCGACGCGACCGCCTACGACACGTTCACCGTGAAGCTGGGGTCGCGGACGCTGGCCACGTACTCGAATCTCGACGCGAGCAGCGGTTACGTCCAGCAGAGCTTCGACGTCGGCTCCGCCGCGGGGCAGACGGTGACGCTGGGGTTCACCAGTAAGGAGGACGCCTACCTCCAGACCAGCTTCGTCGTGGACGATGTCGCGCTCGACGTGAGCTGATTTCTCATCAGGGGGCAGGGGCGGGGCGTGATCCACACGCCCCGCCCCCGGCGTTTCAGCGGACCACCGCGGCCAGTCTGCGGACGAAGTCGTCGGTCTCGGACCGGCCGCCGCCGCGGGCGGCCAGTCTGCCGTGCAGCCCGCGCAGTTCCTGGCCGAGCAGTGTCGACGGCGTCACTTCGGTGGTGTCGAGCACCGGACCGGCCACGGCCTGTGCCGCCGGCAGGTCGCCCGCGCAGGCATGGGCGTCGGCCATCCGCGCCAGGAACAGCATCCGGGCCGAGTGCATCCCGGCAGGCAGCAGTCCGAGCGCGGTGCCGGCCGCCGCGACCGCGCGCAGGGCGAACCGGCGGTCCCCGGTGGCCGCCGCGAGATCGCGCAGCGCGCCCGCCGCGCCCGACTCCACCCGCAGGCGCACCGAGGCCACGGAGAGCCAGGGCGCCTCCGTCTCGTCCCGCTCCTCGACCCGGTCCAGCTGGGACCGGGCGCGGTCGATGTGCCTCAGGGTCTGCTGGGCGTCCCCCCTCACCGCATGACCGCGCGCCTGGTACAGATCGCTCATGGCACCCGCCCACGGCCGGCCCGCCGCGGCCTGCCGGATGGCCCCGCCGTACGCCAGCGCCGAAGGCCCGTCGCCCTCCAGCCGGGCCAGGGTGCTCATATCGCTCAGTGCCGCGACCTCGGTCCCCACGTGACCGGCCATGGCGGACCAGAGCAGCGACCGGTCGAGCCAGGCCATCGCGGTGCCGTTACGGCCCCACAACAGCCGCAGGCAGCCGGCCGACTGCGCGTACTCGGCCGCCAGCGGGGCGAGTTGGCGCTGGTAGGGGGCCGCGGGCAGCGCCATCCACCGGAGCATGGCGTGCAGCGTGCGTTCCACGACGGCCGTCGCGCCCGGCCAGGCACGCTCCTCGTCGGCGCGCAGGCAGACGGCGAGCAGGGCGGTCAGCGCGTGCACGGTCTCGGTGTCCAGTGCGGGGTGGGACGAGGTGTCCGGGCCCAGTGCGCAGAAGGCGGCGTGCAGTTCGACGACGTCGGTCAGCGGGGGTACGGCGCAGCCGTCCCGGCCGTGCGCCGGGCAGACGAGTCCGTATGCGGGAAGGCCGGCGGGCAGCTCGGTTCCGGGTGGCAGCATCGCGAGCAGCGCGCCGCCCGCGGGCTCGCCGGGCAGCGGTCCGCGGCGGGCCGGGGTGTCCGCGGGATGCGGAGCGCCGCCCGCCCCGCCCGTGGCTGCCGCGCCTTCCCGGGCCTCGGCCGCCTCGCAGGCGGCGAGCAGGTCGCCGCCCGCCGTCAGCAGGTCGTCCAGCCTGCGGGCCAGGGGCAGCGGCGTCCGGCGGCTGCCGTGCTCGAGTTTGCTGATGGCGGTGTGGTCGTAGCCGACCCGGGCGCCCACCTGGGCCTGGGTCAGCCCGGCCCGCCTGCGCCACTGGCGCAACCGGACCCCGAAGGATCTCCATGCCTCCGCGCCACCGGGGCCCGACGGCGCGGGGCCCATGTCCGCGGTCACCGGTACCACCGTCGCGCCTGGTCAAGGGCGCCGCGCGTGTCACGCTCACGGCTCATGTCCCGGAGGATAGCGAGCACGCGCACCCGCTGTCCCGGGACGGCGGCAAGATGTCCGGTAACAGGCGCGGTGGCCTCCGGTGCCCAGATCCTCCGGCCCGCCACGGGTGCCGCCGGGCAGCGTCGGATTGCGGTGGCAACGGCACGCTTCACCTCGGTCACTCCCTGCGTACGCACCATCATCACCTGAATCGACGCCGCTCCAGATCTGCGGCCGCGGTGCTTTTAAGGCGTGCGGAACTCGGTCAATCGTGAGCTATCCGTCATCAACTCTTGTTCTCAATGTCGCCCGGCGAAGCGGGTGTTGCACACCTATTGACGCGTGGGGAACCAAGGGAGAAGTATCCCCATCGGCCGGAGAGAGCGCTCTCCGACTTCGTGTCGTGCACCCGTACCGCGACTCAGGAGACTTCCCCATGTACGCACCCCCCGTGTTCCACAGACCCGTGCCCTCGACCGGAAGAAGACGCACCGGCGTACTGACCGCCGTCGCCGGTCTCGTCATCTCACTCCTGGCCTTCGTCCCGTCGGCCCCGGCGAGCGCCGCACCCTCGCTGCTCTCCCAGGGCAAGACGGTGACCGCCTCCAGCCAGGAGAACTACGGCACCCCCGCCACCTCCGCCGTGGACGGCGACAACGGCACCCGCTGGTCGAGCGCCGCCGCCGACCCCCAGTGGATCGAGGTCGACCTGGGCTCCGCCGCCTCGGTCAGCCAGATCGCACTGAGGTGGGAGGCCGCCTACGCCAAGAGCTACAAGGTCGAGTTCTCCACGGACAACAGCACCTGGAGCACCGCCTACTCGACCACCACGGGTCCCGGCGGAAACGAGACCCTGAACGTCTCCGGCACCGCCCGCTACGTCCGGCTGACCGGCACCGCGCGGGCCACCCAGTACGGCTACTCGCTCTGGGAGTTCCAGGTCTTCGGCACCACCGGCGGCGGAGGCGGCCCGCAGATTCCCGGCGGCGGCGACCTCGGCCCCAACGTCCTGGTCTTCGACCCCTCGACGCCCAACATCCAGGCCAAGGTCGACGAGATCTTCAAGCAGCAGGAGTCGGCGCAGTTCGGCACCGGCCGCTACGCGCTGATGTTCAAGCCGGGCACGTACAACAACCTCAACGCGCAGATCGGGTTCTACACCTCGATCGCCGGTCTCGGTCTCAAGCCCGACGACACCACGTTCAACGGTGACGTGACCGTCGACGCGGGCTGGTTCAACGGGAACGCCACGCAGAACTTCTGGCGCTCCGCGGAGAACCTGGCACTCAACCCGGTCAGCGGCACCGACCGCTGGGCCGTCTCGCAGGCCGCCCCGTTCCGCCGGATGCACGTCAAGGGCGGGCTCAACCTCGCGCCGAACGGCTACGGCTGGGCCAGCGGAGGGTACATCGCCGACAGCAAGATCGACGGTCAGGTCGGCCCGTATTCGCAGCAACAGTGGTACACCCGCGACAGCTCGGTCGGCAGCTGGGGCAACGGCGTCTGGAACATGACGTTCTCCGGCGTCGAGGGCGCCCCCGCCCAGAGCTTCCCCAACCCCCCGTACACCACACTCGGCAACACCCCGGTCTCCCGCGAGAAGCCGTTCCTCTACCTGGACGGCAACAGTTACAAGGTGTTCGTCCCCGCCAAGCGCACCAACGCACGCGGCGTCTCGTGGAACGGCACGCCGCAGGGCGAGTCCATCCCGCTGAGCCAGTTCTACGTGGTCAAGCCCGGAGCCTCGGCCGCCACCATCAACGCGGCCGTGCAGCAGGGCCTGCACCTGCTGTTCACGCCGGGCATCTACCACGTGAACCAGACGATCAACATCGACCGCGCCAACACGGTCGTACTGGGCCTGGGTCTGGCCACGATCATCCCGGACAACGGGGTCACGGCCATCAAGGTCGCTGACGTGGACGGGGTGAAACTCGCCGGCCTGCTCGTCGACGCCGGTCCGGCCAACTCCCAGGTACTGGTCCAGGTCGGCCCCGACGGCGCCTCGGCCGACCACGCGGCCAACCCGACCACCGTCCAGGACGTGTTCATCCGGGTCGGCGGCGCGGGAGCGGGCAAGGCCACCACCGGCATGGTGATCAACAACGACGACACGATCGTCGACCACACCTGGCTGTGGCGCGCGGACCACGGCGAGGGCATCGGCTGGGAGACCAACCGGGCCGACTACGGCCTCCAGGTCAACGGCGACGACGTCCTGGCGACCGGCCTGTTCGTCGAACACTTCAACAAGTACGACGTGCGCTGGTCCGGCGAGAGGGGCAAGACGATCTTCTTCCAGAACGAGAAGGCGTACGACGCCCCCAACCAGGCCGCCGTCCAGAACGGCAGCACCAAGGGGTTCGCGGCCTACAAGGTCGACGACTCCGTGACCACCCACGAGGGCTGGGGGCTGGGCAGCTACTGCTACTTCAACGTGGACCCGACGATCCGCCAGGACCACGGCTTCGAGGCACCGGTGAAGCCCGGAGTGAAGTTCCACGACCTGCTCGTCGTCTCCCTCGGCGGCCAGGGCCAGTACGAACACGTCATCAACAACACCGGATCACCCACATCCGGGACCTCCACCGTCCCGTCGAACGTGGTGTCCTTCCCGTGACGCCCCTCATGAGATGAACGAACGGCGCGGGGTCCGGCAGCTGCTGCCGGACCCCGCGTCGCCGCCGGTGCGGCCCTATTCAGGTGGTGGCTCCGGCTCGTCAAGTGTCTGTTCGGACCAGATCACCTTGCCGCGCGCGGTGTAGCGGGTCCCCCAGCGCTCGGCGAACTGGGCGACGAGGAACAGCCCCCGCCCGCCCTCGTCGGTCGTCTCGGCGTAGCGCAGATGCGGCGAGGTGCTGCTGCAGTCCGACACCTCGCAGATCAGGGCCCGGTCGTACAGCAACCGCACGGTGATCGGCTCGGAGCCGTAGCGGATGGCGTTGGTGACCAGCTCGCTGAGGATCAGCTCGGTGACGAACCCCTCCTCGTCGAGCCCCTGGTCGGCGAGCCACTGGGTGGCCTCCTTGCGGACGCCCGAGACGGCCGAGGCATCGGGGGCCACCTCCCACTGCACGCGCCGGGCCGGGTCCAGGGTGCGGGTGCGGGCCACCAGCAGAGCGACGTCGTCGCCCGGACGGGTGGGCAGCATGGTCTCCAGCACGTCGTCGCAGGTCTCCTCGGGGGTCCGGTCGCGGTTGGCCAGAGCCCGGCGCAGCTGCTCCAGACTGTCATCGACGTCGCGGTCGCGGCGCTCGGTCAGACCATCCGTGTACAGGACCAGACGACTTCCCTCGGGCACCTCCAGTTCGACCGTCTCGAAGGGCATTCCGCCGATCCCCAGTGGCAGGCCGGCCGGAATCTCGGGAAACTCGACGGTGCCGTCGGGCAGTACCAGGGCGGGCCCGGGGTGGCCGGCCCGGGCGATCGAGCAGCGCCCGGTGACCGCGTCGTAGATCGCGTACAGACAGGTGGCCCCGGTGACCGCGACGCCGCCGTCGGCCTGCTCGTCCTGGTCGATCCGGGCGACGAGCTCGTCGAGGTGGCCGAGGAGCTCGTCGGGCGGCAGGTCCAGCGTGGAGAAGTTGTGCACCGTGGTGCGCAGCCGGCCCATGGTCGCCGCGGCGTGCAGACCGTGCCCGACCACATCGCCGACGACCAGGGCGACCCGCGCGCCGGACAGCGGGATCACATCGAACCAGTCCCCGCCCACCCCGGCCTGCGCCGGCAGGTAGCGGAAGGCGACGTCCAGGGCGTTCTGCTCGGGAACACCGCGCGGGAGAAGGCTGCGTTGCAGGGTCACCGCCATCTCGTGCTCGCGCGTGTAGCGCCGGGCGTTGTCGACGCTGACGGCCGCCCGGGCCACCAGCTCCTCGGCGAACGACAGGTCCTCGGCGGTGAAGGGTTCCTCGTTCTGCGCGCGCCAGAAGTTGGCCATGCCGAGGATGACACCACGCGCGTGCAGCGGTACGGAGAGCAGCGAGTGGAATCCGTACTCCAGGATTCTCGCGGCCTGCTCGGGGTCGGGCTGCCGCCACTGCGAGGACGCGGTCAGGTCCGGCACCATCCAGGTGTGACCGCCGCTGGTGCCGATGACCTCGGGGCCGGTGGGCACGAATCCGATGACGCGGCCGAGCGGGTACAGGGGGTGATCGGTGTCGGCGCAGCAGACGGCTGTGCGGCGCATGTTCATGACCTCGCCGGAAGGTGGCTCCGGTTCCTCCCCGCGCAGTACGGAGTCGGCGAGATCCACCGTCACGCAGTCGGCGAATCCCGGTGCGGCGACCTCCGCGAGCTCACGCGCCGTCGTCGTGACATCGAGCGTGGTGCCGATCCGCGCACCTGCCCGGTAGAGGAGCGTCAGGCGCCCCCGTACGGTCTCCGCCCGGCCGGTGACGACCTGCAGCTCCGTGGTGTCCCGCAGGGTCGCGACGACGCCGGGTGGTCCGCCGCGCTCACCCGTGGGGCGGAGGTTGATGGCCAGCAGCCGGTTGCCCGCCGGCCGCACCTCGTCCGTGGCGACCCGGCCGGAGGCCAGCAGTTCGGCCGTCCGGGGCTCCAGTCCCAGGTCCGTCACCGCGCGGCCTTCGGCGTCGGCGGGCAGTCCGAGGAGCCTTCGGGCCTCGTCGTTGGCCAGCAGCAGCCGGTGGTCGCCACTGATGATGAGGACCCCTTCGCGGACCGCGTGCAGCACCGCGTCGTGGTGCTCGTACATCCGTGTCATCTCGGCCGGGCCGAGGCCGCGGGTCTGGCGGCCCAGGCGACGGCTCACCAGTGCCGCGGCACCCGTCGTGAGGGCCACCGCGGCCACCGCGGTAACGATGGCGAACGGGACGCTCGGTTCGGCCACGGCGTTCACGGTCTCGACAGTGATGCCCACGGACACCAGTCCGGCGACCGAGCCGTTGGGCCGCGTGACGGGAACCGCCGAGACGACCGCTGGGCCGCGGCTCGTGGTGGAGGTCCGGGTGAAGCTGTGACCGGCCAGGGCCTCCTTGTACGGGCCGATTATGTGCTTGCCGATCAGTGCGGGGTCGGGGTGGGTGTAGCGGATCCCGTTGGTCCCGGCCACCACGATGGACCCCACTCCGGTTCGCTCCCGGATGGCCTCCGTGAGCGGCTGCAGTACGGCCGTGGGGTTCCTGCTGTCCAGCGCCACCGCGGTGCCGGGTGCGTGGGCGAAGGCCTCCGCCACGCTCAGCGAACGGGCCTCGGCCTCGTGCGTGCTGTCGCGTCTCCCCTGGAGCACCAGTGCGAGGACCGCGCTCGACACGATCAGCACCACGATCCCCAGCGTCATGAAGAAGACCTGACCGGCCACGGTGCGGGCGCCGAAGAGGGGACGCAGCCTCCGGACCGGTGAGGACCGCTTCACGTCCGGTTCGGAGGTGGCATGCTCGTCACCGCCCGGGCGTCCGCCATCGTGTCGATGCGGCCGCCGGGCGGAGCGGTGAAACCACGCCCGGAACCGACCTGTACCACACACATCTTCAGGTTTAACACGGATTGCCGGGGTCGGAACGCGGAGCGGGTCCTACCGTGTGGGACCGGGCTCCCCGCCCGGGAGCCGGTGGAGGCGTTCCGACCGGGTGATGCGGCCCCCGCCCGGTGCGCACCCGTCCACCGGCGCGGCAACCGCCGGGCATGACCGGATCGTCGCCGTCGTGGTGACGGGCGCGGGGTTCGCCGACGCGGGCCACGGGCCGCCGGAGCAGGCCGGCAGCGGTTACGGAAAGCGATCACCGGCCCGCGGGGGTGTGAACGGCCTACCGCCGGGCATAGGTCGGGTGACCGACAGGAGGTGGTGGCAGTGGGCCGCATCAGGGTTGTCAGACGTCCCCAGCTTCCGTCACGGCCGCCGCCGCTCGATCTGCGTACTCCGTCCGGGCGTCCGCTGCCGTACTGACTCCGTCGTCGTCCTTCCGTCGTCCTCGGGGCCGCACTCCGTGCGGCCCCGATCTGTGTTGCGGCGGCTACGCCGAACGGGCCGAGAGCCCACACACCTCGCACTCATGATCACCCTGCCGCGGAGCGGCGCGAACCGGCAGGATGTCGGTGTACAGGGCCGCCTTCCCCGGCGGCTCCGGCCGTCCCAGGAAAGGGTTCCCGATGCGGGAAGCGCACGCAGACCAGTCCCTGCCGGACGAACAGCCCGCCGGCCGGTCCGAGGAGGCCCAGGTGATCGTGGTGGGGGCGGGACCGGCCGGCTCGTCCGCCGCCTTCCACCTCGCCCGAGCGGGCGTGGACGTGCTGCTTCTGGAGAAGTCCGGCTTCCCCCGGGAGAAGGTGTGCGGGGACGGCCTCACGCCGCGTGCGGTGCACCAGCTCATCCGGATGGGCATCGACATCGACGCACCGGGCTGGACGCGGTCGCGCGGGATGCGCTGGGTGACCGGGGACCGGCAGGTGCAGATCGACTGGCCCGCGCTGGGCGGCTACCCGGACTTCGGTCTCACCCGCAGCCGTCACGACTTCGACGACATCCTGGCCCGCCATGCCGTTGCCGCCGGGGCCCGGCTGCGCACCGGCGTGAAGGTGACCGAGCCGGTGACCGACCGGGCCGGACGGATCACCGGCGTGAGCGCGGTGTCCGGGAAGGCGCCGCCGGTGGTGCACCGGGCGCCGGTCGTCATCGCCGCCGACGGCGCCTCCGCCCGGCTCGCCCTCGCGATGGGGCTGCAGCGGGACACGAAGCGCCAGATCGCCACGGCGGCCCGCCGCTACTACCGCAGCCCCGAGCGTTCCCGGGAGGAGTTCCTGGAGCTCTGGGCCGACCTCCGCTTCCCCGGGAGCGACCGCTTCCTGCCGGGGTACGGCTGGATCTTCCCGATGGGTGACGGGCGCGTCAACGTGGGACTCGGCGCGATCCCGCACCGCCGGCACGGCAAGCCCGATCTACGGGCCACGCTGGACCAGTGGCTGGCCCGTACACCTCCCGAGTGGGGGCTCCGTGAGGACAATGCCGAGGGGCCCGTCCGCAGCGCGGCGCTGCCACTGGGCCTCAACCGTCATCCGCTGTACACCCGGGGCCTCCTCCTGGTCGGCGACTCCGGGGGCATGATCAGTCCGTGGAACGGTGAGGGCATCGGTCAGGCGCTGGAGGCCGGGGAGGTCGCGGCGCAGAGTGCCGCGCTGGGCCTGGCCGTGCCCCCGGGCCCGCGGCGGGAACGGGCGCTGCACCACTACCCGGTCGAGATGAACCGGCGCTGGGGGCGCTACTACCGGCTCGGCAACACGGCCGCCGATCTCGTCTTCAGCCGGTCGGGGTTCCAGCCGATCCTGAACCGGTACGTGATGGGCTCGCCCTTCCTGCTCAACACGCTGGCCCGACTGCTCAGCAATCTGACGGACAACCCCTCGCGCGATGTGATCGACCATGTCCTCAACACCGCGGTGCGTCTCGTTCCCGCCCCGAACGCACGCCGGCGCTGAGGGCGGGCTGCCGCGAGCGGCACCCAGGACACGCGTCCTGGCTCCCCGGAGGGTACGGCGTGCCGCTCACCGGCTCCGGGCCGTCCCGCCGTCGATGTCGTACCAGCGGGCGGCGAGCAGCAGGGCGATGTCGTCGGGCCGGTCCGGGGCCTGTCTGGCCCGCCCGATCACATGGTCCGCCGTGTCGGCCATCGGGGCCGGGCCGAAGTCGGCGATCGTGCGGCGCAGCCGCTCGATGCCGACGTCGATGTCCGTTCCCGACTGCTCGACCATGCCGTCGGTGTACAGGGCGAGCATCGCGCCCGGGGCGAGGTGCAGTTCCCTGACGGGGTAGGACGCGTCAGGGTCGACACCCAGCACGACTCCGCCCGACAGGTCCATGACCTCGGCAGTGCCGTCCGGGTGACGGAGTACGGGCTGCGGGTGTCCGGCCCGCACAGCCTGCGCGATGCCGGTGGCCGGGTCCAGGACGATGTAGCAGCAGCTGGCGATCTGGCCGGGGTCGAGGTCGATGAGGAGCCGGTTGGTGCCGCTCATCACCTCCTGCGGATCGTGTCCGCTGAGTGCGAAGGCCCTTACCGCGCTGCGCAGCTGGCCCATGGTCGCGGCGGCCGCGACGCCGTGTCCCTGGACGTCCCCGATGACCAGGGACAGCCTCTCGCCCGTCTCGATGACGTCGTACCAGTCGCCTCCGACGTCCATGCCCTGGGTGCCCGCGAGGTAGCGGCCGGCGGTGTCGACGTGGTCGACGACGGGCAGCCGGTGCGGCAGCAGGACATCCTGGAGTCCGCGGGCGAGGGCGGCCTCGCTGTCGTACCGCTGGGCCCGTTGCAGTGCCTGGGCGATGAGGCCGGCCAGCGCGGTCAGGATCGTGCGCTCCTCGGGGCTGAAACCGCGCGGCTGGTCGAAGCCGAGGATGCACGAGCCGACGTGCTGTCCGGAGGCGATCAGCGGCAGGAAGGCGCGGGCGCCGACGTCGGCGTCCATGGGGATGCCGGGGTAGGCGGCGCTCAGATGCTGCATGGACTCGAAGAAGATGGGGCGGCCGGAGGTGAGTGTCTCCACGCCGGGGATGCGGGCGTCCAGGCCGACGCCGTCGAACCCGTCCAGGAAGCCCTTGGGGAAGCCGGTCTCCCATTCCAGGTAGAGGCGGCCCTCCTTGAGCAGGTAGATCGCGAGCTGTCTGCCGCCGAATGCGGGCAGCAGTTCCTCGGTGACCACGGCGGACACCTGGCGGGCCGTGACGGCCTCGGTCAGCGCGATGGCCAGCGCGACCGGCCGGTAGAGCGCGGCGGAACGGTCGGCAGGGGAACCGAGCCCCAGCCTCGGTGAGGAGACCGGCCCCGGAGTGTAGGAGGGCTCCTCGGTGGGGGTGAGCACAGCCGTCAGCCCTTCGTGCCCCGGGTACAGGGAGACCGCGAGCCAGGGGGGAGGGGTACGCCGGGCGAGGAAGTGGACCGGGTCGTCGGAGATCATCGCGGCCCGGTAATGGTCTTCGTACGCCGGGTTCGCGGACCACGGGAGTACCTCCCAGAGCACCCGCCCGACCAGCTCGGACCTGGCATGGCCGAGGAACTGCTCGGCCAGGTCGTTGAGGTAGGTGATCCGGCCGAAGCGGTCCAGCGAGAAGATCCCCCGCGGCAGCCGGTCGGCCGCCTCGGGGACGACCGGGCCGATGCCGAGGTCCACCAGGAAGCCGGTCAGGTGACTCGCCGTACCGGCGCCGGCCCCGTCGTCCCGGCGGCCCGAGACCTCCAGCAAGTGCGAGCGGCCGTCGGGGCCGCGCAGCCGCATCCTGCGTACGACGGGACCGCCCGACCCCGCCGCCTGACGGGCCAGGGCCCACAGGCCGTACACGTCCTCCGGCGCCAGTTGCGCGGCCAGTGCGTCGATCGTGCCCGGGAACTCGGCGGGTTCGGTGCCGAGGATCCCGCACAGCTCGGCGTCGGCGCCGACGGCGCCGCTGGCAAGGTCCCAGTCGAAGCGGCCGATCCGTACCGGCGGCGAGCTGCCGGCGGGCAGTTGCACGGGGAGCGGTTCCTCGTCCCACCGCGGTTTCGTGCCGCTGGACTCCAGCTCCGTCAGTGCGGCGCCGAGCCGTTCGGCGACGCTCCGCAGCCTGCGCCGTTCGACGGTTCCCACTGGCCTGCCGGGGGTCGCCGGGCGCATCACCGTCAGGACCCCGACCCGCTCGCCGGCACTGAGGACCGGCACGTACAAGGAGCCGAACGGGAACGGCAGGCCCGCCATCAGCTGCGGGAAGCGGCGCATGGCCTCCTCGGCGTCGGCGAGGTGCACCGCGCGGCCCGTGCGGAAGACCTCGGCCACGGGGAACGGGCGGTTCACATGCATCCGCCACCAGGGGCGGAAGAGCGGTCCCGGCAGCCCGGCCAGTACCGCCAGCCGCAGCAGTCCCGGTGTGAGGGAGCGCAGAAAGACGCCGCCCGCCTCTCCGCCCACGGACTCCACCCCGCTCACGACGGCCTGGGCGAGCACCAGGGACAGTTCGTCCGGTGCACGGCCGTCCTTCAGCCGCGCGGGCGCTTTGCCGCTCGCGCTGAGCGGAGTACCCCGGGCAGCTCCGTACCAGGTCACACACTCAGCATGCTCCCGAGCAACTGCGCTCCGCACTTCAGACAGAGAGACGCATGACCCAAAATGCACCCTTTATACTTGTATGCGAGTCTGAAAGGCAGCCCATCGTCCGACATCCGCACAGGAGGCACGATCATGGGCAAGAAGCAGAGCCGGCACAACCGTGGCGCCCGCAGCGGCGGCCATGAGCACTCGGCGGCCACGACCACGGAGCCCAAGGAACAGACGAGCACCGCACCCACACCCGAAGGGGTGGAGGCAATCTCGGAGCACGTCTCGCACAAGCGCGAGCGGAAGTTCGGCCACAACTGACCGCCACCACCGCCGCCATCGCGACGGAGCGGCAGCCGCCATCCGAGATGGCGGCTGCCGCTCCGTCGCGACGACCGATAGGGCCGTCGGACGCCCGACGGCCCTATCGGTCGTCGGAGGGCGGCCGGTGGTCACCGAGCTGGTCATTGAGCTTCTGCTGGGCGGAATCGACTTGACCGCTGTGCTTGCCGTGCGTCTTCTTGTCGATGGCGTCGCCGCCCTTCTCGACTCCCTGGCGGGCCTGGTCGGGGTGCCCCTTGATCAGGTCCTTGATCTTGTCGAGCATGCTCATGAATGTCCTCCTCATGGAACGCTGACATTCCCAGCATCCATGCGATGCCCCGGTGCCGCACCCCGGGGCGGAGGGGGCCGCGGCGGGTGGCGAACGGCCGGGCTCCAGGCAAATTACTCACAGGTATGTAGTGACTTCTTGCGCGAGCGCCAGTAGAACTCGTTCCCATTCGATCGAGAGTGAGGGACGTCACATGACGGACTCAAGCTTATCCGACAAGGGATCGAGCGGTGTCTCGCGTCGCGGATTCATGGCTAGAACAGGTTTCATCCTGGGGGCTGCGGCCCTCTCCGGTCACGCCACCGCCGCCCAGGCGGCGAGCCGCACCACAGCCACGGTGATCGGCAGCGGGGAGCACGTCCCGGTCCTGGTGATCGGCACCGGGTACGGCGGTTCCGTGGCCGCCCTACGACTCGCCCGCGCGGGCGTCCACGTCCACATGGTCGAGATGGGCATGTCCTGGGACACCCCCGGGTCGGACGGCAAGATCTTCGCCAACACGACGAGCCCCGACGCCCGCTCGTACTGGCTCCGCACCAAGACCAAGCAGCCCCTCAGCAACTTCTTCGGCTTCCCCATCGACAGGTCGATCCCCCGCTACACCGGAATCCTGGACGCCGAGGACTTCAGCGGCATCACGGTCTACCAGGGGCGAGGCGTCGGCGGCGGCTCACTGGTCAACGGCGGCATGGCGGTCACCCCCAGGCGGGAGAACTTCGGCGCCGTCCTCCCCACGGTCAACGCCGACGAGATGTACTCCACCTACTACCCACGCGCCAACGCGGGCCTGGGCGTCGGCACCGTCGACCCGGCGTGGTTCGACAGCGCCGACTGCTACCAGTACGCGAGGGTCGGCCGCAAGCAGGCCCAGCGCTCCGGCTTCCCGTTCGTCTTCGTGCCCGACGTGTACGACTGGGACTACATGGAGAAGGAGGCGGCCGGCACCGTACCCAAGTCGGCACTGGCCGGCGAGATCCTCTACGGGAACAACTACGGCAAGAAGTCGCTGCAGAAGACCTATCTCGCCCAGGCCGCGGCGACCGGCAACGTCACCATCTCGCCTCTGCACAAGGTGACTTCGGTGGCCCCGGCGTCGGCCGGGGGCTACACGGTCGTCATCGACCAGCTCCGCACCGACGGGAGCACCGAGGCCACCAAGACGGTGACCGCGGACAAGGTGTTCTTCGCGGCCGGCAGCGTCGGCACGAGCAAACTGCTGACCGAATTCAAGGCCACCGGCAGACTGCCCGGCCTCAACGATGAGATCGGCAAGGGCTGGGGCGACAACGGCAACGTCATGTGCGGCCGCGCCAACCACCTGTGGGACCCGACCGGCGCGGTCCAGTCGAGCATCCCCTGCGGCGGCATCGACAACTGGGCGGCCGGCGGGGCGTTCGCCGAGGTCGCGCCGCTGCCGACCGGGATCGAGACGTTCGCCTCGTTCTATCTGTCGATCACGAAGAACCCGAACCGGGCCCAGTTCTCCTGGAACGCCGCGACGGGCAAGGTCGACCTGAACTGGCAGGCCTCGTGGAAGCAGCCGTCCATCGACATGGCCAAAACGATCTTCGACAAGATCAACGCGAAGGAGGGGACGATCTACCGGACCGACCTCTTCGGGGTGTACAAGATCTGGGGCGACCACCTCACCTACCACCCGCTCGGCGGTGCGGTGCTGGACCGCGCGACCGACAACTACGGTCGCCTGCACGGGTATTCGGGCCTGTACGTGATCGACGGCTCGCTGATCCCCGGCAACACCAGCGTCAACCCGTTCGTCACCATCACGGCACTCGCCGAACGGAACATCGAGAAGATCATCGCCGCCGATCTGTGACACCGGCCCAACGCGGCCGGCCTCAGGCGGCGGGGCTGACCTCCTACTGAGTACGCCCCGGGCACCGGCGGGAACAGACGGGCCCGGGGCGTCCGGCTCAGAGGCTGCCGGGTGACCTCCGATCGGAGGGCACCCGGCAGCCTCTCAGTGGCCGGGCAGCACACACACCGCGTCGAGTCCCAGTACGTGGTTGAGCCGGCCGAACGCCAGCCAGGAGCCGATGCTCATGCTCAGCTCGACGATCTCGCGCTGGCTGTAGTGCGCGGTCATCCGGCTCCAGAACTCCTCGTCCAGACCGTGGTGGTCCAGGGCGTAGCGCTCCGCGTACTCGGCGGCCAGCCGGGTCCGGTCGTCGAAGTCCCCGGCGGTACGCCACTCGTTCACCGCGTCGGCGAACTCCTCCTCGACCTTTTCGCCGTCCCGTTCGGTGCGCCAGTCGAGGCAGAACAGGCACCCGTTGATCTGCGCGATCCGCAGCCGGGCGGCCTCGAACTCACGCAGGCCCAGCGAGGTGTGCTCGTACACCGACAGGGAGAAGTTCGCGGCGGCCATCCCGATGCCCGGGACCATGTCACCCCACACGTATCCGATCGGTTCCTGGCCCTCGGGTATGTCGATGATCATGGCTGTTTCCTTCCGAGTCTGCCGGCTGCGGGGCGCAGGGGGACGTCGAGTGCGTCGTAGAGTCCGGGTTCCGCGTCCACCAGCCAGTCGATGGCGTTCACCAGCCGGCCGACCGCGGTGGCGTTGCCGCCCGCCGAGCGGTTCTCGCCCTCGTCGGTGGCCTCGACGGTGACCTCGATGCGCGGACGGCCCTCGATGATCACGCGGTGGGCACCGGCGCCGTCGGGCGGTGCCGGCCAGTCCGGGGCGCAAGACGGGTGGATGCGGGTGATGTGCTCAATGACGATGCGGGGCTCGCCCTCGACGATGCCCTGAACCTCGAAGCGCACCGCGCCCTGGGTGCCCGCCTCGAACTCGCCCATCGTCCGGGTGCTCACCGTCGTCTCCAGCGGCCGCCGGGCCATGGTCTCGCGGATGTCGTCGAGCTCCACGCCCAGGGCTCTGGCCATCAGGCGTATCTGCCCGCCCCACACCATCGTCGGGACGGAGGCCGCGAGCATCAGCGGCTCGTACTCCATGGGGTGTCCCATGCCGATCAGGTGGCGGACCGAGTCGGGCTGGTCGTAGGTGGAGTAGTCGAAGATCTCCTGGCAGCGGATCACGTCGACCGTGGTCCCGAGGCCGCTGATCAGCAGGGGCAGCACGTCGTTGCCCCAGCCGGGGTCGACGCCGGAGACGAACAGCGAGCCACCGCCGTCGGCGACGGCGGCCAGGACCGGTTCGCGCAGCTCCGGCGGGGCGCCCCGCTGGTCATAGAGCGCGTACAGGGCGGGGGTGACGACCACCGCGCCCGTCCGGACCGCCCTGGTGATGTCGGCCAGCGCCTCGTCGGGGCGGATGTCCCCGGATGCCGCGTACACCACCGCGCCGGGAGCGGCGGCCAGCACCGCGTCGATGTCGTCGGTCGCCGCGACGCCCAGATCGCGGCCGAGCCCGCCGAGGCCGCCCGCGTCGCGGCCCACCTTGCCGGGATCATGGACGAGCACATGCGCCAGTTTCAGGGCCGGATGGGCCTCGACGGCGCGGATGGCCGCGCGGCCGACATTGCCGGTACCCCAGACCACCGTGGAAATCATGCGGCGGAGGGTAGCGCGCGGGATGAAAGGTTCATAGTGCCTTCGCCCACCCGGTTGGGGAGGGTGACCGGGGCGGGCCCGCAGGCTCCGCCCCGGTCACCCGGCCCGCCGTTACTCGTCGATCGCGGATCCGAACGCGGCGCCGGCCGCCGGGCCGCCGAGCGATCCGCCGTCGAAGGTCCACCCCTCGCGGATCGTCACACCGCTCGTGTTCGCCCGGAACGCCCAGATGACGCCGTTGCCCCCGTCCTCACCCGGCGCTGCGGCCAGCAGGCCGAGGCGGCCGTTCCTGTCCGGGTCGCTCAGCCGGACCTGGCCTCCCCAGTGGTCGCCCTTCTCCGCCACGCCCAGGACGAACCCCGAGTTCTGGTCCCAGGAGGCCGCGTCGGCGGCGGTCAGCCCGTCGGCCGAGCCGCGCAGCACCCACACGGCGCCTGCGTCCGCGACGTCGTAAATGTCCTCGCCCGGTGCGCCGATCGCCACGTCCGCGTACCCGTCGCCGTTGACGTCCGCCACGGAGAGGTCGCTTCCCCAGCCGTCGCCGGCCTCGGCCTTGCCCGGGATGCCCGGGGTGTCCTGCGTCCACCACACCGGCGGGGTGCCCGGGCCCTCGGCGCCGGCCGGCCCGTCACCGGCGCTGCCGTAGTACACGCCGACGACTCCACCGGTCACGGCCGCGCCGCCGTCGTCGGGACTGTTCGGCTCCCCGGTGACGAGGTCGTCGTAGCCGTCGTTGTTGATGTCACCGGATGCGACGGCCGGGCCGCCGCGCAGATCGCCCTCGTAGCGGAGTCCCTGGACATCGCCGAGGAACAGCGACGACCAGCCGTGGCCCGATTCCTTGCCCGTGGTCACTCCGGCGACGACGAGATCGGCGAGGCCGTTGCCGTCGTAGTCGCCGGTGGTCATGGCCCTGGGCGCGATCGGGCGGCCCGGGGTGCCGGGGGTCAGGCGGTTTCGCGACGCGGGCACCAACTGCGCGGACCTGCCCTGCGGCGCCGCGTCGTACTGGTACAGGGTGAGGTTGTCGCGGTCGGTCACGGCCAGCTGGTCACCCGGGATGCCGGGGCTGAAGTGTGCCGCCGCGAGAGCACTGCCGAACCGGGCGCCGACCACGAGCTGATCGGCCTGAAGCCAGTCGCTGTCGGCGCCCGAGAGCCCCTTCGGGGAGCCCCACAGCACGACGATGCCGCCCGCGTCGGTCACCGGCTCGATGTCCTCGCCGGGCAGGCCGACGATCGCGTCGTCGTAGCCGTCCCCGTCGAGGTCGCCGGTGGCGAGCGCGCTGCCGAAGCCGTCACCCGCCTCGGCGGCCCCCGGCACCCCGGCGGTGTTCTGGCTGAGCACCACGGGGTTGTAGGTCCCGATGCCCGTCTTCGCGCCGTACTGCACGGTCACGTAGCCCGCGCCCTTCTTCCCGCCGACGGTCCCGCCGGACGCGCCGGTGAGCACGTCCTCGTATCCGTCGCCGTTGAAATCTGTGTTGCGGTCGTTCGCGTGCGTTCCGCCAGGAGTGCCGGCGTAGGCGGAGGGCGCGGCGATGCCGGCCCCTGCCATCAGGAGAAATGCGGCCGCGACAACGGCGGCCGAACGGTTGGTGCGCACGAGCGGCTCCTCGGTTCAAGGATGACCGGGCGAGTCCGGGGGGACGCCAGGAAAGGCCCGTTACCTTCCTGGCGCCCCGTTCGACCTCCTATGAGGCGGAAGGGTTGTACGACACACGAAAAAGGGGTGGGAAGGAGCCGATCGGCTCCTTCCCACCCCTGCGCCCGGCTTCTCCCGAAGGCGGATCCGCGCTATGTCAGTAGGCCCCGAACACGTTGTCGATCGAGCCGTACGTGGCGGCGGCGTAGTTGCACGCGGCGGTGATGTTGGCGACGGGGTCGAGGATGTCCATCGACGTACCGGCCACGTGGTAGGCCTCGAAGGTGGGCTGGATGACCTGGAGGAGGCCCTTCGAGGGGGTGCCGGCGGCGGCGTTCGAGTCCCAGTTGTTGACGATCTGCGGGTTGCCCGAGGACTCGCGGATGACGTTGCGGTAGATGCCGTCGTAGCTGCCGGGGATGCCGTGCTGGGCCATCACGGCCAGCGACTCCTTGATCCAGCCGTCGAGGTCGTCGGTGTACGCCGTCGCAGCCTGCGCCGGAGCGGTGGCTGCGGTCTCCTCAGCGAGGGGCGTGGCCGTCCGCTGGGACCGGTCGGCACGGTCGGTGCCAGCGGCCCGGTCGGACGACTGCGAGGCATCGGCCGTGGGCTTGGACTCGGTCGCGGGCTTTGCCTTCGATTCGGCCGCGGGGGCCGCCTTGGGCGCGACAGCCGCGGACTTGGCACCGATGGTCAGCTTGAGCCCCGGGTAAATCAGATCGGGGTTTCCACCGATCGCACTCCGGTTGTCCTGGTAGAGCCGCTCCCAGCCGCCACTGAGGGAATGTCCCTGGGCGATCTTGGAAAGCGAATCACCGGAGACCACGGAATAGACGGTGGACTCCGCCTTGCGGACGGCAATTTCCTTGGCAGCAACGGAAGTCGAGGCCGCCGACTTTTCTGCGACGACAGAGTGTGCCGGTGCGGCAGAAGCCGATCCGGCCCCGATCAGGGGGAGCGCGAGAACGACTCCGCCCGTGCTCACGGCGATGAAACCGCGGGTCAGGGAGGTGGACTTGGAACGACGGTTCTTACCCATGATGGGCATGGCGCATTTCCTCTCCGCCGCCTGCGAGGTGAGCTGTCGGGTTCGGACTGGAGATGTCCGGCCGCCCGTGATGGCGACTTCACCCCTAGCCGCTCCGGATACCGGACCGGCGGCAAACCTGGGTCCCCCGCTCCTGCCGTACGTGAGTGGGTCGGGTTTCCGGACGGCGGCAGGATTCGGCGTTCCATCCGGATTGACGGTGACCGTAAGCGAGAAACGCCGAGCGAAACAAGCCCTGAATTCTGGATCTCAATTGAATCGCAAGATCAATTAAAGGAAATACTCACCATCAGACCTCCCCGGGGAAGTCAATTTTCTTGGCGCAACAGGGAACCGAAGGCGGACACCCCGCGTCCCGGGGCCAGAAAAGTGATGCTGACCACTGCGCCCGAAACGGGCGATTTGCTGGATATTAATAACCTTTGAGCCACAGAAAAGGTGCCCTGAGGGTTAATTAGCTGCAATTCTGACTAGTTGCGCAATCAGGACATTTGGGCACCCCGGAAGCAGCGCCCCGGGCGCGGTCGAACAGGGGTCGCGGATGGACCCATGCAGAGACTCACGACAGACGGCGCCACGCTCCACTGCGAAGTCCGCGACTCCGGCCCGCTGCGCTCGTCTCCCAGAGCGGTGAGGGCGACGCGGACCGCAGCACCGATCTGCTCGGCCTGCTCGTGGACCGCTGCACCGCGGTCATCGACGCCGAGCTCGACCAGGAAGCGCTGCGGGCGACTCCCGTACACATCGTGCCCGCGAGCGGCAGCGCCACGGCGCCTTCGGGTTTCGTCGGACAGTGCGCGCAGAGCCCCGCCGAGCCGGTCGGCCGGGAAGTCGTCACGTTCCCCGGCGGACACAACGGCAACAGCACGCATCCGCGGGCGTACGCGGCCCGGCTGCGGGACGTCCTGACAAAGGCGTGAACGCGGGCGGTCAGGCAGGGCGGAGCCCAAGTGACCACACCGGCACGGAAGTCACCACACCGGCAAGGAAGTCGGCACCGCCCCGGTGCACCGCCCCTGAGGGCTCAGCTCCCGCCCTCGCGTCGGAGCTGCGCCGAAAGGTGGTGCTGGAGCGGCTGACCGACCGCCGCGAGGTCATGGACGAATTCGAGCGTGCCGTCGTCCGTCAGGGTGTAGCGGCGGCGGGTGGCGCTGACTTCCTTCGCTGTGGGAGCGAGAGCGACCTGATGGGTGGCGAGGTCGGCAGCGCCGTCGGCCGCGCGGCCGGTCAGGATCTCCGCGATACCGGTGGGCTGGGTGATCAGCGCCTCCACGCGCCCGTCCGGCTGCATCCGCCACCAGCCGCTCTCCCGGGCCGACGGCCGCAGCGGGGCACCGTCCGCGTCCAGCAGCCAGGCGCGCGCCTCGTAGTGGAGGAAGGGCCGTCCGTCATGACTGAAGGTCACCTCCTGCGCGTACCGGAACTCCTCGGCGAGCGTCGGGTACTCACCGCGGCCCCGCCCGGCCCAGGTGCCCAGGAACCCGGTCAGCGGTGCGAGCAGTGCGTGCGGTGCAGGCGCTTCGTCCGGCCGGAACGCGTCGGGATACGGGTGCTTCTGGACGGGGTCGAACATCTTGCGCGCTCCTGAGTCGGGGATGGTACCGGTGTCAGCCGGCAGCTTAGGCCCACGGCACGCGAGCGGGCCGCGTCCATGCCCTCACGCATCCGTGCCGTCATACTCCCTCCTCAGCACGGGAGTCACCCCTCGTGGCGGAAGTCCATCATGCAGAAGACCTTGTCGTAGCGGAGTTCACCGACGGCGACGAAGCCGGGCAGACGCCCGTACTCGGTGAAGCCCAGCGACCGGTAGAGGTGCAGGGCGGCGCTGTTGTCGCCGCGGGCGTCCAGCGTGAGGACCTCGATCCCCGCCCGCCCGGCGTCGGCGATCAGCGCGGCGGTCAGCGCCCGGCCGATGCCGCGACCGTGGGCAGTGGCAGCCACCGCGATCTTTTCGAGATCGGCGTGCGGACGATGGGTGGGCCGCGTGTGGCGCAGCCAGTACCCAAGCCCGACGAGCTGACGGTCCAGGTAGGCGGCGCGCAGGGCGGCATCGCCCGCGTGCACCGCGGAGAAGACGTGGTCGAGGAGTTCCGCCACCTCGTCGGGCGAGGGGGGATCGACCCACCCCAGTGCGGCGCCTTCACGGACCAGGTCCGCCAGGATGCGATGGGCCGACGCCGCGAACCGGGCGCCGAGGCCCCGATCGGACGTCAGCTCCATCGCGTCCAGGATGACGGGCCCGGGGGTCCTGCCGCCGGTCGAAGCCGTGTTCATGACCAGAAGCCTAAGGGCTGTCCCGAGTCCCGCAGGACAACCGCGGCCCGCCGATGCCCTGCGGGGGCTCGGGTCAGTTCCAGCGGTCCTGGTTGATGAAGTGGCTGAAGCCGCGCCAGGAGTTGGGGCCCATCACGCCGTCGACGGGGCCGGTGTAGCCGTTCTGGGTGGCGAGTCGCTGGAGGGCTGCCCAGGTGTTGGTACCGGGTACGCCGTCGATGGGTCCGGTGTAGCCCCAGTTACGCATGTTCTGCTGGAGCGCGGCATACGTGTGGGGCCCGGGGACCCCGTCGATCGGGCCGGTGTAACCGGACTCGATCCGCAGCCAGTTCTGCGTCCGCTGCCACATCACCGGACCGGGAACACCATCCTGCTCCGTCGACGTCTTCGGCAGCCCACCACCGCCTCCTCCCCGCAGGTAGTCCAGCGGGTTGACCCGGGTACCGCCCGGCGTGATCAGATGCCAGTGCACGTGCGGTCCGGTGGAGCTTCCCGAGCCGGGGGCTCCGACGGCACCGCCGGAGTACCCGACGACCCCTCCCTTTCCGACCGAGGCGCCGTTGGCCAGCAGGAACTGGGACAGGTGCATGTACTGCGTCCGGTACCCGTCGCTGTGGGTGATGGTCACCGTGTGTCCACCGGTACCGTTGTCCGGGATATTGGTGATGACACCGGCACCCGCGGCCGGCAGCGCGGTGCCGACGCCCATCCCGTAGTCGATTCCACCCAACGAGCCGTCGTTGAGGTGGTCCTGCCAGGTACCGGTGATCCGGTATCCGCTGAACGGGTTGTAGATGTCCAGCGCCTGGGCGGCATTCCCCGAGAACAGCACGCCGCCGGCCGCCAGACCGAGCGTGGTGACCGAGCCCCTCAGCAGCGTGCGCCGGCTCATCTCGATCCGCGGCCGACCCCCCTGGCCGTCGTCGGACCCATGGTTCTTCTGCACGGCAACTCCCTTGATACTACGGCGACTTGACTTGCCAGAGCGAGGCGGAGTCACGGTAACCTACGCGCATAGATTTTGATAAGCACATGACACATCCTCGATAGGCACATGGCCCGTCCACTGCGGGGAGCCCCACACCTCACCGGAGGAAGCATGCGCAGGAGAACCCTGATTCGCGCCGCCGCGGCAACGGCCCTGACCCCGGCCGGGATACTCACGGCCGCCGGTGCCGCAACCGCGGCCGGCCCGCCCCGCGCCCAGGCAGCAGACCTGGAGGGCCTGGACGTCTCGAACAACCAGCTGGGCATCGACTACGCCCGCGCCGCCGCGGAAGGCCGGCAGTTCGTCATCGTCAAGGCCGGCGGATGCCAGCTCACCGAGGGCCCCTACACCTCGTCCTCGTATCCCGGCCATGTCGACGGCGCCCGCGCCGCGGGCCTGCGAGTGGGTCACTACTGGTTGTCGGGAGACTTCCTCGGCCCCGCCGCAGCGGCCGACTACTTCGTGGACCATCTGCACGACTACCGCGTCGGCGACGTGCTCGCGCTCGACGTGGAGGTGCTCGACGACTCCACCCGCCTGTGGAACGACGCCGATGTGTCCACCTGGTTCAACCGGGTACGCGAACGCGTCGGAAGCTATGTGCCCTGGTTCTACATCAGCACCGGCGCACTGCGCGCGGGCACCTGGACCGCCACCGTCGCCGCCGGCGCCCACCTGTGGGCGGCCTCCTGGGGAGCCAACGACGGCACCTGGCCCGGCGCGCCCGACCTCGGCGGCCACTACCCCGACTGGGCAGCCCATCAGTACACCTCCTCCGGCGGCGCCGGCGGCGCGTCCCCCGTCGACCTCAGCCGCGCCCGCTCCTGGGCGTTCGACCTCACCGAGGCGACCGACCCGCCGTCCGGAGGGGACTCGCTGCCGAAGACGTCGACGGAGCAGGATGGTGTTCCCGGTCCGGTGATGTGGCAGCGGACGCAGAACTGGCTGCGGATCGAGTCCGGTTACACCGGCCCGATCGACGGGGTCCCCGGGCCCCACACGTATGCCGCGCTCCAGCAGAACATGCGTAACTGGGGCTACACCGGACCCATCGACGGCGTACCCGGTACCAACACCTGGGCAGCCCTCCAGCGACTCGCCGCCCAGAACGGCTACACCGGCCCCGTCGACGGCGTGATGGGCCCCAACTCCTGGCGCGGCTTCAGCCACTTCATCAACCAGGACCGCTGGAACTGACCCGAGCCGCAGCCCCCGCGGAGCTGTCCGGGGCAGGGGGACCGACCGTCCGGAGACGCAAGAAATCCCCGGTCCGCAATTGCGGACCGGGGATTTTCCCGAGTATATTGAGTGTTTCTGTGCGCCCACAGAAAAGGCCCCTCACTGGGGGCCACTAAGCAAAACCATATCCGGCAGGGAGCCATTTTGTCAACTCGGGAAAGCTCCGAATTGCAGAAGGAGCAGGCATTCATCGACCGGCTCTACGACCGTGTCGACGCGCTGCGCGGAGTAGCCGCCCAGCAGGTCCAGGACGCGCTGACGCCGGTCGGAACGGGTCTACAGGCCCGTCACGAGCGCGATGTGCTCGTCGCTGAACGCTCAGGTCTGCTCGCTGCCCTGAATGCCGTGGACGGCTCGCTGTGTTTCGGCCGCATCGATCTCTCCAGCGGCGCGGCCCACCACATCGGCCGGGTCGGAATCCGCGAGGACGACACCGCGCACACACCTCTGCTGATCGACTGGCGCGCGCCGGTGGCCCGCCCCTTCTATCTCGCCACCGGTCACACCACCATGGGGCTGCGCCGGCGCCGGCACATCACCACCGAGGGCCGGGTCGTCACCGAACTGCACGACGAGATCCTCGACGTCGGGGACCGGGAGCGCACCGGCTTCGAGGACCCGAGCGGCGACGCCGTACTGCTCGCCGCCGTGAACTCCGCCCGCACCGGCCGCATGGGCGACATCGTGCGGACCATCCAGGCGGAGCAGGACCGCATCATCCGCGCGCCGCACCGCGGTGTTCTCGTCGTCGAGGGCGGTCCCGGCACCGGCAAGACAGCGGTGGCGCTGCATCGGGCCGCCTTCCTGCTGTACGAGCACCGCGAGCTGCTCGCCAAGCGCGCCGTCCTGATCGTGGGCCCCAACCCGGCCTTCCTGCGCTACATCGGCGAGGTGCTGCCCGCGCTCGGCGAGACCGGTGTCCTGCTCGCCACCCAGGCCGAGCTCTTCCCCGGGGTCCACGCCGACGGCACCGACACCCGCCGCGCCGCCGCAGTCAAGGGCGGCGCGGCGATGGCGGAGGCACTCGCCCTCGCCGTCCGCGACCGGCAGCAGCTGCCCGAGCCCGGCGCCCCGCTGGTCATCGCGCACGATGACGGCGACCTCGTCCTCGACTGGGAGATCGCGTACGAGGCCCGGCAGGCGGCCCGCGACACCCTCCTGCCCCACAACCTCGCCCGCCCGCACTTCGCGTTCCGGATCATCGACGCCCTGACCTCGCAGCTCACCGAGCGCATCGGCGCCGACCCGCACGGCGGTCCCAACTTCCTCGGTCCCGACGACATCGCCCAGCTCGGCAGCAACGTCGCCGTCAGCAAGGAGGTGCACTCCGCCGCCGACGAGCTGTGGCCGCCCCTCACCCCGGAGCGGTTCCTCTCCGACTACCTGGCCGGCCCCCTGTACGTACCGGCCGAGGACGCCGAAGCCATCCGGCGCGCCCCCGGCGAAGGGACCTGGACCCCTGCCGACGTTCCGCTGCTCGACGAGGTGGCGGAGCTCCTCGGGGTCGACGACAGCGCCGAGCGGGCCGCCGCCGAGGCCGAGCGCCAGGAGCGGATCGCGTACGCGCAGGGCGTTCTGGAGCTGTCGAGGGGTTCGGAGTCCTACGAGTTCGAGGACGAGGAGTCCGAGACGCTCGCCGCGCACGACATCATCGACGCCGAACGGATGGCGGAGCGGCAGGAGGAGGCCGACCACCGCAGTGCGGCGGAGCGCGCCGCCGCCGACCGGACCTGGGCGTTCGGGCACATCATCGTCGACGAGGCACAGGAGTTGTCGCCGATGGCGTGGCGGCTGCTGATGCGCCGTTCGCCGACCCGCGCGATGACGCTGGTCGGTGACCCCGCCCAGACCTCCGAGGAGGCCGGCGTCGGCTCGTGGGAGAAGATCCTGGAGCCGTACGTCGGTGACCGCTTCGAGCACGCCACCCTCAAGGTCAACTACCGCACGCCTGCCGAGATCATGGAGCTGGCCGCCGGGGTCGTACGGGCCGAGGACCCTTCCTTCGAGCCGCCGGGCTCGGTGCGGTCCACCGGCGAGGTGCCGTGGACACGGGACGCCGGGGAGGACCTGGCGGGCGCGGTGGCGCTGGCGGTCGCTGAGTTGACGCCCGAGGAGGGGCGCCTCGCGGTGATCGCGCCGGCGGCGCTCCACGAGGAGATCGCGGCTCCGCTGGAAGGAGTCACGGCCGGTGCCGAGCCCGATCTGGCCCGTCCGGTGGTGCTGCTCGACCCGCGGCAGGCCAAGGGGCTCGAATTCGACCATGTTCTGGTCGTGGAGCCCGCCCGGTTCGGGACCAGCGACCTGTACGTGGCGCTGACCCGTGCCACGCAGCGCCTGGGCATCATCCACCGGGAGAAACTGCCCGACTCCCTGCGCTGACGGGGCAGGTGGGGAGCGAACCGGGCCCTGTGGCCCCGGCGGCGGCCGGTCGCCGGGCAGCCGGCCCGGTCGGCCCGGTCGGCCCCGGGAACGGTAGTCGTGGCTCCGGACCCGGTCCCTGGCCGCCGGGTCCGGTGAACCGGGTGCCACGCGAGCTACAGCGGCGTCGCCGCTTCCAGTGCGACGAAGAGCGCGAAGGCCGCGTTCAGCGAGGACAGGGTGGACAGGGCTGTTCCCACCGCGGCGACGGACGCCGCGATCCCCGTCGGGGTGTGAACCGGTGGCCAGCCCTGCTCCGGCGGTACGGGGCCCAGCAGGGCGGCGACCCGCCGGGGGACGGGACCGGCCGCGGCGAAGGCCGCGACGGTCTCGGTGGCGGCCCGGTGCGAGATGATCGCCGCCTTGCCGACAGCGCGGGCGGTGAGCCGCCGGTCCCCGGTGTCGACGGCGGCCTCCTCGTCGGCCCAGCGCTCCGTGCTGTACGTGATGGCCGCACGCAGCGGCCGCAGCAGCGGGTTCGCGCAGCCCGCCAGCTGAACGGCGAGCAGCAGACGGTGGTGCCGGCCGGCGAGATGGGCCCGCTCGTGCGCGAGGAGCGCTCGCTGCTCGGCCGCCGTCAGAGAGTCCAGCATCGCGGAGGACACCATGATCCTGCCGGGCGAACCCGGTAAGGCGTACGCATACGGCACGCCGTCGGGCAGAACGGCGACTTGGCCCGTCGTCGACAGCCCGGCCAGCGTCCGGTGCGCACGGGATCGGAAACGGTAGTGGCGCCATACGCTGGACGCGCAGGCCACGGCCACGGCCGTGAGCGCGGCGATCGCCGTCTTGCCCGCGAACCTGTCGTGCGGGACAGCCTTCCTGACCTCGTCGTCGGACCAGCCGTCAGGGAGCGGGTTGCCGGGCAGCTGGGCCGTGCCGACCACGACCAGAAGACCGAGGCACAGGGTGCTGCACGACGCCAGGATCACGGCGATGGTCGCGAGCAGACGGGCGGCGCTTCGCGGGTGCAGGTGCTGCTCCGCCAGGCGCGCGATGGGCAGCGCCGTGAGAGGCAGGACCAGGGGCAGATAGACGAAGACGCCCATCGGTCAGCTCTCCGATTCGTCCGTGGGCCGGCCGGCCGGGCCGGGGCCGTTCTCGCCGAGCAGCGACCGCAGCAGATCCTCGTCGTCGGGCGACAGCGCGGAGACGAAGCTGGACAGCACGGCGTCCCGGTCGTCCCGCTGGTCAAGGAGCCGGCGCATACGAAAGGCGGTGAGGCCTGCCCCGTTCGCCGTCGACTGCCACAGAACCGGGCGTCCCGAACCCGTGCGGGTGACGGCCTGCTTGTCGAGCAGCCGGGTCAGGATCGTGATGACCGTGCTGTACGACAGACCACCGTCGAGACGCTCCTGCACCCATGCCGCGGTGACGGGCTCGCTCGCCCCGCCCAGCACGGTCAGCACCTGGGACTCCAGTTCGCCCTGCCCGCGCCGGCGGGCCCGCGGCTCCTGCGACCGGCCGTCCTTCTCTCCGCCCACGACGCGGCCCCTTCCATGCGACTGCCCGACCGCTCGTTCAACTGCCGGACGCCGAGGCATAGTACCCAGCCGCACGGACGCCTGGTGAGCTCGGCGAAGCCCGGGGCCGCGCTCCCGTACGCAAACTCTACAGTGCTGTAGATTTCAGGTGCTGTCACTCGGTGCCCGCACGGTCACGCGTGGGCGCAACGATGCGTAGAAGGAGAGAACCATGGGTGTGAGCCTCGCCAAGGGCGGAAACGTCTCACTGACCAAGGAGGCCCCCGGCCTTACTGCGGTCCTCGTCGGACTGGGCTGGGACGTCCGCACGACCACCGGCACGGACTACGACCTGGACGCCAGTGCCCTGCTGTGCGACGAGTCCGGGAAGGTTCGTTCCAACGAGCAGTTCGTCTTCTACAACAACCTGAAGAGCCCCGACGGTTCGGTCGAGCACACCGGCGACAACCTCACCGGCGAGGGCGAGGGTGACGACGAGATCGTCAAGGTCGACCTCGCCGCCGTGCCGGCCGAGGTCGCCAAGATCGTGTTCCCCGTCTCGATCCACGATGCGGAGGGTCGGGGCCAGAGCTTCGGTCAGGTCCGCAACGCCTACATCCGCGTGGTCAACCAGGCGGGCGGAGCCGAGATCGCCCGTTACGACCTCAGCGAGGACGCCTCCACCGAGACCGCGATGGTCTTCGGCGAGCTGTACCGCAACGGCGCCGAGTGGAAGTTCCGTGCCGTCGGGCAGGGCTACGCCGCCGGACTCAGCGGCATCGTCGCCGACTTCGGAGTCAGCCTCTGACCCGGTCCGGGTCCCCGTCGTACCGCCCCCTGCCGAAAGTGGAGCCATGACCGTCAATCTGACCAAGGGCCAGCAGATCAGCCTCACCAAGACGGGCGGCGGGGAACTCACCGTCGTTCGCATGGGCCTGGGCTGGAAGTCCGCACCCCGCAGGGGGTTCCTCGCCCGGCTGACCGCCCGTGAGATCGACCTCGACGCCTCCGCCGTCCTCTTCGCCGGCACGACCCCGCAGGACGTCGTCTTCTTCCAGCACCTGACCAGCGACGACGGTTCGGTCCGGCACACCGGCGACAACCGGGTCGGCGGCGCGGGCCAGGGCGGCGACGACGAGTCGATCGTCGTCGACCTGCAGCGCGTCCCGGCCCATGTCGATCAGATCGTCTTCACCGTGAACTCGTTCACCGGCCAGACCTTCGAGGAGGTCGACAACGCCTTCTGCCGCCTGGTCGACGAGACCACGGGCCAGGAACTGGCGCGCTACACGCTGACCGGCGGCGGTCGCCACACCGCGCAGATCATGGCCAAGGTCCAACGGTCCGGTGCGGGATGGCAGATGACAGCCATCGGCACCCCGGCCGAGGGACGCACCTTCCAGGACCTGATGCCGGCCGTCACCGCGCACCTCTAGGCCCTTCCCGCCGGCTCTCTCTTCCGCACATCTGCCGGCACACACCACTTCGACCGACCCTGGAGTATTTCGAATGGCACTGTGGGACCGCATCAAGGAATCGGCCTCGACGATGCAGACGCAGCTCAACGCCAAGAAGAACGACCTCAAGAGCGGGGCCTTCCGCGATGCGAGCATGGCCATGTGCGCCCTCGTGGCCGCGGCCGACGGCTCCATCGACCCCGCCGAGCGGCAGCGGGTGTCCTCCCTGATCGCAGGGAATGAAGTCCTGCGGAACTTCCCCGCCGAAGATCTGCAGCGCCGGTTCAACGACTACTGCCAGCAGCTGACCTCCGACTTCGAGTTCGGGAAGGTCAGCATCCTCCAGACCATCGGCAAGGTCGGCAAAAAGCCCACCGAGGCCCGGGCCGTCATCCAGATCGGCATCGTGATCGGCGGCGCCGACGGCAACTTCGACAACACCGAGCGCGCCGTGGTCCGCGAAGCCTGCTTCGCGGCCGGCATCACGCCGAACGAATTCGACCTGTAGGTCATCAGGATCCCGGGCGTGCCGTCCACACGCGGCACGCCCACTCGACTTTTCCCTCGACACGGCGATTCACGGGGGAAGCCGCATGCGACGGGGACGGCGTGAGCAGGACGTACGGACTTCAGGACGAGGACAGACCCGACTACGCGCTGGTGCTGGACGAGGCGCTGCGGACCCCCGAGATACGGGGCCTGCTGGCGCACTCCGCCGTCAGCCCGGGGCAGCTGCGCAACCGGGGGCTCGGCGCAGCCCGGCGGATAACCGGCGCCGCCGACACCGAGTACCGGACGTACGCCTCCCTGCGGCAGCAGACGCGGGTCGCCGGCCGAGCAGAGCGGGTCGAGCCCCTGTCCGGCCCCGGAGACCAGGAGGAGCACGGGGTGGGTGTGCTGCCGGTGCTGGCCGTCCTCACCCCTCTCCTCGCGGGTGTCGCCGCAGCCGCGTTCCTGCTCATCGGCTACGGACTGGGCCTGGCCGGAAGCCGGACGCCGACAGCCGGCACGCTGATCACCGCGGGCTGGACCAGCTTCGGGATCTGCGCGGTGAGCGCCTCGGCCGGCCTCTTCTCGCTGTACCGCACGGCCGCCGCACACACGGCGTCCGCGCCGGCTCCGCCCGCCGCTCGGCCGCCCGCGGTGGATCGGGCACGGGAGGCCTGGCTGGTGAGCCTTCGGGACCGGGCCGTCCTTCCGTTTCTGCGCGATCAGCTCCGCGAACCCGACGCGCCTGCCGCGGCCGGGGGCAGGGAAGCCGGCCCCCGATACGGCCGGCCGGACTTCTCCAGCCCCGGCTTCGGGAGTCCGGACTTCGCGGGTCCGGGCCTCGGCAGCGCGAACGCCCCGGCGGAACGCGACTGAGCGGCCAACGGTGCCCGCGTAGACCGTGAGGTACAGGGCGGCCGCGGCTCGGCTGTCCCCCGCAGCCGCTCCCACACGTGTCCCCTCGCGACCAGCACGATCGCCAGGTACTTGGCGTTGTCGAAGAACGCGTCCCGCGGGCCGGGCAGCACCGCCGCCGCGCGGTCCGGACCGCGGGATTCCGGGAATCCTTGACACCTCGGAGCGGCAGGAGGAGCATCCTCACGTCGTTGACAACGTTGTCGGAGCACCGCCGTTCCGGAGTGGCCACGGCGCACCTGCTCCCACCGCGTTGACCGTTCGTCATACACGAAGGGCAGGAACGGTGTCAGACACGCACAACCACCGGGCGCACGCCGGGCTCGGAGTCATCAGCTCCGTCACGGTCACCGCCCTGGCCGCGCTGGGGATGGCCACCGTGGCCGCACCCGCCTCGGCGGCCTCTCCGCACGGCACCGTCAAGAACCCCGTGTCGTACGTCAACCCGCTGATCGGCACGTCCAACGCGGGCAACACCTATCCGGGCGCGGTGCAGCCGTTCGGCATGCTGGCCTGGAGTCCGCAGAACTCGAAGGGGAAGCAGATCTCGACCCCGGCTCCCGGCGGCTACCAGTACGACGCGACGAAGATACGCGGCTTCAGCCTCACCCATCTCAACGGCGTCGGATGCTCCGGTGCCAACGGTGACATCCCGATCATGCCGTACGTGGGCGACGTCGACTCCTCGCCCAGCTCGGACACCACCGACGCGAAGTACGCCAGCACCTTCTCGCACGCCGACGAGACCACATCGCCCGGCTACTACAAGGTCGGCCTGGCAAGCGGCGCGTCCGCGGCCCTCACCACCACCGCCCGGACCGGTTCGGGGAAGTTCGGCTTCCCGGCGGGCAAGCCCGCGAGTATGCTCTTTCGCACCTCGAACTCGGAGAGCGGCAGCACCGGCGCCACCGTGAAGATCGACAAGGCGGCCCGGACCGTGACGGGCTCCGTCACCGCGGGCAACTTCTGTGGTCCGCAAAGCGCGAACAACCGCAAGGACCTCTACACGCTCTACTTCACCGCCCACTTCGACAAAGCGTTCGCAAAGACCGGAACCTGGACGGACGGCACGGTGAAGTCCGGCTCCACCACCGCCTCGGGCGGGACGGGGTACAGCTCGTCCGGCAACGCCGTGGAGGGCAAGGGCTCCGGCGCGTACATCACCTTCGCCGACGGGACCACCGAGGCCGGGGCCAGGGTCGCCGTCTCCTACGTCAGCCCGCAGAACGCCGAGGCCAACCTCCGTGCGGAGAACGGGCCCCACGAGAGCTTCGACTCCGTCAGGACCCGGGCCGCGGAGGTCTGGAACAGGACGCTGAAGTCGGTCGAGGTGGGCGGCGGCACCGACGCCCAGCGCTCCACCTTCTACACCGCGCTCTACCACTCCATGCTGGAGCCCACCCTGACCAGCGACGTGGACGGCCGCTATCTCGGCGCCGACCGCAAGCCGCACCGGCTCGCCAAGGGGCAGAAGGCCCAGTACGGCACCTTCTCCGGATGGGACCAGTACCGCGCACAGGTGCAGCTCATGACACTGCTCAATCCGAGGGCGGGCAGCGACTACGCGCAGTCGCTCTACAACTATGCGGGTCAGCGCGGCGGCGAGTGGGACCGCTGGCTGCTGGAGAACGGCAGGACGAGCGTGATGTCGGGCGATCCGTCGGATGCGGCCCTCGCCGGGATCTACGCCTTCGGCGGCCATGACTTCGATGTCAAGGGAGCACTGAAGTCCCTGGTCCGGGCGGCGACGGTGCCCACCGCGAACGACTCGGACAGCTCCGGCTGCAACGTCGAGTGCGTGGGCCAGCGGCCCGCGCTCGGTACGTATCTGGAGCTCGGATACGTACCGGCGGACAACTGCCACTGCTGGGGAGGCGCGGCCGAGACCCTGGAGGACGCGGCGGCCGACTACGGCCTGTCCGAGCTGTCCCGGCAGACCGGGAGGACCGCCGACGCGAAGAGGTTCCTGGACCGCTCGGGGAACTGGACGAACGTCTTCGACGCCAACGCCACCCCGCAGGGCGGGTACATACGCGACCGCAAGGCCGACGGCACCTGGGCGGGCACCTTCACACCGGCCACCGGCAGCGGCTTCGTCGAGGGCACCAGCGCGCGGTACACCTGGATGGTCTACTCGGACGTGGCGGGCCTCGCGGGTGCGATGGGCGGTGACGACCAGGCGGTGAAGCGGCTGGACGCCTTCTTCCGTACGCCGGACGGGAAGTTCGACTTCTCGGCGAAGGACGGCACCCGCTACGACGCGACCAACGAGCCGGACATCAACGCCCCTTACCTGTACGACTACCTGGGGGCCCCGCACAAGACGCAGGAGACGGTCCGCGCGGAGCTGGACCAGCTGTGGACGGACACCCCGGGCGGCATCCCCGGCAACGACGACGCGGGGACCATGTCGTCCTGGTACGTCTTCTCGGCGCTGGGCATGTACCCGCAGAACCCGAGCAGGGCCGATCTGACCCTCTCCGCACCGCTGTTCCCGCACGCGGTGGTGCACACCGGGCACGGGAAGACGATCACGGTCGACGCACCTGCCGCTTCGGCGGACAACACCTACATCCACGGCATGAAGGTCAACGGCCGTACGTCCACGAAGCCGTGGGTCCCCGCCTCGCTCGTCACCCGGGGCGGCACGCTGGACTACACCCTCGGTTCGACTGCGGACACCTCCTGGGGCACCGCGAAGGCCGACGCACCGCCGTCCTTCCCCGGCGGCGGCCTGAAGTACTTCACCGGCGCGACTCCGGACAAGCTGAAGGCCGAGCCCGGGTCGGGCGCCGCGGAGACGACCGTCAAGGTGCAGAGCCTTCGGACAGAGGCCACCACCGTCCACTGGACGGCGAAGGCGCCGTCCGGCGTCACCGTGGCGCCCGCGGAAGGCGACTTCACGGTCCCGGCACGCGGTTCGGCGAGCGCGAAGCTCACGGTGTCGGCCGGGGCGGACACCGCCGAGGGCCACTACACGGTCCCGGTGACACTGAAGTCGTCCACGGGCGAGGAGCTCCCGAGGACGTCGGCCGCGGTGACCGTCGCCGAGCGGAACAGCATGCTGTGGAACCGCAACAGCACCGCCGTCTCCACCGACGACGACAACCCACAGGCCGACTTCGACGGTGAGGGTTGGAGCTACTCGGCCAAGGCGCTCGCCGCGGCGGGCGCGACACCGGGCGGAACCGTCTCGTCCGGCGGCTTCGACTTCGGCTGGCCCGAGGTGGGAACGGGCGATCCGGACAACATCGAGGTGGCCGGCGCCGAACCGCAGGTGCTGAGGGTTCCGTCCGCTTCCGGGGACACCGAGCTCAGCCTGCTGGGCAGCGCGGCCGAGGACTCGGCCTCCGGGCAGGCAACACTGACGTACACCGACGGCACCACGCAGCAGGTGGAGATCGGCTTCAGCGACTGGACGCTGGGCGGTGGCACCCAGAAGCCGTCGTTCGGCAATACGGTCGCGGTGCACACCGCGTACCGCGACGTCCAGGGCGGCGGTACGGACCCGGTGGGCACCGAGGTCTTCGCCACCGCCCCGATCGCGCTCCAGTCGGGGAAGCAGCTCGCGCATGTGACCCTGCCGTCCACCACGGACGGCGGTGTGATCCACATCTTCGCGGTGGCCACGGCCTGACGCCCGGCGTCCGCCACACCGGAACGGGCCGTCGCGGCAAAGGAGTTCCCTTGCCGCGACGGCCCGTCAGCGCCCTGCTCAGACCAGGTCGAACCGGTCCAGGTTCATGACCTTGTCCCACGCCGCGACGAAGTCGTTCACGAACTTCTCCTTCGCGTCATCGCTCGCGTAGACCTCCGCGACCGCGCGCAGCTCGGAGTTCGACCCGAAGACGAGGTCGGCGCGGCTGCCGGTCCACTTCACCTTGCCGGAGCCATCGCGGCCCTCGAAGGTGGTGGCGTCCTCGGACGTCGCCTGCCACGTCGTACCCAGGTCGAGCAGGTTGACGAAGAAGTCGTTGGTCAGCGCCCCCGGGGTCTCGGTGAGGACACCGAGCGAGGACTGCTGGTGGTTCGCGCCGAGCACCCTCAGCCCGCCGACGAGGACCGTCAGCTCAGGGGCGCTCAGCGTCAGCAGGTTCGCCCGGTCGAGCAGCAGGTACTCGGCAGGCAGCCGGTTGGCCTTGCCGAGGTAGTTGCGGAACCCGTCGGCGGCCGGCTCCAGCTCGACGAACGACTCGACATCGGTCTGCTCCTGCGACGCGTCGACGCGTCCCGCCACGAAGGGGACGTCGATGTCGAAACCGGCGTTCTTGGCCGCCTTCTCGACGCCTGCGGCTCCGGCGAGCACGATGAGGTCCGCGAGCGAGACCTGCTTGCCGCCGGACTGGGCGGAGTTGAAGGACTCCTGGATCCCCTGGAGGGTACGCAGCACCGTGGCCAGCTGGTCCGGGCCGTTGACCTCCCACCCGTTCTGCGGCTCCAGACGGATGCGCGCGCCGTTGGCACCGCCGCGCTTGTCGCTGCCGCGGAAGGAGGAGGCCGACGCCCAGGCGGTGGAGACGAGCTCGGACACCTCAAGGCCCGAGTCGAGGATCCGGGCCTTGAGGGCGGCGACGTCCGAGGCGTCGACCGTCTCGTACGTCCGCTCCGGGAGCGGGTCCTGCCACACCAGCGTCTGGGCCGGGACCTCAGGGCCGAGGTAGCGCACGACCGGGCCCATGTCGCGGTGGGTCAGCTTGAACCAGGCGCGGGCGAAGGCGTCGGCGAACGCGTCCGGGCTCTCGTGGAAGCGCCGCGAGATCTCCTCGTAGGCCGGGTCGAACCGGAGCGAGAGGTCGGTCGTCAGCATCGTCGGTGCGTGGGTCTTCGACGCGTCGAACGCGTCGGGGACGGTGTCCGCACCGGCGCCGTCCTTCGGCCGCCACTGGTGAGCGCCGGCGGGGCTCTTGAACAGCTCCCACTCGTACCCGAAGAGGATGTCGAAGAAGCTGTTGTCCCACGTGGTCGGGGTGTCCGTCCAGATGCCCTCGAGCCCGCTGGTGATCGCGTCGGCGCCCTTGCCGGTGCCGTGCGTGCTCTGCCAGCCGAGGCCCTGCTGCTCCATCGGGGCGGCCTCCGGGTCGGCGCCGACGCTGTCCGCCGGGCCCGCTCCGTGGGTCTTGCCGAAGGTGTGGCCGCCCGCGATCAGGGCGACCGTCTCCTCGTCGTTCATCGCCATCCGGCGGAACGTCTCGCGAATGTCGCGGGCCGCGGCGATCGGGTCCGGGGTTCCATTGGGGCCTTCGGGGTTGACGTAGATGAGACCCATCTGGACCGCGCCGAGGGGGTTCTCCAGCTCTCGGTCACCGGTGTAGCGGTCGTCGCCGAGCCAGGTGGTCTCGGGGCCCCAGTAGACGTCCTCGTCGGGCTCCCACACGTCCGCGCGGCCGCCGCCGAAGCCGAAGGTCTTGAAGCCCATCGACTCCAGGGCGACGTTGCCGGTGAGGACGATGAGGTCGGCCCACGAGAGGTTCTTGCCGTACTTCTTCTTGACCGGCCACAGCAGCCGGCGGGCCTTGTCGAGGCTCGCGTTGTCCGGCCAGCTGTTGAGCGGGGCGAAGCGCTGCTGTCCGGCTCCCGCGCCGCCGCGGCCGTCGCTGATCCGGTAGGTCCCGGCGCTGTGCCAGGCCATCCTGACCATGAAGGGGCCGTAGTTGCCGAAGTCGGCGGGCCACCAGTCCTGCGAGGTGGTGAGCACCTCGGCGATGTCCCGCTTCACGGCCGGCAGGTCGAGGCTCTTGAAGGCCTCGGCGTAGTCGAACTCCTCGCCGAGGGGATTGGCCACGGCGGGGTTCTTGGCGAGGATCTTCAGGTTGAGCCGCTCCGGCCACCACTGACGGTTTCCGCCGCCCTGGGTCGGGTGCGGCGCGCGACCGTGCACGACCGGGCAGCCGGAGACCTCCTCCGTCTTCGGGTCGGTGACGATCGCGTCGTGGTTCTCAGTCATGAAAATCCTTCCGGACGGGGCGGATCACATTGCCTTGGAACTGAGGGTGGTGGAACTGAGGGTGATGATTCTGAGGCGACGGTTCCGAGGGAGACGACGGCGCCCTGTGCGTACCCGCGTCCCGGAGGCGACCGCCTCGGTACCGAGGCGGTCCCGGTCCGGATGCCGGCGTGAGCGCACCCGTCTCCTGAAGCCACGCAATTTCCCCTGCTGTTGACCGGTCCCTTGGCTGTCAGCCGGAACCGATCCTACGATGGACCTAGTCCAAGTCAATACGGCAGACGGGTCTGTACGCGTCATTCGTCGGACAACGCACAGTTAGGCTGGTGGGCATGAGTGACCTGCTGGAACGGCTTCGTGGACGTGGCTGGCGAATGACCGCTCAGCGCCGGGTGGTCGCCGAGGTCCTCGCGGGCGAGCACGTCCACTTCACGGCGGACGAGGTACTCGAACGCGCCGCCGCCCTGTTGCCGGAGATTTCTCGCGCCACCGTCTACAACACCCTCGGCGAACTGGTCTCGCTGGGCGAGGTGATCGAGGTGGGCACGGACGGCCGGGCCAGGCGCTACGACCCGAACGCGCACCACCCCCACCAGCACCTGGTGTGCTCCGACTGCGGCACCATCCGGGACGTCCACCCCGACGCCGACCCGCTGGCCGGGCTGCCGCCCTCCGAACGGTTCGGCTTCACCGTCTCCGAGGTCGAGGTGACCTACCGGGGCCTGTGCCCCGACTGCGCCGGCGGATGACCTCGACAGCCGGGAACCTCCGGAGCGCTCGCGCTCCGGAGGTTCCTCGATACGTTCACCGGCACACCGGCCGTACGCAGCCGCTCAGGAGAGCGTGATGTCCGGCTTGTAGAGATCGAGCCACAGCGCCAGGTCCAGCGTGCGCTCCAGGCCGCGCCGGGAGACCTGGGTGATCTGCGGTGCGTCGTGCTGCGCCGCGCGCGTGACGCGGTCACGGTCGACGAGGTCGAAGACCGGATGCGAGGGCCGCGCCAGCAGGTCCTTGGCGTGCCCCTGCAGGGCGAGCGCGTACTTGGGGTCCTGGGTGGACGGATAGGGGCTCTTGACCCGGTCGTAGACCGACTTCGGCAGCACGTCCGCCGTCGCCTCGCGCAGCAGGGACTTCTCCCGGCCGTCGAAGGACTTCAGCGACCAGGGCGTGTTGTACACGTACTCGACGAGGCGGTGGTCGCAGAAGGGCACGCGCACTTCGAGCCCGACCGCCATGCTCGCCCGGTCCTTGCGGTCGAGCAGGACGCGCACGAAGCGCGTCAGGTGCAGATGGCAGATCTTGCGCATCCTGAACTCGAAGTCGCTCTCGCCGTTCAGGCGTTGGATACCGGCGACCGCGGTGTCGTAGCTGTCCTGGATGTACGACGGGAGATCGAGGGCGGCCGTCAGATCGGGCCTCAGTACATCGGAGTCGTCCCCGAAGTGCTGGGCGAAGCGCACCAGCCACGGGAAGGTGTTCGCGCGCCGCGCCTCCTCGTCGAAGAACTGCAGATAGCCGCCGAAGACCTCGTCGGCCGACTCCCCCGACAGCGCGACGGTCGAGTGCTCGCGGATGGACCGGAACAGGAGGTACAGCGAGGCGTCCATGTCGCCGAAGCCCATCGGGATGTCCCGGGCACGGATCACCTGGGCCCGCACCTCGGGGTCGGCCAGTGCGTGCGAATCCAGCACGATGTCACGGTGATCGGTGCCCGCCGCGCGTGCGACGTCGTGCACGTACGGCGTGTCCGGGGTGGTTCGCAGCTCGTCGGCGACGAAGTTGTCAGCCTGACCGAGGAAGTCGACCGCGAAGCTGCGCACCGTCTCGCCGTTCTCGGCCAGCTGACGGGCGGCGATCGCCGTCATGGCGGAGGAGTCGAGGCCACCGGAGAGCAGTGTGCAGCGCGGTACGTCCGAGACCATCTGACGCCGCACGATGTCGTCGAGGAGCGACCGCACATGGGTGATGGAGTCGTCCTTGCCGTCCGGGTGCGGGCGGGTCTCCAGCTGCCAGTAGACGTGCCGGCGCAGTCCGTTGCGGTCGACCGTGACGACCGTGCCGGGCTCGACCTCGTGCATCCCCTCCCACACGGCGTGGCCGGGCGTCTTGACGAACGCGAAGAGTTCCCTCAGCCCGCCGAGTCCGACTCGGGCACGGGCCAGCGGGTTGGCCAGGATCGCCTTGGGTTCGGAGCCGAACAGCACACCGTCCGGGGTCTCGTAGTAGTAGAAGGGCTTGATGCCCATCCGGTCGCGGATCATGACGAGCTTGTCGTGGCGGCCGTCCCACACGGCGAACGCGTACATGCCGTTGAGCCGCTCGGCAACCGCTTCGCCCCACTCCAGATACCCGCGCAGCACGACCTCGGTGTCGGAGTCCGTGGTGAACCGGTGACCGCGCCCCTTCAGTTCACGGCGCAGCTCGGTGAAGTTGTACGTCTCCCCCGAGTAGACGAGAGCGACCGTGCCCTGCGGCGTGTCGGCCGTCATCGGCTGCCGCCCGCCGGGCAGGTCGATGATGGCCAGTCGACGGTGCCCCAGGGCGGCCGGACCGTTGATCCATGTGCCGCGGTCGTCGGGGCCGCGGCAGGACATCGTCTCCGTCATCGCGTCCAAGGTCGCGGACGCACTGTGCAAGTCGCGTTCGAAGGAGACCCAGCCGGTGATGCCACACATGCGCTACCTCCTGCGTGCTGTCGTCGGCCGGGGCCCGGGAACCACAGCCGAACAGCGGATTCGAGGTCTGCGCCACTCCCGGCCGAACTAGATGTACTGCGCAGCTACGTATCGAGGGTGCGTCCTGCCCTTGCATACGGTCAATGTGACCGTAACGCCGCAAGGACCGCCACCCACGCGCTTTCGGCCGCCTACCGCGCGGCGCGGGCCCACGTCGCCACGGTCCGCACCGCACCCCACCCGCCCGAGCGGAGGCCGAGGGCGAGACAGAGCGGCACATTCCGGCCACGGGCAAAGACTTACTCAATGTTGCGAACCGATCCACGACCCCACGGAGCAACCTCCGGAGCCACTCACTAACAGGTCCACGGTTCCACTAAAGGCATTCACCCTGCTACGATTCGGACACCTTAACGGCGCCGCTATCCCATTAGACGTCGGTCATGAACACCATTCCCAGTCCGTACGCCAGGTCGTCCGCGTCACCGAAGGCGGCGACCTGGCCAGGATCCGCCTCTCCAACGCGTACGACACCTCACCGCCGAGGATCGCCGTCGCGACGATCGCCCGCACCACGCGAGGCGCGGGTCAGCAGCGAGGTCAACGACTGGAACCGCCGGGCCGGTGAGTTCGACGCGTACGCCGACTTCGGGAGATGCCCGGGCTCGATGCGGCTGCAGACGATGTTCATCACGGGCGCGCCGACCATGGCCATCCCGACGCCGCGGACCGCGAGTGCCGCGGCAATCACGGCATCCGGGAGGTCGTGGCCGAGCTGGGTGAACGGGGCCGTGCCGGCGAGGATCAGCACGATGCCGGTGACCACCAGGGTCCTCGGCGCGACCTTGCTGATGGTGCGGTTGACCAGCACCGACCCGGCCGCCGCGCCGAGCCCCTGGGGGGCGAGCAGCAACCCGGCCTCCCCGCGGCCGGTCTGGAAGTACAGCGGCAGCAGGAACGTCGTCCCGGACACCGACGCGCCCAGGACGAGCAGGGCGACGGCGACGGCGCCGAAGGGCGGCCGGGTGAACAGCCAGGGGTCGACCAGCGGCGTGCGGCGGGCCCCAGGCCGTGCACGGTGAAGCCGGCGAGCATCGCCAGCCCCAGGCACACACCGGCCGTGGCCGGGACGGTGCGGCCGTGGGCGACCTCGGCCAGATCGAACACCAGTACGGCTAGTCCGGGAGAGAGCAGCAGGGCCCCCGCAGATCGAACGTGGTCCGCCGCGTCGACGGGGGCACCGCGGGCACATAGCGGCGGGCGAGCAGGGCGATGTCGTCCGCGTCACCGGGAGCGGGCACATCGTCGTCGAGGGGCGCGCCAAGGACCAGATCAAACCGGGGCGGCGAGAAGATCGCGGCCGAGGAGGTGGAGAACCACATCCTCGCCCACCCGTCCGTGCACGACGCCAATGTGGTGGCCGAGCCCGACCCGTATCTGGGCGAACGCGTCTGCGCCTACGTGATCCCGCACCCGGGCGCGGGTCCGCTGAAGCCGGTGGACATCAAGCGGTTCGTACGGGAACGGGGTCTGGCCGCGTACAAGGTGCCGGACCGGGTCGAGTTCGTGGAGACCTTCCCGCAGACCGGTGTCGGGAAGATCTCCAAGAAGGACCTGCGGGCCGCCGCGGACCGCGGCGCAGCCGCCTCCCCGACCGCCTGAACCCTCCCGGGCCCGCCGCCCCGGCCCGGCATTCCCCAACCCCTGAACGGAATCCCAGCACCATGGCCCTGCCCGCCATTGCCCCGTACCCCATGCCGAGCGCCGACGAGCTCCCCGCCAACCGGGTCGAGTGGACCGTGGACCCCGCGCGTGCGGTACTCCTCGTCCACGATCTGCAGAACTACTTCCTGTCGGCCTACGACCGGCGGTCCGCACCCATTCCCGAACTGCTGTCGCACGTGGCTGAGTTGAAGAAAGAGGCGACGCGAATCGGCATACCGGTGATCTATACCGCGCAGCCCGGCGGCCAGATTCCCGACGAGCGCGGACTGCAGCAGGACTTCTGGGGTCCGGGCCTGCCGGACGACCCGTACGCCGTCGCCATCGCGGGTGACGTCGCGCCCGACGAGGGCTACACGGTGCTCACCAAGTGGAAGTACAGCGGCTTCGTGCGCACCGACCTTCTGGAGCGGCTGCGCGAACAGGGCCGGGACCAGATCGTCATCACCGGCGTCTACGCCCACATCGGCGTCCTCATGACGGCGTGCGACGCCTGGATGCAGGACATCCAGGCCTTCGTGGTGGCCGACGCGGTGGCCGGCTTCTGCGCCAAGGACCATGCGATGGCACTGCGCTGGGCCGCCGGCAAGTGCGCCGTCGTCACCAGCGCCCGAGCCGTCTTCGAAGGGAGCTGACCCGGCGGCGGCCGTGAGTCCCTGAGCGGCTGCGCGCCAACGTCGCCGCCCGGCCCGGCGACGTCGGCAGCTGCCTGCGCGGCTCGGAGCGCTCATCTCCGCGGCCGGACGTCCGGGCACGCAGGGGACGGACACCACGCCGTGGAACGCTCCTTCGTCCTGTCCGGGTGCGTCACTCGGCCCCGGGTGCCGGATCGCCGACCACCAGTACGAGCTTCCCGCGCACGTGACCGCCCTCGCCGGCCCGGTGCGCCTGTGCGACCCCGGCGAGCGGAAAGGTACGCGCGACCGGGAGCGAGAAGCGCCCGGACTCGATCAACTCGCCGACTGCGCCGAGCGCGTGGAGCGCACGGCCGGCGTCCCCGCTGCTGAACCGCACCCCGTGCTCCCGCGCACCGGCGAAGTCGGCGATCGTCACGACGTGCCCTGGGCCGCCCGCGAGCTCGATGAGCTCGGGCAGTACACCGCTCCCGGCGACGTCGAGCGCGAGGTCGACGCCGTCGGGAGCGAGCGCGCGAACCCGCTCGACGAGACCCTCGCCGTAGGCGACGGGCTCGGCCCCCAGCAAGCGGAGGCCGGCGTGGTTCGCCGGACCGGCGGTGCCGATCACACGCGCACCGCGCACGACGGCGAGCTGAACCGCGGCGCTGCCGACGCTTCCGGAGGCGCCGCTGATGAGCAGCGTGCCGCCGCCCCCGACGCCCAGCTGGTCGAGCGCGCGCGTGGCCGTCTCAATGGCGGCCGGCAGGGCGGCAGCGCCGGGGAAGCCGAGCGACGGCGGGACCGGCGCATAGGAGGACAGCACCGCCAGCTCGGCCTGGGCCACCCCCTCGGCACAGAAGCCGAACACGCGATCGCCGACGGCCACATCCGCGACGCCCTCGCCGAGCTCATCGACGAAGCCCGCCGCCTCGTACCCCATGGTCTGCGGGAGCTCCCGGTCCATCAGGCCCTCGCGCTTCTTCCAGTCGCTCGGGTTGACGCCGGCCGCGCGCACCGCGATGCGGACCTGGCCGGGACCGGGATGCGGATCGGGGAGATCCACGATCTCAAGGACCTCCGGGCCTCCGAACCGGCTGAATCGGACTGCCTTCATCATGCTCCGATCTCGACTCAGGTGTCGCGGTTGCCGCGTGTACGGCATCGCGCGGTATCCGGGCCCGGCGATCGGGATCGTCCTGGCCGGAGTCCGCCGACCTCCGCGAGGACAACCGCCAAGGTATCCGATCACGCCGTGCGCGCAGTGAGTCACCGAAACCGCGCCAGGGTGGACAAGGCGAGACTGGTAACTGAAAATGATTATCGATACCGTATGCGGTGCGCAGCCTCCGCCCCCTCCCGTCCGAGGGTGCTCCAACCTGCCGCCTGCCGTCTGACGTCTGAAACAAGAGCGTGAAAAGGGGAGTTGTGGGTCATCTGCTGATGGTCGAGAGCTGGGTCGGGTCGATGAGCAGACTGCTGCCACGGGCGATCCGGGAGGGTGGGCACGCGTTCACGTTGCTCACCCGCGACCTGCACCACTACCTCCGCTCGGCGCCCGACGGGGCCGCGCACCCGCTGCTCGGCGCCCGCAACGTCATCACCGCCGACACCAACGACACCGACGCCCTGCTGCCGCTGATCGACCGGCTGCACGAGGTACTGCGCTTCGACGGCGTCCTCACGTCCTGCGACTACTACCTGCCCACGGCGGCCCGGATCGCCGGGCGTCTGGGCCTGCCGGGCCCGGACCCGGAGGCGGTCCGCAACGCCTGCCGCAAGGACGGCACCCGCCGGGTCCTCGCCGACGCCGGAGTGCCGGGGCCGCGCTTCGCCGTGCACGAGGAGTGGGCCCACCTCGCGCGGGCCGCGCGGGAGATCGGCTACCCGCTGGTCGTCAAGCCTGTCGACCTGTGCGCGGGGATGTACGTGCGACGCGTGGATGACGAGGCGCAACTGGCCGCCGCCGTGGGGGCGCTGACCGCGTTCCCGGTCAACGCCCGCGGGCAGCTGCGGGATTCCGCCGTCCTGCTGGAGGAGATGCTGGACGGCCCGGAGGTGAGCGTCGAGACGGTGTCGCACGGGGGCACGGTCCATGTGGTGGGGGTGACCGACAAGAGCATCGGCGGGTCGCCCGCGTTCATCGAGACCGGACACATGTTCCCGGCCGCCCTGTCGGCCGCGGACACCGAGGCCGCCGAGCAGACCGCCCTTGCCGCGGTCAAGGCACTCGACCTCACCGACGGCGTCGTGGCGCACACCGAGATCAAGCTGACCTCCACCGGTCCGCGGGTGGTCGAGGTGAATCCCCGGCCCGCCGGGAACCGCATCACCGAACTGGTCCGTCACGTGACCGGCGTCGACCTGACCGCGTCCTTCGTTCAGGTGTCCCTCGGCCGCGAGCCCGATGTACGGGGCGGCCGCACCGCGCTGCGCAGCGCGGCCATCGGCTTCCTCGTGCCGGAGACCTCGGGCACGCTCACGTCACTGGACGGTGACGGACTCCGGGACGCGCCGGGTGTGCTGGAGGTGCGACTCGCCGAGCCGGGAACGCAGGTGAAGGCGGCGGGCAGCAACAACGAGTACCTCGGACACATCATGACGGGCGATGCCGAGGGGCTGGGCGCCCGCGACCGCGCCGAGGTTCTGCTCGGTGAGCTGCGCTCCGCGATGGTGATCCGATGACCGGCGCGACGCGCACCGCGGCGGTCTCGACGTACACGACGTACGACGAGCTCGTGGCGTGCGTCCGCGCCGGTGAGCTGGGTCCGGATCCCGCCTCGGAGCGGATCGCCGTCGCCTTCACCACACGGCAGGCCGTACGGCACGCCGGGCGGGGCACCGGCTACCGCAACGAGGTGCTCAGCCTGCGGCTGGCCGGGGCCGTCGGTTCGTGCGCGGTCGAGCCCGGGGCGCTGCCCGACGGTGCGGTCGAGGACTGCGTGGGCGCGGACGTGGCCCGACTGCTGGAGCATCCGCTGCTCCCGGTGCGCGTGGCCGCGCTGGACGCCTATCTGATGCACGTCACTCCGCACACTCAGGAGAACGGGGCGCGGCCCGTTCCGCTGCCCGCCGGGACGTCGCTGGAGAAGTCCCGGGACCGGGCGAACGCCGTCGTCGAGCTGCTCGACCTGCCGCCCGGGGCGACCGTACTGGTCGTCGGCGTCGTCAACTCCCTTCTGGAGGAGCTGCGTTCGCGCGGTCTGAGCTATGCTCCCTGCGATCTCAAGGGCGGGCTGACCGAGTGGGACGATGCGGTCGCCACCGATGCGCTCGCCGAGGCCGGCCGCTGTGACGCCCTGCTCGTGTCCGGGATGACACTGGGCAACGGAACCTTCGAGCCGCTGCGGCAGCACGCGTCGGCGTACGGCAAGCAGTTGGTGATGTTCGCCCAGACCGGCAGCGCCGTCCTGCCCCGCTTCCTGGGTCACGGGGTGAGCGCGGTGTGCGCCGAGCCGTACCCCTTCTTCTGGCTCGACGGCGGTCTCGGCACCGTGCACCGCTATGGTCCGCGCCCGAAGGACGGCCGATGACCACGACGGCTGTGCGCTCCACGGCCCGCCCGGAACTGCTCACCCTGCTCGGCCGCACCCCCCTGGTCCGCGTCACCGCCGACCTGCCCGGCCCGCACCCCGGCTTCTGGGCCAAGCTCGAAGGGCTCGCGGCGGGCGGCATGAAGGCACGGGCCGCCGTGTCGATGCTGCTGGGCGCCCATGAGCGTGGTGAACTGCTCCCCGGCGCACCGGTGGTGGAGTCCACCTCCGGCACGCTCGGCATCGGGCTCGCGTTCGCGGGCCAAGCCCTCGGCCATCCCGTCGCACTGGTCGGCGACAGCGAACTGGAGCCTTGCATAAGGCAGTTGCTACGCGCTCACGGGGTGCGGCTGGAGATCGTGGACCGTCCGGCGTCCCGGGGCGGCTGGCAGGCCGCACGGCTGGACCGGGTGCGGGAGCTGCTCACCGTCCTGCCCGGTGCGTACTGGCCGGACCAGTACAACAACCCCGACAACCAAGCCGGTTACGCCTCCCTGGCCGCCGAGCTCATCGCCCGTCTCGACCACCTGGACGTCCTGGTGTGCAGCGTCGGTACCGGCGGCCACAGCGCCGGCATCATCGGTCCGCTGCGCCGGCGCTGGCCCGCGCTGCGGCTGATCGGGGTCGACGCAACCGGTTCCACCATCTTCGGCCAGCCCGTTCGGCCGAGGCTGATGCGCGGCCTGGGCAGCAGCATCCACCCGCGCAACGTCGCCTACGACGCCTTCGACGAGGTCCACTGGGTCGGCCCGGCCGAGGCCGTGGACAGTTGCCGCCGGCTGGCCCGCGGCAGCTTCGTCAGCGGCGGCTGGAGCACGGGGGCCGCCGCCCGCGTCGCCGCCTGGGCCGCCCGTGTCGACCCCGGCGCGGTCGTCGCCACCGTCTTCCCCGACGGCCCGCACCGCTACCTCGGCACGGTCTACGACGACGACTTCACCGTGGCCCACGGCCTCGACCCCGCCACGGCGGCCGCCCACCCCGTTCAGATCCCGCACGCCCGAGCGGCCGAGGCCACCGGCTGGGTGCGCTGCACCCGCGTTTCCGATCCGCTGAGGGCCGCACCCCGTCCCGAAAGGACCCCGTGAAGACCGTCCTGCGCACCGTACGCCTCGAACTCGCCGAGCCGCTGCGCATCTCCCGCTCCACCATGTCCGCCCGTGACGCCCTGTGGCTGGCCGTCGAACACGACGGCGCCGTCGGCCACGGCGAGGCCGTCACCAGCGCCTTCTACCGGCTCGACACCGAGACGCTGGAGCGGCTCCTCACCGCCGTCGGCAGGGACCTCGGCCGCTTCGCCGATCCCGAGAGCGCCCTGGAGGCGCTGTGGGCGGGCGAGCCGGCCGGTGACGGCGCTCCCCCGGCCGTGACCGCCGCCACCGAGGCCGCGCTGCTCGACCTCGTCGGCAAACGGGCGGGCAGCCCCGTCCACCGTCTGCTCGGCGCCGGGCGCCCTCCGCTCGCGGCCACCGCCCGCACCATCGGCATCACCTCCCTCACCCACGCGGCGGCTCAGGCCCGCCGTCTGGCGTCGAGCGGATTCGAGGTCATCAAGGTCAAGGCGGGCAGCGCCGACCCGGAGGACGACGTGGAGCGCGTACGCGTCATCCGCGACATCGCTCCCCGGGCCCGGATCCTGCTGGACCCCAACGGCGCCTGGACTACGTCACAGGCCGAGGCGCTGCTGCCCCGGTTCGCCGACCTCGGCGTCGAGGCCGTCGAACAACCCCTCGCGCCCGGTGACCCCGAGGCGCTGGGCGCACTGGCGGAGCGCTCACCGCTGCCGGTCATCGCCGACGAGGACGCCGTCGGCCTGGAGGACGTGCGCCGCCTGGCCGGACGCGTCCAGGGCGTCAACGTCAAGCTCGCCAAGTGCGGCGGGGTGCGTGCCGCCCTGCGCATCGCCGAGGCGATCGACGGCAGCGGCACGGAGCTGATGCTGGGCTGCCTCACCGCCAGCAGCCTGGGCCTCGCGCCTGCCGTGCACCTGGCCGGCAGGGCCCGCTGGACCGACCTCGACGGACACCTGCTGCTCGCCCGCGACCCGTGGACCGGCATCGGCGGCGAGGACGGCGTCGTACGCACAAGCGGCCTTCCCGGCCTGGGGGTTCAGGAGGTGGTGCCGTATGAGGACGTGGCGTGAGATGCGCAGTTCCCCGCTCGCGGTACAGCCCTGCTGCTCAACCAGCTCGGCGTCAGAACGGCTTCCGCCTCCTCATCCCTGCCTCACTACGCACCTCGGCGAGAACCAGGGCATGTCGGCGGCCGTCTTCGGGGCGCTGCGCAACCCCGCCGTGCGCACCCGCATCACGCGGGAGTCGGCCGAGCGCAGGGCCGAGGCGTTCGCCCTGTTCAATGTGTTCGCCACCAGGATTCGACGGCACAGGGCAAAGAGCTGTCGCCGGGCCGTGGCACATGCCACCTACATGTATCCGCCTCAGGCGTTTGCCGCCACATCGGTGGGTAGGGGCACAGCGATCGCAGCAGGCGACATTCCAGCAGATACTGGATGGAACAGCAGACCAAGGAGGGTTTGATGTCCTCGAAGCGACGTCGCAAGAAGAAGGCCCGCCGCAAGAACGGCGCAAACCACGGCAAGCGTCCCCAGACCTGAGGACCCGCCGACACATCCGGGGTGGCTCGAGCCACCCCGGATGCGCTTTCCGGCGCCGTGCGCCGTCCCGCCAGACGCGTTCCGGCAGGACGCCCGGCTCCGTACGCGGCGTATGCGCGAGAAGGTTCAAAGCGGAACGGCTCACATCGGAACGGTTCGGAGCAGCTCTGGTCACGCTCGCCCGGGGCCCGGACTCTTGGGTGTGGACCGAGGCGTGCAGAGCGGGCAGCCGGGGACGGCTCTCTCCTGCCGGACATCACCCGGGCACTGCTCGGGCCGGCCGTCGGTCAGGAACTGACTGTGGCGGCCGGCGGGGTCCACCGGCGAGTACGGGGCACCGTGCCGGAGATGCCGTACTCCTTCTTGAGCTGCTCCGGGATGGCGTAGTGCATGACACGTCCGCGGGTGAGGGAGGACAGCTCGAGGACGGAGGTGAGGTGACCGAGGCGGTCCAGCGCCCAGGCGCCGAGCGGGGAGCGGTCCTCGATGGTCTCCAGCACGCCGAGGAGATGGGGCAGGGTCTTGACTACGGTGCCCCACGGGGTGCGGGGCACCGCGAGCCAGTCGGCGCAGGTGTCGCCGACGAGGTAGCGGATGAGAGCGGAGACGATCGGATCGAGAAGGGTCCCGGGCACCACCTCCTCGTAGAGGTCAATGAGCTGCCCGGTCAGGAGCACGCCCTCCTCGGAAGGCCCCATGTGCCGGACCATGTACAGGTCGAGATACTGGCGGGCCTCGTCCAGGGTCTCGGGGACGGCGTCCTGGTCGACGCCGAGCATGGCACCGACAACACGCCAGGCGTAGTAGTAGGCTTCCGCGCCTTCCACCGACATGTGGATGCCCAGCCGGTGCAGGCTGTCCAGCACGAGCATCGAGAAGAACATCTGCCCGCCGATCATGTCCTCCTGACAGATCGGAGTTCCGAGCACCTCGGTGTCCCACCGGTTCTCGCGTGTGAGGTGATGACGGATGGAGGCGTGCAGGAGGCGGACCTTCTGGGCTGCCGGGACGAAGCGGCCGCCGGCCTCGAAGGCGTCGGGCTGCATCAGGTAGACGGTGAACTGCCCGGTCTCCGCCATCCGTTTGGAGGGGTACTTCAGCCCGTGCGTGGTCGACAGCAGCTTCGCCACATGGGGGACGACGTAGCAGGCGGGCATGGAGGCGAAGGACAGTGCGGTGGAGATGTGCACGTTGTTGTCGATGAAGAACAGCCGGGCCTTCTCCATCTCCTCCCAGTCCACCCAGGCCGGTGGGACACGGGTGGCCTCCAGGTACTCGCGCGCGACGTCGGGCAACCTGTCCGGCAGAGGAGCACCGGCGGTGGAGACGTAGCGCATCAAGGTGTTGAACGTGCCCACCTCCCCGCGTTCGAAGAGTGCGGCGACGGTGGCGTCGGCGAGTTCGTCACCGCCCTGGCGCAGGACGTCCATCGATGCCTCGGTGTAGGTCATGGCAGGGTTCCTTGCTTTCCACGGGATCGTCCACGACCGGCGCGAGCGCCGGTGGCGGAGGGAGGCACGGGCTTTGCGCCACCCCGGTGCGAGCGTCAGGACAGGCGGAGCGCCGCAGACTGCGTCAGTGCGGTCAGGGCGGCGACGGCGTGCGTCGGCACATCGAACTCGTTCAGGGCATCGAGCGCTTCCCCGACCCGTGCGTTGATCATGTCCTCGATGCGGGTGGGCGCCCTGAGCCCGCGCATCACCTCGCGGACCGCCTCCAACTCCGCTGCGCCCGGGTTGCGTCGGCCCATGAGGGCACGCAGCCGCTCCCGCTCGTCGTCGGCGGCGAGGCGCCAGGTCTCTGCCAGCAAGGCCGTGGGCCGGTGTCCGCGCACGTCGTCGGCGCCGGCCTTGCCGGTCAGCTCCGGGTCTCCGAACAGGCCGAGCAGGTCGTCCCGCAGCTGGAACGCCTCGCCCAGCGGCAGTCCGTACGCGCTGTAGCCCTCGCGCAGCCGCGTCCCGGCCCCTGCCAGGGCCCCGCCGATGAGCAGGGGCTGTTCCACGGTGTACTTGGCTGTCTTGTAGCGGATCACCTTCAGCGACGCCGCGGTGTCCGGACCGGCTCCGGTACGGAGGATCTCCAGGCACTCGCCCGCGATCAGCTCGCGGGCCATCACCGACCACAACGGGCGGGCCCGGGCCAGATACGCGGCGGGAAGACCGCTGGTGGCGAAGAGCTGCCCGGCCAGCGCCATGAGCAGGTCTCCCACCAGCATCGCCAGCGACCTGGCCGCGGCGTCGGCGCGCGGGCGACGGCGTACGGCACCGCGCAGGGCGATGTGCGCGGTGGGCCGCCCGTGCCGCAACGGGCTGTCGTCGATGAGGTCGTCGTGCACGACCGCAGCGGCATGCACCAGCTCCAGGGAGGCCGCCGCCCGCACCAGCGCGTCGTTGTCCGGCTGCCCCACCGCCCGCCAGCCCCAGTAGCAGAAAGCCGCACGCAGCCGCTTGCCGTCCGCGACCACCGCCTCCAGTTGCTCGGCGACCGGGTCCAGGAGCGGATCGATCGCCGCGAACCGGTCTGCCTCCTCGGCGACGAAGCGGTGCAGGATCTCGTCGACGCGGGTTTTGAACGCGGCCGGCTCCCACTGGTCGGACGTCATCGTCCGACCTGCCGAGCCAGGGCGCGCCGGGCCAGAATCTCCAGGTGCGCCGGGGGCACGGCCGTGTACCGGTCCAGCACCAGACGCCCGCGCGCCGTGAGGTCGCGCTCGGCCTCCGCAGCCAGCTCCGCGGCATCCGAGCGGCGCAGCAGTCCCCGCACCGTCCCCAGGGCAGAACCCAGCGTGCTCACGGCCAGATCGGTCAGCCCTGCCATCAGCAGTACCGCCTGGCCGTCCAGGCCCTTCCACCGGTCCGTTTCCCGCGTCATCCCGTGTCCCCCACCCCGTGCACATCCAGGCGGCGCCGGTCGCGCGCCGTCCTTGCGAGCATCGCGCCGTACCCGGCCCGAGGGCGGAACAACTCACGATCGAGTGATCACATCGTTCGACCGTACGGATCACATTCCTGTGCCGAGCGAACCCTGCGCCGAAGGTCTCCAGCCGCTTGGAGCCGGAGGAGACCGGCGCGGCAAGGCGCCCGGCGCGCAGCCGCCAAAGGCCACCACCGGCTCCGCAACGCCGCCCGCAGGACTCTTCGCACCCGCGCAGCCTCAACCGCTCGATGCGGCAGGCACGTTCGATGGCCCGCGACGGCTTCAGGGGATCCCTTGCGTGCTGCGAGGCCGAGCGTCCCTCGCCACGGGCGCGGCGCACTCGCACCGATGCGGCCTAGCCGCGTGGGCGGCGCCGAGTGAGCCGCCGCGGTGTCCGCACGGCGAGGAAGGCGGCCGGTGCCGCCGACGTCAGCCCGACTTCGGCGGGTTCTGCGCGTCGAAGGCGAAGAGAGTGTTCTTGGCCGCGGCCACGATGACCGCACGCCCGGCAACGGTCACGCGCGGGCTTGCGCCCTCCTCGCCCGTCAGACCATCGGCCTGCGGGTCTGTTGTCCACAGGGGTTTGCCGTCGTGCGGCGAGAGCGCGACCACCCGGCCGGTGGCCGAGCTGAAATACAGCGCTTCGGCTCCCGCGACGGGACCCGACGCGCCCTCCACGCCCGTCTGCCGCGACCACTTCTTCCGGCCGGTCGCGGGGTCGAGCGCTGTGACGAGACCGGTCTGCCTGCTCACGTAGACGGTGCCGCCCGCCATGCCGGGCGTGCCCGCGTATGTCTCGGCCAGTCGGGAGTACGTGACCTTCCGCGAGGCCGGGTCGACCCGCGCCACCCCGTCGTAGCCTGCCAGCGCCGTGCCTTCCATATGCCCCTGAAGGAGGACGAGCCTGCCGTTGGCGAAGCCCATCGGCACGGCGGGGCCGTCAACCGCGATGGGCCTGCCCAGTTTCCCCGAGGCGCGGTCGACCGTGTACAGGGTGGGGTGGCGCACCTCCAGGGCATCCACCTCCGTATTCGTCGCGCACATCGCGAAGAGTTGCGGGCCCTCCGAGACGGGAGCGCACTGGGTACCCGCGGGGAACGGCGTCGTCCAGGTGACGTCACCGCGGTGCGCGTCCCGGGCCTCGAAGCGGGAGTTGTAGGCGTCGACCGTCACGACGGCGGAGCCGACCACGACGGCGTCCTGGGTCCGGCCCGTGACGGCCGTCGACTGGGCGCCGGAGGGCACGGACCACAGCTCACGGCCACTGTTCGCGTCGATGGCCACCACCTCGCTGGGCGGGTCCTGCGGGGCATCCTCGGCGGCGAAGCGGTATCCGAGCACCGTGTCGTCGGTGGCGCCCACCAGGTGCATGCCCTGGACGGGGACGCCCGGGCTCTTCGCCGTCCACACCCGCGAGCCGTCCAGGGCCCTGATTCGGGTCGCGACAACACTGCCGCCCCCGCAGAACAGCGCGTCACCGCGCGCGACGCAACGCAGCTCGTCGGGGATGTCCTCGCGACCACCCCGCACGGTCTTGCGCCACGGCTCGAAGCCGTTCGGAAGGGCGGCACCCGGCGCCGCGACGCTGTTGCCCTTGTCGCCCTCGCTGTTGCCGCCGAAGCCGCCGGCCTTCAGCGCGGCGGCTCCCCCGCCGATCGCTGCCACCGCGACCGCGGCCGCGAGCACAGGACGCCATCGGCGACGCAGACGGCGGCCGATGGGGGTGCCGGTGCTCCCCGTGTCGGGGCCGGCCGGGGCAGTCGGCGCCGGGGTGGCACGCGTCCCCAAGTGGGGCTGGGTGATCATGTCGCGGGTGCGGCCCGCGCCGGCCCCGTTCGTGTCGGTCCCACCGAGGTCGGCGGGCAGGTCCCGCAGCAGCACAAGGAGTTCGTCCGCCGAGGGGCGCCCCTCGGGCTCCTTGTCCAGGCACGACTCGACGACCGCGCGCAGAGCCAGCGGCACGGCACCCAGCGACGGCTCCTCGTGCACCACCTGATATGCCGTCATGTAGGGGCTGTCCGCGTCGAAGGGCCCTCGGCCCGTCGCGGAGTACACCAGCAGCGTCCCCAGCGAGAAGACATCGGACCGCGGCCCCACACCACGCGGCGCCTGCAACTGCTCCGGCGACATGAAGGGCGGCGTACCGATGACCCGCCCTGTCATCGTCAGCGTCTGCTGGTCCGCGGCGCGCGAAATGCCGAAGTCGATGACGCGCGGCCCCTCGGGCGAGAGCACGACGTTCGAGGGCTTGAGGTCACGGTGGACGACCCCCACCCGGTGGATGTCGCGCAGCGCCTCGGCCAGCCCGATGGCGAGCCTCCTCAGCTCCGCCCCGTTCAGCGGGCCCTTCGCGGCGATGCGCTGGGCGAGGGTGTGTCCCTCGATATAGGTCGTCGCCATCCACGGCTGCTCGGCCTCGGGGGCAGCGTCGACCACGGCGGCGGTGAACGCGCCGCTCACCCGCCTCGCCGCCGCCACCTCCTGCCGGAAACGGATGCGGAACTCATCGTCCCCCGCGAACTGCTGGTGGATCAGCTTGATCGCGACAGGCCGCCCCGAACTCGTACGGGCCAGAAAGACCGTGCCCATGCCACCCGAGCCGAGCCGCGCCTCAAGCGGATAGCCGCCGATCTCCGCTGGATCACCTCCGCGCAGCGACACTCTTCCCGACCTCCTGTCTCCCGTGCACTCGCGCCGCCACGGGCCTGCGTACCTGTCCTGGACACAAACTAGCGGCAGGGCGGTACGCCAGGGCAAAGCGGGTGACGAAAGAACCTGCCGGACACCCTCGCCCGCCATGCGGCAGCGACGCACACCGCGCATCCGGCGCGGCCGGACTCCCCCTCCCCAGTCCCACCGGAGCGACCGGCCGGCCCATGAAGCTCAACCGCACCTGACGGTTCACCTGGTCGACAACTGTGTCGGCCGGCCTCCGTGAGGACAATGTCAACCCAACCGGATGGCGGCACGATCCAGTCCGGTGCCGTGGCCTCACTTCACAGGACAGCCGCGGCGGCTGAGCCAGTCCCCCGGTCGGCAGCGGGGCGCCCTGGCGGGCCTGCACGGTCAGGGGGCCAGGAGACCGCGGGGCCGTCACAGCAGCCGCTCCCCCGCACACCTCGCGGCGTATGCTTACGCCGGTCAGGGGAGGAGGCGCCATGGGGCGGATGCCGTCGGCGCAGCGGCGCAGGCAACTGGTCGAGGCGGCGATCCGGGTGATGGCCCGCGACGGTGTCGCGAAGACCACGACGCGGTCCGTCGTGGCGGAGGCGGGTGTTTCGCTGAGCGTTTTCCACTACTGCTTCGACTCCAAGAAGGAGTTGCTCGAAGCGGTGGTGGACGCCATCTCCGAGCACTCCGAGTCGGACGTCCTCACCACGCTCATCCGCAGACCCACCCTGCGCGAGACGGTCCGCGCCGGGCTCCAGGCGTACTGGGATCATGTGCTGGCCAATCCCGGCGAGCACATGCTGACGTACGAACTCACCCAGTACGCCCTGCGGGAGCCCGGCTACGAGCATCTCGCCCGGCGGCAGTACGAGGGCTATCTCGCGGCACACACGAAAGCGATCCGGCAACTCCCCTCGGTCCTCGGCGTGGAGTTGACGGTGCCCGAGCCCGAGGCCGTCAGGTATCTGGCCGCGCTGACCGACGGGCTCACCCTGAACTTCCTCGTGCTGGGTGACGAGGAGAAGGCGGGCGCCGTGCTGGACATCGTCGCGGACCAGATCCTGACGTTGGTGCGGGAGTAGCTCAGCGGCTGTAGACCGCTGCCTCGTTGATCGAGTAGCCGTACTTGGTGGCCCGCGTCACGCCGTGGATACGGACGTACCGCGCCTGCACCGGGCTGAACACCGCGTTGTCCAGGCCTCCGTCCCCGGCGTCCGTGGACCACACGGTCCGCCACGTGGTCCCGTCGTCCGAGACCTCGATCCGGTAGGCCCGCGCATAGGCCTGTTCCCAGTCCAGGAAGACCTTGCCGACCGTACGGGAACCGCCCAGATCGAGCCGCAGCCACTGGTCGTCCGACCAGCCGCTCGCCCATCTCGTGCTGGTGTCGCCGTCCACGGCCTTCCCGGCGGCGTAGCTGGTGATCGGGTTCCACTCCGTGGCGCTCGCGCTCGCCGCGGCGCCGGCGGCGAGGTTGGGTGCGGGCTTGTGAAGTTCGGTCGCCTTCCAGGTGCGGAGGTAGGACTCCGCGCCGCCGAGCAGGTCCTGCACCGTGTCCTTGCCGCCGCTGAGCCGGATCTGCTCGATCCAGTCGGGCACCATGCCGACTTGGGCCGCACCGTCGGTGTTGAAGTCCCAGGTGCGTTCGCCGGTTTGCTGACGGTCGATGACGGAGCCGCCGTCGGCGCTGCGGAAGGGGTACTTGACCGCGTTGGGGGCATCCGGTCCGACCGGTCCCGGCCAGCCGCCGACGCCGTTCATGTCGGTGCCGTAGCCGAGTCCGACGCCGTACTTCTGGCGCAGCGCCCTGGTGGCGGCGGACTCCTTGTCGAAGCTGTCGGCGCTGGACATGTACGAGGCCTTGAAGCCGCCGAGGCGGTAGACGCGCTCCAGCCAGCCGTCGTCCATCCAGCTGTGACTGGAGAGCACGCCGGGGTAGTTCGCCGACTCCACCAGGTCCAGGGTACGGGCGGCCGCCTTGACGCTCATGTGGTCGGCCTCGACCATCATGTTGCGCTTCATCAGCCCCTTGACCGCGTACTCGCCGAGGCGGGTCAGCCCCCGGGTGTTGCACTGCGCGCCGCTGTCGTACGCGGGCACCTTGACGCCGGCGGGCAGCAGCTTGGTCACCTCGGCCGGGGCGGCCACGTTACCGGCGGGGTTGTCGTGCTGCGGACCGCTGCACTTCTCCGTCTTCCAGAAGGTGCCGGTGGAGAGGAACTGGCCGATGTTCACGGCCGTTCCGATGGTGCCGGAGTCCATCCGCACCCCGCACAGGGCGTTGTCGAACTTGTGGCACAGGAACATGCTGCGCACACCCAGCTTGTACAGCTCGTCCAGACCGCTGTCGATGTCGGCCTGGCTGCACTGGGGGGCGTCGAGGATCTGCCGGCAGCCGAAGGGCTCCGAGGTCTCGACGCCGAGCACCACGGCGAGCTTGCCCTCCGCGACGACCTGGCGGGCCTGGGTGGAGTCGGTGACGATACGGAAGAAGCCCTTGCCCGTTCCGCCGTAGATCTTGTCGATGTAGTCCTGCATCTCGTAGGTCTTACGGGCTTCGAGGCGGATGGCGTCCATCTCGTTGCAGCCGCGGTCCCTGACGTAGATCGAGCACAACAGGCCGTTGGTGACCAGGTCGTTGACCAGGATCCGCTGGCCGCCGCGCCAGGCCCGCTCCAGCCAGGCGTAGTAGTTCTGCTGGTGGCTGAGGGAGTTGTGGGCGGGCCAGGACTTGAACGTCGGCCAGCCCACCGGGTCGTGGTGCCCGTTCGAACCGCCGGTGACGTTCTCGAAGAGGGCGAGCGAGCCGTCGGGATAGTGCTCGGGGCAGTCCTTGAGGGCGTCGGCGACACCCGCTTCGGAGAACGGCTTGCCGCAGATTATGCGGCCGCCGAAGCCCTCGTTGGACATCACGTGATTGTGCGCGTCGATGAAGCCACTGACCCGGCCCTGACTGTCGGTGCCGTGGAAGGGTTCGCCGGTGACGTTGATCTGTGAATCGGCGGCGGGCCGCGCCGTGGGCTCCCACCAGGGTGCGTCGGCGCCGACGGCGGACGGGGAGCCCACGCCGAGAGCCAGCAGGAGGGTGACGACGACGGCAAACAGTCCGCGTCTGCGGAGAAGGGTCATCCGGGCTACCTTCACTGTCCGGGATGGGAACGCGCTAACTTACTCGCGCGTAGGTCTCGTCGAGAATGGCGCGCACCTGACAAACAGTCAAGAGTCCGGGACGGGTGACCTGTTTGATGCCTCGTCAGCTCCACTGACCGACAAGGCCCTCTCGAACGAGCCGAGCGGTTGGCCAGACGGGCCCGGCTCGAGGGCCTGAATCCGGTCGGGGAGAAAGGCCTGCTCAAGGGGCGGTTCTGAAGGGCGTGCCGGAGCCCGAGATGACGGAGTCGAGCGCATGGCCCGGGGGAGGTGGTGTCACCGGCACCGGAGGCTGGTGCTTGCCCGCAGTGACGTGGAGAAGGCATCTCTTCAGTTGATGCGGGGCCGCGGGCCGCGGCCCTGATCGAATCGGGTGGGCTACCTCGGGCTGATCGTGACCCTGTAGGTGGCTCCGGCCCTGCCGTGCGTGCTCACGGTGACGGTCTGTCCGTGATCGTCCCAACTGGCCCGGCTGCCTTGGACATCGACGCGATATCCGGCTGGGTAGGTGTCCCTGGGCACGGTGATCCGAGTGGGCCCCTCCGCGTTGTCGCGGGTGCGGAAGGTGAGCGAGTAGGTGCGTGCAGCCGGGTCGTACGCGAACTTGAGCGGGTCGCCCGCGACGGCCCGCGCGTACGGCTGGACGAGCAGCTGGGCGTTGGGCTTCGCAGCGCCCGTCTGGTCCAGGAAGCAGTAGCCGCCGCCCCGGCACCACTGCCACCACGTCCAGCCACTGGAGAAGCGGTCCAGGGAGGCCGTCATGTCGGTGACGAACTGGCTTGCGTGCGGAACGTCGGGGTTGCCGCCCCACTCCCCCACAATCACTGGCATGCGGTTGCGGGTCGGGTAGTCGCTGATCGCAGCCTCGTAGGCGGGAATGAAGGTGCCGTTGGGGTCGTAGTCGGCGCCGGTTTCCATCGCGGTCTCGTAGAAGTGCGGCGCGTAGCCGGTGTGCGGGTCGTCGATGTGGCCCATCTGGGTTGGGACGCCGACACCGACGATGACGGTTGGTTCGACGAATACCCACGACCTGTGGTCGACCATGCGGATCGCCCTGGCAAGCCGGTTCCACAGCTCGGTGAGCTCGGTGGCCTCGAAGCGGGCTGCGGCGGCGGGGAGATCCTCGCCTTCGAGGAACTTCGCGAACGGCTCATTCATCAGGTCGTAGCCGAGCAGCGCCGGGTGCCCGCCCAGGGCGGAGGCGACCGTCATCCACATGCGGGCGTGCGCGGCGCGGAGGTCGGCGTCCTTGTACAGGTGGTCGAAGGCGGTCTGTACGGATGGCTCGAAGTACTGGGAGAACCAGTCGCCGGGTATCGGCGTGAACGGCAGCCCCTCGTCGCGGGTGGCCCAGTCGGGGACGCCGCGGGAGCCGAAGTGGGGACCGTATACGTCCTGGTGGGCGTCGAGGATGACTTTGATGTGGTAGTCGTCGGCCCAGTCGAGGATGCGGCGCATCTTGGTGAGGTAGCCGCGGTCGTAGTGCCCGGGGGTGGGTTCGAGGTCGTCCCAGAGAAACGCGAGGCGCGCGAGGTTGAAGCCCCGGGCGGCCATGTCTTTGAGGTCGCTCTTGTGGATGTCGGCGAACGCGTTGGTGCCTCGGCTGCTCTTGTCGGCGAGGTTGAAGCCGCGCCACTGGAGCGCGCGGCCCTGGCCGTCGGCGATGAAGGTGCGGTCACCGACCGTGACCCGGTCGGGGGCACGGCCGGGGGCACGGTCGGGGTGGGCCTGGGCCTGCGCGGGGAGGACGCCGAGCAGGAGGGCGGCCACGGCAAGGGCGGCGGGGGCGACGCGGGAGGTCAAGCGCATTCGGGAGACCCTTTCGAGGGTGGCGGCTTGGGCCGGCGTGCTACTGGCCGGTCGGATGCTACTGGCGGGTGGGTTAAGTTCACAGAAGTTCGCGGGAGTTGGCGGAAGTTGGCGGCCTTGGATTCAAGGGGTCAGCGCAACAGCGCAGGTCGAGGGCGGTAGATGTGGCGAGACTGGGGCGGCCGGGGATGTCGGATGAGATGAAGGCTGATCTGTGGCGGCGGTGGAGGTCCGGGGAGTCGATCAGCGTCATCTCGAGGGGAATCGGCAAGCCGCCCGGCTCGGTGTTCACCGTCCTCAAGCACCATGGAGGAATCGCTCCGCCGCCCCGCAAGAAGCGCGTCGGAAGTCTGACCCCGGTGGAGCGGGAGGAGATCTCCCGAAGGCTGTGCGCCGGTGATTCCTACCAGTCGATCGCGGGTCTGCTTGGGCGTGCCGTCTCCACGGTCGGCCGTGAAGTCAACAACAACGGCGGACGCGACGTCTACCGGGCAGTCGCCGCGCAGGAACGTGCACTTGATCGCGGCCGGCGCCCGAAAGAGTGCCTGCTCGCGCGCGAGCCCGTACTGAGGCAGACGGTGCTGGACCTGCTGAGCGAGGAGTGGTCACCGGAGCAGATCGTCGGGCATCTGCGTCTGCGTCACGGTGACGACCCGGGTATGCAGATCAGCCACGAGACGATCTACCGGTCGGTCTACATCACCCGATGGAAAGTGGTGCCCCGCGAGCTCTGCAAACGCCTACGGACCGGCCGTCCGATCCGGAAGAACAAGCGTCACACGGTGAAGGGACAGTGGCGTTCACAGATCCGCGATGCCCGGCCGATCGAGGATCGGCCCCAGGCCGCGGAGGACCGCAGCGAGTCCGGGCACCTGGAAGGGGATCTGGTGATCGGCTCGAACAACAGCCAGGTCGCGACACTCGTCGACCGGAAGACCCGGTTTCTCCACGTCGTGAAGCTCGCCAGCCGTCACACCGCCGTGGTCGTTCCCGCTCTGGCCGAGACCTGCACACGCATGGATTCCCGCCTACGCGGCACGCCGACCTGGGATCGCGGCATGGAACTGGCAGCTCATAAGCGACTCAGTGCCGACACCGGCATCGACGTGTTCTTCGCGGCGCCACGCAGCCCCTGGCAACGTGGCACCAACAAGAACACCAATAAATCTAAGGCCGCCGCCTTCAGGATGTCGTTGGCCCGTTTCAACTCGACGATCTCCTTCTTCATCGCCTTGATCTGCGCGGACTCCTCCGTGGTCGTCCCCGGCCGCTGCCCGGAGTCGATCTCCTCGCGCTTGACCCAGTTCCGCAGGGTCTCGGCCGAGCCGATGCCGAGCTTCTGGGCGACCGCCCGCAGAGCTGCCGACTCGTTCGGGTAGTCACCGCGGACCTCGGCGACCATACGGACCGCTCGTTTGCGCAGCTCAGGGGGGGTAGGAGGAAGGGCGTGCCATGACTCAGTCCTTTCACGGAATCGAGTCTCTACCGAACCCGGAACGGTTCATCTTCACCTGCCCCGCCGACCCCGGTCACGCCTTCCAGGTAGACCTGCATTGACCTCAGGCTCACCAACCGCAGCACGACCATCAGTCAGGCTCTAGGAAGAGGTCCCGCAGGGCGGCCCGGTTGTGGAAGTCAAAGCCGATGGTGAGCCCGGCCGACCGGCCGCGTCTCGCCTCGGCGCGGGGCCGACGGCCCCGCGCCGAGGCGAGACCGTCGTTCGGTGCAGTCGCGCCCCCGTCGCGGCCAACCGGCCCCGGCGCTCCCGCTCCGCGCCCGGGCCGGCTTCCGAAGCGGGCTACCAGCGGTGTCGCGACGGCGCCGGGTGGAGTTTGGCGACGAGCGCCGAGAGGAAGACAGGGAGCTTGTCGACCATGGCTTTGGGGACTGGAGTGGACTGGACGGTATCTCTTCTCACGTCCTGGACGACGAGGGTATGGGTGCCGTTCTCCTCGATGAGTTCGGCGGCAAAGAGCAAAGTCTGCGTGGAGGTTTCCATCAGAACTCCTGGGCGTGCGTGTCGTCGAGCCAGGCGGTCCACGCCTTGGTGGTCTGCTCCTCGTCGCTGTTCGCGGCGAACAGGTGGTGGCCGAGCCAGATCGGTACGTTCCAGGTGCTGCCGTTGAAGAACCGGTACAGGGCGTCCGGGCCTCGCAGGCCGATGAAGTCGGTGCTGATCCAGTCGACGACCACCTCCACGGGTTCATGCTCGGGGCCGGGGGCCAGGAGCGTGGAGCGGTCGCCGACGGCCGCGTCGTCGGCGAGGCCGAGGCGCCGGCGCAGGGCGGCGAAGTCGGCCGGGTCGGCAGTGGGTTCGGGGCGCTGGGACCTGATGTAGACGGCGGGCCGGCCGGCGAAGTGCCGGAGATACTCGGCGAGGGCGTGCTGGTGGAAGTCGACGTACTTCTCGGCCACGTCCGTCTTGGCGTCCCAGTTCCAGGCATCGTCGACGACACCCGTGTGCACCCAGTGGATTCCCATACGCAGATGGCTCGCGACGCCGTCGGACGACTCGATGCGGTAGCTGAGCGTGTTGGAGAACCCGCCTTCCTGGGTTGCCCGGACAGCGAAGTGATGCGGCGGCTCCCACGCCACGACGGTGGCATCTCCCCGGGTGACCTTTCCGCCGACGCGCGGCTCGATTTCCATCGGATAGAGCCAGCCGAGGTTGCCGGGGCCGGTGGCGACGGCGTTCCAGACCTGGTCGGGCGGGACGGGCAGGTACTGCTCCCGGCAGACCTCGAACTCTCGGGCCATGGTCAGTACTCCTTCGTCGTTCAGTGTCAGTAGGCGAGCGGGAGAGCGGTCAGCCGCCGCTGCAGCGGGTTGTCCCGCCAGTCCAGGGTTGACGCGTCGGCCAGCCGCAGCTCGGGAAGCCTGCGCACCAGGGTGCCGACGGCCACCTCCGCCTGGAGCTTGGCCAGTGGGCCGCCGAGGCAGAAGTGCGGGCCGTGGCCGAAGCTCAGGTGCCGGTTGCCCGGGCGGGACAGATCGAGCCGGTCGGGGTCCTCGAAACGTTCGGGATCGCGGTTGGTCGCGCCGAGGAACAGGTAGACCAACTCACCCTCCCGCAGCGTCCGTCCGCCGATCTCCAGGTCCTGCGCGACGACCCGGACGATCGCCTGGGTCACCGTGTCGTAGCGGGCCAGTTCCTCGACGGCGCCTCGGATCAGGTCCGGGTCCGCGCGCAGCCGGTCCAGCTGGTCCGGGTGGCGCAGCAGCGCAAGCACGCCGTTGCCGATCAGGTGGGTGGTGGTCTCGTCGCCGGCGGTGATCAGGACGAAGCAGGTGGACAGCAGTTCGGAGTCGGTGAGCCGGTCGTCCTGCGCCTGGGTGGCGACCAGGGCGCTGATCAGGTCGTCGCCCGGTGCATGCCTGCGCTGCCGGATGAGCCCGAACAGGTACTCCTCGTACTGGTCGATCGCAGCCTCGGACTTGTCGATGTCCTCGCTGAGTCGGCCGAAGCGGCGGAACCAGCTCTTGACCTGCGGTCGGTCCTCTTCCGGAATGCCGAAGAGTTCGCAGACCACGGACATCGGCAGCGGGGAGGCGACGGCCTCGATCAGGTCCATGGCCGGCCCGGCCGCGACCGCCTCGTCGATGAGCCGGTCGACGATCCGCTGGACGCCGTCGCGCAGTGCCTCCACCCGCCGGGCGGTGAAGGCTCTGTTGGCCAGTTTGCGCAGCCGGGCGTGGTCCGGCGGGTCGGTGTTGGTCATCACCCGGCCTAGTCGCTCGGTGAGCCGGCTGAGGGCTTTGAGGTCGCCGCCGAGCGCGCTGTAGGCGCGGGTCATCCGGTCCCGGTCGTTTGACAGCCGCAGGTCGCCCAGGGCTGCCTCGACGTCCGCGTACCGGGTGAGGTACCAGATGCCCTGGGGGCTTCGGTGGACCGGGTCCTCGCTCCGCATGCGGGCGTAGAGCGGGTACGGATCCCGCCGCGCCCCGGAGGTGAACAGGGCCGCGGCGAGGTCGTCGGGCCGGGCGGGGCCCGCGCTTTCGCGGGCCCCGCCCAGTGTGTCGGCGGAGGTCATGTCGGCCTTGCTACCGCTGGGCGTTCATGGCGTCGGCCAGGCTCTTGGGCCGCATGTCGGTCCAGGACTGCTCGACGTGTTCCAGGCAGGCGGCGTGGGAGTCGGGGCCGTGGACGACGGTCCAGCCGGCCGGGACGTCCGCGAACTGCGGCCAGAGCGAGTGCTGGTTCTCGTCGTTGACGAGGACGAGGAAGGTGCCGTCCTGGTCGTCGAAGGGGTTGGTCATGGGTCAGTCCTCCTGAGGGGAATGGGTGGTGTCACCGGCGTCACCGGTGGCCTCGGCGATCCTGGCGGCCAGGACCGGCCCGATCTGGGCCAGCGATCCCGCCTGGGTCATCTGGTCGTGCCGGGTGGTGATCTCGTGGGATTCGATCCGGCCCGTGATGTACGGGCGCCAGACCTCCGGCCCGGCGTCGTCGTGGCCTCGGTCGATCGTGGAGTTGAACAGCAGCAGATCCCCGTCGTACCTGCCGGGGACGAAGTCGACCGCGAGCTTCGCGTTGTTGATCATGATCTGGACGATCACCTCGACCTGACGTTCGTTCAGGCCGGCCAGCGCGCTGCCCCGCCGGTTCAGTACCTCGGCGACCTCGGCGTAGGTGATCTCCTGGTCGTCCAGCTCGTCCGGGTCGACGTCGAGCACCCCGACGAGCACGTCCCGCACAGTGGGCACCGGCTCCTCCTCGAACCGCACGTCCTTCACCGGGTAGGCGTCGAGGATCGCCAGCAGTGCGGTCCGCTCGCCTCGGGCCTGCAGTTCGCAGGCCAGTGCGTGGGCGATGAGTCCGCCCGCGGACCAGCCGAGCAGCAGGTACGGGCCCTCCGGCTGGATCTTCTGCACGTGGTCGGCGTAGTCCGCCGCCATCTCCTCGTAGGACGCCGGAAGGGGCTCGGGGCGGCCTAGGCCGCGCGCCTGGATCGCGTACACCGGGTGCTGCGGGCCGAGGTGGTTCAGCAGCCCGCTGTAGGACCAGCTGATGCCGCCGCCGGGGTGAACGCAGAACAGCGGAGTGCCCGTCCCGGTCGAACGCAGCGGCAACAGCACGTCCAGCGCGTCGTCCGGACCGTTCATGGAGAGGCGTTCGCTGAGCCCGGCCACGGTCGGCGCCTCGAACAACAGGCGAAGCCCCAGCTCCAGGCCGAGGGTCTCGCGGACCCGGGAGGCCAGCCGGGCGGCCAGCAGCGAGTGCCCGCCCAGATCGAAGAAGCCGTCGTCGATGCCCACCTGCTCCCGGCCGAGGACCTCGGCGAACAGGCCGCACAGCAGTTGTTCCTGCGGCGTCCGGGGGCCACGCCCGGCATCCGATGCCCCGTAGTCGGGGGCCGGCAGCGCGGCTCGGTCGAGCTTGCCGTTGGCGGTCAGCGGCAGCGTGTCCAGGGTGACGAACGCCGCCGGCACCATGTAGTCGGGCAGTTCGCGGCGCAGCCGGCCGGCCAGCTCGGCCGTCCCGGGCGCACCCTCGGGCGTGGGTACCAGGTAGGCGACCAGCCGCTTGTCTCCCGGCCGGTCCTCACGGGCGACCACAGCCGCCTGGGCGACGCCCGGGCAGCCCGTCAGGACCGCCTCGATCTCCCCGGGCTCGATCCGCTGACCGCGCAGCTTGACCTGGTGGTCGACGCGTCCGGCGAACTCCAGAGTGCCACCCCCGGCCTCCGCCTGGCGGCGCCCGTCCGGGCGCCACCAGGCGAGGTCGCCGGTGCGGTACATCCGGCTTCCGGCCGGCCCGTACGGGTCGGCGGTGAAGCGCTCAGCCGTCAGGCCGGGGCGGCCGAAGTAGCCGCGGGCCACGCCCGTCCCCGCGAGGTACAGCTCACCCACCATGCCCGCCGGCACCGGCCGCAGCCGGTCGTCGAGCACGTAGGCGCGCATGTTCGCCATCGGCCCGCCGATCGGCACGGTCGCGGCGTTCTCGGCGAGGTCGCGCACAGGGTGACAGGTGGCCAGGGTGGTGGCCTCGGTGGGCCCGTAGCCGTTGACCACCTCGATGCCGGGGCATGCCGTGAGCACCCGCGCGGCGGCAGCGGGGGAGACCACGTCGCCGCCCGTCCACACCTCGCGGACCCCGGCGAGCGCGCCCGGTCGCTCCTCGGCGACCAGACGGAACAGACCGGCGGTCAGCCACAGTCCGGTCACCCCGTGCGTGGTGATCGTGTGCTGCAGCAGGTCGAGGTCGAGCTGCTCGGGCGGTGCGACCACGACCCGGCCACCGTTGAGCAGGGGAACCCACAACTCGTAGGTCGACAGGTCGAAGGCCGTCGGAGAATGCATCAGCACCCGCTCATGTCCGCCACCACGCCATTCGGGCGTCAGCGCCAGGCCCGCCACGTCCCCGTGGGTCACGGCCACGCCCTTCGGCCGTCCGGTCGAGCCGGAGGTGTACATGATGTACGCCACCTGCCCCGGTTCACAGGAGACGTCGACGTCGTACGGGTCGGCGGCCGCGGACCGCATGAGTGCGGAGAGCACCTCCGGTGTGAGGACCAGGGCGGCCCCGCTCTCCCGCATGATCAGGTCGATCCGGGAGGACGGGAAGCGGGAGTCCAGCGGTACGTAGGCGCCACCCGCCTTGACGATAGCCAGGATCGCCACGACCAGCTCCGCCGAGCGGTCCATCAGAACCGCGACCGGCGTCTCCGGCCGTACGCCCTGGCGGATCAGCGCCCTCGCCAGGCGGTCGGCCCGCAGGTCGAGCTCCGCGTAGGTCAGCTCGGTGCCGCCCGCCACGACCGCGACGGCGTTCGGGTTGGCCCGCACCTGACGGGCGAACAGCTCCGGCACCGAGGCCGACGGCAGCTCCGCGGCCGTGTCGTTGAAGCCGTACAGCAGCCGGTGGCGTTCGGCGTCGGACATGAGGTCGATCCGGCTGATCGGCAGGCCGGGGTCGGCGACCGCCGCGCGCAGCAGACGGGCCCAGCGCTCGAACAGCAGCTCCACCGTGGACGCGTCGAACAGGTCGGTGGCGTACTCCACCGCACCGACCAGACCGTCGGCACCTCCGTCAGGGCGGAACTGCTCGGCGAGGCTGAACGTCAGGTCGACCCGGGAAGTCCCGGTCGGCGCCTCCAGGTGGCCCGTCTCCAGCCCTGGCAGGGCGAACTCACCGAGCGGCGCGTTCTGCAGGGCCAGCATGATCTGGAAGATCGGCGGCGTCACCGAGCAGGTCGCGTTGCCAGCGGGTGTAGTCGGCGTACTGCACCGGCAACGGGGACCACTGCGGCTCCTCGCCCCGGCAGCGCGCCGCGTAGGCCGTCGCGAGGTCGCCGGAGAGCGGTCCCATCGACCAGCCGTCGGCGGCGATGTGGTGCACCACGACCAGCAGCACGTGCCGGTCGGGGGCGAGCGCGTACAGCTCGGCCCGGATCGGCGGCTCCGCGGCCAGGTCGAAGCCGCGCCGGGCCGTGTTCGCCAGGCGCTCGGCCAGCCGGCTCTCGCTGACTTCGACCACCGGCAGCGCCGGATGTGCCTGCGCGGTGCTCAGCACGATCTGGTACGGAACGCCGTCGGTCTCGTGGAAGACCGTCCGCAGGCTCTCGTGCCGGGCGATCACGTCCGCGAGTGCGGCGTGCAGGGCCGACCGGTCGAGGCTGCCGGTCAGGCTCAGCGCGAGCGGCATGTTGTAGGTGGCGCTCGGTCCGTCCATCCGGTGCAGGAACCACAAGCGGCGCTGGGCGAAGGACAGTTCCAGGCGCTCCTCGCGGGGCCGGGCGGTCAGCGCGGGCCGCGCTGCTCCGGAACCGTCCAGGTGGGCTGCCAGCCCGGCCACGGTCGGGGTCTCGAACAGGGTGCGGACCTCCAGCTCCGCGCCGAGGGTCGCCCGGACCCTGGAGGCCAGGCGGGTGGCCAGCAGCGAGTGTCCGCCGAGGTCGAAGAAACTGTCGTCGACCCCGACCTGTGCCAGCCCCAGCACCTCGGCGAACAGCTCGGCGAGGACCTGCTCCTGGGGGGTGCGCGGCGCCCGCCCGACAGCGGCCGTGCCGAGGTCGGGGGCAGGCAGTGCGCGGCGGTCGAGCTTGCCGCTGGCCGTCAGCGGCAGCGCGTCCATCGCGACGAACGCCGACGGGACGAGGTAGTCGGGCAGCTGCCCTCGCAGCCAGTCCCGGAGTTCGCCGAGGAGGGCGCCGGTGCCACGGCTGCCGGCCGGGCGGTTGGTCAGCGAGGACAGCGACCGGCCGGAGGCCCCGGCCGGCCGGCACGGCTCGAACGTCGAGCCGTGGAGTGCACCGGTGAGGACGACATCCACGGCGTCGGCCGCGGTGGCCGACCAGGTGACGGACACCGTGCGGCCGAACTCCCCGCCGAGGGCGTGGAACTCCTCCGGGTCGGGGAGGTCGCTCTCCTTTGGGGTGTGCAACCGCTCCAGCAGTTCCGCGAGCGGTCCGTCCTCGTCCTGTACCGCCCGGGCAAGGGCGGCTTCCCCCACCACACGGCGGTTCGGCACCCCGGTGATCCGCAGCACCTCGGCGGGCGGCTGGGCGAGCAGCTCGCGCAACCCGGCCGTCCCGGTGATCTGCCGCCCCCAGGCCAGCTCGACGGAAGCGGTCGGGCTCTGCGGGGCGACGAGCGGTTTGCGCAGCGTCACGTCGTAGCGGTAGCGAGTCAGTTCGTTGTGGTGGCGGCCGCGCTTGACCTCCACGGCCATCGCGCCGATGTCCGTGCCTTGCTCGCGCAGGACGGTGAAGAAATCCGGATCGACGAGGAGTTCCTTCTCCACCCTGAGAGCCTGCTCCACTGCACGGCGCACGGCCGCGCGGTCGGAGCCGTCGTCGGCCCGGTGCAGCTCGACAGCGGTGGCCAGCGGGCGCAGCAGCCGCAGGTTGCGGACGTCGCCGACGAAGAGCGCACCCCCGGGGGCGAGCAGCTTCATCAGCTTCCCGATCACGTCCGCGAGGTACTCGGCGGTCGGGAAGTACTGCACCACCGAGTTGATCACGATGGTGTCGAACTCATCGGCCGGCAGCCCGTCGGTGTCGTGCGCCGGACGGGTCTCCAGCACCACGCGCCCGTTCAGCCCCTCCTCCTTCGCGACCTGGGCGGTCAGGGCGTCGATCGCGGTGGCGGAGAAGTCGGTCGCCCAGTAGGTCTCGCACCGGGGTGCGATCTGTGAGAGCAACAGGCCGGTACCGACTCCGATCTCCAGCACCCGGCGCGGCTTCAGGGCCAGGATGCGGGTCACGGTCGCGTCCCGCCATTCCCGCATCTGCTCGACAGGGATCGGGCCGCCGTCGTAACTGCTCTTCCAGCCGACGAAGTTGTGTCCGAAGGCCGCTGTGTCGGGGGCGATGGGCAGGGCGTCGTAGACGTCCTGCCACTCGCCCACGTGGTCCGCTTCCAGGCCGCTGTCCCGGGCCGTGTCCTGGCGCGGGACGATGTAGCCGACGAGCGAGTCGTCCTGTGCCGCGACGGCGGCCTGGGCGACGGCGGGGTGCTCGGTCAGGACGGCCTCGACCTCGCCGGGCTCGATGCGGAAGCCGCGGACCTTCAGCTGGTCGTCGGCGCGACCGGCGTATTCCAGCTGGCCGTCGGCCAGCCGGCGCACCAGGTCGCCGGTGCGGTACATGCGCTCACCGAGTCCGAACGGGCAGGCGACGAACCTCCCCGCCGTCAGGCCGGGCCGGTGGAGGTATCCGCGCGCCAGGCCCGCGCCCGCGACGTACAGCTCTCCTGTTACGCCCGGCGGCACCGGCCGCAGACGGTCGTCGAGCACGTACACACGGGCGTTGGCGATCGGCCGGCCGATGGGCGGCACGCCGGATCCCGGGGTCAGCGGGTCGCTCATGGTCGCGCACACCGTGGTCTCGGTGGGTCCGTACGCGTTGATCATCCGGCGTCCGGGTGCCCACCGCTGTACCAGTTCCGGCGGGCACGCCTCTCCCGCCACCACCAGCGTCGACACGGTCACCGTGCCGTCCGGCACTGCGGCGAGGACGGACGGGGGCACCGTCACGTGGGTGGCGCCGAGGCCCGGATCGGTCAGGGCGGCGACCGGATCGGCGGCGGGGGGCAGCACCAGGGTGGCGCCGCCCAGCAGGGCGGTGAAGATCTCCGACACCGAGGCGTCGAAGCTGGGGGAGGCGAACTGGAGCACCCGGCTGCCGGGTTCGATCGCGAAGCGCTCGATCTGTCCTGCGACCAGACTCGCGACACCCCCGTGGCCGACCACGACGCCCTTGGGGCGGCCGGTCGAGCCCGAGGTGTAGATGACGTAGGCGGGGTGGCGGATGTCGAGTGCGATGTCCGGTTCGGTGTCCGGCCAGGTGCCTTCGGTCACCATGGCGGGGTTGTCGATGACCACGGCCGGGTGGGCGTCGTCCAGCATGTAGCCGATCCGTGACTGCGGGTAGGCCGGGTCCACGGGCAGGTAGGCGGCGCCTGCCTTCAGGACACCCAGGACCGCTACCACTGATTCCACCGAACGCGGCAGGGAGACCGCCACCACTTGCTCCGGGCCGACCCCCTGGGCGATCAGTGCATGGGCGAACCGGTTCGCCCCCGCGTTCAGTTGCCCGTACGTCAGCTCTACGTCACCGCTGACCAGCGCGACCGCGTCCGGTGCAGCCGCCACCCGCGCCGCGAAGGCCTGCGGCAGCGGGACGGTGTCCACGTCCCGGGCGGTGGCGTTGTCGCGTTCCAGCAGCAGGTGCCGCTCGTCGGCGCCGAGGAGGTCGATCTCCCCGATCGGCAGCTCGGGGTCGGCGGTGACGGCCTCCAGCAGGAGCGTCCAACGCCGGACCAGAGCGGCAACCGTCGAGCGGTCGAACAGGTCGGTGGCGTACTCGACCGCGCCGGCGATTCCTGCCGGGCTCCCGTCGGGACCGAACTGTTCGGCCATGCTCACGCCGAGGTCGAACTTGGCGGTGCCGGTCGCGACCGCGTAGGTGGTGACGTCCAGGCCGGGCAGCGAGAACCGGCCCATCGGCGCGTTCTGCACGGCAAGGATGGTCTGGAACAGTGGGTGGTGGGACAGGGAGCGGGACGGGTTCAGCGCCTCCACGAGGTGCTCGAACGGCACGTCCTGGTGCGCGTACGCCGACAGCGCGGTCTCCCTCACCCGGCCCAGCAGCTCAGCGAAGCTCGGATCACCACTCGTGTCGGTGCGCAGCACCAGCGTGTTGACGAAGAACCCGACCAGATCGTCCAGTGCCTCGTCCGTGCGCCCCGCGATCGGACTTCCGATCGCGATGTCCGTGCCCGCGCCCAGTCGTGTGTACAGCGCCGCCAACGCGGCCTGCAGCACCATGAACAGACTCGTTCCGGTGTTCCGCGCCAATTCCGTCAGCGCGGTGTGCAGTTCGGGGTCGAGTTCCAGGCCGACGTGGTCTCCGTGCCGCCCTGCGACAGCAGGACGGTGCCGGTCGGCGGGCAGGGGGAGCAGTTCCGGCAGGTCGGACAGCTGCCGCTTCCAGTAGTCGAGCTGCTCGGCGAACCGGCTCTGCGGGTCGGCGGTGTCGCCGAGCAGCTCGCGCTGCCACAGCGTGTAGTCGGAGTACTGCACGGGCAGGACCGGCCGGGTGTGCGTCCGGCCCTCGCAACGGGCCGCGTACGCCTCGGCCAGGTCGCGGGCCAGCGGCCCGGTGGACCAGCCGTCAGCGGCGATGTGGTGCATGACCAGCAGCAGCACGTGCTCGTCCGGCGCGAGAGCGAACAGCTCGGCCCGCAGCGGCGGCTCTGTCGCGAGTTCGAAGGGCTGCCGGGCGGACTCGGCGAGCCGCTCCGGCAGTTCGTCCTGTGTCACCTCGGTCGGCCGGGCCCGGAGGCGGACCGTGGCCGCGTCCAGCACGCGCTGGCAGGGTACGCCGGCGACCTCCGGGAACACCGTCCGCAGGCTCTCGTGCCGGGCCACCACGTCGGCCAGGGCTTGATTGAGCGCGGGGCGGTCGAGTGTTCCGGCCAGCCGCAGCGCCAGGGGGATGTGGTACGTCGCGGCGGCGTCCATACGGTGCAGGAACCAGAGCCGGCGCTGGGCGAAGGAGAGCGGCACCGCCTCGGGCCGCTCGTACGGGGCCAGCGCCGGGCGGGCGCGGCCGGCGCGGGCCAGCGCCTCGGCCAGGCCCGCCACGGTGGGCGCCTGGAAAAGCGCGCGCAGTTCGAGTTCCACGCCGAGCACCGAGCGCACCCGGGCGGCCAGCCGGGTGGCAAGCAGAGAGTGCCCGCCCAACTCGAAGAAGTCGTCGTCGACCGAGACCCGCTGCACGCCGAGCACCTCCGCGAACAACTCCGCGAGAATCTGCTCCTGCGGCGTGCGCGGCACCCGCCCGCTTCCCGCCGGAGCGGCTTCGGGCACGGGCAGTGCCGCTCGGTCCAGCTTCCCGTTGGGCGTCAGCGGCAACGCGTCCAACATCATGAAGACGGTCGGCACCAGGTAGTCCGGCAGCCGCTCGCGCAAGTGCACCGCCAGCTTCGCAGGAGAGGCAGCCACGTCCGGGTGGGCCACCACGTAGCCGACGAGCCGGTCGTCCACGGCCGCGACGGCGGCCTGGGCGACGGCGGGGTGCTCGGCCAGCGCGGCCTCGACCTCGCCGAGTTCGACGCGGAAGCCGCGGACCTTCACCTGCTGGTCGGCCCGGCCGACGTACTCCAGCTCGCCGCCGGCACGCCGCCGCACCAGGTCGCCGGTGCGGTACATCCGCGCGCCCGCAGGCCCGAACGGGCAGGCCGTGAACCGTCCCGCGGTCAGACCCGGCCGGTCCAGGTAGCCGCGTGCCAGACCGGGGCCGGCGACGTACAACTCCCCGGGCACGCCCGGCGGGACGATGCGCAGCCGCTCGTCCAGTACGTACGTCCGGAAGCCCGCGACCGGTCGCCCGATGGGCGGCACGCCGGGCCCCGGGGTCAGCGGGTCGCTCATGGTCGCGCACACCGTGGTCTCGGTGGGTCCGTACGCGTTGATCATCCGGCGTCCGGGTGCCCACCGCTGTACCAGTTCCGGCGGGCACGCCTCACCCGCCACCACCAGGGTGGTCGCCGTCAGTTCGGTACCGTCCAGCGCGGCCAGGGCGGAGGGCGGCAGCGTCACGTGGGTGACAGAGCACCGGCGGTCCGTCAGGGCCTCCAGCGGAGCCTCGGCGGGGGCCAGTACGAGGGCGGCACCGGTGAGCAGCGCGCTGCACAGTTCCCAGAAGGACGCGTCGAAGCTGGGCGAGGCGAACTGGAGCACCCGGCTGCCCCGCGCCACACCGAGCCGGTCGACCTGCGCCGCCACCAGGCCCGACACGCCGGCGTGGCTCACGACGACGCCCTTGGGGCGGCCGGTCGAGCCCGAGGTGTAGATGACGTAGGCGGGGTGGCGGATGTCGAGTGCGATGTCCGGGTCGGTGTCCGGCCAGTTGCCTTCGGTCACCATGGCGGGGTTGTCGATGACCACGGCCGGGTGGGCGTCGTCCAGCATGTAGGCGATCCGTGACTGCGGGTAGGCCGGGTCCACGGGCAGGTAGGCGGCGCCTGCCTTCAGGACGCCCAGGACCGCTACCACTGATTCCACCGAACGCGGCAGGGAGACCGCCACCACCTGTTCCGGGCCGACCCCCTGGGCGATCAGTGCATGGGCGAACCGGTTCGCCCCCGCGTTCAGTTGCCCGTACGTCAGCTCTACGTCACCGCTGACCAGCGCGACCGCGTCCGGTGCAGCCGCCACCCGCGCCGCGAACAACACGGGCAGGCTCTCCCCGGCCGCTCCCTCCTCGACTGCGGGCAGCAGCTCGTCGCGTTCCTCGGCGGCCAGCAGGTCGATCCCGCCGAGCGGCCGGTCGGGTGCGGCGGCGACCGCGGCCAGCAGCCTGGTCCACCTGGCGGCCAGGGTCTCGACCGTCGCACGGTCGAACAAGTCGGTGCTGTACTCGACAGCGCCGCTGAGTCCGGCCGGCTCGCCGTCGGGGCCGTACTCCTCCGCGAACCCGAAGGTCAGGTCGAGCCGCGCGGTCCCGGTGAGCACGGCCATTCCGGAGACCTGGAGGCCCGGCAGCTCGAAGGCGCCGCCCGGCGCGTTCTGCACGACCAGACCGGTCTGGAACAGCGGGTGGTGGGACAGGGAGCGGGACGGGTTCAGCGCCTCCACGAGGTGCTCGAACGGCACGTCCTGGTGCGCGTACGCCGACAGCGCGGTCTCCCTCACCCGGCCCAGCAGCTCAGCGAAGCTCGGATCACCACTCGTGTCGGTGCGCAGCACCAGCGTGTTGACGAAGAACCCGACCAGATCGTCCAGTGCCTCGTCCGTGCGCCCCGCGACCGGACTCCCGATCGCGATGTCCGTACCCGCACCCAGCCGTGTGTACAGCGCCGCCAACGCGGCCTGCAGCACCATGAACAGAGTCGCCCCCGATCGTCGTGCCAACTCCACGAGCGCCGCATGCAGCTCGGCATCGACCCGGAGTTCCAGCACGTCACCGCTGTACGACATGGCGGCCGGGCGCGGCCGGTCGGCAGGCAGCTGCAGCTGCTCGGGCAAACCGGCCAGCGTCTGCGTCCAGTAGGCGACCTGGCGGGCGAACAGGCTGTCGGCGTCGTCCTCGTCGCCCAGGATCTCGTGCTGCCACAGGGTGTAGTCGCCGTAGGTCACGGGCAGCGGTGGCCATGCAGGTGCCCCGCCACCCTGCCGGGTGGTGTAGGCGGCGGCCAGGTCACGGGCGAGCGGACCCATGGACCAGCCGTCCCCGACGATGTGGTGCATGACCAGCAGCAGCACATGCTCGTCCGGTGCGAGAGCGAACAGCTCCGCCCGAAGCGGCACCTCCGAGGTCAGGTCGAAGCCGCGCACCGCCGCCTCGCGCAGCAGTGCGGACACCTCCCTTTCGCCGGCCGTGCGCACGGCCAGGGGGACGGCGACCTCGGCTGTGTCGAGCACTCGCTGGTACGGAATTCCGCCGGTGTGCGGGAAGACCGTGCGCAGGGTCTCGTGCCGGGCCACCACGTCCACGAGCGCGGCGCTCAGTGCGGCCCGGTCGAGGTCTCCGGACAGCCGCAGGGCCAGCGGCATGTGATAGGTGGCGCTCGGCGCGCCGAACTGCTGGAGGAACCAGAGCCGGCGCTGGGCGAACGACAGCGGCATCAGTTCGCGGCGGGGCCGGGGCACCAGAGCCTGCCGCGCGGTTCCGGCGCCGTGCAGCCCGGCCGCCAGTCCGGCGGCGGTCGGCGTCCGGAACAGCGCGCGCAGCTCCAGTTCGACCCCCAGGGTCGCCCGGAGCCGCGAGACCAGCCGGGTGGCGAGCAAGGAGTGCCCGCCCAGCTCGAAGAAGTCCTCGTCGACCCCGACAGCGGCGAGACCCAGCACCTCTGCGAACACCTCGCACAGGATCTGCTCCTGCGGCGTGCGCGGCGCCCGGCCGCCGGCGGCCGGGCCCGGATCCGGCGCGGGCAGCGCCGCCCGGTCGAGCTTGCCGTTCGGCGTCAGCGGCAGCGCGTCGAGCAGCACGAACGCGGACGGAACCATGTAATCCGGCACCCGGTCACGCAGGAACACCGCCAGCGCCGACGCGATTACCCCGTTCGCGTCCGAGGGGACGACGTACGCGACGATCCGGTCCTCCCGGGCGAGTACCACGACCTGGGACACGCCCGGGTGCGCGGTCAGCTCGGCCTCGATCTCACCGGGCTCGATCCGGAACCCGCGCACCTTGACCTGGTGGTCCACCCGGCCGGCGAAATCCAGCTCGCCGTCGGCACGCCAGCGCACCAGGTCACCGGTGCGGTACATCCGCGCGCCCGCCGGCCCGAACGGATTGGCGACGAAGCGCCCGGCAGTCAGACCGGGCTGGTTCAGGTAGCCGCGCGCCAGCCCCGATCCGGCCAGGTACAGCTCGCCCAGCACACCGGGAGCCACCGGTCGCAGCGCCGAATCCAGCACGTACGCCTGGCAGTTGGCGATGGGACGGCCGATCGGCACCGGCAGCGGGCAGTCGGCCGGGTCGGCCGGAAGCGGGTAGGCGGTGATCACATGGGTTTCGGCGGGCCCGTAGTGGTTGTGCAGCACCCGGCCCGGCCGGCGGGCCTGGAAGCGGCGCATGGCACCACCCAGCCGCATGGCCTCTCCGGCCTGGGCGACCAGCCGCAGGTGCGGCAGGTCAAGACCGGCCTCCTCGGCTGCCTCGGCCAGCGCCTCGACCACCAGATTCGGCGCGAACAACTCCTCGACCCGGTGCCGGTCCAGCCAGTGGGCGAGCAGCTCCGCGCTGCGGCGCTGCTCCTCGGTCGGCACCACGAGGGTCTTCCCGTACAGCAGCGCGGACAGCACCTCCTGCACCGAGACGTCGAAGCTGATCGCGGTGAACTGAGCCGTGCGCGTGCCGGGTTCGCCACCGACGGTCCGGTGGTGCCACTCCAGCAGATTCAGCAGTCCGGCGGCGGGCATCGCGATGGCCTTGGGCCGGCCGGTGGAACCGGAGGTGTAGATGACGTAGGCCGGGTGCCGGGCGTCCACGGGGACGGCCGGATCGTGCTCCGGCAGCTCGCCGGCCGGTGTGACGGCCGCGAGGTCGTCGAGCACGACGGCCGGGCGGGCGTCCTCCAGCATGTACGTGATGCGGGCGGCCGGGTAGTCCGGGTCGATCGGCAGATACGCCGCGCCCGTCTTGAGTACCGCGAGGACGGCAATCACCAGCTCGGCCGAACGCGGCAGTCGCAGGGCGACGACCTGCTCCGGGCCCACGCCTCGGGCGATCAGTGCGTGGGCCAGGCGGTTGGCCCGGCGGTTCAGCTCGCGGTAGGTCAGCACGGTGTTCTCGAACACCACGGCCGGGGCCTGGGGCGTCGACCGGGCCCGCGCCTCGAAGAGCGCGGGCAGGGTGGCGTCGGGCGCTGGGCCGGCCGTGTCGTTGCGGGCGACCAGCAGCTCGTGGCGCTCCTCGGCGGTGAGGACGTCGACCCGGCTCAGCGGACGTTCCGGGTCGGCGACCACTGCCGCCAGCAGCCGCAGCCACCGGGCGACCAGTGCCTCCACCGTGGCAGCGTCGAACAGGTCGGTGCTGTACTCGACCCGCCCGATGATGCCCTCGGCCGACCCCCCGGTGCCGCCGCGCTCCAGCAGGTGCAAGCCGAGGTCGAACATCGCCGTCGGCGTCCGAACCAGCACGATCTCGGTGGTCAGACCGCTCAGCTCGAACTCGGTGCGGGGCACGTTCTGCAGCGCGAGCAGTACCTGGAACAGCGGCTGTCGGGTGAGCGACCGGGACGGATTGAGGGCCTCGACGACATGCTCGAACGGCAGGTCCTGGTGTGCGTACGCGCCGAGAGCCCCCTCCCGGACCCGGACCAGCAGCTCGGCGAAGGACGGATCGCCGCTGGTGTCCGTGCGGAGCACCAGGGTGTTGACGAAGAACCCGATGAGGTCGTCCAGCGCCTGGTCGGTCCGGCCCGCGATCAGGCTGCCGACCGGGATGTCCGTACCCGCACCGAGCTTGTCCAGCAGCGATGTCAGGCCGGCCTGCAGCACCATGTACACGCTGGCGCCGTGCTCCCGGCCCAGCCGGACCAAGCCGGCGTGAAGTTCCGCGTCCAGCTCGATGGCCAGGTGGCCGCCGGAGGAGGAAGGTGTCGCGGGGCGATGGCGGTCGGCGGGAAGCCGGATCTGCTCCGGCAGGTCCGCGAGTGTCCGCGTCCAGTAGTCGGTCTGACGGGCGGACAGGCTGTCGGGGTCGGCCGCATCGCCGAGCAGCCGGTGCTGCCACAGGGTGTAGTCGGCGTACTGCACGGGCAGCGACGCCCACTGCGGCGTCCCGCCCTGGCGGCGTGCCGCGTACGCGGTGGCCAGGTCGGCGGCCAACGGGCCCAGCGACCAGCCGTCACCGGCGATGTGGTGCATCACAAGGAGCAGGACGTGCTCGTCCGCCGAGACCTCGAAGACCTCGGCACGCAGCGGTGGTTCGGTGGCGAGGTCGAAACCGCGCGCAGCGGCCTCCGCCAGCAGTTCCGCCGGCACCGGCCCGTCGGCCGGGGTGACCGACAGTTGCGGGTGCGCCTCTTCCATGGGGAGTACTCGCTGGTAGGGCACGCCGTCGGTGGCCGGGAAGACCGTGCGCAGGGTTTCGTGCCGGCCGGCGAGGTCGCTCAGCGCCGCTTCAAGAGCCGCCAGGTCCAGCGGTCCGGAAAGCCGCCACGCGAGCGGCATGTTGTAGACCGATTCGGCGCCCTCCAGCTGGCGCAGGAACCAGAGCCTGCGCTGAGCGGACGACAGCGGCACCAACTCGGGCCGCTTCGACCGCCCGAGGGTGAGCCGGGCCCGGTCCGCGTCGCCCAGCCCGGTAGCCAGCCCGGCCACGGTCGGGGTTCGGAACAGGGCGGACAGGGCCAGTTCCACGCCCAGCGTCGCACGGACGCGCGCCACCAGCCGCGTAGCGAGCAGGGAGTGCCCGCCGAGGTCGAAGAAGTTGTCGTCGACACCGACCTGAGGCAGGCCCAGCACCTCGGCGAACAGGCCGGCCAGCACGTGTTCGTGGGGAGAGCGCGGTGCCCGGCCGGCCGATGTCTCGGTGGACTCCGGCTCGGGCAGGGCGCGCCGGTCCAGCTTGCCGTTCGGGGTCAGCGGCAGCGCGTCGAGGGAGACGAACGCGCCCGGCACCATGTACTCCGGCAGCCGCTCGCGCAGATGAGCCCGCAGGTCCTCCGGCCGGAGCTCAGCCCCGGTGGCGGCCTGCAGATAGGCGACCAGGCGGGGGCCCTGCGCCCGGTCCTGCCGGACGATCACGGCGGCCCGCGCGATCCCCGGGTGCTCGGCGAGGACCGCCTCGACTTCCCCGAGTTCGATCCGGAAGCCGCGGATCTTGACCTGGTCGTCGGTGCGGCCGAGGAACTCCAGGTTCCCGTCCGGGTTCCACCGCACCAGGTCGCCCGTGCGGTACATCCGCGAGCCGCCCGGACCGAACGGGTCGGCCACGAACCGTCCCGAGGTCAGGCCCGGCCGGTTCAGATAGCCGCGCGCCAGGCCCGCACCCGTGATGTACAGCTCACCCGGCACATCCGCGGGCACGGGCCGCAACGCGGCGTCGAGCACATGCAGCCGGACACCGCCGAACGGCCGGCCGATCACCTGGCGTGAACTCGACTCCAGCGGCGCGACGACCGAGTCCACCGTGCACTCGGACGGCCCGTAGTAGTTCAGGGAGAACACTCCGTCGGCCGCCCGGAGCCGCTCCCACATCTGCTCCGGCACGACCTCGCCGCCCAGCGCGACCACCGAAGGACGCCACCGCGGGTCGTCCAGCAGACCGTGTTCGATCAGGACCTGCAGATAGGAAGGGGTGCCGCCGACCGTGTCCAGGTCCGCTCGCACGGCGTACTCGAGGTAGGCGTCCGGGTCGGACCAGGTCGCCTCGTCCAGGACGTGCAGCTCATGGCCCGCGAACAGGGCGAACAACTGGTCGCAGGAGCCGTCGAACGACACGGAGGTGGTCAGTCCCATCCGCACCCGCTCCCCGGCCCTGGAAATCAGCGGCCGCTGGTTGGCGAACAGGTTGACCAGACCGCCGTGCGTCGCCACCACACCCTTGGGCCTGCCGGTGGAACCCGAGGTATAGATCACGTAGGCCGGGTGGCTCGGGTCGACGGCCACCATCGGATCGGCCGTCGGGCAGCTCGCCACCACGGCGGCCGTCTCCGGCTCGTCGAGCACCAGCCGGCCGGCAGCACCGTCCGGAAGCCGGCCCAGGGTGCGGGCGTCGGTCACCGTCAGGACCGGTTGGGCGTCATCGAGCAGGTACGCGATCCGGGCAGCCGGATACTCGGGGTCGACCGGAACATAGGCGGCGCCTGTCTTCAGCACCGCCAGAATTGCCACCACCAGCTCGGTCGACCTCGGCAGTGACACCGCCACCAGCTGCTCCGGTCCGGCGCCCCGCGCGAGAAGCGCGTGCGCCAGCCGGTTCGCCCGCGCATCCAACTCCGCGTACGTCAGCGACGCTTGCGGCCCCACCACCGCGAGGGCGTCAGGAATCGCCCGCACCTGAGCCCGGAACAGGTCCAGCACGCCCTCGGCCGGCGCCGCGGCCACCGCAGGCCCGGTGCCCAGCTCCGTCAGCTCACGGTGCTCGTCGGCGCTGAGCAGGTCGAACCGGCTGAGCCGCTGCCGCGGATCGGCGACCGCCGCGCGGAGCAGCCGCTCCCACCGCCCGATCATCGTCTCCACGGCGGCCGGGTCGTACAGGTCGCGGGCGTACTCGACGGACCCGTCGATCCCCTCCGGGGAGCCGTCCTCCGCGTGCCGCTCGGACAGGGTGAAGATCAGGTCGAGCTTGGCCGTGGTGGACGTCGACGGCATGTCGTCGACGCGCAGCCCGGGCGGCGCGAAATCGGCCCTGGGCGCGTTCTGCAGCACCAGCATCACCTGGAACAGCGGGTGGTGCGCCAGCGACCGGGACGGGTTCAGGACCTCGACCAAGTGCTCGAACGGAAGGTCCTGATGGGCGTATCCGGCCAGTGCGGTGTCCCGGACCTGGCTCAGCAGCTCGGCGAACGTCGGATCGCCCGAGGTGTCGGTACGGAACACCAGGGTGTTGACGAAGTAGCCGACCAGCTCGTCCTGCGCCTGGTCGGTCCGACCGGCGACCGGGCTGCCGACCGGAATGTCGTCGCCCGCGCCGAGCTTGCTCAGCAGCGCCGCCAGCCCTGCCTGGAGCACCATGAACAGACTGGTCCCGTGCACGCGGGCGAGCTCGCGAAGGCCGCGGTGCAGTTCGGCGTCGAGACCGGCGAGTACGGCACCGCCCCGGTGTGAGGCGACCGCCGGGCGGGACCGGTCGGTGGGCAGCTGGATCAGCTCCGGGAGACCGGCCAGCTGCCGGGTCCAGTAGTCCGCCTGGCCGGCGAGCAGGCTGTCCTCGTCTGCGGAGTCGCCGAGCAGTTCGTGCTGCCACAGTGCGTAGTCGGCGTACTGGACCGGCAGCGGCGACCACTGCGGCTCCTCGCCGCGGCGGCGCGCCGCGTAGGCGGCGGTCAGGCCCTGCGCGAGCGGGCCCAGCGACCAGCCGTCACCCGCGATGTGGTGGAGCACCATCTGGAAGACGTGCTCGTCCGGCGCCAGCTCGAACAGTTCGACCCGCAGCGGCACATCGACCGCCAGGTCGAACAGGCGGTCCTTGGCCGCCGCCATCAGAGCGGGCAGATCGGCCTCGGTGGTCCCGCTCACGAGCAGCCGCGGGCGGGCTGCCTCCACCTCCAGCACCTGCTGGTGCGGCACGCCGTCCACTGCCGGGAAGACGGTGCGCAGGCTCTCGTGCCGGGCCACCACGTCCGCCACGGCGGCCTCCAGGGCCCGCCGGTCCAGCTCCCCGGACAGCCGCCATGCCAGGGAGATGTGGTAGTTGGCACCGACGCCCTCCAACTGGTGGAGGAACCACAGCCGTCGCTGCGCGAACGACAGCGGGATCACGTCGGGGCGCTCGCGCCGGACAAGGGCGGCCTGCGCCGGCCCGGCCGCCGCCAGAGCGGCGGCCAGGCCCGCCGGGGTCGGCGCCTCGAACAGGGTGCGCAGCGGCATCTCCACGCCGAGTGTCGCGCGGATCCGGGCGACGAGGCGGGTGGCCAGCAGCGAGTGCCCGCCCAGCTCGAAGAACCCGTCCTCGACGCCGGCCGACGCCACCCCCAGAACCTCCGCGAACAGCTCGCAGAGGATCTGCTCCTGCGGAGTGCGCGGCGCCCGGGCGGGGGCCGCCGGGGTGAGGTCGGGAGCGGGCAGGGCCCGATGGTCCAGCTTGCCGTTGGCGGTCAGCGGCAGCGCGTCCAGGACGAGGAACGCCGACGGCACCATGTACTCCGGCAACCGCTCGCGCAGGTGCTCCCGCAGGTCGGCGGAGCTCGGTGCGGCGCCCACGGACGGCACCAGGTACGCGGTCAGCCGGGTGTCGTCGGCCCGGTCCTGCCGCGCCAGTACGGCGACCTGGGCGATCTCCGGATACGCGGCCAGCGCTGCCTCGATCTCGCCGAGCTCGATCCGGAAGCCGCGCACCTTCACCTGCTGGTCGGCCCGGCCGACGTAGCGCAGGCTGCCGTCCGCCGCGCGGCGCACCAGGTCACCGCTGCGGTACATCCGCGACCCCGGCGGCCCGAACGGGTCTGCCACGAACCGCCCGGCAGTCAGGCCCGGCCGGTTCAGGTAGCCGCGCGCCAGGCCCGCGCCCGCGACGTACAGCTCGCCGGGTACGCCCGGGGCCACCGGCCGCAGGCCGTCGTCGAGCACGTACGTCCGCAGGTCCGGGAGGGCCGCGCCGATCTGGCCGGCGGTGGTGCCGGTCCCGTCGAGCGCCGTGTACGTGACGTGCACCGTGGTCTCGGTGATGCCGTACATGTTGACCAGCCGCGGCGCGTTCTCCGGGTGCCTGTCGTACCAGCTCGCCAGCCGGGCGTGCTCCAGCGCCTCACCGCCGAACACCACCGTGCGCAGGGCGAGTCGGCAGCCGGTCTCCCGGGACTCCGCGTCCGCCTGCATCAGCTGGTAGAAGGCGGACGGCGTCTGGTTGAGCACCGTCACCCGCTCGCGGGCGAGCAGTTCCAGGAACCGGCCGGGCGAGCGGCTGGTGTCGTGGTCCACGACCACCAGGCGGCCGCCGTGCAGCAGCGGGCCCCACAGCTCCCACACCGAGAAGTCGAAGGCGTAGGAGTGGAAGAGGGTCCACACGTCCTCGGCGGAGAAGCCGAACAGGTCCCGCGTGGTGTCGAACAGGCGCACCACGTTGCGGTGCGGGACCACCACGCCTTTGGGGTTGCCGGTGGAACCGGAGGTGTGAATGACGTAGGCGGCCTGGCCCGGGTCGACGGCGACCCCCGGGTCCGTGTCCGGCAGCCCGTCCAGGACGGCGGTGTCCAGCAGCAGCCGGTCCACGTGCTCCGCCCCCGGCAGCTCTCCGATCCGGCTCGTCGTCACGAGCAGCGAGGGCTGGGTGTCCTGGAGCAGATAGGCGATTCGGGCAGCCGGGTACTCCGGGTCCACCGGTACGTACGCGGCGCCGGCCTTGAGGACCGCGAGCACCGCGACGACCAGCTCCGCCGAACGCGGCAGGGCCAGCGCCACCAGGTCCTCCGGCCGCACTCCGCGGTCGATCAGGACATGCGCCAGCCGGTTGGCGCGGGCGTTCACCTGGCCGTACGTCAGAGTGGCTTCGCCGTCCGTGAGGGCGGTCGCGTCCGGGTTCGCCCGCACCTGCCGCTCGAACAGTGCGGGCAGGCTGTTCTCCGGCAGTTCCCCGTTCCGGTCGGCGCCGGCCGGCAGCAGTGCCCGGAGCTCGTCGGCGGACAGCACGTCCACCTGGCCGATCCTTCGGCCGGGGTCGGCGACGACGGCGCGCAGCAGCCGCAGCCACCGTTCGACGATTTCGGTGACGGTGGCCGCGTCGAACAGGTCGGTGCTGTACTCCACCACGCCCGACAACCCGTCCTCGCCAGGCTGTTCGGCCAGGACGAAGTTCAGGTCACACTTGGCCGTCCCGGTGTGGACCAGGTCGGTCGCTACCCGCAGCCGCGGCAGGTCGAAGGTGCCGGACGGTGCGTTCTGCAGGGTGAGCATGGTCTGGAACAGGGGGTGGTGCGCAAGCGTCCGGGACGGGTTCAACGCCTCCACGAGGTGCTCGAACGGCACCTCTTGGTGCGCGTACGCGGCCAGCGCGTCGGAACGAACCCGGCCCAGCAGGTCGGCGAACGACGGGTCGCCGGACAGATCGGTGCGCAGCACCAGGGTGTTGACGAAGAAGCCGACCAAGTCGTCGAGGGCCTCGTCGGTGCGACCCGCGATCGGCGTGCCGATCGGGATGTCGGTACCGGCGCCGAGCTTGCCCATCAGAGCGGCCAGACCGGCCTGGAGCACCATGAAGAGGCTGGCTCCGCCGTCGCGGCCGACTTCGCGCAGCTCCCGGTGCAGATCGGCGTCGATCCGGACCGGCAGGTGAGCGCCCCGGTAGGACATCGCCGCAGGCCGGGGTCGGTCGAAGGGCAGCTCGACCTGCTCGGGGAGGTTCGCCAACGCGTCCCGCCAGTATGCGAGTTGGCTGCTGAGCAGGCTGTCGGGGGCAGTGCCGTCTCCCAGCAGCTCCTGCTGCCAGAGGGCGTAGTCGGCGTACTGGACCGGCAGCGGTGACCACTCCGGCTTCGCCTTCTCGCTCCGCGCTGCGTAGGCGGTCGCCAAGTCCCGCGAGAGCGGCCCCGTCGACCAGCCGTCACCGGCGATGTGGTGCACCACCAGGAGCAGCACGTGCTCCTCGGTACCGAGCCGGAACAGTTCGGCACGCAACGGCGGCTCCTCGGAGAGCTCGAAGCCGTACCGCGCCGCTTCCGCCAGCCGGTCCGGCAGGTCGCGCTCGCCGAGCTCCGTCACCCGCAGCCGCGGCTGTGCCGCGTCGACGTCGAGCACCCGCTGGCACGGCACGCCGTCGACCACCGGAAAGACGGTGCGCAGGCTCTCGTGCCGCTCGACCACGTCCGACAGGGCGGCTTGCAGGGCGGGCTGGTCCAGGGTGCCGGACAGCCGCAGAGTCAGCGGGATGTTGTAAGTGGCACTCGGGCCCTCCATACGGTGCAGGAACCACAGTCGGCGCTGCGCGAAGGACAGCGGGACCGTCTCGGGCCGCTCGCACCGCCCCAGAGCAGGGCGCGCCCGGCCCGCGACGTCCACCGCGGCCGCCAGCTCCGCCACCGTCGGCGCGTCGAACAGGTCGCGCAGCCTCAGCTCCACGCCCAGCACGGACCGCGCTCTGGCAATCAGCCGGGTGGCCAGCAGGGAGTGTCCGCCGAGGTCAAAGAAGTTGTCGTCGACACCGGCCTGGGGCAGGCCCAGCACCTCGGCGAACAGCCTGGAGAGCAGGTGCTCGACAGCGGTGCGCGGAGCTCGGCCCGGTGCGACGGGCTGCCGCCCGGGCGCCGGGAGGGCGTGCCGGTCGAGCTTGCCGTTCGGGGTCAGTGGCAGCGCGTCCAGCACGACGAACGCCGACGGCACCATGTGCTCGGGCAGCAGCTTCCGCAGCCGGTCCCGCAGCGCGTCCGCCCGGACGTCCTGTCCCGCGGCGGGGACGACGTAGGCGACCAGCAGGGGTTCCTCGTCGGTGCGCACCGTGACGGCGGCCCGCGCGATTCCCCGATGTTCGGCGAGGACCGCCTCGATCTCGCCGAGTTCGATCCGGAAGCCGCGGATCTTGACCTGGTCGTCGGTGCGGCCGAGGAACTCCAGGTTTCCGTCCGGGTTCCACCGCACCAGGTCACCCGTGCGGTACATGCGCGAGCCGCTCGGACCGAACGGGTCCACCACGAACCGCCCCGAGGTCAGACCCGGCCGGTTCAGATAGCCGCGCGCCAGGCCCGCACCTGCGATGTACAGCTCACCCGCCACACCCGCGGGCGCCGGCCGCAACGCGGAGTCGAGCACGTACAGCCGGGCGTTGGTGACGGGTCGGCCGATGACCGGGCGCGGGCTCGATGCCGTGGGAGCGGTCACCGAGTTGACGGTGCACTCCGAGGGTCCATACAGGTTGAGGCAGGAGAGTCCGTCGGCGGCCCGCAACCTTTTCCAGAGCTGCTCGGGGACGGCCTCGCCGCCCGCCGCGATCAGCGCTGGGCGGCCCTGCGGATGGTCCAGCAGCCCATGGGCGACGAGCACGTCGAGGTAGGAAGGGGTGGCCTCGACGTAGTCCAGCCCGCGGCACGCCGCGTAGTCCACGAAGGCTTCGGGGGCGGTCCAGGTCGCATGATCCAGGACGTGCAGCTCGTGGCCGGCGAAGAGGGCCATGAGCTGGTTCCAGGAAGCGTCGAAGGACACCGAGGTGGTCAGCGCCACGCGCAGCCGCCGCCGGTCCTCCAGCAGGTGTGCGAACTGCACGAGCCGGTGGTCGGTGAGCACGTCGAGCAGACCGCCGTGCGTCGCCACCACACCCTTGGGCCTGCCGGTGGAACCCGAGGTGTAGATCACGTACGCCGCGTGGCTCGGATCGACGGCCGGCATCGGGTCCGAGACGGGGCAGCCCGCCACCAGGGCGGCTGTTCCGGGCTCGTCGAGCACCAGCCGGTCGACCGTGCCCGCGTCGGGCAGACGCGCACCGCTGCGGGCGTCGGTCACCACCAGAGCCGGGCCGGCGTCGTCGAGCAGGTACGCGATCCGGGCGGCCGGGTACTCGGGGTCGACCGGGACGTACGCCGCTCCGGTCTTCAGCACTGCGAGGATCGCCACCACGAGCTCGGCCGACCTCGGCAGTGACACCGCCACCAGCCGCTCGGGCCCCGCGCCCCGCGCGATCAGCGCGTGCGCCAGCCGGTTCGCCCGCGCGTCCAGTTCCGCGTACGTCAGTGAGACATCGCCGCACACCAGCGCGACAAGGTCCGGAGTCGCCCGGACGTGCTCCCGGAACAGTTCCGGGAGGCTCCCGGTCGATGCTGCCGCCGTCGGTCCGGTGCCGAGGGACAGTACCTCGCGGTGCTCCTGCTCCGTGAGCAGGTCGATCCGGCCGACCGTCTCGTCCGGGTCACAGTCGGCGACGGCGTCGAGCAGGGCGAGCAGCCGCTGCTGGTGCGCGGCGAGGTCGTCGTCGCCGTACGCCTCCGGGGCGCCGTGCAGCCGGAGAAGCGGGGGGTTGCCGTCCCGGTAGTCGAAGACCCAGACGGCCAGGTCGGTGGTGGACCCAGACACGAAGTGGTGAACCGAGGCGGGATGCCCGGCGAAGCTCGGCCTGGCGTTGAAGGCCATGATGTTGACGATCAGCGGGAACGCGGTTCCGATGCTGCCGGGCGCGCCGAGGTCGCGCAGCAGGTCCTCGCTGCGGTAGCGCTCGTGCGCGACGGCCGACTCGACCTCCCGGGCCGCTTGGGCGACGAGATCGCCCCACGGCATCTCCGGTCGCACGGTCAGGCGCAGGGGCACCACGTTGGACAGGGTGCCGGGTACGGACATCAGGTCGGAGCCGGAGCCTCGACGGGCGGTGACGGGGAGAGCGAGCACCACGTCCTGAGCGCCGCTCAGCCGGTGGGCGTAAAGCGCTGTCGCCGCGACCACCATCCGGGACCACCGGACACCGGCCCGGCCCGCCGCGGCCCGCAGTGCCTCGGGGCTCCGCAGTTCCACTTCCCCGGCCACGCGCAGAGACCGGTGCGGGTCGGTCGCGGACGTGTCGGTGAGCCGGGTCGGGGAGGGCAGGTCGGCGAAGCGCTCGGTCCAGTAGGAGCGGTCGGCGGCGAAGTCCACGGATGAGCGGTAGGCGGCGTCGTTGTCGACCAGATCCCGCAGCGAGCCGAACGGGCAGGGCGGGACAACACCGTCGTCGGCCAGCGCCGAGTACACCTCGCCGACCCGCTGCCGGACCATGGAGCTGCTGATCGCGTCCAGCACCACATGGTGGTAGTTCAGGTACCAGAGGAACTCCGTCGCCGACAGCCGGATCAGGGCATGGCCGAACAGCGGATCACGGCCGAGGTCCAATGGACGGGCCAGGTCCTGCTTCATCCAGTCCATGGCCGCCGCCCGGGGATCCGGCTCGGTGCCGAGGTCGAGGTGGACCGGCGCCCAGTCCCAGGTCTCGCGGAGGATCTGGCGCGGGCCTTCACCGTCGTCGACGAAGGTCACGTGCAGGGCGTCGACCTCGTCGACCACCCGGCGCAGCGCGGCTTCGAACAGCTCCGGGGCGACCGGCCCGTGGATCTCCAGGCATTCACCGACGCGGTAGCCCGGGATCGGTGTCCGGGAGCTCTGCTCGGCGAGCCAGATCTCCCGCTGGGCCGCGGTCAGGGGAAGGACGTCTCCGTCGCGACGGGACATGGGGGTACCTCCAGAAGTATGGGCGGGCATGCGCGCAGGGCGTGCCGGGCCGCGCCGAGTGCGGTGGTGTCACGCGATCGGCGGGCGGACGACTTTTTTTATCTGCGGTCAGGCGGCGAGTTCGCCGGCCTGCAGCTGCCAGAGAGATGCGTAGAGCCCGTGCTGGGCGAGGAGTTCGTTGTGGGTGCCCTGTTCGGCGACGATGCCGCCCTTGTCCATGACGTAGATGCGGTCGGCGTGGCGGACCGTGGAGAGGCGGTGGGCGATGACGACCATCGTGCGGTCGGCGGCGAAGCCGCGCAGTGTGCGCTGGATGGCGGCCTCGGTCTCGTTGTCCACGGCGGAGGTGGCCTCGTCGAGGATCACGACCGGCGAGTCCTTGAGGATCGCGCGGGCCAGAGCGATCCGCTGCCGCTGTCCGCCGGAGAGCGCGGCACCGCGTTCACCGATCAAGGTGTCGTAGCCGTCCGGCAGTGCCGCGATGAAGGTGTGGGCCTCGGCCATGGCGGCGGCCCGGAGCACTGCCTCGTCCGAGGCTCCGAAGCTGCCGTAGCGGATGTTGTCGGCGATGCTGCCGTCGAAGAGGAACGGGTCCTGGGCGACGAAGCCGATGGCGTGGCGCAGGCTGTGCCGCCGCAGGTCCCGAATGTCCTGTCCGTCGATCAGTACCCTTCCGGACTGGGCGTCCTGGAATCGCATCAACAGTCTGGCGATCGTCGTCTTGCCGGAGCCGGTGGCGCCCACCAGTGCGGTCACCTGCCCGGCCGGGATGGTGAGCGAGAGGTCCTTCAATGCCGTCGGCCGGCCGGGGTAGGCGAAGGTGACCCCGTCGAGGACGACCTCGCCCCGCACCTCGGCGAGGTCGAGCGTCCCGTCGCCGCCGTCGGCCTCGACGGGCAGGGCGCGCAGCCGCTGGACCCGGTTGTATGAGGCGAGGGTGCGCTGGTACTGGTCGGTGATGCCGCCGAGCCGGCTCATCCGCATCAGCAGCATCTGGGGGAGCCCGATCAGCGGGCTGAACACCTCGAAGCGCAGGGTGCCGTTGAGTACCGAACGTCCGCCGATCAGCAGGGTTGCCGCCATCGATGCGGTGGTGCAGGACCGGACGGTCTCGGCGTGGCGGATCGTGCTCCGGTCGGTCTGCCGGCTGCGCTCCTGGACCGACTCGCTCAGCTCGTCGATGCGTTCTGCCTCGTAGTCCTCGGTGCAGAAGCTCTTGACGGTCGCACCGGCTTCGAGCGAGTTGATCACCTGGCTGCCCAGCCTGGACCGACACTCGCCGGTGACGGCGTAGTCTGCCGCGGCCTCCTTCTGGTGGTGCAGCGACAGCCAGGCGATGACCGGGACCGGCAGGAACGCGATCCAGGCGATCTGCGGTGCCAGCAGGAGGAACGCCGGTACCAGGACGGCCAGGCTGGTGCCGAGTTGCAGCACGTCGTTCGCCGGGCCGGCGAAGAAGGCGCCCAGCTGGCCGACGTCGTTGGTGAGCGCGCCGGCGACCCTGCTCGTCCGCTCCCCCTCCAAGTGCCCCAGTTCGAGGTGCTGTACGTGTCGGTACGTGCGGCTCCGCCACTCGTGCTCGATGTCCTGGCCGAGTCGGCGCCACTGGAGGTTCGAGGCGTACGAGAGGCCCGCCACCGCAGCACAGGCGACGGCCACCAGTCCTGCCAAGCCCCAGAGTTGAGCGGATGCCGTGGTCAGGCCGAGGCTCACCAGCGGAGCTGCCTCGCCCTTGATGAGGACCAGTCCGGTCCATCCGAGGAAGGTGCCGAGCGCGATCTCAGTGGCCTGGCAGGCGACGGACAGGGCGGCAGCCCGGTAGAGGCGGCGCCGGTGCGGACCGACGATCTCCAGCAAGGGGTGACGTTCGGCACCCAGCCCGGTCCCGTTCCGGGATGTGTCGGCCGTTCCGCGCCACGCCTTCCGCAGGACGACCGCGGTGGCCACGGCAACCCCGCTCGCGGCGACCAGTTGCCTGCTCAGTGCCGAGCCCTTGACCAGCGCGACTCCGGCCGCGACCCCGCCGCCGACGGCGAGCACCGGGCGTACGACCAGGCCGCGGTCCGCCCGAGGCGCCGCTGTGGGGGCGGGGCGGACCGGTGCCGGACGCCCCGCTGCGGCCGGTTCCTCCGCGACCCGGGTGACGACCCTGCGGATGATCCGGCCGATGTCCGTGGCGCGCAGCCGCGCATCATGCCGGACGAGCACCCCGCCGGTGACGGGGTTGGCCTGGGCCTCGGTGATCCCGGGGATGTGGCGCAGCGCAGCGGCGAGGATCTCGGCCGTCCGGGGGCGTCCGAGGACCAGCTTGACGTCCCAGCGCTGACGGCCCGGTGTGACCGAGCGCGGGCTCGCACCCAATTCCACGGAGCGGAATTCGGTGGCGGCACCCAGTAGCGATGGCATGTGTACGATCACCTGTTTGCGGAGGTCGCGGAAATACGCCACGGACACGACGGATTACGGCGACGGAGCGGGAATTGATGGACGGCAAATCTCGATGCCTGAACGGCCTGTCAACGGCCGCCGCCGGGCGCATTCCGTCGAAATCGATCGACATGCGCGCCTGGCGGCGGCCGATATTCCTTACGGGCCGTCAGTGCGTCTTTCCGGCGGCGCTGCCGGCGGTCGCACGGATCTTCGGGGCCCTCGGTTCCCCCTTGGCGCCGTGCTGGCCGTCACTGGAGGGGCCTTCGGTCTCACCTGCGGCGATCTGGGCGGCCACCACGTCGGCGGCCACTTCGGCCGCGAGGTCATGGATGTTCTCCCCGGCCTCCTGAGCTGCCTTCTTCACCTCCATTGCGATGCCGACGGACGCTTTGACGACTCCACCCACCAGGGGCTTGAGCAGGCGTTTGGCCAGTGGCGCGACGATGAGGCCGATCAGGAAGGGCGGTACTACAGGCGGCATGATGCTCCGTCCTCTCTACGTATACGTATGACAGGGAACCCGGGAGCGGCGAACACCGAAGCAGTGCACATCCGGGCGGATACGAAGCATTCCATCTCGAAATCCGGACTCATCCAACGAATCGATTCTCCCGGACACCGGAATGCGCCGTCCGATCCCGTGATCACGGTAGTCGAGCCACGCCCGACTCAGCCAAATGACCCCCTACTAATTCACTCATGCGAGTGGTGATGATCTTCCCGCGTAACCTAAATCGCGACACACCCAAAGCCATCCAGAACGATTAACTGATTAAGTTCACGAAGAGATGTCGTGTCCGACGGACACCCGCTGCCGCAGCCTCCGGAGCCGTGGGTACGTGACGCGGCGGGCCCGACGCCCCTCGTAAGGGTGAATCAAGAATCGCCGCCCCAGTCGTCTCCGACGGCCCCCGGCCAAGCCGCCTGGCGATTCGGGATGTTCGAACACGCCTTCCGCGCAGGTCAGTTGAATCACCATGACCAAGCCCGGTGCGACCATGACGTCATGTTCCGACGCACTCCGCCGGTCGCCCTGGCGGCCGCTCTCACGGCCTCGGCCGTCGCGCTGGGCGGCTGCGGCGGCGTCGCCACCTCCTCGACGAACACCCCCCTGGTGGACCGAGGCACCGTCCGGATCGCCGAGTCCAGTGAGACACCGAGCTTCGACCCGTACTCCGCCTTCGGCGCCGCCCAGGCCCGCTACGCCTACGACTCCCTGGTCAACCTCGCCCCCGACGGCACCCTGGTCACCGGCCTCGCCTCCTCCTGGCAGGCAACTACCACCACGGCCACCTTCACCCTCCGCCCAGGCGTCACCTGCTCCGACGGAACTCCCCTCACCGCCTCGGCGGTGGCCAGGGCGCTCACCTACGCGGCGGACCCGGCCAACCAGCTCGCCGGCGCCCGGACCGTCCTGCCGAACGTCCCGTTCACCGCGAGCGCCGACGACGGCACAGGCAGGGTGTCGGTGGCCGCCGCCGCCCCCTTCCCCTTCCTCACCCGCACCATCGGTCTGCTGCCGATCGTCTGCCCCGCCGGCCTCGACCGGCCCGGTTCGCTGGACCGCGCCACCCAGGGAACCGGCCCCTACGTGCTGACCCACTACACCCCCGGCGGACCGTACGAGTTCACCGTCCGCGACGACTACTCCTGGGGACCCGACGGGGCGACGACTACGCCCCCCGGCCTCCCCGAGCACATCGTCATCTCGGTGGTGCCGCAGTCCTCAACCGCGGCGAACCTGCTGCTCACCGGAGGCGTCGGCATTGCGAGCGTGAGCGGGCCGGACCGCGCCCGGCTCACCGGCCACGGCCTGACCACCGCCGACGTGGCGACCGTGGTCGGGCTCACGTTCTTCAACCAGCGCCCGGGCCGGGTACTCGCCGACCGGGAGCTGCGCCGCGCCCTGGTCTCCGCCCTCGACCGCCGGGGCCTGGCCAACGTCGCCGTCGGCGGCACCGGGAGCCCGGCCACCGACTTCGGCGCCGAGGGCGCCGTCTGCCACGCCGGCCTCGCCGATGCCAACCTGCCCGCGCGGAACGCCGTCGAGGCCCTGCGTGACGCCGGCTGGACCCGCTCCGCCGACGGCCCGCTGACCAAGGACGGCCGGAAGCTCCGGCTCCGCCTGATCACCAGCCCCGACCTCGGCCCGACCCTGCCCTCCGTCGCCGAGCTGATGGCCCGGGAGTGGACGGAGCTCGGCGCCGAGGTCGACCTGGTGACCGAGAGCCTGCCCGCCCTCGTCAACGCCATGTACCGGAGCGCCGACTTCGACGTCGTGGTTGGCAGTACCCCCGGTTTCGCCCTGCCGGCCGGCTTCATCCCCTTCTTCTCCGGATCCGCCCCCGCCCAGGGCCTCAACTTCGCGGGAGTGACCAATCCCGAGTACGACGCCCTGGTCGCCCAGGCACTCCGGGAGACCGACACCACCGGATGCGGCACCTGGAACCGGGCAGCCGCCGCGCTCTTCCGCTCGGCCGACGCGCTGCCGATCGCCGAAGGCCGGAGCAGCGTATACGGCTACCGCACCACCTTCGCCACCACTTTCGGCGGCCGGCTCGTTCCCACCAGCATCCGACTCCACCAGTGACCGCCCACCTCAGTGACCGAGGGCCCAGCATGTACGTACCCCCGTTGCTGCGGCACCCCTGGACAGTGTTCCTCGGCCGCCGCACCCTCCGGCTGATCCTTTCCCTCGGGTTCGTGCTCACCGCTTCCTTCGCGATGATCCGGCTCGTCCCGGGCGATCCGGTCCGGGCCGCGCTCGGCGTCGACGCCGCCCCCGATCTGGTGGCCGCCCGCAGGCACGCCCTCGGGCTCGACGCACCCTTCCTGACCCAGTACTGGCACTACCTCGGCGGCCTCCTGCACGGAGACCTCGGCACCTCCCTGGTCACCGGCACATCGGTCGCGGAGATGATCCGCACCCGGCTGCCCTCCACCTTGGGGATCGCCGGCCTCGCCTTCGTGGTCACCCTCGTCGTCGCCCTGCCCGGCGGCCTGCTCGCCGCCGTCCGCACCCGCGACGGCCGCCGTCCGCGCACCGAGCTGGCGTTCACCGCGGTCACCGCCGGTCTGGCCGGAGTGCCGGACTTCGTCCTGGCCGCCGGACTCACCGCGCTGCTCGCCGTCGGCCTCCAACTGCTTCCGGTGGCCGGGGCGGCGGGCGTCGGGTCCTTCGTCCTGCCCGTCCTCGCGCTCTCGCTCGCCCCCACCGCCGTCCTGCTCCGCATCGTCCGGGTGGAAGCGCTGAAGGTGCTGAACGAGGACTACCTGCGCACCGCCCGGAGCAAACGGCTGTCTCCCGCACGGCGCTACCTCCGGCACGCTGCACCCAACACGGCCACAGCCGCACTCACGGTCGCCGGCAGTCTGCTGCCCGCCCTGATCGCGGGCACCGTACTGGTCGAGAAGGTCTTCGCCTGGCCCGGCATCGGCTCCGCCATGGCTCAGTCCGCGGTCGCACAGGACTTCCCGGTGGTCCAGGCGATGGTGCTGGTACTGGGCACCACCGTGCTGCTCGCCGGCCTCCTCGTCGACGTTCTGCTCGCCGTACTCGATCCCCGTTCGGCCATCCGGGAGATGTGACCCATGTGCCTACCCTCCGGCTTCCGGCGCTCACCCATCGCCTGGGCCACCGCGTTCATGCTGGTGTCACTCGTCGCGCTCGCCGTGGTCGGTCCGATGGTCTGGGGCGCGGCGGCCGACCGCCCGGACCCCTCGGCCGTGCTCCGGGGCCCCTCCGCTGCCCACCCCTTCGGCACCGACGGCCTCGGCCGGGACCTGCTCGCCCGGGTCCTGACCGCCACCCGGCCATCCCTGCTGCTCGCGCTGGCGGCAGTCCTGCTGGGCGCAGGCTCGGGAATCCTTGTCGGGGCCTGTACCGCAGTCCTCGGCCGGCGCGGCCGCCGACTGACCGCCGGGCTGATCAACCTCCTGCTCGCCTTCCCGGCACTCCTCGTCGCGATGTTCCTCGCGGTCGTGTTCGGCGCGGGCACCGCCGGGGCGGTGCTGGCCCTCGCAGCGGCGGGCGTCCCCGGATTCGCCCGGCTCGCCCAGACCCTCGCCGCGGGGGTCGCGGGCACCGACCACCTGGCCGCGGCCCGGGTCCTCGGCCTGCGCCGCCACCGGCTGCTGTGGCGGCACGTCCTGCCCAACATCGCGGAGCCGCTGCTCCTGAGCACCACCACGGCGGCAGGCACCACCCTGGTCGCACTCTCCGGGCTGAGCTTCCTCGGCCTGGGCGTCCAACCGCCCGGTTACGACTGGGGACTGCTGCTCAGTCAGGGGCTCGACCGGATCTACGCCGAGCCGCTGCCCGCGTTGGCCCCGGGCCTGGCCGTCCTCTACGCGGCCCTGACCTTCCAACTGCTCGGCGAGGCCCTGGCCGGGAGCGTCGCCCGCCGCGGCCGGGCGCCACGCGCCCCCGCACCGACGCCCGCGCCGAGCGGCCCCGCCGAGGACGGGCTGGTCCTCCAGGTCGAGGACCTCACCGTCGAACTCCCCACCCCGGGCGGCACGATCCAGCCGGTGCGCGGTGTGAGCCTTTCGCTGCGGCCGGGCGAGGCCGTCGGGCTCGTCGGTGAGTCGGGATCCGGCAAGTCGCTCACCGCGCTCGCCGTCGCCGACCTGCTCCCTTACGGTGCCCGGGTGTCCCGGCGCACCCTGCGCCTGCTCGGAGCCGACCTCGCCGGCCTGACGCCGAAGGAGCGGGACCGGCACCTCGCGACGGGCCTGTCGGTGATCTTCCAGAACCCGGCCTCCGCGCTCAACCCGTCCCTGCGGATCGGCACCCAGCTCACCGAGGCCGTCCGGGCCCACCGCGGGACGAGCCGTGCGCAGGCCGCTGCGGAGGCTGCCGACGCCCTGCGCCGGGTCGCTCTGTCCCCGGCGCTGCTGCGCTCACGTCCGTACCAGCTCTCCGGCGGCCAGCGCCAGCGCGTGATGATCGCGGCGGGGCTGATGACGCGACCGGGGCTGATCATCGCTGACGAACCGACCACCGCGCTCGACGTCACCGTGCAGCGGCAGATCACCCGGCTGCTCACCGACATCCGGCGGGACACCTCCGCCGCGCTTCTGTTCATCAGTCACGACATCGCACTCGTGGGAGAGTTCTGCGAACGAGTCCTGGTGATGTACGCGGGCGCCATCGTCGAGGCCGTGCCCGCCGACCGCCTCGCCGACGGCGCCCGGCACCCCTACACCCGGGCCCTGGTCGCCTCGGTGCCGGACCTCGCCGCCGACCGCGGCCGACCGCTGCCGACGATCGGGGGCTCACCGCCCGACCCGCTCGTGCCTGCACCGGGCTGCCCGTTCGAGCCCCGCTGTCCGCGCCGCCAGGACCACTGCGCCGAGCAGGCTCCACCGTGGCAGGACTTCGACGCCACCCACCGCGTCGCCTGCTGGCATCCGGAACCGGTGACAGCGGTCCTGAAGACGGTGGCCCGCTCATGACCCACCTTCAGGTGACCGACCTCACCGTCCGCCATCCCGGCTCCCGCATCTCCCTCGCCGCCGTGGACGGTGTCTCGCTGGAGATCCCGTCCGGCACCACGCTCGGGCTCGTGGGCGAGTCCGGCTCCGGGAAGTCCAGCCTGGCCGGCGCGATCGTCGGCCTCGTCCCCGTGCACGGTGGCCGGGTCATGATCGACGGCCGGGAGGTCCGAACCCGCACGGTCAGGGACCGGCGTCGGCTCGGCCGCCTGGTCCAGGTCGTCCTCCAGGATCCGGACACCGCGCTCGACCCCCGGATGACGGCCCGCCAGGCGCTCGTCGAGGCCGCCACCGTCTTCCGCCGACTCGACCGGGCCGCCCGCGCCGAGCGCGTCACCGAGCTGCTCGGCCTCGTCGGTCTGGACCCCCGGCTCGCCGACCGCCTGCCGCGGCAGCTGTCCGGCGGCCAGCGCCAGCGGGTTTCCCTCGCCCGCGCCCTGGCCGTCGACCCCGGCCTGCTGATCGCCGACGAGATCACTTCGGCGCTCGACGTCTCGGTGCAGGCCTCCGTCCTCAACACGATCCGCGAACTCCAGCGACGGCTCGGACTCTCGGTGCTCTTCATCGGTCACAACCTGCCGGCGGTCTGCCACGTCTCCGACACCGTGGCGGTCATGCGGCACGGCCGGATCGTCGAGAGCGCCCCCACCGAGACGATCCTGCGCACACCGCGACACCCCTACACCCGCACGCTGCTCGCCTCCGTGCCGTCCCTGGGAACGTCCCCGTTCGAGGAACGGACGTCATGACCGGTGGGGCGCACGGACACGGTGTCCGGCGGCGCCGGGGTGAGCGGCACCGCCCTCGCCCTCGGCAGCCGCTGTACCGCCGCCGCACGCACGTCGGCACCGTCATGAACCTGGGCTTCTCCTCCCGCCGACACCGGTCGGGACCGCCTCCGCGTGACAGTCAGGGGCCGGTTGCGCGAAGCTCCCGCACCAGGTCCCCGACCACACCGACCACGAACGAGGGAACCTCGTGCGGAAAGTCGTGTCCCGTTCCCTCCGGCGTGTACACCAGTCGTGACGACGTCGATGTAGACAGATACCGGACCCTGCTCCGGAGGTAGAAGCGGCTGATCCGCTCGGCCTCGGCAGCGTCCCGGGCGCCGGCCAACACCGCCTCACCGCCGATGAGACCCCGGGGTATGACCAGCACCAGAGGCAGGTCCCCGAGATCCCCGTCGTACACCACGGTCTCCCATCCGACTCTCGCCAAGCCGGACGGCGACAACTCGGCGAAGACTGACGCTGCTGCGCAGCCTTGACCCGCCCGGTTCCCCGGGCCGCGGTGGGCACCGAACAGCTGCCGCACCGCCGTCAGCAGGAGACCGCGACGCATCCGCGCGATCTGTCGGCTGCGCGGTGCGAAGGCGACCACCTCCGGGGGTGTCGGATCGAGCAGCACGAGACCTGCCACCAGATCGGGCCGACGCCTGGCCGCGTTCGCGACCAGCAAACCTCCGAAGGAATGACCGACGAGCACGAAGGGTCCCCGCTCCCTTGCTCCCTCCAGCGCCGCCCACAGCTCCTCCGCCTCGCCCGCCGTCGTTCTCGGAAAGGTCCCGACATCGCTCCAGCCCGAACCGAACCGGTCGACCAACACCGACCGGGCCCGGGCCGACAGCATGGTGTGCAGTTCCCGGAAGGCCTCACCGGGTGCGTGCCCGCCGGCCATCCAGACCACCGTCGGCCCGCTCCCGGCCTCTCCCTCGGCGAGGACGTGCATCCGGTGGCCGCCCACACCGACCAGCCGCCCCGGCGGGGGGTTCTCCCGCCGCTCGCGGGCCAGCAGGACCAAGTGGCGCACGGCTCCCACCGCCAACAGCACACCGACAGCCATCGCCAGTGCACCGAGCGCCGTCGCCCCGACCGTGCCCGCCCCGGCCAGCCCTCCGCCCGCCCCCGCTACCAGCACCGCGACCGGCACCCCGATCCAGTCCCGGCTCAACAGCGCGAGCAAGGAATCCGCAACTCGTCCGTCCCGCCGGCCCCGTCGCATCGGCCCCTCCGTAAAGGTATTCGACAACCGATAACCGCCAGTATCCGCCCTCCGCGCACTCTCAGCGCGACAAAGGCCTTCCAGTTATGCGAAGTCAAGCAGTCGAATCTTTTCTCACTCTCATTGATTAAAGGGTGAACTTCAGATCAGATTTCCGTGAGATGATGCGGCGGCGTTGAAATGCGATGGACTTGGAAGTGTTGGGCATTCGTGAACGAATAGGGAAAGGAATCGAATATGGCAATTCTTCGAGGAACGCCGAACGCGCCCGAGCGGAGGGCCGCCCTGTGACCGTCGCCCTGGACCAGGCCGTTTTCCACCAGACCGGTGCCGGCCTGTCCGTGCCCTTCGCCATCGCCGGAACCGGGATGCACCTGCCACCGACGGTCGTCAGTAATCAGGAGCTCACCCGCACTCTGGACACCAGCGACGAATGGATCACCAGCCGCACCGGTATCCGCGAACGCCGCCGTCTGGACCCGCTTCTGGCGACCTCCGACATGTGCGTCGCCGCCGCCCACCCGGCTTTGGACGCCGCGGGCATCGAGCCCGCGCAACTGGACGCGGTCATCGTCGCCACGTACACCGGGGACCAGCCGCTCCTGTCGACCGCGCTGATCGTCAAAGACGCCCTCGGCGCCCACCGTGCTCTGTCCCTGGACGTCACCCAAGCCGCCTGCGCCTCCGGAATCCAGGCCATGCTGATCGCCGCCCACTTCCTGCAGAACCCCTCCATCGCCACCATCCTTCTCCTCGCGGCCGACTGCGCTTCCAGGATCACCGATCCCACCGACCGCACCACCGGTGTCTTCTTCGGGGACGCCGCGGCAGCAGTGGTCCTCACCCGTGCCGACACCCCCGGCGCGGGCCTGCTCTCCTACGACCTGGGCTCGCGGCTTTCCTACGATGTCCAGATCCCGGCCGGAGGCTCCAGGCTGCCCGCCAGCACCGCCACCGTCGCCGCCGGAGAGCACTACTTGTCCATGGACGGCCGCGCCGTCTGGAACGCCGCGACCACACGCCTGCCCGAGAGCATCACCAGCGCCGCCGACCGCGCCGGCGTGCCGATCGACCAGGTCCGGCACTTCTTCCTGCACCAGGCCAACCTGAACATCCTCACGGAGGCCATGGCCGCCCTGGGCGTTCCCCGTGAGCGTGCACCCATCACAATCGACCGGCTGGGCAACACCGGATCAGCCGGCCTGTTCACGGCACTGCACACCACTGTCACCGAGGGCTCCCTCCTGCCGGGAGACACCTACGTGCTGTCCGGGATCGGCGCAGGCTTCCAGTGGGGAACCCTCTGCCTCCGGCACGCCTGACCGACTGACAGAACCGAGATGACTCGGCGGGTTGCCGAACCCGTCGAACCCCGGACGACACGAGTGTCAGTGATGCGAACATCCGGGCACAGGCAACGCGTCGTGTTTCACGGTTGCTGCCCGTCCTGTCTCGCGTCTCTGCTCCGCCCGTTCACGGACGAGTGAACTCCCAACAATCGCTGGTGCACCCGCTGCCGCGAGCACCAGCATGGACTGCATGGCCACCACACGCTCCCGGGCTGAACGGGCCGCCCAGGCCCGGGCAGCCGAAGTTCAGCTCACCGCCGACGGAATCGACGGGGTGGTGTTCGGCTGGGTCGACAACGCCGGGCTCACCCGGGTGAAATCCGTCCCGCTCGCTCAACTCGAACACGCTGCCCAGTATGGTGTCGGCGCCCTGCCCTGCTTCGATGTCTCCCTGGTGGACGACTCCTTCACCACCACGCCTTCGAGCACCGGCCCGATGGGCGACCTGCGGCTCGTCCCCGACCTCGACCGGCTCACCCCGCTCGCCGCACAGCCCGGCTGGGCCTGGGCCCCGGCCAACCGCTACACCCAGGACGGCACCCCGCACCCCGGCTGCCAGCGCGACTTCGCCCGCCGGGCCACCGAGGCCGTCGAGCGGCGCGGGCTCTCGGTGCGAGCCGGCATCGAGATCGAGTGGGTGGTGGCCGACGCCGCCGGAGACCCCGCAGCGGTCGGGCCCGGGTACGGGATGACCCGTTTCATCGAGCACACCGACTACCTGCGGGAGGTGCTGCGCGCCCTCACCGCGCAAGGACTGGACGTGCTGCAGCTCCATCCCGAGTACGCCGCCGGACAATTCGAGGTCTCGGTCGCCGCAGAGGGGCCGCTGGAGGCTGCCGACACCACGATGTTGGTGCGCCACACCATCCGGGCCGTATCCGTCCGGCACGGTCTGCGTGTCTCGTACGCGCCCGTCTTCACCGAGGGTGAGATCGGCAACGGCGGACACCTGCACCTCAGCCTCTGGCGACAGGGCCGAAACCTCGGACACGGCGGCCCCGGCCGTCACGGGCTGCACCCCGATGCCGAGCACTTCTTCGCCGGCGTACTGGCCGAGTTGCCCGCCCTGCTCGCCCTCGGCGCGCCCAGCGTCGCGTCCTACCTGCGCCTGGTCCCCTCCCGCTTTGCCGGGGCCTACCGCTGCTGGGGCCTGGAGAACCGTGAGGCGGCGCTGCGCCTGATCGCCGGCTCCACCGCCGGGCAGGCCAACGCCGAGTTCAAGTGCTTCGACGCAACCGCCAATCCGTACCTGGAGATCGGAGGCGTGCTGTCCGCCGGACTCGCCGGTCTCGACGCCGGCCTGCCCCTGCCTCCCGAGACCCGGAGCGACCCCGCCGCCCTCGACAGCGTCGAACGCCTCCCGGCGAGCCTGCCGGAGACGACCGACGCATACGAGAAGTCCGCTCTGCTTCGACGGGCACTCGGCGCCGAATTGTACGAAGCCGTACTGGCCGTCCGGCGGGCGGAGTCGGAGCTGTTCGCGACGCATACCGACGCGGACCTCATCGAGGCGGTCCGCTGGCGGTATTGACGCGCGAGTCACGCAACGCCCCCGGGCCCGACGGCTGGATGGCCCGACGGCTCGGCAGAGGATCGCCCAGACGCGCCGGGCCTGCCGCACGCTCCGTTCCGCTTCGGACCGACCGGCGGCCCGGCGCACCCGGTTGCCCGTGGTGCGCTCTGAGCGTTCGATGTGTGCGACGGCTACGCGGAAGCGCGAAAGCCTTCCTCGCCCACGTCCGTGACGTGCGGAGACGAGGAATCCGTACCTTCTTCTCGGTCGGCTACGCCATCACCGAGCCGGTCCGCCGCGCTGTCCGCGCCATGCCCGACCACCTCTGGCATCCCACCCTGGGCCAGGACGGGACGATGCGTGACGGCGCCGCGACCGCCGAGCTGACCGGCATGGTCGATCTGGACGGCTATCCGGCCGGCACCCGCATCATCGTGCGCCGAGAGCGGCCGCACCCCGGAGCACAGCTGTCCCTCTTCGATCACGTCGAGGGCCTGCGACACCAGGTGTTCCTCACCGACACCCCGTACTCCGGCAGCGGCTCCGCCCAGTTCCTGGAGGCCCGCCACCGCGGGCACGCCACCGTCGAGGACCACATCCGGTGCGGCAAGAGCACCGGATTCGGCCGCTTCCCCTCTCGCGACTTCGGCGTCAACGCCGTCTGGTTCGAACTCAGCCTCGTGGCGTCGATCTGCTGGCCTGGACCCGTGTCCCGCTACTGGACGGCGAACTTGCCACGGCCGAGCCGAAGAAGCTCCGCTACCAACTGCTGCACGTCGCTGCCCGCCTCACCCGCGGCGGCCGACGCCTGCGCTTGCGGATCTCGGCGACCTGGCCCTGGAGACACGAGCTGGCCATGGCCTTCCACCGCCCCGCCGCACTGCCCCGTCCCGCCAGCTGACCGGTGAACCCCTGTCCGCCCACAACCCGAAGGACCCCGGAGAACCCGACCATCGCGCCGGGACCTCACCATGCCCGAACTGAGAAAACACCTCGGCCAGCCGACAGTTGACGATCAACGACGCCTCAACACCCCAACCGAAACAGAGAGGCTAGTGGCGTAGTGGAATCCGAGGAGAAAGGGCAGTGCGCCGGTGGCTGGTCGGGAACGGCGGAACACGGTGGGGGCGGACACGTTCGCGTCAGCCCGGCTTCGGCTTCGGAAGAGGTGCCGAGAGCCGACTCGGGACAGCGATTTCCAGGGGCCTCGCCATGTAGACCGCCTCGGCGCCGTAGCTCGTGGGCAGCCCGATGTGGGGCCGGGCGCGGTAGCCCAGCGCGGTCCACAGCGCTTGCGAGCCGTGCACGGCGACCAGGGAGAGCGTCTGGTAGGAGGCCGCCCGTCCGGCCTCCTCCAAGTGCTGGTGCATCCGGTGAGCCAGGCCCCGGCCGCGTGCCCGCTCGGCGATCACCAGGTCATGGAGGTGCAGGTTGCTCCCCTGCGCCTCGCCTTCCTCGGCCAGGCTCAGGTCCGGGCAGCGGAAGAGCGGGTAGGACAGTGCGAGCAGGTAGCCTCCGAAGCCGCCCGCGTGCTCCAGCACGAAGCAGGTGGAGGGTGAGGCACGGTGGCGGGAGCGCAGCGCCGTCTCTCCCTCGGACAGCCCGCTCGCCGCATAGGTGCGTTCCTCCAGAGTCACCAACTCGCCCCAGTCCTCCTCCTGGAGCAGCCGGATCCGCGTGTCGCTCATGCGCCTTCACCGTCCGGCGCCGGGCCGCCGATGCAGGTGTACGGCAGTGGCGAGAAGCCGTTGAACCCCTGGGTGGCGTAGGCGGCGGCGTACGCACCGCAGGAGTGGACCCAGACCGGGTCGCCGGAGGTGATCGTGCGTGGGACCCGCACCATGCCGTCCTGAGCGTAGGCGTCGTCACTGTCACAGGTCGGACCGGCCACCACGGCGTTGACGAACTGCCCGTCGGGGTGGGTCGGGAACTCCAGGCGGTACTGCAACTGGTCCATCTCGTAGAGGCCGTTGAACTTTCCGCAGCTGAGGTAGAGCCAGTCCTCACGGGTGCCGTCGAGCCGATGGCGGGAGGTGAGCCGGGCGACATGGGCACGGATCGCGCCGTGATCGGCGACCAGGTGGCGGCCGGGCTCCAACAGGAAGGCCAGAGGGGCGGCGTTGACGTCGCGCAGCCGTTCCATCCCTTCGCGGATCACCGTGAACATCTTGTCCAGCGGCGGTTCCAGTGGCCTGCCGTGCCGGTCGAGGACACCGAGGGCGGGCAGCCCACCCCCGAGGTTGATCCGGTCCGGAACGATGCCGTGCCGGTTGAGTGTCTCCACCAAGGCGGCCAGTGTCTCGATCGCCTCACCCCAGGCCTCGGCTGTCATCTGCTGGGAGCCGACGTGCACAGACAGACCGGAGGGCACCAGCCCTGCGGCCCGGGCGGCACCGAGCACTCGCAAAGCGTCATCGGGCGAACAGCCGAACTTATGGCTCAGGCCCCACAAAGCACCATCGCCGGTGGTCACGATCCGGCAGAACACCCGTGATTCGGAGGCATGTTCGGCGATCGCGGCGACGTCCTCCACGCTGTCGGTGGCGAAGTCACGCACGCCCAGCCGGTAGGCCTCCGCGATGTTGCGGTCGGACTTGACGGTGTTGCCGTAGTGGATCGATTCGGGGGCCGCCCCGGTGCGCAGCGCCTCGACGATCTCCTGCGGGCTGGCCGCGTCGAAGCCGGAACCGAGGTGCGCGAGGTGGTCGAGCACCTCGCCAACGGGGCAGGCCTTCATCGCGAACCGGATGGCGACACCTGGCAGTTCGGCGCACAGGGCGCTGTATTGACGACCGATGCCGTCAAGGTCGTAGATGATGGCGTCCTCGGCTGCGGCGGCGAGGGCGGCGCGCAGGGCAGGACGGTCGTGCCGCCCGAGGCGGCCGTACCGGCCGGGGTGGCAGGCGGCGGGCGCGTGCACGGCGGCCGACGCTGTCAGGGTGCGGTGGCCGGTGCTGCTACGGTCGGCCGTCCGACGCTGTTCGGAGATTTGACGCGTGTCGGTGGCCTGAGGCCTCACGTGTGAACTTCCCATTCAACTGGATGATCGATGCCAAAGGCTTGCTGGCATCCACAGGGGAAACGAGAAGGACCCAGGTCGGTTATGACGCCCGACCCGGCTTTTCTCCCTGCCGCGCTCCCTGCGCCACCGCATCCTTGAGGTCGCGCTCGAACGGGCAGTGGGGAACCCGCGGTCCAGCCGACAGGACGGTCGGATGGCCGGTGAGGAGTACGCCGGAGAGTGTGGTCGATGACGGCGGTGCCGACGTGCTGGTCCGCCGCGTACTGGCGGACCAACCTCACCATGCGACGACTGGGCCCGCTGTTCGGGGTGTAGAAGTCGGCCAGCCTGCGTAACAACCGTATGGCCTGGGAGTTGCCTTAACATGCGATCGAGCGTCCCTATGACGGATGCGGTAAATGCCTGCTCGGAGTGCGGCGGCTGTCCCGCGTGAAGTTGGCGACGCCCTCCCCTGAACGCCAGCATCCCGAGAATGTCACGACCAGTAGTGAGGCGGGCCGCCTTAACCGTGCGGGAGAGGCGTCGCCTGCGGACCACTTGGCCGCGATGTCCGGCAAGCCGGCCGGAGGTCGGCCATGGGCCCCGCAGAGCCTGAAGACCATCCTCCTGTCGGAGGCCACACTCGGCTACCTGATGCACCAGAAGAAGCCTGTGCTCGGCAAGGACGGAACCCCGTAAGGCTTTGCGAGGGGCTATGGGACCGAGCGACTCATGAGGCATTGAAGAAGGTGATACTCAACCGCAAGGTGCCTTGGACCCGTCACTCGAATCTGAGTATCTCCTCCCTCTCTGTCAGCCTTGGGTGAGACATCCCGCTTCGTCGGATTAGCCTGAGAGGGCACGACAGGAGAATCACCCTTCATGGCCAGCACCGAACCGGCCGGGTCCGCCCCCGGCACCGAGGCCGAAGCGCCGCCCTTTCACCTCGGAGTACAAGCTGCGGATCGTCGCCGAGTACGACGCCGCGCCCAGGAACGAGAAGGGTGCGGTCCTACGCCGGGAACGGCTCTACCACTCGCATGTCAAGGAGTGGCGGGCCGCCCGGGATGCCGGGGCCCTGGAAAACCTGGTCGACCGCCGGACCAGCCCGGCCCGTGCGAAGAAGTCCGCCGCGGAGGTGGAGAACGAAAAGCTGCGGCAGCAGGTGGAGCGGTTGCAGAAGGACCTGGCACGGAACAAGGCCGCACCCGAGGTGATGGGAAAAGCCTCCGCGCTCTTGGAAATGATCTCCGAGAGCGCGGACTGAAGCCTGCCGCCGGCCCTGTCGTGGACGGGGCGTTCACCGGCGTCGAGTTCTCGTCCCGCATCTTGTAACCGGTGTTCAGGCAGTCGACGACGTTGCGACCCAGCCGGTCCACGGCGGCCGCGACCAGGCCGTCGTGAGGACCCCTCTCATCGCGGAGCCAGGGGCCCAGCTTCGGACGAGTCACGGGGTCCGTGGCGCCCGAGACCTCCCAGTCGTCGGCCCAGCCGATGATGTGCGCGCCCACGGACGCGGCGGCGGTGAGCACGTTCTCCCGCTGGCGTTCGGGGGATGACGTCGCCAGCTTCACGCGCGAAAGTCGCCGCACTCCGAGCAGGCATTTACCGCATCCGTCATAGGGACGCTCGATCGCATGTAGGTCCGTACCGTGCACGTCTCTCTCCGTTCGCGCACGCATGGTACGGAGAATCGGCGGCACGACCTCTGGGAGCGATCTTGGTCAACCCAGGAAGCTCAGACGAACCTGACGGTTGGCATTAGAGATGTTCGTGTCGACCAGGCACACCGACTGCCACGTCCCCAGCTCCAGCCGTCCCGCGATCACCGGCAGCGTCGCGTGCGGCGGTACGAAGGCCGGGAGCACGTGGTCGCGGCCGTGGCCGGGGCTGCCGTGGCGGTGCTGCCAGCGGTCGTCGGCGGGGAGCAGTGTGTGCAGGGCGGAGAGGAGGTCGTCGTCGCTGCCCGCACCGGTTTCCAGGACCGCGATTCCGGCTGTCGCGTGCGGTACGAAGATGTTGAGCAGGCCGTCCCGGCCTGCGGCCGTCCGGGTGAGGAACTGTTCGCAGTCGGACGTCAGGTCGGTGACGGTCTCCGTGGTTCCCGTGGTGATGTGCAGGACGCTGGTGGTGAAGGCGGTGGGCATGGCTTCATTCTCCAGCCCGTACGGCAAGATCGCGCGTCCACGTGCCGAGACACCATTGACCGTTTCCTTAAGGGATCGCTACCTTCAGCGCCATGTTCCGATCAGCTCTGCTCACTACGCGCGGTCATATCGACCTGCTGCGAGTGGCCTCCGCCGCGTGTTGTCACGGCTGCTGACGTTCCCTCAGCTCGTTTCCCGTCAGTGACCGGGCCCGAGACGCCCGCCTGCTCCTGACGTCGTACGCGTCCCGCCCTGCCTCTCCCGTGACGCTCAGCCGCGCCGAACGCCCGCGGTGGATCCTCCGTGATCTCAGCGGGTACGGCGTGGCTGTCGCCTGCCCGGGTGCCTGGGCACACCCCTCCCCATGAACCGCTCGTGGAGCCCTCATGACTCTCGACCATGCTCTCACCCCACCCGGAATATCCCCTGAAGTAATGAAATCCGGTTCGCCGGAGGGTTCGGTCGGCCACCGTCCGCTCGACCTGGAGCCCGTGACTCCGGCCGCCGCCCGCGGAACGCGGCTCCGGAACGTGCCTCGGTGGCTTCGGCGCGCCGTCGGGCCGCTGCTGCTGCTGACCCTGTGGCAGGTGTTCAGCGCCACCGGTGTGCTGCATCCGGACGTGCTGGCCTCGCCCGGCACCATCGCCCGCGCGGGATCCGGCCTGATCGCCGACGGGACCCTGTCCTCGGCGATGGCCGTCTCGCTCCAGCGGGTCGCCGTGGGGCTGGTGCTCGGAGGCGCTGTCGGGACCGCGCTCGCACTGGTTTCGGGGCTCTCCCGGCTGGGCGAGGATCTGGTCGACGCGAGCGTCCAGATGCTGCGCACCGTTCCCTGGGTCGGGCTGATTCCCCTGTTCATCATCTGGCTGGGAATTGGCGAGGCCCCGAAGGTGGCGCTGATCGCGCTCGGGGTCGCCTTTCATCTGTATCTCAACGTCTACGCGGGCATTCGCGGCGTGGACCCCCAACTCGTCGAAGCAGGACAGTCGTTGGGGCTCGGGCGCTGGGGCCTGGTGCGGCATGTGGTGCTGCCGGGGGCGCTGCCCGGAGCCATGACGGGGCTGCGCTACTCGCTGGCGACCGCCTGGCTGGCGCTGGTGTTCGGCGAGTCGGTCAATGCCGATGCCGGAATCGGCTTCCTGATGAACCAGGCCCGGGAGTTCTTCCGTACCGACGTCATCGTCGTCTGCCTGGTCGTCTACGCCTTCCTCGGCCTCGCCGCCGATGTCATCGTCCGCGTTCTCGAAAGGCTGCTGCTGCAATGGCGACCGACCTTCACGGGCCAGTGACCACCCGCTCGCCCGCCCCCACCGGCGCACTGCCGGAGGCAGCCGTCCGGGTCGAGGGGCTGACCCGCTCCTTCGACGGCCGGGCGGTCGTCGACGGGCTCGATCTGACCCTGCGCGCGGGGGAGTTCACCGTGCTGCTCGGGCGCAGCGGATGCGGGAAGTCGACCCTGCTGCGGGTGCTCGCCGGCCTGGACCGGGAGATCCGGGGCACGGTACTGGTTCCCCGGCGCCGCGCGGTCGCGTTCCAGGCGCCGCGGCTGATGCCGTGGAAGCGGGTCTGGCGCAACGTACTGCTCGGACTGCCCGGGAATCCCGAACGCGCCGTGGCCGAGGCGGCGTTGGCGGAGGTGGGGCTCTCCGAGCGGTCCGGGGCCTGGCCCAGGACGCTCTCGGGCGGTGAGGCGCAGCGTGCCTCGCTCGCCCGCGCGCTGGTCCGCGAGCCCGATCTGCTGCTGCTCGACGAGCCGTTCGGCGCGCTCGACGCGCTGACCAGGATCAAGGCCCAGCAGCTGGTCGCCGAGCTCTGGCAGCGCCGCGGCTGCGCCGTGCTGCTCGTCACGCACGATGTGGACGAGGCGCTGCTCCTCGCCGACCGTGCGCTGGTGATGCGGGACGGCGCCATCGCGTACGAGACGCCGGTCGCCCTGGACCGCCCCCGCAGCCCCGGCACTCCGGAGTTCGCCGCACTGCGTACCCGGCTGCTCACGGAACTCGGCGTGGAGACAGTCCCCACGCCCGCCGAAACCTCCTGAACCTCCCCTGTCCGGACCGGAGAGAGACGACATGAATCGCCGCACCCTGCCCTCCCTGCTGCTGCCCTTGGCCCTGCTGCTCACCGCCTGCGGCGGCACGACCTCCGCCTCCACGGCGAGCGGCACCGACGGAAAGGGCAGCGTCACGCTCAACATCGGTGACCAGAAAGGTGGTTACGAAGCCATCCTGCGCGCCTCCGGCGAGCTGGACGACCTCGACTACCGCATCACATGGTCCACCTTCACCTCCGGCCCGCCTCTTCTCGAAGCGGTCAACGCCGGGGCCGTGGACATCGGCGGGGTCGGCAACACCCCGCCGGTGTTCGCCGCCGGCGCCGGTTCCAAGGTCGTGGTGGTGGGTGCCACACACGGTTCGTCGGCCGGCGAGGCGATCGTGGTCCCCAAGGACTCGCCGCTGCGGAAACCGGCCCAGCTCAAGGGCGCGTCGATCGCTGTCGCCCAGGGCAGCTCCGCCCATTTCCAGCTGATCAGCTCGCTGAGGAAGGCGGGGCTCGGCATCTCCGACGTGAAGCTGAAGTACCTTCAGCCGGCTGACGCGCTGGCCGCGTTCAGCCGGGGCAAGGTCGACGCGTGGGCGGTCTGGGACCCGTACACCTCGCAGGTGCTGCGCGGCGGCAGGGCCCGGGTGCTGACCACGGGTGAAGGGGTCGTCAACGGCCTCGGGTTCCAGGTCACCTCGCCCGCCGCGCTCAAGGAGTCCGGGAAGTCCAGGGCCATCGGCGATCTGCTGGTCCGACTGAACCGGGCTCAGAACTGGGTCTTCAAGCACCCCGAGGCGTGGGCGAAGGTCTGGGCGAAGGAGACCGGGCTGCCCTACGAGGTGGCGCTGGACGCGGTGAAGCTGACGTACGGCACCCGGGTCCCCGTCGCCGTCGATCCGGCCGCGATCGCCTCCGAGCAGGAGATCGCGGACACCTTCGCCGGCCTGAAGCTCATCCCGCACCGCTTCGCCTTCAAGGACTACGTCGACACCCGCTTCAACCGCGATCTCCCCGCGTCCTCGGCAACTCCCCGCTCGTACGGAAAGGCCTCCTCATGAATGTGCACCTCCACTGGTTCCTGCCCACGGGCGGCGACGGGCGCACGCTCGTCGACCGGCACGCCTACACCGACGGCGGGATCAAGCGGGACCGGATCACCCCGGTCAGCGGGGTGCGCGCACCCGACATCGAGTATCTGGCGCAGATCGCCAAGGCCGCCGAGCAGCTGGGGTTCGAGGCCGTGCTGACGCCGACCGGGACCTGGTGCGAGGATGCCTGGCTGACGACGGTGGCGCTTGCCCAGCACACCGAGCGGCTGAAGTTCCTGGTGGCGTTCCGTCCGGGCGTGATCTCGCCGGTGCTCGCCGCCCAGATGGCCGCGACGTATCAGCGGATCACCCGGGGGCGGCTGCTGCTCAATGTCGTGACGGGCGGTGACTCCACGGAGCAGCGGCGGTTCGGCGACCATCTGGACCACGACCGGCGCTATGCCAGGACCGCGGAGTTCCTGTCGGTGGTGCGAGGCGCGTGGAGCGGTCAGCCGTTCGACTTCGACGGCGAGCACTACCAGGTGGAGGGCGGGCTGACGGCGCTGCCGCCGGACCCGCTGCCGGAGGTCTTCTTCGGCGGCTCGTCGGCCGCGGCCGGGCCGGTCGCGGCGAAGCACGCCGATGTCTATCTGACCTGGGGCGAGCCTCCCGCCGATGTGAAGAAGAAGATCGGCTGGATCCGGGGGCTGGCCGAGGAGCAGGGCCGCACGGTCCGGTTCGGCATCCGGCTGCACACCATTTCGCGCGACTCGTCGCGTGAGGCGTGGGCGACCGCCGACCGGCTGCTCGGCGATCTCGACGCCGACACGGTCGCCGCGGCCCAGCAGGCGCTCGGGCGGAGCGAGTCTGTCGGGCAGCAGCGGATGCTGGCGTTGCACGGAGGCTCCCGCGACGAACTGGAGATCGCGCCCAATCTGTGGGCCGGCGTGGGTCTGGTGCGGGGTGGTGCCGGCACCGCGCTGGTCGGCAGCCACGCGGAGGTCGCGGACCGGATCGAGGAGTACCACTCCCTGGGTGTGGAGCACTTCGTGCTGTCCGGATATCCGCATCTGGAGGAGGCGTACTGGTTCGGTGAGGGCGTCACTCCGGAGCTGGCGGCCCGGGGACTGCTGTCGACCGTGCCGGCCTCCCCGCTGCTGGCGGTCCCCGCGGCGAACGGCCGCCCGGCCTCCGCGCCGGGCGGGGCTCCGCTGCTGTTCGCCGGGGGGCGCTGAGCCTCCCGGGAGCCGCGGGAAGATCCACGGCCCCGCCACAGTTGGTAGAAACGTGAACAACGTCGGGGTGCACTCAGTGGATGTCGTGGTGATCGGCGCCGGGCAGGCGGGTCTGTCCGGCGCCTACCATCTGCGCCGTACCGGCCTGGAGCCGGACCGCGATTTCGTGGTGCTCGACCACGCCCCGCGCGCCGGTGGCGCCTGGCAGTTCCGCTGGCCGTCGCTGACGTACGGCAAGGTGCACGGGATGCACGCCCTGCCCGGCATGGAGCTGACCGGCGCCGATGACAGCAGGCCCTCCTCCGAGGTGATCGGCGAGTACTTCGACTCGTACGAGCGCGCCTTCGGCCTTCGGGTGCACCGGCCGGTCGAGGTGAGCGCGGTGCGCGAGGGCGGCGGCGGGCTGCTGCTCGTGGAGACATCCGAGGGTACGTACGCGACGCGGGCCCTGATCAGCGCGACGGGGACCTGGGACCGGCCGTTCTGGCCGCGCTACCCGGGCCAGGACACCTTCCGGGGCCGCCAGCTGCACACGGCGAACTATCCGGGGCCCGCCGAGTTCGCCGGGCAGCGCGTGGTCGTGGTGGGCGGCGGGGCCTCCGGCACCCAGCACCTGATGGAGATCGCCGAGGTGGCCGCGGACACCCACTGGGTCACGCGCCGGCCGCCGGTCTTCCGCGAGGGCCCGTTCGGCGCCGACCAGGGGCGAGCCGCCGTCGCGATGGTGGCGGACCGGGTGCGACGCGGGCTGCCGCCGCAGAGCGTGGTGAGCGTGACCGGGCTGCCGGTCACCGACGCCGTCCGGCGCGCCCGCGAGTCGGGGGTGCTCGACCGCCTGCCGATGTTCGACCGGATCACACCGACCGGCATCGCCTGGGACGACGGTCGCACCGTCGAGGCCGATGTCATCCTCTGGGCGACCGGATTCCGGCCCGCCGTCGACCACCTCGCCCCGCTGAGACTGCGCGAGCCGGGTGGCGGCATCCGGGTCGAGGGGACCCAGGCGGTACGCGACGCGCGCGTCCATCTCGTCGGGTACGGACCGTCCGCCAGCACGATCGGCGCCAACCGGGCGGGGCGGGCCGCCGTGCGGGCGATCGGACGGCTGCTGGACCGGGCCGAGCCGGCCGCGGAACGGGCGGCTTCAGCGGCCTGAGTACCGGGCCGCTCAACTCGGTACGGGTACGGCGGCGGCCACCACGGGGACGAGCACGGCGGCGATGAGCAGCGCCGGCCGGCCGCGCCGGGTCCGGCGAAACGTGCGACGGGGTGGGGCGTCCGGGGACTCGTTCACCATGCGGGCACGCTATCCCGCACCGATCCCCTCGTCGGCACCCCGCCTTCGGGCGACACGCGCCCCGCACGAGAGAGGGGAACACGCGAACAGGGGATCGGATGTTCGCTGGAACGTGTGGTCGTATTGGCATTCGTTGCTCAACTGCTGTGCGGTACATGATGATTACAGTGCGCAAGCGACGGGCTGCAGACCGCGACTGTGCTGTCCCAGAGATGCACCGTGTACAAGGAGAATCACCAGATGAACTTCCTCACCAACCTGCTTGCCGGCGTCGTCCACTTCGTGGGTTGGCTCATCTGACCATTGCTCGATCAGGCGCCGTCGCTCCCCGTCCCACGGGAGCGGCGGCGCCGTCGCGTGCGCCGTCCACTCCGTGCGGGGGCCGTTGGGGGTTCACTGCGCCGCGAACGAGGAGAACATGTCGATGAGCGGCTGCGGTGCCCGGTCGTTGAAGATCACCTCCAGGCCTTCGGCGGACTCCTGAGCGCTCTTCCCGCTCCGCGCGAAGAGGGGTGCCTCGTAGTCGGCCAGCGCGGATTCGAGGTCACCCGGGTGAGCGACGAGCGCCCGGCCCAGGTCGGCGCCGTCGGTCATCGCGAGGTTGGCGCCTTCGCCCGCGAAGGGGGACATCAGGTGGGCCGCGTCGCCGAGCAGGGTGATGCCCGGGGTGCGCTTCCAGCAGTGCCCCGCGGGCAGCGCGTGAATGAGGCGCGGCACCGGCAGGCCGTCGCAGTCGGTGATCAGCCGCCGGAGGCCGGGCGCCCAGTCCGCGAAGTGCTCGGCCAGTTCGGCCCTGGACGCCTCGGCGTCGGTGAAGTCGATCGTCGACAGCCGGCCCTCGGCCGCGCGCAGCGCGGCGTAGACATGGAGACTGCCGTCGGACTCGCGGTGCGCGAGGAATCCTTGGTTGTCGCCGAGCGCGAAGAACATCCCGCCGCCGATGAGTTCGGCGCACTCGGGGTGGCGGGTGTCGGCATCGAGGAAGTCCAGTTCCACGAAGGAGATGCCGGTGTAGGCAGGGACGGCGTCGGAGAGCAGCGGACGGATACGGGACCAGGCGCCATCCGCCCCGACGAGCAGTCCGGCCGTGAAGGCGGTGCCGTCGGCGAGCGTGACCTCGTGCCGTCCTGCGCCGGTCGGCCCGGCACCGGTCGGCTCGGCACCGGTCGGCTCGGCATTGGTGACCTTGCTGCCCCAGCGCACGGTGCCCTCGGGCAGCGAGTCGAGCAGCAGGTCGCGCAGGTCTCCGCGGTCGATCTCGGGACGCCCACCCTGACCGTCGTCCGGCTGCTCATGCAGTACCCGGGCCCGCTTGTCGAGGATCCGCACGGCTTGGCCACCGGGATGGACCTTCTCCCGGAACCGCTCGTGCAACTCGGCGGCGCGCAGGGCGGCCTGGCCGGTTTCCTCATGGATGTCGAGCATGCCGCCCTGAGTGCGGGCGTTCCGGTCGGCCTCCAGGTCGAAGACGGCTGCCTCGATCCCGTTCACATGCAGTACGCGGGCGAGAGTGAGGCCGCCGAGGCCGGCGCCGATGATCGCGACGGGATGGTGTGCGGTGCTCATGGTGGCGCCTCCAGCTCGTGCGGAATGCCGGCCCAGGATTCACTGCGGGCCCATCCCCTCGGCGGCAACGGAAGAGCGAGGGGCACACACTCACCATAACGAACACGTTCGTCACGAACAAGTTCGCTCCTGGGCATGAGGTGCGTCCGACCCGGTCGTTCAGCCTGTTGCGGGGGCCAGCTGGGTGTCCCTGCGGACCAGGGCGGCATAGCGCCCGTCCTGGTCGAGCAGTTCCTCGTGACTGCCGCGCTCCGCTGCCCGCCCGCCGTCCAGGACGACGATCTGATCCGCGTCACGCACGGTGGACAGCCGGTGAGCGATGGTGAGAGTGGTGCGTCCGGCGGAGAGCGCGTCGATCGCTTCCTGCACGGCGAATTCGGTACGGGTGTCGAGGGCGCTCGTCGCCTCGTCGAGGATCAGCACCGGCGGGTCGCGCAGGATCGTGCGGGCGATGGCCAGGCGCTGCTTCTCACCGCCCGAGAACCGGTAGCCGCGTTCACCGACCAGGGTGTCGTAGCCGTCGGGCAGCGAGGCGATGTGGTCGTGGATCTGTGCCGCGCGGGCCGCTGCCTCGATCTCCTCGTCGGTGGCCTCCGGCTTGGCGAAGCGCAGGTTCTCGGCGACGGAGGCATGGAAGAGGTACGTCTCCTGGGAGACCACCCCGATGGCCCTGGCAAGGGTGTCGAAGTCCAGATCACGCACATCGACGCCGTCGAGCGTGACCCGTCCGCCGGAGACGTCGTACAGCCGCGGCACCAGATAGCTGAGGGTGGACTTTCCGGAGCCGGTGGGACCCACGACGGCCAGGCTGCCGCCGGCGGGCACGGCCACGTCGACGCCGCTGAGGGTGGGGCCGCTCTTCTCGTCGTAGCTGAAGTCGACGTTCTCGAAGCGGATCTCGCCGCGGATCTTCTCCAGCCGGACCGGGTTCTCCGGTTCGGTGATGTCCACCGTGAGGTCGAGGTATTCGAAGATCCGCTGGAAGAGGGCGAGGGAGGTCTGCATCTGCACGCCTGTGGAGAGCAGGCTCACGGCGGGCCGGAAGAGGCCCTGCTGGAGCGAGACGAAGGCGACGAGCGTACCGATGGAGACGGCGGGTCCGCTGGACTGCAGGGTCATGCCCGCGGCCCAGTAGATGACGGCCGGCATGGCGGCCATGACGATGCCGATCGTCGACATCCGCCAGCGTCCGGCCATGCTGGAGCGCACTTCGAGGTCGACCAGCCGCTCGGACTCCTCGGTGAAGCCCTTGGTGAGCGAGTCCGACCGGCCCATGGTGCGGCCGAGCAGGATGCCGCTGACGGAGAGCGACTCGGTGACCGTGGCCGCCATGGCGGCCATCTGCTTCTGCCGCTGGGTGGTGATCTTCTTGCGCTCCCGGCCGACCCGGCGGCTGATCCAGACGAAGACCGGCAGCAGGAGCAGCGAGACGACGGTGAGCCGCCAGTCGAGCGCGAGCATGGCGACGACGGTGGCGATGACCGCGGTGAGGTTGGAGACCAGCGAGGTAGCCGTCGAGGTGACGGTGGCCTGCATGCCTCCGATGTCGTTGGCGATCCGGGACTGGACCTCGCCCGTGCGGGTCCTGGTGAAGAAGGCGAGCGGCATCCGCTGGAGCTGGGTGTAGACCGCGGTGCGCAGGTCGTGCATCACGCGCTGGCCGACGGTGGTCGAGATGAGGGTCTGGAGCACGCCGAAGACACTGTTCATCACGGCGGTGAGGATCATGCCGAGAGCGAGCAGCGAGAGCAGCCCGGTCCGCCCCTGCGGGATGGCGGTGTCGAGGATTTCGCGCAGCAGGAACGGCGAGGCGACCGACACCAGCGACGAGGCGCCGACGAGCAGTCCGACCACCGCGAGGCGGCCACGGTAGGGATGGAAGAGGCGCAGGATGCGGCGCAGCTCGGCGGGCGGCTGCTCGGCGTCCTTCGGCGGGGGCGTCCACGTAGGTTCGTCGGGTTTCATGGGCTCCTTCGTCAGGCGTGCGACAACAGGGAGGGAAGGCCGCGACCGCCTGCGACGACCTGCGCGTCAGCGGTCCGCGACGGTCCGGATCGTCGGCCCGTCGGGATCCACGGTCCGTAACAGTCGAGCGGATAAGAGCATAGCTCATTGTTACCTGTACTCACAATGAACCAGGTCCTGATATTGTTCCTCGTATGGATTCCCCCGACCCCGACGGCCTGCTCGCCGAACAGCTGCTGCGGCTGACCCGCAGGCTCCAGCGCATCCAGAGCCGTCAGCTGGAGCCGGTCGGTATCACCCCCGCGCAGTTCCGGCTGCTGCGCACCGTCGCGCACTACGACGGCGCACCGCGGATGGCGGATCTCGCACAGCGCCTCGATGTGGTCCCGCGCGCCGTGACCACTCTGGTGGACGGCCTGGAGGCCAGCGGCCGGGTGCGCCGGGCCCCCGATCCGGACAGCCGCCGGGTGGTCCGGATCGAGATCACCGACGAGGGCATCGCCACTCTCCGGTCGCTGCGCAACGGGCGCCGCGCGGCCGCAGAGGAGATCCTGGCTCCATTGACCGCCGATCAGCGCGAAGTGCTCGGCGGGCTGCTGACCGCTCTGGTCAACGGAATGCCGGAGCGCCGCTGCTGACCGGGTGCGGAGCACCGCGCCGAGCCGCCGAGGGGATCTCGAATGCCGCTGCTGGAGCCGAAGCCGGAAGCCCTGCGCCCCGGTGCGATGCGCAGCCCCACCCACGACCGGGTGCCCGACGAGCAGGCGCCGGGCACACCTGAGCCGCTGCGGAGCGAGCTGACCGACCTGCTGGGGCCGCAGAAGGTGCTGTGGAAGATCTCCGACCTGGTGCGGTACGCCTCCGATGCCAGCCCCTATCGGTTCGTGCCCCAGGTCGTCGTCGTACCCGAGAACATCGACGACGTCTCGGCGATCCTGTCGTACGCGCACGGCAAGGGCCGCAACATCGTCTTCCGAGCCGCGGGCACCAGTCTGAACGGCCAGGCACAGGGCGAGGACATCCTCGTCGACGTACGGCACCACTGGGCCGGCATCGAGGTCCTGGACGGCGGTGCGCGGGCCCGCATCCGGCCGGGGACGACGATCATGCGGGCCAACGCCACCCTCGCCCGGCACGGCCGGCTGCTCGGCCCCGACCCGGCGAGCGCGATCGCCTGCACGATCGGCGGGGTCGTCGCCAACAACGCCTCCGGTATGACCGCGGGCACCAGCCGCAATTCGTACCGGACCGTCTCGTCGCTCACCTTCGTACTGCCCGGCGGCACGGTGGTGGACACCGGCGATCCCTCGGCGGACGAGGACCTGGCGCACGCGGAGCCGCAGCTCTGCGCGGGGCTCCTCGCGCTGAAGGCGGAGATCGAGGCCGATGCCGGGCTCACCGCCCGGATCCGGGCCAAGTACGAGATCAAGAACACCAACGGGTACCGGCTCGACGCCTTCCTGGACGGCACGACACCCGTGGAGATCCTGCGCGGGCTCATGGTCGGCTCGGAGGGGACCTTCGGTTTCATCTCCGAGGTCGTCTTCGACACGCTGCCGCTGGACCGCCGCGTCTCCACCGCGCTGCTCTTCTTCCCGTCCCTGACCGCGGCGGCGGCCGCCGTCCCGCTGTTCAACGAAGCGGGTGCCATCGCCGTGGAGCTGATGGACGGGAACACCCTGCGGGCCTCCGTCAGCGTCCAGGGGGTGCCCGCCGACTGGGCCGGGCTGCCGAAGGAGACCGCGGCGCTGCTGGTGGAGTTCCGCGCCCCGGACGAGGAGGGCCAGGAGGCGTACGAGCGGGCGGCGGCCGGTGTCGTGCGCCGGCTGGAGCTGGTCCGGCCCGTCACCTCGGTGACCAACGAGTTCACCCGGGACGCCGGGACCATCTCCGGCTACTGGAAGGCGCGCAAGGCCTTCGTCACCGCGGTCGGCGGCTCCCGGCCGTCCGGTACGACACTGATCACGGAGGACTTCGCCGTCCCGCCCTCCCGGCTGGCCGACGCGTGCGAGGCGCTGCTGGCACTCCAGGCCGAGCACGGTTTCGACGCCGCCGTCGCGGGCCACGCGGCCCACGGCAACCTGCACTTCCTGCTCGCCTTCGACGCGGCGAAGCCCTCCGACGTCGACCGGTACGCCGCGTTCATGGCGGACTTCTGCCGGCTGACCGTGGAGCGGTTCGACGGATCGCTCAAGGCGGAACACGCCACCGGCCGCAATATCGCGCCCTTCCTGGAGCTGGAGTGGGGACCGCGGGCGACCGAACTGATGTGGCGGACCAAGCAGCTCATCGACCCCGACGGGGTGCTGGCACCCCGGATCGTCCTGGACCGCGACCCGAAGGCCCATCTGCGCGGCCTGAAGACCATCCCCCGGGTCGAGCCGGTGGCCGACCCGTGCATCGAGTGCGGATTCTGCGAACCGACGTGCCCCAGCCACGACCTGACCACGTCACCGCGCCAACGCATCGTGCTGCGCCGGGAGATGATGCGGCAGCCGGCCGGTTCGCCGGTGGAGACCGGGTTGCTCGACGCGTACGGCTACGATGCCGTCGACACCTGCGCGGGCGACTCCACCTGCAAACTCGCCTGTCCGGTCGGGATCGACACCGGCGCCATGATGAAGGCCTTCCGCCATCAGCGGCACTCCCCGCGCGAGGAACGGGTCGCCGCGCTCACCGCGAAGAACTTCCGCGCCGTGGAGGCGGCGGCCCGGCTCGCGGTCGCCGCGGCGAGCCGGATCGACGACCGGCTGCTCGCAGGCGTCACCGGTCTCGCCCGCCGGGCCGTGCGCCCCGACCTGATGCCCGCCTGGCTGCCGGAGATCCCCGGTGCCGCCGCCCGGAAGCTGCCGCGCACCTCCAGGACGGGAGCGAGCGCCGTCTACTACCCGGCCTGCGTCAACCGCATCTTCGCCGGCCCCGAGGGACACCACGTCCCGTCCCTGCCGCAGGCCGTGGTCGCCGTGTCGGCGCGCGCCGGAAAGCCGGTCTGGATCCCACCGGACGTCGCCGGGACGTGCTGCGCGACGATCTGGCACTCGAAGGGGTACGACGCCGCGAACGCCGTGATGGCCAACCGGATCGTGGCGGCGGCCTGGGGCTGGACAGCGGGCGGAAGACTGCCGTTGGTCGTCGACGCCTCCTCGTGCACGCTGGGCATCGCCCATGAGGTGGTGCCGTATCTGACCGAGGACAACCGGGCCTTGCACAGCGAACTGACCGTCGTCGACTCCCTGGTCTGGGCCGCCGACGAACTCCTGCCGGAGCTGACGGTGCTGCGCCGAGCCGGCTCCGCGGTCCTGCACCCGACCTGCTCGATGGAGCATCTGGGCGATGTGGAGCACCTGCGCGCGGTAGCTGAGGCCTGCGCGCGGGAGGTCGTGATCCCGGACGACGCCGCGTGCTGCGGATTCGCGGGCGACCGCGGCATGCTGCACGAGGAGCTGACGGCCTCGGCGACCGCAAAGGAGGCCGCCGAGGTGAACACCCGGGAGTACGACACCTATCTCTCGGCCAACCGGATGTGCGAGATCGGCATGGACCGGGCGACGGGCCATTCGTACTACTCGGTGCTGATGGAGCTGGAGCGGGCGACCCGGCCCGGTCCCGGTCAGGTCTGAAGGCCTGCGCGGTCACCCATCACGATGACCGGATGCTGCTTCGGGTCCAGGGTGCGCAACAGCTTCTCCATGCCCGCCTTCGGCAGGCTCACACAGGCCGATGTGCCGCTGCCGTGGTCCATGTGCAGCCAGATACTGCCGCCCTTGGACTGGCCCTCGGGCCGCGTCGGATCGTTGGGAGCGGTGCCCTTGACGCGGTTGTAGTCGATGGCGATGACGTAGTCGAAGTCGTGCCAGTGCGACTTGGCCCAGTAGTGCGGGGCCTGGATGGACGCCGACTCCGTGTACGGGAGCAGCGCACCGGGATCGGGCAGCACCCCGCCCGCGTCGGTGAGGCTGAAGACACCGACCGGGCTGCGCTTGTCGTCCTCGTGATGGTCGGCGGCCCAGCCCTTCTTGCCGTTGTGGGCCTTCCAGCCGGCGACCTTGTCCCAGGTGGTTCCGGTTCTGGTGTAGAACACGACCGTGGAGTCGGCGGAGTCCTTGCCCGCGCCGTAGACGGCGACGACCTGACGGGAGTTGGCCGGGATCTGCGACTGCAACCGGTCGCCGACATCCGGAATGCGCTTCAGGTCGACGGTCTGCGCCTTGTCCTTGTCCTTCGACTTCCCGGCATCGGCCGACCGCGCTCCGTCCTTGTCCGCGTCCTGTCCACCGCACGACGTCAGGGTCGTGATCAGGACACCGCAGGCGGCCGCCGAGACCACCATTCGTACCGCACCGGCTATATGCATCCGGACATGGTCGCACTCCGTGGCGTTCGGCCCCGCCCACCCGTGCGGACCGCGGCGAATGCGTGCCGAATCTTTACCCCCCGCACCCACCGGTATCTGCCGCTCGGCCTGAGCGGGTCTGCGCTCGGGCCGTCTCCCGGCGCGTAAAAGGGTTTGCCGCACCACCGACGAGACGCGAGGATTGGACGGTTTGGTCCCCCCACATGCTTCTCCCCACGTGATTCTGGAGGTCCCTCGCGGACCTCAGCTCCTTCCGATCTTTGGGACGTCATGCAAATTCGCGATCTTCCGTACCCGGATCCCGGCGATCCCGATGTCCGGTCGGGCCCTCGCTTTCTGATCTGGCTCGGCCGCAACCAGATCCGCGGACAGCTCAAGTCCATGTCGTGGGGCCTGCTTCACCAGTGCTCCATCGCCGGACTGCCGCTCGCCGTCGGGTTCGCCGTCCAGGCGGTCGTCGACCGGTCGGGCGGGCGGCTCGCACTGGCCGGCGCTCTGATCGCGGTTCTCGGCGTGCTGATCGCCGTGGGCGACACCATGCTGCACCGGACCGCCGTCACCAACTGGATCACCGCGGCCGCGCGGGTCCAGCAACTGCTGGCCCGCAAGACCGCGGAGCTCGGCTCGGCACTGACCCGCCGGGTCGCCGCGGGCGAGGTCGTCGCGGTCTCGACAGGTGATGTGGAGAAGATCGGCTGGTTCGTCGAGGCGCTCTCCCGCTTCGCCGCCGCCGCTGCCGCCCTCGTCATCATCTGTGTCGGGCTCGTCCTCTACCTTCCCTCGCTGGGCGTGCTCGTGGCACTCGCCATGCCGCTGCTCGCCCTGGGTGTCCTGCCGCTCCTCCCCCGCGCCACCCGCCGCGCCGACTTCCAGCGCGAGAAGGCCGGCAAGGCCACCGAGCTGGCCTCGGACACCGTGGCCGGACTGCGCGTGCTGCGCGGCATCGGCGGCGAGGAACTGTTCCTGGGCCGCTACCGGCGGGCCTCGCAGGAGGTCCGCAAGGCCGCGGTGCGCAGTGCGCGGATGTGGTCGCTGATCTCCGCGATCCAGGTCCTGCTGCCGGGCATCCTGCTGATCTCCCTGGTCACCTACGGGGCCGCGCTGGCCCGCGACGGGAAGATCGACGTCGGTCAGCTGGTGACCGTGTACAGCGCGGCGACGCTGTTGCTGTTTCCTCTGCGCCACTTCGAGGAGATCGCGATGGCGTACTCCTTCTCGCGGCCGTCCGCGCAGCGCGCGGTCCGGGTGCTCTCGCTGAGCCGGGTCGCCCGGCCGTCGACGGTCGACGCCGCTCCGGCCGGCGACCTGTACGACCCGGCCACCGGACTGATGGCGCCCGAGGGCCTGTTCACCGCGGTGGTCTGCGGCGATCCGGACGAGGCCGGCCGGCTCGCGGACCGGCTCGGCGGCCACGCCCAGCCGGAGGTGGCGAAGGACGGCGCCGTCGAGGACGGGACGGCGGACCACGAGGCGCCGTCCGTGCTGCTCGGTGGCGTACCCCTGGACGAACTGGAACTGGACGCGGCGCGCACCGCCGTTCTGGTCCAGGACAAGGACCCGGTGCTGCTCTCCGGCACCCTGCGCGAACTGCTGGACGTGCCGTCGTCCGGCCGGGTGAGCCCCGAGGAGGCGCTGTCGGCCGCACAGTGCGACGACGTCCTGAACGCGCTGGCACAGGCGTCCGTGGACTCCGGCGGCGATCCGATGAACACCCGGATCACCGAACGCGGCCGGTCGCTCTCCGGCGGCCAGCGCCAACGCCTCGCCCTGGCCCGGTCGCTGGTGACCGACCCGGAGGCGCTGGTGCTCGACGAGCCGACGTCCGCGGTCGACTCGCACACGGAGGCGCGGGTCGCCGCGGGTATCAAGGCGCTGCGCAAGGACCGTACGACGGTGGCCTTCGCCTCCTCCCCGCTGCTGCTCGACCTGGCGGACCGGGTGGCGCTGGTCCACCGGGGCACGGTGGTGGCCGTCGGTACCCACCGTGAACTGCTGCGCGGCGAACCGCGCTACCGGGCCGTCGTCACCCGCGAGACCGGCGACGAGATCCCGGCACCGGCCCCGCCGGGCAAGGACGAAGCGATCCAGGCGATCGACACCATCGAGGAAATCGAGGAGAGGGCATGACCGGCGTCGCACCACCGGCCTACGACCCGGCCGCGCCCGAGTCGGCCGCAACCCTGCCGGTCGGCACCCCTACGACCGTACGGACGTATGCCAGGGAACTGATCAGGCGCCACCGGCGGCCGTTCACCGTGGTCACCCTGCTCAACACGGTCGCGGTGGTCGCCTCGATCGCCGGCCCCTACCTGCTGGGCGGGCTCGTCGAGGACCTGTCCGACGGGGTCACCGACCTCCATCTGGAGCGCACCGCCGCGGTGTTCGCCGTCGCGCTGATCGTGCAGACCGTGGTCACCCGGATGATGCGGCTGCGCAGCGCGATGCTCGGCGAGGAGATGCTGGCCGATCTGCGCGAGGACTTCCTCGTGCGGTCGGTCCGGCTGCCGCCCGGTGTCCTGGAGCGGGCCGGGACGGGTGATCTGCTCTCCCGGATCACCACGGACATCGACCGGCTCGCCAACGCCATGCGCGAGGCGGTGCCTCAGCTGGCCATCGGTGTGGTGTGGGCGGGGCTGCTGCTCGCCGCGCTCACCGTCACCGCTCCCCCGCTGGCGCTCTCGGTGCTCATCGCGCTTCCGGTGCTGATCGTCGGCTGCCGCTGGTACTTCCGCCGGGCGCCGTCCGCGTACCGCTCGGAGGCCGCCGGTTACGCGGCGGTCGCGGCCGTGCTCGCGGAGACGGTGGATGCCGGGCGGACCGTGGAGGCGCACCGGCTGGGTGCGCGCCGGGTCGCGCTGTCGGACCAGCGGGTCAAGGAGTGGACGGCCTGGGAGCGGTACACGCTCTTCCTGCGATCCGTGCTCTTTCCCGTCATCAACGCCACGTACGTGACGATCCTCGGCGCGGTCCTGATGCTCGGGGGCTGGTTCGTGATCGAGGGCTGGCTCACCGTCGGGCAGCTGACGACGGGTGCGCTGCTCGCGCAGATGATGGTCGACCCGATCGGCCTGATCCTGCGCTGGTACGACGAGTTGCAGGTCGCCCAGGTGTCGCTGGCGCGCCTCGTGGGTGTCCGCGAGATCGAGCCGGACGCGGGCGACGCGGCGGTGGCGCCGGACGGCCGGGACGTACGCGCCGACGAGGTGCGCTTCGGTTACCGGGCCGGTCTCGACGTCCTGCACAAGGTGTCGCTGGACGTCGCTCCGGGTACCCGGCTGGCGCTGGTCGGCCCGTCCGGTGCGGGCAAGTCCACGCTGGGCCGGCTGCTGGCCGGAATCTACGCCCCACGCACCGGTGAGGTCTCGCTGGGCGGTGCGCAGTTGTCGCGGATGACCGCGGAGCGCGTGCGTACGCATGTGGCGCTGGTCAACCAGGAGCACCATGTCTTCGTGGGTTCGCTGCGGGACAACCTGTTGCTGGCCCGTGCCGGTGCCGGTGACGCGGAGCTGTGGGCGTCGCTGGCCGCGGTCGACGCGGACGGCTGGGCCCGGGCACTGGACGAGGGGCTGGACTGCGAGGTCGGCTCGGGCGGTACGGTACTCACTCCCGCGCAGGCCCAGCAGATCGCGCTGGCCCGGCTGGTGCTGGCCGATCCGCACACGCTGGTGCTGGACGAGGCGACATCGCTGCTCGACCCGCGCGCGGCCCGTCATCTGGAGCGCTCACTGGCCCGGGTGCTGGACGGCCGCACGGTCGTGGCGATCGCGCACCGGCTGCACACGGCGCACGACGCGGATGTGATCGCGGTCGTCGAGCAGGGCCGGATCAGCGAGCTGGGCAGCCATGACGAACTGGTGGCGGCGGACGGCGCGTACGCGGCGCTGTGGCGGTCCTGGCACGGCTGACGGAGGCGGGGCGGTCCCCCGGTCCACCGGCTCTCCGGGATCATTAGGGTCGGTACATGACAGATTCCTATGTGGATCCGGGGACCCCTGACTGTCGCAGCGCGCTGCGGTACCTGTGGTGGCTGATCACCAGTCAGCGCCGCCGGATCGCCGCCGGTGCGCTGCTCGGCAGTGTCTGGATGGTCTGCCTGACGCTGCCTCCCTACCTGCTGTCGCGCGCCATCGACGACGGGCTGGAGCCGGGGCAGTGGTCCGCGCTGGTGGGCTGGGTCGCGGCGTTGCTGGGCGTGGGGGTGCTGAACGCGTGGCTGGCGATCATGCGGCACCGCACGATGACCAGGGTGCGGATGGACGCCGCCTTCCGGTCCGTGGCGGTCGTGGTCAGGCAGGCGACCGTGCTCGGCGGGGCGCTGCCGCGCCGGGTCACGGCCGGGGAGATCGTCACGATCGGGTTCCGCGATGTCGCGGTGATCTCCGGCACGCTGACCATCACCGGCCCCGGGGTCGGCGCGGTCCTCGCCTATGTCGTCGTGGCCGCGCTGCTGCTGACCGTTTCGCCGCTGCTCGCCGTGGTGGTGCTGCTCGGGGTGCCGCTGCTCGCGGTGCTGGTCGGCCCACTGCTGTGGCGGTTGCAGGGCGTCGAGTCGGCGTACCGGGAGCAGCAGGGCGGGCTCGCCGCCCGTTTCGAGGACATCGTCGGGGGCCTGCGCGTCCTCAACGGCATCGGCGGCAAGGAGGCGTACGCCGAGCGCTACCGGCGCGGTTCGCGGGAGTTGCAGGCGCAGGGGTACCACGTCGGCGGGGTGACCAGCTGGATCCAGGCCCTCGGTGTCGGCCTCCCCACCCTGTTCCTCGGTGTCGTGACCTGGCTCGCGGCCCGGATGGCCGCCCAAGGGGCCATCACCGTGGGCGAGTTGGTCGCTGTCTACGGATACACGGCGGTGCTGGTGGTGCCGGTCTCGTTCTTCATCGAGGGCGGCTACGACCTCAGTCGCGGGCTGGTCGCCGCCCGCAGGGTCATCCGGTTCCTGGCCATGGAGCCCGATTCCGCGGGCGGGGAGGCGACTTCGCAGGGGCCCGCGGCGCCGTCCACGCTCCGTGATCCGGAATCCGGCGTCGAGGTGGTGCCGGGCGGGCTGACCGCACTCGTCAGCGCCCGGCCGTCGGACTCCGCCGCGGTGGTCGACCGTCTCGGCCGGTTCGTGGAGTCGGCCGCGACCTGGGGCGGGATACGCCTCGACGAGATCGACCTGACGCGGGTTCGCCGGCGGATCCTGGTCGCGGACAACGAGGCCGATCTGTTCGCCGGACCGCTGCGCGAGGTGATCTGCGGCGCGCGGGACCGGGACGAGGAGACCATCGGCCGCGGCGTCCACGCGGCCATGGCGCAGGACATCGTCCGCGGTCTGCCGGACGGACTCGACTCGCCGGTCGACGCGCAGGGCCGCAACCTCTCCGGAGGACAGCGGCAGCGCGTCCGGCTGGTCCGGGCCCTGCTGGCCGATCCCGAGATACTCCTGGCGGTCGAGCCCACCTCGGCGGTCGACGCACACACCGAGGCGGCCGTCGCGGCCCGGCTGCACGCCGCACGGTCCGGCCGCACGACGGTCGTCACCAGCACGTCACCGCTCCTGCTGGACCGGGCGGACACCGTGTACTACCTGGTCGACGGCTCCGTCGCGGCCGTCGGCAGCCATCGTGAGCTCCTGGACGGGCAGCCCGGGTACCGCCGGCTGGTGTCCCGCGGTGTGGACGACGACGCCCTCGGCGGCTCGGCCGAAGGTACCGTCCCGCCGTCCCGGGAGGCCGTGCGATGACCGCGGACTCCCGGGCGACAGACCGGTCCCTGCCCGTCGCCGAACCGTTCCGGATACGCCGGGCCGCGCTCCGGCTGATCCGGCTGGACGGCCGCGCCTTCGCCGCGATGATCGGCCTCAACGCGCTCGCCGCCGGTGCCGGACTCGTCGGCCCGTGGCTGCTCGGCCGCATCATCGACGAGGTCCGGGCGGGCGGCGGGGTGGCCGCGGTGGACCGCCTCGCACTCACCATCCTCGGCTTCGCCGTGGCGCAGCTCCTGCTGGTCCGCTACGCCGGTTACATCGGACACCGCTTCGGCGAGCGGACCCTGGCGCGCATCCGGGAGCAGTTCGCCGACCGGGCGCTCGCGCTGCCCGCAGCGGCCGTCGAGCGGGCGGGCACGGGCGACCTGATGACCCGCGGCACCACCGATGTCGCCGCGGTCGGCGCGACCCTCCGGGATGCCGGGCCCGAGGTCCTCGTCGCCGGGGTCCAGGCGCTGTTCATCCTCGGAGCGGTCTTCTTGCTCAACCCGTTGCTCGGTACGTGCGGGGTGCTGGGTCTGCTCGGCATCTGGTTCGCCGCCCGCTGGTACCTGCGCCGGGCGCTCACCGCGTACCTCGCCGAGGGAGCCGCCAACTCGGAGCTCGCGGAGCAGCTCGCGGCCACCGCCGCGGGTGCCCGCACCGTCGAGGCCCTGGGGCTGCAGCAGCGCCGCGTCGCGGCGTGCCGGGAGGGTATCGAGAAGTGCCGGAGCGCCCGGACCAGGACGCTGTTCCTGCGCAGTGTGCTCTTCCCGGCCGTGGACATCTCCTACGTCATCCCCGTGGCCGGTGTCCTGCTGATCGGCGGCGTGCTGCACGACCAGGGCGCGATGAGTGTCGGCGCGGTCGTCGCCTCGGCCCTGTACCTGCGGCAGTTGTCCCAGCCCCTGGACGTCATCCTCCAGCAGATGGAGCAACTCCAGAGCAGCAGCGCCTCCTTCGCGAGAGTGGAGGGTCTCGGCACGGCGGCGCAGGCACCACAGGCCGCCTCTCGCGCACCGGCCGACGACCGGATCGAAGTGGCCGGGGTGCGCTACGCCTACGACGGCGGGGGCGACGTCCTGCACGGTGTCGACCTGACGGTCCGGCCCGGCGAGCGACTGGTGATCGTCGGCCCGTCAGGCGCGGGCAAGACCACGGTGGGCAGACTGCTGGCAGGCATGGACACACCGCGCACCGGCTCGGTGACGGTGGGCGGGGTCCCGGTCGCCGGCCTGGACCCTGACCGGCTGCGTCGGCACGTCGTCCTCGTCACCCAGGAGCACCACGTGTTCCTGGGCACGGTCCGGGAGAATCTGCGGATCGCCTCGGCGGGCGCCACCGACGCCGAACTGCACGCGGCACTCGCGGCCGTCGGCGCCGAGTGGGCCGATGAGCTGCCGGACGGCCTGGACACCGATCTGGGCCATGGCGGGCACCGGCCGGACGGGGCCCGGGCACAGCAGCTCGCCCTGGCGCGCGTGGTACTGGCCGACCCGCACACGCTGATACTCGACGAGGCCACCGCGCTCCTTGACCCGAGAACGGCCCGGCACACGGAGCGCGCGCTGGCCGCCGTCCTCGAAGGCCGGACCGTCATCGCCATCGCGCACCGTCTGCAGTCGGCGCACGATGCCGACCGGGTGGCCGTGATGGAGGACGGCCGGATCACCGAACTCGGCGCCCACGACGATCTCGTGGCGGCCGGGGGCGCGTACGCCGCGCTCTGGAGCTCATGGCACGGCGAGCGCCAGGCCTCCTCCTGAACCGGCCCGACCGGGGCGGGCGACGCGTCAGTTCCCCTCCACGGCGAGGAACTCGGTGACCCACCGCGACGTGGCCCCGATCCCGCCGAAGGTGTAGAAGTGCAGCTTGAGAACGCCGTGGCGGCGGGCGTCGTAGCCGTCGGCCAGGGCACGGATGAAGCGGTCGGGGCCGGCCGTGCCCATCAGGTTGGTGAGCGAGAATCCGTACTTCTTCGCGATGGACGCGCTCGTGCCGACGCCGAAGCGCGCGGCGTACGTCATCAGCCGCTTGATCCCGGCGGGGCCGGGGACCCCGACGCGCACCGGTGCGTCGATGCCCCGTTTCCGCAGCGACTCGACCCAGGCGAGGACCGGGTCCGCGTCGAAGCCGAACTGGGTGATGACATCGCCGGACAGCCCCTGCCCGGCAAGGGCGGTGGTCTTGTCCTCGATCGCCGACCAGAGCACCGGTCCGGCGATGGAAGGGTGCCCCTCGGGGTAGCCGCCGATGCCGACGTGACGCACACCGTACGACTGGAGGAGCCCGGAGCGGATGAGCGCGAGGGAGTCGTCGTAGGGGCCGTGAGGTGTGGCGGGGTCACCGCCGATGACGAGGACGTTGTCGGCTGTGCCGTCGGCGCGGAACGCGGCGAGGAGTTCCTCCAGTTCCGCCCGGGAGCGCAGGCGGCGGGCCGATATGTGCGGGACCGGGGTGTATCCGAGCTGCCGGACGGCGCGGGCCGCGGCCAGCCGCACACCCAGGTCCTCGTTGCCGAGGAAGGTGATATTGATCCGGGTGCCGGCCGGGATGCGGTCGCGGGCCTCTTCGAGCCGGGGGACGTCCTTGCCCGTCATCTCCAGGGAGAAGTCCTCCAGCAGCGGGCCGACGGCTGGGGCAGAGGCCGTGGAGAGGGAATCCATGGTGCTCCTTGTTCGTGCGGTTCTCCCTTGGCTCCAGTCTGCCGGTAGGGGCGGGGACAGGACGCAGCGGTCCCGTGCACCGGCCGTGGGCCGGTGCACGGGAGCTGCTTCCCGGCGCTGTGCCCAGTCACGGGCAGCCGTCCGTCAGCTCGCGTGGGCCTGCGCGGCGGCGGGCTCACCACTGGAGGAGGCGGTGACGGTGGAGGTGGACGTCCCGCGCGGGCGGCGCAGGAGTATCGCGGAGACCAGGGCGGCGAACAGCGTGAGAGCGGCGGCGACGATCAGGCAGAGGCGGAGGCCGTCGAGGAAGGCATCGCCCACGGCGCCCAGGGCCTGACCGGTGCCGGCGCCCAGGTTCATCTGGGCGACCGCGCCGAGACCGCCCGCCCGTGCGGTCTCGGCCATGCTCTGTCCGGCCGCTCCCGTGATCCCGGCGTCGGCGAGGTGCGCGGGGAAGGTATCGAGGGCGCGGGCGGTGAGGAGGGCCCCCAGGACGGCCGGGCCGAGTGCCGCGCCGACCTGCCGGAAGGCGTTGTTGCCTGCCGCGGCCATACCCGCCAGATGGGGAGGCACGGCGGCGACCGCGGTGGCTGTCATGGGTGTCAGGACGCCGCCCATCCCCACGCCCAGCAGTGCCAGCCGCCAGGCGATGGAGGCGAACGAGGTGTCCGCGTCGACGGTGGTCAGCGAGAGCAGTGCGCCGGAGACGACGAGCAGTCCGGCGGTGATCAGGATACGGGCGGACACCCGGTGCATCAGCCGCCCGACGGGAGCGCCGACGACGATGGCGGCGCCGGTGACCACGAGAAGACGCCAGCCCGCCTGGAGGGTGTCGAGCTGCTGCACCAGGCCGAAGTAGAGGCTCAGGAGGAAGAAGAAGCCGATCAGCGCCAGGAAGGTGATCATCGCGACGAGCGTGGTGGCGGTGAACGCCGGGCTGCGGAACAGGGTCAGATCCAGCATCGGGCTGTCGCTGCGCCGCTCGGCCAGGACGAAGGCGACGGCGCCGGCCACGGCGATGAACAGCGCCACCAGGACCCGGGCGTCGGTGAACGAACCGGCACCGCCCTCGATCACGCCGTACACCAGCGCGGTGATCGCGGACGCGGCGGTGAGCTGGCCCGGCCAGTCCAGCCGCCGCCCGTGCGGGGCGCGCGAGTCGGTCAGCAGCCGCGCGGCGACCACCATCGCGAGGAGCGAGACGGGAATGACCAGGAGGTAGATCCACCGCCAGGCGGCGTGCTCCAGGATGGCTCCGGCGATCAGCGGACCGACGGCCAGTGCCAGCAGGAGCGAGGTGGCCCAGACACCGATGAACTTGCCGCGCTCGCGGGGGTCGGGCACCGCGTGGCTGATCAGGGCCAGCGTGGTGGGCAGCAGCGCGGCCGCACCGAGTCCGGCGAGGGCCTGGCCGGCCCACAGCAGCTGGATCGACGGGGCGGTCAGGGCGACGGCGGCACCGACCGCGCAGGACAGCAGGCCCGCCTGGAACACCTTCTTGCGCCCGTGGACCTCACCGAACACTCCGGCGGTCAGGATGAACGCGGCCATGGGCAGGACGAACGCGTCCTGGACCCATGACAGCTGGGCCGTCGACGCGCCCAGTGCCGCCTGGATGGCAGGCAGGCTCACGGAGACGGTGGTCACCGGCAAGTAGGCGACGAATACGCCCAGGCAGGCCATGGCGAGCGTGGCCGCCCGCCGGTCGGCCGGCCCGCTCGCCGAGGGTGTGACGTTCACGGATGCACTCCTTTGCGGCGCGGCGCGCCGCGGTTGATATCCAGCAGGGGTTGCGTCCGCCCGAGCGCCGGTTCACGGCCGCAGCGGCCTCCCGGACGGCGCCGGAGGCACCGAGTCGCAGGTGAGAGCCCGTTCCGGTGGAAGCCAGGCCTCATCGGACAGACCCGCACGCCAGCATCAGCGAAACCAGGCAGAATCAACAAAGAGCCTGCTCGAATTGATCACAAACCACTATGGACGCGGCCCTCCATGGCACACTTCCACCGTGATCGACGCTCTGGACATGCAAATCCTCCGCACGCTCCAGTGCGCGCCACGCGCCCCGTTCCGGCTCATCGGCGAAGTGAACGGGGTGTCGGAGCAGACTGCGGCCCGCCGCTATCACGCCCTGCGCCGCAGCGGTGTGATGCGCGTGGTGGGCCTGGTCGATCCCGCCGTGCACGGTGAGGCGCAGTGGGTCGCGCGCATTCGCTGCCGCCCCGACCGGGTCGGCCCGCTCGCCGACGCCCTCACCCGGCGCCCCGACATCGCCTACGCGAGCATCGCCTCCGGCGGCTCGGAGATCATCTGCGTCATCCGCTCACCGCTGGCCGCCGAGCGCGAGGACATGCTGCTCCAGCAGCTGCCCAGGTCCGCCGCGGTGCTCGACATGAGCATCGATCTGCTCATCCACCCCTTCGGCAGCCCCGGCGCGGCCGGGTGGACCGGCTACGGCGGGCACCTCACCCCCGAACAGGAACAAGTGCTGACCGGGGGCCCGTCCCCCGCCCCGGCCGGCCCTCTCCTGCCCCCGACCGCCCAGGATGTCCCGCTCCTCGACGCCCTTGCCGAGGACGGCCGTGCCTCGCACACGCAGCTCGCCGGACTCACCGGCTGGTCCAAGGGCCGCGTCGCCCGCCGGCTGGAGGCCCTGGAATCGTCCGGCACTCTCTCGTACGACATCGACCTGCTGCCCGAGCGCCTCGGCTATCACCTCAACGCGACTCTCTGGCTGCGCGTCGCCCCCGCCCACCTGGAGCGCACCGGACAGGAGATCGCCCGGCACGAGGAGGTCGCGTTCGCCGGCGCCACCAGCGGCGACCACAACGTGCTGGCCATCGTCACCTGCCGGGACGCCGAGGCCTTCTACCGCTATCTGACCACCCGCCTCGCGGCCGTGCCCGGTGTCGACGCCTACGGGGTCAGCATCCGGGTCCGCCGCCTCAAGCAGGCGGCCTCCCTCATCGCCCACGGCCGCCTCGTGCATCCGGTGCCCGGCTAGACCGGGAGCCGGCTGCGGGCCGCGTCAGATGAGGTTCATCGCGGCCGCGCCGCCCACTCCCCCGAGCACCATGAACACCGGCATCAGCACCTTGAGTTCCACCCAGCTGCCGGCCCGGAACCGCATGGCCTTCGGCGGGCCTATCGGGTACCAGCGCTTGCGGCCCACCGGGATCGGCCAGAGGATCGGGCAGCCGGAAACGGTCAGCGCATCGCCGATGTCATGGACGAGAGCGCCCAGCACGATCGGCAGCCCGAGCCAGAGGTACTCCTGGCCGGGGGCGTTGAAGAGCCAGTCCGAGCCGTTGCCCGGCTTGTCCAGGACGCCCGCGAGAATCCACGCGCTGGTCGCGCCGAGCAGCCACACCAGGACATCGCTGGACACCCGGGCGGCCCGCCAGAGCAGACCCTCGACGGCGAGCACCAGGTGGACGAAGAGAATCCCCAGCACCGCCCACCGGCCGCCGGTGATCGCCGCGGCGGAGGCCCCGGCACCGATCAGGACCGCCCACAGCCAGGTGTGGGTAAGGGTCCGGTGGCCACCGTTGCGGTTCGAGTCGCCCCGCATCTTGGTGGCCTTGTAGACGGCGTGCGAGAGCGTGTCGACTATTTCGCAGAGGCCTCGGGAGACCGGCCCGAAGGCGCGCGAGATGGTCGCCGACTTGTGGTCGAGATCCGGTGCCAGTGCGGCGCCCGCGGTGATCAGCGCGCCGACGACCAGGACGGGCCACGGCATGGTGTGTCCCGCGGCTGCCGCGGCCGCGCCCACCCCCAGCCAGGCCGCAGCCCCTGACAGAGAGTGTGCCGGTCCCATCATGACTGTTTCCGCCCCCGTAGATAGTGACCAGGTATTGACAAAGTGTTGACAGCTGTCGCTGTGTCCGGGCTCGGGCCACCGTCGTTGTGGTGTGGCCGAGTTGAGAGGGAAGCGTATCGTCCGTGATCTTCGTGCGGTCGTCCGGTTCCCTCATCCGGGCGGAAGGCAGGCAAGATGGGGGCGTGACCCTAATCGATCAGCTGCCCCCGACCGACGACCCCGACGCCCTCTTCGAGGCATTCTCGTCATGGACCGAGACGCAGGGCATCACCCTCTATCCCGCTCAGGAGGAGGCGCTGATCGAGGTGGTCTCCGGGGCCAACGTGATCCTTTCCACCCCCACCGGCTCCGGTAAGAGTCTGGTCGCGGCCGGTGCGCACTTCACGGCTCTGGCCCAGGACAAGGTCACCTTCTACACCGCGCCGATCAAGGCGCTGGTCTCGGAGAAGTTCTTCGACCTGTGCAAGCTGTTCGGCACGGAGAACGTCGGCATGCTCACCGGCGACGCCTCGGTCAACGCCGACGCCCCGGTGATCTGCTGCACGGCCGAGGTGCTGGCCTCCATCGCGCTGCGTGACGGGAAGTACGCGGACATCGGCCAGGTCGTGATGGACGAGTTCCACTTCTACGCGGAGCAGGACCGCGGCTGGGCCTGGCAGATCCCGATCCTGGAGCTGCCGCAGGCCCAGTTCATCCTGATGTCGGCCACCCTCGGCGACGTCAGGATGTTCGAGGAGGACCTGACCCGCCGCACCGGCCGCCCCACCTCGGTGGTGCGCTCGGCCACGCGTCCGGTCCCGCTCAGTTACGAGTACCGGCTGACGCCGATCACCGAGACCATCACCGAACTCCTGGACACCCGGCAGTCGCCCGTCTACATCGTGCACTTCACGCAGGCTGCGGCCGTCGAGCGGGCGCAGTCGCTGATGAGCATCAACATGTGCACCAAGGAGGAGAAGGAGAAGATCGCCGATCTCATCGGCAACTTCCGCTTCACCACCAAGTTCGGCCAGAACCTGTCCCGCTATGTGCGGCACGGCATCGGTGTGCACCACGCGGGCATGCTGCCGAAGTATCGCCGGCTCGTGGAGAAGCTCGCACAGGCGGGTCTGCTGAAGGTGATCTGCGGTACGGACACGCTCGGCGTCGGCGTCAACGTCCCCATCCGCACCGTGCTTTTCACCGCGCTCACCAAGTACGACGGCACCCGGGTACGTACGCTGCGCGCCCGTGAGTTCCACCAGATCGCGGGCCGGGCCGGGCGGGCGGGCTTCGACACGGCGGGCTTCGTCGTCGCGCAGGCCCCCGAGCACGTCGTCGAGAACGAGAAGGCGGTCAAGAAGGCCGGCGACGACCCGAAGAAGAAGCGCAAGGTCGTCCGCAAGAAGGCTCCCGAGGGCTTCGTTTCCTGGTCGGAGAGCACGTTCGACAAGCTGATCCAGTCCGATCCGGAGCCGCTGACCTCCCGCTTCCGGGTCACGCACACCATGCTGCTGTCGGTCATCGCGCGTCCCGGCAACGCCTTCGAGGCGATGCGGCACCTCCTGGAGGACAACCACGAGCCGCGCAGGGCCCAGCTGCGCCACATCCGCCGGGCGATCGCCATCTACCGTTCGCTGCTGGACGGCGGCGTGGTGGAGCGGCTCGAAACCCCGGACGCGGAGGGCCGCATCGTGCGGCTCACCGTCGACCTCCAGCAGAACTTCGCGCTGAACCAGCCGCTGTCCACGTTCGCGCTCGCCGCGTTCGAGCTGCTGGACGCCGACTCGCCCTCGTACGCGCTGGACATGGTCTCGGTGGTGGAGTCGACGCTCGACGACCCGCGTCAGATCCTCGCCGCCCAGCAGAACAAGGCGCGCGGTGAGGCGGTCGGGCAGATGAAGGCCGACGGCATCGAGTACGAGGAGCGGATGGAGCTCCTGCAGGACGTCACGTACCCGAAACCGCTGAGCGAGCTGCTGTGGCACGCGTACGACGTCTACCGCCAGAGCCACCCGTGGGTGGGTGACCACCCGGTATCACCGAAGACGGTGGTCCGCGACATGTACGAACGCGCCATGACGTTCACGGAGTTCACCTCGAACTACGAGCTGGCCCGGACCGAGGGCATCGTGCTGCGGTACCTCGCGGGCGCGTACAAGGCGCTGGAGCACACCATCCCGGACGACATCAAGTCCGAGGACCTGGAGGACCTCATCGCCTGGCTCGGCGAGATGGTCCGCCAGGTCGACTCCAGCCTCCTCGACGAGTGGGAGCAGCTCGCCAATCCCGAGGTGGAGACGGCCGAGCAGGCGCAGGAGCGGGCCGACGAGGTCAAGCCGGTCACGGCCAACGCCCGCGCCTTCCGGGTGCTGGTCCGCAACGCGATGTTCCGCCGCGTCGAGCTGGCCGCGCTGGACCGGGTCCGCGACCTCGGCGAGCTGGACGGTGGCACGGGCTGGGACGAGGACGCGTGGGGCGAGGCGATGGACGCGTACTGGGACGAGTACGAGGAGCTGGGCACCGGTCCGGACGCCCGCGGGCCGAAGCTGCTGAAGATCGACGAGGACGCCGAGCACGGTCTGTGGCGGGTCCGGCAGACGTTCGCCGACCCGAACGGCGACCACGACTGGGGCATCAGCGCCGAGGTCGATCTCGCCGCGTCCGACGAGGAGGGCCGGGCGGTGCTCCGGGTCACCTCCGTGGGCCAGTTGTGAGCGCGTCCGTACCGACGGCGCCGCCGCGAGAGTGGAGACGAACAGCATGACGAACCCCGCCGAGCGCCTGGTCGACCTGCTCGACCTGGAGCGGATCGAGGTCAACATCTTCCGCGGCCGCAGCCCGCAGGAGTCCCTGCAACGGGTCTTCGGCGGGCAGGTGGCCGGGCAGGCCCTGGTGGCGGCCGGCCGCACCACCGACGGGGACCGGCCGGTCCATTCGCTGCACGCCTACTTCCTGCGTCCGGGCCGTCCCGGGGTGCCGATCGTCTACGAGGTCGAGCGGGTCAGGGACGGCCGGTCCTTCACCACCCGGCGGGTGACGGCCGTCCAGCAGGGCCGGACCATCTTCAATCTGACGGCGTCCTTCCACCGGCCCGAGGCGGCGGGCATCGAGCACCAGTTGCCGCCGGCCCGCGTGGTCCCGGACCCGGAGGAGCTGCCGACGGTCGCCGAGGAGGTCCGCGACCATCTCGGCGCGCTTCCCGAGGCACTGGAGCGGATGGCGCGGCGCCAGCCGTTCGACATCCGCTACGTCGACCGGCTGCGCTGGACGCGGGAGGAGATCAGGGACGCGGACCCGCGCAGCGCGGTCTGGATGCGTGCGGTCGGCCCGCTCGGCGACGATCCGCTCGTCCATACCTGTGCGCTGACGTACGCGAGCGACATGACGCTACTGGACGCGGTGCGGATCCCGGTGGAGCCGCTGTGGGGGCCGCGGGGCTTCGACATGGCCTCGCTGGACCACGCGATGTGGTTCCACCGTCCGTTCCGGGCCGACGAGTGGTTCCTGTACGACCAGGAGTCGCCGGTGGCGACGGGCGGGCGGGGGCTGGCGCGCGGCCGGATCTACGACCGCGGCGGCAATCTGCTGGTGTCCGTGGTGCAGGAGGGCTTGTTCCGGCGGCTGGAGGAGCAGCCCTCCTGACCGCTCAGGCACCGGAGCCCGCCTGACGGCTCAGGTGCCGGGCAGCGGGTCCTGCTCGACGTCGTGCCGGCGGGTGCGGATATCGGGCGGCGCCGGGTGCAGTTTGGCGTCGCAGGCGGGGCCGAGGCCGGTGCGGCGCGAGGCCGTACCGGTGAGCGGGCGCCCGCACAGGCGGCAGCGCACCTGGCGGCGGCCGGTGGCTGCGGTGGTGCCGGGCAGCGGTTCGGCGTCGGTCGCGGGCAGCGGTTCGAGGGACTCCACCCCCCGATCCTCTCAGGATCCCCGGCACTCGCGCCGTTAGCCCGTACGAGGGATCCCGCCGCGTCCGGCGCCCGGTCGGCGCGAGCCCTGCCCGTCACGCCGCGCACCGCCGCGGAAGGTGGTCGCGCGCGGTGTTGCGCGGGCGGCGGCCGCTGTCCGGACGCCGCCAAAGGAGGCGCGGCCATGTCGACCGATCAGGTGCTCGCCGGCCTGGGACTGATCGTGGTGCTCGCGGTCGGTTCGCAGTTGCTGGCCGGCCGGCTGCGGGTTCCGGCGCTGCTGGTCCTGCTGCCGGTCGGCTTCGGCGCCGGAGCGCTGACGGACGACGTCGATCCCGAGCGGCTGCTGGGCGCGGCCTTCTCCCCTCTGGTGTCGCTGGCGGTGGCGGTGATCCTCTACGACGCCGGGCTCGGGCTGGATCTCGGCAGGCTCAAGGGCCACACCCGCCGCGTCGTGGTCCGGCTGCTCTGGATCGGGACCGTGCTCACCGTGGTGTCCGCCGCGCTGTTCGCCGTACCGGTACTGGACATGTCGATGCCCGCGGCCGTGATGCTCGCGTCGATCCTGGTCGTCTCCGGTCCGACGGTCGTCGGGCCGCTGCTCAGCTTCGTCCGTCCCAGCGAGCGGTTGCAGCGCGTCCTGATCTGGGAGGGCTCCCTGATCGATCCGGTCGGCGGGATCCTGGGGGCGCTGGTCTTCCACGGGGTCCTCGCGGGCGAGCGGCCGGGGTTCGCCCGTCAGCTCGGGCAGTTCGCGGCCAGTGCGGCGGTGGGCGTGGCCGGCGGGGCGGCCGGGGCCGTTCTGCTGTGGCTGGTGCTGAGCCGGGTGCGGCTGGGCGAGGAGCTGGGGACGTCGGTGCAGTTCGCCGCCGTGATCGGCGTGGCGGCGGCCTGCGACGCACTGCGCGACGACACGGGGCTGATCTCCGCAGTCGTCATGGGGATGGCCATGGCCAATCTGCCGGGCCTGGACATCCCGGCGCGGCGGCCTTTCTTCGACACGCTGGTCTCGCTCACCATCGGCCTGCTCTTCATCTCCATCTCGGCCACGGTCACGCCCGCGTCGCTGCGGCACGTGGTGCTGCCGTCGCTGGCCCTGGTCGCACTGCTCGTCCTGGTGACCAGACCCGTGGTCGCACACCTCGCGACACTGCGGACCGATGTGCCGCGCGAGGAGCGGTGGTTCATCGGCTGGATGGCGCCCCGGGGCATCGTCGCCGCGGCCACCGCCTCCACGTTCTCCGCCACCCTGGTCGACAAGGGCATCGGCGGCGCCGAGCGTATTCTCCCGGCCACCTTCGTGGTGATCGTCGCCACGGTCATGCTGTACGGGCTGACGGCGTTCCCGGTGGCCCGGAGGCTGGGGGTGCTGCGCCCGGCGAGGTCCAGGCCGTTGCTGGTGGGCGGCGCTCCCTGGACGGTCAACCTGGCGTGCGCACTGCGCTCGGCGGGGCCGGACGTCCTGATGTGGGCGGGCGCCGACCGGGAGCGGGAGCGGATCGAGGAGGCGGGGCTGAAGCTGGTACCCGGTGAGCTGCTCGCATCGGCCACCGGCGCCGGAGCGGAGCTCGAAGGGATCACCGGAGTACTGCTGCTGACCGGCGAGGACGACTTCAACGCGCTCGCGTCGATGACGCTCCGGGAGAGCGTCGAGGGCCAGGTCCACCGTCTCCGGCCCCCGTCGGGGAGCCACGGGGTGGTGGCCCCGTACACGGGTGGTGAGTCGCTGTTCGGTCCCGGGCTCACCGGCCCCGAACTGACCCGCAGATACGAGGCCGGGGCGCGGGTGGTGACCCGGCTCTCCGACGGCGTGGTCCCGGCCGGGCACGAACTGCTGTTCGTGGTGCGCCCCGACGGCCGGCTCACCCCGGTGACCGGCACCCGCACACCCGCACCGGCCCGCGGCGACACCCTCGTCCTGCTGAGCCCGCCAGGCGGAGTCCGTACGGGCTGAGGGCCGCCGTACCGGGCGCCCCTGCGGAAGAGTTGCCCAACGCCCACTGCTCCCCGGCCACCCCGCGTCCGTCCGGCCCGCTTCTTGCCGGACGGACGCGCGGCGGTGCCGTCAGGCGTCGGCCCGCGTCCAGGGTCCTGCGCAGAGCGCCCAGATGATGAAGATGTCGATGGCGATGAGCACGATGGACCACAGCGGATAGTGGGGCAGCCACATGAAGTTGGCGAGCGCGCCCAGTCCCGCCACGACGATGCCGACTGCGCGCGCCCACGCGGCTCCGGTGAACAGCGCGAGGCCGGCGAGGATGATGACGATGCCCAGGATGAGGTGGATCCAGCCCCAGCTGGTCAGGTTGAACTGGAAGACGTAGTTGCGGGTGGCGACGAAGACGTCGTCCTTGGCGATGGCAGAGATGCCCTGGAAGATCGCCATGATCCCGCCGAAGATCATCAGGACCGCGGCGAAGACGGTCCATCCCTCCACGAAGGGACGTCGTGAGTGCGGAGCGGTGCTGTGCGCCGCTCGCGGTTGGCTGCCGGTGCCGGCCATATCGGCCTCCTCGGGTAGCAGAGCCACTCGGCAGGGCCATGCGGGCCCGGCCGGACCTCCCCCAGACCCAAGCGTGGCACGACAGCACCCGACCGGCAGCACGGCGGATCCGCGGACGGGATCCCGAGCCGGGATTTCTCGAAATGGAGATATGATCTCTTGTGTGAGAGAGATGGAGAGCGCCGGACCCGACACCGTCGATGCCAGGCTCGCGGCGCGGCTGGCCGAACTCCGCGCCGAGCGCGGCTGGTCGCTGGAGGAGCTGGCGCACCGTGCGGGGGTGAGCCGCTCGACGCTCTCGCGGCTGGAGCGCGGCGAGCTGAGTCCGACCGCCGCCCTGCTCGGCCGGCTGTGCACCGTCCACGGGCGGACCATGTCGCGGCTGCTGCTGGAGGTGGAGGCGGAGCCACCGCGGCTGGTGCCCGCCGGGCGCCAGCCGGTGTGGCGGGACGAGGAGTCCGGGTTCGTGCGCCGGTCGGTCTCGCCACCTCATGCCGGACTGCGCGCGGAGGTGGTCGAGGGGGTGCTCGACGCGGGCGCCGCGATCGCGTACGAGAACCCGCCCGTCCCCGGCCTGGAGCAGCACATCTGGGTCCTGGAGGGGACGGTCGAGATCACCGTGGACGACACCGTGCACACCGTCCGCACCGGCGACTGCCTGCGCTTCCGGCTCCGCGGCCCCTCGCGTTTCCACTGTCCGGGCCCGGCAAGGGTCCGTTACGCACTGATGATCGTTCTGCCGTGAAAGGACCTGTCGTATGACCGAGATCGTCCCGGTGTCCGCACCCGAACTGGTCACGTACGCCGATGAGCTGGCCGCGCTCCTGGTGGAGACCGTCGACGGCGGATCCTCCGTGGGGTTCCTCGCGCCGCTGGACCGGGGCTCGGCCGCCTGCTGGTGGCGGGAGCGCGCCGCGTCCCTGGCGGCCGGGCACCAGCAGATCTGGATCGCCCGGGACGGTGAGCGGATCGCCGGGACCATCGCTCTGGTCCGGGCGCCGCTGCCGAACGCCCGCCATCGCGCGGAGGTCGCCAAGCTGATGGTCCGTCCGTCGGCGCAGGGCCGGGGCCTCGGACGGTCACTGCTGGACGCGGTCGAGCGCTCGGCGGCCGGGGACGGCGTCAGGCTGCTCGTCCTGGACACCGAGAGCGGCAGCGCCGCGGAGCGGCTCTACCGCTCGGCGGGCTGGACCGAGTGCGGGTCCGTCCCGGACTACGCCGCCGACCCGGCGGGCGTCCTCAGGCCGACCACCTACTACTACAAGGCGGTCGGCCCGGCCGGACCCGCACCGGCTCAGGCGGCGAGCCCGTCGGCGTCCTTGTAGACGACGCCGTCCTTCATCACCACCAGGATGTTCCCGGGATCGCCGAGGGCGTGGATGTCGTCGAGCGGGTTGCCGCGGGCTATGACGACATCGGCGCGCTTGCCGGGCTCCAGGGTGCCGGTCTCGTGGGCGATACCGAGGAGCTCGGCGGCCTCCGCGGTTCCGGCGCGCAGCGCGCCCATCGGGGTCATGCCGCAGTCCACGAGGTGCCCCAGCTCACGCAGGTTGGTACCGTGCTCGGCGATGCCGCAGTCGGTTCCCATGGCGACCCGCACCCCGCGCTCGATGGCGTGCGGGATGTGCCGGCGGGCGACCTCCTGCCAGTGCTTCTTCTTCGCGTACGCCCAGGGCGCCGCCTTCTTCGGGTCCGGATCGGTGTGGGCGGTGGTGAGCGTCGGTACGAGGAACGTGCCGCGCTCCAGCATCAGGTCGATGGCCTCGTCGTCGATCTCGTAGCCGTGCTCGACGCTGGCGACCCCGCCCCGTACGGCGTTGAGGATGCCGCCCCTGCCCTGGGCGTGGGCGGCGACCTTCTTGCCCCGGTGCCCGGCGGCGATCTTCGTGATCGTGCGGATCTCGTCCTCCAGGAATCCGTCGTCGTCGGGCTGGTCGGTGGGGCTCCACACGCCGCCGGTCGCGGCGATCTTGACGCAGTCGGCGCCCTGGCGCAGCACACCGCGCACCGCCCTGCGGCATTCGGAGGTGCCGTCGGCCAGCCGCCCCATGGTGTTGTCGTTGGCGCGGTCGTCGTTCCCGGCCCGGAAGTCGCCGTGCCCGCCGGTCGGGCTGAGCATGGCGACGGCCACCAGCAGCCGGGGGCCGACCAGCAGTCCGGACTCGACGGCCCGCCGGTGTCCGGCATCCGCCCCACCCAGGTCCCGGGCCGTGGTGACACCGGCTTCGAGTGTCTGCCGCATCCGGGGTGCGGCCAGGAAGGTGAGCAGGCTGCGCGGCATGGTGGCGATCTCGGCATGGCTCAGTGCGGTGCCGGGAGCCGCCATGTGGACGTGGCAGTCGATGAAGCCCGGCAGGATCGTGCCGCCGCGGACGTCGATGCGCCGGGTCCCCTCGGCGGGTACCGGACAGTCGGCGGACGGGCCCGCCCAGCGGACGCGTCCGTCCTCGATGAGCAGCGAGCCGTCACGGACGGGGTCGGCGCCGGTGCCGTCGATGAGCAGGCCGTTGTGCAGGAGTACGGGGGTGGTGGGCGCGGGCATGGCGCTGTTCCTTCCCTGGAGTGTGCGGATTCGGGTGGGTGGCAGGTCAGTTGAGGGCGGTACGCGGCCGGGCGACGACGGCCGCAGCGACGGCGACCAGGACCGACACGCCCGCGCAGCACCACCACACGGTGGTGTAGGCGTCGATCGTGGGGATCTTCGTGCCCTTGAAGGTGATCGCGGTGAGGATGGCCGCGAAGACGGCTCCGGCGACCGAACCCCCCACTGTCTTGGCGGTGTTGTAGATGCCGGTGGCGATCGCGGTGCGCTCGTGCGGGCTGGCGTCGACGATGAGGACGGGCATGGCGCTGAGGGCCAGGCCGACACCCGAACCGACGACGGCGTTGACCACGACGAACTGCCAGGGCTCGTCGTGCGCCACGATCAGGAACACATAGCCGGCGGCCATGAGGAGCCCGCTGAGCGCGAGGGCGCCGCGTCCGCCGATCAGCCGGAAGAGCCGGGAGGCGACCAGCGAGGCGGCGAACGCCATCACGCCGGACGGCAGCATCAGCCACGCGATTCCGAGGGCGTCGTAGCCGAATCCGTAACCGAGTTCGCCGGCGGGCGAGGAGACGAAGAGGACGGCGGCGGTCTGGGCGCCGAAGAGCGCGGTGCCCAGCAGGAAGCTGGCCGCGTACACGGGGAGCAGGGTGCGCCGCACGGTGAGGCGGATGTCGACGATGGGCTCGGCGACGCGGAGTTCGACCAGGACCCAGACGACGAGCGTGCAGGCGGCGACCGCGAGGAGCGTCAGCGTCCAGCCGTCGCTCCAGCCCCACTTGGGTCCCTGGGAGATGCCGAGCAGCAGCGTGGCGAGTCCGACGCTGAGGAGTCCGGCTCCGGCCCAGTCGACCCTGCCCGGGGCGCGGTTCTTCGACTCGGGCACCAGGAAGAAGACGACTCCGGCGCACAGCACGGTCGTGCCGGCCGGGATCCAGAGCACGCCGTGCACGGAGGAGATGACTTCGCGCAGCAGACCGGCGATGACCATTCCGGCGCTGGCGCCGAAGGTGAGTGCGCCGACGAGCAGGGCTATGGCGCTACGGGCACCCGCGGCGTCGAGGCGGTCGCGGACCAGCCCGATCTCCAGGGGCAGCAGCGCGGCGAGCGGCCCCTGGAGGACACGTCCCACCAGCAGTACCTCGAAGGAGGGCGACCAGGCGACCAGGACCGATCCGGCGACCAGGCACAGGACCGCGATCCGCAGCAGCCGCCGGTGGCCGTACATGTCCCCGAGCCGGCCGAACAGCGGTACGGAGACGGCGGCGGCGAGGAGCTGTGCGGCGTTGACCCAGTTGAGGTCGCCCGCTCCGACGTGGAGAACGGCGCCGAGTTCGGGCAGCAGGGTCGGCATCATCCCCTGGATGATGCCGCTGGTCAGTTCGACGAAGACCAGGAATCCGACGACCGCGGCGACGCGGGCGCCGCCGAGGCCAGGCGCGCCGGCGCCCGCGGTGGGCTGGATACGCGACATGGGGATCTCCACTTGGGCACGGCCGCGCACACGGGCGCGGCGGGTGGTGGTGGGGCAGGAAGGGTTCGCGGCAAGGGCACTTCGGAGAGCGGGTACGGGTACGGCTGGGTCCGGGGCGGATCAGGCGGCCGGCTGCCGGCCGGCTGCGAGGAGCGCGCGGGCCACGGCCCGGACGACGGCCAGATCGGCCGGGCCCGGGGTGATGCCGACGGCCGCCAGGGCCTCCTCCACGTCGGCCGGGACACGGCCGGGGCCGGGTGTGGAGGGTGTCGGGGAGGCGGGCGCCGGATCTTCGCGGTCCGGGTCGCGGAGCGGGGCGGGCCGGTGCCGGGGGTCGGGCGCGGCCCGGCGCAGATGCCAGGTGGTGACGGACTGGAAGGCCTCGCCCGCACGGAGCAGGGTGTGCTCGCTGCGGGGCCGGCCGGCCAGTTGGAGGGAGAGCGGCAGTCCGGCCGGGTCGGCGCCCATGGGCAGCGCGAGGGCCGGGAAGCCGGTGGGGTTCCAGACGGCGGTGAGGTTGAGCTCGTCGCCGGGGGCGGTTTCCTGGGCGTACGGGCGGGCGGGCGCGGGCCAGGTCGGGGTGGCGATCAGGTCGGCCCCGGCGGGGCCGTCCATCCGCTCCAGCAGCGCGGCGGTGAGCCGTTCGCGGGTGCGCTGGGCGCGGAGGTAGAGGTGCGCGGGAACCAGTCCGCCCGCGGCGGCCAGCCGGCGAAAGCCCCGCCCGTGCCCGGTCCAGTCGGCTGCGAGCCGTTCGCCGTGCTCGGAGAAGGCCTCGGCGAGCATGGTGACGGCATTGACGGCCAGCAGCGCACCGAACTCCGGGAGTTCGAACTCCCTTATCTCGCAACCGAGTTCGCGCAGGGTCCGCAGCGCCTCCTGGAAGGCCGCGCGGCACGGACCGGTGATGCCCGGTGTGTCGAGGAGTCCGTACGGGACGCCGATGCGCAGTCCTCGTATACCGACGGGAGCGGGCGCCCGGCCCGGCTGCCCGGTCAGCGCGTCGAGGAGGAGCCCGCAGTCCCGGGCGCTGACGGCCATCGGTCCGAGGACGTCCTGCGAGGGGCTGAGCGGCAGGCAGCCGTCGGTGGGCAGCAGTCCGAAGGTGGTCTTCAGGCCGGTGGTGCCGCACAGGGCGGCGGGCAGCCGGACGCTGCCGGAGGTGTCGCTGCCGAGGGCGCCGAGGAAGAGTCCGGAGGCGATGCCCGCTCCGTTGCCGGTGCTCGACCCGCCGGTCCACCGCTCGGGGTCCCAGGGGTTGCGGGGCACTGGGAAGGGGTGGGCGGGATCGGGGCGGCCCATGGCGTACTCGGCCATGGTGGTCTTGCCGAGGACGACGGCCCCGGCTCGGCGCAGCCGGGCGACGGCGGGCGCGTCGAGCCCGCGCCACCAGTGCGGGTCATGGGCGGGGCTCTGCGCGGTGGCCGGGCCCTCGACGGTGGCGAGGTTGTCCTTCACGGCGAGCGGCAGCCCGTGCAGCGGGCCGCGTTCGGCGGCCGGGCGGGAGTCGGCCGCGCGGGCGGCGGCGAGTGCCTGTTCCGGGAAGCGGGTCACATACACACCGAGCAGCGGATCGAGTACGTCGGCATCGGCGAGCGCGGCGGCGACGAGCTCCCGACTGCCGACGGCGCCCGATCGGAGGGCGGAGGCGGCCTCGGCGAGGGTAGCGAACGGCTGCTGCACGAGGCGCCTCCGGGGCGGGAAACTGGCTGGATCTGATGAGGTAGGGCGATGCTAATCTCCGATCAAGACGTGGCCCCGAATTGCTTATCCCTGTCATAAATCGCGATCCAATGCAGTTTTTTCCCACAGCGCTTACCGATACGGATCCCCGATGACCGAAAACCTGCCCTCACTCAGTGAGCTCGACCTGGCCCTGGTCAACGCCTTGCAGATCAACCCCCGGGCACCCTGGACGGAGCTGGCGAAGGCGCTGGACATCGACGCCGCGACCGTCGCCCGGCGCTGGGAGCGGCTGCGGACGGCGGGCCATGCCTGGGTGACCGCCTATCCGTTCGGCGGCTCGGGGGCCGGTGCCCTGATCGAGATCGACTGCGCGCCGGGACAGGCGGGGGCCGTGGCCGAGCTGCTGTCGGCGGACCCGCACGCGGTGACCGTGGAGCACGCGGCGGGCGGCCGCGACCTGCTGATCACGGCCATGGCCACCAGCTTCGGCGCGCTCTCGCGCTACATCGTGGACCGGCTCGGCACGATCCCCGGCATCACGGCGACCCGGGCCCATCTGGTCACCCGCAGTTACACGGAGGGCAGTGTCTGGCGGCTGACGAGCCTGAACCGTTCCCAGCAGGAGGCGCTGGCGGCGTCCCGGCGTTCGGCGCTGGGCGGCTCCCAGCACCTGCCCGAGTACGCCGAGCTGGTCACGGCGATCGGCGAGAACGGGCGGATGTCACTCAGTGAACTGGCCGAGGCGCTGGGCGTCTCGGTGAACACCGCGAGCCGCCGGCTGAACCGGCTGCTGGAATCGGGCCGGCTGGTGCTGCGCTGCGACCTGACCCGCTCACTGTCCGGCTCACCGGTCGCCGTGACCTTCTTCGGCACTGTCTCGCCCGAGCATCTCGACTCCACCGCAAGGGAGTTGGCGAAGCTGCCGGAGATCCGGCAGTGCCTCGGCCTGGCCGGTCCGCAGAATCTGATCGCGACGGTCTGGGTGTCGTCGCTGGTGGATGCCCAGGACCTGGAGGTACGACTCGCCTCGTCCCTCCCCCATCTGCGGATCGCCGACCGGGCGGTCGCGCTGCGCGCCGTCAAGCTGATGGGCAGGCTGCTGGATCCGGACGGCCGTGCGATCGGCTTCGTCCCGATGAACCTGTGGGCATAAGTGGGGACCTGTGGGCGTAAGAATGGCTGTGGAAGCCATTTACGAGGAGACCCTCATGACGCTGTACGACATCCCGCTCCACACCCTGACCGGCGAGCCGACCACGCTGGGCGCCTACCGGGGCCAGGCCGTCCTGCTGGTCAACGTTGCCTCCAAGTGCGGGCTGACCCCGCAGTACGCCGGACTGGAGCGGCTCCAGAAGACCTACGGGGACCGGGGGTTCACCGTGCTCGGCGTGCCGTGCAACCAGTTCGCCGGACAGGAGCCCGGGAGCTCGGAGGAGATCCAGGCGTTCTGCTCCGCGACGTACGGGGTGAGTTTCCCGCTGCTGGAGAAGACGGACGTCAACGGCGCGGGCCGGCACCCGCTCTATGCGGAACTGACCCGGCTCGCGGACGCGGACGGCGAAGCCGGCGACGTCAAGTGGAACTTCGAGAAGTTCCTGGTCTCCCCGGCGGGCGAGCCGGTCGCCCGGCTCCGTCCCGCTACCGACCCGGAGTCCCCGGAGCTCGTCGCGGCCATCGAGGCCCAGCTCCCCGCCTGAACAGGGGCCGCCGGGTGGTCTGCGACGGACCGTCGCCGGTCACCCGGCGGCGCTCAGGCGTGGCTGAGCAGGAGCGAGCCCTTGGGGTAGGTGACTCCGCCGTTCACATTCGCCACCTGAATGCTCACCGGTGTGCCTTCCTTGATGTTGCCGCTCTTCCACGGGCTGCAGTAGGGGGAGTTGTGACCGCGCGTGTTCGCGATCCGGTCCCAGGTTCCGTTGCGGCCGATGTCGATCTTCACCTCGATGCCCCAGCCGTCCGCGGTCGTGTCGCAGGCGCGGATCGAGTCGCCCGGGATGCCGTCGTAGGGGTCAGGGTTCCATTCGCCGTATCCGCCGAAGGTCGCCTCGATCGTCTTCGGCGCGGCCGCGGCCGTGCCCTGCGCGGCGATGACGAGCCCGAACGCGGCGGCGGCAGCGCCAACGACGCGCCCCGCGGTGAACTTCAGCATCGCTCGTTCCCCTTCATCTACCGGCCACGATCTTCACGGGGAATCTACAGGGGAATGGCAGGTGCACACCATCCGCCCGGACAACGGGCCGGCCCCTGTTCCTGCCGGTGCGGCAGGAACAGGGGCCGGGGCCGTGCGGGCCGGGCCGGGTGTCAGCGGATGGGCATCCCGGACAGCGTGCGGGCGATCACCAGTCGCTGGATCTCGCTCGTGCCCTCGAAGATCGTGTAGATCGCGGCGTCCCGGTGCATCCGCTCCACCGGGTACTCACGGGTGAAGCCGTTGCCGCCGAGGATCTGGATGGCCTGCGCGGTGACCGTCTTGGCGGTCTCGCTCGCGTACAGCTTGGACATGGAGCCCTCGGCGGACTCGAACGGCTTGCCGGCGGCCGCCATCCAGGACGCGCGCCAGACCAGCAGCCGGGCCGCGTCGATCTGCGTGCGCATGTCGGCGAGCTGGAAGGCGATGCCCTGGTTGTCGATGATCGGGCGCCCGAACTGGGTCCGGGTCCTCGCGTAGTCGAGCGCGACCTCGTACGCGGCACGGGCGGTGCCGACCGCCATCGCACCGACGGCCGGGCGGGACGCCTCGAACGTGGCCATCGCGGCGTTCTTCACCCGCTCGCCACCGCCGGAGGCGGCACGCTCGCGGGCCCGCGCGAGGCGCTGGTCGAGCTTCTCCTTGCCGCCAAGCAGGCAGTGGCCCGGGACGCGCACGTCCTCCAGGACGACCTCGGCGGTGTGCGAGGCCCGGATGCCGTGCTTCTTGAACTTCTGCCCCTGGGAGAGCCCGGGGGTGCCCGGCGGCACGATGAAGGAGGCGTGCCCCTTCGAGCCGACCTCCGCGTCGACGACCGCGACCACGACATGGACGTTGGCGATGCCGCCGTTGGTCGCCCAGGTCTTTGTGCCGTTGAGCACCCACTCGTCCTTGGCCTGGTCGTACACCGCACGGGTGCGCATCGAGGCGACGTCGGAGCCGGCGTCGGGCTCGGAGGAGCAGAAGGCGGCGACCTTCACATCGTTCGCGTCGCCGTACATCTGCGGGATCCAGGTGCCGATCTGCTCCTCGGTGCCGTTGGCGAGGACGCCGACGGCCGCCAGGCCCGTGCCGACGATCGACAGGGCGATGCCCGCGTCGCCCCAGAACAGCTCCTCCATCGCCACCGGGATGCCGAGGCCGGTCGGGTCGAAGAACTGCTGGGCGTAGAAGTCCAGGGAGTAGATGCCGACCTTGGCCGCCTCCTGAATGACGGGCCAGGGCGTTTCCTCACGCTCGTCCCACTCCGAAGCGGCCGGACGGATCACATCCGCGGCGAAGCCGTGAAGCCAGTCACGGACCTGCTTCTGGTCGTCGTTGAGCTCGAGCGTGAACTCGGCCATTTTCCCCTCCACGTACTGCCGTGAAAAAACCATTCGTTACTTGCGGTAACAACAGTCTGTTACCGGCAAGTAGCCTCTGTCAACCGGTCAACGGCAGATCCGCGCACCGCTGGGCAGGGTGTTACGTTGCGCAGGCAGGACGGACAAGCACGGCCAGGGGTGGGAGAAACAGCATGGAGACCACACGACAGGCCGAGCGGCATCGGACCGCGGCCGAGCACCGCCGCCGCGAGCTGCTCGAGGCCGCCGACCGCGTGGTGCTCAGGGACGGCCCCGGGGCCTCGATGAACGCCATCGCGGCGGAGGCCGGGATCACCAAGCCCATTCTCTACCGGCACTTCGGCGACAAGGGCGGCCTCTACCGCGCCCTGGCCAAGCGGCACACCGACGCGCTGCTCAGCGCACTGCGGGCGGCGCTCGACGCCCCCGCCGAGCGCCGCGCCCGGGTCGAGGCGACACTCGACACCTACCTCGCCGCGATCGAGGCCCGCCCACAGGTCTACCGGTTCCTGATGCACCCGTCCGACGACGCGACGCCCTCCCCCGAGCAGGGCTTCGACGTGGGACGCCACTCGGCCCCGCTGCTGCGCCGCCTCGGCGAGGAGCTCGCCACGGTCATCGCCGAGCGGGTGGACCTGGGGCCGGACGGTGAGGTCATGGCCCGGATCTGGGGCCACGGCATCGTCGGCATGATGCACGCGGCGGGCGACTGGTGGCTGGGCGAACGCCCCTGCACACGGGCCCAGCTGGTGAGCAGCCTGGCGGATCTGCTGTGGGGCCGGCTCTCCGAGGCGGGCGACCGCCCCGGCGGCCCCGGGTTCTGAACCCCCGGACGCCGCTGCCCGGTCAGCCGGGCCGCCCCCAGGGCGCCCGGCGGGCCGCGCGCAGGGCGCGTGCCCGGCGCAGCCCGGTCAGCCGGTCGGTGTAGACGGCGCCGTCGAGGTGGTCGCACTCGTGCTGGAGGCAGCGGGCGAAGAAGCCGGTTCCGCTGACCCGCACCGGCTCGCCCCCGACCGTGACCCCCTCGACGACCGCGTGGTCGAAGCGGGGCGTGCCGGCCTCGATGCCCGGCAGCGAGAGGCAGCCCTCCGGACCCCGCACGGTGATGCCGTCGGCCTCGACGAGCGTGGGGTTGACGAGGTGTCCCAGGTGGCGGACGTCCTCGTCGTCGGGGCAGTCGTAGACGAACACCCGCAGCGGCACGCCGACCTGGTTGGCGGCCAGCCCGACACCCTGCGCCGCGTACATCGTGGCGTACATGTCCTCGACCAGCCGGGCGAGCGAGGGCCCGAAGTCCGTGACCGGGTCGCAGGCCCCGTGCAGCACGGGGTCGCCGAGCAGGCTCATGGCCCGGACACGTCCGGAACTGCCGGGGATCGGGCGGTTTCGCATGGCCGCCATCGTACGGTCCGCAAAAGCGTCGAACGCACAGCCGCCGCGATGGGCCCGGGCGGCTCCTTCCTGGCTCCCGGGCCGCTGGAGCGCCTCCCGAGCGAGGCGCAGCCGCCGCACGCGGATCGCACCGAGGCGCAACCGCCCGGCCCACCGGGGATGTCCGGTGCGAGCTCTCAGGCAGCGGCGTCCCGGTCGGCGCCGGCGATCCGGCCCACGTCTTCTTCACCTCCGGCTCCACCGGCGAGCCGACGAACGACGGCCACGGGCGCCGCCTGTCCGCATCGACAACGGCCGGAAGCGGGTGACCTCGGTCACGCCGTCGTGCCGGGTGCCCCGCTGGCGGCGAACGAGCCCCACCGGCCTCCCGGCGCGAACCCCGCGCGGCAGGGGGCGGGCACGGGCGGTGAGAGATGACGAGCAGTCAGGTCCCCGGCGCCTGAGACACTGTCCGGCATCATGCCGGCACCGGACATGAACGAGGGCCCGGCGGCGAAGGGCCACTCCCCTCTTGAGCTGTGTGTCCGCGCGATTTTCGGCATGGTGGCACTTCACCCGCCCCACATTCCACCGGAACTCCACGTCCCGAGCGGTGCCGCCGTGCCTCCGCCGCGCCGGACATCGATAGGCTGGGCGCGGACCGATGCAAGGAGGATCTAGGACGATGGCAGGCAACACGGAGCCGTTGTCGCCGCGGGCCAAGCTGGCCGTGACGGCGGGCAAGGCCGCTGCGGCGGTGTCGCGGGTAGCCGGGCGGGGCAGCGGATCGGTGATCGGCGGCCGGGTGGCGCTCAAGCTCGACCCCGACCTGCTCGGGCGGCTGGCACAGCACCTGGACGTGATCCTGGTGTCGGCGACGAACGGCAAGACGACCACGACCCGGCTGATCGCCGAGGCACTGCGGGCCGCGGGCCCGGTCGTGTCGAACGCGCTCGGCGCCAACATGCCCGCGGGCATCACCTCGGCCCTGGCCGGCGGCTCGGACGCGCAGTACGGCGTGATCGAGGTGGACGAGAAGTACCTCGCCGGGGTCGCCCGCGACACGACGCCCAAGGTGATCGCGCTGCTCAACCTCTCCCGCGACCAGCTGGACCGGGCCGCGGAGACCCGGATGCTCGCCGAGAAGTGGCGCGAGGGGCTGTCCGGCTCGAAGGCCGTGATCATCGCCAACGCCGACGACCCGCTGATCGTCTGGGCCGCTTCCTCCTCCCCCAACGTGGTGTGGGTCGCGGCCGGACAGGCATGGAAGGACGACGCCTGGTCCTGCCCGTCCTGCGGCGGTGTGATGCAGCGCCCCGGCGACGACTGGTTCTGCGGCGAGTGCGGTTTCCGCCGCCCGCCGCCCAGCTGGGTGCTGCACGGTGACTACGTGCTGGACCCGCACGGTTCGGCCTGGCCGATCCACCTCCAGCTGCCCGGCCGCGCCAACAAGGCCAACGCCACCAGTTCGGCCGCCGTGGCAGCCGTCTTCGGTGTGCCGCCCCAGGTCGCCCTGGAGCGGATGTACCACGTGCAGGCCGTCGCCGGCCGCTACGACGTGGTCACCTTCCTCAACCGTGAGCTGCGGCTCCTGCTGGCGAAGAACCCGGCGGGCTGGCTGGAGACCTTCTCGCTGATCGACCCGCCGCCCACCCCGGTGATCCTCTCCGTCAACGCCCGTGGCGCCGACGGCACGGACACCTCCTGGCTGTGGGACGTGGACTACACCCAGCTCGCGGGTCACCCGATCTTCGTGCTCGGCGACCGCAAGCTGGACCTCGCGGTCCGGCTCGAAGTGGCCGGTCTCGACTTCCGGGTCTGCGAGAACCTCGACGAGGCCGTGCAGCAGTCACCGCCCGGCCGCATCGAGGTCATCGCCAACTACACCGCCTTCCAGGATCTGCGCCGTCGTGTCGGCAACTGACCCCGGCCCCGGCCCCCTCCGGAGAGGACGAAGCATGAGCAACAACAGCCTGCGGCTGGTGTGGGTCTACCCGGACCTGCTGAGCACCTACGGCGACCAGGGCAACGCGCTGGTGGTGGAGCGCCGGGCCCGTCAGCGCGGTCTCGACGTGTCGCGCGTCGACGTGCGCAGCGACCAGCCGGTTCCCACGTCGGGCGACATCTATCTGATCGGCGGCGGTGAGGACCGTCCGCAGCGGCTCGCCGCGGAGCGGCTGCGCCGCGACGGCGGTCTCAGCCGGGCCGCGTCCAACGGCGCGATCATCTTCTCGGTCTGCGCCGGCTACCAGATCCTCGGGCACGAGTTCGTCAACGACCTCGGTGAGCGCGAGCAGGGTCTCGGGCTGCTCGACGTGGTCTCCACCCGCGGCGAGGGCGACCGGTGCGTGGGCGACGTGCTCGGGGACATCGACCCGCACCTCGGGCTGCCGCCGCTGACCGGTTTCGAGAACCACCAGGGCGTCACCCATCTCGGCCCGACGGCACGCCCGTTCGCCCGGGTGCAGTTCGGCCGGGGCAACGGCACCGGTGACGGCACCGAGGGCGCGTACAACGACACCGTTTTCGGTACGTACATGCACGGGCCCGTGATGGCGCGCAACCCGCTGATCGCGGACCTGCTGCTGAAGCTGGCGCTCGATGTGAACGCGTTGCCGCCGACCGACGACCGCTGGTACGAGGCGCTGCGCGCCGAGCGGATCGCGTCGGCCACGCAGCCCGTCTGATGAGGGGAAATTCGCTCAGCTGAGCGAAGTCCAGCAGGCGGACGCCCGGTTCGGTCCCGCCACCCTGCGCCGGTAGGGTGGCGGGATTCCAGCCGGACGACGTGGTCCGGTCGTCGGCCCACGTTGCAAAGGTTTCCCGGGCAATGCGAATTGGTGTGCTCACCTCCGGCGGCGACTGCCCCGGCCTCAATGCGGTCATCCGTTCCGTCGTCCACCGTGCGGTGGTCGACCACGGTGACGAGGTCATCGGCTTCCACGACGGGTGGCGGGGCCTCCTGGAGTGCGACTACCGCAAGCTCGACCTCGACGCGGTCGGCGGCATCCTCGCCCGCGGCGGCACGATCCTCGGCTCCTCCCGGGTCCAGCCCGCGCACCTGCGCGGTGGCGTGGAACAGGCCAGGGGCCACGTGGCCGACCTCGGTCTCGACGCGATCATCCCGATCGGCGGCGAGGGCACCCTCAAGGCGGCCAGCCTGCTGTCCGAGGCGGGGCTGCCGATCGTCGGCGTACCGAAGACGATCGACAACGACATCGCCTCCACCGACGTGACCTTCGGCTTCGACACCGCCGTGGGCGTGGCCACCGAGGCCCTCGACCGGCTGAAGACCACCGCCGAGTCCCACCAGCGGGTCATGATCGTCGAGGTCATGGGCCGTCACACCGGCTGGATCGCCCTGCACTCGGGCATGGCGGCCGGCGCGCACGCCATCGTCGTCCCCGAGCGCCCCTTCGACATCGACGAGCTGACCGAGCTGGTCGGCCGGCGCTTCTCGGCCGGCAAGAAGTTCGCGATCGTCGTGGTGGCCGAGGGCGCGAAGCCGCGTGCGGGCTCCATGGAGTTCGAGTCGGGCGTCAAGGACGTCTACGGTCACGAGCGCTTCGCGGGCGTGGCCACCCAGCTCTCGATCGAGCTGGAGCAGCGCCTCGGCAAGGAGGCCCGCCCGGTGATCCTCGGCCATGTGCAGCGCGGTGGAACGCCGACCGCGTACGACCGGGTCCTCGCGACCCGCTTCGGCTGGCACGCGGTGGAGGCGGCACACCGCGGCGAGTTCGGCATGATGACGGCGCTGCGCGGCACGGACATCACCATGGTCCCGCTCGCGGACGCGGTGGAGACCCTGAAGACGGTCCCGGCCGAGCGGTACGCAGAGGCCGAATGCGTGCTCTGAGCGACACCACCACCTGAGGACTGCCCCCGGCCGCAACCGCGGCCGGGGGCAGTTCTACTCTGGTCGGGACAACCGGCACGAATCGGGGACGTCCCGGCGTTCCCATCAGGAGTGAACAGATGGATCACAGCGGGCACGGCATGAACATGGATCTGCCGCCGTTCACGCTGGGACGCGGGCTGCAGTTCTCCGCGGACCCGATCTTCCTGATCGGCTGTGTGCTCGCCGTGGCCCTGTACGGATACGCGGTGGTGCGGCTGCGCAGGCGCGGGGACGGGTGGCCGGTCAACCGGACCGTCTTCTTCGTCATCGGCGTGCTGAGCATCGCCCTGGTGATGTGTACCAAGCTCAACGACTACGGCATGGTCATGTTCAGCGTGCACATGGTGCAGCACATGGTGATCAGCATGCTGTCACCGATCCTGCTGCTGCTGGGCGCACCCGTGACGCTCGCGCTGCGTGCGCTGCCGGTCGCGGCGCGTGGCAGCAAGGGGCCGCGCGAGCTGCTGCTGATGCTGCTGCACAGCCGGTACATGAAGATCATCACGCATCCGGTGTTCACCATCCCGCTCTTCATCGCCAGCCTGTACGGCCTGTACTTCACCCCGCTCTTCGACTACCTGATGGGCTCGACGGCCGGGCACCTCGCGATGATGCTGCACTTCCTCGGGGTCGGCCTGGTCTTCTTCTGGCCGATCATGGGCATCGACCCGGGGCCGCACCGCCCGGGATACCTGCTGCGGATGCTGGAGCTGTTCGCCGGGATGCCGTTCCACGCGTTCTTCGGTATCGCGCTGATGATGGCCTCGCAGCCCATGGTCGAGGTCTACAAGAACCCGTCGGCCTCCCTCGGCATCGACGCCCTGTCCGACCAGAACGCGGCGGGCGGGATCGCCTGGGCGTTCAGCGAGATCCCCTCGGTGCTGGTGCTGCTCGCCCTGGTTTTCCAGTGGTACCGCTCGGATCAGCGGACCGCGAAGCGCTCGGACCGGGCCGCGGACCGCGACGGGGACCAGGAGCTTCACGCGTACAACGCCTATCTCGCCTCGTTGCAGGCGCGCGGACAGTAGCGGTGGACATGCCTTCGGGGTGACGATGGCAGTCACGGCCGCGCGGCCGACGAGGAGCGTGCGCGCATGTCCGGATCCACGAAGACCATGGGAGTGCTCACCGTAGGGGCGCTGGTGGCGGTCACCGGCTACACCGTGGCGCTGGGGAGCAACGGCTGGCTCTGGTTCGGCTGGGTGGTGCTGGGGCTGATCACGATCGGTATGGTGGCCACCCGCGAGACCTGAGCCGGGTGGGGACCGGCTCTCTCGCCGGGCCGGCTCAGAAGCGGAACACCGGGCCGGTGGCCGCGTCCAGCACGCAGGCGTTGGGGAACGTGTGCCGCCAGGTGACGGCGTCGCCCTGTCGGGCACCCTCGGCGGTGACGGTCACCGGGGCGTATGCGTAGGTGCACGGATGCGGATCACCGGCGAGGGCGTCGAAATCGCCCTCCGCCTCGTCGAGCGCCGCGCAGGCTCCGGCCGCGTCGGGGTGCCAGCCGTCGGGACGTGGGGGGCAGTGCAGGACGACCCCGCGGATCCAGGTGTTCTCGCTGCCGGAAACGGTCAGGAGGATTCCCCGGTCCGGTGCCGGGGGCGGGGCGGCCACCGCGGGCGCGGCTGCGCCGAGGGGCAGCAGGGCGGCGGTGGCAAGGACGGCGCGCACGCGCATGGAGGGCTCCGGGGATCGGTGGCTCGGGGCTGCGGAGGCCAGATCATCCCGGCGCCACCGCCGTGACAAGCAGCCGCGCCGGGCGCACCGCCTCCGGGTGGCCGGGCAGGTCCGGCCGGAGTACGGGTGACCGGGTTTCCCGCCCGCACCGCCCACGACCGCCGTGCACACCCTCGCCTACGGGGAACGGGATGCCCAGCGGCACGTCGCGGCCCACCCGCCCCGCCCGCACCGAATCACCCGTAGGTCACTCTCTGTCGAGACCGGTACACCTGCGGCATGTTCGTGTCATGCACCCGGTCAGCCGGACACGGGCACTCCCGCCGCTCGTGAGTCACCACACCGTCGCCCGTGTTTCGACGGCTCCCGCCAGGCACTTCCTCCACCCGCACCCTGCGTGCCGAGCGGCACGGCCACCGCACGGCCCGCGGGCACCCCGGGCCGCCCCCGGGGAAATCCGGCGCCGGAGCGCCCCGCCGCGAGGCACTCCTTCCGTCACCGAACGTATCCACTCCGGACGCCACGGGCCGCGCGCCGACGAGGGCTCCGCAAAGCTGCCCGGACGCGCATGCGACTCTCCGGGGGCCGGTAACCGGACGTCATGGAGGGCCTGTTCGACGTGTGGCCGAGTTAACGCGCTCTTAAGGCAGTTGTGATTTAAGTCTTGACAGGTGCCTATCACCACGCCACTTTGGGAGCGCTCCCACAATCAAGACTTGCACACTCCACTCCCCTCCCCTCTCCCCCAATGCCGGGTGACGAGACGGGCGGTGCGGGGCGCAGCCGCGCTCCCCGTACCGCTCCGTGCTGCCCGGCCGAGGAAGGCGTTTGTCATGAGCTTGGTGAAGCGCTGCAGGCACGGCCACGCCAGAGGGCTCCCGACCCTCCTGGTCGGCACCCTCGCCCTCGCCACCACCCTGACGGGCGGACCGGCGACCGCGGCCCGACAGGGCACTCTGCATGACCTCGCCGCCGCCCAGGGCAGGTACTTCGGCTCCGCCACCGACAACCCCGAGCTGCCCGACGCCGCCTATGCGGCCACCCTGGGCTCCGAGTTCGGGCAGATCACCCCGGGCAACTCCATGAAGTGGGACACCACCGAGCCGGCCCAGGGCCGGTTCGACTTCGCCAAGGGCGACGTGGTCACCGGCTTCGCCCGGCAGCACGGCCAGACCGTTCGCGGCCACACCCTCGTCTGGCACAGCCAGCTGCCCGGCTGGGTCGCCGCGCTGCCGACGGCGCGGGTGGGGGCGGCGATGACGGGCCACATCACCGAGGAGGCCACGCACTACCGCGGTGCGGTCGCCGCCTGGGACGTGGTCAACGAGCCGTTCAACGAGGACGGGACCTTCCGCACGAGCCCCTTCTACACCGCCATGGGCAGCGGCTACATCGCCACCGCGCTGCGCGCCGCGCACGCCGCGGACCCGGACGCCAAGCTGTACCTCAACGACTACAACATCGAGGGGCTCGGCGCGAAGAGCGACGCCATGTACGCCCTGGCGAGCGAGCTGATCGACGAGGGCGTACCGCTGGACGGCGTCGGGATGCAGGCGCATCTGGCCGTTCAGTACGGCTTCCCGTACGGGATGCGGGAGAACATGCAGAGGTTCGCCGATCTCGGTCTCGATGTCGCCGTGACCGAGCTCGACGTGCGGATGCGGCTGCCCGCCGACGCGGCGAAGGCGGCCACGCAGGCCTCCTCCTACCAGCAGGTCGTCGAGGCCTGCCTGGCGGTCGGGCGCTGCGTCGGCATCACCGTGTGGGACTACACGGACAAGTACTCCTGGGTCCCGGGCACGTTCCCCGGTGAGGGCGCGGCCAGTCTCTACGACGAGAACCTCGCGCCGAAGCCGGCCTACGACGCGGTACGGGCCGCACTGGGCGGGGACGACGGCGGCGGGGAGGGCGGCGGCCCGGGCGCCCTGAAGATCCAGTACCGCAACAGCGACAGCTCGGCGACCGACAACCAGATCAAGCCGGGCCTCCAACTCGTGAACACCGGTGGTACGGCGGTCAGCCTCGCGCCGGTGACGGTCCGGTACTGGTTCACCGGCGACAACGGGGCTTCTGCATACAGCAGTTGGTGCGACTGGTCCCCGCTCGACTGCTCCACCGTCACCCACCGGGTCGTCTCCGTGGCCACCCCGGTGACAGGCGCCGACCACTACCTCGAAGTGGGCTTCACCGGCGGCACTCTGGCCCCGGGCGCCTCCACGGGCGAGATCCAGCTGCGTCTGAACAAGGCGGACTGGTCGAACTTCGACGAGTCGGACGACTACAGCCACGGCACCGGCACCTCGTACGCGGACGCCGCGAAGATCGCCGTCTACGTCGGCGACGCGCCCGTCTGGGGCATCGAGCCCTGACCGCCGGCCGCGCCGGCACCCACCGCAGTCACCTCCCGCTCCCTCCCCGCCCGTTCCCCCCTTCCCCTTCTCCGTCCCCTCCCTCCCGCTCCCTCCTCAACGACACCCGCCAATGGAGGATTTGTGTCGGTATCACGTAGAACATTCAGCAGTGCCCTGGGCGGCAGCCTGCTCGCCATGGGTCTGGTGCAGGGCACCGCCGTGGCCAAGCCCGCCACCCCCGCAGCCGCCGGCGGCGCCCGCGCCGCGGCGGCCGACGACCCCTACACCCAGGCCTTCCTGACCCAGTACGGGAAGATCAAGGCCGCCGCCAACGGCTACTTCAGCCCGGAGGGCCTCCCGTACCACTCGGTCGAGACCCTGATGGTCGAGGCGCCGGACCACGGCCACGAGACCACGTCGGAGGCCGTCAGCTTCTGGATGTGGCTGGAGGCGGCGTACGGGCGGGTGACCGGTGACTGGGACCCGTTCAACGCGGCCTGGGCGGTGGCGGAGAAGACGATCATCCCGCAGCACGCCGACCAGTCGACCAGTGACTCGTACAACCCCGGGGCCCCCGCGACCTACGCCCCCGAGCACCCGCTGCCAAACGGCTACCCCTCCGCCCTCGACGGCACGGTCCCGGTCGGCACCGACCCGCTCGCCACCGAACTCGCCTCGTCCTACGGGACGATGGACGTCTACGGCATGCACTGGCTGATGGACCTGGACAACATCTACGGCTACGGCAACAAGCCGGGCACCGGCGGCGAGTCCGGTCCGGGCGCCGGCGCCTCGTACATCAACACCTACCAGCGCGGTGCGCAGGAGTCGGTGTGGGAGACGGTCCCGCAGCCCACCACCGACCTCTTCAACTACGGCGGCCCCAACGGATACCTGGACCTCTTCGTCGGCGACGCGAGCTACGCCAAGCAGTGGAAGTACACCAACGCGCCGGACGCCGACGCCCGCGCGGTGCAGGCTGCCTACTGGGCGTTCCGCTGGGCCTCGGACCAGGGCAAGGGGAGCGAGGTGGCGGCCTCGGTGGCGAAGGCCGCCAAGATGGGCGACTACCTCCGCTACGCCATGTTCGACAAGTACTTCAAGCGGATCGGCCAGTGCACCGACCCGGGCTCCTGCCCCGCCGCGTCGGGCCGGGACTCCCAGCACTACCTGCTGTCCTGGTACTACGCCTGGGGCGGCGCCGCCGCGGGCAGCGGCGGCGGCTGGGCGTGGCGCATCGGTGACGGCGCCTCCCACCAGGGATACCAGAACCCGCTCTCGGCCTGGGCGCTTTCCAACGTACCGGCGCTGACCCCCAAGTCGGCGACGGCCAGGGGCGACTGGTCCAAGAGCCTGACCCGGCAGCTGGAGTTCCTGACCTGGCTGCAGTCCAGCGAGGGCGCCTTCGCGGGCGGCTGCACCAACAGCTGGGAGGGCGCGTACGGCAAGCCGCCGGCCGGTACGCCCACGTTCTACGGCATGGCCTACGACTGGCAGCCGGTCTACCACGACCCGCCGAGCAACAACTGGTTCGGCTTCCAGGCGTGGGGCATGGAGCGCGTCGCCGCGTACTACTACGTCACCGGCAACGCGTCCGCGAAGGCGGTGCTGTCCAAGTGGGTCGCCTGGGCCTCCGGTGAGACGACGGTGGGCGCCGACGGCACCTTCCGTTTCCCCTCCACCCTGAGCTGGACGGGCCGGCCCGACACCTGGAACGCGGCGTCCCCCGGGAAGAACGCGGGCCTGCACGTCTCGGTCGTGGACTACGCCAACGACGTCGGCGTGGGCGCCGCATACGTCAAGACACTCACCTACTACGCCGCCAAGTCGGGCGACAAGGACGCCGCGGCGCTGGCCAAGGCGCTGCTGGACGCGATGGCGCTGAACACCACCACCAAGGGCATCTCGGTGCCGGAGACCAGAAAGGACTACAACCGGTTCAAGGACGAGGTGTACATCCCGGCCGGGTGGTCGGGCACGATGCCGAACGGCGACACCGTCGAACCGGGTGCGACCTTCATCGACATCCGCAGCTGGTACAAGGACGACCCGGACTGGCCGAAGGTGCAGGCCTACCTGGACGGCGGCGCGGCGCCCACGTTCACGTATCACCGCTTCTGGGCGCAGGCGGCACTCGCACTGGCCTTCGCGATCTACGCGGAGCTGCTGGTGGAGGGCGGCGGAACCGGCGGGGACACCGAGGCACCGACGGCACCGGCAGGGCTCACCGTGACCGCGACGACCAGCAACAGTGTGTCGCTGTCCTGGTCGGCCTCCACCGACAACGTCGCGGTGACCGGCTACGACGTGTACCGCAACGGGGTGCTGGCGGGCAACGCGACCACGCGGACGTTCACCGACACGAATCTCGCCGCGGCCACCGCGTACAGCTACACCGTCGCGGCACGGGACGCGGGCGGCAACACCTCGGCGCTGTCTGCCGCGGTCACCGCGACCACGAAGTCCGGCGGCTCGACCGGCACCGGTGCGGTGAAGGTCCAGTACAAGAACGCCGACTCCTCCGCGACCGACAACCAGATAAGGCTGGGCCTCCAGCTCCTGAACACGGGCAGCGCGCCGATCGACCTGTCCACGGTGACGGTCCGGTACTGGTTCACCTCCGACGGCGGCTCGAGCACCTTCGGCACATACTGCGACTACGCCGCGCTCGGCTCGGCGAACATCACCCACAAGGTGGTCGCCGTCGCCGGCCCGAAGACCGGTGCCGACCGGTATCTGCAGGTCGGCTTCACCGGCGGCGCGGGCACCCTGGCCGGCGGCGCCTCGACGGGCGAGCTTCAACTGCGCCTCAACAAGAGCGACTGGTCCAACTTCAACGAGAACGACGACTACAGCCACGCCGCCAACACCACGTACAGCGACACGTCGAAGGTCACGGCGTATGTGGGCACCACGCTCGCCTGGGGGATCGAGCCATGAGCGACCACCGCGTGACAAGCACAGCGGCCCGACGCACCGGCCCCCGATTCCCGTCCCTGGCAGGGGCTTTGGCAGCCATCGTGCTGGCCGCGGCCTCGATGCTCACCGGCGCCTCCCCCGCCTCGGCCGCCCCGGTCACCGACTGCACGCCGTGGGGAACCACCGAACTGCGGGGCGGGGAGTACCTGTACCAGCAGAACGAGTGGAACTCCAAGACCGAGCAGTGCGTCACCGTGGACCCGCAGACGGGAGCCTGGAGCGTCACCAGGTCCTCGTTCTCGCTGCCGACGAACGGCGCCCCGGCCACGTACCCCTCCAGCTACAAGGGCTGCCACTGGGGTCTGTGCACGGCGGACAGCGGGCTGCCGCTGCGAGTGGACGAGCTGGGCAGCGTACGCACCGACTGGTCGACCACCCAGGTCGGCTCCGGCGCGTACAACGTGTCGATGGACATCTGGTTCAACTCGGCGCCGGTCACCGACGACCAGCCGGACGGGACCGAGTTGATGATCTGGATGAACCATCGCGGCGGTGTCCAGCCCATCGGGTCCCGTACCGCGACGGTCCAGCTCGACGGCCGGACCTGGGACGTCTGGACCGGGCCGGGCGCCTCGGGCTGGAAGGTGATCTCCTACGTGCTGCAGAACGGCGCCACCGAGCTCACCGACTTCAATGTGAAGGGCCTGATCGACGACGGTGTCGGCCGCGGCTCGATCAGCCGGGCGCACTATCTGATCGACGCGGAGGCCGGATTCGAGATCTGGCAGGGCGGTCAGGGCCTCGGGATGAACAAGTTCTCCTTCACCGCGAGCACGAATCCGGACAGCGGCGGGGGCGACACCCAGGCACCGACGGTGCCGACGAATGTGGCGGTGACCGGCACGACCGCCAGCTCGGTCTCGTTGTCCTGGACGCCGGCGACGGACAACACCGCCGTCAGCGGATACGACGTCTACCGCGACGGGGTGAAGGCGGGCACCACCGCAGCGGCCACGTTCACCGACACCGGACTCGCCGCCTCGTCCACACACCGCTACACCGTGCGTGCCAGGGACGCGGCCGGGAACACCTCGGCGGACTCGGCAGAGGTCACCGCGACCACCGCGGCAGGCGGTGGCGGGACGACCGGCGCGCTCAAGGCGCAGTACAAGAACAACGACTCCTCACCCCGCGACAACCAGATCAGGCCCGGCCTCCAGCTGGTGAACACCGGCACCACAGCGGTCGATCTGAGCAAGGTCACCCTGCGCTACTGGTTCAGCGGTGAGTCCGGCGCGGCCTCGTACGGCACCGCGTGCGACTACGCGGTGATCGGCTGCGGCACCGTCACCCACCGGGTGCAGCCGTCCGGCTCCGCCGCGCCGGGCGCGGACCACTACCTGGAGGTCGGCTTCACCGGCGGCAGCCTGGCCGCGGGCGCCTCCACCGGCGAGATCCAGCTACGGCTCAACAAGACCGACTGGTCCGCCTTCGACGAGTCCGACGACTACAGCAGGGCCGCCAACACGGTCTTCGCCGACGCCTCGAAGGTCGCCGTGTACATCAACGGCGCCCTGGTCTCGGGCACCGCACCGTGACCGGCCGCTGACCGCGGCCGGCCACCGCACCGCACTCCCGATGGCGGGTCGCCCATCCGCCCCGCTGTACCCGCCATCGGGGCGCCACCCAACAACCTCACCGACGCACCGCAGACCGCCGTCCCCGCCGACGGCGGCCTGGCGGGGGCGGACCCGGCCGGGCCCGCCCCCGGGCAACACCCCCACGAACCCGTCCGCGGGGAGCTTCCGCGGACGTACGAGAGGAGCATGGAGCCGCAATGAGTACCAGAGGCACCATCATGCACGGGCTACGCCGAAGACTGGCCGCACTCTCCGCCCTGGCCATGGGCGCGGCACTGGCGGTCGCCATCCCCACCACCGCATCGGCGGCGGCACGGGTCGACAACCCCTATGTGGGCGCCAAGGCATACGTGAACCCCGACTGGTCCGCCAAGGCGGCGGCCGAACCGGGCGGCAGTGTCATCGCCAACGAACCGGGATTCGTCTGGATGGACCGCATCGCGGCCATCCAGGGCTCGGCCCAGGCGATGAGCCTGCGCGAGCACCTCAACACGGCACTGCGCCAGGGCGCCAACCTGTTCCAGGTCGTCATCTACGACCTGCCGGGACGCGACTGCGCCGCGCTGGCGTCCAACGGTGAGCTCGGGCCCACCGAGCTGGGCCGGTACAAGAGCGAGTACATCGACCCGATCTCCGTCATTCTCGCCGACCCGGCGTACGCGAACCTGCGCATCGTCACGATCATCGAGCCCGACTCGCTGCCCAACCTGGTCACCAACGCGGGCGGTTCGGCCGGCTCCACCGACGCCTGCGCGACCATGAAGGCGAACGGCAACTACGAGAAGGGTGTCGGCTACGCCCTGCACACTCTCGGTGCCATCCCCAACGTCTACAACTACGTCGACGCCGCCCACCACGGCTGGCTGGGCTGGGACTCCAACTTCGTCCCGGCGGCGCAGGAGTTCAAGAAGGCCGCCACGTCGGAGGGCGCCACGGTCGCCGACGTCACCGGCTTCATCGTGAACACCGCCAACTACTCGGCTCTCAAGGAGCCGAACTTCAAGGTCACCGACACGGTGAACGGCACCCAGGTCCGTCAGTCCAAGTGGGTCGACTGGAACTACTACGTCGATGAGCTGTCGTTCGCCCAGGCGCTGCGCACCGAGCTGGTGAACCAGGGCTTCGCCTCGAACATCGGCATGCTGATCGACACGGCCCGCAACGGCTGGGGCGGCACCCAGCGGCCCGCCGGCCCCGGTCCGCAGACCAGTGTGGACGCCTATGTGGACGGTGGCCGGGTCGACCGGCGCATCCACGCGGGCAACTGGTGCAACCAGAGCGGCGCCGGTATCGGCGAGCGTCCCACCACGGCCCCCGCGGCCGGCATCGACGCTTACGTCTGGGCCAAGCCCCCGGGTGAGTCGGACGGCAACAGCGCCCCCATCGCGAACGACGAGGGCAAGGGTTTCGACCGGATGTGCGACCCCACGTACACCGGTAACGGCCGCAACGGCAACAGCCTGACCGGCGCCCTGCCGAACTCCCCGCTCGCGGGTCACTGGTTCTCCGCGCAGTTCCAGGAGCTCGTGCGCAACGCCTACCCGGCGCTCGGCGGCGGCAACGGCGGCGGCAGTGACACCCAGGCGCCGACCGCGCCCACCGGTGTGACCGTCACGGCGAAGACCAGCGGCAGCGTCTCGCTGTCCTGGACCGCGTCGACCGACAACGTCGGGGTGAGCGGCTACGACGTGTTCCGCGGCGGCGTGCGGGTGGGCTCCACCACCACGACCTCGTACACGGACACCGGTCTGACGGCCTCGACCGCCTACAGCTACACGGTCAAGGCCAAGGACGCGGCCGGGAATGTGTCGGCGGCCTCCGCCGCCGTATCGGCCACCACGTCCGCGGGCGGCGGCACCGGCACGGGCTCGCTCAAGGTCCAGTACAAGAACACCGACTCCTCCCCCACCGACAACCAGATCCGGATGGGTCTGCAACTGGTCAACACCGGCAGCACCGCGGTGGATCTGTCCACGGTGAAGGTGCGCTACTGGTTCACCCCCGAGGCCGGGGCCTCCACCTTCGGCACGGCGTGCGACTACGCGGTGATCGGCTGTGGAAACCTGTCCCTCGGCGTGAAGTCCTCCGGCAGCTCGGCGGCCGGTGCCAGCCACTACCTGGAGGTCGGTTTCGGCAGCGGCACGCTCGCCGCGGGCGCCTCCACGGGCGAGATGCAGCTGCGGCTGAACAAGAGCGACTGGTCCAACTTCAACGAGGCGGACGACTACAGCCGTTCGACGACCACGAGCTACGCCGACGCGCCGAAGATCGGCGTGTACGTGACCGGCGCGCTCTCCTGGGGCACCGCCCCCTGACCTTTCCGCCCGCTCGGGTAACCGACCGGGCGAGGAGGTCACCCAACGGCCCGCCCCCTGCCGGACATCCGGCAGGGGGCGGTGTCATGCCCGCGGGGCGGGCGCAGCCGCGTTCAGATCACGTCCGGGACGGTGACACCCGCCTCGGCGGCGGCAGCGGTCAGCTGCTGCCAGACCTTGGGCGCCACCGCGATTCCGCTCGCGCCACGGGCCACGGCCGTGGCGGCGCTGCGTTCGCCCGGGTAGAAGACCCCGTCCGCTGCCTCCGCCGGAGGCAGCCGCTTGAGGGTGTCCAGGGTGGTGTCCACGGAGGCGACGAAGGTGTCCGGGTCGCCGAAGGCCGCCGGGTCGATCGCGACCAGCAGCGCGTTCTGCCGGTGCTTGCGGCCCTGGGGACCGTCCGAGTGGAAGGCGGAGAAGATCGGCGCGCCGACGAGCACACTGGTGATCAGCTCGAAGGCGAGCGACATCCCGGAGCCCTTGGCACCGCCCAGCGGCAGCGGCATGACGGCTTCGGCCGGGTCGGTGGTGGGGGTGCCGTCCGCGGTGGCCGCGGCCCCCTCGGGCAGTGGCGTCCCGCTCGCCCTCGCCCGGCGGATCCTGCCGAGGGCGATGGTGACGGTGGCCATGTCGAGGAGCAGCGGGTCCCGGTGCCCGGCGGGAACGGCGATGGCGAGGGGGCTGGTGGCCACGGCGGCACCCTTGACCCCGGTGTAGACCGTGTTGGGCATCCCGGAGACGAAGCCGATGCCGATCAGGCCCTGCCCGGCGATCCTCGACACGGAGTGGCCGATGGCGCCGGTGTGGACGGTGCGGCGCACGGCCACGGTGGCGATGCTGTTCTCCTTCGCGCGGCTCACGGCCTCGTCCCGGCGGCGGTGAGGGCCACCGGTCCGGGGGCCCGGTCGGCGTCCAGGACGGCGAGGAGGGTGCGCAGGGTCGCCGCCACCAGCACCGGATCGATGCCCTCGGCGGCCGCCGCCTTCGTCTCCGCGAGGGCCGCCGCGGTCCGCTCGGCCGTGTGGCGCTCTTCCTGGGCCGCGCGTCGCGCCGCGACGGCAGGCCACCCGGCCCCGGTTCTGTCGTCATCGGATGGCACACTCCCCCCATGGACACCGCACCGGAGACGACAGGCCATCGGGTGGCGGCCGCGTGGACCGTCGCCCTCGCGGGACTGGGAGCACTCACCGGCTTCGTCTGGGACGGACCGTTCCTCGCCGTCACCTGCGGCCTCTCGCTGGGAGGCGGCGCAGCGCTCGGCACGGTCCTGTCGCGCCGCCGAATGATCACGACCATCAAGGAGGACCGGGGGAAGGCCGTCGCGCGCGGGTACGCCGACGCGATCGGGGAGATGGTGGTGCTGGGGATATCCGCCTACGGGGTCTCCGTCTTCCCTCTCTCCGGCCCCGACGCGGTGCACCCCGCCGAGCGCACGGCGCGCCGCCAGGCCGCGTACCGGCTCACGGCCGCCGACAACCTCCCGCACCACATCCGCGAGGCCGCGGCCGCCGCGCTCGAAGCGATCGACGAAGAGCGCGACGTCGAGGCCCGGTCCGCCATCGAGGACCTCATGAAGGCCGTCCACGAACAGCGCCGCTCCGCCTGACCGCCGGTACGGCCCCGGGTGGGCGCCCCGCCCCGCGGTGTCCGCCGCCTCGAATCCATCGCGCCGGACGAGGCACTTGCGGCATCGACCCGCCCGAGTACGGGTAGACGGGACGACGGCTGCACATAAGGTGTCCTCTGCTGAGGTCTCCGCTGACCTGGCAAAACGCAGCTGTGGAGCCGATCCGGCCGAACTGGGAGCCGCCCCGTGTTCTATTACCTGCTCAAGTACGTCGTCCTGGGGCCGCTGCTGCGGCTGTTCTTCCGCCCCGTCATCGAGGGCACGGAGCACATTCCGGCGGACGGTGCGGCGATCGTGGCCGGTAATCATCTGTCGTTCTCCGACCACTTCCTGATGCCCGCGATCATCAAACGGCGTATCACCTTCCTCGCGAAGGCGGAGTACTTCACCGGCCCCGGTGTGAAGGGCAGGCTGACCGCCGCGTTCTTCCGGAGCGCCGGCCAGATCCCGGTCGACCGGTCCGGAAAGGAGGCGGGGCAGGCGGCGATCCGCGAGGGGCTCGGGGTGCTGAGCAGGGGCGAGCTGCTGGGCATCTACCCGGAGGGCACCCGTTCGCACGACGGACGGCTCTACAAGGGCAAGGTCGGGGTCGCGGTCATGGCGATCAGGGCACAGGTGCCGGTGGTGCCGTGCGCCATGGTCGGCACGTTCGAGATCCAGCCACCCGGCAAGGTCGTCCCGCGGATCAAGCAGGTCACCATCCGCTTCGGTGAGCCGCTGGACTTCTCCCGCTACGCCGGGCTGGAGAACGAGAAGGCGGCGGTCCGGGCGGTCACCGACGAGATCATGTACGCGATCCTCGGCCTCTCCGGCCAGGAGTACGTCGACGAGTACGCGGCCAAGGTGAAGGCCGCCGAGCAGGCACAACGCCCGGGAAAGTTCCCGAAACTGCGACGCTGACGGCGGATTCGCGGTCGGTGAACCCCGCTGGTCCGGGCTCCGCACTCCCCCTAGCGTGCGGTTCATGAGCAAGGGACACGCATGGGTGCTGGGAGCGACGGGCCAGATCGGACGGGCCGCGGTGCGCTCACTCGTCGAGGACGGCTGGACGGTGACCGCGGCCTCGCGCGGCGGCGGCCGTGACGAGCGCTGGGACGAGGGGGTACGCACGGCGGCACTGGACCGCGACGAGGAGGGCGCGCTCGCGGCGGCGCTCGGCGACGGCTGCGACGTACTGGTCGACATGGTGGCGTACGGGCGGCAGCACGCCCGGCAGCTGACGGACCTCGCGGACCGGATCGGGTCGGCCGTGGTCGTCTCCAGCGGTGCGGTGTACGAGGACGACCGCGGCCGCAGTTTCGATACGCAGGGCGAACCCGACGGGTCGCCGTGCTACCCGGTGCCGATCCCTGAGTCGCAGCCCACCGTCCCACCGGGCGAGACCACGTACGGGACCCGGAAGATCCGGCTGGAACAGGATCTCCTCGCGGCCGGTGACGCGCTGCCCGTCACGCTGTTGCGGGCGGGTGCGGTCCATGGTCCGTACTGCCGCTCACCGCGCGAGCTCTACTTCGTGAAACGCGCTCTGGACGGCCGCGCCCGGCGCGTGCTGGCTTACGGGGGAAGGTCGCGCTTCCATCCGCTCCATGCCGCCAACGCCGCCGAGCTGATCCGGCTGGCCGCCCTGCGGCCCGGCTCCCGGGTGCTCAACGCCGCCGATCCGCAGGCGCCTACGGTCGCGGAGATCGGCGAAGCGGTCGACGCGGTGCTGGGACGGCAGACCGAGACCGTGCTGATGCCGGGCGCCGCCGCGCCCGACGGGGTCGGCCTGTCGCCCTGGGGCGCCCCGCACCCCATCGTGTACGACCTGACGGCCGCCGAACGAGAGCTCGGCTACCGGCCGGTGACGGGCTATGCAGAGTCGCTCCCGGAGTCCGTCGAGTGGATCACCGCGCGGTTGGCGGGGCGCGACTGGACGGACGCCTACCCCGCCATGGCGCGGGCGTACGGCGCGGGGCTCTTCGACTACGCGGCGGAGGACGCCTGGCTGGAGCGGTACGACCGTACGGGGTGAGCGCTCACGGTCCGTGGAGCGCTGCCGGGCCGCCCGTCATGTCGCGTCGTCGTGGCGCGCCAGAAGGGTGGCCGCGCTCAGCGGTGTTCAGCCGGCCACGGCGGCCGTCAGCTCGTCGTGCGCACGGTCCAGCACGGCCCGCAGCTCCCTCGCGTCGGCGGCCACCGCGGTCACCAGCACGGCGGGGCCGGCGAGGCGGGTGAGCACGGCGGTCGGTCCCAGCAGCCTGCCTTCCGGGCTCCGGTCGTCGAACGACGGCTCCACGACGAGCAGTTGCCCGACGGCGCGGTGGCCGCCGAGCACGGCCGGGCCGTTCCAGCCGCCGGGGGCCCCGGGCCCGTAGGCCACCTGCTGGTCGAGGAGCGGGCGCCCGGCACGGCGGACGGTGAGCCTGCTGAGGAGGGTGCCGGGGCTCTCTCCGTGGCGGCCGAGGATCTGCTCCTCGCGCAGCACCAGCCGTGCGGTGGGCGCGAGTTCGGCGGTGGTCCGCGTGATCAGTTCGCTGCCGTGCGCGGAGATGAGCTGTTCCGGCAGCCAGCTGAGCTCGGCCCCCTCCCCCGCGCTCAGCCGCACCTCGTAGCGGGCGGCCCCGGTCCCCGGCCCGGGGCCGGGCAGGGCGAGTGTGGCCGCGGCCGAGTCGACGGCGAGCCGGGCGCCGGGATCGGCGCGCACCTCGATGGCGAGCCGGTCACCGCCGAGCGGCGCGCTCATCGCGCCGACCACGGTGACGCGGGCCGAGCCGGGTGACACGGCCCTGGTCCGACGCAGGGCGAGCGGCCCCTCGCTCTCCAGGACGGGGAGCGAGGTCGCGCCGCGGCTGTCGCGTACGGCGGTGATGCGGGCGGTGGCCCGGACGCTCATGCGGTCCAGGAGGCGAGCTGCCCCCGCACCCAGTCGGCGACGGGTGCGACGCCTTCGCCGGAGGTGAGCGAGGTGAACAGGACGGGCAGTTCGCCCCGCTGTTGTGCGGCGTCGCGGGCCATCCGGCCGAGGTCGGAGCCGACGTAGGGAGCCAGGTCGGTCTTGTTGATCACGAGCAGGTCGGAGGTGGTGACACCGGGCCCGCCCTTGCGCGGGATGTCGTCGCCCCCCGCCACGTCGATGATGAAGATCTGGGCGTCGACGAGCCCCTTGGAGAAGGTGGCCGTGAGGTTGTCGCCGCCGGACTCGACGAGGATGAGGTCGAGCGGCCCCACCGCGTCCTCCAGGTCCTCGACGGCTTCGAGGTTGGCGGATATGTCGTCGCGGATGGCGGTGTGCGGGCAGGCGCCGGTCTCGACGGCCTGGATCCGCTCGGGCGGCAGTACCGCGTTGCGCAGCAGGAACGCCGCGTCCTCGCGGGTGTAGATGTCGTTGGTGACGACCGCGAGGGACAGCTGGTCGCGCAGGGTGCGGCAGAGCGCGGCCACGGTCGCGGTCTTGCCGGAGCCGACCGGTCCGCCGAGCCCGATGCGCAGGGCCCGCCGGGTGCCGTCGGGGCGTGCGGCGTCGGCGCCGACAGCGGCCGGGCCGGGATGGGAGTGATCGAGGTGCATGGTGCGGCTCCTGTGCTGTTTCGGGTCAACGAGTTCTTCTGCGGGCGGGGTTACGAGGCGAACAGCCGGACCGGCCATCCGGCGTGGGCCTCGGCGGTGATGTCGAGCAACGGGGCCGACGCGGCGGGCAGTTCGTCGATGCTTCCGCAGGCTGCGGCGGCAGCCAGTTCGGCGACGTGGTCGAGTTCGGGGGCGAGCCGGGCGAGGACGGCGGTGGCGTCGAACGGGTTGAGGGAGAGCAGCCGGACCACCGCCGTGGCCGGTCCGCTCACCGCTTCGTACGCGGCGCAGTGCGCGGCGTCCTCCGGCCCGAGCCCTGCCGCGCGGGCGGTGAGACCCAGCACGACGGGCTGGTGGACGCCTCGCGGACGGGCCTGCGCGAGCGCGTCGAGTTCGCCGCTGGGCCAGGTCGCGCGGGCCGCCCGCATCAGCTGGCGGCCTAGCCTGCGCGCCACCGCGCGCAGCGCGGGCGAGGGGGTGCGGGCGTCGGCGGCCTCGTCGAGGGCGAGCGGGTCGTGCCCGTGGGCGGCCGCCGCGGCGAGCGCGGCGGCGGTGAGCCCGGTGGTGTGGAGGCGGCCCCGGCAGAAGTCGGCGAGGTCCTCGGCGTTGCGGATGCGTCCCGCCCCGACGGCCGGTTCCGCGCCACCGGAATGGGCATGGCCGCCGGCGGGGAACCGGCCGTCGGCCAGGACGAGCAGGGCTGCACGGCTCATCAGGGGACCGTTCTCAGAAGAGGAAGTAGCGCTGGGCCATGGGGAGTTCGGCAGCGGGTGCCGGTTCGACCGGTTCGCCGTCGATGGTCACGGCGAAGCTGTCGGGGTCGACGTCGACCCGTGGCAGCGCGTCGTTCTCCCGCATGTCGGCCTTGCCGACCCCCCGGGTGCTGGTGATCGGGACGAACCGCTTCCCGAGTGCGAGCCGCTCCGGCAGCCCGTCCTCGATCGCCGCCGCTGCCACGAAGTTGAACGAGTTGGCGGCCGGGGCCCGGCCGACGGCGCCGAACATGGGCCGGGGCAGGACGGGCTGCGGGGTGGGTATGGAGGCGTTGGCGTCGCCCATCTGCGCGTACGCGATCTGGCCGCCCTTGATGACGGTCTGCGGTTTCACGCCGAAGAACGCCGGTTCCCACAGCACCAGATCGGCGAGCTTGCCGATCTCGACCGAGCCGATCTCCTGGTCGAGGCCCTGGGCCACCGCGGGGTTGATGGTGTATTTGGCGACATAGCGACGGACTCGGCGGTTGTCCGCACGCCCGTCGCCCGGCAGCGCGCCGCGACGCCTCTTCATCACGTGCGCGGTCTGCCAGGTGCGCAGGACGACCTCCCCGATGCGGCCCATCGCCTGGGAGTCGGACGAGATGATCGAGATGGCGCCGAGGTCGTGGAGGATGTCCTCCGCCGCGATGGTGGAGGGCCGGATCCGTGATTCGGCGAAGGCCAGGTCCTCCGGCACGGCGGGGTTGAGGTGATGACAGACCATCAGCATGTCGAGGTGTTCCTCGATGGTGTTGACGGTGTGCGGCCGGGTGGGGTTGGTGGAGCTGGGCAGGACGTACGGCTCCGAGACGACACTGATGATGTCGGGCGCGTGCCCGCCTCCCGCCCCTTCGGTGTGGTACGCGTGGATGGAGCGCCCGGCGATGGCGGCCAGGGTGTCGGCGACGAACCCGGCCTCGTTGAGCGTGTCCGTGTGGATGGCCAGCTGGGCACCGGTCTCCTCGCAGACGCCGAGGCAGGCGTCGATGACGGCGGGTGTCGCCCCCCAGTCCTCGTGGATCTTGAACCCGAGCGCCCCTGCCCGCAGCTGGGAGTGCATGGCCTCGCGGGACATCGTGTTGCCCTTGCCGAGCAGACCGATGTTGACGGGGTACGCCTCCAGTGCCGCGAACATCCGGGCGAGGTGCCAGGGGCCCGGGGTGATGGTGGTGGCCTTGGTGCCCTCAGCCGGACCGGTACCGCCGCCGACGAGCGTGGTGATGCCGGACGAGAGTGCCTGGTCCATGAGGGTCGGCGAGATGAAGTGCACATGCGCGTCGATGGCGCCCGCGGTGATGAACTTCCCGTTGCCCGCGACGATTTCGGTCTCCGGACCGATGACCAGCTCCGGATGGACGCCGTCCATGGTGTCCGGGTTGCCTGCCTTGCCGATCCCGGTGATCCGGCCGTCGCGGATGCCGATGTCCGCCTTGACGATGCCCCAGTGGTCGATGATGACGGCGCCGGTGACGACCGTGTCGGGGGCGCCTTCGGCGCGGGTGGTGCGCGCCTGGCCCATGGACTCGCGGATCACCTTGCCGCCGCCGAACACCGCCTCGTCGCCCGCGAGTCCGGGGCCGCCGCAGCGGTCCTCCTCGATCTCCACGAGCAGATCGGTGTCGGCGAGACGGATCCGGTCGCCGGTGGTGGGACCGAACAGGTCCGCGTACACGGCGCGATGGAGTTCAGCCATCGAGAGCACCTCCGGTCTCGCCGCGCAGGCCCGGGACGATCCGCCGTCCGGCCAGGGGGACGAGTTCGATGTCGACGGGTATGCCGGGCTCGAAGCGGACGGCCGTGCCGGCGGCGATGTTCAGCCGCAGCCCGCGGGCTGCCGTACGGTCGAACTCCAGGCCGGGGTTGGCCTCGGCGAAGTGGTAGTGCGAGCCGACCTGGACAGGCCGGTCGGCCGCGTTGAGCACGATGAGGCGGGTGACGGTCCGGCCCGCGTTGAGCGGCACCGGTCCGTCCGCGTACAGGATCTCGCCCGGAATCATCGGCGGCCCGTCAGACGATCGGATCGTGGACGGTGACGAGCTTGGTGCCGTCCGGGAAGGTCGCCTCGACCTGCACGTCATGGATCATCTCGGCTATGCCGTCCATGACGTCGTCACGGCTGAGCACCTTGCGCCCGGATGCCATCAGCTCCGTGACCGTACGGCCGTCGCGGGCACCCTCCATCAGATGGGAGGTGATGAGGGCCACCGCCTCCGGGTGGTTGAGCCGCAGTCCGCGGGCGCGGCGCTTCTCCGCCACATCCGCGGCTACGTGAATGAGCAGACGTTCCTGCTCGTGCGGGGTCAGTTGCACGTGTCCACCTCACAGTCGTCCGCCCAGTACCGGCCCTGGGCGCAGCGCGACACTAGCCGCCCTCAACAGACTGTTGAATGCCGAACCGGTGCCGCGCGGCGAGGTATTGCACGTTAGAGCCGAAGTTTTTCCGGCGCGTTAACTGATCTTTTGCACATCCATGGCCATGAGCCCCCGCAGACCGTCCTCCATGGTCTCGGGCCCGGGGTCACCGAACATGGCCATCTGGACGATGAACCCCTGAGCGGCGGCGATCAGTGTGCGGGCGACCCGCTCGTCCGGCACATCGGCGGCGAGCACGCCCTGCTCCCGGTACGCCCTGACCAGCTCGGACCAGGACGCCCGCAGCCCCTCGTACGCCTCGATGAGAGTGGCCGCCAGCCGGTCGCTGCGCAGGGCCTCGGACCACACCTGCACGATCAGCCCGGCGTACGCCTGCCGGTCCAGCCCGCGCCCCCCGTCCACACCTTCGGCGAACAGGGTGCGCACCACGCGGCCGATCAGAACATCGGGCGTGGGCGGCGGGCTGACCTGGGTGGCCCGTTCGAACGCCTGCCGGACGCCGGCGACCGCCTCCCCCGCGATGGCCGCGATCAGATCCTCCTTGCCGCTGAAGTAGCGGTACACCGCACCTGCCGACAGCCCGACCTCCTTCAGCACGTCCTGCATCGAGGTGCCGTGGAACCCGTCGCGGGCGAAGCAGCGCGCGGCGCCGTCGAGGATCTGCCGGCGGCGGGCATCGAGGTGTTCCTGGGATACACGGGCCATGCCCTCAATCTAAAACGAACGTTCCTTCTTGACAAGCCCCAGCCATGGCGGGACAGTGAGGCCCTCATTTAAAACGAACGATCATTCTCTTTGAATCGAGCCCTCCGCCATGCCCACTGCCCCCAACCGCCGCCTGGTGGCGGTCGTCCTCCTGGTCCCCGCCGTGGTGGCCCTCGCCCTCTGGGCCTTCGCCTGGCCCGCCGCCCGGATGGCCCCGCGCGAGCTGCCCGTCGGCGTCGTCGGCTCCGGTCCGGCCGCCGACCAGCTCCAAGGACGGCTCGAAGAGCGTGACGGCGCCTTCGAGATCCACCGGTACGACTCCGAGGCCGCCGCCCGCACCGCGATCGAGCACCGGTCCGTATACGGGGCGGTGGCGGTCACCGCGAAAGGCCCCGCGCTACTGACCGCGTCCGCGGCGAGCCCGGTGGTCGCCCAACTGCTGCACGACGCGGTCACCGCCCAGGCCCCGGACGGCGCCCCGGTCCCGGTCACGGACGCGGTGGCGGCGCCGGCCACGGATCCGCGCGGCAGCGTCCTCGGCGCGAGCATCCTGCCCCTGGCTATCGCGGGCGTGGCCGCCGGAGCCGCGGTGACCATGCTGGGCCTGCGCGGCGGCCGGGCGGCCGCGGCCCTGCTCGGGGTCGCCGCCCTCGTGGGGATGGTGTCCGCCGCGCTCACGGACAGCTGGCTCGGGGTCCTGACCGGCGACTGGTGGAGTGAGGCGGGCGCGTTCGGACTCACCGTGCTCGCGATCGGCGCGACGGTGGCCGGGCTCGCCGCGCTGATCGGAACAGCGGGCGTCGGGCTGGGGTCGCTGCTGATGGTGCTGGTGGGCAACCCCTTCTCGGGCGTCACCAGCGCTCCCGAGCTCCTCCCCCGGCCGGTCGGCACGATCGGCCAGTGGCTGCCGCCGGGTGCGGGCGGATCGCTGCTGCGGTCCGTCGCGTTCTTCGACGGCAACGCGGCGGGCCGAGCACTCCTGACCCTCACCCTGTGGACCGTGCTGGGACTGACCGCGGTGGTCATCGGCGGCCGGCGCAGGGCCAGGAAGGCGGACTCCGCCGCCGCACCCGAGCGTCACCCCGCACTGGCCGGCTGACACACCGCACGGAAGAGCCGTGCCCCGCCGCCCTCCACGGGCGGGGGTGCACGGCATTTCCGTATCAGTCCCCCGGACTCTGCTGCCCCCGGTGCTCCGCGGCGATACCGAAGCGATGGCGTTCACCCGGAGCGGACGACAAGGAGCTGATCGAGGAGACCGAGCTGATCACCTGCTCCTGCTCCGCCGCCTCCTCGTCCTCAAGTCGCTCCAGGTCAGCGGCCGATACGAACGCCACGAGCGGCTTGCCGTGCCGCGTCACCACCACTCGCTCACCGCCGTAAACGACACGGTTGATCAGTTCGGCGAGCTCAGCTCGGGCTTGCGTCACCGGAATCTCGTAGGCCATGCTCCCTAGCCTATGTAATGTCCACCTGGTTCGCCCTGGTCCGTAGCGGCAGCGATTATCCAGGTCACAGGCTCTCGCGTGCTCCCGTGCGCTCTCGTTTGTGAGAGATGTGTGAGACGAGGCGAGACGAAGAGTTTTCTGGTCGCCCTGGATCCTGGCGGGTCTCAGCGGGGATCGACGCCTCACATGACGCGATCGGGCCGAGACCGCACGGGCTCGGAAGGACTTCGAACCGGTCCTCGGAAAGCGCGGCACCCCTGTCGAATGGTCCGAGGATCGCTACCGCTCGGACACCGCGACCGTGACGGTCACCAACACCCGTAGCTCCCGCACCGCCATGCTCTGAGCGCCGCCGCACCGCGGCGGGATCCGGCTTCCGCTTCTCAGGCGAACCGGGCGGACACGCCTCCGTCGACGGCCCAGTCGGCACCGGTGACGAAGCCTGCGGCGTCGGACAGGAGGAAGGCGACCACGGAGGCGACCTGGTCGGGGGTGCCGAGCCGGCCGAGGATATGTTTGGCCACCGCCTCCCGGCGCACCTCGGGCTTCTCCTGGTCGAAGTACTCGGCCAGGAGATCGGTCTCGATGTAGCCGGGGCTGACCGCGTTGACCCGGACTCCCTTCGGTCCCACCTCGAGGGCCATGCTGCGGGTCAGGCCGACCAGGCCAGCCTTGGCCGAGGCGTAGGGGAACATGCCGGGACAGGTCATCGTGGCGTGCATCGAGGCGATGTTCACGATCGCGCCCCGCCCCTGGGCCGTCATGGCCGGCAGGACGGCCCTTGCCATGAGCCACGCCCCTTTGAGGTCGACCCCGAACACCTCGTCCCACTGCTGGGTGGTCATGGTGACCACGTCGGCGTAGGAGTTCCGCCCCGCGTTGTTGACCAGTCCGGTAGCCGGGCCGAGTTCCTCACGCAAGGCGGTCACCGCGTCATGGACCTGGTCCTCGCAGGTGATGTCGCATGCCGCCCAGGCCGCTGCCGGACCGATGAGGGCCGCGGTCTCCCGCGCGCCCCCGCCGTCGATGTCCAGCACTCCCACCCGTGCGCCGGCCGCCGCCGCCATGGTGGCGACGGCCGCACCGATGCCTCGGGCAGCACCGGTCACCAGTACTACTTCGCCGGTCAGATCAGTCATGTCGGTCCTCCGTTCCGCGCGTGGCGCGGGGTGCCGTCGAGGTGGGTCACGAAGCCCGCAGGGCGGCCGGGCGATTCCGCGCCGCGGGGCCTCGTTCGGCGTGTCGCTCGGATGCGGGCACGACCGAATTTAGCAGCTAAGCTGCCAAGAGATCAGGGGTTCGGAATCGGAAGACGGCCCGGACCGTGTTTCCGGAAGGTGAGAGAGTGAGCGCATGACGATCGGGCGGACGACACTGAGCCACCACGTGGCGCAGGAGATCATCGGCGAGATCACGCTGCGCGGTCTGCGCGCGGGTGACGAGATCCCGGCCGAGGGTGAACTCGCCGAGCGGCACAGCGTCAACCGTCTTGCCGTGCGTGAGGCGATCCGCACCCTGGTCGCCCGCGGTGTCCTCGTCTCCAGCCAGGGCAGGCGTGCACGTGTGGCGGTCCCCGCTCCCGCTGTCCTGGAGCAGATCATCGACTTCCGCCTCAGCCAGAACTCGATGGACATGGTGGACCTGCTCGACACCCGGCGCGTGATCGAGGCGGAGCTCGCACGGCGCGCCGCGGTGCGGGTCGCCACGGGTGAGGGCTCCATGACGGACGTAGTTCGCGCACTGGACGCGATGGGTGGCGCGGCCGGTGACCGGGAGGCGTTCATCGCCGCGGACCTCGCCTTCCATCAGGCCGTGGCGGAACTGGCGGCATCCGGCCTCTTCTCCTTCGTCCTCACGGCGATGAACGGGATCCTGCTCGACTCCCGCAGGGCGAGCTACCACGGCCGGGAGCGCCGGGGCGCGGGGCAGGAGGCCACGGTCGAGGCGCACCGGCGCATCGCCGACGCGATCGCCGCCGGCGAGGGGGACCGTGCGGCCGAGGCCATGACCGCCCACCTCGCGGAGACCGGTCACGACCTCGGACTGTGAGGCGTCCCGGACCGCTCACCCGGGTCGGTTGCGACCCGGGTGAGCGGTCCGGGACGGTTGGCGCCGCCCGGACAGCTGTCAGGGCAGCAGTCGCACCCGTGCCGTGCCGCTCCAGCCGGCCGGCAGCGTGATCGCGGGATCGATGTAGTTGCCCCAGGCCAGGTCCGGGTAGTTGATGCGGGCGCTGACGATCAGGGCGACTCCGGGAGCCCGGTGCGGGAACAGGTCGCTCGTCAGCGTCTCGAACGCGTCGAGGACCACATGGGCATCCGTGGCAGCGGCGTTCCTGCGGCCGGTCACCCGCACGCGGACGATGTGCTCGCCCTCGGTCAGACCGGTGCGCTCGAACGCCCGTTGCTGGAACCGCTTGCCCGGTGCGTAGAGGTCCACCTCGGTGGCGGGACCGCCGTCGACGGAGATCTCCGCGATGCCCTGGTTCGGTCCCTTGGGACAGACGACGCGGACGCCCGTGCCCCAGAACCTGACGGTCGCCGTGTCACCCGCGCTTCTGCTGAAGGATTCGGTGCTGCCGAGGTCGCCGTCCGACCCTGTCCCGGTCGAGTCCGCATGGGTCCATGACCCCTTGTAGACGACCTTCTCCGAAGCGTTGTCGATGACCGGTTCCACCACCTGGAACGCGTCAATGAGCGCGAAGGCCCCCTTCGACGAGGCGTTCTTGGTGCCGGTGCACTCCACCTTGACGGTGTGCCGACCGTACGCCAATGATGCGCTCCGGAAGGCGAGCTGGGCCGGAACCTTGCCCGGTCCGTAGAGGTCGACGGTCTCCGCGGGCCCACCGTCCACCGAGATCTTCACGATGCCGAGGTTGTCGGCCCGGGCGGAGTAGAGGCCGACCGCGGTACCCGTGAACGTCAGTTCCGCCGTCGCTCCCGCCGCATCGGTGAAGGACTCCGTGCCGAACAGGTCTCCGGCGGTGTAGCCCGCGCTCGCGTCCGCATGGGTCCAGGCGCCGGTGTAGACGATGTCCGTGGAGGCGTCGTCGATCAGGGCCGGCTCCATCGGTGCGAGCCGGACCGAGTCGTCGCCGTCCGACTCGACCTGCACTCCCGGGCCTGCCTGCCCCGTGGTGGCCCTGGCTACCCTGACCTGCGCCTTGGTGCTGCGGAAGTCATTGGTCCAGTGTGCGGCGCCGTCCTTGCCGAACAGGAAGTAGCTGTGCGTGTCCTGGGACCACGACCAGTCCGGCTTCGTGCGGTATCCGTCGGCACCGGCGGGCCGGCCGCGGGTCGCGGTGCCGGAGGCCCGGCCGATGTGGTCATCGGGGTACACCGTCCACTGGGCGTCCCGCTGCCAGCTGAGGGTGTCCGTGCCGTCGGCGAGGACGTACCGTACGCCGACGTCGCTGACCTGACCGGAGGGCGGGTTGGCGATCGTGTAGGTCGTGGTCAGCAGGCCACGGGGGCTCACGGCCATCCTGATCGTGGTGCTGATGGTGCCGAACCTCCCCGTCAGGGTGACGGTCACCTGACCGTCGGCGGTGGCCACGCTCGCCGACTCCCCCACCCACTGACCGGGTACCGTACGGGAGATCACCAGCTCCGGCCCCCCGGTGAGGACCACGGTTCCGTCAGCGGTCGCTTCGGTGAGCCGTGCGGTGTGCTTGTCGAACACCACCGTGAACGGAGCGTCGACACCCGTGACCGTGATCGTGTCCGCGCTCTCCCCGACCGTGGGCACTGTGCCGTGGTCGGACGGGAACGACGGCTTCGCCCGGGCGTTGAGCGAGAAGCGGTAGTCGTCCACGAGCGCCGTGCCGCGCCGGAAGGTGAGCCGCAGGGTGTCGCCCGGGGACCAGGCACCGGCCGGAACGGTCAGCGTGCCGCTCTTCCGGGGCGCGATGTCGACCCCGCGGAGGGTGCCCGACCGGTTGCCGACCCGCCAGCTCACCGTCAGTTCGCCGAGGTTGCTGTGGTCGTGCCAGTTCATGACGGGGACCCGTATCGGCCTTCCGCGGGTCAGACCGGTGAGTACCCCGTCCGCGATCTGGACCGGAGAGTAGGCCTTCTTGGTGAGCCAGAACTCGGGCTTGCGGCGCCGCCAGAGGTCGATGATGCCCCATTCGCCATATCCCACCGGCCCGTCCGGCAGATGGAACACCTCGTCGATGGCAGCCCAGATGGCGCCGCCCACGACCCCGTCCGTGGCACGGAACTTGGCGGCCAGCTTCGCGATGCTGTGGCCCCAGTAGTCACGCACCCCGGGGTCTTCCAGCCGGTCTCGCCGCCTACAAGGGCCTCGCCCAACTGCCGTCCCCGCCACACGAGAGTGCCAATCACCGCGACCGCCCTGCGCGTCAGAACCCGGAGTGCCAGATGTCCCAGACCGACCGCCTGTCGGACGTTCTCGTCTTCACCCGCACCACGGCCTACCGCCACGACTCGATCCCCGCCGGGCAGGCGGCTCTGCGTGAGCTGGGCGAGGAGCACGGCTTCACCGTGGAGACCTCCGAGGACCCCTCGGTCTTCACCAACGCTAGGCCATCGTCCTGAGGATCCCCATGTCATCCACTCCGCCCCGCCCTCGTGCGCAACAAGCGCGTCCTGGAGATCGGCGGGCTCTACCGCGAGCACCGACGAGCTGCTGGCCGTCTCCGACATCGTCTCGCTGCACGCCCCCGCGCCCGCCCGTGTGGACGGGGCAGGCGAGCTCAGGACCGCCGCCATGGAGATCGAGGAGCAGATCCGGGCCAATCCGATCGACGCCGTCGTGCTGCTCACATCGGTTCACCTCGAAGGCATGGCGCGCGGTGTGGTCATGGGCGAGGTGCTCACCCCGGACGGGCAGCTGGCGCTGCGGCGCTGGACCTCGGGCGGTGGCGGTTTCATGGGCATCCATTCCGCTGCGTGCACCGAGTACGACTGGCCGTACTACGGGGAGTTGCTCGGCGCACGCTTCGCCGGCCACCCGGACTTCCAGTCCGGCACCGTGCTGGTCGAGGACCGGAGCCATCCATCGATGCGCCATCTTCCGCCGCGGTGGGACTGGAACGACGAGTGGTACGACTTCCGGAGCAATCCGCGGCGCCCCGGCGTGCAGGTCCTCGCCACCATCGACGAAGCCGGCTACGAGGGAGGCGGCATGGGCGCCGATCACCCCCTGGTGTGGTGCAAGGAGTCAGGCGCCGGCCGCTCGTTCTACACATCGCTGGGCCACGCGGTTGACGCCTACACCGACCCGGCCTTCCGCGGCCACCTTCTGGGCGGCCTGCGCTGGACTGCGGGCTGATCCCTCCGGCCACGGGGAAGGCCATGAATTCCCCGTGCGCATCCTCAGAACCCGACGAAGGAGCACACAACCATGCAGGACGTACCGATCACACGACGTCAGATGATGCAGTGGGGGGCCGTCGGTGCGGGTGCACTGGCCGTCGCCGGCCTCCCCGCGACCGACGCCAGGGCGACGCCGAGGTCAGGGGTGCGGGTCACGGACCTCGGTCCGGGGGTGAACAACTTCTCTCTCGCGGCTGCCATTCCGGTGGGAAACAAGGCGTACATCGCCTCGCGCAACATCGATCCGATGCGGATCATCGGCTTCGACTTCGACACCGAGAAGGTCACCAGTGTCACCGAGGGGCCCGGGATCAGCACACAGCTGCTCGCCGTCGACCCGGACGGGCGGTATCTGTACTCAGCGATCCGGGAGTACGACTCCGCCCCGGGCCCGGGCTTCATCCGGCTCGATCTCTCCGCGGCCGGCGCACCCAAGGAGGATCTCCACTCGATCCCCGGCCTCGATCCGTACGCGATCAGTGCGTCGCCGGACAACAAGATCTTCTTCGGCGGCCGAGAGCCCCAGCCCAAGCTGCGCCAGTACGACCCGGCCACCGGTGAGCTCACCGAGATCGCGATCCCCGATCCGAACGTACCGATGATCCGCTGCCTGCTGGCCACGCAGGACAAGATCTACATCGGCACCGGCGCGTCGCTCGGCGCCACTCCGACCAGCACCAAGGCCGGACTCTTTGTCATGGACCGCGCCACGAAGAAGATCACATCGATCCTGCCGAAGGAGTTCACGGGGCAAGTAGAGGTTCGCGACATCGGTCTCTACGACGGCACGCTGTACGTGTGCTCGACCACCGACGACGGCGCAGCGGTCGCCATCATGGACGCCGACGACCCAACCCAGTACACACTCGTGCAGAGTGAGCAGCACTTCCTCAGGCTGCCGCGCAAGCTCGGCGACACGATGTACTTCAATGGTGCCGCGCTGATCGAGTTGACGTTGAGCACCGGTACGTTCCGCGAGATCAAGCCCGAGGACGGGGAATTCGGCGAGATCTGGGGCCTGTGGATCCGCGACGACAAGGTAATCGTCGTCTCGGCCTTCGGCCTGATCTTCGAGGTCGATCCGAGCACGGGCTCGGACACCTCATGGGACCTGATCGCGGCAGGCGCCCCGATCGGGCCCCAGTTGGCGATGTCGATAGCCGCCGACACGCACAACGTGTACGTCGGCGGGACGAACTCGGTCGCACGGCATGATCTGCGCACCGGGAAACAGAGCAGGGTGCTGGCGACGAGCGAAGCCAAGGACATCCTGCTGCACCGGGGCACTGCCCACCTCGCCCAGTACAACGCGGTCGGCCTCCTGGCGTACAACCCGCACATCGACGACGAATGGGCCCGCAAGTTGGCCGATCTGCCGGCGGAGCAGAACCGCCCGCACCAGATCGTCTGGGACGATCGTCACCGACTGATGATGATCGGGCTGCAGTCCGACTACGAGTTGGGCGGATCGCTGATGACGTTCGACCCGAAAAACGGCGCCACCACGGTCGCCGTCAACCCGATCGATGACGACCAGATGATCCGTGCCGTCGTGGCGCACGACGGCGTGGCCTATCTCGGCGGCCAGAACGTCGCCGCCACCGCCGGCACCCTGGTCGCGTGGGACCCGATCCGGAAGCGAGAGCTGTGGCGGATGACGCCGCAGTCCAAGCCCACCGGGATCACTGGCCTCACCGTGCTCGGCCAGAACCTGTACGTCATGTGCTTCAGGGGCGATTTCTTCGTGATCGACCTGCACACCCGAAAGGTGATCCACTCCGCCAACCACGGCCCGGTGGTGCCGAACTACGGGACGCTGCTCGCCGACCGGGGGTATGTATACGGGGCGTCCAGCTCAGACTTCGTCCGCTACGACCGGAAGACATTCGCGCGTACCGACCTGGTCGCGCTCGACGCCGACTGGTACGGCATCCCGCGAGCCGCCGTGGACGAGCGCGGCAGGTTCTACGCCATCCGCAATCGCAACCTGATCCGGATCGACGTCAGCCGCTGCTGAGCGACTCGTGACGACGTACAGGAGGTGCACGGGAATCCGCCAGGACGCCGAGGAGGTCGTCACCGCGGCGGCCGCCGGCGACCCCATCGCCTATGCCGAGTCCGCCCGCCGCTTCAACTGGACCGGTAGACGGGGGCGCGGACCATGCGGTCCGGTTCGGCGGCGCGTGCGTAGCGGTTGACGGTGTTCAGCGAGACGTCCAGGCGTCGGGCGCAGGCGAGCAGACCGACGCCCTGATCAAGGAGGTCGTGGATCTGCCGCCAGCGCTCCATTGTGGTATCCGCGCGCTTGCCCTGCGGCAGTGGTGGGCCGTACTTGCTCCAGCATGAGGCGTGCCCGCCAACCTCCTTCAGTGCTGCTTCGTGCCAGGCCGTGCCAGAGGGTACTGGTGGGCCGTCGGCGAGGTGCCTGCTGAGCAGGTCCTTTTCCCACGGCCCCCAGCCCAAACGACGCATGCGACTTTCACCGCACGTCGCTTTCCAGTGACTACTCCGTGAGTGCTGGGGCGGGCTTCTTGCCGTGGATGTCCGCGTGACGACTTCCGCAGACCACAAGGGCTTTGCGATGTCGTGCGGCCATGAGATCTGCCCACGGTGGCCGGGTTCCTGATCGTCCGAGGTCTGCGAGCTTGGCGACGTGGTGGACTTCCACCTCGTTGATCTGCCCGCAGGACTCGCACCGTCCGGCGAGGAGCCGGGTGACCAGCTCCTTGCGTTTGGTGTTGACCGGGGCCAGCCGACGGTCATTGATCACCGTCTTCTTGTCCCGTCGCAGCGGGATCCCTCCGAACCGTCCGACCAGTGGCTTCCTGCCGGTGCGTTCGACCCGGGCTTCGAAGCACTTGCGCAGTCCGTGCGGGGTCTCGATGGTGGCCGCGTACTTGCGGGCCATCTTCGACACCGGCGAGCGGTGCTTGTTGGCGAGCGTCATCAGCATCGAGGTCTCCATGACCCGTTGCAGCCGGGCGAGTCGAAAAGACGTCGCCGGCCAGCAGGTAGTACTGGACGATGCCGCGGTACTCCGACCCGTAGGTGCTGAGGATGACGTGATCGTCCTGGTTCAGCAGTTCCGGCCGACGCGCGGGTTTGCCGCGCTTCATGTACTGGGCTTGCTTGGCAGATACCACCGAACGAGGGACGCGCAATCTGATGACCCCATTGACGGAACGACGTCCGCCGGTGATCTTGCGGTCGTTGTGGTGCACGGTGATTTCGTAGCCGAGGAACCTCGCCGCCTGGGTGCGGGCGTGCGTGATGAGGGTCTTCTCCGGCGACAGTTCCAACCTGAGTTCGTCACGGATGAATTGTGCCAGCCGCTCTTTGATTTCCTCGGCTTCTGCCTTCGGTCCGGCGAACCCGAGGAGGGTGTCGTCGGCGTAACGCGTATATCGCAGTCGCCGGTAGCCAGGATCATGAGTATCCATGCTGGGCACACTGCGAAGTTGCTTGCGCAGCTCCCGCACCTCGGTGCGGTCATCGCGCTTGCCTGCGCGTCTTATGGCCGCCCACACCCGATGAAAGGCACGGTTCGGCTGCCTGACTCTTCCCCGGGTGTATTCCGGGATCAGAATATTCTCGACGTACTCATCCATCTTGTGCAGATAGATATTTGACAGGATCGGTGAAACTGCACCGCCTTGCGGACTCCCGCTGTGCGTAGCGTTCCAGACCCAGTCCTCCATGTATCCGGCCTTGAGCAGGTTGCCCATCAGCCGCAGGAACCGGTTGTCTTGGATTCTTTCACCCAGGATTCGGAGCATGACCGAATGGTCAAGGCGATCGAAGCACTGGGCGATGCCGCCCTCGACAAACCAAACTGTGCCCGTCCAGGTATTGGCCGCATCACGTAGTGCGGTGTGACAGCCCCGGCGGGGACGGAAACCGTGCGAGGAGTTGGAGAACGTCGGCTCGTAATACGCCTCAAGCAGCAGACGGATCACCTCGCCGACGAGTTTGTCACTCCAGGGCGGCAGGCCGAGCGGGCGCAGCTTCGTGCTGCCCCGCCCCTTTGGGATATAGACCCTTCTGGCTGGGCTCCACCGGTAGCGTTCGTGACGCAGCGCGTCGATGACGTGCTCGATTTTGCCCAGCGACATGCCGTCCACGGTCTCCCCGTTGACCCCCGGTGTCATTGACCCCTTGTTGGAGTACAGACGGCCGTAGGCCAGCAGATACAACTGCGGATTGAAGAGCTGTCGATACAATTCGCTGCACGGCAGGCCACGCCTGCCGCGTTCACGGAGGACACCCAGCACCGTTTCGACGCTCTGCATTACGCATACCTCCCGATCCTTGAGTGTCCGATCACCTGGCCCCCTTCGCTCGATGCGGACGGCTTTCCCGTCCTCCTTGGCCGGTCGTGACTCCGGCGACTACTACGGGACTTCCGTCGCCATAGGAAGATCTCACCCCTTAGGCGATCCCATGTTCGCCCTTGTCGTACGTAATAGCGTGAGGTAGGCGCCCCATTCATCCCCTTGAATGCCCTCACTGGGCATCGCTCCGCGCTCCGGAGGTTGCGTCGACCATGGCACAAAGCCGTCGCAGGGCGCGGCACCGGTTTCAGGCATTTTCCAGTGGATTCGACCTTCAATCTTCTGGGGATTGGGATTCAGGCAATCTAGCTTTCGCCATATCACGCGGGTCCCACGACGCCCCGTCTCCAATGCCTGAGCCCGGCCGTCACTTTCCTGGCATGCTGCGGTCCCCTCACCGTTTCCGGATTAGGTAAGCCATCAGACCCAAGAATTTCCTTCCGAATTCTTCCCGACTGAGTCGGGGATACGAAAAGGCGCCTCATGGCGCACTGCCACCGGTCGCCGACCTGGACGATTCCCGGGTTGGCGTCGGTGGTGGCCCGGGCGAAACCGCCGGAACCGTCCCGGCACATGAGGCGAATGCCGGGGTGTTCACGCAGCCAGGTGGTGACCGTGGCCCTCTTGTGGTCGGGCAGGACCTCAACGCTCTGTCCGGTATCGGCATCGATGATGATCGTCGCGTAGCGCTGGCCTCTGAGCAGGGCGAACTCGTCAATTCCGGCCACCGTAGGGGTCGGACGCCGTGGCAGCGGGGTCCGCATCAGACAGTTCACCGTCACCAAGGACAGGACCTGCAGCAGCTCCGGCTCGTCGTTGGCGACCCGCCGCGACAACAGGGTCTTGCCATCTGGTCCAGTGCGAGGCCGTGGTGGTGGCCCTTGCCGCTGTCGATCCCCGCCCATATGCGGCTCATCGTGCTCCTGACGTGCGTGTTCGTTCTGTTCGTGCCACGGACGACCTCGCCGGCATTGCTCTACTCAGCGACTTGTTCGCACTTCCTAAGGGCGTGCAGAGCATTAACTTGCGTGTTGTAGCCCTTGACACCGCTGCTCAAGCAGGGTGTTCGACAGCAAGTTGTTTACCGGCACGCCCTAAGGGCTGTCCCGCAATTCCTGGCGGATCAGCGCGCGGCGTCAGATGCGGTGCATCGCAAGGCGGAGGGGCGTCCGCATACTGGATGTATGTGGACGTTCCGACAACGCGGCGAGGTGCCGTAGCTGTCGTCGCGCGCCCGCCGGGAATTGCGGGACAGCCCTTAGGGCTTGCAGATCATCAAGGTGTTGCTTCCCGTCCCTTGGCTCGTTGATGTGGTATGCGCATCCTGGAAGAGGCCTGTGCCCAACTCACCATGAAGTTCGAGGTGTTGTTCCCTCATCTGGATGAGCGGCAACGACGGCTGCTGATGGCCGCAGAGGCCCGTGCTCTGGGACACGGTGGCGTTCGGGCCGTCGCGCGGGCGGCCTCGATGAGTGAGACCACGGTCCGCAAGGGCGTGTCCGAGTTGGAGGCCGGCGAGGAGCCTCTGGGGAGAGTGCGGCGGCCGGGCGGAGGCCGCAAGAGGGTCGCAGATCTCGATCCGGGGCTGCGGCCGGCTCTCCTGACGCTTGTCGAGCCAGACGAGCGAGGCGATCCGATGTCGCCGCTGCGGTGGACGGTGAAGTCGACCCGCACTCTGGCGCGGGAACTCGCCCGAACCGGACACAAAGTCAGTGCGGACACCGTCGCGGACCTGCTGCGAGAGGAAGGCTTCAGTCTGCAGGCCAACGCCAAGACCATCGAGGGAAGCCAACATCCCGACCGAGATGCCCAGTTCCGCTATCTCAACGAGCAGGCCCGTGATCACCGGGACGCTGGCCAGCCGGTGATCAGCGTGGACACCAAGAAGAAGGAACTCGTCGGCGAGTTCAAGAACAACGGTCTCCAGTGGCGGCCTGCGGCTGATCCGGCGCCGGTGAACGTCCATGACTTCGCCGACCCCCGGCTGGGCAAGGCCGTCCCGTACGGGATCTACGACCTCGCGGCGAACACCGGCTGGGTCAACGTGGGCACCGATCACGACACCGCCGCATTCGCAGTGGAATCGATCCGCCGCTGGTGGTGCGGCCAGGGTCGGGCCGCCTACCCGCAAGCGACGCGACTGCTCGTCACCGCCGACGCGGGCGGCTCGAACGGTTACCGCACCCGGGCCTGGAAACTCGAACTCGCACGGCTCGCCGCCGAAACGGGACTGACCATCACCGTGTGCCACCTACCGCCGGGCACGTCAAAGTGGAACAAGATCGAGCACCGGCTCTTCTCGCACATCACCATGAACTGGCGCGGCCGCCCGCTGACCAGCCACGAAGTCATCGTGAACAGCATCGCAGCGACCACCACCCGCACCGGACTGCGCGTGAAAGCCGCGCTTGACACCAACAGCTATCCCATCGGGGTGAAGATCGGCGACGCAGAGATGGCTGCCCTGCCGCTGACCCGGCATGCCTTCCACGCCGACTGGAACTATGCACTGCACCCCCAGACACGCCCTGCCATCCCGGCGGCACGAGCCCCGCAGGCCGCTGACACACAGTGGGACCAGGCCCTACTGACCGATCCTTCCCTGACCGGGATGCCCCGCCAGCAACTGGACAACCTCACGACAATGTTGGCTCCCGACGGGGATACTCAGCGAGGTCGCCCACCCCGACTTACCTTCCCTGAACAGGTCCTGGCCACCGTGCTCCACCTGCGGGTCGCCCTGGCCGCGGAACCACTCGCCGTACTGTTCGCCAGCAGCCGCACGGCCATGCACCGCACTCTCCTCAAGAACAGAAGACTGCTCGAGGCCCAGGGCATCACTATCCCGCCCGCGAAGACCCCACCCGCGTCCCTCACAGTCCTCCAAGCCAGGGTCCTCGCACTGACCGGCGACACCAGCATCAAGATCAAGACACCGTGTTAATGATCTGCAAGCCCTTAATCGGCGGCCGAGTCGTCGTGGGGCGCCGGGCGGCGAAGCGAGGAGAGCCACGAGACGGCAGCCGCCTGATAGCCACACCCAGCACCCCTGGGCTACCCAACCCTGCGAACGGCTCGATCAACCCGATCAAGACGGTAGAGCCGCCTGACCTCCCTGCTCCTGCTCCACCCCGGTGTCCCGCCGTCTCGGGACGGCCCCGGCCTGTGTGTCCATGCCCGCCGGACGGGGCCCCACGAAACCTGCTCTGCTTCGAGGAGATCACCGTGCGTACTTCCACTTCCGCCCCCGCCACGTTCAAGCCGTGCGGCGGCATCGTCACCCCCGCGTTCATTGCCGCGCCGGTCGAGGACCGCACCACCACCTACCAGCTCAAGGACGGCGGCGTCCTCGTTGAGGAGTGCCCCAGCTGGTGCCAGTGGCCCCACACCACCGACAGGGACGGCTCGTAGGTCCCGTACATGGCGTACCGGGCGAACGCGAACTACGGCGAGGCGATGGGCTACTCCACGCCCACGGACGTCGAGGCGGAGATTCGCCGGACTGAAACCCACCTGCACGCGCTGCGGCAGATGAACGAGCGGCTGGCCGCGGCGCGGGCCGACCACCTGGAGCAGCGCGGCCTGGACGCAGCCGATCTGACCGTCCACGTGAAGATGCTGCCGGTTCCGGTGCTACTGAAGGCGTTCGGTCCGACCGTGGTCGAGGTCGAGTCGATCCCCTTACGGCATTCAGGGGGTCCTGGACCGCACGGGGGAGATGCGCCCGGACCCCGTCATCGTGCTGCTGCGGTCCCTGCCGCAGTCGGCTCGGGCGAGTGTCGTGCGGAAGCTGCTCGTGCCGATCGTCGAGGACCAGACATGAGCCAGGACCGGCCCATCGTGGCCCCTCAGCCGCGTAAGAACGCGAACGGCACCACCACCGTCACCACCCTCGACTCGGGCGACATCCGCCTGAAATCAAGACGGACGACGGAACGTTGGAGCTCGGCCCGACCGGGGGGCGCCGTATCGCCGCGGCGCTCTACACAGGCCAACGGGCCGACCCCACATAGGACACGGTTCAAGACGCCGTCTCATGTGGCTCGGTAAGCTATTGGCAAAGAAAGGGTTTTGATTTCTCCGGTTCCGCACTGCGGGGGAACCTCAACCCTTTCGGGTCGGCGCAACCTGGTGCAGCACACGGCTCGGAAAGCAAGCCGGACGACGAGGGAGCCTGATCATGGCCGATGTCGACGTACTCGTGGTGGGCGCAGGCCCGGTGGGCCTGACGGCGGCGGCCGAGCTGCGGCGACACGGCGTGGGCTGCCGCATCGTCGATCGGCTGGCCGTCCCGAAACCCTATGCCAAGGCCATCGGCGTCCTGCCCCGCACGCTGGAGGTGTGGGACACCATGGGCCTGGTCCGCGGGGTGCTGGACCACGCGGTGCCGCACCTGGGCCAGCTGGTCTTCATCGACGGCAAGCCGGCCCCCCGGGTCGAGCTGACTCTGTCGCCCGAGATCCCCTATCCCTTCGCCACGCTGCCCCAGTCCGCGACCGAGCGGCTGCTCGCCGAGCATCTTGCCGGCTTCGGCACGGAGGTGGAGCGGGCGACCGAGCTCCGCTCGGTGGAGATGCGCCCGGACGAGGTCGAGGCCGTCCTCGCGCACGCGGACGGCCGGATCGAGCGTCTGCACGCCCGCTACGTCGTGGGCTGCGACGGCGCGCACAGCCTGGTCCGCAAGGCGGCCGGGCTGACCTTCGAGGGCGACGCCTTCCCCGAGCAGTACATGATCGGCGACGTCGAGGTCGACTGGGAACTGCCCGCCGGCTACAGCATGCGGGCCGTGAACCGGGACGCGAACGGTGCGATGGACGACATGCTCGTCTGCATTCCGATGCCGGGCGTTCGGCGGTACTGGCTGTCGATGCTGCGCCCCGGCTCCCAAGCGGGGGGCGAAGGCGGCTCGAGCGCGCCGGATGGGATCGGCCTCGGCCTGGGGGGCCACGGACCGGACCTCGGCCAGATCCAGGCCGTGCTCGACCGGCTGGCCCCGGAGCCGACGACCGCCTCCACGCTGCGCTGGTCGTCCGCCTTCCGGACCAGCCACCGCATGGTGGACCGCTACCGGAACGGCCGCCTCTTCGTCGCCGGGGACGCCGCGCACATCCACCCGCCTATCGGCGGGCAGGGTCTGAACACCGGCGTGCAGGACGCCTACAACCTCGCCTGGAAGCTGGCCCTGACCGTCCGCGGTCTGGCCACGGACGACGTGCTGGAGAGCTATCACGCCGAACGCCACCCGGTCGCGCAGGAGGTGGTCGGCCGCACCGTCCACCATGCCCGCACCGTCCGCCATGCCGGCACCGGCCTCAGCAGCGACGGGGACGACGCCGAGATGCTGCTGCGGCGCCAGGCCCAACTGCTGGTCGCCTACCCGGACAGCCCGTTGGTCCAGCAGCAGGCGGCGGACGGCACACCCGCGGCCGGTCCTGCCCCCGGCGACCGGGCACCGGACTGCCGCGGCCTGCTGAGCGACCTCGCCTCCTACCCGCGACGGCTGTTCGACCTGCTGCGCACCCCGCGGCACGTGCTGCTGCTGTTCGCGGACTCGGAGCACGCCTCGGGCGACGGCGCCGCCCAGCTCGAGGCCTGCGCCGCCGCGGCGCATCGCGCTGCCCACGGCCTGCTCGACGCCTATCTGATCACCGCCGCAGAGGTGCCGGAGGACGCCCGCCCGGTCGGCCTGCGCCCGCCGCGGGTGCGCGACGCGGCGGGCGAGTTCCGCGACGCCTATGCGCCGCGTGACGGCGAGGCCCTCCTGATCCGCCCGGACGGCTACCTCTCCGGACGCTTCCACCCGGCCGTACCGGAACGCCTGACGGCGCATCTGCGCCGAACCTTCGCCTGACTCCTGCTGCCGCGGGCGGAGCACTGCCGATGACGGTCCTGCGGGCGCGCCCCCTCGCGGCAAGAACGCACCCGTGCAGGAGATCAGCGGCCGACCGAGGGTCACCCATCCGGATACGGGCCGGCGCCTGGTCCGTCGTCACGATCGCCCGTTGCACCCGTTCCCGAGGTGCGACCAGCTCCGACGCCGACGCCTCGAACCGGTCGTGCGCCCGCCCCGGATCACCGACGTATAGCTCACACACGCCTTCGAAGCCCCGTAGGTGCCCCGACCCGAAGCTGCTGCCCGACGGGTCGCCGGCGGCCCGCTCCTCGATGTCGTACCAGGCCAGACCGAGCGCCGCATGCGCTTGCCGTTCCAAGCCGGCCCGAGCGGCGACCCCCGCCTCCACGCATGCGCCCGGGCCACCTGCGCCTGCAGGAGCGCACGGAAGAGCACGTCAAGTCGATGGTCGCCTGGCTGCTGGTGTCGGCGCGGCGCCGCGGAGGAAGGGCCGGCACCGGCCTGCGCACGACGACGGCCGACGGGGCTGGGCCGCCTGTGCGCAGCCCTCCGGCTGGCCGTCAGGCGCCGCGTGGTGGCCCGGAACGTCGCCGAGTACATCACCGTCCCGCGCAAGGCCCGGAAGGCTGACACGCCTGCACGAAGCCCGCCACAGCTGTCTCACGTTCCTGGCGATGAACGGTGTGCCGGACACGGTTCTGGCGGCGTGGGCAGCGCACACGAACGTCGGCTTCACCAAGCGGGTGTACGTACATCCGACGGCCGATGACATGCGGTCGGCGTCCGCGCAGTTGGAGGCCCTGCTGGGCTTCAAGGACGGGCCCTCTCGACCTGCTGTGTGAGAGATTGTCAGATTTCGTCTCTCAAGCCAAGAGCGAAACCGCGTCTGATCTGTTGTTTCCCTTGGATCACTAGGGCACGCTCCTCACCATAATCTTCTGTACGTCCTGTACATTTTCCACAGAAGCGCGCGCAGGCACCCCCACGGGCCCCTGCGCGCCCCGGAGGAGAGGTCTTCGCCATGCACCGCCCCGCCGCCCGCTACGTACTGCCCGAGTTCACCGAGCGCACGTCCCAGGGGACCCGCACGCTCGACCCGTACTCCAAACTGCTGGCCGAACGGGTCGTCTTCCTCGGCACCCCGGTCGACGACACTGCGGCCAACGACCTGGTCGCGCAGTTCATGTACCTGGAGCACGACGCACCCGACCGGCCCATCCAGCTCTACATCAACTCCCCCGGCGGCTCGTTCGGAGCCATGACCGCGGTCTACGACACGATGGCGTTCCTCACCTGCGAGGTGGAGACCTTCTGCCTCGGCCAGGCGGGCGCCGGCGCGGCCGTACTGCTGGCCGCGGGAGCCCCCGGCCGACGGCACGCGCTGCCCGGCGCACGGGTCGTGATGCAACAGCCGGAACTCGCCGAACCGTTGCAGGGGCAGCCGTCCGACCTGGAGATCGAGGCCCGGGAACTGGCCCGGATGCGCGAGACGCTGACGGGCATGCTGGTCCGCCACACCGGACGCTCCGCCGAGCAGATCACCGCCGACACCGAGCGCGATCTCATCCTCGACGCCGAGGGCGCCAAGGCCTATGGGCTGATCGACCACATCGTGCAGAGCCGCGGGCCCGCACTGCCACCGCCCGTCGCGCGGTGAAGCCCCGATGCAGCCACCGGAGTTCCCGCCGCTGCCCGCCCTGACCCGCGCGGAGGGCGAGTTCATCGACCGCTATCTGGAGGTAGTCGACCAGTTGGGCCGGATCAACCCGGCCCGCGCCGACGACACCTACCGGGCCCTGCGCGCCGCACAGGCACTCGCCTCGCACGCCGCGGCGCTGCGGGACGCGCTCGCACTGATGCACGAGCGGGGTGAAGCCCGGATCCACTCCGCCACGTTGACGCGGGCGCTACGGGTACTGGACGGCGAGCGCCGCGCCGGGCGGGTCACCGTGCCGCCGGCCCCGACGAGTTGATCAACTCCATTGCGCCGACACGCCCGACGGGTGGACCGAATTATCTCGCTCGTTCGGCGTAGGTGTCACCTCGCAGGAGGGACAGCTCAACTTGCGCTTTCGAGGTGGCCCATGGGTGAAATCTCCCGTTTCGCCGCTGGTACGGCACGGGCAGGGGAGGCCCGGCAACTCCCCGTAAAACCCCCTGTCCACCCGATCAGATCAGTCGTGATGAGCCTCACATGTCACCGTTTCACCTCGGAAATCCGGCGGTCGGTGAGTCAAGATCCCTGGGACGACAAGCCCCCGCCACCGCGGCGGGGCGGTCCGGGCGGACGCCGAGTCCTGCCGCCGCCCGGATGCCTGGTCGACAGGAGTGGATCGGCAGGAGTGGAGGACCCGAGCACAACGGGCCGACCGGACCTCCGGTTGTCCCTCGGGGTGAAGCCGCCTTGTGCGGCCGGGCAACTTCGCCAGCCCGAACCCGACAGGTCATCCTTCACAGGCGGCTGACGAAGGGTTGCGCATGAGTGCGCAGGTTCATGTCCCGTATCTGCTTGCCAGGGCCACAACGGCCTCGGTCATGACTCTCGCCGCCGTCGGCGGCACGCTGTTCGTCCCCGGCGCCGTGACCGACGCCCAGGCCGCGACTCATTCGTTGAAGGCGCTCGACATCGCCGCGTCGAAGAAGGGATCGCCGTACCGGTGGGGCGCCACCGGCCCCAGCCGTTTCGACTGTTCGGGGCTGACGCTCTACTCGTTCAAAAGAGTGGGCAAGAAGCTTCCTCGTACGGCGCAGCAGCAGTACAACAAGACCCGCCACATCCCGGCCTCGAAGCGGCAACGTGGCGATCTGGTCTTCTTCCACTCCGGCCGCAGCATCTTCCACGTGGGCATCTACGCGGGCAGCGGAAGAATCTGGCACTCGCCGAAGACCGGCGCCGTGGTGCGGCTGGAGAGGATCTGGACGAAGAGCGTCTTCTACGGGCGGGTCCGCTGACGCCTGTGCCCCGCCACCGGATGATCCGCACCTGGGATCAGTGCAGCAGGGTGCCGGTCACCAGCACCGCACCGAGTGCGGTGAGTGCCGCGCCGCTGCCGCCCTCGATCGCCCGGGCGGTACGCGGCCGGCGCAGCCACCGGCCCAGGCGGTCCACCAGGAGCGCCACGGCCGGGAACCAGATCAGTGCGAGCAGCACGACGATCACGGCGAGCAGCAGCGTCCTGGGCAGCGGGTCGGCCCCGGCAGGGACGAACTGCGGCAGCAGGCTGAGGAAGAGCACCGGCGCCTTGGGGTTCAGCGCGTTGGTCAGGAAGCCCTGGCGCAGTGCGCGCCGGGCCCCGACTGCGGCCTGCCCGCCGTCCGGCCGGTCCGCCGCGGTTTCGGGGGCGTGCGCCCGCCCGTCGCGGCGCCGGGCCGAGCGCAGCGCGCTGACGCCCAGGTAGAGCACGTACACCCCGCCGAGGAACTGAACCGTGCGGAACAGCACCGGCACCGCCACCAGCACGGCGGCCAGCCCGGCGACGGCGAGCGCGGTGTGGACGAGCAGCCCCCCGGCGACGCCGAGCGCGGTGGCCACCCCCGCCGACCGCGAGGCGAGAGCGTTGCGTACGACGACGGCGAAGTCCGCTCCGGGCAGCGCGACCATGGCGGCGGCGACTCCGAGGAAGGCAGTCAGTTGGGCGTCCATGGCTCCACCCTGGACCCGAACAGCCTTTAGCATGTACTTGCAATCTTATGGGTCTGCCAAAAGGAATGCTTAATGTACGACCCGACACGGCTCGCGGCGCTGGTGGCGGTCGCCGAGGCCGGTTCGATCACCCGGGCCGCCGCCCGCCTGGGCTACACGGCCCCCGCGCTCTCCCAGCAGCTCGCCAAGCTGGAGCGGGAGGCCGGTGCCGCGCTGCTGGTCCGGCACCACCGGGGCGCCCGTCTCACCGCCGCGGGCGAGCTGCTCGCCGGCCGGGCTCGGCGGGTCCTGGACGAGATGGACCAGGCCCGCCACGAGCTGGCCCGTCTCGCCGGACTCTCCGGAGGACGCCTGCGAGTCGGCACCTTCACCACGGCCGGCATCCATCTGCTGCCTCCCGTGCTGAGCGCCTTCCGCCGGGCGCACCCGGATGTGGAGCTGGTCGTCACGGAGTACGAGCCGCCGGGCGGGGTGGCGGCGGTGGCGGCGGGCGAGGTCGATCTCGCGCTGACGCACGCGTACGAACCGGCCGCCGCGACGCCGCTGCCCTCGGGCGTCAGTGCCGAGCCCCTGCTGGTCGAGGAACTGGTGCTGATCACCGCCGTCGGGCAGGTCCTGGCCGACGGCAGCGGGCGGCTTCCGGTGACGGACCTCGCGGGCCGGCCGCTGATCAGCAGCGCGCCCACGCATCCGCCGCGGCGCGGCGTGGAGAGTGCCCTGGCCGAGGCGGGCGCACTGCCCGCGGTGGTCTGCGAGTCGCCCGGTTATGCGCTGGTGTGCGCCCTGGTCAGCGCGGGCATCGGGATCGCGGTGGTTCCCGAGATGGTCGCGGCGATGTCGCCGACGCCGCTGTCCGTACGGAGGCTGGATCCCGCCGCGTTCCGCCGGACGATCTCGGTGGTGCACCGCGGTGACCGGTCGAGCGCCGCGGCGGCGACTCTGCGGGCCCTGTTGCGGAGCGGGTTCGGACGGGCCGCCGCACCGCAGTGACCCGGGCGGCGATGCGCGGGTCCGGTCAGCTCTGGACGGGGACGTTCCAGGGGAGGACGATCCAGACGGTCTTGCCGCCGTCGGCGGTGGGTGTGACGGTCAGCCGGCCACCGTACTCCTTGGCCAGGGAACGGATGATCACCATGCCGCGCCCGTTGTCCTGCTGGACGGCGGCGGGCAGCCGCTGGGGCCAGCGGGGGTGACTGTCCGTCACCCCGAGGTGCAGCTGTTCCTCGCGCTCCAGCCGGAGGTCCACGGTGAAGGTGGGCGACTGGCCGAACGTGTGCTGGACCGCGTTGGTCGCGAGCTCCGAGACGATCAGCCGGATGGTGTCCGCGGACTCGCTCCCGTCGGACAGTCCCCATTCGGCCAGTACCCGGGCCACATACCTCCGGGCCGCGGAGACCGAGACCGCCTCGCTCGGCAGAGTGACGCTTGCCTCTTGATGGTCCGCCATGGCCGGCCGCCCCTTTCCCACCCGGAACGACCCGCGATCGGTCCGCTGTGCTTCGCGCCAGATTGCCATTGATGCTGCCCTCTGTAACGACGATCCACCAAGATATGCATATATCTGTCGCTCAAAGCGGTGAACTCTTCCCCCGATGCCGTGCGGGAGCGGCACACTGTCCGCTCGGCAGGGAGAGGGAGGGAGGCACCACATGCAGCACGGCCCTGCGGTGCGGCGCCGCAAGCTCGGGGAGGAGCTGCGGAGTCTGCGCCATGCATCAGGACTCACCAGCCGGGACGCCGCGCAGCTGCTCGGCTGGCACCAGTCGAAGGTGAGCCGGATCGAGACGGGTGTCAGTGGGGTGCGGGCCGGCGATGTCACCCGGCTGCTGGACACGTACGCCGTGGACGACCCGCAGTTGCGGAAGGTCCTGAAGGCGCTCGCCGGTTCGGCGGGCGGTGGCGGCGCGGGCTGGTGGCACGCCTACCGCGGCCTCATCCCGCCCCAGTACCGCGACTTCATCAGCCTGGAGTCCCAGGCGCGCACCGCCCGCACGCTGGAGACCTCGGTGGTGCCCGGCCTGTTGCAGACCGCCGACTACGCACGGGCGGTGACCCGGGCCGCGCTCGACGGGCTGCCGGCCGGCCAGCTGGACTCGCTGGTGGAGGTGCGGCTCGCCCGGCAGGGGGTGCTCCGGAGCGATCCGCCGCTGCGGCTGAGCGCGGTGCTCGACGAGGCGGTGCTGAGGCGCGCGGTCGGCGGCCGGCGGGTGATGAGGGAGCAGTTGCGCCATCTCGTCCGGCTGGCCCAACTACCGCATGTGAATCTTCAGTTGCTGCCCTTCTCGGTCGGCGGCTATGTCGGCCTCACCGGACCTTTCGTTATCTTCTCCTTTCCGAGCATTTCTGATCTAGATGTGGTCGTTCTTGACCATTTGACGAGTAGCCTCTACCTGGAGCGGAAAGAAGACCTCGAGGCGTACAGCTCGGCATTCCGCACTCTGCAGGCGCACGCGCTGTCGCCGGAGCACTCGTTGGACCTGATCGCCGCGATCGACCGCGCCGGTCAGTAACTACGGACTGCCCGAGGGGGGCGTCATGTCGGATTGCCTCGCACAGCACGCGTTACGGTGGCGGCGCAGCAGCCGCAGCACGGGAATGAACAACTGCGTGGAAGCCGCGCCGTTCGACGGCAGGCGGCTGGCCGTGCGCGACTCCAAGGATGTGTCCAGGCCACCGTTGCAGTTCTCGGCCGCGGCCTGGACCTCCTTCGTCTCCGGTCTGAGCCTCCGCTCGGTCCGCTGACGCGACGGCGGACCGGTCACGGCGCCGGACGACGGCCATGCCGTCTCAGGCGTCCGGAGCGGTCCGCCGTACGATCGCGACCGCGGTCGTGATCTGCTCGTCCGTCAGGTCCGCGCGCGCCGTCAGCCGCAGCCGGGAGACGCCGTCCGGTACCGAGGGCGGCCGGAAGCACCCGACCGCCATACCGGCCGTACGGCAGTCGGCCGCCCAGCGGACCGCGGCGTCGGCCGACGGCGCGCGTACCGAGACCACGGCCGCGTCCGGCCGTACGGCGGTCAGACCGGCGGCCGTCAGCTGCTCGTACAGCGCGGTGGCGACCGTACGGGCCCGGCCCGCTCGTTCCGGTTCGCGGCGCAGCAGCCGGAGGCTGCCCAGTGCGGCGCCGGCGGCGGCCGGGGCGAGCCCGGTGTCGAAGATGAACGTACGGGCCGTGTTGACCAGGTGGTCGATGACCCGGGCGGGGCCGAGGACCGCGCCGCCCTGGCTGCCCAGGGACTTGGAGAGGGTGAGCGTGGCGACGACGCCGTCGCCGCCCGCGAGGCCGGCGGCCGCGAGCGCGCCGCGCCCGCCTTCCCCGAGCACCCCCAGGCCGTGCGCGTCGTCGACGAGCAGCGCGGCGCCCTCGTCGCGGCAGACCTCGGCCAGTGCGGCCAGTGGCGCGGCGTCGCCGTCGACGGAGAAGACCGAGTCGGTGACCGCCAGCGCCCTGCCGTCGTGCGCGTGCAGCGTCTTGCGCACGGCCGCCGGGTCGGCGTGCGGCACGACGGCGGTCTCGGCCCGGGAGAGCCGGCAGCCGTCGACGATCGAGGCGTGGTTGCCCGCGTCCGACACGATCAGGGAGCCCCGGCCGGTGAGGGCGGTGAGGGCGGCGAGGTTGGCCGCGTAGCCGGAGGACAGCACGAGGGCCGCCTGGAATCCGCAGAAATCGGCCAGTTCCTGTTCGAGCTCGGCGTGCAGTGCGGTGGAACCGGTGACCAGCCGGGACCCGGTGGCCCCCGCACCCCAGCGGCGCGCCGCGTCGGCCGCTGCCGCGGTCACCTCAGGGTGTCTGGTCAGGCCGAGGTAGTCGTTGCTCGCGAGATCCAGCAGTTCCGTTTCGGCGGGCCGGGGCCGGAGCGTCCGGACGAGTCCGGTGTCCGCGCGACGGCGGGCCTCGTCATCGATCCAGTCGAACGGGGCGAAGGGCATGTGCGGTCCCATTTGTAGGCAACTCACAGACCTTAACCGGGGGCGAAGCCGGACAGGGTGTGGCCATGCACACACCCTCAGGCCTCACTGTTGTTAGGTTCTTCCTTGGCTCGGAGGCGTGCCGTGCGTCAGGATCGTCGCCATGGACCTCCTGAACACGCTGGCGGACAAGGGTCTGCGGCGCGAGCTGCCGACCCGTGAAGAAGCGCTCGCCGTACTGGCCACCCCGGACGACGATCTGCTTGATGTGGTGGCCGCAGCCGGAAAGGTGCGCCGCCAGTGGTTCGGGCGGCGCGTGAAGCTGAACTATCTGGTCAATCTGAAGTCGGGGCTCTGCCCCGAGGACTGCTCGTACTGTTCGCAGCGGCTGGGCTCCAAGGCCGAGATCCTCAAGTACACCTGGCTGAAGCCCGACGAGGCGTCGAAGGCGGCCGCCGCCGGGGTGGCGGGCGGCGCCAAGCGCGTCTGTCTGGTGGCCAGCGGCCGGGGTCCGACCGACCGCGATGTCGACCGGGTGTCGCAGACCATCGAGGCGATCAAGGAACAGAACGAGGGCGTCGAGGTCTGCGCCTGCCTCGGTCTGCTCTCCGACGGGCAGGCCGGCCGGCTGCGGTCCGCCGGGGCCGACGCGTACAACCACAACCTCAACACGTCCGAGGGGACGTACGGGGAGATCACGACCACCCACACCTACGCGGACCGGGTGGAGACGGTGCACCAGGCGCAGGCGGCCGGTCTCTCCGCCTGCTCGGGGCTGATCGCCGGAATGGGTGAGAGCGACTCCGATCTGGTCGATGTCGTCTTCGCGCTGCGCGAACTGGACCCCGACTCGGTGCCGGTCAACTTCCTGATCCCGTTCGAGGGGACCCCGCTCGCCAAGGAGTGGAACCTGACGCCGCAGCGCTGCCTGCGGATCCTGGCGATGGTGCGGTTCGTCTGCCCGGATGTGGAGGTACGGCTCGCGGGCGGGCGCGAGGTGCATCTGCGCTCGATGCAGCCGCTCGCCCTGCACCTGGTCAACTCGATCTTCCTGGGCGACTATCTGACGAGCGAGGGCCAGGCCGGGCAGGCCGACCTCGACATGATCGCGGACGCCGGTTTCGAGGTCGAGGGAGCGGGTACGACCACGCTCCCCCGGCACCGCGCGGAGACGGGCGGCGGCTGCGGTTCGCACTCCGGCGGGTGCGCGCCCTGCGGCGACGGGCCGGAAGCGGAGGCCGCTCCCGCGGAACCCGCGCAGGCCTCCGCGGCACGCACGGATCTGGTGGCGGTCCGCCGTCGCGGCGCGGGGACGGATCTCGCACCCAATGCCTGAGCCGCTCTCCCCCGCCGATCTGCGCGCACTGGACCGGGCCCACGTCTGGCACCCGTACGGCCCGATGCCGGGCCGGCAGGAGCCGCTGGTCGTGGAGTCCGCGTCCGGGGTACGGCTCCGGCTCGCCGAACCGGCCCACGGGCAGCACGAGTTGGTCGACGGCATGTCGTCCTGGTGGTCGGCCGTGCACGGCTACAACCATCCGGTGCTCAACGAGGCGGCGCGCGGCCAGCTGGACCGGATGAGCCATGTGATGTTCGGCGGGCTCACCCATGAGCCCGCCGTGCGGCTGGCGGCCCGGCTGGTCGAGATCACCCCGGAACCGTTGCGGCACGTCTTCCTCGCCGACTCCGGCTCGGTCTCGGTCGAGGTCGCCGTGAAGATGTGCCTGCAGTACTGGCGTTCGGCCGGCCGGCCCGCCAAGCAACGGCTGCTGACCTGGCGCGGGGGCTACCACGGGGACACCTGGCAGCCCATGTCGGTGTGTGACCCCGAGGGCGGCATGCACGAGCTGTGGTCGGGGGCGCTGCCGAGGCAGGTCTTCGCGGACGAGCCCCCCGCCGGCTTCGACGCGGAGCCGGATGCCGCGTACGCGACGCATCTGCGGGAACTGATCGCGCACCACGCCGATGAACTGGCCGCGGTGATCGTGGAGCCGGTGGTGCAAGGGGCCGGCGGGATGCGGTTCCACTCGCCGGCCTATCTGCGCGTACTGCGCGAGGCGTGCGACGCGCACGGTGTGCTGCTGGTGTTCGACGAGATCGCCACCGGATTCGGCCGTACGGGGAAGCTCTTCGCCGCGGAACACGCCGGGGTCTCACCCGATGTGATGTGCGTGGGCAAGGCCCTGACCGGCGGCTATCTGACGATGGCCGCGACGCTGTGCACGACAGCGGTGGCCGAGGGCATCTCACGCGGTGAGGTGCCGGTGCTCGCCCACGGCCCGACGTTCATGGGCAATCCGCTCGCCTCGGCGGTGGCCTGCGCCTCCATCGACCTGTTGCTCGGCCAGGACTGGGAGCAGGAGGTCAAGCGGATCGGAGCCGGGCTGCGCGACGGACTGTCCGCCGCGGCCGGACTGCCCGGCGTCCGGGACGTGCGGGTGCTCGGTGCCATCGGCGTCGTACAGCTCGATCACGAGGTGGACATGGCTGCCGCTACCCGGGCGGCGGTGCGCGAGGGCGTGTGGCTGCGGCCGTTCCGCGATCTCGTCTACACCATGCCGCCGTATGTGACCGGCGACGACGATGTGGCACGGATCTGCCGCGCGGTGTGCGCTGCGGCGCGGGAGGGCTGAGATGAACGTTCTGGTGGTGACGGGAACCGGCACGGAGATCGGCAAGACGATCGTGACCGCGGCCGTGGCGGCGGCCTCGGCGGGCCGTCGGGTGGCCGTGCTCAAACCGGCCCAGACGGGTCTGGCGCCGGGTGAGCCGGGCGACGCCGCCGAGGTCGCGCGACTGGCGGGCGGCCACGTGACGGCAGTCGAACTGGCCCGTTTCCCCGAACCGTTGGCGCCCGCCACGGCCGCCAGACGGGCCGGGCTCGCGCCAGTGCGCCCGTACGAGGTGGCCGAGGCGGCCGAGAAACTGGCGGCCGAGCACGATCTCGTCCTGGTCGAGGGCGCGGGCGGGCTGCTCGTACGGTTCGACGACGACGGGGCCACGCTGGCGGATGCGGCCCGGCTGCTGTCGGCGCCGGTCCTCGTGGTGGCGCCGGCCGGGCTCGGCACACTCAACTCCACGGCCCTGACCGCGGAGGCACTGCGCGCCCGGGGACTCGACTGCCTCGGAGTGGTGGTCGGCAGCATGCCCGCCGAACCGGATCTGGCGGAGCGCTGCAATCTGACGGATCTCCCGGTGGCCGCGGGGGCACCTCTGCTGGGCGTGGTCCCGGCGGGTGCGGGATCGCTGCGGCCCGCGGAGTTCCGTGCACGGGCCGGGAGCTGGCTGGCCGCACAGCTGGGCGGGGTCCGTCCGTCCGACGACTGACAGAGCGGGCGGATCGGCCGGACGGATCGAAGTGGGACGGATCGAAACGGGGCAGAATCGGGGCAGGCGAACCTGACCGGTCGAGCGAACCGGGCCGGCGCGCACCAGTCGCCCCGGTTCCCGCTCGCCGGCCATGTCGGGGAAGTCCGTCCCGTCGAGGAGTTCTGCCATGCCGAGGAGGTCCGTCATGCGGTTGCGGAGCACGAAGACTCCTGAGGACACGGTGCACCATCCCGTCTTCGCCCGCTGCTACGCCCGGATGAGCGTGGCCGCGGAGACCAGCGCGGGCATCGCCGGGGTGCGGGCGGAGCTGCTGTCCGGGCTCTCGGGGCGGGTCATCGAGATCGGGGCGGGCAACGGCCTCAACTTCGCCCATTACCCGCCCACGGTCTCCGAGGTGGTGGCGGTCGAACCGGAGCGCACACTGCGGCAGTTGGCGGTACGGTCCGCGCTCGGCGCCGGAATCCCGGTGAATGTCGTACCGGGTACGGCGGAGGCGCTGCCGGTGCGGGACGAGACGTTCGACGCTGCCGTCGCCTCGCTGGTGCTGTGCACCGTACGGGACGTGCGGCGGTCGCTCGCGGAGCTCCGGCGGGTCCTGCGGCCGGGCGGTGAGCTGCGCTTCTTCGAACACGTGCGGGCCGACGACAGGGCCATGGCCGCCACCCAGCGGGTCCTGGACCGGACCGTCTGGCCGCTGCTGACCGGTGGCTGTCACACGTCACGCGACGCGCTGGCCGCGATCGAGGCGGCCGGATTCGTGGTGGAGACCCATCGGGGCATCCGCATTCCCGAGGCCGGTGTCCGGCTCCCCACGTCCGCCTGCGTGCTGGGCGTGGCCCGACGGCCCGCAGCGCAGGAGCAGGGGCGTTCCGCGCCCCGCTGACCGCGCGAGGCCTCGGACGCCGTGTCCGTACCGGGTCACGAGCCCCAGGCCTCCGCGGACCCGGCCCCCTGCCGCCGGGGGCGGTCAGCCGCTCACAGGCTCCACTGGCGTAGCTCGTCGGCGATGGCGCGAACGTCCGCCTTGCCCTCCTTGACCAGCAGCGCCAGGTCGCGCACCTGCTCGGGTGAGGTGATGACCTTCAGTCCCGACGCGACGAGATAGCTATAGGCCACGGCGGAGGCAAACATCGCGTTGGACCGTTCCAGCGCGGGCACGTGCAGCAGCAACTGCAGCAGTGACGCCGCCCTGGAGTGCGGATCGCTGTAGACGGGGCTGCCGAAGATCTCCGCCTCGTGCCGGGCGACGGCGGCGACGAGTGCGCCCCAATCGGTGACCTGAGGGTCGCCGGGGGTCTTGTGCTCGGCGACCATGAGCAGCCAGGAAAGATGGATCCGGAGATTCAACGGGTGCCTTCGCGCTCCGGGCCGAACTCCTCGGCGAACACCGATTCGTACTGCTTCATGAAGTCGGCGGCTGCTTCGACGAAGGTGTGTCCCACCTCGCCCGCATCCTGTTTGACGAGCTCCTCTATGTAACGGTTCACGCTCATCCCCCTCTGGAGCGCGCGTTGCCGCGCGGCCTCGGCGGTGGCCTCGTCCACTCGTACGTTCAGCTGAGTCTTGGGCACCCCATCAAGCTAGCGCGAGATCGCTAGCATCGGCAAGGGGAACCGGCGCGGACGACCGCGGCCCGACGACGGATCGCACGCCGTCGGACCGTGCAGCGGCGCGCCGCGTCCCGGCCGCCCGGCGCATCTCGGCAGGCCGCCGCGCTCATCCCCGCAGGCCGGCCGGGCACAGGCGTCGGCGCCGTCGCACGCCTACGGTCGGAAGGTGACCGACGGATACCCCACCCGATCACCCCCTCGTCCGAACAAGTAGTCATAATTCCAGGTCAGGCAGGCGACGTCTGCGCGGTTGGGCAAGGCCCGGCGCCGAAGTGCGTGCCAACCGTCCAGATCCCGCGACGACTCATGGAGTGCACATTGAGTACGACGTTCCGTTCTCGTATCACCGCCAGGTTCGGCCGTAGCTACCTGGCCAGGATTCAGAAGCACGGAATCGGGTCCTCCACGATCAGGCTGCTGCCCGAGGATCTACTGATGCTGCTGCGCAGGGACGGCCTGGACCCGGTCCGGCAACTGGCCGGCGCCCGAGCGGCCGCTCCGGTGTCCAAGGTCTCGCTGCCGTTCGGCATGGACGCCTGGGTGGTCACCGGGTACGAGGAATCGAAGGCCGTACTCGGCTCCGCCGAAGGTTTCAGCACGGACTTCGCCCATCTCGCCACGAATGCCGGGATCGCCGCCACTCAGAGCCCCGGCGGACTCGGGTTCAGCGATCCGCCCGTGCACACGCGGCTGCGCCGCATCCTCACCCCTGAGTTCACGATGCGCCGGCTCCGCCGCCTGACTCCCAGGATCGATGCCATCGTCGAGGAGCGCCTCGACGCGATGGAGGCGGTGCGGGGCCCGGTCGACCTGGTGCACGAGTTCGCGCTGCCCATACCCTCCCTCACCATCTGCGAACTGCTCGGCGTGCCCTACAAGGACCGCGACGACTTCCAGCAGCTGGCCATGGACCGCTTCGACCTCTTCGGCGGAACCACCGCGCCCTTCGGCGCCATGTCCGCATCACTGGACTACTTCAGGGAGGTCGTCAGGGCGCAGCGAGCGAAGCCGGGTGACGGTCTGCTCGGCATGATCGTGCGGGAGCACGGCGACAGCGTCGACGACGAGGAACTCGCGGGCCTCGCCGACGGCGTGCTCACCGGCGGGTTCGAGACGACGGCCAGCACGATCGCGCTCGGCTCCCTCGTACTGCTGCAGAACGAGGACGTCCTCACTCGGCTGCGTACGGACGACACCATGACCGCGCCGTTCGTCGAAGAGGTGCTGCGCTACCTCTCCGCCGTACAGCTCGCCTTCCCCCGGTTCGCCCGTGAGGACATCGAGATAGCCGGGGCCGTCATTCCGCGCGGGGACATGGTGCTCTGCTCCCTGAGCGGCGCCAACCGGGACGAGTCGTACGTCATGGACGACGGCCGCTTCGACCCGGACCGCACCACCCCGGCAGGACATCTCGCCTTCGGCCACGGCATCCACCGCTGCATCGGCGCCGAACTGGCGCGGATGGAACTGCGCTCGGCCTACCCGGCTCTGGTCCGGCGGTTTCCCGGTATGCGGCTCGCTGTGCCGCCGCAGGATCTCGCCTTCCGCAAGCTGTCGATCGTCTACGGCATCGAGTCGCTGCCGGTACACCTGAGCTGAGGCCGGTGCGGGTGCACATCCGTGGGGCGTGACCGGGTCGGAATTCGCTCGCTGTACGGAGTGGCATTCTGCTTGGCTCACCCGATGAGTGATATCCACATCCGTCACGCCACCTCCACGGACATCGACTCCGTGCTGCGATTCTGGCGCGCGGCGGCAGAGGGAACGAGCATCAGCGACGACCGCGACGGGGTGGGACGGCTCGTCGCACGAGACCCCGAAGCCCTGCTCCTCGCGGAGCGTGACGGGGTCCTGGTCGGAACCGTCATTGCCGGTTTCGACGGGTGGCGGTGCTCCGCCTACCGGCTGGCCGTTGCCCCGGACTGCCGCCGGCAAGGCATCGCCACCGCTCTGATGGAAGCGGCGGAACAGCGGTTCGCCGCGCTCGGCGGACGACGTGTCGACGCCATGGTCCTGGAGGCCAACGAGTCCGCCCACCACACCTGGGACGCGGCCGGCTACCACCGCGAGGACCACTGGCGACGCTGGGTGAAGCCACTGCGGGGGTGAGGGGCGAGGCCTGCGTGACGTACGTGGGCCGTCGGCGACGGCAACCGCTCCGGCTCCGGCTCCGGCTCCGGCTCCGGCTCCGGCTCCGGCACGCTGCCCGGCCCTGCGGGGTTGCGCGCACCTGGTGAAATGGACGGGGAGCCGAGGTACCGGCCGGGGAGCTGCGAGCAACTTTGCCGATCCTTTACCATAGGTGCTCCCCTGCCGATCCTTACGAAAGGTGTGAGCGTCCGTCCATGGGCGAGCCTCCCAGTAGCCGTAGCCGACATCGCCGATACCGAGCGATCCCCCTGCCCCTGTCCGATCATGGGACGGAGGTGAACCGATGATCGAAGTGCTTCTGCTGCTCGTGGCGGTACTGCTCTCCCTTGCCTGCGGCGCCTTCGTCGCCGCGGAGTTCTCCCTGACCACGGTCGACCGCGGCCAGCTCGAACGGGCCGTGGAGCAGGGTGAACGTGGCGCATCGAGCGCCATGAAGGCGGTGCGCAGCCTCACCTTCCAGCTCTCCGGGGCCCAGCTCGGCATCACCGTCACCAACCTTGTGGTCGGCATGCTCTCCGAATCCTCGATCGCGAAACTGATCCGGGGACCGCTCGAGGCCGTCGGGCTGTCATCCAGCGTGTCGTCGTCCGTGGCACTGGTCATCGGTACCGCCCTGTCCACCGTGTTCCTGATGGTCGTCGGCGAGCTCGTCCCGAAGAACTGGGCGATCTCCTCGCCGCTCGCGGTCGCGAAGACCGTGGCGACCCCGCAGCGGGCCTTCACCGCCGTTTTCCGGCCCTTCATCAGCCACCTCAACAACACGGCCAACCGGATAGTGCGCCGTTTCGGGCTCGAGCCCGCCGAGGAGCTGGCAACGGCCCGCAGCCCCCAGGAGCTGGTGGCCCTGGCCCGGCACTCCGCCAAGGCCGGCGCTCTGGAGGCGGACACCGCCGAACTCTTCGTTCGCACCCTCAATCTGTCGGAGCTCACCGCGGAAAACGTGATGACCCCGCGGGTCCAGGTCACCGCACTGGAACTCCGGGCCACGGCGGAGGACGTCGCCAACGCCACCCGGGCGACCGGGCTGTCCCGGTTCCCCGTGTACCGGGGCAGCCTCGACACCGTCGTCGGCGTCGCCCACATCAAGGACGTGCTGGCGATCCCCGCCGAACAGCGACCCCGTAAGCGGATCGCCGACATGCTGCGCGAGCCGCTGCTCGTACCGGAGACGCTGACCGTGGACCGGTTGCTGGACCGGCTCTCCGGCAAGCTCGCCATGGCGGTCGTCATCGACGAGTACGGCGGCACGGCCGGCGTCGTGACACTGGAGGACATCGTCGAGGAAGTCGTCGGCGAGGTGCGGGACGAGCACGACCCGCACGAGACGCCGGATCTCGCACCGGCCGGTGAGGACGCCGACGGACGCACCCTGTGGTCGGCCGACGGCGCGGCCCGGACCGATCAGCTGAAGAGGATCGGACTGAGAGTGCCGGACGGACCGTACGAGACCCTTGCCGGGCTGATTGCCTCGGAGGTGGGCCGGATCCCCACCGTGGGTGATTCGGTCGAGTTCGCCGGCTGGCGGCTCGACGTGGTGGACGCCTCCGGGCGCCGCGCCGCACGGGCACTGCTGCACGCGCCGCTGCCCGGCTCCGACGAGCCCGCGGAGGACGATCGATGACCGCCGTACAGCTCTTCATCGGCCTGATGACTCTGGTCGTGAACGCCTTCTTCGTCGGTGCGGAGTTCGCCCTCATCTCCGTACGGCGCAGTCAGATCGAGCCGCAGGCGGAGGACGGGAACCGGCGTGCGCGCAGCGTCATCTGGGGACTGGAACACGTCTCCGCGCTGCTCGCCGCGGCGCAGCTGGGCATCACACTGTGCACCCTGGTCCTCGGTATCGTCGCGGAACCGGCCATCGCCCATCTGCTGGAGCCGGTCTTCAACGCCGTGGGCATGCCGCACGGGCTGATCCATCCGATCTCGTTCGTGATCGCGCTGTCCGTGGCGACCTATCTGCACATGCTGCTGGGCGAGATGGTGCCGAAGAACATCGCGCTCGCCGAGCCCGTGCGGACCGCGCTCCTGCTCGGTCCGCCGCTGGTGACGCTGGCCCGGGCACTGCGTCCGGTGATCTTCGCGATCAACGCCTTCGCCAACGCTCTGCTGAAACTGCTGCGGGTGGAGACCAAGGACGAGGTCTCGGCCACCTTCTCGGACGACGAGCTCGCCCGTCTGGTCAAGGACGCGGGGGATGCCGGACTGGTCGACGACCGGGCGGCGGAGCGGCTGCACCACGCGCTGGAGCTGGGCCGCCGGCCCGTGCGCGATGTGGTGCTGCCGGTGGACCGGGTGATGTACACGAGGGTCGGAACGACCCCCGAGGAGCTGGAGCGGCTCTCCTCCGAGACCGGGTTCTCGCGTTTCCCGGTGATGGACAGTGAACAGCGGATCCTGGGCTACCTCCATGTGAAGGACGCCCTCGATGTCACGCCCCGCGATGTGCCGTTCCCGGTGACGGCGATGCGGCCGATCGCTCGAGTACGGGCGTCCACGCCGCTCGACGACGTACTGACCGCGCTGCGGCGCAGCCGTACGCACCTTGCGGCGGTCGTCGACGAGGAAAACCGGCTGGCCGGAATGGTGACCATGGAGGACGTGCTCCGGGAACTCGTGGGACGGCCGCAGGCTCGCTGATCCCCGAGGGGTCCGGGTCCAGGGCTGGGGCTGCGTCCCGGTCTGGACCCGGACCTTCCGGCCCTGGGCCGTGGTTCAGGGTCGGGCCCGCTGTACCCGGGTTCGGGCCCGGGCCATGCCCCTTCCGCCCCGGCCGTCAGGGAGAGGCCGGGCGGCCCCGCGATACGATCGCATCGCCATGGAAATGAATGCCACCTACACCAGTCTCGTCGCGATCGGCGACTCGTTCACCGAGGGCATGTCGGACCGGCTGCCCGACGGTTCGTACCGGGGCTGGGCCGACCTGCTCGCCACCCGGCTCGCAGCCCGGACTCCCGGATTCCGTTACGCCAACCTCGCCGTGCGCGGGAAGCTCATCGGCCAGATCGTCGACGAACAGGTGGACGTCGCCGCGGGCCTGCGGGCGGATGTCGTGACGCTGGTCGGCGGGCTCAACGACACCCTGCGCCCCAAGTGCGACATGGGTATGGTCCGCGAGCGGCTGGAAGAGGCCGTGGAGCGCCTCGCACCGTCATGCAAGAAACTGGTGCTCATGCGCAGCCCCGGGCGCAATGGACCCGTGATGGAACGGTTCCGGCCGCGGATGGAGGAGTTGTTCCTCCTCGTTGACGATCTGGCTGCCCGGCATGGCGCGGAGGTCGTCGATCTGTACGGCGCACAGGTGCTGAGCGACCCCCGGATGTGGGATGTCGACCGGCTGCATCTGACCGCCGAGGGACATCGCAGGGTGGCCGAGGCGGTGTGGCAGACGCTGGGTCTGCCCCCGGAGAACGACTGGCAGTCGCGGCTGCCCCTGGCTGACCTACCGCCCTGGGCCACCCGGCGCGTCGACGATCTGCGCTTCGCCCGTGAGCACCTGTTCCCCTGGATAGGACGACGCCTGACCGGCCGCTCATCGGGGGACGGACGTACGGGAGCGCAGTTCAGCGCCGAGCAGGGCCGGGCCTTCTGGGTGACACCTGACGATGCCGGCGCCCCGGGCCCGGTTGCCGCGTGGCGACGGGTGCACGCGGGCGAATAGCCACCCGCCCCCCGCCGGGTCACTGCGCCCGGCTCTGCCTCCGTGCAACCGAGCCCGGCTCTGGTCCGGCTCTGCCTCCTGGCCTCGTAAGGGAGTTGCTCCCAGGGCTACGGGCCATGTGCACTTGGCCCGACGGACGCGAAGACGATGTGGTGCGCGGCCGCCCGGACGCTGGACCTGACCGTCCGGTGGCGGTGGTGGTGGTGCTCTCGGTAATCGGGCGCGTGGCGGACTCGGCCGAGGCTGCGGCGCCGCTCCGCAACTGCCTGGACGCATCGCCGGCGGGCAGCTGTCCGGTGCCGTGCGACACCATCGAGACGCCGGAGAGCCAGGCGGGGTCCGAGGGGGCACGCCAGTGGGGGTGCTGTGCCGTACGTCTCGCGGCCAAGAAGATCATGGCGGCCTTCGCGGACGGGCTAGACCGCATGGAGCCGGGCTTCGGCCCGATCAGCCAAACGGACACCGAAGTCGCGCGGCGTCGCGATGCGCCCACCGCGGCCATCACCACGCGGCCATCACCACGCGGCCATCACCACGCGGCCAGGGGCGGCACTCGCGGACGGACACTCGTAGCAACCCACAAACCGGGCCGCGGCGCCGACCTGCACAAACCGCCAGTAGAATCACGACACGTGACTGCTGTGTCTGCGAAGCCTCGCATCCCCAATGTCCTGGCCGGCCGCTACGCCTCCACGGAGCTGGCCGTCCTTTGGTCCCCCGAGCAGAAGGTGAAGCTGGAACGTCAGCTGTGGCTGGCGGTGCTGCGCGCCCAGAAGGACCTCGGGATCGAGGTACCCGACGCCGCTCTCGCTGATTACGAGCGCGTCCTTGACCAGGTCGACCTGGCCTCGATCGCCGAGCGCGAGAAGGTCACCCGGCATGACGTCAAGGCCCGCATCGAGGAATTCAACGCTCTCGCCGGCCATGAGCAGGTCCACAAGGGCATGACGTCCCGGGACCTCACCGAGAATGTCGAACAGCTCCAGATCCGGCTCTCCCTGGAACTGATGCGCGACCGCACCGTGGCCGTGCTGGCCCGGCTCGGCAGGCTCGCGGGAGAGTACCGCGAACTGGTCATCGCCGGACGCTCCCACAATGTCGCTGCGCAGGCCACGACGCTCGGCAAGCGCTTTGCGACGGCGGCTGACGAGCTGCTGGTGGCCTACGGCCGCCTTGAGGACCTGCTGGGCCGCTATCCGCTCCGCGGCATCAAGGGGCCCGTCGGCACGGCCCAGGACATGCTCGACCTCCTGGGCGGCGACGCCAGGAAGCTGGCCGACCTGGAACAGCGCATCGCCGGCCACCTCGGCTTCGCGCAGGCCTTCACCTCGGTCGGCCAGGTCTATCCGCGCTCGCTCGACTACGACGTGGTAACCGCACTGGTGCAACTGGCCGCCGCGCCGTCCTCGGTCGCGAAGACCATCCGGCTGATGGCCGGCCATGAGCTGGTGACCGAGGGCTTCAAGCCCGGCCAGGTCGGCTCGTCCGCGATGCCGCACAAGATGAACACCCGCTCCTGCGAGCGTGTCAACGGCCTGATGGTGATCCTGCGCGGATACGCGTCGATGACCGGCGAGCTGGCGGGTGACCAGTGGAACGAGGGCGATGTGTCCTGCTCCGTGGTCCGCCGGGTGGCGCTGCCGGACGCCTTCTTCGCGTTCGACGGTCTGGTGGAGACCTTCCTTACGGTGCTCGACGAGTTCGGCGCCTTCCCGGCCGTCGTCGCCCGTGAGCTGGATCGCTACCTGCCGTTCCTCGCCACGACGAAGGTGCTGATGGGTGCCGTCCGCGCGGGTGTCGGGCGTGAGGTCGCCCACGAGGCCATCAAGGAGAACGCGGTCGCTTCCGCCCTGGCCATGCGCGAGCAGGGCACCGAGCGCAACGAACTGCTGGACAAGCTGGCCGCCGACGAGCGCATTCCGCTGGACCGTGCCCAGCTGGACGAACTCATGGCCGACAAGCTCTTGTTCACGGGCGCCGCGGGCGACCAGGTCACAGCACTCGTCTCCCGCATCGAGGAGATCACCAAGCAGCACCCGGAGGCCGCCGGATACACGCCGGGCTCCATCCTCTGATGGCCCGCGCCAACGGACGATGACACCTGATGAGCTCCAGGCCGCCCGTGACCGCACTGTTCCTGATGTGGTCGCGGGCGGCCTGCGTGTGCTGTTCTGCGGAATCAATCCGAGCCTGATGACTGGTGCCACGGGCCACCATTTCGCCTTCCCCGGCAATCGCTTCTGGCCGGTCCTCCATCGGTCGGGTTTCACATCACGGCAGTTGAGGCCCTGCGAACAGTCCGAGCTGCTCCAGTACGGGCTCGGCATCACCAATGTGGTCGCCAGAGCCACGGCCCGGGCCGACGAACTGTCCGCCGAGGAGTTCCGCGCGGGGGGAGAGATCCTCACCGCGAAGGTGGAACGGCTACGGCCGCAGTGGCTGGCGGTGGTCGGCATCACGGCCTACCGGACGGCCTTCGGTGAACGGCGGGCCCAAATCGGACCACAGGAACGGACGATCGGCGGAGCGCACGTCTGGGCCCTGCCCAACCCCAGCGGCCTCAACGCCCACTGGACCGCTCAGACGATGGCCGAGGAGTACGGACGGCTCCGCACGGCCGTCGCCACGGGCCACCTCACCGACACCGCCGGGGCCTGACTGCCGAGGCGCTGCTACCGGTACGGCGCCCGGCGGCCGCCCCGAACCGGCCCGGCCGCCGAAACAGTTGTCCCGGTGCCCCTCGGTCAGCAGGGACGACGCTGCCCTCCGCTCACACGCCTGAAGCGATCCACGCGCCTCACGGCGGGTCTATCTCCGTCACCACGACGGTCAGCTCGCACCCGGGCCCGTCATCCTCCAGGCAGAGACCCAGGGCGATCCAGCGTTCCTCGATGTGCCAGAGCCGGAAGAATTCACAACCCGCAACCGTCTCGGCCCAGGGGTCGGGTATCACCTCGCCGGACATCATGCGCTCCTGCGCGCTCCACAGACTGATCGTCTGCGGCTCCCCCCAGCGCGCACCGAGCAAGGTGACCAGCGCATCGTGCTCCGCGAGACACTGCGCCCGGTGCTCCAGCCGCGCCGCCGCGTCCTCGTCCCAGCCATCGTCGTCCACGTGCAGGAAGGCGGTGTGGTAGCCGGGCCCGCTGACTCCCGTGCCCGACCGGATGCGCTCCACTGGAAACTCCCGGGTGCGCATCCCGTCGATGAGGCGGAGCTGATGTGCGCTCGTCATGCCGTCAGTAAACCCTCCTGCACTGACAACCGAAGCCTCCCTCCATACTTTGAGCCGATTTCAGCCACCTCGCCCCGCACCGCAGTGCCCCGGCGTCCCGGGTTCCCGGCGACCCGGCGACCCGGCGACCCGGCGACCCGGCGGGACAGCAGCACTTCGGTGTCGCGCGTCGTGCGTCGCACCGCCGTCCTGGGGCTGCTCCGCGGAAGTTCGTGGAGGGTGTGGACCAGGCGGCCTTGAGCGGTGTGCCTTCGGTGGGTCCATCGGTAAGGGTCGGCGGTCTCGTTGGATGCGTCACCAGGCATGTCCTGGTGTGCCTGGCGGTGTGCGAGGAACCGTCGCCGAGCACGACACGGATCTCCCCGCCGAGGGCGATCGCCCGGTCGAGTCGGTCCAGGAAGTCGGTGCAGGTCGCCGCGTCGTTGCCGACGATCGTCTCCGTGAGTACCTCGCCGGTGCGGACGTCGCACGCGGCGACGAGGGAGGCCGTGCCGTGGCGCCGGTACTGCAACTCCTGCCGGTCGGGTTCACCTCGGCGCGCTGGACGGCCGGGACGGCGACGTAAGGCGACGTAAACGGGCGGCGATCGCGGTCTTCTCGTCGATCGAGAGCAACGCCGCCCCTCGGGCGGACCGGGACAGAGAGCGCACACCCCAGCAGCTCGCTGCCAGAAATCGGGGTGTCCCTGCGAGTGAGCCAGCCACGGACCTTGTGCGGCTTCAGATCCAGACCGGCCAGGATCCGGCCGACCTGAGAGGCGGAGAGTGGCGCGAAGCATGTGCCTGCCACCCGCTGGGCGATGGCCCGGTGTGACCAGGTCACCCCCGGATGCGGCGGCGCGCTGATCGAGGCCTCGATCGCCACGCGCACGTCGGGTCCGTATCCGTAGGACTTCGGCCGCCCCGACCGTTCGGCATCCCGCAGGCCGTCCGGGCCCAGGGCGGCGAACCGCCCGCCCCACTTGCGCACGATATTCACGCTGATCTCCAGTTCCCGGGCAATCGCGCCGTTGGCGAGCCCGTCCGCCGCCGCGAGCACGATCCAGGCCCGCAACACCACCCGCACCTCCGACTTCGCCAACGCCACCGTCCTCGTCATCTGACTTTCACCGACGCCACCGTCCTCAACAGCCGCTCGCGGACTCGCCGGTCGATCGACACCGCAACCGCCGTCCCCGCCCCTCGCTCACCACGCACGGCCAATGACCGTGGCGGGCGGCCCGTCGCACCCGGCAGGATGGGCACGTGCCGAAGAACCCCCCGGAATCGATGCAGCACCATCTGCGCCAGCGCCTGAACCGCCACGCCCACGAGCGCTGGCCGTACGTGGACGCCATCGCAGTCCGCTTCCGCGCCGGATTCGCCTACGTCGCAGCCGAATTGCCCAGCGCGAAGAGCGTCCCGCTGTGCCGCCTGCGCTTCACCGGCGTGCTGCACACCTGGGGCTTCGCCCTCTACCTGGCCAGCAACCACAGCTACCGGGACAACACCCTGCCCAGCGGACTGCCCACAGGCTCCCCAAAAGAAGCCCTCGACTGCGCGGGCGACCTCTACCTCAATGCCCTCGCACCGGCCATCCAGGTGCCGGCAGGACTCGTCGTCCTCGTCGGCCCACCAGCCTCGGGCAAGACCAGCTTCGTTCGGGCACTGATCGCGCGCCGGCAGATCGACGCGGAAGCCGTGGTATCCAGCGACGAGATCCGCGCGGAGCTTTTCGGCACCTCCCCCGCAGAAGCGGAATCCGACGAGGCGGACGCACGGATCTTCGACGAACGTGACCGCAGGATCGTCGCCAGGCTCGCTACCGGACGCAGCGCTGTCGCCGAGTCAACGAACGTCACACCGCAGGCGCGCGCACGGCTCATCGCCATCGCCAGGCGCTTCAACGCCCCGGTAACCATGCTGCGATTCAACCCGGCCGTCACCGACCTCGTTCAGCAGTACACGGAGCGACGCCGCACGGACCTCACCGCCGAAGACGTCCGTGCCTACGCCACGATCATGATCCGGGACGCCGGCGCCGAGCAGCTCCGCTCCGAGGGCGCAACCACCGTCCACGATGTCCCCGGACGCCGCCAGGCAACCACGCCCGCCGAAGCCGCCGCACAGTTCTCCTTCGCCTGACACCTCCGACGTGTCCAGCGCGCCTGCCGACAGCCCTCCACGAACTTGCGCGGAGCAGCACCAGCGGCTGTCCGACGGATCAGGGCCGGGTAAGGCGCGGCGTCCGGCGCGGTGCACCGCAAGGCGCCAGAGCTGACATCGAAGGGGTTCGGTCGTTTCGGGAACGCTGCGAGGTGCCGTGCCAGACGCCGTCACCCCGGCATGATCAGCCGGACAGGCTTAGTACTCCAGCCGGACTTCTTCATTGGCGCTGGTCAACGGCTTGGGCGTGGGGAGTGTAGCGGGCTGGAACGGGAGTGGGGCGGTTCTTTGCCGGGCCGTCCCACGAACGTGTGGCCGCGCCGCTTGTAGTGGCAGTGGCGGGCGCGTGCTTGATGTCGGCGACGCCAGTGGGACCACCTCATCGCGTGGTCGCGGTCCGGAGTACGGCGGCTGGGTTCAACTGCCAGCAGACGTCGAATTTCGGCCGGTGTGAGGTCCACGAGGTCGGGTGTGTCCCGCTCGGTGCCCCCTTTTCTCGTTCCTGGCCGGCCAGGACTGCGAGGAAGGCATGCGCGAGCATCGCGAGTGTGATGTGCCGGTACCAGCCCACGTAGCGGCGGACTTCGTACTGGTCCAGGCCGCATTCGTTCTTCGCGCTCTGGAAGCATTCCTCGACCTTCCAGCGGCAGCCGGCGACGCGTACGAGGTCGGCGACGGTGGCTTCCAGGGGTGCGCTGGCGAGGTAGTAGGCGAGTTCGTCGGGCTTGGCGATGCTGCGGCGGGCCAGCATCCAGCGCTGCCGGGTCGGTTCGTCGCCGTCGAATTCCCACACAGCGGGCAGGCGGGCTGCGGCCCAGTCGTAGAAACGCTCGCCCTTCGCGCCGCTTCCTGCTGACAGCCGCTGCCAGGCTTCGGGCGGGGCGTGGCCGATGAGGTGGTCGATGCGCGGACCGTGGACCTGCTGGGACTTGGGCACGGCCACGACGTAGGAGAGCTGGTGGTCTTCGAGGAAGCGGCGGAAGTGGGAGTCCTGGCCGTAGGCGGAGTCCGCGGTGACCCAGCCGACGGGCAGGGGCGAGGCGAGGGCACGCAGGATGATGGCCCGCGCCAGCTCTCCCTTGGTGGCGAAGACGCGGTCGTCGGGGACACGGGCAGCCCGACAGCGTTCACGGTCCTCGGTCCAGGACTTGGGCAGGTAGAGCTCGCGGTCGACCAGGGTGTGGCCGCGGAAGGTGGCGTAGGCGGCGAAGACCCCGATCTGGCAATTCTCGGTGCGGCCTGCGGTGCCGGAATACTGGCGTTGGACGCCGGCGGAGGTGGTGCCCTTCTTCACGAAGCCGGTGTCGTCGATGATCAGCACGCCGTTGTCCGCACCGAGGTACTCGGCGACGTAGGTGTGCAGGTCATCGCGGACCTCGTCGGCCTCCCAGCGACTCCGGGAAAGCAGGTGCTGCAGCCCGTCGGGGGTGGCGTGGCCAGCGTATTCGGCGAGCTGCCAGCCGTTCTTGCGGCCCACAGGGCCAAGAAGCCCACGAACGTAGTCCCGCATCCGACGCCGGGATTCCACGCGGGAAAAACGTCCTCCGATCCGCAAGAGCAGCTCAGCAAGTCCCTCTTCCCACAGGCCCGTTGGTGAATCACTCATGCGAGCGGGCTGCCCGGAACGTTGCCACTCCAAGCAGCGCGGCCACACGTTCGTGGGACGGCCCGGCAAAGAACCGCCCCACTCCCGTTCCAGCCCGCTACACTCCCCACGCCCAAGCCGTTGACCAGCGCCAATGAAGAAGTCCGGCTGGAGTATTAGGTCCTGTTTCTCGGATCTCCTGACCTGCGAGGGGTGTTGGGGCCAGGCTGGGTTCATGGGCCGTGGGGATCTGACGAATGCGGAGTGGGATCGGCTGGAGTCGTTCCTACCTCCTGGTGGTACGCGTGGAGGTCGGTGGAGCGATCACCGCCGGGTGATCAACGGGGTTCTCTACCGGGTGCGGACCGGCGTGCAGTGGCGGGATCTGCCGGAGCGATTCGGGCCATGGGAGACGGTCTATAAACGACATCGTCGCTGGTCAGCCGATGGAACCTGGCAGATGCTGCTGTCTCGCATCCAGGTAGCCGAGGACGCCGAGGGCGGCATCGACTGGGACGTGTCGGTGGACTCGACAGCCGTGCGAGCCCACCAGCACGCCGCCGGTGCGAGGAAAGCGCCCCCGGCCGCCGTCCCTCAAAGGGGGGCCAAGTGGGGGACGAACCAGGTCGATCCGGTACTGCGGAGACTGACCATCCGCCTGGAGGAGGTGGTCAGGTCGGCGAATGTCTGGGACGTTCCCGCGGAGGATTCACCACCAAGATCCACCTCGTTGCCGAGGGACGATGCCGGCCCCTCGCCTTCGTCCTGACACCCGGACACTACGGAGACGGACCCCAGCTCGAGCGGGTGCTGGAACAGGTTCTGGTGCCGCGAGCCGGAGTCGGCCGGCCACGCACCCGGCCCGACCATGTCTTGGCGGACAAGGCCTACACGTCCCGGAAGAACCGCCGCTACCTGCGACGACGCGGAATCCGGCACACCATCCCCGAACGTCTCGACCAGCAGAGACACCGCAAGAACCGAGGTTCACGCGGCGGTCGGCCTACCGGTTTCGACAGCGAGCTCTACAAGAAGCGCAACACCGTCGAACGCACCATCAACCGCCTCAAAGGCTTCCGCGCCGTCGCGACCCGCTACGAGAAACGCGCCTACATCTACCTCGGCACCGTCACACTCGCAGCACTCATGATCTGGCTCCGTACATGATCCGAGAAACAGGACCTAGGCGTCGCGGCGTCGCAGCGCCCACCATCCGGCCAACAGTGCCGCCGCGGCCCAGGCCGCGGTGACGGCCAGCCCTGCCCAGGGCCCCAGGCTGCCCTCCGGGTGCTGGTGCAGCACCAACTGTCCGGCCCGGTCCGGCAGATAGTCGGCCGCACTGCCCGCGACGTCCCCGACCACGAACGAGACGATCAGGATGAAGGGGATGAGCAGACTGAGCACGGCAACCGCGCTGCGCAGCAGGACCGTCAGCCCCGCCGCGAGGAGTGCCATCAGAGCCAGATATATCCCGCCTCCGAACGCCGCCCGCAGGGCGCCTGGTTCCCCCAGGCCGATGGCGTACTCACCCATGAACAGTTGCCCCAGCAGAAACGTGCTGAAGGCGGTGACGAGGCCGACCGCCAGAGCCGCTCCCCCGACGAGTGACATCTTGACCGTGTAGAAGTGGATGCGGCGCGGAACGGCCGCGAGCGACATGCGCAGCGCGCCATTGAGGTACTCGGACGAAATCGCCGTCGCACCGAAGCTGATGGCCGCGATCTGACCGAAGTTCAGCGCGTAGAAGGCGCCGAAGACGAGTTCGGCGTCCGCGTTGTCCGCCTCGGCCTGACCGACGGTGGCGAAAGTGAGCACCGTGACGACCATGGTGACGAGGAAGACGGCGATCAGGGATCCCGAGATGGAGCGCACCGATCTGATCTTGATCCACTCGGAGCGCAGGATTGCGGTTGTCGACATGGTCAGGCCTCCTGACGGGTGGTGGTGGGCGGGACAGCGGCGGAAGCGAATTCCGCGGCATCGGCGGTGAGGTCCAGGTAGGCCTGTTCCAGCGTGGCCTGCTCGTCGACGAGCTCAAGGACCGCAATGCCCTCTCTGGCTGCCATCGCTCCGATCTCCTCCGCCTTCACGTCCTCGACGGTCCAACGGCCGCCCTCGCCCTGCGCGGCCCGGTATCCCTTGCGTTTCAGAACCTCACCGAGCCGGGAGGATTCAGTCGTGCGCATCCGCACCCTGGGCCGGCTGCGGGAGTCGAGGAATTCCTGCATCGGCAGATCGATGAGGAGCCGCCCTCTACCGAGCACGATCAAATGGTCGGCGAACGACGACGTCTCGTTCATAAGGTGACTGGAGACGAGCACCGTGCGGCCCTCCCGGGCAAGCCGCTTCATCAGTTCCCGGATCCAGACGATGCCCTCCGGATCCAGCCCGTTCGACGGCTCGTCCAGCATGACCACCTCCGGGTCACCGAGCAGCGCCGCCGCTATGCCCAGCCGCTGGCGCATCCCGAGAGAGAACGTCTTGATCCGGCGTCCGCCGACCTTGGCGAGGCCTGCCTCTTCCAGCACCTCCTCGACCCTGCCGCGGCCCATGCCGTTGCTCGTCGCGAGCGCCAGAAGGTGGTTGCGGGCCGTCCGCGAACCGTGAGCGGCCTGCGGATCGAGGAGCACCCCGACGTGGCGCAGCGGATCGTCCAGAGCCGCGTACGCCTGCCCGCCGATGGCGGCGGTGCCCCCCGTGGGCCGGTCGAGCCCGAGGACCAGCCGCATGGTGGTGGACTTGCCTGCCCCGTTGGGCCCGAGGAATCCGGTGACCCGGCCTGGCCGCACGCTGAAGGTGAGGTGGTCCACGGCGCGGGTCGCGCCGTAGTCCTTGGTGAGCTCGTGGACATCGATGCTGGTCATGTCCTCAGCCTGGCGGCCCCGCCGACGACACTCCTCCCCCGCAGGTGTGGATCATCTCCCTCGCTCGGGGGAGCCGCTGCACCCGAGCACGCTGGCACGATGAGCTGCATGCTCCGCTTCCTCCACCCACTGATCACGCCGGTCACCTATACCCGTTGGCTGCATCTGCTCATGCCGCAGGCCGTCGTGAGCGTGTGGCTGTTCATCTCGATGGATACGCCGTGGGTACCCGTCGTCCTCGCGGCACTGGTCGGGCTGATACCCGGCACGCGGCTCGCCGAGGGGATCCAGGGGCAGCTGCTGCTCACGCCCGCGGAGCGCGGAGACCCTGACGCGACCATCTCGGTGGCACCGTCCACCTCTTGGTCCGAACGCTGGCGGACCGCGCTCTGGCTGGAGGTGCGGCTGCTGTGCGCGACGCTCGCCGGCCTCGCCACGGTGTGGCTGCCGGCCACAACGGTCGACCTCGTCCGCTCGGCGTTCGGCACGAAACCGAGCGACCAATGGCTTGCCGCCGGTCTGGGAACGCACTGGTGGGCTGCGGTTCTGGCTCCTGTTCCGCTGCTGGTCATGCTCTCCGTGGTCGTGGGCTGCGGGGAGCTGATCACTGCGGCCGCGCGTTGGCTGCTGGGCCCGACGCCGGTCCAGCGGCTGACTGCGCTGGAGGAACGCACCGAGCAGCTCCTCGAACGAAATCGGATCGCGCGAGAGCTGCACGACTCGATCGGGCATGCTCTGACGGTGGCCGTGGTGCAGGCGGGTGCCGCAAGGGCGGCGCGCGACCCGGAGTTCACCGAACGGGCTCTGGCGGCGATCGAGGAGACCGGCCGTAACGCGCTCGAAGATCTGGACCGGGTGCTGAGGGTGCTGCGCGAGTCAGGTCCGACTCCCGGGCAACGGCCGTCGCTGAGCGAAGCGGACCGATTGCTGGACTCCGCCCGCGGGGCCGGGGCCAAGGTCGATGCCGAGGTGTCCGGTCCGCTGGAGCAGGTACCTGGGTCGGTGTCCCGTGAGGGGTACCGCATCCTTCAGGAATCCCTCACCAATGTCCTGCGGCACTCGGGGGCCGTCCCCGTGCGGGTACGTATCACCGTCGCGGAGGGACGGCTGGAGCTGGAGGTAACCAACCCGTTCACGGGTTCGACCGGTACGCCGGGAGATGGAAGCGGGCTGCGCGGTATCCGAGAGAGAGCCGCCCTGCTGGGCGGAAATGCCAAGACCGGCCTGTACGGAGAGGAGTGGATGGTGCACGCGAGCCTTCCGCTGGGGCGCATACGCTGACCGGATGCCGGTTACCGTTCTCCTGGTCGATGACGAACCCCTGGTCCGCGCAGGTCTGCGTGCGGTCCTGGAGGCCCAGCCCGATATCGAGGTCGTCGGTGAGGCGGGGGACGGAGCCGCGGTGATCCCGCTGGTGCGTCAGCTGCGCCCCGACGTGGTGGCGATGGACGTCCGTATGCCACTGATGGACGGCATCGAGGCGACTCGGGTGGTGCTGCGCACGGTGCCCGATCCGCCGAAGATCCTGGTGGTGACGACGTTCGAGAACGACGAGTACGTCTACGAGGCGTTGCGCGCGGGGGCGGACGGTTTCCTCCTCAAGCGGGCCCGGCCGGCCGAGATCGTGCACGCGGTGCGGCTGGTGGCGGAGGGCGAGTCCCTGTTGTTCCCGGCGGCCGTCCGGCAGCTCGCCGCCGAATACGGCACGAGCAAGGCGCGGGAGACCATGGACCGGGCTTCGCTCACCGAGCGCGAGGCTGCTGTGCTGCGGCTGATGGCCCGGGGCCTGTCCAACGCCGAGATCGCCGCCAGGCTCGTAGTGGGTGTAGAGACGGTGAAGACCCATGTCAGCGCCGTGCTGGCGAAGTTGGGCGCCCGGGACCGCACCCAGGCGGTCATCGCCGCCTATGAGTCCGGATTCGTCGCCCCCGGCTGATCCCGGCTCGTCCCGGACGGCGTTGCGTCCCGCGGTCGCCCTGCCCCGGAGCAACGAGTACGATCCGCCTGACATGCGCACGAGCTGGGAGGACACACCGTGGGCCGGCTGACCGGTGGGGACCCGTCGCTGCTGCGTCGAATCAATTCCGCGGTGGTGCTGCACGCTCTCAGGGGTGCCGGTTCCCCGACCCTCACGGACCTGACCCGGATCACCGGTCTGTCGCGGCCGACGGTCGAGGGCGTGGTGGAGGGGCTCTTCGAGGCCGGCCTGGTCGTCGAGTCGGCGCCCGACGGTGCCGAGGCACGACGGCAGGGCCGTCCGGCCCGCAGGTTCCGGTTCCGTGCCGAGGCCGGACATCTGCTGGGCATCGAGATCGGCCCGCACCGGGTCTCGGCGCTGCTGTCGGGCCTGGACGGCCGGATCATCGGCGCCGGCTCGCGTGACGTGTCGGAGACCGCCTGCGCCGACGACCGCCTCGACAAGGTGCGGACCGTGGTCGCCGAAGTCCTGCGGCGGACCGGCGTGGCCCGCAGCAGCCTGCGGGCGGTCGGGGTCGGCAGCCCGGGCATCGTGGAGGCCGACGGCACCGTCCGGCTGGGCACCGCGCTGCCGGACTGGACCGGCCTGGCCCTAGGTGAGCGGCTGCGGCGCTCCTTCCGCTGCCCTGTGCTCGTGGAGAACGATGCGAACGCCGCTGCCGTCGCCGAGCACTGGAAGGGCGCGGCCACGGAGTCCGACGACATCGTGTTCGTGCTGGCGGGGCTGAGTCCGGGAGCGGGTTCTCTGATCGGCGGACGGCTGCACCGCGGCTTCGGCGGTGCAGCCGGCGAGATCGGTGCGCTGCACCTCCTCGGCCGTGACGTCACACCGGAGAGGCTGCTGTCCACGACGGACACCCCGCTGGACCCGCTTGACGAGCATGCGGTGGCCGCCGTGTTCGCGAAGGCGCGGCACGGCGACAAGCAGGCGCAGGCGGCGGTCGAGCGGTTCATTCAGCGGCTGGTCCACGATGTGGCGGCGCTGGTGCTGGCGCTCGATCCCGAGCTGGTGGTCGTCGGGGGCTGGGCAGCCGGGCTGGACGGGGTACTCGACCCGCTCCGCGGTGAGCTGGCCCGCTACTGTCTTCGGCCCCCACGGGTGGCGCTGTCGCTGCTCGGCGAGGCCGCTGTGGCCACGGGTGCCCTGCGGCTGGCGCTCGACCACGTCGAGGAGCAGCTCTTCGCGGTGGAGGGAACAGTGACGGCCCGCCGCTGAGCGCGACGGGCCGTACGGTGCGGTGCGGGTCCCGGCGGGCGACCGGGAGGCACGCGGTCAGGACGCCTGGCGCTCCTGGTCGTGGTGGCTGATCTCCACGTCGCCCGAGTCACCGAAGGTGAGCCGGCAGGTGTCGGCCCGGTAGGTGGCAACGGACACGGCAGCCGTGCCGCCTGCGGCGAGGTACCGGGTGGTGACGACGAGGACAGGAGCCCCGGGAAGCCGGTCGAGCTCCTTGGCATCGTCCGCGCGGGCCGAACCGAGTTCCACCGAACGGTCCTGGCCGTCGAGCCCGAGCCGGTGCAGTTCACGTACGACGCTGCGGGCCCTGGCAGTACCGGACGAAGCGTCTATGGAGGAGAGTTCGGGAACCGAGGACGACGGCACGTACAGCAGCTCCGCCGCGACGGCCTGCCCGTGGGAGACCCTGATCCGACGCACGATGTGGACGGGCTCCTCGCCCCCCACGTCGAGCGCACCGGCCACCGCCGCGGGTGCGGCCGCGGTCCGGCAGTCCACCGGCTGCCACGCCTCGCCCGCGCCGCCTCCGCTCCAGTCGTGCTGAGCGGTGGAAACGGCCACGCCCACGCGCGGCGGCGCGACCGTGGTCCCGACACCCCGGCGGCGCTGCAGCCTGCCTTCGAGTTCGAGCTGCTCCAGTGCCTGCCGGAGCGTGGCCCGGGCGACGCCGAACCGGGCGGCGAGCTCCCGCTCGTTGGGAAGGATCTCCCCCACCGCAAAGTCCGAGTCGAGTGCCTCACTGAGCACGGTCTTGAGGTGCCAGTACTTCGGCTCCGGTACCGATTCCAGCTGCGTGGTCCCCACCCTTGTCCTCCGCAATCGCCCAGCGGCTTTTCCGCGACGTTATTTATTAAAGGTTCCTGTCTTAACGTTGCGACCATAGGACGGCGCATCCCCTTGGTCAAGACCAATCCTTAGCCGGTAACGCTGCGAAACGGGGCTCTGCCGCAGAGCGTTCACAGGACGTTCGTGCACCGGTTCGCCTCGCGCAGCACAAAGCCCCACGTCCGGGCAGGTCCGTGGGGCTCCGGGAGCGATGTGGGCGCTGCCGGCCGGAGGCAACCGGAAGGTGGCACACCGGTTGAAGCGGCCAGTGGATCCGGTCGGCTACGCGCCGACGAAAGTGGTGAGTTTGTCAGGATTCCGCATGATATATACACACTGGATGAGCCCATCCCGCACATCGACCTGCATGACGGAATCGGGCTTTCCGGCGATGAGGACGAGCAGCGCCGGCCCGCCGTTCAGCTCCAGGCTCCGGACCTCCAGATCCGGGATCGGCTCGTGGGCGACGGCGTGAAGGAAGCGGCTGACCTTGTCCGCGCTCTCCAGGATCCGCAGCGGAGCCTTCGACTTCCCGCCGCTGTCGCCGACGAGCCGCACGTCCGGCGCGAGGAGCGCGAGCAGCTCCTCGATGTCGCCGCCCGCCGCCGCCGCGAGAAAGCGCTCCGTGAGGTCACGACGGTGGACGGGATCGACGTCGTAGCGCGGCTTGCGCTCCTCCACATGACGCCGGGCGCGCCCGGCGAGCTGGCGGACGGCGGCCTCGGTCCGGTCGAGCGCCGTGGCGATCTCTCCGTACGGAAAGCCGAAGGCCTCGCGCAGGACGAAGACGGCGCGCTCCAGTGGGGACAGCGATTCGAGGACGACGAGCACCGCTACGGAGACGGAGTCGGCGAGCAGGGCCTGCTCCGCCGTGTCGGGCACGGCGGGCCCGAAGTCGGTGACGAGGGGTTCCGGCAGCCAGGGCCCGACGTACGCCTCACGCCGCGTCCGGAGCTGACGCAGCCGGTCTATGGCGAGGCGGGTGACGATCCTGACGAGGAAGGCACGCGGTTCGCGCACATCTTCCCGCGCCGCGGACGACCACCGGAGCCACGCCTCCTGGACCACGTCCTCCGCGTCGGCGATCCGGCCGAGCATGCGGTAGGCCACCCCGGTGAGTACGGGCCGGTGCTCTTCGAAGACGTCGGTCACGGTGTCGGTTGTCACCGTCCCATCCCAGCCGACGTGCCGCACGGTGTCCAGTTCGAATCGCCCGGACCTCTTGAACTCCGGTCTACCTGGCGGTAATTGTTGTTGACGCATTGTCTAAGTCGCCTGCGGGCACGGCCCTCCGCGCCGCAACATCCGGGAGCAATTCCATGGCAGCCACGGTCTCGTTCACCGTCGAGTCACCCCGCGGACCGCGGACCGTGTCCGTCGCGTACCAGCGGACGGGGGCCGGCGAGCCGCTGCTGCTGCTCCACGGCATCGGCCACCACCGCCAGGCCTGGGACCCGGTGATCCCCGTGCTCGCAGTGGAACGGGACGTCATCGCCGTCGACCTGCCCGGCTTCGGCGCCTCCCCCGCGCTGCCCGACGGCGTCCCGTACGACCTGGCCACCGTGGCACCGCTGCTCGGGACCTTCTGCGAGGCGCTGGGCCTGGACCGCCCCCATGTCGCGGGGAACTCGCTCGGTGGGCTGCTGGCACTGGAGTTGGGGCGCGAGAAGCTCGTGCGCTCGGTGACGGCGCTCTCGCCCGCCGGGTTCTGGACCGAGCGCGAGCGGCGCTACGCGTTCGGCACGCTGCGCGCCATGCGGCTGGCGGCCGGTTCGATGCCGCTGCCGCTCGTCGAACGGCTCTCCCGCACCCGGGCCGGCCGGACGGTCCTGACCAGTACCATCTATGCCCGGCCCGGGCGCCGTTCACCACAGGCCGCGGTCCTGGAGACGGTCGCCCTGCGCGAGGCGACCGGATTCCACCAGACGCTGGCCGCCGGACGCGATGTCCTGTTCACCGACGATGTGCCGGAACTACCGGTGACCATCGCCTGGGGCAGCAGCGACCGGCTGCTCCTGCGCCGCCAGGGAATCCGGGCCAAGCACACCGTCCCCGGCGCCCGGCTGGTCCGGCTGCCCGGCTGCGGCCATGTCCCGATGAACGACGACCCGGCTCTCGTGGCGCGGGTGATTCTCGACACCAGCCGCTGAGTCCGTCCCGGGCACGGGCCCGCGCCGGTGCAGGACGCCCGACCCGAGCGCGACCCCCAGCGCGACCAGACAGCTGCCTGCGGCCTGCGCGACACCGTACGAACCGGCGCCGACCAGTGGGGCGGTGAGCGCGGCGGAGACCGGGATCAGACCGGAGAAGAGCGTGGCGCGCTCGGCGCCGATGCGCTGCATGCCCATGTACCAGCAGACGAATCCGACGACCGTGACCACGGCGGCCTGCCACACCAGCGCCGCCGTCTCAGCGGGTGAGGGCACCCGCAGGAAGCCGCCGCCGTCCAGCAGCAGCCCCAGTGCCGCCGACTCCGCGGCGGCGATCACACAGACCGTGGCGGACAGCAGTTTCGGGCCGAGTGGACGCAGGACGGGTACGGCGATCACGGCGAAGCCCACCTCACCGGCCAGCGCGCCGACGGAACAGAGGATGCCCGCCGTGTCCGTGCGGCCCCAGCCCTGGACCGTGAAGGCACCCGCGGCGACCAGCGCGGCGGCGTAGAGCACGGCGCGTGCCGGCCGGCGCCCGTCCAGCAGCGGCACAAGCACCGCGACGATGATCGGGGCGCACCCGACGAAAACGCCCGGAACGGCAGGTTCCGCAGTCCGCTCGGCGACCAGGACGGCCAGATTGAAGCCGACCATTCCGACAGCCGCGAGCAGCGCGAGCCGCGCCCACTGCCGGGCGCCGAGCGTGCGCAGTGTGGCGGCGGGCGGGGGCGCTCCGCCCCGCCGCAGAAGCGGCAGGAGCAGCAGGCCGGCCAGGCCGTAGCGCAGTGCCTGGCCACCCGCGTAGGGGTAGTCGCCCAGGACGCTGTTGGCGGTGAAGGAGGCACCCACGAGGATGCAGGCGATGGTGGCGAGAAGGGCCCCGCGCAGGTAAGTCAGGTTCATGGCACCGACGCTAGGCAGCCCGGCGGTCCGGTTTAAGGTCCACTTCCATGACATCTTCGGGGACCAATCCAGGTTCGGCCGGCGGTGGCAGCGACCGGGAATCGGTCTCCGCCGCCTGGGAACTGCTGCTTCCGGCAGCGTCCGCTCCAACCCGCGGGCGCGGTCGCGCCCTCCAGTCGGCATTGCGCGAAGCGGTCCGCTCCGGCCGGCTGACGCCGGGGACACGGCTTCCGTCCAGTCGTGAACTCGCCACCGATCTCGGTGTCTCACGCGGTCTGGTCACCGAGGCGTACGAGCAGCTGACCGCCGAGAGCTATCTGCACAGCGGGCGCGGGGCGGGAACGTGGGTGAGCGGATCGGTGCGGGCAGCGGCGGACCGGGCGCGCGATCTCGCCCCGCGCGCCCCCGGCACGCTCGTCGACTTCCGGCCAGGTACTCCGGATCTCTCGCTCTTTCCGCGCAGCGCCTGGGCCGCCACTCACCGTTCGGTGCTCGGCAGGCTGCCGCACAGCGCGCTGGGCTATCCCGATCCGCGGGGACTGCCCGAGCTGCGGGTCGCCCTCGCGGCCCTGCTGACGAGGCGTCGCGGGGTGGTGGCCGATCCGGAGCGCCTGCTGGTCTGTTCGGGCGTGGCGCAGGCCACCACCCTGCTCGGCTTCGTGCTGCACGGACGCGGGATGCGCACGGTCGGTGTCGAGGATCCCGGGAGCCCCGAACACGCCTCCCTCTTCGCCTCGACGGGGCTCGCCACGTCCCGGCTGCCGCTCGATGACGAAGGCCTGGCCGCCGAGCCGCTCGTGCGCTCCGGGGTCCGTGCCGTGATGACCACCCCGGCCCATCAGTACCCCACCGGAATCGCGTACTCCGCCGCTCGCCGCAGTCTGCTCCTGGACTGGGCGAGGAGCGTCGACGGGGTGATCGTGGAGGACGACTACGACGGTGACTTCCGCTACGACCGGGCGCCCGTCGGCGCCCTGCAGGGCCTGGATCCGGAGCACGTCGCGTACACCGGGTCGGTGAGCAAGTCGCTGGCACCCGGTCTGCGGCTGGGATGGCTGCTGGCGCCGGCGTCCATGACGGACGAGATCGTCGCCCGCAAGCGCACGATGGATCTCGGCAATCCCGCTGTCGACCAGGCGGTACTCGCCGATTTCATCGCCCGGGGAGGCTATGACCGTCAGCTGCGGCGCTGCCAGCGCGCCTACCGGGAACGCCGCGACACCCTGACCGCGGCGCTGGCCGAGCACTTCCCCGGCACCGAGGTCAGCGGCATCGCCGCAGGACTTCACATCATCGCCCGGCTGCCCGAACGGTACGGTCCCGAGACCGGTTTCGCCGCCCGCGCCGCCGGTGCCGGTATCGCACTGCGGCTGCTGAGCGACTGCGGAACCGTGCGTCCCGCGGACCGTTGTGTGAGCCTGGTGCTGGGATACGCGCAACTGGCGCCGGTGGACATCGCACGTGGTGTGCGTCTGCTGGCCGAGGCCCAGCGGGGCCTTCGCTGAGCGGCTTCGATGGCGCAGGAGACCGGGTATTCACCTCGCGTTGGTGTGCCCGCCTCCGTCGGACGCGAGGGTGGCCCGGTCGATCAGCAGACCGTTCGCCCCACCCGCTGCCCCGGAGGCGCTTCGATGCCGTACCGTCCGCGTGTTCCGTCCCCCGACCGCCGTGCTCTGCTGCGCGGTTCACTCGCCGCCTCGGCCGCGTTCACCCTTCCCGTGGTGGGTGCGGCTGCCCCCGCCTTCGCGCGGTCGGGCCGGCCGGATGCGGCCTGGGGTGTGCAGGTGGGCGATGTCACGGCATCCTCCGCGCTCGTGTGGGTGCGGTCCGACCGTCCGGCCCGGATGGTGGTGGAGACTTCGGCGACAGAGTCGTTCCGGCGTCCACGCAGGTGGCACGGTCCCCTGCTCGGTCCCGGTACGGACTTCACCGGGACGACACCGCTGTACGGTCTGCCGCCGGGCGAGCAGGTGCACTACCGGGTGACGCTCGCCGCCCCGGACGACCCCCGCCGCACCGGTGAGCCGGTGTACGGGACCTTCCGCACCGCGCCGGCGCGACGCCGGGACAGTGTGCGTTTCCTGTGGTCCGGGGATATCGCGGGACAGGGCTGGGGCATCAACCCGGACATCGGCGGATACCGGGTGTACGACGAAATGCGCCGCCTCGACCCGGACTTCTTCCTCTGCAGCGGCGACAACATCTACGCGGACGGGGTGATCGAGCCCCGTGTGCCGCTGCCCGACGGCCGTGTCTGGCACAACATCACCACCGAGGAGAAGGCGAAAGTCGCCGAGAGCCTGGCCGAGTACCGGGGCAACTTCCGCTACAACCTCCTGGACGACAACCTCCGGGAGTTCAACGCGCAGGTGCCCTCCATCATCCAGTGGGACGACCACGAGGTGCGCAACAACTGGTACCCCGGGCAGATCCTCGACGACGACCGGTACACCGAGAAGAACGTGGACGTGCTCGCCGCCCGCTCGATGCGCGCCTTCCGCGAGTACTTCCCGGTGTCCACCGCGCACCGGCCGTCGGGCACCGAAAGGGTGCACCGGGTGGTGCGGCACGGTCCACTGCTCGATGTCTTCGTCCTGGACATGCGGTCGTTCCGCAACGCCAACTCCCCCGGCCGGCAGCCCGACGACACCACCGGAATCCTCGGCTCCGAGCAGTTGGCCTGGCTTGAGCGCGAACTCTCCCGGTCCCGGGCCGTGTGGAAGGTGATCGCCGCGGACATGCCGCTCGGCCTGGTCGTGGCGGACGGTGCGACGGACTTCGAGGCGGTGGCGCAGGGCGATCCCGGCACACCTCTCGGCCGCGAACTGCAGATCGCCGAACTGCTGCGGTACATCAAGCACCACCGGATCACCGGCACGGTCTGGCTGACGGCCGATGTGCACTACACATCGGCCCAGCACTATGCCCCCGAGCGGGCGGCGTTCCAGGATTTCGCACCGTTCTGGGAGTTCGTCACGGGCCCACTGGCCGCTGGCCAGTTTCCCGCCAACCCACTCGACGGAACATTCGGACCCGATCAAGTGTTCGTCCAGGCGCCTGATCGAGCGAATGTGTCGCCGATGGAGTCGCCTGCCCTCTTCGGTGAGGTGGACATCGACGGGGACAGCGGCGAACTGACCGTCCGGCTGCGGGCGCAGGGCGGCTCCGTCCTGTTCAGCAAGGTGCTGCAACCGGGGCGAGTGGGGCAGTGACCGGAAGGGTCTGAACGGCTCCGGGGAGGGGCGGACGGCGGGGCGGAGCGGGAGTTCCGCACCCCCGTACTGCCGACCGCTCCCCGGGCCGATTGTCAGTGGTGGGTTCTAGCGTTTTCTTCATGACCCGATCCGTACAGGCGCTGGCCTACTCACGTCCGTCCGTTCTGAAGTCCTCGCAGGCCGGGCAGTTGCTCGGCCTGGAGACGGCGGGCGGTCTCACGCCGCGGGGCGCCGAGCCCCATCCCCGGTTCTTCGAAGGCTTTCTCACCTCGCCCCGGATCGCGGCCCGCGGACTGCTCGCGGTGGCGGACGTGGCGGCCGCGCGCTACTACCAGCGGACGCTGCTGTCCTCGCTCGACCCGGTGGTGACGGGAAACGGCGACAGGCTGCGCTTCGAGTCGTTCTCCGGCTGCTGCGGTGTGTACGCCCGCCTGGACGTACTGCGGGAGGGTCTGGACGGGGCGGAGACCGGGCACGGCACGACCAATGTCGATGTGAACAATTCGCTGCGTGAGGCACTTTCGCGGATAGCGGGCGACGACCCGCTGCATCTTCGGGTGGGGCCGCAGGAGATGGCGGTGACCACGCTGGACGGTCCCGTCGTGGAGAAGAAGGTTCCGCTGCCGGACCGGTGGCTGCGGGGCTTCGCCGAGGCGCAGGTGGCCTCCGCCGCCTTCGATCTGCGGGCCGAGCTCCCGGCGGCCGAGGCCGTCCGGTTCCTGCGGTCACTGCCCCGCTCCTCCGGCAGCGCATCGCGAGGCGCTCAGTGGGTGCTTCCCGCCGGAAAGACCCTGCGGCCGACGACGAGGCCGACGGCGGGGGCCGTCTGTCTGCCGGGGCCGCAGCGGCTGGTCTCGCTTCAGCGCGTCCTTCGGCACGCGACGGCACTGCGGGTGTACGGCCCGGTGGCCGACGGCGCCGACACTGCCAGTGCCTGGGAGGTGGTGCTTCCGGGAATGCGGCTCACCCTGACGCTGTCGCCCGAGGCCTCCCGCGGCTTCTCGGGCGAGGGCGGTGTGCTGGAGGCGCTCGTCACCGATGACGCCGCGGCCGACGCCGAGCTGATCTCCGTGCTGCTGGCCTGGGAGCCCCGGATCGAGCCGGCCGACCTGGCCGAGCAGTCGGGCCTGCCGGTGGAACGCGTGCGGGCGGCGCTCGTCCGGCTGGGAACGGCGGGACGCGTGGGCTACGACCTCGCGGACGCGGCCTACTTCCATCGCGAGCTGCCGTACGACGCGGACCGGGCCGAACGGCACAACCCGCGGCTGGTCGCCGCGCGGCAGCTCGCCGAGTGCGGCTCGGTCGTCCTGGACGGCGACCTGGCGGCCGTGGCCTCGGGCGATCACAGCTACCAGGTACGCGAGAGGGCCGGGGCCCTGAGCTGCACCTGCCAGTGGCGGGCCGACTACCGGGGCCGACGCGGCCCGTGCAAACACGCGCTGGCGGTCCGGATGACCCGACAGGGCGCGACGGTCACCGCAGGTGCGCGATGAAGGACCTGATCACTGCGGTGCGCGAAGGCCGCCATCGAGACGTCCCCGCCCTGCTCGCCCCGCTCGACCGGGCCGAACGCAGGCTGGCGCTGGCCGAGTTGAAGACGATACGCAAGGAGGTGCGGGAGCGGGAATGGCGCGAGCGCACCAGGGTCCACAAGGCCGTGCTGGTGGCCGGCGCGGGCTGCCACACCGGGGCCGCGGGCTGCGCGACCTGGATCGGCGCCCGGGAACTGCGTGAGTGGGAGCGTTCACCCTACCCGTGGGTGCTGGAAGTGCTGGCCGACCGCGATCCGGCCTGGCTCGCCGATCTCGCCCGCCGGCTGGCCGCCCGCTCCGTCGAGTCCGAGGCGGAGTACCGACTCGTCCTCGAACTGGTCCGGATGGCGGACTGCCCGCTGCCCGCCTCCGACGGCATCGTCCGTGCTTGGGTCGAGCGGATCAGCAACGCGCGGTGGCAGCAGCGGCCGCACCCTCCACTGACCGAAGTCCTGCGCGCCGAACCGCACCTCGACGTGCTGGCGCCGCACCTCCTGGACATGCCGACGCTGCCCGGGCCGGTGGCCTGGGTCGGTGATCCGGGCCCGGACGGCCACTGGCCGTCCGCGCTGACCGCCCTCGCCGCAGAAGGCCTGCTGGACCGGGCCCTCCTCCTGGACCGCTGCACCACCCGCCTGCTGCGCGGCGGGAAACCCGCCGACCTGCGCTTCTGTCTGCAACTGCTGCGTGGTCTCGAACCCACTGCTCAGGAGGAGGCCGAGCGGGTCGCCGACTGGATCGCCATGGCCGCGGACGGCCCGTCGCCCGTGGCCGGACACGCGCAGGAGGTGCTCGCCCGGCTGGACGGCCTCGACAGGCTGTCCGTCGCTCAGCTGGCCGACGTCTCGGGTCCGGTGCTCTTCCGTACGGAGAAGAAGCTGGTCCGTTCCCAACTGGCGCTGCTGGGAAAGGTGCTGCGCCGGGACCCGTCGGCGGCCGGGCAACTGCTGCCCGTGGTCGGCGAGGCGTTCGGACACCCGGACATCGGTATCCAGGAGCGCGCACTCAAGCTCACCGCCCGCCACCTCCCCTCGGCCCCGTCCGCCGTTCACCAGGAGCTGGCGGACATGGCTTCACAGTTGGGGCCGGTGCACTACTCAGCGGCCCTCGTGGTGTTCGGTGATCTGCTCGACGCGAAGCCGGCCGACGACGCCTACGAGGAGATCCTGCCGCAGGCCCCCGTCCCACGGCGTCTCGCCCCGGCCCCGCAGAACACGGCCGAGCTCGTCGAGGATGTGGTGGCACTGGTGCGGTCCGGGTCGTGGGAGGTCACCCACTTCGAGCGGGCTCTGGACGGACTGATCCGGTGCGCCCACACAGGCCGGACGGCCCTGGCCGACGCCCTGCGTCCGGCGCTCGCCGGGCAGTGGTGGGCCGGGTCCGGTGAGCAGGACGAGACCGACCGGCGGTTCGCCAGGAACCACGACGGTCTGCAACTCGTCGCGGCGTCGCTGCTCGGACGGGTCTCGGCGCGGGCCGTCGCGGACGGCCGGGCCGGACGGACGCGGACGGACGCCTGCTTCCACGCCGCCGTCAACGGCGTGATGTACGCGCGGCTGTGGGAGGCCGCTGCCGCGATCCGGACCGGGAAGCTGCCCTTCCTGCTGGCGACGCCCACCTGGCACACCGGGTCCCTGGACCCGGTGGAGCTGGTCGGCCGGCTGCGCCGCTATCAGGAGCTGGGGCTCGAACCGGAGTCCTGCGACTTCGCGCAGGCCCTGCTGCGCGTCCGGCGCGGCGGCGGCCACGAGGCCGCCGCACAGGCCGCCGGACTCGGCACCGTGGAGGGCGACCGGCTGGCCGCCTGGATCCGGGCGGACGAACCGTTGGCGCCGGTCCTGCGCAACCATGTGGAGGCCGAAGTACCCGTGGCCCGGGGCTGGTTCCAGCGGTCGGCGGCGGGAGCGCGGCGTATCCTGCTGGCCACCGAGGAACGCCCGGTCATCCAGCGGGAGTTCCCCCGCGCCTTCCACTGGCTCGGCCGCCCGCACGCCCCCGGACAGCAGCGCTGTTACCACTGGGGCCACAGCGCGCCGCATTGGATGGCCGCACTGCCGGAGGACAGCGAGACGCTGGCGGCGTGGCTGCTGCCTTCCGTCACCACGTGCGTCGAGGACGAGCGCGGGGGTGCGTGGCCCCTGCCGGCTCTCGTCGAGACCGAAGGGCCCGCTGCCGGCGCCATACATCTCGCGCTGGGGTACGGGCTCGGCGCCCGCTATCCGGAGGACCGGCTGTCGGCGGTGGACGCCCTGCTGATCCTCGCCGCCCGGGGCCGGCTGGATGCGGCGCTCCTCGGCAGAGAGCTGACCGTGCTCATCGGCCGGGGCCTGGTGAAACCCGGACGGCTGGCGAGCTCGGCGGCTACCGCCGCCGCCACCGGCGCGTACCGGACCGTGCTCTCCGTTCTGGTCCCGGTGCTGCCCGCGCTGCTGTCCCACGAGCGGGCTCCCCGGGGACTGAGCGACCTGCTCGCGGTGGCCGCGGAGTGCGCGGAGCGCGGTGGTCCGCAAAAGGCCGGGCCGATAGCCGGCCTCGGCGCAGCCGCCGCGCGCGGCGGGTCCACGCAGCTGGTGCGGCAGGCGGCGCGACTGGAGGCCGCCTGGGGCCAGGCGGTCGCGTGAACCTGACCGGACCCTGGCTCGAACACCCTGGCCAACCGGCCGAAAACAGACGATTGGCGGCTAGATGCACACTTAACCCATCGGTCACAAGGCGTTCGTGATCAGGCAACACCGCTCCGTCACAGTGAAGGCATGACTGATGTGACATCCGCGAAGAGTGCCCGTCGCCCCCACCACTGGCGACGGGATCTCATCGAACTCGCCGCCCTGTTCACCGCGGTCGCCGTTGCCGACGCGATCGCCAACCTGATCGGGCACCAGCCGGACGGGCCGTATCTGCTCATCGCCTCGGCCCTGGCGCTGACCGCGACCGCCGCGTTCCACACCTGGTGGGCACGACGGCACAGCCACGCGCCACCGCCGGAAGCCGGCGGGGCGTCCGGCCCGGACGGCTCCGGCGTGCAGACAGCCGCGGCGGCCGTCTCCCCGGCACCGGGTACCGGGGACGGGGACGGGGAGACGACGCTGTGGCGGATGCGCACCACGGTCAGGGACGCTCCCGGCAGCCTGGCGGCGCTCTGCATCGTGCTGGCCCAGCACCGGATCGACATTCTCACCCTGCAGACGCACCCACTGGCACACGGCACGGTCGACGAGTTCCTGCTGCGCGCCCCCGCCACACTTCCGGCACCGCAGCTGACCCGGGCGATCTCCGCCGCGGGCGGCAGCTCCACCTGGATCGAGCGCGCCGACGCCCATGACCTGGTGGACGCTCCGACCAGGGTGCTCGGCCTCGCCACCCGCACCGCGCTGGATGCCGCCGAACTCCCCCTCGCCCTGCGCCAGCTGCTCGGCCGGTGCACCATCCACTCGCTGCCCGCCGTCTCGGTCACCGGACGCGCCACCGGTGAGACCGCGCCCGTCGAAGGGGTGCTGGAGGAGACGGTGATGCGGTTGCGTGACCCGTCGGGCGGTGTGATCACCGTGGAGCGGCCCTATCTCCCGTTCACTCCGACGGAATTCGCCAGGGCGCGCGCCCTGGTCGAGCTCGACGCCCGGCTCGGCCCCCGTGTCCCGCGCAGCGAACACGTGCTGACTCTGCCCGAGGGCAACGAGATCACCGTGCGCCGGGCGGACATCGCCGACCTCGAAGCGGCCCGCGCCATGCACGACCGCTGCTCGGAGCAGACACTGCGGCTGCGCTACCACGGCCCGGTCCGCGACGCCGACCGCTATCTCGACCACCTGCTGGGCCCGCGCTTCGGCCGCACCCTCGCCGTCCAGACGGCCTCCGGCCGGCTGGTCGCCCTGGGCCACCTGCTCTGGGACGGCGACGAGACCGAGGTCGCCCTGCTCGTCGAGGACGACTGGCAGCGCCGGGGCATCGGCTCCGAGCTCCTCGCCCGCCTGGTGGCGCTCGCCGTCGAGGCCGGCTGCGAGAGCGTCTACGCCGTCACCCAGGCGTCCAACACCGGCATGGTCGCCGCCATGCGCGCCCTCTCGCTGCCGCTCGACTACCAGATCGAGGAAGGCACGCTGGTGATCACCGCCCGGCCGGCCGCGACTGCGGCACGGTCCCTGCCCCCGTACGAGCAGGCAAGTCACTGAAGCCCTGCCGCAGGGGCTCCTCGCTGCTCAGCGCCTGACAGAGATCGGCCCAGAGGTCCTCGACATCCTCCAGGCCGACCGACATGCGCAGCAGCCGGTCGCCGACCCCCGATGCCTGCCGGTCTCCTTCGTCCACAATGCGGTGGCTGATGGAGGCGGGGTGCTGGATCAGGCTGTCCACGCTGCCGAGACTGACGGCCGGCGTGATGAGCCGCACCGCGGCGATCACCCGGTGCGGGTCGCCGAAGACCTCGAAGGAAACCATCGCGCCGCCCACTTCCGGGTAGTGGACGCGGGCGATCCGCGGGTCCGCGGCGAGCCTTCGGGAGAGTTCCGCCGCGCTGGCGGACGCGGCCCGTACCCGTACCGGCAGCGTGGCGAGGCCGCGCAGCAGCAGGTATCCGGCCATCGGATGCAGCACGCCGCCGGTGGCGAAGCGCACCTGGCGCAGCCGGGCGGCGAACTCCTCGTCGCAGGCGACGACTCCGCCCATCACGTCCCCGTGACCCCCCAGGTACTTCGTCGCACTGTGCAGCACGATCCGCGCGCCGTGCTCGACGGGCCGCTGGAGCACCGGTGTCGCGAAGGTGTTGTCGACGAGCAGCGGCACGGAGCCGCAGGAGTGCGCGACCGACCGGATGTCCACCTCGGCGAGCGTCGGATTGGCGGGGGTCTCGACGATCACCAGACCCGTGTCGGGCCGGATCGCGTCGGAGATGCCCGCCGGATCGGTCCAGGTCACCTCGGTGCCCAGCAGCCCGGCGCCGAGCAGATGGTCGCTGCAGCCGTACAGCGGGCGGACGGCGACCACATGGCGCAGACCGATGCTCGCGCGGGCCAGCAGGACGGCGGTGAGCGCCGCCATGCCGCTGGCGAACGCCACGGCGCTCGCGGTCCCTTCGAGCCGGGCCAGCGCCGTCTCGAACCGGGCGGTGGTCGGGTTGTCGAGCCGGGCGTAGACCGGCGGCCCGTCGAGCCGGGCGCCGGTGGTGGCGAAGGAGTCGATCCGCTCCGCCTCCCCCCTGGAGTCGTACGAGGGGTAGGTGGTGGACAGGTCGATCGGCGGGGCGTGCAGGCCGAGAGCCGCGAGGTCGTCGCGTCCGGCGTGCACTGCTTCGGTGGCCAGCGCCCTGGACCGGGTTGTCGTCGAGGGCGCCATCGGGGCTTCGGTGTCCATGTCACCACTCTGAACACACGTCCGGATATTGACACCAGGACCCGTGCTACGTTCGGTAAATGACCGATTCCATCGCCCTGGACACGGTGGATCTGCACATTCTGCGCCTGCTGCAGAACGATGCCCGGACCACCTACCGCGATCTCGCAGCCGAGGTCGGGGTCGCCCCTTCGACGTGCCTGGACCGCGTCACCCGGATGCGCCGCACGGGCGTCATCCTCGGTCATCAGTTGCGACTGGATCCGGCCAGAATGGGACGCGGGCTGGAGGCGCTGCTGTCCGTGCAGGTCCGGCCGCACCGCAGAGAACTCATCGGCCCGTTCGTGGAACGGATCAGGACGCTGCCGGAGTCCCGGGCGCTCTTTCATCTGACCGGTCCCGACGACTATCTGGTCCATGTGGCCGTAGCCGATACCGCCGACCTGCAGCGGCTGGTGCTGGACGAGTTCACCTCGCGCCGCGAAGTGGCCCGGGTGGAGACCAGGCTGATCTTCCAGCAGTGGGAGTGCGGACCGCTGCTGCCGCCCTCCGCCACAACGGCCGGGCCGGGCACATGTCAGGCCTCAGAGCCCGATTGATAATGACGGGGAGCCCCTCTCCGTATGAGGATGTCCACATGTCAGACTCTCCCAGCAGCGCGCTGCCCCGCCAGGTCGCCGACGCCTACGTCGACGCGTTCGTCCAACTCGACCCGATTTCCGGCACCTTTCTGGGTGTCGCGGAAAGCTCGCGCCGTCTTCCCGACTTCTCCCCCGCCGGCCAGGAAGAGCTGGCCGGGCTGGCCCGCGCCACACTCGCCCGGCTCGACCGTGCGGAACAACTGCCCGGTGCGGCCAATGACGCCGAGCGCCGTTGCGGCCGCCTCCTGCGCGAGCGGCTGACGGCCGAACTCACCGTCCACGAGGCCGATGAGGCGCTGCGCGCCGTCTCCAACCTGCACTCCCCGGCACACTCGGTCCGTGAGGTGTTCACCGTGACGCCCACCGGGTCGGACGAGGACTGGGCGGCGGTCGTCGACCGGCTCCGTGCGGTTCCGGCCGCGCTCGCCGGCTACCGCGAGTCGCTCGCGCTCGGCCTGGAGCGCAAGCTCTACGGCGGTCCGCGCGCAACCGCCACCTTCATCGGGCAGCTCGACGAGTGGGTCGGCAACGGTACGACGGGGTTCTTCCAGGACTTCGCCGCCGCGGGCCCGGCCGCTCTTCGCACCGGTCTCGACGACGGCGCCCGGCAGGCCACACAGGCGCTCAAGGAGCTGCGGCAGTGGATGGTCGAGGTGTACGCACCCGCCGTCGAGGGCGCACCCGACGTGGTGGGCCGTGAACGGTACGCCCGCTGGTCGCGCTACTTCAACGGCACCGACCTCGATCTCGACGAGGCTTACGCGTACGGCTGGTCCGAGTACCACCGGCTGCTCGCCGAGATGCGGACCGAGGCCGAGAAGGTGCTGCCCGGGGCCGACCCCTGGGAGGCGCTGGCCCATCTCGATGTGCACGGCAAGCACATCGAGGGGGTCGACGAGGTCCAGACGTGGCTGCAGGGCCTGATGGACGAGGCCATCGAGGCCCTGGACGGAACGCATTTCGAACTCGCCGAGCGGGTGCGCAAGGTGGAGTCCCGGATCGCCCCGCCCGGCGGCGCCGCGGCGCCGTACTACACGGGTCCGTCCGAGGACTTCTCCCGCCCCGGCCGCACCTGGCTCCCGACCATGGGTGAGACCCGGTTCCCGGTGTACGACCTGGTCTCCACCTGGTACCACGAGGGTGTTCCCGGTCATCACCTCCAGCTTGCCCAGTGGGCCCACGTCGCCGAGAGCCTCTCTCGCTACCAGGCGTCCATCGGCATCGTCAGCGCCAACGCCGAGGGCTGGGCGCTGTACGCGGAGCGGCTGATGGACGAGCTGGGCTTCCTGCCCGACGCCGAGCGCCGCCTGGGATACCTGGACGCGCAGATGATGCGCGCCTGCCGGGTGATCGTGGACATCGGGATGCACCTGGAGCTGGAGATCCCGGCCGACTCCCCGTTCCACCCGGGTGAGCGGTGGACGCCCGAGCTGGCCCAGGAGTTCTTCGGCAACCACAGCGGCCGGCCCGCCGACTTCGTGGAGAGCGAGCTGACCCGCTACCTCTCGATGCCGGGGCAGGCCATCGGCTACAAGCTGGGTGAACGCGCCTGGCTGCTCGGCCGGGAGAACGCCCGCGCAGCGCACGGGGACGCCTTCGACCTCAAGGCCTGGCACATGGCCGCCCTGTCCCAGGGGCCACTGGGTCTGGACGACCTGGTCGACGAGCTGTCGAAGCTCTGACCGGGCCGGCGGGCCGGGTCCGGGTTCGCCCCGGGCCCGGCCCGCCGCTGTCAGCAGCCGCAGTCCTCGGAGCCGGCCGGTGCGGTGAGCGGGTCGGGGGCGCGCCGCCCGGCCCCCTGCCGGGTCGCGAACCCGAAGCCTTCGCGCGCCCAGTACTCGAAGCCGCCGAGCATCTCCTTGACCCGGTAGCCGAGTCCGGCGAGGGCGAACGCGGCACGGGCGGCGCCGTTGCAGCCGGGCCCCCAGCAGTAGGTGACCACGGGCACGGCCGGGTCGAGCAGTTCGTGCGCCTGCCCGGCGATGAGAGCTGTCGGCAGGTGCAGCGCACCGGGGATGTGTCCCTGGTCCCAGGCGGCGGTGGAGCGGGAGTCGAGGAGTACGAAGCCGGGATCACCGCCTGCCGCCAGCGCGGCGGCGACGTCGGAGACATCGGTGTGAAAGGCGAGCGAGGCCCCGAAGTGGGCGGCGGCCGCGGCCGGGGCGGCGGGCGGCACCTGGAGCACGGGGTGGCCGGTGGTGCGGGCGGGCTGCGAAGTCATGGCCGAAAATCTATGGCCGGCTGCGCCCTGCCGGAAGATGAGATCCCCTGCAGAGGACTTGATCCGCCGGGCATTTCCCTGTTTTCTCTGCGCATGACCGACTATTCCCCGGATGATACCGACTGGCGCATCCTCGATGTCCTTCAGGGCGAGGGCCGCGCCCCATTCGCCGAGCTCGCGCGGGCCGTGGCGATGTCGTCGAGCGCCGTGACGGAGCGGGTGCGCAGGCTGGAGGAGGCCGGAATCATCAGCGGGTACGCGGCGGTGGTCGACCCCGAGCGGCTCGGGCTGCCGATTCTCGCCTTCGTCCGGCTGCGCTACCCGAACGGCAACTACAAGCCGTTCCACGATCTCCTCGACACCACGCCGGAGATCGTGGAGGCCCACCATGTCACCGGCGACGACTGCTTCGTGCTGAAGGTGACGGCCCGCTCCATGAGCCATCTGGAGGCGGTGTCCGGAAAGATCGGTTCGCTGGGGTCCGTCACCACGAGCGTCGTCTACTCCTCGCCGCTGCCGCGGCGGGCGGTCAGCCGCTGACTCCGTCCGCGGCCCGCTGGCGTACCGCGGATCCGTGGCGTTCCTTCACCACTTCGAGCTGGGCCGGGATGCGTCGGCGCAGATCGGCGACATGGCTGACGATGCCGACGCTGCGGTCCCGCTCCCGCAGCGAGTCCAGCACGTCGAGCACCTCGTCGAGGGTCTGGTCGTCCAGACTGCCGAAACCCTCGTCGATGAAGAGGGTGTCCAGGCGTACGCCGCCGGCCTCGTCGGTGACCACATCGGCGAGGCCGAGTGCCAGGGCGAGCGAGGCGAAGAACGTCTCGCCGCCGGAGAGCGTGGCCGTGTCGCGTTCACGGCCGGTCCAGGCGTCGATGACATGCAGCCCGAGCCCGGCCCTGCGGCCGCCGGTACGGGCGTCGGAGTGGACCAGGGTGTAACGGCCGGACGACATCCGCCGCAGCCGGGCGGTGGCGGCCGCCGCCACCTGTTCCAGGCGGGCCGCAAGGACGTAGGACTCCAGGCGCATCTTGCGTTCGTTGTCCGCCGAGGTGCCGGCGGTCAGGCCGGCGAGCCGTGCGATCCGCTCGTACTCCTCGCGCACCGGCCCCAGGCCACGTACCTCGTCCGCCGCGCGCCGGGACAGCCTGCCGAGTTCGGTGCAGCGCTCCCGGGCCGCCGCGTGGGCGCCCGTCACGTCCCGCAGCAGCCGCTCGGCCGTGTCGTACACCGACTGCGCGGCGCCGGGGGCGGCCGGGGGCCGGCCGGCGGCGGCGCGGGCATCCGTCTCGGCGAGCCGGTCGGCGACGGCCGCGGCCTCGGCCTGCCAGGCGTCGTTCCGGTGCTGGAGCGCTCGCTGCCGGGCGTCGGGGAGCACCGTTGCGGCGGCGTCCTGCGGGGTGTCGAAGCCGGCCCGGAACGCCGCGTCGGCGAGCCGGTCATCGGCCTCCTTCAGCCGCGCCGCCGCGTTCTCCTCCTCGCGGAGCGTCGCGGCCGCCTCGACGAGCAGGGCGACCCGGCGCTGAAGCAGGGCGGCGTGCTCGGTGACGCTGCCCGACGCGCCGCGGGCCTGTGCCAGCACCTCTTCCAGGGCTGCCTGCTCGGCGTCGAGTCCCTCACGCCTGGAGGTGCGGGCGGCGGCCCGGCGTTCGGCCTGCCGCCGGCCCTCGGCCCGCTGCTCCTGCTCGCGTTCGGCGGCCGCGAGTCCTTCGCGCGCCGCGTGCGTCCCGGTGGCGGTCCGGTAGGCCTCGGTGTGCTCCCGGGTCAGTGCGTCCACGAGTCCGGTGAGCGCTCCGACCGTCGGCTCGGCCGCCCGGTCCCGGGCACCCTTCCCGGCGCTGTCGGCCGCCTCCGCGTCCTGCCCCTCCCCGGTGTCCGCGGCCTCCGCCCGAGCCGCCGCATACCGCTCGCGTACGGCTCCGAGCGAGTGCTCCGCCTCGGCGCGCGCCTGCTCCGCGCGCCGGTGGGCGGCCTCGGCGGCCTCCTCCGTGGCCTGGTCCACGTGTCCGTCCCCGGCACGGGCGGGCTCCGGGTGGTCGGCCGAACCGCAGACCGCGCAGGCCTCGCCCTCGACCAGCTCCCGGGCAAGCTCCGCCGCGATATCGCGCAGCCGTCGTTCGCGCAGGCGGAGCCAGGTCTCGCCGGTGGCCAGGGCCTGCTCCCGGGCCGCACCGAGGCGGCCGTCGCCGTCCGCCACCTGTCCGGCCAGCGCGTCCCGGCGCCGGGCCGCGTCGAGACGTCGGCGGGCCGGTTCCAGCCGGCCGGCCAGCAGTTCGGCGCGGGTCGCCGCTTCCTGGGCCGCCTCGATGCGGGTGTGCAGACGGTGCCGGGTGGCTTCCCAGCCGGCCAGCCAGCTCTCGGCGTCCCGGATGAGTTCGTCGTCCGCCCGGGCCTGCCGTTCCAGCGCGGTGCGTTCGCTGTCGATCTCGGCGCTGCGCCGCTCGGCGCGACGTGCGGCGTCCAGAGTGCCGAGCTCCTCACGGAGTCTGCGTTCCAGCGCCGTCAGCTGTTCGGCACCCGCGTCGGCCAGGTCGCCGGGCAGTCCTGCCCGGGAGCGGTCGCGGGCCGCGCCCGCCCGCCGGTGCGCCCGCCCGGCCTCCTCTCGGAGCTCCAGCGCGGGGGCGACGAGGTCCGCCTTGCGGGCGCGCCTCAGCTGCTCCTGCGCCTGATCGTGCTCGTCCCGGCCGGCTTCCACCGCGGTCGCGCGCCGCCGGGTCTCCTCGTACCTCTGCTGGAGTCCGGCCAGTTCGCGTTCGGCGTCCAGGGCCAGGCGGGCGACCGCCTGGCGGCTCTCGGCCTCGGTCAGCGCCGACGCCGCGATGTCGAGCCGTTCCCGGGCGCAGCTGCGCGCTGTGGCGGCCCATTCCAGTACGGCGTCCGCGAGCCCCGGCTCGCCCGGCTGGATGCCGGGCAACGGGCCTTCGCTCGCGGCGGGGCCGGCCGCCTGGGCGATCCGCTGGGCGAGGGCAAGGATCCGTTCGTCCCCGGACCTCACCTGTGTCCCGGCGGCCCGGCGCAGCTCGGCGAGGTGCTCCTCGACCGCGGCGAAGCGACGGGTGTCGAAGAGCCTGCCGAGCAGTTTGCCGCGCGCCTCGGCGTCGGCGCGCAGGAAGCGGGCGAAATCGCCCTGCGGCAGGAGGACCACCTGGCAGAACTGGTCCCGGCTCATCCCGATGAGCTGGGTGATCTCCTCGCCGATCTCCTGGTTCGAGCGGCTCAGCGCCCGCCACCCCTCGTCGGGGACGTACTCGCGCAGCCGGCTCTGCGCCTTCTCCGTGGTGTAGCCGTCGCCCTTCTTCTTGGGGCGGGGCTGGGCGGGGCTCCGGGTGATCTCCAGCCGGCGCCCGCCGACGGTGAGTTCGAGCCGGATCTCGGTCAGCAGGTCGACCGGGGCGTGGTCGCTGCGCAGTGAGGTTCCCGGGCTCTGCCGGGCACCGGGCACGGCGCCGTACAGTCCGTAGCAGACGGCGTCGAGGACCGAGGTCTTGCCGGCGCCGGTCGGTCCGTGCAACAGGAAGATCCCGGCCGCGCAGAGCGCGTCGAAGTCGATCTCCTGAGTGGCGCCGAACGGTCCGAAGGCGGTGATGCCGAGTCGGTGGAGCCTCATCGGTTCACCTCCCGCACACCGTCGTCGACGCGTACGTGGTCGAAGGCGCCGCGCAGCACGGTCCGCTCCGGCTCGTCGGTGCCGTACCCGCCGCGGACATGGGCCACGAAGTCCTCCGCGATGCTCTGGTCGTCGCGTCCGCGCAGCCGCTCGGCGTAGGAGGTCTGCGGGTCGTCGGGGGCCCGCTCCGGTTCGAAGGCGAGGCTGAGTGTGTGCGGGAACCGCTCGACGAGGCGGGCCATCGGCTCGGCCGGGCGCACCGGGTCGGTGAGGGTGGCCTCCACCCAGGAGGGCTCGTGCCGGGACAGGGCGGGGTCGTCGAGGAGCGTGTCGAGCCGGCCGCGGAGCCTGGCGAGCGGGCGGGGCACCGGGCAGTCGATCCGTTCGGCGGCGATCGCGCCCGTGGCGTCCAGGTCGATCAGCCACATCGTCTTGCGGTGGCCGGCCTCGGAGAAGGAGTAGGCGAGCGGGGACCCGGAGTACCGGACGCGCTCGGTGACGGTCTGGCAGCCGTGCAGATGTCCCAGCGCCACGTAGTCGACGCCGTCGAAGACCCCGGCGGGGACCGCTGCCACGCCGCCGACGGTGATGTCGCGTTCGCTGTCGCTCGGCTCGCCGCCCGCGACGAAGGCATGGGCGAGGACGACGGAGCGGGTGGTGTCCGCCCGCGTTGCGAGGTCGGCGCGGACCCGCTCCATGGCGGCGGTCAGCACGGCCTCGTGCCCGGCCCGCTCGGCCTTGAACATGTCCTTGACGAGGGCGGGTTCCAGATACGGGAGCCCGTAGAACGCCACGTCGCCGTACGCGTCGCCGAGCACGACCGGGGTGGCGCAGTGCGCGGGATCGGTGCGCAGGTGGATGCCGGCCCGCCCGATGAGTCCGGCGCCGACGCCGAGCCGGCGGGCCGAGTCGTGGTTCCCGGAGATCATCACGGTGGGTACGCCGGCCGCGGCGAGCCGGTGCAGCGCGTCGTCGAAGAGCTGGACGGCGGACAGCGGCGGCACCGCCCTGTCGTACACATCACCCGACACGAGCACGACATCGACCTCGTGGTCATGGACCGTCGCCACCAGGTGGTCGAGGTAGGCGGCCTGGGCATCGAGCAGCGAGACCCGGTGGAACGACCGCCCCAGGTGCCAGTCCGATGTGTGCAAAATCTTCAAGACCCGGCTCCGACCTGCATGTTTCGCTTCCTCCACCCGTGGGGCCGCACCCCCTGTGCTCCGGAGCGGCCCGGACCCGGCGGCCGGTGATCGTCACACCCGCGCGGCCTGCCCCTGTGCCCCCGCGCACCACAGTACTCAGGCGTCCCCGTAGGACTCGCCGCCCAGCTCCAGGCCCGCCTCGCCCGCCGTCGCGTCGGCCAGCCAGCGCCGGAATTCGGCGACATCGGCGTCCGGCAGCCCGATCTCGATGGTCACCGCCTCCGCGTAGCGGACCTCGCGCACGGTCCGTCCGGTGGCCCGCAGTTCGTTCTCCAGCCTGCCCGCCCGCTGATGGTCCACGGTCACGGTGGCCAGCCGGAACCGCTGCCGGGTGAGCGTGCCGACCGCGTCGAGGGCCTCACCGACCACTCCCCCGTAAGCCCTGATGAGCCCGCCCGCACCGAGCTTCACTCCGCCGAAGTAGCGGGTGACGACCGCGACGACGTACCGCATCTCGCGGCGGGTCAGCATCTGGAGCATGGGTACCCCGGCGGTGCCTCCCGGCTCTCCGTCGTCACTGGCCTTCTGTACGGAGGCGTCGGCGCCGATCACGTACGCGAAGCAGTTGTGGCCGGCGGCCGGGTGTTCCCTGCGGACGCGGGCGACGAATTCCTGCGCCTCCTGTTCGGTGGCGGCGGGGGCGAGCGCACAGATGAAACGCGATCGGTTGATCTCGGTCTCGTGCACGCCCGCTCGGGCGACTGTCCGGTACTGCTCCTGCATCCGGCCAGCCTATGCGCAGGCGCGGGAATGGTCCGGGGCGGCTGTCCGTTGTGCGGATCATGGACGCAGACACGGAGACGATCCGCAGGATTCTGACCGGGACAGGCGACACCTGGGCGGTGGTGGGGCTCTCCAACAACCGCTCCCGTGCGGCCTACGGGGTGGCCGAGGTCCTTCAGCGCTTCGGAAAGCGAGTGGTCCCGGTGCATCCCAAGGCGGAGCGGGTGCACGGCGAGGACGGCTACGCCTCGCTGGCCGACATCCCGTTCCCGGTCGATGTGGTGGACGTCTTCGTCAACAGCGAACTGGCCGGCGCGGTGGCGGACGAGGCGGTCTCGATCGGCGCCTCCGCGGTCTGGTTCCAGCTCGGGGTGATCGACGAGAAGGCCTGGGAACGCACCCGGGCGGCCGGGCTCGACATGGTCATGGACCGGTGCCCCGCCATCGAGATCCCCGCACTGGACCGCTGAGGGCTCTCGGCCGGATGTGCGTGGTGTCACACTCCGCTCCGGACTGGAACAATGACCCGCTGTGAGTACTGCTCCTGCCCTCAGTGTGCTGAGCGCCTCCCACAACCGCGCCCGCCTGGCCGGACATCTGGCCCGGCTCGGTGTGGAGCGGGGCGGCGTCCTGATGGTGCATGCCTCGCTGCGTGCGGTGGGAGTGGTTGACGGCGGGGTCCGGGCCGTGGCGGGCGCCCTGCGGGATGTACTGGGACCGCAAGGCACGCTGGTCGTCCCGGCCTTCACTCCGGAGAACTCCGACACCTCCCCGCACTACCGCGCCCGGGTACGCGGTCTCAGCGAGCGGGACCGGGACGCGGTGCGCGCGGCCATGCCCGCGTTCGATCCGGCCACCACGGCCGCCCCGTCGATGGGCCGCCTGGCCGAAACGGTGCGCCGGTCCCCCGGCTCCGTACGCAGCGCACATCCGCAGACCTCGTTCGCGGCCGTGGGACCGCTGGCCGGCCATGTGGTGGCCGGACACCGCCCCGACTGCCACCTCGGCGAGGCCTCCCCGCTGGCCCGGCTGTACGACCTGCGGGCGCAGATCCTGCTGCTGGGGACCGGCTTCGCTTCCTGCACCGCGTTCCATCTCGCCGAGTACCGCGTCCCGTCCGCACCCCGGCGCACCTACCGTTGCGTGGTGCGGGACGGCGGTGGGCGGCGGTGGTGGGAGTACGAGGACGTGGCCCTGGACGACAGCGACTTCGCGGCCCTGGGCGCGGACTTCGAGCGGTCGGCCCGGCCCCCGGCCGTCGCCGCCACCTCGGTCGGCTCGGCCCCGAGCCGGCTGTTCCGCTTCCCCGAAGCGGTCGGCTTCGCCACGCGGTGGCTGCCCGCGCACCGTCACGGCGGCGCGGGCGGCGACGTCAGCTCGTGATGCCGAGGCCTTCGACCACGACCGCGCCGGGCAGCGCCGCCAGCGCCTTGCCCGGCGTGATCAGTTTGCCCCGGCGGCTGCCGCTTCCGATCAGGACCCAGTCCTGGTCCACGACGGCGGGGTCGATCAACAGGGGCCAGCTTTCCGGGAGTCCGACGGGCGTGATGCCGCCGTACTCCATGCCCGTGTCGCCGATCGCCGTGTCCATCGGGGCGAACCGCACCTTGCGGGCGCCGAGGTGCTTGCGGACGGCACCGTTCACATCGACGCGGGAGTGGGACAGCACCAGGCAGGCGGCCAGGGTGACGTCTCCCCCGCGTTTGCCGGCCACGACGACGCAGTTGGCCGACCGGCTCAGCAGACCGGCCCCGTGGTGCTCGACGAAGGCCGCCGTGTCGGCGATCTCCGGGTCCGTGTCGACGTGGATGATCTGCTCGGCGGGGAAACCGCCCCAGCCTTCGCGGACCGCTGCGGCCACGGGCGCGGTGAGCAGTTCGAGGCGTTCGGCCGCGGGACGGGCATCCTCGAAGGAGCCGATGGGTGCGCGCATGCGCGCCACGCTAACAGCCCCGTGCACCGGCCCGGTTGGGCGTCTCATCTGACGGGCGGGATGGACACGGCCATGGTGAGTTCGACGGGCCGGGAGCCCTCGTTCCGGTAGGCGTGCGGATGGTGCGCCTCAAAGGTGGCCGAGGTACCGGCGGGCACGGTGTAGGGGGTGCCGTCGACGACCAGGGTGAGATCGCCCGCGGTGACGTGGAGCAGTTCGACGGTGCCCTCGGGGTGCGGATCGGACGCGCTGCTGTCGCCCGGCACCAGCCGCCAGGACCAGAGTTCCAGCGGGCCCCGGGCCTCCGTACCGACCAGCAGGGTGGTGGAGCTCCCCGCTTCCGTGGACCACATGCGTACCGCCTGGCTGGCGGGCACCAGGCGGACCGGGGAGCCCTGGTCGTAGTCGAGCAGCGTGGTGATGCTGACGCCCAGCGCGTCGGCGAGCTTGACCGTGGTGCCCACACTCGGGTTGGTGCGCGCCTGCTCAATCTGGATGATCATGCCGCGACTGACCCCGGCACGGGTGGCGAGAGCGTCCAGAGTGAAGCCCCGCTCCCCGCGCCAGCGCTTGAGGTTGCGCGCGAGGGACTGGGTCAGCTGGTCGAGGTCAGTCACATTCCGTCCAATATTTTGGATGACAGGGTCGAAAATACTGCACTACGGTGTGGTGTACCCAACCGTTCACCGCACTGTACTGCGAGGCTCCGTCATGTCCGCACTGTTCGCCCTCGCCACCAGCCTGCTGTGGGGGCTGGCCGACTTCGGCGGCGGGCTGCTGACCCGGCGCATGCCCGCGCTCACCGTCGTGGTCGTCTCGCAGACCGCCGCGGCGGCCGTGCTCGCGGTGATCGTGACCGTCACGGGCGCCTGGAGCGAGGCGGGCGGGCAGCTGTGGTTCGCCGTCGCGGCGGGCGTGGTGGGGCCGGTCGCGATGCTGAGCTTCTACAAGGCCCTGGCACTCGGCCCGATGGGGGTGGTGTCCCCGCTCGGTTCACTGGGGGTCGCCGTGCCGGTGAGCGTCGGGCTGATCGCCGGCGAGCGTCCGGGGCTGCTGCAGTTCGCCGGGGTCGCCGTCGCGGTGGTGGGCATCGTGCTGGCCGGCGGCCCACAGCTGCGGGGCGCCCCCGTGCAGCGCCGGGCGGTGCTGCTGACCCTGGTGGCGGCGTTCGGCTTCGGGGCCGTGATGTCCCTGATCGCCGAGGCGTCGACCACGGTCACCGGCCTCTTCCTGGCCCTCTTCGTGCAGCGGATCACCAACATCGCGGTGGGCGGCACGGCACTGTACGTCTCGGTGCGCCGTGGGGCCCGTGCGCTTCCGGAGGAGGGCGGGGCCGTCGTGGTGCGGGCCGCGCTGCCCGCCCTGGCGTTCGTGGGTCTCGCGGACGTCGCGGCCAACGGGACGTACTCGATCGCCGCCCAGCACGGACCGGTCACCGTCGCCGCCGTACTGGCCTCGCTCTACCCGGTGGTCACGGCCCTGGCCGCACGCGGCTTCCTGGGGGAACGGCTGCGCGGCGTGCAGGCGGCGGGCGCCGGGCTCGCACTGGTGGGCACGGTCCTGCTCGCGACCGGGTGACGGGACCCGACGGCCCCGGCTCCGCCGTCAGCCCTCGTCGAGTTCCGCCAGGGCCAGCAGCTGCTCGGGGGTCACACCCTCCGGGATCGGCACCGGGGCCGGTGTGCGCAGGGGCGGTTGCCAGCCCTCCTCCGGGTCCCAGCTGCGGACGACCCGGGCGGGGGCGCCTGCCACCACCGCGTGGTCGGGCACCTCTCCGCGTACCACCGCACCCGCCGCCACCACGACGTTGCGCCCGAGCCGGGCGCCCGGGAGGATCACCGCTCCGGTGCCGATCCAGCAGCCGGGGCCGATGGCGACCGGCTCCATCCGCGGCCACTGCCGGCCGACCGGCTGCTGCGGATCGTCATAGCTGTGATTGGTCGAGGTGATGTAGACGTACGGCCCGCAGTAGGTGTCCGAGCCGATCGTCACCGTGGTGTCGGCGACCACATGGCTGCCGCGGCCGAGCACCACTCCGTCGCCCAGGGTCAGGATCGGCTCGGCGCCCAGGTCCAGATCGGGCATGAGGCCTGCCGTGAGGGTGACCTGTTCGCCGATGATGCAGTGGTCGCCGAGCTCGATCCACCGCTCCCCGAAGACCGTGCCCTGCGGGAAGGCGAGCCGGGTGCCCTCGCCGATCCGGCCGAACCGCAGCCCGCCGGGGTGCGCCGGCGTGACCGCGCCCGTCTCCCGCACCCAGCGCCAGCAGCGGTGGACGGCCCCCGACAGGGCGCGCCGCCGCCAGGCGGTCAGGGCGGAGACTGTGTCTCTGTTCTTCGGCACTCGCACACGGTAGTCGGCACGCCCGGGACCGGTATCCGCACCGGCCTGTGATCTTCACCCCACCGGGTCCCGGGCCCCGCGCCCGTCGCATAACGTTTCCCCCGCGGAACCGGTCGGCCACGATCGGACGACCACGACCCACAGCACCGGAGCACGGAGGAACGCGCGATGGCAGAGCAGGCGTTGATCACCGCGATGGGCGGCAAGGAACCGGAAATCGATGCGTCCGCCTTCACCGCACCGACGTCGGTCGTGATCGGCGAGGTCACCATGGCAGCCGGATCCAGTGTCTGGTACCACGCGGTGCTGCGTGCGGACTGCGGTCCCATCGTCATCGGTGCCGGTTCCAACATCCAGGACAACTGCAGCGTCCATGTCGATCCGGGCTTCGCCGTCACGGTCGGCGAGCGCGTCTCGGTCGGGCACAACGCGGTGCTCCACGGCTGCACCATCGAGGACGACGTCCTGATCGGCATGGGGGCCACCGTCCTGAACGGTGCGCACATCGGAACCGGCTCGCTCGTCGCCGCCCAGGCCCTGGTCCCGCAGGGGATGCGGGTGCCGCCGGGCTCGCTGGTCGCGGGCGTGCCCGCCAAGGTCAAGCGGCAGCTGACCGAGGAGGAGCTCGACGGCGTGAAGTTCAACGCGGTCGGCTATACGGAGCTGGCCAAGGCACACCGTCAGGCGTACGAGGACTGAGCACGGGGTACGGCGGCCGCCGGCGCGGAGTCCGCACGGGTCAGTCGCCCACCGGTACGGTCGCCGGCCCGGGCGTGGAGTCCGCCTCGGACCGTGCGGCCGCCTTCTTGGCCCGGTTCTTGATGACCAGCATCGAGGCGAGTCCGATCAGGACCGCGATCGCCAGCCCCAGGTACGAGAACCGCTTGAGCCAGGCCTCGGCGACGACACCCACCGAGTAGATGACGGCCGTGGTCCCGCCGGCCCAGGCGATCCCGCCGAGCAGGTTGGCGGTCAGGAATTTCCAGTACCGCATGTGCAGGACTCCGGCGAGCGGTCCCGCGAAGATGCGCAGCAGTGCGACGAAGCGGCCGAAGAAGACCGCCCACATGCCCCACTTGTGGAACGAGCGTTCCGCCATGGCGATCTGGCCCTCGCCGAAGTGCCGGGGGAATTTCCCGCCGAGCCAGGCGAGCAGCGGACGTCCGCCCTTACGGCCTATGGCATAGCCGATCGAGTCACCGATCACCGCCCCGGCCGTTGCGCAGGCACCCAGGATCCACGGGTTGATGCCGTCGTGTCCCGCGGCCAGCAGAGCCGCGCTGATCAGGACGATCTCTCCCGGCAGCGGGATGCCGAGGCTCTCCACACCGATGACGATGCCCACCAGGAGGTAGACGCTGATCGCGGGGACGGTCTCCAGCCACTCCTGGATGTGCAACGCCGGTTCCTCCGTAGTGATGTCCTGGGGCCCGCCGGACAACTCCTCGGCGCACAGCGGCAAGCCTACCGGTCGCGTCACCGGCCGGGACAGCGCGAAGGGCCGCCCCGCACCCCTGCCGGGTGGGCGGCGGCCCTTGCGGTGCCGTCCGGAATCAGGCGTTGATCAGGCGTTCGGGCGAAGTGTCCAGACGACCGTCATCTCGCCGGTCACCGCGCCGTCGGCACGCTGGATCCGGATGGCCACAGGGAACTCGGGGCGCTTTCCCTCGTCGAGTTCGGCGACGACGTCGGCCACCGGCCTGCCGAGCGTGGCGGTCGCGGTGACATCGCCCATGGCCAGCTTCGTGTAACCGATCTCGGCCTTCACCGCGAGCGGGACGGCGCGCGTCAGCTGGTCCCCGAACGCGGCGATGACGATGGCGCCGCTCGCCGATTCCGCCAGCGTGAACATCGCGCCGGCGTGCGGTCCGCCGACATGGTTGTGGAAGTCCGCCTGGTCCGGCAGACGGACCACCGCGCGTTCGGCGGTGGACTCCAGGAATTCGAGGTTGAGGGTCCGGACCATCGGAACCGTCGCGGCGACCAGCTCGCCCGCGGTCATCTGTTCAGCGCTCATGAACTTGATGTTACTCACCGGTAGGCAGGTTTGGCCATGCCCCGGGAACCACCCGGTCCGCACCTGGTCGCGTCCTTCACCGTCCGCTCACAGGGGCGGCCGTAGCCGACCGGACGGCGCACCTCTATCGTTACTCGCCATGTGGCCAGGACAGCAGCCGCCCGGGGGCGAGCAAAACCCGCAGGACCAGAACCAGAACCCGTATCAGCAGCCGGGTTACCAGCAGCCGAATCCCTATCAGCAGCCGGGACACCAGCAGCCCGGCACGCCCGGGCAGCAGCCCGGTTACGGCTACCCGCAGCAGGGACAGCAGGGCTACCAGCAGCCCAACCCGTACCAGCAGCCGACCGTTCCGCAGTACGCGGTTCCCGGCCCGCCCGAACCGCCTCGACCCGGCAACGACAAGAAGAAGACGACCGTCGTCGCCATCGTCGCGGCGGTCGCGGTCGTCGCGGCCGCAGTGGTCACCGGCGTCGTCGTGATGAACAAGGACGACGACAAGGACGGCAAGAACGTCGCCGACGACAAGAAGTCGTCCGCGCCCGCCAAGCCCTCCGGGTCCGCGTCCTCGCCGGACGCCAACCCGCGCGGTGACGGCGGGGACGCCAAGCCGCTCATCGCCGGCTGGAAGGTGGTGACCAACCCGAAGTGGGGCACACAGTTCGACGTGCCCGGCGACTGGGAGGTCTCGCGTCCCAGCGTCTCCTCGTACTTCGTGGACGACAAGAAGGGTGACGACACGCCACTCATCGGCTTCTCGGCGCCCGCCGACCTCAAGAGCAAGTGGTGCGTCGACGACTCCGACCACGACGGCATCAAGGAGAACAGCAGCCTGGCCGGCACCGGCACCCGCGGCGCGGAAGGTGCCACCGACGCCGATGTGAACGCCAGGAACGAGGCGGGCACCTGGGCGTGGGCCGCCTACGCGCAGCACATGCCGAAGAGCACCATCAAGATCAGCAAGGCCAAGCAGTACACCACCAAGTCGGGTCTGACCGGCAGCCTGGTGACCGCCAAGGCGCCCAATGTCACCAAGAAGAAGAAGTGCGACACCGACGGCAAGTCCATCGCCTTCACCTTCAAGAACAGCAAGGGGGAGTTCTCCTCCTGGGTTCTGTACGGTGCCGCCTCCGTCCCGGACGAGCTGCCGGACGCGACGATCCAGAAGATTCTGAGCACGGTACGGCTGGTGAAGATCACCGAGTCCTGACGGTCCGCGGCAAACCATTTGGCGCCACGGGGCCAAGCCAGCGATAGTCCCTGAGTGACTGCCGCCGACCTCGCACCCCCATCGGACCTCCCCTCCCGGGCGGTCCGCAATTACCGGCTGCTGACCGCCGCCGCGATCATCACGGGCCTGGGCACCAACGGCGCGCTGATCGCGGCGGCGTTCGCGGTTCTGGAGTCGGGCGGCGACGCCGGCGACGTCGGGCTGGTGGCCGCCGCCAGGACGGCGCCGCTGGTGCTCTTCCTGCTGATCGGCGGGGCGGTCGCGGACCGGCTGCCGCGCCACCGGGTGATGGTCGCGGCGAACACCCTCAACTGCCTCTCGCAGGCCGCCTTCGCCTGGCTGGTGCTGGCCGGTGACGCCCAGCTGTGGCAGATGATGGTGCTCACCGCTCTCTGCGGCACCGGGCAGGCCTTCTTCAGCCCGGCGGCCGAGGGCATGCTGATGTCCACCGTCAGCGGCGAACAGGCGAGCCGCGCCTTCGCCCTCTTCCGGATGTCCATACAGGGCGCCGCCATCGGCGGAGCGGCGCTCGGCGGGGCCATGATCGCGGCGATGGACCCGGGCTGGGTACTGGCGATCGACGCGGCCGCCTTCGCGGTGGCCGGAGCGCTGCGCTCCTTCCTCGACGTCAGCCACATCCCCTCGCGCGCGCCCGGTGGCGGCCTGCTCGCCGATCTTCGGGAGGGCTGGCAGGAGTTCGTCGGCCGCACCTGGCTCTGGGCGGTCGTGGCGCAGTTCTCCGTGGTGGTCGCCGCGGTCGGGGCCGCCGAGGCGGTCTACGGGCCGCTGGTCGCCAGGGACGAGCTCGGCGGTGCCCGCCCCTGGGGCCTCGCGCTCGCCGCGTTCGGCGTCGGCACCCTGGGCGGGGCGGTGCTGATGATGCGGTGGAAGCCGCGGCGGCTGCTGCTGGCCGGGACGCTCTGCGTCTTCCCGCTGGCACTGCCCTCCGCGGGGCTCGCCGTGCCGCTGCCGGTGGCCGGGCTCTGCGCGGTGATGTTCGTCAGCGGGGCCGCCATCGAGGTGTTCGGCGTGTCCTGGATGACGGCCCTGCATCAGGAGATTCCGGAGGAGAAGCTGTCGCGGGTCTCGGCGTACGACTGGTTCGGCTCGGTGGCCATGGTGCCGCTCGCCACCGCGCTCGCCGGTCCGGTGGAGTCGATGGTCGGGCGCAGCCAGGCGCTGTGGGGCTGCGCCGCGCTGGTCGTCCTGGTCACCGGGGCGGTGCTGTTCGTGCCGGACGTTCGCAATCTGACGCGCCGGACCAGCCCCACCGAGGTGGTGGCCGGGGGTGCGCCCGCGTCAGCCGATGCCGAAGGCGCCGTCGGGCGGCTCGGGTGAGTCGACCGCCTCGGCGTCACCGACCGGCCTGGCGCCCTTGACGAGCCCGGCCACGGCGGCGCCGTGCTCGACGCGGGCCGGAAACGCGTCGGCGGCGCAACGGCGGATCAGCGCGGCCGTGTCGAAGGGGGTGTGGGACGCGACGAGGATGACGTTGCCGAAGCGCCGGCCGCGCAGTACCGCCGGTTCCGCGATCACCGCGAGCTCCGCGAAGACGGCCGCGAAGGTGGCCAGCTGCGGGCGCAGGAAGTCGAAGGGCGCCCCGTCCGCGAGGTTGGCGGCGTAGACCCCGTCGGCGCGCAGCGCCCGTGCCGCGGCCCGTGCGTAGGGCACGGTGGTCAGGTGGGCGGGCACCCGCGAGCCGCCGAAGACATCCGCGACCAGGACGTCCACGGAGCCGGGTGCGGTCGCCTCCAGGTGCGCGCGGGCGTCCGTGCCGTGCACGGCGATCCCACTGCGGTCCGGCAGCGGAAGGTGTTCGGCGACGAGCGCGAGCAGCCCCCGGTCGGCCTCGGCGACGTCCTGCCGGGATCCGGGGCGCGTCGCTGCGACGTAGCGGGGCAGGGTCAGGGCGCCGCCGCCGAGGTGCAGCACGTCGAGCGGTGCGCCCGGTTCGGCCGCGCAGTCCACCACGTGGCCGAGCCGTCTCGCGTACTCGAACTCAAGGTGCTGCGGCGCGTCCAGGTCGACGTACGACTGGGGTGCCCCGTCGACGGTCAGCAGCCAGGCCCGCTCCCGGTCCACGTCGGGGAGCAGTCTGGCGGTGCCCCGGTCCACGTCGCGGACGACCGGTATCGACTCGTTCACTCCCCCATTGTGCGGTGCCGGAGTCGCACTTCACGCCACGGCCCCGGGTCCGCCTCCCGTGGGGTTCGGGAGGCGGACCCGGCTGTGCCCTTGCGGCTCCGGGCTCAGAGCAGCCCGGTGACCGTGCCCGCGCCGATCGTGCGGCCGCCCTCGCGGATGGCGAAGCCGAGGCCGGTCTCCAGCGGTACGTCCCGGCCCAGTTCGACGGTCATGGTGACCGTCGTGCCGGGGCGCGCCACCGCCGCCGCGCCGAGGTCGACGTCACCGACGACGTCCGCGGTGCGGATGTAGAACTGCGGCCGGTAGCCGGTGGCGACCGGGGTGGTCCGGCCCCCCTCCCGCCCCGACAGGACGTACACCTGCGCGGTGAAGCGCCGGCTCGGTGTCACGCTGCCCGGCGCCGCCACGACATGGCCGCGGCGTACCCGGTCCCGCTCGACCCCGCGCAGGAGCAGCGCGACGTTGTCGCCGGCCTCGGCGGACTCCATCGGCTTGCCGAAGGTCTCCAGACCGGTGACGACCGTCTCGGTGTCGGCTCCGAGCACCGCCACCCGGTCGCCGACGCGCACGGTGCCTCGCTCCACGGCGCCGGTGACGACCGTGCCCCGGCCGGTGATGGTCAGGACGTTCTCCACCGGCAGCAGGAACGGCGCGTCGATGTAGCGCACCGGCATCGGTACATAGGTGTCGACGGCGTCGAGCAACGCCTCCACCGCCCCCGTCCAGCGTGGGTCACCCTCCAGGGCCCGCAGGCCCGACACCCGCACGACGGGCACGGTGTCGCCGCCGTAGCCGTGCGCGGACAGCAGCTCACGCACCTCCAGCTCGACCAGGTCGGTCAGCTCGGGGTCGCCGGCGTCGGCCTTGTTGAGGGCGACGACGATGTGGTCGACGCCCACCTGGCGGGCGAGCAGCACGTGCTCGGCGGTCTGCGGCATGATCCCTTCGAGCGCGGACACGACGAGGATCGCCCCGTCGAGCTGGGCGGCGCCGGTCACCATGTTCTTGATGTAGTCGGCGTGTCCGGGCATGTCGACGTGCGCGTAGTGCCGGGTGCCGGTCTCGTACTCGACGTGCGCGATGTTGATGGTGATGCCGCGCTGCGCCTCCTCCGGCGCCCGGTCGATGCGGTCGAACGGGACGAACGTGCCGGTCCCGCGGTCACTGAGGACCTTGGTGATGGCGGCGGTCAGGGTGGTCTTGCCGTGGTCGACGTGGCCCATGGTGCCGATGTTGAGGTGCGGCTTTGTGCGCACGTATGCCGTCTTGGGCATGGCTCATTCCTTGGATTCCGAAGCTGAGAGAGAAGACCCCAGGGCCCGGCCGACCCTCCCCTTACGGGGTCCGCCGGACTGTCGGGGGAGGGTCAGCTTCGGGCGCCGCCGATGGGCGCCGCGGCAGCGGTAAAAGCTGCTGCGGCTGCTGTTGCCGTGGTGACCGCGACGTTCACGGCAGCCTTCGGCGCGTCCGCGACTGCGGACTGCGCTGCGGGGAAGGCGTACCGGAACATGCTCCGATCATGTCCGACAGCCGCGGGCCCGTCGAGCGATTTACGGCGGGCGGCAAGGGAGTGGGGAGCGGCGCTCCTCGGGCCCCTCAGAGGTGCTTGGTGGCCTCTCGGACGGACAGCGGCGACAGTTGCCCCCGGGCGCCGTCGACGAAGCCCCGTACGGACTGCGGGTCGGTCTTCGCGTACTCGCGCAGGCACCAGCCGATCGCCTTGCGGATGAAGAAGTCCGGGTGGCCTGCCCGGCGCAGGCAGTATCCGAAGAGCCGTCCGGTGTCGGTGGCTTCCTTGAAGCGCAACTGGTGCAACAGCGCGGTGCGGACGATCCAGAGGTCGTCGTCCTCGATCCACGCGTCCATGTCCTTCCGGAGCTCCGGGTCGGCGGCGACCAGCGGACCCGCGACATGGGCGGCCAGCACGTCCACCGTGTCCCACCAGGGCACGGTGGACACCAGATGGCGCAGGACCGGCAGGAATCCGGACGAGCAGCGCGCGACGTGGCGGCGGAGGTAGTCGGCGGCGAAGTACTGGTACTCGCGCTCGGGCAACACCCAGCAGCGCAGCGCGATGGCGGCGCAGTCCGCCTCACCGGGACGTGCGGCGCCTTCCAGGACGGTGCGGGACAGAGCCCGGCGCCGGGGCGTCGGAATGCCCAGGAACGGCGCGACGTGCTTCATGTACGCGGCAGCGGACCGGGCGCGTGCGGGGTCGGCGGCCGTGGGATACAGCGCGGTGAGGCGCTCCAGCACGGTGTCGGCAAGGGCGCTGCCGGGGAGCCCGGGGGCGGCTTCGGACGTATCGCGGGCGGCTTCGGCTCCGTCGCTCATAACGGTCACATTACGACGATCACGCCTGGTGTCGGATACTCTCCCCGAATGCTCGACCCCGTCCCCGCCACCCGGCCCGCCGTCGGTCTCGCCGCGCGCTGCACGAGGGTGCTGTTCTCGCCCTGGTCCCGGCTCTCGCTGCTCGTGGCGGTGCTGCTGGCCGCCGCGACGACGATGCTGCTCCTCGAACCCCAGCGGCTGCTCGCCTCCGGCTGGCCGGCCCAACTGAGCGGCGGGGCAGCCGCGGTCGTGCTCTTCGGCCTCGCGTACGGCGTGTGCACGGTGGCCTTCGTGCCGCGGCCGCTGCTCAATCTCGCAGCCGGGGCGCTGTTCGGCACGCAGGCGGGTCTGACGGCGGCGCTGGCGGGCACGGTGCTCGGCGCGGGCATCTCGTTCGGGCTCGGCAGGGTACTGGGGCAGGACGCGCTCCGTACGCTGCTGCGCGGGCGCTGGATGCGGGCGGCGGACGGCCAGCTGAGCAGGCACGGATTCCGCTCCATGCTGGCGCTGCGGCTCTTCCCCGGAGTGCCCTTCGCCGCGGCCAACTACTGCGCCGCCGTGTCGCGCATGGGGTATCCCCCGTTCCTGGTGGCGACCGGGCTGGGCTCGATCCCGAACACGGCCGCGTACGTCGTGGCGGGGAGCGAGGCCTCGTCGCCGACGTCGCCCGCGTTCCTGGCCGCGATGGGCTTCATCGTGCTGACCGGAATCGGCGCGGCCGTCGTCGCCTGGCGCAGGCGTCACCGGCTGGGTGGCGAGTGACGCGGCGGTAGCGCCGGGGGTTGTCGTATTTCTGTTCACCTGGGGGCGATACGCTTCCCGCGTCCGACAGACGATCTCCGGGCCCCTGCGGCCCTGCCCTCACACGACCGCAATCCGCACGCTGCCGACGGGCTCCGATGCCCGTCGGACGATGCATGATCACTTCAGGATGGCCCAAGCCCCATGAGCTGGTTCGAATCCTTCGTCCTCGGCCTCGTTCAGGGACTGACCGAGTTCCTGCCGATCTCCTCCAGCGCGCATCTGCGGCTCACCGCGGCGTTCGCCGGCTGGCACGATCCGGGAGCGGCGTTCACCGCCATCACCCAGATCGGCACGGAAGCCGCAGTCCTCATCTACTTCCGCAAGGACATCGTCCGGATCGTCGGCGCATGGTTCAAGTCGCTGACGAACCGCTCGATGCGCAGTGACCACGACGCCCAGATGGGCTGGCTGGTCATCGTCGGCTCCATTCCGATCGGTGTGCTGGGCGTGACGTTCAAGGACCAGATCGAGGGCCCGTTCCGCGACCTGCGGCTGATCGCCACCACGCTGATCGTGATGGGCATCGTGCTCGGCATCGCCGACCGCCTGGCCGCCCGTGACGAGACCGGCGGCAAGCACCGGGCGATCAGGGAGCGCAAGTCCCTCAAGGAACTGGGCATCAAGGACGGCCTGATCTTCGGCTTCTGCCAGGCGATGGCCCTGATCCCGGGCGTCTCCCGCTCCGGCGCCACGATCAGCGGCGGTCTGCTGATGGGCTACACCCGCGAGGCGGCGGCACGTTACTCCTTCCTGCTTGCGGTCCCGGCGGTCCTCGCCTCGGGCGTCTTCGAGCTGAAGGACGCGGGCGAGGGACATGTGGCCTGGGGGCCGACGATCTTCGCCACGTTCATTGCGTTCGGTGTGGGGTACGTGGTCATCGCCTGGTTCATGAAGTTCATCACGACCAAGAGCTTCATGCCTTTCGTGATCTACCGGATCGTCCTGGGCATTCTGCTGTTCATCCTGGTCGGCGCCGGATCCCTGAGCCCCCATGCTGGCGAATCCGCGGGGTGACCCGCTCTCCACTGCTGTCTGGATCTGGCGCTTTCCAGCACTGCTGTGCATCCGTGCGTCATGATCGTCTCCCACTAGCGACGTGTGGTCGCCGACGAGCAACGCCTCAGTGACAAGAGAACCGTGCTCCACGATCCGGCCGCGCTCCGGCACGGTGGTCCGACGGGCATCCGGGTGTCCTGAGCACCGGGGAGACAGCTGACAGCGTCCTGCTCCTGGCTTCGGGCTCAGCAACCCTCCGGATCGGCGGCGGGCGCGTCTGCGTGGGCCAGGGGGAGGGTGAAGACGAAGCGGGTACCGGGAGTGTGGCCGGTGTCGAGGGTGATGGTGCCGCCGTGGTATTCGACGATCTTCTTACAGAGCGCGAGGCCGATGCCGTTACCCGGATACGTGTCACGGGTGTGGAGGCGCTGGAAGATCACGAAGATCCTCTCGGCGTATTCCGGACCGATGCCGATGCCGTTGTCGCTCACCGCGAATTCCCAGCGGCGGTCGGCGCCCTCCGCACCGTCCGCGGGTCGCCGGGCGCTGATATGGACCCGGGGCACGACGCCCGGGGCGCGGAACTTGATGGCGTTGGAGATCAGGTTCTGCAACAGGACACCGAGCTGAGTCGGGTCTCCGTGCACCGAGGGAAGGGGGTCATGAGTGAGGATCGCCCCGGTCTCCTCGATGGCCATGCCCAGGGAGTTGGTGGTGCGCCGCAGCACGGTCGCGAGGCTGACGTCGGCGTCCTCGGCGTGCAGGCGTCCAACGCGGGAGAAGGTGAGGAGGTCGTTGATGAGGGTCTGCATCCGGTTGGCACCGTCGACCGCGAAGGCGATGTACTGCTTGGCACGGTCATCGAGCTGATCCGCGTAGCGGCGTTCCAGGAGCTGGCAGAAACTGGCGACCTTTCGCAGCGGCTCCTGCAGATCGTGGGAGGCCACATAGGCGAATTGTTCGAGTTCCTCGTTGGAGCGGCGCAACTCCGTCGCCCGTTCGTCGAGCTGGGCCCGCGCGCGGTCGCTGAACTCCAGCTCCCTGGCAAGGCGTCGGCGCATCCCGTCCACGTCCCTCGCCAGTGCTTTCAGGTCTGCGGGGCCGGAGGGGGCGATGGAGTGCTCGAAGCGGCCGTCCGCGATCCTCCGGACGTCCGCGCGCAACCGTTCCAGCGGCACTTGGACACCCCTGCGCAGCCCGGCGAAGGCGAGCGCGATGAGGGCGAGGACCACGCAGGCGATGGCGGTGAAGACCGTGTTGCGCAGAGTGCGGGCGCGCTGCAGGTCGTGGCGTGCCCGCTGCCGCTCGGCCTCGATGTGAGTCTGCTGTTCGGCCAGCGAGGCGCGGAGAGCGTCGAAGGCGGCCTTGCCCGACTCCGTCCGCTGCTGGGCGGAGCCGACGGGGTCGGCCGCTTCGCTGACGGGGCGGCCGGTAGTGGCCTGCCATCGCTCGGCGCGCTCGCGCACCCGGGCCAGGTCGGCCGTTGCCCGCCCGTCACCCTCGGCCAGTCCCTCCAGTGCCCCGGCCGCGGCTCTCTGCTGGGCGATGCCGTCCTGGTACGGCTTGAGGAATTCACGCTTCCCCGTCATGCCGTACCCACGGATGCCCGTCTCCTGATTGATCAGGGCACTCTCCATCCGGACGGAGGCGATCAAAGCCGGCGACCAGCGATCGGTGAGCCGCTTGTTGACGTCGGTGGCGTGGGCCAGGACCCAGACTCCGCACCCGGTCAGGACCAGGAGGACAACCAGCGCTGCCGCTGAGCCGGCACCCAGCCAGCCGCGGGTGGTCCAGCCCCCGGGCGACCGCCGCGGCGGTGTTACCAGGTCCTGCTGAACAGCGTCGATCTGCACGTCGGATCCGTCCTCCCTGGTCCCCCGCGGCGCGCCGGGGCGGCGTCACCCTACCGGCGAGGACAACCATGGTTGTCCCCGGGGTGGCTGGGCGTCTACGGTGCACCCATGGCAGTTGAGACGCGGCTGAGCCCCGAGCAGGAGGAACTGGCCGAGCGGGCACGATGTGCCGTCGCCGAAGCCGCCCGGCAGCTCTCGCTCCCTACGGCGGTGGCGGATGCCGACGGGCAGGACCCGAACGTGTTCCGGAGCGACGCGCTGGCCTCATTGCGTGCCCTGGCCTACCTCGGCCGGGCGGTGGAGGAGTGCGCGGCGCTGGCCGCCCGGGCCGCCGCGCAGGAGGGCGCCGGTTACCCGCAGTTGGGCAGAGCCTGGGGCGTCAGCCGCCAGGGTGCCCGCAAACGCTGGCCCGGACTCGTTTTCGCCGCCCGCCCCGCATCACACCCGCTTCCCGACCACCAGACCCGGAGCTCAACCATGAACGGCCTCGCCCCCCGCGCGTACACCGTCCTGCTCGTCGAGGACGACATGGCCGACGCCATGCTGATCGAGGAGGCCCTGACCGAGCGCGGCATGGCGCGCGGTATCGAACGGGCCGACGACGGCGTCGCGGCGCTGGAGTACCTCCGCGACCCGCGGACCGACCGGCCGGATCTCATCGTGCTCGATCTGAACATGCCCCGCATGAACGGCCGCGAGTTGCTGAACGTCCTCAAGACCGACACCGAGCTGTCGAGCATCCCCATCGTCGTGCTGACCACGTCCGCCGCGCCGGACGACATCGACGCCGCCTACCGCCAGCACGCCAACGCCTACGTCACCAAGCCCGTCAACCTGGACGAATTCATCGAGTCCGTCCAGAGCATCGATTCCTTCTTCCTCGACATCGCCTCGATTCCTCCGCACCGCCCGGGCGACGCCGGCTGAGCGGGCGCGCCCGAGGTCACGCACTCCCGCGCGGGTGCCGGCCGGGCAGCATCCGGCGCTTGCCCGTGCCACGGCCGATGCCAATCACAGCTTCCCCCTGACACGCAGAGCCGCCAACGCGGTGGTCGACTCAGCCACAGTCACATCACCAGGGCGCTGTGTACGCACCGCAACCCAGGCCGCATCTCGTCCAACGAGCGGACGCCGTGCCCGATGATCGGTTCGTCGAACATGGGCACGGTCGCCTGGCTCGCCGAGCGTGATCACGCCAGGGCCCCTCGGTCGCTCAACCCGCCGTGCCGCCCACGGAGGTCTGGCCGCCGCCGCTGCCGGGCCGCTCCCCGCCGCTCTTCTCCGTCTGGGAGAGGGGCCTGGCGATGTCCTCCAAGGAGCGCTGCTCGGCGTTGACCGCGAGAAAGGCAGCGACGACGCCTGCCGCGCACATCAGTCCCGCGCCGATGCAGAAGGCGAGGGCCGTATCGCCGGGGACGCCCGATTCGGTGAGTTGGGCGAAGATGAGCGGGCCGCTGATCCCGCCGACCGCCGTACCGATCGCGTAGAAGAAGGCGATGGCCATGGCCCTGGTCTCCATGGGGAAGACCTCAGAGACCGTCAGATAGGCGCTGCTTGCCCCGGCCGAGGCGAAGAACAGCACGACACACCAGCACGCGGTGAGGGTGTTGGCCGTGAGCGAGCCCCGGTCGAAGAGCCAGGCGGTGACGAACAGCAGGATGCCCGGCACGATGTACGTTCCGGCGATCATGACGCGCCGCCCGATCGTGTCGAACAGCTTGCCGAGCGCGAGCGGGCCGATGAAGTTGCCGGCCGCGATCACCGCGAAGTAGTAGCCGGTGTGGCCACTCTTGACGCCGTAGAAGGTGGTGAGGATCGCGCCGAAGCCGAAGGTGATCGCGTTGTAGAGGAAGGCCTGGCCGATGAAGAGGGACAGTCCGAGCACCGCGCGCTTGCGATAGCTGTGGAAAACGGTCTTCGCGATGAGACCGAAGCCGATGCTCTTGCGCTCGTGGATCGTGATCTCACCGGCCGGGGGCGGCAGCTTCTCGTGTTTCTCCTTCTCGATCTCCCGCTCGACGGAGCCGACGAGCTTGTCGGCGTCCTCGCCGTGGCCGTGGATGAACTGCCACCGCGGGCTCTCCGGCACGTGCCTCCGTACGAGCAGGATCACGAGGCCCAGGACGACACCGAGAGCGAAGGTGAGCCGCCAGCCGAGGTCCTTGGGGAAGTAGTTCGTGTTCAGCATGACGACCGACAGCAGCGCCCCGCCGACGGCGCCCAGCCAGTAGCTGCCGTTGATGATGAGGTCGACCCGGCCCCGGTACTTCGATGGGATCAGCTCGTCGATCGCCGAGTTGATGGCCGCGTACTCCCCGCCGATACCGAAACCCGTGAGGAAGCGGAAGAGGAAGAACCACCACGCGCTGAAGGACAGACCCGTCATCGCGGTCGCGGCGAGGTAGACCGCGAGCGTCACCATGAACAGCTTCTTGCGGCCGAACCGGTCGGTGAGCCAGCCGAAGAACAGCGCGCCCAAGCAGGCCCCCGCCACGTAGAGGGCTGCGGCAAGGCCCGTGACCTGCGCAGACGTGATGGCCAGCCCTGAACCCTCCTCCGACAGACGGCCCGCGATGTTGCCGACCGTCGTCACTTCGAGGCCGTCCAGGATCCACACCGTGCCGAGGCCCACGACGATCATCCAGTGCCAGCGCGACCACGGCAGCCGGTCCAGCCGGGCCGGTACGGCCGTCGTGATGAGGCCAAGCCCAGAATCACCCGGCGCCGCGACCTCGCCGTCACGGTCTTTCCCCGGGCCCCGGCTGCCACCCGGCCCGCCTCCACCCGCACCCTGCTCCGTGTCTTCGGGCTCCTCCGATGCGGCGGGGGTTGTCACGGCGGATACCTCCTGATCAGGGCGGGCGCACACTGCGGGACCGCTGAGAATCCAATATCCGCCAGGTGCCCGGGCGCCGGCGCCGTACACGCGGTGACGCTCGCCCAGTTGACGAGGACGAGGGCGTTCACCGGGGATCCCGGGCGTCGGCAGGCCGTGGACTGCGGGAAGGGTTGCCCGGTGCCACACCACCGGGCGATCAGGGCCGGGGGGTGCCGTGAGCGGACGGCACCGGACGGTTCAGCCGCCAGACCACTTCGATCCCGCTGCCTGCGGGGGCCGCGGGCGGTGTCGCTCGTTCGCGCCGGACTTCGGTGAAGCCCAGCCGGCGCGGTACAGCGGCGCTGGAGGTGTTGGCCGAGTCGTGCGCGATTTCCAGATACCGCACAGCCGGCAGGGTGAACATCTCGGCGGCCAAGGCCGCCGTCGCTCTTGTCGCGATGCCCTGGCCGGTGGCGGCAGGGTGCAGCCAATACCCCATGAGCCGGCCGTTCGGTTCGGCCCCGCGGTAGGTCTGGCACATGCCGACGAGCGTGCCGTCCTTGGTGATGGCGTAGTTGTACACGTCACCGTTGGCCCACGTCGACGCGGACTTGGCGAGGAAGTCCCGGGTGTGTTCCTCGCTGTGACCGGCCACCCAGGGTTCCCAGGGGCGCAGGTGGTCGAGTGACTCCTCAATCAGCTCGTGGGCCGCAGCGAAGTCGTCCTGTCCCCGCCAGCGTCGCAGGGCGACGTCTCCGAACTCGATGAGGGGCCTCGGTCGCTCCATGGCAGCCATGATTGTCCGCGGACGAGCTCGCCGCAGCTACATGCTCCGGCCGGCATGACACCGTTTCGGCGAGTGGGGCCCTCCTGCCGCTCCACCGGCCTCCTGCCCGGCGCTCATCGCTGCCGCTCCTCGTGACGGCTGTGGGGATCGCTGCCGGTGGCGTGCACCGTGGCGATGATGCCGTCGGTGAACCGCTCATTGCGCAGCAGGATCCACGTGTTCCCGTGGCCGTCCTCGATGGCCGCCTCCGCCGTGCGGTGCCAGTGCGGAAGGACGTTGTCGCTCAGGTGAGTCGCGAGTCGCTGCGCGATGTCGTCGATGTTGTCGCGCGTGACCTTCAGACCGAGGGTGTGCCGGGCGTACAGGTTGAGGGCCTTCCCGCCGATGGGCACCGGGATGTGCTTGGACAGGGCTTCACGCTTCCACGCCGCCGTACCGCCGGAGCCGCTGATGCGCGAGGTGACACCCGTCCGGTACTGGGCCCAGGTGCGTTCCGCGTGACGGGTGCAATATCGCAGGACGTGACTGCGGTCCGCGCTGATGACCAGGCCGTACCCGTGCTTGCGGTAGTAGATCCGCCACGTCCCGGTGCTGCTTCGTTCGGTAACGGCCTGCTCGGAGATGAGGTCTTCGAGGAGGGAGCGGATCTGCGTCTCGGCGATCTGTGGCGTGACCGCGTGCACTCTGCCGTACGTCGCGACGGCACCGGGGGTGACGTCGATCTCGTACGCCTCGTCGGAGTCCATGCCGAGAGCACCGGGCGTCCAGGTGTCGGGCCCCCACCGCCACTCGGAGCGGCGCGGCCGGGTGGCGTTGCGGGTCACGGCGGGCGTCACGGTCGTGTAGCCGTCGCACCGGCCGCACCATCCGTCCGCACGGGTGGTGGTGTTGGAGCAGGGAGTGCCGTCGGCGCTGTAGCGGGGGCACGGGCGCCGGGGCGGTGCTGGAGTGATCAATCACCTCTCATGTTCGGTTGTTGTCGCTGGTGGTCCTGGGCCGCTGTCGCCCCGTTGAGGGTAGGCCGCGGACGCCCGTTCGGCGTCGAGTTCGCGAGGCCGTCCCACGCGGGCGTCGCGTCCGTACAGTGACGCACACACCTCTCATCCACCATTTGGTCACAAGTTCATCACCAGTGGAATGTATGGCTCACACCGGCCCTCACGTCCTCGCTACGGTCATGCCCGACGCATCACTTGGGGGACCCATTCACGCCGGGGAACCCGGCTACGGGCGGCATCTCGACCGCGACGGGGACGGGGTCGCCTGCGAGTAGGCGTTCCGCCCGCGACGGGCGGGTGACACCGTCATCGGCGCGTGCGTCACCGGCTGCGCGCGGGCACGAACTCCCGGATCGCCAGGGCCAGCCGCTCCGGCTGGTCCAGCGGGACGAGCGTGCGACTGTCGGCGATCTCGGCCGGCCGCCCCTGCGGGAGGAGCGCCGCGAGGCGTCGGCCGTGTTCGGGCGGCATCACGCGGTCCCCGGCCGCCCAGACGACGAGTGCGGGCCGGTCGAAGGACGGCAGCGTCCCGGCCGCCTCGGCCAGCCTGCGGGCATCCGCGTCCGCCGCTCGCAGCGTCCGGACCGCATCGCGGCGGATGCCCTGCCGGGTCATGACGGGCCGCGTCCACCGCCGGGTGGCCGCGTCGCCCCGCTTGGTCAGCCACCCGAACGCGATCGGGAGGCGGCGGACCGCCCGCAACCGCATCTGCTGCATGAACAGCCCGAAGAGACGCGGCGACAGCCGGCCGGCGAGCGCGAGAGTCGTACCCGTCACCCGTGCCGGGTAGTTGTCGAACGCCTCGCAGGAGACCAGCACCACCCGCCCCACCCGGGCGGCGCGGTCGCCGTCGCCGATGAGCAGTTGGACGAGGGCCCCGCCGGTGTCGTTGCCGACGAGCGTGACGTCCCGCAGGTCCAGGCGGTCGAGGAATTCGGCGACCAGCCGGGCCGCCCCGAGGAGCGAGAGGTCGGCGTCCGCGCGCATCGCGTGCAGATGCGCGCCCAGGGGCAGCGTCGGCGCCAGGCAGCGGTGGCCGGCGGACAGCCCGGCGACCGTCCCGTCCCACAAGGACGCGTCCATCATCAGCCCGTGGAGCAGGACCACCGTCGGGCCGTCGCCGCCGGTGTCCTCGTAGGCGACCGTCCCGGCCGACAGTTCGATTTCCTTCATGGCCGTCGTACCGATGATGCGTCCTCGGCGGCGGGCCGTTTCGCGGATGCCGTGTCGGGCAGCTGCCGGCGCAGGAAGGACAACTCGCCCGCGAGCGGCGCCAGCACGGGGCGGCGGCCCAGGAGAGCGCCTGCCGCGTCCCGCAAGACGGTGCCGGTGAGCCGCAGCATCGCAAGCGGGCTCTGGTGGCGCGTCGCGTTGCGGGAGGTGGCTGGCTCCTTGGTCACCCCGCCGCCGGCGGCCATGATCACGCAGCCGCCGTTCGTTCCCGGGTGATGCCAGGCCGCGCATTCGGTGCCGCCGGCGGCGAATCGGACCTTCTGGCGTTCTGCGGACGTGCGCATGACGACCTCCGGCTGGGCGGGATTCATCCCTCCCAAAAGTGAACCACGTGGTTCACATCGTGTCCATCGCTCGCCCGGCCCCGCCCTGCGGCCCGCCTGGCGAGCGCGGTCACTCCTCGGCGGCCTCCTCGCGCTCCAGCGCGCGCACCAGGGCCTCGAACCCGGCGGCGACCCCGGCGGTGTCGCCGCTGGTCCGGGCGTCCACCAGGAAGCCGCGGAGCGTCGCGAGGACCATCTCGGCGACCTCCAGCCGGCGCCGCGCGGACCAGTGCTCCGGGCAGACCGACAGCAGAGTGGGCAGGTACTGCTGGGAGGCCTCGCGGCCGAGTGCGGCATAGCGTTCGGAGTCGTACATCGCCAGGCCGATGGCCTGATCGAGCACCGCCGCCTCCTCGCCCACCAGGATGGGCCAGATCGCGCGCACCCAGTCCCCCAGTGACCGGCGGACCTCTCCCTCGGTCGCGGCAGCCAGCGCCTTCGCGATGCGGCGTCGGCGCAGTTGGACGACGGCCTGCACGAGCAGGTCGTCGGCTCCGTCGAAGTGGTAGAGGAGCACCTTGTGCGTGGCGCCGGCCGCGCGTGCGGCGCGCCGCAGCGAGAAGTCCACGATTCCGTTGGCCGCGAGGTCCTCGGTGACCCGGTCGAGCAGTTCCCGGCGCCGGGCCTCACCGCGTGGCGACCCCGCCGATCGCCGGTAGCCCGCTCGTTGCGGTGAGCCCTCGTCGCCAGAGATGTTCATGCCGACAGCTTCCCTGATGCGCCGCGCACGCACAGCCGAGGTCCGCGCGGGGCGGCTGGAGGCCACAGGGCGGGCGCCCCGGTACCGGACTGCCCCCGTGCCCGCCGGAGCGGGAACGGGGGCAGTCCGGACCTCGGCCGGGATTCCGTCACTCGGTCTCGACGAAGGGCGGAAGATCGGGTTCGACGAACAGCCCCTGGTAGCGGGGTGTCGGTACGGCCTCGACACGGCCCGGGGCCTCGGCCGCCGAGCCCGCCGCGCTCTCGTCCGAGCGCCGCTGAACCTGGCGGGGCGGGGTATCAGCCATCGGGTCTCCTGTACATCGCAGTTAGTGTGAGAGCCCCGTGGCCGGCCGGTCCGTGGACAGCGGCGACGACGGGGGTATGGCATCGTCCCGGTCCCACACCCACCAGGGCACCGGTATCCGACGAGGCTTGCAGAGACTATCCGTTGCCGCCGGTCCGGCCGTCGGCACCGTCGCCGGTGCGCCCCGTGTTCGCCTTCACGGTCGCATCAGTAAGCGACGACCGCCCACACCAGCGCTGCCGCGACAGCCGCCGCGTAGCAGCCGACGGCGGCCCGCACGACGGACACGCGGGTGTGTGGGCTCCACGATGTCATGGCCAGGAGGCGTACCAGTACCGGGAGCACCAGGACGGCGTGGAGACTGACGCCGTGCAGAGGCTTGAGCGATGCCGTGGAGGCGTACCCGGCCAACTGATGCCCGGTGCGGGTGAGATACACGCCGCGCGCGATCATGGCCGCACCCGACAGCAGTCCGATGACGAGAATCGCGCAGCCCGCACGCAGCGCGAGCGCCATGCCGGGCGGTCCGCCGGGCCGCCGGAGGAAGGCTGCGGCCGAGAGCGTGCAGAGGATGACGACGAGCGCAGCCCCGCCGACGGCGAGCGTCATGGACACCCCTGTGTCGAACGGGGTCTCCATGTTGAAGTGGGACGGCACGTGCCGCCATGCCTGCACGGTGATTCCGGCGACCTCCAGCACGCAGTCCGCGGCGAACAGCCCCAGCAGCGCGGTCCGGGTGCGGACACCGATCCGCAGGTACGCGGAGACCCATGCGATCGCGATGAGCGTCAGGCCGAAGGAGAGGCCGAAGGTGATGGGCTTGCGCCAGGACACCGGGCCGTCCCAGGACCCGCCGTCGACGAGGAGGACGACGAGATGCGCCAGTCCCGACGCGATGAGCACGGCCCCCGTCGCGTAGCAGAGCCCCTCGACCGGACGTGCGTCCCGCAGGCCGCGCAAGGGCGTGGACAGGCCGGGGGCATGGTTGCCCGCCCGGCCGGCCGGGGCTGTCGCTGTCATCCGGTTCTCCATGGTGCGCAGGATCCCCCGACACGCGCCCCGGCGTCGTCGTACGCCGGAAGGCAGTGACCGTACGCCGGGTGGAGTAGTTGCGGCTCCCGGAGCCGGGGAGCGCCCCGTGGAGCAGCGGCGCGGCTCTCGGGCCCACGCACCGCCTCACCGGGCGCCGCGGTCCTCCTGCCACTGGGCGTACGGGACACGGGAGATCTCCCGTACGCCTCCGAAGGTGCCCCACTCGTCCTTGCCGAGCCGGGTCAGCGGGCGCAGTCTGGCGGCTTCCGGATGCCCGTCCGTCATGACGTCCTCGTCGACCACGGCGTGCACCACACGGCCGAAGACGACTGTGGAGTCGCCGAGCAGGACCGTGCTGTGCAGCTCGCATTCGAGGGCGACCGGCGATCCCGCCACCCGTGGCGGCTTCACCTTCAGGCTGGGTTCCGGCTCGACGCCCACGGCCGTGAACTCGCTGACGCCCCGGGGAAAGTCGGTCGCGGTCGCGTTGATCTGCTCGAAGAGGTGCTCCGGGGCGAAGTTGACCACGAAGGAGCCGGTCTCCTCGATGTTGCGCAGCGAGTCCTTGCGCCCGACCGAGGTGAACTGGATGACGGGCGGGCTCACACAGGCGATCGTGAAGAAGGAGTGCGGTGCGAGGTTGGCCGTTTCGCCGTCCGGGGTGACGGTGGAGATCCAGGCGATGGGCCGGGGAACGACCACGGCGGTGAGCAGCCGGTAGAACGTGCCCCGGTCCGTGCACTGGGGGTCGAAGTCGATGCGCATGCCGACGAGTATGCCGCCCGTCCCGGACGGCCCTACGCTTCCGTTTCCCCCGGGCCCTCGGTGCCGAACTGCTCGGCCCGCAGCGCGAGGTCCTGCAGCACGTCGGCGGACGACACATCCGTCTGGCCCGAGTCGTGCACCTGCGCCAGCATCGCGAACGCCAGGGTGAACGCGCCGACCAACTGCTCCACCGCTCCACCGACCTCGCGGCCGACCAGCCCCACCACGTCCTCGATGGTGGCGTCCTCGGGGATCGCGATCCGCGGCATCGTCTCGTTCAGGAGGGCGGTCACCACGGTCGAGTCGTTGCTCGGGTCACCTCGGTCCGGGCTCTCCTCCAAGAGCCTGCGCATTTCGCCCGCCTCCGTGAGGATGCCGATCACACGCTTCACGACTTCGCTCTGCTCCATCCCGCGAGCATAGGTGCAGGCGCGGCAGCCGACGAGGACAACAGCGTTCGGCGCACCGTCGTGCCGGACCCGGCCGGCCGTCCTCGCCTCGGCAACAGGCAGCGGCCGACCGTAGCGTACGAGGTACGTCCCCGGCGCGCACGTGCCGGACGGGACACCTGCCATCGGACAGCGGAGACAGCCATGACCAGCACCGAGCTTCCCGTGATCGCCGGGGTCGACGGTTCGTCGCCCGGCCGCGAGGCACTGGACTGGGCGGCCCGCGAGGCGCTCCGCCGGGGACGTGCGCTGGTGGTCGTGCACGCGCTCCAGCACACCCGGCGGGCCGGCCAGGAGGCGCAGCAGCGCGAGGCGGAGGAACTGCTCACGGAGTCCGTCCGCCGGGTGAAGGAGATCGCGCCGGGGCTGCATCCCACGACCCTCGCGCCGCTCGACTTCCCGGCGGCGGCACTGACCGCGCTCAGCCGCGCCGCGTCGATGGTGGTGGTCGGCTCGCGCGGGCTCGGCGGCTTCCGCTCCCTGATGCTGGGTTCCAACAGCCTGGCGACCGCGTCCATGGCCCGGTGCCCCGTGGTCGTCGTCCACGGCGGGCAGCGGGAGGACGACCCGCAGGAGGCGGCGGAGGTCTTCCAGGACGTCGTCGCGGGCGTGGCCGCCGACGAGAGCAGTGAGTCGGTGCTGGAGTTCGCCTTCGAGGCGGCCGCGTCGCGCCCCGGTGCACGGTTGCGGATCGTGCACGGCTGGACGATGTTCTCCTCGATGCTGTCCGGCGGACCGGTGTTCGACCGGGACGCGGCGGCCGACTCGGCCGAGCGCACCCTCGCCGAGCTGACCGCGGGGCGGCGGGAGCAGTACCCGGGGGTCGAGGTCGTGCGGGAGCCCGTCAACGGCTCCGCGTCACACACGCTCGTCGCGGCGTCGGCGACCGCGGCCCTGACGGTGATCGGGCGGCGCAGGGGCGGCGAGTCCCTGGGGCTCGGCCTCTCGCCGGTGGCGCAGACCACGCTCACGCACGCGCGGGGCCCGGTGGCCGTGGTGCCCGGGTGACGCCGTGCTTCCGCGCCTCCGGCGCCGCCCCCCGCGCGGCGGGTCCCGGCCGGCCTTCTGTGCACGGCACTTGGCCCCTGACTCCCGTGGGCACAGACTGACCCGATGACGCAGCGTGTGGATCTCTCGACCGTGATGGACCGGATCTCCATCGATGCAGTGATCACCGGCTACGCGGTGGCGGTGGACGACGGCGAATGGGCGGACTACCGAGCACTGTTCACCTCGGACGGCCGCGCCGACTACCGCACCGCGGGCGGCATCGAAGGGCCCGCATCCGAGGTCGCGCAATGGCTCTCGCAGACCATGCTCCTCTTTCCCGTACGGCAGCATCTGATCGTCAACCGCCGCCTCGACCTCCAGGATCTCGGGGGCTACCCGGGCGACGGCGCCCTGGTGCAGGCCGACTACCTGAACCCGATGCGGCTCGGGAACGACGCCGAAGCCGCCGGGAACGGCGGGGACGAATCCCGTGCGACCGCACCGAACTTCGTCTCCGGCGGGCGGTACGCCTTCGACCTGGTCCGCACGGACAGCGGCTGGCAGATCCGGGGTGTGACCGTCCAGGAGAAGTGGCGGAGCCTGTCGGGCGCCCTCGCCGCCGGCTGATCCGCGCCGGTCCGCTTCCGCTGCCCCACACTGGGGGAGAACACCGGAGCGGGCCCCCGACGGAATCGGCGATGCGGGCAGGACGAGGAGGCGCGGCATGTGGACCAGGGCCGGGCAGCGGCGCGAGTGGGGCGAACGGATACTCGGATCCACCCTGTGGCGTGGCATCGTCGCGCTCCTCGCCGGTGCGCTGCCGGCGCTCGCGTTCCCCGCTCCTTCGCTGTGGTGGTTCGCCTACGTCGCCCTGGTCCCGCTGCTGCTGCTGATCCGGTCCGCCGGCAGCGGCCGCCGGGCGGCGCTCGACGGATGGCTCGGCGGTACCGGTTACATGCTGGCCGTGCACCACTGGCTGATGCCGAGTCTCCATGTGTTCATCGTGGTGCTGGCGGCCCTGCTCGGTCTGCTGTGGGCCCCGTGGGGTCTGCTGGTCTCCCGCCTGCTGCGCGGGCCGCTGTCCGCCGCCGCGGTGGTGGCGGCCGTGATCGTGGTCCCGTGCGGCTGGCTGATGATCGAACTGGCCCGCTCCTGGGAGGCGCTCGGCGGCCCCTGGGGGCTGCTGGGCGCGAGCCAGTGGCAGGTGACACCCGCGCTCCGGCTGGCTTCGGTGGGCGGGGTCTGGCTGGTGAGCCTGCTGGTGGTGGCGGTGAACACCGCGTTCACCGTGCTGCTGGTGGCCTCGGCCGCCCGTACGGCGGCCGTCGTCTCGCTCGTGGCGGGCGCCGTGGCGGTGGGCACGGTGTGGATGTGGGCGCCGCAGCCGGAGCGTTCGGGGGTGGCGCGGATCGCCGTCGTGCAGCCCGGTGTCATCGAGGGGCCCGGCAGTGTGCAGCGCCGTTTCGCCCGCAGTGAGGAGCTGACGCGCTCGCTGGCGGGCCGGGACCTCGACCTGGTCGTGTGGGGCGAGAGCAGCGTCGGGGTCGATCCGGTCCGGCGGCCCGATGTCGCGGCCCGGATCGCGGCGCTGTCGCGGCTGGTGGGCGCGGATGTGCTGGTGAACGTGGACGCCAAACAGACCGATGCGTCGGGCCGGACCGGCATCTTCAAGAGCGCGGTGCTGGTGGGTCCGCAGGGACTGACCGGGGACCGTTACGACAAGATGCGGCTGGTTCCCTTCGGCGAGTACGTCCCGGCCCGTTCGGCACTCGGCTGGGCCACCTCGATGGGCAGGGCGGCCGGCGAGGACCGGCTGCGCGGCACACGGCAGGTGACGATGACGCTGCCCGGCGCGAGCGCGCTGCGCATCGGCCCGCTGGTCTGTTTCGAGTCCGCGTTTCCCGACATGAGCCGGCGGCTGACCCGTGACGGTGCACAGCTGCTGATCGCCCAGTCCTCCACCTCGTCCTTCCAGCACGGCTGGGCGCCCGCCCAGCACGCCTCGCTCGGAGCGCTGCGGGCCGCCGAGAACGGCCGCCCGATGGTGCATGCCACGCTGACGGGCGTCAGCACGGTGTACGGCCCGCAGGGTGAGCGGGTCGGTGCTCCGCTCGGTACGGACACGAGCGGGGCCGCGGTGTTCGGCGTACCCCTGGCCGGCGGCACCACGCTGTACGTCCGGCTGGGTGACTGGCCGTTGTACGGCGCACTGGGCATCCTGGCCGCGTTCTGCGCCTTCGAAGGGATACGGTCCGTGCGCGGCAGGCCCAGCCGGTCCGTTCCGGCGGATGTGGTCGCCACGGACGGCGGGGCGGCATCCGTACAGCCCACCCGCCCGGCAGCGGAGTCCCGGACGGAGTCCGAGTCCCGGACGGAGCCCACGCAGTGACCCACGGGTCGTGCACGTCCGGCTCATGAGTGGTGTGCGTTCAGAACGTGTTCCGGCCCGGACCGTTCACGGAGACGATGTCGCCCATGGCGTCAACGGTGAGCGCGATCCGTTCGACCTTGTTGGTCACGCCCAGCACCAGCCACACCACGCCCCACACGAAGCAGCTGAAAACCGTCAGGACGGCGTGCAGCACATGGTTCAGGGGACGGCCCCGGACCATGACGACCTGGGTCTTGGAGCGGGACTCCACGCGCCAGCCGCTCGCGATCCGCTGGCTGACCGCCCAGTCGAGGATCAGGGCGCGCTGCATGGCGTCGGGCGGACGTCCGTCTGCCGAGTAGTAGCCGGGCGGGGGCTGGAGCGCACTCCAGCTCTGGGGCTCGCGGCGGGGCTTCACGAGGTCACCTCCACGGGCCGGCGGTCCATCTCCTCAGCCTGCATCGGCCCCGGTCCGCACGCATCCGGAGGAACGGCGGGCGGGGCAGGGGCCGCCCCGTCCCCGCCCCGGACGAGCTGCCCCCCACGAGCGGCCCTGCGCAAGGCCCTACGCGCAGTCGAGATCACGCAGGATGCGCTCGCAGAGCTCGTGCGTCTCCAGGGCGTCCCGGGCGCTCAGCGGCTTTCCGGCCCGCACGGCGTCCAGGAACGACAGCACGCTCTGCTCGATGCCGCGCTGGCGGGCCACCGGCACCCAGTCGCCGCGCCGCCGTACGCTGGGCTGCCCCTTGTGGTCGATCACCTCGGCGAGGTTGACGACCTCACGCTTGGAGTCCTGGCCGGAGACCTCCAGCCGTTCCTCGGTCGAGCCGCTCAGCCGGTTCATCGCACCGATGGCGGTGAAGCCGTCGCCGGACAGCTGGAGCACGACGTGGTGCATCAGGCCGTCGCGGATCCTGGCCCGTACGACGGTGTGCTCGACCGGCCCGGGTACCAGGAAGCGCAGGGTGTCGACCACGTGGATGAAGTCGTCCAGGACCATGGTCCGCGGCGCCTCCGGCAGCCCGACCCGGTTCTTCTGCATGAGGATCAGCTCGCGCGGGTGCTCGGCGCACTGGGCGTAGCCGGGCGCCACGCGGCGGTTGAAGCCGACGGCGAGACCGACACCGCGCGCCTCGGCCAGCTCCACCAGTCGCTCGGACTCCGCGAGTCCGTACGCGAGCGGCTTGTCGACGTAGGTGGGAACGCCCGCCTCGATCAGCCGGCCGGCGATCTCCGGATGTACGGCGGTCGGGGCGTGCACGAACGCCGCGTCCAGCCCCTGGGCGAGCAGCGATTCGAGGTCGGTGTGGCACTGCGCGGCCGGAATCCGGTGGGTCTCGGCGACCGCCGCCAGGGTGGCGGGGGTGCGGGTCTGCAGATGCAGTTCGATCCCCGGCAGGGTGGTGAGTACTGGCAGATACGCCTTCTGCGCGATGTCGCCGAGCCCGATGCAGCCGACCTTCACAGGGTCCCCCTCTTGCTGTTCAGCGCCGTGCGTCGCGGTTCTCGTCCGTGATGGTCCACCGCGGTCGTACCGGCGCGTCGTTCGTCCCGGCAGCATACGTGGGCCCCGGCGGCCGCCAGTCGGCGATGCCGTCGAAGGTGCGCAGGACCAGGCCCGGTCCGAGCCGGGAGGCCGTGGACATCACGAAGTCGCGCACCGCGACGGAGACGGGCCCGGACAGCCGCATCAGCCGTGAGACCTGCGCCGCCTTGCGGACTACCGCGGTGGTCCGGGGCAGCCGGTCTGCGGTGTACGCGGCGAGGCCCGCGCCCAGGTCCGTGCCCGGTGCAACGTGGTGGGCGAGCACGATCGCGTCCTCGATGGCCTGGTTGCCGCCCTGGCCCAGGGTGGGAGCCATGGCGTGGGCGGCGTCCCCGACGAGCACCGTGCGGCCCCGGTGGAAGGCGGGGAGCGGGTCGGTCATCTGGTGGACGTCGTCACGGAGGACGCCTCCGGGTTCGGCGGCGGCGATGATCCCGGGAACCGGCTGGTGCCAGTCACCGAACCGGCGCAGCAGTTCCGCCCGCTCGTCGTCGTCGGCCCGCGCACCCGCCGGGGCGACGGCCGCCGCGTAGGCGTAGATCCGGCCGTCCTTGAACGGCTGGCTGCCCCAGAGCGCGCCACGGCCCCAGGTCTCGTGCGGGGCGAAGGGCTCGGCGGGCGCGGGGACCAGGACGCGCCAGGCGGTGAAGCCCGCGTACGACGGACCGGGGTGGTCCGGGAAGAGGACGCCCCGTACGGCCGAGTGGATGCCGTCGGCGCCGATCACGAGATCGGCCTCGACGGGCCCGTCCGGAGTCCCGATCACGGCAGGGCGTCCGCCCGCGGTGCCCGGGTCCACGAGGTGGGCCGGGCAGCCGGTGCGGACGGCGGACGCGGGAAGCCCGGCCGCGACGCGGTCGATGAGGGTGGCCCGGTGCAGCAGGACGAGCGGGCCGCCGAACCGCTCGGCCGCGGCGGCGCTGTCCGTCCTGGAGAGCCAGCGGCCGTCGGGTGAGCGCATGCCGCCCTCGCCCTGCCAGGCGGCCAGGGACCTGATCTCGTCGCCGAGCCCGATGACGTCCAGGGCGCGCTGAGCGTTGGGAGCGAGGCTGATTCCGGCGCCGACGGGCTCCATCGAATCGGCCCGCTCCAGCACGGTGACCTGCCAGCCGGACCGGTGCAGGGCCACCGCCGCGGTGAGACCGCCGACTCCTCCGCCGATGATGACCGCACGGGGCGTGTCCATGACTCCTCCTCGATCCCGGCCTTCAGGACTACACCTGTAGTGGAATCACGGTACTACAGCTGTAGTTTCAGCGGTAGGTTGAGCGCATGGCCACACGCACCACCGGTTCCGCCCGGGCCGAACTGATCACCGACGCCGCACTCGCCCTGCTGGCCGAGCGCGGCATGCGGGGGCTGACCCACCGAGCGGTGGACGAACGGGCCGGCCTCCCCCAGGGGTCGACGTCCAACTACGCCCGCACCCGGCAGTCCCTGCTGGAGGCGACGGTGCGCCGCCTGGCGGAGCGCGAGTCCCGGGTGCTGGCACCCGGAGAGCTCCCGGCGCCGGGCGGGACAGCCGACAAGACCGGCACGGCCGCCTCGGCGCCCGCCCCCGGCGCGGCCGACGCCGGCACCACCGCCAACCCGTCCGGGCCTCCCGCCCCGTCCGGGCCTCCCGGGCAGGACGCGTTGATCGCCGGTCTGGCGCTGTCACTGCACCGCTATCTCACTCACCACCCCGAACTGCTCATCTGCCGGTACGAACTCGCCCTGGAGGCCACGCGCCGCCCCGAGCTGCGGGCCTTCTTCGACGCGACGGGCCGGCAGTTCCGCGAACCGCTGGTGGCGCTGATGACGGCGGCCGGATCGCCCGAGCCCGAACGGCACGCCCTGTCCCTGGTGGCCTGGTGCGAGGGGCTGATGTTCTCGTGCGCGGCCGGTTCCTCCCCCCGTTCCGTGCCGTCCGAGGCGGAGCTGCGCACCGGCTTCGGCGAGTTGCTGCGCGGGATGCTCGGGCACTGACGCTCGGGCACCGCCGCCGCGAGGCCGCGGCACGCGGGCGCCGCGCTGACCGGGGTCACTCGTGCGGACCAATCCGAGGATTCCGGCTCACTCAATGGACCTTCCGCCCAGCAGAGTTGGTCAGGTGCATCGAACCAGAACCACCGTGAAGCTCCTGGTCGCCGTGGCGGTCACGGCCCTGTCCGGGTGTGTGTCCGTGCAGCCGCGGCCGAGCGCCCCGCCCACTCCGGCGGCCGACCGGCCTGCCCAGGACCTGGCCCCGCAGATCGGCCGGCCCCCGGTCCGCGACACCCTGGAAGCCGTACCCGCCCCGGAGCCGTCCCCCGCCACCCCCGGCACGGCGTCCGCCACCCCTCCGGCCGCGCGCGCTGCCGTGCCCCAAGCCGTACCCCGTGCCCCGCGGCCACGACACCACCACGGCCCGGCTCACCCGCGGCCGCGCCGGGCCGTGCCCGCCGTCCCCGTACCGGTCCTGCCGGCTCCGGTCACCGGGAAGGATGTCTGCGCGCTCGGACGGGGATACGGGCACTGGCCGGCGGGCAGCGCGCAGTCGCGGATCTGCGACCACACCTACGGACACTGACCGGGCCGGCCGGCGGGAGGCCGGCCGGGCTGCCCGCCCCTCCCCGCCGGCACGGGCGGCCCGCTCCCCCTCACAGCTCCCGCAGCCGCCGCTCCAGCCGCCCGATGGCCGCCCGGACCCCGCCCCCGTAGCCGTCGTCGGCGCCGTCGTCCGCGAGGACGCGGGAGGCGTCCCGGGCCCGGTCCAGGTGGATCCGGGCCGCCGCCGGACGCCGGAGCTTCACGTAGTCCGCGGCCAGGTTGAGGTGGAGCGACGGGTAGAAGGCCCGCACCGCGAGCGCGTCACGGTGTTCCGCGACCCGGTCGCCGGTCAACGCATGGGCGGCGGCCAGCGCCCGCAGGTCCCACGCCAGCTCGTCACGGGGATCGTCCTGGGTGTCCGCCATGTAGTGCGCGAGGGTGCACCGGTCCAGGGCGTCACCGTCCGCACCGATCTCCGCCCAGAGGAGGCCGAAGCGGTTGCGGGCCTCCTCGCGGTCACCGCCGTGCAGCAGCATGATCGCCTGGCCGATTCTGGTCATGACGACGTCCCGCGACGCCTCCTGCTGCTCCGTCACTGCGGTCTCCCTCGCACCCGTCCGCCTGCGCCCGGCCGAATCCATGTGGTTCCGGACGGTTCCGGATGGTTCCGGCCGGTTCGACGCTAACCGCAGCGACGCGCAATCGCACTCAGGCTCCGGCGCGCCATCAGCCCAGGTCGGGGATGCGCCAGTCGATGGGCTGGTGCCCCTGCGCCGCGACTGCCTCGTTGATCTGGGTGAACGGGCGGGACCCGAAGAACTTCTTGGCCGAGAGCGGCGAGGGGTGCGCACCCTTCACCACCACATGGCGCTCCTCGTCGATCAGCGGGAGCTTCTTCTGCGCGTAGTTGCCCCAGAGCACGAAGACCGCCGGGTCGGGCCGGGACGCGACCGCGCGGATCACCGCGTCCGTGACCTTCTCCCAGCCCTTGCCCTTGTGCGAGTTGGCCTCGCCCGCGCGCACCGTCAGCACGGCGTTGAGGAGCAGCACGCCCTGTTCGGCCCACGGCATCAGATACCCGTTGTCCGGGACCGGCAGGCCGAGCTCCTCCTTCATCTCCTTGTAGATGTTCCGCAGGGAGGGCGGGGTCTTCACGCCGGGCCGCACGGAGAAGCACAGACCGTGCCCCTGGCCCTCGCCGTGGTAGGGGTCCTGGCCCAGGACCAGGACCTTCACCTTGTCGTACGGGGTCGCGTCGAGCGCGGCGAACACCTGGCCCCGGGGCGGGTAGACCGGTCCCGCGGCCCGCTCCTCCTCGACGAACTCGGTGAGCTCCTTGAAGTACGGCTTCTGCAGCTCTTCGCCGAGTACGCCGCGCCAGGACTCGGGCAGCTGGTCGGTGTCGGTCACGTCAACAACCTCCGGTAAGCAATCAGTTCTTGATCTCAGAACCTACCGGCGACCACTGACAACGGAGCCGGGAGCCTCCCTGGAGGCTCCCGGGAAGGACCGCGAGCGGCCCGGTGGGCTACCAGCTGGCCTTGCGGTACAGCTCCCACATCTGCATGACCGTCTGCGGGTCCAGGGCGCGCTCGCCGCCGCCGATGTCCTCGCCCGCCGCCACGTACAGCTTGCCCTGCCACAGCGGCAGCAGCCGGACGTCGTCGACCAGGATCTTCTGGGCCCGCTCGAACTGCTGGCTGACCGCGCCCCGGTCGCTCTCCTTGCGGGTCTGGGGCAGCAGCTGCTTGGTGATCTCGTCCTTCGTGTACGGCATCCCCGTGACGCTGTCCTTGCCCAGGAAGGGGGCGATGAAGTTGTCCGGGTCCGGGAAGTCCGGGAACCAGCCTCGGCCGAAGACGGGGTACTCGCCCTTGGTGAAACCCTCCTGGAACTTCTTCCAGGGCTGGCTCTTCAGGGTGATCTTGAAGAGCCCGGAAGCCTCCAGCTGGCGCTTGATCTCAGCGAACTCGGGGGCCGTCGAGGAGCCGTAGCGGTCGGTGGTGAACCAGAAGGTCATCGCGACGGGCTCGGTGATACCGGCGTCCGTGAGGATCTTCCTGGCCTTCTTCCGGTCCGGGTCGCCGAAGGTGTCGAAGAAGCTGGTCGTGTGCCCCGCGATGCCCTTGGGCACCATGGAGTAGAGCGGCTCGGCGGTGCCCCGGTAGACCTTGGCCACCAGCGCGTCCCGGTCCACGAGCTGGGCGATCGCGCGCCGCACGGCCGGTTTCCCGGCGGCCGGGTCCTTCGGGTTGAAGACCAGGAAGCGAATGTCGGCGCCGACCGTCTCGACGAGCTGGAGGTCGCTCTGCTTGTCCTCGTTGTCCTCCAGGCTGACGACCTCCTCGGCGGACAGCCCGCGGTAGGTGGCGTCGATCTTGTTCTTCTTGAGCGCCGTCACCATGGCGCCGGACTCCTTGAAGTACCGGATGGTCACGGCGTCGTTCTTGCGGTCGGCGAAACCCTTGTAGTCGGGGTTCTTCACCAGCTCGGAGCGGTCACCCGGCTTGTACGCGTCCAGCAGGTAGGGTCCGGACCCGGTGACCTTGCCGTCGTTGCGGATCTTGTGTGCCGAGTAGTCGCTCGGCGCGACGAGCGACATGGCGGGCGTGGCCAGGATGAACGGGAAGGTGGCGTCCGGCTTGGTCAGATGGAAGATGACCTCGTAGTCGCCCTTGGTCTCCACCCGGTCGAGCGAGCCGAGCATTCCGTTGGGTCCGCCCTTGACCGCGATCGTCCTGATCCGGTCGATGGAGTACTTCACGGCCTCGGCGTCGAGCTTGTCGCCGTTGGAGAACTTCAGGCCCTCGCGGAGCGTGCAGCGGTAGGCGGTGCTGGTGGTGTCGGTGAACTTGCAGTGGTCCGCGGCGTCGGGCTCGGGGCTCGTACTCCCGGTGGGGAAGCTGACCAGGGTCTGGAACACGTTGCGTATCAGTTCCCAGGAGCCGTCCCACGCCGCCGCCGGGTCGAGGGTGGAGGGTTCGCTGGTCGTCCCGACAGCTAGCTTCTGCTCCACATCCGAACCACTGTCGGACAACAGACCGCAGCCGGCCAGCAGAGACAGGGAAGCAAGGGCTGCAGCAGCCTGCAGACTGGCCCGGTAGAACACGCGCACGCTCCTCGATCAGCCATGGGTCGGCAGACCATACCGCAGCGCCCCGCCGGGTCAATCCAGAGGCCCGACAGGGCACTTGAGTCAATCAGGGCCAAACCGGCTCAGGCCGTTCTCAGCCCACGCCCGCATTCAGGAAAATCCCGCCGTCGACCACCAGGGTCTGTCCGGTGATCCAGTCGGACTGGTTCGACGTGAGGAAGGCGGCGGCGCCGCCGATGTCCTCGGGAACACCGAGCCGTCCGAGCGGGTAGGACGCGGCCGCCTCCGCCTCACGGCCCTCGTACAGCGCCTGGGCGAACCTGGTCTTCACGACCGCGGGGGCGATCGCGTTGACCCGCACGACCGGCGCGAACTCGTGCGCCAGCTGAAGGGTCAGGTTGATCATCGCGGCCTTGCTCATGCCGTACGCGCCGATGAAGGGCGAGGCGGAGACGCCCGCGACGGAGGCGATGTTGACGATCGCCCCGCCGTTCTCCTTCTGCCAGGCCTTCCAGGTCTGCTGCGCGAAGCCGAGCGCCGAGACCACGTTCGTCTCGAAGACCTTGCGGGCGACGTTGAGGTCGAGCTCGGCGATCGGGCCGAAGACCGGGTTCGTACCGGCGTTGTTGACCAGGAAGTCGACCCGGCCGAACGCCTCCATGGTGCGCTCGACGGCCACCGCCTGGTGCGCCTCGTCGTGCGCCTTGCCCGCCACGCCGATGACGCGGTCGGAGCCGAGCGCCTCGACGGCCTCCTTCAGCGCGTCCTCGCCGCGTCCGGTGATGCACACCCGGTCACCGCGGGCGACGAGCGCCTGGGCGATTCCGTAGCCGATACCCCGGCTCGCGCCGGTGACCAGCGCGACCTTGCCGCTGTCCTGCACAGTCATGATGTCCGCAGCCCTTCGGGTCAGTTGAGCGGTCCGCCGGCGACGTACATGACCTGGCCGGAGACGAAGCCCGCGTCATCACCCGAGAAGAAGGCGATGGCGTTGGCGATGTCCTCGGGGAAGCCGACGCGCTGCACCGGGATCTGGGTGGCGGCCGCGGCCTGGAACTCCTCGAAGCCCATGCCGACGCGGGCCGCGGTCTGCGCGGTCATCTCGGTGACGATGAAGCCGGGGGCGACCGCGTTGGCGGTGATGCCGAACTTGCCGAGCTCCTTGGCGAGGGTCTTCGTGAAGCCCTGCAGACCGGCCTTGACCGCGGCGTAGTTGGCCTGGCCGCGGTTGCCCAGGGCGGAGGAGGAGGACAGCGACACGATACGGCCGAACTTCTGCTCCACCATGTGCTTCTGGACGGCCTTGGCCATCAGGAACGCGCCCTTGAGGTGCACGTTCATCACGGTGTCCCAGTCGGACTCGCTCATCTTGAACAGCAGGTTGTCACGGAGCACGCCCGCGTTGTTGACGAGAATCGTCGGGGCGCCGAGCTCGGCGGCGACCCGCGCGACGGCGGCCTCCACCTGGGCGCTGTCCGACACGTCGCAGCCGACGGCGAGGGCCCTGCCCCCGGCGGCGGTGATCTTCTCGACGGTGTCCTTGCAGGCCGCCTCGTCCAGGTCGAGTACGGCGACGGCGCGGCCCTCGGCCGCCAGGCGTACCGCGGTGGCGGCACCGATGCCCCGTGCCGCTCCCGTCACGATGGCTACGCGCTGCTCGGTGGTGGACATGCTTGGTTCTCCTCGCCCTTGGATCGCGGCTCAGCGGACGTCAGGCACATTCCCTGCGAAATGCTTCCCGATAACTGAGCAACCGCTTAGTACCTTCAGCAGTCGAGACGCTAGAAGGCCTGGCACCCGGTGTCAACGGCCCACGGACGCAGCGGCGCATGTCACACCGGACGGCGCTGCCGCCGCAGAGCGCGGCGGCAGCGCCGTACGGGTGGGGATCAGCGCACCAGCAGGTCGAGCAGGCGATCCAGCTCGGCGGCGGGGTCGGTGGTGAGACCACTGTGCACGGGGCTCGGCTGGATGACGGTCGAGCGCGGGGCGATCAGCCAGCGGAAGCGCCGGCCCGGGTCGTCGCCCTCGGCCTGGCCCGCGGCCGTACCGCCGCGGCAGATCCCCTCGACGGCGCGCAGTGCGGCGCGCACCCCGGTCACGTCGGCGGCGGGGTCCAGCGCCTTGAGCTTCCCCTCGTCGAGTTCGGTGCGGGCGGCGACGAACCCCTTGGCGCGGCAGTAGACCACCACGCCGGCGTTGAAGAACTCGCCGCGCTGGACCCGGGGCACCACGCGCAGCAGGGCGTACTCGAAGACAACGCGTTCACTCACGGCCGGCCGCTCTCGTCGCTGTTCTCGTGGTCATGCCGCGGGGCGAGGCGCTCGGCGAGCCAGCCCGGGGCCTGGGACGGCTTGGCGGCGGTGGGCGCGTCCAGGCTGATCCGCTCGTGGATGGTGGCCGCTCGCGGCAGCAGCGCCTCGACATAGGCGCGCCTGAGCTGATCGGTCGAGTCGAATCCGGGCTCGTCCACCAGCCACTCGTCGGGGACGTCGGCCGCGACCTCGGTGAGCAGTTCCTCCGTGACCAGCGGGGCCAGTTCCGCGGCGGCCGCGGCGACATCGGGGGCGAAGGGGGCCAGCGCGTGGTCCGAGGCGTTGTACGGCTTGGCGGCGGAGGCCTGGGCGCCCGGCCAGTTGTGGTGCCAGATCATGGTGGCGCCGTGGTCGATGAGCCAGAGGTCGCCGTGCCAGATCAGCATGTTCGGATTGCGCCAGGACCGGTCGACGTTGTTGATCAGCGCGTCGAACCAGACGACGCGTCCGGCCTCGCGCGGATCCACCTGATAGGCGAGTGCGTCGAAGCCGAGGGAACCGGGGAGGAAGTCCATCCCTAGGTTGAGGCCACCGCTCCCCTTCAGGAGCTCCTGCACCTCCTGGTCGGGCTCGGCGAGACCGATGACCGGGTCCAGCTGCATCTGCACGAGGTCGGGGACACGCAGCCCGAGCCGTCGGCCGAGTTGTCCGCAGATCACCTCCGCGACCAGCGTCTTGCGGCCTTGTCCGGCGCCGGTGAATTTCATGACGTACGTGCCCAGGTCGTCGGCCTCGACGATCCCGGGAAGCGAGCCACCCTCACGCAAAGGCGTGACATAGCGGGTCGCTACGACCTCTTCCAGCACTTTCCCAGGCCACCTATCTCTTCAGCCTTACAACCCACGGACGGCTTCTTCGGTGCGTAGACGGGAATCACCGGTCAACGGCGCTGGGGAGAATCTGGGGAGTTTCGGCTGGCGAGCCGGTCCCCCCGCTCCCCAAGCAGACCGTCGATGGTGCCGCGCCCCCTGCTGCCGGCCTCCTGCATGAAGTGAGCATAGTAACCGAGGGTGATCGCGGGCGAGGAGTGCCCAAGCCACCGCGCCAAGGTCACGACAGACTCTCCGGCTTCCCCCACGGCAGCTCCACCTCTACCGGCGGGAACGCTTCGATGTGGCTTCGAGATCGGCAACGCGACGGTCCTGGAAGCGGAGATTAGAGTGCGCGGCGTGGTTCGACCAGCTGGGCAGAAACAGGGCCGGTTGTTACATGCCACACCGGCTGGAGCGCCTGGTGCCCCGCCGGCGGCGGGCGCTGCGTCACATCGCGCCGGCCTTGCAGCAGGCGGGGTCGGCTGGCCATCCTGGGAGTCGCGCTCATCGTGCTCGTGCTGCGGATGCTCCTCGCCCAAGCCGTTACGCGCGACGCAGAAGCGGCGCAGACGCAGGGCGAGCTCGACGAGGTGATCTGATGCCGATCGCCGTAGACATCGACGTGATGCCGGCCAGGCGGAAGATCCGTGGGCGAACTCGCGGACCGCATAGGGATCACCCCTGCCAACCTGGCGGTGCTCAAGAACGGCCGCGCCAAGGCGGTGCGCTTCACGACGCATGCCGCGCTGTGCGAGGCGCTGGAGTGCCAGCCGGGCGACCTGCTGCGCTGGGAGGACAGGGACAGCGGGGTCGAATGATCCGCGTCTGCCCACACCTTGTCGCCGAACCCCAAGCAGCACGGCGCGCCACGGCGGCGCGAGCCCGCCCTACGGCGTGAAATCGGCATCGCTGCCGTACAACTCTCGAGTGAAGGCGGAGACATCGGCGCTGCGGTCGGCACCGTCGAGGTCGTACGTCAGATAGACCCCGTAGCCTTCACTGACGGTCCGTCGGGCGAAGTCGGCGGCCGTGCTCTGCGAGGTCCGGCCGATTTCGACGGCCGCCGGCGACAGCTTCGACTTGGGCAGTGCGATGCCGGGAACCTGCCAGGAGCCGTAGTACGGGTTCCAGGCATAGTCAAACGTGGTCGAGATGTCGACGCCTCCGTAGGAGAGGCGCGACGCGGCCAGGCCGATGTGGTAGAGGCTGATGATCTTGTCCGGCATATTCAGGCGCAGCGCCGTCACCAGGTAAACGAACGAGCTGTCGTTGGGCTGGCCAGTGCCATTGTTGCCGTATTCGGCGTACTCGTCGTCGAAGTCGATGCCGTCGAGACCGTACTTGGCCACTGTGTCCGACAGTTGCTTCGCGAACACCGAAGCCTCCTGCTGGGAAGGCAAGTTGGCGAAACCCGCACCCTGGTGGTTCCCCAGGACGGAGAGGACGACCTTGATGCCCTTCTGCTGCAACGGTCGTATCTCCGTGGCGGCGTCGTCAAGGACGCGCTGAACGTTCCCGTTACTTGCTCGGAAGCACCAAGCAATCCTTCGAGCTTTCCGCTCCCGTGACCGGATTCCAGGAGCCATGTTCGGACTCTTCACGAATTCCACTCAGCTCGCGTCACAACTCAGCCACTGAAAAAAGGAGTTGGCGCATCCAGATCCATACCGGCATGAGCTTTGAGGCAGATCGGCAGTCCTTCGGGAGGCCGCAGGTCTTCCCATCCCGACCAGTAGACGAACTCGCTCGCCACGGCGAAACTGACCGGTGCGATCCAGCGCACCCCCGGCATGCAGCCGTCCGGCGAGAGGCAGTCCGCGCTCCCGGTCATGCGCCCGGAAAGCCGCCACGGCCACCGCCGAGGCAGGGTAGACGATCAGGTATATGTCTCCCATCACGCTCACGATGTCCTGCCAGCCGCCGAACGGCAGCATGGACACGATGATGACCGCGAGGTTGAGGCCCAGGGCGCGACTGCCGCCCGGTGACCGCGCCGGGGCGCCCCTGCCGGCTGGCCCGAGTCCGAGAGCGCGCATGGGGCCGCCTGCGCCAGGTCACACGACAGGTTCAACCAATTATTGAGATTTAACTCGTGGTGTCGTCATGCGGATCTGATGGTCAGGCCGGTCTCGGTGAGGCAGCCGTCGATGAGGTTGCTGCGGTACTGGATGTGCCGTACGCCGCTCCGGACAGTGCGGATGAGATGTTCTGGCGTGGAGAAGGCGACATGGGAGAGCCAGCCGCGCCGCAGCAGGGACCAGATGCCTTCGACGGGGTTGAGGTCGGGGGCGTAAGGCGGCAGGTAGAGGATGGTCAGCCAGTCGCGGGAGTCGGCGAACTCCCGTAGACCTGCGGCTTTGTGCACGTTGAGGTTGTCCCAGATGAGTACGATCGGGCCGCCGAGCTGTTGGTGGGCTGCGATCAGAAGGTCCCGGTAGTCGCGCCAGGAGAAGCTCTTGCGCCCGTCGCGCCGGCCGTCGTCCCGTCGCGGTCGGCAGATCAGCCGGGATCGGTGGCCGGGTTTGTAGCAGGTCAGCGCGGCGATCGATATCCGTCTACGAGAGCGGCCACGGACCCGCACTACTGGGGTCCGGCCTCGCTGGGACCAGGTCCTGGTGTGCGACGGCGTCATGGAGAAGCCCGCTTCGTCCTCGAAGACCAGCCATGCTCCACGGGCCGCCGCCAGCCTTCCGCGCGGGGCCACACCTCCTTGACCCACCCGGCCACCGCATCGTCATCGCGCTCCAGGGCACGACGGGCCGGGACCTGGCAGGACCAGCCGTTACGCACCAACAGCTTGCGTACGCCCTGGATCGTGTAAGTGAGGTGGAAGCGCCGTCCGATCACCGTCTTCACACGGCTCAGAGTCCAGCGTTGGTCCTCCCAGCCGTGCGAGGCCGGCCCCCTGGCCAGCTCCGACTCCAGCTGAGCGAACTGCTTCTCACTCAGCCGCGGCAGCGATGCGGGCCCCTGCGACCGCAAGGACCGCGGGCCGCCCTCGGCCCACGCGTGACGCCACCGCTGCACCGATCGGACACTGACCCGCAGATCCCTGGCAATCGCTGAACTGCCCTCGCCACGAGCGAACCGCTCAGCCGCCTGAAGCCGTAACTCCTCGCGTTTGCACTGCCGTTCAGCGGTCAACCCGCCACCCTGTGGATACCTCATCCTCCAGCGATACCGCAGGAAGGCACCAACCGTCAGCCCCTATGACTTCACGAGTTCAATCTCAGTAACTCGCTCTCCATGAAACCCGGGGCTTGACACTCAGCCGATCCAGTCCTGTTCGGCTCCCTGACCGCCACCTACACGCCCAGTGACGAGAACGATGCCAGGACTACACCTTCACGAAGCAGATCGTCGGCTCGGAAGCCGTCATCAACCTCACCCGCAGCCTTTCAGATTATGGCCCGCCACGGGCCTCCGCCGGACGGGGGATCGTCCGTACCGGGGTCCGGCGGCACGTTCCGGCGATACCGTGGTGACACACGCCAGATGACAGCCAGGAGTCCCGGATGAGCCAGCAGCAGGCCCCCGCGCCCGCCCGCCAGCCCCTCTATGAGCATGCCGCCGAATCGGCCCGCGCGTACGCGGCCGCAGAGCGCGCCAAGGCGGACGTCCTCGCCTCGGTCCTGGAGGACATCGCAATCTTCTCCGTAGGCTCCCGCCCACGACCAGCGTGAGTACCCCGGAAGGCCGTCACACCAGCCCTTTGACCTGCGCAGTCAAGTTGGCGAAGGCTCACTCACTCCGCGAGCCTGACTACAAGGAGGACACCGCCTCCCCGTCCCGCCAAGCGATCCGCGTCGGCATCGGCTCCCCCACCACCGAGTCCCGTAGGAACAGCGGTGTCGAGCCGGCCATGCTCAGGTAGCCGTTCACACTCCGTGTGAGGGCGAGGCCGTAGCCGTCGGGGGTGTCCGCCCAACCCGTGCGCGTACGGGCAGCCCCTCCGTCCCTGGTCGCCCAGCCCCACTCGCGCCACACCTCCGTCACCAGGTCGAAATACCGGTCGCGGGTGTCCGGCGCGGTTCCCCACACCCAGTACCGGACGTCGAAGGTCGCCCAGCCGTCATCGGGATGGTTCAGGTCCTCGGACAGGACAACCCCGCGGTGCAGGCCCGCGTGGGGCAGGTCCGGATGCCGTAGCGCCAGCGACAGTTCCGGGGGCAGCGCACGGAGCGTCTCCGTGAAGTGCCGTAGTAGCTGGGTACGGGCCTCTGCCTGTGTTCTCACCGTTCTCACCCGCATAGGATGCCCGCGATCAAGCGAGAGAGAGGGGGCTCCAGTGGGAGAAATACCCGGTGTGCGTGAGGAGTTGGACCGGCTCGGGCGTGCCCTGCGTGCACAGCTCGTCGAGCTGATCGACGACCTGACCCCCGGCGCCGACCTCGGCCTCCTCTTCCTCGACGAGCCGAACGTCGCCGACTGGCACGAGCCGCTGCGCTACAGCTACTCGGCCGTGTTCCGTGGGGAACGCCCCGAAGGGGTCGGCGCTGCCGACGTCGCCTCTCGGGCGGCCGGCCTGCTCAGCCCGGCCGACTGGGACATCGCGGGGCCTCAGGAGGAGATCGACGGCACGAAACGCACGTACGTCCTCACTGCCCGCCGCCCCGACGGCACCCGCATCGAAGTCCGCACAGGCGACTACAACTCGGCCGTGCTCTACAGCGGGCAGACCCCCGCCCTAGCCCAGCACGAGTCGGAGGAGTTCCAGTGGCCGGAGCCGGTCCGGACGCCCGAGACCCTCACGCCCGGCTACGTGCTCTGCTACGAGTGCGACGGCCTCGGCGCCTGCCGCGGCTGCGGTGGACGCGGCTGGGTGCCCAGCGAGCGCCATGGGCGCAGTAACTGCCGCCAGTGCGGCAGGCAACGAGTCTGCCCCATCTGCCGGGGCGGGGGTCAGTTGGACGTCTCCCAGTTGTCGCCGTACCAGCTGACCTACTACCCCAAACTGAGCCAGTAGCCGCCATTGACCTGTTTCGAAAGTGGATGGGCCTTGACCCAAGGCCGGGTAGTTAGGGCCTGCGGATCAATAACTCGCCGTGTTGATCTCTGGGGTGGGGATGTCGAGGTGTGCGGCGAGGTCGGTGAGATCGTCGAGGGTGGCCAGCTGTGTCTCGGTGGGTTCGATGGTGTAGTCGACTTCGTGGAGAAGATGTCGGGTCTGGCTGATGACCCGGTTGAGGCTCTGGGGTACTACTCCGAAGAGCGGGGCGATCGTCACTTGCGGGAGCCCGTGACGTTCGTAGAGGAGGGTGGCCAGAAGCCGGTCGACGAGGCTGAGGCCGGGGCGCCGGCCGGTATAGAGGCCGGCTGCGGGCACCTTCTGCCGGTCGCCGCCGCGTCGCTGCTGCAGGACTTCCTCCCGCTGGGTCTCGCGGGCCGCTGCGAGTTCGGCGATCAGCTGGTCCCACTGATCCGGCTGGATGCCGGTCAGGGCCGGATGAGCGAGCCACTCCCGGCCGTGGCCGGGCTGGTTCTGGGGCGGGAGCGGCGGGATCCCGTCCCGGCAGTGCTCCTGGGGCTGCAGCGTGTAGTTCCAGTCGCCGTGCCAGTCGTGGCTGTGCAGGGGCAGCGCGTCCATCTGCCGGTCACCGATGCGGACTCCGGTCTCGTAGGCGCCGGTGTCGAGTTCAGCGTGCACGGTAAGCCCGGTGCGCGTGGTGGTCGCGGCGATACTGTTCACGATGACTTCGTGGCTGGTCAGCGGCCTGCCGCGCCAGTTCATCGTGATGTGGGAGAACAGCCGGTGCTCGATTCTGTTCCATTTTGAAGTACCTGGCGGAAAGTGACAGACGGTGATTTCCAGGCCGGTTTCCACGGCCAGGGCGGCGAGTTCGCTCTTCCAGGCGCGGGTGCGGTAGCCGTTCGAGCCGCCCGCGTCCGCGGTGATCAGAAGCCGCCGGGAGTGCGGATAGGCGCCGCGTCCTTGGCTGTTCCACCAGCGGCGGACGGATTCGACGGCGAAGGCGGCGGTGTCGTGGTCGGTGCCCACGCTGACCCAGCCGGTGTTTGCGGTCAGGTCGTAGATTCCGTACGGGATCGCCTTGCCCAGCTCGCGGTCCGGGAAGTCGTGAGTGTGCACCCGGGTCGGTTCGCCCTCGCGCTGCCACTCGTGGCCGGCGTTCTTGTAGTTACCGACCAGCTCCTTCTTCTTGGTGTCCACGCTGACCACCGGGTCCCCGCCAGCCTGGTAGTCCTTGGCGCGTTCGTTGATGTAACGGAACTGGGCGTCTCGGTCCGGGTGTTGCCTGCCCTCGATGGTCTTGGCGTTGCCCTGCAGACTGAAGCCCTCCTCCCGCAGCAGGTCGGCCACAGTCTCCGCCGAGACACGGTGTCCCTGCCCGGTCAGCTCGGCGGCCAGGTGACGGGTCGACTTCGTCGTCCAGCGCAGCGGCGACATCGGATCACCCCGCATGTCCGGTTCGACCAGGGCCAGCAGCGCGGGCCGCAGGCCCGGGTCTAGGTCCACCGCACGCTTGCGGCCGCCGCCCTCCCGGCGCACCCGTCCCAACGGGGCTTCGCCCGACTCCAGTTCAGCCACCCCACGCGACACGGTGCCCTCACGGACGTCAGCGGCCCGGGCCACCAGCCGGATCCCGCCATGGCCCAGCGAGCGAGCCTCCGCTCCTATGGCCAGCCGACGCTGACGCTCGTCCAGGTGCGGGAACAGCGCCTGAAACTTCGCGGCCAACGCCTCCTCGATCTCCTCCGAACTCCCCATACCACATCAACGAGGCTCAAGGCGGGAAGCAACGACTTGATTCTCCGCAGGCCCTTACTGAGGCTGAACTCGTGGTGTCGTAGGGGGTGACGGCTGACCGTTGGCTGCGGTATCACCGGAGTCATGCGGTATCCACAAGGGGGCGGGCTGACCGCCGAACGGCAGCAGTTCCGCGAAGAGTTACGGCTCCAGGCGGCCGAGCGGTTCGCCCTGGGCGAGGGCAGTACCGCGATCGCCAGAGATCTGCGGGTCAGTGTCCGCTCGGTCCAGCGATGGCGTCACGCGTGGGCCGAGGGCGGCCCGCGGTGCTTGCGGTCGCAGGGGCCGGCGTCCCTGCCAAGGCTGAGCGATCAGCAGTTCACTCAGCTGGAGGCGGAGCTGGCCAAGGGGCCGGCCGCGCATGGCTGGGAGGACCAGCGCTGGACGCTGGCCCGGGTCAGGACGGTGATCGGGCCGACGCTTCCACCTGACGTACACGATCCAGGGCGTGCGGAAGCTGTTGGTACGCAACGGCTGGTCCTGTCAGGTGCCGGCCCGTAGAGCGATGGAGCGGGACGACGACGCGGTCGCGGGGTGGGTCAAGGAGGTGTGGCCCTGCGCGGAAGGCTCGCGGCGGCCCGTGGAGCCTGGCTCGTCTTCGAGGACGAAGCCGGCTTCTCCATGACGCCGCCGCACGCGAGGACATGGTCGCCACGCGGCCGGACCCCGGTGGTACGGGTCCGCGGACGTTCCCGCAGACGCATATACATAGCCGCGCTGACCTGCTACAAACCTGGCCACCGGTCGCGGCTGATCTACCGGCCCCGCCGCGACGACGGCAACCGTGACGGGCGCAAGAGCTTCTCCTGGCGCGACTACCGCGACCTGCTCATCGCCGCCCACCAGCAGCTCGGCGGCCCCATCGTCCTCGTCTGGGACAACCTCAACGTCCACAAGGCCGCCGGACTGAGGGAGTTCGCCGAAGCCCGGGACTGGCTGACCATCTACTACCTGCCGCCCTATGCACCCGACCTCAACCCCGTCGAAGGCATCTGGTCCCTCCTCCGGCGCGGCTGGCTCTCCAACGTCGCCTTCAGCAGCCCAGAACACCTCGTCCAGACCGTCCGGAGCGGCCTGAGGCACATCCAGTACCGCAGCCACCTCATCGACGGCTGCCTCACCGAGACCGGCCTGACCATCCGACCCGCCTGATCAGCAACACAACATTACGAGTTCAACCTCAGTAATTCGCGTCACGAAGGTGTTCCCCAGACCTGGCTGCAGAACAAACGCCCCGTGGGTCAGACCCAGTTCGTGGTGCTGTCGGTCGGGACGATCGCTGCCAAGAGCCGTGAGATCTCCTTCGAGTACCACTTCACCTATATGGCCAAGACGGGCAGCGTCAAGACCGCCGCTCTGTTCATCAAGACATCCCCGAAGATCACTCAGAAATGGCCCGCCGCCGCGAAGGTCACTGAGGGCGGGAATGTGCCGGGCTCGAAAAGCTTCGACCAGCTGGCCAAGCTGAAGACGTTCAAGCACACCGTGAAGGCCGCATACAAGCAGGGCAGCGAGCCCGACGACACGGTCTTTGCGGTGTACGAGCCGATGATCAGCATCACACCCCCGCCCGGATACACCCTCCAGGGCACCGGCGGAAAGCTGTTCATGCTCGCACCGCGCTGGGACAAGGCGACCTATGTCAGCCGCGACGACGGTGCCGCAGCGTTCAGCTACCTGTCCACCCTCACCTACAGCAGCAAGACCGGCGCTCCGGAGAAAGCCGTTGCCGGTCACATAAAGAAGGCGTACTCCACTCCCGCATCGACCAAGCCGGCGAACTCGGCCAAGAAGCTGCCCGGGCAGAGCGCATCGAAACCGCTCAACCAGCTCTTCCGGGACACCGCCCGTCGCAAGAAGAACCGGTCCCAGGCGATCAAGGTATGCGAGCAGTACTGGGGCAAGAAGTACTCGCAGAACAACAAGTATCGGTGCGATGAGTTCCCGTTCGCGACGACCTACCAGGGCGCTGCACAGTCCCAATACGAACCGGCAGCCCCGAAGAACAACTTCTCGGCCATGCCGCTGGTCACCGCGGACAACCGAGACGCGGGAATTCTGCTGGGTCAGTTCATGACGAAGAACCGGATCATCGACGGCAAGGACGACGGCTTCATCGTCAAGATCAAATGATCCACGGGCCGGCAGTCCTGCTGCCGGCCCCACTTGCTCGTCACGGCGAGGGCCAGAACTGGGCCAGGTACTTCTCGACTCCTTCCGGCACACCGTGCTGAGCCATCCCGACACGCCCCTTGGACCGGAGCCGGACCCGCCACGACCCAGGATGGCTCAGGACCACCGGGTCGCCAGCCTCTCCCCCGGTGACCCCCCAGACATCCAGCACCCCTGAAGGGAGACGATCACGGCCTGTCCGTCCGCCTCCCAGCACTCCCCCTCCTCGCCGTCCACAGGCGGTTGGCCATCCCAGACCTCCACCGCGAGATCAGCTGTATTCGTATGCCCCGCGCTCGACACATCGAGCCGTCCCGCGTGCGCCGTCAAGAAGCCGCTCTCGGTGTCCCAGCTCTCGGGAAACGCACCGGCACGGCACTCTCGTCGCGCTCCTGCAGGCAGAAGCCGAAGAACTCCACTTCAGCCGCACCCTGCTGTCTGCTCACCAGCCAAGCCATGTCCATCGCCCTTTCAACCCGGTGTGCCTCGCCAGCACATCACACCCGAAGGGACTTCTCAGGCCGTTCGACACCGGCTGCAGGGTGTGCGCCGTGACCGACGGCCTACTGGTCCTTCACGTCATCCGGTAATCGCGCTGCCGAGCCCGAACGGCTTGCGGCCATCACGGCGCAAAGACGTGCCGGTGTGCCGCTTCCGCTTCTTCGCTGCCTCCCGGGCGGCGAGCAGAGCCTGACGTGCGAGGGTCAACGCCGCTCAGCTCGCTGGGGTTCCTTCCCGGCGGTGGAGTTAGACCGGCGGTAGATCGGCCGGAAGATCATGGGTAGATGCCGGTAGACGCTGCGGTAGATGCACAGGTCAGGCGACAGTAGACGGGGCGGGCGGCTCCCGCACCGGACGGCCACCGACGGCGGCCGCAGGGCTACATGGAGGACGGAGCTGAGTCCGGTCATCGCGCGGCCGACGAGATCCTCACGGACCTCGGCCTCGTGCAGCGGAGGCCGACGGGCCTGCCGGAACCCCTCCGGCAGGCCCGTGCCACGGATCAGCCCGGGCTCGGCCTCCCCGGAGAGCGGCGTCCGGGGATGGCTCCGCCCACGCTCCACGGACCGACGGACGGCCGAGCCGGACCGCCTGGCGTTGGGCTGAGCCGGGTCACGCGCCCCGAGGAGTCGCGGCGCGCTTCTCGACGGTCGAGATCAGGGCCTCGACCGTAGCGTCGAAGATCTGTTCGTCCGTCACCTCGGCGAGTTCGCCACTGAGGCCGGCGATGCAGGGGAAGCGCTGCGCGTCGACCAGCCGGTACTCGCGGTTCCACGCGGAGTCGTCGGCCGCGCGGGCGTCCGCGTCGAACAGCAGGAAGGCGGCCTGCTGGCCCACGTACGCGAGGAGGGTGTCCCCGATCATGCGGTAGTGGACGGCGGCCTCGGATCCCTCCAGACCGGCCTCCCGGACGGCGCCGAGGATGAGTTCGACGACCCGGAACTCGTTGGAGCGGCGCGTGGTCCGGCTCGCCATGGCGGAGCCCACCACCGGGTACTTGAGGGCGACCGCGAGAGAGGCGTCGGCGAGTGCCCGGATGCGGGCCTTCCAGCCGAGGCCGTCGGGGATGGCGTCGAGCGCCTCCCCGAGCATGTGGTCGGCGACCGACAGCAACAGCTCGTCCTTGTCACGGAAGTGCCGGTAGATCGCGGTCGGATCCGCCCCGAGTTCCTCGCCCAGGCGCCGGACGGTGAAGGCGTCCTCGCTTCCGCGGGCGGCAATGCGCAGGCTCGCGTCGATGATCGCACCGGGCGTGAGCTGACTGCCGGCGCGCTTGCTGCGGGCCTTGGCGGCGGGTGACTTCGGCATGGTGCGGCCAGTGTATCGGTTCGGGATCCAGTGTGCGCAACACTGTTGACAGCACTGTTGCGCTGTCGTTCACTCCTCCTCAACGAACACGTCGGGCGGGTCATTCCGCCCTGCTGGAGGTTGAATCGATGGCGCACAGCAGCGAATGGGCCGACACCGTCTTCGTCGGGGGCCGGGTCTTCACCGGAGCGGGCCCCGTCCCGGTGGACGCCGCCGTCGCCGTCGCGGGCGGCCGGATCATCGCCGTCGCCGACGTGGGTACGGTGCGCGCGCTGGCCGGTGCCGGTACGGAGGTCGTCGACCTGGAGGGCGGCCTGCTCGTACCCGGATTCCAGGACGCGCACATCCACCCCGTGATGGGTGGCACCCAGATGCTCGGCTGCGACCAGAGCGAGCAGACCACCGCCGAGGGCTGTCTCGACGTGGTGGCCCGGTACGCCGAGGACCACCCGGACGTGGCCTGGATCCGTGGCGGCGGCTGGTCGATGGACTGCTTCCCGGGCGGCACGCCGACGCGCTCCATGCTCGACGCGGTGGTGCCCGACCGGCCTGTGCTGCTTGTGAACTGCGACGGCCACGGCGCCTGGGTCAACACCCGCGCGCTGGAGATCGCCGGTGTCGACCGGCACACCTCCGACCCGGCCGACGGCCGTATCGAGCGGGAGGCGGACGGCACCCCGGCCGGCACCCTGCACGAGGGCGCGGTGGAACTGGTGGCCCAGCACGTTCCGGTCGCGACCGAGGACGAGACGTACGCCGGGCTGCTCGCCGCGCAGGAGTACCTGTTCTCACTCGGGGTGACCGGCTGGCAGGACGCCATGATCGGTTCCTTCCACGGCTACCCGGACAACCTGCCCGTCTACCTGCGTGCGGCCCGCGAAGGTTCGCTGCTCGCCCGGGTCGTCGGCGCCCTGTGGTGGGACCGCAACCGCGGAATGGAGCAGCTTCCGGAGCTGGAGGAGCGCCGCCGCATCGGGCAGGCGGGCCGTTTCGCGGCCACCAGCATCAAGATCATGCAGGACGGCGTCGCGGAGAACTTCACCGCCGGGATGCTGGAGCCCTATCTGGACAGCTGCGGCTGCTCAACCGGCAACTCCGGCCTGAGCTTCGTCGAGCCCGGACTACTGAGGGAAGCGGTGTGCGCGCTGGACCGCTCCGGCTTCCAGGTCCACTTCCACGCGCTCGGCGACCGCGCCGTGCGCGAGGCACTCGACGCGCTCGGCGCGGCCCGTGCCGCCAACGGCGCCAACGACCACCGGCACCACCTGGCCCACCTCCAGGTCGTCCACCCCGATGACATCGCGCGTTTCGCGGAACTCGGCGTCGCCGCGAACATCCAGCCGCTGTGGGCCGCCCACGAACCCCAGATGGACGAGCTGACCATCCCGTTCCTCGGGCCCGAACGCGCCGCCCAGCAGTACCCCTTCGGGGATCTGCGCCGTGCCGGCGCCCACCTCGCCGCCGGCAGCGACTGGTCGGTGAGCAGCCCCAACCCGCTGTGGGCCATCCACGTCGCGGTCAACCGTGCCGCCCCCGCCCGGGAACTCCCCGAGGGCGAGACGTATCCGCCGTTCTACCCCGAACAGGCACTGACCCTGGCCGAGGCGCTCACCGCGTACACAGCGGGCACCGCCTGGGTGAACCACCTCGACGACGTGACCGGCACGGTCGAGGTGGGCAAGTACGCGGACCTCGTCGCCCTCGACCGTGACCCGTTCACGCGCCCCGCCGACGAGATAGGCGACGTCCGGGTACGCCGGACGTACGTCGAAGGCCGCCTCGTGTTCGACGCGAACATGACCGCGCCCACCGCGTCGACCGACTGACGCAGCCCCCACGCACTTCATCGAGCCCACCCCGGACGGAGACAGACAGTGCCGACGCAGAGTGCAGGATCCAGACGGCCAACACGGATGCGGGCGGTGCGCCGCGTGGCGGGGACCCTCCTCGCGGCGAGCGCCGTTCTCATCACCAGTGCGTGCAGTGGCACGGCGAACCCGGACAAGGGCGCCGACGCCGGCACGTCGTACAAGCTGACCAAGCAGACGCCCGCCGCTGCGGGCGACATCGACTCCTTCACCTGGTCGATCTACGCCGAGCCCTCCTCGCTCGACTACGCCTACGCCTACGACTACCCGCCGAACCAGATCCTCGCCAACGTCTGCGAGAGCCTGCTGCGCTGGAACCCGGATCTGACGACGTCGCCGAACCTGGCGTCCTCGTTCACCAATCCGACTCCCACCACGTGGGTCTACAAGATCCGTCCGGGCGTGCGCTTCCACGACGGGACGGTCCTCACTGCGAAGGACGTCGTCGCCTCCCTGCGCCGCCACATGGACCCCGCCGTGGGCAGCGCGTGGGAGAACACGTTCCGCAACGTGAAGTCGATCGACATGACCGGGCCGCTGGAAGTCACCGTCAAGCTGACGAAGCCGGACGCGGTCTTCAACCAGGAGATGGCCACCAGCTCGGGAACCGTCGAGTCGGCCGCGACGCTCGCCGAGGCGGGCAAGGACTACGGCAGTCCCAAGAGCGGGGTGAACTGCACGGGCCCGTTCTCGTTCGGGTCCTGGGCGTCGGGCCAGTCGCTCACCCTGAAGAAGTTCGACGGTTATTGGAACACCGAGCTGAAGCCCAAGGCGGGCCAGGTCAAGTTCGTGTTCCTGAGCGACGCGACGACCCGCGTCAACGCCTTCCAGAGCGGTGAGGTGGACGGTGGCTGGATGGTCCCGGCCGACGCCTACGAGCAGCTCGGCTCGTCCAGCGCCGGCAAGCTCTACTACGGCGTCAACAGCACCGTCGCCGAGGAGATCGTCAGCAACCTCAAGGGCCCGCTCGGTGACACCGAGGTGCGCAAGGCCCTGCTCATGGCCATCGACCGCAAGGGCATCGTCAAGGCCGGCGCCGGCGGGATGGGCGAGGTCGCCGACTCCCTCGTCTCCGACAACATGTGGGGCCAGGCGCCCCCTGCGGACCGCAGGGCCATCATCGAGGGCGTGCCGCACTACCCGTACGACCCGGCGAAGGCCAAGGAGATCGCGGAGAAGGCCGGGGTGAAGGGGGAGCGGATCGTCATCGCGACCAGCCCCCTCGACTCGCAGACCACGATCGTCGCGCAGGCCGTCGAGCAGGCCGCCAAGGCCATCGGCCTCGACCCCAAGATCGAGACGCTGTCGCCGGAGAAGTACTCGACGCTCTTCACCGACGCCGCCGCCCGCAAGGGAGTCGATCTCTTCCTGACCTTCTGGTACACGTCGATCACCGACCCGCTGGATGTGTACGGCTCCCTGGAGACCGGCATGTTCACCAACTACGGCGGCTGGTCGAACAAGGAGTTCGACCAGGCGGTCGAGGACGCCGCAGGCACCTATGACCCGGCCGCGCGGGCCGGGGCGAGCGCGAGGGCGCAGAAGATCGCCCTGCGGGAACTGCCCTGGCTGCCTCTGTACACGCAGCCCACGAGCGTCTTCCTCGGCAACCGGATCACCGGCGTCCAGCCGTCGGTCGCCTACCTCTACTACCCGTGGGCTGCTGAGATCGGGGCCAAGAAGTGAGCCGTACGACCACCCGGGCGCTCGGGGTCGTGAGCCGTCTGGCCGGGATGGCGGCGACCTTGCTGGTCACCTCCTTCCTGGTGTTCTCCTCGCTGTACCTGGCGCCCGGCGACCCGGCGAGCTTCCTGGTGCGCGGGCGCAGCGCCGGCCCCGACGAACTCGCCCGGATCCGCCACAGGTACGGCTTCGACGAGCCGTTCTTCGTCCGGTACTGGGACTGGCTGGGCGGCGTACTGCACGGCGACTTCGGCCGCTCCTACGTCTTCCACCAGGACGTCAGTTCGGTCATCTGGTCGCGGCTGCCGGCCACCCTGCTGCTGATCGCCGCCTCCGCCCTGCTGATCGCGGTGGTCGGTCTCGCGGCCGGCATCGTCGGCGCGCTGCGCCGCGGCACCCGCACCGACTCGATGCTGATGCTGCTGGTGACGGTGGGGGCCGCAGCCCCCGCCTTCGTCGCCGCGCTGCTGCTGCGGTCGCTGTTCGGCGTGAAGCTGGGCTGGTTCCCGACCATCGGCAACGGCACCGGCGTTCTCGACCGGCTGCACCACGTCGTACTGCCGGCGATCGCCCTGTCCGTCACGTTCATGGCGATGGTCACTCGGGTGACCCGCTCGTCCATGCTGGAGGAACTGGGCCGTGAGCACGTCGAGGTCGCGGTCAGCCGCGGCACCCCGCGGTGGACCGTGATCCGGCGGCACGTACTGCGCAACGCCCTCGGCCCGATCGTCACCGTCTCCGCGCTCCTCATCTCCGGAATGCTGGTGAGCACCTCGATCGTGGAGACCGCGTTCGGCATGTCGGGCGTGGGATCCCTGCTGGTGACCTCGGTCAACCAGATGGACTTCCAGGTGGTGCAGGCGATCGTGCTGCTCGTGGTTGCCGCGTTCGTCGTGGTCAACTTCCTGGTGGACCTGGTGCATCCGCTGATCGATCCGCGGGTGGCGGCAGCGGGGGGTGCACGATGAGCGCCCCGATGGCGGGACTGACCCGCAGGCCGGTCGCCAAGCTGCGCTCCATGGGGGGTAGCCGGCTGGAGAAGCTGTGCCTGGGCCTTCTCGTCCTGTTCGTGCTGGTCGCGGTGTTCGCACCGTGGCTGTCACCGCAGGACCCGACGTACGGAGAGCTGGGCACGGGGCTCGTGGGCCCGAGCGCCGACCACTGGCTGGGCACCGACCAGGGTGGGCACGACACCTTCTCGGCCCTCGTAGAAGGAAGCCGTACGAGTCTGGTCGGACCGCTGCTGGTGGTACTGGTCTCGACCGTCGTCGGCATCGCCATCGGGCTGTTCTCCGCGTGGCGGGGCGGCTGGGCCGACACCGTGATCGGGCGGCTGCTCGATGTCGTCTTCGCCTTCCCGGCGCTGCTCGTCGCGATTCTCGCGGTGGCGGTCTTCGGCAAGGGGATGACGGCGCCGGTGATCGCTATGTCCGTGGCCTACATGCCGTACACCGCACGTCTGGTGCGCGGCCTCGCGATGCAGGAGCGGGCCAGGCCGTACATCGCGGCCTACCGTGTGCAGGGGCACTCCGCCCTGTACGTCGCCGTCCGCAGGCTGCTGCCGAACATCGGCCCGACCGTGCTCGCCCAGTCCACCGTCAACTTCGGCTACGCGCTGCTCGACCTCGCCGCCCTGTCCTTCCTGGGCCTGGGCGTGCAGGCGCCGACTCCGGACTGGGGCGCCATGATCAACCAGTCCCAGGCCGCCGTTCTGCGCGGCCAGCCGCTGTCCGCGGTCGTGCCCGCCGTCGCCGTCGTGGTGGTCGTCGTCGCCTTCAACATCGTCGGGGAGAACGTCGGCGACCGGCTCGCAGGGAGGAAGACCTGATGGCGCTGCTGGAGTACGAGAACCTGAGCATCGCCCTGCCCGGCATGGCCCGGCCGGTACTCGACGGCATCGACCTGACCGTGTCGGCGGGTGAAATCGTCGCGCTGGTGGGCGAATCCGGCTCCGGGAAGTCGGTCACCGCACGGTCGGCCCTCGGGCTGTTCCCCACCGGGGCCGACATCGACGGCCACGTGCGCGTCGACGGAACGGAGGTGGTGGGCGCCGGCCCGGCAGCCCTACGGTCGATCCGTACCGGCACGGCGTCGATGATATTCCAGGACCCCCGGGCAGGCATCAACCCGGTCCGCCGCATCGGCGACTTCCTCACCGAGTCGCTGCGTGTCAACAACGGCTGGGACAAGGGCCGCGCCAACGCCCGCGCCGCCGAACTGCTCGCCGCGGTCGGACTCCCGGACCCGGAGCGGCACTTGCGCCAGTACCCGTACGAGCTCTCCGGCGGCATGCTGCAACGCGTCATGATCGCCGGAGCGCTCACCGCCGGGCCCAGGCTGCTGCTCTGCGACGAACCCACCACCGCGCTCGACGTCTCCACCCAGGCCGAGATCATGGCCATCCTCGGGCGGCTGCAGCGCGAACGCGACCTGGGCATGCTCCTCATCACGCACGACATCGAACTCGCGGCCGCGGTCTGCGACCGCATCTACGTGATGTACGCCGGCCGGATCGTCGAGACCGCTCCCACCGCACAGCTCTTCGAAACACCCCGCCACCCCTACACCACGGGCCTGCTCGGCTCGTCGCCGCCCCTCCAGGCCCCGGACGGACCGCCCGCCCGGCTCACCCCGATCCCGGGTTCCCCCATGGGACTGCTTGACTCGGCGCCCGGCTGCTCCTTCGCGGCGCGCTGCCGCTTGGCCCAGCCCGGGGTCTGCGACCGGACAGCGCCGCGGCTGGAGCGCCACGGCGAGGCGTTGGTCGCCTGCCACATCACGGAAGAGTCACTCACCTCTATGGAAAACACCGCTACAAGGGAGGGCAGCTGATGGCCGAGAACAGCGCCCGCACACTGCTCCAGGTCAGCGGGCTGCGCAAGACCTACCGGACGGGAAAGGCGGAGGTCATCGCCGTCGACGGCCTGTCGTTCTCACTGCGGGCCGGCGGCGCCCTCGGCATCGTGGGTGAGTCGGGCTCCGGCAAGACGACCACGGCCCGGATGCTGATCGGCCTCGAACGCCCCGACGCCGGCGAGATCCTCGTCCAGGGTGAACCACTGGCCCCGACCGTACGCGGCAGGGCGGCCCGACTCGCCCGTGCCAAGGCGGTGCAGATCGTCTTTCAGGACCCGTACCTCTCGTTGGACGCACGGATCACCATCGGCGCCACCATCGACGGGGCGCTGCGCCTGCACGGTCTCGCCGACCCCGCCGCCCGGGCCGCCAGGATCCGGGAACTCCTCGCCCAGGTGGGCCTCGGGGAGCGGGAGGCGGCGGCCCTGCCGCGCAAACTCTCCGGCGGTCAGCGGCAACGCGCCGCCATCGCACGTGCGCTGGCGGTCGAACCTGCGGTGCTCGTACTGGACGAAGCGGTGTCCGCGCTCGATGTCTCGGTCCAGGCCCAGGTGCTCAACCTCCTGTCGGACATCCGCCGCGACACCGGCATCGGCCTGGTCTTCGTCAGCCACGACCTGGCCGTCGTGCGGTACGTGTGCGACGAGGCGCTCGTCCTGTTCCGAGGCCGCACCATGGAACACCGCCCTGTCGCGGAACTGCTCTCCGACCCCGGACACCCGTACACGCAGCTACTGCTGGCATCCGTTCCCCGGCCGGACTGGGATCCGGACTCCATCAGCCGGCGGCGCAGGGAACTCGATCCGCTGGCGGCGGGGGGCGCCGGCTGACGGGCCCGCCGGGCGGCACCCGGGACCATCCCCTTGATGCCTGGACGCGTATTGGGCTCCGTTGTCGCTGTGGAAGATCGCTCCGCGCAGGTTCCCGCCCCGCGTGCCGACGGCGGCCCGCAGCGCGTCGGCGATGAGTCCGGTGCGCATGTGGTCGGCGATGGACCAGCCCACCAATCGCTTGGAGTGCAGGTCCAACACCGTTGCGAGGTATAGGAATTGTCCGTCGCCGATGGGGAGGTAGGTGATGTCGCCGACGTACTTCTGATTCGGTGTGGCGGCGTTGAAGTCCCGCTGGAGCAGGTCCGGCACCGGCGTCGCGTCGGGTGCGGGAATCGTGGTGCGGACCTTCTTGCGCAGGTGTACCCCGACGATGCCGGACAGGCGCATCAGTCGCTCGACAGTAGCGGCCTGGTCCTGTGGGCGTGATAGCTCAGCACGTTGCGGTCCCTGCCGATCAGTTGGCCTGCCAGCGTCAGGGTGACGGTGTTGCGGCAGTTGAGGCTTGCGGCGAGGACCCGATGGCGGTGATCGAGGATCCCGAAGCCGTGGTGCGTCCGCGTCCGTCACTGTCATCGTCCCGCCGCTCGGCATCTGTCAGGATCTGGCGGCAGGGTTCGAGCTGGTCGAACTGGTCGCGGGACATGCCGGTCAAGGCGGGGTGAGTGGGCAGGAAGGTGGCCTCGGGTGGGATGGGGGCTGCCAGCTTCTGTTCTGGTGAGGTCGGCGGGTCCTGGACAGGGTCGTGCGCGGCGATGGTGTAGTTCCACTCGCCGTGGAACTCGCCGCGCTCCACGCGCTGTTCGACTGCCTTGCGCTCGGCCCGGGTGAGCTTACGACCTCTGCGGGAGTAGGCGTCCGCCTCCCAGCTGGTCACCGACCTCGCCTCCGGGACCTGCGAGCTCACCCACGAAGCCCTCGATGCCCGCATGGCCGGACAGCAGGACATGGCCGTGGACTACTTCCGTGCCGTCCTCGTATCTGCCGGCATCCTGCCCGTTTCTATTCCGCACGCCCAAACATCCGAACCCATCGACACACCCCGCGTACACCCGACCCCCACGGCCGCCCACGCCCCTCACCGCGATACGGACACCGCATCGAACGGGTGTCCGGCTGCCGGCACCCCGTCAGAACTTCGGGATTCTCTCCAGATTTCGTCCGCTTCGGCATCGCAGCCAAGGGCCCTGAGGGCTTTCACCAGACGCTTGCGCGTGTGTTTCGAACCCCAGGCAGCCCTTGCCCGCCGCGCGCTCGAACCTCGGCAGTAGGTCCGCGTCGACAGCGCGCGCCGCCTCGCGGTCCCCGAGTTCCTGGAGGGTGAAGGCGATGTTCTCCGCCACGTCGAGTGCCGCCAGGGCGTCCTCGCCGTATTCGCGTAGATGCCGCTGGTGGACCCTCAGGTAGAAGGACAGCGCGATCCGGTGCTCCGCGAGCCCGGACAGATGCGCCACGTTGCACCCGAATGACATACGGGTGACTGCCGTCCCAGCCGATGCTCCGGCACCGGCGTTTCGTTATGCCCCGATATGACAGCTATGGAGTCCCTACGTACGTTCAATCACGGGTCCGCTGCTCAGCCGACCTCACTCCGAGACAGGAGAAACGACATGACCGCACGTTCCACCGTCCTCACTGCCGCCATCACCGCCGCCGCGGCCCTGACCGCCACCGGCAGCACCTTCACCTCGGCCGCCACGAACGAGCCGCCCCAAGCCGCCCCGGTCGTCCAAAAGGCCGCAGCCCCAGCCCCAGCCCCCGCTAGGGCTCCCAAGGACAGAGGTGACGCCGGAAGGAGCAACGAAGGCCGGAGCGACAACGAAGGCCGAGGCGGCAACGACGAGGACCGCGGCAATCGGGGCCGAGGCAACGACGAAGGCGGCGGCGAGCGCGGAGGCGACCAGGACCGGGGTCACGGAGGCCGGGACGACGACGAGGGCAGGATTCACCTCAACGAGCGCACGTACTCCGCCTCCCCCGGCGGCTGCGTCAGCGTGGCCAGCGGCCTGGGCTCCACCAGCTTCAACATCTTCAACGACAGCCGGCGAACCGTCGAGGTCTTCAGCGGGGCGACCTGCGACAACGGCGCCCCCGTCGCCACCGTCGGCCCCCACGGTTCCACTGAAGGCGTGTTCCCGAACCGCGTCGAAGGGGGTGTGCTCGTCAGCAACGGAGTAGGGGGCAGCTTCCGAGTGATCGAGAACGACCACTACGACTACTGACCGGATCGCCCGCGCGACGTGACGTGGTACGCCGGCCCGCCGGAATCGGGCCGGCGGACCACACATAACGGCGCACCGGTGTGTGGTGCTGCTGCGGGGCACCGCCGTGCGCTGAGAACAGCTGCACCCATGCATCAGTTGGACCTTCGGAGGTTCGCGAAGGCAAGGCGTCTCCACTTTCCCGACGCTCGGGAACGACAGACGACCACGGTCGCGCTCGTCAGCACCGGCCCGGATGTGGTCCCGACAGCTACCCGAGGTGGAGGACGACGGCCAAGGACAACCTGCGGCCACCGCAGTACTCCGCTGAGATTCACGCCCTTGTCCTCGCGGTTCTGCGCACCGTCGGCACCGGATAGCGCAGGACAGGCAGCCCTCCTTGTGTTTTTCGCGATCCACCGGGGGCACCGTGACGATCACGGCCTTGGGGGAACTTCCTTGCGGGCCTCCACCGCCAGGCGCGTCGCGCGCTCACGCAGTTCGTTGGAATACTTCCGGGGAGCAGCCATGATCGGGATCCTTCCGGGTCTTCGATGTCTCCATCAAACCCGGGCGATTCACCACGCTGAGACGGGCGATGTTGTGCGGGGTTGGTCGTTCGCGCGAAGGGGCGCGGCGATCCCAGACTGTAGCGGGCTCGGTATGGCCGGGACGACAAGCGCAGCATCGCCAACCTCGCCCGCGCACCATCGACCAACTCGCCGACCTGATCCGATCCCGAATCCGCTGTCGATCCACCGCTTATGCCAACAACATTGACCTTAATGGTGTCCAGCCGGTTGGATCATGACGACTGCGGAGAATCCGCTGCACACCCCGTCGATACCATGGAGAACAGCGAAGATGATGGACACGATCGTCGTCGGTGCGGGAATCGCCGGCCTCACGGCGGCACGTCTGCTTCGCGCTGCAGGGCAGCGTGTCGTCGTGCTCGAGGCGCGAGACCGCGTTGGTGGGCGGATGTGGACGGACCGGACGGCGGGGTTCTGCGTTGATCGTGGCGCCTCGTGGATTCACGGTGTCACCGACAACCCGCTCGCCGAACTCGTTTCCGCGCTCGGGATCGACACCTACGAGTTCACGGTGGGGAGTTTTCAGGCCGGTGGTCGGCCGATCGCCAACTATGACGAGTCTTCGTGCCTGCTGGGCGATGACGCGGCACGAGAGTGGACCGTCGACGTCGACGCGGCGGACGGCCTTTTGCAGCTGGCTGCCGCGTCGATGGGCCACGATGAGAGTTACGCCGCCGCGGCCGAGCGGGCCCTTGCCGCGACCGGCTGGGAACCCGGGCGAGTCGAGCGGGTCCGCGCGTTCTATCGCCATCGCACCGAGGAGCAGTGCGGTGCGGAGGTCGAGCAGGTCGCCGCTCACGGACTCGACGAGGACACCATCGACGGTGACGAAGTGGTCTTCCCTGGTGGCTACGACGAGATCCCCCGGAGGCTGGCCGAAGGGCTCGACGTGCGCTTTGGAACCGCCGTGACCGCCATCACCAGGTCGGCTGCGGGAGTGCGGGTCGACACGCGCGAGGAGTCCTTCCAGGCCGCCCAGGTGATCGTCACGGTGCCGTTGGGCGTACTCAAAGCCGGGGCGATCCGGTTCACGCCCGCCCTGCCCGAGGCCGTCGCGGGACCGATCGAGCGGCTGGGAATGGGCGTGTTCAACAAGGTCTTCCTGCAGTTCCCGGACCGGTTCTGGCAAGACGGCGTCTCCGTGATCCGGCAGCACGGCCAGGCCGGCGTCCCCTGGCACTCCTGGTACGACATCTCCGCGGTGAGCGGCAAGCCGATGCTGCTGACCTTCGCCGGCGGTGCTTGGGGCCGGGAAATCGAGCAGATGACCGACGAAGAGGTGGTCGCGTCGGTGCTCAGGCCCCTGCGCAACATCTACGGCGACCGCGTTCCCGAACCCGCCGCCCACTGGATCACGCGCTGGGGCATGGACCCGCTCGCCCTCGGCTCGTACTCCTACATCGCCGTCGGCTCCTCCCACGAGGATCACGAAGCGCTGGCGGGCCCGGTTGACGGCGTTGTCCACTTCGCGGGAGAGGCAACCTGGGGAGCCGCGCCGGCCTGCGTCGACGGGGCGCTGCAGTCAGGGCACCGCGCGGCCGAACGGATCCTCGGGTCACCGGTCTCCATAGCTGTACTGACTCGTGAGGTCGGAGACGCGGCCGGCGGGTGGTGAGCCTGTCGGTACGGTGTGCCCGCGGTGGCGATTGCAGGTCGAGTGAGCTGCGAAGTTGAACGCCAAGCTGAGAGCACGGCAGGAATGCGAACAGAGAATCTGGGGAGTTTTGACCGGCGGCCCGCTCCCCGAACAAGCCGTCGATGCCGCCGCGTTCGAAACACCTGCAGATCTTGCCGTAGCCGTTCATCCACGACTGCGAAGCCCTCAGCCGAGGCAGGTCGCGCATCCCTCGTCGTCGAACTCGAAAGCGCCCTCAGGGATGATGCGGAACTCATTGCCCTCAGGGTCCACCATCACCAAGAACCCCCCGTCGCCGTAGTGCCCCAGTCTGCGCCCGCCGAGCGACTCCACCCGTGTGAGCGAAGCTCCAGTTGGTCAGCTGCGGCTGGAGGCGGGAGGCATGGGCTCGGTGGTGAGGGCCTTGATTCGTCTACCGCGTCGGCCAGTCGCAGGCACGCCGCGGGCCCTCGCCCGGGCGGCGAGTGCACTCCCCTGCGAAACGGAACTGATGCCGAGGCGGATAGCATGGCCGCATCCCGCCTCGTTGTTGTTGTTGAGGAGCGGGTGGTGTGCCGGGAAGCCTGGTCGGCGACGTAACAGTCGTGCGCCCGGAAAGGCTTGCCGTGCCTCTTGCTCTTCGTGTCCGCCCCCCGTGCCCGTGAACTCGTCCGGCTGCGCGGTGAGCTGACCAGTGGCAAAGCACCATGCCCGCAGGAAGGCTTCCCGAGCCGTCGCATCCGTCCCTGACGTTGCCGGGACGGATCTCGGCGGGGTCGCCTTCCTCGCTCCGGAGGCCGGTGCCCCGCTTCCGGCTGCCGCGGCCGCTGCCCGCCGAACCGGCGGGCGTCCTGTCATCGACCGAGCCACGCCCCGCGTGGTGCGCGAGCCGGGGTCCTCAGCACCTCATGGACGCCGCGCTCCGGTCTGACCAGTAGCTTCCGACTGGATGAGAGTTCAGAGATGTCCCTGCAGCGCCCTTCCTCGCCGCCTCCTTCCGCGCCTCAGGAGCCAGTGATCCAGCAGGTGCTCGCCTGCTTCGATGCCTATGCCCGGGTCCGCGGGACGCGCGACAGCATCCTGCCGGCCTCCCGGGTCACTCCCCGGGAGGAACAGCGGGCCTTCGACGAACTCCGTCAGGCCGTCGGATGGCTCCGCGATGCCACCTGCGAGGACTCCCCCTCCGACCAGGAGGACGGGAGCGCAGACAGCAGGCCGTGACGGGTACCTCGGGCGCGGGCCCGGCCCGCGCCCGGCCCGACCGCAGGAGACGCGGGGCACGGAGTGGTGGGCGCAGGGCCGACCCCGGGAGCGCCCGCTCCGGGGCTCAGCCGGGCTCCCCACCCGCCGGCGGCAGCCTGGCCTCGACGGCGTCGAGCAGCAGTTCCAGCGCGAACGGATAGCCGCTGAACTTCATCTCGTGAGCCAGCAGGCGCACGGTGGCCACGATGTGCGGGTAGGCGCTCGCATCCAGTCGGCCGTAGCGGTCCTGCCACACCTGGAGATCGGCCGCCTGCGCGGGAGCCGGCAGCGCGAGCGCGGCCGCGTCCAGGGCCGCGAAGGCGAGCGCCTGGTCCACGAAGGCGTGGTAGATCCGGACCGCTTCCCGGTCGCCGAAGCCTGCCGACCGCAGCACGCCGAGGATCATCTCGACGGCCCGCAGCTCATTGTCCCGCCCGGTCGTCCGGTGCGCGGCCAGCAACGCGGCCTGCGGATGCGCCTGGTACGAGGCGTGGACGCGCAAACCCAGCTCGCACAGGTCGAAACGCCACTCGCCGGTGGGCCTCCAGCCGAGCTGCGCACGGCCGATGAGCTCGTCGGCGACAGCCAGCAACAGGTCGTCGGTGTTGCGGAAGTACCGGTAGAGCGCACTGGGGTCGGCGCCCAGTGCCCCGCCCAGCCGCCGGACCGTCAAGGCGTCCGCACCGTGCTGGCCGACCAGGCGCAGGGCCGTCTCCACGATGACCTGTTCGGACAGCACGGTGCCCTGCTTCGTCGGCCGTCTGCGCCGCCGCTGCGGCTCCGGAACCACACGTTCACCCATGTCCGGAGCTTACGACAACACCATTGACCTGTGAAGGAGATGGAGGGTTTCATGACCTGCCATCCAGACTCTCCAGCTCTCTTCCCAAGCAAGGCGACGATCCGTTGGCAGTACCAGTGAAAAATGTGAACACCGGGCCGAGCAGTGGCGCCGAGGCGCCCCGGACCGCGATGCGGAAGTCCATAGGTGTCGTCGACGGCATCGTTCTCGCCGCTTCGAGCACAGCCGCCACGAGCAGTATCGGCATCGGACTCGGTCTGATGGCCGGCATCGTCGGCCTGCACCTGCCGGCGATCATGCTGCTGGCCTTCCTGCCCGTGCTCGGCATAGCCGGCGGATACGGGCGGCTCAACCGCATCGATCCCAACGCCGGCAGCAGCTACAAGTGGGTCGGCGGGATCTTCAGCCCCTGGCTGGGCTTCCTGACCGGGTGGGTCAACGTCGTCGGCACCGTCGTGTTCATGGCCTACACCACCACGGTGACCGGCTCGGCGATCATCCAGCTCCTGGGGCAGGCCACCGTCCACAGCGTCGCGGGCCTCTCCCTCGACCCGGACTCGACCCTGCAGTCCACGCTCCTCGGCATGGCCGTGCTGGTCGCCGCCTCGCTGGTCGCCGTCCGCGGACTGGACCTCGCCGCGCGTCTGCAGAAATACCTGCTGATCTTCGAGTACGGCGTGCTGATCGCGTTCTGCACCTACGGCCTGTTCGCCGGGGACCAGCCGTTCTCGCTCACGTGGTACAACCCCTTCGACATCCCCTCGGCCGAAGCACTCGCCCAGGGCATGATGCTCGCGGTCTTCTGCTACTGGGGCTTCGAGTCCGTCTTCAGCGTCGGTGAAGAGGTCAGCGACCCGCGCGACGCCTCCCGCGGCGGGTTCATCGCCCTGGCCGTCATGCTCCTCCTCTTCCTGCTGGCCGGCACCGCTTTCCAGCGGGTCCTGCCGCTGGACGAACTGGCCGACAACGGCGCGCAGGGGCTCTCCTACTTCGGCATGAAACTCGCCGAGCAGCCGCTGGCCGCGCTGCCGCTCATCGCTCTCATGTTCTCCGCGGTGGCCTCGCTCCAGGCCTCGGTCATCCCCACCGCCCGCGGGATGTACGCGATGGGCCGCGACGGTGTCCTCGGCTCCGTCTGGACGCGCCTGCACCCCAAGCACGGGACCCCCGCCGTCGGCACCCTGCTGATCACCGCGATCGCCCTGGTTCTCGCCGCGATGGCGCTGGTCATCCCCACCGTCAACGACTTGATCTTCGCCGCCGTCAACGCGATCGGCATCGTCGTCGCCCTCTACTACGCGCTCACCGCCCTGGCCGCCGCGGTGCGGTTCCGCCAACTGCTGCGCACGTCGCCGCTGGAGGCACTGCGCGCTGTCGTCGGACCGTCGCTGGGCGCGCTGGTGCTGCTCGCCACCGGCGGCTACCTCGCCTGGACCTTCTACACCTCCGCCGATCATTTCGAAGTCTCCGCGGACAACGGCTGGTTCGCGCTGCTCGTCCCGGTCCTGATGATCGGTTCCGGCCTGGTGGCGGCCGCGTGGGCCCGCTGGCACCGCCGGTCGCCCTATTTCACCGGCACCCGCACTCCCGGCGCCGTAGATGCCGGCGAACCGACCGGCACCGGCTGACCGGCACACCGCTGCTGACGCGCGCCACGGACCGCATCACAGACCGCCGCTCGGACCGAATCACAGACCGCCGCACAGCGTCCCCTCCGGCAGCCCGCGCACGGCTACCGGAGGGGAGGGTTCCGCAGACCGGGGGCCGCTGCACTCCCCGTCGTGATCGGCGCGCCCCCGAAGCAACGCTCCGCCCATGCGCTTCCCCACGCACCCGCCGGCATCCGGCGCGACGAGGGCTTCGCCCTCCTCCGCGCCGGCGACGGGCTCGCGGTACCCGACCCGGTGCCCGCGGCACGGACGCGATCCGACCCGCGCCCCCGAAGGCCGCCGCATACCCGGCCGACTCCTCCGACGCATCGCAAAGGACCATCACATGACCGACCTCACCGACATCGCCTATCTGCCCGCGACCGAGGCCCTGCGCCGTTTCCATGACCGCTCCCTGTCACCGGTCGAGCTGATGACCGCGGTCATCGCCCGCGCCGAAGCCGTCGAGCCGAAGGTCAACGCCCTTGCCGAGCGGACCTTCGACGAGGCGCTCGCCACCGCCCGCGAGGCCGAGGCGCGGTACGCGGGCAAGGGCGAGGCGCCGCGCGCGCTGGAGGGCCTCGCCGTCGCGACGAAGGAGGAACAGCCCATCGCGGGCCGCCGCATCACGGACGGCTCCCTGGCCTTCCGCGACGAGATCTCCGACCAGACGCACCCGGTGATCGAGCGGGTCCAGGAGGCCGGCGGCATCGTGCACGCCCGGACCACGACCCCGGAGTTCAGCTGCGCGGGCTACACGCAGTCACGGCTGTGGGGCATCACCCGCAACCCGTGGAACCAGGAGTTCACCCCGGGCGGCTCCTCGGGCGGCGCGGGCGCCGCGCTCGCGGCGGGTGAGACGACGCTCGCGACCGGCTCGGACATCGGCGGATCGATCCGCATCCCCGCTTCGTACACGGGCACGGTCGGCTACAAGCCGCCGTACGGGCGCGTGCCGGCGATGGCACCGTTCAACCTCGACACGTACTGCCACGACGGTCCGATGGCGCGCACCGTCGGGGACTGCGCCCTGCTGCAGAACGTCATTGCCGGGCCCCACCCCTCGGACGCGGTCTCGCTGCGCCCCAAGTTCGTGCTGCCCGAGCGGTTCGAGGGCGTCAAGGGCCTGCGGGTGGCGCTCTCGGTCACCCTCGGGGACTGGCCCGTCGATCCCGAGGTCGAGGCCAACACCCGCGCGGTCGCGGAGGCCCTGCGCGCGGCCGGAGCCGTCGTCGAGGAGGTGGAGGTCCCCATCATGCGGGCGGACGTGATGCGGGCATCGATGATCCACTTCGGCTCCATCTTCGGCCCCTACATCGCGTCGGTCGCCGCCGAGCACGGCGACCTGCTCACCCCTTACGCGCTCGACTTCGCCCGGCGGGGCACCGAGGCCGTGCGTGAGCCCGGCAGCCTCCTGCAGGGCCTTGAGATCGAGGCCGCGATACAGGCGACGCTCGGCGCACTGTTGGACCGCTACGACGTCCTGCTGTGCCCGACGACCGCCATTCCGGCGCTCAAGGCGGACGACGACTACCTCTCGACCAAGGTAGTGGTCAACGGCGTCGAGCTGGACTTCTATCTGGAGTCCGCGATGACCACGGTGTTCAACATCGCCAGCCGCTGCCCGGTGCTGAGTGTGCCGTCCGGTTTCGCCTCGACCGGAGTGCCCACGGGAGTGCAGGTCGTCGGCCGCACCTACGACGACGCCACGGTGTTCCGCGCCGCGGCGGCGATCGAGGCCGTCCGCCCCTGGAACAGTGTTCCGGCTCTCTGAACCGGCCTGCGCCCCGCGGTGCGGGACGCGGGCGCGCCGAGACCGTGCCGCCGTCCCGCACCAAGGGCGCCGTGCGACCGGAACCGGGGCAGCGGCCGAGGCAACAGTCCGGCGCGGGACCGGAAAGGGCCTCCGACCCGGGTCGGAGGCCCTTTCCGGCGACAGGACCCCTCCTACGGGCAGTGCCACCGGCTTTCGCGCCGGGCGGGTGTCGTGTCACCCACGTGTTCTCGTCACCCGGCCACCCGTCGTCAGGTGTCGTCAGGTGTCGTCAGCTGTCGAAGCCCAGGCCGAAGCGGTCGAGCGTCCTGAGCCAGAGGTTGCGCCGTCCCTCGTTCCGGTCGGCGCGCCTCATCGACCACTTGGTGATGCCGATGCCGGCCGAACGGATCGGGTCGGGCGGGAACGGGAGCGGTTTGCGGCGGACGAGCTCCAGCCGGGTCCGCTCGGTGCGTTCGCCCGCCAGGAGGTCGAGCATGACCTCGGCACCGAAGCGCGTGGCGCCGACGCCGAGGCCGGTGAACCCGGCCGCGTAGGCGACCTTCCCGTGATGACTCGTGTCGAAGAACACGCAGAAACGGGTGGAGGTGTCGATGGCACCGCCCCAGGCGTGGGTGAACCGGATACCTTCCAGCTGCGGGAACGACGTGAAGAAGTGCCGGGCGAGCGTGGCGAAGGTCTCGGGCCGCTGGTCGTGTTCGGCGCTGACCTCGCCGTCGCGGTGGTAGACGGCGTCGTAACCGCCCCACAGAATGCGGTTGTCCGCGGAGAGCCTGACGTAGTGGAACTCGTTGGAGCAGTCCGCGAAGCCCTGCCGGTTCCGCCAGCCGACCGCGGCGAGCTGCTGCTCGGTCAGCGGCTCCGTCATGAGCGCGTAGTCGTACACGGGGACGGTGTACGGGCGGTGGCGGCGCAGCAGGGAGGGATAGGCGTTGGTGGCGAGGGCGGTGCGCCGGGCGGTGATCCGCCCGTAGGCGGTGCGGACCACGATCACGTCGCCCTGCTCGCGGAGCGAGGTGGCGGGTGTGCGCTCGTGGACGCGGACGCCGAGGTCGAGGCAGGCGCGCTTGAGCCCCCAGGCGAGCCGGGCCGGGTTGACCATGGCCACGTCGTCCTTGTTCCACACGCCGCCGAGGAACGTCGGGGAGTCGATCTCGGCACGGACCGCCTCGGCGTCGAGCAGAACCGGGTTGGCACCGAACCTGGCCAGAGTCTCGGCCTCCTCCTTCAGTCCCTCGACCTGGTACGGCTCGGTGGCCACCACCAGGGAGCCGGTGCGCTCCCAGGAGCAGTCGATGCCGTGCCGTTCGATCGTGTCCTCGATGGCCTGGAGGTTCTCGCGGCCGAGGCGTTCCAGGAGGCCGATCTCCTCGGGCCAGCGCTGGAGTCCGTTGGCCAGGCCGTGGGTGAGGCTGGACTCGCAGAATCCGCCGTTGCGGCCGGAGGCGGCGCCGCCGGCCTCGTCCGCCTCGATGAGCACCACATCCATGGACGGATCGCGCTCCTTGGCGACGAGGGCGGTCCACAGACCGGTGTATCCGCCGCCGACCACGAGGAGGTCGCAGGCGGTGTCGCCGACGAGCGCGGGAGTGGCCTGCGGCCGGTCGGGGTCGTCGAGCCAGAACGGGACCGGCGAGACGTCCCGGAGCGAGTCGAGGTGGTTCATGGGGTGGGGCTCCTTCGGATCTCGGAGGTACGGGCCTCCGAAGTGCCGCCATGAGACCGCCCCGGGGGCCACAAGGTCAATGGGGTTGACATAAGGACGCCGCCATCCGGTTGCCGAATCCACGCGGCCGACCGCGCCGAACTTTATGACAACGGCATTGACGCATGGATGTCCGAGCCGCTTGCATGACACCCCGCCACGTTCTCTCACGTTCTGGAGCACCGTATGACCACGGCCGATCTGGTCTTCACACGCGGCCCCGTCTTCACCGCCGATCCGGCCCGCACCCGGGCCACCTCGCTCGCCGTCGTCGGCGACCGCATCACCGCGGTCGGGCACGACGAGGTCCGTGAGCTCATCGGCCCAGGCACCGAAGTCGTCGACCTCACGGGGAAGTTGCTGCTCCCCGGCTTCCAGGACGCCCACATCCACCCGGTGTCCGCCGGGGTGGAGCTGGCCGAGTGCGACCTGAGCGGCACCGTCGGCGCCGAGGAGTACCTGACCCTGATCCGGGCCTACGCGGATGCTCATCCCGACCGTGCGTGGATCACCGGCGGCGGGTGGTCGCTGGAGAGCTTCGACGGCGGACTGCCCACCCGGCAGTTGCTCGACTCCGTGGTCCCCGACCGCCCGGTCCTGCTGGCCAACCGTGACCACCACGGCGCCTGGGCCAACACCCGGGCCCTCGAACTGGCCGGGATCACCGCCGCCACCCCCGATCCCGCCGACGGCCGCATCGAGCGCGAGCCGGGCGGCTCGCCCAGCGGAATGCTCCAGGAAGGCGCCCAGGCGCTGGTCTCCCGGCTGGTGCCGGCGACCACCCCGGCGGACCGACTCGCGGGTCTGCTGCGTGCGCAGGAACTGCTGCACTCCCTCGGCATCACCGGCTGGCAGGACGCCCTGCTCGGCGGGTTCAACGGCGTTACCGATCCATCGGTTGCCTATCTGACCGCGGCCCGCGACGGCTCACTCACCGCCCGGGTCACCGGCGCGATGTGGTGGGACCGCGAGCGTGGGGCCGAGCAGATCGACGAACTGGTCGCGAACCGCGAGAAGCTGAGCCACGGACGGTTCCGGGCCGGCTCGGTGAAGATCATGCAGGACGGCATCGCCGAGAACTTCACCGCCGCGATGACCTCCCCGTACCTCGACGGCTGCGGCTGCGCCACCACCAACAGCGGTCTGAGCTTCGTCGACCCGGACGCCCTGCGCGGCCATGTCACCCGGCTCGACGCCCTCGACTTCCAGGTCCACTTCCACGCACTCGGCGACCGGGCCGTCCGCGAGGCACTCGACGCGGTAGAGGCCGCCGTCGAGGCCAACGGCCGGCGCGGAAACCGCCACCACCTGGCCCACCTCCAGGTCGTCCACCCCGACGACATCAGGCGCTTCGCCCGCCTCGGCGCCATCGCCAACATCCAGCCGCTGTGGGCGGCCCACGAACCCCAGATGGACGAGCTGACCATCCCGTTCCTCGGGCCCGAACGCGCCGCCTGGCAGTACCCGTTCGGCGACCTGCTGCGCGCGGGCGCCACCCTCGCCGCGGGCAGCGACTGGCCGGTCAGCAGTCCGGACCCGATCCAGGGCATCCACGTCGCGGTCAACCGCAGGGAGCCCGGGGCCGCCGACAGCCCGGTCTTCCTCCCCGAGCAGCGCCTGGACCCGGCGACGGCCGTCGCCGCGTACACCGCCGGCAGCGCCCATGTGAACGGCCTGGACGACGCCGGCAGTCTGCTCGTCGGAAACCTGGCCGACCTGGTGGTCCTGGACCGCGACATCTTCACCGCGCCGCCGGAGGAGATCTCCGAGGCGCGGGTCCTGCGGACCTATGTCGCAGGCTCACTCGTCCACTCCGGCTGAGCGGCCCGGCACCCGTACGTCCTCAGTCCGTGCCCGCGCCCGTGTCCGTGCGCAGCGAGGACGCCCGTACCTCTAGCCGGGTCTGCACCAGCACCCCGGCAGACGGGGCACCTCCCTGCTCCAGTGCCGCGACGAGCAGGTCGATCCCGGCCTCCGCGACCTCCTGGGGCCGCAGGCTCAGGGTCGACAGCGCGGGCCGGGTGTGGGTGGCCGTCGCGTCCTCGCTGACGCACACCACGAGCAGGTCGCCGGGCACGTCGTATCCGTGGCGGCGCGCCGCCTCCAGAACGAGAGGCGGGCTCGCCTCGGGGACGACGCACAGCGCGTCGGGCCGGCAGGTCCCGCTCAGGGCCACCTCGACGGCTTCCACGACGGGGCCGTTGCCCGCCTCGGGGGCGAACACGACATGCTCGGGCCGTCCGTGCTCGGCGCACCAGTCGCCGTAGGCGGCGAGCACTCCCGCGTAGAACCGTGTCGGACTGTCGGGGAGCACGAGCGCGGGCCGCCGGGCACCCTGTGCCTCAAAGGGCAGGCCGCCGCACCCGGCGTGCTGCGCCGCCGCCCCGGTCTGGGCGGCCTCCGGATCCTCGGCCAGGGACCACTGTTCGCGGCGGCCGTCGCGGTCATGTTCGCGCTCGTCCTGATCGCCCTCCTGGCTCCGGTCCTCGCCCCGCACGACCCCGAGTCCCTCGACCTCTCGTCGAGCCTGACCGGGACCACGGGAGACCATCTGCCCGGTACGGACCAGTCCGGGCGCGACATCCTGTCCCGGCTGATCCACGGCGCGCGGACCGGTCTGCTCGGACCGCTGCTCGTCGTCGGCGTCTCCATCCTCCTCGGCATCCTGCTCGGCGTGGTCGCCGCCTGGCGGGGCAGCTGGGCGGACACGATCCTGTCCCGGTCGATGGACATGGCGTTCGCCATCCCCGGGCTGCTCCTGGCGATCCTCCCGGTGTCCGTGGTCGGCCCCGGCATGACCGCTCCGGTGATCGCCATGGCCGTGGCCCGGATGCTGGTGGGCCTGGCGCGGCCGGACGGCGGCACTGTCCGCCTGGACGGCCGGGACCGCTCCGCCCGCGCCCGGAGCCGGGCCGAACGGCTCGCGCGCGCCCGCGAGATGAGGTACTGCGCCTCCACACCCGGCTCGACGCGGCCGCCCGTGGTTCGCGGGTCGCCGCGCTCCTGGACCAGGTGGGCCTCGGCGAACGGGAGGCCGGAGCGCTGCCCCGGCGGCTCTCCGGCGGACAGCGCCAGCGCGTCGCCATCGCCCGGGCCCTGGCGGTCGGACCCCGCGTCCTCATCCTCGACGAGGCGGTCGCGGCGCCGGACGTGTCCATCCAGGCGCAGATCCTCGACCTGCTCGCCACGATCCGGCGCGAGTCGGGCATCGGCTACCTCTTCGTCACCCATGACCTCTCCGTGGTCCGGCACGTCGCCGACGACGTCATGGTGCTCAGGTCGGGCCGAGTCGTCGAGGCGGGCCCGGTGGCACGCGTACTGGACGGCCCGGAGCATCCGTACACCCGGCTGCTCCTCGACTCCGTACCGCGTCGCGGCTGGGACCCGGGCCTGGCGACGGCCGGCCGGCCCGCGCCTCAGCTTCCGCGACGGGAGCTCCCGGGCCCGGTGGGACGGGGCGTCCGCGCCATGTCGACGACCCGGTCCGCGGCCTCCGCCACGGCCGGGTCGTGCGTCGCGACGACGGTGACGCACTGGTCCCTGCGGGTGCGTGCGGCGAGGAGCTCGGCGAGTTCGCCGGCCTGGGAGCGGTCGACGGCCGCGGTCGGTTCGTCGACCAGGAGGAGCTGCGGGGAGAGGAACAGCGCGCGGGCGAGGGCGACGCGCTGGCGTTCGCCGCCGGAGAGCTGTTCGGGGCGGTGGCGCAGGCGATGACCGAGGCCGACCTCGGACAGGGCCGCCTCGGCGCGGGAACGGTGCGAGCGGGGGTGCTCTCCGTTGATGTACACGGCGGCCAGGAGCTGTTCGACAGCGGGCAGCCCGGAGAGCAGGTTGCCGCTCTGGAACATGTATCCGATGCGTTCGCGGCGCACCGCCGAACGCTGCGCGTCGGTGCCTTCCGTCAGGTCCTCGCCGTCCAGCAGGACCTGCCCGGCGGTGGGACGCAGGAGGGCGCCCGCGACGGCGAGCAGTGTGGACTTGCCGGAGCCCGACGGGCCGACGAGGGCGGTCATCCGGCCGGGCTCGAAGGTGGCGTCGAGGTCGTCCAGAACCGTGGTGCGGGCTTCTGTCCGGCCGAACGCGACGGTGACACCGATCAGTTCGAGGGTCATCGGTTGGCTCCCAGCATGGTCAGCGGGTCGACGGAGGTGACGCGGCGCAGGGTCAGGGCGCTGCCCAGCAGACCGACGGCTGCGACGGTGCACATGGTGGTGGTGAGGGTGAGGGCGGGCAGGCTGAACGGCACCTGTTCACCGACCAGCAGTCCGACCGCTCCGGCGAGCACGGCGCCCGCGGCCGTGCCGAGGACGACGACCAGGGCGGCCTGGAGCACGGTGTGGACGAGCAGCCGCCGGCGGGAGGCGCCGAGCGCGCGCAGCAGGGCCAGTTCGGGCTGCCGCTGCACGGTCCAGACGGCGAAGAAGGCGCCGACCACCAGGGGTGCGATCAGGTAGAGGAAGACCTGGATCGAGTTCATGGTGAGGCGCTCGCCGGTGTACCCGGGGGCCGCCTCGTACGCCTTCTCCTTGGTGACGGTGCTGGTGGAGTGCCGTTTGTCCAGGTCGGCGACCGGAGTGCCCGCCGGGGTGCGCAGCGCGAGGGCGCTGAACTGGTCGGGGAGCTCGGCGGCGGCGGCGGAGGCCGGGGCGCCGGGGGTGCTGAAGCGGATGCGCTGCCAGGTCGCCAATGGGACGTAGGCGGCCGGCACATGGCCGTAGCTGGAGCGTTCGGTCAGTCCGACGACGCGCAGCCGGATGCCGAGCCGGTCGATGACGAGGGTGTCGCCGATCCGCACGCCCTCGTCGGCGAGCTTGGCGGAGATCACGACGGTGTCGGCCGCGTCGGTGGTGAGGCCCTTGCCGCTGGTGACGGAGGGGTTCAGGAAGGCGGCGGGGTCGATTCCGAAGGCGGCGAGATCGACTTCGGTGCCCCGGTCCGTCGTGCCGCGGGTGATGGAGATTCCCAGCGGCGTGGTGTCGGTGTCCGCGTCCTCGCGCCAGGCCGAGGCCGTCTTCGCGTCGAGGAGGCTGCGCGCGAACTGGTCGGACCTGGCGTCGGAGGAGAAGACAAGGTGCGAGGCCGGAAGGCGGCGCAGCGCGGAGATGGTGTCGTCGCCGAGGCCGGTGGTGAAACCGGACACGATGCCGACGAGTGCCGCGACGAGCACCACGACGGACCCCATGAGCAGAAAGCGCCCACGGGCGGCGCGCAGCTCCAGCAGAGCGAGGAACACAACGGCTCCCTTCGGTGAAGCGATGTTAGGGACAGTGCGTCGCCAACATAGATGATGGGGACGCACCGTCGCCAAGTGGGTCCCCTTCCGGCCGGTCCGCCTCCTAGACTGGGCCCGTGCCCAAGATCAGAGCCGCTACGGTCGCCGAGCACCACGCCCAGCAGCGGCTCGCCCTGGTGCGTGCGGCCCGCGCACTCCTGGAGGGCGGCGACGCCGGGGCCGTGACCTTCACCGCGGTCGCCAGGTCCACGGGGCTCGCCCGCAACAGCGTGTACAAGTACTTCCCCGGCCGCCCGGAACTGCTCGCCGCGGTCGTCGAGGACGCGATGCCGCGGTGGACGGACGCCATCCGGGCCGGCATGTCCGCGGCCGGCACGGCGGAGGCGAAGATCGCCGCGTACGTGTCGTCGCAGCTGGATCTGGTGCGCAGCGGGGAGCACCGGATCGCCCAGGCGCTGGCCGGGGTCCGTGACGCGGCCGTGGTGAAGGAGAGCGCGGCACACGCCCACCGGGAACTGCTCACGCCGCTGATCGGCGCGCTGACCGAACTGGGCGACGACGATCCCAGGCGCACGGCGCTGCTGCTTCAGGGGATCGTCAACGCCGCCACGACCGCGATCGAGTCGGGTGACGACGACCGGGCCGTGACGGAGCGGGCGGTACGGATGGCGGTTGCCGCCGTGGCAGGCGCGACACGGCGGCCGTGAAGGACAGAACTGCCGTCGAGCGCCTCCGCCGTCAGGGCGCGGGCGGGGCGCCCCGGGGTGCCCCGCCTCCAGCCGCGCCGCCAAGGCGAGCAGCGCCCCCTCGCCGCCGAGGGGCGCGGCCAACTGGACGCCGAGCGCCAGCCCTTGGCCGTCGCGGCCGAAGGGGACGGCCATGACGGGCGTCCCGGTCACGTTGTCGCGGGTACGCAGTCAGCGCGCCCCGTACACCGGCTGTGGCGTCTCGGCCGCCGCGAGCAGTCCGGACGCGGCCGCCCCGGCCTCGGCCGGGCTCCAGCGGGCGCCCTTGTCCGCGGTGGGGCCGGGCCGCCAGCCCTCCATCACCGTGATTCGCCCGGCCTCGGCCTCGAAGACCCGGCCGCTGACCCCGGCACAGGCCGCGGAACCCAGCCATACGACGAGCGGCGAGACGTTCTCCGGGGCCATCGCGTCGAACTCCCCCTCGGCGGGCGCCGCCATGGTCTCGGCGAAGGTCTCCTCGGTCATCCGGGTGCGGGCGGCCGGGGCGATCGCGTTGACCTGGACCCCGTAGCGCCCCATCTCGGCGGCGGCCACCAGGGTCAGGGCGATGATCCCGGCCTTGGCGGCGGAGTAGCTGCCCTGACCGACGCTGCCCAGCAGCCCGGCTCCGGAACCGGTGTTGACGACCCTCGCCCCGGGCGCCCGGCCGGCCTTCGCCTCGGCGCGCCAGTGCGCCGCCGCGTGCTTGAGCGGCAGGAAGTGGCCCCTGAGATGGACGCGGGTCACCGCGTCCCAGTCGTCCTCGTCCAGGTTCACCAGCATCCGGTCGCGGAGGAATCCGGCGTTGTTGACCAGGGTGTCGAGGCGGCCGAAGGAGTCGAGCGCGGTCGCGACGAGGGAGGCCGCGCCGTCGGCGGTGGCTATGTCCGCGTTGTGCGCGACGGCCTCGCCGCCGGCCGCGCGGATCTCCTCGACGACCCGCTGGGCGGGCCCGGTGGCCGTCCCGGATCCGTCGAGGCCCACACCGAGGTCGTTGACGACGACTTTCGCGCCCTCGGCGGCGAAGGCCAGGGCGTGGGCGCGGCCGAGTCCGCGGCCGGCGCCGGTGACGACGGCGACGCGTCCGGCGCACAGGGCTGTCGATGAGGTCATGACGGGTGTCCTTTCGAGGGGCGACGAGCGGCGAACGGGGCGCCGGGACCACTGGGTGGCCTGACGCTCTCCCGCGGCGTCCATATCACTGCTACGTTGAATCTAACAAACGTTTGGTGGAAAGGTAGCTGATCTGCTCATGGGTGTCTCCACCTCCGCCCCCGAAGAGGGCGTCGCCGTCGTCACCGTGGACTTCCCCCCGGTCAACGCCCTGCCCGTACAGGGCTGGTACGACCTCGCCGCCGCGGTGCGCACCGCCGGGGCCGACCCGGGCGTCCGCTGTGTGGTACTCACCGCAGAAGGCCGCGGATTCAACGCGGGCGTGGACATCAAGGAGATGCAGCGCACGGACGGGCCCGAGGCACTGATCGGCGCCAACCGGGGCTGTTTCGAGGCGTTCGCAGCGGTCTACGAGTGCGAGGTCCCGGTGGTCGCCGCCGTGCACGGCTTCTGCCTGGGCGGCGGCATCGGCCTGGTGGGCAACGCGGACGCGATCGTGGCCAGTGACGACGCGTCCTTCGGACTGCCGGAGCTGGACCGGGGCGCGCTCGGTGCGGCCACGCATCTGGCCCGGCTGGTACCGCAGCATCTGATGCGGACCCTGTACTACACCTCGCGCACCGTGACGGCACAGGAACTGCACCGGCACGGCTCGGTGTGGAGCGTCGTACCGCGTGACGAACTGCCCGGGGCCGCCCTGGGACTGGCCCGGGAGATCGCCGCCAAGGACGGATATCTGATCCGGCTGGCCAAGGCCGCCATCAACGGCATCGACCCGGTCGACGTACGCCGCAGCTACCGCTTCGAGCAGGGCTTCACCTTCGAGGCCAATCTCAGTGGCGTCGCCGGCCGCGTGCGCGACACCTTCGGCACGGACAAGGAGCAGCAGGCGTGACACACGACAAGACGATGACGGCCGACGACGTCGTCGGCCGGCTGGAGAGCGGCATGACGGTCGGCATCGGCGGCTGGGGTTCGCGCCGTAAGCCGATGGCCCTGGTCCGGGCGCTGCTGCGCTCGGACGTCACCGATCTGACCGTGGTGTCGTACGGCGGCCCGGACGTCGGCCTGCTCGCCGCCGCGGGCCGGATCCGCAAGCTGGTGGCGGCGTTCGGGACCCTCGACTCGATACCGCTGGAGCCGCACTTCACCGCCGCCCGGCAGCGCGGCGCGTTCGAGATGGTCGAGCTCGACGAGGCGATGATGATGTGGGGGCTGACGGCAGGCGCGCAACGGCTGCCGTTCATGCCGGTGCGGGCCGGTCTCGGCTCGGACCTGATGGAGGTCAACCCGGCTCTGCGTACCGTCACTTCGCCGTACGAGGACGGGGAGAAGCTGGTCGCGGCACCGGCCCTGCGCCTGGACGCCGCGCTGGTCCACCTCAACCGCGCGGACGTTCAGGGCAACGGCCAGTACCTGGGCCCCGACCCGTACTTCGACGACCTGTTCTGCGAGGCCGCCGACCACAGTTACCTCTCCTGCGAGCGGATCGTGGAGACGGCGGACCTGCTCAAGGAGCACGGACCGCAGACGCTGCTGGTCAAGCGGCTGTTCGTGGACGGGGTCGTCGAGACGCCGAACGGCGCGCACTTCACCTCCTGCGTGCCCGACCACGACCGGGACGAGAGCTTCCAGCGCGCCTACGTCCGGGCCGCCCGCGACCCCGAGGCGTGGCCCGCCTTCGTCGAACGGTTCCTGTCCGGTGACGAAGCCGCCTACCAGGCCGCGGTCACCGCGTTCCACCAGGAGGAAGCATGAGCGGCACCGAGACCACCGGCATCGCGACGGCGAGCCGCGCGGAGTACTGCGTGGTGGCCTGCGCCGAGGCGTGGCGGGACGCGGGCGAGATCCTCGCCAGCCCGATGGGCACCGTCCCGGCCATCGGGGCGCGCCTGGCGAGGCTCACCTTCTCACCCGATCTGCTGCTGACCGACGGGGAGGCCCTGCTGATGGGCGACACTCCCGCGCTGGGGGCGAGGCCGGGGAGCACCGAGGGCTGGCTGCCGTTCCGTCAGCACCTGACGCTCACCGCCACCGGCCGCCGGCACGTGATGATGGGCGCCAGCCAGATCGACCGGCACGGCAACCAGAACATCTCCTGCATCGGCGAGTGGGCCAGGCCCGCCCGGCAGCTGCTCGGGGTGCGCGGAGCTCCGGTCAACACCCTGAACAACCCGACGAGTTACTGGGTTCCCAAGCACTCGGCGCGGGTGTTCGTGGAGCACGTCGACATGGTCAGCGGGGTCGGGTACGACCGGGCGGCGGCGGCCGGCCCTTCCGCGACCCGCTACCACCGCATCCCCGAAGTCGTCAGCAATCTGGGCGTCTTCGACTTCGAGACCCCCGACCGCACCATGCGGCTGCGCTCCCTGCACCCCGGGGTGGGCGTCGAGGAGGTCACCGCGGCTACCGGCTTCGCCCTCACGATCCCCGACGAGGTGCCGTTCACCCGGGACCCGTCGGAGGCCGAACTCCGGCTGATCCGCGAGGTCATCGACCCGAAGGGGCTGCGCGAGCGCGAGGTCCCGGCATGACCGGGCCCCTGCCGCTGCCGACCCCGCTCACCGAGCTGACCGGGGTGCGGTACCCGATCGTGCAGACCGGAATGGGCTGGGTGGCCGGTCCCCGGCTGGTGTCCGCCTCCGCGAACGCCGGGGCGCTCGGCATCCTGGCCTCCGCGACGATGACCGTCGAGCATTTGCGCGCGGCGGTCCGCGAGGTCAAGTCCCGTACGGACGCGCCGTTCGGTGTCAACCTGCGCGCGGACGCGGGCGACGCGGGCGAGCGGGTGGGCATCATGATCGACGAGGGCGTGCGGGTGGCGTCGTTCGCGCTCGCCCCGTCGAAGGAGCTGATCGCACGGCTCAAGGACGCGGGCATCGTCGTCATCCCGTCCGTGGGTGCCCGGCGGCACGCGGAGAAGGTCGCCGCGTGGGGCGCCGACGCGGTGATGGTGCAGGGCGGCGAGGGCGGCGGCCACACGGGCAACGTGGCCACCAGCGTGCTGCTCCCCCAGGTCGTGGACGCCGTCGACATCCCGGTCATCGCGGCGGGCGGCTTCCACGACGGCCGCGGTCTGGTCGCCGCGCTCGCCTACGGGGCGGCCGGAATCGGGATGGGTACGCGCTTCCTGCTCACTTCCGACAGCACCGTCCCGGCGGCCGTGAAGGCGAAGTACCTGGCCGCCACCGTCAAGGACGTCACGGTCACCGACCGGGTCGACGGCCTGCCGCACCGCATGCTGCGCACCGAGATGATCGACTCCCTGGAGCGTTCCGGCCGTGCGGCCTCGCTGCTGAGGTCGGTGCGGCACGCCTCGGCCTTCCGGAAGGAGTCCGGTGCGAGCTGGCCCCAGCTGATCCGTGACGGGCTGGCGATGAAGCACGGCAAGGAGCTGAACTGGAGCCAGGTGCTGCTGGCCGCCAACACACCGATGCTGCTCAAGGCCTCGCTGGTCGAGGGGCGTACCGACATCGGGGTGATGGCCTCGGGGCAGGTGGCGGGCCTGATCGACGATCTGCCGTCCTGCGCGGAGCTGGTCGAGCGGATCATGGAGGAGGCCCGGCTGACGCTGAAATCGCTGCCGGGTGCGGACTGACGCCCCTGGTGTGCGCGGACCACGGTCTGAACCGGCTGATACGGCCGGCCGCCGTCCCGGCACCCCAGTCGCCCGGCCCGTCCGGGCGAGGCAGGTAGGCCTCGCGGCCCGGTCCGGGGCCGAGGCCGTGTCCGTGTCCGTGTCCGCTCAGAGGTATTCGGCCGGCGGCATCAGGCCCAGGGGCCGAACGGCGGCCGGGCGGGGGCGGGGCCGAGGGTGGTGGTGCCCGGTTCGGCGCGGTGGCCGAGGCCGGTTCGGTAGGCGTTCAGCGCCGCTTCCGTCCGGCCCTCGCTGCGCAGCAGGTCTCCGAGCAGGCGGCAGATGTCGGCGAGGTCTCCGGCAGCTCCCGTCTGTTCGAGCAGGGAGAGCGCGGTGGCGTAGTGCAGTTCAGCCGCCTCGGCGTCCCCGGCCGTCTCGGCGATCAGTCCGAGGAGCCGGTGGGCGCCGCCGGCGTGCACCGCGCCGCGGCCGGGCTGGAGTCCGGCCAGCAGGCTTTCCAGCAGCTCTGCGGCCTCCGCCGGTTTTCCCCTCCTGCGCAGGACGTCGGCGAGCTCGACCTCCACCTGTGAGACGTACAGTGCCGCCCGCTTGGACACCAGCATCGAGTGCGCGGTGCGCAGTTCCGTCTCCGCCCGCACGAGGTCGTCGTGCTGGGCCCAGACGTAGCCCCGCATCCAGTGGCAGTGAGCGAGTTCGGTGCGGATCTGGAGCTGCTGGTAGAGCTCGGCGGCCCGCGCCAGCGATGCCTGGGCGGCGTCGACACGGCCTTCGGCGAGCAGTGTGCGGGCCACAGCCCGGTGCATCGTGGCGACCAGGGCGGGGTCGGACACCTGTGGGACCAGGGCCAGGGCGAGTTCAGCGGCTTGTGCGGCGCGGGCGTGGGCGCCCATGTCCATGTACGGGGCGATCGAGGCCGTGTAGAGCTGGAGCAGCGCGCCCGGGTCGTGCAGCCCCGACATGTTCAGTTCATCGATCGCGCTTTCCAACAGGTAGCAGGAGTAGCGCAGTTCACCGGCCAGGAAGTGGGCGACCGCCCTGCCCCGGACCGCCCGAGCACGGACGGGGAGCGGCTCGTCGGCCAGTGCGTGTTCGGCCGCCTCGAAACGGGCCAGGGCCTCGGCCAGGTCGCCCGTCTCCAACGCGCACTCCCCGAGCCCTACGAGCGCTGCCGCCCGTTCCTGGGTGAGCCCGTACTCCTCGGCCCGGCCGAGGACCTGCTCATAGGCGGCCCGCGCGTCGGCCGCGTCCTCGACGGCCAGTGTCCGCTGGGCGTCGGCCAGTTCCATCCGCAGGGCGGTGGCGATGTGGGTGGGCCGGCCCGTGGCGAGTTCCTCGTGGGCGACACCGAGCCGTTCGGCGATGTGCCGTAGGGCGGCTTCGGAGGGCCGCACCTTGCCGGCCTCCAGGGTGGACACGTAGGCGGCGGTGTAGGCGGGCTCGGCAAGCTGCCGCTGAGTCAGCTCGCGTTCCTTGCGGAGCCGTCTCACCCGGCGGCCGATCGCGGCCGGTGCCCCCTGCGCCTCTTCCCGTTCCGGGTCCGTCCGGCCGGGAGCCTCGTCGCCGTCCGTCGTCGCCCTGCTGGTTGCGGCCATGGCAGTCCCCTCGTCCCGTGTCCGCCAGTGGTCACCGGTGCGGTGCTCCGACGCGCCGGTGTGACGTCCCGGCATGTTCCCACGTACTCCGACACCGCCCGAACACTGGCGTGATACACGGATTCATCCGCTTACGGAGAACTCAGTTACCCGAAACCAACAAGACTCCTGTCCTCGCACCCGTTGTGCGCGTCTTCCCCGCAGCCTAAGTTAAACGTCAACTCAAACGCACTCAACAGGGGAATTAACATGGCGCAGGCATGGGAGGACGTCGCCCTCCCGGCCACCGGCCGGTCCTGCGACCAAGGGCTCGCCGGCTCCCCGCCGACTGCCTCGCCGACCTGAGCGGCCGGGCTCTTCCGCGAACACATCGCCGTGACGAAAGCCGGCCGCGCCAGCGGCACGGATGCCCGGAAGCCCCGGCACCATCACTGCGCTCCCCCGCCGAGACGAACACCACGACGAGGACTGACATGAACACGAAGAGAACTGCCGCTATATCCGTGAGCGTCGCACTCACGGCCCTCATGGGAGCGGTCATCGCCTCGCCCGCGGCTGCCGTGGAACCGAAGCCCTCCCAGGAACCGCGTGTCAGCGTCGAGTACTTCCCCGAGCCCGGCGGCGAAGGACGGCGGACCGATGTCCCGCTCAACACGGATACGGTGACCGGTCGTTCCGCCGCCCGCAGCGCGACACCCGGCGCCGGGACGACGGACGGGCAGGTGGGAGAACTGTCCGTGACCGGCTCCTCGGCCGACCGGCTCGACGTGGTGATCGTCGGCGACGGCTACACCGCCGACCAGCAGGACGCGTTTCACACCGCGGCGGCCACGAAGTGGGCTGACATCACCAATATCGAGCCCTACTCCAGCTATCAGGGCCTGATGAACGTGTGGACCGTCGACGCGGTGTCCGCCGAATCCGGCATCACCGGCGACCCGACCGCCGACGTCACCAAGGACACCGCGCTCGGCAGCTACTTCTGGTGCTCGGAGACCGAGCGCCTGATCTGCGCCGACATCGACAAGGTAGCCTCCTACGCCGCCAAGGCCCCCGAGGCCGACCTGGTCGTCGTCGTCTCCAACTCCACCAAGTACGGCGGCGCCGGCTACTCGGGGCTGGAGGCGGAGGGCTACCCGTTCGGCGGCGTGTCGACCCTCTCCTCGGACAACGCGCAGTCGAGCATGATCGCCGCCCACGAGATCGCCCACTCGGTTGGCCTCCTGGCGGACGAGTACACGTACGACAGTTACGGCACCTGGACCGGCGGCGAGGTCGCCGACATCAACTCCAGCTCCTTCACCGCGGAGCAACTGGCCGCCAACCGGACCAAGTGGTACCGCTGGCTCGGTGAGACCGACCCGACAGGCGGCACCGTCGGCACGTACGAGGGCAGCAGCTACTACCCCTTCGGGCTCTACCGCCCGACCGCCAACTCCCTCATGCGGGCCCTGGACATCAGCGACTTCAACCTCCCCGGACGTGAGGCCATGATCGCCGGCTTCTACCGCGAGGCCAACGCACTGAGCAGCAAGGTCGGCACGAGCAGCGCGGTCCTCAGGACCAGCAGCATCAAGGTCTCCCAGGCCGAGCTCACCGGCCTGGCCTCGCCCGAGCTGCGCTGGTACGTCGACGGCAAACGCGTCAAGCGTGCGCAGGGTCTCACCACCGTCGCCCCCGCCGCGCTGGGCGTTGCCGCGGACGGCAGGACCCACACCGTCACGGTCGAGTCCGCCGACCGTACCCGGTCGATCCGCGACCCCAAGGTCCGCGCCGAGGCCACCGAGAGCATGACCTGGACGGTCAAGGCATCCGGCCACAAGGCCCACCAGCACCACTGAGGCCACCTTCCCGGGCCCGACCCCGACCGTCGCCGCCCGAGCCTCCGCCCGGGACAGGCCCTAGTACTCCAGCCGGACTTCTTCATTGGCGCTGGTCAACGGCTTGGGCGTGGGGAGTGTAGCGGGCTGGAACGGGAGTGGGGCGGTTCTTTGCCGGGCCGTCCCACGAACGTGTGGCCGCGCTGCTTGGAGTGGCAACGTTCCGGGCAGCCCGCTCGCATGAGTGATTCACCAACGGGCCTGTGGGAAGAGGGACTTGCTGAGCTGCTCTTGCGGATCGGAGGACGTTTTTCCCGCGTGGAATCCCGGCGTCGGATGCGGGACTACGTTCGTGGGCTTCTTGGCCCTGTGGGCCGCAAGAACGGCTGGCAGCTCGCCGAATACGCTGGCCACGCCACCCCCGACGGGCTGCAGCACCTGCTTTCCCGGAGTCGCTGGGAGGCCGACGAGGTCCGCGATGACCTGCACACCTACGTCGCCGAGTACCTCGGTGCGGACAACGGCGTGCTGATCATCGACGACACCGGCTTCGTGAAGAAGGGCACCACCTCCGCCGGCGTCCAACGCCAGTATTCCGGCACCGCAGGCCGCACCGAGAATTGCCAGATCGGGGTCTTCGCCGCCTACGCCACCTTCCGCGGCCACACCCTGGTCGACCGCGAGCTCTACCTGCCCAAGTCCTGGACCGAGGACCGTGAACGCTGTCGGGCTGCCCGTGTCCCCGACGACCGCGTCTTCGCCACCAAGGGAGAGCTGGCGCGGGCCATCATCCTGCGTGCCCTCGCCTCGCCCCTGCCCGTCGGCTGGGTCACCGCGGACTCCGCCTACGGCCAGGACTCCCACTTCCGCCGCTTCCTCGAAGACCACCAGCTCTCCTACGTCGTGGCCGTGCCCAAGTCCCAGCAGGTCCACGGTCCGCGCATCGACCACCTCATCGGCCACGCCCCGCCCGAAGCCTGGCAGCGGCTGTCAGCAGGAAGCGGCGCGAAGGGCGAGCGTTTCTACGACTGGGCCGCAGCCCGCCTGCCCGCTGTGTGGGAATTCGACGGCGACGAACCGACCCGGCAGCGCTGGATGCTGGCCCGCCGCAGCATCGCCAAGCCCGACGAACTCGCCTACTACCTCGCCAGCGCACCCCTGGAAGCCACCGTCGCCGACCTCGTACGCGTCGCCGGCTGCCGCTGGAAGGTCGAGGAATGCTTCCAGAGCGCGAAGAACGAATGCGGCCTGGACCAGTACGAAGTCCGCCGCTACGTGGGCTGGTACCGGCACATCACACTCGCGATGCTCGCGCATGCCTTCCTCGCAGTCCTGGCCGGCCAGGAACGAGAAAAGGGGGCACCGAGCGGGACACACCCGACCTCGTGGACCTCACACCGGCCGAAATTCGACGTCTGCTGGCAGTTGAACCCAGCCGCCGTACTCCGGACCGCGACCACGCGATGAGGTGGTCCCACTGGCGTCGCCGACATCAAGCACGCGCCCGCCACTGCCACTACAAGCGGCGCGGCCACACGTTCGTGGGACGGCCCGGCAAAGAACCGCCCCACTCCCGTTCCAGCCCGCTACACTCCCCACGCCCAAGCCGTTGACCAGCGCCAATGAAGAAGTCCGGCTGGAGTACTAGGTCCTGTTTCTCGGATCTCCTGACCTGCGAGGGGTGTTGGGGCCAGGCTGGGTACATGGGCCGTGGGGATCTGACGAATGCGGAGTGGGATCGGCTGGAGTCGTTCCTACCTCCTGGTGGTGCGCGTGGAGGTCGGTGGAGCGATCACCGCCGGGTGATCAACGGGGTTCTCTACCGGGTGCGGACCGGCGTGCAGTGGCGGGATCTGCCGGAGCGATTCGGGCCATGGGAGACGGTCTATAAACGACATCGTCGCTGGTCAGCCGATGGAACCTGGCAGATGCTGCTGTCTCGCATCCAGGTAGCCGAGGACGCCGAGGGCGGCATCGACTGGGACGTGTCGGTGGACTCGACAGCCGTGCGAGCCCACCAGCACGCCGCCGGTGCGAGGAAAGCGCCCCCGGCCGCCGTCCCTCAAAGGGGGGCCAAGTGGGGGACGAACCAGGTCGATCCGGTACTGCGGAGACTGACCATCCGCCTGGAGGAGGTGGTCAGGTCGGCGAATGTCTGGGACGTTCCCGCGGAGGATTCACCACCAAGATCCACCTCGTTGCCGAGGGACGATGCCGGCCCCTCGCCTTCGTCCTGACACCCGGACACTACGGAGACGGACCCCAGCTCGAGCGGGTGCTGGAACAGGTTCTGGTGCCGCGAGCCGGAGTCGGCCGGCCACGCACCCGGCCCGACCATGTCTTGGCGGACAAGGCCTACACGTCCCGGAAGAACCGCCGCTACCTGCGACGACGCGGAATCCGGCACACCATCCCCGAACGTCTCGACCAGCAGAGACACCGCAAGAACCGAGGTTCACGCGGCGGTCGGCCTACCGGGTTCGACGGCGAGCTCTACAAGAAGCGCAACACCGTCGAACGCACCATCAACCGCCTCAAAGGCTTCCGCGCCGTCGCGACCCGCTACGAGAAACGCGCCTACATCTACCTCGGCACCGTCACACTCGCTGCACTCATGATCTGGCTCCGTACATGATCCGAGAAACAGGACCTAGTGCCCCACCGGACCGGCTCAGCGGGCGGAGCCGGTCCGGACGGCTGCCGGTCGGCTCAGAGGCGCTCGATGATGGTGACGTTGGCCTGGCCGCCGCCCTCGCACATGGTCTGCAGGCCGTAGCGGCCGCCGGTGCGCTCCAGTTCGTGCAGCAGCGTCGTCATCAGCTTGGTGCCGGTGGCGCCGAGCGGGTGGCCGAGCGCGATGGCGCCGCCGTTGACGTTGACCTTGTCCGGGTCGGCGCCGGTCTCCTTCAGCCACGCCAGGACGACCGGGGCGAACGCCTCGTTGATCTCGACGAGGTCGATGTCGCCGATGGACATCCCGGCCTTCTTCAGCGCGTACGCCGTCGCCGGGATCGGTGCCGAGAGCATCCGGATCGGGTCCTCTCCGCGCACCGAGAGGTGGTGGACGCGGGCGCGGGGGGTGAGGCCGTGCTCGGCGACGGCCCGCTCGGAGGCGATGAGCAGCGCCGAGGCGCCGTCGGAGACCTGCGAGGAGACACCGGCGGTCAGCCGGCCGCCCTCGACGACCGGCTTGAGGCCGGCCATCTTCTCCAGCGAGGTGTCGCGGCGCGGGCCCTCGTCGACCCGGACGTCTCCGTAGGCGACGGTCTCGCGGTCGAAGCGACCCTCGTCGATGGCGTGCAGCGCCCGCCGGTGCGAGCGCAGGGCGAACTCCTCCATGTCCTGGCGGCTGATCCCCCATTTCTCGGCGATGAGTTCGGCGCCGTGGAACTGGTTGACGGGCGCGTCGCCGTAGCGGGCGCGCCAGCCGACGGAGCCCGCGTACGGGCCGTCGGTCAGCCCCAGCGGTTCGGCGGCCTGACGGCTGGCGAAGGCGATGGGGATCATCGACATGTTCTGGGTGCCACCCGCGACGACCAGGTCCTGGGTGCCGGACAGCACGCCCTGGGCGGCGAAGTGGAGTGCCTGCTGGGAGGAGCCGCACTGCCGGTCGACGGTGGTGCCGGGCACCTCCTCGGGAAGGCCCGCGGCGAGCCACGCGGTGCGGGCGATGTCCCCGGCCTGCGGACCGACGGTGTCCAGGCAGCCGAAGACGACGTCGTCCACGGCGCCCGGGTCGACTCCGCTGCGCTCGACCAGCGCCTTGAGGACATGGGCCCCGAGGTCGGCGGGGTGGACTGCGGACAGCCCGCCCTTGCGCCGGCCGACCGGGGTGCGTACCGCTTCGACGATGTAGGCCTCGGCCATGACTGCTCCTTGGGTCTGCGGGGTGGCGGTCAGGTCCTCGGGGTGATTCCTTCGAGGACCATGGACAGGTACTGGCGGGCGATCTCCTCCGGGCTGTGGGTACCGCCGGGGCGGTACCAGGAGGCGGCCACCCAGACGGTGTCGCGGACGAAGCGGTAGACGAGCCGGACGTCCAGGTCGCCGCGGAAGGCCTGTTCGGCGACGCCGCGTTCCAGGGTGCGCAGCCAGGCGTCCTCGAACTTCGCCCGGGAGTCGGTGAGGTAGGTGAAGCGCGGCTGGGCGGAGAGGTGCCTGGACTCCTTCTGGTAGATGGCGACCGCGGGTCCGTGCCGGTCGATCTGCCGGAAGGACTGGGTGACCAGCGCCTCGATGGTCGCCCCGGGTCCGAGTCCGGCGGCCAGGACGGTGCCGTAGCCCGCCCACAGCTCGTCCAGGAAGGCCGAGAGGATCTCGTCCAGCATCGACTCCTTGGAGTCGAAGTGGTAATAGAGGCTGCCCGCGAGCAGCCCCGCCTCGTCCGCGATGCGGCGGACGGTGGTGGCGTTGTAGCCCAGGGCGGCGAACACCTCGGCGGCGGTCGCCAGGAGTTCGGCGCGTCGTTCGGCGTTGGCGTTCCCGGCGATCGCGGTCACGCCCTCTGGCTGCTGACGGAGACGGTCTCCCCGGTCATGTACGAGGAGTAGCCGCTGGCCAGGAAGACGATGACGTTGGCGATCTCCCAGGGCTCGGCGTACCGGCCGAAAGCCTCGCGTTCGGTGAGTTCGGCGAGGAGGTCCGGGGTGGTGACCTTCACCAGGTGCGGGTGCATGGCCAGGCTCGGGGCGACGGCGTTGACGCGTACCCCGAAGTCGGCGGCCTCCAGGGCGGCGCACCGGGTGAGGGCCATGACGCCGGCCTTGGCTGCGGCGTAGTGGGCCTGGCCGCGCTGGGCGCGCCAGCCGATGACGGAGGCGTTGTTGACGACGATGCCGCCGGTGTCGCGGTCCTTGAAGTGGCGCAGGGCGGCGCGGGTGCAGCGGAAGGTGCCGTTCAGGGTGACGTCGAGGACCTTCGACCACTGGTCGTCGGTCATCTCGACGAGGTCGGCGGTGCCGCCGAGGCCCGCGTTGTTGACGACGATGTCGAGGCCGCCGTGCCGCTCGGCGGCGCATGCGAACAGGGCGTCGACCTGCTCCTGATCGGTGACGTCGCAGGGCAGGGCGGCGACGCTGTCCGCGCCGAACTCCTCGGCGAGGGCGGCGGCGGTCTCCCCCAGCCGGCGTTCGTGGGCGTCGCCGATGACGATCCGGGCACCCTCCTCCAGGAATTTGCGGGCCGTCGCACCGCCGATCCCGGCGCCCGCGGCGGCGGTGATCACGGCGGTGCGTCCGGCCAGGAGGGAGTGCCCTGCTACATAGGGCGGCTGGGTGGTCACGGGCGGATCTCCTTGGGCAGGCCGAGGACGCGCTCGGCGATGATGTCGCGCTGGATCTCGTCGGATCCGGCGTAGCTGGTGTCGGAGCGGGTGACGAGGAACAGCCGCTGCCGGTCGTCGAGTTCGTACCTGGACGGCGACGATCGGCGGCAGGAAGCGGGCCCGCCGCTCAGGGGCGCCGAAGGCCGCCGGCGTCGGGCCGAGCGGCTGTTCCCCGATGCGGCTGACCCGTGCGGGGGCGTCGGCGAGGACGTACTCCTCGCGGAAGGCGACCTGTTGCCCGACGACCGCGCCCTCGTGCTCGCGGCCGGGTCCGCCGCAGCCTCGGAGGCCCGCGAAGGATCCGGTGCGGCCGGTGGCCGGCCGCGGATCTCGGTGCGGGACTCCTCGACGCTGCTCATGGGGGTACGTTAATCTACCAAACACTTGTTAGGGAAGGAGGCGCCGATGTCCGCTGCCCACGACGAACCGGTGCGCTACGAGAAGCGGGGCCCGGTCGCGACGGTGACCATGAACCGGCCCGACTACCGCAACGCGCAGAACTCCGCGATGACCTACGCCCTGGACCGGGCGTTCTACCGCGCGGCCGACGACAGCGAGGTGAAGACCGTCGTACTGGCCGGAGCGGGCGAGCACTTCTCCGCGGGCCATGACATCGGCACCCCGGAGCGGGACGCCCATCTGCCGTTCGAACGCCGGGCGGGACTCTGGTGGGACCACTCGGACAAGGAGGGCGCGGAGAGCCGCTTCGCCCGCGAGTCCGAGGTGTATCTGGGCATGTGCCGCCGGTGGCGGGAGCTGCCCAAACCGGTCATCGCGTCCGTGCAGGGCGCGTGCGTGGCGGGCGGACTGATGCTGGCCTGGGTGTGCGACCTGATCGTGGCTTCGCAGGACGCCTTCTTCGCCGATCCGGTGGTCCGCATGGGCATCCCCGGCGTCGAGTACTTCGCGCACCCCTGGGTGATGCCACCGCGGATCGCCAAGGAGTTCCTCTACACCGGCGACCGGATGAGCGCACAGCGCGCGTACGAGGTCGGCATGGTCAACCGGGTCGTGCCCGGGGAGGAACTGGCCGAGCGCACCCGGGAGCTGGCGCTGCGGATCTCCGAGATGCCGCGTCTGGGCCTCGCCCTGACCAAGCGCGCCGTCAACCAGGCCGAGGACCTGCAGGGAATGCACACCGGCATGGACTCGGTGTTCGGCCTGCACCACCTGGCGCACGCCCACAACGCCGAGACCGCGCCCGACGCGCTCGGCGGCATGGACATCCGGGCGATGAAGGAGGCGGGCGCCTGATGGACCTCGATTTCGACGCGGCCGACGAGGCGTTCCGTACCGAGGTGCGCGACTGGCTGGCCGCCCACGTCCCGGCCGCTCCCCTGCCGTCCCTGGAGACCGCCGGGGGATTCGCCGCGCACCGGGAGTGGGAGGCCACGCTGGCCGCCGACCGCTGGTCGGTGGTGTCCTGGCCCGAGGAGTTCGGCGGGCGCGGCGGCTCCCTGCTGCGCTGGCTGGTCTTCGAAGAGGAGTACTACGCCGCCGGGGCGCCCGGCCGGGTCAGCCAGAACGGCATCAATCTGCTGGCCCCCACCCTCTTCGAGAACGGCACCGCCGAGCAGCGCGCCCGGATCCTGCCGGCGATGGCGCGCGGTGAGGTCATCTGGGCGCAGGCCTGGTCGGAGCCGGAGTCCGGCTCCGACCTGGCCTCGCTGAGGTCGACGGCCGTACGGACCGGGGGCGGCTGGCTGCTCAGCGGCCAGAAGACCTGGTCCTCCCGGGCCGCCTTCGCCGACCGGGCCTTCGGCCTGTTCCGCAGCGACCCGGACGCGGACCGGCCGCACCGGGGACTGACGTATCTGATGTTCCCGCTGGACGCCGAGGGTGTCACGGTGCGGCCCATCGGACGGCTCGACGGCAAACCCGCCTTCGCCGAGCTCTTCCTGGACGAGGTGTTCGTGCCGGACGAGGACGTCATCGGCGAGCCCGGACAGGGCTGGCGGGTCGCGATGAGCACCACCGGGAACGAACGCGGACTCACCCTGCGCAGTCCGGGCCGGTTCACGGCCGCGGCGGACCGGCTGACCGCCCTGTGGCGCGAACACGGCGACCCGGCCGACACGGCGCTGCGCGACCGGGTGGCCGATGCGGTGATCGGTGCCCGCGCCTACCGGCTGTTCTCCTACCGGGGCGCCTCCCACGTACTGCACGACGAGGGCGGGCCCGCCGGGGCCGCCTCCAGCCTCAACAAGATCTACTGGTCCGAACTGGACATCGCCCTGCACGAGACGGCGCTCGACCTGCTCGGCCCGTACGGCGAACTCGCCGACCACGCGGGCGAAGCGCCCGCCGGCGGGGGCTGGGCGGAGGGCTACACCTTCTCGCTGGCCGGCCCCGTGTACGCGGGCACCAACGAGATCCAGCGCGACATCATCGCCGAGCGGCTGCTCGGCCTGCCGAAGGGACGCCGGTGATGCGCTTCTTCCTCGACGCCGAGCAGCGGGAGTTCGCCCGCTCCCTCGACGGTCTGCTCACCTCCTGCGACACCCCGGCCGCGATCCGGGCCTGGGCCGTCGGCGGCCACGGGCCGGGGCGGGCCGTCTGGGCCCGGCTCGCCGAGGCCGGGGTGTTCGCACTCGCGGTCCCTCAGGAGCACGACGGTTTCGGCCCGCTGCCCCTCGAACTGACCGTCGCCTTCGAGGCGCTGGGGCGCCACGCCGTCCCGGGACCGCTGGTCGAGACGGTGGCCGCCGCGGCCCTGCTGGACCGGCTCGGCGACCGGCACATGGCCGCCGCCCGGCTGCCCGGCATCGCCTCGGGCAAGTCCCTCGTCTCGCTCTGCCTGACCGCTCTCGGCCCGTACGCCCTGGACGCCGATGTGGCCGACGCGGTGTTCGTGGTGGACGGCGACATCCTGCGCGTCGCCACCGGTGCGGGTCCCGTACAGCCGTCGGCCGATCCGGGGCGGCGGCTGTCGAAGCCGACGGGCGGAACGGTGATCGCCCGGGGCCCGGCGGTGAGCGCCGCGGCCGGGTACGCGGCCGATGTCGCCGCGCTCGCCACGGCGGCCCAGGCACTCGGGGCCGGCCGGACCCTGCTCGCCCGTACCGTCGCCTACGTCACGCAGCGCACCCAGTTCGCAGTGGCGATCGGCTCCTTCCAGGCGGTCAAGCACCGGCTGGCGGACACCCTGCTGGCCCTGGAGTTCGCCGAACCGCTGGTGCACGGCGCCGCGCTCGCGCTCGCCGCCGGCGACGACGGGGCGGGGTGCGACATCGCGGCGGCCAAGGTCACGGCGGGCGAGGCCGCGTACGCAGCGGCGCGCACGGCCCTCCAACTGCACGGGGCCGTGGGCTACACCGACGAGTTCGACCTGTCCCTGTGGATCCGCAAGGCCCGTCCGCTGCGCGACGCCTGGGGCACCCCGGCCGCGTGCCGGGCCCGTGTACTGGCCGGCTGACCGCACACCGAGGGGCGGTTCGGCCGGCCCGGCCCGTCCACCAGAATGAGAGGCCTCACATCATGGACACCGACAGCCCGTTGGACTTCACGGGGCACGTGGTGCTGGTCACCGGCGGCACCAAGGGCATCGGGGCCGCCATCGCCGGGGCGTTCCTCGGCGCCGGGGCGGACGTGGTGGTCTGCGGCCGCACCACTCCGGACACCCTGCCCGCGGCCGGGGGCCGGGAGGCCGTCTTCGTGGCGGCCGATGTGCGTGATCCGGCGGCGGCGGCCGCGTTGGTGGACACCGCCGTGGAACGCTTCGGCCGGCTCGACGTACTCGTCAACAACGCGGGCGGCTCCCCGGACGCCGACGCGGCCACCGTCTCGCCGCGGTTCGTGGAGCGGATCGTCGCGCTCAATCTGCTCGCACCGTTCTATGTGGCGCAGGCGGCCCACCGCGCCATGCACGCCCAGGACGGGGGCGGTTCGGTCGTCAACATCGGCAGTGTGTCCGCCCATGACCCGCAGCCCGGCACCGCCGCGTACACCGCCGCCAAGGCCGGGCTCCTGGCGCTCACCAAGGCGCTGGCCCTGGAGTGGGCGCCCGCGGTCCGGGTCAACCACATCACCACGGGGCTGATCCGCACGCGGAGCGCGGAGTCGGTCTACGGCGCGGACGGCGGGGCTTCGGTGGCGGGCGTCATCCCGATGGGCCGGATGGCCGTGCCCGAGGACGTCGCCCGTGCCTGCCTGTTCCTCGCGAGCGACCTGTCCGGATACATCAACGGGGCGGACCTGGCGGTGCACGGCGGCGGCGAGTACCCCGCCCGCTACCTCGCCGCGAGGACGGCCGGCCAAAGCGGCTGAGGACGACAGGAAGCGGGCCCGGCCCTCTCCCGGGGCCGGGACCGTCCGCGTGCCGGCCCAGGTTGTCCTGGACCGTCAGCCCGAAGGCCCCCCCCGGCCGTACAGCAGCGCCCCCGAGCTCAGTGAAGACATGCGCGCACCCTCTTTTCGCCGCGCGTGGCACCGCCGCCCTCCGCGCCCTCCGGGAAATCTCCGGGACCTTCGCACGTGACGCAGGCCATTCTCTGTGTCCGCGATCTCTGGGTAGGTCTCCGGTACGGTGTCGAACGCTTCGGACCTGACAAACCACAAAGCGGTTCGCCGCCGCCGAGTGACCACGGGACGCCGACCGGCGTATCCGTGCGACATCGCCCGTCCTGACGCCACGCGCTCGTGACACGACTGGGGAGTTTGATGTTCGACAAGGTATTGGTCGCCAACCGCGGAGAGATCGCGATCCGCGCGTTTCGCGCGGCGTTCGAGCTCGGGATCTCCACGGTGGCCGTGTATCCCCACGAGGACCGCAACTCCCTGCACCGGGCCAAGGCCGACGAGGCCTACCGGATCGGTGAGCCCGGCCATCCCGTGCGCGCCTACCTCTCGGTCGACGAGGTCATCAAGGCCGCCCGGAAGGCGGGCGCCGACGCGATCTACCCGGGCTACGGCTTCCTGTCGGAGAACCCGGACCTCGCGGCCGCGTGCTCCGAGGCCGGCATCACGTTCGTCGGACCGCCGGCCTCGGTGCTGAACCTGACCGGGAACAAGTCCCGGGCGGTCGCCGCCGCCCGGGAGGCCGGCGTACCGGTACTGAAGTCCTCCGAACCGTCCGAGGACGTCGACGCGCTCGTCGCCGCCGCCGACGAGATCGGCTTCCCCGTGTTCGTCAAGGCCGTCGCGGGCGGCGGCGGACGCGGCATGCGCCGGGTCGCCGAGGCCGGCGAACTGCGCGAGTCGATCGACGCGGCCATGCGCGAGGCGCGCTCCTCGTTCGGCGACGCGACGGTCTTCCTGGAGCAGGCGGTGATCAATCCCCGCCACATCGAGGTGCAGATCCTCGCCGACGCCGAGGGCAACGTCGTGCACCTGTTCGAGCGGGACTGCTCGCTCCAGCGCCGCCACCAGAAGGTCGTCGAGATCGCGCCCGCCCCGAACCTCGACCCGGCGCTGCGCGACCGGATCTGCGCCGACGCCGTCGCCTTCGCCCACCACATCGGCTACGTGAACGCGGGCACGGTCGAGTTCCTCGTCGACGAACGCGGCAACCACGTCTTCATCGAGATGAACCCGCGCATCCAGGTCGAGCACACCGTGACCGAACAGGTCACCGGGCGCGACCTGGTGATCGCCCAGCTGCGCATCGCGGCGGGCATGACGCTGCCCGAACTGCACCTCACCCAGGACGACATCACCCTCAACGGCACCGCGATGCAGTGCCGCATCACCACCGAGGACCCGGCCAACGGCTTCCGGCCGGACACCGGCACCATCTCCGCCTACCGCTCCCCCGGCGGGCCCGGGGTGCGGCTGGACGGCGGCACCGTCCACACCGGTGCCGAGGTGTCCGCCCACTTCGACTCGATGCTCGTCAAACTCACCTGCCACGGGCACGACTTCACCAACGCGGCCCGCAGGGCGCGCCGGGCCATCGCGGAGTTCCGCATCCGGGGTGTGGCGACCAACCTGCCGTTCCTGGGCGCCGTGCTGGACCAGCCCGACTTCCGGGCGGGACACGTCACGACGAGCTTCATCGAGGAACACCCGGAGCTGATCCGGGCCCGTCCCTCGGCCGACCGCGGCAGCCGCATGCTCGGCTATCTCGCCGAGACCACCGTCAACCGGCCCTACGGGCCCCGCCCCTCCGTCATCGACCCGGCGGACAAGCTGCCGGCCCTGCCTGCCGGGACACCGCCGGCCGGTTCGCGCCAGCGCCTCGCGGCTCTCGGTCCGGAGGCCTTCGCCGCCGAGCTGCGCGCCCAGTCGGCCGTCGCCGTCACCGACACCACGTTCCGCGACGCCCATCAGTCGCTGCTGGCCACCCGGGTCCGGACCCGTGACCTGCTGACCGTCGCCCCGCACGTCGCCCGTACCGCACCGCAGCTGCTGAGCCTCGAATGCTGGGGAGGCGCCACCTACGACGTGGCGCTGCGCTTCCTCGCCGAGGACCCGTGGGAGCGGCTGGTGAAGATCCGGGAGGCCGTGCCCAACATCTGTACCCAGATGCTGCTGCGCGGGCGCAACACGGTCGGCTACACGCCCTACCCCACCGAGGTCACCGAGGCGTTCGTCGCCGAGGCGGCGACCGCCGGAATGGACATCTTCCGGATCTTCGACGCCCTCAACGACGTGTCCCAGATGCGCCCGGCGATCGACGCCGTACGCGCCACCGGCACCTCGGTCGCCGAAGTGGCGCTCTGCTACACCGCGGACCTCTCCGACCCCGGCGAGACCCTGTACACGCTGGACTACTACCTGCGTCTGGCCGAACAGATCGTGGACGCGGGCGCCCATGTGCTCGCCATCAAGGACATGGCCGGGCTGCTGCGCCCGCCGGCCGCCCGCACCCTCGTCACCGCGCTGCGCGAGCGGTTCGACCTGCCGGTCCATCTGCACACCCATGACACGGCCGGCGGGCAGCTCGGCACACTGATCGCCGCCATCGACGCGGGCGTGGACGCGGTGGACGCGGCGGTCGCCTCCATGGCCGGTACGACCAGCCAGCCCCCGCTGTCCGCGCTGGTGGCCGCCACCGATCACACCGAGCGCGCGACGGGCCTCTCCCTCCAGGCCGTGGGCGACCTGGAGCCCTACTGGGAGGCGACCCGCAAGGTCTACGCCCCCTTCGAGTCCGGGCTGGCCTCGCCGACCGGCCGGATCTACCACCACGAGATCCCCGGCGGGCAGCTGTCCAACCTGCGCCAGCAGGCCATCGCCCTGGGTCTGGGCGACCGCTTCGAACTCATCGAGGACTGCTACGCCGCGGCCGACCGGATGCTCGGGCGGCTGGTGAAGGTGACGCCGTCGTCCAAGGTGGTCGGCGATCTGGCACTGCATCTGGTGGGCGCGGGGGTCGAGGCGGCGGACTTTGAGTCCGACCCCGGCAAGTTCGACGTTCCTGACTCCGTGATCGGGTTCCTGCGCGGCGAGCTGGGCGACCCGCCCGGCGGCTGGCCCGAGCCGTTCCGGACCCGCGCGCTCAAGGGCCGCCCGGCGAAGGCGCAGACGCCGCAGTTGTCGGACGAGGACCGCGAGGGCCTGAAGCAATCGCCGCGCGCGACACTGAACCGGCTGCTGTTCCCCGGCCCGACCAAGGAGTTCGACGCCCACCGCGAGGCGTACGGGGACACCTCCGTCCTGCCCACCCAGGACTTCCTGTACGGGCTGGAGCCGGAGACCGAGCACACGGTCACGCTCGATCCCGGTGTCACCCTGCTGATCGAGCTGGAGGCCATCTCCGAGGCCGACGAACGCGGGTTCCGCAGCGTACTGGCCACCCTCAACGGGCAGTTGCGGCCTGTGTCGGTGCGGGACAGGTCCGTCGCCACCGAGGTCAAGGCCGCCGAGAAGGCGGACCGCGGCAACGAGGGCCATGTCGCGGCGCCGTTCGCCGGGGTCGTCACCCTCCAGGTCGAGGAGGGCACGTCGGTGTCGGCCGGCCAGACCGTCGCCACCATCGAGGCGATGAAGATGGAGGCCTCGATCACCGCCCAGACCGCCGGAGTGGTGCGACGCCTCGCGATCGGCAGGGTCCAGCAGGTCGAGGCGGGCGACCTGCTCATCGAGATCGCCTGAGGCACCGGACCGGACTCCGGCCCCGGACAGCGCGGCGTCCGGTCCCCGCGGGCGCGTTCGCGCACCGGGGGCCGGACGTCCGGCGGCCGGGGTGCTGTTACGCGTCGTCGTCGTTGACCCAGCTCATGAGCTTGCGCAGCTCGCGGCCGGTGGTCTCCAGCAGGTGGTCGCTGTCGGCCTTCTTGTACTCGTTGTACTTGGGCAGACCGTTGTGGTACTCGGCCATCCAGGCCTTGGCGAAGGTGCCGTCCTGGATCTCGGCGAGGACCTTCTTCATCTCGGCCTTGGTGGCGTCGGTGATGATGCGCGGGCCGGTGACGTAGTCGCCCCACTCGGCGGTCTCCGAGATCGACCAGCGCATCTTGTCCAGACCGCCCTCGTACATGAGGTCCACGATGAGCTTCAGCTCGTGGAGGCACTCGAAGTACGCGATCTCCGGCTGGTAGCCGGCCTCGGTCAGCGTCTCGAACCCGGCCTTCACCAGGGCGGCGGTACCACCGCAGAGAACGGCCTGCTCACCGAAGAGGTCGGTCTCGGTCTCCTCGGTGAACGTCGTCTTGATGACGCCCGCCCGGGTACCGCCGATGCCCTTGGCGTACGACAGCGCCAGCTCCAGGCCCTTGCCCGTGGCGTCCTGCTCGACGGCCACGATGCACGGAACACCGCGGCCCTCCTCGTACTGGCGGCGCACCAGGTGACCCGGCCCCTTCGGGGCGACCATGCAGACATCGACATTGGCCGGCGGCTTGATGAAGTCGAAACGGATGTTCAGACCGTGGCCGAAGAACAGCGCGTCGCCGTCCTTGAGGTTGTCCTTCACGGACTCCTCGTAGACCTGCGCCTGGATCGGGTCCGGGACCAGGATCATGATGACGTCGGCCTCGGCGGACGCCTCGGCCGGGGACACCACACGCAGGCCCTGCTCCTCGGCCTTCGCCTTGGACTTGGAACCCTCGTGCAGACCGACACGGACGTCGACACCCGAGTCACGCAGCGACAGCGCATGGGCATGGCCCTGGCTGCCGTAACCGAGGACCGCGACCTTGCGGCCCTGGATGATGGACAGGTCGGCATCGTCGTCGTAGAACAGCTCGGCGGGCATGGGGAGTTCTCCTTGGTTCCTGGGACATGAGGGTGTGCGGGCGGAATAGCGGAAAGGAAAGCAGCTCTTAGGCGCTCTGAGCGCGTGCCGCCGTGGCGGTGCCGGCCGGGGTCAGGCGGATCGGCCGGGCCTCTCGCGCGGTGCGGTCGGCCAGGGCCCGGGAGCCGCGGCCGATCGCGATCGCGCCGGACTGGACGAGCTCCTTGATACCGAAGGCCGCGAGCATCCTGAGCATCGCGTCGAGTTTGTCGCCGGAGCCGGTCGCTTCGAGGGTGACGGCATCGGGCGAGACGTCCACGGTTCTGGCCCGGAACAGCTCGGCGATCTGGACGATCTGGGCACGGGAGCCGTTGTCGGCGCTCACCTTCACCAGGACCAGCTCGCGCTGGACGGCGGAGTCGGCCTCCAGCTCGACGATCTTCAGGACGTTGACCAGCTTGTTGAGCTGCTTGGTCACCTGCTCCAGGGCGAGTTCGTGGTCGACCCTGACGACGATGGTGATGCGGGAGAGATCGGGGTGTTCGGTGGTGCCGACCGCGAGCGAGTCGATGTTGAAGCCGCGGCGCGAGAACAGGGCGGCGACACGGGCGAGGATGCCGGGTGTGTTCTCGACCAGGACGGAGAGCGTGTGCTGGGACATGTCGGGAGGTCCTCTCAGTCGTCCGCGGAGTCGCCGAAGTCGGGGCGTACGTCGCGTGCGGCCATGATGTCGTCGTTGGAGGTGCCGGCAGGGACCATCGGCCACACCATCGCGTCCTCGTGGACGATGAAGTCCACCACGACGGGGCGGTCGTTGATCGCGTTGGCCTTGTCGATGATCGCGTCGAGCTCGTACGGGTTCTCGCAGCGCAGGCCCACACAGCCCATCGCCTCGGAGAGCTGTACGAAGTCAGGGACCCGGGTGCCGCGGTTGGTGGTGGATCCCACTCCGCGGGTCGAGCCGGTGGTCGCGTTGGTGGCGCCGTCGTGCAGCACCGTGTTGGAGAACCGCGCGCCGTAGAAGAGGGTCTGCCACTGGCGGACCATCCCGAGCGCGCCGTTGTTGATGATCGCGACCTTGATCGGGATGTTGTTGAGCGCGCAGGTGGTGAGCTCCTGATTGGTCATCTGGAAGCAGCCGTCACCGTCGATCGCCCAGACCGTGCGGTCCGGCATACCGGCCTTGGCACCCATCGCGGCCGGCACCGCGTACCCCATCGTCCCGGCACCGCCCGAGTTGAACCAGGTGCCGGGCTCCTCGTGCGGGAGGAACTGCGCCGCCCACATCTGGTGCTGACCCACACCGGATGCGAACAGTGTTCCTTCCGGGGCGAGTTGACCGATCCGTTCGATGACCTGCTGCGGGGAGAGCAGCCCCGGGTCGGCGGGGAGTTCGTAGCCGCGCCGGTAGGTGGCCCGCCATTGGTCCAGGTCCCGCCACCAGTCGGCGTAGTCGCCGACGCGCCCCTCCTCCCGCTCACCGCGCACGGCGTCGGTCAGGGCGACGAGCACCTCGCGGGCGTCGCCGACGATGGGGACGTCCGCGAGCCGGTTCTTGGAGATCTCCGCCGGGTCGATGTCGGCGTGCACGATCTTGGCGTACGGGGCGAAGCTGTCCAGCCTGCCGGTGACCCGGTCGTCGAACCGGGCCCCCAGGGCGACGATCAGATCGGCCTTCTGCAGCGCGGCGACCGCCGCGACGTCCCCGTGCATACCGGGCATTCCCACGTGCTGGGGGTGGCTGCCGGGGAAGGCGCCGAGCGCCATCAGGGTGGTGGTGACGGGCGCCCCGGTCAGCTCGGCCAAGGTGCGCAGCTCGGCGGTGGCACGTGCCTTGAGCACCCCGCCGCCGACGTACAGGACCGGCCGGCGGGCCGCGGCGATGAGCCGGGCGGCCTCCCGGATCTGCTTGGCGTGCGGCTTGGTGACCGGGCGGTAGCCGGACAGCTCCAGCACCGGCGGCCACTGGAAGGTGGTGGCCGCCTGGAGGGCATCCTTGGTGATGTCGATGAGCACCGGTCCGGGGCGGCCGGTGGAGGCGATGTGGAAGGCCTCGGCGATCGTCCGCGGGATGTCGTCGGCGTTGGTGACCAGGAAGTTGTGCTTGGTGATCGGCATGGTGATGCCGACGATGTCCGCCTCCTGGAAGGCGTCCGTACCGATCGACTTGGAGGGGACCTGGCCGGTGATCGCGACCAGTGGCACGGAGTCCATGTGCGCGTCCGCGATCGGGGTCACCAGATTGGTCGCGCCCGGACCCGAGGTCGCCATGCACACCCCCACCTTGCCGGTGGCCTGGGCGTATCCGGTGGCCGCGTGCCCGGCGCCCTGCTCGTGGCGGACCAGCACATGACGGACCCGGGTGGAGTCCATCAAGGGGTCGTACGCCGGAAGGATGCAGCCGCCCGGGATACCGAACACGGTGTCCGCGCCGGCCTCTTCGAGTGAGCGGATGAGGGACTGGGCGCCCGTCACCTGCTCGGCGCCGGTGTCCGGCTGCCCGGTGGTGCGGGTCCGCACTTGCGGGAGGAGGGCCGCGGGGGCCTGCTGCACAGCGTTTGACATCGTCAGTTCCAAAAGTCCGTAGGAGTGTTGTCGAGGACGTTTCGGTGATCGGCGGCCGCGGGAGCGGCCGGGTGGTACGGGCCCGCCGCCGGGTGATCACCGCAACGGTGCACCCGGCGGACCTCGGGACGGGTCAGGGCGGGGCCCCCGCCGTCTGCAGGGCGTCGCAGGCATGGCGTACGACTTCGAGGCCGGAGAGCCTCTTGACGAGCGGCCCGTCCACGCTCAGCTCGCCGCGCACCGCCACCGCCGCCGCGTAGCCCCGGTCCACCGGGACGTCGAGCAGGGTCCAGCCGGACGGCGGGTACGGGCCCTCGGGGCGGCCCGAGCCGACGTAGTCGAGGGCGGGATCGCGGCCCAGGCCCGTGCCGAGGCCCTTGAGGTAGGCCTCCTTGCGGGTCCACAGCCGGGCCAGTGCCCGAGGCCGCTCCGGGGGGCTGAGCGCGGCCAGTTCGGCCTGCTCGTCCACGTGCAGCATCGAGGCGAGTTCGGCGGCGCCGTCCTCGTCCCCCACCAGCTCCACGTCGACCCCTATGGGGGCCGCCGCGGTACCGACGACGGCGAGATCGCCGCGGTGGGACAGTGAGAAGAACAGCCGGTCGTCGGCGTCGAGCACGGTGGGCCGGCCGTGCGGTCCGCCGCAGCAGGGACAGGTGTCCCGGCCGAGGTGGACGTCCTCGGGGCGCAGGCTCAGGTACGAGCCGAGCAGCCGTCGAAGGGCGACATGCGCGGCCGTGAACCGGGTTCGGTCCGCGGCGTGCATGAGGGTGGCGGCACGTTGACGCTCGGTCGCGTCGAGTACCCGTTCGTCCAGGATGCCCAGGGGGACATCCGAGACCCTCAGGAGCCAGAGGTCCAGTGAGCCGGGGGGTGGCAGCTCACGAACGACCCACGGCAGGGTTTGTTCCACGGGGTCTCTCCTGTTCGTACGAGAGTGGCAGGCGAGCCGGGTCTCACCGCGCGGCCGGCGCGACCGGCAGGTCCCGCCTTCCGCGCAGCGGCCCGATCAGGAGGAGCAGCGGGGTCAGGGCGAGGCCGGCGGTGAGGACCCACAGGGCGGGCCGCAGACCGAGGACGGTGCCGAGGCCTCCGCCGAGCACTGAACCGATGGGAATGACGCCGAAGTTCGCGACCGAGATGCTGGCCGAGACACGGCCGAGCAGCTGGGGCGGACAGTAGCGCTGGCGGAACGCTCCCTGGATCACGTTGGCGAGCACCACGCCGAGCGAGAGCACGGCGCTCCCGACCACCAGGGCGGACAGTCTCCAGTCCTTGTTGGTCAGCGGGATGAGCAGGGCGAACGGGGCGCTGAGGACCGTGGCGACCAGCAGTCCGCGGGCCGAGCCGAACCGTGCGATCACGCGTTTCGCGGTGGTGGCCCCGAGGATGCCGCCGATGCTGCTCGACGCGAGGAGCCATCCGGTGGCGCCTTCGGGTATCCCGAGTCCGCGGAGGATGAAGTACGGCAGGACCGCCGCCTCGGCCGTGAGCACCAGGTTGGTGGCGGTGCCGTACAGGGTGAGCACCCGCAGGTAGGGGTCCTTGAAGGCGAACCGGAGCCCCTCCTTGATGTCCTGCACCAGGGCCGGCCGTTCGGCGGGTTTCTCCGGGACCGGCTCCTTGCTTCGGATGCCGGACAGGCAGAGCGCCGAGACGAGGAACGTCGCCGAGTTGGCGAGGAGACCGGAGGTGGCGCCGAAGGCCTGGGCGAGCAGGCCGCCCCCGCCCAGCCCCGCGACCTGGGCGACCGACTCACTGCCCTGAAGCTTGGCGTTGGCCTCCTGGAGGTCCTCGGGCTCGACGATGGAGGGCACGTAGACCTTGTAGGAGATCCCGAAGAAGACCGCGGCGAACCCGTTGACCAACGCCACGGCCAGCAGTTGGGTCATCGTCAGGATCCCGAGCCAGCCCGCGACCGGGACGCTCGCCAGGAGCACGAGCGGGACCAGGTTGCAGATCTGCATGATCGGCCGTCGTCGCATCCGGTCCACCCAGGCGCCGGCCGGCAGGCCGATCAGCAGCCAGGGCAGCCAGGGGGCGGCGGCCAGCAGACTCACCGAGAAGACGCTCTCGTGGAGGGTCACCGTGGCGACCATCGGCATGGCGACGGCAGTGATGTTGATGCCGACGCGGTTGGTCGTCTCGCCTGTCCACAGCAGCCGGAAGTCGCGGTTGCCGCGCAGTCCGCCGCGCGGCGGCGGTGTCCGGTCCGTGCCGGCCTCGCGTTCGGTCAGCCGGGCGCTCATGACGTCACCGCCTTGAGTACGGCCTGCGTCAGCAGCGCGCTCCCGTCCGACCAGCGGGTGCGCCGCTCGGTCAGCTCGGCCTTCAGTACGTCCCGCCCGGTCGCCAGAGCGCGTATCCCGTCGGCCGTGGAGCCGGGTCCGCCGCCGTGGGCGCACGCCTCGGCCACCCGGTCGGGGGCCAGTCCGCCGTCGTCGACGGCGGTGAAGCGGGCCGCGTCCTCCAGCGACCGGCCGGAGTCCAGGGCGCCGAGCACGGTCTCGCCCACCAGGTGGTGCGCGGCCCGGAACGGCATCCCGTCCAGCACGAGCCGTTCCGCCAGGTAGGTGGCCGAGGTGAAGCCGTCCACGGCCCGGTCCGTCATGCGTTCGCGCTCCGGTTCGGTGCCCGCGACCACCAGGCTCAGCAGCGTCACCGCGTCGGTGGTGCCGCTCAGTCCGGGCCACAGGTGCCGCACGGCCTCGGTGCCGACCGCGATGGCGTTGGTGTAGCCGCCGGTGGTCATGGCGGTCGCCGCGCCGACGAAGGCGCCGAGGCTCGCGCTGGACCGGCCCTGGATGTGTTCGAGCAGGAACGGGTTGCGCTTCTGCGGCATCATCGAGCTGGACCCGACGAGGGTGTCGCCCACCCGCAGCAGCCCGAACTCCTCCGAAGTCCAGGTGCTCAGGTCCCGGCCCGCCCTGGCCAGTGCTACCCCGAGGACGGCGGACGCGGACAGCAGGTCCAGGACGAAGTCGCGGGAGGCCACCGCGTCGACCGAGTTGGGCGCGGCGGAGCTGAAGCCGAGGAGCTCGGCGGTGCGCCGGGGGTCGATGGGGACGGAGGTCCCGCCGATCGCGCCGGCTCCCAGCGGGTTGACGTCGATCTGGCGTCCGGCGTCCAGCAGCGACTCGTACGCGCGCAGTACGGCGCCGGCGACGCCGGCGAGGTAGTGGCCGTAGCTGATCGGCACCGCGGGCTGGCCGTGGGTGTAGGCGGGCATGACCACGTCCCGGTACTCCTCGGCCTTCGCCAGGAGCACCCCCGCCAGCCGGTCGACCGCGTCGAGCAGCGCCAGGAAGGGGCCGCGGGTCTTCAGCCGGGTGGTGGTGGCGTTGAGGTCGTTGCGCGAGCGGCCGGTGTGCAGGATGCCACCGGTCCGGTCGCCCAGCTGCTCGATGAGGTGCCCCTCGTACGCCAGATAGACGCCACGCGGCATCGGCCGGGAGCGGACCGGTGCGAAGTCCTGCCCGCGCAGCTCCTCGATGGCGCGCAGCAGGGCGGCGGCCCGGTCGGCGTCGACGATCCCGCGCTCGGTGAGCATGATCAGGTGGGCGCGGTCGACCTCGCTGATGCAGCGCAGCTCCTCGCCGAGCCCGTCGGCGGTGTCCGGCAGGTACTGGTCGTAGACGATGCGGTGCGCCTCGGCGTCGAGCGCGGCCTTGAGCCGGCCGGTGTCGACGCCGAGTGCCGGAGCTGTGGTCATGCGTATGCCTCCTCTGTGTGCAGATCCGCGTAGGACACGGCCTCACCGAGCAGGGCCACGGCCCGGTCGGCTGCTTCGGCCGCCCGTCCCGAGCGGTCGGCGACGGCGATGACGTGGCCGACGCGGCCCCGGAAGTCCTCGGCGGGGCCGACCGGTTCACCGGGGACGCGGTAGAGCAGCGCCTCGACGGTGCCCGGTACGGTGCGGGCCCGGTGCACGGCGTCGTCCAGTGCGGCGGACGGCGCCAGGATGCCGTCCTGTGCGCAGGTGAGGAACCGGATCGAGGCGCGGGCGTATCCGCCGCGCTCCAGTTCGGGAGCGGCGCCGAGCGCGGCGAGCACCTGGGCCCGTACGAGGTCGATCCCGCAGGCCCTGCGGACCAGTTCGGGGATCATGCCGCCGGCCAGCCGGGGGTTGACCTCGATGACCTGGGCGGTCCGGGTCCCGGTCAGCCGCAGTTCCACATGGGCGGCGCCCCAGCCGAGGCCGAGCGCCCGCACCGCGCGTACCGCGGTCTCGCGCAGCGCGATCTCCTGCTCGCCGGGGAGCGCGGCCGGTACGTCGTGGCCGGTCTCGACGAACACCGGGAGCGGCCCGACGTGTTTGGCGACGGTGACGACGGCTTCGGTGCCGAACACCTCGACGGAGAACTCCGGACCTGTCAGGTACTGCTCGACCAGGATCCGGCCCGGTGCGGTGATGCCGCGCTCGTTGACGGTGGCCGCCAGCAGCGTCCCGGCGTGCTCGGCGACCTCGTCGAGGTCCGCGCAGAGCCGTACGCCCAGACTCCCCGACCCCTGCACCGGTTTGACCACCACGGGCAGTCCGATGCCGCGGGCCGCGTCGATCGCGCCTGCCACCTCGGAGACGACGGCGAAGTCCGCCGAGCCGACGCCCGCGCCGGTCAGGGCCCGGCGCTGCTCGGCCTTGTCGCGGCAGGCCCGCACGGCCTCGGCCGACGGGCCGGGCAGCCCGAGCCGGTACGCCAGTGCGGCGGCGGTGGGTACGTAGTACTCGGAGCTGGTCAGGACGCCCGCGACGGTGGCCTCGGCCTCCAGCGCCCGGACGGCCGCCCACAGCGCGGACTCGTCGGAGGTGTCCACGACGACCGTCCGCAGCCGGTCCTCGGCGGCGTACGGGTAGCGGCCCGGGTCGGCGCAGAGCAGCACCGGCACCACACCCAGCTCGGCCGCGCGCCGCGCGAACAGCCGTCCCGTACCGGTGGTGTTGCTCTCCACCAGGAGCAGCAGGCGCTCGCTCATGAGCCGACCACCGGCATCACCACGTCGTCGAAGCCGCGGCGGGCCCACAGCAGCCGGGACCAGGCGGCGGTGGCGTCCAGCGGGTGTTCGACGGTGCGGGGGCCGCCGGCGGCGGGGGCGGGGACGATCCCCTGCTCGCTCAGCCAGGTGTCGTTGTAGACCGTGGACTGGTAGCGGTAGCCCTCGTCCGGGAGCACCATCACGACGGTGCTTTCCGGGTTCTGCTCGGCCCACCAGGACGCCACCTGGAAGGAAGCGCCGCTGGTCGGGCCCATGAACAGGCCGTGTGCGCGGTAGAGCTCGTGGGTCGCGTGGAACGCCTCGGGGGCGGTCACCCAGTGGACCTCGTCGTAGGCGGTGTGGCTGACGTTGCCCGGGTGGATGCTGCTGCCGAGTCCGCGCAGCGTGCGCGGCCCGTCCGGGCTGCCGAAGATGATGCTGCCCTGGGTGTCCACGCCGACCAGGTGCATTGCGGGGCCGGTCTGGCGCAGCGCGGCGGCGAGTCCGCCGGTGGAGCCGCCCGAACCCACCGGGCCCACCAGGCAGTCCACGGCGCCGACGGTGTCCCCGATCAGGTCGGCGACGACGCCGTACGCGCCGGGGTTGTCGGGGTTGTCGTACTGGCCGGGGACGAAGGCCTCCGGGTCCTGCCGGCGCAGCTCCTCCACACGGGCGAGCCGTGCGCCCTGGATGCCGCCGGCCTGGCCGGTGTGCTCGACGATCTCCACCGTCGTACCGAGCATTTCGAGCCTGGTGCGCAGATCGCGGTCGATCGCCGAGTCGCCGACGATGGTCAGCGGGTAGCCGCGCAGACGGCAGACCATGGCCAGGCCCAGGGCGAAGGTGCCGGAGGAGGTCTCGATGATCCGGGTGCCGGGGGAGATCAGGCCGGCGGCCTCGGCGCGGTCGAGTATGTAGCGGGCGGGCAGCAGCTTCATCAGGCTGAAGGCGGCCGCGTAGAGGTTGTCGCTCACCTTGATGATGCGTGGCAGCTCCGTCGCCTCCACGATCGAGGAGTGAGCCTTGGGCAGAGTCGTCGTCGTCATGTCAGTCACCCGTTGTGTAGTTCCACTGCTCGTGAATTCCGAGCTCTTGCAGGAGGTCCTGGGCCGTGTCGGTCCGCGCCTCGACCTCGGGGTCGTCCCGGTCGAAGAGGAGTCCGGCGATGTCCCCGCTGTGCGCCGCCTGTATCCCGACGGCTCCGGTGGTCCGCGCGATGTCACGGATGCGGTCGAGCTCCGGGATCGGCAGATGGCGCTGGTTGATCTCCGTGCTGGCTGTGGCCACCGATCCCAGCAGGGCCACGTCCTTCATCTGGATGGCCTCCCGGAGCATCGACTGCAGCCGGGTGAAGAGGTCGATCTCGTCCTGCCCGTAGCGGGCCGGCGAGAAGGCCAGCGTGTCCACGCCCCGCCCGCCGCCCTCGGGCCGCGAGCCGAAGCCGAGGATCCGCAGGGCCGGCATCCGGTAGCCGAAGTCCTCGATCACCCTGCCCTCGCGCTGGGCGAACAGGACGGTGGACTCCTCGAACATCAGGGAGTCGGACGCGGTCTCGGCGCGCACCGCGATCCTGGCGACCTCCTGCGGCGGCAGCGGGCTGACGAAGGCGTCCTTGACCGCCCAGATGGCCGCGAGCACATCGCTCGTGGACGAGCCGAAGCCCCGGCACAGCGGTACGTCACCGGTGAGGTCGAGGTGACCGCCCGCCGGCTCGGCGCCCGGCGGTGTCACGGCGCGGACCGCGAGTTCGGCCGCGCGCCGGGCCTTGCCCTTCCAGGCCGGCGTGACGGTGACCTCGTCGCCGGGAGCGGGGATGAACGTCGCACGGGTCGCGTGAATGGTGCAGGGAAGAGTGACGAGACCTCGGGTGAGCCCGCTGTCACCGGTGAACACGCCTTGCAGGATCTCACCGTGGTGGACGGGGGCTGAAGCTACCCCGACACGCCAGCCGGAATGATCAACCATTTCCTTGACTTTCTGTTGCCGGGAGCCGTGGCCTGCGGATGGCTTCACGCTATGCAGGCCGGAACCTGCCGCCCGGCGGCATGAGCGGCAGCCCGCGGGCAACTTGGGGGCCGCTGACGGCCGCGCACGGACAGGTGCCCGGGTCCGCCGTCGTAGCGGTCCCGGGCACCTGTGGGGTGGTGTGGTCAGGGTCTTTCGTGCGAACGGCCGGCCTCGATCAGTGACGCACTCCGCGCAACTCCTCGGCCAGCACCTTTCCGATCTCGCGCAGGGGCTCGGCGGTGGTCATGTCCCAGTGCGCGCAGTCGATGTCGTGCTCCTCGACCCGGCCCAGGACATGGGGTGCCCAGGAGTCGGCACCGGTCGCCGCGGCCGGTGTGCGGGCGGCGTTGAAGAACACCGTGTCGCCGCCGAACCGCCGCTGCGGAACGTACCGGTAGCGCATCTCCAGGTTCCCGGCCGTGGCGGCGACGACCGCGGCGGCCTGGGCCGGCTCCAGTGCGCCCAGGATCGCGTCCTCGGCGCGCAGTACGGCGGCCAGCTCCTCCGTGTCCGGGGCGCTCCGGGCGCACCGCACGTCGAGTTCGGCGCCACGGCCCCCGAGCAGGGCGGTCAGCACCTCGCGGCCGGTGATGGCGGGCGGCCGGAAGCCGTCGGGCAGCGGGTAGGAGTCGAGCAGCGCCAGGAGGGCCACCTCCTCACCCTGTTCCTCCAGCCGGGCCGCGATCGCGTGTGCCACGAGACCACCGAACGACCAGCCGAGCAGGTGGTAGGGGCCGTGGGCCTGGACCGAGCGGATCTCGGTCACATAGCCGTCGGCCATCTCCTCGATACCGGCCGGCCGGTCCGTCGGGCTCGTCAGCTCCTTCGCCTGCAGGCCGATCAGCGGCCGCCGCCCGCCGATGTGCTTGAGCAGTCCGGCGTACGACCAGCTCATCCCGGAGATCGCGTGGACGCAGAACAGCGGGGCCTCGGGGGCGGCGGGGGACGCGGCCCGGATCGGCAGCAGCGTCTCCATCGGGTCGCCGCTCGTGTTCGAGGCGATGTGTTCGGCGAGCAGCGCGGGCGTCGGGTACTGGAACAGGTCCCGGATGGTGACCCGGGTCTCCCAGATACCGCGGATCCGGCCGATCAGCCGGGTGGCGAGCAGTGAGTGGCCACCCAGTTGGAAGAAGTGGTCGTCGATGGTGACCGACTGCACTCCGAGGGTGGCCGCGAAGAGGCCGCACAGGACTTCCTCCGCGGGGGTGCGCGGTGCCCGGCCGCCGCCGGTGTCGGCCTGCGGCGGTTCGGGCAGGGCGCGGCGGTCGAGCTTGCCGTTGACCGTCAGGGGCAGCGCGTCCAGCGGCACGATGGTCGCCGGCACCATGTACTCGGGCAGCGCCGCGACCGCGTGCCGGCGCAGCTCGGCGACGTCGGGCCGACTGCCCTCGGTGGGCACCACGTACGCCACCAGGCGCTTGTCACCGGGCCGGTCCTCCCGGATCAGCACCGCCACCTGCGCGAGGGAGGGGTGCCGCACCAGTGCCGATTCGATCTCACCCGGCTCGATGCGGAAACCCCGCAACTTGATCTGCTGGTCGGCCCGGCCGAAATACTCCAGCGCACCGTCCTGGCTCCAGCGGGCCAGGTCGCCGGTCCGGTACATCCGCGATCCGGGTGCACCGTGCGGGTCGGCGACGAAGCGTTCCGCGCTCAGTGCGGGCTGTCCGATGTAGCCGTGGGCGAGGCCGTGTCCGGCGACGTAGAGCTCCCCGGGGACACCCGGCGGCAGCAGCCGGAGGTTCTCGTCCAGCACGTAGGCGTGCTTGCCGGTGATCGGCCGTCCGATCGGGATGGCGGGTGCCGGCCGGGTGAGGGTGTGGGCGGTGGTGAAGCCCATGCTCTCGGCCGGCCCGTAGCCGTTGACCAGGTGGAGGTGGGGGTGGTCGGCCAAGGCCTTGGCGGTGTGGGCGGGCGAGGCCGCCTCACCGGCGGTCATCGCCTCCTTGATCCGGGCGAACACCACCGGGTGCTCGTCGAGCATGTGGTTGAACAGGCTCGCCGACATCTGCAGGGTGGTGACCCCGTGCCGCTCGACGAGCTCCGCGATCTGGTGCGGGTCGGTGTGCTGGCCGGGCTGCAGGACGCAGACGCCGCCGTGCAGGAGCGGTCCGAAGACCTCCAGGGCGAAGGCGTCCCAGGACACCGGCGAGCTCTGCAGATAGGTCTGCTCCGGTCCGAAGTCCAGGTAGTCGGGGCCGATGAAGGTGGCGGCCAGTGCCCGGTGCGAGGCCGCGACGCCCTTGGGGAGTCCGGTCGACCCGGAGGTGAACATCACGCAGGCGATGGACTCGGGGTGCCCGCCCGTCTCCACCGGTGTCCCGGGCAGTCCGCTGATCGCGGGGATCTCCGCGGTCAGGTCGACGACGGTGGCCGGGGTCGACAGGGCCGTCAGGTGGGCCTGGGTGACCAGCGCCGCCGGACCGGTCTGCCCGAGCACGGTGTTCAGCCGGTCGGCCGGGAACTGCGGGTCGAGCAGGGTGTATCCGGCCCCGGCCTTGAGGGCGGCGAGCAGCGACGCGATGAGCTGCGGGGAACGCTCCAGGTGGATGGCGACGATGCTGCCCGGGGTGACCCCGCGCGCGGTCAGGTGGCGGGCCAGCCGGTTGGACCAGATGTCCAGCTCCTGGTACGTGACCTGCTGCTCCTCGTGGACCAGCGCCACCGAGTGCGGTGTGCGGGCGGCCTGTCGGGTGAACAGTCCGTCGAGTCCGAGGCCCGGCGCGGGCGACTGCGCGCCGCTCCACTCCCGCAGCCTGGCCCGCTCGTCCGCGGAGACCGTCTCCAGCTCCGCGAGCGGCAGATCGGGGCTTGCCACGGCCCCGGTGAGGAGCCGGACCAGGCGGTCCGCCGTGGCCTCGATGGTGCGTGCCTCGTAGAGGTCGGTGGTGTATTCGATCAGGATGTCGAGGCCATCGGGGCGGCCGTCCGCGGTGCGGTTCTCGGCGAAGGCGAAGGTGAGGTCGAACTTCGCCACGGAGACCGGCGGGGCGGCGAACTCGCTCTCCAGCCCGGCGAGCCGGGGGGCCTCGTTGCTGGTGTCGCCGACGGTGAGCATGATCTGGAAGAGGGGATGCCGGGCGGTGGTGCGCTCGGGGTTGAGTGCTTCGACGAGCCGGTCGAAGGGCAGGTCCTGGTGGGCCCACGCGGCGAGGTCGGTCTCCCTGACCCGGGTCAGCAGCTCCCGGAAGGTCGGGTCACCGCTGGTGTCCGTGCGCAGTACGAGGGTGTTGACGAAGAAGCCGACGAGGTCGTCGAGCTTCTGGTCGGTGCGTCCGGCGACGGGTGAGCCGAGCGGGATGTCGTGCCCCGCGCCGGACCGCGCCAGCAGTGTCGCGACGGCCGCCTGGGCGACCATGAAGAACGTGGTCCCGGTGTCCTGGGCCAGCGACATCAGGGCGGTGTGCAGTTCGGCGGGGCAGTGCACGGCGTGGGTGCGGCCCCGGTTGGAGGCGACGGCGGGGCGGGCGTGGTCGGTGGGGAGCGTGGCCTCCTCCGGCAGGTCGGCGAGCACCCCGCGCCAGTGGTCGAGCTGACGGTTCTCGTCGCGCTCCAGGAGCCGTTGCTGCCAGAGGGAGTAGTCGGCGTACTGGACCGGCAGCGGCTCCCATCCGGGGACGGCGCCCTCGGTGCGGGCCTCGTAGGCGGTGGCCAGGTCGCGGAAGAGCGGTCCGTTGGACCAGCCGTCGGAGGCGATGTGGTGGATCACGAGCAGGAGTACGTGGTCCTCGGCCCCGAGCTTCAGCAGCCGCGCCCGGTAGGGAAGTTCGGCCGCCAGGTCGAAGGTCCGGCCGGCCTCGGCGGCCAGTTGCTCCGGGAGTGCCTCCTCGGTGGTGTTGATCAGGGGGAGGTCGGTGGTGGCCGGGGGCAGGACGTGCTGGTGCGGGGCGCTCTGGTGGGTGGGGAAGACGGTGCGCAGGCCTTCGTGGCGGGTGGTGAGGTCGGTGAGGGCCAGCTGGAGTGCCGGGTGGTCGAGGGGGCCCTTGAGGCGCAGGGCGAGGGGGATGTTGTAGGTGGCGGACGGGCCTTCCATCTGGTCGAGGAACCACAGCCGCTGCTGGGCGGAGGAGAGCGGGACGCGCTCCGGCCGCTCCTGGGGCATCAGCGCCGGCCGCCGCTCCCCGCTGCCCTCGGCCGCGATCCGCTCGGCCAGCTGCGCGACCGTCGCGTACTGGAACAGGTCCCGGATGGTGATCTCGGTGTCCCACACGGCGCGGATGCGGCTGACGAGGCGGGTGGCGAGCAGGGAGTGCCCGCCGCGCCGGAAGAAGTGGTCGTCGATGGTGACCGACGGCAGTCCGAGAACGGCCGCGAAGAGACCGCACAGGACTTCCTCGGCGGGCGTCCTGGGCGGGCGGCCCCCCGCGTCGGCGCTCAACAGGGGTGCGGGCAGGGCGCGTCGGTCGACCTTGCCGTTGGTGGTGAGGGGAATCTCGTCGAGGACCACGAAGGCGGACGGGACCATGTACTCCGGGAGCGCGCCGGAGATCTCGCGGTGCACGGCGTCGGCGTCGATCCGGGCGCCGTCGGCGGCGACGAGGTAGGCGGCGAGCCGTTTGTCGCCGGGCCGGTCCTCCCGTACGACGACGGTCGCCTGCCCCACCGTCTCGTGGGCGGCCAACGCCGTCTCGATCTCGCCGAGTTCGATGCGGAAGCCGCGGAGCTTGACCTGCTGGTCGGCACGGCCGAGGTACTCGACTGATCCCTCGATGTTCCAGCGGACGAGGTCGCCCGTCCGGTACATCCGCGTCCCGGGCGCACCGAACGGGTCGGCGACGAAGCGCTCCGCCGTCAGCGAGGCGCGGTTGAGGTATCCCTGTGCCAGGCCGGCGCCCGCGATGTACAGCTCGCCGGGTGCGCCGGGAGCGGCGAGTTGCAGGGCGGCGTCGAGGACGTAGACGCGGTGGTTGTCCAGGGGCTCCCCGATGGGAATGGCACCCGGGTAGTCGAGGGGGCGGTGGATGCGGTGGGTGGTGGCGAAGGTGGTGGTCTCCGTCGGACCGTAGCCGTTGACGACCGTCAGATCCGGGCAGCGGTCCATGACACGGCGTACCGCCTCCGGCGGCACCACATCACCACCGGCCCACACCTCACGCACCCCGGCGAACGCCTCGGGCGCCTCCTCCGCCATCACCCGGAACAGCCCGGCCGTCAGCCAGAGCGCGGTGATCCGGTGTTCGGCCAGCAGCCGCTGGTAGTCGGCCGGGGCGAGATGGCCGCGCGGTGCCACCACGACCGTGCGGCCGTTCAGCCACGGCACCCAGATCTCGTACGTGGAGGCGTCGAAGGCGGCCGGTGAGTGGAACAGCACGCGCCGGTGGCTGTCGTTCGCGTACATGGTCTGGGCGGCCAGGTCCGCGACATTGCGGTGGGTGACCGCGACGCCCTTCGGTACCCCCGTCGAACCCGACGTGAACATCGCGTAGACGGGCTGGTCGGGGTGGATGGCGTACGCCGGAGCGGTGGCGGGAAGGTGGCCGAGGTCGGTGGCGGCGCCCAGGACGACGACCTGCGCGTCGGCGTCCAGGACGACCTGGTGGTCCGACAGGGCCTGGTCGGTGAGCAGGACCGGTGCCCGGGTGTCGGCGAGGATCTGGACGAGCCGGCTGTCGGGGTCGGTGGTGTTCAGCGGGGCGTACACGGCCCCGGCCTTGACCACGGAGAGCAGAGCGGTGAGCAGGTCGGTCGAGCGCTCCATCAGGACGGCGACCACGTCGTGCTGCCGGATCCCGAGGTTGATGAGGTGGTGGGCCAGCCGGTTGGTGACCTCGTCGAGTTCGGCGAACGTCAGGTCGTGGTCCTCGTCCACCAGGGCTATGGCGTCCGGGGTGCGGGCGGCCTGCGCGGCGAACAGCTCCGCCAGGCTCTTCCCGGACGAGCCGGTGGCGGCGCCGCTCCGCTCCTCCAGGAGCAGCCGCCGCTCGTGCTCGCCGAGCAGGTCGAGGACGGACAGCGGGGTGTCGGGCGAGGTGACCACGGCCTCCAGCAGCCGGTTCAGCCGCGCCATGAGCGCCTCGATCGTCCGGGCGTCGTAGAGATCGGTGGCGTACTCGATGGTGATGTCCAGGCCGTCCGGCCGGCCGTCGCGGGTGCGGTGCTCGGCGAAGCCGAACGTCAGGTCGAACTTGGCGATCTGCAGGGCGCTGTACTCGGTACGGGCGTCGAGCCCCGGGAACCCGATGACGTCCGAACCGGCTTCGCCCATGGTGAGCATCACCTGGAAGAGCGGGTGGCGGGAGGCGGAGCGCTCGGGGTTCAGCACCTCGACCAGCCGGTCGAAGGGCAGGTCCTGGTTGTCCCAGGCGGCCAGATCCGTTCTGCGGACCCTGGACAGCAGTTCACGGAAGCTGGGGTCGCCCGTGACGTCCGTACGCAGCACCAGGGTGTTGACGAAGAAGCCGACCAGTCCGTCGAGTGCTTCGTCGATGCGCCCCGACACCGGGGAGCCGATCGCTATGTCGAGGCCGGCGCCGGAGCGCGAGAGGGCGGTCGCGACGGCGGCCTGCACCGCCATGAACAGCGTGGCGCCGGACTCCCGTGCGAGGTGCGTCAGCCCGGTATGGACGTCGGCGGGCAGGCGGGCGTCGCAGGTGGCTCCCACGTACGAGGCCGAGGCCGGGCGCGGACGGTCGGCCGGCAGCGTCCCCTCCTCCGGCAGGTCCGCCAGCGCCTGCTGCCAGAAGTCCAGTTGCCGTGATCCGGCGCTCTCCGGGTCGTCGCCCTCGCCGAGCAGTTCCTGCTGCCACAGGGTGTAGTCGGCGTACTGGACCGGCAGCGGCTCCCAGTCGGGGGCAGCGCCCCGGACCCGTGCCTCGTAGGCGGTGGCGAGGTCCTGGAGCAGGGGCGCGGTCGAGCCGCCGTCCGACACGATGTGGTGCATCACGATGAGCAGGACGTGCTCCTGCTCGCCGAGTGCGATCAGGCGCGCCCGGACCGGCAGATCGACCGCGAGGTGGAAGACCTGGGCGGACTCCTGTGCGAGGACGGCCGGCAACGTCGCGGCGTCGGCCGGGACTACCTCCAGTGCGAGCTCCACCTCGTCCTCGGCGAGGATGCGCTGATACGGGGTGCCGTCCTGGTCGGGGAAGAGGGTGCGCAGGCTCTCGTGTCTGCCGACCAGGTCCAGGAGCGCCGACTGGAGCGCCGGGCGGTCGAGTTCACCGTTCAGCCGCACGGCGAGCGGGATGTTGTAGGTGGTCGAGGGCCCTTCCATCTGGGCGATGAACCACAGCCGCTGCTGGGCGAAGGACAAGGGAATCACTTGGTCACTCCCATCCGGCGCATCGGCCGAAGTTTGGGCCGCGCGGCCGCGGCGCCGTCGAGCTTCTCGACGAGCGTGGCCACGATCGGGTTTTCGAAGAGGGTCGCCACGGAGAGCTCGACCCCGAGTACGGTGCGGATCCGGCCCGCGAGCCGGGTGGCGAGGAGCGAGTGCCCGCCGAGGTGGAAGAAGTGGTCGTCAATGGTGACCGAGGTCAGTCCGAGGACCTCCGCGAAGAGACCGCACAGGACTTCTTCCTTGGCGGTGCGCGGTGCGCGCCCGGTGGCATCGTTGACGATCTGCGGTGCGGGCAGGGCGCGTCGGTCGACCTTGCCGTTGACGGTGAGCGGGATCTCGTCGAGGACGACGAAGGCGGAGGGGACCATGTAGTCGGGCAGCAGCCCGGACACCTGCCGCTGTACGTCCCCGGGCTCCACCCGTTCGCCGTCCGCCGCGGTGAGGTAGGCGACGAGGCGCTTGTCGCCGGGCCGGTCCTCCCGGACCACGACAGTCGCCTGGGCCACCCCCGGCTGCCCGACGAGGACGGTCTCGATCTCGCCCGGTTCGATGCGGAAGCCGCGGAGTTTGACCTGCTGGTCGGCACGGCCGAGGTACTCGAGGGACCCTTCGTGGTTCCACCGGACGAGGTCACCGGTGCGATACATCCGCGTCCCGGAGGAACCGAACGGGTCCGCGACGAAGCGGTCCGCGGTCAGCGAGGGGCGGTCCAGATACCCCTGCGCCAGGCCGGCCCCCGCGATGTACAACTCACCGGGAACACCCGGAGCAACCAGCCGCAGCCCCTCGTCCAGAACGTAGACCCGGTGGTTGTCCAGGGGCTCCCCGATGGGAATGGCACCCGGGTAGTCGAGGGGGCGGTGGATGCGGTGGGTGGTGGCGAAGGTGGTGGTCTCCGTCGGACCGTAGCCGTTGACCACGGTGAGCTCCGGGCAGCGGTCCATGACACGGCGTACCGCCTCCGGCGGCACCACATCACCACCGGCCCACACCTCACGCACCCCGGCGAACGCCTCCGGAACCTCCTCCGCCATGACGCGGAACAACCCGGCCGTCAACCAGAGAGCGGTGATCCCGTGTTCGGCGATCAGCCCCTCGTACGCCACTGCGTCGAGGTGTCCTGCGGGAGCGATGACAAGTGTGCCGCCGTTCAGCCACGGCACCCACATCTCGTACGTGGAGGCGTCGAACGCCATCGCCGAGTGGAACAGCACCCGCCCGTGATGACCGTTCGCGTACATCGTCTGCCCGGCCAAGTCGGCGACATTGCGATGCGTGACCGCGACACCCTTCGGCACGCCCGTCGAACCCGACGTGAACATCGCATACACCGGCTGATCCGCATGCACCGCAACCGAAGGATCCGAGGCATCACCCTCACCACCCACCACCGGACCCAGCACCCGCACACCCGCCGGCACCACCAACGAACCCGCATCCCGATCCGTCACCACATGCGACACACCCGACTGACCAACAATCAACTCCACCCGCTCAGCCGGATACCGGGTATCCAACGGCACATACACCCCACCCGCCTTCACCACCGCCAACGTCATCACCACAGCACTCACCGAGCGCTCCAGGAACAACGCCACCCGACCACCCGGCCGCACACCCTCACCCATCAGCACCCGCGCCGCACGGTTCGCCAACGCATCCACCTCACGGTAGGAAAGCTCACACCCCTCCCCCACCACCGCCACCGCATCCGGCGTCCGCGCCACCTGCGCCGCGAACAACGACCCAAGACCCCCCACAGGAGAACCGGTCACCGCACCCGACCACTCCCCCAACAACAACCCACGCTCACCCCCCGACAACAGCTCCAAATCACCCACCGGCACATCCGGAGCCGACGCCGCAGCACCCAGCAACCGCACCAACCGCTCACCCGCCAACTCCACCGACCGCGCGTCATACAAATCCGTCGCATACTCGATCGTGATGTCCAACCCACCCGGCCGCCCGTCCGCCCCACGACGCTCCGCGAAGCCGAAGGTCAGGTCGAACTTGGCGATCTCCACCTTGGAGAACTCGTACGCCGCTTCCAGCCCCGGGAGTTCGGGGGCCTCGGCCGACATGTCGCCGACGGTGAGCATGACCTGGAAGAGGGGGTGCCGGGCGGTGGTGCGCTCGGGGTTGAGGGCCTCCACCAGCCGGTCGAAGGGCAGGTCCTGGTGGCTCCAGGCCGCCAGGTCGGCCTCCCGGACCCGGGTCAGCAGCTCCCGGAAGCTCGGGTCACCGCTGGTGTCGGTCCGCAGCACCAGCGTGTTCACGAAGAACCCGACGAGGTCGTCGAGGGCCGGGTCGGTGCGTCCGGCGACGGGTGAGCCGAGCGGGATGTCGTGCCCGGCACCGGACCGCGACAGCAGGGTCGACACCGCCGCCTGGGCCACCATGAACAGGGTGCTGCCGGTGTCCTGGGCCAGCGAGGTGAGTGAGCTGTGCAGGCCGGCCGGGCAGTGCACGGTGTGGGTGGTGCCCCGGTTGGACGCGGTGGCCGGCCTGGGCCGGTCGGCCGGGAGCGTGGCCTCCTCCGGCAGTTCGGCCAATACGGTGCGCCAGTAGTCGAGTTGGCGCTCCTTGTCACTGCCCAGGAGCCGTTGCTGCCAGAGGGAGTAGTCGGCGTACTGGACCGGCAGCGGCTCCCACGCCGGGGCGGCGCCCTCGGTGCGGGCCTCGTAGGCGGTGGCCAGGTCGCGGAAGAGCGGTCCGTTGGACCAGCCGTCGGAGGCGATGTGGTGGATGACCACCAGCAGGATGTGCTCCTGCTCGCCGAGCGAGAGCAGATGGGTGCGGATGGGGGGCTGGACGGCCAGGTCGAAGGTGGCCGCCGAGAGGTCGGCCAGTCGCGCGGTGAGCGTCTCCTCGGTGGTGTCGATCAACGGGAGATCGGTGGTGGCCGGGGGCAGGACGTGCTGGTGGGGGGTGCCCTCGTGGGTGGGGAAGACGGTGCGCAGGCCTTCGTGTCGGGTGGTGAGGTCGGTGAGGGCCAGTTCGAGGGCCCGGTGATCGAGGGCGCCCTTGAGGCGCAGGGCGAGGGGGATGTTGTAGGTGGCGGACGGGCCTTCCATCTGGTCGAGGAACCACAGCCGCTGCTGGGCCGAGGAGAGCGGAATGATCTCCGGCCGCTCCTCGGGCATCAGGGCCGGCCGGGGCAGTTCGCCGCTGCCCGCGGTGACGCACTCCGAGAGGGCGAGCACCGTCGGGTTGCGGAACAGGTCCTTCACGCCGAGCTGGACGCCGAACGCCCGCCGGATGCGGCTGATCAGCCGGGTGCCCAGCACCGAGTGGCCGCCCCGGTGGAAGAAGTGGTCGTCGATGGTGACCGACGGCAGTCCGAGAACGGCCGCGAAGAGACCGCAGAGCACTTCTTCCTGCGGTGTGCGCGGCGCGCGCCCGTTGGTGGCGTGGGCGACCTGGGGCGCGGGCAGGGCGCGTCGGTCCACCTTGCCGTTGGTGGTGAGGGGGATTTCGTCGAGGACGACGAAGGCGGACGGGACCATGTACTCGGGCAGGGCTGCCGCGACGTTCCCCCGCAGTTCGGCCACATCGATCCTGGCGCCTTCGGTGGCGACGAGGTAGGCGACCAGGCGCTTGTCGCCGGGCCGGTCCTCCCGGACCACGACGGTCGCCTGCCCCACACTCTCGTGGGCGGCCAACGCCGTCTCGACCTCGCCGAGTTCGATGCGGAAGCCGCGGAGCTTGACCTGCTGGTCGGCGCGGCCGAGGTACTCGACTGATCCCTCATTGTTCCAGCGGACGAGGTCGCCCGTCCGGTACATCCGCGTCCCGGGCGCACCGAACGGGTCCGCGACGAAGCGCTCCGCCGTCATGCCCGGCCGGCCGAGGTAGCCACGGGCGAGGCCGGCACCGGCGATGTACAGCTCGCCGGGGGTACCCGGGGGCACGAGCCGCAGTCCCTCGTCCACCACGTAGACCCGGTGGTTGTCGAGTGGCTCGCCGATGGGGATGGCGCCCGGGTAGTCGAGGGGGCGGTGGATGCGGTGGGTGGTGGCGAAGGTGGTGGTCTCCGTCGGACCGTAGCCGTTGACGACCGTGAGCTCCGGGCAGCGGTCCATGACGCGGCGTACCGCCTCGGGCGGAACCACGTCACCACCGGCCCACACCTCACGCACCCCGGCGAACGCCTCCGGAACCTCCTCCGCCATCACCCGGAACAACCCGGCCGTCAACCAGAGTGAGCTGATTCCGCGCTCGGTCAGCAGCCCGCCCAGGGTCCCGGGGTCGAGGTAGCCCGGGGGTGCGACCACGACCGCGCCCCCGTTCAGCCACGGCACCCAGATCTCGTGCGTCGAGGCGTCGAAGGTGTGCGGCGAGTGGAAGAGCACCCGGGTGTGGCCGCCGTTCGCGTACATCGTCTGCGCGGCCAGATCCGCGACATTGCGGTGGGTGACCGCGACGCCCTTCGGGACGCCCGTCGAGCCCGACGTGAACATCACGTACAGCCACTGGTCGGGATGGGCCGGCAGTGCCGGGGGCGTCGACGGGAGGTGGGCGAAGTCCGCGGTTCCGTCGAGCACGACGGTCTCGGCGGCGGTCCGGGCGACGACCGGGTGATCGGCCAGCGCCTTGTCGGTGAGCAGGACCGTCGCCCCGGTCTCGGCGAGGATCCGCGACAAGCGGGTGTCGGGGTCCGCGGTGTTGAGCGGGGCGTAGACACCTCCGGCCTTGACGACCGCGAGGAGCCCGGTGAGCAGGTCCGCCGACCGCTCCATCAGGACGGCGACGACGCTCTCCGGCCGGACGCCGAGGCCCACCAGGTGGCGGGCCAGCCGGTTGGCGTCCGCGTCCAGTTCCGCATAGGTCAGTTCCAGGTCGCCGTCGACCAGGGCGATCGCGTCCGGGGTGCGGGCGGCCTGCGCGGTGAACAGCTCCGCGAGCCCGTCGTCGCAGGAGCCGGTGACCGCGCCGTTCCATCCCTCCAGCAGCTGGTGTCGCTCGTCCGGTCCGATGAACTCCAGCTCACCGACCGGGATCTCGGGGCGTTCGACGGCGTCGCCCAGCAGCCGGACCAGCCGGTCGGTGACTGCCTCGACGGTGCCGGCTTCGTACAGGTCGGTGGCGTACTCGACCCTGATGTCCAGCCCGTCCGGGCTGCCGTCCGCCGTGCGGTGCTCGTGGAAGGAGAAGGTCAGGTCGAACTTGGAGATGTCCAACGACGTGAAGCCCGACTCGGCCGAGATTCCCGCGAGTTCGACGGAGGGGGTGACGGCTTCCTGAAGGGTGAGGACCACCTGGAAGAGCGGGTGCCGGGCGGTGGATCGCTCGGGGTTGAGGGCCTCCACCAACCGGTCGAAGGGCAGGTCCTGGTGGGCCCAGGCCGCGAGATCGGCTTCCCGGACCCGGGTCAGCAGTTCACGGAAGCTCGGGTCGCCCGTGAGATCCGTACGCAGCACCAGGGTGTTGACGAAGAAGCCGACCAGGTCGTCGAGGGACTGCTCCGAGCGGCCCGCGATCGGGGCGCCGATCGGGATGTCCTCCCCGGCGCCGGAGCGGGACAGCGCGGTGGCGACGGCGGCCTGGGCCACCATGAACAGCGTGCTGCCGGTCTCCCGGGCCAGCCGTGTCAGCGCGTCGTGCAACGCCGCGGGAACGTGGGCGCCGTGGGTGGTGCCGCGGTAGGTGGCCACCGCGGGGCGGGGGCGGTCGGCCGGCAGGGTGGCCTCGTCGGGCAGCCCGTCCAGCGTGGTGCGCCAGAACTCCGCCTGCCGCTCACCGTCCGCCGCGAGCAGTTCCTGCTGCCAGAGGGTGTAGTCGGCGTACTGGACCGGCAGCGGCTCCCACGCGGGGGCGCCACCCCGGGTGCGCGCCGTGTAGGCGGCCGTGAGGTCCCGCAGCAGCGGGGTGGTGGACCAGCCGTCGGAGGCGATGTGGTGCATCACCACCAGCAGGACGTGTTCCTCGGCCCCGAGTGTGAAGAGGGCGGCCCGGAAGGGCAGTTCGGATTCGAGATCGAAGCTTCGCGCGGCGTGCCGGCCGAGTTCCGCCTCCAGCGTGTCCTCGTCCGCCGCGATGACGGGCAGTTCCACCCGGACCTCGGCGCCCGGGAGCTGCCACTGGTAGGCGGTGTCGTCCGCCATCCCGAAGAGGGTGCGCAGCGACTCGTGCCGCACGACCAGGTCGGTGAGGGAGAGCTGGAGGGCTTGCGTGTCGAGTGCGCCCGTGAGGCGCAGGGACAGCGGAATGTTGTACGTCGCCGACGGCCCCTCCAGGTGGTGGAGGAACCAGAGGCGCTGCTGGGCCGAGGAGAGCGGCACCCGATCCGGCCGCACTGCCTCCCGCAGAGCCGGGCGTTGCACGGCCTCCTCGCCGCCCGCTTCGACGTACTCGGCCAGTGCGGCCACTGTCGGGCCCTGGAAGAGGTCCCTGACCGTGATCTGGACGCCGAAGGTCTGCCGGATGCGGCTGATGAGGCGGGTGGCGAGCAGGGAGTGCCCGCCGAGGTGGAAGAAGTGGTCGTCGATGGTGACCGAGGTCAGTCCGAGGACCTCCGCGAAGAGACCGCACAGGACCTCCTCGCCCGGCCCACGGGGTGCGCGCCCGGTGGCGTCGTTACCCAGCTCCGGTGCGGGCAGGGCGCGTCGGTCGACCTTGCCGTTGACGGTGAGCGGGATCTCGTCGAGGACGACGAAGGCGGAGGGGACCATGTAGTCGGGGAGCGTGCCGGCCATGGCGCGGCGCACGGACTCGGTGTCGATCCGGACGCTGTCGGCGGCGACGAGGTAGGCGACGAGGCGCTTGTCGCCGGGCCGGTCCTCCCGGACCACGACAGTCGCCTGACCCACACTCTCGTGGGCGGTCAACGCCGTCTCGATCTCGCCGAGTTCGATGCGGAAGCCGCGGAGTTTGACCTGCTGGTCGGCGCGGCCGAGGTACTCGAGGGACCCTTCGTGGTTCCACCGGACGAGGTCACCGGTGCGATACATCCGCGTCCCGGAGGGACCGAACGGGTCCGCGACGAAGCGGTCCGCGGTCAGCGAGGGGCGGTCCAGATACCCCTGCGCCAGGCCGGCCCCCGCGATGTACAACTCACCGGGAACACCCGGAGCAACCAGCCGCAGCCCCTCGTCCAGAACGTAGACCCGGTGATTGTCCAGGGGCTCCCCGATGGGAATGGCACCCGCGTAGTCCAAGGGACGGTGAATACGGTGCGTGGTGGCGAAGGTGGTGGTCTCCGTCGGACCGTAGCCGTTGACCACCGTGAGCTCCGGGCACCGGTCCATCACACGGCGTACCGCCTCCGGCGGCACCACATCACCACCGGCCCACACCTCACGCACCCCGGCGAACGCCTCCGGAACCTCCTCCGCCATCACCCGGAACAACCCGGCCGTCAACCAGAGAGCGGTGATCCCGTGTTCGGCGATCAGCCCCTCGTACGCCACTGCGTCGAGGTGTCCTGCGGGAGCGATGACAAGTGTGCCGCCGTTCAGCCACGGCACCCACATCTCGTACGTGGAGGCGTCGAACGCCATCGCCGAGTGGAACAGCACCCGCCCGTGATGACCGTTCGCGTACATCGTCTGCCCGGCCAAGTCGGCGACATTGCGATGCGTGACCGCGACACCCTTCGGCACGCCCGTCGAACCCGACGTGAACATCGCATACACCGGCTGATCCGCATGCACCGCAACCGAAGGATCCGAGGCATCACCCTCACCACCCACCACCGGACCCAGCACCCGCACACCCGCCGGCACCACCAACGAACCCGCATCCCGATCCGTCACCACATGCGACACACCCGACTGACCAACAATCAACTCCACCCGCTCAGCCGGATACCGGGTATCCAACGGCACATACACCCCACCCGCCTTCACCACCGCCAACGTCATCACCACAGCACTCACCGAGCGCTCCAGGAACAACGCCACCCGACCACCCGGCCGCACACCCTCACCCATCAGCACCCGCGCCGCACGGTTCGCCAACGCATCCACCTCACGGTAGGAAAGCTCACACCCCTCCCCCACCACCGCCACCGCATCCGGCGTCCGCGCCACCTGCGCCGCGAACAACGACCCAAGACCCCCCACAGGAGAACCGGTCACCGCACCCGACCACTCCCCCAACAACAACCCACGCTCACCCCCCGACAACAGCTCCAAATCACCCACCGGCACATCCGGAGCCGACGCCGCAGCACCCAGCAACCGCACCAACCGCTCACCCGCCAACTCCACCGACCGCGCGTCATACAAATCCGTCGCATACTCGATCGTGATGTCCAACCCACCCGGCCGCCCGTCCGCCCCACGACGCTCCGCGAACGAGAACGTCACGTCGAACTTGGCGAATCGCAGCCAGGTGAACTCCGACTCGGTGTCCAGGTTCCCGGCGACGAGTGTCGGTGTGGCAGCGTCGGTCAGCGTCAGCATGACCTGGAACAGGGGGTGCCGGGCTGCCGAGCGGTCCGGGTTGAGGGCCTCCACCAGCCGGTCGAAGGGCAGGTCCTGGTGGCTCCAGGCCGCCAGGTCGGCCTCCCGGGCCCGGGTCAGCAGCTCCCGGAAACTCGGGTCACCACTGGTGTCGGTCCGCAGCACCAGCGTGTTCACGAAGAACCCGACGAGATCGTCGAGCGCCTGATCCGTCCGGCCGGCGATCGGTGAGCCGAGCGGGATGTCGTGCCCGGCACCGGACCGCGACAGCAGGGTCGACACCGCCGCCTGGGCCACCATGAACACCGAGGCGCCCGACTCGCTCGCCAGCTCCGCGAGCGAGGCGTGGACGGCCTCGGAGCAGTGCACGGTGTGCGTGGCACCGCGGTAGGAGGCGACGGCCGGCCGCTGCCGGGTGGCAGGCAGGGTGACTTCCTCCGGGAGGTCGGCCAATTGCTTCTGCCAGTAGTCGAGTTGGCGTGCGGCGACGCTCTCCCGGTCCGCGGGGTCACCGAGTACGCCGCGGTGCCAGAGTGCGTAGTCCGCGTACTGGGCGGGCAGCGGCTCCCAGGCGGGGCGCTCGCCGCGCGAGCGGGTCGCGTACGCGGTGCTCAGGTCGCGCATGAGCGGCTGGTAGGACCAGCCGTCGGAGACGATGTGGTGCATGACCACCAGGAGGACGTACTCGTGCTCACCGAGGCTGAACAGCCGTGCGCGGAAGGGCAGATCGGCCGCCAGGTCGAAGATGCGCTCGGACTCGGCGGTGAGCAGCGCGGCGACGGTGTCCTCGGTGGCCGGGGTGAGGGGGAGCTCGACCCGGACGCTGTCGGCCGGCAGGATCCGCTGGTAGCTCTGACCCTCGGCCTGGCCGAACACGGTGCGCAGGCTCTCGTGCCGTCCCGCGACATCGGTGAAGGCCGATTCCAGGGCCGCTACGTCGAGTTCGCCACGTACCCGGACGGCGAGCGGGATGTTGTACGTCGCCGACGGGCCCTCCAGTTGGTCGAGGAACCAGAGCCGCTGCTGGGCCGCCGAGAGCGGCAGCGGTTCGGGCCGCTCCTGGGCCGTCAGGGCCGGGCGGGCGGACTCGCCGCCGCCGGTGGCGACGTACTCCGCGAGCAGGGCCACGGTCGGGTACTCGAAGAACTGCCGCAGTGTCAGCTGGACGTCGAGGACGGTGCGCACCCGGCTCACCAGCCGGGTGGCGAGCAGTGAGTGGCCGCCGGCGGCGAAGAAGTCGTCGTCGATGCCGATCGACGGCAGGCCGAGGGAGTGGGCGAACAGCCCGCAGAGGACCTCCTCGACGGGGTTGCGCGGGGCCCGGCCGTTGGGGGTCGCGCCGATGCGGGGGGCGGGCAGCGCGCGCCGGTCCAGCTTGCCGTTCGGGGTCAGCGGCAGGGTGCCGAGTGGGACGACCGCGGAGGGCACCATGTACTCGACGAGGTGTTCGCCCACGTGGCGGAGCAGTTCGGCTCCGTCCAGGACCCCCGGCTCGGCGGGTACGGCGTAGGCCACCAGGCGCTTGTCGCCGGGCCGGTCCTCGCGGACGATGACCGCGGCCTGGGCGACGGAGGGGTGGCGGACCAGCACGGTCTCGATCTCGCCGAGTTCGATGCGGTTGCCGCGGAGCTTGACCTGCTGGTCCGCGCGGCCCAGGAAGACGACCTCGCCGTGCTCGTTCCAGGCGGCCAGGTCGCCGGTGCGGTACATGCGGCTGCCGGCCGGTCCGTACGGGTCGGCGGTGAACCGCTCGGCCGTCAGGGCCGGCAGCCGGCCGTAGCCCTGGGCGAGGTGCGGTCCAGCGACGTAGAGCTCACCGGCTTCGCCGGGGGCGGTGTGGCGCAGTTCGGCGTCCAGGACGTACATGGCGGTGTTCGCCATCGGGATGCCGAGGTGGAGCCGGTCGAGGGTGCGCACCTCGGGGGTGAAGGCCTGGTAGCTGCAGAAGACGGTCGCCTCGGTGGGACCGTAGACGTGCACGAACGTGGTGTCCGGGCAGTGGTCCAGGGCCCGTTGGAGGGCGACGCCGGACAGGACGTCGCCGCCGGTCCAGATCTCGCGCAGCTGCCCCAGCCCGTCGAGCGCCTCGCCGGCCATGGCGTCGAAGAGGGCGGTCGTGAAGTAGGCGGCGGTCACCTCGTGGCGGGTGATGGCCTCGGCCAGTTCGCCGATGTCGATCTTCGGGGCGGACAGCACGACGGCCAGTCCGCCGCGCAGCAGGGGAACCCACAGCTCGTAGGTGGAGGAGTCGAAGGGCAGCGGCGAGTAGGCGAGCACCCGCTCGTGGGCCGCGGCGCCGAAGCCCGGGTCCAGGGCCAGTTCGACGACGTTGCGGTGGGTGTTGACGACGCCCTTGGGGGTGCCGCTGGAGCCGGAGGTGAACATGATGTACAGCGGCTGGTCGGGGTGGACCGTGATGCCGGGTGCCGTGGTCGCGCTGCCGGCCGTGGCGCTCCGGTCGTCGAGCCGCAGGACGGACAGGTCCGCGGCGAAGTCCGTCTCCCGGGCCGCACGGTCGGTCACCAGCAGGGTGGCCTCGGTGTTGCCGAGGATCCAGCTGAGACGCTCCTCGGGCTGGCGGGGGTCCAGGGGTACGTACACGCCGCCGCTCTTCAGCACGGCGAGGACCGTGATGACGTAGGCGAACGAGCGGTCGAAGAGGAGGCCGACGGCGTCGCCGGGCCGTACGCCCTCGGTGACGAGCCGGTGTGCGAGGGCGTTGGCCGCTCCGTCCAGCTCCCGGTAGGTGAGACTGCGGTCCTCGCGGACGAGCGCGACGGCCTCCGGGGTACGGGCGGCCTGGGCGGCGAAGAGAGCGTGCAGCGCACCCTCGGGAAGGTCCTCTGCCGTGTCGTTGTACGTGGCGACGTGCGCGGGAACGCCGACGCCGGCGGTGAGGGCTGGGTCTGCTTGCGGCTGGGACATCTCGACACCTTCTTGGTAGCTCGGATCTCGTGGTCTCGCGGCGTGCCGGGAGACCGACGGAGCCACGGTGGATGACGTGCGGATGGTGCGAAGTCGTGCTGTTCGGAAGGGAGTCAGCCGGTGCGGGAGGCCGTCGCGGGGTCAGCCGGCAGCAGGATGTCGTCCGCTTCCAGGGCGTTCGCGTGGTACTTGCCGACGGAGCTGATCAGCAGCCGGAGTTCCAGGGCGATGCTCTCGACCAGCCGGACCAGGCCGGCGTCGGCGTCCTCGTCCACGGCGAGGAGCGCGGCCCGGCCGAGGCCGACGGCGCGGGCGCCGAGCGCCAGTGCCTTCGCGGCCCGGCCGCCTTCCCAGATCCGCCCGCTGGCGAGCAGGCAGTGGTCGGTGGGCCCGATGCGGGTGAGGCACTCGCCGAGCGGGAGTCCCACCTGGCCGAGGAAGCCGGTCGGCGCCCAGGCGGTGCCGCCCTCCGCTCCGTCCACCGTGACGGAGTCGGCGCCGGCCGCCCAGGCGGTGGCCGCGGCGAGGGCGATGTCGCGGCCGGGGTGCAGCTTCACCCACACCTTCACGCGGGGGAAGTTGTTCCGCATCAGCCGGATCTGCTGGCGCAGGATCTCCTCGGTGAAGGTGCCGGGGCTGCTGATCCGCAGGACCGAGTCGCTGTCCGCGCCGAACACCTCGTCCATGGCGTACTGTTCGGCGACCCTGCCGCCGGCCTCGCGGCCCAGGACGGTGAGGCCGCCGAGCCCCGGCTTGGCACCCTGGCCGACCTTCAGTTCGAAGGCGAGCCGGCCGGTGGCCAGCAGCGGTTCGGAGACCGGGTCGCTGTAGACCTGGTTCCACACCTCGGCGTCCGCGTCCTCGGTGGACTGCTGGACCACCACCCCGCCGTGCTCGTCGTCGGCGGCGGCGGTGTAGGCGGCGATCCGGCCGAGCAGCGGGGAGGACCCGGAGTCCGAGGCGGCGCGGTAGCCGTTGACCGGCACCACGTTCTCCCCGATGACCATCGGGATGCCGAGCTGTCCGGCCTGCCGTCCGGCCGCCTCGCCCAGGTCGTGGCTGGCGACCTGGGTCGAGCCGAACGCGGACACGTACAGCGGCAGCCGGGAGGCGAACCCGCCGACCGACGTGCCCAGTTCGACATCGGTGTACAGCGGTTCCCGGGCCAGGTCGATGAGCTTCTTCAGCCGCTCCGGCATGAACACCGGGGGCACGATCCTGGCGCGCTCCAGCAGATCGTACGGGTCGTGGCCGGCCGGGATCGCACCCAGCAGGCTGCTGCCGTAGGACTCCAGGGCGGGGAAGGCCGCCGCCGCACCGGCCCTGGCCCGGTGCCGTACCTGTTCCTCGGGGAAGCCTTCGGCGCTCAGGACGCTCATGCCGACACCACTCCGGGGAGCTTCGGGTAGGCGCTGGCCTCCCAGGCGGCGGTGCGGCCGGTGACGTACCGGGTGAATCGCTCCAGGCCGATGCCGAAGCCGGAGCTGGCGGGGATGCCGCGGCGGGCCAGGTCGAGGTACCAGCCGTACTTCGCGGGGTTCTCGCCGGTCTCGCGCATCCGGGTGACCAGGGCCGCGTAGTCGTGCTCGCGCTCGCTGCCGCTGGCCAGCTCACCGTAGCCCTCGGGGGCGATCAGGTCGAAGTTGCGGAGGATGCCGGGGCGCTCGGAGTCCTCCTGGTCGTAGAAGCCCCGCGATCCCTTGGGGTAGTCGACGACGAAGAACGGGCGGCTGGTCTTCGCGGAGAGGATCTCCTCCCCCTCCCAGTCGATCTCGGCGCCCGGGTCCTGCGGGTGGCCGAGCGCCACCAGGTCCGCGGTGGCCTCCCGGTGCGTGGTGCGGGCGAACGCCCCCTGGACCACTTCCCGGAAGGCGTCCCGGTCCCGGCCCAGGAGCTCCAGGTCACCCGGCATCTCACGGACCACCTCGTCGACGACGTGCGCGACGAGCCGCTCGGCGAGCTCCATCGCGTCCTCGCGGCCGGCGTCGCGGATCTCCACGTCTATCTGGTGGAACTCGGCGAGATGGCGGTGCGTGACGGCCGTCTCCAGCGGTTCCAGGCGCACGTTGGGCGCGATGTAGAAGATCTTCTCGAAGGCCATCAGCGAGGCCTGCTTGTAGAGGATCGCGCTCGTCATCAGCTTGTACTTGTGGCCGTAGAAGTCGATGTCCACCTGCTTGGAACCGCGGATGCCGGGGTCGGTGACCGGTCCGATGACGGGCGGCAGCAGTTCCTGGAACCCCTGCGCGGTCAGGAAGGAGCGGGTGGCCGCGAGCATCCGGCTCTGCACCCGCAGCGTGGCGCGGGTCGGCTCGGCCATCAGGTGCTGATCGGGAGAGGCCGGGAACGCGGGTGCGATGCGGCCGTAGGGCTCGGCGATCGTGCTGGTCATGGTGCTACCTCCTGGGTGTGCTGCCGATGGGCTGCCGGGCGTCGGGCCGCCGAGGGAAGCGGGGGGCGGGAAACGGACGAGGGAAGGGTGCGGTCGTGCCGGCGCTGGACGAACGACAGGGCGTCGAACAGCCCGGCGGCGGTGAGCCGCCGGCCGCGGTCGCGGACGGGCCCCAGCGGCATCGCCCCGATCTCGGACCAGGTGAGGCGGCCGGACCCGTCGATGAGACTCCGGGAGCGGCCCGCGTTGTCGGGGTGCAGGCAGAAGGGGACGTCGAGGTATCCGCGGGCGAAGGCCTTCAGCAGGGCCTGGCCCAGGTCGTCGTCGAGGTTCAGCACGGCGTCCACCAGGGCGCGCGCCTCGGCGTAGACCGCGTTGTCCGACGGGTCGGTGTGCGGGACCGGCACGGTCCCGGGCCGGTCCCCGGTCGCCGCCCGGTGCCGGGACGCGGCCCGCGCGGCGACCCGCAGGGCCTCGACGTTCTCCGTCACGGTCGGGATGCGGTGTGCCTCGGCCGCCGTCTTCACGATCAGCCGGGCCGCCCCGGTGTCCACGGCCAGCTCGGCCGAGCGCTCCAGGAGGTCCAGGGAACCGCGCCGGGTCTGCGGGTAGAGGCCCATGTAGGTGTAGAGGACGATGTGCCAGTCGGTGTCCGGCAGGAATTCACCGGCCAGCCTGCGCAGCGCGTGCACCGCGTCGCGGTCCTGCGCCTCGTTGGTCTGCTGGGCGTAGCTGAGCGAGATGCTGCGCAGCCCGGCCCGGTGGAAGAAGAGCGCCTCCAGCGCGCTGATCGCGACGAGGAGTCCGGGCGGGCAGAGCTGGCCGAGCATGCAGCCGCCGAAGGTCTCCAGGTGCGGTTCCGCCCCGGTACCGCGCAGCCCGGCGAGGAACTCGCAGCTCTCCTGCCAGTTGCGTACGGAGTCCAGGAGCGGGGTGCGCCCGTAGGGCAGGCAGTAGGAGACCGGGCCGCCCTCCGTCGCGTCCAGGCCGAGCCGGGCCAGTGCGGTGACGATGCGCTGGGGGCGTGCCGACCCGTGCCGGATCTGGACGGGGAAGCCGGCGTCCCGCACACCGTCCAGGACCCAGTGTGAGGTGTGGGGGCTGTAGGAGGTGATGGGGAACCCGTTGAGCGGGACGCCGTTGTTCAGTGCGCGTACCGCGGACGCCTCGTCGCTCACCCGGGTGTAGCTGTCGATGGTCATGGTGCCGACGACCGCGTCGGCGGCACTCTTGGTGGCCAGCAGGCCGGCTCGCATCAGCGCGGGGTCGGAGAAGCCCATGCGGGGCTGCACCACGAGAGTGCCGCGGTCCTGGGCCTCGGCGACGAAGCGGCCGAAGGAGAGCGGGCGCCGGTGCACGGTGGTGCGGCTCTCCGGGGCTGCCGCGAGGACCGGCGGGGTCATCGTTCCACCTCCCTGGGCAGTGAGCCGACGTAGGACTCGAAGGCGCTGAGATCGACGCCGTCCTGGAAGACCGCGTCGAACCCGGCGCTCCTGAGGACATCGGCCTCTTCCTCCCCGCCGCCGGAGACACCGAGCTTGCCGCCGATGACGGCGGGCAGCCCGGACAGCTCCCAGCGCGACCGGATGGCTCCGATCAGCGGCTGGGCATCGTTGAAGCCGTGTCCGTTGACGCTGCTGACGACCAGTAGGTCGGGCTGGTACTTGCAGCAGGACTCGACGATCTCGTCCTCGGGCACGCAGGAACCCAGATTGACGACCTTGTGCCCGAGGTCTTCGAGCAGCAATTGGATGTAGATGAGATTCCAGGTGTGCGCATCGGATTGCAGTCCGGTGACAACAACATCCAGCGGCCCGGATCGATGACGAGCCGCCCATTCCGCAGGCTTCATTGTTCGCTTCGTCCACATCATTGGATGACAGGGGGAGAAAGAGGTCCAGGCTTGACCTGAACTTCCTTTCGGCCACCACCGTAGATTCGCCGCGGAGCCGATTCCGGCGTGACCGGCGGCAACTGGGCGGCAGGACAGGAGCAGTTGACCGACAGCCCTGTGCCGGGCGGGCGGCGGGGCGTGAGACTGGCCGGACTGCGCCCGCAGAATTCACCGCCCGGCCCTGTGCTCACCGCCGGCGAACGACCGAGGAGTCATGACATGGCAGAGACCGGCCACAGCGTCCGTGCGGCGGACGTGCTCGCGGACGTCCTGGCACAGGTGCGGGAGAGGGTAGACCGGAGGGAAGCGCTCGGCGAGGCGCAGATCGCCGTGCTCGAAGCCGCGGTGAACATCGTCCGTGCCGGTCAGACCGGGTTCGACGTGATGCCGGCGGAGCGCTCGGAGCTGGTGCGCGAGGCCCTCGGCGCGGTGCGCGCGGCGACCGTGGCCACCGGGGTCGCCCTCACCTACGCGCATCAGACCGCCCGCGTGCTCGCCTGATCCCGCGTTCCGTGGTGCCGCCGATCTGCCTGGGCTTCTGCCCGGCGAACCGGTCCGCGGCTCCTAGCCTTTGATGCAGGCGAAAAGAACTCAGTCAGACCCGACGACCGAATGCATACCTTCGTCCAACCGAGGTGGAAATCATGGCAACCAACCCGTTCGAGGACTCTCAGGGCCGCTATGTGGTGCTGGCCAACGAAGAGGGCCAGTATTCGCTGTGGCCGGCCCGGATCCAGCAGCCGGCGGGCTGGGAACTGGTGAAGGACGAGGGCAGCAAGCAGGAGTGCGGCGAATACATCGAGGCGAACTGGACCGATATGCGGCCGCGTTCGGTCGTCGCGGCGATGAGTGGCTGAACCCACTGTTTCTCCCGCCCGGGAAGGGCGGGTGCGGCGCGTATCGCGTCTCGCACCCGCCCTTCCCGCGTGTGCGCGCGGGAAGGGCGGGCTTACGCGGGAAGCTCCCGGCAGCCATGGGGTCTCGATGGTGCACCCATGGCTGCCGGGAGCTTCGCCGTCGGCCCGGCCCGCGGAACGCGGGCCGGGCGGTCAGTCCTGGGCGCCGGCGACGCACCACTCCAGGACCGCCGCGGCGGCGGTCATCTTGTGATGGGCCTGGCGCCAGGCCAGGCTCGCCGGGCCGTCGAGCACCTCGTCGGTGACCTCCTCGCCCCGGACCGCGGGCAGGTCGTGCAGGAAGACGGTCTGCGGGCCGCCGAAGCGCTCCAGGAAGCCGCGGTTGATCTGGAAGCCGTCGAAGTCGCTGAGCCAGTCGGGGTTCTCCTTCGTCACCCCCATGGTCTGCCAGCGGCTGGTGTACACCGCGTCCACCGGGCCCTCGACCTCGCCGGGCGTCACGATCTGGGTCACCAGGGCCTTGCCGTCGCTGAGTTCGGCCGCCAGGTCCAGGGTGTCCTTGGGCACCTCGTATCCCTGCGGGCACAGCAGCGTGAGGCGCAGGCCGGGGGTGAGAGCGGCGGCGAGCGCGAGGGCAGCGCCCGAGCTGTTTCCCTCGCCGACGGCGAGCAGGTGCAGACCGTCGAGCGAGCCGAACTGCTCGGTGAGCGTGGCGAGATCGGCGATCGCCTGGGTCGGGTGCTCGTCCAGGCTCAGGGCGTTGACGACGGCCAGGTCCTCGCTGCTGCCGAGCCGGCGGATCTCCTCCACGTCCCCGTTGGTGCGTACGACGAGCGCGTCGAGGTACTGCCCGAGCACCCGGGCGGTGTCCTCCACCGTCTCGCCGGTGGTGAGCTGGAGTTCGTTCGGGCCGAAGGTGATCGCATCGGCGCCGAGCCGGGTCGCCCCGCTCCAGAAGGACGTACGGGTCCGGGTCGAGGACTTGCGGAAGTAGAGGCCGATCTGCCGTCCGGCCAGCGGCTTCGGCACGATGCCGTCGCGGCCGAACGAGACGGCGCGCCGCACGAGGTGGTCCAGCTCGGCGGGCGTGAGGTCGGCGAGCGAGATCAGGTTGCGCATGGGTGAGGTGCCTTTCACGAGGGCGAGGAAGAGGAAGAGGGCGAACGCGAGAGCGGAAGCAGGTCCGGACGGCATTTCGGGGGGCAGGTAAGGGAGCAAGGTGATCTGGCAGTACGAGAGTGGAGCGCGAGGGGACACGAGGGTTCTTCGGGCGAGCGGTGGCGAGCGCGAGGGGCTTCCCGCGCTCATGGGCGGGAAGCCCTCAGTCGACCAGCACCGCGGTGAGAGCGGCGGGCGCCGTCTCCCGCTCCGCCGCGAGCACCGCCCGGACCAGGTTGAGCACCGTGAAGCCCACCGAGTCGCCCGACGTGGCGGGCAGGCGGCGGATCAGGCCGCGGACCAGCAGGGCGTGCACGTCACGGGCCGTCCCGGCCAGCGAGGTTCCGCAGGCGCGCGCGGCGCCGTCCACCGTCCACGGGTCCTCCAGGGTGGCCAGGGTGCGCAGCAGCGCGGCCGCCTGGGGGGCGAGCCCGGTCACGGCGTCGGTGAGCCGCTCGCTCAGGGTGGGGCCGGCGGCGGGATCGGTGGGCGTGACGCCGTCGAGCAGGACCAGCGGTGCGGTGAGGGCGATGTCCAGAAGTTGCTGGGGGGAGTACAGCAGCAGCCACGAGGCCGCGGCCTCCAGCGCCTGCGGCATCCCGTCCAGCGCCCGGCAGATGTGGGCCACGGTGGTGACGACGGCGTCCGTGGGGAGGAAGTCGGGTCGCATGTAACTGACATGGGAGAGCGTCAGCTCGACGGCGTCCCGGTCCGCGACGAGGGTGTCGCCGGCCACCTCGACGGTCAGATCGGCGGCGGACGGCACCGCGAGCGGCGCCAGTGGCAGCAGCCGTCCACCGGGCAGTTGCACCGGCCGGTCGGTGGTGGTGAGTATTTTCAGGCGCTCGCAGGCACGCAGCAGACTCAGCAGCCGAGGGGTGACAGTTGGTGACGCATCGTGACCGTCCAGTACGATCAGGGTGGCCTTGGAACCGATGAGTGTGGCCAGCTCCTCGAATTCCTCACCGTCGCGGACGAGTGCGCGCACCCAGCCGGCCACGGTCGACTGCGGGCTGCTGGGGGCCGCTTCCGCGGTCTCGGCCGTGTCGTCCAGGCAGACCCACAGCACCGGAACGCGGTCCCGGGCGTGGATGACGGAGGCGGCCTCCTGGGCGAGCCGCGACTTCCCCACTCCCGGCAGGCCCACCAGCGTCAGCAGCCGCTCATGATCTGTGCTCAACCGGGCCGTGAGCGCCTCCAGTTCCGCGCGCCGTCCGACCAGCGGACGCAGCGGAGGGGGCGGTGTGGCGAGGTCCGCCCCGTAGATGTCCTGGAAGACGCGGCCCACCGCCTTCGCATCGACGGCGAGTTCGAGCTCGACGCGTCGCGTGTCACTTAGTCTCATGGCATTGGCGAGGAGCTTCAGCGTTTCCCTGCGTGGGTGCTGGACCCTCCCCAGCTCCAGGTCTCGAATGGCCCGTACGCTCACCGTGGAAAGCCCCGCGAGCTGTTCCTGAGTGAGCCCCGCACGCCTGCGCGCATTCTGCAGCAGAGCGTCAAGCCCGGGTGCAGGCTGGGAATTCATCATTGTCTCCTCGGTCTCCACATGCTCAGAAAATGCAATAGCCGGTTGCCCGGCCTCCCCGGACTGTCCGGAACGCGCGCCCCGGACCGGGATCTTTCCGGCCCGCTCACGCTCCGTACTCTCCGTGGCAGCGAAGGCCTGCCATCGATGAACAGCTTCCATCGAGCCATTCCCGAAGTCTTCCCGGTGCAGTACCGCGACTTCCTTGTGCCAGGGGCTACGATCTCCTCGCGCCTGGGTAGAGCTGCGGGTGGGCAGAGCTATAGGGGGAGGATGCGTGTCAACAGCGGAAGAGGTTCGGCTGCGCTTCAACATTCTTGGCCCGATAGAGGGGTGGTCGAACGGGACACGGCTCCGGCTGGGGGGAGTCATCCAGGAGCGAGTTCTGGCCACTCTGCTTCTGGAGCCCGGAAAGGTGCTACCGGTTTCCCGGCTGGTCGAGGCGGCCTGGGACGAAGACCCGCCGCCGACGGCGCCACACCAAGTACGTAAGGCGGTCGCGGATCTCCGGAGGCGGATACCGGGGGGTGCCCACGTCCTGCTCACCGATGGGCCCGGCTATCGCGTCGCCGATGAACAATGCGATATCGACTTGGCTGAATTTGGCCTACTGATCCGGAAAGCAAAGCTGACCGCGGCCGAGGGCCGTACGGCCGAAGCCGCCGAGATATTGCGCGGCGCCCTCGCCCTGTGGCGGGGGCCTGTTCTGTCGGGCGGCGGCGGCCCGGTCATCGAGGCGGCGTCGACCTCCATCGAGGAGCGCCGGCTGACCGCGGCGGAACAGCTCTTCGAACTCCACCTGGGACTCGGCGAGGCCTCCGAACTCGTCGTCGAACTGAGGGAACTGGTCCAGCAGAACCCCTTGCGCGAGTCCCTGCGCGGCCAGTTGATGATCGCCCTGTACCGGTCCGGGCGGCAGGCCGAGGCCCTTGAGGAGTACGGCAAGGTGCGCGAACTCCTCGTCGAGGAGCTCGGCATAGACCCCGGCCCCAATCTGACCAAGCTGTACGAGGGAATCCTCCGGGAGAGCCCCGAGCTGGCCGGACCCGAGCCGGCGCCCGCCCCGGTCATGGCCGTGGCGCTGCCCGCCGAACCCCCCAGCACCCTCCCCTACGACCTCGCGGACTTCACCGGACGGGACCGGGAACTGGCCGAGATCATGCGTGCCGCCAAGGACGGCTGCGAGCAGGGCCCTCAGATCGTGGCCATCGACGGCATGGGGGGCTGCGGCAAGACCTCGCTCGCGGTGCGGGCGGCCCACCGGCTCGCACCGGAGTACCCGGACGGGCAACTCCACATAGACCTGCGCGGGTACACGCCCGGCGACCAGCCGGTGACCGCGGGCATGGCGCTCGACAGTCTGCTGCGGGCCCTCGGCGTCCCCGGCAGCCTCATCCCCGACGACGTGCCGGCGCGTACCGCCCTGTGGCGCGCCACCCTGGTCGGCAAGCGGCTGCTGATCCTCTTCGACAACGCGGCGGACGCCGCCGCCATCCGCCCGCTGCTGCCCGCCTCCCCCGGCAGCCTGATCATGGTCACCAGCCGGGCCCGCCTGGTCGATCTGGACGGCGCGCGATGGATCTCCATCGGCGTGATGCCGCCCCAGGACAGCGCGATGCTGGTGGCCGAGACGCTCGGCGCCCAGCGCGTCGCCGCCGAGCCCGAGGCGGCTGCCGAGCTCGCCCAGCTCTGCGGCCATCTCCCCCTCGCCCTGCGGATCGCCACCGCGCGGCTGCGCAACCGCCCGCGCTGGACCCTCCAGTACCTGGCCGAACGGTTGCGCGACGAGACCCGAAGACTCGACGAGCTCAGCTCGGGCGCCCGCAGCGTCTCCGCCACCCTGCGCCTGTCCTACCAGGCCCTGGACGAGGAGTGCCGCAACGCGTTCTCGACACTGGCCCTGCACCCGGGCAGCGACATGGACATCCACGCCGCCGGTGCGCTGCTCGGCACGGGCGCCCGGGACGCGGAGGACCTGCTGGAGATGCTGCTGGACGTCCACCTCGTGCAGCAGCCGGAGATCGGCCTCTACACCTTCCACGACCTGGTCCGCAGTTTCGCGCAGAGCCTGCTCATCGAGGCCGCCGAGGACTCCGGTGCGGTGGAACGGCTGCTGGGCTACTACCTGACCGCCACCGAGGAGGCGTGCGATCTCCTCTATTCCGGGCGGCGCCGGCGCAGCACCGGTATCCCGCCCTCCACGGCCGAACTGCCCGACCTCGGCACCGCCGAGCGGGCGCGCAAGTGGTTCCTGCGCGAGCAGACGGCGCTCCTCGCGGCCGTCACGCTCGCCGAACGCAAGGGCCACGACCGGTATGTGGTGTGCCTGTCCCGCAATCTCGTCTTCCAGCTCAACGACCTCGGCCTCCTGGAGGACTTCGGCGAGCTGAGCCGGGTCGCGGTCGCCGCCGCCGGACGGCTGCAGGATCTGGCGCTGCTGGGCGTGAGCCTTTCCAACCTGGGCGTCGCCTGCTGGAAACTCGGCCGTCTCACCGAGGGGCTCGAAGCCGCCCGGGAGAGCCGGGACGTCGCGATCCGTCTCGGCGACCTGCACACCAAGGCCCACAGTGAGAGCATCCTCGGCCAGTTCAACAGCCTGCTCGGCGACTTCTCCGCGGCCCTGGGCCACATGGAGACGGCGATCGCGCACGAGCGCGACCTGGACATGCCGCGCGCGGAGGCCGAGAGCCTGACCATCCTGAGCACGCTCTACGAACAGTGGGGACGGTACGAGGAGGCGCGGGACGCGGCCCTGCGGTCGGCCGAACTGAGCCGGCAGCTGGGGCAGCACGAGGGACTGCCCGGAGCCATCACCGACCTCGCCTTCGCCCATGTCGGCCTGGGTGCCTACGAAGAGGCCGACCGCTGCCTGGCCGAGGCCCGCGGACTGTACGGGGACGCCGGCAACGAGGTGAACCTCGCCCTGACCCTGGCGCTGTCCGCCGATGTGGAGAACCTGCTGGGCCGGCCTCCCCGGGATCCGGACCAGGCGGAACTGGCCCTCAACCTGATGCGGACCAACTCCTCTCCCCTGCGCCGCGCCAAGGTGGAGAACATGGTGGGCCGACTGCGCCGGCGCCAGGGCGACACGGCGGCGGCTCTCGCGCTGCACACCCACGCCCATGAACTCTCCTCGTCCCTCAGCTATCGCATCGAGGAGGCCTACGCCCTCGCGGGCATGGCCGACGCCCTAGGTGACACACCGGACGCCGTCCGGTACCGGGCCGAGGCCGAGAAGCTCTTCGGCGAGATGGGTGTGCTGAAGGGGCACCGTCGCGGCTGACGGCCGGCCGCCGCAGCACCCCGTCACGGCACGTCGTCGCAGCACCGCTGAACAGCACCGCACGGCAGCCGCCCGCCGGGTTCCCCGCACCGGCCCGGACAGCACCGCGCCCCACACCGTGACTCCGGTGCGGGGCGTGCTTGTCGAGGCGCGGGATCACACGAGGGGGGATGTCGGGCCCTTGTCGTCGTTGGTCGTGTCGGTGATGGCGGTGGGGCCCTTGTCGTCGTTGGGGGTGGCGACGATGACCGTGGGCCCCTTGTCGTCGTTGGGGGTGGCGACGATGACCGTGGGGCCCTTGTCGTCGGCGAGTATGCGGGTACCGATCACCGTCGGGCCCTTGTCGTCGGCCACAACCTGCTGCGTGCTCCGGGGGCTGTGCGACTGCCCCGCCTCGACCGTCACGCCGATGCCGAAGGCCAGCGTCGCCGCGATGATCCCGAAGAGCCCAGCAAGCTTGTGTCCCATGGTCCCGCCCCTAAGTAGTGTTTGTGGGTTTTTGCGGTGTTCCGCTTCCCGACACCACTGATGTTGCTGACAGGCGTTCCCGGTCCGTTCCTGCCCTGATACCGCCGCTGGGAACTGCCGCGGGAACGGACCGGAGACGGTCTTATTCGACGTCGAGCTGGCAGGCGGCGACGCGGGGGCCGACGGGCGTGAGCACCACGCGGGTACGGGCTGTTCCGTGTTCATGGCCGGCCAGGTCGAGCAGCGATCTCACGAGGGAGCGGAGCACCGCACGCTCCGCCTCGTCCAGGACGGCCACCCCACCGTCGCCACCGGGCGGCCACGCCGCGATCCCGGCCACCGTGTGCATGCCGTCCTCGGTTCTGGTCTCGACGCTGAGCTGGGGGCCCTCCCAGGACTCCGGTGCGGCGTACGGGTGGGAATGACCACCGGACGCGACATGCTCGGCCCACCGTTCCACGGTGGACAGGTCTTGGAAGGCCTGGCGCAGCTCCGTCCCGTCGGGGGAGCGATCCCTGGGGTCCTTCACTTGAGTACTCCTTACTGCAGACAACTACACAACGACCCTTGCCGTCCCGGCTCCCGGTTCCCTCCCGATCCGTTCCCGCTTTCTTCCCGTTCCCTCGTTCGCTAAGGGAACGCAGCGGTAATCGGTGGCCGCATGATGACCCTGTTCGATTCAGACAGGGATCCGTGGTGATCCGCAGGTGATGCGACATCCGGGAGATTGAGGCGTGGTAACCAGACCATTCGACGGCGGCGGCACGATGGGCCGAACGCCGGTACGCAACGGACCCGAATCCTGATGGGCGCCCGGATATCACCGGACATTCCTGGTCGTTTCTCGGGAATGGGCCCCTTTCTCCTCGTCTGGTCGGGTCAGGCGGTATCCCTGGCAGGCAGCGCGGCGGTCCGGTTCGCCTTCATCGTCGAGGTGTGGTCGTCCGGTGAGAGGGCGACCGCGGTCACCATTCTCTCGCTGTGCGCCATGCTTCCGCAGGCCGTATTCAGTCCCATTGCGGGCGCAATCGTCGACCGGATACCCAAGCGCGCCGCGCTTCAGATAGCCGATGCCGGCGGGCTCCTCGTCGTGGGTTCACTGGCCCTGCTCCACTACCTCGGCGCGTTCCAGTCCTGGCAGGTCTATCCGGCCGCGGTACTGCTCGGCGTCTGTGCCGCCTTCCAGTTCCCGGCCCTGTCATCGGCCGTTCCCCTGCTGGTCCGCAAGGACCAACTTGACCGCACCAACGGCCTGTTGGCGGGCGCGAAGAGTGCTGCCGGAATCGGCGGCCCGGCGCTGGGCGGTCTCCTGCTCGCGCTCTTCGGGATCGGCCCGACGCTGCTGGTCGACGTGGCGAGCTACGCGTTCGCCCTCATCGGTGTCCGGATCGTGCGCTTCGCCGGTGACCGGGTGACGAAGAAGCCCGACGCACCGCGGCAGCGGATCACCGCCGACTCCGTCGAGGGGCTGCGCTATCTGTTCCGGGTGCCCAGTCTGCGTGACCTGATCATCAACTTCTGTGTCGTCAACCTGGTCATGGTGTTCGGCTTCGCCCTCATCTCGCCGATGGTGCTGCTCCGGGCCGGGAACGGAGCGCTTGCCGCGGTCAACACCTCGGTGGGTGTCGGCGGAGTGGCCGGCGCGCTGCTCATGGCGGCCTGGGGCGGTCCCAGGAACCGGGGCCGGGGCATGATGCTCGGCGTGGTCGGCATGTCTCTCTCCGGCCTGGTGGTGATGGGCCTGGTGGGCGGTGTGACCGGCTGGTGCCTGGCCATCCTGGTCGGCGCACTGCTCATGACCATGGTCAACGCCTCGATGCAGACGATCGTGCAGACCAAGGTCCCGCACGAATGGCAGGGCCGGGTCTTCGGCGCGGTGATGTTCCTGTCACAGATCTCCGTACCCCTGGCCATGGCGGTCTCCGGACCGCTCGCCGACCACGTCTTCGAACCTCAGGCCGCCCAGGGCTCCGGCGTCTTCACCGTGCTCGGGCCCCTCGTCGGCGACTCTCCGGGCAGCGGCATGGCGGCCATGTTGTTCCTGGCCGGCATCGGCGGGACCGCTGTCGCCCTCTGGGGCCTCGCCAGCCGTTCGATCAGGGACATCGACATCCTGCTGCCCGATCTCGACGCCCCGCGGGAGCCGGTCGAGCAGAGCGACCGCCAGGGAGGTGAACGCGATGAGGTGCGCGCATGAACTGTTCGAGGAGCAGGTGGTCCTGGCGCCCGGCGCGACCGCGCTGATCGACGCCGACGAGCGGATCGACTACGCCGAACTCGACGTACGGGCGGACCGGTTGGCCGGTCTGCTGGCTGCGAGGGGCATCCGGGCCGGTGACACGGTCGGGGTGTACCTGGAGCGCTCCACCGCGCTCGTCGTGACGGTGCTCGGCATCCTCAAGGCCGGAGCCGGCTATGTGATGCTCGACCCCGGCTTCCCCGCCGAACGGCTGCGCGCGATGGCCGAGGACGCGCGGACGGCCGTGGTCGTGTCGGCGCGCGGCACCGCGCCCGACGGGCTCGGCGTGACGCAGGTGCACATCGAGGACGCCCCGGGGGCGCGGCCGCTGCCGCGCGGCACCGTCCGGGTCCGGCCGGACGACATCGCCTGCGTGATGTTCACCTCCGGATCGACCGGGCGGCCGAAGGGCATCGCCGCGTCGCACCACGCGCTCACCTCCACCCTCACCGGACAGGACTTCGCCTCGTTCGGCCCCGGCGCCGTCTGGCTCCAGTGCGCGCCGCTGTCCTGGGACGCGTTCGCCCTGGAACTGTGGGGGCCGCTCATGAACGGGGGGACCTGCGTCCTGCATCCGGGGCGGCGGCCCGAACCCTTCCTGATGGCACGGCTCGTCGCCGAGCACGGCATCACCTCCATGTACCTCTCCGCCTCCCTCTTCAACGTCGTCGTCGACGAGTACCCGCAGGTACTGGAGGGGCTGCGGGAACTCGTGGTGGGCGGCGAGGCACTGTCCGCGCCGCATGCGGCGCGCGCCCTGGAGCACAGCCCGGGCCTGCGGCTGAGCAACGGCTACGGCCCCGTCGAGTGCATGGTCTTCCTGACCGTCCACCCGGTGGCCCTTGCCGAACTCGGCGACGGCCCGGTGCCGATCGGCCGTCCGCTGCTGGGGAAGCGGCTGTTCATCCTCGACGAGGAGCTGCGCCCGGTACCGGACGGCGCGACCGGCGAGATCTACGCCGCCGGGGCGGGCGTGGCCCGTGAGTACCGGGGGCGGCCCGCGCTGACGGCCGAACGCTTCGTCGCGGCCCCGTCCGGCGAGCGCGTCTACCGCACCGGTGACCTCGGACGGCGGCGCGCGGACGGAGTCCTCGAATACCTGGGACGGGCCGACAGCCAGGTGAAGATCCGGGGCTTCCGGGTGGAGCCGGGCGAGGTCGAGAGCGTACTGGCCAGGCATCCCGGCATCGACCGGGCGGCGGTTCTCGCCCATGAGCACCCGGCGGGCGACCGCCAGCTGACCGCGTACGTGGTGCCGCGCGGCGGCGCCCGACAGGGCTTCCGGGAGGCGGAGTTGCGCGAGTACGCCCGCAGCGTGCTGGCCGACTACCTGGTGCCGGCGGTCTTCGTACCGCTGGACGCGCTGCCGCTGACCCCCAGCGGAAAGCTGGACCGGGCCGCCCTGCCGGAGCCCGGAGCCGGGGTGGCCCCGGCCGGACGGGCGGCGGCGAGCGGGACCGTGGCCGCACTGTGCGACCTCTTCGCCCAGGTGCTCCGCGCGGAGGCGGTCGGCCCGGACGACGACTTCTTCTCCCTCGGCGGCCACTCCCTGCTGGCCGCACGGCTGCTGGGCCGGATCCGCACCGCGCTCGGCGCCGAGATCGATATCCGCGGGCTCTTCGAGGCGCCCACCCCGGCGCTGCTCGCCCCGTTCGTCGACACCGCTCCCCCGGCGCCCCCCGCCGCTCCCGCGCCCGGCACCGCTTCCGGTGCGCTCCCGGTCTCGCACGCGCAGCACCGGCTGTGGTTCCTGGACCGGATCGGGTCCGGCGCCGCGTACAACCTGCCGATGCTGGTGCGCCTGCGGGGCGCGGTCGACGCGGCCGCGCTGGGTGACGCGCTGGCCGAGGTCGCCGACCGGCACGAGGTGCTCCGCACCGTCTTCGAGGAGGCCGACGGCGCCCCCGTACGGCGGGTGCTGAGCGGGGCGGCCGCGCGGCCGCCCCTGCGCGTCCTGCGCACCACCGCGGATTCGACGGACCGGGAGATCGAGCGGGAGGCCCGCCACTGCTTCGACCTGCGGACCGAACTCCCCTTCCGCGCAACCCTGTTCACCTCCCAGGAACGGCCGGACGAACACGCGTTCCTGGTGCTGGTCCATCACATCGCCGGGGACGGGTGGTCCCTGCCGCCGCTCTTCCGCGATCTGTCCCGCGCCTACGCGGCACGGGTCGCCGGCGCGGACGCCGTACTCGTGCCGCTCGCCGTCCCGTACGGGGAGCACGCCCGGCAGCAGCTCGGCCGGCTCGGCTCACCGGCCGATCCGCACGCGCTCGCCGCCCGTCAGCTCACGTACTGGCGCAAGGAGCTGGACGGGCTGCCGGACGGCGGCCCGCTGCTGCCCCGTCGCGCCGGGCGGCCCGCCGTACCCGGTCCGGCCGCGGAGGTCGTGGTGTGCCGGCTGGACGCGGCGGCCCACGCCCGGGTGGTCGAGTCGGCCCGCGCCCGGGGCGCCACGCTCTTCATGGCCCTGCACGCCGCGCTGGCCACCGTGCTGGTGCGGGCCGGCGCGGACGAGGACCTGGCGGTCGGCGCACCGGTGGCAGGCCGGGCCGGGGACGGCAGCGTCGAGGACGTCGTCGGGTTCTTCGTCAACATGCTGGTGCTGCGCACCGATCTGTCCGGCGACCCCACGGCGGCGGAGCTGCTCGCCCGGGTGCGGGAGACGGACCTGGCCGCGTTCAGCCACCAGGACGTGCCGTTCGAGGACGTGGTCGGGGCCCTCAACCCGGCGCGCTCCCCGGGCCGTCAGCCGTTCACCGACGTGGTCCTCGCGCTCCAGAACAACGCACGGGCCGAGGTCACCCTGCCCGGTGCCGAACACGGCGTCGAGGTCGTGCGCACCGGCGCCGCCCGGTTCGAACTCCTGGTGGACGTCACGGACTCCAGCACGGCGGACGGTGCGCCGGACGGACTGACCCTGACCTTCGAGTACCGCGGGGAGGCGCTGGAGGCGGACTTCGTCCAGTGGCTCGCCCAGGCCCTCCCCCAGGCCCTGGAGGCATCCGCGGCCGACCCCGAAACGCCCCTGTCGCGGCTGGGCCTCACCGCGCCGCCCCGGCGGGCCGGCCAGGGCGACCGGATCACCGCACCGACCCGGCACCGCGGCACGGCCGAACGCCCGATGACCGCTCTGGAGCGGGAGACCGCCGCCGTCTGGTGCGAGGTCCTCGGCGTGCCGAGCGCCGGTCCGCACGACGACTTCTTCGCCCTCGGCGGCAACTCCCTGCGCGCGGTACGCGTCGTGGCCCGGCTCGGCGCCGGCCGGCCGGTGACCGTGGCCCAGCTGTTCGCCGCGCCCACGGTCGCGGCCTTCGCGGCCGAGCTGGAACGGGCGGCCGCCCTTCCCGGACCGGTAGCGCCCACCGCCATCCCGCGCCGCCCCCGGGTGCCGCGGCGCCCGGAGACCCAGACCCAGACCCAGACCCAGCCCAGCAGGAAGCAGGAGGAGCGGCAGTGGACCTCAGTGTGATGTTCTTCGGTGCGGACAGCACCACCGCCGGCGAGGCCCGGCACACCGAGACGTACGAGGACATCCTCGCCGTGGCCCGTACGGCCGACCGGCTCGGGTTCCACGCCGTCTGGACCCCCGAACGCCACTTCCAGCAGGTGGGGCAGGTCTTCCCCAGCCCTCCGGTGCTCAGCGCGGCACTCGCCGTCGCCACCGAGCGGATCGGGATCCGCGCGGGCAGCGTCGTCCTGCCGCTCCACCACCCGCTGCGGGTGGCGGAGGACTGGGCCGTCGTGGACAACCTCTCGCACGGGCGGGTCGGCCTCTCCGTCGCCACCGGCTGGCACTCCAAGGACTTCACGCTGGCCCCCGAGCAGTACGCGGACCGGCGGCGGACCGCTCTGGAGACCATTCCGCGGCTGCGGTCGCTCTGGGCGGGCGAGGCCGCCGAGTACCCCGACGGCACCGGCACTCCGGTCTCCGTGACACCCCAGCCCCGGCCCGTACAGGACACCCTGCCGCTGTGGGTCACCACGTCCGGCAACCCGGAGACCTGGGCGGCGGCCGGCGGGCTGCGCGCCGGAGTGCTCGGCGCGACCGTCGGGCAGAGCCGGGAGGAACTGGCCGAGAAGATCGCCCTCTACCGCGCCGCCTGCGCCGCGGCCCCCGACCAGCGGGGCACCGACGCACACGGCCGGGTCACGCTCATGGCCCACACCTACGTCGGCGCCGACGACGCGGAGGTCCGCCGGATGGCGGGTGCGCCCCTCAAGACCTATCTCGCCTCGTACGTCCGCCAGACGGCGGCCAACCGGTCCGCGGACCCCACGACCGCACAGCTCACCGAGCAGCAGACCGCGATGCTCGCCGACTTCGCCTTCGAGCGCTATCTGAGCTGGGGCAGTCTGCTCGGCTCCCCGGGCCACTGCGCCAAGATGCTCGCCGATCTGGCCGAGCTGGGCGTCGACGAGGTCGCCTGCTTCATCGACTTCGGCATCGGGCGGGACGACGTACTGGCCGGGCTGCACCGGCTGGCCGAACTGAAAGAGAACCTGTGATGAGCGCCCCCACCGTTTCGCGCCCCGTTCCGGGCGCGGCGTCCCCCTCCATGGCCGACCGGTTCGGCGCACTCGGCCGGGAGCAGCGGGTCCGGCTGATGCGCCGACTGCTGGAGGCGGGGCGGGCCCGCGAGATACCCGCCGTCATACCGCCGCGCGACCCGGCCCGCCGGGTGCCTCTCAGCCCGGCGCAGCACGACCTGTGGGTGTACGACTCGCTGTATCCGGGCACCCCCGCGCTCAATCTGTGCGCCGCCTACCACTTCGAGCGGCCCGTCGACCCGGCGCATCTGGAGGCGGCGCTGACGCTGATCCAGCGTCACCACGACATCCTGCGGACCCGGATCGTGACGGATCCGTCGGGCGAGCTGCACGTCGAGTTCCCCGACGACGGGACCTTCGGCCTGGAGCACGAGGATCTGCGGGGCACCGGCGGGACGATCGACGAGGCCTTCGAGGCCTTCCGCAACCGCCCCTTCGACCTGAGCCGGGACAAGCTGATCCGGGCCCGGTTCGTCCGGGTCGGCGGACAGCGCTCCACCCTGATGCTGAGCCTGCACCACACCATCAGCGACTGGTGGTCGTTCGATGTGCTGCAGAACGAGTTCGCCCAGGCGTACGGCGCCCTGCGCGATGGTCTGGAGCCGCCCCTCACCCGGCCCGACGTCCAGTACGCCGACTTCTCGTCCTGGCAGGACGAGCTGGTGGAGGCCGGGGTCTTCGGGAGCCGGCTCGACTTCTGGCGCCGCTATCTCGCCGACCCGCCCGGTCCGCTGACCGTGCCGGGCGCCGGCACCGGCACCGCCGCCGAGGGCGACGGCATCGCGAACGTCCCCTTCCACATCGACGCGGCGACCACCGCCGCTGTCCGGGCGCTGGCCCGGGAGCGCGGCTCCTCCGTCTACGTCGTCCTCATGGCGGCCTTCGCCGTCCTGGCGCACCGGGTCAGCGGCGCCGACGACCTGGTGATCGGCACCCCGATCGCCAACCGTGCGGCCAAGGGCCTCGACCAGGTCATCGGGTACGTCATGAACGCCGTGCCGACCCGCTGGCAGGTGCGCCCCGACCGGTCGTTCGCCGATGTGCTCGCCGGGTTCGCCGTCGACTTCCCGGATCTGATGGCCAACGCGGACGTGCCCGTCGGCCGGATCGTGTCGGCCGCCGCACCCGAACGCAGCGCGGGCCGGGCCCCGCTGTACCAGTGGGTGTTCATGCATCTGACGCAGCAGCCGAGCGTCACGGTGATGAAGGAGTTCGCGGAGCCCGAGCGCATCCACACCGGGGGCGAGCACGACCTCGTCGGTGTGGTGAAGGACAGCGGCGACGGCATGGAGGGCAGCTTCGGTCTGCGCACCGACGTCTTCAGCCCCGCGACGGTGGCCCGCTGGACGCAGTGCTACGTCGAACTGCTGCGGCAGATCACCGCCGACCCCACGGCGCTCGTCGGGGACATCGACCTGGTGCCCGCGGTCATGCGCGCCGAACTGCTCGCCGCTTCCGCCGGGTCCGCCGCCCCCGGCCCCGTGTCGCTGCCCGGTCTGGTGACCCGGCACGCGGCCCGCACACCGGACGCACCGGCCGTCGAGTCCGCGGGGCGCACCCTGACCTATGCCCAGCTGGACGACCGGGTCGCCCGGCTGGCGGGCCGGCTGGTGCGCCTCGGTGCCGGTCCCGGGCGGATCGTGGCGCTCGCCCTCGCCCGCGGCAGCGACTGGCCGGTGGCGGCGCTGGCCGTGCAGCGCACCGGTGCCGCGTATCTGCCCGTCGACCCCGCCCACCCGGCCGGGCGCATCCGCCGGGTCCTCGACGAGGCCGCGCCCGTGCTCCTGATCACCGAGCCCGGCGCCGCGCCCCTGGGGACGGACGTTGCGACGCTGGTCCTCGACGAGGATGCCTGGGCCGGGGCACCGCTGTCGCCCGGTGGCCCGGAGCCCCACGATGTCGCCCAGGTCATCCACACCTCCGGCTCCACCGGCACCCCCAAGGGCGTGCTGGTCACCCATGCCGGTGTGGCCGCGCTCACCAGGAGCCTGGTGGACTGCGTCGCGCTGGACGCCGACAGCCGGGTGCTCCAGCTCGGACCGCCCACCTTCGACATCTCCGTCGGCGAACTGTGCCTGGCCTTCGGCTCGGGCGGAACCCTGGTACTGCCGCCCCCCGGGCCGCTCGTGGGCGCGGAGCTCGGGACGGTGCTGACGGAGCGGCGGATCACCTGCGCGTTCGTCCCGCCGTCCGTGCTCGCGACGGTGCCGGACGGACCGCACCCGCAACTGCGCGCGCTCGTCGTCGGCGCGGAGGCCTGCCCGCCGGACCTGGTGGCCCGCTGGGCCGTCGCGGGACGGCGCTTCCACAACGCCTACGGGCCCACCGAATCCACCGTCGTCGCCACCGTCTCCGGGCCACTGGACGCCGACGGAACGGTGCCGCCCATCGGCACAGCGGTGCGGGGCACCACGGCCTACGTCCTCGACGAGCGGCTGCGGCCGGTCCCGGCCGGGACCGGGGGCGAGCTCTACCTGGCGGGCGCCGCACTGGCCCGCGGCTATCTGGGGCGTGCCGCGCTCACCGCCGAACGGTTCGTCGCCGACCCCTACGGTCCGCCCGGCAGCCGCATGTACCGCACCGGCGACCTCGTCCACCGGGACGACAGCGGCATCACGTACTACCTCGGGCGCGGCGACGAGCAGGTGAAGCTGCGCGGGCTGCGGATCGAGCCCGGCGAGATCGCCGCCGCGCTGGTGGAACACCCCGGTGTGGAGCGGGCGGTGGCCGTCGTACGGCACGACCGGGGTACCGCGCAGCTCGTCGCGTACGTGGTGCCCGCGCAGGGTGTGGAGACCGACGAGGACGCGCTGCTCCTGCACGCCGCCGAGCGTCTCCCCGCGGCGATGGTCCCGGCGGCCGTGGTGGCTCTGGACGCGCTGCCGCTGTCGTCCCACGGCAAGCTCGACCGGGCCGCGCTGCCGGCACCGGCCGAACGGACCGGGGACACCGTCCGGCTCCCCGGGTCGGCGCGCGAGGCGGTCCTGTGCGGACTCTTCGCCGAGCTTCTGGATGTCGAACAGGCCGGTGCCGACGACGACTTCTTCCGTCTCGGCGGTGACAGCATCATGGCGATCCAGCTCGCCGCCCGGGCACGGGCGGCCGGTCTGGTGCTCTCGCCTCACGACGTGTTCACCGTACGCACCCCCGCCCGGCTCGCCGTGCTGGCGCGGACGCCCGACACCGACGCCCCGGCCGAGGAGGACACCGGGTCCGGGCGGCTGCCGCTCACCCCGGTGATGCACTGGTGGCGCGAACAGGTCCGGGACACCTCGGCGTTCACCCAGTCCATGCTGTTCCCGCTGGCGCCCGGCACCGGACTCGCGGCGATCGAGGAGGCCGTCGCCGCCCTGACCGAGCGGCACGCCGCGCTGCGGATGCGGCTGGTGCGCGACGGCGACACCGGCTGGGAGCTGGAGGTGCCCGCCGAGCGCGCGCCGGCCGGGGCGCGAGCCGTCCGGCTGGCCGTGGCGGCGGACGCCGACCTGCACTCCCGGGCGACGGAACTGGCGCGCACCGCCACCCTGCGGCCCGAGGACGGCGAGATGGTGCGGGCGGTGTGGCTGGACCCCGGTCCAGCCCGGCCCGGCGCCCTGGTCCTGACCGTGCACCACCTGGCCGTCGACGGGTTCTCCTGGCGGGTGCTCGGCCAGGAACTGGCCGCGGCGCTCGACCCCCGCCCCGAGGACGAAGCGGCGCCCGCGGGGACCGCCTCGTTCACCCGGTGGTCCCGGCTGCTGTCCCGGGAAGCAGGACTGCGCATCGATGAACTCCCCTGGTGGGAAAGGCAGCTGGCGGACAGCGCCGCCCGCCTCACCGGGGACCGGGAGGCGGGCGGGCGCCGGGAGACCCTCACCTTCGAGCTGGGCCCCGAGCTCACCCGGAGTGTGCTCGTCACCCTGCCGGCCGACTTCAACTGCCGTCCCGACGCGGTGATGCTGACCGCGCTGACCGCGGCGGCCGTACAGCGGCGGGGAACCGGATCCGCTCTGCTCGTCCATCTGGAGGGCCATGGGCGCGAGGTCGTCTCCACTCAGGTCGATGTGTCGGGCACCGTCGGCTGGTTCACCACGCAGTACCCGGTCCGGCTGGACATCGGCGCCGCCTCGATGGAGCCCGGCGGCCACCCGGGCGAGGCCCTGAAGTGCGTCAAGGAGCAGTTGCGGGCGGTGCCTTCCGGCGGGCTCGGCTGGGGGCTCCTGCGCTATCTCCACCCGGAGACCGGCCCGGCACTCGCCGCACTGCCGGCACCCGATGTCCGCTTCAACTATCTGGGCCGGTTCACCGCGACCGACGCGGCGGGCGGGCGGCTGCTCGACCTCGGGCCGGACGCCGTCCCGCTGGCGCACACCCTGGAGGTGGACGTGCTGGCCCGCGAGGAGAACGGCGAGCCCCTGCTGGAGGCGAGCTTCTCCTACCCGTCGGGGGTGTTCACCGAGGACGAGGTGGGCGCACTGGCCGCGGCGTGGTCACAGGCGCTCGGAGTCCTCGCGGACCACTGCGGGCCGGACGGCGGAGCCGTCCACGCCCCGTCCGACTTCCCGCTCGTCGACCTCACCGGGGACCAGCTCGAACTGCTGGCGCAGGACATGGACTTCGACGATCCGGACGACGGCCTCGACGGCATCGGCCCCGCCCGGCACGAGGACGAGCACGAGGACGAAAACGAAGACGAAGGGGAACGACGATGAACGCGCGCATCGCGGACGTACTGCCGCTCTCCCCGCTCCAGGAGGGCCTGCTCTTCCACACCGCCCGGGAGACCGCGGGACCCGACCCCTATCTGGTGCAGGCCCGGTTCCTGACCGGCCCCGAAACCGCCGAGGAGACGGTACGGGCCTCGGTCACCGCGCTCCTGGACCGGCACCCCAATCTGCGGTCCTGCTTCCGGCACGAGCGCCTGGACCGGCCGGTCCAGGTCGTACCGAATGCGGTCGCGGTGCCGTGGGCCGACGTGGACCTGACGGGTCTCACCCCGGACGAGGTGCGGGTGCGGACCGAGGAGGCGCTGCGCGAGGACGCGGCGCTCCGCTTCGACCTGGCCCGCCCGCCGCTGGTGCGTGCCACGTTCCTGCGGAACGACACCGGCGGCGAACTGATCGTGTCGTTCCACCACATCCTCCTGGACGGCTGGTCGATGCCGGTCGTCGAACGGGATCTCGCGGCCCTGGTGGCAGGGCGGCCGCTGCCGCCCGCCGCGCCCTACCGGGACTATCTGGTGTGGCTGGGCGGTCAGGACCGGAACAAGGCCGAGGCCGCGTGGTGCGAGGCGCTGGAGGGACTGGAACGGCCCGCGCTGCTGGCGCCCACCGGGCCGGACACGGCACCCGACCGTTCCCAGGTGTGGCTGACCACCGGTCTCACCGGGATGCTGGTCCGGCGGGCCGCCGCGGCGGGCGTCACCCTGAACACCCTGGTGCAGGTCTCCTGGGCCCTGGTGCTGGCCAGGCTGACCGGCTCCCGCGACCTGGTCTTCGGCGCGGTCGTCTCGGGCCGCCCGCACGACCTGCCCGGCGTCGAGTCCATGGTGGGCCTGTTCATCAACACCCTGCCGGTACGAGTCCGGCTGCAGGACGGCGAGCGGGTGGACGAGCTGCTGCGCCGGGTCCAGGACGAGCAGTCCCGGCTGCTGGCCCACCACCACGCCCGCGCCGCCGAGGTGCAGCGTGCCGCCGGGGTCGGTGAACTCTTCGATTCCATCATCGCCTTCGAGAACTTCCCGCGAACCGAAGGGAGCGAGGACGCCCCCGGCGCCGTGCGGCTGGCGAAGGTGACGGACGCGACGCACTACCCGGTCACGATCGCGGCGGTCGCGGAGGACCGGCTGCTGCTCTCGGTGAGCTGTCGCCGGGGCATCTCGGCGACCGCGGTCTCCGGGCGCCTGGCCCACGTACTGGAGCAGTTGGCCCGTTCCCCGCACACACCCGTGGACGACATCGACGCGCTGCCCGTGGCGGAGCGGCACGAGCTGCTGGCCCTGGCCGACGGCCCCTCCCGGGCGCCCGCCGCGCCTGCCACCGTGACCGGGCGGTTCGCCGCCCAGGTGGCCCGGACCCCGGACGCGCCGGCCCTCGACGCGGACGGCGAGACCCTCAGCTACGCCCGGCTCGACGCCGCTTCGGACCGGCTGGCCGGCCGGCTCGTCCGGGCCGGCGTGGCGCCGGGGCAGACCGTGGGCCTCCTGCTCCCCCGCTCGGCGTCCGTGGTCGTCGCCCAGCTCGCCGTCCTCAAGGCGGGCGCCTGCTGGCTCCCCCTCGACCCGGCGCATCCGCCGGAGCGGCTGGCCCGGCTGCTGGCCGCGGCGGCTCCCACCCTCGTCCTCACGGCGGGGGCAGGTTCCACCGCGATCCGGCTGCCCGCCGGAACCGCGGTGCTGGACGTCACCGAGGAGTCCGGTCCCGAGCCCTTCCACGGGGTCCCCGCCCATCCCGGGGCCGCCGCCTGCGTGATCTACACCTCCGGCTCCACCGGAGAGCCCAAGGGGGTGGTGGTCCCGCAGCGGGCGATCACCGAACTCGCCGCCGACGGCCGCTTCGCGGGCGGTGCCCACCACCGGGTGCTGCTGCACAACCCGTACACGTTCGACGCGTCGACCTACGAGGTGTGGGTGCCGCTCCTGAACGGCGGGACCGTGGTCGTCGCCCCCGCCGAGGCGATCACTCCCGACCTGCTCAAGCGGGTGGTCCCCGACCGGCGGGTCACCGCCCTCATGCTCACACCCGAACTGCTGCGCACCGTCGCGGAGATCGCGCCCGACGCGCTGTCCGGACTCCGCGAGGTGTGGTCCGGCGGCGACGTCCTCGCGCCCGACACCGTGCGCCGTCTCCACGAGCACTGCCCGGGGACGGTGGTCGTCAACGGGTACGGGCCCACCGAGACGACGGTGTTCGCCACCGCGCACACCGCCACCGAGGAGCCGGCGGGTCAGCCGGGCGGCATCCCCGTCGGGCGGCCCCTGGACAACACCCGGGCCCATGTCCTGGACGACCGGCTGCGCCCCGTCCCGGCGGGCGCCACCGGTGAGCTGTACATCGGCGGCACCGGGCTCGCCCAGGGCTACCTCGGGCGGCCGGTGCCCACCTCGGAGCGGTTCGTCGCCGATCCGTACGGGCCGCCGGGCAGCCGTATGTACCGCACCGGTGACCTGGCCCGGCGGAGGTCCGACGGCGCCCTGGAGTTCGCGGGCCGGGCCGACGACCAGGTCAAGGTGCGTGGTTTCCGGGTGGAACCCGCCGAGGTAGAGACCGTGCTGGCGGACTGCCCCGGCGTGGCACGCGCCGTGGCCGGCGCCCGGCTCGACGCGGCGGGCGGCAAGCTGCTGGCCGCCTGGCTGGTGCCGGCCAGGGACGCGGAGGACGCTTCCGGCACCCCCGCGGACGAGGCGCAGCGGTGGCAGCGCACCCTCGACCGGGCACGGGCGCACGCCGCGGAGCGGTTGCCCGCGCACCTGGTGCCGTCCCTGTGGGCCCGTATCGACGAGGTGCCGCTCACCCGCCACGGGAAGGTCGACCGGGCCGCACTCCCCGACCCCGGGCGCACCGGGGCACCGGGGCACCGGACTCCGCGCACCCCGCGCGAGCGCGAGCTGTGCGCCCTGTTCGGCACGGTGCTCGGCATCCCCGCGGTCGGGCCCGACACCGACTTCTTCCTGGCGGGCGGCCATTCACTGACCGCGCTGCGCCTGAAGTCGAAGATCGAGACGGTGCTCGGCGTCCGGATCCCGCTCTCCGCGCTGTTCGACGCACCGACGCCGGCCGCTCTCGCCGCCCGGCTCGACGCACCGCCGTCCGGGAAGGGCCCGGCGCCGCGGACCGCGCTGCGCCCCGGCCTCAGCCGCCCCGCGACGGCGACGGCGACGGCGACGGCGACGGCGACGGCGACGGCCGATCCGCAGCACAACAGCCTGGCGCCCGTACTCACCCTGCGGGCCGGCGGAAACCTCACCCCCCTCATCTGCGTGCACCCGGGGCTCGGTCTCGGCTGGTCGTACGTGAACCTGCTGCCGCACCTCGATCCGGCCCGCCCCGTGCACACCCTCCAGAGCCCGGCGCTGCTCACCGGCGTGGACCGGCTCCCGCCGACCATGGGTGAGATGGCGGACCTGTATCTGCCGCGCATCCGTGAACTCCAGCCACGGGGACCGTATCTGCTCCTCGGCCGGTCCTTCGGCGGGCCCCTCGCCCACGAGCTGGCGGTGCGGCTGCGCCGGGCCGGCGAGGAGGTGCGGATGCTCGCCGTGGTGGACGCCATGCCGATGCCGGACGAGATCCTCGGCACCCCGCTGGACCCCGCCGCCGTCGAGGACGAGATGCTGCGCATCCTGCTCCACTCCCACGCCCCCGGTGCGCCGGTGCCGGACGGGCCGCTGGACCGGGCCACGGTGTTCTCCACCACCCACGAAGGGGCCTTCGACGGCCTGTCCGAGGCCCGTCTGCACACCCTGGTCGACATCGGGGCGCACCACAGCGCGCTCGTACGCACATGGCGGCCGTCCGACTACGGGGGCGGGCTCACCCTCTTCTCCGCGACGCGCGACGCCTGGCCGACCACGGCCGAGAAGACCGGGGCCTGGCGGCGCGTGACCGCCTCGCTCGATGTGCACGAACTGGACTGCGGTCACAGCGACGTACTCAATCCGGGCCCGGCGGCCGAGATCGCCGCGGCCCTCGAATCCGCCCTCCGAGGGGACTGAATCCCATGACCGTCGACACCGTCGATCTCATCGACCTCTACGCCGGGGAGGGAGGCGGGAACGAGGAGTACGAGTTCCCCGCATCCGACGCCCAGAGCCGCCTGCTGGTCCTGGACCAGCTGAATCCGGGCTCCGCCCAGTACAACGTGCCGGTCGCCTTCGCCGTGCACGGGCCGTTCGACACCTTCGCGTTCGGCCGGGCGCTGGACGCGCTCGTCGCCCGCCACGAGGCGCTGCGGACGGTCTTCCGGACCGCCGAGGACGGCACCCCGGCGCAGCGTGTCTCGGCCGTCGGGCGGGTGCGGCCCGTGATCCACCGGGACGTGCCCGTGGACCGCGCGGACGCCCTGATCCGCGCCGAGGCCGCCCGCCCCTTCGACACCGCCGCGGGGCCGCTGCTGCGCTGCGCCGTGTACGCGGTGGACGACGGCAGCCACCGGGTGCTCCTGGTCGCCCATCACCTGGTCTGCGACGGCTGGTCGCTCGGACTGATGCTGGACGGGCTGTCCGAGGGATACCGGCACGAGACCCGGGGCTCGGCATACCGGCCGGCCGAACTCCCGCTCCAGTTCCCCGACTACGCGGCCTGGCAGCGGGAGCGCACCGCCGACGGCGCGTTCGAGGCGTCCGTGGAGCACTGGGTCGACCGGCTGCGCGGCGCGCCCACCGCCATGGAGCTGCCGCTGGACCGTCCGCGACCGCCGGTCCGCACCGCCGCGGGGGGCACCGAGCGCTTCCTGCTCGGCGCCGAGGTCAGGGAACGCCTGGCCGAAGTGGCCGCGGCCCAGGGCGCCACCCCGTTCATGACGGTGTTCGCGGTGTACACCGCGTTCCTCTCCCGTCTCTCGGGCGGCGAGGACCTGGTCGTCGGCTACCCGGCATCGGGGCGCGAGCGGCCCGAACTCCAGGAGATGGTCGGGATGCTGACCAACACCCTGGCGCTGCGCGTGGACGTGTCCGGCGACCCGTCGCTCGACGAGCTCACCCGCCGCGTCCGGGCCTCCCTGCTGGCGGCCCGGCCGCACCAGGACGCACCGTTCGAGGCGGTGGTCGACACCCTCGCCCCGGTCCGTGAGACCAGCCACGACCCGGTGGTGCAGGTGGCGCTCAGCTACGAGGACGAGGCCGCGCCCGGTCTGCGGCTGGCCGGGGCCACGACCGAGCGGCTCGCCCTGACGCTGGACACCGCCAAGTTCGACTTCCACCTGTTCGTGGAGCGGTGGGACGATCTGCTCGCCGCCCAGTTCATCTACCGCAGCGACCTGTTCGAGGCCGCTACGGTCCGCCGCTGGACGGACAACTTCCGCACCCTGCTGGCCGGGCTCCTCGCGGACCCGTCCGCGCCGCTGTCCACGGTGGAGCTGGTGGGGGCCGACGAGCGCCGCCGGATCATCGACGGCGCCGACCGGCTCGCCGAGGCCGCGCCGCTGGACCGTCTGGTGCCGGACCTCATCGCCGACCGGGCGGCCGAACGCCCCGACGCCACGGCCCTGGTCTGCGGCGGCCTCCGGCTGAGCTACGCCGAACTGCTCGGCCGGGCGGACGCGCTGGCCGCCCGGCTGCGCGCCGCCGGGGTCCGGCCCGGCTTCCGGGTCGGCCTGCTCCTGCCGCGCTCGGCCGACCAGGGCATCGCGGCCCTCGCCGTCCTGCGCGCGGGCGGCGCCTACGTACCGCTGGACCACGCGCAACCGGAGGCCAGGCTCCGCCACATGCTGGAGAGTTCGGGCACGGGTCTCCTGCTGACCGCCCGGGAGACCGCGGAGAAGGGGGCGGGCCTGGAGGTGCCGTGCATCCGGGTCGACCGCCCGGCCGTCACGGACCCCATCGTGCCGGCGCCCGCCACGACCGCAGCCGCACCGGCGCCCGGGGATCTCGCCTACGTCCTGTTCACCTCGGGCTCCACCGGGGTGCCCAAGGGCGTCGCCGTCGAGCACCGGGCGCTGGTCAACCTCACCCGGGCGGTCCGGCACTCCTTCCCCGTGAACGCCGACGACCGGGTGCTGCAATTCGTCTCGTTCGGCTTCGACGTGGCCGTCTCCGACCTGTTCTTCCCCTGGGTGGCCGGAGCCGAGCTGCACATCCCGCGGGAGGACGAGCGGATCGGCGAGGCGCTGCTGGAGCGGCTGCGGGACTCCCGCATCACGTACGTGTTCCTGCCGCCGTCCGCCGCGATGCTGCTGCCCGACCTGACCGGGCAGCTGCCCGACCTGCGGACCGTCGCGGTCGGCGGCGAGGCGTGCCCGGCCGAGCTGGTCGGACGGCTCAGCGCGCCCGGCCGGCGAATCGTGAACGCGTACGGGCCCAGCGAGGTGACCGTCTACGCGACCACCGGGGACCTCACCCCCGGTGAGCCGGTGGCGCTCGGCGGCACCGTGCCCGGGGCCCGTGTCTACGTCCTGGACGAGCTGCTCCGGCCGGTCCCCGCCGGGGTCGCCGGTGAGATCTACGTGGCCGGCGCCTCGCTGGGACGGGGTTACATCGGCCGGCCGGGCCTGACCGCGCAACGGTTCGTCGCCGACCCGCACGGCGCACCGGGCACCCGGATGTACCGCACCGGCGACCTCGGCCGGATCGACGCGCACGGCCTCATCCACTACCTCGGACGCACCGACCTCCAGGTCAAGCTGCGCGGCGTGCGCATCGAACTCGGCGAGATCGAGACCCTGCTGGCCGGTGCGCCGGGCGTCGCCCTGGCGGCGGCCACCGTGCGCGGCAAGGGCACCGCGCAGCGGCTCGTGGCGTACGTGGTGGGCCGGGACGGGGAAGCGCCCCCGGACGCGGAACTGCGCGCCCATCTCGCGAAGCGGCTGCCCGGGTCGATGGTGCCCGAGGTGTTCGTGCGCCTGGACGAGATGCCGATCAGCGGCAACGGCAAGCTCGACCGGGCCCGGCTCCCGGAACCCGTCACCGTGCGGTGCCGGCCGGACGGCTCGGCCACCGTCGCGGGCACCGCGACCGAGCAGTTGGTGGCCGGTCTGTGGGCCCGCGTCCTCAACCTCGAACTGGTCGCCGTCACCGACCACTTCTTCGATCTGGGCGGCAACTCGATCCGGCTGCTCAGCGTCCTGTCCGCCCTGCGCGAGCTGGGGACGTACGGCGAACTGAGCCTCGTCGACCTGTTCCGCCACCCCACCGTCACCTCCCTCGCCGCCCACCTCGACCGGTCGGCCCCCGGGCCCGCCACCGGGGCCCCCGGCACCTCCCCCACCACCGAAACGGCCGCCGCGCGCGGCGGTGACCGGCACGCACGGCGCACCGCCGCCGCCCAACGACTCAGCTACCGGAAAGGCTCCACACGATGACCGAGAACGCAAGCGCCGCCGAGCCCCTCGCAGCCGACTCCGCGATCGCGGTCGTCGGAATGAGCGGCCGCTTCCCCGGCGCCCCCGACCTGGACACCTACTGGCGCAATCTGCTCGGCGGGCTCTGCTCGGTGACCGATTTCACCGAGGAGGAGCTGATCGCCGACGGCGCCGACCCGCAGGAGGTCCGGGGCCGCGACTACATACCGGCCAAGGGCCACCTCGCGGACGCGGACCGCTTCGACGCGGAGGTGTTCGGCTTCAACCGCACCGAGGCGGCGGCCCTGGACCCCCAGCACCGGCTGCTCCTGCAGACGGCCTGGTCCGCGCTGGAGGACGCCGGCCGCAACCCGCTGGGCGGCTCCGCGCGTACCGGCGTGTACGTGGGCGGCGGCTCCACCGAGCACATGCTGGCGGCGCAGACCGATCCGAAGCTCGCCGCGTCCATCGGGGCGCTCCAGGTGCGCATCCTCACCGACCGCGAGTTCCTCGCCCCCTGGATCTCCTACCGGCTGGGCCTGGAGGGGCCGAGCCTGACGGTGCAGACGGCCTGCTCGACCTCGCTGACGGCGGTGCACCTCGCGGTGCAGTCGCTGCTGCTCGGCGAGTGCGACACCGCGCTGGCCGGCGGTGTCGCCGTGGACACGGTGCACAAGCGGGGATACGTCCACCACCAGGGCGGCATCTTCTCCCCGGACGGCCGCTGCCGGCCCTTCGACGAGCGGGCCGGCGGCACCGTGCCCGGCAACGGGGTGGGTGTGGTCGTGCTGCGCCGGCTGTCCGACGCGCTCGCCGACAACGACCCGGTCAGGGCGGTCATCCGGGGCAGCGCCGTCACCAACGACGGTGCCACCAAGGTCGGGTTCACCGCGCCCGGCGTCGACCAGCAGACCGCCGCGATCGTGGAGGCCTGGGCGGCCGCCGGTCTCGACCCGGCCGACGCCCAGTACCTGGAGGCGCACGGCACGGCCACCGCGCTCGGGGACCGCATCGAGGCGGCGGCGGCGACCGCCGCGTTCAAGGGGGCGCTCGGCACCGGGCGGATCGGGATCGGCTCGGTGAAGTCGAACATCGGCCACCTGGACGCGGCGGCGGGCGTGGCCGCGCTGATCAAGTCGGTGCTCATGCTGGAGCACGCCACGCTGGTGCCGAACGCCGACGCCGGCCGCGCGCACCCCGAACTGGGCTTCGACGACTCGCCCTTCCACCTGATCGAGCGGGCGGCCTCCTGGCCGGAGCCCGAACTCGGCCCCCGGCGCGCCGGGGTGAGCTCGGTCGGCATCGGCGGCACGAACGTGCACGTGGTCCTGGAGCAGGCTCCCCCGCGCGACGGCGCCGAGTCGCCGGACGGCCCGGAGGTGCTGCTGCTGTCCGCCCGCACCCGGGAGGACCTCGACGCGCTGGCCGGCCGGCTGGCCGCGGCACTGCGGGCGCCGGGCGCCCCGTCGCTCGCCGACACCGCGCACACGCTGCGCGTGGGCCGTGCCCCGATGGCCGTGCGCGGCTATGTGCGGGCAACGGACCGTGCGGGCGCGGCGGACCTGCTCGCCGCACTGGCCTCGGGCGGCGCGGTGAGCCCCGCTGGGCCCGACCCGCTCGGCGAGGCCTGGCTGGCGGGCGAGCCGGTGCCGGCGGAGGGCGGCGGCCGGCGGACCGCTCTGCCGTCCTATCCCTTCTCCGGCCCGAGCCACGGCGCCTACCGCCTCTTCCCGGTCGCCCCGGCCGGGGAGCAGCCGGAGCGGGAGCCGGAAGGCCGCTCGGCGGACCTGGAACAGGACATCCGCGCGCTGCTCGCCGAGGCGCTGGGCCTGGCGGACGCCGACGACGCGGAGATGACGTACTTCGCGGCCGGCGGCGACTCCCTGACCGCCGTCCACCTGGTCGGCTGCCTGCGGGACGACTTCGACCTCGACGTCCCGATCACGCTGTTCCTGGAACAGCTGACGCTGCACGAGATGGCCCGGCAGATCATCGCGGTCCGGGAGGGTGACGACTCCCTCGACGCCCTGCTCGCGGAGTTCGAGGCGGAGTGAGTGACCACATCGCACAGGGCTTGGGCCCGACCCCTCCGGGTCGGGCCCAAGCCCTGCGCGATGAGCGATGTGCGGTGTCAGCCGGTGGCACGGGCCGCCCGGCCGGGCACGTTCGCGGCGACGAGTTCCGCCACACGGTCCAGGTGGTCGCCCAGGAAGAAGTGACCGCCGGGCAGCACATGCCGCTCGAAGGGACCCTCGGTCTCCTGCTCCCAGGCCTGCACGCCCTCGACGGAGACCCGGGGGTCGCTGTCACCGGTCAGCGCGACGACCGGGCAGCGCAGCGGCGGCCCGGGAACATGGATACGGGAGAAGAGCATGGCGTAGTCGGCGCGCAGCGGCGGCAGCGCGAGCCGCAGGATCTCGGGATCGGCCAGCAGTTCCTCGTCCGTACCGGACAGCAGCCGCATCTCCCCGATCAGGTCCTCGTCGCTGGGCGGGTTGGGCACCCGTGCCTGTCGCGGCAGCGACGGGGCCTCGCTTCCCGAGACGAACAGTGCCGCGGGCGCCCGCCCTTCGGCCGCGAGCCGCCGCGCTGTCTCGAACGCCAGCAGCGCGCCCATGCTGTGGCCGAACAGCATGAGCGGCCGGCCCCCGCTCGCGGGGAGCGAGGCCAGCACCGCGTCCACGACATCGCCGAACCGTTCGGCGAACGGTTCGGCGATGCGGTCGTGGCGCCCGGGGTACTGCACGACCAGTGTCTCCGCCCTCCCCGCGACCTGGGCCGACAGCGGATGGTAGCCACTGGCCGAACCACCCGCGTGCGGGAAGCACAGCAGTTGGGCTCCGGCGTCGGGGGCCGGGCGGAAGCACCGTATCCAGTTGTTCACGACATCCCTTCTCTCGTACTCGGTCCGGTCCGTGACCGGCTCCGCGAACGATCCCCGCTCACGGTGCGGCGGCGATCCAGTCCTCCAATTGTTCACGAGTGGTCGCCGGGTCCGCGACGAGAACGGCGAGTTCGTCGTCGCGGGGTTCCAGCGTCGTGAGGGCGGGGCAGCGGTGACAGGCCTCGACGCCGGCCTGGTTCCACCACTTGCAGTGCGGGCGGAGGTGGCACCGTGGCACGGCGACCGGTCCGGTCTCGGCCGGAACGGTCTTGATGCGTTCGATCAGCCCGCAGGCCTCGCCGACCCGGTTCGCGCAGTCCGACACGCAGTGCGAGGCGAACCGGAGCACCCGGTTGGGGGCGATCCCCTCCGGGATGGCGCCGAGCACATCGGCGGCGGGTACGGGTTCGGCCAGATAGACGACCTGGCCGCGATCCCCGGACCGAACGCCGAGGACAACGGACTCCGGGCGGCTCGCATCGCCACTCGGACACCATCTCAGGGGACTCTGCTGCCCGTCCTGGGCAAGGTCCGCGGTGCTGTCCACGGTGCTCACCTCCTATTCGTCAGCAGGAACGCGCAGCAAGTGTGTTGATCACTATGCCGCCGATGACCCCATCAGTGACGGCGCCGTTCTGCTGCTCGACGGCCACCGCCTGCGCGATGCTCTTGGCGAGCTGCTCCTGGCTGGTGATCCGGTCCGGACGCTCGGCGGCATTGGCGGTACCGCTCACCGTGACGAGACCGGCGACAAGAGCGGCGGCAGCGGCCGCGGTGCGCATGCTGTTGTTCATCCCTGTCCTCCAAGAAGTCGGTTATCACTTACAGGAGTTGACGGTAGATTCCGCAGCCGGCCGCGATCGGCAGTTACGGCGGCATCTTCGGCGGCGCGGTTCCCGGCACGGCCTTCCCCGGTTGCCCTTCACATCGGCCCTGTTGGCCCATCGCCACTCGTCCGGGTCATGCCGGGCTCGCGGGATCGGGCACGCACCCCGGTCCGGCCTGGTACAAACGAAGGACCCTCGAATCGGCATGATTCCGGTGCCGCAAGGGAGTTCGACGTGCCTGGAAGGGTCATTGTTCGTGGCCGGGGCTGTGGTCCGCACGGTCGCCGGGTCGAAGCGGGCACGGGTCCGGGCGCGGTGTGTGCTCCGCACTTCCGCTCATCGCATCCCTCAGTCTGGAGAGCCCTGTTGAACACGTCCCCGGTGAGCTCCGCAGCCGACCGCCCGCACCGCATGGACCCGGCGGGCGGCTGTCCGCACGCGGCCAACGCCCGGCTGCTGGCCCGGGGAGCCGTCACGCCGGTGATCCTCCCCGGCGAGGTGGAGGGCATGGCGGTACTGGGGCACGACGCGCTCAAGGAGTTCCTCTCGCACCCCGATGTCGCCAAGAACGCGCGGCACTTCGCGGCGCTCCGGGCCGGCGAGATCGCCGACGGCTGGCCGCTGAGGACATTCGCCACGGTGCAGGGGATGACCACCGCCGACGGCGCGGACCACCGGCGGCTGCGGTCCCTGATGAGCAAGGCGTTCACCGGGCGCCGGGTCGAGGAACTGCGTGCGCGCATCGAGGCGTTGACAGCCTCGCTCCTGGACAGCCTCGAAGCGGCGGCCGCCACCGGCGGCGGTGTCGCCGATCTGCGTACGCATTTCGCGTTGCCCTTGCCGATGGGCGTCATCTGCGAACTGCTGGGCGTGGATGCCGCACACCACGACCGGCTGCACCACCTGTCCAACCAGATCGTCGCCACGGACATCGGCCCGGAAGAGGTGAAGGCGGCCAACCGGGAGATGGTGGAGGTGCTGAGCGCGGTCGCCGCCGCCCGGACGGAGAGTCCGGGGGACGATCTCACCAGCGCGCTGATCGCGGCCCGCGAGGAGAACGGCGACCGGCTCGGCCCGCACGAGCTGATCGGCACCCTGATGCTCACGATCATCGCCGGCCACGAGACGACGCTCAATCTGATCACCAACGCCGTCCGGGCCCTGTGCACCCACCGTGACCAGCTCGCCCTGGTGCGGTCGGGCGGGGCGAGCTGGGCGGACGTGGTCGAGGAGACGCTGCGCTGGGACAGCCCGGTCAGCTACTTCCCGTTCCGCTACCCGACCCGCGACCTGGAGATCGGCGGCACCGTGATCCCCGCGGGGACCCCGGTGCTCGCCGGCTACTCCGCGGCGGGCCGCGACACATCGGCCCACGGCCTCGATGCCGGCCGCTTCGACATCACCCGCGACAGCGGGGCCCGGCACCTCTCACTGGGCCATGGCGCGCACTACTGCATGGGCGCCCCGCTGGCCCGGATGGAAGGCGTTGCCGCGCTGGAGCAGCTCTTCACGCGCTTCCCCGGCCTCGATCTCGCCGTCCCCGAGCCCGAACTGCAGCGACACGCGTCCTTCGTGGGCAACAGCGTGCGGCGGCTGCCGGTACGGCTGCACGGCTGAGGCCGGATCCTTCAGCCGCACACCGGAGGAGAACTCCCGGTCATGGACGGCCGGAAGTCGATGGATCCAGCGGATTCCGCCTGCCATGGTGTCGCCATGACTGCCCCCTTCGACGCACCGGCCGATGCCCTCGCGACCGCCGCTGAGCGGTTCCCTCTCCAGTTCGCCCGTACCCGGCGCTTCTCGCTCGGCGTGCCCAGGCAGTTCACCGTCTCCCCGGACGGCGAGCGCGTGCTGTTCGTGCGCGGGACGTCGGGCACCGACCCGGTGAGCCGGCTCTGGCTGTACGAGAACGGCGCGGAGCGGATGCTCGCCGGTCCCGCCGGGCCCGACTTCACGGACGAGGCGCCGGGCGAGGTGCCTCCGGAGGAGCTGGCGCGGCGGGAACGGGCCCGGGAGACCTCCTCGGGCGTGGTCTCCTACGCCGCGGACGAGACCGCGCGGCTGGTGGCCTTCGCGCTTCAGGGCAGGCTCTGGGTGGTGCGCACGGACGGCGGGGGGCCTCGCCGGATCGCCACGGCCGGGCCGGTCGTGGACCCGCGCCCCTCTCCCGACGGTTCCCTGATCGCGTACGTGTCCGGCGGCGCGCTGCACACCGTGCGGGCCGACGGGACGGCTGAGCGCCTGCTCGCCGGACCGGAGGGCGAGCAGGTGACGTACGGGCTGTCCGACCACGTGTCGCAGGAGTCGATAGGGCGTTCGCGAGGTTACTGGTGGTCGCCGCACAGCGATGCGCTGCTGGTGGCCCGAGTGGACACCGCCGGGGTCCGGCGCCGCTACATCAGTGATCCGGCGAATCCGGAGCGGCCGCCGCGCGTGGTGCCGTATCCGGCCGCCGGCACGCCGAACGCGAAGGTGTCGCTGCATCTGCTCCGGGTGTCCGGGGAACGGACCGGTGTCCGGCTGCCCGCGGCCGCCGGCGAGGACCACCCCGAAGGCGCCTGGACGGACCGGGCCTTCGAATACGTCGTGTCGGCGGGCTGGGACGGCCGGGGGCCGCTGGTCTCCGTGCAGACGCGTGACCAGCGGTCCGTCCATGTCCTGGCGGTGGACGAGCGGTCGGGCGGGACCCGGACGGTGAGCCGGGCGCACGATCCCGCCTGGGTGGCGCTGCGGCCGGGCACACCGCTGCGGCTCGCCTCGGGTGCGCTCGCCGTCGCCGCCCGGCCGGGCGGCGACACCCAGGGTCTGGACATCGGCGGCACCGCGACACCGCCGGGTCTGGAGGTCCGCGAGGTGGTCGGCGCGGCGGGCGGGCGGGTGTACTTCACCGCGGGCGAGGAGCCGACCGAGACGCATGTCTGGTCGTACGCGACCGACGCACCCGAGGAGGGTTTCGTACGGGTCAGCGACGCACCCGGTGTGCATACGGCGTCGGTCGGCGGGCCGACGGTGGTGCTCGACAGCAGGACTCCGGACGGCCATACCGTGACGGTGCTGCGCACCGGCGTTCCGGTGGGCCGGATCGCGGTCCTGGCGGAGGAACCGCTCGTCACCCCGAGGCCGCTGGCCCTGAGCCTCGGTGAACGGGAACTGCGCAGCAGGCTCTACCTGCCGTCGTGGCACCGGCCGGGCGACGGTCCGCTGCCGGTGCTGCTCAGCCCCTACGCGGGCCACGGCATGCAGGTCGTGCTGAAGGTGCGTACCTGGTGGGTCGCGGTCGCCCAGTGGTTCGCCGAGCAGGGCTTCGCGGTCCTGGTGACGGACGGGCGGGGTACGCCGGGGCGCGGCGAGGCCTGGGAGAAGGCGGTGCACGGCGACCGTCTCACCGCCGTGCTGGAGGACCAGATCGACGCGTTGCACGCGGCGGCCGCGCTCCACCCCGACCTGGACCTGACACGGGTGGCGATGCGCGGCTGGTCGTTCAGCGGCTATCTGGCGGCGGCCGCCGTGCTGCGTCATCCGGAGGTCTTCCATGCCGCGATCGCGGGTGCGGCGTCGATCGACCGGCGGCTCTACGACACCCATTGGGAGGAACGGTTCCTGGGCCACCCGGATGTGTTTCCGCAGGACTACACCCGCAATTCCCTCCTGGACGAGGCCGGGGCCCTGATCCGGCCGCTCATGCTGGTGCACGGTCTTGCCGATGACAATGTGGCCGTGGCTCACACGCTGCGGTTCTCCGCAGCGCTGCTGGCCGCCGGCCGGCCGCATACGGTGCTGCCGCTGTCGGGCGCCGGCCATCTGGTCGGCCAGGAGCGGACGGCGAGCGGTCTGTTGCTGCTGGAGCGGGATTTCCTGAGGAAGTCCCTGGGGCTTTGAACACGGGGTGCCGGCTGCGCGTACCCCTGGACGAAGCATCGGAGCCAAGTACACCGTGGAAGGGAAAGCCAGCATGAGCACATCGCAGGACCACGAGGGCCGTCCCGGGCGCCGGACCGTCGTCACAGCGGCGGGCGCCGTCTCCGTGGCCGCCGTACTCACCGCGTGCGGCGGCTCGAAGGAGGCGGCCGGTTCCGGCGCCGTCGAGCATGCCGGTGAGAGCGGGGCCGGCGCCGGGGGCGGCGTGCTCGCGAAGACCACCGACATCCCGGAGGGCGGCGGGAAGATCTTCACGGAACAGGGGGTCGTGGTGACGCAGCCCGCGGCCGGTGAGTTCAAGGCGTTCTCGTCGAAGTGCACGCACACGGGCTGCACGGTGTCGAGCGTCGCAAACGGCACCATCAACTGCCCCTGTCACGGGAGCAAGTTCGACGTGGCGACGGGCAGCGTGAAGACGGGTCCCGCAACCGAGCCACTGCCGGCCACCCCGATCAAGGTCCAGGGCGACTCGATCAGCCTCGCGTCCTAGAACGGCCCCCCAGCCAACAGCCGAGCACATCGTCCGTGGCGGCGACGGTGGCGACCAGGGCGAGGGTGTTGCGGATCATCGCGGGGGTGTAGTCGGCAGGCACCCCCGCGATGGCGTCGGACGGCACCACCGCCGTGTAGCCGAGGTTCACGGCGTCGAACACCGCGTTGGGGATGGCCACGTTGGCCGACACCCCGGTGACGACGAGCGTGCGGCAGCCCAGGTTGCGGAGCAGCGCGTCCACATCCGTGCCCGCGATGGGCGAGAGCCCGTGGAGTCTGCGGACGACGAGGTCCTCGTCCGCCACCTCGATCGGCTCGGCGATCCGGACCGCCGTGGTGCCCGAGTGCTGCTGCACGGGCAGTCGCCCGGCGGCGCGGAAGAGCCGGGCGTTGTGGTTGGCACCGCGGCCGTCGGGACGGCGTTCGGCCACGGCGTGCAGCACCTGGACACCGCTCTCGTGAGCGGCGGCGACCAGCCGGGCCACGTTGTGCAGCGCCCCGGAGGACCTGGCCTCCTTGGCGAGTTCGGGCAGTGCGCTGCCCGGCCCCACCACCCCCTGCTGGCACTCCACCGTCAGCAGGACGGTGGAGGCCGGAACGATCTGTTCGGCGAGCTGTTCCCTGGACGGCACGGCTGCCCCTCTCGGCGACGGAACGGGCGCGCGAGGCTAACCTCCATTGCGCGATGAGGGAAGAGGCTCCATGATTCCTGACACACAGTCAGCTAACAGGAGGGGGCTCCCCATGGCCGTCATTCAGCGACGGGGCCGCCGGATCATGATGACGGACGAGGAACGCGACACCTACCTCGCCGAACAGCGCACCTGCCGGGTCGCCACCGTCGGCCCGGACGGCCGCCCGCACGTCGGGGCGCTCTGGTTCTGCTGGGACGGCGCCTCGCTGTGGCTCTACTCGATCACCCGGAGCCTGCGCTGGACGCAACTCGGCCACGACCCGAAGATCGCCGTGGTCGTCGACGACGGAGTGGAGTACGGGGAGCTGCGCGGCATCGAGCTCTCGGGCGACGCGGTGTTCGTCGGCGAGGCACCGCGTACCGGCGAGCCCTGCCCGGAACTCACTGTCCCCGAGCAGCTGTTCGCGGCGAAGTACTTCGGCATGGAGGTGATGCCGCACGACGGCCGGCACGCGTGGCTGCGCCTCACCCCTGAAGCCGTCACCTCCTGGGACTTCAGCAAACTCGCCGGTCCGAGCGGCGTCTGAGAACCCACCAGGACCGCCGCACCCGGGTGCGGCGGCAGGGCGGCACACCGCCCCGCCGCCCGCCGCGGGACCTATCTGTCCTCCATCGGTTCGTCCAGCTCACGGCCCGCCTCCCGCAGCGCCGCGACCGCCGCCCTGATCGACGGCCGCCGGTCCGCGTCCGCCCGCCAGACGGCATGGACATGCCGCCGCATCCTCTGCCGGACGGGCACCAGCCGAACCCCCTCCGGCACCGGTCCGCGACCGAGCCTGGGCGCCACACACACCCCCATACCGGCTGCGATCAGGGCGAGCTGGGTGTGGTGCTCACCCGCAAGGTGGGCGATTCGCGGTTCGATGCCCTTGGAGCGGAGGGTGAACATCAGCCACTCGTAACAGAACTCGCCCTCGGGCCAGGACACCCAGTCGTCGTCGGCGAAGTCCTCCAGATCCACCTCGGCCCGGTCCGCGAGCGGATGCCCGGTCGGCATCGCGACGTCCGGGACGTCGTCGAGCAGTTGAGCCGTGGCCAGACCGCCCGGCACCGGCAGCCGCTTGTTGCTCCAGTCCAGCACCACCGCAAGGTCGATGTCGCCCCGGAACACCGCGCGAACTCCGGCCTCGGGCTCCAGCTCACTGGTACGCACCCGGAGTTCGGGGTGATCCGCGCGCAGGGCGAGCAGGGTGGACGGGAAGAGACCGCGTGCCGCGGTGGGGAACGCGCCGAGCCGGATCTCGCCCACCACCTCGCCCCGCTGCGCCTCGATGTCGGACTGGGCGAGCTCGACCTGGGAGAGGATCCGGGCCGCGTGGTCGGCGAGCAGCTGTCCCGCATCGGTGAGCCGGACCCCGCGGCCGTTCTTGGCGAGCAGTTGCTGACCCACCTCACGCTCCAGCTTGGCCATCTGCTGCGAGACGGCCGACGTCGTGACGTGCAGACCCTCGGCGGCGCCACTGACCGAACCGAGCCGGGCGAGGGCATCCAGGGTGCGCAGGCGCTCCAGATTCAACATGTAAGCAATGCTACGCGGACTGTCACACAAAGTCTCACTTGTGCTACGAGATTGAATTGGTCATCGTGGAGCCCATGAGCGCACCGCCCGCACCGCCCGTACCAACAGCCCAGCCGCCGGCCGGGGCCGCCGACGCACCGGCCTCCTCCTTGACCGACCCCGCCTCGTCCGCCGGACCCGCCTCCCCTGCCGACCCCGTCGGCGCAGCCCTCCGGCCGGCTCTGGACTGGCGGCTGCGCTTCGCGGCGCTCTCGCTCATCTGGGGATTCAGCTTTCTCCTGATCAAGGTCGGCACCGACGGGTACGCACCGTTCCAGGTCACTCTCGGCCGGCTGCTGTCGGGCACGGCGGTGCTGGCCGTGGCCATGGCGGTGAAGCGGGAGCGGCTGCCGCGCACCGCCCGCACCTGGGGCCATCTGGCCGTCGCCGCCTTCTTCCTCAACGCGCTGCCGTTCTCGCTCTTCGCGTACGCCGAACTGACCATCCCCTCGACGCTGGCCGGCATCTGCAACGCGACCTCACCGCTGTGGGGCATGGCGCTGTCGCTGGTCGCGCTCTCGGAGGACCGGCCGACCCGCCGCCGGGTCGCCGGCCTCGGGCTCGGCTTCCTCGGGGTGCTGACCGTGCTGGGTGCCTGGCAGGGCTTCTCCGGCCTGGACTTCACCGGTACGGCGATGGCGCTCCTGGCCTCCCTCAGCTATCCGGTCGGCTGGATCTACGTCCGCCGGACGCTGGCGGGCAGCGGCTCGTCGACCCTCGCGCTCACGGGCAGCCAGCTCTTCCTGGGCACCGTGCAACTCGCCGTGGTCACTCCGCTGTTCACCTCGGCCCCGGCGGGGTTCCCGCTGCTGCCCACCCTGGCCGTGATCGCCCTGGGAGCCCTCGGCACGGGACTCGCGGTACTCCTCCAGTACAGGCTGGTCACCGAGGTCGGCCCGACGACCGCACAGATGGTCACCTATTTCATCCCGGTGATCGCCACCGCCGCCGGAGTCACCGTGCTCGGCGAACAGCTGAGCTGGAACACCCCGGTCGGCGCCCTCGTGGTCCTGGCGGGGGCCGCACTGACCCAGACCAGGCCCCGGGCCGCCGGGGCGGCCGCCCTGGCGGAACCCGCCCCTGCCCGGCGGTAGCTCAGCCGTAGCTCAGGGGCTTGGCGGGCCCCGCCGCTGCCGCCACCGCGTCCGCCAGGGGCCCGATGTCCGCGTCGTCGAGCGGCGACACGGTGATCCGGATTCCCTGGGGCGCGGACATCCGGAACCGGGCTCCGGGCGCCACCGCCCAGCCCGCGTGCAGCAACCGCGCCACGGCGCCGGTCTCATCGCTCACCGGAACCCATACGTTCATACCGCTGCGGCCGTGCGCCTCGACACCTCGGGCCTCCAGCGCCCGCACAAGGGCGTCCCGGCGATGCGCGTACGACTGGGCCACCGCCCGTGAGTCCACGGCGCCGGAGGTCCACAGGTGCACCATCGCCCGTTGCAGCAGCCTGCTGACCCAGCCGGGGCCCAGCCGCTGCCGCCCCGACACCCGGTCCGCCGTGACCGCGTCGCCCGTCAGCACGGCGACCCGCAGATCCGGTCCGTACGCCTTGGCCACCGACCGCACGAACGCCCAGCGGTCCGTGGCACCCGCCAGCGTGTGCAGCGGCAGATCGACGATGGCGTGCCCGTGGTCGTCCTCGATCAGCAGCACGCCCCGGTGGCCGGCGAGAACCGCCCGCAGTTCTGCGGCGCGCGCGGCGCCGATCGCGGCCCCGGTGGGGTTCTGCGCCCGGCCGGTGACGACGACCGCACGGGCGCCGCCCTTCAGCGCCGCTTCGAGAGCGTCCGGCAGCGGCCCGTCGTCGTCGAGCGCGACGGGCACGGGACGCATCCCCAGTGCGGGCACGAGATCCAGCAGGCTGCCCCAGCCCGGGTCCTCGACGGCGACCGCGTCGCCGGGTCTGAGGTGGGCCGTCAGCACCCGTTCGATCGCGTCGAGCGACCCCGAGGTGGCGATCACCGGCCCGGCCGGAACGCCGTCGGCGTCGAACCCCCTTCGCGCGAGCGCGGCGAACTCCGGGTCCACGGGTGCCTGCGCATACATCCCGGGCGCCTGCGCGTATGCCTCGGTGACCGCCGCGAACGCCTCACCCAGGGCGGGCAGCAGCGCCGGGTCCGGGTTCCCCTTCCCCAGGTCCCGCACCCCGGGCGGTGCCTCGATCCGCAGCGATCCACGTGCGGTGCTCGCGGGCCGCGGCCGGATCCGGCTGCCCCTGCGCCCGGCCGTCTCGATCACCCCGCGCTCACGCAGGGTGCGATAGGCGGCCGCCACCGTATTGGGATTCACCTCCAGCCGTGCCGCCAACTCCCTCATGGGTGGCAGCACTTGGCCGGGGGCCAGCTCCCCCGAGCCGACCGCCTGCTCCACATTGGCGGCAATTTCCGATGCGCGCCGTCCGGTGATCCGATACTCTCCTAGCACAAACAAGAGTATGCACTAGTGCAATGGAGTACGCAATGCCGGACACCCAACCGCCGCAGACCACGGGCCCGGACGCCGCAGCCGCTTACGAACCGACCGGGCGTACGGTCCCGACCCGCTCCCGCGAACGGGCCGCGTACGACCGCGAACAGATCCACTCGATACTCGACGAGGCCTACGTGTGTCATCTCGGCTTCGTGCGCGACGGGGCCCCCGTCGTCCTGCCGACGCTCTTCGGCCGGGTCGGCGAGCGGCTCTACGTACACGGATCCACCGGCTCCCGCCCGCTGCGGACGGCGGGCGGGAGCTCCGACGGCCTCGCCGTGTGCCTGACGGTGACGCATGTCGACGGGCTGGTACTGGCCCGCTCCGCCTTCCACCACTCGCTCAACTACCGCTCCGTGGTGGTCCACGGCATCGCGCACGCGGTGACCGACCCCGAGGAGCGGCGCACCGCGCTCGACGCGATCGTCGAGCAGGTCGTTCCGGGGCGCTCGCAGGACTCGCGGCCGGCCGACGAGAAGGAGCTGGCGGCAACCGCCGTGCTCCGGCTGGATCTGCGGGAGGTGTCCGCCAAGGTCCGCACCGGCGGCCCGAACGACGACCCCGAAGACCTCGAACTGCCCCACTGGACAGGCGTCGTCCCGCTCACACGCGGCTTCGCCGCCCCCGTTCCGGCGGCCGACCTCGACCCCGCCATCGCGGTTCCGGACTATCTGAAGGCGCTCTGAACCACCCCGGGGCGGCGGGCCCTCATCGAAAAAGGAGCGGCCCGCCGCCTGTCGGTCAGGCGTGGGCGGCCGCCTCCCGGCGGGCGTTCGCGGCGCCGCGGGTCTCGGCCACCGCCAGCCCGGCCACCGCGGTGAGCAGCAGCAGGGTCCCGGCGACGGTGGCCGCGGTGAGCTCCTCGCGGAGCACGACGACGGCGATGGCCGCCGCACTCACCGGTTCGAGGAGCATGATCACCGAGACGGTGGCGGCGCGCACCACCGCGGCTCCCGCGAAGTAGAGCGCGTAGGCGAGCGCGGTCGGGATCGCGGCCACGTACACCAGCAGGGTCACCACCTGCGCCGGGTGCGCGGTCTGCGGCACGATGCCCTCGCCGGCCGCCATCGGCAGCAGCAGGACCGCCGCGATGGCGAACGCCCAGGCGCTGGTGGCGAGCGCGTCCGTACCGCCACCGTCACGGCCGAGCCAACGGGTCAGCAGGGTGATCGCGGCGTAGCCGGCCGCGGAGAGCAGTGCCAGCGCGATACCGGCGGGCCGCACCGTCCCCGCGTCGCCACCGAGCACCAGCACGGCGAGCCCGGTCAGCGCGCCCGCCACCGCGGCGAGCCCGCCGCCGCCCAGCCGCTCGCCCATGGTCAGTCGCGCGCCGACGGCGATGAGGACGGGGCCCGCTCCGAGTGTGACGACGGTCCCGACCGCGAGGCCGGTGACCTGGACCGCGGCGAAGTACGCGGTCTGGAAGACGGTGAGCCCCACGCCGGTACCGACGATGCGCAGCAGCCGGCGACGACGGGGCCCGTCGGCGGCCGCGACCTTCGCGGGCCGCAGCGCCAGCGCGGCGAGCAGGAGTACGAGGCCGCCCGCGCAGCGCCAGAACGACAGCGCGAGGGGGCCGAGATCACTGGCCTCGAAGATCAGCGAGGCGGCGGCACCGGCCGTACCCCAGGCCACTCCGGCGATGATCAGATAGCAGAGGCTCCGCCCGGTGGACAGGCCGGAAGCAGGATTCGACACGGGTACTTCTCCAAGGAAGACGGGAAGGTGGTCGCTCGGCTCCGCACGCGGGCAGCGACGAACCGCTCGGGGACTGCCCGAGCCCGGTCTTCGTCAGATGTGGCCGCCCGCGCTAAGCGGCGGGAGGCGGAAGTACGGTCGAATGCATGATCGTCACCCTATGTGGCGGCGCGGCCGGCGGACAACTCCCCCTCGGTCGCGACCGGCTCACCGCCCGGCCCCGAAGCGACGGGGCCGGAGGGCGGCTTCGGTGTCGAGGACTGTGCGATGAAGGCGCCGAACAGCACCAGCGAACCGCCGATGAGCTGCGGGGCGGCCAGATGTTCCCCGAGCAGCACCCAGGCGAGCACGGTCGCGATGACCGCTTCCAGACAGGCGACGACACCCGCGACCGCCGGGGACAGCAGCCGCACCGAGATCACGCCGGTGACGTACGCGATCACGGTGGCGAGCAGCACGATCCAGACGAGCAGCAGCCAGGCGGGCACGTCCGTGCCGTTCATGGCGGTGTCTGCGCCGAGCAGCGACCAGTCCATGCCCCACGGCCGGGCCACCACGGTGAGAACGACGGCGCCGATCAGCAGCCCGTAGGCGATGACCCCGACCGGGTGCGGCGGTTCGGCGCCCGCCGCCTGCTCGCCGCTGCCCTGGGCGGAGAGGACGAAGTAGCCGACCTGGCAGCAGGCGGCGCCGAGTGCGAGCAGCAGACCGACGACGTCGAAGCTCAGCCCGGACCACACCTCGACCACACACGCCAGACCGCCCACGGCCAGGACCACGCCGACGGCGGCCGCCCGGGTCACCGGGCGGCGCTGGACGAAGCGCACCCAGCCGAGGACGAGCGCCGGCGCGAGGTATTCGACCAGCAGCGCGACACCGACCGGGATACGGGAGATCGCCGCGAAGTAGCAGGCCTGGACGCCCGCGACGGCGAGCAGGCCGAATCCCAGCAGCAGCACGGGCCGGCTGCGTACCAGAGCGCGGTGGCGCCAGGCCACGGGCAGCATGACGAGCGCGGCGCCCGCCACCCGGAGCCACACCACATGAAGCGGGTCGAGCCCCGCCTCGATCAGCGGCTTGGCCGCCACTCCGGAACCGCCGAATGCGAAGGCCGAGGCGAGGGCGAGTCCCAGGCCGGCGCTTCTCCCGTGAGACGCGTGCATCGGCACATCATGACAGCTGCCGACAGGAGCGTCATCCCGGAGACACCTGACGCGGGTAACACTCCGATGTCGCTGTCACCCCTGACACGTACGAGCCGGTGGCGTAGGAACGCGGCCCGAGCAGCCCTACCTGCCGGCCGCGCGGGCCACGCCCAGCCCGTCCATGCAGTCGCGGACCCGCGTGATGAGACCGTCCCTGACGTCGATGATCAGCAGCCCGGGGATGCGGGCACGCCCGCCCCCGGCCGATTCCATCTCGACGACGTGCTCGGCGATGACCGTGCCGGGCTCGGTGCCCCCATGGACGACCACGTCCCTGATCCCGGCCACCCGGGGCCGATGCGGACCCGGCGCTGGTCATGCAGTACTTCGGCTCCAAGCGCGGACTCTTCACCCGGGCCCTGCAGACGGCCCCCGCGCCGGGGGCGCCGGGGGACGGTGCGGCGCTCCTCGATCAGCTGCCGGCCACCCTGGGCGTCAAGCTCGGCGGCATGCCCGACGGCACTCTGGCCATGCTGCGCTCCCTGCTCACCGACCCGGCCTCGGCCGACCACGCCCGCGAGGCGCTCGGCCGGCAGATCAGCGGCATCGGCGGCGCACTGCCTGCCAGCGAGGACGGCGCGGACGGGGAGCTGCGTGCGGCGCTGATCATCACCACGATGCTGGGTGTGACCATCGGCCGTCAGCTGCTCGGGCTCGATGTCTTGCGGGACGCCCCTGCCGAGCGCATCGGCACCCTGCTGCGTCCGGCCATCGCCGCCCTCACGGAGCCGCCGGACTGAGCCCGGCGGTCATCCCCGGCCGGAGGCCTCCACGATCCGGTCCGCGAGCAGCGCCGCATCCACGCCCGCCCGCTCCAGCACCTCGACGGCCCGGCACTGGCGGTCCGCGGCCAGCGCGGCGAGCAGATCGAGGCCGCCTGCCCGTTCCCGGCCCCGGAGCCGGGCGCGCCGGTGCGCGTCGTCCATCGCAAGGGCGGCGCAGGGCGACCAGCCCTCCACTCCCGCGTCCGGCGCGCCCGACACCACCGGAATCGCTCCGGAGTCCTCGATCGCACCCTGCCAGCGGAGCCCGTAGCCGATACTGCGCTGGACGAGATAGCCGAGCACCCTGGCCAGCTGCGGTCCGCCGGCGAAGGCGGTGCGGACCTCAGGGTCCGACTCGATCAGGGAGTGCAGCAGATGAGCCGTGTCGATCTGCTGGTCGCCGTCGCGGAGCGCGCGCCTGCGCGCACCCGTCACCACGGCGGCCAGCTCCGCGGTGAGCTCGGAATCGGTTTCGGCACGGTGGTTCAGTGCGGGTTGCTGGGGAATCCGCGGTGTCCGGTTCTGCACTCTCCCACCTCATCAGCCCTGACGGCCCGGAACGTCCCCGGAGAGGCCCATTGACGCATCCCACCCGAGTTGGGCACAGAAGCGCGGCTCCTCCTCCTTACGGATGAGATCGCGCCGTTCTGGAATCCGATCCAGAAAATCGGCGCGCGCCGCCTTGCCATGCGCTCCCGGAGCAACCGGAAGCCTGCCCGTACACGTCCCACGGCCCGGAGCGCTGTGGCGGCGGCGGAAGGAGCGCCGGAGGTGAGCTGGCTGGTCGCCCTGCCCGCACTCGACGGGCGTGATTACGTCTACCGGGTCCACGCGCCCCGCGACGCGCTGCCCGCGGACCTCTTCTGGGCGGCGTTCCACTGCCACGACGACGGGCCGCACCCGCGCGCCTCCGACCGCTTCGACTCGGCGCGGATCTGGCGGACCGGAAAGTGACCCGCAGATCTGACAGTTCATCAGTATTGAATGTTCGGGCCACTGAGGCTACGTTCCGCGACACCGTAACCCGTCGAGAAGGGGTGGCCCCATGGCCGAAGTCAGTGCAGAGGCGCGCATCGAGGCACCGGCCGAGAAGGTCTGGGCCCAGCTGACCGACTTCAGCACGTACGGGGAGTGGAACGCCACCCACACCAGCTTCCCCAAAGGCGGACCGGCCACGCTGGAACTCGCGGGCACCTACGAGGAGAACATGAAGCTCATGGGGTTCCCGGCCGAGGTGACCTGGACGGTCTCCGAACTGGAGGACGGCCGCCTGCTCACGACCACCGGGAAGGGCCCGATGGGCGTCAACCTGAAGATGCGCTACGCCCTGACACCGGACGGGGACGCCACCACGGTCCGCATCGACGGCGAATTCACGGGAGCGGCGGTCTCCCTGATGGCCGGCAAGCTCAAGGACTCGGCCACCGCCGCCCTGATCGAGTCACTGCGCAAACTCGACGGACTCATCGTCGCCTGACAGCCGGCGGTCCGGCCGCCCGGACCGGCCGCCCGCGCACCGGCATCGAAAAGGCCCCGCGGGACATCCGCGGGGCCCTTCGACGTACAGCTCCTCAACCTTCGCACCGGGCGGCTCAGTGCTCGCCGGCGAGAATCAGATAGAGCTTCTTACGGGCGTCGTTGATGACCGTGAGCGCCTTCTCTCGCTGGTCGGCCGAACCGGTCTTCCAGACCTGGCCGAACGCCTCCATCAGACCGAAACCGGCCTGCCGGACCTCATTCACGCCCTCCCAGTCGACGCCGCGGCCGACCTCTTCCCAGGGCGCCTCGGGGCCCGACTCGACCTCGGTGCGGCCGGCGTCGGTCAGCGTGAACAGCTTCTTGCCGCCCTCGCTGGCGCTGACGATCAGACTCTCGTCCTCCAGGAGCTGAAGGGTCGGGTACACCGAGCCGGGACTGGGCCGCCAGGCCCCGCCGCTGCGCTCGCCGATCTCCTGGATCATTTCGTAGCCGTGCATCGGCCGGTCCTTCAGCAGGGCCAGGATCGAGGCACGTACGTCACCGCGGCGCGCCCTTCCCCGGCCGCCGCCCCGGCCGCGTCCGCCTCCGAAGGGGCCACCGCCGAAGGGTCCGCCGCCGAACGGCGGACCGAACTGCCCGAAGGCCGCCCGGCGCCCCTCGAAGTCACCCCGTCCGTGCTCTCCGGGCCCACAGGGGCCGTGCCCATGTCCATGTCCGTGCTCATGTCCGTGTGAACGCATCACTGCACTCCTTCTATCGTTGATCTGTCGCGATGCGTCAACGATATATCGGAACCGGTCGCTTGACAAACCCCTTCCCGAGTGACCTGTGTGACCTGTGTCAACGAAGTTCGACTGGTCTGTCCTGTCCCTCGCTTTCTTGTCGCTGTCCCGGGTGAGGTTGTTCAGTTCACCGTCCGTCCCGGGGCATGTTGCCGCCCGCCGCATGCACCCGGGCTCGGTGTCCCGGCATGTTTTGTCGCTCGCTGCTGTCTGTCCCGCTTCGTTTTCGCTCTCAGGGGCGGTTTGGACGCTGATTCGTTGCTGGCTGGCGGGCTGTGTGGCTTTCTCGTGATCAGGGCTTGTGCGTTCGCTCTGGTGAGGGGGCCGGATGACTGTCGAGGCGTTCGCCGATGTAGGGCACGGCGTTTTCGAGGTCGAGTACGTCGATGCGGACCGCGTTCGCCGTCGTGAGCCGCTGTCGGCGGTGTGAACGGAAAGATTCGAGACGCTGCCGCCGGTGCGGAAGGTGCGTGCGTACGGCGGGCAGCGGTCGGTGACCCGGGATTACTGGTCGACGACCATGCGCAGGGCTCTCGCGTGTGAGTCGCGGCTGGAGCGTGATCACGCGATGCTGATGGACTTCGATCCGCAGGTGACGGGGCTGGTGTCGCAGCCGTTCCGGCTGTTTTGGCCTACGCGCCGAGGGCGCCTGGGGCACGTCCCGGACTTCTTCTTCCGTCTTGCTGACGGCACCGGGACGGTGGTCGATGTCCGTCCGGATGACCGGATTGAGCTGGACGACGCCGAGGCGTTCGCAGCGACCGAGCGGGTCTGTGAATTGGCTGGCTGGTCGTTTAGGCGGGTGGGGATGATCAGCCCGGTTCTGCTGGCGAACGTGCGCTGGCTACGGGGCTACGGCCATCCCAGGTGTTGGCGGCAGGAGACCGCGGGACGGCTGCTGGAGGCGTTCGGCGAGCCGAGACCGCTGTTCGCCGGGGCGGAGGCGGCCGGGGACCGGGTCGCGGTGCTGCCGGTGCTTTACCACCTGCTCTGGCGAGGGGCGCTGGTTACAGAGGTGGAGTCGCAGGTCATGGGGCCCAACTGCATGGTCCGGCGGTCAGGGACGGGGGTGGAGCCGTGGTGATGCGCAATCCGTTGGTGGTCCGGCCTGGCGACCGGGTGCGGTTCGACGGCACAGTGCAGACGGTGGCCGGGCTGTCGGGCATGTTGGTCCGTCTCGCGGACGAGGCGGGCGGGACGAGCACGATGCATCTGCCGACGCTGATGATGTCGCCCGGCTTCGAGGTGCTCGGCTCCGGCAGCCGGAGGGTGATGCCCACGGGGTTGCTGGACCACGTCCCTCCCGGCCAGGCCGAGGAAGCCTTGTGGTGGCACCGGCACATGGTCGAGCTGCGGACGGGGCTGCTGCCGGACGCCCCGCAGGGGGCCTTGCCGCGGCCTGAGTACGACCCGGCCACGCGGACGTTGGCCGAGCGCGAGGCGTCCAAGGCCGCCGAGTTGTCGGTGGAGTTGGGTCGGCCGGTCAGCGCGCACACGATGCGCTGGCGGCGACGCCGCCATCAGGAACGGGGCATCGCGGGCATGGTCGATGGGCGGCACGCGCCGCGTCGGCCGGTGCACGGAAAGCTCAGGCCGGAAGTCGTGGACGAGTTGCAGCAGTTGATGAGCCAGGCCACGGGCGGTTCCACCCGGACGGTCAGCTACTACTTCGAGCGTGTCAGCAAGACGGTCAAGGACAAGTACGGCCAGGAGGCGGTGCCGAAGCGGTCGGCGTTCTACCGGCTGTTCCAACGGCTGGAACGTGGCCGTCACACCACCGGGTCGGCGCGGACGCGCCGGTCCCTGGCGAACCAGCCCGAGGGCGTCTTCGATCAGGTGACGGTCTGCCGACCGGGCGAGTTGATGGAGATCGACTCCACCCCGTTCGACGCGTTGGTACGCCTGGACCGGGGCGTGGTCGGCAGAGTCGAGTTGACCGGGCTGGTCGATGTCGCCACGCGCACGGTCACCGCGGCAGTGCTGCGGCCGACGACGAAGTCGGTGGACGCTACCTTGCTGCTGGCTCGCTCGGTGACGCCGGCGCCGATGCGTCCGGGCTGGACGAAAGCGCTGCGCATGGAGCGGTCGGTGCTGCCCTACCAGCGGTTGCTCGCACTGGACGAGCGGCTGCGGCACGCGGCGGCAGTCCCGCTGATCATTCCCGAGGCAATCGTGGTGGACGGTGGCAAGGCGTTCTTGTCGAAGAACTTCCACATGGCCTGCGACGCGTTCGGCACCGAGGTGATCCATGCGCCGCCCAGGACGCCGACGCACAAGCCGCACATCGAACGCACGCTGGGGTCGGTATCCACTATGTTCGCGCAATTCGTCTCGGGGCACACCGGCCGTTCGGCCGAGCACCGCGGGCGCCGGGTCGAAGACGAGCCGCTATGGTCACTGCCGCAGTTACAGGAACTGCTGGAGGAGTGGATCACCGCCAAGTGGCAGAACCGGCCGCATGACGGCTTGCGAGACCCGCTGGCCCCGGGGCGGACGTTCTCGCCGAACGAGAAGTACGCTGCGCTCGTGGAGACGGCCGGCTACCTGCCGCTGGCGCTGTCGGCCGAGGACTACCTGAAGTTGCAGCCGACAGGCTGGCAGGCGGTCAACTCCTACGGAATCAAGATCAAGCACCGGCTCTACGACTGCGACGGGCTCAACACGCTGCGGCGGGAGAGGTCCGGGCTGACCGATCACAAGGACCGGTGGGAAGTACGTCACGACCCTTACGACGTCCGTGTGGTCTGGCTTCACGATCACCGCGAGGACACGTGGATCACGGTCCCCTGGCGGCTGTTGTCTTCCCAGCCGGTCCCGTTCGGGGAAATGGCCTGGGACCACTCCTCCAGAGACCTGCGCGAAAAGCAGAGCGCCACAGTGACCGAGGAGGCGATCTCCGAGGCGGTGGGGGATCTGCTGGAACGGGCGGGCACCGGCCCCGTCGAGGAGAACGAGGCCCCGCCAGTTCGCAATCGGCCCCGCAGCCGACGCTCCGAGCGGGCAGCCGCCCGCACCCGCGCCACTACTGAACTTGAATTGGTGATGTCGGCCTGACCCTGACCAGCTGACACGATCAGGCCGACATCACACATTCAAGTTCAGTAGCCAGCCTCAGCAAGATCACGAGCACCTCGCTCAACGCCTACGAGAACGAGCGTCAGCCACCCTCCCGGGGCTCGATCTCCTCTCTATCTGCTGCGCTCGGCTTCCCCGTATCGTTCTTCTCTGCCCCAGCGCCCGCCCCCATTCAACAGGGCTGGGCGAACCTGCGCAGGCCGTCCAAGCTCGCATCCCGCCAGCGCGACGGCGCACTCAGTTCCGCAACGCTGGCCGCGTCGCTCAACCCCTGGCTGGAGAGCCGATTCCATCTCCCCCAGCCGAATGTCCCCCGCCTTCAAGGGGGCAGCCCTGAGGAGGCCGCAGAGGCTGTTCGCACGCATTGGTACCTCGCGGACGCCCCCATCCAGGGCCTGGTCCCGCTCCTCGAAGCCAACGGGATCCGCGTCTTCTCACTGCCTCTGGAATTCACGGACGTCGGCTCATTCTCAGCTGTCCACAGCGGCACACCATTCATCTTCCTCACATCTCAGCAGCCCGACGCAGACAACCGGCTCGATGCCGCACGCGCGCTTGGACACCTTGTTCTCCGCCCCTCAACTGGTCAGATCGACTGGCGCGCCTTTGAGACAGAGACCGATAGGTTCGCCGCTGCCTTTCTGATGCCCCGCACGGGGCTCTTGGCCCACATGCTCCGCAACGCAACCCCCGAGAGAATCGCAACGGCCAAAGGCCTCTGGGGTGTCCCCGCCACGGCGCTGGCCCATCGCCTGCATGGGCTGGGCCTGACACAAGAGTGGAACTTCCGCCGAGCTCTCGCCCAGGTCAAACAGACTTCGCTCAGCCGTCGCGATCACGCCACGTCGGAGACAAGCGCTCTACTGCCGAATGTGTTCAAGGCCCTTCAGGCACAAGGGCTCACCCCGCACGATGTCGCCGAGCACCTCTGCCTCCCGATGTGGGAGCTGAACAACTACATGCCCGGATTCGATCTGCTGGCCTTCGCTCCTCCCTCCGCAGGAGAAATTCGCAGCCAATCGGCAACATAGAGCCGGACAGTCGCCCTCAACCCCCCTGAGCGACAACGTCTTCCCGGACCTCCGAGGTCACGCCGTTCGCTGCATCTTGCGTATTCACAGGTCAACGACACACCGCATCGACAACCTGGAACCGGACGGGACAATGGGACTCGTAGATGCTTGGGCCTGGACAGCGTCAGCGCCACCTCGGGTGCTGCCGGAAAATTGATCGTCAGGGCGGACCAGGCCGCCTACCGTTCCGCCATGCAGATCGTTGTGACGCTGGACTGTGTCGACACCGAAGCGCAAGCGGCCTTCTGGCTCGCCGCGCTCGCCCCACTGGACTACCGGCGCGGCTTCCATGGACCGCCCTACCTGAGCCTGGTCGCGCCCGCTCCTGCACCAACCCTTCTCCTACAGCACGTGCCAGAACTCAAACAGGGCAAGAACTGCATGCACCTTGACCTCGACTTTGGCACAGCGGACTTAGCGTCCGAGGTCAGTCGCCTCGAACGACTCGGCGCTGCGCAGCTCTCCGAAGAACTCAGTGAACACGGCTTTCGCTGGATCGTCGTTGCCGACCCGGAGGGCAACGAGTTCTGCGTATTCAATCCTCCGAACAGCACCAACGTTCCGGAAATAGTTGCGAGGTCGGGCTGAGCTCCCACCACGGCCTGGGAAGCCGCCTGCGGCGGCTTCCCAGGCCGAAGCTCGTTGATCCGTCGGTGACTCGCCCTTGCCGGGCCGTCTGGACCTCCATCGAAGGTGCCCGCCCTCCCAGACACTCACGAACGGAAACCGCCGACAACGAAGGCTGGGACGTCTGCACACGCGTCAACCTGGACGACAACGTCTCCTGGGATTTCGTGAGCTGCCGTGTTCACCGTGATTTGTCTATCCCCTGGTCACCGACGTGCCTGGCGAGAAGGTCGAATGGGACGGGACATGGTCTCACTGAAGATTGACCACTGGCAGGTTCGTCTCACCGGAGTTTGACCGCCGCTGTTCTGTGTCACCGATCAGATTGGTTCGCCAGCCGCGCACCGCTCGGGTGGCGACCGGCGCTGAGCGGCCCTGTGAGCCCTGAGAGAATCAAGGGATGGCGGACTCACCTATGCAGATCAATGCCCTCATCGTCGATAGCACTGACCCGGAACGGCTTGCCGCGTTCTGGTCCGAGTTGCTTGGCCGGCCAGTCGTGGGGCGCATGGGACCCTATGTATGGCTGCAGCGCGAGAACGGCCTGGGCCTGGGCTTCCAGCGAAGCGACAAGCCCAAGTCTGTGAAGAACCGTATGCACTTCGATGTCACCTCACCCAACCCGTCCGCAGAGCAGCAGCGTGTCGAGGCGCTCGGCGGGCGCCGGCTGGAGGAGTACGACGCCGGCGGGTTCCTGGTGATGGCGGATCCCGAGGGCAATGAGTTCTGCATCATCCCCGAAGGCCCCTTCGAACTCGATGACGAGGGGCGCGCGGACTACCTCATCTGACCGGCCTGCCCATCTGAGCCGGAAGGCCGTCGACTCCCCCGCCGTCACCAGAGTTTGACCGACGGTGGCGATACGCCTTCTGCCTGCAGCTTTGCGAGCACGTCGGGTCTGTCAAACGAGCGGCTCTGACAAGATTTTCGTAGCCGTTGATCGCTCGCCAGGATGCATCAGTTGAGCAGGATGCGGTGGCGGAGGAGACGGAAGCCGGCCCGGCCGTACATCTGGCGCTTGATCAGTTTCGTCTTGGTGTTGACGCCTTCGGCCCCGCCGTTGCGGAACGGGAGTGTGAGCCCGTTGGCGACGGCGTCGTGGTCGCGTTCCAAGCCGCGGGTGAAGGCGTGCAGGTGGGGGAGGTCGTCCTCGCGGACACGGGAGATCCACTCGTGGAGGCGACGGCCGTTGTCCGCGGCGGGTTTGAGGAGGTCCGCGAAGGTGCGGATGTGTCCGGTCAGGGCGGTCATCTCGGGGCAGGACCCGGTCAGGGCCGTGAGGAGCTCGCGGTCTTTGTCCTTCAGCTGATCGGGGGCGGTGCAGAGCAGGCTCTTGAAGCGGCGGGGCGAGACGGCGGGGCGGTCGGACTCGACACGGCCTTGGTTGATGTAGCGGTAGAGGAGGTTCGAGCTGCCTCGGTAGCCGAGGTCCTTGATCTCCTTCAGGAGCTGCCTGACACTCACGGCAGGATCCTCCTCGCGACGCCGTCGCAGGTGGTCGCGGTAGGGGTCGACCAGGGTGGGCCGGTACTGCGGGGCCTTCTTCAGCTGCTCGGGCTCGGGGACGCGGGCATAGCGCTTGACGGTGTTCAGCGCCAGTTGCAGGCGGCGGGCGCATTCCAGCAGGCCGACGCCCTGGTCGAGCAGGGTGTGGACCTGATGCCAGCGCTCGCGGGTGGTCTCCTCGCGGACGCGGGCCTGGGAGGGCGGCCCGTATTTCGCCCAGCAGCCGGCGTGCGCGTGGACCTCCTTGAGGACGGCCTCGCCGAGGTTGTGCCACAGGTGCCAGCGGTCGGCGACCTGCGGCACCTCGGGCAGTGCGTCGGTGACGGCCTGCGCGTAGCCGGCCGCGCCGTCCCGGCAGACCGCCTCGATACCGGGACGGCCACGCAGCCAGGCCGTCAGGGTCTCGGCCTTGCGGTCGGGCAGGACCTCGACGCGCTCGCGGGTTTCGGCGTCGATCAGGATCGTGGCGTAGCGGTGGCCGCGCCGCAGTGCGAAGTCGTCCACACCGAGCACCGTGGGCACCGCCACTGCGGGCAGGGGGATGCGTAACAAGCAGGTCAGCATGCTCGCCCACGACAAGGTCTGGTGCAGATGGAGCAGCAGTCGGGCCCCGGCTCTCCCGGCCAGGGCCGTCGCGACCGCCGCGATCACTTTCTGCAGGGCCGGGGTACGCCGCTGGTAGCGCACCGTCAACCCGGGGACTTGTTCGACGAACGTGGTCTTGGAGCAGTCCGGGTTCTCGCAGTACAAGCGGCGCACCGACACATCGATCACCACCGGTCTCCCGCCGATCGCCTCGTCGGCGACATGCCGCACGTACCGGCTGTGCTCCCACATCGATTCCTGCCCGCAGCCCGGGCAGACCACCGAGACCCCTGCGGCGGTCCGCACCGTGATCCTGACCAGGCCGTCGCCTGTCTCTACCCCCTCGACCAGCACCGAAGCCAGGTGAGGAAGCAGGGCCGTCAACTCGACATCACACGCCACCAGCCTGCCCCAACAGGCCACCCACCAAGGCCGGAACTGAGAAGACGATCAACGGCTACGAAAATCTCGTCAGAGCCGAACGTTTTATAGTCCCTGGACCGGGCTGAAGCCTCCTGAAGAGCGCCGTTGCGATGCTGAACGATCGCTATGCCAGATTCCCGGCTTCCGTCTCGGGCTCCTGGTCCGTGGCGGGCGCGACATCCACAGCAAGGAGGGCGACGGCGATGCGCTCGGTCTTCCGCCGACGCTCCGGATGACATCCGAGATGTTCACGCGCGGCGGCCAGGGTCTCGGCCGAGGGGACGGCACCGCGGCCGAGCAGGCGGTGCACCATCTCTTCCTGCCCGAACCAGACCGCCCAGTCAAGGGCGGTCTTGTGCTTCATCACCGCGTTGATGTCCGCCCCGCGGTCCAGCAGCAGGTCTACCGTTTCCGGGTACCCCTCGTCGCCGGTCGTGGCTGCCAGCACCAGTGGTACGTAGCCCAGCCGGCCTTGGGCTCCGGTACGGGCACCGGCATCGAGAAGAACCCCGACAATCGTCGTGTGCCCCTGGCTCGCAGCCAGGCACAGCGGTGTCGACTCCTGGTACTCACCCGCCTGCTGCTCCAGATCGGCCCCCGCTCCGACAAGTCGGCGGACGACATCGGCATACCCCTGTTCTACCGCCCGGTCCAGCGCCGTACGCCCGTCACCGTTCGGCGCATCCACCACGGCACCCTGCCCCAGCAGCCGGGATACCCCGATCACGTCGCCGTCGCCCGCCGACCTCACCAGTTGATCCGCGATGTCCATACCCCGATCATTCCGGGCCTCCAGGCCGGGCGAACACCGAGGTCGCCCAACAGTCCGATCCACCCGCCATCGAGGCGGAGCCCCGAACAGCGGATTCCGGTCCGGTCCAACTTCGCTGTCACGAACCGCCGATCGTCCAACTTCACTGGCAAACGATCCAGGTTCGATGGCACAGGACACATGTGCGGTCCACCGATCCTGAATTGGCCTTGGTCTGCGGCTTCGCGGCGCGCCTACGGTCGGGGCATGAGGATTCGAATCGTCGATGCGTTCACCGACCGCCCCTTCACCGGCAATCCCGCAGGCGTCCTGCTGTTCGGCCCGGACGGCTTCCCCGACGACAGCCGGCTCCAGCAGATCGCGGCGGAGCTGAACCTGTCGGAAACCGCGTTCGCGCACCCGCTGCCGCCGGGCGGCGCCGCCGACTGGGCGCTGCGCTGGTTCACCCCGGCCACCGAGGTCGACATGTGCGGCCACGCCACCCTCGCCACCGCCCACGTCCTGCACACCACCGCGACCGCGAGCGGCACGGTGCGGTTCGCCGCGCGGTGCGGCATCCTCACCTCGACCGCGCAGCCGGACGGCTCGGTCACCCTCGACTTCCCCACCGCGCCGCTGACCCCCGAGGCCACGCCGCAGGGGCTGGCCGCCGCGCTGGGCGCGGAGCCCGTGTCCGTGCACGACACGGGCCCGCACACCGGCGATCTGCTCGTGGAACTGGCCGACGAGGCGGCCGTACGAGGGCTGGCCCCGGATTTCGCGGCGCTGACCGCCCATTCGCGGCGCGGCGTCATCGCCACGGCCGCGGCCACCGGTCCCGGCTGCGGCTACGACTTCGTCTCCCGCGGCTTCTTCCCCGCCGTGGGCATCGACGAGGACCCCGTGACGGGGAGCGCACACACGGCCCTGGCGCCGTTCTGGTCGGCCCGGCTCGGCCGGGACGATCTGACCGGCCTGCAGGCGTCCGCCCGGTCCGGGCTGGTCCGCACCTCACTGCGGGGCGACCGGACCCTGCTGACCGGGCGCGCGGTGACGGTCCTGGACGGGGAACTGCTCGTCGCTCTGTGAGGAGGCGGGCACGAACGCCGGGAGGGGGTGTGCGGATCACCCCGCACACCCCTTCCCGGCATCCCGGCCCCGCGGCCTCTCACGGGGTGGGCAGCCAGCCCACCTTCCCGGCGAGCAGCGCGTATCCGACGAACGCCCCGATGTCGAGCAGGGCATGGGCCGCGACCAGCGGCCCCACCCGCTGCCAGCGGCGGTACAGCAGTACGAAGACGACCCCCATCACCATGTTCCCGATGAATCCACCGATCCCCTGGTACAGGTGGTACGAACCGCGCAGCACCGAACTGGCCACCAGGGCAGCCATCGGGGTCCACCCCAACTGCCCCAGCCGACGCAGCAGATAACCGACGACGATCACTTCCTCCACCACGGAGTTCTGGATCGCCGACAGGATCAGGACCGGGAACTTCCACCACACGTCCGGCAGCGACTCGGGAACGACCGTGAGGTTGAATCCGACGGCCCGGACCACCAGGTAGAAGGCCAGCCCGGCGCTGCCGATGCCCGCCGCCACCAGCGCGCCGCGCCCCAGGTCCGGTCCCGGCCTGGTCCGGTCGAAACCGATCGCCCGCAGGCCCGTACCCTCCCGGATCAGGAGATGGGCCACCAGGGCGACGGGCACGAGCGCCGTCGCGATGCCGAAGAGTTGCCAGGCGAGATCCAGCCAGGGACGCCCCGGCGCGTACGAGCTGTTGAGCGTCGCCGCCTGTTCCTTCAAACCCCCCGGTTTCGTCAGTGATCCGACAAAACTGATCAGGGCAGACACCCCGCTGGCCCCCAGCGAGAGAGCCAGCACCAACACCGTCTCGGACCGCAAGATCCGTCGTGACACGGCCTCCTGAGGATAAGAATCAGCCACGCGCCCCGCCTCCACCTGTACACCTGCCCTGAGTTGTGCATTCACGTCCCGTACCACTCCCCGCCCCGCTAGGGTCTCGAATACAGGTACGAAGATCATGCGCGACAGGCCGGGGGACGAGCACCATTGCCGATGGTGTGGTCCCCCTTTTCCTTGTTCATCCTCAAGGAGGGGCACCACCGACATGGGACGTCACAGCTTGCCCGACGACGACACGACGGACGGAAGCGGGGACCGTCCATCGAGCCGCCGTCGCACCGTAGCCATCGCCACCACGCTCGTTCTCGCCGTGGCGGCGGGAACCGCGGTAGCGGCCCAGGGCGGCTTGCTGTCGCTCTCGAAGTCCTGCGAGGACTCCGCGGTGCATCTGTCCATGGTGGCCTCCCCCGACATCGCTCCCGCCGTGCGTGCCATCGCCGACAAGACGCGCAAGGACGATCTGAGATCCGACGGCCGCTGCGTCGACGTGGAGGTGGTGGCCCGTGACTCGTACAAGGTCGCCGATGCGCTCGCCGACGGCACCCGCACGCCGGACTACCAGATGTGGCTGCCGGATTCCGATCTCTGGCTGAGCCGCGCGAAGGGGACCGGCGACGCCGTGCCGCTCACACCGGGCGACTCGGTGGCCTCCTCACCCGTGACCCTGGCCATGGTGCCCTCCGCCGCCAAGACCCTCGGCTGGCCGAAGAAGAAGTACACCTGGGCCGAGTTGATGGCCTCGGCGACGGAAGCCGGCAAAGTGCGGCTCGGCTCGGCCGACCCGGCGCGCAGCGCCACCGGCCTGCTGGCGCTCACCAGCATCGGCGCGTCCTCCGACAAGCAGGGCGGGGACAGCGACACCAGGGTCGCCGCCACCGCCAAACTCCTCGCCCAGCGGATGTCCGACGGCGACGGCCAGGTGCTCGGGACACTGGCCGGGGACGGCTCGGGCTCCGAGGAGGACGGTCCTGCCCGCAACCAGGCGGTGCTGCTCTCCGAACAGGCCGCGTTCGCCCACAACGCCGAGTCGACCGGGGCCGGAAAGCTGGACCTCTTCTACCCCACGGACGGCACCCCGCTGCTCGACTACCCGTTCACCCTGGTCAACGAGGACAAGCTGAGTACCGGCGAGAGCCGGGCGGCGCTGCGGTTCATGACGCTGCTGTCCGAGGAGAGCGCCCAGCACACGCTGGAGGAGCACGGCTTCCGGACCACCGACGGCACGGCGGGCGAGCGGCTCGTCGCGTCGGCGGGCGGCAAGTCGCCTCAGCCGTACGCCACCTCACCCGCCACCGCACCGTCCGACGACACGCTTCAGAAAACGCTCGGCATGTGGACGATCACCGTGCAGAGCGCGCGGCTCACCACGGTCGTCGATGCCTCGGGTTCGATGGCCACGATCGTGCCGGGCCGCAACCAGTCCCGGATGGACGTCACCAAGGCGTCCCTGATCGAGGCTCTCAACCAGTTCACCCCGAACGACGAGATCGGCCTCTGGGAGTTCGCCACCAGGCTCGACGGCGACAAGGACTACCGGCGGCTGATGGCGACCAGCCGGCTCGGGGAGCGGGCGAAGGGCGGCGGTACCCACCGCGAGAAGCTCGCCGCCGCGTTCTCGGCCCTGCAGCCCGTGCCGGACGGTGCGACCGGTCTGTACGACACCGCACTGGCCGCCTACAAGGAGGCGCAGCGCACCTATGTGAAGGGCAAGTTCAACGCCGTGGTGATCCTCACCGACGGCTCGAACGAGGACGACCGTTCCATCTCGCGCAGCGCCCTGATCGCCGAACTCAGGCGGATCGCCGACCCGGAGCGCCCGGTTCCGCTGCTCGCCATCGCGGTCGGCCCCGACGCCGACCGCGAAGAGGTGAACGAGATAGCCAAGGTGACCGGTGGCGGCGGCTACCAGGTCAACGACCCGGCCGAGATCCAAGCGGTGATCCTGCAGGCCGTCATGACCGCCGGACAGAGCGGCCGCGCCGCCCAGGAGTAGGGCCTCTCGTCCGGATCAGGCCGGGCTCGCGTGCCCCGATCCGGCCTGATCCGAACGAAAGCCCCTGTCGCCCGCGCCGCGCGCCGGAGCGGGCGCGCCATGAGTGAGCCTGTGCTTCCTGTGGGAGCGTGTGCGGCCGGCGGGGGCATCCCGGACCGGGCCCGGCCCCGCCGACGCTCACGTTCCGGGGACTCCCACCGGCCAGCTGTGCACGGGCTCGCCTCCCTGCATCAGTTCGCCGTACCGGCGGGTCATGGCGGCGAGCGCCGCGTCCCGCCCCAGTCCGGCGTCCCGCGCCCGGTGATAGGCGTCCGCCTGCCAGGACGCCCCGTTCGTCCGCCGCTTGCAGCGCTCCTCGATGATCCCGAGGTAGCGGTCGCGGTCGGCGGGCTCGATGTTCCACGCGTCGAGCCCGGCGGCGGCCAGCGGCAGTAGTTCGTCCCGTACGAGTTTGACGGCCGGAACCCTGGTCAGCCCGCCGGAGCGGCCGGGCCGGGGCCAGAGCAGTTCGGCGTCGATGCCCCGGCGGCAGGCGGTGTCGAAGTTCTCGGCCGCGGCGGCGAACGGCATTCTGGTCCACACCGGACGAGACTCCTCGGCAAGGGCCCGCACGAGCCCGTAGTAGAGCGCGGCGTTGGCGATCACGTCGGCGACGGTCGGCCCTGCGGGCAGCACCCGGTTCTCCACCCGGAGGTGGGGGACGCCGTCCGACAACCCGTACACCGGCCGGTTCCAGCGGTAGACCGTGCCGTTGTGCAGGACGAGTTCCTGGAGCCGGGGCACCCCGCCCTCGTCGAGGACCCGCAGTGGGTCCTCCTCGTCGCAGATGGGCAGGAGCGGGGGGAAGTAGCGCACGTTCTCCTCGAAGAGTTCGTACGCCGAACCGATCCACCGCTCCCCGAACCAGGTTCTGGGACGCACCCCTTGGTTCTGCAGTTCGGGCGGCCTGGTGTCCGTGGCCTGCTGGAAGAGCGGCGGACGCGACTCCCGCCACAGCTCGCGGCCGAACAGGAAGGGCGAATTGGCTCCCAGGGCCACCTGGACCGCGGCAACGGCCTGGGCGGCGTTCCACACATCCGCGAACCGTTCCGGGGTCACCTGCAGATGCAGCTGGACCGAGGTGCAGGCCGCCTCCGGCGTGATCGACCCGGAGGTGCAGACCAAACGCTCCACACCTTCGATATCAAGGGAGAAATCCTCGCCGCGCGCCGCCACCATTTGGTCGTTCAGCAGCGCGTAGCGGTCCACGTCGGAGAGGTTCGCGGGGACCATGTCCGCGCTGCCGACCGTGGGCAGTATTCCGATCATCATGATCCCGGCATCGACCTCGCCGGCCTTCCGGTCGGCATATCCGAGGCCGGTCCGCAGCTCTTCGGCCAGCTGATCGAGAACGCGTCCTTCCAGATGATGGGGAACAATGTTCACTTCCAGATTGAACATCCCGAGTTCTGTCTGGAAATCCCGGCTCGCGATGCGCTCCAGCACCTGTCCATTCAACATCTTCGGCATGCCGTCGGAGCCCGCCAGATTCAGCTCGATCTCCATGCCCATGAGGTTGCGCGGCCGGTCGAATCTCCGCTCCGCCAGGAGCCTCACCAGCCCCTCCAGGCACTGGTGGAGCTTCCGCCGGTACCTCTGCCGATCGGACAGGTCAAAGGCGCCCGCCACGACCTTCTCCCCCATCGAAGTGTCCCTCCTCGAGTGGGCAGCCCGCGGCCCAGGCCGCTCGCGTCACGATCGATAATGCCCAGACGAGGTGATCCATAACGCCCCGCGGACGGTGCGCACCCGCTAATCTGATGACCGCAGCCCCGGGCACATTCACTCGGCATGAAGCAGTGCACAGTTTCCACCTTCGGCACGCGAGGAATGCACCGACACGTTTCGGCCTACCGCGTCACAGGAAAAACCCGAGGCGACGGCTGCGCCGCTCGCACCGAATCAGCATAATCTCCGCATAATAAAGTCCGGATACCGTCTTGCCGGCAATAGTCGTGGCGGCTAGTGGAATCACCGCGTGAACACCTGTCGTATAAACTCCGCGGACGAGGCAGAGAGTTGACGCACCGGCTCAGTCACCGGCCTCCTCTGGCCCCACACGCCGACAGCGCCGTCTGCACCCGCCCACGCTCCACCGTGTCTCCGAAGTGAGAGGCGACCCACTATGCCGCTGCATGTTCCCCCGGCTCCCGCGCCCGCGCTGAGAAGCGTACTCGCGGCGCTCGGTTCACCCACCGCGGTCCGCGAGGCCCGCACCCCTGCCCTGCGGTCTGCCCAGGGACCGCTGAGCCCCGAGCACCCGCTCCCCGTCCATCTGCTGGACCGCATCGGACCGGGCGGGCTCACGCCCACCACCCGGCTCGCCGCCTGGCGCTTCCAGATCCGCGGAGCGGACCGGGCGGTCGCCGCGGCGGACACCATGCTCACCCCTGACGGCTGGACCTTCTCGCACTTCTTCGAGGGCCCCTACATCGCCTCGACCGAACTCGCCCTGCGCCAGGCGGAGGCGGCAAGCACGCACTACCAGCCGAGGCTGCTGTCCATCCCCGAGCTCTACATGCTGGCACTGTGGCTGCACGAGGACACCGAGGCCGACGCGTCCGGCGGGTCCCCCGCCCCGGCCGATCTGCTGGTACCGCTGGCTCCCGCCCCACCGGGCATCGCGGCACACCGTCCGCACCGGGTCGCCGATCTGCTTCCCGTGATCACCACCCGCATCACGCCCGGCCCCGGCCCCCTGCTCGGCTCCCCCGCCTGAGCCCCGGCCGCCCCCCACTTCACTGTGCCCCGCCGCCGATTCCGGTGGCGGGGCACAGCACTGCGGGGGCGCATTCGCGCCCCATCCGGACTAGCCCCATCCGGCCACCCCGAACCACCCGAATTGACAGGGCAGTTGCGTTGAACCGTCCGGCTGGGTGATGCGTCATGAGAGGAGATGAAGCGCTGCCGCGAAATCCCTGCGGATTGACGCCCGTGGGGCAACACTGGGACCGGACCGATCGATACGGGGGGCGGCCATGAACACCTCTTCAAGCCGCAGGACACTCAACTCAACGCAGCGAAAGAACCCAGCCATGTGTCAGCACCAGCCACCCTGCCCCACAGCCGACTCAGCCGACAGGGAAGCCGCCCGCCTGGTGGCGCACCATCCGGAACAGGGCTGGAGCCTGCTGTGCAACGGCGTCCTGCTCTTCGAGGACACCGGTGAGCTGCTCCCGGACGGCCAGATCATCGCGCCGCACCGGCCGCTGGGAACGGGCCGGGTGATGAACGCCGCCTGACCGCGGCAGGTACGAACGGGGGCCGGCCCGGAGAGATCTCCGAACCGGCCCCGACGCAGTTCCGCCTCACACGACGACGACCATGTCGTCGGTGTCGTCAGTTGTCGTACTCGTCCAGCGGCGGGCAGGAGCAGACGAGGTTGCGGTCACCGAACGCACCGTCGATCCGGCGCACCGGCGGCCAGTACTTGTCTGCGGCGGTGACTCCGGCCGGGAAGACCGCCACCTCACGGCTGTAGCCGTGTGCCCAGTCGCCGCCCAGCGCGGCAGCCGTGTGCGGGGCGTTGCCCAGCGGGTTGTCGTCCGCGCCCCACTCGCCGGAGGCCACCTTCTCGATCTCGCCCCGAATGGCGATCATCGTGTCGCAGAAGCGGTCCAGCTCCGCGAGGTCCTCGCTCTCGGTCGGTTCGATCATCAGCGTGCCCGCGACCGGGAACGACATGGTCGGCGAGTGGAAGCCGTAGTCGATGAGCCGCTTGGCCACGTCGTCGATGCTGACGCCGGTCGCCCTGGAGATCGGCCGCAGATCCACGATGCACTCGTGCGCGACCAGTCCGGCAGGGCCGTTGTACAGGATCGGGTAGTGCGGCTCCAGCCGCTTGGCGACGTAGTTGGCTGCGAGTACGGCGACCTGCGTCGCACGCTTCAGGCCTTCCCCGCCCATCAGGCGTACGTACGCCCAGGAGATCGGCAGGATGCCTGCCGAGCCCCACGGAGCCGCCGAGATCGGGCCGACCCCGGTCTCCGGACCGGCGGCGGGCTGCAGCGGGTGGTTCGGGAGGTACGGCGCCAGGTGCGCGCGCACACCGACCGGGCCGACGCCGGGGCCGCCGCCGCCGTGCGGGATGCAGAAGGTCTTGTGCAGGTTCAGGTGCGAGACGTCGCCGCCGAAGTGGCCCGGCTTGGCGAGACCGACCAGCGCGTTGAGGTTGGCGCCGTCGACGTACACCTGACCGCCCGCGTCGTGCACCTCGGCGCAGATGTCGGCGACGTGCTCCTCGAAGACACCGTGCGTCGACGGGTAGGTGATCATGAGCACGGCGAGCTCGTCGCGGTACTGCTCGATCTTGGCGCGGAGGTCCTGGATGTCGACCTCACCGTCGTCGGCGGTCTTCACCACGACGACCTTCATACCGGCCATCACGGCACTGGCTGCGTTGGTGCCGTGCGCGGAGGACGGGATCAGGCAGACGGTCCGCCCCTCGTCGCCGTTGGCACGGTGGTACGCCCGGACGGCCAGCAGCCCCGCGAACTCGCCCTGCGAGCCGGCGTTCGGCTGGATGGAGACCGCGTCGTAGCCGGTGACCTCGGCGAGACGCTCCTCCAGCTCGCGGATGAGCGTCAGGAAGCCCTGGGCCTGCTCGGCCGGTGCGAAGGGGTGCAGCGCGCCGAACTCGGGCCAGGTGATCGACTCCATCTCGGCGGTCGCGTTCAGCTTCATGGTGCAGGAGCCGAGCGGGATCATGCCGCGGTCCAGCGCGTAGTCGCGGTCGGCGAGCCGGCGCAGGTAGCGCAGCATCGCGGTCTCGGAACGGTGCTGGTGGAAGACCGGGTGGGTCAGTACGGCGTCCGTCCGCAGCAGCTGCTCGGGCAGCGCGTCGGCGGTCGTGGCGTCCAGTGCCTCGATGTCACCGCTCACGCCGAAGGCCCCCCACACGGACGCGATCTCCGTACGGGTGGTGGTCTCGTCGCAGGCGAGCGAGACGAGGTCGGCGTCGACGAGCCGCAGGTTCACGCCGCGCTCGCGGGCGTCGGCGACGACCTCCGCGGCCCGGCCGGGGACCCGGACGGTGAGCGTGTCGAAGTGGGAGCCGGTCACGACGTCGGCGCCGGCGGCGCGCAGGCCCTCGGCGAGGATCGCGGCGTAGCGGTGGGTGCGCCGCGCGATCGTCCGCAGCCCGTCCGGACCGTGGTAGACGGCGTACATGCCGGCCATCACGGCGAGCAGCACCTGAGCGGTGCAGATGTTGCTGGTGGCCTTCTCGCGGCGGATGTGCTGCTCGCGGGTCTGGAGGGCCAGCCGGTAGGCCTTGTTGCCGTCCGCGTCCACGGACACGCCGACCAGGCGGCCCGGCAGGCTGCGGGCGAACTTCTCGCGCACGGCCATGAAGCCGGCGTGCGGTCCGCCGAAGCCCATCGGCACACCGAAGCGCTGTGTGGTGCCCACCGCGATGTCCGCGCCCAGCTCGCCGGGCGAGGTGAGCAGGGTGAGCGCCAGCAGGTCGGCGGCCACGGTGACGATCGCGCCGAGCTCGTGGGCCTGCTCGATGACGGGCCTGAGGTCGCGCACGGCTCCGGAGGCGCCCGGGTACTGCAGCAGCACACCGAAGACGCCGCGCTCGGCGATCTGGGCCGGGATGCCGTCGGTGAGGTCGGCGACGACGACCTCGACACCGGTCGGTTCGGCGCGGGTCCGGATCACGGCGACGGTCTGCGGGAGGGCGTCCTCGTCGACCAGGAAGACGCCGTTCTTGACCTTGCCGACGCGCCGTGCCAGCGCCATCGCCTCAGCGGCGGCGGTGCCCTCGTCGAGCAGCGAGGCACCGGAGGTGGGCAGCCCGGTCAGGTCGGCGACCATCGTCTGGAAGTTCAGGAGGGCTTCGAGGCGGCCCTGGGAGATCTCCGGCTGGTACGGCGTGTAGGCCGTGTACCAGGCGGGGTTCTCCATCACGTTGCGCAGGATCACCGGCGGGGTGAACGTGCCGTAGTAGCCGAGCCCGATCATCGGGGCCAGCACCTGGTTGCGGTCGGCGAGCGCACGCAGCTCGGCCAGCACCTCGGCCTCGGTACGGGCCGTCGGCAGCTGGAGCGCCTCGGCGCTCCGGATGACATCGGGCACCGCGGCCGCGGTGAGCTCGTCGAGCGAGCCGTAACCGACCTGGGCGAGCATCTTCGCCTGCGCCGCGGCGTCAGGACCGATATGACGCTGCTCGAACGGGATTCCCTGTTCCAGCTGGGAGAGCGAAGTGCGACGGGGGGTCATGGTGGAGGCCTCCTGGTCTGTCACGACCTACGAGGGGCACCACGGCGCGGGGTGCCCGAACGGCCTCCCCCTCTGTCATCTCAACCTGAGAGCTTCACCGGTGCCCACTGCGCGCACCGGCTTTCACCGTCGGTGAGGGAGGGATCCACCTCGGCACACGGCCGTGCGGAACCCGCCCTGCTTTCCAGAGTGACCTCGTCCGTGCGGTACGGGGGCCTGAGAGATTCCGGGGAGGATTTGCTCCTTCGGCGCCTCCGGATTCGCTCCGGAGGACTCTCCCGCACGGGGTAAGCAGCCGTCTCCCAGCCTACCAGCGGGGTTCCCGGCTGAATTCTCGAGTGGCCAACCCCACGGATCTGCACTTCTGTGGTTCCTGTGGGGTAGCCGCGACCAGTGGGAGGGACCGTGCAGACCGATATCGATCCGCGCAGCCTGATCGGCCGCAAGGCATTCGACCGCGAGGGTACCAAGATCGGAACCGTGGACGAGGTGTACCTCGACGACGCGACCGGCGTGCCGGAGTGGGCGGCCGTACGCACCGGACTGTTCAGCCGGGACGCCTTCGTCCCGCTGGAACCCAGCGAATTCGTCGAGGACACGCTGCGCATCCCCTTCGACCGTGCGCTGATCAAGGACGCGCCCGACTTCGGGGTCGGCCGGCATCTCTCGCCGGAACAGGAGCTCCAGCTCTACCGGCACTACGGTCTGGACTCCCCGCCCGAGGAGACCGGCCCGGACCGGGACTTCGGCAGGCTGGCCGGCCAGGACGAGTAGTCGACCGGGTCCCGCACGAGCGGCAGCGGATCGGCCGGCCGGAGTGCCGGATCGTCGATACGGAACGTACGCACCCGGCCGGGCGCCGATTCCGGCTCCTCGAAGCGCACTGTCACCCGGCCGACGCCGCTGCCCTGCACCCAGCCGTGGCCATGGGTGTCGTGCCGTACGTCGTGTCCGGCCGGCCAGCGCCGGGCGGCGAGCTGCTCGGCGCTCTCCGGGCCCGGCTCCGGCCGACCGTCGTCCGTACCGGCGTCCGCTCCGGCCTCCGCACGGTCGGCCAGCCCGGCGGCGGCGAGCCCGGCCGCGGTGCGCTCGTCGGCCGCCTGCGCGAACAGGTCCTCCTGGGTGTAGTCCGCGAGCCCGGTGACGCCCACGCCCAGCAGCCGCACTCCCCCGGTGGTGTCCACGGACTCCAGGAGTCGCGCCGCGGCCTCCCGGACCACCGTGGGGTCGTCGGTGGGCCCGCGCAGCGTCTCGGAGCGGGTCAGGGTCGAGAAGTCGTACCGCCGCACCTTCAGCACCACGGTCCTGCCCGAGCGCTCCGCCGCCCGCAGCCGCTGGACGCACCGGTCGGCGAGCCGCTCCACCTCGCTCCTGACCCGGACACGGTCGTGCAGGTCCGTGTCGAAGGTGTCCTCGACCGAGACCGATTTCGCGTCGCGCTCGGCGACGACCGGCCGGTCGTCCCGGCCGGACGCCATCCGGTGCAGTGAGCCGCCGTGCGCCTTGCCCAGCAGCCGTACGAGCTCCGCCTCGCCCGCCTCGGCCAGGTCGTTCACCGTGGTCATCCCGGCGCGGCGCAGATGGTCCGCGGTGGCCGGCCCGACGCCGGGCAGCGTGCGGACCGGCATGGGTGCGAGCAGATCCCGCTCGGTGCCCGGTGCTATCAGCAGGATCCCGTCGGGCTTCGCCTCCTCCGAGGCGATCTTGGCCAGCATCTTGGAGCCCGCGAGGCCGACGGAGCCGCTGAGTCCGGTGACCGCCTCGATCGCCTCGCGCAGCTGCTCACCGATCGCCAGCGCGGAGGCCGTGTCGTCCGCGGTGCCGCCTGCCTCCAGGTCGACGAAGGCCTCGTCCAGGCTCAGTGGCTCCACCAGCGGCGACAGCCGGCCCAGCAGCTCCATGACCTGGTCGCTCACGGACCGGTACAGGGAGAAGCGCGGCACCAGGTAGGCGGCGTTCGGCGCCAGCCGTCGGGCCTGCGCCATCGGCATCGCCGAGTGGACCCCGAAACGCCGGGCCTCGTACGAGGCGGTGGCGACGACCCCGCGGGGCCCCAGCCCGCCCACCACGACCGGCTTGCCACGCAGACTCGGCTTCGCCGCCTGCTCCGCAGAGGCGTAGAAGGCATCCATGTCCAGATGCAGGATGGTCGGCGCGGCTCTCACATCAACCGATGCTGCCCTACGGCACTGACAATCGCCGGGCGGCAACCGCCCTCGGGCCCGGGGAACCCCGGGCCCGGCCGGCCTCGCACCCGCTCAGCCGGCCCGGTTGCGCCGTCGGGCGAGCTCGTCGGCGGGGTTGTTCCCGACCAGCGTCTCGCCGGTGTCCACCCGCTCCCCGTGCAGCTGCGACAGCGCGGCGTCGACGTCCCGCCAGACCACCCCCACGGCGATTCCGAAGACGCCCTGGCCCCCTTGGAGCAGCTCCACGACCTCGGCGGGCGAGGAGCACTCGTAGACGGTCGCTCCGTCGCTCATCAGCGTCATGCGTTCCAGGTCCTGGAAACCGCGGTCCCGGAGGTGCTGGACCGTGGTGCGGATGTTCTGGAGGGCCACCCCGGTGTCGAGGAAGCGCTTCACGATCTTCAGCAGGACGACGTCCCGGAAGCTGTAGAGCCGTTGTGTGCCCGATCCATAGGCCGGGCGGACGCTCGGCTCGACGAGGCCCGTGCGAGCCCAGTAGTCGAGCTGCCGATAGGTGATCCCCGCCGCCGCGCACGCCGTCGGCCCGCGATAGCCGATGCCCTTGGCCGATGCCACGCCGTCCCCCGCCACCGCAGCCGGCACAGCCGGCTGCCTGATGGTCTGGTCGGCTGTACTCCCCTGCTGCGGATACGACCCACCCACTGCCGCACCGTCGCCGCTGCTTCTCACGCCGACCTCCGTCCTTGACCTGCCCACTCGAAGGTAGGCAGTCACCCGGGGTGCGTCAACGATCGCCACACTCGGCACGCCGAGTGATAATCACCCTGAGGGTGGTTTCCCGTGCCCCTCGGCGGGGAAAGGCTTGTCGGATGCGCTGACGGCGAGCCCCCTCGGGACGTCACTGGCTGTTCGTGCCGAAGTCCTCCGGCGAGATCTGATCGAGGAATTCGCGGAACTTCTCCACCTCGTCCTCCTGCTCGTCGGGAATCGCGATTCCCGCGTCGTCGAGCACGCCGTCACTGCCGTAGATCGGCGTTCCGGTGCGCAGGGCGAGTGCTATGGCGTCGGACGGCCGCGCACTCACCTCGACTCCGCTCGCGAAGACCAGCTCCGCGTAGAAGACCCCTTCTCGGAGGTCCGTGATCCGGACCTCGGTGAGCTCCTGGCCCACGGCCTCGAGCACATCCTTGAAGAGGTCATGGGTCAGCGGCCTGGCCGGAGCCATGCCCTGCTGAGCGAAGGCGATCGCGGTCGCCTCACCAGGACCGATCCAAATGGGGAGGTACCGGTCGCCTCCCACTTCACGCAGGAGCACGATCGGTTGGTTGGAGGGCATTTCCACCCGGACACCCACAACGTCGAGCTCGTTCACACAGCAACCCTAGGACGTGCTCGGCAGGTTTGGGTAGTCGGGGCCCACAGGGATCAGTGGAGCCTGATCTGGAGCGCGGTCTGCACGAGGGCCGAGTGCAGCCGTACAGAGAGCTCCGCGAGCTCCTTCGCAGTAGCCTCGGCATGGGCTCTGGTCTGCGGATTCCGGTGCCGGCGCAGTGGTGCGACGACCTGTTCGATCAGTCCGGCCTCCCGGTCCGCGGCCGCTCGCATGGCACGCAGATGCCGCGGTTCCAGACCGAATCGGCCCAGATCCGCCACAAGCCTGGCGACGGTGACCGTCTCGGCGTCGTACCCGCCGTCGGCCGTCGGAACGACCAGGCCGTAGGACTCCCACGCGTCGAGGTCGCTCTCGCTGACCTCCGCGGCAGCGAGAAGCTCGGCCCGGCCGATACGGGCGGCCGTGGCCCGGCCCGGCCCGCCGGTCCAGCTGCCGTCGGTGAGTTGGCGCTCGCCTTCCGGAGCCGGCAGGGCCACCTGCTCGCCCCGGGCGACGGCGTCCAAGTGCTCGCGGATGACCTTCAGCGGAAGATAGTGGTCCCGCTGCATCCGCAGCACCTGAGCGAGCCGCTCGACGTCGGCGGGGCGGAACTTCCGGTAGCCGGAGGGCGTCCGCTGCGGTTCCACGAGGCCCTCCGCCTCCAGGAAGCGGATCTTGGAGATGGTGACTTCGGGAAACTGGTCCCGCAGTTGCAGGAGCACCGTGCCGATGCTCATCGGGCGGTCGTCGGCGGTGGCGGTGCCGTTTCCGGCACCGCCCGTCGGTGTTCTCAGCATGGACCTTCCCTGACGGGTCAGATGGCCCGCTGGCTTGCGTAGAAGACCAGCCGGTACTTGCCGATCTGCACTTCGTCGCCGTTGGACAGCGCGACGGAGTCGATGCGCTCACGATTGACGTACGTGCCGTTGAGGCTGCCCACGTCCCCGACCGTGAAGCTGCCGTCGGGACTCCGGCGGAACTCCACGTGGCGGCGCGAGACCGTCACGTCGTCGAGGAAGATATCGCTCTGCGGGTGGCGGCCGGCCGTGGTCAGCTCGCCGTCCAGCAGGAAGCGGCTGCCCGAATTCGGACCGCGCCGCACCACCAGGAGCGCCGAGCCGAGCGGCAGGGCGTCCACAGCGGCCTGGGCCTCGGGCGAGAGCGACGGCGCGGACGTCTGACCGGTCGCCTCCGCCTCGTAGGCCTCAAGGCCCGAGATGGAGATGGTCGACGTCGTCTCCGAGGCCCGCTCGGGAACCCCGCCCCTCAGCGGCGCGCCGCAGTTGGAGCAGAACCGACTGGCTTCGGCATTGCGGTGCCCGCACCTCGTACAGACCGGCATGGACGAACCCTCCTGCCTCGGGGCGAACCCTCCACCCGCACTAGAGGTTGACGGTTCTCCGAAACCTATGCGGCCGGGACCGGCAGGGTCAACAGACGACGCGCCCGAATTGTCACCCCCCGAACCTGTCACCTGATCGCGGAAGAGCGGGCGCTCGGAGCCCTGCTCGTCGGCTTGACCATGGCGCGGCGCGCGATGGCGGGCAGCCTCATCGCGTGCGCTCTTGCCGAACAACTTCCCAAACAACTTCACGGGCGATTCCCCTTGACCGAAACAGACCCGCCCGTGGGGCAGGACGAACCCTGAATGAACACACCTGCCGACCCGGACATCTTCACAACGTCCGTATCCACTCGACAGTTTCCACCACGCACCACGATTACGATGCGGCGACCCCCCGCAACCTTCTGCCTGTGTCCCCCGACGCCCACGCGTCCCGGGTTCACTGGGTCGACGACCGAGCGTAGTCAGGCCGCTCGGCCGGTCGCAAGGCGTCCACGACAATGTCGTCGGCCTGCGACACATGCACGGTGGCCTGCTCCTTCTCCAGTGTCTGCACCACGCCGCCCGGGATGTTCAGCGCCGGTTCCAGATCCTGCGGCTTGCCGATGACCTTGAAGACGTACGGAGCCGAGATTTTCCGCCCGTCAACCTTGATGGCACCGCCTTCGCCGGAGAAGTATGTATTGGCCACGACTCGCACGCCATTGACCTCGATCGCCTCCGCGCCGGCTGCCCGAAGCTCCTGGAGCGCGTCGAGCAGCTTGTCCGCCTCCACCGCGTCACCCGGGTCGCTGATCGTGAGGGTGATCCCGGGGCCGTGCGCCGCCACGGTGCCCGCGAGGATGCCGAGTTGACGCTCCTTCTCGACCGTCTGCTTGCGGGCCTCCTCCGCCTGGTCGGAACTGTTCTCCAGCTCCGTGCGCTGGTCCTCCAGGCGCTGCTTCTCGTCCTCCAGCCGCTGTGAACGGTCGTCCACCTCGTCGAGGATGCGGACCAGGTCCTCCTGGCGCGCGCCGCGCAGAGCGCTGTTGTCACTGTTGGACCTCACCTGAATGGCGAGCCCCAGGCCGAGGACGAACAGCAGCACCGCGACGATGAGTTGGGCGCGGGTGACCCGTGGCGGCCAGAGTGCGGCGATCAGCCGCCGGCGTCCGTTGAGCTCCTTGGGAGCGTCCACTGGCCGCTCACCGGGCTGTTCCCGGTCGCCGGTGAATTCTTCGTCGTTGCTCATCGGCCTCAGGCCCGGAAGACGTGCCGACGGATGGCGGCGGCGTTGGAGAAGATCCGGATGCCGAGGACGACCACCACACCGGTGGAGAGCTGGGCGCCGACGCCCAGCTTGTCACCCAGGAAGACGATCAGGGCGGCCACGACCACGTTCGAGAGGAACGAGACCACGAACACCTTGTCGACGAAGATGCCGTCGAGCATGGCCCGCAGGCCACCGAAGACGGCATCGAGGGCGGCCACGACGGCGATCGGGAGATAGGGCTCGACCACCGCCGGCACTTCGGGCCGGACCAACAGTCCGACCACGACTCCCACGACGAGGCCCAGTACGGCGATCACGATGTGCCCTTCCCTGTGTCTGCCGCACCACTGCCGGTGTCTGCGGCCTTGTATGGCTCTGCTGTGCGTACGATCAGGCTCGGGGCGGCCGGAAGATTCACCTTCTCCTGGACGGAGATGCTGGTCCTGATGTCGAAGGTGTCCTTCAGCGCTTGCAGATACTGGCCGTCGGCACTGTCGCGGAAGGCGGCGCTGAGCTCTTTCCCGTCCCCCACCGCGAGCACCGAGTACGGCGGCACGAGCGGCTTGTTGTCGACCAGTATGGCGTCGCCCGCGGCGCGGATCGCCGACAGGGCGGTCAGACGCTGCCCGTTGATGGCGATCGCTTCGGCACCGGACTGCCACAGACCGTTCACGACCCGTTGCAAGTCCCGGTCCCGGACCCGTCCGGTGTCGGAGAAGCCGCTGGTCTCGCGCGGCCCGCCGCCGCCCTGGTCGGTGTCCTTCGCATCATCGACGACCAGCTTCACGCCGGGACCGTACACGGGCGTCGCGCCGGAGAGCAGAGCCACCAGTTCCGTCTGGTCCCCGCCGTGCTTCTCCAGCGCCTTGCGCTGACGCCTGCCGACATCGTCGCGGACCTTTTCGACCTGTGCCTCAAGAGTGTCGGCCGCAGCGGTCTCCGCGTCGATGCGGTCGATCAGCTCCTCGCGTTCCTTGGCGAGGACCGGTGCCGACACCCGCGCCTGCGCGGCTCCCAGCGTGACAACGAGCGCGGCCAGCACCAGGCATGCCGCGAATCCCAGCTTCGCCTTGAGGGTCCGGGGCATGCCCGCACGGCCGTCGGCCTTGCGACGAGCCGATGCCTCGGCGTATCCGTCGTCCAGGCTGTGGTCCATCACATTGGTCAGCAGCGACATGGACGCGTCGGGGCGCGCGGGCGGCGAGGCCGTACTCCGATCGGGGGGCTGCTGCGACATGCCGCACATCGTCGCACGTCGCAGGTGCTACCGCCGAATGGCCCCGCACCGATGCGTGGAGAGCTCGGGCCGGCGCGCTGCGGCCCGCCCGCGGGAACCGCGGACCGTCCGGCCACCGCGACGGCGTTCGTCCGCCGCCGCGGTGGCCCGACCCCCTCAGTTACCTGCGCTGTCCACGATCGCCGACCACTCGTCCAGGAGGGCCTGCGCCGAGGCGTCGTCCGGCCCTTCCGCCCAGAGATGGGTGACCGCTTCGGCCCGGTCCGGCAGCACCATCACCCAGCGACCGTCCGCCTCGACGACCCGCACACCGTCCGTCGTGTCGACATCACGGTCTCCGGCGGCCTCGACGACCCGGCGCATCACCAGCCCCTTCACGGCCCACGGTGTCGCCAGATCATGGCGCAGGACGTGGGCACGCGGGATGCGCGCATCGATCTGGCTGAGCGTGAGCTGCGTCCTGGCCACCAGCCCGATCAGCCGTACGAACGCGGCAGAGCCGTCGAAGACGCTGCTGAATTCCGGAACGATGAAGCCGCCCCGCCCGTCTCCACCGAAGATGGTGCCTTCCTCGCGCCCCACCCGGGTCAGATCGTCGGGAGACGTCGTCGTCCACTCGACCTGGGTGCCGTGGTACGCGGCCACCTGCTCGGCAACGCGGGTAGTGGTCACCGGCAGCGCCACCCGCCCGCTGCGCCGCTCGGCGGCGACGAGGTCGAGCATGACCAGCAGTGCCCGGTCGTCCTCAATGATCCGCCCCCGCTCGTCGACCAGGGAGAGCCGTTCGCCGACCGGGTCGAACCGGATACCGAAGGCTGCCCTCGCCGAGGAGACGATCTCCCCGAGTCGCACCAGTCCGGACCGCCGGGTCTCGGCGGACTCGGTCGGACGTGACTCGTCCAGGCCGGGGTTGATGGTCAGCGCGTCCACACCGAGCCGTCCCAGCAGGCTGGGCAGAACAAGCCCCGCGCTGCCGTTGGAGGCGTCGACGACGATCTTGAGCCCGGCGTCGGCGATTCCGGCGGTGTCCACGTTGCGCAGCAGTGACCCGGTGTACGAGTCGAAGACGCTGGACGGGAAGTGCAGGTCCCCGATCTCCCCGGGGAAGGCACGGCGGTATTCCTGCCGGGCGTAGACGCGGTCCAGCTTTCGCTGCTGAGCCTGGGAGAGGTCCGAACCGCTTGCGTCGAAGAACATGATGTCGACGGAGTCGGGGACGCCCGGCGATGTCCGGATCATGATTCCGCCGGCGCTCCCGCGTGCGGTCTGCTGGCGCGCCACGGGCAGCGGTACGTTCTCCAGGTCGCGGACATCGATGGCACTGGCCTGGAGCGCGGAGATCACCGCACGTTTCAGCGCTCGGGCACCACGGGAGTGGTCACGTGCGGTGGTGACCGTCGAGCCCTTCTTCAGGGTCGTGGCATACGCACCGGCCAGCCTGACAGCGAGTTCCGGCGTGATCTCGACGTTCAGGATCCCGGAGACACCGCGCGCCCCGAAGAGGTGGGCCTGTCCGCGCGACTCCCAGATCACCGAGGTATTGACGAAGGCGCCGGCCTCAATCGTCTTGAAGGGATAGACGCGGACGTTGCCCTGAATGATCGATTCCTCGCCGACGAGGCATTCGTCGCCGATGACGGCGCCGTCCTCGATCCGGGCCGCACGCATGATGTCGGTGTTCTTGCCGATCACGCAGCCCCGCAGATTACTGTGATCGCCGATGTACACGTTGTCGTGCACCACGGTCTTGTGCAGGAACGCCCCGCTCTTCACGACGACGTTCGATCCGATGACCGTGTGCTCACGGATCTCGACCCCGGCCTCGACCTTGGCGTAGTCGCCGATGTACAGGGGTCCCCGGAGTACCGCGTCGGGATGTACCTCCGCGCCTTCGGCCACCCATACACCGGGCGAGATCTCGAAACCGTCGATCTCCACGTCGACCTTGCGCTCGAGAACGTCGGCCTGGGCCTTGACGTAGCTCTCGTGCGTACCCACGTCCTCCCAGTAGCCCTCGGCGACATAGCCGTAGATGGGCTTGCCTTCCTTCATGAGCTGCGGGAAGACGTCTCCGGACCAGTCCACGGAGACATCGGCCTCGACGTAGTTGAAGACCTCGGGCTCCATCACGTAAATGCCCGTGTTGACGGTGTCCGAGAAGACCTGTCCCCAGGTGGGCTTCTCCAGGAACCGCTCGACCTGGCCCGCTTCGTCCACAATCGTGATCCCGAATTCCAGGGGATTCGGTACACGAGTGAGGCAGACCGTGACCAGGCCGCCCTTTTCCTTGTGGAAGGCGATGAGGTCGGTGAGATCGAAGTCGGTGAGCGCGTCACCGGAAATGACGAGGAAAGTGTCGTCCTTCAATGCCTCTTCGGCATTCTTCACGCTGCCCGCGGTGCCGAGCGGCTTCTCCTCGTTGGCATAGCTGAGCTCCATTCCGAGCTCTTCGCCGTCCCCGAAGTAGTTCTTCACCAGCGACGCGAGAAACTGGACGGTCACCACCGTCTCATTGAGCCCGTGCCTCTTGAGCAGCCGAAGCACATGCTCCATGATCGGCCGATTGGCTACGGGCAGGAGCGGCTTGGGCATGCTTGAGGTCATGGGGCGAAGGCGAGTGCCTTCACCACCTGCCATCACGACGGCCTTCATGTCGGAAACGTCCTCCTCGAAGAGACGACGGTCTAGCCGACTTCACCCGTCAGAGCGGCATGTGTGTCATCAGCCGCGGGCCGGCCACGCTGCGCGGCACCGCATCAACAGGCTCAATCGGCTACTGCATCCACCTTGACAAGCCGGCGGACCTGAACCACGTAGAGGATCCCTGCCCACCAGTAGAGCGTTGTACCCCATACTGCGAACGCCCATCCGAAAACAGTGGCCAGCGATGCCAGCCAACCACCTCCGTCACTGAGCAGCAACAAGGGGAACGCGTACATGAGATTGAACGTAGCCGCCTTGCCCAGGAAGTTCACCTGGGGCGGCGGATAGCCATGACGGCGCAGGATTCCCACCATCACGAGAAGCATCAGCTCGCGGGCGAGAAGCGCTGCGGTGAGCCAGAGCGGAAGGATCTCCCGCCAGGTCAGCCCGACAAGCGTCGAAAGAATGTAGAGACGGTCGGCGGCCGGGTCGAGCAGTCGTCCGAGGCTGCTGATCTGGTTCCAACGACGCGCGAGCTTTCCATCGAGGTAGTCGCTGACACCGCTGAACATCAGTACCAGCAACGCCCAGCCATCGCTCTTGGGCCCGCCGAACTCAGGGCGGAGAATCAGCCACAGGAAGACAGGCACGCCGACAAGGCGAGCCATGCTGAGGATGTTGGGGATGGTGAGTACCCGGTTCGTCTGAACGCGGGTCTCCTGGACCTCCACCCGGGGGCCTCCTGTGAAAGAACGTGCCAATGATGCCCCCTGACCCTACCCTCAGCCGTGGCCGGCAGGCGCACAGGGGTACCGAGAACGCCCCGGAACGCAGAAAAGCCCCGTGCCACAAGGGCACGGGGCTCAACTACTATCAAAAGGAGTTCGGCGGCGTCCTACTCTCCCACAGGGTCCCCCCTGCAGTACCATCGGCGCTGAAAGGCTTAGCTTCCGGGTTCGGAATGTAACCGGGCGTTTCCCTAACGCAATGACCACCGAAACACTATGAAATTAACCAACACCGGAACAAAACACGGCCGTTCGTTATTTCAGAACTAACACAGTGGACGCGAGCAACTGAGGACAAGCCCTCGGCCTATTAGTACCAGTCAGCTCCACCCGTTACCGGGCTTCCACATCTGGCCTATCAACCCAGTCGTCTACTGGGAGCCTTAACCCTTCAAGAGGGTGGGAATACTCATCTCGAAGCAGGCTTCCCGCTTAGATGCTTTCAGCGGTTATCCTTTCCGAACGTAGCCAACCAGCCATGCCCTTGGCAGGACAACTGGCACACCAGAGGTTCGTCCGTCCCGGTCCTCTCGTACTAGGGACAGCCCTTCTCAATATTCCTACGCGCACAGCGGATAGGGACCGAACTGTCTCACGACGTTCTAAACCCAGCTCGCGTACCGCTTTAATGGGCGAACAGCCCAACCCTTGGGACCGACTCCAGCCCCAGGATGCGACGAGCCGACATCGAGGTGCCAAACCATCCCGTCGATATGGACTCTTGGGGAAGATCAGCCTGTTATCCCCGGGGTACCTTTTATCCGTTGAGCGACAGCGCTTCCACAAGCCACTGCCGGATCACTAGTCCCGACTTTCGTCCCTGCTCGACCCGTCGGTCTCACAGTCAAGCTCCCTTGTGCACTTACACTCAACACCTGATTGCCAACCAGGCTGAGGGAACCTTTGGGCGCCTCCGTTACTCTTTAGGAGGCAACCGCCCCAGTTAAACTACCCATCAGACACTGTCCCTGATCCGGATCACGGACCCAGGTTAGACATCCAGCACGACCAGAGTGGTATTTCAACGACGACTCCACAACCACTGGCGTGGCCGCTTCAAAGTCTCCCACCTATCCTACACAAGCCGAACCGAACACCAATATCAAACTATAGTAAAGGTCCCGGGGTCTTTCCGTCCTGCTGCGCGAAACGAGCATCTTTACTCGTAGTGCAATTTCACCGGGCCTATGGTTGAGACAGTCGAGAAGTCGTTACGCCATTCGTGCAGGTCGGAACTTACCCGACAAGGAATTTCGCTACCTTAGGATGGTTATAGTTACCACCGCCGTTTACTGGCGCTTAAGTTCTCAGCTTCGCCGACCCGAAAGTCAGCTAACCGGTCCCCTTAACGTTCCAGCACCGGGCAGGCGTCAGTCCGTATACATCGCCTTACGGCTTCGCACGGACCTGTGTTTTTAGTAAACAGTCGCTTCTCGCTGGTCTCTGCGGCCACCCCCAGCTCATGGAGTAAATCCAATCACCAGTGATGGCCCCCCTTCTCCCGAAGTTACGGGGGCATTTTGCCGAGTTCCTTAACCATAGTTCACCCGAACGCCTCGGTATTCTCTACCTGACTACCTGAGTCGGTTTAGGGTACGGGCCGCCATGAAACTCGCTAGAGGCTTTTCTCGACAGCATAGGATCATCCACTTCACCACAATCGGCTCGGCATCAGGTCTCAGCCTTAATGTGTGACGGATTTACCTACCACACGGCCTACACCCTTACCCCGGGACTACCACCGCCCGGGCTGGACTACCTTCCTGCGTCACCCCATCGCTTACCTAGTACAAGTCTGGTTCGTCGGCTCCACCACTACCCTCAACTCCGAAGAGATCGGGCCGGCTTCACGGACTTAGCATCGCCTGATTCAGTATTGGGCGTTTCAAAGCGGGTACCGGAATATCAACCGGTTGTCCATCGACTACGCCTGTCGGCCTCGCCTTAGGTCCCGACTTACCCTGGGCAGATCAGCTTGACCCAGGAACCCTTAGTCAATCGGCGCACACGTTTCTCACGTGTGTATCGCTACTCATGCCTGCATTCTCACTCGTGAACCGTCCACAACTCGCTTCCGCGGCTGCTTCACCCGGCACACGACGCTCCCCTACCCATCCATACTCCCGTTGGGGATATGTGTATGAATGACACGACTTCGGCGGTACGCTTGAGCCCCGCTACATTGTCGGCGCGGAATCACTTGACCAGTGAGCTATTACGCACTCTTTCAAGGGTGGCTGCTTCTAAGCCAACCTCCTGGTTGTCTCTGCGACTCCACATCCTTTCCCACTTAGCGTACGCTTAGGGGCCTTAGTCGATGCTCTGGGCTGTTTCCCTCTCGACCATGGAGCTTATCCCCCACAGTCTCACTGCCGTGCTCTCACTTACCGGCATTCGGAGTTTGGCTAAGGTCAGTAACCCGGTAGGGCCCATCGCCTATCCAGTGCTCTACCTCCGGCAAGAAACACACGACGCTGCACCTAAATGCATTTCGGGGAGAACCAGCTATCACGGAGTTTGATTGGCCTTTCACCCCTAACCACAGGTCATCCCCCAGGTTTTCAACCCTGGTGGGTTCGGTCCTCCACGAAGTCTTACCTCCGCTTCAACCTGCCCATGGCTAGATCACTCCGCTTCGGGTCTTGAGCGCGCTACTAAATCGCCCTATTCGGACTCGCTTTCGCTACGGCTTCCCCACACGGGTTAACCTCGCAACACACCGCAAACTCGCAGGCTCATTCTTCAAAAGGCACGCAGTCACGACTGCATGTGCAAGCACACACAGCGACGCTCCCACGGCTTGTAGGCACACGGTTTCAGGTACTATTTCACTCCGCTCCCGCGGTACTTTTCACCATTCCCTCACGGTACTATCCGCTATCGGTCACCAGGGAATATTTAGGCTTAACGGGTGGTCCCGCCAGATTCACACGGGATTTCTCGGGCCCCGTGCTACTTGGGTGTCTCTTAAACGAGCCGTTAATGTTTCAGCTACGGGGGTCTTACCCTCTACGCCGGACCTTTCGCATGTCCTTCGCCTACATCAACGGTTTCTGACTCGTCTCACAGCCGGCAGACCGTGAAAAAGAGATCCCACAACCCCACATGCGCAACCCCTGCCGGGTATCACACGCATACGGTTTGGCCTGATCCAGTTTCGCTCGCCACTACTCCCGGAATCACGGTTGTTTTCTCTTCCTGAGGGTACTGAGATGTTTCACTTCCCCTCGTTCCCTCCACACTGCCTATGTGTTCAGCAGCGGGTGACAGCCCATGACGACTGCCGGGTTTCCCCATTCGGACACCCCCGGATCAAAGCTTGGTTGACAGCTCCCCGGGGCCTATCGTGGCCTCCCACGTCCTTCATCGGTTCCTGGTGCCAAGGCATCCACCGTGCGCCCTTAAAAACTTGGCCACAGATGCTCGCGTCCACTGTGCAGTTCTCAAACAACGACCAGCCACCCACCACCCCACCCTTACCGGGCGAGTTCACTGGGGCCGGCAACCGAAGGACGACCATGACGGCCGTACCTTCAGATACCCAACAGCGTGCCCGACCCGACCGATCACTCCCCACATTCCACGCCGAAGCAGTACTAGTGAAAAACAACCTGTCGTGCCGAATAGTCAACGTTCCACCCATGAGCTAACCACCGTCGATCATTTGCCGACGTAGTGGCTCTGGATTCCTTGCGGAATCTAGATGCTCCTTAGAAAGGAGGTGATCCAGCCGCACCTTCCGGTACGGCTACCTTGTTACGACTTCGTCCCAATCGCCAGTCCCACCTTCGACAGCTCCCTCCCACAAGGGGTTGGGCCACCGGCTTCGGGTGTTACCGACTTTCGTGACGTGACGGGCGGTGTGTACAAGGCCCGGGAACGTATTCACCGCAGCAATGCTGATCTGCGATTACTAGCAACTCCGACTTCATGGGGTCGAGTTGCAGACCCCAATCCGAACTGAGACCGGCTTTTTGAGATTCGCTCCGCCTCGCGGCATCGCAGCTCATTGTACCGGCCATTGTAGCACGTGTGCAGCCCAAGACATAAGGGGCATGATGACTTGACGTCGTCCCCACCTTCCTCCGAGTTGACCCCGGCAGTCTCCTGTGAGTCCCCATCACCCCGAAGGGCATGCTGGCAACACAGAACAAGGGTTGCGCTCGTTGCGGGACTTAACCCAACATCTCACGACACGAGCTGACGACAGCCATGCACCACCTGTACACCGACCACAAGGGGGGCACCATCTCTGATGCTTTCCGGTGTATGTCAAGCCTTGGTAAGGTTCTTCGCGTTGCGTCGAATTAAGCCACATGCTCCGCTGCTTGTGCGGGCCCCCGTCAATTCCTTTGAGTTTTAGCCTTGCGGCCGTACTCCCCAGGCGGGGAACTTAATGCGTTAGCTGCGGCACCGACGACGTGGAATGTCGCCAACACCTAGTTCCCAACGTTTACGGCGTGGACTACCAGGGTATCTAATCCTGTTCGCTCCCCACGCTTTCGCTCCTCAGCGTCAGTAATGGCCCAGAGATCCGCCTTCGCCACCGGTGTTCCTCCTGATATCTGCGCATTTCACCGCTACACCAGGAATTCCGATCTCCCCTACCACACTCTAGCCTGCCCGTATCGACTGCAGACCCGGGGTTAAGCCCCGGGCTTTCACAACCGACGCAACAAGCCGCCTACGAGCTCTTTACGCCCAATAATTCCGGACAACGCTTGCGCCCTACGTATTACCGCGGCTGCTGGCACGTAGTTAGCCGGCGCTTCTTCTGCAGGTACCGTCACTTTCGCTTCTTCCCTGCTGAAAGAGGTTTACAACCCGAAGGCCGTCATCCCTCACGCGGCGTCGCTGCATCAGGCTTTCGCCCATTGTGCAATATTCCCCACTGCTGCCTCCCGTAGGAGTCTGGGCCGTGTCTCAGTCCCAGTGTGGCCGGTCGCCCTCTCAGGCCGGCTACCCGTCGTCGCCTTGGTAGGCCATTACCCCACCAACTAGCTGATAGGCCGCGGGCTCATCCTTCACCGCCGGAGCTTTTAACCTTCCCCCATGAGAGGGAAAGTATTATCCGGTATTAGACCCCGTTTCCAGGGCTTGTCCCAGAGTGAAGGGCAGATTGCCCACGTGTTACTCACCCGTTCGCCACTAATCCACCCCGAAGGGCTTCATCGTTCGACTTGCATGTGTTAAGCACGCCGCCAGCGTTCGTCCTGAGCCAGGATCAAACTCTCCGTGAATGTTTTCCCGTAATCGGGATCACACACACGAGAGCGGAACAATCGAGTCGGAATAAGACCGATCGTTCACTATGTCCTCGCTATGTGCATTGCCTGGTAGAACCACTAGTGTGGTCTGCCAGGACTTTCAAAGGAACCTCGAACCTGCCGAAGCAGGTCGGGGTATCAACGTATCTGGCGTTGACTTTTGGCACGCTGTTGAGTTCTCAAGGAACGGACGCTTCCTTTGTACTCACCACCAGAACATTTTCTGGGGCTTTCCTCCGAGCACTTCCCTTCGGTCTTGCGTTTCCGACTCTATCAGACTCTTTCGTGTCCGATTCCCGGTCGAAGCGGGATTCTTGCTGGATTACCTTCGGGGAATTTCGCTTTCGCGTTTTTCCCTTTCGGCGAGTCCGACTCTATCAGGCCTTTCCGGTCCGATTGACCAGCCCCAGCAGACATGCCGGTGCCGATGTCGGGTTAGGGTTTGGGCTTAATAGTCGCCGCCGACCCCCGACTCAATGTCGCGTTGGGGTCAGGCAGGAGTACGACAGTACAGGCTGCCGGGAGACGAGGCAAATCGTTTCCGGTGCACCCCTAGGTCCTCGAACCGCCAGGACTCAGGCGGAACCGGGACTTCTTATGACTTACCCTGCTGAGCAGTACGCCGCCCTCCTACATGCGGCGGCGCCAATGAAGCTCCACTCTGGGAGGCTCCCCATGACCACTGTGACGTCCCCGCTTGCCGGACGCGCCATCGGGCTCGCTGCGGTACCCGACCCGGTCTTCTCCGGTGCGATGGTCGGTCCCGGTACCGCCATCGACCCCGTACGCGAGCCGTCGGAGGCCGTGTCGCCGGTCGACGGAATCGTCGTCTCCCTTCACCCGCACGCCTTCGTGGTCGTGGACGGCGAGGGACACGGGGTTCTGACCCACCTCGGTATCGACACCGTCCAGCTCAATGGTGAGGGCTTCGAGCTCCTGGTGAACAAGGGTGACACCGTCACACGCGGCCAGAGCATCGTGCGTTGGGACCCGGCCGCTGTGGAAGCGGCCGGCAAGTCCCCGATCTGCCCCGTCGTGGCGCTGGAGGCAACCGCCGATTCCCTCTCCGCCGTCGTCGAGGACGGCGACGTGAAGATCGGCGACGCACTGTTCGGCTGGCAGTAATACGTTCGGCGCAGTGACAGCGGACCGGATATCCATCGCGGAGGCATCGCCCACCGCACAATCGGAGACAGGTGAAATGGAGACAACGCTGCGGGGCGTAGGCGTGAGCCATGGTGTGGCGATCGGCGAGGTACGGCACATGGGCACGGCAGTGCTCGAACCGCCGGCCAAGCAGATCCCGGCCGAGGAGGCGGAGCGCGAGCAGGGGCGGGCGCGGCAGGCCGTGGAGGCTGTGGCGGCCGACCTCATCGCGCGCGGCAACCTGGCCGGTGGCGAGGCCCAGCACGTGCTGGAGGCCCAGGCCATGATGGCCCAGGACCCCGAGCTCATGGCTGATGTCGACCGGCGTATCGCTGTCGGCAGCACCGCCGAGCGCGGCGTGTACGACGCGTTCGCTTCCTACCGGGCGCTGCTGGCCGGTGCCGGGGAGTACCTCGCGGGCCGTGTCGCCGACCTCGACGATGTGCGCAACCGGATCGTGGCCCGGCTGCTCGGTGTGCCGATGCCTGGTGTGCCGGACAGCGACGAGCCGTATGTGCTGATCGCGCGGGACCTGGCTCCTGCCGACACGGCGCTGCTCGACCCCACGCTGGTGCTCGGCTTCGTCACCGAGGAGGGCGGACCGACCAGCCACAGCGCCATTCTGGCGCGGGCGCTCGGTGTGCCCGCCGTGGTGGCGCTCCCCGGCGCCGGCGAGCTCGCCGAGGGCACCGTGATCGCGGTGGACGGCAGCACCGGCGAGATCTTCGTCGAGCCGAGCGCCGAGAAGCGCGCGGAGATGGAGAGCGCCGCGGCCGCCCGGAAGGCCGCGTTGTCCACGTCGACCGGTCCCGGTGCGACGTCCGACGGCCACAAGGTGCCGCTGCTCGCCAATATCGGTGGGCCCGGCGATGTGCCGGCGGCCGTCGAGGCGGGGGCCGAGGGTGTGGGTCTGTTCCGCACCGAGTTCCTCTTCCTTGACGACAGCAAGCAGGCACCGTCGCAGGAGAAGCAGATCGTGGCGTACCGCGCCGTGCTCGAGGCGTTCCCCGAGGGACGTGTCGTGGTGCGGGTGCTGGATGCCGGGGCGGACAAGCCGCTGGACTTCCTGACGCCGGCGGACGAGCCGAACCCGGCGCTGGGTGTGCGCGGGCTGCGCAGCCTGCTGGATCACCCCGATGTACTGCGGACCCAGTTGACCGCTCTGTCGAAGGCGGCCGAGGGGCTGCCCGTCTATCTCGAGGTCATGGCGCCCATGGTCGCGGACCGTGCGGACGCCAAGGCGTTCGCCGACGCGTGCCGCGAGGCCGGGCTGAACGCGAAGTTCGGTGCGATGGTCGAGATTCCGTCGGCCGCGCTGCGCGCGCGTTCGGTGCTTCAGGAGGTGGAGTTCCTGTCGCTGGGCACCAACGATCTGGCGCAGTACACCTTCGCGGCCGACCGCCAGGTGGGTGCGGTGTCCCGGTTGCAGGATCCGTGGCAGCCCGCGCTGCTGGATCTGGTGGCGATGTCGGCCGATGCGGCCAGGGCCGAGGGCAAGAGCTGTGGTGTCTGTGGTGAGGCTGCCGCCGATCCGCTGCTCGCCTGTGTCCTGACCGGCTTGGGAGTGACGTCGCTTTCGATGGGCGCCGCGTCCATTCCCTATGTGCGCACCACGCTGGCGAAGTACACGCTCGCGCAGTGCGAGCGGGCCGCGTCCGCCGCGCGTGCGGCGGACTCCGCCGAGGAGGCGCGGGTTGCCGCGCAGGCGGTGCTTTCGGGCGAGTAGGTCCGCAGCGCCCGGACGATGAGGAGAAGGGGCTTCCCGCCGATGGTGGCGGGAAGCCCCTTCGGCTTGTCAGTGGTGGGGTTCCGGTTCGTCGGCGCCGATGTCGAAGCCTGCGCAGTACTCCACTCCGGACTCCGGGGAGACCGGTTCTCCGGTGTCGGCATCGGTGCAGTAGGCGCTGAAGACCTCACCCGCGGTGAGCGGGGCGAGGCTGCCGCGGGTCAGCCGCCAGCCGTGCACCCGGTCCGGGGCGCCGGGTGCGCTCGTCCGCAGGACGACTCCCCCGCGGCGTTCGAGGGCGATGCCCACGGCGAGCACGGTCACGAATTCGGCTCCTTCCGCCGAGTCGAGGCGGGCCGGGCCGGTCATGTCGCGTTCGGTGTGCAGGGCGGCGAGCAGTTGCTCGTTGTCCGTGGGGGTGCTGCAGACCAGGTGGTGGGTGCCGGGGCCCGCGGTCTCCAGGGTGCGCAGCAGGAGGTGGGAGGCCCGGTCGAATGCCGCGCGGCCGACGTCCTGGCCGCAGTCGGCGCACTCCCCCAGGCCGGCCAGGAGCATCGTGGCGTACTCCCAGGTGGCCCGGCGGACCGCCCGGGAGACGAGGAGCGGGATCAGCGTGGCGAGTGGCTGTCCGGTGTAGGCGACGGTGGCGCCGGCCGCCGCGATCTCCGCGGTGAAGCGGCTACGGCCGGCCGGGGAATCGGCCGCGATGTCCGACTCGGCGCAGAACTCCGCGTACTCCTCCGGGTCGAAGAGGGCGACCGTTGTGTGCATGCCCTGTGCGGCGAGGGCTTTGAGCAGGCCTTCCACCTGCTGGAGGTAGACGGAGTGGTCGTCGAAGGTGAAGGTGCGGTAGTGCCGCATCGCCGCGAAGTCCTGTTCATCGGTCAGGAGGCCGATGGTGGTCGGTGCTTCGCGGCGCAGCGTGCGTCGCATGGTGGTGCCGGTCCGGCCGTGGATCGTGGCCCGCTTGTTCCTGGTCTGCTTGTTCCTGGTCTGCGCCATGATTCCCCCAGTGCGCTGTCGATCATTGCTCACTCAGAGTAATCATGGGGACTGACAGCGGGTTCGTCAGCGGCGCTTGCGCGCCAGCTCCTCGTAGAAGTGGAGGAGTTCCAGGTTGTCGATCGAGCCGGGGTTAACGGCCTTGGCCAGGGCTGTTCCCTGGAGCAGGCGCTTGACCGGAACCTCGATGCGCTTGCCGGTGAGGGTGTGCGGAATGCCGGGGACCTCGATGACCTCGTCCGGGACGTGGCGCGGGGAGAGGTTCTCGCGGATGGTGCGCTTGATGCTGTCGCGCAGTTCGTCGTCGAGCGCGGCGCCCTCGGCGAGGTGGACGAAGAGCGGCATCCAGTAGCCGCCGTCGGGCTCCTCCAGTCCGATGACGAGCGATTCGCGGATTTGCGGCAGGCGCTCCACCGCTTCGTAGATGTCGGCGGAACCCATGCGTACACCCTGACGGTTGAGGGTGGAGTCGGAGCGGCCATGGATGACGACGGAGCCGCGGTCGGTGATCGTGATCCAGTCCCCGTGGCGCCAGACTCCGGGGTACATGTCGAAGTAGCTGTCGTGGTACCGGCTGCCGTCGGGGTCGTTCCAGAAGTGGATCGGCATGGACGGCATGGGCTTGGTGACGACGAGTTCGCCGACCTCGCCGGTCAGCGGGTTGCCCGCCTGGTCCCAGGACTGGAGGTCCGTGCCGAGAGCGGGGGCCTGGAGCTCGCCGATGTGCACGGGGAGGGTGGGGACCGCTCCGGCGAAGCAGCTGCAGACGTCGGTGCCGCCGCTGACGGACGCGATCCACAGGTCGTCGGCGACTTCGTCGTGGAGCCAGCGGAACCCGTCGGGCGGGAGCGGGGAGCCGGTGGTGGCGACGCACTGGACGCGGGAGAGGTCGAAGTCGCGTCCCGGGTGGACGCCGGCCTTGCGGCAGGCCATGACGTAGGCGGCGGAGGTGCCGAACAGTGTGGCGCCCGTCTGTTCGGCGACGCGCCATTGGGCGCTGACGTCGGGGTAGCCGGGGCTTCCGTCGTACAGCACGAGTGCGGTACCGGTGAGGAGGCCGGAGACGAGGAAGTTCCACATCATCCAGCCGGTGGAGGTGTACCAGAAGAAGCGGTCCTCGGGGCCGAGGTCGCAGTGGAGGCCGATCTGCTTGAAGTGTTCGAGCAGGATGCCGCCCTGGGACTGGACGATGGCCTTGGGGAGGCCGGTGGTGCCGGAGGAGTACAGCACCCACAGCGGATGAGCGAAGGGGACCTGCTCGAAGACGGGTTCGGTGTCCGCCGCCGTGAGGGCGGACCAGTCGAGGGCGCCTTCCGGGGCGTCGGTGCCCAGCAGCGGGATGTGGACGACGGCGCGCAGGGTGGGGAGTTCGCGGCGCAGCTCGGCGACGGTGTCGGCGCGGTGGTGTTCCTTGCCGCCGTAGCGGTAGCCGTCGACGGTGAACAGGACGACGGGTTCCACCTGCTGGAAGCGGTCGAGGACGCTGCGGGCGCCGAAGTCGGGGGCGCAGGAGGTCCAGACGGCTCCGACGGCGGCGGTGGCGAGGAAGGCGACGACCGCCTCCGGGATGTTGGGGAGGTAGCCGCTGACACGGTCGCCGGGGGTGACGCCGAGGGCGCGGAGTTCGGCGGCGAGTGAGCCGACCCGGCGGCGGAGCTCGGACCAGGAGGTGGCGGTCTGGGTGTGGGTCTCGTCGACGTGGAGCAGTGCGGGCGCGTCGGCGCGCAGGGGGTCCTCGGCGGTACGCAGCGCGTGTTCGGCGTAGTTGAGCGTGGCGCCCGGGAACCACTGGGCGCCGGGCATGGTGCGGTCGCCGAGGACGGTCTCGTACGGGGTGGAGAACCGTACGTCGAACCATTCGGCGACGGCCTGCCAGAAGGTGTCCAGCTCGTCGACCGACCAGCGGTGCAGGGCTGCGTATCCGCCCCCGGCCGGTGCTCCGTGGCGCTCGGCCGCCCACTTCTGGAAGCGGGTGACGGCGGCGGTCGCGATGCGGTCCGGGCCGGGCTGCCAGAGGGGGGCTTCGTCGGCTGCTGAGGTCATGAGTCGGCTCCTGGCTGTACGGGTACGCGGGTCTGCGTGGGTCGCGCGCACGTGCTGGGGTGTGCGCGTGAGGCGGCTTTCACGGACGATGCCATGTGATCGTCTTTCGCACCAGGGCCGCCCGCCCATGACCGCGTGTCCGGATATGTGGTCCGGCCACGTCCGGCCGCGTCCGGCCGCGTCCGGTCCTGTCCGGCCCGTGGGTGAACGGAAGTTGAACAGAACCCTCTCCCGCCTCGCCGGATGGCAGGGTGAGCCGCATGAACGGTCGTGACCTGGTGCGCTCGGTGAAGTCGGTCGGTTCGAGGCAGGGGCTCCGTACGGTGCGCTCGGCGTGGCGGCGCTCGCGGGCCGATGCGCGGGCGCTGCCGTCGCGCGGCCCGGAGCGGGCGAGGGTGCCGGGGCCGGTGGTGGGTGCGGAGCCGGGGCCGGGCGGTGGCGTGGTGCGGTTCGCGCGTTCGGAGCTGAGCGTCCGGGTGGCTGTGGGGGGTGCGGTCTTCTGGGGGTGGGACGGGGCGGAGCCGCTTCCTTCTTACGCGCTGCCCGGTCCGGCTCCCGACGCCGATCCGCGGGCTGTTCTGGAGCCGGACAAGGACGGCGGGTGGCAGGTGGTCTCGGAGCGGCTGACCGTCGCGGTGTCCCGGCACGGGGCGGTGGAGCTGCGCACTCCGGGCGGCGTGGTGCTCCGCCGTGAGCAGCCGCCCCGGTGGTGGGAGCCGGTGGCGGGCGGGTCCGCCCGCTGGGTTCAGCGGTCCGAGGTCCCCGCGGACGCGCGGTTCTTCGGGCTCGGCGGGCGGGCGGCGGGTCCGCGGCTCAGAGACGGCGTCTACGGGCTGTGGAACACCGATCCCGGTGGCCGGTTCGGGCCCGGTGACGATCCGCTGTACCTGACGATGCCGGTGCAGCTGGTGGTCTCGGACGCGGGGACGCATCTGGCGTTCCACGACAACTCCTGGGCGGGGCGGGTGACGCTGCGCGAGGGAGAGGAGGGCGCCGGTTCCGGTCATGACCGTCCGGGGATGTCCGAGGTGCGGATGGACGGCGGGCCGCTGCGCTGCTGGGTGGTCGCGGGCACGCCGGCCCGGGTGCTGCAGGGCTGGACGGCTCTGACGGGCGCGCCGGCGCTGCCGCCGTCCTGGGCGCTGGGTCCGCAGCACGCCCGCTGGGGGTTCGGGAGCGGGCGGGAGGTGCGGCGGATCGTGTCGGGTTACCGGGAGCGGGGGCTGCCGTTGTCCGTGCTGCATCTGGACGTGGACCACTACGACGCGCACCGGGTGTTCACGGTCGATCGCGAGCGGTTCCCCGATCTGCCGGGGCTGGCCGAGGAACTGCGCGGGGAAGGGGTGCGGCTGGTGTCGATCGTGGACCCTGCGGTGCCCGCGGCGCCGGGCAACGCGGTGTTCGACGCGGGTACGGCGGTGGGGGCCTCGGGTGCGTTCGTGCGGGATGCCCGGGGCGGGATCGTGCGCGGGGAGGTGTGGCCGGGTGAGTGCGTGTATCCGGACTTCACCGATCCGCGGGTGCGCGAGTGGTGGGGCGGGCTGTACGCGGAGCGGCTGGCGCAGGGGTTCTCCGGCGTCTGGCACGACATGAACGAGCCGGTGTCGTTCGCGGCGTTCGGCGACACGACGCTGCCCCGCTCCGCGCGCCACTCACTGGACGGGCGCGGCGGTGATCACCGGGAGGCGCACAACGTGTACGGCCTCGCCATGGCGCGCGCCGGGTACGAGGGGCTGTGCCGGCTGCGTCCGGACGAGCGGCCGTTCCTGTTCTCGCGTTCCGGCTGGGCGGGGATGCAGCGGTACGGGGGTACCTGGTCCGGTGATGTGTCGACCGGCTGGCCCGGACTGCGGGCCTCGCTGGCGCTGGTGCTGGGTCTCGGGCTGTGCGGGGTGCCGTACTCGGGGCCGGACGTGGGCGGGTTCGACGGATCGCCCTCGCCGGAGATGTATCTGAGGTGGTTCCAGCTGGGTGCGTATCTGCCGTTGTTCCGTACTCATGCGGCGATCGACGCGGGGCGCCGGGAGCCGTGGGAGTTCGGGCCGCGGGTGCTCGACGCGGCGCGGGAGGTGCTGCTGGAGCGGGAGCGGCTGCGCCCGTACTGGGTGACGCTGGCGCAGCTGGCCCGGCTGACGGGTGCGCCGTATGTGCGTCCGTTGTGGTGGGGCGCGCCGGGCGACCGGGCGCTGCGGGAGTGCGAGGACGCGTTCCTGCTGGGGGATGCGCTGCTGGTGGCACCGGTGCTGGGGCCGGGGGTGGGTGAGCGGGCGGTGCGGCTGCCGGCGGGGCGCTGGTACGACACGGTGAGCGGCGCGGTGCACGAGGGGCCCGGTCAGGTGGTGGTCGAGGCGCCGTTGTCGCGGGTGCCGGTGCTGGCGCGGGCCGGGTCGGTGATTCCGGTGCGGGGTGCGGACGGGGGGCTGGAGCTGGAGGTCTGGGCTCCGGCGGAGGGGCGCAGCGGTGGCGGTTGGGTGGTCCGTGACACGGGGGACGGCTGGGAGCCGGCGGTGGTCGAGCGGTACACGACGCGGCTGGTGGGCGGGCGGGTCGTGGTGGAGCGGGACGGTGAGGAGGGGCTGGTGGACTGCCCGGTGCGGGTCCGGGGGCTGTGAGCGTGCTCAGCGGTAGCGGCCGGCGAACCAGCGGCGGACGGCCTCCGTATGGAGGGGGAACGCCAGCGCTTCGGGGGCGCGCAGCACTTCGTGTCCGGAGGTCTCCTGGGTGGGCGCGGACGGCGGGAGGGTGGCGGCCGGCCGGGTCGGGAGCAGGCCGAACAGGAGCAGGTGGCCGTCCGGTGAGCTGAGGGCGTCGGCGAGCCGCACGTCGTCGCGGTGGGCCTCGATGCCGGTCTCCTCGTGGAGTTCACGTACGACCGCGTGTTTCCAGTCCTCGGCGTGGTCGACGAAGCCGCCGGGAAGTGCGCGTCCGCCGAGGCAGGGTTCGATGGTGCGGGTGATGACGACCAGTCCGGTGCCGTCCCGGTCGGTGACGGGGAGCAGGGCGACGGCGACCGGCAGCGGGTTGCGGTAAGCGGTGGCGCCGCAGACGGTGCAGGTGCGGGGCCAGGTGTCCGGGGACGCGAGGGCGGTGTACGGGGCTCCGCAGCTGCCGCAGTGGGAGTCCTTCACGGGCTTCTCCGGTCTACTCGTCGTCGCGGACACGCGCGGACTGTATCCGATCTCCTGCCCGGCACCGCCGGACTGATGGACGATGTGCTCATGACAGGCTTCGCTTCCGCTCTCCGTGTCCTGGCAGCCGCTGCCGCTGCCCTGCTCGCCGTCACCGCCGCCGCCCCGGTGGCGCAGGCGAAGCCCGAGCCCAGGGCTCCCGCCGGGTTCGTCGCGCTGCGTGCGGTGGATCCCACGATCATTCAGGAGATGCGCTATCCCACCCGGCACGACTTCATGGGCGAGCCGGTGGACGGTTACCGCGAGTCTCTCTGCATCCTGACCCGGCCCGCCGCCCAGGCCCTGCACCGGGCCCAGCTCCGGCTGCTGCGTCAGGGCTACTCACTGAAGGTGTACGACTGCTACCGGCCCCAGCGGGCGGTCGACCACTTCGTACGGTGGGCGAAGGATCTCGACGACGAGACCATGAAGGGCGAGTTCTACCCGCGGGTCGACAAGACCCGGCTGTTCGCCGACGGTTACATCGCGGAGAAGTCCGGGCACAGCCGGGGCAGCACCGTGGACCTGACGCTGATGAGGCTGCCGGCCCGGCCGGCCCCGCCGTACCGGCCGGGTCAGGAGCTGGTGCCCTGCTACGCGCCGCAGGCCGAGCGCTTTCCGGACAACTCGATCGACATGGGCACCGGGTTCGACTGCTTCGACACGCTGTCGCACACGGACGATCCGCGGATCCAGGGAGTGCAGCGCACCAACCGGCAGTTCCTGAAGAAGACGCTCACCGACGCCGGGTTCGTCAATCTGGCCGAGGAGTGGTGGCACTACACCTTCACGCCGGAGCTGTTCCCCGACACCTATTTCGACTTCCCGGTGGCCCGCGGGTCAGTCGCCGGTCACTGACACCGCGGGAGCGGAACGGGTGACTGGGACCACCCCCGTGGGTACCGGCCACCCGTTCTTCCTCTCGGACGCGGATCGGCCGTATCCGGTTGCCGTTCCAGCCATTACGGTGCCCGTATGCCACAGCAGACGTTCGATTCGTACGAGGAATTCTGGCCCTATTACGTCGCGATGCACTCCAGGGCCGCGACCCGCTGGGTCCATCTGACCGGCACCCTGACCGGCCTCGCGATCACCACCTACGGCCTGGCGCGCGGCCGCAAGCGGTATGCGGCGGCGCTGCCGCTGATCGGGTACGGGACCGCCTGGCCCGCCCATTTCCTGATCGAGGGGAACAACCCGGCCTCCTTCGGCCATCCGGCCTGGTCGCTGCGCGGCGATGTCCGGATGATCCGGATGATGCTGGCCGGCCGCGACCGGGAGCTGGCGGAGACCGCTGCCAAGTGGCTCGCCGACAACAGCTGACCGTGGCACACTTCTGACGTTCCGTCAGATTCAGTGCTGGGGAGGAACTTTGCCGCGCAAGCGCATACCCGTGGTGGCCGGGTGGTTCACCGAGGACGGCCCCGAGGAGGACTTCCGGCTGCTGGGCACCCGCTGTCCGCTCTGCTCGTCGGTCTTCTTCCCCCGCCAGGACGGCTTCTGCCGCAATCCGGGCTGTACCGGCGGCGAACCGGTCGAGGTCCCGCTGTCCCGGCGGGGCACGGTCTGGTCGTACACCGACGGCCGCTACCGGCCGCCCGCCCCCTACCCCTCCGACCCGGATGTGCCCTGGGAGCCGTACACGCTGGTGGCCGTGGAGCTCGCGGCGGAGCGGATGGTGGTGCTCGGGCAGGCCGCGCCGGGGGTCGGCGTCGCGGATCTCGCGGTCGGGATGACGGTCGAGGTCGTGCCGGGGGTGCTCGGTCCGGAGTCCGGCGACGGCACGGACGAGCGCACGGTGTGGACGACCTGGCACTGGCGGCCCGTGGACACCGGCTCCGGAAGCGAGGGCGGTGCGTGATGGCCGGCGACGTGGCAGTCCTCGGGGCCGGGATGCACCCCTGGGGCAAGTGGGGGCGCAGCTTCGTGGAGTACGGCAGGGTGGCGGCCCGCAACGCACTCGCCGACGCGGGCGTCGACTGGCCGGACGTGCAGTCCGTGGTCGGCGCGGACACCGTGCGCGGCGGATATCCGGGGTACGTGGCCGGGGCGACGTTCGCGCAGGCGCTGGGCTGGCAGGGCGCCCGGGTCACCAGCGTGTACGCGGCCTGCGCGTCGGGCGCCCAGGCCGTGAACACCGCCAGGGCGCAGATCCTGGCCGGTATGGCGGATGTGGTGCTCGTGGTGGGGGCGGACGCGGCGCCCAAGGGGTTCTTCGCCCCTGCGGGCGGCGACCGGCCCGACGATCCGGACTGGCTGCGGTTCCGGGTGCTCGGCGCGACGAACCCCGCGTACTTCGCCCTCTACGCCCGTCGCCGGATGGCCTTGCACGGTGACACCCTGGCGGACTTCGCGCTGGTCAAGGTGAAGAACGCGGCGGCCGGCGCGTTGAACCGCAACGCCCGCTACCGGGCGCCCGTGAGCACCGAGCAGGTCGCGGCCTCCGCGGTGGTCGCCGATCCGCTGCGGCTGCTCGACATCTGCGCCACCTCCGACGGCGCGGCGGCGCTGGTGCTGTCGAGCATGGAGTTCGCCCGGCGTCACGGGGCCGCGGACCCGGTCCGCATCCGGGCCGTGTCGACCGTGACGCCGACGTATCCGAAGGCGGTGCTCGATCTGCCGGACATCGCCACCGATTCGGCGGTCGCCGTGGAACCGGCGGCCGGGAGTTTCCGCGCCTCGATCGCCCGTGCGGCGTACGAGGAGGCGGGGATCGGGCCCTCGGACCTCTCCCTGGCCGAGGTGTACGACCTCTCCACGGCGCTGGAGCTGGAGTGGTACGAGGACATCGGGCTGTGCCCGGCGGGCGAGGGCGCGGCGCTCGTCCGCCAGGGGGCGACCGCACTCGGCGGGCGCATCCCGGTGAACCCGAGCGGCGGGCTGGCGTCCTTCGGCGAGGCCGTGCCCGCGCAGGCGATCGCCCAGGTATGCGAGCTGACCTGGCAGTTGCGCGGCACGGCGGGGGAACGCCAGATTCCGGGAGCGCGCACCGGAATCACCGCGAACCAGGGGCTGTTCGGCCACGGCTCGGCAATCGTCGCGGTCCGCTGACAGGCGGGCCCGCGGCTGCTGCCGGACGCACGAAGCACGGCACGTACCCCCTGTGTGCGGGGGTACGTGCCGCGTTTCGCTGCCGGTGCCGCCCGTCGGCTCCGGGCCGGGGCTACGTCGTGGCCGGTTCGCGCAGTGCGTCCGCGCGGGCCAGCGCGTGTTCGACGACGGCCACCAGTACGTCCCGTACGGACGAGCGGTCCCGCGCGTCGCACAGGAGCACCGGTACCTCCGGATCCAGGTCCAGCGCCGCCTGCACCGTCGCGGTGGGGAACCGGTCGGCGCCCTCGAAGCAGTTGACTGCGACGGCGAAGGGGATCGACCGGCGTTCGAAGTAGTCGACCGCCGCGAAGCAGTCCTCCAGACGCCGGGTGTCCGCGAGGACGACCGCCCCCAGTGCGCCCTGGGCGAGTTCGTCCCAGAGGAACCAGAACCGGTCCTGCCCCGGAGTGCCGAAGAGGTACAGCACCAGGTCCTCGCGGAGCGTGATCCGCCCGAAGTCCATGGCCACCGTCGTGGTGGTCTTCGCCTCGACACCCTCCAGGTCGTCCACGGGACGTCCTGCCTCGGTCAGCCTCTCCTCCGTACGCAGCGGCCTGATCTCACTGACCGCTCCCACCATGGTCGTCTTGCCCACTCCGAAGCCGCCCGCCACCAGGATTTTCAGGGTAACGGGCTCCACGGGCCGCCTGTTGCGGCTAGAGCGCCCGAAGGCCATTGATCACCTCGCGAAGAATGTTCACGTCCGGCAGCTCGGCCGGCGGAACGGGACGGGTCACATGCACCAGCTCGTCCTCGACGAGATCACCGACCAGCACCCGGACCACCCCGACGGGGAGGTCCAGACCGGCCGCGAGCTCGGCGATCGACTGGGGCATGCCGCTGCACAGTTCGACGATCTCCACGTGTTCCGGGGAGAGCATCTGGTCCCGGCCGGGATCGTCGGCCGCGGGTTCGGGGACGACGATCGCGATCAGGTCGAGACGATGACGGGACGCGCTGCTGGTACGTCCCCGCGTCATCGCGTACGGACGGACGACCGGCCCCGCGTCGGCGTCGTACCAGCGCGAGGACTGCGGGCCGCCGGGGGCGGCCGGGGAACGGGAGGAGTCGGCGCTCATGCCATCCACTCACCCTCCGGAGGTCTGACCGGTCGTCCGGGGGGAGCTGGCCAGGTGGGCACCCACACGTTTGACCATCAGCGTCATCTCGTACGCCACCTGCCCGACGTCCGAGTCTGAGTCGGCGAGCACGGCCAGACAGCTGCCGTCACCGGCCGCCGTGACGAACAGGAACGCCTCGTCGAGTTCGACGACGGTCTGGCGGACCCGGCCGGCCTCGAAATGCCGCCCCACTCCCTTCGCGAGGCTGTGGAACCCGGAGGCCACGGCCGCCAGGTGTTCACCGTCCTCCCTGGTCAGGTCCTTGGACGCGCCGGTGGGGAGGCCGTCGCTGGAGAGCACCAGCGCCTTGCGGATGCTGGCGACGCGCTCGACGAGTTCATCGAGGAGCCAGTTGAGTTCGCCGGACCCCTGGCGTGCTGAGTTGAGTGCTGCGGCGTTCGGTGCGGTCATGGACCGTCCCCTCCCGGAGTGGTTCCTTGTGCTGTGTCACCGGGGCCGGTCACGTCCTCGGCGTTCTGGAGGCGGCCGCGCTGCCAGCCGCGCTGGAGCGACGCCATGCGGCTGCGTACCTCGTCGGCGTCGCGCTCGATGTCCTCCACGCCCTCCACCGGGTCCGGCTCGGCGGTACGGCCGACGGATCCCTCGCGGAGCTGCGGGGCCAGACTGGCCTGCCGGATCCTGCGGGGCAGCCCGCCGACGGTCTCGGGAGCGGGCGCCGGGGTCCGCGCGGCCGACGACGGGCGGGGCGCCGGCACCGAGGGCGTGGCCGCCGGGGACGTGGCGTGCTCGGTGCGGTTCCGGAAGCCGTTGGACTGCCGGGGTCCGGTGGGCCGGCCGCGGTCCGCGGCCCGGACCGGTCCCGGGGCCGGTCGGGCGCCCTCCGGGTCGGTGGCCGTGGGATGGGCCCGGCCCGACTCGTCGATCCGGCGGCCCCGGTCGGTGACCAGGGTCGGCGGCTTGCGGCGGGGCAGCGGCCTGATGCCGTCCGGGCGCAGTTCGCGGACACCGTCATGGTCCTCGATCTGGTCGGCGGCCTGCTGGTGCTGATCGCGGTCGCCGTCGCGCCGGAGCTCACGGGCCCGGAAGATGCCGCCGCGTTCGCTCTCGGTGTCCTCCAGGTCGGACACCCCGTCGAGTACCGGGTCCAGCCCTGATCCGGCGACGGCTTCGAGTACCGGGTCGCGGGTGAAGTCCAGTGGACCGACCGGGCCTTCGAGCTCGACCGGCCCGTCCAGCAGCGCCGGGTCCGCCAGACCGGTGGGCACCGGTGAGAGTCCGGCGGGTCTGCTGCCCTGCGGACGGCCTCCGTCGGGGCGGTCGAACGCCTCGCCGCCGTCCTTGCCGCTGCCCGCCGCGTCGCCGCGCGGCCTGCTGCTGGCGATCGCCTTCTCGGACCTGCGGTCGAGGCGGAATCCGGTGCCGTGCGCCTCCGGGGCATCGGTGAGCAGCGCCGCCGGGATGAAGACGACCGCCGTGGTACCGCCGTAGGGGGAGGTCTGCAGCGACACCCTGACGTTCTGCCGCTGGGCCAGCCGGCTGACCACGAAGAGGCCGAGCCGGTCGGTGTCGGACAGCTCGAACTCGGGTGTCTCGGCGAGTCGGAGGTTGGCGTCCAGGAGGAGTTCCGGGGGCATGCCGAGCCCGCGGTCGTGGATTTCGAGGGTGAACCCGTTGGCTACGCGTTCGCCGTGCACCTGGACCGCGGTGTGCGGGGGCGAGAACACCGTGGCGTTCTCCAGGAGTTCGGCGATCAGGTGGGTGAGGTCGGCGACGGCCGGGCCGCCCACACCGATCCTCGGCAGCCTGCGGACCTCGATCCGCTCGTAGTCCTCCACCTCGGCGACCGCGGCACGCACCACGTCCATCAGCTGGATGGGCTTGCGCCACTGCCGTGACGGTGCGGCTCCCGAGAGGATCACCAGGCCCTCGGCGTGGCGCCGCATACGGGTGGTGAGGTGGTCGAGACGGAACAGGTCGGCGAGTTCCTCGGTGTTCTCGGTGCGGCGCTCCATGGTGTCCAGGAGCGTGAGCTGGCGGTGCAGCAGCACCTGGTTGCGGCGGGCGAGGTTGACGAACACCTCGGACACCCCGCGGCGCATGTCGGCCTGTCTGACGGCGGCCTCGACCGCGGCCCGTTGCAGAATGTTGAGGGCCTGCCCGACCTGGCCGATCTCGTCACGTTCGTAGTTGAGATGCGGGGACTCGGTCTCGACGTCGATGTGTTCGCCCGCGGCGAGACGGCGCATCACACTCGGCAGGCGCACCCCGGAGACCTCGTGGGCGTCCTTGCGCAGACGCGAGAGGTCGCGGACGAGTTCGCGGCCGATGCGCACGGAGACGAAGACCGAGACGAGCAGGGCCAGGAATCCCAGTACGCCGGCGACACCCGCCTTGATCAGAACGCCGTAGCCGGCGGGCCTGCCTCGGTCCTGGAAGCGGTTGTTCATCTCGGTCGAATCGTTGGCCAGCCGGTCCAGGACCGGCGGGGCCACCTCCTGCCAGCGTGCGGCGTCCATCTCGCGGGGGTCGTGCGTGGGCCCCTGCGCCATGAGCTTGTCCTCGGCGGAGCGCAGGGGCTCGCTGTCCGGGCTCGCCCAGTACTGCTGGCCACGGCGGCGCTCCGAGGCGGGGAGCGCTTCGAGGTTGATCTCGTACAGCAGCCCGCGCTTGGCGATCAGGTCGGAGATCTGCCGGAGTTCGGGGGCCGTCAGCCGTCCCGCGAGGAGCCCGGACACGACGAGTGCGTCTTCCTGGGAGAGCATTTCACGGGCGCGCGAGATCCCCGCCAGGGCACGGACCTGCTTGTCCATCGACACGTTCTCCATGACGTGGAGGCCGGTCAGAAAGCGGTAGCAGGGGTCGATGAGGCCGTTGTAGTACTCCATCGCCTTGGCCCGGCCGATGGTGCGCTTGTCGACGGAGTCGCGCAGCGACTGCAGGCCCTCGACGGCGCCCAGGATCGAGCTGAGCTGGGCCTCGGCGTCGGGACGCAGCGCGTCGCGGATGTCCTTGTGCCGCGCGCTCCTGTTGACCTGGTCCACGACCCGGTCGGTGGCGGCGCGCTGGCGGCGCAGGACCGGCAGGGCGTCGGAGGCACGCGGGTCAGCGAGGAAGACGAGAGTCTGCCGGCGCTCGTTCTGGACGACCCGGACGGTGTCCTCCAGGGGGTGGCCGATCTTCTCCACCACCGTGCTCGCGCTCATCAGCTGGCCGGCCTCGCGGCCGGTCAGATAAGTGGCGAAGCCCCATAGTGCGGTGAGGGAGACGAGCGGCACCAGAAGCAACGCCACGATCTTCCTGCGGATGGACTTTCCGCGAAAGCGCATGGCCTCCCCCAGCTCGGCCCCGCAGGGCGGTGATGGTGTTCCGTCAACAAACGGCGCGAGCCTACTACCGACGCACAGACAACTCGAAGGCACATCCGGACGATTTTCGGCCTCCTTACTGGGAGTTGACCATGAGTTGTCCCGGTATTCCAGGAGATGAAATTCGTGAAAGCGACAGAAGAGACCAGCCAGAGCCACACATTCCTCCCCGCGCCAGTTGGCTGGAATTCTTCCCTCCGTGACGGTTCGGGGGAATCTTCACAGCCCGGCACTCGTCTGTCTGTACGGGGGTAGGGGGACTGCGGGGGCACGTTCGGCAGGATGGGGTGGCCCGTCCGCGTAGAAACCACTCATGCCGGGCAGCAACCCTGAAGTCGGACAGCAGTGGGGAGTTGAAAGTCCTTGGACACGGAAGAGCGTCATGGCGCTGCGGAGTCGGCGCCGGTCCGGGCGGTGAAGGGTGCGGCGCCCGCGTCCGCGGTGGCGCGCGGCAGGCCGGTGATTCCGCGGCAGCCGCTCTGGGTCGAGGAACCGGCGCTGCGGCGGCGGATGCCGGACCCGGTGCGCAAGGCGGCCGTACGGGCCGTTCTGATCCTGTCGCTGACGGTCATCCAGGCGATGGTGGCCTTCCTGTCCACGGTGACAGGGTCCTGGCTGGCCTTCCCGATGGTGCTGAGCGGTGTGGCCAGCACGGTGGGCGCGACCTGGTCGGTGCTGGATGTGTGGGTCACCCGGCAGGTGTGGAATCAGCGCAACGGCGTGGTGTCGATGCCGAGCAGCTCCGCCCGGCAGCTGCGCCGTGAGAGGCGCAGGGCGAGGCGGGCCGCCCGGACCGAACAGCGAGACGGTGCGCGGATACGCCGCCGCTCCGAGAGCCGCAAGCTGTCCCGGGCCTGAACCCGCTGGGGCGGCCGCCCCGGGCGAGTACCGGATCGCACCCACTCGATCGCGCCCGCCGGATCATGCCCCGGCTCAGTCGGTGCGTGGCTCAGTCGGTGCGTGGCTCCGTGCCTGGCTGCGGGGCCGCGTCGGGCGTCAGTGCGGTGCGCTTGAACATGCGGGTGGCGGTGATCTCTCCGTGCACCGTCTCGACGCCGGGGTCCTGCTGCGGCAGTCCGGGGCGCAGATGCTCCTCGACGCTGATGTACTTCAGCCCGGCCCGCAGGTCCGCGTCATTGCGCAACCTGATCACCAGCGGGAATTCGGCGAGCGCCGTCGTGTCGAACAGCCCTGTGGTGTACAGCAGTTGTACGCCGAGCGCGTCCGACACCGCGCGCTGGAGCTCCAGCAGATAGGTGGCGTTGGCGCGGCCGATGGGGTTGTCGAGGAAAAGCGTGCCCGCGTGCTGGTGCTGGTGCCGGTCGCGACCCCGGTCGTTGCTGCGCAGTGCGGCCATCGTGCAGTACAGCGCGATGGCGGCGGTCAGCAGCTGGCCGCCGGAGAAGACGTCGCCCATCTGCCCGACGGGCACGCGCTCGGCGCGCAGCACCGCGTCCGGCTTGAGGATCTCCACGGCGATGCCCTTGGGCTCCAGTGCCGCCTGCACGCCTCGCAGCAGCAGGGACATGCCGTCCCGGCGCAGGTCGGAGTTCTTCTTCAGGGCCGCCTTGGTGGCCTCGTCGACGACCTCGCCGAGCCGTTCGGTCAGGGTGGCCTGGTCGGGTTCCTCGAAGCGGATCCGGAGGAACTCCTGACCGGACCACTCCCCCAGGCCCTCGGGGAGCCGGGAGAGCCGCTGGGCGGAGCGGAGCGTGGTGAGCGCGGAATCCACGAGGCCCCGCAACCGGTCGACGATGGAGTCCCGGTTGCGTTCCAGCTGGGTCAGTTCGTCGGTGAGGACCCGCAGCCTGGGGGCGAAGGCGAAGGCCCACTTCTCCGCGTGCTCGGGCAGTGCGGCGGCCGGGAGTTCACGGATCTGCTGGCGGGCCGGGGTGCGGACCTGTTCGTAGCGGGTGGAGTTGGCGTGCCGGACCAGCACATCGCTCGCCTCCCGGACGGCCGCTTCCGCGGTGGACAGGTCGGCGGCGCAGCCGCGCAGTGAACGGCGGGCCTCGGCGGCGGACTGCCGGGCCTCTTCGAGGCTGCCGGGGTACGGCTCAGGGGTCTCGGGCTCGTCGTCGCCGTGGTCCCTGAGGAGGTCGCGCAGGAGGGCCGCGGTCTCGTCGAACCCGCCTGCCGAGTCCTCGGCGGTGCGATGGGCGTGCAGCAGCTCGGCATGGGCGGCCCTGGCGGTGTCCAGGGATGCGGTGGCGGAGGTGAGTTCGCCCGTGGCGGTGCGCAGGAGGGCCTGGGCCTGTTCGGCGTCGGCGGGGACCTGTTCGTCGGGGAGTTCGGTGTGGCGGGTCTCGCCGTCGGCGGGGGCCAGCCGCTCGGCCTCGCCGCGCAGCCTGCCCAACTGCTCGCTGGCGGTCGAAGCGCGGGTCTCCAGGAGCTGGACCAGGGACTCGGCGCGGGCGGCGGCCGCCTGCCGGGACGGGCCGTCGGCGCCGTCCGTTCCTTCCAGGAGCTGGGCGGCCCGGGTGCGGACCTTGTTGGTGAGCCGGTCCAACTCGGCCAGGGCGGCGCTCTCGTCGCTCTCCGCCCGCGCTTGTTCGGCCCGCAGGTCGGCGCCGACGCCCACCTTCTCGTAGAGCTGGGACGCCGCGCGGTAGGCCTCGCGCAGGGCGGGCAGCGCATGGCGCGGGGCGTCCGGCGCGGGCTCGGGGAGGTGCTCGGGTGCGCCGGCGATCTCGGCCCGTTCGGCGCGCAGGGCGCGGGCGGTGCGGCGGGCGTCGTCGGCGGCGCGCTGGGCGGCCCTGCGGTCCTCGTCGGCGGCTCTGGCGCGGTCCAGGCAGACGGTGGCGCGGGCCTCGGACTCCGCCGCCTCGTCGACCAGTTCGCGCAGCTTCGCCTGCCAGCCCGCCCGTTCGCGGAGGCGGAAGGCGAGTCCCGCGAGTGCGTCGGCGGCCCGGCGGGCGCGCTGGGCGGCCTCCTGGCGCTCGTCGCGGACGCGCGCGGTGTCCGCGGCGGCCTCGTCGGCCTCGGCGCGCACGGTACGGGCCTCGGCGAGCGCGGCCTCGGCCGTCCCGGCGGCCGTACGGGCGGTGCCGGCCGCTTCCGCCAGTTCGGCGAGCGTGCCGGGCGGGCAGTCCACCCGCCAGGAACCGATCCGGGCGGCGAGCGCGCGGTCCGCGGCGAGCCGGGCCGCGAGTGTGCGGATGTCCTCGTCGCGAGCGGCGGTGCGGCTCCTGAGCGCGTGCCGCTCCTCGTCGGCGGCGTGTTCGTCGTGCATGGCCGGGTTCGGCGGGACGAGGAACACCCCGGAATCGGCTCCGCCACTCGCGGCGGATCCGGTACCCGGGGCCGGGACGGGGGCGAGCAGCGCGGCGGCGGTACCGACGGCCACGGCCGAGCGCGGCAGCAGAGCGGCGGAACCGAGGACGTCACGGGCACGGACGTGCGCGTCCGGGTCGGTGATCACGACGCCGTCGACGAGTTCCGGCCGGGCCGCGAGCACGGCCGCGTGGTCGGCGGGGTCGACGGCCTGGGCGAGGTAGCGCCAGCCGGGCAGGGCGGGGATGCCGTGCTCGCCGAGGTACTCGACGGTGGCGAGGACGTCGGGGCCGGGCGGCAGCAGTCCGCCGTCGCCGAGCGCGCCCAGGATGCGGGAGTCGTCGGCGGCCGCGGTGCGCAGCTCGAAGAGGCGACGTTCGGCGGAGCTGACGCCCTGGTCGAGGAGCTCGCGCAGCTCGTCGGCGTTGCGGTCGAACTCGGCTGCGGTGAGGGCTTGTCCGGCCGGGCGGGACTGCCGGGCCGTGACGGTGTGGGCGCCGTGCGCGGACGGTTCGGTTCCGTCGGTGCCGGCAGTCCCCTCGACGTCCGGGGCTTCCTGCTGCGGGCCCTGGTCCCCGGCGACGGCCTCCGTTGCGGATTCGGGTCCGGTCGCGCTCTGTCGTGGCCGGGGTACGCCGCTGCCCTGTGCCGTGGGCAGGCCGAGGAGGTCGGCGAGGCGGTGCTCGGCGGCGATCGACTCGGCGGCCCTGAGCTCGGCCTCGTAGGCCTGTTCGGCGGCCCGCGCGCCGTCGGCGGCTCGCGCCGCGGCGAGTTCGGCGCGGCTCTCGGCGGCCGCTGCCTGTCGCGACCGGTCCGCCGCCGACCCGGCGGCCTCACGCGCGGTGTCCCAGGCGGCCACCGCGGACTGTTCCGCGTCGTTCGCCGCGAGGGCCGCGCGGGCGGGGTCCGCGTTCGGTGCGGTGTCGTCGAGCCAGCCCGCCCGGACGGCTTCGGCGGTCTCCTGCTCGACCTCGGCGAGGCGCTGGCGCAGGTGGCCGGCCTCGCTGCGGGCACGCTGGGCCTCGGTGGCAGCCGTGGTGGCGTCACGGTGCGCGGCCTCGCCCGAGGCCTGAAGGGTCTCGGAGCGCTCCTCCTCCTCGTTGGCCACGCCCTCGCCCGCCTCGGCGGCCGTGTGCAGGGCCCGTACGAGATCAGCCGCGGCCGTGGCGCGTGCGGCCAGCGCCGGGGCGGCGTCGCGCTCGGCCTCCCGGATCGCGACGGCGACGCGCGCGGCGCGGTCAGCGGCGGCCCGGTGGCGCAGTACGGCCTCGGCCGCCTGCCAGGCGGAGTGCAGCGTGCGGGCGTCGCCCAGCTCCCGGCGCTGGGCCGCCGCGCTCTTCTCGGCCGCGGTGAGGGCCAGGGAGGCGTGCCGGTAGGCGAGTTCGGCGGCGATCAGGGCGGCCCGGCCACGGGTCTCCTCGGCGCCGGTGACGGTGTGGGCCGCGCCGGTGACCTGCTGGGCGAGCTCCGCGGTCCGGCCGCGCTCCAGGCCGGCGCGGGCGGAGAGCCTGCGGGCCAGTGTGCGGGTGCGGCGCTCGGCGCCGGCGTGGATGTCCCTGGTCCGCGAACGCGTTCCGGCGGCCTCCACGATGCGGCCGAGCAGATCGACGGAGCCCGCGGTGAAGTCGCGCTCGGCGGTGAGTTCGGCGCGGCGGCCCAGTTTGCTGCCGAAGCCGCTGACGAGGTCGGCGAGGCCGTCGGTGTCGCGGGTGTCGGTGACGGCGCGCAGCAGCAGGTCGGTGAAGTCGGAGTCCTTCTTGACGGCGAAGAGTCCTGCGGCCTCGCCCTCATCGGCGTTCATCTCGCGCTGGTAGCGAAAGAGTTCGGGGTCCAGACCGATGTCGCCGAGGTGCTCGTTCCAGCGGTCGTGGATCTCTTCCCAGTGCACGTCGAGGTGCTGGTAGAACTTGCCCGCCTCGGTGAGCGCGTCGCGGAAGCCCTTCATGGTGCGGCGCCTGCCGCGGGCGCCGGAGACGCCTTCGGCGGGGCGGCCCACCGAGGTCGCCTCGGCGACGGGCAGCGAGTCGAGGCTGAGTCCGGGGCCGGGCCGGAAGGAGTACCAGGCCTCGGCGAACTTCCTGGGGTCGTTGGAGACCTGGCGTCCACGCCATTCGCTGACCTTGCCGACGACGACGCATTCGCCCGTCAGGGTGTGCTGCCACTCCAGCGCGACATGCCCGCAGTCCTCGGCGAGCAGGAACTTGCGCAGTACGCCGGAGCTGGCGCCGCCGAGGGTGTTGCGGTGGCCGGGCAGCATCACCGAGAAGATCAGCTTCAGCAGGACGGACTTGCCGCCGCCGTTCTCCAGGAAGAGCACTCCGGCGGGGGCGGGGCGGCGCGGCGGGCCGACCGGTTCCTCCTCGAAGAACTCCGCCTGCGCCGGTGCGGGGTGGGGCACGGGCGCGCCGACCCCGCGCAGGTCAAGCACGGTGTCGGCGTAGCGCGCACCGGCAGGCCCGATGGAGTAGAGGCGGACCCGGGACAGCTCGTACATGGCGGCGGACTCTCGTCGTTCAGGCAGCGGGAGGGAGCGGGAGGAAGGCGTCGGTGGCGGTGGCCGGCCGTGCGGTGGCCGGCCACGGCCGGTCAGCCGTGGAAGGGCAGGCCGGCGTCGGCCGCCAGCTCCAGGTCGTCGGGGTCGGGTGGCGGCAGCAGCGTCGCCGATCCGTCGGTGACCGGAACCACTCCCAGTTCCAGCAGTTCGGCCATGGCGGCACTGCCCGCCATGTCGCGGACCTGGAGCTGGTAGCGGGCGGTGGTGCGGAAGGCTCCTCCGGCGTCGTCCCCGGTGCGCTGGAGGAAGCCGGAGTCGGTGAGGAAGGCGACGGCCTTGCCGACGATGCCGGTGGTGGATCCGGCCAGCCGACGGGCGTCCTTCGTCGCTCCGGTGGAGCTGCGCCGGGCGTAGACCCGCCAGCCGGCCTCCAGGCCGGGGGCGTCACTGGCCGGGTCGGTGTTGTCGCCGTGCGCCTCGGCGCGCTCCTCCAGGCGGTGGCACGCCTGGCGTACGAAGGCGTCGACGCCGTTGACGGTGATCCGGCCGATGTACGCGTCGTCGGCGAGGTCCTCGGGGCGCGGGAAGGCCATCGCGGCGACGGCCAGGTGGGCGAGGCCGTGCAGGAAGCGGTCGGCGGAGTCCGGCGAGGCCCGGCGGGCGTAGTCGCCCATGCGGACGGCGAAGACCGAGTCCTCGCCCGCCGTGACGGCCATGCCGGCCCGGGTGGACACCTCGAGCACGATGAGGCCGAGTCCGGTGGCCACGGCGTCGGCGAGCCGGCCGAAGGCCGGCTCCTCCCGGTAGCGGCGCAGCAGTTCGGCGTACTCGGCGTCGCGGGCGGGCAGCAGCTTGGGCTGGAGCCCGAAGGCGACGAGCCGGGCCGCGTCGGCGGCGTCGGCCGGGGTGACGGCGGCGGGCGCGGACGGCTGCGCGGACGCGGTCCGGTCGGCCGGGTACCCGGCGCTCTGCTCGCTCCACGCGTCGGCGTGCTCTGCGCGGTGGTCGCTCAAGACGGGCGCTCCTTGCTGCGGGCGGTCTTCGGTACGGGGTGGGCGGGTCGGGTGCTCGCGGCCGTCCCGCCCGCTGGGCGCGGGACGGTGCCGGTGCTTGTGGCCGCGGCCCGGGAGGGAGCGGTCCGCAGGAGAGCGGTCCGGAAGGACCGCGGGCCTCTCACGCCGCCTCCGAGCGGTCCGCGGCCATGCCTGCCGCGTCCAGCAGGGCCGTACCCACGATCAGGTCCGCACCGCCGAATTCGGGGTCCTCCAGCTGGGTCCCGTCGTCGACGGAGAAGAGCAGGCGGCGCTCACCCTGCCGGTAGGCGGTGCCGACCGGCGGGCTCGCCGCGTGCACCGCGAGGAGGGCGACCAGGTAGGGCAGGTCCGGATCGCGACGTCTGGCCTCGGCCAGCAGCCCGGAGAGGCGGCGCGGCGCGTCGGGCTCCAGCTCCAGCAGCTCCATGGCGCTCGCCAGCTGTTCCTCGCTGAAACGGCTGTCGGCCGGGGTGGCGATCAGATCGGGCTCGGGCATCTCGGCGCCCAGGTGTTCGCGCTCCACCGGCGGGGTCAGCAGCATGTCGACCAGGTCGCCCACCCGGACCGAGGTGGGGGTGCGCAGTCCCGTGCCGTGGGCGAAGAACGCGTCGGTGGCGCGGATCGCCTGCTCGACGGGGAGCGGGAGCAGCGGTGCCAGCAGCTGCCCGTACAGGTCGAGACCGGTCCGCAGGGCCGGTGCTGCGAACGCCTGCCGGTCCTGCTCGGCGCGGAACAGCGGCCCGGCCTCCAGCAGACGGGACTGCAGCTGGGTGTGGCGGCGGATGCAGTCCTTGACGATGTCGACGAGTTCGGCGGCGCGCCGCTTGTGCTCGGGCTCCTCGGCCTCGTCACGGGCCTTGCGGATGTTGGTGAGGATGGCGTTCTCGTGGCGGTAGCGGTCGGCGATGTGGTCCAGTGCCTCGGCGATCATGTCGGGCACGGCGTTGAGCCAGTCCACCGCCCGGACGTTGCGCCGGGTCGCGTCGAGTGTCTTGCGGAGGGTCTGCGCGTACTGCACGGTCCGGTAGCGGGCCTGCTCGGCGGCGAGCTGCGCGTCGGCGAGGCGACCGCGGCTGATCAGGACCTCCAGCTTCACCTCGGCGGCGATCTGGGCGCTGGTGACGTCCGTGTCGAGGGCGCCGACCAGGACGTTGACCGCTTCGTCGGTGGCCCGCAGATAGACGCTGCCGCCGTATCCCGGGACCTCTTCGACCAGCTTGAAGTCGTAGTCCCGGCGGACGTACGTGCCGTCCGGGCCGAAGGTGCCGTAGACGGCCCGGAAGCCGCGGTCCACACTGCCGACGTTGATCAGGTTCTCCAGCACCCAGCGCGCGACCCGTTCGTGCTCGGCGACCGGGCGGCGCGGGGCCTGCGCGGCGACGCGCGGGAGGAGTCTGGCCACTATCTGGTCGTGGTCCGCGCCGGTGTCGAAGTCCATGTTGAGCGTGACGAGGTCGATCGCGGCGAGGGCGACCTCCGCCATCGCGTAGACGGTGTACTCACCGGCGAGGTTCGCCTTGCGCACGTCGAGGTCGTGCAGCGGCGCCGTGCAGGCGAGGGCGCGCAGCCGCCGCGAGAGCCCCTCGTCGGCGGCCGGGCCCGGTGCGGGCCGCGGCCCCGCGCTGAGCTGGGGCGCAGCGTTTTCCGTATAGGCAGGCGAAGTCACGCTGCACAGATTAGGTCCTCGCACCGACAACGGTCGAAACGGCGCAGAAGCGGCTGGTTGCCCCGGAGTCGGTCACGCCCTGCCGGACGGCTCCGCGCACCGGGACGGCTCCGCTCCCCGGCCCCCGGCACGGGGGCCGCGCTCCCGGCCGCACAGCGCGTGGATGACGTATCGACGCGGCCCGGCGGCGTCGCGCCGCGCGCCCCCGACGCGCAACGCCCGTACTGCTCGCGGCCCGGTCAGACGGCGGGTGCGTCCGGACCGATCCTGCTGCGCACCGCTGTCTGCACCTCGGCCTCCTCGGCCGGGTCGGCGGCCAGCCGGCGCAGCCGCTCGGCCACCCTGATGTCGCCGGTCTCCGCGTGGCGTGCGGCGACTTCCCGGGTCGTCTCCTCGCAGTCCCACAGGCACTCGACGGCGAAGCCGGTGGCGAAGGAGGGGTCGGTGGCGGCCAGCGCGCGGGCGGCCCTGCCCCGCAGGTGGGAGGAGGACGTCTCCCGGTAGACGTGGCGCAGGACGGGAGCGGCGCAGGCGATGCCGAGGCGTCCGGTGCCGTCGACCAGTGTCCACAGGCGCAGGGCGTCGGGCCCGTCGCCGCGTACGGCTTCGCGCAGGGCGCCGAGGACCAGCGAGGCGTCCTGCGTGCCTCCGCGGCCGGCCAGTACACCGGCCGCCGAGGCGCCGAGCGCGTCGGGCCGCCGTGCCCAGCGCCGGGCACGGTCGACGGCGGCTTCACCGCACATCCGCTCGAAGGCGGCGACGGCCGCGTCGGCGACCGTGCGCGAGGAGCTGACCGCCGCGGCCTCTATCAGGTCGAGTACGACCGGGTCCTGGGCCTCGGTCAGGTAGTGCAGGGCGGCGCACCGGGCGCCGTCCGGACCGCTGCGGGCGGCCTCGACGATCACGGGCCGGTCCTCCGGTCCCGCGACGGCGGAGAGACAGCGGGCGGCCGGCACATGGAGGTCGCTGCCGCGGTCGAGCCCCTGCTGGGCCCAGTCGAAGACGGCCTGGACGCTCCAGCCGGGGCGCGGTCCTCCGGGCCGCATCTGCCGCTGCCAGCGGTCGAAGGAGCCCTGTTCGGAGGCGGCCCTCACCCGGGCACCGACCGCTTCGCGCGGATCGTCGGCCCAGAGCCGCCAGGGCCTGGGTTCGAAGGCGTCGCGTACGGCGGTGGCCAGCTCGGCGGCCCCCTCGGCGTCCGTGCCGAAGCGGGCGAGCACGGGGACGGCGAGGGAACGGAGGCCGGCGTCGTCGTCACGCAGGGCCAGCTCGTCCAGGGCCCAGGCCCAGTTGGAACCGGTCGCGGCGTAGCGCCGCAGCAGGGCGAGGGCGTCGTCGCGTCCGTACGAGGCGAGGTGGCCGAGTACGGCGAGGGCCAGGCCGGTCCGTGACTCGTCCGTGTCGAGGTGGTCGTCGGGGTCAGCGAGGTGCCGCTCGATCTCGTCGATGCCGCCGTCGAGGTCGAGATAGAGGCGCGCGTAGTAGAGGGAGCGGTTCTCCACCTGCCAGTCGTGACGCGGATCGCTCAGGACGCAGTGGTTGAGAGCCGCCAGGGCCTCGGGGCGCGGTGCGGCGAGCGCGTGGAGCGTGCCGTCGCCGCGGCCCCTCTGCAGCAGACCGAGCAGGGTGCCGCTCGGCGCTATGAACGGATCAAACATGGGAAAAGCCTCACATCAAGCTGTCGACGCAACCGGGGACTGTGCAGTTCCACGTGCCGGGTGGGCACTAGACCGCGCAGCAACATGATCGGCCGACCGCCGTCTTCTGCCTGGTGTAGACCATCTTCCTCTGCCTCTCATCGGTGGCCCGAATCGGGCCCGCGACGTCATGATGACCCACCCATTTCGCCACCGCGACCACATTTACGGCGGACCCGGTCAGCGGGAACCGAAGAGTTCCAGCAGGTCGGCCTTGCCGAACATGCGCGCGGTGTCCAGGGCGGAGGGCGTTCCGGCCGCCGGATCGGCCCCTGCCGCGAGCAGGGCCGCGATCACCCCGTCCTCACCCTTGAAGACGGCTCCGGCGAGCGGCGTCTGCCCCCGGTCGTTGGCCCGGTCCGGGTCGGCGCCGCGGCCGACCAGTGCCGTGACCGCGGGGGCGTGCCCGTGATAGGCGGCGAGCATCAGCAGCGAGTCGCCCCGGTCGTTGGTGAGGTTCACGGGGACTCCGGCATCGACGTAGGCCGCGAGCGCGTCGGTGTCGCCGTGGCGCGCCAGGTCGAAGACCTTGGTCGCCAGCTCCACCACCTCGGGATCAGGGGTTTCGCTCATCGGGGGACCGCCCTTCCATTAACCGATTTCTCCGCTGCCGGCCTGTGGGGGCGTGCGCCTTGAGGCCGTACGAGTGAATCGACAGGGTACTGCCCGGACGCGCACATGACCCGGCCCACCCATGGCAAAAGATCACGTCGAGTGACGACGGAGCGAGGCGCGGCACCGAAAACCCCTCCGACCTGCGCTCCACTGTCCGCCAGTCCAGTGAAAAACCTCACTTTTCACCCACTTGCACCTTTTATCCTATAGATACTTCCGGTGAGCCTGGAAGGACTCATGGTGACCGTCCCCCCAACCAGGAGAACCACTCATGATCCTTTCCATGTCAGGCGTCGTCATCCTCGGCATCATCGTCTTCCTGTTCTTCAGGAAGGACGGCCTCAAGGCATCGCACGCCCTCATCACCGCCCTGTTCGGCTTCTACCTGGCCGGCACCGCCATCGCACCGAGCATCACGGCGGGCGGTGCGAGCCTCGCCGGCCTCTTGGGCGGGATCAAGTTCTGACCCTCCGCTCCCGCTCCCACCCCCCTCCAGGAGACAGACGTGGCCCGGCGACCACTCCCCCGCATTCTGAGCAGCGGCAGCGCTTCGATCACTCGCAGTCGCGAGTTCGCGCGCACGGCCACCGACAGCGCCACCGACGTGCTCCATCCGCTGATCACGATCACCCGTGGTCTGCGGCTGCTGGCAGGTGCAGGACGGCAGAAGTGGGCCGCGACGCCCAAGGACCGGCGTGGTCCCACGCTGTTCCTCGTCGCGGCCTGCGTACTCGTGGTCGCGCTCATCCCCTACGGGTCCTTGATGGCCCTGGTCACGGTGATGGGCGCCGCCGCATGGAAGGGGCGGGAGCGCACTCCCGTCAGGACCGGCCCAAACGAGGCGGAGACCGGGCGCCTGCAGGCCCTGTACGAGGCACTCGTGCCGTACTTCTCCACGGCCGACGACCCCAGCCCGCTGTTCGCCCACGGCGGCGACTGGGACCAGGTCTTCAGTGACTACGAGTTCGACGGCAACGGCCGGGTATCCCGGCTCAGGGTGGCGTACCCCGCGTACTTCACCGACAGCGAGGCCGCCTCCCGTGCCCGGATCGAACAGCTGCTGCACGCCAAGTCGGGCCGCGGCCGGGAGTACCGGTTCAGCTGGGACGAGGAGGGCAACCGGCTCGTCATGAGCGTGCTCGACGCCCTGCCCACCTCGATCACCGCCCAGCGCTTCGTCACCGCCCCCGGCGAGACCGTCCTCGGCTTCACGGACGACGACGCGGTGCAGCGCACCGTCCCGGTGCGCGACGGGGACGAGACCCGGGACGCGCCAGGGGTCGTCTGGCGGACCGGCGCACGCACCACGGAGCCGCATCTGCTGATCGCCGGCCAGCCCGGCAGCGGCACCACCACACTGATGCGCTCCATCGCGCTCCAGGCACTCCAGCAGGGCGACATCCTGATCATCGAGGGCAGCGGCATCGGCGAGTACTCCTGCTTCAACGGCCGCGAGGGCGTGCTGGCCGTGGAGTGCGGGGCGGCCGGGGCGCTGGCCACCCTGGAATGGGCGGCACACGAGACGGAGCGCCGGCTGATCGAGGCCAACCGGGCCCGGCAGTCCGGCCACGCCGTTCCCGAGGACACCAGGCGCCCGCTCTGGATCCTGCTGGACCGGCCCAGCGTGCTCGGCCATCTGGCAGCCGCCGACGGCGGACCCGACCCGCAGGAGCTGCTTCAGGTCCCGCTGCGGCACGGCAGGGCCGCCAACGTCACCGTGGTGATGACCGAGCAGTTCGACTGCCTGGACGGCCTGAACGGCACCGTGCGGACCCACACCAGGGCCCGGGTGGTACTCGGCCCCTGTTCCCCCGTCCAGATCGAGTCCGTCCTGGGGCTTGAGCCGCACACCACCCCGACCCCGGACGTCCCGCCCGGCCGCGGGTACGCACGGCTCGGCACCGGTCCGGTGCTGCGTATCCAGGTGCCGGCCACGCCCGACCCGTACGACGACGCGACCAGTGAGGCACAGCGGCAGACGGTGCTCGGCCTGCTGCCCGAACGGCGCAGGGCGATCGAGGCGACCGCGCCCGACCCGGTGCCGGCCAAGACCGCGGCCGTCTCCGTCGCCATGGAGTCCGTGGCCGTCAGCGACTGACGGCCACGGAAGTGCGGGAGGGCCCGCAGACGAGGTGATCCGCTGGCCCTCCCGCACTTCCGCCACGGCGACCGCTCAGGCGACGAACGTCCGAGGCGCCTCCGCGCCCGCGCCCGCCCCCGAGCTGACCAGCTGGGCGGCGGCCGCGAGCCGCAGGGCCGCCTCGTCCGCCACCGGCCCGCCGACCGTGAACGGCAGCCGCACGTATCCCTCGAAGGCGCCGTCGACACCGAACCGGGGCCCGGACGGCACTCGCACCCCGACCCGCTCCCCGGCCACCGCGAGCCGCGATCCGGAGAGGCCGCCGGTACGCACCCAGAGCGTCAGGCCGCCGCGCGGTACGGCGAACTCCCAGTCCGGCAGCTCCCGCCGCACGGCCGTGACCAGCGCGTCCCGGTTGTCCCGCGCCTGCTCCCGGCGGATCTGCACGGCCTCTTCCCAGCCGCCGGTGCGCATCAGCCAGTTGACGGCCAGCTGCTCCAGGACCGGAGTGCCCATGTCGGCGTAGGCACGGGCCGCCACCAGACTGCGGATCACATCCGGTGCGGCGCGCACCCAGCCGATCCGCATACCGGCCCAGAAGGCCTTGCTGGCCGAACCGACGGTGAGCACGGTGCTGCCCGCCGGGTCGAAGGCGCAGACCCGGCGCGGCATCCGCACGTCGTCGTCCAGGTGCAGTTCGTGCATCGTCTCGTCGACGACCAGGACCGTACCGGCCGAGCGGGCGGCGTCCACCAGCGCGCGGCGCCGGTCCTCGTCGGCCAGCGCCCCGGTGGGGTTGTGGAAGTCCGCGACGACGTACGCGAGCCGCGGGGCCGCGTCCCGCAGCACCTGGCGCCACCGGTTCATGTCCCAGCCGCCCAGCCCCTCCTCCATGGCCACCGGCACGAGGCGGGCGCCCGCCTCCCGCATCAGCTGGAGGATGTTGGCGTAGCTCGGGGACTCCACCGCGATCCGTTCGCCGCGGCCCGCGAAGAGGTGGCAGATGGCGTCGATCGCACCCATCGCACCGGTGGTGACCATGATCTGTTCGGGCATCGTCGGGATGCCGTCGGCGGTGTACCGGTCGGCGATCATCTGCCGCAGCGCGGGGAGCCCCGCCGGGTAGTCGCCATGCGTGTGCGCGTACGGGGCCAGCTCCTCCAGGGCGCCCTGGACGGCCCGGGTCAGCCACGGTTCGGGGGCGGGCAGCGAGGCGCAGCCCAGGTCGATCATCGATCCGAGCGCCTCGGGGGGAAGCGGCTCCAGGCCGCGGGCGGGCAGCGGGTTGCCCGCGGGCACCGCGGTCCAGCTGCCGGCCCCGCGCCGGGACTCCAGGAACCCCTCGGCCCGCAGCGCCTCGTAGGCCGCGGCCACCGTCGTACGGCTGACGGCCAGGGCGAGCGCGAGTTCACGTTCGGCGGGGAGCCGGGCGGCGACCGGGACCCGGCCTTCAAGGACGAGCAGCCGGATGCCGTCGGCGAGCGCGCGGTAGGCCGGCGGTCTGCGGTTGCCGGGGCCCGTCGGCCTGGGCTGCTGGGCGTGGAGCTGCCGGGCGAGCTGAGCCGCACCGACCGCCGAAGTCCACTGTGCCACGAGAATCAGTCCACCTTCCTCGGATTGGCCATGGTCGGCAGCCAATCCCCTGCCACAGAGTGACACGCAGCAGTCCACTACCACCACACCAGGGGGCACCACTTGTCCACCACCACCGCCCCGCGCGGAACGCACCTCACCCGACGGCTGATCCAGCTGTACACAGGTCTGGCGCTGTACGGGGCGAGTTCGGCGCTGCTGGTCGTCGCCGGGCTCGGTCTGGAGCCGTGGGGGGTGCTCCACCAGGGGCTCGCCGAACGCACCGGGATCACCATCGGCGTCGTCTCGATCATCATCGGCGCGATCGTGCTGCTCCTGTGGATACCGCTCCGGCAGCGGCCGGGGCTGGGCACCGTCTCCAATGTCTTCGCGGTGGGGATCGCGATGGACGGCACGCTGGCGCTCGTCCCCGATGTGCACGGGCTCGCCGCGCAGGCCGGGGTGATGGTGGCGGGCATCGTCCTGAACGGAGTCGCGACGGGGCTGTACATCGCGGCCCGGTTCGGCCCCGGGCCGCGCGACGGGCTCATGACCGGGCTGCACCGGCGCACCGGCCGCTCCATCCGGCTGGTCCGCACGGCGATCGAGGTGGCGGTCGTGGTGACCGGATTCCTGCTCGGCGGTTCCCTCGGCGTCGGCACGGTCCTCTACGCCCTGGCGATCGGCCCGCTCGCCCAGTTCTTCCTGCGCTTCTTCGCGATCTCGGACAACGGCGGCACCACGGTCACCGCCCCGGCATCCGGGCAGGCCATACTGCCGCAGTGACTTCCGTACGCCATCCCTATCTGGACCACCCCGCCCCGCTCGCGTTCGCCCACCGGGGCGGGGCGGCGGGCGGGATCGAGAACACGGCGGCCGCGTTCCGCCGGGCCGCCGACGCCGGGTACCGCTACTTCGAGACCGATGTGCACGCCTCGGCGGACGGCCGGCTGGTCGCCTTCCACGACGCCACGCTGGACCGGGTGACGGATGCCAGGGGGCGGATGTCGGAGCTGCCGTGGAGCGAGATACGGCAGGCCCGGGTGGCGGGCCGTGAACCGCTGCCACTGTTCGAGGAGCTGCTGGAGACGTTCCCGGAGGCCCGCTGGAACGTGGACATCAAGGCCGGGCCGGCCCTTGAGCCGCTGGTGGACCTGATCCGCCGGACGGATGCCTGGGACCGGGTGTGCGTCGGCTCCTTCTCCGAGACCAGGGTCGCCAGGGCGCACCGCCTGGCGGGCCCCCGGCTGGCCACCTCCTACGGAGTGCGCGGTGTCCTGGGCCTGCGGCTGCGCTCGTACGGCATCCCGGCGGCGCTGCGCGCCGGAGCGGTGTGCGCACAGGTGCCGGAGAGCCAGGGCGGCGTCCGGGTCGTGGACCGGCGCTTCGTGCGGGAGGCGCACGCGCGGGGGCTCCAGGTGCACGTCTGGACGGTGAACGAACCGGAGCGGATGGCAGCGCTCCTGGACCTCGGCGTGGATGGCATCATGACCGATCACATCGAGACGCTGCGTACGGTGCTGAGCGAGCGGGGGGCCTGGGCCTGACGCCGGCCCGGTGACGTCTCCACGGGGAGAGACGAGGGGTGCGCAATGAGCGCCGAGACCGCGGACACCGCCGAACCGGCGGAGGGTAATGCCGGGGAGGCCGACCCCGGCGAGCGGCGGCGCGAGCAGCGCGGCTGGTACTTCTACGACTTCGCCTGCTCCGTCTACTCGACGAGCGTCCTCACGGTGTTCCTCGGGCCGTATCTGACGTCGATCGCCAAGGCAGCCGCCGACGCCGACGGCTTCGTCCATCCGCTCGGCATCCCGGTCCGCGCCGGATCGCTGTTCGCCTACGCGGTCTCGGCGTCCGTGATCGTCGCGGTGATCCTGATGCCGGTCGTCGGCGCCGCCGCCGACCGCTCGGGCCGCAAGAAGCCGCTGCTGGCGGCGGCCGCCTACGTGGGCGCCACCGCGACCGCCGGAATGTTCTTCCTGGACGGCACCCGCTATCTGCTCGGCGCCTTCCTGCTCATCGTGGCGAATGCCGCGATATCCGTGTCGATGGTCCTCTACAACGCCTATCTGCCGCAGATCGCGGAACCCGACGAACGCGACGCGGTCTCCTCACGCGGCTGGGCCTTCGGCTACACGTCGGGGGCGCTGGTCCTCGTCCTCAACCTGATCCTCTACACGGGCCACGACTCCTTCGGCCTCTCCGAGTCGGACGCCGTCCGGATCTGCCTGGCCTCGGCCGGCGTCTGGTGGGGCGCCTTCACCGTCGTACCGCTGCGCCGGCTGCGCGACCGGCGGGTGGCGCCGGGCGGCCACGGAGCGGTCGGGTCCGGATGGCGGCAGCTGATGGCGACCCTGCGCGACATGCGCCGCCATCCACTCACCCTCTCCTTCCTGCTGGCCTACCTCGTCTACAACGACGGCGTGCAGACGGTGATCTCGCAGGCCTCGGTGTACGGCTCCGAGGAGCTGGGCCTCGACCAGACGACGCTGATCACAGCCGTGCTGCTGGTCCAGATACTCGCGGTGGCCGGAGCGCTGGGGATGGGCCGGCTGGCCCGGGTGTACGGCGCGAAGCACACGATCCTCGCGTCCCTGGTCGTCTGGACGCTGATTCTCGTCGCCGGGTACTTCCTGCCGGCCGACGCACCGGTGTTCTTCTACGCGCTGGCCGCGGCGATCGGCCTGGTTCTCGGCGGCAGTCAGGCCCTGTCCCGCTCGCTCTACTCGCATCTGGTGCCGCGCGGCAAGGAGGCCGAGTACTTCTCGGCGTACGAGATGAGCGACCGCGGGCTGAGCTGGCTGGGGCCGCTGGTGTTCGGGCTCGCGTACCAGCTGACCGGCAGTTATCGGGATGCGATCATCTCGTTGGTGATCTTCTTCGTGGTCGGTTCCGTGCTGCTCGCGAGGGTGCCGGTCCGGCAGGCCGTGGCGGCGGCCGGGAACCCCGTTCCCGAACGGATTTAGACGTTGAAGTAAAAGGCCGGTAGTGTACGCCTTTGGCCTGCCCGGAGGACCGTTACCGCCAGTGGAAGAATCCAAACTGTTGGGTGACAACTTCTGCCATATGTGACAAACCGGGCGTTGGCGGGTACTTGAACCCTGGCAAACCTGAATACTCAGCGGCACGACGGGCGACGCATGACCGGAAACGGGAATCTTTGCCGCCGACCGGACGTTGAGCCGGATGACGACGACAGCGACACCTGTCCTGTGGGCGACAAGCCCGGGAGGCACGATTCATGAGTGAGCGAGCTCTCCGCGGCACGCGACTTGTGGTTACCAGCTACGAGACGGACCGCGGCATCGATCTGGCCCCGCGCCAGGCGGTGGAGTACGCATGCCAGAACGGACATCGATTTGAGATGCCGTTCTCGGTAGAGGCGGAAATTCCGCCGGAGTGGGAGTGCAAGGCGTGTGGCGCCCAGGCACTCCTGGTGGACGGGGATGGCCCCGAGGAGAAGAAGGGCAAGCCTGCGCGTACGCACTGGGACATGCTCATGGAGCGGCGCACACGCGAGGAGCTGGAGGAGGTGCTGGCCGAGAGGCTGGCGGTTCTGCGCTCCGGAGCCATGAATATTGCCGTGCATCCGCGGGACAGCAGGAAGTCTGCCTGACCGCGTAGCACAGCCCTGAGACAGAGCCGCGGGCCTCGACACACTGTGTGTCGAGGCCCGCGGCTCTGTGCGTGGGCCTTGACGGCCGGCTGCGTCGGGGGGCAGGTGCACGAGAGGCCTCCCCCGGACCGACGTCCGAGGTGTCCTCAATCGCGGACGGACTCGACTCGGCGGGGCGGGGCCGCGTTCGGGCTACGGCGTCAGGGGCGGGCGGGGGTTCTCGTCGGGGTGGGAGGGGTCGTCGCGGATTACCTCGCCCTGGACGACCTTTCCGTCGGGCCTGTGCATACGGGCCTGCTGGAAGGCGTCCGAGAGGCCACCGGGGGCCGCCACGCGCATTCGGCGTTCCAGCGAGCGCTCCGCGTACCTGCTGAGCGCCGACCGGACCGGCGGCACCAGGAGCAGCAGTCCGGCGACGTCCGAGATCATCCCCGGAATCATGATCAGCAGCCCGCCGAGCATCAGGAAGCCGTTGCCCCTGCTGCTCGCAGGAGCGGGCGAGGAGCCGTCGGCGCCCGGCTGTCCCGGCATCTGCTGGAGCGTCTCGGTGAGATTGCGGAAGGCGCGGCGGCCGGCCGCCTTCATCACCACGGCTCCGAGCACGACACCCGCGGCCAGGAGCAGCAGGACGGTGAAAGCGCCCGCCACGTCCGCCACCACGATGAGCAGCCAGATCTCCAGCACCGCCCAGGCGGCCATGGCGAGAGGTACGAGGGTCCGGGCGCGCGAGCGCCGACGGGCGGTCGGGGGCGGTGTGCCGGTCGTCATGCCCCCAGTGTGCCTGGCCACGGGTCCGGGCGCCGTAAGGGGGTGAGGATCACCTGGCCGGAGGCTTCAGGGCGTCCGGCGTCCGAGCGCCCGGTTCGTACGGGTGGTGACACCCCAGGCGGTCACCCGCCAGAGCGCCTCGACGAGGATGTCCCGGCTCATCTTGGAGTCACCGATCTCCCGGTCCACGAACGTGATCGGGACCTCCACGACGTGGTAGCCGGCCTCGATCGCGCGGCGCGCCAGGTCCACCTGGAAGCAGTAGCCCTGCGAGGCGACCTCCTCCAGGCCGATCCCCTGCAGGGTCTCCGTGCGGAACGCCCGGTATCCGCCGGTGACGTCTCTCGTCCGGAGTCCGAGCATCAGCCGCGAGTAGGTGCTGCCGCCGCGGGAGATCATCTCGCGGGACTTGGGCCAGTTGACCACGCGCCCGCCCGGGACCCAGCGGGAGCCCAGCACCAGGTCGGCGCCCTTGAGGGCGGTGAGCAGCCGGGGCAGCTCCTCGGGCTGGTGGGAGCCGTCCGCGTCCATCTCGACGAGCACGCCGTAGTCGTGGTCCATCCCCCAGCGGAAGCCGGCGAGATAGGCCGCGCCGAGCCCTTCCTTGCCCTGCCGGTGCAGCACATGGACCCGGTCGTCGGCGGAGGCCAGCTCGTCGGCCAGCTTGCCGGTGCCGTCGGGGCTGTTGTCGTCGGCGACCAGGATGTCGGCCTCCGGTACGGCGGCGCGCACCCGGCTGACGATCGGCTTGATGTTCTCGGCCTCGTTGTAGGTCGGAATGATCACCAAGGTTCTGCCGAGCGGGCCGTATCGCCTCTGACCGCCGTCGTTCACTTACTGCCCCTTAAGTCCGTACGCAGATGCACACCATATCCAGCGCGACGGGGCCGCAGACCGACCCGGTCGGGACGGCTCGGGGCGCGACGGCGGACAGAAGAGCGGAAGTACGGACAGAACTGCGGATCGGGGCCCGGCGTCCTTCGGGCCGACCTGGGACCCGCCGGCTGCGGGTCGACCTAGAGCCGTTGTCTACTGAACGTCCGGGCCCCACCCGGGTCGCACCCTCCGTCCGGCTGAAACCTTCCCTCGCCCCCGAGGCGCGGGCGCTGAACCTGGCTGTCAGCGGTGGTGCGCCGGTGCGGCACACCACCCCATGACCCAGCGGCGTTCGACGACTGCGTGGAGGTTTAACCGGTCGGACGTCCTGTGGTGGACTCGGCCGAACCTACCGGCCGGTGGGCGCATTCTGTCAATAGTTGCCTGACCTGCATCGTTTACCGAACTTGCCTGGTCAGTACCGGAGATCCCCAGGTCGCGGGAGAACCGGGGCACCTTCGATCGGCGGTACGAAATGTCCGCACGTCACTCGTTCGGTCGTACGTAGACAGTTTGTCCGAACACGACCGTGCGCAGGCAGACCGGGAGTTCGGCCCCAGGGCTGAGGTCCGGCAGTCCGGGCGTTCCCGACCTGGGGTCGGTCGACCAGCGGGCGACCCGGTCGTCCGGGGCCTGGACCACCAGTTCCTCGGTGCGCCAGACCGCGTAGTCGGCCGGGGCGCCCGGCACCAGCGTGCCCGCGTCGTCGCGGCCGACGGCCCGCCAGCCGCCCCTGGTGTGGGCGGTGAAGCCCGCCCGTACGGAGATCCGGTGCTCAGGCGTCCGGTGGAACGCGGCGGCCCGCACCGTCCCCCACGGGTCCAGCGGGGTCACCGGACTGTCGGAGCCGAAGGCGAGGGGCACACCGGCCCGCAGGAGGGCCGCGTACGGGTTCAGGGTCCTCACCCGCCCGGCACCCAGCCGCTGGGCGTACATGCCCTCCTCACCGCCCCAGGCGGCATCGAAGGCGGGCTGGACCGAGGCGGTGAGCCCCAGTTCCGCGAAAGCGGCGACGGTCTCGGGGGTGAGCATCTCGGCGTGCTCGATCCGGTGCCTGGCGGCCCGCACCCGGCCCAGGCCCACCTTCTCGGCGGCTGCCCTGACGCCCTCGACGACGGCGTGGAGCGCGGCGTCGCCGATGGCGTGGAAGCCCGCCTGCAACCCGGCCTCGGTGCAGGCCGCGACATGGGCCGCGATCTGCTCGGCGTCCAGATGCGCGGTGCCGGAAAGCGGGGCGTCGGCGTACGGCTCGTGGAGGCAGGCGGTGTGCGAGCCGAGCGAGCCGTCGACGAAGAGGTCCCCGGCCGCGCCCACCGCGCCGAGCTCCCGGATGCGCCGGGCGTCCTTCTCGTCGGCGACCTGTTCGGCCCAGTAGCCGAAGACCCGCGGTCCGTGCTGCCCCGCGGCGAGCTTCAGCAGCGCTGTGAAGTCCTCCTCGTCGGAGATGTCGGGGCCGCCGCACTCGTGGACCGTACCGATGCCCAGGGACGCGGCGTGGTGCAGCGCGGCGCGCTGGGCGTCGGCGCGCTGCCGCGGCGAGACGGCGCCGTGGGCGGCCGAACGCACCGCGTGGTGGGCGGCGGCGGTCAACGGTGCCTGCGGGTGGTAGCCGGGCATTGAGGTGATTGCGGGCACCAGGTCCAGCAGCGCGGTACTGGCGACCGCCGAGTGCACGTCGATCCGGGGCAGGTAGACCGGCCGGCCGCCGGCCGCCGCATCGAGCTCGGTGCGCGAGGGCGGACGCTGCCCGGGCCAGCGCGTGGCGTCCCAGCCGTGCCCCAGGACCACGCGGTCGCCGGGGTGCGCCGCCACGTACGTCCGTACGAGAGAGAGGGCCTCGTCCAGGGTGCGGGCACCGGAGAGGTCGAGGCCGGTGAGGGCCAGTCCGGTCGACGTGGTGTGGACGTGGGCGTCGGTGAACGCGGGGGTGACCAGCGCCCCGTCGAGGTCGATCACCTCGTCGACACCGCCGGCGAAGGCGTCGGCGGCCCCTTCGGAGCCCACCCAGGCGACATGGCCCCGTTCGACCACCATGGCGGTGGCGAAGGGGTCGGCGGGGCTGTGGACGTCTCCACCGCGCAGCAGCACGGTGCGGTGTTCGCTCTGGGGGGCGGTGCTCTCGGTCATGGGAACCAGTCTCCCGCCTGCCGGGTTCCGCCCCGTGCGCGACCCCTCAGATCTGCGGCGGCCGCGCCTCGTACGGCGTGGAGAGGACGACCGTGGTGCGCGTGGAGACACCGGCGAGCGAACGGATCCGCGTCAGCAGGTGCTCAAGCTCCAGCGGGGTCGCGACCCGTACCTTCAGAATGTAATTCTCGTCACCCGCGACGCTGTGGCACGCCTCCAGCTCCGGGACACCCGCGAGCCGCTCCGCGATGTCGTCGGGGGCGCTCGGATCGAAGGGCTTGACCGAGATGAACGCGGTCAGCGGCAGGCCGACGGCCTCGGGGTCGACGACCGCGGCATAGCCGCGGATCACCCCGCGCTGCTCCAGCCTGCGAACCCGCTGATGAACGGCCGAGGTGGACAGGCCGGTGGCCTTGCCCAGGTCGGTGTAGCTCATCCGCCCGTCCTTGACGAGCAACTCCACGATTTGACGGTCCAGCTCCTCCATATGGATCAATCTATGGCCCCGAGTCCCTCCAGGCACAGCCGCAGGAGCCGCCGAAGAGCACCTGCGGCGGGCATGTGACGAATGCCACAGGTTTACGGGTCAGTAGCAGAGCGCCTCGCGGTTACGGCCGATCCGCGACGGGAAGTGCTTGCTTTGGCCGAGGCCGCGGCGCCTTGTCGGCCCACCCGAGGGGGGAATTTCCCATGCAGAGCCTGAAGCTCACCGGACGTACCGATCCGGAGCCCGTTGATCCTTTCGAGGACACCGCTCCCGACGTGTACGACACACTTGAGATGTACCGGGTCACCTGCCCGGACTGCGCACAGCCGATCGCTCTCCTGGCGGACGAGGACACGCTGCCGGAGCACGCCCTGTGCCCGACTCCGTGGAACCCGTTCGTCCTCACGGTGTGCGCCGGTACCGGCGCTCCGGCGTCGAAGGCGCGGCCCGCCGATGAGTCGCCCGACGTCCAGGAGCAGGAGACGGCCCTGCTGTTGACGCTCCCTCAGGGGCTCGACTGGAGGATGCAGCCCTTCTCGCACGCCGGGGGTGACGGCTCCCGCCCGTTCCGGATGCCGCAGCAGCTCCGGCGGGACGCCGCCTGAGCCGGCCTGCCGCCTTCGCGGGACCGCTAACCGCCTGACGACAGAACTGCGCGGCACCACGACGGCCCGGCCGGCGTGGTGCGGGCAGCGAACGGGGCTCCGGCGCCTGTGCCGCCCCGGGGAACCTGGCGAACGGGCGCCCGAATCGGCCGGACAGTGACCCGGCCCTGTCCTGCGGCGTTGGCCTGGCATGACCCTGCTGCACTCCACGGCCGGCCCCGGTCGCCGCCGTCTCGCCGTTCCGGCCTCCGAAGAATCGGTTCCGCAGCCCGGATCGTCACCGGCGCCGCAGTCCGAGCCGCCCCGTGCGGCGCCGCGCTCGGTGCCCCACTCGACCGATCCGCCCATCTACCGGGCGATGCTCCGGCACTGGGAGGGCACCGGCAGGACCCTGCCGGGCCGCCATGACCAGGAGTGGAACCGGATCATGACGATGCCCGTGTGGTCGGACCGGCCGCTGCGGATCAGTGCGTCTCAGGACCCGCGAGGTGGCGGGCGATGACCATGCGCTGGATCTGGTTGGTGCCTTCGACGATCTGCAGCACCTTGGCCTCGCGCATGAACCGTTCGACGGGGAAGTCCAGCGTGTAGCCGTATCCGCCGAGCACCTGTACGGCGTCGGTGGTGACCCGCATCGCGGCATCCGTGCAGAACAGCTTGGCCATGGCCGCCTGCCGCGAGAACGGGCTGCCCGCGTCCCGCAGTCTGGCGGCCTCCAGATAGAGCGCCCGGCCCGCCTCGATCTGGGTGGCCATGTCGGCGAGCATGAACCGCAGCCCCTGGAAGTCCGCGATGGGACGGCCGAACTGCTTGCGCCCGGTGGCGTAGGCGACGGCCTCGTCCAGCGCGGCCTGGGCCACCCCGATGGCGCAGGCGGCGATGCCCAGCCGGCCGGAGTCGAGTGCGGACAGCGCGATCGCGAAGCCCTGCCCCTCCTCGCCGATCCGGCGCGAGTCCGGGACCCGTACGCCGTCGAAGTGGAGCTGGGCGGTGGGCGAGCCCTTCATCCCCATCTTCTTCTCGGGGACGGCCGCGCTCAGTCCCGCCGCGTCCCCGGGAACGAGGAAGGCGGTGATCCCGCGGGCACCGTCGGCGCCGGTACGGGCCAGCACGGTGTAGAAGTCGGCGACGCCGCCGTGGGTGATCCACGCCTTGGTGCCGGTGATGACCCAGTCGTCCCCGTCCCGTACGGCCTTCGTCCGCAGCGAGGCGGCGTCGGAGCCCGAGGCGGGCTCCGAGAGGCAGTAGGCGCCGAGCAGGCCGCCCGCGAGCATCGACGGAAGGTGTTCGGCCTGCTGCTCCTTGGTGCCGTAGCCGGCGACCCCGTGGCAGGCCAGGGAGTGGACGCTCACGCCGAGCCCGACGGTGAGGCGGGCGGCCGCGAGCTCTTCGAGGACCTGGAGGTACACCTCGTAAGGCTGGTCGCCGCCACCGTGATCGGAGTCGTACGGCAGCCCGAGCAGGCCGGACGCGGAGAGCAGCGTGAAGACTTCGCGCGGGAACCTGCCGGCGTCCTCCTCCTCGGCTGCCCGCGGCGCGATCTCCCGCTGGGCGATGTCGCGGACGAGCGCGATGAGCTGCCTGGACTCCTCGGTGGGCAGACGGCGTTCCACTGATTGCGGAGCACGGTCGGACATGACGGCGCTCTCCTCCCTGTCGGGCGTTGCGGCGGTCGCGCGCGCGGGGTGTGAGCGGCGCCGCCGGGGGATCTCCGGGCGGGGCCCGAAAAGACTGCGGCCCAGCCGATGTTGCCCTCCCGGATTACGAGAGGTGCCGGTCAGCGGCTGTGGCGGCTTGAGTATGCCCGATCGGACGGTATCCGTCACTGGGTGACAGAACACTTCGGCCACGGCCGCCGGTGGAAGGACGCCGCCGGTCCCGGTCCGCGCGCGCCCCGCGCGGGAACTCAGGACCGGGCGCGGGGCTCGGTCATGTGCGCGCACCAGCCGGCGGGGCAGCACGAAATCACCCCGGGCCGGGTCGTCCGGCAGGACCTGGGCGATGCGCGGTTTCGCCGTGGCACCGTCGGCGAACCTCACCGCGTACTGGTCACCGGCCCGCAGGCCGAGAAGGCCCGCCGTCCCCTCGCCGAGCGCCGCCAGCCCCGGCCTGTTCCAGCGGGCGTCGCGCGAGCCGAGCGCGTCGATGACCGTGAGCGTGCCGTCCTTGTCGCGGACGAAGGCCCGGGTCGGCAGCGCGGCCCTGCCCACCGGGTTGGCCCGACCACCTCGTCGGTGTTGCCCGGTGTCCCGTCCGCGGATGCCGCCCGCGAACCGGGACGACGGGCTACGGGCGGCCGTCACCCTGCGGGAGGCGTACGCCGGACTGCCGGTGGTCGTGCTCAGCCAGTACGTCGAGCGGTCGTACGTCGTCCGGCTGCTCGATTCGTACCAGGGCGCCGCGGCCGGCGACCGGTCAGCGGGATTGGTCCGAACCATTGACCCAACTGGTCTAGTCCATCTACGGTTCCCTGCGAACCGACTTTCCGCGTTCATGCCAACTCTGTGCGAGCGCCGAAAGCCGGTCGTCCACCGGTAAGTCCCTCCCCCACGAGGAGCAACGATGATCGGACTGCATCGCCCGGGAGCCCGCCTCCGGGCGTTCGCCGCTGCCGCCTGTACCGCCGCCCTGGGCGCCGCCCTGCTGGGCGTCGCGGGCACCGGATCCGCCGGCGCGGCCCCCGCCGACCTGAAGGCCGCCGCCCCTGCGGCAGCGCCCGCCGCCCCCACAGCGGCCGGCAGCAAGGTGGTCGGCTACTTCACCGACTGGGGTGTCTACCAGCGCAATTACCACGTCAAGAACATCGAGACCTCGGGCTCGGCCGACAAGCTCACGCACATCAACTACGCCTTCGGCAACGTCCAGGGCGGCAAGTGCACGGTCGGTGACTCCTATGCCGACTACGAGAAGGCCTACACGGCCGACCAGTCGGTCGACGGGGTGGCCGACACCTGGGACCAGGAGCTGCGCGGCAGCTTCAACCAGCTCCGCAAGCTGAAGAAGCTGCACCCCGACCTCAAGATCCTCTGGTCGTTCGGCGGCTGGACCTGGTCCGGCGGCTTCGGTGAGGCCGCGCAGAACCCGGCCGCGTTCGCCGACTCCTGCTACAGCCTGGTGGAGGACCCGCGTTGGGCCGATGTCTTCGACGGCATCGACATCGACTGGGAGTACCCCAACGCCTGCGGTCTGACCTGTGACACCAGCGGCCGTGACGCCTACGGCAACCTGCTGTCCGCCCTCCGCTCGAAGTTCGGCGCAAACAACCTGGTCACCTCGGCGATCAGCGCGGACGGCTCCGAGGGCGGCAAGCTCGACGCCGTCGACTACGGCGGCGCAGCGCAATACGTCGACTGGTACAACCCGATGACGTACGACTTCTTCGGCGCCTGGGACGCCAAGGGCCCGACGGCCCCGCACTCCCCGCTGAACTCCTACCCGGGCATTCCCAAGGAGGGCTTCAACAGCGACGCGGCCATCGCCAAGCTGAAAGCCCAGGGCGTCCCCGCCTCGAAGCTGCTGCTCGGCATCGGCTTCTACGGCCGCGGCTGGACCGGCGTCACCCAGGACGCGCCCGGTGGCACCGCCACCGGCGCCGCCCCGGGTACGTACGAGGCGGGCATCGAGGACTACAAGGTCCTCAAGAACAGCTGCCCCACCACCGGCACCATCGCCGGCACCGCCTACGCGCACTGCGGCACCAACTGGTGGAGCTACGACACCCCGGCCACCATCGGCACCAAGATGGACTACAAGAACCAGCAGGGCCTGGGCGGCACCTTCCTCTGGGAGCTCAGCGGTGACACCACCGACGGCGAGCTGATCAAGGCGATCAACTGATCTGGCCGCAGCGGGCATGACGGGGGCGGGGAGCCGGGCGGGCTCCCCGCCCCCGTCGCGTCGGCCGTCCCGTCCACGGTCCTCCAGCAGCCCGGAGCGGTCCCCGGGCCCGCCGGTCCGACCCTGGCCCGCCGGGCATCTGACGAGATCCACCGGGGACCGGGTCCGTCCAGCGCGAACGCCCCGCGAGAGCTCGGTGCCGGTATGCGCCGACGGCGCGGGCCGACCACAGCCGCCCGAGGCCGGAGCGCGCTCGGACAACCAGTCCTCGGCGAGCCACAACGATTGGTTGGGTCAACCTAGGATGCATCAGTGGACACCGAGGCATTGCGATCGTTCGTCCGGGCGGCCGAGCTCGGACAGTTCCGTCATGCGGCCGATGAGCTGGGCGTGACACAGCAGGCGGTCTCCAAACGGATCGCCACCCTGGAGCGCTCGCTGGAAGTGCGTCTGTTCACACGTACCGCCCGAGGGGTCGAGCTGACGCTCGACGGTCAGGCGTTCCTCCCCCACGCACGGAGCATCGTCGCGAGTGTCGAGCGCGCCGTCACCGCGGTCAGGCCGGGCTCACGGGCTCTCCGGATCGACGTCCTCGGCCTGCGAAGCGCGCAGTCGGCTGTCCTGCACGACTATTGGCGGTCGCATCCCGAGGTCAGTCTCGACGTGGTGACCATCAGGGCCGACGACCCGCGCGTGGCGGTCGCCGCCGTGGAAGCGGGCGACATCGACGCCTCGTTCCGCACCGTCACCGACCCGGCCGTACTGCCGCCCGACGTGCAGATGATCCACGCGTTCGACTCCCCGCTGGAACTTCTCGTCGGCCCGGCACATCCGCTCGCCTCCGCGCGCGAACTGACGCCACCGCAGTTGCGCAAGCACCGGATCTGGGTGCCGGGCATCGCGCCAAGGAGCGAATGGGCGGAGTTCTACGATCAGCTCGCCACCGACTTCGGCCTGCGCATCGACGCGGCCGGCCCGCACTTCGGAGACGAGGTACTCCTGGACACCCTCGCGGACTCCGCGGACGTGGCCACCCTCGTCGGGGCACGCGACCGGTACATCTGGCCGGCGGACCACGACCTACGGCGCATCCCTGTCGTGAATCCGACCCTCGCCTACCCGCTCTCGCTCATCCTCCCCAGAGCGAACCCGCATCCGGGGCTCCGCGGAGTCATCGCCCATCTCGAAAGCCTGCCAAGGCTCCCGGAGACGGTCTGGCACCCGTCCTGGGCGACAGCGACACGACGTGGCGACAGCGATATCGCGAACGCCCACAGGTCCCGATCCCGCCAGGAGTGACTGGACCGGCTCCTGACAGCGGCCGCCACCAGCACCCAGTGGGTCCTGTCCGGTCACCCGTACACCAGAAAGGATCGCGGCATGTCCAGCGACCGCCTCATGCGCATCCACAGCGCCGAGTTCCAGGCCATGGCGGAGAGGGTTCTGCGGGTCAGCGAGCTCACCTCCCGGCTGAACGTCCTGCCCTTCGAGGACGAAGCGGGCAAGGCGGAGCTGTTCGAACAGATCCTCGGCAAGCCACTGCCGCCGAGAGTCACGATCTATCCGCCCTTCTACACGGACCACGGCCTCCATCTCGACCTCGGCGAGCGCGTGTTCATCAACCAGAACTGCACGTTCCTGGACTACTCCGGCATCCGGCTCGGCGAGCGCGTGATGGTCGGCCCGAAGGTCACGTTCATCACCGGCGGCCACCCGGTCGATCCCGAGGAGCGGCGGCTGTACCTCACCGGCGCGCCCATCGACGTGGCGGAGAACGTGTGGATCGGGGCCGGGTCCACGATCCTGCCCGGCGTCAGCATCGGCCGCGATGCCGTGATCGCCGCCGGTGCGGTGGTGGCCGATGACGTTCCACCGGCGAGCCTGGTGACCGGCACGAAAGCCACCGTGTACCGGCAGTGGTGACTGCAGACCGGTTCGATCAGAGCCCAGCGGGCCCCGGAGACATCACTGGGGCAGGGGCGCCGAACGCGGCTGCTACCGGGGCTCCGCGATGAACCGGAGTGTTTCCACTTCGACGCCTGCGAGCTCGATGAGGACGATGGGACCGAGGGCTTCGCTCGAGTTCCGCCGGGCGAGCAGGTCCGTGGGCGGACCTTCCGTGGGATGCCGTTTCGTGGTCACGTACGCCCCGAGAGAGCAAGGGGACGGGGCGCGTCACGAGCGTTTGCACCGTAAACCAGCGGCGGCAGCCGGCGTACTCGCACTGGGTGTGCACCGCATTGCTCGCGACTACGACTCCAGTCAACTCGGCCACGGTGTCCAGCATCAGCTGGGAACAGGGCATCTCGTTCGCCGTTCTTGACCGGACACCCCGTCATGAACAGTCACATCGTCGCAGCGATCCGGTCGGACCGGGCAACTTCGACAGAAACTTATGAGCTCGTAACACGATCATGAGTGGGCCTTCTTGAGGCGTCGGTAGCAGATGAGGCTGCAGGCGAGGGAGACGAAGGCGTCGTGGAGTTCGGTGCGTCGTTCCCATCGGACGGCGAGGCGTTTGAAGTGGTGGAGCAGGGCGAAGGTCTGCTCGACGACGTAGCGGAGCTTGCCGATGCTCTTGATGTTGGGTGATCCCTTGCGCGAGATGACAGGCAGGATCCGGCGCTCGCGCAGCGCGTTCCGGTTCGGGTTGGAGTCGTAGCCCTTGTCGCCGAGCAGGGCGTCTGGTCGGCGGCGAGGCCGGCCGGGGCGGCCCGCGACGGGCGGGATGCCGTCGACCAGGGCGAGGGTCTGGGTGACGTCGTTGACGTTCGCCGCGGTGGTGATGCCCTTGAGTGGGGTGCCGCGGCCGTCGCAGATCAAGTGGTGTTTGCTGCCGGTCTTGCGCCGGTCGACCGGCGACGGACCGGTGTCGGGTCCCCCTTTTTCGCGCGGATGTGGGAGCCGTCCACGCATGCCCGCGACCAGTCGAGTTCGCCGGCCGCGTTCAGCTCGGCGAGCAGGACCCGGTGCAGCCGGTCGAAGACTCCTGTCTTCTGCCACCGGTCCAGTCGGCGCCAGCAAGTCTGCCCCGAGCCGAAGCCCAGCTCCAGGGGCAGGAGTTGCCAGGCTATGTCGTTGTAGAGGACGAACAGAATGCCCTGCAGACAGAGCCGGTCCGACACCGGCCGAGGCCCTGGAGACCGGTCCGGCCAAGGCGGCAGCAACGGCTCGATCAGCGCCCACAAGTCGTCGTCCACGATCCACGGCCGAGTACTCACACCATCACGAACGGCCGAATCCTCACACCGGTCACGGCCAACCAGCACACTTCAACAAGATCGTGTTACGAGCTCTTAGGCCGGTTCTTCCGGGCCGTCACCCACGCGGCGAAGTCCTCGACGCCGCCGATGAGCCCCTCGAACCGGAAGGAGTGGAAGAGGTCGAAAGCGTGGTGGGCACCCGGTAGTTCGACGTACACGACCGGCGAGGTGGAGACCGATCCCAGAGCGGTGACAAGAGCCCTGGGGTTCTCCGTGTCCACCAGCTCGTCCAGGTCCCCGTGCGCGATGAGGAATGGTGGTGCATCCGTCCGGACGAGGTTCACCGGCGAGGTCGCTGGGTCGCCGTCGAAGTACTCCGCGAGAAAACCGTTGAGCACGACGGCGGCGGTCACGGAGGTGTCCGCCTCCTCGAACCCGGGCTGGTAGGCCGGTTCATTGGGGGTGAGTGCTGCCTGAGCCGCCATGTGCCCACCCGCGGAGCTCCCCGCCACGAACACGGCCGCCGCGGGCGCCGCGCCGTACTCCGCTGCGTGTTCGCGCGCCCACGAGATGACCTTCTTCGCGTCGATCAGATGGGCGGGATGCGGGAAGTCGGGGCGCAGCCGGTAATTGGCGCTGATGCAGACCCAGCCCTGGCTGGCGAGCCGGTAGAGCAGGGGCAGCGACTGAGTGCTCTTCCGACCCTGGTCGTAGTGGCCACCATGGAAGTGGATCATTACGGAGCCGCCCTCGGGGCGTGAGCGGCCGTGGTAGACGTCGAGGAGGTTGCGACGGCCTGCGTCCCCGTAGCTGAGGTTGCTCACCCGCTTGACGTCACGGCGGCGGCGAAAGACGGGCCTGAGCAGGATGCGTGCCAGCGGCGGCCGGCGGTGCGTCCCCGTCCCGGCGCCGAGCGCGTCGTCCAAGGCGACACGCACCACGGACGCCGCCCGCATTCCGCGCAGGGTCACCACCACAAGCCCGGCAGCCGCGGCCCCTGCCACCCCGACGTTCACCCAGTCGGAGGTCGTGGTGATGTCGCCCTCAGAGAAGGCCAGTGCCGTCGAGGCCACCAACGCGTAGAGAGCGACGTGCGGAATCTCGTTGAAGACCAGGCCGAGCCGGTAGCTGAAGTAGAAGAGCGGTTTCGGCCCGCGTATGCGAGCCAGACAGAACACCACGATCAGTACGGCCAACACCACGGTCACCAGATACCCCACAGCCACCACATCACCCCGTTCGACACTCGACCTGACAAACCCCTTCTGTGGTACCACGGCTGGAGGGACGAAGGAGGGTGAAGTGCTCGCTGCGGAGGCGCACTTGAGGTAGCTGCCCACCCAAGCCGCAGGCGAGGCGCAACGGTGGGGGCAACGGTTCGATCAGCACCCAGAGCTCATCGTCCAGGGTCGAGTACCCACACCCTCGAAACGGCTAGGTCCTGTTTCTCGGATCATGTACGGAGCCAGATCATGAGTGCTGCGAGTGTGACGGTGCCGAGGTAGATGTAGGCGCGTTTCTCGTAGCGGGTCGCGACGGCGCGGAAGCCTTTGAGGCGGTTGATGGTGCGTTCGACGGTGTTGCGCTTCTTGTAGAGCTCGCTGTCGAAACCGGTAGGCCGACCGCCGCGTGAACCTCGGTTCTTGCGGTGTCTCTGCTGGTCGAGACGTTCGGGGATGGTGTGCCGGATTCCGCGTCGTCGCAGGTAGCGGCGGTTCTTCCGGGACGTGTAGGCCTTGTCCGCCAAGACATGGTCGGGCCGGGTGCGTGGCCGGCCGACTCCGGCTCGCGGCACCAGAACCTGTTCCAGCACCCGCTCGAGCTGGGGTCCGTCTCCGTAGTGTCCGGGTGTCAGGACGAAGGCGAGGGGCCGGCATCGTCCCTCGGCAACGAGGTGGATCTTGGTGGTGAATCCTCCGCGGGAACGTCCCAGACATTCGCCGACCTGACCACCTCCTCCAGGCGGATGGTCAGTCTCCGCAGTACCGGATCGACCTGGTTCGTCCCCCACTTGGCCCCCCTTTGAGGGACGGCGGCCGGGGGCGCTTTCCTCGCACCGGCGGCGTGCTGGTGGGCTCGCACGGCTGTCGAGTCCACCGACACGTCCCAGTCGATGCCGCCCTCGGCGTCCTCGGCTACCTGGATGCGAGACAGCAGCATCTGCCAGGTTCCATCGGCTGACCAGCGGCGATGTCGTTTATAGACCGTCTCCCATGGCCCGAATCGCTCCGGCAGATCCCGCCACTGCACGCCGGTCCGCACCCGGTAGAGAACCCCGTTGTTCACCCGGCGGTGATCGCTCCACCGACCTCCACGCGTACCACCAGGAGGTAGGAACGACTCCAGCCGATCCCACTCCGCATTCGTCAGATCCCCACGGCCCATGAACCCAGCCTGGCCCCAACACCCCTCGCAGGTCAGGAGATCCGAGAAACAGGACCTAAATCGTCTCACCGGCGACGCCTCACCCGCACACTTCAGCAAGATCGTGTTACGAGTTCTATGGGACGTTGCCGTGAAACGTCTGCCCTGTCACCTCCCCGAATCAGAACTCCGCGAGGACTCAAACGGCAAGGCGAGCTGCCTGTGCGATTCGAGGTGATGCCCTGGCGCAGCCTCTTCCCAGATCTCGGACTGAACCGGGAATGAGCGGTGAAGAACTGTCGAATCCTTGTCTTGCGACGCCAATTGGTTTGCCAGGAGGTAGATGAGCGTGGCGACCGCATCCTGATCCACGACCACCGTACGACCTCTGTCCATCCGCGCCGACGAAACAGATCTCTCAGTGTATTTTCTCGGCGCAATTGGAAGTGCACGCACCGGCCGTTCGCACTCCTCGCCCAGTGGAACCCCATACGCATTCAACATGGGCGGTCTGACCGGAATTCCGAGGACATCTCTGCGTTCCTCCACGCAGTCGAATTGCCCAAAGATTTCAGACAGTTGCGACGCATTTTTCATAGATTCAGCGACACCCGCTTCTCTCGCGCGCAGGAGTTCGCGATTAATGGCTCCATACGCGCCGCCCAGCTTGATGGAGTCTTCGCTGCGATCACTCAGACCGCTGATGTAAGGGGCGGCAACTGTCAGCGCTGCCAGCCCAGACAGCCCAGAGACAAGAGCCGGCACCGCGAGCGCCGAGGAATCTGCGAGAGCAGGCCAGACCAAAAGCCCGGTGAGCAGGCTGATCCCTCCGGAAGCGATACCGAAAAGGCGCTCTTTATGCAGCGCGCGCACAGCCTCCCGCGGCATCCTTTTCGCCCAGTATTCGGTGCTTTCGATGGTTTCTTCAAGTCTTTTCGAGATTGCGGCGCCGGCCGCAGTCTTTGATTTTCTGAGCGATCTGTGCAGCAGTTTCATGAATCCCTCAAGCTTGAAGGAAGAGTTTGAATTATTTATACCGGATTCGCTACCAAAGGCCGGACCACCGGCTTGTTTAACACGCGGACCACATGGGTCCGCATTCATCGATTTCATATTCTTGGCTTGTCGGTCATGGCGCCCGATTCGCGTTTCCCCGCGCGTATACGGAATATGCGACATGACCGACGGCAGCCGATGCGACTTTGATAGCCGATATCCGAAGATACGAACGATGGTGCGGGCGCGCAGCTCGCCCGCACTTACGGCCGGCCGAAGGTTCTACACGTCTCCGGCGAGCAAGTCGGTACGGAGATGTGCGAAAACCCTTCAGGCGAGCCGGATCCAAGTGAGGAAACCCGATCAGGAACAACGGTTCGAGGTTCTCTGCCAGATCTCGATCGAGTCCGGAGGATTGGGCGTACCTCGGCGCACCTTCGGCGACGCGCGACATGCGGGCCGGGCGCCTGATGTCACCTCAATGGGGGCGCGCCTCACCCGAGGTGATCCGTACAAACATTCGGCCACCTCGGGCGAGGCGTGCCTGCCTGGTATATAGTTTTTATCGATAGCCCCGGCCCGATTCCGACGGGCCGGGGCCTCGATCATTCTGGTGGTAGGTACTACCAGCGGTCGCGGTCGCGGTCGCGGTCACGGTGGTCGTCGATCACGCGGAAGCTGCCCACGACGCCGTCACGTACGAACACGCCGCCCTTGATGTGGTCGTGCGGCATGACGCTCGTGCTGGTGCTGAACGGTCCGACCGTGGCAATGGGGGCCCCGTTGTCACAGGTCGCGCCGCGGAAGACCTCCACCGACTTCCGGCTGTCGTTGCGGACGTTGAAGCTCCGCGATCCCAGACCACTGACCACGGTGATGCAGCCGTCCGTGTGCTCCGAGTAGGACCGCTCGTTGAAGTGGATCCGGCCCTCGCGGTCGCGGTCACGGTCACGGTCGCGGTCACGGTCACGGTCGCGGTTGCCCTCCTTCTCATTGCCCTTGCCGACGTCGCCACCGAGCGGCGCCGCGGCGGGGGCGGCCGCCTGGTGGACGGCCGGGGCGGAGACCGGGGCGGCGGCCGGGACGGCCTCCGGGCCGGCGGCAGCGGCGTAGTTGATGCCGGTGGCGGCGAGGGCTGCAGCGCCGACAATGGCGGCAGATACGGCAATGGAGCGCTTGCTCATGTCAGTGTCTTTCTCTTCTCGGAGAGATCGGCCGGACGACCGTTCTGTGAATGAAGATACATAGAATCCCAATAAGTCATTTATCGGACAGGCTGAAAATGGGAGAATTAATCCGACTGGCCGTATGTCCGCATCGGCGACCCTCGGCTACCGAGTCGGATACAGAGCCCAAGTGTGTTGTATTTAAAGCTAGTTGACGCTCCTTTAGCCTTTCCGGGTGATGCACTGACACCCACTCAAACCCGCGGTGTCGTGTCGCGGATTCCGGAGCGACACGCGGTCATCACCATCCTCGATCGCACGAATTTTAGATGCCCCACACATTTAACTAAGTCGTCCAGGCTCCGGCATTCGAGGCACCGTTGCGATGGATCGCTGGGGGGCACGCACCTGCGCGGCTCGTAGCGGTCCGGGATGAAATCGTCTCGTTCCACCAAGAGATTTCTCTCGCGTCGAGTCGGGCGGCCAAGGCAACTCAAGGGTGCCGACACCGGGGCGTGGCTCACGCAACCTGCGGACAGCGAGGACCACGAGGGGGAGCCGCACCCGTCTCGTATCAAGTGGTCCCCGTGGTCCCCCTTACAACCGGTCCACTGGCGATGAACCAGTGCCGTCCCTTTAACAACGGCTAGCACTATGAGTCGACCTGTCGGTGGGTGATGAGGCAGCAGGCGAGTTCGAGAAGGGCTTCGTGGATGTCTGCTCGTCGTTCCCAGCCAAGACGGCGACGTGTGCATCCGTGGAGCCAGGCGAAGCTGCGTTCGACGACGCAGCGGTAGGTGCCCAGTCCTGTGCCGTGAGGCTGCCGCGGCGGGCGGTGTGCCGTGTCCGTCGCTGATCAGGGGTGTTTCGATCCGGTTCGGCCGCGACCGACCGGACTCGGCCCCGCCTGGCTCCCGCTGTTTTTGACTCGCACGTGACTGGAGTCGACCACCGCACGACCAGTCGAGCACAGTCGTACGGCCTGGTGGACTGCGTCTGTCCCCGCATCGCGACCGGCGGGAACGGCCCGGCTGCACTGGCCGTCGCAGCAGCCAGGGAGACCGGCTACTACCGTCCCCCGCTGTGCATGAGTTGTTGGTGTTTGCAGGGAGCCGTAGTGTCGGTAGTGCCGCAGTCAGAAGCAAGGAGCGGCACATCAACCTCCTGAAGGAGGCCAAGATGAACGCACGCAATATCTTCCGGAACAGGGACCGGGACCGCGATCGCGGCGACCGTGGATTCGGACGGGACCGTGACCGGCGGTACGGAGACCGGGACAACGGACGCGGAGACCGTTTCGGCGGTCGCAACGACCGGTGGTGCGGCTACTGACCGTAGGTCCTCCAACCCCCCAATGGACTCGAGGCGGACTCGCGCCGATCGCGCGGGTCCGTCTCGCGGTCCGGGGCCCCCGTCCATGGCATCGGACCATGGCCCGAGCACCTCTGTGACGTGACGCCATGAGCCTTCGCAGCTCACCTCGGCGCCCAGCGCCCCCCGAGGAGCCCACTCAGCACTCGGCGACGGATATCCCGATCCGTACCGATCCCGTCAGCATCGCGCTCGCGTTCCGGCGCTTCTGGCCACTGACCAGAGGCGACCGGCGCTGGATTCTGCTGATCTGCCTGTTCGCCATTATGGCCGCGATCGCCGAGACCATCACGATCCTGCTCTTCGCCGAACTCACCGACACCGCTCTGCGGAACGGCTCTGTCAGCGCCTTCTGGAAGCCCGCCGGCCAATGGCTCACCGTGGCGGTCATCGGTGCGGTGGTGGGGTACCTGGGCAGCTCCCTCGCCGCCTGGACCGCCGAGCGCTTCGTACTGCGGCTCCGGGCCCGGGTCTTCTCGCACCTCCAGACGCTGCCGCCGCACTTCTTCCAGCGCAACCGGCGCGGTGACCTGGTGGAGCGGCTGACCGGTGACGTGGACGCCATCGAACAGCTTGTGGTGACCGGAATCGTCGCGGTGGTGTCGGCCGTGTTCAGCGCCCTCTTCTACGCGGCGGCGGCTCTGTGGCTGCGGTGGGAACTGGCCTTGGCCACGTTTCTCCTGGTTCCGCTCTTCTACGCCGCGACCCGCAGCTTCACCGGACGCCTGCGCGAGGTGTCCCGTCGCGGACGTGCGGCGGACGGTGCCATCACGGCGGTGGTCGAGGAGACCCTCGTCAATGTCCTCCTGACCCAGGCGTACAACCGGCAGCACGACGAGGAGGAAAGGCTCCTCGACAAAGCGGCGAAGCGGCTGAAGGCCGCGGTCACGGCCGCAAGGCTCACCGGGCTCTACGCACAGGTCGTAGAGGTCCTCGAAACGTTCTGCATCCTGACGATCATCGGCCTCGGGGCCTGGGAGATCTCCGCAGGGCGGATGACCCTCGGCGAGCTCCTCGCCTTCGCCGCCTTCGTCGGCTACCTCTACCCGCCGGTCCGCTCGCTCGGCCAGTTCGGACTGACGGCCACCGCGGCCACGGCCGGAGCCGAGCGGCTGCTGGAGATCCTCGACGCCCGGCCCGCCGTCACCGACCCGACCGGTTCCGTGACCGCCCCCACCCGCAGCCGCGCGTCCGGTGTCGTGGAGGCGCACCAGGTCCGCTTCCACTACCCGAACAACACCGAGCCGGTTCTCCACGAGCTGTCGTTCAGCGCGAGCCCGGGAGAACTGCTGGTCATCACCGGCCCCAGCGGCGCGGGCAAGTCGACCCTGGCCGCCCTGCTGCTGAGGTTCTACGACCCCGACAGCGGCAGCATCCGGCTGGACGGGGTATCCGTGGACAAGCTGCCGCTGACCTATCTCCGCCAGAACATCACGCTCCTGCCCCAGGACACCCTCGTCCTGCACGACACCATCGAGGTGAACATCGGCTGCGGACGGGACGGCGCCACCCACCAGGACGTCGTGGAGGCCGCGCGAGCCGCCGACGCCGATGCCTTCATCCGGGCCCTCCCGGACGGGTACGACACCGTCATCTCCCCCGGCACCTCGCGGCTCTCCGGAGGACAGCTGCAGCGCGTCGCGATCGCCCGCGCCATGCTGCGTGACGCGCCCGTCCTGCTGCTCGACGAACCCACCACCGGACTCGACACCCTGGCCGCGGAGCGCATCCTCACACCACTGCGACGCCTCGCCGAAGGACGTACCACCATCGTGATCACGCACGATCTGTCGCTGGCCGCGAACGCGGACCGCATTCTGGTCCTGGACCGGGGACGGCTGGTGCAGTCGGGTACGCACACCCAACTCCTCAGCCAGAGGGGCCTGTACGCCACACTCCTCGATGGCCGCCCCCGGCCGCACAACGGACCCACGTACACCGCTGCCCAGCCACCCGGCACCCATTGGCAGTGACCGGCCGGCTCCGGCGGACCCCCTTCTCCATATGCCGGACACCGCGATGCGCGGTGCCCCCGCAGAGGTTAACGCCGCACAGGCGCGAGTCACCCGAAGGAGTCTGCGCCTACGCTCGCCTTGCGGCGCAGGAGATATCCGCCGACGCCGAGCGCGCTGCCGCTGAGGACGAGGACGCCTCCGACCGCCAGTTCCTGTTCGGCGTCACTCCAGTTGTCCGCGGCCACGACGGGCTGGGGACGGCGTTCGTGGTCTTGGCGCGCGTTCGGGCCGGCATGGCCACCGTCCTGGTGGGGCCCTCCGATGTGGAACGGTCTCTTCGGGTCCCAGGTGGACTCAGAGGTACCCATGACAACCAGTGCAACACTGCTGAGGACCGTAGCGGCAGCGGCTGATGTGAGGAGAAATCGGGTACAGCGCATTCCCGCGCTCCTTTCGCTGCCACGCCGTCAGCTGGCATCTGGTTTCGTTCATTCGTGAACTTCACTGGTCAACATGAAGTGAGATCCCCCGCTCGGCCATAATCGGGAAGGTCTCACCCACGGCGCCGGGGCCGTCTGGCCGTCGTGGTTCTGCTTCCGGGCCTCTTGCTCTTCTGTGCACCGATGCCGAGCTCAATATCAGAGCCAGTCGCACACGTTTCCTTGTACATTCCTCGGATTACCAGCAAGGTCAACCCGACTGGTGGCACCATCAGGCACTTGCAGATCCGGCCCACCGCCTGCTGGGTGAATGCCGACGAGGATCCGTGTCCTGAAGACAGCCCGTAACGTTAAGCTCGGCGCGCGTGAATCCGCCCCACGGGTCACGCAATTCAGGGCCCTGACCGGCTAGGCCAGGGCCCTGAGCGTTTCAAAGGGCGTTTCGCCCTGCTTCCTCATCCTGGATTGCCGGGCTGCGCACGGTTTCCACGCTGCGTACGTCGGGGTTCGGGTGGATTCAGCGGCGAGTCCGTGGGTGATGGGACTGATCGTCGCGAGGCAGATCCCGGCTTCGGACCGGTGTGCGTGGGCTCCGTAGTCGCGGACCAGGTGCCGGTGGTTCATGAGGCGTCCGAGTCCGCTCGACGCGTCAGCAGCGGGGCAACACGGTAGAACCCCTGGTGGTGTGGTCCCGCCGGACGACGTGCGCGTCGATGCCGAGGTTGGCGGTGGTGAGAGGCTTGAACTCCCACCTGTCGGAGCCGTCCGCTCCGTTGGATGAGGGGGCTATTCCCTCTCGCGCTCAGGTCGACGGCCAGGCCGGTCTGCGGGGTCGGCTTCCTGCGCGAACTGTTCATGGAGGCGCCGGGCCTCTTCATGCAGCCGACGCCGTTCCTCGGGGCTGACCGCTCGTTCAGCGCGCTCGTTCAGCTGACGTACCTTTTCCTGCATCTGCTGCGGGCGGCTGGGGAACTCACCTGCAACGCTCATCGTCACTCCTTAGGTGGGAGGTGGGGGCACTCCGTAGCCAACCAGCTCCCCTCCGTCATCGCACCCTAAAGGGTAACCTTCCGCGATCGCCGCAGGTGAGCAGGATTGCAGTTGCCTCAAGAACGCGCCATTGGCCTGACCGGCGCTCACTCGCGCGCGGATCTGGCCTTGGTGCGAAGTGAGCCCGACACGCCCGACGGCACGGCGAGGCCGGGAGGCCGGGCAGTCGAGGCCGGGCGAAACCCAGCCGCGTGCTGTCGAACTCGCTCACCGAGGCTGCGGTGGTCGCTGATTTCCTTCCGCGCCGCCGTGGCCGCGCCGAACGCCACGAGCGCTTCCGGGTGGGCGTCCCGCCTGGGCGGGTGGCCGAGGAGGCTCCAGCCATCGATTCCCGGGTGCCAGTCCAGGCGCGGGCAGGATCCGCGCGACCTGGGGCACACATGGACGACCGTGAGCTTGACCAGCGGCGTCTCTACGCACGAAGTGTCCCGCCGGCTCGGGCGCCGCTCGATCAAGGTCACGGTGGACCGGTACGGCCACCTCACCCAGGACGGCCAGGAACGCTGACGTCAGGTCGTCGAGGCGGCCGTGGGCCCCTACCTGGTCACAGCAGACCGAGCGACCGCAGAGCGCGGTGCTGAGTCGGTGCTGGGTTCGTCGGCCAGTAGATGTAGCAGACCCCTCCCGTACCGCCCCTGACCTGCCCATTCGCGTCATACCGCTTGGTCCGCAGCCAGATGTTCTCCCACTCGTGCCGCCGGTAGACGCGGCGGACCGCCTCGTCGCTCGGTGACGCGGGGTCGTTGGCGATCACATCGCCGTCCGAGGTGAAGCCGATCACGGTCATCAGGTGGCCCGAGGTGCCGTACCCCGCACCCGTCAGTTCCTCCTTGAGGAACGACTGCGACGTTATGGCCGGGATCCCCGCCCTGATCAGCGTCTCCAGGTCCTTCAGCGAGCCCAGCCGGGTCACCACGGCACTCATGTCCTCGTACGTGGCCGCGTAGGCGGCGTTGAACGGCCAGTTGCCGCAGCCCTCGTACTGGTTGTCGTAGGTGAAGCGCGCCGCGTGGCAGACCTGCGGGTCCTGGAGTCCCGGTTTGACCCAGGCGAGGTCCTCGGCGCTGGGCCGGCGGCCCCAGTACTCGATGATCATCTGCGAGGAGGTGGGGCTGCACCACGCCTCGCCGCCGTTGTCGTACTCGGGGTACTGGCCCGCGTGCACGTTCTGCGAGTAGCGCGGCACCGGCAGTTCTCGGACCAGGCCGGGGACGGAGGCGGGCACGGTGAAGCGGTCGGGGATGTCCGAGGCCATCGCGCCCACCCGCCACACCGTGGGGGTGAGCCGGGTGCCCGGGGTGCGGTACAGGGTCAGCCGCAGCCGGTAGGACAGGAGCCGCAGGCCGCTCGCCGCGTCGTCCACCGAGAAGGTGTCGGTCCAGACGGAGCTCTTGCCGTCGCTCTGGTCGTCGACGGAGGTCCGGCGGATGTCGCCGTCGCCCGCCGCCCAGCGGCCCATGACGTACCAGGGGGTACCGGTGCCGTCCGAGTAGCTGCCCTGCAGTTCGATCTGGATCCAGGTGCCGGCCGGCGTGTGCGCGTTCCAGGAGGCGATGGCCTCGGTGGCCGGGACGGCGGAGCGGTGGACGGGTGAGGTCCAGGTCGCGTACTCCCAGGCCGCCTTCGTACCGGTGTGCGGGTCCGTGTAGTCGGTGCTCCCCAGCGCGTGGGCGATGACCAGGCCCGCCCGGCGGCCCGCGACGGCACGGGTTCCGGCGCCGGAGCCGCAGCGCCAGTCGGTGTACGTGCTCCAGGAATGGTTGTCCACGGAAGAGGCTGCCGCCGAAGGTGCGCGGTGCGGGGTACGGGAGGGAGCGGCGGAGGCGGTGGACGACACCGCTCCGGAGCCGGCCGCGGCCGCGATGGCGGCGGTGAGCACGGTTCTGCGTGAGGTCGGACTGGGCATGGGCGAGACCCCCGGTCGTAAGCGGAATGGGGCTGCAGGTACACGACAGTGGGCCAACTATTGCGGGTCGCCCCCCGGTTCGGCCAGCGATTCGCCTCGTGCCACAGGACCAATATTGGTCTCGACCACTGGCGTGACCTGCAACGGCTTCGCTGCGGCTCGTAGGCTGGACGGATGAACGACCTCTCGCTCCACGCCGCGTGGCTGCGCACCCTGCCGCCGTCCTGCGGACCGGTCCGGCTGATCGCCGTCGACGGCCACGCGGGATCGGGCAAGAGCACCCTCGCCGCCCGGCTCGCGGCGGTGCTCGACGGCGCACCCGTACTGCACCTGGACGACCTGGCGACCCACGAAGAGCCGTTCGACTGGACGGACCGGCTCCGGGACCAGGTCGTCGAGCCGCTGTCGCACGGGGATCGCGCACACTACGAGCCGTACGACTGGACGGCCCGGAGCTTCGGCCCGCCGCGCAGCCTGGAACCCGCCCCGGTGGTTCTGGTCGAGGGGGTCGGCGCCGGCCGGCGGGCCCTGCGCCCCTTCCTCGCGCACCTGTTGTGGATGGATCTGCCCGCCGCCGAGTCCTGGGAGCGGGGCCGGCGACGGGACGGGCCGGCCCTGACGGCGTTCTGGGACGACTGGACCGCCGCCGAAAGGGCTCACTTCTCGGCCGATCCCTCCCGCCCCTCGGCCGATGTGCTGGTACGCCAGTTGCCTGTGGGGTACGAGTGGCTGAAGGGATCCGGTGCGACAGCAGGAGTGAACCATTCCGTCACCCACCGTGATCATTTCGCACCTCCATACTGAGCAGTCGGAAATCGGCCCGGAAGTGCCTCAACTCTGCTTGACCCGGGGCGGTACAGGTCTTACGTTCTCAATGTGCGGCTTTTCGGAGCCCCCGCAGACGCGAAGCCCCCGGTTGTTCCCCCGTGATCGGGGGCTTCGTCCTGTGCCCGGCGCACCTTTTCCAGCCGCGGCCCCCCTCACTCCGCTTACCGTGGGTCACGGTCTCCCTTCGGCCTGCGGCGCCCTTAGTCGGACACTCGCTGCGCAGGTACGATGCCTCTCGGTGCGGTCAATTCCCGTCCACGGCACAGTGATTCGGCGCGCCTCGGCAGCCGGTCGTGCGGCGGGACATCCTGGGGGCAGGGTTTGTGGGGGACCAGATGGACATCGGCACGCAGGGCGCACAGGCCCCGGCCGACCTCGCCTGGCTGCGCGGCGTGGACGCCTACACGATGGGCGCCTATCCGCAGGCCGAAGAGGAATTCAGAGCTGCCGTCCGGCTCGATCCCGGCATGGCGGACGCCTGGCTGGGCCTCCACGCGCTGCGGGTCGACACCACGACGGCGCTGCTGCACATGTACCGCCATCGCGACCGCTTCGGCGAGCAGCGTGGCCGTCATCGCCGCACGCTGAACTCCTGGTACTGGCTGGGCTGGTGGGTGCAGCCGGTGCTGGAGAGCCCACGCGATCTGCTGCTGGCGCACGCCTCCCACTGGCTGGACGGACGCCATGTGCCGGATCTCGACCGGGCGCTGGCCGGGCTGCCGCCGGTGGACGCCGACGCGCAGGTCCGCTTCCTGCACGCCTGCCGGTCCTACCTGGTCAAGGACTGGGAGCAGCTCGTACGCCATACGGAGCAGCTGATCGACGATCCGCTGCTGGGCATCGAGGCGGGGCTCTTCGGCGGTATGGCGCGGGTGCGGCTGGAGATGTACGGACAGGCCGAGCCGCTGCTCTCCACCGCGCTGATGCGCTGCCGCAGCGAGCAGCCGCAGCGCAAGGAGCTGCGCTACTGGCTGGCCCGGGCGCACGAGGGAACCGGCCGCAGTGCGGCCGCGCTGCCCCTGTACCGGGCGGTGCACCGGATCGATCCGGCGTTCATGGACACCTCGGCGCGGCTGGCCGCGATCGCGGACTACGACGGTCTCGACGGCTCCGACGAGGTGTCCGGCCTGGCCGCCGTGTCCCTGACCGGCCTGGGCGTCGACGGCACCTTCGCGGAGTCCCAGCCGGACGGCGACTCGATGCTGGGCACCGATCTGGTGGACGGCCGGGAGCTGCGCCCCGGCGGTGAGCCGCAGGACCTGCCGGGAGTCGGGGTGTCACCGCCGCCGGGCGGGGCGCGGGAGAAGACCGCGGTCCCGGGCCAGTCCGCGCCGCAGTCGTTCCCGGCCGGCCCCAGCGATCCGGTGCTCCTTGCCGAGGCGTTGGCGGAGCTGGAGCGGATGGTCGGGCTGGAACCGGTGAAACGGCAGGTCAAGGCCTTGTCCGCGCAGCTGAACATGGCACGGCTGCGGGCCGGCCAGGGGCTGCCGGTACAGCCGCCGAAACGGCATTTCGTCTTCTCCGGACCGTCCGGCACCGGGAAGACCACGGTGGCCCGCATTCTGGGCCGGGTGTTCTACGCACTGGGGCTGCTCGGCGGGGACCATCTCGTCGAGGCCCAACGGGCTGATCTGGTCGGGGAGTTCCTGGGCCAGACGGCGGTCAAGGCCAATGAGCTGATCGACTCCGCGCTGGGCGGGGTGCTGTTCGTCGACGAGGCGTACAGCCTCTCCAACACGGGTTACAGCAAGGGCGACGCCTACGGGGACGAGGCCCTGCAGGTCCTCCTCAAGCGCGCGGAGGACAACCGGGACCATCTCGTCGTCATCCTGGCGGGATACCCGGAGGGCATGGACCGGCTGCTCGCCACCAACCCCGGGCTGTCCTCGCGGTTCACCACCCGGGTGGACTTCCCCAGCTACCGCCCGCTGGAACTCACCTCGATCGGTGAGGTCCTGGCCGCGGAGAACGGGGACGCGTGGGACGAGGAGTCGCTGGAGGAGCTGCGTTCCGTCAGCGGCCATGTAGTCGACCAGGGCTGGCTCGACGAGCTGGGCAACGGCCGGTTCCTGCGCACGCTGTACGAGAAGAGCTGCGCCTACCGCGATCTGCGGCTCTCCGGCTATGCGACGGTGCCGACGCGGGACGATCTGGCGACGCTGCGGCTGCCGGATCTGATGCAGGCGTACGGCGAGGTGCTGTCGGGGCGGGGGCCGGCGGGGCGGCGGCAGCAGGAGCCGCCGGCGGGGTGAGCGGGCCGGCGGGGGCCAGGGGCTTTGTCCTCAATCGCCGGACGGGCTCGGATTTCCGTCCCTACGGGCTTGACTGCCCGGCCGGCGATTGAGGACCGTGCGCGTTATCCGACCAGGGCCGTGAGTTCGTCCGAGCCGGTCTTCTTCTGCTCGGTGCGGCGCGGCTCCGAGACCCGGTGGGCCGGGTCGCGGACCTCACCGACCAGCATTTCCAGGACGTCCTCCATGGCGACCAGGCCGAGTACCCGGCCCGACGCGTCGGCGACCTGGGCCAGGTGCGTCGCGGCGCGGCGCATCACGGTCAGGGCGTCGTCCAGCGGGAGTTCGGCCCGTACCGTCGCCATCGGGCGCCACACGTGCTGCGGGACGGCCCGCTCGCCGTCCTCCAGGTCGAGGACGTCCTTGACGTGCAGGTAGCCCATGAACGGGCCGCCGCCCTCCGCGCAGACGGGGAACCGCGAGTAGCCGGTCCGCACCGTGAGCGCCTCGATCCGGTGCGGGGTGACGGACGGGTCGACCGTCACCAGGGACGCCCGGCGCAGCAGCACGTCGGTGACGGGCCTGCTGCCCAGCTCCAGTGCGTCCTCCAGGCGCTCCTGCGCGTCCGGCCCCAGGAGTCCGGCCTGCCCGGAGTCCTCGACCAGCCGGTTGAGCTGCTCGCTGGTGAAGACGGCCTCCACCTCGTCCTTCGGTTCGACGCCGAAGAGCCGGAGCACCAGCCGGGCGCAGGCGCCCAGCGCGGCGGTGACCGGGCGGCAGAGGCGGGCGAAGCCGACCAGTCCGGGGCTGAGCCACAGCGAGGTCTTCTCCGGGGCCGCCATCGCCAGGTTCTTCGGGACCATCTCGCCGATGACGAGATGGAGGAAGACGACGAAGACCAGCGCCAGCACGTAGCCGAGCGGATGGATCAGCCCCGCGGGCAGGTGCACCGCGTGGAAGACCGGCTCCAGCAACTGGGCGACCGTCGGTTCCGCGACGGCGCCGAGGGTCAGTGAGCAGATGGTGATGCCGAACTGGGCGGCCGCCATCATCTGCGGCAGGTTCTCCAGGCCGTACAGCACCTGCCGGGCCCGGCTGGACCCGGTTGCCGCGAGCGGCTCGATCTGGCTGCGGCGTACGGAGACGAGTGCGAACTCGGCGCCGACGAAGAAGCCGTTCGCGAGGACCAGAAGTCCGGCGAAGAGCAACTGGACCAGGCTCATCGCGCGGCCTCCAGGACACCGCGGGCGGCCGGTTCGGCGGTGACCGGGTCCACGACTCCGGCCAGCCGCACGAAGCGGACCTTCTCGGCCCGGTAGTGGCCGACCTGGCGGACCGAGATCCGCCAGCCGGGCAGTTCGGCCCGGTCGCCGGGGGCGGGAATCCGGCCCAGCAGATCGGCGACCAGCCCGGCCACCGTCTCGTACGGGCCGTCGGGGACGTCGAGCCCTATCCGCCGCAGGGTGAGGACCCGGCAGCTGCCTTCGGCGTCCCAGGCGGGCCTGCCGTCCTCGGGGGCGGCGGGGGCCAGTTCGGGGCGGTCGGCGCCTTCGGCGTCGTGCTCGTCCCTGACCTCGCCCACGAGTTCCTCGATGATGTCCTCAAGGGTGACGACACCGGCGGTGCCGCCGTACTCGTCGACCACGACGGCGATCGGCTGTTCCTTGCGCAGCCGCTGGAGGAGCTGCTCGACGGGCAGGGTCTCGGGCACCAGCAGCGGGGGCACCGCGATCCGGCCGGCCGGGGTGCGCAGCCGGTCCCGGGACGGAACGGCGAGCGCGTCCTTGAGGTGGATCATGCCGACGACCTCGTCGATGCGCTCCCGGTAGACGGGGAAGCGGGAGAGGCCGGTGGCCCGGGTGAGGTTGAGGACGTCGGCCGCGGTGGCGGTCGACTGGAGGGCGCTGACCTTCACCCGCGGGGTCATGACGTGCTGGGCGGTGAGGCCGGCGAGCGACAGGGTCCGTACGAAGAGATCCGCGGTGTCCTGTTCGAGGGTGCCGGCCTCGGCGGAGTGCCTGGCCAGGGAGACCAGCTCCCCCGGGGTGCGGGCGGAGGCCAGTTCGTCGGCCGGCTCGACGCCGAGCAGCCGCACCAGCCGGTTGGCGACGGTGTTCAGCAGGCCGATCACCGGCCGGAAGACCCGGGTGAACCGGTGCTGGGGGCCGGCGACGAACCGGGCGACCTGGAGCGGCTTGGAGACCGCCCAGTTCTTCGGTACGAGTTCGCCGATCACCATCTGGACGGCGGCCGCGAGGAGCATGCCGATCACCACGCTGATGCCGGGAACGGCACCGTCGGGGAGACCGGTCAGGGTGAGGGGGCTCTCCAGCAGCTGGGCGAGAGCCGGCTCGGCGAGCATGCCGACCACCAGTGAGGTGATGGTGATGCCGAGCTGGGTGCCGGACAGCTGGAAGGAGAGTTCGCGCAGGGCGTCGACGACGGTACGGGCCCGCCGGTCGCCCTCGGCGGCGGCGCGCTCGGCGTCCGCCCGTTCCACGGTGACGAGCCCGAATTCGGCTGCCACGAAGAATCCGTTGGCGAGGATGAGAAGGAATGCCGCAGTGAGAAGCAGCAGGGGGGTGGTCATACCGCCGCCTCCACGGAAGGGGCGGCGCAAGTACTACCGGAAGATCCGTCCATTGCTGGAAGGAGTCACTCCTTGGGTCGCAGGAAAGCCCCGCGGGTCTCGGGGACCACTGGTGGGGGCGGGGCGCACAGGGCGCCACCGCCCTCCAGAGTAATCAACAAGAGGCCGTACGGGGCAGAGGGCTCAGCCGTTGTCCGTGCCCGTGCCGTGGTTCTCGGCGAGGGCGCGGAGCGCGCGGGCGTCGCGGATGGCGTGTTCCTTGGCGATTCCGGGCTGGATGCCGAGGGCGGGCATGCTGGTGCCGTCGCTGAGGTCGAGGAAGACCCACGGGTCGCCGACCCGCAGGTTGACGCGCACGATCTCGGCCCAGGACAGCCGCCGGGTACGGGTGAGATTGACCACGGTCACCCCGCTGTCGTCCGCGATGATCTTGGGGCGGCTGAGCAGTGCGAGAACGCCGAGGAAGACCAGCGCGGTGAAGACGAAGCTGGTCCGCTCCCCCGCGCTGAGCTGCTCCAGGGTGAAGGCGACGACGGTGATGACGGCGAACATCACCACCCCGACGCTCAGCAGGACCACTCGGGTGCGAGTCGGCCGGAAAGTGACCGGAAGGGCGGGGGGTTCGGTTCGGGGTGCGGGGGCTGACATGGTCTTCTTCCGTGTCCCGCCGTCAGAGCCGGCAGGCGTGGATGGCCGTGGTGAGGATGGCGCGGGCGCCGAGTTCGTACAGGTCGTCCATGATCCGCTGCGCCTCCCTGGCGGCGACCATGGAGCGGACGGCGACCCAGCCCTCGTGGTGCAGCGGGGAGATGGTGGGCGACTCCAGGCCCGGGGTGAGGGCGACCGCGCGCTCCAGGTGCTCGACGCGGCAGTCGTAGTCCATCATCACGTAGCTGCGGGCGACCAGGACGCCCTGGAGCCTGCGCAGGAACTGCTGCACCTTGGGCTCGTCGTCCGGAGCGCCGACGCGGCGGATGACGACCGCTTCCGACTTCATGATCGGTTCGCCGATGACCTCGAGGCCGGCGTTGCGCAGGCTGGTGCCGGTCTCGACGACGTCCGCGATGATCTGCGCGACGCCGAGCTCGATGGCGGTCTCGACGGCGCCGTCCAGGTGGACGACGGAGGCGTTGACACCGACGTCGGCGAGGTGCTTGGCGACGATGCCCTCGTAGGAGGTGGCGATCGTCAGCCCGTCGAAGTCCTGCGGGCCCGCGGCCGTGCCGGGCTTGGTGGCGTAGCGGAAGGTCGAGCGGGCGAAACCGAGCTGGAGGATCTCCTCCGACTCGGCACCCGAGTCCAGCAGCAGGTCGCGGCCGGTGATGCCGATGTCGAGGCGGCCCGAGCTGACGTAGATCGCGATGTCGCGGGGCCGCAGGTAGAAGAACTCCACCTGGTTCTCGGGGTCGACGAGGACGAGCTCCTTGGACTCCTTGCGCTGCTGGTAGCCGGCCTCATGGAGCATCGCCATCGCAGGCCCTGAGAGTGAACCCTTGTTGGGGACGGCGATGCGCAGCATGAGGTCGGGTTTCCTTTGCGAAAGAGGTCTGTGGAATGCGGGGCGGGTGCGGGGGTCGTGCTCAGAGATGGGCGTAGACGTCGTCGAGCGAGATTCCGCGCGCGACCATCATCACCTGGACGTGGTAGAGCAGCTGGGAGATCTCCTCGGCTGCGGCGTCCTTGCTCTCGTGCTCGGCGGCCATCCAGACTTCGGCGGCCTCCTCCACGACCTTCTTGCCGATGGCATGCACGCCCTTGTCCACCAGTTCGGCGGTACGGGAGGTGGAGGGGTCGCCGTTGGCGGCCTTGAGCTGCAGCTCGGCGAAGAGCTCTTCGAAGGTTTTGTTCGCCATGATGTCCTTAGAATACGGGTCCCGGGCCCGCACTCAGCGCCAGGGTTCGCTGACCGAGCGCAGTGTGGTGGCGGTGGCCACGGCAGCGGTGACCGCTTCATGCCCCTTGTCCTCGTTGGACCCCTCGATGCCCGCCCGGTCCAGTGCCTGCTCCTCGGTGTCACAGGTGAGGACGCCGAAGCCGACCGGCACACCGGTGTCGACCGCGACCTGGGTGAGGCCGTTGGTGACGCCATGGGACACGTATTCGAAGTGCGGGGTGCCGCCGCGGATGATCACGCCGAGGGCGACGATCGCGTCGTATCCGCGCCCGGCGAGCACCTTGGCGACCACCGGGAGCTCGAAGCTGCCGGGGACCCTCAGCAGGGTCGGCTCGTCGATGCCCAGCTCGTGCAGGGCGCGCAGCGCGCCGTCGACGAGTCCGTCCATGACCTTCTCGTGCCACTGCGCGGCGATGACCGCCACACGGAGGTCACCGCAGTTGCGTACGGACAGTTCGGGTGCGCCCTTGCCGCTCATGTCTCTCCTACCGCTCGTTTCCTCGGGTGACTGCTGGGGACTGCTGGGGCTACTGGTTGCCGCAGGTCGACACGGTGGCGGCGTCGAGCCAGGGCAGGTCGTGGCCCATGCGGTCGCGCTTGGTGCGCAGGTACCGCAGATTGTGTTCGCCGGCCTGGACGGGCATCGGTTCCCGTCCGGTGACGGCCAGGCCGTGCCGCAGGATCGCGGCGGTCTTCTCGGGGTTGTTCGTCATCAGGCGCAGGCTGTGGACGCCGAGATCCTTGAGGATCTGGGCGCCTGCCGCGTAGTCCCTGGCGTCGGCGGGCAGGCCGAGCTCCAGATTGGCGTCGAGGGTGTCGACGCCGCGCTCCTGGAGTTCGTACGCGCGCAGCTTGGAGACGAGTCCGATGCCTCGTCCCTCGTGGCCGCGCAGATAGACCACGACGCCGCGCCCCTCGTCCGTGATGCGCCGCATGGAGGCGTGCAGCTGGGGGCCGCAGTCACAGCGCTCGGACTGGAAGATGTCGCCGGTCAGGCACTCGGAGTGGACCCGGACCAGGACGTCGTCGCCGTCCCCGATGTCGCCGTGGACCAGCGCGACGTGCTCGACCCCGTCCACGGTGGAGCGGTAGCCGTAGGCGGTGAAGGCGCCGAAGTCCGTCGGCAGCCGGACCTCGGCCTCGCGGCGGACGGTCGGTTCGCAGGTGCGCCGGTAGGCGATCAGGTCCTCGATGGAGATGATCGTGAGCCCGTGCTTGCGGGCGAACGGGACCAGTTGGGGAAGGCGCAGCATGACGCCGTCCTCGCCCGCGATCTCGACGATCGCCCCGGCGGGCCGCAGCCCGGCGAGCCGGGCGAGGTCGACGGCTGCCTCGGTGTGGCCGTTGCGCACGAGCACACCGCCGGAGCGGGCGCGCAGCGGGAAGATGTGGCCGGGGCGTACGAAGTCGCCGGGGCCGGCGGCGCCGCCCGCGAGCAGCCGGAGCGTGGTGGCCCGGTCGGCGGCGGAGATGCCGGTGGTCACGCCCTGCGCGGCGCAGGCGTCCACGGAGACGGTGAAGGCCGTCTTCATCGACTCGGTGTTGTGGTCGACCATCTGCGGGAGTTCGAGCCGTTCCAGCTCGTCGTTCTCCATAGGCGCGCAGATGAGTCCGCGGCACTCGCTCATCATGAAGGCGACGATCTCGGGGGTGGCCTTCTCGGCCGCGATGACGAGGTCGCCCTCGTTCTCCCGGTCCTCGTCGTCGACGACCACGACGGGGCGGCCGGCCGCGATGTCGCGGACGGCCTGCGCCACGGGGTCCAGGGTGAGGTCCTCGTCGGGCGCGTGGTGTTCCCGGTGCAACCAGGTGGGCTGGGCAGTCATGCCGTGGCTCCTTCCAGAGCGGGTGTCCGCGTACGCAGCCACCAGTCGCGCATGCCCCACAGGACGAGGGCGCCGTAGACGACGTAGATGAGACCGGAGAAGGCGAGACCGCTGTGGAAGTTGAGCGGTACGCCGACGAGGTCGACGAGGAGCCAGGCGAACCAGAACTCGACCATGCGGCGGGCCTGGGCGAGCATCGCCACGAGCGTGCCGGCGAATATGTACGCGTCCGCCCACGGGCTCCAGGAGAGCGAGGGGAAGGCGGTGAACAGGCCGCCGACGGCGAGGGTGCCGACCGCGGCTCCGCCGAGCAGACAGCCGCGCTCACGCCAGGTGGCGAACCGTACGGCGATGGAGCCGTCCTGGGCCTGCTGCCTGCCCCGGGTCCACTGCTGCCAGCCCCAGACGGCCACGGCGATGACGACGACCTGCTTGCCCACGCTGCCCGCCTGGTGCACGGAGACGTTGGCGGCGACCAGGACGACGCCGGACAGCAGCTGGGCGGGCCAGGTCCAGATCGAGCGGAGCCAGCCCAGGGTCAGCGCGATCAGACCGATCGTGTTGCCGAGCATGTCGGACCAGATGATGTGCTGTCCGAAGACGCTGAACGCCTCCGAGTTCAGCCAGTGAAGGGCGCTCACTTCACCGGCTCCTCGGGCTCCTGCGCGCGGTGGCCGAGCAGTCGCTCGACGTACTTCGCGATGACGTCCACTTCGAGGTTGACCGGGTCGCCGGGCTCCTTGTGGCCGAGCGTGGTCAGGGCGAGGGTGGTGGGGATGAGGCTGATGGTGAAGTAGTCGGGTCCGGCGTCCACGACGGTCAGGCTCACGCCGTCGACGGTGATCGACCCCTTCTCCACCACGTACCGGGTGAGCTCCGCGGGGAGGGAGACCTTCACGATCTCCCAGTTCTCGGAGACCTTGCGCTCGACGATGCGGCCCGTGCCGTCGACGTGCCCCTGCACGATGTGCCCGCCGAGCCGGCCGCCGACCGCCATGGGCCGCTCCAGGTTGACCCGGGAGCCGGCCCGCAGTGCGCCCAGGCTGGACCGGTTCAGCGTCTCGGCCATCACATCGGCGGTGAACTCCTGCTCGCCGTGGTCGACGACGGTCAGGCACACGCCGTTGACGGCGATCGAGTCACCGTGCCTGGCGCCCTCGGTGACCACGGGTCCGCGCAGGCGGAATCGGGAGGCGTCGCCGAGGTTCTCGACAGCGGTGACCTCACCCAGCTCTTCGACAATTCCGGTGAACACTCAGTTTCCCTTCGGGGCAGGGCCGGGGACGGCGGTGATGCGCAGATCGGGGCCGATACGCACGGCCTCGGTCACATGGAGGCGCAACGCCTGGGTGATGGTGGCGATTCCGGCGTCGGCGAGGGCCGCGGGGCCCGCGCCGAGGAGCACGGGGGCGAGGTAGCCGACGATCCGGTCGACCGCTCCGGCCGCGACGAAGGCCCCGGCCAGGGTCGGTCCGCCTTCGAGGAGTACAGAACGGATGCCGCGCCCGTGGAGGGCGGCGAGCAGTGCGGGAAGGTCCAGTCCGGGACCGGCCGCGGCGCGCGGCAGCCTCAGGACGGCCTCTTCGGGGAGGTGGCGGACGTCCGCGTCGTCGGCGACCGCGATCAGGGTGGGCGCGGTGGTGTCGAGGACCCGGGCACCGGGCCGGACGGCGGTGGCGGCGGTGTCGACGACGACCCGCAGCGGCTGGACCGCGCTGTCGATGCCCCGGACCCCGAGGTGGGGGTCGTCGGTGCGGGCGGTGCCGGAGCCGACCACTACGGCGTCCGCCTCGGCGCGCAGCCGGTGGACGTCGGCGCGGGACTCGGCCGAGGTGATCCAGCGGCTGGTGGCGTCGGCGGCCGCGCTCCGGCCGTCCAGGGTCGCCGCGTACTTCCAGGTGACATGGGGCCGGCCCAGGCGCATCGAGGTCAGCCAGGCGGTGTTGCCCTGCTCGGCGTCTTCGGCGAGGAGGCCCTGCTCGGCCTTGACGCCTGCGGCGCGCAGGGCGTCCGCACCGCCGGTGGCCTGCGGGTTCGGGTCGCCGACCGCGTACACGACGCGGGCGATCCCGGCCTCGATGAGCGCCTGGGCGCAGGGGCCGGTGCGTCCGGTGTGGTTACAGGGTTCGAGGGTGACGTAGGCGGTGCCGCCGCGGGCCTTCTCGCCTGCCGCGCGCAGGGCGTGGATCTCGGCGTGCGGCCCTCCGGCGCGCCGGTGGAAGCCCTCGCCGGCCGGCCGGCCCGTCGCGTCGAGGACGACGCATCCGACGACCGGGTTGGGGCTGGTGGAGCCGAGACCGCGGGCTGCGAGCGCGATGGCTCGGCGCATTGCGGTGATGTCGGCTGCGGTGTCCACCGGGTCCTCCTGCCTCTTCGGGCACGGACTCCGGGGCCTGTCGATGACGACAGATGAAGCGGAACGCGGAACGGGGACGCCGGATGCCCGCAAAACGGATGGACCGGTCGCCCGAAAACCATCCGCCGACGGCGGCGTACCCGCGAAACGGCCCGCCGCGCACTGCCTCCCATCCGGACTTTAACCGTCGGTCCAGGAATCCCACCTGGTCAACCGGCCGCTGGATGCGGACGGGTCGCGGACTATAACCGCCGGTTCGGAATTGCACCGACCCCGGAGTGCGCTGCTGCTGGTACACGATCAGTGTGCCACGACTCGCCGTGGCCCATGCGAGTGAACGCTGTGGAGTGGCTCACAGACAGCCTGTGACAAGGGCTGTTTCGGCCACTTCTCGCGCGCCGCCGGTCAGGGGCGTGCGGCGGAGTCCCCGCAGGGCGACGCGGGACCCGGACCGTACGCCATTTCCTGCGGGGACTCCTCGCACGGCCCCACCCCGGAGGGGCACCGACCCCACCACCGGGACGGCGCACCCCGCGGCGCGCCCGCGTCTCTCAAGCCCGTCCGGCGTTTGAGGACGGAACCCCGAGCCCCAAAATCCCGCAACCCGGAACCCCGCGCCGCTCCGTCAGAGTGCCGGGGTGAACAGCGCGTCCTGAGCCGCCTCGCGGGCGGCCAGCAGCGCGCCGCGCAGCACCGCCGTGCCGCCGAGCAGACCGGCCCTGACCTCGGTGCGCAGCGGGGACATCATGGCCAGCCGTTCCTCGACCCTTGCGGCCAGGGCGTCCCCGCCCGCACGGCCGACCTCGCCCGACAGCAGCACACACCCCGGGTCCAGGACCGAGACGACGGCTGCCGCGCCCAGGGCCAGCCGGTCGGCGAGGGTGTCGAGGAACGCCTCGCTGTCGCCCGTCCCCGCGAGGGCCGAGCGCACGGCCGCCGCCGCGCCCGGCTCCTGTCCGCCGGCCGGGGCGGCGATGCCGTGGGCGGCAGCCAGTTCGCAGAGCGACACCGAGCCCACCAGGGAGTGAAAACCGCCGTCGCAGTTGACGGCCGAGGGGATGCCCCTGGTGCCGGGGACCGGCAGGAAGCCGATCTCGCCCGCGCCGCCGGAGGCTCCGCGGCGCAGCTTCCCGTCCAGCATGACGGCCGCCCCGACGCCGTGCCCGAGCCACAGCAGGACGAAGGTGTCGTGGTCGCGGGCCGCTCCGACGCGGTGTTCGGCGACGGCGGCGAGATTGGTCTCGTTCTCGACGAGCACGGTCGCGGGCAGCCGCTGCTGGAGCGCCCGGACCAGGGTGCGGTGCCAGGCCGGCAGTCCGGTGGTGTCGCGGAGTTCCCCGGTGACCGGGTCGATCAGGCCGGGGGCGCCGATGCCGACGCTGTGCAGCGGCGCGGTGCCCGCCCGTTTCGCGGTGCGTTCCACCAGGGCCACGGCCCGTTCGACGGCGTCGTCGGTGGCGGTCTCGCTGCCGATCGGCAGAGTGGCCTCGGCCAGTGTCACGCCCAGGAGGTCGGCGACGACCACGGCGACGCTGTCGGTGCGTACGTCCAGGGCGGCCAGGTGGGCTCGGTCGGCGACGATCCCGTAGAGCCGGGCGTTGGGTCCGCGGCGCTCGGCCCCGGCCTCGCCGACCACCTGGATCAGGCCCGCTCCCTGGAGCCGTTCGACCAGGTCGGCGACGGTGGGCCGGGAGAGCCCGGTCGAGGTCTTCAGCTGCGTGGCCGTCAGCGGACCGTCCTGCTGGAGGAGCCGCAGGGCGAGCCGGTCGTTGATGGCCCTGGCGGTGCTCGGTGATGCGGGCATGCCGGGATCCTTCCAGACCGCCGCCGCGATCGATGCCGACTCGGCCTATTTATCAGGCAGGGTTCCTGATAGTTTACTGCCCGCATCGTGGAGAAGGACGCCGGGGAGCGTCGGAACCGCGGCATCGGAGAGTTCCCAGGGGAGGGCACGGCGGTATGACGACGGATTCCACGGCAACGGTCTTCAGCACGGAGCAGGTGAGGCGCGCCAGGTACGCCGTCGCCGCGGTCTTCGCCGTGCACGGGGCGGTGACCGGCAGCTTCGCCACCCGGGTGCCGTGGATCCAGGACCACGCGGGGGTCAGCGCCGGACAGCTCGGCATAGCCCTGGCCTTCCCGGCGATCGGCGCCTCGCTCGCGATGCCGCTGGCCGGTGCGGTCAGCCACCGTTTCGGCGCCCGGACCGCGCTGCGCGGGCTGCTGATGCTGTGGACCCTGGCACTGGTCCTGCCCGCCCTGGCCCCCAATCTGCTGACGCTGTGCGGGGCACTCCTGGTGTACGGGGCGTCGGCGGGCATGTCGGACGTGGCGATGAACGCGCTCGGGGTCGAGGTGGAGAACCGCCTCAACAAGTCGATCATGTCCGGGCTGCACGGGATGTGGAGCGTGGGCGCCCTGGTCGGTTCGGCGGCGGGCACGGTGGCCGCGCATCTGGGCGCCGACGCACGACTGCACCACACCATCGCCGCCCTCGTTCTCACCGCACTCGGCCTGGTCGCCTGCCGGCGGGTGCTGGATCTGCGCAGCGAGCCGGACGCACAGGCGCCGCCGCGCTTCGCCCTGCCGCCCAAGTCGGCCCTGATCATCGGCGCGGTGGGCTTCTGCGCGGTGTTCGCCGAGGGCGCCAGCCTGGACTGGTCGGCGATCTACCTGCGGGACGTCCTGGGCAGTTCCGCGGGTCTGGCGGCCGCGTCGACGACCGCGTTCGCGCTGACCATGGCGGTGGCCCGGATCGCCGGTGACCGGGTCGTCGACCGCTTCGGCGCGGTACGGACCGTACGGACCGGCGGCGTCCTCGCCACGGTCGGCGGGGTGCTGGTGGTCACCGCACCCCACGCGGCACTGGCGATGTGCGGGTTCGGCCTGATGGGCCTCGGCATCGCCGTGGTCGTGCCGCTCGCCTTCGCGGCGGCCGGGCGCAGCGGACCGAACCCGAGCCAAGCGATCGCGGGCGTCGCGACGATCACGTACACCTCGGGCCTGATCGCCCCGTCGGCGATCGGCTCGCTCGCCGAGGCGACCTCGCTGATCGTCTCCTTCGGCCTGGTGTCGGTGCTGGCCTTCGGGCTGGTGCTCGGAGCCGGTGTGCTGCGCGCGGGCGACCGCAAGGCCGTGGCCTCCCCGGACGCCGGTGTTCCGAGCACGGCGCCGGCCGAGCCGCACCCCTGAACCGTCCGGCCCACGGGCGCGACGGGCGGTTCAGGGGTGCGGCTCGGCCGGCGATCGAGTCGAGCTGTTCCGCGGCGGGCCGCGGGGCCCAGAGGCCGCCGCAGGGCGGGGCCTGAAGCCGTCCGACGGCCGCTCGGGCCCCGGCGACGTCCGCGTCGGCGGCCGCGTGCACGATGTCGCTCGCCGCGTACCGGTGGAACTCCAGCGCCGGATGGGGCCAGGGGGACTCCCGGGTCGCGGCGGGCAGCAGGTAGCCGATCGCCTTGAACAGGCTCTGGCCCTGGGGTCCTTCGTACGCCCAGAGGTCCACTCCGACCGGTCTGGTCCTCGCGGGCCTCAACCCACCTACGCCTCGGCAACCGTCACGGTCGCCGGACTCCGCATCCGACCCACACCAAGACCGAGACCACTGGGCCTCGCTTCCACGCCTCGCGCCGTCGGCCGAGGCTTTCTCTGTACCGGCCGTGAGACCGCCGCGCAGGATCGCTGACCTGCGCGAGAAGGCCCTGGTCGGTCGCCGGTGCGTCCACGGCGGAGATGGCCAAGCTGCGCGCGGCCGCCCTCGATGCGGGCAAGACCACGGCGTTCGGCGTGACGGAGCCGGCCAACGCCGTGGTGAGTTCCGTTCTCACCGCGCCGGGACGGTCTCTGGTCCTGGGGTGCCGGCGGCGTGGGCGTAGCGGGCGGCGAGGTCCCCGAATGCGGTGGCCAGTTGGGGCGGGCCGACGACCTCGATATCGGTGTCGAAGCGGCCGATGGCGGCGGCGAGTCCGGTCCATGACCAGGAGCCGAGGATGAGCCGGCAGTGGTGGGGGCCGAGTTCCACGACGACTCCGTCCTGGGCGAAGGGCGCGACCTCGGCGGCCGGCAGGTGGAGGATGACTTCGCCTCGGCAGGGCCAGTCGGTGGTGGTGCCGTCGTTGCCGCGGAACCGGCTGGTGACGAAGGTGGAGACGGTGCCGCCGGGGAGGTCGCGCGGGGCGAAGCGGGGGCCGGTGGGTGTGCGGGGCCGGATGCGGTCGACGCGGAAGGTACGCCAGTCCTCGCAGTGGAGGTCCCAGGCCACCAGGTACCAGCGATGACGCCAGGTGACCAGGTGGTGGGGTTGTACGCGGCGGGCGTCATCGGCCGAGGTGCTCGGACCCTGGGCGTAGTCGAAGCGCAGTTCCTCGCAGGCATGAATCGCGCGGCTCAGGGCCATCAGGACCTGAGCGCCGACCTGGGGGGTGTCGCCGGCCGCCGCAGGCGGTTGGACCGCGGTGATGTGCACCAGGTCGATGCGGTGGCGCAGGCGGGGCGGCATGACCTGGCTGAGGGTGGCCAGCGCGCGGGCAGCGTCTTCGGCGACGGTGGTGCCGGCCGCCGCGGTCTGCAGCGCGACGGCCAGGGCGACGGCCTGCTCGTCGTCGAACAGCATGGGCGGCAGGTGAGTGCCGGCCTCCAGGCGGTAGCCGCCGGCCGGTCCCTTGACGGTCGTGATCGGGTAGTCGAGTTCGCGCAGGCGGTCGATGTCACGGCGCACGGTGCGCGAGGTGATGCCGAGACGCTCGGCGAGATCATCGCCGGACCAGTCACGGGGCGTCTGAAGGAGCGAGAGCAGCGCGAGCAGCCGCGCGGACGTTTTATGCATGACACCCCTACTTCCCGGAGTACCGGACACAACCTGTCCGCTACCTCTGCCATCGTGGCATACGAGCCGTTCGGGAGGCATGACCCCTGGTCACGGCAGCCGCCGCTCGGCATCGACGGCCGACGGCGCACATGTGTCACATCGAGGCAAGGAGCAGGTCATGTCCGTCACGACCACCACCCACCTGAATTTCCGGGGCACCGCACGTGAGGCGCTGGACTTCTACCAGTCCGTCTTCGGCGGACGTACTGTCGCGGTCACCTACAAGGACGCGGGCGCCGTACGGAACGAGAGCGAGGCGGACTGGGTGATGTGGGGCGAGGTGGCCGGCGGCAACGGATTCCACGTCATGGCCTACGACGTGCCCTCGCAGCTGCCCTGGAACCAGGGGGACAACCCGTTCTTCGTCTCCGTGCGTGGAGACGACGCCGAGGAGATCAGTGCCCTGTGGGGCAAGCTCGCCGAGGGCTCGACCATCGTGAGTCCACTGGAGCCCGCGCAGTGGGCGCCGCTGTACGGCATGCTCACCGACCGCTTCGGCGTCACCTGGGTCCTGGACGTCACCGCTCCGTACAACGGCTGAACCAACCGACCGACCTGACACGCCCGCGCCGTCCGGGCCGCCGCCACACGGGCGGCGCCCCGGACGGCCGCCGGCACCGAACACGTACAGCGGCGGAAGGAAACGGGACACCGTGAGGATGCGGAAGCTGGGACGGGCGGGCGTCGAAGTCAGTGCCGACTGCCTGGCAACGGACCGATGGGCGAGGGCCCCAACCGCGGCGGCAGCTCCCGGCGCTGGGCCGTCCAGGCGGTCGAGGGCTCACCGAAGCGGCTGCGGACCGACTACATCGACCTCTACCGGATCCACCACCCCGACCCGTACACGGACATCGAGGAGACCCTCTCCGCGCTCACCGGCCTCGTACGGGCCGGGAAGGTCCGGGCGATCGGATCCTCCGACCTGCCGGCCTCGGAAATCGTCGAAGCCCAGTGGGTGCCCCAGCGGCGTGGACGGCACCGCCTGCGCACCGAGCAGCCCACCTACTCCATCCTCGACCGCGGCATCGAGCGGGAGATCCTGCCCGCCTGCCACCGCTACGGCCTATGCGTTCTGGTGTGGAGCCCGCTGGCCGGGCCTGCTCACTGGCCGCTACCGCAAGAACGCGCCGCGGCCGGAGAACGCCCGCACGGACCGGGTCCCCCGGCACCTCGCCGACGGGCGCAAGCTCGACGCGGTCCTGCGTACCTCCCTCCCTCACCCACACGGACCTGCGCCGACGCCCGTCCCACGAGCGATCCGCCGCGTGAGAATGCCATGACTGTCCTTGACGCGCGTGCCCTCAATCGCGCCACCCTCGCCCGCCAGCACCTGCTCAAGCGCAGCGACAGATCCGTGTCGGAGGCTGTGGCCCATCTGTGCGGCCTGCAGGCGCAGGATCCTCAGGAACCCTTCACCGGGCTGTGGTCCCGCCTGTCCGACTTCAAACCCAAGCAGCTGGACGATGCGCTGACCGGTCGCGTGGTGGTGCGCACCCATCTGATGCGTCGCACCGTCCACCTCGTCTCCGCCGACGACGCGCTCGCCTGGCGAGCCCGCCACGACGCGATGCTGCGCCGGCGAGTGCTGGGAACCTACCGGCGCGAACTGGCCGGCATCGACATGGACGAGCTCGCCGCCGCCGGCCGCGCGGTCATGGCCGACCAGCGGCCCCGCACCATGGCCGAGCTCGTGCAAGCTCTCGAAGACCGCTGGCCCGGCCCACCACGCCGTGTCCTGGGCGAGCTGCTCGTCGCAGCCCTCATTCCCATGGCCCAACTCCCGCCCCGCGGCCTGTGGCACCAGACCGCCGGCGTACGCAACCTGCCGTTGAGTACCTGGCTGGAACGGGACATCGACCCCGTGCCCGCCGACGGCAGTGATCCCATCGGACAGCAACTGCTGCGCCGCTACCTCGCCGCGTACGGGCCCGCCGCCAGTGCGGACGTACGTGCCTGGTGTGGCCTCGCCGGCCTTCCCGCCGCCATCAAAGCCGCCCGGGAAGAACTCGTCGTCTTCCGTGACGAACGCGGCCGCGAGCTGCTCGACCTGCCCGACGCACCCCGCCCCCACCCCGACACCCCGGCCCCCGTCCGGTTCCTTCCGGCCTTCGACAACGCCATCCTCGGCTACCACGACCGCAGCCGCATCATCGACGCCCCCCACCTCGGTCTGTCCGTCGCAGGCCACCGCACCGTCCTTGTCGACGGACGGGTCACCGCCACCTGGACCGTGCGCGACCACCAACTCCACATCAGCTCCCTGCGCCCCCTCACCGCCCTGGAACAGGAGGCCGTTTACACCGAAGCCCAGGACCTGACCGCCTTCCTGGACAACCGCATCGAGCACATCCAACTCGACACCGAGAACTGACGATCACGCACTCCAGGTCCCGAGGTGCCGGGACCGTTCGCGCACAACGTGCCGGCGCCGCCCGCGTGGACCGGGACGCGTACGTGGTGTCCGTGTCGGCCCCTACAGCCTCGCCGACTTCGACCACATGCAGCAGGTCGGCATCGCCGTCGAGGCAAGGCGTGACGGAACCGTCCGGGGGCGACGAGCCTCGTGCCCGTATCCCGGCCGGAGGCTCATCCCGATCCGGCACTACCATGGCGCTGATCTTTTCTGCGGTCTGCGCCGTGCCCCACGAGGCACCGGCCTCCGCACCTACACACAGGGAGCGACCATGGGCCTCGGCGTGCGCTGGACCTTGCACGGCGACGGGAAGACCCCGGCACCGGGAGCCGTGGTCCGCCCGGACGAACGGCTCTCCTGGCCGCGTACGTTCGGGCTCGGCGCCCAGCACGTGGTGGCGATGTTCGGGGCCTCGTTCGTCGCCCCGGTACTCATGGGTCTCGACCCGAACCTGGCGATCATGATGTCGGGTGTCGCGACGGCCATCTTCCTGCTGGCCACGCGTGGGCAGGTGCCCAGCTATCTGGGCTGCTCGCTCTCGTTCGTCGGGGTCGCCGCGACGATCCGGGCCAGTGGCGGCAGCAGTGCCGTGGTCACCGGTGCGGTCTTCGTGGTCGGTGCGGTGCTCTTCCTCGCCGGTCTCGCGGTGCAGCGGTTCGGCGCGCGCATCATCCATGCGGCGATGCCACCGGTGGTGACGGGTGCGGTCGTCATGCTGATCGGCTTCAACCTGGCGCCGGTGACCGCGTCGACCTACTGGCCGCAGGACCAGTGGACGGCCCTGCTGGTGATGCTGTTCACCGCACTCGCCGTGGTCTGTCTGCGCGGTTTCCTCTCCCGGATCGCGATCTTCCTCGGCCTGGTCTTCGGCTACGTCCTGTCCTGGGTTCTGGACCAGGTCTTCGGGAAGATCCACTCCCCCGCGGGCGGCGCCGAGGCCGTGGACCACTGGCGGCTGGACCTGTCGGGGGTCTCGAAGGCCGACTGGATCGGACTGCCGGCCTTCCACGCGCCGAACTTCGAGTGGTCGGCGATCCTGGTCGCACTGCCCGTCGTCATCGCGCTGATCGCCGAGAACGCCGGCCATGTGAAGGCCGTCGGCGAGATGACCGGCCGCTCCCTGGACGGCAAGCTGGGCACCGCGATCGCCGCGGACGGCGCCGCCTCGATGCTGTCGACCGCGCTGGGCGGCCCGCCGAACACGACGTACTCGGAGAACATCGGCGTGATGGCCGCGACCCGGGTGTACTCCACCGCGGCCTACTGGGCCGCCGCCTGCTTCGCCCTGCTGTTCGGCCTCTGCCCCAAGTTCGGTGCGGTGGTGGCGGCCATTCCCGGCGGGGTCCTCGGCGGTATCACGGTGATCCTCTACGGCATGATCGGCCTCCTCGGCGCCCAGATCTGGCTGAACGCCAAGGTCGATCTGCGCAACCCGCTGAACCTGGTACCGGCCGCGGCGGGCATCATCATCGGGGTCGGCGGGGTCAGCCTGAAGGTGTCCGACAACTTCGAGCTGAGCGGTATCGCGCTCGGCACCATCGTCGTGATCACCGGATACCACGTGCTGCGGGCCTTCGCGCCCGCCCATCTGAAGACCCAGGAGCCCCTGCTCGACTCGGGGACGTCCGACTACGACGAGAAGCCGCCGGCCGACGGGGCCTGACCGCTCAGCCCGTGGCCAGTTGGTACGCGTAGTCGGGGCTGAAGGAGCCGGCGGCCCCCTTGCAGCCGTCGGACTCGCCCGGCAGCTTCACCCACAGACAGGCGTCGATCCGGGCCTGCCCGGTGTCGGTCGTGGGCGCCGTGCCGAGCGCCCGGCCCTCGGGATCGCACCACTGCCCCGCCTTCGGCGCACCGTTGCCGTTGCGGCTGGTGTCGATGACGGCACCGAGCCGCGCCGGACCGCCGAGCGCGGCCAGCACCCGGCGGGCGTAGTCGGCCTCATCCGCCGTGCGGTGGAAGTTCGACACATTGGTGAAGATGCCGTCGCCGCTGTCCGCCGCACCCGCCGCCCGCAGCGCGGCGGCCTGTTCCGAGGCCGGGTGCCATCCCGAGTGGCCGCCGTCGAAGTAGACCCTGGCCCTCGGATTCGCCGCGTGCAGGACGCGGCCCGCGCGGGCCAGCGACGCGTTGCGCGCCGCCCTTTCACCGGTCGGGAGGCAGTCGGAGAGCGCGATGGCGTCCGGCTCCAGGATCACGATCACCGGCCCGTCGCCGAGCCCTGCCGCGAACTGCCGCATCCACGCGTCGTACGCGCCCAGGTCCGGCGCACCGCCCTGCGAGGCTCCCCCGCAGTCCCGGTCGGGGATGGCGTACGGCACCAGCACCGGGGTCCGGCCCGCCCCGGCCGCTGCCGCGGTCACCGACCGGACCTGCCCGGTGACGGCCCCCGGGTTGTGGGCGGCGAACCAGACGGCGGCGGGGCGGGCCGCGATCCGGGCCTCGATCAACGGGCGCCGCGGGTCGCTCCGGTGACCGGCGACCCAGTCCAGGACCTGGGAGCCGGGGTGGCGGTAGAGCCGGCCGCCGGACGGGACGGCAGCGCTGCGGGACGCCCGCGGCGGGGCCGGCTCCCGCGACCGGGGCGGCTGCGGGGCGGCGGGCGCCGATGAGGCCGGCCGGTCCGGCGTCGTCGTCGCGCTGGGCACCGCGGGCAGCGGTGCCACGGTCGGCGACGCGGTGGTGCCGGGGCGGGCGGTGGCCCGCTCCCCCTCCCCCGCGACGGCCGAGATCACCCCGGCCGCCGTACCGACGGCCACCACCGCGGAGGCGACGACGACCATGGCCCGACGGCGCGCGCGTTGTCTGCGTTCCCTGAACTGCCTCTGCGCGATCCGGCGTTGTGTGCGTACGCCCGGCACTCCTCGTTCCCCTCCGCCGCCCCGTGGCGCCGCCCGCCCGGCGCCACGGCGAGCCTACGGGCGGGAGGCCACTCCCATGGCGCGGTTGGAGGAGTTGGGGTGCCTCGGGCCCCGGGCGGGGCTCAGAAGCAGTCGCCGTACCAGTGGACCGCGCCGGGCGCCGTGACCGTGGCCCGCACCGACTCCGCCGTGGCGTGCAGCGGCCGTGCCATCCCCACGTGTTCCGTCACCTGCCGGGCGTCCGTCAGCAGGCCGGGGAGCGCGGCCCGCACGCCGGGAGTGACGGGAATCCGGACCCGGGCCAGGGTCAGCCCCGCCGCCCGGCCCCGGGAGCCGACGGCGGCGAGCAGCGACCCCAGGCACTCGTCCGATCCCGCGAACTCGCGCACCTGCACGCAGTCCCCTTCGTGCCCGGCCACCATCCAGCCGGCGATCGCGCCCGAAACGGGATCCTGCGCCACGAGCGACCGGTCGATCGTGCCGTACCAGGCGGGGACGCGCACCGCCCAGTCATCGGGGGCCCGCAGCGAGCTGAGCGCCCGCTTCGCGTTGTACGCGTGGTGCAGCGCGGCCACCTCCACGGCGTCCCGCGCGGTGGCGCCACGGACCCGGAACGCCCCTGCGGCGGACGTGTCGGCGGGCGAGGGGACGAGCGTCCCCTCGGTGTACGTGCTCGCGAACTCCTGCCACCCCGAGCCCCGGTAGACGCCGGGCGTGCCGGTGAACAGCAGGGACCAGGCGCACTGTTCGGCCGTCATGGTGCGCTCCGCCGCCACCAGCAGCCGTCGCACCAGCCCCTGTCCCCGGGATTCGGGGCGGGTCGCCACGCTGCCGATCCCGCCGACGCGCTGCGGGGTGCCGTCCGCGTCCCGGATCAGCCTCGGTACATAGACGACAACCGCGTCGATGCCGTCCCCCGCGTCGTTCTGCGCGACGAACGTGTGCCGGTGGCGGTCCGGGTCGAGCGCGTGCAGGGCGGCGAGGTGCGGGGACTCGAAGCACCGCTTCCACAGGGCGGACAGGGCCGGATCGTCGGCCGCGGTGGCGGTGCGGACGGTGGCGCTCACAGGATCAGGTTCCCGTCGGTGCGCACCCGGTCGCCGTCCTCGGGCATCGCGCTGCGCCGCGTGCCGTCCTCCACGCACGAGGTGTGCAGGACCGAGTCCAGGGCGTCCGGGGCGAGGTGGAGGACGCCGCCGGTGAAGCGGCTCCCGGTCGCCGCGTAGTGGTTCGTGCCGTCGGCGATCCGGACATGCGCGGTGTCCGCTCCGGAGGCGGTGCTGCTGAGACCGGTGAGGTCCCAGGTCGTGCTCCCGGAGCCGGCCGCCCGGCCGAGCAGCGCCTTGGTCTTGTTTCCGCCGGTGAGCCGGGTGCCGCCGGTGACGGTGATCCGCTGGTCGCGCACACCGCTGAGTTCGATGCCGGTGTTGTGGTAGGTACCGCCGTCGACCCGCAGATCCGCCGACCCGACCGAGAGGGGGGCCGCGTCGTCGGCGCCGGTGACGGTGCAGTCGGTGAGGTGGACGGGGCCCGCACCGCGCAGGACGAGGCCGTCGACGCCCTTGAACGTGCAGCGCACGAAGTGGACGGGTGCGGTGACCGGGGTCTGGACGAGGACGGCGCCGGCGGGCGGTTCGAAGGAGCAGTCGCTGATGGTGGTCGGCCGGGTGGAGCGGTCCGAGCGCTGGGCGACCGCGAAGGTCTTCGCGGTGCAGCCGCGCACCTGGGCCCCGTCGGCGTTCACGGTCAGGGTGCCGGCCTGGTCGAAGGTCGGGCGCGCGATCACCGTAATGTCTTCGAGGGTCAGATCGGTGATCTTCGTGTTGGCGGTGAACCAGGAGCAGACATGTCTGCGCACGGTGATCCGCTTGGCGGAAATGCCCCACTGGGCACCCGAGTTCGCGATGTCCATCAGCCCTGAGTTGCCGTCGAAGAGCAGATCGTGCTCGTACTGGCCGTGGGTGGTGAACGGGTTGCCGCCCGCGTCGTCGCCGTCGCCGTGACAGTTCACGACGGTGCAGTAGGCGGAGGCGGTGAGGTCGTTGAGATGGCGCACATTGCTCGTCGTGCAGTCGGCGACCCGACCGTACAGGCAGTAGATCTGCTGGGTGAGGTAGCCCGCGCCGCCGTACTCGACGGTGGGCGGGTTCTTCAGCGAGCAGTCCTCGGTACGGAAGCGGGTGCACCAGCGGCGCATGATGACCGGCCAGAACGTACCGGTGGCGTGGATGCCGGAGACGTCGCAGCCGACCGCGTACTCGAAGCTGACGGGGTGGGAGCCGGTGTACTCGTCGGGTCCCGCGCCCTCGAAGACCATGTTGCGGATGTGGGTGTTTCGGACCGGCTCGATGCGGGTCCAGGTGAGCGTGCGGCCCTCGGCGAGTTCCCAGCCGTTGAGGTAGCCGATCCGGATGTGGCCCGCGTCGATGATCTCGGTGATCTCGACCAGCTTCTGCAGCTCGCGTTCGTCACCGCCGCCGCCCTTGACCGGGCCGACCTGCACGGACCACCACTGGCCGACCGCGAACGCCTTCGCGTCGGGGACCGGGAAGGTGTCGGTGAGTTCGATGACCTTGCCGGAGAGCGTGTGGGTGACGGTGGTGTTCGTGGGGGTGCCGCGGAAGGAGAGGACGGCGCCGAAGGGGTTGTCGTGGGTGTTCTTCTCGATGCCTTCGGTGTGGAGATGGTGGCCGCCGAAGTCGAGTTCGATGTTGGAGCGGTTCCAGAGGTGGCGTTTGGTGAGGAGGAGGTCGGTGTGGGCTTCGATGCGGTGGACGGTGGGGTCGGCGATCATCGCGTCGAGTGCGGCGTCGGCGGGTGTGGTGGCGTCGTGGTGGCCGAAGGTGCGGAAGTCGAGGGTGCCGGTGTGGAGCTGGTGCCAGCGGCCGGTCTTGCTGGTGTGGGTGGGTGCGATGACGGTGCCGCCGTTGTGGGCGGTGGTGGACTTCTTGTCCCAGCGCAGGGCCATCGCGCCGCCGTCGCCGGGGGTGTGGTAGCCGGCGAGGAGGATCTGGGTGCCGTGGTCGAGCGGCTTGGTGTTCAGGGCGCGCAGTTCGGCGACGGTGTCGAGGCGCAGTACGTCGCCGGTGTGTGCGGGTGCGGCCTGGGCCGGGGCGGTGGCCACGGCCGAACCGGCCATGACCAGACCGGCGAGACCCGAGGCCCGCAACAGATTCCGGCGGGACGATGCGTTGGCGGACATGACGGAGGTACTCCTCGCGTTGTCGATGCGTGCTCGATGGGACCTGAAGGGAACCGACTGCCGCGCGGTCGCGGTCAGATCGTGTTGCGGTACGGCGGCATGAAGCGCATCCGCGGCATCTGGTCGGCCAGCACCCCGCCGTCCACGACGATCCGCGCCCCGGTGAGGTACGCCCCGGCGTCCGAGGCGAGCAGCAGCAGGGCGCCCACGCACTCGTCGGGCTCGGCATACCGTCCGAGCGGGATGCGCTCGCGGTACGCGGACTCGAAGGCCTCCCGGTCGAAGGGGAATTCGCCGTCGATGGGGGTCTCGACCATGCCGGGGGCGAGGGTGTTGGCGGTGATGCCGTGCGGGGCGAGTTCGACCGCCAGGGTCTCGGTGAGCAGTTGGGCGGCGGCCTTGGAGGCGTTGTAGTGGGCCAGTCCGGCCTCCGCCACCAGGGCGTTCTTCGAGGTGATGGTGATGATGCGGCCGGCGACGGAATCCGCCGTCATGTGTTCGGCGACGCGCTGGCTGAGGAAGAACACCGCGTCCACGTTGACCCGCATGATGTGCGACCAGCTGGCCGGGGTGATCTCGTTGAAGCGCTCCAGCGCCGCCGTGCCCGCGTTGTTGACCAGGATGTGCAGCGGCCCGGTCTCGGCGCGTACGGCGTCCACGAAGCCGGGCAGCGCCTCGATGTCCGCGAGGTCCTGGCCATAGGTGCGGCAGCGCCGCCCGAGCGCCTCGACCGCCGCAGCGGTCTCGGCCACGCCCTCGGCACCGGGCAGGTCGACGAGCACCAGGTCGGCACCCGCCTCGGCGAGCCCGACGGCGAAGGACCGGCCCAGGCCCCGGGCGGCCCCGGTCACGACCGCGGTGCGGCCGGTCAGGTCGAAGCGGTCGGTTCCGCGGGGCGGGACGGCTGCGGTCATGGCGGGATTCCTCCAGCGGAGAGATGCGGAACAGGGGGTGGGACCGGCCCTGGTCCGCCGGACGGGTCCGGGCCGCCGCGCGGGGACACTTGGGTGGTTGCGCGGCGGCCCGGCTACCGGCCGGCGCCCGCGGACAGGGGGATGAACCCGGGCACCGTACCGGCAGTTCGTGGGAACGGCCCGGTCAGCCGTTCAGGCCCAGCAGATCGAGCGAGGGCCGGTGGATGATCTCCTCGATCGCGTCCGCGTCCAGCGGCGGCAGCCCCGGAATGCCAGGGATGCGGGCGATCTCCCGCAGCCCCTTCACCGAGTCGTCGACCGTGGTGAACGGGTAGTCGCTGCCGAACAGCACCTTGTGGAAGACCCCGTAGTCCTGGACCAGCCGGAGGCTGTGCCAGAGCTGGAAGGGCCGGTAGTGCAGGGCGCTGAGGTCGGCGTACACATGCGGATGCTTGCGGATGACCGCGATGCACTCGCCCTCGAAGGGGTGGCCGAGGTGGGCCAGGACCATCCGCAGCTCGGGATGGCGGATGGCGACCGCGTCCAGGTGGCGGGGCATCGCCCACTCCAGCGGTGCGCTGGACACGAAGGTCGTGCCGGTGTGCACCAGGAGCGGCAGCCCGTGCCGTTCGGCGTACGTGTACAGCTCGTCGTACTCCTCGGCGGCCGGGTCGAAGCCCGCGTACATCGGCATCAGCTTGATGCCGCGCAGTCCCAGCTCCTGGTGGCCGTAGCGGAGTTCGTCCTGCCAGCCGGGCTGGGTGGGGTCGAGGGCCAGGTAGCCGATGAGCCGGTCGGGGTGTTCTCCGACGTAGGCGGACACGGCGGCGTCGTCGACCCACAGCCCGCTGCGCCGCGCCTTGCCGCCGACGACGATCGTGCGGGTGGACTCGGGTGCGGTGGCGGCGTACTCCTCCCACTTCACCGTCAGGTCGACCTCGCCCGCGTGGGCGCGGGCGGAGTCGGAGCTGAACGGGTCGGTGAAGTCGTGGCTGTGCCGGAAGAGATGGGAGTGGACGTCGACGATCATGTGCGGTTCCGCTTCTCCCAGCCGTCCGCGAACATGTTCCAGAAGCGGTGGCTGGGCGGGTGTTCCTCGAAGACCTCGTCGACGAGTTCGACGCCGAGCCCCGGTGCGGTCGGCAGGCCGATGCGGCCGCCTTCCATCGGAAGGGTGCCCTTCAGTGCGTCGAAGACGAACGGCTCCAGCAGCCCGTCGAAGGTTTCGAGGATCTTGAAGTTGGGGATTCCGAGCGCCGCGTGCACCGAGACAGTGGTGCAGAGCGGGGAGTTGGAGTTGTGCGGGGCCACGAGCATGCCGTGGGTATCGGCGATCGCGGCGAGTTTCCGCACCTCGGTGAAGCCGCCGGCCATGGAGAGGTCGGGCTGGATGATGTCGACGGCGTTCGTGGCGAAGAGCTGCTTGTACTCGTAGCGGTTGTGGAAGTGCTCGCCGCCGGAGATGGGGAACGCCGCGCGCTGGCGGAGTTCGGCGTACCGCTCGATGTGGGTCCAGGGCATCGGCTCCTCGAACCAGCCGATGTCGAAGGGCTCGAGCTCCCGCACCAGCCGGGCGGCGGTCGGCATGGCGAACCGGGCGTGTCCCTCGATGAAGAGGTCGATGTCGGGTCCGATGGCCTCCCGGACGGCGGCCACGAGGTCGATGGAGCGGCGCAGTTCGGCGCGCTCCAGCTCGTGCAGGCCGGGGCCGAACGGGTCGAACTTGAGGGCGGTGAAGCCCTTCGCGACCGTCTCCTTCGCCTTGGCGGCGAAGGTCTCGGGCTCGCGCTCCCCGGTGTACCAGCCGTTGGCGTAGACCCGGACGTCGTCCCGGCAGGCGCCGCCGGTCAGCCGGTAGGCGGGGACGCCGAGCGCCTTGCCCATCAGGTCGTACATCGCCTGGTCGAGGCCGGACAGGGCGACGCCGCCCATGTCGCCGCCGCGCAGGAAGTCGCCCTGGTAGACGCGGAGCCAGAGTTCCTCGACGTCGAAGGGGTCGGCACCGATCAGGTGCCGCCGGGCGATGGCCTCGGTGAGCGCGCAGACCTCGCCCACCCGGTAGGGGTGGGTGATCTCGCCGATGCCGGACAGGCCCTCGTCGGTGTGGACCCGGACGTAGCCGAAGTCGCGCCATGAGGTGCCGAGCATCAGGGTCTCGACGCGGGTGATCCGGCCGGCGGGGCCGGGCGGGCGGGTGCGGTTGACGGTCAGCATCAGCGGGTCGCTCCACCCATGGTGGAGGTGTTCTCCAGGTCGCGGGCGCCGCCGTCGGCGAGGACGGCCTTGACCGCGGCCTCGGTGCCCTCGATGAGGCGGTCCACGTCGGCGTCGGTGTGCGCGTAGCTGATGTGGCTGCGCTTGAGGTTGAGCGGCAGCTCGAACAGGCCGTGCTCCAGGAGCTTGCGGCGGTAGCCGACGAACAGCGAGGCGTCGTTGTTCAGCAGGTCCGCGTAGGTGCGGGGGGCCTCGCCCGGCATGAAGTAGCTGACGAAGACGGAGCCGTAGCCGGTGACGACGGCGGGGACGCCGAGGCGCTCGTACAGTCCGGTCAGTTCGCTGCGGACCCGGCCGCCGAGCCGGAAGACGTGGTCGTGGACCGGCTCCTCACGGAGCTTGCGCAGGGTGGCGAGGGCGGCGGCGACGACGGAGGGGTGGCCGTTGTACGTGCCGGCGAAGAAGGCCGGGGCGCCGGGACGGGTGGAGAAGAGGTCCATCAGGTCGGCGCGGCCGCCGATCGCGCCGACGGGGGCGCCGTTGGCGATGGCCTTGCCGAGGGTGGTGAGGTCGGGGGTGACGCCGGAGATCTGCTGCCAGCCGCCGAGGCCGTGGCGGAAGCCGGTGATGACCTCGTCGAAGATCAGGACACTGCCGGCCTTCGTGGTCTCCTCGCGCAGCGTGGTGAGGAACTCCTGGTACGGCAGGAGCGCGCCGACGTTGTGCGGGACGGGTTCGACGATGACGGCGGCGATGTCGGAGCCGTGCTCGGCGAAGGTGCGCCGGACGGCCTCGCTGTCGTTGAACGGCAGGACGAGGGTGGCTTCGAGGACCTCGGGCAGGATGCCGGTCGAGATCGGGTCGTGGCCGCCGACCTTCTCGGGCGCGGAGATGACGTTGAGGCTGACCGAGTCGTGCCAGCCGTGGTAACAGCCCTGGAACTTGACGACGAGGCGGCGGCCGGTGGCGGCGCGGGAGACCCGCAGCGCGTGGAACGTCGCCTCGCTGCCGGTGCTGGTGAGCAGCACCTTCTCGATCGAGGGGATCAGCTCGGTGAGCTGTTCGGCGAGGAGGACCTCGCCCTCGGTGACGCCGACACCCATGTGACCGAGGGTGGCGCCGGCCTCCGCGGTGGCGCGGGCCACGTCGGGGTCGTTGTGGCCGAGCAGCGGCGGGCCGAACGCCGAGTGGAAGTCGGTGTACTCGCGTCCGTCGGCGGTACGGAACCGTGCGCCGTCGGTCCCGGTGACGACCAGGTCGGTCAGTCCGGGAACACTGCGCTGACCGCTGTTCACGCCGCCGGGTACGACCTGGCGGGCGCGTTCGGCGAGTCGGGCTCCGGATTCGTTGCCTACCGGGCCTGAACTCATGGTGCTTGCTCCTTGCGTCGAGAGTCGTCGGTTTTCGCGGGCCCTGCCCGGCCCGTGAGTCCCTGGCGCCATCCGCCCGGCAGTCGCCGCAGGAAGAGGTGATCCGTGGTGCTCGGTACTGCGTTTCGCATTTTCAGAACACTGTTCTGTAGAGCAGAACAGTGCCTGGATATTACGTCCGCCTCAGGGGCCGGTCAACCCCCTTTCAGCCACTCAAGGCCCCAATTCCGGGCTTTCCTTGACTCTGACGTACGCCCCGGGACCCCAGAGGCACTAGGCTGTTCTGCTATGACGAACAGTGCTGCCCCAGAAGAACCGAAGTACTGGGTCAAGAGCGTGGCCAGGGCAGCCGACATCCTCGAAGCGCTCGCCGCCCCCTCGCAGGGCAACGGCATGAGCGTCACCGAGGTCGGCCAGGTCTGCTCCATCTCCAAGAGCGCCGCCTTCGGCATGCTCCAGACCCTGCGCGCCTACGGCCTCGTCTCGGACGACGGCGAGGGCATGAACCGCCGCTACCGGCTCGGCATGAGCCTGGCCAGGCTCGGCGACCGGGCCAGGTCCCAGGTCTCGCTGCGCGGGGTCGCCCACCCCGTCCTGCGCGAGCTCACCCGGGCCACCGGCATGGCCTCCAGGCTCGCCGTGCCCGAGGACGGCCACGCGGTCGTGGTGGACCAGGTCGAGCTCGACCAGCGCGTCCGGCTCGATCTGCGGATGGGCCAGCGCGAGCTGCCGCACTGCACGGGCCTGGGCAAGGCACTGCTCTCGGCGGTGCCGCCGGGCGAGGCGGCCTCGATCGTCGAGCGGTTCGGGCTGCCCCGGCGCACGTCCCGCACGATCACCGACCCGGCGACCTTCCTGTCCCATCTGCGCGACATCGCCCGGGTCGGCTACGCCCTGGACGACGAGGAGGACGCCGAGGGCATCATCTGCATCGGCGCACCGGTGTTCGACGACCGCTCGGTGTGTGCCGGGGCCGTCTCCATCACCGGTCTCAAGCTCGGCCTGCCGGCCTGGCGCTACCAGGAACTGGGCGGCCAGGTGCGGGACTCGGCCCGCCGGATCAGCGTCTCCCTGGGCTGGGTGGACGCCCCGGAGGACGACCCGTCGGACACCGCGGCATCGCATTCCGACGAAATCGGGTCTTGACCGATCGGCACAACCCGCCGTAGGTTCCCTGCCAACCGCGGTGACACTCACCCGTCACCGCCGATTTACCCCTCCCGGTCCGATTCCGACGCCTGCCCACCGCGTCGCGAACATCAGACGGCCGAACCCTTTTCAGCCATCCGCCTCATGGCAGTCCACCGCAGGAACGCTCCCTCACTTGTCGCGCTTCTCGGAAGGCGAAGTCCGCATGAGCGTTCCGCACCACCACACCCCTGCGTCGTCCCGCCGGAATCTGTTGCGGGCCTCGGGTCTCGCCGGTCTGGTCATGGCCGGTTCGGCCGTGGCCACCGCCCCGGCCCAGGCCGCACCCGCACACACCGGCGACGTACTACGCCTCGACACCGTCGCCGAACTGCGCGCCCTGAACACCAAGCCGCTCGACCACGGCACCCAGATCCTCCTCGCCGGCTACCACACCCCCGGCGACGGCGGCGCGATGGCCCTGCGCTGGGACAAGAAGTCCACCACCGCCCACAACGGCGGCACCGTCATCGCACCCACCCACACCAGCAAGACCGGCCGCTGGCACCAGCTCCACACCGGCACCCTCGACTTCCGCACCTTCGGCCACCACGACGCCACCACACCCGCCGACGCCGCACTCGACGCGATGATCGCCGACCCCACCGTCCACCGCATCGAAGCCCACACCGACCTCCTCCTCACCAAACGCCACCTCTGGAACCGCTCCAACATCGAACTCGACTTCGGCGGCCACCACCTCCACACCGAAGGCATCGAGAAGAACACCCACGACAACCCCTTCGGCGCCGTCCTCTCCTTCCGCGGCACCCCCACGAACACCACCGTCACCCACACGCTGAGCGCACCGATGCCGGATCTCTCGGACCTCTTCGAGGTCGGCGACTCGGCGGCGTTCTCGGTCGGCCAGTGGTGGTCCGTGGAGATCAACGCCCTGTCGGGGAAGTACGAGAAGGAGATCCAGCGGCTCGTCCAGGTCACCGATGTCGTCGACTCCACGCACATCCGGGTCAACTACCAGATCGGCTGGGACCTGGCCGCCGGCCGCACGCTCACCTGGACCCGTGTCGAGCCCGTCGACCGCGCCCATGTGCGCAACATGGTCTTCGAGGGCTGGGGCGAGGACGAGATGACCGGCTCGCACCCGGTCGCCTACGAGTACGCGGTGCGCTGCGACGTCTCCGGGATCGAGGCCATCGGCACGTTCTGGCCGGTGGTGATGCGCCGCTGGTGCACGTACTACCGCACCGAGCAGTGCTCGCTGACCAACCCGAAGTCCGTCACCTACGGCGGCGCGGGCTACCTCACGCAGCAGATCTACTGCCTGTACGGGCACGTGGAGGACTGTCACACCTCCAACGCCCGTCACCTCAACGACTTCACAGCCTCGGCCTACTGCTACGTCACCAACTGCCACGGCGACGGTGACAACGAGGGCCCGTTCGTGACGCACGGCCAGTTCGAGCACGACCTCACCTACACCGGCAACTCCGGCCTGATGACGTTCGCCAACTCGGGCGCGGCCTGGGGCGGCCGGGCCAAGCGGATCACCGTACGCCGGCACGCCTGCTCCTGGTTCGTGGCCCGCGTCAAGATCACCGATCTGACCCTTGAGGACGTCCTGGTCATCGGCAAGAAGTCCCTGGACGGCTCAGGAATGCTCTGGGTCAACGCGGACGGCGTGCAGATGCGGGGCTGTACGGCGACGGGTCCGCTGATCGTCTCCCGGGCCTCCGACCTGTCCGCCCGGCCCAACGTGATCGCCGACTCCTCCTTCGCCTTCACCGCGGGCGCGGAGATCACCCAGTCCAACGTCACCGCCCCGCTCACCCTCCAGCGCACCACGCTGAAGGGCGTGGACGGCGCGGTGTTCAACGGAACCGGGCCGCTCGTCGTCGACCAGTGCACGCTGACCGGCTCCCAGGACACCGCCCCGGTCTCGCTCGCGCACACCGACATCACCGTCCTCGGCGGCGAGCTCCGCGACACCGGTCTCAAGCTGACCTCGGCGAAGGACCAGCGGCTGCGCATCGACGGGACGCGGCTGTCCGGCACCAACAAGGACGGCGCCCTGCTCGCCCGTACCGGCTCCGGACGCACCGTCGACTGGCAGCTCGGCGGCCTCGACTCGACCGCGCCCAAGGGCACCGCCCATGTGCTGCTCACCGAGGGGCCCAACCACTACCGGGCCACCGGCTCCACCTTCACCGGTGGCCGGCTCGAACTGCGGCCCGCGGCGTTCGGCGGCTCCAGCCATCTGCTGCACACCGGCTGCGTCGAGGACGGCACCGAGCGCACCGCGCTCCCGGACGAGGGCGACCGCGTCGCCCACACCGCGGCCACGCTGCGCTTCTGACCACCCCGCCCATCGAGTACCAGGGATTCCCCGTGTCCACGCATACCCCGATCACCGGCCGGCCCGTACGCGTCGCACTCGTCGGCGCCGGCAACCGCGGTCTGACGTACGCCGAGTGGATCAAGGCGCACCCGGAGCGCGCCGAACTCGTCGCCGTCGCCGATCCGCGCCCCGCGGCGCGGGCCGCCGCCGGCGCACCCGTCGAATTCGACGACTGGCGGCCGCTCGTCGAGAACCGCATCGCCGACGCCGTCATCGTGGCCACCCAGGACCGCTTCCACGTGGAGCCGGTGCTGGCGCTGGCCGGGGCCGGTTACGCGATCCTCGCCGAGAAGCCGCTCGCCCCGACCGAGGAGGAGACCCGGCGGATCGTCGAGGGGGTGGAGCGGGCCGGGGTGCTGTTCGCCGTCTGCCACGTCATGCGGTACACCCCGTACACCGACCTGGTGAAGGACGTCGTGGACTCCGGTGTGCTCGGGCAGCTCGTCTCGCTCGACCATCTGGAGCCGGTCGGCTGGTGGCACTACGCCCACAGCTATGTGCGCGGGCCCTGGCGCAGCGAGAAGGACTCCTCCCCGATGCTGCTCGCCAAGTCCTGTCACGACCTGGACTGGATCACGTACATCATGGGCGGCCGGATCGAGCAGGTCACCGGCTTCGGCGGACTGAAGCACTTCCGGCCCGAGAACGCCCCGGCCGGGTCCGCCGACCGCTGCCTCGACTGTGCGGTCGAGTCCGGCTGCCCGTACAGCGCGCTGAAGCTGTACATGCCGACGCTGCGCGAGAAGGGCGCGGTCTGGCCGGTCACCCATGTCACCGAGGCGACCGACGAGGCCGGGCTCGTGCGGGCCCTGCGCGAGGGCCCCTACGGGGTCTGCGCGTACCGCAGTGACAACGACGTGGTGGACCACCAGGTCCTCGCCATGCAATTGACGGACGGGGTGACCGCGACCTTCCAGATGGTCGCGTTCACCGAGCAGACCCACCGCCAGACCCGGATCTTCGGCTCGCACGGCTGGCTCATCGGCGACGGTGAGCGGGTCACGGTGCAGGACTTCCGGACCGGCGAGTCCACCGTCCACGAAATCGGCGCGTCCGGTTCGAACGCGGCCGACGGGCACGGCGGCGGGGACGCCGCACTCGTCGAGGCGTTCGTCACCGCCGTCGCCACCGGTGACGCCGGGGCCGTCCGCTCCGGCCCCGCCACCTCGCTCGGCAGCCATCTCGCGGCGTTCGCCGCCGAACGCGCCCGGCACACCGGCACCGTCCAGACGGTCCCGGCCACGTGACATCCCCTGAAGGGCCAGTCGTTCGGACCAGGCCCTCTTCCCCGCCCCGCCTCAGGTTCCCGGAGGACCACCTCATGTCCCGTCTGCTCACCCGCCGTTCCAGAGTCCGCGCCCTCGCCGCCCCCGTTCTGGCCACCGCGCTCGCCGCCGGTGTGCTGGCCGGGTGTTCCGGCAGCGGCGGCGACGACAACACCGTGACCATGTGGACCTACCCGGTCATCTTCGACGAGGCCAAGAACAAGGCCTACTGGGACGGCCTGGTCAAGGCGTTCGAGAACAAGCACGAAGGCGTCAAGGTGAAGGTGGAGACCTTCCCGTGGGCCAACCGCGACACCGCTCTGGCCACCGCGATCGCCTCCGGCAAGGGCCCCGACGCGGTCTACCTGATCCCGGACCAGCTGCCGAAGTACGCCAAGAACATCGTCCCGGCCGACGAGTACATGCCGGCCTCCGCCAAGTCGGACTACACCGACTTCGCGCTGAAGTCCGTCACGGTCGACGGCAAGCCGGTCGCCACTCCGATCCTGACCAGCGCCAACCCGCTGATCTGCGACAAGCGCGTGTTCGCCGCGATCGGTGAGAAGACCTACCCGTCGAGCTGGGCGGATCTTCAGGCGCTGGCCCCGAAGCTGAAGAAGAAGGGCTACTACGCCACCAGCTACAGCGGTGACACCCAGCAGACACTGAACATGACCTTCTACCCGCTGCTCTGGCAGGCCGGCGGCGACGTCTTCTCCGAGGACGGCAAGAACGTCACCTTCAACGACGCGGCCGGCGTCAAGGCCCTGACGTACCTGAAGAAGCTCGTCGACGGCGGCTACACCGACCGGGACCTGGTCACGACCACCCCGAAGCTGGAGCAGACCCCGACCGCCAAGGGGAAGGTCGCCTGCACCTGGCAGAACACCCCGGCGGACGTCGAGCCCTTCTGGGGCAAGGAGAACATCGTCGTCCAGCCGCCACTGAGGGACACCGCGTCGGTCGGATACGGCACCGTGGGCGCCCTGTCGATGCTGAAGGGCGCCGACAAGAAGAACACCGGCGACTGGCTGAACTTCGTCGCCGAGTCGAAGAACGCGGCCGGACTGCAGAAGGCCGCCGGCTACTTCCCGGCCCGCAAGTCCGGCGGCGACCTGTACCCGGACGACGCTCTGCAGACGGCCGTCGGCGCCACCCTGCCGAGCATGGACGTGGGCCCGCTCCAGGACAAGGCGCGTGAGGTCCAGGGCGTGCTCGCCCCGGAGATCCAGGCCGCGCTGCTCGGCAAGAAGAGCCCGCAGGACGCGCTGAACGCCGCGCAGAAGGCCGCGCAGGCGATGCTCGGCCGCTGACCGTTGCGGGGCCGTGGTCCGGCCGAACCCGGACCACGGCCCCGCACCCCCCGGGGGCACATCCCCCGATCCACCGCAATCCCCCCGTACCGCAAGGAGATCCCCGTGGCAGTCGTCGCGGAACCCACCCGCCGGGGCCGTCGCAGCGGGCCGCAGGCGCGCCGCGAGGCCCGGATCGGCCTGCTCTTCGTCCTCCCCTGTTTCCTGCTCTTCCTCGCCTTCCGGTTCGGTCCGGGTGTCGCCGGCGTGCTGATGAGCTTCACCGACTACTCCCTCACCGGCGGCGGCAGCTTCATCGGGCTCGACAACTTCACCCGCCTGTGGGCCGACCCGCTGTTCTGGCAGGCGCTGAAGGTCACGGTGCTCTACACCGTGATCGCCGTGCCGGGCACGCTCATCGCGTCGGTGTCCCTGGCGCTGATCACCCGCCGCGCGTTCCGCGGCGCCAAGTTCTTCCGTTCGGTGTTCTTCCTGCCGGTCGTCACCTCGCTGGTGCTGGCCGCCACCGTCTTCGTCTGGATCTTCTCGACCGGCGGCCCGTGGTCCACCCTGATGGGCTGGTTCGGGATGTCCGAGGGCTCCTGGCTCTCCGACGACGTGCTGGTGCTTCCCGCGCTCGCGCTCGTCGGCGTCTGGTCCCGCTTCGGTTACGGGATGCTCATCCTGCTCGCCCGGATGCAGGACATCCCGCGCGAGCTGGAGGAGGCCGCCCTCACCGACGGGGCCGGCCCCTGGCAGCGGTTCCGCTACATCGTGCTGCCGCAGCTCAAGCCCGCCCTGTTCTTCCTCGCCGTGATCGAGACGACCGCCTCGTTCCAGGTCTTCGACGCCGTCTACACCATGACGGGCGGCGGGCCCGCCAACGCCAGCTACACGCTCGTCTTCCAGCTCTACGACGCGGGCTTCAAGTACTTCGACCTGGGTTACGCCTCCGCCATCGGTGTCGCGCTCTTCGTGCTGACCGTGGTCGTCGCGGTGATCCAGCGGCTCGTGATCGGGAAGGACCAGTGACCATGACCGCAGCACCCGAAGAGATGAAGGCCCCGCCCGTCCGCAAGGCCTCCGCGCCCCCGGACCGGGCCGCGCGCCGGGCCGAACGCAAGCTGCGCAAGCTCTCCGAGCAGGACACCGTCCCGTACGGAATGCGCTCCACCCGGACCGGCCGGCTCGCGCGCGGCGCACTGCTGACGCTCGCCGCGATCGTGACGGTCTTCCCGTTCTACGCGATGGTCGTGCTCTCGCTGAAGCCGTCCGCCGCGGTCGACTTCCCCGGCAGTCTGCTGCCCTGGCCGCTGACCGGCGAGGCGTACGACACCGTCATGGGCGCCCAGGACGTGCCGCGCTGGCTGTTCAACACGCTGATGTACTCGGTCGTCTCGGTCGTCGGCGTGCTGCTGCTCGCCTCGCTCGCCGGGTACGCGTTCGCCAAGAAGCGCTTCCCGGGCCGGGAGGCCATGTTCTGGTCGTTCCTGTCGATGGTGATGGTCCCGTATCACGTCACGATGATCCCGACCTTCGCGATGATCGCGAAGCTCGGCGGCGTCGACACGTACTGGGGACTGATCGTGCCGACCCTGGCCAACGCCCAGGCGGTGTTCCTGATGCGGCAGTTCATCCAGGGACTGCCGGACGAACTCTTCGAGGCGGCCCGCCTCGACGGGTGCAGCGAGTGGCAGATCTTCTACCGGATCGTGCTGCCGCTGCTGAAGCCGATCCTCGCCACGCTCGGGGTCTTCGTCTTCCTGTGGCACTGGAACGACTTCCTGTGGCCACTGGTGATCGGCCAGTCCACCGACATGCGCACCCTCACCGTCGGCATCGCCTCGCTCCAGCAGCAGAACGTGCCGCTCAACGTGGTGCTCTCCGGCTCCGTCATCGCGTTCGTGCCCATCTTCGCCGCGTACATGGTGGGCCAGCGCTACTTCACCGAGGGCGTCACCGCGTCCGGAATCAAGGGATAGCCAGGTATATGTTCACCGATGAGGCCGCACTCGAAGAGCGGCTCGCCACCCCCTCCCCCGCGCTCGTCGCCGACTTCGGCCGCCTGGAAGGCGATCTGCTGGTCCTCGGTGCGGGCGGCAAGATGGGGCCCAGCCTGTGCCGGCTGGCCCGCCGCGCACTGGACGCCGCGGGCCGCACGGATGTGACCGTGTACGCGGTCTCCCGCTGGTCCGACAAGGCCGCAGCCGACGAGCTGGAGGCCACAGGGGTCCGCACGGTCGCCTTCGACCTGATGGACCCGGCCGCCGATCTGACCCGGCTGCCCGATGCCGGGAACGTCGTCTTCATGGTCGGCGCCAAGTTCGGCTCCGCCGGGGCGCCCTCGCTCGCCTGGGCGGTGAACGCCGCGATGCCGGACCGGGTGGCCCGCCGCTGGTCGGGTTCGCGGATCACCGCGTTCTCCACCGGCAACGTGTACCCGCTGGTGCAGGTCTCCTCGGGCGGCTGCACCGAGACCGACCCGGTCGGCCCGGTCGGCGAGTACGCCATGTCGTGCCTCGGCCGGGAACGGATCTTCGGCCATGCGGCGCTGACCCTCGGCACCAGGGTCGCCAACATCCGCCTCAACTACGCCGTGGACCTGCGTTACGGGGTCCTCGCCGACATCGCGTACCGCGTGCAGGCCGGCGAGCCGGTCGATGTGACGACCGGCCACGCCAACGTGGTGTGGCAGGGGTACGCCAACGAGGTCGCGCTGCGCTCGCTGCTGCACGCCACCGACGGCGAGGCGTTCACCCTCAACCTCACCGGCCCGGAGACCGCTTCGGTACGCCGCATCGCGCAGTGGTTCGGCGAGGAGTTCGACCGGGAGCCGGTCCTCGCCGGTACGGAGGCGCCCACCGCGCTGCTCTCCGACGCGAGCCGCTGCCACGCCCTCTTCGGCTACCCGGACGTCGCGCTGCGCACTCTCGTCGAGTGGCAGGCCGACTGGCTGCGGCGCGGGCTGCCGCTGTCCGGCAAGCCCACCAAGTTCCAGGTACGTGACGGAAGGTTCTGATCCACTCCATGTCCACTCCCTCCACACCTTCCCTCCCGTCCACGCCCGCGCTGGAGCTGCTCGCCCGCGGCGCCGCGATACCCGCACACCCGCTCGCGCTGCACGCGGACGGAACGTTCGACGAACGTCGGCAGCGCGCGCTCACCCGCTACTACCTGGCGTCCGGGGCGGGCGGTGCCGCCGTCGCCGTCCACACCACGCAGTTCGAGATCCGCGAGCCGGGAGTCGGCCTGTTCCGGCCCGTCCTGGAGCTCGCGGCCGAGACCATCGACGCCGAGGCCGGCCGCCCGTTCGTCAAGGTCGCCGGCGCCTGCGGCTACACCGCGCAGGCCGTCGCCGAGGCCACCACCGCCGCCGAGCTCGGCTACGACGCGGTGCTGCTCAGCCCGGCCGTGCCCGGTGCGGACGAGAAGGGGCTGCTGGAACGGGCGCGGGCGGTCGGCGAGGTCCTTCCGGTGATCGGCTTCTACCTCCAGGAGGCCGTCGGGGGACGGTACTTGTCACCCGGCTTCTGGTCGGCGTTCACCGATCTGCCGAACACGGCCGCCGTGAAGATCGCCCCGTTCGACCGCTACCGCACCGCCGATGTCGTACGGGCCGTGGCCACCGCGGACCGGGCCGGCGAGGTGGCGCTGTACACCGGCAACGACGACGACATCGTCGGCGACCTGCTCACCCCGTACGGGACGGCGAACGGCCCGCAGCGCTGGTTCGCGGGCGGACTGCTCGGCCAGTGGGCGGTGTGGACGAGCTCCGCGGTGACCCTGCTCGACGACGTCCGCCTGGCCCGCGCCGGGGACCACGCGGCGATGGTCCGCTGCCTGGCCCGCCGCACCGAGCTGACCGACGCCAACAGCGCGGTCTTCGACGTACGGGGCGCGTTCCGCGGCTGTATCGCCGGAGTGCACGAAGTGCTGCGCCGCCAGGGCCTGTTGGCGAACATCCGCTGCCTGGACCCGGCCGAGACGCTCTCCCCCGGACAGGCCGAGGAGATCACCCGGGTGGCCGCGGCCTACCCTTGGCTGACCGATGACGCCTTCGTTGCGGAGCACCTCGATGCCTGGCTCTCCTGAATCCACCGACCGCTCCGCCCGGGTGGTCGTCGCCGTACCGCCGCACCTGCGCGCCCAGTTCTTCACCGCCGAGGTATGGCGTGAGCTGGAGCGGGCCGCACGGCTCACGGTCATCGACGACCACGCGGACCGGGCGGCGGTGGCCGCCGCGCTGCCCGGCGCCCGCGCACTGATCACCTCGTGGCGGGCGCCCAAGGTCGACGCCGGGCTGCTGGCCCACGCGGACCGGCTGGAGTTGGTCGCGCACACCGGCTCGGCGGTCGCGCCCTACGTCACCGAGGACGTGTTCAGGCGGGGCATCCTGGTCACCCAGGCCGGGGACGAGATGGCCCGCCCGGTCGCCGAGGTCGCACTCGCCTTCACCCTCTCGCTGCTCCACCGCATCCAGCGCTTCGACCACGCCCTGCGCGGCGGCCGGGACTGGGCGGCGGCGAGCGAGGCACCGCCGCGCCACGAGATCCACGGCAGCGACATCGGGGTGATCGGCGCCTCCCGCACCGGGCGGGCCTACATCCGGCTGGTGCGGGCGATGGGGGCGCGGGTGCGCGTCACCGACCCGTTCCTGTCCGACGCCGACGCCGAGGCGCTCGGCGTGGAGTCCGTACCGCTGGAGACGCTGCTCTCCGGCAGCCGGATCGTGGCCGTGCACGCGCCGGTCACCGAGGAGACCCACCGGATGATCGGCGCCGGACAGCTGGCGCTCATGCCGGACGGCGCGGGCCTGGTGAACACCGCCCGCTCGTGGCTGGTCGACGAGGACGCGCTCCTCGCCGAACTGACCACCGGCCGGCTGGACGCCGCGATCGACGTCTTCGACGCCGAGCCGCTGCCCGTCGGCCACCCCTTCCGCTCCCTGCCGAACGTGCTGCTCACCCCGCACCAGGCGGCCGGCAGCGTCGAGTGCCGGCAGCGGCTCGGCACCAGCGCCGTCAACGAGGTGCTGCGACTGCTCGCCGGGCGTCCGCCGGTGCACGCCGTCACCGCCGACGCCCTCGTCCGGCTGCGCTGACCGCCCCGTACCCGTACCGACCCCCGTACCCGTCAGGAGATCCACCCTTCATGCGACTGATGCGCATAGGCGAGCCGGGCCACGAGCGCCCGGTCGTCGTCTGCCCCGAGGGCCGCCACTACGACCTGTCGGGCATCACCGACGACATCGACGGCGCGTTCCTCGCCGCGCTGGCCGGCAATCCGCACCTGATCCCCGCCGAGCCGAAGCTCCCGGAGACCGACATCACCGGCGAGCGGATCGGTGCCCCGGTGGCCCGGCCCTCCGCGCTCCTGTGCATCGGACAGAACTACGCCGCCCACGCGGCGGAGTCCGGGGCCGAGCCGCCCGAGCAGCCGATCCTGTTCTACAAGTCCCCGAACACGGTCGTCGGCCCGTACGACGACGTCCTCATCCCGCGCGGATCGAGGAAGACCGACTGGGAGGTGGAGCTGGCCGTCGTCATCGGCCGCCGCGCCTCCTACCTGGACTCCCCCGCCGACGCCGCCGCCCACATCGCGGGCTACGCGGTGAGCAACGACGTCTCCGAGCGCGCCTTCCAGCTGGAGGAGTCCGGCGGCCAGTGGTCCAAGGGCAAGAGCTGCGCCACGTTCAACCCGCTGGGCCCGGTCCTGGTGACGGCCGACGAGGTCGGTGACCCGCAGCAGCTGAGGCTGACCAGCCATGTCAACGGAGAGCCCCGGCAGGACTCCTCCACCGCGGACATGATCTTCAGCGTGGCGCATCTGGTGCACCATCTGTCGCAGTACCTGGTGCTGGAGCCCGGAGACATCATCAACACGGGTACGCCCCAGGGGGTGGCCCTGTCCGGTCGCTTCCCGTACCTGGGCCCGGACGATGTGATGGAGGTCGAGATCTCCGGCCTGGGCCGGCAGCGCAGCGTCTGCCGGCCCGCGTAGTCCCGCTCAGTCCTCCGGGAGTTCGACCGGGGCGATCTCGTCGTAGACGTCGCCGGGGCCGGGGTTGGCCGCGTCGGTCGCACCGCCGAACTGGGTCATCACGCCCCAGACGGCGTTCAGCGCGGTCTGCACGGCCCCCTCGGCCCAGCCGGCCGTCCAGGAGATGTCGTCGCCGGCCAGGAACAGGCCCCGCTTGTCGGCGGGCAGCCGGTCCTGCATGAAGTGGGTGAACAGCCGCCGCTGGTAGCGGTAGTGGCCGGGCAGATTGGCCTTGAACGCACCCATGAAGAAGGGCTCGTTCTCCCAGGAGACCGTCACCGGATTGCCGATGATGTGCTTCCTGATGTCGACGCCCGGGTAGATCTCGCCGAGCGACTTGAGCATCACGTCCATGCGCTCGGTCGCCGAGAGCGGCAGCCACTTCAGGCTGTCGTCGCACCAGGTGTACGAGAGGCAGATGCTGGCCGGCTTGTCCGGGCCGTCGTCCAGGAGGTAGGTGCCGCGCGTCATCCGGTCGGTGAGCGTCATCGACATGGTGTCGCGGCCGGTGGGCTCCCCGTTGCCGTCGACGGCCCCGTCCAGCCAGAACGGCCGGTCGACGGGGACGAACAGCTTGGAGGACTCCATGTAGTGGGTGCGCTCCATCGCCGTCCAGTGGTCGATCGGGAAGAGCGCGTCGTCGCAGGCGATCTTGGAGAGCAGCAGCCAGGACTGCCCGGTGAAGACGGCCGCGCGGAAGGTGCGGATGTCACCGGAGGCGTCGGTGACGGTGATCCGGTTCCCGGCGGTGCGGTTCAGCCGGGTCACCGCGGGACGCGGCTCCCCGTCGTGCAGCGAGGCCAGCGAGGTGCCGAGCGGCCAGTGGATGATCTTCTGCGGCTCGCGTTCCCACAGGCGCAGCGGAAGCTGCTGGCTGCCGCCCACGATGGAGCGGTGGTGGTCGTCCGCCTCGGTGTAGACGACGCGCAGGATCTCCAGGATGGAGTTGGGGAAGTCGGTGTCCCAGCCGCCGGTGCCGAAGCCGACCTGGCCGAAGATCTCGCGGTGCCGGAAGGACTTGAAGGCCTCCGAGTCGCAGAGGAAGCCATAGAACGTCTGGTTGTCGAGCTTCTCGACGAGCCGGGCCCAGATCTCCCGGATCCGCGGCACATCGCGCTCGCGCATCGCCCGGTTCATGTCGGAGAAGTCGGCGCCCTCCTCCAGGCAGCTGTTCCAGGCGTCCATCACGTCCCGGTAGATCTGCGGAAGGTCGTCGATCGTCCGGGCGTAGTGCGACGCGCCCTTCAGGTCGACGACGGTCGACGGGGTGACCGGGGAGAGCGGGTTGGGGAACGGCTTCGTCTCCAGCCCGACCAGGTCGATGTAGTGCTGGAGCGCGGTCGAGGACGGCGGGAAGCGCATCGCGCCCATCTCGGCGGTGAGCGGCTGCCCGTCCACCGTGCAGCCGTCGAACTCGACCGTACGCAGCCGTCCGCCGATCCGGTCGGCCTCGTAGAGGACGGGCCTGAGCCCCATCTTCATCAGCTCGTAGGCGGTGATGATCCCGGAGAGCCCCCCGCCGATGACCGCGACCTCGCTGCCGTGCTCGGTCGCCGGTATCTGTCCGAGTCCGGCGGGGTGTGCGAGGAAGTCGTCGTACGCGTACGGGAAGTCCGGCCCGAACATGGTGATCGGCGGGGCTGCCTCGGTGTGCTGGACGGCGGTGGGCACCGTGGACGTCATGGGGTACGGACTCCTTGCGGGAAGAGTGAGTGAGCGGAGCGGCGGGCTCAGACGAGGGAGCCGTACAGACCTGGGCGGCGGTCGAGCAGATACGGGTTGCCGGCCCGGGACGCGGCCAGCAGGGCCGGGTCGACGTCCCCGAGGACGAGCTCCTCGCCGCGTCCGGCACGGGTGCGGACCGTGCCGTCGGGACCGGCCAGGCAGCTCAGCCCGACGAACTCGAACTCGCCTTCCGGACCGGTCCGGTTGGCGTAGGCGACGTACAGCTGGTTCTCGAAGGCACGGACCGGGACGAGGGACTCTGCGACGAACGGGAAGGGGTGCATCAATGCCGTGGGCACCAGCAGCAGATCGGTGCCGGCGAGGGCGTGCGCCCGCACGTTCTCCGGGAACTCGACGTCGTAGCAGATCATGAGCCCGATGCGTACGCCGTCCAGCTCGGCCTGGACGACCGGCTGCTCGCCGGGGGTGAACCACTGCTGCTCGAAGCCGCCGAAGAGATGGGTCTTGCGGTAGTTCGCGAGCGCGGCGCCGTCGGGCCCGATGAGCTGGGCGGCGTTGTACAGGGTGTCGCCGTCCCGCTCCGGGTAGCCGTAGTGAACGGCGAGCCCGTGCCGGGCGGCGATCGCGGCGATGGCCTGCGCGGCGGGCCCGTCGGCGGCCTCGGCCAGCCGGGGCACGTCGTCCCCGATCGCGTACCCGGTCAGGAACATCTCGGGGCAGACGAGCAGCCGGGCCCCGTCGGCGGCGGCGCGGCGTGCGGCGTCCTCGATCACCTCGATGTTCCGGGCCACCGAGCCCGGATGTCCGGAGCTCTGGAGCAGGGCGGTGCGCAACGGCGGCATGGCAGACCTCGGGCGGTGCGGGCGGGGCGGGGACGTATTGACGGTACGGTCCGCGATCGCCCCCGGACAAGGCGCGACCGTTGCGCACCGACCGTCGATCCGTTGCGCCCCACCGGGCGCGGGCGACGATTCATTGCGCCCAGCGTTCCCGCAGGTCAACAAGGTGACCCAGGTCTCCGTCCCGACCCGCGGCATCCGGCTGCGGCGCGGCACCTTAGCCCGGCGACCCCGACGAGTACCGCCGCAGCAGCGGCGAGAGCACCAGCACGGACTTCGTCCGCTCGACGTACGGCTCGCCCGCGATCCGCTCCAGCACCTGCTCGAAGTGGCGCATGTCAGCCGCGAACACCTGAACGATCGCGTCCGCGTCCCCGGTCACCGTGGACGCGGACGCGACCTCGGGATAACGGGCGAGACCGTGCTTGATCGACTCCGGCGAGGTGTTGCGGCTGCAGTAGATCTCGATGAACCCCTCGGTCTCCCAGCCGAGCGCCGCCGGATCCACCCGTACGGTGAACCCGGTGATCGCGCCCTCGGCGCGCAGCCTGTCCACCCGGCGCTTCACCGCGGGCGCGGACAGCCCGATGATCGAGCCGATGTCGGCGTAGGAGCGGCGGGCGTCCTCGGCGAGGGCGTGGACGATGCGTTCGTCGAGGTCGTTCAGTCGCACGTCGTACGGATCACTTCTCTGCGATGGCGATGGCCGGGTGACGGCCAGGGCGACGGCCGGTTCGGGGGCGGCGGTGCCGCCCCCGAAGTAGACCACGGGCCCGCCCCGCAGGGCGCGCTCACCGCAGGTGGAACGGGGTCAGAACGGGAACTGCGAGCGCCCGTGCTGCACGGAGATCCACTTCTGGGTGGTGAAGGCGTCGAGCATCGAGTCGCCGTTCAGCCGCCCGAGGCCGGAGCTCTTCTCGCCGCCGAAGGGAACGATCGGCTCGTCGTGGACGGTGCCGTCGTTGATGTGGATCATGCCGGTGCGGATTCGCTGCCCGACCCGGACACCGCGCTCGACGTTGCCGGTGTGCACCGCGCCGCTCAGCCCGTACGGGGTGTCGTTGGCGATCCGGATGGCCTCGTCCTCGCCGTCGAACGGCACGAGGAGCGCGACCGGGCCGAAGATCTCCTGGGACAGCACCGGCGAGTCGGCCGCCAGGCCGGTCAGCACGGAGGGGCTGACGAGGTTGCCGTCGGCCCGCCCGTGCAGCAGTGCGGTCGCACCGGCCTCCACGGTCTGGTCGACGAGCGCGGCGATCGCCTCGGCCTGGGTGGAGTTGATCAGCGGACCGATCTGGGTCGCCGGGTCGGCCGGGTCGCCGACGCGCAGCGAGGCGACCTTGGCGACGAACTTCTCGGTGAACTCCTGCTCCACCGAACGGTCGACCAGAATCCGGTTGGCGGCCATGCAGACCTGCCCCTGGTGCACGTAGCGGCTGAACACCGCGGCGTCGACCGCGTAGTCCACATCGGCGTCGTCGAGCACGATGAGCGCGCTGTTGCCGCCGAGTTCGAGCACGGAACGCTTGAGGTTCGCCGCGCACACGGTCGCGACGTGCCGCCCGACCTTGTCCGAGCCGGTGAAGGAGATGACCTGCGGAACGGGGTGCTCCAGCAGCGCGTCACCGATCTCGGCGATGTCGGTGACCACCACGTTCAGGAGTCCGGCGGGCAGCCCCGCGTCCTCGAACACCTTCGCCACCAGGGTGCCGCCGCAGACCGGCGTGTTCTGGTGCGGCTTGAGCACCACGGCGTTGCCGAGTGCCAGCGCGGGGGCGACCGACTTCAGCGACAGCAGGAAGGGGAAGTTGAACGGGCTGATGACACCCACCACGCCGACGGGCACGCGGTAGACCCGGTTCTCCTTGCCCTCGGTCGGCGAGGGCAGGATCTGCCCGGTGGACCGCAGCGCGAGCTGGATCGACTCGCGCAGGAACTCCTTGGCCAGATGCAGCTCGAAGGCGGCCTTCAGCCGTGTGCCACCGAGCTCCGCGACGATCGCGTCACCGATCTCGGCCTCGCGGTCCTCGACGATCCGCAGCGCCTTCTCCAGCACGGTGCGCCGGGCGTAGGCGTTGGTGTCGCCCCAGGCCTGCTGAGCGGTCTCGGCCGCCCGGTACGCCTGGTCCACCTCGTCGGCCGTGGCGACCGTGATCGAGGCGAGCTTCTCCCCGTCGAAGGGGTTGAAGTCGATGATGTCCCAGGACCCCTTGCCCGGCCTCCACTCGCCGTCGATGTACTGATGGGCCAGGTCAGTGAAGAAGGACATGAGATCCCTTACCGCAGAGAGGCGGGCAGCTGATTGGGGTTCATGTTACTTAATTTTCAACTGAGTTGGAAAGCGTGAAAGCGTTCTCAGGCACCCGGATCCGGACATCCGAAACGGCCCGCGCGAGCCCTCCGAAAGGGCCCCTGAGCTCCCTCGGAACGCCCGTGCCCCTTCCGGCGCGAACGGCCTGAAGGGGCACGGATGGTGCGGTGCGCGGGATCAATTCCAGCTGGCGTGCAGCGGCTTGCCCTCCGCGTAACCGGCGGCGCTCTGCACACCGACGACCGCCTTCTCGGCGAACTCCTCGAGGGAACCCGCGCCGGCGTAGGTACAGGAGGAGCGGACGCCCGCGATGATCGAGTCGACCAGGTCCTCGACGCCGGGACGGGACGGGTCCAGGAACATCCGCGAGGTGGAGATGCCCTCCTCGAAGAGCGCCTTGCGGGCCCGGTCGTACGCGGACTCGTCGGAGGTGCGGTTCTTCACGGCGCGCGCGGACGCCATGCCGAAGGACTCCTTGTAGAAGCGCCCGTCGGCGGACTGCTGGAGGTCGCCGGGCGACTCGTACGTCCCGGCGAACCAGGAACCGATCATCACGTTGGACGCGCCCGCGGCGAGCGCCATGGCGACATCGCGCGGGTGGCGGACGCCGCCGTCCGCCCAGACGTGCTTGCCGTACTTCTTCGCCTCGGCGGCGCATTCCAGGACCGCGGAGAACTGCGGCCGGCCGACCCCGGTCATCATCCGGGTGGTGCACATGGCGCCCGGTCCGACACCGACCTTGATGATGTCGGCGCCGGCCTCGATGAGGTCGCGCACCCCCTCGGCGGCGACGATGTTGCCGGCGACGATCGGCACCTGCGGGTCCAGCGCCCGGACCGCGCGGACCGCGCTGATCATGGACTCCTGGTGACCGTGCGCGGTGTCGACGACCAGCGTGTCGGCGCCGGCGTCGAGGAGCTGCTTGGCCTTGCCGGCCACGTCACCGTTGATCCCGACGGCGGCGGCGATCCGCAGCTTGCCGCCCGCGTCGGTGGCGGGGGTGTAGAGCGTCGCGCGCAGTGCCGCCTTCCGGGTGAGTATGCCGACGAGACGGCCCTGCTCGTCGACCGCGGGGGCGAGCTTGCGGTTGGCGCCGTCGAGCTTGTTGAACGCGTCGCGCGGGTCGATGTCCGCGTCGAGCAGCACCAGGTCCTTGGACATGACCTCGGAGAGCTGGGTGAAGCGGTCGACGCCGGTCAGGTCGTGGTCGGTGACCACGCCGACGGGCCGCCGCTCGCTGTCGACAACGACGCCGGCGCCGTGGGCGCGCTTGGGGAGCAGGGACAGCGCGTCGGCGACCGTCTGGCCGGGAGCCAGCACGATGGGCGTGTCGAGCACGAGGTGGCGTGTCTTGACCCAGGCGATGACCTCGGTGACGACCTCGATCGGAATGTCCTGCGGGATGACGACGAGACCGCCGCGACGGGCCATCGTTTCGGCCATCCGACGGCCCGCGATCGCCGTCATATTCGCGACAACGAGCGGGATGGTGGTGCCGGTGCCGTCGGGCGAGGACAGGTCCACCCCTTGGCGGGATCCGACCGCCGACCGGCCCGGGACCATGAAGACATCGTCGTACGTGAGGTCGTACGGGACGGCGGGGGACTCTGTGTATCGACCGGTGCCGGGCTCAAGAAAACGCATAACACTCATTTTTTCATACGAAATGGCGCAGGTCGTTTCCACGAAGACACAACAAATGACTCCCGCGTTCGTGTGTTCCTCCGAGGAACCGGATCGGGAGTCCCGGGCAAGTGGAACCTGCCTTACCCACAGACCCTACCTGCACGGCATCCCGATCATTCGGGATCAGCATCCCTGGACCTGGTGACAAGGGGTCAGGTAGCTTCAAATGCGCAGGTCCCGCGGGTCAGTAACACGCCCCGGAGGAACAGGCGGATTGGTCACAACTTCCGTCATACGCACGACCGGAGAGGATCACGACCCGCCCGTGGAGAGCGAACTGCCGGACATCTACTGCCCGTTCCCCCAGCGCACGAACCCGCACGTCGGGCACGTAAGGGCACATCTCGACAGCTGGACCCGCAACACCGGCCTGGTACACCGGGATTCAGCCAGGGAACGCTTCGAGCAGGCGGACTTCGGGGCCTTCGTAGGCATGGTGTACCCGACCGCCGACAGTAAGAATCTGGACCTTGTCGCCGACTGGTTCGTCTGGCTGTTTCTCGTCGACGACCAGCTGGACGACGGCCATCTCGGCCGCAGGCCGGACCGGGTGCGGAGCGTGGTCGAGCTGATGCGGTGCGTGGTCGACGGCAGCGGCACACCGGCGGACGAGGAGCTGCCGGCCGCTGTCGTCGCCCTCGTCGATCTGTGGGAACGCACGGTGCCGGCCGCCGCACCGCAGTGGCGGCGCCGCTTCACCTATCACCTGATGAAGTACCTCACGACCGCCACCACCTGGGAGGCCGGGAACCGGGCCGACGGCGTGGTCCCGCCCGAGGCGACGTACATCGAGAAGCGCCGGCACACCGGTGCGATACATGTCTGCATGGACCTGATAGAGATCGTGGCCGGCATCGAGGCTCCCGAGTCGATCCACAACGATCCCCGGTTCATCATCGCGCTGGAGGCCTCGTGCAACGTCGTGTGCTGGGCCAATGACGTGTACTCGTACGAGAAGGAGCAGGTCCTCGGCGAGATCCACAATCTCGTCCATCTGGTCCGGCACCACCGCGGGTACGGCAAGCAGCAGTCGCTCGACCACGTCTGCGCGGAGATCGCCGCCGAGACCGAGCGCTTCCTCGCCGCGGAGGCCGAGCTGCTCACCGCGTATCCGCAGCTCAACTGGATGCTGAAGCCGTATCTGGACGGGATGCGGAGCTGGATGCGCGGCAATCTCGACTGGTCCCGGCAGACCCCGCGGTACAACCCGGCCGACGTCAGCCAGTACAAGGAGCCGGAGCAGTATCTGGAGGCGACAGTCCTGGGCGTCCGGCAGAGCTGACCCGGGCCTGAAACATCAAGGACGCAGGGGGTGCGGGCGGTGACACCGCCCGCACCCCCTGCGTCCTTCGCTCACTCCCCGTCCGGGTCGGACCGCTCCAGCGCGGGCCTGCGCGGTGCGGCCGAGTCGGTCAGCAGGTAGTCGGCCGCCGCGGTGTCCGTCACCAGGCTGGTGACCAGCCCGGACCGCAGCACCGCTCCGATCGCCGCGGCCTTGCGCTGGCCGCCCGCGATCGCCACCACCTCGGGAATCCGGCGCAGCCGGTCCGCCTCGACCGTGATGCAGCGCTCGCCGAGGTCCCGGCCGACCCGCCGGCCCTCCGAGTCGAAGAGGTGCGCCGACATCTCGGCGGCGACGCCGAGCGAGGCGTAGTGCGCCCGCTCCTCGTCGGACAGCATGTCGTGGACCGTGGAGATGCCGGGCTCCCAGGAGCCGATGGACACCGCCGCGACCGTCACCTTGTCGAAGTAGTCGAAGGCGCGGGCGATCCCGGTCTGGTGGCGCAGCGCGGCGGCCGTGGCCGGGTCGGGCAGCAGCATCGGCGCGTAGATCGGGTGGGCCTCGCCGCCGGACACCTGTGCGGCCCGCCGGACCGCCTCGACCGAGCCGCGCTCGGCGGTCCCCGCGTCGTACACCCCGGTGAGCTGCACGACCGTGCACGGCGGGAGCCGGTCCAGGGCCGCCGCCATGTGGATGGTGGACCGGCCCCAGGCCAGCCCGAGCACATCGCCCTCGTTCACCAGTTCGCCGAGCAGATCGGCCGCGACCTCGCCCAGGTTCTCCGGGTCGGCGGCGTCGTCCTGCTCCTCGGCCGGGGATTCGACCACGACGGCGTGGCGCAGCCCGTAGCGGGCGCGGAGCGCGTCGGAGCGCTCGGCGTCCAGCTCGGCGGGGACCCGGATCTCGATCCGTACGAGGTCGCGTTCCAGCGCCGTCTCCAGGACCCTGGCGACCTTGAAGCGGCTGACGCCGAACTCCTCGGCGATCTGGATCTTGGATTTGCCCTCGAGGTAGAAGCGGCGGGCCATGGCCGCCGCCTGCACCAGCTCCGCGGGCCCCATCCGCAGGGCGGACCGGCCCGCCGACATTGCAGACACCGCGTTCTCCTCACTGCTGTTCACGCTCTTGATACGCCGTTCATCCTGTCAGATACGGCGATCCTTGATCGGTCCCGTCGGACCGCGTTCATCTGCCCTTGGCCGGGCCGACCGGCAATCGGGGGCCGGAGCGGCTGGATGCTCCGTCGCCCGCGTCAGTGGCCGCACGCCCACGGCGCCGAGGCGATGGCTCCGTCGGCCTTGGCGCGCAGGGCCTGCACCGCCGCGGCCGGGTCCTTGGCGCCGTACACGGCGGAACCGGCGACGAAGACGTCGGCGCCGGCCTCGGCGCACCGTTCGATGGTGGACTCGGAGACCCCGCCGTCGACCTGGAGCCACAGTTCGAGGCCGTGCCTGGAGATCAGCTCACGGGTGCGGCGGATCTTCGGCAGCATGATGTCCAGGAAGGACTGGCCCCCGAAGCCCGGCTCCACCGTCATGATCAGCAGCATGTCGAGCTCGGGAAGCAGGTCCTCGTACGGCTCGATGGGCGTCGCCGGCCTGAGCGCCATGGACGCGCGGGCCCCCTTGGCCCGGATCTCCCGCGCCAGCCGCACGGGGGCGGCCGCGGCCTCCACGTGGAAGGTGACGGATCCCGCCCCCGCCTCGACGTACTGCGGGGCCCAGCGGTCCGCGTCCTCGATCATCAGATGGCAGTCCAGCGGCGTGGACGTGGCCCTGCTGAGTGATTCCACGATCGGCACGCCGAGCGTCAGATTGGGCACGAAGTGGTTGTCCATGACGTCGACATGGAGCCAGTCGGCGCCCTCGACGGCCTGCGCCTCCTCGGCGAGGCGTGCGAAGTCGGCGGAGAGAATGCTGGGGTTGATCTGGGCCATGGGCCAAGCCTGCCACGTTCTGCGGCACTTCCCCGCTTCGGTGCGCTCCAAAGCCTCACGGGATCATTACGGTTCGCACATTCCCGGCTTTTCACCCCCGGTCCGGGGGCGGCCGCCCCTTCAGCCGGTCTGATCAGCCGGTACGCCGCAGCACGGCGAGGTACATCGCGTCCGTGCCGTGCAGATGCGGCCACAGCTGAACGTCCGGCCCGTCGCCCAGGGCGGGCACCCCGGGCATCAGCGGACGGGCGTCCACCCACTCGGCCTCGACCGGCGCCCCGCCGCGGCCCTTGAGCACGTCCTCGACGACCACCCGGGTCTCCGCGAGGTGCGGGGAGCAGGTCGCGTAGCCGACGACGCCGCCGATCCGTACGGCCTTCAGCGCCTCGCGCAGCAGACCGCGCTGGAGCGGCGCGAAGCTCTCCAGGTCCTCCTTGCGGCGTCGCCAGCGGGCCTCCGGCCGGCGGCGCAGCGCGCCGAGGCCCGAGCACGGGACGTCCATCAGGATCCGGTCGAAGGTGTCGGGCCGCCACGGCGGGCGGGTGCCGTCGGCGGTGATCACCTGGTACGGGCCGGGGTTGCCGGCCAGCGAGCGCTCGACGAGGCGGGCCCGGTGCGGCTGCTTCTCGGCCGCCAGCAGGGCGGCGCCGCGTCCGGCCGCGAGGGCGGCCAGCAGGGCGGCCTTTCCCCCGGGCCCGGCGCAGCCGTCGAGCCAGCGGGTGTCACGGCCCTCCAGCGGCGCGTTGGCGAGGGCCGCGGCGACGAGCTGGCTGCCCTCGTCCTGGACACCGGCCCGGCTCTCCTGCACGGCGGTCAGTGCGCCGGGCTCGCCGCCCTCGGCCATCCGCACGGCGTAGGGCGACCAGCGGCCGGGGAGCCCGTTCTCCTCGCCCAGCGCCTCCAGCAGCTCATCGGTGGTGGAGCGGCCGGGGCGGGCGACGAGTGTGACCTCGGGCCGTTCGTTGTCGGCCTCCAGCAGGTCCTCGATGCCGGCGCGGCCGCCGCCGAGAGCGTCCCAGAGGGCGGAGACGACCCACCGCGGATGCGAGTGCACGATGGCGAGGTGGTCCTCCGCGTCGTCCTCGTACGAGGGGGCGACCCGCGCCACCCACCCGTCGAGGTCGTCCGCGGAGACCTTGCGCAGGACTGCGTTGACGAACTTGGCGCGCCCCTCGCCGAGCACCACCCGGGCAAGCTCCACACTGGCGGAGACCGCGGCGTGGGTCGGGATGCGGGTGCCGAGCAGCTGGTGCACGCCCATGTTCAGCACGTCCAGGACCGGCGGGTCGACCTCGCGCAGCGGCCGGTCGATGCAGGCCGCCACGATCGCGTCGTACGTGCCCTGCCGGCGCAGCGTTCCGTAGACCAGCTCGGTCGCCAGCGCCGCGTCCCGGTTGTCGAAGTCGCCGTTGGCGCGGGCCTTCTTCAACAGCGGGGGGAGGACGAGGTTGGCGTACGCGTCGCGTTCGTCGACGGCCCTGAGGGCCTCGAAGGCAAGGAACCGGACCGGGTCCTTCTGCGGGCGGCGGTGCGGGGTGGCGGGACGGCGACGCGGCTGGTCGTTCACGTGAAAGGTGCTCCGCTGATGGTGAGAGGGCGAACCGCCCCAGCCTACGTCCCCGCCCGGCCCCGGCGCTCCGCGAGAGGCCCCGGGCCCCCGCGGGCCCGGCATGAACCGGGCGGGGGACCCCAGGGGCTGTCCCGTGGTCCATGGCGGATCACGGGACAGGCCTCAGATCCCGACGAGCTCGCCCGGAACGATGCGCACCCCGCGCGCCCAGTCGGCGGCGCGCATCGGCTTCTTGCCCTGCGGCTGGACCCAGAGCAGCTCGATCGCGTGCGATCCGGTGCCCACGTGGACGTTGTTCTTGGCCGCGGACAGCTCACCGGGTGCCAGATCCGTCCGGGCCAGGACGGGCACTGCCTGGATCAGCTTGAGCCGTTCCCCGCGGAAGAGGGTCCAGGCGCCGGGGGCGGGGGTGCAGCCGCGGACCACCCGGTCGACGCGCAGCGCGGGCGCGGACCACTGGACCTGCGCGTCCTCGACGGTGATCTTCGGCGCCAGGGTGATCCCCTCGGCGGGCTGCGGAACGGCGTGCAGCGTGCCGTCCTCGATGCCGTCCATGGTCGCCGCGAGCAGCCCGGCTCCGGCGAACGCCAGCCGGGTCAGCAGATCGCCGCTGGTGTCGGTGGGCCGGACCTCCTCGGTGAGGACGCCGTACACGGGCCCGGAGTCCAGCCCCTCCTCGATCAGGAAGGTGGAGGCACCCGTCACCTCGTCGCCCGCCATGACGGCGTGCTGCACGGGTGCGGCGCCGCGCCAGGCGGGGAGCAGCGAGAAGTGGAGGTTGACCCAGCCGTGGGCGGGCACGTCCAGCGCGGTCTTGGGCAGCAGTGCCCCGTAGGCGACGACCGGGCAGCAGTCCGGCGCGATCTCCCGCAGCCGCGCCAGGAAGTCCTCGTCCCGTGGCCTGGCCGGCTTGAGCACCTCGATCCCGGCCTCCTCGGCCCGTTCGGCGACGGGACTGGCCACCAGACGGCGGCCGCGCCCCGCGGGCGCGTCGGGCCGGGTCACGACGGCGGCGACCTCGTGCCGGCCGGAGGCGATCAGGGCGTCCAGTGCGGGTACGGCTACCTCGGGGGTGCCTGCGAAGACGAGCTTCATGGGTGGCTGACTGCCTCTCAGGCCAGAAACGTACGGTGACGAGCAACGCACAAGTCTATGGGCCCGGCGGCCGGGAGGGCGCTGGAGGTCTTGGCGGGATCAGGGAGCGGCGTCCGGTGCGTGCAGGGCGCAAGGCGCCGGGGCGTCCTCCCCGGGGGGCGTACGCAGCGTTGCGCGCCCCTTGCAGGTGCGTATACGCCCCCGGAGCGTGACCACATCCCCGGGTGAGGCGTTGGTCAAGAGAGATTGACCGAAGCGAGCCGCCACGGTGCGGCCCGATCCCTTTCAACGCCGGTTCGAGAGGCTTCTTCATGGCCGACCACGCAACCCACGACGCCCAAGCGCGGGCCAGCCTGCATCTTCTGGTGCGAGACATCGAGCGGGTCCGGCGGCAGGTGGACGCGCTGCGCACGCTCACCGCCCAACTGGGCAACGTCTACCGTCCGCGCCGCTCCGGCCCGTCCGCGGGCTTCGTCGTCTACGGCAGGGCCCCGGCCCCCACCGTCAGGCTGGCGCAGGAACTGCGGGACAGTGTCGAGACCCTGGTGACGGCGGCAGTGGACTTCGACCGTTCGCTGGGCTTCTCCTGGGACGCGGTGGGCTCCGCGCTCGGAGTCACCAAACAGGCGGTCCACCGCCGCTACGGCACACGGCGCGCCGCCCCGCAGCCGTTGGCGGCCGAGGCCGCCGAGCCCGTGGTGCACGGTCCGGTGCCGGTGGTTCCCGGATCCCCCGCCGCTCCGGCTCTGCCCGTCGTTCCGGCCGCGCGCTCGATGCCCCCGCAGCCGTCGGCGGACCGCCCGTCCCTGCGCGAGGACCTGCGCCCGGGCGCCTTCCCGGGTCCGCGCAACGGCTGACCCACCCGGGCCTGTCCGGCCGTGCCCCGGCACGGCAGGACGGGCCCGGTCAGACCTGTCCGGCATCAGCCCCGTCCGGCATCAAGCACGACGGAACTCAAAGGCACCACTGTCGCCGGCTCAAGCCCGTCCGGCGATTGAGGACGAAGCGTCCAGCGGGCGCCCGCACCCCCGCTCCCCCGTCACCCGATGTCCGGCGGATCCACCCGAATCCGCACCGGACCCCCACCGCCCCGCGACATCCGCGCCGCCTGTGCCGCCTTCAGCGCGGCCGCCAGCGCCGCCCCGCTGCCCGGGCGCACCCGGACCAGCGCCCGCTCCCAGGTCTCCCCCGGCGGTGCGTCGAAGGGCCTGCGGGGCCGGCCGGGCTCGCTGCCGGGGACCGGTACCGGACCGAGCACCTCCGCGTCCGGCGGGAGCTCCGCAGCGGCCAGGAACGCGGCGAGCGCCTGCGGCTCACCCGTCACCGAAGCCATCCGGGACACCGGCGGAAAGCCCAGCTCGGCCCGTTCCGCGAGCTCACGGCGCGCATGTCCGACCGGGTCCCAGCGCACCAGGGCCTGAACGGGCCGCAGCGTCGGCTCGGCGACGATCACCACCGTGCCGCCCTCGGGCTGCCCCCGTACCAGCGCGGCGGCGGCCGTCCAGCGGCGCAGCGCCTCCTCCCCGGCCCGCAGGTCGGGGCGGCCGACCATCGCCCAGCCGTCCAGCAGCAGCGCCGCCGCGTACCCGCCCTCGGCGACCGGTTCGGCCCCCGGGGTGCTGACCACGAGCGCGGGCTGGTCCGGAACCGAGTCCAGCACATGGTCGCGCCCCGAGGTACGCACCGGCACGGCGGGAAACGCCCGGCCGAGCTCCTCCGCGGTCCGGCGGGCACCGACGATCTGGGCCCGCAGCCGCCGGGCCCCACAGGCGACGCAGTGCCAGGACGTCTCGGCCCGGCCGCACCACGCGCAGTTCAGGTCCTGCTGGTCGGGCGCCTCCAGCGGCCCCGCGCAGTGCCGGCACCGCGCGGGCTCCCGGCATCGCTCGCAGGCCAGCCGCGGGGCGTACCCGCGACGCGGCACCTGCACGAGCACCGGGCCGCTGCGCAGTCCGTCCCGCACGGTCTGCCAGGCGAGGCTCGGCAGCCTCGCGGCCCGTGCGGCGCCGTCCCGCGCGAGCTCGCCGTCCCCGACGGTACGCACCAGGGGCGCCGCGGTCCGCGTCTGCTCCCGGTCGGCGCGCAGCGGCAGCGCCCAGCCGCTCTCCACCAGCTGGGCGGCCTCCACGGTGCAGTTCGTACCGCCGAGCAGGAAGGCGCACCTGCTGTGAGCGGCCCGTAGCTCAAGGACCTCGCGGACGTGCGGGAAGGGGGCGTTGTCATCGCTGTGGCTGGAGTCCCCGTCGTCCCAGATCGCGACCAGGCCGAGGTCGGCGACCGGGGCGAACATCGCGGCCCTCGTCCCGACGACCGCCCGGACGGACCCGCGCCGCACGGCGAGCCACTCCCGGTACCGCTTCTCGGGCCCCGAGCCGGCGGTCAGCAGGGCATGACGGCCCTCGCCGAGGATCCCGCAGAGCGCGGCGTCGACCCGCCCCGCGGTCCTTCCGTCGGGGACCACGACCAGTGCGCCGCGGCCCGACGCGAGGGTCGCGGCGACGGCCCTGGCGATCTCCTGCGGCCAGTGCGGGCCCGGCAGCGCGGTCCACACGGCCCTGGGCGCGCCGCCCGAGGCGAGCGCCTCCAGGAACGCGGCGCCCTGCCCGTACCGCGCCCAGGTACCGGGAGAGGGTGCCAGGGGCGGCGGCAGCGGTTCGGGAGACGCCTTGGACTCGGCCCGGGCGTTCCTCGGCGGCACCGCGAGCTGCAGGACGTCCGCGAGGCTGCCCGCGTAACGGTCGGCGACGGACCGGGCGAGTCCGAGCAGCTCCGGCCCGAGGACGGGTTCGGGAGACACGACGGAGGCGAGCGCGGCCAGTGCGCCGCTGTAGTCGGACTCGGCCAGCCGCTCGACCAGGAATCCGTCGATCAGCCCGCCGCCCTCGCGCCGCCCGCCCCGGACATTGCGCCCGCCGGCACCGAAGCGCACCCGCACCCGCACCCCGGGCTGCGCGTCGGCGTCAAGCTCCTCGGGGACGGCGTAGTCGAAGTACTGGTCGAGGTGGAGCGCGCCCTTGTTCACCAGGACACGGGCGACGGGCAGCTCACCGGCGAGAGCGGCCCCGCGCCAGGTGCGTGGTTTGGCGCGCGGCACCTTGGCCTGACGCACCGACTCCCGGATCAGCGCAAGCTGCTCCGGTGCCCCGGTGTCGGGCTCGTCGGACCGCTCGTTGTCGCTGCTCACAGCCAAATTCCTACCAGATGCCACTGACAGCGGCGCCCGGCGGACATGTGGGCCTCCCGGGATCAGGCGCGGGAGAACGCCACCGCAGGGCTCCCGCGTCCGGCAGCGCACCCGTGATTCGCAGCCGCCGCCCGGGACCGGGCGGACGGGACGCCGGAGCCCGGACGCCGATGACGGCGTCCGGGCTCCGACGAGAAGGGGCGGCCCGGGGGCTTACAGGCCCGCGGCGCTGCGCAGTGCGTCCACCCGGTCCGTGCGCTCCCACGTGAAGTCGGGCAGCTCGCGGCCGAAGTGGCCGTACGCGGCGGTCTGGGCGTAGATCGGGCGGAGCAGGTCGAGGTCGCGGATGATCGCGGCCGGGCGGAGGTCGAAGACCTCGCCGATGGCGTGCTCGATCTTCTCGGTCTCGATCGCGGCGGTGCCGAACGTCTCGACGAAGAGGCCCACCGGCTCGGCCTTGCCGATCGCGTAGGCGACCTGCACCTCGCAACGGGCCGCGAGGCCCGCGGCGACGACGTTCTTGGCGACCCAGCGCATCGCGTACGCGGCCGAGCGGTCCACCTTCGACGGGTCCTTGCCGGAGAAGGCGCCGCCGCCGTGGCGGGCCATGCCGCCGTAGGTGTCGATGATGATCTTGCGGCCGGTCAGACCGGCGTCGCCCATCGGGCCGCCGATCTCGAAACGTCCGGTCGGGTTGACCAGCAGGCGGTAGCCCTCGGTGTCCAGCTTGATGCCGTCCTCGATCAGCTGCGCGAGCACGTGCTCCACGACGAACTCGCGGATGTCGGGCGCGAGGAGCGAGTCGAGGTCGATGTCGCTGGCGTGCTGCGAGGAGACGACGACCGTGTCGAGACGGACGGCCTTGTCACCGTCGTACTCGATGGTGACCTGGGTCTTGCCGTCGGGACGCAGGTACGGGATGGTCCCGTTCTTGCGGACCTCGGAGAGGCGGCGGGACAGCCGGTGCGCGAGGTGGATCGGCAGCGGCATCAGCTCGGGCGTCTCGTCACAGGCGTACCCGAACATCAGGCCCTGGTCGCCGGCGCCCTGCTTGTCGAGTTCGTCCTCGTCGCCCTCGACCCGCTTCTCGTACGCGGTGTCCACGCCCTGCGCGATGTCGGGCGACTGCGCGCCGATGGACACCGAGACGCCACAGGAGGCGCCGTCGAAGCCCTTCTTGGAGGAGTCGTAGCCGATCTCCAGGATCTTGTCGCGCACCAGCTGCGCGATCGGGGCATAGGCCTTGGTCGTGACCTCACCCGCAACATGCACCTGACCTGTGGTGATCAAGGTCTCGACGGCGACACGCGACGTCGGGTCCTCGGATAGGAGTGCATCGAGAATGGTGTCGCTGATCTGGTCAGCGATCTTGTCGGGGTGACCCTCGGTAACGGACTCCGAGGTGAAGAGACGGCGGGACACATCGCTCCCTGGGGTTGCAGCGGCTGCTGGCTGATCATTTGGCGGACGGCCCGGGAGCTGCGCCCGGTAAGGTCCGGCATCAGTTTATCGGTCGGCTCCGGCTGCCGGACAACGTGTCTCGCCCTTTGGGAGTTCTGTGACATGAGGCACGGCCGGCCGGATACCCTCCGGCGGCCTCACAAGGCCCCGCCGAAGCCCCGTTTCCCAAGGGATCGGACCCACCGGTACCAGGACACGAGAAATTCATCCAAGACGCGGCGACACGAGATCCCAGACCGTGTCGGCGAGCGCCTCCTTGGGCCCGAACGGCACCGGGGTCTCACCGCCGTCGGCCGCGAGCACCACCGCCTCGTTCTCCTCCGAGCCGAAGGTCCTGCGCTCCCCCACCTCGTTGACCACCAGGAGGTCGCAGCCCTTGCGGCGGAGCTTCTCGCGTCCGTTGGCCAGGACGTTGTCGGTCTCGGCGGCGAATCCGACGACGATCTGCTCCGGGTGGGCGCGCCGCGCGGCGACCTCGGCGAGGATGTCCGGGTTGCGGACGAGAGCGATCGGCGCGGGCTCCTGGCCGTCCTTCTTCTTGATCTTCCCCGTGGCGTACTCGGCCGGGCGGAAGTCGGCCACCGCCGCCGCCATCACCACGACGTCCGCGTCCGTCGCCGCCTTCAGCACGGCCTCGCGCAGCTGCATCGCGGTCCCGGCCCGCACGACGTCGGCCCCGGCCGGGTCGGGCAGGCCGGTGTTGGCCTCGATGAGCGTGACCCGCGCGCCGCGGGCGATCGCGGTGCGGGCGAGCGCGTACCCCTGCTTCCCGGAGGAGCGGTTGCCGAGGTACCGGACCGGGTCGAGCGGTTCCCGGGTGCCGCCCGCGCTGATCACCACATGGCGCCCCACCAGGTCGGGGGCGACGACGCCGCGGGCCAGCACCCGGCGGCAGACCTCGAAGATCTCCGCCGGGTCGGGCAGCCTGCCCTTGCCGGTGTCGACACCGGTGAGCCGGCCGACGGCGGGCTCGATGACGACGGTGCCCCGGCGGCGCAGGGTGGCGACGTTCTCCTGGGTGGCCGGGTGCTCCCACATCTCGGTATGCATGGCAGGCGCGAGGACGACCGGACAGCGCGCGGTGAGCAGCGTGTTGGTGAGCAGGTCGTCGGCCAGCCCGTGAGCGGCCCTGGCCAGCAGGTCGGCGGTGGCGGGAGCGATGACGACGAGGTCGGCGTGCTGCCCGATCCGTACGTGCGGGACCTCGTGGACGTCGTTCCAGACCTCGGTCGACACCGGGTGGCCGGAGAGCGCCGACCAGGTGGCCGCGCCCACGAAGTGGAGCGACGACTCGGTCGGCACGACCCGTACGTCGTGGCCGGACTCGGTCAGCCGCCGCAGCAGCTCGCACGCCTTGTACGCGGCGATGCCCCCGCTGACGCCCAGAACGACCTTCGGCTTCTCCACTGCGTCTCCCCGCACTCGGATACGTACTCGGATACGTACGCACCCATGCTGCCTCACTGTCGCGGACGCCGGTCTGCCGCCCCGGACACACCACAGGCCCGACGGTGGTGACCGCCGGGCCTGTGGTGAAGGTGCGTCTCCTGCTTACTGCGCGGGGCCCTCGATGGCCTCGGAGGTGAGCAGGCCCGCGTTGATCTCGCGGAGTGCGATCGAGAGCGGCTTCTCGTGCACGTGGGTGTCGACGAGCGGGCCGACGTACTCGAGGAGTCCCTCACCGAGCTGCGAGTAGTACGCGTTGATCTGGCGCGCGCGCTTGGCGGCGTAGATCACGAGGCTGTACTTCGAGTCGGTTGCTTCGAGGAGCTCATCAATCGGCGGGTTGATGATGCCCTCGGGCGTGGTGATGGAAGAGGACACTCTCTGCCTTCCGAAGGGGGTGAAGATCAAAGAAATCTTTGACAGTCAGGGGCTGTGTGATGCGGTCCCGTGTCGGTGCGTCCAGTGTGTTCAGTCGCTGTCGGCACGGTGGCCGGAAGCCTCCAGCATCAAGGCTAGCAGCTCACGTGCCACATCCTCGACGGAGGTATTGACAAGCGTCGTATCGAACTCGGATTCGGCAGCCAGTTCGATCTTGGCCGCGCCGAGACGACGCTCGATCACATCGGGCGCCTCGGTGCCGCGGCCGGTGAGCCGGCGGACCAGCTCGTCCCAGCTCGGCGGCGCCAGGAAGACCAGCTGCGCGTCGGCCATCGACTGCCTGACCAGCCGGGCGCCCTGGAGATCGATCTCCAGCAGCACCGGCTCACCCGCCTCCAGCCGCTCCTGCACGGCGCGGCGCGGCGTGCCGTAGCGGTTGCCGGCGAACTCGGCCCACTCCAGCAGCTCGCCGTTGGCGATCAGCTTGTCGAACTCCTCGTTGTCAACGAAGAAGTAGTGAACACCGTTGCGTTCGCCGGGGCGGGGCTTGCGGGTCGTCGCCGACACCGAGAGCCACACCTCGGGGTGGACCTTGCGCATATGCGCGACGACCGTGCTCTTGCCGACCCCCGAGGGGCCGGAGAGCACGGTCAGCCGCGGACGTACGTCCGGGGGTACGGGGGACGTCCCCCGGGATGTTGCAGCCATGGAGCGATTATCCAGGTTCTCAGGAGTGCCTGAGAACGTCAGGCGGCGCTGCCGCCGAACTCACGCTCCAGGGATGCGATCTGGTTGGAGCCAAGACCCCGGACCCGGCGGCTCTCGGAGATGCCGAGCCGCTCCATGATCTGCTTGGCGCGGACCTTGCCCACGCCGGGCAGGGACTCGAGCAGGGCGGAGACCTTCATCTTCCCGATGACGTCGTTCTCCTGGCCCGACTTGATGACCTCGTGGAGGGAGGCGCCGGAGTGCTTGAGTCGATTCTTGACCTCGGCCCGCTCCCGGCGAGCCGCGGCGGCCTTTTCGAGCGCGGCTGCGCGCTGTTCAGGGGTAAGGGGCGGAAGAGCCACGCCTACGTCACCTCGGATGTCGATCTGTCGGATACGGACCGGTGAGGCAACTGGATCGTCCCTCACCTGGTGAGCAACGAACAACCTGTGCGCGTTGGCTCTCGACGGAGACTAGCGGCCAGGGCCGCCGGAGTCAGCGAGAACAGACGAAAAGTCCTGGTCAGCCTTTGCCGACCAGGACATTCCTGGCATAACAACCGAGTTTTTTGGTCAGGATTACGTCAACACGCTGTTACGTGGGATGGTCAGCCATCCGAGACGGCCGCGCGGACCTCGTCCGCGAACCGCTCGGCGGCTTCGCGCAGCCCTGCCGCGTCCGGACCGTGGCGCAGCACGCCCCGGCTCACGCTGGGCAGCACATCGCGCACCGCGTCACCGAAGACCCCCGGCAGATCCGCGGGGGTCGCGCCCTGGGCGCCGATGCCGGGCGCGAGCAGCGGTCCGTTGATCGCGAGGTCCACGCCCGCGTCGCCCAGCGTGGCCCCGACCACCGCGCCGACCGAGCCGAGCGGGGTGGCCCCCTCGTTCTCGGCCGCCATGTGGTCGAGCATCAGCTGCGCCAGCAGGCGGCCGTCGGCCGCGGTGGCACGCTGCACCTCGGCGCCCTCCGGGTTGGAGGTGAGGGCCAGCACGAAGACGCCCGAGCCGGAGATCTCGGCCGCGTCGAGGGCCGGCCGCAGCGAGCCGAAGCCGAGGTACGGCGAGACGGTGACCGCGTCGGAGAACAGCGGCGAGTCCTTGTCCAGGTAGGTGGCGGCGTAGGCACCCATGGTGGAGCCGATGTCGCCGCGCTTGGCGTCCATCAGGACCAGTGCGCCGGCCGCGCGGGCCTCCTCGACGGCCTTCTCCAGGACGGCGATGCCACGCGAGCCGAAGCGCTCGAAGAACGCCGACTGCGGTTTGAGCACGGCGACCCGGTCGGCCAGCGCCTCCACGACCGTACGGGTGAAGCGCTCCAGGCCCGCCACGTCGTCGTTCAGCCCCCAGGAGGCCAGCAGGGAGGCGTGCGGGTCGATGCCGACGCAGAGCGGGCCACGGGTGTCCATGGCCCGGCGCAGACGTGCGCCGAAGGGTTCCTGGGTCATCGGGCGGCCTTCCTGGTCTCCGCGCCGACGGCGTCGGCGAGGGTGGCGTACGGGGAGGCGGCCAGGCGCGCGGCCAGGCCCTTGTGGATCGCCCGCGCGTAGAACGGGCCCTCGTAGATGAAGGCGCTGTAGCCCTGTACGAGCGTGGCGCCGGCGAGGATGCGCTGCCAGGCGTCCTCGGCGTTCTCGATGCCTCCGACGCCCACCAGGGTGATCCGGTCGCCCACGCGCGCGTAGAGGCGGCTCACGACCTCCAGGGAGCGTTCCTTGAGGGGTGCGCCGGACAGCCCGCCGATCTCCCCGGTCAGTGACGGCGAGGACTTCAGGCCCAGGCTGTCGCGGGCGATGGTGGTGTTGGTGGCGATGATGCCGTCCAGGCCCAGCTCGACCGCGAGGTCGGCGACCGCGTCGACGTCCTCGTCCGCGAGGTCGGGGGCGATCTTGACGAGCAGCGGGACCCGGCGGCCGGTGACGGTCCGGTCGGCGGCCTCGCGCACCGCGGACAGCAGCGGGCGCAGCGACTCGGTGGCCTGGAGGTTGCGCAGGCCCGGCGTATTCGGCGAGGAGACGTTGACGACGAGGTAGTCGGCGTGGGCGGCGAGCCGCTCGGTGGACTTCACGTAGTCGGCTGCGGCCTCGGCCTCGGGGACGGCCTTGGTCTTGCCGATGTTGACGCCGACCGTGGTCCGGAAGACCGGCACGCGGGCGGCCAGGCGCTCGGCGACGGCGGCCGAGCCCTCGTTGTTGAAGCCCATGCGGTTGATCAGCGCGCGGTCCGCGACGAGGCGGAAGAGCCGCTTCCTGGGGTTTCCGGGCTGCGCCTCGCCGGTGACCGTACCGATCTCGATGTGGTCGAAGCCGAGCATCGACATGCCGTCGATCGCGACGGCGTTCTTGTCGAAGCCGGCGGCGAGGCCGAAGGGCCCGTGCATCCGCAGGCCGAGCGCCTCGGTGCGCAGTTCCCGGTGGCGGGGGGCGAGCGCGGCGGCGACGAAGGTGCGCAGGACGGGGACGCGGGCGGCGAGGCGGATCCACCGGAACGCGGCGTGGTGGGCCTGCTCCGGGTCCATGCGCTTGAAGACCAGCTGGAAGAAGAGTTTGTACATCGGGGGTGTCCTCGGTGTTCTCACGAAGAGGGGGACACCGTTTCCGGTGCCCCCCTGCTGGGCTGTGGGCCTTTCGTCCGGATCAGGCCGGGCTGAGGTCTGGCCCGATCCGGACGAGAGGCCGTCAGTCGCGGGCCGCGGTCAGACGTTCCGCGTGTTCCTGGAGGGAACGGACGCCCACGTCGCCGTGGTTGAGGGCGTCGATGCCCTGGACCGCCGCGGCGAGCGCCTGGACCGTGGTCAGGCACGGTACGGACCGGGCGACGGCCGCGGTACGGATCTCGTAGCCGTCGAGCCGGCCGCCGGTTCCGTACGGCGTGTTGACGATGAGGTCGACCTCGCCGTCGTGGATCAGCTGGACGATGGTCTTCTCACCGTTCGGGCCCTCGCCCTCGGACTGCTTGCGCACGACCGTGGCGTTGATGCCGTTGCGCTTGAGCACCTCGGCGGTGCCGGAGGTGGCCATCAGCTCGAAGCCGTGGGCGACCAGCTCGCGGGCCGGGAAGATCATCGAGCGCTTGTCCCGGTTGGCGACCGAGATGAAGGCGCGGCCGGTGGTGGGCAGCGGGCCGTACGCGCCGGCCTGCGACTTGGCGTACGCCGTGCCGAAGACCGAGTCGATGCCCATGACCTCGCCGGTGGAGCGCATCTCCGGGCCGAGGACCGTGTCGACGCCGCGGCCGTGGATGTCGCGGAAGCGCGACCACGGCATGACGGCCTCCTTGACGGAGATCGGCGCGTCCAGCGGCAGCGTGCCGCCGTCGCCGTGCTTGGGCAGCAGGCCCTCCTCGCGCAGCTCCGCGACGGTCGCGCCCAGCGAGATCCGGGCGGCGGCCTTGGCGAGCGGGACCGCGGTGGCCTTCGAGGTGAAGGGCACGGTGCGCGAGGCGCGCGGGTTGGCCTCCAGGACGTAGAGGATGTCCCCGGAGAGCGCGAACTGGATGTTGATCAGTCCGCGTACGCCGACGCCCTTGGCGATGCCCTCGGTCGAGGCGCGCAGGCGCTTGATGTCGTAGCCGCCGAGGGTGATCGGGGGCAGTGCGCAGGCGGAGTCCCCGGAGTGGATACCGGCCTCCTCGATGTGCTCCATGACGCCGCCGAGGTAGAGCTCGGTGCCGTCGTAGAGCGCGTCGACGTCGATCTCGATGGCGTCGTCGAGGAAGCGGTCGACCAGGACCGGCCGGGTGGGGCTGATCTCGGTGGACTCGGAGATGTACGAGGCGAGCCGGGTCTCGTCGTACACGATCTCCATGCCGCGGCCGCCGAGCACGTACGACGGGCGTACGAGGACGGGGTAGCCGATCTCGTCGGCGATGGCCTTGGCCCCGGCGAAGGTGGTGGCGGTGCCGTGCTTGGGGGCGGGCAGACCGGCCTCGGCCAGGACCCGGCCGAAGGCGCCGCGGTCCTCGGCGGCGTGGATCGCCTCCGGCGGGGTGCCGACGACGGGCACGCCGTTGTCCTTGAGCGCCTGGGCCAGGCCGAGCGGGGTCTGGCCGCCGAGCTGCACGATGACACCCGCGATCGGGCCCGCGAGGGACTCCGCGTGCACGATCTCCAGCACGTCCTCGAGCGTCAGCGGCTCGAAGTACAGGCGGTCGGAGGTGTCGTAGTCCGTGGAGACGGTCTCCGGGTTGCAGTTGACCATCACGGTCTCGTAGCCCGCGTCGCTCAGCGCGAAGGAGGCGTGGACGCAGGAGTAGTCGAACTCGATGCCCTGGCCGATGCGGTTGGGGCCGGAGCCGAGGATGATCACCGCGGGCTTGGTGCGGGGCGCGACCTCGCTCTCCTCGTCGTAGGAGGAGTAGAAGTACGGCGTCTTCGCGGCGAACTCGGCGGCGCAGGTGTCGACCGTCTTGTAGACCGGGCGGATACCGAGCGCGTGCCGCACCTCGCGGACGACATCCTCGCGCAGGCCGCGGATCTCGGCGATCTGAACGTCCGAGAAGCCGTGCCGCTTGGCGTCGGCCAGCAGCTCGGGGACGAGCTTGTCGGCGGCGGACAGCTCGTCGGCGATCTCCTTGATCAGGAAGAGCTGGTCGACGAACCAGGGGTCGATCTTCGTGGCGTCGAAGACCTCCTCCTGGGTGGCGCCGGCCCGGATCGCCTGCATGACGGTGTTGATCCGGCCGTCGGTCGGGCGGACCGCCTCGGCCAGCAGCTCCGCCTTGTCACCGGGCTCGCCGGTGAAGGCGAACTGCGAGCCCTTGCGCTCCAGGGAGCGCAGCGCCTTCTGCAGCGCCTCGGTGAAGTTCCGGCCGATCGCCATGGCCTCGCCCACCGACTTCATGGTGGTGGTGAGGGTGGAGTCGGCGGAGGGGAACTTCTCGAAGGCGAAACGCGGGGCCTTGACCACGACGTAGTCGAGGGTCGGCTCGAAGGAGGCCGGGGTCTTCTCGGTGATGTCGTTGGGGATCTCGTCGAGCGTGTAGCCGACGGCCAGCTTGGCGGCGATCTTGGCGATCGGGAAGCCGGTGGCCTTGGACGCCAGCGCCGACGAGCGGGAGACGCGCGGGTTCATCTCGATCACGATGACCCGGCCGTCGACCGGGTCGATGGCGAACTGGATGTTGCAGCCGCCGGTGTCGACGCCGACCTCGCGGATGATCGCGATGCCGATGTCGCGCAGCCGCTGGTACTCGCGGTCGGTGAGCGTCATCGCCGGGGCGACGGTGATCGAGTCGCCCGTGTGGACGCCCATCGGGTCGAAGTTCTCGATGGAGCAGACGACCACGACGTTGTCGTTCCGGTCGCGCATCAGCTCCAGCTCGTACTCCTTCCAGCCGAGGATGGACTCCTCCAGGAGCACCTCGGTGGTCGGGGAGAGCGTGAGGCCCTGTCCGGCGATGCGGCGCAGCTCCTCCTCGTCGTGGGCGAAGCCGGAACCGGCGCCGCCCATCGTGAAGGAGGGCCGGACGACGACCGGGTAGCCCCCGAGCGTGTCGACGCCCTTGATGATGTCGTCCATGGAATGGCAGATGACGGAGCGGGCGGACTCGCCGTAGCCGATCTTCGCCTTGACGGCCTCGACGACACCCTTGAAGAGTTCGCGGTCCTCGCCCTTGTTGATGGCCTCGACATTGGCGCCGATGAGCTCGACGCCGTACTTGTCCAGGACACCGTTCTCGTGCATGGAGATCGCGGTGTTCAGCGCGGTCTGGCCGCCCAGGGTGGGAAGCAGCGCGTCGGGGCGCTCCTTGGCGATGATCTTCTCGACGAACTCGGGGGTGATCGGCTCGACGTAGGTGGCGTCGGCGATCTCCGGGTCGGTCATGATCGTCGCCGGGTTGGAGTTCACCAGGATGACGCGCAGGCCCTCGGCCTTGAGTACGCGGCAGGCCTGGGTGCCGGAGTAGTCGAACTCGGCGGCCTGGCCGATGACGATCGGACCGGAGCCGATGACCAGGACGGACTGGATATCGGAGCGCTTAGGCACGCTGGCCCTCCATCAGGGATACGAAGCGGTCGAAGAGGTACGCGGCGTCGTGCGGGCCGGCGGCCGCTTCGGGGTGGTACTGGACACTGAAGGCCGGCCGGTCGAGGAGCTGGAGGCCCTCGACGACCTGGTCGTTCAGGCAGACGTGCGAGACCTCGGCCCGCCCGTAGGCGGTGTCGGAGACCTTGTCGAGCGGGGCGTCGACGGCGAATCCGTGGTTGTGCGCGGTGACCTCGACCTTGCCGGTCGAACGGTCCTGCACGGGCTGGTTGATGCCGCGGTGGCCGTACTTCAGCTTGTACGTGCCGAAGCCGAGCGCGCGGCCCAGGATCTGGTTGCCGAAGCAGATGCCGAAGAGCGGGGTCTTGCGCTCCAGGACGCCCTGCATGACGGAGACCGGGTGGTCGGCGGTGGAGGGGTCGCCGGGGCCGTTGGAGAAGAACACGCCGTCGGGCTTCACCGCGTACACCTGCTCCAGTGTGGCGGTGGCGGGCAGGACGTGCACCTCGATGCCGCGCTCGGCCATCCGCTGCGGGGTCATGCCCTTGATGCCGAGGTCCACCGCGGCGACGGTGAACTTCTTGGTGCCGATCGCGGGGACGACGTAGGCCTCCTTGGTGGCGACCTCGGCGGAGAGGTCGGCGCCGCTCATCTCGGGGGCCTGGCGCACCCGGGCGAGCAGCGTGCCCTCGTCGGCGAGTGCGTTGCCGGAGAAGATGCCGACGCGCATCGCACCGCGCTCGCGCAGGTGGCGGGTGAGGGCGCGGGTGTCGATGCCGCTGATCCCCACTACGCCCTGGGTCGTGAGCTCCTCGTCGAGCGAGCGCTGCGAGCGCCAGTTGGAGGGCACCCGGGCGGGGTCGCGCACGACGTAGCCGGCGACCCAGATCCGCTTCGACTCGGGGTCCTCGTCGTTCACACCGGTGTTGCCGACGTGCGGGGCGGTCATCACGACGACCTGGCGGTGGTACGACGGGTCGGTCAGCGTCTCCTGGTAGCCGGTCATGCCGGTGGAGAACACCGCCTCTCCGAGGGTCTCCCCCACAGCCCCGTACGCGCGGCCGCGGAAGGCGCGGCCGTCCTCCAGTACGAGTACGGCGGGAGACACCCTCTCCCTCTTCGAGGCGTGCCCCGGATTGGAGATCGTCATCGTGCGGTGCCTTCCGTAGAGCTGGTGAGGTGGTTGACGGCCTCGACCCAGGCAGGGTGTTCGGCCGAGTGGTCGGAGCGGAATCCGGAGTCGATCAGCTGGTCGCCGAGCGCCCAGGTGATGATCAGCAGACCGCCCTCGGGGAGGACCTTGCCCGCGAGTGCCTTGTCCGTCCGGGCCGCTCGCAGGTCGGCGGCGGGGACGAAGAAGTCCGCCGCGCCGGGCCGTACGACGTCGAGGCCCTGCTCGGTGAGGGTGAGCTCGACACGGCTGCGGGTGCCGAGGCCGTGGGCGACGATCCGGTCGAGCCACTGCCCGGCCGTCGTCGAGGCGTGGTAGCGCCCGGTCAGGGTGAGCAGCTTCCCGCCGTCCGCGAACCCGTCCGGGCGGACCGCGAGGTCGGACAGTCCGGACTGGAGGCTGCCGCGCCACTTCCATCCCTGGCGCATCAGCCAGTAGACGAAGGCGACGAAGACGGCCAGTCCGATCACCCAGCTGATCCGGGCGGACCAGTCGGTGACCTCCGCCGACTTCTGCTCGGCGGCCAGTCGGTACAGCTGATAGTTCGGGCTGAGTGTTGTCACGCGAGCTTCCCGTCGACGACCGTGGCACGGCCCCGCAGGAAGGTGTGGGTCACTCGGCCCGGCAGCTCGCGCCCCTCGTACGGGGTGTTGCGGCTGCGGGAGGCGAAGCCCGCGGGGTCCACCGCTCCACGGTATGCCGGATCGACCAGGGTGAGGTTGGCGGGCTCGCCCTCGGCGACGGGCCGCCCGTGGCCGTCCAGCCGGCCGATGGCGGCCGGGCGCAGCGACATCCGGTCGGCGACGCCGGCCCAGTCGAGGAGTCCGGTCTCGACCATCGTCTGCTGGACCACGGAGAGCGCGGTCTCCAGGCCCACCATCCCCATGGCGGCCGCGGCCCACTCGCAGTCCTTGTCCTCGTGCGGGTGCGGGGCGTGGTCGGTGGCGACGCAGTCGATGGTGCCGTCGGCGAGGGCCTCGCGCAGGGCCAGGACGTCGGCCTCGGTGCGCAGCGGCGGGTTCACCTTGTAGACCGGGTTGTAGGACCGTACGAGCTCGTCGGTGAGGAGCAGGTGGTGCGGGGTGACCTCGGCGGTGACGTTCCAGCCCTTGGACTTGGCCCAGCGGACGATCTCGACGGAACCGGCGGTCGACAGGTGGCAGATGTGCACCCGGGAGCCGACGTGTGCGGCGAGCAGCACGTCGCGGGCGATGATCGACTCCTCGGCGACCGCGGGCCAGCCGCCGAGGCCGAGCTCCGCCGAGACGATGCCCTCGTTCATCTGGGCCCCCTCGGTGAGGCGGGGCTCCTGGGCGTGCTGGGCGACGACTCCGTCGAACGCCTTCACGTACTCCAGGGCGCGGCGCATGATCACCGCGTCGTCCACGCACTTGCCGTCGTCGGAGAAGACCTTCACTCCGGCGGCCGAATCGTGCATGGCGCCGAGTTCGGCGAGCTGCTTGCCCTCCAGGCCGACGGTGACGGCGCCGATGGGCTGCACGTCGCAGTAGCCGGACTCCCTGCCGAGCCGCCAGACCTGCTCGACGACACCTGCGGTGTCGGCGACCGGGAAGGTGTTGGCCATGGCGTGCACGGCGGTGAAGCCGCCGACCGCAGCGGCCCTGGTGCCGGTCAGGACGGTCTCGGAGTCCTCCCGGCCGGGCTCGCGCAGGTGGGTGTGGAGGTCGACCAGACCGGGCAGCAGGACCTGGCCCGCCGCCTCGACGACGGTGGCGCCGGCGGCGTCGAGGCCGGTGCCGACCGCCGCGATGGTCTCGCCGTCGATCAGGACGTCCTGCGGCTCGCCGCCGAGGACCTTCGCGCCGCGGATAAGGATCTTGCTCATGGTTACTTGTTCTCCTCGGTACGGGCGGCGGGCGACGGGTGGGAAGGGGCGGCGGGTCCGGAGCCGCCCAGCAGCAGGTAGAGCACGGCCATCCGGATGGAGACCCCGTTGGCGACCTGCTCGACGACCGTGCAGCGGTCGGAGTCGGCGACCTCGGCGGTGATCTCCATGCCGCGGACCATCGGGCCGGGGTGCATGACGATGGCGTCCTCGGGCATCTTCGCCATCCGCTCGCCGTCCAGGCCGTAGCGGCGGGAGTACTCCCGCTCGGTCGGGAAGTACGCGGCGTTCATCCGCTCACGCTGCACCCGGAGCATCATCACCGCGTCCGACGCCGGCAGCACCTTGTCGAGGCTGTAGCTGACGTCGCACGGCCACTGTTCGACGCCGACCGGGACCAGGGTCGGCGGAGCGACCAGGGTGACGTGGGCGCCGAGGGTGGTCAGCAGATGGACGTTGGAGCGGGCGACCCGGCTGTGCAGGATGTCGCCGACGATCGTGATCCGGCGGCCGTCGAGGTCCTTGCCGAGTCCGGCGTCGGCCCCGACCAGCCTGCGGCGCATGGTGAACGCGTCCAGGAGGGCCTGGGTGGGGTGCTCGTGGGTGCCGTCACCGGCGTTGACGACCGCACCGTCGATCCAGCCCGAGGTGGCCAGCCGGTAGGGAGCGCCGGAGGCGCCGTGCCGGATGACGACGGCGTCCGCGCCCATCGCCTCCAGGGTCAGGGCGGTGTCCTTGAGCGACTCCCCCTTGGAGACGGACGAGCCCTTGGCGGAGAAGTTGATGACATCGGCGGACAGCCGCTTGGCGGCTGCCTCGAAGGAAATGCGGGTCCGTGTCGAGTCCTCGAAGAAGAGATTGACGACGGTCCGGCCGCGCAGGGTGGGGAGCTTCTTGATCGGCCGGTCCGCGACCCTGGCCATTTCCTCGGCGGTGTCGAGGATCAGGACGGCGTCGTCGCGGGTGAGGTCGGCGGCCGAGATGAGGTGGCGCTTCATCTGGGTGTTCTCCGGGTGGCTGGAGGGTTCAGGCGTGCGGGCGTGCGGAAGCCGCCGTACGGCAGGTGAGCCGTACGGGATGTGCAGCTACTGCTCGCCCGCCGGGGCGGTGCGCCCGACACCGAGCAGCACGGCGTCGCGGCCGTCCTCCTCGTCGAGCTGGACCTTGACCGTCTCCCGCAGCGACGTGGGGAGGTTCTTGCCGACGTAGTCGGCGCGGATCGGGAGTTCGCGGTGTCCGCGGTCGACGAGGACCGCGAGCTGCACCGCGCGGGGCCGGCCGATGTCGCCGAGCGCGTCGAGCGCGGCGCGGATCGTACGGCCGGAGAAGAGGACGTCGTCGACGAGGACGACCAGGCGGCCCTCGATGCCCTCGCCGGGGATCTCGGTGCGGGCCAGGGCCCGTGCCGGGTGCATCCGCAGGTCGTCGCGGTACATCGTGATGTCGAGGGAGCCCACCGGCATCTTCCGGCCGGTGATCTCTTCGAGCTTGTCGGCGAGCCGGCGGGCGAGGAACACGCCCCGGGTCGGGATGCCGAGAAGCACCACATCGTCGGCGCCCTTGGCGCGTTCGACGATCTCGTGGGCGATACGGGTCAGTACTCGGGCGATGTCGGGAGCCTCGAGAACGGGGCGTGCCGCATTGCCGGTGGCGTCGTGCTGTGCGTCCATAAGAAACGGACCTCCTTCTCCGCCTCACTGGACGGATCTTAAAGGACGTCGAAATTGCGTCATCCACGTTACCAGGGCTTGTGCAGGGCCCTGGTCGCACCCCCGGGAGGTACCGGTCCGAATCTTTCAGCTTGACGCACCCAAGTAACGCTGCGTAACCTCACAGTGAGTTACCAGCCACGCGGCGGAGCCGCGAAATGTTCCAGCGTCCCGGGAGCCTTATGTCCAGCGAATACGCAAAGCAGCTCGGGGCCAAGCTCCGTGCCATCCGCACCCAGCAGGGCCTCTCCCTCCATGGCGTCGAGGAGAAGTCCCAAGGCCGCTGGAAGGCCGTCGTGGTGGGATCGTACGAGCGCGGCGACCGTGCCGTGACCGTACAGCGCCTGGCCGAGCTGGCCGACTTCTACGGGGTCCCCGTGCAGGAGCTCCTGCCCGGCACGACGCCCGGCGGAGCTGCCGAGCCGCCGCCGAAGCTCGTCCTGGACCTGGAGCGCCTCGCCCACGTCCCGCCGGAGAAGGCCGGACCGCTGCAGCGCTACGCGGCGACGATCCAGAGCCAGCGCGGTGACTACAACGGCAAGGTGCTGTCGATCCGCCAGGACGACCTGCGCACGCTCGCGGTCATCTACGACCAGTCGCCGTCCGTGCTCACGGAACAGCTGATCAGCTGGGGCGTGCTGGACGCGGACGCGCGCCGCGCGGTCGCCCACGACGAGGGCTGAGCACCCCAGCAGAAACGTGCCGCCGGAGCGGCGGGGCCCTTTCCCGGATGCCCCGCCGCTCCGGCGTTCCTGTTTTCCGGACCCGGTCACGGCGGGTGGGCCGGAGTATGACGAAGGGCCCCCGGTCTCTCGACCGCGGGCCCTTCGTCGGCTGAGCACCGCCGGCAGCTACTGCTCCCGGCGAAGGTTCGGCTTGAGGTCCTTGAAACGGGCCAGCAGGCCGTTCACGAAGGACGGGGAGTCGTCGGTGGAGAACTCCTTGGCGATCTGGACCGCCTCGTCGATCACCACCGCGTCCGGGGTCGCGTCCACCCAGATCAGCTCGTACGCACCGAGCCGCAGGATGTTCCGGTCGACGACCGGCATCCGGTCGATCTCCCAGTCCACCGCATAGGTGACGATGAGGTCGTCGATCCGGTCCGCGTACTGCGCGTACCCCTCGACAAGCTCCATCGTGTACTCGGTGACCGGCGGCTGACGGGTGTCGGACCGCGAGTGCCGCACCCAGTCCGCGAGGACCGTCTGCACGGACTCACCGCGCTGGTCGGCCTCGAAGAGGATCTGGAAGGCGCGCTTGCGGGCCGTATTCCGGGCAGCCACGGTTAGCTGTTCACCCGGCCGAGGTAATCGCCCGAGCGGGTGTCGACCTTGATCTTCTCGCCGGTCGTGATGAAGAGCGGGACACCGATCTCGTAACCGGTCTCCAGCGTGGCGGGCTTGGTGCCACCGGTGGAACGGTCGCCCTGGACGCCCGGGTCCGTGTGCTGGATGACGAGCTCGACGGCGGCCGGCAGCTCGACGTAGAGCACCTCGCCCTCGTGCTGCGCCACGGAGGCGGTGAAGCCCTCGATCAGGAAGTTGGCGGCGTCGCCGACGGACTTGCGGTCGACCATCAGCTGGTCGTAGGTGTCCATGTCCATGAAGACGAAGTACTCGCCGTCCATGTACGAGAACTGCATGTCGCGTCGGTCAATGGTGGCCGTTTCGACCTTCACACCGGCGTTGAACGTCTTGTCGACGACCTTGCCGGAGAGCACGTTCTTGAGCTTGGTGCGCACGAAGGCGGGGCCCTTGCCGGGCTTGACGTGCTGGAACTCGACGACGGACCAGAGCTGGCCTCCGTCGAGCTTGAGCACCAGGCCGTTCTTGAGGTCGTTCGTGGAAGCCACGGTTGCGGAATCTCCTGGACTGAAGCTGGTGGAACGACCGAGGATCCGCGCTAGAGCGCGAGCAGCTCCTTGGTCGTAATGGTGAGTAGCTCGGGTCCGCCGTCCGCCTCGGGGCGCACGACGAGCGTGTCATCGATCCGGACCCCGCCCCGGCCCGGGAGGTGAACCCCCGGTTCGACGGTGACCGGCACGCAAGCGTCCAGTTTACCCATGGCCGCAGGTGCCAGCTGCGGGTCCTCGACGATTTCGAGCCCCACCCCGTGCCCGGTCCGGGGCGGGAGCCCCTCACCGTGCCCCGCGGAATCCAGCAGGTGGCGGGCCGCACGGTCCACGTCGCGGTAGGCGGCGCCGGGCACAAGTGCCTCCCGTCCAGCCCTCTGAGCGGCGAAAACCAGGTCGTAGAGCTCGATCTGCCAGTCGGCCGGAGCCGTTCCGATGACGAAGGTACGGCCGATCTCGCACCGGTAGCCGCGGTAGTTCGCACCGAGGCAGACGGAGAGGAAATCTCCTTCCTCCACCCTTCGGTCAGAGGGCCTGTGACGGCCCCGGCCGGAGTTGGGACCGGTGGCGACGGAGGTGGCGAAGGCGGGGCCGTCGGCGCCGTGGTCCACCAGCCGGCGCTCCAGTTCCAGCGCGAGGTGCCGTTCGGTGCGGCCGACCAGGATCGATTCGAGGAGTTCGCCGAGCGCCTGGTCGGTGATCTCGGCGGCGATCCGCAGGCAGCCGATCTCCTCCTCGTCCTTGACGATGCGCAGCTGCTCGACGGTGACCCCGAGGTCGGCCAGCCGGAGCTTGGGGGCGACCGCGCCCATGGCCCGGTGCCGGGCCACCGTCAGATCGTGCTCCTCGACGGCCAGGGACTCGGCGCCGCAGGAGGTGGCCAGATCCGCCGCGGCGACCACCGGATCGCCGCCGGTGACCGACAGCAGGTCCACCCGGAGCTGTTCGTCGGTACGTCCGTCGGCCGGATCGCCGGTCGGTGGGCGCGGGCAGAGCAGAACGTCCTCGTCGGGACCGAGCAGCAGCACGGCGCCCGGGGGCGCTCCCCCTGCCAGGTAGCGGACATTGGCGGGGCGGGAGACCAGGGCGGCCGCGGATCCGACGGCGGCGCACCGGTCGCGGAGCAGCCCGCGGCGGACGGCGTACACCTCTGACATACATCGAGCGTACGAGCGCGGGCGCGGGCCCGCCCGGTCAGCGCACCCGACCGGGGGCGGTACGGCGGGCGGTGGGCGCTACCAGGCCGGGGGGCTGGCTACGGAACGGGCGAGTATGTCGTCCAGGACGCGGGCGGTGGTCTCCACGTCGTACGTCGAGTTGTCGATGATCGGCAGCCCGGAGCCGTACCAGCCGGCCATCCGGCCGTGGATCCGGGCAACCTCCTCGTCCGAGAGGCGGCGGTTGCCGCGGCGGGCGGCGTTGCGTTCCAGGACGATCTCCAGGCCCGGCAGCAGGACGACGGGCAGCAGCCCCGGGCCGACATGGCGCTTCCAGCCGCCGAGGCCGACCACGGGGCGGTCCGGGAAGACCGCGTCGTCGAGGATGCAGGAGATGCCGTTGGCCAGGAAGTTACGGGCGGCGAAGCCGCAGGTGCGGCGGGCCAGACGGTACTGGGCCTCCGACTGGTCGTTCCACCCCGCCTGCGGGTCGGCGAAACCGGAGCAGACCCACTCGCGGACGTCGTCGAGGCTGACGTGGGCGGTGGGGACCCGGCGCCGGCTGGCCCAGAGCTTGGCCACGGTGGTCTTTCCGGCGCCTGCCGGGCCGATCAGGAGCACGGCGAGGGTCGCGGTGCCGGTCCCGGGCTCGGCGGGCGGCGCGGGCAGCGGTACGGGCCCTCCGGGCGGCAGCTGGATGTGCCCGGTGGTCTCCCTGGAGACCGGCGCCGGCGCCTGGTGCGGTGCGGGCCCGCTCCAGCCCTGGCTCTGCCTCTGCTGGGCGGGCGGGGCCGGGGGCGGCGGGGCGGGGTGTCCGGCCGGGGGCGGCGGGAGGGGACGGCTCGCCGGGGGCGGGCCAGGGGGGCCGGCCGGGGGTGGAACCGGCGGACCGGGGTGGCCGGGGTGCTGGGCCTGGTGCGACCAGCCGACGGGCCCGTTTCCGGGTCCCTGGGGCGGCGGCAGCGGTGCCCCCACTGCGTGCTGCATCCGGTGGCACTCCGTCTCGTACAGGCAACTGGCGCTGGTGGAACGGCAACCGTACCGTCCTCGGCCGCCACACAGGGAACGGCCGGGGACGGTACGGAGTGCCCCGTCGGCCACGTCGGCCGTCCGGTCCGTCAGTCCGTCAGTCCGTCAGCTCGTCCGCGAGAGCGCGCAGGGCGAGCCGGTAGGAACCGATGCCGAACCCGGCCACCGTCCCGGTGGCGACCGGTGCGACCACGGAGTTGTGGCGGAATTCCTCGCGCGCGTACGGGTTCGAGATGTGCACCTCGATGAGCGGGGCGGTGCGCTGGGCCGCCGCGTCCCGCATTCCGTACGAATAGTGCGTGAAGGCGCCCGGGTTGAGAACGACCGGAATTGAACCGTCCGCGGCCTCGTGGAGCCAGCGGATCAGCTCCCCCTCGTCGTTGGTCTCCCGGACGTCGACGTCGAAGCCGAGCTCCTTGCCGAGGGTGCGGCAGCTGTCGACGAGCCCGGCGTACGAGGTGGCTCCGTAGACATCGGGCTCGCGGGAGCCCAGCCGGCCGAGGTTCGGACCGTTGAGCACCAGCACCCTGCGGGTCACGCGGACACCTCCCCGTAGGCGGCGAGCAGAACGGCCGGGTCGGGTCCCTCCAGGACGGTGGGCTTGCCGAGGGCGTCCAGGACGATGAAGCGCAGCAGGTCGCCGCGGGACTTCTTGTCGACCTTCATGTTCTCCAGCAGCTTGGGCCACTGGTCGCCGCGGTAGGTGAGCGGCAGTCCGACGGACTCCAGGACGGTGCGGTGCCGGTCGGCGGTCGCGTCGTCCAGGCGTCCGGCCAGCCGGCCCAGTTCGGCGGCGAAGACCATGCCGACCGAGACGGCCGCACCGTGCCGCCACTTGTAGCGCTCGTTCTTCTCGATGGCGTGGGCCAGCGTGTGGCCGTAGTTGAGGATCTCGCGCAGCCCGGACTCCTTGAGATCGCTGGAGACGACCTCGGCCTTGACCCGGATGGCGCGCTCGATCAGCTCGGAGGTGTGCGGTCCGGCGGGCGTACGGGCGGCCTGCGGGTCCGCCTCGACGAGGTCGAGGATCACCGGGTCGGAGATGAAGCCGGCCTTGATGATCTCGGCCATGCCGCTGACGTAGTCGTTGACCGGCAGCGAGTCGAGGGCCGCGAGGTCGCAGAGCACTCCGGCCGGCGGGTGGAAGGCGCCGACGAGGTTCTTGCCCTCGGCGGTGTTGATGCCGGTCTTCCCGCCGACGGCCGCGTCCACCATGGCGAGCACGGTGGTGGGTACGGCGATCCAGCGCACGCCGCGCAGCCAGGTCGCCGCGACGAACCCGGCGACGTCCGTGGTCGCGCCGCCGCCCACGCCGACGATGACGTCGGTGCGGGTGAAGCCGGTCTGGCCGAGCGCCTTCCAGCAGTACGCCGCGACCTCGACGGTCTTGGCCTCCTCGGCGTTCGGCAGCTGGATGGCGATGGCCTCGTAGCCCTGGGCGGCGAGGTCCTGGCGGACCGCCTCGCCGGTCTCGGCGAGCGCCTCGGGGTGCAGGATCGCGACGCGCTTGACGCGGTCACCGATGATCGTGGGCAGCTCGCCGAGGAGCTGCCGGCCGATCACCACCTCGTACGGGTCGGTGCCCGCGCTGCCGGCGACCTGGATGCGTGTGGGGCCCTGGTCCGTCATCGTTGCGTTCTCCCGGCCGGACGACGGCGCGTCCGGCAGTTCCAGTGCGTCGAGGACCGCCTGGGCGACCTCTTCCGGTGTGCGCTCGTCGGTGGCGACGACCACGCGGGCCACGTCCGTGTAGAGGTGGCGGCGGGCCTCCATGAGTTCGCGCCACTGCCGGCGCGGATTCACGGCGAGCAGCGGACGCGCGGTGTTCAGCCCGACCCGCTTGACCGCCTCGTCGACGTCCATCGAGAGATAGACGACGGCATGGCCTGCCAGCAGGGCGCGCGTCGTCTCGTCGAGGACGGCGCCGCCGCCGAGCGAGAGCACGCCCGTGTGCTCGGCGACCGCGGCCCGGACGGCCCCGCTCTCCAGCTCGCGGAACCGGTCCTCGCCCTCGTCGTAGAAGATCTCCGCGATCGGCTTTCCGGCCGTGGCGACGACATCCGCGTCGGTGTCGCGGTAGGAGGTGCCGAGCCGTGCGGCGAGCAGCTCACCGACGGTGGACTTGCCGACACCCATCGGGCCGACCAGGACGATCAGCGGGGCGCTCATCGGATCTGCAGGTGGTCGAGGTACGACTGCACATTGCGGTGGGTCTCGGGGACGCTGTCGCCGCCGAACTTCTCCGCGACCGCGTCGGCGAGCACCAGCGCGACCATCGCCTCGGCGACGATACCGGCGGCCGGAACGGCACAGACATCGGAGCGCTGGTGGTGGGCCTTGGCGGGTTCACCGGTCACCACGTCGACGGTGGCCAGGGCGCGCGGCACGGTCGCGATCGGCTTCATCGCGGCGCGGACGCGCAGCAGCTCGCCGGTGGTGAGCCCGCCCTCGGTGCCGCCGGCGCGGCCGGATGCCCGCTTGATGCCGTCCTCGGTCACCAGGATCTCGTCGTGCGCCTGCGAACCCGGCACCCGGGCCAGGTCGAAGCCGTCGCCGACCTCGACGCCCTTGATGGCCTGGATACCCATGAGCGCGGCGGCGAGCCGGGCGTCGAGCCGGCGGTCCCAGTGCACGTGCGAACCGAGGCCGACCGGCACTCCGTACGCCAGCACCTCGACCACACCGCCGAGGGTGTCGCCGTCCTTGTGGGCCTGGTCGATCTCGGCGACCATCCGCTTGCTCGCGGCGGCGTCGAGGCAGCGCACCGGGTCCGCGTCGAGCCTCTCGACGTCGGCGGGGACCGGGTAGAGGCCGTAGGGCGCCTTGGCCGCGGCCAGTTCGACGACGTGGCTGACGATCTCGATGCCGGCCGTCTCCTTGAGGTACGACCGGGCGACGGCCCCGAGTGCGACGCGCGCCGCGGTCTCGCGGGCGCTGGCGCGCTCCAGGATCGGCCGGGCCTCGTCGAAGCCGTACTTCTGCATGCCGGCGAGGTCGGCGTGACCGGGCCGGGGGCGGGTCAGCGGGGCGTTACGGGCCTGGGCGGCCAGTACGTCGGGGTCGACCGGGTCGGCCGACATGACCTGCTCCCACTTGGGCCACTCGGTGTTGCCCACCATCACGGCGACCGGCGAGCCCATGGTCAGGCCGTGCCGCACTCCGCCGAGGAAGGTGACCTCGTCCTTCTCGAACTTCATCCGAGCGCCGCGGCCGTATCCGAGCCGCCGCCGGGCGAGCGCGTCCGCCACCATCTCCGTGGTGACCGGGACACCGGCGGGAAGACCCTCCAGCGTCGCCACCAGTGCGGGGCCGTGCGACTCCCCCGCGGTCAGCCAGCGCAACCTGCTCAACGGTGCTCCTCATGCTCGCGCCTGAAATCCAACGGCGCGACCGGGTGCGCGGCCCTGGCCCGCCGCCCCCGATCCTCCCACGGACGGGGGCACCGTCCCGCCGCCGGTCCAGCAGACGGACGGATCAGACCGCCGGGAACACGGTCAGCGGGCGGCCAGTGCCTGCTCGCCGGCCTGTCGCATGGCCGCCAGCGGCGCGGGCGTACGGCCCGTCATCTGCTCGACCTGGAGGACCGCCTGGTGCACCAGGAGATCGAGACCTCCGACGACTGCACCGCCATGGGCCGCCCAGGCGGCTGCAAGTCCGGTCGGCCACGGCTCGTACAGCACGTCGAAAAGCGTGCCGGGAGCCTTCGGGACCGATCCCGTCAGCGCGTCCGTGGCCCCGGCCGGAGTGGTCGCGATGACCAGCGGGGCCCGCAGTGCCTGCTCGGCCTCCGCCCAGTCGGCGATGCGGACGTCGACGCCGAGCCGTTCGCCCCAGCCGCGCATCTGGTCACCGCGCTCCCGGCTGCGGACGTAGGCCGTGACCGTTCCCGTGCAGATCTCGGAGAGGGCGGCGAGGGCGGAGGAGGCGGTGGCTCCGGCGCCGAGGACGGCCGCGGACTCCGTCTTCTCGACGCCCCGCTCGCGCAGGGCGGCGATCATGCCGGGGATGTCGGTGTTGTCACCGACCCGCCGGCCGTCCGCGGTGAGGACGACGGTGTTGACGGCCTCGACCGAGGAGGCGGTCTCGCTGATCTCGTCCAGCAGGGGGATGACCGCCCGCTTGAGCGGCATGGTCAGCGAGAGCCCGGCCCAGGAGGAGTCCAGCCCCTCGACGAACCCGGGCAGCGCGGCCTCGTCGGTCTCGAAGCGGTCGTAGGACCAGTCGTCGAGGCCGAGTGCGGCGTACGCGGCCCGGTGCAGGACCGGGGAGAGCGAGTGGGCGATGGGCGAGCCGAGGACGGCCGCCCGGTGCGGGCCGGTCACTCTCCCGCCCCTCCCTTCTGGTACTTCGCACGGTTGCGCTCGTGCTCGGCGTTGGTCACCGCGAACAGGGTCTTGTCCTCGGTCACCGACACGAAGTAGTACCAGGGCCCCGGGGTGGGCTTGATGGCCGACTGGAGTGCGGCGTCACCGGGGTTGTTGATCGGGCCGGGCGGCAGACCGTGGATGTAGTACGTGTTGTACGGGTGCTTGAACTCCCGCAGGCTGGAGACCGCACCCGTGTCGAGCGTGCTCTGCTTCTTCGCGTAGTTGACGGTGGAGTCGAAGTCGAGCAGACCGTTCGTCTCGGTGTTGTTGGGCTTCAGCCGGTTGTAGACGACGCGCGAGACCTTGTCGAAGTCGTGCTTGTACTTGCCCTCGGCCTGGACGAGGCTGGCGACCGTGATCAGCTGCCACGGACTCTGCAGCTTGAGCCTCTTGGCATTGGCCTCCAGGTCGGCCTTGTCGTACTCCTCGTTGGCGCGCGAGACCATCTTCTTCAGGACGGCCTCCGGCTTCATTCCCTTGGTGACCGGGTAGGCGGCCGGGTAGAGGAACCCTTCCAGGGGATCGAGGACGTCCCGGTGGCCGTCGGCCCAGTCGGGCAGTCCGAGGTTGCCCGACTCCTTCTTGGCGACCTCACCCGTCGTGCCCTTCTTCACGCCCAGCTTCTTGTCGATCGAGGCGTAGACGGTCCGGTTGGGGGTGCCCTCCGGAATGATCAGCAGGTTCTGGCTCTTCGGGTCGATCATCATCTTCAAGGCCTCGGCCGCGGACATCTTCTCGTGCAGGAGATAGACGCCGGCCTGGATCGACTTCCCCTTGGGGTTCTCGTTCTGCGCGGAGACGAAGGCGTCGACACTCTTGACCACACCCTGCTTCTTCAGGATGTTGCCGATGTCGTACCCGTACGAGCCCTTGGGAATCTCGATCTCGACGGACCCCGAGCCGCTGCCCGCGTAGTCCTCCGCCGGACCGAATTTGTCCTGGTAGAACGAGTAGCCCAAGTAGCCCGCTCCGCCCAGGCCGCCGACCAGGACGAGGGAGACGACCAGGCAGGCGCAGCCGCTGCGGCCCTTCTTCTTGCCCTTGCCCCGGCGTTCGTCCCCGCCTCCGCGGCGGGACTCGCGGGGGTCGTCGTCGTAGTCGTCGTCCTTGGCGTCGCCGTCGTCCACGCCCGTGAAGAAGGGGTGGGTCTCCTCCGGCTGGACCTCGGGGTCCCAGTCGGGGTTCTGCGCAGGCTCCTGTTCGGGTGCCTGCGCAGGCTCCTGTTCGGGTGCCTGTTCGGGCGCGGCCTGGCGACGGCCGGGGGGCTGGGGAGGCGGGTAGGCCTCAGGGGTGCCGTAGTAGTCGTGAGTCTCGCCGTAGCCGTACGTGGCGGCGGGCTGGCCCTCGTACGGCATCGCGGCCGCCTGCTGGCCGGTGTCCCAGCCGCCGTTGTAAGGAGGCTGCTGACCGTACGGGTCCTGCTGGGCACCGTACGGCTGCTGCTGCTGGTACTGCTGCTGGGCGTAAGGGTCCTGCTGCTGCGCGTAGGGGTCCTGCGGCTGCTGCTGGTGTTGCTGCTGCTGCGCGTAGGGATCCTGGTGCTGCTGCTGCGCGTAAGGATCCTGCGACTGGTGCTGCTGAGCGTACGGGTCCTGCGGCTGCTGCTGGGCGGCGTACGGGTCCTGCGGCTGCTGGGCGGCGTACGGGTCCTGCGGGTAAGGCTGCTGCTGGCCGCCGTACTGGCTCTGGCCGTGGGCAGGCTGCTGGCCTCCCCATCCCTGGTCCCCGTACAAGGGGTCCTCGGGATGCCACGGTTCGGAGCCGGGGCCCCGGCCATACTCAGTCATCGATCCCCTTGAGCCGCGAGACGACGTTCCGTCTCTTTGCTGTGCGATGTTTGTTCGAACACCGCCGCATCGCGCGGAACGTTACCGTATCGCGATCAGACAACCACTTCGACGCCCTCTCCCGGAGGATTGCCCGAGGCCCGTTCGGACTCCAGAGCGTTCTGAAGGATCACCACAGCGGCAGCCTGATCGATGACGGATCGGCCTTTTTTGGACTTCACGCCCGAGGCGCGCAGGCCCTGACTTGCCGTCACTGTGGTCATCCTCTCGTCCACCAATCGCACCGGAATGGGTGCAACCGCGCGGGCGAACACATCGGCGAAGGCGCGGACCTTGACCGCGGCCGGCCCTTCTCCACCGCCGAGGGACCGGGGCAGCCCGACGATGACCTCGATCGGCTCGTACTCCGAGACGATCTGGCCGAGCCGCCGGTGGGCGGCCGGGACATCGCGTCCCGGCACGGTCTCCACCGGCGTGGCGAGGATCCCGTCGGGGTCGCACGAGGCGACCCCGATCCGGGCGTCCCCGACGTCGATCGCCAGCCGGCGACCGCGGCGCATCGTCATGTCCGGCGTCACGCCGTCTCGGCGACGAGGCGTTCGACAGCGGCGACGGCGTCGCCGATGGCGTCCGTGTTCGTGCCGCCGCCCTGGGCGACGTCCGGCTTGCCGCCGCCTCCGCCGCCGAGCGTCTTGGCGGCGGTGCGGACCAGGTCACCGGCCTTGAGACCGCGCTCGCGGGCGGCCTCGTTGGTGGCGATGACGGTCAGCGGACGGCCGTTGGCCGTGGTGAACAGGGCCACGACGGCCGGGCGGCCGCCCTGGATGCGTCCGCGCACGTCGAGGACCAGCCTGCGCAGGTCGTCGGCCGAGGTGCCGTCCGGCACCTGACCGGTGACCAGGGCGACGCCCCGTACGTCCTTCGCGGACTCGACCAGTCCGGCGGCGGCCTGGAGGACCTTCTCCGCGCGGAACTTCTCGATCTCCTTCTCGGCGTCCTTCAGCTTGCCGAGCATTCCGGCGATCTTCTCCGGGAGCTCCTCGGAACGGCCCTTGACCAGCTCCTGGAGCTGGGCGACGACCGTGTGCTCCCTGGCGAGGAAGTTGTACGCGTCGACGCCGACGAGGGCCTCGATGCGGCGCACACCGGAGCCGATGGACGACTCGCCGAGCAGCTTGACCAGGCCGAGCTGGGCGGTGTTGTGGACGTGCGTACCGCCGCACAGCTCCTTGGAGAAGTCGCCGATGGTGACGACCCGGACCCGCTCGCCGTACTTCTCGCCGAACTCGGCGATGGCACCCTGCTTCTTGGCCTCGTCGATGGACATGACCTCGGCCTGGACGTCGAGCTCGCGGGAGAGCACGGTGTTGATCTTCTGCTCGACGTCGGTGAGGACCGTGCCGGGTACGGCGGCGGGCGAACCGAAGTCGAAGCGGAAGCGGCCCGGGGAGTTCTCCGAACCGGCCTGGGCGGCCGTCGGGCCCAGCGCGTCGCGCAGCGCCTGGTGCGTGAGGTGGGTGGCGCTGTGGGCGCGGGCGATGGCGCGACGGCGGGTGTTGTCGATGGAGGCGAGGGCGGCGGCACCGACCGTCACCTCGCCGACCTGGACGACGCCCTTGTGGACGTGGACGCCGGGAACCGGCTTCTGGACGTCGCGGACCTCGATCACCGCACCGGTGTCGAGCCGGATCCGCCCGGTGTCGGCGAGCTGGCCGCCGCCCTCGGCGTAGAACGGGGTGCGGTCCAGGACGACCTCGACCTCGTCGCCCTCGGAGGCGGCGGGCGAGGGCACACCGTCGACGAGGAGGCCGACGATCGTCGACTCGCCCTCGGTCGTGGTGTAGCCGGTGAACTCGGTGGCGCCGGAGTTGTCGGCGACCTCGCGGTAGGCGGACAGGTCGGCGTGACCGGTCTTCTTCGCCCGGGCATCGGCCTTGGCCTTGTCCCGCTGCTCCTGCATGAGGCGGCGGAACCCGTCCTCGTCCACGGACAGGCCCTGTTCGGCGGCCATCTCCAGGGTGAGGTCGATCGGGAAGCCCCAGGTGTCGTGGAGCAGGAACGCCTTGTCGCCGGCGATGACCCGGCCGCCGGCGGCCCTGGTCTCGGTGACGGCGGTCTCAAGGATGTTGGTGCCGCCCTTGAGGGCCTTGAGGAAGGCGGCTTCCTCGGCGAGGGCGACGGTCTCGATGCGCTTGCGGTCGGTGATCAGCTCGGGGTACTGCAGGCCCATGACGCTGATCACGACGTCGACCAGCTCGCGGACGACCGAACCGGTGGCGCCCATCAGCCGCATGTTGCGGATGGCGCGGCGCATGATGCGGCGCAGCACGTAGCCGCGGCCCTCGTTGCCGGGGGTGACGCCGTCACCGATGAGCATGACGGAGGTACGGATGTGGTCGGCGACCACGCGGAGCGAGACGTCCGTGCCCTGGGCGGCGCCGTAGTGCACACCTGTGAGCTCGGTGGCCTTGTCCATGACGACGCGCAGGGTGTCGGTCTCGTACATGTTCTGCACGCCCTGCAGGATCATCGCGAGGCGTTCGAGGCCGAGGCCGGTGTCGATGTTCTTGGAGGGCAGGTCACCGAGGATCGGGAAGTCGTCCTTGCCGTCGCCGGCGCCGCGCTCGTACTGCATGAAGACCAGGTTCCAGATCTCCACGTACCGTTCGTCGTTGACGGCCGGGCCGCCCTCGACCCCGAACTCGGGACCGCGGTCGTAGTTGATCTCGGAACAGGGGCCGCAGGGGCCGGGAACGCCCATGGACCAGAAGTTGTCCTTCTTGCCCAGGCGCTGAATGCGCTCGGCCGGCACGCCGATCTTGTCGCGCCAGATCTGCTCGGCCTCATCGTCGTCCAGATAGACCGTGATCCACAGACGCTCGGGGTCGAGGCCGAAGCCGCCGTCCGCCACGGAGCCGGTGAGCAGCTCCCAGGCGTACTCGATGGCGCCTTCCTTGAAGTAGTCACCGAAGGAGAAGTTCCCGCACATCTGGAAGAAGGTGCCGTGCCGGGTGGTCTTGCCGACCTCTTCGATGTCCGGTGTACGGACGCACTTCTGCACACTGGTGACGCGCGGGGCGGGCGGCTTGACCTCGCCGAGGAAGTACGGCTTGAAGGGCACCATGCCGGCCGGGACCAGCAGCAGAGTCGGGTCGTCCGCGATGAGCGACGCCGAAGGGACGACGGTGTGACCGCGCTCCTCGTAGAAGCTCAGCCAGCGGCGACGAATTTCAGCCGACTCCATCAGTGGTCCTCATTCCGGTTGTACGAGTTGTAGGGAAGCTTGCGGTATCTGGCGGTCGTCTTGCGCCCGTCGGGCTCGGCCGCCTCCACCGCGAAGTGGCGCTGCACGGGGAGGTCAGGGTCGACCGGGGCTTCGAGGCCCAGCGCCTCGCCCAGTTCGGCCTCGCGTCTGACCATGCCCTCGCGGACGTCCAGGGCGAAGTCCTTGAGCTTGTGACCGGCCACGACCGCCTTGTCGGCGGCCTGCGCCGCAAGGCTCTCGGGGGTCAGCTGCTTGATCTTCCGGTTGACCTTGGCGGTGGCCCAGACTCCGGCGGCTGCGCCGGCGGTGAACCAGAACGTACGGCGGAACATCGCTGCGTCAGTCCTTCGATCCGCGGGAATTTCTGCCGTTGCGCTTCTTGCCACGCGCGGACGGCACGGTCCGGCCGACGATCACCGATCGCCCGGAACGCGCTTCCGGTTCGGGAGCGGTCCTGCGGCCGATGGCCTGCCGGACCCCGTAGCCGAACGCCGCGACCTTGACCAGCGGGCCGCCGAAGGCCGAGGCGACGGTGGTGGAGAGCGCGGACGCGTTGGAGGTGACCTCCTGGACGTCCGTCGCGATCGCGTCGACCTTGTCGAGCTGGCTCTGCGCGGAACGTACGGTCGCGGAGGCGTCGGCGAGCAGCGGGACGGCCTGTTCGGTCACGTCCGCCACGAGTCTGGTGGTCGCCCTGAGCGTCTGGGCGAGCCTCACCAGCACGACGGCGAGGAACGACACCAGGATCGCCCAGAAGACGGCCACCAGGATCCCGGCCACCTCACCACCGGACACAGTGCACCGCTCTCTCTGGCTTGTCGTCTGTCTCTCTTGTTTCTCTGCTCGTTCGGCGACGGCCTTGGCAGCAGCCGGTTCACCGCCTCCGAGCCTATCGCGCCGGGCTCACGCCCCGTACCGCATTACCGTTGGGCACGGCGGGAGTTACCGCGACAAGATTGTACGGAGCGCTTTCGGGCCAGTACTCTGCGTGTTTCATGCGACGCTCTCAGCGCCCCTTCCCCTCCTCCGACGATCCGGGTCCGCCGTCCACCGTCCACGGCGGACCCGCGCGCGGCCTTCCGGGAAATCTCCCGGCGGAACTGAACAGGTTCGTGGGACGTGACGACGAGTTGGCCGACCTCGACGGGCTCTTGGAGGGGTCCCGGCTCGTCACCGTCGTAGGGGTGGGCGGGGTCGGCAAGACCCGGCTGGCCACCAGGGCGGCAGCCCTACTGGAGAAACGGTACTGCGACGGGGTCTGGCTGGTGGAGCTGTCCGCCGTCCACGATCCGGGACTGCTGGAGCACGCGCTCGTCGACGCGCTGGGCCTCACCGATCACACCAACAGGCCGCCCCGCACGACACTCCTCGAACACTGCGCCGGACGCCGGCTCCTCCTGGTGATCGATGGATTCGAACATCTCGTTGACTCCTGTGCGGAGTTGGTACGGGATCTGCTGCGCCGGGCGCCGCGGCTGCGGGTGCTGGCGGCGGGCCGGCTGCCGCTGGAACTCGACGGCGAGGCCACCTACCGGCTCGCGACCATGACCGACGAGGACGCGCTCCGGCTCTTCGCGGAGCGGGCCGTCGCGGTGCAGCCGGAGTTCCGGCTGACCGAGCACAACCGGGGCGCGGCCCGGGAGCTCTGCCGGCGGCTGGACGGGATTCCGCTCGCGCTGGAGCTGGCGGCCGGGCGGCTGCGGGCACTGTCGACCGAGCAGGTGCTGGAGCGGCTGGACGACCGCTTCCGGCTGCTGACCGGCGGCAGTCGCAGCGCACTGGCCCGGCATCAGACGCTCCGCACGGCCATCGGCTGGAGCCATGAACTGTGCGCCCCGGAACAGCGGCTGCTGTGGTCGCGGCTCTCGGTCTTCGCCGGGCAGTTCGATCTGGAGGCGGTCGAGTACATCTGCAGCGGCTCCGATCTGCCGGCCGACTCGGTGCTCGATGTGCTCTCCGGGCTGCTGGCGCAGTCCATCGTGCTGCGGGAGGACTCGCCGTCCGGCACCCGCTACCGGCTGCTGGACACGGTGCGCGAGTACGGCGCCGAGTGGCTGGCGGCCACGGGTGAGACGGAGCGCCTGCGCCGTCTCCACCGCGACTGGTTCCTGGGGCTGGCGACCTGGTGCGAGCTGGACTGGTTCAGCCCGCGGCAGCGCGAGGTGGCGGCCCGGGCGGAGAGCGAACTGCCGAATCTGCGGCGGGCCATGGAGTGTTCGCTGGAGCGCCCGGAGGAGGCGCATCTCGCCCAGTACCTGGCGGGCACGCTCTGGTTCCTGTGGGTCGGCTGCGGGCGGCTCTCGGAGGGGCGGCACTGGCTGGACCATGTGCTGGAGGAGGAAACCCCGTACGACTCCTCGCGGCTGAAGGCGCTGTGGGTGCTCGGCTATGTCGCGGTGCTGCAGGGAGACCCGGTGGGTGCCATCGCGGCGCTGACCGAGTGCCGGGAGGAAGCGGATCTGACGGGTGACGCCACGGCCTCGGCGTACGCGTTGCACCGCACCGGCTGCCTGGCCCTCGTCACGGACGACACGGCGCGCGCCCAGGAACTGCTGCACGAGGCGCTCGGCCGCTACCGGGAGCTCGGGGAGCTGAACAGCAATGTGCTGATGGCTCAGGTCGAACTGGCGATGTCGGTCGGCTTCCGGGGCGAGCTGGACCGTGCGGTCACGATCTGCGAAGAGGTCCGGGAGATCTGCGAGGACCACGGGGAGCGGTGGGCCCTCAGCTACGCGTTGTTCGTGCTGGCCTTCGCCGCGCTGGAGCGGGGCGGACCGGTCCGGGCGCGGGAGCTTCTCGGCGAGTCGCTGTCCATCAGCCACGCCTTCCACGACCTGCTCGGCAAGGTGCTCTCGCTGGAGCTGCTGGCGCTCGTCACGGTGGTCGAGGGCGACGCGGACGAGGCGGCACTGTTGCAGGGGGCCGCCGAACAGATCTGGCCGTCGGTGGGACTGCCGCTGTTCGGTTCGGCGCACTACGGGGCACCGCGGGCCCGGTGCGAGGAACTGGCCCGCCATGAGCTGGGCGAGGAGCGGTACGCGTCACAGCGGCGCGCCGGCGCAGCGCTGGGCGCCGACACGGTGGTGGCCAGAGCGCTGGCGGGCCGTCCCGGTCAGCGGCAGACCGACGCGGATACCGGCGCACCGGAGGCGCCGGGCCCGCAGCCCGCAGCCCGCAGCCGGGAGGACGCGAAAGCCCGCCGCCTCCCCGGCTTCGGGAAGGGGCGGGCCTGAGCGCTGGTGAAGAGCGGCTACGCCTGGATCAGCGGGCGTAGTACTCGACGACGAGCTGCTCGTCGCAGATCACGGGGATTTCCTTGCGGTTCGGGTCCCGGTCAAGGCGGAAGGCCAGGGCCTTCAGGTTCACCTGCAGGTAGCGCGGGGTCTCACCGTCGGTGTCGTAACCACCCTCGCGGGCAACCTGGAAGGGGTGCTTGTCGCGGCTGCGCTCGCGGACCATCACGATGTTGTCGGGACGGACACGGAAGGACGGCTTGTCGACCTTGTGGCCGTCGACCTCGATGTGACCGTGCACGACCATCTGGCGGGCCTGGTAGATCGTCCTGGCGATGCCCGAACGCAGAACCAGAGCGTCGAGACGGCGCTCGAGCTCGACGACGAGCGCCTCGCCCGTCTTGCCCTCGGCCTTCTTGGCGCGGTCGTAGGCACGCGCCATCTGGCGCTCGCTGATGTCGTACTGGGCGCGCAGACGCTGCTTCTCGAGCAGACGGACCTTGTAGTCCGAGTTCTGCTTGCGGCCGCGACCGTGCTCGCCCGGCGGGTAGGGGCGCGCCTCGAAGTACTTGACGGCCTTCGGCGTCAGCGCAATGCCGAGCGCGCGGCTCTTCTTGACCTTGGGACGCGACTGATTAGGCACGTTCTCCAGACCTCCGTTGTAGGTTAGGTTAGGCTCACCTTACTCAAGGAGATCGCATGTCTCGCCCTGGGAACACCACACACGTCACGGACAGCACTGACAGCGTCGACGCCTCTCAGGGCGTCGATACGACGGAGGACCGATCAGATCGTGGTCAGCCGCGTCCCAGCGGGCTTGAAAACACTCGGATGCCGTCAGCAGCCGAGCGCACACGAACTCTCGTACAGAGTACCTGCTCCGCGGTACTGCTCGTACCCGGGCTCGACTCCGCGGGATCGGACCAGCTGGTGCCGCTGTCGCGCGGTGTGGGTCCGGACGGGGACCTCTTCCTGGAGTTCCCCGCCGACTCCCCGGCCGTACGGGCCGCGACGCACGCCCAGGACGACGAGCTGACGGCCGTGCTGGAGATCACCGACGTCGCCCCGGTCTCCGTACCGCACCGCATCCGCGGCCGGGCCCGGGTCTTCGGCTGGCTCACCTGCGTACCCGGCATGGCGGGCCCCGGCCGGATGCTGCTGCGGCTGGAGACGGGCGAGGCGTACGTCGATGACCTGTGGGGTGCGGAGAGTGTCGAGCCGGAGGACTTCCGGGACGCGTCCGCCGACCCGCTCGTCTGCCACGAGGCCGAGCTGCTGCAGCATCTGCACGCGGCGCACGGGGAACAGCTGGGGACGCTGTGCGGGCTGCTCGGCGAGCACGCCGAGGCCGGCTGCTCGGCGCACCGGCCGGCCGTCGTGCCGCTCGCGCTGGACCGTCTCGGACTGCGGGTACGTCTGTGCGAGCAGGACGGCAGGTGCTTCGACGCACGCTTCGAGTTCCCCGAGCCGGTGCGCGGTGTGACCGAGTTGCGTCGCGCCATGCACACGCTCTTCGAAGCGGCCGCGCACTGAGGCCCCCGGGGACCCCGCCTATGTCCCGGACGGGCTCGGGTCGCCGTCGGCGTCCGTGCGGCCGAGCCGCTCGCGGACCCGGTCCGCCACGTCCGCGTACCGCGCCTCGGCGCCGTACCGGGTGGGCTGGTAGTAGCGCTTGTCACGCACGGCGTCCGGGGCGTACTGCTGGGCTGCGATGCCGCCGGGGACGTCATGCGGGTACACATAGCCCTGCGCGTGACCCAGCTTGGCGGCTCCCTTGTAGTGGCCGTCGCGCAGATGGGCCGGGACGGGGCCGGCCAGGCCCTTGCGCACATCGTCCTGGGCGGCGGAGATCGCCATCGTCGCCGCATTGGACTTGGGGGCGAGGGCCAGGGCGATCGTGGCGTGGCTGAGGGTGAGCGCCGCCTCCGGGAAGCCGATCATCGCGACGGCCTGGGCAGCGGCGACCGCGATGGGCAGCGCCGTGGGGTCGGCGAGACCGATGTCCTCGCTGGCCGAGATCATCAGCCGCCGGGCGATGAACCGGGGGTCCTCCCCCGCCTCGATCATCCGGGCCAGGTAGTGCAGCGCGGCATCGACGTCCGAGCCGCGGATCGACTTGATCAGCGCACTCGCCACGTCGTAGTGCTGGTCGCCGTCCCGGTCGTACTTCACCGCCGCGCGGTCGACGGTCTCCTCCAGGGTCAGGAGGGTGATCTCCTTCTCCTGCTTGGACAGCGCCGCACCTGCCGCCGCCTCCAGCGCCGTCAGGGCGCGGCGTGCGTCGCCGCCCGCGATGCGCAGCAGATGCTCCTCGGCGTCCTCGGGCAGCGTCACCGCGCCGCCGAGTCCGCGCTCGTCGGTCAGGGCCCGGTGCAGCAGAGCGCGCAGGTCGTCGTCGGTCAACGACTCCAGCGTCAGCAGCAGTGAGCGCGAGAGCAGCGGGGAGATGATCGAGAAGTACGGATTCTCGGTGGTGGCCGCGATCAGCGTCACCCAGCGGTTCTCCACGGCCGGGAGCAGCGAATCCTGCTGCGCCTTGGAGAAGCGGTGGATCTCGTCCAGGAAGAGGACGGTCTCCTTGCCGTAGCCACCGGTGGCGCGGCGGGCGCCCTCGATGACCGCCCGCACTTCCTTGACGCCCGCGGTGATCGCGGAGAGCTCGACGAAGCGCTTGTTGGTGGCCTTGCTGACCACGTACGCCAGGGTCGTCTTCCCGATGCCGGGCGGACCCCAGAGGATGACCGACGAGGGGCCCGCCGGCCCCCCGCTCCCCTCGCCGACGAGGCGGCGCAGCGGCGAGCCCGGCTTGAGCAGATGCTGCTGGCCGACGACCTCGTCGAGGGTGCGCGGACGCATCCGGACAGCGAGGGGGCTGCTGGACGGGTCCTTCTCCTGGCGGTCTTCGGCTGCTGCGGTAAAGAGGTCGGGCTCCACGTCTCGAAGCCTATGTCACCGCACTGACAGCCCTGCCGGGCCCCGGTGCGGCCCGGCGCCGGCGGGACGGCCGGTCAGCTGGTCCAGAAGTCCCACCAGCGGGTCAGGATCAGCATGCCGATGATGCCGACCCACAGGACCGGCGGCACCCAGTGGAACTCGGCCAGCCCGTTGCGCAGCCAGTGGGGCGCGGGAATGATCCGGTGCTTGATGTTGTGCGTGGTGATGTAGCAGAACATGAAGATCGTGGCGACCCAGGCCAGGCAGCACCACAGGCACAGGGAGTTGATGTTGTAGAGCGACTGGTACTGGAGCCAGGTGCAGAAGCCGACACCGAACAGGGTGCCCGCGTTCATCCCCAGCCAGTACCAGTTGCGGAACCGCGCCCCGGCGAGCAGCGCCAGGCCGATGCCGATGATCACGGAGTAGGTGGCCAGGCCGAGCATCGGGTTGGGGAAGCCGAAGGCCGCCGCCTGGTCGCTCTTCATGATGTTGCCGCAGGCCACCACCGGGTTGAGACTGCAGCCCGGAACGAAATTGGGGTCCTCCGCCAGCTTGAGCTTGTCGATCGTGATGACCCACGCGGCAAGGAGTCCGGCAGCGCCCGTGATCACCAGCAGCAGTGCCAACGCACGACTGCCGCCGATGGTCCTCTTCCCGCCGTCCTCGTCCTGGTCGGAAGAGGGATGGTCAACCGCTGCAGTCGTCATATCGCCGTTCCGTCACTGAGTAGCCTGCTGGGCACGGTCATTGTGCCGTACCGTTGCGCCGGTCTTCCGTTCGATGAAGATAAAGAGGCACGCAAGGACCCGCGCACGGACGGCCCTGAAGGCACGGAGCGTGAGGGTCCGCGAAACGCTCTGGCTCCATGGCCGAACTCACGGTGTGCGCAAGCTGTCCGCACGGGCGTTGCCGCGGGCCGGGACGCGGTCGAGGGCCCGGGCCTGGGGATCCGGCCGGCGCGCGTATGCGGAGTGCTCGGGCCGAACGGGGCGGAAGAGCACGGCCGTGGGGCTTCCGCATCCCCGTCCCGGCCGTGACGGGGACGCTGTCTCCGCCCGCCGCCAGAATCCGGCCGTCGTCGGCACAGTTCGGCCGGAACCGTCCGGCAGGATGAATCCGCTCCCGCCGGGTTGACGGTACGGGCGGCCGTGACGCCCTTCGCCGGACCGGCCGGGGCCGAGGTGCCCGCCCGGTCGCAGGCGGCCGGAACACCGCTCGCCCACGACCGGGGACGGGAAACTACGCGAGGCGCGTCCGGATCGCCTCGGTCACCTCGGCCAGGGCGACAGCCGTCTGCTCGCCGGACTCCATGTCCTTGAGCTGCACGACGCCCTCGGCCAGATCGCGCTCGCCGGCCACGATGGTGAACCGCGCGCCCGACCGGTTGGCGCTCTTCATCGCGCCCTTGAGACCGCGCCCCCCGAACGCGAAGTCCGCGGCCACACCCTCGCGGCGCAACTGCGTGACGACGGCGAACAGCTTCCTCCGCGCCTCCTCGCCGAGCGGTACGGCGAAGACACTGGTGGTGGAGGGCAGTTCGAGCTCGATGCCCTCCGCCTCCAGGGCGAGCACCGTGCGGTCCACGCCGAGCGCCCAGCCCACCGACGGGAGCGCCGGGCCGCCGATCATCTCGGACAGGCCGTCGTACCGGCCGCCGCCGCCCACCGCCGACTGCGAGCCCAGTCCGTCGTGGACGAACTCGAAGGTGGTGCGGGTGTAGTAGTCGAGCCCGCGGACGAGCTTCTCGTCGTCCTCGTACGCCACACCCGCCGCGTTGAGCAGGTCCCGTACCTCCTCGTGGTACGCCTTGCAGGCGTCGCAGAGGTAGTCCCGCAGCACCGGCGCGCCGGTCAGCTGCTTCTGGACCTCGGGGCGCTTGTCGTCGAGGACCCGGAGCGGGTTGATCTCGATGCGGCGGCGGGTCTCCTCGTCCAGGTCGAGCTCGCGCAGGAAGCCCTGGAGCGCGTCGCGGTAGACGGGCCGGCACTCCTTGTCGCCCAGCGAGTTCAGCAGGATGCGGAAGCCGCGCAGGCCCAGGGTGCGGTACGCCTGGTCGGCCAGGATGATCAGCTCGGCGTCCAGGGCCGGGTCCTCGGCACCGATGGCCTCGGCACCGACCTGTGAGAAGTGGCGGTAACGGCCCTTCTGCGGACGCTCGTAGCGGTAGTACGAGCCGGAGTACCAGAGCTTGACCGGCAGGTTGCCGAGCTTGTGGAGGTTGGCCTCCAGAGCGGCGCGCAGCACGGACGCGGTGCCCTCGGGGCGCAGGGCGAGCTCGGAGCCGCCCTTGGTGGTGAGGGTGTACATCTCCTTGCTCACGATGTCGGTGGACTCGCCGACGCCTCGGGAGAAGAGGGCCACGTCCTCGAAGCCCGGGGTCTCGATGTAGCCGTAACCGGAGTTCTTCAGCGGTGCGGAGATCGCCTCACGCACCGCGAGGTACTTCGCGGAGTCGGGCGGGGTCAGGTCGTACGTGCCCTTGGGGGCCTTGAAGGTGCTCACGATGTCGCTCTCGTCACATTCCTCGTCGGGGCGCGTCCATACCGTGCAGATACGGATTTGTGGCGCGCTCGCGGCCGATGGTCGTCTGGGGGCCGTGGCCCGACAGCACCACGGTCGAGTCGTCGAGCGGCAGGCACACACGGGCCAGCGACTCGAGCAGCTCGACGTGGTCGCCGCCGGGCAGGTCGGTACGTCCGACGGAGCCGGCGAAGAGCAGGTCGCCCGAGAAGAGAACCTGCGGAACCTCCGCGGCCTCGGGCATCCTGAACGTCACCGACCCCTTGGTATGGCCGGGCGCATGCGAGACACCGAACTCCAGACCGGCCAGCATCAGCCGGGCGCCGTCGCTCAGCTCCTTGACGTCGTCCGGCTCCCCCACCGTCAGCTCGCCCATGAGCGGCATCCCGATGGAGCGGCCCAGCGCCTTCTCCGGGTCGCTCATCATGTAACGGTCCTCGGGGTGGATCCAGGCGGGGACGTCGTGTGCGCCGCACACCGGGACGACCGAGGCGACGTGGTCGATGTGGCCGTGGGTGAGCACGACGGCGACGGGCTTCAGCCGATGCTTCCTCAGCGCTTCCTCGACCCCGGAGGCGGCCTGGTGGCCCGGGTCGATGATCACGCACTCCTCACCAGCGGCGGGGGCGACCAGGTAACAGTTGGTCCCCCAGGCCCCGGCGGGGAACCCGGCAATGAGCACGATCGTCCTTAATGGTCGTCCGACGAGGGGTCGCGGCTGCGAGGTCGCAGCAGTTCAGAGCCTACCGGCGCTCCTCATTCCACAGCTAACCCATATACGGTACGGGGCAACTCAGGCCCGATCACACGACGTACAAGGAGATCACCCGGTGGTCAGCAGCGATCAGCGGCGGCGGCAGCTCGCCAGGGAGAAGTTCGAGCGGCAGCAGCAGCGCCGGGAGGAGGCCCGCCACCGGACCCGGCGGCTGACGGTCATCATCACCTCCGCGGTGGCCGTGGTGGCCGTGATAGGCGGCGTCACGTACTTCGCCACCGGCGACGACGGCAAGAAGGACAAGGCCGACCCGGCCGCGAGCGCGAGCCCGTCGGCGTCCCCCTCGGCGAGCGAGAAGAGTGCGCCCGAGCCGGCGATGAAGATCGACAAGAAGGCGAAGTACACCCTGTCGCTCAAGACGGGCCAGGGCGACATCGCGTTCACGATGGACGCGGCGAAGACCCCGCACACCGCGAACTCCTTCAAGTCGCTCGCCGACAAGGGCTTCTTCGACGGCACGAAGTGTCACCGGCTGACCACGCAGGGCATTTTCGTCCTGCAGTGCGGCGACCCCAAGGGCGACGGCACCGGCGGTCCGGGCTACACGATTCCGGACGAGAACCTCACCGCGCTGGGCAAGGCGGGCAAGGACGGCACGGTGACCTACCCGGCGGGCACGGTGGCGATGGCCAACACCGGCCAGGCCCACACCGGCGGCAGCCAGTTCTTCCTCGTCTACAAGGACAGCAAACTGCGGCCCACCTACACGCCGTTCGGCACGATGAGCGAGGCCTCGCTGAAGGCCGTCGAGGCCATCGGCAAGGCGGGTGTCACCGGCGGCGCCGCCGACGGTGCGCCGAAGAAGGCCGTGAACATCTCGAAGGCGGCCGTCGACAAGGCGTGAGCCCGGCGGGCCCGGCGTGATCCGCACGGCAGGCACCGCGCGGGGCCGGATAATTTCGGCCGCTCGGAGTGCGGACAGCCGGGCGGCCCGTCGCCTAGATTGGCGTTGTGCAGGGCGGGCGCTGCCCGCCCCAGGAAACTGTGGACGATGCCAGGGGGGTGAACCCCCTCGCGGGCATCAGGTGGAGGAGGCGCTGTGAGCAGCGACCCGTGGGGCCGTGTCGATGAGACAGGCACCGTGTACGTGCGTACAGCCGACGGCGAGCAGGTCGTCGGATCGTGGCAGGCCGGTTCTCCGGCGGAGGCCCTGGCCTACTTCGAGCGCAAGTACGAGGGCATTGTGGTCGAGATCGGCCTCCTCGAGCGGCGGGTGAAGACCACCGATCTGTCCGCGAAGGACGCGACGACCGCCATCGAGCATCTGCGTGCGCAGGTCGACGAGCACCATGCCGTCGGCGACCTCGACGCGCTGCGCAAGCGGCTGGACGCCCTGGTGGCGACGGTCGACTCGCGGCGCGAGGAGCGCAAGGCCCAGAAGGCGAAGCAGACCGACGAGGCGAAGCACGCCAAGGAGGCGCTGGTCGTCGAGGCCGAGGAGCTGGCGCAGAGCGAGCAGTGGCGTTCGGCGGGCGAGCGGCTCCGTGCGCTCGTCGACACGTGGAAGGGCCTGCCGCGGCTCGACCGCAAGTCGGACGACGAGCTGTGGCACCGCTTCTCCCATGCGCGCTCGGCGTTCTCCAAGCGCCGCAAGGCCCACTTCGCCTCGCTGGACGCCCAGCGCGAGGAGGCCCGCAAGGCCAAGGAGAAGCTGGTCGTCGAGGCCGAATCGCTGTCCCGCTCCTCGGACTGGGGCACGACGGCTGCCCGCTACCGCGATCTGATGACGGAGTGGAAGGCGGCGGGCCGCGCCCAGCGCGAGGCCGAGGACGATCTGTGGAACCGTTTCCGCGGTGCCCAGGACGTCTTCTTCGCGGCCCGCGGCGAGGTGTTCGCCGAACGGGACGCGGAGCAGGGCGAGAACCTCAAGCTCAAGGAGGAGCTCGCGGTCGAGGCCGAGAAGCTGGTGCCGGTGAAGGACCTGAAGGCCTCCAGGGCGGCGTTCCGGGCCATCAACGAGCGCTGGGAGGCCATCGGCCATGTGCCGCGTGACGCCCGCCCGAAGGTCGAGGCGCGGATGCACACGGTGGAGCGGGCGCTCCAGGAGGCCGAGGAGTCGGAGTGGCGCCGGACCAACCCGGAGGCACGTGCCCGTGCCGCGGGTCTGACCGGACAGCTCCAGTCGGCCGTGGACAAGCTGCGTACCCAGATCGACACGGCGCGCACCTCGGGCAACAACGCCCGTGCGGACAAGCTCGCCCGCGAGCTGGAGGGCCGGCAGGCACTCCTGGACCAGGCTCTCAAGGGCCTGGAGGAGTTCGGCGGCTGAGACCCGGTTCGCCGGTTCCGTCGTGAAGGGCCCCTCCGCCGGTCGGCGGAGGGGCCCTTCACGTGGTGCACGGGGCCGGCGCGACGCACCGCAGCCCCCCGCGTGGTCACGCGAGGGGCTGCAGGGCCGGTCGGACGGCCCGGGTCAGGGCCGGCGGGCCGAGGTCACCCGGTAGACGTCGTAGACGCCCTCGACGCCGCGTACGGCCTTCAGGACATGGCCGAGGTGTTTCGGGTCGCCCATCTCGAAGGTGAAGCGCGAGGTGGCCACCCGGTCGCGGGAGGTCTGCACGGCCGCGGACAGGATGTTGACGTGCTGGTCGGACAGGATGCGCGTGACGTCCGAGAGGAGCCTGGACCGGTCCAGTGCCTCGACCTGGATGGCGACGAGGAAGACCGAGGACTGGGTGGGCGCCCATTCGACCTCGAGGATGCGCTCCGGCTCCTGCGAGAGCGAGTCGACGTTGACGCAGTCCGCACGGTGCACGGAGACTCCGCTGCCCCGGGTGACGAACCCGATGATCGGGTCACCGGGAACGGGCGTACAGCAGCGCGCCAGCTTGACCCAGACGTCCTCGACGCCCTTGACGACGACGCCCGGATCGGCGTTCGAACGGCGCTTGTTGCGGCCGTGCGAGGGCGGCGAGCTCTCCGCGAGGTCCTCGTTGGCCTCGTCCTGGCCACCGAGCGCCTGGACCAGCTTCTGCACGACACCGGCCGCCGCGACATGTCCCTCGCCGATCGCGGCGTACAGGGACGAGATGTCGGGATAGCGCATCTCGTGGGCGAGGGTGACCAGTGAGTCGCCGGTCAGAATCCGCTGGATCGGCAGGTTCTGCTTGCGCATGGCGCGCGCGATGGCGTCCTTGCCCTGCTCGATCGCCTCGTCGCGGCGCTCCTTGGAGAACCAGGCGCGGATCTTGTTGCGTGCCCGCGGCGACTTGACGAATCCGAGCCAGTCACGGGAGGGACCCGCGCCGGCCGCCTTGGAGGTGAAGACCTCCACCAGATCGCCGTTGTCGAGGGTGGACTCGAGCGGTACGAGCCGCCCGTTGACCCGTGCCCCTATGGTCCGGTGGCCGACCTCCGTATGGACGGCGTACGCGAAGTCGACCGGTGTCGCCCCTGCCGGGAGCGCTATGACGTCGCCCTTCGGTGTGAAGACGAAGACCTCGTTGCGCGAGAGGTCGAAACGCAGGGACTCCAGGAACTCGCTGGGGTCCTCGGTCTCCTTCTGCCAGTCCAGGAGCTGGCGCAGCCACGCCATGTCGTTGACGGTGTCCTGGCCGCGGCCGGTGTTCTTGGGGACGTCGGTGCGCACCTTGGAGGCGCCCGCGACGGCCTCCTGCTTGTACTTCCAGTGCGCGGCGATGCCGTACTCGGCGCGGCGGTGCATGTCGAACGTACGGATCTGCAGCTCGACGGGCTTGCCGCTGGGGCCGATCACCGTGGTGTGCAGCGACTGGTACATGTTGAACTTGGGCATCGCGATGTAGTCCTTGAACCGGCCGGGGACCGGATTCCACCGCGCGTGAACGGTGCCGAGCGCCGCGTAGCAGTCGCGGACCGTGTCGACGAGGACGCGGATGCCCACCAGGTCGTAGATCTCGGCGAAGTCCCGGCCCCGCACGATCATCTTCTGGTAGACGCTGTAGTAGTGCTTGGGCCGGCCGGTGACGGTGGCCTTGATGCGGGCGGCGCGCAGGTCGGACTGGACCTCGTCGGTCACTATGGCGAGGTATTCGTCACGCTTGGGCGCCCGCTCGGCGACGAGGCGGACGATCTCGTCGTACATCTTCGGGTAGAGGATCGCGAAGGCGAGGTCCTCCAGCTCCCACTTGATCGTGTTCATGCCCAGGCGGTGGGCCAGCGGGGCGTAGATCTCCAGCGTCTCGCGGGCCTTCTTCTCCTGCTTCTCCCGCTTGAGGTAGCGCATGGTGCGCATGTTGTGCAGCCGGTCGGCGAGCTTGATGACCAGCACCCTGGGGTCCTTGGCCATCGCGACGACCATCTTGCGCACGGTCTCGGCCTGCGCCGCCTCGCCGAACTTGACCTTGTCCAGCTTGGTCACACCGTCGACCAGCAGGGCGACCTGGTCGCCGAAGTCGCGGCGCAGGGTGTCCAGGCCGTATTCGGTGTCCTCGACCGTGTCGTGCAGCAGCCCCGCCATCAGAGTGGCCGGATCCATACCCAGCTCGGCCAGGATCGTGGTCACGGCGAGCGGATGGGTGATGTAGGGGTCGCCGCTCTTGCGCTTCTGGCCGCGGTGCCAGCGTTCGGCGACCTGGTAGGCGCGCTCGATCTGGCGCAGCGTGGAGGTCTCGATCTTGGCGTCGTTGCTGCGGACGGTGCGCAGCAGCGGTTCCAGCACAGGGTTGTAGGGGCTGGAGCGCTGGACGCCGAGGCGGGCCAGCCTGGCCCGGACCCGGTTGGAGGAGCCGCCGCCGGTGCGGGCCACCGGGCCGGCGGGCGCCGCTGCGGCGGGCTTCGCGGGGGGCTTCGGCGCGGACGGGGGCGGCGGGGCGGGGGCGGCCGGCTGGGCGGGGGAAGCGGGCGCGGGCCCGTTCGCCTCGGCCGGGGCCGGGCCGGTGCCGGGCTCCGGCGCAGGCGGCTTCGGCTTCTCCGCGGGCTGCTGCTTCGCGGGCGTGGCTGGGGCCGCCGCGGGCTTGTCGGGCTGCGGGGCGGCGACTGGCTGGGCCTCGTCTGGCAAGAGCGCTCCTCGTGCGGATCCGGACACCCGGAAAGGCCATCGTAACGACCCTGCGGCCGCTCCTCCCCCGGGGACCGTGAGAGCCCGCACAACGCGAAGCGGGCACCCGGTTGTTCCCGGGTGCCCGCTTTGGTGCGGGTAATGCGGTGCCTCGTACGGTCCGTCGGCGATCAGACCGTGATCAGGGCCTCCAGCGGAGCGCCGCGCAGGCTCTCCGCCAGGCGGGCCCGGCCGGCCAGGAATCCCAGCTCCATGAGGACGGCGACGCCGGCGACCCGGGCCCCGGCCCGCCGGATCAGTTCCAGCGAGGCACCGGCGGTGCCGCCGGTGGCCAGGACGTCGTCGATGACCATGATCCGGTCGTCCGCGGACAGGTCCTCGGCGTGGATCTCGATCTCCGCGGTGCCGTACTCCAGCTCGTAGGACTGACTGAGCGTGGCGCCCGGCAGCTTCCCGGCCTTGCGGACGGGGACGAAGCCGAGACCGGCCCGGACCGCGACAGGTGCGGCCAGGATGAACCCGCGGGCCTCCAGGCCGACGATCTTCGTGGCGCCGTGCCGTACGCACAGTTCCGCGAGGGAGTCGGTGAGGGCGGTGAAGGCCACCGGGTCCGCGAGCAGCGGGGTGATGTCCTTGAACATCACCCCCGGCTTCGGGTAGTCCGCCACGTCACGGATCCGGCTGAGCAGGAGGTCCCTCGTGCTCGCGGTGGTGCTGCTGGTCATCGACGCTTCCCCGGGGTCCGGCCGTGGCCCCTGGGGGGCTCCTGGCGCTGTCCGACGACCGCTCCGGCGGGTGCGACGTCCTCGGGGAAGTCCTCGTCCGCCTGCTCCGCCTCGGAGGACTCGCCCTTGGCGGCCGCTGCCGCGCGCTTGGCGAGGATCCGCTTCTTCAGGGCCTTCATCTGCGGGTCGCGTTCCTTGAGGTCGGCGACGAGCGGAGTGGCAATGAAGATCGAGGAGTACGCACCGGCGGCGAGGCCGACGAAGAGTGCCAGGGAGATGTCGTTCAGCATGCCCGCGCCGAGGACACCGCCACCGATGAACAGCAGACCGGCGACCGGCAGCAGTGCGACGACCGTGGTGTTGATCGAGCGGACCAGCGTGCCGTTGATGGAGCGGTTGGCGATCTCGCTGTACGTCCACCGGGTCTGCTTGGTGATCCCCTTCGTGCCCTCCTTGAGGCTGTCGAAGACGACGACCGTGTCGTAGAGGGAGTAACCGAGAATCGTCAGCAGACCGATCACGGTGCCCGGGGTGACCTCGAAGCCGACCAGGGCGTAGACGCCGACCGTGATGGTGATGTCGTGGATCAGTGCGACCAGGGCCGCGATGGCCATCCGCCACTCGAAGGCGATGGCCAGGTAGATCACCACGAGGACCATGAAGACGCCGAGGCCGGTCCAGGCCTTGTTGGCGATCTGCTCACCCCAGCTGGGGCCGACCAGGTCGGCGGCGATCTTCTCCGCGGGGACGCTGAGCCCCTTGGAGAGCTCGCCCTTGATCTCGTCGGACTTCGAGGTGTCGACCTCGGTGATCTGGATGCGCAGGCCGCCGTTGCCCAGCTTCTGGACGATGGCCTGGTGGCCCGAGGACGTCGATGCCAGCTCTTCCGCCTTGTCGACGGAGACGCTCGTCTTCGGGGTGGTGAAGACGGCACCGCCCTTGAACTCGATGCCCATGTTCAGGCCGCTGACCGCCAGGCCGACGATGGCCGTGATGGTGATCAGGATCGAGATGCCGTACCAGATCTTGCGGTTGCCGATGAAGTCGTAGCCGACCTCGCCGCGGTAGAGACGGGCGCCGAGATTGCCGAGTCGCGACATCTCACGCCTCCTTCGGGTCGGTGGGGGCGTTGACACGGCGCGAACGACGCAGCGGCGGCTTGGCGCCGAGCCGCTTCGGGTCCAGTCCGGACCACGGGTGACCGCTCGCGAAGAACGGTTTGCGGGCCATCAGCGTCATGACCGGCTTGGTGAAGAGGAACACCACGACCACGTCGAGCAGGGTGGTGAGACCCAGCGTGAACGCGAAGCCCTGGACCTTTCCGACAGTGACGACGAACAGCACCGCCGCGGCCAGGAACGACACGAAGTCGGAGACCAGGATGGTGCGCCGGGCGCGCGGCCAGGCCCGCTCGACGGCGGGACGGAGCGTACGGCCCTCGCGGATCTCGTCACGGATGCGTTCGAAGTACACGATGAACGAGTCCGCGGTGATTCCGATCGCCACGATGGCGCCGCAGACAGCGGGCAGGTTCAGCGCGAATCCGATGGCCGGGCCGAGCAGCGCCATGATCGTGTACGTCAGGATGCCGGAGACCAGGAGGCTGAGGAGCGCGATGAGCGCCAGCCCGCGGTAGTAGGCCACCAGGTAGATGACGACCAGGGCCAGGCCGATGGCGCCGGCGATCAGGCCCGCCTTGAGCTGCTCCCCGCCGAGTGCGGCGGTGACGGTGGTGACGCTCTGCTCCTTGAAGGAGAGCGGCAGCGCACCGTAGGACAGGACGTTGGCCAGGTCCTCAGCGGACTGCTGGGTGAAGCTGCCGGAGATCTCGGCGTCGGCGCTCAGCGCCTGGCTCACGGAGGGCGCCGAGACCACTTCGCCGTCGAGCGCGATGGCGAACTGGTTCTGCGGGGACTGCTGCTGGGCGAGCGTGCCCGTGATCTTCTGGAACTTCTTGGCGCCGCCGCCGGTGAACCCCATCTGAACGATCCACTGACCGTTGTTCTGGTTGATGGCCGCCTTCGCGGTCTTCACGTCCGTGCCGTCGACCTCGGCCGGGCCGAGCACGTACTTGGCGCTGCCGTCCTGCTCACAGGCGACCACCGTGTCGGTGGCCTTGGAGCCCTGGGCCGCCTTGGAGCGGCCGGCCTTGGTGGAGCAGTCGAGCGCCTCGAACTGCTTCTGCAGCTTGGCGGCCGCCGCCTGCTCCTCGGGGGACGCGGTGGGGGTGCCGCTCGCCTTGGGCGTCCCGCTGGCGTTCGGCGTGGGCGTGGAGTCGGCCTTCAGGGCGCCGGTGACCGCGCGGCCCTGGGTGGTGGCGCTCGGGTTCGGCTTCGTGGACGGGCTCGACGCCTTGTCGGAGGCGGAGGAGCTCGGCGATCCCGACGGGCTGGCCTTGCCGGAGGACGAGGCGCTGGGTGCCGGGGTGGGCGTGCCCTGGGCGACGGTCAGCACCGGCCGGAAGTAGAGCTTGGCCGTCGTACCGACCTGCTCCCGGGCCTGGGCGGAGTTCGTGCCCTTGGGGATGTTGACGATGATGTTGCTCTTGCCCTGTGTCTGGACCTCGGCCTCAGACACGCCAAGACCGTTGACGCGGCGTTCCATGATCTGGACCGCCGTGTCCATGTTGGTCTTGTTGATCGACGACTCCTGGCCGGGCTCGGCCTTCGCCTCCAGCGTGATGGACGTGCCACCCGCCAGGTCGATGCCGAGTCGCGGCGTCGGCTGATCGGCCAGGAACATCCCGCCGGTGAGCGCGACCATGGCGATCAGGATCAGAGCCAGGGCACGCCCCGGCCTGCCCTGACCGCCGGCCGGCCCTCGGCCCTTCTTCGGTGCTGCCACCTTTTCGTTTCTCCCTGTCCAACCGCCCCGCGCCGGGTACGCGCCCAAGCGGCCACGAAGTGTAGTGGGGACCCGCCCCCGCAGAAGACCGCACGGTCCGGGGACAGCCGGATGCCTGTGGGCTCACGGCATCCCCGGGTCGTGTGCTACTTCGCTTCGGCCTCGCCGTCGGACTTGCCGTCGGACTTCTTGTCGGTCGGCGTGTCGGCCGGCTCGGTGTCGTCCGCCTCGGTGTCGTCCGCCTCGGCCTTCTTGCCCAGATCGATCTTCGCGACGTCCGAGGTGTCCTCGTCGGTGGCGTCGTCGAGCTCGGTCAGCGAGGAGGCGTCGTCGGGCACGACCGCGCCGTCGACGTCGAGCTCCTCCTCCTCGTCACCGTGGACGATGCGGTTGTACTCCGCGTCGTCGAGGACGGCACCGATGGAGTTCTTGGCGTAGACGGCGTGGACGCCGGGAGCAATCTCAAGGAGGACCGAGTCGTCGTGAAGCTCCTTGACGGTGGCGTACATGCCCCCGATCGTCCGGACGCCGGTACCGGGCTGCATTTCATTGCGCATGTTCGCAGCCGCCGCCTGCTTCTTCTTGGCGGACCGCGTCATCAGGAACATGGCCCCGATGAGCACGATGAAGGGGAGGAGAGTCACGGGATTCACGGGACGAGTTTCCTTCGCACGACCGCGCTGGAAGGCGGCCTGGTCTACGGGGGTGGGTACACCGACCTTTGAGGACGGCATCGGCGGAGTCTAAGCGAGTCCGCATCGATGGAACAACGTCCAGCATGGCACCCGGGTTCCTCTGCGGGCCAACCTGTGATGTGTCACGCCCCGAACAGGCCCTGTTGTCCCATTCCGCCTTGCTGCGGAGGAACCAGCCCGAGGTGGGCCCAGGCAGCCGGTGTGGCGACCCGCCCGCGCGGCGTCCTGGCCAGGAGCCCTTCCCGCACCAGGAAGGGCTCGGCGACCTCCTCGACCGTCTCGCGCTCCTCCCCCACGGCGACCGCGAGGGTTGACAGGCCGACCGGGCCGCCGCCGAAGAGCTTTATCAGTGCGCCGAGCACCGCCCGGTCCAGCCGGTCGAGACCGCGGGCGTCGACCTCGTACACCTGGAGGGCCGCGGCGGCGACGTCCCGGTCGATCCTGCCGTCGGCCTTGACCTGGGCGTAGTCCCGGACGCGGCGCAGCAGCCGGTTGGCGATACGGGGCGTGCCGCGGGAGCGGCCGGCGATCTCCGCGGCGCCCTCGACGTCTATCGCGACGTCGAGGAGGCGGGCCGAGCGGTGGATCACCCTTTCCAGTTCGACGGGCGTGTAGAACTCCATGTGCCCGGTGAAGCCGAAGCGGTCGCGCAGCGGGGGCGGCAGAAGCCCTGCCCTGGTCGTGGCGCCGACCAGGGTGAAGGGCGGCAGCTCCAGCGGGATGGCGGTGGCCCCCGGCCCCTTGCCGACGATCACGTCGACCCGGAAGTCCTCCATCGCCATGTAGAGCATTTCCTCGGCGGGCCGGGACATGCGGTGGATCTCGTCGAGGAAGAGGACCTCGCCCTCCTGGAGCGAGGACAGGATCGCCGCCAGATCGCCCGCGTGCTGGATGGCGGGGCCGGAGGTAATCCGGATCGGGGCGTTCATCTCAGCCGCGATGATCATGGAGAGGGTCGTCTTGCCCAGGCCCGGGGCGCCGGAGAGCAGCACGTGATCGGCGGTGGCGCCACGGGCGCGGGCCGCCTTGAGGACCAGGTCGAGCTGTTCGCGGACCGTCTCCTGGCCGACGAACTCGTCGAGGTCCTTGGGGCGCAGTGCCGCCTCCACGGCGGTGTCCTCGCCGTCCGCGCCGGCGTCGACGAGCCGCTCGTCGAGCAGCTCGTCGGTGTCGGGTCCGGTCTCGTCCCAGTTCATCTCGTCAGTCCCGCCTCGGGTGTTTCGGTGCCGGGCCGTGCGGTGCCCGGTCCGGGGTGGAGAAGGGTGCCCTCCGGGCTCGCTCAGCGCGCCCGGTTGAGGGTCTGCAGGGCGGCGCGCAGCAGCTGCGGCACCGGCGGCTGCGCGCCCTCAGCGATGGCGGCCTCCGCCTGCGGGGCCACGGCGGACACCGCCTCGTCCGCCTCGCGCGTCGCGTAGCCGAGGCCGATCAGGGCGGCCTGCAGCTGGTCGCGCCAGGTGGAGGAGACAGCGGTGCCGATGCCCTGCTGACCGATGTGGGCGCCGACCGGCTCGCCGAGCCGGTCCTTGAGTTCGAGCAGGAGCTTCTGCGCGCCCTTCTTGCCGATGCCGGAGACCGCGGTGAGCGCCTTCTCGTCCCCGGTGGACACGGCGATGCGCAGGGCGTCCGGGCTGTGCGTGGCGAGCATGGCCTGGGCGAGCCGGGGTCCGACCCCGCTCGCGGTCTGGAGCAGCTCGAAGGTCTGCCGCTCGTCGTCGTCCGCGAAGCCGTAGAGCGTGAGCGAGTCCTCCCGTACGACGAGGGAGGTGGCCAGCCTGGCCTCCTTGCCGATACGGAGACCGGCGAGGGTGTTCGGCGCGCACTGGACGGCCATGCCGATGCCGCCGACCTCGATCACGGCCGTGGTCGGGGCGAGAGCGGCCACGGGGCCGCTGACGAAGGCGATCATCGGGGGACCTTCCGGACGGGAGCTGCTGCGGTGCGCGGAACGCGCGGGGTACGGGCCGCGGCCGCTGCGGCCGCGTGCGCCTGCTGGAGGCGGTTGACCGCCGGGGCGCGCCAGATGTGACAGATGGCGAGGGCGAGCGCGTCGGCGGCGTCGGCCGGTTTCGGCGGGGCGTCCAGCCGCAGGAGCCGGGTGACCATGGCCCCGATCTGCGCCTTGTCCGCGCGGCCGCTGCCGGTGACGGCGGCCTTGACCTCGCTGGGCGTGTGCAGGGCCACCGGGATGCCGCGGCGGGACGCGCAGAGCATGGCGACCGCACTGGCCTGGGCCGTGCCCATCACCGTACGGACGTTGTGCTGGGCGAACACCCGCTCGACGGCGACGCATTCGGGCCGGTGCTCTTCGAGCCACTCCTCGATGCCGCGCTCGATGGCCACCAGCCGGTGTCCGAGCTCCGCGTCGGCCGGTGTGCGCACGACTCCGACGCCGAGCATCGTCAGGGGACGGCCCGCGACGCCTTCGACGACTCCGACGCCGCACCGGGTCAGCCCGGGGTCCACACCGAGTACCCGCATGGGTCGCCCCCTCCCTGCCGATCGGTCAACTGTTCCCGCAGGCTATCGGCTCGCACTGACAATGCGACGGGCCGACGGGGTGTGTCCCCGTCGGCCCTTCCACGGAAAGCTGCGCCGGTCGACCGACAACCGCTCAGGCGTCGACCTTCTCCATGACCTCGTCCGATACGTCGAAGTTGGCGAAGACGTTCTGCACGTCGTCGCTGTCCTCCAGCGCGTCGATCAGTTTGAAGATCTTGCGGGCGCCCTCCTCGTCGAGGTCGACCTGCATGGTGGGCAGGAAGTTGGCCTCGGCCGAGTCGTAGTCGATGCCCGCCTCCTGGAGCGCGGTGCGGACCGCGACCATGTCGGTGGCCTCGCTGACGACCTCGTAGCTCTCGCCGAGGTCGTTGACCTCCTCGGCACCCGCGTCGAGGACCGCGCCCAGCACATCGTCCTCGGACAGCTCACCCTTGGGGACGATGACGACGCCCTTGCGGTTGAACAGGTACGAGACCGAGCCCGGGTCGGCCATCGAGCCGCCGTTGCGCGTCATGGCGACGCGTACGTCGGACGCGGCGCGGTTGCGGTTGTCGGTGAGGCACTCGATGAGCACCGCGACACCGTTGGGGCCGTAGCCCTCGTACATGATCGTCTGGTAGTCGACGCCGCCCGCTTCGAGCCCGCCACCGCGCTTGACCGCGGAGTCGATGTTCTTGTTCGGGACCGAGCTCTTCTTCGCCTTCTGGATCGCGTCCACAAGGGTCGGGTTGCCCTCGGGATCCACACCGCCGGTGCGGGCCGCGACCTCGATGTTCTTGATCAGCTTCGCGAAGAGCTTGCCGCGCTTGGCGTCAATCACGGCCTTCTTGTGCTTCGTCGTAGCCCATTTAGAGTGGCCGGACATCTGCCTTCTCCTTCGCGTCACCAAATTCCGTACGAACCCGAGAGATCCTACCGGGATCGAGTCAGCCCAGTGCGCGCACCATGTCGACGAAGTAGGCGTGAAGCCGGTGGTCCCCGGTCAGTTCGGGATGGAATGACGTGGCAAGGGCGTTTCCCTGCCGTACCGCCACGATATGGCCGCCGTGCTCGGCGATGACCCGGGCCTGCGCACCCACGGATTCGACCCAGGGGGCCCGGATGAAGACGCCCTCGACCGGACCGCCCTCGATCCCGGCGACATTCACGGCCGCCTCGAACGACTCGTTCTGCCGCCCGAAAGCGTTACGGCGCACGATCATGTCGATGCCGCCTATGGTCTCCTGGCCCGAGCGCGGGTCGAGGATCTTGTCGGCGAGCAGGATCATTCCGGCGCAGGTGCCGTAGACCGGCATCCCGGCGGCCACCCGCTCGCGCAACGGTTCCAGCATCCCGAACAGGGCTGCCAGTTTGGACATCGTGGTGGACTCGCCGCCGGGCACGACCAGGCCGTCGACCTCGGCGAGTTCCTCGGGCCGCCGAACCGGCCTGGCCAGGGCGTCCGCCGAGGCCAGGGCGATCAGGTGTTCCCGTACGTCGCCCTGGAGAGCCAGGACTCCGATCACAGGGGTGTCGCTCATCAGTGACTACCAGCCGCGGTTGGCGTAGCGCTCGGTCTCGGGCAGGGTGTCGCAGTTGATGCCGACCATGGCCTCGCCCAGGTTGCGGGAGGCGTCCGCGATGATCTTCGGGTCGTCGAAGAACGTGGTGGCCTTCACGATGGCGGCGGCGCGCTTGGCCGGGTCGCCGGACTTGAAGATGCCGGAGCCGACGAAGACGCCCTCGGCGCCCAGCTGACGCATCAGCGCGGCGTCGGCGGGGGTGGCGACGCCGCCCGCGGAGAACAGGACGACGGGCAGCTTGCCGAGCTCGGCGACCTCCTTGACCAGCTCGTACGGGGCGCGGAGGTCCTTGGCGGCGGCGTACAGCTCGTTGTTGTCGTAGCCGCGCAGCCGGGCGATCTCGTTCTTGATCTGGCGCAGGTGCCGGACGGCCTCGACGACGTTGCCGGTGCCGGCCTCGCCCTTCGAGCGGATCATGGCCGCGCCCTCGGCGATGCGGCGCAGGGCCTCGCCCAGGTTGGTGGCGCCGCAGACGAACGGGGTGGTGAAGGCGAACTTGTCGCTGTGGTTGACCTCGTCGGCCGGGGTGAGCACCTCGGACTCGTCGATGTAGTCGACGCCGAGGGACTGCAGGACCTGGGCCTCGACGAAGTGTCCGATGCGGGACTTCGCCATGACCGGGATGGAGACGGCCTCGATGATCTCCTCGATCATGTTCGGGTCGGACATCCGGGCCACGCCGCCGTCCTTGCGGATGTCGGCCGGCACCCGCTCCAGGGCCATGACGGCCACGGCGCCCGCGTCCTCGGCGATCTTCGCCTGCTCGGCGTTGACGACGTCCATGATCACGCCGCCCTTGAGCTGCTCGGCCATGCCGCGCTTGACGCGGGCGGTGCCGGTCGCAGGGGAGTCAGCGGACTGCGGGGTGGTGGGAAGCGTGGACACGGATCGACCTCACTGGGAGAAAAGACGCTGAGCGCGCATGGGGGTCATGCACTGCTGAGCAAACTCTCCGGGACCGGTCCACAGCAAGGGCCAATAGGAGGCCGGTGGATCGTTTTGGCCCCGCGGCGAGCGGGAACGGGCCGTGCCCCGCTCGCGCCGCGGACGTCAGCTGACCGGGCGCGCGGCGAGGGCGACCGGCGGCTCGTCGTCCATCTCGAAGGCGAGTGGGAACGGGGCATGACCGGCCAGCCGGAACCAGCGCACCGTGCGGTGGCGGCGCAGCGCACGGGCGGCCCGCACCGCGTCGTTGTGGAACCGGCGTGCCATCGGGACCCGGCGGACGGCGGCGGCCAGTTCGGACGCGGTCTCCTCGCCGCCCGGGATCTCCTTGACCGCCTCCACCTGCGCCGGCTCGCCGAACACCGCGCGCAGGGCGGTGCTCAGTTCGCTCTCGGCGACCTCGCGGTGCTCCTCCTCCGCCTGACGGGCGGCGTGCGCGGCCTCGTACAGGACGATGGACGCGGCCGGGTCCAGGACACCGGAGGTGGCGAGTTCCTGGGTGACCGAGGCCCGGCGCAGGAGTTGTGCGTCGAGTGCGGCCCGGGCCGCGTCGATACGGGTGTGCAGCCGGTCGAGCCGGCCGGCGGTCCAGCTGAGGTAGAGGCCGATCGCGACGAGCACGACGGCGGTCCAGATGAGGGTTTCGGTCACGGGCCGAAGGCTACCGGTGACCGGGCGCCGCACAGCCCCCTCGGCCGGCCGGAGAGCCGGCCGGAGAGCCGCCGGGAAACCGGGAACGGCTCAGCGGCTGCCGGGGGCCCGGCAGCCTCTCAGTCCCGCGTCAGCCCGAACCTGGCCCGCAGCCCGGTGCGTTCGTCCGCCGCGACCGACGCCGCCCCGTCCGCCACCGTCTCGTAGACCGCGAGGATGTCCGCCCCCACCGTCGACCAGTCGAAGCGCCGCACATGCGCGCTGCCGCGCTCCCGCAGCTCCGCGCGCCGCTGCGGGTCGCCCAGCAGCCGGACCGCCGCCGCCGCCAGCGCGTCCGCGTCCTCGTTGGCGAACAGTTCGCCCGCCGCGCCCAGGTCCAGGACCTGCGCGAAGGCGTCCAGGTCGCTGGCCAGGACCGGCGCGCCCGCCGACATGGCCTCGACCAGGATGATCCCGAAGCTCTCGCCGCCGGTGTTGGGCGCGACGTACACATCGACACTGCGCAGCAGCCGCGCCTTGTCCTCGTCGCTCACCATGCCGAGGAACTCGACCCGCTCGCGCATCTCCTTCGGCAGCGAGGCGACAGCCTCCTCCTCGTCGCCCCGGCCGGCCACCAGCAGCCTGGTGTCCGGGCGGGCGGCGAGGATCGCGGGCAGCGCCCGCATCAGGACGGGCAGACCCTTGCGGGGCTCGTCGATGCGCCCGATGAAACCGATCGTGCCGCCCTGCCACTCGGGCCTGGGCTCGGCAGCGGCGAAGAACCCGACGTCGACACCGTTCGGAATGACCACCGCGTCGCCGCCCAGATGCTCGACCAGGGTGCGGCGCGCGTACTCGCTGACCGCGATGCGCGCACTGATCTTCTCCAGCGCCGGCTGGAGGATCGGATACGCGGCGATCATCGCCCGGGAGCGCGGATTGGACGTGTGGAACGTGGCGACGATCGGCCCCTGCGCGGCCCAGCAGGTCAGCAGCCCCAGCGACGGCGAGGTCGGCTCATGGATGTGGATCACGTCGAACGTGCCGTCGTGCAGCCAGCGCCGCACCCGTGCCGCGGACAGGAAACCGAAGTTCAGCCGGGCCACGGAACCGTTGTACGGGACGGGCACGGCCCGGCCCGCGGACACCACGTACGGCGGCAGCGGAGTCTCGTCGTCGGCCGGGGCCAGCACGGACACCTGGTGGCCGAGCCGGATCAGATGCTCGGCCAGATCGCGGATGTGGAACTGCACGCCGCCCGGTACGTCCCAGGAGTACGGGCAGACGATGCCGATCTTCACTGCTGGTCTCCGAGGGGTTCGAGGTCGGCGAGCCACAGCCGTTGCAGCATATGCCAGTCCTCCGGGTGCTCGGCGATTCCCAGGGCGAAGGCGTCGGCCAGCGCCTGTGTCATGACAGACGTCCGCTGCGCGCGGTCACCTGAGCCGGGAACCTCGACGGGTGGATGGATCCGCGCCTTCATCACCGGCGTGTCGTCGTAGTGGAGCGTGACCGGCAGCAGCAGCGCCCCGGTCTGCTGGGCGAGCAGCGCCGGGCCCGCCGGCATCCGGGCCGTGTCCCCGAAGAACGTCACCTCGACGCCGGAGGCCGACAGGTCGCGGTCGGCGACCAGGCAGACCAGGCCGCCCGCCCGCAGCCGCTGCGCCAGCGTGCCGAACGCGGTCCCGCCGTTGTGCGCCAGGACCTCCATGCCCAGTCCCTCGCGGTAGGCCACGAACCGGTCGTACAGCGACTCCGGCTTCAGCCGCTCGGCGACCGTGGTGAAGGGGACCTCCAGATCCGTGGTGACCCACGCGCCCGCCAGGTCCCAGTTCCCCAGGTGCGGCAGGGCGAGGATGACGCCGCGCCCGGCGTCGAGCCCCTCGGTCAGCCGGTGCGCGTCCGACACGTCGATGGAGTCCTTGATCCGCCGCGCACTCCAGGTGGGCAGCCGGAACGACTCCATCCAGTACCGCATGTACGAGCGCATCCCGGCCTTGGACAGCGCGGCGAGGCGGGCGGGGCTCGCGTCCGGCACGACCCGCGCCAGATTCGACTCCAGCCGCAGCACGCTCTTGCCGCGCCGCTTCCACACCTGGTCCGCGATGGTGCGAAAGAGCGCCCGCGCGGCCGGTTCGGGAAGCTTCTTGACCGCGGCCCAGCCGAGTCCGTACAGCCCGTCGCTGATCCGTTCCTTGGGACCGGGCTTCGCGTCCCCGGGTGCGCGGCTCACTGAGTGGCCTCGCTCCCCCGGTCCGCCGCGGCCGACGCCGCGGCGGCCGCATCGGCCTCCGCGGACTCGCGGCGCACCGTCACGACGCGCTGCACGAGCGTCACCAGGCTGCCCGCCGCGACGATCCAGAGCGCGATCGGGAGCAGGATGTCGATCCCCGGCACACCGAACTTGTGCAGTCCGGCGAGCCCGGCCGCCACCAGGGAGATCACCAGCCGCTCGGCACGCTCCACGAGCCCGTTGACCGCGACCGGCAGACCGATCGACTCACCGCGTGCCTTGGTGTACGAGACCACCTGGCCGCTCGCGAGACAGAAGATCGCGACCGCGCACAGGGCGTTGTCGTCGCCGCTGCCCGCGTACCAGAGGACGAAGCCGGCGAAGATCGCCCCGTCGGCCACCCGGTCGAGCGTCGAGTCGAGGAACGCGCCCCACCGGCTGGAGATGCCGGCCTGCCGCGCCATGTTGCCGTCGACGAGGTCGGAGAAGACGAAGATCGTGATGACGATCGTGCCCCAGAAGAACTCCCCCATCGGGAAGAAGACCAGCGCACCTGCCATCACCCCGGCCGTGCCGATCAGAGTGACCGCGTCAGGACTCACGCCGAGACGGAGCAGCAGTGCGGCGAACGGCGTGAGGACACGCGTGAAGAATGCACGCGCGTACTTGTTCAGCATGGCCTTCCCGAGGGTTCGGTGGGCCGCATGGCCCCATCGGCCACCGGCTGGCCCATCGTAGTCACGACCGCCGCACTCCACCGTCCGGGCACCCCCGGGCCGCCGGGCCCGGTCGTCCGGAGCGGTCCGCGGCACGGGCCCCGTCCGGACGGCGGGCCCGTGCCGCGGCGTACGACGTATGGACGCATCCCAGAGGGAGTGGAAAGCTCGGAAGTACCGCGGGCGTCGCCGAAGCCGCCGCGGCGGCTCCCTTCTGCCCGTGCAGCCACTCCCCACCCCGCGCCCGGCGGTTCTCCCGCCCCGCGCCATCATCTGGGAGGCACGCACCATGGGCGACAAGGCACACGCACACACCGGGGCCGCCGGAAGAGCGGCGACGGCCGGCCACCCCTCCTCCATACGGAACGTGGTGCTGGTCGGCCACAGCGGCTCGGGCAAGACCACCCTGGTCGAGGCCCTCGCACAGACCGCGGGCGCGGTCAACCGGGCCGGCCGGGTCGAGGACGGCAGCACGGTCTCCGACCACGACGGGATCGAACACCGCCAGCAACGCTCCGTACAGCTCTCCCTGGTTCCCGTCGAATGGGGAGGGGTCAAGATCAATCTGCTGGACACCCCGGGATACGCGGATTTCGTCGGGGAACTCAGGGCCGGTCTGCGGGCAGCGGACGCGGCCCTCTTCGTTGTCTCGGCGGCCCAGGAGTCAGCCGCCGTGGCCGGTGCCACCCGCGCCGTCTGGGAGGAGTGCGCCGCCGTCGGCATGCCGCGCGCCATCGTCGTCACCCACCTCGACACCGCCCGCACCCCGTTCGACGCGATGACGCGGATCTGCGGCGAGATCTCCGGCGGTGACGGTCCCGACGCCGTGCTCCCGCTCTACCTGCCCGTCCACGGTCCCGAGGGCTCCGACGGGCACGCCCCGCTGACCGGGCTCACCGGACTGCTCTCCCAGCGGATCCTCGACTACTCCGGCGGCGAGCGGACGGAGAACCCGCCCGCCGAGGATCAGCGGGCCCCGCTGGCCGCCGCCCGCAACCGGCTCATCGAAGGGATCATCGCCGAGAGCGAGGACGAGACCCTGATGGACCGCTACCTCGACGGCGCGGACATCGACATCGAGACACTCGTCGACGATCTGGAACGCGCCGTCGCACGCGGCACCTTCCACCCTGTCCTCGCCGCCGCCCCCGCCGCCGAGGGCGCCCGTCAGGGCATCGGCACCGTCGAACTCCTCGACCTGATCACCGGCGGCTTCCCGACCCCGCTGGAGCGCCCGCTCCCCGCCGTCACCTCCCTGCACGGCGCCCCGCTCCCCGCCCTCGGCCGCGACGCGCGGGGCCCCCTGGTCGCCGAGGTGGTCAAGACGGCCTCCGACCCCTACGTCGGCCGGCTCTCCCTGGTCCGCGTCTTCTCCGGCACCCTGCGCTCCGACGACACCGTGCACGTATTCGGCCACGGGCTCACCGACCCCGGCCACGAGGCCCGCCCCTTCCACGAGGCCGAGATCCGCGTCGGCGCGCTCTCCTCACCGTTCGGCAAACAGCAGCGCCCCGTCACCGAGTGCATCGCCGGGGATCTCGCCTGCGTCGCCCGGCTGGGCACCGCCGAGACCGGCGACACCCTGTCCGACCCGGACCATCCGCTGCTGATGGAGCCGTGGACCATGCCCGACCCGTTGCTGCCGCTCGCCATCGAGGCGCACGGCAAGGCGGACGAGGACAAGCTCTCCGAGGGCCTCGCGCGGCTCGTGGCCGAGGACCCCACCATGCGCCTGGAGCAGAACCAGGACACCCACCAGGTGGTCCTGTGGTGCCTCGGGGAGGCCCATCTGGACGTGGCGCTCGACCGGCTGCGCAGCCGGTACGCGGTCCAGGTCGACGCCGTCCCCCACCGCGTCGCCCTGCGCGAGACGTTCGCGGGGCCGTCCACCGGACGCGGCCGGCACGTCAAACAGTCCGGCGGCCACGGTCAGTACGCCATCTGCGAGATCGACGTCGAGCCGCTGCCACCGGGGTCCGGCATCGAGTTCATCGACAAGGTCGTCGGCGGATCGGTACCACGCCAGTTCATCCCGTCCGTCGAGAAGGGCGTCCGCACGCAGGCCGCCCGCGGCGTCGCCACCGGACACCCGCTCGTCGACCTGCGGGTCACCCTGCGGGACGGGAAGTCCCACTCCGTGGACTCCTCCGACGCCGCCTTCCAGACGGCCGGCGCCCTGGCCCTGCGCGAAGCGGCCTCGGACACCCGCATCAAGCTCCTCGAACCCGTCGCCGAGATCCGCGTCCTCGTCCCCGACGACTGCGTCGGTCCGGTGATGAGCGATCTCTCGGGCCGCCGCGGCCGGGTGGTCGGCACCGAGCAGTCCGGGCCCGGACGCACCCTCGTACGGGCCGAGGTGCCGGAGCTGGAGATCGGCCGGTACGCGGTCGACCTGCGCTCCCTGTCCCACGGCACCGGCCGCTTCGACCGCTCCTACGCCCGTCACGAGGCCATGCCCGCACACCTCTCGGACCGTATGCGCGAGCAACAGCACAACGGCACGAACGGCACGTAGCGCCTCCGCCCCCAGCGGTTGTCCACAGGGCCGGACAGCGAATCGATCCGGACGATACGCTGTGGTCCCAGCTCAGAAAGTGTGCCGGGCACGGCAGTTGGGAAACACCCGCAGGAGCGGTTCCTTGACGGGCGAGTGGGGGCGACAGTGGCCAACGACGGATTCGATTTCTCTCCCGGAGCACAGATTCCACTCCAGGGAGCAGCGGGAGCGGCGGTGGCGACCAACGCCCTCGCCTCTGCCGCGTACCGCGACAGCCCGGTGGACGAGATCCTCAAGGCGAACAGCGAGTGGCACAAGTCCGAGGTGAAGGCAGGCCGGTCCAAGCTCTTCAAGTCCGACTACTTCAAACCCAACCTCGGCGAGGCCTTCTCCCGCGCGGTTCAGGAACGCACGCTGGGCGGCGCCCGCGGTGCGCTCATCCAGTCCTTCGGCAGCGACCCGCAGACCGTCGTCGAGCACTGCCTGTCCGCGTCCCGGCTCCGCAAGGCGCGCGACACCAAGCTCACGGTCGTGACCGCCCTGTTCGGCTTCCTCTTCCTGCCCGGAATGCTGCTGTGGATCATCGTGTTCCGGCTGCGCGACGGCCTCACCAGGACCAAGGACAAGGGGCTCTCCGCCCTCGGCAACGCCCTGTTGCCGATCATCGGGATCGCCGCGGTGTTCCTCCTGATCAAAATGCCCCTCAACGGCTTCCTGGGGCTCTACGTACGCGCGATGGCCGTCGCCCCCGTCATCGGCTGGCTGATCGCCAAGCGGATCGCCGAGGCCTCCGCCCAGGACATGCGCGTCCGCTGGGAAGGGCTCCTCTCCGGCGGCGGTGTCGTCGCCAAGATCCCCGAAGCCGTACCGAAGAACCCGAGCGAGACCGCCCGCGAGGCACTCCGTCAGGGCCTGGAGAAGCTCTCGGCCGAACAGCAGTCCAACTCGGTCTTCTACGCGGGCCCCAAGGGCATCCTCGGCATGGGCACCCGCTGGGGCAGCTGGCAGCTCGCCGAGGACCTCGTCTCCAAGGATCCCGGCAAGGAGTTCCACCAGTTCCGCAGCTGGGACCTGGTACGCGTCATCCACGACCAGCTCAAGATGCTGGAACGCGGCCCGCTGAACACGGGCGGCTTCCCCAAGCCCTCGGTCACGCACTGGATCGTGTCGCCCGTCGGCGAGAACGCCGGATCGGTCTCCCGCCCGGAGGGCGAGGACGTCGCCACCTTCCAGGTGAAGCCGCACGAGATACAGCGGATCTGCAACCACCAGCAGTTCGGCGGCGGCGACCGCCACTACCTCGGCGTCCAGTTCACCCTCTGGGACGGCCAGCTGGTCATCACCATGATGATCACCGTCACCGTGCTCTTCGAGACCTTGCGCATCGAGGTCACCGGACACGCGCTCGGCCCGGTCCACTCCCTCTTCACCAGCAAACCCGCAGCCAAGACGAAGACGGTCAACAAGACCGTCAAGTTCTGGGAGACCCGCAGCATAACGCTGGCGCTGGTCGAGTCCAGCGAGGTCGTCCGCCTCGCCCTGCGCGCCCCCTTCACCTGGTATCCGCCACTGCTCGACTACCTCGGCGGCAAGATCGCGCTGCCGGAACCCTTCGGGCTGCGGCACGCCTGGGCCGAGAAGCCGTGGCGCCACCGCTTCATGGCGGACGACGCGATGCGTGCTGCCACGCCCGTCCTGCGCGTGGTGCACAACGCCGTCATCAAGGTGCTCGACGAGAACGGCGTCGACACCGAACGCTTCGGCAACCGCTCGTCGATACTGAGCGGAGCCGTCCAGGACCCGACCCCGCGCAAGGCCGACCTGTACGACGCGTAGACGCCACCCGCGCGAGCACGCGCAGGGCGCCCCGGGGAGCCGGGGCGCCCTGCGCGGTAAGCCGGGGAGGGACGTCGGATCAGACGGGCCAGGCGTCGGCCAGCATCTTCCGGGTGTCCGCCAGCAGCTGCGGCAGCACCTTGGTGTGGCCCACCACCGGCATGAAGTTGGTGTCACCGCCCCAGCGGGGCACCAGATGCTGGTGCAGATGCGCGGCGATACCGGCGCCGGCGACCGCACCCTGGTTCATACCGATGTTGAATCCGTGCGCCCCCGACGCCGCACGCAGCGCGGTCATCGCACGCTTGGTGAAATCGGCGAGCTCCACCGTCTCCGGACCGTCCAGCTCGGTGTAGTCCGCGACGTGCCGGTAGGGCACCACCATCAGATGCCCACCGTTGTACGGGTACAGATTCAGCACGGCGTAGACCTTCTCGCCGCGCGCGACGACGAGCCCGTCCTCGTCCGACATCGACGGAATCGCACAGAACGGACAGCCGTCGCCGGCCTCCGGACCGGTCGGCTTGTTCTCGCCCTGGATGTACGCCATCCGGTGGGGCGTCCACAGGCGCTGGAACGCGTCGGGCGTCCCCACTCCGATCTGCTGCTCCGGCTCACTCGTCATGCGGATCAGCATATTGCTTACCCCGTGCGGCGCGTGTCGCCGGGGCCGGACCCGTTCCCGCACCGCGATGCTTGACCAATGAGCGACCGCACCACGGCCCAGTCCACTCCCGCTCTGACCCGATGGGAGCAGCGCGCCGAGGCACCGCTCTTCGTCGCCTCGCTGCTGTTCCTGCTCGGCTACGCGACCCGCGTCCTCGCCCCGCACGACGCCGAACTCTGGCGCGACATCGCCCTCGCCCTGGTCGGCGCCATGTGGCTGCTCTTCGTCATCGACTACGCCGTCAGAATCCGGCTCAGCGGCCTGGGACACCGCTTCGTCCGGGTGCACTGGCTGGACACACTGGTACTCGTCCTGCCGCTGCTGCGTCCGCTGCGTGTGGTGAAGGTCTACACGGCCATCCAGAAACGCCGCGACGAGCCCCGGCTGAGCCTGTACGCACGCGTGATGTCGTACGCGGGCATGACGTCCCTGCTGCTGGGCTTTTCGGCAGCCCTCGCGGTCTACCACCTGGAGCACGGAGCCCCGGGCGCCTCGATCCGGACCTTCGGCGACGCGGTCTGGTGGGCGTGCGCGACGCTCACGACGGTGGGGTACGGGGATGCCGTACCGGTGACGCCTCTCGGCCGGGTCGTGGCAGCGGGTCTGATGGCCTGCGGGCTGGCGCTGCTGGGAGCGGTGACGGGTTCGTCCTCGTCGTGGCTGATCCAGGCATTCCGGCGGGAGGACGAGAAGGGGCCTCCGGCGAGCGGATAGCTCGCCGGAGGCCCCTTCTCGTGACCGATCAGACCTGGACGCGGTCCTCGACGGCCTTGGCGATCTTGGCGAGGGCGTCCTCGACCGGGATGCCGTTCTCCTGCGAACCGTCGCGGTAGCGGAAGGAGACGGCACCGTTGGCCATGTCCTCGTCGCCCGCGATGATCATGAACGGCACCTTGGCCCGCTGCTGGTTGCGGATCTTCTTCTGCATCCGGTCCGACGAGGCGTCCACGTCGACCCGCAGCCCCTGCTTACGGGCCTTGGCGGCGAACTCCTGGAGGTACGGGATGTGCGCGTCGCCGATCGGGATGCCGACCGCCTGGACCGGGGCCAGCCACACCGGGAACGCACCCGCGTAGTGCTCGAGCAGCACCGCGAAGAAGCGCTCGATGGAGCCGAACAGGGCGCGGTGGATCATGACCGGGCGCTGCTTGGTGCCGTCGGGGCCGGTGTACTCCAGGTCGAAGCGCTCCGGCAGGTTGAAGTCGAGCTGCACGGTCGACATCTGCCAGGTCCGGCCGATGGCGTCCTTGCACTGCACCGAGATCTTAGGGCCGTAGAACGCGGCGCCGCCCGGGTCCGGGACCAGCGGCAGGCCCTGCTTCTCGGCGACCAGGCGCAGCGTCTCGGTGGACTCCTCCCACGCCTCGTCCGAGCCGACGAACTTCTCCGGGTCCTTGGTGGAGAGCTCCAGGTAGAAGTCGGTCAGCCCGTAGTCGCGAAGCAGGTTCAGGACGAAGGTGAGCGTCCGGTCCAGCTCCTCGGCCATCTGCTCCTTGGTGCAGTAGATGTGCGCGTCGTCCTGCGTGAAGCCGCGCGAACGGGTCAGGCCGTGCACGACGCCCGACTTCTCGTACCGGTACACCGTGCCGAACTCGAAGAGACGAAGCGGCAGTTCACGGTAGGAACGGCCACGGGCGTCGAAGATCAGGTTGTGCATCGGGCAGTTCATCGGCTTGAGGTAGTAGTCCACCCCGTCGTCGAGCTGCATGGGCGGGTACATGCCGTCGGCGTACCAGTCCAGGTGGCCGGACTTCTCGAAGAGCTTGCCCTTGGTGGCGTGCGGCGAGTAGACGAACTCGTAGCCCTCCTCCTCGTGGCGGCGCCGCGAGTAGTCCTCCATGGCCCGGCGGATGACGCCGCCCTTGGGGTGGAAGACGGCGAGGCCGGGGCCGATCTCGTCCGGGAAGGAGAAGAGGTCCAGCTCGCTACCGAGCTTGCGGTGGTCGCGCTTGGCGGCCTCCTCCAGGAACTCCAGGTGCGCCTTCAGCTCGTCCTTGGTGGGCCAGGCGGTGCCGTAGATGCGCTGGAGCATCGGGTTCTTCTCGCTGCCGCGCCAGTAGGCGGCCGCGTTGCGCATCAGCTTGAACGCCGGGATGAAACGGGTGGTCGGCAGGTGCGGGCCCCGGCAGAGGTCCTTCCAGCAGAGGTCCCCGGTCTTCGGGTCGAGGTTGTCGTAGATGGTCAGCTCGCCGCCGCCCACCTCGACGTCCGCGCCGTCGTCCGTGGAGGCGGAGCCCTTGATGCCGATGAGCTCCAGCTTGTACGGCTCGTCGGCCAGCTCCTCGCGGGCCGCCTCGTCCGTGACGACCCGGCGGGAGAACTTCTGGCCCCGCTTCTGGATCTCCTGCATCTTCTTCTCGATGGCCTTGAGGTCCTCGGGCGTGAACGGCGTCTCGACGTCGAAGTCGTAGTAGAAGCCGTCCTTGACCGGGGGGCCGATGCCGAGCTTGGCCTCGGGATGAAGCTCCTGCACGGCCTGCGCCATGACGTGCGCGGTGGAGTGCCGGAGGATGTTGAGGCCGTCCTCGGAGGAGATCAGCACGGGCTCGACGGTCTCGCCGTCGGCGACCACGTACGCGATGTCCTTCAGCTCACCGGCGATGCGGGCGGCGACGACGGTGCGCTCGCCGGGGAAGAGCTCGGCTGCCGTAGTGCCCGTCGTCACCACGCGTTCTTCCCGCTCGGAATCGCGCTGGATGATCACACGGACGTCTGACACCGGTCTCTCCTGACTCAGGGGGTGCGGCGCATTCCTCCTGCGCGCGCAAGAGGAATCGTACCGAGCCGACACCCCTCTTAGCGAAAGGGCCGGATTCGGCGGCCTCCGCCCGGCTACTCCCCCGTGCAGGCCTCCTCGAAATAGTCGACGTTCTCCTGGAGCGACTTCATCAGCCGGTCCCGCTCCGCGTCGTCGACCTGCACGGGAACCACCTGAGAGGTCCTGGTCAGCCGGCGGAAGCCGCCCCGGCTCTCCAGCCTTCCCTCCACCCGCACCGGCAGCCCCACCAGATGGGCGTGGCCCGCGATCCGGTACGCCTCCTCGTCGAGCTCCAGCCGCACGTGCGGGACCTCGGCTCCCGCCAGCACCCGCAGCCGTACGATTCCGGCTCCGCGCGGCCCCGAGCGGCGCAGGCGTACGACGGCGCCGGTGATCGCCACCGTGACCGCGGGTTCGTCCCGGAGGTAGCGGGCGCCCGCCCGGCGCAGTGCGGGCAGGTCGCCCGGGGAGAACTCCACCGGTTCGGGGCGCGCCGGACAGCCGTCGGGGGTGCCCGCGGCGGGCGCCCACTCCAGCGCGATCCCGGCGCCCTCGGAACCGCGGACGAGTGCGACGACGGCCTCGGTCAGCTCGCGGCTGACGCCCGCCGCGACGGCGCTGTCGAAGGCCTCCATGCCGCCGGTGGCCCGCTGGTAGTCCACGGCCTCCCGAGTGGCGTGCAGGGCGTGGTGGAGCCGTACCGCCACGGGGCGCCCGGCCTCGACGGGCACGAACGCGGTGAGGTCGCGGCCGCCGGGTGCGGGTCCGACGAGGATGCCGTCGAGGGCCGCGAGGGCACGCCGCCGGTGGCGGGCACCGTGGTAGCCGGCCCGGCCTCGGACGGCGAGGGCGCCGGCGAGCAGGATCTGCCGGGCCGCGCCGTGCAGCTGCTCGGCGCCGGTCCAGCTGGCCGCGCCGGCGGTTCCGGCGGCCGGTTCGGGGGCCTCGCGCCACCAGCGGATCTCGTCGCTGGGGACGGCGAGGGAGACGAGGACGTCGCGGGCCGAGGGGGCCGCGCTGCGGGCCAGCGCGGTCAGCGCCTCGCCCAGCAGGTCCTCGCTGTCGGGAAAGGCTCCGGTGTCGGGTACGAGCAGGCTGGTGGAGCCGCCGGGCGGTCCGGGCGGGGTCCAGCGGCTGTAGCGTCCGGCGGCCCCGCCGCGCCGCCGCCAGCCGTGGCGGGCGAGCAGGGCGGCGAGTACCGCGGGGTCCACCCGGGCAGGGTCGGGCAGGTTCCCGGCGGCCGGCGGTCCGGTGGACCGGAGCCCGGGCGGCTCGATGGGGTGGGGTCGTACGACTGACGGGATCTCTTCGTTGGCGGACTCGTCCATCGGCCGGTGCATCAGGGTCTCCCTCCTGCCCCGACACGGGTCATGATCTCGCAGAGCGCTCGGTCGTCGAAGATGCGCGAGGTCGGGATCCGCACGGTGGTCCGGTGCCGGCCGGTCACCGGGTGGCCGGCCAGATTGGTCCAGTAACAGCAGTGGCGCAGGTCGAGACGGTCGTGTCCGGCCCTCAGCCAGTCGTCCTGGCTCCGGGGCACGAGCATCACGACCAGGATCTTGTGCACCGACACGGGGGTCCGGGCGAGCTTCACGAGGTGTGCGTTGTCGAGCGTGAAGGCGAACGTCGCGCCGGGCGGGCGGGCCGGTATCTGGTAGGTGCATTTCAGCTGGACCTTGATGGTCACCTCGTCGTCGACGACATGGCCGGGGGCGCCGTGGCTGACGTGCCAGTCGATGCCGTTGTCGGGGAAGGGCTGTGACAGGGAGCACCCCGCCGCGGCGGCGACCGCGTGCAAGTAGCCCACCTGGAGGGTCTCCATGCAGGCGGTGGTGGCGAGAGTGCCGCGCAGCGGTGCGATCCGCTGGGGCAACAGCCCTCCCCCGTGGCCTCCGGCACGGGAAGGACCCCCTGGTTCGGGCTGCGCGAGTGCCATGGCTCCGTGTGCCTTCCGGGCCGTGCCAATGGGTCGGCGGACGCGGAGGTGTACCAACTTCCGTCCCCGTCATCTGTGTTGTCACCGCAGCGGGCGGCCCGCAAACGGCGTATCAGGCAAAGGGTGCGGGTATCACCGAACCGGGCAGGGGAATCACGCCATCTGCCGCTCGGGCGCGAGGAGTTCGGGGATGACTCATTGGTACGAGGGGCCACTGGCCGCTTTTGACACCGAGACGACGGGAGTGGACGTGGAGGGGGACCGGATCGTTTCGGCCGCCCTCGTCGTCCAGGACAGTGCCGGCGGGCGGATGCGCGTCACCCGCTGGCTGGTGAATCCGGGGGTGCCGGTGCCCGCGGGGGCGACGGAGATCCACGGACTGACAGACGACCACCTCCAGCGCAACGGGCGGTGGCCCGCGCCGGTGGTGGAGGAGATAGCCCTGGCGCTGGCCGAGCAGAGTGCGGCCGGCCGGCCGCTGGTGGTGATGAACGCGCCGTTCGACCTGACGCTGCTGGACCGGGAGCTCAAGCGGCACCGGGCGTCGTCGCTGGCCGGCTATCTGGAGAACACGCCGTTGTGCGTGCTGGATCCACGGGTGCTCGACAAGCATCTGGACCGCTACCGCAAGGGCCGGCGCACGCTCACGGATCTGTGCGAGCTGTACGGGGTGGTGCTGGACGGGGCGCATGACGCGGCGGCCGATGCGGCGGCCTCGCTGGAGCTGGTCCGGGCGGTCGGGCGGCGGTTCGCCACCCGGCTGGAGCGGCTGACCCCGGCGGAGCTGCACACGCTGCAGGCGGTGTGGCACGCCGCCCAGGCGCGCGGTCTGCAGGCCTGGTTCACCAAGAGCGGCACGCCGGAGACGGTGGACCCGGCGTGGCCGCTGCGTCCGGAGCTGCGCGCCGCCGCGTGAGTCGGTGTGCGCCCAGGGCTCCACGGGAACGCTCGCGGAGCCGGACACGCAGAAACCGGTCCGTCGGTGTTGCTGACGGACCGGCCTCTCCCGGGGTGGGCGATACTGGGTTCGAACCAGTGACCTCTTCGGTGTGAACGAAGCGCTCTCCCACTGAGCTAATCGCCCGGGAACGGGTTGAACCATACAGGGACCGGCGGGTGTGGTTCAAACCGCTTCCAGCCGCGCCGCGAACCCTCGGTGCCCGGCCCGCATCATCAGGGCGTGATTGGCCAGGAACACCGGGCGCCCCGGCACCGCGAGCACCCGCATCAGCCTCTTGCGCACCTCGACGTCCTGTTCGTACGTGGCACGGCTCCCGGTCCCGTGCGGGGTGACGGTCCAGCGGGCCCAGCCTTCGAGGTCGCCGGTGAGAGCCACTTCGAGGACTCCGGCGTGCGGGTCACGGAGGCGTTCTCGGGCCGTGACGACGAGGTCGTACGGGAGCAGGGAGCGGATCCGGGTGGTGCCGGAGGTGTCATCGACCGGGGTGACCTCGCGGATCTGCGGCCACCATTGCGGGTACTGCTCCACCTGTTCCAGGAGCCGGTACACGGCGCCGGGCGGTGCGGCGAGGTCCCAGTTGCTGACAAAACGGTAGTGACTCCAGTCCATGCGTCCAGGATGCGCATACTCAGCCGGGGAACTGAGTATCCGTGCGCATGTCCGAATGCGTGACCGCCGCCACACTCGCGTCCATGGAACATCTGCCGCCGCCCGCCGAGGAATTGGCGCTCCTCGACCGTGAGCTCGCCGGGCTGGACCTGCGCCGGTCCCAACTGCTGCACCGCCGCGCCTGGCTGCTGAGCGTCCTGCGGACGCCCGGCCCGCTGACGGCCGCACCACCTCCCGTCCCCGCGTTCCCGCTGCCCGCGGGCCGCCCCCCAGGGCCCTTCGCGGCCCCGGGCCGGCCGCCCGTGCCCGCGGTCCGCACCGGTGGTGCGCAGAATGTGCTGCTCACCCTCGGCGGACTCCTGCTGACGGTCGCGGCGATCGCGTTCACCCTGGTCAGCTGGGGTCAGATGGGGATCGGCGGCCGCTCGGCGGTGCTGGCGACCGTGACGGTGGCGGCGCTGGCCGCGCCTGCGGTGCTGCTGCGCCGGGGGCTGTCCTCGACGGCCGAGTCGCTCGCGGCCCTCGCCTCGGTGCTGATGGTGCTGGACGCCTATGCGCTGCATGAGGTGGCGCTGCCGGAGACGGGCGGACTGGGCTTCGCGGCGACCGCTTCGGCGGCGCTGGCCGCGGCCTGGGCGGCGTACGGCCTGGCGCTCGGCGGGCTGCGGCTGCCGCTGCCCGCCGCGGTGCTCGTCGCGCAGTTGCCGCTGCTGCTGTGGGCGTGGGCGGAGCGGGCGGACGCCCTGGTGTTCGCCGGTGCGCTGCTGGCGACGGCGGCGCTGGACTGTGCGATCGCGTTGTGGGGCAAGGGGGTTGCGGTACGGGTGACGGCCTGTTCCGGCCTCTGGGTGACCGGTGGCGCGGGGCTGCTGGTGGCGCTGGTGGAGTCGCTGGCGGCCGATGCGCCGGCGGGCGCGGTGGCGCCGGGGGCGCTGCTGCTGGCGGGTTCGGCGATCGCGTTGTCCGGGGCTCGCCGGGCGCCGGCGGCGGTTGCGGTGGCCGGTGGTCTGGTGGCCGGTCTGGCGGCCGTGGCCGCCGTCTCCGGAGTGCTGGTCGCGGGGGTGCCCGCCGGCTGGGTGGTGCCGGTGTATCTGCTGTGCGGCGGGACGCTGCTGGCCGGGGTACGGGCTCCGCTGGGGCGTCCGGCCGGGCAGGGGCTGGTGTGGGCGTCGGGGGCGGTGACGGCGGGGTCGGTGCTGTTCTCGCTGCCGCCGGTCGCGGTGTCGTTGGCGGGCCCGGTGTCGCAGCTGGGCCGGGTGTGGACGGGTGCGCCGCAGGGCGGCGCCCGGGGTGCGCTGGGGGCCGCGGGGCTGCCGTGGTCGGAGATGGCCGCGGCCCCGGTCGTCCTGCTCGTGGTGGCCGCGGTGCTCGCGGCGGCGTACCGATCGTGGGAGGGCGTGCTGCGGTGGGCCGGACCGGTGCTCTCCCCCGGGCCCTCGGCGCGGGGCGCTGTCGGGGCGACGGCTCCGGTGCTCGGCTGGGCGGGGCTGGCGGTGCTGCCGGCCGCTCTGGACGTCTCGTACACGGTGGCCGTCTCCGTGCAGTTGGTACTGGTCGTGGGCGTGTTCGCGGTGGCGGTGGGCGCTCTGCGCCGCGGGATGACGGGGGTGGCGCTGACGGCGTCGGTGTGCGGGGCGGTGGGTGCGGTGGGCGTGGCGCTGCTGTCACTGGGCTCGGAAGCGGCCACGTATGCGGTGTTCGGGTTGTTGCTGGTGGTGTTCGTGGCGGCTGCGGCCGCGTTGGACTCCGCCGTGGCGCCGGCGTCGCGGCCGGACCGGGTGCCGGGAGCCGTGCAGGCGGTGGCGGCGGGTGCGGCGGTGGTCTGTGCCGTGGTGCTGGCCGGTGCGTGCGGTGCCTCGCTGGGGCTGGCCGCGCACCGGGCGGCTCCGCTGATTCTGGCGGTCCCCTCGGTGACCGTACTGCTGGGCGCCCGTCTCAAGGCACACACGGTGGCGCTGCCGGTCGAGGTGACCGGCGGCGCGGCGGCGCTGCCTGCCCTGGGCATGGCGATGGGCGACCCGCCGTTCCTGGCTCTGGTGCTGGCCCTGTGCGCAGTGCTGGCGGCGGGTACGGCGTTGCGCCCGGAGCGGCGGCCGGTGGCCGGATATCTGGCGACGGCGCTGTTCGTGCTGGCGTCCTGGGTCCGGCTGTCGGCGTCCGGGGTGTCGTCCCCGGAGGCGTACACCCTGCCGGTGACCGTCGCGGCGCTGGTGATCGGTGTGCTGCGCCGGCGCCGCGATCCCGCTGCGTCGTCGTGGACGGCGTACGGGGCAGGTCTGGCGGCGACGCTGGTGCCGTCGCTCCTCGCCGCCTGGGCCGATCCGCACTGGCTGCGGCCGCTGCTGCTCGGTGCGGCGGCGCTGGTGATCACGCTGCTGGGGGCGCGGTGGCGGCTCCAGGCCCTTCTGGTGCTGGGCGGCGCGGTGCTGGCGCTGGACGCCCTGCACGAGCTCGCGCCGTATGTGGTCCAGGTGGTCGGCGCACTGCCGCGCTGGGTGGCTCCGGCGCTGGCCGGGGTGCTGCTGCTGGCGGTCGGGGCGACGTACGAGAAGCGGCTGCGCGACGCCCGGCGGCTGAGGGACGCCCTGGGCCGGATGCGGTGACGTGACCGCGTGGCCGGTCCGGGGCGCCCTCGGGGCCTCAGGCCGGCATGTGGTCGCCGACCGGGGCGATGTTCTCGATGGCGGCGAGTCCGTACAGCGCGGTGTCGTTGGTGTAGACCCAGGTGGCCTCACTGCCCGGGACGTGGTGACCGGGCCGCTCACCTTCTCGGTCTTCCAGGGGGCGGATTCCTTTGTATCCGTCGCTGTTGCCGAACTTCTCCCAGGCGCGGGCGGCGAGCTTCTCGTCGCCCGTCTGCACGGCGGCGTACGCGTCCATGCGGGAGTGGCCCTGGAAGAGGAGCAGGGAGCCGAAGTCGGAGCCGAAGCGGGCGGCCTGTTCGGCCTTGGTGGCGTTGAAGTAGCGGCAGTAGTCGAGGTACGCCTCCACCAACCTCCGTCAAGGCAACCCTCGAGGTAACCGATCGTGGTTTCACGTGGTGAGCCATCGGAAACATGTCACCGCGGCTGGGAAACGAAGAAGTGCAGGTCAAGCGCAGTTCTCAGGTCTGGCAGACGGCCGTCAAACGCCTGGAGTACCAAAAGAGCGTCACGCCTTCCGGGGGTACCGATGCGCGACGTCGCCTGCATATGCCCGACAGCGGGTCCCCACCGGCACCCGTGTGGACCTCAGGCGCCGGCGGGTCGCGATGGCCGGAACGGGACCGCAGGACACCGGCGTTCAGGGCGACGGCGTTCACCTCGGCGGCCCCGAACAGGCCGTTGCCAGCAGATTGCGCGGACGGCAGCTCGGGCTCGGCGGCCTGCACGGAGGCACTGCCCCCGGCCGCAGCGGCGTGCTCCTCACCTACGCGGGCCAGGGGCACGGCAGCGTCACCAGCGGCCCGTGCATGGAGGACGCCGTGGACGGCTACCTCACCGACCTGGCGGTCCCGGCGCGGGGCACCAGCTGCCCCGCCGTGCCGTCCTGACCGCTCGGGGAATCGGGGGCGATATGCCGGCGGGCCGTGGGTCTTCCCAGGATGCCGCGCACAGGGACTCGGCCACGATAGCCGTGTAACGAGCGGCGGTGAGCCAGTACATGGCGAAGCCGTCGGTGTCGGCGGGAAGGAGGCGGCCGAAGAGGTCGCGATCGCGTTGGGCCGCCGAGGCGCACAGCGCGGTCAGGAGCCCGGCGGCCGTGTGGAGGCCCGCGCGGCTGATGCGGCGGGTCTCGGCGGTGACGTCACCGAGCATGCCGAGGGCGGCCCGGCCCGCCGGAACCGTCTGTTCGACCCGGCGCTCCAGGAGGAACAGGGGCGAGTGCGCGCCGGACTCTCCGGGCTGGGGCGGGGCGAGGTGGACGGGAGCGGCCGGGTCCGGGAGGTCGGCGCGGCGCAGGCGGTCGAGGCCGAGATCGATCGTGCCCTCGCCGGTGGGGTGCGAGCAGGCGAGGAGGGTGAGCCGGGGGTGAAGGGCGGGCACCAGGCGGCCGATGATCCTCAGCCGGGTCCCCGGCGCCGTGGCCAGCAGCATCAGGTTGTCGCGGTGGGCCAGCGCGGGATCGTCGTCAGCGACGGTGAGCCGGACGGGAATGCCTCCCTCGCACAGCGCGAGCAGGCAGGTGCCGCCGGACTCCCTTACGGCGCCGAGGAGTTCGACGTTCAGGAAGAGCAGGTCGCTGCCGCCGCCGTCCGGGTCCCCGTAGCGGGAGGTGGACCGCAGGGCGCGGGCGGCCTGTTCGGACGGCGGCGTCTCCCACAGAGCGGCGAGCGGCGCCTCCGTCCACGCCGCGCCCCGGGCGGTAACGGCCTTGACACCCTGCCCGGCGCCCAGTCTGCCGTCCGGCGAGACCGTAGCCCCCGAGACCGCCAGACCGGCCCGGCCCAGCTCCCGGTGGGTGAGCGCGCTGTCTCCCAGGCGCACCGCCCGGTCGGCCACGCCCAGGGCGCGCCCGACGCCGCCGGGTGCCACGTCGCCGACCGTGCAGAGGCGGCCGTCGGATCCGGCGACCCAGGTGCGGACGCCGCCGTGCCCCGAGTCCGTGACCACGGGTTCGGTGAACAGGCCGTACAGGCGCAGCGCGCCGCCCGGGCTGTACGGGCGGCGCGCGCGGCCTCTGACTGCGGCCAGCTCCGCCCCGGACGCCGTCCCCACCCGGTGTGCGGTGCCCAGGAGTTCGGCCAGGGCGGTAACGAGCTCTGCGGTGCGGTAGGACGGGTCCCCGGCGCGGGCCGCGCGCAGCAGCGTGACGACGGCCAGTGCGGCGCCTGCGGCGCGTGGCAGTTGCCGGAGCCGTGCGGTGTGCGCGGCGCGGAGGAGGGCCGCCTGGGTGACGGCGCCGGCCCCGTCAGCCCCGGCCTCCAGCACGGCGGCGCCCGCCGACCACAGGGCGTCGGCCGCAGCACGCTGGGCCGGGCTCGCCACCTCGGGCGAGGAGGCGGAGTCGGAGGTGGGGGTGGGTTCGGGGGTCGGCGTGGGGTCCGTGGCGGGGGCAGAGTCGGCGGTCGGCGCGGGGGCCGTAGCGGAGGCCGGTTCGGGGGTCGCCCGAGTGGGGCGGCCGGCGGTCTCCGGCACCGGGTCCGCCATGGGGGCGGCGCAGGCGGCGGCCGCGCGGTGGACGCATGCCGGGGCGAGGAGGCAGCCGCAGGTGATGGCGTCCGCCGTCGCCACCACACCGCCCGGGGCGTGCAGGCGCAACTCGGTCTCGTCGTCGACCGCGATCGTCACCGTGCCCCCGTCGCGGCGCGTCGGGCGGGCGCCGAGTCTAGTGACCGCCGCATCCAGCCGCTTGCGCAGCCGGGGTGAGAGGTCCTCCACCAGCGTGGCCGTGACCTCCGGCGCGACAGGTGGCAACTGAACGGCGGTCATACGGTCTTCTCCCCTATCCAGCGGGCCAGTTCGAGTGGGCTGAGGGCCGCCACGGGCATGCCGGCGGCCACGAGTTGCCCGGCGACGCCCGTCGAGTAGCGGGGCCGGCCGGCGTCGTCGAGGCTGGCGCAGCCGAGGACGTGGCAGCCGGTGGTCACCAGGGCCCGCACCTCGGCCAGCAGTCCGCCGAGCGGGGCGCCCTCCTCGAAGTCGCTGATCACGACGACGAGGGTGCGGGAGGGCACCTCGATCAGGCTGCGGGCGTGCCGCAGCCCGGCGGCGATGTGCGTGCCCCCGCCCACGCTCACCTCCAGCAGGAGGGAGAGGGGATCGTGCACATGGCCGGTGAGGTCGACGACCTCTGTGGAGAAGGCCAGGAAATGAGTGCTCAGGGTCGGCACCCCGGCGAGCACGGAGGCGGTCAGCGCGGACCAGATCGTGGACGCCTCCATGGATCCGGAAACATCGGTGACCAGGATCAGGCGCCAGTCGGCCGACCGGCGGGCGCGGCTGCGGAACACCGGCTTCTCCGGGATCACCCGGACCGTTCCGTCGGCCGCCCGGCGGGCGGTGGCCAGGTTGGCGCGCAGCGTGCGCGGCAGGTCCAGCCTGCCACCGGGGCGGCGGGTGGGCCGGGCCGTCATCGCGCCGGTGAGGGCGGGGCGCAGCCGGGTGGCGAGCTGCCGGGTCAGTTCGTCGACCAGGCGGCGGACCAGGGGCCGGAGCGCGGCGAGGCGGGCCTCGGGGAGGCCGCCGGCGTACCGCAGGATAGTCCGGAGCAGTTCCACGGAGGGGGCGGCGGCCTCCGGGTCCAGTTCGGCGAGGACGTCCTGCCGGCCTGTCCCGGCCGCGGTGGCGAGGACCTCCTCGCGGATGCCGGGGCCGAACAGCGCGGCCAGTTCCTCGGACCACTCGCGGACACCGGGGAACGACGGTTCCCGGCCGCCGCGCGAGCCGCCCCCGTGACCGGGGCCGGGCAGTCCGCCGCGGGATCCCTCGCCGTGTCCCGCGCCGTAGAGCTCGTCCAGAGCGGTCGCCAGGCGGGCGGCGCCGGACGGCAGTCGGTCGGAGCGCCGGCCGAGTACGAGCCGCCACCGGTCGGCGGGCGCGAGGGTCCGCGCGGGAGCGGCCTCGGTGGAGGCTCCGGTGGTGGGGCGGCCGACGGACAGCGGTGGGAGGCGGTCGTCGTGCGCGGGTGGCGGGACGGGCAGGCCGAGGCCGGTCAGGAGCTCGCGGGCCGCGAGGTCGGCGGCCGTTCGGCGGGCCAGTTCGGCCGGATCGTCCGCGTCGAGGTCGCCCACCCCTTTGCCCAGCCGCTCCTCGACGGTGTCCAGCAGCCGGTCCCGGGCGGCCGGGCTCAGGGTGTCGAAGCCACCGCGCAGGGCCGGCAGCCGGGCCAGGAACGCGGTGTCGTCCAGCTCGACGACCCGGTGCAGCAACGGGTCCAGGGCGCCGACGCCGACGGTCAGGAGGGGGCCCGCCACCGTCAGGACGCCGGTGAGGCGGGCGGTGAGCGCGGCCCGGGAGGTGCTGTCCACGGCTCCGTCCACCCAGGAGGCGACGCGCCCCCCGAAGCTCGCGGCCTCTTCGTGGCCCGTGAGCACCCTGACCGCTCCGGCGGCCGCGGCGATCAACGGCGTCCCGTCGGCGGCCAGCCGGGCGAGGGCGTCGGTGAGCCGGATGCCGCCCAACCGGTCGGCCCGCTGGGACAGTTCGAGCAGAGCTCGGGCGTCCTCGGTCTCCTCGGATCCGGTCAGGCCGTCGACCTGGCGGACCGCGGCCGAGGTCAGGAGTTCGGCCGCGCGCGCGGTGCGGGCCGCACGGGCGGAGGCGGTGGTGTCCGGGGCCGAGTGGTCGTCGGGTGCGGTCAGGCCCGACAGGTGGCCCGCGTCGATGCGGTCCAGCAGGTCGAGCCCTCCCAGGAGTTCGGGAAGGGTGCCGCTCGCGGGGAGTACGGCCGCCAGTTCCGTCAGCCGTTCGTCGGCCAGGGCGGGGAGCCCGCACTCGGCGGCCTCCGTGAGTCCGCGGACGACCTGGGCGGCCGTCGGACCGTCCGCCTCGCACTCCGCCGCGTGCCGCTGCCGCAGCACGCCCTCGGCCGCCTGGACCGGGGTGACGCCGCGGGCCCCGGCCGCGGTGAGCATCGCGGCCGTCGCCGGGGTCCACCGCACCTGCCAGCGCGTCGTGAGTCCTTCGGTACCCGCCGCGCCGGTCACCTGCTGCTCCTGCGCGTACGGGATGCCGCACACCGTCAGCCTGCGCAGCAGCAGTTCGCGGCGCCGGTCCAGGGCGGAGCGCGCCGGGTCGAGCCGGAGGTCGCGCGGTGTCTTCTCGTGCGCGTCCTCGGGGCCGGGGAGGGCGAGCGCCGCGGTCTCGGCCTCGACCGCGGGGCCCAGTCCGCTGCGCGGAGCGGCGGGCGCGGGGCGTCCCGTGCGGGCTCCGACGAGTACGCGTTCGAGGGCCAGGGCGACGGCGCGGCCCGTGCCGTAGGTCTCGCCGCGCCCCAGCACCGTCTGCACGGCTTCCAGGAGTTCACCGCGGCCGGGGGCGGGCAGGTCGCGCAGACGGGCCAGGTCACCGGCGACCCGGACGATCTCCCGGCCGTCCGCCGGGCCGTAGGGGTGGCCCTGTTCGCGCAGGGCGGCGCAGATACGGACCGCGGTGCGGATCAGCGCCTCGTGCAGCGCGGCCGGGTCCCCGGCGGCGTCCAGGACGGTGTGCTGCCACTCCGGGTCGCGGATTCCGGCCGGGTAGCCGGACCGTGAGTCGAGCAGCGGGTACGTGTACGGGATCAGGGAGACCGTGCAGGCCGCCGTCCCGGCGGCGCCGCTCGCACGGCCGTCCGCGCCGGACGCTTCCGGCGCGGGCGCCCCGGTGGCCCCGGCGGCGGACGGCAGCAGCGCCGGGGCGTGGAAGGCTCCCACCACCACGGCGGGCCGTTGCCCGCTCGCCAGGGCCTGCGCGACATGTCCGCGCATACACGCCTCGCGCACCAGGTCCGTGCCGTGCGCCCCGCCCCGCGCCTCGGCCTCGTGGCGCAGCGCCCAGCCGGTGAGCAGGGCCGCACGGCGGAGCGCCTCGGGTGTCGAGCCGGGCGCGAGGGCCTCGACCAGCCGGTCCCACAGGTCGTCCCCCTCCCGGCCGGTGAGCCGGGACCGGAGCGCGTCGGACAGCCCGCGCCCGTCCCCCGGCACGGACGCGGAGTCGGCGCCCGGGACCGGGGCGGGGGCGGAGGTGTCCGGACCGCCCACCGCCCACGCCCGGTCGGCCAGCGGCAGGTCGCAGGCCACCGCCGGGACCCCGTTTCTCGCCGCCCAGCGCAGCGCGGCCAGTTCGGGCGAGAAGTCCGCGAACGGGTAGAAGGCCGGGCCCCGTTCGCCTGCCGAGCCGGCCCCGGGCCCGTCGGCGGGCACGGCGGCCAGCGCCACCGGAGCCTCGGTCTCCTCGTGGGCGAGCCAGCCCAGCCAGGGCTGGAACTCGGCGGGCAGTTCGACGAGGAGGACGTCGGGGGCCGCCGCGTCCAGCAGAGCCGGGAGGGCGGCCGCCAGCGAGGGCGCGTGGTGGCGCACCCCGATCAGGAACGGCAACCCGGGCCCGGTCGCCGCGAGCGCCGCCACCGCGGCCTCCGGGGTGGCGGGCGGCACCTCGGAGGCCGCGGTGGGCCGTGTCCCGGCGGTGGACGACGCCTCCACGGCGGACCGCGTCTCGGGGATGTTCGACTCGCTCATCCGTCAGTTCTCCAGCACCGCGCGCAGGTCCCACAGGGCACGCCAGGTGGCCGCCCCCTGCTCCGCACGCCTGCGCACCGGCCCGTCCCAGTACCCAAGCAGCCGTGCGGCGTCGGCGGGGTCGTCCTTCCGGACGACACCGAGCAGATGGCCGGGCAGGAGGGACAGCACGTCCCGGTCGCCGGGGAAGTAGGCGGCGGCCAGGCCCAGGGCGCCCGCCACGGAGACCGCCTCCGCCGTGCTCATCACCGTGGAGGGGCGCTCGACCTCCCAGCCCTCCACGGAGCGGCCCTCGCGCAGGTCCCGGAAGGCGGTGACCAGGGCTTCGAGGACCGCGTCGTCCACCTGGAAGGCGGCGCCCACGCGTTCGACGGCCGCCCGCGACTGGCGCCGGACGAGCGCGGTCTCGGCGTCCACGTCCCCGATGGGGCCCACGGTCTCGAAGTTGAAGCGCCGCTTCAGGGCGGCGGACATCTCCGAGACGCCCTTGTCCCGCAGGTTGGCGGTGGCGATGAGGGTGAACCCGGGGGCGGCGTGCACCTGGGCGCCCTCGCCGCCCGCGAGTTCGGGGACCGCGATCCGCCGCTCGGAGAGCAGGGACACCAGGGCGTCCTGGACCTCCGGCAGGCAGCGGGTGACCTCCTCGACGCGGGCGACGGCCCCCCTGGTCATCGCGGCGAGTACCGGGGAGGGCACCAGAGCCTGCTCGGTGGGGCCCTGGGCGAGCAGCAGCGCGTAGTTCCAGCCGTACTTGAGCTGATCCTCGGTGGTGCCCGCGGTGCCCTGCACGGTGAGCGCGCTGGTCCCGCAGACGGCCGCCGACAGCAGCTCGGAGAGCATGGACTTGGCGGTACCGGGTTCGCCCACGAGGAGGAGTCCGCGCTCTCCGGCAAGGGTGACCACGCACCGTTCGACCAGGGCGCGCTCGCCGACGAACTTCTGCTCGATCACCAGGCGGCGCGGCACCCCGGCGCCGGGCCGGGCGCCCTTCGGCAGACTCAGTGCCTCGCCCGCGCTGCCCATGACGAAGGCGACGACGGCGCGCGGGGTGAGCAGCCAGCCGGGTGGGCGGGGCCCGGAGTCGTGGGCGGCGAGGAAGGCCAGCTCGGTGGCGTACCGGTCCTCGGGCGGCGTGACCTGGCGGTGTCCCCCGCCGGGCTCCGTCGCCCGGTCCGGGACGCCTCCCGTGGTGGTGCTGTCCACGGTGGTAATCGTGGTGTCGTTCGTCATCGGCGGCGGCCCTTCCGGGGTGCGCGGGTGTCCAGTTCTTCGAAGGCCGGGGCGTCGCCGCCGCGGACCCGCGCCCAGGCGGCTGCGAACAGCGCGGGCACGGGGAGGTGCGGCAGGGTCCGGGCCGACCCGGCCACGGGGTACAGGCGTTCCTTCCAGGTCTCCAACGGCAGCCCGGGGGCGCCGCGTTCGAGCCAGCCGCAGGGGAGGAACAGGGTGCGGCCGGCGCGGGAGCGCTTCGCCTCCACGACGAGGCCGGTGGCGGCGAGTTCCGCCCTGGCCTTCTTGACCCGGGCCGGCTTCCACTCGGTCCAGCGGACGCAGTTGCGGTCCGTCGGGTCGGGCAGGGCGAGCAGCATCAGGTAGAGGGCGGCGGTGTCCGCGCTCAGGCCGAGGGCGTCTACGGCCTCGGCCACCAGGTCCGGCACCGCACGCGTCGGGTCCTGGGCCGGGTGGTGCGGGGAGCCGTCTGGGGCGCCCGCCGAGGCCAACGCGTCGGTCTCCTCGCCCAGCAGTGCGCGCAGGGCGAGCAGATCGCCGGTGCCGTAGCCGCCGACGGTGCCCTCTACGAGGCCGAACGCGGGGTCGTCGGGGCCTGCCAGGCCGGCCGGGCGGATCAGCAGCTTCTCGCTGTCGCCGTGGCCGGGGGCGAGGAGCAGCGCCGCGCCGGCCCTGACCAGCCCGTCGGGGCCGGCGCCGCCGGATTCGGGGAGCCCGTGGGCGGCGCGGATCACGGGGCCGATCGAGCCCCCCGACTCGGTCCAGTCCAGACCGAGGTCCAGCACCAGGCCCGGGTCGGCGAGGCGGCCACGCAGGGCCGCGAGCCCCGTGGGCAGGTACGCCCGCAGAGGATGCCCGTACGGCAGCGTGTAGGCGAGGGTGCGCAGGGCGGTGAGGGCTGCGGAGACCGCACCGCGTGCGCCCACCCGGCGCAGGGCCGGGCGGCCGGTGCCGTCCTCGACATCGGTGCCGTGGGCGAGCCAGGTCCGGGAGCCCGCGTTGAGGATCAGGTCGACGGCGCCCGGGGTGGTGCCCGAGAGGTCGAGGTCCAGTTCCTCTGGGACGCGGACGAGGGAGGCCAGGCGCTTCTGCCAGACCTCGGCGGCGGCCGGGACATCGGGGCCCGTGGACCACAGCTCGGCCGGATCCGCTGGCAGCAGTGCCTGGAGCAGGGCGTGCCGGTCGTCGCGGGGCAGGGTGTCCAGCCTGCCCTGGGCCGCTTCGAAGGCACGCGTCTTCGCCCCGAGCAGCGCGAGCGCGTCGGCGCCGGGCTCCTCGACGGCCGCAGAGAGCAGGGCGGTGGACTGGAGGGGGCCGATTCCGGTGGCCGTATCGAACGCCTCGGCGGCCTCCGGACGCCAGGGTGCCGGGCCCTGCTCCCGTACCAGGGCGATGAGCCGGGCGAGCCGGTCGCGGGCGATGCCGTGCCGGTATACGTGCTCGTGGTCCAGGGTGAATCCGGGGACGGGACCGAAGGCGCCGGTCGGGTCATGGTCCAGGGCGAGCCAGCGTTCCGCGTCGTTCCGGAAGTTCCTGCCGCAGTCGGCGAGGACCACGACGGTGCGGGCACCCCTGCGCAGCACCTGGCCGAGGCGGTGCACGGCCTCGGGGCGTCCCGGCCCGGATGTCCCCGCGCCGAACGGCTCGACCAGCTCCACCTGCCGGACCGTGCCCGCGGGGTCGGCCAGCGGGCCTGCGGCGAGGGTCTCCAGGAACACGAGGAGCCCGCTGCGGTGCTCGGGGGAGGTGGTCGCGGAGGCGGCCCGGTAGGCCAGTTCGGGGAGGTTGTCGAGGAGCGAGGTCCAGTTCAGGGAGTCGCTGGGCACGGTGTACTCGTCCCGCTGCCAGCCGTCGGCAGGGGTGAACGGGACCTTGGACGTGATGGGCGGGCCGAACGCCGGCTCGCCGCCGAGGACGTGGTTGACGGCGAGGATCTGCCGGATCACGGTCCACCGCTTCCCGGCTCCCCACCAGCCGCCGCGCATCCGCTCGGAGGTCCAGGCGGAGGCGGTCTGCAGGGTCGTGTCGTCGCCGTGCTCGGGCTCGTGTTCGAAGAACATGCCCTGGATGCGCGCGGTGTTGCGGGGCGTGGCCGGCTGCGCGGGCTTGGGTGGTTCCAGGTACCGGGCGGCTGCGGCAGCGCGGTCCACCGCGTCCCGGACAGCGGCGGTGACGCCCGCCAGGAGCCGTGCGTCGGACACCTCGGGCAGCACCCTGGCGACGGCCTCCTCGCTCAGCTCCCGCGACGAGGGCCCGGCGTACTCCTTGACGGCCCGGAACGCCTCCAGGTGCCGGGCGACCGCGGCGGCGACCTCCTTGAACAGCTCCCCCGCCCGGGAGTCCGTCAGGCTTCGCAGGGCGGCGGAGCCCCGCTCGTCCCTCGGGCGCAGCGCGTGCCAGTAGGCGACGGGAGGCACGTAAGGGGTGCCAGCCGCGTCGTTCCCACCGGAGGAGTCGGTGGTGACGGACCACAGGCTGCCACCGACGCCGTCCGTGTCCGCCGGGTGCGCCGCGACGGAGCGGTGGTACAGGGCCACGAGAGGCCGTGACCCGCCGGGCAGGGTGAGTGCGCCGAGCGGCACCGGGAACCCGCCGCCGGGCAGCGGGTGCGGCAGGGTGACCGTGTGGCCGTCGGGGGTGCCTGCGACGATCCGGTGCCCGTCGGCGGGCGCGGCCGTGCCGGGCTCGGTGGCCGTGCTGCGGACCCAGCGGCCGAGGACCGTGCCGTCCGTGCCGAACGGGGTGTTCTCCAGACCTGGTTGGAGGGGCAGCACCTGGCAGTGCTCGGTGAGCAGCCGGGTGCCGTCCCGCACCCCGGAGCGGAGGAAGGCGGGCAGGGACGCGCGGCCGTGCGTGCCGGCGGCCGGGTCGTATTCCAGCCACACCCGCTGCGTGCCCTGATGACCTTCCCGCCAGTGACCGGTGCCGTCGGAGATGACGGCGCGCTGGGGCGGGAGGGAGGTGTCGCCCGCGTGCAGAGCCTTGCCGCCGGTGGCGCGGCCGCCGCCGGACAGCGGCAGGCAGACCTCGTCCGAGGGGCCGGAGCCACCCCAGCGGGGTATCTGCTCGCCGCCGACGGTGAACAGCTCGGCGGGGCGGTGCGACCAGTAGCCGCGCTGCTTGCCGTCCTCCCACCAGATAACCAGCAACTCGCCGTCGACGTAACGGAAGGCGAGCGACCGCCAGTGGTCGACGGTGGCGGGCAGCCGCAGGGTGTGCCGCAGCAGAACGCCTTCCGGGCCGACGACGACGGCCCGTTCGAGCGTGTTCAGGATCAGCGCGGGCCAGGCGCCGGTGACACCAACGCTCTCCGACCGGCGGCGCCGCTGGTGCACGGCGGCGGACTCGGCGGCCAGTTCGGCATAGGTCGTGTCGAGCGCGGGCCAGCCCAGTTCGTCGAGGACGCCGGTGCGCAGGGTGGCGGCGAGCAGCGGCACGACATCGTGGCCCTTGAGGAGCCGCACGGCCTCCGGGGCGACGTCCGCGACCACGGTGCGGAACAACGAGAGCCTGTTGAGGGCGGCTTGCAGCCCGGGGAGCCCTCGCGCGGCCGTGTACTCCTCGGCACAGGCGGTCAGCCACTCCCGCAGGATGCCGGAGAGCACGGGGTGCGCCGCCAGCTTCGCCAGGCCGGCGTCGCTCAGCCGTTGACCGTGCCCGTCGCCGAGGGCGCCGACGGTCCGGCGCAGAAGGACGCGGAAAGCCGGCTGTTCGGAGACAGCGGTGAGGTCCCGAGCGCCGAGCGCGGTGTCGGTGAGCCAGGAGCCGAGCGGGAGGGCGGGGCCCTGCACGGTGCCCGTGTCCTGCTCGTCCGGTTCGGCGACGGGGATGCCGGAGGCCAGGCAGAGGTCAAGGAGGTCCAGGTCGGCGTTGCGCTGCCAACGGCCCTGGAACAGCTCGACGGGGCGCCCGTCGGCGCGCAGCCGATCCGCCATCCGGACGGCCAGGTCGAGGGTCTGGGGGCTGCGGCCTGCGGAGGCCCGGTTGCGCCGGCGGTGTGCCTCCCAGCGGGCGAGCCAGTCCGCCGGGGAGACGGAGGGAGCGTTCCCTGCCGTGTCCGGGAGGCCGGTCAGCAGGTCCTCGGCGCCGGACTCGGCCAGCAACGCGAGCCAGTCGGATTCGCCGGCCTTCTCCCGGCCGCTCTCGCTGAAGGACTCCGGGAAGAAGCCGAGGAGCCGGGCCCGCACGGACTCATCCCGTCGGGTGAGGGCGACGATCGCGGAGCGGTAGGCAGCCCAGAACGAGGCGGGGGCGCGGACGACTCCCGGGGAGCCGATCAGATCGGCCACCAGATCGCGTTCGGCGGCCTCCCGGTCCAGCCCGGCGGCCTTGACCAGCGCGCGCACGTCCTGCGGCAGCGCCGCGTACGGGGGCATGCCGGCCGCGCAGCGCTCGACCAGCAGACGGCGGAACTGCGCCCAGGCGTCCGCAGGTGCGAGCCGGGCCACCAGGTCCCGCACGTACTGCCGCAGTGCCTTGACGGTCAGCGCGCCGGCGAAGGCGAACTCCAGGAAGACGGCCCGCTGCCGGTCCTCGTCCACGACCAGCCCGTGCACCCGCTCGGCCTCGCGGGCCTTGCCGAAGAAGGAGGCGGCGTAGGTGGTGTTCTCGGCCTGGAGGAAGAGGCGCGCAACCTGCTCGTAGTAGGTGGGGAGGAAGTGGGGTACGGCCCGGCCGAGCCGGCTGCCGAGTGCGTCGAAGCCCTCCTTGGCCGCTCCGGCGCGGGTCCTGGCCTGCCGGCCCAACCGCTCGATGTCCTTGACCAGGGCCAGGGCATGGTGCCCGTTGGCCGGGTCGTTGACCAGCGCCCAGGCGGGGAAGCCCAGCGCCTCGCGGCGCACCTGGCCCACGACGGGGGCCTCTGCGGACCGGGCCAGCCCGAGGAACTCCAGGGCCAGGTCCTCGGCTTCACCGAGGGTGCCGGGCACGAGCCGGACCACGGGGCGGTCGCCGAGGGCGGTATGCGTGTAGGTGCGGGCGGTCAGCGCGTCGGCGTCGTCCCGCTCTGTGGTGCCGGCCGGGAGGATCGCGCCCGCGTCCAGCAGGGCCGCCGCGCGGGCCTCGGCCACGGGGGTGGAGGTACTCCCGCTGCGGGCCCGGGCGGGGAGGGATGCCGTGCCCGCTGCCGTCGTGTTCGTGTGGGTGTCCGTCGTCGTGGTGCTCATGCCGCCCGCTCCTCGTCCGCCACGTCGCGGCCGGCGTAGAGCGCCGCCGCCATGCGCATGCCCTCGGACCACGCGACGGGGCCGACCTCGGCGGCCGTCAGCGCGCGCCCCGCGGGGTCGGTCCAGCCCAGGGGGCCCGTCTCGGTGCCGTACTCGTCGTATCCGTCGTGCTCACCGATCCAGATGCGCGCCTCGGTGGTGGCGCCGTCCTCGACGACCGGGCAGACCGCGTATCCGCCGCGCGACCGGTAACCGAGTTGGGTGACGCGGCCGTGCAGGAAGCGCAGTTCCTTGAACACGCCGCCGGCGTAGGTGTCCACGGACGTGGTGTCCGGGGCGAGGCCGGGCGGGCGGCGCCACACCTCGCGGAACAACTGGTCCACGTTCTGGCGCACCCCCAGTTCGACCGCGAACTCCCGCAGCTCGTCGAGATCGTCGAGGAGGACGGGGTGGGGCACGCTGACGACGTCCGGGGTGATGCGGACCGTGTCGCCGTCCAGGTCGACGAGGCCGAGGCCGCGGTGGGGGTCGACATCACGCAGGAACCCGGCGACTCCACCGTCCACGCCGGTGACCACCACGTCCCGCAGGGCCGTCTGCCACGCAGGGTCGGGCCAGACCCGGGCGAGCACGGCAGTGGGGACGGGCAGCGAACGCACCATCCACTGCTCGAGCTCGGTCAGGCACTGGTGTGCGTGCTGCTCCAGCCACTCGGTCAACTGCCGGAGTCCGACGACCGCCGGGTCGTCCTTCAATCTGGCCGGGACGGACTTCAGCCGCCGGCCCTTTCCATTGCGGCAGACCACCGTGCCCGCCTCCAGGGCGACTTCGTAGTCGCCCGCCGGAACCCACCCCATGCACTGTTCTCCCCATTGGCCCGGACGGCCGCCGAACCGGCGGCACGCTGATGAAACCCGTCAGGGGCAACGCACCGTGACGAGTGGGAGAGACTCTAAGCGCCCCCTGTGACAACGAGCTCGGCCCCTGCGCCTGATCAGCCGGGTCCGTGGCGGCCAAGGGCCTTGGCCGGACGCGGGGTTTCGCGCTACCGGCCGGCGAGGCGGGTGGTGAGGTCCTCGTCCGTGATCTCGCGGACCACCCGGCAGGGTGTCCCGAGAGCGACCGTCATCGAGGGGATGTCGCGGCTGACGACGCTGCCGGCGCCGATGACCGACCCGTATCCGATGCGCACACCCGGCAGGACCACCACGTTGCTGCCGATCCACACCTTGTCCTCGATGACGATCGGTTCGGAGAACCGCGCGAAGTCGGCCCGGCGTGCGGGATGCACCGGGTGTCCCGTCGTGGTCGGCGTCACGCTGGGCGCGATCATGACGCCGTGGCCCATGCGGATGTCCACGTCGTCGACGAACGTCAGATTCACGTTCCCGAAGAAGTCGTCTCCGATGTGGACGTTGCTGCCGAACGCGGCGTGGAACGGCGGCAGCAGCACCGTACGTTCCCCGACCGAGCCGAGAATGTCGACGAGCAACGACCGGCGTCTGCCCTCCTCGCGCGGGGGTGTGTGTGGTTGTAGTCGAAGATCTGCTCCGTCCGGCGCTCAGAGTTCTGAGAAGCGGCTTCCGACTCGGTGTAGACGAGCCCTTCGGCGATCCGGGCGAGCACTTCGTCCTCTTGCGCAGGCGTCACAGCGGGACGCTCCCTTCATTCATCTGATCCAGTTCCGCGGCCTGCTTGGCGTACTCCCGGGCGATCGCCCTGTTCGGGGCGGTCGCCTCCGCCGTCCGGTATGCCTCGGCCGCCTCGCGCGCGCGGCCGAGTCGGCGCAGCCCGTCTGCGCGGACCGCGGGCACGGCGTGGTTCCCGGCCAGCTTCCTGGACGTGCCGAGAGCGTCCACGGCGTCCAACTGTGCCTGAGGGCCCTCGTGCATCCCGACCGCGACAGCACGGTTGAGCTCGACCACCGGGTTCGCACGCAGGGCGAGGAGACGGTCGTACCACATCACGATCGCCGCCCAGTCGGTCGCGGCCGCGGTCGGAGCGAGGGCGTGCTGCGCGGCGATGGCCGCCTGGAGGGCGTAGGAGCCGCCCGCCTCGACGGCCTCGCGCGCGAGGGCCGCGCCCTCTGCGATGAGTGCGTGGTCCCACCGCGTGCGGTCCTGCCGGTCCAGCGTGACCAGCCCGCCGTCGGCGTCGAGCCGGGCGGCGCGCCTCGAATGCTGGAGCAGCAGCAGTGCGAGCAGCCCCCGCGCCTCCGGCTCGTCCGGTGCCTCGGCGGCGACGAGCCGGGCCAGCCGGACGGCCTCCTCCGCGAGGCTGTCGCGCTGTGTGTTGCCGTCACTCGGTGCGTACCCCTCGGTGAACATGAGGTAGATGACGGCGAGTACGCCGTCCAGCCGTTCGGCGCGTGCGCCGGGCGGTGGCACTCGGTACGGGATGCCTGCCGCCTTGAGCGCGGCGACTTCGGCCATCTTGCTGCGCTCGGCCGTCCCGCGACGCAGCGTGTCGAAGGCGCGGTGCCGCGCGGCGGTCACCAGCCATGCCCCCGGCTTCTGCGGCACCCCTTCCCGCTCCCAGGCCGGCAGGGCGCGGGCGAACGCCTCCTGTGCGCAGTCCTCGGCCAGTTCCCAGTCGCCGGTCAGGCGCACGATCGTGCCGAACACGGCGCCCCACTCGCCCCGGTAGGCCTCCGCCAGCGCTGCCCGCGCCTCTGCCGGCCCGGTGCTCACGAGAAGTCCGTCCAGAACTCGCGCAGTTCGACGCTTCCGGACCGCGCCATGGGACAGCGGGCGAGGTAGCCGATCGCCTCCTCCCATTCGCCGTCCACGAACACGATCCCGGACACCCGTTCCGGCACATCCGTGTACGCGCCGTCGGTGATCAGCAACTCCCCTTCGCGGCGGCGTACGAGGGTGGCGTCCCGGACGGGACGCAGGTGCTCACCGCCGAGGTAGCGGCCGGAGGCGAGGCCGTCGCGAACCCACTCGGCCACCACGGCGGGATCGGGGGTGAAGGCCGGCGCGCCCGGGTCCGTCCGCAGGATCGCGAGGAAGCGGGAGGCGGGCGCGTCGCCCTCGTGCGGGACGTTTCCGGTGCCGGGCCCGAGATCGAGCGGTTCGACCGGCCGGACCTCGATGCGTCCGGCGGTTGCCATCGGGTGCGAGGCGGCGACCTCGATCGCCTCGTCGAGGTCGGCGGCCTCCACGAGGTCGTACCCGGCGATCCACTCGGCCGTCTCGGCGAAGGGGCCGTCGGTGACCAGAACCCGGTCCCCGCGCACTCGGACCGTCCTGGTCTCGCCGGCCGGCTTGAGCGGCATTCCCTCCACACGGACGCCTCGGTCGTTCCATTTCTCGACCCATGCCTGCGGGTTCTCGTCGGTCGGCTCCCCTGCGGGGTCCGTGGCGATGAACAACACGTACTTCATGACCGTTCTCCTTCCGGACGCTTCATGAGGACGACGAACGGCCTTCGCGGAATCCGACAACACGGCGCAGATTATTCCGCCGGCGCTGCGGAGCTGATATCTGGCCAGCAGCTGATCGACGAGCACGTCGGCGTCAACGGTGCCCGACGATACGGGGGTTGCTTGCACGGCTTGGGTGAACAGGCCGCGCTTCGAGCCGAGGTACTGCATGACCAGAGCCGGGTCGACGCCCGCCACGGCCGCCACGGCGCGAATGGTGGTGCGCTCGAATCCTTATCCCGGCGAACAGCTCACGGGCACTGGCGAGGATGCACGCCTCGGTGGACCGGCGGCGGTCGGCGCGGGACTGGCGAGGAGTGGCCACCGATTTGGCTGTTCGCGCGCCCGATGCCCGACCGGACCGACCGCGAGGCGGTCCCGCTGGCATTCAGGACGTCGCCAACTTCATGCGGGACAGCCGCCGCTCTCCGAGCAGGCATTTACCGCCTTGATTGAAGCGTTTCAGAAAGCGCTTGCTGGATCAAAGCAAGGAGCGTCATCGACGGCGTCAACAGTTGGAACGAAAATCAGTCGAAGCGCTTGAACGGCGCACGCGGGAACGCCGACGGCCCGGAAGCTTCAAGAAGCTTCCGGGCCGTCGGTCCGGGGTGGGCGATACTGGGTTCGAACCAGTGACCTCTTCGGTGTGAACGAAGCGCTCTCCCACTGAGCTAATCGCCCGGGCGCACGCCAAACATTACCCCATGTCAGCGGCGCCCCCCGACCAGCTCCGGGTCACTCGTGGATCTTCCACGGCATGACGATTCCGAACTTCCACACATAGATCCCCACCAGCACCGCGATGATCACCAGCCCGATCACGGTGAGCGCGATGTTGCGCCGCCGGACCTTGGGATCGAGGGCCCGCCTGGCGGCCTCGGTGACCTTCCGCCGCGTCCAGCGCAGCACCAGCTGCGCCCAGACGAACTCGGTCGCCCAGATCGCCATGCCGCCGAAGATCACCAGCCAGCCGGGGCCGGGCAGCGGCAGCATGATGATGCCCGCCACCACCACGGCGAGGCCGACCATGAACACGCCGACCTGCCAGCTCAGGTGCAGCGCCCTGGATGCCTGGATGAATCCGGGCGCCCTGGAGCCGAGCTCCGGGTCCTCCTTCGCCACATCCTGCGTGACGTCCCCCGTCACGCCTCTCGCCACGTCCCCCGTCGCGGGCGCCGGATCCGCCGGTGCGGCGGCTCCGTCCCGCTCGTCACTCTCCGCATTCATGAAGGCCAACCTACCGGAACCACCCTCGTCACTGGAATGGCCGCATAACCCAAAGTTACACACCGCTGTACGAGCTACCTGAAGGATCACAAAACGGTCAGAGGGGTTTACAACGCCACCGTAGGTGGCATGTCGATTTCGCCGACGTGCGAATCCCCGAGCGCACACTGAGCGAAAGGCCCTGGCGCTTATGAACACCACGGTCAGCTGCGAGCTGCACCTGCGCCTCGTTGTGTCGAGCGAGTCCTCACTGCCTGTACCCGCGGGCCTGCGGTATGACACGGCCGATCCGTATGCCGTGCACGCCACCTTCCACACCGGAGCGGAGGAGACGGTCGAGTGGGTTTTCGCCCGCGACCTCCTTGCCGAGGGGCTGCACAGGCCCACCGGCACCGGAGACGTCCGCGTCTGGCCATCCCGTAGCCACGGCCAGGGCGTCGTCTGTATCGCGCTGAGCTCCCCAGAGGGCGAAGCCCTGCTCGAGGCCCCGGCACGGGCCCTGGAGTCGTTCCTGAAGAGGACCGACGCCGCGGTTCCGCCGGGCACCGAGCATCGTCACTTCGATCTCGATACGGAGCTCTCACACATCCTGGCGGAAAGCTGAGCCAGGCCGAGAACTGCACGACGCCGTCCGACTCGGGGAGACGGCGTCGCGCGGACAACCTCATACGGCAGAAACCGGCGCCGTCCTCACGGAATCCACCGTGGTGACGGCGCCGGTCCGCGTTCGCCCGCTTCCCCGCCCCGCCCAGACGCCCCCGGCCGGGTCTCCACGGCCCCGCCGCCGCCCGTACCCCCGCCCCCGCGGCCCGATGGCCGGTAAGGCGCGCCCCACGGGCTCCGAAGGCCCTCTCGGGCCCCTGGACGCCACGGCCGTGCCAGTAGAGTCATCCGGCATCGGTGGGCGCCCCGCCCGCCGGAGGCCAGGGAGCGAAAGCGTGCTGATCCCACACGACACCCGGATCGCCCTCGAAACGGTGGTCGATCTGGTGAACACCGCGCCCGAGAGCGCGCAGCCGGAGGACGGGACACCGGCCGACGGGCTCGCCGGCATCCCCGCGCTCTACGCGTTCGCCGGGCGCCACCGCCTGAGCGGGGTGAACGAGCTCGACGAGAAGGACCTGCGGGCCGTGCACGACGTACGGGCCCGGTTCGCGGCGGTCTTCGCCGCGTCCGACGCACAGGTCGCCGCCTCGCTCGTCAACTCCCTGGTGGCAGCCGCGGGCACCACGCCGCAGCTCAGCAACCACGACGGCTACGACTGGCACGTGCACTACTTCGCGCCGGACGCGTCGATCGCCGACCACCTGGCGGCCGACTGCGGGATGGCCCTCGCGTTCATCATCGTGGCGGGCGAGACGGACCGGCTGCGGCGCTGCGAGGCGCCGGACTGCCGGCGCGCCTTCGTCGACCTCTCCCGCAACCGCTCCCGCCGCTACTGCTCCAGCCGCACCTGCGGTAACCGCTTGCACGTCGCCGCGTACCGGGCGCGCCGCAGGGAAGCGGCCGGCGAGCCGCTCACAGCACTAAAAGATCGTGCAACGCGGCCATCAGCAGCAGGCCGCCGATCACCGTGAGGAAGATCATCAGAGGGGGCTGGGAAAGCGCGAAGAGGCAGCCACGCGGCTCTTCGGCGGGGGGTGCGGGGGCGTCGCCCCGGGAGGTGTCCACCATCTCCGGACGATCATGACGCAGGCCGGCCCCCGTTGGCGATCAATACGCCTTTTTGTCAGGGGAGTTCACCCCGCACGTGGTGACCACAATCGCTCCGGCGTCCGACCGCCCGTCACGTATTCGGATAGGCCCGGCGCTCCCCGCGCCGCGTCGCCGGTCAGCCCAGGTCCCGCAGCATACGCAGCTGCGCCCCTCGGTGGGCCGAACCGCCGCCCTCGTGGTTGTTCCAGGGATAGACCTCGATCTCCTTGGGACCCGCCCAGTGGTTGTAGGCGGCGAAGACGGTGGACGGCGGGCAGACGGTGTCCATCAGCGCCACCGAGTAGAGCGCGGGTACCGTCGCCCGGGCGGCGAAGCTGATGCCGTCGAAGTACGAGAGGGTCCGGAACACCTGCTCGCAGACGCCGTGCTGGGCGGACAGGAAGCGGACGATCTCCTGGTAGGGGTCCCGGTCGGTGATCTCGACGGCGCGCCGGTAGTGCGTCAGGAACGGTACGTCGATGAGCGCGGCCTTGACGTGGGGGCTGAGCCCGGCCACCGCCTGCGCGATGCCACCGCCCTGGCTGCCGCCGTGCACGACGATCCGGTCGGGGTCGACGGCCGGGTGGGTACGGGCCACCTCGACGGCGCGGACCGCGTCGGTGAACACCCGCCGGTAGTAGTACTCGTCGGGGTCGAGGATGCCGCGGGTCATGAAGCCGGGCGACTGCGGATTGCCGCCGCCGTGCGGGTCCGGGGTGGAGCCCGGCGAGTTGTTGTTGACGGCGCCCTGGCCCCGGGTGTCCACGAGCAGGGTGGCCCATCCGGCGGCGGGCCACACCAGGTGGTCGTGCGGCAGCCCGCGCCCGCCGCCGTATCCCAGGTAGTGGACGACGGTGGGCAGGGGGCCCTCGGCGCCGGCGGGCACGTTCAGCCAGGCACGTATCCGGTGCCCGCCCCAGCCGGCGAACGACACGTCATGGGCGTCGACCTTGCTCAACGCCGCGTCGTACGCGGTGAACTCGGCATCCAGCGGGTGCGCGGAAGCCTCTTCGAGGGTGCGCCGCCAGAAGGCGTCGAAGTCGTCCGGCTCACCGGACTCCGGCCGGTAGGAGCGGAGTTGGTCCAGGGGCAGGTCGAAAAGGGGCACGGCGTCTCCGTTTCGGGCAGGCGGAAGGGAACGACAGAGAGAAGGCAGGGCGGGCGGCGGCCTCAGCGGGGGGTTGAGCTCGACGCGCGCACGACGAGTTCCGGCTGGAGCACCACACTGCGGTGCTCGTGGTGGCCGTCGTCCTCGGCCTCCTCCAGCAGGAGTTCGGCGGCCATCCGGCCCATCACGACCGCCGGCTGGCGGACCGAGGTGAGCGGTACGGCAGCGGCGGCGGCGAATTCGATGTCGTCGTATCCGACGATGGCGATGTCCTGCGGCACCCGCACCCCGGCCGCGTACAGGGCCTGCAGCACGCCGAGGGCGAGCAGGTCGTTCGCGCAGAACACCGCGGTGGGGCGGGGCACCAGGCCGAGCAGCCGGGCCCCGGCGTCGCGTCCCGCCGCCACGTCCAGCCGGTCGGAGGGGATCTCGACGAGCGCCTCGGGCTCCAGCCCCGCCTCGGCCAGGGCCGACAGCGCGCCCGTGCGGCGGTCCCTGATCTGGTGCAGGTCACCCGGTCCGCTGACGTAGGCCACCGAGCGGTGCCCGGCCGAGACCAGGTGCCCGACGGCCAGGGCGCCGCCCCGCACGTCGTCGACGGAGACCGCGCAGGTCCCGGTGCCGGATGCGACGCGGTCCACCAGGACGTAGGGAATCCGGTGGCGGCTGAAGGATTCGAGGTTGCGGCCGGTCGCGTCGGCCGGAGTGACCAGCACGCCGCACACCCGCTGCTCCGCGAAGAGTCCGAGGTACTCGGCCTCTTCCGCGGGGCTCTGGCCGCTGTTGCAGACCATGACACCGAGGCCCGCCTGCCGGGCGGCGCGCTCGGCCCCGCGGGCCACGTCGACGAAGAAGGGGTTGCCCATGTCCAGGACGAGCAGGGCCATGATCCGGCTGCGTCCCGCCCTGAGCTGGCGAGCGGATTCGCTGCGGACGTAGCCGAGGTCCTCGATGGCGGCCAGCACCCGCGCACGCGTCTCGGGAAGTACGGCCTCCGGACGGTTGATCACATTGGAGACCGTGCCCACGGAGACCCCGGCCTGCCGGGCCACATCCTTGATCCCTGCCACACGCGCCACTTGTCCTGCCCCACTGGTGCCCTTGGCCGCACTGGTCCAGCGGCGTCACCCCATCGTACGGACGGGCGTGAGTGAATTGATTCAATCCGTTCGGGACGCTAGCCCCATCCCCGAACACCGTCAAGGATCATGCGTGAATCGATTCATATCAGCGCGGTTCCCCCACTCTCCCACTCCCCCGCAGTCAGGTGCGGGGACCGGCGGTGCGGGCGCGGACCGGATGCCGTGTTTCAGATGCCGTGCTTCTTCAGGATGGCCTCGATGTCGCTGAAGTCCTCGCCCGATCCGCTCGCGGCGGCCTGCTGCTTCGACTTCTCCCGCTGCTGGGGCCGGACCGCCGGGACACCTGCCCCCAGCGAGGGGGCCGAGGCGGCCGGTGCCACCGCGTCGCCGCGCGCGGCACGGGCGGCCGCCTTGCGTTCCTTGCGGGTGCCGCCCCCGCGCCGTTCGACCGCGCGGGTCGTGATGAACAGCAGCCAGGCCACCCCGAGCAGGCCGAAGCCCAGCCAGACGCTCGGCTTGAACGCGATGTCCGTGACCCACTGGACGACACCGGTCAGCACCAGGCCGATCGGAATCAGGGAGTAGGCCGCGATCCTGGTCGCCGCGAGGAATCGCTTCCGGTACGCGGTGACGGCGGCGATGCCCAGGCCCGCCGCGGACGCCGCGGAACAAATGGTCTCGGCAAGCATCAGTGCCTCCAGGCGCAGGGGAAACGTCCCTTCCATCCTGCACCTGTCCATGTGCTCGGGGCCACGCCCGGAGCCCACATCAGGGACATATCAGGGCCGGGATCCTCCCCAGGTGCCGTGCGGGCGGGCGGCGGGACGGCCCGCGCCGGGCCGGTGCCGGTCGAGGCTCTCCCGTACGCCCTGGGAGACTGGCCCCATGAGTGATCCCACCCCCGCAGCGCCGGTCGTCCTCGACCTCTGGTGCGAGCTCCAGTGCCCCGACTGCCACCACGCCCTCACCGATGTGCACGCTCTGCGGGCACGGTACGGCGACCGGATCGAGGTGCGGCTGCGGCACTTCCCGCTGGAGAAGCACAAGCACGCCTACGCCGCCGCGCAGGCCGCCGAGGAGGCCGCGGCGCAGGGCAAGGACTGGCCGTACATCGAGGCCGTGCTCGCCCGCACCGCCGACCTCGGCCGCGGCGGCGAGCCGCTGCTGATCGAGGTTGCGGAGGAACTCGGCCTGGACGCCGAGGAGTTCGACACCGCCCTGATCGACGGTCGGCACCTGCTGATCGTCGACGCCGACCAGGCCGAGGGCAAGGCCATCGGGGTCACCGGCACCCCGACCTATGTGATCGGCGGAGAGCGGCTGGACGGCGGCAAGAGCCAGGAAGGCCTGCGAGAGCGGATCGAGGAGATCGCCGACCGGCTGCTCGCCGGACAGGGCTGAGGCCCCGGGCGCGGCGCAGGGCCTAGGGCCTTTCGTTTGGATCAGACCGGATCAGGGAGCGGGGTCCGGTGCGTGCAGCTGCAGGGCGGAGGAGGGAGTCAATGCGGAGCATTGGCGACCGACGACAACGCCGCAGATGTGCGTGCCGGACCCCGTGAGCCCGGCCTGATCCAAACGAGAGGCCCTAGAGCTGCTTGGTCAGGTTGTACTGGGTCGGTTCGTAGCCCAGCGACTCGTACAGCCGGACCGCGGGTGTGTTGGCCGTGACCACGTGCAGGCCCAGCCGCTCGTCGCCCGCCGCGAGAGCGATGCGCTCCGCCTGGAGCATCAGCGCCCGCCCGTACCCCCGGCCCCGGAACTCCTCGTTCACCTCCACGTCGAACACGTAGCCGACGAGCAGACCGGGGTGCATCTCGAACCGGGCCACCCAGACGTACCCCACGGGCTCGCCGTCGTGGAGCAGGAAGTGCAGATGGGCGCCCTCGGTGGCCAGGCCGTCCGGCAGGTGCCCGGCGTGGGAGGTGCGGGCGGCCCGCAGAGCGGTCTCCCGCGAGGTGCCCCGGGTGACCAGGCTCTCCGCGTACGCGGCGATGGCCCCGTCCTGCCACCGCGCGAACTCCCCGGGCGTCATCGGGCGTGCGGTCAGCCGGCCGGGCAGGGCCGGGGGGACCGACGGCAGCGACTTGATCATGTTCCTGCTGCGCTCGGTGTAGCCGAGCGCGGAGGCGAGCCGCTGCGCAGCGGTTTCGGCGGCGGCGACTTCCGTACGCACCTGGGTGCAGCCCCAGCCGCGCAGCACCTCTTCGGCAGCCAGGGCGGCGATGGTCCCCCGGCCGCGCCTGCGGACTGGCTCGTCGATCCGCAGGGACCGCAGCAGGCCCACTCCGCCGGCCGGCCCCGGCTCGGTGCCGATCTCGACGGCGCCGACGGGCCGCCCGTTGTCGCACACGTCGTACGCGCGCTCCTGTGCGCCGTCGGCGCCTGACTGGATCGGCCCGGAAGGCCGGAGTGTGGTGGTCATCAGGGGATTTCTATCCCCCGAACGCGGAGCCGTCATCCGCATTTTCGGCCGCCCCCGCATCGCGCGGGCGGGCGGCCGTTACTTCGCGGACCCGGCCTACGGGTCCAGGTCGTTGCCGGCCCGCTCGCCGAAGACGCTCATGGCCTTGGTGGTCACCGGGCCGGGGCCGCCGGGCAGCTCCCTGCCGTCGACCCGGTGGACGGACTGGATGTCACGGAGCGTGGAGGTCAGAAAGATCTCCTCGGCCCGTTCCAGCACGTCGAACGGCAGCTCGGTCTCCTGCGCCCCGGTCCATTCCACCGCCAGCGCGCGGGTGATCCCGGCCAGGCAGCCGGAGGCGACCGGCGGGGTGTGCAGCTGGCCGTCCAGGACGACGAAGACATTGGACCCGGTGCCCTCGCAGAGCTGTCCGACGGTGTTGGCGAAGAGCGCCTCGGTGGCACCCCGCTCGTGGGCGCGGGCGAGCGCGACGACGTTCTCCGCGTACGAGGTGGTCTTGAGCCCGGCGAGCGCGCCGCGTTCGTTGCGCGTCCAGGGGACGGTGATGACCGCCGTGGTGTCCGGGCGGCGCTTCACCTCCCCGAGGGCGACGACCAGTCCGGGGCCTGCTGTGCCGCGGTCGGACCCGAGCGGCGAGATGCCTCCGGTGTACGTGATCCGCAGCCGGCCGAGGGCGGCCGGGTTGGCCTCGATGACGGCGGCGCAGGCCCGGCGCACCTCGTCCAGGTCCGGCGCCGGCAGACCGAGGCCCCGGGCGGAGCGGGCCAGCCGGTCGAGGTGCCGGGTGAGCGCGAAGGGCCTGCCGTCGGTGGTCCTGACCGTCTCGAAGATGCCGTCGCCCACGGTGAGCCCGTGGTCGAGCACGGACACCCGGGCGTCATCGGCGGCCCGCAGTTCGCCGTTGACCCAGATCCTCATGGTGCGGTCCTTCCGTTTGCTTCGTATGCGCCCGACGCTACCGCGAGCAGCCTGGACGCCTTGAGTTCGGTCTCGTCCCATTCGCGTTCCGGATCCGAGCCCCAGGTGATGCCGGCGCCGGTGCCGAAGCGCAGGACGGGGGCCGCCCCGGTGCGGTCGGTCCAGAAGGTCCGGATGCCCACGGCGAGCGAGGCGGTGGCGCGGTCGGCGTCCACCCAGCCGATGCCGCCGCAGTACGGGCCGCGCGGGGCGGTCTCCAGTTCCGCGATGATCCTCAGCGCACTGGATTTCGGGGCGCCGGTGACCGAACCGGGCGGGAAGGCGGCGGCGAGGAGTTCCGGCCAGCCGGTGCCCTCCGCCAGCAGGCCGCGCACCGTGGAGACGAGGTGGACGAGGCCCGGGTGCTTCTCGACCGCGCAGAGATCCGGAACGCGGACCGATCCGGTGGCGCAGACCCGTCCGAGGTCGTTGCGGACCAGGTCGACGATCATCACGTTCTCGGCGTAGTCCTTCTCCAGCAGATCGTCCTCGGTGCGGCCGGTGCCCTTGATCGGCCCGGACTCGACCGTGCGGCCGTCCCTGCGGAGGAACAGCTCGGGGGACGCGGTCGCGATCTCCACGCCGTGCGCGGGCAGCCGAATCGTTCCTGCGTACGGGGCCGGGTTGCCGCGGGCCAGCAGCGAGGTGAGGGCGTCCACGTCCGCGGCGGCCGGGTCGGGCAGCCGGGCCGTCATCACCCGGCAGAGGTTGGCCTGGTAGACCTCGCCCGCCGCGATGTACTCCCGGATGCGACGCACGCCGGCGAGGTAGGCGGCACGGTCCAGGGACGAGTTCCAGTCACCGGCGGCGGGCCCGCGCCAGGCACCCCGCACCGGGGCGGGCACCGCGGCGGTGCGTACGGTGGCGAAGCGGGCACAGACCAGCCGGCCATCGAAATCGGCAGATACGGCCCAGAAGCCAGACGAGTCGAGGGCTGCGGGATCGCTGGTCACGTCCTGCAGGCCGGAGGCGACGAGGCCGCCGAAGCGGGCCATTGGGGCAAGGTCGAACACGTCCATGAGTCTAGGACGGCCCACGGTGACCTGCGCCGGGGCGAGCGCACCTCAGCACGCTGCACAAACGCGTTTTTGTACTGGCCCCGGAATCCGCTAGAGTTCATCACGTCGCCGGGACGCGCAAGTGAACCGGAACCGACAAGCGGACGTAGCTCAGTTGGTAGAGCGCAACCTTGCCAAGGTTGAGGTCGCCAGTTCGAACCTGGTCGTCCGCTCGCAGAAGGTGGGGGATCCTTCCCGAACCCCCATCCCTGGTGGAGTGGCCGAGAGGCGAGGCAACGGCCTGCAAAGCCGTCTACACGGGTTCAAATCCCGTCTCCACCTCCAAGGACGATTAGCTCAGCGGGAGAGCACTTCCCTGACACGGAAGGGGTCACTGGTTCAATCCCAGTATCGTCCACCGGTCCGCAAGGACCCCCGCGCGATTAGCTCAGCGGGAGAGCGCTTCCCTGACACGGAAGAGGTCACTGGTTCAATCCCAGTATCGCGCACGCAGTACACGCAGGGTCACCCTGCGCGATTAGCTCAGCGGGAGAGCGCTTCCCTGACACGGAAGAGGTCACTGGTTCAATCCCAGTATCGCGCACAGTCCGAAGCCCCGGTCGTCTCGACGACCGGGGCTTCGTCGTTGCCGCGCGCAGCCGCGCTGCGGTCCGGACGCGTACCGTCCGGACCGCAGCGCGCGAACCGGGTCAGGACGAGAAGAGCATCCGGCCGAAGCTCTTCTGCCGGTAGTGGCCGTGGTGACCGCCGTGGTGCTGCTGCGGGGCACCCCAGGCGGGTGCGGGGGCGGCCGGGTAGGCCTGCGGGGCCTGCGGCGGAGGCGGAGCCTGCTGCGTCCACTGCGCTTCCATGCGGGTCAGGGACTCCAGCTCGCCGTAGTCCAGGAATATCCCCCGGCAGCCGCTGCACTGCTCGATCTGAATGCCGTTGCGGTTGTACGTGTGCATCTGTGCATGGCACTTGGGACACTGCATGTTCGGGCTCACTCCTCGCCGTCGGTTAGCCGTCGCCGGAATGCGTGCCCGCCGACGGTCGGTTCACCCTACGACGCGTGCCCGGCGGCCAACTCGGGCGGGAGAGCCGCAATTCGGGCACAGGCCGCGATCATCATCTGTTCCACCTCATCCGGATCCCTGGCCTCCGCCGCGGACTTCGCGAGGGCCAGCGCAGCGGTCTGCACGGTCAGGGCGCGGGCGGCGACGTCCAACTCGGGCCAGGGATCGCCCTCGGCGGACAGCGCTGGGCCCCCGGCGGCCCGGTAGGCGTCCACGAACCGGAACCAGACGTCGGGCGGAAGCAGTCCGGCCGCGTACCAGGCCGCGGGCCGGGCCAGATCCCAGGTGGCGTCGCCGGTGCCCGCGTCATCGACGTCGATCAGCAGCCAGCGGCCGTCCGGGGCGGGGTGCCGGACGAGCTGGCCCAGGTGCAGATCGCCGTGGCAGAGGAAGCGCGCGCGGTGCGCGGGGGCGGGGGTCTCGTCACGGGCCCAGGCGGGCAGTCGCCGCCAGGCCGCGAGCACGGGCGCGACGGACGGATGTCCGGGGCGTGCCGCACACATCCGGTCCACGGCGAGAGCGGCCTTCGCCGGCCCCCGCATCACCGGGAGCACGAGCGGCCGCGCGGCCGGGGTAGCGGAAGACCGCGCCGCCGGGGGCACGGGAGGCTGCGCGGCCGGGGGCGCGGGAGGCGGGAGCGCGGTGCTGTGGAGGCGCGCCAGGAGCGCGGCGGCCTCCTCCCACGGCGCCGCGTCCGGGTCACCCGGATCCACCGGCCTCCCGTGGGGCCACAGGCTGACCGGGCGGCCGTGGAGCTCGGTGAGGTACGGCGACGAGGGGACGAAGGGCGTGGCGGCCTTCACCGGGGCCGTCGGGGGCTCCACGGGCAAGGGTGCGAGCAGGACGTCCGCCAGGCCGGGGCGGGCCGCCAGCCAGAGGCGTACGGCCAGGGCGGCGGTGTCCGTACCGGGAGCGTGGGCCTTGGCGACGACGGGGCCGCTGCGGACCACGGTGCCGTCCGCCCGGTCCGCGAGCACGGCCGGCGGCGGGCAGTCGCAGCCGGCCGGGGCAGGCGCATGGGCCGCTTCGTGGGCGAGGGCGCCCAGCGCACGCATGACTGCGGTGGTCACGGTCTCCTCCGGTGGCGCAGGATCGGCGGGCCCGGCCGGCACCGGGTCCGCCGAGGAGCGTACGCGGGTCACGAGGGCCGGTCGCTCCCCGGCCGCGGAAAGGGCCCCGGACAGCGCGATGTCCGGTCAGCTCCCCAGCTGACCGGACAAACGCTGCCGTCCGCCGCACCCCCGTCCCCACGGGGTTGTTGGCCGGATGTCCCGGTCCGAACCGCTCTTCCGGACCCGGGGCGCCGCTCAGCGCCCCAGCATCACGCCCACGGACGACGCCTGTGTGACCACCGCTTCCCAGCCGCCGAAGACGACGGTGAGCAGGGCCGCCAGAGGAAGAACCATGGCTGTCGCCACCAGCGGGTGGCGCTTGCCGGCCGACGGGCGGCTGCCGAACGAGGCGTAAGCCCTGCGTCCCTGCGTGCGGATCATGGTCCGCGCTGCCGTGTCCGCCATGGTTCCTCTCCTGACCTGATGTGGAGCGGCGGGCGTGTGGCCTCGGGGGACGAGTGCGACGCCCGCCGCATGACTTCAACATTAGGGATGCGGCGGACGGGCGGCGTCATGCCCGCGTACCGAATGCCGGGCCTCCCGGAGGATGAGCCGTGGGTAGCCGGCGTACTCCCCTGGGTGGAGACGGGCCTACTGGATCTTGGGGTCATCCCCGAGGGAACCCCCGGAGGCACCCTCCCTGGGTATCGGTTGCCCGACGAGGGCGAGGACCCCGGCCGCCATGAAGCGGGCTGTGCGCACCACCGATCCGAAGAGGGGCACCTCCATGCCTTCAAGGCCACGGGGGAGCGTGACTTCACTCACTCCGACCACTCCTCGGCGGGCCGGTGGCGCCACCCGGCGGCCTGCTCCGGAGGCCACCACTTCATACGTACGGGTCGTGTTCCCGGCATCCAGGACCGTCTCGGATCGATCGCCCTTCACTGATCCAATCCCCCGTCTGTGACGGATCTTTGAGATCTCGCACGGGCCGGGGAGCCTGGCTCCGCGGCTCCCTGACCACTCCTCACGATTCCGCCCCGGCACTGACAATCGATTCGCCGGCGAGGGCGCGGCCTCTGAGCGCCCCGGGCGGCGGGTACGTAAGCTGTGCCTCGTCAGGCGGACCAGGCAGCGGGGATGGGCAGACATGGCGATGATGCGGCTCCGGCGCGAGGACCCGCGTGTCGTCGGTTCGTTCAGGCTGCACCGGCGGCTCGGAGCGGGCGGCATGGGTGTCGTCTACCTCGGTTCGGACCGGCGCGGCCAGCGGGTGGCGCTGAAGGTGATCCGCCCCGATCTGGCGGAGGACCAGGAGTTCCGTTCGCGGTTCGCCCGCGAGGTGTCCGCCGCCCGGCGGATCCGCGGCGGCTGCACGGCCCGGCTGGTGGCCGCCGATCTGGAGGCGGAGCGCCCGTGGTTCGCCACGCAGTACGTCCCGGGGCCCTCGCTGCACGACAAGGTGGCCGAGGAGGGTCCGCTGTCGGCCGCCGAGGTGGCCTCGATCGGGGCGGCGCTCTCCGAGGGTCTGGTGGCGGTGCACGAGGCGGGCGTGGTCCATCGCGACCTGAAGCCGTCGAACATCCTCCTCTCCCCCAAGGGCCCGCGGATCATCGACTTCGGGATCGCCTGGGCGACCGGGGCGTCCACCCTCACGCACGTCGGTACGGCGGTGGGTTCGCCGGGGTTCCTCGCGCCCGAGCAGGTGCGGGGTGCGGCGGTGACACCCGCGACGGACGTCTTCTCGCTCGGTGCCACGCTGGCGTACGCGGCGATGGCCGATTCACCCTTCGGGCACGGCAGTTCCGAGGTAATGCTCTACCGCGTGGTGCACGAGGAGCCGCAGTTGTACGACGTGCACGACGCACTCGCTCCGCTGGTGAGCGCCTGTCTGGCGAAGGACCCGGAGGAACGGCCGAGCACGCTCCAACTCTCCATGCGGCTCAAGGAGATCGCCGCGCGGGAGGCGCAGGGGCTGCACGAGAGCCGGCCACCGGCCCAGCGCTCCGCGCAGGAGGCGGACCGGCCGACGGGCCGCCTCAACGGCCCGTACACCGAGCAGCACACCCGCCGTGCGCCCGGTCCCGCCCCGATGTCGCGCCCGCAGAGCCGACAGACGGCGCGACCACGCCCGGCGTCGCCCCGCACCGGGGGTTCACGCCCGGACCGGCAGCCGCGCAGCACGACGGGTTCCGGTAGGCGGCAGCAGGGTGCGAACGGGACGAACGGCAGGCCGGGCACCCGGCCCGGCGCCCGTACGACCTCGACCGGACGGCGTCCCGCCAACCCCCGGCTGCTGCGGCAGCGGCTCGTCGTCTTCGTCGTGGTGACGCTGCTGGTGGCGCTGGGCATCGCGGCGGCCCAGGGCTGCCAGGGACCGGCGCGCGGCCTCGGCGCGGGCCAGAGTCAGAGCCCGGGCCAGAGCCAGAGCGGGCAGTAGCCCCGCCGGAGCGCCTTCGAGGGCTGCCGGCAGGGTCCCGCGCGGCCCGCCCTTCGTACGCCGGGCGGGACTTCGCGGATACGGCTCAGCTCTCCGGGCGGCCTGTGGCGACCGCGTAGAAGGCGACCGCGGCCGCCGCGCCCACGTTCAGCGAGTCGACGCCGTGGGCCATCGGGATACGCACCCATTCGTCGGCGGCGACGAGGGCCTGGGTGGACAGCCCGTCTCCCTCGGCCCCGAGCATCAGCGCCACCTGATCCATCCGGTGCGGCGCCGCCTCCTCGATGCTGCTGGCCTTCTCGTCGGGCGTCAGGGCGAGCAGCTTGAAGCCCGCCTCCCGGACGGTCTCCAGAGCCTTGGGCCAGGTGTCGAGCCGGGCGTAAGGGACGGAGAAGACCGCGCCCATCGAGACCTTGACGGAGCGCCGGTACAGCGGGTCGGCGCAGTCCGGGGAGAGCAGGACGGCGTCCATGCCGAGGGCGGCGGCGCTGCGGAAGATCGCCCCGATGTTCGTGTGGTCGTTGACGGCCTCCATGACGACCACGCGGCGGGTGGTGCGCAGCAGTTCGTCGGCGGCCGGCAGCGGTTTGCGCTGCATGGAGGCGAGGGCGCCGCGGTGCACGTGGTAGCCGGTGACACGCTCGGCGAGCTCCGGGGTGACCGCGTACACGGGGGCCGGGACCTCGTCGATGACGTCGCGCATCAGATCGATCCACTTCGCCGACAGCAGCATGGACCGCATCTCGTACCCGGCCTGCCTGGCGCGTCTGATCACCTTCTCGCCCTCGGCGATGAAGAGGCCCTCGGCGGGCTCGCGCCTGCGCCGCAGCTCGACGTCGGTCAGGCCTGTGTAGTCGCGCAGTCGGGGGTCGTCGGGGTCATCGACGGTGATGAGATCAGCCACAGGTTGATACTGCCTTGTCCGGTGTGTGGTGCCAACGGTCTGGAGGAAGTTCCGTTACCGATGGTTACTCAGGGGAGGGTGCCGCGGCGGCAGGGCCGACCGCGACGACGTCACCGATGATGATGACGGCCGGCGGGCGCACTTGCTCCGCCACGGCCCGCTCGGCGACGGTCGCGAGTGTCGCGTCGACGCGGCGCTGGGCGGCCGTGGTCCCTTCCTGGACCAGCGCGACCGGGGTCTCGGGGGACTTGCCGTGGGCCATGAGCGCACGGGCGATGGCGCCGATCTTGTCGACGGCCATCAGGAGGACCAGGGTGCCGCGAAGCCGGGCGACGGCCGCCCAGTCGACCAGCGAACGCTCGTCGTCGGGGGCGACATGGCCGCTGACCACGGTGAACTCGTGGGCGACCCCGCGGTGGGTCACCGGGATACCGGCCGCGCCCGGCACCGAGATCGAGCTGGAGATGCCGGGGACGACGGTGCAGGAGATGCCCTCGGCGGCGAGCGCCTGTGCCTCTTCCATACCGCGCCCGAAGACGAACGGGTCGCCGCCCTTGAGCCGGACGACGGCCTTGCCCGCCTTGGCGTGCTCGATCAGCGCGTTGTTGATCGCCTCCTGCGCCATGTAGCGGCCGTACGGGATCTTGGCGGCGTCGATCACCTCGACGTGCGGAGGGAGTTCGTCCAGCAGGTCGCGCGGGCCGAGCCGGTCCGCGATGACGACGTCGGCCTCGGCGAGGAGGCGGCGGCCGCGGACAGTGATCAGGTCGGGGTCGCCGGGGCCGCCGCCGACCAGGGCGACGCCGGGGGTCCGGGTGCGGTGGTGGGGTGCGGCGAGGGTGCCGTCGCGCAGGCCCTCGACGATGGCGTCGCGCACGGCGGCGGAGTGGCGCGGGTCGCGGCCCTGCCCGTCGGTGGTGAGCACGGCGACGGTGACACCCTCGCTGCGGCCGGTGGCGGGGGTCCAGGCGGTGGCGGCGTCCGCGTTGTCGCTGCGGACGCACCAGGTGCGGGTGCGCTCGGCCTCGGCGGAGGCGGCGTCGTTGGCCGCGGTGTCGTCGGACGCGATGAGCGCGTACCAGGTGTCCGCCAGGTCGCCGTCGGCGTACACCCGGCGCTCCCAGCGGATCTCGCCCGCATCCGCCATCGCCTCGACGGAGGGGGTGGCGGACGGCGACACGAGGACGATGTCCCCGCCGGCCGCTATGAGGGCGGGGAGGCGGCGCTGCGCGACCTGGCCGCCGCCGACGACGACTACACGGCGCCCGTTCAGGCGCAGTCCGACGGGGTACGCGGGGTGAACGGCGTGCTCGGCCATGGCGGTGCGGGCTCCTCGTGCGGTGCGGAGTGCGGGCCGCTACGGCAGTGGAGCGGCTGTGAGGTGCGGCTTTGTGGGGCGGGGTCCACGATACGGGGTGGCCGTGGGCGGGTGCGGTGCGTGGGGCGCTGTGCGGTGGGGCGGGGCGGCTCGGGGTGGGGCGCCTGCGGCGGGCCTGGTCCCCTGCCGCCCCCTCCCGTAACCGGGGCTCCGCCCCGGACCCCGCTCCTCAAACGCCGGAGGGGCTGGGATGCCCGAGGGGCTGGAGTGCCAAGGTGCCAGGCCGAGGGGGCTGGGCACGGGGGCAGCGCCCCCGTGCCCCCGCGTCCCGGTGCTACTTCTCCGTGACGCCCGCCGAGTCGAACGTCGCCACCTCGTGCATCGCGCGGGCCGCGCTCTGCACGATCGGCAGCGCCAGCAGCGCGCCCGTGCCCTCGCCCAGGCGGAGGTCCAGGTCGACCAGCGGTCGCAGGCCCAGCTTGTTGAGCGCGGCGACATGGCCGGGCTCGGCGCTGCGGTGGCCGGCGATGCAGGCCGCCAGGGCTTCCGGCGCGATGGCGCGTGCCACCAGGGCCGCGGCGCCCGCGCTGACGCCGTCGAGGATGACCGGCGTACGGAGCGAGGCCCCGCCGAGGAGGAACCCGGCCATCGCGGCGTGCTCCAGGCCGCCGACGGCCGCGAGCACGCCGATCGGATCGGCCGGGTCCGGCTGGTGCAGGTCGAGCGCACGGCGGACCACGTCGACCTTGCGGGCGTGCATCTCGTCGTTGATGCCGGTACCGCGACCGGTCACCTCTGCCGCGTCCATCCCGGTGTACACGCAGATCAGGGCGGCCGACGCCGTCGTGTTGGCGATGCCCATCTCACCGGTGAGCAGGCCCTTGTTGCCCGCCGCGACCAGATCGCGGGCGGTCTCGATACCGACCTCGATCGCCGCGAGGACCTCGTCACGGGTGAGTGCGGGGCCGGTCGTGAAGTCGGCAGTCCCGGCGCGCACCTTGCGGGGCAGCAGACCGGGCGTCGCGGGCAGCTCCGAGGCCACCCCGACGTCGACCACACACACCTCGGCGCCGACCTGGGCCGCGAAGGCGTTGCAGACCGCGCCGCCGCCGAGGAAGTTGGCCACCATCTGGCCGGTCACCTCCTGGGGCCAGGCCGTGACGCCCTGGGCGTGCACCCCGTGGTCGCCCGCGAAGATCGCGACGGCCGCGGGCTCCGGGATCGGCGGCGGACACATCCGGGAGAGCCCGGACAGCTGCGCCGAGATGATCTCCAGCATGCCGAGCGCACCGGCCGGCTTGGTCATCCGCTTCTGGCGCTCCCACGCCTCGCCGAGCGCCTTGGCGTCCAGTGGCCGGATGTTGGAGATGGTCTCCTGGAGCAGGTCGTGCGGCTCCTCGCCGGGCAGGGCGCGGCGGCCGTACGTCTCCTCGTGCACGACCCACGACAGCGGGCGGCGCTTGGACCAGCCCGCCTGCATCAGCTCGGGCTCCTCCGGGAACTCGTCCACGTAACCGACACAGAGGTACGCGACGACTTCGAGGTGCTCGGGCAGGCCGAGGGAACGGACCATCTCGCGCTCGTCGAAGAAGCTGACCCAGCCGACGCCGAGCCCCTCGGCGCGGGCGGCGAGCCACAGGTTCTCGACGGCGAGCGCCGAGGAGTACGGGGCCATCTGCGGCTGGGTGTGCCGGCCCAGGGTGTGGCGGCCGCCGCGGGTCGGGTCGGCGGTGACGACGATGTTGACCGGGGTGTCGAGGATCGCCTCGATCTTCAGTTCCTTGAACTGCTTGGCCCGCGCCTTGGGAAGCGACTTGGCGTAGGCGTCGCGCTGGCGCTGCGCCAGTTCGTGCATGGAACGGCGGGTCTCCGCGGAACGGATGACGACGAAGTCCCAGGGCTGCGAGTGCCCGACGCTGGGCGCGGTGTGCGCCGCTTCCAGGACGCGCAGCAGGACCTCGTGCGGGATCGGGTCGCCGCGGAAGCCGTTGCGGATGTCGCGGCGTTCCCGCATGACCCGCAGTACGGCCTCGCGCTCGGCGTCGTCGTAGCCGGGGGCCGGCGGCGAGGTGACGAGCACCTCCTCGGCCTCCTCGGCCTCGGCCTCGGCCTCCGGAACTTCGGCCGCTTCGGGTGCTTCAGGCGCTTCGGGGGCGTCCACGGCCGGGGTGCCGTTCACGGGCTCCGCCACGGTCCGCGACCGGACGGGCTCCGGCTGCACGGGCTCCGGGGCGTTCTGCGGCACGGCCGGTTCAGCCGGTCCGTCGGCCTGTTCGGCCTCCGGCACCTGTGCCGTGGCGGTTTCGGTGCTGCCCGTCAGGTCCGGGGTCTCGATGACCTCGGGGCCCGTCTCGGCCTCCGGCTCTGTTTCCAGCTCGGCTGCGGGTTCCGGGACGACCGCCTCAGTGATCTCTGCCGTCTCGGCGACCTCTGCCGCCTCGACCGCCACGGGCTCCATGGCGATCGCCTGGGGCTCGGGCGCGGCCTCCACGACCGTCTCGGGCTCCACCGGCTGCTCGACGACGGGCGTCGGGGCCAGGTGCGGGGCGGTCGGCAGCGAACCCTGCACCGGCACGAACCGGCCCAGGGAGGCGCCGTCCGCCACAGGCTCCACCGGCGGCGCCTCGGCCGGTGCCACGTCGGCCGGAGCCGCATCGACGGGTGCTGCCTCGACCGGCGCCGCTTCAGCAGGCGCCGCCTCGACAACAACCTCGACCGCTGCCGCTGCCGTCTCCGACGGGGCGTCCACCACAGGCTCCGCCACGATCTCGGCCGCCACCGGTACCGGGGCGGGTTCCTCGGCCACGACCGCTGCGGGCTCGACGGGCTGCACGACCGCTGCGGGCTCCGCAGGCTCTGCGGGCTGCACCGTCGGCACGGGTTCGGCGGCAGCCGTCTCCGGAACGACCGTTTCTGCCGACGGCGCCCCCGCCGTCGCCGGTTCCGCTTCCGCCACGGCCGGCGCGGCGGCCTGCTGCGGCGCCTGGGCCGCCCACTGGTTCCCGCCCTGCGGCGGGATCTCGCCGAGCTGCGGGCCCGGCAGCGCGGCCGATTCCTCGGCCGTCATCTCGAAGTACTCGGGTTCGGCGGTGGCCGGTCCCGCGTGCCGTGCGGGCGAGGGTGCCGGTGCGGGCGACTGGGCCTGCGGCGCGCCCGCCGGGCCCCGGTCGGCGAGCGAGCGGACCACGCCGCCCGACGTACCGCCGTAGGCCGCGCCCGGCTCGGGCGAGGCCGGGCCGCGGTGCAGCGGCCGGCGCACGGGCGCCTGGGTCTGCGCCACCGGCACCTGGGCCTGCGCCGCCACGGGGACGGGCGACGGGATGCGCACGCCGCGGAGGTCCACGGCACCCGAGTCGCGGCCGCCGGACTCATGGGTCCCCTGGCCGGTCTGCGGCAGCGGCTCGGCGGGCGCCTGCATGGCGTACGCCGGAACCTGGACCGGGGCCTGGAACTGCTGCTCCTGGAGCTGTACCGGGCCCTGGGGCTGTACCGGGCCCTGGGGCTGCGCCGGGTTGTCGCCCGGCAGCCGGGACTGGTGCTGCGCGACGGGCGGGGGCTGATACGCGCCCTGCTCGGGCAGGGGGGCCTGCGCGGCCACGCCGTCCGGGAACTGGCCGGGCACCGGGACGGCCTGAGGCTCGCTCCAGGCGCCCTGGGGGCTCGGCATCAGCAGAAGGTCGTCGTCCTCGGACGCGTGCTCGGAGGGATCGAGGAAGGTGTAGGCATCCGGGGCGGGGACGCCCGGCTGCTCCACCATGCCTGCGTTCTCCGGCAGTCCCTCGCCCGGGATCTGGCCGGTGTCACTCATGCGTACCCCTCGCCCATCGTCAGTGCTCCTTCGGCCCTTCGCCCGGAACGCCCGAACACGGCACACAGGCGCTCGTCCAATGGAACGAGCGGGCGCGCCGCGCGGCACGAAACGGTCGCGGACATACTGCATTCTCGCGGTCGTTCGCCGCCGCGGCAGCTCATTTCGCCACGGCTCGCTGTGGACTGCGCCACGTTGCGCGTCCCCCGGTTCTGCCGTACCACAACGAGGGCCAAAACGGTCCCCTTTTCCGGACATTGACGAACGAAGCGACGATGATCCGGGCGCGGTGCAACGATCGGCCAGCCTACCTCCCGCCGTGTGCCGACAGGGTCAGGGGGCGAGGTCCGACCGCAGTGCGGACAGCAGGAAGACGACCGAGCGTTCGCGCTCCGACCATGCGGACGTGTCGAGTTCGACGGACTGCAGGAGCGAGCAGGCGGCCGTGTATCCGTTCTCGGCGAGGGCGGCGCCCAGCGCCTCGGCCTCGTCCCGGGTCGAGGCATGGGTCACGATCCGCTCGGGCCTGCGGTCGGCGACGGCGGTGACGACGGGAACCCCGCCGCCGCCGATCCGTACGACATCGGGCTCGGGAAGTCGTTCCAGCACGTGCGGGGCGCGGCCCTGGACCACCTGGAGCTGGACCCCGAAGGCCCGTGCCGCCGTCGCGGTGCGGGCGCAGGCGTCCGGGTCGATGTCCACGGCCAGGACCGCCGCGCCGAACCGGGCCGCCTCCACGGCCAGGGCGCCGCTGCCGGAGCCGATGTCCCAGACCAGGTCGCCGGTCCGGGGCCCGAGGTGGGCGAGTTGCGCGGCGCGCAGCCCCGGGGACTCGCCCTCACCGCTCTCCCCCGCGAGGTTCTGGCCGTCGCCCCGGTAGGCACCGGCGGGCAGCGCCCAGCCCCGTACGCCCTGGGGGTAGGCGGGGTGGCGGCCCGCGATCCACGTTCCCTCGGCCCGCTGTTCGGGGCCGCCGCCGATGACGATGACGACGTTGGGGTCGCGCCAGACGTGGTCGGCGGCCTTCTCCGAGGTGACGACGGTGACCTGTTCGCGGGCGGTGCCGAGTTCCTCGCAGATGACGAACGTGCGGTGGACACCTTCGAGCAGCAGAGCGAGTTCGGCGGGTCCGGCGCCGGGCGAGGTGAGGACGGCGACCTTGTGGTGGGCGCGGCAGACGTTCACCGCGCGGCGCAGGGTGCGGGGGTGGGCGACGACGGTCTGGGCGTCCTCCCACGGCATGCCGGCGCGGGCGAAGGCGGTGGCGACGGCGGAGACGGCGGGCACCACTTCGACTTCGAGGCCGTGCTCGCGGGCGCGCAGACTGCGCACGACTCCGAAGAATCCCGGGTCGCCGTCGGCGAGGACCACGGCGCTGCCGCGGTGGCCGGCGATCCGCCGGGCGGCCAGGTCGATCGAGCCGAGCCGGATCCGTTCCGCGCCCTGCGGTACTTCGGGCAGTGCGAGGTGGTGGGCGGCTCCGGCGACGAGCGTGGCGGCCGAGAGCGCGGCGGTGGCCGCTCTGGTCAGTGGTGAGCCGTCCCAGCCGATCACTGTGACCCGGTCGGCCATCTGTTGTCAGTCTCCTGGAGTTGGTGCAGGCGGGGCCGGTCGCCCCGGGGCGGTCACGGCGGGATCACCTGGTCCGTGCCGGTAGGGCGCCGAGCCGGGGAAAGGTCAGTTCCAGTCGTTGTACGTACCGTATCCACCGGCGTCGGCGAGCTGCTCGGCGACTCCCTCGAGGTCCTCGGGGAGCAGGCCCCAGACGATCAGATCGGTTCTGATGTCGGCCCATCCTCCGTCCTCGGTCTGTGAGCGGGCTATGCGGGCGTTGCGCAGGATTCCCTCGCTGATGCAGCCGAGCTTCTGGGCGACCTGCTGGGAGGCGGTGTTGTCGGCGGCGGTGCGCAGCTCGATCCGCTCGAAGCCCTGGTCGCGGAAGAGCCACTGGGCGAGGGCCAGCACGGACTCGGTGGCGTATCCCTCACCGCGCGCCCAGGGGGCGGTGATGTAGGCGGCCTCGGTGGCCAGGGTCCGCCAGTCGGTGTTGTGCAGCCGGACCGAGCCGACGAGGCGCTGGGTGAGGAACTCGGTGACGGCGAAGACGATGCCGTCACCCTTGGTGCGCTGTGCGGGAGCGATCCTGCGGACCCAGCGTTCGGCGTCGACCTGGGTGTAGGGGTGGGGTGCCTCGGTCCAGGCGGTGACGAGTTCGTCGTTCATCATCTCGATGTACGCGGGGACGTCCGCCATGTCGAAGGGGCGCAGCACCAACCGATCCGTGCTGATGGAGATGTCCGGAAAGGTGGAAGTCATGCGCAGCTCCATGCCGAAGACCGTGTAAAGGCACAGCATGCAGCATCGGGCGGGGCTTGTGCATGGGCGGGTCCGCACGACGGAGCCCCGCGCACCCGGGCGGGGTGTGCGGGGCTCGTCGGGCAAGTGCCGTGCGGGGGTCAGGACTTGGCTGCGGAACCGAAGGCCGGGATGACCGACCCCTGGTAGCTGTCCTCGAGGAACTTCTTGACCTCGTCGGAGTGGAGGAGCTTCACGAGCTTCTGGACGCGGGCGTCCTGCTCGTTGCCCTTCTTCACGGCGACGATGTTGGCGTACGGGTTGCCGTCGGCCTTTTCGAGCGCCAGGGCGTCCTTGGCCGGCTTGAGCTTGGCCTCGATGGCGTAGTTGCCGTTGATGACGGCGGCGTCGACGTCGTTCAGGGCGCGGGGGACGGTTGCGGCCTCCAGCTCCTTGAACTTGAGACCCTTCTTGTCGGTGATGTCGCTCAGCTTGGCGCTGGTGCCGACGCCGTCCTTGAGGGTGATCAGGCCGTTGCCCGCGAGCAGCTGGAGTGCGCGGCCCTCGTTGGTGGTGTCGTTCGGTACGGCGATGGTCTGGCCGGACTTGATGTCGCCCAGGTCCTTGACCTTCTTGGAGTAGAGACCAAGGGGCTCCAGGTGCACGGTGCCGACGGAGACCAGATGGGTGTTGTTCTTCTTGTTGAAGTCGTCGAGGTAGGGCTGGTGCTGGAAGAAGTTGGCGTCGACCTGGCCGGTTTCGGTGGCGGTGTTCGGCAGGACGTAGTCCGTGAACTCCTTGACCTCCAGCTTGAGACCGGCCTTGTCCGCCAGGTTCTTCTTGACGAAGTTCAGGATGTCGGCGTGCGGCGTCGGGGACGCGGCGACGACGAGGGCCTTGGAGGTGTCGGCCTTGGCGCCGGTCTCGCCCTTGGACGCCGGGTCGGAGTCCGTACCGCAGGCGGTGAGGCCGAAGGCGAGGGCGGCGGTGGCGGCGGCAGCTGCGGTGATCTTGATGTTCTTGCGCACGAAGAGTGCCTCTTTCGGATGGTGATGGTGGTACGCCCGGACAAGGAGTGCGGGCTGTGGGGAGGAGAAGTCTCAGGAGGTGGTGCGGCCGCGGCGGGCCAGCAGGCGTACGGCTCCGTCGCCGATCAGCTGGATCACGGTCACGATGACGATCAGCAGCGCGACGGTGATGAGCATGAACTGGTTGTCGAAGCGCTGGAATCCGTAGGTGACGGCCTTGGAGCCGAGCCCCTCGCCGCCGACCGCGCCGGCCATCGCGGAGTAGCCGATGAGCACGATGACGGTGGTGGTGACGCCGGAGACGAGGGACGGCAGCGCCTGCGGCAGCAGGACCTTGCGGACGATCGTCGGGATGGATCCGCCCATGGACTGGACGGCCTCGACGAGCCCGTGGTCGACCTCGCGGACCGCCGTCTCGACGAGCCGGGCGAAGAACGGGATGGCCCCGACGGCGAGTGGCACGATCATCGCGGTCGGGCCGATGAAGGTGCCGACGACCCAGGTGGTGAAGGGGATCAGGGCGATCAGCAGGATGATGAACGGCAGCGAGCGGCCGATGTTCACGATCGCGCCGATGACCTTGTTCACCGGGGTGTTCCGCAGCAGGCCGCCCTTGTCGGTGAGGACGAGCAGGACGCCGAGCGGCAGTCCGACCAGGACGGTGACGACCGCGGACCACAGCACCATGTAAAGGGTGTCGACGGTGCCCTGCGTCAGCAGCGGCTGCATTTCGGACCAGGTCACTTCGCCACCTCCTTGGTGAGCGGTGCGGGAATCAGGGCGGGGGCGGGAGCGGAGTCGGTGTTGTCCGAGTCCTCGACGAGCTCGGCCTGCAGGCCCTGCTCGCGCAGGAAGCCGATGGGCACGACGTTCTCCTCGAACCGGCCGGGCAGCTCGATGCGCATCCGGCCGATCTGCTTGCCGCCGACGGTGTCCATCGCGGCACCCAGGATCGAGATGTCGATGTTGTACGTGCGGGAGAGCTGCGAGATCACCGGCCGGGCGGCGGCCTCGCCGTGGAAGGTGACGTCGAGGACCGTGTGGTCGGGACCGGAGGCGCTGCCGCCGACCGGGAACAGTTCATGGGCGAGTTCGGAGCCGGGGGTGGCGAGCAGTTCGCCCACGGTGCCGGACTCGACGATGCGGCCCCTGCGCATCAGCGCGGCGGAGTCGCAGACCGTCTTGACGACATCCATCTCGTGCGTGATGAGCAGGACGGTGAGGCCGAGCTGCTGGTTGAGGTCGCGCAGCAGCTGGAGGATGGAGCGGGTGGTCTCGGGGTCCAGCGCCGAGGTCGCCTCGTCGGAGAGCAGCACCTTGGGGTCGCCGGCGAGTGCGCGGGCGATGCCGACGCGCTGCTTCTGGCCGCCGGAGAGCTGGCCGGGGTACGCCTTGGCCTTGTCGGCGAGGCCGACCAGGTCGAGGAGTTCGAGGGCCTTGCGGGACCGTTCGCGGCCGGCGACGCCGAGGATCTCCAGCGGGAGTTCGACGTTGCCCTGCACGGTGCGGGAGGCCAGCAGGTTGAAGTGCTGGAAGACCATGCCGATGCGGCTGCGCGCCTCGCGCAGCTCCCTGCCTGCCCGGCGGCCCCGGCCCGCGAGGGCCGTGAGGTCCTGGCCGGCCACGGTCACGGTGCCCGAGGTGGGGCGCTCCAGCAGGTTGACGCAGCGGATCAGGGATGATTTCCCGGCGCCGCTCTGTCCGATGACGCCGTACACCTCGCCCTCGCGGACATGCAGGTCGACGCCGTCCAGAGCGGTGGTCTCACGGTCGCGCGACTGGTAGACCTTCGTGAGGCCCGTAGTGGTGATCACAGGGGTTTCCGTCACTGTCGAGTGCGCGGCGCGGTGTCCGCCGGGCACGGGGCATTCGTCCGGTGAGACTGTTCGGACGTTCGATCGGACGTTTCGAGCGGGGATCTCGGCACGGCCCGGCCCGGCGCGATCGTGACCGCGGGGCGGCGTGCCGGGGCAGGCTCGTTCCGCTGGGTGCGGACGGCTCGGGCTCGGTCTCGCTTCGGGGCGCGAGGCTCAGGCGGGGGCCCTCAGAAGGCGCGCATTCGACACATACAACGAGCACCGGGCGTGGTGATCGCCTCGGTCGCAAGGATGCGGCTGCTCGTCGTGGTCATGTCCCAAGTAAAACAGACGTAACGTTCCGCCTGAACCGGTTGTCCGAATAGCGGACGACCGTGGATGACGTTCCAGCCCGTCCTTCGTGGCCACCGTGATTTCCAGACCCAACGCTGTGACCTGCACCGATACAAGGGGTGGGCCCTCGGTGACCCCGTCGGCCACCGGTCCGGGCCGCTCGTGGTCTGTGGCCAAGGCCACGGTGCTCGCGCGGCAGGGCGGCGGCGTGGAGCTTCGTGTTCACCGGTCGCCGTCGTCCAGGTACGGGGGCGCACGCGGCGGGCGGCCCGGCCCGTAATACCCTCGGCTCATGCTTGACGCCCTGACGATCGCGGTCGGCGTGGCCGCCCTCGCCCTCGCCGCCTGGTGCGGATTCGCCGCCTACCGGGACCAGCCGACCAAGGACTGGCACTTCATCGGGATGGCCGTGGTCTCGCTGCTCGCGCTGGCCCAGCTGGTGGTGGGGATCGTGCAGATGGCCCGCGGCCAGCGGCCGGAGCAGGGCATGACCATCTTCATCGCGTATCTGATCGGGGCCTTCCTCGCCGTACCGGCGGCGGGGTTCCTGTCGCTGAGCGAGCGGACCCGGTGGGGTTCGGTGACGGTGGCGGCGGGCGCGGTCGTACTGGCCGTTCTCGAAGTACGGCTCTACGACATCTGGGGAAACTGACCGTGACCGACACCGATCGCACCCCCGCGGCAGCCACCGGCGAGAAGCAGCCCTTCGACCTCGGCACCGGTCCGGGCCGGGTACTGGTCTGGTTCTACGGCGTGTTCACCGTGGCGGCGGCGTCCCGTTCGATCGTCCAGATGATCCTGGACTTCGGGAAGGCGCCGCTCGCCTATGTGCTGTCGGCCGTCGCCGCGCTCGTCTACGGCTTCATCACGTATTCACTGGTGCGCGGCGGGGAGAAGGCGCGCAGGACGGCGCTGGTGTGCTGCGCCGCCGAACTCGCCGGGGTACTGATCGTGGGGACGTGGACGCTGGCCGACCCTTCCGCGTTCGCGGACGCCACCGTCTGGTCGGACTTCGGCGCGGGCTACCTGCTCATCCCGGTGATCCTGCCGGTCACCGGGATGATCTGGCTGCGCCGCGCGAGGACCGCGTAGCCGCCGGACGGAGTCAGGCGCTGGTCACGTACTCGGCGGCCGAGGCCTCCTTCTCCAGCAGGATCATCCGCACACCGTCCTGGCCGGTGGCGTTGCCCACGGGGGCGTAGCCGGCCCGGCGGTAGAGCCGCAGATTGCTCTCGCTGAGGTGTCCGGTGTGCAGCCGGAAGCGGGTGGCCGACCGCTGGCCGGCGAGGCCGGACTCCGCCGCCCGCAGCAGCCGGGCGCCCAGACCGTGCCCCTGGAGCCTGGGGTGGACGCAGAGCCGCCCGATCTGCCCGATGCCGTCCTGATCCGCTGATCCCCGTACCGAACCGACGACTTCCTCACCGAGCCGGGCCACGAACACCAGGGCCGTGGCGATTTCGGCGCGCAGCGAGTCGAGGGTCTCGACGAGCGGGTCGATCCGGTAGTTCCCGTACAGCTCCGCCTCACTCTGAAAACAGAGGTACTGGAGTTTCAAGATCTGCTCGGCGTCCTGTGTGTCTGCCGCCGAGATGATCACGCTCATGCCCATCCGCGCACGCCTCCCGCTCATCTGATCCGCCGGTTGTCTACCGCTCCTTTCCCCGCAGTTCAGGAGCTACAACCTCCGCCGCCAGCATTCTGCGCAGACATCCAAGGCATCGGGAACGGATCGGGCCCAAACTCCCCTGTGACATACCCAACTCCCCTGCGATCTCGCGGTAGGTGGGATCGCTCGGGGCGAGCATCGCGCTCAGCAGGCGTGCGCAGCGGGCGGGGAGCCGGTCCACCGCCGCGCGCAGCACCCGGCGTTCGTCGGCGCCGGCGAACGCCCGCTCGGGGCAGCCGGCCGGATCGGGGGCGGTCTCGTCACGGTAGGGCCGTTCGTGCCGGGCGGTGCGGCGGGCCCGGCGGGCCTCCCCCCGCACGGTGTCCCGCACCCAGCGGGCGGCGTCGGCCGGCGGCCCCTGCTCCGGCAGCCGCTCCAGCAGACGTAGCCAGACGGCCTGTTCGAGGTCGGCGGGGTCGACGGCGGCGCCGGTGGCCGAGGCCGCCGCTTCGGCGCCGGCCTCGGCGCTGACCAGCGGATACAGGGTCCGGACGACGGCCGCCGGGGCCTGCGTGGGCAGCGCCGCGGGAAGATCGAGAAGCGTCATGCACCCACCCGACGCGCTTCCGCGCCGACCGGTTGCCGAACCGGTGGAGCACCACCCGACCGGGGCACGCCCCGGCCGGTTGCTGACGGGACCGTGCCCCCGACGGCCATCGCCCGGGGCGGGCGCGCTACTTGCCCGCGAAGTCCGCCGCCGCGAGCAGCGCCGTGTCCGGGTTGTCGGAGAAGATCCCGTCGATGCCCGTCGCGAAGTACGCGGCGAAGGCGCCGAACGCGTCGCCGTACGCGTTGGGGTCCGTACCGCGCCGGAAGTCGGCGGGCAGGAAGGTGTTCTCGTTGCGCATCGTGTACGGGTGCAGGATCAGCCCCTGGGCGTGCGCGTCGCGTACCAGGGTGGTGGGCTCGGCGAGCCTGCCGGAGCCGTCCTTGGGGATGATCAGGTCCAGGGTGGGGCCGATGCCCTGGGCGAAGGACGCCATCCACTTCAGGCCCGCGGGCTTCACCAGGTCGTCGGTGGTGCGCGGGTCTCCGCTCGCCTTGAGGTCCCAGGGCTGGGTCCCGGCGCCCGAGAGCAGGACGACGCGCGGAGTGGCGACGAGCTTCGACAGCCGCTGGATGCTGCTGGGCTCGAAGGACTGGAGGATGAGCGGCGACTGCGCGCGGTGGCGGTTGTAGCGGCGCAGCAGCTTGACGAGCGGTTCCTCCAGCCCGAGGCCGAGGCCGCGGAAGTAGGTGGGGTGCTTGGTCTCGACGTACAGCCAGACCGGCTTTCCGCGCCTGCGGCCCTCGCGGTCGGCCCAGCGCAGGACCTCCTCGAAGGTGGGGATCTCCCAGCGGCCGTCGTACAGGGTGTTCTTCTGGCGGTTGCCCGGGATGCGCTCCTTGGCGCGCAGCGTCTTCAGTTCGGCGAGGGTGAAGTCCTCGGTGAACCAGCCGGTGAGCGGGACGCCGTCGACCGTCTTCGTGGTCCTGCGGCTGGCGAACTCGGGGTGGGCGGAGACGTCGGTGGTGGCGGTGATGTCGTTCTCGTGACGGCAGACGAGGTGGCCGTCCCTGGTCGGCACCAGGTCCTGCTCGATGATGTGCGCGCCCATGTCGAGGGCCAGCTGGTACGAGCCGAGCGTGTGCTCGGGGCGGTATCCGCTGGTGCCCCGGTGCCCGATGACGGTCGGCACCGGCAGGTCGAGGCGGTGTCCGGAACCGCCGTGGCCGCCGGACCGTTCCACGGTGGTCCCGGCGGCCCGCGCCGTGCCGGTCAGGCCGATGGCCGCGGTACCGAGTACCGCGGCTCCCACGCCCATGACGGCCCGTCGTCCGGGAATGGCCTGCACACGCTCTGTCATGAATGCTCCTCGCATATGATGTCCCGCACCTGTCGAGCGAGGCCCGAGCGTAGGCAGCGTGGCGGTCCGGACGGCGGCAGCTGGACCAACATGGCGCAAACACACGTCAACACTGTGTATCCACCGCGTGTACCCGATGTGCGATCAGCGAGTACCCGCGAGTATCGTCCTCACCTGCATGGACCGCTCAATCCGTCGCTCGGCCGGCCCGGCCACTACACCGGAGGAACCGTTGTCCCGACTCGCACTCATCAAGGCAGTGCTCGGACCGATCCTGCGCCTGATGTTCCGGCCGCGGATGGAAGGCATCGAGAACATTCCGGGATCCGGGCCGGTGATCCTCGCGGGAAACCACCTCACGTTCATCGACTCGATGATCATGCCGATCTGCTGCGACCGTCCGGTGTTCTTCATCGGCAAGGACGCGTACGTCACGGGCAAGGGCCTCAAGGGCCGCCTGATGGCCTGGTTCTTCACCGGCGTCGGCATGATCCCGGTGGACCGGGACGGCGGCCGCGGTGGTGTCGCGGCGCTGATGACGGGCCGTCGGGTGCTGGAGGAGGGCAAGGCCTTCGCGATCTACCCGGAGGGGACCCGCTCTCCCGACGGCCGTCTCTACCGGGGCCGTACGGGCATCGCGCGGCTGACGCTGATGACGGGTGCGCCGGTCGTGCCGTTCGCGATGATCGGTACGGACAAGCTCCAGCCGGGCGGCTCCGGTGTGCCCCGGCCGGGCAAGGTCACGGTCCGTTTCGGTGAGCCGATGGAGTTCTCCCGCTACGAGGGCATGGACCGCGACCGCTATGTGCTGCGGGCGGTGACGGACTCCGTGATGGCCGAGGTGATGCGGCTGTCCGGCCAGGAGTATGTCGACATGTATGCGACGAAGGCCAAGGCCGCCTGAGCCGACGCGGGCAACGCGTCGAGGACATGTGGAAGGGCCCGTACCCCGGTTGGGGGTACGGGCCCTTCCACATGTCGGTTCCACCCGTCCGGCCCAGGGGCGGCCGGGCCGGGCGGGACGTATGCGGACCCGCCCTAGTCGTGCACGATGCCTTCCTCGAGCTCCTGGCCGCGCAGCAGGAACCAGGCCGCGACCGCCGTCGCCAGCAGGACGGCCGCGCCGACGGCCGAGGCGAGCCGCAGCCCCTCGACGAACGCGTCCTGGGCGGCGGAGACCAGGGCGGTCCCCTGCTGCTCCGTGAGCGTCTTGGCCGCTTCGACGGCGCCGCCCAGTGATTCGTGGGCGGCCGACGAGGTGGGAGCCGGTACCCCCGCCGGAGTGGCGAAGTCCTGGTAGACCCCGGTGACGATGGAGCCGAGCAGGGCGATGCCGAGAGCGGCTCCGAGCTCGTACGCCGTCTCGGAGACCGCGGACGCGGAGCCCGCGTGCTCCTTCGGGACGCTGGAGAGGATCACGTCGGAGGTCACCGTGAAGGCGAAGCCCGCGCCCACGCCCACGACCAGCAGGAGAGCGCCGATCAGCGGATAGGCGGTGTCCTTGTGGATCGCGGCGACCGCGGCCAGCGACAGGCCGATCGCCGCGAGGCCCCCGGCCACCACGGACCGTACCGAGAAGCGGCGGGCGACGACTCCGGCCAGCAGGCCCGCGGTGACCGCGCCGACGGCCGCGGGCAGTTCGGCGAGTCCCGCCTCCAGCGGTCCGCGCCCCTGGACCAGTTGCAGGAACTGGGAGAGGAAGAAGACCAGGCCGGACAGCCCGAGGATGGTCAGCAGATCGGCGAGCACCGCGCCGGAGAAGCCCCGGTGGTGGAAGAGCCGCATGTCCAGCAGCGGCGCGGGGAGCCGAAACTGACGGCGTACGAACCAGACGAGCGCGGCCGCTCCCCCGATGCCCGCGAGCGCGACCGGCCAGCTCCCTCCGTGCGCCGCCAGCTCCTTGATGGCGTACACGACTCCGATCATGCCGACGAGCGAGAGGCCGACGCTGACCACGTCCCACGGGCCGGGCGCGGGGTTCTTCGACTCGGGGATCAGCTTGATCCCGACGACGACGAGCACCGCCATGACCGGCAGGTTGATCAGGAAGACCGAGCCCCACCAGAAGTGCTCCAGAAGGAAGCCGCCGACGACGGGGCCGACCGCCGCACCCGCCGAGGCCATCGCCCCCCAGATGCCGATGGCGAGGCTCCGTTCGCGCGCGTCGTGGAAGATGTTGCGGATCAGGGCGAGGGTGGACGGCATCAGAGTGGCGCCGGCGACGCCCAGCAGGGCCCGCGCCAGGATCATCATCTCGGCGCTCTGCGCATAGGCGCAGAGCACCGAGACCAGGCCGAAGGCGGTGGCTCCGCAGAGCAGCAGCTTCTTGCGGCCGATGCGGTCACCGAGGCTGCCCATGGAGACCAGGAGTCCGGCGATGACGAAGGAGTAGACGTCACCGATCCAGAGCAGCTGGGTGCCGGTGGGCTCCAGGTCCTCACTGAGGAACGGGGTCGCCAGGCCGAGCACGGTCGCGTCGATGGCCACCAGCAGCACTGCGAGCACGAGCACGGACAGCGCGACCCACCGCCCGGGGCGGCGCAGCTCGGTCGGGGGCTCCGGGTGCTGTTCCATGCTGCTCATTGCTCCACGCTCCGGCGTGCGCCGCCGAGCAGCAACTCGACGATCATGTACTGGAAGTCCTGTGCGGCCACCCGGCCCACCTGGACGGCCCAGGCGCCGGTGCCGATGAGCCCGTAGAGGGCCTCGGTCAGCCAGGCGGGGGTCAGATCGATCCGGATTTCGCCGCGCTCCTGGCCGCGCCGGAAGAAGGCGGAGACCCGGGCGTCCAGCCGGTCCCAGCCTTCGTTCAGCGCGTCGCCCTCGAAGAGCTGGTTCTCGGACACGAGGAAGGAGAGAAGCCCGGCGCTCGGTTCGACGGCCGCGACGAAGCGGCGCAGCGCCTCCTGCGAGGTGCCCCGGTCGAGCTCGGCGGCATCGATCGCCGCTTCGAACTCCTGGATGCCCAGGTTCTCCAGCGCCCTGACCAGGGCGTCCCGACCGGCGAAGTGCCGGTGCAGGGTGGCGCGGCCGATACCCGCGGCCTTGGCGACCTCGTCCATGGTGGCGGTCGATTTACGGGTCAGCAGGGCGGCGGCGCTGCGCAGCACCTGCTCACGATCGAGAGTCATGAGACGAGAATAACCCACATGAGACGTTGATGTCTCACTCGGGTCGCCGACAGGACCCTCGCAGGCCGGGATGCCGCCATGCGCCGACGGGTGGAAACGAGGCGGCCGTTCAACTGGTCGCTGGTGTCCCGCACTTCGGCGAACAGGGGCTCAGAGGGCCGGCACATCCATGAGGCCGGACCGCGGGCCGGTGCCCAGGCGCATTCCCGGAGGTCGGCGACCGCCCAGCAGGAACGGGGATTCGGCTCGCGCGGTGAGGGATCCGGCTGGCGGTCATCCGGCCATGGCGACGGGCGGGCGGAGAGCCGGCGAAGGCCCCGTATCGTGGCGGTCAGCCCCGGGTGTGCCGGGCTCCGGCCGGAGGGTCGTGAGCACGAACCCACTCCTTGCCACTTTTAACTTATAGCGCATGGGGGGGCTTGCGGCAAGACCCGGGTCATGGCGCAGAATCATCGGCCGAGACCAGATTTTCGCGGAGATGGGTGAGTCAAGAAGTGCGTGTGCTGTTGTCGGCCTGCGGATCCCGCGGGGACGCCGAACCGCTGCCTGGGCTCACGGTGCGGTTGCGGGCACTCGGCGCGCAGGTGCGGGTGTGCGCGCAGCCGCCGTCCCCGCTGCCCCGGTACGCGGCCGCGTCGATCGCCGGCCCGCTCGGACGGCGCTCCCGGAGGCCGCCGCGCCCCCTGCCCGGGTCCGGGTGAACCGCCCGGAACCACCGAGCCAGGACCAGGTACCCGAGAACCCGTAAACCCTGGCGACCCGAACCGGCAACCAGCCACGGCGTCCACCGCAGACGGAACTCTGCCCGTCGTGGCCACCAGGTACGTCGCGCCGGTCCAGGCGCCCTGCTGCGCGCATCGACTGCAAGCGGCCCCAGATCGGAGCTGATGACGTGAATCCCCTGACCACCAGCGCGTTCGACCTTCCCGACCGCCTCTCCCCCAAGGCCGACCCGGCGCTGATCGCCGGCGACGAAGAGCACTTCGCGGCCGTCGCGGAGTGCCTCGACGAATCGATCGCCGAGCTGACCGAGCGCCTCGCCGCCGAGCGCAGGACACCCGGCGGTGCGGGCCGGCAGGCGATGGACCGGGACGTGGAGATCCACCGGCTGACCGCCCGCCTGCGTGCACTGCGCCGCTTCGGTCTCGACCTGTGCCTCGGGCACATGGTCGCGGAGGACGACCCCGAGCCCCTGTACATCGGACGGCTCGGCCTTACGGACAGCTCGGGCCGTCGGCTGCTCATCGACTGGCGCTCCCCCGCGGCCGAGCCGTTCTTCGGAGCCACCCACGCCAACCCGATGGGGCTGGCCAGCCGCCGCAGATACCGCTGGACCCGCGGCCGGATCAGCGACTACTGGGACGAGGTGTTCACCTCGGAGGGGTTCGCCGGGCACGCCGCGCTCGACGACCAGTCCGCCTTCATCGCCAGCCTGGGCAGCAACCGGTCGGCCCGGATGCGGGACGTACTCGGCACCATCCAGGCCGACCAGGACGCCATCATCCGCGCGGGGTCCCGCGGCGCTCTCGTCGTCGACGGGGGTCCGGGCACGGGCAAGACGGTCGTCGCCCTGCACCGCTCCGCCTACCTGCTCTACTCCGACCCCCGTCTCGGTCACCGCCGGGGCGGCGTGCTCTTCGTCGGTCCGCACCAGCCCTACCTGGGCTACGTCGCCGACGTCCTGCCCAGCCTCGGGGAGGAGGGCGTGCAGACGTGCACCCTGCGGGACCTCGTGACCGAGGGAGCCGCGGCAGGGGCCGAGGCCGACCCCGAGGTGGCCCGGCTGAAGTCCTCCAGGAATCTGGTGGCGGCGATCGACGCGGCCGCCCGGTTCTACGAGGAGCCGCCCACCAAGGGGATGACGGTCACGACCCACTGGTCCGACATCCAGCTCAGCGCCGGCGACTGGGCCGTGGCGTTCGAAGCGGCGGAACCCGGTACTCCGCACAACGAGGCGCGCGACCAGGTCCGCGACGAGCTGCTCACGATCCTGGTCGACAAGCACGAGGGCGACGTCTCGGACGAGGTGCTCCGCAAGTCGCTGCTGAGGAACCGGGAGCTGCTCACGACCTTCGACCGCGCGTGGCCGCTGCTCGAAGCGGCCGACGTCGTGGGGGACCTCTGGTCGGTCCCCGCCTACCTGCGCAAGTGCGCTCCCTGGCTCAGCCGCGACGAGGTGTCGCAGCTCCAGCGGGAGAAAGCCCAGGCGTGGACGGTGTCCGACCTGCCGTTCCTGGACGCGGCACGGCAGCGGCTGGGCGACCCTGAGGCGTCACGGCGCAGCCGTCGGCACCAGGCCGCCCTCGCCGCCGACCGCGAGCACATGGACAAGGTCATCGACACCCTGTTGCAGGCGGACGACGACGGTGAGGGTGCGGTGACGATGCTGCACGGAAAGGACCTCCAGGAGGCCCTGGTCGACGACAGCGGGGCGCCCGGCACCGAACCGGACCTGCTCGCCGGCCCGTTCGCGCACATCGTCGTGGACGAGGCCCAGGAGCTGACCGACGCGGAGTGGCAGATGCTGCTGATCCGTTGCCCGTCCGGGAGCTTCACCATCGTCGGGGACCGTGCCCAGGCCCGGCACGGGTTCACCGAGTCCTGGCAGGAACGGCTGAGGCAGATCGGGCTCGACCGGATCAACCTGGCCTCCCTGAGCATCAACTACCGGACGCCGGAGGAAATCATGGCGGAGGCCGAGCCGGTCATCCGGGCCGTGCTCCCGGACGCCAATGTGCCGGCCTCCGTCCGCAGCAGCGGGCTCCCCGTCGCGCACGGTTCCGCCGCGGACCTGGGCCAGGTGCTGGACACCTGGCTCGCCGCGCACGCCGACGGGATCGCCTGCGTCGTCGGCGACCCGACGTTCCGGTCGACGCCCCGGGTCCGGTCGCTGCCTCCGGAGCTGACCAAGGGGCTCGAGTTCGACCTGGTCGTCCTCATCGACCCGGAGACGTTCGGCGAGGGCATCGAAGGAGCGGTCGACCGGTATGTCGCGATGACCCGGGCGACCCAGCAACTCGTCATCCTCACCAGCCCCTGACGCCGGGAGCGCGTGTTCGTCCGCTCCCGGCCGGGGCGTGGTCCACGGTGCGGGCCATGCCGTCGAAGGGCGCGGCCTGGACGCGGCGAACCCGTCGGATGCGACCGCCGTGCCCGGACCCGCTCCGCCGGGCGGCTCAGCTCCACGGCAGCGACGCGCGGTGCCGCCAGTACGCCTCCGGCTCCTCCACCAATGCGTCCAGCCGGCCGCGTCGCTCCTCGTCGAGGTCGAGGACGGCCGCGTGGAGGTTGCCGGCGAGCTGGGTGACGGTCGCGGCGCCGGAGAGCACGACCCCGGCCCACGGCTGGTGCAGCACCAGCGCCAGGGCCACCGCGTCGCTGCCCAGCCCCTCCTCGGTGGCGATCTCCCGCACCACGGCGGGGGCCTCCGTTCCCGCGAGCCGGCCGTTGGCCATGGCCTCCTTGACGATCACGGTGAGTCCGGCGGCGTGGGCGTCGGCCAGTGCCGGTCCGGCCGAGGTCTCCAGTGCGTTGTAGGTGGCCTGGACCGTACGGAAGAGGGGCTCGCCGTCGACCGTGACGGCGAGGGCGGCCCGGATGGCGTCTGCCTGTGCGGGCCCGCTCGTGGAGAGGCCGACGCTCACTCCTTCGGCGGCGAGCGCGGCGAGGCGGGCGTGCAGTTCCTTGTCCGTCAGGGCCGGGCTGTCCGCGGTGACGGAGTGGATCTGGTAGAGGTCGAGCCGGTCGCCGAGCAGCGCGGCGGTCTCTGCGCGCTGGCGCTCGTAGGCGGCGAGGCTGTGGTCCTTGACCTCGTGCGCCTCGGCGTCGACGCTCCAGTCGGCGGTGTAGGTGTAGCCCCACTTGCTCCCGATGACAACGTCACGCACCTCGGGCCGGGCCGTCAGCCAGTCGGCGAGGAACTCCTCCGAGCGGCCGTAGGAGCGGGCCGCGTCGAAGTAGCGGACGCCCTGTGCGTAGGCGGCGTCGAGCAGTTCGTGCGTGCGGGAGCGCAGGGCGTCGGCGGTGCGCTCGTCGGGCAGGTCGCGGTCGCGGTGGAGATTGATGTAGCCGGGCCTGCCGACCGCTGCCAGGCCGAGCCCGATGTGGGCGGTCGCAGTGGTGGTGCTGGCCAGTCGGGCGAAGGGCATCGCGGGCTCCTCGTGGTCGGTGGGGAACGCAGCCTGGGTCGGTCCGGCCGCGATCCGCCGGACAGGCCGCAGCGCCTGCCCGGAACCGGTCCGCCGGACAGGCCCTACGACCCAACGTAGCCCGCGATGCCGGTCGGCTACCTGGTGGCAGTCGCCCAGGCGTGCTGCGTGGCGAGGTCCGCCTTGACCTCGGCCAGCTGGACGGCGACCGCGGAGGGCGCCGTGCCGCCGCGGCCGTTGCGGGAGGCCAGCGCGCCGGCCACGTCGAGGACCGAGCGGACCTCGGGGGTGAGGTGCTCGGAGATCTTCGCGAACTGCTCGTCGGTCAGCTCGTCGAGCTCGATGCCGTGCCGCTCGCACTCCTTCACGCACTCGCCGGCGACCTCGTGGGCGACGCGGAACGGCACACCCTGCTTGACCAGCCACTCGGCGATGTCGGTGGCGAGCGAGAAACCGGCCGGGGCCAGCTCCTCCATGCGCTCGCGGTTGACGGTGAGCGTGGCCATCATGCCGGTGAAGGCGGGCAGCAGGACTTCGAGCTGGTCGCAGGAGTCGAAGACCGGCTCCTTGTCCTCCTGGAGGTCGCGGTTGTACGCGAGCGGCAGGGCCTTCAGCGTGGCCATCAGTCCGGTGAGGTTGCCGATGAGCCGTCCCGACTTGCCCCGCGCCAGTTCGGCGATGTCGGGGTTCTTCTTCTGCGGCATGATCGAGGAGCCGGTGGAGAACGCGTCGTGGAGGGTGACGAAGGAGAACTCCTTCGTGTTCCAGATGATGATCTCCTCGGCGATCCGGGAGAGGTTGATGCCGATCATCGCGGTGATGAACGCGAACTCGGCGACGAAGTCCCGCGAGGCCGTGCCGTCGATGGAGTTGGCCACCGACCCGCGCTCGAAGCCGAGGTCGGCGGCGACCGCCTCCGGGTCGAGGCCGAGCGACGAACCGGCGAGCGCGCCCGAGCCGTACGGCGAGACGGCGGTCCGCTCGTCCCACTGGCGCAGCCGCTCGGCGTCCCGGGACAGGGGCTGCGCATGGGCCAGGATGTGGTGGGCGAAGAGCACCGGCTGGGCGTGCTGGAGGTGTGTACGGCCGGGCATGGCCACGTCCGGGTGGGCCTCGGCGATGCCGACCAGGGCGTCCTGCAACTCGGCGACGAGGCCGCCGATGATCCGGGCGTGGTCGCGCAGGTACATCCGGAAGAGCGTGGCGATCTGGTCGTTGCGGGAGCGTCCGGCCCGCAGCTTGCCGCCGAGGTCGGGGCCGAGCCGCTCCAGCAGACCGCGCTCGAGGGCGGTGTGGACGTCCTCGTCGGCGATGGTGCCGGTGAACGAACCGTCGGCGACGTCCGCCTCCAGCTGGTCGAGGCCGGCGGTCATCCGCTTCAGCTCGTCCTCGGTGAGAAGGCCCGCCTTGTTGAGGACACGCGCGTGGGCACGGGAGCCGGCGATGTCGTACGGCGCGAGGCGCCAGTCGAAGTGGACGGACGCGGACAGCTTGGCCAGCGCCTCGGCCGGACCGTCGGCGAAACGGGCGCCCCAGAGGCGTACGTCGCTGTTGCCGTTGCCGTTGCCGTTGCTCACTGCGTGCTCCTCGGAAGAACAAGGGGGTGGATGTGCGACCGCCTCCCCGCTCGGGCGGCCGGGGAGGCGGTGACGTAACGGGGAGGGGTCAGGCCAGGTCACGCTTGGCGGCGATCTTCGACGAGAGGCCGAAGATCTCGATGAAGCCCTGCGCCTTGGACTGGTCGAAGGTGTCGCCGGAGTCGTACGTGGCGAGGTTGAAGTCGTACAGCGACTCGCTGGACTTCCGGCCGGTGACGACGGCGCGGCCGGCGTGCAGGGTCATCCGGACGTCGCCGGTGACGTGCTGGTTGGCCTCGTTGATGAAGCCGTCCAGAGCGCGCTTGAGCGGGGAGAACCACAGGCCGTCGTAGACCATCTCGCCCCAGCGCTGCTCGACCTGCCGCTTGTAGCGGGCCAGTTCGCGCTCGACGGTGACGTTCTCCAGCTCCTGGTGGGCGGTGATCAGCGCGATCGCGCCCGGCGCCTCGTACACCTCGCGGGACTTGATGCCCACGAGCCGGTCCTCGACCATGTCGATCCGGCCGATGCCCTGGCCGCCGGCCCGCTCGTTGAGCTGCTGGATGGCCTGGAGCACGGTGACGGGCTTGCCGTCGAGGGCGACCGGCACCCCCTCCTCGAAGGAGATGACGACCTCGTCGGCCTCGCGCGGGGTGGCCGGGTTCGCGGTGTACTCGTAGATGTCCTCGATCGGCGCGTTCCAGATGTCCTCCAGGAAGCCCGTCTCGACCGCGCGCCCGAAGACGTTCTGGTCAATGGAGTACGGGGACTTCTTGGTGGTCGCGATCGGGAGGTCCTTCTCCTCGCAGAAGGCGATCGCCTTGTCCCGGGTCATCGCGTAGTCGCGGACCGGGGCGATGCACTTCAGATCGGGGCCGAGCGTGGAGATACCGGCCTCGAAGCGGACCTGGTCGTTGCCCTTGCCGGTGCAGCCGTGGGCGACGACGCTCGCGCCGTGCTTGTTCGCGGCGGCCACCAGGTGCTTGACGATGGCCGGCCGGGAGAGCGCCGAGACCAGTGGGTAGCGGTCCATGTAGAGGGCGTTGGCCTTGATCGCCGGGAGGCAGTACTCCTCGGCGAACTCGTCCCTGGCATCAGCGACCTCGGCCTCGACCGCACCGCAGGCGAGTGCGCGCTTGCGGATGATGTCCAGGTCCTCGCCGCCCTGGCCGACGTCCACCGCGACGGCGATGACCTCGGCGCCCGTCTCCTCGGCGATCCAGCCGATGGCGACGGAGGTGTCCAGGCCACCCGAGTAGGCGAGTACAACACGCTCAGTCACGGGATTCTCCTCACGGTGCGATCACTCGTAGGTATAACTATGCGCTCCTCCGTATGGTTTGTCAAAATTGCAGGTGAGGGGCGCGTGGAAGGCTCCCGTGGCGCCGATACTCCCTGGCTGGACGCCGCTGGGCGGCGGCCATGCCGTGGGCGCCGGTGACGGAACCCGCGCGCCGGCCGGCTGGTCCGGCCTCACTTCCGCCAGAACAGGTGGTGCGTCACGCCGCTCGGACTGGGCACGACGTCCTGGTGGAACCGGTCGAGCAGCTCATCGGGGGACTCCCACAGCCGGGCCCCGGAGCCGAGCTCTGTCGGCGAGACCGCGACATGCAGGGTGTCGACGAGGTCGGCCTCGAGGAACTCCCGGATGATTGTGGCCCCACCGCCAAGCCGGACGTCCTGGCCCTGCGCCGCCTCCTTCGCCTGGGCGAGCACCGCGGCCGGGTCGCCGTCGACGAAGTGGAACGTGGTGTCGGAGAGCGTGAACGACGGGCGCCTGTGGTGCGTCATGACGAACACCGGCGTGTGGAACGGGGGCTCGTCACCCCACCACCCCTGCCACTCGTGGTCCTGCCAGGGCCCGCGCTGCGGCCCGAACTTGTTGCGGCCCATGATCTCGGCGCCGATGTTGCGGGCGTAGTCCCGCGTGAAGTAGTCGTCCAGACCTCGGCCACCGGGTTCGGAGCGCTTGATGGGTGGGTGGTCGGTGGCAAAGGCCCAGGCGAGCAAGTTCCCCGGATCGGCATGGCCGAACGGCTTCTCGAGGCTCTGGCCCTCACCGGCGCCGAACCCGTCACTCGAGACGGTGAAGTTCTGGACCCGCAGCAACTGGCTCATGTCGCTCCTCCTGCTTCGCGCTTTCTGATCACTTGACGAACGGTAGACCGGCCGGGCCGGGAAAACTCATCGCCGCATCGTGCAGTTCTCATCGAGCTCCCGCAGCCGCGTACGGCCGCGGCCCGGCGTGCCGGCTCGCGGTTGGCCACCGGCACCTCGATCGCCTGGCGGTGCGTCAGCTCCACCCGGGAATCGGGCGGGCAAAGGCCATCGACGTACGGGGCCGGCATCGACCTACGGCACACACGGGAGGGGCAGCCATGGCCACGGACCACGCGGCGGCGGTACGACTGGCCCGGGGCCGGCCGTACCTGTCCCACCGGCTGAAATCCCCCCGCTCCCCCGGCAACCGGAGGAGATACTCGAACACATGGGAAAGACATACGCACGCATCGACGGACGGCTGCGGACCTTCATCGAGGAACAGCACATCTTCTTCACGGCGACCGCGCCGCTGGACGGCGACGGCACGGTCAACCTCTCCCCCAAGGGCGTCAGCGGTTCCTTCGTGGTTCTCGACGAGCTGCGGGTGGCGTACCTGGACTTCGCCGGGAGCAATGCGGAGACCGTGGCGCATCTCCGCGAGAACGGCCGCATCACCCTGATGTGGTGCGCCTTCCAGGGTCCGCCGAACATCGTGCGGGTGCACGGCCGCGGCGAGCCGGTCCTCCGTGACGACCCCCGCTTCCCCGCTCTGCTCGGACGGTTCGGCGAGGTGGACCACACCCGGCACGGGCTGCGCGCGATCATCGTGGTGACGGCGGAACTGATCCGGGACACCTGCGGATACGCGGTCCCCAACATGTCGTACGACGAGGACCGGTCGCTGCACGCCCAGCGCTTCGCGCGTGAGGACGACGCCTCGCTCAGCGCCTACTTCGAGAAGAAGGAGCACGTCGCCACCAGCATCGACGGGCTGCCGGGGCTGCCGCTCCCGCTGCCCGCCATGCCGCCCGCGCGGTGAGCGGTTGGGCCGTACGGAGCAGGTGCGCAGGTGGTGCCGTACGGGCCGGACTACGGTCCGGGACATGCGCAGATGTCTGGTGACCGGTTCGGTACTGCTCGCCCTCGTCGGCCTGACCGGGGCCCGGCCCCCTGCGGCCCAGCCGCTGCCGCAGCGGCTGGCCGACACGGGTGGCGGCTCCCAGCTGATCACGGCCGAGGCCTCCGCCACGGGGGCCACCACGGGCACGGTCACCTGGTGGAGCAGGCGCTCCGGACGCTGGGTGGCGGCCGGCTCGGCGCCCGCCCGGTTCGGGGCGAACGGGCTGACCGAGGGGGCGTCGCGCAAGCAGGGCACCGACACCACGCCCACCGGGCTGTACGACCTGCCGTACGCCTTCGGGGTGGCGGCGGCCCGGCCCGGCACCCGCTACTCCTACCGCCGGGTCCACAAGGGGTCCTGGTGGTGTCAGGACAACGCGGCGCGGGCGTACAACCGGTGGGTGGAGCCGCGGCCCGCCGACTGCCGGCCCTCCGAGGCCGAGCGACTGATCACGTATCCGGCGCAGTACGTCCGTGCGCTGGTCGTGGGGTTCAACTACCACCGTCCGGTGCGCGGGCGGGGGGCCGGGATCTTTCTGCATGTCAACGGGCGGGGCGCGACCGCCGGTTGCGTCTCCGTACCGGCGGTCGCGATGGACCGGATCCTGGCCTGGGCCGATCCGGCCCGTCATCCGCACCTCGCGATCGGAACCCGCTCGGGCCCGACCGCGATCACGCGTTACTGACCGTCAGCGGTCGTTCTGTGCGAGCCGCAGCAGATGGTCGGCGAGCGCCTGTCCGCCCGCCGGGTCGCGGCTGATCAGCATCAGTGTGTCGTCACCGGCGATGGTGCCGAGGATGTCGTGCAGTTCGGCCTGGTCGATGGACGAGGCGAGGAACTGGGCGGCGCCCGGAGGCGTGCGCAGCACCACGAGGTTGGCCGAGGCCTCCGCCGAGATGAGCAGTTCGGCGGAGAGGCGCCGCATCCGCTCCTCCTTCGCGGAGCCGCCGAGCGGTGCGTGCGGGGTGCGGAAACCGCCCTCGCTCGGCACCGCGTAGATCAGCTCGCCGCCGGTGTTGCGGATCTTCACCGCACCCAGTTCGTCCAGATCCCGGGAGAGCGTCGCCTGGGTGACGCTCAGTCCGTCGTCCGCGAGGAGCTTGGCCAGCTGGCTCTGCGAGCGCACCGGCAGCCGGTTCAGGATGTCCACGATCCGGCGGTGGCGTGCCGTGCGGGTCTGCGGCACGGACGGCCCGCCGTGCTCGGATTCCTGCGCCTCGGTCATCGTCGTCGCCTCATTCTCCGGAACGTCATTTTCCGGATCGTCCTTGTGCCGCGTCGAGTACGCCGGGAAGTGCCTGAAGGAACGTGTCCACCTCCGCGTCACCGATGATCAGCGGCGGCATCAGCCGTACGACATCGGGTGCGGGTGCGTTCACCAGGAGTCGGGCTCCCTGAGCCGCCTGCTGCACCTGGGGGGCGAGGGGCTCGGTGAGCACGATACCCAGCAGCAGGCCGGAGCCCCGGACATGGGAGACCAAGGGGTGCCCCAGACCCTCCACGCCCTCCCGGATCCGCTCACCGAGCCGCTTCACGTTGTCCAGCGCGCCGTCGGCGGCCAGGGTGTCCAGGACCGCGAGTCCGGCTGCGCAGGCGATCGGGTTGCCGCCGAACGTCGTGCCGTGCTGGCCGGGCTCCAGCAGGTCGGCAGCCGCGCCGAACGCCACCGTGGCGCCGATCGGCAGTCCGCCGCCGAGCCCCTTGGCGAGGGTGACCAGATCGGGCTCGACGCCCTGGTGGGCCTGGTGCTCGAACCAGGTGCCGCACCGGCCGATCCCGGTCTGCACCTCGTCGAGCACGAGCAGGGTGCCGGTGGCCCGGGTGATCTCCCGGGCCGCCTCCAGATAACCCTTGGGCGGGACGACCACACCGTTCTCGCCCTGGATCGGCTCGATGATCAGCAGCGCGGTGTCGGTGGTCACCGCGGCCCGCAGCGCCTCGACGTCCCCGTACGGGACATGGGTGACGTCACCGGGCAGCGGGAGGAACGGATCCCGCTTCGTGGGCTGGCCGGTGAGCGCGAGGGCGCCCATGGTGCGGCCGTGGAAGCCGCCGTCGGTGGCGACCATGTGGCCGCGCCCGGTCAGCCGGCCGATCTTGAACGCGGCCTCGACCGCCTCGGCGCCCGAGTTGCAGAAGAAGACCTTGCCGGTGCGGCCGAAGAGCTGGAGCAGCCGCTCGGCGAGCGCGACGGGCGGTTCGGCGATGAAGAGGTTGGAGACGTGGCCGAGCGAGGCGATCTGGGTGGAGACCGCCTCGACGACCGCGGGGTGGGCGTGGCCCAGCGCGTTCACCGCGATGCCGCCGACGAAGTCGAGGTACCGGGTGCCGTCGGCGTCCTGGACGTAGGCGCCGGATCCGCTGACGAGGGACAGCTTCGGGGTGCCGTAGTTATCCATCAGCGCGGTCTTCCAGCGGTGCGAGAGCTCCGCGTTGGTCATGCTTCCCCCTGTGCGTCGGGCACGACCATCGTGCCGATTCCCTCGTCGGTGAAGATCTCCAGCAGGATCGAGTGCTGGACCCGCCCGTCGATGACCCGGGCGGTCTCGACGCCGTTGCGCACGGCGTGCAGACAGCCCTGCATCTTGGGCACCATTCCGCTGGAGAGCTCCGGCAGGAGCTTCTCCAGTTCGGTGGCGGTGAGGCGGCTGATCACGTCGTCGCTGTTGGGCCAGTCCTCGTAGAGGCCCTCGACATCGGTGAGGACCATCAGCGTCTCGGCGTTCAGCGCGGCGGCGAGCGCGGCGGCCGCGGTGTCCGCGTTGACGTTGTAGACGTGGTTGTCGTCGGCGGAGCGGGCGATCGAGGAGATGACCGGGATACGGCCGTCGTCCAGCAGCGCCTGGATGGCCCCGGTGTCGATGGCGGTGATCTCGCCGACCCGGCCGATGTCGACGGCCTCGCCTTCGATGACGGGCCGGTGCTGGGTGGCGGTGATGGTGTGGGCGTCCTCGCCGGTCATGCCGACGGCGAGCGGTCCGTGCTGGTTGAGCAGGCCGACGAGCTCGCGCTGGACCTGTCCGGCGAGCACCATCCGTACGACGTCCATCGCCTCGGGCGTGGTGACACGCAGACCGGCCTTGAACTCACTGACCAGGCCCTGCTTGTCGAGCTGGGCGCTGATCTGCGGGCCGCCGCCGTGCACGACGACGGGCTTGAGGCCCGCGTGCCGCAGGAAGACGACGTCCTGCGCGAAGGCCGCCTTCAGCTCCTCGTCGATCATGGCGTTGCCGCCGAACTTGATGACGACGGTCTTGCCGTTGTGCCGGGTCAGCCAGGGCAGCGCCTCGATGAGGATCTGCGCCTTCGGGAGTGCGGTGTGCTTCCGCGCGGCGGTCATGAGCTGTACGCGCTGTTCTCGTGGACGTAGTCCGCGGTGAGGTCGTTGGCCCAGATGACGGCCGACTCGGTGCCCGCGGCGAGGTCGGCGGTGATCCTGACCTCCCGGTAGCGCATGTCGACGAGGTCGCGGTCCTCGCCGACGCCGCCCTTCCTGCAGACCCAGACGTCGTTGATGGCGACGTTCAGCTCGTCCGGCTCGAAGGCCGCCTTCGTCGTACCGATGGCGGACAGCACCCGACCCCAGTTGGGGTCCTCGCCGTGGATGGCGCACTTGAGGAGGTTGTTACGGGCGATGGAGCGGCCCACCTCGACGGCGTCGTCCTCGGTCGCGGCGTTGACGACCTCGATCCGGATGTCCTTGGACGCGCCTTCCGCGTCGCCGATCAGCTGCCGGGCCAGGTCGTCGCAGACGGCCCGTACGGCCTCGGCGAACTCCCCCTGATCCGGGGTGATTCCACTGGCCCCGGAGGCCAGCAGCAGCACGGTGTCGTTGGTGGACATGCAGCCGTCGGAGTCGATCCGGTCGAAGGTGGTGCGGGTCGCGTCGCGCAGCGCGGTGTCGAGCCCGGCGGCGTCCACGTCGGCGTCGGTGGTGAGCACGACGAGCATGGTGGCGAGGCCGGGCGCGAGCATGCCCGCGCCCTTGGCCATCCCGCCGACGGTCCAGCCGGCACCGCCGGCGACGGCCGTCTTGTGCACGGTGTCGGTGGTCTTGATGGCGATGGCGGCCTTCTCGCCGCCGTGCTCGCTCAGTACCGCCGCGGCCTTCTCGATGCCCGGCAGGAGCTTGTCCATGGGCAGCAGCAGACCGATGAGTCCGGTCGAGGCGACGGCGATCTCACCGGCGCTGTGGCCCTTGAGGACCTCGGCGGCCTTCTCGGCGGTGGTGTGGGTGTCCTGGAAGCCCTGCGGTCCCGTACAGGCGTTGGCGCCGCCGGAGTTGAGGACGACGGCGGTCACCTCGCCGCCCTTGAGTACCTGCTCCGACCAGAGGACGGGAGCGGCCTTGACACGGTTGGAGGTGAAGACGCCCGCGGCGGCGCGACGCGGACCGTTGTTGACCACGAGGGCCAGGTCCGGGTTGCCGCTCTCCTTGATTCCGGCGGCGATGCCCGCCGCCGAGAACCCCTGTGCTGCCGTGACACTCACGGTGCGACTCCGATCGTGGAAAGACCTGTGTCCTCGGGAAGTCCGAGGGCGATGTTCATGCTCTGCAGGGCGCCGCCCGCGGTGCCCTTGGCGAGGTTGTCGATGGCGCTGATGACGATGATCCGCCCGGCGGCCTCGTCGTACGCGACCTGGATCTGGACGGCGTTGGAGCCGTACACGGCGGCGGTCGCGGGCCACTGCCCCTCGGGCAGCAGATCGACGAACGGCTCGTCCGCGAAGGCCTTCTCGTACGCGGTGCGGAGCGCCTCGGCACGCACACCCGGCCTGGCCTTCGCGCTGCACGTGGCGAGGATGCCGCGGGGCATCGGCGCGAGGGTCGGCGTGAAGGAGACCGTCACCGGCTCACCGGCCGCGGCGCTGAGGTTCTGGATCATCTCGGGCGTGTGCCGGTGGACACCGCCGACGCCGTACGGCGACATGTTGCCCATCACCTCGGACCCGAGCAGATGCGGCTTGGCCGCCTTGCCCGCGCCGGAGGTCCCGGAGGCGGCGACGATCACGGCCTCGGGCTCGGCGAGCTGGGCCGCGTACGCCGGGAAGAGGGCGAGCGACACGGCGGTGGGGTAGCAGCCGGGCACCGCGATACGCTTGCTCCCCGCCAGCCCGGCCCGCCCACCGGGCAGCTCGGGCAGGCCGTACGGCCAGGTTCCCGCGTGCGGCGAGGCATAGAACTTCTCCCAGTCCGCGGCGTCCCTGAGCCGGAAGTCGGCCCCCATGTCCACCACGAGCACTTCGTCACCGAGCTGCTCCGCCACGGCGGCGGACTGTCCGTGCGGCAGCGCGAGAAACACCACGTCGTGCCCGGCGAGCACCTCGGGCGTGGTCGGCTGAAGCACCCGCCCGGCGAGCGGCCGCAGATGCGGCTGCAACGCCCCGAGCGGCTGTCCCGCGTTGGAGTTCGCGGTGAGGGCCCCGATCTCGACCTCCGGGTGGACCAGCAGAAGACGGAGCAGCTCCCCGCCGGCGTATCCGCTCGCCCCTGCCACCGCTGCACGTACCACCATCGAAATCCTCCTCGTTGATGGCATGACTATACGCAGCGTTGCACTTTTATGCAAAGAAATGGATCAGTGTGGCCGGATCCCGATGTGACCGAGCGCTTGAGTCGGCCCGCCCGAGCGTGAGTATTGGACCGTGGGGCAGCGACCATGTCGTTCACCTGCCGAGTCACAGTGCATCCGAGGATCACACCGGGGCCGTCCGTCACCGCTGGGTCAGCGCGACGACGGCACAGGACGAGTACAACGACTCCGTCCGAGCCGGGCTGGGCGCGACGCCGGAACACCACGGTGGCAAGCCTGTCGGTCCGCGTTGCGAGGCCGCGCCGTCAGGCGGGGCCGAGTCCGGTGATCAGCGAATGAACCACCATGTCAGCTCCCTGAGCGGTGGTCAGCTCCGGCATCTCGTGTGAGGCGATGCTGGTGAGGTGAATGAGCTGGGAGCGGGCCCAGCGGAGTGGAAGGCCGGGGCGGATGACGCTCTCGCGCACCGCGCGGTCCATGAAGGCGTCGAGTTGCCCGATCAGTCGGCAGAGGCGGGCGGCGGCGGCCTCGTCCCGCATCTGCCGCACGTCCACCGGCCAACGCCTGCTGACGGTGATGATGCCCTCCGCATACCTGTGCAGCGCAACCATCACGGGAGCCTCGGTCAGCCGCGCCTCGGCGACGACCTTCTCACAGGCATCGAGCTTGGCCGCGTAGACAGCGGCCATGAGTGCCTCACGGGTCTCGAAGCGACGGTAGACGGTACGTCGGTCGACGCCCGCCGCCGCTGCGATCGCCGCGATGCTCGTGCCGGGGTCACGCGCGAGCAGGCGCGCACCGGTCTGCAGGACCGCCTCCAGGTTACGTGCCGCGTCAGCTCTCATCGCGACTGGAGCATACGCAGCTCTGGGGCCGGTGAGCCATCAACTGCGGCTCCCCTATTGCAATTCGCAGGCCAACTGCCACAGTGTTGTGGTGTTTAGTTGTCCCGGCGCGACCGCGTCGCGTCATCCCTCGTTCCAGGAGCCCCGCGTGAGCCCGGTCCGCATGTCCGAGAAACTGAAGGAAACCCTCGATTCCAGGATCTTCGTCACCGTGGCGACCCTTCGGCCCGACGGGAGTCCGCACCAGTCAGTGGTCTGGGTGGGGAGGGACGGCGACGGCCTCTTCTTCGTGACCGGCGTCGACAAGCTCAAAGTGCGCAATCTGCGGCGCGACCCGCGGCTGAGCCTGTCGGTCAACCCGCCGGACGAACCGTACGGATACGCGGTGATCAGCGGCACCGCCCGGCTCGAGAGCGCGGGCAGTCGCGAACGCATGGACGAACTGGCGGTCAAGTACACCGACAAGACCTACACCGAACCCCACCCGGAGTCGTACGCCCCCCTCCCGGAACTGGTCACCGTTCACGTCACCGCCGAAAAGATCGCGTCCCGCTTCCTGTGAGCCGGAGGCGCGGCAAAGGAGCACCCTGATGAAGACCTACGTCATCACCGGCGGCACAGACGGCATCGGCAGGGCCGTCGCCCAGAGGTACCTGGAAGAAGGGCAGGAGGTGGTGATCGTCGGGCGCAGCGCGGACAAAGGCAAGGCATGGCTCGACGCCGCGGCACAACGTGGCGCGGTCGCGCGGGCACACTTCATACACGCCGACCTGAGCCGGCTGTCCCGGACCGGAGCGGTGGTCGACAGCATCAGGTCGTCCTTTGCGAAGGTCGACGCCCTGGTGCTGTGCGCCCGGCACTTCCGGACCACCCGCCTGGTCACCGCCGAAGGCTTCGAGAACACCTTCGCCCACTTCTACCTCAGCCGCTTCGTACTGAGCCACGGGCTGGCCCACCTGCTCGAATCCGCCGACAACCCGGTCATCCTCAACATCGCCGGGCCCGGCGGCGAAGGAGAGATCCACTGGGAGGACCTGCAGCTTGCACGGGAGTACGACGGGCACCGGGCGCTGATGCAGGGCGGGCGGCTCAACGACCTGCTCGGCGTCGCCTTCACGCAAACCCGACCGAGGACGAAGGTCCGGTACGTACTGCTCAACCCGGGAACAGTCAACACCAGTTTCTCGGGGCAGTACACGCCGGATGTCATGGCGCAGATCGACACCATCCGCCGGTCCGCCCAGTCGGTCCAGGAGGCCATGGCCCCGATCCTGAAGGTGCTGGACGACCCACCCGCCGCGCCGCTCAGCGCCTTCGTGCGGGGCGTGCCACTCGACCCGCACGGCCCCGGGTTCACGATCGAGGAAGCTCGGCGGCTCCACCTGCACACCCAGAGGCTGTTGGCCGGCTGAACGACAGGGGCGACGAGAGGCCGAGGGAGCGGCGTGACCGGTGTCGACCACACCGTCGATCGTCGTCGTTGGCGTCAACCGGACCGAGAAGCCGACGAAGGCGGCAACAGCCCCGGGAGACCCGATCATTTGACCTTGACACGGTGGCAGGGTCTTCACTGCCGGCCAAGGAGGTGGTCTCGATGACGATCACGAATCAGGACGCTCATGCGGCACGAGCGCTCCAGGGGTTGGCGGACGGCCGTTCGTCCGTGCGCCTGCGGGCTGCTCTGGAGGTCGGCACGACGCCCGACCCGCGCTTCGTCGACAAGCTCATCGAGCGATGTGCGATCGAGCCCGAGTTCTTCGTCCGCGACATGCTGACCTGGGCACTCACCCGCCACCCGGTGTCCATGACACTTCCCGGGCTGCTCGGCGAAGTGCGCTCGGAGCGCACTCAGGCACGGAGCCAGGCGCTGCACACGCTGTCCAAGATCGGGGACCGGCAGGCGTGGCCGGTGATCACGCGGACGCTTCTGAGCGACGCCGACGACGAGGTGGCGCGGAGCGCGTGGCGGGCCGCGGTCCTGCTCGTACCGGAGGGCGAGGAGTCCGTACTGGCCGCGGCGCTGGCGACGCAGCTCGGGCGTGGCGGGCGGGAGACGCAGCTGAGTCTCAGCCGGGCGCTGGTCGCGCTGGGGGAAGCGGTCGCGCCGGCTCTGTGTGCCGCGGCAACGGCCCCCGACCCGCGCGTGCGCGCGCACGCGCTCGCCACCCAACGGCTGCTGGGTGACCCTGACACCGGATTCGATTTCGCGATCGAGGAGGCGAAGCGCGTCGTGGCCCTCGGCGGATCCGGACAGGAGGGATGACAGGACGTGTTGATCGGTGAGGTGGCGCGGCGGTCCGGGGTCAGTGCCCGCATGCTCCGGCATTACGAGTCACTCGGCCTGGTGCGCCCTTTGGGCCGTACCGGCTCCGGCTACCGGGAGTACTCCGGGGAGGACATCCGGCGGGTCTTCCACATCGAGAGCCTGCGGTCGCTGGGGCTGTCGCTGCGTGAGGTCGGGCGTGCGCTCGACGATCCCGGCTTCACGCCATCGGCGCTCGTCGACGGCCTCGTCCGCCAGACGCGCGAACGCATCGCCGCGGAGACCGAGCTGCTCACCCGGCTGCGCCGGATCGATGCCGCGGAACCCGCCGGGTGGGGGGACGTCCTCCAGGTCGTCGCGCTCCTCCAGGCACTGGGGTCCAAGAGCCCCGACGCCCGCCAGCGTGCGGCCCTCGCGTCGGCCGACGGGGCTCCGGTGCCGGTGGACGCCCTGGTCGAGGCGGCACTGAGCGAGACGGAGCCGAACGTTGCCGGGGCCATCCGATGGGCGCTGGCGCGGTCGGGCGACAGCGGCCCGGCCCTGCTGGCGGAGGGCCTCGGCTCGCCGGTGCCCGCGGTGCGGGAACGCGCCGTTCAGTCCCTGGCCGAGCTGCCCGGCGATGAGGCCACCGCACGACTGCGGGATGCTCTCGCGAGCCCCGACGCCGTGGTCCGCGGGCATGCGGCTCTGGCACTGGGGACACGCGGTGCGGCCGATGCGGTCCCGACGCTCATCGACATGATCGTGGAGGGACGGAACGACACCGACGCGGCCGACGCGCTGAGCGTGCTGGCGAGCGACACCGCGACGGCGGACCGGCTCGCGGCCGGGCTCGTCGACCGCCTCGCCCACGACACCGCACAAGCGCCCGCGCGCGGGCGGCTGACCCAGGCACTGGCGGGCATCCCGGGGGCGCGGGCGTCACGCGCCCTGGAGGAGCTGTCGCATGACGGGGACCGCGCCGTCGCACTGACCGCGGCGTACCTTCTCCGGCAGCGCGACACACGGTGACGGACCTGGCCCGGGATGCCGCGTACGCGCTCCGCCAGGAGCACCAACATCGTCACGGATTTATTGCACATAAATTGCAATAGCGAGTATTACGCGATAGGTATCGGGGGCGAAGCGAAAGAAAGCGCGTATGGGCAGCCCCTCCCGCCCGACGGTCGCCACCCGCTCCCGCCTGCGGCGGCTGGCCGGTTCGATGGCCCGGGCCGAGTGGCGGCGGATGGCGGGGATGGCCGCCTTCATCGCGGCCCTGCATGTGATCGGCTGGTTCACCCTGGTCTGGATCGTCACGCCCGAGCACTACACCCTCGGGGAGAAGACGTTCGGGATCGGCATCGGGGTCGCCGCCCACGCCCTGGGTATGCGGCACGCCTTCGACGCCGACCACATCGCCGACGCCGTGACCGCTGTGCCGGGTGGCGCGGCCCCGGGCACCGTCCGGGGGCCGGGGCCGCACGGCTGGCCGTGAGCGGGCCTCAGAGCCTGCGGTCGATCTTCTTCTCCCGCATCAGTTGCGCCAGTTCGGTGCCCGACAGCGGGTGCAGCGTGTCCAGGAGACGGCGTAGCGCCGGTTCGCCGAGGGTCTGGCTGGTGACCTCGGCCTCGGCGCCTTGGAGGTGGCGGGTGAGGGTGACGGCACGGCCGCCGGGGAAGGTGCGGACCATACGCATGGTGCCGTGCGCGTCCACCGTGCAGGAAACGTCCTTCTCCACCAGCTCGGGGCATCGCGGTGCCGGAGAGAGCGTCGAGCGCACGTTGAGGTCCGCGTACGCCGCCTCGTCCTGCCGGACGGGGCGGTATTCGACACTGAAGCGGGCGGGCCCGGCCTCGGCACGGGACACCTGCATTCCGGCCGGTGCGGCACCCAGGTACAGCAGTTCCGCGTGTTCCCGGTAGCGCGCGACCTCCGCGTCGTGCCGGCGCTGCTGAGACTGCGCCGGGCCGACGAAGCCCCCGTAGGCCACCGCGGCCGCCAGGACGGCCACAGCCCCCAGCCGCACCCACCGGCTCGGTACGAAGAGCGCCGCGGCCACGACGTACGGCACGCCCGTCAGCGCGAAGCGGGTACCGGCGCTCCCCAGATCGACGTCCCCACCGTAGGCAGCCAGCCCCGCCAGGACGCCGAGCGTGCCCAGGACGAAGACCATGACCGCCCAGCCGAGCCGCTGCGGCACGGAGTCGCACTGCGGCACCACGGCCCGCACCGGGATACCCGCCGTGGCCAGCAGGCCCACCGCCAGCGGCAATCCCAGCGCGAGCACCGGCACCGCCGCACCGGCCCCACCGCCCCACGCGGTCAGCAGCAACCCGAACCCGAGCGTCGGCACCGTGACCGCCATCGTCGCCCAGACCAGGAAGAGATGCAGGGCCGTCAGCGCGCTTCTGCCACTCGTCATACCGCGGAGCCTGGCAGGCGACCCCCTGTCGCACATGAGTTCGCGTACTCAGCACACACGTGATCGCGAGGGGCGACGCCGTCGGCTTCGGACATCGTCGCCCAACGGGACGGCCGGGCCTCAGGCCACGGAGCGGGGAAGGCCGAGGGAGCGGTACTCCTCCACGATCCGGTAGCCGACGCTCGTGTACAGGCTCATCGCCACCTCGTTGCCGCCCCACACGGTGAACATCAGCACCGAGTCACCGGCTGCGAGCGTCGCCTGTTCGCCGGACGCCATCGCGGCCCGGCCGTACCCCTTGCCGCGGTACCGCTCGTCGATGTGCAGCGAGTAGCCATACGTGGCCCCCGGGAGGTGGCCGTGCTTCAACCAGCCGGTACCGATCCGCTCGCCCGCCGCCTCAAGCACCAGCAGCGTGGTCTCGGGCGTCGCCAGGCCCTCGGGAATCAGCTTGGCGAAGTCGTCGTCGGACTTGCGTGCGGCGTCCTCGGGGCTCGTGGCTCCCGCCCGGACGATGTCGCCGACGTAGGCGAGCTTCTCGGAGGCGAGCCACTCGGGGTACTCGGCCTGCGTCATCGGCCGCACGGTGACGCCTTCGACCGGTTCCGGCGGGGAGCCGATGTGTCGCGCCCTGAGCTGGCCCCGGACGCCGTAGTCGTCGAACAGCTCGCCTGCGGGCTCGATGAGCCGTATGTCCAGCCTGCGCGCGCCGCGCTCCGCGCACCATCGCTCCGCCCAGTCCCGGGCGGCCTCCTCGTGTCCCCGGCCGACGTGGCGTGCCTCGACGTGGAGGTCAGCGATGCGGCCCGCGAACGGGTCGTCGCCGGCCACGACCACGGCGACGTATCCCACCCGGGTCCCGGCGTCCGTGATCCCGGCGACCGTCCAGTCGCCGGTGCCTGCGCGGATGTCGCCCACCATGCGCTCCGTCGCGGCCGCACCGAGCCCGGCCGCCGTGTACGAGGCGCGCAGCCGCTGCTCGAAGTCCTTCTGCCATTGTGTGCTGTCACCAAGGACGTTGAATTCTGTCACTTGATCACATTAGCCACCTTGTCATGGACCTGAGCCCGTACTGAGCAGCAACGCGCCTGTGCCGCAGGGGTTTTGCGTCAGAACGCACATGCTCTGTCGCGGTCAGGGCCTGGCCCGGCGTAGGTGCCGGAGCGGTTCCACCGGGGCGCAACCACCCCCTGCCCCTGCCGTTGCCCCTGCTCAACGAGGGAACCAACGTGTCTGGCCGAAGCCACACTCTCCGCAGCCGCACTCGCTGCGGTCAACGACCACAACGTCACCTCGTCCCCCAAGGGCTGGTTCGACGACGGGGGTCCAGGGCTGCACGGCACGGACTTCGTCCCTCTGACCCACGTGTCCGCGCGCAGGGCCGTCCGACCCGCGTTCCGCGTGGTCCGGGGCTGCTGAAGGTGCTGTTGCGCCGAAGTCACGTAGCGACGCGCTCAGGCCTCAGCCCGGGGCGCGGCCGCCACGCCCATGACGTGCGGCGGACGGGCCCACGACCGCTCCTTGTCACATGACCAGTTCGCCGATGCCCAGCAGGTTTCCCTCGCTGTCACGGAACCAGGCGCCACGTTCGCCCCTCGCGCCCTTGCTCGGGTAGTTCCCCTCGACCTCGGCGATCCCGCCCCGCGTACGGAGTCCGGGCGCGTCGACGTCCTCGAACTCCACGCCTCGACGCCTCAGCTCCGCCACGACCGTCTCGATGTCGTCGACCTCCCACGCCATCTGGGTGAAGGCTCCGGACGAGGCTCCCGTCGAACGGAACACCACGAAGTCCACGCCCCCGCACCGGTACAGCAGCCCACCCGGCCGTTCGTCGACGGGATCCAGTCCGAGCGTTTCGGAGTAGAAGCGCCGCGCCCGGTCCAGGTCCTGAGCCGGCAGTCTGGTCGCCACGCGTGATCGGGTCAGGATGTTCCTGTCGTCTGCGTTCATGTCTCCACTCTGCCGCGAGCGGTCGCCGATTCCGGGGGAGACCGCGCTCTCCTCGCTGTTGCGGTTGTCGTGGCCGGCCTCGGCCGTGTTCGCCGCCGCACCGGCCCGAGGAGCCCGCAGGTCCTGGCCCTGGCCTTGGCGGCGAGGAGTGGATATCCCCTCCTCAGCCTTTGCCGTCCGCAGGGGACGCCGACTGCCGCGTACGCTCCCTTTCCATGCCAGCCGCCCGCCTGCATCACGTCGCCGTCCTCGTGCTCGAGGGCGCGAAGCCACTCGATGTCGGCATTCCCGCCCAGGTCTTCACGACCCGCGCGAGCATGCCGTACGAGGTACGGGTGTGCGGTGCGGCACCCGGCCTCGTGGCCGGCGGCGACGGCCTGTCGTACTACGTCACCCATGGGCTCGACGCGCTCGAATGGGCCGACATCGTCTTCGTGCCCGGCTACCGGTTCCCCGACCGTGACGACCCGCCACAGCCCGTCATCGACGCGCTGATCGCCGCCCACGACCGGGGCGCGCGCCTCGCCGCGATCTCGACCGGCGCCTTCGCCCTCGCCGCCACGGGCCTCCTCGACGGCCGCCGCGCCACGACCCACTGGCACTACACGAGGGCCCTCGCGGCCAAGTACCCGCTCGTCCGGGTCGATGAGAACGTCCTGTTCGTCGACGAGGGCGGCGTGCTGACATCGGCGGGCGCCGCGTCGGGCATCGACCTGTGCCTGCACGTGCTGCGCGGCGACCTCGGGGTGGCCGCGTCGAACTACGCGGCCCGGCGCCTGGTCGCGGCGCCCTACCGCAGCGGCGGTCAGGCCCAGTACGTGCCGCGCAGCGTGCCCGAGCCGCTCGGCGAACGGTTCGCCGCCACCCGCGAGTGGGCGCTGCACCGGCTCGGCGAACCCCTCACCCTTGAGGCGCTGGCCCGGCACGCGGCGGTGTCGCCCCGCACGTTCTCGCGACGGTTCGCCGAGGACACGGGCTACACCCCGATGCAGTGGGTCATGCGGGCCCGGATCGACGTGGCCCGTGAGCTGCTCGAGCGGTCGGAGCGGGGCGTCGAGCAGATCGCCGCCGATGTCGGCCTCGGCACCGGTGCGAATCTGCGGCTGCACTTCCAGCGCATACTCGGCACCACACCGAGCGAGTACCGGCGCACCTTCGCCCGGGGTGAATAGCCCGCGGCCGGGTGGCGAGATCCTTACGGACCATGGCGTTCAGGCCGCTGTCAAGGCGGTCCGGCGAGCGCGATGCTGAGGACGAGGAGAAGGGACTCTCACATGACTCGCATCGCCATCAACGGATTCGGCCGCATCGGACGCAACGTGCTGCGCGCGCTGCTCGAACGCGACAGCGACCTCGAAGTCGTCGCCGTCAACGACCTCTCGGAGCCCGCCACTCTGGCGCGTCTGCTGGCGTTCGACACCACGGCCGGCCGGCTCGGACGCCCGGTGACCGTGGACGGGGACACCCTCGTCGTCGACGGACGCCGCATCAAGGTGCTCGCCGAGCGGGAACCGGCACGGCTGCCGTGGGCCGAGCTGGGCGTCGACATCGCGCTGGAGGCGACCGGCCGCTTCACGTCGGCCAAGGCGGCCCGTGCCCACCTCGACGCGGGCGCGAGAAGGGTGCTTGTCGCGGCGCCGTCGGACGGCGCGGACGTCACGCTCGCGTACGGCGTCAACACCGACGCGTACGACCCCGCTCTGCACACGGTCGTATCGAACGCCTCGTGCACGACCAACGCGCTCGCGCCGCTGGCCGCGGTGCTCGACGAGCTCGCCGGCATCGAGCACGCCTTCATGACGACGGTGCACGCCTACACGCAGGAGCAGAACCTCCAGGACGGCCCGCACCGCGACGCCCGCCGCGCCCGCGCCGCCGGGGTCAACATCGTGCCGACGACGACGGGCGCCGCCAAGGCGATCGGCCTCGTGCTGCCGAATCTCGACGGCAAGCTGTCGGGCGACTCCATCCGCGTGCCGGTTCCGGTGGGCTCGATCGTCGAGCTCAACACCACCGTGGCCCGTGATGTGACGCGCGACGAGGTGCTGGCGGCGTACCGGGCCGCGGCGCAGGGGCCGCTGGCAGGCGTGCTCGAATACTCGGACGACCCCCTCGTGTCGTCGGACATCACGGGCAACCCCGCCTCGTCGATCTTCGACTCGGCGCTCACCCGGGTCGACGGGCGCCACATCAAGGTGTCCGCCTGGTACGACAACGAGTGGGGCTTCTCGAACCGCGTGATCGACACGCTGACGCTCCTCGCCGCTCGCTGAACGCTCGCGGGGGCGGTCTCCACCGCCCCGACGAGGGCCTCGACGCGGCCGTGGACGGCGGTGCGGTGCGGTCCCTGCGCGGCGCCGCCTCCGGCCTGACCACGACGGGCGCCTTCCCGGGCCCAGCCCCCGCCGTGATTCCCGGCCGCCGCAACGACATGTGAGTGGCCCTCGTTCCGGTCGAACGGAACGAGGGCCACCCACATCGCGGTTTCAGCGGCCGGGGTCAGGAACGGGGCTCCTGCGCCTTGCTGCTGCGCTCCGCGTTCCGCTCCTTGATGCGCACCGTCTCCTTGCGGACCTCGGCCTGGATGGCGCGCTCCTTGCGCAGCCACTCGGGGTCGTCCTGCTTCAGCGCGTCGATCTGCTCCGTGGTGAGGGCGTCCGTGACACCGCCGCGCGCGAGGCCGGAGATGGAGATGCCGAGCTTGGCGGCGACCACCGGTCGGGGGTGCGGGCCGTTGTTTCGCAGCTCCTGCAGCCACTCGGGCGGATCGGACTGGAGTGCCGCCAGCTCGGTGCGCGAGACGACACCCTCCTGGAACTCGGTGGGGGTGGCCTCGAGGTACACACCCAGTTTCTTCGCCGCGGTCGCGGGCTTCATTGTCTGGGTGGTCTGGTGCGACGTCATGGGGTCAAGAGTATCGAGCGTGTGCGCCGCCGCTGACCACGACCGGTAACCTGGCGGGGTGACAGGCTCGGAAGCAACCCCTTCGTTCCGGCTCGCGTACGTCCCGGGGGTGACGCCCACCAAGTGGGTGCGGATCTGGAACGAGCGCCTGCCCGGCGTCCCCCTCACCCTCGTCGCGGTGCCCGCCGCCGAGGCGTCGGACCTGCTGTTCGGTGGCGGCGCCGACGCGGGTTTCGTCCGGCTGCCGGTCGGCCGGACGGACCTCAGCGCGATCCCCCTCTACACCGAGGCGACCGTGGTCGTGATCCCCAAGGACCACGTGGTGGCGGCGGTCGACGAGATCTCCGTCGAGGACCTGGCCGACGAGATCGTGCTGCATCCGCTGGACGACACCCTCGGCTGGGACGACCTGCCCGGCCTGCCCGCGATCGAGCGCCCGGCCACGACGGCGGACGCCATCGAGTTGGTGGCGGCCGGGGTGGGCGTCCTCGCCGTCCCGCAGTCGCTCGCCCGCCTGCACCACCGCAAGGACCTCACGTACCGGCCGCTCTCGGGCGCACCCGAGTCACGCATCGCGTTGTCGTGGCCGGAGGACCGGACCACTGATCTGGTGGAGGACTTCATCGGGATCGTCCGCGGGCGGACGGTGAACAGCACCCGGGGCCGCAGTACGGCACCCACGGCGCAGCCCAAGCGCAAGGCCCCGGAGACCGGCGGTGCCCGGCGCAAGCCCGCAGCCGGCGCGGCCGCGGGGAAGGGTGCCCGGAGCGGCTCCGGAGGCGCGAAGGGGACGAAGGGCTCCCGGGGGGCCAAGGGCGCCGCGGGCGCCAAGCGCGGAAAGCCCCGCCGACGGCCGTAACGGCATCAATGTCAGACCCGGGTGACACGATCGGTGATCATGACGCACACCGAACGCCCGATGCCGCCCCTGAACGCCGACGAACGCACCAATCTGGAGAGCTGGCTCGACTTCTACCGGGCCACCGTGGGCGTGAAGTGCGAAGGGCTGGCCGACGAGCAGGTCCGTGACGCCTCCGTGCCGCCGTCGTCGCTGACGCTGCTGGGACTGGTCCAGCACCTGACAGAGGTCGAGCGGAACTGGTTCCGCCGGGTGCTCGCCGCCGAGGACGCCCCGCCCACCCACGCCGCGCCGGCCGGTTCCAACGGCCAGGACGGGGGTTTCGAGATCTCCGCCGACGCCTCCTTCGCACAGGCCCTCACGGCGTGGCAGGGCGAGATCGTCCTGTCCCGTGCCAACTGTGCCGCGCGGGCACTGGAGGACACCGCTCCCTTCATGGGCGGCGAGGTGAGCCTGCGGTGGATCTACACGCACATGATCGGTGAGTACGCCCGTCACAGCGGCCACGCCGACCTGCTCCGCGAGCGGATCGACGGCAGCACCGGAGCCTGACGGCAAGGGGCGGGTGCGGGATCGGGTGCGGGGCCGCTGTCGCGTGCACCACCCGCTTCGACCACCTGCGCCCGGCCCGTCACCCGTGAGCGGCGTTTCGCCGCGCCCGCCCGTCGGGGCCGCACGGCCGGATGTCAGGATGGTTCCATGACGAGCAAGGTTTACTTCGACATCACCATCAACGACGAGCCCGCCGGGCGGATCGTCTTCAATCTGTACGACGACGTCGTTCCCAAGACCGCGGAGAACTTCCGCCAGCTGGCGACCGGCGAGCACGGCTTCGGCTACAAGGGTTCGTCCTTCCACCGGGTGATCCCCGAGTTCATGCTCCAGGGCGGCGACTTCACCCGCGGTGACGGCACCGGCGGCAAGAGCATCTACGGCGCGAAGTTCGACGACGAGAACTTCAAGCTGGCCCACACCAAGCCCGGACTGCTCTCCATGGCGAACAGCGGACCGAACTCCAACGGTTCGCAGTTCTTCATCACGACCATCGTGACGTCGTGGCTGGACGGCAAGCACGTGGTGTTCGGCGAGGTCGCCGACCAGGAGAGCCTGGACCTGGTCACCAAGATCGAGGGTCTCGGCTCGCAGAGCGGCCGGACCAAGGCGAAGGTCACCATCGCCGACTCCGGGGTGCTCTGATCCCGACCCGCTGGCTGAACAGCTGACCGGACGCGCCGGCCGACGAACACCGTCGGCCGGCGCGTTCGTCGTATCGGGGGCTTCCGCGGCCGGCCGGGGCACTGCCGCCCTCACTCCCACCCCGCTGTCAACGGAAGGTTGACAGCGGGAGTACTGTCAACCTAAAGTTGACACATGACGAAGCCAGCGGGTCCCCCGCATCCGATCCGTCTCGACGACCTCATCGCAGCCATCAAGAAGGTCCACCCCGACGCCCTCGACCAGCTCCAGGACGCCGTCATCGCCGCCGACCACCTCGGCGAAGTGGCCGACCACCTGATCGGCCACTTCGTGGACCAGGCGCGGCGCTCCGGCGCCTCCTGGACGGAGATCGGCAAGAGCATGGGGGTGACCCGGCAGGCGGCACAGAAGCGGTTCGTCGCCAAGGGCCCCGGCGAGCCGACCGGCCTCGACCCCAGTCAGGGCTTCGGCCGCTTCACCCCGCGCGCGAAGAACGTCGTGATGGCCGCGCAGAACGAGGCCTGCGCCGCGGGCAACAGCGAGATCGGCACCGAGCACCTCGTGCTCGGGCTGCTCAGTGAGCCGGAAGGGCTCGCAGCGGCGTTCATCAAGGCCCAGGGGGTGCCTCTGGACACCGTCCGCCAGGCCGCCACCGAGGCACTGCCGGCCGCCTCCGAGGAGGAGCTGCCCGAGCTCATCCCCTACAACGCCGATGCCCGCAAGGCGCTGGAGCTCACCTTCCGCGAGGCGCTGCGGATGGGGCACAACTACGTCGGTACGGAGCACATCCTGCTCGCCCTGCTGGAGCACGAGGACGGTACGGGGCTGCTGACCGGCCTCGGCCTCGACAAGGCGACCGCGGAGACGGCCATCACCGAGGCGCTCACGCTCATCGCCGCGGCACACGAGAAGGACTGACCGGCCCCGCACGTCCTGCGGCCCGACGACGCGGTGCCGGGGCCCGATGCCCGGACCGCCGGTACGGGCGGGCACCTCGTTCCGGCCGTGCGACGGAACGGGCCGGTCCGCCGCACGTGTCGCGACCCCGGCTCCCATAGCAACATCTACGTTCTCCAATTGGACATGAGGGACGCGGTGCGCCCCGGCTGAACGGCCCGTCCCTTGCTACGGGAGAACGCATGGCCCCGCCCAGCGGCAGCACCTACGCAGCACCGGGGAAGCCGCGCGGGGGGTGGCTGCTGCGGCTGGGCGAGTGGTGTGCCCGCCACTTCGTCGTGGTCATCATTGCCTGGGTGATCGCCCTCGGTGGGCTGCACGCCCTCCAGAGTGCGTTCGGGGGGACGTACTCCGACGACTTCAGCCTGCCCGGCACCCAGTCGAACACCGGCGCCGAACTGCTGAAGGCGCACGACCCCGCCGCGGGCGGCATCGGCGCGCAGGTGGTCCTGCACGACGCGCACAAGCCCCTGACCGATGTGCGGAGCCAGGTCGACCAGGCAGTGGGCAGCCTGCAGAAGCTGCCGCATGTGCTGTCCGCCCAGAACCCGTTGCCCTCCTCGTCCGCGCCGACGTCCACGGCACTGTCCAAGGACGGCACGATCGGGTACATCACCGTGCGGTTCGACGTGAACCCGACCGCGCTGGACCGCGCCTATCTCCACCAGGTCGACACGGCGGTGAAACCGCTGCGCACCGCCGGGGTGGACGTCGAGTACGGCGGACCGCTGGGCGAGCTCGCCAGGCCCGAGACCAAGGACCTGACCAGCGAGGCCATCGGATTCGTCGTCGCGGTGGTCGTACTGCTCATCGGATTCGGCAGCATCATCGCCGCCGGTGTCCCGCTGCTGACCGCGCTCATCAGCGTGGTCGTCGGGCTGAGCATCCTGTCGCTGGTGGCCGCGGCCACCGCGTTCGCGAGCGTATCCCCCACGCTCGCCACCATGATCGGGCTGGGCGTCGGGATCGACTACGCCCTGTTCCTGATCACCCGCCACCGTCAGACCGTCATGGACGGCGGCGATCCGGTCCGGGCCGCCGGCCGGGCCGCGGCCACCAGCGGGCGTGCCGTGCTGGTCTCCGGCTGCACCGTCATCGTCGCGCTGGCCGGGCTGTACGTCTCCCGGGTGAGCTTCATCGGCAAGCTGGGGGCCGCCGCCGCGGTCACCGTCATCACCGCGGTCATCGGCGCGGTCACCCTGGTCCCCGCCCTGCTGGGGCTCATCGGCAGGCGCATCGACCGCTACCGGGTACGGCCGCCGGTCGCCGAGGGCGGGGCCGTGCCGGGCACCGCGTCGCAGGGCGGCTGGCACCGGTACGCCCAGCGGGTCGAGCGGCGGCCCTGGTGGTTCCTGCTCGCCGGGCTCGTCGTGGTGGGGGTCCTCGCGATCCCGCTGTTCTCCATCCGCCTCGGACACATCGACGACGGAGCGGATCCGACGAGCTTCACCGACCGGCGCGCGTTCGATCTGATCTCCACCGGCTTCGGGCCGGGCGCCAACGGCCCCTTCACCCTCGTCGTCGATCAGAGCGCGGTGCCCGGCGCGGACCGCTCGGCGCTGGCGAGCAGTCTCCAGAAGACGCTCGCCGACGTCCCCGGCGCGGCCGGCGTGAGCCCGCTCCGGGCGACGGACGACGGAGCCCTCCTCATCGGCAACGCCGTCTCCGCCGAGGCCCCGCAGGACGCGGGCACGACCACACTGTTCAACCACCTCAAGGACGACGTTCTGCCGAAAGGGGTGTCCGGCACCGAAGCGTCCGCCTATCTGACCGGAACGACCGCGGCCCAGGAGGACTTTCTCGGCATCATCGTCAGCCGCCTCCCGCTCATCATCGCCGTCGTGGTCGGCCTGGCCTTCATCATCATCCTGATCGTGTTCCGCGGCGTCCTGGTCGCGGCGAAGGCCGCCGTCCTCAACCTGCTGTCGATCGCGGCCTCGTACGGGGTGGTGGTGGCGGTCTTCCAGTGGGGCTGGGGCGGGCCAGCGCTGGGCGTCTCCGGGACGGTGCCCATCGAGAGCTATGTGCCGATGATGATGTTCGCGATCGTCTTCGGCCTGAGCATGGACTACGAGGTGTTCCTGATCGCACGCGTGCACGAGGCGTGGCTGCGCACCCGGGACAGCAGGGGCGCCGTGGCGCACGGGCTGGAGATCACCGCCCGGGTGATCACCTGTGCCGCACTGATCATGGTCAGCGTGTTCGCCGCCTTCATCCTCAGCCACACCATCGTGATCAAGATGGTGGGCCTGGGGCTGGCGGTCAGTGTGCTCATCGACGCCACGATCGTCCGGCTGCTGCTGGTACCCGCCGTGATGACGCTGCTGGGCCGCAGCGCGTGGTGGATGCCCGGCTGGCTGGACCGGATGCTCCCCCGCATCGACACCGAGGGCGAGCCGGTCCCGCCGGTGGCCGCGCCGTGACCGGCACCGCACCGGCCAGAGCGAGGAGTTCGCCGCCTCGACCAGCGCCGCCTCGCGCGGGTCGTCGGCGATGTGCGGGCCCATCCGGTTCATGACGTGGCCCAGGGCGATCCCGGCCGCCGGGGCCGATCTCCCGGACGCCGCCCCCTCAGCGGGCCCCGGTTTCGAGGCGGAGGCTCCAGCGGCGGGACAGACCGGTCAGCGTGACGGTGGAGAGCGGGCAGACGTCGACGTTCCAGTACGTCGACGGCGGGGCCCGCAGCGCGTAGACGAGGGCGGCCCGGACGACGGCCGGTTCGGCGACGGCGACGATCGACCCGTCGCAGGCCGGACGCGTGTCGAGCCAGCCCCCTATCCGGGAGATGAAGGCGAGCAGCGGTTCGCCGCCGTGCGGCGCGGACCGCGGGTCGGTGAGCCAGGCGTCCACGGCCGCCGGCTCGCGCGCGGTGACGTCGGCGAGGGTGCAGCCGCGCCACCGCCCCATGTCGCAGTCGCGCAGGGCGGGCTGGACCATCGGGGCGAAGCCGAGTGCCTGGCCGGTGGCGCGGCTGCGGGCGGTCGGTGAGCAGTAGCGCAGCTCGGCCGCCCCCAGGGGGATCAGGGCCGCGGCGGCGAACTGCACCTCGTGCCAGCCGGCCTCGTCGAGCGGCCGGTCGTCGTCGAAGCGCTCACCGAGCAGGGAAGAGTTGCGCGCCGCGGCGACGAGTGAGACTCGAACACTCATGGCCGCGATCGTGGAGCCGATCGCCTCGCGGGTCAAGAGCGCGGCCGGAAGCGCTTCCGGGTCAGCCGAGCTTGAGGGACATCCACTTGTCCGGGCTGTCGAGCGGCTTGAAACCGACCTTCTCATAAACGCCGTGGGCGTCCTCCGTGGCCAGCACGACCCGCCGGACGCCGGCCTCGGCGAGGTGGTCGCGCGCCGCGGCGACGATCCTTGCGCCGAGTCCGTGGCCGCGGGCTGCGCGGTCGACGTACACGTCGCACAGCCAGCCGAAGGTGGCGCCGTCGGTCACCACCCGGGCATACGCGACCTGTTCGCCCGAAGCGAGGTCGTAGGCGCCGAGGTTGAGCGATCCGGCGATGGCCAGATCCTGGCGCTCCCGGGTCCGTCCGAGCGCCCAATACGCGTCGGTGGAGAGCCAGTTGTGAATCCTGGCCGCATCCAGCCGGGACGGGTCGGACGAGATCTCGTAACGCTGCTGGGGAGTTTCCGTCATGGCTGGAGACTAGCCTCCGGCGCGTCGAGGGCGCCTCCCCAGGCCGTGCGCAGGCGCCGTACGCCCTCGGCGATCTCGGCCGTTCCGGCGGCTGCCGCGTAACTCAACCGGACATGGGACGCCGGGGGTTCGGCGCAGAAGTACGGCCGTCCCGGCGCGATGGCGACACCGGCGCGCAGGGCCGAGGAAACCATGGCGCTCTCGTCGCCGCCGGCTCCGGTGCCGGGCAGGCCCACCCAGAGGCTGCCCCCGCCCGCGGGGATGTGCGGGAGCGCGAGAGCGGGCAGGCCGCGGCGGAGCGCCGCGGTCATCGCGGTGCGCCGGGCCCGCAACTCGGCTGACAAGGACCGCAGATGACGGCTCCAGGCCGGTGCCCCGACGAGTTCGAGCGCGGCCTCCTGGAGCGGCCGGGGGACGAAGAAGCTGTCGACGACCTGGAGGGCACGCAGCCGTTCGAGCACCGGGCCGCGCGCGGCGAGGGCGCCCACCCTGAGGCTGGGCGAGGTCACCTTGGTGAGGGAGCAGACATGGACGACGACCCCGTCGGGGTCATCGGCGGCCAGCGGTCGCGGCAGCGGTCCGGCGTCGTCGTGGACGAGCCGGCGGGCGAAGTCGTCCTCGATGACGAACGCCCCCGCCTCCCTCGCGATCCGGACGACCTCGGAGCGCCGGGCCGGGGCCAGGACCGCGCCGGTCGGGTTCTGGAACAGCGGCTGGCAGACGAAGACACGGGCGCCGGTGGCCCGGAAGGCGGCGGCGAGCAGTTCCGGCCGTACGCCGTCGGTGTCGGCCGGGACCGGCACGGGCCGCAGCCCGATGGCCCGCGCCACCGCCAGCATCCCGGGGTAGGTGGGCGATTCGACGAGCACCGGGGCGCCGGGCCGGCCGAGCGCCCGCAGCGCGGTGGCCAGGGCGCTCTGGCCACCGGCGGTGATCAGCACGTCGGCGGCGGTGAGCGCGGGCCCGATCTCGCGGGCGAACCAGGCGCGCAGTTCGGTCAGCCCCTCGGTGGGCGGGCGGCCCCAGGCGCCGGGGCGCCGGCCGGCCCGCGCGAGTGCGGCGGCGAGGGCGCGTTCGGGCTGGAGCGAGCTGTGCAGGTAGCCGCCGTTGAACTCGACGACGCCCGTGGCAGGAGCCGCCAGAGTCGCCAGGACGCCGGACGCGTCGACGGTACGGGGTACGACCTCGGGACCGCCGTCACCGCTGAGTGACACCTCCTGCCATGAGGTGTCACCGGGCGGCGGCGCGTCGGCGCGCGGCTGCGCCCGGAACGCGCCGGCGCCGGGGCGGGTGACAACGAGCCCTTCCGCGGCGAGCTGCGCGATGGCCCGCGAGACGGTCACGGGACTCGCCCGGAAGCGCTCCACCAGGGCACGACTGGACGGCAGCTTCTCTCCAGCCGAGTAGCGGTTCAGCTCGCCCCGGAGAAGACCGGCCAGATCGGCCACACTGCTACGCTCACGCATGAAAGCAGAGGATAGCGCTACCCCCAGCGGCACGATAGCGGTCGGCCCCGCCGCGGACGGCCCGGCCCGCGCCCCGGTGCCGGACGCGGCAGGCGGTGCCCCCGGGTCCCGGTCGGCGGGCCGGAGCGGAACGCTGCTCGCCGGACTCGGAGTGGTCGCCTTCTCCCTGACCTTTCCCTCCACCGCGTGGGGCCTGGAGAGCTTCGGCCCCTGGTCCCTGGTGGCGTTGCGCAGCCTGCTGGCCGCGGTGATCGCGGGCAGCGTGCTCCTGGTGACCCGGGTACGGGTGCCCGAGCGCCGGCACTGGGCCGGGCTGGCCGTCGTGGCGGGCGGTGTGGTGGTGGGGTTCCCGCTGCTGACCACGCTGGCGCTGCAGACCTCGACGACCTCGCACGCGGCTGTGGTGGTGGGGCTGCTGCCGCTGACCACGGCGGTCTTCGCCTCCGTGCGGACCGGAGCGCGTCAGTCCCGTACGTTCTGGATCGCGGCGGTCGCCGGGGCGGGTGTGGTGATCGTCTTCACCGTGCTGCAGAGCGGCGGCGCGCTCTCCGCCGGGGATCTCTGCCTGTTCGGCGCCCTGCTGGTGTGCGCGGCGGGGTACACCGAGGGCGGCAGGCTGGCGAAGGTCATGCCGGGCTGGCAGGTGATCGGCTGGGCGCTGATCCTCACCCTGCCGCTGGCCGTGGCGGGCACCGCACTCGCGCTGCCGTACGAGCCGGTGCGGCTGACCGCGCACGGGGTGACCGGCCTGGTCTGGGTCGCGGCGTGCTCGACCTTCTTCGGGCTCTACGTCTGGTACCGGGGCATGGCGGAGATCGGGGTGGCGCGGGCCAGCCAGCTCCAGCTCGCGCAGCCGCTGCTGACGCTGGTCTGGTCGTACTTCCTGCTCGGCGAGGGGGTCTCGGCGGCGGCACCGGTGGCGGCGGTCGCGGTTCTCCTCTGCATCGTGGCCACCCAGCGCACGGGCGGCGCCGGGCGCGGCCGGTGACCGCCCCCTGGCGTACCGCCGGGCCAGGACCTCCCGCATCGGACGGAACCGTCGTGCGGACATAGACTTGTCGACATGGACCGCCACCCGTGAGGAGGTCACTCCCAATGGAGGCACACGCGGGCGACCGGCTGGTGACGCACGGCAGGACCGTGGGGCAGCAGGACCGGGTCGCAGAGATCGTCGAGGTGCTCGGGGACGGGGGCGCTCCCCCGTACCGCGTCCGCTTCGACGACGGACATGAACACATCCTGGCTCCCGGCCCCGACAGCGTCGTCCGGCACGACGCCGCCGACAGCCGGGCCCCGGGACCGTAGAGCCCCGGCGCCGGGCGGCGTCGTACGGCACCCGGCCGGTCAGCCCGGCGGGCGCACCCGCGACCGGTAGTGGTCGGCCACCACCCGCGCCATCGCGCCGATCCGGTCCGCGACCACGACCTTGCCGGAGAAGTAGACGTGGCCGCGGGCTTGGTCGTACCCGGCGGCGAGGTCGATGTGCCGGGAGAGTTCCGCCGGGTCCTGCCAGGCCGCGGGCTGGGCCGGGTCGCCGGCCTTGTAGAGCGCCTCGCCGATGAAGAGATCGACGCCCGTGCCCCGTACCACGTCGTTCCACCAGGGCAGCAGCACGGCGTAGTCGGCGGCGGCGAACCCGATGTTCCAGTAGAGCTGCGGGCAGATGTAGTCGATCCAGCCCTTCTTGATCCAGCCGCGGGTGTCCGCGTACAGGTCGTCGTAGGTCTGTACGCCCGCCGCGGTCTTCGAGCCGAGCGGGTCGGTCGAGGCGTTGCGCCACACTCCGAACGGGCTGATGCCGAACCGGACGGCGGGCTTGACCGCCTTGATCCGCTCGGCGGTCTCCTGCACCAGTTTGTCGATGTTGGCACGCCGCCAGGCCGCCTTGTTCGCGAAGCCCGCACCGTACTTCTTGTACGCGGCCCCGTCCGCGAAGGACTGCCCGGCCACCGGGTACGGGTAGAAGTAGTCGTCCCAGTGGACCGCGTCGATGTCGTAGCGGCGGACCGCGTCGAGCATCGCGTCCTGGACGAAGCTCCGGACCTCGGGCAGGCCCGGGTTGTAGTAGAGCTTCCCGCCGTACGACAGAGCCCAGTCGGGGTGCACTCTCGCGGGATGGGTGGCGGCCAGCCGGGAGCGGTCGGTGTGGTTCGCGACCCGGTACGGGTTGAACCATGCGTGCAGTTCCAGGCCGCGGCTGTGCGCCTCCCGCACCGCGGTGCCCAGCGGGTCCCAGCCGGGGTCCTTGCCCTGGACGCCGGTGAGGCACTTGGCCCACGGCTCGTACTGCGAGGGCCACAGCGCGTCGGCGGACGGGCGGACCTGGAGGATCACGGCGTTCAGCCGCCGGTCGACGGCCTCGTCGAGGTAGGCGATCAGCTCGGCCCGCTGCGCGGAGGCGGACAGTCCCGGTTTCGAGGGCCAGTCGAGGTTGTCGACCGTTCCCACCCACATGCCCCGCAGCTCCCGCCGCAGCGCGTCGCGGGATCTCCCCACCCGGTCCGCGCGCCCCTCGCCCGGCGGGACCGCGGCGGCCTCATCGGTCACGGTTGCCGAGGCCACCACCGCCGCCACCGTCCCGGCCGAACCGGCCACAAAGCTCCTTCTGGCGATTTGCCGCATTTCTTCGCACCTGCCGTCTCTCTGTCCTCGTCCGGATCCCCGGAATCAGGGGCCAGGGCTGAGCATGCACGCCCCGGCCCGCGATCCCGTGGAGGGCGCGGAGTAACGTCGTGGGGTCGAGGCGGAGCCCGGAACCGAACGGAAGCCGCCGCACGGAGAACAGTGAAAGGCACGAGGTGACGGACTCTATGGCGGACATCGCACGCGTCGGAGTGGTCGGCTGCGGCCAGATGGGCGCAGGCATCGCGGAGGTGTGTGCCCGCAGCGGCCTCGATGTCAGAGTGGCCGAGACCACCGGCGAGGCGCTGGAGATCGGCCGCACCCGGCTCTACAACTCCCTCTCGAAGGCCGCCGAACGCGGCAAGATCACCGAGGAGGAACGCGACGAGACCCTCGGCCGCCTCACCTTCACCACCGACCTCGGTGAGTTCGCCGACCGCGATCTCGTCATCGAGGCCGTCGTGGAGAACGAGCAGGTCAAGACCGAGATCTTCCAGGTGCTGGACCAGGTGGTGACCCGGCAGGACGCGATCCTCGCCTCCAACACCTCCTCGATCCCGCTGGTGAAGCTGGCCGTCGCGACCTCGCGCCCCGACCAGGTCATCGGCATCCACTTCTTCAACCCGGCTCCGGTGCAGAAGCTCGTCGAGCTCATCCCCGCGCTGACCACGTCGGACGAGACGGTCAAGCGTGCCGAGGCCGTGGTGCAGGACATACTCGGCAAGCACCCGATCCGCGCCCAGGACCGGTCCGGCTTCGTCGTCAACGCGCTGCTGATTCCGTACCTGCTCTCCGCGATCCGGATGTTCGAGTCGGGAATCGCCAGCCGCGAGGACATCGACAACGGCATGGAGATGGGCTGCGCCCACCCGATGGGCCCGCTCAAGCTCGCCGATCTGATCGGGCTGGACACCGTGGCCTCGGTCGCCGACTCGATGTACGCCGAGTACAAGGAGCCGCTGTACGCCGCTCCCCCGCTGCTCCAGCGCATGGTGGACGCGGGCCGGCTCGGCCGGAAGACCGGCTCGGGCTTCTACCCGTACGCCTGACATCGCTCACCCGCGGGGGCGAGGGGCCGGCCGGCCCCTCGCCCCCGCGGACCTGTTCAGCCCAGCCGTAAGTGGTGCAGCATCATGAGCCCGGCCGCCATGCCCGCGGCCGGCACCTCACCGCGGGTGATCATGTCGGGCACCAGCTTGAGCGGTATCCACTCGCGGCGCGAGGACTCGAAGGCGTCGCTGGGGTCGCCGGTCCAGTCGGCCTGCTCGCCCCAGTAGAAGTGGTGCCGGGCGTCGGTGAGCCCGTTCGACGGTTCCACGGTCAGCAGCGGGCGCAGCACTCCGGGGCGCCACCCGGTCTCCTCCTCCATCTCCCGGGCGGCCGCCGCGGCCAGGCCCTCACCGTCCTCGACCACGCCCGCGGCGAGTTCCCAGCCCCAGCTGTCGGTGATGAACCGGTGCCGCCAGAGCAGCAGGACCTCGTTCGCCTCGTTGACGACGGTGGCCGCGGCGACGGGGCGGAGCCGGATGACGTAGTGGTCGAGGTGGTCGCCGTCGGGAAGCACGACATCGGCCAGATTGACCCGGAACCAGCGATTCTCGTACACAGTCTGTTCGTTCAGATTCGTCCACTGCACAGTTCTGCCACCTTCTGACTAGTAGGTGGCCATATCGCAGCAGACCGGCGCTCACAGCGGTACGCGCAGCGATCCGTCGATGAGCTCCGCGGCCCGTTCCGCGTCGGTGCTGCCGCTCGCGACCAGGTGCTCGCGCACCGAGCGCAGCCGGTCGCGCAGCCGCTGCGACTCCATGCCCCTGGCCCGTTCGGCCATCTCGGCGGCCGTGACCGCCGCCCGGTCGGCCTCGCCCTGCCGCAGCTCGATGGTGGTCAGCATGGCGAGCCGGTGGACCCGGCCCCGGTCGTGCGCGGGCGTCCGCACCGCGGCCGTCGCGTGCTCCCTGGCGGCGGACAGATCCCCGAGGCTGAGCAGCGCCTCCGCCGCCTGGACGTTGACCAGGCCCGGCTGGACGTACCCCGTCTCGTCCGGCTCCTGGCCCGGCCGGATGCGCTCGGCCTCGGACTCGGCGCGGCGGATGGACTTCAGGGCGCTGCCCCCGTCGCCGAGATGGGCGTACGCCTTGGCCTGCATCGCGTGCAGATCGGCCGCGAGCGCGGGCGTGATGTCGCTTCCGGCGGCCCGCAGCGCCGCCTCGGCGAAGGCGACGGACTGCCGGTAGTCGGCCAGGAACAGCGACTGGTTGACCAGCAGCGCGATCACATAGCCGCCGAGCCCGCGGTCCCCGCTCGCCTTGGCCAGCCGCAGCGCCTGGTGGAAGTAGCGCTGGGCGAGCCCGTGCGCGTCGGAGTCGTAGGCGCAGATGCCGGCGACGGCCACCAGCCCGCCCGTCGCACGGTGCAGTTGACGCCCCATCGCATCGCTGTAGCCGCCGCGCAGCAGCGGCGCGGTCTCGGCGTTGAGGAAGCCGACGATGCGCGAACGCGTCGCGATACCGCCCGCCCTGCGGTACATCAGTTCGTAGTGAGCGCGGGCGGCGCGCAGTGTCGCTATGTCGGCCATGCTGACCCGGGTCGGCCCGGTGCGGGACACATCCGCGTCCTCCGGCGGGTTCTCCCACTCCCACACGGGCATCACCGCGGTGGTCCCGGTGACGGCCGGGGCGGCGACGACGTGCGGGCGCTGCTGTTCGTCGGAGCGCCACAACGCGGTGGCCCGTTCGACGAAACCGGTGAGCGAGCAGCCCTGCGCGGGCGGATGGCCGCCTTGGCCCGCCAGGCCGATGTCATCGAGCGAGACGGCCCTGCGCAGGCGGTCGCCGAGCACCTCGCAGATCAGGTCGGGCACCTGGCCGCGCGGCCGCTGGCCCTTCAGCCAGCGGGCGACGGCGGTGTGTTCGTACCGCAGGCACAGCCCCCGGCCGCGGCCGGCCTGATTGACGTGCGCGGCGAGCCCTGCCCGGGAGACACCCGCCTCGTCGATCAGAGCCTCTAGCAGAGTGTTGGGCTCCATTGCCCCCATTGCCCCCTCCGGTGGGTCGCCACGCCTGAACGTGTCGCCCCAGTGGAGCACGATTCACACGGGGTGTGAACGGAATGCCCGAACCGTCCCGCTGCGCACTCTGTTGCGCCGGTCGGTCACTGGCTTGACTGAGTCCCTCGCAAGAGGCGGCCGGGTCGTCTGCTCCCCCTCGTACAGCACGACGACCCGCACCCGCGCCGTCCGCTCTGCCGACCTGCCCGACACACTCCGCGGCAGCGCGGACGGCGCCGGATCGCACGACCCACTGCCCACTGATCGGAGGGTGGCTGCGGGGTCGGCCGGGCACCGGGTTCCCCCGGACCCGGTCAGGGTCCGCGTGCGGTCCTCCGCCTCCGGGCGAGCACACAGGAGGGGCGTATCCGATGGCCGGATACGCCCCTCCTCTCTGTGCGTGGACCCGCGTGCGGCGTTACGCGCCGCGCAGCACCGCGCCCGTGCGCTCGGCGGCCAGCGCCACCGCGGCGTCCCGGGCGGCGGTGGCCTCGTCGACGGTCAGCGTGCGGTCCGCGGCACGGAACCGCAGCGCGTACGCCAGGGACTTGTGGCCCCCGCCGATCTGCTCACCCGTGAAGACATCGAACAGCCGCAGCGATTCGAGGAGTTCGCCCGCGCCCTCGCGGAGCGCCTGCTCCACCTCGGCGGCGGGGACGTCCTCGGCGACGACCAGCGCGACGTCCTGGGTCGCCACCGGGAAGGTGGAGATCCGGGGTGCCTGGAGGGCGCCGTCGACGGCCTGCTCCAGGACGTCGAGCTCGACCTCCGCCGCGCAGGTGCGCTCGGGCAGGTGGAGCTCCTTGATGACGCGCGGGTGCAGTTCACCGGCGTGCCCGAACAGGGTCTCCTCGCCGTCGACCGTGACGTACAGCGCGGCGCAGCGGCCCGGGTGCCACGGGGCGTGCTGCTCGGCGCGGACGGTGAGCTCGACACCCGCCTCACGGGCGATGGCGCGGGCGGCCTCGACGGAGTCCGCCCAGCCGGCCGGGCGGCCCTTGCCCCACCAGCCGGCCTGCTCGCGGGCGCCCGCGAGGACGACGGCGGCGCGGCGCGGCTGACGCGGCAGCGTGGCGTCGAGCGAGGCGATCTCCTCGTCGGAGGGACGCCGGTCGACGGGCAGCCGGACCGGCTTGGTCCCCTGGCCGGTGAGTGGGGTCTCCCCTGCTCGAACGGAGCTGAGAGCTTGGGGAATGAAGACGAGACCGGTCTCGAAGAGCGCGAGGTCGTGGCTGCCGCGGCCGTCGTTGCGCCGCAGCGCGCCGAGGAGGCCCGGCAGCAGCGTGGTGCGCAGCGACGGCTCCTCGTCGGAGAGCGGGTTGACGAGCCTGACCGTACGGCGGCGGTCGTCGTCCGCGTCCAGGCCCAGCTGGTCCAGGACCGCCTCGCCGGTGAACGGGTAGTTCAGCGCCTCGACGTAGCCGGCGCCGGCGAGCGCCCGGCCGATCCTGCGGTGCAGCCGCTGGCGGTCGGTGAGCCCGCGGCCGGACGGCGGCGTCGGGAGCGTGGACGGGAGGTTCTCGTAGCCCTCCAGCCGGATGACCTCTTCGGCAAGGTCGTTCGGCTCGTTGAGGTCGGGCCGCCAGGACGGCGCCGTGACGAGCAGCTCGTCCTGTCCGTAGACGTCGCAGCCGACCTCCTGGAGGCGGCGCACGACGGTCTCGCGGCCGTAGCTGACACCGGCCACCTTGTCGGGGTGGTCTGCCGCCATCGAGATGGTGCGCGGTCCGGACGGGGCGGTCACCTCGGTGACGCCCGCCTCGGCCGTGCCACCGGCGAGCAGCACCAGCAGATCGACGGTGCGCTGCGCCGCCGCGGCCGCGGCCTGCGGGTCGACGCCGCGCTCGAAGCGCTTGGACGCCTCGGAGGACAGCTTGTGGCGGCGCGCGGTGCGGGCGATCGAGATCGCGTCGAAGTGCGCGGCCTCGATGACCACCTCGGTGCTGTGGGCGCCTTCGGCGGCGTCCGCGATCTCCGTGTTGGCCCCGCCCATGACACCCGCCAGACCGATCGGCCCGCGGTTGTCGGTGATGACGAGGTCGGCCGCGTCCAGGACGCGGACGGTGCCGTCGAGGGTGGTGAGCTTCTCGCCCTGCTCGGCGCGGCGCACCCCGATCGGACCGTCGATACGGGTCCGGTCGTAGGCGTGCAGCGGCTGGCCGAGTTCGAGCATCACGTAGTTGGTGACGTCGACCGCGAGCGAGATCGGCCGCATCCCGGCCTTCTGGAGCCGGCGCTGCATCCAGATCGGGGAGCGGGCCTCGGGCTGCAGGCCGACCACGGTGCGCGCGGTGAAGCGGGAGCAGCCGACCGGGTCGGCGACCTGTACCGGGTAGCCGTACGCGTTCGGCGCGGGCACGTCCAGCAGGGCCGGGTCGCGCAGCGGCAGGCCGTAGGCGATGGCGGTCTCACGGGCGACACCGCGCATCGAGAGGCAGTAGCCGCGGTCGGGCGTGACGGCGATGTCGAGGACCTCGTCGACGAGCTGGAGCAGCTCGATCGCGTCGGTGGCGACCTCGTGCTCCGGCGGCAGCACGATGATGCCGTGGGTGCCGTCGTCGCCCATGCCGAGCTCGTCGGTGGAGCAGATCATGCCGTGCGAGGTCTTGCCGTACGTCTTGCGCGCGGCGATCGCGAAGTCACCGGGCAGCACGGCGCCGGGCAGGACCACGACGACCTTGTCGCCGACGGCGAAGTTACGGGCTCCGCAGACGATCTCCTGCGGCTCGCCGGTGCCGTTGGCCGTGCCGACGTCCACCGTGCAGAAGCGGATGGGCTTCTTGAAGCCCTCCAGCTCCTCGATGGTCAGCACCTGTCCGACGACCAGCGGGCCCTTGAGGCCGGCGCCGATCTGCTCGACCGTCTCGACCTCCAGGCCGACGGCGACGAGCTTGGCCTGTACGTCACGGCCGGTCTCGGTGGGCGGCAGGTCGACGTACTCCCGCAGCCAGGAAAGCGGGACGCGCATCAGATCTCCATCCCGAAGGGCCGGGTGAACCGGACGTCACCCTCGACCATGTCTCGCATGTCTTCTACGTTGTGGCGGAACATCAGCATCCGCTCGATGCCGAACCCGAAGGCGAATCCGCTGTACTTCTCGGGGTCGACGCCGCAGGCGATGAGCACCTTGGGGTTGACCATGCCGCAGCCGCCGAGCTCGATCCAGCCCTCGCTGCCGCAGGTGCGGCAGGGGCGGTCCGGGTTGCCGACGGACTCGCCGCGGCAGACGTAGCAGACCATGTCCATCTCGGCGGACGGCTCGGTGAACGGGAAGAAGTTCGGCCGCAGCCGGGTCTTCATGTCCGGGCCGAAGAGCGCCTGGACCATGTGGTCGAGGGTGCCCTTCAGGTCGGCCATGGTGAGGCCCTCGTCGACGGCGAGCAGCTCGATCTGGTGGAAGACCGGGGTGTGCGTCGCGTCCAGCTCGTCGGTCCGGTAGACCCGGCCGGGGCAGACCACGTAGACGGGGGGCTCGCGGTCGAGCAGCGTGCGGGCCTGGACCGGCGAGGTGTGGGTGCGCAGGACGACACCGGACTCGTCGTTCTTCGCGCCGTCGGCGCCCTCGACGAAGAAGGTGTCCTGCATCTGCCGGGCCGGATGGTCGGGCACGAAGTTCAGGGCGTCGAAGTTGAACCACTCGGCCTCGGCCTCGGGGCCCTCGGCCACCTCGTAGCCCATGGCCACGAAGACGTCGGCGACGCGCTCCATGATCGTCGTCAGCGGGTGGCGGGCGCCGGCCGGGGTGCGGTCGTACGGCAGCGTGACGTCCACCGCCTCCTCGACCAGGACCCGGGCGTCCCGCTCGGCCTCCAGCTCCGCCTGGCGGGCGGCGAGCGCCCTGCCCACGGCGGCGCGGGCCTGGCCCACACGCTTGCCCGCCTCGGCCTTGGCCTGCGGCGGCAGCGCGCCGATCTCGCGGTTGGCGAGCGACAGGGGCGAGGTACCTCCGGTGTGCGCGGTCTTCGCCTGGGCGAGCGCGTCGAGGTCGCCCGCGGCGGCGAAGGCGGCGAACGCCTCGTCCCGGATGCGCTCGATCTCTTCCGGTTTCAGTGCCTCGACCTCGACTGGGTCGTACGACTTGTTCGGTGCCGACATCTCTTCCCGTACTTCCGATTGGCTGGTACTGCGCTTACCGGGGGATACCCCCGGACCCCCGCGGCCCCGCTCGACGCCTGGAGGACACAAAGGTGCCAATGGTCGAGTCTAAGGGTCACAGGATGTATGGGGCGCCCGTGGGCCGCTCACGCCAGGTAGGCAGGCGTGCTCACGGGCAGGATAAATCGGAACTCGGCGCCGCCGCCGGGGCCGCGGCCGACCGTGATCGTGCCGCCGTGCGCCTCGACGATGCCCTTGACGATATAAAGGCCCAGGCCCGTGCCGCCGCGCTTGCTCCCCCGCCAGAAGCGGGTGAAGACACGGCCCATCGACTCCTCGGGGATGCCGCTGCCTTCGTCGCTCACGGTGACGGCCGTTCCCTTCTCGTCGCTCTTGGCCGGTGCGGGTGCCACCTCGATGGTGACGGTTCCCTCGCCGTGGCGCACCGCGTTTTCCAGCAGATTGCCGAGTACCTGGTCGACCTTGTCCGGGTCGGCCCAGACGGCGGGCAGCGGCTGGCAGGTGCGGACGAGGAAACGGTCCGGCGCCTGGCCGTTGGCGGTGAGCGCCTGGATGTGGCGCTCCACCGCGGCCGAGAGGTCGACGGGCTGGCGGCGCAGCTCAAGGCGCCCCGAGTCGATCCGGGAGATGTCGAGCAGCTCCGTGATCAGCCGGGTGACACGGTTGGCGTCGGCGTAGACGGTCTCCAGCATCAGCCGTTTCTGGTCGTCCGTGAACCGCTCCCACTTGGCCAGCAGCGTGGCCGTGAAGCCCTTGACGGAGGTCAGCGGCGAGCGCAGCTCGTGGGCGACGGTGGCGATCAGTTCGGCATGGCTGCGCTCGGTACGGCGGCGGGCCTCGGTGCCGCGCAGGCTGATCACCAGCCGGCGGACGGGCCCGGTCGGGCTCTCGCGTACGTAGCGTGCGGAGACGAGGACTTCGCGGCCGCCGGGCAGCAGCAGATTCCGTTCGGGCTGGCCGACCCGGGTGGTGAGGCCGCCGTAGGGGTCGGTCAGCTCCCACCAGCGGCGGCCCTTGAGGTCCTCCAGCGGCAGCGCGTGCTCCAGCGGGCGGCCGAGGGCGGCGGCCCGGGGCATGGCGGTGATCCGTGCGGCGGCGGCGTTGAAGCAGATGATCCGGCCGGTCCCGTCCGCGACGACGAGACCGTCGGGAAGGTCGTCGGGATCCAGACACTGGCCACCGGGCCCGATGTCCGGGACGGACACGCCCTCCGGGTCCGCGGCGGCGCGCACGACGGCCGCGTGTGTCGTCTGCGGTCCGCTCATGCCGACAGCCATATTCCCGTACCCCACCTCTCGAACCGGTGCAGTGGGCCCCCGAGTTCGTCACCCTACTAGTCGTCGGTGACGGAGCGACACCCTGCGGGTCCCTCCGCCGGGGCGCGCGTGTTCGGCGGGTGTCAGCCGGCGCTGCGGCGCGGGCGCTGGGCGCGCGCGGAGGCGTACAGGCAGACAGCGGCGGCGGTCGCGAGGTTGAGGCTCTCCGCCTTGCCGTGGATCGGCACCCGCACGACGGCGTCTGCCAGGGCCCGGGTCTCCTCCGGCAGGCCCCATGCCTCGTTGCCGAAGACCCAGGCGGTGGGGCCGCCCATGGTGCCGGCGTCGAGTTCGTCGTCGAGGTCGTCCTCGCCCGCGCCGTCGGCTGCGAGGATCCGTGACCCCGCGTCCCGCAGCCCCCGCACGGCCTGCTCCACCGGCACGCCGACGGCGACCGGCAGGTGGAAGAGCGAACCGACCGACGCGCGCACGGACTTGGGGTTGTAGAGGTCCACGGAGGCGTCGGTGAGGACGACCGCGTCGGCGCCCGCGGCGTCGGCGCAGCGCAGCACGGTACCGGCGTTCCCGGGGTCCCGGACGTTCGCCAGGACGGCGACGAGGGCGGGGCGCGCGGCGAGGATCGACTCGAAGGGCGAGTCGAGGAAGCGGCAGACGCCGATCAGTCCCTGCGGGGTCACGGTCTGCGACACATCGGCGAGCACCTCGCTGTCGGCGAGATGCACCCGGGCGCCGGCCGCGAGGGCGGCGTCGATGATGGACTCGTAGCGCTCGGCGGCCTCGACGGTGGCGAAGAGCTCGACGAGGGTCGCCTCGCCGTCGCTGCCGCGGTGCTCCGCGGCCTCGCGCACGGCCTGTGGCCCCTCGGCGATGAACCTGCGCTCCTTGCCGCGGAAGTTGCGCCTGGCCAGCCGCCGGGCGGCGGCGACCCGTGGCGATCGCGGGGAGATCAGTTCGGGGGTGCCCATGGTCGGCGGCGAGCCTCTCTGCGTTACGAAGGTCCGGGTCGTGCGGCGCACCGGACGGGGGTGCGCGGGGTGCAACGCACCGGACCCGCAGACGGCGAGCGCCTGCGGGTCCGGCTCAAAACCAGGAAGTGCGGCCCTGAATCAGGCGGCCTTCGGGGCGTTGACGTCGCTCGGGAGGGCCTTCTGGGCCACCTCGACGAGGGCGGCGAACGCGTTGGCGTCGTTGACCGCGAGCTCGGCCAGGATCTTGCGGTCCACCTCGATGTTGGCGGCGTTCAGACCCTGGATGAGACGGTTGTACGTCATGCCGTTCTGGCGGGCAGCGGCGTTGATGCGCTGGATCCACAGCCGACGGAAGTCGCCCTTGCGCTTCTTGCGGTCGTTGTAGTTGTAGACCAGGGAGTGGGTGACCTGCTCCTTGGCCTTGCGGTACAGGCGCGAGCGCTGGCCGCGGTAACCGCTGGCGGCCTCGAGAATTGCCCGGCGCTTCTTGTGGGCGTTGACTGCCCGCTTGACGCGTGCCACTTGTTAACTCCTTGTAGCGGGGCCGTGGTCGTACTCACACGGCCCGGAAACGAATTGGTCCCGGTCTGATCGAGGGCGCGTCCCCGGGTTCACCGGCGACGACGGCCTCACTTGCCGAGAAGCTTCTTGATCTTCTTGGCGTCGGCCGGAGCCACGACGACCGTGCCGGTCAGCGAGCGGGTCTTCTTGGACGACTTGTGCTCGAGCAGGTGGCGCTTGCCGGCCCTCTCTCGGAGCACCTTGCCGGAGCCGGTGATCTTGAAGCGCTTGCTGGCACCGCTGTGCGTCTTGTTCTTCGGCATCGCGCCGTTCTCTCCTCGTCAGTGGCGCCCCTCCCGGTGCGGGCACCGGGCTGCAGGGACGTCAGATCTTTGGTGGGATTCCGGGAGGACCCGGGGGCGCCTGGATGGCAGCCCCCGGAGGTCACGCCTCGGAGGGTGTCTCGGCCGGAGCCTCGGAGGACGCTTCGGCCGGAGCCTCGGCAGCCTCGTCCGCAGCCTCGGCGTCCGGGGTGTAACCCTGACGCTCCGCCTTGCGGGCGGCCTGGGCCTCGCGGGCCTCGGCCATGGCTTCGGTCTTCTTCTTGTGCGGGCCAAGAACCATGATCATGTTCCGGCCGTCCTGCTTCGGGTTGGACTCGATGAAGCCGAGTTCCTCCACGTCCGAAGCGAGACGCTGGAGCAGTCGGAAGCCCAGCTCGGGGCGGGACTGCTCACGACCACGGAACATGATCGTGATCTTGACCTTGTCGCCCTGCTTGAGGAACCGGACGACGTGACCCTTCTTGGTGTCATAGTCGTGCGGGTCGATCTTCGGCCGGAGCTTCATCTCCTTGATGACCGTGTGCGCCTGGTTCTTGCGCGCCTCACGGGCCTTCATGGCCGACTCGTACTTGAACTTCCCGTAGTCCATGAGCTTGCACACGGGCGGACGGGCGGTAGCCGCCACCTCGACCAGGTCGAGGTCGTACTCCTGTGCAAGTTCCAGGGCCTTGGCAAGCGGGACAATCCCGACCTGCTCGCCGCTGGGACCGACAAGTCGCACCTCGGGTACGCGAATCCGGTCGTTGATGCGGGGCTCGGCGCTGATGGATCCTCCTCGGTAGCACCACGCGGCCGCCTGGCGGACAGCCACGTAACGTCTGTTTCGACAGACCAACCGTGCAGAGGCAAGAAAAATGCCCCGGACGGGACACAGGCGGGGCTCCTGGAAAACCGGAACACCGCCGCGGTCAACCGCGGGGCGCATCGAGTGGCTCCATCGTCCGTACGGAACGATGGGCGCCACCTGACCGGTGACCCGCCGTCCTGGGGACGGTCAGGTGGGAGATCGGAGCCTCCACTTGTGGGCCGAGCACATAGGTACCCAGCCGGTCGTTACACAAGGTTAGCAGCTCGCCCGGGGTGGTGCGAACCTCGCGCACGGGCCCGTGACTCCTGAGGTCAGCGGTGCGGCTCCCGGGGAAAAGGGCACCGGGCCCTGGGCCTATCGTATGGGGCATGAGCGACGCGACCCCCACCACTGATTCCCCCGGCTTCGACGAAATGGCCCGCGACATCGCGGAGGTGCCGGCGGTCGAGGTGATCGTGACGGTCGCGGTCAACCTGATGAGCGCCGCCGCCGTGAAGCTCGGGCTGACCGAGGACGGCGACGAGCACAAGGACCTCGACGAGGCCCGCAAGCTGGTCCACGCACTGGCAGGCCTGCTGGACGCGAGCACCACCGAGATCAGCTCCTTCCACGCGGCACCGCTGCGCGACGGCCTGAAGTCGCTGCAGCTGGCGTTCCGCGAGGCCTCGCTCGTACCGGACGAGCCGGGCCAGGGCCCCGGTGAGAAGTACACCGGACCGGTCTTCGGCTGAGCCGCCCCTCCCCTCTCCCTCTTGACGCCGTGAGCCCCCGCCCGTTCGGGCGGGGGCTCACGGCGTGAGGGCGTTCAGGTTCTCCGAGGCCTTGGTGCGCGTCGGGCCAGTGGGGTGATCAGCGCGTGAAAAGGGCGTCACCCGGTGCGTTCGCGTCGGCCGGGAGCAGCGCCAGGTCCAGGCCGCGGACCAGCCGGGCCCGCAGCACCTCACTGGCCGCCAGCGACTGCGCGACCCGGCCCGCCGCCTCGGCGGCGTCGGCGTCCGCCGCCAGCACCAGGGCCAGGGTGCCGTCGGCACGGCCCGGACCGAGGTGGGCGCGGAGCACCGCGGGTTCGGCGGCGACGGCGTCCCGTACCGCCGAGGTGACGGCGGGGTCGTCCAGCGGGTCGGCGCTGGTACGGCCCTCGGCGAGGGCCAGCAGCGCGGAGCCGGTCACCTCGAAGGCCACCGGACCGGCGAGGTCGAGCACCACCGTGTCCGCCTTCTCGTGCACGGCGGCCTGAAGTGCCTGGTGCAGGGGTACGGCGACGGGGCGGGCCTGCGGGTCCCAGCGGGCCAGCGAGGCGGTGGAGGTGAAGGCGGGCAGCGCACGACGGTCGCCTGCCTGGAGGGTGGGGACGGCCATATCGCTCGTCTTCTCCCGGCGCAGCCCGCCCCCCCGTCTCCCGTCACCACCCGTGCCGGACGCTGCGCGGCTCGCCTCGTCGTCCTTCTCCAGTTCACCGAGGACGGCCACCACGGGGACCAGCAGACGGGCCCCCCTGAGCGCTTCGAGAACCGGGCCGACGGCCTTGCGGTTCTCGGCCCAGGCGGCCAGGGCCGCGGTCAGGGCGGGGTCGGCCGTGCCGTCGTCGTCGGAGTATCCGGGGTCCGGAATGTTCTTCTGCGCCACAGGGCGAGCGTAGTACCTGGTCGTTCTCGTGCGGCCGACAGGTCGGACCCGGCCGGTTCCGGCTGCGGTTCCCAGGCTCTTTCGTTTGCAGGGGTCCGCGTCAGCGGCGCGGGAACAGCGCCCGGCCGTTGCGGCCGCGCCACAGCACCACGGCCAGCGCGAGCAGGAGTGCGCCGAGGCCGCCCGCCGTCGGGGCGAGCCAGCCCGCGGGGCCGTCGTCCTCGCGGGGCGGGGTGGGGCCGGGGCCGAAGTACTGCTTGCGGTAGCCGGCCGCGGTGGAGTCCGAGCGCAGGCCGGCGGGGCGGAGCCTGCCGCCCGCCTTGATGGCCGCCGCCGGGTCGACGATGCCGTAGCCCCGGGCGTCGTCCCTGCCGCCCGACGGGGAGCTGCGCGCGGTGTCCGTGAGGAGCTTCTTGATCTGAGCGGGCGGGAGACCGGGGTGGGCGGCTCGGACCAGCGCGACCGCGCCGGAGACGAACGCGGAGGCTGCCGAGGTGCCCCACTCCACGTAGTACTGCCGGTCGGGGGCGGGGACGACGATGTCGACCCCGGGGGCGCTCACGGCGGCGTACCAGCGGCGGGTGGAGAACGAAGCGTGTGTGCCGTACCGGTCGACGGCGGCGACCGCGATCACTCCGGGGTAGGCGGCCGGGTACGAGATGTGGTCGCCCTTCTCGCCCCCGTTACCGGACGAAGCGACGACGACCGCGCCCTTCTTCAGCGCGTACTGGACGGCGGCGTCCTCACCGGGCTCCGGGTGGGCGGATTCGCTGTCGTCGCCCAGGGAGAGGTTGATGACGTCGGCGCCGTGGTCGGCGGCCCAGCGGATGCCGTCGGCGAGGGCCGTGCCGCGAGACTTGCGGGCCTTGGCGCGGGACGGGTCGGTCGCCTCCAGGATGACCCGGACCGGGAGGATCTTCGCCTGCGGTGCGATGCCGAGCACCCCGTCTGCGTTGTCGGCCCCGTGGCCCCGGCCCGCGATGATCCCGGCCATCGCGGTGCCGTGCCGTGCCCACGACCGGTCGCCGCGTCCGGCGCCGAAGCCGATCATGTCCTTGCCGGGCAGGACCTGGCCCGCCAGATCGGGCAGGCTGCCGTCCACCCCGGTGTCGACGACGGCGACGGTGATCCCCTTGCCCCGGGTGGTCTGCCAGGCCCGGTCGGTGTGGAGCGCGTCCAGGCCCCACTGCTGGGCCCGGATGGTGTCCGCCCGCGCCGGTGACGCGGGCAGCAGCGCGAACGCGGTGACGGCGCAGACCGCGCCGATGACGCGGCGGTGGCGGGCCCGGCGGGTCGCTCCGGTCACTCGGGTCACTCCGGCTTCTGCGTGAGGTCGGTGACGGTCCTGCGCAGACCGCGCTCGACCCGGTCGGCCAGCCCCTTGGCCTCGTGGCCGAGCCCGGCCTGGGCGGCGGCGGTCGTGGCGTTCGGGGCCATGGCCTTGGCGGCGGGCTGCGGTGCGGTGACCGTCCGCCCGTCGGCGAAGCCGGAGACCGCGAACACCACGACGGGCACCTCGGCCAGTACGTGCACGGTCCAGCTGGCGCGCTGCCTGTCGCCGAATCCCGCGGCGGGGCTGTTCTTGACGGGATACGCGCGGGGCATCAGGTCGGAGCGCCCGTCGAGGTGCTCATCGGTGAACCGGGTGCTCAGCGCCCGCATGGCATCGGTGTCCCCCTCGGTGAAGAGCAGTCCGACCGTGGTGACGCTGCTGGACGTCGCGTCCGCGTAGGTGGCGCGCAGCAGCCGGGCGCAGCCGGCCGGGCGCAGCGTCTTGAGCAGCAGCGGGTCGAGCGCGGTCGTGCAGCCGCTGTCCGGGGCGACGGCGAGCCTGGTCCAGACCCGGTCGGAGCCGCCCGGTCCCGCGCCGTCCCCCATGAGGGTGCGCGGGAAGAGGGTGTCCACGGGCACGCTGTGCCAGGCGGCTCGGCCCACCGTGTAGGTGCTGTGGGCCGCCGGATCGGCCGAGGAGTCGCTGATCAGCCAGCTGCCGGTGGCGGCCCCGCCGATCAGCCCGAGCCCGAGCACGACGCAGACGGCGGCGGCCGCGGTCCTGAAGGGGTGCCGGGTCCGCACGGGTCGGAGCCTGGTGGTGGTCTCGGCCGGTGTCTCGGCCGGGGGGTGGCTGTGCGGTGGCCGGTAGGCGGGCGGAGCGGCGGGGCCGCCGGGCCACGAGGGCGGTGCGCCGAGGTCCACGGCGCCCACCGGGCGGCGCCGGGTCGCCGCGGGCGGCGTTCCGGGGCGCGGCGGGAAGGCCGGAGCGGCGGGGGTCCCTGACGGGTGCGGCGGGGCGGGTGGCACGGGTGGCACGGGGCGGAGCCGGGCGGTGGCCTCCGCGGCGGGCGGCTCCACCGGGGGCGCCTTTGTCGCGGCCGGCTCCGCGGCGGGCGGCTCGGACGCGTGTGCGGCAGGTCCGGGAGGCGTGGATACCCGGCAGTCCGGCGGGTTGGTCGGGCGTGGCGGAACAGGAGCGCGCTGCGCCTCGGTACCCATCCGCCCCCCTGGTCCGTTTTGTACCGCACGCGGATCGCAGCCACAGGCAGGCTCGTTGCTCGCCGCGTGACCGTCACTCTACGGGCTGGGGCGCCCCGGATGGGAGCGGGCCGCCGAGCCCCGGACCGATCTGCGCAGATCATCCCCCTACCCAGCGGTACAGGTGTCTGGCAAGCTGCGGCCATGACTGCCCGCGCCGCTGACCGGACCCGCTACAACCGGGCCACCGCCCATCTCGATGCCCCGATCGCCGTCGTCGATCTGGAGGCGTTCGACGCCAACGCCGACGACCTGGTCCGCCGTGCGGCGGGGAAGCCGATCCGGGTCGCGAGCAAATCGGTGCGCTGCCGCGCCCTTTTGGAGCGGGTGCTCGCACGGCCCGGTTTCGCCGGGATCATGTCGTTCACGCTGGCGGAGTCGCTCTGGCTGGCGCGGGCCGGATTCGAGGACGTGCTGCTGGCCTACCCGTCGGCCGACCGGTCGGCCTTCGCGGAACTCGCCGCAGACCCGAAACTGGCCGCCGCCGTGACGGTGATGGTGGACGACCACGCGCAGCTGGAGCTGATCGACGCGGCGCGCGCCGGGGGCACCGAGGAGATCCGGGTCTGTCTGGAGCTGGACACCTCGCTGCGGATGCTCGGCGGCAGGGTCAGGATCGGGGCGCTGCGTTCGCCGCTGCGCTCCCCCGCCCAGCTGGCCGAGCTGGCACGGTCCGTGGCCCGCAGGCCCGGCTTCCGGCTGGTGGGGCTGATGGCGTACGAGGGCCATATCGCCGGGGTCGGCGACTCGGTCGCGGGGCGGCCGCTGCGCTCCCGGGCGATCCGGCTGATGCAGGCCGCGGGGCGCCGGGAACTGGCGGCCCGGCGGGCCGAGGTGGTGCGGGCGGTACGGGCGGTGGCGCCGGACCTGGAGTTCGTGAACGGCGGCGGCACCGGCAGCGTGCAGCACACCGCCGCGGAGCACGCGGTGACGGAGATCGCGGCCGGTTCGGGGCTCTACGTACCGCGGCTGTTCGACAACTACACCTCGTTCACGGCCCGTCCGGCGGCCCTGTTCGCTCAGCCGGTGGTGCGCCGCCCCGGGGTGGGCGTGGTGACGGTGCTCGGTGGCGGCTACCCGGCGTCCGGTGCGGCCGGTCCGGACCGGCTGCCGGTCCCGTACCTGCCGGAGGGGCTGCGTTACGACCCGCAGGAGGGACCCGGTGAGGTGCAGACCCCGCTGCTCGGCGCCCCGGCGGACGATCTGCTGATCGGCGACAAGGTGTGGTTCCGGCACGCGAAGGCCGGCGAGCTGTGCGAGCGGTTCGACGAGTTGCAGCTCATCGAGGGGGACCGGGTGACGGCGACGGTACCGACGTACCGGGGCGAGGGCCGCACCTTCCTCTGAGCGGACCGGCGGCCGGCGTCAGGGGGCGACCGAGCTGCCGACGCCGCCGCTCGTCTCGCTGTCGCCGATCGGCCGGATGCCCTTGGCGAGGGTGTCCATGAGGGAGAGCGGGGGCCCGTCGGGGCCGGCGTCGAAGGCGTGGCACACGACGACGAGCGACTCGCTGCCGACGGTCGAGGGGAAGACGAGCGACTGCACGTAGCCGCCGGGGCCCTTGCCGGTGACGACCCGCCAGCGCACTTGGTATCCGGTGCCCCGGCCACGCTCACCGAGGCGGCGGCGATCTGCTTGTGGGACGTGACGCCGCCGTGGATACGGGTACCGACGGCGTTCTCCCCGTACGCGCCCTTCGCGACTCCTGCTATGTCGTCCTTGGCGAGCTTCTCGGCGGAGCCGGTGGTGCGCATCGTGAGCATCTGCTCCACGGTGCTGTCGGGCTTCTCCCAGCCGTCGGGGATCGGCAGGGTGATGCCGTTGAGCTGGTCGACGAGCACCGTGGGGTCGCCGTCGTCCGGCGAGGGGCTGTCGTCGGGCGTGCCGTCGGTACCGGTGGCCGCGGGCGGCGGCGCGGCGCTGCTCGACCGGGCCTGCGGCCGCTTTCCGCCGTCGTCCCTGCCGAGCAGTACGGCTCCGGTCACCGCCGCACCGACGACCACCGCACCGGCCACCACCAGTGCGATGATCCGGCCGCTTCCGCTTCCGCTTCCGCCCCCGCCGGGCCCGGCGGGGGCAGCGGGCTGCACGGGGCCCGACTGCTGTGTCGCGGGAGCGTAAGGGCCGGTGTGGGCGGTCCACGCCGTGCCGTCCCACCACCGCTCGTTGCCCGGTGCGGCCGTGTCCGGATACCGGCCGGGCGGTGTCGCGTTGCTCATCGCCCCATTCCAGGCCGTGCCCTGGAAGGGCCGCCCGCCCCTACAGGGGGGTGACGTAGGCGCCGGAGATGCCGCCGTCGACGAGGAAGTCGGTGGCGTTGACGAAGGAGGAGTCGTCGCTCGCCAGGAAGGCGACGGCGGCCGCGATCTCGGTCGCCTCGGCGAACCGGCCGAGCGGGATGTGCACCAGCCTGCGGGCCGCGCGCTCAGGGTCCTTGGCGAACAGCTCCCGGAGCAGCGGGGTGTTGACCGGCCCCGGGCACAGCGCGTTGACCCGGATCCCCTCGCGGGCGAACTGGACGCCCAGTTCCCGGGACATCGCGAGCACCCCGCCCTTGGAGGCGGTGTACGAGATCTGCGAGGTCGCCGCGCCCATCCTGGCCACGAACGAGGCGGTGTTGATGATCGAGCCCCGTCCCTGGCGCCGCATGTAGGGCAGGGCCGCCTTGCAGCACAGGTAGACGGAGGTGAGGTTGACGTCCTGGACGCGTTTCCAGGCCTCCAGGCCCGTGGTGAGGATGGAGTCGTCGTCGGGCGGCGAGATGCCGGCGTTGTTGAAGGCGATGTCGACGGAGCCGTAGGTGTCGTGCGCCGCCTTGAACAGGGCCTCGACCTGTCCGGGATCGGTCACGTCGACGCGTACGAAGGTGCCGCCGACCGCTTCGGCGGCCGCCTTGCCCGCGGTCTCGTCGATGTCGCCGCAGACCACACGCGCGCCCTCGGAGGCGAGCCGGTGGGCGGTGGCGAGGCCGATGCCGCTGGCGGCGCCGGTGATGACGGCGGTGCGGCCGACGAGGCGGCGGCAGATGTTCTCGGTGTCCGTGGTCATACCGGTTCAGGCCTCCGTACTGAGGAAGACGTTCTTGGTTTCGGTGAAGGCGGTGAGGGCGTCGGGTCCGAGTTCCCGGCCGAGGCCGGACTGCTTGTACCCGCCGAACGGGGTCCAGTAGCGGACCGCGGAGTGGGAGTTGACGGAGAGGTTCCCCGCCCGGACGGCTTGCGAGACCCGCAGCGCACGCCCCACGTCACGGGTCCAGAGGGAGCCCGCGAGGCCGTAGCGCGTCGCGTTGGCGAGCTGGACGGCGTCCGCCTCGTCCTCGAAGGGCAGCACGACCGCGACCGGCCCGAACACCTCCTCGGTGGCGACGGGCGCATCCGGCCGGGCATCGGTGAGGACGGTCGGCGGGAACCAGAATCCGGGGCCCTGGGGCGCGCTGCCCCGGATCGCGGCGGCGCCCCCGGGGACGTGACCGCGCACCCGGTCCAGCTGAGTGCGTGAGATGAGCGGGCCCATCTGCGTCTTCTCGTCGGACGGATCGCCCACGACGACGGCGGCGACGGCCGGGGCGAGCAGTTCCAGGAAGCGGTCGTACACGGATCGCTGGACGAGGATCCGGGTGCGGGCGCAGCAGTCCTGGCCGGCGTTGTCCAGGAAGGACATGGGGGCGGCGGCCGCCGCGGCTTCGATGTCGGCGTCGGCGAAGACGATGTTGGGGCTCTTGCCGCCGAGTTCGAGGGTGATCCGCTTCACGCGCTCGGCGCACTTGGCCATGATCTGCTTGCCGACCCGGGTGGAGCCGGTGAAGACGATCTTGGCGATGTCCGGGTGCTCGACCAGGGCGTTGCCCGCCTCGTCGCCCGCGCCCGGCAGCACCTGGAAGAGGTGTTCGGGCAGTCCGGCCTCCAGGGCCAGTCCGGCGAGCCGGAGCGCGGTCAGCGGGGTGGTCTCGGCGGGTTTGAGGATGACGGCGTTGCCCGCCGCGAGGGCCGGGGCCAGCGCCCAGGCGGCGATCGGCATGGGGAAGTTCCACGGTGCGATCACGCCGATGACGCCGAGGGGTTCGAGCAGGGTGATGTCGATGCCGCCGGGGACGGGGATCTGCCGGCCGCTCAGCCGTTCCACTCCCCCGGCGGCGAAGTCGAGCAGATCCCGGACGTTGCCCGCCTCCCAGCGGGCGTTGCCGATCGTGTGGCCCGCCTCGCGGACCTCCAGCCGGGCCAGCTCCTCGGTTCGGCCGTCCACGGCGACGGCGAACCGGCGCAGCAGCCGGGCCCGGTCGGCGGGGGCGAGCGCCGCCCAGGCCCGCTGGGCGGCCGCTCCCCGGGTGACTGCGGCGTCCACCTCGGCCGCAGTGGTGGCGGGCACGGTGGCGAGGAGTTCCTCCGTCGCCGGGTTCAGTACCTGGTGCTCACGGGTCAAGGAAGTCCTCACAAGCGTTCGAAAGAGCGTTTGATTTCCCAGTCGGTCACCGCTGCGTCGAAGGCGTCGAGTTCGACGCGTGCCATGTTGGCGTAGTGCGCGACGACTTCGTCGCCGAAGGCCGCCGCCGCGATCTCACTGCGCTCCCAGAGCCCGGCGGCCTCGCGCAGGGTGGTGGGGACGTGGTCGTACGCGCCCGTGTAGGCGTTGCCCTCGCAGGGCTCGGGCAGTTCGAGGCCGTGCTCGATGCCGTACAGGCCGGCGGCGACGAGTCCGGCGACGGCGAGGTACGGGTTGACGTCACCGCCGGGGAGCCGGTTCTCGAAGCGCAGGGACTGGCCGTGGCCGACGACCCGGAGCGCACAGGTGCGGTTGTCGGCGCCCCAGGCGACGGCGGTCGGGGCGAAGGAACCGGGCTGGAAGCGCTTGTAGGAGTTGATGTTCGGCGCGTAGAGGAGCGAGAAGTCGCGCAGGGCCGCGAGCTGGCCGGCCAGGAAGTGCCGCATCACCGGGGACATGGCACCGTCCTCGTCCGCCATCACGCTGCGTCCGGGGTCGTCGGTGGACCGGAGCGAGAGGTGGATGTGGCAGGAGTTGCCCTCGCGCTCGTTGAACTTGGCCATGAAGGTGAGCGCGACGCCTTCCTGCGCGGCGATCTCCTTGGCGCCCGTCTTGTAGACGGCGTGCTGGTCGCAGGTGACCAGGGCCTCGTCGTAGCGGAAGACGATCTCGTGCTGGCCGGGGTTGCACTCGCCCTTGGCCGACTCGACGGTGAGGCCCGCGCCCGCCATCTCGTTGCGGATGCGGCGCAGCAGGGGTTCGATGCGGCCGGTGCCGAGGACGGAGTAGTCGACGTTGTACTGGTTGACCGGGGTGAGGCCCCGGTAGCCGCGGTCCCAGGCCTGTTCGTAGGTGTCCTTGAAGACGATGAATTCGAGCTCGGTGCCGGCATGGGCGGTGCAGCCGTGCTCGGCGAGGCGTTCCAGCTGGCGGCGCAGTATCTGGCGGGGCGCGGCGGCGACGGGTGAGCCGTCGCTCCACGCGAGGTCGGCGGTGACCATCGCGGTGCTCTCGTTCCAGGGCACTCTGCGCAGGGTGGCGAGGTCGGGGTGCATGGCGAAGTCGCCGTAGCCCCGGTCCCAGGAGGACATGGCGTAACCGTCGACGGTGTTCATGTCGGTGTCGACGGCGAGGAGGTAGTTGCAGCCCTCGGTGCCGTGCGGCACTACCTCGTCGAGGAAGAAGGCGGCGGCGAAGCGTTTGCCCTGGAGCCGCCCCTGCATGTCGGGGAAGGCCAGGACCACGGTGTCGATCTCACCGCTGCCGACGAGGAGGCGGAGTTCCTCGACGGCGAGCGGGGCTGTTCGGTCGGACACGGATGGATCCTCTCCTCGCGGGCCGACAGATGATCCAAATCTATGGGCAGCGCAAGGGATTTGGATACGGTGCCGATGCGTTCCGCGTGCCGTGCGAGAGGGAGATCCGATGAACCGCCCGCTGATCGGGATCAGTACTTATCTGGAGGCCTCGGCGCGCTGGGGTGTCTGGGATCTGCCCGCGACACTGCTGCCCGCCGGTTACAGCCGTCTGGTCCGTGAGGCGGGCGGGCTGGCCGCGCTGCTTCCGCCGGACTCCCCGGATCTGGCGGCGTCGGTGGTGGCGCGGCTCGACGCGGTGGTGGTCGCGGGCGGGCCGGATGTGGACCCGGCGCGGTACGGGGCCCTGCGCGATCCGCGGACCGGGCCGCCCGCGCCGGAGCGCGACGCCTGGGAGAGCGCCCTGATCGGGGCCGCGCTGGAGTCCGGCACCCCGTTGCTCGGGATCTGCCGGGGGATGCAGCTGCTGAACGTGGCCCTCGGCGGCACGCTGACGCAGCATCTGGACGGGCACGCGGGCCCCGGCGGGGTGACGGGGGTGCTCGGCACGCACACGGTGACGCCGGTGCCGGGGACGCGGTACGCCCGCGTGGTCCCCGGCGACTGCGCCGTACCCACCTACCACCACCAGGCCGTGGACCGGCTCGGCGCGGGTCTGGTGGCGTCGGCGCACGCGGCGGACGGCACGGTGGAGGCGGTCGAGCTGCCCGGTCCCGGGTGGGTGCTCGGGGTGCAGTGGCATCCGGAGATGGGCGACGACGTACGGGTGATGGCGGCGCTGGTGGCGGCCGCGCGGCTACCTGAGCCGGTGATCGAGCCTGCCCCGTAGCCAGTCCAGGGCGGCCGCGCCCTGGGCCGCCTGGAAGGCCCGCAGCGTGGGCAGGCCCGGCGGGGCGGGGCGCAGTGAGTGCGCCACGAAGTAGCCGGTCAGGGCGGCGAGTACGGCCGTGACTCCCTCGGGGTCGGCGCCGCGGCCGAGCGGGTGGGCCGTGAAGACGGCCTCCGGGTCGGGGCCGCCCTGGGCCGCGACGCACGGCAGCATCGCGAGCAGGTCGAACCAGGGCGCGGCCCGCATCGCGTGGGGCCAGTCGACGAAGACGACCCGGTCCTCGGCCAGCAGGATGTTGTCGGCGCGCAGATCGGCGTGGACGAGGCTGTCGCCCGTGGCGGGCTCCGCCCAGCCGGACTCCAGTTCCGCGAGTGCGCCGAGATGACGTGCCGCCCAGGGGGCGAGGCGGGGGCTGCCCCCTGCCGCGTGCAGGGTCCGCCAGCCGGTGAACATCGAGGCCTCGCGCCGGGCGACGGGGGGCGCGTCGATCGGGGCGGGGGTGAGGAGCCGGGTGAGCGCGTCGACGGCGGCCAGGACGCGGTCCAGTTCGGCCGGGTCCCAGGGGACGGCGGGCTGACGGCCCTCGATGTCCTCCAGTACGAGTGCGACGCAGGTGCCGTCGTCGTACGAGCCGAGCAGCCGGGGCACGGGGGCGTGCGGCGGGAGGGCGGCGGTGTGGCGGGCCTCGGCGCGGTGCAGGTCCGGGGCGCCGGGGTTCACCTCGGCGCTCACCGCCTTGACGAAGGCGCGGCCGCCGTTCGCGAGCCGGACCCGTGCGGCGACGCCGGGCGAGAAGCCGCCGCTCTGGCTGCGGGCCTCGACCACGGGTGAGCCGAGGACGGACTCGACGGCGCGGCGCACGGCGGCGGGCAGGTCCGCCCACGCGTGGCGGACACCGGAGGCGGGCGGTGCGGTCGTGGTCATCCGCACATCCTTCCCGCTCGCCCGGTGTGCGGGCCAGTTCGTTTCGCGAGGAGCCTCGCCCCCCTCAGTCGCCCGGCCGGCCGGAGCGCGTCAGGGAGAGCAGGTCGCGGGCCGGGCCCGTGGGGCGGTGGCCCGATGGCCAGACCGCGCGCAGCTGGCGCCGCAGCCGGACCCCGGCGATCGGGATCTTGACCAGGCGCCGGGACGACAGCTCCTCGCCGAGGGCCAGTTCGCTCAGCACACACGGTCCCGCACCGCTCTCGGCGGCCCCCTTCACCGCGGTGGTCGAGGAGAGTTCCAGGAGCGGCTGGGCCAGTCCGCCGTGGACGGCGAGGGCGGCGTCCAGGACCTGGCGGGTGCCGGAGCCGTGCTCGCGCAGGATCAGCGGGGTACCGGCGAGTTCCTGTGGGGTCAGCGGGGTGCGGCGGCGGGCCCAGGCGTGGGACGGGGCGACCACGACGACCAGGCGGTCGTGGGCGATGACGGTCCCGTCGAGGCCCTCGGGCACCGACAGTCCCTCGACGAATCCCAGGTCCGCCTCGCCGCTCAGCAGCCGCCGGGCGACCGCCGACGAGTTGCCGGCGAGCAGCGAGACCGCGGTGTCCGGCCGTTCGGCACGCAGGGCGATCAGCCAGCCCGGGAGCAGGTACTCGGCGATGGTCATGGAGGCGGCGACCCGCAGCCGGGAGTCGCGGCGGTCCCGCAGCGCCTGGGCGCCCGCGTCGAACGCCTCGGCGGCCTCGACGACCCGGCGTGCCCAGTCGGTGACGAGCGCGCCCGCGTCGGTGAGGCGGGAGCCGCGGGGCGAGCGGTCGAGCAGGGCGAGGCCGAGCTGCCGTTCCATCGACCGGATGCGGCTGCTGGCGGCGGGCTGGGAGATGCCGACGTCGCGTGCGGCCCGCCCGAGGCTGCCGTGCCGGGCGACGGCGAGGAGCAGCTCCAGCGCGCCCAGATCGGGGACCCGGTGGGACAGGAGTGCGGGTACGTCGTCGGCCATAAACCCACCTTATGACCTCATAGGAAAGGACTCCCTGGTGGGGGACGGCCCCGGAACGAAGAATCGTGGCATGGCCATCTTTCCGCAGACCCACACCGCGTTCCCACCTTCCCGCACCGCGCGGCGCCCCGCGCTGCGGTACTTGGGCCCCAACTGGTACGCGGCCGTCATGGGCACCTCGATCGTCGCGAGCGCGGGCGCTGCCCTGCCGGTGCACATCCCCGGGCTGCGGGCGGTCTGCGCAGCGGTCTGGGTGCTCGCCGCGCTCATGCTCGCCGCAGTGCTCACGGCTCGCGCCGGGCACTGGGCCTCGCACCGCGACCAGGCCCGCGCCCATCTCCTCGACCCGGGTGTCGCCCCGTTCTACGGCTGTCTCTCGATGGCGCTGCTGGCCGTCGGCGGCGCCGGGATGGTGGTGGGCAAGGATGTCATCGGGCATCAGGCGGCCCTCGTACTGGACGTGGTGCTGTTCACCGCGGGCACCCTGACCGGGCTGTTCGTCGCGGTGGCGATCCCGTACCTGATGATGGTGCGCCACCGCCCGGAGCCCGGGACCGCGTCCCCGGTGTGGCTGCTGCCCGTGGTGGCGCCCATGGTCTCCGCGGCTCTCGGTCCGCTGCTGGTGCCGGAGCTGCCGGCGGGACAGTGGCGGGAGGCGCTGCTGCTGGCCTGCTACGCGATGTTCGGGCTGAGCCTGCTGGCGACGCTGGTGATGCTGCCGCTGATCTTCTCCCGGCTGGTCCACCAGGGTCCGCTGCCGCTCATGCTGACGCCCACGCTGTTCCTGGTGCTCGGCCCGCTGGGCCAGTCGACGACCGCGGTCAACGCGCTCGCCGATGTGGCACCGGGTGCGATCCAGGCCCCGTACGCCTCGGCGTTCGGCGCGTTCGCCGTGCTGTACGGGGTGCCGGTCATGGGCTTCGCACTGATGTGGCTGGCGCTGGCCGGCGCCATGGTGGTGCGGGCGATGCGGGCCGGAATGACGTTCGGCATGACGTGGTGGGGCTTCACCTTCCCCGTCGGTACCTGTGTCACCGGCGCCGCGGGCCTGGCCCGGCACACCGGTCTGACTGCGTACACCTGGCTGGCCGTCGCGCTCTACGTGCTGCTGGTGACGGCCTGGGCGGTGGCCGGCGTCCGCACGGTGCGCGGGCTGCTCAGCGGAGCGCTGCTCGCAGCGCCGCAGGGGCCCGCACCAGTGACGGCCCGTACCACGTGAGGAAACGCCCGTCGACGAGTGCGGCGGGCAGCGCCGGAAAGGCCTCGGGCCCGTCGGCGGCGGTGAACCGGTACGGCTCGTCCGGCAGCACGACCAGGTCGGCGCCGGCCCCGTTCAGTTCGTCGAGCGGGATACGGGGGTAGCGCTCGGCGTGGTCCGCGTAGGCGTTGGTCACGCCGAGCCGGGCCAGCAGGTCGCCGGCGAAGGTGTCGCGGCCCAGGACCATCCAGGGCTTGCGCCAGATGGGGACGACCGCGCGGCGCGGGGCGGACGGCGGTGGCAGGGCCGCCCAGGCGGCCTCGGCCTCGTCCAGCCAGCGGGGCCTCGGGAGGCCGCAGGCGCCGGTCAGGAGCCGGTCCAGCTCGGCAACGGCGTCGTCGAGGGTGCGGACGGTGGTGACGAGAACCTCGGTCCCGGCCTCCCGCAGTGCGGCGAGGTCGGGTTCCCGGTTCTCCTCCTCGTTGGCCACGACGAGGTCCGGGCGCAGGGCGAGGATCGCGGGCACGTCGGGGTTCTTGGTGCCCCCGACCCGGGCGGCGCGCAGCCCGGCGGGGTGGGTGCACCAGTCGGTGGCACCGACGAGCAGGCCGGGCGCGGTCTCGGCGACGGCCTCGGTGAGCGAGGGGACGAGGGAGACGACGCGCACGGGAAACACCTCCTGATCGGCGACGCGGCACGGGCGGGGACCGGGCCGGGTTCCCGGCCGCGGCGTGGATGCCCCGGCCGGATGCTCAGCGACGCGGGTCGAACGTCGCGTCGATGTGCTCGGCGACCGCGACGAACAGCAGCCGGGTACCGGGGACCGTGGCCCGCCAGCGGTGACGCACCCCGCCCGACAGGAACAGCGTGTCCCCGCGCTCCAGCCGGTACGCCTGGCCCTCGGCCTCCACCTCGGCGGCACCCTCCGCCACGTACATCACCTCGTCGTTGCGGTGCTGGAACTCGCGCCCCAGATCGAGCTCACCGGTGAATTCGAGGGCGCTGAGCTGATGACGTCCGCGCACCACCCTGCGTACACCGTCCTGCGGCCCGCCGCGCACGACGTCGACCGAGCGCGCCGAGTCGGCGGCGGCCCGCAGACGCGCGGTGGTGGTCTCCAGGGCGTCCGCGACCCGGTCCAGGGACCGGGCGCTGGGTCTGGCCCGCTCGTTCTCGATCTGGCTGAGGAACGGTACGGACAGGCCACTGCGCGTCGCGACCGCGGCCAGCGTGAGCCCCAGGGACCTGCGCTGTCGGCGGACCGCCGCGCCCACCCGGAGTGTTTCCTTGTCGTCCATGTCCGGCTCCCTCCCGACTCCCCATCCTTCCGGCTGCCAGCACCTTACGCACACGGTTACGCGAGGACGGCCGGTAATGAGACGTCCGGACAGCCCGGAAGGGGTGGGCACCGCCACCGGCGGTGCCCACCCCTTCCGGTGCCGCGCCCCCTGGCGGGGCCGCGACGGGGTTACTGCTGCGGAGCCATCTTGTCCGCGATGCCCGGGTTCTTGGCCATCCAGGACTTCACGGCTTCTTCCTCGTGTCCCGTACCGAGCTTCTGGATCTCGTTCTCCAGGCCGGCGAGCTGGTCCTCGCTCAGCTTGAAGTCCTTGAACCACTTGGTCAGCTGCGGGTAGTTCTTCGGGAAGTCCTTGGAGCCGATGGTGTGCAGGCGGTCGCCCTCACCGAAGGCCTTCCGGGGGTCCTGGAGCTTCGTCATCTTGTACTCGCTGTAGGCCCAGTGCGGGGTCCACAGGAGCACGGCGACGGGCTCCTTCTTGGCGTACGCGCGCTTCAGCTCGGCGAGCATGCCGGGCGTCGAGGAGTCGACGACCTTGTACTCCTTGTCGAGGCCGTACTTCGGCAGCACGTTCTTCTTGAGGTTCTCCATCGTGGCCGTGCCCGGCTCGATGCCGACGATCCGGCCCTTGAACTGGGAACTCTTGCCCTTGAGATCCGCCAGGGTCTTCACGTCCTTGACGTAGCCCGGCACCGCGACCTCGATCGAGGTGGGGCCGTACCAGGAGCCGATGTCCGTCAGCTTCGAGCCGTACTTGTCCCAGTAGTTCTTCTGGGTGTACGGCAGCCAGCCGTCGAACTGCACGTCGATCTGGCCGCGGGACATCGCGGTGTACATCGGACCGACCTCGAACTGCTTCAGGTTGATCTTGTAACCGCGGTCCTCCAGGACGGCCTTCCACAGGTACGTGGCGGCGATGTCCTCCTCCCACGGGAACCAGGCCATCTCGACGGCGCGCTCGCGCTCGTCCTTGCCGTTGGCATCCTTGGAGGTGGCGGCCTCGGCGACCGGGGCCGCCTTGTCGGCGACGCCCGGGTTGGCCTTGAGCCAGGTGCGGACGGCTTCCTGCTCCTTGCCGGATCCGCTCTTCTGGATCTGCGCCTCAAGACTGGTGAGCTGGTCCTCGGTCATCTTGAAGTTCTTCAGCCACTTGCCGACCTCGGGGTTCTCGTCGGAGAAGCCCTTGCGGGTCAGCGTGTGGATGCCGTCGCCCTTGCCCCAGAGGTTCTTGGGGTCCTTGAGCTTGGTCAGCTTGTACTGGTTGTACGCCCAGTGCGGCGACCAGAGCGGAACGACGATCGGTTCCTTCTTGGCGTACGAGCGCTTCAGCTCGGCCAGCATCGACGGCGTGGAGCCGTCGACGACCTTGTACTCCTTGTCCAGGCCGTAGCCCGGCAGGATCTTGTCCTTGAGCAGGCCCGTCTCACCGGCGCTCGGCTCGATGCCGACGATGCGGCCCTTGAAGTCGGACGCCTTGCCCTTGAGGTCGTCGAGCGAGTCGACGCCCTTCACGTACGAGGGGACGGCCAGCTCCAGGGAGGTGGGTCCGTACCAGGAGCCCATGTCCTCCAGGCGGTCCTTGTACTTCTTCCAGTACGCGGCGTGGGTGACCGGCAGCCAGGAGTCGGTCTCGAAGTCGATCTGGCCGTTGGCCATACCGGTGTACAGCGCGCCGGCCTCGTACTGCTTGACGTCGACCTTGAAGCCGCGCTGCTCCAGCAGTTCCTTCCAGAGGTACGTGGAGGCGATGCCCTCGTCCCACGGGATGTAACCCATGCTGATCGTCTTGCCGGCGCCGATGTTCTTCGGGTCGCTGCTCGCGGTGTCGTCCGACTTCGAGGAGCCGAACAGGCCCATGCCGCCGGCCACGAGAGCGAGGGCGACGATGCCGGCCACGGCGACGACGGGCTGCGGGCGGTAGTTCCACACCTTCAGTCCGCCGGTCACGGCCTGCGCCTTGGCGAGCGCGCGGCGGGCCAGCGGGGAGACCTCGCGGCCCAGGGCGCTGGTCATCCGGTCCAGGTACATGGCCAGGATGACGATGGAGATACCGGCCTCGAAGCCGAGACCGACATCCACGTTGCCGATGGCGCGGTAGACGGATCCACCGAGGCCCCCGCCGCCGACCATGCCGGCGATGACCACCATGGACAGGCCCAGCATGATGACCTGGTTGATGCCCGCCATGATCGTGGGCAGCGCGAGCGGCAGCTGCACCCGCAGCAGGGTGTTGCGCGAGGTGGTGCCGAAGGCCTCTGCCGCCTCGACGAGTTCACCGTCGACCTGGCGGATGCCGAGCTCGGTCATCCGGACGCCCGGGGGCAGCGCGAAGATGATGGTGGCGATGATGCCGGGGACCACGCCGACGCCGAAGAAGATGACGCCGGGGATCAGGTAGACCATGGCGGGCATGGTCTGCATGAAGTCGAGGACCGGACGGGTCACCGCGCTGACGGTCTTGGAGCGGGACGCCCAGATACCGAGCGGAACGGCCAGCACCAGCGTCACGATCGTCGCGACGAGCACCAGCGTGAGTGTGTCCATCGCTTCGTCCCACAACTCGACCGAGTCGATGAGGGCGAAGCCGACAAACGCGAGTACACCGGCGAGCAGTCCGCGCAGCCACCAGGCGATAACGGCGACGATGCCCGCGAAGAGCAGGGGGGCGGGCGCGGAGAGCACGGCGGCGATACCGTCGAACATGCCGCTGACCACGGAGCTGATGGCGTCGAAGAGCCAGGCGAGGTGGGTCTGGAGCCAGTCGACGGCGGAGTCGACCCAGTCGCCGAGGTGAAGCCTAAACACTGGCCACCTTCTTCAGCGAGGCCGCGGCGTCCTGGGGAGCCTCGGTGGGGGGCATCGGCTCACCGAGTACGGCGAGCAGCCGGGCCCGGGGCACGACGCCGACGAGCTTGCCCTTGTCGTCGGTCACGGCGACCGCGACACCGCTCTGCGAGCAGGGTGTGAACAGCTCGATGATCGGGGTGCCCTCGGTGACGGTGGCGGGGGCCTCCCGCAGGACGTCCTGCGGGGTGCGGAGTTCCTTGCCGTCGTCGGTCCTGGTGCCCATGACGGTGTGCGGCTCGGCCATGATCGCGCCTGCGGTCAGCACCCGGGAGCGGTCCACGTCCTGGGTGAAGGAGGCGACGTAGTCGTTGGCCGGGGTGACGAGGATGTCCTCGGCGGTGCCGAGCTGGACTATCTCCCCGTCGCGCATCACGGCGATACGGTCACCGAGGCGCATGGCCTCGTTGAGGTCGTGGGTGATGAAGACGATGGTCTTCTTCAGCCGCTTCTGCAGTTCCAGGAGCTGGTCCTGCATGTCGCGGCGGATCAGCGGGTCGAGTGCGCTGAAGGACTCGTCCATCAGGAGCAGGTCGGCGTCGGTGGCCAGTGCGCGGGCCAGGCCGACACGCTGCTGCATACCGCCGGACAGCTCGTCGGGCCAGGAGTTCTCCCAGCCCGCCAGGCCGGTCATCTCCAGGGCCTCCGTGGCGCGCCGGTTGCGCTCGTCGCGCGGCACACCCTGCACCTCCAGGCCGTAGCCGGCGTTCTCCAGCACGCTGCGGTGAGGGAAGAGCGCGAAGTGCTGGAACACCATGCTGATCTTGGTGGACCGGACATGGCGGAGCTCGGCGGGGGTCAGGGCGGTCAGGTCCTGGCCGTCGAACAGCACCTTCCCGGCGGTGGGCTCCAGCAGCCCGTTGAGCATCCGCAGCAAAGTGGACTTGCCGGACCCGGACAGCCCCATCACGACGAAGATCTGTCCCGGTTCCACGGTGAACGATGCGTCGATCACCGCTGCGGTCGTTCCCTCGGCGCGCAGCTCGTCACGGTCGGAACCGCTCTCGAGTTTCCGCACGGCTTGATCGGGTCGTCTGCCGAAGACCTTGTACAAGTGTTCGGCTTGCAGCCTTGACACATACACCTCACGCGTTGAACCGAAAACGGTCTGCCACCCCCTCCGGCAGACCGTGGAGCGCGCGGATTCGGTCCGCATGGCACGTGCACTAGTTGAAAATGCGACGTGGTCCGCTCCGATGCCGCGCCTGCCCCCGCTTACACAGGCCAAACACGAGAGTGATCCAGCTCACACAAAAGCGGTCCGGGATCGGGAACCGCGTCCTCGGCGGCCGCTGTCAGCAGGGTGCGGCATCATCAGGGGTGTGACGCGACGCCTGATGCTCCTCGACACCGCTTCCCTCTACTACCGCGCCTACTTCGGAGTCCCCGACTCGGTGCGCGCACCGGACGGCACCCCGGTCAACGCCGTGCGCGGACTGCTCGATTTCATCGGCCGGCTCGTGCAGGACCACCGGCCGGACGATCTGGTCGCGTGCATGGACGCGGACTGGCGGCCGCACTGGCGGGTCGAACTGATCCCCTCGTACAAGGCGCACCGGGTCGCGGTGGAGACCGCCGGCGGGCTGCCCGACGAGGAGGAGACGCCCGACACGCTGGCCCCGCAGGTGCCGATCATCGAGGACGTGCTCGATGCCCTGGGGATCGCACGGGTCGGTGTCGCGGAGTACGAGGCGGACGACGTGATCGGCACGCTGGCCGGCCTGGCGACCGGCCCGGTGGACATCGTCACGGGCGACCGGGACCTCTACCAGCTGGTGGACGACGCCCGCGGGGTACGGGTGCTCTACCCGCTGAAGGGCGTCGGTTCGCTCCAGGTGACGGACGAGGCCTGGCTGCGCGAGAAGTACGGGGTGGACGGCCCGGGCTACGTCGATCTGGCACTGCTGCGCGGCGACCCGAGCGACGGGCTGCCCGGCGTGCCCGGCATCGGCGAGAAGACGGCGGCGAAGCTGCTGGACGCCTTCGGCGATCTGGCCGGAATCATGGCGGCGGTGGACGACCCGGCCGCGAAGCTGACGCCGTCGCAACGCAAACGCCTCGACGAGGCCCGTGACTACGTGGCCGTCGCACCGACGGTGGTCCGGGTCGCCGGTGACGTACCGCTCCCGGAGTTCGACCCCGCGCTTCCCGCCGAGCCGCGCGACCCGGCGGCGCTCGAAGCCCTTGCGGACCAGTGGGGGCTGGGCGGCGCCCTGCAGCGCCTGCTCTCCACACTTCGGAACTGAGGTGTTAAGTTAGGTAACCCTAATACCGACCCTCCGGGGTCAGTGGTCCGGGCCATCCGAAACAGGGAGACAACCTCGTGGCAGAACGACCGGCGCGGCAGGCCCCCAAGGCACAGGGTGCGCAGGTCCTGCGCACCGAGCAGATCACCCCGCACATGATCCGGGTGGTGCTCGGCGGTGACGGTCTCGCGGATTTCGCGCTGTCCGGTTACAGCGATCACTACGTCAAGCTCTGCTTCGCCCCCGAGGGCGCCGAGTACGCGCACCCCTTCGACATGGCCCGCATCCGCGAGGAGTTCCCGCGCGAGCTGTGGCCCACCACCCGCACGTACACGGTGCGCTCCTGGGACCCGGCCACCCGGGAGATGGCCATCGACTTCGTGGTGCACGGCGACGAGGGCCTCGCGGGCCCGTGGGCGGCGCGCGCCGCGGCCGGTGACCCGGTGACCTTCCTGGGACCCGGCGGCGGTTACGGCCCGGACGCCTCGGCCGACTGGCATCTCCTGGTGGGCGACGAGAGCGCACTGCCGGCCATCGCCGCGGCGATGGAGCAGATGCCCGCCAACGCCGTGGTGCATGCCTTCATCGAGGTCGCGGACGGCACGGAGGAGCAGAAGATCGCGACGCCGGAGGGCGCCGAGGTGAACTGGCTGCACCGGGGCGACCGCCCGGTCGGTGAGGCACTCACCGCCGCCGTGAAGGAACTGGCGTTCCCGGCGGGCGAGGTGCAGGCGTTCGTCCACGGCGAGGCCGGCTTCGTCAAGGACATCCGCCGCCATCTGCGGCTGGACCGCGGCATCCCGCTGCCCCAGCTGTCGATCTCCGGCTACTGGCGCCTGGGCCAGAACGACGACGCCTGGCGCTCGGTCAAGCGCGAATGGAACGCACAGGTGGAGCGCGAGCAGGAGAACGCCGCGTAGACCGCGCCCGCGAAGTCCGGCTCAACGCCGCACCTCGATCGCCTGGCCCGCCGTCTCGGCATGTCCGGTCCGGGGTTCGAGACCCTGGCAGGCGCTGCTCCAACAGCATCTGTCAGGGTCTTTTCTTCTTCTCCCCCTCCCCGTCACCTCGTGCGTTCGGGGTCGAGGACGATCTCCTGCTCGTCCAGGTCCTGCCAGCCCTGCGGGACCTCGCCGGTCTCATGGAAGGACTTCCACTCCTCGATGCCGCTGATGGTGGCGTCACCGAGCTCCTTGCGGAAACCCCTGATCCATGCGAGCTGCGCCTCGATCATGTGGACCTGGTACTCGGTCTCCACGACGAAGACCCGGGGAAGGGCGTCGCCCAGCCGGCCGAGCACCCCCCGGAGCGCCGCCGACTGCACGGCCAGCGCCTGCTCCCGGTCCGAGAGGAGCTCGGCCACCTCGTCCGGCGGCAGGACGGGAAGCAGCGACAGAGCCGTGTCGAAGACGGGGAACTCGGCGGCCGGGACCGCGATCAGGTCGGACAGCCAGTCCAGCATCTCGGCCCGCCCGGCCTCCGTGATGCCGTAGAGCGTGCGCTCGGGGCGGTTGCCCTGCCGCTGTACGCCCGTGACCTCCACGTAGCCGTGCTTCTCCAGGTTCTGGACCACGGTGTAGAGCGAACCGAAATTGATCTTGACGCTGTGCTGCTTGCCGCGACGGCGCAGGGTCTGGGCGATCTCGTACGGGTGCATGGACCGCTCGGCGAGCAGCATCACCGTGAGGGCCAGAGGATTGCTGAGCTTGCGCCGCTTGGCCACCGCCCCCGCCACCCTTCCCTCGCCGTCGAATACTCGTAGCCGAACATATCGCGACTCTCCGGAACACATTAATCACGATATATCGCGAAATCCGGAAGACGTGGAAGGATTTCCCCCGCCGACCAATCCGCACCGCAACCGGCTCCGAATCACCCCTGGAGACCGTTGACCGCCCCGGGAGGAAGCCCGCGTGAAAGAAGCCGTGCACATCAGCGGACTGGCCTCGGCCGGGCCCGACCTCCAGGAGCTCCTGGGAATGGTCGCCCGGGGTGATCAGGACGCTTTCGCTCAGGTGTACGAAGCGGTCTGCGGTCCGGTGCTCGGGCTGGTGAGAAGCGTCCTGCGCGACCCCGCCCAGTCGGAGGAGGTCGCACAGGAGGTGCTGGTGGAGGTGTGGCGCACCGCGCCGCGCTTCCAGGCGGCCCGCGGCAGTGCCATGAACTGGGTGCTGACCCTGGCCCACCACCGGGCCGTGGACCGGGTGCGCTCGGTGGAGGCGACGACGGCCCGTGAGCACAAGGCCGCGCTGCTCGACCGCACCCCCGCCTTCGACGAAGTCACCGAACAGGTCGAGAGCCGGCTGGAGCGGGAGCAGGTCCGCCGCTGCATGCGGACCCTCTCGGAGCTGCAACGGGAGTCCGTCACGCTGGCGTACTACCGCGGACTGACCTATCGCGAGGTAGGGGAACTGCTGGCGGTGCCGCTCGGAACGATCAAGACTCGACTGCGCGACGGACTGATCCGGCTGCGCGACTGCCTCGGGGTGAGCTCATGAGCGACGCCGGACTTCACACACTGACCGGGGCCTACGCCCTGCACGCGCTGCCGGAGACCGAACGCCGGGAGTTCGAACGCCACCTGGGCGACTGCGAGGCCTGCTCCGTGGAGGTACGGGAGCTGTCGGAGACGGCGACCCGGCTCGGCCTCGCGGTGGCGGCCACGCCCTCGCGGGACCTGCGTGAGCGGGTGCTGCGGGAGATCGCGACCGTACGCCAGGAGTCGCCGTCCACCGGCCGGCGGGCCCGTTCCGGCGGGGGCACCGGCCGGGACGGCACGGGCCGGGCCGGGCGGTTGTCGAGGTTCGCGCTGGCCGCCTGCCTCGCCGCGGCGGCCGGCTTCGGCGGCATCGCCGTCTGGCAGCACCAGGAGGCGCAGGACGCCCGGTCCGACGCCCGCGCCGCCCAGCAGCGGAGCCGGCAGGTGGCCGAGGTCATCTCGGCCCCCGACGCCCGGTCCGATTCGGCCACGCTGAGCGACGGGGTGAAGGGCACCGTGGTGGTCTCCAGGAGCCAGGACCGGGCCGTGTTCCTCGCCTCGGGGCTGGCGCAGGCACCCGGCGGCAAGGTCTACCAGCTGTGGTTCGACGACGGCGGCACGATGCGTTCCGCAGGGCTGATGCAGGCGACCGGCCCCTCGTCGACGACGTACGCGACCCTGCTCGACGGGCCGGTGGACGGCGCCACGGGCATGGGCATCACGGTCGAGCCGGCGGGCGGGTCGAAGCAGCCGACCTCCACTCCCCTGGCGCTGATGAAGCTGCCGTCGGCATGAGGTGGTGGCCTGCGGCAGGTTGTCCGCAACGGCGCGTTCCGGACAACCTGCCGCGGGCAGCATGAGCCGCGCCACGACGGGCACATGTCGCGAGCGGGACCGCCGGCCGCCTCGCGGCGAAGGTCCCGCCCCCGGACGTGGTGGTCACGGCGCTCGCCCCGGGTCGGGTCGTCCCGGCGGGCCGAGACCACTGCGCGGTGCTCGCCCCGTACCTCCGCCGTTGGGAGGCGATGGAGGTACGGGGCCCACTGCACCCCAGGGCCGTGGGCTTCAGCCCCGGCGCGGCGGCCGGGGGAAGAAGCCGCTGGTCCTGGCGGTGTACGCGGCGAAGCCGGGGCGCTGGGCCATATGCCGTTCCAGCAGGGCCTTTCCGCTGCCGCCGATGAGCAGAAAGCTCATCAGCGCGGGCGCCACGACCGTGGCCGCGGCAGCCGCCGGAGCCTCGCAGACGATCAGGAACAGGCCCCACCACACGCAGAAATCGCCGAAGTAGTTCGGATGCCGGGTCCAGGACCACAGCCCCCGGTCCATGATCCGCCCGCGGTTGGCCGGATCCGCCTTGAACCGGGCCAGCTGGTGGTCCCCCACCGCCTCGAAGCCGAGTCCGACCGCCCAGAGCGCGGCACCGGCCCAGGCCCAGGCTCCGGCCGGCCCCATGACGTACCCGGCCGCCTGCACCGGCAGTGAGATCAGCCAGACCAGGGCCCCCTGGAGCAGGTACACCTTCCGCAGGGCGTACAGCGCGGGGCTCCCCGGCGCCTTGGCCAGCATCGCCTCGTAGCGTGGGTCCTCGCCGTGGCCCCTTCCCCGCCGGGCGATGTGCCAGGCCAGGCGCAGCCCCCACACCGCCGTCAGCACGGTGACCAGAAGCCGTCGGGTGCCGTCTCCCCCGCCGCCGGCCGACATCGCGTAGGAGACGAGTGCGACGGCCGTGAACCCCAGGCCCCAGGCGGTGTCCACGACCCGGTGCACGCCCCTGTACAGAGCGACGACGAACGTGCCGAGCAGGACGGCGAGGGCGGCGCCCGCACTGGGCGCGAGGCCCTCGGCGAACGCCGCCCATCCGAAGCCGTTCACCCGGTGCCCCCGGCCGTCGCGCCGTCGCGGACGACCGGTTCCGCCGCCGGTTGCGCGTACCAGCCGCGCCGGGTGGCGGGCATCGCGGCCGCACCGGTCTCCTCCGGCCGTACGGAGAGGATCTGGTCCACGCCCATCCGCCGCTCCTCGAAGGCGAGGGCGCCACCGGCCAGGTAGAGCCGCCACACCCGTACGGTCTCCTCCCCGACCAGGTCCACGAACTCCCGCTGGTTCCGCTCCAGAGTGCGCCGCCACGCCTCGACGGTCCGGACGTAGTGCTCGCGCAGCGCCTCGACGTCACGTACTTCGAGTCCGGCGCTCTCCAGCAGTGCGACCGTCTCCCCGAGCGGGCGCATGTGCATGTCGGGCGCGATGTACGACTCGACGAACGCGCCGCCGCCCGGTGCGTCGCGGCCCCGGGACATCTGCTGGACCAGCACCCGCCCGCGCGGTCGGACCATGGCGTGCAGGGTCGCGGTGAAGGCGGGGTACTCCGCGTCCCCCACGTGCTCGCCCATCTCGACGGTGGACACCGCGTCGTAACCGCCCTCGTGCCCCGGTGCCCGGTCGATGTCCCGGTAGTCGCAGCAGCGGACCTCGACCAGGTCGCCCAGGTTCCGTTCGGCCACCTGTGCGCGGACGTGGGCGGCCTGTTCCCGGGCGAGGGTGACGGCGGTGACCCGGACTCCGTGCCGCTGTGCGGCGTACAGGGTCAGCGATCCCCAGCCGCAGCCGATGTCGAGCAGGCGGGCTCCGGGGCGCAGGTCCAGCTTGCGGCAGATCAGTTCGAGCTTGTCGCGCTGGGCGTCGGCGGGTCCGTAACCGGGGGCGTCGCTGGTCCAGTAGCCGCAGGAGTAGGCCATCGTCTCGTCGAGGAGCAGGGCGTAGAAGGCGTTGGAGAGGTCGTAGTGGTGGCTGATGGCGGCCCGGTCGCGGGACTTGCTGTGCAGGACGCCGTGGAGTCCCGCGCGGGCGGCGGGAACCGGCGGCCGGGGCCCCACCGCGCCCAGGCGCAGTGCGGTGCCGGCGGCCCGCAGCCGGTCGCCGATGCCGGGACGCGGCGGGCGCAGCCCGCGCTCGCGTACGGCGTGACGCATCGCCCGCAGCCCTTCGGCCAGGTCTCCCTCGACCTCCACGTCACCGGTGATGTACGCCTCGGCGAGGCCGAGTTCGCCCGGCGCCCAGAGCAGCCGGCGCAGCGCCCGCCGGGACCGGACGTGGACCAGAGGGCCGTCTGCGGCCCCGGTCTCGCTGCCGTCCCACATCCGTACCCTGACCGGGAGCGTGCCGCCGAGCAGTTGCTCGACGAGGGGTTCCAGTCGCTGGGCCGCGCCGGTCGTGGCCTGCTTGCCGGTAAGTGTCATCACGCCGTTTCCTGACGGGTCAGCAGCAGTTGCCGCACATGGAGGTAGCCGGAGCGGAATCCCGCCTCGGAGTAGGCCAGATAGAAGGTCCACATGCGGCGGAAGGTCGCGTCGAAGCCGAGTGCGTCGACTTCCGCGGTCCGCTCGGCGAACCGTTCCCGCCACAGCCGCAGCGTCTCGGCGTAGTGCGTGCCGAAGTCGTCGCAGCGGTCGATGCGCAGGCCGGTGTGCTCGGCCGCGACCTCTGCCATGGCCTCGACGGACGGCAGGAGTCCGCCGGGGAAGATGTACTTGTGGATCCAGGTGAAGGTGGTGCGGGAGGCGCGCATCCGGTCGTCCGGCATGGTGATGGCCTGGAGGGCGATGCGGCCGCCGGGGGCCAGCCGCTCCTCCAGGGTGCGGAAGTAGACCGGCCAGTACTCCGCGCCGACCGCCTCGATCATCTCGACGCTGACCACCGCGTCGTACTGCCCGTGAATGCTGCGGTAGTCGCAGAGCCGGACGTCGACCCGGTCCTGGTACCCGGCCTCGCTGATCCTGCGGCGGGCCAGGTCCCGCTGTTCGGCGGAGAGCGTGACGGAGACGACGCGGGCCCCGCGGGCGGCGGCCCGGATCGCCAGCTCTCCCCAGCCGGTGCCGATCTCCAGGAGCTCGGTGCCGGGTCCGACGCCGGCCAGGTCGAGCAGCCGGTCGATCTTGCGGTGCTGGGCGGCGGGCAGTGCCTCGGGGTCCGCGGGAAAGCTGCGGAAGACGGCGGACGAGTAGCTGAGGGTCTCGTCGAGGAAGAGTGCGAAGAGCTCGTTGGACAGGTCGTAGTGGTGGCTGATGTTGTCCCGGGCGCCTTCGGGTGTGCCCCGTTGCTCCGCGGGCCGGCGCCCTGCCCACAGTCCGCGCAGCCGCTGGAGGGGCTGCGGGATCAGCGTCGCCACCTGGTCGGCGAGGACCGTCAGGACGCCCACCGGGTCGGGTGAGTCCCATTCGCCCGCCATGTACGACTCGCCGAAACCGATCAGGCCGTTCACCCCGATTCTGCGGAAGAAGGCGGCGGGGTCGCGGACGTCCATCAGGGGGCCGCCGAGGCCGATGTCCTGCTGTCCGGCGAGGCGGGCGCGGAGCGGGAGCCGGGCCAGCGCGTGGCGGACGAGCCGTTCGGCGACGGCGGTCCGCAGCCGGGACGCGCGTGGCGGCCGGGCGACATCGGGCCAGCGCTCGGGGTCGGTGGCCGGGGCGGGCACCGGGAGCAAGGCGGCGGGGGACGGGGCGGCCACCGGGGACAAGGCGGCGGGGGACGGGGAGTGGGACGTGGACACGCTCACTGCATTCCTTCCTGAGCGGTGTGGCGGGGACGGGGCCGCACGGGCAGTCCGCGCAGCAGGAGGCGGATTCCGTGCAGCCGGATGGCGACCGAGACGACGGCTGTGGACCAGGGGTGGCGCAGCGCCAGCCGGAGCAGTACGCGCGGGGTCACCGGGCGTCGCACGCCGCGCACGGTGGCGGTGAGGGGCCGCATACCGGCCCGTTCCAGGTGCACCGCCAGTTCGAGCCGGGGTCCGGGTTCGGGGAGCCGCATCCGGTAGGCGCCGTCGACGCCGAAGAACGGCGACACGTAGAACTCCTTGCCGGTGGAGGCCCGCCCGCCGGCATCCGGATGCAGCAGGTAGCAGTGGCGTTCGCCGTAGGTGTTGTGCACCTCGGCGACCGTGCAGAGCGGGGTGCCGTCGGCGCGGCGGCACCAGTAGACGGTCAGCGGGTTGAAGACGTGGCCGAACACCCGGGCCTGGGTGAGCATCTGCACGGTCGCGTCGGCGAGGTCGATGCCGTTCGCTGCCAGGAACCGGCTCAGGCCGGCCCGGATGGTCGGGGCCGTGCCGCCGAAGTGGTCGCGCGGGTCGAAACCGGCCAGGAGACGCAGGGCGGCGGGCAGCGGCGGCGGCCTGTCCGGGTCGATCAGCCACAGGTAGGTGCGGTGCCGGAAGGCGTACTTGACGGGGGCCGACCGCACATGGGCGATGGTGCAGGGGTAGAGGGCGTTCACCAGTCCACCCCCAGGGCTCTGGCGGCGGCCGCCCCCGAGCGGCAGCCGTCCTCGTGGAATCCCCAGCCGTGGTACGCCCCCGCGTAGGCGGTGAGCGGGCCGGACAGGGCGGGCAGCCGGGCCTGCGCGGCCACCGACTCCGGGGTGTAGACGGGGTGTTCGTACACCATGCGGGCGCGGACCAGGCCGGGGGCGACACGGTCGGCGCCGTTCAGCGTGACGACGAAGGTCTCGGGGGCGTCGAGCCGCTGGAGCCGGTTCATGTCGTAGCTGACGGTGACGTGGTCGGGGCTCGCGGTGCAGGACGGCATCAGGTAGTTCCAGGAGGCGCGGGCACCGCGGGCCCGCGGCAGCAGCCGGGTGTCGGTGTGCAGGAGCGTGGGGTTGCGGGAGTAGCGGAACGCGCCGAGGGTGTCGCGTTCCTCGTCCGTGGGGTCGGCGAGCAGCCGCAGCGCCTGGTCGGGGTGGGTGGCGATGACGACGGAGTCGAACTGCTCGGTGGTGTCGTCCGCGGTAGTGATCTCCACGCCGTCCGGGTGGCGGCGCACGGCCCGCACCGGGGTCGCGGTGCGGACGGCGCCGAGCTGTTTGGTGACCCGTTCGACGTAGGCGCCCGATCCGCCGGTGACGGTCCGCCACACCGGGGAGCCGCCGACCGAGAGCAGCCCGTGGTGGTCGAGGAAGCGGAAGAGGTGGCGGGCCGGGTAGCGCATCGCGGTCACCGGGTCGCAGGACCAGACGGCGGAGACGAGGGGGGTCAGGAAGTGGGCGGTGAAGTACGGGGAGAAGCGGCCGCGGGCGGCGAACTCGCCGAGCGTCATGGTGTCCGCGCCGGGTCCGCCGTCCGCCAGGAGGCGCCGGGCGGACCGGTGGAAGCGGGGCACCGCCGCCAGCATCCGCAGATAGGCCGGATCGCGGGCGGCCTGCGGCCGGGCCAGGAGGCCCGCCGGGCCGCGGGCGCCCGCGTACTCCAGTGCGCAGCCCTCGCACCGCACGGACATGCTCATCTCCGACTCCTGCGTGGCGACGCCGAGTTCCGCGAAGAGCCGCAGCAGATGCGGGTAGGTGCGCTGGTTGTGCACGATGAACCCGGAGTCCACGTGGTGGACGCGGCCGTCCGACGCGGGGAGCTCGTGGGTGTGCGCGTGTCCGCCCACCCGGTCGTCCGCCTCGAACAGCGTCACGTCGCGGGCCGTCCGCAGCACGTGGGCGGCGGTCAGCCCCGCCACCCCGCTCCCCACCACGGCTGTCCGTCGCCGCATCCCTGTCATACCGCTCCCTCCGAGCACCCGCCCCGTTCGCCCCTCCTTCTGTTTCCGGAGGAGCGGCGGATGCCTCTCGGATGTGATTCGTTGCAGGTCGCGCCCTGGATTGGCCGTGATCAACTCTCACCCATTCGGGTGATGAACCAATCCGTCGGGCGTCCGGCGACGAATCCCCGGTGTGAGCGAAGATCAGAACGATGCGCAGGACGGGGCCCCCGGGTCCCGGCGGTCCCGCTGGGTGCGTGCTGCTTTCGCCGCGCTCAGCGGTCTGATCGCCGGGTTCAGCGCGCTGGCCGTCGCCGAGCTGGTGGCGGCGGTCATCCGTCCCGAGGCGGGTCCGATCACGGCGGTGGGAGGGGCGGTCATCGACCGCACTCCCCCGGCGCTGAAGGACTTCGCCGTCCGGAATTTCGGCACGAACGACAAGCTGGTCCTGGAGCTGGGCATCCTGGTTCTCCTGGCGGGCTTCGCCGTGGTGGTCGGAGTGCTGGCGCTGCGGCACCGGGTGACCGGCTCGGCTGCCGTACTGGTCTTCGGCGTGGTCGGGGCAGTCGCCGCGGTCGGCCGGCCGGAAGGCCGGCTCGCCGACGCACTGCCCTCGGTGGTGGGTGCCGTACTGGCCGCGGGAGTGCTGTACCTCCTGGTCGGACGGCTCGCACCGGCTCCCGGTCCCTCCCCCGCGGCTGGCGGGAGGGGCGGGGAGCCCTCATCCGGCACCTTCGACCGGCGGGGCTTCGTCATCGCGGCGAGCGCCGCGGCGGCGGCCTCGGCCGGCGCCGGTCTGCTGGGGCGGCGGCTCACCTCCGCCGTTCAGGCCGGGGCCACCGCCTCACGGCACGACCTGGTGCTGCCCGTGCCCGCATCGGCGGCGCCGGCCGTACCGGCGGGAGCCGATCTGAAGATCCGGGGGCTGGGCTCCTTCATCACACCGAACAAGAGCTTCTACCGGGTGGACACGGCCCTGGTCGTCCCGCGCATCGACGCGAACGACTGGAGGCTGAGGATCCACGGCAAGGGCGTGGAACGCCCGGTGACGCTCAGCTTCAAGGACCTGTTGCGCCGCGAGATCATCGAGCGCGACATCACCCTGACCTGTGTGTCCAACGAGGTGGGCGGACCGTATGTCGGCAACGCCCGGTGGATCGGCGTGCGGCTGGCCGATCTGCTGCGCGAGGCGGGGGTGAAGCCGCCGTCCCGCGGCGGCCCCGCCAACCAGATCATCACGCGCTCGGTGGACGGCATGACCATCGGCACCCCGGTCGAGACCGTCATGGACGGTCGCGACGCGATGCTCGCCCTCGGCATGAACGGTGAACCGCTGCCCTTCGACCACGGCTTCCCGGTCCGGATGGTCGTTCCCGGCCTGTACGGATACGTGTCGGCCTGCAAATGGATGAAGGACATCGAGCTCACCACGTTCGACGACTACGACGCCTACTGGGTCAAGCGGTCCTGGTCCCAGCAGGCTCCCATCAAGACCGAGTCCCGGATCGACACCCCCCGCCCGTTCGCCTCCCCGAAGCCCGGCACGATCCCGGTCGCCGGGGTCGCCTGGGCCCAGCACCGCGGGATCTCGCGGGTCGAGGTCCGGGTGGACGGCGGTCCGTGGCACCCCGCGCGGCTGGCGGCCGAGGACAGCCGGGACACCTGGCGCCAGTGGGTGTGGGAGTGGCCGGCCACCTCCGGCAACCACACCCTTGAGGTCCGCGCGACGGACCGTACCGGCGCCACCCAGACCGACCAACGGGTCGGCACCGTGCCCAACGGGGCGACCGGCTGGCACTCGGTGGTGGTCAACGTGTCCTGAGCCGACACCGCCGCCTCCCCTCCCGCGTTCCGTACGGAGCACAGCCCGTCGGCTCTCACGCCCACCATCGCTCACCAAGCGTCATCACTTCGTCACCCAGATCGACCCAGGAGAACATCATGAACGCCCTCTACGCCCGCCGCGCCGCCGTCGCCATGTCCGCGGCAGTGGTACTCCCGCTCACCCTCGCGGCCTGCTCCAGCGATTCCAAGGACAGTGCGTCCGGCTCCACCGCCACCTCTGACAAGGCATCGGCCTCCGCTTCCGCCGGCGACTCGATGAGCATGGACAAGCCCTTCGGCCCGGGCTGTGCGTCGGTACCGAAGAGCGGTTCGGGCTCCTTCGACGGCATGTCGAAGGACCCGGTCGCCACGGCCGCCTCGAACAACCCCGCGCTCTCCACCCTCGTCACCGCGGTGAAGAAGGCCGGACTGGTCGACACCCTGAACAACGCACAGAACATCACGGTGTTCGCCCCGACCAACGACGCCTTCGCCAAGGTCCCGAAGGCCGACCTGGACAAGCTGCTGGCCGACAAGGCCGAACTGACCAAGGTGCTCACCTACCACGTGGTGGGCAAGGAACTGACGCCGAAGCAGCTGGAGAAGGGCTCCTTCGAGACACTGGAGAAGGGCAAGCTGACGACGTCCGGTTCGGACATGTCGTACACCGTGAACGACTCCTCGAAGGTCGTCTGCGGCAATGTGCCGACCGCCAACGCGACGGTCTACATCGTCGACACGGTCCTGATGCCCCCGAAGTAGCGGGCCGCGGCCGGACGATGCCCGCTCCCCCCGGCAACCCGCAGGGGGACATGAGGACTTCGGCCCCACGCGGACACGGCCGCGTACGGATCCGCGACCGGATCCCACCCGGACCGGCCAGGGCGACCACGCCTCCCTGGCCGGTTTCGGCTGTCGCCGGGAACCGCACCGGAGCATGGGGCGGTCCGCGCGTACGCGAAGCGGTCGGCCTCCGTACGCTGACGGGATGAACTCCCTGAGCACGCGGGACCGGGTGGCGGGCGCCGTGGTCGGTTCGGCGGTCGGTGACGCGCTGGGGGCGCCGTTCGAGTTCGGCCCGGCGGGCGTGTACACGGCCCGCTTCCCGGACGGCGCCGGGACGATGTGCGGCGGCGGTGGCTGGGACCCGGGCGAGGCCACGGACGACACGCAGATGGCCGTTCTGGTCGCGGAGTCCCTGCTGGAGCGCGGCGGCCTCGATCCGCCCGACCTGTTCGACAGGTTCCGCCGGTGGGCGGCGGGCGAGCCGAAGGACATCGGCCTCCAGACGGAGGACGTACTGACCAGCGGTGACCCGTGGGACACCGCGGCGGCGCTGCACTTCCAGACCAACGGACGGGCGGCGGGCAACGGTTCACTGATGCGCGCCGCCACCTCCGCCGTGTACTTCGCCCGGCCCGGCCGGAAGGCTGACGCCGCGCGGACGGTGACCATGGACGCGGCGCGCCGGATCGCCGCCCTGACGCACGGCGACCGCGCGGCGTGGGAGGGCACCGCCGTGCTGCACGAACTGATCCGGACGGCCCTGGACGGCACCGATCCGCTCACCGCGGTCCCGGACGCTCTGGCCGCCGTGCACCCGGACCACCGCGAACGCTGGGCCACCGCCCTCGCGCCGGACTGGCGCCCTGAGGCGGCGACGGAGTTCAACGGCGCCGTGTGGCCCTGCCTGGGCACCGCGCTGTGGGCGCTGCGCACGAGGCGTTCGTACGAGAGCGCCCTCGCGGCGGCGATCGACGTGGGCGGGGACACCGACACCGTGGCGGCCGTGACCGGGGCGCTGGCGGGCGCGGTGTACGGGTTCGGCGCGATCCCTCCGCGGTGGACCGGACCGCTGCACGTCCCGCTGCCGGGGTACGGCGACCGGGTGCTGCGCACACCGGATCTGGTGGCCCTGGCCGAGCGGCTGGACAGCCCCGGACCGATGTGATTCCTGCCGAAATTCAGCCGCCTTGAAGCTACACATAAGGCACAAATAAGAGCAGAATGGCATAGCAGGCCGCTTATCGCACAAGGCGCATCCTGGCCTGCGGGAGCGAAGGAGACGAACCTCATGTCAAACCTCTCGCACGCCGGCCACGATCTGGCCGGACACCCCGACGCCTCCGAAATGCGCGATCGTTACGCCCGGGTGATGGGTGGCCGCGATGTGGCGCTCGTGGACGCACCGGTGTTCCTGGTCGGCCTGTACTGCGCACTCTCGCCCTGGGTGCTGCACTTCACGACGAGCCAGACCACCCTGGTGAACCACAACCTGATCATGGGTATCGCGATCGCCGTGCTGGGTCTCGGGTTCACCGTGATGCCGCAACGGATGTACGGCCTGAGCTGGGCCATGTGCGTCATGGGCGCCTGGATGATCGTCTCGCCCTGGGTGGTGGGCAGCAGCCCGGACATGGGCGTCGTACTCAACAACGTCATCATCGGCGGCCTGACGGTCCTCCTGGGGCTGGTCTGCGCAGGAGCGTCGTTGAAGAGCAGCCGGGACCGGTCGTAGAACGCGCCCGACGGGCTGTGACGGCCTGCACCGTGGATGGTTCACGGTGCGGCCGTTCGCGTGCCCGGGAAGTTCACGCGCGAAGCACCCGGCCTCTCGGCAGGCCGGCAGGACGACCGCAACTATTCATCCCCCGCGGCGAGAACTCGCTGACGAGGGCGCGTACGGGGGCGAGTCGCGACCCGTCCGCCCGACGGCCGGTTCAAGCCCCTCCGGCGTCCGGGGAACGGGGTTGCGGAGCGGCGCCTCCGCAACCCCCGCACCCCCACGGTCCGTATCGCCGCATCCGCCGTGGCCGCCGCGAACGCCCCCGCAACCCTTCCTCGGCGGGCCGGCCGCCCTCCGCGAGGAGTTCCCCCACCAGTGCGGGCGACGGGGCGACGGTCGACTCCAGCAGCGCTGCCAGGAGATCCTCCTTGCCCGCCGCGTAGTGGTACATCGTCGCTTGGCGCACACCCGCCCGTTCGGCGACGGACCGCGTGGTGGTCGCGGCATATCCCCGCGTGGTGAACAGCATGTGAGGAGCGGGGCCCGGGGCTGAGCCCCGGGCCCCGTCCCCGCCTCACCCCACAGAGCTGTAAGCCACCACTCCCCGCAGCACCTCATCAACCGCCTTTCGGGCGCTCCGCCCCACCGAACTGCCCTCACGCGGCGCCGCGGCCGCCACCTGCCCCAGCACATCGATCACCTGCTTGCACCACCGCACGAAGTCCCCCGCCGGCATCTCCGCCTCGCGCAGCACCTCGTCCAGCGTCCGGCCGGACGCCCACATGTACACCGCCCAGGCGAAGCCGAGATCGGGTTCGCGCTGTCCGACCCCCTCAGCCTGGTTGATCTTGAAGTCCTCCTCCAGGGCATCGAGCCGCCCCCAGATCCGGACCATCTCGCCCATCGCGGTCTTGGCCGGCCCTGACGGCAGCTTGGGCGCCACCGCGTCATCGGACTGCCGCGCCTCGTACACCAGCGCCGAGACGCACGCGGCGAGTTCGGCGGGGTTCAGCCCCTCCCACACACCCGCCCGCAGGCACTCGCTCGCCAGCAGGTCCAGCTCGCCGTACAGCCGGGCCAGCCGCCGCCCGTGCTCGGTGACCTCGCTGCCCCGCAGGTAGTCGAGCTCGGTCAGCAGGGCCACGATCCGGTCGAAGGTCCGGGCGATCGTGTTGGTGCGCCCCTCGATGCGGCGCTCCAGCTGCTGGGTGTCCCGCTGGAGCCTGTGGTACCGCTCGGCCCACCGCGCGTGGTCCTCGCGCTCGTCGCACCCGTGGCAGGGGTGGGCGCGCAACTCGGCCCGGTAGCGGGCGATCTCGCGGTCGTCGGCGGCGACGGACCGCTCCTTGCGATGCCGGTCGGGCACGATGTGCCCGGCCTTGGTGCGCAGCGCGGACGCCAGATCGCGGCGCGACTGCGGCGAACGGGGGTTGAACGACTTCGGGACGCGCATCCGCTCCAGCGCCTCCACCGGCACCGGGAAGTCGATCGAGGCCAGCCGCTTGACCTGCCGTTCGGCCGTCAGCACCAACGGCCGCGGCCCGTCGTGGTATTCGAGCCCGCGGTGCCCGTGTCCGTTGGTCCGCCCGGCGGGCAGCCCGGGGTCCAGGACGAGCGCCAGTCCGGCGAACTTTCCGGTCGGCACATGGATGACATCGCCGGGCTTGAGCTTCTCCAGGGACGCCGCCGCCGCGGCCCGCCGCTGCGATGCGCCGTGCTTGGCGAGCTCCGTCTCCCGGTCCTTGAGGTCGCGGCGCAGCCGCGCGTACTCCTCGAAGTCACCGAGGTGGCAGGTCATGCCCTCCCGGTAGCCCTCCAGGCCCTCCTCGTTCTTCTGGACCTGGCGGGAGATCCCGACCACCGACCGGTCCGCCTGGAACTGGGCGAACGAGGTCTCCAGCAACTCCCGCGAACGGTGCCGTCCGAACTGCTGCACCAGGTTCACGGCCATGTTGTAGGAGGGCCGGAAGCTGGAGCGCAGCGGATACGTACGCGTACCCGCGAGTCCGGCCAGTGCGCCCGGGTCCATGCCGCGCTGCCAGAGCACCACCGCGTGACCCTCGACGTCGATCCCGCGCCGCCCGGCCCGGCCGGTCAGCTGGGTGTACTCGCCGGGGGTGATGTCCGCGTGCTGCTCGCCGTTCCACTTGACGAGCTTCTCCAGGACCACGGAGCGGGCGGGCATGTTGATGCCGAGAGCCAGCGTCTCCGTCGCGAAGACCGCCTTCACGAGCCCGCGCACGAAGAGCTCCTCGACGACCTCCTTGAAGGTCGGCAGCATCCCGGCGTGGTGCGCGGCGATGCCCCGCTCCAGGCCTTCGAGCCACTCGTAGTAACCGAGGACATGGAGGTCCTCGGTGGGGATGGACGCCGTGCGCGCCTCGACGATCTCCCGTACCAGCCGGCGCTTGTCCTCGTCGTTGAGCCGGAGTCCGGCGTGCAGGCACTGCTGCACGGAGGCCTCGCAGCCGGCCCTGCTGAAGATGAACGTGATGGCGGGCAGCAGCCCCTCGGCGTCCAGCCGGTCGATGACCTCGGGCCTCGACGGCGTCCAGATCCTGCTCCGCTGGCGCCGCTCGCGCTCGCGGTCCGCCTCGCGCACCATCTTGCCGCGCCGGCGCTCGCGCGGGTTGTATCCGCGCTGGTTCTCCATGCGGGCGAGCCGGACCAGGTCGGGGTTGACCTCACGGCGTCCGACGCCGCGGCCGCCGTGGTCGCTCTCCTCCTCGAAGAGGTCGTACATCCGGCGGCCGGCCAGCACGTGCTGCCAGAGCGGCACCGGCCGGTGCTCGGAGACGATCACGGCGGTGTCGCCGCGGACGGTGTCCAGCCAGTCGCCGAACTCCTCGGCGTTGGACACGGTCGCCGAAAGTGACACCAGCGTCACGGATTCGGGCAGGTGGATGATCACTTCCTCCCACACCGCGCCCCGGAAGCGGTCGGAGAGGTAGTGCACCTCGTCCATCACCACATAGCCGAGGCCGACCAGTGCCTGGGAGCCCGCGTACAGCATGTTCCGCAGCACCTCGGTGGTCATGACGACCACCGGGGCATCGGCGTTGACACTGTTGTCGCCGGTGAGCAGGCCCACCTTGTCCGCGCCGTAGCGCTTGACCAGATCGGCGAACTTCTGGTTGGAAAGGGCCTTGATCGGCGTGGTGTAGAAGCACTTGCGGCCCTGTTCGAGGGCGAGGTGCACGGCGAATTCGCCGACGATCGTCTTGCCCGAGCCGGTCGGGGCCGCGACGAGCACCCCCTTGCCGGCCTCCAGCGCCCCGCAGGCCTCGATCTGATAGGGGTCCAGATCGAACTCGTACATCTCGCGGAACGGCCCGAACGCGGTCGCCTGCTCGGCGGCTCGGATCCGGGAAGCCTGGTATCGCTCAGCTGGTGAGAGGTCCTCTGTCATCTTGTCCACGAGCCTACCCGCCGCCTCTGACAGTGACGCGATCTTTAATTCACCGTGGCAGAACCCGCCCCGAGCACCCTGACGGCGCCCCGGACGCAGGTGGCGGTCAGCGGCAGCGCGCCGAGCGGTTCACCGTCCGCGTACGCGGTGACACCGACGGCTTCGAGCTCGATCGAGGAGACCCGGTGCACGGTGACGACGGGGTGGCCGAGATGGGTGCCCTTGTAGACCCTGGGGAACACCTTGAGCAGGGTGGTGCGGCTGCAGTCGCCGACGACGGTGACGTCGAACAGGCCGTCGTCCATGACGGCGTCCGCGCAGATCCGCATCCCGCCGCCGTACGTCGATCCGTTGCCGACGGCGATGAGCGTCGCCGCGACCTCCCGGACCGGACCGCCGTCGAGACTCATGCGGTAGGCGATGGGCCTGAACGCGGCGAGCTCGGCGAGGATCGCCAGGTCGTACTTGAACCGGCCGCCGACCCAGCGCATCCGGTTGCCGCGGTCGTTGACCCGGGAGTCGAAACCGGAGGCGAGCACGGACCCGAACCACCGGTCGCCGACCAGGCCGAGGTCGATCTCGCGGACGGCGCTCCCCTTGAGCGCCTCGGCGGCCAGCCGGCCGGCCGCGGCCGGATCCCGTATCGGCAGTCCGAGGGCGCGGGCGAAGTCGTTCCCGGTGCCGACGGCCACGACGCCGAGCGGCGTCCGGGTCCCGGCGACGGCCTGCAGGGCGAGGGACATCATCCCGTCGCCGCCGACGGCTATCAGCGCTCCGGTGCCCCCGGCCACGGCCTCGCGCGCCCGCCGCAACGCGTCGTCGGCATCCTCGCCGAGGACCGTACGAACGGAGAATCCGGCGTCCCGCAACGCGGAAGCGGCCGGCTGCGCGGCGTGCGCGCCCCGGCCGCGTCCTGCGGTGGGATTGACGAAGAGAGTGATCTCGCTGGTCACCCGGGGGACCTTACAAGGTCAGGTGATGTCGTCGTAACCGTTCGACCGCGGCGATCGTCCGCCGTCCCGTTCCCCGTCCGCCTGTTCGGGCAGGGAGGGCCGCGACGCCGACACGTTCTCCATGTCGCCGATGTCATCGGGGGTGAGATCCAGCTCCGATGCCTCGTCGTCGTCCAGCTCGGCGTCGGGGTTGTTGCGACGCCTGCGCCGGTCGTTGACGATGCAGATGCCGAGCGCGAGGAAGTAGAGCAGCACGATCGGCGCTGCCAGCGTGATCATCGTCAGCGGGTCCCCGGTGGGCGTGGCGACCGCGGAGAAGATCGTGATGCCCATGACCATGCCGCGCCACCAGCCCGCGAGCCGCTTGGCCGTGAGCACTCCGGTGAAGTTCAGCAGGACGAGCAGGAGCGGCAGCTCGAAGGCGAGACCGAAGACGATCACCATGCGCGTGACGATGTTGAGGTAGTCGTCGACGGGCAGCAGGTTCTTCGCGTTGTCGGGGGTGAATTCGAGCAGGACCGCGGCCGTCTGCGGCATCAGCTTGTAGGCGAGCGCGCCACCCACGAGGAACAGCGGCACACCCGCGCCGACGAAGCTCAGTGCGTACTTCTTCTCGTGCTTGTGCAGACCCGGGGCGAGGAACGCCCAGAGCTGGTAGAGCCAGACGGGAGTGGAGAGCACCACGCCCGCCATGAGGGAGACCTTGAGGGCGATGGAGAACGGAGCGACCAGACCGTTCACCGTCATCTCGGCGCACGGGTGGCCGTTCTCCTGGACCTTCCTGCCGTTGGTGCAGCCGACCGACTCCAGGATGGGGCGGATCAGGAAGTCGATCAGGTCCTTGTAGAAAAAGGCCGTGACCGATGTGATGACGATGACCGCCAGGACCGCGATCAGCAGTCGGTTACGCAACTCACGCAGGTGATCAGCGAGAGGCATCCGCCCCTCGCCGTCCTTCTCCTGCTTGCGGGCAGACTTGAGCAACCCACTTCCCTCGTCTCGTGCGGCAGTGCCGGAGGATCCGTCAGCTGTCAGCTCTGGGTGGTGGGCTTCGCGTCACTCACGGGGCGGGAGCTCGTGACATCACCGGGAGCGGCCTGAATGGTGCGCGCAGCCGCGGGCTGCTGGGCCGTCTGGTCGGCGGCCGCTTCCGTCGTGGCCGCCGCCGCCGGCTCGTCGTCCTTCCGCATCGCCTTGGCCTCGCTCTTGAGGATGCGGGCCGACTTGCCCAGCGAACGGGCCATGTCAGGAAGCTTCTTGGCACCGAACAACAGGAGAACGACAGCGATGATCAGAACGATCTCGAGAGGCTTCAGATTGCCCATGATGTGCTTCCTTCTCGCTGAGGCGGCTGGAGGTGGGCTCGCTGCCCTTGGGTCGGACACGCATCCGACCAATTCGCTGGGAGCGATCGTAACCCGCAGGAGTAAACGCGAGGCAATGCCCGTGCATACTTTGGATAGCGGCCAGCACCTCCCTGCCTGGGCCGCCACCAGCAGCGTACCCCCCGAGACTGAGAAACAGGAGGCCGCGCCCTCCCCGATCGAGCAGGCCCTCTACCTCAGGGTTTCACCCGTGGCCGCGAGATCAGTGGCCGCGCGCTCCAGATCCTCGGCGGCCCGGTTGATGCGCTCGGTGGTACGCGTCACCTGGTGACCGAGGCGCTGTGCCTCGATGAAGACCTTGATGGCCAGCACGCCCAGGACGGCGATTCCGAGGAACCCCAGGGCGATGGCGAGCATGGGCCAGAACATGCGCAGAGCCTCGATGTTTCTAGTGTCCGGGTGTCCGGTGGTCCGACGTTCTGACGGCCGGTGTCCTGTGAAGGCTGGTGTGGTCTGTCTAAGGGCGGGTGTGCAGGCGCAGCGTCCGCACACCGCCGTCGGTGAGGAGCTCGACTATCCGCTCCCCCGCGGGTCTGCGGACGGCGGCGTCGCACTCGGGGCAGGTGAAGGAGTAGAACGTCGTCCGGCTGGTGGCACCGATCGCGAGCCGGATGGCGCCCGCCGCCAGCTCGAACCGTGCGCGGCAGTCCGGGCAGGCGGCCCTGAACCGTACGGACTCGGGAACGACGACGGTCGCCACGGAAGAGACATCCGACACCGCAGACAGGTTGCTCATTTCTCCTCCGCCGTCCCCTCAGGCCGGGCCGTCGTACGCGGTGAGTGCCGCTCGGGCGGCCCGCTGCGCGCTCTGTGCCAGCTCTGGCGGCGAGACGATGCGCCCCTCCCGGCCGAGCCGGAGCCCGAGGCGGCGCAGCGAGGCGGGGTCGGGCGTGCGCAGGGTGATCCGCAGACCGCCGTCGGGCAGCTCGTGGGCGCTGTCGTGCGGGTAGTACTCGGCGACCCAGCGCCCGCCGGGACCGACCTCGACCACGACCTCCGGGTCCTCGGCGGCGGGCTGGACCAGGCCCTCCGACAGATCCCGCAGCTCCAGCTCGGGCGGCGCGGCCGGCTCGTCGAGCAGCCGGATCTCGGCGACCCGGTCGAGGCGGAACGTACGCCGGTCCTCGGAGGACCGGCACCAGGCCTCCATATAGGTGTGCCCCACCGCGAAGAGCCGGATCGGGTCCACCTCGCGCTCGGTGAGCTCGTCGCGCGCGGGCGAGTAGTAGCGCAGCCAGAGCCGGCGCCGCTCGGAGATCGCCCGGTCCACATCGGCGAAGACGCCGCCCTCGGACTCGAAGGTGACCGAGAGCCGGGAGCTCGCCGCCCCCACCTCACCGGCCGCGGCCTCCAGCTTGGCGGTGGCACGCAGCAGCGCCTGCCGGTCGCTCTCGCGCAGTCCGGGCAGCGTCGCGACGGCTCGGGCGGCGACCAGCAGGGCCGTCGCCTCGTCGGCGGCGAGCCGGAGCGGCTCCGCGACATCGTCCGGGTTGTGCCACCAGATCCGGTCCCCGTCGGTGTCGATGTCCAGGAGATCGCCGCCGCGGAAGCTGGTCCCGCACATGGGCAGCACGTCGAGGTCCGAGATGAGCTCGTCCTCGGTGATCCCGAAGGCCCGCGCGACGTCCTGGACGTGGGCGCCGGGGCGCTCGCGCAGATAGGTCACCAGGGAGAGCATCCGGCGGGTCTGGTCGATGGCGTTCGTGGCCATGAATACGGTCCCCTCAGTCCTTGGCCACGGCGCGCAGCCGGTCCACCACATCGGCCCGCAGATCCGCAGGTTCCTGTACGACCACGTCCGGGCCGAACTCGACGAGCCAGGCGTCCAGACCGTGTCCGTACGGAATCTCCAACTCCTCCCACCCGTTCCCGAGTTCCCGGACCGATATCGCCCGGGCCCGGAGCGGATAGCCGGAATCGGCCCGCAGCCTGATCAGTGCGGTGCGGGTCGCCGTCTCCCCCGCCCAGCTCTCGACGGTCTCGCGGACGGTGACGACGTCGGGCACCTCGGCGGTGAACGCGCCGGCCCTGGAGCGCACCTTGCCGGCGATCCGGGACAGCCGGAAGACCCGCTCCGCGCCCCGGCCCCGGTCCCAGCCGGCCAGATACCAGTGACCGCGCCAGCACTCCAGCGTCCACGGCTCGACCTGGCGCTGCTCGGGGCGGGCGGCATTGGCCTTGCGGTAGTCGAAGGTCACCGGCCTGCGGTCCCGGCAGGCCAGCATCAGCGGTTCGAACGCGGCCTCGTGGACGGGGATACGGGGTTCGAGGGCGCTGTGCACCTCGTACGCGTCCTCGGCCTCCGGCATCCCCGCCGCCCGCAGCTTCTGCAGGGCGCCGCTGGCCGCGCCGGCCAGCCGGGCCTGCTGCCAGACCTTGGCGGCCAGCCCGAGCGCGGCGGCCTCCTCGGCGTCCAGCGTGATCGGGGGCAGCCGGTTGCTGTCGCGACGGGCGAGATAGCCGGTGTCGCCGTCCAGGTTCTCCACGGTCTCGATGACCAGGCCGAGCTCGCGCAGATCGTCCTTGTCGCGCTCGAACATCCGGTTGAAGGCGTCGTCGGAACCCGCCTCCAGGTAGGCCTCGATGGAACCGCGCAGTTCGCGCTTGCTGAGCGGGCGCCGGGTCCCCAGCAGACACAGCGCCAGGTTCATCAGCCGCTCGGCCTTGGCAATCGCCATCGACGCCCTTTCTGTTTTGCTCTACGACCGTCGACCGTACCGCTCCGGGGGGTCCGGACGAAAGCGAGGGCCCGTGCCTTGCGGCACGGGCCCTCGTATCGCACACAGGTGCGGGATCAGACGGCGACCAGGTCGCAGACGAAGATCAGCGTCTCGCCCGGGGCGATGGCGCCGCCGGCGCCGCGGTCACCGTACGCGAGGTGCGAGGGGATGGTCAGCTGGCGGCGGCCGCCGACCTTCATGCCCTGCACGCCCTTGTCCCAGCCCGCGATGACCTGTCCGGCACCGAGCTGGAACTTGAGCGGAGTACCGCGGTTCCAGGAGGCGTCGAACTCCTCACCGGTGGAGAAGGCCACGCCCACGTAGTGGACGGAGACGGTCTGGCCGGCCTGGGCGACCGCGCCGTCGCCTTCCCAGATTTCCTTGATCTCCAGGTCGGCCGGCGGCTCGCCACCCGGGAAGTCGATCTCGGGCTTCTCGATGCTCACTGACTTTGCTCCTCTAAATGATGAACTGGGCAACCGGGACAGTCTTACATCTTCGCCAGGATGTCCACGGCGAAGACGAGCGTCGAGTTCGCCGGGATGGACTGCTGCGCCTTGCTGCCGAAGGCCTGGTCCGGCGGGACGACGAGCAGTACACGGCTGCCGATCTTCTTCCCGATCAGGCCGTTCTTGAGTCCCTTGAGGGTGACCTGGGCCAGCGGGAAGGTCTGCGTCTTGCCCGTCGCGTAGGTGCTGTCGAACGTCTTGCCGTCCTTCCACAGCAGACCCACGTAGTTCACGACGACACTGTCGCTCCCCTTGACGACCTCGCCCTTGGACTCCAGGACGTAGTTGGAGACCAGCTTCTTGGGCGGAGCGGACTTGCTGGGGATCTTGACGGTCGGCGCCTTGCCGTCCGTGTTCGTGCCCACCTTCGGCAGGTCGACGTTGTCCTGGGCGACCTCGGTGCCCTTGGCGGACGCCGGGATCTGCTTCGCCTTCAGGATGTCGACGACGAAGACGAGGGTGGCGTTCGGCTTGATGTCGCCCTGGCCCTGCGCGCCGTAACCGAGGTCCGGCGGGATGACCAGCTGGACCCTGCTGCCGACCTTCTGGCCGACCAGGCCCTTGTCCCAGCCCTGGATGACCATGCCGGCGCCGAGCGTCAGGTCGAACGGCTGCTTGCGGTCGAAGCTGTTGTCGAACGGCTTGGTGGAGTCCCAGGCCTGCCCGAGGTAGTTGACCTGGATCGCGTCGCCGTTCTTGAGCTTCGCGCCGTCACCCTCACTGACAACGTTGGTCTTCAGCTCCTTGGGCGGCGTTCCCGTGCCCTTGGCCAGGGTGGGCTTCTCGCCGAACTTCGCGCCCGCGGTGATTGCGGGGAATCCGTCCTTGGAGGGGGCGGACGCGGAAGCGGAGGCGGAAGCGGAGTCGGAGCCCTTGTCGTCGCTGCCGCAGGCCGCTGACAACAGCAGCAGGGGGACGACTAGAAGGCCGGCAAGTCGGCGCACTGGTTCCTCAGATCTCAGACGGCACATGTGTTGGTTCGTGTCCGGAAAGTATCGTCGTCCGCCCGAAGAGCGGGGCCCGCGGCGTTCGGTGCGTGCTCCCGCAAGGCGCCGGAGCGCCCTCGCAGCGGAGCTACTCGGGCACTTCGGCGACGCCGCGGGAGTGCGTGCCGGAGGTCGCGGGCCTGACGTGACTTGTGCGGGCACGACCCTGGGGGGTCCCCGACACTCTAGGGCGTGCGCAGGGCCCCGTACGAGGAACGTACGGGGCCCGAGTCGCGCCGGGGTCTGTCGACAGGCCCTGGGAGCCGGGGCACTTCCTGCGCCGGCTCACATACCCGCGATCAGCTTCTCCACTCGGTCGTCCACGGAACGGAACGGGTCCTTGCACAGCACCGTCCGCTGCGCCTGGTCGTTGAGCTTGAGGTGGACCCAGTCGACGGTGAAGTCCCGCCGCTGCTCCTGGGCCCGCCGGATGAAGTCGCCGCGCAGCCGCGCCCTGGTGGTCTGCGGGGGCACCGACTTGCCCTCGAAGATCTTCAGGTCGTTGCAGATGCGGGCCGCCTGACCCTTGCGCTCAAGGAGGTAGTACAGACCGCGGCGGCGATGGATGTCGTGGTAGGCGAGGTCTATCTGAGCGACCCGCGGATTCGACATGGTCATGTTGTGCTTGGCCCGGTAGCGCTCGATGAGCTTGTACTTCATGACCCAGTCGATCTCGGTACCGATCCGGTCGAGGTCCTCGGCCTCGATCGCGTCGAGCGTACGGCCCCACAGTTCGAGGACCTTCTCGACGTTGCCCGTACGGATGCCGCGGCGGTCGACGAAGTCCACGGCCTTCTCGTAGTACTCGCGCTGCACCTCGATGGCGGATGCCTCGCGGCCACTGGCGAGGCGCACCTTGCGCTGCCCCGTGATGTCGTGACTGACCTCCCGGATCGCCCGGATGGGGTTCTCCAGGGTCAGATCCCGCATCACCGTGCCCGCCTCGATCATGCGGAGCACCAGGTCGGTCGCGCCGACCTTGAGCAGCATGGTCGTCTCGGACATGTTGGAGTCGCCGACGATGACGTGGAGGCGGCGGTACCGCTCGGCGTCCGCGTGCGGTTCGTCCCTGGTGTTGATGATCGGACGCGAGCGTGTCGTCGCGGAACTGACGCCCTCCCAGATGTGCTCGGCACGCTGGCTGACGCAGTAGACGGCGCCCCGCGGGGTCTGCAGCACCTTGCCGGCACCGCAGATCAGCTGCCTCGTGACGAGGAAGGGAATGAGGATGTCCGCGAGCCGGGAGAATTCTCCGTGCCGGGCCACGAGGTAGTTCTCATGACATCCGTAGGAGTTTCCAGCCGAGTCGGTGTTGTTCTTGAAGAGATAGACGTCGCCCGCGATTCCCTCCTCGTGCAGACGGCGTTCGGCGTCGACAAGCAGGCCTTCGAGAATGCGCTCGCCGGCCTTGTCGTGAGTGACCAGCTCGGTCAGATTGTCGCATTCGGGGGTTGCATATTCCGGATGCGATCCCACGTCGAGGTAGAGGCGGGCGCCGTTCCGCAGAAAGACATTGCTGCTGCGGCCCCATGACACAACACGGCGGAAGAGGTAGCGCGCCACTTCATCAGGAGACAGTCGGCGCTGTCCCCTGAACGTGCACGTGACGCCGTACTCGTTCTCCAGCCCGAAAATGCGGCGGTCCATGACTGAACATTACGCCTGATGGCCCGAGCTGAAACCGGGTTCGACGGCACCGTTTCGATCATTTTCCGATCCTCGCACCGCAACAGCGCTATGCCCGGGAGCTGCGAGGACCCTTCCGGTGGCCAGCAGAACCAGCAGCGCCGCCACTCCACCGGCCCCCGCGACGGCGAAGCTCCATGCCGTCCCGCCCAGTTCCACGGCCGGGCCCGCCACGGCCGTCCCGGCCGCCGCGCCCACCCCGAACGTCGTCACGAGCCAGGAGAACGCCTCCGTCACCGTGCCCCTCGGGGCGTGCCGGTCGACGACGATGAACGAGCAGGCGATCGCGGGTGCCAGGAACACCCCGGCGACGCCGGCCAGCACGGTCATCGCCACCACACCGGGGGTCAGCGTCAGCGGCAGGTAGCCGAGCGCGAGCAGCGCCACGATCACCCGCAGCCGGCGCTCGGGCGGCCCCGACCACTGCCGCGCCCCGTACACCGCGCCGCCGATCAGCGCGCCGAGCCCCAGGGCGGCCATCAGCCAGCCGTAGACGGACTCCCGGCCCTGGTCGTCGGCGTACGCCACGCCCGCCACCGTGATGGAACCCAGCGCCAGCCCGACGAAGAAGAAGGAACCGAGCAGGGCCAGCAGCCCCGGCGAGCGGAGTGCACCCAGCCAGTGCGCCTCGCGCGGCGCGGAACGCCAGGTCCTGGACGGTTCGGACAGGACGACCGAGAGCGCCCCCAGGACCCCTATCGCGTTGATGACGAGCAGCGCGGCGGCGGGCGACCAGAGGGAGACCAGCAGGGTCACCAGCAGCGGCCCCACCGTGAACATGACCTCCTGGGCGACCGCGTCCATGGCGTACGCCCGGTGCACCCGGTCCTCACTGCCGAGGACGGTCGGCCACAGGGCCCGCAGCCCGCCCTCCAGGGGCGGCGTGGCCACCCCCGCGAGGGCCACGGCCCCATAGGCGAGCGGCAGCGACCCGAAGCCCGCCACGGCGAGCAGGGCCATGCCGAGTGCGGACAGGACGGCGGCGGGCAGCTGGACGCGCGGCTGGCCGTACAGGTCCACGGCGCGGCCCAGCAGGGGCTGTCCGACCGCCGTGCCCAGCCCGTACACCGCGGCGAGCGCGCCCGCGAGGGCGTAGCTGCCGCCCTCCGCACGGGTGAACAGCACGATCGCGATGGGTGCGGTGCCGTTCGGCAGCCGCCCCACGAGGGTGCCCGTCAGCAGCCGGGCGGCGTGCCGCGCCCGGAGGATGTCCAGATATCCCGCGGCCATGTCCCGCCCCTCTCCCTGGGAAGCCTTTCCGGCCGCCCGAGGTTTTACGTATAACTTCCGGGTTCATACGTACCATGTGGCCAGTCCGCAGGTCCACCTCACGGCGCCTGCCCCGACCGGCCCGGAGGCCCGAGTGACCAGCCCAGCACAGCCCGCCCCGCCCCGGCCCACCAGCCGTGACGTGGCGCGGGCCGCCGGCGTCTCCCAGGCCACCGTCTCGCTGGTCCTCGGTGACAAGTGGCGCGGCCGGGTCTCCGAGGCCACCGCGGACCGCGTGCGGGAGGCCGCCCACGGCCTCGGCTACCGGCCGAATCTCGCCGCCCGCAATCTGCGCCTGGGCCGCACCAGGACCGCCCTGCTGGTCGTCCCGGCCCTCACCAACGAGTTCTTCGCCCGGGTATACACCGGGGCCGCCGCGGTAGCCGCGGAACACGGCTTCGGTGTCGTCCTCTACCCCTCGCCCGACGGCACCGGCCCCGCCCGGGACCCCTTCGCCTCGGCCCGCACGGCACTCGACGGGGTGATCGCCTCGTCCATGGCCGCCGACGCGCTGGGCGCCCTGCACGGGGCCGATCTGCCCCTGGTCATGCTCGACAGCGATCCCTCGGCCCCGGGTCCGGCGGCCCGGGTCAACCTCGATGTCGCCGACGGGATGCGCCAGGTGACGGAGCACCTGCTCGCTCTCGGCCACCGCCGCTTCATCCACCTCGCCTCGGCCATCGACACCTGGACGTTCGCGGTCCGTGCCGGAGCCGTCCACGACGCCCTGCGCGGCGTGCCCGGCACCGATGTGCGCACCGTGCCGGCGGCGCTGGACGTACGGGCCGGCCGCGAGGCCGCGGAACGCGCGCTGGCCCTTCCCGGGCCCCGCCCCACCGCCATCGTCTGCGACGACGACATCCTGGCCGCGGGCGCCTGCAAGGCCGCCCGCCGGCTCGGGCTGCGGGTGCCGGACGACCTCTCGGTGACGGGCTTCGACGATCTGGCCCTGGCCACGGCCGTGGAGCCGGAACTCACCACCGTGCGGCTGCCGGCCGAGCAGGTCGGCGAGCGCGGCATGAGCGCCCTGCTGGCCGTTCTGGAGGGACGCACGGCCGAAACCGGCAGCCTCCCGGTGCGCCTGGTCGTCCGAGGCTCGTCCGCTCCCCCGCCCACGGGCCGGCGCTCATGACAGAGCCCCGGCCCGCCGGAGCGGCGGACCGGGGCTCGGACACACAGCGGAACGTGCTATTCCACGTCCCCACCGGAATCCTTGGAGTCGGTGGAGTCGGTGGAGTCGGTGGAGTCGGTGGAGTCGGTGGAACCGTTGGAGTCGGTGGCGGCCTTCTTCTCGCCCGACTTGCCGCTCGGCTTACCGGCGTCCGTCGTCGCCGCGGCGGTGTCGTCGCCGTCCTCCGTGTCCGAGGGGGCGTCCGTCGGCGTCGAGCCGGCGCCGTCCGCCTCCAGCAGCCGGGCCAGCTGCCGGCCGACGATCCGCTTGAACTTGCGCTGCTGCGGCCTCGTGCGATCCAGGACCGCGACCTCCAGCCGCTCCGCGGGGATCTCCCGCTCACTGCCGTTGGGATCGCGGGACAGCGCCTGCACCGCCAGCTTCAGCGCCTCGGCGAGCGACATCCCGTCACGGTGCCGCTGGTCCAGGAAGGTGCTGATCTGCTCCGCGTTCCCACCGACGGCGACCGAGCCGTGCTCGTCCACGATCGAACCGTCGTGCGGCAGCCGGTAGATCTGGTCGCCGTCCGCCGCCGCGCCCACCTCGGCGACCACCAGCTCCACCTCGTACGGCTTCTCGGCCGCACTGGAGAAGATGGTGCCGAGCGTCTGCGCGTAGACATTCGCCAGTCCACGGGCCGTCACGTCGTCACGGTCATAGGTGTATCCGCGCAGATCGGCATAACGCACACCGCCGATGCGGAGATTCTCGTACTCGTTGTACTTACCGGCGGCGGCGAAACCGATCCGGTCATAGATCTCGCTGAACTTGTGCAGCGCACGGGACGGGTTCTCGCCGACGAACACAATGCCGTCGGTGTACTGCAGCACAACCAGGCTGCGACCACGGGCGATGCCCTTCCGGGCGTATTCCGCCCGGTCGGCCATGGCCTGCTGAGGTGAGACATAGAACGGCGTCGACACCGGCTATCCGTCCCTTTCTGTCAGTGGCAAGAGCATCGAAGAAGCCTCGGAACGAGCGGTCAGAGCAGCTCGGCGCGCGGGCCGTCGGGCTCGACGAGCCGTCGTTCCAGAATCGAGCGGGCGATCTCGGAGGATTCCGTCTCGGTCAGCTTCCGGAAACCCTCGTCCGTGATGACGGTGATGATCGGATAGATACGCCGGGCCACGTCGGGACCGCCGGTCGCCGAATCGTCGTCCGCCGCGTCGTACAAGGCCTGTACGACCAGAGTGAGTGTCTGCTCCTCCGTCAGGTCCTCGCGGTAGAGCTTCTTCATGGAGGTGCGGGCGAAGATCGACCCGGAGCCGGTGGACGCGTACCCCTGCTCCTCGGAACGGCCTCCGGTGACGTCGTACGAGAAGATCCGGCCCCGCTCACGGTCGACGTCGTAGCCGGCGAAGAGCGGCACCACGGCAAGACCCTGCATGGCCATCGCCAGATTGCTCCGGATCATCGTGGAGAGCCGGTTCGCCTTGCCCTCCAGGGAGAGCTGGGCGCCCTCGACCTTCTCGAAGTGCTCCAGCTCCAGCTGGAAGAGCTTGACCATCTCCACGGCCAGACCGGCGGTACCGGCGATACCGACCGCCGAGTACTCGTCGGCCGGGAACACCTTCTCGATGTTGCGCTGCGCGATCATGCTGCCCATGGTCGCCCGCCGGTCACCCGCCAGGACCACGCCGCCGGGGAACGACGCCGCGACGATGGTGGTCCCGTGCGGAGCCTCGATGGCCCCCTTCATGGGCGGCAGCTGCCGATTGCCCGGCAGCATCCCGGGCGACTGGTCGGTCAGGAAGTCCATGAAGGAAGAGGACCCGGGCGTCAGGAAGGCAGCTGGTAGACGCCCGGTGCTACGAGTGTTGGCTTCCACGCGTTTCCCTCCAGGTAAGCGATGGCCCTGCGCAAGGTGTCAGGATCATCTCCCAACTTGCCTACGGCCGAATTGCAGTTGAAGCACCGTATGCCACGGACCCTACCCGTCCGACGGCAGTGATCCACATGTATGGCGGAGGCATTCGGACCGATCGCGCGGCCCCTGCCCGGGGCGTGCGGTGCGGGCACCCGCCCGCACCGCACGCCGGTCCCGGCGCCGAGCCGGTTACTCGCCACCCTTTTGCACGAATGAGCGAACGAAATCCTCTGCGTTCTCCTCGAGGACGTCGTCGATCTCGTCGAGAACGTCGTCGACGTCGTCGCTCAGCTTCTCCTGTCGCTCCTTGAGGTCCTCGGAGGCCTGCGCTTCCTGCGCCTGCTCCTCGGCCCCCTCGGTGGAACGCGTCGCCTTCTGCTGTCCGCCGCCGGTGTCCTTGGTCGCCATATAGCTCACCCCGCTCGGTTCGAAGCACTTGATCAGACCCTACCTACGGGGTCCGACATTGGCCCGGTACTTGTCTCAACGTCCGGAGGTCATCGGAATGATTCCCAGCCGACGGCCCTTTCAGCCGCCCGACAGCACCCGGACCAGCTCTTCCGCGGTACGACAGCGGTCCAGGAGGTCCTTGACGTGCTCACGGGTGCCCCGGAGCGGTTCCATGGTGGGCACCCGCTGCAACGAGTCGTGACCCGGAAGATCGAAGATGACCGAATCCCAGGAGGCCGCCGCGACGTCGTCCGCGTACTGGTCCAGGCAGCGGCCGCGGAAATACGCCCTGGTGTCCTCCGGAGGCGCTGTACGGGCCTGCTCGACCTCGTTCTCGTCCAGCAGGCGCTTCATCCTGCCGCGGGCCGCCAGACGGTTGTAGAGGCCCTTCTCGGCCCGTACGTCGGCGTACTGGAGGTCCACCAGATGCAGGCGGGCCGCGTCCCAGTCGAGGTTGTCGCGCTGGCGGTAGCCCTCCATGAGCTTCCGCTTGGCGACCCAGTCCAGCTCGCCCGACAGGCTCATCGGATCGTTCTCCAGCCGGTTGAGCGTGTCCTCCCAGCGGATCAGGATGTCCCTTGTCTGCTCGTCGGCGTCCGCCCCGTACCGCTCCTCGACGTACTTGCGGCCGAGCTCGAAGTACTCCATCTGGAGCTGCACAGCGGTGAGTGTCCGCCCGCTGCGCAGAGTGATCAGCTGCTGGAGATCCGGGTCGTGGGAGACCTGGTGCAGCGTGCGCACCGGCTGGTCGACGGCCAGGTCGACGTTGATGAAGCCGTCCTCGATCATGGAGAGGACCAGCGAGGTGGTGCCCAGCTTGAGATAGGTGGAGATCTCCGAGAGATTCGCGTCGCCGATGATCACATGCAGCCGGCGGTACTTCTCGGCGTCCGAGTGGGGCTCGTCGCGGGTGTTGATGATCGGGCGCTTGAGCGTGGTCTCCAGGCCGACCTCGACCTCGAAGTAGTCGGCGCGCTGGCTGATCTGGAAGCCGTGCTCGTGGCCGTCCTGGCCGATTCCGACCCGTCCCGCTCCGGTGACGACCTGGCGCGAGACGAAGAACGGGGTCAGATGGCGCACGATGTCCGAGAACGGGGTCTCCCGCTTCATCAGATAGTTCTCGTGCGTCCCGTACGAGGCGCCCTTGTTGTCGGTGTTGTTCTTGTAGAGGTGGATCGGCTGGGCGCCGGGCAGCTGGGCCGCGCGTTCGGCGGCCTCGGCCATGATGCGCTCGCCGGCCTTGTCCCAGAGGACGGCGTCCCTGGGGTTGGTGATCTCCGGGGAGCTGTACTCGGGGTGCGCGTGGTCGACGTAGAGCCGTGCCCCGTTGGTGAGGATGACATTGGCCAGGCCGATGTCCTCGTCCGTGAGCTGGCTGGAGTCGGCGGTCTCGCGGGCGAGGTCGAAGCCTCGCGCGTCACGCAGCGGGTTCTCCTCCTCGAAGTCCCAGCGGGCGCGGCGCGCCCGGTGCATCGCCGCCGCGTAGGCGTTGACGATCTGGGACGAGGTGAGCATGGCATTGGCGTTGGGGTGGCCGGGCACGGAGATCCCGTACTCGGTCTCGATGCCCATTACTCGCCGTACGGTCATGCGGCCCTCCTTGCCCGGCGTCGCTCCCTTCCGGGAGCGGCGCTCAAGTACCGCTGCTTGTCCGGTGCGTGCGCGGTTTGCCCGTACCCGCACTGCGCGACCGGGCGGTACGCAAGAGCCTAGAGCGCCTCTGTGCTGGTGGGGAGATCAATTACGTCATTGCTGCGGTGTCGTCGGAGCTGTCCGGAAAGCAACCGGCTGCGGATGCCCGGCCGGGCATCCGCAGCCGGTCTGCGTTCTACAGGTACTGCCCGGTGTTTGCCACCGTGTCGATGGACCGCCCGGTGTCCGCGCCCTGCTTTCCGGTGACGAGTGTGCGGATGAAGACGATCCGCTCACCCTTCTTGCCGGAGATCCTGGCCCAGTCGTCCGGGTTGGTGGTGTTCGGCAGGTCCTCGTTCTCCTTGAACTCGTCCACACAGGCCTGGAGGAGATGGGAGACGCGAAGGCCCTTCTGGCCCTGGTCGAGGAAGGCCTTGATGGCCATCTTCTTGGCCCGGTCGACGATGTTCTGGATCATCGCGCCGGAGTTGAAGTCCTTGAAGTACAGGACCTCCTTGTCGCCGTTGGCGTACGTGACCTCGAGGAAGCGGTTCTCCTCGGACTCGGTGTACATCCGCTCGACGACCGACTGGATCATGGCGTGCGCGGCGGCTTCCTTGGAGCCGGTGTGCTCGGCGAGATCGTCCGCGTGCAGGGGCAGCGAAGGCGTGAGGTACTTCGCGAAGATGTCCTTCGCGGCCTCCGCGTCCGGACGCTCGATCTTGATCTTCACATCGAGACGGCCCGGTCGCAGGATCGCGGGGTCGATCATGTCCTCGCGGTTGGAGGCGCCGATGACGATGACGTTCTCCAGGCCCTCGACACCGTCGATCTCGGCGAGCAGCTGGGGGACGATGGTGTTCTCCACGTCCGAGCTGACGCCGGATCCCCGGGTACGGAAGAGGGACTCCATCTCGTCGAAGAAGACGATGACGGGGGTGCCCTCACTCGCCTTCTCGCGGGCACGCTGGAAGACCAGGCGGATGTGGCGCTCGGTCTCACCGACGTACTTGTTGAGGAGCTCGGGACCCTTGATGTTGAGGAAGTAGCTCTTGCCGGTGGGCTGACCGGTGACTTCCGCGACCTTCTTCGCCAGGGAGTTGGCGACGGCCTTGGCAATGAGTGTCTTGCCGCAGCCGGGCGGGCCGTAGAGCAGGATGCCCTTCGGCGGCCGCAGTTCGTGCTCCCTGAAGAGGTCTGGGTGCAGATAGGGGAGCTCGACCGCGTCGCGGATCAGCTCGATCTGGTCGCCCAGTCCGCCGATCTTGTCGTAGTCGATGTCCGGGACTTCTTCGAGGACGAGCTCTTCGACCTCGCTCTTGGGAACGACTTCGTAGACGTAGCCGGACCTGGGTTCGAGCAGCAGGGCGTCGCCGGGCCGGATGGTGATGTCCAGCAACGGCTCGGCGAGCCGCACCACCCGTTCCTCGTCGGTGTGCCCGAGCACCAGGGCTCGTTCGCCGTCCTCAAGGATCTCCTTGAGGGTGACGATGTCCCCGGCGCGCTCGAATTCCATGGCGTCGACCACGTTGAGCGCTTCGTTGAGCATGACTTCCTGGCCGCGCCGGAGGTCATCGAGCTCAACGCTGGGACTGATGTTCACCCGGAGCTTGCGGCCCCCGGTGAAGATGTCGCAGGTACCGTCCTCGTTGCCTTGCAGGAACACACCGAAACCGGCCGGTGGCTGTGCCAGCCGGTCGACCTCTTCCTTGAGGGCCACGATCTGGTCGCGGGCCTCGCGGAGTGTGCTGGCGAGCCGCTCGTTCTGAGCGGACACGCCTGCGAGGTTGGTCTGGAACTCGACGATCCGCTCTTCGAGAATCCTCGTATGGCGCGGAGAGTCGGCGAGCTTACGTCGCAGGACGGCGATTTCCTGCTCGAGATAGGCGACCTGGCCGGCTGGGTCATCGGACCCCCGCCCGGGCCGGATGCCGCGGTTGATGTCGTCGTCGTGGGCTGCCACGGTCCTCACCTCCTCCAAGGGGAGCTGGACGCTTCCTGACCCTACCTGGGTGGGTGATGATTGAAACCCCTAGATCACAAAGACTGTGGGGTGTGTCCGATCTTCACCCTTGCGCTCTCCCTCGTGTCAGGGGAATACCCACCCTTCAACATCGGAAAGCGGCCGGTTGTATCGTCGAAGTGTTCAACACCCGTCAGGGCTGGCTTTTTTTGGTTCGGATACGCAGGAAACGGCAGGCGAAATGACCGTGCAGCAGGACGCTCCCACCGGCAGCGAGACGCAGGACCTGGAGGTCTGGATCGACCAGGACCTCTGCACGGGGGACGGCATCTGCGTGCAGTACGCGCCCGAGGTCTTCGAGCTGGACATCGACGGACTCGCCTATGTGAAGAGCGACGGGGACGAGCTGCTGCAGGACAAGGGGGCGACCACCCCGGTGCCGCTGCCGCTCCTCCAGGACGTGGTCGACTCGGCCAAGGAGTGCCCGGGCGACTGCATTCACGTACGACGCGTTTCGGACAGGGTCGAGGTCTTCGGTCCCGAGGCCGCCTGATCCGTCGGCCCCCGGGCCGGCGGCTGCGCGGAGTGACCGGTCAGGCGCTGCCGTCGGCGGAGTCGTCGGACAGGCTGCTCCGCACGAAGGCCCCGTTCTGCCAGTGCCAGGTGACCTTCTCCTGCTGGTCGGGGCAGCAGGACGGGATCGCGGGCGAGGAATAGCCGAGGAGCGTGGCGGAGACGACGCCGTCACGCACCGTGAAGTCGCCGACGCTCATCTTCTGGGCGGGGTCCACCAGGGTCGCGACGATCCTGGGTGCGGCCCCGCTTCCCTGTGTGAGGACGTAGACGCCACTGGGCGGGGTACCGGATCCGGCCGCGCAGTGGACCACCGCGACGGTTTCCGGACGGCCGTCGCCGTCGAGGTCGCCGGGAACCTGTTTGGCGACCGTGTTGCCGACGCCGCCGCATTCCAGTGGGAACACCGCGCGGGCCGGATCGGGCGGGGGGACGGCCGCCGCGCCGTGCTGCACCGCGGTGCGGCGGGGCGTGGTGGAGGCCGAGGCGGCCGTGTCGGGCTGGAGCAGGGCGGCTGCCGCGACAACGGCGGCCATGGCCGCCGCGGTGGCGAGCCAGTGCATCGTCGTCGTGTCGGTGTGCGCGAGGTCCGGGAGCGCGGAGGTCTGCACGCGGGATGTCTCCTGTGGTTCCTTCGGTGCGGAATGCCTGAGAGGGCAGTGCCGTCGGCGGCCGGGTGGGGGTGGCCAGCATCGTGCCACACCTCACACATCAGCGGAACGGTGGGGTCCTTGCGGATTGTGTGCCCGGTGCGCCGGCACCGGGCACAACGAAAAGGCGCCGCGGCCGAGTTCCCGGGTCGGTCCGGGAACTCGGCCGCGGCGCCGGTGCGTTGCGCGGGTCAGTCGCGGGCGGGGCCGCTCTTGCTGCCCGGGCCGTCGTAGTCGTCGCCGTAGGCCCCCTTGGAGGGGCGGCGGCGGCGCGGCGGGGCCTGGACCCCGTCGGCCAGCCGGCGGGCGGTGACGAGGAAGCCGGTGTGTCCGATCATCCGGTGGTCCGGGCGGACGGCGAGACCCTCGACGTGCCAGTTGCGGATCATCGACTCCCAGGGCTGCGGTTCCGCGAAGCAGCCGATCTCACGGATGGACTCGACCGTCCGGGAGAGCTGGGTGGTGGTCGCCACGTACGCGCAGAGGATGCCGCCCGGGACGAGCGCCTTGGAGACGGCGTCCAGGCACTCCCAGGGCGCGAGCATGTCCAGGACGACGCGGTCGACGTCGGTGTCCGTCAGGTTGTCCTGGAGGTCGCCGACGGTGAGCTCCCAGGCGGGGTGCGGACTGCCGAAGTAGCGCTCGACGTTCTGTGTGGCGATCTCGGCGAAGTCCTCGCGGCGCTCGTAGGAGTGCAGCATCCCCTGCTCGCCGATGGCGCGGAGCAGGAAGGTGGAGAGGGCGCCGGATCCCACGCCGGCCTCCACGACACGGGCGCCGGGGAAGATGTCGCCGAAGGCCAGGATCTGCCCCGCGTCCTTGGGGTAGACCACGGCGGCGCCGCGGGGCATGGACAGGACGTAGTCGGGGAGCAGGGGGCGCAGCGCGAGATAGACGACGTTCCCCGTGGTACGGACAACACTGCCCTCGGGAGCACCGATCAGCTCGTCGTGCGAGAAAGAACCCTTGTGGGTGTGGAAGTTCTTTCCGGCTTCGAGCGTAAAGGTGTAGTGGCGTCCCTTGGGATCGGTGAGCTGGACCTGGTCCCCGACCTTGAAGGGCCCACGTCGGCGGGCGGCACCGGTCGGTTCAGACATGTGACCAGCGTACCGGTGTTTCCGTGCGCTCCGACCGCCTGTACGCCCACGGCCCAGGGGCTCAGGCGGCGGGCCGGGCCATGGCGGCGACGAAGGCCCGTTCCACGTCGGCCGTTGACAGCACCCCGTAGATCTCGCCGGTGTCCTCGACGACGAGGTACTCGGTGGCGGGGCTGGCCTTGAGCCGGTCCAGGAGGGCTTCGCCGGCCAGCTCGGCGGAGACCTTCATGCCGTCGGTGAGGTCCTGGGCGAGGCCGCCGACGGCGACCCAGGGGCGGCGGTGTTCGGGGACGGAGACGATGGCGGCCTCGCGGACGACGGCCTTGGGTTCGCCGTTTCCGTCGACGACGACGAGGGCGCGGGCGCCCGCCTCGTTGGCCCGGCGCAGCGCCTCGGAGAGCGGGGTGGCCGCCTCGACCGGTACCGCGCGCCGGGTGAGGGCGCGGGCGCGCAGGTCGGGGAGGTGCTCGCGCAGCCGGGCCATGCGCAGGCTGTTGCCCGCTCCGGTCCAGATGATGGCGGCGAGGACCGCGGCGAGCAGGGCGTCGATGACCGTGTCCATGCCGCCGAGGTCGTCGGGGTTGTTCCCGAACGACCCGGTCCGGGTCAGGAGGGGAAGGCCGATGAGGGTGGTGACGGCGAGGGCGCGGCCGACCCAGGCGGCGGCGACGGTGCCGCTCATCGGACGACCAGTGATCTTCCAGACGACGGCGCGGAGCATCCGGCCGCCGTCGAGCGGGAGGCCGGGCAGCAGGTTGAAGACGGCGACGATGAGGTTGGAGATCATCAGCCCGCCGAGCAGCACACCGGGGACGGTGCCGCGCTCGACGAAGTTCAGCGGGATGTAGAAGACGCCGGCCAGGACGAGGGAGAGCAGCGGGCCGACGAAGGCGAGGAAGAATTCGCGGCCGGGGGTCTCGGATTCCTTCTCGATCTCGGAGACGCCGCCGAAGAACTGGAGCTGGATGCGGCGCACCGGGAGCTTGTAGTGCAGCGCGACCACCGTGTGCGCGAGTTCATGGACGAGTACGGAGGCGTAGAAGGCGATGGCGAAGAAGAGTGCGACGAGGTAGCGTGCCGCGCCGAGGCCGGGCAGGACCCGGTCGAGCTGGCCGCCGAAGACCCAGGTGATCAGGGCCGCGACGAGGAACCAGCTCGGGGCGACGTAGACCGGCACCCCGAAGGGGCGGCCCATGAGGATGCCGCCGCCGGGCTCGTCGCGGCGCCCCGGTTTGCCCTTGTCGGGGCCGGCGCCGGGGTCCGTTCCCCCGGCGCCGGGCTGCGGCCGCCCGCTGTTGCCGCTCTCGTCCACGAGGTCCCTTCGGTCGGTGCCGTCCGGCACGATCATGCAGTGTTCGGGGGTCTGTGGTCGATGGTATGCCGGTTGTTGTCAGTAGCGGGTCGTAGGGTCTTCGTCATGACCTCAGTGCCGCGGCCGCCTCAGCCGCCCTCGTCCCTTTCCCCGTCGCGGGCGAGCGACTTCATGCAGTGTCCCCTGCTGTACCGCTTCCGGGTCATCGACAAACTGCCGCAGAAGCCCAGTGAGGCGGCTACCCGGGGGACGCTGGTCCATGCGGTGCTGGAGCGGCTCTTCGACAACCCGGCGACGGAGCGGACGCCCGGCCGGGCCACGGCGCTGATCCCGGCCCAGTGGGACCGGCTGCTGGAGTCCAGGCCGGAGCTGTCGGAGCTGTTCGCCGAGGATCCGCAGGGCGAGCGGCTCTCGCGCTGGCTGTCGGAAGCGGAGCGGCTCGTGGAGCGATGGTTCTCGCTGGAGGATCCGACGCGGCTGGAGCCCGCCGAGCGGGAGCTGTTCGTCGAGACGGAGCTGGATTCGGGGCTGCGGCTGCGCGGGGTGATCGACCGGATCGACGTGACGCCGACGGGCGATGTCCGGATCGTCGACTACAAGACGGGGAAGGCGCCGCGTCCGGAGTACGCGGAGGGTGCCCTCTTCCAGATGAAGTTCTACGCGCTGGTCATCTGGCGGCTGAAGGGTGTGGTGCCGCGCCGGCTCCAGCTGGTCTATCTCGGCAGCGGGGACGTGATGACGTACGACCCGGTGGTGGCGGACCTGGAGCGGGTGGAGCGCAAGCTGCTGGCTCTCTGGGAGGCGATCTCGCTGGCCACGGAGACCGGCGAGTGGCGGCCGCGGCCGACGAAGCTGTGCGGCTGGTGCGACCATCAGGCGCTCTGTCCCGAATTCGGTGGCACTCCCCCGGTCTATCCGCTGTCGGTACGCCCGGCGGGACCGGGGCAGGACGCCCAGGGCAGAATGGACCCGGTCCGTGCTGAGGCCGGCCGGCCTGTGGCTCTCGAAGGACCTTAAGGAGAACCGTGGCAATCCGCGTCCTACTGGTCGATGACCAACCGCTGCTGCGCACCGGCTTCCGGATGATTCTGGAGGCGGAGGGTGATCTCGCGGTGGTGGGCGAGGCCGGTGACGGTCTCCAGGCCCTCGACCAGGTGCGGGCGCTGCAGCCCGATGTGGTGCTGATGGACATCCGGATGCCGCGGATGGACGGTGTCGAGGCGACGCGTCAGATCACCGGTCCCGGCCGGGACGGTCCGGCGAAGGTGCTGGTGCTCACCACGTTCGATCTCGACGAGTACGTGGTGGAGGCGCTGCGTGCCGGTGCCAGCGGCTTCCTGCTGAAGGATGCCCCGGCCAATGAGCTGGTGCAGGCGATCCGGGTGGTCGCGGGCGGCGAGGCGATGCTGGCTCCGAGTATCACGCGCCGGCTGCTGGACAAGTACGCGGACCATCTGCCGTCCGGCGAGGAGCCGGTACCGGACGCGCTGAACACGCTGACGGACCGCGAGGTGGAGGTCCTGAAGCTGGTGGCGCGCGGGCTGTCGAATGCGGAGATCGCCGCCGATCTCTTCGTCAGCGAGACGACGGTCAAAACGCATGTGGGCCATGTCCTGACGAAGCTCGGGCTGCGCGACCGGGTGCAGGCGGCCGTCTACGCCTACGAGAGCGGGCTGGTGCGCCCCGGCGCCCAGTGACCCGGCCGGGTTCCGGGGCCGGGTCACTGGTGGCCGGCCGGCGCCGCTGACCGAGCCGTTGCCGCGTCCGGCGCTCAGCTTGCGCCGTGGCCGAGCTCCCAGAGCTGGAGGTCGGCGGAGGAGTTGACCGCCCACTCCACGCCGGTGAGGCTGTCGCGGGAGGCGACGTACTGCTTGCCCTGCCAGACCGGGAGCACCGGCACGTCCTGCGCGACGATGTCCTGGAGCTGCTTGAAGGTCTTGGCCGCGACGCTGCGGTCGGCCTCGCGGCGGGACTGCGGGATGAGCGTCTCCTGGGCGGCGGCCGACTTGTAGGGCGAGTCGAGGAAGTTGTTCTTGCCGAGGAACGGCGCCGTGTAGTTGTCCGGGTCCGGGAAGTCGGGGAACCAGCCCATGCCGTAGACGGCGTACTCGCCGCGCAGTTCGGCCGGGCGGTACTTCGCCCAGGGGGTGCCCTGGACGGTCACGTCGAACAGACCCGTGTCGTTGAGCTGCTTGCGCAGTGTCCTGAACTCGGTCGCGGTCGCGTCGCCGTAGTGGTCGCTCGTGTAGTGCAGCGTGAACTTCACCGGGGTGCGGATCCCGGCATCCTTCAGGATCGCGGCGGCCTTGGCCGTACTGGGCTCGCCGTACTTGTTGAAGAACGAGTTGGTGTGCCCGGCGATGCTGGACGGGATCAGCGAGTACAGCGGTTCGGCCGTGGTGCCGTACACCTCGCTCGCGATCTGGCCCCGGTCGATGACCTGGGCCATGGCCTGGCGGACCGCCTTGTTCTTCACGGCGGGGTCGTTGGTGTCGAATCCGAGGTAGCTGATGGCGAGGCCGGGCATCTCGGTCAGCTTGATGCCGTCCCGGGGGTGCTCCAGCATCTCCTGCGACTGCTTCGGCGACATGGTGCGGGTCATCATGTCGATCTTCTTCTCGTCGAGCGCCTTGCCCATGGCGGTGGCGTCCGGGAAGAGTTCCAGCTCGACCTTGTCGTTCAGCACCTTGAGATCCCCCTTGTAATGGGGGTTCTTCGTGAAGACGACTTTCACGACCTGATCGTTCTTCACTTCCGGCTTCATCGTGTACGGACCGGAGCCGTCCACCTGGAATCCGTTGCGCGGGGAGGTCGCCGGGTATGTGCCCGGCTGGACTATTCCGGCGGGCGGGGTGGCGAGCTTGTAGGGGAAGGTCGCGTCCGAGGTCCGGAGGTGGAATACGACCTCGCGGTCACCCTTGGTCTCGACGGTGTCGATGTTGTCGAGCAGGGCGACGGGCCCATTGGTGGACTTGATCCGGATGACGCGGTCGATGGAGTACTTGACGTCCTCGGCGGTGACCGCGCTGCCGTCGGCGAATTCCAGGCCGCTGCGCAGCTTGCAGCGGTAGCTCTCGTTCGCCGTGTCCGTGAAGGCGCAGCTCTCGGCGGCCTCGGGCACCGGCTCGCCGCCGCCGCGCGGGACGTGCATCAGCGTCTGCACGGTCTGCCGCAGTACGTTCCAGACGCCCGCCTCGTAGCCGATGGCGGGGTCGAGCGGTGCGGGAGCGTCCTTCGAGACGACGAACTGGTCCGTGGTGCCGACAACGACGGCGCCGCCGCCGTCGCTCCCACCGTCCGACGCACCGCAGGCGGCGAGTACGGGCGCGAGCAGGCCGACGACGGCCGGCAGCACCAGTGTCTTGCGGTTCATCCTGGACGTTCTCCCTCATCCGGTCATGGAGAAAACGACATTAGTAGGCCCCATCGGCATGGCCGGGCCGGTGAAGCCCGGTGCGTAATCGGATGGCGACGGGAATGCATGGCGAGCCCATTCCGAGATACCGGAATGATTCGTACAGGGATTCATGAACCGGGACACTTGGGTACGTCAAAACGGACAGTCAAGCGAATCCCGCGAACATATCGGCGACCAAAAGGGTGATGAAGGTCACTCAATGAACGCCTCGGTGAACACTTTCAGGTATTGACATGCACCCGCCTCGCTTACATAAGCGCGACAGAAAAAGCACGGTCCGACGCCGAGAGTTTTTCTGTTCATTCACAGCAGCACTCTCGGTGTGCGGCTCAACGCATTCCCGTGACCAGACCCCTGAGAAATGCGAGATCGACTTCCTCGAGGGAACTCACGACGACCCGGCCGGCGGCGGGCGCGATCGGTGACACCGACGGCACGGCGACCACCCGGCATCCGGCCGCCTCCGCCGCGGCCACCCCGGTCGCGGTGTCCTCGATGACCGCACAGAGCCGCGGGTCGGCCCCGAAGCCGCTCGCCGCGGTGAGATACGGCTCCGGGTGCGGCTTCGTCCGGGTGACCTCGTCGCCCGCGACGGTCAGCGCGAAATGGTGGTGGCCCACGGAGTCAAGCACCCGGTCGATGATCCGCCGGTGCGAGGCCGAGACCAGAGCGGTGGGGATCTCGTGCCTGCCCAGTTCGGCGAGCAGCCGGGCCGCGCCCGGCATCAGTGGCACACCGAGGCCGATGCGCTTCTCGAAGCGGTCGTTGAGCAGCACGGTCAGCTCGGCAAGCGTGATGTCGGCACCGGTGGAGTCGATCAGGTACCCGGCGCTGCGGGTCATCGGGCCGCCGACCACCACGTCCCGCCACGCCTCGTCCAGCGGGTGCCCGAGGTCCGCGAAGACCTCCACCTCGACGTCCCACCAGAACCCCTCGGTGTCCACCAGGGTGCCGTCCATGTCGAGAAACACGGCCTGCAGGGCCGCACCCTCGGCCGTACGGGTCAGGGACGCGGAAATCGTACTGGTCATCCGGCACACCTTTCATGAGGGGCGAGAAGGCCGGCCACCGCTCCCCGGAGGGAGGGCGACCGGCCTGCACTGGACCGACCAGTGTACGACTCGTCCCGCTACCGCGCGTTGAACGGCGTCTTACCGCGCGTTGAAGTACTTCGCTTCGGGGTGGTGGATGACGATCGCGTCGGTGGACTGCTCGGGGTGGAGCTGGAACTCCTCGGAGAGGTGCACGCCGATCCGCTCGGGCTGGAGCAGGTCGGCGATCTTCGCCCGGTCCTCCAGATCCGGGCAGGCGCCGTAGCCCAGGGAGAAGCGCGCGCCCCGGTACTTCAGGGCGAACATGTCCTCGACCTCGGCCGGGTCCTCGCCGGCGAAGCCCAGCTCCGAGCGGACCCGGGCGTGCCAGTACTCGGCGAGCGCCTCGGCCAGCTGGACGGAGAGCCCGTGCAGCTCCAGGTAGTCCCGGTAGGCGTTGGCCTCGAAGAGCTTGGCGGTCTCGCCGCCGATCTTCGAGCCGACGGTGACGACCTGGAGGCCGATCACGTCCGTCTCGCCGGACTCCTCCGGACGGAAGAAGTCCGCGAGGCACAGGCGGCGGCCGCGGCGCTGGCGCGGGAAGGTGAAGCGGGTGCGCTCCGAGCCGTCCTCGTGCAGCAGGATCAGGTCGTCGCCCTTGGAGACGCAGGGGAAGTAGCCGTAGACGACGGCGGCCTCCAGCAGGTTCTCCGTGTGCAGCTTGTCCAGCCAGCCGCGCAGGTGCGGGCGGCCCTCGGTCTCGGCCAGTTCCTCGTACGTCGGTCCGTCACCGGCGCGGGCCTGCTTGAGGCCCCATTGGCCCTTGAAGAGGGCTCCTTCGTCGAGCCAGGAGGCGTACTCCTTGAGCTGGATGCCCTTGACGACCCGGGTGCCCCAGAACGGCGGGGTGGGGACCGGGTTGTCGACGGCCACGTCGGAGCGGACGCCCTCCTGGGTCTCCTCGGCCTCAGGTGCGGGCGTGTCGTGCTTGGGCACCCGGCGCTGCTTGAGCTCGGGCAGGGTGGCGCCCGGGACACCGCGCTTGACCGCGATGAGCGCGTCCATCAGGCGCAGCCCCTCGAAGGCGTCGCGGGCGTAGCGGACCTCGCCCTCGTAGATCTCGTGCAGGTCCTGCTCCACGTAGGCGCGGGTGAGGGCGGCGCCGCCGAGGATCACCGGGTAGTCGGCGGCCAGCTTGCGCTGGTTCAGCTCCTGGAGGTTCTCCTTCATGATCACGGTGGACTTGACCAGGAGGCCGGACATGCCGATGACGTCGGCCCGGTGTTCCTCGGCGGCGTCCAGGATCGCGGAGACCGGCTGCTTGATGCCGATGTTGACGACGTTGAACCCGTTGTTCGACAGGATGATGTCGACGAGGTTCTTGCCGATGTCGTGGACGTCGCCGCGGACGGTGGCCAGGACGATGGTGCCCTTGCCCTCGGCGTCCGACTTCTCCATGTGCGGTTCCAGGTGGGCCACCGCGGTCTTCATGACCTCGGCGGACTGGAGCACGAACGGCAGCTGCATCTGGCCCGAGCCGAAGAGTTCACCGACGACCTTCATGCCCTCCAGCAGGGTGTCGTTGACGATGTCGAGGGCCGGGCGGCTCCGGAGCGCCTCGTCGAGGTCGGCCTCCAGGCCGTTCTTCTCGCCGTCGATGATGCGGCGCTGGAGGCGCTCGTCGAGCGGCAGCGCGAGGAGTTCCTCGGCCCTGCCCGCCTTCATCGACTTCATGTTGACGCCCTCGAAGAGCGCCATGAGCTTCTGCAGGGGGTCGTAGCCCTCGGAGCGGCGGTCGTAGATCAGGTCGAGGGCTACCTTCGCCTGCTCCTCCTCCAGCCGGGCGATCGGCAGGATCTTCGACGCGTGCACGATCGCGGAGTCGAGTCCGGCCTTGACGCACTCGTCGAGGAAGACGGAGTTGAGCACGACGCGGGCGGCCGGATTGAGGCCGAAGGAGATGTTCGACAGTCCGAGTGTGGTCTGGACATCGGGGTGGCGCTTCTTCAGCTCGCGGATCGCCCCGATCGTCGCGATGCCATCGCCCCGCGACTCCTCCTGGCCGGTGCAGATGGTGAAGGTGAGGCAGTCGATGAGGATGTCCGACTCCTGGATGCCCCAGTTGCCGGTCAGGTCCTCGATGAGGCGCTCCGCGATGGCGACCTTGTGCTCGACGGTGCGGGCCTGGCCCTCCTCGTCGATGGTCAGCGCGATCAGGGCCGCGCCGTGCTCGGCGGCGAGCCGGGTGACCTGGCCGAAGCGCGACTCGGGTCCGTCGCCGTCCTCGTAGTTGACCGAGTTGAGGACCGCGCGGCCGCCGAGCTTCTCCAGGCCGGCCCGCAGCACGGGCAGCTCGGTGGAGTCGAGCACGATCGGGAGCGTGGAGGCGGTGGCGAACCGTCCGGCCAGCTCCTCCATGTCGGCGACGCCGTCGCGGCCCACGTAGTCGACGCAGAGGTCGAGCATGTGCGCGCCCTCGCGGATCTGGTCGCGGGCCATCTCCACGCAGTCGTCCCAGCGGGCTTCCAGCATGGCCTCGCGGAACTTCTTCGAGCCGTTGGCGTTCGTACGCTCACCGATCGCGAGGTACGAGGTGTCCTGGCGGAACGGGACGGTCTGGTAGAGGGACGCGGCGCCGGGCTCCGGGCGCGGGTCGCGGGTGGTGAGGGCGGAGCCGCGGACGCGGTCGACGACCTGGCGCAGATGCTCCGGGGTCGTACCGCAGCAGCCTCCGACCAGCGAGAGCCCGTACTCCTGGACGAACGTCTCCTGGGCGTCGGCGAGTCCCTCGGGGCCGAGCGGGAAGTGCGCGCCGTCCTTGGTCAGGACCGGCAGTCCGGCGTTGGGCATACAGAGCAGTGGGATACGGGAGTGGCGCGTGAGGTAGCGCAGGTGCTCGCTCATCTCGGCCGGTCCGGTCGAGCAGTTCAGGCCGATCATGTCGACGCCGAGCGGCTCCAGGGCCGTCAGGGCAGCGCCGATCTCCGAGCCGAGCAGCATCGTCCCGGTCGTCTCGAAGGCCAGCGAGACCAGCAGCGGCAGGTCGCTGCCCAGGGCCTCCAGCGCGCGCCGCGCGCCCAGGATGCCGGCCTTGGTCTGCAGGAGGTCCTGGGTCGTCTCGACGATGAGCGCGTCCGCGCCGCCCGCGATCAGCCCCTCGGCGTTCTGCTGGAATCCGTCGCGGAGCTTCACGTACGGGGCGTGGCCGAGTGTCGGCAGCTTCGTCCCGGGGCCCATGGAGCCGAGTACCCAGCGCTGCTGTCCGGTGGAGGCGGTGAACTCGTCGGCGACCTCGCGGGCGATGCGCGCGCCGGACTCGGACAGCTCGTGGACCCGCTCGGGAATGTCGTACTCGCCGAGCGCCGCGGTGTTGGCGCCGAAGGTGTTCGTCTCCACGCAGTCCACACCGACCGCGAAGTACTCCTCGTGCACGGAGCGCACGATGTCGGGGCGGGTGAGGTTCAGGATCTCGTTGCAGCCTTCGAGGTTCTCGAAGTCATCGAGCGTGGGGTCCTGCGCCTGGAGCATGGTGCCCATGGCACCGTCGGCCACCACCACTCGGGTGGCGAGCGCCTCACGGAGGGCTGCGGATCGGGTCCGGCTGTCGGCGGAAGGGGTCGGCGACGAGGCCATGGATGTACTCCCTGGGATGCGACGGCTGTCGGCTTTGCGGCTTCGGCGGAAGGCGCACCTGGCCAGGGTAGCCGGGCTGCGTCCCGGGCCGTCACTCTGTCCCACGAATCGGACTGCATGCTGTTCAGGGGGCCGGCGGGACCGGCGGGGTGCTGCGGAATCCCCTGCGATCGAGCACGGGTCGGCATGGACCGATACTGTTCAGCATTGTCGAACCACAGTGGAGGAGTACGGCGCGATGGCCAAGAACATCCAGTCGCTGGAGCGGGCGGCCGCGATGCTGCGACTGCTGGCGGGCGGCGAGCGGCGACTGGGGCTCTCCGACATCGCCTCCTCGCTGGGCCTGGCCAAGGGCACCGCACACGGCATCCTGCGCACGCTCCAGCACGAGGGTTTCGTCGAGCAGGACGCCGCCTCCGGCCGCTATCAGCTCGGCGCCGAGCTGCTGCGGCTGGGCAACAGCTATCTGGACGTCCACGAGCTGCGGGCCCGCGCGCTGGTCTGGACGGACGACCTGGCCCGCTCCAGCGGCGAGAGCGTCCATCTGGGCGTCCTGCACCAGCGGGGCGTCCTCATCGTCCATCACGTCTTCCGGCCCGACGACAGCCGACAGGTCCTGGAGGTCGGGGCCATGCAGCCACTGCACTCAACGGCCCTGGGCAAGGTACTGGCGGCCTACGACCCGGTGGCGCACACGGAAGCCATGGAGGCCGAGCGGCAGTCCTTCACGCCCCGCACCGTCACCGATCCGGAGGAGTTCGAGTCGATGCTCGACCTGATCCGCGCGCGCGGCTGGGCGGCCGACATGGAGGAGACCTGGGAGGGGGTGGCCGCGGTGGCCGCCCCGATCCACGACCGGCGCCGGATGCCGGTCGGCGCCGTGGCCGTGACCGGCGCGGTGGAGCGGGTCCGCGCGGGCGGCGAGCTGCGGCCCGATCTGATAGCGGCGGTACGGGACTGCGCCCGTGCGGTCTCCCGGGACCTGGGCGCCAGGCGCTTCTGAGCCTCCCGCAAAATCACCGGTGCCGAGCGGCTCAATCGAGTTGTAGGCCACAGACCCCTTGACGCCTCATTCACCTGGGAGAAACACTGCCGTTCATCGGTCGGCATTGCCGAACACTTAACGGAAACAAGAGTTAGGGTGTGACAGTGCCAAGGGCCGGTATCGCCCTCACCTGAGGGCGCGGACCACCGGAGGGACCCGGGGTTCGGCTTCCTGGACGAAGGACAAAGGAGTCGCGGGTGTCCAGCTCCGACATCTTCATCGGCGAGACCATCGGTACCGCCGTACTCATCCTGCTCGGCGCCGGTGTCTGTGCCGCCGTCACGCTGAAGCATTCGAAGGCGCACAACGCCGGCTGGCTCGCGATCACTTTCGGTTGGGGTTTCGCGGTTCTGACCGGCGCATATCTGGCCGGCGGCGTCTCCGGCGCGCATCTCAACCCGGCCGTCACCATCGGTCTCGCGATCGAGGGCGGCACCAAGTGGAGCGACGTACCGCTCTACCTCGCCTCCGAGCTCCTCGGCGCGATGATCGGCGCGGTCCTGGTCTGGCTGACCTACTACGGACAGTTCCGGGCGCATCTGACGGATCCGGAGGTCCTCAAGGCCCATACGGGTGAAGAGGGCATGGTCGACCCGGCGGCGGCCCCCAAGGCCGGACCGGTGCTCGGCGTCTTCTCGACGGGCCCCGAGATCCGCAACGCCGTGCAGAACGTCGTCACCGAGGTCATCGCCACGGTCGTGCTGGTCCTGGCGATCCTCACCCAGGGCCTCAACGACAACGGCAACGGCCTCGGCACGCTCGGCGCGCTGATCACCTCCCTGGTCGTCGTCGCCATCGGCCTCTCGCTCGGCGGCCCGACGGGCTACGCGATCAACCCGGTCCGCGACCTCGGTCCGCGTATCGTGCACGCGCTGCTTCCGCTGCCGAACAAGGGCGGTTCCGACTGGGGCTACGCCTGGATCCCGGTCGTCGGCCCCCTCATCGGCGGCGCGCTCGCGGGCGGGCTCTACAACCTCGCCTTCGCCTGAACCACAGAGCCCAGAGCCGTAACCCCAAGACCTCACAGACCTCCGGGAGCACACCGTGACCGACGCACCTACCACCGGCACCCACGGAACCGGGCCGTTCATCGCGGCCATCGACCAGGGCACCACCTCCAGCCGCTGCATCGTCTTCGACAAGGACGGCCGGATCGTCTCCGTCGACCAGAAGGAGCACGAGCAGATCTTCCCGAAGCCGGGCTGGGTCGAGCACAACGCGACCGAGATCTGGGAGAACGTCCAGGAGGTCGTGGCGGGCGCCATCGTCAAGGCGGGCATCACCGCCGCCGACGTGAAGGCGATCGGCATCACCAACCAGCGTGAGACCACTCTGATGTGGGACAAGAACACCGGTGAGCCCGTCCACAACGCCCTCGTCTGGCAGGACACCCGCACCGACGCGCTCTGCAAGGAGCTCGGCCGCAATGTGGGCCAGGACCGCTTCCGCCGCGAGACCGGACTGCCGCTCGCCTCGTACTTCGCCGGGCCCAAGGTCCGCTGGCTGCTCGACAACGTCGAGGGTCTGCGCGAGCGCGCCGAGCGCGGCGACATCCTCTTCGGCACCATGGACTCCTGGGTCATCTGGAACCTGACCGGCGGCACCGAGGGCGGCGTACACGTCACCGACGTCACCAACGCCTCGCGCACGCTCCTGATGAACCTGCACAAGATGGCCTGGGACGACAAGATCCTCGCGTCCATCGGCATTCCGGCCGCGGTGCTGCCCGAGATCCGGTCCTCGGCCGAGGTGTACGGCCATGCCAAGGGCGGCGTGCTCGACGGGGTGCCGGTCGCCTCCGCGCTCGGTGACCAGCAGGCCGCGCTGTTCGGCCAGACGTGTTTCGCCGAGGGCGAGGCCAAGTCCACGTACGGCACCGGCACCTTCATGCTGCTGAACACCGGCGAGACGCCCGTCAACTCCTACAACGGGCTGCTGACCACGGTCGGCTACCAGATCGGCGACCAGAAGCCGGTGTACGCCCTGGAGGGGTCGATCGCCGTCACCGGTTCGCTGGTGCAGTGGATGCGCGACCAGATGGGCCTGATCCAGTCCGCCGCCGAGATCGAGACCCTGGCCTCGTCGGTCGAGGACAACGGCGGCGCGTACTTCGTGCCCGCCTTCTCCGGCCTGTTCGCCCCGTACTGGCGCCCCGACGCCCGCGGCGTCATCGCCGGTCTCACCCGCTACGTCACCAAGGCGCACATCGCCCGTGCCGTGCTGGAGGCCACCGCCTGGCAGACCCGTGAGATCAGCGACGCCATGACCAAGGACTCCGGCGTCGAGCTGACCGCGCTCAAGGTCGACGGCGGCATGACCTCCAACAACCTGCTGATGCAGACGCTCGCCGACTTCCTGGACGCACCCGTGGTGCGGCCCATGGTCGCCGAGACCACCTGCCTCGGCGCCGCCTACGCCGCCGGCCTGGCCGTCGGCTTCTGGCCGGACACCGACGCGCTGCGCGCCAACTGGCGCCGGGCCGCCGAGTGGACCCCCCGCATGGACGCGGACACCCGCGACCGCGAGTACAAGAGCTGGCTCAAGGCCGTGCAACGGACCATGGGCTGGCTCGAAGACGAGGAGTAGAGAACATGACCACCCTGCAGAGCGTCCCCGCCCTCGGGACGCATCCGGCCTCCGGCTCCCTTCCGAGCCGCGCCGAGACCCGGGAGCAGCTTTCCAAGGCAACGTACGACCTCCTGGTGATCGGCGGCGGCATCCTGGGCATCTCCACCGCCTGGCACGCCGCGCAGTCCGGACTGCGGGTGGCTCTGGTGGACGCCGGTGACTTCGCCGGCGCCACCTCCTCCGCCTCCTCCAAGCTGCTCCACGGCGGTCTGCGCTACCTGCAGACCGGCGCGGTGAAGCTGGTGGCGGAGAACCACTTCGAGCGGCGTGCGGTGTCCCGTCAGGTCGCACCGCACCTCGCCAACCCGCTCACCTTCTACCTGCCGGTCTACAAGGGCGGGCCGCACGGCGCCGCCAAGCTCGGCGCGGGCGTGTTCGCGTACTCGGCGCTCTCCGCGTTCGGTGACGGCGTCGGCCATGTGATCAGCCCGGCGAAGGCGCAGCGCGATGTGCCGGAGCTGCGCACCGACAACCTGAAGGCCGTCGCGGTCTACGGCGACGACCAGATGAACGACGCACGGATGGCGCTGATGACGGTCCGCGCGGCCGTCGAGGCGGGCGCCGCCGTACTCAACCATGCCGCCGTGACCGGGCTCCGCTTCACCAGGGGCCGGGTGACCGGTGCCGAACTGCGCGATTCCGTGGACGGCACGGAGTTCGGGATCAACGCCCGTCTGGTGCTCAACGCCACCGGGCCGTGGGTCGACCACCTGCGGAAGATGGAGAACCCGGACGCGGCGCCCTCCATACGTCTCTCCAAGGGCGCGCACCTCGTGCTCAGGCGCACCCGCCCGTGGAAGGCCGCGCTCGCCACTCCGATCGACAAGTACCGGATCACGTTCGCCCTGCCGTGGGAGGACATGCTGCTGCTCGGCACGACGGACGAGGAGTACGAGGGCGATCCGGCGGATGTCGCGGTCACCGAGAAGGACACCGCGCAGATCCTGGACGAGGCGGCGTTCTCGGTCCGGGACCAGCAGCTGTCACGCGATCTGATCACGTACTCCTTCGCGGGTCTGCGGGTGCTGCCCGGAGGTCCCGGCGGCACCGCCAAGGCCAAGCGCGAGACCGTCGTGACGGAGGGCCGCGGCGGGATGCTGTCGGTGGCGGGCGGCAAGTGGACGACGTTCCGCCACATCGGCCGTACGGTGATGAACAAGCTGGCCGCGCTCCCCGGGCACCCGCTGGCCGAGGACATGGAGCCGATGGCCCGGCTGCCGAAGAAGCTCCCGCTGCCCGGTATCGCCAACCCGAACGCGGTCGCGCACCGGCTGCTGGTCGACGGCGGCACCCCGGGACCGCGGATGTCCGCCGACACGGCACGGCACCTGGCCACGCACTACGGTTCGCTGTCCTTCGACATCGCCCGGCTGGCCAACGAGAACCCGGTGCTCGCCGAGCGCATCCACCCGGACGCGCCGGAGATCTGGGCGCAGGTCGCCTACGCGCGCGACCACGAGTGGGCCGAGACGGCGGACGACGTGCTGCGGCGCCGGACGACGCTGACGATCCGGGGTCTGGCCACGGACGAGATCCGGGCCGGTGTCGAGTCCGTGCTCGGCGACCGCAGGAGCTGACGCGCCGGGAGGGGGCGGTGTCCATCCACGGACGCCGCCCCCTCCCGTACGTGCCGGCCGCGGCGGACGCTTTCGGACTCCGCCGTACGGAACCGGTCGAAACGCCCCGCACCGCGGGAGCGCTGTCGCACAGGTTGCCCCGAAGGGCGCACCGGCCGCCTCCGGGGACGCATAATAGGGCGATACATCGGATGTCTGGAGGTCGCCCATGGCTGTCACTGACGAGGCCATCGAGAAGATCAAGGGAATGATCGTCTCGGGTGCGCTACGGCCCGGCGATCGTCTCCCCAAGGAGAGCGAACTCGCCGCGGAGCTGGGTCTGTCCCGCAACTCGCTGCGGGAGGCGGTGCGCGCCCTGTCGCTGATCCGCATTCTCGACGTGCGCCAGGGCGACGGCACGTATGTCACCAGCCTGGATCCGCAGTTGCTGCTGGAGGCGCTGAGCTTCGTGGTGGACTTCCACCGCGACGACACGGTGCTGGAGTTCCTGGCGGTCCGCCGGATCCTGGAGCCGGCCGCGACCGCCATGGCGGCGAGCCGGATCACCGAGGAGCAGCTGGATCTGCTGAGCTCCCAGCTGGACGCCCTGGGCAGCCGCCCCTCGGTCGAGGAGCTGGTGGCCTGCGATCTGGAGTTCCACCGCGGCATCGTGCAGTCGTCGGGCAACTCGGTGCTCTGCTCGCTGCTCGACGGTCTTTCGGGGCCGACGACGCGGGCCCGGGTCTGGCGCGGTCTGACCCAGGAGGACGCGGTGAGCCGCACACTGCACGAGCACCGGGCGATCGTGTCGGCGCTGCGGGACCGGGACGCGGAGGCCGCTCGGTCCTGGGCGACGGTGCACGTGGCGAGCGTGGAGCAGTGGCTGCGCTCGACGCTGTAGCACCGGCCGCGGGGTTCGGGGCTTCGCCCCGGGCCCCGCGCCCGAAACGCCGGCGGGGCTGATCCTTTCAGCCCCGCCGGCGTTTCCTGAGGGTGTACCGCTCGGCCGCTCAGTCCTGCTTCTCGCCGCTCGCGAAGCGCGAGATGACCAGCGCGACGATGATGATCGCGCCGTTGAGGAACTGGTTCCAGAGGGCCGGGACGCCGCCGAGGGTCATCACGTTGACCACCAGCTGAAGCGTCAGGACGCCGGTCAGCGCACCGAACAGGGTGCCGCGCCCGCCCTTGAGGCTGATACCGCCGATCACCGCCGCGGCGAACACCTGGAAGATCCAGCCGTTGCCCTGCGTCGCGGCGACCGCGCCGTAGTGGCCGGTGTAGAGGATGCCCGCGAAGGCAGCCAGCAGACCGCCGATGGCGAGCACGATCCAGGTGACCCGGTCGACCCGGATACCCGCGGCGCGCGCCGCTTCCGGGTTGCCGCCGATCGCGTACAGCGAGCGCCCGTGCCGCAGCCAGGCCAGCGCCGCGCCGCCGACCGCGAAGAGCACCAGGCAGATCCAGACCGCGGCCGGAACACCGAACCACTGGCTCTTGCCCAGGTAGCGGAAGGACTCCGGGACGTCGGTGATGGACTTGCCCTCGGTGATGCCGATGTGGAGTCCGCGCAGCATGGTCAGCATGCCGAGCGTGGCGATGAAGCCGTTGACCCGCAGCTTCAGCATCAGGAAGCCGTTGATCGCGCCGATGACGAGGCCGACCAGCAGGCAGAGCGGAATCGCCATCCAGGTGGGGAGCACGCCCAGGCCGGCGAAGCGGCCGTCGTCGCCGGGCAGCACCAGCCACATGGCGACGACGGGCGCGATGCCGATCGTCGACTCCAGCGACAGGTCCATCCGCCCGCAGATCAGGATCAGCGCCTGGCCCAGGACCAGCAGGCTGAGCTCGGAGGACTGCTGGACGACGCTGATCAGGTTGTCCGAGGTGAGGAAGACCGGCGAGACGATGAAGCCGATCACCATCAGCACCAGGATCACCGGCACCAGCGAGAAGTCGCTCCACCGGATCAGCTTGAGCCGGCTCAGCGGGCTGTCGCCGAGACCGCCCTTCGGTCCCCCGTTGACGTCGTCGGCCGTGGACGGCCGTATCGTGCCGGTCATTCCCTTTCCCCCACACCTTCCATGGCGGCGACGAGTTCCCCGTCGGTCCACCCGCTTGCGAACGTGGCGACCACTCGCCCGTGGAACAGGGCGAGCACCCGGTCGCAGACCCGCAGATCGTCCAGCTCGTCCGAGACGACGACCGCGGCATTGCCCTCGTCGGCGACCCGCCGGACGACTCCGAGGAGCGAGTCCTTGGACTTGACGTCCACACCCGCGGTGGGCCGGACCGCCACCAGAACACTGGGCTTGCGGGCCAGCGCGCGGGCGACCACCACCTTCTGCTGGTTGCCGCCGGAGAGCCCGGAGACGGGCTGCTCGGGGCCCTGGGTCTTGATGTCCAGCGAGTCGATCATGCCCCGGGCGAACTCCCGCGTACGGGAGGGCAGTACGGTCCCCCACGGACCGAGCTGGTCGGTGACCGTGAGGGTGGCGTTCTCCGCGACGCTGCGCTGCAGGACGAGGCCCTGGTCGTGCCGGTCCTCGGGGATGTAGCCGATCCCGGCGGCCAGCGCGTGCGGCACGCTGCCCGAGCGCACGGCCTCGCCGTGCACCCGGACCGTGCCGCCGCCCGCCTTGCGCATACCCGCCAGGACCTCGCCCAGCGCGGTATTGCCGCTGGCCGCCGAGCCGGCCAGGCCGAGCACCTCGCCGGGGCGCACCTGGAGGTCCAGCGGTTCGAACCGACCCTCCACGGCGAGCCCCTCGGTGCGCAGGACGGGCTCCGCCGACGCATCGGGCGGTGTGGTGGTGCCGGCCGCGTGCCAGGCGACGGCGCCGCCGGACTTCTCGCCCGTCATCGCCGCCACCAGATCCGTCTTCGCCACGTCCGCCACGGGGGCGGTCAGGACGTGGCGGGCGTCGCGGTAGACGGTGACCGCCGTGCAGAGCTCGTACACCTCCTGCAGATGGTGGGAGATGAAGAGGAACGCCACTCCCTGGCTCTGCAGTTCCCGGAGCTTGTCGAAGAGCCTCCCGATGCCCCGGGCGTCGAGCTGGGCGGTCGGCTCGTCGAGGATGATCAGCCGCGCGCCGAAGGACAGCGCGCGGGCGATCTCGACGAACTGCCGCTGCTCGACGGCGAGATCGCGCGCCCGGGTGTTCGGGTCGACCTGGACTCCGTAGTCGGCGAGGAGCTGCTCCGCGCGCTTGCGCAGCCGCCCCCAGCTGATCCAGCGGGCGTTGTCGTCGAACCGGTTGAGGAAGAGGTTCTCCGCGACGGTCAGGTCGGGGACGACCATGGACTTCTGGTAGACGCAGGCGACCTTCGACTGCCAGGCCGCGGTGTCCCCGAAGGCGGGCGCGGGCTCCCCGCCGAAGGTGACCGTGCCCGCGTCCGCCTTGTGGAGTCCGGTCAACACGCTGACCAGGGTCGACTTGCCCGCGCCGTTGCGGCCGACGAGGGCGTGCGACTCACCGGGCTGCACGGTGAGCTTCACCCCGTCGAGCGCGACGGTCGGTCCGAAGCGTTTGACAACGCCTTCCGCCTGTACGGCAGGGGGGAGTGCCTGGTCCATAAGACCCCTTCTCAGCGAAGCGCTGTCGTAGTGTCGGTGATCTGTCCTCGGGCAGCGGTCAGGGCTTGGCCGCTGCTCGGTTCCTCGGACCCGAGAGGGAAGCCCTCTCGGCAACGAGAGGGAGGAGTCACGGCTAGCTCTTCTTCTCTAGCTGATTGGCCCACAGTTTCGGGTCATCCACGTTGTCCTTGGTCACAAGGGGTGCGGGGAGTTGATCCTCGAACCCGTTCGGGATCTTGATGATGTTCGAGTCATGGTCGGTGGGGCCTTCCTTGAAGGTCTTACCGTCCAAGGCCGCCTTCGCGTAGTACAGCGCGTACTTCGCGTACAGGTCGGCCGGCTGGGAGATCGTCGCGTCGATCTTCCCGGCCTTGATGGCGTCGAACTCCTCCGGGATGCCGTCGTTGGAGATGATGGTGATGTGGCCCGGCGAACCGGCCGGCTTCAGCAGCTTCTTCTGCTCCAGGAGCGCGAGGGTCGGCTGCAGGAAGACACCGCCGGCCTGCATGTAGATGCCGTTGATGTCGGGGTGGGCGGCCAGCGTCGACTGGAGCTTCGCGGAGGCGACGTCGCCCTTCCAGTCGGTGGCGAGCTCGAACACCTTGATGTCCGGGAAGTCCTTGTCCATGCAGGTCTTGAAGGCCTCGGAGCGGTCGCGGCCGTTGATCGAGGACAGGTCGCCCTGGAACTCGACGACCTTGCCCTTGCCCTTCAGCTGCTGGCCGAGGTACTTGCAGGCGTTGGTCCCGTACGCCTTGTTGTCAGCCCGCACCACCATGTAGATGTCGCCCTTGTCGGGGCGGGTGTCGACGCTGATGACCGGGATCTTCTTCTCGTTCAGGGTGCTGAGCGACTCGGCGATGGCGCCGGTGTCCTGCGGAGCCATCACCACGGCCTTCGCGCCCTGGTCGGTGAAGGTCTGGACGTTTGCGACCAGCTTGCCGATGTCGTTCTGCGAGTTGGTCAGCGGCAGCGCCTTGACCTCGCCGCCCTTGACCCCCTTCTGGATGTAGTTCTGGTACGAGTTCCAGAAGTCGCTGTCGCTGCGCGGCAGGTCGATACCGACCTTCCCGCCACCCGCACCGTCGTCCGATGATTCGCGGTTGCAGCCCGCGAGGGCAGTGACGGCCAGCAGTACGGCGCAGGCCGCCGCACTCGTCGTACGCACTCTCATTGGTGTCCCGTTCCTTTGTGGAGTACCGGCTCGGAGATCTGATGGCATTGCTGGGGTGCGTGGTGCAGGTGGCGCGAGGTGTACGGCCCCGTGATCCGGCTCGGGCCGCCCACCCTCCGGTCAGCTGTCGGCGGGGCGCAGGCGCAGGCCCTGCATTCCACCGTCGACGGCCAGTGCGGTACCCGTCACGGAGGCCGCGGCGGGGCTGGCGAGGTAGAGGATCGCGGCGGCGACCTCGTCGGCGGAGACCAGCCGGCCCAGCGGCTGCCGGGCGTTGAGCGCCGCGCGTTCGGCGGCCGGGTCGCCGGCCTGGCCGAGCAGCCGGCCGATCCACGGGGTGTCCGCGGTGCCGGGGTTGACGCAGTTGACCCGGACGCCCTCGCGGACGTGGTCGGCGGCCATCGCGAGGGTCAGCGAGAGGACCGCGCCCTTGCTCGCGCTGTACAGGGCGCGCTGCGGCAGCCCGGCGGTCGCGGCGATCGAACAGGTCTGGGTGATCGAGACGGCGCCGGGGCGCTCGGCGGCCGCGCGCCGTAGATGCGGCAGGGCGTGCCGGGCGGTGCGGACCATGCCGAGGACGTTGATGTCCAGGACCCGGGTCCACTCGTCGTCGTCGTTGTCCTCGACGGAGCCGATGGATCCGATGCCCGCGTTCGACACGAGCGTGTGCAGGGAGCCCAGTTCGGCCGCCGCCCGGTCGACCGCCTCGCGCACGGCCGCGTCGTCGGTGACGTCCGCCTTGACGGCGAGGGTGCCCTCGGGGGCGCCCGCGGTCTCCCGGTCCAGGACCGCTACGCGGGCCCCGCGCTCCAGGAGCATGGTCGCGACGGCGGCCCCGATACCGGAGGCACCGCCCGTCACCAGAGCGTTCATCCCCTCGAAGTCGCGTGTGCCGGTCATCGGCTGTCCTCCTCAGTGGTGCGGCGGGCCTGCCATACGGGGCCCTCCGGATAGCGGTGTGCGGCGATCGATCCGGGGAGCATCCGGGCGGAGAAGCCCGGGGACGCGGGCGCCCGGTAGCGGCCCGAGTCGATCACGGTGGGGTCGGCGAAGTGCTCGTGCAGATGATCGACGTATTCGATCACTCGGTCCTCCCAGGTGCCGGAGACCGCCACATAGTCGAACATCGAGAGGTGCTGCACCAGCTCGCACAGGCCGACGCCGCCCGCGTGCGGGCAGACCGGAACGCCGTACTTGGCGGCGAGCAGCAGGATCGCCAGGTTCTCGTTGACGCCCGCGACCCGCGCGGCGTCGATCTGGACGAAGTCGACCGCGCCGGCCTGGAGCAGCTGCTTGAACACGACCCGGTTGGCGACGTGTTCGCCGGTGGCGACCTTGACCGGCTGTCCGGCGCGCACGGCGGCGTGGCCGAGGATGTCGTCGGGGCTGGTCGGCTCCTCGATCCAGTGCGGGTCGTACGGCGCGAGCGCGGTCATCCACTCCACCGCGTCGGCGACGTCCCAGCGCTGGTTGGCGTCGACCGCGATCCGTACGTCGGCGCCGACGGCCTCACGGGCGAGCCCGAGCCTGCGGACGTCGTCGTCGAGGTCGCCGCCGACCTTCAGCTTGATCTGGGTGAAGCCGTCGGCGACGGCCTCCTTCGCCAGCCTGACCAGCTTGTCGTCGGAGTAGCCGAGCCAGCCGGGCGAGGTGGTGTAGGCGGGGTATCCCTCGGCACGCAGCCGCTCGGCCCGCTCGGCCCGGCCCGGTTCGGCGGCGCGCAGGATCGCGAGCGCCTCCTCGGGGGTGAGGGCGTCGCTGAGGTAGCGGAAATCGACGAGGGAGACGAGCTCCTCGGGCGTCATCTCGGCCAGGAACTGCCAGACGGGTCTGCCGGCCCGTTTCGCCGCCAGGTCCCAGGCGGCGTTGACGACCGCGCCGGCCGCCATGTGCATCACGCCCTTCTCGGGCCCCAGCCAGCGCAGTTGGGAGTCGTGGGTGAGGTCCCGGTACAGCGCGCCGAGGTCGGCCGCGGTGCGGGGCACGGGACGCCCGACCACATAGGGGGCCAACGCCTGGATGGCGGCTGCCATCACCTCGTTGCCGCGCCCGATGGTGAAACAGAAGCCATGTCCCTCGACACCGTCACCAGCACTGTCCGCGGCGTCGGTACGCAGTACGACATAGGCAGCCGAGTAGTCGGGATCGGGGTTCATGGCGTCCGAGCCGTCCAGTTGTTCCGAGGTCGGAAAACGGATGTCGTGAACCTCGAAATCCGTGACGGTCTGACTCATGTGCGCCCCCAGGGGAAATAACATCGGACCTCTGCTCTGGTCATCCGATGTATAGCGCCCCCAAGGCTCCAACGTCCAGGGTTGAGGCGAAATTGCCCCCACACAGCTCGGATGTATGGCGGGCTTGATGCCCTGATTCGGCCGGTGATGCACCCCAGTGGCCCGGGTTCACCCGGCCGCGCGCAGGGGCTGCGGCGCGGGTGGCCGGAAGCCGTAAGGTTGTTCCGTACGCAAGGGAACTTCGGAAGGAGGCCTGGGTGATCGAGCTCGAGGGGGTTCCCGAGCTGATCGACCCGGTCATGGTGGCCGCGTTCGAGGGGTGGAACGACGCAGGTGACGCCGCTTCCACAGCGGTCGCGCACCTGGACCGGGAGTGGAAGGGCGAGGTGTTCGCGGCGCTGGACGCCGAGGACTACTACGACTTCCAGGTCAACCGCCCGACGGTGTGGCTGGACGGCGGGGTGCGCAAGATCACCTGGCCGACGACCCGGCTCTCCGTGGTCCGCATCGGCGGGGACAAGCCCCGTGATCTCGTCCTGGTCCGGGGCATCGAGCCGTCGATGCGCTGGCGCTCGTTCTGCAACGAGATCCTGGGCTTCGCCCATGAGCTGGGCGTCGAGATGGTGGTGGTGCTCGGTGCGCTGCTCGGCGACACCCCGCACACCCGTCCGGTACCGGTCAGCGGCGTCACGTCCGATCCGGACCTGGCGCGCACCATGGACCTGGAGGAGACCAGGTACGAGGGGCCGACCGGCATCGTCGGCATCCTCCAGGAGGCGTGCACCCACGCGGGTGTGCCCGCCGTGAGCCTGTGGGCGGCGGTGCCGCACTACGTGTCGCAGCCGCCCAACCCGAAGGCCACCCTGGCGCTGCTGAACCGCCTGGAGGATCTCATCGGGCTGCGCATCCCGCTGGGTGAACTGGCCGAGGACGCGCGCGCCTGGCAGCTCGGGGTCGACCAACTGGCCGCCGAGGACAGCGAGGTGGCGGAGTACGTTCAGACGCTGGAGGAGGCCCGGGACACCGCGGAGCTTCCCGAGGCGAGCGGCGAGGCCATCGCCCGGGAGTTCGAGCGCTATCTGCGGCGCCGGGACCCCGGTCCGGGTTCCGGGCCGGGCGGACATGCGACGGAGAGCGGCGACGGCTCGTATCTGCGGGACACGTCGAACGGCCGGACCAGGCCGCCGAAGCCGGCCCGGCCGGAGACCGGACCAGGGCCGGTGAGCGGGTCCGGAAGCGGGTCCCCGACCGGTCCCGCGACGGGCCCGGCGCCGGCCGACGGCGGGGAGGACCGCAGCGACGCCGGCGGCCCGCAGCAGCCGCCGGGCGAACGGCCGAAGGACGCCTCCTCGGGAAGTGCCCCGGGAGACGCCCCACAGGATCCGCCGGAGGACTCGCCGGACAATTCGTCGGAGGACTGATCCGGACAGCCGGGAGCCGGGCGGGTGGACACCCGCCCGGCTCCCTCGCTTCACTGCGGACATTCAGGAGCAGGTGAAGCGCGCGGCGCCCCAGTCGCCGTGGTCGCCGGTCTTGGACCCATTGGTGTCCGTGACCTTCAGACGCACATGGCGTGCGCCGTCGAGCGGCACGTCGACCGGTACGGCCGCCGACGCCCCGGTCACCTTCGGCGAGGTCCAGAGCACCTTGCCGTCGGCCTCGACGGAGAACGCCACCTCGCCGTATCCGTTGATCTCGTCGTCGATCCCCGCGTCCGCGGTGAACTTCGAGCACTGTCCGCCGAGATAGACCTCGATGTCGGAGTCGGCATGGGTGCCGATCCCCTTCTCGTACACCTTCCCGGCCAGTGTGAGCGGGCCGCCGTCGGCCGCGCCCGATTCGCCGTTGCTGCGGTCGCGCTCCGCCGGACCGTAGCCGTTGACCGAACTCAGCCACTCCAGATCGCTCGCCCACACCTCACCGGTGGGCGGCGGCGGCATCACCGCGGCGGCGATCCGCTGGACCGCCGTACGGGATTCGCCCGCGGACCGGTAGCGGGCGAGCGCGGTGATCCGCGCCTCCCCCGCCGCGGCGTCCTTCGCCGGGGTGACCGACACCTCGACCCGCCGGGTGGTGCCCGCCGGGATCCGCTGCACGGCCTTGGCCAAAGTGGCCTGCCAGCCCTTGGGGACGTCCAGGGAGACCACGGCGTCCGTGACATCGGCCTTGCCGGCGGTGACGTCGACGGCGACGGTGGCCGGGGCGCCCGCGCCGACCTCCTGGCCCTGCGGCGCGGAGACGGTGGCCGTCGCGGCCGCGTTCCGTCCGCCGACCGCGCTGGTCCTCTCCAGCTTCACCGAGAACTTCTTGCCCGTGGACAGCGGGGCGGTCTTGATCTTCACGACGCCACCGCGGTCGTCCCGGTCGTACCACCAGCCCTGCTTCGCCGAGGCGTACGCGGCGGCCGAGCCGAGCCGGGGCAGCTTGCCGGTGAGCTTCACCGCGCTCGGCTCCGAGCCGGTGTGCACGCTGAACTCGTACGGGCGGCTGCTCTGCTTCCCGGTGAACTTCCCCTTGCTCTCACCGATGTTCACGGTGATGTCGCCCCCGCCCCCGGCCGGTGCGCGGACCTCGGCCGTCTGGGTCGCGTACGCGCCGTCGCGGTGCTCGCGGGTCACGCCGTCGTCCTCGTACAGGGTGAACGAGGACGTGCCCTGCGGGTAGATGTCCCAGGCCAGCGGGGAGCCGGCGGTGCGGTCCTGGTACGAGCGGATGCCGGGCCACATCGGCACGGCGGCGCCGCCCTTGACGAACAGCGGCAGGGTGTCGAGCGGGGCGCTGTAGTCGTTGACGGTGGTCGGGCCCTGGTAGGTCCGCCCGGTCCAGTAGTCGGTCCAGGTGCCCTTCGGCAGGTAGATGCCGTCGCGCTCGGTGGTGTCCTGGTAGACCGGGGCGACGAGGAAGTCCTCGCCGGACATGAACTCGTACTTCGCCGCGTCCGTCGCGGCCTTCGGGTCGTCCGGGTACTCCAGCACCAGCGGACGGACCATGCCGACGCCGGTCTTCGTGGCCTCGTGCGCGTAGGAGTACTGGTAGGGCAGCAGCGACTCCTTGAGCTTCAGGTAGTCGCGGTTGATGGAGGTGTACGGCTCGCCGTACCGGAAGGGCTGCTTGTCGCTGGCCGCCCAGCCGTCCATGGTCATCGTGGTCCCCAGGAACATCTTCCACTGGAGGTCACGGGTGTACGTCTTGGCGCTGCCGCCGAAGATGCCGTCGACGTCGCCGGTGGTGTAGGCGAGGCCGGACATCGTGGCGCCCGCGTAGGTCGGGATCTGCCAGCGGATGTAGTCCCAGGTGCCGTACTGGTCGCCGGACCACTGGACACCGCAGCGCTGCGCGCCCGCCCAGCTCTCGGGGGCGTAGGTGAAGCCGCGGGCGTCGCTGTTGTCCTCGATGCCCTTGTACGCGTCCTTGCAGCCGTCCAGGGCGAACTTGTAGCCGTCCCCGATCCAGGCGACGTCGAGCTTGGCGACGCGCTGGCCGGCCTTGACCTGTTCGGCGATCTTGTCGATGCCGTCCTGGGTCCACAGGCCGAGCTGCATGTCGCGGTCCTGGAGGCCCTTGGAGGTCTCGGCGAGGTCCTCGTGGCCGCAGCCGTAGCCGTCGTTGACGAGCATCCAGCCGTTCGGCATGTCGTTCTCGACATAGCCGTCGGCGACCTTGAGGGCGTCCAGGGTGTGACGCTCGCCGCGGTTGGCGTTGTGCAGGTAGCAGTCGGCGTCGCCGATCTCCATGCCGTACACCGGCGGCAGGAACGGCTTGCCGGTGAGCTTCGTGTACTGGCCTATGACGTCCTTGGCGTCACCCGCGAAGTAGTAGGCGTCGAAGCGCTGTTCCTGGGCGCTGGTGGTGACCGGGTCGTTGAAGGCGTAGGTGCCCGGCGCGAAGGTGTTGCGGAACACGCCGTAGCCGGCCGACGAGAGGTAGAACGGCACCGAGTTGGGGTGGCCGCCGTCGTCCCAGTTGTAGTCGACTCCGACCTCGACGGTCTGGCCCCGGTGCGAGGTGTTGCCGCGGCCGTTCTGCATACCGGCGCCGTAGAACTGCTCGTCGCCGCCGCGCGCGAGGGTCTGGGTGGTCTTCTCGCCGTCCCAGCTCAGCCCCTTCGCCTCGGACCAGACCCGGCTGCCGTCGGCCCGGTACAGGGCGAATCGCAGCGGGGACTTGTAGGCACGCAGCGTGATGTCACCGGTGGAGAGGTCGTAGCGGTCGCTCCGCTCCTTCCACCGGGTGCGGGGCGGGGATCCCTGGGGCAGGACCATGGCGTCGCCGGCCGGGTCGGAGAACGTGCCGTCCGGGGCGAGCTCGATCCGGAAGGTCTCGGCCGAAACGAAGCTGACGCGGGCCTCGGCGGCCCCCGCACGCAGGTGGTAGACGGATCCGTCGGCCGAGAAGCCGGTGAGACCGCCGACCGTCGACTCAGCGGGGGCGGCCTGATCCGCCTGTGCACTGCCCGGTCCCGAGAGGACGGCGAACAGTCCCAGCAGCGCTGCAACTACTGCCGTTCTGATGCGCGTTGATGATTGCATAGAGCGCTTTTAGCGCAACACCGAGCATTTGACCATGGACAAAACGGAACCGGCCCCGAACTTCATCAAGAAGTTCGGGGCCGGTGAACGGAGCTGATCCTGCGGGCAGTTACAGCGCGACACCGAGCAGCGCGTCGACGGTGCGCGAGACCAGTCCCGGCGCCCCCTCGTCCGTGCCGCCCCCGGCGGTCTGCCGCTCGGCCCAGCGGTCCACGGCGGCCAGGGCCGCCGGGGCGTCCAGATCGTCGGCGAGGGCCTCGCGGACCTCCTCGACCAGGGCGTCGGCACAGAGCCCGTCGGGCCGCGAGACGGCGGCGCGCCAGCGCGCGAGACGCTCCACCGCGTCGGCGAGCACCTGGTCGGTCCACTCCCAGTCGGACCGGTAGTGGTGCGAGAGCAGGGCGAGGCGGATCGCCGCCGGGTCCACGCCGTCGCGGCGGAGCACCGAGACGAAGACCAGGTTCCCCTTGGACTTCGACATCTTCTCGCCGTCCAGGCCGACCATTCCGGCGTGCACGTACGCCTGGGCGAACGGGTGCTCGCCGGTCAGCACCTGGGCGTGCGAGGCGCCCATCTCGTGGTGCGGGAAGGCGAGGTCGGAGCCGCCTCCCTGGACGTCGAAGCCCATGCCGAGATGGTCCAGGGCGATGGCGACGCACTCGATGTGCCAGCCGGGCCGGCCGGCGCCGAGCGAGGCGCCGTCCCAGCTCGGCTCGCCCTCGCGGGCGGCCATCCAGAGCATCGGGTCGAGGGGGTTCTTCTTCCCCGGGCGCTCCGGGTCGCCGCCGCGCTCGGCGGAGAGCAGTCGCATCGCCTCGGTGTCCAGGTTGGAGACCTGGCCGAAGCGCGGGTCGGTGTCGACGGAGAAGTACACATCGCCGTCGAGGTCGTAGGCGGCGCCCGCGTCCCGGAGTCGTTCGACGAGCGGCACGATGCCGGGTATCGCCTCGACGGCTCCGATGTAGTGCTGCGGCGGGAGCATGCGCAGGGCAGTCATGTCCTCGCGGAACAGGGCCGTCTCGCGCTCGGCGAGCTCGGTCCAGTCCTGACCGTCGCGCACGGCCCGCTCCAGCAGCGGATCGTCCACGTCGGTCACGTTCTGGACATAGTGAATCTGCCGCTTGGTGTCGAGCCACACGCGCTGAACGAGGTCGAACGCGTTGTAGGTCGCCGCATGACCCATATGGGTCGCGTCGTACGGCGTGATGCCGCAGACATAGATGCGGGCGACGGGACCGGGGTCAAGGGTGATCCGTCCGCCGGTCGCGGTGTCGTGGATCCGAAGGTCGCGGCCCTTGCCAGGCAGGGCGGGGACCTCAGAAGCGGGCCAGGCATGCATGCGACGAGCCTAACCGGACGCGGCTTCCGGATACGAACCGGAGGGGGGAACCTGTCCGAAGAGGCACCCTTGCGCACGGCCCCGAAAAGTGCCTCGCTCCCCCGGTCGCGTACCCGGACCGGTCCGGGAGAGGTGCCCGCACCAGGGGCCTCCCGCCGGGCCGTACCTAGACCGGCGGCCACGGAATGGCCGGCCACCCACCGCTCGGCTCCCGGTGGAGTCCCGTGGACCGCAGCCCCGCCACACGGGCCCGCAGTGCCTCGATCTCGGCCCCGGTGATCAGTTCCCCCAGCCGGGTGACCAGCGCGGCCCCCGGCTCCAGCTCCCCGGCGAGCCGGTCCAGGACCTCCACCGCCTCCGTCGGCAACGGCTCGCCCGCCCAGCCCCACAGCAGGGTGCGCAGCTTGTCCTCGGCGTTGAAGGTGACGCCGTGGTCGATGCCGTACAGCCGGCCGTCGGGCGCGGGCAGCAGGTGTCCGCCCTTCCGGTCGCCGTTGTTGATCACCGCGTCGAGGACCGCGAGCCGCCGCAGCCTGGGGTCGTCCGCGTGGACCAGCAGCGCCGTCCTGCCCTCACCGACCTCGGCGAGGGCCACGGCCTTCCAGCCCTCGCCCGGCTCCTCGTCCTCGACGAGTGCGAGCAGCCCGGGGCCGTCCTCGTCCTGCGCCGCCGCCTCGATCCACAGCTGGCACATGCCCTGGCCGTACGGACCGTCCCGCAGCACGGTCGGCGGCACCAGGCCCCAGCCCGTCACCTCGGAGATCTCGTAGGCGGCCACCTCGCGCTGGGCGAGCGTGCCGTCGGGGAAGTCCCACAGGGGCTGCTCGCCGGCCACCGGCTTGTAGACGCAGTGCGCCTGCTCGCCCTCGTACGCGACCGAGCAGTACAGCACGGCGTTGGAGGCCCCCCGGACCTGTCCGAGGACGGTGAGCTCGCCCTTGCCGAGCAGGGTCAGCCGCCCGGCGCCGGTCAGGCCCCGCGGCGGTATCCGTTCTGGCGGGGGCATACGTGTCCTTCCGGATCGAGCGGGAGGCTGCACAGCGGGCACGGCGGGCGGCCGGCGTTCACGACGTCCAGGGCCCGTTTGGCGAAGGCGCGGGCCTGCGCTCCGCTGAGCCGGACCCGGAGCATCGGCGGGCCGTTCTCCTCGTCCTGGAGCAGCCGCTCCTCGGCCTCGGCGAGATCCTCGACGGATTCCGCCTCCAGCTCGACCAGGGCCTGTGCCTCGACGATCATGCGCTGTTCCTCGCCGTCCCAGGCGAGTGCCATCGTGCCGACCCGGAACTCCTCCTCGACGGGGACGTCGAGCGGGGCGGTGTCGGTCACGTCCATCGGGGCCACCGCGGGTACCGGGGAATTCCCCCCGGTGCGCCGGACCACTTCGTCGAGCAGTTCGTCCACCCGCTCGGCGAGCGCGGCGACTTGGGTCTTCTCCAGGGCCACGCTGGTGACACGTCCGCCTGAGGATGCCTGCAGGAAGAACGTACGACGTCCAGGCAGCCCGACCGTACCGGCCACGAAACGGTCCGGGGGGTCGTAGAGGAACACCTGACGGGACACGTCCTGTCTCCCTTGTGATTTGACGCGGATGAGGGGTCGGCCGGGGCCCGGGAGAGTCCTCCCGGAAAGGCGCCTACGGCGCGTCCACCCTACTGCGCGGAGCGATCACGGTGCCCCAGCGCCGCCCCCGACCGCGGCGTCCGCCTCCGAGCCGGCCGCCCTGCCCTCGCCGGGGGCCGGTTCGCGCGGCGCCAGCGGGGCGAGATCTCCCGTGTCACCGAGCCTCAGCAGGAAGGGCCGGAGCCTGGTGTAACGGATCGCGGTGACCGAGCACGGGTCGGCGTGGACCCGCTGGAAGAGGTCCAGATGCATGCCGAGCGCGTCGGCGACAAGGGACTTGATGATGTCCCCGTGCGAGCACATCACGTAGGCGGCGTTCTCGCCGTGCTCCGCCTCGATCCTCGCGTTCCACTCCCGGACCGCGTCGACGGCGCGTGCCTGCATCGCTCTCATGGACTCGCCGCCGGGGAACGCCGCGGCCGACGGGTGCTGCTGCACGACCGTCATCAGCGGCTCGTCGGCGAGCTCCGCGAGCTTGCGGCCCGCCCAGTCGCCGTAGTCGCACTCGCTGATCCGCTCCTCGGTGTGCAGCGGCAGGTCCGGCCGGGCGTCGAGCAGCGGGCGCAGCGTCTCGCGGCAGCGCTGCAGGGGGCTGCTGACGGCCGCGGCGAGGGGCAGTGCGGCCAGCCGTCCGGGAAGCGCTGCGGCCTGCTCGGCGCCGCGCTCGTCGAGCGCGACCCCGGGCGTCCGGCCCGCGAGCACCCCGGCAGTGTTGGCGGTGGAGCGTCCGTGGCGTACGAGGATCAGGGTGGGCATACGGGCCAGCGTAGGCCGACGCTCCGGCAAAGGTGCGCCCGGGACCGGAGCAGGGCAGAATGCGCGCCGTGATTGTGGACTGCGCCATCTACCGGGACGGACGCCGCACCGACGGCCCGGCCGATTTCTCCGATGCCCTCGAAGAGGCCCGGGCCACCGGTGACGCCTTCTTGTGGATCGGCCTGCACGAGCCGACGGAGAAGGAGTTCGAGCTGGTCAGCAGCGAGTTCGGGCTGCACCCGCTGGCGGTGGAGGACGCCCTGTCCGCGCACCAGCGCCCGAAGCTGGAGGTGTACGACGACTCGCTGTTCGCGGTGGTGAAGCCGGTCGTGTACGACCACGGGAGCGACACGGTCAGCACGGACGAACTGATGGTGTTCATAGGCGACTCGTTCGTGGTGACGGTCCGGCACGGTGACGGTGCGCCGCTGGCCGCCGTGCGCCGCCGCCTGGAGGCCGACGCCGAGGTGCTCAAGCACGGGCCCACCGCGGTGCTGTACGCGATCAGCGACGCGGTCGTGGACCACTACATCGATGTCGCGGGCGAGCTCCAGGTCGACCTGGAGGAACTGGAGACGGAGGTCTTCGCCCCGGCCGCCACCGGCGACTCCAAGAACACCGCCGCCCGCATCTACACGTTCAAGCGCCAGGTGCTGGAGTTCCGCAGGGCGACCGTCCCGCTGGCCGCCCCGATGGCCCGGCTGGCGAGCGCGGGGGTGCCCTTCGTCCGCGAACAGTCGCAGCCGTTCTTCCGGGACGTCCAGGACCATCTGACGCGCGCCAACGAGCAGGTGGAGGGTCTCGACCGACTGCTCTCCGACATCCTGTCCGCGCATCTGGCCCAGATGGGGGTGCGGCAGAACGACGACATGCGCAAGATCTCGGCCTGGGCGGCGATGGCGGCGGTGCCGACGATGGTCGCGGGGATCTACGGCATGAACTTCAAGCACATGCCGGAGCTGCGCTGGGCGTGGGCCTATCCGGCGGTGATCCTGCTGATGGCGGGCGTGGTCTTCGGCCTGTACCGCCAGTTCAAGCGGCGCGGCTGGCTCTGACGGGTGCGCCGGACGACAGCCTCTCAGGCGTACTCGGGTGCCGGGACGGCCGGACCGCCCAGCGCGTCGCGCCGCTCGGGCGGCACCAGGCTGACCATGCGCCGCCAGCCCACGAGGCGCTCGTACGCGTAGACGGCGTGGATTCCCGCCGCCAGTGCCGCGGCCTTGGCCCTCGGCCAGCCGAGGATGCGGCCCATGTGGCCCATCACGGCGAGGCTGACGTCGCGGTAGACCCGGATCTCGCCGAGCGCGCACTCGCGCAGGACGCTCTGGATCGTACGGCCGTGTCCCGACCGGGCGAGGCGCAGCAGCTCCTCGTGGCAGTACGCCAGGTGGTTGTCCTCGTCGTTCGAGATCATCCTCACCGCGCGGCCCAGGTCGGGGTGGTCGGCGAAGTACTTCCGCAGCAGCCGCATCTGCTCGGAGGCGCGCTGTTCGGTCACCCGGCTGTGCGCGAGGTAGGTGATGATGTCGCGCTCGGCGAGCCGCTCCTCCCGCCCCAGCCGCTCATGGGCGAGGCCGATGCCGTACTTCTCCAGCAGCATCGTGTAGTCGGTCTCGTGCGGGACCTCGACAGGCTCCAGACCGCGCTTCCTCAGCAGGGCGTTGAAGATCCGGCCGTGCTTGTCCTCGTCGGCGCCGTGCCGGGCGATCTTGGGGGCCAGCGCGCGCTGGCTCGCGGGCACGAGGGCGGCGATGCGGCCGTTCTCCCAGCCTCCCTGGGACTCCCCGCCCGCGGCGATGGAGCAGAACAGCCGGAACGACTCGTCGTCGTCGAGAATCTCCTGGAACAGGTTCTTTGCCGAGAGCATCACTGCCACCTCCGTGCCGGCATCCGCCGAGCGACAGTCAAATGCTCCTGGCCCCGGCGGGCAACAGGAACGCCCGGGGACTGGGCCGAACGTGCACCCGGTGCGGACACCCCTTTGGCGAACCGTTTCCGCGCGGGCCCCGTAACCCAACCGCCCCGGCCGCGTTGTTCCGCGTGACGGCCGTGGCGGGGAGGCCCCCGAGCCCCCACCACGGCCGTAGTGCTGCGCGGGAACGGGCGGCGCCGCCCCCGGATACGCCTCAGGCGAGCCCGGACCGCTCCAGCGCGTCCGTACCGGCGCGCAGCGCGGCGATCCGCTCGTCGAGCGTGAAGCCGGCCGGGGCCAGGGTCAGGGTCGTGACGCCCGCGGCCGCGTAGGCCTGCATCCGGTCGGCGATCCGCTCCACCGACCCCAGCAGCGTGGTCTGGTCGATCAGCTGGTGCGGTACGGCGGCGGCCGCACCGCTCTTGTCGCCGGACAGGTACTTGTCCTGGATCTCGGCGGCTTCCTTCTCGTACCCCATGCGCTGGGCGAGCTGGTTGTAGAAGTTCTGCCTGCGGCTGCCCATGCCGCCGACGTACAGCGCGGTGTACGGCCGGAACATGTCGGCGAGGCCGTTGACGTCGTCGCCGATGGCGAGCGGCAGGGTCGGGCAGACGTCGAAGCCCTCCATGGTCTTGCCGGCCTTCTCCCGGCCCGCCCGCAGGTGCTTCACCGCGGTGTCCTCCAGATGGTCCGCGGAGGGGAAGATCAGCAGCGCCCCGTCGGCGATCTCGCCGGTCTGCTCCAGGTTCTTCGGACCGATCGCGGCGATGTACAGCGGGATGTGCTCGCGCTGCGGGTGGACGGTCAGCTTGATCGGCTTGCCCGGTCCGTCCGGCAGCGGGAGTGTCCAGTGCTGCCCCTCGTACGACAGCCGCTCGCGGGTCATCGCCTTGCGGACGATCTCGACGTACTCCCGGGTGCGGGCCAGCGGCTTGTCGAACTTGACGCCGTACCAGCCCTCGGAGACCTGCGGTCCCGACACCCCGAGGCCGAGCCGGAACCGGCCGCCGGAGAGCGAGTCGAGGGTGGCCGCGGTCATCGCCGTCATGGCGGGCTGGCGGGCCGGGATCTGCATGATCGCGGAGCCGACGTCGATGGACTCGGTCTGCGCGGCCACCCAGGTCAGCACGGTCGGGGCGTCGGAGCCGTAGGCCTCGGCCGCCCAGCAGACGTCGTAGCCGAGCCGGTCCGCCTCCTGCGCGACGGCGAGGTTGTCCCCGTCCATACCCGCGCCCCAGTAACCGAGATTGATGCCGAGCCGCATAGCCGCTCCCCTTACTGATCAGTAACGTCCCTGTGCTCCGGACTCTAGCGCGCGGGAACACGATCCGGCAGGGGTGACCCGGGCCCCGGTTGTCCACAGCCCTGCGACGAGTGGAGCCATGGCCAGTAATCTCAGCGCCCATGGAGCAGAGGCATCTCGGCCGCACCGGCCTTCGCGTGTCCCGGATCGGGCTCGGCACCCTCACCTGGGGCCGGGACACCGACGAGCACGACGCTGCGGAGCAGCTGAAGGTCTTCTGGGAGGTGGGCGGCACCCTCGTCGACACCGCGGACGTGTACGGCGGCGGCGAGTCCGAGTACCTGCTCGGGCGCCTCGTCGAGGGCCTGGTGCCGCGTCGCGATCTGGTCATCGCCACCAAGGCCGGCAGCGTGCCCGATCCCTACCGCAGGTTCAACGGTTCGCGCGGACATCTGCTGGCCGCCCTCGACGCCTCGCTGTCCCGGCTCAACACCGACTATGTGGACCTGTGGCAGGTGCACGCCTTCGACCCGGTGACGCCGCTGGACGAGACGCTCCAGGCCCTGGACCTGGCGGTGACCAGCGGGCGCGCCCGCTACGCGGGGGTGTCGAACTTCTGCGGCTGGCAGCTGGCCAAGGCCGCGACCTGGCAGCTGGCCTCCCCCGGCGTGCGGACCCGGCTGGCCAGTACGCAGATGGAGTACTCCCTGCTGCAACGGGGCGTGGAGCGCGAGGTGCTGCCGGCGGCGCTCGACCTCGGCGTGGGGCTGCTGCCGTCGTCGCCCCTGGGCCGGGGCGTGCTGACCGCCAAGTACCGCACCGGCACCCCGGCGGGCTCGCGCGGCGCCTCCGAGCTGCTGGCCCCGTTCGTCGAGCCGTATCTCGACGACCCGGCGAGCCGCATCGTGGACGCCGTGGCGACCGCCGCCGACGGGCTGGCCACGACGCCGCTCCAGGTGGCGCTCGCCTGGGTGCGGGACCGGCCGGGAGTGGTGGCCCCGATCGTCGGCGCGCGCAACGCGCGCCAGCTCGCGGAGGCATTGTCAGTGGAGGCGCTTAGTCTTCCTGACGAGATCTGCCGCGCGCTCGACGATGTGTCGGCGCCCGTGCACCGCTATCCCGACCAGGACTGGAGCACGCTGTGACTGCGCTTCCCCGGGGGGAATCCCCCGGCCCCTCGGCCACCGACGACGACAGCGTCGTCGCGGACGCCACCGCGCCCTCCCCGGCCGAGGAGGCCGCCGCCGGGACCGCCGAAGCGACCGGCGGGGCGACTGACGACGGTACCGACGACGAGGCGGCCGACGACGGGGAGACGGCTGCCGCGACCGGCGCGACGGACACCGAGGGGACGGACGAGGCATCGGCCGGGCCGGACCCCGCCGACGCGACCGGCGAAGGACCGGACGGCGACGCCGCCGCGGGTAGCGCAGGAAGCGCCGAAGGCGACACCCCCGCCGCCCCCGTCCTCTCCGAGGCCGAGGTGGAGCTGGCCGCCCAGCGCGAGCTGCTGGAGCGGATCGAGAAGCGCAAGGCCGAGAAGGACGGCCCCATCCCCGCCGGTACGAAACTGAGCGGACCGGCCGCCGATCTGCTGGCGGCCGTACGCGCTGTGGAGAGCGGCGAGAAGCCGGGAGCCGCGTTCTTCGACTCCCCCGCTCCCGCCGTTCCCCGCCGGACCGTCCCCGCGCCGCCCCCGGTCCGGGAACGGGCCCCTGAGTCCGTCCGCGCCCCTCAGGGCGCCGCTCCCGAGGCGGTCGCCGCCGTCGCCGCCGTGCTGGCCGCCGGCGGGGCTCCCGAGAGCCTGGCCGCCCCGGCCGCCGGGACGCTCGGCGCACAGGCGGCCGACACCCTGCGCGAGGACCCCTGGCAGCTGCTCTCCCTCCCCGGCGTCGGGCCGGACCAGGCGGACGGCTTCGCACGCGCGCTGCTGGGCGACGGATGCGGACCCGACGACGAGCGGCGCACCGCGGCCCTGGTCGGCTGGCTGCTGGAGCGCGCGGCGCTGCAGGGCCACACCGCGCTGGACGCGGCCGAGGTGCGGGCCGCGCTCGCCGGGCGGTCGGTGACCGACCCCGACGCGGCCGTGCAGCACGCCGTCGCCGAGGGCGTCGTCCTGGTCTTCCAGGACGGCCCGGAGGACGAGGAGACCGAGGAACCGGCAGAGGCCCCGGATGCGGGCGCCGACGCCGGTGAGGGCGAGGAGACCGGGGACGGGCGGGAGCCGGTGCAGGTGTTCCTCGGCCTCGACCGGTACGCGCTGGCCGAGGAGAGCCTCGCCGACGGGCTGGCCCGGCTGGTGAACGCCTGCGAGAAGGACGCCGACTGGTCGCAGGCCGCCGCGTCGGCGCCCTCCCCCTCGGCCGCCGAGCTGATCCGTACGGCCGCGGCCCACGGACTCGTCGCGCACACCGGCGGTGAGGCGGCCAGGGCCGAGCCCGCCGCGCTGATCGCGGCGGCGAGCGGCCTCGGTCTGCGGGCGCTGGGCGCCACCCACAGCGTGGACGGCAGGCAGCGGCTGGCCGAGGCGGTCGGCGACCCGTCGGCGGCCGTCACGCTGGCCGGGCTGCTCTCGGGCGCGGAGGGCCCCGGACGGGACGAGGAGGGGGCCGTCGCCGTCGACCTGCTCGTCGTGCTGGACGCCCCGCAGGTCGACGTCGAGACCGGTGCGATGCTGGTGGAGGCCCTCGCCGACGGCACCCGTCTGGTGCTCAGCGGCGATCCGGGCGTGCTGGGGTCGGCGGGCGCGGGGCGGGTGTTCGCCGATGTGCTGGCCGCCCGTGCGTGCCCGCAGATCGTCTCCCGTACGCCGGATCCCGGTCCGATCGGTGAGCTGGTCTCCGGCATCGGCATCGGGGAGCTGAACCAGGTGGCGGCGCCGGGCAAAGAAGTGGTGATCGTGCCCGTGCGTGACGCGGGCGAGGCGGTGCACCGCACGGTGCAGCTGGTCGCCGACTCGGTGCCGCGCGCCATCGGCGTGCCGTCGTCCGACACCCAGGTGATCACCGTCGGCCACGGCGGCTCGGCGGGCACCCGGGCGCTGAACGAGGCGCTCAAGCAGCGGCTCAACCCCGGCCCCGGACGGTTCGGCGGATTCGACCCCGGCGACCGGATCGCCCATGTCCCGGCACCGGGCAGGACCATGCCCGGCGTGGTCGTCTCGGCCGACGCCGAGGGCCTGCACCTGGACTGTGCGGGGACCCCGGTCGTCGTACCGCAGGAGCGGGTGGAGGCGTCCGTACGGCACGCCTGGGCGCTCAGCGCCCATCAGGCGGCCGGTATGCGGTGGCCCGCGGTGGTCGTCGTACTGCCCGGTGACGCGGCGCAGGGGCTCAGCCGTCCCTGGGTCTACACCGCTTTCGGCCGGGGTGAGCGGCACCTGTCGGTGGTGCACGGGGTGGACCAGGCTCTGCCGCGCGCGGTCGCCCAGTCCCCCGCGCAGGACCGCACCACCCGGCTGCGCACCCTGCTGGAGGCGTCCGGCGGGTGAGACCGCAGGGCCGGGCGGATGCGTCGCGCATCCGCCCGGCCCTGCGGCACGGCACCGGTCACGGCGTGACGGTCGCAGACGGACCGGTCAGGAGCCGTCCCTCGCCAGACCGCCCAGTTCCCCGTCCAGCTCGTCCTCGTCGAAGACGGCACTGACATCGAACCGGCAGACCACCAGCTGGGGGTCCGCGTCGTCGAAGGGCGCGCCCAGCCACTCCCCCGGCTCCGGCAGTTCGTCCGCCGCCGCGACCCAGAGGGTGGAGTCGCCCTCCTCCAGACCGAATTCCGTGTGCCGGGACGCGATCTCGTCCGCCTCGTACTCCCCGAAGAGCACCCCCAGCGCCGCATGGACGCTGCTCCCGACCACGGCCGCCCCGTCGCTGTCGCGGCCGTCCGGATCCAGGTCCGCGAGTCGCTGCGCCTGGGCGAGCAGCCGCTGCGGCTCCGCCACCGCGTAGTCGCGGCGGATCAGCACACTGAGTGCGTGCGGCTCCTCGGGACCGCTGTAGGGCGGCAGGGAGTCCTGCGCGCCCGGAATCTCGAACGGGGTGACCTCGTCATGGCGGTCGTAGAGGAGTTCGTCATAGACCTCCGCCGCAGCGGCCAGTGCGTTGAACGCGTCGTAAACAGCGGGGTCGTCGTCCCCGGACCGGCGTTCGACCGCCTCGAGGTGACGGTCGAGCGCGACCTTGACCGCATCGGCGGCGGCGCGTACCTCGGCAGCGGATGGCTGCGCAGCATCAGACATAGGGCAGACGCTATCCGTACTGAGGCTCTGCCCGCACAATAGATGCGATGCCGGAATACGAATTTGTCGACGTGTACGTGCCGCGCGGGGTGTCCCGGAAGGAGACGACCCGCCTGCTGACCGAGCATGCCGAGTACGGGCACTGGGAGTTGGACCGGCTGTCGCTGCGCCGTGACGGCAGCCGCCGGGTACGGCTGCGTCGGCGGATCATCCGTCAGCTGCGGGCCACCTGGTGAAACGGAGCGGGCCCCGCTGCCGCGGGGCCCGCTCCCTTCGCCGTGCTTGCGCGTAGTGCCGTTTCTCCTAGGCGGCCCTGCCGCGGCGGTACAGCACTGTGCCCGCGCCTGCCAGCAGCAGACCCGCGCTCGCCGGGATCAGCAGGTCGAGCCCGCCCGATCCGGTGTGTGCGAGCTGCGGGGTGCCCTGAGGCACACTCTGCGGCCCCGGCACGTTCGGGATGGTGCGCGGTCCGGGAACCGGCGGCACCTCGTGGGTGACCGGGGTGACCGGAGTGACCGGGGTGACCGGAACGTCGACCTGCGGCGTGCTCTCGTTCTCGCACGAGTTGCCGAGGCTGGGGTTCAGCAGGCCACCGATGGTGACGCTGTTCCCGCAGGCGTTCACGGGGATGTCGATGGGGACCTGGACCTGGTTGCCCGAGAGCAGACCGGGTGAGCCCTGCGCGTACCCCTCCGCCGTCGCCCCGCCCCCGTCGTCACTGCGGGCGGCCCGGTGCTTGCCGGTGCCAGCCCGCACCCCCTGGCCGCGGTCGTCCGACGCGCGGCTGCCGGAGGTCCGGCTGTCCGCCGCATGACTGCCCGACGCCCCCGCGGTCGATCCGGTCCGGCCCGCGACCGCACCTCCAGAACCGTTTCCGCAGGAGTTTCCCGCAGTCGGGTTGAGCAGTCCCACGACGCTCACGGAGTTACCGCAGACGTTCACCGGCACGTCGACCGGGATCTGTACCGAGTTCCCGGAAAGCACCCCAGGGGAATTCGATGCGCCGCCGGCCGCTCCCGCGTCGGCGTGCGCGTAACCGCCACTGAGCGCGAGCACGCCGCCCGCAGCCGCCATGGTGATCAGGCCTTTACGCGTGACCTGTCGCATAGGTTGTTTCCTGCCTTCTACCTTCCGGAGTACCCCCGGACTTGACCGTGCGGAGGCAAAGGACCCGGCGGCCCCGGAACACATGGCGCGTACTCCGAGGCCGACCGGGCTCAAACCCTTGCGGGTTGACGCACAACGTCAGACGTTGACGCAGGTGTTGCCGAAGGTGGGGTTCAGCAGCCCGATCACGGAGATCGTGTTGCCGCACACGTTCACGGGAACGTGGACGGGAACCTGAACGACGTTGCCCGAGAGCACGCCGGGGCTGCCGAAAGCGGCACCCTGGGCGCCGGAGTCGGCGACGGCCATGCCGGCACCCGCGAGCACCAGACCGCCGGTGACAGCCGCAGCGGCGACAATCTTCTTGATCATTGTTCCTCCTAGTTGGCAAATGCGGTCCCAGCCGCGGACCGCATCACCTGTAACGAGGAGAATTCGATCGGGCTACGAGCAGGAAGCCCCTTTCACTCGTTCCGGTGCGTACGTACACGCTGGCGATTAACTCGGCACCAGGTCAGCTGTTGTCGATGAAACGGTCGAGAACCCGGACGCCGAACTTCAGGCCGTCGACCGGCACCCGCTCGTCCACGCCGTGGAACATGCCCGCGAAATCCAGCTCCGGGGGGAGCTTCAGGGGTGCGAATCCGAAGCAGCGGATACCCAGGTCGTCGAAGGACTTGGCATCCGTACCGCCCGAGAGCATGTACGGGACCGCACGGGCGATCGGGTCCTCCGCCTTGAGCGCGACCTGCATCGCGTCCACCAGCGAGCCGTCGAAATCGGTCTCCAGCGCCTTGTCGCCGTGCACGTCCTCGCGCTTGACGCGCGGACCGAGGATCCGGTCGAGGTCGGCCAGGAACTCCTGCTCGTACCCCGGAAGGAAGCGGCCGTCGACATGGGCGATGGCCTGCCCCGGGATCACGTTCACCTTGTAGCCGGCACCCAGCATCGTGGGGGCGGCGGAGTTGCGCAGGGTGGCGCCGACCATCTTGGCGATGCCGCCCAGCTTCGCCAGCGTGGCGTCCATGTCCTCGGGGTCCAGCGGAGTGCCGAGCGCGTCGGACAGCTCGTCCAGGAAGGACCGCACGGTCTTGGTCACCCGCACCGGCCAGTTGTGCCGGCCGAGCCGCCCGACCGCCTCGCACAACTCGGTGATCGCGTTGTCGTCGTTGGTCATGGACCCGTGACCGGCCGTGCCGTCCACGGTCAGCCGCATCCAGTGCATGCCCTTCTGGGCGGTCTCCACGAGGTAGAGCCGCAGGTTCTCGTTGACGGTGAAGGAGAAGCCGCCGACCTCACCGATCGCCTCGGTGACGCCCTCGAACAGGTCGGGGTGCTTGTCGACGAGATACCGGGCCCCGTAGGTGCCGCCCGCCTCCTCGTCCGCGAGGAAGGCGAGCACGATGTCCCGCGGGGGCTTGCGGCCGCTGCGCATCCGCTCGCGCACGACCGCGAGGGTCATCGCGTCCATGTCCTTCATGTCGACCGCGCCCCGGCCCCACACACAGCCGTCCGCGATCTCCCCCGAGAAGGGGTGGTGCGTCCAGTCGTGGGCGTTCGCCGGGACGACATCGGTGTGGCCGTGGATCAGCAGGGCCGGCCTGGAGGAGTCCTCGCCCTCGATCCGCGCGACTGTGGAGGCGCGGCCCTTGTGGGACTCGAAGATCTGCGGCTCCAGCCCGACCTCCGCGAGCTTCTCCGCCACGTACTCGGCGGCCAGCCGTTCGCCCGGCCCCGAATGGTCCCCGTAGTTACTGGTGTCGATCCGGATCAGATCACGACAGAGGTCCACGACCTCGTTCTCGGCGCTCTCGCCCGAGCCGGTCCGGGCCGCTCTGGTCTCGCTCACGCTGGTTCCTTCCACTGTCGCTGCGGTGCTCCCCCTCATCCTCCCGCGCCCGGCCCGCACACCCAAGGCCCCCCACCCCTCGTCATGTGCCCTTCACACTGACCCGGGCGTGATCGAGCACCCCTCAATGTTTGCTATGGTTTTCCACGTCGGAACGGGCAGGGCCCGCGAGACAGACACCTTGTCCGGGTGGCGGAATGGCAGACGCGCTAGCTTGAGGTGCTAGTGCCCTTTATCGGGCGTGGGGGTTCAAGTCCCCCCTCGGACACCAGCGAAGACCCCAGTTGATCTGGGGTCTTTTGCATTTCGCACCGGACGCTCTTCACCCCCGAGGCCCACCCCTTGTCCGTCGGGCACGGGGGCCGACTCCAGCAGTCGGTACGGGTCGCCAAGGGTGTCGTCCGTGACATCGCACAGCTTCACTCCGCCGATATGCGGCTTGACGTGCAGACGGATCTTCGTCTCGTACCCGGCCACGGCCACCCCCTCCTTCCCTTGATTCGAAAGCCGCTTGTCCGGCCAGTCACCCAGCTTCATGTCCGAGCGGGCCGCAACCCTGCCCGCTTCGTAGTCGCTCGTCCACTGCCGAAGCACCCTCTCGGCCGTGGTCTCGTTCTTGAACTCCCGTCCCAATGGAGCGACTTACCTGCAACGCTGCCGAGTTGACGCCCCTATCCGCCACCCTTCAGGCGGACGGCATCCACTGGAACTCCTCTCCGGCCCTCTCCAACAACACGCGATGGCGGGCGAAACGGCGTGCCGTCACGGGAGAGCTCCCGGCCCGCCGGCCGATACGGAAACATCTGGCGGAGGTACCGGGCGAGCGGGGCCGCTAACCCGGGAACGGGGCAATCGTCTGCTCGCCGGTCAGCTCGTTGAGCTGTCCGGCCGCCGCGTCGTCGAGGAAGAAGAGCGTCATGGCCTGGCCGTTGTGCCGGACATGGAAGCGCCAGTCCCCGTGTTCCAGCTCGTCGATGAGATAGCTGACCACCAACAGGTCTGCCCAGTCGTCCCTGACCTCGATGGGCCAGTTGACCCGCCGGCCGTCGGCCGTGTACTCGATCCACGCCTCCTCCTCGCCGAGGTCGACGTGGTCCCGCAGGCCGGACAGGGCGCCCGGCCGGCCGGCGATCCGGCACAGCTGCCGGGCGATCGCCGTGTACGAACCCTGTCCGCGGACGCACTCGGTGTCGAAGTGCCACGCCCGGTCGCAGAACCACCGCTCCCACGGCTCGTCCTCGACCGCACAGCCCAGCGCGAACAGCACGAGGTCGAATGGCTTGCGCTCGTACGCCTCCCGCGGCCCCGAGTACAGCAGCTCGTCCACGGTCCGGCCGGCCGCGAACGGCAGCCCCAGTTCCGCCAGCCTGTCCAACTGGTCTTCAAGACGCATGGCCGGGATCGTAACCGCCCCCTCGGACAACGCCTGAGTACACCGGCCGCGGCAAGAACGGATCGAGGATTCATCTGCTCGGCCCCGTGGGGCGGAGCGGCACCAACAGACCGTCTGCGGTCCTCGCCGCGCCGCTCACACGCAAGCCCGGCTCACGGGCAGCCTGCCTTCAGGCGCGAGCTCTTCGAGCAACTCGCCGAAATGCGCGCAGGAGACCCGGACGGGGCAGGATGGAACAGGCCGCAAGGGCCCGGGCTCGCGTCACGACTTACCCAACCCGTGGGGAGCTTCGCCTGTGACGGCCAAGACACTGCAATGATCATTGCCATGGGCATACACATCTCACCGGCCCAGGTGGGCGACTTCCACCAGGTCCTGGCTGACCACCCCCGGTACTGGGGCGAACGCGACCTCCGGTCACTGCACCTTCTGGCACTGGTGCAGGAGTTCGGTTCGACCTGCCTGGTCGCCCGATCCGAGGACGGAATCCGTGGGTACGTCTTCGGGTTCGTCACCCCGGACGGCACCGGGTACGTGCACCTGATCGCCACGCGGGACGACGCCCGCGGCACCGGTCTCGGGCGTCGCCTGTACACGGCGTTCGCCGAAGCAGCGGAACGCCACGGTGCACGGCGGTTGAAGGCGATCACATCGATCGGGAACACCGGCTCCATCGCCTTCCACCGCAGCCTCGGCTTCGACACGAAGACCGTCGACGACTACGACGGCGCCGGCCGGACCATGGCCGTCTTCCACCGAGATCTGCCGCTCAACGTCCCGCGTTCCTGACCGACCGGCCGTCACTGGCAGACATCACCCCCGCTGACCTGCGACATGGGAACTGATCTTGATCGGTGCGGGAAGGACCATCGTAGGAGTGGCAGGCGGCCGGGGCAGCGCCCCTCGGCCTGGCGGACCGGCATCGCGGGAGCTTTCACCGTCCGTGCGGCTACCCCTTGTTGAAACGGTTCACTCCTGGCTAACGTCCACCCGTGAGACGGGCGTTTTCGAACGAGGAGACCCATGAGCCGCACAGTCACCGACGCAACTCCCTGGTACGAGGACATGAGTCCGGGATCGAGTGGACTCGCACCGCGGTCCTGGTACGCGGCGTCCGACGCCCTGCGGGTGTCCCTGAACGGTGATTGGGCCTTCCGGCTCTCGCCGGACGCGGATGCCGAGGACGCGTCGTTCGCGCAGCCGGGGTTCGACGCCTCCGCCTGGCGGGCGGTCGAGGTGCCGGGGCACTGGGTGCTCCAGGGAGCCGGTGGCGCTCCCGCGTACACGAACGTCGTCTATCCCTTCCCCGTCGATCCGCCGAGGGTGCCGTCCGAGAATCCGACCGGCGACCATCTGCGGACGTTCACGCTGCCCGCCGGCCTGCCGGAGGACGGCGAGAGCGTGCTCCGGTTCGACGGGGTGGAGTCGTGCGCCAAAGTCTGGCTCAACGGGCAGGAGCTGGGCGATTTCAAGGGGTCCCGGTTGCCGCACGAGTTCGCCGTGGGCGATCTGCTGCGGGCCGGTGAGAACGTACTGGCCCTGCGGGTGCACGCGTGGTCCTCGGGGAGCTATCTGGAGGACCAGGACCAGTGGTGGCTGCCCGGGATCTTCCGTGACGTGACGCTGCTGCACCGGCCGCAGGGCGCGCCCCGGGACTTCTTCGTGCACGCCGGGTACGACCATCGCGACGGTTGCGGGACGCTGCGCGTGGAGTGCGACGGCGCCGAGGGGCGGGTTCTCCTGCCGGAACTGGGCATCGACGCCCCCGCGGGCGAACCGGTGACCCTGCCGGTGGAACCCTGGACCGCCGAGACACCCCGGCTGTACGACGCGGAGCTGGTGACGCCCGGCGAGCGGATACCGCTGCGCATCGGCTTCCGTACGGTCGTCGTCGAGGACGGCGTCATCAAGGTCAACGGGCGGCGGCTGCTCTTTCGCGGGGTGAACCGGCACGAGTTCCATCCGGAGACCGGCCGGGCCGTCGATGCCCGGACCATGCGGCGCGACCTGGTGCTGATGAAGCAGCACAACATCAACGCCGTACGGACCAGCCACTATCCGCCGCACCCCGCCTTCCTGGACCTGTGCGACGAGCTGGGGCTCTGGGTGATCGACGAGTGCGATCTGGAGACACATGGCTTTGTCGACCTGGAGTGGCGCAACAACCCGGTGGACGACGAGCGGTGGACCCCCGCGCTGCTCGACCGGGCCGAAAGGATGGTCGAGCGCGACAAGAACCATGCCTCGGTGATCATCTGGTCGCTGGGCAACGAGTGCGGTTCGGGACGCGGCCTGACCGCGATGGCCGCGTGGATACGGGGGCGGGACCCGGAGCGGCTGCTGCACTACGAGGGCGATCTGTCGTGCGAGGACGTCGATCTGTACTCGCGGATGTATCCGACGCACGCCGAGGTCGAACTCATCGGCAGGCGGGCCGAGGAGCCGTGGGCCGACGCGGAGCTGGACGCCCGGCGGCGCGCGATGCCCTTCATCATGTGCGAGTACGCCCACGCCATGGGGAACGGGCCGGGCGGGCTCAGCGAGTACCAGAGGCTCTTCGAGCGGTACGAACGCTGCCAGGGCGGTTTCGTCTGGGAGTGGATCGACCACGGCTTCGCCCACCCGGAGCACGGTTTCGCCTACGGCGGGGACTTCGGCGAGGAGCTGCACGACGGCAACTTCGTCTGTGACGGTCTGCTCTTCCCCGACCGCACCCCCTCCCCCGGGCTCGTCGAGTACAAGAAGGTCATCGAGCCGGTGCGGATCGGCCCGGGTTCCTCGGCGGGCGCGTTCACCGTGACCAACGGGTACGACTTCACCGGGCTCGGGCACCTGGACTTCGTGTGGTCGCACGAGGTGGAGGGGGTACTCGTCGCCTCGGGCGCGCTGACGGTGCCGGAGCTGGCGCCCGGGGCATCGGCCGAGGTGGTTCCGGATGCCGCGGGCGACGGCCTGTGGACCGTACGGGCGGTGCTCGCCGAGGACACCGCCTGGGCCGGGCGCGGGCATGTGGTGGCGTGGGGCCAGGCCGAGGTGGGCGCGCCGGTCACTCCCGCTCCGGCAACCGGTGCGCGTCCGGTGCGGGGCGAGGGCGTGATCGCACTCGGGCCGGGCGTCTTCGACGCGGCGACCGGAGCCCCGGTGCGGCTCGGGGACGTCGCGGTGGAAGGGCTGCGGCTCGATGTGTGGCGGGCGCCCACCGACAACGACAACGGTGCGCCGTGGCAGCCGGACGAGCGGTACGGGCTGCGGTGGCGGGAGCTGGGGCTGCACCGGATGCGGCACCGCCTCGATGCGGTCGAGGCCGCGGAGGACGCGCTGACCGTACGGACCCGGGTGGCTCCGGCCGGGTGGGACCTGGGCCTTCGGACCACGTACCGGTGGACGGCGGCCGGGGACCGGCTCGGCCTCACGGTGTCCGTGGTGCCGGAGGGCGACTGGCGGGTGCCGCTGCCCCGGCTGGGCATCCGGTTCGGGCTGCCCGCCGCGTTCGGCGGGGCGCGGTGGTTCGGCGGCGGTCCCGGTGAGGCATACCCGGACACCCGGGCCGCCGCGATGCTCGGGCTCTGGGAGCGGGACGTGGACGCGTTGCAGACCCCGTACGTCAGGCCGCAGGAGAACGGCGCACGGGCCGACGTCCGGTGGGCGGAGCTGACGGACGGCAGCGGTGCGGGGCTGCGGGCCGAGGGCAGCGCGCCGTTCTGGTTCACCGCGCGGCGCTGGACGAGTGAGCAGCTGGACGCCGCGGAGCATCTGCCGGACCAGGTGGCCGGGGAGCACGTCTGGGTCAATCTGGACCATGCGGTGCAGGGCATCGGCTCGCAGTCGTGCGGACCGGGCGTACTGCCGGAGCACCGGCTCGACGCGGCCCCGGCGGAGTTCTCGTTCGTGTTCTCGGCGCCGGGCTGACTGCGCGCCCTGCCTGCCGCGTCCGGGTACGTCCGGGACGGGGCAGGGAGGCGGGCCGGTCAGCGGAACAGGCCGGCGGGCAGCAGGTGCTGGGCGCGCAGCGCGTCGCGCACCGTGGCCGCGTACTCCGTGGCGCCGCGCTCGGAGGTGTGCGTGTTGTCGCGCTGCTCGTCGGTGAGGTAGAGCACCTTGGAACCGTCGGGGCCCAGCTCCTCGACCCGTTGCCGGGTGAGCGCCGTGAGATCGATGAGCGGTACGTGCCGCTCCGTGGCCAGGAGCCGTATCTGCGTCGGCAGGTCGACGCCGAGGCCGTTGCCCAGCAGGGCGGTGCCGTTGTCCAGGGTGCCGTCCGCGTTGAACCAGCGGCGGACGATCGGGGTGACCAGCACCGGGCGTCCGCCCTGGCCGCGGATCGCGTCGATCATGGTGGTGAGGTTGGCGCGGTAGTCGGCCTCGGTCGTCTGCTTGGCATTGCGGGCGAGCTGGATGAGCACGGTGTCGCCCCGGCGGATCAGCGGGCGGACCGTGGGGAACAGCTGGGGCTGGTCGAGATAGGTACCGGGGGCCACGTCGAAGTGGCAGACGACGGGGGCCGTTCCGGTACAGGCGGCCGCTGCCCCGGCCCCGGTTCCCGGCGCGGCGGCAGGGGGCGGCGTAGCGGCCGGGGAGGCAACGGCGGGGGCGGCAAGGGTGGTTGCGGCCGCGAATGCGGCCAGCAGGGCTGGACCGGTTCGGCGTGCGGCGGTCATGAGGGGCTCCTTCATGGGCGCGGGTGCGGCGTATGGCGGTGCGGGGCCGTTCACCACCCCGCGCCTCAAGCGCTTTCTACCCTCGGGAATTAGGCATTGAAATCCTTTCAACGCCACCCGCTCCAATCCTCTTTCCCGCCACGGCCGGTGACGACGTAGCATCGGCGTTCCGCGATGGACGTCGCGGTTCGCAAGGGGGAAATGTCATGGTCAGCAGTGGCAAACGGCGGACCACGGTCCTCGTCGGCGTGGTCGCCGGGGCGGTGCTCGTGTCCGGTATCGGCCTTTGGGCAACCGATAGTTGGCCGTTCCGCGACACCTACTGCTGGGGTGCGTGGGAGCAGAACAGCGGCGCGTCCTTCCTTGGCGACGAGGCGCTCGGCAAATCGGGCTCGCAACGGCGGGCCACCGAGTCCGCACCGCCCTCGGCCGGCCGGCCGCACGGCACGTGCACCCTGGCGGTGACCTCCGAGACCGAGGACGACGACTCGGACCAGCCGCTCACCTTCAAGGAGCAGATCACTCTGGAGTACGGGCCTGTCCCCGCCGGCGCCAAGGAGCGCCGGTCCTGGATAGCCCAGTACTTCCACGGTTCGGCCTCGCCGCTCCCGGACGGGCTCGACGGACTGGTCGCCGGTGACCGGGCCATGCTGGTGCTGCCCAAGGAGTGCGACGCGGACGGCAGGCCGTCGGCCGTGACGATCCGGAGCGAGAGCTCGGGCGACGGCCATCTCGGCAAGGTGGCCATACCGTTCGCGATCGGCAATACCGCCGAGGTCGGCCGGATGCTGCTCGATGCCGCCAACACGACGATGGAGAAGGCCGGTTGCGCCCCGGACAAGCCTCTGCACACGACGTCGCCCATGGTGACGGTGGCCGAGGACGATGAGCGTGCGGGCAGTCCGCTGTGCCGGATACCCGGGATGACCTTCGACTTGGGCGAGGGTTCGCGCTACCAGCAGCAGGTGGGCACGGTCACCGACCGGCTCCAGACGTGTTCGGTGGTGTGGCAGACCGCGCGAGAGCCCGACGAGCCGTCGGCACAGTATGTGATGGCGCGCCGACCGCGCCTGGTCGCCGTGTTCGACGGCCTTCCCGCCGGTGCCGCCCACGGCCTGCTGCGCACCACCTGCGGGGGCCGTCCGACGGTGTTCTACGGAAACGTGGAGACCGGCCTGAAGGGCCGGGGCCGCCCCGACGACCGGCGGGTCTTCGACCGCTTCGCCGAGTCCGTGGGCCGGCGCATCGAGTGCGGGGACGGTGAGGACACGTGAGCGAGGACAAGTCCATGGAGAACGCGGCGAACGCCGGGGACAACGGGCACAACGGGGAGAGGGCCATGGACGACGAGGGCGCCGTGGGGGCCCGGATACCCGGCCGGCCCGACGCGGACGGCTCCGGAGGCGGGGACAGCGGCGACGGCGGCAGCCCGGACGGGGCTGAACTCGCCGTCACCGGTGGCCGCAGCCCGGACGGGGCCGGACCCGCCGTTCCCGGTGGCGCCGGTCCGGACGGGGAGGAACCCGCCGTCCCGGCGAGCGACCGCCCCTCCTTCGTACGCCGCCTGCTGCGGAGCCGTACGGCCCGTGCCGTCACCGCCGCCGGTCTGGCCGGCGCACTGCTCGGCGCCGGTGCCATCGCCTGGCGCACCGACACCCTCCCGCTGCTCGGTCCCGCTCCCTGCTGGGACTCGCTCGGCGACTCCACCGTGTCGCAGCTCTTCGGTGACCGCAGGATCGAGGTCGACGAACAGTCGCTGCAGAGCGGTCGCCAGGGTGACGGGCTGACGTACGGGCAGTGCCGCATCACCAGCTTCAAGGACGACCGGGCCCTGCGTCAGGTGACCGTCAACGTGCACCAGCTGGACGGCCTGAGGGGAACCGACGCGCGACAGTGGCCCCAGGAGTTCCTCGCGGCCGGCATGGTGTCGCTGGGCGAGGGACTGCCCGGTATGGCGTCCGCGACGCGCGGCTGGCTCGCGCTGCCGCAGAGCTGCACGGGGCGGGGCGACTTCTCCGGACCCACCGTGGTGGACATCGGCATGGGCCGGGCGGGCCTCGACATCTCCTCGGAGCTCGCGAGGGAGGACCGCGTTGCACTCACCGGCGCCCTGGTGGAGACGGCCAACGGGGTCATCCGGTCCTTCGGCTGCTCGGGCAGCTACCGGTCACCGCGAACCCTGCCGCCCGTCGTGACCTGGCAGGACACCGATGCGGCCGCTCTCTGCGGCACCAAGGGGTTCGCCCTGCCCGCGGCGTACCGCAAAGAGCTGTCGAGCACCCGGGCCGGCGGTGGCGGCGACGGACCGGCCCGGGTCTGCGAGGTCGGTGGCAGCGACCCCGAACCGGTGGTGCGGATGACGACGGTGGTGGACCCGGCGCTGGCCGAGATCTTCTCCTGGGACGCGCTGCGGTCCGGCGCTCCCGTCAAGGGCACCACGGGATACGGAAAGCTGGCCGGGAACCGGTCGGTGTACCGGGCGTCCTGTCAGACCGGTCCCGTGGTGTTCGTGGTGGAGCAGCTGAGGCAGACGGACAGGGGCGGCTTCTCGCTCACCGCCGATCTGCTGCCCGGCTATGTCGCGGCGGAGGCCGAGCGCATCGGCTGCGGCCCCCAGAAGGTGACGCTCCCACGCGCCTGACGCCCCCGGCGCGCGGGGCGCCGTTCCTGTGGAAGGATTCCCCGCACCATGAGAACCAGGGCCTTTCGTTTGGATCAGGCCGGATCGGGGAGCGGGTTCCGGTGCGTGCAGGTGCAAGGCGGAGGATTGAGGCAACGCGGAGCGTTGGTGATTGACGACAACGCCGCAGATGGGCGTGCCGGAACCCGCGAGCCCGGAATGATCCGAACGAAAGGCCCCAGCATCCCGGGGCCGGGCGGACCGGCGGGCGGGCCCCGATGAGGGGCCGCGCGAAGCCTCCCCCGCCGCCGTTGCCGCAGCGTGACGGGATCGATCCGGTCCGGGTGCGGCTCCCGGAGGATCCTGACGGGCAGTGGCCCACGGTCCGCGATCATCTGCTGGCGCGGTTCGGCGACGCGATCGGGGCGGACCGGGTCGACGCCATGCTCGCGGACGGCCGGTTCGTCTCGGTCCGGGGCGCGGTGACGGGCCGGGAGCCGTACGGGGCGGGCCGGTACCTCTGGTTCCACCGGGACTTCGCGCCGGAGGAGCCGGTGCCGTTCCCGGTCGGTGTCGTGTACCGCGACGAGCACCTGGTCGTCGCGGACAAGCCGCACTTCCTGGCGACGACACCGCGCGGCCGGCACATCACGGAGACGGCGGTGGCCCGGCTCCGCCGCGAGCTGGGTCTGCCGCTGCTGCAGCCGGCGCACCGGCTGGACCGGCTGACGGCGGGACTGGTGCTGTTCGTCGTCCGGCCCGAGGAGCGGGGCGCGTACCAGACGCTGTTCCGGGACCGCCTGGTGCGCAAGGAGTACGAGGCGGTGGCGCCGTACGACCCCGGTCTGGTCCTGCCGCGCACCGTACGCAGCCGCATCGTGAAGGAGCGCGGGGTGATCGCCGCCCGTCAGGAGCCGGGTGAGCCGAACAGCGAGAGCCGGATCGAGCTGCTGGAGCACCGGGAGGGGCTCGGGCGCTACCGGCTGCTGCCCGCCACCGGGCGGACGCATCAGCTGCGGGTCCATATGAACAGCCTGGGGCTGCCGCTCGTCCATGACCCGGTCTATCCGGTTCTCGAGGCGCAGGGCGCGCCCGACGACTGGTCGCGCCCGCTCCAACTGCTGGCACGGGTGCTGGAGTTCACCGATCCGGTCACGGGAGGGCCGCGCCGCTTCGAGAGCGGGCTGCGGCTCTCCGCGTGGCCGCGGGGGTGAGTCCCGGAATCAGTGGCCGCGGGCGATCCATTCGTCCAAGTGCGGGGCCTCCGCGCCGATGGTCGTGGAGTCGCCGTGTCCGGTGCGGACGACAGTGGCCGGGTCCAGGGCGAGCAGCCGGTCCCTGATCGACGCGACGATCGTCGGGAAGTGGGAGAACGACCGGCCGGTGGCGCCGGGCCCGCCCTGGAAGAGCGTGTCACCGGTGAAGACGGTGGACAGCTCGGGGGCGTACAGGCAGACGGCGCCCGGGGCGTGGCCGGGGGTGTGCAGGACGGTGAGGGTCGTCCCGGCGATGCTCAGCTCCTGGCCGTCGGCCAGTTCGCCGTCGGGTGCCCGGTCCGGGTGGGTCTGCTTCCACAGCGGCAGGTCGTCGGGGTGCAGCAGGATCGGTGCGCCGGTGGCGTCGGCGAGGGCGGGTGCCGCGTCGATGTGGTCGTTGTGCGCGTGGGTGCAGATGATCGCGCGCAGCGTACGGCCGCCGAGTGCGGCCTCGATGGCGGCGTCGTCGTGGGCGGCGTCGATGACGACCGCCTCGGTGTCGTCGCCGACGATCCAGACGTTGTTGTCGACCTCCCATTCGCCGCCGTCGAGGGCGAAGGTGCCGGAGGTGACGAGGTGGTCGATGCGGGCGGTCATCAGAAGACCACCACCGAGCGCAGGACGTCGCCGTCGTGCATCCGGGCGAAGGCCTGCTCGATGTCGCCGAGTCCGATGGTCTCGGTGACGAACGCGCCGAGGTCGATCCGGCCCTGCTGGTGCAGGTCGATGAGCATCGGGAAGTCGCGCGAGGGCAGGCAGTCGCCGTACCAGGAGGACTTGAGGGAGCCGCCGCGGCCGAAGACGTCCAGGAGCGGGAGTTCGAGCTGCATCTCCGGGGTGGGGACGCCGACCAGGACGACGGTGCCCGCGAGGTCGCGGGCGTAGAACGCCTGCTTGTACGTCTCCGGGCGGCCGACCGCATCGATGACGACGTCGGCGCCGTTGCCGCCGGTGAGCGAGCGGATGGCCTCGACCGGGTCCTGGGTGCGGGAGTTGACGGTGTGCGTGGCACCCATCTTCTTCGCCGTCTCCAGCTTGCGGTCGTCGATGTCCACGGCGATGATCTTCGCCGCTCCGGCGAGGCGGGCGCCGGCGACCGCCGCGTCACCGACACCGCCGCAGCCGATGACGGCGACCGAGTCGCCGCGGCCGACCTGGCCGGTGTTGATGGCGGCGCCGATGCCCGCCATCACTCCGCAGCCGAGGAGTCCGGCGACGGCCGGGGCGACCTCGGGGTCGACCTTGGTGCACTGGCCCGAGGCGACCAGGGTCTTCTCGGCGAAGGCGCCGATGCCGAGCGCGGGCGACAGCTCCGTGCCGTCCAGCAGGGTCATCCGCTGCTTGGCGTTGTGGGTGTCGAAGCAGTACCAGGGGCGGCCGCGCAGACAGGCGCGGCACTGTCCGCACACCGCACGCCAGTTGAGGACGACGAAGTCGCCCGGTTCGACGTCTGTGACGCCTTCGCCGACGGACTCCACGACGCCCGCGGCCTCGTGGCCGAGGAGGAAGGGGAACTCGTCGTTGATGGCGCCCTGCTTGTAGTGCAGATCGGTGTGGCACACGCCGCACGCCTGGATCTTCACCACGGCCTCACCGGGGCCGGGGTCCGGGATCACAATCGTCTCGACCCGTACCGGCTCGTTCTTTCCCGGTGCGATGACCCCTCGTACCTGCTGCGCCATTCCCGTGGTCTCCCTTTCCTGACTTTTACTGAGATCGATCACGAACAACCGTACGCGGTGCGAGCGTGTCACGGCGGCGCGCCGCGTTGGCGCGAACCGGTCACCCCTCCCCGGCGCGAACGCACCGGTTTCGGACAGATGGTACGAACCGCTGAACGCGCCCCGCTTCCGGGACGTCCTTCAGGTGCAGAGGGAACCCGGAGCCGATACCTGCGGGGGCAGGGGCCCGGGTTCCGAGAGCTGACGGAACACGGGGGAAGTACCTTGACCGAGACTGCCGTACACACGGAGAAGATCAGCGGGGAACACGAGGACATCGGGGCGCGGGTCGGCGGACTCGTCCCCTACACGGACGCGCTGACCGTACCGCCGGTGCTGCGCCCGCACAGCGGGGACGTGCTCACGGAGACGGAGATCGCGCTCACCCCGGCCTGGGTGCGGCTGCACGCACAGCTGCCGCCGACCCTGATGTGGGGCTACAACGGCACGGTGCCCGGTCCCACGATCGAGGTGCGGCGCGGGCAGCGGATCAGGATCGCCTGGACCAACCGCATCCCCGAGGGGAGCGCGTACCCGGTCACCGCCGTGGAGGTGGGCCCGGTGAAGCCGGGTGAGCCGGCGCCGCACAACCGGCCCGGACGGGACGGCGTCGAGCCGAACGCGGATGTCGCGGCGCTGCCCGCCTGGACGGTGACCCATCTGCACGGCGCGCAGACGGGCGGCGGGAACGACGGCTGGGCGGACAACGCGGTCGGCTTCGGCGACGCGCAGCTGTCGGAGTATCCGAACGACCATCAGGCGGCCCAGTGGTGGTACCACGACCACGCCATGAACATCACCCGGTGGAACGTGTACGCCGGTCTCGTCGGCACCTATCTGATCCGGGACGACGAGGAGGACGCGCTCGGGCTGCCGTCGGGCGACCGGGAGCTGCCGCTGATCCTCACGGACCGCAATCTGGACACCGACGAGGACGGCCGGCTCAACGGCCGGCTGCTGCACAAGACGACCACGGTCGTCGAGGCCGACCCGGAGACGGGAAAGCCGGTCTCGCTGCCGTTCCTGGGTCCGTACACCACGGTCAACGGCCGTATCTGGCCGTATCTGGACGTGGATGACGCCTGGTACCGCTTCCGGCTCGTCAACGCCTCCAACGCCCGGATCTACGATCTGGTGCTGGTCGACGACGAGAACAACCCGGTCCCGGGCGTCATCCGGCAGATCGGCAGCGACGGCGGTCTGCTGCCGCGTCCGGTGCCGGTCGATTTCGACGAGGTGCTGCCGGCACTGAGGACCGGCCCGGCCGAGCGGATGGACCTGCTGATCGACTTCTCGTCGCTGGCGGGCCGCCGGGTCCGCCTGGTGAACAAGGGCAAGCTCGCACCCGGAGTGCCGGACCCGGCGGCAAACGTCCCGTTCCCGCAGGTGATGGAGTTCCGGGTACGGGAGACGCGGCGCCGGGACGGTTTCGAACTGCCCGAGGTGCTGTCCGGTTCCTTCCGGCGGTACGAGCACGGCCAGGTGGAGCACGGGCACCGGCTCGTCGTACTGACCGCGCCCGGCACGCTCGGGGGCGGCGGCCACCCGGAGATCTGGGAGATGACGGAGGTCGAGGACGCCGCCGGGGTGACGGTGCCGTCGGACGGCGTGATCCAGGTGCGGGGCGAGGACGGCACCGTGCGCACGTACCGCAGGACCGCGCGGACCTTCAACGACGGTCTCGGGTTCACGGTCGGCGAGAGCACGTACGAGCAGTGGTCGTTCCTCAACCTGGGGGTGCCGACGCATCCGATGCACATCCATCTGGCGGACTTCCAGGTGATGGGCCGGGAGGCGTACACCCTGGACGGTTTCGACCCGGCGGTCGGCGGGACCCGCTCCCCGGTGGCGTTCGACCCCGGCACCACGATTGCGACGCCGCCGAACGAGCGGGGGTGGAAGGACGTCTTCCTGGTCCCTCAGGGGCAACTGGTGAAGGTGCTCGGCCTGTTCGACGGGGCGTACGGACGGTTCATGTACCACTGCCATCTGCTGGAGCACGAGGACATGGGCATGATGCGGCCGTTCGTCGTGATGCCGCCGCAGGCCATGAAGTTCGACCACGGCGCCGGGCACGGCGGGGGCCACGGCGGCCATGAGGGGCACACCGGCTGATCCGGCCGGAACGCGACATCCCCCGCGGGGCTGCCCCGCGGGGGATGTCGCGTTCCGGCCGGATCAGGGGGCGAGCACGTCGAGTTCGTGCAGGGCGCCCACCGCGATCTCCTTCGTCAGCCGCTCCGCCTCCGCCGCGTCGCCCTCGCGCACCGCTTCGGCGAGCCGGACATGGAGGGTGACGGCCGCCGGGTCGGGGTCCTCGAACATCACCTGGTGATGGGTGCGCCCCGCCAGGACCTCGGCGACCACGTCTCCGAGGCGCGCGAACATCTCGTTGCCGGAGGCGTTGAGCACGATCCGGTGGAACGCGATGTCGTGTTCGAGATACCCCTCCAGCTGCTGGCCGCGCGAGGTGGCGACCATGCCGAGGGCCCGTTCGGTGAGCTGCGCGCACTGGGCCGGGGTGGCGTGGCGGGCCGCGAGAGAGGCGGCGACGGGCTCGATCGCCGAGCGCAGGACCGTCAGTGAGCGCAGTTGGCGCGGGCGGTCGGCGCCGGCCAGCCGCCACCGGATGACCTGCGGATCGTAGACGTTCCACTCCTCGGCCGACCGCACGGTCACGCCGACGCGGCGCCGGGACTCGACCAGGTGCATGGACTCCAGGACGCGGATCACTTCCCGTACGACCGTGCGCGAGACGTCGAACCTCTGGGCCAGCTCATCCGTACGCAGCACCTGACCGGGCGGGTGCTCACCCGCTGCGATCTCCAGACCCAGGGTGTCCAGCACATGTGTATGCAGCCCCTGGCTCTGTGTGGTCATGAACCAAGAGTACGGGGACCCCCACTGGAACATTAAGTACGACGTTTACATCACAGCCTCTTGAATAAGTCGTACGTATAGGTTTCAGTAGCGCGACGGACCGATGTCGAGGAAGACATCGAAGAGAACAGCGAGGCAGCGCAATGAGCACCCCCCACGTCGTCGTGGTGATGGGCGTGGCAGGGACCGGCAAGACCACGATCGGCCCCCTGCTCGCCGCCGCACTGGGCGTTCCGTACGCCGAGGGCGACGACTTCCATCCCCCCGCGAACATCGCCAAGATGTCGGCCGGCACCCCGCTGGAGGATGCCGACCGGTGGCCCTGGCTCGACGCGATCGGGCAGTGGGCACACGGCCGGGCCGGGCTCGGCGGGGTGGTCAGCAGCTCCGCGCTGAAGCGGGTCTACCGTGACCGGCTGCGCGGCGAGGCCCCCGGTGCCGTGTTCCTCCATCTGACCGGCGAGCGGTCCCTGATCGAGGAACGGATGGCGGACCGCAAGGGCCACTTCATGCCGACCGCGCTCCTCGACTCGCAGTTCGCCACCCTTCAGCCCCTTGAGGACGACGAGGCCGGCGTCGCCGTGGATGTGTCCGGCACCCCCGAAGAAATCACCCAGCGAGCCGTCGCGGCACTGCGCCGGCTGGACAACTAAGGATCATCACCGTGACCAGTCTCAGCGTCGAGACGCTGGCAGCGGACGCCGTCGAACCGATCACCTCGGCCGGCAACGCGCAGTTGGGCATCGCCGTACTGGCGGGCATCGCCGTCATCGTTCTGCTCATCACCAAGTTCAAGATGCACGCGTTCCTCGCGCTGACCATCGGCTCGCTGGCGCTCGGTTCGTTCGCCGGCGCGCCGCCGGCCAAGACGATCGCGAGCTTCACCGCGGGCCTCGGCTCGACCGTCGCGGGCGTCGGTGTCCTGATCGCGCTCGGCGCGATCCTGGGCAAGCTCCTCGCGGACTCCGGCGGCGCGGACCAGATCGTCGACACCATCCTCGCGAGGGCGAGCGGACGGGCCATGCCCTGGGCGATGGTCCTGATCGCGTCGATCATCGGCCTGCCGCTGTTCTTCGAGGTCGGGATCGTACTGATGATCCCGGTGGTGCTGCTGGTCGCCAAGCGCGGCAACTACTCCCTGATGCGGATCGGCATCCCGGCACTGGCCGGCCTCTCCGTGATGCACGGGCTCATTCCCCCGCACCCCGGCCCGCTGGTCGCGATCGACGCGCTCAACGCCAACCTGGGCGTCACACTGGCTCTCGGTGTGGTCGTCGCGATCCCGACGGTGATCATCGCCGGTCCGGTCTTCTCCCGCTACGCCGCCCGCTGGGTGGACATCAAGGCGCCGGAGAAGATGATCCCGCAGCGCCCGTCCGAGGACCTGGACCGCCGTCCCAGCTTCGGCGCCACTCTCGCCACGATTCTGCTGCCCGTCGTGCTCATGCTGATCAAGGCACTTGTCGACATCGTGGTGGACGACCCCGAGCAGGGTGTCCAGCGGGTCACCGATGTGATCGGCTCCCCGCTGATCGCCCTCCTCGCCGCCGTCATCGTCGGCATGTTCACGCTGGGCCGGGCGGCCGGATTCACCAAGGGCCGGCTCTCCACCACCGTCGAGAAGTCCCTTGCCCCGATCGCGGGCGTGCTGCTGATCGTGGGCGCGGGCGGCGGTTTCAAGCAGACCCTCATCGACGCCGGTGTCGGCCGGATGATCCTGGAGTTCTCCGAGAACTGGTCGATACCCGCCCTGCTGCTCGGCTGGCTGATCGCCGTGGCGATCCGGCTCGCGACCGGTTCGGCGACCGTGGCCACCATCTCGGCCGCCGGTCTGGTCGCCCCGCTGGCGGCCGACATGTCGACCTCGCACGCCGCCCTGCTGGTCCTCGCCGTCGGCGCGGGCTCGCTCTTCTTCAGCCATGTCAACGACGCCGGGTTCTGGCTGGTGAAGGAGTACTTCGGAATGGACGTGGGCCAGACGGTGAAGACCTGGTCGGTGATGGAGACCATCATCTCGGTGGTCTCACTGGCCTTCATCATGCTGCTGTCACTGCTCCTCTGAGCCCTGGCCGCATGTGCCGGTCACCGGTCTTCCGGCGGCCCGGCCGGGTCCGCGGGGATCCGCCACAGCGCGTGCTCGCGACGGGCCCACCGTCGCCCGACCGACCCGGTGCGCATGCCACGGCGTGCCTCCGGGTCGGCGTACGCCATCGCGATGTGGCCGCCCAGCACGATGCCGATCGCCAGCGCCAGCCAGTCGTGCACGAACGTGGCGCTGGTCCGCCACATCAGCGGGGCCAGCCCGGTGAACCACATCAGCAGCCCGGTACCGGCCATCACCAGCACCGCACCCGCGATCCAGGCCGCGTAGAGCTTCTGCCCGGCGTTGAACTTCCCGGCCGGCCGGGAGCCGGGCCGGTGGTCGCGGTGGCGCACGGCCCGCAGCCACTTCCGGTCGTGCGGTCCGAAACGGTTGAGCCGCGAGACGTCGCCCCGCACGGCCCGCGAGAACAGCCCCGCCAGCAGCGGTACGGGTATCAACAGCCCGGACCACTCGTGCACGGTGACCACCAGATGGCGGCGGCCGACGAGTTCGGCGAGCTGCGGCACGTACAGGCAGCCGGCCGTGGCCACGCAGAGCAGCATCAGCGCCGCGGTGGTGCGGTGCACCCACCGCACCGGCCGGCCGAACCGCCGGACCAGGCCGTCCGCCTCAGGTCGTGGGGGCGTCGTCACGGCCGTTGGACCGGCCGACCCAGGCGTCGACGTCATATCCGAGCTCCTCCCAGTATCCGGGGCGTACGGAGTCCGTGACGGTGATCCCGGAGAGCCATTTCGCCGACTTGTAGAAGTACATCGGGGCCACGTAGAGCCGGACCGGGCCGCCGTGGGAGTGGGACACCGGCCCGTCCTGCATGCGCAGCGCGACCAGCACATCGCCGCGGCGGGCCTGATCGAGGGTGAGGCTCTCGCTGTAGGTGCCGTCGAAGCAGGTGAAGCGGACCGCCTTCGCCCCCGGCCGGACACCCGCCGCGTCCAGCAGCGCCGAGAGCCGTACGCCCTCGAACGGGGTCTCGGGCACCCGCCATCCGGTCACGCACTGCACGTCGCGGACCATCCGGGTCTGCGGCAGCGCCTTCAGGGCGTCCAGGGTGTAGGTGGCCGGGCGGTCGACCAGCCCGTCGACGGTCAGCCGGTAGTCGGCCGCGCCCTTCGACGGTACGGACGAGGCCACGGAGTAGTACCGGAAGCCGCCGCCGTTGGGCAGCAGCCCGGTCAGCCCGGTGGGGTCCTTGTCGGCGAGCGCGCCGAGGCCTGATTCCATGGTCCGTTGCAGGACCGGGGCGGCGACGAGCCCGGCGGCACCGAGGCCGAGCATCGTCAGGACCAGGCGGCGGCCGACGGGGGCACCGACGGCGTCCGGATCGGGGCCCGGCTCCGCCGGTTCGGGGCCGGCGCCGGGAGGGGGACTGTTCACTCCTCGATTCGAGCACTCCGGACCGCCGGACGCCAGGGGCGGCGGCGGTCCGTCACCGGCCCGTCAGATTCTCCCCGCCGGAATCCCCCCGTCGTGCCGGAAATCCCTTCGTCGCCGGCTGAGCGCTGATGTCAGACTTGCGCCATGCCGAACCGTGAAGCGCTCAAGCCCTTCCTCCTCGTCTTCCCGGGACCGCTGCGCGATCAGCTGGTCGCCGCGGTGCTCGACGGGCGGAAGGTGTCGACGACCGGACTGCTCGTGGAGTACGAGGCGGAGCAGGAGGAGCCGCCCCCGGTGGGCGAGCGGTCCGCCCTGATCGACTCGGACGGCCGGGAGATCGCGGTGCTGGAGGTGACGGAGGTCCGGATTCTGCGCCTCGGGGACGTCGATCTCCAGCATGTGCTCGACGAGGGCGAGGGCGACACGTCGGTGGCGGGGTGGCGGGCCGGCCACGAGCGGTTCTGGCACAGCGACGAGATGCGGGAGGGTCTGGGCGACCCGGAGTTCACGGTCGACGACGACACACTGGTCGTCGCCGAACGCTTCCGGGTCGTCGAACTGATCGATCCCGCCTGACCCGGCGGGCGGGCCGGGCGGGCGGGCCCGGCGGGCGGGCCGGGCGGTCGGGGCGGGCGGATTCTCACCTCACGTCCGCGTCGCCCCCCGCCGGGTGCGCGTCTTTGGCGAGGCCCAGGCGGCGCCGGACGGCCAGCAGACGGGGATGGCGCTCGTGCAGTTCCTCTGAGCGGCGGTCGAGCTCCTTGCCCAGGCGCTCCGTGCGTTTCTCGATGTCGAGCTCGTCCAGGATGCGGTCGACCTCGGCGAGCAGGGCTCCGTGCAGCTGCCATTTCCTGGGATGTTCCTGGACCGCCGCCAGCAGCATGTCCGCCACCTGGTCACGGGTCGCGCGGCTGACCGCCAGGGCGTCGGCGAGCCGGTCCTCGGCCGCTTCCGCTCCGGCGGCGACCGGGGTGGTGATCAGCACCGAGAAGCTCTCGACGGCGTCCGCCATCTGCCCGAACAGTTCTGTGAGCCCGGGGGCCACATCGGCGGGGAAGAGGGGTTCGTCGACCCGTTCCTTGGCCAGGTCGGTCAGCGTTCTGGCCAGCACCCTCAGCACCACGGCGCAGATCTCCAGCGTGTCCAGACCAGTGCGCAGCACCACGCGGTAGAGCAGCCCCTGACGGACCCGCGGGTTGAGCATGAGGCTCTCCTCGGCCTGCCGCAGCGAGGCGTCCACGGCCACGATGTCGTGGTCGATGCGGCGGGCCCGGTGCAGCCGCTCGGCCGCCTGCCCGATGGTGACCCGGCCGCCCAGGTCGCCGCCCAGGTCGCGGAACATCTGCCCCATCTCGCGGGCCAGGCCGTCGATCGACGTGCCCGCCGACTGCACCCACACGGGCGGGGCGAACAGCAGGTTGAACAGCAGCCCCACTCCCGCACCGATCAGCGTCTCGAACACGCGCTCCCACGCGGTGTTGGCGACCTGCGCCACGCCGAGCACCAGCATGGCGCTGATCGCCACCTCGGGGACGAACTCGTTCACCCGGACCAGCCGGCCGATGATCAGTGAGGTGAAGATCGTCAGTCCGAGACTCCACCAGGAGAGCCCGACCAGAGAGCTGAATCCGCTCGCGATGAGCACACCGACGATCACGGAGTTCACGCGCCGGATCCCCGTGGTCAGGGTGGCGTAAAGGGTGACCTGGACGACGAGCAACGCGGTGAGCGGAGCGGTCAGGGGCGCGGGCTGGGACAGCGTCGACGTCGCCACGACGTAGGCGATGACCGCCGCTCCGGTGGAACGCAGGGTCTGGGCCCCCACCGGTTCGGTGGTGCGCCGGACGAGTTTGATCACGGGCTCGGCTACTCCTGGCATCCCCTTCCCATGCCCGCATCCGGCGCCTGTGCACGGCTCCGCGCGCCGAACCCCACCGGACGGACGCGCGGATGCGCTGACCGGGTTCCGCGACCCGCTCCTCAGCCGACCGCCGCCGCGGCGGCCCGGCCCGCAGCCCGGCCGGAGAAGATGCAGCCGCCGAGGAACGTGCCCTCCAGCGAGCGGTAGCCGTGCACCCCGCCGCCGCCGAAACCGGCCGCCTCGCCGGCCGCGTACACCCCGGCCAGCGGGGTGCCGTCCGCGGTGAGGACCCGGGAGGACAGGTCCGTCTCCAGCCCGCCGAGCGACTTGCGGGTCAGGATGTTCAGCCGTACGGCGATCAGCGGTCCGGCCTTGGGGTCGAGGATGCGGTGCGGTGCGGCCGTACGGATCAGTTTGTCGCCCAGGTAGGCGCGGGCGCCCCGGATCGCGGTGATCTGGAGGTCCTTGGTGAAGGGGTTGGCGATCTCGCGGTCGCGGGCGGTGATCTCGCGGCGCAGTTCGGCCTCGTCGATGAGCGAGTCACCCGTGATCGCGTTCATGCCGCGGACCAGCGCGCCGAGGTCGTTCTCGACGACGAAGTCCGCCCCGTTGTCCATGAACGCCTTCACCGGACCCGGTACGTCGGCGCGCGCCCGGCCGATCACACCGCGGACGGACTTGCCGGTCAGGTCGGGGTTCTGCTCGGAGCCGGAGAGCGCGAACTCCTTGCCGATGATCTTCTGGTCCAGCACGAACCAGGTGTAGCCGTGGCCGCTGCGCATGATGTGTTCGAGGGTGCCGAGCGTGTCGAAACCGGGGAAGAGCGGGACGGGCAGCCGCTTGCCGCGGGCGTCCAGCCAGAGCGAGGACGGGCCGGGCAGGATGCGGATGCCGTGCTTGGCCCAGATCGGGTTCCAGTTCTCGATGCCCTCGGTGTAGTGCCACATCCGGTCGCGGTTGATGTGGTGGGCGCCCGCCTCCTCGGCGATGCCGAGCATCAGCCCGTCCACATGGGCGGGGACGCCGGAGAGCATCTTGGCGGGCGGGGTGCCGAGCCGCTTTGGCCACTGCTCGCGCACGAGGTCGTGGTTGCCGCCGATGCCGCCGGAGGTGACGATCACCGCCTGGGCCCTCAGCTCGAAGCCGCCCGCCGTCTCCCGGCTGCTCGCGGTCCCGCGGGCCGCACCGCTCGGCTCCAGGATCTCGCCGCTCACGGTGTCGACGGTGCCCCCGGTGCGGCCGAGGCCGGTGACCCGGTGGCGGAAGCGGAAGGTGACGAGGCCCTTGGCGACGCCCTCGCGCACCCGGCGCTCGAACGGGGCGACGATACCCGGGCCGGTGCCCCAGGTGATGTGGAAGCGGGGGACGGAGTTGCCGTGGCCGTTCGCGTCGTACCCGCCGCGCTCCGCCCAGCCGACGACGGGGAAGAGCCGCAGTCCCTGCGCGTGCAGCCAGGAGCGCTTCTCACCGGCGGCGAAGTCGACGTACGCCTCGGCCCACTTCGCCGGCCAGTGGTCCTCCTTGCGGTCGAAGCCCGCCGTGCCGAGCCAGTCCTGGAGGGCCAGCTCATGGCTGTCCTTGATCCGCATCCGGCGCTGTTCGGGTGAGTCGACCAGGAAGAGACCGCCGAAGGACCAGTGCGCCTGGCCGCCGAGCGACTGTTCGGGCTCCTGGTCGAGCAGGATCACCGAGCGGCCCGCGTCGACCAGCTCAGCCGTGGCGACCAGCCCCGCGAGGCCCGCCCCGATCACGATCACATCAGCGTCGTACGCCATGGGTTCCATCCTTGTCGGGGCGATCCGGACCCGGTCCGGCGGAAGGACCGCACATCACCCGTGAGGTTCCTCGCGAAGTTACTGGTGCGTCAGATCTTCGGTACCGACCGCCCCGGCGTCAACCGCCCGGTCGGCGGCACTCCGGCCGCACCGGTGGCGTCCAGGCGCTATCGTCGAAACAAATCACTCTCTTCCGGCCTGACTTGGGGTAGAGAAGCGTGTCGGTGCTGGTTCTCGTGCTCGCCGTGAGCGCGGCCTGCTGTCTGGGATTCGGCTTCGTGCTGCAGCAGGCCGCCGCCAGGCACGCCCCGAGGAGCGACTACCTGTCGCCCCGGCTGCTGCTGGACCTGATGCGGGTACGGAGCTGGCTGGCCGGTATCGGTCTGATGGTCTGCGGCATGGTGCTGGGCGCACTGGCCCTGGGCAAGGGCGAGGTCTCCGTCGTCGAGCCGCTCCTCGCCACCAATCTGCTCTTCGCGATGACCCTGTCCCGGCACCGCACCGGCCAGCGCCTTGGCCGGCAGGGCTGGGCCGGGCTCTGGCTGCTGGCGTGCGGGGTCGCGACGTTCCTGCTGGCGGGCGAACCCAAGGGCGGCACGGCGGTGTCGAGTCCGCTGCGGCACTGGCTGGTGATCGGTGTGGTGACGGGCCTCGCCCTGGCGCTCACCATGTTCGCCGCGCGCTCCCGGTCGGCGGCGGCCCCGGCGCTCCTCGCGGTGGCGGCCGGACTGCTGTACGGGCTCCAGGACGCCCTGACCCGGGTCAGCGGCCAGCGGATCGGGGACGACGGCTGGGCGGCGCTGGTGACGAGCTGGCAGCCGTACGGGGTGCTGGTGCTGGGGGTGACGGGGCTGCTCCTGGTGCAGAGCGCGTTCGAGAGCGGCCCGCTGCGGATGTCGCTGCCCGCGCTGACCGCGGCCCAGCCACTGGCCGGGATCGCCTGCGGGATCGGGTTCCTCGGCGACGAGGTGCGCACCGACACGGGCGCGCTGGCCTGGCAGGCGGCCGGGCTCGCCGCGATCGTGGTCGGGATCGTGCTGCTGGGGCTGCATCCGGCGATGCCGGAGGGGCCGGTGGGCGGGCGCCGCACCAAGACGCTTCAGCCGCGCTGAAGCAGGTCCGCCCGCGGCGGCAGGCACCCCGTACCGCCGCATGTCCCCCATCTCACAGGCGGCCCGACGCTCCGCCCTGGCAATTAATAATGGCCAGCATTACAGTGGGCCCCATGGCGAGAACGTCTGGACAGGACACCAGGGACAAACTGATCCGCGCGGCCGAGGAGATCTTCGCCGCGCAGGGTACGGACGGCGCCCAGCTGCGGGACGTCGTCCGGCTGGCGGGCCAGAGCAATCCGTCGGCGGTCCAGTACCACTTCGGTTCCCGCGCCGGGCTGCTCGACGCCGTGATGGCCGGCCGCCAGGCCCGTACCGAACAGGTGGTGGCGCCGCTGCTCGAAGCGCTCTCCGCGGACTGCGGCGTACCGGAACTCCTCACCGCGCTGGTGACGGCGGAGGCGAGCCTGCTCGCCGACGACCGGGGCCGGCGCTGTCTGCGGATCTCGTCGGGGCTGAGCCATGAGACCGGTCTGCGGACCGGCCGCCTCCACCCCGCCCTGGACGGCACCGCCTACGGCCGGCTGATCGGCCGGATCGGGGACCGGCTGGAGGCGCTGCCGGAGCCCGTACGCCTGGAGCGCCTCGATCTGGCGCTCACCCTGATCGGCGCGGCGCTTGCCGACCGCGCCCGCCAGGGACTCGACGGCACGGAGCCGCTGACCGGCCAGGAGCTCTTCCTCGCCGATCTCGTCGGCACCACCACCGCGTTCCTGCACGCCCCCGCGCCGCACGGCGCGTGAACCACCCGCACCACATGAAGGACATGTCATGACCGACAAGAACAGCCTCAGTGACCGGACCGTCGTCATCACCGGCGCCGCCCGCGGCCTCGGCGCCGAGGCCGCGCGCCTCGCCGTGGCCGGCGGCGCGAACGTCGTGATCACCGACGTGCTTGACGAGGAGGGCGCGGCGACCGCGGCCGAGCTCGGCCCGAAGGCCCGCTTCCTTCACCACGACGTGACCTCGGAGGAGGACTGGCAGCGCGTCGCCGAGTTCGCCCTCGCCGAGTTCGGACGGATCGACGGCCTGGTCAACAACGCCGGGGTCTCCACCGGGCAGCCGCTGGAGACCGAGACGGTCGAGCACTTCCGCAAGGTCATCGACATCAATCTGACGGCCGTCTTCATCGGCATGAAGACGGTGATCCCGCTGATGAAGGGGAACGGAGGCGGCTCGATCGTCAACATCTCCTCGGCCGCCGGGCTGATGGGCCTCGCCCTGACCTCCAGCTACGGCGCGTCGAAGTGGGGCGTGCGCGGGCTGACGAAGGTCGGCGCGGTGGAGCTCGGCACGGCGAAGGTGCGGGTGAACTCGGTGCACCCCGGCATGGTCTACACGCCGATGACCGCCTCCGTGGGCATCCAGCAGGGTGACGGCAACTACCCCAACACCCCGATGGGCCGGGTGGGCGAGGCCGGTGAGATCGCCGAGGCCGTCGTCTTCCTGCTCTCGGACGCCGCCTCCTACATCACCGGGGCCGAACTCGCCGTGGACGGCGGCTGGACCACGGGCCCGACCGTCAAGTACGTCATGGGCCAGTGATCCTCCGCGGCGGTCTGCTGTTGGATGAGGTGCATGACACCTTCTGACGAGATCCTGGACATCGTCGACGAGAACGACGAGGTCGTCGGGCAGGCCACGCGCGGCGAGGCGACCGCGCGTGGCCTGCGCCACCGCTGCGCGTTCATCGAGGTCAGGGACGCCGACGGCCGGATCTTCGTGCACCGCAGGACCGCCACCAAGCTGGTCTTCCCGTCCCACTACGACATGTTCGTCGGCGGAGTGGTCGGCGCGGGCGAGACGTACGACGAGGCGGCGCTGCGGGAGGCCGAGGAGGAGCTGGGCGTCACGGGGCTCCCCCGCCCCGAGCCGCTCTTCAAGTTCCTCTACGAGGGCGACCGGCACAGCTGGTGGTCGTACGTCTACCGGGTACGGTGCGAGCTGCCGGTGAAGCCGCAGGTGGAAGAGGTCGCCTGGCACACCTTCCTCACGGACGCGGAGCTGGCGGAGCGGCTCGACGACTGGCTGTGGGTGCCGGACGGACTGGAGTGCCACCGGCGGCTGCAAGCGCTCCGCGAAGCGCCCTGAACCGGCCCGCACCGCATACCGAAGCGGCAGATATGGTCCGGACGTGAACGAATTCGTACAGAGCCTGCGGCTGTGGTTCGCGCCGCAGCGTATCCGCGAAGAGGGCGACACCCCCGACTACCGTTTCTCGCTCGCCAACGAGCGGACCTTTCTCGCCTGGATCCGGACGGCACTCGCGCTGATCGGCGGCGGTTTCGCGGTCGACCAGTTCCTGCCGGGACTCTCCTGGGGCATCCGGACCGGTCTCGCGCTGGCCCTGCTCGCGGCCGGTGTGCTGTGTGCGCTGCGGGCGGTCAACCACTGGGTGCGCTGTGAGCTGGCCATGCGGCGGGGCGAGGATCTGCCGGTCTCCCGGTTCCCGACGCTGCTGAGTCTCGCGGTCGCCGTCGTCGCCGTCGCGATGGTGGTGGTGGTCCTCTTCGGCTGGGAGGGGCGGTGAGCGCCGCGGAGCGCGATCCCGGCCTGCAGCCCGAGCGGACCAGGCTGGCCTGGCGCCGCACCACGCTCTCCTGCACGGTGGTGGCGCTGCTGGCGGGCAAGCAGGCGCTGCACGGCGGGGCGAGCCCGGCCGGGATCGTCGCCCTGTCGCTGAGCGTGCTCGCCTGGCTGGGGTTTCTCCGGGTGGCGAACCGCCGGGTGCAGGGCATGGGAACCGCCCGTCCGCAGCAGCTGGGGGCGAGGGAGGCCCTGATGACCGCGGCGTGCACGGTCGCGCTGGCGGTGTTCGCGGTGGCCATGCTGTTCTGATCGCGGCGATCGCGGGCCGGGCGCGGCGGTCAGCTCTCCCAGTCGACCGTGACGACGATCTTGCCGCGGGTGCGCCCCTCAGCATTGAGCCGGTGCGCCTGTGCGGCCTGTTCCAGCGGGAAGACCCGGTCCACATGGACCGAGACGATGCCCCGCTCGGCCAGTTCCGCCAGATGGGCGAGGTCCTTGGCGTCCGGCCGCACGAAGGCGTATTTGCCGCCGTAGGAGAACACCTCGCTGTCCACGATGGAGGTCAGCCGCCCGTCCGGCGCGAGCGTCTCGGCGGACACCCGCAGGGCCTCCCCGCCCACGGTGTCGAAGGCGGCGTCGATCCCGTCCGGGGCCAGCGCCCGCAGCCGGTCGGCGAGCCCGTCCCCGTACTCCACGGGTTCCGCGCCGAGCTGTCGCAGATGGTCGTGGTTGTGCGCGCTCGCGGTCCCGATGACCCGGCAGCCGGCGTGCCGGGCGATCTGCACGGCGAGCGAGCCGACACCGCCCGCCGCCGCGTGGACGAGGACGGTGTCGCCGTCGCGGATGCGCAGCGACCGGTGGAGCACCTGGTAGGCGGTGAGACCGGCCAGGGGCAGCCCCGCGGCCTCCTCGAAGCTCAGCCTCAGCGGTTTGCGCGCGAGGGTGCGCACGGGCGCGGCGACGTACTCGGCGAAGGTGCCTCGGCTGAGGAAGTCCTCCCGCACGTATCCGATGACCTCGTCGCCCACGGTGAACTCTTCCACGGCGACGCCGGGCTGGACGACCACCCCGGACACGTCCCAGCCGGGGATCACGGGGAAGACCGCGTCGAGCGCGGCGTCGAGATTCCCCTGCCGCGCCTGTCGGTCGACCGGGTTGACCGCGGCGGCACGCACCTTCACCAGGACGGTGTCGGGGCCGACCTTGGGGTCGGGCCGCTCGCCGTACTCCAGGACATCGGCATCGCCGTATCCGCTGTAGCTGATCGCCTTCATCCTCCGACCATCGGCGCAGGTCGCAAACTGCGCAAATCAGGCTCTCCCGGTCCCCTCCACCCGGTGCGGGGCTCTCACCAGCGCGGGATCGACGGCGTCCGCCACCGCGGCTCGGCCTTGCGCATCGCGGCGGCGTCGTCGCGCTCGCGCATCGTGCCGTCGTCGTCGAGCCAGCGGCGGTGCAGCACGGCCAGGCGTTCCCGGTCGAGCTCGACTCCGAGGCCCGGGGCGTCGGAGACGGTGAGGCGGCCGTCCTCGAAGACGTGGCGGGTGGTGATGACGTCCTCGGTCTGCCAGGGGTAGTGGCTGTCGCAGGCGTAGTCGAGGTTGGGGACGGTGGCCGCGACATGCGTCATGGCGGCGAGGCTGATCCCGAGGTGGGTGTTGGAGTGCATGGAGAGCCCGACGCCGAAGGTGCGGCAGATCCCGGCCAGTTCGCGGGTGCGGTGCAGCCCGCCCCAGTAGTGGTGGTCGGAGAGGATGACCTGGACGGCGTCCCGGGCGAAGGCCTCCGGGACCTCGGCGAGCGTGGTGACGCACATGTTGGTGGCCAGCGGTACGTCGGTGCCGGCCGCGACAGCGGCCATCAGCTCCGTACCGCTCGCCGGGTCCTCCAGGTATTCGAGTACGTCCTTGAGCTGCTCGGCGACGTACAGCGAGGTCTCGACGGACCAGGCTCCGTTGGGGTCGAGGCGCAGCGGCTGGTCCGGGAACGCCTCGGCCAGCGCGCGGACCGCGGCGATCTCCTCGTCGGGCGGGAAGACGCCGCCCTTGAGCTTGAAGGAGGAGAAGCCGTACTCACGGGCGAAGCGCCGTGCCTGGGCGACGACCCCGGCCGGGTCGACGGCCGCTCCCCAGTCGTCCCGCTCGCCGCCGTCGGGGTGCACGGCCCAGCGGTAGAAGAGGTACGCGCTGTACTCGACGGTGTCGCGCACCTTGCCGCCGAGGAGTGCGTGCACGGGCAGGCCGAGGGATTTGCCCAGCGCGTCCAGGCAGGCCACCTCGAAACCGGACACCACCGAGAGCCGCAGCTTGTCCGCGGTCTGGACGCCGCGCAGCCCGCCCGCGTCGACCCGCTCGTCGGCCGCGCGTGAGTCCGCGCACACCTCGTCGGCGAGGGCGAAGAGCCCGTTCAGATCGCTGACCGGGCGGCCGGCCAGCGCGGCGGCGAGCGGCTCGGCCAGTTCGAGGTACTTGCCGTCGCCGTAGGTCTCCCCGATGCCGGTCACTCCGCCGCGTGTGACGACCTCCACGACGAGGCGTGGGGTGTACGGCTGGTGGACGCCCTGGGTGTTGAGGAGCGGCGGGTCGGCAATGAGGATCGGGGTCAGCCGGACTTCTTCGATCAACAATGCTGTATCCATACGTGAACTCTATTCAGAGATACGACTGAACGCCAGAGGCTGGGCAGCCGTTCGGGCCGGATCGGCCACATCCGTCGGGAAGTTCACTGGACGACATACCGACTGGTCGGCATCATGAACCCCGACCGTTCATTCACCCCGGAGGTGCGCACGATGAGCCCAGTCCACCCGCCAGGTCTCGACCTCGACCGGCTGCGCGGACATCTCGACCGCGAACGGCCGGGTCTGGTGAACGGACCGCTCGACGCCCGGCTCATCGAGGGCGGCCGTTCGAACCTGACCTACGTCGTCACGGACACCGACGGCACCGGCCGCTGGGTCGTCCGCCGTCCGCCGCTGGGTCATGTGCTGGCCACCGCACACGACATGAAGCGCGAGCACCGGGTGATCAGCGCACTGCACCCGACGGCCGTCCCGGTCCCCGAGACGCTGCTGCTCTGCGAGGACGACTCCGTCATCGGCGCGCCGTTCTACGTCATGGAGTACGTCGAGGGCACCCCGTACCGCACCGTCGAGCAGCTCGCCCCGCTCGGCGCCGAGCGCACCCGCACGGCCGTGCTCGGCCTGGTGGACACGCTGGTCGAGCTGCACGCCGTGGACCCGGCGGCCGTCGGGCTCGGCGACTTCGGACGCCCCGAGGGCTTCCTGGACCGGCAGCTGCGCCGCTGGGGCAAGCAGCTGGACGCCTCCCGCAACCGCGAACTGCCCGGCATCGACGAGCTGCACGCGGCGCTCGGGCACGGACTGCCCGTCTCCCCGGCCCCGACGGTGGTGCACGGCGACTACCGCCTGGACAACGTCCTGATCGGCTCCGACGACCGGATCAAGGCCGTGCTCGACTGGGAGATGTCGACGCTCGGCGACCCGCTGACCGACCTCGGCCTGCTCGTGATGTACAGCTCCGACCTCGATCTGCCCGAGTCACCGGTCTCCACGACCAGCGGCGCGGCCGGCCACCCCTCCCCCGCCGAACTGATCGAGCGCTATGCCGCACGCTCCGGCCGGGACACCTCCGCGATCTCCTGGTACACGGCGTTCGCCTGGTTCAAGCTCGCCGTGATCCTGGAGGGCATCCACTACCGCTACACGCTGGGCCAGACCGTCGGTGGCGGCTTCGACCGCATCGGCGATCTCGTCCCCGTCTTCATCGCGCACGGCCTCACCACCCTCCAGGAAGGCTGATCAACCTCATGGACTTCGCATTCGACGCCCGTACCGAAGAACTGCGCGCCCAGCTGCTCACCTTCATGGACGAGCACGTCCACCCGGCCGAGAAGACCGCGCAGGAGCAGCGGGAGCAGCTCGCGTCGCCGTGGGACACCCCGCAGATCGTGGCGGACCTGAAGGCCGAGGCGCGCCGGCAGGGGCTGTGGAACCTCTTCCTGCCGGACGCCGAGCACGGGGCCGGGCTGACCAATCTCCAGTACGCCCCGCTGGCCGAGATCCTGGGCCGCTCCCCGCAGTTGGCGCCGACCGCGCTGAACTGCGCGGCGCCGGACACCGGGAACATGGAGGTGCTCGCCCAGTTCGGCACCGACGAGCAGAAGAAGCAGTGGCTGGAGCCGCTGCTCGCCGGTGAGATCCGGTCCGCGTTCGCGATGACGGAGCCGGAGGTGGCGTCCTCGGACGCGACCAACATCGAGACGCGGATCGCCCGCGACGGCGGCAACTACGTCATCAACGGCCGCAAGTGGTACATCTCCGGGGCGATGAACCCGGACTGCGCGATCTTCATCGTGATGGGCAAGACCGACCCGGACGGCGACGACATCCGCCGCCAGCAGTCGCAGATCCTCGTCCCGCGCGACACCCCGGGTCTGACCGTGAAGCGCGCCATGAAGGTGTACGGCTACGAGGACCACTACCACGGCGGCCACGCCGAGGTGGTCTTCGACAACGTGCGGGTGCCCGCGGCGAACCTGGTCGGCGAGGAGGGCGGCGGTTTCGCCATCGCCCAGGCGCGGCTGGGACCGGGGCGTATCCACCACTGCATGCGGCTGATCGGCATGGCCGAGCGCGCCATCGAGCTGATGTGCCGGCGCGCGGTGTCCCGCAACGCCTTCGGCAAGCCGCTCGCCCAGCAGGGCGTGGTGCAGAACTGGATCGCGGACGCCCGTGTCACGGTGGAGCAGCTGCGGCTGCTGGTGCTGAAGACGGCCTGGCTGATGGACACGGTGGGCAACCGCGGTGCGCACACCGAGATCCAGTCCATCAAGATCGCCACCCCGCGTGCGGTGGTCTCCATCCTCGACCAGGCGGTCCAGCTGTACGGTGCGGGCGGCGTCAGCCAGGACTTCCCGCTGGCCGAACTCTGGGCCGCGGCGCGGACGCTGCGCCTGGCGGACGGCCCGGACGAGGTGCATCAGCGGTCGCTGGCGCGGCGCGAGATCAAGAAGTACCTGTAGGGCCGTGCGGGCGGGCCCATGCCCCGGTGCGGGCCCGCCCGGCATCGCTCAGTAGCCGCCGTACGGTACGTGGTCGGCGAGCGCCAGTTCGCGGGCGAAGGCCCGCACCCGCAGCAGGCACCGCGCGAGGAGACGGACGCCCCGGAGCCGGTGCGGCCCGTAGGCCACGGTCCACAGGGCGGGGACATGGGACGAACCCTGGATGTGCGCCATGTATCAAGCTTCACCCCGTCCTCGCGGCCGGTCCAACAGATGGATTGGCTGGCTGCGATCGATCACGTAGATGGATGGAGATACGCCGGCTCCGCCACTTCTTGGCGGTGATCACGCACGGCAGCTTCACCGCGGCCGCCCGTGCCGAACTGATCGTCCGCGCTGAGCACGTCCGTCCGCAATCTCGAACGGGGCCCCGAGCCACCGGCTGGCGAGGGCGGGGCGCACCCTGATCAAGGACCTCGCCGACGAGCCATTCGTGGACTTCCGGGCCGGGACCGGTCTGTGGTGCTGGCGGGACGGGCACCCCGGCCGCGCAACCCGGCGGCGGTGGCGCTGCTGGAGCGGCTGGCCCGCGATGGCTCCTGAAGGGGGGCGCGGGCCGGACACGGCCCCTCAGCGGCGCGCGTCCCGGTCGCTTCCCGACCCGGCCCATTCGTGCCGCAGCAGTCCGAAGATCAGCTCGTCGACGCGCTGCCCGTCGCGCTGGATGCTCTCGCGCATGACGCCCTCGCGCACGAAGCCCAGGCTCTCGAACATCCGCACGGAGCGCGGGTTGTCGGCGAAGACCTCCGCGGTGATCCGGTCGAGGCCGAGGACGTGGAAGGCGTGGTCGACGGCCCGTGCCGCCGCCAGTTGCCCGTAGCCGCGCCCCCACAGGTCCTTCTCACCGATGACGATGCCCAGCCGGCACCGCCGGTGGGCCCGTTCGATGAGGGCCAGGTGGAGGAAGCCGATGGGCTCCGCGCGGCCGGCGAGCCCGATCGCGAGGTGGACGATGGCGTCGCTGGGACGCATCCACCGCTCCAGCGTCGCGGCTACCTCCTCACGGGTGAACGCGTGCGTCTCGTCGCCGCTGAGCCGCTGGATCTCGGTGTCGTTCTTCCACCGCAGCAGCGGATCCAGGCTCGCCGGCGTGTGGGGTCGCAGCTCGACGACGGCACCGTTCGTCCGGGAGGCCGGCTTCTCGTTCATCCGTCTGCCGCCTTCCTACGGGCGCAGGGCGCGCAGCAGCAGGTCCGCGAGGTGGTCGGCGACCTCCTGCTGGGTGAGCGGACCGTCCGGCCGGTACCAGGTGGACAGGTGGTGGACCGAGCCGAAGTGGTAGTCGACGATCAGGTCCGCCGGGGTGGCCGTGGAGAACACCCCGCTGCGCTGTCCCTCTTCCACCAGGGCGCGGAAGCGCTCGTGGTAGCGGCGGCGCTCCATCCGTACCTGCTTGTTCTTCTCGGGGCTCAGATGGTGCATCGAGCGGAAGAAGATCGAGGCGTCGTCGAGGTTCTCGATGGTGGTGACGACCACGTCGGCCGCTGCGTCGCGCAGCCGCTGCTCGACGGGCGCGTCGGCGTCCGCGAAGGCGTCGAGGCGCTCCTGCTGGAGCCGCAGCACCCGGGCGTAGACCTCCTGGAGGAGATCCTCCTTGGAGCCGAAGTAGTGGTAGAGCGCGCCCTTGGTGACGCCTGCCGCCTCGACGATCTCCTGGACCGAGGTGCGGTCGTACCCCTGCTCGGCGAAGAGCCGGGTGGCGGCGGCGAGCAGCCGCTGGGGAACGGGGGTACCGCTCCCGTCCGTCGCCTTGGCCATAGCCGCCACCTTCCTTCCGTGCGGTGCGTGAACCGGTTCTAGCGGGGTGAACGCAGTTCCCGCCTCAGGATCTTCCCACTTGCCGTCTTGGGAAGTTCGGCCAGGATCTCGACTTCGCGCGGGTACTTGTACGCGGCGAGCCGTTCCTTGCAGTACGCACCCAATTCGTCCGGTTCCACCGAGGAACCGGGCCGCAGGCTGACGTAGGCCCGGACCGTTTCTCCCCGGTAGGCGTCGGGGACGCCCACGACGGCCGCCTCGCGGACGGCGGGATGGGTGTAGAGGACGTCCTCGACCTCGCGCGGCCAGACCTTGAAGCCGGAGGCGTTGATCATGTCCTTCTTGCGGTCGACGACGTAGAGCCAGCCCTCGCGGTCCATGAAGCCGATGTCGCCGGTGCGCAGTTCGCCGTCCGGGAAGGCGGCGGCGGTGGCCTCGGGCAGCCGCCAGTAGCCGGAGACGACCTGCGGTCCGCGCACCGCGATCTCGCCCTGCTCGCCGAAGGGCACGTCCGCGCCGTTCTCGTCGATGATCCGCACCACCGTGTCCGGGCCGGGCACGCCGACCGAGAGGGTGCCGGACACCGGGTCCACCGGGGCCTCGCGCTCGGGAGGTACGGAGGCACAGGGCGCGGTGCACTCGGTGAGGCCGTAGCCGTTGCGGATGTACGGGCCGAAGGCCGCCCGGAACTTCTCCACGAGTGCGGGCGGCAGCGGTGCGCCGCCCGAGGAGATCACCTGGAAGGAGGCGAAGTGCCCGGGCGTGACGCCCGGGGTGGCGGCGAGCGCCATGAAGGCGGTCGAGGGGCCGACGGTGTAGGCGGGGCGGTGCTCGGCGAAGGCGTCGAGGACCACGCCGGGGTGGAAGCGGTAGGCGAGGACGAGGGTGCCGGCGTTGGCGAGGCAGGCGGCCAGCTGGCACACCATGCCGGTGATGTGGAAGAGCGGGGCGAGGGCGAAGTAGGCGGAGCCCTCGGTGATGGGGTGACCGGTGCGCTGGCGCTCGGCGTTGACCATGATGTTGCCGTGGGAGTTCATGGCGCCCTTGGGGGTACCGCTGGTCCCGGAGGTGTAGCTGATGAGCGCCACATCGGCGGCGGTGAGCTGCCGGTCGGCAGGGGCCGCGAGGCCCTGCCGGGCGACCGCCACCAGATCGTCGGCGTCGTCGGCCGCGGGCAGCCGTTCGAAGTTCAGCACCCGCTCGTCGTTCTTCGTCTGGAAGTCCAGCTCGCAGGCGGTGACGGCGATCCGGACGGCCGGGGCTGCCGCCGCGGTGTCCCGCAGATAGGCCTCCCAGGCCCGGTCCGAGCAGATCAGCGCGGTGACCTCGGCGTCCTTCAGCACATGGCCGACCTCACCGGACTTGTACATCGGGTTGAGGGGTACGACCGTCGCCCCGGCCTTCCAGGCGCCGAGCAGGGCGAGGACGAACTGCGGCGAGTTCTGCAGCATGATCGCGACCCGGTCGCCCCGTCGCAGCCCCCGGGCGGCGAGGTGGCCGGCCACGGAGTCGGAGAGCTCGTCCGTCTCGCGGTAGGTGAGGCGCCCGTCGAAGTAGGCGAGGGCGGGGTGATCCGGGGCGCGGCCGACGGAGTCCCGGAAGGCGTGCACCAGGGTCGCGGCCGGGTGGACGGGGGTCCGCTGGGCCTCACTGAGCAGCGGGATCCAGGGCTTGGCCGCGTAGATGGACTCGGTCATGCGACGGTCTCCTCCCACTTCTGCTGGAGGTGGTTCATGCTGCCGAGCCAGTGGTCGGTGTCCTTGGCCCGGGCCCGGTAGTACCCGGCGACCTCCGGGTGCGGCAGGACGAGGAAGCGGTCCTCGGCCATGGCCGCGAAGAGCGCGTCGGCGACCTCCTCCGGCTCGATGGCGCCGGTGGCGAGCACGAGCTCCCCGGCCGATCCGGCCGCGGTCAGCATGTCGGTGCGCACGCCCTGCGGACAGATCGCGTGGACCTTGACGCCGCGGTGGCCGTAGGTGAGGGCGAGCCATTCGGCGAAGGCGACCACGCCGTGCTTGGTGACGCTGTAGGGCGCTGCGCCGATCATCGTGAGCAGTCCGGCGGCCGAGGCGGTGGAGACGAACCTGCCGCTGCCGCGCTCCAGCCAGTCCGGGAGCAGCGCCCTGGCCGCGCGGACGTGGGCCATCACATTGACGTCCCAGGCGGCGGCCCAGACCTCCTCGTCGGCGAAGACGTCGCCGGGCGAGGCGAGGCCCGCGTTGGCGCAGTACACGTCCACCGTGCCGTCCAGGGCGTCCCGGGCTGCGTCGACGATCCGTGAGGCGTCACCGGCGACGGCGGTGGCGCCGATCTCCTCGGCGAGCGCCGTGATCCTGCCCTCGTCGAGGTCGTTGACCACGACCCGCGCGCCCGCGGCGGCGAATCTGCGGGCCAGCGCGGCTCCGATGCCGCCTCCGGCCCCCGTGACCACTACGCCCGCGCCCTGCACCGTACTCATCGCTCCCGCCTCTCTCAGCCGACTGCACCAGCAGACTAACCAGTCGGTATGTCGTCGGGGAAGAGGCTGGCGCCACTCGTGCGTCACTCCCGTCACATCCGTCCCGTCCGGCTCGTTCCCTGCGGCCCGTGTGCGCGCTAGCGTGCGTGACCATGACAGACGTCGCGATCTTGGAGGTAGCCGAATGAGCCTGACCAGACGTGGTTTGCTGGCCGCCGGCAGTGCCGTCGGAGCCCTCGCGGCGACGGCCGCGTCGGCCGGCCCCGCAGCGGCCCGCCCCTCGCACGGCAATCAGCACCCGGGCGGACACGGGAGCGGGCACGGCCGGCTCCGTACCGGCTTCGACCGGCTCTCGGCGGACGGCTACGCGCTGCTGAAGGGCCAACGGGTCGGCATCGTCACCAATCCGACCGGGGTCACCTCCGACGTCCGCCACATCGTCGATGTGATGCACCCGGACGCACGGGTGAACCTGACGGCCGTCTTCGGCCCGGAGCACGGCTTCCGCGGCACCGCGCAGGCGGGCGGCTCCGAGGGCCGGTACGACGACCCGGCGACCGGCCTTCCGGTCTACGACACCTACCTCAAGAGCGGGCAGCCACTGGCCGACGTCTTCACGGCGTCCGGCGTCGACACGATCGTGTTCGACATCCAGGACGCGGGCGCCCGCTTCTACACGTACATCTGGACGCTGTACGACTGCATGGAGGCGGCGGCCCTCGCGGGCAAGAAGTTCGTCGTCCTGGACCGGCCGAACCCGGTGTCCGGGCGGGCGGCTCTCGGACCGGTCCTCGATCCGGCCTTCGGCACGTTCGTGGGCCGCCGGGAGATCGCCCAGGCGCACGGCATGACGGTCACCGAACTCGCCCTGCTGTTCAACGGGGAGTTCCTGGCGGACCGTCCGGCCGAGCTGGAGATTGTGAAGATGTCGGGGTGGTCGCGCTCGGACTTCTTCGACGGGACCGGGCTGCCGTGGGTGCCGCCGAGCCCCAACATGCCGACGCCCGACACCGCGCTGGTCTACTCGGGCACCTGCCTCTTCGAGGGCACGAACCTCTCCGAGGGGCGCGGCACGACGCGGCCCTTCGAGCTGCTCGGCGCGGAGGGGATCGACCACACGTGGGCGGCCGCCGCGAACGCCCTCGACCTGCCCGGGGTGGCCTTCCGCGAGGCGTACTTCGCTCCGACGTTCTCCAAGTTCGCGGGCAGGACGGTGGGCGGGGTTCAGGTCCACGTGCGGGACCGGGAGGTCTTCGACCCGGTCCGCACCGGGATCGCCCTGCTGGTGACGGCGAAACAGACGTGGAGCGGCTTCGCCTGGCGGCCGGACAACTGGATCGACAAGCTCACCGGCAACACCCGGGTCCGCACGATGATCGACGCGGGCGCGGACACGGACGAGGTCGTGGGGGCGTGGGCGAAGGATCTCGCCGCGTTCCGCTCCGTGCGCAAGCGGTATCTCCAGTACCGGTGAGACGGTGCCGGGCGGGTCCGGGAGTGCGGACCCGCCCGGCGACCTGTTGTGTCCTCAAGCGCCGGACGGGCTGGGATTCAGCGATGCGCCGGGAACTCCACCACCTGCTGGTACGTCGGGCGGTTCTGCCAGTGGATCGCCTTCTGCCCGATCCCGCCCAGTGCCCGGTGGATGATCGAGTCGGTGCACCACTCCTCACCGGCCTTGCAGTTGTCGTCAGCCGGGTAGACCTCGGCCGCCGGTACCGCCGCCGCCTGCTTCAGCGTGGACAGCAGCGCCGCGCGGCAGCTGCTCAGATCACCGTTGCCGCAGTAGGTCCTGGCCAGCGGCCCCTTGACCGGCTGCCCCAGCACCTGGCGCAGGTCCTTGTCGGCGAAGCCCCACCAGCCGTACTGGAAGGCCGAACCGCTGTGCGCGCCGCTCGGCCCGTGGCTGGCCGCCGGGGACTCGTCGGTGGCGAGGTTGGCGGTCAGCGCCCCGTACAGGTCGTCGCCGAGCCCCGGCTTGAACTCCGCGTCGATCAGCTTCGGCCACCAGGCGTCCATGATCCGTACCGCGTCGGCGTAGGTGTACGCGTGCGAACCCGGGCTGCTCTCCTTGCGCTGGGCGCCCGCCGCCCGCCAGGAGTCCAGCTGCTGGACCACCGCGTTCAGCTCCGGGTCGGTGACCGGCTGGGAGCGGATCACCTTCAGCAGTTCGGGCAGCAGCTGCTCCCCGCGCAGATCGGTGAGTGCGGCGTCGGCCATCGCCCGGGTGAGGGACGCGCGGGTCACGCCGCCCTCCTCCACCAGCTTCGACACCCGCTCGTCGAGCAGATCGGCCCGGTGCACCGCGCTGAGCCCGAAGCCCGCGGAGGCGTACCCCTGGGCCTGCTTGTTGTTCCAGGACACGTAGTAGTCCTGGCCGCTGGAGTGCGGGTGCTCGGCGAACGGGGTGTAGTCGGCGGTGTTGGCCGCCGGGTCGTAGCCCTGCCACTCGTACGCCTTCTCGGCCTTGACGGGCAGCGCCGGGTCGACGCCCGGTGCGCGCACGGGGTTCATGCCGCTGTTGTAGAAGGCGGCGGTGCGCGAGTCGGCGTAGAACCAGTTGAAAGCGTAGTCGATGTTGCTCGCCGCCTTCTGGAAGGAGGCGGCGTCGGTGACGTACGAGGGGTCGTTCAGCATCTGGAAGCCGATGATCGAGTCGGCCTCGTGCCGGTAGGTGGTGCGCAGCGAGGTGTACGCGACCGGCTTGCCGTCCACCGTGGCGCGGTGGGTGACGACTCCGTAGCCGGTGCGCCACACCTGCATCCGGTAGGAGCCCTTCGCCGTGGAGTCGGCGACGGTCGGGCTCCAGGAGTTGGTGCGCTCCAGCTTCTCCATGGCAGCGCAGTCGCCGTGGTCGAGGTAGTGCGTGGAGTTCTTGGTGGGCGCGGAGCCGTCGGGCTCGCACAGTTCGACGGTGTAGGTGTCGGTGATGTCCTGTCCGGCCGAGGTGGCGCTCCAGGCGTAGTCCTGGCCGCGGCCCATCTGGATGTACATGCCGACGCCGGCGAAGGAGACACCGCGGGCGCTGATGCCGGGGCCCTGGATCTCCTGGAGCATCATCAGCTGCGGGGCGAAGTAGCCGGTCTGCGGGCCGAACACGGCGACCGGGTTTCCGCTCGCGGTGTGTTGGCCGGAGACCAGCAGGGCGTTGGACATGCCGCGCTTCTGGGCGCCGGAGCCGGAGCCGGGGAGCGAGCCCTCCGGGATGACCCCGTCGTCGTACATGCCCTGTGCCTTCTTGAGCGCGGCCGGGGCCTTGACCGGGGCCTTGGCGTCGGTGCCCGCGGAGCCGGTGCGGTCGTGGATCAGCGGCTCGGCGGTGACGGAGCCCGGATCGGGCAGGGCGGTTCCGACGGCCTTGCCGGGCTTTCCGGCGTACGGGAACGAGGTGCCGTCGTGAACGGTCAGCACGGCCTCGGGGTCGTTGCGCTGCCGGAACGACTCCCAGACCTTGGTGCCTTCGGCGACTCCGTACTTCTGCTGGGCGGAGAGCAGCGAGAGTGCCGCCTGCACCTCGCCGCCACCGCCGCCGCCGAACTGGCCGCCGACCACGGAGGCGATCGAGATCAGGTCGGTCAGCTCGAACGGCTGGATCTCACCGACGTTGGTGATGGCGTCGATCTTGCCGGTGAGGACGTACTCGCCGGGGAAGTAGCGGCCCTTCTTCGACTTGTCACGATAGGAGTTGATGCCGTCGACATAGGCCTGGGCATCCGCCATGGCCTGTTCGCCGCGGGCGCCCTCGTGGGTCCTGATGTACTCGACCTGGGCCTGGAGATCGGCCTCGGTGTACGGGGCCTGCGGCCAGAACTGCTGCTCCAGGCCCTGGTTGGCCAGCGCGCCTCCGGCGAACGAGGTCAGCTGCCCGCGCCCGATGTGGCGGAAGAGGTCCATCAGCCAGAGCCGGTCCTGGCCGGCCGCGAATCCGGCGCCGAACTCGGTGCCGTAGCGGGTGGTGCCCTTGATGTGCGGGACGCCGGACACCTTGTCGCGGGTGATGGTGACGTCGTTGCGGGGCGAGGTGACGGACTCGACCTGGTCCTTCGCGACGCCGAAGGAGGCGTCGTTGAAGAAGTCGGTCAGCTTCTGGTCGGTGAGGCCGGTGTGCCCGGCCACCAGCCCGTCGTAGCGGTCGAGCTGGTCGTCGCTGTGCGCGGGATGGGTGCCGAACGCCTTGTTGCCGAGAATGTCGACGAGGGTGGCGTTGCCGTTCTCGCCGGGCGGCAGGATGTCGTCGCACTGCCCCTGGCAGTAGTCGGTGACGGGATCAGGCTCGGCGGCGCCCGCGTGGGGGGCGGTGGCCAGCAGAGAGGCACCGAGTGCGAGAACGGCCGCGATCATGGCGGCTCGGGACTTGCCGGTGCGGGCGGAAGTGCCGGTGCGTGGGGGCATGCATGCTCCTCGGGGAGGCCGATGCGCCGGACGTTACCGGCGGTATGACCCGTCGGTGAGGTGAACATCGGTCACCTTTTCCGAATCACCACACGCAGTCACATGACGACCGGTCATCTCACCAAATGGACGACCACACCCTTGGATGGAGCCGATCCGGGCAGTTGTACGTCCATTCAGTGACGCCGAGGTTCGGGCGACGGAGTACGAGCGACGGAGGTGGCAGCGCAATGGCCGGTTTCCGGAGTCTTGCGAGACAGGTCCGCGATCCGCGGAGCGACCTGGCACTGCGGCGGTACTCGCTGCGCAAGTGCCTGGAGCGCTTCGCCCCTTACGGGCACCGGGCGACCTGGGATCATCTGTGTGCCCGGCACGGAATCGGGCCCGAGGACCGGGCCCCCGATCCGGTGCGGCTCATGCGCGCGCTGGAGGAGCTGGAGACGGCCCGCGCGGTCTGGCTGGGCTACGAGGCGGGGTTCGCCGAGCGCCGCCGGCGGGAGAAGCACGACGGGCTGCGCCGGCCGGGCGCGTTCGACGACTGGCACCGGCGCACCTGGGGCGGGAACGGGGTCGCGCGGTGCGACGACCCGGCCGTGCACCCGGCGGCGCCGCTCGCGGAGGTGCTGGCGCGGCTGATCTCCGCCCTGGAGACGGAGCCGGGCACCGGCTGCCCGGTGTGCGCACAGGCCCGGATCGCCTGGCGGCAGGACCTGGACAGCGAGCCGTGGTCCGGTCCGGTCTGCACCGGGTGCGGGATCGTGGTGCCGCAGCCCGTGCTCACCCGGGCGGCGCTGGCGAAGGCCCGGCGGACCCGGCTCGACGACCTGGCATCGGTGGCCTGAGGAACGGAGCGGCCCGCCCGGCGCCCGACGCGACACGCGGGGCTGCCGGGCAGGCACAACCACGTCGGCCGGACCCCTCAGCTCCCTTCCGAGGGCCCCTTCGCGACCTTGCTCGGCATCAGTCGCGAGCCGCTGATCCGCTCACCGGAGATGTCGTCCGGGTTGGAGAGCACACAGGTCTCCAACGACAGACAGCCGCAGCCGATGCAGTCGGTGAGGTGGTCGCGCAGCCGCGCCAGCTGTTCGATCCGCCCGTCCAGCTCGGAGCGCCACGCCTCGGAGAGCCGCGCCCAGTCGTCACGGTTGGGGGTGCGCTCCTCCGGGAGTTCGGCCAGCGCGTCCCGGATGGTGGCGAGCGGGATACCGACCCGCTGCGCCGCGCGGACGAAGGCGACCCGGCGCAGCGCGTCCCTGCTGTAGCGGCGCTGGTTGCCGCTGGTGCGGCGGCTGCCGATCAGGCCCTTGGCCTCGTAGAAGTGCAGGGCCGAAACCGCGGCGCCGCTGCGCGCGGAGAGCTGGCCGACCGTGAGTTCATGGAGTGTCTGTGGGATCTGGGGCACTCCTCGAACCCTACGTGGCCGGTCCCCGGCCGGTCCGTCGTTGACAGGAACGCACCCGCGAACCATGCTGAGCAAGCGCTTAGACAGGTGGGCCGAGAGCAGGAAGGCAGGGACCAGGAACATGACAGAGCCAAGGATCTTCACGTCCGCGCAGGAGCTGCGTGACGGAGTGGGCGAGCAGCTGGGCCACAGCGACTGGCTGGAGATCGAGCAGAAGAGGATCGACCTCTTCGCCGACGCCACCGGCGACCACCAGTGGATCCATGTGGACCCGGAGCGCGCCGCGGCCGGACCGTTCGGCACGACGATCGCGCACGGCTACCTCACGCTCTCGCTGCTGCCGGCGCTCGTACCGCAGGTCATGCGGGTCGAGGGCATGAAGATGGGCATCAACTACGGGACCAACAAGGTCCGCTTCCCCTCCACGGTGCCCGTGGGATCACGGCTGCGGGCGACGGCCGTCCTGAAGAGCGTCGAGGAGGCGGGCGGCGGCGTGCAGGTCACCGCGGTCGTCACGGTGGAGCGCGAGGGCGGCGACAAGCCCGCCTGTGTGGCCGAGTCGGTGTCGCGGTACTACTTCTGAGCCCTGCCCGGGGGCGGCTGCGTCACCGTTTGGCCGCGACCATGCGCAGCACGAGGTCGGCGTACAGATCGCCGACCTCGTCCGGCGTCCGGCTGCCCTGGGCGTTGAACCACCGCGCCACGTCGATGCAGAGCGAGAGCACGGCGAGCGTGGTGCCCGGTACGTCCGGGACGTCGAACTCCCCCGCCGCCACGCCGTCGCCGATGATCCGGCGCACCACCGCGTCACTCCTGCGGCGCAGTTCGATGATCTCGGTGCGGTGCTCCTCGCTGAGGGCGTCGAGCTCGTACTGGACCACGCGTGCGGTGGTGTGCCGTTCGGCGTGCCATTGGACGAAGGACCGTACGGCGTCGGCGAGCCGCCCGGCGGCCGTGCCCTCGCCGTCGGCCGCCGCCTCCAGCACGGACAGTGCGCGGTCGTGACCGATCCTGCTGATCCGGTGGAGCAGCTCTTCCTTCGTCTTGTAGTGGATGTAGAGAGCGGCGGGGCTCATTCCGGCGCGGCCCGCGATGTCCCGGGTGGTGGTCGCGTGGTACCCGCGCTCGGCGAAGGCCTCGACGGCGGCGACGAGGAGCCGCCGGGCAGCCTCGGGCGTCACTTCGGCCCACGGCGTGTTCTCGCCGTCGGTCTCCTCCGCCGTGCTCATCGTCTGTGGCCCCTCTCAGTCAGCAGGACGCACACCATACCCCGATCCTGAGCAAGCGCTTAGGGGTCCGGTGGATGAGATCGTCAGAGCTTCTGGAAGGGGTCGTGCTCGGCGAGGATCTTCTCCAGCCTGGCCTGGTCGACCCGGCTGACCAGCTGGCCCGCCTCCTGCCGGTCCCTGATGACCTTGGCCAGGGTGAAGCAGGACGTGACCAGATAGAGGACGCCGATGGCGAGGAAGCCGCGCACCCAGACGTCCGCGTCGAGGAAGTAGATCCCGAGGGTCACCGCACCCATCGCCACCCCGAAGGATGCGACGGCCTGACCGTAGAAGGCCGCGGTGCTCTGCTGCTTGACCGATGTCGTCTCACTCATACCGCTCAGCATCCGGCGGCCCGGCGCACGCCACATCCGTCCGCGTACTCAGCCCGGTACTCAGACGCCCGTTCGAGGTGCCCGGCGGCGGGAGGTCTCAGAACGCGGACACCCCGGTCAGCGCCCGGCCGATGATCAGCTTCTGGATCTGGCTGGTGCCCTCGTAGAGCGTCATCACGCGGGCGTCGCGCAGCAGTTTGCCGACCGGGTACTCATCGATGTAGCCGTAGCCGCCGAAGACCTGGAGGGCGTTGTTCGCGGCACGGACGGCGGCCTCGGAGGCGAAGAGCTTGGCCTTGGAGGCGGCGGTCGCGAAGTCCTCGCCGCGGTCGATCAGGTCGGCCACCCGCCAGGTGAGCAGCCGGGCCGCGTCGACGTCCACGGCGATGTCGCTGATGAGCTCCTGGACGAGCTGGTAGCCCGCGATGGACTTGCCGAACTGCTCGCGTTCACCGGCGTATCCAACCGCCGCGTCCAGGGCTGCCCGGGCGATGCCGACGCAGCCGGCCGCCACCGACATCCGCCCCTTGGCCAGGGCGGACATGGCGATCGAGAAGCCCTTGCCCTCGGGGCCCATGAGGGTGGCGGCGGGGACGCGGACGTCCTCCAGCACCAGCTCGGCGGTCGCCTGTCCGCGCAGGCCGAGCTTGCCGTGGATGGTGCGGCGGCTCAGGCCCGGGGTGCCGGCGGGGACCAGGAAGGCGGATATGCCCTTGTGGCCGGGGGTGTCGTTGGTGCGGGCGAAGAGGAGCACCACGTCGGCCCAGGTGCCGTTGGTGATGAACATCTTCGAGCCGTTGATGACGTAGTCCCCGCCGTCCCGCACGGCCCTGGTCGTCAGATTCCCGGCGTCCGACCCGGTACCCGGTTCGGTGAGGCCGAAGCAGCCCACCGCGTCGCCCGAGGTCAGCCGCGGCAACCACTGCCGCTTCTGCTCCTCGTCGCCCCAGGCGGCGATGGTCTTGGCGACCAGCCCCAGCGAGACGGAGACGATGCCGCGGACCGAGGAGTCGCCGCGGCCGAGCTCCTCGGTCACCAGGCAGTACGTGAGGTGGTCGCCGCCCGAGCCGCCGTACTCCTCGGGGACGGTCAGCCCGAGGAAGCCGAGGGAGCCCAGCTTTTTCACGATCGACTTGTCGACGTTCTCGGACCGGTCCCACTCGACGACGTGCGGGGCGATGTCCCGGGCGACGAAGTCCTTGGCGAGCTGCCGGACGGCTTCCTGCTCCTCGCTGAGCTCCAGGTTCATCGGTCGGCCCTCCACTTTTAATTAGCACTGCTAGTTTTATGACTGGGCCCTACTATGTGCCGCATGGCCCGTCCGCGCAAGCCCCTCCTCAGCAGAGACCGCATCGTCGCGACGGCGGGTGCGCTCGTGGACGCCGAGGGGCTCGACGCCGTCTCGACCCGCCGGCTGGCGGCCGAGCTCGGGGTCAGCGGGCCCTCGCTCTACAACCACTTCCGCAACAAGGACGAGATTCTGGACGCGGTCGCCGACGCAGTCTCCGCGCAGGTCGATCTGTCGATGTTCGACGAGTCCGACAGCCGTGACTGGCGGGCCGCCCTGCACGACTGGGCGGTCTCCTATCGTGCGGCGCTCACCGAGCACCCGCACATCGTCCCGGTGCTGGCCCAGGGCCCCGGCCGCCGCCCGGCCGGTCTGCGGGTCGCGGACGCGGTGTTCGGCGCCATGGTCCGCGCGGGCTGGCCGCCCGCCCAGGCCACGTACATCGGCGCGCTGATGCGCTACTTCATCACCGGATCGGCACTCGGCTCCTTCGCCCGGGGCTTCGTGGACGACGAGACGGCCTACGACCCCGCCGACTACCCGCACCTGGGCCAGGCCCACCTGCTGGCCGAGCGCCGCCAGAAGGTCGACGAGGGGGCGTTCGAGACGGGGCTGCGGGCACTGATCGACGGCCTCGGCCTGCAGTACACGCCGTCCGTGGCGGCCGGGACCGTTCGGCCGGCGCCGAAGCGTTCCTGACGCATCCTGGAACACATGGCATACCCCGACCCGGCCGCGCCCCGGCTCGCCGCCCTGGCCGCCCTCCTCGCCGACGAGACCCGCGCCGTCTTCTGCCTGGCCCTGCTCGACGGCCGGGCCTGGACCGCGGGCGAGCTGGCCCGGCACGCCTCGGTGGCCCCGTCGACCGCCAGCGAGCATCTGGGCAAGCTCGTCGCGGGCGGGCTGCTGGCCGAGGAGCGGCAGGGCCGGCACCGCTATCTGCGGCTCGCCGGCGAACAGGTCGCGCACCTCGTCGAGGAGCTGGCGGGCCAGGTCGCCCCCGCCGCCGCCCCGCCGCGCACGCTGGGCGCGGCGGGCGCCGACAGCGCGTTGGCCCGCGGCCGCACCTGCTACGACCATCTCGCCGGCCGCATCGGCCTCGCGATCACCGATGCCATGACCGTACGGGGGCTGCTGAGGCAGGACGCAGGCTTCGCGCTCACCGACGCGGGGCTCGACTGGTTCGGCGCGCTGGGCATCGGTCTGGAGAACCGGTCGCGGCGTCCGCTCGTACGGAGCTGTCTGGACTGGACCGAGCGCAGGCCGCATCTGGCGGGGCTCGCGGGCGCCGTCCTGTGCCGCCACACGCTGGAGGCCGGGTGGTGCGTACGGATCGGGTCCGGGCGGGCGGTGCGGGCGACCCCGGAGGGGGAACGGGCGCTGGCCGCGCGCCTCGGCATCGAGCCGGCGACTATTCGGTAGGCGCCGAAGGGTCGCGGCCTTACGGTCAGGCCCATGACGACTACCCCCGCCCCCGCTCCACGCTCCGACTGGCGGGCCCCCGCCGCCGCCTGCACCACCGTGGTGCTGTGGGCCTCCGCCTTCGTCTCCATCCGCAGTGCGGGCGAGGCCTACTCCCCCGGCGCGCTGGCCCTCGGCCGGCTACTGACCGGCTCCCTGGCGCTGGGCGCGCTCCTGCTCATACGGCGCGAGGGCCTCCCGTCACGGGCGGCCTGGCCGGGGATCATCGCCTCCGGACTGCTGTGGTTCGGCCTGTACATGGTGGTGCTCAACTGGGGTGAGCAGCAGGTGGACGCGGGGACGGCCGCCATGGTCGTGAACATCGGCCCCCTCCTGATCGCGCTGCTCGGCGCCCGGCTGCTCGGGGAGGGACTGCCGCGCCGGCTGGTGCTGGGCATGGCCGTGTCCTTCGCGGGCGCCGTGGTGGTCGGGCTCTCCATGTCGGGGAAGGGGAGTTCCTCGGTCCTGGGCGTGCTGCTCTGTCTGCTGGCCGCGGTGGCGTACGCGGCCGGGGTGGTCGGCCAGAAGCCCGCGCTGGGGCACGGATCGGCGCTCCAGATCACCACGTTCGGCTGTCTGGTCGGCACGGTGGCGTGCCTGCCGTTCTCCGGGGCGCTGCTCTCGGACGCCGCCGACGCACCGCTGTCCGCGACACTGAACATGGTCTATCTCGGCCTCTTCCCGACCGCGCTGGCCTTCACCACCTGGGCCTACGCGCTGGCCCGTACCACCGCGGGACGGATGGGAGCCACCACCTACGCGGTGCCCGCGCTCGTCGTGCTGATGGCGTGGCTGCTGCTGAACGAGGTGCCCGCACTGCTCACCATCGGCGGCGGGCTGCTCTGCCTCGCCGGGGTGGCGGTGTCCCGGATGCGTCCGCAGACTGGTGCGACGCGGAGGAATCCGGCCCGGCCGATGGAGGGACCCCGGCATGACACGGAGCGCCGAGCAGCGGACCGGCCGTAGCCAGGGGACGAAGAAGGCGAAGAAGGCGAAGAAGCAGAGGAAACCGGCGGTGGCCGTCGGTGGCGAACAGGCCCTGGTGACGCCCGAGGGCCCCGCCCGCGACGCCTGGCGGGAGGACTACCCGTACGCCGAGAAGCTCGGCCGCAAGGCGTACGACAAGTCCAAGCGGTCCCTCCAGATCGAACTGCTCAAGCTCCAGCACTGGGTCAAGGAGCACGACGAGCGCCTCGTCGTCCTCTTCGAGGGCCGCGACGCCGCGGGCAAGGGCGGCACGATCAAGCGGTTCACCGAGAACCTCAATCCGCGTGGCGCGCGGGTGGTGGCGCTGGACAAGCCCACCGAACGCGAACGCACCCAGTGGTACTTCCAGCGGTACGTGGCTCATCTCCCGGCCGCCGGGGAGATCGTGCTTTTCGACCGGTCCTGGTACAACCGGGCCGGTGTGGAGTGGGTGATGGGGTACTGCTCACCCCGCGAGTACCTCGAATTCATGCACCAGACACCGGGGTTCGAGCGGATGCTCGCGCGGGACGGCATCCATCTGGTGAAGTTCTGGTTCTCCGTCTCGCGCAACGAGCAGCGCAACCGGTTCATGAACCGGCAGACCGATCCGGTGCGGCAGTGGAAGCTCAGCCCGGTCGACCTCGCCTCGCTCGACAAGTGGGACGCTTACACCGAGGCGAAGGAGCTGATGCTCTTCCACACGGACACGGCGGACGCGCCCTGGACCGTGGTGAAGAGCAACGACAAGAAACGGGCCCGCCTGGAGGCGATCCGGCACGTGCTGCACCGCTTCGACTACCCGGACAAGGACAGGTCGGTGGCCCGGGAGCCGGACCCGCTGATCGTGGGCCCGGCCTCCCGGTTGTTCGAGAAGGGCGAGATGGCGTCCCGGCTGCTGACCACGGGCCGGTCGCCGGACAGTCCCTAGAAGACCACCAGGGCCCGGCCGCCCTTGCCGGCGATCATGTGGTCGAAGGCGGCCGGGATGCCGTCCAGCGCGATCCGTTCGGTGACCATCATGGAGAGGTCGAAACGGCCCGCCCTGATGTGGTCGGCCAGCACCGGCAGATCGCGGGCCGGGTCGCTGTTTCCGTACACGCAGCCCGTCAGGGACCGGCCCCAGTGGAAGATCTCCAGGGCGTTGAAGGTCACCTCCTGGTCCTTGCCGCCGATGCCGACGACCGTGGTGCGGCCGCCCCTGCGGGTGGACTCCCAGGCGGCGCGGATGGTGGCGGCCCGGCCGACGCACTCGATCGCGACGTCCGCGCCCTGGCCGCCGGTGAGCCCGCGGATCTCGCGGGGTGTGGTGGCGGAGGCGATGACGTAGTCGGTGGCGCCCGCCTGCCGGGCCAGCTCCTCCTTCTCCGGGGAGACGTCCACCGCGATGATCCGCGAGGCGCCCGCGATCCGGGCGGACTGGAGCACCGCGAGGCCCACGCCGCCGATGCCGAACACGACGACGGACTCACCCGTGCGGACCCGCGCGCTGTGGTGCACCGCGCCGTACCCGGTCAGCACCGCGCAGCCGAGCAGGGCGGCGTCGGTGAGCGGGATGCCGTCCGGGGCGGGCAGCACGCAGTTCGCGGCGACGACGGTCTCCTGTGCGAAGGCGGCGACGTTCAGCCCCGGGTGCAGCTCGGTGCCGTCGGCGGTGTGGGCGTGGATGTTCGCCGCCCCGGTCAGGGCGTTGACGCAGAGCCAGACCTCGCCGATCCCGCAGTGGTGACAGCTTCCGCAGGACGGCGCCCAGTTGAGCACCACTCCGTCGCCGGGTGCGACCCGGGTGACGCCGTCGCCCACGGAGACGACGGTGCCCGCTCCCTCATGGCCGAGGACCGCGGGCACCGGCACCCGCATCGTGCCGTTGGACAGCGAGAGGTCGGAGTGGCAGACCCCGGCGGCGGCGAGACGGACGCGCACCTGGCCGGGACCGGGCTCCGGAAGGGCGATGTCGGCGATCTCCAGCGGAGCTCCGACGGCGGACAGTACGGCGGCGCGGACCACGGACTGGCTCCTTGCTGAGGGGGAGAGTTGAGAAATGCGCGGCAAGCGGGCTCGGGGAACCGGCTCAGAACTGGAGGGACTTGGTCTGCAGGTACTCCGCGAGGCCGTGGAGACCCAGTTCGCGGCCGACGCCGGACTGCTTGTAGCCGCCGAAGGGGGCGAGCGGGTTGAACCGGCCGCCGTTGATGTCGACCTGTCCGGTGTCCATCCGGCGGGCGAAGGCGACGGCCTGCGCGTCGTCGGCGGCCCAGACGGCTCCGGCGAGGCCGTACACGGTGCCGTTGGCGATCCGCAGCGCGTCGTCCTCGTCCTCGTACTTCAGGATCGAGATGACCGGACCGAAGATCTCCTCCTGGGCAATGGTCATCTCCGGGGTGACGTCGGCGAAGACCGTGGGGCTGACGTAGTAGCCCGTACCGAGCGGCGCCTCGGGGCCGCCCGCGACGACGCGGGCGCCCTCCTCGATGCCCTTCTCGATGTAGCCGCGCACCCGGTCCCGCTGCTTGGCGTTGACGAGCGGGCCGACCCGTTCGCCGGGTACGTACTTGGCGACGGCCGCCGCGGCCAGGGCGACGGCCTCCTCGTACCGCTCGGCGTCCACCAGCATCCGGGTCCAGGCGCTGCACGTCTGGCCGGAGTTGGACATCACGTTGGCGACGCCGACGTTGACCGCCCTGGCGAGATCGGCGCCGGGCAGGATCACGTTGGCGGACTTCCCGCCGAGCTCCAGGGCGACGCGCTTGACCGCGCCGCCCGCGGTGGCGCCGATCCGCTTCCCGACGGCGGTGGAGCCGGTGAAGGAGACCAGATCGACGTCCTCGTGCGCGGCGAGGGCCTGTCCGGCGACCGGGCCGAGGCCGGTGACCAGGTTGAAGACACCGGCGGGCAGACCGGCCTCCGCGGTGGCCTCGGCGAAGAGCTGCGCGGTGAGCGGGGTGTCCTCGGCGGGCTTGAGGACGACGGTGCAGCCCGCGGCGAGCGCGGGGGCGACCTTGGCGACGATCTGGTGCAGCGGGTAGTTCCACGGGGTGATCGCGCCGACCACACCGACGGGCTCCAGCAGCACGGTGGAGTTGCCGTGCCGCTCCTCGAAGGCGTACGTCGCGGCCAGTTCGGCGTACGAGCCGGCCACCAGCACCGGCACCCCCGCGTGCACCGTCTGCGACATCGGCAGCGGTGAGCCCAGTTCGGCGGTGACCGTCCCGGCGATCTCGTCCCTGCGGGCGGCCAGCACGTCACGCAGTGCGCCGATCCGGGCGGCGCGCTCGGCCGGCGGGGTCGCGGCCCAGCCGGGGAACGCGGCGCGCGCGGCCCGTACCGCGTCATCGACATCGGCCGCCGTTCCGGCCGGGACGTGGGCGATGACCTGCTCGTCCGCCGGGTTCACGACCGCGATCGTGTCCGCTCCGGCGGCCCGCCGCCATTCGCCGCCGATGTACATACCGTCGTGGGCCTTCATGGCTGTTCCTCCCGGGCACGATGACGGACATGGTCGTCCGGGCCCCAAACTAGCGCTGTTAGTTTTCAGGCGCCAGAGACACTGCTCACGCGTGGGCCGGCGGTTCGCCTTCATCCCGGGTGCGCGGGGCGGCCTTCCGGCCGCCCCGCACGTCCGGCCGCTTTACATGTCCAGTCCCGGGACGTCCTTCGGCAGCGGGCAGATCCGGCGCCCCTGGTGGTCGAAGACGTACAGGTGCGCCAGGTCCACCAGGAGCGGGACCTGCCCTCCGGTGCGCAGCCGCATGTCGGGGCCGGTGCGCACCACCAGGTCGCTGGCCGTGACCGCGGGGCGGTCGGGGCTGCGCGCCCCCGGCGGCAGCACCTCGGGGCCACGCTCGTCCAGGGCGACGGCGGGACCGCCGATGTGCCCGGTGGCGCGTTCCTTGAGCCGCTCCAGCACGCCGGCCCCGCCTGCGGCGCCGCGGCGCCTGCGCGGGGCGCCGTGCTCCGGGCGGGCGGATTCCAGATCCGGCACCACGGCGGGCTGTGAGCCGGTGTTGAGGTGGACCAGCGCCTCGTGGCCCTGGTACTCGACGTGTTCGACGATGCCGCTGAGCGCGACCTCGCCGGGGCGGGCCTGGCTGGGCGGGGCGATCCGGACCGCTTCGGAGCGCAGTCCGACGATGATCCGGCGGCCCTGCTGGATGCGGAGCAACTGGTGGTCGGGGCTGAGCGGTTCGGGCAGCGGAAGGCGCTGGCGGCCGAGGTCGATCGACATCCGCCCCTCCAGGGGCGCGTGGACGACGGCCTGGAGCAGGTTGATCCGCGGGGTGCCGATGAACGCGGCGACGAACACGTTCTCCGGCAGGGCGTACACCTCGCGCGGCGGGCTGACCTGCTGGAGCACTCCCCCGCGCATCACGGCGACCCGGTGGCCGAGCGACATCGCCTCGGCCTGGTCGTGGGTCACGTAGACCGTGGTGACACCGAGTTCCTTGGTGAGCTGGGATATCTCGGCGCGCAGATGGTTGCGGAGCTTCGCGTCGAGGTTGGAGAGCGGCTCGTCCATCAGGAAGGCGGAGGGCTGGCGCGAAATGGCCCGGCCCATGGCGACCCGCTGGCGCTCCCCGCCGGAGAGCTGGCCGGGGAGCCGGTCCAGGACGCTCTCGATACCGAGCATCCTGGCCGTGTTCTCGATCCGCTCGCTGTGGTCCTGGCGCGGGTTCTCCAGCTTCAGCGGGAAGCCGATGTTGGCCCGGTTCGTCATGGTCGGGTACAGCGCGAAGTTCTGGAAGACCATGGCCATGGAGCGTTCGCGGGGCGTGAGGTGGTTGGCCGGTTCACCGTCGAGCAGTACCTCGCCCTCGGAGACGTCCTCAAGACCGGCGATCATGCGGAGCACGGTCGATTTGCCGCAGCCCGAGGGACCCAGCAGGACCACGAACTCGCCCGGGTCGATGGAGAGCGAGAGACGGTCGACGGCGCGCGAGGACCGCCCGTACGCCTTGCTGACATTGTTCAGAGTGATGGCGCGAGTCATGTGGTTCCGCCCGGAAGGATGGTGGTGGAGCGGTGGGGAGCGGCAGCAGTGGCCTGAAATTAACCCACCGGGCGGGGTGAGGGAATGACTCGCGCAAAGGTTGCCGGGTACTGAGGTTGCCGGGTCCGAAGTGCCAGGTGGGGTTCCGGTTCGGGCAGGGCGCCACCGGGCCGTCCGGTACGGATCCGGCCGGGCCCGGTGGTGCCGGTCGTGGGTCAGATGATCCCGAACAGCAGCCCGGCGCCGAGCACCACCAGCGAGGTGATCGCGGCCCATTTGACGGTGAACCGGGTGTGGTCGCCGAACTCGACCTTGGCCATGCCGACCAGGACGTAGACGGCGGGCACCAGCGGGGACGACATGTGCAGGGGCTGGCCGACCAGGGAGGCGCGGGCGATCTCCAGCGGGGAGACGCCGTGCGCGGCACCGGCCTCGGCGAGCACGGGCACGACACCGAAGTAGAAGCCGTCGTTGGACATGAAGTACGTGAGCGGGATGCTCAGTACGCCGGTGACGAGGGCCATGTGCGGTCCCATGCCGTCCGGGATCGCGCCGACCAGCCAGTCGGCCATGTGGTCGACCATGCCGGTGCCGGACAGGACGCCGGTGAAGACGGCGGCGGCGAAGACCATGCCGGAGACGTTGAGGACGTTGTCGGCGTGGGCGGCGATCCGGGCACGCTGGTCGGGCATGTGGGGGAAGTTGACGGTGAGGGCGAGGGCCGCGCCGAGGAGGAAGAGCACCGGGATCGGCATCAGTTCCATGATCATCGCGGTGAGCAGGGCGATGGTGAGGGCGGCGTTGAACCAGTAGAGCTTCGGCCGCAGGGTGGCGCGGTGCGGGTCGAGGCCCTTGAAACCGCCGTCGTCGGCCGCTTCGTCCCGGTCGCCGGGCGCCGTGCCGCCCGCAGCGACTCCGCCTGAGATGTCGGCGGGCGCCGTGCCGCCGGCACCGGCCCCGCCGGAGTTCTTGCGCAGGCGGTCGCCGCCACCGGTCGCGCCGACGAGAACGGCCTCCGTTCCGGTGTCCGTGCCGGTCGCCAGGGCCTCGTCGAGGGTGAGCGTGCCGAGCCGCCTGCGCTCGCGCCGGCCCAGGACGACGGCCAGCAGGAGAACGGCGAGCAGCCCGACGCCGAGGGCCGGGATCATCGGGACGAAGATGGCGCTCGCGTCCAGCTTGAGCGCGGTGGCGGCACGGGCCGTCGGACCGCCCCAGGGCAGGGTGTTCATGACGCCGTTCGCCGTGGCGGCGACGCCGGTCATCACCACCAGGCTCATCTTCAGGCGCTTGTAGAGCGGATACATCGCCGAGACGGTGATCATGAACGTGGTGGAGCCGTCGCCGTCCAGCGAGACGATCGCGGCGAGCACCGCGGTACCGACGACGATCCGCATCGGGTCCGCCCTGCAGAAGCGCAGGATGCCCCGCACGATCGGGTCGAAGAGCCCGACGTCGATCATCACGCCGAAGTAGAGAATCGCGAACATCAGCATGGCGGCGGTCGGGGCCAGGTTGCCGACGCCGTCGATGACGTAGTCCCCGAGCTTCGCACCCTGCCCGACGGCCACGCAGAACAGCGCGGGGATCAGGACGAGAGCCGCGATCGGCGACATCTTCTTCATCATGATCAGAACCAGAAAGGTAGTGATCATGGCAAAGCCGAGGATGGTCAGCATATGGATACCTATCGTTCACCCTTGAACTCCCACCGGAGCCGGCGGTTCGGATGACGTTAGGGCGCGCCATACGGCGTTAACAAGACGTTGACATGCGAGCAATACGAGCAAAACCCCAGGTCAACGCGTAGGTGCCACCGTGACGGGGATGCCGTTGAGCACGGCGGTGCCGGAGAGCGGGTCGAGCCGGGTGCCGTCGAGCAGCTGATTGACGTTGACGCCGGGCCGCGCGGCGGCGACGGACATCCGGGTGCCGGGGCGGCTGTGCCCCCAGCCGTGCGGGAGGCTCACCACGCCCGTCCGTACGCCGTCGGTGATCTCGACCGGGGCGCTCAGCTCACCGCCGTCCGCCGTGACGGTGGCGACGGCGCCGTCCACCAGCCCGAGACGCGCCGCGTCCTCGGGGTGCATCTGGAGGGTGCAGACGTTGGAACCGCCGGTGAGCGCGGCCACGTTGTGCATCCAGCTGTTGTTGGAGCGCAGGTGGCGGCGGCCGATGAGGACGAGTGCGTCGGGGTCGGTACGGCCCGCGAGGGCGTCGCGCAGCCTGGGCAGATCGGCGGCGATGGGCGCGGGGAGCAGTTCGATGCGCCCGCTGCGGGTGGCAAGGACCTGGGGGACCCGGGAGGTGAGGGGGCCGAGGTCGATGCCGTGCGGGTGGGCGAGCAGCCGTTCCAGGGTGAGGCCGTCGGGGTCGGCGCCGAAGCCGTCGCCGTACGGGCCCAGGCGCAGCATCAGGTCGAGGCGGCGCTCCGGTCCGGTGCGGCCGGTGAGCGCGGCGGCGAGTTCGGCGGGGATCCGGCCGTGCACGGGCGAGCGGGGGTCGGCGACGGTCTTGCCGAGGGTCCGGTCGATGACCATGGCGTCCACGGCGTCCGGCTCCGCGCCGTGCATCCCCGAGACGGCCAGGACGAGCCGGGCGAGGATCTCGCTCTCGTCCATCCGGTCCGCGTCCAGCCGAACGGCGGGCCGGGTGTAGCGGACCTGGTTGCGCACGGACAGGGTGTTGAACGCGAAGTCGAAGTGGGCGCTCTGCGAGGGCGGCGGCGGGGGGAGCACCACGTCGGCGTGGCGCGAGGTCTCGTTGAGGTACGGGTCGACGCTCACCATGAAGTCGAGCCCGTCGGCCAGCGCCCGGTCGAGCCGGTCGCCGTCGGGCGCCGAGAGCACGGGGTTGGCGGCCAGGACGATCAGTGCGCGGATCCGCCCCTCCCCCGGCACGGCGATCTCCTCGGCCAGTGCGGAGATGGGCAGTTCGCCCTTGGCCTCGGGATGCCCGGAGACCCGGCTCGCCCAGCGCCCGAGGGCGAAGCCCTTGCCCGGGGCGGCGGGTCGTGGGGCGCGGGCGGTGGCGGAGAGCGGGAAGAGGGCGCCGCCGGGGCGGTCGAGGTTTCCGGTGAGGATGTTGAGGACGTCGACGAGCCAGCTGGCGAGGGTGCCGTGTTCGACGGTGCAGCTGCCGATACGGCCGTAGACCGCGGCGGCGGGGGCGGCCGCGAGCTCCCGCGCGATCGCCCGGATGGTCGCGGCGTCCACGTCACAGGCCGCGGACACCGCCTCCGGCGAGAAGTCCCGCACCGCTTCGGCGACTTCCTCGATCCCCTGGAGGTGGTCCACGAGCACGCCGGGGTCGGTCAGCTTCTCCTCGAACAGTACGTGGGTGAGGGCGGCGAGCAGGAGGGCGTCGGTTCCGGGACGGATGGCGACATGCCGGTCGGCGAGACGCGCGGTACGGGTGCGGCGCGGGTCGACGACGGTGAGGCTGCCGCCGCGGCGGCGCAGCGCCTTGAGCCTGCCGGGGAAGTCGGGAGCGGTGCAGAGGCTGCCGTTGGATTCGAGCGGGTTGGCGCCGAGCAGCAGCAGATGGCCGGTGCGGTCGAGGTCGGGCACGGGGATGGTGTTCGGGTCGCCGAAGAGCAGCCCGCTGGAGACGTGCTTGGGCATCTGGTCCAGGGTGCTCGCGGTGAACAGGGCCCGGGTCCGCAGGGCGCCGAGCAGGGCGGACGGGTAGAGGGCCCCGGCCATGGTGTGCACATTGGGATTGCCGAGGACGACGCCGACGGCCTGCGGGCCGTGCTCCTCGGTGACGGCCGGCAGGGCGCGGGCGATCACGTCGAACGCCTCGCTCCAGCTCGCCTCCGTCAGGACACCGTCCTTGCGGACGAGCGGGGTGCGCAGCCGGTCGGGATCCTCGTCGAGTCCGCCGATGGAGGCGCCCTTGGGGCAGATGAAGCCCTGGCTGAACACATCGTCGCGGTCGCCGCGGGCGCCGGTGACCCTGGCCCCCTCGATGGTGAGGGTGAGTCCGCAGGTGGCCTCGCAGAGGGGGCAGATACGAAGGGCGGTGCGGGTGCTGCTGGAGTCGTGCGACATGGGCCCTCCCCGGGGCGGCGGCAGCGTTGACGCGCGTACGCGGTCGAGCAGGGCCGAGCATACCGACCGGTACGCATGGTGGGGAGGTGTTGCGGCGAGCCGGTTGCCCGCCCCTGCGGGCGGGCGGGCCCCTCCGCGCCGGGCGGTCTCAGTCCAGCACGCGCGCCAGATACGCCTGGAGGAGCAACCGGGTCTCGGTGACGATCGCCCGGTCGCCGGACGGATCGATGCGGAAGGCGAGTTTGAGCAGGGCGTCGGTGGCCTCCACGCAGACCAGGACGGTACGCAGCAGATCCTCGTCGGAGGTGCGGCCCAGATGCCCGCAGAGGAGGTCGGCGAGCCGGCTCGCGACCCGGTGGTTGGCGTCGTCGCCCGGGTCCTCGCCGGGCGCCGGTGCGCCGAAGTCGACGAGCGCGAAACCGGGTACGGAGCGCTTCATCGCCAGGTACTCGTCGAGCACGGCGTCGATGGCGCTGCGCCAGTCGGCGGACGCGATGACATCGAGCCGGGCCGTGATGCGCTCGGCGTAGCTGTCCAGGTTCCGGAGGGCGAGGGCGTCGGCGAGGGCGCGCTTGTTGGAGAAGAACCGGTAGACGGAGCCGATGGGCACTTCGGCGCGTGCGGCCACGGCCCGGGTCGAGAGCTGTTCGTAGCCGGTCTCGTCGAGGAGTTCGGCGCAGGCGTCGAGTATCCGGGCGAGGCGCTCGGCGCTGCGCTGCTGCACGGGGGCGCGGCGGAGGTTCGTGTTCGCATGGGGCACGGACTCCATGATGCCGTGGGCCTCCTTCACCGGGCATAAGGCCGACCGGCGAACGGGCCCCCTCCCCGGGCCGGGCCGTAAGCCCGGGGAGGCGCGCGCCGGCCCCGCCCCCTCCCCCCCTGTGCCGGTCGGTCCAGGGGGGGCACCGGGGTCTCAGGCGATGAGCAGGCTCAGCCCGCCGATGGTGTACGCGATCATCAGGACCAGCAGCGGGAGTTGGCCGGCTATCGCGCGTCCGGGCGGGAAGAGCCGTACGGAACGGTCATGGGCGGCGGCGACGCCGAGGACGTGGCCGAGGACGATCGCGAGGACCTGGAGGGTGGCGACACCGCCCGGCCCCAGGAGCGGCTCGGGCGGGGCCGGATTGTCAGTGCCGAGCGCCACCATGACCGTACGTGGACCTTCGGTGACGAAGAGTGTGAAGTAGTGGGCCACGAGATAGCCGAGGGCGATCGGGACGAGGGAGTGCGCGAAGGCGGTGAGGGGGTGCGGCAGTTGGCCGGAGAGCAGCCGGGTGGCACCGGCGCAGAGCGCGTAGAGGGTGGCGACGAGGGCGACGGCGCCCAGAAGTCCGAGAGTGGCCGCGGTGGTACGGCCCAGTGGTGAGGTCTGGACGGTGTTGATCCAGGAGGGTGCGTCGGAGAAGCCGTCGTAGGCGGTGGAGCCGAGCATGACGCAGACGGTGGCGACGAGTCCGGGGAGCTGTGGTGTGGCGTCGAGTCCGTTGAACGGGGAGCGCAGGACGAGTCGGCGGTCGGCGGGCCGGCGGCCGAGCGGGGAGAGCCTGGCGAGGAGTCCCGAATAGACCTCGAAGGCGTCGCCGTGGTCGAACCAGTGGGCGCCATGGCGGGCGGCGCCCGCGAGATGGACGGCGCAGTACAGGGCGAGGAAGAGCAGCAGCGCGGTGGGTGACGCCGGGTCGGGGGCGACGAGTTCGAGCCAGGTGAAGGCGAGGAGCCCGGCCGCCGCGGGCCACATCCCGAGGCGTACGGGGAGGGGGCGGCCCGCGCCGGGGTCGCGCCCCAGTGCGCGACAGGCCAGGAGGTGGAGGGTGCGCAGGGGGTTGAGCAGCCGCCAGACGGGGCCGAGGAGCAGTGAGGCCGGGACGAGCCCGACCCAGAGGAGTACGTAGACGGCGCCGGGAGCCGGGTTGCGGTCCGGGTCGGCCGGGCCGAGGAGCAGGCACAGCACGACGAGGAGTGCGGCGGCCAGACCGAGCGCGCGGGCCGCGACGCGGGTGGCGCCCGCGTCGGCCGCGCGCTGGACGGCGGCCGGCAGCGGGCGGCCCGCCAGGTCGCCCCGGAACCGCGAGGCGGACCAGAGCAGACCGAGTGCGAGAAAGGAGACGAACAGCGCCGCGAAAGCCCCCGCGAACGCGTAGAAGGGCGAGAGCGGCAGGTCGTGCTGGGCGCCGATGCCATGGGCGAGGACGCTCACGGCACCGGCACCGGCATCGCCGCCCGGAGCAGCGGTCACCGTACGACGAGTTGGGTCAGGAGCAGATCGGACTCATGCGTCTCGACCTCGAAGAGCCCGGTGCGGTCGGCGGTGAAGGTGAGCGTGACGGTTCGGCCCGCGGGCAGCCGCGCCTCCTTGTCGTAGCCGTGCACGTGAAGGGTGTCGTCGTGGTCACTGCGGACCCGGAGCCGCACGGTCCGGCCCTTCTTGATCTTGACGCGGCCCGGCGCCGGGCTGACCTTGCCGTCGCGGACGGAGATCTCCAGCGTGGTGTCGGGGGCGGGCTCGGCGGGGGTGGATGCGGGGGCGGTCGTCGCGGTGGCGGTGAGGGCGGCGGTGGCCTGGACCGGGGTGGAGCCGACGGCCCAGGCGGTGTGGTCGTCGGCGTAGAGGCGGGCGGTGAGTTCGGTGCCGCCCCCGGCGCTGCGGAGCAGTGACTCCGGCAGGTGGAACCAGGCTCCGTAGACCCGGGCGAGCGGGTGGCCGTCGAGGAAGAGGCGGGCGTGGCCCCGGCCGAGGAGGGCGCCGCCGCCCACGCTGTCCGGGGTGAACCGGAAGTTCCGTACCGAGAGGTGGACGTTCCAGCCGTCCTCCGAGTCCGGCCGCACGGCGACGGTCACCGCCGGCGCGCCCTTGGCGTCGACCTGGCGCAGCCGGTGACCGGAGCCGTCGCCCGAGGACAGCAGCCGGCCGATGCTGCCGGTGGCCTGCTCGTGGCTGGTGCCCGGCTTGTGATGCGTGGTGGCCCGCCCGCCGCAGGCGCCCGCGCCGAGCACGAGGGCGGCTGCGGTGAGCACGCAGAGGGCGGTCCTGCGGCCGGTCCGCGGCCGCGGGGCGGCCGGTGCCCGGTCCTGAAGGCGTGTCACGAGGCGTCTCCGTCCTGGGTGGGTGCGGCGGCAGGGGGCGCCGGCGGCGTGGAGGTACCGTCCGGGGCGGGGGCGCCGCCGGCAGCCGGAACCCGGTCCGGGACGTGGTCCGGGTTCTGCTCCGAGGCTCGGTCCGCACCGGCGTCCGCAGCCGCGATGTCGTCCGGATCCGGCTTCCCGGGCTCCCGCTCTCCGTGCCGGGCGGCGGCCACCACGGCCCACACCACCCAGATCACGCCGAGCAGCCCCCGTACCCAGGCGGGGCTCAGCGGGATCCAGGGGATCATGAACACACCCTTGTCCAGCGCGTCGAGCAGCGTGAGCGCGCCCAGCACCACCGTGGTCCAGCCCAGCGCCGGCCGCTCCCGCCGCAGCACCAGCCCGATGCCCGTCCACCAGAGCCCGGTCAGCAGCAGCGCGACGGCGGGCAGGTACGAGGAGGCGAGCCCCATGGTCGACCCGGCCACGTCCAGCCCGAGGCCGATGAGACCGAGGACCGAGGCCGCCGTGGCAAGCCTGCTCGATCGCATCCTGCGCCACCACAGCACGCCGCCGACCAGCACGAGCACCACCGCGATGCCCAGGGCCGCCTGCAACTCGATGCGCTCGATCCCGCGTGCGCCGTACCAGTCGCAGCCGGCCGGCAGCCGGCGCGCCTGCACGCTGTAGTCGGCGCAGACCAGCAGTTGGGCGAGCTTGACGGGTTCGCCCACCAGCCGGTCGGTGCTGCCGGTGACCGCGCCGCGTTCGTCGCCGCAGGCGGGCAGCGAGCGGGGCGTGGAGGCCTTGGTGTCCGACTGCCAGCAGTTGCCGTCGCCCTGGCCGTCCCACCAGACGTCGGTGCGGTTGGGCCGCGAGTTGCCGGCCTTGTCGGTGCCGAGGTGGTTGTTGGCGTACCGGTTGTGGTGCGAGGTGTCGGTCTGCTTGCCGAGGGCGTCCTCGCCGCGGATGAAGGCGGGTACGGCGCTCAGGAAGAAGGCGGCGCGCTGCTGCCCGTAGACCCAGTTGTTCTCGTAGATGTTCCAGTTGCCGCCCGCGGTGATGATGCCGCTGCCCGGCGGCAGGGAGATCTGCGGGCAGACCACCCCGTTCTCGTACCCTCGCTCGACCGGCGGCTTGGCGCAGGTGCCGTCGGCGACGTACCGGTAGTAGTCGGCGTTGTTGTCGTGGATCAGATTGCGCTCGAAGCGGGCGTGGTTCTGCGGCAGCCCGGGGTGGCCGGGGAAGGCGCTGTCCATCGAGGCGCCACCCATGTTGTGGTCGAACTCGTTGTCGTGGACGTAGACGGAGTCACCCGCGGTGCCGGAGTAGCCGACCATGTTGTGGTGGCTGTGGCAGCCGGTGATCTCGATCGAGTAGCGCGGGACCTTGTAGCCGTAGGCGTCGTTGATGTTCGACGCGCTGCCGGGGTAGATGCCGGAGTCGCCGTTCCCGTACGACTCGCAGTTCTTGTAGAGGCCGTGGTCGCTGGCGAAGGTCAGGAAGCCGTACTCGTCGTTCCAGCGGGTCAGCACGTCGTCGATGACGAAGCCGTCCTGGGCCAGGATGTACAGCGAGTTGAAGGTGGTGCGCTGGGCGGTGAAGTTCTTGAAGTAGACGCCGTCGGAGCCGTCCGCCCGGATCGCGTTGAGCTTGCGGTACTTGGCGTCGATGACGACGTCCGTGCGCTCGGCGCCGGTGCCCTCGATCTGGAGGTCCTTCTTGCCGAGGATCGCCACCAGGTTCTGGTTGTGCGGGCACTTCGCCTGCTGGGCGTAGCTCAGGATCTGGTATCCGAGCTGGGAGTTGGGGGCCTTCAGCCTGGTGCACTCCCCGGTCGGGGCCGGCAGCGAGGGCTCCTCCTCGTAGAGGCCCGGCAGGATCGCGATGTTCTTACCGGGCGCGGTGACCGCGTCGACGGCCTGCTGGAGGTGGCGGTAGCCGGACTTCTGGCACCGGTCGAAGAGCGTCAGGTTCCTGGACCGCAGGGCGTCGGGGAAGCCCGATATCCGGTGCTCGAAGTCGGCCCGGTCGCTCTTGCAGACCAGGAGATCCGGCTCGCCGGCGCGGTGCACGGGAACGCTGCCGGTTCCGTCGGGCAGGGTGACCGGCCGTTCCTCGTGTGCCTGGGCGGCCGGGGCCGCGAGGAGGGCGGCGGCGAGCGCCGCCAGGATCACCAGAAGTTTTCGTGTCCACGACATGTGCCGGAGAGTAGAGCATTGTTCAGCTTTTGGAACCCCCCGTGCACCACGAATGCCGTTGACTCACCTCCTTTTGATTCCTACGGTTACCCATAGGATTCCTTCGGCACCGGGAGCACACATGAGCGGCATCGAGCAGGCGAGGAAGACGGCACAAGGGCTGGAGTATTCCGCCGGTTTCGGCAATCAGCACAGCTCGGAGGCGGTGCCGGGGGCGCTGCCGCACGGCCGCAACTCGCCGCAGCGCGCACCCCTGGGGCTCTACGCGGAGCAGCTGAGCGGCTCGGCCTTCACCGAGCCGCGCGCCCACAACCGCCGCTCGTGGCTCTACCGGATCCACCCCTCCGCGGCCCACCCGCCGTTCCTCCGGATCGACAACGGGGCCGTCCGCACCGCACCGTTCACCGAATCCGTCCCCGATCCCAACCGGCTGCGCTGGGACCCGCTCCCGGAGCCCGCGCCCGGTACCGACTTCCTGTCCGGCCTGTGGACGCTGGGAGGCAACGGAGACGCGGCACAGCGCAGCGGCATGGCCGTGCACCTCTACCACGCCAACGCCGCGATGACCGACCGGGTGTTCAGCGACAGCGACGGCGAGCTGCTGATCGTCCCCGAGCACGGCGGCCTCCTGCTGCGCACCGAACTCGGCCTGCTGCGCGCCGAACCGGGCCATGTCGCGCTGATCCCGCGCGGCGTCCGCTTCCGGGTCGAGCTGCTCGACACCACCGCGCGCGGCTACGTCTGCGAGAACTACGGCCAGCCCTTCGTCCTGCCCGAACTGGGCCCGATCGGTGCCAACGGGCTCGCCAACGCACGGGACTTCCTCGCCCCGGTCGCCGCGTACGAGGACGTGGAGCGGCCGGTCGAGGTGGTCAACAAGTTCTGCGGCAACCTCTGGTCGGCGACGTACGACCACTCGCCGCTCGATGTGGTCGCCTGGCACGGCAACCACACCCCGTACGTCTATGACCTGCACCGGTTCAATGTCATCGGCTCGATCAGCTACGACCACCCGGACCCGTCGATCTTCACGGTGCTGACCTCGCCGTCGGACACCCCCGGTCTGGCCGGGGTCGACTTCGTGGTGTTCGCCCCGCGCTGGCTGGTCGGCGAGGACACCTTCCGGCCGCCGTACTTCCATCGCAACGTGATGAGCGAGTACATGGGCCTGATCGAGGGCGCGTACGACGCGAAGACGGCGGGCAAGGGGGGCTTCGTGCCCGGCGGCGGCTCACTGCACAACATGATGTCGGCGCACGGCCCGGACCGGGAGACCTTCGAGCGGGCGAGCTCGGCGGAGCTGAAGCCGCAGAAGATCGACGACGGCCTGGCCTTCATGTTCGAGACCCGCTGGCCCGTCACGGCGACCGGGCAGGCCGTGACCGCCGGCCATCTCCAGCACGGCTACGACGACGTGTGGCAGGGTCTGAGCCGCAACTTCAGGCCGTAACGGCCCCGCTCCGCCCCCCACCCCTCCCCAGCGACGAAGAATGCAGGTGACTCAGGTGACTCAGGTCCCGCAGAGCCCTCTGAAGCCCCCCGCACCCCAGGGGGCCGCCTTCGCGCCCGACTCGCTGGTCCTGAACCGCAAACTGCCGCTGTGGTACCAGGTGTCGCAGTCGTTGCGGGCCTCGATACTGGGCCGCACCCCGGACGCGACACTGCGGCTGCCGACCGAGGAACAGCTCGCCGCGCACTACGGCGTCAGTGTCCTCACCATGCGCCAGGCGCTCAAGGAGCTGGAGACGGAGGGGCTGATCAGCCGGCACCGGCGGCGCGGCACGTTCATCGAACCGCGCGCCCGCCGGGTGTCACCGGTCCGGCTGCTCGGCTCGATCGACGCGATCGTCGCCCAGCAGTCGGGCGAACTGACCACGGTGCTCGACCACGGCCCGCTCGCCGTGCCGGGCGATGTCGCGGAGTACTTCCCCGGCTGCGCGGAGGTCGTCGGCTACCGGCGGCTGCGGTGCGACGAGGAGAGCGGCGAGCCCACCAACTGGGCCCGGAACTGGATCCATCCGGACGTCGCGGCCGGGCTCGACCCCACCGATCTCGCCCGCTGGCCGATGACCAAGGTGCTGCGCGACCGCGTCGGTGTCCGGATCGCGAGGATCACCGACACGGTCGAGGCCCGGCTCGCCGACCCGGTCACCGCCGATCTGCTCCGGGTCCCGCTGCTCAGCCCGATCCTGTACTACACGGGCGTGACGTACGACGAGAGCGGCCGGGTGGTCGATGTGGCGCAGATCCGTTACCGGGGCGACCGGTTCTCGTTCTCGGTCACGGTGGAGGCGCACTGACGCCACAGCCTCTTCCCCCTCCCGGCCCACCGCGCGGGCACCCTGCCCCCGGCCCCGGCGGCGCCGTTACGATGCCGGGGAAGGCGGCGGACGTGGCGACGGGGAGGACGACACGGTGGCAGCACCGGCAGCGGCCGGCTCCGGCGAGGGCCCGTGCGGCCCGCTCCTCGATGACCTCATGCCCTGGTCCGTGCGGCCGCTGCGGACCGGACGCCCCTGGGTGACGGCCCCGGACGCGGCCTCGCTCAGGGCCCGCTGGGAGCGGCTGGTGCGAGCCGGGGACGCCGAGCGCGAGCGGCTGTTCGCGCCCACCCGCTCCCGTACCCCGCACACACCGGTGGCCGCCCTGCCCGGACAGACCGCCGGGACCGGCCGGTTCGCCCGCGAGCCGGGCCCGTGCCCGGAGCCGGTACGGATTCTGCACGGCCCGTTCGACGAGCAGTGGCTGCTCCCCGACCACCGGCTGATAGACGCCGCCCGCCCCGAACTGTGGCGGGTCGCCGACGGGCACCAGCTCTTCGCCGTCGAGCACGGCCGGGTGCCCCAGGACACCGGCCCCGCCCTGTCCGTGACGGCGCTGCTCCCCGACGGGCACTCCCCCGCGGGCCGCCCCGGCCGGATCCGTCCGCTCTACCGGCGCCCCGGCGGCCTCGAACCCAATCTGGCCCCCGGTCTGCTCGCACTGCTGCACGGCCGCCACGGGGACGCGGTCTCCCCGGAGTCCGTGCTCGCCTGGATCCTCGCAGCGGCCCGGCACTCCCCGGCCGGCTGCGTGGTGCCCCTGCCCGCAGACACGGCGCGCTGGTCGGCGGGGGTGGAGCTGGGGCGGGAGCTGCTGCGGCTCCAGTTGCGCGGGGCCCGCGGCGGGGACCCCGTCGGACCTGTCGTACGACTCCGAGGAAGAGGCGCTGCTCCTCGGCACGGGCCGCGTCTCGCCGGTGCCTGCCGGGGCGTGGGAGTTCCGGGTCGGCGGCGTACGGATGCTGGAACTGTGGTTCGAGCGGCGCACGGCGGTGGCCGGGACGGACGGCCTGGAGGCCGTACGGCCCCGAGCCTGGCCGCAGGAGTGGACGTCCGAGCTGCTGGAACTGATCACACTGCTCGCTCTGCTCGCCGAACTGCGGCCCCGGCAGGACGAACTGGCACACGGCCCGCAGATCGGCGCGGAGGAGCTGCGGGCGGCGGGGGTGCTGCCGGTGGCGGCCGCGGCACGGCGGCCCGCATCCGTACTCGACCACCAGGAGGAGGGCCGGACGGGCAGTTCGCGCTGCTGTGACAGCACGGCTACCAGCTTTCCGTTGGTCCCCGAGGCCGCTTACCGGCTCTCGCCCTCCTGGTACGAATGCCGCCGTCCGGTGCTGGGATCGGCGATGTTGTGGAAGCCGCGCTCCTCCCAGAAGCCGCGCCGGTCCTGGGTCATGTACTCAATGGCCCGTAGCCACTTGGGCCCTTTGTAGCCGTAGAGGTGCGGAACGACCAGACGCAGAGGGAAGCCGTGTTCGACGGTGAGGGGCTCGCCGTTGTGGTGGGTGGCCATGACGGTCGAGTCGGCGGTGAAGACGCTGAGGCGGAGATTCGCGCTGTATCCGTATTCGGCCCATGCCATGACGTGCGACACATCCGCTGCGGGCGGGGCGAGTTCCAGCAGGATGGAGGCGGGCACGCCGAAGAACTCGTGGCCGGTGGTACTGGTTCCCGAGGCACAGTGCAGGTCCGCGAACACGGTGACTCTTGGCAGGGCAGCGAGATCTTCGTAGGCCCAGGAGTACTTCTCCCCGCTCATGGTGGCGCCGAAGACCTGGAGCGTCCACCGTTCCGGGCGGAAGCGGGGTACCGGCCCATAGTGCGAGACGGGCCAGCCCTTCGCCAGCCGTTGACCCGGCGGCAGCATGCCTTGCTCCATCACGCACCCCTCTATCTCCGTATGTGCAGATGCAGGGCAAAACTCTACGGCAGGCTCATGGAAATGAACTGTCTGAGCCATATGGGCTCGTACCTGTCCTGATCGGTGAGTTGATGTCTCTGCATCCGGCCATGATCCACTGACGGGTGATCTTTGAAGACAAGGCGGTAGGGGCCCGCACAATAGCGGTATGACCAACATCGTCGACGCAGCCTGGCACGACATCCTGACCACTTACGGCGCACCGTCCCGGCCGGAAGAATCACCGCTTCTGGAAACGTTTGCCAAGCTCGTGCGGGTAGCGTGCGCCGAACCGTTGCTTCGTCAGCTCTCCCCGTGGACCGGTATGTGGGAGCTGCACTTCAGCAGGTGCACGGAGATGGATTACACCTGGGACATCTCTTACGTCGGCACACTGAAGGACGGCCGGTACTACGTCGAAGGACCACATCGGAGCAGCCCTCGGATCGCCGAGACGTACAGCGCGCAGGACGCGGTAGCGATGGTCATCGAGCGTCTGCCTCCACGCTGCGGCCCTGCCTTCATCGGCAATGCGGGAGAACTGGCCGCCTTCGAGAAGGCACGACACAGCAGGTAGGGCAAGGTCACCGGCTTGGCGGTGGGCCGCAGGAACGGCTGGCAGCTCGCCGAGTACGCAGGCCGTGCAACCCCCGACGGGCTCTGCAGCACCTGCTCTCCCGAAGCCGCCGGGAGGCCGCCGAGGTCCACGACGACCTGCACACCTACGTCGCCGAGCACCTCGGCGCGGACGACGGAATGCCGATCATCGACGACACCAACTGCGCGAGGTGCGACTCTTCCGCAGTGACCATCATGAAGCATCCGCATCATGATCGATGAGGGATACGTCGGACGCCAAGGCGCAGGCGACAGCGGCGAAGTACTGCTCGTCGGCACCATGCGCGAGGCCGAGAGTGACGCCCTGGCTGAGGCCGACGAACAGCGCCCTGAGTGCGGTGGCCAGGCGTTGCGCCTGGTGCGGCGTTACGACGCTCCCGTTGTGCGGCCTTCCCGTGAACAGCGCGATCAGGTGGTCCTCCTGCGATCGGATGGACGTGGCGAGTTGGGACCCCAGGTCCGGGTTTCGACAAGCCTTCCGTGCTTCCCGGGCAGCCGAACGCTCTGCGGACGGTGCCGGCCGCCGCGCAGGCGAGCGACGACGGTCCGGACGATCCGCTGCGCCTTGGTCGAAGGATGCGGCTCCGGCTGCTCGCCGCGGTCCGGGCGGGGTCCAGTGGGGGGGTCGCGTCGAAGCCGACGGCACGCAGCGACTTGTCGCGGGGCAAGCCGGCGGCCTTGATCCGCCGCTCGGAACGAATTGTCCCCAAGGTCGTAACCTGATGGGCGGAAGGGAAGTGCACGCGATGGAGGCAGGGCCGACCGGTGACGGTCAGCGGGACGGGCAGGGTTCGCGGCGGCGCCGGGAGATCGTGGCCGCGGTCCAGCGACTGCTCGGCGAATGGGGCAGCTCCGAGCGGCTGACGATGCGGGCGGTCGCCAAGGAGGTGGGCATCTCCGCTCCGAGCATCTACCTGCATTTCCAGGACAAGACCGAGCTGGTGTGGGCGGCGCTCGAGGACCGCTACGGCGAACTCGCCGCCCAGATGTCTGCCGCGGCCCTGGCCGGTGGCGACGCGGATCCGCGGGACCGGGTCCGGGCGCAGGCGCACGCGTACTGCCGGTTCGCCCTGGGCAGTCCGGGCCACTACCGGCTCATGTTCGAGGTGCACCAGCCGGCGGCGGACCCGAGCAGGATCGGCGCCCACCCAGCGCGCCACATTTCCGCCGGCCTGCGCGCCGGACTGCGCAGCTGCGCGGAAGGCGGGTTCGGCCTGTCCCTTCCGGTGGAGCAGGCCGCGCAGACGCTGTGGGCCGGGCTTCACGGCATGGTTTCGCTGCACCACAGCCTCTACCGCGACGAGTCCTCGGAAGATCTGGTCCTGCAGCTCGCCGACGGACTGGTCGACTCGCTTGTCGCCGTCGCCGGCGATGTCTCCTTCCTCACCGGAAGCGGACCCGAGACCGAGGCGTCGCGCAGGATCAGAGCGCTCAGAAGCACGCCGGGGCCGGACGGCCCTCAGCCGTAGCGGGAACCGTCGCCCCTGGTGAGGGGACGGTTCCCGGCAGCGCGTCGCGCGTTCGCACGTCCTTCACGTCGCCAACACCCCTTGGCGTGGGACTGGTTGCTGCCCCGTATGTGCAGGAGTACAGTCGCCGCTGAACTAAGTTAGGTGCTTAGGGCAACCACATGGTGCCTGGCTCTGGGTCGCCCGTTTGCCGCGGGCTGGACAGAAGTGGATCCCCCCATGGACATCTCCATCGACTTCGACAAGTGCTGCGGTGCCGGCCAGTGCGTGCTGGCGGCGCCGGAGGTCTTCGACCAGCGGGACGAGGACGGCGTAGTGGTCCTGCTCGACGACAACCCGCCGGCCGAGCAGGCCGAGCACGTGGTCCAGGCCGCGGCGGTCTGCCCGGCCGCCGTGATCCAGGTGCGGGTGTGAGTGCCGCGGCCGCCGCTCCGTCGCGGATCGCCGTGGTAGGCGCTTCCGCGGCCGGACTGAGCGTCGTGGAAGGACTGCGGCGCGAGGGCTACACCGGATCGCTCACGCTGATCGGCGAGGAGCGGCACCTTCCCTACGACCGGCCGCCGCTGTCGAAGCAGTTGCTGTCCGGCGCCTGGGACACCGGCCGGCTCCGCCTGCGCGGCGAGGACGACCTCACAGCCCTCGACCTCCAACTGCGCCTGGGCCGACCGGCTGTTGCCCTGGACACCAGCGCCCGTCAGGTCACCCTGGCGGACGGCAGCCTCGTTGGTTACGACGCCCTGGTGGTGGCCACCGGCACCCGGGCCCGTCGGCTGCCGGGCACCGAATCAGTGCGCGGGGTGCACGTCCTGCGCACCCTGGAGGACGCGCTCGGGCTGCGCGAGGACCTCGCGAAGCGGCCGCATCTGGTCGTGGTCGGCGGCGGCTTCGTCGGGGCCGAGGCCGCCGCCGTGGCCCGCCGCCTGGGCTGCGAGGTCACCCTCGTCACCGACACCGCCCAGCCCATGGGCGACGCCCTCGGCGACGAACTGGGCGCCTTGCTGCGCACCGTCCACCACGAGCACGGCGTGCGGGTCGAGACCGGGATCCGCGTCGATGGGGTTCTCACCGACGGCGGGCGGGCGCGCGGGGTGCGTCTCGCCGATGGCCGCACCGTGGCCGCGGAGGCCGTCCTGGTCGGCATCGGCGCTCGGCCCAATACCGAGTGGCTCACCGGCAGTGGCGTTCCGGTCGGTGACGGGGTGGAGTGCGACGCCACGCTGTATGCCGGCTCCGGGGTGTGGGCGGCGGGTGACGTCGCCTGCTGGCCTCATGCCCGCACCGGTGAGCCCTGGCGGATCGAGCACCGTACGAACGCCGCCGAGCAGGGCCTGGCCGTCGCCCGCAACATCCTGGCCGGACCCGGGCGCGCCACCCCCTTCGAATCGGCGCCCTACGTGTGGTCCGACCAGTACGACCTGAAGATCCAGATCTACGGCCGGACCCACGGCGCCGACGAGTTCCGCATTGTCGAAGGCAGCGTGGCCCAGCGCAAGTTGGTCGCCCTGTACGGCAGGAACGGCCGGACCTGCGCGGCGGTCGGCATCAACATGGTCCGGGCCCTGCGCGGCTACCGGGCACAGGTCGCCGCGGCGGCCCCCCTTCTCATCGGGAGTGCAGCATGAGCGACACCCTCCGCGCCGGTGTGATCGGCCTGGGAATGATCGGCGGCGGTGTGGCCGTCAGCCTGGCCCGCAGCGGACGTGTTCCCGCCGTGTACGACCTCCGCCCGGACGCCGCCGCGGACCTGGCCGGTGTGCCCGATCCGCTCGGGTCGCCCGTCGAGGTGGCCAGAATCTCCGACGTCGTGATGGTCGCGGTGGTCAACGCCGACCAGGCGCGCGAGGTCTTCGACGGCAAGGACGGCCTGCTGCGCGCGGCCCGGCCGGGCCTGACCGTCGCCCTGCTCGCCACCGTCGCCCTGCCGGTCGTCCACGAACTGGCCGCGCTCTGCGCCGAACGGGGCGTGGGCTTCCTCGACTGCGGGGTGACCCCGGGCGACCAGGCCGCCGAGAACGGCATGGTCGCCATCCTCGGCGGAGAGCAGAGCACCGTGGACGCGGCCCTGCCCGTCCTCGAGGACTGGGCGAAGCGGGTGGTGCACTGCGGCCCGACCGGCGCCGGCATGGCCACCAAGATCGCCCGCAACGTTGTCACCTACGGCAGTTGGCGAACGGTCACCGAGGCCGCGGCGCTGGCCCGCGCCGCGGGCGTGGACCCTGCCCGGCTCGCCGAGGTCATCGACGCAGCCGACCCCGAGGGGCGCACTCTGCTGCAACTGTTGCGCATGCAGGACGCCGACGGCGTGCTGCCCGAGGCCGTCGGCCGGCAGGTCGAACCCCTGATGACCAAGGACCTCGATGCGGCCCGGGACCTCGCCGTCGCCCTCGGTGTCCGGATCCCCCTCGTCGAGACGGTACGTACGCAGGTCCGCCGCACCCTCCAGCTCGACGCCGGACCGGAGCCGTCCCCGGCGCCTTCCAAGGACGACGTTCACGCCTACGGCCTGCACATGATGGACCAGGCGTACGGCCCCGGCTTCAGCGCCGCAGTCCAGGACAGCGGCGACCCCTTCAGCGCCGAGACCGTCGACTACCTCTTCGCCCAGGTCTGGGGCCGCGAGGGCCTGTCCGTCCGTGACCGCCGGCTGCTCACCCTCGGCGTCGCCGCCACCGTCGGCCGGCCCGAACTCGTCCAGATCATCGCCAACGGTGCGCTGGTCAACGGCGAACTGACCACGGAGCAGCTCCGCGAGGCCGTCCTGCACCTGGCCGTCTACACCGGCTGGTGCAAGGCCACCGCCACCCACACCGGCGTCACCGCCGCGATCGACGCACACACCGGCGCCCAGCCCTCCAGCAGCCGACCCCCCACCACCGCGCAGGAGCAGTAATGACCGAGAACCTCGTCAGCCAGCCCGTCACCCGTGAGGCCGGCGCACCCCTCGACCCCCCGGCCGAGTACACCGGGCTGCGGGAGGAGCAGCCCATCGTCAAGGTCCGCTTCCCCAACGGCTCGACCGGCTGGCTGGTCACCCGCTTCGAGGAAGGCAGCCAGGTCTTCACCGACCCGCGCCTGAGCGCCAGGCGCCCGCGCCACGACACCCCAGAGGGGGAGGTTGCCGAGGCCGGTGAGGACGCCCCCTTCGACGCCGGCTTCGTGATGATGGATGAGCCCGAGCACGGCGCCTACCGCCGCCTGCTCACCGCCCGTTTCACGCCCAAGGCCGTGCAGAACAAGCTCCAGCCCTACCTCGAAAAAGTCGTTGACGAGCACCTGGACGCCATCGCCGCCGGCCCCGAGACCTTCGACTTCGTCCAGGCCATGGCCCTGCCCATTCCCTGCCTGGTGATCTGTGAACTGCTCGGCGTCCCCTACGAGGACCGCGACGGCTTCCACGAGGCCACCGTCGATCTCATGGACATGGCCAAGAGCCGTGAGGAACGCGACAAGGGCGCCCACTGGCTCATCGGCTACATCACCGAGCTCGTCGCCGACAAGCGCCGCACCGGAGCCAGGGACGGCATCCTCGCCGAACTGATCCACAAGACCGACGGCGACGAGGCGGCGCTGACCGAGAAGCAGCTCATCGGCCTCGGTGTGCTGCTGCTGTTCGCCGGACACGACACGACGGCCGCCATGATGGGCCTGTCCACCCTCACCCTGCTCACCCACCACGAGCAGCGCGAGCAGATGCTGGCACACCCGGGGAAGATCGGCACCACGGTCGAGGAGCTGATGCGCTACCTCACCATCGTCCAGTTCGGCCTGGGCCGCGTCGCCAAGGAAGACCTCGAACTCGCCGGTGCCCCCGTCAAGAAGGGCGACCTGGTCGTCGTCGCGATGAACGCCGCCAACCGCGACCCCCGTACCTTCCAGGACCCCGACACCCTCGACATCGACCGCAAGATGGTCCGCCACATGGGCTTCGGCTACGGCGTCCACGCCTGCCTCGGCCAGAACGTCGCCCGCGCCGAACTCAGGACCGTCCTGCCCAAGCTCTTCCAGCGCTTCCCCAACCTGCGGCTCGCCACCCCGCTGGAGGAAGTCCCCATGGACTTCACCGGTACCAACTACGGCGTCCGCAAGCTCATGGTCACCCGCTGACCCAGCCCCGGTTCGGGCACCGCTCCCCGAGCGCCTCACCTCCCGTGATGGGCAGCGCGCTCCGGGGAGCGGTCCCGGCCGCGGCACGACTCCACGCACTCTCACGAGCGCGTGATCGAACACGGCCTAGCGGCCGAACGAGTCCAGTAGCCGGCCGATCGCCCGGTCGAAGAGCTTCTCCTCGTCGACCGGCCCGGCGTCCTCGGCGAATCCCGCCGCCAGGCGCGGGTACTTCCCGGTCGACATCTGACTCATCAGATAGCCGGTGCGGGCGGCCTGTTCCTGCTCCTCGGTCCAGGGCAGCGAGCGGCCGCGCTCCGCCGTGGCGATCTCATGGGCGGCGTAAGTGGTGACCACGCCGCTGACCATGGCGACGAGTTCCATCTTCGCGCCGAACCGTGCGTCGACGCCGTCCAGGCAGCTCAGCGTGTATTCCAGATAGCGCAGGATGTTCGGGCTGAATCCGTACACGGGTGACATCAGCCGGGGCACCCAGGTGTGGCGGTGCATCATCTCCCGGGCCTGACGGGCGAGGGCGAGGATGTCGGCGCGCCAGTCGCCGGAGGGCTCCGGGTAGTCGTAGCCGGCGCTGACCGCGTCGAGCATCAGCTCGTACAGGTCCTCCTTACGGGGCACGTAGTTGTACAGCGACATCGTGCCGCAGCCCAGCTCGGCCGCCACCTTCCGCATCGACACCGCGTCAAGGCCCTCCGCGTCCGCGATGCGCACGGCGGCCGCCGCGATGTCCGCACGGTGGTACGCGGGCTTCGGCCCGCGGCCGGACCGCTCCGGACGCGCCCAGATCACTTCGGGTACAGCGGGTCGCTCCACCATTGATCATCACCTCGACCACCATGGTAGTTACGTACACCGTACGTAGTGCGCTACGGTTACACCATGACAACTACGTACACCGTACTTAGTGAAGGTCTGGAAAAGCGCTACGGCGAGGTGCACGCACTGCGCGGCCTCGATCTGGCCGTGGCCGAAGGCACCGTCTGCGGGGTGCTGGGGCCCAATGGCGCCGGCAAGACCACCGCTGTCCGGGTGCTCACCACGCTGACCGCGCCCGACGGGGGCAGCGCCCGGATCGCCGGTCACGACGTGGTGCGCGAAGCCGGTGCGGTCCGGGCGGCGATCGGCGTCACGGGGCAGAGCGCCTCGGTCGACGGCGAGCTGTCCGGCCGTCAGAACCTGCGGCTCTTCGCCAGGCTGCTGGGGTTCCGCGGCGAGGCCGTCCGGAGCCGGACCGAGGACCTCCTCGAACGCTTCGGGCTCGCCGACGCGGCCGACCGCCCGGCCCGCACCTACTCCGGCGGGATGCGCCGCCGGCTGGACCTCGCCGCCAGCCTGCTGGCCCGGCCGCACGTGCTGTTCCTGGACGAGCCGACCACCGGGCTCGACCCGCACAGCCGCAACCAGATCTGGACAGCGGTACGGGAGCTGGCGGGCGCCGGCACCACCGTCCTGCTCACCACGCAGTATCTGGAGGAGGCCGATCAGCTGGCCGACGACATCGTGCTCGTCGACAGCGGCCGGACGGCCCACCGGGGCACCCCGGCCGAGCTGAAGGCGCAGATCGGCAGCTACGCCGAGGTGGTCGTCGGCCATCCGTCGGCACTCGCCGCGGCCGCGGCCGTCCTGGACCGGCTGACAGGCGCCGAACCGGTCCTGGACCACGAGCGCCGCACGGTGGGTGTCGTCGCCTCCGACCCCACGCTCACGCTCCCCCGGATCGTCCGCGAACTGGACGCGGCGGGCGCGGCGGTGATCGACGCGAGTCTGCGGCCGCCCACCCTGGACGAGGTCTTCCTGCGCCTGACCGGCCGTGACACCGGCCGCACCGTCCCACCGACGAAGGAGATGGCGGCATGAGCGGCAACACACTCGTGGCGGAGCGGCCCGTCGCGGGCACCGCCGGGAACGCGAGCACACCCGTCGCGGACGGACTGGCCGTACTGGGCCGCCACCTGCAACGGATCAAGGCGGCCCCGGGCGTACTGATCCTGACCCAGACCATGCCGATCACGATGCTGCTGTTCTTCGGGTACGTCTTCGGCAGCGCCCTGGCCGTGCCGGGCCAGGAGTACCGGGCCTTCCTGGTGCCGGGTCTGCTGGCGGCGACCGCGGCGAACGGCATCATGACCGGGATGTTCCAGTCCGCGCAGGACTGCCATCGGGGCGTGATGGACCGGTTCCGCACCCTGCCGATGAGCCGGTCCGCCGTGCCGTTCGGGCAGACCGCGGCCGACCTGCTGACCACGGCCGTCGGCATGATCCCGCTGGCCCTGGCCGGGCTCGCGGTGGGCTGGCGGATCGAGGGCGGCCCGGCCGCCGCGCTGGGGGCGTTCGGACTGCTCCTGCTGTTCCGGTTCGCCACCGCGTGGGTGGGCTGCTGGCTCGGGCTGCTGATCCGCAGCGAGGAGGCGGCCGGCCAGCTGGGCTCCGCCACGTTCATCCTGCCGCTGCTCTCCAGCGCGTACATCCCGACCGGGAATCTGCCGGGCTGGCTGCGCACCCTCGCGGAGTGGAACCCGATCAGCGCCGTCGCCGCGGCCACCCGCGATCTCTTCGGCAACGCCGCACCGGCCGCCGACGCCGCCTGGCCGGTCGTCCACCCGGTGGCCGGGTCACTGCTCTGGTCGGCGGCGCTGCTCGCCCTCGCCGTGCCGCTGTCCGTACGCCGGTACGCGCGCGGCGGCGAGTGACGGGCCGGACGGCCGCGGAGGCCACCGGTCACCCGACAGCCTCTCAGCCGGTCAGCGCGGCCGGCCGGTCGAGCGCACCCAGCAGAGAGACAAAGCTCGACTCCAAGAACGCGCCGAGCTCCGCGAGGGCATCCGGTCCGTCGGGCGGCCAGTTGGTGACGGCCTCCTCCGCGAAGGCCATCCAGGCCCGGGCCGCGACGAGCAGCCGCGGCGAATCCGGCATCCCGAGCCGCCGTTGACCCTCCTCCACCCGCCGGGCCAGGGTGGCGCGGGTGGACTCGACGATGTCCTCCACCGCGGGATGGCTGCCGCCTGCGCCGCGGACCAGAGCGAGATAGACCTTGCGGTGCTCCGTGACGTACGCCGCGAATCCGGCGATGAACGACCGCAGCCAGGGGACGGGCTCCAGCAAGGGGTCCGGTTCCGTGGCCGCGGCGAAGTCGTCGCACTCCCGCCGGACCACGCAGCGGTAGAAGTCCCGCTTGGAATCGAAGTAGTGGAAGAGCAGCCCCCGGGAGATACCGGCGCGGCGCGCCACATCGTCGGTGGAGAGCTCGTCCAGCGAGCAATCGGCGAGCATGTCCACGCCAATCGATACCAGTTGCGCCCTTCGCTCGTCGGGACTCAGACGCGCGGCTCGCTTCTCGGGCATGCGGTCAGTCCAGAAGTACTTCGACACCGAATTACCTCGACACCCACTTCACCGTCAACCGGTACGCGCCGACGCCGCACCAAGGGCCTCACGCGGACATGGCGACGCGCCACTGCCGGCTCCGGGGATGACGGAAGAGCGGGCAGCAGCGCGATACCTGGACCGGGGCCGTCGGATCAGCGGCGGCTGCCGAAGAGCGAGCGTCGCAGTCGTCGCAGAGGCGCGAAGAGCGAGACCCGCGCACTCTTGCTCCGGCGTGTGTGCGCGGCGTCGCGCGAGGTCAGCTCGCGCATCAGCATCGTCGCCTCCGCGGAATCGCGCTGCGGGACGACAGGGCCGCCCAGCACCGCGAGATGGCGGTCGAGGCGCGAACTCGTCGCTCCGCTCCCGCAGGTAATAGCAGGCACTCGCGGCCTGCTGCGCACCGTTATCTGTTCCATGTCACTCCCCACCCGTACGAGGGCACCCGGCCCGGGCAGGTTAACCCTAACCCCCCGCGACGACACCCGTGTATCCCGGGCACAGGATTGAGCACACACATACGGAGGTTGACGACCGTTCTCCGAATATGCCCGATTCCAGGGCGAGTTGGACAGAGCGTCAGCGACCGGACACCCCGGGCCCGATCCGCGGAAGGTACCCGGAAGGAGGCCCCTGCCTGCGGGACCTCCTCCCCGGCGGACAGCCGAAGCGGATGGCGGAAGGGCGTCGGCGCCGGTGTCAGGCGACCGAGTTGAGGACCGGCAGATAGCCACCGGACTGCCCGGCGGCGAAGGGGTGGTACGACTCGCCGATGTCGAGCCAGTTGAGGCTGTGCAGCCAGGCGCTTCCCGAGCAGATCTCGTGCCCGGTGAACTTCCCCGCGACGTCACCGAAGGTGAAGCCGTGGTCGGCCGCACGCTTGGCGGTGGCGGCGTTCAGATAGTCGGACGCACCGTTGATGGCGGTGCGCACCTTGTCACTCAGACCGACGACGCAGCTGCCGCCGATCTTGTAGAAGCGCGGGTAGCCGAGGACGACGACGTGGGCGGACGGAGCCTTGGCGCTGATCGCCGAGTACACCGAGTCGAGCTTGCCCGGCAGCGTGGAGTCCACATAGCTGCGGGCGGTGGCGATCCGGTTGAGACAGGTGGCCTCCGACTGGAGGACGCAGGTCGTCATGACATCGGAGAATCCGGCGTCGTTGCCGCCGATGGAGATGGAGACGAGGTCGGTCGAGGGGCTGAGCGGTCCGAGCTGACCGGCTGTCACGTCGCCGGTACGGGCCCCGGAGCAGGCGGTGAAGGCGAAGGAGGCGGGCGAGTGGGCGGCCGCCCAGAGCGAGGGATAGGCGAGGGTGCTGCGCTTGCAGTCCCCACTGGAGCTGATGTAGCTGCCGGAGCCGACCCCCGAGGAGTACGAGTCACCGAGGGCGACATAGTCGACGGCCTGAACGGACGGAGCGGCGTTCGCGGTGGCCGCCCCGGTGAGGGCGATGACGGCACCGAACAGCAGTGAGGACGAGAACGCCACGAGTCTGGACATTTTCATGGGACCTCCGTTGGACCGACCAGCAGGATCTCTGCCACATACGTGGTAGCAGCAGGGACGGCCATTCCGGAAGTGTTCATGCCAAGTCCATCGGATGAGCTTTGGGCGCCGGTCCCCTGAGGGCGCGTCACTCCGGCGCGCGGGTGGCGCGGCGAAAGGTGGCGAAACCCGGGTGCGCCGGGTGCGCCGGTGCCGGATCATGGGCGCCATGCCTGCCAACCCCGAGTCCGCTCTGCCGATCCGGCTCACCGTCGACGACAGCGACTCCCCGTCCGACGTCGTCGACGCGCTGTTCCTCGGCCGCTTCGCGACGGGCGAGCAGTCGTACTCGCACAGCACCTCCCTGGACCGGGTCAGGAGCGGGGCGACGCTGCTGCCCCCGGCCGCCACGGTGCTGCGAGCCGCCCGTGACGACGACCGCAGCGCCATGCTCGCCGAGGGCGAGGGCTGGACGCTGCTCGTCTCACGGTGGAACCGCGGCGCCGACGTCACGGTCACCGCGACCACCCCCGAACTGGCCCAGAAGGTGCTCGGCGAAGCGACGGACGGCGCCCGGGACGAACCCGATCCGCAGCCCGAGAACGTGACCATGGGCTTCTGGCACGTGTCGCCGCGCCGCGGCCCGTGCCGCACCACCCGGCAGATCACGGCCGGCGCCTGGGACGAGGTCCGCACCAACTACACCGCACCGGTGGCCGATGCCATGGACCGGCTGATGAAGGTCACCCCGGACGACATCGCGGGCCGGCTGCTCCTGCTGCACGGTCCGCCGGGCACCGGCAAGACCTCCGCGCTGCGCACCTTGGCGCGGTCCTGGCGGGACTGGTGCCAGGTCGACTGCGTACTCGATCCCGAACGGCTCTTCAACGACGTCGGCTACCTGATGGACATCGCGATCGGAGAGGACGACGGCACGGCGAAGGGCCGCTGGCGGCTGCTGCTCCTGGAGGACTGCGACGAGCTGATCCGGGGCGAGGCCAAGCACACGGCCGGTCAGGCGCTGTCCCGGCTGCTGAACCTCACGGACGGACTGCTGGGCCAGGGCCGCAATGTCCTCGTCGGGGTGACCACCAACGAGGACCTGGAGCGCCTGCACCCGGCGGTCGTCAGGCCGGGCCGCTGCCTGGCCCGGATCGAGGTGGGCCCGCTGACCCGCAAGGAGTCGGTGGCCTGGCTGGGCACGGACGAGGGCCTGAGCCGCGACGTGTCCCACGAGGGCGCGACCCTGGCGGAGCTGTACGCGCTGCGCCGCGGCACGGGCCCCGCGTCGGTCCCCAGGCAGGACTCGGGCGCGGACGCGGGCCTGTACCTCTGAGAGCGGGCCGAGCCCGCGCGGCACAGGTCCACGTCCGTCCGGCGATGGAGGGCACCGCACCGGGCCGCCCTCGCTCAGCCCGCGTACACCGCCCGCACCGCGTCCTGCGCCAGCGCGAGCGCCCGCGCGCGGGAGACCCCCAGCCGCCGGGCCTGTTCCGCGTACTCCCGCGCGGCGGAAGCCGCGTTGCGGTCTGCCGCGTCCCCCGCGGCGGCGACGAACGTCCCGTTGCGCCCCCGCGTCTCGATCACCCCGTCCGCCTCCAGGGCCCGGTAGGCCTTGGCGACCGTGTTGGCGGCGAGGCCCAGCTCCTCGGCGAAGCCGCGTACGGTCGGAAGTCTGTAGCCCACCGGCAGCGCGCCGGAGCGGGCCAGTTCGGAGATCTGCGTGCGCAGCTGCTCGTACGGGGCGGTGCCGGAATCCGGGTCAACGGAGATCTTCAGAGTCACGGCCCGATTCTCCCCCCACCGCCCGGAGCCGTCGCCCCTGCCCCGCCGACGCCTCCCGCCCTCTTCGGCCGCAGCGCCTCCCGTGCGAGGCCGCCCGGATCAACAGCGCCCCGATCCATGCCACTTGAACCCAAGGGGTGACAGGACATGTCCCACGTCACGCAGGCAGACAAGCAAGCAGGCAAGGCGCGGCATCCCCCGTCGCCGGAAAATCACGGGCGGCCGGGCCGTGGCTCCGGATACGGTCCGGCGCATGACTGTCATCGTGCGCGACTTCCGGCCCGCCGACGCCGAGGACTGGGTACGGGTGCGCCGCGCGGCACTCCCGTTCTTGGTGACCACACCGGAAGCGGTCGTCTTCAGCCTGGCGACCGCCCATCCCGACAAGCGCTACCGCCTGCTGGTCGCGGAGGAGGACGGCGAGATCATCGGAACGGCCCAGGCGGGTCTGGCCCATGAGAGCCCCAGGCCCGGTCAGTCGTCCTGCAATCCGCACGTCCATCCGGAGCGGACCGGCCGGGGCGCGGGCACACTGCTGCTGCGCACGGCCGAGGAGCATCTGGCTCTGTCCGGTGCGACCGAGGTCTACAGCTGGGTGCTGGACACCCCCGGCGACCGGGCGTTCGCCGAGCGGCGCGGCTACGCCCCGAGCCGGCCGGCGCACTTCATGCATCTGGATCTGGCGGGCGGCACGCTGCCGCCCCGTCAGGAGCTCCCGGCCGGTGTCGAGCTGCGGACCGGCGCCGATTTCGACGACGACCCGCGACCGCTCTTCGAGGCGGACGCCGAGACCACCGCGGACGAGCCCAGCGACACACCGGCCCAGCCGTCGGACTACGAGAGGTGGCTCGCCGAGACCTGGCGCGGTCCCGCGCTCGACCACCGGCTGACCTCGGTGGCGGTGGTCGACGGCGAGGTCGCGGCGTTCAGCGCGGCGGAGTGCGACGGCGCGGGCCGCTACTGGTCGGGAATGACCGGCACCCGGCGGGCGTACCGCGGCCGCGGGCTGGCGAAGCTCGCCAAGAACGACTCGCTGCACCGGGCGCGCGCCGCCGGGTACACCGACGCGTACACCGGCAACGACGCCGACAACGGTCCGATGCTGGCGATCAACCGCTGGTTCGGCTACGAGATCTGTGCCACGGAGGTACGTTATGTCCGCCACCTCGGCTGAAGCCGGACTGACCGTCGTCCTGGTCAAGGCCGGAAAGGCCAAGATCAGCTACCCGGCCGCCCTGCTCGCCGACAACGGCACCCGGGTGACGGTACGGGCGCCCTGGGCCTCCGCCCGGGTCCGCGACTTCGGCTTCGTACGCTTCGAGCCGGGTGATGTGCTCACCGAGCACTACTGGCGCGACGCCTGGTTCGCGGTGAAGGAGGTCCGCAGCGGCGCGGGCGAACTCAAGGGCTGGTACTGCGATGTGACCCGCCCGGCCGTGCTGCGGGACGGCGAGCTGGTCGTGGAGGACCTGGACCTCGATCTGTGGGTGTCGGCGGACCGTTCCGGCGTACTGCGGCTGGACGAGGACGAGTTCGAGGAGAGCGGACTGGCCGATCGAGACCCGGAGGCGGCACGTGCCGCCGTCGAGGCGCTGGACGAGCTGGAACGCCTCGCCCGTACCCCGGAGGGTTTCGCCGGCCTGCTGGGCTGAGCGCCCCGCACCGCCGGGCCCGGCGGAGCCCCCCGCACCGCCGGCCCGGCCGAGGGCCCCTCAGCCGGCCACCAGCTCCACCTCGTACCCCGCCGCGTCCTCCAGGTAGGCGGCCACGTGTCCGTCGCCGCCCGCGTGAGGGTGACGGTCCGTGAAGAGCAGCCGCCAGCCGTGCTCAGGAGCGCGGGCCACCAGTGCGTCGAGGGCTGCCCGGTCCGCCACGTGGAACGCCAGGTGGTTGAGGCCGGGACGGCACCGCTCGTGCGCTCCGGGGACCAGGTCGGGCGACTGCTCGATCACGACGTAGCTGTCACCCCGCCGCCAGCTGCGCCCGTGCGCCCACCGCTGGTACGGGACATGGCCCAGCTCGCCGAGGAGCCAGCCCCACCCCGTCTCGGCCGCCGCCAGATCGGGCACCCACAGCTCGATGTGGTGGACCCGTCCGGTGCGGACCCCGCCGCCCGGCAGCGGGACCGCACGGCGCGGTCCGCGCGGTTCGTACGCGACGGTGTCGCCGTCCTCGTGCCAGTGGATCAGGAAGCGCTCCCCCGCCCGGTAGCCGTCGAGTCCGGCCCGGCAGTACGCGACCATGTCGTCCGGAAGGGCGGCCAGCGGAAACCACGCCAGCTCCGAGCACTTGTCCGGTTCGCGGTTGTACGGCGGCCGGGCCGGGTCGTACTCCGCCTCGAAGAACCAGCCGGTCCGGGGAGTGCCGCCGGGCCCCCGGTGCTGCATGACGAGGGCCACCCGCAACTCCTCCGGATCGAGGGCGATCCCGGTCTCCTCGGCCGCCTCGCGGATCATGCCCTCGCGGACGTCCTCGCCGTCCTCGACATGTCCGGACGGGGCGTGCAGCAGCCCGTCCGCGTACCCCGTACCGGCTCGGCGGGCGAGCAGGACGTCGGAGCCGCGCCGCAGGATCAGATGCACGTCCACGACCTCGGTGTGCCGGCGCGGCGGTTCGGCACGGGCGACCAGGGCGTAGCGCTCGTCGTCGACGTCCTTGCCCCAGAGATCACGGTCGCCGGAGAGCCGCTCGTGGTGGATGCGCTCGGTGAACGGGGCGAGCAGCGCGGTGAGCTGCCCGGCGGACAGCCCGACCCCGTTCCACACGCCCTCGATCAGCACCAGCCTGCCGCCGGGCCGCAGCAGACCGAACCAGTGCCGCAGGACCGCCGCCGGGTCGGACAGCAGCCACACCACGTGCCGGGCCAGGATCACATCGAACCGCTGCTTGCCGACGGGCGGCGCGGCGGCGTCCCCGGCCAGCACCTCGGTGCCCGTCCCGGCCAGCTTGGCGCGCGCCTGCTCCACCATGCGCGGCGAGCGGTCCACCGCGGTGACCCGGTGCCCCTGCCCGGCGACGAGCAGCGCCAGGCTTCCGGTGCCGCACCCCAGGTCGAGAACCTCGGCACGCTCCCGGGGCAGCCAGCTCTCCAGCCGCTGCGCCCAGGCGTGCCGGACCACGGGGTCGAGCAGACCGTGGTCGGGCTCCTCGTCGAAGGAATCGGCGGCGGAGTCCCAGTCGATCGTCGTCATGCACCGATCGTGCCATCTGCCTCTGACAGCGGCTGAATTCGGTCCGGGGCAATCGGGGACCGCGATCCGGGCCGGTCGTTCTTAATCGATTCTGAGGGGCTCCTTAAGACCGTCATAACGATCGCCACCAGGCCCGTTCCGAGGCCGGTCCGGGGCCTGGCGGCAGCTAGCTTGCACACACCAGACGTGGACCGCCGAAGGAGTACCGCCACCATGGCCGTCATCACCACCGCCCGTCGCAGGGCCGCCGGTATCGCCGTGCTCGGTGCGGCACCGCTCGCGCTGACCGTTCTGGCCGCGGCCCCGGCCTCGGCGCACGGCTCGCTGTCGGACCCGGTCAGCCGGGTCTCGGCCTGTTTCGCCGAAGGGCCCGAACACCCGCGGTCCGCGGCCTGCGTGGCGGCGGTCGCGGCGGCCGGCACCCAGGCGCTGTACGACTGGAACGGCGTCAACATCGCCAACGCGGCGGGCAAGCACCGGCAGTTGATCCCGGACGGCAAGCTGTGCAGCGCGGGCAACGACAAGTTCAAGGGGCTCGATCTGCCGCGCGCGGACTGGCCGGCGACGAAGCTGGCGGCGGGCAGCCACACCTTCCGCTTCCGGGCCACCGCCCCGCACAGGGGCTCCTTCGCGCTGTATCTCACCACGGCCGGCTACGACCCGGCGAAGCCGCTGAAGTGGTCGGACCTGGAGGAGAGGCCGTTCGCGGGAGCGACCGACCCGAAGCTGGTGGACGGGTCGTACGTCTTCGACGGCACCGTGCCGAAGCGCGCGGGACGGCAGCTGATCTACACCGTCTGGCAGCGCTCCGACTCACCGGAAGCGTTCTACGCCTGCTCCGACGTGGTCTTCGGCGGTGCGGACAAGGGCGCTGCGGGCAGCGGCGACGCGGGCGGAAGCGGGTCGGTCGCCGCGGTTCCGGCTCCGTCCGCGTCCGCCCCGTCCGAGCAGGAGATCACCGGGGCCGAGGCCAAGTCGTCGGTGGAGCACGGCGGCCACGGTGACGACGACGCCGATACGGGCGCGGCGGTCACGGAGGCGGCCGGCACTCCCAGTGCGGCGGCCAACGCCCCCGAGCCGGACAGCGCCTCCGTCGCACCCGCCACGGGCGGCCCCGGCCTCGCCGAGACGGGTGGCGGCAGCGGCACGTCGTACCTGACGATCGGCGGCGCGGCCGCGCTCGCCGTGGGCGCGGCCGCACTGTTCGCCTCGGTCAGGCGCCGGGCCGTCCCCAGCGCACGGCGCGGCCGCTGAGCGGGCGGACGGCCCCGGGCGCTCCCGGGGCCGTCCGGTCCCGGCCCGATCCGGACGAAAGGCCCTATCCGACGACCGAGGCGCAGGTGGTCCGGGTGGCGTGCGCCGGGTCCAGGGCGTTCGCCACCTCGTGGTAGGCGACCCGGTCCACGGTCCCGATCGCGACGTGCTCGGACAGGTCGGCCGGGCACAGGTCCTGGAGCAGGACGTTGTGCACGTCGGGCCCGTCCAGGAACTGCGTCCGGTACGGGGTCACGACCTCGTCGTACCTGGTCGAGATGACGGTGTAGTGCACGCCGGGCACGGTGTCGCCGCCCGCGTTGAGCTTGGTGACGAAGGGGGATCCGGCCACCTGGTCGGCGAGTCCGGGCGTGCCGGCGTTGAGCAGGTCCTCGGCGCCGGGGAAGTACGGGAGCAGCTTGGTCAGGCCCAGGAGGGTGGTGCCGTGGTTGTCGGGCGCGAGCCCGATCATGGCGTTCACCTTGGCTCCCCCGCCGAGGAACTTCAGGTAGTAGTTCGGCATCATGCCGCCCTGGGAGTGGCCGACGATGTCCGCCTTGGGCGCCCCGGTGGAGGCGAGCACCTTGTCGACGAAGACCGCGAGCTGCCCGGCCGACTTGTCGATCGGTCCCAGGCCGTTGAAGAGCGGCACACCGGGGAGCTGCCCGTAGTCGAGCGAGTAGACGCAGTAGCCCCGGTTCACCAGGTAGGGGGCGAGGACGAGCCAGTTGTCGACCGAGTTCCCGAAGGTTCCGTGGACCAGGACGACCGGCCGGGGGTGGGCTGCGGAGGGTTTGCAGGAGTAGTCGTTCCAGCCACGCGAGGTGGCCGTGGCGGCGGTGGGGGTGGCCGCAGCGGCAGTGGCCGTGGGGGTGGCGACCGCGGCGACTGCGAGGAGCAGTGCGGCGAGGATTCTGCGCGCTCGTGGGGTGCGCGGCGCACGGGTCCAGGGCAGCATCGTGTGTTCTCCTTGCGGCTCAAGGGAGTTGCGATGTCTGTGCACCCTGCGGCCCGGACCACAAGTTCTGACGATGTTCTGCGTGCTCATGCCAACTTACGCACGAGTAAGGTTGCCTGGGAAGTTACGCGTCGGTAAAAACTGACGCGGTGGTAACCGTAGCTTCAGGACACTCCGCGGCCCGAGGTTCAGGCCGCGAGTCGCCCCGGCATCACGGCCTGCGGTCCGAATCTGGCCCGCAGCCGGTCCGCCACCGCCTCGATCCGCCGCGCCCGTTCGTCCACCGGATCGAACGTCAGCTGGTGCGCGGCCCGCCCGGCGTCACCGAGCCCCTCGGCGCGCAGGGCGATCCCCCGCACCCGGGCCCGCTGCAGGGCGAACGAGTCATGGATCCGGTACGCGAGCGCGGTGAGCTCCGCGGAGTGGGCGGTGGGCTCGCGGAGCGTACGGCTGCGGGTCAGCGTCGAGTAACCGGTCCGGTCGGCATAGCGCACGGAGACCGCGAGCGAGCGGCACACCTGCCCCTCGCCGCGCATCCTCGCCCCCAGTTCCTCGGTGAGCGACATGAGCGCGCGCCGCTGCCGCTCCCGGCCCAGCTCGTCGCGCGGGAAGGTGCGTTCGGCGGCGACCGACCGGGCGGCGGCGTTCGGCACCACCGCCGTACGGTCGATGCCCCGCGACCGCTCCCACAGCTCGCGCCCGGTCCGCACCCCGGTGATCCGCTGGAGGGTGCCGAGCGGGGCGGCCGCGATCCGGCCGACGGAGTCGAGCCCGTATCCGCACAGGGTGCGGGCCGTCGCGGCCCCGACGCCGTCCAGTGCGGCGGCCGGCCGGTCCGCGAGGAAGGCGGCGGCCCCGCCGACGGGCACCACGAAGGTCGTCCCGGGCACGGCCCGCCGCGCCGCCATCCGCGCCAGCATCGGGTTCTCGGCGGCCCCGATCGCGCAGTCCACCCCGTGCAGGGCCAGCGCGCGGACCCGGACCACCGCGGCCAGGCCGGCCGCGTCCCGCCCGAAGTAGCGCAGCGCGCCCCGCACATCGGCGAGCGCCCCGTCGGGCGGCGCCGCCTCCACGGCCGGGGTGAACGAACCGAGCAGGGCCAGCAACCCCGCGTAGCCGGCCCCGTCCGGAGCGCCGCCGCCGACCCGGCGAAACCGCAGACAGAGGATTGCGGGCTGGAGGGTTTCGGGCTGCTCGCTCATCCCGCGCTCCCCGGGCTCTGGTGCCACAGCTTCCGTCCGGTGGGCGTCCCCTCACCGGGCGGCTGGAGGTCCGCCCAGGGGTTCATCTCGTAACCGGTGGGCATCCGGATGCGGCGGCCGTCGCCGTCGGCGGGCGCCTCCCCCTCCGGGCCGGTCGCCTCCGGCGCGGGCTCCTGCGCCAGCCGGGCCGCGACCGCGTCGAGCCCGCCGGTGCGCCGCAGTTCGGCCAGCTCGGCCAGATTCCAGGCGGCGGCGCCGACCACGCTCAGGCTCCGCGGCCCGCGCCGCTGGACCACCCCGCGCACCAGCAGCAGCCAGGAGTGGAAGACGGTGTACGCGCAGGCGGCGTGGCTGTCGTCGAAGAACGCCAGGTCGACCAGGCCCGTACCGTCGTCCAGGGTGGTGAAGACGACCCGGCGCCCGGAGCGGACCGGCGGGGTCTGGGTGGCCGCCTTGGCGCCCGCGACCAGCACGGTCTCCCCGTGCCGTGCCTCGCGCAGCCGCTTGGCGGAGACCGCTCCGAGCTCCTCCAGGAAGGCGTGGTGATCGCTCATCAGATGGCGTGAGACATCCATGCTCAGCACGCCCAGCTCGGCACTGAGCCGCTCCGCCTCGTTGAGGTCGGGCAGGCCGATGGAGCCGGTCCGGTGCCCACCGCCGAGCGGGAGCTGCGCGCCCGCGCCGCCGGAACCCGCGCCCCGCTGGGCGCGGTGCAGCTCGGACAGATGCAGCAGCAGATCACGGCGGTTGGCGCCGAACGCGTCCAACGCGCCGACCTGGGCCAGCCGTTCGGCGGCCGGCTTGCCCGGACGGGCCCGCTGCCAGAAGTCCAGCAGCGAGGTGTAGGGCTGTCCGGCCTCGATCCGGGCGACCTCGGCCGCGCTGATGCCGTGGACGTCCGAGAGCGCCAGCCGCAGACCCCAGACCTCCCTCTCCGCCTCACGATCAGACATCAGTTCGATTCGATGGGCGGCCGCCGACCGGTTCACGTCCAGCGGCAGCACCGGCACCCCGCGCCGCCGCGCGTCGGCGAGCAGCAGCCGCTTCGGGTACATCCCGGGGTCGTGGGTGAGCAGCCCGGCGTAGAAGGCCGCCGGGTGGTGCGCCTTCAGCCATGCCGACTGGTACGTCGGCACCGCGAAGGCGACCGCGTGCGCCTTGCAGAAGCCGTAGCTGCCGAACGCCTCGATGATCTCCCAGGCGCGGGCGATCACTTCGGCGCCGTATTTCCGGGCCGCCGCGTGCTGTGCGAACCAGAGCCTGATCCGGCCCTGCGACTCGGGGTCGGAGAGTCCGCGCCGGACCCGGTCGGCCTCATCCCGGCCACAGCCGGTCATGATGTCGACCATCTCGATGATCTGCTCGTGGAAGACCACCACCCCGTAGGTCTCGCGCAGCGGCCCCTCCAGGTCGGGGTGCGGATAGCGGACGGGCGCCCGGCCGTGCCGGGCCTCGATGAACGGCCGCACCATGTCGGCGGCGACCGGACCGGGCCGGAAGAGCGATATGTCGACGACCAGGTCGTGGAAGCCGGCCGGCTGGAGCCTGCCGATCAGATCACGCTGGCCGGGCGACTCGATCTGGAAGCAGCCCAGTGTCTCAGCGGTCCTGATCAGCCGGTACGTCTCCGGGTCACCCGGCGGCACGGCGTCCAGGTCCACCTCCCGCCCCGAGGCCCGCTTCACCTCCGTGACCGCGTGCGCCATCGCCGACTGCATCCGTACGCCCAGCACATCGAGCTTGAGCAGCCCGAGGTCCTCCACGTCCTCCTTGTCGAACTGCGCCATCGGGAAGCCCTCGCCGCTGGTGGGCATGACGGGGGTGCGGCGCAGCAGCGAGGCGTCGGAGAGGAGGACCCCGCACGGGTGCATGGCGATACCGCGCGGCAGCCCGTCCAGCGCCTCCACCAGTTCCCACAGCCGCCCGTACTTCTCCTGCGCCCTCGCCACCTCGCGCAGTTCGGGCAGTTCCTCCATGGCCGCGCGGGCGTCGCGGGCCCGGATGTGCGGGAAGGCCTTGGCGAGCCGGTCGGTCTCGGCCGGGTTCATCGAGAGCGCGGCGCCGACGTCCCGGATGGCGTGACGCACCCGGTAGGTCTCGGGCATGGCGACGGTGGCGACCCGTTCGGCGCCGAAGCGGCCGATGATCGCGCGGTAGACGTCGAGGCGGCGGGCCGACTCGACGTCGATGTCGATGTCGGGCAGCACGAAGCGGCGCTTGGACAGGAAGCGCTCCATCAGCAGCCCGTGCTCGACCGGGTCGGCGTGGGCGATGCCGAGGAGGTGGTTGACCAGGGAGCCCGCCCCGGAGCCGCGGGCGGCCACCCGTACCTTCATCTCCCTCACGTCGTCGACCACTCGGGCGACGGTCAGGAAGTACGAGGCGAAGCCGTGGTGGGCGATGATGTCCAGCTCGTGGTGCATCCGGTCCCAGTAGCCGGGCCTGCGGTCGTAGCCGCGCAGCACCATGCCGGCGGCGGCACGGGAGGCCAGCACCCGCTGGGCGGTGCGGCGGCCGGCGCCGACGAGATGCGGTTCGGGGAAGTGGACGGAGCCGAGGCCGATGTCGCCCTCGGGGTCGACGGCGCAGGCGTCGGCGGTGTGCCGGGTCTCCGCGAGCAGCCGGGCCCCCGCGCCGGGGCCGAGTCCGGCGGCGGAGGTGATCCGCTCGGCGGCCTCGGCCATCGCGCGGGCGCCCTTGAGCCAGCGCTCACCGCTGTCGAGCGGGGCGCGGCGCGGGTCGACGGGGACGAGCCCGCGGGCCGAGTCGAGCACATCGGCGACCGGGCCCTGCCCCGCGTCGGCGTACCGGACGGCGTTGGTCAGCACGGCCCGTATCCCCTGCTCGGCGGCGAAGCCCACGGTACGGGCGGCGAGCCGCAGTGAACCGGGTCCGGTGCCGTCCCGGCCGTGGTGGACGGCTTCGAGCCGCAGACCGTCGCCGTACAGCTCCCGCCAGGGGGCGAGCAGGACGGCGGCCCGGTCGGGACGGCCCGCGGCCAGCGCCCTGCCCACCTCGGAGGCCGGGCCGAGCAGCACGGTGAGTCCTTCGGCGGGCAGCGAGGACCGGTCGAGCAGGGGCCGGCCACCGTCGGGGACGGCGGCGTGGGAGGCGGTGACGAGGCGGCACAGTTCGGCCCAGCCCTGCGCTCCGTCGCGGGCGAGGAAGGTGACCCGGGGGGCGGATTCATCGACAAAGGCACCACCGCGGACCGGGGTCCGCAGCCGGTGCGTACGCCCGTCGCCCTGTGCACGTCCGGCGGGGGTGACCGCGAGCTCCACCCCGAAGAGCGGCCGCACACCTGCCCGCTCGCAGGCCTTGGCGAACCGGACCGTGCCCGCGAGGGTGTCGCGGTCGGTCAGCGCGAGAGCGTCCATCCCCCGCTCGGCGGCGCGCTCCGCCAGCCGCTCCGGGTGCGAGGCCCCGTACCGCAGGGAGAACCCGGAAACGGTATGCAGATGCGTGAACCCTGACACCCGCACCTCCTGGACCGATCCGTTACCCACCACCCCCTCGCTCTCCACCATAGACCACGTTCGAACATTCGTGCGATACCCGAGAGGCGAGCCACCCCTCGGCCCATCCCCCAGCCGCCCCCTAAGCCATTCGGCCCGGCCCCGACTGCACGAACGACGGGCACCCCGGACGGTGGGGTCATGACTTTCGCTGATGAGGTGAAGAACGCCGTCACTCCGCGGGCCGCGCTGCTCGTCATCGGCGTACTGGCGCTGCAACTGCTGTTCATCGCGTCCTACGTCGGAGCGCTGCACAAGCCGAAGCCGACGGACGTCCCCTTCGGGGTCGTCGCACCCCAGCGGATCTCCGCCCGGCTCCTCACCGAACTCAAGGACCTCCCCGGCGGCCCGCTGGACCCCCGCGCGGTCAGCGACGCGGCCACCGCCCGCCAACAGATCCTCAACCGCGACATCGACGGCGCCCTGATCGTCAGCCCTCGGAGCACCACCGACACCGTGCTGGTCGCCTCCGGCGGGGGCGCCGTGCTGGCCGAATCGCTGACGAAGATCATCACGAAGGTCGACCTCTCCCAGCGGCGCACGGTCCGCTCCGTGGACGTGGCCCCCGCCTCGGACGAGGACTTCGACGGGCTCTCGTCCTTCTACCTGGTGGTGGGCTGGTGCGTCGGCGGATACCTCTGCGCCTCGATCCTGGCGATCAGCGCCGGCAGCCGCCCCGCCAACCGTCAGCGCGCCACGATCAGGACCGGGGTCATGGCCCTGTACTCGATCGCGGGCGGAATCGGCGGCGCGGTGATCATCGGGCCGATCCTCGGCGCGCTCCCCGGAAGCTTCTGGGGACTGTCGGGCCTGGGCGCGCTGACCGTCTTCTCCGTCGGCATGATCACGCTCGCCCTGCAGGCGCTCACCGGCATCGTCGGCATCGGCCTGGCCGTCCTGCTCGTGGTGATCGCGGGCAACCCGAGCGCGGGCGGCGCCTTCCCGCTCCCGATGCTGCCGGACTTCTGGCGGGCGATCGGCCCCGCGCTGCCGCCGGGGGCCGGAACCTGGGTGGCGCGCTCGATCGCGTACTTCAAGGGCAACGCGGTGACCGGTCCGCTGCTGGTGCTGTCCGCGTGGGCGGTGGTGGGCACGGTCGTCACCCTGCTGATGGCCATGCGCAGAAAGCCGGAGGCGGCGGACGACGCCCCGCTCACGGGGACGGCGGGCGGCGGCTCGACGGCGAGGTAGCGGACGGGGAGGCCTGCGGCGGGGGCGACACCGACACGGTCACCGGGTTGGAGACGACCCGGTGACCGCCGATCGTGGCCCGGGCCGTGATGACGGTCCGCCCGGTACCGACCACCGTGACCAGACCGCGGCTGTCGACCGTGGCGACGGAGGGGTCCGAGCCGGTGTACGTGACCTCGACGGTACGCCTGGCGTTGTCGACCGACGCCCCGCTCGACACGGATCCGATGACTGAAGCCTGTTGCCCTTGGCCCGCATTCTTCTCGGTGGCGACAGCGGGTGGCGCAGCACAGAGGACCACAACACCACACACCGTGGCAGTGGCGGCAAGCACCTTGAGGCGGCGGGGAGTGCGGGCAGCCCGCGGCTGCATGGACCTCATGGCGTCCCTTCCTGGGAAACGAGCTCGACATCCGGTGAATCGACTCCACGGGAAGACAGAGGCCAACTCACCAGGAGAACAAGGGAAGTAACAAAATCCGACACAAACAGGGTGTGCGGCCACGGAGACGGCCATGCCTCGTGCGGGGCGCGCGGAACAACGGGCCCGCCCGCGTCACTTGAGGTGATGCGGGCGGGCCCGTTGTCATGCCGACGCCCCGGAAGGGGCGCCGCCTCCGCCCTCGGACGTCAGGAAGCGATCGCCATGTCGAAGATGTGGACATTCGCGTTCGCGGGCAGGACCACGAACTCGACCGTTCTGGACGCGTCCAGCGGGATCGAGTTGGCGAACACGCTGTACTTCACCGTGGCGTTGCCGTACCCGTCGGGCCGGTTGCGGCCGTCGGTGGACTTGACCAGCGTCGCACCATGCGCCGTGACCGGGTCGAACGACCAGTTGGGGAAGCCGAACGACGCCGTGTCGGATGTGCCGTCGGTGTAGAAGACGGTGGCGCTGCCCGTGGCCCCGCTGCCGACGCCGGAGCCGAGGAACACCAGCTCGGTGCCCTTGCCGGTCAGCTCGACGGCCTGCCCGGAACTCGCCACGTTGTCCTTCGAGCCGGCCGGCACGTCCGGCCAGGTCAGTCTCGCGCCCAGGGCCTCGACGGTCGCCCCGGGAGTGAGGCCGACCGCGGCGAGCTTCTGCGCCGAGAAGGTGTTGCCCTCGCCGTCGTAGTCGCCGGCCGTCGTGGCGGACTCGTCGGTGACGGCCACACCGTTGTACGCCGCCGCCAGGTTCGCCTGCGGCGATCCGGAGCGCTCGGACCGGGTGCCGGTGGCCGTTCCGCGGCCGTCCCCGCCCTGGTAGACCGCGGTCGCCGTGAACGTACGGAGCACAAAGCCGGAACGCTTCTCCGGGACCTGGATCCGGAACGTCGCGGAGGCGGAGGCGCCTGTCGCGAGGGAGCCGTCCACGCCGCGTACGGACGGCTGGACCGCCCACCCGACAGGCCCGGCGAACGACACCTTGAGGGAACGCAGCCGCTGCGGGGCGGTGTTCTTGACGGTGACCTCCACCGCCGAGATGGCCGGTCCGTCGAGATCCACGGGAGAGACGGTCACTTCGGTCCGCGCGTCGGAAGCGGCCGCCTGCTGCGTGGCCGCGGCCGGCTCGGCGGGCGCGGCCGTGGCCGCCTGCACGGGAACGAGCATGATCGCCGCCGTCACGGCGACGGCTCTGAGCGGGTTGATCAGTCGGGCCGGTCTCATGACGTGCTCCTTGGTGAGGGAGGTCTTCAGACGACGGGGGGCATCTCGGTGGTGCGCGAGTCGAGGCCGGTGCGCAGGTTGACCCAGGAGCCGCGGGTGAAGTCCGGGATGTCGACGGGACGGCCCTTGGCCGCGAGGGACTTGACGCTCAGCGGAACCGGCGCGCACCACGACGCGGAGTCGTACACGTCGATGTCGGGGACCAGTCCGGCCCGCATCAGCTGGACCGTGCGCCACTGGAGGATGTAGTCCATGCCCCCGTGGCCGCCGTTCTCGGCCTCGTCACCGAGCTCCTTCCACAGCCAGTGGTCGAACTCCTTGCGGTACGCGTCGAAGTCGCGCCACGTGTCGCCGCCGTGATCCGGCTCGACGTAGATGCGTCCACCGGTGGGCGAGGTGCCCGCGTAGTCCTCGAAGATGCCCCGGCTGCCCACGAGTGAGTTGATCCTGCTGTACGGGCGGGGTGAGCTGACCGCGTGCTCGGCCCGGATCATCCGGCCCTTCGCCGTCTCGATCTGGCAGGTGACGAGGTCACCGTTGATGTACGTCTCGTTCCAGGACGGGTGGGACTTGGGCATGAAGCGCTCGCGGTAGTCGGCGAGCCCCTTCGCAGCGGTCGCGGTGGCCTTCAGCGTGGTCATCCGGTCGCCGCGGTTGATGTCCATGGCCGCCGCGATGGGGGCGAGACCGTGCATGGCGTAGAAGGACGCGGTGGAGCGGGTGTGCCAGAGGCGACGCCAGGAGTCGGTGTAGTACGTGTCCGAGAAGAGCAGGGAACGCAGGTCGTGCATGTAGCCGCCGTGCCCGTTGGTGACATCGCCGAACAGGCCCTCGTGGGCCATCTTGAGCATGGCCAGCTCGTTGCGGCCGTAACTGCAGTTCTCGGACAGCATCAGGTTCCTGCGGGTGCGTTCCGAGGTGTCCACGAGGTCCCACAGCTCCTCGAGCCGGGTCGCGATGGGCAGCTCGACGACGACGTGCTTGCCGGACAGGAGCGCGGCCCTGCCCTGCTCGTAGTGGAATTCCCAGGGCGTCGCGATGTACACGAGATCGATGTCGTCGCGCTTGAGCATCTGCGCGTAGGAGTCGGCGGAGCCGCCGAACTCCGCCGGACGCGCCTTCCCGGCGGCGACGAGCTGGTCCGCGGTGCGCTTCGCACGGTCGGCGCGGATGTCGCAGACCGCCGCGACGACGCAGCCGGGGATGACGGACCAGCCCGTGGTCATCCCGGAGCCCCGGTTGCCGAGCCCGATGACACCGACGCGGACCGTCTTGTGAGGCTCGAAGGGGACGTTGACCATGGACTTCTGACCGGCCCGGCGACGGGGGCCGGCGGCCCCGGCGAGTGCGGAAGCGGAAGCCGTTCCGGATACGGATCCGGACGCGGGAGCCGCTGAGGCGCTCCCGGCGGATCCGATCCCTGCGGCGAGGGCCCCTGCGGCCAGTGTTCCTCCCAGGACCAAACGGCGTGAGACTTCGGGGGTTTCGGGCATGCGACAACGCTCCTCGATACTCGACCGGCATCACTGGCGTGGACGACTCTCGCGGGAATGTCCGCGACATGTCAAGAGTTGTTCATCGCCATCACGTTTCGAGCATTAGCGAGCATGTGCCTTCAGGGGGGGCAAAAGACCCGTCGGCACCCTTCTCTCTCCCCTCTCCCCCTCACAACCGTCTTCACGTCCGCGCGGCGGCCGAGCACCGCGGGCTCGGCGAGCAGGCGCAGACGCGGGGGCCCTCGTTGACCGCGCCTCGCACCCGCGCGAACACAGAGGAATGGCCCCCGGCATCGCCGGGGGCCATTCACCACTGCGGGAAGAGCTGTCAGCCGATCTCCGCCCCGAAGGCCGCCAGCGCCTCCGGCACCGGCTGGAAGAACGTCTCGCCGCCCGAGGAGCAGTCGCCGCTGCCGCCCGAGGTCAGCCCGATCGCCGTGTCACCGGCGAAGAGTGAGCCGCCGCTGTCGCCGGGCTCGGCGCAGACCGTCGTCTGGATCAGCCCGTTGACGATGTCGCCGTTGCCGTAGTTGACCGTGGCGTCCAGCCCCGTCACCTGGCCGTCGTGCACCTGGGTGGTGGAACCGCTGCGCGTCACCGTCATCCCGACGGTCGCCTCGCCCGCCTTGGTGATCGGCTGGGTGGAGCCGTTGTAGAGGTCGACCTCGCTGGGGTGCGCGGTGCCCGAGGTGTACTTCACCAGCCCGAAGTCGTTGTCCGGGAAATCCGAGCCCGCGTTGGTGCCGATCTCCCCGCCGCCCTGCGAGTCCGACCAGTTGGAGATCGCCTCGGTGCAGTGCCCGGCGGTCAGGAAGTACGGTTCGCCGCCCTTGACCACGTTGAAGCCGAGCGAGCAGCGCCCGCCGTCGCCCCAGATCGCGTCGCCGCCCGCGATGAGCGGCTTGAACTCCCCGGCGGACTTCTTGAGCCGGGCCTTGCCGCCCAGCCCCTCGACCACCGAGCTGAGCCGGCTCAGCTCGGCGCCCTTGACCGTACGGTCGGCGGTGACGACGACCCTGTTGCTGACCGGGTCGACGGCCCATGAGGTGCCGGGGATCGCGGCCTTGCCGGCCAGGGTCTGCCGGGCCGACTTCAGCTCGGCGAGCGAGTTCTGCACGACTCTGGCCCGGCCGCCCGCCTGCCGCACCTGCTCGGCGGCGGCCTGGTCGACCACGTTCATCACCAGGTTCTTCGACTTGGCGTCGTAGTACGAACCCGCCGCGTCGGCGCCCAGGTCCTTCCCCAGACCGGTGGCGAGCTTTCCGGCCGCGTCGGCCGTCAGTGTCCGCGCGGTGACCTCAGGCGTTCCTTCACTGGCGTTCGCACTCTGGAACGTCGCTCCCGCTGCGACCAGGGCGACCACCGCCGAACCCGCCAGCACTGCACGCTTCCTGGATATGCGTCGATGCTTCAACTTCGACCTCCTGTGGGGCCGCGCACGGGTGATGTGGGGTCGCCCGTACACGGAGGATGGGGCGCCCACTATTCCGACGGAGCAGATAGCACACAAGGCCGACTTCAGGACGCACACATGACAACACCCCTTCGGTCTCCTCGCGTTCACTTACCGGAGGTCAGGCCTTGCCGATCCCTTCTGCGAACACCCGGTGCGATCGTCCGTTCAGCAGCGGGTGAGGACTAGTCCTGTCCGGTATTCACCCCTGCGGGTCCGGTTGTCGATGCGTCCGGCGAAATCGCGCCCGCGCGCCCCCTCGACGCGCCCCGTATTCGTTCAACGCGCAGTCCCAATAAGCGCTTTGATGGTCCATCATCGAATCATTGCGGGGAAAGCCGGGCACGTCGTGCCCGCACGGACACAAGGAGGCGCGGAGTGCGCAGTCGCGTGCGCGCAACCGACGGACGGCAACTGGTGGTGGAACGTCTGGGGGATCCTCGTGGCAGACCGGTCTTCCTGCTGCACGGAATGCCCGGCAGCAGGCTCGGGCCGGCTCCGCGCGGCATGGTGCTCTACCAGCGCAAGACGCAGCTGATCACCTACGACCGGCCGGGATACGGCGATTCCGACCGGCAGCCGGGCCGCTGTGTCGCCGACGCGGTGGAGGACGTCCGGGCCATCGCGGACCATATCGGGATCGAACAGTTCGCCGTCGTGGGCCGGTCCGGCGGCGCCTCTCACGCCCTGGCCTGCGCCGCGCTGATGCCCGAACGGGTCACCCGTACCGCGGCCCTGGTGGGTCTGGCCCCCTGGGACGCCGTCGGCCTCGACTGGTTCGACGGGATGGCCGCCTCCAATGTGGAGGCGTACACCACTGCGGCCGACGATCCGGACGGGCTCGCGGAGTCGTTCATCTCACGGTCCGCCGTGATCAGAAGGGATCCGGTCCGGCTCATCGACGATCTGCGCCGGGAGCTGACCGACTCCGACCGGATGGTGGTCAACGACGCCGGCGTCCGCACCATGCTGTTGCGGAACTACCGTGAGGGATTGCGCACTTCGGCGTACGGCTGGATCGACGACGCGCTCGCGTTCAGCCGTCCCTGGGGGTTCGACCCGGCCGACATCACCGGTCCGGTGCTGTTGTGGCACGGCGAGAAGGACGTCTTCTCACCGGTCGGGCACACCCGCTGGCTGGCGAGCCGCATTCCGGGCGCCACCGTCGTGGTGGAGCCGGCGGCAGCGCATTTCGACGCGCTGCACGCGCTCCCCCGGATCCTCACCTGGCTGCTGGACACGACGGAGCGGTGAGCAGCGGGGGCGGGAGCGTCCGGCGACGGCCGGACGCTCCCGCTTCCTCATACCGCGAGCGGTTCCAGTTCACGCTGGAACCGGCGCTCGTCCCGGGCGATCCGGGTGAGCGGATGTTCGTCGCCGAGCTGCCGGGTCAGCTCCTCGACCGTCTCCGCCCTGATCTGGAGCGCCTCGTCCTTGCGCCCCATGGCGTCGAGCGTGACCGCCATGTTCGACTTCATGGCCAGTGTCTCCGGGTGATGCGCCCCCAGGGCCACCCGGAACTGTCCGGCCAGCTGCCGCTCGGTCACCAGCACCAGGTCCAGATCGCCCCGGTCCGCGGTGGTGTTGGCCAGGTTCATCACGCTGAACAGCGTGTTGGGGTGCTCCCGCCCGTACACCTCCCGCATCGAGGCGACCACCCGGGTCAGCACCAGCTCCGACTCCTCGGCCTCACCGGCCCCCAGGAGGTAGACGCCCAGGTTGTTCAGCGCGGCCAGAGTGTACGGATGCTTCTCTCCCGGCACCTTCATGTACTGGTCGACGACCTCCCGGGCGGTATCCCTGGCCTCGCCCGCCTCTCCGGCCGCGAACAGGTCGGCCGCCAGATTGAGATCGCAGGCCAGCGACTCCGGGTTGGCGGAGGTGTACTTGGCCCGGTACCGGGCCCGGGTCGCCACCGTGAGCCGGCGGGCGTCCTCCAGCCGCCCCGCCCGGCGCAGCGACACGGCCAGGGCCTTCGCCGCGCTGAGGGTGCCGGGGAAGGACCGGCCGAGGGTGGCCTTGTAGCTGTCGTACGTACGGCTCAGCAGGCCCACCGAGTCCTCGTACCGGCCGACGTCACGCAGGTCGCGGGCCAGACTCATGGCCGAGGAGAGGCTGTAGGGGTGTTCCTCGCCGAGCACCTCCCGGCGCCGGTCGAAGACGTCCTGGTCGATCTCGCGTGCCTTGGCGTACTGGCCGATGGACCGCAGGGTGAACGCCAGGTTGTTGGCCGCGGCCAGGGCCCTGGGGTGCGAGTCGTGGAAGATCTGGTTGAACCCGTCGGTCGCCTCGGTCGCCAGCTCGATCGCCCGGGTGTACTCCCCGAGCGTCCCGAGGTCCGTCGCCAGGCTGCTGGTGCTCATGTACGTGTGCGGATGCTCCGGGCCCAGCACCTCCCGCTGGGTCGCCAGGGTGATCTCGTCGAGCTCCCTCGCCTCCACGTAACGGCCGCGCGAGCGGTAGATGTTGGACAGGTGGAAGCAGAGGTAGAGGTACTGGATGTCCCGCTCCCCCAGCGTCTCGCGCCAGATCTCGCGCAGCTCCTCGCAGAGCGTGGTGGCCGTCCTGAAGTCACCGCGCTTCCACAGGTAGCGGACCCGGTCGATCAGCAGCCTGCGGGCTTCCGGCTCCTTGCAGTTGCGCGCGTCGGACGGGCCGAGGTGCGGCCATATGGTGGCGAACTGGGGCCAGTTGGCCGGGTTGTCGATCGGCTCGTCGTCATCGGGCCGGGCACCCGCCAGAATGCGGTGGACGGCGTGCCGGGCGTCCCGCTGCTCCTCCTGACTGAGCTGCGCCCGGATGACGGCCTGGACAAGCCGGTGCACCTGGATGGAGTTGGAGACCTGGTCGACCTTGGCGAGGGCGAACCGGCCGATCTCCCGGATGACCCGGCCCAGTACCAGCTTCTCCTGGAGCGAGGCGTCGTACGGCTTCAGCGCCTCGATCATCTCCTTGCTGTACAGCAGGTTCCCCGAGATCGGCTCGGGGGCGAAGAAGGCGCAGAGCTGGAGCAGCCGCACCGCGGCGGGCGAGCGCTCCTTGAGGCGTTCGATGGAGATGTTCCAGGTCGCGGCGACCGGCTCCGGGTAGCCGGCCGGCTGGTTGAGCGCCAGGACCTCCGGCGCCTGCTGGGCCAGCTGTTCCAGATAGGTGTCGATCGGGGTGGCGGTCTCCGCGATCCAGGCCGCGGCCTGTTCGACGGCGAGCGGCAGGTCCCCCACCGCGGTGGCCACCTGGGCGGCGTCCTCGTCGCTCAGCCCCGGTGCCCGGCGCTGGAGGTGTTCGATGGACTCCTCACGCATGAAGACGTCGACGGGCAGTGCGTCGCCGTGCTGGGACCAGGCCTGGTTGCGGGAGGTGACCAGGATGTGCCCGGAGCCGCCCTGCGGGAAGTAGCGGCGGAGCCGTTCCGGGTCGTCGGCGTTGTCGAAGACCAGCAGCCAGCGGTCCGACGGCACCCCGCGCCGCAGCAGGTCGACCGCCTCCTGGGAGGCGGCCGCCATGTCGTCACCGCCCTGGGCACCGAGCCGGACGGCGAGTTCGGCGAGACCGGCGACCACGTCGTCGGTCTGCTCGGACGATATCCACCAGACCAGGTCGTAGTCGGCCATGAACCGGTGCACGTACTCCAGGGCGACCTGGGTCTTGCCGACGCCGCCGAGCCCGTACAGCGTCTGCGGCTGCGGCAGCACGACGGCCATGCCGCCGCCGAGCTGGTCGCGCATCCGCTCCAGGACCATGGAGCGGCCGGTGAATCCGGGGTTGCGCGGCGGTGCGTTCCAGATCCGCGGGACGGTTCCGGGGAAGCGCGGTCCGGGCGACACCCCGTCCGTGACCTGCACGGGCCGGTCCAGGGCCCGTAACAGGGCAGCTGTGGCGTGCACCTCGTCGAGCCGGAAGAGGTCGACGGGGTTGCGGTCGATGTAGGGCGCGGACAGCCGTACGTCACCGACCCTGAGCGGCACCAGATGGCGCCGCCCGCCGCCCGGGTCCTCGGCGACGGCCCGGTCCCACAGGCTCACCGCACGCTGCGACTTGAGGTAGGCGCTGGAGAGCAGCACCACGGTCCGGGCCGCGTTCTCGGCGGTGACGGCCGCGGGTTCCTGCGGCCCCCGCTCGGCGGACACATCACGCGGCACGACCCGGAAGCCGGCCCGGGTGAGCGCGGACTCGATCCAGTCGGCCCACATCCGGTTCTCCGCCACGTAGCAGAGGAAGAGGTCGGCGGGCAGGGCGGGCCGGCGCCGCGTGAACGCGTCACGGATGCGCAGCCGTACCTCCTCGCCGATCGGGGGCATCGAGGTGATCTGCCGGTCGGTGATGACGGAGGTGAGCCGTTCGAAGGCGGAGAGCAGCGAGTTGGTGAGCCCCGCCTCGTCCCCGAAGGTGGCGAGTGTCTCCTCGTACGCGTAGTAGGGGCGGTACGGAATCTCCACCGCGCCCCAGTAGGCGGTGAGTTCGTCGCCGGACAGATCGCGCGGCAGCCGGTCGAACTTCAGCCGGGCCAGGGCCCGTCCGGCGTCCGCCTTCTCCTTCTCGCCCTCGTCGATGCGCATCGGGACGGGGAAGATGGAGATCTGGCGGCCGGTGTACCGCTCGGAGATCTGCCGGGCGACCGAGGCGGCGCCGTCGATGGACTGGTCGCTGAGGGTGAAGCAGTCGACGAGCACGTCGGGCAGATGGACCGTGCAGATGTCGGCGATGTCGCTGAGACCGGTGCGGCTGTCGATGAGGACGTAGTCGTAGTTGGCCTTCATGTCGTCGCGCAGCGCGTCGAAGAAGTGGCCGCCGCCGAGGCGGTCGTAGAAGTTGTCCCAGTCGAAGGTGGAGACGGTCGCCGAGTATTCGCGGTTCTGCCGTCCGGCGGAGACGAAGTCGAGCGTTCCGCCCTGCGGGAACTCCCAGCCGAGCGCCTCGGGAGTGAGGGAGACCGCGTGCGGCTGGATCCGGGCGTACTCCCGGTGCCAGTCGTCGGCCCGCTGCACCGGGCTGGTCGCGGCCCAGGCGTACTCGGTGATCAGATCGATGACGCCGGTGGTGGCACCGAGGGTCGAGGGGTCGAGGAACGGGTGGAAGAACCGGTGGAGGCCGGGCGCCTCCAGATCCCAGTCGACAGCCAGTACCCGTTTGCCGTTGGCGGCGAGAATCCAGGCGGTGTTGGCAAGGGCCATGGTGCGCCCGGTGCCGCCCTTGTACGAGTAGAAGGTGACGATGCGCCCGTCACGACTGGCCGTCATCCGTGTCCTCCGCATCCGTCGCAGCGTCATGTGTTCCAGGGATGTACTGGGTCTGCGCCATGGGTCCCATCAGCCGCGTCCGTTCGGTGTGACCTCCGCCGCCGGTGGCGGGCAGATAGACGGCCGCATGTCTCAGGTACTGCTGGGCGGCCACCTCGACCACCTGCGGCAGGATCTGGCCGAAGGCCTCCATGCTCGGTACCCCCTTGGCCGCGGCGCGACAGTAGGCCCGCCCCTGGCGCATCTTGGTCGGCATGGTCCGTTCGAGCTTCGCGGTCAGCTCCGCCTCGGCGGCTCTGCTCTCGTGGTCGTCGCGGTTCCACGGGACGACCATCGTCACCCAGGGGCGGTTCTCCGCGTCGAAGGCGGCGAGCCGGCGGCACCGGTCCTCGTCCTGGAGCGCCCAGCGGTCGACGAGCAGGATCTCCGGCGTGGTCGGGGGCTGTTTGCCTCCCTGGTGGCCGGGTTCCTCGTCGAAGGACGCGACGGTGGCCTGGTAGTTGAGGGAGCGCACCAGGTCCTCGGCGACATAGGCCAGGGGGCGTGCGGCATCCGGATGGTAGGGGTTCCAGTCCTGCGGGTTGTCGCCGTAGTAGTCGGCGTTGCGCCCCTCGGGCAGGTCGTGGCGGGTGGCGGCGGCGATGGTGACCTGCATCGGGCGGGGTCCGCCGGCTCCGCTGCCCGTCGAGCCGAAGGCACTGGGGGCGAGCCGGTAGTCGACGGGCCGGCCGGTGCCGATCCGTACCGTGTCGGCGACGCTGACGATGCGCTTGGCGAGTTCGTACACCGCGCGCTCGTAGTCCTCGGCGAAGAGCCTGAGCTTGATCAGCCCGTACAGCCCGTCGCTGACGTAACGGTCCCCGAAATCACGGTGGTTGAACTGTAATCGCTCGGCCGGTCCGGGGAGCTGGCTGGGCGGTACCGGCACCCAGAGCGCCGGGACGATCGCCTCGGCCGACTGGTTGGAGCGGGCCCGGTAGTGGATGGCGCGCTGGGCGAAGGCGTACCACTCCTTGCCGCACATCTCGCTGGCGAAGTAGCGCGGCGAGAACAGTGGGACGAACACCCGGCAGGTGGCGAGCACCTCACCGAGCCGTTCCGACCAGCCCTCGCCGGAACGTATCTCGCGGTCGATGAACCCCGCCGGCGCGCCGGCGGGCAGATCGGTCATGGCCATCACATGGCCGCAGAGATCCTGGAAGAGCCGTTCGACCCACATGTCGGGGTCCGTTCCACCGCCGTACCCCGGTGTGTGGGCGTAGCTCAAGAAGAAGTACGGCCGATGGTCCGCCGCTCGCTGCTGCGTCGTCGCGTGCACACGACCCCCGTCCTGTGTGAGCACCCGCACTCGATGAGTGAAGAGAATGCGAGCGAATTCATCATTCCGGAGCGGACCTTGCTCCACCCCCATGGCGTTCGGTCATTCAACGCCACTTTTCAGTCATCTGCGCCCAGCCCCTATCGATCACACTCGTGATCGGATTCGGTCTGCGCCCGTTCCTCCCAGTTGTCCCGACTCCGCGGGCGGTCTTCCTCGAACCGGAATCCGGTATTCAGAATTCTTTCCGCATCAGGGTCAGCAGCTGTTTCCCGCCGACGGTGAGTTCGGCCGCCCCCTCCAGCGTGTCGAGCGCCTGCGGCACTCCGTCCCGATACCGGGGGTCGAATGCCGCGAGCGCCAGCCGTTCATATGCACCCGCCAACAACCGGGAAAACGGAACCAATTCCTCCCCCCAGGGCATTCGATGTTCCCAGGAGCCGTCCGCCGCGTAAAGATCCGTGACGTCCACAAGTGCGCGGAATCCGGCCCGCCGTACTCCGCGCACCAGCGCGAGAGCGAGCGTTCCCGCCTCGTCGTCCGCTCCGATGCCCAGCGCGCCGTGCCCGTGCCGCCCCACGGAGGCTTCGCCCGGCTTCAGGCCGGTCAGCGGCGTGAGCGTCAGCGGTCCGCCGGCGGAGCGCGCTCCGTACTCGGGAGCCCGCTCCTCGATCAGCGCCCAGGCCCCGGTGAGCGCGGCGGCCAGCCGGCCGGCCGCTGACGCGTCGAGCGCGGCCGCGGCGGGCTCGGCGAAGCAGTCGCGGTACGGATCGAGGTCGTCGATCACGAAGCCGGGCCCGCTCCCGGGCAGGGCGTACCCGCGCACCGGAAGCCAGCCGGGGACCGCCGGTCCGGGCCACTCGATCCGCCGCTCGCCCGATCCCCCGTCCCGCCCGATCAGGAAGCCGCCCTCGACGGCGCGCACCCGGGCCGTGCCGTGCTCCCCCGCACCGTCGACGGCCACCCGGCCCAGGGTGGGCAGGACCAGCCCACCGTCCCGGTAGGGCACCGGCACCCAGACGTCGCGCCCCGCCCGCACGACGGCGGCCGCCAGACGGGCCGGCAGGCCGTCCGCGGCGTCCGAGGCGGCCCCCGGCCGGTCCTCGTGCAAGGCGTCCAGCGCGTCGAGCAGCCAGGTGCGGGTGTACGGGTGGGCGAGCACGTGGTCCAGGCCGCCGGAACCCTGCTCCGAGCCGTCCAGAACGGCCGCCAGTTCCCATGCCGCCGCCCACCGCTCGCCGCCCCGGCCGTCCAGGTCTCCGTTGAGCCGCGCCAGCAGCGTGCGGGTGAGGTCCTCCTGGGCCGCGAGCAGTTCGCCGCGATCGGCCACCGCGGGCGCGACCGAGTCCGCCGGCGTACGGGCCTCGATGCCGCGCACCAGGGCGGCGAGATCGTGGCAGTACACGGACGGGTTGTCGAACCCCTCGTCCGGACCCGCGGAGCTGTAGCGGTGGGTGTACAGGCCGCCGCCGCACGAGCGTACGACGGGGCAGCGGCGGCACGTCTCGCTGACGCCCGCCAGCCCCAGCTGTCTGGCCCGCACCCCGGGATGCGCCGCGACCTCGTCGAAGGCATGCGTGAAGACGTCGAACCCGGTGGCCGCCGCGCCCTCGTAGGCGCTCTTGAGCGAGTCGACCTGTTCCAGGCTCCCGTCGGTCTCGACGACGACGAGGTCCGTGGGGGCCAGGCCCAGGGACTCGGTGAGGCTCGGTCCGCCGTTCAGCGTGGAGAGGACCGAGGAGAAGATCCGCACCGGAACCGGCCGCCCCAGCTCCTGCCAGCGGTCATGGACCGCGAGGAGCCAGTCGGCGTAGGCGGTGGGCGATCCGTCCGGACGCGGCGGCGGGTCGTCCCAGGTGGCGTGGGGAAGCAGGAAGTCGATGTGCGGCGGTTCGAGTTCGGTGAGGGCGTCCAGGACCGCGCGCGGGTCGTTCTCGATGTCGATGGTGCACAGGAGACCGAGGTTGAGATGGCGGTAGCGCTCCTGCCGGAGCAGTTCGACGGCCTTGAGCACCAGGGGGTGGCTGCTGCGTCCGTCGGCGAAGCGGCGGTGGCGGTCGTTGGCCGCGCGGTCGCCGTCGAGGGAGATGCCGACCTTGACGTCGTACTCGCTGAAGAGGTCGAGATAGCGCGGGCTGAGCTGCAGACCGTTGGTGTGGATCCGGAGATCGAGCGCGGCGACGCCGTCGAAGGCGGAACTCAGCTCTTCGCAGATGCGCCGCAGCCGGGCGGGGCCGGCGAGCAGAGGCTCCCCTCCGTGCAGGATTACTGACACGGAGGGCAGTGCGTGTGTCTTGGCATGCTCAGCCAGGCGCTGAGCAGTCCGGAAAATGACTCCATCAGAGATTGTTTTCGGACGGGTTCGCCAGCTCTGATCGGCATGTTCGTAGACATAGCAATGGTCACAGGCAAGGTCGCACCTGCTGTGAACCTTGAGAACTACTTCACGGAAAGGGACCAGGGGTCCTGTCATTCACCCAGTCTAGCCAGCCCGGAAGGGGTGATCCGGCAACCGGCCGCACCGGAGGAGTGATCCGTCGTACGGGGTCAGAGGGCGGAGTTGAAGGTGGCTGCCCGGAGGGAGCGACCGGCGGAGGCGACATGCACCCGACCGAGCTTCCTGGCAGCTTCGCCACCACGCGCGTCGATCGCGGTGAGCGGCACACGGCTCTTCTTCGCAACGGCGAAGGAGAGGGAGGATTCAGAGGTCTTCACGGCCGTCCTTGAGGGGGTTCGTTCCAATGGAATGGTTCCGGACAGGAAACCAGCGTTGGTACCTGCACCATTGCAGTGTCCGGCGGCACGACTTTACTCTCATGGCCTCGGTTGGCAACTGAGGACGGCTACTTGGAACAAGAGCGTCACACGGGACCTGCCCCGATCAAGCGGAACTACAGGTTCCGCCATCGGAGTGACCACATAACCGCAGACGGGAGTGAACATGACGGCGATTCCCGGACCACTGCAGAGCATGGTCTTCAGGAACGCTGATCTGCCCGAGCTCTTTCACCACACGGATGCCATTGCGGTCGCACGCCAGCGGGAGGCCGTGAATACCACCCGCTGGCAGCTGATACTGCTGGTCGCGGGCACCGTACCGGCCGCGCTCCCCTGGCGCGCCGAGGTCGCGGGCAGGCTCCAACTCAGCGACTGCGCGGCAGCGTTGGCCTACCTGGGCGTCCTGATCGCGACCTACCTCACCTCTCGGCGGAAAGCAAAGTCGCATTGGCAACTTAATCGCTCCGCGGCGGAGTTCATCAAATCGATGTGCTGGCGTTACTCCGTGCACGGCTCACCTTTCGACACCGGCACCCAGCACCCTGAGGCGGTGTTCGCCAATCGCCTCGAAGAGGGCCTCCAGGAGCTCCGCAAGGTGGGCTGGTCCGATCCCCGGGACCGGACCGCCGATTCCGGAGGTCTCATCACCGATTCCATGCACGCATTACGGGACAAGGCATTCACCGTGCGCAAGGAGACCTATGTACGGGACCGGCTGATCGAACAGCGCAGTTGGTACCGCAGGCGCCAGGAGGTGTCCCGCCGGGCCACCGTGGTCTGGTCGACCACCATCGCCGCCCTGACGGCTCTCGCCCTGGTCCTCGCCCTGTTCAGGGCGTTCTCCGTGGGCCAGTCCTTCGCGCTGACCGGGGTGCTGTCCGCCGCCGCCGCGGCCTGTCTGGCCTGGGCCGAGATGCGCCGCCACCACCCGCTCATCTCGGCCCACTCCCTGGTGGAGAAGGATCTCGAGTCGATGCAGGTCGCGATGGAGACCACGCTGAACGAGCGCCAGTGGCCGCGGGCGGTGTTCGAGACCGAGCGCATCGTCTCCCCCCAGCACACCGACTGGCTGGCCCGGCACCAGATGTGACGGACCGAGCGGCCGCCCCGGTCAGGTCAGGCGCGTACGACCCCGTCGCGCCAGATCACCGTGACCGGGCGGCCGAGCTCACGGGCGTAGGTCACGATGTCGCCCGTGCCGCCGAGGCCGCGGGCGGGCAGTCCGTCCCAGACGGCGAGCAGCCGGTCGCAGTGGTCGGCGATATAGGCGCCGGCCGCGTAGTACGCCTCGTCGGTGGAGTGCGGGTAGTCCAGCCGGACCTCCCGCGCGGCGCGGGCCTTGAGGCTCCGGTAGCGGGCCAGTTCGGCGCCGTCGGCGAAGCAGGCCTCGTAGTCGCCGCTGGGGATGACCGCGGTCAGTTCGGCGCCGTGGGCGAGCGCGAGGTCGGCGAAGAGCTGGTCCGCCCCCACGGCCAGGCTGGACAGTGCCTCCACCGAGCCGTCGAAGGCGCTGAGCGCCGCACGCATCGCGGCCAGCACATGGGCGTGCACCTCTCGCGGAATGCTGCGGTGGCCGGTCACTCCGATGCGATTCACGGACCTGGATCCCCCTGGGGTCTCTGCCGGGGGTTCCCGGAGGGCATCCCTCCGGGAGGCACAGTGTCCGCCCCCGTTGTTCCTGCGCGACCGTCCTGTGCCACATCCTCTCAAAAGCCGCGGGGTCAGCGGGAGCCCCCGCCCGGAATTCGGGCGGGGGCTCGGCGTGTTCGACTTGCCCTTTCGAGGCAGGGGCCGGTCCCGGGGGACGGAACCGGCCGCCCGGGTGTCAGTAGACGCTGACGCCGTACGCGCTGAGCGCCTCGGTGACCGGCTGGAAGAACGTCGTGCCGCCCGAGGAGCAGTTGCCGCTGCCGCCCGAGGTGAGGCCGATCGCCTTGGAGCCGGAGTAGAGCGGACCGCCGGAGTCACCGGGCTCCGCACACACGTTGGTCTGGATCATGCCGTAGACGACATCACCGCCGCCGTAGTTGACCGTGGCGTTGAGCGCGGAGACCGTACCGCTGTGGATGCCGGTGGTGGAGCCCCGGCGGGTGACGGACATGCCGACCGTGGCATTGGCCGCGCTGGTGATGTCGACGCTGCCCACGGTGCCCTCGTGGGAGACCGAGGCGTTGTCGTAGCGCACCAGGCCGTAGTCGTTGGTCGGGAAGCTGGACCCGACCGTCGCACCGATGCTCGTCGAGTTCGACGAGTTGCTGTAGAACGGCGGGCTGCCTTCGGTGCAGTGGCCGGCCGTCAGGAAGTAGTAGGTGCTGCCGCTGCGGACGTTGAAGCCCAGGGAGCAGCGGAAGCCGGGCCCGTAGACAGCGTCACCGCCCGAGAGCAGCTTGCGGATCTTGCCGGACGTGCGTTCGACACTCAGGGCGCCCGCGTTGGCGCCCGCGGAGTCCTTGATCTGCTGGATCTCCGCCGCGGAGACCGTACTGTCGACCGTGACCACGACCTTCTTGGTCGCGGGGTCGACGGTCCAGGCGGTGCCGGCCACGTCGGCACCGAGGACGGCGTCGGCTGCGGCGGAGAGCTGGTTCGCGCTGTACGTTCCGGGGGAGCTGGCCTGTGCGCTGGGGACGGCGAGCGCGGCGACCGCTATGAGACCTGCGGCAATGGCAACAGCCCTGCTGCGTCTCGCGGTACCGCTGAGGGGGGTGGTGCGCTTGATCCTCACTTGTCATTCCTCCCGAGGGGGGTTGGGGGTCCGCCCGTGGGGTGGCCGGACCCGTGAGGCGCAGTCAGCCGCACGGCAGGCTGACCGGATTCCGGATCTGCCGTGCTCCTGACAAGCGCTGCTCGGGAGTATTCAAGGCGTCAACTTCCCGCGCAAGAGGGCCTCTTGGCCTGAGCTTTGCCCCGCACCCATGCGTCCGGCCCCGGCACACCACGCGGGCCGGGGCCGGACATCGCCGGAACGGAGGCGGTGATTCAGCCGTCGACCCGGTTCCGCTCCCCCGCCTCGACGGCCACGGGAAGGGTGTTGCCGGGCGGCGGGAAGGGGCAGATGAAGTGGTCCGCGAAGGCGCAGGGCGGCAGCAGCGCACGGTTGAGGTCGACCGTCACCGTGCCGTCGGCGGCCGGGGCGGCGGGCCGCAGGAACCGGAAGCGGTAGCTACTGTTCCCGCTGGTGGCGTCGGCGAAGACCGCCCAGAGCGAGCCGTCGTGCTCCACGGCGACCTGGAGCGTCCGCTCGACGCCGTCCAGCTCGAAGGCGATCTCCCCGCCGAGGCCGAGTCCGCGCTCGACGCCGTCGGCGTTCTCGACCCGGACGGTGCGGGAGGTGTCGTACGGGCGGAAGGTGCCGGGCAGCGCCCAGCGCGGGTCGTAATGCGTGGCCTGGATCGCGCGGAAGGCCCGCCGCGCCGCGGAGTCCGGGTCGAAGTCCCGTACCGCCCAGAGCCCTTCTCGGCTCAGCACGAACAGCCGCCGCTCGCCGTGGGCGACCCGGGACCCGCCGATCGGACCGCGGTCGGCGCCGAGCCGGACCTGTCCGGTGAACGGCTTCCCGTCGACGGTCAGCCCGTCCTCGGGACCGGCGGTGAGCTCCAGCTCGTCGCCGTCCTCCCGCCACTGCCCCTCAATGGCCGGAATTCGGCCTTCCGGGTAGTCGGAGAGCCAGTGCGTGCCGGTGAGTGAGAGCGGTCCGTACGGTGCCGAGACCGTGGCGGTGCGCTCCTCGTGCCAGTGGTCCCAGTCCCGCGCTGCCTGCTGCTGTGCGTCCGTGCTCATGGGCTCAACCTTTCCATACGGGCTCCGCGAGCCCGAGGTGCGACCGGAGTGTGGAACCGGTGTACGCGGTGCGGAAGACCCCGCGCTCCTGGAGGAGCGGGACGACCTCGTCGACGAAGTCGTCGAGCCCGCCCGGGGTGAGGTGCGGTACGAGGACGAAGCCGTCGGCGGCTTCGGCGGCGACGTATTCGGCCAGCTCCGCCGCGACGGTCCGCGGGCTGCCGATGAACGACCGCCGGCCCGTCGCCTCGATGACCGTCTGCCGGATGGAGAGCCCCTTCTCCCGGGACAGCGCGCGCCAGCGGGCCGCGACCGCGAGGGCGTCGCCGGTCCTGACCCGGCCCTGGACCAGCGCCGCATCGGGAACAGGGTCGCTCTCGGGGAGCGGCCCGTCCGGATCGTACGAGGAGAGGTCCTGGCCCCAGACCTGCTCCAGGGCCAGCATCGCGTGCTGCGGCGAGATCTGCTGACGGCGGATCTCGGACGCCTTCTCCTGCGCCTCGGCGTCGCTGTCGCCGAGCACGAAGCCGACGCCGGGCATGATCTTCAGCTCGTCGGGCTCCCGGCCGTACTTCGCCAGTCGTGCCTTGACGTCCGCGTAGAAGGTGCGGCCCGCTTCCAGGGTGCCGTGCCGGGTGAAGATGATGTCGGCGGCGGACGCGGCGAACTCCCGGCCCTCCGGGGAGTCCCCGGCCTGGATGACGACGGGGTGGCCCTGCGGGGGGCGCGGGACGGTGAACTCTCCCTCGACGCGGAAGTGCTCGCCGCGGTGGGCGAAGCGGCGCGGGGTGCCGTCGGGGGTCCAGGAGTCCCACAGCCCGCGGGCGGTGGCGACGAGTTCGGCGGCGCGGGTGAGGGGGTTCCCCTCTGTTCGAGCGGAGCCGAGGGCTTGGGGGAGGCCGGCCCGGTTCAGACAGCCGCCGCGGCGGAAGTTCTCACCGGTGAAGGCGTCGGACGAGGTGACGACGTTCCACCCGGCCCGGCCGGCGCTGAGGTGGTCGAGGGTGGCGAGCCTGCGGGCCAGTTCGTAGGGCTCGTTGAAGGTGGCGTTGACGGTCGCGGCGAGGCCGAGCCGGTCGGTGACGGCGGCCAGCGCGGCCAGCACGGTGAGGGGCTCGGGGCAGCCGGCCACGTCCAGGTCGTGGATCAGCCCGTTGTGCTCACGCAGGCGCAGCCCCTCGGCGAGGAAGAAGAAGTCGAACAGGCCGCGTTCGGCCGTACGCGCGAGATGTTCGAAGGAGGAGAAGTCGATCTGGCTGCGGGACCGGGGGTCCGCCCAGACGGTGGTGTTGTCCACACCCGGGAAGTGGGCGGCGAGATGCAGCTGTTTCGGGGCGGTCGTCATGTCCGTTCTCCTTGGAGGACACGGCCCGGGGCGTACCGGCTGGCCGGGCGGGCCAGGCCCAGGTGCTCACGGAGGGTTCCGCCGGGGTGGAAGGTGCGGAAGAGGCTGCGGTGCTGGAGCAGGGCCACCGTGCCGTTGACGATCCGTTCGAGATCGCGTTCGGGGGTGATCGGTGTGAGGTGGAAGCCGTCCACGGCCCCGGCGCGGTGCCACTGGGTGATCAGATCGGCGAGGTCGACCGGGCCGCCCCGGTAGTACGTGCCGTGCGCGGCGAGCGGTGGCCCGCTCTCCAGTCCTGGTTCCGGGGCGGATTCGGCGTCGCCGAGGTCGACGGTGAGCGCGGCGAGCACCCGGAGGGTGTCGGGGTCGCGCCCGTGGGCGGCGGCGCGGCGGCGCACATCGGCCCGGATACCGGCGGTCCGCTCGGGTGTGGTGGCCCGTACGAGTACGACGTCGGCGTGGCGGGCGGCGGTCTCCCGGGCCGGGTCCGCGGTGCCGTCGACGACGGTGACCGGGCGGCCCTGCGGGGGCCGGGGCACGATGGCCGGTCCGCGGACGCTGAACGTGGCCCCCTCGAAGTCGACATGGTGCAGCTTGTCGCGGTCGATGAAGCGACCGGATGCTGTGTCCCGGATCTCGGCGTCGTCCTCCCAGCTGTCCCAGAGCCGCGCACCGGCGTCCGCCACCTCGCCGGCCTCGCGCCACAGCTCGGCGGCGGGTGCGGCCGGGCGGCGGCCGAACAGCCGGGCCTCGGCCCCGGTCGTCGACACGTCCACCTGCCAGCCCGCGCGGCCCCGGCTCACCCAGTCCAGGGTGGCCACGGCGGACGACACATGGAACGGCTCGGTGTGCGTGGTGGTGACCGTCGGAACGAGCCCGACCCGGCGGGTGGCCGGTGCCACCCGGGACAGCACGGCGAGCGCGTCGGGTCCCGGCCGGGCGAACGAGTCGCCGAGGGTGACGAAGTCGAGGGCGCCGCGCTCGGCGAGCCGGGCCAGGGCGGTGTAGTGCCCGGGGTCGTAGCGGGGCGGGCCGCCGATCTCGGCGGCCAGGTGGAGGGGGCGGATCGGAGGCATGGCGGGCCCTTTCGGCACGGTTCGAAGGCGGTCCCGGTCACAGGACCTTGGCATTCCGGGTCACAGGACCTTGGAGAGGAAGGCGCGGGTGCGCTCGTGCCGGGGGTGGTCGAGCACGTCGGCGGGCGGGCCCTGTTCGACGATCCGTCCCTCGTCCATGAAGACGACGGTGTCGGCGGCCTCGCGGGCGAACCCGATCTCGTGGGTGACGACGATCATCGTGGTGCCGCGGTCCGCCAGGTCCTTGATGACGTCGAGGACCTCACCGACCAGTTCGGGGTCGAGCGCGGAGGTGGGTTCGTCGAAGAGCAGCAGCTTCGGTTCGAGGGCGAGTGCCCGGGCGATGGCGACGCGCTGCTGCTGGCCGCCGGAGAGCTGCCGGGGGTAGGCCCGCGCCTTGTCGGCGAGGCCGACCCGGTCGAGGAGTTCGTGCGCGGTGGCGGCGGCCCGCGCCCTGGGGCGGCCGAGCGCGGCGACCGGGGCCTCGGTGATGTTCTCCAGGACGGTGAGATGCGGGAAGAGGTGGAAGTTCTGGAAGACGAAGCCGATCCGGGTGCGGCGGCGCAGGACCTCGCGTTCGGGGAGTTCGTAGAGCTTGTCGCCCTTCCTGCGGTAGCCGACGAAGTCACCGCCGACGGTGATCGAGCCGCGGTCCGCCTTCTCCAGGTGGTTGACGGTGCGCAGCAGGGTGGACTTCCCGGAGCCGGAGGGGCCGAGGATCACGGTCACTTCGCCGGGGCGCACGGACAGGTCGATACCCCGCAGCACGTGGAGGGAGCCGAAGCTCTTGTGGACGCCGCGGATCTCCACCATGGTGTCGGCGGGACCCGGGGCGGGGTCGGCGGCCGGGGCGCTCTTCGGTGGACGGCTGGTCGTTGTCATGGGGTTCCTCGGGCGGTTCGGATCGGGGTGCGCGGACCGGTCAGCCATCGGTGCCGGTGAGGCCGCGCAGGAAGGTGAGGGCGGCGCGCGCGGTGGCGTCGTTCTGCCGGAAGGCCGGGCCGCCGGTGCGCGGCCGGGTGAAAGCGCCGCTCGTGCGGGCCGCGGTGTTCGGGCCGAGCGCGAAGCGGCGCGGGTGCGGGCGTCCTTCCTGGTCCAGGATCCGGCCGTCGCCGGGGTCGACCGCGAGCAGTCCGGTGGCGGTGGCGGCGGCGCCGTCCGCGTGCAGCGCCCGGAGCAGGGTGCTGCGGGTGCGTTCCGGCGAGGGGTCCGGCAGCCGGGCCTCGACGAGGGCGCGGGCCTCGATCCGTTCCCCGGGCACGGTGGCGCTGGCGGCCCGGAAGACGCCGTGGCGCTCATCGGCCTCGACCGTCGTCCCGGCGCCGAGGAAGCGGACGACTCCGGCCCGGGAGAGCGCGAGCAACTGCCGCAGCCGGGGGCCCGGCGGACCGGAGGCGAGGTAGCTGAAGAAGCCGTGCCACCAGCTCCCGATGTCGCCGAACCGGATCAACTGGCCGTAGGCGCTGAGCAGTCCGAGGAAGACGGCGAGGTCCTCGCTGTGCCCGGGATCGTGCCGTCGGTCGAGGTCGGCGGCGATGTAGTGGCGCGTCGCCTCCTGGAGGGCGTCGTACGAGGAGTGGCGCACCCCGTCCAGCGGGTGGTCGAGCGCCTCGGTGTCGAGCCGGTCGGCGGGGTCGGGGACGGCCGCGGCGATCAGGGCCCGCAGATCGTCACTTCCGGGCTCGGCGGCCGCGTACTTCTCCTCGAAGGCGGCCCGGTCGGCGGAGGTGCGCTCGGGGTGGGCCGTGAAGAGCCGGTGGTAGTGGGCGTACCCGAGCTCTTTGTCGACATGTGGCCAGATGTCGCGGCGGAAGTCGAGCGGTCCCGCCCGGCTGAGCAGCTCCTCGGTACGGTCGGGGCCGAGGAACCGCGGCAGCGGCGGCCGCTCGCCCTGCCAGCCGTATCCGATCTTGGAGTGGTACGGGACACCGCGCCGTGATCCGACATGCAGGACGGGCTCCTGGCCGGAGGGCACGTAGACACCGTTCTCGTACCGTCCGCCGCGGCCCTCGGTGAGCAGCACCATCAGATCGATGAAGGCGAGTCCGAAGCCACGGACTATGACGGGTTCGCCCGCGCGCAGGGCGGTCAGATCACTGTCGGCGGTGAAGTCGGGCGGCAGATGGACGAGACCGTGCCGGTCCGCGAAGGCGGACAGCCTCTGCTGCTCGGTGTCCGGTTCGGCGTCCAGGTGGCCGATGGTGAGGACCACGAGGTCGGCGACGAGCGGTTCGGCGCGGCCCTCCAGCCGGACACGCTGACGGCCGTCGGGCGGACCGGTGACGCGCAGGGCCCGGCCGCGGTGTTCGTGGACGGTGACCGAGGGCGGGAGGGCGGCCACGGACTGCTCGTACACCCAGCGCAGATAGGCGCCCTGCAGCCGCCGGCTCGGGAAGTCCTGCCCCCTCAACGTCTCGATCTCGGCGCGGAGTCCGGGCTCGGCCGCGTCACCGGACGGCTCGGTCCGCCCCTCGCGCACGTCCGCCGCCCAGGCGTCGAGCGCGGGCCCCGGCCGTACGGGCCCCTCCTGGGGGACGGTGTCGTCGGTGAACATGGTGACGTCCTCGGCCATGGAGTTCATCCACAGCAGCGGCGACTGGTCGTGGCGCCAGATCCGTCCGGCGCCGGGCGGGTACGGGTCGACGAGGTGCAGGTCCAGCGGCCGGTGGCCGTACAGGCCGGGGGCGTTGGCGGCGATGCGCTCGACCAGGCCGGTGCCGCGCGGGCCCGCGCCGATGACGACCAGCGACGGCCGGCCGCTCACCGGGCGTCCGCGGTGCCGCGGGCGTAGTGCCGTTCGACGTAGTGCTGGCCGATGCCGAGCAGTGAGGTCACCACGACGTACCAGAGGGTGGCGACCAGCAGCAGCGGGATGACCTGGTAGGTGCGGTGGTACACGAGCTGGACCGAGTACAGCAGGTCCTGCACGGCGATGATGCTGACGATCGAGGTGCCCTTGAGGGTGCCGATCAGCATGTTCCCGGCGGGCGGCACGATGGAGCGCATCGCCTGGGGCAGCACGATCCGGTGCAGCCGCCGCCACGGGCCGAGGCCCAGGGACTGGGCGGCCTCCAGCTGTCCGCGTTCCACCGAGAGGATGCCGCCGCGCACGACCTCCGCCGCGTACGCGGCCTCGTGGAGCGTCAGTCCGATGACGGCGACCGTGACGGGGCCGAGGAGGTTCACCGTGCGGACACCGAGTATCTCCGGGTAGAGGGCGCCGATGTTGAACCAGAACAGCAGCTGGACCAGGATCGGGGTGGATCTGAAGAGCCAGACGTACCCCCAGCCGACGGCCTGGAGAACGCGGTTGGCGGAGAGTCTGAGGACGGCGAGCAGCGTGCCGAGCGCGAAGCCGAGCACCATGACGAGCGCGGTGAGCCAGAGGGTGAGCCAGAGGCCGCGCAGCACCGCGGTGGTCAGGAAGTAGTCGCCGACGACGTCCCACTGGAAGGCGTCGTTGCGGATGACGGAGTTCAGCGCGAGGGCCAGCAGGGCCAGTACGGCGACGGCCGCGGTCCACTGGCCGGTCCGGCGTACCGGGACGATGCGCAGCCGGCCGGCGTCGTCGTCCTTGAGGGGCGGGGCCGGGAATGCCGGCGGGAGGGTGTCTGTCTGGGCGGACATACGAGGGCTCCGTGGATGCGGCGATCGGACACGGGGCGTGCCCTCGGCACGAACACGACAGCTTGGAACGCGACAGCTCGGAGAACGAGGCGGACCGGGCCCCTCAGCGCGATCCGCCTCCGAGGTAAGCGCTGTTCACAACGGGATGTCAAGCCTGTCCACACTGTGAGCCGTACCCATGGGGCCAGTTGACGGACCACCGGATGCCTGTTCCACTTGGGCCATGCATTCGCAGAAGTGGCTGGTCAAGCGCTCCCACATCGACTTCGGTCGCGTGTGGTCCTGTTCCTGTTGAGCTGACCCCCTGCGTTTCCGCTTTTCTCCCGCTTCTTCCCGCGCCGTGACCGGCGCCTGAGCGTTTCTCCCTGCGTGCCCTCGCGTACGCGACAGCGCATCACCCTCCCCTCGCACTGAGCCCTCCGACGTCGCAGCACGTCTTCCTCCGCCCCGGCCGTGGGCTGCCTCGCGCTGCCCGGCACCCGTCCACGGCCGCCGAAACTGGAGAACCTTCCCTGATGCCCCGTACCCGGCACACCGCTGCCTTCGCGCTGATCACCGCGGCCACGCTGGCTCTCACCGCGTGCGGTTCCGGCGATCCGGCGGCCGCCCCCGCCGGCGCGGCCGGTCCCGCCGCCAAGAACGCGATCCCCACGACCGACGTCGTGTCGGGGGTGAAGCGGGACAAGGCCGCGGCCGGCCTGCTGCCGGCCGCCGTCCGTTCCTCCGGAACCCTGAACATCGCCTCCAGCGTCGGCACCCCGCCCGGTGCCACTTATCTGGCGGACGGCAGGACCCTGGCCGGTACCGACATCGACTTCGCGGATGCCGTGGCCAGGGTGCTCGGCCTGAAGCCGAAACGGGAGGTCGCCGCGTTCGAGGCGATCCTGCCCGCGCTCGGGAGCGGGAAGTACGACGTGGGCACCGGAAACTTCGGGGTCACCGACGAGCGCCGCAAGACGATCGACTTCGTCACCTACCTCAACGACGGGCAGGGCTTCGCGGTCCGCGACGACAGCACGTTGAGCAAGGTCACCGACCTGACCCAGCTCTGCGGGCTGACGGTGGGCACCGCCGCGGGCACCACGTTCGAGGTGACGCTGGAGGAGAACAGGCACCGCTGCTCCGAGGTCGGCGAGAAGCCGTACGACGTGAAGACGTACTCCGACCTGGCCGCGGTCTGGAGCTCGCTCCAGCAGGGGCGGACCGACGTCGTGATGTCGACCATCAACGGGCTGCGGTACGCCGTGAAACAGCAGGAGGGTGTGCGCTTCCTCAACGAGTTCAAGCGCCTCGATGTCGGCTTCGCGTTCAAGAAGGGCACCGTGCTGGCCCCCGCCTTCCGGGCCGCGGTCAACAGTCTCAAGGCGGACGGCACCTATGACCGGATCCTGAAGAAGTGGGGCATCGGCGAGTCGGCGATCGGGACCTCGCAGATCTCGCCGCCCGAGATCAGATGACGCCGACTCAGCAGCCGCAGTCGCAGCCACAGTCGCAGCAGTCACACCCGTCACAGCAATCGCCGCAGTTGCTGCAGCAGTCGCAGCCATCGCAGCAGTCACCGCAGTCGCACCGGCTGCACAGGCCCTCGCGGCGCTGACGGCTCCACGGGTCGTCGAAGGTGCCGCAGCACATCTGGCAGGTACAGGCGAGACCCGCCCACACCAGGCACCCCACGACGAGCCCGCGCCGGTCGCGCGGGGGCTCCGGCGGTGGCTGCGGCGGGCCGAAGGGTGCGCCGGGCCCCGAGGGGGCGTACGGGTTGCCCGGCGGCGGCCCGAACGCCCCCGTGTGCCGCCCTCCTGACGGATGACCGGCTCCGCCCGGCCCCGTGAGCCCCTGGGTCAGCTGGCCCCCCGGCTGATGGGAACAGACGTCCGTGGCGAAGGCCCGGTCCACCGAGCGCCGCAGTTCGTGCGCCAGCAGCACATGCGCCAGTCTGCCGTCGGTGAACTCCGCTTCGCGCAGTGCCAGCCTTACGCCGCGCAGCGCGTCGTCGCACAGCCGCCGGGCCTCGGTGCGCGAGGTGCCGGTCGCGGTGAGCGGGTTCCAGGCGCCCGACACGGCGTCAGCTTCCTGGTCCTCCACGGCATCCAGCAGATGCGCGAGACGCCCGAAGAGGCGTCCCGCCTCGGCCAGCGGCTCGGCGTTCCGCGGCTTGCCCGCGAGTACGGCGGTGTGCGCGAAGGCCGCGGCGGTGGCCGTCTCGGTGGGTTCGGTGACCGTCAGCAGCGGGGTGCCGGGACCCGCGAGCAGTTCGATGCCGGTCTGCCGGTCGACGGCGTCGACGAGCAACGCGGTGTCGAAACCGAGCTGTGCGCCGGTACGCGCCCCGGCGCGGTCCCAGCCCGCCGCCACCCTGCGGGCCGCCGCCGCCACCGGGCGCCGCTTCAACAGGCCGTCCCGGTCGGCGACGTGGTCCCGCACCTTCGCCGACGCCAGCACCAGCGAGACGGCGGCCGCCAGCCTGGCACCCTCACCTCGCGCGACCGGCGCGGTCCGCATGGCGCGCAGCGGACAGGGACCCGCCGTGCGGCGCTGTGCGGGGGTGCGGTCGGTCTGAGCCTCCGTCAGGACCGAGACGATCAGGCCGTCATAGTTCGTGACGATCCGGGCGAATTGCCCATGGTCGGATCGAAGTGCCAGACAGAGCCCGCAGAGATGGGCCATCCACTCGGCCTTGAGCCCCTCCGACAGTCGATGGGTGCAGGGCCTGACTATTCCGAACACGACGATCCCCCGGGTGCCGTTCAGCCGTGCGCCACGCTCGGGCGAGTGCGCGCCGTGCATCGTATCGAGCGCCCCGTTCACCCGTACGCCCCCCACGTCACCCGTACGGCCCGAGCATCATATTTTCTTTCTTCAGGGCCCTTTTGCGGGAGGAACCTTGACGAATCGCCACATCTTCTGCACCAGTACCGTCACGAACGCCCTGCGCGCCGCCTATCCCCTTGGCGCACGATCCGCATCATGGACGACCATAGGGGCACGAAAGAGATGCGGAACGCCAAGGAACCGCGGTGAGAGGAGGCGTCCATGGGATCGGTGCGCAAGGCGAGTGCCTGGCTGGGCCTCGTAGAGGACAACGACGAGCGGTACTACGACGACGACGAGTACTCCGAGGGTGCACGGACCGGGACCGGACAGGCCTGGGTGACCGATCCGCGCGTGCAGGTGGCGTCCGAGGCGGCCCAGGAGACGGGCCGCCGGATCGCCACCGTGACCCCGGACAGCTTCCGGGACGCCCGGAGCATCGGTGAGCTCTTCCGGGACGGCGTCCCGGTGATCATGAACCTCACCTCCATGGACTCCGCCGACGCCAAGCGCGTGGTGGATTTCGCCGCAGGGCTGATCTTCGGTCTGCGCGGGTCGATCGACCGCGTGGCCACCCGGGTCTTCCTGCTGACCCCCGCGGACACCCAGGTGGTCAGCGGCGAAGCCGCCGGCCGGCCGGCCGACGGCTTCTTCAACCAGAGCTGAGCGGGGCGCTCACCGGATCGGTCCGGTCGCCGTCCTTCACCGGAACGCGTCCAGGCCGGTGAGCGCCTTGCCCAGCACCAGCTGGTGCATCTCCACGGTTCCTTCGTAGGTGAGCACCGACTCCAGATTCGTCGCGTGCCGCATCACCGGGTACTCCAGCGAGATCCCGTTGGCGCCGAGGATCGTGCGCGAGGTGCGGCAGATCTCGATGGCCTCCCGCACGTTGTTCAGCTTCCCGAAGCTGACCTGTTCCGGGCGGAGGCTGCCCGCGTCCATCCGGCGGCCCAGGTGGTGGGCGAGCAGGATGCCCTTGTGGAGTTCGACGGCCATGTCGGCGAGCTTGGCCTGGGTGAGCTGGAAGCCGCCGATCGGCTTCCCGAACTGCTCACGGGTCCGCGCGTAGTCGACGGCCGCCTCGAAGCTGGCCCGTGCGGCACCCATGGCTCCCCAGACGATGCCGTAGCGGGCATGGCTGAGACAGCTGAGCGGCCCGCGCAGACCGGTGACGCCGGGCAGCACGGCATCGGCCGGCAGCCGCACCTCGTCGAGGACCAGCTCACTGGTGACCGAGGCACGCAGGGACCATTTGTGCCTGATCTCGGGTGCGGAGAATCCCGGGGCACCGGCCGGCACGACGAAACCGCGGATACCGGCGCCCGCGGTGCCCTCGTCGGTCTGCGCCCAGACGACGGCGACCCCGGCGACCGAGCCGTTGGTGATCCACATCTTGCGGCCGCTGAGCACCCAGTCCTCGCCGTCACGCCTGGCGTAGGTCCGCATCCCGGCCGGGTCGGAGCCGTGGTCCGGCTCGGTGAGGCCGAAGCAGCCGATGATCTCGCCGGCCGCCATGCCGGGCAGCCACTGTCGCCTCTGCTCCTCGGAGCCGAAGCGGTGGATGGCGTACATGGCGAGGGAGCCCTGCACGGAGACGAGCGAGCGGATTCCGGAGTCGGCGGCTTCGAGCTCCAGGCAGGCCAGCCCGTACTGCACGGCGGTGGCGCCCGCACAGCCGTAGCCCTCCAGGGACATGCCAAGGGCCCCGAGCGAACCGAGTTCGCGGGCCAGTTCGCGGATGCCGGGCAGCTCGCCGTTCTCGTACCACTGGGCGATGTGCGGCAGGACCCGGTCGGCGGCCCAGGCCCGGACGGTGTCGCGGATCGCGAGATCCTCGGCGCCCAGGAGGTCGTCGATGCCGATCGGGTCGCGGGGGTCGAAGGGCGGGAGTTTCGAGGACGGAGCGGTGGACATGAGGATGTGCCTCCGGCGGCTCGCACGGTACTGAGGTCGGTACGGGAACGCCGAAAACTAGCACTGGTAGTTACGGCGCCGTGCTGACGTTACGACTCAGTGTGCCGCGCGTCCAGAGCCGGTCGCCTCGGCGGGCCGCCGCGCGGCGGGGAGCGGCAGCAGCACCTTGGGCCGGTCCGCCACCGGCGCTTCGAGGCCCCGGTGACCGCGGGGATCCTCGCCCTCCCGGGCCTCGGCGGGCTGGCGGCCGTCCATGGATTCGCGGGGTTCGCAGAGCGCCGGCGGGCACTCCATCACCCGCGGCAGCCGCAGCGCGGCGAGCCCCCCGAGCAGCAGCAGAGCGGCGCTGACCAGCAGCGTGATGTGCAGCCCGTCGATGAAGGCGTGCCGGGCCGTGGAGCGCAGCACCTGGCCGAGCGGGCCGCCCAGCTGCGCGGCCACCTGATAGGCCTCGCCGAGCGAGTGGGAGGCGGCGGCACCGGCCGAGGCGGGGACGCCCGCTTCGGGGAGCCGCGCGAGGCCCGGGGCGTACGCGGCGTTCATGACACTGCCGAGCAGCGCGATCCCCATGCCGGCGCCCAGCTGGTACGAGGTCTCGCCGATCGCGGCCGCCCCGCCGGCCCGGTCCGCGGGGGCCTCGCTGAGCATCGACTCGTACGCGCCGAAGAGGGTGGACTGGAGGCCGAAGCCGAGCGCGACGAAGGACACCGTCAGCAGGCCGGGCCGGTCGTGCTGCCCCATCGCGGTCAGCATCAGCACCGCGGCAGCCGTCAGGACGAAGCCCCAGCCGACCATCCGGCGCGGCCCGATCCGGCGCAGGGTGTGCGAGCCGGTGGCGCCCGCCGCCATCGCGGCGAAGGTGAGCGGCAGCAGCCGCAGGCCGGTCTCCAGCGGGCTGAGGCCCAGGACGAGCTGGAGGTACTGGACGGCGATCAGCTCCAGGCCGACCAGGGCCAGCATGGCGAGGACGATGCAGCCCACCGCGGTGGAGAAGGCCGGCCTGGCGAACATCCCCATGTCGATCAGCGGGTGCGTGCGCCGCTTCTGGCGGCGGACGAACGCGACGAGGAGTGCGGTCCCGATCAGCAGGGGCGCGAGCGTGGCCGGTCCGAGGAGTCCCTCGCCGGTGCCCGCCCGCTTCACGCCCAGGACCACACCGAGCACACCGGCCGCGGCCATCAGCGCGCCGAGCACGTCCCAGGGGCCGTCGTCGCTGCCCCGGGACTCCGGGAGCAGCAGCCGGCCGATCGGAAGGATCAGGGCCATCAGCGGGATGTTGATCAGGAAGACCGAGCCCCACCAGAAGTGCTCGACGAGGAAGCCGCCGATGACCGGTCCGGTGGCGGCGCCGACCGCGGCGACCGCGGACCACACGCCGATCGCCACGGCCCGCTCGCGCCGGTCCGGGAAGACCTGGCGCAGGATCGACAGGGTGGCCGGCATGATCATCGCGCCGCCGACGCCGAGCAGGGCCCGGGCCGCGATGAGCACGCCCGCGCTGTCGGCCATGGCGGCGACGGCGGAGGCGACCCCGAAGAGCGCGTAGCCGAGCAGCAGGATGCGCCGCCGCCCGACCCGGTCACCGAGAGTACCGAAGAGGATCAGCAGTGAGGCGCAGACCAGCGGATACGCGTCCACGATCCACAGCAGGCCGACGGCGCTGGGCCGCAGGTCCTCGGTGACGGCGGGGACGGCGACGTGCAGCACGGTCGCGTCGAGTGCCACGAGCAGCAGACTGAGACAGAGGACGACCAGGACGACCCATCGATTGGCACCGTCGGCGGCTGCGCGCAGGCGGGTTCGGGCTGTGGTCGTCCCGGACATGCATCTACCTCCCAAAAGATCCCTCGCGCTCGGCAGGCCCCTGGGGATTCAGCGTCCGCTGTCCCTCCGGGCCCGGCATCGACGGGCGAGTGATGCGTCAGCGTACGCGAGTTCGGCAGGGCTACACGTGGCCCATCTCATACCGCCGACAGCCTCCGACTGTGGTGTACGCCACTGCTTCCCGTCGACAGGGCCCGCCCGGAGACCCCTGATGACCTGCGGAGACCGACCGTTCGGCGGCGCGCACGCCGGGCTCCGGGGGCGTCGCGGACCGCTCGCCGGACGGCGGGTGAAGTCATCGAGTAACCGGACGGGTACCGTCCGTTCGACTTCCCGGAAGCTCCCGTTAAATACGCTTCGGCATCCCGTGCGCTTTTCCGTCAATATCCAAAAACCCTTCCGACGCGACCGCCAAAGAAAGAGAACGGAAGGAATCCGGGATTCTTCGGAGGCTCAGGAAATCCGGCCGCGCTGAGACATAGTCCACATCACATCGTCATCACAAAGCGGCCGGATCGACCAAGTCACCCACTCACTCGCTGTAACGTCGATTGGGTGCGTACCGACATCTTTGCCCGCCTGGACCGGGAGCCGGAACCGCCGAAGATAGAGACACCGCGGATGAGCCGTCACCGCATCGCTCTCTTCGGCGGGACGTTGGCGTTCTATCTCGCCATCGTCATTGCCGTGCTCATGTCGTCCTGGCTGGTGACCCTGGACTGGAAGGTCATGCTCTTCCGGCCGTACCAGCAGTGGCCCGGGATCCATGCCTTCCTCGACTACTACGTCGTACTCGGTCAGCGCGGGCCCACGGCCGTCATGGTCGCCTGCTGGCTCGGCTGGCGCTCCTGGCGGCAGCACACCCTGCGCCCGCTGCTGACGCTGGGCGCCTCACTGCTGCTGCTCAACGCGACGGTGGGGGCGGTCAAGTACGGCCTCGGCCGGCTCGGCCCGCACTACGCGACGCAGATCGGCTCGGCCGAACTCTTCGCCGGCGGCGATATATTTCCGTCCGGGCACACCGCCAACGCGGTTGTGACCTGGGGAATCCTTGCCTACCTGGCCGCCACCCCGCGAGCCAGGCGCTATCTGTCGGCGATGTCCGCTGTCGTGTCGCTCGGCGTCGGCCTGACGACCGTCTACCTCGGTACGCACTGGCTCAGCGATGTGGTGCTCGGCTGGGCGGCGGGTCTGCTGATCCTGCTCGGCCTGCCGTGGGTCGAGCCGCTGATCACCCGGGCCGAGAACTGGATCTTCGCCGCCCGCGAGCGGCTGAGCGCCCACAGCAGGCTCGTACCGGCCCCGCCCGTCGCAGCAGGCGGTCCCCGGCCGGTCCCGGCCGGGCAGCCGGCCATGGGCGGGACCGCGGCCCAGAGCCCGGTCCGCGAACCGGTCGGCGCGGGCAGCCGCCAGGCGGCGGTGGCCACGGCCGCGGGCAGCCGCCCGCGCGCCCACACCGCACCTCCCGTGCACCAGGTCCACGCGGTGCGCTCGGAACGCACCCCGGTCACCCCGGCCGGCAGCCGCCGCCCGCCGCACGCGGACCGCACACCGCGCGGCGGCACGGCGCCGGCCCGGCCGGTGGCGGGCGGCTGACCCCTACGAGTGGCGGGGGGGCGGTACGCACAGCCGCTCCCCCGCATGGGTGAAGGCCCCGACTCCGGTCGGGGCCTTCACCCATGCGATGCGGCCGGGAAGCGTCCGCGCCGGTCCGGGCGGGCCGGGGCCTCACCCGGGGCCGGCCCCGGGCCGTACGGGGCCGTTACCGGGGCCTCAGCCGATCCAGCAGCGCTTCACGGCGCCGCCGTCGACCTCGAAGTTGATCCGGCCGCCCTGGAACTCCATGGTGATGACGGTGCCCGGCGGCAGGGCTCTGACCGTGGTCCAGCCACGCTTCCGGGCCCGCTGTTCGGCGGTCTCGGCGGTGAGGCCGACATACGTGCCGGGTGAGTCGTCGGGCTGGGCGGAAGGAGTCGGTATGGGTGCCATGCCTCTCACCGTAGGCGGCCCCGGGCGACGGTGGTAGCCGGGGCGCCGACCGGTCGCACGGCATCCTCACGTCCCACACCGGTCACGCTTGTGTCACAGGATCACCACACGGGTTCCGGCTGCGCTCCCTCACCCGAACGGGCGATTCGCAACCGGACGCACAGTAATCGCACCGGTCCGAAAATGATCAACAGGGAGGGCCGGAAAACGGGTCGGATATTCGCTGCCCGACGGCATCGATTTCCCTCCGGAATATCCTCCCGTAAGCAAGAGGACCGTCGGGAATTCATCCTTCCTTATCGCACCCTTATCTCATGCTCACAATATCCACACCATCGGACCGACTCGGCCGTACGGTTCCGCCCGTATAGCGGACGACCCGAATCACCCGCTTTCCGGCATCGGAGCAGCCGCTGCGGGCACCGCCGCCCGGGGACGGCACGGGCGCCGTTGCCTCCCTGCGGGCACCGCTTCATCCACGGGCAGCGGCCGCATCCCACGCTCCTCGATTTCCTGACTTGTCCGTGTATCGCCGAACCGGCCGGCTCCCCGGTTCGATTCCGTTCGCCTTCTCGCGTGACCCCGGCAGCGGCTCACCCGTTGTCTTCTTCATGAGCCGGGAACCGCCCGGCGCACGTACCGAGTTCGAGGAGCCACCCGTGCCGCGCATGCTCGACGTCAGCGAGGACGTACGCGCCGAGATCGGCGACGCCGAAGCCGACCGGCTGCTCGTCGGCGACAACGCCCCCGGCAGCTACGACTGCACCTCCTGCCGCACCCCCGGCGACTCCGAGCAGGAACGCACCAGCACGGTGCTGTTCGTCGGCGACGAGACCGCGGTCCTCGCCTTCGCCCACGCGACCTGCATCCCCTCCCAGGTCGTCCAGGTCGCCGAGGAGCAGTTGCAGGGAGCCGTGCGCAGCATCACCGGAAACGAACAGGAGGCCGAGGACCGGCTGGGCCCCGAGCAGGCCGTGCTGGGGATCACCAGCGGTCTCGTCCTGATCGACGACGAGCTTCACCCGGCCCTGGTCGTCGAACCGACCGGGCCGATCGCCCGGCCCGGCACGGACGGCAGCGGAGGCGACGAGTTCCTGCAGTTGCTGCTGGAGCAGGGCTTCCACCCGGTCCAGCGGATGGATCAGGTCCCCGAGGTGCTGCACGGCTGGTCGATCCTGCTCGCCATGGGACAGCTGCACGCGGTGCTCCAGCCGGGCACCGGCGGTGGCGCCCCGGTGGCCTGGTGGCAGGCCCACGCGCCCCTCCAGGTGACCGAGGGCTGGCGGACCGCGGCCAACAAGTCGCAGACCGTGCTCCTCTACGCCGCCCCGGCCGGTTCGATCGGCCAGCAGCCCCGCGAGGACCTGCTGCGCGATGCGCTGGAGAAGGCCTCGGCGAGCGGAATCCTGGTCGCGGCGGCGATGCCGCTGGCCGGTACCTGACCGTGTCCGCGCACCCCGGGCTCCCTAAGGGCGTGCAGAGCATTAACTTGCGTGTTGTAGCCCTTGACACCGCTGCTCAAGCAGGGTGTTCGACAGCAAGTTGTTTACCGGCACGCCCTAAGGGCTGTCCCGCAATTCCCGGCGGGCGCGCGACGACAGCTACGGCACCTCGCCGCGTTGTCGGAACGTCCACATACATCCAGTATGCGGACGCCCCTCCGCCTTGCGATGCACCGCATCTGACGCCGCGCGCTGATCCGCCAGGAATTGCGGGACAGCCCTTAGGCGAACAGCTATTTCTCCGGTGGGCCCGCATCCGACGGGCGGTGGGGTCGTTGGCACATACGTGCACTCATACGACCCCTCCCACCAGCGTCCGAGCCCGATCCCTGCCATGCGTCCCGCGCAGGACCCATCGGGTGGCCCGTCCCGCACCCCGATCTACGACGCGCTGTACTCCGAGTACCGCCGGTCGTTCAGGGCGTTGCCGGGTGACCGGAGCGGGGAGGAGAGCCTGGGGCTTCCGAGTTTCGGCAGCGGGTTCTTCGGCTCCCGCGCCCCGCTGAGCGGTCACTCGGCTCACGGCGGAGCGGGAGCGTCCGGTGGCACGGGCGGGGCAGCCGGGCACGGCAGCGGCAGCCCCGGTACGCACACCGGGAGCCTCGGCTCCTGGAAGCGGGTGGGGCGGCACGCGGGCCGGGTCCAGGCCGCGCTGCCGCCGGGCTCCCGCGGAGCCTGACCGCACGACGGAGCCCCGGACCACTCGGAGAACGAGTGGTCCGGGGCTCCGTCATGTCCGGGGCTCCGTGAAGCCCGGAGCCCGGCCCGGGCGCTCGCGCGCCGGGACCGCGTCATCTGCTGCCTACTTGTTGCGGCCGCGCTTCTCGCGGACCCGCACCGAGATGTGGATCGGAGTGCCCTCGAAGCCGAACTCCTCGCGCAGCCGGCGCTCGACGAAGCGCCGGTAGCCGTGCTCCAGGAAGCCCGAGGCGAAGAGCACGAACCGCGGCGGCTTGGTGCCCGCCTGGGTGCCGAAGAGGATACGGGGCTGCTTGCCGCCACGGATCGGGTGCGGGTGGGAGGCGACGATCTCGCCGAGGAACGCGTTCAGCCGGCCCGTCGGAACACGGGTCTCCCAGCCGTCCAGCGCGGTCTCGATCGCCGGGACCAGCTTCTCCATGTGGCGGCCGGTGAGGGCCGAGACATTGACCCGCGGGGCCCACGCGACCTGCGCAAGCTCCGTCTCGATCTCGCGCTCCAGGTAGTAGCGGCGCTCTTCGTCGAGGGTGTCCCACTTGTTGAAGGCGACAACGATCGCACGGCCCGCCTCGACGGCCATGGTCACGATGCGCTGGTCCTGGACGCTGATCGACTCACTGGAGTCGATCAGGATCACGGCGACCTCGGCCTTCTCCACGGCGGCCGCGGTACGCAGCGAGGCGTAGTAGTCCGCGCCCTCCTGGAGGTGGACCCGGCGCCGGATACCGGCAGTGTCGATGAACTTCCAGGTGATGCCGCCGAGCGTGATCAGCTCATCGACCGGGTCACGGGTGGTGCCGGCCTGCTCGTTGACGACGACCCGGTCCTCGTTGGCCACCTTGTTCAGCAGCGAGGACTTGCCGACGTTGGGGCGGCCGATCAGCGCGATGCGGCGCGGGCCGCCGACGGCGGTGCCGAACGACTGCGCGGGCGCCTCGGGGAGCGCCTCCAGGACGGCGTCCAGCATGTCGCCGGTGCCGCGGCCGTGCAGCGAGGAGACCGGGTGCGGCTGGCCGAGGCCGAGCGACCAGAGCGCGGTGGCGTCCGCCTCGCCGCTCTGTCCGTCGACCTTGTTGGCGCAGAGCACGACGGGCTTGCCGGACCGGCGCAGCAGCTTGACTACGGCCTCGTCGGTGTCGGTGGCGCCGACGGTGGAGTCGACGACGAAGACGACCGCGTCGGCCATCTCGATCGCGTACTCGGCCTGAGCGGCGACGGAGGCGTCCAGCCCCAGCACGTCCTGCTCCCAGCCGCCGGTGTCGACGACCTTGAAGCGGCGGCCCGCCCATTCGGCCTCGTAGCTGACGCGGTCACGGGTGACGCCGGGCTTGTCCTGGACGACGGCCTCACGACGGCCGATGATCCGGTTCACCAGCGTCGACTTGCCGACGTTGGGGCGGCCGACGACGGCGAGAGCGGGAAGCGGTCCGTGACCGGCCTCACCGATGGCGCCCTCGACGTCCTCGGGGTCGAACCCCTCCTGCGCGGCGAGCTCCATGAACTCCGCGTACTCGGCATCGCCAAGCGCTCCGTGCTCGTGGTCCGAGCCGCCGGAGTGAATCTGGTCGTTCATGAAGTCCGTTCCTCTTTGCATCATCATCGATGGACCACGCAGCACGCGGTCCACTACTCAAGTCTTACTCAGCACGCCCGGTGAGGCGTCTGGCCTGCTCCAGGTGGCCGGTCAGCCGTCCCTGGATACGCAACGTCGCCTCGTCCAGCGCCTTGCGCGTGCGCCGTACGCTGCCGCCCTTGTCCGAGCTCCGCGCACCTTCTTGCGCTTCGAACGCCTCCCCGAAGACGACATCGACACGGCTGCGCAGCGGCGGCAGAGCCGATATCAGCCGTCCGCGCCGCTCGGTGCTTCCCAGGACGGCCACGGGCACGATCGGCGCCCCGCTGCGTACCGCGAAGTACGCGAGCCCGGCGCGCAGCGAGGCGAAGTCTCCTTCGCCCCTGGTGCCCTCGGGGAAGATCCCGAGCACCCCACCGTCCCCCAGCACGCCGAGGGCGTGGGTGATGGCGGTGCGGTCGGCGGTCGTCCGGTCCACCTTCAGCTGTCCGATTCCGCGCAGGAACGGGTCGAGGGGGCCGACGAACGCCTCTTTCTTGATCAGGAAGTGGACGGGCCGGGGCGCGGTGCCCATCAGCATCGGACCGTCGACGTTGTGCGAGTGGTTCACCGCGAGTATGACGGGTCCCGAGGCGGGGACCCGCCACGCGCCGAGCACCCGGGGCCTGAACAGCCCGTACATCAGCCCGATCCCGATGCCGCGCCCGACCGCTGCTCCGCGCAGGGTGGGCGCGCCGGTGGCTGGGCTCACTTCGCGGCCTGCTTCTCCCCGACGAGGGTGACGACGCACTCGATGACCTGCTGGAGGGTCAGCTCGGTGGTGTCCACCTCCACGGCGTCGTCCGCCTTGGCGAGCGGAGAGGTCTTGCGGCCGGAGTCCGCGGCGTCGCGCTTGATCAGCGCCTCCTTGGTGGCGGCGAGATCGGAGCCCTTCACCTCTCCGCTGCGGCGGGCGGCGCGCGCCTCCGGCGAAGCGGTCAGGAAGATCTTGATGTCGGCGTCGGGCAGCACGGTCGTGCCGATGTCCCGCCCCTCGACCACGATGCCCTTCTCCGCGCTCTCGGCGATGGTGCGCTGCAGCTCGGTGATCCGGGTGCGCACTTCGGGGACGGCGCTGACGGCGCTGACCTTGGAGGTGACCTCCTGCGTACGGATCGGGCCGGAGGCGTCCTCACCGTCGACGGTGATCGTCGGGCCGGTGGGGTCGGTGCCGGAGACGATGACGGGCTTGGCGGCCGCGGTGGCCACCTCCATCGCGTCCTGCACGTCGATGCCGTTGTTCAGCATCCACCAGGTGATCGCCCGGTACTGGGCACCGGTGTCCAGATAGCTCAGGCCGAGCTGGGTGGCGACGGCCTTGGACGTGCTGGACTTGCCGGTGCCGGAGGGCCCGTCGATGGCGACGATCACTGCGGCCGGGGCGGTCCGGGCGGCGGCGCTTACGGTTTCCACGGTGGTGGACACCTTCCTGGTACACGGGGTGGGCGGGACGGGACGCGCGAACCCGCCCCGCACAAGGTTACCGAGTGCGGGCGCGGGCCCGACCACCCCTGTGGAAAAGTGCCTCCCGGCCGGTTGCCGCAAGGGCCGGGAGCCGGCCGCTACTGCCGGATCGACCAGCCGCGCTCGCGCAGGGCGGCGCTGAGGCCCGGGGCGGCGCTCGGCTCGACCATGAGCTGCACGAGACCCGCCTGCTGGCCGGTGGCGTGCTCGATCCGTACGTCCTCGACGTTGACCCCGGCCCGGCCCGCGTCCGCGAAGATCCCGGCCAGCTCGCCCGGCCGGTCGCTGATCAGGACGGCCACGATCTCGTACGAGGCGGGGGCCGCTCCGTGCTTGCCCGGCACCCTGACCCGGCCGGCGTTGCCGCGGCGCAGGACGTCGTGGATGCCTTCGGTGCCCTCGCGGCGCTCGTCCTCGTCGGCGGACTGCAGCCCGCGCAGCGCCCGTACGGTCTCCTCCAGGTCGGCGGCGACCCCGGCGAGGACGTCGGCGACCGGTCCGGGGTTGGCGGAGAGGATCTCCACCCACATCCGGGGATCGGATGCGGCGATCCTGGTGACGTCCCTGATGCCCTGCCCGCAGAGGCGTACCGCGGTCTCGTCGGCCTCCTCCAGCCGGGCGGCGACCATCGACGAGATCAGCTGCGGGGTGTGGGAGACGAGGGCGACGGCCCTGTCGTGGGCGTCGGCGTCCATGACGACCGGGACGGCCCGGCAGAGCGCGACGAGTTCCAGGGCGAGGTTGAGCACCTCGGTGTCGGTGTCCCGGGTCGGAGTGAGGACCCAGGGGCGGCCCTCGAAGAGGTCCGCGGTGGCCGCGAGCGGACCGGAGCGTTCCTTGCCGGCCATGGGGTGGGTACCGATGTACGGGGTGAGGTCGGCGCCGAGCGCTTCCAGTTCGCGGCGCGGGCCGCCCTTGACGCTGGCCACGTCCAGGTAGCCGCGGGCGACGCCGCCGCGCATGGCGGTGGCGAGCACGGTGGCGGTGTGGGCCGGCGGTACAGCGACGATCGCCAGGTCGACCCGTCCCCCGGGCGCCTCGTCGGTGCCCGCGCCGAGCGCGGCCGCCGTCCGGGCGGACTCCGGGTCCTGGTCGACGAGGTGGACCTTGATGCCGCGCCCGGCGAGGGCGAGGGCCGCGGAGGTGCCGACGAGGCCCGTTCCGATGACAACGGCGGTTCTCACTGGGCGATGTCCTTGCGAAGGGCGGCGGTGGCGCCGAGGTAGACGTGGGCGATCTCGGACTTGGGGAGATAGGTCTCGATGTGGGCGAGGATCCGGACCACCCGGGGCATCGCCCCCTCGATGTCCAGCTCCTGGGCGCAGATCAGCGGTACGTCGACGATACCGATCCCGCGCGCGGCGGCGGCCGGGAAGTCGCTGTGCAGATCGGGGGTGGCCGTGAACCAGATGCTGATCAGGTCGTCCGCGACGAGGCTGTTGCGCTCCAGGACGGCGGTGAGGAGGGCACTGACCTGCTCGCCCATGTGCCCGGCCTCGTCCCGGTCCAGCTGGACGGCTCCGCGGACCGCTCGTACCGCCACGTCGTGCTCCTTGTCTGTCCGTACGTTTCGTGCGCCTGTGTTCCGGCTGTTTCAAGCGTAGAGGGGTGGTGCGGTCCCGCGCCGGGCCGCCCTGTCCGTGAGACGCGTAGGTGGCGTCGGGTCCCGGAGTGGCACGTTACGGCTCTCGCGTACCCTCCCCGCATGATCACTCCGTCCGACGAGGCGCTGGTGCGCGACCACACCGTCTACTCCTGTGTGATGGGCTCGCGCGCCTTCGGGCTCGCCACGGACGACAGCGACACCGACCGGCGCGGTGTGTTCCTCGCGCCGACCCCGTTGTTCTGGCGGTTCGACAAGCCGCCGGCCCATGTCGAGGGACCGGCCGACGAACAGTTCTCCTGGGAGCTGGAACGCTTCTGCGAACTGGCGCTGCGGGCCAATCCCAATGTGCTGGAGTGCCTGCACTCGCCCCTGGTGGAACAGGCCGACGCGACCGGCCGCGAGCTCCTCTCGCTGCGCGGCGCGTTCCTGTCCCGGCAGGCCCACGGAACCTTCGTCCGCTACGCGCTGGGCCAGCGCAGGAAGCTGGACGCGGACGTACGGCAGCACGGGGCGCCGCGCTGGAAGCACGCCATGCACCTGCTGCGGCTGCTGGCGAGCAGCCGGGACCTGCTGCGTACGGGGGAGCTCACGATCGACGTGGGCGCGGCCCGCGACGAGCTGCTGGCGGTCAGGCGGGGCGAGGTGCCGTGGCCGGAGGTGGAGCGGCGCATGACCGGGCTGGCCGAGGAGAACGACGCGGCGGCCGCCGTGTCCCCGCTGCCGGCCGAGCCGGACCGGGCGCGGATCGAGGACTTCCTGATCCGCGCCCGGCGGGCCTCGGCCCTGGCCGAGCCGCCGGTCCGAGGCGGTTCAGCCGGCTGACGCCGCCAGCCGCGCCCGCACCACCAGTTCGTGCAGCGCGTCGAACCCGCCGGGGCTGTCCGGGAGCCCCGAGGCCGCCTGCGCCTCGTCGAGCACCTGGTGCAGCGAAGCGGTCTCCCGGGCCATCTCCGTACGGTCCACTCCCTCCGCGGCCCCGTGCTCGGCCTCGGCCTTGGCCTTGATCAGGCCGGGGAGGAACGCGGGCGCCGGCACGTCGGCGAGGAGGGCCGGCAGGTGGGCCAGCACCTCACCGCTGCGCATCAGATGGATGCCGGTGAGCAGCGCCCGGAAGGTGTAGAGGAGCGGCTTCAGCTCCCCCGTCCGCTCGAAGAGCCGCCACTGGGTGTTCGCGAAGCCCCGGTAGTGGTGGGCGTGGTTGCGGGTGAGGACGGCCGGGGCGAGGGCCACCAGCTCCGCGTGCAGCGGCGTCGTGTGCACGACCAGTGGGGAGAGCAGCTGCTCCAGCACGTATCCGTTCGGCTTCAGCATCAGCCGGACGAACTTGCGCAGGTCATGGGTGACGAGATCCATCTCCACGCCGTCCTGGTCCCACATCCGTGAGCGCGTCTCCTGCGGCTCGCGGAGCCCGACGAGGTCCGCGGCGGGCAGGAGGTGGGCCCCCCGCAGGTCCACGTCCGAGTCGCGGGAGGGGAACCCGTACAGATGTGCCCCGGAGACCGTGGTGAACAGCAGCGGGTGGCGCTCCCCGGCGACGACCGGGCCGAGGTCGGTGACCGGCAGCCCGGCTTCCTGCAGTGGTGTCATGTCCGTGCGCATGGCTCAAGAGTCCCAGAGCGCCCCCAGCGACAGCAGGTCGCTGCGGTACTCGATCCGCTCCGACCACTCCTTGGGCCAGGCCCCCGAGCCCAGGTGCGCCCCGGCGAGCGCGCCGGTCAGGCAGCCGAGCGAGTCCGAGTCGCCCCGGGTGCAGGCGGCACGGCGCAGCGCGGTGACCGGTTCGTCCGGGAAGAGCAGGAAGCAGTGCAGGGCCGTGGCCAGGGCGTCCTCGGCGACCCAGCCGTCGCCGGTCGCCTCACAGGGATCGGTCTCCGGGGACGGGTTGCGCAGCGCGTCCTGGACGCGGGCCAGCGCGGTGAGGCACTCCTCCCAGCCCCGCTGGATGTAGAGCTCCGGCGAGGAGTCGCCCGCGTACCGCCAGAGGTCGCCGAGCCAGCGCGTGAGGTAGTGGCCGCTGTTCTCGTACGCGTAGCTGCGCAGCTGCCCGATCAGTCCCACCGGCTCGGCGCCCTGCGCCAGCAGGTACACCGCGCGAGCCATCAGGTCGGACGCGGCGAGCGCGGTCGGGTGTCCGTGGGTGAGGGCAGCCTGCAACTGGGCTGCTCCGGCGCGCTGTTCGTCGCTCAGTCCGGGCACGAGCCCGACGGGCGCGACCCGCATGTTGGCGCCGCAGCCCTTGGAGCCGGTCTGGCTGGCCTCCTGCCAGATCCGGTCGCTGTCGAGCATCCGGCAGGCGGTCATACAAGTGCGTCCGGGAGCGCGGTTGTTGTCGGGCGAGTGGTACCAGTCGACGAACTCGTCGCGCACCGGGCGCACCAGCCGCAGCGGGGTGAGCAGTCCGCGGTCCATGGCGGTGCGGATGCCGCGCCCCAGGGCCAGTGTCATCTGGGTGTCGTCGCTGACGATGGCCGGCTTCGGCAGCCGCATCTGGCGCCACGGCCCGCACTTGGCGAGGATCGAGGGGACGTTGTTGAACTCGGTCGGGAAGCCCAGCGCGTCGCCGAGCGCGAGCCCGGTCAGCGCGCCGGTGGCGGCCTGTTTGGTGATGGTCCTGGTCACGATCACGTGCTTCTTCCTTCCGGTCGCAGCAGTGGGGGGTGCAGGGCGGTCGCGGCACCCGCCCGGTGGAGGGCGGCCGGTTTCCCCCGTCCGCCGGTGCGGCGCGGTGATCCCTCCACGGCCTGGACGAAGCCGGGTGTGGTGAGGACCTTGCGCCGGAAGTTGGGCCGGTCCAGCTCGACGCACCAGACCGTCTCGTACACCTGCTGGAGCTCCCCCAGGGTGAATTCGGGCGGGCAGAACGCGGTGGCCAGACAGGTGTACTCGAGCTTGGCGCCGATCCTGATGCGTGCGTCGGCGAGGATGCGGTCGTGGTCGAAGGCGAGCGCGCCGAGCTCTTCGGCGTCCCACCAGCGGGCGCTGGCCGCGTCGCCGCCGCCGCGCGGTTCGGGCAGATCCGGGACGAGCGCGGCGTAGGCGACGGAGACGACGCGCATCCTCGGGTCGCGGTCCGGGTCGCTGTAGGTCCGCAGCTGTTCCAGGTGGAGGGCCGAGACGGTTTCCTCGCTCAGCCCGGTCTCCTCGGCCAGCTCCCGGCGGGCCGCGCTCCCGGCGGACTCGCGGGGCAGGACGAAGCCGCCGGGCAGCGCCCAGTGGCCCTTGTACGGGTCCTCGCCCCGCTCGACGAGCAGGACGTGCAGCCGGGTGTCGCGGACCGTGAAGACGGCCAGGTCGACGGTGACCGCGAACGGTTCGAAGGCGTGCGGGTCGTAGCCCTCGGGTGCGGCGCCGCTCATCGCCGCTCCGGGAGGGGCGCGGCGAAGTCCCAGCCCTCGGCGAGCAGGGCGTCGACCGCCTCGACGGCCGTGGCCAGGCGCTCCTGGCGGCTTCCGGTGAGTTCGATGAAGTCCCTTCCGGTACGAGTGAGTTCGGCGCGGAAGCGGTCGGTCATCCAGGGCCGCAGCTCCTCGCCGTCGCGCAGCCCGTCGTCCTCGAAGGCGACGCCCTCGTGGTCGGTCAGCAGCCACAGGTGGTGGCCGGCCCGGTCGGCCGTGCGCTCGACGAGCGGGTTGCGGCCGCCGACGTACCGCTCGTGCCAGACCGTGGTGGCGAAGGAGTCGGTGTCGCAGATGAGCACCGGGGACCCGGTGCGGGCGGCCGCCTCCTCCCGGGCGTTCTGGGCCTCGGCTATCAGCGGGAAGTCGTCGGTGGTGAAGGCGACGTCCTCCCACTGGGCGCGGGGCCACCGGGCGCGCAGCGCGGCCAGCTTCTGTTCGCTGAACTCGCGCCCGTACTCGGCGACGTACCCGGTGAGCGCCCAGACGCCGCCGCGCCGGCGGTAGTGGGCGGCGAGGGCGCGGGCCAGGGTGGTGGTGCCGGTGGACTCGGCGCCCAGGACGACGACCCGGCGGGTGAGCGCGGCCCGCACCGGCGGTTCGAGGAAGTCCCAGCAGCTCGCCGGGTCCTCGCGCACAGCGGTACCGGAGACCGGGAAGACCGTGCGGCCGGGGTCGACGCAGACGGGCTCGGCGCCGAAGCGGCGGGCCAGTTCGTCCCCGTACGGCTCCGAGGTGAAGACGGCGTCCACTGGCTCGGGCACGGCCTGGGTGAAGACCGCCATGTGGGCGTCCCAGACCGCCGGGTCGTGGAGATCCATCCGGGTGTCGTCGACGGCGCCCACCACCGTCACGTCCGGGTGCACCTCGCGCATCCAGGCGACCCGGTCGGCGAGCGGGACCGATTCCACCGAGGCGGCGCAGACCAGCACGGTCAGCCGCTCGCAGCGGTCCTGGGCGGTGCGGACGAGGTGGTGGTGGCCGGCGTGCGGCGGGTAGAACTTGCCGAGCACCAGTCCGTGCGCGAAACGCTTCATGCCACGACCTCCGCGGGTACCGGCCGGTCACTGGTGAGATCACGCCTCCAGTTGCGCAGGCCGATCAGGCACAGCGTCAGGAAGCCGGCGTACAGCAGCGAGGTGAGGTAGAGCTCCTTGTACGCGTAGAGCGGGATGTACACCACGTCGGCGGCGATCCACAGCCACCACGACTCGACGAGCTTCCGGCACTGCCCGTACGTCGCCGCCAGCGACAGCGCGGTCGTCAGCGCGTCCCAGAAGGGCACCGTGGAGTCGGTGGCCCGGTCCAGCAGGACGGTCAGCGCGAGGGTCCCCACCACCCCTGCCGCGAGCAGCAGGACCCACTCGGCGCGGGTGGTGCTCCGCACCGGCAGGCCGTCCGTCCCTGGTCCACCCCCGTGGGTCCAGGTCCACCAGCCGTACGCGGCAAGGGCGATGAAGACGATCTGGAGCCCGGCGTCGGCGTACAGACCGGACTGGGTGAACAGCAGGATGAAGAAGAGGTTGTTGGCGATGCCGATCGGCCAGTTGGCGAGGTGCTGTCGGGCCACGAGCCGGACACACAGCGCCCCGCTGCCGAATCCCAGCACCTCGGTCCAGCTGACCGGGGTGTCCAGGACCGTCACCAGGGGCTGCCGCAGGGGATCGAGGACGTTCGCGAGACTCACACCCGCCTCCTTAATAGTCATTCTGACTATAAAGGTCGAACGCAGGTAGCAAAAGGCCCGCGGCCGGTTCCTGTCCGAAAATCGAAATCCAGGAACCGGCCGCGGGCCGTGAGCTGTGGGTGCGGGGCGGTCTACAGACCGACCTCGCGCATCAGCATGCCCACCTCGGTGTTGGTGAGCCGGCGCAGCCAGCCCGACTTCTGGTCGCCCAGCGGGATCGGTCCGAACGACGTCCGCACGAGCCGCTCGACCGGGAAGCCGGCCTCGGCCAGCATCCGGCGGACGATGTGCTTGCGGCCCTCGTGGAGGGTCACCTCGACGAGGTAGTTCTTGCCGGTGTTCTCGACGACGCGGAAGTGGTCGGCGCGGGCGTACCCGTCCTCCAGCTGGATGCCGTCCTTGAGCCGCTTGCCCAGGTCGCGCGGGAGCGGTCCCTGGATGGCGGCCAGGTAGGTCTTCTTCACGCCGTACCGGGGGTGGGTGAGACGGTGGGCCAGCTCGCCGTGGTTGGTGAGCATGATGATGCCCTCGGTCTCGGTGTCCAGCCGGCCGACGTGGAAGAGCCGCGTCTCACGGTTGGTGACGTAGTCGCCGAGGCACTGGCGGCCGTCCGGGTCCTCCATGGAGGAGACGACGCCGGCCGGCTTGTTCAGCGCGAAGAAGAGGTACGACTGGGTGGCCACGGTCAGGCCGTCGACCTTGATCTCGTCCCTGTTCACATCGACGCGCATGCCCTGCTCGACGACGATCTCGCCGTTCACCTCGACGCGGGACTGGTCGATCAGCTCCTCGCACGAGCGGCGCGAGCCCATGCCGGCACGGGCCAGCACCTTCTGCAGGCGCTCGCCCTCCTCCTCGGCGCCCGGGTTGGTCCTGGGCGTCTTGATCTCGGGCTTGTCCGCGTACCTGTCGCGGTTGCGCTGCTCGATCTTGGCGTCGAGCTCGCGCGGACGGGCGGGGGCGCCGTACGGGGCACGCCGGCCGGCGCTCCTGGCGCCGCCCGTCGCCGCCTTCGGGCCGCCCTTGGCGCCGCCGCGGGCCGCCGCGCCGCGGCCCTTGCGGGTGCCGCCGTCGCCGCCCGGCTTGTCGTTGCCGACGTCGTAGCGGCGCTCCTCGGGACGGGGCCGGCGGGCGCGCTGCTCCTGCTTGTCGTCACGCTCGGAGCCGGAGACCCGAGGGTTCGGGTTGCTGTTCCTGCCGGTGCCGGTGTTGTTCCTGCCGCCGCTCCTGGCTCCGCCGCCGCCGCTGCCGCCGCTCCTGCCGCCGGTACCGCCGCCGCTCCTGGCTCCGCCGCCGCCGCTGCCGCCGCTCCTGCCGCCGCCGCTGCCGCTTCCGCTGTTCCTGCCACTGCTTCGCATCAAAATTCCGTCTTGTCGTCTGCGTGAGTATCCGGGGTGTCCGGTGCGTCCGGATCGAACGACGGCACACCCTCTAGCGTCTCAGCCTCGATCGCGTCCGCCTCTGGGAGGAAGGGCGCGAGCTCCGGGAGCTCGTCCAGGCCACGCAGGCCCATTCGCTCCAGAAAGTAGTTCGTCGTCCTGTACAGGATCGCACCTGTTTCGGGTTCCGCGCCCGCTTCCTCGACCAGGCCCCTCTGCAACAGGGTCCGCATGACCCCGTCACAGTTCACGCCGCGCACCGCGGAGACCCGCGAACGGCTCACCGGCTGCCGGTAGGCGACCACCGCGAGAGTCTCCAGCGCCGCCTGGGTGAGACGGGCGTGCTGGCCGTCCAGGACGAAGCCCTCGACCGCCGCCGCGTACTCCGGGCGGGTGTAGAACCGCCAGCCGCCCGCGACCAGCCTGAGGTCGAAGCCGCGGCGCTGCACGGTGTACTCGTCGGCCAGCTCGCGCAGCGCGTCGGCGACGGCCCGCCTGGGCCGCTCCAGCACCTTGGCCAGGTGCTCCTCGGTGGCGGGCTCGTCGACGACCATGAGGACGGCCTCCAGGGCGGGCTTGAGACCGAGATCCGCGACGGTGGATCCGGTGACGTCCTGTTCGCTCATGCCTTCACGTCCTGCCGCTCGTCCCGCACGTCCGGTGTCTCCTGGTCGAACTCGTCCGTCACGATGGGCTCGGCCCCCTGCTCCCCGGCCCAGCGCACCATCAGCTCCCCCAGCGCCTCGTCCTGGTCCAGGACGACGGCCTTCTCGCGGTAGAGCTCCAACAACGCGAGGAACCGGGCGACGACGGTGAGGGTGTCCGCAGCGTCCTCGGTCAGCTCCCGGAAGCTGATCTCCCCCGCCTCCCGCAGCCGCGCCATCACGACCCCGGCCTGCTCGCGCACGCTGACCAGCGGGGCGTGGATGTGGTCGATGTAGACCTGCGGCCGGGGCCTGGGCTGCATCGCCTTCACGGCCAGCCTGGCGAAGCCCTCGGCCCCGATGCTGATCACGACCTCGGGCAGCAGCTCCGCATGGTGCGGTTCCAGCCCGACGGTACGGGGGAAGCGGCGGCCCTCCGATTCGAGGCGCGCGCTGAAGATCTCGGCGATGCGCTTGTACGCGCGGTACTGCAGCAGCCGGGCGAAGAGCAGGTCCCTGGCTTCGAGCAGCGCCAGGTCCCCCTCGTCCTCCACCTCGGCGGTGGGCAGCAGCCGGGCGGCCTTGAGGTCCAGGAGGGTCGCCGCGACGACGAGGAACTCGGTGGTCTGGTCCAGGTCCCAGTCCGGCCCCATGGCCCGGATGTGGACCATGAACTCATCGGTGACCTTGGACAGGGCGACCTCGGTCACATCCAGCTTGTGCTTGGAGATGAGCTGGAGCAGCAGATCGAACGGCCCCTCGAAGTTCGCCAGCCGGACGGTGAAGCGACCGTTGTCGGCTGCGGGGGCGGCCGGGGGCTCGGGGACGTCGTCCGGGGCCTCCGGGGCCTCCGGGATGCCGGGAACTCCCGGGAGTGCTTCCGCGGCCTCGGAAGGAAGGGGCGGGGCGAGGAGCTCGACCCCCGCACCGTCGTCGTTCCCCGCCCACCCGGGCGCGGGCCCGCCCCCCGGCCCGCGGCCCAGCGGGCGGCGGGAGGTGCGGGCGGGCTCGTCGGGTGATGGCATGGGGATCCAGGGTGCGGCGGGACACGGGCGACGGACGGCGGCCCGCCCTCCGGGGCAGGCTACCGGCGCCGTGCCCGTCAGCGGCCGCGCAGCCGCCGTACGAGGATGCTCGCGTCGCCCCGCGACTCCAGGTCGGCGAGGACGACGGCGACCGCCTCACGGACGATCCGCCCGCGGTCGATGGCCAGCCCGTGCTCGCCGCGCAGCACCAGCCGCGCGTGTTCGAGATCCATCAGCTCCTCGGCGGAGACGTAGACCGTGATCTTCTCGTCGTGGCGCTCCCGGCCGCTGGGCCGCCGGTTCGCGCCGCGCCCGCCACCCCGTCTGCGCTGCTGCTGGACGACAGGCGCGGGAACCGGCTCCTGCGAGGACGGCACCTGCGGGCGGCGCCCGGCCTGTGCGGCCACCGCGACCCGGTCGTTCTCAGCGCCCCGGCTGCGCGAATCGCCCGCGTCGGCCCTGGCCGCGGAGTGCTCCTCCTGCGCGGAGGGAGCCGTTCCCGCGGGGGCCTCGGAGCCCGTCCCCGGGGCGTCGGCCCCGGAATCGCTCTCGCCGGCCGGTGCGGGCACCCGGGCCTCGCCGTTCGCCTTGCGCCGCCGCTCCGCGGGGGACGAGGACTGCAGCCCCATCCCCCCGGTGGTACGGAACAGTTCGTCGGCCCCCGGCAGACTCACTCGGCGTGACACCGGGCGAGCACCTCCCTGGCGAGCTGGCGATAGGCGGCGGCACCGACCGAATTGGAGGCGTACGTGGTGATGGGCTCGCCGGCGACCGTGGTCTCCGGGAAGCGGACCGTGCGCCCGATCACCGTGTGGTACACGTGATCGTCGAAGGCCTCGACGACGCGCGCGAGGACCTCGCGGCTGTGGACCGTACGGGAGTCGTACATGGTGGCGAGGATGCCGTCGAGTTCCAGCTCGGGGTTGAGCCGCTCCTGGACCTTCTCGATGGTCTCGGTGAGCAACGCCACACCTCGCAGGGCGAAGAACTCGCACTCGAGCGGCACTATGACCTTGTGCGCGGCCGTCAGGGCGTTCACGGTGAGCAGGCCCAGCGAGGGCTGGCAGTCGATCACGATGTAGTCGTAGTCGGCCATCAGCGGCTTCAGGGCGCGCTGCAGGGTGGACTCCCGGGCCACCTCGCTGACCAGCTGGACCTCGGCGGCCGACAGGTCGATGTTGCTCGGCAGCAGGTCCATGTTGGGCACGGCGGTCTTCAGGAGGACCTCGTCGGCCGCCATGCCCCGCTCCATGAGCAGGTTGTAGACGGTGAGGTCGAGCTCCATCGGGTTCACGCCGAGACCGACCGACAGGGCTCCCTGCGGGTCGAAGTCGACGAGCAGGACACGCCGTCCGTACTCCGCGAGCGCGGCACCCAGATTGATGGTCGACGTGGTCTTGCCGACGCCGCCCTTCTGGTTGCACATCGCAATGATCTTCGCGGGGCCGTGATCGGTCAGCGGGCCCGGGATCGGGAAGTAGGGCAGGGGCCGGCCGGTCGGGCCGACTCGCTCGCGGCGCTGCCGGGCGGCGTCGGGCGCGAGAGTGGCCGCGTACTCCGGATCGGGCTCGTACTCGGCGTCGGGGTCGTAGAAGCGCCCTTGGGGCGCCTCGTCGAAGTCGGCGAAGTGGGCGGTGTCCCGGCCACTCTCGTTGCCGGCCATGGCGTTCACGTGTAGGCCGTCCATCATCTGGGGGGCTGTCGTCATGTGCTGGTGGGTGGCGAAGGTGCGGACAGCGACGGAGCCGACAGCCTCCAGCCCGTTCGGGCTCTGGCCCCGTGCAGGCATCCCTGGATGAACACCCCCGGGAGTAAATGTCGACTCATTCACAAGTCGTCTTACCTCCTTGGACGTGACCAGGAAACTTATCGATAGGTCAGCGTGGCACCATGCCGACGATTGGCGACTCTATGGCGTGTCACCGGTCCGCAGCAACACAATCCGCCGGACCCGGCCCGATGTGTCGGCAATCGAACACCCCGCTGTCAAGGGCGCACAGCCCTCCGGGCGCACTCTTCACGGGTGCACGAATCGGTTAAAGGGTTACGTTCGAGGCGAGTTGCGCGGGGCCCGCAGGAGCCCCGACACGCGTCCGGCCGGACCTTGCTCGGCAAGGTCCGGCCGGACGCACGAGGTTGACGGGAAGCGGAAGAGCGCCCCCGCCACTCCCTTCGGAAGGCGGTGGGCCGTCAGCCGAGGAGCGCGCTCAGTTCGACATGGGCGAGGCCGTGCGCCTCCGCCACCTCACGGTAAACGACCTGCCCGTCATGGGTGTTGAGCCCCTTGGCGAGTGCGGCGTCACGGCGCAGCGCCTCGGCCCAGCCGCGGTTCGCCAGCTCCACGATGTAGGGCAGCGTCGCGTTGGTGAGGGCGTACGTGGAGGTGTTCGGCACCGCGCCCGGCATGTTGGCGACGCAGTAGAAGACCGAGTCGTGAACCATGAAGGTCGGCTCGGCGTGCGTCGTCGGGTGGGAGTCCTCGAAGCAACCACCCTGATCAATTGCAATGTCGACAAGTACACTTCCGGGCTTCATCTTGGCGACGAGCTCGTTGGTGACCAGCTTCGGGGCCTTCGCGCCGGGGATCAGCACGGCGCCGACGACCAGGTCCGCCTCGACAACGGCCTTCTCGAGTTCGAAGGCGTTGGAGACGACCGTCTGCACCTTGGTGCCGAAGATCCTGTCGGCCTCGCGGAGCTTGTTGATGTCCTTGTCGAGCAGCGTGACGTGGAAGCCGAGACCGACGGCGATCTGCGTGGCGTTCCAGCCGGAGACGCCGCCGCCGATGATGACGGCCCGCCCGGCCGCCGTACCCGGGACACCGCCGGGCAGCACGCCGCGGCCGCCGACCGAACGCATCAGGTGGTACGCGCCGACCTGCGGGGCCAGCCGGCCCGCGACCTCGGACATCGGGGCGAGCAGCGGCAGCGCGCGGTTCGCGGTCTCGACGGTCTCGTAGGCGATGGCGGTGGTGCCGGACTCCAGCAGCGCGTCCGTGCACGCGCGGGAGGCGGCGAGGTGCAGGTACGTGAAGAGGGTCTGGCCCTTGCGGAGGCGGTGGTACTCCTCGGCGACCGGCTCCTTGACCTTCAGCAGCAGGTCGGCGGTGGCCCAGACCTCGTCGGCGGTGGGCAGGATCCGCGCCCCGGCCGCGACGTACTCCTCGTCCGTGATGGAGGAGCCTGCCCCGGCGCTCTCCTCGACGACGACCTGGTGGCCGTGACGGACGAGCTCGTGCACACCGGCAGGCGTGATCGCCACGCGGAACTCGTTGTTCTTGACTTCGCGGGGGATGCCGACCTTCACGTCGATCACGGTCCTTGACTCAGAGGGTTACCCGGACATGGCACGCCATACCCGGATATACGCAGCGTAAATGGAGACACCGCGAACACCCGCGGCAGAGCCAGTCTAATGAAGGGCTTCCCGCTGTCTAGCCTTACAAAGCATTAATTTTCCGTCACCGCACTACGGATTTCGTAGGTTGCGCTCTTCTCGCCCAGCAATCTGTCGGCCGTACCCCGGTGCAGTGCCGCGGCTGCCGGGTCACCGAGCCGGTCCAGCGTGTCGGCCAGCCGCAGCTCAAGGGCGGCCTGCAGCCGTACGTCCTTGGCCTGCCGCGCCCACTCCACGGCCTCCCGGCAGGTCTGCAACGACTCCTGCGGACGGCCCGCGTACTCCTGGACCCGGGCGACCTCGCTGAGCGCCCGCGCCTGGGCGAGCAGATCGCCGAGCCTGCGGTAGCCGGCCGCCGCGGCCCGCCAGTTCCGCAGCGCCTCGCCGTACCGGCCGGAGTAGGTGTGGACGGTGCCGAGGCGCCCGTACAGCCGCGCCTCGTCGGCCTTCTCGCCCTGGGTCAGCCGCTGGGCGAGCGCCCGGCCGTACCAGTCGGAGGCCCGGTGGAAGTCCCCCAGCTCCGCGTAGGCACCGCCTACGGATTCCATCGCGCGTCCGGTGGCGTACGGATCCTTCGCGGCCCGTCCGGCATCCAGCGCGGCCCGGTAGCGGGCCAGCGCCTCCCGGGTCCGGCCGGTCCCGGCGTCCAGGTCGGCGAGGTTGAGCAGGGCCGCCGCCCGTTCACGCGGCAGTTCGCGCCGCTCGGCGACCGCCAGCACCAGACCGTGCAGTCCGTACAGCTCGGGCGCGGCCGCCTCGGTGCCTTCGTGCACCGCCAGCGCCCGCACCAGCGCGGCCACCAACCGCCTTGCCAGCGTGTCGAGTTCACCGTCCTCCACGGCGATCCGGGCGGAGGCGAGCAGTGCGGGGCGGCGGATCCGCAGCCATTCGGCGGCGGCCTCGGGGCCGGGGAAGCGCAGCGAGCGCGGCAGCCCGGCGAGTCTGCGCCGGGCCGGGGAGCCCTCGGGTTCGGTGACCGCCCGGCAGGACTGGAGCCGGCGCACGGTCCGCTCCAGCATCCTCGCCTGCGCGAGCTGGATCTCGCCCGGCCGGCCCCGGTCCTCCAGCAGCGCCCGCAGCAGCGGGGCCAGGCAGCCGGGCACCTCGTACTGCGGCAGGCCGGCCCCGTCGCCGCGCAGCACCCCGAGCCGCACGAAGTCGTCGAGCGTGGTCTGGGCGGCCGAGACGGAGCAGCCGGCCAGGGCGGACGCGGTATGGGCGTCGGCGAGTCCGGCGGGGGCGAGGGAGAGCAGTCGCAGTATCCGGGCGGCGGTCGGCGGCAGTGAGTCGTGGATCAGCCGGAAGGCGCGGGCCAGCGGACGGGCGCCGGTGGACTGCTCGGTGTCGTCCGGCAGTTCCCGCAGCCGCTTGGTGACGTCGGCCACCGAGGCCGTCGGGTGCGCGGCCAGCCAGCCCCCGACCATGACGAGTGCGGCGGGCTGACCTCCGCACTCCTCGGCCAGCGTCTCGGCGGTCCGCGGATCGACGGTGATGCGGACCTGTCCGATGGTGCGGGAGAGCAACTGGACCGCCGGCCCGGCCTCCAGTCCGCCGATGGTGCAGGGGCGGACGCCGGGGATACCGGTCAGCGGGCCCTGCGCGGTGGCGACGACCAGGCAGTCCGGGTTGTCCGGGAGCAGCGGGTCGACCTGTCCGGCGTCCGGCGCGTCGTCGATCAGGAGCAGGGCCCGGCGTACGGCGAGGGCCTCGCGCACCATCTCGGAGAGTTCGTCCTCGTCCGCGCCGGGCGGTCCCACCACGTCCAGCTGGCCCAGCAGGTCCCGGGCGGCGCGTTCGGTGGGAACCGGGGCGCCGCCGGGTTCGGTGAGCCGGACACGGAGCAGGCCGTCGGGGTAGTCGCCGGTGCCGAGCAGCCGTCGGGTGAGTTCGCCGGCCAGCGCGGTGCGGCCGGAACCGGGGCGTCCGGCGATCAGCAGGACCCGGGCCCGGCCGCTCTTGCGGCCGGCCATGGTGTCCAGTCCGGCCCGTTCGATGTCGGCCCGGAGCGCCTTCAACTCGCGCTCGCGCCCGCAGAATTGGGTTGGTTCGACGACGGCCGGCTCCTCGGTCCCCGCTGCCTCGGCCGGTCCGCTGGTGTCCACCGCCTGATCCGTCACGGGCCACGCTCCACTTCGCTGCACGCGTCGCCCGCCGGGACTCCGGCCAGGGCGTTCCGAGCGTAGTTCAGGCGGGTGGGCGAATCCGGTGGAGCGCGGCGGATACATCCCTCGATCGGATCAGCATTTTTTCCGACCGAGGGAACTCCGGGTGATCCCGGGGAGCGGCCGCGCGGCGGCGGCTCCCCGGGATCACCGACGGTCCGTCAGGCCTCGAACGGCCGGGCGGGCCAAGGCGCCTCGGCGGGCCGCAGCGATTCGACCCCGTCGCCCGCGAGCACCGCGGCGAGCGACAGCACACCCACCACCAGGCAGTTGTTGTGCAGGTCCCCGGCGAGCACGCCTCGTACGAGGTCCTGGAGCGGCACCCTGGCCAGCTCCATGTCGGCCTCCTCCTCGGAGACCTCGAAACGCTCGCCGTCCGCCTCGGAGATGTTCCGGGCGAGGAAGATCCGTACGGCTTCGTCGCAGCCGCCCGGCGTGGTGTAGACGTCGGTCAGCACCCGCCAGTCCTCGGCCTTGACGTACGCCTCCTCGTAGAGCTCGCGCTGCGCGGCGTGCAGCGGGTTCTCACCGGGGATGTCGAGCAGTCCGGCCGGGATCTCCCACAGCTTGTGACGCACCGGGTGGCGGTACTGGCGCAGCACCAGGACGCGACCCTCGTCGTCGAGTGCGAGCACGGCGACCGAGCCCGGGTGGACCTGGTAGTCGCGGCGCACAACCGTGCCGTCCGGCATCGCGACGTCATCGGTGCGGACGCTGGTCTTGTTGCCCCGGAACGGAGTCTCGGTCGCGGTGACCGGCCACTCCTCGGGCGTGTCCTGGAAACCCATCTACGTCCTCCCACAAAAAACAGTGACCGGGGTACCCGTCCTCGAAGGACGCGTACCCCGGTCAACCGTAACGCCTGCGGGGGTGCCGTTACTTGCCCGGCGTGCCCTCGGCCGCGGCGCCCGTCCTGCGCGCGACGGCCGCCTTCACCAGGCCCGCGAACAGCGGGTGCGGGCGGGTCGGGCGGGAGCGCAGCTCCGGGTGCGCCTGGGTGGCGACCAGGTAGGGGTGGACCTCGCGCGGGTACTCGACGTACTCGACGAGCTTGTTGTCCGGGGAGGTGCCGGAGAAGACCAGACCGGCCTTCTTCTCCAGCTCGGCGCGGTAGGTGTTGTTGACCTCGTAGCGGTGGCGGTGGCGCTCCTCCACGTACGGCTGGCCGTCGTACGCCTCGCGGACCAGCGAGCCCTCGGCGAGCTTCGCCGGGTAGAGGCCGAGCCGCATGGTGCCGCCCAGGTCGCCCGCGCCCTCGACGTACGCCAGCTGCTCCTCCATCGTCGAGATGACGGGGTGGGCGGTGGCGGCGTCGAACTCGGTGGAGTTGGCGTCGGGGATCTCGGCGAGGTTGCGCGCCGCCTCGATCACGATGCACTGGAGACCGAGGCAGAGGCCGAGCAGCGGCACCTTGTTCTCACGGGCGTACTGGATGGCGCCGACCTTGCCGATCACGCCGCGCTCGCCGAAGCCGCCCGGGATGCAGACGGCATCGACGTCACCGAGCTGCTTCTTGGCGCCCGCCGGGGTCTTGCAGTCGTCGGAGGCGACCCACTTGACCTTGACGCGGGCCTTGTTGGCGAAGCCGCCGGCCCGGATGGCCTCGGTGACCGAGAGATAGGCGTCGGGCAGGTCGATGTACTTGCCGACCAGGGCGACGGTGACCTCGTGGTCGGGGTTGTGGACGCGGTCCAGCAGATCCCCCCAGGTGGTCCAGTCCACGTCCCGGAACGGCAGGTCGAGCTTGCGCACGACGTAGGCGTCCAGGCCCTCGGAGTGCAGCACCTTCGGGATGTCGTAGATCGACTTGGCGTCGGGGCAGGCCACCACGGCGGCCTCGTCGACATCGCACATCAGCGAGATCTTGCGCTTGATCGCGGTCGGCACCTCGCGGTCGGCGCGCAGCACGATCGCGTCCGGCTGGATACCGATGTTGCGCAGCGCCGCCACCGAGTGCTGGGTCGGCTTGGTCTTGAGCTCACCGGACGGGCCGATGTAGGGCAGCAGTGAGATGTGCACGACGAAGACGTTGTCCCGGCCGACCTCGTGGCGGACCTGGCGGACGGTCTCCAGGAACGGCAGCGACTCGATGTCGCCGACCGTGCCGCCGACCTCGGTGATGACGACGTCGACGTCGTCGGTGGCCATGCGGCGGATGCGGTGCTTGATCTCGTTGGTGATGTGCGGGATGACCTGCACGGTGTCGCCGAGGTACTCGCCGCGCCGCTCCTTGGCGATGACCTGCGAGTACACCTGGCCGGTGGTGACGTTGGCGGAACCGTCGAGGTCCACGTCGAGGAAGCGCTCGTAGTGGCCGATGTCCAGGTCGGTCTCGGCGCCGTCGTTGGTGACGAACACCTCTCCGTGCTGGAAGGGGTTCATCGTGCCCGGGTCGACGTTCAGATAGGGGTCGAGCTTCTGCATGGTGACCCGAAGGCCGCGCGCCTTGAGCAGGGCACCGAGGCTGGAGGCAGTCAGACCCTTGCCGAGGGAAGAGGCGACACCCCCGGTGACGAAGATGTGCTTGGTCGTCGTGGATGTGGGCTGCATAGCCAAAGGGGGCTCCCGTGGTCGCGATCGTGAGGTGCGTACCGGCGTTGCCGTCCGGAGATTTCCGGAGGCGCCGTCGCTGCGGTTCGGGGGCCTCGTCTGCTGTCGCTAGACGACCACCGGTCCACGGGCTACCAGGGTAACAGCGACGAGGGGAGCCTGCTTCCGGCCACACCCGACACAGTCACCACACACCATCACCGCATGTCTCTCACGTCGCACCCGTTCGGCTCATCTCTCTTGTCAAGACCGTCGCGCGGATCACCCGGGTGCGTCGTATCCTGCTCGGACACTCGCTCCGGGCGAGGTATGAGCTCGCAGGTTCCCCCACATCAACCCCTAGCAACGACCTCTTGACCCGCAGTAAGCGCCCTACGGGGCGACATGGCCGTTCGACTGGAGATGCACGTGGCCGGGCGCATCGAGGATTACGCACTCATCGGAGACATGCAGACCGCAGCCCTGGTCTGCCGGGACGGCACAGCCGACTGGCTGTGCCTGCCCCGCTTCGATTCACACGCCGTCTTCGCGGGACTTCTGGGCACCGAGGAGCATGGCTTCTGGCGCCTCGGACCGGCCCGCGCCGAGGGAGCACAACCGCCGTCCGCGGACCGCCGCCGATACCGCGGCGACTCACTGATCCTGGAATCGGAGTGGGACACGCCGCGCGGCACGGTCAGGGTGACCGATTTCATGCCGCCGCGTGACGGCGCACCCCAGCTGATCCGGATCGTGGAGGGTGTCAGCGGCCGGGTGCCGATGCGCTCGGAGCTGCGGATGCGGTTCAGCTACGGACGGGTCACTCCGTGGGTGCACAAGGTGGACGGCCGCACGGTCGCCGTCGCGGGACCCGACTCGGTCTGGCTGGACACCACGGCCGAGACCTTCGGCGAGAACCTGACGACGTACTCGGACTTCACCGTCGCCCCGGGTGACCGGATCGAGTTCACCATCAGCTGGCAGCCCTCGCACCACGAACCGCCCGCGCTCCCGGACCCGGAGGGCTCACTGGAGGCGACCGCGGACTTCTGGCGCGAGTGGGTCGAGCAGTGCACGTACCACGGGCCCTACCGCGAGGCCGTGGTCCGCTCGCTGATCACCCTGAAGGCCCTGACGTACGCACCGACCGGCGGCATCGTCGCCGCGCCCACCACCTCCCTGCCCGAGGACATCGGCGGCTCCCGCAACTGGGACTACCGCTACACCTGGCTGCGTGACGCCGCGATCACCCTCTCCTCGCTGCTGCGCACCGGCTACCGCGAGGAGGCCCGTGCCTGGCGCGAGTGGCTGCTGCGGGCGGTCGCGGGCGACCCCGAGAACCTGCAGATCATGTACGGGATCGCGGGCGAGCGGGAGCTGGGCGAGGCCGAGCTGGACTGGCTGCCGGGTTACGAGAACTCGGGCCCGGTCCGGGTCGGCAACGGCGCCGCGGGCCAGCTCCAGCTGGACGTGTACGGCGAGGTCACCGAGGCACTGCACCTCGCGCACATGACGGGGCTGACCCGTAACGACTACGCCACCGGCCTCCAGCTCAAGCTGATCGAGTACCTGGAGAAGCACTGGGAGGAGCCGGACGAGGGCATCTGGGAGGTGCGCGGGCCGCGCCGGCACTTCGTGCACTCCAAGGTGATGGCCTGGGTGGCGGTCGACCGGACGATCAAGCTGATAGAGGCCGGGGACGCGGAGGGGCCGCTGGAGAAGTGGCGCGGGCTGCGCGACGACATCCACCGCGACGTCTGCGAACGCGGTTACGACAAGGAGCGCAACACCTTCACCCAGTCCTACGGGTCGAGGGAACTGGACGCCTCCCTCCTGCTGATCCCCCAGATGGGTTTCCTGCCGCCCGACGACAAGCGGGTCATCGGCACGATCGAGGCGATCCAGCGGGAGCTGTCCACCGAGGACGGCTTCGTGCTCCGCTACCCCACCACGGGCGACAGCGCCGGTGTGGACGGCCTGGAGGGCGACGAGGGCGCGTTCCTGGCGTGCTCGTTCTGGCTGGCGGACGACCTGGCGATGATCGGCCGGGTCGACGAGGCCCGCCAGCTCTTCGAACGGCTGCTGTCCCTGCGCAACGACCTGGGCCTGCTGGCCGAGGAGTGGGACTCGCGGCTGCAGCGCCAGGTGGGGAACTTCCCGCAGGCGTTCAGCCATGTGCCGCTGATCGACACGGCACTGCGGCTGACGGCGAGCGGGGCGTACGTGGGCTGACGGCGACGCTGCGGTGTGCCGGAGGGCTCACCGCAGCGGGTCCGGGGCGCCGGTGAGGTGCGCACCGGACCGGCCCGGCCGGTCCCGGCTGTCAGGCGCTCCACGGTCCCGTCACGACGGGGCGCCGTTCCGAGGGCAGTCCCCACTCGCTCCAGGAGCCGTCGTACACGGCCGGCTCTCGGTATCCGGCCAGCTCCGCCCCCAGCGCCAGGACGCAGGCGGTGACACCCGATCCGCAGCTGAAGTACAGCCGCCTCCGGTCGCCCGCCAGGGCGGCGAACTCGGCGCGCAGTTCGGCCGCCGGGCGCATCCGGCCCGCGCGCTGGACCTCGCCGAACGGCAGGTTGACCGCCCCCGGCATATGGCCGCCGCGCAGCCCCGCACGCGGTTCGGGGGCCGTACCGAGAAAGCGTTCCCGGGACCTGGCGTCGAACACGGCGGCCGCCGGGTCGGCCAGCGCCTGCGCCACCTCGTCGACGCCGACGACCAGCCCCGCACGCGGCGCGGCCGTGAAGTCACCCCGCTCCGCGGCGGCCGCGGGCGCACCGCTCTCCAGCGGCAGGCCGGCCCCGGCCCAGCCGGGCAGACCGCCGTCGAGCACGGCCACCCGGTCGAAGCCCATCGCCCGGAACATCCACCAGGCACGGGGGCTGGAGTAGATGCCCGCCCCGTCGTAGACGACGACGGTGTCAGCGGTGCGCAGGCCCAGCGAGCGCAGCTCCTCGGTGAACCGGGCCGGGTCCGGCATCGCATGGGGCAGCGGGACCGAGTGGTCGCAGAGCGCACCGTCGATGTCGAACGGCCGCGCCCCCGGAATCCGCTGCCCGGCGCCCCGGTGCGCGCCGACCGAGGCGTCGAACACCAGCAGTCCGGGCGTGCCCAGCCGCTCGGCGAGCCAGTCGGTGCCGACGAGCGGGCCGGGCAGCCGGACGGGCCCGGCCACGGGCGTCTCCCGGCCGGCGGCTCCGGCATCGTGCTGATCCGGCCGGTCCGCGCGGGGCCGTACGTCGTCGTCCACTGTTCCCCCAGTCCCCGGGATGCGGGCCCGAGTGCCCGCACCGCACAGGATTTTCAAGATCGCAGCGGCTCCGGCCACTGTCAACAGCGGCCCGTCCGCTCAGCACGGCGGCGGGGGGCCGCGCCGCCCCGACGCCGCCGACAGCGCCCGGGGCCGGTACCTTCCTGATCAGGGCGTCCGCCCGATCCGACCCGACCGAAGCGCGAGGCCAGAGCCAGTGGAGACCCAAGGCGGCATCACCGTTCAGCGGGCCCTCGAACTGCCGGGGCTGCGCAGCGGACTCCCGGAAGTGGTGTCCGGCGCCGACCGGCTCAGCCGTACGGTGCGCTGGGTGCACGCGGGCGAGGTCCCCAACATCGCCTCGCTGCTCAAGGGCGGCGAGCTGCTCCTCACCACCGGTCTGGGGCTCGGCGCCCGCCCCGCCGAGCAGCGTGCGTTCGTCCGCAGGCTCGCCGACCGCGGCATCGCCGCCCTGGTGGTGGAGCTCGGTCCGCGTTTCAGCAGGCTGCCCGCCTCGATAGTGGACGCCGCGCGCACCGCCGGGCTGCCGCTGGTCCAGCTGCACCGCGAGGTGCCGTTCGTGACGGTGACCGAGGAGATCCACACCGAGATCGTCAACGGTCACTACGCACTACTCCAGCAGGCCGAGGAGGTCCACCGGCGCTGTACTCAGGCGCTGCTCGGCGGCGGCGGGGTACCCCAGGTGCTGGGCATCCTGGCGGACTTCACGGCCAATCCGGTGTTCCTGGAGACGGCCGACGGACAGCTGCTGTACGCGGCGGGCCCCGAGTCCGGGCCGGTCTCCGCCGATCCGCTCCAGGTCTGGGACGGGATGCGCGGCGGCCGGGCGGCCCGTGAGTCGCCGCCCGTCGGCGCGGTGCTGGCGGATGTGCCGGGCGGCGGTCCGGGGACCGGTTCGGTACGGGCCCGGCTGGTCCTGCTGGCCGTGGACGGGCCGCTGGTGACGGTGCACCGGATGGCGGCGGAGCGCGCGGCGGGCCTGCTCGCCGTGGTGCTGATGCAGGCCCGCCAGGAGGAGGAGCTCGCGGCGCGCGGCCGCGGTGACTTCCTGACGGATCTGGCGGAGGGCCGGATCGCCCCCGAGGACGCTCCGGCACAGGCCCGGGTGCTGGGCTTCAAGCCGGGCGAGATGCCCCTGCTGCCCGTGGTGATGCGACTGGCCCCCGAACTGTCCCCGTCCGGCAACTGGGCGCTGCTGGCGCGCGCGGTCCTGGAGGAGCTGTCCTCGGTGGGTGTGCCGGTGCTGCTCGGGGTGCGGCCGGTGGAGGGCCGGGTGCCGCTGCTGCTGGCGCTGCGGACCGAGACGGAGCGTACGGCGGTGGCCGACCGGGTCGCCGCGGCGCTGCGGGCAGGGGTGGAGCGGGCCGGTCTGGAACGGGCGGGCTCCCATCCCCCGGTCGTCGTGGTCGGGGTGGCGGGCAGCTGGGCGACGGCCGGTGCGGGGCTCCGGCACGCGTCGGAGACGGCCACCGCGGCGCAGGGGCTCAGCGACCGGCCCTGGTACGACGCCCGGCGCCTCGACATCGATCTGCTGCTCTGGCGGCTGCGGGACCATCCGGATCTGGCGGCGTTCGTCGAGCGGGCGATCGGTCCGCTGCGCGATCACGACCGCACCTCGCGTCCGCCGCTGCTGCCCACACTGGAGACCTATCTCGCGCATGCGGGCCGCAAGGCGGAGACGGCGCGCGAGCTGCACCTGAACCGTCAGACGCTGTACAACCGGCTCGCCCGTATCGGTGAACTTCTCGGCACCGATCTGGACGACCCACAGGCGGTGCTGGCCCTGAGCCTGGCCCTGCGCGCCCGCCGCCACGCGTCGTAGCGGCCGGGCCCGCCCCCGACTCAGCGGTTCCGGGCCACCGCCAACGGCTGCACCAACTCGTCGTACACACTGAGCACCTGGGCGATCGTGTCATCCTCGGTCGGCCAACTCGCCGCCTGAACAAGGCCCGCGGCGGCCAGCCGGTCCCGTTCCACCGGATCACCGAGCAGCCGGGCCACCGCGCGGGCGAGCGCCTCCGCGTTCCCGTACGGCACGAGTTCCGCGGCCCCGCCCACGAGTTCGGGCACCCCGCCGACCGCGGTGGCGACCAGCGGCACGCCGATCCGCAGCGCGTCCTGGGCCAGCGGCGGGCGGGCCTCCCAGCGACTGGGCAGCACGACCAGGTCGGCGGCGGCCAGCAGCTCGGTGACATCGGCCCGGCTGCCGATCAGCGCGACGGGCAGGTCCTCGGCCTTGATCCGGCGCCGCAGAGCCGCCCGTTCGCGCCCCTCCCCCGCGATGACCAGCAGGGGGACGGTGTCGAGCCGTCGCCAGGCGCGCGCCGCGTCGAGCAGGATGCCGAACCCGTGCTGCGGCACCAGGCTGCCGACCGCCACGATCAACGGCCTTTCCACCGCTCCGAGTTCGGCCCGTACCTTGCCGTCGCGCAGTACGGCGGAAACCCGCGGTGCCGCAGTGGCGACGGGCGCGAGCCGGGCGTCACGCGCCCCGCGCCGCCGGGCCCGGTCGACCAGCTCCGACGAGGCGGCGAGCACAACGGCCGCCGCGCGGGCGGCCCTTCGCTCCAGCAGATGCAGCAGCCGGCGGCGCGCGCCCTCGGCGTGGGACCGGGTGTGCCAGGTGACGACCAGCGGGACGCGGCGTCCGCCGAGCGCCAGGGCGGCCCGTACGGCGGCGTGCGGGCCGTGCGCATGGACCACATCAGCGCCCGCGCAGGCACCGCGCAGCGCAGCCACGGCGGCGGGATCACCGCGCCTGGGTACCGGCGCGAAGTGCGCCCCCGTCGCGGAGAAATCGTAGGTGCGGTCCAGTGCGGCGGGCGCGCAGACCGTGACCTGCACGCCTCTCGCGACCAGTCCGGCGGCCAGCGAGCCGACATGAGCGCTGCTTCCCGCACTGCCTCCGCCCAGCACTTGGACCGTACGCAGCTGTGACACGTTGAATGGCTCCCGGGGCTGCCGAGTCGGCGGTATGTACACCGCCAAGGATGCCAGTCCGTACGCACGTTCCGGCACGACCGGACCGTAACTCCGGTGCGCATCGCAACAAACCGGGCGTGGCGCGCCACTCGCACGGGTGAAGATCGCGGGGCCGCGGCGGCGCCCGCCCTGCGGGACCAGCGCGCCGGAGCACTCCGCCGGGCCGGACGCCGCAGGGCAACCGGGGCTCCCGGAACCCGCCCTACCCGCCCGCCCGTGCCGTGGCCAGCAGTTCCTCCGCGTGGGCGCGGGCCGTCTCGGAGTCCTCCTGGCCCGCGAGCATCCGGGACAGCTCCCGGACCCGCTCCTCGCCCTCCAGGACGGTGACACCGCTCCTGGTCACCGAGCCGTCCACGGTCTTCTCGACCAGCAGCTGACGGTCGGCGAACGCGGCGACCTGGGGCAGGTGGGTGACGACCACGACCTGGGCGGACTTCGCGAGCTTCGCCAGCCGCCGCCCGACCTCGACGGCGGCCTTGCCGCCGACGCCCGCGTCGACCTCGTCGAAGAGGTAGGTGGGTACGGGGTCGGAGCCGGCGAAGACCACCTCGACGGCGAGCATCACCCGGGACAGCTCACCGCCCGAGGCGCCCTTGGCGATCGGGCGGGGCTGGGCGCCGGGGTGCGGGGCCAGCAGCAGTTCGACCTCGTCGGCGCCGGACGGCCCGTAGGCCACGTTGCGCCCGCCGACGTCGATGCCGGACGCCTCGTCGGGCGCCTCGGTCTGCCGGATGTCGAAGGAGACCCGGGCGTGCGGCATGGCGAGGGAGGCGAGTTCCGCGGTGACCGCTTCGGCGAAGAGTGCCGCCGCCGCCGTGCGGGCGTCGGTCAGCGCCTGTCCGAGCCCGGAGAGTTCGGCACGCAGCCCGTCCCGTTCCGCGGTCAGTTCGCCGATCCGGTCGTCGTCGCTCTCCAGCTCGGTGAGGCGCGCGGCCCCCTCCTCGGCCCAGGCCAGCACGGCGGTGATGTCGTCGCCGTACTTGCGGGTGAGTCCGGTGAGCGCGGCGCGCCGCTCCTCGACCGCGGCGAGCCGCAGCGGGTCGGAGTCCAGCTGGTCGGCGTACCCCGCGAGTTCGCCCGCGACGTCGGACAGCAGGATGGAGATCTCGCCGACCCGGTCCGCCAGCGCGGCGAGGGCCGGGTCGTGGGCCCGCACTCCTTCCAGCGCCTGCCCGGCCGCCGCAACCACTGTCGCCGCGTCGACCGCCTCCTGGTCCTCGGGGTTGCCGGCCAGCGCGGTGTGCGCGAGGGCGGCGGCGGAGGCGAGGGCGTCGGCGTGGCCGAGCCGCTGGGCCTCGGCGGCGAGCTCGGTGTCCTCACCGGGCAGCGGTTCGACCGCGGCGACCTCGTTCAGCCCGAAGCGCAGCAGGTCGGCTTCCTGGGCGCGTTCGCGGGCGCGCGTCGTCAGCTCGTCGAGTTCACCGGCGACCTCGCGCAGCCGCCGGTAGGCGGCCGCGTACGTGGCGTGCGGTACGGCGACACCGTCGCCGGCGTACCGGTCGAGGGCCTGCCGCTGCCGGGCCGGCTTGAGCAGCCCCTGCTGGTCGGTCTGGCCGTGCACGGCGACGAGTTCGTCGGCGAGTTCGGCCAGCACGCCCACCGGCACGGATCTGCCGCCCAGATGTGCGCGGGAGCGGCCCTCCGCGGAAACGGTACGGCTGATCAGCAGCGCACCGTCCTCGATCTCCGCCCCGGCCTCCTCGGCCCGCAGCGCCGCCGCGTCGCCCTCGGACACCGTGATCCGGCCCTCGACGACCGCTGCCTTCGCGCCGATCCGCACGAGGGCGGGGTCGGCGCGTCCGCCGAGCAGCAGCCCCAGGCTGGTGACGACCATGGTCTTGCCCGCGCCGGTCTCACCGGTCACCGCGGTGAAACCGGGTGACAGCTCCACCACCGCGTCGTCGATGACTCCGAGCGACCGTATCCGCATCTCCTCCAACACGGACATGACCATACGAGGTTTCGTGGCCCGCGCGCACACGGGCTGCGGCCGGGCCACCGGATCGGGTGGGTGCGGCGGACTCCCCGGGGGCCCGGTGCGGGGTCAGTGCGGCGCGCCCCGCCACCCCGACACCGGCAGCGCGAACTTGGCCACCAGCCGGTCCGTGAAGGACGCCTGGTGCAGCCGGGCCAGCCTTACGGGCACCGCGCCCCGACGCACCTCGACGCGCGCTCCGGCGGGCAGCTCGACGGTCCTGCGCCCGTCGCACCACAGCACCCCGTGCGGGGTGTGCGGCTGGACCTCGACGGCGAGCACCGACGTGGGCGAGGTCACCAGCGGCTTGGCGAACAGCGCGTGGGCACTGATGGGGACCATCAGCAGAGCCTCGACCTCGGGCCAGACGACCGGTCCGCCGGCCGAGAAGGCGTACGCGGTCGAGCCGGTGGGTGTCGCGCACACGATGCCGTCGCAGCCGAACCCGGTCACCGGCCGGCCGTCGATCTCCAGCACGACCTCCAGCATCCGCTCGGGCGACACCTTCTGCACGGCCGCCTCGTTGAGCGCCCAGTCGGTGTGGACGACGGTGCCGTTGCTGTGCACGACGACGTCGATCGTCATGCGTTCCTCAACGGTGTACGCCCGGGTGACGACCCGGTCGACGACCTTGTCCAGGTCGTCGCGCTCCGCCTCGGCGAGGAAGCCGACCCGGCCGAGGTTGACGCCGAGCATCGGCACCCCGGAGGCGCGCGAGAGCTCCGCGCCGCGCAGCAGGGTGCCGTCCCCGCCGAGCACGATCAGCAGCTCGCAGCCGTTCACCGCCTCGGGGGTGGCATCGGTGACCGTCTCGACGGACGGCGGCAGCGGCAGGTCGGCCGCCTCGGTCGCCAGCACCCGTACGCCCAGACCGTTGCGCAGCAGGCCCTGGACCACGAGTTCGGCGCTGCGGATCGCGGCCGGCCGGCCGGTGTGCGCCAGAAGAAAGACAGTTCGTGCCGTATTCGTCGTCAACGAGGCCCCTCCGCCACTGCACGGTCGACATCCGCGGGATCCAGCTCCGGTGCTCCGGCCCGCAGCCACAGAAAGTACTCGACATTTCCCGAGGGTCCGGGCAACGGGCTCGCCGTCACACCGCGGACCCCCAGGCCGAGCGCCCAGGCCCGGCGCGCCACCTCACGTACGGCTTCGGCCCGCAGCTCCGGACTGCGCACCACCCCGCCGCTGCCGAGCCGCTCCTTGCCCACCTCGAACTGCGGCTTGACCATGAGGACCAGGTCGGCGTCGGAGGCGGCGCAGCGCGCCAGCGCGGGCATGACGAGCCCCAGCGGGATGAACGACAGATCGCCCACCACCAGGTCGACCGCCTCGCCGTCGATCGCCTCCAGGGTCAGTTCCCGTACGTTGGTGCGGTCCTTGACGGTGACGCGGTCATCGGACTGGAGCGACCAGGCGAGCTGCCCGTAGCCGACGTCCACGGCGACCACATGTGCCGCTCCGGCCCGCAGCAGGACATCGGTGAATCCACCGGTGGACGCCCCGGCGTCCAGTGCCCGCCGCCCCTCCACCTTCAGTCCCAGGGGCACGAAGGCGGCGAGGGCGCCCGCCAGCTTGTGGCCGCCCCGCGACACGTACTCGGGGTCGCTGTCGTCCTTGGTGACGACGACGGCGGCACTCGTCTCGACCTGGGTGGCCGGTTTGGTCGCGGTGCTGCCGCCGACGGTCACCCGTCCTGCGGCGATCAGCTGGCTGGCATGCTCGCGTGAGCGGGCGAGCTTTCGGCGTACCAGCTCGGCGTCGAGGCGGCGACGGGCCACTCCTGCCACGTTCGGTTCAGCTCCTGTTGTTGTGCGAGTCGTTGTACGAGTTGTTGTACGCATTCTTGTACGCGGGCACGGGGGCGGGCACCGGTGCGGGTGCGGGCCTGGCGTCCAGCGCGGTCAGCGCCTCGCGCAGTCCGCGGTGTACATCCTCGTACACCTCGATGTGTCCGTCCGCCGGAAGGTGATCGGCGTCGGCCAGACGCTCCAGTTCCGCGTCCACCCCGGCGTTGCCCGTGGGGGTGCGGACGACACCGAGGGGTGCGGGGACCGCCGGGTCGTGCGGGACCGCCCGGGGCGGCTCCTGCGGCGCGTCCCGCGGGATCTCCCCGGGCGCGGTTCCGGCGGCCGTACCCGGCTCCGGCATCGAGTCGCTCATGCGGGAAACGCTACCCCGAGGGGCTGGGGTACCGTCGATCATGATGGCGACCATGGCGGAGTGCCGCAGCGCACTCGACAGACTTTCGGACAACCTCGCGGGGGCCGACGGCGACGTGCGCAGCGCGGCGTCCCTCGACCGTTCGCTGAGCTGCCACATCAAGGACCTCGACATCACGTTCACCGGCCGGCTGGCCGGGGGCCGGATCCAGGTCCTGGACACGGTCGAGGGACCGCCTCCGGAGAAGGCGGAGATACGTCTCGCGATGACCGGGGACGATCTGGTGGCCCTGGTGAACGGCGAGCTGAACTTCGCCAAGGCGTGGGGCTCGGGCCGGGTGCGCCTGGAGGCCGGCTTCCGCGACCTCCTGAAGCTCAGATCCCTCCTGTAGCTCGAGGGCCGGCCGCATCGAGCCCGTCCGGCGATCGAGGACGAAGCGTGGCCGGAGGCCACGCAACGCCCCGTCCCCTGCGCACCGTCTCCCCTACGCCCCCGCGCCGCGCCCCACGGCCACCCCACCGCTCCGGGCCCCGCGTACCCGCGCGGTCGGCACCACCAGTGGCGTCCCCGTCTCCGGATCGGAGATCACCTGGCACCGCAGCCCGAACACCCGCTCCACCAGCTCCGCGGTGACGATCTCCCCGGGCACGCCCTCCGCGACGATCTCGCCCTCCCGCATCGCGATGAGATGCGTGGCGTACCGCGCGGCGTGATTCAGATCGTGCAGGACGGCCACCAGCGTGCGCCCCTGCGTCTCGTGCAGCTCCGCGCACAGGTCGAGCACATCGATCTGGTGCTGGATGTCCAGGTACGTCGTCGGCTCGTCCAGCAGCAGCAGCGGCGTCTGCTGCGCGAGCGCCATCGCGATCCAGACCCGCTGACGCTGACCGCCGGACAATTCGTCGACATAGCGATCACCGAGTTCGCCGACACCGGTCGACGCCATCGATTCCTCGACAATGCGTTCGTCCTCGGGCGACCACTGCCGCAGCAGCCCCTGGTGCGGGTAGCGCCCCCTGGCCACCAGATCCGCCACGGTGATGCCGTCCGGCGCGATCGAGGACTGGGGAAGCAGTCCGAGCGTCCTGGCGACCTTCTTCGCGGGCATCCGGTGGATCGCCTGCCCGTCCAGCAGCACCTGGCCCCGGCTCGGCTTGAGCATCCGGGAGAGCGCCCGCAGCAATGTCGACTTGCCGCAGGCGTTGGGGCCGACGATCACGGTGAACGAGTGGTCGGGGATCTCGACCGAGAGGTTCTCCGCGATGACCCGCTGGTCGTAGCCGAGGGTCACCGAGTCCGCGGTGAGGCGCTGCATGGTCGTACTCCGTGAGTCGGTCGGGGAACTGGTGAGGGACTGAGTGGCGGGCGAGGACTTCCCGCGCCCGGTGCCGCCGATGTCGCCGACGCCGTTCTTCATATGCGACCCGCCTTGCGCTCGGACACCAGCAGCCACAGCAGATAGCAGCCGCCGAGCACGCCGGTCACCACGCCGACGGGCAGCTGCCGGTCGCCGAACGCGTCGAGCGCGACCCAGTCGGCGACCAGCAGCAGGGCGGCGCCCATGAAGGTCGCGGCCACCAGATTGGGCCCGGTCGAGCGGGTCAGCCGGCGGGCCAGTTGCGGGGCGCTCAGCGAGACGAACGCGATCGGCCCGGCGGCGGCCGTGGCGACGGCGACGAGCAGCACGGCGGAGCCCATCAGGACGAGCCGGGTGCGTTCGACCCGTACACCGAGCGCGTACGCGGCGTCGTCGCCCATCTCCATCACCCGCAGGGCCGGCCCGTGCCCGAACACCAGCGGGAGCAGCACACCGCAGACCACGAGCAGCGGCCAGACCTGTGCCCAGTCCCGCCCGTCGAGCGAGCCGGTCATCCAGACGACGGCCCGGGTGGCGTCCACGAGGTTGGCCTTGGTGATCAGGTACTGGGTCACGGCGGTCAGCACGGCGGCGGCGCCGATCCCGACCAGGACGAGCCGGAAACCGTGCACCCCGCGCTTCCACGCCAGCAGGTAGACGGCGACCCCGGTCAGCAGACCGCCGACCACAGCGCCGCCCGCGACCGCCGTCGCCCCGCCCTGGAACAGGACGATCACGGTCAGCGCACCCACCGTGGCGCCCTGGCCGAAGCCCAGCACATCGGGGCTGCCCAGCGGGTTGCGCGAGACGGTCTGGAAGACGGCGCCGCCGGCACCGAGCGCCGCGCCCACGAGGAGCCCGACCAGCACGCGCGGCAGCCGCAGGTCCGTGACGATGAACTCCTGCTGGAAGGTGCCGTGTCCGAAGAGGGTGGTGACGACCTCGCCCGGGGTCATGGAGAAGTCGCCGCTGCCGATGAGGACGACGCCTGCCGCCGCCACCAGGACGGCAAGCACCAGAATGACCAGGGACGACCGGACGTTCATCCGGAACGAGTACCCGCCCGTCCGTACGGCCCTCACCGACCGGGCCGCCCCGGTCCCGCCGGTCGTGCCCGTCCCGTCCGCCGCCCCCGCTGTCTCCTTCGTGGACTTCACAGCTGGGACATCCTCTTGCGTCGTACGAGATGGATGAAGACCGGCCCGCCGATCAGCGCGGTGACGATACCGACCTGGAGTTCGGACGGGCGGGCGATGATCCGGCCCACCACGTCCGCGCCGAGCAGCAGCACCGGGGAGAGCACGGCCGCGTACGGCAGGATCCACCGCATGTCGGGACCCGTGATCACGCGCACCAGGTGCGGGATCATCAGCCCGATGAAGACGATGGGTCCGCACGCCGCGGTCGCCGCCCCGCACAGCAGGGTGACGGCGAGCATGGCGATGACCCGGGTCCTGGTCAGATGGGCGCCGAGCGCCCGCGCCGTGTCGTCGCCCATCTCCAGGGCGTTGAGCGGACGGGCGATGAGCAGGGTCAGCACGACGCCGATCGCGATGAACGGCCACACCTTGCCGACCGTCTCCGTGTTCGCGGAGGCCAGCGACCCGACGGTCCAGAACCGCAGCCGGTCCAGCGCCGCCGAATCCAGCAGCTGTACGGCGTTGACGTACCCGTACAGCGCCGCGGAGACCGCCGTCCCGGCGAGCGCGAGCCGTACCGGAGTGGCCGACCGGCTGCCCCCGAGCAGGTACACGGCCACCGACACGATCGCGGCACCGGCGAAGGCGAACCAGACGTACCCGGTCAGCGAGGTGACGCCGAAGAAGCTGATGGCGGAGACGACCGCGGCGGATGCTCCCGCGTTGACGCCCAGCAGTCCGGGCTCGGCCAGCGGGTTACGGGTCAGAGCCTGCATCACCGCCCCGGCGAGGCCGAGCGCGCTGCCGACGATCAGCCCGAGAACGGTCCGGGGAATCCGCACCTGCCGTACGAGTACGTCGTCGTTGCTCCCGGCGTAGTGGAACAGCCCGTGCCAGACGTCGGCCAGGGGCAGCGCCTTGGCGCCGATCCCGATACTCGCCAGGCACACCAGCACCAGGAGCGCCAAGGCCACCAGGAGCCCTGCGGCTCGTACCGCGTGGCGCCCGGGGGGCGCGGGTTTGCCCGGTGCGGCTGTCGGGCCTGCACTCGGTTCCGGGGGACTCTCAACGAACACGCCGGTTAGGTTAGCCTACCCTGCTGTAACCTCGATCCGGCGTCCCAGCCCCGCGCTCCGGCCGCCCGCCGGCCCCCCGCCGGACGCCGCCGCGATCACCTCCGCCCGCGCCGCGGCCAGCGAGCTCGCCGCCAACGACCGGAATCGGGCCAGGCCGGGCACCAGCTCGGCCATGGTCATCTCGGCGTTGATGAAGCACAGGTCCTGCGGCGCCACCCCCTTCTCACCGAAGTACGCCCGCAGGTAGGGCGTCTGGAAGTCCCAGCCCTCCCGAGGGGTTCCCGGGCCGTAGGCACCACCCCGCGCGCTGATCACCACGACCTTCGTCCCCCGCAGCAGGCCCTCCCCCGTGTCCGGGTCGGTGAGCGCCCCGGGGAAACCCACCCGGTCGATCCACGCCTTCAGCGAGGCGGACACCGCGTAGTTGTACATCGGGGCACCGACCAGCACGGTGTCGGCCGCCAGCAGTTCGGTGATCAGCGGGCGGGTCAGCGACCATTCCCGTCGCTCGGCCGCGCTCTCGGCCAGCGTGTCCACGCCGGCCGGTGGGACGAGGCCGTTCCGCTCCGCCCGCCGGCCGAGCGAGCAGTAGGCGGTGTCCAGCGGCGGCACCGGGTCGGCGGCCAGGTCCCGGTACCGGTATCCGGCCGGGCCGTGCGCGGTCCGCCAGGTGTGGGCGAACAGTGCGGTCAGTTGTCTGCTGACCGACTCCTCGGAGCGATGGGCACTGGAATCCAGATGCAGCAAGGACGTCATCGGTTCTCCTGTCACTTCGGCTACGTTGCGTTCGTCAGGAGAGGTGACGGAACAGCGCGGGGAAAGGTGACCGGTGGACGAGCGCGAGGCACTGGCGGAACGCTTCGAGGCGCAGCGCGCCCTGCTGCGCACGGTGGCCCACCGGATGCTCGGCTCACTGGACGAGGCCGATGACGCCGTCCAGGAGGCCTGGCTCCGCCTCTGCCGGGTCGATGCCGGCGAGGTGGACAACCTGGCCGGCTGGCTGCGGACCGTGGTGACCCGCATCTGCCTCGACATGTTGCGTTCCCGCAGATCGCGACGGGAGGACCTGGCCGAGCAGGAGGTCCTCGACCAGGTCGCGCACTCCGTCCAGGGAAGTCCGCCGGAGGATGAGGCGCTGCTGGCCGACTCGGTGAGCCGCGCGCTGCTCGTGGTGCTGGACACCCTGGAACCCATCGAGCGGATCGCGTTCGTGCTGCACGACATGTTCGCCGTGCCGTTCAGCGAGATCGCGCCCGTCGTGGAACGCACCCCGGTCGCCACGAAGAAGATCGCCAGCCGCGCACGCCACAAGGTGCGGGGCACTCCCGTGGTTCCGGCGGCCGAACTCGCCCGGAACCGTCAGATCGTCTCGGCGTTCCTCGCCGCCGCGCGGGCCGGTGACCTCACCGCGGTCCTCGCGGTACTGGCTCCCGATGTGGTGCGACGTGCCGACCGCGTCGCGGTGCCACCGGGCGGCGTGGCCGAGGCGCGCGGCGCACGAGCCGTCGCGGAGGGAACGGCCGCCCTGGCCCACCGGTCGCAACTCGCCGAACTCGCGCTGGTCAACGGCACCGTGGGAGTCGTGGTGGCCCCGCGCGGCCGCCTGCTGTTCGCGCTCACGTTCACCATCGAGGACGACAGGATCACCGAGTACGACGTGATCGCCGACCCCGCACGCCTCCGGCGGCTCGACCTCGCCGTCCTCAGCTGACGGGGGAACGGAGCCGTCGACTGCCGCCACCACCACCGGAGAGCCGCCCAGCCACCCCCGTCCCTCCGACGGGACCCCGGCAGGTTCCCAACCAGATCCCGACGAGATCCCACGGGCCCCGCGGCGAGATCACCGACCAGATTCCGGTGCACTCCCCGCCGCTACAGCCCGAGCCTGGCCACGGCCTTCCCCGCGTCCAGCCCGCACGACCCCTCTCCGGCCTGCGACCACGCCGCCCCGCACAGCGCCCGCAGACCGTCGAGCGCCTCCCCGTCACCCTCCAGCACGAGCTGTCCGCCCCGGACGGACGCCGTCCAGCCGCCACAGCCGAAGTCTTCGCCCGCCTGCGTCACCTCGGGCTGCCCCGTCAGCAGTCCCCGCAGATCGGCGTCCACGTACGTCGGCCGGTGTTCCGGCTTCGCGGCCACCAGTTGCGCCGCGTCCGTCACCCCGGTCAGCACCAGCAGCGAGTCCACGCCACCGTTGAACGCCCCCTCGATGTCCGTGTCGAGCCGGTCCCCGACCACCAACGGCCGCTTCGCGCCGGTCCGCAGCACGGTCTCCCTGTGCATCGGCGGCAGCGGCTTCCCGGCCACCTGCGGCTCTGCACCGGTCGCGATCCGTACGACCTCCACGGCCGCCCCGTTGCCGGGTGCGATCCCCCGGGCGCTCGGAATGGTCAGATCCGTGTTGGACGCGAACCACGGCAGCCCCCGATTGACCGCATAGGCGGCCTCGGCGAACCGGCCCCACACCATGTCGGGCCCGCCGTATCCCTGCGCGACCGCCACCGGATCGTCATCCGCCGACTCCACCGGCCGCAGCCCGCGTTCACGCAGCGCGACCCGCAACCCCTCGCCCCCGACCACCAGCACCCGGGCCCCGGAAGGCAGCTGATCGGCGATCAGCCGGGCCACGGCCTGCGCCGAAGTGATCACCTCGGCGGCCTCGGCCGGCACCCCGAGCTCGGTCAGGTGCTCCGCCACCGCGTCCGGCGTCCGCAGCGCGTTGTTGGTGACGTACGCCAGGTGCATCCCGCCGTCCCGCGCCGTGCCGAGCGCCTCGACCGCATGGTCGATCGCCTGCCCGCCCGCGTACACCACCCCGTCGAGATCGAGCAGAGCCGTGTCGTACGCCTCGCTCAACGCGGTGCTGATCCCGCTCGGCCTGGTCCTGCTCGCCTGACTCATATCCTGCGCTCCTCATTGCCTGCTTCTCCCCCCGATCATCGCGCATCGCCGAACCGCACATACGATGCAGAAATGAACTCACGAGGCCCCGCGGACCAGGGACTGCACCTGATTCCGTTCCGTGGACTGCGCTACGTCCCCGAACTGGTCGGCAGCCTCGCCGCAGTGACCTCACCCCCGTACGACGTCGTCGTACGGCCCGACGGGCTGCTCCACCTGGAATCGGCGGATCCGTACAACATCGTGCGCCTGATCCTCCCGCAGGCCGACACCGCGTCCGCCCGCCACGAACAGGCCGCAGCGACCCTGAACCGCTGGCTCGCCGAGGGAATCCTCGCCCCCGATCCCGAGCCCGCGCTCTACGTGTACGAGCAGAGCAACGGCGAGATCCTCCAGCGCGGCGTCATCGGCGCGCTGGCCCTCTCCGGCCCCGCCGACGGCATCGTGCTCCCGCACGAGGACGTGATGGCCGATGTCGTCGAGGACCGCGCCGACCTGATGCGGACCACCGAGGCCCACCTCGAACCGCTGCTGCTGACCTACCGCAGCGACGGCAACGCCACCGGGGCGACCGCCGTCATCGAGCGGACGATCAACCGCCCGCCGCTGCTCGCGACCACCACCGAGGACGGCTTCAGCCACCGGCTCTGGGCGGTCACCGACGCCGCCGAACGGTCGGTGGTGGAGGCGGATCTGGCCCGTCACCAGGCCCTGATCGCCGACGGGCACCACCGCTGGGCCACCTATCTCAGGCTTCAGCGGGAACACACCGTCCCCGGCCCCTGGGACTTCGGTCTGGTCCTCCTGGTCGACACGGCCCGGTACCCGCTCCGGGTCCGGTCCATCCACCGGCTGTTGCACGGACTGCCCGTCGCCGACGCGCTCGCCGCGCTGACCGGCCACTTCCGCATCCGCGACATCGAGGGGCCACTCCCCCGGGCCCTGGAGGCCCTGGCCGGGGCAGCCGCCGAGGGCAACGCCTTCCTGCTCGCGGGCGACGGCGGTTTCCATCTGGCCGACCGCCCCGACGAGGCGCTGCTGACCCGCACCGTTCCGGCCGGCCGCCCGGCCGCCTGGCGCACCCTCGACGCGACGGTCCTGCACTCGGCGCTGCTCGACCATGTGTGGCAGATCCCGGACGACCCGGCGCACATCGCGTACATCCACGACACCGCGGCCGCCGTCGAACAGGCCGAGCGCCACAACTCCACGGCGGTGCTGATACATCCGGTACGCGAGGAGGTCGTCCGGGACCTGGCCCGGCAGGGCGTCACCATGCCGCGCAAGTCGACCTCCTTCGGCCCCAAGCCGGCCACGGGCCTGGTCCTGCGCAGCCTGACTCTCGGCTGACCCCGGCAGCACGCCCCTGACGCACGACCCCGGACACAGAAGAGGGCGGCACCCCGAGTGGGGTGCCGCCCTCTTCTGCTGCGTTACGCCTTGACCGGACCGTCCTCGTCGTCCGCGTCGTCCTCGTCGAGGTCGTCCGCGTCGGCTACGGCCGGCGACTCGACGTCATCGGCCGCGTCGGCGGGGGCGGAAACAGGTGCGCCGTCTTCGTCGTCGTCGCCGAGAACATCGACGAACTCGACACCGTCCAGCTCGGCGAGCCGGTCCGACGCGTCGGTGGAACCGTCCTTGTCGGCCTCCAGGGCCTTCCCGAACCACTCACGCGCCTCGTCCTCGCGCCCTGCCGCCAGCAGCGCGTCCGCGTACGCATAACGCAGTCGCGGCGTCCACGGGTGGACGGCACTGGAGGCCAGCTCGGAACTCTGCAGTGTCACGATGGCGGCATCGATCTGCCCCATGTCCCGGCGGGCTCCGGCAGCGACCAGACGCATCTCGACCTGTCCGGCCTTGTCCAGCTTCTGCACCTCGGGCTCACCGGCCATGGCCATCGCCCGCTCCGGCCGGCCGAGTCCGCGCTCGCAGTCGGCCATGACCGGCCACAGCTCCACGGAACCGGTCATCCGACGGGACGCCCGGAACTCCGCCAGCGCCTCCGCGTACTTCTGCGTCGCGTAGGCGGCGAAGCCCGCTGCCTCACGCACTGCGGCGACCCGCGAGGCCAGTCGCAGGGCGATGCGCGCGTACGCGTACGCCTGCTCGGGGTCCTCGTCGAGCAGCCGGGCCACCATGACCAGGTTCCTGGCGACATCCTCGGCCAGGGTCTTGGGCAGGCTCATCAGCTCCTGCCGGACATCCTTGTCGATCTCGTGGCCGGTGACCTCGTCGGGGATGGGAAGCCGCTTGATCGGCTCGCGCTCGTCGCGACGCTCGTACCCACCACGGTCACCACGGTCGTCGCGGCCGCGGTAGCCACCCCTGTCGCCGTCATCCCGCCGACCGCGGAAGCCGCCGGAGGCGCCTCCTCGGTTGTCGTCGCGACGGAAGCCACCGCCCGACGAGCCGCCCCGGTTGTCGTCGCGGCGGAAGCCACCGCCGGACGAGCCACCACGGCTGTCGTCACGGCGGAAGCCACCGCCGGACGAGCCGCCCCGGTTGTCGTCGCGGCGGAAGCCGCCGCCGGTGCTGCCGCCGCGGTTGTCGTCGTCGCGACGGGGCCCACGCGGCCGGTCGTCACGCCGCTCGAAGCCACCACCGGAACGCCCACCACGGTCATCATCACGACGCGGAGCCCGGTCATCACGACGGAAGTTGCCACCACCGCTGCTGGGCCGGCTGTCGTCGCGGCGGAAGCCACCGCCGGACGAGCCACCACGGCTGTCGTCGCGACGGAAGCCACCGCCGGACGAGCCGCCCCGGCTGTCGTCACGGCGGAAGCCGCCGCCGGTGCTGCCGCCGCGGTTGTCGTCGTCGCGACGGGGCCCACGCGGCCGGTCGTCACGCCGCTCGAAGCCACCACCGGAACGCCCACCACGGTCATCATCACGACGCGGAGCCCGGTCATCACGACGGAAGCTGCCACCACCACTGCTGGGCCGGCTGTCATCACGACGGAACCCACCACCGGACGAACCACCACGGCTGTCGTCGCGACGGAAGCCGCCGCCGGTGCTGCCGCCGCGGTTGTCGTCGTCGCGACGGGGCCCACGCGGCCGGTCGTCACGCCGCTCGAAGCCACCACCGGAACGCCCACCACGGTCATCATCACGACGCGGAGCCCGGTCATCACGACGGAAGCTGCCACCACCACTGCTGGGCCGGCTGTCATCACGACGGAACCCACCACCGGACGAACCACCACGGCTGTCATCACGGCGGAAACCGCCACCGGACGAACCACCCCGGCTGTCGTCGCGACGGAAGCCACCGCCGGACGAACCAGAACCACCCCGGTCGTCACGGCGGAAGCCACCACCGCTGGAACCGCCACGGTTGTCATCACGACGGAAGCCACCGCCGGACGAACCACCGCGGTTGTCGTCACGCCGCGGCGCACGATCCCGGTCACCACGGTTGTCATCGCGGCGGAAGCCGCCGCCACCGCTGCTGGGCCGGCTGTCGTCACGGCGGAAGCCGCCGCCACCGCTGCTGGGCCGGCTGTCGTCACGGCGGAAGCCGCCGCCACCGCTGCTGGGCCGGCTGTCGTCACGGCGGAAGCCGCCGCCACTGTTGGTGGGCCGGCTGTCGTCACGCCGGCTTCCACCGCGGTCGTTGTCCCGGCGCTGGCCGCCTGACCGGTCGTCACGACCACCGCTGACGCCGCCACGGTCACCGCCGTCACGGCGACGCGGCTCGCGCTCCGAACGATCGTCGGGAGAGTTGGTGGACATCGGTGGTGCTCCTGTCATCGGGTACTACAGACATTCTTGCGCAGCCGGACACCCGACGCGCTTCGACAAAACAAAAAAAGGACCCTTGGTCCCAGCGTTGAACGCTGGGACCAAGGGTCCTTCAAAGATTGTTCGGCGGCGTCCTACTCTCCCACAGGGTCCCCCCTGCAGTACCATCGGCGCTGAAAGGCTTAGCTTCCGGGTTCGGAATGTAACCGGGCGTTTCCCTAACGCAATGACCACCGAAACCCTAATTGGGTTCTAGCGAACAAGCACACTTTTCAATTAAGTTAGTGAAGCTGTTCAACCGGTGCGACTGTTCGCAACCCGGGAACAACACAGTGGACGCGAGCAACTGAGGACAAGCCCTCGGCCTATTAGTACCAGTCAGCTCCACCCGTTACCGGGCTTCCACATCTGGCCTATCAACCCAGTCGTCTACTGGGAGCCTTAACCCTTCAAGAGGGTGGGAATACTCATCTCGAAGCAGGCTTCCCGCTTAGATGCTTTCAGCGGTTATCCTTTCCGAACGTAGCCAACCAGCCATGCCCTTGGCAGGACAACTGGCACACCAGAGGTTCGTCCGTCCCGGTCCTCTCGTACTAGGGACAGCCCTTCTCAATATTCCTACGCGCACAGCGGATAGGGACCGAACTGTCTCACGACGTTCTAAACCCAGCTCGCGTACCGCTTTAATGGGCGAACAGCCCAACCCTTGGGACCGACTCCAGCCCCAGGATGCGACGAGCCGACATCGAGGTGCCAAACCATCCCGTCGATATGGACTCTTGGGGAAGATCAGCCTGTTATCCCCGGGGTACCTTTTATCCGTTGAGCGACAGCGCTTCCACAAGCCACTGCCGGATCACTAGTCCCGACTTTCGTCCCTGCTCGACCCGTCGGTCTCACAGTCAAGCTCCCTTGTGCACTTACACTCAACACCTGATTGCCAACCAGGCTGAGGGAACCTTTGGGCGCCTCCGTTACTCTTTAGGAGGCAACCGCCCCAGTTAAACTACCCATCAGACACTGTCCCTGATCCGGATCACGGACCCAGGTTAGACATCCAGCACGACCAGAGTGGTATTTCAACGACGACTCCACAACCACTGGCGTGGCCGCTTCAAAGTCTCCCACCTATCCTACACAAGCCGAACCGAACACCAATATCAAACTATAGTAAAGGTCCCGGGGTCTTTCCGTCCTGCTGCGCGAAACGAGCATCTTTACTCGTAGTGCAATTTCACCGGGCCTATGGTTGAGACAGTCGAGAAGTCGTTACGCCATTCGTGCAGGTCGGAACTTACCCGACAAGGAATTTCGCTACCTTAGGATGGTTATAGTTACCACCGCCGTTTACTGGCGCTTAAGTTCTCAGCTTCGCCGACCCGAAAGTCAGCTAACCGGTCCCCTTAACGTTCCAGCACCGGGCAGGCGTCAGTCCGTATACATCGCCTTACGGCTTCGCACGGACCTGTGTTTTTAGTAAACAGTCGCTTCTCGCTGGTCTCTGCGGCCACCCCCAGCTCATGGAGTAAATCCAATCACCAGTGATGGCCCCCCTTCTCCCGAAGTTACGGGGGCATTTTGCCGAGTTCCTTAACCATAGTTCACCCGAACGCCTCGGTATTCTCTACCTGACTACCTGAGTCGGTTTAGGGTACGGGCCGCCATGAAACTCGCTAGAGGCTTTTCTCGACAGCATAGGATCATCCACTTCACCACAATCGGCTCGGCATCAGGTCTCAGCCTTAATGTGTGACGGATTTACCTACCACACGGCCTACACCCTTACCCCGGGACTACCACCGCCCGGGCTGGACTACCTTCCTGCGTCACCCCATCGCTTACCTAGTACAAGTCTGGTTCGTCGGCTCCACCACTACCCTCAACTCCGAAGAGATCGGGCCGGCTTCACGGACTTAGCATCGCCTGATTCAGTATTGGGCGTTTCAAAGCGGGTACCGGAATATCAACCGGTTGTCCATCGACTACGCCTGTCGGCCTCGCCTTAGGTCCCGACTTACCCTGGGCAGATCAGCTTGACCCAGGAACCCTTAGTCAATCGGCGCACACGTTTCTCACGTGTGTATCGCTACTCATGCCTGCATTCTCACTCGTGAACCGTCCACAACTCGCTTCCGCGGCTGCTTCACCCGGCACACGACGCTCCCCTACCCATCCACACAGGCGTTGGCCCTATATGTGTGAATGACACGACTTCGGCGGTACGCTTGAGCCCCGCTACATTGTCGGCGCGGAATCACTTGACCAGTGAGCTATTACGCACTCTTTCAAGGGTGGCTGCTTCTAAGCCAACCTCCTGGTTGTCTCTGCGACTCCACATCCTTTCCCACTTAGCGTACGCTTAGGGGCCTTAGTCGATGCTCTGGGCTGTTTCCCTCTCGACCATGGAGCTTATCCCCCACAGTCTCACTGCCGTGCTCTCACTTACCGGCATTCGGAGTTTGGCTAAGGTCAGTAACCCGGTAGGGCCCATCGCCTATCCAGTGCTCTACCTCCGGCAAGAAACACACGACGCTGCACCTAAATGCATTTCGGGGAGAACCAGCTATCACGGAGTTTGATTGGCCTTTCACCCCTAACCACAGGTCATCCCCCAGGTTTTCAACCCTGGTGGGTTCGGTCCTCCACGAAGTCTTACCTCCGCTTCAACCTGCCCATGGCTAGATCACTCCGCTTCGGGTCTTGAGCGCGCTACTAAATCGCCCTATTCGGACTCGCTTTCGCTACGGCTTCCCCACACGGGTTAACCTCGCAACACACCGCAAACTCGCAGGCTCATTCTTCAAAAGGCACGCAGTCACGACTGCATGTGCAAGCACACACAGCGACGCTCCCACGGCTTGTAGGCACACGGTTTCAGGTACTATTTCACTCCGCTCCCGCGGTACTTTTCACCATTCCCTCACGGTACTATCCGCTATCGGTCACCAGGGAATATTTAGGCTTAACGGGTGGTCCCGCCAGATTCACACGGGATTTCTCGGGCCCCGTGCTACTTGGGTGTCTCTTAAACGAGCCGTTAATGTTTCAGCTACGGGGGTCTTACCCTCTACGCCGGACCTTTCGCATGTCCTTCGCCTACATCAACGGTTTCTGACTCGTCTCACAGCCGGCAGACCGTGAAAAAGAGATCCCACAACCCCGCATGCGCAACCCCTGCCGGGTATCACACGCATACGGTTTGGCCTGATCCAGTTTCGCTCGCCACTACTCCCGGAATCACGGTTGTTTTCTCTTCCTGAGGGTACTGAGATGTTTCACTTCCCCTCGTTCCCTCCACACTGCCTATGTGTTCAGCAGCGGGTGACAGCCCATGACGACTGCCGGGTTTCCCCATTCGGACACCCCCGGATCAAAGCTTGGTTGACAGCTCCCCGGGGCCTATCGTGGCCTCCCACGTCCTTCATCGGTTCCTGGTGCCAAGGCATCCACCGTGCGCCCTTAAAAACTTGGCCACAGATGCTCGCGTCCACTGTGCAGTTCTCAAGCAACGACCAGCCACCCACCACCCCACCCTTACCGGGTGAGTTCACTGGGGCCGGTGTTTGAAGGCGACCTTGCGGCCATACCTTCAGACACCCAACAGCGTGCCCAGTACCTGGAATTCACCCGGTCCGTTTTCCACGCTCCGAAGAGCAGTACTTACGACCCGGTTGAACCACCGGTACTGAATAGTCAACGTTCCACCCATGAGCTAACCACCGTCGATCGTTTGCCGACGTAGTGGCTCTGGATTCCTTGCGGAATCTAGATGCTCCTTAGAAAGGAGGTGATCCAGCCGCACCTTCCGGTACGGCTACCTTGTTACGACTTCGTCCCAATCGCCAGTCCCACCTTCGACAGCTCCCTCCCACAAGGGGTTGGGCCACCGGCTTCGGGTGTTACCGACTTTCGTGACGTGACGGGCGGTGTGTACAAGGCCCGGGAACGTATTCACCGCAGCAATGCTGATCTGCGATTACTAGCAACTCCGACTTCATGGGGTCGAGTTGCAGACCCCAATCCGAACTGAGACCGGCTTTTTGAGATTCGCTCCGCCTCGCGGCATCGCAGCTCATTGTACCGGCCATTGTAGCACGTGTGCAGCCCAAGACATAAGGGGCATGATGACTTGACGTCGTCCCCACCTTCCTCCGAGTTGACCCCGGCAGTCTCCTGTGAGTCCCCATCACCCCGAAGGGCATGCTGGCAACACAGAACAAGGGTTGCGCTCGTTGCGGGACTTAACCCAACATCTCACGACACGAGCTGACGACAGCCATGCACCACCTGTACACCGACCACAAGGGGGGCACCATCTCTGATGCTTTCCGGTGTATGTCAAGCCTTGGTAAGGTTCTTCGCGTTGCGTCGAATTAAGCCACATGCTCCGCTGCTTGTGCGGGCCCCCGTCAATTCCTTTGAGTTTTAGCCTTGCGGCCGTACTCCCCAGGCGGGGAACTTAATGCGTTAGCTGCGGCACCGACGACGTGGAATGTCGCCAACACCTAGTTCCCAACGTTTACGGCGTGGACTACCAGGGTATCTAATCCTGTTCGCTCCCCACGCTTTCGCTCCTCAGCGTCAGTAATGGCCCAGAGATCCGCCTTCGCCACCGGTGTTCCTCCTGATATCTGCGCATTTCACCGCTACACCAGGAATTCCGATCTCCCCTACCACACTCTAGCCTGCCCGTATCGACTGCAGACCCGGGGTTAAGCCCCGGGCTTTCACAACCGACGCAACAAGCCGCCTACGAGCTCTTTACGCCCAATAATTCCGGACAACGCTTGCGCCCTACGTATTACCGCGGCTGCTGGCACGTAGTTAGCCGGCGCTTCTTCTGCAGGTACCGTCACTTTCGCTTCTTCCCTGCTGAAAGAGGTTTACAACCCGAAGGCCGTCATCCCTCACGCGGCGTCGCTGCATCAGGCTTTCGCCCATTGTGCAATATTCCCCACTGCTGCCTCCCGTAGGAGTCTGGGCCGTGTCTCAGTCCCAGTGTGGCCGGTCGCCCTCTCAGGCCGGCTACCCGTCGTCGCCTTGGTAGGCCATTACCCCACCAACTAGCTGATAGGCCGCGGGCTCATCCTTCACCGCCGGAGCTTTTAACCTTCCCCCATGAGAGGGAAAGTATTATCCGGTATTAGACCCCGTTTCCAGGGCTTGTCCCAGAGTGAAGGGCAGATTGCCCACGTGTTACTCACCCGTTCGCCACTAATCCACCCCGAAGGGCTTCATCGTTCGACTTGCATGTGTTAAGCACGCCGCCAGCGTTCGTCCTGAGCCAGGATCAAACTCTCCGTGAATGTTTTCCCGTAATCGGGATCACACACACGAGAGCGGAACAATCGAGTCGGAATAAGACCGATCGTTCACTATGTCCTCGCTATGTGCATTGCCTGGTAGAACCACTAGTGTGGTCTGCCAGGACTTTCAAAGGAACCTCGAACCCGCCGAAGCAGGTCGGGGTATCAACGTATCTGGCGTTGACTTTTGGCACGCTGTTGAGTTCTCAAGGAACGGACGCTTCCTTTGTACTCACCACCAGAACATTTTCTGGGGCTTTCCTCCGGGCGCTTCCCTTCGGTCTTGCGTTTCCGACTCTATCAGACTCTTTCGTGTCCGATTCCCGGTCGAAGCGGGATTGCTTTCGAGGAATTCGCTTTCGCGCTTTCCCTTTCGGCGTGTTCACTACTTTAGCCGATTTCCCCGGTGACTCATAATCGAGTCAATGGCTCGAATTTCAGCATGCCGAAATTCGCACCCTCTGGGGTGTGTCGTAGGTAGTGGTTGGCCGCTTCGAGTTGCCCGGCATCAGGTCCGATGGACCAAACCGTTGGCTGTACCCGTGTCAAGCGGCTCGGACTACATTAGGTGCCCCGCATGGGCGAGTCAAGTTGACCTGCGGCGTGGTGCGTGCGCCCGGTACGGACTCACCGTGGGGTCGCCGTCCACCCAGAAACGCCACGGGTGGGTGGCTCCGTCCCCGCCCACTCCGGTGCGCGGGCCATTGCGTACCTGGTCGCGGGGTGGCGGGGTGCCGCGCAGTACGGAGAGGACGGCGCCCGGGTGGGCGATGGCATCGGTGCCGTCGAGCGCCCGGTCGATGTCGAGGGCCGTCGCAAGTCGGGCCGGCCCTTTGGCCAGTTCTCGGTCGTTGCGGGCCGAGACTCGACGTTTGCGGGTGAGGTCAGCGCCCGTACGGATGTCGCCGGCCCTGAGCAGTACACCGCTCGCCATGCCCTCCGGGCCGCACACCAGGTTGAGGCAGTGCCACATGCCGTAGGTGAAGTAGACGTACGCGTGGCCGGGCGGCCCGTACATCACGCTGTTGCGCGGGGTGCGGCCGCGAAAGGCGTGCGACCCGGGGTCGATCTCCCCCGCGTACGCCTCCACCTCGGTGAGGCGCAGCTCGATGGGGCCCTCCGGTGTGCTGCGGACCAGCGTCCGGCCCAGTAGATCCGGTGCCACGTCCAGCACGGGGCGGTCGAAGAAGTCCCGCGTCAGCGGCGTACGGTCCTGGCCCTCGATCATGAACTCCGAGGTTACCGGGAACCGGCTACGGTCATGGCGCGTATGTAGGGGTCAGGACCTAGGAGGAGAAAACATGGGCTTCAAGCGGCTGCTCGCGAGTATGGGTGCCGGTGGTGCATCGGTGGAGACGGAGCTGACCGAGCTCAACGTCGTACCGGGTGGGGTCGTCCAGGGTGAGGTACGGGTTCAGGGCGGATCGGTGGACCAGCAGATCGAGGGGCTCTCCGTCGGACTGCAGGCCCGGGTCGAGGTCGAGGGCCAGGAGCAGGAGACCAAGCAGGACATCGAGTTCACCAAGCTGCGGCTCGGCGGCGCGTTCGAGGTGCGGGCGGGGGCGGTGCACGTCGTGCCGTTCGGGCTCGAAATCCCCTGGGAGACGCCGATCACCATGTTCGCGGGCCAGCACCTGCACGGCATGAACATCGGGGTGACCACGGAGCTGGAGATCGCACGGGCGCTGGACTCCGGAGACCTGGACCCCATCAACGTGCACCCGCTGCCGGCACAGCAGGCGATCCTGGACGCCTTCGGGCAGCTGGGCTTCGGCTTCCGCAGCGCCGACATGGAGCGCGGTCACATCCGCGGTACGCGTCAGCGGCTGCCCTTCTACCAGGAGATCGAGTTCTTCCCGCCGTCGCAGTACCGCGGGCTGAACCAGGTCGAGCTGACGTTCGTCGCGGACGACCGCGAGATGGACGTCGTGCTGGAGATGGACAAGAAGCCGGGTCTCTTCAGTGAGGGCAGCGACTCGTACCGCGCGTTCAAGGTGGGTCTGAACGACTTCCAGGGGACCGACTGGGCGGCCTACCTGAACCAGTGGCTCGCCCAGGTCGGCGGTCAGCGCAACTGGCTCTAGGGTCGGTGGGAGATCTGCTGACACCGCAGCCGCCAACAGGAGAGGTGCTGACGTGACCGAGCCGAAGAGGGCACCATTGCCGCACGCCTTCCATCCCGAGGTCCCCTCGTTCACCGTGGTGAGCGAGGACCTCGCGCCGGGGGCCGTGCTTGCGGATGCACAGGTGCAGGCGGCGGGGAACACCTCACCGCAGCTGCGGTGGGAGGGGTTCCCGGCGGGGGCGAAGAGTTTCGCCGTGACGTGCTTCGACCCGGATGCTCCCACCGGCAGCGGGTTCTGGCACTGGGTGCTCTTCGACATCCCGGCGTCGGTCACGGAGCTGCCGGCGGGTGCGGGCAGCGGGAGGTTCGAGGGGCTGCCCCCGGGCGCCGTGCACGTCCGCAACGACTACGGATCGAAGGACTTCGGCGGGGCCGCGCCGCCGCCCGGCGAGAACCACCGGTACGTGTTCACCGTGTACGCGGTGGACAGCGAGAAGCTCGGGCCGGACAGCGACGTGTCGCCCGCGGTGGTCGGTTTCAATCTGCGGTTCCACACGCTGGGCCGGGCCCAGCTGATCGGTGAGTACGCGGAGCCCGCCGAAAGCACGACAAGTCGATAGTTCCACCCTGTTTGCCCTGCCCTGGTCCTGGAGAGATCAGGGCAGGGCACTTTTTATTGCGTTGTCCATCACGGCCCGCCCAGCCAGAGTTGATCCGGGCCTGCCAGGTGGCGGGCGGCACACGGGAGGTGGGCGGGATGCGGGACACGCTGGTGCTGAATGCGAGCTTCGAGCCGCTGTCGACGGTGACGCTGAATCGTGCGGTGGTGCTGATCCTGCAGGACAAGGCCGTCGTCGAGCAGTCGCATCCCGGCCTCCGTATGCGCGGTGCCGCCGTGGACATCCCGGTGCCCCGGGTGATCAGGCTCTGCCGGTACGTACGGGTGCCGTTCCGAAGACAGGCCCCGTGGTCCAGAAGGGGTGTGCTGATACGGGACCAGCACCGGTGCGCGTACTGCGGACGGCGGGCGAGCACCGTCGACCACGTGGTGCCGCGTGCCCAGGGGGGTCAGGACACCTGGCTCAACACGGTGGCCTCCTGCGCCGAGGACAACCACCGCAAAGCGGCCCGTACGCCGGCGCAGGCGGGGATGCCGCTGTTGCGGCAGCCGTTCGTACCGTCTCCGGCGGATGCGATGCTGCTCGCGCTGGGGGCCGGTGACCGGTCGGCGTTGCCGGAGTGGCTGGCGCAGTCCGCGGCGTAGCAGCCGTACGCCTGGTGCGGTAGCCGAGGCCCGTCTCCGTGCGGAGGCGGGCTTCCGTGTGTCAGCGGAGCAGCAGTTGGACGATGGCGAGGGTGCCGACCGTGACGATGAGGGCGCGCAGGATGGCGGGGCTCAGCCGGCGGCCGACCTTGGCGCCGATCTGGCCGCCGAGTGCGGAGCCGATCGCGATCAGTACGACGGCGGTCCAGTTGAAGTCCGCGACGAAGAGGAAGAAGAGCGCGGCGATGCTGTTGACGACAGCGGCCAGGACGTTCTTCACGGCGTTGAGGCGCTGCATGGTGTCGTCGAGCAGCATGCCCATCAGGGAGAGGTAGATGATCCCCTGGGCGGCGGTGAAGTAGCCGCCGTAGACGCTGGCGAGCATCAGGCCGATGAAGAGCAGCGGGCCGCCGTCGGGGCGGGCCGGGACGCCGGTGTGTTCGCGTCGGCGCTGGACGGCTTTGCTGATGCGCGGTTGCAGGATGACCAGGACGAGGGCCATGGCCACCAGGATCGGCACGATGGTTTCGAAGGCCGTGGAGGGCAGTGCCAGCAGCAGGGTGGCGCCGGTCAGCCCGCCTATGAGGGCGCCGACGGCGAGTTTGAGAACGCGTGGGCGCTGGCCTTCGAGCTCCTTGCGGTAGCCGATCGCGCCGCTGATGGAGCCGGGGATCAGGCCGAGTGCGTTGGAGACGGTGGCGGTGACCGGTGGCAGACCGGTAGCGAGCAGCACCGGGAAGGTGATCAGCGTTCCCGAGCCGACGATCGTGTTGATCGTGCCCGCGCTGATGCCCGCGACGAAGACGGCGAGCATCTCCCACATGGTCATCCCGAATCCCCCGTGCCTGATCGGTGCTTGGTGCACTGATCATGCACGAGGGGGTGTACACGTCAGTCGATCGGGGGGTCCTCGCGACGTTCCTTGTTGCCGGTGTTGAAGCCGGGCATGCCGGTGCCGAGGTTCCCGAAGGCGCCGCTGAGGCCCTTGAGTGCGTCACCGATCTCGCTGGGCACGATCCAGAGCTTGTTGGCGTCGCCCTCGGCGATCTTCGGCAGCATCTGGAGGTACTGGTACGAGAGGAGCTTCTGGTCCGGGTCGCCGGCGTGGATGGACTCGAAGACCGTCCGGATCGCCTGGGCCTCACCCTCCGCGCGCAGGGCGGCTGCCTTGGCCTCACCCTCGGCGCGCAGGATCGCGGACTGCTTCTCGCCCTCGGCGGTGAGGATCGCGGACTGGCGCGTTCCTTCGGCCTGGAGGATCGCGGCGCGCTTGTCACGGTCGGCGCGCATCTGCTTCTCCATCGAGTCCTGGATGGAGGTGGGCGGCTCGATCGCCTTCAGCTCGACGCGGTTGACGCGGATGCCCCACTTGCCGGTGGCCTCGTCGAGGACTCCGCGCAGGGCGGCGTTGATCTCCTCGCGGGAGGTCAGGGTCCGTTCCAGGTCCATGCCGCCGATGATGTTGCGGAGCGTGGTGACGGTGAGCTGCTCGATGGCCTGGATGTAGCTGGCCACTTCGTACGTCGCGGCCCTGGCGTCGGTTACCTGGTAGTAGATGACCGTGTCGATGTTGACGACCAGGTTGTCCTGGGTGATCACCGGCTGCGGCGGGAAGGGCACGACCTGTTCACGGAGGTCGATCCGGTTCCGGATCGAGTCGATGAACGGAACGACGATGTTCAGGCCTGCGTTGAGGGTGCGGGTGTAGCGGCCGAAACGCTCCACGATGGCGGCGCTGGCCTGTGGGATGACCTGGATCGTCTTGATCAGAGCGATGAAGACGAGCACCACCAGAATGATCAGGACGATGATGATCGGTTGCATCGTGTTCCTCGTGCCCTTCGGTTGCCGACGGATCGCGATGATCGAGGTCGAGATCGTATGAGGGTCCGTGGGTCAGGTCGGTTGTCCTGCCGGTCCGGTTCTCATGATGATCGACATCGAGTCTGACAGAACAGGCTCTGCCGTGGGGGCTGTTCGGTCACATGACAACGGCCGTGGCCCCGTCGATGTCGACGACATCGACCTGTTGGCCCGGTTCGTAGCTCAGTTCCGCGTCGAGCGCGCGCGCCGACCAGATCTCTCCGGCCAGTTTGATCCGCCCGCCGTCGCCGGTGACCCGTTCCAGGACGACGGCCTGACGGCCTTTCAGTGCGTCGATGCCGGTGGCCAGACGGGGCCGGTCCGAGCGGTGGCGGTTGGCGATCGGACGGACCACGGCGATCAACGCCACCGAGACGAAGACGAAGACCAGGACCTGGGCCACGACTCCGCCGCCGAGAGCCGCGACCACCGCCGCGGCAACCGCCCCGACGGCGAACATGCCGAACTCCGGCATCGCGGTCAGGACGAGCGGGATGCCCAGTCCCACCGCGCCGATCAGCCACCACACCCATGCGTCGATGATGTCCACACGGCCATCGTATGACCGCAAGCACCTTTGCCAACAGGGCGCAAGCAGGCGGACGTTGCCCCGGAGGGGCGGACAGCCCCAGGGAAGGGCCTCAGGCGAGCGGCAGCCCGTGGGCGGTGTAGCGGTCGCCGGTGTGCTCGACGACGAGCGGCAGACCGAAGCAGAGGGAGAGGTTGCGGGAGCTGAGCTCGGTCTCCATGGGGCCTGCGGCGAGCACCTTGCCCTGACGGATCATCAGGACATGGGTGAAGCCGGGGGCGATCTCCTCGACATGGTGGGTGACCATGATCATGGAGGGGGCGTACGGGTCGCGGGCCAGCCGGCCGAGGCGGCGGACCAGGTCCTCGCGTCCGCCGAGGTCGAGACCGGCGGCGGGCTCGTCGAGGAGCAGCAGCTCGGGGTCGGTCATCATGGCGCGGGCGATCAGGGTGCGCTTGCGCTCGCCCTCGGAGAGGGTGCCGAACTTCCGGTTCAGGTAGTCGGTCATACCGAGCCGGTCGAGGAAGGCGCGGGCCCGGTCCTCGTCGACGGCGTCGTAGTTCTCGTTCCAGGTGGCGGTCATGCCGTAGGCGGCGGTGAGCACCGTCTGCAGGACGGTCTGCCGCTTGGGAAGCTTCTCCGCCATCGCGACGCCCGCGATCCCGATGCGGGGGCGCAGGTCGAAGACATCGGTGCCGACGCCGCCGAGCAGCTCGCCGAGGACCGTGGCGCTGCCCTTGGTCGGGAAGAGGTAGCTGGACGCGACGTTGAGGAGGGTGGTCTTGCCGGCGCCGTTGGGGCCGAGGATGACCCAGCGCTCCCCCTCCTTGACCGACCAGGAGACGTCTTCCACCAGAGCGCGTCCGTCGCGGACCACGGATACGTCCACCAGCTCCAGTACATCGCTCATGAGCGCGTTGTCTCCCCATGCAGTTTCGTGATCGTCGCGTGCCTGTGGGCACAGCTCCCAGGGAAAACCTACGCCACTGCACGAGCGCTCCCGGCGCTGGGCCCGTCGTCGCACGGTTGGTGCGGGGTCCCCCGCCCAGCTGTCGTCGCGCGCCCGCCAGGGATCGCGGGGCAGCCCTTAGGCTGTTGCCATGCTTTCGGAACCACGCTCAGGGCTGCTGGCCGCTTGGGGTAACGCGCTGCTGGCCGGGCTCGTCTCACCGGACGACGCGGCGCTCGCCATTGTCGGGGAGGACGCGGTGCATCGCGTCGAGGGGCTGCCTGGCGAGGCGGGGCCGGTCGGTCTCACTCTCGCGCTGGGGCGGCTGCGGGGGCTCGGGGTGACCGGTTTCCGGGTCGCACTGCCGGTGCCGGGGCATCCGCTGGGGCTCAGCGGCCCCGCGGAGTTCAATTCCAGGGCGCTGGAGGCCGAGGAGGCCGTGGTGACCTACGGCGCACCGTTCGGGCTGGTGCCCGAGGTGCGCGAGTCGGGGCCGGCCGGTGATCTCCACGTCGCCGTGGCGTGGCACTGCCTGGCCGTGCGGGAGGCGCCGCCGGCCGATGTGCCGTCGCTGGGCGAGGCGGAGCGGGAGCTCGCCGAGGCACTACGGGATGCGACGGCGGTGCTGTCGCGGCTCGACGTGGCCGGGTCCGGGCCGGTGGCCGAGGCGGCGATGGACGCGTACCGGGCGCGGGCGGAGCGGGGGCGCGAGGTGCTGGCTCCCGGGTATCCGCCGCGGGCGGCCCGGGTGCTGGAGCTGGCGCAGCGGGTGGGGCTGCTGGTCTCGGTGGCGTACGAGAACGGCCACGGCGGGGCGGTGAGCGCGTCGGAGATGGCGGCGCGGGGAGAGGCGCTGCGGCCGGTGGAGCGGGTGGCCCGGCGGGCGCAGGTTGCCGCGTACAACGCGTATGTGGAGGAGCGGGCGCGGTAGGCGGTGCCCGGAGTGGCGTTGCCCGCACCGCGCCGGGCGGGCCTCGATGAGGTCCGCCCGGCGGTGTCGCAGAGGTGTGCGTGGCGTCAGCCGTTCAGGCCGAAGTTGCCGAAGGCCGGGTTGAGCAGGCCGATCACGTTGACGGTGTTGCCGACCACGTTGACCGGCACGTGGACCGGGACCTGGACGAGGTTGCCGCTGGCCACACCCGGGGAGTGGGCCGCGACACCGTGGGCGCCCGCACCGCTGTGCCCGGTGGCGGAGGCCGCGCCGGCACCGGCGGCGATGAGGCCACCGGCGATCATGGTGACGGCGGCAGCCTTCTTCAGGTTCTTCACTTCAGGATCCTCCTAGCGTCGCTGCGGCCAGCCGCCGCAGCACGCCATGGAGAACGCCCCGGCGCCGGAGAGGATGCGCCGTTCGAGTGACATACACCCGACAGTATGAATCTCGGCCCGGAGGCAGACGCTCCGGTCCGGCCGCCCGGTCAGCCCGCCGCCCCATGCCGGACCGCCCAGAGCGCGGCCTGGGTGCGGTCGGACAGGTCCAGCTTCATCAGAATGTTCGAGACGTGCGTCTTGACGGTCTTCTCGGAGAGGACCAGCGCCCGCGCGATCTCCCGGTTGGAGCGGCCGTCGGCGATCAGGCCCAGCACTTCCCGCTCCCGTTCCGTGAGGGTGCTCCCCCGGCCCGTACCGCTGCCGGGGTCGTCCTGGGCGAGCAGCGCTCCCGCCACCTCCGGCTGGAGCAGGACATGGCCCGCGTACACCGAGCGGATGGCGCCCGCCAGCGCGTCCGGGTCGACGTCCTTGTACACATAGCCCGACGCGCCGGCCCGCAGGGCGGGGACGACGGTGCGCTGCTCGGTGAAGCTGGTGACGATCAGCACCTTGGCCGGGTTCTCCAGCTCCCGGAGCCTGCGCAGCGCCTCTATGCCGTCGGTGCCCGGCATCTTGATGTCCATCAGCACCACGTCGGGGCGCAGCTCCTCGGTCCTGGCCACCCCTTCGGCTCCGTCGGACGCCTCTCCGACGACCTCTATGTCGTCCTGGATCTCCAGGAACGTACGCAGACCGCGGCGGACCACCTGGTGGTCGTCGACCAGCAGCACCCTGATGATCCTGTCAGCCACCGGGTACCTCCATCTCGATCGTGGTGCCCTTGCCGGGCGCCGATTCAACGGTGAGATTGCCGCCGACACCGCTCGCGCGGTCCCGCATCGAGACCAGGCCCAGGTGCCGCCCCGCCTGACGGGTGGCCGCCGGCTCGAAGCCCTGGCCGTCATCGGTGATCCGCAGCACCGTGCCGCTGCCGCGGCGGACGAGGGTGACGTCCACGTGAGCGGCCCCCGAGTGGCGCAGGGCGTTGTGCAGGGCCTCCTGCGAGACCCGGAGCAGCGCCTCCTCCTGGGCGGCGGGCAGCGCCCGCACACCCAGGCTCTCGAAGGTGACCCGGGCTGTGTGGGCGCGGTCCAGGACCTGGATCTGGGTACGGAGGGTGGCGATCAGGCCGTCCTCGTCGAGCGCGGCGGGGCGCAGTTCGACGACGGCCGCCCGCAGCTCGTCCACCGCCTCCGCCGCCAGGGCGGCGACCTGCTGGAGCTCGCCCTTGGCCCGGGCCGGATCGCGGTCGACCAGGGTGGCGGCGGCCTGGGCGGTGAGCCGCAGGGAGAACAGTTTCTGGCTGACCGCGTCGTGCAGCTCGTGGGCGAGGCGGGAGCGCTCCTCGGCGATGGTGAGCTCGCGGCTGCGCTCGTACAGCCGGGCGTTGGTGAGGGCGATCGCCGCGTGCTGGGCGAGGATCGCCAGCAGTTCCTCGTCCTCGGCGGTGAATCCGCAGCTGCCCTCGGGCTTCGCGCAGCGCTTGTTGGCGAGGAAGAGGGCGCCGATGGTCTCGTCGCCGTCCCTGATGGGCAGGCCGAGGAAGTCGGACATGTCGGGGTGGGCGGCGGGCCAGCCCTCGAAGCGCGGATCCTTGCGGACGTCGGCCAGCCGCTCGGGCTTCGCCTCGTGCAGCATCGCGGCGAGGATGCCGTGCTGGCGGGGAAGCGGGCCGATGGCCTTCCACTGTTCGTCGCTGACGCCGTCGACGACGAACTGGGCGAAGCCGCCGTGGTCGTCGGGGACCCCGAGCGCCGCGTACTCGGCGTCGAGCAGCTCGCGGGCCGACGCGACGATCGTCTTGAGGACGTCCCGCATTTCCAGGTGCCGGCTCATGGCGAGCAGCGCGGCGCTCACTGCTGCGAGGCCGCCCGACGGTGGGCGATGGGTCATGGCCTCACCGTACCGGCGGGCCGCAGGACCCGTATCGGCCTGTGGACGGCCCCCGATTAGGGCGCAGGGACTAGGTCCTCTCCAGATCCTCTCGTTCGCGTCATGCCGGGTGCGGAACGGGATGGGGTGCCGGCCCGGCGTCACCGGGCCGGCCCCGGGAGGCGAGTCAGGGCCGCCCCGAGCCACCAAAGGAACCGAAACATCACGCTCCGCATTGCTGACGCAACGGTTGGTGAGACTGACACCCGGCCGATGTGAGGCCGCGCATAGGACCCACGTCACTTACGAAGTCACCTAGTGGACAAATAAGGGCGATAAGGGCGTTCCTGAGTGCGGGCCGCCCCGTGCGACCGAGGTACCGGCCCACTACCCGGCTTCGTACGTCACACCTTTGCCACACGATTTTGCGGTCGCTAAGAATTGCACTCGTCCCCGACGGAGATGCGAAGCCGCCTCCCGTCTTCGTCCTCCGTGAGGACCCCAGCGATTCGAAGAGGTACCTGTATGTCCGTGTCCAGCATTCCCGGCCGTCTCCGTCGCCTGAACAAGACCCAGAAGCTCTCCGTCGCGGGTATATCCGCCGTCGCCGCCGCTGCGCTCTCGTTGTCGTTGGTGCCCGGTAACGCCGAGGCCGAGACCGAGCCACAGGCCATCTCCACCGAACCCGTCGTCTTCGCGTCCGCCGCCGGCGCCCCGCAGGCCAAGACCATCCAGGCCAGCGTCATCGAGCAGCACTCCACCGCCGAGCAGCTGATCAAGGCCTCCGACGCCGCGAAGGCCAAGAAGGCCGCAGCCGTGAAGGAGAAGGCCGAGGCCGTCTCCAGGGCGAAGGCCAAGAAGGCCGCGGCCAAGCGCGACACGCAGGCGGCCAGCCGTTCCGAGTCCCGTACCCCGGTCTTCTCGAACAACCTGGACGGCTGGATCAAGGAATCCCTGTCCATCATGAAGGCCAAGGGCATCCCGGGCACCTACGACGGCCTGCACCGCAACATCATCCGCGAGTCCAGCGGCAACCCGAACGCCTTGAACGACTGGGATGTCAACGCGGTCAACGGTGTCCCGTCGATCGGCCTGCTCCAGATCATCAAGCCGACCTTCGACGCCTACCACGTCAGCGGTACCCCCCACAGCCAGTACGACCCGGTCGCCAACATCACCGCGTCGGCCAACTACGCCGCCGACAAGTACGGCTCGATCGACAACGTCAACAGCGCGTACTGAGTCCACTCCGGTACGCCGTGGCGCAACGCCGAAGGGCGGCACCCCGTGCGGGGGTGCCGCCCTTCGGCGTCGTACGGTGCGCAGCCGCGAGGCGGCTACTTGCGCATCACCTCGGGCTCGTGGCGGCGCAGCAGTCGCGCGACCGCGAACCCGCAGATGACACCGAGGAACAGCAGCACCGCGATGTTGATCCCCCACTGGCCGGCCGTGTGCTCCCACAGCGGGTCCAGGTCCGTGGGGTTGTTCCGGTCCCACGGCGGCATCAGGTGGGCGAGGTCGAGTGTCGAGCCCGCGGCAGCGACGGCCCAGCGCGACGGCATCAGCCAGGCGAACTGCTCCAGGCCAGGCGATCCGTAGATCTGGAAGAGGATGCCGGTGAAGACGACCTGGACGATCGCGAACATGACCAGCAGCGGCATGGTCTTCTCGGAGGTCTTCACCAGCGAGGAGATCACCAGGCCGAACATCATCGAGGTGAAGCCCAGCGCGATGATCGTCACGCAGAGCTCGACGGCCGGCGGCATGACCAGGCCCTCCGCCGGCAGATCACGGGTGGCGAAGCCGATACCGCAGATGATGACGCCCTGGACGGCCGTGATCAGGCCGAGAACGATCACCTTGGACATCAGGTAGGCGGAGCGGGAGAGGCCGGTGGCCCGTTCCCGCTCGTAGATCACCCGTTCCTTGATCAGCTCTCGTACGGAGTTGGCCGCACCGGAGAAGGTCATGCCGATCACCAGGATCAGCATGATCGTTCCGGCGTCGCTGTTGAACCGGGACGGCGGCTTGGGCGGGCCCAGGCCGAAGTCGGCCGGAATGACCACGCTGACGACACCGAGCACCGCGGGCAGGATCACCATCAGGCCCATGAAGCCCTTGTCGGACGCGATCACCGACAGATAGCGGCGCATCAGCGTCCACAGCTGCGTCACCCAGCCCTGCGGCTTCGGCGGACGCATCTGCTGCGGCGGCGGCATGTGTACGGACTGCGCGGCGACGGCGTCGATGTCCGCGGCGTACATCTGGTAGTGCTGCGAACCGCGCCAGCGGCCCGCCCAGTCGTAGTCGCGGTAGTTCTCGAACGCGGAGAAGACGTCGGCCCAGGTGGTGTAGCCGAAGAAGTTGAGCGCTTCCTCCGGCGGGCCGAAGTAGGCGACGGCACCGCCGGGCGCCATCACCAGGAGCTTGTCGCAGATGGCCAGCTCGGCGACCGAGTGCGTGACGACGAGGACCGTACGGCCGTCGTCGGCCAGACCGCGCAGCAGCTGCATGACATCGCGGTCCATGCCCGGGTCGAGGCCGGAGGTCGGCTCGTCCAGGAAGATCAGCGAGGGCTTGGTGAGCAGCTCCAGGGCCACCGAGACGCGCTTGCGCTGGCCGCCGGAGAGCGAGGTGACCTTCTTGTCCTTGTGGATGTCGAGCTTGAGCTCGGCGAGGACTTCCAGGATCCGGGACTGGCGCTCGGCCTCGGTGGTGTCCGCGGGGAAGCGGAGCTTGGCCGCGTACTTCAGGGCCTTGGTGACCGTGAGTTCCTTGTGCAGGATGTCGTCCTGCGGAACCAGGCCGATGCGCTGGCGCAGCTCGGCGAACTGCTTGTAGAGGTTCCGGTTGTCGTAGAGGACCTCGCCCTGGTTGGCGGGCCGGTAGCCGGTGAGCGCCTTGAGCAGGGTGGACTTTCCGGAGCCGGACGGGCCGATGACGCCGATCAGCGACTTCTCCGGGACGCCGAACGAGACGTCCTTGAGGATCTGCTTGCCGCCGTCGACCGTGACCGTGAGGTGGCGGGCGGCGAAGGAGACCTCGCCCGTGTCGACGAATTCCTCGAGCCGGTCGCCGACCAGGCGGAACGTCGAGTGGCCGACACCGACGATGTCGTTCGCGCCGATGAGCGCGGAGCCGGACTTCGAGAGCGGCTGGCCGTTGACGTACGTGCCGTTGTGCGATCCGAGGTCACGGATCTCGAAGCGGCCGTCGGGCGCCGCGTGGAACTCGGCGTGGTTGCGCGAGACCTGGAGGTCGGCGACGACCAGCTCGTTCTCCAGCGCACGGCCGATGCGCATCACCCGGCCGAGAGCCACCTGGTGGAACGTGGTCGGGCTGCGGTCGCCGTAGACCGGTGGCGCCCCCGCCGCGCCGCCGGCCCCGCCGCTCCCGGGGGTGTTCGCCATGCCCTGCTGCGGGACATGGGGCTGCTGTACCTGGGGGGCCTGCTGCCAGGCCTGCGGCTGCCGGCCGGGATTCTGCTGCTGTCCCTGCCAGCCGGGTCCGCCCTGCTGCGGCTGCTGCGGCGGGGTCTGTTGCGGCTGCTGGGCGGGGGCCTGGGCTCCCGCGGCGGCCTGCCCGCTGTACACATCGGCGCCGGCCGCGGCACCGCTGAGACTCAGCCGCGGCCCGTCGGTGGCATTGCCCAGGTTCACCGTGGAGCCGGGCCCGATCTCCATCTGCTGGATTCGCCGGCCCTGCACATACGTGCCGTTGGTGCTGCCGTGGTCCTCGATGAACCAACCCCGGCCGCTCCAGCTGATCGTGGCGTGCCGCCACGACACCCTGGCGTCATCGATCGTCATGTCGCCCTGCGGATCGCGTCCGAGGGTGTACGACCTGGACGGATCGAGCGTCCAGGTCCTTCCATTCAATTCCAGTACGAGTTCCGGCACTCCGCGCCCCACTAGTTGTCCCCCGATTACCCCCGTCGCAGGGAGTCTAGGGATGCTGAACATCGTGGCGAACTATTCCAGGAGCAGTCCCCGATACGAAAGCCGGGCGGGGGTTTGACCCTGCCGAGACCTGCACTGTTACGGCATTGAATCCAAGAGGCGGTCATCTACCGACACAACTGGCCATGAACGATTGCGGATCATGCCGAATCATGTGGTTGGGGGTACCGGGGCGGGCTGTCCGGCCCTCGGGACGGGCCGTCGGGGGCGCGTCGTGGACCGATACGGTGGGGACACCATGAGCGCATCTCAGCCCCCTCAGTCCTCGCCGTCTCCTGAGTCCCCTGAGTCACGTCAGGGCATCGACGCACCGACCCTTCTCGTGAAGATCTTCGGGAAGGACCGTCCCGGTATCACCGCCGGGCTGTTCGACACCCTCGCCGCCTACTCGGTCGATGTCGTCGACATCGAGCAGGTCGTCACCCGTGGCCGCATCGTCCTGTGCGCGCTGGTCACCGCCCCCGTCGCGGGCGGGACCACCGAGGGTGACCTGCGGGCCACCGTGCACAGCTGGGCCGAGTCGCTGAAGCTGCAGGCCGAGATCATCTCCGGCACGGGCGACAACCGGCCCCGTGGCGACGGCCGCTCCCATGTGACGGTGCTCGGGCACCCGCTGACCGCGGAGTCGACCGCCGCCATAGCGGCCAGAATCACCTCGACCGGCGGGAACATCGACCGGATCTTCCGGCTGGCGAAGTATCCGGTCACCGCCGTCGAGTTCGCGGTGTCCGGCACCGGGACCGAGGAACTGCGGACCGCGCTGGCCACCGAGGCCGCCGGGATCGGCGTCGACGTCGCCGTGGTCTCGGCCGGGCTGAGCCGCCGCGCGCAGCGGCTCGTCGTGATGGACGTCGACTCGACGCTCATCCAGGACGAGGTCATCGAGCTCTTCGCGGCCCATGCCGGCTGCGAGGCCGAGGTCGCCGCGGTCACCGAGCAGGCGATGCGCGGCGAACTCGACTTCGAGCAGTCGCTGCACGCACGGGTGGCGCTGCTGGCGGGCCTCGACGTGTCGGTGGTGGAGAAGGTGCGCGCCGAGGTGCGGCTGACACCGGGCGCCCGCACCCTGATCCGTACGCTGAAGCGGCTGGGCTACCAAGTAGGCGTCGTCTCCGGTGGGTTCACCCAGGTGACGGACGACCTCAAGGAGCGGCTGGGGCTCGACTTCGCCTCTGCCAACACTCTGGAGGTCATCGACGGGAAGCTCACCGGCCGGGTGACCGGGGACATCGTCGACCGGGCCGGCAAGGCCCGGCTGCTGCGCAGCTTCGCCGCGGAGGCCGGGGTGCCGCTGGCGCAGACCGTGGCGATCGGTGACGGGGCGAACGACCTGGACATGCTGAACACCGCGGGACTCGGCGTCGCCTTCAACGCCAAGCCCGTGGTCCGCAGGGCCGCGCACACGGCGGTGAACGTGCCGTTCCTGGACACCGTGCTCTATCTGCTGGGCATCACCCGCGAGGAGGTCGAGGCCGCCGACGGTCTCGTCGAATAGGACCCGGGCCGGCCTCCGGGGCCCTCTTCGTGAGCCGGCGGGCTCATGGACCGGCGGGGCCGGTCGTCGTCAGTCGTTCGGAGTCCAGTACTCGGTGAGCTTGCCGATGCCGTGCTCCACGCCCTTCCAGGTACCGGAGAACTCCACCACGGCGAACGCCGCGGTCGGGAAGCCGCCGCGGGTCATCCGGGCCAGGGCGTCGCCCTCCGCCGCGCCCGAGAGGGCGTCGGCGAGCGCGTGCATACCCGGGTTGTGGGCGATCACCAGCAGGTTGCGGACCTCGTCGGGGGTCTCGTTGACCAGGGCGATCAGCTCGCCGAGCGAGGCCTCGTACAGCCGCTCCTCGTACACGGTCCTGGGGCGCTCCGGCATCTCGTGCACGGCCAGCTTCCATGTCTCGCGCGTCCTGGCGGCGGTGGAGCAGAGGGCCAGATCGAAGACGATCCCGGAATCGACGAGTTTGCGGCCTGCCATGGGGGCGTCCATGCGGCCGCGCTCCGCGAGGGGCCGCTCGTGGTCGGAGTCCTGCGACCATTCCGCCTTTGCATGCCTGAGAAGGACGATCCTGCGAGGTGTATCGACGCTCATACACCTCAGCTTCGCACGAAATGTGCCACCTGGCGCAGGGTGTTGGAGGGCTCCCCAGCCACGGCCCACGGCCGTCAGCGGGTGAGCAGGTCCACGATTCGCTCAAGCAACTGGCCCAGCGCCGGATCGTCCGTGGCCGCGTGCGCCTGCCCCGGTCCGGCGATCAGCAGCAGAAGCGCGCCGAAGGCGACGGCGGGCAGCGCCACGGCCCACCACGGCAGCCGGATCTCGACACCGCGCGCATCGGGGCGGGTGGACCGGGTATGTGTACGGGCCGACATGTCCGCCTCCGTGGGTCATCAGGTCTGATACCTGAAACCTACGGATGCGGGGATGTCCGGCCCATCCGGTGACCCACCCAGTTCACCCTGACCCTGGCCCCCTAGGGGATGGTGGGGCCAGCCCCACCATCGCCCCCGGTGAGCCCGGGCGGTTACGGAGAGGCGAGGGTGGCGATGACGGCGATGACGATCGAGATCAGCACCATCGCCCCGAAGACGAGCAGGAGCTTCTTCTGGCCGTTCTGGGGATTCGGGTCGAGCACAGGAGACATGGCCCCAGTCTCGCATCTCAGCATTCGTCCTCGATCGTCCGGTCCCGGCCGGCCAGGATGCCGGCCGCCATCTGCGGCACCATCAGGGCCGCCATCAGACCGATCGGCAGCCCCCAGCCGCCGCTGTGCTGGTAGAGCACGCCGACCAGGAGCGGCCCGGGGATCGAGATGAGATAGCCGCAGGACTGGGCGAACGCGGACAGCCGGACCACTCCGGCGCCGCTGTGCGAACGCATGCCGATCATCGTGAGGGCGAGCGGGAAGGCGCAGTTCGAGATGCCCAGGAGCACCGCCCAGGCCCAGGCCCCGCCGGACGGGGCGAGGTAGAGGCCCGCGTAGCCGATGAGGCCGCAGGCGCCGAGGAGGACGACGATCGGCCCCTGGTTCCGCATCCGGGCGGCGACCCGGGGGATGACGAAGGCGAGCGGGACGCCCATCGCCATGGTGACGGCGAGCAGGACGCCCGCGGTACCGGCCGAGACCCCGGCGTCGCGGAAGATCTGCGGCATCCATCCCATGGTGATGTACGCGGCGGTGGCCTGGAGGCCGAAGAAGCACGCGAGGGCCCAGGCGGTACGGCTGCGGGTGATCCTGAGCGCCGGGGCCTGCGCCTGGTGGGCGGCGGGCTGTCCGGGGGCGCCGCTCCGGTCCCGTACCAGCGGGATCCAGGGCAGGATCGCGGCGGCGGCGAGCACGGCCCAGATGCCGAGGCCGGCCTTCCAACTGCCGCCCATCGCCTCGGTCATGGGGACGGTCACGGCGGCGGCCAACGAGGTGCCGAGGGCCAGGGCCATGGAGTAGAGGCCGGTCATGGAGCCGACCCGGTCCGGGAACCAGCGCTTGACGATCACCGGCATCAGGACATTGCTCACGGCGATGCCCATCAGGGCGAGCGCGCTCGCGGCGAGGAAGCCGGCCGTGCCGCCGATGAGGGGCCTGATCACCAGCCCCGCGGTGATGGCGACCATGCCCGCGCAGACCACCGCGCCGGGGCCGAAGCGGCGGGCCAGGCGCGGCGCCATGATGCCGAAGACCGCGAAGCAGAGGGGCGGTACGGAGGTGAGGACCCCCGCGACGGTCCCGCTCATGTGCAGCCCGTCGCGGACCTCTTCGAGGAGGGCGCCGAGGCTGGTGATGGCCGGGCGGAGGTTGAGTGCGGCGAGGACGAGCCCGACGACGACCAGGCGGAGCAGCCACGGCGCGGGGCCGGCCGGCGAGGCGGGTGCGTCGGTACGGGGGGCCGCCGGGATGGCGGGACTCAGCGTCCCGGTCGGGGTCTGGGGAGGGGTTTCGTCGTCACGCATGGAGTCATCATAGAATCATGGGATGATTACTTGTCCAATCCTCTGAGAACATGCGGACACCCGAGAACGACGGCGGGACGGCCCCCGCCCCCGGACACCCGAGCAAGGAGCACCATGGCGCTGACGTCCCCGCGGCGTTCGGCACTCGCCGACCAGGTGATTGCCCAGCTGAGGAACCAGATCACGTCGGGCGAGTGGCCCGTGGGCTCGCGCATCCCCACCGAACCCGAGCTGGTCGAGCAGCTGGGGGTGGCCCGTAACACCGTCCGCGAGGCGGTGCGGGCGCTCGCGCACAACGGCCTGCTCGACATCCGGCAGGGCTCGGGCACCTATGTGGCCGCCACCAGTGAGCTCGCCGGGGTGATGCACCGCCGGTTCGCGTCCGCCGACCCGCGCCATGTCGCCGAGCTGCGCTCGACGCTGGAGTCGTCGGCGGCGCGCCTGGCCGCCGCCCGTCGTACCGACCGGGACCTGAAGCAGCTGGACGCGCTCATGCGGCGCCGGGAGGAGACCTGGGCCGCGGGGGACGCCGAGGCCTTCGTGGCGGTGGACGCGACGCTGCATCTGGCCGTGGTGGCCGCCTCCCACAACGATGTGCTGACCGGTCTCTACGCCGACCTGGGCGACCTCCTGCGGGACTATCTCCGGGTCGACGTCGGTCATGAGCTGCGGCCGGAGAACCATATGGACCACGGGCGGCTGGTCGAGGCGATCCGCGCCGGTGACGCGGAGACGGCGGCGTCCGAGGCCGCGAGCCATGCGCTGGACTGCCTGGTGGACCGGGTCTAGGGGCTGCCCTGCGCTCCACCGGGGACTACGGGACAGCCCTTGGGGAGCACGGGGTGCGGGTCAGGACGCCGCGCGGGTCTCGCCGCCGTGGGTGACCCAGGCGGAGCCGACCTCTTTCCAGCAGCGGTCGTCCAGCCGTACGGTCCGCCCCGGCCCGACGTCGACCGGCCTGGCGTCCGCGTCGATGTCCCACCAGCGGGCGCACTCGGTGTGCAGCTGCACCCGGTCGGTGGACGGGTACGGGTTGTGGCAGTAGGCGACGACCCGGGAACCCTGGACCGACGTACGGCATTCGGCGCCGGAGGGTTCGGGGTCGGGTGCGGGCGGTGCTGCCGCACCTGCGGCCCCGACGTGGCCCGCGGCGTACAGGGCGCCGGGGACGAGCAGTCCGGCGACGACCGCGGAGGCCGCCAGCAGGGACCGGGTTCGGTGACGTGTGCCGTGCACAGCGATCTCCTCCCCTGGGGCCTCTCGCCTGTATCGGGCCGGTCTCGCGGGGCAGGCCCGGTCCGGACGAAAGACGTTCGGCCGGACCAGAAGTCCGGTTCCTCCACATTCTGCGGTGGATCGACCAGGTTTTCGACCTGAGCGCCGAGAGGCGGGGCGGGACACGGGAAACGGCCGCGCACCACCTCCGGGGAAGTGGTGCGCGGCCGTTTCGGAACGCCGTCGTGCGAGGGTCAGGCACCCATCATGTGCACGCCACTGTCGACGTGGATGATCTCGCCCGTGGTCCGCGGGAAGAAGTCCGAGAGCAGCGCGACGATGCCGCGGCCGGCCGGCTCCGCGTCCGACATGTCCCAGGCCATCGGCGCGCGGGTGTTCCACACCTCGGCGAGGTCGCTGAAGCCCGGGATGGACTTGGCGGCCATGGAGCCGAGCGGCCCGGCCGAGATCAGGTTGCAGCGGATGCCGTCCTTGCCCAGGTCGCGGGCGAGGTAGCGGGAGGTCGCCTCCAGCGCGGCCTTCGCCGGGCCCATCCAGTCGTACTGCGGCCAGGCGAACTGCGCGTCGAAGGTGAGGCCGACGATCGAACCGCCCTCGCTCATCAGCGGCTTGCACGCCATGGCGAGCGACTTCAGCGAGAACGCCGAGACGTGCATCGCCGTGGCGACCGACTCGAACGGGGTGTTGAGGAAGTTGCCGCCGAGCGCGTCCTGCGGCGCGAAGCCGATGGAGTGGACGACGCCGTCGAGCGTGCCGAGCTCGTCGCGCACCAGACCGGCGAGCCGGTCCAGGTGCTCGTCGTTGGTCACGTCCAGCTCGATGACCTTGGCCGGCTTGGGCAGCTTCCGGGCGATGCGCTCGGTCAGCGTGGGCCGGGGGAAGGCGGTCAGGATGATTTCGGCACCCTGCTCCTGGGCCACCTTGGCGGCGTGGAACGCGATGGACGACTCCATCAGCACCCCGGTGATGAGGATGCGCTTGCCGTCGAGAATTCCGCTCATGGTGATCAGTGACCCATGCCCAATCCGCCGTCAACAGGGATGACGGCTCCAGTGATGTACGACGCGTCGTCGGAGGCGAGGAAGCGCACCGCGGCGGCGATCTCCGCGGGCTGCGCGTATCGCGCGAGCGGCACCTGGGCGACGATGCCCTTGCGCTGCTCCTCGGTGAGCACCTGCGTCATGTCGGTGTCGACGAAGCCGGGCGAGACGACGTTGAAGGTGATGTTCCGCGAACCCAGCTCACGGGCCAGCGACCGGGCGAAGCCGACCAGACCGGCCTTGGACGCGGCGTAGTTCGCCTGTCCCGCCGAGCCGAGGAGGCCGACGACGGAGGAGATGAGGACGACCCGGCCCTTCTTGGCGCGCAGCATGCCGCGGTTGGCACGCTTGACGACCCGGAAGGTGCCGGTGAGGTTGGTGTCGAGGACGGACGTGAAGTCCTCCTCGGACATCCGGATCAGCAACTGGTCCTTGGTGATACCGGCGTTGGCGACCAGTACCTCCACATTGCCGTGCTTCTCCTCGATCTCCTTGTAGGCCTGCTCCACCTGCTCGGCGTCGGTGATGTCGCAACGGACCGCGAGAACACCGGCCTCGGTGAGCTCCTGCGGCGGCTCACCGGAACGGTAGGTGATCGCGACCTTGTCGCCGTTGTCGGCGAAAGCGCGGGCGATGGCGAGGCCGATGCCCCGGTTTCCTCCGGTGACGAGAACCGAGCGGCTCAACGGATCACCCTTTCCATAGCTGTCTGGTACCTCGAAAACCTATCGGTACCGCCCGCTTCCCGAGGAATCGGCCTCTGACAGCGCCTTCCCCCGGGCGCTGTCGGGTTCCTACAGTCCCGTCCCGGCCACGACCTGGCCCTGTCCGCCCGCGGGCCCGGCCGGACGGCCCGTCGCCCCCGCCCGCAATTCGACTGTGCCGCCGCTTCGGCCGTGCTTCACTGCCTCGTAAAAGATCCGAGGGTATGTGACGCAGAGGAGAGGCCGCCCGTGCCCCATGAGGTAGATCAGTCGTTCCTGGCCCTTCCGCTGAGGCCGTTGGCCGACGCGGCGCTCGCCCGTGCGCGGGCGCTCGGGGCCGTGCATGCCGACTTCCGCTTCGAGCGGGTGCGCAGCGCCACCTGGCGGCTGCGGGACGCCCGGCCGGCCGGGGCGTCGGACAGTACCGATCTCGGGTACGCGGTGCGGGTGGTGCACGGCGGGGCGTGGGGGTTCGCCTCCGGGGTGGATCTGACGATGGACGCCGCGGCGAAGGTGGCCTCGCAGGCCGTCGCCATGGCGAAGCTGTCGGCGAAGGTCATCGCGGCGGCGGGTTCCGACGAGCGGGTGGAGCTGGCGGACGAGCCGGTGCACGGGGAGCGGAGCTGGGTGTCGGCGTACGAGGTCGACCCCTTCGACGTACCGGCCGAGGAGAAGGCGGGACTGCTCGCCGAGTGGAGCGGCCGGCTCCTGGGGGCGCAGGGCGTCGCGCATGTGGACGCCTCGCTGATGACCGTCCATGAGAACAAGTTCTACGCGGACACGGCGGGCACGGTCACCACACAGCAGCGGGTGCGGCTGCATCCGCAGTTCACCGCGGTGGCGGTGGACGCGACGACCGGCGAGTTCGACTCGATGCGCACGATCGCGCCGCCGGTGGGGCGCGGTTGGGAGTACCTGACCGGGACCGGCTGGGACTGGGACGCGGAGCTGGAGAGCATTCCCGGGCTGCTGGCCGAGAAGATGCGCGCCCCGGGTGTCGAGGCGGGGACGTACGACCTGGTGGTCGACCCGTCCAATCTGTGGCTGACCATCCATGAGTCGATCGGCCATGCCACCGAGCTGGACCGGGCGCTGGGGTACGAGGCGGCGTACGCCGGGACCTCGTTCGCCACCTTCGACAAGCTGGGGAAGCTGGCGTACGGCTCCCCGGTGATGAACGTGACGGGCGACCGCACGGCCGAACACGGGCTCGCGACGATCGGTTACGACGACGAGGGCGTCGAGGCCCAGTCGTGGGACCTGGTGAAGGACGGCACACTGGTCGGCTACCAGCTGGACCGCCGGATCGCGAAGCTGACGGATCTGGGCCGGTCCAACGGGTGCGCGTACGCGGACTCGCCGGGCCACGTCCCCGTGCAGCGCATGGCGAACGTGTCGCTGGCACCGGATCCCGGCGGCCTCTCCACCGACGATCTGATCGGCGGGGTGGAGCGCGGGATCTACGTGGTCGGCGACCGGTCCTGGTCGATCGACATGCAGCGGTACAACTTCCAGTTCACCGGGCAGCGGTTCTTCCGGATCGAGAACGGCAGGCTCGCCGGGCAGCTGCGCGATGTCGCCTACCAGGCGACGACGACGGACTTCTGGGGCTCGATGGAGAAGGTCGGCGGTCCGCAGACGTATGTCCTGGGCGGCGCCTTCAACTGCGGCAAGGCCCAGCCGGGCCAGATCGCGGCCGTCTCGCACGGCTGCCCCTCCGCCCTCTTCCGAGGCGTGAACATCCTCAACACGACGCAGGAGGCCGGACGATGAGCGGCGCGCAGGGAACCGGCCGGGGTTCCGGGGGGCGCCCCCCGGGTCAGCACAGTCTCAACACGACGCAGGAGGCCGGACGATGAGCCGCGTCAGCAAGCCGCACGAGATCGTCGAGCGCGCTCTCGAACTGTCCACCGCCGACGGCTGTGTGGTCATCGCCGACGAGCAGTCGTCGGCCAATCTGCGCTGGGCGGGCAACGCGCTCACCACGAACGGGGTGACCCGGGGCCGCACGCTCACCGTCATCGCCACGGTCGACGGCGCCGAGGGCAGCGCGTCCGGCGTGGTGTCCAGGTCCGCCGTCACCGCGGCGGACCTGGAGCCGCTGGTGCGGGCCGCCGAGGCAGCCGCACGCGGGGCAGGTCCGGCCGAGGACGCGCAGCCGCTGGTCACCGGGGTACCTGCCTCCCCCGACTTCACGGACGCGCCCGTGGAGACGGACTCCGACGTGTTCGCGGCGTTCGCCCCCGCGCTCGGCGACGCCTTCGCGCGGGCCCGGTCCGGCGGCCGTGAGCTGTACGGCTTCGCCAACCACGAGATGACCTCGACCTATCTCGGTACGTCGACGGGACTGCGGCTGCGCCACGACCAGCCGAACGGGACGCTGGAGCTGAACGCCAAGTCGCCCGACCGGTCGCGCTCGGCCTGGGCGGGCCGGGCGACCCGCGACTTCAAGGATGTCGACCCGGCCGAGCTGGACGCCGAACTGGCGCGGCGGCTGAGCTGGGCGGAGCGCCGTATCGAGCTGCCGGCCGGACGGTACGAGACGCTGCTGCCGCCGACCTCCGTCGCCGATCTGCTGATCTACCAGCTGTGGTCCGCGACCGCCCGGGACGCCACGGAGGGCCGGACGGTGTTCTCCAGGCCCGGTGGCGGCACCCGGCTCGGCGAGACGCTGTCCGCGCTGCCGCTGACACTGTGCAGCGACCCGCACGCGCCGGGTCTGGAGTCGGCGCCGTTCGTCATCGCCCATTCCTCCGGGGACGGCGGTTCGGTCTTCGACAACGGGCTGCCGCTGGCCCGCACCGACTGGATCAGGGACGGCCGGCTGGAGCAGCTGACGACCACCCGGCACACGGCGGGTCTGACCGGGCTGCCGCTCGCCCCGGCGATCGACAACCTGGTCCTGGAGGGCGGCGGTGAGCGGTCGCTGGAGGAGATGGTGGCCGCGACGACCGGCCGCGGGCTGCTGCTGACCTCTATGTGGTACATCCGCGAGGTCGATCCGGCGACGCTGCTGCTGACCGGGCTGACTCGCGACGGGGTGTATCTCGTGGAGGGCGGTGAGGTGGTCGGCGAGGTGAACAACTTCCGCTTCAACGAGTCCCCGGTCGACCTGCTGTCGAGGGCCACCGAGGCGGGACGTACCGAGAAGACGCTTCCGCGCGAGTGGGGCGACTGGTTCACCAGGGCCGCGATGCCCGCGCTGCGCATCCCGGACTTCAATATGAGCTCGGTCAGCCCGGGGGTGTGACCCGCCTAGACTGGCGGTTGCCTTTCGATTCGATACACGTAGCTGAGGAGACACGGAACCGTGACGGACATCGTCGACGAGCTGAAGTGGCGCGGGCTGTTCGCCCAGTCCACTGACGAGGACGCACTGCGCAAGGCTCTCGCGGACGGTCCCGTCACGTTCTATTGCGGCTTCGACCCGACCGCGGCCAGTCTGCACGTCGGCCATCTGGTGCAGGTGCTCACCATGCGCCGGCTCCAGCGGGCGGGGCTGCGGCCGCTCGCCCTGGTGGGCGGGGCCACCGGTCAGATCGGTGACCCGCGCCCGACCGCCGAGCGCACGCTCAACGACCCGGAGACGGTCGCGCTCTGGGTGTCCCGGCTGCGGTCCCAGATCGAGCCGTTCCTGTCCTTCGAGGGCGAGAACGCCGCGGTCATGGTGAACAACCTGGACTGGACCGCGGGGATGTCCGCGATCGAGTTCCTGCGGGACATCGGCAAGCACTTCCGGGTCAACAAGATGCTCACCAAGGACTCCATCGCCCGGCGGCTGGAGTCCGACGAGGGCATCAGCTACACCGAGTTCAGCTACCAGCTGCTCCAGAGCATGGACTTCCTGGAGCTGTACCGGCGTCACGGCTGCACCCTCCAGCAGGGCGGCAGCGACCAGTGGGGCAACCTCACCGCGGGCCTGGACCTGATCCACCGCCTGGAGCCGGGCGCCGAGGTGCACGCGCTGGCGACCCCGCTGATGACGAAGGCGGACGGGACCAAGTTCGGCAAGTCCGAGAGCGGCGCCGTCTGGCTCGACCCGGAGATGACGACGCCGTACGCGTTCTACCAGTTCTGGCTGAACGTCGACGACCGGGACATCTCCCGCTACATGCGCATCCTCAGCTTCCTGAGCCCCGCCGAGCTGGCGGAGCTGGAGAAGGCCACCGAGGAGCGGCCGCAGGCGCGGTCGGCGCAGCGCGCGCTGGCCGAGGAGCTGACGACGCTGGTGCACGGCGCGGACCAGTGTGCCGCGGTCATCGCCGCGTCGAAGGCGCTGTTCGGCCAGGGTGAGCTGGGTGAGCTGGACGAGGCGACGCTGGGCGCGGCGCTCTCCGAGGTGCCGCACGCCCGGGTCACCGAGCTGGGTCCGCTGGTGGACCTGCTGGTGGAGGTCGGTCTGGCGCCGAGCAAGTCGGGCGCGCGCCGCACGGTCAAGGAGGGCGGCGCGTACGTGAACAACGTCAAGGTCGCCGACGGCGAGGTGGCACCGGCCCGCGAGGAGCTGCTGCACGGGCGCTGGCTGGTGCTGCGCCGGGGCAAGAAGAACCTCGCGGCCATCGAGGTCACGGCCGGCTGAGAGGCTGCCGGGTGACAGCACCGCGGCCGGGTACGCGTCACGCGTACCCGGCCGTCGCCGTCTCGTCGAACAGGACCCCGGGGCCGTCGCGGGCGGCCCGGCGTCCGGTGCTCAGGACTTCTTTCGCTTGGAGCCGCGGATCGATGCCCACAGCATGTCGCCGACGCCGACCACCACCACGGCACCGATCAGCTGGAGCAGATGGCGCGTCCAGTCGATGCCCTTGGTGTCGTTGACACCGAGCCAAGTGGCGACAGTGTTGCCGAGGACGCTGCCGATGATGCCGAAAATGATCGTCAGCCAGAGTGGGATCTCCTGCTTCCCCGGCAGGATCGCCTTCGCGATCAGGCCGAGAACCAGGCCCACGATGATTGCCCACAACCAGCTCATGCCGCCTCCTCGTGCGACGCGGTGTCGCGATGTCCGATCAGTCTCGGTCCCGGGCGTGTACACCGCACGTCGGACAGGTCCGTACGTGCCGCGGGAGGGGATTCACGGCGCGCCCCGGTCTCGAACGTGCCGGATACCGGGCGTACCGTGGGAGCGGTCCGGTCCGGGGAGCGTCCGGCGCAGGAACGGGGTCTCCCCCGGTTCGCACGCGGGCTCGGGGAAGATGGGTGGAGACGGGATGCGCAAGCAGAGCGATGCGGAGGTCTTCCGGATCACGGGTGCCCGGCAGGGTCTCGCGGACGATGTGCGCGGCCGGCAGCGGCGCTATGTGATCTCGATGTCCGTGCGCACGCTTTCGGTGATCGCCGCGGTGGTCCTGTGGAACGTGGAGCGCTATGTGGCGATCGTGGGGCTGGCGCTGGGCGTTCTGCTCCCGTACGTCGCCGTCGTCATCGCCAACGCGGGCCGGGAGAACACCCCTTCGCTGCCCTCGACCTTCGTCCCGGCCCCGCCGCGGCCGGCGCTCGGCGCAGCACCGGTGGCGGGCCCGGCGGAAGCGGGCCCGGAGACCGGCCAGGCCTTCCGCTCCGGTGATCCGCAGGGGCACGGCTGAGCCCGGACGCCCGGATATCGGCCGGATTCGCGACGGGTTCAAGCTCAAGAAAAGCTCAGATCAATCATGAAGTTCCAGTGCACTGCACCCCGGTCTGCGTGACATACTTCGTAGGCGCTCCGCATCCCCCGTCGGAGCGACAGACCGACGCCGGGCAGCTCCCCCCGTGGCTGCTCGGCGTCGCCTTTTCTCCGACAGGGGATGCGTCAGGCCGGCCGCTTCGGCGGCCGGCCAACGGCCTCGTGCGAGGCCCTAGGGTTGAGTCCGTGAACTCCCCTGAATCCGCGGCCGAGAACGCTGCCGAAGCCCCCGTCTGCTCCGCGAAGGGCTGCCGTGCCGACGCCGTGTGGGTGCTTGCCTGGAACAACCCGAAGCTGCATACCCCGGACCGCCGCAAGACCTGGCTGGCCTGTGACGAGCACCGGGAGCATCTCTCCTCGTTCCTCGGTGTGCGGGGCTTCCTGAAGGATGTGGTGACGCTCGCGGAGTGGGAGTCACCGGACTCGCCCCCCGGCTGAGGGCTACCCGCCGATCGCCGACATCGGGCGGTCGGGCTGGAGGAAGGAGGGGTCGTCCAGGCCGGATCCGGCCTTCTTGCCCCACATCGCGAGCCGCCAGATCCGCGCGATCTCCTGGTCCGGCGCGTCCGACCGCAGGGCGCCGCGCAGGTCGGTCTCCTCGCGGGCGAACAGGCAGGTGCGCACCTGCCCGTCGGCGGTGAGCCGGGTGCGGTCGCAGGCCCGGCAGAACGGCCGGGTGACGGAGGCGATGACGCCGACCCGGTGGGGTCCGTCGCCGACCAGCCAGCGTTCGGCGGGGGCGGAGCCGCGCTCGTCCTGGCCCTCCGGGGTGAGATCGAAGCGGGTGCGCAGCGACTGGAGGATGTCACCCGCCGTGATCATGCCGTCGCGCTTCCAGCCGTGCTGTGCGTCGAGCGGCATCTGCTCGATGAAGCGGAGCTCGTAGCTGTTGTCCACGGCCCAGGCGAGCAGGTCGGGGGCCTCGTCGTCGTTGAGCCCCGGCATCAGGACGGTGTTGACCTTGACGGGGGTGAGGCCGGCGTCCCGGGCGGCTTCGAGGCCGGCCAGGACGTCGTGGTGCCGGTCGCGGCGGGTGAGGGTCTTGAACACGTCGGGGCGCAGGGTGTCCAGCGAGACGTTGACCCGGTCCAGGCCGGCGGCCTTGAGCGCGGCGGCGGTCCGCTTCAGTCCGATGCCGTTGGTCGTGAGCGACATTTTCGGGCGGGGCTCCAGGGCCGCGCACTGCTCGACGATGGAGACGAGTCCGGGGCGCAGCAGCGGCTCTCCGCCGGTGAAGCGGACTTCGGTGATGCCGAGCTGTGTGACGGCGATGCGGACCAGCCGGACGATCTCGTCGTCACTCAGCAGGTCCGGCTTGGCCAGCCACTGCAGGCCTTCCTCGGGCATGCAGTACGTACAGCGCAGATTGCACCGGTCGGTGAGCGATACGCGCAGGTCGGTGGCGACCCGGTCGTAGGTGTCGATGAGCATGGTGGGCCCCCTCCTCCGGCTGACTTCCCGGTTGCGGTTGCTGACTCTTTCGAGACTACGCGAGACGTGTGACATCGCTGGGGCCCGTTTGGCACGAGGTACGGCGCGGCCGCGTCGTAGGACTCTACGACGCGGCCGCGGGAAAGGAGCGGTGCGAGGGGCGGACTACTGGGTGGACTCCCGCTCTCAGTGGGCTCCGATACCGGTGAGGGACTTGACCTCCAGCTCGGCGTACTTACCCTTGTCCGGCTCCTCCTTCGACAGGAGGGAGCCGATCCAGCCGAGCAGGAAGCCCAGCGGGATGGAGATCAGGCCGGGGTTCTCCAGCGGGAACCAGGCGAAGTCGACGCCCTTGAACATCGAGGTCTTCTCGTTGCCGGAGACGACCGGCGAGAACAGCACCAGGATCACCGAGCCGGCCAGACCGCCGTAGATCGACCACAGCGCGCCCTGGGTGGTGAACCGCTTCCAGAAGAGGCTGTAGAGGAGCGTCGGCAGGTTGGCCGAGGCGGCGACGGCGAAGGCGAGCGCCACCAGACCGGCGACGTTCATGTCGCGGGCGAAGGCGCCCAGCACGATCGCGGCCGCCCCGATGAAGACGGTGGCCCAGCGGGCGGCCCGCATCTCCTCCTTCTCGCTGGCCTTCCCCTTGCGGATGACATTGGCGTAGATGTCGTGGGCGAAGGAGGACGAGGAGGCGAGGGTGAGGCCCGCGACGACGGCGAGGATGGTGGCGAAGGCGACGGCGGAGATGACGGCGAGCATGACGGCGCCGCCGGTGGTGCCGACCCCGCCGAGGTATTCGGCGAGCTGCGGGGCCGCCGCGTTGCCCGCCGGGTTCTTCGCGATGATCTCCTTCGGGCCGATGAGGGCCGCGGCGCCGAATCCGAGCGCGATCGTCATCAGGTAGAAGCCGCCGATGATGCCGATGGCCCAGTTGACGGACTTACGGGCGGCCTTGGCGGTCGGCACCGTGTAGAAGCGGATCAGGATGTGCGGCAGGCCCGCGGTACCCAGCACCAGGGCGATGCCGAGGGAGAGGAAGTCCAGCTTCGAGGTGCCGGTGGCCCCGTACTTGAGTCCGGGCTCCAGGAACGCGGCGCCGTGGCCGCTCTTCTCGGCGGCGGTGCCCAGCAGGTCGGAGACGTTGAAGTTGAACTTCCAGAGCACCATGAAGGTCATCAGGACGGCGCCCGCGATGAGCAGCACGGCCTTGACCATCTGCACCCAGGTGGTGCCCTTCATGCCACCGATGGTGACGTACACGATCATCAGTACGCCGACCAGCGCAACGATGAGGATCTTTCCGGCGTCACTGGTGATGCCGAGGAGCAGGGAGACCAGCACACCCGCGCCGGCCATCTGTGCCAGCAGGTAGAAGATCGAGACGACGATGGTGGAGACGCCCGCCGCGGTGCGCACGGGGCGCTGTCGCATCCGGTAGGCGAGGACGTCGCCCATGGTGTACCGGCCCGAGTTGCGGAGCGGTTCGGCCACCAGCAGCAGGGCCACCAGCCAGGCGACGAGGAAGCCGATCGAGTAGAGGAAGCCGTCGTATCCGAAGAGGGCGATGGCTCCGGCGATACCGAGGAACGAGGCGGCGGACATGTAGTCGCCGGAGACTGCGAGTCCGTTCTGGAAGGCGGTGAACTGGCGGCCGCCGGCGTAGAAGTCGGAGGCGCTCTTGGTCTGCCGGCCGGCCCAGACGGTGATGCCGAGGGTCGCGGCGACGAAGACCGCGAAGAGCGTGATGATCAGCGGCCGGTGCTCGGTGGTGGAGGAGGCGGCGAGCACGGCGGTGTGGGAGTGGTACGCGGCGCTCATGCGTCGGCCTCCATACGGGACTTGATGGCCTCGCCCTTCGGGTCGAGCTTCGCCGCGGCGTACCGCGAGTAGAACCAGGCGATGAGGAAGGTGGTGAGGAACTGGGCGAGGCCGAAGACGAAGGCCACGTTGAAGTTGCTGTACACCTTGGTGCCCATGAAGCCGCCGGCGTAGTTGGACAGCAGCACGTACAGCAGGTACCAGAGGACGAAGGCGATGGTCAGCGGGAAGGCGAACGAGCGGTACGAGCGGCGCAGTTCGCCGAATTCCGCGCTCTCCTGCTCCGCGACGAAGGCCTCGGTCGTGGGCTGGGCCGGCCCTTTCTCCGTACTGCCCTCGGACGGCGGTGCATCGGTAGCCACGGAATCTCCTCGCGACGCGGGTGCGGTGGTGGGGACGGTGGATTTCACTGGGGACCTCGTCTTCGGGGGGTGATGGTGCGCCTCCCCTGACAACGGCACGCGGCGCGCGGCGAAGCGGTTCACCACTCCTGTGTCCTTCTCCGGGTCACTCCTTCGGACGCCGCGATGGAGACGGGTTCCCGTCAACTCATTGATGAGCCGGGATGATCGGCGATAGCTTCACTCGTCATGTACGCGACTGGGCACGCCCGTGTCCGGTCGACTGGCACGGATGAAGTGGAGACCCCATGGCTCATCTGGGATCCAGACGGACACGCGCACTGGCGCTGCCCGTCGGATTGGCCCTCACCGTCTCGCTCGGCTTCCTGCCGACGGGCGCCGCGTCCGCCTCGCCGGTGGACGTCGGGCCCGCGGCGGCGGTGTCGACGGACGGACCGAAGCTGTCGTACGTGGTGAATACGCGGGGCGGTCACGGCACCGTCAAGCAGGTGCGCAAGGCGGTGGAGCGGGCCGGCGGCACGGTGGTGATCGCCTACGACCGGATCGGTGTTCTCGTCGTCCATTCGCAGAACCCGGACTTCGCGCAGTCCGTACGCGGGGTCAGGGGCGTGGATTCGGCCGGGGCCACCCGCACCAACCCGATCGTCCCGCAGGCCACCAAGGACATCGGGGTCCAGCAGCCGCTCACCGCGCAGGAGGCGCGGAGCGCCGCGGCGCGGGCGACGGCGGACCAGGACCCGATGGAGCCGCTGCAGTGGGACCTGCCCGCCATCAAGGCGGACAAGGCGCACCAGAAGTCACTGGGCAGCCGGAAGGTCACGGTCGCGGTCATCGACACGGGTGTCGACGACACGCACCCGGACATCGCCCCGAACTTCGACCGGGCCGCCTCGGCGAACTGTGTGACCGGCGCACCGGACACCACGGCCGGCTCCTGGCGTCCGAAGGCCGGTGAGAGCCCGCACGGCACCCATGTAGCGGGCACCATAGCCGCCGCGAAGAACGGCATCGGGGTAACGGGCGTCGCACCGGGTGTGAAGGTCGCCGGTATCAAGGTGGCGAACCCGGACAGTTACTTCTACACCGAGTCCGTCGTCTGCGGCTTCATGTGGGCGGCCGACCACGGCGTCGATGTCACCAACAACAGCTACTACACCGACCCGTGGCTGTTCAACTGCAAGGACGACCCGGACCAGGGCGCACTGGTCGAGGCGGTCGCCCGTGCCACCCGTTACGCCGAGAGCAAGGGCACGGTCAATGTCGCCGCGTCGGGCAACTCGGCCGAGGACCTGGCGGCCGACACGATCGTGGACTCGACCAGCCCGAACGACGGCGACACGGTCACCCGGACGATCGACCCGAAGAAGTGCTTCGACATCCCGACGATGCTGCCGGGTGTCGTGACGGTCTCGGCGACGGGCGCGAAGGGGCTGAAGGCCTCGTACTCGAACTACGGGAACGGCGTCATCGACGTGGCCGCCCCGGGCGGCGACTCGACGGCCTACCAGCGCCCCGCGCCGCCCGCGACGAGCGGGCTGATCCTGTCCACGCTGCCGGGCGGCGGGTACGGCTACATGGCCGGTACGTCGATGGCCTCCCCGCATGTCGCGGGAGTGGCCGCGCTGATCAAGTCGACGCATCCGCACGCGTCGGCGCTCGCGGTGAAGGCGCTGCTGGTGGCGGAGGCCGACGCCACCGCGTGCGGCGCCCCGTACGACATCGACGGTGACGGCACCGTCGACGCGGTCTGCGAGGGCGGCAAGCACCGCAACGGCTTCTACGGAGCCGGTGTGGTGGACGCCCTGGACGCGGTCCGCAGGTAGCGGGTGCGGTACGGGGGCCGGTGATCTCTCCGGCCCCCGTACCGGCCGGGCCGGGCAGGCCGGCGCCGGGAAGGCCCGGCCGCCCGGCTCACGGCTTGATGAGGACCTTCAGTGCCGTGCGCTCGTCCATCGCCTTGTAGCCGACCGGGACCTCGTCGAGGCCGATGGCCAGGTCGAAGACGGGCGACGGGTCGATGGTGCCGGACAGGACGTCGGGGAGCAGTTCCGGTATGTACGTGCGTACGGGGGCGACCCCGCCGCGCAGGGCGATGTTCCGGTCGAACATGACGCCGAGGTCCAGTCCGGTGCCGCTGCCGTGCGGTACGCCGACGTAGCCGATCGAGCCGCCGTCGCGGGTGATGCCGACGGCCGTGCGCATCGACTGCTCGGTGCCGACGGCCTCGATCACGGCGTGGGCGCCCTCGCCGCCGAGCAGTTCCCGTACCGCGGCGACGGCCGCGTCGCCGCGCTCGGCGACCACGTCGGTGGCGCCGAAGGTGCGGGCGATGTCGGTGCGCGCCTGATGGCGGCCGAGCGCGATGATCCGCTCGGCGCCGAGCCGCTTGGCGGCCATGACGCCGCACAGGCCGACGGCGCCGTCACCGACGACGGCGACGGTGCTGCCGGGCTCCACACCGGCGCCGACGGCCGCGTGGTGGCCGGTGCCGAGGACGTCGGAGAGGGCCAGCAGCGCGGTGAGCAGGTGGTCGTCGGATGCCGCGGCGGCCGGCAGCTTGACCAGGGTGCCGTCGGCGAACGGGACGCGGACGGCCTCGCCCTGCCCGCCGTCGGAGCCGACCGAGCCCCAGAACCCGCCCTGCGGACAGGAGGTGGTCAGCCCCTCGGCGCAGTAGGCGCAGCTGCCGTCGGACCAGACGAAGGGGGCGACGACGAGGTCGCCGACGGCGAAGCCGTTGACCCCGGAGCCGGCCTCCTCGACGATCCCGAGGAACTCGTGGCCGATGCGCTGGCCGGGCTGCCGGGCGGACTCGCCGCGGTAGGCCCACAGGTCGCTGCCGCAGATGCAGGCCCGCAGGACCCGCAGCACCACGTCGGTGGGCTGCTGGACAACCGGGTCCGGGACCTCCTGCACGCGGATGTCGTGGGGGGCGTGGATGACGGTGGCGCGCATGCGTGGGGGTCCTTGCTGATCTCAGATGCTGATACTGGGCCCACGGTACGCCCCGGGGTCCGCACCGGACCGGCGCGCATCCGGGGCGAGCACTCCGAGGGTCAGCAGGAACTGCGCCGCCACGTAGGTGAGCATGACCCAGAAGTCGGGTGCGGGCAGCTGGGGCCAGTCGGCGACGCCGGTGGCGATCAGTCCGTCGGAGAGCAGGAAGAGCGCACCGCCGGCGGCTGCGTACCGGCCGAGGACGCCGGCCCGGTACGCCATGGCGGTGAGCAGCAGGCTGTAGCCCGCCAGCGGGATCCGCAGATCGGCCGGCAGCCCGTCCAGGATCAGGGCGAGGAAGACGACCAGGACGGCTGCGTACAGGACTGCGGGCAGCAGGGCGCTGCGGGCCCGGCCGAAGAGGCACAGGTAGCAGACGTGTCCCGCGGCGAAGCCGCCCATCCCGAGAAGGAAGGCGAGGTCGGCGTCGGCCAGCAGAAACACATCGCCGACCCAGCCCAGGAGCAGTGCGGCGATCAGCAGCCGGGGCCCGCGCCGAGCGGCGGCGTACCCGGCCAGCAGCGGCATCAGCAGCGGCTTGGCGACGAGGTGCGCGATACCGCTGTCGGTGAGGACCCCGGCGAGATCGACGGCGCAGGCGACGAGGAAGGCGATGAGGAGGGGGCGCGCCCAGCGCTCCCTCCGGTCCGGGAGCGGGCCGGCGCTCATACGGCGCTCTCCCGCGCGGGGGCGACGGTCGGCGAGGTCGCCGCGGCGGACGGCTGCCAGCCCGGCCCGCGGAAGATCCGCCCGGCCCGCTCGCTCCAGCTGCCCGCCGCGCGCACGTCGCGGGCGATGGCCGCGTACTCGTGGGTGGCGACCCGCAGCGGGTTGAAGGTGTCGATGTTCTTGGTGAGCCCGAACACGGGCCGCTGCTCCTCCGCGGTGAAGGACCCGAACCACCGGTCCCACACGATCAGGATGCCGCCGAAGTTCCGGTCGAGGTAACCGCCCTGGGAGGCATGGTGCACCCGGTGGTGGGAGGGCGTGTTCAGTACGTACTCGAAGGGCCGCGGCAGCTTGTCGATGCGTTCGGTGTGCACCCAGAACTGGTAGACGAGGTTGGCCGACGAGCAGAAGGCGAGCGCCGCCGGGTGGACGCCGCAGGCGATCAGCGGGAGGTAGAACGGCCAGACGGTCAGCGAGGTCCAGGGCTGGCGCAGCGCGGTGGAGAGGTTGAACTTCCGGCTGGAGTGGTGGACCACGTGGCAGGCCCAGAGGATCCGGATGACGTGGTGCCCCCGGTGCGACCAGTAGTAGAGGAAGTCCTGCCCCAGCAGCATCAGCGGGACGGTCCACCACAGGACGGGCACCCGGAGCGGGGTCAGCTCGTACACCGCCGTGTAGACCGCGACGATGGGCACCTTCCACAGCAGGTCGAACACCAGGCTGCCCAGCCCCATGGTGATGCTGGTGGCGGCGTCCTTGGCCTCGTACCCGGCCGCCTCCTCGTCGGGGTGGAAGTGGTGCAGGGCCATTTCCAGGACAGTGAGCAGCACGAAGGCCGGTATGGACCAGAGCACTGGATCGGGCAGGTTCGTCGGCATATCAGCACCGTAGAGCCGCAGGTCGGCCCGCGACCAGACGTTGTTACCAACAAGTATGCGAGACACGTCGTCAGCAATCTTTGGTGACTTCTGACAGCACTGCCGTCGCCGGAGCCGTCCACCGGGGTCCGGCGGGGGAGGGCGGCGGCACCGGGCGCCGGTCAAGCGATCCTTGAGGACTCTGCCGGACCGTGGCGGCCAGTAACCTACCCAGGAGGGTCACGGTGATGGCAGTACGAGGCGTGCAGCTCTACGACACCACTCTGCGAGACGGCACCCAGCAGGAGGGGATGGTGCTGACGGTGCAGGACAAGCTGGCCGTCGCGCGCCACCTGGATGCCTTCGGCGTCGGGTTCATCGAGGGCGGGAGGCCGGACTGCACGCTTCGGCGCTGCGGGTGGATCCCGATCTGTACCAGCACATCGACCCGTCCGTCGTGGGCAACCGAATGCGCACCCTCGTCTCGGACATGGGCGGCCGTTCGTCTGTCGAGCTCAAGGCCCGCGAACTCGGCTGCACGGTGACGGCCGGTTCCGAGGCCGGCGTACGGCTGCGGATCCCGGAGCGTCCGGTCCCCGGCGTCGGCCCCTTCCCGCCCGAACGGATCGTGCGACGGGTGCGACCGGGCCGAGGCGCTAAACCCCGGCCGCCCCCAGCAGCTCCCCCGCCACGTACGTCACGGCCATCGCCAGCGCTCCCCCGCCCATGTTCCGCAGCAGCGCCGGCCCCACCGCCGCGTCGCCCAGCCGGGCGCTCCACCAGCCCGTCAGGGCCAGCGCGGCGAGCACCGACAGCACGGTCACCCACAGCCGCAGCGACATCGGGGGCAGCACGATCGCCAGCAGCGGCAGCAGCGCGCCCACCGTGAACGCGAGGAAGCTGGCGCCCGCCGCGTGCCAGGGGTTCGTCAGATCGTCCGGGTCGATGCCCAGCTCGACCTCCGCGTGGGCGCGCAGCGCGTCGCGTTCGGTGAGCTGGACGGCGGCCTCGCGGGCGACCTCATGGCTCAGCCCCTTGCCCTCCAGCAGTCCGGTGAGTTCGACGAGTTCCGCCTCCGGCGTCTCGCGGAGCTCGCGCTTCTCCGTGGCGAGCGCGGCCTTCTCCGAGTCGCGCTGGGTGGACACCGACACGTACTCGCCCGCGGCCATCGACATGGACCCGGCCAGCAGTCCGGCCAGGCCGGCGGTCAGCAGGGTGCCGCGGTCGTCGGTGGCCCCGGCGACACCGACGACGAGGCCGGCGGTGGAGACCACACCGTCATTGGCCCCGAGCACGGCGGCGCGCAGCCAGTTCAGCCGTGCGCCCATACCCGTGTCGTGCGGTTCGTGGTGCGCCTGGGGATCGCTCATCCGGTGATAATCCCACCTGGTGCCTCTCGTTTGGATCAGGCTGGGCTCGCGCCCGGTCCAAACGAAAGCCCCTCGCCGTGTCACCAGACGCGTACCGACCCGCCCGGCGCGAACGCGGGACTGGTCGCGCCCGCGGGGACCTCCTTCAGGGGTTCGGCGATCTCCTGGACCGTCGGGCCGACGGTGGCGGCGATCCGGTCCAGGGCGGCCAGGTCGAATCCGTAGACGCGGGCCGCGTTACCGCCCGCCATGGCCGCGATCTCGGCGGGCGGCAGCCCGGCGTACGCGATCCGCAGGCCTTCGCGTGAGTACGGGGCGGTGCCCTCGTCGTGCGGGTAGTCGCTGCCCCACATGATCTTGTCGAGGCCGATCCGGTCGCGCAGTGGCACCTCGTGCGGGCGCATGAAGCTGGCGCCCACGTAGCAGTTCTCGCGCCATACCTCGCTGGGGCTCGCGCCCATCGAACCGGCCAGTCCCGCACCGAACTTGGACTCCGCCGTGGCTGCCCGGGAGGCCGACGCGACGAGTCGGCCGTGGTAGTAGTCGAGCATGTCCATGATGCCCGGGATCCAGCCGGAACCCTGTTCGGTGAGGACGAGCCTCAGCCCGGGATGGCGGCGGAACGCCCCGCCGAAGATCAGGTGCCACAGGGCCCGGTGCGAGAACCAGGTGGTCTCCACCATGAAGACGGCGCGGGCCGCCGGTTCGTCGCCCAGCGGCGGGGAGGCGGAGCCGCCGTGGTGGTTGACCGGTACGTCCAGCTCCGCGCAGACCGCCCAGAGCGGGTCGTACACCGGGGAGTGCAGCTCCGGGACGCCGGAGCCCGGTGGGGCGCCGGGCAGCAGGATGCCGCCGGTGAGTCCGGCCTCCTTGGTGCGGCGGACCTCGCGGGCCGCCTCGGCCGGGTCGTTCAGGAGGATCTGCGCGACGCCCGCACGCCTGCCGGGCGCGGCCGCGCAGAAGTCGGCGAGCCAGCGGTTGTGGGCGCGCAGCCCGGCCCAGCGCTGTTCGTACTCCGCCCGGGAGGGGGCGGGGGCCATCAGGGAGGCGGAGGGGAAGAAGGGCGGGATGGTGTTGGGGAAGACGACCTCGGCGACAATGCCGTCCGCCTCCTGGTCGGCGAGCCTGCGGGCCGAGTTCCAGTTGCGGTCGGCGGTGTCGGCCACCAGGTCCTCGTACGGGTTGACGTAGCCGGCCGCCCAGGCGTCGAAGTCGTCGTGGTGCTCCGACTCCAGGTACGGCCGGTAGTCGAGGAGGTCGGCGCCGGCGTGGCAGTCGGCGGAGATGACCGTGTAGCGGTCCGCCGGGGCGCCCCCCGGCTGCGTCACGACGCCCTCGGGGCCCGTCACGACGCCCCCAGGACCGGGAAGTCGTGGTCGGTCAGCCAGTGCCTGCCGACCTCGCGCGAGCGCGCCCAGGATGCCTCGACCGCGCTCTGGTCGGCGCTCTGGCCCAGGTCGGCGGGGGTGGGGCCGATGCGCGCGGCGAGCGGGGCCAGCTTTTCCGTGTCGAAGCCGAAGACCTCGGCGGCGGCCAGGCCCAGCATCCGGCGGGTCTCGGTGACGGGGATGTCGTGGAAGGTGGTGCGCAGCCAGTTCGCGGTGTTCGGCCAGGTGCCCTCGGGGTGCGGGAAGTCGCTGCCCCACAGGATGTTGTCGACGCCGATCTCGTACCGCTGGGCGAGCTCGCGGCGTTTGGTGTTGGTGGCGCAGATGAACACCTGGCGGTCGAGGTACTCGTGCGGCGGGCGCTTCAGCTCGGCGAACGGGGAGAGCTTCTTGCCGCCGTGGGCGCCGAGGTAGAGGCGGTCCATGAACCACAGGAGGTTCGGCAGCCACCAGCAGCCGGACTCCGCGACGCCGAACTTCAGCCCGGGATGGCGTTCGAAGGCGCCCGACCAGAGGAGGAACCAGAGCGGGCGGGACGGCCACCAGGTGACCTCGGAGACGTAGATGCCGAGGTGGTCGCCGTACTCGTGGCGGGGTGCCGCGCCCGAGTGGGTGACGATCGGCATCCCGGTCTCGGCGGCGGCCGCCCAGACGGGGTCGTAGCGGCGGTCGTGGTACGGGGCCTTGTCCACCCACATGGAGGGGATCATCAGGGCGCCGAGGCCCGACTCCTTCGCCCGGTGGATCTCGGCGACGACCCGGTCGGTCTCGCCCGTGACGGGCAGCAGGGCGACCCCGCAGTGACGTTCGGGGTGCTGCGAGACGAAGTCGGCGAGCCAGCGGTTGTGGGCCTGCGCGCCGGCCATGCCCAGCTCCGGGTCCTGGTCGCCGGAGAGGCCGAGGCCGACGCCGAAGGGGGCCGCGGTGCGGCTGTCCACGGCGTCCGCGTCGGGGAAGACGACCTCGGCCGCCACCCCGTCGCCGTCGAGTTCCTTGAGCCGCTGCGTACTGTCCCAGCCGCCCCTGAGGCCTTCCTCGTTGTCCTGGAACCACTTGTCGGCGAAGGCCTCGTTGCGGACCCCGAGGCGGGTCATCTCCTCGCGGCGGCGGTCGCGGCCGGCGAGGAAGTCGTCGAACTCCCGGTGGAAGCGGCTGTCGAGGTAGGGCCGGTACTCCTCGGTGGGCAGTCCGGCGTGGCAGTCGGAGGAGATGATCAGGTACGGATCGTCGGTCATCGCTGGGTCCTCAGTCGAGTACGAAACTTTCCAGGTACGACGGGTTGGCCCGGTCGAGCATCGACTGCGACCTGGCGCGGATCTGCCGGTCGCTGTGCTCGCTGTCCGGCAGCATCCAGAAGCGGTCGGCGAGGATGCCGTCCACGACGGTCTGCGCGACCTCCTCCACCGGCGTGAACTCCACGTCGTGGCCGGCCGACCTCATGGCCGCCTCCCACTGGCCGAGGCTGCGGTACGGGGTCCTGCGCGGCCGCTCCTTGGCGTACCGCTCGGGGCGGTTGCGGTGCGACTCCCACAGTCCGGTGCGGAGCATGTGCGGGCCGGGGAAAAGGACCGAGGCGCCGACCGCCGCGTCCTCCGCCCGAAGGTGCGCGTAAAGCGATTCGGTCATGGTGACGACTGCGGACTTGGTGACCGCGTACACGGAGGCGGTGGGCAGCGGGGCGATCCCGCCGTCGCCGGAGGAGGTGTTGACGACATGGCCGGGGGCGCCGCCCGCGAGCATGCGCGGCACGAAGGCCTGGATGCCGTGGAAGACACCCCACACATTGACCGCGAAGGCCCACTTCCAGTCGTTCGGCTCGTGCTCCCACATCCGGCCCTCGGCGCCCGATCCGACGCCGGCGTTGTTGCACAGCACGTGCACGGCGCCGAAGGCGTCGTAGGCGGCCTCGGCCAGCGCCTGTACGGAGTCCCGTTCGCTGACGTCGACGGCCCGGGCCAGCACCCGTGCCCCGTCCTCGCGCAGTTCACCGGCGGCCTTGTCGAGCGCGCCCTCCTCCACGTCGGCGAGCACGACGTTCATCCCCTCGGCCGCGAACCGGCGGGCCATCGCGAGGCCGATACCGCTCGCGGCGCCGGTGACGACGGCGGTCTGGCCCTCCTCCAGCCTCATCGGACGCTCCCCTCGGGCGGGCCGTCGTGGATCTGCTGCGGATCGTCGTAGCGCTGGTGGACGTACGGCAGCAGCGCGTCGGCGCTGACCCGCTCCACGGCCCGTCCCTGCTGGTCGCTGGTCTTCTCGCCGATGGTGAGGTCGATCAGCCTGCGGACGGGGAGGTCGGCGACCGGGTCGTACATCGACTCGCGCAGCACCACGTCGCCGGTGATCCGCTCCAGCCTGCGGACCTTCTCGTTGCGGGTGCAGTGGATCAGTACGGGGCCGGAGTCGAAGCCCTCGCCGTCCACGGCGGGCAGGAACTTGAAGTAGAAGTCGAGCTTCGTGACCGGCTCGGGCAGCGGCAGCGGTCCGTCGACCGCGCCGCGGATCTCGACGAAGGCGATGCCGTGGCGGGCCAGGCGGGCCCGGACGACGAGACCCTCGCGTTCGACGCTCACCTCGCCGAGCTTCTTCGGTTCGCCGAACACCTCGCGGCCGCCGGTCAGCGCCCGTTCGTGGGTCATCGGCATGACCAGCGGATACCAGCCCTCCTGCCCGTCATGGACGGCGGCGACGGCGACGGAGCCCGCGCCGAGCGGATAGCCGGGCAGATCGACCTTGCTGACGCTGGCCCGGACGAGCGGGCGTCCGGAGGGTTTCAGGGGCGGCGGGAGGACGGCCGCCACCGCGTCGGGGTCGCTCTCCCAGACGGCGGTGACGCCGGTGGACCAGATGTCGGGGAGCCTGGAGCGGGCCTCGCGGGATGCCGCGATCTCGGCCTCGGTGCGCGCGCCGTACCGTACCCGTGCCATGCGGTGCCACCCTTCTCGGTCGTCCGTGTCCCGGCTCTCCGCCGGGCTCTGTAACACAGTTACACCGGAGACGATGAAGGGTAAATAGGCATGCGTGTAACGGAGTTATGGAAACTGGAGGAGCTGTGGCTCGATCGGCGCTGACCCGCGAGGAGGTCCTCGCGACCGCCGCCGCACTGGTGCGGCAGCACGGTCCGCAGGCCCTCACCATGCGCAAGCTGGCTGCCGGACTGGGCACCGCCGTCACCTCGATCTACTGGCACGTGGGCAACCGCGAGTCCCTGCTGGACGCCCTCGTCGAGCGCACCGTCCAGGAGATGGGCACCCTGCGCCCCACCGGCCGGGCCCCGGCCGCCCGGATCGTCTCCGTGGCCCGCGGGCTGCGCCGCGAACTGCGCGCCCGCCCGCACCTGATCGCGATGGTCCACGAACGGGGACTGACGGAACGGATGTTCCTGCCGGCGCAACAGGCGCTGGTCCACGAGGTGCACGCCGCCGGGCTCCGCGGCGCACGGGCGGCGGCCGCGGTCCGCTCGGTGCAGTTCCACACCGTCGGCTTCCTGCTCGTGGAGCGCAACCGGGAACGCTCCCCCGTCCAGTCACCGGCCGAGGGCGATCTGTGGAGCGAGTCGACGGCCGGCGGCGATCCGGCACTGGCCCGGGCACTGACCCGGCCCGCCGACCCGGACCGGCTGTTCGCCACCTCCGTACGGGCGCTGGTGGACGGGCTGCTGGCAGGCTCCTCGCAGGAGCGCCGATCCCCCGGACAGGGCCCGGGGGTGACGGCCGAATAGGGGACTGTCGGTCGCGGCCCGTATTCTCTGTGACCATGCTCGACGACCGCCAGACCGCAGCACCGTGGCCGACCGCCTACCCGCAGGGGTACGCGGTCGTCGACGTGGAGACCACCGGACTCGCACGGGACGACCGGATCATCTCCGCCGCCGTCTACCGCCTGGACGCACAGGGAAACGTCGAGGACCACTGGTACACCCTGGTCAACCCGGAGCGGGACCCCGGCCCCGTGTGGATTCACGGGCTGACCAGTGATGTCCTCGAAGGCGCCCCGCTCTTCCCGGAGGTCGCCGCCCAGCTCTCCGAGCGGCTCGCCGACCGCGTGCTGGTCGCGCACAACGCCGCCTTCGACTGGTCGATGCTCGCCCGGGAGTACGCGCGGGCCTCGGTGATCGCCCCGGTCCAGCAGCGGCTGTGCACCATCGCGCTCTCCAAGGAGCTGCGGCTGCCGCTGCCCAACCACAAGCTGGAGTCGCTGGCCGCGCACTTCGGGGTCGTGCAGCAGCGCGCGCACCACGCGCTGGACGATGCCCGGGTGCTGGCCGAGGCGTTCCGCCCGAGTCTGCACGCGGCGGCGGACGGCGGGCTGCGGCTGCCACTGCTGGAATGCCGGCCGCTGACCGAGTGGTCGGACTCCCCCGTCACCCCGCGGGTCGGCCACCAGGCCTCGTACGGCGGCCAGACCAGCTGGCGCCCCTCGCGCAAGCGTCCGGCCTGCCCGTATCCGAATCCGGGGCGGTACGAGAAGGACAAACCTCTCATGCAGGGCATGCGGGTGGCGTTCTCCGGGGACACCTCGATCGACCGCGAGCTGCTGGAGGACCGGGCGGTGGAGGCCGGGCTGCATGTGGCGACCAGCGTCTCCCGGCTGACCAGTCTGCTCGTCACCAACGACCCGGACGCGGCGACGTCCAAGACGGTGAAGGCCAAGTCGTTCGGCACCCCGATCCTGGAGGAGAGCGCGTTCACCCATCTCCTGCGGGACGTGGCCGCGGCGTCGAAGGGGTAGCGCGGTCATCGGAGTGAACCGGGGGCGACTCGCCCGCCCACCGCTCGCCCGCCGCCGCCCTCGCGTCCCACCCTGTGGCGCATGGCACGTTGCGAGGTATGCGGAAACGACTACGGGATGTCCTTCGAAGTGCACGCGCAGGGCGCGGTGCACGTCTTCGACTGCTTCTCCTGCGCCATTCACCGGATGGCGCCGATCTGTGAGCACTGCCGGGTCCAGGTCATCGGCCAGGGCGTCGAGGTCGACGGGCACTGGTTCTGCGGCGGTCACTGCGCCCGCGCGGAGGGGAAGGTGGGCATCATCGACAAAGTCTGAGCACCGGGCGCCGGCCCCCTTCCCCCACCCCCTGCGCGATGCACCCCATGACGCAGTTGTACCGTCATGGGGTGTACCGCTTCCTGTTGACACGGCAGTGGCTGATCCTCGCCCTCCTCGCCCTCGTCATGATTCCCACGATGATCGAGCTGGGCTTCTGGCAGCTGCACCGGCATGAGCACAAGGTCGCGCAGAACGCCCTGATCTCTCACAACCTCAAGGCGAAGCCGGTTCCGGTCGCCGCGCTCACCTCGCCCGGCCACACCGTTCCGCGCTCGGACTACTGGCGCGCGGTGAAGGCCACCGGGACGTACGACGAGAAGCACGAGGTCGTGGTGCGGCGCAGGACTGCCACCGACGGCAGCATCGGCTTCCATGTGCTGGTCCCGTTCGACCTCAAGGGCGGCGGCACGGTCATGATCAACCGTGGCTGGATCCCCACCGCCGACGACCAGCGCGCCTTCCCCGACGTGCCGGCCGTACCGAAGGGCGAAGTGACCGTCACCGGGCGGCTCAAGGCCGACGAGACGACGGGCAGCAGCGGTATCAAGGACCTCTCGGACCTGCCGGACCGCCAGGTGATGCTGATCAACAGCGCCGAGCAGGCCAAGCTGCTCTCCCGGCCGGTGCTCGGCGGCTACCTGGAACAGACCGGGCCCGTGCCGTCCGGCGACACCCCCGAGCTGATCGAGGCCCCCGACGACAGCTCCATCGGCCCGCACATGGCGTACGCCGTGCAGTGGTGGCTGTTCGCCGCCGGTGTTCCGGTCGGCTATGTGGTGCTGGCCCGCCGGGAGAAGCGCGACCTGGTGACGGCAGCGGCCGCGGCCGCCGAAGCGGGGGGCGCCGCGGCGGAGCCCGGGAAGCCCGAGCCCGCGAAGGCCTGACGGCGTGTCGGCAACGTCCCCCGCCGGGGTGACTCCCGCCTCACGTCGGACAACGGCTGCTTAGCGGGGGCCATGTTCGGGAACACGCCAGAACGTGACCCCACTCATCGAGGACTACGCCCTCATCGGCGATCTCCAGACAGCCGCCCTGGTCGGAAAGAACGGTTCTGTCGACTGGCTCTGCCTGCCCCGCTTCGACTCGGGCGCCTGCTTCGCCGCCCTGCTCGGTGAGGAGGACAACGGCCACTGGCGCATCGCGCCGACGGGCGCGGACACCTGCACCCGGCGCGCCTACGCGGGTGACTCCCTCGTCCTGGAGACGTTCTGGGAGACCCGCACCGGCACGGTCAAGGTCATCGACTTCATGCCGCAGCGCGACCAGGAACCCGATGTGATGCGGATCATCGAGGGTGTCAGCGGCACCGTCGACATGAGCTCCGTGCTCCGGCTGCGCTTCGACTTCGGCTCGGTCGTGCCCTGGGTGCGCCGCTCGCAGGGCCACCGGGTGGCGGTCGCGGGGCCGGACTCCGCCTGGCTGCGCAGCGAGCCGCCGGTCAAGACCTGGGGCCAGCAGTTCTCCACCTGCTCCTCGTTCAGCGTCTCCGCGGGGGAACAGGTGGCGTTCGTCCTGACCTGGCACCCCTCGCACTCGCCCCGGCCCGACCTCGTCGATCCGTTCGAGGCGCTGGACAACACCCTGTCCGACTGGGCCGAGTGGTCCGCCCGCTGCAAGTACCAGGGGCCCTACCGGGAGGCCGTGATCCGTTCACTGATCACCCTGAAGGCGCTCACCTTCGGTCCGACCGGCGGCATCGTGGCGGCCCCCACCACCTCGCTGCCGGAGGAGATCGGCGGCGTACGGAACTGGGACTACCGCTTCTGCTGGCTACGGGACTCCACGCTCACCCTCGGCGCGCTGATCTCGGCCGGCTATCTGGAGGAGGCCGGCGCCTGGCGGGACTGGCTGCTGCGCGCCGTCGCCGGGGACCCGGCCGATCTGCAGATCATGTACGGGCTCGCGGGCGAGCGCAGACTGCCCGAGTCGGAGCTGACATGGCTGCGCGGTTACGAGAGCTCCGCCCCGGTCCGGATCGGCAACGCCGCGGTCCGCCAGCGTCAGCTCGATGTGTACGGGGAGGTCATCGACTCGCTCCGGCTGGCCCATGAGGCGGGCCTGGGCGACAAACCGCACGCCTGGAACATCCAGCTCAGCCTGCTCGGCTTCCTGGAGTCCACCTGGCGCGAGCCGGACGAGGGGCTGTGGGAAATCCGCGGCCAGCGCCGCCACTTCGTGCACTCCAAGGTGATGGCCTGGGTGGCGGCCGACCGCGCCGTGCGCAGCCTGGAGGAGAACCCGTCACTGACCGGCGACGCCGACCGCTGGCGGGCGATGCGGGACGCCGTGCACCGGGAGGTGTGCGAGAAGGGGTACGACCCGGTGCGCAACACCTTCACCCAGTCGTACGGGTCACGGAACCTGGACGCCGCGACACTCCTGATCGCCAGGACCGGCTTCCTGCCGCCGGACGACCCGCGGCTCATCGGGACGGTGGACGCCGTCCGCGCCGAGCTGGGAAGCGACGGGCTGGTGCGCCGCTACAGCACCGACGGCACCTCGATCGACGGGCTGCCCGGCGGTGAGGGCGCGTTCCTGGCCTGCTCGTTCTGGCTGGCGGACGCGTTGCGGATGACCGGACGCACCGAGGAGGCCACCGAACTGTTCGAGCGGCTGCTGGCGCTCCGCAACGACGTGGGGCTGCTCGCCGAGGAGTACGACACCGCCGCCATGCGCCAGCTCGGCAACTTCCCGCAGGCCTTCAGCCACGTCGGGCTGGTGGGGACGGCCGTCGCGCTGGCCGAGGCACAGGCCCCTGCGGACACCGCGGCGGGCGAGGCGGCAGGATAGGGCCATGGATCTTGGACTGAAGGACCGTGTGTACATCGTCACCGGCGCGACCCGGGGACTGGGCAACGCCGCGGCACGGGCGCTGGTGGACGACGGCGCGAGGGTGATCATCACCGGCCGGGACGAGAAGAGCGTCCGGGCGGCCGCCGACGAACTGGGCCCGGACGCCGTCGGGCTCGCCGCGGACAACGCCGACCCCTCCGTGGCGCAGCGGCTGGTGGACGCCGCGCAGGAGGGGTTCGGCCGGCTCGACGGCATCCTCATCAGCGTCGGCGGTCCGGCGCCCGGCTTCGTCGCGGACAACACCGACGAGCAGTGGCAGTCGGCCTTCGATTCGGTCTTCCTGGGCGCGGTGCGTCTGGCCCGTGCGGCCGCCGCGGCGCTCGGCGAGGGCGGTGTCATCGGCTTCGTGCTCTCCGGCTCCGTCCACGAGCCGATCGCCGGTCTGACCATTTCCAACGGTCTGCGGCCCGGCCTGGCCGGGTTCGCCAAGTCACTGGCCAACGAGCTCGGCCCTCGGGGCATCCGGGTGGTGGGCGTGCTGCCGGCCCGGATCGACACGGACCGGGTGCGTGAACTGGACGCGCTCTCCGGCGACGCGGAGGCCTCGCGCACGGCCAACGAGGCGCGCATCCCGCTGCGCCGCTACGGCACCCCGCAGGAGTTCGGCCGGACGGCGGCCTTCCTGCTCTCGCCCGCCGCCTCGTATCTGACCGGCATCATGGTCCCGGTCGACGGCGGCTCCCGGCACGGCTTCTGAACCGTCCACCGCCGCACGGCCGGACGAACGACGCGCGGGCGGGGCGGATGACTCCGGCCCGCCCGCGTATCCGTACCGTCCGCCCGCGTATCCGTACCGTCCGTCAGCTCACCCGCTCCGCGCGGTGCTTGACCGCCCTCAGCCGCACCTCCGCGGGCAGCCGCGCCAGCCCCGCGGAGTCCCTGGCATGGGCCAGCGCCTCGTCGGTCAGCCGGCCCAGCGCCTTGTCGGGCGCCGCGTGCGGCTCCATCAGCAGCCGGACCCTGGCCTGCGGGGTACTGCGCTTCCCGGTGAGTACGACCTGGGCGCGGGCCACCCCGTCCAGGGACCCCGCCTCCGCGGCGAGCACGCCCTCCAGGGCTCGGCCGCGCAGCAGCGCACCCTCGCCGTCCCCGCTGTCCACCAGCACCTCGGAGAGGCGGGCCCGGCGCAGTTGGGCCAGCAGCCACCACAGGGCGAGCACGACGAGGACGGCGAGGACCGCGATCACCGTCGGCCACCACCAGCCGTCCGAGCGCCAGCGGTCCCGGTCGGCCTCGCTGAGCAGTACGTCGTTCTTGCCGGACCAGGGCCACCAGGACGGTACGGAGAGCCCGGTCGCGGCGGCCAGCACTCCGCCGCCCACGCAGACCAGCACCAGCCCGGCGAGGCCCAGCAGCACCCGGTTGACGGTCCTGAGCACGCCGCTCACCCCTTCTTCGCCGGACGGCGGACATGGACGGACAGGCGCGGCGGCCTGGACAGTCCGAGCTCCCCGATGCCCATGGAGAGTGCGGTGTCCAGATCGGCCCGTACGTCGTCGAGTTCACGGAAGTGCGAGACGGCCCGCACCCTCACCTTGCTCCGTCTCATCCGGACCCGGACCGACTGCACACCGGACACCTCGACGGCCCGGTCGCGCAGGACCGTCGCGGCCGCGGTCCGGTCCAGCGCGGCCCGTACACCGGGGTGGTCGCGGCGCATCGGCAGCAGGTCACGGAGTCCGGGCGTGAGCGCGAGGACGGTCAGCCACAGGCCGATCGCCGCCGCGACCGCCGCACCGGTCAGTACCCAGACGTCGTTCAGCGGCCGCCGGGCCAGCTCGTCGGCCAGCGAGCGGCGCCACTGCATCGCCGGATGGCCGGCCCGCACCGCCGCCACGTCGTACAGGAGGAGTCCGGCGCCGCCGAGGACCACCAGGGCGAGGATGCCGGCCGGAACGCGGCGCGCGGACCAGAAGCGGCCGCCGCCGCCCTCGCCCCGCTCCTTGGCGGGCACCGGGTCGTAGGCCGCGGACGACGCCGACTGGTCGAGTTCGAGCACGTCCCCGTGCTCCACCGGCTGGACCGTGGGCAGCCGCTGCGTGCTGTGTTCCGGGTTCTGGGGCTCGGTCATCGGATCCTCCCCTGCGCCGCGAGACTCGCTCCTGAGGGGTGCAGGCGTTCGACCTGTACGGCCACTTCCGGCACCTCCATCCCCGCCAACGCTTTTACCCGCATCGCGACCCGGTGACGCACGGCACCGCACTGGCGGCCGATGTCGCTGGGATACCCGAGCTCCAGACTCACCCGCACCCGGGCCGTGTCACGGTGCACCGTGACCGTGGCGCGCGGCGACGCACCGTCCTTCGCCGGCTCTTCGACGGCCTCCTTCGCCGCCTGCGCGGCGATCTTCGCGACCACCCGGTCGGCGATCCGGGTCTCCCCGCGCTCCGCGGCGGCGACCCGGCCGCTCGCCCCCGACACGGCCGTCACCGTCGTCGGTCGCCGCGATCGCGACTCCGGAAGAAGTCGCCGGGCTCCAGGTCACCGTCGAAGAAGCGACCGGCGACGAAGCCGACCGCCCCCAACGCGGCCACCAGCAGGAAGGCACCGAAACCGCCGAAATATCCGGCGAATCCGAGCGCCATGCCCGCCACCATGCCGACCACAGCCATGCTCATCGTGCGCTCCTCAACTACCTCGGACGGGAGGACTACTGGAGACGTGGCTCGGGCTGTTCGTCGTCATCGTCCTCGTCGGGCAGCTTCACATCGCTCACCGCGATGTTGACCTCGACGACTTCGAGACCCGTCATCCGCTCGACCGCGGCGACAACGTTCTCCCGTACGTCACGCGCGACATCGGCGATCGACACGCCGTAGTCCACGACGACCTCCAGGTCGAGGGCGGTCTGCGACTCGCCGACCTCGGCCTTCACGCCCCGGGTGACGGACTTGCCGCCGCCGGGCACCCGGTCGCGCACCGCGCCGAAGGTTCGGGAGAGGCCACTGCCCATCGCGTGCACGCCGACCACGTCGCGAGCCGCCATTCCGGCGATCTTCTCGACCACGCCGTCGGCGATCGTCGTGCGGCCGCGGGTGGCGGGGTCTCCCCCGCCGCGCTTGGTCAGTGGCGTGCTCGCGTCCTTGTCGGGGTTCTCGGGCCGGTTCCGCTGTGGGGTCTCGGTCATCGCCGTTCTTCCCTTCGGGGCAGAGTTGGACTTCATTGCCCACATTAAGTGCGCTTGCCCCGTCTCGCGCCGTGGATACGGCAGGCTGGGGCGATGACGACGGCTGACAGCCCGAACAGGGCCGACGGATGGACGGCTGCGGTTCGGCAACGGCTCGGCCTGGGCCGGCTGCTCCCTCTGGGTGGTCCGGCGGACGGGGTCTGGATCTCGGAACGGGCCGCGGTCGCGGTGCTGCGCCGGGCGGTACGCCGTCCCGGCGCGGGGCCGGTGCTCGGTGAGCTGAGGATCGCGGTGGCCGATCCGGGGACGGCCTGCGAACCGCAGGTGCCCTCGCCCCCGAGTGCGCTGCCGCCGGGCCCGCTGCGGATCGAGGCGACCATGGCGGCGACCGCCGAGCAGCCGCTGCCCGTCGCCGCGGCGGCGCTGCGCTCGGCGCTGCTGGCGGCTGCCTCGCGGCGGCTCGGCCTGGTGGTCGCCGAGGTGGACCTCCAGGTGACGGAGTTGCTGGAGACCGCGCCGGAGCGGGCGGAGCCGGAGCCGGCCGAGGTGCGGGCGGCGAAACCCGGGGACGCGGCGGGCCGGGCGGCCGCCGGGGTGGCCGGTGTCGCGACGCTGACCCGGGTGCTGGGCGCGGCGGTGCACACGGGCGCGGACCACGTACGGGTCGAGCTGGCGACGGACGGCGGCCACCGCGCGCTCGACGTGGCACGCTCGGTGCGGGCCGCGGTGACGGAAGCGGTGGACGGGCATCCGCCGGTCGCGGTGCTGGTCACGGCGGTGACGGGGCAATCGGCGCCACCGGGGGCGCCGGAGGCCTCGGAAGGCTGAACCGGGCGCCTCGGGCGGCCGGACGCGGGCCGGCGGGGCGCGCCGCGTTCGGCCGGCCGGGGCGGTGTGCCCCCGGCCGGGTGACGTATCAGTCGGACATGCCCGCCAGGTCGCGCAGCCGGCGGCCCTGCGCGGCCCGTTCGGCGGTGCGCTGCTCCTCGTACGTACGGGAGACGGCCCCGCTCAGCAGGGCCTTGGTCTCGACGAGGGCGTCGCGCGGGGCGGCCAGCAGGGCGCCGGCCAGGTCGCGGGCGGCTCCGTCGAGCTCCTCGGCGGGCACCACGAGGTTGGCCAGTCCGGTGCGCTCGGCCTCCGGGGCGTGCACGAAGCGGCCGGTGGCGCAGATTTCGAGCGCGCGTGCGTACCCCACCAGGTGCACCAAGGGGTGCGTGCCGGTGAGGTCGGGCACCAGACCGAGGCTGGTCTCGCGCATGGCGAACTGCACGTCCTCGGCGACGATCCGCAGATCGCAGGCGAGAGCGAGCTGGAAGCCCGCACCGATGGCATGTCCCTGGACGGCCGCGATCGACACGATGTCGTTGCGACGCCACCAGGTGAACGCCTCCTGGTACTCGGCGATGACCCCGTCGAGCTCGGCCTCGGGGCCACGCCCCATGTCGAGGAAGGACGGCTCGCCGTCGAAGCCCTCGGGGGTGAACGCCTGGCGGTCGAGACCGGCGGAGAAGGACACGCCTTCGCCGCGCAGCACGACGACCCGCACACTGCCGGGCAGGGCCCGTCCGGCCTCTGTCAACGCCCGCCACAGAGCGGGGGACTGAGCGTTGCGCTTGGCCGGATTGGTGAGGGTCACCGTGGCAATCGCGTCATCGACGGTGAGTCGTACGCCGTCCTTGTCGAGCACGGAGTCGAGCGAGGTCATGGAGCGCCTCCGGTTCGGGTGCAGTCAGCACATGGAGCTAAGTGACTGAACAGTAACCACCCGATCGACCGCACGGTCGACCGGGTGGCCACCGCCGAAACCGGTGAGCCCCGGGGCAGGTCGTACGACCTGTCCCGATCCGCCGACGGCTGTCAGGCCGCTGCGGCCTTCTTGCCTCGTGTCGCGCCGCCGCGTCCTCGCAGCGTCACTCCGGACTCGCTGAGCATCCGGTGGACGAATCCGTAGGAGCGGCCGGTTTCCTCGGCCAACGCCCGGATGCTCGCACCGGAGTCGTACTTCTTCTTCAGGTCTGCCGCGAGCTTGTCGCGCGCGGCGCCGGTTACCCGGCTGCCCTTCTTCAGAGTCTCGGCCACCCGTGCCTCCTCGTGGGAAGTGCGCTCTGGACTCTCATGATCACCCCTCCGGAGCTTCCTGGCCACCCATTCGGCAAGGTCCGTGCAACCGGATTCACGCCCCGGGAGTGCGCCGGACTGATCGGAATCTCGCATTCCGCAGGGCTGTGACGGGCCCGGGGGGAACTCCCCGGGAGGAACGTCCAGGTCAGGGCCGCGAGGGGATTGCGCCCGCATATGGGTGCGCCCGGCAGCTATCTGCCGGGCGCCGCGCCGAGGTACGAGACGTACTCACACAGATGAGGGATCACGCGTAGGCCGAATGATCCAGTGGGAGTGGATCAGCGGGCGGCGGGACGGGTCAGGCCAGCGAGACCAGGTCCCGGTAGTCCGCACCCCACAGGTCCTCGACGCCGTCGGGCAGCAGGATGATGCGCTCGGGCTGGAGCGCCTCGACCGCGCCCTCGTCGTGCGTGACGAGGACGACGGCGCCCTTGTACGTGCGCAGCGCGCCGAGGATCTCCTCGCGGCTGGCCGGGTCGAGGTTGTTGGTGGGCTCGTCGAGCAGCAGCACGTTGGCGGAGGAGACCACCAGCGTCGCCAGGGCGAGCCGGGTCTTCTCACCGCCGGAGAGCACCCCGGCGGGCTTGTCCACGTCGTCCCCGGAGAAGAGGAACGAGCCGAGCGTCTTGCGGACCGCGACGAGGTCGAGGTCGGGCGCCGCGGAGCGCATGTTCTCCAGGACGGTGCGGTTCGGGTCGAGGGTCTCGTGCTCCTGGGCGTAGTAGCCGAGCTTGAGTCCGTGGCCCTCGATGATGTCGCCCGTGTCGGCCTTCTCCGCGCCCCCGAGGAGCCGGAGCAGGGTGGTCTTGCCGGCGCCGTTGAGGCCGAGGATGACGACCCGGGAGCCCTTGTCGATGGCCAGGTCGACGCCGGTGAAGATCTCCAGGGATCCGTAGGACTTGGAGAGGCCCTCCGCCATCAGCGGGGTCTTGCCGCACGGCGAGGGGTCCGGGAAGCGCAGCTTGGCGACCTTGTCGGAGACCCGTACGGCATCCAGGCCGGAGAGCAGCCGGTCGGCGCGCTTGGCCATGTTCTGCGCGGCCACGGTCTTGGTGGCCTTGGCGCGCATCTTGTCGGCCTGGGCGTTGAGCGTCGCGGCCTTCTTCTCGGCGTTCTGCCGCTCGCGCTTGCGGCGCCTCTCGTCGGCCTCGCGCTGCTGCTGGTAGAGCTTCCAGCCCATGTTGTAGACGTCGATCTGCGACCGGTTGGCGTCGAGGTAGAAGACCTTGTTGACGACGGTCTCGACGAGCTCTTCATCGTGGGAGATCACGACGAAGCCGCCGCGGTAGCCCTTGAGGTAGTCGCGCAGCCAGACGATCGAGTCGGCGTCGAGGTGGTTGGTGGGCTCGTCGAGGAGCAGGGTGTCGGCGTCCGAGAAGAGGATCCTGGCCAGTTCGACACGTCGGCGCTGACCGCCGGAGAGCGTGTGGAGCGGCTGGGCGAGCACCCGGTCGGGGAGGCTGAGGGCCGCGGCGATGGTGGCGGCCTCGGCCTCGGCGGCGTATCCGCCCTTGGTGAGGAACTCCGTCTCCAGGCGCTCGTACTTCTTCATCGCCTTCTCGCGGGTGGCGCCCTTGCCGTTCGCCATCCGCTCCTCGTTCTCGCGCATCTTGCGGAGGATCTCGTCGAGGCCGCGGGCGGAGAGGATGCGGTCCCGGGCGAGCACGTCGAGGTCGCCGGTGCGCGGGTCCTGCGGGAGGTAGCCGACCTCGCCGGAGCGGGTGATGGTGCCGGCAGCGGGGGTGCCCTCGCCGGCGAGGCACTTGGTGAGGGTGGTCTTGCCCGCTCCGTTGCGGCCGACGAGGCCGATGCGGTCGCCCTTGGCGATGCGGAAGGAGGCGGATTCGATAAGCATGCGGGCGCCGGCGCGCAGCTCGATGCCGGAGGCGGTGATCACGGGAAAAACTCCAGGGCGGAATGGACGGCGGAGGAACGGCTAGCGATTCACGACTCGAACGCCGCTACTCACGCATACGCACAAGGAGAGTTGCCATGAGCACCAGTCTACTGGCGGTGTCCAATCACTTTTCCGCCTGCTCCCGGCACGGTTGCCGAAAACCGCCCAGCGCTCCTGGGCGACTCCGCTCCGTGAGCAATAAGGTGCATTGCGGTGTGAGCTATTCGATACTCGGCGCAGGGCTGCGCGCAGCCGCGTCGGTCGGGGGCGACCGGATCCAGGGCCGGGTCACCCCGGAGCCCTGGACAACGCACGGCCGTCAGGGCAGCCGACTGCCTCTGCGGGTCCGGCCGGCCTCGGGTCTCCCCCGGTCGGCCGGACCGTTCTCAGGCTCCGCCGGTGTGCACCTGGAACGCCGCCTTGCGGACGGCTTTGGCGAGCGCGGGGTCGGGGTGTGCGGCGGCCAGCGCCACCAGGACCTGGACGGTGCGCGGATGACCGACCGCCCGTACCTCGTCGAGCAGGGCCGGGACGCTGCCCTGCACGGCCGAGTCGAGGTGGCGGACCAGCAGTCCGGTCTCGCCGTGGTCGGCCACGGCCGCCGCGGTGTCGACCCAGAGCCAGGTGGCCTCCTCGCGGCTGAGGACCTCCTGGGCGTCCTCGGGGTCGGCCCCTTCGTACTCGGCGAGCCAGAGCAGCGCGTAGGGGCGCAGCGACGGGTCGGCGACGACGGAGCGCACCTCGGGCTCGGCGGGTGCGCCGACGACGCGGAGCGCCTCGAAGGCGAGCCCACGCAGCAGCGCGTCCTCGCCCCGGGCCACCCCGAGGAGTTCGGCGACGGCGCTGCCGACGGGGCGGGCCGCCAGCCAGGCGCGGTATTCGGCACGGGCCGGTCCAGGGGTGAGCCGGGCGCAGCCCAGCAGCATGTCGGCGGCGGACTGCTCGATGTTCCCGGCCGGGCTCTGGGCGGCGACGCAGATCTGTTCCAGCTTGACCCAGACCGCCCAGTTGCCGAGCGGGGTGAGGGTGGCGTGCCCGGAGCCGAGGGTGAGCGCCCCGACGGCGGCCAGCCCCTCCAGGGCCCAGTCCAGCAGGAGGGCGACCAGCGCCTCGGGGTGGGTGGTGGGCGCCGCCTCGGCGGGGGCGGGCAGCGGCTGCGGCCCGTACGGCACCTCGCAGCGCTCCTCGTGGAGTTCGGCGACGCGCTGGCCCAGGAGGTCGAGGAGGGCGGGCACGGTGACCGGGCCCGCCGAGAGCTGGAGGAGGGAGAGCACCTGGGGCACGGCTTCGACGGCCTCGGCGACCGCGGTGGACTCGATGTCCTGCGGTGCGGGGTGGACGAGTGACCAGGCGTCGAAGAGCGCCACCCAGCCGCGGAGCACGGCGGAGTCGTCGCGGTCCCAGGCGCGCAGCCGCCAGCCGGGCCGTGCGGTGTCGCCGTGCAGTTCGACGAGGCCGGCGAGCCGGGCCCGGTCCCAGCCGGAGCGCACCTGGGCCGGGGACAACTCCAGCTCCGAAGAGGCCCGTTCGAGGGCCGTGGTGGCCAGGGGTGGTGTGCCGGGGCGGGAGCCGCCGGCCGCCCAGCGGGCGATCCGCACGGCGTCGGCGAGGGCCGTCCTGGCCTGGCGGGCCAGTTCCGCCCGGGGCGGGGTGCCCTCGGGCGGGCGGGGCGCCGGCCTGGTGCGCCGGGTGATCACGGCCTTGCGAGCGGTGGCGAGGGGTCGCGGGCGGACAAGTCGCAGCCTGGAGTCGCGCGGGGTACGGGACGTCACGGGGAGCAGTCTTGCCTCTGACAGCCCGAAAGCCCAAACGGAACCCGAATTGCCGGTGTCCCGGGGCGTCCGCGCCGTCCTGGACCAACCGGCCGAAGCGGCACAACAGCTCACATCAGGGGCGTGAGGAAGCGTCGCAGCGCCTCTTCGTAGCGGACCGGGTCGGCATTCCACATCGCCGCATGCGGAGCCTGCGGCACGGGGTGCAGGGCGACCAGGTCGGGGCGGCGGGCGGCGAGCGACCGGGACGGCTGCCAGGGCGCCAGGGTGTCGTCGGGCCCGTGGAAGATCAGGGTGGGGACGTGCAGGGTCATGGGCAGCGAGGTGTCCAGGAGCCGGGCGCCCCGCAGTCCGGTCTGCCCCTGGGCGGCGCGGACGGCGAGGGGCAACAGGGCGGACGGGACCCCGCGGGCGGCGGCCAGGGCGCGCAGGGTGGTGGCCCAGTCCATGACCGGGGAGTCGAGGACGAGGCCGCAGATCCGGTCCCGGAGCGCGGAGTTGGCGCAGGCGTGCAGGGCCATGGCGGCGCCGGTGGACCAGCCGTGCAGCACGACCTTCTCGGCGCCGTAGCGCACGGCGAAGCGGATGGCCGCGTCCAGGTCGCGCCATTCGGACTCGCCGAGGTGGCTGAGGCCGTCCGGGGAGCGCGGGGCTCCGGCGTCGCCGCGGTAGGCGAGATCGAGCACCGGCAGCTGCTGTCCGTTCAGGAAGCCGATCAGGTTCAGCGGGTGTTCCCGGGTGGTGCCGATGCCGTGCGCGGTGATGACCCAGGTGTCGCGGGGGCCGGGCACGAACCATGCGGGCAGGGCGCCGAGTTCGCCGGTGATCTCGATCTCGCGGTGTGCGAGGCCCAGAGCCGTGGTGGGGTCACCGCTGTGCAGTTCGGGCGTCATGCGGACCTTGGCCCCGGGGCGCAGGGTGCCGCGGTTGACGCGCTCCAGCCGGCGCACCACGGTGTCGGCGGCCTGGTGGGCCTGGTCGATCACCGGGCCGACGACGGCGTGGACGCCGTCACCGACCAGCCCGTAGGTGCCGGGCCGCAGCGCGGCGAAGGACCGGGTCAGGGTGACCTGTCCCGCCGCCGTCGCATGCACGGTGAGTCTGCGGTCGGCGGGGAAGGGACGTCCGGACGGCGCCCCGAGGGCGACGTCGCTGGCGTACCGGCCGGCCGCGACCGCTGCCGCACCGGCGCCGAGGATGGAGGTGACGACTGCTGCCGTCGCTGTAGCCGGGCGCACGGCTTCAGTCTCATGGGCGCCCCCGCACTCGGCCAGCGGGCGGGGGCCGTCCGGTGCCGGACGGCCCCCGCCCCGACCGGCACCGCCCCGCCGTCCGAAGGAGTTCGGGAGGGACTACGGACGGCCTCGGCCCGGCTGTCCGTACTCCTTCAGCGCCTCCCGGACATCGCTCAGCTGGTCCGGGGTGAGCAGGGCCGGGGAACGGCCGGGGACCGCGCTCGCGGCGAGCCAGAGGCGGCACAGCCATTCGAGCTGGGCGGTGCGGTCGTACGCCTCGTCGAGGGTGGCTCCGTAGGTGACGGTTCCGTGGTTGCCGAGCAGACAGCCGGTGCGGTCCCGCAGGGCCGCCAGCATGTTCGCGGCCAGTTCGTCGGTGCCGTACCGGGCATAGGCGGCGACGCGGACGGGGCCGCCCAGCAGCGCGGCCGCGTAATGGACCGGCGGAACCTCGGCGACCAGCGTGGAGACGGCCGTGGCGTGCACCGCGTGGGTGTGCACGACGGCGGCGGCCGCCGTGTTCCGGTAGACCGCGAGATGGAGCGGAAGCTCGCTGGTCGGGGTCAGCTCGCCGAGGATCTGGTTGCCCTCCAGATCGACGCCGACCGCGTCCTCGGGGCGGAGCCGGTCGTAGGGAACACCGCTCGGGGTGACCAGGACGGTGGAGCCGACCCGCGCCGACACATTGCCCGAGGTCCCGACGACCAGGCCGTCGGCCGCCGTCCTGCGGGCGGTGGCGACGACGGCGCCCCAGGCCTCCTCGATGTCCCCTGCCTGTTCGACGCCCCCGGTCCGTTCGACCGGGCCCCGCCACTGATCGCTCATACGAAGATCCTTTCCACTGATGAGCGGTCCATGTTTCCGCTCGCTCCGGAAGATCGTCCGGGGTCGGATTCGGGGCCCACACCGCCCCGTAGCCGTCCCCGGCTGTCGGACCACGGCCAAATGGAGCGACGGCACTCCGATTGGAGTCACCACAACGCCCTGTCCAGTTCATCTTCCGTTCACCCAGGTTGCCTACGTTCCTCGTGCCACTGACGTCGAACGATTGCCTGGGTAAATGGAACACATCACGCTGCTGCTCGCGATTGTGATCGTGACAGCTCTAGTGTTCGATTTCACGAACGGTTTCCACGACACCGCCAACGCGATGGCCACGACCATCTCGACCGGCGCACTCAAACCCAAGACAGCGGTGGCGATGTCCGCCGTTCTCAACCTCGTCGGCGCGTTCCTGTCGGTGGAGGTCGCCAAGACGATCTCCGGCGGGATCATCAACGAGAACGGCCTCAGAACCGAGGTCATCTTCGCGGCGCTCGTCGGCGCCATCCTGTGGAATCTGCTGACCTGGCTGGTCGGACTCCCGTCCAGCTCCTCCCACGCCCTCTTCGGCGGTCTGATCGGCGCCGCGGTGATGTCCGCGGGCTGGTCGTCGGTCGACGGCGGCACGGTCGTCACCAAGGTGCTGCTCCCCGCGGTCGCCGCCCCGGTCGTCGCCGGTCTGGCCGCGCTGCTGGCCACCAAGCTGACGTACCGGATCGGCGGGAAGGTCCGTAACGGCGCCCAGGAGAAGGCCACCGCCAAGGGCTACCGCGCCGGGCAGATCGCCTCCGCCGGGCTGGTCTCCCTCGCGCACGGCACCAACGACGCGCAGAAGACCATGGGCATCATCACGCTGGCCCTGGTCACCGGCGGGGTGCTCTCCCCCGGTTCGAACCCGCCGGTCTGGGTCATCGTCAGCGCCGGTCTGGCCATCGCGCTCGGCACCTACCTGGGCGGCTGGCGCATCATCCGCACCATGGGCAGCGGCCTCACCGACCTCAAGCCGCCGCAGGGCTTCGCCGCCCAGACCAGTGCGGCCACGGTCATCCTGGCCTCCTCGCACCTCGGCTTCTCCCTCTCCACCACCCAGTCCTGCTCCGGCGCCGTGATGGGCGCGGGCCTCGGCCGCCGGGGCGGTGTGGTCCGCTGGTCCACCGCCACCCGGATGTTCGTCGCCTGGGGTCTGACCCTGCCGGCCGCCGGTCTGGTCGGGGCGGGGGCGGAGTTCCTCACCAAGCAGGGCACCTGGGGTGTCGTGCTCGTCGCCGTGCTGCTGGTCGCGGGCTCCGGAGCGATCTGGATCCTGTCGCGCCGCCGGCCGGTCGGCCACGGCGATGTCGCGCCCGGCGGCCAGGACGGCGCTCCCCTCGCGGGCGACGCCGAACCCGCGGGCGTCGTCACCACGGCCATCGCGGCCGTCAGCCCGCCGCCCACCGCGGCCCAGGCGCAGCAGGACCTCAAGACCACCATCCCGGCCCCCGCCGGACCCGTGGCCGACCCGGCGCGACCCGCCACGGTGTGAGAGCGTCCGGGAACCGGGGGCGGCGTCGCGGGACGGGGCACGCGGATCTCCCGCGTTGCCGTCGGTCGATATGGCTCCGCCAGACCTCCCTCCCGCGCCTTGCGGCCGCACGCACCCCGGTCCCGCTCCTTCTCCCGCCCCCCGATTCCCGGACGCTCTAAGGACACATCCCCATGAACATCGACTGGGCAGCCCTCGGCACCGTCTTCGGTGTCTCTCTCGTCGCCACCGTCGCCCTGGTGGGCCTCTTCACCCTGGGCATCGTCGGCCTCTCCAAGCAGCCGGAACCGGCCGCGCAGGGCGGGCAGGCCGGCGGGTCCCTGATGCTGGCCCGCGCGGGCGCGTACGTCTGCTTCGGGCTGTGCGCGGCGGCGGTGGCCTACGGGATCTACATGATCGTCGCCTGACGGCCTCCGGGCCCCCGCAGGCCCCTTCCCGCTCCTGCTCATCGGGCCGGACGCACCTCGGGTGCGTCCGGCCCGATGTGGGTCTCAGCACACTGCACCGTCGCAGGTCAACGGTAGGTTGACTGACGTTCGCGGAGCGTGGTGGACTGCCGGAGCCATTACGGCGACAGCAGAGGAAGCCGGTGCGAATCCGGCGCGGTCCCGCCACTGTCACCGGGGAGCAGTCCCCCACCACCGGAAGTCACGGTCCACGCCAAGCGGACTGGAAGACCGGGGGAACTGCGGATCCGGGAGCCAGGAGACTCTCGTCGCCGGTCACGTCGAACCAGGGCGCGGACCCTGAGTGAGGACATATCGCCATGCCCGGCCGCCGTGCGTCCGTATCCGTGCCGCCCCTGCCACCAACTGCCCGCACGAGGGCCCTTCGAGGCGCAACGGCCGGCTGAACCGTGCGTGCCGATCGCATTTTCGCGTACGGCGCCACGGCCGGTCTGATCGGCGATCTGCTGCTCGGTGATCCCCGCCGGGGACATCCGGTCGCCGCCTTCGGGCGGGCCGCGGCAGGCGTCGAACGCCGTCTGTGGCGCGACCACCGCGGGTGGGGCGCACTGCACACCCTGGTCTGCGCCGGAGGCGCTGCCGGGGGTGCCGCGCTGGCCGCCCGCGCGCTGCGCCGCCGTCCCGCCGCGTCCGTGGCCCTGACCGCCGCCGCCACCTGGTCCGTCGTCGGCGGTACGTCGCTGGGGCGCGAGGCCCGGTCCATCGGTGACGCCCTCGCCGCGGGGGACCTCGGCCTGGCCCGTGAGCGGCTGCCCCATCTGTGCGGCCGCGACCCGCAGTCCCTGGACGGACCGCAGATCGCCCGCGCCGTGGTGGAGTCCGTCGCCGAGAACACCTCGGACGCCGTGGTCGGCGCCCTGGTGTGGGGTGCGCTGGGCGGGGTCCCCGGACTCGTCGGCTTCCGGGCCGCCAACACCCTCGACGCCATGGTCGGCCACAAGTCGCCCCGCTACCTGCGCTACGGCTGGGCCTCGGCCCGCCTCGACGACCTCGCGGGCTGGCCGGGCGCCCGGCTGACGGCGCTGCTCGCGGTAGCAGCCGGGGGCCGGCCCCGGGGAGCGCTGCGGGCCTGGCGGGCGGATGCCGCCAAGCACCCGAGCCCCAACGCGGGCCCCGTGGAGGCCTCCTTCGCGGGCGCCCTCGGCGTACGGCTCGGCGGCACCCTCGCCTACGGCGGCCGCGTCGAGCACCGCCCCGTGCTCAACGGGGAGACGGGCCGGGCGGTGGAGACCGAGGACATCGAACGCGCCGTACGGCTGTCGCGCCGGATCGGTGCGCTGGCCCTCGGCGTGAGCGTGGCGGCCCGGCCGGTCGCCGCCGCGGCCGCACGACGGATCACCTCGACGCGCGGCGCGGGGCCGGACGCCCCGGGTGCGCGCACCTCAGGACGGAGACCGACATGAGCGGCGGACTGCTGGTCGCCGGGACCACCTCGGACGCGGGCAAGAGCGTCGTCACGGCGGGCATCTGCCGCTGGCTGGTGCGCCGGGGCGTGAAGGTGGCGCCCTTCAAGGCGCAGAACATGTCCCTGAACTCCTTCGTCACCCGCGGGGGCGCCGAGATAGGCCGGGCCCAGGCCATGCAGGCCCAGGCCGCGCGGGTGGAGCCGACCGCGCTGATGAACCCGGTGCTGCTCAAGCCCGGCAGCGACCGCTCCAGCCAGGTCGTCCTGATGGGGCGCGCGGTCGGCGAGATGAGCGCCCGCGGCTACCACGGCGGCAGACAGGAGCAGTTGCTGTCCACCGTCGTGGACTGCCTGGAGCAGCTCCGGGGCACGTATGACGCGGTGATCTGCGAGGGCGCGGGCAGTCCGGCCGAGATCAATCTGCGGCGCACGGACATCGTGAACATGGGCATCGCGCGGGCGGCCCGCTTCCCGGTGATGGTCGTCGGAGACATCGACCGCGGCGGGGTCTTCGCGTCGTTCTTCGGTACGACGGCGCTGCTCGCCGCCGAGGACCAGGCGCTGATCGCCGGCTACCTGGTCAACAAGTTCCGCGGGGACGTGTCGCTGCTCGAACCCGGCCTGGACATGCTGCGCGATCTCACCGGACGGCCGACGTACGGGGTGCTGCCGTTCGCCCACGGCCTCGGCATCGACGAGGAGGACGGGCTGCGGGTCTCGCTGCGCGGCACCGTACGGGAGTCGGTCGTCGCCCCGCCGCACGGCGAGGACGTCCTGCGCGTCGCCGTGTGCGCGGTGCCCCTGATGTCGAACTTCACCGACGTCGACGCGCTGGCCGCCGAACCGGGAGTCGTCGTGCGGTTCGTGGACCGCGCCGAGGAACTGTCCGACGCCGACCTCGTCATCGTGCCCGGCACCCGCGGCACCGTGAAGGCGCTGGCCTGGCTGCGCGAGCGCGGGCTCGCCGACGCGCTGCTGCGGCGCGCCGCCGAGGGCCGCCCGGTCCTCGGCATCTGCGGCGGCTACCAGATCCTGGGCGAACACATCGAGGACGAGGTGGAGTCGCGCGCCGGGCAGGTCGACGCGCTCGGGCTGCTGCCCGTACGCATCCGCTTCGACCGTGAGAAGACCCTCGCCCGGCCGGTCGGCGAGGCGCTCGGTGCCCCCGTCGAGGGGTACGAGATCCACCACGGCGTCGCCGAGGTGCGGGGCGGCGAGCCGTTCCTCACCGACGGGCTGGGGCAGCGCCTCGACGGCTGCCGGTCCGGCGCCGTATGGGGCACCCACTGGCACGGCTCGCTGGAGAGCGACGCGTTCCGCCGCCGCTTCCTGACCGAGATCGCGCGGGCCTCCGGCCGCCGGTTCGTGCCCGCCCCCGACACCTGCTTCGCCGAGCTGCGCGAGGAGCAGCTCGACCGCCTCGGCGACCTGATCGAAGAACACGCGGACACCGATGCGCTGTGGCGTCTCATCGAGTCGGGCGCGCCGACGGGACTTCCCTTCATCGCCCCCGGAGCACCCGCGGCACCTGAAGCACCTGGAACCCGAAGGTGAGGGGACCGCGCCCCCTGGCCCCCGCCGCTCCATCGCCGCAGGGGCTCCAACGCCCGCCGCAACCGCTGGAATCCGCCGCCACCAAGGAGGCCTCGTGAGTACGCCGTATCCCTTCACCGCCATCGTCGGGCAGGACGATCTCCGCCTCGGCCTGCTGCTCAACGCCATCTCGCCGGCCGTCGGCGGGGTGCTGGTGCGCGGCGAGAAGGGCACCGCCAAGTCCACCGCCGTGCGCGCACTGGCCGCGCTCATGCCGCAGGTGTCCGTCGTCCCCGGATGCCGGTTCTCCTGCGACCCCGTGTCGCCCGATCCGGCGTGTCCCGACGGCCCCCACGAGTCCGCGTCCGGCGTGTCGCGGGCGGCGCGGACGGTCGAGCTGCCCGTCGGCGCTTCCGAGGACCGGCTCGTCGGGGCGCTCGACATCGAGCGGGCGCTCGCCGAGGGCGTGAAGGCCTTCGAGCCGGGCCTGCTCGCCGACGCGCATCGCGGGATTCTGTACGTGGACGAGGTCAACCTCCTCCACGACCATCTGGTGGACCTGCTGCTGGACGCGGCCGCCATGGGCGCCTCGTACGTGGAGCGCGAGGGCGTCTCCGTGCGCCATGCCGCCCGCTTCCTGCTCGTGGGGACGATGAACCCCGAAGAGGGCGAGCTGCGGCCGCAGTTGCTCGACCGCTTCGGGCTGACCGTCGAGGTCGCCGCGTCCCGGGAGACCGACCTGCGGGTGGAGGTGGTGCGCCGGCGTCTCGCGTACGACGACGATCCGGCCGGTTTCGCCTCGAAGTGGGCCGACGAGGAGGGCGCGTTGCGGGCCCGGATCGTCGATGCGCGGGCACTGCTGCCCGAAGTGCGACTCGGCGACGGGGCGTTGCGGCAGATCGCGGCCACCTGTGCGGCCTTCGAGGTCGACGGGATGCGGGCCGACATCGTGATGGCCCGGACCGCGACGGCGCTGGCCGCCTGGGCGGGGCGTACCGACGTACAGGCCGAGGACGTACGGCAGGCCGCACTGCTCGCGCTCCCCCATCGGCGCCGGCGCAATCCCTTCGACGCGCCGGGGCTCGACGAGGACAAGCTCGACGACACGCTGGAGCAGAACAGCGGCGAGGACGAAGATCCGGACCCGGACGGCCCCGGTGGCGGCGGCCCGCCCCCGCAGGGCGACGGGCCCGACACACCGCCGCGGCCCGAGGGCGGCGCCGACGACACGCCCGCGCCGTCCGTGCCCGAGCAGGGCAGCGAGCAGGAACCGGGGCAGCGGCAGCCGTCCGGGGGCGGCGAACAGCAGCCCGTGCGGGCCGGCGAGCCGTTCCGGACGAAGATGCTGAGCGTGCCCGGCCTGGGCGAGGGCGCGGCGGGGCGGCGCTCCCGGGCGCGTACCGAGCACGGGCGGACGACCGGTGCGCGGCGTCCGCAGGGCGCGCTCACCAAGCTGCACCTGGCCGCCACCGTGCAGGCCGCCGCCCCGCACCAGCGGGCGCGGGGCCGGTCCGGGCGGGGCCTGGTGGTGCGGCGGGACGATCTGCGGCAGGCCACGAGGGAGGGGCGCGAGGGGAATCTCGTGCTGTTCGTCGTGGACGCGTCGGGGTCGATGGCGGCCCGGCAGCGGATGGCCGCCGTGAAGGGTGCGGTCCTCTCCCTGCTGATGGATGCCTATCAGCGGCGGGACAAGGTCGGTCTGATCACCTTCCGGGGCAAGGAGGCGGCCGTGGTGCTGCCGCCGACCTCGTCGGTGGACGCGGCGGCCGCACGGCTGGAGACGCTGCCGACCGGTGGGCGTACCCCGCTGGCCGCCGGGCTGCTGAAGGCCCATGACGTACTGCGGGTGGAGCGGCTGCGCGATCCGTCGCGGCGGCCGCTGCTGCTCGTGGTGACCGACGGGCGGGCGACCGGGGGGCCGGAGCCGGTGGCACTGGCCACGCGCGCGGCCCGGTTGCACGAGGTGGAGGGCACGGCGTCCGTGGTCGTGGACTGCGAGTCGGGTCCGGTGCGGCTCGGCCTCGCGGTGAGTCTCGCGCAGGAGCTCGGCGGCACCGCCGTCACGCTCGACGAGCTGCGGGCCGACTCGATCGCCGGGCTGGTCAAGGACGTTCAGGGCGACAACAGGAGGGCCGCTTAATGCCGCAGGGACAGCCGGTCAGTGTGCCGGACGACGGACTCACCACCCGCCAGCGCCGCAACCGGCCGCTGCTGATGGTGCACACCGGCATCGGCAAGGGCAAGTCGACGGCGGCCTTCGGGCTGGCGCTGCGCGCCTGGAATCAGGGGTGGCCGGTCGGGGTCTTCCAGTTCGTGAAGTCGGCGAAGTGGAAGGTCGGCGAGGAGAACGCGCTGAAGGTACTCGGCGCGAGCGGCGAGGGCGGCTCCGTCGTCTGGCACAAGATGGGCGAGGGCTGGTCCTGGGTCCAGCGCGACCAGCAGCTGGACAACGAGGCCGCGGCCCGCGAGGGCTGGGAACAGGTCAAGCGTGACCTCGCCGCCGAGACGCACCGGCTGTACGTGCTCGACGAGTTCGCCTACCCGATGCACTGGGGCTGGGTCGACACCGACGAGGTGGTCGAGGTGCTGCGTGACCGGCCCGGTTCGCAGCATGTGGTGATCACCGGGCGCAACGCGCCTGCCGCGCTGCTGGACGCGGCGGATCTGGTGACCGACATGTCGAAGGTCAAGCACCCGATGGACGCCGGGCAGAAGGGCCAGAGGGGCATCGAGTGGTGACGGTTCCACGCCTGGTCGTCGCCGCGCCGTCGTCCGGCAGCGGCAAGACCACCGTCGCGACGGGTCTGATGGCCGCCTTCGCCGGGCGCGGGCTCGCCGTGTCCGGGCACAAGGTCGGGCCCGACTACATCGACCCGGGCTACCACACGCTGGCGACCGGACGGCCGGGGCGCAACCTCGACGCGTACATGTGCGGGCCGGAGCTGATCGCTCCGCTGTTCGCGCACGGTGCGCGGGGCTGTGACCTGGCGGTCGTCGAGGGTGTGATGGGGCTGTACGACGGGGCCTCGGGACTCGGTGAGCTCGCGTCCACCGCGCATGTCGCGAAGCTGCTGCGGGCGCCGGTGGTGCTGGTCGTGGACGCGTCGTCGCAGTCGCGGTCGGTGGCGGCGCTGGTCCACGGTTTCGCCTCGTGGGACCCGCAGGTGCGGATCGGCGGGGTGATCCTGAACAAGGTCGGTTCGGACCGGCACGAGGCGCTGTTGCGCGAGGCCCTGGAGGAGTCCGGGGTGCCGGTGCTGGGGGTGTTGCGGCGGGCCGAGCAGGTGGCGGTGCCGTCGCGGCACCTGGGGCTGGTGCCGGTGGCCGAGCGGCGGGGCGATGCGGTGGCCGCTGTCGCGGCGATGCGGGAGCAGGTGATGGCGGGGTGCGATCTGGAGGGCCTGATGGCTCTGGCGCGGTCCGCGCCGTCCGTGGCCGGTGAGGCGTGGGACGCGGTGGAGGCCGTGGCCGCCTGCGGCGGGCCTGTTCCGGGAGCGGGAGGGGTACGGGTCGCTGTCGCGTCCGGGGCCGCGTTCACCTTCTCCTACGCCGAGCACAGTGAGCTGCTCGCCGCCGCCGGGGCCGAGGTGGTGCCGTTCGATCCGCTGCGGGACGAGGCGCTGCCCGAGGGGACTTCGGGGCTGGTCATCGGGGGCGGGTTTCCCGAGGTGTACGGGCCCGGTCTGTCCGCCAACGAGCCGTTGCGCAAGGCCGTCGCGGAGCTGGCGGCGTCCGGGGCACCGGTGGCCGCCGAGTGCGCGGGGCTGCTGTATCTGGCGCGGTCGCTCGACGGGCTGCCGATGTGCGGGGTGCTGGATGCCGAGGGGCGGATGTCCCAGCGGCTGACGCTCGGATACCGGGACGCCGTGGCGCTCTCCGACAGTGCGCTCGCGGCGGCCGGTACGCGGATGCGCGGGCACGAGTTCCACCGCACCGTGCTGGAGCCGGGCGCCGGGGACACGCCGGCCTGGGGCATGCACCGGCCGGAGCGGCGCGTGGAGGGGTTCGTGCAGTTGGGCGTGCACGCGAGTTATCTGCATACGCACTGGGCTTCGGCGCCCGGCACGGCCCGCCGGTTCGTCGAGCGGTGCGCGGGATGAACCGCGGTCACGGCACGGCCCCGCCGCCCGGCACAGGGGGCGGCGAGCCGTGAGGCAGTCAGCCCGCGAGGCCCACGACCAGCCAGATGAAGCCCACTCCGGCGATCGTGCAGAGCAGGGTGGAGCGGGCCGGGTGGTCGTGGTGCGCCTCGGGCAGGATCTCGGCGGCGGCGAGGTAGAGCAGCGCTCCGCCGAAGAAGCCGAGATAGCAGCCGAGGAGTTCCGCCGGAAGGGTGAACAGAAGCGTCGTCGCCGCGCCGACGACGGGCGCCGCCGCGTCCGCGTAGAGCATCGCGAGGGCCTTGCGGCGGGCGTTCCCGTACAGGCTGGTGATCGTGTACGTGTTGAAGCCGTCCGCGAAGTCGTGGGTGATGACGGCGAGGGCGACGGCCGCGCCCATGCCGCCGCCGACCTGGAAGGCCGCGCCGAGCGCCACCCCGTCCATCAGGCTGTGGCCGACCATCGCCGCCGCCGCGGTCAGCCCTACCTGGGGCACCCGTTCCTCGCCCGCGCCGTGTGCGGCCTGGCGTACCGCGAGCAGCCGCTCCACCAGGTGGGCGACCAGGAAGCCGCCGACGAACAGCAGCAGGGCCGCCGGTACGCCGAAGACGAGACCGCCCGCGGCCTCGATCGCCTCCGGCAGCAGGTCCAGGCCGACCACGCCGAGCATCAGTCCGCCCGCGAAGCCGAGGACCAGGTGGCGGCGGTCGGTGACGCGCTGGGCGACCCAGCCGCCGGCCAGGGTCATCAGGAACGCGCCGAGCGCGACGAACACCGCCATGGGCTCTTGCTAGCCGATCGACCCCGGTGCGCGCATCTCAGGACGCCTCAGGACGCCCACCGTCATGTCCCGTTGTTCTCCCGTCCCGAAAGGACCGCTCCATGGACGAAGCAGTCGACGCGGCCGGCGCGGTCGGTGAGGTACCGGGCGCGGAGCCGGTCGTGACGGCGGCGACGGACGCGGCGGGGCCGCTGCCGCCGGACGCGGGCCCTGACGACGGCTGTCCCGCGGTGCTGCGGCCCGCCTCGCTCGCCGTCGGGGTCGGCGCGTCCAGAGGCGTGCCCGAGGACGAGGTGCTCGGGCTGATCCGGGACACCCTGGCCGGGGCGGGGCTCTCGCCCTTGAGTGTCGCGGAGTTGGTGACCGTCGACGCCAAGGCCGAGGAGCCGGGGATCGTGGCCGCCGCCGCGCGGCTCGGTGTGCCGCTGCGGACGTACCCGGCCGAGGAGCTGGCCCGGATCGAGGTGCCGCATCCGTCCGGCGCGCCGCTCGCCGCCGTCGGCACGCCCTCGGTGGCGGAGGCCGCGGCGCTCGCCGCGGGTGGCGAACTGCTCGTGCCGAAGCGGAAGTCGCGGCCCGAGGGGCGCGCGGCGATGGCCACCTGCGCGGTGGCCCGCCGGGCTCCGCGCGGGCACGTCGCCGCCGTCGCTCTCCGCCCCGGTGCCCGCGATCCGCTCGGCAGTGGCGACGCGGGCGGGTACGCGGGGGTGGGGACGGCCTTCGTCCCGCCGTCCGCGCCCCCGAGGCTGTCGGGGCCGGACCGTTGCGTGAAGCCGGGTGCGGGGCGCATAGTCGTTCTGCCGTACTTCCACTTCACCGGCGTCCTGCCGGACCGGGTACGTCAGCGGACAAGGTGGGACTGCCGCAGCAGCCGCACTTCCACCCTGACGACGACGGCCATCACCACCACCCCCCACCATGGCGGTCATGCACACTCCCACTGAGAGCCCCGACGCAACCGGCGCGGGGCCGCACGATCTGCGGCATCACGGTGACGCGGAGGTACGGGGACGGGGCCGGGATCTGACCGATCTCGCCGTCAACGTACGGGCCGGCACCCCACCTGCCTGGCTGAAGGAGCGGATAGCCGCGTCGCTGGGCGCGCTCTCCGCCTACCCGGACGGGCGTCCGGCGCTCGCGGCGGTCGCCGCACGGCACGGACTGCCGCCCGAGCGGGTCCTGCTGACCGCGGGCGCGGCGGAGGCGTTCGTGCTGATCGCACGCGCGCTGCCGGCCCGGCGGCCGGTCGTGGTCCATCCGCAGTTCACCGAGCCGGAGGCGGCCCTGCGCGCGGCCGGGCACGAGGTGGGACGGGTGCTGCTGCGGGCCGAGGACGGCTTCCGGCTGGATCCGGCCGCCGTTCCGGCGGACGCGGATCTGGTGGTGGTCGGCAATCCGACCAACCCGACGTCCGTACTGCACCCCGCGGCCGTACTGGAGCAACTGGCGCGCCCCGGCCGGACGCTGGTGGTCGACGAGGCGTTCATGGACGCGGTGCCCGGTGAGCGCGAGGCGCTGTGCGGCCGTACGGACGTCCCCGGGCTCGTGGTCCTGCGCAGCCTCACCAAGACCTGGGGGCTCGCCGGGCTGCGGATCGGTTATGTCACGGCCGCGCCGGAGACCGTGGGCAGGCTGGCGCAGGCGCAGCCGTTGTGGCCGGTCTCGTCGCCGGCTCTGACGGCCGCAGAGGCGTGCATGGAGCCGAGGGCGCTGGCCGAGGCGGCGGCCGCGGCGGAGCGCATCGCGGTGGACCGGTGCCATCTGGTCGCGGGGCTGCGCGAGTTCACCGAGATCCAGGTGGTGGAGCCGGCCGAGGGTTCGTTCGTCCTGATCCGGCTGGAGCGGGCTGCGGAGATACGGGAGCGGCTGCGGATGCTGGGGTTCGCGGCCCGGCGCGGCGATACGTTTCCGGGGCTCGGCACCGACTGGCTGCGGCTGGCGGTGCGCGACCGTACGACGACCAACCGCTTTCTGCAGGTGCTCGACCAGGCGCTCCAGGCGCTGACCGCCGTCAGCCGGTGACGGTCCCGCCCCCTCCGGTGCCGCGTCGGGGGCGGGGAGCGGCGTTCCACTCACGGAACACCACTCCCCGCCCCCTTTTTTCCGCTACAGCCCCCCGGCCGCCCCCTCGGGCCCTGACGCGCTCCCCCGCGCGTCAGCTCCGCGCACGCCGCCGGGTCACGACCATCGCGCCGGCGCCGACGGCCAGCAGCAGCGCCGCACCACCCGCGATGTACGGCGAGGTGGAGCTGGAGCCCGTCTCGGCGAGGTCGGCGTCGGTGGCCGCGGGGGCGTTGCCGGTGCCGGTCTGCGTCTTCACACCGCCGCCGGAGTCCCCGGCCGTGGAGCCCCCGTTGCCGGAGCTGCCGGAGCTGCCCGAGCCGCCGGTGCTGGAGCCGCCGCCGTCGGTCGAACCGCCGTTGCCGGAGCCGCCGTCGGACGCGCCGCCGTCACTGGAGCCGCCGTCCGACGAACCGCCGTCCGAGGAGCCGCCGGTGGAGGAGCCGCCGGTGGAGCCGCCCGGCCTGGGCGCCCTCGGCGTCTCGCAGGTGGCCTCGGCGAGCGTGACCTCGCCCTGCACATCCGCGACGTTCAGCTTGAGCGGGTTCACCGAGACCTTGAGCTGAAGTGCCGAAGCCGCCGCGGTGTGCGAGGTGGTGTGCGTCTTCGACAGGTCGAGCGTCACCTCACCGACGCCCGGCACCTTGACCTGTGTGGTGCCTCCGGCGGTGAGGGTGACGCGCTGGCCGAGGATCTTCACATGCCCCAGCACATTCGACTCGGCGACCGGCTTGTGGCCCACCTCGCAGACCGCCTTGGACGTGATCTGCTCGACCTCGATCAGCGAGAGCAGCGGCAGACCGGGCAGGTGGAGCCGGGCCTTCGCGATGTTGGTGTAGCCCTCGGCACGGCGCTTGTCGACGGTCGCGTTCGCCGTGGCGACATCGGCACGCAGCACGTTGAACGGCTGCCCGTGGTCCACGCCGTCGAGCCGCACGCTGAGCGCGGTCTCCTTCGCGGTGGCCGGGGCGTGCACCTCGTTGAGCGTGGTCTTGAGCGGCACATCGATCGTCTTGTTCAGGAGTGAGACGTCGAGTGCGGTACGGAGCACTACCGCGCTCGCCTTCCCGCCGCCGGTGGTCGTGGCGGTGGTCGCGGTGGCGGCCTGCGCGGGGACGGCGACCAGCAGTGCGACGGGAGCGGCGGCGACCGCCAGGGCGGCGAGGCGGAAGGTGTTGCTGTTCAAGATGGTGGAACCCCCACAAGAGACTTGGAGCCACCGGCGCCGTCCAATGGGGGACATCGCGGGCACCGGTGGCCTCGACTCCGTGAATCTTTACGCACAGAGGGTGAACTGGCAGATACCTGCGGTGAGTTCACCCCAAAGGGGGGTTTCCGTGCTTGTATTCGATTATCTCGGCACGTGCGTTCCTCGGGTTCACCCGTTCAACTGAGCGCGGGCGGCTCGAAGGTGACCGCGCCGGAGCGTACTCAGAAGTGATCCAACGAGCGGGCCGACTCCCGGTAACTGCCGGTCAACACGGTGCACCCCGGGCCGGTCCGGGCCCGGGGCCCGCCCGTCAGCCGATCACGCGCCCGTTCAGCACGACCCTGCGGGGCGCGGCCAGCACGCGCACGTCCGCCCGCGGGTCCTCGTCGTACACCACCAGGTCGGCGGGGGCGCCCTCCTCCAGTCCCGGCCTGCCGAGCCACGCGCGGGCGTCCCAGGTCGCCGCGGACAGCGCCTCCAGGGCCGGGATGCCCGCCTTCACCAGTTCGGCGACCTCGTCGGCCACCAGCCCGTGGGCCAGCACACCGCCCGCGTCGGTGCCGACGAAGACGGGGACACCGGCGTCATGGGCAGCGCCCACCGTGTCGTAACGCCGCTCGTGCAGCCGACGCATATGGGCCGACCAGCGCGGGTACTTGGCGTCACCGCCCCGCGCCAGCGAGGGGAAGGTGGCGATGTTGACCAGCGTCGGGACGATCGCGACCCCGCGCTCCGCGAAGAGCGGGATCGTCTCCTCGGTCAGCCCCGTCGCGTGCTCGACACAGTCGATCCCGGCCTCGACGAGATCGCGCAGCGAGTCCTCGGCAAAGCAGTGCGCGGTGACCCGGGCCCCCAGCCGGTGCGCCTCGGCGATGGCCGCCGCGACCGCCTCGCGCGGCCAGCAGGCGGTCAGGTCGCCCACCTCCCGGTCGATCCAGTCGCCGACCAGCTTCACCCAGCCGTCCCCGCGGCGCGCCTCCTGCGCCACGTACGCCACCAGTTCGTCCGGCTCGATCTCGTACGCGTAGTTCCTGGTGTACCGCCGGGTCCTGGCGATGTGGCGGCCGGCCCTGATGATCTTCGGCAGGTCCTCGCGGTCGTCGATCCACCGGGTGTCGGCGGGCGAACCCGCGTCCCGCAGGAGCAGCGCACCGGCCTCCCGGTCCTCGACGGCCTGCTTCTCCGTGGTCGCCGTGTCGACGGCCCCGTGGTGGTCGAGCCCGACGTGGCAGTGGGCGTCCACCAGGCCCGGCAGCGCCCACCCGCTGAGGACCGTCGCCCCGTCCGCACCGGCGGGCCGTTCGTACGAGACGCGTCCGTCGACCGCCCAGAGCTCGTCCCTGACCTCTTCGGGGCCGACGAGCACCCGCCCCTTCACATGCAGCACCCGCGGCGCCTCGTGATCACTCATGGACAGCACTGTACGAGGCACCCGCAAGGCCGTCCGCGAGGTGCTGGGTACCCTCGGTGCAGCCCCGGTCCGCAGGCCGGCCGCACACCGATCCGATCCCGAAGAGAGCACCACCGTGACGCACCCCTTCCTCGACCTCACCCCGCTCACCCCCGCGCATTTCGCGGCCGTCGAGCGGCGGGTGGCCGGTCTCCTCGCCACCGAGCAGGACGTCGTCATCATGCAGGGCGAGGCACTGCTCCCCCTCGAAGGCTGTATCCGGGGCGGCGCCCGGCCCGGCTCGACCGCACTGAACGTGGTGACGGGGCCGTACGGGCAGACCTTCGGTAACTGGCTGCGTGACTGCGGCGCCGAGGTCATCGACCTGGCCGTGCCCTTCCACACGGCCGTCACCGCCGGCCAGGTCGAGCAGGCGCTGGCCGCGCACCCGGAGATCGACTTCGTCTCACTGGTCCACGCGGAGGCGGCGACCGGCAACACCAACCCGGTCGCGGAGATCGGCGAGGCCGTGCGCGCGCACGGGGCGCTGTTCATGCTGGACGCCGTCGCCTCGGTGGGCGCCGAGCCGCTGCTGCCCGACGCGTGGGGTGTCGACCTGTGCGTGATCGGCGCGCAGAAGGCGATGGGCGGTCCGGCCGGGGTCTCCGCGGTGTCGGTGAGCGCCCGCGCCTGGGAGCGGCTCGCCGCCAACCCGCGGGCCCCGCGCCGCTCCTACCTCTCGCTGCTGGACTGGAAGGAGCGCTGGATCGACGGCGGCCGCAAGGCGCTGCCGCACGCACCGGCCCAGCTGGAGATGCTGGCGCTGGAGGCCTGCGTGGAGCGGATCGAGGCGGAGGGCCTGGACACGCTCATGGCCCGGCACGCCGCGGCGGCCGCGGCCACCCGGGCCGGCGCACTCGCGCTGGGCGGCGGCCTGACCCCGTATGTGCACGAGGCGAAGGACGCGGCACCGGTGGCGACCACGCTGCGCGCTCCCAAGGGCGTGGACGCCGCGGGCCTGGTCGCGCGGTCGCTCGCCACGGACCCGTCGCTGCCGCTGATCGCGGGCGGCGGGGCGCTGTCCAAGGAGATGATCCGGGTCAATCACTACGGGATGGACGCGACGCGGGGCGCGGTGCTCTCCTCGCTCGCGGCCCTGGGGGCGGCGCTGGCCGATGCGGGCCGGCAGGTCAATTTCGAAGCTGCCCGCAAGGCGGTTTCACAAACCTGGCCCAGCGAATAGATCCCGTTGCAATCCAATAATGCGGGGAGCCGCCTCACCGAGAGCAGCTCCCCGCATTCTTATTCCCGCTCCCTCGAAGGCTAAACACCCCAGTTCCCCCGAGGCCATCTCGCTCAATTCGGTTGCGTCTCCACAGAGTTATCACGTTGTGACCGACTCCACACCGAGCCCGTTATGCCGGATAAATGTGGGTCAATTCGGAAGAAAACGCAGCCGATTCGCGCCGGGGCGCGCACCCGCGTGATAGCACAGAAGGATGCTTCACCCAACCCCTCTCCTCGATGCAATTTCGAGTTTTGCTGGGTAAATTCAATTCCCATGACCGCCGCACCAGCAGATTTTGCCCGTGCCCGAAGCGAATTCATCACCATCGACACCCCACGAGTGGAGGACGGAGCCGCGATCTGGCGCATTGCCCGCGACTCCCAGGTCCTGGACCTCAACTCCTCGTACAGCTACCTGCTGTGGTGCCGTGACTTCGCGGCGACCTCCGTGGTCGCCCGCGACGAGACCGGCAGCCCGGTCGCCTTCGTGACGGGGTACATCAGGCCAGACCGCCCCGAGACGCTCGTCGTCTGGCAGGTGGCCGTCGACCACGGCCACCGCGGCACCGGCCTGGCAGCGAAGCTGCTGGACGCCCTGACCTCACGGGTCGCCGCGGAACAGGGCCTCGCCTGGGTCGAGACGACCATCACGCCGGACAACACCGCATCGGACCGCCTGTTCACCTCCTACGCCCAGCGCCACGACGTGGCCGTGGAACAAGAGGTGCTCTTCGACGGCGGCCTGTTCCCGGAGGGCTCTCATCTGCCGGAAGTGCTCTACCGCATCGGCCCGTTCCACGCCTGAGCGCGCACTTCCGCCGACCGGCTCCGCGCCCGTCGCAGTCCCCTTCACCGCCGCACGTCACACCCCCCTCACGCAGGAGACCCGCTGTGACCATCACCCCGCCCGCCCTCAGTGTCTTCGAGACCCTGGAGTCCGAGGTACGTAGCTACTGCCGCGGCTGGCCCGCCGTGTTCGACCGCGCGCAGGGCGCCCGGCTGACGGACGAGGACGGCCACTCGTACCTCGACTTCTTCGCCGGAGCCGGCTCCCTCAACTACGGCCACAACAACCCGGTGCTGAAACGCGCGCTGATCGACTACATCGAGCGCGACGGCATCACCCACGGCCTCGACATGGCTACCACCGCCAAACGAGCCTTCCTGGAGACCTTCCAGAACGTCATCCTGCGGCCGCGCGACCTGCCGTACAAGGTGATGTTCCCCGGCCCGACGGGCACCAACGCCGTCGAGTCGGCGCTGAAGCTGGCCCGCAAGGTCAAGGGCCGCGAGTCCGTGGTCTCGTTCACCAACGCCTTCCACGGCATGTCGCTCGGCTCGCTGGCCGTCACCGGCAACGCCTTCAAGCGGGCCGGCGCCGGTATTCCGCTGGTGCACGGCACTCCGATGCCGTTCGACAACTACTTCGACGGCCAGGTCCCCGACTTCCTCTGGTTCGAGCGGCTCCTGGAGGACCAGGGTTCCGGGCTCAACAAGCCCGCCGCCGTGATCGTGGAGACGGTCCAGGGCGAGGGCGGCATCAACGTCGCGCGGGCCGAGTGGCTCCGTGCGCTCCAGGAGCTGTGCGAGCGTCAGGACATGCTGCTGATCGTCGACGACATCCAGATGGGCTGCGGCCGTACCGGCGGCTTCTTCTCCTTCGAGGAGGCCGGCATCACGCCGGACATCGTGACGCTGTCGAAGTCCATCAGCGGCTACGGCATGCCCATGTCGCTCTGCCTGTTCAAGCCCGAGCTGGACATCTGGGAGCCGGGCGAGCACAACGGCACCTTCCGCGGCAACAACCCCGCGTTCGTCACCGCCGCCGCCGCGCTCGACGCCTACTGGGCGGACGGCCAGATGGAGAAGCAGACGCTGGCCCGCGGCGAGCAGGTCGAGCACGCGCTGCTGGCGATCTGCGGCGAGCACGACAGCGCGCAGTTCCGCGGCCGCGGACTGGTGTGGGGTCTGGAGTTCAACGACCCCAAGCGTGCGTCGGCCGTCTGCGCCCGCGCGTTCGAGCTGGGGCTGCTGCTGGAGACCTCGGGTCCGCAGAGCGAGGTCGTCAAGCTGCTGCCGCCGCTGACCATCACCCCCGAGGAGCTGGACGAGGGCCTGCGCACGCTGGCCCGCTGCGTCCGCGAGACCGCCTGACCCGGGGCCGCCCCGGGCGGGCCCGATGAGATACACCGCTGCAGAGAGAAAGGCACCGACCCACCGTGATTGTCCGATCGTTCAGTGACATCGAGAACACCGACCGGCATGTGAAGGCCGCCTCCGGCACCTGGGAGAGCAAGCGCATCGTGCTCGCCAAGGAGAAGGTGGGCTTCTCGCTCCACGAAACCGTGCTGTACGCGGGTACGGAGACGTCGATGTGGTACGCGAACCACATCGAGGCCGTGCTCTGCACGGAGGGCGAAGCAGAGCTCACCAACGACGAGACCGGTGAGAAGCACTGGATCGCCCCCGGCACGATGTACCTGTTGAACGGGCACGAGCACCACACACTGCGTCCCAAGACGGACTTCCGGTGCGTGTGCGTCTTCAATCCTCCCGTCACCGGACGGGAGGACCACGACGAGAACGGCGTCTACCCGCTGCTGACCGAGGAGGGCTGAACCACCATGACCGCTGATGCACGTGCCGACCTGTACCCATCGCGCGGCGCCGCCGAGATGACCACTCCCCGCCAGGACCCGGTCATCTGGTCCGCGCCCGGCGCACCGGGTCCGGTCACCGCGAAGGACCTCCAGGGGTTCGAGCGCGACGGTTTCCTCACCGTCGACCAGCTGATCGAGCCGGACGAGGTGGCCGGCTACCACGCCGAGCTGGAGCGGCTGATCGCCGATCCGGCGGTCCGGGCCGACGAGCGCTCGATCATCGAGCCGAAGTCGCAGGACGTGCGATCGGTCTTCGAGGTCCACCGGCTCAGCGAGGTGTTCGGGCGGCTGGTCAGCGACGAGCGCGTGGTGGGCCGGGCCCGTCAGATCCTCGGTTCGGACGTGTACGTCCACCAGTCCCGGATCAACGTCAAGCCGGGCTTCGGCGCCTCGGGGTTCTACTGGCACTCGGACTTCGAGACCTGGCACGCCGAGGACGGTCTGCCGAACATGCGGGCGGTGTCCGTCTCGATCGCGCTGACCGAGAACCACGACACCAACGGCGGGCTGATGATCATGCCCGGCTCGCACAAGTCGTTCCTCGGGTGTGCGGGCGAGACGCCGAAGGACAACTACAAGAAGTCGCTCCAGATGCAGGACGCGGGTACCCCGTCCGACGAGGCGCTGACCAAGATGGCCGACCGGCACGGCATCAAGCTCTTCACGGGCCGGGCCGGTTCGGCGACCTGGTTCGACTGCAACTGCATGCACGGCTCGGGGGACAACATCACCCCGTTCCCGCGCAGCAATGTCTTCATCGTGTTCAACAGCGTGGAGAACAAGGCCGAGGAGCCCTTCGCGGCCCCGGTCCGCCGCCCGGAGTTCATCGGGGCGCGGGACTTCACACCGGTGAAGTAGGGCCGGTCCGCGGTGTGCGGGGGGGGTGGGACGGGGTGCCGTCCCACCCCCCGCGTCGTATCCGGACACCGGGCCGGGCGACACCGGACCGGGCAGAGACGTTAGTCGTGCGGGAGATCCTCGAACTCCCAGGAGTGTCCGGGCTCGTGGTCGGTGAACAACCAGCACGCCTGTCGCAGCAGGGGGGCGATGGTGGGGTCCACCTGTTCGCACGGTGCGGCGCAGACGTAGGTGAAGTCGTCACCGTTCCAGCGCAGCCATACGTCAAAGGTGCCGCGTCCCATGGTGTCCAGGCAGTCGGCGTGCTCACCGGTACGCCCCTTGCCGAGTTCGCAGATGAGCCGGTCGGGGAGTTCCTCGATCCCCGCTTGCCGGTGTGCCTGTGCGGTCCGGAACCAGGGTGGGCGGACGGGTGAGTTGCAGTGGATCACCATGAGCTCTCCGGTTGAGGTGGACGATCCCGGCCGAGACGGTGACGGGGTGCTTGCGGCGCGGCCGGCCGCCCGCGGCGCGGCGTGGGCGGAGCGGCCATCCGGCGAGCGTCACCAGCAGGCCGACGGCGGGGTCGAGCACGGTGAGCACGTCGGGTCCGCCGGCTTCCAGACGCGCTATCGCCTGCTCCTGCTGGTCCGGATCGTGTGCCCACGCCCGGAGCCCGTCCGGGACGGCGGGGCTCCGAAAGCAGATCGGCCGGACGTCCCGTATGCCGCGGGGTGAGAGCTCGCGGACGCCGGGCCCGTCCGCGAGCCGATGCGCCTGTCGTCGAAGCCACCGCAGCGCGAGCCGGCGGTTCGCCGCGGTCGCCCCGCCGAGCGAAACCGCCCTCCAGCCGGCCGTCGCGGTGACCTCCACCCTGTAGGGCGCGCCGGTCAGGGTTCTCACAGCACCTCACCCCGGCTCCGCGCGTTGCACCGCGCGTTCTCGGCCCGCAGCCGCTCTATGGCGTCCGCCGGGCGAACGTGCTCGGGCTCGGCCTCCCACTCGGTGCCGCCGCAGACCGGCCGCAGCGACCAGTACGGGCCGGCGACCCCTCGGAACTCGCCCACCCGGCCTTGACGGGCGGTGTCCACCATGAGCGTGCCGGGAGCGGGAACGTGATGAGGTCGTCCGTTCGAAGAACCGTTTACTGCGCACACGATCGTGCCTCTCCGTAGCCGTTCCACTACCAAGGCGGCCCAGCGTGGCCTACGGTCGGCCCGTACTCAACGTGGCAGGTACGGAGAACACATTGGTAAACATCAAGGAGTTGAACCCGGACGCGTCGCCGGAAGCGGCGTACGGTGCCCGCTTACGCAGGGCACGAGAGGCGCGCGACTGGAAGCAGGACGACCTCGGTGGACGGATCGGATACACCGGACGGCACGTCTCCGGCGTAGAGAATGGTCGTAAACCGCCAACCCGCAGGTTTTCGATCGGTGTTGATGCCGCACTGGGGCTCGAAGGAACAACCGATTCCTTTGAGCGCGAGTGGCGGGACATCCGGCACGGCAGTCTGCTGGAAGGCTTCCCGGAGTACGTGGGATACGAGGGCAGGGCAGCGGAGATCCGGCTGTACGAGGTAGGCGTTCTGCCCGGTCTGCTCCAGACCCCGGAGTACGCGACCGTCCTTGCCGAGAGCGCCGTCAGGCGGAGAGCGATCACCTCCGAGCAGGCGCACGAGCGGGCCAGCCTCGTCGCGGAGCGGCAAGCAGCGCTCGTACGGAAGTCCGCTCCGCCGCTTGTCCTGGTGGTGCTTGACGAGAGCTGCATCCGTCGGCCCGTAGGTGGATCAGCGGTCATGGACGCGCAGTTGGCACGACTGGTGGAATTCGCCGAGCTGCCGAACACCGTGCTCCAGATCGCCCCGTTCAGCATGGCGGAGCACCGCCCGTTCGATCTGCCGCTGTACATCCTGACGCTCTCGGACCGCCAGCTCATGTCGTACGCGGAGTCCGCTCAGCAAGGCCACCTCGACCGGGAAAACACTTCCGTGGTGCCCCTGTTGACCGCCTACCATCAGTTGCAGGCTGGAGCGCTCTCGCAAGCGGCATCCGTGGCCATGATCGAGCAGTTACGAAAGGGCACACCGTGACAACCGATTCCCCCCGCTGGTTCAAGTCCTCCTACAGCAACAATGGCGGCGCCTGCGTCGAGGTTGCCGCCAACGTCGCCGCCTCGCGCGGCATGGTCCCCGTCCGTGACTCCAAGGACCTGAGCGGCCCGGTGCTGACCGTTCCCGCCAACGCGTTCGCCTCGTTCGTGGCGGGCGTGAAGGCCGGAGGGTTCGACACCGTCTGACCGACCGGTTCAGCGGAGCCCCGTCATGCATCGCGTGGTGGGGCTCCGCCGCGCCCGGGGACACGGCTGAGGCACCGCCCCTTCCGCCCCTCCGCCGTATCTCAGTGGACCCGACGGCGCCCACGGGCGACAGTGAGGCCCATGACTTCACACGTACACCACGTCACCGTCGACTGCGGCGACGCCTACAAGCTCGCCACGTTCTGGGCCGAGGTGCTGGGCGCCTCCCTGGCCGACGACGATTTCCCCGGTGACCCCGAGGCCCTAGTCGAGACCCCCGGTACCGCGCTGCTGTTCATCACCGTGCCCGAACCGAAGAGCACCAAGAACCGCATCCACTTCGACATCCAGCCGGACGACCGCACCCGGGACGAGGAGGTCGAGCGGCTGCTCGCCCTCGGCGCCACCCTGGTCGGCGACCACCGCAAGCCGAACGGGCGGGGCTGGGCGACGCTGGCCGATCCGGAGGGCAACGAGTTCTGTGTGGAGTGCAGTGCGCGTGAGCGGGCGCTGCTGACCGGGACGCGGCTGCCGGTCACGGCGGACGACGTGACGTCGGCGGTGCGGCTGGCGGTCGCCGCGCTCAAGGAGGCCCCGGCGCAGGGCTGGCACACCCCGGCGGGGACGCTCACCTGGAGCTGCTGGGAGACCGTGGAGCACCTGAGCGACGACCTCTTCGGGTACGCGGCCCAACTGGGTCCGCAGTCACCGCCGTTGGACAGCCATGTGCCGTTCCACTGGGCCGCACGCCGCGAGGGCGGACCGGCCAACGCGATCTTCGCGGACCCGGCGGCCGGTACGGCGGGTCTTTTGCAGACCCTGGAGGCCGGCGGGGCACTGCTCGCGGCGATGGTCAGGACGACCTCCCCGGACGTCCGCTCGCACCACAGCTACGGGATCTCCGACGCGGAGGGATTCGCCGCGATGGGCATCGTGGAGACCCTGGTGCACACCCATGACCTCGCGGCGGGCCTCGGCGTCGACTGGACGCCGCCCGCGGACCTGTGCGACCGGGTGCTGGCCCGGCTCTTCCCCGGCGCCCCGGACGACAGCGACCGGTGGACCGTACTGCTGTGGTCCACCGGTCGCGCCGAACTGCCGGGCCGGGAGCGGGTCACCTCATGGAAGTGGCACGGTGCGCCCCTGGACGAGGCTCCGCGGCAGTAGCCGGACCGCCGGTGGGAGAAGCCGGCCGCCGCCGCCATCAACTCAACGGCACCCGGCCACATCAAGCCCGTCGCAGCCAGGGCGTGCCGCCCGCCACCGAACTGGTCCGCCGCGACTCGGCCTGACGTCCGGTGAACCGGGCCGCGGCGCGCCGGTGCGGCGCCGCGGCCGGCCCGCCGGGTCTCACGCGCCCAGCGCCGGGTAGTCCGTGTAGCCGCGGTGGTCGCCCCCGTAGAAGGTCGCCCGGTCCGCGGCGTTGTAGGGGCCGCCGGCCCGCAGCCGCTCCGGCAGGTCCGGGTTGGCCAGGAACAGTGCCCCGTACGAGATGACCGACGCCACGCCCTCCTCGATCAGGGCCAGCGCCTCGGGTCCGGTCGGGCCCTCGCTCGCCGGGTTGAGGACGAGCGTGCCGTTGAACTCCTTGCTCAGCGCCCCGGTCAGCGCGCGGTCGTCGGCCTTGCCCTCGACGATGTGCAGATAGGCGAGCCCGAGCGGTTCGACGGCCTGCACCAGCGCCCGGTACGTGGCCTGCGGCGCGGGCTCGTCGATGTCGTTGAACGGGTTTCCGGGCGAGATCCGGATCGCGGTGCGCGCGGCTCCGATCTCGGCGGCGACGGCGCGCACGGTCTCGGCCGCGAACCGGATGCGGCCCTCCACGGAGCCGCCCCATGCGTCGGTGCGCAGATTGGAGTTGGGCGCGAGGAACTGGTGGATCAGGTAGCCGTTGGCACCGTGCAGCTCCACGCCGTCGAACCCGGCGTCCACCGCGTTGCGCGCGGCGGTCACGAAGTCGGCGATGGTGGCCCGGATCTCGGTGCCGGTCAGCTCGCGCGGGATGACGAAGTCCTTCGGGCCCTCGTGGGTGAAGACCTGCCCCGACGCCGCGACCGGGGAGGCGCCGACCGGGGTGAGCCCGTCGGGCAGCAGGACCGGGTGGCCGATGCGGCCGGCGTGCAGGAGCTGCGCGAAGATCGTGCCGCCCTTGTCGTGCACGGCGTCGGTGACCCTGCGCCAGCCGGCGACCTGTCCGTCGCTGTGCAGCCCGGGTGTGCTGGGGTAGCCCTGCCCGACGGCCGAGGGCTGGACGCCCTCGGTGATGACGAGCCCGGCCGAGGCGCGCTGGGCGTAGTACTCGGCGGCCAGCTCCGTCGGTATACCGCCCTCGCCCGCCCGGCTGCGGGTCATCGGTGCCAGGGCGATGCGGTTGGCGAGCTGTGTGCCGGCCAGGTCCAGCGGGTCGAACGCGGTGGTCATGGAGAGCCTCCAAAGATTTACATGGTCGGCCAAGTATTTGCGATGCGTGCCACTGTAGCGCATTACTTGGCCGACCAAGGTAAAGTCGCGGGGAAGCCCCGGTACCCACGGCGCGACCGCCGCGGGGGCCCGCCGCACACCATCCCGAGGAGCCGCGATGACGTCCGACCCCGCCTGTACCGAGCTGCCGAGCGCCGCCCGGGGCGGCCCGGTCAGCCATGCCGTGTCGCGCCTCGCGCGGCTCCACCGGATCGCGGCGGGCAGGCTGCTCAAGAGCGCGGGCCTCTACCCCGGCCAGGAATTCCTGATGATGTACCTCTGGGACGCGGGCGCGGTGCGCCAGTCGGAGGTGATCAAGGCCGTCGACCTCGATCCGTCCACGGTCACCAAGATGCTCCAGCGCCTGGAGCAGTCCGGACACGTCCGCCGCAGCCCCGACCCGGCCGACCGCCGGGCCGTCCTGGTCGAGGCCACCGAGGCCAGCTGCGCCCTGCTCTCCGACGTGGAGCGGGCCTGGACGAATCTGGAGGAGCACACCCTCGCGGGCCTGGACAGGGGCGAGCGCGAGGAGCTGGCCCGGCTGCTGGCCAAGGTCGAGGGGAACCTCTGCCGGGAGGCGGCGGACTGCCCGGAGAACGGCTGACCGCACTCGCGGGCGCCGGAGAGCCGCGAGAGTCAGGGAGTCAGGGAGTCAGCCGGACAGAACGTCCAGTGCGCGGTCCACGTCGGCCTCGGTGTTGTACAGGTGGAAGGCGGCCCGTAGATTGCCGGCCCGGTTGGAGACCATCACCCCGGCCCGCGCCAGTTCCGCCGCCCGGTCCCCGAGTCCGGGCACCGCGACCACGGCCGTCTCCCCCGGCACCGCCGCACGCCCCAGCCCGGCCAGACCGGCCCGGAAGCGGGCCGCCAGCCCGGTGGCGTGGTCGTGAACGGCATCGATGCCGATCTCGTTCAGCAGCGCGAGGGAGTGCTCGGCACCGTGGTACGAGAGGAACGCGGGCGGCTCGTCGTAGCGGCGGGCGTCGGGCGCGAGCTCGGCGACCGGCCCGTAGGTGCTGCCCCACCGGTCCTCGGCACTGACCCACCCGGCGAAGACCGGCCGCAGGGACTGCTGCGCCTCCTCGGTGACGGTGAGGAACGACGCGCCGCGCGGGCAGAGCAGGAACTTGTAGCCGCCCGCGACCGTGTAGTCGTACGCCCCGGCATCGAGCGGCAGCCAGCCCGCGGACTGAGTGGCGTCCAGCAGCGTACGGGCCCCGTGGGCGGCGGCCGCGGCCCGCACCGCGCCCAGGTCCGCGAGCCGGCCGTCGGCCGACTGCACGGCGGAGAAGGCGACGAGCGCGGTCCCGGGGCGCACCGAGTCGGCCAGCTCCGCCAGCGGGACGTACCGCATCCGCAGATCCTCGCGGACCGCGAACGGGGTGACGACCGAGCTGAACTCCCCCTCGGGCGCCAGCACTTCGGCCCCGGCCGGGAGCGAGCAGGCGATCAGCCCGACATGGACAGCGACCGAGCTGCCGACCGCGACCCGGCCGGCCCCCACACCGGCGAGGCGCGCGAAGCCCTCCCTGGCGCTGTCCGCCGCCTCGAAGTCACCGGCACCGTCCCGGCGGCCCGTGGCGTTCTCCTCGGCGAGGGCCTTCACCGCGTCGACGGTCCGGCGGGGCAGCAGCCCGCAGCTCGAGGTGTTGAGATAAGCGGTCTCCGGCGCGAACTCGGCGTCGACCGCACGGCTGAGCGAAGAGATCATCATGCGCCCAGCCTGAAGCCCCCTTAACTCATAGTCAATCACGCATAGTTAAGGGGTAGCCCCAAGCAACGCTTATGCGTACGGGCGACCGGAGGTCAGCCGTTGCCGCCCGCCGTCGGAACCTCGCACGCGCCATCGGTGTCACACGCCGCGGCGTCCCCGCCGATCGCGGTCAGCGGGCGGTCCTGCCACGCCTGTTCCAGGGCCTGGGCGAAGACCTCGGCGGGCTGGCCGCCGGAGATCCCGTACCGCCGGTCCAGCACGAAGAACGGCACTCCGTTGGCACCCAGCTCGGACGCCTCCCGCTCGTCGGCCCGCACCTCGGCCGCGTACGCCTGCGGGTCGGCGAGCACCGCGCGCGCCTCGTCGGCGTCCAGACCGGCCTCGACGGCCAGCTCGACCAGTACGTCACCGTCGAAGACGGACCGCTCCTCGGCGAAGTTCGCCCGGTAGGCGAGGTCCAGCAGCTCGTCCTGACGGCCGCGGGCCTTGGCCAGGTGCAGCAGCCGGTGGATGTCGAAGGTGCTGCCGTGGTCGCGCCCCTCGGCGCGGTAGCCGAGCCCTTCGGCGTGCGCGTTGGCCGCGACGTTCGCCTCCATGGACCGCGCCTCCTCGGGGGCACGCCCGTACTTCTGCGCCAGCATGTCGATGACCTGCACGGTATCGCCCTTGGCACGCCCCGGGTCGAGCTCGAAGGAGCGGTGCACCACCTCGACCTCGTCGCGGTGGGCGAACCCCGCCAGGCCCTTCTCGAAACGGGCCTTGCCGATGTAGCACCACGGGCAGGCGATGTCGCTCCAGATCTCGACGCGCATGACTCTTCTTCTCTCCAGGCTCTCGGGCGGCCGCTCGCGCAGCACGGAGGGACCCTCCGCTCCCTGGGGAACGCTTGTCCGGGCCCTGGTCATTCCCCAGGTCTCTCCTCCCCGCACCGGAAGGCCCGACTACAGGAAGGTCCGGTTCATCGGACGGGGCAGCGGTTCCAGCGCACCGGCGTCACGGAGGCGCACATAGGCGTCCACGACGGCCTCGATGTCCCCGGGCGGTGCGATGTCGAGGAGCACGCCCTCTCCGGCCGGTTCCTCACGGGCCACGCCCACCCCGTCGGGGACCAGGGCCGCACGCCCCGGGGAGAGGTAGCCGAGCCGGCCGACGCACAGCTGGGAAAGCGTGTAGTCGTAGCCCGCGTCGTCCTCCAGGGCGTCGAGCAGGTCGTCGTCGGTCACATCGCCGATGTCCGGCTGCCAGACGTCCGCGATCAGTGCGAGAAGCGCGGCTTCCGGGACCTCGGCGCCGTCCGGCGAGAGCACCGTCAGCACGACCGCCTGGGTCACGTACTCCGATTCGCCGCCGCCCCGTCCGGAGATTTCGATCTCCCAGCCCGGCCCGCCCCTGCTCGTGAGGCTCAGGCCGGCCCCGTCCGAGGTCTGCGGGGAGTCGTGATCGGCCTGCAGCGCGGCTCCCAGTTCCGCCTCATCGGGCCGCAGTCGCGTGGGACGGCCGGACCCGTGGTGCTCGGTCCAGGTCCACGGCTGCCCCGCCGGGGCGGAACCCGCCGCCGGGAGCAGTGCGGGAAGCGCGTCCAGCATGGTCTTCCAGCGACCCGCGAGCTCCGGGATCGACTCCTTCCGGGGTCCCCAGAAGCCCCGCACCACACGTCGCATGTCCTGCCTCCACCGTTGTGAGCCGTCGTAGGTCCCGCCCGCAACCGCACGTGCGGACCGGCGCGCGCCCAGGCTAAGGGATGTCCCGTGATCCCTGGCGGGCGCGCGACCACAGCCGCGACGCCCGCGCCCACCCAGTACGCGCGGGACCGCTGGCCGGCCCTCAGTCGAAGGCCCCGGGCTTCCTGGTGCTCTTGGCCGGGTTCTGCTTGCTGTAGACGACCTTGATCGGAAGTCCCTTGTCACGGAACGCCTTCCTGGCCGCCTTGGCGACGTCCGGGTCGGAGAAGTGCCATTCGACCGTACGCCCGCCGGAGGCGCTGACCTGCTCCGTCGCCTCCTTGATGAACTTCTCCCGGCCGGAGTCGGTGAGCGTTCCGCTGTCCCCCTTCTTCAGGTAGCTCTTGTAGCCGTTCTTCGCCTCCAGGAAGGTCTGCCGGCCGGAGTCCCAGCCGTCGTACTCCACCGGCGGCTTGCCCTCCTTGGGGTTGGCGACGATGTACTCGTTGCCGCGCTTGGTGCCGGTGATCTGTTCCTGGTACCGCAGCCAGGACTCGTTCTTCCAGTTGGGCTTGGGGTTGCGGTCGCGGCTCCCCCAGTACCCGTCGCCGGCGTCGGCGGAGCCGAGCTCCCGGTCCTTCAGGTCCTTGGCCCAGTCCGGGGAGTTGTAGTTGCGCGGGTCGGAGGTGTCGTTGCGCTTGGCGTCCGGCCACGGCTTCTTCTTCTCCAGCGCCTTGGCGGCGCGGTCCTTCTCCTCGGCGCGCTTCTTGTCCGTCCAGGCCGCGCGTTCCTGGTCGCGGGCCTCCTTGGCCTTGGCCTCGGCCTCCTTGTCGCAACCGCTGTCGGCAAGGACCACACGGTCCGGCGGGCCCGCGGCGAGCACACCGGTCCCGGCCCCGGCGACACCGGAGCCCGCGTAGCGGGTCAGGGGGCCGAACGCGATGGTGCAGCCGGTCTTGCGGGCCGAGTCCTCGGCCTTGTCCGCCGCGTCGTCGGCCTCCTTCGCCGCCTTGCGGGCGCCGTTGACATCTCCGGCCTCGGCGGCCTTGCGGGCCCTGCGCGACGCCTTGCCCGCGTCCTCGGCGGCCTCCGCCACATCGGCGGCGATCTTCCCGATCTTGCCGAGCCTGCTGGTCTTGCCGACGACCTTCGCGACGTCGTACCCGGGGATGAAGAGGGACCCGACGTTCCACACGACGTCCGTGACGGCCCGGGTCTTCTGCCCGTTGTTCCACCGTTCGCGCACGTCGTCGCCGACGAACATGTCGTCGCCGACCTTCACCACGGTGTTGAACGACGCCTTGCCGTAGTCCCACGCCGAGCCGAAGTAGTCGCCCTTGCTCCACTTGTTCCCGGCGTCCTTGGTGTCGTCCATCCACTGGCTGCCGAGCTGCTTGCCGTAGCCGGCGATGCCGGACCACGTCGAGGGCTTGAAGAGGTCGACGACCCCCGTCACATCGCCCCAGACACCGTCCACGGCGACGCCCTTGACGACCTGCGTTCCGCGGTCCCAGGCGCAGCCGAAGAAGCCCCAGCCGCCGCAGTCCTCCTTCTTCTCCCCGCCGCCGTCGCCGGAGTCCCCCGAGTCGTCCTCACCGGGTGCGGAAACGTCGTCGTATTCGGCCTCGGGCTCGGCGGCGGTCTCGGGATAGGTGTCCGTGCCGGGCCCATCGGGACCGGCCGTACCACCCGAGTCACCACCACCCGAGTCGCCACCACCCGAGTCGCCACCACCGGGGTCACTGCCGCCGGGGTCGCTGCCGCCCGAGTCGCTGCCGCCGGAGGAGCCGGAGTCGGAGGAGCCGGAGTCGGAGGAGCCGCCCGCCCCGCCGGTCGTGGTGCTGCCGTCGGTGGTCTTGCCGTTCGCACCGCCGCTGCTGCCGTCCGTGCCGCCGGTTCCACTCGCCCCGCCCGTGCCGGTCGCCCCGCCGGTGCCGCTGGACGCGCCGCCCGCGTCCGCGCCGCCGACGACCGTGGCGCCCGGGTCGGCGCCACCCGTGTCCGCACCACCGGCATCCGCACCGCCCGCACCCGCGCCGCCGGCCGAGTCACCCGCGTTCACCGAGTCGCTGCCGGTGCCCGTCACCGGGCAGGACGTGCCCGTGAGCGAGCAGATCGCGGCCTGGATGCGGCCCGTGATCTGGCCGCCCACACCGCTCAGCAGCAGGGCACCGACGATGGCCACGACGACCATGACCAGTCCCAGGTACTCCAGGGAGGACTGTCCCCGGTCGCGACGCCACGTGATCATGTGGGCGAAGGAGAACTCCGGCTCGTTCTCCCGCTCCCGCTCCGGCAGGCGGAACCAGGCACGGCTCTCCGCCCGGGTCAGGAACACCAGGATGAGCACCGGCAGGAACACCTGCGTGAAGCCGTGCACCGATCCGTCGACGGCATTGGCGGCGCCGCCGAGGATCAACCACACCTGTACGGCGACCAGTCCGCCCCACACACCCCTGCCGCCGGTCCACACGCGCCGCGACAGCAGCCACCCCACGACGCCCGGAACGGCCCCGTACAGCAGCAACCCGAGGACGACACCGTCCACCGCGTCGGCGGCGAGCGCGGAGCCGAACAGGCCGACGGCGCCCAGCAGCGTCGCACCGAAGAGGACGTGCAGCAGCAACCGGGCCGCGCCCATGGCGCGCGGCAGTGCCCGCCGCCCGGACCCGGGTGCCGGTCCGACGCCTCCGTACGCGGATATGCCACCAATCGCAGACATGCCCAGTCCCCCAACTACGCAGCCCGTGCCCGGGATGACGATTCCTCAGGCTACGACCCCCGGGGGCCCACCGTCATGGGCCCCCGGGCCCGGCTCCGGTCCCAATGGCGCCGGGCCCGCGCTCAGTGACGCCCGGGAGCCGGTCAGCGCGGCGGGTACGGGGCGGCCGGAACCGCCAGGCGCAGCACCAGATGGGTGCCCGCGCGGGGGTGTACCGGATCGGGGGCCCAGCCGCGGGCCACGTAGAACGACTGGGCGCGGGTGTTGTGGACGAACACCTCCAGGCGGGCTTCCAGCACCCCGTCCCGCTGCCAGGCCGCCACGCACGCGGCGTGCAACTCGGTCCCGATGCCCTCGCGCCAGTGGGCCGGTGCCACATGGAGCTGGGTGAGGTGCGTGACGCCGTCGCGTACGGAGTGGGCCGCGATTCCCGCGAGGACGCCGTCCCGTTCGGCGCAGAGCACGGTGGCGTCGTCCCGGCCCATGGCGCGCGCCCAGCCGTCCCGGCTGCGGCCGACCTCCTCGGAGCCCGCGTACTCCTCCTCCGGGAGGTGGCCTCGGTAGTAGGTGGCGCGTGCCTCGGTGTGCAGGTGGACTATCGCGTCGAGATCGGCGGGCGTAGCAGTTCGGATCATGGTGAAGAGGACGCGCCGGGCCATCCGGAGGTTGCGGCCGGGTCCACCCTCGGCCGTGCTCAACTCGACCTCGCCCGGCCCGAGGTGGCGGACCGGGCCCCGGTGGGGCGGGGGCCCGGTCCGCCGGTGATCGGCTAGATCTTGCCGGCTCCCGCCCCGCCGGTCACCGAGGAGACGACGGACGAGGCCGGTTCGGCGGTGTACGAGTACGGCGCCTGGGTGAACGTACCCACCTGCGAGATCTCGGTGGCCGCGCCGCCGAGGTCGTTGCCGCGCTCCACGACGTATCCGTCCTTGTCACTGTCACGGATGGTGGTGATGGCGACCCCGGTGCTGCGGAAGACGTTGTTCTCCACCAGCATCTGCGCGCCCATCCGGGAGTGCACCGCCGTCGAGGCGCCCACGACGTAGTTGTCGTAGAAGTGACCGGTGCCGAAACGGAGGCTGGGAATACGGGAGTTGACGTTGTTGAAGTAGTTGTGGTGGTAGGTCACACGGAGATGGCCGGTGTCCTCGCTCGCGTTGCTGTCGCTGTGGCCGACCAGGCTGCCCTTGTAGTGGTCCTTGAAGGTGTTCCAGGAGACGGTGACCTGGTCGGAGGCGTGGGTGATGTCGAGCAGACCGTCGTAGTAGTCCTTGTCGTGGTCGCGGTCGGCGGAGAAGGTGTTGTGGTCGATCCACACCTTGGTGGACTTCTGCACGGTGATCCCGTCGGCGGGGGCCACCGGCTTGCTGATGTTGAGGTTGCGGATCACGATGTTCGTCGAGTTCTTCAGCCGCAGCCCGCCACCGGTGAACCCGGAGGACGAACCGACGCCGAGCACCGTGGTGTTGGAGCCGACGTCGACCTGGCCGCTCAGCGAGATGATCCCGCTGACCTTGACCGTCTTGGCGGCGGTGCCGGTGACGGCCGTCTTGAACGCGGCGAGGCTGGTGACGGTCACGGCGGAGGAGCTGCCGCCGCCGGTCGTGCCGGCCCCGTAGCCCACCGGGGAGGATTCGGCGGCCCCGGCGGAGCCCGGAAGCATGGCGACGGCGACGACGGCGACTGTCCCGGCGGCGAGGGCCGTGAGGCGGCGGCTACGGGTGCGGAGGTGGGTGCGCATGATGTCCCTTCGGTACGACGACGTGCGGGGAGGGTGCTGTACTGAGCGGCTCGAACGCGTCTCGGTGCGTCCGTTTGGCGGCCGCTGTCCCTCTGTTGTCGTCGCCGGGGAGCTGGGGGTTGCCGGGTCGGGGGCGTAATTTCTTCACTGCGAAGGGGAGTTGGTTCGGTCCGTGGTAGCGGCTCGACTCCTCGCAGGACGCGGAGCGCGCGTCCGCCGGGACGATACGGACTCTGTTCATCGGCATCTTGAGGGCCGGCTCGCCGACCGGGTGGACGCACACCCACTGCGGGGCAAGGCGCGCAGATGTCCCGCCTCCGCGACAACGAGCACAGCCGGCCGGAGGTGGTGGAACGGGAGGGCCAAGCAGCGTCACCGCCGTCGCACGCCGGCTCCGGCGGCGCGGGCGGGGGCACCTGCTCGGCGTGACCACCGGGATCTCCGGGAGAAGTCCAGCGCGTCTGCTCGGCGGAGCCTCGCCAGCAGGACCTCGTGCCGGCGAAGCCGCACGCCGGTCTCGGTCCACTCGGCCAGGACTCATAGCGACCGCGGTAGCACCAGGTGGCACGTCATCACGGCGCTGCTGATCAGGCCTGCGCGGACAGCCTCGGAGTGAGCAGTTCCAGCGCTTCCTCCCAGCGGAAGCGGCCGCCCCCGCCGCCGGCCTTCGGTGAGTGGGGTTCGTACGAGCCGATCATGACGCCCATTCCGCGCAGCCGGTCCAGACTCAGCCGGTACGCGGGGTGCGCGGCCTGGGCCGAGTTCAGGTGCGGGAGGACGGCGGTGGGGATGCCCAGGCCGTACGCCTCGCACAGGATGCCCACGGCCAGGGTGTCGGAGATTCCGGCCGCCCACTTGTTGATGGTGTTGAACGTGGCCGGGGCCACCGCGATCGCGTCGGGGGGCGGGAGCGGTCGCGGGTCACCGGGTGCGCGCCAGGCCGAGCGGATCGGGTAGCCGGTCCGGGCCTCCACCGCCGCCGCGTCGATGAAGCCGAGGCCCTGCGGGGTGGCGACGACGCCCACGTCCCAGTTCGCCCGCTGGGCGGCCGTGATCAGCTCGTGAACGTCGCCGGCGATTCCGGCCGCGCACACGACGACGTACAGGAAGGGCTTCTTGGTCTGCGGGCCAGGCTGATCGCTCACGCGGGGCTCCCGGTCGACGGCTGAGGTGAAGCGGTTCCCGGCAGGGTACGACGGCGGTCGCGCGGGGAAGCCACCTGCCCTCTGCACGGCGGCCGTTCGGGGGTGCGCCGCCGCCTGTGGTCGTGCCGCGTGGTGCAGGTCCGTCAGGACAGCACCACGCGGCACGGACGAGCCCGCACGGCGGGACTTGGGTCAGCTGCCGTCGCGGAGGTCGGCGAGGCCCGTCGGGCGGAACGCGATCCGGTCGAAGGAGGCCTCGCAGCCGTCCCCCGTGGGTGACTGGACCAGGAAGCCGACGGACGCGGCGGCCGCCTGCTCCGGGGTGCCCAGGGCGAAGACGCGGACGAAGGTCCACTTCTCGCCGTCGGCGGAGGCGTGGCAGGCGAAGGCGTTGCCGGTACGGCTCAGCCGCAGCCAGTGGCTGTCGCCGTCCACGACAAAGGAGTTGACGTCGTCGGAGTGGCCCCGGGTGACGACGGTGCAGATGGTGGGGCGGTCCGGGGAGAGCTCCAGGCAGACCTTGGCCCACTCGCGGTCGCCGACGTGGAGGTAGAGGACCCCCGCGTCGAAGGCGGCGGCGAAGCCGACCCGGACCCGGGCGATCAGCTGGAAGTCGCCCTCCGGGGCGGCGCCCAGCAGCCGGGGTGCGTCGCTGTCGGGGTCGAGGGCGGCGCCGCCCGGCGGGACGAAGCGGTCCTGCCGGGCGCCCGCGCGGGCGGACAGGGTGCCGTCCTGGTAGCTCCACCCGGCCGCGGGGCCGAACGGTTCGAGGCCGAAGGGGAGTTCGGGAATTCGCAGGGTCATGCGCGGCGTCCGTCCACCCGGCGCGGCAGGCCCTGCGGGTTGTCCTCGCGGAGCTCCGGCGGGAGCAGCGCCTCGGGGGTGCTCTGGTAGCTGACCGGGCGCAGCCAGCGCTCGATCGCGGTGGCGCCGACCGAGGTGGAGGTGGAGGTGGAGGCCGGGTAGGGGCCGCCGTGCTGCTGGGCGGGGGCGACGGCGACGCCGGTCGGCCAGCCGTTGACCAGGACGCGTCCGGCCAGCGGGGTGAGCGCGGCGAGGAGTGCGGCGGCGCTGCCGTCGGCCTCCTCGGTGGCGATCTGGAGGGTGGCGGTGAGGTTGCCGGGCAGCCGGGAGAGGACCGCGGTGATCTCGTCCTGGGAGGCGTAGCGGGCCACAACGGTGACCGGGCCGAAGCACTCCTCCAGGAGGGCGTCGTGCGGGCCCTCGGTGGTGAGCAGTGCCGCCGGTACGGTCAGGAAGCCGGCCGCGACGGTGTGTTCGCCGCCCGCTCCGGGGGTGACCGGGGCTTCCACGTCCGGGAGTCCGGCGCGCTCGCGCACTCCGGCGAGGAAGGCGTCGCGCATCCGGTGGTCGAGCAGGACGCCCGCCTCGGTGTCGCTGACCGCCTCGGTGAGCGACTTCAGCAGCCGGTCGCCGGTCTCGCCCGCGGGGGCCAGGACGAATCCGGGCTTGGTGCAGAACTGGCCGGCGCCCATGGTCATCGAGCCCGCGAGACCGGCACCGATCTGCTCGCCGCGCTCGGCGGCGGCCGCCTCGGTGACGACGACGGGGTTGAGGGAGCCGAGCTCACCGTGGAACGGGATGGGGGCGGGCCGGGCCGCCGCCGCGTCGAAGAGGGCGCGTCCGCCGCGCACCGAGCCGGTGAAGCCGGCGGCGCTGACGAGCGGGTGGCGGACCAGTTCGACGCCCGCCTCGAAACCGTGCAGCAGGATCAGGACGTCCTCGGGGAGTCCGACCTGGGCGGCGGCCCTGCGCAGCACGGAGGCGCAGAGTTCGGAGGTCGCCGGGTGGTCGGGGTGCGCCTTGACGACGACGGGGCAGCCGGCCGCGAGGGCGCTGGCGGTGTCGCCGCCGGGGACGGAGAAGGCGAGCGGGAAGTTGCTGGCCGCGTAGACGGCGACGACGCCGAGCGGGATCTTGTAGCGGCGCAGATCGGGCCACGGCGGGGTGCGGGTGGCATCCTCGTGGTCGATGTGGATGTCGAGGAACGCGCCCTCGTCCACGACCTCCGCGAAGGCCCTCAACTGGGCTGCCGTGCGCGCGAGTTCGCCGGTGAGCCGGGCCGGGCCGAGCGCCGTCTCGGCGTCGGCGGCCTCGATGACGTGCTCGCCCGCCTCGGCGAGCAGATCGGCCGCTGTGCGCAGGAACGCGGCGCGCACGGTGCGGTCGGCGAGCGAGGCCCGTACGGCGTGGGCGGCCCGGACCGCCCGGTCGACCTCCTCCGCCGTAGCCTCCACCGCAACCTGCTCACGCGGGTTCCCGGTGCGGGGGTCGACGCTCCAGACTGGTGCTGCTGCCACCGTGTTTCCTTCCGCTCCACTGCCACACATCAGAAGATGTTCGGTATTCTGAACAGAGTTCCTGATCGTGAATATGAAGCGACTCTATTTCCGGGCGTTCGGTGTTGGCAAGAAGTCGCAGGTTTCGTAAGTGGGCTGGAAGGGGCGTAGGGCGATGTCGGTTGCCGAGTCTGGTGGGGCACAGGTCAAGTCCGCGGTACGGACGGTGGAGCTGCTGGAGTACTTCGCCGGACGGCCGGGCATGCACTCGCTCGCCGCGGTGCAGGAGGCCGTCGGCTACCCCAAGTCCAGCCTCTACATGCTGCTGCGCACCCTGGTCGAGCTGGGCTGGGTGGAGACGGACGCGACCGGGACGCGGTACGGGATCGGGGTACGGGCGCTGCTGGTCGGCACCTCGTACATCGACGGCGACGAGGTGGTGGCGGCTTCCCGCCCCACCCTGGACCGGCTCTCGGACGACACCACGGAGACCATCCACCTGGCCCGTCTCGACGGGACGAACGTGGTGTACCTCGCCACCCGCCAGTCCCAGCACTATCTGCGCCCCTTCACCCGTGTCGGCCGCAGGCTGCCCGCGCACTCCACCTCGCTCGGCAAGGCGCTGCTGGCCACCCACAGTGACGAGCAGGTGCGCAAGATGCTGCCCGAGACGCTGCCCGCGCTGACCGAGCACACCCTGACCGACCGGGAGAAGCTCATCGAGGAGCTGCACCTGATCCGCGAGCAGGGATACGCGGTGGACCGCGAGGAGAACACCCTGGGGCTGCGCTGCTTCGGTGTCGCGATCCCGTACCGTACCCCGGCCCGTGACGCCGTCAGCTGCTCGGTGCCGGTCGCCCGGCTCACGCCCGCGCACGAGCAGATGGTCAAGGACGCGCTGTTCGACGCCCGCGACCGGCTGACGCTCGCGACCCGGAGGCTCTGACCGTGGATGTCTCGCTGCGCCCGGTGCGGGACGGCGATCTGCCGCTGTTCTTCGCCTGGATGGCCGACCCGGAGTCGGTCCGCACGGCCGCCTTCACCGCCGAGGACCCCACCGACCGGCACGCGTTCGACGCCCACTGGGGCCGCGTCCTGGCCGACGCGTCGGTCGTGATGCGTACCGTGCTCGCCGACGGTGCGGTGGTCGGCAACGCCGGAGTCTACGGACCGCCGGACAGCCGCCAGGTCACCTACTGGATCGACCGGGCGCACTGGGGCCGCGGACTGGCCACCGCGGCGCTGCGGGCGCTGCTCGGCTCCGTACCCGAGCGCCCGCTGTACGCGCGTGCCGCGGCCGACAACACGGGATCGCGGCGGGTACTGGAGAAGTGCGGGTTCACCGTGACGGGCAAGGACCACGGCTACGCGCACGCCCGCGGCGAGGAAACGGACGAGCTGCTGTTCACCCTGCCCGGGTGAGCCCGCGCCGCCGGCCGGGCTCCGCCGCTCGGCGGAGGCGGATCGTCGCCCGGCATGACGTGCGCGTGCGGGCCGCGCGGAAGCGTGGGCCGCATGACACAGACACCGCTCGCGCCTGCCCCGGCACCGGTTACCGGCCGGCTCCGCAGCTGGCTCCGCACCCTCGCGATCATCTCCTGCCTGCCCTACATCGTGCTCAAGGCCGCCTGGATCTCGGGCAGTCGCATCGGGATGCCCGAGGGCAGCTCGCTCCTCGACCACCGCACCACGATGATCGTCGCCAACGGCATCTCGGTCCTGATGGACAGCGCGGTGGTGGTCATCGCCCTGCTGCTCACCCAGTCCTGGGGCCGGCGGGTGCCCGCCTGGCCGCTCGTTCTGCCGATGTGGGTGGCGACCGGTCTGCTGCTGCCGATCATGACCGGCTATCCGCTTCAGCTGCTGGTCCAGGCCCTGGGCGGTGAGATCACCGGCAGCGGCGGCTCCGCCCGGCCCTTCCTGGACGAATGGGTCTTCGCCGTCGTCTACACCGGCTTCATCATCCAGGGCCTGACCCTGGGAACCCTCTTCGCGCTGTACGCGAAGGACCGCTGGGGCCACCTCTGGCAGGGCACGCTGCGCGAGCTGCCCGCCAGCCCCACGGCCCCCGCTCTGAGGGCCGCCGCCGTCGCCGCCTCGCTGGTCGCCCTGATCCCCGGCACCATGCATCTGCTCTGGGCCGCCGGATCGACCGCCGGGCTCAACGAGGCCCTGATCGCGGAGAGCAACAGCGGCTCCCGCGTCGTCGACGCGGTCGACGTCCTCTTCGCCGCCGCCGCCGTCGCCGGGGTCGTGCTCCTCGCCTTCCGCCGGAACTCCGCGCTGCCGCTGCGGGTGCCGCTCGCGCTGGCCTGGGGCGGCTCCGGCGCGGTGGGCTGCTGGGGCGGCTGGATGGGCCTCGCCGCGCTGAGCAACATCGACGACATGGCCCATCGGCCCACCCCCGCCCTGGTGCTGACCTACGCTGTGCAGATGCTGGTCGGAACGCTGGTGGTGACCCTGGGCGCGTACTTCCTGACCGAGCGCGCGGCCGGTACGCGGCCGCCGTCCGGCCTCCGGGCGTGACGCCGCTGCTCGGGCGGCGGGCCCGGCTGCGGTGGCTGCACCTGATCATCGGCGGCGCCCTGTTGATGCCGTACTTCCTGGTCGGCACGGTGATCGTCGGCTCGTACAGTGCGGACGCCAATGTCTTCAGCTCACCAGTCAACCAGCTGACCGCCTTCGGCTTCGCCCTGCCGATGGCCGCGGTGACCGCGCTCTTCCCGCTCGCCCGGCCGCTGTCGGTGGCCGCCGCCCGCGCCCTGTGCGGTCTGCCGCCGGACCGGCCGCTCGCCGACGGGCCGGCCAGGACCCGGCAGGCGCGGGCCCGCGCGGCGCTCTGGTACACCCTGCACGTGGCGCTCGGCGGCATCATCAGCGGCATGACGCTGGCGCTGACCCCCTTCGCGGTGGGCGTGAGCGTGCTGCCGTTCCTCTCGACCGTGCGCGACTCCCCGGCGCTGGACGTGCCGCAGGCGCTGGACCGACCGTGGCTCCTGGCCCTGGCACCGCTCGCCGGGATCGCGATGCTGGCGGCGATGGCCGGCTGTGCGGCGGCGGCCGGGGCGCTGCTGGCGAACCGGGCGCCGGTGCTGCTGGGGCCGACCCCCGACGACCGGCTGGCCGCCGCCGAACGCCGGGCGGCCGCTCTCGCGGTACGCAACCAACTGGCCCGGGAACTGCACGACTCGGTCGGCCACGCGCTCAGCGCCGTCACCCTCCAGGCGGGCGCGGCCCGCAGGGTGCTGGACAGCGACCCGGAGTTCGTCCGCGAGGCGCTGACCGCGATCGAGGAGACGACGCGGCGCACGGTCGGCGAGCTCGACTCGGTGCTCGGGCTGCTGCGGCAGGGCGCCGAGGACGCCGCCGGTCCGGCGGGCCCGGGGCTCGACGCGCTGGACGGGCTGCTGGCGCGTTGCGGGGTGCCCGTCTCGTACTCCGCCGAGGGCGACCAGGGCGCGGTGGCCAAGGCCGTGGCGCGCGAGGCGTACCGGATCGTGCAGGAGGGGCTGAGCAACGCGCTGCGGCACGGCGGGCACGGTGCGCCGGTCCGGTTGCGGATCACGGTGCACACGGAGGAACTGGAGATCGTCATGGACAGTCCGCTGCCCGAACGGCCTCCCCCGCTGCGCCCCGGTGGCGGCCACGGGCTGCACGGCATCGCCGAGCGCGCCGTACTGCTCGGCGGCCGGACCGGGGCCGGACCGCACGACGGCGGGTGGCGGCTGACCGCCTGCCTCCCCCTGCGCACTCCCGGAAGGGGGCGGCCATGAGCACGTCGGTCCGGGTCGTCGTCGCCGACGACGAGCGCATGGTCCGTACCGCCCTGCGGGTCATCCTGGACGCCGAGAGCGGACTGGAGGTCGTCGGCGAGGCCTCGACCGGCGCCGAGGCCGTCTCCGTGGTGCGCGAACTGCGCCCCGACGTGGTGCTGATGGATGTGCGGATGCCGGAGACCGACGGCATCCGAGCCACCGAGCTGATCCTGGCCACGCTCGACCCGGCCCCCCGCATCATCGTCGTCACCACCTTCGAACACGACTCCTACGTGTACGAGGCGCTGCGCGCCGGGGCCGCCGGCTTCCTCCTCAAGCGGGCCGCGGCCGAGGAACTGGTGCAGGCGGTGCGGCTGGTGGCCCGCAGCGACTCGCTGCTCTTCCCCGCGGCGGTACGGGGCCTGGCGGCCGAGTACGGGAGGCGGCAGCCGTCCGCCGCACCCGCCTGGGTGGCCCGGCTCACCGACCGGGAGTCGGACGTCCTGCGGCTGATGGCGGCCGGGCTCACCAACGCGGAGATCGCCGCGCGGCTGCGGGTGGGCCCGGCGACGGCGAAGACCCATGTGGCGGGCGTCCTCGCGAAGACCGGTGCCCGGGACCGCACCCAGGCGGTCATCGCGGCCTACGAGTCGGGGTTCATCACCCCGGGCTGAGCCGGGGACACGGCGGCGACGATGAGGAATGGGTGAGAAGCGGCACACCCGGGAACGCCGCGCCGCACCCCGCACGTCCCCCTACGGGATGAACAAGACCATAAGGCGCGCCTCGGTCTTCTGCCTGCTGCTGGTCCTCGCCCTGCTGGGGCGGGCGACCTGGGTGCAGGCGTACCAGGCACGGGCGCTCGCAGACAACGACCACAACCGGCGGAACACCATCGCGCAGTACGCGCAGCCGCTCGGGGACATCATCGTGGCCGGCTCGCCGGTCACCGGATCGAGGAGGACGGAGGGAAGCGATCTCGCGTACAAGCGCACCTACAAGCAGGACGGCCTCTACGCCGCCGTCACCGGATACAGCTCACAGGCCTACGGCTCGACCCAGCTCGAAGGGATCTACAGCCATGTGCTGGACGGCACCGACGACCGGCTGAAGAACCCCCTGAACGTGGTGACAGGCGAGAAGGCCGATCCGGGCAGTGTGCTGACCACGATCGATCCGGACGTGCAGAAGGCGGCGCACGACGCCCTCGGTGACGACAAGGGCGCGGCCGTGGCGATCGACCCGAAGAGCGGGCAGATCCTGGGGATGGTCTCCTCGCCCTCCTACGACCCGTCCGACATCAGCGGGACGACGGACGGCGACACCTGGAAGAAGCTGCTCGCGGACCCGGACAAGCCACTGGTCAACCGCGCACTGCGGCAGCCGCTGGCGCCCGGTTCGACGTTCAAGCTGGTGGTGGCGTCCGCCGCGCTGGAGAACGGGCTGTACAGCTCGGTCGACGAGGCCACGAAGAGTCCGATGCCCTACACGCTGCCCGGCACCAGCACCCCCCTGAAGAACGAGAGCGCCTCCGCCCCCTGCGAGAACGCGACGCTGCGCGTGGCGCTCCAGTACTCGTGCAACAACGTCTTCGGCAAGGTCGCCGCCGATCTCGGCCAGGACAAGGTGCGGGCGATGGCCGAGAAGTTCGGCTTCAACAGGGAGGACCTCGATGTGCCGGTCAGGGCCTACAAGAGCGTCTACCCGGCCAAGATGGACGACGCGCAGACGGCACTGACGGGCATCGGCCAGTTCGAGGTCACCGCGACCCCGCTCCAGATGGCGATGGTCTCCGCGACCCTCGCCAACGGCGGTGAGCTGGCCGCACCGCACATGGTCTCCAAGGTGACGGACTCCGAGGGCGGCACGCTGGAGGACTTCGCGGACGGCGACATGAAGCGCGTCGTCTCCGAGTCCACCGCCAAGCAGCTGCGCAGCGCGATGGTGACCGTCGTGGAGCAGGGCACCGGCACCAACGCCCGGATCGACGGCGCCGAGGTGGGCGGCAAGACGGGCACGGCGGAGAACGGCGTGGGCAACAGCAACACCCCGTACGCCTGGTTCACCTCGTACGCGAAGGACAGGTCCAGCGGCCAGGAGGTCGCGGTCGCCGTGATCGTGGAGGACTCGGGTTCGGCGGCGTCGGAGGTCAGCGGCAACGGCCTCGCGGCCCCGATCGCCCAGAAGATGATGAAGGCCGCGCTCCAGCGGTGACCGGAGGAACATGACGCCCCGGTACCCCGGTTCGGGGTACCGGGGCGTTCGCCGCGTCCCGGGCCCTTCAGGTTTTCGCCGTGTTACGTCTTACTTGGTTACGCACCCGCGTCGAAGCGCTTCCGGGGTGCGCTGGTACGCTCTCGCCCCGCCCGCACACCGTGGGCGGCGTCCGGGAACGTACACAGCCGGGACCGGCACCCGCACCGGCATTCGAGCGCAGGGACGAGGTAGCTGTGGGCACATCCATCGACACCGACGATGCCGCTGCCGCCGAGTTCCATGAGTTCTTCGAGGCCCATTACGCCGAACTCGCCCGGCTCGCACACCTGCTGACCGGTGAGGCCGACGCCGCCGACGATCTGGCCGCCGATGCCCTGCTGGCGCTCTGGCACCGCTGGGACCGGGTCAGGAACGCCGACCATCCGGTGGCGTACGCGCGCGGGGTGGTCGCCAACCTGGCCAGGACCCGGATCCGCAGCGCGGTGCGCGAACGCCGCCGGATCGCGCTGTTCTGGGCGCCGCGCGGCGGCGGGGACGGATACGCGGTCGACGATCCGGACGTGTCGGCGGTGGTCGACGTCCAGGGGGCGCTGCGCAGGCTGCCGTTCCGCAAGCGCGCCTGCGTGGTGCTGCGGCACGCCTTCGACCTCTCGGAGCGGGACACCTCGCTGGTGCTCGGGATCTCGGTGGGTACGGTGAAGAGCCAGACCTCGCGCGCCGTCGCGGAACTGCAGCGGCTGCTCGGTCCCGATACGCCCGCCGCGCACGTACACGTGGCCGTCGCGGCGCAGCGCACCGGAGGAAGCCAGTGATGGACGAGGAGTTGCCCCGGCGGCTGCGGGGCGCCGCCGAGGCGCACCGCCCGGACCGGGAGCGGATGCGCGCCCGGGTCGAGCGCGGGATGGCCCGGGGCCGCCCCTCGGCGCGTGTCGTGCGCCCGCCGCGTGCCGCGACGCCGTGGCTGCGGGTCGCCGGGGCGACGGCGGCGGTCTGCGGGGTGCTGGCGGTCGGCGCCGTCGCCGTCACCTCCGCCGGCGGGGACGGGCCGCGCGGGGAGCGGGTGGCGGCCCCGCCGGCCTCCACCGCGACACCGTCCGCCGGCGCCACCAGGGGCACGGCCCGCGGTGGGCTGCGCACCGAGGACGGCCCGCTGTGGACGGACGGCGCCGTCGACCCGCACAGCAACGCGTACTGGGCGCAGAGCAATGTGACGCTGCGGACGGACGAGCCGCTCTCCTCGCTCACCGTCGAACTGCGGATCGCGCTGACCGGCGGGGTGACCAGCACCGGTTCCTGGCGTTCGCTGCCCGAGCGGGACTTCACCGTGTCGGCGACCGAGGACGGCGGCTTCCTCGTCTACCGGTGGGCCCTGAGGCCGGGGCGCACCGTACCGGCCGGTACGCACACCTTCGCCGGGCAGTACAACCACGCGGAGGGCGAGCGGGACGCGTCGGGCGACTACCTGAGCGCGCACGCGGTCCGGGCCTCCGGCCAACGGGCCTCGGTGGGCGACCGGTTCGGCCCGGACCACTGACCGTACGCCACTGAGCGGACGCCTGTGGCCGCACGCCTCGGACCGGACGCCGCTGTCAGGATTCCGGCCCGCCGGAGGCTTCCCCGTTACCCGGACGGAGGTCCCGCAGTCCTCCCCTGGCCCATCCCGGGCGGCGTAGGCGTGCCGGGGACGGTAGGACGGAGACGACACAAGGATGTGGACCGGGATGCAGATCGTTGTCGACCTCAACCGCTGCCAGGCGTATGCGCAGTGTGTGTTCATGGCACCGGAGGTCTTCGAACTCCATGGCGAGGAGACGCTGATGTATCTGCCTGCTGTCCCCCCGGAACAGCAGGAACGTGTGCGGCGGGCAGTGGCGGCCTGCCCGGTTCAGGCCATCCTCCCCGGTGAGCTCGCGAGTGCCGATGACCGGTGAGCCGCGCGGCGGGCGGATCGTCGTCGTCGGGGCGTCGCTGGCCGGGCTGCGGGCGGCCGAGACCCTGCGGGCGAAAGGGTTCGCCGGTGAGCTGACCATCGTCGGGGACGAACCCCGGCCCCCGTACGACAGGCCGCCACTGTCCAAACAGGTGCTTCTCGGCCGGGTTCGCGCACAGGACGTCGGTCTGCCGCGCCGCAGGGCGGTGGACGCGCGGTGGCGACTCGGGGTGTCGGCCACCGGCCTCGATCCTTCCGTGAAACGCGTGCTGCTCGCCGATGGCGACCGGCTGCGCTACGACCGGTTGCTGATCGCCACCGGGACCCGGGCACGTCCCTGGCCGCACCCGGAGCAGGCCGCACTGGACGGGGTCCTCACGCTGCGCACCGTCGACGACGCCGGCCGGCTGGCCGATCGGCTGGACGCCGGACCCCGACGGGTCCTGGTGATCGGCGCCGGATTCACCGGGTCGGAGATCGCCTCGGCCTGCCGGGAGCGTGGCCTTGAGGTCACGGTCGTCGAGCGGGGGCCCGCACCGCTCGTCGGCGCGCTCGGGGGAAGGCTGGGCGCACTCGCCGCCGACGCGCAGCGCGCACACGGGGTCGACCTGCGCTGCGGGGTGACCGTGAGCGAGCTCCGTGGCACCGACGGCCGTCTCACGGGCGCGGAGCTGTCCGACGGCAGCCGGATCGACGCCGATGTCGCCGTTGTCGCCCTGGGCGCCGTCCGCAACACGGAATGGCTGACCGGGTCGGGGCTCGCGGCCGGTCCCCGGGGCGTGGCCTGTGACGCGGGATGCCGTGCCTTCGACATGTACGGGATCGTGACCGACGACATCTTCGTCGCGGGTGACGTGGCTCGCTTCCCGCATCCTCTTTTCGAGTACCAGATGATCTCCCTCGAACACTGGGGCAACGCGGTCGCCCAGGCCGAGGTGGCCGCCCACAACATGGTCAGCGCGGGGCCGGACAGACGTCCGCACCTGACCGTGCCGGCGTTCTGGTCGAGCCAGTTCGGCCTGAACATCAAGTCCGTGGGTGTGCCGACCTTCTCCGACCAGGTGATGATCGCGCAGGGCTCGCCGCAGGAGGGCCGGCTGGTCGCGGTCTACGGCTACCGGGGACGCGTCACGGCGGCGGTCAGTGTGAACCGCGCGAAATGGCTGGAGCACTACCGGCACCTGATCGAGTCGGGCGCGCCCTTCCCGCCCCGTCCCGGAGCGGCCGACGGCCCGCCGGCCCCCGTGCCCGTCCCCTCCGACGTCCCGGACCCCGCAGCGCTCTCGCACGGTCCCACCGTTGCCCTCACCGGCCATCTGCCCGACCTGCGCCTGGCCGTCGTCCACCGGGGCGGCCCGGTGGACCAGCACCCTCATGACCAGGAGCACCCATGACCTCGGACACCCTCTTCGACCGGATCACCGCCTACGAGCATCGCGCCGACCCCTACCCCCTCTACGCCGAACTGCGCGAGAGCAAGGTCGCACGGCAGCACGACGGCAGCTACCTCGTGGGCACGTACGACGAGATCACCGCCCTGCTCCACGACCCGCGGGTCAGCTCCGACCCCCGCAACCTCACGGACCCGGATGAATCAGTGTTCCGCGACGACAGCCTGCCGCCGGCCTTCATCGGCGTCGACGATCCGGAACACGACCGGCTCCGTCGCCTCGCGATGCGCCCCTTCGGCCCGCCCCACACACCCGGCCGCATCGACGCCCTGCGCGACGACATCACCGCCATCGCCCGTGAGCTCATCACCGGACTCCTCGGCAGGGACCGCATCGATCTCGTCGAGGATTTCGCCTACCCGCTCCCCGTCACCGTCATCTGCCGCCTCCTCGGCGTGCCCCACGACGACATTCCCCGCATGCACGCCTGGACCACCACCATCATCACCAGCCTCGACCTCACACCCGGCCAGGACCGGCACCAAAAGCGGCAGACCGCCCTCGAAGCCCGCAGGCAAATGGCCGGCTACTTCGGAGAACTCGCCCGGAACCGACGCGGTCACCCCAGTGACGACATGCTCTCCGCACTGGTCAACGACTCCGGCTCCGATGGGCCCCTCACCGAGACGGAGGTGATGACCACAGCGGTACTGCTCCTCATCGCCGGGCACGAGACCACCGTCAACCTCATCACCAACGGCATGCTCACTCTCCTGCGCCACCCCGAAGAGCTCGCACGGCTGCGCCGCGAGCCCGAACTGATGCCGGCGACGGTGGAGGAACTCCTGCGCTACGAGCCCCCCGTCCAGCTGCTGCCGCGGCGTACCCCGCTCACCGACATCGAGATCGCGGGCACCACCATCCCCAAGGGCGCGACCCTGATCCTCGTCCTCGCCTCCGGGAACCGCGATCCGCTGCGATTCAGCGACCCCGACCGTTTCGATCCGACCCGCCGGGACAACCAGCATCTCGGTTTCGGCAGTGGAGTCCACAACTGCTACGGCGCACCGCTGGCCCGCGTCGAGACCCAGATCGCGTTGACCGAACTCCTGCGCAGCCTCGGTCCTCTCCAGCTGGCCGCGGACCCTCCTCCGTACCGCCGCAGCCCGGTCCTCCGCGGCCCCCGCCACCTGCTGGTCGCGCAGGGACCAGGGACCTCGTCCGCCCCTTGACCCCCTCGCTCCCCTGTTCGGACAGGGGAGCGACGCCCGCGGAGGGCACGGTACGGATCAGCGCAGGCGGCCCGCCCCGGCTCCCCGGTCGACGATGCCCGGGACGGCGTGCGGGTTGTCGATCCGGGTGCGCAGGACCGGGGTCCAGCCGGCGCCCCGGGTGAGCTGCTCCTCGGGGACGCCCGCGTTGTGGACGGCGATGAGGTCGGTCCTGCGGCCGTTCACGTAGTTGTCCTCGGCGGTGATCGGGGAGTCCTTCCACTTCTTGATGACGGTGGCCGGGTCGACCTGCGCGGCCAGTGTGAAGGCGTTGTGCTCGGCGACGATCCGGGACTCCATGCCCACGCCGTAGCTGTAGCCGTAGACGCTGCCCGCGGTCGCGACGAAGTGGTTGTTGTACGAGTCGACGGCGCCGAAGCGAACCCGGGGCGCGCGCTCGTTGAGGTCCTGGAAGAGGTTGTGGTGCAGGGTGACGCGGAGCTTGCCGCGGTCGACGGCGGCGGTGGCCGCACTGTCGCTGTTGCCGATGAGCATGGTCTTGTCGTGGTTCTTGAGGGTGTTCCAGGAGACGGTGACGAGGTCGGCGCCGCGCACGATGTCGAAGAGCCCGTCGTGCTGCTGGAACAACTGGCCGTAGTAGCGCGGCTGGTCGGAGTCGCGGCGGTCGCCGTCGCTGAAGGTGTTGTGGTCGACCCAGACGTGGCTGGAGCCGGTGACGACGAGATTGTCGTACTCGGAGTTCCAGGCACCCTTCTCGGTGTCGGTGGGGTCCCACTGCGGGAAGCAGTCGTAGGTGTCCTCGAAGGAGATGTTGCGGACGATGACGTTCGAGACGTTCCGCACCTGAAGGCTGGCGCCGATCACGGTGGCATCGTCGCCGACACCGACGATGGTGGTGTTGGAGGGGACGCCGACCTCGACGGCGGCCTTCTGGAGCGCGGCGGAGGCGAGTCGGGCCTCCTCCAGGGGTCCGCTGGGTACTTCCGTGGTGCCCCAGGTCGCCGGGTCGTAGGCGGCGAGGTACTTGTCCAGGGTGTAGCCGTCGGTCCGGTAGGCCTCGCAGTCGATCGGGTCGCCGGCCGCGTCGGCGTTGCCGTGAATGGTGCCGTCGATCCGGACGATCTTGGGCGCGTCGCCCGCGTCCGCGAAGGCGGCGATGAGTTCGGCCCGGTCGGAGACGGTGTAGATGTGGTCGCGGGTCGCCTTGGCGCCACCGGTGGTGGAGCCCTCGGCGGCGGCCCAGCCGTCGCCCCCGGCGAGTGCGGCACGCTCGATGCCGCTGTGCCGGGGAGCGGGGTGGCCGTGGCCGGGGCCCCGGTGGTGTCCGGTGGCCTGGGCGGGCACGGACACGGCGAGGGCCAGTGAGGCGCCGCCCATCACCAGAGCAATGGCGCGAGCATGACACATGCGTGCGGGCATGGCGGATCCTTCGAGGGTGAGTCGGTGGGTGACGGATTCGTGCTGTGGCGCTGTGGAGCGGTCAGGCCGGCGGCCAGGTGATCCACTCGGTCACCGGGGTGCCGGCCCGGCCGGATCAGCCGTTGCCGATCTCCTTCCACTCCGCCTGGGCCTTGTTCAGCTCTTCGGCGATCTTGTCCAGGAAGGCCTTGGCCGTGACCTTGCCGAGCAGCAGCTTCTGGAACTCCGGCTCGTTGTCCGCCTTGCTGATGTTGTTCCAGTCGGGCAGGTAGTACGGCAGCTGCACGATCTTGGTGGAGCCGTCGGTGAGGGCCTTCGCGGCGAGCTCGGTCGGCTCGGCCGCGCTGATCCACGGGTCCTTGGCGGCCTCGGTGTTGGCCGGGATGGCGCCCGCGGACTCGTTCCACTTGCTGTTCGACGCGTGCGAGGCGGCGAACTCGATGAACTTCCAGGCGGCCGTCTTGTTCTTGCTCGACCGGAACAGGCCGAGGCCGTCGACCGGGTTGGAGACCTGGACCCGGGTGCCGCCGTCGCCGATCGGGTTGGGGATGCCGGCGAACTTCTCCTTGCCCAGCGCCTTCAGGTGGTCCTGGTAGGAGCCGAGGTTGTGGCTGAGCATCCCGATGGTGCCGGTGTCCCACTGGGCGACCATCTTGGTGAAGTCGTTGTTGACGTCGGCGGCGGGCGTCGACTTCTTGTAGAGCGCGGCGTACTTCTCCAGCGCGGCGACGTTCTTCGGGTCGTTGAGGGTCGTCCTGTCGCCGTTCCAGAACTCCGTGATGCCGGACTGGCCGTACGCCGCGTCCATGGCCTGGGCGATGGAACCGGCGCCGCCGCGGATGGTGTAGCCGAACCTGTTCCTCTTGCTGTCGGTGAGCTTGCCGGCCGCCTTGTAGAAGTCGGCCCAGGTGGTGGGTGCTTCGAGGCCCGCGGACTTGAACAGGTCGGTGCGGTACCAGATCGCGCCGTTGTTCGCGGAGGTCGGCACCGTGTACATGTCGTCGCCCCGGCCGCCCGCGTCCTTGACGCTCTCGACCATGCCCTCGACGAGCTTGCCCTTCAGGGCGGAGCCCTTGATCCGGTCGGTGAGCGGGTCGAGTGCCTCCTGCGAGACCATGTTGGCGAGGTAGGCCGTGCCCACGCCGCCCACGTCCGGCAGTCCGCCGCCCGCGATGGCCGTGTCGTACTTGGACTGCACGTCGGCGATCGGGATCGGCACGTACGTGACCTTGATGTCCGGGTTCGCCTTCTCGAAATCCTTGATGATCTCGGTCCAGACGGCGGTGCGTGGACCGCCGTTGTTGTCCCAGAAGGTGATTTCGCCCTTGCCGCTGCCCTCGGTGCCGCTCTCGCTGCCGTCGTCACCGCAGGCGGTGGCGGTCAGGGCGAGTACCGCCGCGATGGACACCGCTGCCGCGGCACGCCCCCGCTGCGTCTTGGAGATCTTCATGGTCGGCTCTTCTCTGTCGGTTGTCCGTGTGACGGGTCGGTGTGACGGGTTGCTGCGTGGGGGGCTTCGTACGGTCAGGCGGTGGTGCGGAATCCGGTGAAGCAGGCCGTCCCGGCCGGCCCCGTCCCGGTGGGTGCGGTGGCGAACAGTCCGAGCAGGGCGCCGACCCAGCGCCACGGCGTCGCGGCGAAGACCTGGCCCGAGGGCCTGAACCCGGTCCCGTCCCCGGTGTCGGCGTGGAAGCGGCAGCGGGCCCCGGGACCGGCCTCGATCCGCAGCCGGGCCCGCCCCTCGGGGGCCGGCCTGCTGTGTTCGGCGTCCCGTTCGTGCTCGGCGACCGTCTCCGCGTACCGGTGCACGAGCCGTACGCCCTCGCCCCGCGACCGCTCCAGGCCGATCCAGCTGAACGCGTCCCCGAGCACGGCGAGTCCCGCTTTGGCGCCCGGCTCCTCGCTGCCGAGGGAGACCTCCACCTCGGCGGTGAACGTCTCGGCGGGCAGCCGCTGGACCAGCACGTTGGGCAGGGCCCGCAGATCGTGCGCGTACGCGGTCCGTACGCAGCTGAGCCGCAGCCCGTCCCCGCCGTGCTCGACGGTCCAGCCGGGGCGGGGGTTGGCGGTCCACTGCCACTGCCTGCCGTAGCGGCCGCCGGGGAAGCGGTCGTCGCTCGCCGGGGCCTCGGCGGGCTGGCCGGGCGCGGCCGGCTTGCGGTGCACGGATACGGGTTCGCCCGCGTCGCCGATGACCGGCCAGCCCCCGTCCTCGGCGTCCCAGCGCATTGGCTGGAGGTGGACGACCCGCCCGTACGCCCCGCGCTCCTGGAAGTGCAGGAACCAGTCCTCGCCCGCCGCGGTGCGGACCCAGCCGCCCTGGTGCGGCCCGTTGACCCCGGTACGGCCCTGGGCGAGGACGACGCGCTCCTCATACGGTCCGAAGAAGTCGCGGGAGCGGAAGGCGCCCTGCCAGCCCGTCGTCACCCCGCCGGCCGGGGCGAGGATCCAGAACTCGCCGTCGTGCCGGTAGAGCTTGGGGCCCTCCAGGGTGAACCAGCCGGGGATCGTGTCGGCGTCGATCAGGGTCTTGCCCTCGTCGAGCAGTTCCCGGCCGTCGGGGCTCATCCGGTGGCCGGTGAGCCGGTTCTTGATCCCGGAACGGGACTTGGCCCAGGCGTGCACGAGATAGGCCTCGCCGGTCTCCTCGTCCCACAGCGGGCAGGCGTCGATCAGTCCCTTGCCCGCCTTCACCAGATGGGGCGCGGTCCACGGGCCGCGGACGTCCTCGGCGCTGATCTGCTGGATGCCGTGGTCGGGGTCGCCCCAGAAGATCCAGAACCGTCCGGCGTGGTGCCGCAGCGACGGCGCCCACACCCCGCGGTCGTGGCGCGGCACGGCGAAGTCGGCGGCGGGTTCGAGGCGGTCCAGGGCATGGCCGATGAGTGACCAGTTCACCAGGTCGCGCGAGTGCAGCAGCGGCAGTCCGGGGACCCGGCCGAAGCTGGAGGCGGTGAGGTAGAAGTCCTCGCCGACCCGCACCACGTCGGGGTCGGACCAGTCGGCGTTGAGCACCGGGTTGCGGTAGGTGCCGTCGCCGAGGTCCGCGGTCCAGGGCCGTCCGCCGGGGGCGCTCACGCGGTCACCGCCCGGCGGACGTAGGCGGCGGCCGCCGCCCGGTCGAGCCGGCCGTCGGCGATGACGGTGACGACCCGGCGTACGACGGTGGCGCCGGCGGGGACGGGGAGCCGGTGGGCGGCGGCGAGGGACGAGCCGACGCCCGGGTACTCGGTGGTCCGCACGAACCACGGGTCCTGCCGGGTCTCCGCGGTCGCCCCCGCGAACACCAGGGTCCAGCCGTCGCCGCTCATCGCGACCCAGTCGGCGACGCGCCCGTGCACCGCCTCCTCGCCGTCCCCGAGGCCGCTGAACACGGCGGGCGCCGCGGGCTCCTTGGGCGCGCGCCAGAAGAAGCCGCCGTATCCGGCGCCCGGCCTGCCGTTGGTGGCGGGGCTGCCGATCGACAGGTCCGAGCTGCCGCGGTTGGTGAGCGAGAAGGAGAAGTCCAGCGCCCAGGCGGTGTCGGAGAGTTCGGCGGCGGCGACGGTGCGGTGCTCCCGCAGCAGCTCGGTGTCGTCCGCCTCCCAGCTGAGCTCCTCGACGAAGCCGTCCGGGTCGCGGAGCTTCCAGCCGAGGTGGCGCTGGACCCCGTGGTTGTCGAGCGCGGTGGGGCCCTGGTCGCGGACGAAGGTGCGGCCGCCCCAGAAGTTGTGCCCCGCCACGTCGGGCACGGCGACCGAGGTGCCCAGGTGGTGGAGGTGGTCGGCCGGGTGCTCCTCGGTGACCGGGGTGCCGCCGAGGGTGGTGACCGGGTGGAGGTAGGGGCGGCCCCCGGGGGCGGGGAGGTAGGTGTAGCGGCCGACCGGGCGGCCGGCGCAGCTCAGGAGTGCGGTGGTCGTCACGATGAACTCACCTCGGTGGGAAGCGCCCAGGGGACGCCGAGTTCGGAGAAGAGCGTGAGGGTGTCGGCGCCCGCCGCGACGGCCGCGTCGATGCCGCGCACCACCCGGCGGGTGCCGCCGCCGGCGAGGGCGGGGGCGGTGTGCCAGGCGCCGGACGGCAGGACGAGCGGCTCGGGGGCGTTGCGTACGGCTTCGACGACCCGCATGAACGCACCGGTGCGGTGCGGCGGCACCAGCAGCGCCGTGCCGTGCGTCAGGTGGTCGACGAGGTTCTCCAGGAGGTCGGTCCGCCCGTGCACGGTCTCCCGCGGTCCGTGTCCGGCGCGCTGGACGAGGACCCGGTCCTGCTTGTACCAGAAGGTGATCCGGCCGCGGTCGCCGTGGACGATCACATAGGGTTCCCCGGCCTGTTCGGCGCAGAGGGTGACGGCGACGGTGACCGGCAGCCCGGACGCGGTGGTGATGCGTGCGCAGGAGGTGTCGTCGGCCTCGATGTCGTGGGCGCGGAAGAGCTCGGTCTCGATCGAGGCGATGTCCTTGGCCGCTGCGCTGCCGGCGAGTTCGAGGGCGGTGGCGACGGCGTGCGCGAGCGGGTTGGTCAGCACCCCGTCGACCACGTCGGTGTCGCCGATCCGCCGCCGCCCGGCCCAGGGCGCCCGCCGGTAGTAGGTGTCGTCGCGGACCCAGGCGCCCGCGGCCCCGTAGCCCCGCACGGTGCCGATGGCGCCGGTCCGGACGAGTTCGCGGATGGCGGGCACCGCGTGCGAGCCGAAGGACTGGAAGCCCACCTGGCAGGCGGTGCCGGCGTCCCGTACCCCGGTCAGGATCCGCTCGAAATCGGACAGGGTCGCGGCGGGCGGCTTCTCCAGCAGGAGGTGGACGCCGCGTCCGGCGGCGGTGAGGGCCAGTTCGGCATGGGTCTGGATGGGGGTGCAGATCACGGCGGCGCGGGCCCCGGTGGAGTCCAGGAGCGCCCCGAAGTCGGCCGACTGCTCGGGGGGTTCAGCGGCGAAGGCGGCGAGCTCTCCCTCGCTGAGCGGGTTCAGCTCGCAGACTCCGGCGAGCCGGACGAGGCCCCGGTCCTGGAGGCGGCGGATGTTGGCGAGGTGCCAGCGCCCGTGGCCGCGGGCGCCCGCGAGGACGATCGGCAGCGCAGTGGTGTGCGTGTTCATGGGGCCCATGCGCGTCAGCCCTTCACTGCGCCGGCGCTGAAGCCGGTGATCAGCCATTTCTGGATGAAGGCGAAGACGATCACCACGGGGACCGCGGCGATCACACCGCCCGCGGCGAGCGCGCCCAGGTCGACGCTGTCCGCGCCGATGAGAGTGTTCAGGCCGACCGGGATCGTCTGCTTGTCCTGCTCGCTGAGGAACATCAGGGCGAACAGGAAGTGGTTCCAGCTGTGCACGAAGGCGAACGAGCCGACCGCGATCAGCCCCGGCCGCAGCAGTGGCAGCACCACCGCGCAGAAGGCGCGCAGGCGCGAGCAGCCGTCCACCCAGGCGGCCTCCTCCAGCGAGACGGGCACGTTCTTGATGAATCCGCTGATCAGGATGATCGACAGCGGCAGCTGGAAGACCGTCTCGGCGATGACCACGCTCCCCAGGGAGTTGATCATCCGGAGGTTCTTGAAGATCTCGAAGAGCGGTACGAGCATCAGCGCGCCCGGGATGAACTGCGAGCAGAGCAGCGCCAGCATGAAGGCGTTCTTGATCTTGAAGTTGAACCGGGCGAGGGCGTAACCGCCGGCCAGCGCCACGAGCGTGGTGGTGATCAGGGTGCAGACCCCGACGATCATGCTGTTCTGGAAGAAGACGGCGAAGCTGCGCTCGTTCCAGACCTTGGAGAAGTGCTCCCCGGTCATCGGCCACGGCACCAGCGAGGTGGACCCGGCGGGGCGCACGGCGAACAGGAGCATCCAGTAGAACGGGATGAGGGTGAAGACCAGGTAGATGCCGAGCGGTACGTAGATCTGCCAGCGCGGCACCTCGTCGAAGGCGCGCTCGCGACCGGGCTTGCGGCGCCGGTGCGCGGTGGGCGGCCGGCTGCTCGGCGCGGGCGGGTGTGCGGAGTCGGTGCCGTTCTTCTCGGCCAGTGCGGCAGTCACTTGTGGTCGCCTCCGAACTTGCTCAGGCGCAGGTAGACGATCGAGCAGAAGAGGAGGATCACGAAGGCGACGGTGGTGAGCGCCGAGGCGTAGCCGAAGTCGTGGCCCTCGATGCCGGTGTTGGCGACGTAGAGCGGCAGGGTGGTGGTCTCGCCCGCCGGTCCGCCTCCGGTGAGGGTGTAGAGCAGGTCGACGTTGTTGAACTCCCACACGCCGCGCAGCAGGGTGGCGAGGATGATCGCGTCCCGCAGGTGCGGCAGGGTGATGTGGAAGAACTGGCGCAGCCGCCCGGCGCCGTCGACGGACGCCGCCTCGTACAGCTCCTTGGAGACGGACTGCAGGTCGGCGAGGATGAGGATGGCGAAGAAGGGGACCCCGCGCCAGAGTTCGGCGACGGTCGCGGCCCAGAAGACGGTTCCGGTGTCGGAGAGCACGGAGGTGCCGTAGTCGCCGATCCCGGCGTCCGCGAGGTAACGGCTGAATCCGGTCGAGGAGTTGTAGAGCAGGATCCAGATGGTGCTGGTCAGCACGCCGGAGACGGCCCAGGGCGAGAAGACCATGGCGCGGGAGATGCCGCGGCCGATGAAGGTCTGGTTGACGATCAGGGCGAGGGCCAGTCCGAGGGTGAGCTGGAGCGCGACCTGGGTGACCACCCATTGGGCGCTGAAGCCCAGCGTGGTCCAGAACTGGTCGTCCTCGGTGAAGATCCGGGTGAAGTTGTCCAGGCCCGCGAAGCCGTTCCGCCAGGGCTTGGTGACGTTGTAGTTCTGCAGGCTGTAGTAGAAGACGCTGACCACCGGATAGGCGATGAAGCCCAGCATCAGCAGCCCCGCGGGGGCGATCAGCAGATACGGCAGTCGGCGGGGGCTCGCGGAGCGGCGCCTGGGCACCTTGGGCGGTGTGGCCACAGCGGCGGCTTGGGCCATGACACGTCTCCGTTCTCTCTGGCACGGGGGTGCGGGTTGGTGCTCGGCGGGGCTGGGCGGCACTGGACTGCGCCCGGTGCTGCCGGGTGGTGCTCGGTGGTGCGATGCGTGTAGTGCGCAAGCGCTTCCCGCATGACGTTCGGTGTACCGAACGAGGCGGTGCGCGGAATTCCGGTGGGGCCGTTCAGCCGGCGTACGGGTCGGGCACGTCTCCCGGCCGGGCCAGGAAGGCGAAGTCGCAGCCGGTGTCGGCCTGGGTGATCTGGTCCTGGTAGAGCGCGCCGTAACCGCGCTCGTACCGGTTGGCCGGCGGCGCCCACCCGGCCCTGCGCCGCGACAACTCCTCCTCGCTGACGTCGAGATGGAGCAGGCGCGCCTCGACGTCCAGGGTGATCAGGTCACCGCTGCGGACGAGGGCGAGGGGCCCGCCGACATAGGACTCGGGTGCGATGTGCAGCACGCAGGCCCCGTAACTGGTGCCGCTCATCCGGGCGTCGGAGAGCCGCACCATGTCCCGTACGCCCTGCTTCAGCAGGTAGTCGGGGATCGGCAGCATGCCGTACTCGGGCATACCCGGGCCGCCCTTGGGTCCGGCGTTGCGGAGCACCAGCACATGGTCCGGAGTGAGGGCCAGGGCCGGGTCGTTGATGGTGCGCTGCATCTCCTGGTAGTCGTCGAAGACGACCGCGGGACCGGTGTGGCGCAGCAGGTGGGGTTCGGCGGCGATGTGCTTGATGACCGCGCCGTCCGGGCAGAGGTTGCCGCGCAGCACCGCCACGCCGCCCTCGTCGGCGAGGGGGTTGTCGCGTTCCCGGATGACGTCGCTGTTGTGCACCAGCGCGCCGTCGAGCTGTGCGCGCAGGGTGTCGTGCGTGACCGTGGGCCGGTCCAGGTGGAGTACGTCGGTGAGCCGGGCCAGGAAGCCGGGCAGCCCGCCGGCGAAGTGGAAGTCCTCCATGAGGTACTTCCCGCCGGGCCGCAGATTGGCCAGCACCGGAACGGTGCGGGCGATGCGGTCGAAGTCGTCGAGGGTGAGCGTGATCCCGGAGCGGCCCGCCATCGCGATGAGGTGGATGACGGCGTTGGTGGAACCGCCGAGCGCGAGGACGGTGGCGACGGCGTCCTCGTACGCGTCCGCCGTGAGGATCTCCGACAACTTCCTCTGCTGCCACACCAGTTCGACGATCGCGAGTCCGGACCGCGCGGCCATCCGGTCGTGGCCCGAGTCGACGGCCGGGATGGAGGAGGCGCCGGGGACGGTGACGCCGAGCGCCTCGGCCGCGGCCGTCAGGGTGGAGGCGGTGCCCATCGTCATGCAGTGGCCGGGCGAGCGGGCGAGCCCGTTCTCCAGTTCGGCCATCTCGCAGTCGCCGATGAGTCCGGCCCGCTTGTCGTCCCAGTACTTCCACATGTCGGTGCCGGAGCCGAGGACTTCATTGCGCCAGTGCCCCGGCAGCATCGGCCCGGCCGGTACGAAGACGGCCGGCAGATCGGCGGAGGCGGCGCCCATCAGCAGCGCGGGCGTCGACTTGTCGCAGCCGCCCAGCAGCACCGCACCGTCGACGGGGTAGGAGCGCAGCAGCTCCTCCGTCTCCATCGCCAGCATGTTGCGGTAGAGCATCGGGGTCGGCTTCTGGAACGTCTCCGAGAGGGTGGAGACCGGGAATTCGAGCGGGAAGCCGCCCGCCTGCCAGACCCCCCGCTTGACCGCCTGGGCGCGCTCGCGCAGGTGGACGTGGCAGGGGTTGATGTCGGACCAGGTGTTGAGGATCGCGATGACCGGCTTGCCGAGGTGCTCCTCGGGGAGGTAGCCGAGCTGGCGGGTGCGGGCGCGGTGGCTGAAGGAGCGGAGCCCGTCCGTGCCGTACCACTGGTGGCTGCGCAGTTCCTCGGAGCTGACGCGGCCGGCCCCGGGGGTCATATGGACCACCCCGCGACCTGGTCGGCGACCTCGGCGCGCTGCGGCTCGGGCAGCACCCGGCTGGGCGGGCGTACATCGCGGCCGCACAGGCCGAGCGAGGCCAGGGCCTCCTTGACGACCGTCACGTTGTCGGCGGACTGCCGGTCGGCGCGCAGTTCCTCGAAGCGGCGGATCCGCTCCCAGACCTTCATGGCGGCCCGTTGGTCGCCGGCCCGCAGCGCCTCCAGCATGGCCAGCGAGACACCGGGGGCGACATTGACCAGGCCGGAGGTGAATCCGGTGGCGCCCGCGGAGAAGTAGGAGGGGGCGTACAGCTCGGCGAGGCCGGCGATCCAGACGAACCGGTCGAGACCCGCGTCCCGGGCGAAGGCGGCGAAGCGGGCGGCGTCCGGGACGGCGTACTTGACGCCGATGACGTTGGGGCAGCCGTCGGCGAGCGTGGCCAGGCACTCCCCGTCCAGGTGCGGGTTGCGGATGTAGGGCACGACGCCGAGTCCGGGGACGGCCTCCGCGATGGCCCGGTGGTAGTCGATCCAGCCGTCCTGCGAGACGTACGGGTGGACGGGCTGGTGCACCATCACCATCCCGGCCCCGGCGTCCCGGGCGTGCTCGGCCGCGGCGACGGCGGTCGGCACGTCGTGCCCGACCCCGACCAGGATCGCGGCACGGCCGCCCGCCTCGTCGATGGTCAGCTCGGTGACGGTGCGCCGCTCCTCGGGGGTGAGCGCGTAGAACTCGCCGGTGTTGCCGTTCGGGGTGAGGATGCGTACGCCGCCGTCGAGCAGCCTGCGCAGCAGGGCGCGGTGCGCCGCCGTGTCGATGGTGCCGTCCGCGGCGAACGGGGTCACCGGGATCGCCACGACGTCCGCGAGGGCCGCCTTCAGCGGTGTGAGGTCCATGCGGACAGGCCTTTCGTCGGTGTGCTGGTGGTTCACGCCGCGCCGCCCCCGTCTTCGTCGTCGGGGAACGCGCGGCGGACGAACGACGCGATGTGTTCGTGCAGGGCCCCGGCCGCGGCGTCCGCGTCGTCGGCGAGCGCGAGCCGCAGGATCTCCCGGTGCTCGGCCGCCTCCCGTTCCCAGGACGGGACGGTCGCCCAGGCGACGGTCGACACGAGGGCCGCCTGGTCGCGGACCTCGTCGAGCATCCGCGCCAGCAGGGGGTTGCCGCAGGGCAGGTAGAGCGCCCGGTGGAAGTCCCGGTTGGCGAGCGACCTGTCCGCCTTGTCGCCGGCCGAGTCGGCCCGCTCCAGGGCCTCCTGGGCCGCGTCGAGCGAGGCCTTGCGGGAGATGGAGCGGCGCAGCGCCTCCGGTTCGAGCAGCAGCCGCACGTCGTACACCTCCCTGGCCATCGTCGCGTCGACCAGCCGCACGATCGCGCCCTTGTACTGGCTCATGACGACGAGCCCGGTACCGGCGAGGGTCTTGAGCGCCTCACGGACGGGGGTCTTGGAGACCCCGAACTGTGCGGCGAGCTCGGTCTCGACGAGCGCCTGCCCTGGTCTCAGCTGCGCCGTGAGGATCGCGTGCTTGATCGCCTCCAGCACGTACTGGGTGCGGGACGGAATCGGGGTGGGCGCAAAGGTCATGGGTGAAGGGCTCTCGCATCTCGCGTATCGCGTCTCATATATGACGTACGAAGTACGACGCGATGAAGCTAGAGGCGCCATGAATGTTTCGTCAACGCTTCTGGCAGAAGAACTTCGCCGGACTACGACGTGTGCCGTACACGGATCGCGGCACCGGGCCGCCCCGCCAGGCCGCCTACGGCATCTTCCCGATGCCCCGCGCGGGCCTTAGCGGCCAGCCTGACCGCACAACACACGTGCAGGTCAGGGAGGTTCGGTGGGCACGATGGCGGGGTCGGCGGCGGGGCGGGTACTGCGGGACCGGACGGCCGGGCTGTTCCTGGCAGCGGTCGTCGTCTCCGGGTTCGGCAGCTCGGCGATGTCGCTGGCGGCCGGGATCTGGGTCAAGTCGCTGACGGGTTCGGACAGTCTGGCGGCGCTCGCCCTGTTCACCGTCTGGATGCCGGTGCTCTTCGGGCCGGTCCTCGGGGCGGTGGCCGACCGGTTGCCCAGGAAGCCGTTGCTGGTCTGGTCGAACGTCGTGATGGCCCTGCTGCTGACCACCCTGACCACGGTGGACTCGGCAGGGCGGATCTGGCTCCTGTTCACGGTGCTGGCGCTGTACGGGACGAGCTTCGTGCTGATGGACCCGGCGGAGTCGGCGCTGGTCGCGGGGGCCGTGGACGCCCGGCTGCTGGGGGACTTCAACGGCCTGCGGATGATGGCGAACGAGGGCATGAAACTGGTGGCCCCGCTGACCGGCGCCGCGCTCTGCGCGCGCTTCGGCGGCGCCTCGGTGGCCCTGCTGGACGCGGTCTCCTTCGCGCTGGCCGCCGGGCTCTACGGACTGCTGCGGGTACGGCGGCCCGTCCCGGCGGTGGCCGAGGACGGGGCGGGCGGGTGGACCGCCGGGATGCGGCAGGTGTGGGGGTCGCCGCGCTTGCGTCCACTGGTGCTCGCCGGATCGGTCACGATGCTGTGCGCCGGGCTCAACGGGGCGACGCTGTACGCCGTCGTGGACGGGACACTCGGGCACTCCCCGGCGTACGCGGGTGTGCTCTCCGTGGCGCAGGGCGTCGGGTCCGTCGCGGTCGGGCTGCTGGCCGGACCGTTGCTGCGGCGGCTGCCGGAACGAGTGTTCACGGCGGCGGGAATCGCCCTGTTCGGGGTGGCGGTGGGTCTGCGGGCGGTGCCGTACGACACGGTGGCGCTGCTGGCGTGCGGCCTGATCGGGGCCGGGCTGCCGTGCGTGCTGATCGCCGCGATGACGGCGGTGCAGCGGGAGACCCCGGACGCGCTGCTCGGCCGCACGGCCGCGACCGCCAACACGCTGATGATGGCGCCCAACGCCGTGGCGCTGGCGCTCGGCGCGGGACTGGTCGCGCTGGTGGACGTCCAGGTGCTGCTGCCGCTGGTGGGCGCGGTGGCGCTGGCGGCCGCGGTGGCCCTGGTCACGGGCCGGCGAGGGGTGCTGACGCACACCGCCGCCGGCCCGCGTTCCTCATCGGCCGAGGCGTGAGAGCGCTTCGGCCACGGCTTCCAGGTCCGGGCCGGAGGCCAGGCCCGCGTGGTACAGCCGCAGTTGGTTCGCGCCGAGCGAGGCCGCGTGCCCGGCGTCGCGCTCCAGGGTGTCCGGGCTGCCGCCCATCCCCCGCACCACGGTGAGGTTGGCCGCGAGCACACCCTCGCGGCCGGCGAACGGGCCGAGCACGGCCTCGCGCGCCGCGTCGGCGCCGGTGCAGGGCAGCACCACGCCGTCCGCCACGGACAGGATGTGCTCCGGGTCCACGCCCACGTTCGCACCGGAGCGGTACGGCGCGGGGTCGGCGTGCAGCAGCACCTGGAACTCCGGCGCCGCGGCCGCCCGCACCGCGGCGACCACCGACTCCTGGAGCCCGCGGGCCACTGCGGCGCGCCACTGGAGGGTGGCGGCGGCGGGACCCGCGCCGAGGAGCTTCTCGACACCGGACCAGCCGGCCTCCGGGGAGCCCGCACCGGACCAGGCCGGCTCCAGCGCCCGGCGTACCGCCCGGCCCAGCTCATCGGCGTCCAGCCCCTGACCGGCGTACCCGGTCCGGCAGCCGGGGCAGAAGCAGAGCGACATCAGGTACTGCGCCGCGTCGCCGAGAGCGACGCCCGCGATCTTGTCGTGGGCGTGCAGATGCGCGAAGCCGTACCAGCCGCAGGACTCCAGCTCGGTGCCGTGCGTACCGCCGCGTACCGCCGCCTCCGCCGCCAGGTCCACCAGATGGGCGCGGACCGCGGGCTGCGCGATGCAGGGGGCCCACGGGTAGCGGTCGCCGTAGGCGTTGACCACGGAGGTGTCCGGGTGCTCGGCGCCCAGCCGGGAGTTGTGCGCGAGGACCACCCAGCTGTGCACCTGGAGACCCGCGCCGGCCAGGGCCTCGGCGGCCTCGGCGTAGGGATCGTCCGAGGCCACCCAGGACTGCGCGCGGGGACGCAGCGCGCGCCCCGCCCACCGTGCGGCGTCCGGCGGGTAGAGCACCGCGGCGTGCTCGGCCGTGACGATGCGGTGGCCCGGGTGGCGCGGGGTCAGCGCCCGGGTGGAGTGGTAGGCGGAGGCGAGCGTCACCTGCTGCACGCCGAGGTCGGCGACGCGGGCGGCCGCGTCCGGGTCCCCGACGACGTCCCAGGGGTACAGGAAGGCGGAGGTCCTCACCCGCGCTCCCCGGTGCCGCTGCCGCCGGGCTCGTCGCCGCTCCGCTCCAGCAGCGCGCGGCCGCTCGCGATGATCCCGGTCAGCTCCTCGATGTGCGCGGCCGGCGGCTCGGTGAGCGGGCTGCGCACCTCGCCCACCTCCAGGCCCTGGAGCCGGACGGCCGCCTTGACCAGCGAGACCGCGTAACCGCGGCCCTTGGCCCGCAGTTCGACGAGCGGCCGGTAGAAGTGGTCGAGCAGCGCGTTGACGAGGTCGTCGTCGCCGGCTTCGAGGGCCCGGTAGAAGGCCAGCGCGATATCGGGCGCGAAGGCGAAGACGGCGGAGGAGTAGAGCGTGACGCCGATGCCCCGGTAGGCGAGGCCGGTGAGCTCGGCGGTGGGCAGCCCGTTGAAGTACAGGAAGTCCCGGCCGGGCAGTCCGGTGCGGACGGCGCTGACGATCCGCTGCATCAGATCGAGGTCGCCGTAGCCGTCCTTGAGGCCGATGATCCCCGGCGTCCGCGCCAGGGCGAGAACGGTCTGCGGGGTGAAGACGGCGTTGTCGCGCTGGTAGACGATCGTCTCCAGGCCGGTGGCGGCGGCGAGTGCCGTGTAGTGGGCCAGCAGCCCCTCCTGGTCGGCCACGACCAGGTACGGAGGCATGGCGAGGAGCCCGTCCGCGCCCGCCTCCTCGGCGAGCTTCGCGAACTGGACCGCGAGGGCGGTGCCGTATCCGGCGCCCGCCACGACGGGCACCTGGCCTGCGGTCTCCTCGACCGCCGCGGCGACGACGAGCCGGAACTCCTCGGGCGTCAGGGCGTGGAACTCACCCGTGCCGCAGCAGGCGAAGACGGCCGCCGCACCGGCGTCGATGCCCTTGCGCACATGCGCGCGGAAGGCATCGAGGTCGACGGAGCCGTCGGGTCCGTAGGCGGTGACGGGGAAGAAGAGCGGCCCGGCGACAGCGGTGAGTCGGGCGGCGAGTGGGGCTGAGGTCACGGGCGCTCCCTGAGCAGGTTCAGGCGTACACAATTCTGATCGACGTCCATATTTATGAACGCCCTCACGCTAAAGCAGCCCCTCGGCGCAGGTCAAGACGAGTACCCGCGACCCGTCGGTTCGCCGCGATCCGATCGAGGCGGAGTTCGGCACTCCCGGTGAGCCGCGCCCAAGCCGTGCGCGACACTTGACGCACCGGCGCATCACTTCTTAGCTTGTCCATGCATGTGAATGTCATCCATGGATTTGACGGGTTTCATGTACGTTCCGCACGTACGGCGCGACCGTTTCGCGCGTGCCCGCCGCGCGTAAGCACCGAGGAGATCCGCGTATGCCCGCTCCCCGCACCGTCCTGCTCACCGGCGCCGCCGGCGGCCTCGGCACCCTGATGCGCGGACTGCTGCCCGCCCACGGCTACGCGCTCCGGCTCTTCGACATGGTTCCCATCGAGGGCGAGCCGGACGCGATCACCGCCGACCTCGGCGACAAGGAGGCACTGCGCGAGGCCGTGCGGGGCGTCGACGCGATCATCCACCTTGCGGGCATCTCCCTGGAAGCCTCGTTCGACAAGATCCTCCGGGCGAACATCGAGGGCACGTACAACCTCTACGAGGCCGCTCTCGCGGAGGGCGTGCGGCGGATCGTCTTCGCCTCCTCCAACCACGCCGTCGGATTCACCCCCCGCCCCCTCCCCGGCGACCCGCTGATTCCGATCGGAACCCCGCGCCGGCCGGACACCTTCTACGGCCTCTCCAAGTCCTTCGGTGAGGATCTCGCCCAGCTCTACTGGGACCGGCACGGCCTGGAGACCGTCTCCGTGCGCATCGGTTCCTGCTTCCCGGAGCCGACATCCGTACGGATGCTCTCGGTCTGGATGAGCCCCGGCGACGGCGCCCGGCTCTTCGACGCCGCGCTCACCGCCGAGAACGTGGGGCACACCGTCATCCACGGCTCCTCCGACAACACCCGGCTGTGGTGGGACCTGACCTCGGCCCGCTCGCTCGGCTACGAGCCGAGGGACGACTCGGAGCCGTACGCGGCGAAGCTCATCGCCGAACAGGGCGAGCTCGACCCGGACAACCCGGACCACGCCCACCTCGGCGGCCACTTCTGCACCAACGCGCCGATCTGGCCGTACTGAGCGCGGAAAAAGGCCGCCCTCGCACCGGGCCGGGTCAGGCATGATGCGCTCATGGCGAGACCTTCCGGATTCCGGTACCAGCGGCACGGCGACGACAGCGTCACCCTCACCCACCACGGCCGCCCCGCGGGCACCCTGCGCGGCGGCCGGGCGGAGACGTTCCTGGCGGAGGTGGGGGCGGGCGACGCACAGCTGGTGATGGCCCGCTGGACCGGTGCGTACAAGCACGGCAACGAGCGCACCGCGCGCGACCACCCCAGAAACCGTTGACATGAGCTGACATGAGCTGACATACCCGGGTGGGGGCTGCGCTGCCGCCGTACGGGCGAAGCCGCCCAAAGGTAAGGGAACGGCAAAGCCGGGTCATTCGTTACCCCGTGCATGACCGCTATGACACCCGGCTCGAACATCCCTCTCTCCGCCCCCCGCGTGGCGGTGGACGTCGCCGCTCCGGTGCGGCTCGACGTGTCGGGCCTGCTGCTCACCGCCGACGGCAAGGTGCGCTCCGACGACGACTTCATCTTCTACAACCAGCCCGCGGGCCCCGGCGTGACCTACCGCTCCGGCGGCGGCAGCGCACCCGACGCGATCGTGGTCGACACCGCTGCCGTGCCGCCCGGCATCGAGAAGATCGTCGTCACCGCGAGCCCGGACGGAGCGGGTCAGACCTTCCAGGGCATCGAGCCCAGCGCCACCGTGCGCAACGCGGACGACGGCAGTGCGCTCGCCACCTTCACCCCGCCCCGGCTGGGCGCCGAGACCGCGCTCGTGGTCATCGAGATCTACCGGCGGGGCGGCGCCTGGAAGGCCCGCGCGGTCGGCCAGGGCTACGCCAACGGGCTGGCGGGCATCGCCACCGACTTCGGCGTCTCGGTCGAGGACGAGCCCGCGCCCGCCCCGGTGGCACCCCCGGTGACCGCCGCCGCCCCGGTGGACCCGCGGCTCTCCGCCCCTCCGGCGCCGGTCGCCCCGCCGGCCCCGCCCGTCGCCCCTCCGGCGCCCCCGGCCCCCGGCCGGATCAACCTGGACAAGGGCCGGGTCAGCCTGCAGAAGAACCAGACGGTGTCGCTGGTCAAGGGCGGCCGGCCACTGCTCTCCCAGGTCAAGATGGGCCTCGGCTGGGAGCCCGCGTTCCGGGGCAAGGACATCGACCTGGACGCGTCGGTGATCGCCTACGGCCCGAACCGCAACCACCTGGACAGCTGCTACTTCGGCAAGCTCTCCATCCTGAACGGCGCCATCAAGCACTCGGGCGACAACCTCACGGGCGAGGGCGCCGGGGACGACGAGGTGATCGTCGTCGATCTGGGCCGGATTCCGGCGGAGGCGACCGGTCTGGTCTTCACGGTCAACTCGTTCACCGGCCAGAAGTTCACCGAGGTGGCCAAGGCCTACTGCCGGCTGATCGACGCGGCCACCGGCGACGAGCTGGTCCGCTTCGACCTGACGGGCGCCGAGCCGCAGACCGGCGTGATCATGGCCAAGCTGATCAAGCAGTTCTCCGGCGAGTGGGAGATGACCGCGGTGGGCGACTTCGTGAAGTCGCGCACCGTCCGGGGCATGGTCAAGCCCGCCGCCCAGTCGCTCTAGGGCCCGGTCGCGCCGGCCACCGGCGCAACGGCTTCAGGGGCACCCGGCTGGTTGCGGGTGCCCCTGAAGGCCGTCTGCGAGAGGGATACGGCGGACACGTCGGACGCGGCGCGTGCTCGTCGCTTCTCTCAGAGCTTGGTCAGCTTGGAGTACGGGCTCAGGATCCTCCCCTGTCGCCCCGAGAAGTCGATGAGCACTGCGTCGTTGTCGCCCTCGACAGCAAGGACTCGGCCGAGTCCGAACTGGTCGTGCGACACCCTGTCGCCCACATCGAACAATTCGACCGGTGGGGCCGCCTGGGCCGGGCGGTTGAAGGGACTGGAAGGCAGGTGACGCCGGGATCCGGCTGACTGTTTCATTACCTTGAGTATGCGCCCTGGAAACGCCCGACGCCATGCCCGACCGCTCCTGGGGCCCCACTGATGCCGGATTCGTAATCAGGGATTCCGCCGCCGGCCGGCCTCCCACCCCGCTTCCGGCAAGGGCACCGCCCCGAAGCCCGGCGTCCGAAAGGCCCCGGCGGTGTGGCGGTTATCGCTTTTCGCGGGGCGTGCCCGCCGCGGCGCACCGGCCCGTGGCGACGGACCGCACCGGGCCGCCCCCGCAGGCCGGTGCCACGCCGCCACGTCCCGCTTCCGGGTGACACGGGCGCGACCCGACCCGGATCACTCGTACGAATTACTTCTCGTGCCGCGGCTGACGCTTCCAGGGGCCGGTGATGGCCAGCATGATCCCCGGCGTCTGGATGTTGGCGAACAGCGTCTTCCCGTCGGGCGAGAACGTGACTCCGGTGAACTCGCTGTACTCCGGGTCCTCCTCGGTCCCGGCGTTCAGCTCGTTGCGCGCGATGGGGTAGGTGCGGCCGCTCTCGGTGGCCCCGAACAGGTGCTGGACGCCCTCGCCGTCCTCGGCGATCACGAGGCCGCCGTACGGCGAGACGGTGATGTTGTCCGGGCCGTCGAAGGCACCGTCCACGGAGGGGTCGGCGTTGACGCCGAGAAGCACCTTCAGCGTCAGCGTGCGGCGCTTCGGGTCGTAGAACCAGACCTGGCCGTCGTGCTGGACCGGGCTCTCGCCGCGGGCGAACGAGGAGACGATGTAGGCACCGCCGTCGCCCCACCACATGCCTTCGAGCTTGCGGGCCCGGGTGACGTCCTTGTCGCCGAACTGCTTGCGCACCGAGACGGTCCTGGCGTCACGGTCGGGGACGTCGACCCAGTCCACGCCGTAGACCGTGCCGATCTTCGTGGCGCGCGAGAGGTCGTCGACGAACTTGCCGCTCCGGTCGAAGCACTTGGTGGCCTGGAGGACACCGGCGTCGGCGGCGAGCGTGCGCAGCTTGCCGCGGCCGTGCCTGAAGCCGTGCGGCGGAACCCAGCGGTAGAGCAGTCCGTTGGGGCCGGACGCGTCCTCGGTGAGGTAGGCGTGGCCCTGCTTGGGGTCGATGACGACGGCCTCGTGGGCGTACCGGCCGAACGCCTTGATCGGGCGCGGGTCGCGGTTGGCGCGCTTGTCGTACGGGTCGACCTCGAAGACGTAGCCGTGGTCCTTGAGCAGGCCGTTCTTGCCGGCCTTGTCCTCGGTCTCCTCGCAGGTGAGCCAGGTGCCCCACGGGGTGGCGCCACCGGCGCAGTTGGTGGAGGTGCCGGCGATGCCGACCCATTCGGCGGTGCGGCCGTCGCGGCGGGTCTCCACGACGGTGCAGCCGCCGCCCGCGACCGCGTCGTAGACGAGACCGTCGGTGAGCGGGACCGGGTGCTCCCAGTCGGCGCGGACGCCGGCCAGCTCGTGGTTGTTCACCAGCAGGGTGACGCCGCGCGCGCCCTCGAAGGCGGCCGTGCCGTCGTGGTTGGAGGGGGTGTACTCGCCGGTCTCCAGCTTGGTGACACCGCTGTGGGTGATGATCTTGTACGAGAATCCGGCGGGCAGCGCGAGTATGCCCTTCGGGTCGGGGAGCAGTGCCCCGTAGCCGGGCTCGTGGCTGTGACCGTGGCCGTGTCCGTCGTGACCGTGGCCGTGGTCGTCGTGGCCGTGCTTCGAGTCCCCGGCGGCGAGGGCGCCGGGCGCGGTGGCCAGCGCGGCGACGGTTCCGGTGAGGGCGATGCCGGCACCGGTGAGGGCGGACTGTCTGGTGAATTCCCTGCGCGTGAAGGCCATCACGTACTCCTGGTGCAGCTGGGGCGATTGTTGGCGGGATCACCGTCCCGCGCCGGCGCCAACACCAGTTGAACTGAGGACGACTTCCAGGGAATGCGTTCCGTGAACATCACCGGCGGCGGGGCGGCCCCGCCCCGCCGCCCGTCCCCGCCCGTCTCAGCGGGCCGAGCCGCTCCGCGACCGGGCCTTGAAGGCGGCCTTGCGGGCGTCCTTCGCCAGCTTCTTGTCGCTGTGCAGCCGGCCCATCGCCTCAAGGACATCCGCCGTCGCCGGGTGGTCCACCCGCCACACCTCGTCGAAGAAGCCGCTGTGCTGGCCGGACAGCCCCTCGACCAGGCCCTGGAGCTCGTCCAGATCGCCGTCCGCCTCCAGCTGCGCCGCGATCGTGTCGACGGCGAGCCAGAAGATCATCGGCTCCGGGGGCGCGGGCACGTCGGCGGCGCCCAGCTCCGCGAGCCAGACCCGGGCGAGGCCGCCCAGCTCCGCGTCGTCGAGCACGGCGCGCACGGCGGGCTCCGCCTCCGCGCCGACCAGGGCGAGCGCCTGCTGGCAGTGCAGGCGGCGCAGCGGTGCCTGCGGGTCCTCGCCGCGGGCCGCGTCCAGGAGCTCGGCGGCGGCACCGCCGGCGCCGCGCCGGGCGAGCCACAGCTCGACCTCGCTGCGGGCCGCGTCCTCGGGGTAGTACGCGATACCGCCGAGGAGCGCGTCGGCGCTCTTGTCGACGAGGTCCCCGATCGCCGGGGCCTCCACACCCGCGTCCAGCATCCTGGCCCGGATGCCGTACAGGCCGAGCGGGGTCAGCTTCACCATCCCGTACCGGGTGACGTCGTCGTCGTCGGCGGGCGGGGTGGCGTCCTCGCCCTCCTCGGCCAGCAGCGCCTCGTCCACCGGCTGGTACTCGACGATGCCGATGGGCTCCAGCACCCGGAACTGGTCGTCGAGGCGCATCATCGCGTCCGACACCTGCTCCAGGATGTCGTCGGTGGGCTCGCCCATGTCGTCGGGCACGATCATCGACGCGGCGAGTGCGGGCAGCGGTACGGGCGCGTCGCCCGCGGCGCTGTCGGAGACCGTGAGCAGGTAGAGGTTGCCGAGCACGCCGTCGAGGAACTCGGCCTCGGTCTCCGGGTCCCAGTCCAGGGCGTCGAAGTCGATCGACCCGTCCTCGCCGACGAGGTCGGCGAAGTCGTCGAAGAAGGGGGCGGTGGCATCGGCGTGGGCGGCCTCCAGGCCGTCGAGCCAGATCGCCAGGACGTCCTGCGGTGATCCGCCGGTCAGCAGCGCCAGGTTCTCGCCCGCGGTGACGGTGCCCTCCGCCTCCTCGCCCTGGCCGTCCTCCGTACCCGAGTCCGCCTCTTCGTCCGCCGGGTCCTCGACCTCGACGAGCCCGGTGTCGACGGCGAGCCGCCAGGCCTCGCTGGCCTCCGCCGCACCGTCCTCGTCCGCGGTGAGGCCGAGGTGCGCGGCCGCCGCGGGCAGCTGCGCTTCGACGAGCTCGCCGCCGGCGCCCACCCTGGTGCCGGGCCCGGCCCAGCGGGCGAGCCGGACGGCGCGGGCGAGCAGCGGCGCGGCAAGCGCGTCCCGTGCCAGCTCGGCCTCGGTGTGCAGCCGTACCGGCGGCAGGGTGGGGCGCTCTGCGGACATCAGGGGGTTCTCCTAGCAACGTACGGGGCGTACGCGTCGCCGGGGCCATGGCTCCGGGCGCGTACGGGGACAGGCGGCCCAAGCGTAGACGTATTTCGTCCCACGCCGCCCGGTACCCGGGCAGGTCCGCCGCGGCCCGCCCGCGGAGCCCCGGCAACCGGCGCACGGACCTGCACGATTACCGCCCCTGGCCCCCCGGCCGCAGACTGAGCGCGGGGGTGTAGCGGTGCACTCCGCCGCCGGTCACCCCGGGGTAGGTCTGCACCCGCTCCCACTGCGGTGTCCGCGACCCGACCCCGTCCCCGGGTCCGGCCAGCGCGTCGGCATGGGCCTGTGTGCTCACCCATTCCGCGTAATTGAGCACCCGGGTTCCGTCGGTGCTCACATGGAAGTGCGCGCCGATACCGCCCGGTGCGGGCGCCGGGTCCGTCCCCAGCGCCTCGAACACACCGTCGACCCAGTCGCGTTGGCGGGCCTTGTCCGCTCCCTCGAACTCGACGTCGACGATCACGACGCACCCGGGCTCCCGCGCGTCCGGCCCGCCGAGCCGCGAGGACCGGTAGAGCTCGTACGTATGAATCCCGATTCGCTCGATCCCCGGCACGGCCGCGTCGATAGCGTCGTTGCGCGCGTCCCGGCCGCCGCGGACGAAGGCCAGGTGGCTCTCCTCGTCCTTCCACTGCGAGTAGTGGAGGAGCGTCTTCCCGTCCTCCCCCGCGTGGACGGTGTAGGAGAGCGGCCCCGGCTGCGGCCACTGGCGGCCTGCCCACGTGTCCCGGATGGCCTCGACGGCCTGCCGCTGCCGCTCCGGTGTGCCGACGTCCCAGGTGCTGACCTTGACGATCCCCGCGTCCGCTCGGGTGAAATCGGGCCGGGACACGAATTCGACGCTCATGACTGTTCCCCTCACCGGCGCTCCCCTGCGGTGCGCCTGTGACGGCCACCCTGTTACGTCAAGTGCGCTTGAGGTCAACTGCGGCCCGCGCTTTCGTCGTTAGGCTGACGAATCGGACAACGAACGGAGTACCTCATGTCGCTGCGGGTCGAGGTCATCACGCGCGAACAGCACCTGGCGTTTGTCGCGGGACGGGGTTCCGCGAGCCATATGCAGGTCCCCTCGTGGGGCGAGGTGAAGCCCGACTGGCGCGCGGAGAGCATCGGCTGGTCCGAGGCCGGGGAGATCGTCGGCGCCGCGCTGGTCCTGTACCGGCCGATCCCCCGGCTGAAGCGGTATCTGGCCTACCTGCCGGAGGGTCCGGTCATCCCGTGGCACGAGGGCGATCTGCGCCCCTGGCTGGATCCGCTGGTGGCCCATGTCAAGGCGCGGGGCGCGTTCACGCTGCGGATGGGCCCGCCCGTGATCGCCCGCCGCTGGGAGGCGCAGACCGTCAAGGACGCCATCGGGGATCCGGCCGCGCGCAGGCTGCGCGACGTCGAGCCGGACGTCAGCGAGCCGGGGGCCGCCGAGCTGGTGGCCCAGCTGCGCCGACTGGGCTGGCAGCAGGGCGAGGACGGGGGCACGGAGGGCTTCAGCGCCGGACAGCCCCGGTACGTCTTCCAGGTGCCGTTCGCCGGGCGGTCGCTGGAGGAGATCCGCGGCGGACTGAACCAGCAGTGGCGGCGCAACATCAAGAAAGCGGAGAAGGCAGGCGTCAAGGTGGTCGAGGGCGGCCACGACGACCTTCCGGCCTTCTACGAGCTGTACCGCGAGACGGCCGAACGCGACCGCTTCATCCCCCGCCCGCTCGGCTACTTCCAGCGCATGTGGACGGCGCTGCGCGCCGAGGATCCCGAGCGGATGCGGCTGTACCTCGCCCACCACGACGGGGAGGTCCTCTCCGCTGCGACGATGCTGACGGTCGGGACGCACGTCTGGTACTCCTACGGCGCCTCCACCAGCCGCAGGCGCGAGGTGCAGCCCAACAACGCGATCCAGTGGCGGATGATGAGCGACGCGCACGCGCGGGGCGCGGCCGTCTACGACCTGCGCGGCATCACCGACACCCTCGACGAGAGCAACCACCTGATGGGCCTGCTGCGCTTCAAGGCGGGCACCGGTGGCCTGGCCGCCGAGTACGTCGGTGAGTGGGACTACCCGGTCAACAAGCTGCTGCACAAGGCCTTCGGCCTGTACATGTCCCGCCGCTGACGTCCGGGGCCACCGTGCCGGGCCGGGCTTCGGCCGCAGCCCCTCACTCGGGCGGCGAGGTGCGCCAGCCCGTCATGTTGAACTCGTCGAGCAGTCGTACGTCGCTGCCCTCCAGCGGGAAGGTACGCGCCTCCAGACCGGGCGCCGGGGCGATCTCCAGCGCGTCGCCCTCGATCAGGTCGCCGCCGGTCGGGGTGGAGACCCAGACCAGGAGCGAGCGCATGGTCTTCCCGGGGGCCAGCATGACCTCTTCGGGGCCCTTGTCGTTGCCGAAGTACGACGAGCCCGGGTTCACCTTCACCGGCAGCGCGTCACCGTTCTCGTCGATGGCCTGGACGGAGGGGTAGCCGTCGACCCGGGTGGGCTTGCTGCCGCAGTTGGTCAGGGTGAGCCCGACGGCACGGTGGCCGAGGGCGGCCTCCACGGGGCCCATGGCCACGACGAGGCCCGAGTCCGGGCAGCCGGTGGCGGAGGGCGCCGGGGCCGGGCGGACGGGCGCCCCCGGACGCTCGGCGGGCCCGGAGGCGATGTCCAGGGGGGACGGCGTGCTCGCGCGCACCCCCGCGGATGCCGTGTGCGACGGGCTGGGGCCCGCCTCCCCCTCCCCCGCCGGCACGAGGAATCCCGCGCACCCGGACAGGGTGAGTGCTCCGGCCACGATCAGAACCGCCCGGACAGGTCCGCGTATCCCTGTCCTCCTCAGTGCCCGCATGCCCATGCATCCGCCCCCACGTCGGCCCGCCGCAATGTGCGGCCGATCATGCCAGAGCACGGAATTGTTGAGCGTTGCTTCAGCTTCGTCCGGAGAGGAACTAAGTGGACCTTCACGGTCCGGGGGCGGACACTTCGGACATGACGCCTCCTGCAGCATCCCGCCCGCGCCCCTTCGGCCGCGCCCTGTGCGCCCTGGTCACTCCGTTCACCGCCGACGGCGCCCTCGATCCGGACGCGGCCGCCGGGCACGCCGCGGCACTGGTCGCGGACGGCTGCGACGGCCTGGTGCTCAGCGGTACCACCGGCGAGTCCCCGACCACCTCGGACGCCGAGAAGGCCGCGTTGCTGCGCGCGGTGCGGGAAGCGGTGGGCGCGCAGGTGCCGGTGGTCGCGGGCGTCGGCAGCGCCGACACCCGGCACACCGTGGAGCTGGCCCGGCAGGCGGAACGAGCGGGCGCCGACGGCCTGCTGGTCGTGACCCCGTACTACAGCCGGCCGCCGCAGGCCGCCGTCGAGGCGCACTTCCTGCGGGTCGCCGAGTCCACCGGCCTCCCGCTGATGCTGTACGACATCCCCGGCCGCACCGGCACCCGCATCGAACCGGAGACGGTGCTGCGACTGGCCGAGCACCCGCGTGTCGTGGCGGTGAAGGACTGCTCGCAGGACCTGCTGGGCGCGACGAGGGTGATCGCCGCCACCGCGCTCGGGTACTACTCGGGCTGCGAGGAGCTGAATCTGCCGCTGTACGCGGTGGGCGGCGCGGGCTACGTCAGTACCGTCGCCAACGTGGCGCCCCGCCCGCTGCGGGCCGTGCTGGACGCGTTCGACGCCGGGGACACCGCCGGGGCGGCGCGGCTGAACGGGCTCCTGGCGCCGCTCGTCGGGCTGATGATGGCGTCCGGGCTGCCCGGCACGGTGACCGCGAAGGCGCTGCTGGACGCGGGCCCGGTCCGGGAACCGCTGCAGCCCGCCGGGCGCGAGGCGGCCGACGGGCTGCGAAGGGCGTACGAGGAACTGCTCGCCGTATGTTAGTCGTTGCTGTGCAGGACGTCGTTGAGGCCGTCCCAGACCGCGTTGTTCGGGCGGGCCTCGACGGTGCCGGTCACCGAGTTGCGGCGGAAGAGGATGTTCGAGGCGCCGGAGAGCTCGCGCGCCTTGACGACCTGACCGTCCGGCAGGGTGACCCGGGTACCGGCGGTGACGTACAGACCGGCCTCGACGACACACTCGTCGCCCAGCGCGATCCCGACACCGGCCTCCGCGCCGACCAGGCAGCGCTCGCCGATCACGATGCGCTCCTTGCCGCCGCCGGAGAGGGTGCCCATCGTGGACGCGCCGCCGCCGATGTCGGAGCCGTTGCCCACGACGACGCCCGCGGAGATGCGGCCCTCGACCATGGAGGTGCCGAGGGTGCCGGCGTTGAAGTTGACGAATCCCTCGTGCATGACGGTGGTGCCGGAGGCGAGGTGCGCGCCGAGCCGCACCCGGTCGGCGTCGGCGATCCGGACGCCCTTCGGTGCGACGTAGTCGGTCATGCGCGGGAACTTGTCGACCGAGGTGACCTGGAGGTGCAGGCCCTCGGCGCGGGCGTTCAGCCGCACCTTCTCCAGGTCGTCGACGGCGACCGGGCCGAGCGAGGTCCAGGCCACGTTGGTGAGGAAACCGAAGATGCCGTCCAGGTTCTGGCCGTGCGGCTGGACGAGGCGGTGCGAGAGCAGGTGCAGCCGCAGGTACACGTCGTGCGTATCGAGCGGCTTGTCGTCGAGCGAGGCGATGACCGTACGCACGGCGACGACCTCGACCCCGCGGCGGGCATCCACTCCGATGGCCTTGGCGGCGCCCTCACCGAGCAGGTTGACGGCACGGTCGGGGGTGAGCCGCTCGGTTCCGGCCGGGCCGGGCTCGGCGGTGAGCTCGGGGGCGGGGAACCAGGTGTCGAGAACGGAACCGTCGCCGGCGATGGTGGCGAGGCCGGCGGCCACGGCGCCGGAGGTACGGGTGGAAGTCGTGTCGGTCATGACCAGAAACCTAACCGGCCGGGGGCCGCCCCGGCGAACCGGTCTCAGCGTCCGGGCGTCGCGGCCCCCGGGCATCCGGGGGCCGGCCCGCGACCCGCGCGGACCGGCCCCGTCCCGGAGGACCGCCGTACGGGGAGCACCCCCGTGTCCCCCCGTACGGCGTCGGAGTCCCGAGCCGGGCCGGAGGCCGGCTGACGACAGCCGGGCCTCATCCCCCGGTGGTCCGGGTCACCGTGACTCCGCCGCCTCCGTCTCCGCACGGGGCATGTCACCTCCGGTCGCCCGAAGCGGTTTCACGGGTTCCCGCAGCCGCCGGGCCGCGAGCACGGCCACTCCGGCGCCGCAGGCCAGCACCGCGCAGGCGGGCCAGAGCAGCGCGGGCGCGGTGGTGTAGAGGGCGCCGCCCAGGGGCGGTGCCAGCACCTGTCCGCTGATGGAGGCGCCCGCGTACAGGCTCTGGAAGCGGCCCTGGGCATGGGCGGGCGCCTGGTCGGCGACGTAGGCCGTGGCCGGGGTCTTGTAGAGGATCTCGCCCAGGGTCAGCGAGAGCATCATCATGACGGCGAACGGCGCCCCCGCGCCGGGGATCAGCAGCGCGTACCCGGTCCCGACCAGCAGCAGTCCGACGCCCACGATGCCGAGCGGCGCCCGGTCGCGCAGCGCGTGGGCGGCGGGGAGTTCGAGACAGAGGATGACGCCGCCGTTGACGGCGATGAGCCAGCCGTAGAACTGGGTGCCGTGGCCGTGGTCGGCGAGGAAGACGGGAAGGGTCGAGTACTGCTGCCGGTAGACGAGGTCGACGCAGACGATCGCGGCGAGGAGCACCGGTACCGCGGGCCTGGCCCGCAGTTCGCTCCACAGCCCGGGGGCGTCCGGGCCGCGCACGGGCCGGGAGTGCGCGGTGCCCCGGGAGGGGAGGATGCGTGCCGCGTACCCGGCGTACAGCAGGGTGCCGACGCCGTCGATGACGAAGAGCCAGTCGTACGAGAAGCGGGCGGCGATCAGCGCGCCGAGCGGCGGTCCGAGGGCGAAGCCCCCGTTGCCCGCGAAGCGGGTGAGGGCGAAGCTCTGGCGCCGGCCGCCCTCGGGGACGGAGACCGCGACGAGCGCGGAGTTCGCGGCGCGCACCACTCCGCTCGCGTACTCCGCGAGCGGGAGAACGCAGTACAGCGCCGCGAGGGGCAGCAGCGGGAGGGTGACGAGCACGGCCCCGCTCACACAGGCGCCGAGCAGCAGCATCCGGCGGTGCCCGTACCGGTCGCCGAACCAGCCGCCGGTGAAATTGCCCGCGACCAGCCCGGCGCCGCCGATGCCGCTGAGCACCCCGGCCTGGGCGACGGACAGTCCGCGCTGGCCGGTCAGGTAGACGAAGAGATAGACGAAGGTGAAGCTCACCACCCCGTTGAAGAACGCGCCGAGGGCCAGCAGCCGCACCGTGCGCGGCACACCCCGCACCATCCCCATCCCGAACACCCTCCCCAGCGAGTTCCCTTTGGGAACGGACTATGGCAGCATGCTTTCCGCAGGTCAATCCAGTTGAATGGCCGTCCGACGTGACGGAGGAACCCATGCCCCAGCGCACCAGCCTGGCCGACGCCGACTGCGCGATCGCCCAGGCGCTCGATGTGGTCGGAGACTGGTGGACCCTGCTGATCGTGCGGGACACGGCGCGGGGGGTGCACCGTTTCGACGCGCTCCAGCACGAGCTGGGCGTGTCCCGCAAGGTCCTGACGGAGCGGCTGCGGCTGCTGGTCGACGCGGACGTGCTGTCCCGGGAGCCGTACCAGGAGCGGCCCGCCCGGTACGAGTACCGGCTGACCCCGCGCGGCCGCGCCCTGCTGCCGGTGCTGATCGCGCTCCAGGACTGGGGCGACGCCTGGGTGACGGGAGACGGAGCGACCATGGCCACCACACAGGAGTCCTCGCACGAGGCCGCACGGGTGCACGCGCTGGTGGGCACCCGGGTGCCGGAGCTGAGCCTGCCGTTCCACACCGGGGGCGAGCACGACCCGGTCGCCGACACCCCGTACACCGTCCTGTACTTCTTCCCCGGCGCCTACGCCCGCCAGGAGTCCTATCCGCCGGACTGGGCCGGTATCCCCGGCGCGCGGGGCTGCACCCTCGAATCGTGCACCTACCGCGACCAGCTGGCCGAGTTCACCGCGGCGGGCGCGACGGTGCACGGCGTCTCCACCCAGCGCCCGGACGAGCAGCGGGCGTTCGCGGAGGCGGAGCGGCTGCGCTTCCCGCTCCTGTCGGACGCCGGACTGGAACTGACGGCGGCGCTGCGGCTGCCGACGTTCCGGGCGGCGGGCATCAGCCGACTGAAGCGGCTGACGCTGGTGGTGGACCGGGACCGCACGGTCCGCGAGGCGCTGTACCCGATCACCGACATCGAACAGAGCGTGCGGGCGGCGCTGGCGGTGGTCCGGGCCGCGGCGGGAGCGGGAACGGCCGGGGCGGCCGGCTGAAGCAGTGACGGGGAACGCTCGCCGGGCGTGAAAGGCGTGCCCCGTTGATGTGGGCGGACCGTGGCGACGCGATCGTTGATCGGATGGAGACAGTGCTGTGCGAGCCGGTATGAGCGGAGTGAAGAACTTCCGGGACGCGGGTGGTGTGGGGCCCCTCCGGCGGGGCGTGCTCTACCGCTCCGGCGCGCTGCACGAGTTGTCGGCGCAGGACGCGCGGTCTCTGGCCGGTCTCGGTGTGCGCACTGTCGTGGACCTGCGGAGCACCCCTGAGGTCGCGGCCAGGCCTGACGCGCTTCACGGCCTCGGCTTCGAGCTCCTGCATGCCCCGGTGTTCGCCGAGCAGGCCTGGCCGGACGACCAGTTGGAGCTGTATCCGTCCATGGCCGAGCACGCCGGGCGGTCCGTGGTTGCGGTCGTCCGTCGTCTCCTCGCGGCCGACGGTCCGCCCGTTCTGGTCCACTGTGCCTCGGGGAAAGACCGTACCGGCGTCGTGGTCGCGGTTCTCCAGACGTTGCTGGGGGCGTCCGAAGCCGAGGTCACCCAGGACTTCCTGCGCTCGAACGCGGAGTTGAGCCTGACCGGCCCGGTGTCGTCGTCCGGATCGGCTCACGGCACCCGGTCGGTCGCTGCCACCCATCTCCGGAGAGCCCTGGTCTGGATCCGCAGCCACCATGGCTCCGTCCCCGGCTATCTCGTCGCGCACGGCGCCGAGGAGTCGGAACTCAGGGCACTGTTCCGACTGGCGGCAAGGACGTCGGGGTGACGGACGCCGACGCCGGTCGGGGTGACGCACAGCCCCGCCTTGCTCTTCCGGGCCCTGTGCCGGACCCCGGCGCTCTTGTGGTCAGGCGGGGACGGCAAGCCTCCCGCCCGGCCGCTGCCGACAGCAGCGCCCGTCGGCAGCGCACCGCCCCGGCCGCGTCCGCTCAGCCGACGATCCGACCCAGCATCTCCCGTGCGTACGCCTCGTCGTAGACCCCGCCGGTGAGCAGGACCTGGAGGCAGATTCCGTCCATCAGCGCGACCAGTGCCCGCGCGGTGGCCGGACCGGTGCGTGCCGCGAGGAGCCCGGCCGTGTCGTCGGTCCACTCGGCGGCGACCGGCCGCAGCGCGGGCCTGCGCAGGGCGGCGAGGTAGAGCTCGTACTCCAGCTCCGCCCGGCCGCGGCCACCACCGAAGAACTCCCCCAGCAGCCGGGCGAGTTCGGCCGCGAGGTCGGCGGCCGGGTCGGCGAGGGCCGGGCTCTCGCGCATGAGCCCGGCGAAGTTCTCGTTCGACCGGCGGAGCGCGGCGGTCAGCAGCTCGTCCAGTGAGGCGAAGTGATACGTCGTCGAACCGAGCGGCACATCGGCCTCGGCGGCGACGGAGCGGTGGCTGAGCCCGGCGATGCCCTTGGCACCGACCACCCGGATCGCCGCGTCGATGATCCGGGCGCGCCGCTCGGGGTCGTACCGCCGCGCCATCAGTGCGCACCGCCCAGGTTGAGCACCACCACACCGGCGATGACCAGCACGATGCCCGCGACCTTGACCAGGTTGCCGGACTCCCCCATGAACAGCATCCCGATGACGGCGACGGCGGCGGTGCCGATCCCGGCCCAGATCGCGTAGGCGGTGCCCATCGACATGGTCTTGAGGGTCTGGGCGAGCAGCGAGAAGGCGAGCAGATAGCCGACGACGGTGATGAGCGAGGGCCAGAGCCGGGTGAACCCCTCGCTGTACTTCATGGCGGTCGTCCCGGCCACCTCCGCCGCGATGGCCGCGGCCAGCAGTCCATATCCCATGTGTACGAGTGTACGCATCGATGGCAGCGAAGGCCCGGGGTCACCCGGGCACCGGGGGCGCTACCGTGGTCCGTCCATGTACATGATCGGCTGACAGACGGAGCAGAAGTGGCGCAGGACGCAGGGTGGGGCGGCGGGCCGTACGGAGGCGCGCCGTACGGGGGGCCTCCCGGAGGGCCGCCCGGTTGGGGCGGCTGGGGCGGCGGCTGGATGCCGCCCAAGCCCGGGGTGATACCCCTGGGGCCGCTGAGGCTCGGGGACATATTCAACGGCGCGTTCTCCACCGTGGGCCGTCACGGCAAGCAGCTGTTCGGCATCGGCGCGGCCGTGTACGGCGGGGCGTTGGCCGTGGTCGTGGCGGCGCTCGCGATCGGTTACTCCGCGACCTCGGGCCATCTGGACCGGATGTTCTCGCTCGGCTCCGACGAGGACCCCAGGACCGATGACTGGGTACCGGTGGTGATCGCCCTCTGCTCGATCGCGCTGGTGTGCCTGATCGCGGCCGTGCTCTCCACGGCCCTGATGTACGCGGCCGTACCCGCGGTCCTCCAGGAAGCGGTGCTGGGCCGGCCGACCACCTTCTCCGCGGTCTGGCGCCGGGCCTGGGCACGGGTGCCCGCCGTGATCGGAACGGTCTTCCTGACCTGGGCGATCGCGATGATCCCGCTCCTGCTCGCCTGGGCCGGGATCATCGCCCTCATGATCGGCGCGATCGCCATGGACGGCGGCGCCTCGATCGCGCTGGTCGTCATCGGCATCGTCGGCGCCATGGTGACGGCACCGCTGGCGGTCTGGCTCTGGGTGAAGTTCAGCCTGGCGCCCTCGGCCGTGGTCTTCGAGAACCAGGGCCCCATCGCGGCGATGCGCCGCTCGTCCGCGCTGGTGCGCGGCGACTGGTGGCGGATCTTCGGGATCAGCCTGCTGGCAGGCGCCATCGCGGGGGTCGCGAGCTATCTGATCCAGCTGCCGTTCTCGTTCATCGGCATGTTCTCGGGCATGCTCGGCTCGGCGAACCTGGGCGACGACCCGAACCCGGCCTCGATCATCGTCGCCATGAGCGGCTATCTGGTGGTCATGATGATCGGTCAGCTGGTCAGCCAGCTGATCGTGGCCACCTTCCCGCCGCTGGTGACCGGACTGCTGTACGTGGACCGCCGCATCCGCACCGAGAACCTGGGCCCGGTCCTCGCCGAGGCCGCCGCGGTACCGCCGCAGTACACGGGCTGAGGCCTTCTCCCACCGGGCAGGCACCGGGGTTCAGGCCCCGCAGGGGCGTCCTCGCGTCCGCAGCCTCCGGCCGACACGACCCGAACCCGGAACACGTCCCGGGGCTCGACGCAAAGCGCCCGCCCCTTCCGGTCGTGCCGGGGGGGCGGGCGCTTTGCGCGGGGGCTCAGCCCTGGAGCTTCATTCCCTTGGGGGAGCTGAGGCCCTTTTCGGGGTGGGCACGGAACGTCGCCGTCCATGCTGTGGGCGGGCAGGAGGTGCCATTGGGGTGCTGCTCCGTCAGCTTGGCCCGGGTGCTGTCCTCGACGACCGTGTCACCGCTCTTCGCGGAGGTAACGGTGAGCCGTACCGGCACGGTGGTCGCGCCCACGTCGTCGGGGAGCCGGACCGTCAGCGAGGTGAACGGGTCATCGGGGTTGCCCGATGCCTTCTCCTCGCAGCTGTCGTCCACGCACAGCCGGATCTTCACCTCATCCCGGCCGCCGAAGTCGGCGGGCCGCCACACAGCGGACACCTGCGAGTCCGCGTCGGCCTGCCGGCAGGGTGTGTCCTGGCCGAAGACCGAGCATCCGGTCAGGGCCACCACCAGCAGTGGGGCGAGAAGGGCACGGCGCATATCAATACCTCGCTACTGTGCCGGGGAAGGCGCTGTTGGCCAGCCCGATATCGGTGAAGTACAGCCAGCACGGGTCGAAGAAACCGCCACTGTTGTCGCCGCCGCCACCCCCGCCGCCGGAAATGATGCCCTTGGCGAAGGCGCGTCCGCTGCCATCGACGGTGTACACCGGGCCGCCTGAGTCACCGTTGATGGTGCAGGAGCCGGACGTCTTCTTGGCCACGACCATGTTCTTGGCCGTCGTACCCCCCGAGTAGTGGACGGTCACCTGCGTGTCGGTCACCTTCCAGCCGCACTTCTCGCCGGTCATCATGCCGCCCGTGCAGACCTTGTCACCGCTCTGCGCCCAGCGCCGCCAGTAGTCGTGGACGGGGCGCGACGAGCTGGACGTCTTGCCGCCCTTGTATATCCGGGCCGACGCGGAGCTGTCGCTGTTGACCCGGTACAGCGACAGGTCACCCGCGTAGTAGCTCTGGCCGGAGAGCTTCACCGAGCCGTACCCGTTCTTCCAGTTGTCCCGCACGACGGGACCGATGTAGTCGCTTTGGCTGGGGTTGAGGACGGCACCGTTGCCGGTGGTGCAGTGGCCTGCGGTCACCATGTACCAATTGCCGTTGTACCTCCAGGGGAAGCCCGCCGTGCACCACGACGCCGAGCTGACGGTCAGCTGCGAGTAGAAACGTGCCCCGCCGTAGTAGGGCGAGGTGTCGTTGTAACGGGTCGCCTGGGGCTCCAGTGCGTCGACGCCGGGGGCGACCTGCACGGCCACGGTGTCGGTACCGTACCGGTCGCCCAGGGCCATGACCAGCGCCGGGGTGGCCGCCTCGGTCCTGACGACGACACGGTTGTTCGCGGCGTCCACGGACGCCACGCGCAGCCCGCTCACGCCGGGCAGTTCCGCTTCCGGCAACTGCAGGACCTCGTCGCGCACGGACTCCAGCGCGGTGACACTGTGTTCCACCACCTCGGCGCGCGGGGCAACCTCCTCGGTGACGGTCGGCCCGGCGGGCGCGGGAGTCGTCTCCGTGGTGTCCTGCGGCATCTCGAACGACTCCTCGCCGGTGGACTCCTCGGCCCCGTCGGCGGGTGGCGCCGGAGTCTCCGTCTCGGTGGTCTCGGTGTCGGGCTTGGTGCCGTCCTCCGTGTCAGCGGCGGGCATTCCGCTGCCCTCGTCGGCCGGGGCCTGCGTCACCTGGATCGGTGCGGACGCCTCGTCGGCCGAGGCCGCCTGCACCACCGGCGCGACCAGATCACCCGTGGCCGGGTCGACGTAGGGCGGGGCAAAGGTGTCGGGGCTGTTCGCCGCGCGCGTCTCGGCCTGCTCCAGGGCGTAGGCCTTGGCCGGCTGCGACTCCTGCATGCCGTCGTCCGATCCGCCCTCGATGACCTCGACCCTGTCGACGATCACCGAGACCGGTTCGGCCTCCGGCGGGCCGTACGGTCCGCCGAAGCGGGCGCCGATCTGCCGACCGCCGCTGCCGGACAGGGACGAGGTGTCCCACAGCAGCTTTGGCGCCGAGCCGCCGGCGAGTGGCACCGGCCAGGTCACGGCGGTGCCGTCGGCGCGAGTGACCTGGGAGGCCGGGATGACCTGCCACGGGTCGGCGGACGAGGACCGCTGCAGGAACGTGACCTCCGTCAGCGAGGCCGGCGCTCCGACCGCGAGGTCGGCCGAGCCGACGAGCACCTCGCCGTTGGCGGGTGCGGTGACGGCCGCCTGTCCCACGTGGAAGGCGCGCTTGGCCGCGGCCGATACGTTGCCGGCCCGGTCGGTCGCGGTGACGACGAGCTGGTGGCTGCCCTCGGTGGCCGGGGTGACCGGCAGCGCCACCGGGCCGCCGCTGGTGGTGACGCTCTGCGCGGAGCCGCCGTCGATCCGGTACGTCAGGATGCGGGTGTCGGCGCCGTCCGGCGTCAGCGTGAACGCCCCGGTCACCTGTGCGCCGCCCGCCCAGGCGTCCGACGGGTAGGCCGTCGAGACCACGGCAGGGGCGCCGGGCGCGGTGGTGTCGACGGTGAAGCGGTAGTGCGAGGTGGCCCCGGCCACGCCGTTGCCGTCGATGCCGCGCACATGCAGGTACCAGGTGCCCTCGGCACGGGTCGTCGTGTACGCGGTACCGGTCGTCTCCGACGTGCTGTCCGGCACGGTGTCGCTGGTGGCGTCAACGACGATGCTGTACCCGGCGGAGGCGCCGGAGGGCGCGGTCCAGGCCGCCTGGAAGGAGCCGCTCCTGTACGCGCCCGTCTGGTCGGGATGCGTGGAGGAGCTGATCACCGGGCTCGGCGGCAGCGTCGTGTCGACCCGGAACGGCAGGTGCGCGGCGCTGGACGACCAGTTGCCCGCCTGGTCCTTGGCCCGCACGTGCACGTACCAGGTACCGTCCGCGTCGACGGTCGTGGTGAACTTCGTCGTCGCCTGCACGGTGCCGCTGCCGGCCGGCAGGGTGTCCGCAACGCGGTCCACGCTGACGGCGTAACCGGCGACGCCGGACAGGTCGGTGGGCGCCGACCAGCCGAACGACGCGGTGCGCCCGGCGTACGCGCTGGTCGTCACCGGGTGCGTGGAGGAGACCAGGCCGCCGGGCGCGCCCGGGGCGGTGGCGTCCACGTTGAAGCCACGGTGCTGGGTCGTGGACCACAGTCCCGCCTTGTCCTTGGCGGCCGCGTGCACCCACCAGGTTCCGTCAGCGCGCCCGGACCAGTTCACGGCGGCAGCGGTCTGCGTCACGGTGAATCCGGCGGCCGTCGTCGGATTCTGGTCGAGCTTGACGGCGTATCCGCTCACGCCGGAGGCGTCGGTCGCGGCAAGCGCGCCCGAAAAGGTGGTGGCGCTGTACCAGGCCGACGCCGAGGGGTGGCTGGTGGAGGTGATGGCGGGGGTGGACGGGACGGTGGTGTCGACGGTGAACGTCTGCCACCCCGACCAGGCCCCGGCGTCAGTGCCGTCGGACGCCCTGGCCCGCCACTTGTAGCCGCCCGACGCCAGGGTGCCGGCCGTGTGGGTCGCCACCGCTCCGGAGGCCACGGAGGCGGACGTGCCGGACTGCAGGGCCGCGGTGCCGTTCGCCGCCCAGACCTCGAAGGTCAGGGTGAGCTGCTGGGCGTCGGCGTCGGTGGCCTTCGCGGACAGTGTGGGCGTGGTGTCCGAGGTGTAGGTACCCGACAGCGGGGAGACGGCCGCCGCGGTTGCGGGCTTGGAGTTGTAGGTGACCGTCAGGGAGGGCTCGTAGGCGGCGTTGTGCGAGCCGTCCGTCTGATTCGCCGAATAGTAGCGGCGCCAGGTCAGGGGGTCCGTCTCATCGACGGCCGCGATCCGCACCCCCTCGTTGGGCTGGCCGTCGGCCCAGGCCTGGACGATCCCGTCGATGTCCCAGGAGACGTGCCCCGCCGGACAGCCGGCGTTGTACCCCTTGGCCGCCATGGAGGTCACGGCGCCGGTCGTGGTCGTCGTGGGCTGCTCGGCCCAGGTGATGGCCGAGGGGTCCCAGGCCGAGGTGATACGGCGTACCTGGTTGCCGGAGTTGGTGGTGCCGCACGTGGACGAGTAGTACGAGTACAGGCGCAGGTCGGTGTCGAGGACGTGCTTGCCGGCGTACTTCGCCGCGTCGAACTTCAGGTACGAGCGGGCCTTCTCGGTGCCGTTGTAGGTACCGGCCTTCAGTTCGGTCGAGCCGCGCTGCGAGGTGAGGTAGTCGTCGTACTGAACCCAGGTGTCGGTCACGGGGCCGAGCAGGGAGTCGGTCGGGTCGATGGTGACCGGGTACCGCAGATCGGGGTCGGCGAGGAACTTCGGGTCGGGTTCCAGAACCAAGACCTGGCCGCCGGTGTCCGCGTCCCGCTCGATCGTGACGTCGATGGCCGCGATGTCCTCGGGCTCACCGGAGGCGGGATCTTCGTCCGCGCCCCACATAACCGGCAGCGGCGCGGTGGCCACCGTACGGCCGCTGCTGTCGTTCCAGCGAAGGCGTTCGTCGGCGGTCTCATGCAGGGTGAGGCCGTCGGTCGAGACGGGCAGTCGGTAACTGACCGGGCCGTCGGGGCGCTCGTGCAGGACGACGGAGTGGGAGAAGCCCTCCTTGAGGGCGGTCACCACGAGGTCGCCGCCCTCGACAGCACCGGGGTAGACGGCGGATGAACCGTCCAGGCGGGGCTCGGGCAGCTTGCCGGGCCAGTCGAGCCCGAGGGTGTGGCCGCCGCGGGTGACCTCGGCCAGCGGTTCGCCCGTACCGCCGCCGGAGAAGGTGATATCGGCGGCAGCGGCCTTCGGCCTCACCACGCCGTCCTCCGCCACGAGGGTGGTGTCGACGGGCCGCCAGCTGCCGTTGGGCTGCTTGACCCGGATCGGGCCGGTGTAGGCCTCGACGGTGGTGGTGCCGTCGGCGTTGGCCCAGGTGGTGGTCGAATCGGTGCGCTCGGAGACTATCTCGCTCCGGGCGCCGTTCGTCCGCTGCTCCGCAGGCGCTTCGGCCGCCGGATCGGCATCCTCGGCGAACGCGAGCTCGTTGAGCAGGGGCAGCGGGGCGCACACGAGAGCGGCCAACAAGCCTGCCGCCAGGGCTAGTCGTCTCAAGCGTCTTCGTCGGCCGGGGGCCGGGGTGAGCTGCGCGGATTGATGCACAGGGAATCCCTCAAGTTGATGATGGTCGAAGGACGGCTGATCCTAGGTCTCCACATGTCATGCCCACAAAGGGAATATGTCGCTCCGGTGCTGGCGAACTGCATGTGCCGGATCTCGTGGCCCCCTGGTCCATCTCCCCTGCCCTGGTCGGCCCTTGGGACCATGGTCATGAGTCAACGATCCACATGTGACGATCTTTGGGTGGGTCTCGCCGGGGTGAGGCCGCGAGGTGGCTGAAATGCCTCCGCCCCGGGGGATACGGCCTCGCTCCGCCGCGGAGCTGACGCGGTGCGAGCAGGCCGCGCTCGACTTCATCGCCGACGACCTCCGTCTCGACCTCGCACCGGGCCTGCACGCCGCCTCACCGGACTCCCGCCTGCTCGCGCTGGAGGACCTGTACCCGCGCACCGAACTGGCCGGACTGCTGCACCGCGACGGCCACACCCCGGCCCTGGACGCCGAACTGACCGCCTTCGCTTCCTCGATGGGCGAGCCGGCCGCCGCATCCGCCGGCCGCGCCGCGCTGTTCAACGCCCGCCGCACGGCACTGGGCACCGGCGCCGGCCAGCTGGGCGACCGGGAACACGCCTGCACCGGCCTCTGGCGGAACGGGCTCGCCCGGGCCGCCGCCTTCGGCGTCCCGCTGCCCACCGCAGCGGAGCGCGATCTGGAAGCGGCCGTGGCCGAACTGGCAGATCCCGGCCCGTTCCTGGCCCTGACCAACGGCGACACCGAGTCACACAACGTCCTGACCGGACCGAGCGGCGGCGGCCGGCTGATCGACTTCGAGAGGGCGGGCTTCCGCCATGCCCTCACCGCCGCGACCGGCTTCGCGGTCCCCGGCCCGAACTGGTCGGCGGTATCGGGGCCGGGCCAGGTCGAGGCATTCCGCCGGGCCCTTGCCCGGACGGTCCCCCGAGGCCGAGGACGACCAGCGTTTCGGCTTCGGCCTGGCCTCGGCTTCCATGGTCTGGGTGATGACGCGCGCCGACCGTCTCACGTCGCTGGACGCACGCGGCCCCGGCAACGACTTCCGCACCCAGATGGTGGCCCTGCTGGAATCCGGAGCCCGCACCGCCGAGGCGCACCGGATACTCCCCCACCTGGCGGCCTGGTGCCGGTCCACGGCGGCCCTGTTGCGTCGCCGCTGGCCCGGCACCGACATCGACACCGCCGCCATCGCCCCCTGCACCGGGCGTGAGCGGTAGGGCGGAGAGCCGGGCGGTCACGGATTCCTTCTCCACGCGCAACCCGTCAGCCGCGTCCTCCGCCTCACCATCGACGACGTCACGGACGACGAGACCACCGTCACCATCCGGCTGGGAGACCCGCCGTCTCCGCTGCCGGAGCAAGGTCTACCCCGGTGCCCCGACTCCGTGCAGCAGGGTGTCCACCACACGTGCGGCCAACTGGTCGACGGCGCCGATATCGACGACCTCCCGCCCTTCCTCGGCCGCCTCGTGGATGAGGGCGTAGTAGACCCGGCGGGCCCAGTCCAGGTCGGTGTCCGCGGACAGCAGGCCGGCCTCCTGCGCGCGTCGGAAGAGCTGATCGCACTGGGCCAGGACATCGGCTTGCACGCGCGCCGCCTCGGGGCCGGACGAAGCGGTCCTGCTCATCGCGAAGCTCCAGCCGATCTTCACCTGAAGGACGTTGGCGGTCACCTGGTGCAGGGCGACCAGCGGCGGGGAGGTGAGTGGGCGGGCGGCCTCCACGGCCTGGTGGAACCGCTCGGTCGCCCAGGCCGCCAGCGCCTCGACCAACGCCTCGCGGGTGGCGAAGCGCCGGTGCACGGTGGTGCGGGCCACCCCGGCCGCCGTTGCGATCTGTTCCATGGTCGCCGCCGGGTCGGCGGCCAGCACGCGTTCGGCCGCCTCCAGGATCGTCCGCACCGTCCGCTCCGCATCGGCGCGCAGCGCGCGCCCTCTCGTCTCCATGGATCAGACAGTACATCGGGGACGCCGATCGCGGACTACTTGCATCATTGATGTTGCATCTACTAGCTTTATGGCGTCACTGAAGTCGCTATTGATTGATTTCCACGACAGGAGTGCCTCCATGGATCTGCAGCTCACGAACACCACCGCCGTGGTCACCGGCGCAAGCCGCGGCATCGGACTGGCCACCGTCCAGGCGCTCACCGCCGAAGGCGTTCGGGTGGTAGCCGCCTCCCGCACCATCACCCCGGAGCTGAAGGAGACCGGCGCCCTGGCCCTGCCGATGGACCTGCTGGCCCCCGACGCCCCTGCCCAGCTGATCGACCGCGCCATCACCGAGTTCGGCGACCTCGACCTGCTCGTCAACAACGTCGGCGGCGGCGACAGCGGAGAGGGCCAAACCGGCGGCTTCCTCTCCTTCACCGACCAGCAGTGGCAGCAGTCCCTCGACCTGAACTTCCTGGCCGCCGTGCGGACCAGCCGGGCGGCGCTGCCCAGCCTGCTGCGCCGCCGCGGGGCGCTGGTCAACGTCTCCTCCAACAGCGCCCGGATGCCGCATGCCGGGCCCGTCCCCTACACCACCGCGAAGGCCGCGCTGACTGCCTTCGGCAAGGCGCTGGCGGAGGAGTTCGGACCGCAGGGCGTGCGCGTCAACACCATCTCGCCGGGCGCGGTGCGTACCGCGATGTGGGAGAGCCCGGACGGCTACGGCGCGGAGCTGGCCCGTTCCATGGGGGTCACCCAGGAGCAGCTGCTGGCTCAGCTCCCGGCCGCGATGGGCATGACCACCGGCCGCATGCTGGAACCGTCCGAGGTCGCTGCGGCCATCGCCTACCTCGCCTCACCGCTGGCGGCCAGCGTGTCCGGCACAGACCTGCTGATTGACGGCGGATCCGTCAAGACCGTCTGACACACCGTCCAGGACGCGGCCCGGCCCGCGGCTTCCCAGCTCAAGCCGGCCGCTTCAGGGGGTCCGGGACCGGTTACTGCACCCCGTGCGGCCGGAACTGGATGCTGATACGCCCTCCAGCCGACCGGGCCGACTTGGGGATGGCGTGCTCCCAGGTCCGCTGGCACGAGCCGCCCATCACGATCAGGTCGCCGTGTCCCAGCGGGCGGCGGACGGTCCCGCCGCCGTGACGCGGGCGGAGCAGCAGGTCGCGGGGGGTGCCGACGGAGAGGATGGCGACCATCGTGTCCTCACGGGCACCCCGTCCGATGCGGTCGCCGTGCCAGGCCACACTGTCGCGCCCGTCGCGGTAGTGGCACAGGCCGGCCGTCGTGAACTCCTCCCCGAGCTCGGCGGCGTAGTGCGCGCTCAGGGCCCGGCGCGCCTCGTCGAGAACGGGGTGCGGCAGCGGTTCGCCGGCCCGGTAGAAGGCGAGCAGCCGGGGCACGTCCACGACCCTCTCGTACATCTGCCGGCGCTCCGCCTTCCACGGGACGTCCGCGGCCAGCCGTTCGAACAGGACTCCGGCGCCGCTGAGCCAGCCCGGCAGCAGGTCGATCCAGGCCCCGTCACCGAGGACCGTCCGGTGGATCCCGCCCAGCGGGCCCAGGCGCACGTCGTCGCTCTGGTCGAAGAGTGATCCCTGGAGCTGGTGCGTTGCCATGTGTCCAGCGTACGTGAATCGAACAGGTGCGCTAATAATCGGCACGGCCGGTCGGATGGTGAACCGCGAGACCCGCCTCGGTCCGTAAAGGCACCCCCGGCAAGGGATCGCCCGGCAATCGGCCCCACCGGGCGGTCAGGCGGTGCCGCACACTCCGGCCTTGACTCCCGCCATGAAACAAGAGAACGAACCGGCGGGAAGGTTCAGCACCGGACCGGTCGGGTGCCGGGAGTCACGGACGGGGACTGTGCCGCGCGAAACAGTCAGGACGGCTGGACTTCGTCGAAGAGAGCGAGGGCTGCAGCGGGGTCCGGGCTCACGAGGCGTTCCAGACCGGCCGCCGTGATCTTCGCCCACCTGCCGGCCCGCGCCCACATCTGCTCCTCGAAGACGCGGACGGCCTCGTCCAGATCTCCGGGGCCGGAGGCGGCTGCGACGGACTCGGCGAGTTCGGCGCCTTCCAGCATCGCGAGATTCGCACCCGCCCCCAGCGGGGGCATCAGGTGGGCGGCGTCGCCCAGCAGCGTCACGCCGGGGACATGGGCCCAGGTGTGGGACACGGGCAGGACGTGGAGGGGGCGGTGGACGAAAGCGGTGCCGTGGCGCAGGAGGCCGAGGACGGGGGCGGCCCAGCCGTCGAACAGAGCCAGCAGGCTTGACCGCACGGCCTCGACGTCGGCCAGGTCCAGGTTCGTGTGCCAGTCCAGCGGCGCGCGGAACTGGGCGTACACCTTGACGTGGCCGCCGCTGCCGCGCTGGGCGACGAGGGCGCGGTTCACGCCGTACACAGCCACGGAACCGTCGCCGATCAACCCGGCAAGGTCAGGGTGGCGGGCGTCGATGTCGTCGAGGGAGCTCTCGACCAAGGTGACGCCGGTGTAGTGCGGCGTCACGGACGAGACTGCCGGGCGGACCCGGGACCAGGCGCCGTCCGCACCGATCACCAGGTCGAACGTCTCCTGTCGCCCGTCCGCGCATCGGACCAGCACGCCGTCCCGGGCCTCCGGCACCACCTCCGTCACACCCCGCCCCCACTGCACGTCCAGGGGGCCGAGCAGCAGGTCACGGAGTTGTCCGCGGTCGATCTCGGGATTGGCCCGGTCACCCGGACGGGGCTGCCAGTCGCGCAGGACGGTCCCGTCCGCGTCCAGGATGCGCATGGCCTGCCCCTCGGGACGGGACAGCGCCTGGAACTCCGCGAGCAGTCCCGCCTTCTCCAGCGCGAGCTGGCCCAGCCCTTCGTGCAGGTCCAGCGCGCCGCCCGGGGGCCGGGCGTCGGGGGCGGCATCGCGCTCGAGGACGGTGACGGGGTGATCATGGCGGTGCAGGACGCGGGCGAGGGTAAGGCCGGCGGGGCCGCTTCCAATCACGGCGATACGCTGTCTCATGTCGATACACCGTACTGCCAGGACGAGGCATCGCAACAGTACGGTGTGACCATGACTGTGTGGGACCGGCCGGAGCCGCCGACTCGCCCCGTGCCGCTCGACCGGGAGCGGATCGTCGCGGCTGCCGTCGCGCTGGCCGACGAGGGCGGGCTGGAGGCGGTGTCGTTGCGCAAGGTCGCCGCCCGGCTGAACGCCGGGCCGATGCGGCTGTACGGATACATCTCCACCAAGGAGGAGCTGTTCGACCTCATGGTGGACGAGGTCAACGCCGAGATTCTCCCCGAGGAGCAGCCCGCTGACTGGCGCGAGGCCCTGCGCGTCCTCGCCCACCGCACCAGGCAGGCCGCTCTCCGCCACGAATGGCTGGCCGACCTCCTCGGCGGCCGCCCGGCCCTGGGCCCGAACGGCCTCGCCCTGGCCGAGACCACGCTGGCCGCCCTCGACGGGCTCGCCGACATCGACACCGTCATGCGCGCCGTGGAGACGGTCAGCGCCTACTTCACCGGCGCGATCAGGCGCGAGATCGCGAACCTGCGGGCCGAGCGCGCCACGGGCCTGTCGAAGCCCGACTGGCAGCGCGCCTCCGGCCCGCACGTGACGAGAATGCTGGCCACGGGCCGCTTCCCGGCGCTGGCCAAGGCCGTGTACGACGGCACGGAGGTGGGCGCCGAGGCGTCCTTCGCGACCGGCCTGGACTGGGTCCTCGACGCCGTGGCCGCCAAACTCACCCGGCCGCCGGCGTGACGCCCGGGATCTCCAGGTGACATCCGTGACACCGCATGACGCCGCCGGACTGCGCATCTGCCCGCTCGGCTGGTTCAGCGGCAAGCTCTGACGCCGGACGGCCTGGGACAAGGAGACGACCGTGCCCGCCGGTCGGGCCGGCGGGCACGCTCGTTCGGGGCGGGAACCGCGGGGGTCGCCGCTACCGTTCAGCCGTTGACGGTGAACCAGGTGGCTCGGGACTTCTTCCACTCGTCGTGGTCGAGGTCCTTGGCCTCCGTGCCGTCCCCGTACAGATCGGCCGAGCCCGCGTCCGTGATCAGCTGGGCACGTGCGCCGGGCGTGTTCAGGTCGGGGACGTCGACGACGGCCTCCCAGCCGCCCGGGTCGGTGGTCGGCAGGTCGAGCCGCTTCTGCGGCGCGTGTCCCGCGATACCGTCCCAGGAGTAGAGGGCGTACGGGTCGGAGTTGTCGTCCGCAGCCCAGGAACCGGCCACGATCAGGTACTGGTCGGCGGAGTTCTTGCGGATGTCGCGGATGCTGAGCCCGCCGAGGTCCAGCTCGACGGGGGTGCCGATCGACGCCTTCGCCCCGGAGCCGGCCACCTTGTCGAAGTTGGTGACGGGCACGAGCAGCGCCTTGCCGCCCCCCTTCGGCGGGACGAGCGGGGCGCGGAAGCCGAGGTAGGCGGTGGTCGTCGAGCCGGGTGCGAACTCCAGGCCCTCGATGTTGAACCCGTCGATCTGCTTGGGCGCTTCGCCGTCCGCCGTCCCCGCGGCGAAGCCGTAGCGGTTGCCGTTGGCCTTGTCCCAGGCGACGAGGTCGTCGCGGAGCTTCTTGTACTTCCCGCCGACGGTCAGCTGGGTGGCGGCGCCGGAGCCGCTCACCGTCGTGGTGAAGACGGTGTTGCGGTCGGACTTGTACTCGCCGTCCTTGTTGTTGCCCAGCGAACCGGTCCAGTAGATCGTGTTCCCGACCCGGGCCGCGCCCTCGATGTCGATCTCCTTGGACACCCCGAGCTTCGAGGCGACGTCCCACGTGCGGACGGGGGCGCCGGAGACCGAACTGTCATACAGGCGCAGGGTGTTGGTCTCGTCGTCCGCCACCACCACGTAGCCGCCACCGACGTCGACGGCGGCCGAGGCGTCCGAGGAGCCTGTGAGGTAGCGGGTGTCGGCGGCGTTCTGCACGGCGGCGGACGCCGCGTAGTGCAGCGACTTGGTGGCGGTCTTCCCGCCGAGGCCGGTGACCTTGATCGTGAGGTCGGTGTAGCCCCGGGCGTGGGCGGCGACCCGGAGCTGCCGGGTGGCGCCCGTCCCGGTCACGGTCACATCGCCGGTCGCGGCGACGGACGACTTGGAGCTGGCGGACGCCGCCACACCGAGCGCGGACACATCGGCTCCGCTCTGCCCGACGGTGACCGTCACCACCGGGTCGGCACTCGCGCCGACGGCGCCGGAGAGATAACCGGCCGACAGCGTGATCGTCGGCGTCCCGTAGCTCGCGGCGTGCGCGGGTGCGCCGAGACCGAGGGCCGCCAGCGCCAGGGCACCTCCCGCGGCGGCGACGGTCCGGCGGTGAGGGAGGACAAGCTGATGCAGCACGGTGTACCTCTCGTCGGCGTGGTGTCGCAAAGCAGGTTCCGATTCTCGTGCCAACGGCGGGCGGACGCCGGGGATACGGGGGACGAACAACACAGAACGGCCCCCGGCTGGTGCCGGGGGCCGTTCACATGTGCGTCGGACGCACACTCACACGGTGTCGCTCAGACGTTGAAGCCCAGCGCGCGCAGCTGCTCGCGGCCGTCGTCCGTGATCTTGTCCGGGCCCCACGGCGGCATCCAGACCCAGTTGATCCGCAGCTCGTTGACGATGCCGTCGGTGGCGGACTTCGCCTGGTCCTCGATGACATCGGTCAGCGGGCAGGCCGCCGACGTCAGGGTCATGTCGAGGGTGGCGATGTTGGCGTCGTCCACATGGATGCCGTAGATCAGGCCCAGGTTGACGACGTCGATGCCCAGCTCGGGGTCGACGACGTCGTACAGCGCCTCGCGGACCTCCTCCTCGGAGGCCGGCTTGGTGGTGAGAGTCTCGTTGTCGCTCATGCCGTCTTCCCTTCGGACAGCGCCTTCGCCGTCGCGTCTTTCCACGCCATCCAGCTCAGCAGCGCGCATTTGACCCGGGCCGGGTACTTGGAGACACCGGCGAACGCGACCGCGTCCTCCAGCACCTCCTCCATCGCATCGTCCGGCTCCAGCTGTCCCTTGGACTGCATCAGCTCCAGGAACGCGGTCTGGATCTTCTGGGCCTCGCCCAGTTCCTTGCCGACCAGCAGCTCGTGCAGCACGGAGGCGCTGGCCTGGCTGATGGAGCAGCCCTGACCCTCGTAACTCACATCGGCGATGGTCTCGCCGTCGTACCGCACGCGCAGCGTGATCTCGTCACCGCACGTCGGATTGACGTGATGCACCTCGGCGTCGCCGTCCCGCAGGCCGCGCCCTTGGGGGTGCTTGTAGTGGTCCAGGATCACTTCCTGGTACATGGAATCAAGCTTCACCAGTCAACCCTCGCCGCTGTCTAACCGAAAAAGTTCCGGACGTGTTCCAGACCGTCCACCAGGGCGTCGACCTCGGCGGGCGTGGAGTACAGATAGAACGACGCTCGCGTCGTCGCAGGAATTCCGTACCGCAGGCAGACCGGCCGTGCGCAGTGGTGTCCGACCCGGACGGCGATGCCCTGCTCGTCGAGTACCTGGCCCACATCGTGCGGGTGGATGTCGCCGAGCGTGAACGAGATCGTGGCCCCGCGGTCCTCGGCGGTGGCCGGACCGATGATCCTGAGGTCCGGGACCTCCAGGAGGCGCTTCACCGCGTACTCGGTGATCGCCTGCTCGTGGCGGTGGATGTTCTCCATGCCGATCGCCGAGAGGTAGTCCACGGCCGCGCCGAGGCCGACGGCCTGGGCGATCGGGGGCGTACCGGCCTCGAACTTGTGCGGCGCCGGGGCGTACGTCGACGAGTGCATCGACACGGTCTCGATCATCTCGCCGCCACCGAGGAACGGCGGCAGGTCCTCCAGGAGCTCCTGCCGTCCCCAGAGCACGCCGATGCCGGTCGGTCCGACCATCTTGTGGCCGGTGAAGGCCACGAAGTCGGCCTGCAGCGCCTGCACGTCGAGCACCATGTGCGGGGCCGCCTGCGAGGCGTCTATGCAGACCAGCGCGCCGACTTCCTGGGCGCGCCGGACGATCTGCTCGACCGGGTTGATCGTGCCCATGATGTTCGAGACCAGTGTGAAGGAGACGATCTTCGTCTTCTCGGTGATGATCTCGTTGATGTTGGACAGGTCGAGCCGGCCGTCGTCGGTGATGCCGAACCACTTCAGCTTCGCGCCCGTGCGCTGCGAGAGCAGCTGCCAGGGCACGATGTTGGAGTGGTGCTCCATCTCCGTGGTGACGATCTCGGTCTCGTGGTCGACCCGGTAGGGCTTGTCGGCCCAGCCGAGCATGTTGGCCACGAGGTTGAGCGACTCGGAGGCGTTCTTGGTGAAGATCACCTCGTTGCGGCTGGGCGCGTTGATGAACGCGGCGACCTTGTCACGGGCGCCCTCGTACAGCGCCGTGGCCTCTTCCGCGATCGTGTACACACCGCGGTGCACATTGGCGTTGTGCCGCTCGTAGTACTCGTTGAGGGCATCGAGCACCTGGCGCGGCTTCTGCGAGGTCGCAGCGCTGTCCAGGTACACGATCTTCTTGCCGTCGTGGACCGTGCGGTCCAGGATCGGGAAGTCCTTGCGGATCGCCTCGGTGTCGAGGAGGCCGGAGAGCCCCTGTCGGGCGTCAGTCACGCGGAAGCGCCACCCTTCGTGTAGGCCTCGTAGCCCTCGTTCTCCAGCGTGTCGGCGAGTTCGGCGCCACCGGACGCGGCGATGCGGCCGTTGGCGAAGACATGCACGAAGTCGGGCTTGATGTACTTGAGGATGCGCGTGTAGTGCGTGATCAGCAGGGTGCCGACCTCGCCGGACTCGCGGACCCGGTTGACGCCTTCGGAGACGGTCTTCAGCGCGTCGACGTCCAGACCGGAGTCGGTCTCGTCGAGGACCGCGATCTTCGGCTTGAGGAGCTCCAGCTGAAGGATCTCGTGGCGCTTCTTCTCACCGCCGGAGAAGCCCTCGTTGACGTTGCGCTCGGCGAAGGCGGGGTCCATCTGGAGTTCGGCCATCGCCTCCTTGACCTCCTTCACCCAGGTACGCAGCTTGGGCGCCTCGCCGCGGACGGCGGTGGCGGAGGTGCGCAGGAAGTTGGAGACCGAGACACCGGGGATCTCGACCGGGTACTGCATGGCGAGGAACAGACCGGCGCGGGCGCGCTCGTCGACGGTCATCTCCAGGACGTTCTCGCCGTCCAGGGTCACCGTGCCGCTGGTGATCGTGTACTTGGGGTGGCCTGCGAGGGAGTACGCGAGGGTGGACTTGCCGGACCCGTTGGGGCCCATGATGGCGTGGGTCTCGCCCTGCTTCACGGTCAGGTCGACGCCCTTGAGGATCTCCTTCGTGGCGTTGTCGGCCTCGACGGTGACGTGCAGGTCGTTGATTTCAAGCGTTGCCATGGGTGACTCAGGTCTCCTGGGTGACGGAGACGAGCACATCGTCCCCTTGGATCTTGACGGGGTATACGGGGACGGGGCGCGTCGCGGGAAGGCCGGACGGCTTGCCGGTGCGCAGGTCGAAGCTCGATCCGTGCAGCCAGCACTCGATCATGCAGTCCTCGACCTCGCCCTCGGACAGTGAGACGTTCGCGTGCGAGCAGATGTCGTTGATCGCGAACACCTCGCCCTCGGTGCGGACGACGGACACCGGCGTGCCGTCGAGCTCCACCCGCTTGGGGGTGTCGTCCTCCAGCTCGCTCAGCGCACACACCTTGACGAAGGCCATCAGACCGACGCCTTCAGCTCGGTCTCGATCTTGTCGAGGAGACGGGCTTCGACGTCCGGCAGGCCGATCTGCTGCACCAGCTCGGCGAAGAAGCCGCGCACGACGAGGCGGCGGGCCTCCTCGGCGGGAATCCCGCGGGACTGGAGGTAGAACAGCTGCTCGTCGTCGAAGCGGCCGGTCGCGGAGGCGTGGCCGGCGCCGACGATCTCGCCGGTCTCGATCTCCAGGTTCGGCACCGAGTCGACCCGCGCACCGTCGGTGAGAACCAGGTTGCGGTTCATCTCGTAGGTGTCGGTGCCCTCGGCACTGGCCTGGATCAGGACGTCACCGATCCACACGGCGTGCGCGCCGTCGCCCTGCAGCGCGCCCTTGTAGGCCACGTTGGACTTGCAGTGCGGGGCGTTGTGGTCGACCAGGAGGCGGTGCTCCTGGTGCTGGCCCTTGTCGGTGAAGTACAGGCCGAAGAGCTCGGCCTCGCCGCCGGGGCCCGCGTAGGCGATCCGCGGGTGGATGCGGACGATGTCGCCGCCGAAGGTGACGACGATGGACTTGAAGGAGGCGTCCCGGCCGACCAGCGCGTTGTGCTGGCCGACGTGGACGGCCTTCTCGTCCCAGTCCTGGACGGAGACGACGGTCAGCTTCGCACCGTCGCCCAGGACGTAGTCGACGTTCGCGGCGAGCACCGCGTCACCGGTGTGGTCGATGACGACGACGGCCTCGGCGAAGGCGCCCAGGGCGATGACCTGGTGGCCGTAGGCCACCCCGCCCTCGCCGTGGACCGCGATCCGGATCGGCTCGGTGAGCACGGCTTCCTTGTCGACCGTGACGACGGAGGCCTGCTCGAAGGACGAGTAGGCCTGCGCGGCCACCCGGTCCACCGGCGTACCGGCCTTGCCCAGCCGGGCGTCGTCGCGACCGACGGTCTCGACCGTGACGCCCGAGGGGGCCTCGATCGCGACCTTCACGCCGCCGCCGTTGGCGACGGCCGTGCCGTCGTGCAGGCCGCGCAGCCGCTCCAGCGGCGTGAACCGCCACTCCTCCTCGCGGCCGTGCGGGACCGGGAAGTCCGCGACGTCGAAGGACGGGGGTGCGCTCATGCGCGTGGCGACGGTCGACTCGGCGGCCACCGCGATGGAGCCGGCGGTGGTGGAACCCGCCGGAATGTTCTGAGCCTCAGCCATGGCTGTCGTAGTGCTCGCTTTCTCAGTCAGACAGATGTCGGGGGGATTCGGTCGTCGGTGTACTAGCCGACCGAACCCTCCATCTGCAGCTCGATCAGCCGGTTGAGCTCAAGGGCGTACTCCATCGGGAGCTCCTTCGCGATCGGCTCGACGAAGCCGCGCACGATCATCGCCATCGCCTCGAACTCGGTCATGCCGCGGCTCATCAGGTAGAAGAGCTGGTCCTCGGAGACCTTGGAGACGGTCGCCTCGTGCCCCATCGACACATCGTCCTCGCGGACGTCGACGTAGGGGTAGGTGTCGGAGCGCGAGATCGTGTCGACCAGCAGCGCGTCGCACAGGACGTTGGACTTCGCGCCCGGCGCGCCCTCGCCGATCTCGATCAGACCGCGGTAGGAGGTGCGGCCGCCGCCTCGTGCCACCGACTTGGAGACGATGTTGGACGAGGTGTTCGGGGCCATGTGGACCATCTTGGCGCCGGCGTCCTGGTGCTGGCCCTCGCCCGCGAAGGCGATGGACAGGGTCTCGCCCTTGGCGTGCTCGCCCATCAGGTAGACGGCCGGGTACTTCATGGTGACCTTGGAGCCGATGTTGCCGTCGACCCACTCCATGGTGGCGCCCTCGTAGGCGACGGCGCGCTTGGTCACCAGGTTGTAGACGTTGTTCGACCAGTTCTGGATCGTCGTGTAGCGGCAGCGGCCGCCCTTCTTCACGATGATCTCGACGACCGCGGAGTGCAGCGAGTCCGAGGAGTAGATCGGCGCGGTGCAGCCCTCGACGTAGTGGACGTAGGCGTCCTCGTCGACGATGATCAGCGTCCGCTCGAACTGGCCCATGTTCTCCGTGTTGATACGGAAGTAGGCCTGGAGCGGGATCTCGACGTGCACGCCCTTCGGCACGTAGATGAACGAGCCACCGGACCACACGGCCGAGTTCAGCGAGGCGAACTTGTTGTCACCGACGGGGATGACGGTGCCGAAGTACTCCTTGAAGAGCTCCGGGTGCTCCTTCAGCGCGGTGTCGGTGTCCATGAAGATGACACCCTGCGCCTCCAGCTCCTCGTTGATCTGGTGGTAGACGACCTCGGACTCGTACTGCGCGGCGACACCGGCGACGAGGCGCTGCTTCTCCGCCTCCGGGATACCGAGCTTGTCGTACGTGTTCTTGATGTCCTCGGGCAGGTCCTCCCAGGACTCCGCCTGCTTCTCCGTCGAGCGCACGAAGTACTTGATGTTGTCGAAGTCGATGCCCGACAGGTCCGAGCCCCAGTTCGGCATGGGCTTCTTGCCGAAGAGCTTGAGGCCCTTGAGCCGCAGCTTCAGCATCCACTCGGGCTCGTTCTTCTTGTCCGAGATGTCGCGGACGACAGCCTCGGAGAGGCCGCGCTTGGCCGCCGCGCCTGCCGCGTCGGAGTCGGCCCAGCCGAATTCGTACGTGCCCAGGCCATCGAGCTCAGGATGGGCAGTCTCCGTAGGGAGCGTCATGCGGGGTTCCTCCCGGACTTGCTTGTGGATGCTGAATCAGTGGTCTGTGAGGTGGGGTGGCCGCTGCGCGGGATGTAGGTCGTGCACACCCCGTCGCCGTGGGCGATGGTGGCGAGACGCTGCACATGGGTCCCCAGGAGGCTGGAGAAGATCTCTGTCTCCGCCTCGCACAGCTGCGGGTACTGCTCGGCGACGTGTGCGACCGGGCAGTGGTGCTGGCACAGCTGCTCACCCTGCTGCGGGCCCGGCGCGCTACGCGCCGTAGCAGCGTACCCGTCGGCGGACAAGGCCTTGGCCAGCGCCTCCGTACGGGTCTCGGGATCCGCGTCCTCGATCGCCGCGCGGTAGGCCGCCGACTGGTCGGCGACCCTGGCACGGGCGAACGCCATGACCGCTTCGTCGCCCGAGGTCTCGGCGATCCAGCGCAGGGCGTCCGCGGCGAGCGCGTCGTAGGACTGGTCGAAGGCGTCCCGGCCGCAGTCGGTCAGGGCGAACACCTTGGCCGGACGGCCACGGGTGCGCGCCCCGTACACCCGCTGCTCGCGGGCCTCGACGACATCGTCGGAGACGAGGGCATCGAGCTGGCGGCGGACGGCGGCCTGGGTGAGACCCAGGCGCTTCGCGAGATCGGCGGCGGTGGACGGGCCGTGGTCCAGGACGGAGCGCGCGATCCGGTTGCGCGTCGAACGCTCACCGGTCGCGAGTTCCTCCTGCGGAGCCTCGCCAACGTATTTCACAACGCCATTGTTGCGTAATTCATCCGGCCCTGACAACCACGGTCCGAAACGATCTACCGTGGAATCGATCACTTAGGGTTACCTAATTAAGACCGACCGGCCATGGGGGCGGGTGGAGGAGCGGGACCGGGTGCGTGCGGCCGCGGGGCGGAGGACTGAGCCGGACGGGGTCTCCCCGGCTCGATCGACGCCACGAGCTCGGGGGAGTGCCTGCCCAGCCCCGGGACGGGGACCCGGACGGCGGCTGCCTAGACTTACCGCCCATGAAGAGCGAGCCCGCCCCACCCCCGTCCGGCCCGGCTGTCCAGGTCCGCGGCCTGGTGAAGCGGTACGGCGACAGGACGGCGGTGGACGGCCTCGACCTGTGCATGGGCGCCGGTGCGGTCACCGCGGTCCTCGGCCCCAACGGCGCCGGGAAGACCACCACGATCGAAACCTGCGAGGGGTACCGCCGTCCGGATGAGGGGACGGTCCGGGTCCTCGGCCTCGACCCCGTCACCGACGCGGCGCGGCTGCGCCCCCGGATCGGCGTGATGCTCCAGTCCGGCGGCGTCTACTCCGGCGCACGCGCCGACGAGATGCTCCGCCACATGGCGAAACTCCACGCCCACCCACTGGACGTGGACGCCCTGATCGAGCGCCTGGGCCTGGGCGGCTGCGGCCGCACCACCTACCGGCGGCTCTCCGGCGGCCAGCAGCAGCGGCTCGCCCTCGCGATGGCCGTCGTCGGCCGCCCCGAGCTGGTCTTCCTCGACGAGCCGACCGCGGGCCTGGACCCGCAGGCCCGCCGCTCCACCTGGGACCTCGTACGGGAACTGCGCACCGACGGCGTCTCGGTCGTGCTCACCACCCACTTCATGGACGAGGCCGAGGAGCTCGCCGACGACGTCGCGATCATCGACGCGGGCGGGCTCATCGCCCAGGGCAGCCCGGAGACGCTCTGCCGCGGCGGCGCCGAGAACACCCTGCGTTTCACCGGCCGCCCCGGTCTCGACCTCGGCTCCCTGCTGAAGGCGCTGCCCGACGGTTCGGAGGCGGTCGAGCTCAGCACGGGCGCGTACCGCATCAGCGGCCAGGTCGACCCGCAGCTGCTGGCCACCGTCACCTCCTGGTGCGCGCAGAACGGCGTGATGCCCTCCGGCATCTCCGTCGAGCGCCACACCCTGGAGGACGTCTTCCTGGAACTGACCGGCAAGGAGCTGCGCGCATGAGCGCCGGTACGTACGCCCCCCGGCCGGGCGCCGCCCCGCTGCCCCGCATGATCGCCGCGCAGACCGCGCTGGAGACGCGGATGCTGCTGCGCAACGGCGAGCAGCTGCTGCTGACGGTGGTCATCCCGGCACTGCTGCTGGTCCTGTTCAGCGCGGTCGACATCGTGGACACCGGCTCGGGCGAGTCGGTCGACTTCCTGACCCCCGGCATCCTCGCGCTCGCCGTGATGTCCACGGCCTTCACCGGCCAGGCCATCGCCACCGGCTTCGAACGGCGCTACGGGGTGCTCAAGCGGCTCGGCGCGTCCCCGCTGCCCCGCTGGGCACTGATGACCGCCAAGACCCTGGCCGTGCTGGTCACCGAGGTGCTCCAGGTGGTGCTGCTGACGGTGATCGCCTTCGCGCTGGGCTGGTCGCCGCACGGCAACCCGTTCGCCGTCCTGCTGCTGCTCGTCCTCGGCACGGCCGCGTTCTCCGGGCTCGGCCTGCTGATGGCCGGGACGCTGAAGGCGGAGGCGACCCTCGCCGCCGCCAACCTGGTCTTCCTGCTGCTGCTGGTCGGCGGCGGAGTCATCGTGCCGCTGGACAAGTTCCCGGACGCGGTCCAGTCCGTGCTGGGGCTGCTGCCGATCGCCGCCCTGTCCGACGGCCTGCGGGACGTACTCCAGCACGGTGCGGCGATGCCGTGGGGCGACCTCGGCATCCTGGCCGTCTGGGCGGTGCTGGGCCTGGGCGCGGCGGCACGGTTCTTCCACTGGGAGTGATACCGGGTCCGTGAGCCGCCGGATGCGCTCCGTAGACGTTTCGGGTAACTCGTCCCCCTCGTGAAAGCTTGCACAAGCGGCCGCCTACGATGGTGCGCGTGCCCAAGCTGACCCGAGCCGAAGTCGCTCAAGCCGTGCGAAACCCGCTCCAGTACATCGCCGAACGCTGGACGCCGTCCCCCCGGACGGTGCGCCGTGCGGCGATGTCGGCCGTCGTGATGGCCGTCGCCATCGTCGTCACCGGCGGCGCGGTGCGGCTGACCGGTTCCGGTCTCGGCTGCCCGACCTGGCCCAAGTGCACCGACGAGAGCCTGACGGCGACAAGTGCCATGGGCTTCCACGGCGTCATCGAGTTCGGCAACCGGATGCTGACGTACGTCCTGTGCGCGGCGGTCGGGTGGGCGATCATCGCCGCCCGGTCCGCGAAGCCGTGGCGGCGCAGCGTCACCCGGCTCGGCTGGGCGCAGTTCTGGGTGGTCATGGGCAACGCCGTCCTCGGCGGCATCGTCGTGCTGGTCGGCCTCAACCCGTACACGGTCGCCGCGCACTTCCTGCTCTCCACCGCGCTCCTCACCCTCGCCCTGCTGACCTGGCAGCGCGTCCGGGAGGGCGACACCCGGCCGCGCCCGCTGGTCGGCAAGGCGGTCTCGCAGCTGACCTGGCTGCTGGTGGTCGCGGCCGGGCTGCTGATCGCGGTCGGCACGGTGGTCACCGGGGCCGGCCGGCACGCCGGTGACTCCAGCGACGTCCACCGCATCCCGATCGACTGGAAGATGATCGCGCAGTTGCACGCCGATCTCGCCTGGGTCGTGGTGGCGCTGACCGTCGCGCTCTGGTTCGTCCTGAAGGCCGTCGACGCGCCCATCGGCCCGCTGCACCGCGCCCGGGACCTCTTCCTGATCCTGATGGCGCAGGGTGTGATCGGTTACGTCCAGTACTTCACGGACACGCCGGAGATCCTGGTCGGGCTGCACATGTTCGGCTCGTGCCTGGTGTGGATCGGTGTGGTGCGCGTCCTGCTGTCGCAGCGCGAGCGGCCGGTGGCCGCCGCCCAGGTGTCCGGCCCGGCCGCCGAGCAGCCGGAGCCCGCGACAGCCTGAGCCGCCGCCGACACACGAACGGCAGAGGTGGCTGTCGTCGAAGCGGGCCGGCGCACCCGCTCACCGGTGTGCCGGTCGCGCGGCGAGAGGCGCACCACGGCGGCAACGGTGGCGGTGTCGTCGCGGAGAGCCGCCTTCAGCTTCGGCGCGCACCTCTCCGGACCGCCGGCGTCGGCGAGGGCGTCGCCGGACGGGCCCGGGGCGGCGCGGCTCCGGCCGGTGCCGGAGCCATGCGCGTCCGGGCCGCCCGCAACGAGGTCCACCGGCCGCCGTGCGCCGGGGCGGCCGTTCTGTTCGGCCAGCTCGGCCCGTTCGGCCCTAGGCCTTGTTGGCCGGGCCGCCGATCTGGATGCCGGCCATCCGCGTCCACTCGTACGGACCGGTGCGCACCTTGGCGGCGAACTCGCCGTCGAAGGACTCGTGCATCGTGATCCCGGACTTCCGCGCGGCGCTCTCGGCGACCGCGTACGACGGGGCGACCAGATCGCCCCAGCCGCCGTCCTCGCCGACCAGGACGATGCGGGTGCCCGTCTGTCCGATGTAGGCGAGCTGCCCCTCGGCACCGCCGTGGGCCTTCGCGAAGGCGCCGATCTGCTTGGCGAGCCGCGCCGCCCTGCGCTCCGCGCGCGCCGCCTGCTTGCCGTCCACCTGCTGGGTCTCAGCCGTCTCTGCCATGGACAGGATGCTACCGACGGGTAGATCAACTGGCGACGGGCGGGGCACGTGGCGTGGGCCACGCACCCCGCCCGCCGGCGGAGGCCGAAGGAGCGGACTACCTCAGGAAGGGGTCCACGGCGACGGCGACGAACAGCAGCGACACATAGGTGATCGACCAGTGGAACAGCCGCATCTCCTTGAGCTTGGCCCCGGCCGCTCCGGCCTTGGCCCGGCTCTGCAGGCCGTGTGCCTCCCAGAGCCAGAAGCCACCGGTGAGCAAGGCCACAACCGTGTAGAACCAGCCGGTGTAGCCCAGCGGGGTCAGCAGCAGCGAGACGATGACCATGACCCAGCTGTAGAGCACGATCTGGCGGGCAACCACCCGATTGGTGGCAACGACCGGAAGCATCGGGACGCCGACTCGCGCGTAGTCGTCCCTCACCTTCATGGAGAGCGGCCAGTAGTGCGGCGGTGTCCAGAAGAAGATGACGGCGAAGAGGATCACCGCGGCCCAGGACATCGAATTCGTCACGGCCGACCAGCCGATGAGGACCGGCATGCAGCCCGCGATACCGCCCCAGACGATGTTCTGCGAGGTGCGGCGCTTCAGCAGCATCGTGTACACGACGACGTAGAAGAGCAGGGCGCCGAGCGACAGCGCCGCCGACAGCCAGTTCACCAGCAGTCCGAACCAGACCGTCGAGATCACCGCGAGGGCGATACCGAAGGCCAGGCACTCGCGCGGGCTCACCATGCCGGTGACCAGCGGTCGCTGCGACGTACGGTCCATCAACGCGTCGATGTCGCGGTCGATGTACATGTTCAGTGCATTGGCACCGCCGGCGGACAGGTAGCCGCCGATGGTGGTAGTGAGCACGAGCCACAGGTCGGGTACACCCTGAGCGGCCAGGAACATCACCGGAACAGTGGTGATCAGCAACAGCTCGATGATCCGAGGCTTGGTCAGTGCCACGAATGCCTTGACACGGGCCCCGAATGGGCGATGGCCCCCTGGGCTCGGAGTCAAGGCGACCCCTGCGGGTCGGGACTCGACGGCCGTCACGCACACCCCTGACAGAGAAATCCCAGCAAGCTCCGGGCGTGAGGGCCCGGTAAAGACTTGCGCGAACCAGTCCACTGTAGACGTTGGGGACATGCCGCTCTTCGCGGGGGTCGCGTCGTGTTGATGTGGCGCGGGGGACCGTTGCGGCACCTGCGTGGAGGGCTTGGCTCATCCGGGTGACACACCGGGAATCCCGGGCACCCGGAGGACTCGCGCAGGGGTGTTCCGGCACGCTCTTCGCAGTGCCTCAGGAGTGGGTCCCCGCGCTCATCGGAGTGGCACATCGGTGAGCCCGCGCGCTCATACGGGAGGCGAATCCGGCGGGCCGCCCGCACCCTGGGATTACCCGGAAATCGCGGGTTGCGACGGGGGTAGGCTCGACAACGCCCGGTGCGGTCACAGCCACCGGTTTACAACAGTGGAGAGGAGCCCTGACTCAGGGTGAGCACCAAGCCGACCACCACAGACCTCCAGTGGACCGAATTGGACCAGCGGGCCGTGGACACTGTCCGCGTTCTCGCCGCGGACGCCGTACAGAAGGTCGGAAACGGCCACCCGGGTACGGCCATGAGCCTGGCTCCCGCCGCGTACACCCTCTTCCAGAAGGTGATGCGGCACGACCCCGCCGATGCGGAGTGGACCGGTCGTGACCGGTTCGTGCTCTCGGTGGGCCACAGCAGCCTGACCCTGTACATCCAGCTCTACCTGGCCGGGTACGGCCTGGAGCTGGAGGACCTCGAAGCCTTCCGCACCTGGGGCTCGAAGACTCCGGGCCACCCGGAGTACGGCCACACCACGGGCGTGGAGACGACCACCGGCCCGCTGGGCCAGGGTGTCGCCAACGCCGTGGGCATGGCCATGGCCTCCCGCTACGAGCGCGGCCTGTTCGACCCCGAGGCGGCCCCCGGCACCTCGCCGTTCGACCACATGATCTGGGCCGTCGCCGGCGACGGCTGCCTCCAGGAGGGCATCTCCGCGGAGGCGTCCTCGCTGGCCGGGCACCAGAAGCTGGGCAACCTGGTCCTCCTGTGGGACGACAACCACATCTCCATCGAGGGCGACACGGAGACCGCGGTCTCCGAGGACACCCTGAAGCGCTACGAGGCCTACGGCTGGCACGTCCAGCGTGTCGCGCAGCTGCCCAGCGGTGACCTGGACCCGGCGGGTCTGTACGAGGCGCTCCAGGCCGCGAAGGCCGAGACCACCCGCCCGTCGTTCATCGCGGCCCGCTCGATCATCGCCTGGCCCGCTCCGAACGCCCAGAACACCGGGGCCGCGCACGGCTCGGCCCTCGGCGCCGACGAGGTCGCCGCGACCAAGAAGGTCCTCGGCTTCGACCCGGAGAAGTCCTTCCAGGTCGCCGACGAGGTCATCGCGCACACCCGTGAGGCGCTGGACCGCGGTCGTGAGACCAAGGCCGAGTGGGAGAAGGCCTTCGCCGCCTGGCGCACCGCGAACCCGCAGCGCGCCGCCGAGTTCGACCGCATCCGCGCGGGCGAGCTGCCCAAGGGCTGGGAGGACAAGCTCCCGGTCTTCGAGACCGGCAAGGGTGTCGCCACCCGCGCCGCCTCCGGCAAGGTGCTCCAGGCGCTGGGCGAGATCGTCCCCGAGCTGTGGGGCGGCTCGGCCGACCTCGCGGGCTCGAACAACACCACGATCGACAAGACGTCGTCGTTCCTGCCGGCGGGCAATCCGCTGCCGGGCGCGGACCCGTACGGGCGCACAATCCACTTCGGCATCCGCGAGCACGCGATGGCCGCCGCCATGAACGGCATCGCGCTGCACGGCAACACCCGCATCTACGGCGGCACCTTCCTGGTGTTCTCCGACTACATGCGCAACGCCGTGCGCCTGTCCGCGCTGATGCACGCGCCGGTGACCTACGTGTGGACGCACGACTCGGTCGGTCTCGGCGAGGACGGCCCGACCCACCAGCCGGTGGAGCACCTGGCCTCGCTGCGCGCCATCCCGGGCCTGAACGTCGTCCGCCCGGCCGACGCCAACGAGACCGCGATCGCCTGGCGCGAGATCCTGCGCCGCTACACCAAGGTGTTCGGCAAGGGCGCCCCGCACGGCCTGGCACTGACCCGTCAGGGCGTGCCGACGTACGAGGCGAACGAGAACGCGGCCAAGGGCGGCTACGTGATCTTCGACGCGGAGACGCCCGACGGGCAGAGCGCGGCGCCCCAGCTCGTCCTCATCGCTACCGGTTCCGAGGTGCAGCTCGCCGTCGGGGCGCGCGAGGAGCTGCAGGCGGCCGGCATCCCGACCCGGGTGGTCTCGATGCCGTGTGTCGAGTGGTTCGAGGAGCAGGACCAGGCGTACAAGGACAGCGTCCTGCCGCCGTCCGTGAAGGCGCGTGTGGCCGTCGAGGCGGGCATCGCGCTGACCTGGTACCGGTACGTCGGGGACGCGGGCCGGATCGTCTCGCTGGAGCACTTCGGCGCCTCGGCCGACGCGAAGGTCCTCTTCCGCGAGTTCGGCTTCACCGCCGAGCACGTTGCCGCCGCCGCGCGGGAATCTCTCGCGGCCGCCGCGCGCTGACGCCGTTATACGACTAGTAGGAGATGCAATTCTCATGACAGACGCACTCAAGCGCCTCTCCGACGAGGGCGTGGCGATCTGGCTCGATGACCTGTCGCGCAAGCGGATCACCTCGGGCAACCTCGCCGAGCTGATCGACCAGCAGCACGTGGTGGGTGTCACCACCAACCCGTCGATCTTCCAGAAGGCGATTTCGCACGGCGACGGTTACGAGCAGCAGCTCACCGACCTCGCCACCCGCAAGGTCACGGTCGACGAGGCCATCCGCATGATCACGACGGCGGACGTCCGTGACGCCGCCGACATCCTGCGTCCGGTCTTCGACAGCACGGACGGCCAGGACGGCCGGGTCTCCATCGAGGTCGACCCGCGTCTGGCGCACCACACGGATGCCACCGTCGCCGAGGCCAAGCAGCTGGCCTGGCTGGTGGACCGGCCGAACACGCTCATCAAGATCCCGGCGACGAAGGCCGGTCTGCCGGCGATCACCGAGGTCATCGGCAAGGGCATCAGCGTCAACGTCACGCTGATCTTCTCGCTGGAGCGTTACCGCGAGGTCATGGACGCCTACCTGGCGGGCCTGGAGAAGGCGAAGGCCACGGGCCTGGACCTCTCCAAGATCTACTCGGTGGCCTCGTTCTTCGTCTCGCGTGTCGACTCCGAGATCGACAAGCGCCTCGACGCGCTCGGCACCGACGAGGCGAAGGCGCTGAAGGGCAAGGCCGCTCTCGCCAACGCCCGGCTCGCCTACCAGGCGTTCGAGGAGGTCTTCTCCTCGGACCGCTGGGCGGCGCTGGACAAGGCGCACGCCAACAAGCAGCGTCCGCTGTGGGCCTCCACCGGTGTGAAGGACCCCGCGTACAAGGACACCCTGTACGTGGACGACCTGGTCGCCCCCGGCACGGTGAACACCATGCCCGAGGCCACCCTGGACGCCACCGCGGACCACGGGCAGATCACCGGCAACACCATCGCCGGCACCTACGAGCAGGCCCGCGCCGAGCTCGATGCCGTCAACGGGCTCGGTGTCTCGTACGACGACGTCGTCCAGCTCCTTGAGGACGAGGGTGTCGAGAAGTTCGAGGCGTCCTGGATCGACCTGCTCAACTCGACAGAGGCGGAACTCAAGCGCCTCGCCCCTTCGGAGGGCTGACCACTTTGTCTGGTGTTCCCGGAGCCAACCCGCTCCGTGACGCCCAGGACCGACGGCTCCCGCGCATCGCGGGGCCGTCGGGCCTGGTCATCTTTGGCGTCACGGGCGATTTGTCCCGTAAAAAGCTGATGCCCGCCGTCTATGACCTGGCCAATCGCGGCCTGCTGCCGCCGGGCTTCTCGCTCATCGGCTTCGCGCGCCGCGAATGGCAGGACGAGGACTTCGCCCAGGAGGTCCACGACGCCGTCAAGCAGCACGCCCGTACTCCGTTCCGTGAAGAGGTCTGGCAGCAGCTCATCCAGGGGATGCGCTTCGTCCAGGGCAACTTCGACGACGACGACGCCTTCGAGACCCTGAAGGCGACCATCCAGGAACTCGACAAGGCACAGGGGACGGGCGGCAACTTCGCCTTCTACCTCTCCGTGCCGCCGAAGTTCTTCCCCAAGGTCGTCCAGCAGCTCAAGAAGCACGGGCTGGCCGACCAGAAGGAGGGTTCCTGGCGGCGTGCCGTCATCGAGAAGCCCTTCGGCCACGACCTGAAGAGCGCGCAGGAGCTCAACCATCTCGTGCACGACGTGTTCCCGCCCAACGAGGTCTTCCGGATCGACCACTACCTGGGCAAGGAGACGGTCCAGAACATCCTGGCGCTGCGGTTCGCCAACACCATGTTCGAGCCGATCTGGAACCGGAGCTACGTCGACCACGTCCAGATCACGATGGCCGAGGACATCGGCATCGGCGGCCGGGCCGGCTACTACGACGGCATCGGCGCCGCCCGGGACGTCATCCAGAACCACCTGCTCCAGCTGCTGGCGCTGACCGCGATGGAGGAGCCCGGCTCCTTCCACCCGAAGGCGCTGGTGGCCGAGAAGCTCAAGGTCCTCACGGCCGTCGAGCTGCCGGACGACCTCGGCAAGCACACCGTGCGCGGCCAGTACGCGCACGCGTGGCAGGGCGGCGAGGAAGTCCTCGGCTACCTGGAGGAGGACGGTATCGACCCCAAGTCGAAGACCGACACCTTCGCCGCGATCAAGCTGACGATCAACAACCGCCGCTGGGCGGGTGTGCCGTTCTATCTCCGTACCGGAAAGCGGCTCGGCCGCCGGGTCACCGAGATCGCGATCGTCTTCAAGCGCGCCCCGTACCTGCCCTTCGAGTCCGGGGCGACCGAGGAGCTGGGCAGCAACGCCCTGGTCATCCGGGTCCAGCCGGACGAGGGCGTGACCGTGCGGTTCGGCTCCAAGGTGCCCGGCACCTCGATGGAGGTCCGGGACGTCACGATGGACTTCGCCTACGGCGAGTCCTTCACCGAGTCCAGCCCGGAGGCGTACGAGCGGCTCATCCTCGATGTGCTGCTCGGCGACGCCAACCTCTTCCCCCGCCACCAGGAGGTCGAACTCTCCTGGGACATCCTCGACCCGATCGAGGAGTACTGGGACAAGCACGGCAAGCCCGCGCAGTACTCGTCGGGCACCTGGGGCCCGGCCGAGGCCGACGAGATGCTCGCACGAGACGGACGGAGCTGGCGCCGGCCATGAAGATCGATCTCACGGAAACCACTTCCAGCAAGATCAACCAGGCGCTCGTGTCGGCCCGTCGTGCCATCGGCACCCCGGCGATCGGCATGGTCCTCACGCTGGTCATCGTCACCGACGAGGAAAACGCCTACGACGCCCTCAAGTCGGCGGGCGACGCCTCGCGCGAGCACCCCTCGCGGATCATCGCGGTGATCAAGCGGGTCAGCCGTTCGCCGCGCAGCCGGCGCGACGCGCGGCTGGACGCCGAGGTCCGGGTCGGCTCCGACGCGGGCACCGGCGAGACCGTGGTGCTGCGGCTCCACGGCGAACTGGTCAACCACGCGCAGTCGGTGGTCCTGCCGCTGCTGCTGCCGGACGCGCCGGTCGTGGTCTGGTGGCCGGAGGCGGCACCCGCCGATCCGGCGAAGGACCCGCTGGGCGCGCTCGCCCAGCGCCGGATCACGGACGCGTACTCGGCGGAGCACCCGAGCGCCGAGCTGGCGGTGCGCGCGAAGTCGTACACCCCCGGCGACACCGATCTGGCCTGGACCCGGATCACGCCGTGGCGCTCGATGCTGGCGGCCGCGCTGGACCAGCAGTCCGTGGACGTGGTCTCGGCATCGGTCGAGGGCGAGTCCGAGAACCCGAGCTGCGAGCTGCTGGCCATGTGGCTCGCGGACCGGCTCCAGGTGCCGGTGGAGCGCACCCTGTCGGGCGGCCCGGGTCTGACGGCCGTCAAGATGGAGACCAAGAACGGCACGATCGTGCTGGACCGGGCCGACGGTTCGCTGGCCACGCTCTCCATGGTGGGGCAGCCGGACCGCGCGGTGGCGCTCAAGCGGCGGGAGACCGCGGAGCTGCTGGCCGAGGAACTGCGCCGGCTCGACCCGGACAACACCTATGCGTCCTCGGTGAAGTTCGGCGTGCAACGGCTCGGGGAGGCAGCCGCGTCCAAGGCCGCCGCTCCCAAGGCCGCCGCGGCCGAGAAGCCGGACGGCGCGTCCGCCGCTCCCGCCGCCAAGAAGACGGCGGCGAAGAAGGCGGCGTCGAAGTGAGCGTCGTCCCCCAGCTCGTCGTGCACCGCGACAAGGAGCTGATGGCGCAGGCCGCCGCGGCCCGGCTGATCACGAAGGTCGTGGACGCCCAGGCCTCACGCGGTCACGCATCGGTCGTGCTCACCGGCGGACGCAACGGCAACGGCCTGCTGGCCGCGCTCGCCGAGGCGCCCGCCCGGGACGCGGTCGACTGGTCGCGGCTCGACCTGTGGTGGGGCGACGAGCGGTTCCTGCCGGAGGGCGATCCGGAGCGCAATGTCACGCAGGCCCGCAAGGCCCTGCTGGACTCGGTGCCGCTGGACCCGTCCCGGGTGCACGCGATGCCCGCGTCGGACGGCCCGCACGGCCGGGACGTCGAGGCCGCCGCGGCCGCGTACGCCGCCGAGCTGGCCGCCGCGGCCGGTCCGGAGGACCACGGTCCGGTGCCGGTGTTCGACGTGCTGATGCTGGGCGTCGGCCCGGACACGCATGTCGCCTCGCTCTTCCCCGAGCTGCCCGCGGTACGGGAGACCGAGCGCACCGTCGTCGGTGTGCACGGGGCCCCCAAGCCGCCGCCCGTCCGGGTCACGCTCACGCTGCCCGCCATCCGGGCGGCCCGCGAGGTGTGGCTGCTCGCGGCGGGCGAGGACAAGGCGGAGGCCGCGGCCATCGCCCTGTCGGGTGCCGGGGAGATCCAGGCCCCTGCGGCGGGTGCGTACGGACGCAGTCGCACGCTGTGGCTGCTGGACGCGGCGGCGGCCTCGCAGCTGCCGCGCGCCCTCTATCCGCCGGCTTCCGCCTGATCGGCCGTCAGTGGCATGACCCGCAGGCCCGGTTCGCTCCTCGGAGCGGCCGGGCCTGCGGCGTGAACGGCTCGCCCCCTGCGCAGCGGGACCGTGGCGGCGGGCGCGTCGGACGTACGGCGCGCAGCGGCCTTCCGGAAGTCGGCGCCCGTCAGCACCGAGCCCGGCCGGCCTGGCTCACTCCCCCGGCGGGACCCGCTCCAGAAAGGGCTCCAGCAGGCCCTGGACGGCCTCGGAGGCGAAGTCCAGCCCCTCGGCCGCGTCCGCGTCGTACACCGTGTAGGCGCCCGCTCCGGCGGCGGTCGTGGCGGTGATGTTCAGCAGCCCGGCCCGCCGCTGGAAGTACGACTGGCGCACCGTCCAGCCGATCACCCCGGCCCGTTCCAGCGCCGCGGTGGAGCGGCGCAGGGCGCCCGAGCGGGTCACCAGGTACGCGCCGCTGAGCGCGTGTCCGAGACCGCGGTAGGCGTCCCGGGCCAGCAGCACCCCGGCGGGCAGTCCCACGACCGCGCAGCCGAGCGCGATCCAGAGCAGGACGGGCGTCAGCAGGGCGCCGAGCAGCGCGAGGACGAGGACCGGGGCGAGGACCGCCCAGAGCGCCCGGCGCAGCCGCCGGCCGCGGGCAGTGGCGGGGTGCGCGGTCAGCGGGGCGCCGGTCGGGGACGTGGTCTCGCGCAGCACGGCGGCGGCGACGGCACCGGCGACCGGCCGGGGCGCGGCGGGCAGCAGGGTGTTGTGGTTGCCGTGCTGCTCCTCGTCGTCCTTGGCCAGTCCGGTGGTGATGGCGTCGACCCGGGCGGCGCCCAGCAGCCGGACGCCGAGCGGCTCGACGAGGTCGACCCCGCGCAGCCTGCGCTCCTCGATGGAGACGGACCGGGAGGTGAGCAGGCCGCGTCGGATGCGCAGGGTGCCGCCGGGTTCGCGTTCGAGGCGGTAGTTCCACCACATCTCGACCCAGAGGCCCAGCGCGCCGACGACCCCGGCGAGCACCCCGGCGACGGCGAGGAGCACGATCACCGAGAGCAGGGAGGTGTCCCGGTAGCGGTCGCCGACCCATTCGATCACCTGGCCCTGCGCCCCGAACCAGTCGCTGACCTGCAGCACGGCCCCGGCCGCCGCGCCGCCGAGCGCGGGTGCGACGAACGAGACCGGCGCGTAGCGGATCCAGTGCGGGTCGAGGGAGACCAGCTCGCCCTCGCGGTGGCTGCCCGAGGTGGCGGTGAGGCCCCGCGCCAGGAGTGCGCGGCGCAGCCGTTCGCCCTCGGCCCGCAGGACCGGGTCGAGCTCCAGGGTGGATTCGCCGCCGGTGTGCTCACCGGTGCCGATCCGGACGGTGACGAGTCCGAGTACGCGCTGGAGCGGATGGGCGGTGAGGTCGACGCTCCGGATGCGTTCGCGGGCCAGGGAGCGCCTCTTGACCAGCAGCAGGCCGGTGTGGAGTTCGACCCGGTCGGCGCCGACGCGGTACCGGGTGCGGCGCCAGCGTACGTAGTCGCCGCCCGCGCCGGAGGCGATCAGCAGGACGGCGCCCGTCAGTACCCAGGCGACGGCGGGGCCGGACCCGAGGCGCCCGGAGAGCCCGAGTGCGGTCGGCACGGCGGCACCGGCCGCCACGCCCGCGGTGACAAGAGCGGCGAGCAGGACCGTGCGCCGGTCGAGCCGCCGCCAGTCGGCGGGAGGCGCGGGCCCGTCAGCGCGCCCCTCGCCCAGCGAGGCTTCGTCCGGGGCAGTGTTCGCCGTGCTCATGTGGCGTCCCCGGGGGTGCCCTGGGTGATCCGGGTCAGCCGCTCGGCGAGCTCGGCAGCCAGCTCGTGGTCGAGGCCCTCGATCCGGACCGCGCCCTTGGCCGAGGCGGTGGTGACGGTGACCGTGGCGAGCCGGCAGAGCTGTTCGAGGGGGCCGCGCACGGTGTCCACGGTCTGGATCCGGGACATCGGCGCGATCCGCCACTCCTGCCACAGCACCCCCGTACGGACGTACACCGCCTCGTCGGTGACCTCCCAGCGATGGGTGCGGAACCACCACAGGGGGAGAAGGACGGCGCAGCCGGCGCCGACGGCCGCCAGGACCGCGGCGCAGAGCAGCAGCCAGAACCGGGCGGACGCGAGGAACACGCCCAGCACGGCCAGGACCACCACCGGACCGGCGGTCAGCAGCAGCCACCGGGTCCGCCACCAGCCGACGACCCGGGGGTCCAGCGTGTTGACCGGTGGCCGCAGCCGGACCGCCCCCTCCCCCGTGGGCATGGGTTCAGCGCCCCCTGCGCTCGCGGTACGCGGCGACGAGCGCGGCGGTCGAGCTGTCCAGCTGCTCGGCGCCCTCGCCCTGGGTCAGCACCGGCTCGATCTTCTTGGCGAGGACCTTGCCGAGTTCGACACCCCACTGGTCGAAGGAGTCGATGTTCCAGATCGCGCCCTGGACGAAGACCTTGTGCTCGTACAGCGCGATCAGCTGGCCGAGCACCGAAGGCGTCAGCCGGTCGGCCAGGATCGTCGTCGTCGGGTGGTTGCCGCGGAACGTCTTGTGCGGCACCAGCTCCTCGGCGACGCCCTCGGCGCGCACCTCCTCCGGTGTCTTGCCGAAGGCCAGCGCCTGGGTCTGGGCGAAGAAGTTGGCCATCAGCAGATCGTGCTGGGCGACCAGGCCGGGCAGCAGACCCTCGACCGGCTCGGCGAAGCCGATGAAGTCGGCCGGGATGACCTTCGTGCCCTGGTGGATCAGCTGGTAGTAGGCGTGCTGCCCGTTGGTGCCGGGAGTGCCCCAGACGACCGGTCCGGTCTGCCAGTCCACCGGATTGCCGTCCCGGTCCACCGACTTGCCGTTGGACTCCATGTCCAGCTGCTGGAGGTACGCGGTGAACTTGGACAGGTAGTGGCTGTAGGGCAGCACGGCGTGCGACTGGGCGTCGAAGAACGCGCCGTACCAGACACCGAGCAGACCCAGCAGCAGCGGGGCGTTCTCCTCGGCCGGGGCGGTGCGGAAGTGCTCGTCGACGAGGTGGAAGCCGTCGAGCATCTCGCGGAACCGGTCCGGGCCGATGGCGATCATCAGCGAGAGGCCGATGGCGGAGTCGTACGAGTAGCGGCCGCCGACCCAGTCCCAGAACTCGAACATGTTCGCGGTGTCGATGCCGAAGTCCGCGACCTTCTCGGCGTTCGTCGACAGCGCCACGAAGTGCTTGGCAACCGCGTCCTGACCGGCTCCCAGTCCGGTCAGCAGCCAGTCGCGGGCAGAGGTGGCGTTGGTGATCGTCTCGATCGTGGTGAAGGTCTTCGACGCGATGACGAAGAGCGTCTCGGCCGGGTCGAGGTCGTGCACGGCCTCGTGGAGATCGGCGCCGTCGACGTTGGAGACGAAGCGGACGGTGAGCGAGCGGTCCGTGAAGGAGCGCAGCGCCTCGTACGCCATCGCGGGGCCGAGGTCGGAGCCGCCGATGCCGATGTTGACGATGCATCTGATCGGCTTGCCGGTGTGCCCGGTCCACTCGCCCGACCTGACGCGCTCCGAGAAGGCGGCCATCTTGTCGAGCACCGCGTGCACCGCGGGCACCACGTTCTCGCCGTCGACCTCGATCACGGCGTCGCGCGGGGCGCGCAGCGCGGTGTGCAGGACGGCGCGGTCCTCGGTGGTGTTGATCTTGTCGCCGCGGAACATCGCGTCCCGCAGCCCGGCGACCCCGGTGGCCCCGGCGAGTTCGCGCAGCAGCCGGAGCGTCTCATCGGTGACCAGCTGCTTGGAGTAGTCGACGTACAGGTCGCCGACCCGCAGCGTGTATCCGGTGCCGCGCTCCGGATCGTCCGCGAACAGCTCGCGCAGATGGGTCGTCCCGAGCTGCTCACGGTGCTTTCCCAGCGCGGTCCATTCCGGCGTCTGGTTGAGCCTGGTTCGACTTTGTGCGTTCATCCCGGACATCAGCCCACTTCTCCTCGTCACCGCAGTTCCCCGCTGCCCCTCCAACCTAATTGATCAGGTGGACGGACGGGACGGCGGCGGGCTGCGGCACGGCGGAAGCATTCCGGCCGGGCACCCTGGGGGTGTCCGGCCGGTGAACAACGTCTAGATCTCGCCGCGGAGTTTCGCGAGGGCCTCGGCGAGAATGGCTTCGCCGTCCTCGTCGCTGCGCCGCTCGCGGACGTACGCGAGGTGCGTCTTGTACGGCTCGGTACGCGGCGGGTCCGGCGGGCTGTCACGGTCCTGGCCGGCCGGGAAACCGCAGCGCGGGCAGTCCCAGGTCTCCGGTACCTGGGCGTCATGGGCGAAGCTCGGCTGCGTCTCGTGCCCGTTCGAGCACCAGAAGGAGATGCGGGCGCGTGGCGCGGACTCGCCGCGCTCGGCCTCCCCCATCGGCCCCGCTCCGACCCGGCTTCCCCGGATCGCGTTGCCACTTGCCACGGTCGTAACTCCCTGCGTGATGGTGCTCGAAGATGCCCCAGTCTACGTAAGGCCCAACGCGCGTCCAGTGATTGGAGTTACACCCTCACAGGAATCGCTTACGACGGGTCAGTTGTCCAGCTTGATGAGCAGACCAAGCACCACAATGCATGCGAACCAGCCCAGACCGACCACGACGGTGATCCGGTCGAGGTTGCGCTCGGCGACCGAGGAGCCACCGACGGACGACTGCATGCCGCCACCGAACATGTCGGAGAGACCGCCGCCCTTTCCCTTGTGCATCAGCACCAGCAGCATCAGCAGCAGGCTGAAGACGATCAGGGCGATCTCGAACGCCAAAATCACGGGCTGGTCCCTACTTTCCGGAATTCCTGGACTGCGTATGCGAACAACGGGGGCCGGGAGGCTGTGCCCTCCTCGGCCCCCGCAAGGGTACGACGGATCCGCGCTACCGCATACTCACTGGTCGCGGAAGCGGACGATCTTGACGAACTCGTCGGTGTCCAGGGCGGCGCCACCGATCAGCGCGCCGTCCACATCGGGCTGCGCCATGATCGCGGCGACGTTGCCGGACTTGACCGAGCCGCCGTACTGGATGCGGACCGCGTCGGCCAGCTCCTGCGAGTACAGCTCGGCGAGGCGGCCGCGGATCGCACCGCAGACCTCCTGCGCGTCGTCGGGGGTGGCGACCTCGCCGGTGCCGATGGCCCAGACCGGCTCGTAGGCGATCACGATGGACTCGGCCTGCTCGGCCGGGACGTCCTTCAGCGCGCCGTCCAGCTGGGCGAGCGTGTAGGCGACCTGCTCGCCGGCCTTGCGGATGTCCAGGCCCTCGCCGACGCAGAGGATCGGGGTCAGGCCGTGCTTGTACGCGGCCTTCACCTTGGCGTTGCAGACCTCGTCGGTCTCGGCGTGGTACTGGCGGCGCTCGCTGTGTCCGACGGCGACATAGGTGCACTTCAGCTTGGCGAGCATCGGGCCGGAGATCTCACCGGTGTACGCGCCGGAGTCGTGCGCCGAGATGTCCTGGGCGCCGTACTTGATCTTCAGCTTGTCGCCGTCGACCAGCGTCTGCACGGAGCGCAGGTCGGTGAAGGGCGGCAGGACGGCGACCTCGACGGCGTCGTAGTCCTTGTCGGCCAGGGCGAAGGAGAGCTTCTGGACGTGTGCGATGGCCTCAAGGTGGTTGAGGTTCATCTTCCAGTTGCCCGCCATCAGCGGGGTGCGGGTGGTCATGAAAGGTCAGTCCTCCAGTGCGGCGAGGCCGGGAAGCGTCTTGCCCTCGAGGTATTCGAGGCTGGCGCCGCCACCGGTCGAGATGTGTCCGAACGCGTTCTCGTCGAAGCCCAGGATGCGGACGGCCGCGGCGGAGTCGCCACCGCCGACCACGCTGAAGCCGGACGAGTCGACGAGGGCCTGGGCGACCGCCCTGGTGCCCTCGGCGAAATCGGGGTGCTCGAAGACTCCCATGGGGCCGTTCCAGAAGACGGTGGCCGCGTCGGCGAGCTTCGATGCGTAGAGCTTGTTGGTCTCCGGACCGTTGTCCAGCCCCATCTGGCCGGCCGGCATGGCGTCGGCGGCGACGGTGGCGGGGTGGGCCGGGGCCTTGGTCTTGAGGTCGGGGAACGCCGGGGCGACCACGACGTCGACGGGGAGCACGAACTCCACGCCCTTCTCCTCGGCGCGCCTGAGGTACTCCAGCACCACCGGGATCTGGTCCTCCTGGAGCAGCGAGCTGCCGACCTCGTGGCCCTGGGCCTTGAGGAAGGTGTACGCCATGCCGCCGCCGATGAGGATGCGGTCGGCCCGCTCCAGGAGGTGGTCGATGACGCCGAGCTTGTCGGAGACCTTGGCGCCGCCGAGCACGACCGCGTAGGGCCGCTGCACGTCGTCGGTGAGCTTCTTCAGGACGCCGACCTCGGTGGCGATCAGGTCGCCCGCGGCGTGCGGCAGCCGGGCCGGAAGGTCGAAGACCGAGGCGTGCTTGCGGTGCACGGCGCCGAAGCCGTCGCCCACGTACACGTCGGCGAGCTCGGCCAGCTGGTCGGCGAACGCGCCGCGCTCGGCGTCGTCCTTCGACGTCTCGCCGGCGTTGAAGCGGAGGTTCTCGATGACGGCGACCTTGCCGTCGGTGAGGGCGGCGACCGTGGCGCGGGCGGACTCGCCGACCGTGTCGGTCGCGAAGGCCACGCCGGTCCCGAGCAGTTCACCGAGCCGGGCGGCCGCGGGAGCCAGCGAGAACGCCGGGTCCGGGGCACCCTTGGGGCGGCCCAGGTGCGAGGCGACGACGACCCGGGCACCGGCCGCAGCCAGCTTCTCCACGGTCGGCTGGACGGCACGGATGCGGCCGTCGTCGGTGATGGTGGTGCCGCTGAGCGGCACGTTGAGGTCGGCGCGGACGAATACGCGCTTGCCGGTGACCCCTTCGGCGAGAAGTTCGTCGATGGTCTTCATCTTCTGGACTCCTTGGAAGGACGAGAGAGCATGCAACGGGGCTCGAACGGCGCTTCGTTGCGCTGTTCGAGCCCCGTGCTCACATCGAGGTGCCTGCCGATTCGAGGGTCAGAGCTGGCTGCCGACGAAGACGGTCAGGTCGACGAGGCGGTTGGAGTAGCCCCACTCGTTGTCGTACCAGCCGATGACCTTCACCTGGTTGCCCTCTGCCATGGTGAGCAGCGAGTCGAAGGTGCAGGAAGCCGGGTCCGAGACGATGTCCGAGGACACGATCGGGTCCTCGGTGTAGACGAGGCGGCCCTTGAGGGAGCCCTCTTCGGCAGCCTTCTGGAAGGCGGCGTTGACCTCGTCGCGGGTGACCTCGCGCTCCAGCGTGATGACCAGGTCGGTGACCGAGCCGGTCGGGACCGGGACGCGCATCGCGATGCCGTCGAGCTTGCCCTTGAGCTGCGGCAGGACCAGGGCGGTGGCCTTGGCGGCACCCGTCGTGGTCGGGATGATGTTCTCCGCGGCGGCGCGGGCGCGACGCAGGTCGGAGTGCGGGAAGTCCAGAATCCGCTGGTCGTTCGTGTACGCGTGGACCGTCGTCATGAGGCCCTTGACGATGCCGAAGTTCTCGTCGAGAACCTTGGCCATCGGCGCGACACAGTTGGTGGTGCAGGAGGCGTTGGAGATGACGTGGTGGTTGGCCGCGTCGTACTTCTCCTCGTTGACGCCCATCACGATCGTGATGTCCTCGTCCTTGGCCGGAGCCGAGATGAGGACCTTCTTGGCGCCGCCCGCGATGTGCTTGGCGGCGTCGGCCTTCTTGGTGAAGATGCCGGTCGACTCGATCACGATGTCGACGCCCAGCTCGCCCCACGGGATGTCCGCCGGGTTGCGCTCGGAGAGCACCTTGATGGTGTGGCCGTCGACGGTGATGCTGTCGGCGGTGTGGCTGACCTCGGCCTTGAGACGACCCAGAATGGTGTCGTACTTCAGCAGGTGAGCCGTGGTCGCAGTGTCACCCAGGTCGTTGACAGCCACGATCTCGATGTCCGCACCCTGCTCCAGCAGCGCGCGGAAGTAGTTACGACCGATGCGGCCAAAGCCGTTGATGCCTACGCGGATCGTCACGAACCGATCTCCTCGTTAGGTACGCCGGTTTTCGACGCCGGCGAGTTGTATGGGATGTCCCCGACCGCCTACGACACTACCCCTCCGAGGCCCTGGGAGTGACATCGAGCAGGGCGGGAAGAACGGCGCAGGCCCGTACTCCTCAGTAGGAGCACGGGCCTCCGGTTGCCCTCCCCCGCCCCCTGCCACGATTACGCAGTGTCAACGCCCCCGGGAACGTGGCGCGTTCCTGCTCCGGCCCGCCGACGGGGCCGGGATCAGCCGACCAGGCCGTCGGCCAGCTCTTCGCTGAGGGTGGACTCCGTGCTCGGGATACCCAGGTCCTGGGCCCGCTTGTCGGCCATCGCCAGCAGCCGGCGGATACGGCCCGCGACGGCGTCCTTGGTCAGCGGCGGATCGGCGAGGGCGCCCAGCTCCTCCAGGGAGGCCTGCTTGTGCTCCATGCGCAGCCGTCCGGCCGCCGCGAGGTGCTCGGGCACCTCCTCGCCCAGGATCTCCAGCGCGCGCCCCACACGGGCACCCGCGGCCACCGCGGCCCTGGCCGAACGGCGCAGGTTCGCGTCGTCGAAGTTGGCGAGGCGGTTGGCGGTGGCGCGGACCTCGCGCCGCATCCGCCGCTCCTCCCAGGCCAGCACCGACTCATGGGCGCCCAGCCGGGTGAGCAGGGCGCCGATCGCGTCGCCGTCGCGGACGACGACCCGGTCCACGCCGCGCACCTCACGGGCCTTCGCCGAGATGGAGAGCCGGCGGGCGGCGCCGACCAGCGCGAGCGCCGCCTCCGGACCCGGGCAGGTCACCTCCAGTGAGGAGGAGCGCCCCGGCTCGGTGAGCGAGCCGTGGGCCAGGAAGGCCCCGCGCCAGGCGGCCTCGGCATCGCAGGTGGCCCCCGAGACCACCTGCGGGGGAAGTCCGCGGATGGGACGGCCGCGGCCGTCCACCAGACCCGTCTGCCGGGCCAGCTGGTCGCCGCCCGCCACCACCCGTACGACGTAGCGGGAGCCGCGCCGCAGCCCGCCGGGGGCCATCACGATCAGCTCCGAGCTGTGCCCGAAGATCTCGAGAATGTCCCGCTTCAGCCGGCGCGCCGCCATCGCGGTGTCCAGCTCCGCCTCGATCACAATCCGGCCGCTCACCAGGTGCAGCCCACCCGCGAACCGAAGAATCGCCGAGACTTCTGCCTTCCTGCAGCAGGTCCGGGTTACGGGAAGCCGAGAGATTTCGTCCTTCACCGCTGGCGTCATCGCCATGGGCCGATCCTTCCATGCATCCGAAAAATACGGTCGTACGCGGCGGCCAACAGCTCCGGATCATGAATCGGAACGCCGTCGGGTGAGGCCACCGGCGCCAGCTCGACCGCGGCACCGAGCCGTTTTGCGGCGTCGGCGAGGGACTCGCGGTCGGGCACGGCGGCCTCGTCGGCCAGCACCACGTCCAAGGCGAGTTTAGGGGCGTGTCGTCCCAAAACCTCCAAATGACGCTGCGGAGAGAACCCATCTGTTTCACCGGGTTGCGGCGCGAGGTTCAGCGAGAGGACCTTTCGGGCCTTCGTCTCGATCAGCGCGTCCAGCAGATCGGGGACGAGCAGATGCGGAATGACCGAGGAGAACCAGGACCCCGGACCGAGTACCACCCAGTCCGCGTCCAGAACCGCGGCGACCGCCTCCGGGACGGCCGGCGGGTCGTGCGGGACGACGTGCACGGACTGGACCTCGCCCGGGGTGAGCGCCACGGTGGCCTGGCCGCGCACCGTGTCCACGTCGTCCGGGCGTTGCGGGTCGTGTCCCCGTACCAGCGCCTGGAGCTCCAGGGGCACGGCGGACATCGGGAGCACCCGGCCGTGCGCCCCGAGGAGCTTGCCGACCAGGTCGAGGGCCTGGACATGGTCGCCGAGCTGCTCCCACAGGGCGACGATCAGCAGATTGCCGACGGCGTGCTCATGCAGATCGCCCTTGGACTGGAAGCGGTGCTGGATGACCTGGGCCCAGGTCTGGCCCCAGTCGTCGTCACCGCACAGGGCGGCCAGCGCCTTGCGCAGATCACCGGGCGGCAGGACGCCCAGCTCCTCGCGGAGCCGGCCGCTGGAGCCGCCGTCGTCGGCGACGGTGACCACGGCGGTCAGATCACCGGTGATCCGCCGCAGCGCGGCCAGCGAGGCGGACAGCCCCATGCCGCCGCCGAGCGCGACGACCTTGGGCTGTGCGCCGCGCTTGCGGCCGGACAGTGCAGAGGTGGCTCTGCGCAGCCGGCGCAGACGCAGGGTGCGACTGGTCACTCGCGCCCCATGTCCCGGTGTACGAGCACCGTCTCGATCCCTTCGCTGGCCAGCCGGGCCGAAAGCTTCTCCGACATGGCCACGGAGCGGTGCTTGCCGCCCGTGCAGCCCACGGCGATGGTCACGTAGCGCTTGCCCTCGCGGCGGTATCCCGCGGCGATGAGCTGGAGCAGCTCCGTGTACTGGTTGAGGAACTCCTTGGCGCCCGGCTGGTCGAAGACGTACGCGGAGACCTCCTCGTTGAGCCCGGTGAAGGGGCGCAGTTCGGGGACCCAGTGCGGGTTGGGCAGGAACCGGCAGTCCACCACCAGGTCGGCGTCGACCGGCAGTCCGTACTTGTAGCCGAAGGACATCACCGTGGCGCGGAGCTCCGGCTCCTCGTCGCCCGCGAACTGGGCGTCCATCTTGGCGCGCAGTTCGTGCACGTTCAGGCTGGAGGTGTCGATCACCAGGTCGGCGTCGCCGCGCAGCTCGCGCAGCAGATCGCGCTCGGCGGCAATGCCGTCGACGATGCGGCCGTCGCCCTGGAGGGGGTGCGGGCGCCGGACCGACTCGAAGCGGCGGACCAGCGCGTCGTCGGAGGACTCCAGGAAGACGATCCGCCTGGTGACGCCCTTGGCCTCCAGGTCCGCGAGGGACTCCCGCAGATTGTCGAAGAAGCGGCGGCCCCGTACGTCGACGACGACGGCGATCCGGGCCACATTGCCCTGGGACCTGGCGCCGAGCTCCACCATGGTGGGGATCAGCGCGGGCGGCAGGTTGTCCACGACGAACCAGCCGAGGTCCTCCAGGCACTTGGCCGCCGTGCTGCGCCCGGCGCCCGACATACCGGAGATGATCACCAGCTCGGGGATGGCAGCCGTGCTGTCGCCCGTCTCGGCCGGGGTGCCCGTACTCACGTGTCCTGCTCCGTCTGCTCGGTCTGTGCGGTCGTGCCCTTGTTCATATTCGCGCTCAGTCATGTCGTACTGCCCCCGTCGTCCTCTTCAATGATCTCTCCTGTGGCCGTGTTCACGGCGGGCGCGGCCGGGGTGGTCGAGGCGAGCGCGACGGCCACTGATTCCGCCGTCGTGCGGCCTATCCCCGGAACCTCGCAGATCTCTTCGATTGTCGCCTGCCTCAGCTTCTTCACGGAGCCGAAATGCTTGATCAGGGCCTGCTTGCGGGTCTCGCCGAGACCGGCGACGGCGTCCAGGGGGCTGGAACGGATGCGCTTGGCCCGTTTGGCGCGCTGGTAGGTGATGGCGAAACGGTGCGCCTCGTCGCGGATGCGCTGCAGGAGGTAGAGGCCCTCGCTGGAGCGGGGCAGGACCACCGGGTCATCGTCATCGGGCAGCCAGACCTCTTCGAGGCGCTTGGCGAGGCCGCAGACGGCGATGTCGTCGATCCCCAGCTCGTCCAGCGCCCGCTTGGCCGCGGCGACCTGGGGCTGCCCGCCGTCGACCACGAGGAGCTGGGGCGGGTAGGCGAACCGCTTGGGCCGGCCGTCGTCCTCACGGGGCTCGGCGGCGGAGTCAGGTGCGGAGCCGGTGGGCGCGGGGCCTGCGGGGCCGGTGGGTGCGGGGCCGGTGGGTGCGGGGCCCGTGGGTGCGGGGCCCGTGGGTGCGGGGGTCTCCTCCCACTCCCCCGTGCGCTCCTTCTCGTGCAGGTAGCGGCGGAAGCGCCGACCGATCACCTCGTGCATCGAGCGGACGTCGTCCTGTCCCTCGAAGCTCTTGATCTGGAAGCGGCGGTACTCCCCCTTGCGGGCCAGGCCGTCCTCGAAGACCACCATCGACGCCACCACGTCGTCGCCCTGGAGGTGGGAGATGTCGAAGCACTCGATGCGCAGCGGTGCCGTGTCCAGGCCGAGCGCCTCGGCGATCTCCTCCAGGGCCCGCGAGCGGGTGGTCAGGTCGGAGGCGCGCTTGGTCTTGTGCAGCCCCAGGGCCTGCTGGGCGTTGCGCTGGACCGTGGTCATCAGGTCCTTCTTGTCGCCGCGCTGCGGGATGCGCAGACTGACCTGGGAGCCCCGGCGATCGGCCAGCCACTGGGAGACCGCGTCCGGGTCCTCGGGGAGGGCCGGGACGAGGACCTCCTTGGGGACGGCGTCCCCGGCCTCCTCGCCGTACAGCTGCCGGAGCGCGTGCTCGACCAGTCCGGAGGTGTCGACGTTCTCCACCTTGTCGGTGACCCAGCCGCGCTGGCCGCGCACCCGGCCGCCCCGGACGTGGAAGATCTGGACCGCGGCCTCCAGCTCGTCCTCGGCGACCGCGATGAGGTCGGCGTCGGTGGCGTCGGCGAGCACGACGGCGCTCTTCTCCATCGCGCGCTTGAGCGCCTCGGCGTCGTCGCGGAGGCGGGCCGCCCGCTCGTACTCCATCTCCTCGGCCGCCGCCATCATGTCCTTCTCCAGGCGGCGGATGTACGCGCCGGTGCGGCCGGCCATGAAGTCGCAGAAGTCGTCCGCGAGTTCGCGGTGCTCCTCGGGCGTCACCCGGCCGACGCAGGGGGCCGAGCACTTGCCGATGTAACCGAGGAGGCAGGGGCGGCCGGTCCTGGCGGCGTTCTTGAAGACACCGGCGGAGCACGTACGGACGGGGAAGACCCGCAGCATCAGATCGACCGTCTCGCGGATCGCCCAGGCGTGGCCGTACGGACCGAAGTAGCGCACGCCCTTCTTCTTGGCCCCGCGCATCACCTGCACGCGCGGGAACTCCTCGTTGAGCGTGACCGCGAGGTACGGATAGCTCTTGTCGTCGCGGTACTTGACGTTGAACCGGGGGTCGTACTCCTTGATCCAGGAGTACTCCAGCTGGAGCGCCTCGACCTCCGTGGAGACGACGGTCCACTCCACGGACGCGGCGGTGGTCACCATCGTGCGCGTACGCGGATGGAGGCCCGCCAGGTCCTGGAAGTAGTTGGCCAGGCGCTGGCGCAGGTTCTTCGCCTTCCCGACGTAGATCACCCGGCGGTGCTCGTCGCGGAATTTGTAGACCCCCGGGGAGTCGGGGATCTGTCCCGGCTTGGGGCGGTAGCTGGAGGGGTCTGCCATGTCTCCCACCCTACTTGCGGGCAGTGACAGCGCGGCGTGCTCGTGGAAGGCGCCGTGCTCCGGAACGCGCGTTGGGGGTACGCGGCCCGGAGCACGGGGTCAGCGGGAGCGGGCGGCCACCGCGGTCAGCCGCGCCGAGGCTTCGCCGGGACGGTCAGCGGGCCCGGCGGCGGTGGCGGCGCAGGGCCGTCGCGCCGCAGAGGCCGAGTACGGCGAGGGCGCCCGCCGCCGCGGCGCCGGAGGCCGCGGTCAGTGCGGTGTCCGCGCCCGTGTGCGCCGCGATGGCCGGCCCGGACCGTCCGGCGCCGGACCCCGGCCGTCCTGCGGCCGGTTCCGCTCCGGCGGGTCCGTAGCCGCCCGCCCGGCCGGAGCGGGCGTATCCGGAGCCGGGGAGCTTGTCCGCGTACGCGGCCCGCACCCGGGTGCGGTAGGCGGCCAGAGTGGTGCCGTCCGCCCCGACCGCGCCCACCGCGTCCCGGTCCAGCGGGAGCACCCGGCTGCCCTTCTGGACGTACCAGGCGTCGATCTGCGGCTCCCGGAACACGGTGCCGCCGGGCAGCTTGCGGGCGCCCGCGGCCGTGTACCGGACCTCGTCGTCGCCGGTGGCGATGTTCACCACCTGCCACCGCCCGTCCTTCCCCGGCTCGGGCAGCGTCCACAGGGACGCCTTCTGCCCGTCCGAGGAGACGGCGGTGCTGGCGAGGTAGTCGAGGTGGGCTACCTCGGCCCCCGGTTCACCGGCGACGAAGTCCGCGGCCAGTGTGCGTACGGGCACGGCAGCGCCCTCGATCCGTGGGGCGGCCGCCGCCCTGGTGACCGCCCCCTCCCGGGCGAAGAACCGGGACAGCGTGTCCAGGGTGGCGGCGCCGGTGGCCGCCTCATGGGCCGCCGCCAGGGCCGCCGGAGTGGCCGCGGGTCCGGTGGCGGCAACCGCCTGCGGGGCGCCGACGGTGAGCAGTGCGGACCCGGCCAGCACGCCGGCCGCGGCGAGGGCCGCGGCGGCGGAGCGCGCGGTACGCGCGGCGGGGTGGGCCGGGGAACCGGTGGAGTTCATGCCGTCACGCCCCGATCCGGTAGAGCGAATGGGTCCAGGAGAACTCGCTGTTGTTCACGTACCAGGCGTGCGAGGCCCAGTTGTAGCGGTTGTTGGAGGGCCAGGGATCGCCCCAGTAGACCCAGCTGTTCGCGTCGTCGTAGCCGTACAGGACGTGCATGTGGCCGCCGCCCGAGGACCACTGGATGCGGGTCTCCACCGGCCTCCCGGCGGAGATCTCGGCCTGCACGGTGGGGTAGCGCAGCCAGCCGGTGACGTACGAACCGGGGCTGATGCCGGCCCAGGACAGACCGTCCTGGACGTTGCCGAGCGAGGCCTGCGAGTTGGGGCACTCATAGCCCTGGGCCCGGCCGAACGCGGCGTTGCAGAACTCGTTCTGGGTGTGGTTCCGGCCGAACCAGGCGGAGACGGTGTTACCCGCGGCGGCCCAGCACCAGTTGGTCTTCTGCTGGGCCTGCATGGTGATGTTCAGCCGCTGGGCCGCGGCGAGGGTGCCGGCGGCGGAGGCTGCGGAGCGGTTCTGGTCCGCCGCGGCGGCGGTCGCCGTCGGTACGGCGAGCAGCAGGGCGGCGAGTACGGCCGTGACGGACAGCCGTCGGGGCCTGACTCTTCGGTTGCGCATGGCGTTCCTCCCGGGGCGGGGGGTGGGGGTTCCAAGGAGCGCGTCCGGACGCTGTCGAGGAGCATCAACCGTTGTCGGGAACGGGTCAACACGCTTCAATGCGGGGGAACATCGCGGTGTGAACGCCAGGGGCGGACACGTGAACGCATCCCCCTGGCCACCTGCGGACCGGCACCCGTCGGCGCGGCCCCGCTCCCGCACGACGTGAACGTTCACCTGGAGGACCCATGCAGCGCACCGAGGCCGAACTGGCGCAAGTGCTGCACACCGGCCCGTTCCATCTGGCGCTGCGCACCGCGCTCTCGGTGCGCGGGCTGCCGCTCCAGCGGGTGCAGCACCATCTGGCGCACCGCGGGGTCAAGGTCGGCGTGACCAGCCTGAGTTACTGGCAGCAGGGGGCCAGGCGTCCGCAGCGCCCGGAGTCCCTGCGGGCGGTGAAGGCGCTGGAGGAGGTACTGGAGCTGCCGGGGAACTCGCTGCTCGGGCTGCTGGGAGCCGGGGAGTGCCGCACGGAGGCCGACCGACCGCCCGCCCGTTCGTACCGTTCCCTGATGGACGGGTCCGGCGCGGTCGAGCGGCTGCTCACCGCGATGGAGTCACCCGCGGACGGCGGGCTGCACACGGTGGGGCACCAGGAGCGGGTACGGATCGGGCCCGGCCGCCGGATGCAGCGCCGCGACTCCCAGCATGTGGTGCGCGCCCACCGCGACGGGATCGACCGCTATCTCGCCGTGTACCGCGGCGATCCGGGCTGTGATCCGGCCCGGGTCGGGGTGAGTGCCCGGGAGAACTGCCGGACGGGGCGGGTCCGCTGGGACGCGGAGACGGGGGTGCTGGTCGCCGAGCTGCTCTTCGACACCCGGTTGCGGGCGGGCGAGACGTACCTCTTCGGCTACGGCTTCGAGGACGGTACGGGAGGGCCGTGCGGCGAGTACGTGCGCGGTTTCAGCTTCGGCGGCGGGCAGTACGTGCTCCAGGTCCGGTTCGACGAGGAGGCGCTGCCGGTGCGGTGCCGGCGCTTCGCCCAGGTTTCCACGGGTGCGCCGCGCGGCGCCCGGACCGACCTCACCCTCACCGGCCGCCACCGGACGGTCCATCTGGTGGAGCAGGGGGTGCGGCCCGGTCTGGTCGGCATCGACTGGGACTGGGAGTGAGCCGGGCCGCGGAGGCGGGGCCGGCCGCGGTGTCCGGACGGGCCGGACGCCGGACCGGCCGTGTGCCGGACCGGCCGGTTCAGATCTCGGACCGGCCGGTTCAGGCGTCGGGGCCGACGACCAGCCGGCCGCCCTCGACCCTGACCGGGACGGAGGGCAGCGGCACGGTCGCCGGACCGTGCACGGCCTTGCCGGTGGTGGTGTCGAAGAGGCTGCCGTGGCAGGGGCAGTGCCCCTCGTTGTCCTCGACCTTGTCCAGCAGGCAGCCCGCGTGGGTGCACTGGGCGCTGAATGCCTTGTACTGGCCCTTGGCCGGGCAGGTGACGATGACGCGCTGCTCGCGGTAGAGCTTGGACTCGCCGACCGGGACCTCGTCCGGGGCGCCGAGCTCGACGGGTGCGGTGGGGGTCGGCGTCTGGGCGTGCCCGAGCTTCGAATCGGTCGAGCAGGCGGCCACTCCCAGCCCGGCGACGCCTGCGAGAGCGGCGCCCTTCAGCACGGTACGGCGGGCGGCGGGCTGGCCGGACATGCGGTCTCCACTGGTCGGAGGGAATGAGGTGCGGTGCCAGAGGTGCCTGGGACCACAGTGGCAGCGGAGGCATCGGTGACGTATCCGACGATACCGGCGGATGCGGACGCCGCTGCGCCCGGCCCGGTCGCACCCGATCGCGCCTGGTCAGAGCCGTGGTGGTGGCGCCGGGGAGGCGACGGCGCCGAGACGGGGCCCCGACGCCGGTCGTGCGCGAGGCGGCGGTCCCCGGTCGGGAACCGCCGCCTCGTCCGGCCGTCAGGCCTTGCGCGCGCCGGCCGCCTTCTTCGCCGCGGGCTTCTTCGCCGCCGGCTTCTTACCCGCAGCCGCCCCGGTGGCCTTCGCCGTGGTGCTCCGGTCCGTCTTCGCCGTCGCCGTCTTCCTGGCGGGGCCGGATTTCGCGGCGACCGCCTTCTTCGCGGCTGTCCTGCCGACCGGCTTACGGGCCGCGGGAACCGCCGCCTCGCTGACCCGGTCCGCGTCCAGGATGCCCTGGAGGAACTTTCCGGTGTGGCTGGCGGGGACCCCGGCCACGTACTCCGGGGTTCCCTCGGCGATGACCAGACCGCCGCCGTTGCCCCCCTCGGGACCCATGTCGATGACCCAGTCGGCGGTCTTGACGACATCGAGGTTGTGCTCGATGACGATCACCGTGTTGCCCTTGTCGACCAGGCCGGAGAGCACCTTGATGAGCTTGGAGATGTCCTCGAAGTGCAGACCGGTGGTCGGCTCGTCCAGCACGTAGACCGTGCGGCCGGTCGAGCGCTTCTGGAGCTCGCTGGCCAGCTTCACCCGCTGTGCCTCACCGCCGGAGAGCGTCGGCGCGGACTGGCCGAGCCTGACGTATCCGAGGCCGACCTCGTTGAGCGTCCGCAGATGCCGCGCGATGGTCGGCACGGCCTCGAAGAACTCCAGGCCCTCCTCGATCGGCATGTCCAGCACCTCGGCGATGGACTTGCCCTTGTAGTGGACCTCCAGGGTCTCCCGGTTGTAGCGCGCTCCGTGGCAGACCTCGCACGGGACGTACACATCCGGCAGGAAGTTCATCTCGATCTTGATGGTGCCGTCGCCGGAGCAGTTCTCGCAGCGGCCGCCCTTGACGTTGAAGGAGAACCGGCCCGGCAGATAGCCGCGGACCTTGGCCTCCATCGTTTCCGCGAACAGCCTGCGGACGTGGTCGAAGACACCGGTGTACGTGGCCGGGTTGGACCGGGGCGTACGGCCGATGGGCGACTGGTCGACGTGCACCACCTTGTCGACGAGATCGTCCCCGTCGACCCGGGTGTGCCGGCCGGGGACCGACTTGGCGCCGTTCAGCTCGCGCGCCAGGTGGGTGTAGAGGATGTCGTTGACCAGCGTCGACTTGCCCGAGCCGGAGACACCGGTCACGGCGGTCAGCACCCCGAGCGGGAAGGAGACGTCGATGTCCTGGAGGTTGTTCTCCCGGGCGCCGTGCACCGTGAGCAGGCGCGAGGGGTCGACGGGACGCCGGATGTCGGGCATCGCGATCGACCTCTTGCCGGTCAGGTACTGACCGGTGATCGACTTGTCGTTGGCCAGCAGTTCCTTGAGCGATCCGGAGTGGACCACCTTGCCGCCGTGCTCGCCGGCGCCGGGGCCGATGTCGACGATCCAGTCGGCGACCTTGATGGTGTCCTCGTCGTGCTCGACGACGATGAGCGTGTTGCCCATGTCGCGGAGCCGGACCAGGGTCTCGATCAGCCGGTGGTTGTCGCGCTGGTGCAGGCCGATGGACGGCTCGTCCAGCACGTAGAGCACGCCGACCAGGCCGGAGCCGATCTGGGTGGCGAGCCGGATGCGCTGCGCCTCGCCGCCGGACAGGGTGCCGGCCGCACGGTTCAGCGAGAGGTAGTCCAGGCCCACGTCGACCAGGAACTTCAGCCGCTCGTTGACCTCCTTGAGCACTCGCTCGGCGATCTTCTTGTCGCGGGCGTTCAGCTTCATCCGGCCGAGGAACTCGGCGCACTCGCTGATCGACATCGCGGAGACCTCGGCGATGGACTTCTCCATCACCGTCACCGCGAGGACGATCGGCTTGAGCCTGGTGCCCTCGCAGGTCGGGCAGGGCACCTCGCGCATGTAGCCCTCGAAGCGCTCCCGGCTGGAGTCGCTCTCCGCCTCGGAGTGCCGCCTCTTGACGAACTGCACCGCGCCCTCGAAAGAGGGGGTGGTGTAGGCGCGCTCGCGCCCGTACCGGTTGCGGTAGCGGACCTCGGTCTGGATCTTGTGGCCGTGCAGCAGGGCCTTCCTGGCGCGCTGCGGGAGCCCGGCCCAGGGGATGTCCGTACGGAATCCGAGGGCTTCGGCGAGCGCGTTGATCTGCCGCCCGAAGTACTCCTTGGTGTGACCGTGCGACCAGGGGTGGATCGCACCCTCGTCGAGGGACTTCTCCTCGTCCGGGACGATCAGCTCCGGGTCGACCTCCATCCTCGTACCGATGCCCGTGCAGTCGGGGCAGGCACCGAAGGGCGAGTTGAAGGAGAAGGAGCGCGGCTCCAGCTCCTCGAAGGAGAGGTCGTCGTACGGGCAGTAGAGGTGCTCGGAGTACATCCGCTCACGCTCGGGGTCGTCCTCGGGAAGGTCGACGAAGTCGAGCACGACCATGCCGCCGGAGAGGCCCAGCGCGGTCTCGACCGAGTCGGTCAGCCGGCGCTTGGCGCTGTCCTTGACGGTGAGGCGGTCGATGACCACCTCGATGGTGTGCTTCTCCTGCTTCTTGAGCGCGGGCGGCTCGGAGAGCTGGATGGTCTCGCCGTCGACCCTGGCCCTGCTGTACCCCTTGGTCTGCAGATCCGCGAAGAGGTCGACGAACTCGCCCTTGCGCTCGCGCACCAGCGGCGAGAGCACCTGGAAACGGCTGCCCTCGGGCAGGCCGAGCACCTTGTCCACGATCGCCTGCGGCGACTGGCGCGAGATCGGCCGACGGCACTCGGGACAGTGCGGCTTGCCGATCCTGGCGAAGAGCAGCCGGAGGTAGTCGTAGACCTCGGTGATGGTGCCGACCGTCGAGCGCGGGTTGCGCGAGGTCGACTTCTGGTCGATGGAGACGGCGGGCGACAGACCCTCGATGAAGTCGACGTCCGGCTTGTCCATCTGGCCGAGGAACTGCCGGGCGTACGAGGAGAGGGACTCCACGTAACGGCGCTGCCCCTCGGCGAAGATCGTGTCGAACGCGAGCGACGACTTGCCCGACCCGGAGAGCCCGGTGAAGACGATGAGGGAGTCGCGGGGAAGGTCGAGCGAGACGTTCTTGAGGTTGTGCTCGCGAGCGCCACGGACGATGAGACGGTCGGCCACGCCGGTCCGCACCTTTCTAGAGAGAAGCGGGGGAACTGAGCCCCTGCCCCAGGGTATGGGGGGTGCCACAGCGATGTACGGAGCTTTCGACTCCGAGCGTATAGCACGCGCATTCGATTTACGGACGGCTGATGACTCCTTCACCCGAATGAGTGGCGGGGCTACGCTCGGCCCCATGATTGATCACGCGCACGACCTGGACGCCCTACGTGAAGCGACCGAACGGCTGCTCAGCGCCACGGAGAAATTGGACGACTCCGAGCTCGCCCGGCCGTCGCGGCTGCCCGGCTGGAGCCGGGGTCATGTCGTCGCGCACCTCTCACGTAACGCCGACGCGCTGGTAAATGTTCTCCAGGGCCGGCCGATGTACGCAGACAGCGAAACCCGCGACGGTGACATCGAGCGCGACGCGCCCCGGCCACAGGCCGAACAGCTGGCCGACCTGGCGGCGAGCGCGGCCCGCTTCGCGGCGGCCGCCGCGGCCCCGGCCGACTGGTCACGCACCGTCACGCTGCGCAACGGCGTGACGGACTCGGCCTCCCGGATCCCCTTCCGCCGCCGCGTCGAGGTCGAGCTGCACCATGTCGACCTGGGGCTGGGATACGAGCTGGATGATCTGCCCGACGAGTTCGCCGCCCGCGAGATCGACTTCCTCGCCGAGCGGTTCGGCGGACACCCGGATGTGGTGTCCACGGGCATGGCCGACGACAAGGGCCGGTCCTGGACGACGGGCGGCGGAGCGGAGGGCGGCCCCGTCGTGGTCCGCGGCACGGCCCCCGAGCTGCTCGGCTGGCTCAGCGGGCGCCGCGACGGGTCGGCGCTGACCGTCGAGGGCGGACTGCCCCTGCCCGTACTGCCCCCGCTATAGGCTGAGACGCATGACGTACAGCGGAGCGGTCAAGGTCGGCGGGCGGGCGGACGTGCACGAGCTGACGGATCTCATGATCTCCAAGGTCGCCGTCGGCCCGATGAACAACAACGCCTACCTGCTGCGCTGCCGGGCCACCGGCGAGCAGCTCCTGATCGACGCGGCCAACGAGGCCGGGACCCTGCTGCGGCTGATCGGTGACGACTCGATCGCCTCGGTCGTCACCACCCATCGGCACGGCGACCACTGGCAGGCGCTGGGCGAGGTCGTGGCGGCCACCGGTGCGCGTACGTACGCCGGGCGCCACGACGCCGAGGGAATCCCGGTCCCCACCGATGTGCTCGTCGACGACAACGACACGATCCGGGTCGGGCAGGTCGCCCTGACCGCCCGCCATCTGCGCGGGCACACGCCGGGGTCGATCGCGCTCCTCTACGACGACCCGCACGGCGCTCCGCACCTGTTCACCGGGGACTGCCTCTTCCCGGGCGGGGTCGGCAACACGTTCAAGGACCCCGAGGCGTTCGTGAGCCTGCTGCACGATGTGGAGACCAAGCTCTTCGCCCCGCTGCCGGACGAGACCTGGGTCTACCCGGGCCACGGCCACGACACCACGCTCGGCGACGAGCGTCCGCAGCTGCCCGAGTGGCGCGCCCGCGGCTGGTGAAAAAAGCCCCGGTGGCGTCCGCTCCGTGGAGCGGACGCCACCGGGGCCGCACCGTGTGCGCCACCGGGCCTCGCGGCCGGTCAGGCGTCGATTCCGGCGCCCTTGTCCGCGCTGTCCTCGGCCTCCGCGGCGGCCTGCTTCTTGTTGGCGAGGAGGCTGGTGATCGTGGTGATCACCAGCACGCCGCAGATGACGCCGAGCGAGACCGGGATGGAGATCTCGGGGACGTTCACCCCGGACTCGTGCAGGGCGTGCAGCACCAGCTTGACGCCGATGAAGCCGAGGATCACCGAGAGCCCGTAGCTGAGGTGGACCAGCTTCTTCAGCAGACCGCCGATCAGGAAGTACAGCTGCCGCAGCCCCATCAGGGCGAAGGCGTTGGCGGTGAAGACGATGTACGGGTCCTGGGTCAGCCCGAAGATCGCCGGGATCGAGTCCAGCGCGAACAGCACATCGGTGGTGCCGATGGCGAGCATGACGACCATCAGGGGCGTCATGACGCGCTTGCCGTTGTTGCGGATGAAGAGCTTGGTGCCGTGGTACCTGTCGGCGACTCCGAAGCGGCGCTCGATCGTCTTCAGGAGGCGGTTCTCCTCGAACTCCTCCTCCTCGTCGTCGGCCCGCGCCTCCTGGATGAGCTTCCAGGCGGTGAAGATCAGGAACGCGCCGAAGATGTAGAAGACCCACGAGAAGTTGGCGATGACCGCGGCGCCCGCGGCGATGAAGACCGCCCGCAGCACCAGTGCGATCAGTACGCCGAAGAGCAGCACCCGCTGCTGGAGGTGGGAGGGCACCGAGAACTTCGCCATGATCAGCACGAAGACGAAGAGGTTGTCGACGCTCAGCGACTTCTCGGTGATGAAGCCGGCGAAGAACTCGCCCGAGGCCTGGGTCTCGCCGAAGGCGAGCAGGCCGAGTCCGAAGAGGGCGGCCAGCGCGATCCAGACGATCGTCCAGATTCCGGCTTCCTTGGTCGACACGTCATGGGGCTTGCGCCCGATGAAGAAGTCGACGGCGATGAGGGCGCTCAGACCAAGAATGGTCAGCGCCCAGAGGGTCCATGAAACGTCCACTGCGCCTCCGGCAGTTCGCTACGGCTACTGATCAGCGTCGTCGCTGCCGGAGGTCTCTTCCACCTGGGCGCGCGGGCTGCGCGCCTGGCCGGCGCCCCGGGACCGGTCACAGTCCGTACTGACGGGAACGCCGCGATCGGGAGTACTCCCCTCCGCTCGAAGAACAGTACAGGAATTACCAAGTAAAGGTAAAGAGAAGACTAAAGGAGTCTCAAAACCCCAGGTCAGAGTGGTAGTAGCCGAACCGGGACGGAGCAGGTCAGCGGGGTCCGGTGCGGCGGGCGGCCGCCACCTGGGCGAGCACCAGCTCAAGAACGCCGCTGCCGGGAGGCGTCCTCAACGGCTCGTACGTCCAGGCGTGGCCGACCCAGGGGTCGGCCAGATGGTCGTCGGCGACCGGGGTGATCCGGAGCAGCGACCGCCACAGCGGATCGAGCACCGGCCCGAACGCGGAGGCGTCCTCCCGGTCCGCGACCATCAGGAGATGGACGCCGACGGACGGCCCCTCGTCGGCGAGGTAGCGCAGCTGGGTGACGGCCCGGTCGTCGAAGCCGTGCGGGAAGTCGTTGACGATCAGCAGCTGCTCGGCCGGGTCCAGATCGGGCGGCAGCGAATCCGCGGCACCGGCCCGGATCGCCATCTGCACCAGATCGACCCGCCGGGTGAGCTGGGCGAGGACCGAGGACACTCCCCCGGGACCGGACGCGGGCGGGCCCGCGAGCACCCCGGAGCGGACCAGCGGGGCGAGCGCGGCCGCGGCAGAGCCCGCCGGGTCGATGACATGGACCGAGAACTCGTCCGCCGGGTAGACGGCGAGCAGCCGGGCGGCGTGCAGGACCGCGCTCTCCATGGCCAGCCGGTGCAACTGGTCGCTGTCCGTCGGGGCGGCGGCCTCGGAGGCCGTACGCCCGCTGTCGATCCAGATCCCGCGCTCCAGCGGCAGCCGTACGAGCAGCGGGATACGCAGGGCGGTGCTCTCCGGCAGGTGCAGGTCGCCGATCCGCAGCGCCATCGGGATCTCCATCGGAACCCGGTAGGCGTGCCAGACGGGGTTGTCCCAGCCCGCGTACGGGGCGGGGAGCGCCGGTTCCACCACGGCGGACTCGGCGGCCAGCTGGGCGAGGTCGCGGTCCAGCGCCTCACGGGCCCGGCCGGTCAGCTCGTCGCGTTTGGCACGGGCCTGCTCACGGGCCCGGTCGCCCGCACCGCCGATCCGGCTGCGCGGGTCGGACAGGGTCTGCGCCAGCTCCTGGTCCATCCGGGACTCGGCGAAGTCGACGGCGCTGCGGTACGCGGCGGTGGCCCTGGCCAGGTCCTCGAACATCCCCCAGATCTGGTTGTAGAGGCGCTCGTCCATGGACCATCCGGTCGCGTCCCCGGCGACGGGCTGCGCCGGCTGTCCGGGCGCGGCGGGCGGCGCGGCGGGAGGGGGCGGCGGGGGCGCTGCTGACTGGCGGCGCGGGTGCGCGTAGTCGATGGGGCCGGACGGGACGGCGGCCGGGGGCTCGGGCTGCTGGGCGGCCGGGGGCCGGACGGGGGGCTGACCGCCGCCCGGGGCAGGTGCGGGGCCCGCCGCGTGCCTGACCCGGTCGCCCTCCGGGGTGCGGGGCGGGGGCGGCGACACGGAGCGGGCCATGCCCCGGGCGACCGCCGCCTGGATCGACCCGGCCAGTTCGGCCGCCCGGTCCACGCCCTGATCGGCGAGCATCGCGGCGAGACCGCCCGCATAGCCCTGGCCGACCGCGCGGACCTTCCAGCCGCCCTGCCGGCGGTAGAGCTCCAGGGCGGCGACCGCGGACTCGGTGTCCAGGCCGGTCAGGGTGAAGGTGGCGATCTCGTCGCCGTCGAGTCCGGTGACGGCGACGAAGGGCGCGGCCACGGCTCCGAACCTGATCGGGCCGCCCGCCTCCAGCGGCAGGGCCAGCAGCACCGTGACCCGGTGCACCCCGTCGGGCAGGGCGTCGAGGTCGACGGCGAGCCGGTGGTCGGCCGCGGCCTGCCTGGACACTTCGAGCCCCGGCAGTTGCGGCGAGCCGGGGTGGGCGATCCGCTCGACGCCGTGCACGGTGCCGTGCTCGTCGCCGAGCGTGGCCCCGGCCACGACGGGCGCACCTGCCGATATCCGGATCTCCAGACGGGTCTGGGGCAAGGTGTGGTTCTGCCCCCGGACCAGCTCGGCCGTCATTGCCCTGTCCCCTCGACGAGTTGCTGCCGCGCGGCGCGGTGCCGCGTGCGGTGCGGCACCGTCCGGTGCCATTGTCGTGCGTACTGCATGTCGTGCGTACTGCCATGCCGTGCGTACCGCAGGGACTTGCTTGCCGCCGGTCGTACGTACTGCCGGGGCCTCGATGCGGTGCAGCTCCCGGCGGCCGATGCCTCCGGGAGCTGCGCGTACCGATACGGACCGGCTGGTCCGGCTCTGCCTACAGGTGCGGCAGGATCGCCGGCATGAGGTCCTGGAAGGTGCGGCCGTTGGCCGGGGTGCCGATGGCGGTCATCTGCCACCCGTTCCCCGCGCGGTGCACCTTCGCCATGATCTGGGCGGTGTACTGCCCGCCGCCGTCCAGCGTGTAGCGGGCGAGCTCCTGGCCGTTGGTCTCGTCGACGATGCGGCAGAAGGCGTTCTGTACCTCCTGGAACGTCTGGCCGGTGAAGGAGTTCACCGTGAAGACGATCTGGTCGATGTGGACCGGCACCCGCTGGAGGTCGACCAGGATGGCCTCGTCGTCGCCGCCCGAGCCGGCGCCGCCGACCAGGTTGTCCCCGGTGTGCTTGACCGAGCCGTCGTCGCTGACGAGGTGCCGGAAGAAGACGACGTCGACCGGCTGCTTGTCGGCGAACAGGACCGCCGAGGCGTCCAGGTCGATCTCCCGGGTGCGCGAACCGAACAGACCGCGACGCGGCGCCGCCTGCCAGCCGAGCCCCATCCGAACCGCGGTCAGGGTCCCCCCGTCGCTCTTCTGCAGGCTGATGGCCTGGCCCTTGGTCATATTGACCGTCACGCGCTGTCCCCTCTCCGCTTTCCCCGCAAACCGTCCTTGCGCGGATTCCAGCACCCTACGCAGTCGCGCCACCGGCGCATCGGGTCCGGGCCGTTTTGTGTCGGTCTTGCAACACACCCCGCACCACGGGGTCAGGCCAGGCCCGCCTCCCGCATCTGGCGCAACTCCTTCTTCAACTCCCCCACCTCGTCCCGCAGTCGGGCGGCCACCTCGAACTGCAGGTCCGCGGCGGCCGCACGCATCCGGTCGGTCATCTCCTCGATGATCCCGGCGAGCTCGGTGGCCGGGCGGTCGGTGACCACCGCCCCGTCCCTCTTGGCCTTCGCGGAACCGGCCTTGATGCCCAGCGTGGGCACGGCCGCCTTGGTGCCCTTCGCCTGGCGGTATCCGGTGCCCAGCAGCTGCTCGGTGTCGACCTCCTCGCGGGCGATCGTCGCGACGATGTCGTTGATCTTCTTGCGCAGTGGCTGCGGGTCGAGCCCGCGCTCGGTGTTGTAGGCGATCTGCTTCTCGCGGCGCCGGTTGGTCTCGTCGATGGCCTGCGCCATCGCCGGGGTGATCTTGTCCGCGTACATATGGACCTGCCCGGACACGTTGCGAGCCGCGCGGCCGATGGTCTGGATCAGCGAGGTGCCCGAGCGCAGGAAGCCCTGCTTGTCGGCGTCGAGGATCGCCACGAGTGACACCTCGGGCAGGTCGAGGCCCTCGCGCAGGAGGTTGATGCCGACCAGGACGTCGTACTCGCCCGAGCGCAGTTCGCGCAGCAGCTCGATGCGGCGCAGGGTGTCGACGTCGCTGTGCAGGTAGCGGACCTGGATGCCGAGCTCCAGGAAGTAGTCGGTGAGGTCCTCCGACATCTTCTTGGTGAGGGTGGTGACCAGGACCCGCTCGTCCTTCTCGGTGCGCTTGCGGATCTCGTGCACCAGGTCGTCGATCTGGCCCTCGGTGGGCTTGACGACGATCTCCGGGTCGACGAGGCCGGTGGGGCGGATGATCTGCTCCACGAAGCCGTCGCCCCGGGAGAGCTCGTACTTGCCGGGGGTGGCGGAGAGGTAGACCGTCTGGTTGATCCGTCCGAGGAACTCCTCCCACTTCAGCGGGCGGTTGTCCAGGGCGGACGGCAGCCGGAAGCCGTGGTCGACGAGGGTCCGCTTGCGGGAGGCGTCGCCCTCGTACATCGCGCCGATCTGCGGCACGGTGACATGCGATTCGTCGAGCACGAGGAGGAAGTCCTCGGGGAAGTAGTCGAGGAGGGTGTTGGGCGCGGTGCCGGGGGTGCGGTCGTCGAAGTGCATCGAGTAGTTCTCGACACCTGAGCAGGTGCCGATCTGGCGCAGCATCTCGATGTCGTACGTGGTGCGCATCCGCAGCCGCTGGGCCTCCAGCATCTTGCCCTGCTTCTCCAGCTCGGCCAGCCGCTGCTCCAGCTCGCTCTCGATGCCGCCGACGGCCTTCTCCAGGCGCTCCGGTCCCGCCACGTAGTGGCTGGCGGGGAAGACGTGGAGGGACTGGTCCTCGCTGATGACCTCGCCGGTGAGCGGGTGGAGGGTGGAGAGCGCCTCGATCTCGTCACCGAACATCTCGATGCGGACGGCGAGCTCCTCGTAGACCGGGAAGATCTCGATGGTGTCGCCCCGCACCCGGAAGGTGCCGCGGGCGAACGCCAGGTCGTTGCGGCTGTACTGGATCTCGACGAAGCGGCGCAGCAGCTGGTCGCGGTCGATCTCGTCGCCCACCTTGAGCTGGACCATCCGGTCCACGTATTCCTGCGGTGTGCCGAGGCCGTAGATGCAGGAGACGGAGGCGACCACGATGACGTCACGCCGGGTGAGCAGTGAGTTCGTCGCGGAGTGGCGCAGCCGCTCGACCTCCTCGTTGATCGAGGAGTCCTTCTCGATGTAGGTGTCCGACTGCGGGACGTACGCCTCGGGCTGGTAGTAGTCGTAGTACGAGACGAAGTACTCGACGGCGTTGTTGGGCAGGAGCTCGCGGAACTCGTTGGCCAGCTGGGCGGCGAGGGTCTTGTTCGGCGCCATCACCAGGGTGGGGCGCTGCAGCTTCTCGATCATCCAGGCGGTGGTCGCCGACTTTCCGGTGCCGGTCGCGCCGAGGAGCACGACATCCTTCTCACCTGCCCTGACGCGCCGCTCCAGCTCGGCGATGGCCGTCGGCTGGTCGCCGCTGGGCTGGTAGGGACTGACGACCTCGAAAGGCGCCACCGAACGTTCGATCTTCGAAACGGGCCGCATGCATCCACCGTACGACCCCCCACTGACAACGGGGCCGGGTCAGCGGTCGTGGTGCTCCACGGGGTCGCGCCGCTGCGAGTGGAAGGACGCCGGGTCGGCGTGCGTGCCGAACCGGGGTACCTGGCGCTGGGCGGGGATACCGAGGGCCCGTCCGGCCGCGGCGTCGTCCCAGTCCGGGGTCCCCATCACCACCAGCGGGTCGAACATCACGACGACCCCGGCGAGCAGCAGGAAGCAGGCCGGACCGATCAGCATGGGCACGAGGAGGCCGGTCGGGGCGTCGCCGGTGGTGGTGCCGGTGAGCGTGGCGGGGTGCAGGTGGACCCGGAGCGCCGCCATGCCCGTGTAGTGCATTCCGCTGACCGCGACGCCCATCACGACGGCGGCACCGAGGCTGGGCAGGAAGCCGTGGATCGAGACAGCGGCCCAGAGCGCGGCGGTCGAGGCCACCACGGCGATGACCACGGAGAGCGTCACGGTGATCGTGTCGTACTCGAACTGCCCATCAAGTCGCATACCTGTCATGCCGAGGTAATGCATGGTGGCCACGCCGAGTCCGGTGATCGTGCCGCCCGTCACCAGCGCCATCGGGGTGGCGCCCCGGTACCCGACAAGGAAGATCCCGACACCGACCATGACGATCGCGACGGCGAGGCTGGCGAACGTGACCGGCTTGTCGTAGCCGATCGGTACCTCCTCGACGGAGAAACCCGTCATCGCGATGAAGTGCATCGTCCAGATGCCCGAGCCTATGGAGGTCGCGCCGAGAGCCAGCCAGCCGGCTTTGAAGGAACGTTCCGTGCGCAGGGACCGAGTGGTGCAGCGCAGCCCCAGCGCGGCGCCGAGACAGGCCATGAGGAACGCCGCGACGGGGGTCACCGCCCCATAGCTGAAACCGTCGATTGTGCCCTGCATACACACGCCCTTCGCAGAAGCCCGGGTGCGGACGACCCTAAGGCGCGAGGCCCGGCAAACAAACAGAAGAACTGCATTTTATCGACAGCGGCACCGGCCCATGACGCGGTCCCCGGGGTGCGTTCACATGGCGGCCATCCCTCGCCTGTCCCTTGTTCGGCGGCGGCTGCGAGCCTCGGGCCGTCCGCAACTCTGACGCAAGGAGTCAACGTGTACGCAGGCACCGCAACTGCCTCCGTCGCTGCCGCCGCACTGCTGGGCGCCGGCACGTTCCTGATGTCGAACACCGGTGCACCGGTCACGGACACCACCGCGGCCGGGCACACCGTGACGGCGACCCGCTCCGTCACCGCCCGGCACACGACAGCGACCACCGGTACCGGAGTGGGGACGGCGAGCGGCCGCGCTCCGGCCCGTACCGGCGCCCCGCTCGTCATCTCCCACCGGGGCGCGTCGGCCTACGCTCCCGAGAACACCCTCGCGGCCGTGGACAAGGCCGCCGAACTCGGCTTCGACTGGGTGGAGAACGACATCCAGTTCACCAAGGACGGCGTCCTCGTCGTCATCCACGACACCGATCTGAAGCGGACCACCGATGCCGAGAAGGTCTTCCCGGGCCGCGCACCGTGGGCGGTCAAGGACTTCACGGCCGCCGAGATCGCCCGGCTGGACGCGGGCAGCTGGTTCGGGGCGCGGTACGCCGGTACCCGGGTACCCACCCTCCGGCAGTACCTGGACCGGATCGGGCATCACCACCAGAACCTGCTCATGGAGATCAAGAGCCCCGAGATCTACCCGGGAATCGAGCGGGCGGCCCTGCGGGCGCTGCGCCAGGAGGGGTGGCTCGACGACAGCCATGTCCGCGACCGCCTCGTGATCCAGAGCTTCGGCGCGGACAGCCTGCGCAAGGTGCACGAGCAGCGTCCGGACGTGATCACGGGCTTCCTGGGTGCCCCGGCCGTCGCCCAGCTGCCCTCGTACGCCGAGTTCACCGACCAGATCAACCCGGCGTACACCTCGGTCTCGGGCGAGTACGTGGCGGCGGTGCACGCGCTGAAGGGGCCGCACCACAAGAGGCTCCGGGTCAACACGTGGACGGTCAACGACGCGGCGCACGCGCTCCGGGTGACCGGCTACGGCGTGGACGGCATCATCACCAACGCGCCGGACGTGGTGCGGGCGGCCACCGGGGTGCGTGAGACCGCGGGCTGACCGCCCCGGGACCGCGGGCCGGCCGACCCCGGACCGCTGTCGTGGCCGGCCGCCGACCGTTGTCAGTGGCCGGCCGTACGGTGGTTGCCATGAACAGCAACGGGGTTGTCGAGTGGGCCGTCGTGGAGAGCGGCATCGGCCCGCTGCTGCTGGCCGCGACCGACGCCGGGCTGGTGAGCGTGGTCTTCCACGCGCGTCCGGCGGTACGGGACAGGGCACTGGCCCAGTTGCGCACCCGGCTCGGCGCGGAGCCGGTCGAATCACCGGGCTCCGCGCGGCTGGCCAAGCCGATACGCCAGTTCGCGGCGTACTTCGCGGGCACGCTGCGGGATTTCTCCCTCGATCTGGACTGGTCGCTGACGAGCGGTTTCAACCGCCAGGTGCTCCGTGAGCTGTCGGCGGGCGTGCCGTACGGCGCCGTCGCCGGTTACGGGGAGCTCGCCGAGCGGGTCGGGCAGCCCGGAGCGGCCCAGGCGGTCGGGGCGGCCATGGGGTCCAATCCGCTGCCGGTCGTGGTGCCCTGCCACCGGGTGGTGGAGCGCGACGGCGGGCTCGGCGGCTTCGGCGGCGGCCTGGAGACGAAACGGCGGCTGCTGGCGCTGGAGGGCGTGCTGCCCGAGCCGCTGTTCTGACCCCGGCCCGTGGTGCCGCCCCGGGCCGGCCGGAGCCCTCGTTCCGCACGTACGCACGAGCTGGCACACTTCCTCGGTGACCAACACCCGCGACGCATCCGACACCCCCGGCAGGCCACGAACCGCCGGGCGGGTCACGGCGGCCGACCTGCCCGCACTCCGGCGCAGAACGACCGCCGTCCTCATCGCCGGCCAGATACTCGGCGGCCTCGGCGTGCCCGTCGGCATCGCCCTGGCCCCCGTACTGGCGACACAGGTCAGCGGCTCCGAGGCGCTGTCGGGCCTCGCGCCCACCGCGTCGGTGACCGGCACGGCCCTGCTGTCGCTGCCGCTGGCCGCGCTGATGACCTCGCGCGGCCGCCGCCCCGGTCTCGTACTGGCGTATCTGATCGGCGCGCTCGGCGCCGGCCTCGTGGTGCTGGCCACCGCGGTGGAGAACTTCCCGCTGCTGCTCCTCGGCATGGCCGCGTTCGGCGCGGGCTCCTCCGCCAATCTGCAGGCGAGGTTCGCCGCGGCGGATCTGGCCGAGCCCGAGCGGCGCGGCCGGGCGATCTCGACGGTCATCTGGGCCACCACCATCGGCTCGGTGCTGGGGCCCAATATCGCGGCACCGGCGGGCCGGGTCTTCCGCGGCACCGCCGTGTCCGAGACGGCCGGGCCGTTCGTCTGGGCGGCCGGCATCTTCCTTCTGGCCGCGCTCGTGGTCGCGGCGCTGCTGCGGCCCGATCCGCTGCTCACGGCGCGCGCGCTGGCCCCGCAGGAGAGCGGGTCGGCCGGGAACCGTTCGCTGCGTGCGGGCATCGCGGCCGTGCGGGCGTCGCCGATGGCCCGGCTGGCGCTGGTGACCGTGACCGTCTCGCACACCGCGATGGTCTCGATCATGGTGATGACCCCGGTCGACCTCGGCCACCACGGCGCGGACCTCCAGCTGATCGGCCTGGTGATCAGCGGCCACATCGCGGGGATGTACGCGTTCTCGCCGGTGATGGGCTGGCTGTCGGACCGCTTCGGCCGGCTCACCGTCATCGGCCTGGCGGTCGGGCTGCTCTCCCTGGCCGCACTGCTGGCGGGGACCGCGGGCGCCGCTCACGGCAGGACCGCGGCCGGCCTGTTCGTGCTCGGGCTCGGCTGGTCCGCGGGACTGGTAGCCGGTTCGGCGCTGCTCACCGACTCCGTGCCGCAGCCCGCCCGCGCCGCCGTACAGGGTCTGTCGGACCTGACCATGAACGCGTCGGCGGGCATCGGCGGCGCGGTCGCCGGTGTCATCGTCTCCCGGGCGAGCTACGGCTGGCTGAACCTCACCGGCGCATGTCTGCTGCTGCCGATGGCCGCGCTGGCGCTGCGCCGGTCCCTCACCCGCCCCGCCGGGGCCTGAGCCCGGCGGGGCGGAAAGCGGGTTCAGGCGCCGAGGGCGTCAGAGGCTCCGGAGACTTCGGAGACCTCAGAGGCTGATGTGGTACGCCTTGCGCAGCGTCTCGTGCACGGTCCACGTCGTACGGTCACCCTCGCGCAGCACGCAGGCGTCGCCCGGTCCGATCTCCAGCGTCGCGCCGCCCTCGACCGCCACGGTGGCGCGCCCGCTGACGACCACGAACAGCTCGTTGGCCTCGGTGTCGGTGACCACGCCGGGCGTGATCTGCCAGATCCCGCGCAGCTGCTTGCCGTCGGCCGACTCCCACAGCACCTTGCCGGTGACCTGCGGATCGCCCGACACGACCTGTGCGGGATCGAGCGGTTCCGGTTCGAGTACGGCGTCCGGGATGTGCACGGCGAAAGAGGCGGGAGCTTGATCAATTGTGGTCATGAGCGGTCACTCTAGCGACCGGCCCGGAGTGTCCCGCAGGGCCCCGGGCCGGCGCGGAATTCGGGCACGGGCACGCACGGCGACGGGTCGGCCCGCGTGAGGACGGGGCGCTACCTCCGCGGGTCCGCGGCAGCGGAGTCGACCGCGGCGAGCCAGGCATCGGCGATCAGCCGGTGCCCGAGACGGCTCGGGTGGACGCCGTCCGGGGCCAGCGCCGCCGGCTCCCGGTCCTGTGCCGCGCGGATCATGACGAGGTCTGCGCGGACCACCTGGGCCCCGTTGTTCACGGCTGCCCGCAGAACGGCGTCGGTGCGGGGAGACAGGTCCTCGAACCAGCTCTCCTGGTCCGGCCCGACCGGGAGCAGGAACGGGGTGATGACGACCAGCCGTGCGGACAGCTCGCGCGCCGCGCCCGCGAGCAGCCGGTCGAGGCACTCCTCGAACACGTCGAGCGGGCTGGGCAGTCCCTGGTCGTAGCACCGCCAGGTGTCGTTGATGCCGATCTTGACAGTGACCACGGTGGGCCGGTGGTCGATGACATCGGTGGTCCAGCGGCTTTCGAGGTCGTACACACGATCGCCGTTGATCCCCCTGTTGATGACACGGGGTCCGGGTCCGTCGTCCGCCCGGTCGCGCAGGGTCTGCGCGATCTCGTGGACGTAACCCCCGCCGAGCGAAGCGGAATCCGCACGGTCGCGGCCCGCGTCGGTGATGGAGTCACCGATGAACACAAGCGTGTCGTCGTTCTTGATGCGCATGTATGCCGTCCTGATGTCGGGGCGATGGAGCATCCCTCGTGACCTGCGGGAGTACGGTCGACTACGTTCGGCCGGAGGGGGTCTGGCCTGCGAATCCCCTCAGTGTCGCGGCTTCCCTGTCCAGCACCGCGGAATCGTCGCCGGGCACGAACTCCAGGAGCGCCTCGACACCCCGGCCGTCCAGCAGGCCGAGGGCGGCCGTCCACAGGTCCGAACGGTCCGCCAGCGGCAGCCGGTTGTTGCCCGGCCACCACGAGAAGGCGTGCACGGCGCAGACCCGGTCGGCGAGCGACGCGAGTCCCGCCAGTGCCTCCTCGCCGGGCGTGTCGAGCGGCGGCTGCCAGTACGTGCGGACGTTGTCCGCGCCCACCTCGTCCAGCAGCCGAGCGGTCGAGGCGACGGTGTCGGTGAGCGTTCCCCCGTGGAACTCGGGTGCGAGCCCGAGTCCGTGGTCCGCAGCGATCCGCGCCGCCTCCCGCAGACAGCTCACGGTCTCGCGCCGCTCCTCGGGCCGGGCGGACCGCGATCCGGCCGCGCCCGCCCACACCCGTATCCGCGGCGCCCCGAGAAGCACCGCGGCGCGGGCGACGGCGGGGAATCCGGCCAGTTCGCCCGGGGTGGCGCGGAAGTACGAGCCGTACGAACAACAGGCCATCCCGTACCGGTCGGTGGCCTCACGGACCGCGCGGACGGTGTCGGGCTCCCCCGCGGGCGCGTGCACGTCCGCCCCCCACTCGATCACCTCCAGGCCAGCGTCCGCGGCGCGTCGCGCGACCTCGGCGGCCGGCAGCCGGCGGAACGTGACCGAGCACAGGCCCAGCCTGGCCCTTCCCGCTTCCGGCCCGGCCTGCGGGCGGAGCGGGGCGCGGCCCTGCGCACTCCGGCTGCTCTCCTCGGTCATGACACTGCCTTCCTGCGGTTGTCCGGTCTTTCAGGCGCTCTCGGGCGGTCCGCCCGGACGGGGCGGGCGGACCGGGCAGGCTGGGCGGTGCCCCGGCACCGTGGTCACTCAGGCGGCGTTCGGACCCACGTCCGCGGCCGTGAGGGGGTGCCGGAGCGCGGGCGCCGTCGAGTACTCGTCGGCACCGATGTCCCGTACGCTGCCGCGCTGGTCCCCGTCGATGTCATCGGCGACGGCGGCGCTGCCCAGTGTGGCGGCGCCGATCGCCGGGCTGCCCGACGACAGCCGCAGAACACCGTCCGTGCCCTGGCTGAGCAGCGGGTCGGCCCGGGTGAAGCCCCCGGAGGGGATGTTGCCGTTCGTGGCCGCACCCCACAACAGGTTGGTCTGCCAGGTGAAGCCGGAGGTGGCTCCCATCGCGACGAGGCTGCCCGAGTCGCCGACCAGCAGGTTGTCGGCGACGGTCACGTCCTGCGGCTCGTACGTCCGAGTCTCGCCCGAGAGCATGCCGGTGTTGTTGATCAGGGAGTTGTGCACGATCACCGCGCGGTCGCAGGCGTCGTTCCCCGTCCGCTCGTCCGGCGTCTCGCCGCTGTTGTGGTCACGGGTGGTGCCGCTGCCGATCACCAGGGCCCGGCCGGACAGCCCGCTCAGGTAGTTGTTGACGATTCTGTGGTCGTTGCCATAGATGCGCACCCCGTCAATGCCACCGATCAGGTGGTTGCCCTCCACCAGGGAACGGTTGCCGTGGCGCAGCACGATGCCGCCCCGGCTGTTCCGGATGGTGTTGTACCGGATGGTGTTCTTCGACGACTTCACCGAGATGGCCTCGGGGTCGCCGTTGCAGCGCTCGAACAGGTTGTACTCGACGATCGCGTTGGCCTCGGACAGTGCCCGGCCGCTGACGCCGAGGCGGATGGGCTCGCCTCCGTTGGCCCCGGTGAAGCTGTGATCGGAGAAGTGGTTCCGGAAGATGTGAAGGTTCTGGGCCATGGCGGTCTTGCCCGTGCCATCGACGACGATGAAGATGCCCGCGGTGGTCTTGTCGTGGAAGTGGTTCCGGTCGATCTTCGAGTCATCCGCGCGCACGACGAGCCAGTACGGATCGCCGGCGTCCGCGAGCTGGAAGTCGTTGCGGGTCAGCCGGATCGCCGAGCAGTCCGCCGGGATCTCCATCGTGGTGCTCTGCCGGAAGGAGAAGCCGCTGATGGTGATGTTGCTCGAATTACTGAGCACGAAGCCGCGTTCGCCGCGCAGCACGGCGCCGCCGCGGGTCTTCGAGACGATGGTGATCTGCGCCGCGGTGCCGTTCTTGCCGGAGATGTTGATCGCACTCCCCGACGGAACCGTGTAGGTGCCGTCGGCGACGACGATGCGGTCACCGGGCGCGGCGCCGTTGATCGCGCTCTGGAGCTGGGCCAGGGAGGCGACCGGGATGTCGGCCGCCGATGCGCTCCCCGACAGCGAGGTGGTGAGCGGTACGGCGGCGAGGGCGGCCACCGCGGTGCTTCTGAGAAACGTGCGTCGTTGCATGGTGCCTCCTGCGTCGAAGCGGATGGGTGCGCTCAGCCGGCGTGGGGACCGACGTCGGCCGGGGTCAGGGGTCCGCGCCTCGGTGGCCGGCGGGAGTGCTCGTCCGCGCCCACGTCCCGGGCCCGGCCGCGCGGCTGCCCGTCGATGTCATGGGTGACGGGCGGCCAGCGGAGTGTGCCCGCGTCGATCGCCGGGCTGTCGGCGGCCGGCCGCGCGATGCCGTGCGGGTCCTTCACCAGCCTCGGGTCGACACGGGTGCCGCCACCGGCGGGAATGTTGCCGTCGGCGGCGGCGCCCCACAGGAGGTTGCCCGACCAGGTGAAGCGCACGGTGTTCGCCATCTCGACGAGTCGGCCCGTGTCCGCGACGAACAGGTTGTCGGCGACGGTGACGTCCCGCGGCTCGTGCGGGCGCTGACTCTCGCCGGACAGCGTGCCGTTGTTGTCGACCAGGGTGTTGTACGCGACGAGGATCCGGTCGGGGGCGTCGTTGCCGCGGCGCGCCTCGGGCGTCTCGCCGGGCAGGTGGTCGCGCTCGGAACCGCTGCCGATCACCAGGGCGCGCCCTGACAGGCCGGCGAGGTAGTTGTTGACGATCACATGGTCGTTGCCGTAGATCCGCACACCTTCCTGGCCGTCGACGAGGTGGTTGCCCTCCACCCGGTTGCGGTTGCCGTGCCGCAGGACGATGCCGCCCAGGCTGTCGCGGATGGTGTTGTACCGGATGGTGTTGTCCGAGCTCTTCACCGAGATCGCCTCGGGGTCCCCGTCGGCGCGCTCGAACAGGTTGTACTCCACGACCGCGTGGGCGGCGGACAGCGCCCGGGGGCTGACGCCGAGCCGGATCGGCTCGCCGCCGTTGGAGCCGGCGAAGGTGTGGTCGGAGAAGTAGTTGCGGTACACGTGGACGCGCTGGGCCATCTCGTCCGTGCCCGCGCCCTCGATGCCGAGGTAGATGCCGAGCGTGCTCTTGCCGTGGAAGTGGTTGTGGTCGACCGTGCTGTCGTCCGCGCGCACCATCACCCAGTGCAGGCCCTCGATGTCGGCCAGCTGGAAGTCGTTGCGGGTGAGCCTGATGTGCGAGCAGTCCGGGGGGATGTCCAGGGTGCTGCTCTGGCGGAAGGAGAAGCCGCTGAGGGTGATGTGGCTGGACGCCTCGAAGACGAAGCTGTGCTCGCCCTCCAGGACGACGCCGCCCCGGGTCCGGGCGACGATCGTCACGGGTGCGCGCTCGGTGCCCCGCTTGTTCCGGATGGTGAGGGGGCTGTCCGGCGGGACGGTGTAGGTCCCGTCGGCCACGACGATCCGGTCACCGGGTCGCGCCCGGTCGATCGCCGCCTGGAGTTCGGCCGGCGTGCGGACGGTCGCCGGGGCCGTTGTCGCGCTTGCGGTCAGCGGTCCGCCGACGGGGGCGGCGGCCAGCGCCACCCCTGCTGCGGTGCTCATGAGGAACGTGCGGCGTTGCATGGTGCCTCCGTGAGTGCGGTGGACGGAACCTGTTCCGGCTTCGGGTCAGCCGTCGGCCGGGTCGGCCGTGGTGTCCAGGAACAGTTCGATGACGGGGACGGCGGTGTCGGGGCGGCGGACCGGGATCTGGAGCGTGAGCGTTCCGGCGGGCTGTCCGCCCATCTCGGTGTTGACCGCGGGCCGGTCCGGGTCGATGTGGACCGGGATGATCTCGGACGCGTCGTTCAGCAGTTGGGCGTAGCGCACCCGGCCGGCGAGACCCGGCAGGTGCAGGTGGCGCAACGGCCAGGCGAACAGGTGGACGTAGAGCCGGTCGCCGCGCTGGGTGTAGCGGCATTCGGCCGGGGCGGTGTACGGCGACGGGCCGCAGCCGCGGATCGCCCGCTCGTGCAGCTCCGTCCACCGGCCGATCTCGCCGAGGATCGCGCAATCGCGCGGGTCGAGATCGCCGCGGCCGGTGGGGCCCACGTTGAGCAGCAGGTTGCCGCCCTTGGACACTCCGTCGACGAGCATGCGGATCAGCAGGTCGGCGCTCTTGTGGTCGAGGTTGTCGCGGTCGTAGCCCCAGCTCCCGTTGAGCGTCTGGCAGGCCTCCCAGAGCACGGGGCGCCCGTTCTCGGTCATCGGGCCGGAGGGCTGGTACTGCTCGGGGGTGACGAAGTCCCCGGGAAGGCCGGTCCGGTCGTTGACGAGGACGTGCGGCTGGAGTTCCCGGATCATCTCCAGGAGCTTCGGGGAATCCCAGTCGTCGGGCCCCTTGCCACCCCACCAGGTGCGCCCGGCGTACGAGAAGTCGAAGAACAGGTAGTCGACGCGCCCGAACGACGTGAGCAGTTCACGCACCTGACCGTGCAGATAGCGCTGGTAGTCGCGGATGTCCCGGTCGGCGTTGGCGGCCTTGAACTCCTCGTCGTCGCGCTGCGGGTGGGTGCCGTCCACGGGGAAGGACGGGTGGTGCCAGTCGATCAGCGAGTAGTAGAGGCCGACCTTGAGCCCTTCGGCGCGGCACGCCTCGACGAACGGGCCGACGAGGTCGCGGCCGTGCGGGGTGTTGGTGACCTTGTACTCGGTGAGGGCGCTGTCCCACAGGCAGAAGCCGTCGTGGTGCTTGGCGGTCAGGACGACGTACCGCATACCCGCCGCCCTGGCCGCCCTGGCCCACTGGACCGGGTCGTAGCGGTCGGGGTCGAAGTGGTCGAAGTAGACCTGGTACTGCTCGTCGGTCAGCTCCTCCCGGTTCTTGACCCACTCGTGCCGCGCGGCGAGGGAGTACAGGCCCCAGTGGACGAACATGCCGAACCGGGCGGTGGTGAACCAGGTCGTCTCCGGGGTTCCTTCGGGAGCACGGTCCTCGGACGGGTACGCCTGCGGGGTGTCGGCGCTCGGGGTCATGCGGAATCGCTCCTTCTCGTCGGCGGCGGGGGGTGTCGGAGGTGCGTCGGGGCTGTTCGTAGGGGGACGGCGGCCGACGGGCGGGTGCGTCACGGTGCCGTACGCGGGGCGGGGGCAGGGCGCGGGCTGCGGGGTCAGCCCTTGAGCGCGCCGGAGGACAGACCGCTGACGAAGGACCGCTGGAAGAACAGGAAGACGATCACGGAGGGCAGCAGGGCCAGCAGGGAGGCGGCCATCACCACTCCGGGGGTGACGGAGGGGTCGATCCGCAGGGTCCGCAGCGCCAGCGGGAGCGTGTACGAGGAGGAGTTGGTGGAGACGAGGAGGGGCAGCAGGTACTGGTCCCAGATCATGGTGAAGCCGAAGACCCCGATGACACCGAGGGCGGGCTTGCACATCGGCAGGATGATCTGGGCGAAGATCCGCAGATCTCCGGCGCCGTCGATGCGGGCGGCCTCCTCCAGTTCGCGGGGCACGTCCTTCATGAACTCGGTCATCACCAGGATGGAGAATCCCCAGGCGCCCAGCGGAACGATCATTCCGGCCAGGGTGCCGATGAGGTTGAAGTGGACGACCGGCAGATCGGCGAGGATCAGGGACAGCGGGAGGGCCAGGATCTCCTCGGGCAGCATCAGCGTCGCCAGGACGGCGACGAGCACCAGCGTCATCCCGGGGAAGACCTTCCTGGCCAGCGCGTACCCGGCCAGGACGGAGACGGCCACCTGGAGCAGCAGCCCGCCGCCGACCACGAAGAACGAGTTCAGCAGGTACGTGAGCACCCCCTGGTCGAAGGCGATCCTGAAGTTGTCCAGCGTGATGCCCGAGGGGATGACGCTCAGCTGGGTCGGGTCCTTGACGTGGCCGAAGGCGCTGACGAGCAGGGCCAGCAGGGGCCCCGCGAAGACGATCAGGACCAGCAGGTAGACGACGGCCCGCAGAATCCGTCCGCCGGCACTCCGGCTCTCGGTCAGGCCCAGCGCGGTCTCGGTCTGCGCACTCACTTGCTTTCCCTCCGCCGCAGCAGTTGGACGACGACGGTCAGGAGCAGCGTCGCGACGAACAGCAGGACCGCTCCCGCCGCTCCGACACCGAGCCGGTTCTGTTCAAGCCCGAGCTTGTAGATGAGGGTCATGACGACCTCGGTGGAACCGTCGGGTCCACCGTTGGTGAGCAGGAACACCTCGGTGAACACCCGTAGTCCGCGGATCGCGGCGAGGATGAACAGGATCGAGAACACCGACCGCAGTCCGGGCACGGTCACGTGCCAGACCCGCTGCCGCCTCGACGCGCCGTCGACCTTGGCGGCCTCGTACAGACCGCGGTCCACGCTCGTCAGACCGGCGAGGATGATCATCATGTCGTAGGGGGCGCCCCGCCAGATGCCGGTGAGCATGATGGAGGCCATCGACGTGTCGGGGTCGTTGATGAACCCCGACGGGCCCATCCCCACCAGGCCGAGGAGGGAGTTGAGCATGCCGTCCCCGGTCGGGTGGTACATGATCCGCCACAGTTCGGCGACGACCGCGATCGGCACCACCACCGGGAGGAACGCCGCGGAGCGCACGAACTTCAGCCGGCGGCTCTGCCCTTCCATCAGCAGGGCGAGGGCGAGGCCGAGTGCCATCGAGCCGGCCGTCTGCCCGGCGGCGAGGACGACCGTGTGCCACGCGGCCTCGCGGAATCCGTGGGACTGCAGAACCGTGGCGTAGTTCTCGGTGCCGACCCACTTGTTCCCCAGGTAGGGCTGAACCTCCTGGAAGGACATGGTCAGCGCGTTGGCCATGGGGATGAACTTGAAGTACAGGAAAAGAAGCAGAGCGGGGGCGAGGAACAGCCAGGGCGTCCACCACCGGCCCGATCTGCGGCTGCGCCCCAGGAGGCCGGTGGCCCCGCCGTCCCGGCGCCCCGCTTTCCGGGGGGCGGGCCCGGCTGACGGAGGGGCGGCCGGTTCCGCCTGGTCGAGACTCATGACGCGGCGATCCCCTGCTCCTTGAGGATGTCGGCGAGCTGCTTGTCGAGCTCACCCAGCTTGGCCTCGGTGTCGAGACCGCAGTCCGCCATGAGCGCGTTCACGGTGTCCGCCGTCGCCTGCCGCACCGGGGTCCAGTTCGGGATGGACGGCGCGTACCGGCCGGAATCCTGGTACGCCTGGGCGTAGGTCTTCCAGCGCGGGTCGGGACGCACCTGGGAGATGTCCACGGTCTTGTTGACGGGAAGCTGCACGATGTAGCCGGTGTCGCCCGCCATCGCCGTCTTCTGGCCCTCGGCGGAGACGGCGAAGCCGGCGAAGGCGTCCTGGCCGGCCCGGTTTTCGGAGCCGGCCATCAGATAGACGGAGCCGCCCTCGGCGAGAACGGTGGCGTCCTTGGGGCCCTTGGGCATCGGCACGACCTCGTACTTGTCCTTGCCGAGGGTCTCGTCGAAGCGGGGCAGCAGGTACGGGCCGACGACGAACATGCCGGTCCGGCCCGCCTCGAACGTCTCGTTCGTCGGCGGGGTGTCCATGGTGACGGCGCCGGGCTGGATGGCCTTGGCCTTGCAGCCCAGGTCGCGGAACCACTGCATGGCCTCGACCGATGCCTTCGTGGTCACCGCCGGCTTGTACGTGCCCTTACCGGCCTCGGTAATGAAGTCGCCGCCCGCGGCCCAGAGGAAGTTGGAGAAGTACCAGGAGGCGTAGCCGCGCTTGGTGGACAGCGGGGCGGCGAGACCGGCGGTGTTCTTCTTGCCGTCGCCGTCGGGGTCCTGGGTGGTGAAGGCCTTGGCCATCGCGGCGAAGTCGTCCCAGTTCTGCGGGACGTCGAGCTTGAGCTTCTGCCGCCAGTCCTTGCGGATGAGCAGCGCGGACGCCTGCGCCGAGTACGGCAGTCCGTACTGCTTGCCGTCCACGGTCTTCCCGGAGTCCAGCCCCTGGCCGATGATCTGCTCGCTGTCCTTGATCTTGTCCAGGTCGATCTCCCGGAGCAGACCCTGGCTGTGCATGGCCCCGAGCTGTGTCACGTCGTTCATGACGATGTCGGGGAGATTCTTCTGGGCGGCCCGCTGCTGCAGCTTGGTCTCGAAGTCGTCGAAGATGGCCGTGACCTCGACCTTGTAGCCCGTGGCCTTCTCGAAGGCGGTGGCGAGCTTGAGCGCGCCCTGCTCCCCCGGTCCGCCCGGTGTCGTCCTGGTCCAGAGCTCCAGAGGCGCCTTGGGGTTCTGCTTGGCATCCACTCCCGCAGGCCCGGATGAACAGCTGGTGAGGACCAGTGTCGAGGCGAGGACACCCGCACCGATCCAACGCGATCTCTGCATCACAACTCCCGTTTTCGACGCGTCACAGTTGGCCTGGAAAGCGCTTTCTGGGACGGTAACGGGGTCGGAATCAGTGGTCAATAGTCCGATGAATACAAAAAGTTTCCACCGGCTGGCACGGCCCCCGCCGGACACCCTCCCGGGCACGCCCCCGGCAACCCGGAACGCGCGAGGGCGCTATCGCCGCCAGATATCGCCTGATAGCAGGCCAGTTCAACCATCCATGCCAACAACCACTCCGATCCGGCACGGTACGGACCGCGACAACAACCACCCGAACAGCGAGGACTGGACATCCGAGCCGCACGCGAGGACATTCCAGTGATCCGATGTATCGTCCCTGCAAGCCATCCAGCCTGAGAAGTACACAGGCCACACCAATCCACGACATTCAGTCAGACACTTGCCCACAGACCCGAGCAGGGACCGACGGCCGCCCGGCTGCCGGTCCAGCACCGGACGGGCCGAGGAGACAGACCCGACATGAGCGAACCGGCCACCGCACCGACAGCCCTGCTGGTCATGGAGGAAGAACGCCGGGCGGACGTCTACCCGCCCGAGGTGCTGGCCGGGATCGGCCGGCTCGTGCACTGGCAGAGACCGCCCCTCACCAAGCAGGAGCTCGACGAGAACCCCGAGGTGCTGAGGAACGTCGACATCCTGCTCACGGGCTGGGGTGCGCCCGTCCTCGATACCGCCTTCCTGTCGCACGCCGCCGGGCTGCGGGCGGTTCTCGTCGCGGCAGGGTCCGTCCGGCACCTGACCACGCCCGCCTTCTGGGAGCGCGGCATCCCGATCGTCTCCGCCGCCGCGGCCAATGCCGTCCCGGTCGCGGAGTTCACCCTCGCCCAGGTCCTCCTCGGACTGAAGCAGGCACACCGCATCACGCGGGAGGTCGCGAGCAGCCGCCGCTTCCCGCACAATCCCGACGTCCCGGGCGCCTACCGGTCACGGGTGGGCCTGTTGGGACTCGGGCACATCGGCCGGCTCGTCGCCGGCCACCTCACCCGCTTCGACGTCGAGATCCTCGCCACCGATCCCGTCGCTTCCCCGGATGCCGCCCGGCAGGCGGGCGTCCGGCTGGTCCCCGTCGAGGAACTCTTCGCCACCTGTCATGTCGTCAGCCTCCACGCACCGCTCCTGCCCGAGACCCGCGGCACGATCGGGGCACCGCTGCTGAACTCCCTGGGGCCCGGCGCGACGCTGATCAACACCGCGCGGGGCGCGCTGATCGACGAGACGGCCGCCGCTCAGGTCCTGCGTGCCAGGCCCGACCTCACCGCCGTGCTCGACGTAACGCATCCCGAGCCCCCGGCCCATGATTCGCCACTCTTCACCCTTCCCAACGTTGTTCTGACGCCGCACCTCGGCGGCGCCCTGGGCGCCGAACGCCACCGTCTCGGACAGCTCGTGCTCGACGAACTGCGCCGGTTCACACAGGACCTGCCGCTCCGGCATGCCATCGACCCCGCCCGGGCCGCTTCTCTGGCCTGACGCCGCCCAGGCACTGCCGCCAAGGCTCCCTTCCCCGGGGGACGTCCGGTCGTGACGTCACGCGAGGCGGCCATGCTGTACCGAATGCCCGGGACCGGGCAAGCCCGATCGGCACCCAATTCCGCAAGCCCGCAGCCCAGGGACGCCACGTCAGCGAAACGTTAGTGAAACGTGAGTGAGACGTAAGCGGGAGGAGTGATAGTTCGGGGCAGGCAACGGCCCAAGGGCTGTCCCGCACTGTCGTTCCGCATGTTCATTCGGCCCGGCCGCCGCGTGAGCAAAGGAGCAGGCCGTGAACCCGAAAGGGCTCAAGGCCGAATTCCTCAAGGCCCATTGGTACTTTCACACGCGCCGACGGACCCACCGGGGATGTGCGCGCACGGCCGATCATCGCGTTGCACGGCAATGTCACAGCGAATTGCGGGCCTCGGCCTTTCGGGACGGCGTCGGCAAGGGGCCTGATACAGCCGGGGCGGAACTCATATGCCCGTGTCGGCATGGCGGGCAGGTCGTTCTCGGCACATCCCTCGGCACGAATCACCCAAGGCTGTCCCGCAATCCCTGGCGGGCTGCGCGTCATCGGGGTCGAGGTTCCGCTCGTCCCGACCTGCGGACTCCGCAGCGTTCACCCGTGCGCCCTTACGCCCTTACGCCCTTACGCCCTTACGCCCTTACGCCCTTACGCCTCAGAGCTACCCGTCCCGCCGCAGCCCCGTCCAGGCGGGATGGCGCGGGTCGTCGGCCCGGACGACCGCGTCCGCGCTCCCGGCGGGCGCCACCTCGTCCTCGTACCGCGCGAAGGCGGGCAGTGTCCACCGCTCGTCCTCCTCGGTGCGCCGCCGCAGCGCACCCGGCGACAGCCGCAGGTGGACGCTCAGGTCGAACGGGAACCAGTGCCCCAGCAGCAACGGCCCGTGCACCACCAGCACCCCGCCCTCCGGCAGGAGCCGGTACGGGCTCCTGGTGGCCCGGTCCGTCGCCGGGTCCCAGAGATCGGGCAGCACCCGCCCGCTGCCGCCCGCCTCCAGCGGCCCGAACACCTCACGCCACAGCGCCCCGGTGTCGAACCAGCTGCCGTAGTACGAGTCGGGGTCCCGCTTGCCGTACTCGTACCGCAGGCTGGCGGGCCGCAGGAATCCCGCCGTGGACACGGGGAGCACGGCCCGGCCGCGGAGCCGCAGCGCCTGTGCGACCGACTCGGCCAGCTCGCCGGTCCGGGCGGCCGGAGCCCCGTCGACGGCAACCTTGAGCCAGGGCCCGCCGTCGGACGGTTTCAGCGCGTCGGCGTGCGAGGCAAGGGCGTCCGCCAGCCGTTCCCAGGTGATCGCTTCATATCGCACGCATCCATCATCGCCCCGTCGCGGCGGGGCTGTCCGCATCACCCGGGGCGTTGGCGGACCCCCGGCCGGCGCCCGGCCGGGCCCGTCAGCAAAGTTCCGCCCGATGGTCCGCCGCCAGCCGCACGACGCGCTCGGCGAGCGGCCCCCGGGCCGGTTCGATCGCCGCGGCGGCTTCGGCGAGGCGGGTGATGTCGGCGAACCAGTCACCGGAGACGGTGTCCACCGCCCCGATGCGGGCGAAGCCGCGCTCCAGCAGGCCCCGGGCGGTCTGCGGCTGTCCGCGCAGCACCGCCTTCACCGCGGAGACCGCGTTGGCGAGCGCGCTGGCGGGCCTCGACCAGTCGTCACGGCGCGCCGCCGGATTGTCCTGGTCGTAGCCGGGCCGGCCGGCGACGGACAGGGCGACGATCTCCAGGTCCAGGCGCCAGAAGAGGGGCAGGCGGTCGAAGTCGACGAAGAGGAGCCGCCTCTTGCGGGAGTTCCCCAGACCGGGGTCGACCCGCAGGGAGGCGACGCCGCGGACCGTGCCGAGCAGGTCCGGGACGGCGGCGACACAGTCCTCGAACCGGCCGTCGGGCACGATCCAGAGGAGGTCGATATCGCTGTACGCGTCGGCGGTCCCCCGGGCGAGCGAACCTCTCGGTTCCGCACGCGACCCGGCACAGTGGGTACGCAGCGCACACAGGACCTCCCGCGCCAACGCGGCCCGGCGCGCGGGGTCGAGGTCCTCGGGGCCCTCTTCGCTCACGGCCTGCCACCCCTCCGCCCCGCCTCGTACGCTCTTCCTCATGGACCTCGCATTCGCCCGCACGTTCGCCGCGCAATGGCAGGACGACTGGAACTCCCACGACCTGGAACGCGTCCTGACGCACTATCACGACGAGGTGACCTTCAGCTCGCCCATGATCGCCCGGTTCACCGGCGACCCCTCCGGCACCGTGCGCGGCAAGGACGAGCTGCGTGCGTACTGGGCCCGCGGGCTCGAGCTCATCCCCGACCTGAAGTTCGAGGTGATGGACGTCCGGGTGAGCGTCGGCACCCTGGTGATCGACTACCGCAACCAGATCGGCGGCCGGGTGTACGAGGTGCTGACGTTCCGGGACGGCCTGGTGGTCGCCGGCCTCGGCGCGTACGGGGAGACGCTGGCCCGCTGACGGCCGGCGTCCGCGGCGGCGCGGTGGCCGGCCGGGACGGCAGGGGGCGCGCCTCAGCCCTGCTTCAGTTCTTCCCGCCGCTCTTCCCGCCGCAGTCCACGGCGTCGGCGTCGTCGGAGAGTTCGCTGCCCTTGGGCAGCAGGTAGGTCACCCAGAGGACGACGGGCTCGGTCCCCAGATTGCGGCCGATATGGCGGTGCTTCGCCCCGGACGGCTCGATGAAGGACGTTCCGGCGGGTGTCACCTCGACCGAGCAGTCGTCCAGGGTGCGCGTGAGCGTCCCCTGCTTGACGACCGCGATCAGCTGACCGCGATGGGTGTGCCAGCCGGTGGAGCCGCCGGGCTCGATGGTGATCGTCCGGAAGGTGACGTCGGTACGGCCCTTCGGCGTCTTCACCTTCAGCTTGCCCGGCGATGTGCCCTCCGCGACGACGGTGGCGCTCACACCGCTGCCGGGGGTGGCGACGGCCGCCGACGGCACGAAGCCGAGCGCTGCCACACAGCCCCCGATGACAAGCACCTTGCCCGGCCGCCCCTGCTGTCTGCCGAATCTCATGGGCAACTCCTCTGCATCAGTGTCCCGGGCATCATCGGTGTCCCCGACATCCCAAATGCCCCGACGCTACCCAGGAGTCGGCCGGGCGAACCATCCCGGCGCCGCCGTCATGCGCCACGCAGCATTGCGGCCAGCGGCCCCTCGCCGGACACCTCGATCCGCCCGTCCCCGACCGCCTCGGCGAACGTCGTCTCACCGCGGCCCAGTGCCAGGCAGAGCTCGGCGTCGAGCGCGATGCGCGCATCGGCGTGGGCGGCCGGACCGTCTCCGTAGACCGCGCTGCCCGGCGCCCGCGCCCCCGTACGGACATGGAATTCGCCCTCGTCGAGGTGTACGTCGAGCACTCCGTCGCCGGCCGGCCCCCCGGGCCCGTCCAGCGCGCGCAGCAGCGGGAGCGCGAACCAGTGCGCCCGGACCGCGTCCGTGGGCCGCCGCTCAGTGAGCGCGGGCGCCCCCCATTCGGCGAGTGCGGCGAGGACGGGCAGCAGTCCATGACCCCGCTCGGTGAGTTCGTACACCGAGGCGGCGGCGGGCGGCGGCAGTTTGCGGCGGGTGGCCAGTCCGCCCTGCTCCATGTCCTTGAGCCGGGAGGCGAGGACATCCGTGCTGACGCCGGGAAGGTCGGCGTGCAGATCGGTGTACCGGCGTGGACCGGCCAGCAGTTCACGGACGATCAGCAGGGTCCACCGGTCGCCGACGGCGTCCAGCGCACGCGCGCCGGCACAGAACTGGTCGTAACTCCGGCGGCGGGCCGGTCGGGTCGCGTGCTGTTGCTGACGTGGCATACGACGCAGTCTAGACATGTTGTTGGACTTTCCAAGCTCAAGCTTGGTAAAACCAAGTATCACAGTCGGGTCGGGGAGGCACCGCATGGAGTTCCGCCAGTCCAGCAAGCTCAACGAGGTCTGTTACGAGATCCGGGGACCGGTCATCGAGCACGCCAACGCCCTGGAGGAGGCGGGTCACAGCGTGCTCCGCCTCAACACGGGCAACCCGGCGCTGTTCGGGTTCGAGGCGCCCGAGGAGATCGTCCAGGACATGATCCGGATGCTCCCGCAGGCCCACGGCTACACCGATTCACGGGGCATCCTCTCCGCCCGCCGGTCCGTGGCGCAGCGCTACCAGGCGATGGGGCTCACCGAGGTCGGCGTGGACGACATCTTCCTCGGCAACGGTGTCTCCGAGCTGATCTCCATGGCCGTGCAGGGGCTGCTGGAGGACGGTGACGAGGTGCTGATCCCGTCCCCGGACTACCCGCTGTGGACCGCGGTGACGACGCTGGCCGGCGGGAAGGCCGTGCACTACATGTGCGACGAGGCCTCGGACTGGAACCCCGACCTGGCCGACATGGCATCGAAGATCACCGACCGCACCAGGGCCGTCGTGATCATCAACCCGAACAATCCGACCGGCGCCGTCTACCCCCGCGAGGTCCTCGAATCCATCCTCGGCCTGGCCCGCAGGCACGGCCTGATGGTGTTCGCCGACGAGATCTACGACCAGATCCTCTACGACGACGCCGAGCACCACAGCGTGGCGGTCCTCGCCCCGGACCTGGTCTGCCTCACCTTCAGCGGTCTCTCCAAGACGTACCGCGTGGCCGGCTTCCGTTCGGGCTGGATGGTGGTGTCCGGCCCGAAGCAGCACGCGCGCAGCTATCTGGAGGGGCTGACCATGCTCGCCTCCATGCGGCTCTGCCCCAACGCCCCGGCGCAGTACGCGATCCAGGCCGCGCTCGGTGGCCGACAGTCGATCCGGGAGCTGGTGGTGCCCGGGGGCAGGCTGTACGAGCAGCGCAACCGCGCCTGGGAGAAGCTGAACGAGATCCCCGGGGTGTCGTGCGTGAAGCCCAGGGGCGCGCTGTACGCCTTCCCGCGCATCGACCCGAAGGTGCATCCCCTCGTCGACGACGAGAGGTTCGTCCTCGACCTGCTGCTGCGCGAGAAGATCCAGGTCGTGCAGGGCACCGGTTTCAACTGGCCGCGGCCCGACCACTTCCGCATCCTGACCCTCCCGTACGCTGACGATCTTGACGCGGCCATCAGCCGGATCGGCCGCTTCCTGACCGGGTACCGGCAGTGACCGGATGCCGGGGATGAACGGATGCCGATCGTGAACTGCCCCAGCTGCCCCACCTGCCAGGTGCCGGTCCACACCCAGTTCGCCTCGTTCGAGCTCGTCGGGCCGATCGTCGAGGACGGGCTCGACCCGGCCGCCGACCCCGCGTGGGCCGAGTCGGGCGCGAAGTCGCCCGCGGAGTACGCGCGCTGGGCGGGCCATCTGTGCGGGATGACCTGTCTGCGCATGGCACTCGGCGCCGGCGCCCCGCCCCTCTTCGCGCTGCGCGACGGGGCGCTCGGGTACGGCGCGTACACCGAGGACCCCGACGGCGCGATCCGGGGCCTGGTCTACGCCCCCTTCGCCGCGTACGTACAGGAGAGGCACGGCCTCGACGCCACCGTCCACCGGCACCTCTCGCCGGAGGAGATCCCGCCCCTGCTGGACGAGGGCCGGTCCGTCATGGCCTCCGTGCACTACGCGATCCGCCGCCCGCGGCAGCCCGCACCGGGACGGGGCGGGCACCTGGTGCTCCTGACCGCCCGTACGGCCGACGGCACGGGCGTCCACTTCCACAACCCGTCCGGGACGACGGCCGCGACCCGGTCGGCGGAGCTCCCGCTGGCCGAGTTCGAGCGCTTCTTCGCCGGGCGCGGGGTCTCGCTGCGCGTGCGGGCATGACACAGCGGCCCCGAACGGGAGCGGGCCCGGGGGCGTAGCCGGCCCCCGAGCCCTGTGATTGCCACCTGTACGGCACGCCGACACTTTTAAGGTCCCGTGTCAGTTTTATGTCGTCGCGTCCTGCCTTTAGACGACCGCGGACCGAAGCTCCACGGGCCGGAGTCGAACCGGCATCTCGACGCACACGGGCACGGGCCCGGTCGATTCGGCGATAGGCGGCGCATGCTGAGTCTGGAGCAAGAGTCTGAGATTGATCGCGGCCTGCCTCTGCCAGTTGGGCCACCCCGGCCCGCATCCGTAAGAAGGTACGGAAGTGCCGGGGGGAGGACTCGAACCTCCACCGGAACCGCGTCGTCACGACAAACTTCAGTTTCAGCTTTGCGCTCCTCGCGCACCCCGGCGGCTTCGACCGCCGCCGGGGATTCCATGGCCGGTCACCCGAAGAGGTAACCGAAGACCGCATCACCCACCCGCTGGTCCGTGACGTCCACGCCGTTGGCCTCCTCGCGGGCGAACTTGACAGCCTGCTGGAGCTTCTCGACGCGGTCGGTCAGTTCGTTGATCCGCCGTGCGGGCAGCGCCCCGGAGAACTTCACGGTCGTCCAGTAGCCGATCGGAACGTCCTCGTAGTACACCTCGACCTGGGCCGGGTGCTTCTCGGTGGCCTCCGCCTTCACGTGGTTGCGGGGCACCTTCTTGGTGCGCAGGGTCCGCACCGGCTCGGTCTTCCAGGAGTCGGTGGACGGGTCCTGTGCCCAGGCCTCCGAGGCTTCGAGCACCGGCAGCTTGCGGATGAAGGTGGTGATGTCCGTGAGCTGCTTCTCCAGGAAGAGCAGATACGACACCGGAACGCCGGCCACCAGCACCCGGCCGTCGACCGAGATGTCGGCACGGGCCGCGCAGTTCGCCCAGTCCTTGGTGGCGGTCACGTCGAAGAGCCGGGTGAGGGTCACCGCCGTGTCGCGCAGCACATCCTCGGCCTTGATCTGCACCGGCGTCGACTCGGGCGGCAACTGCTCGCCCTCCTCGTCCTTCGGCTGGTAGGTCCGGGAGATCCCGGCCAGCAGACCGGCCTTCTGGAGGCCGTGATGCGCCGCCGTCAGGTCCTGATGAGCCTTGGACTTGACGCCCTTCTCCACTGCGATGATCTGATTGAGTTTCGCCACGTCCAGGAAGCTAGCAACAGCAACGCGCCCTGCACCAGCGGTTTTTGCCGCACCGGATGCGCACAGGCGCGCCGTCCGGTGCGCCTGTGCGCGGCGGTCCGTTCGGGTGGCTTCCCGGCGGCGCCCCTGTTCGGCCGCCGTCCGGCGGGGGCCAGTTGCCACAGTGAGTCCCGCGCGTCCGCGCCCTCTCCCCCGCACCTGGAACGAAGGGTTTCCCCACGCCTTTCCCCATGCCCCGGCTCCCTCGCCTCTCCCGCCTCTCCCGCCTCTCCCGCCTCTCCCACTCCAACGGCGAGAGGAACCCGGCCGGGACCCGGCTGCTCTTCGGGACCGAACGGCCCGGCGGTGGGCCGGATGTGACCGACCGCCAGTTCCTCGCCTTCATCGACAAAGATGGGGACCCGATGCTGCTGCTCGACCTGATCGCCGGGCCGTCCGGATGCGGGCGCTGCTGCGGCATGAACCGGTTCCGCCGGGTTCCGCCGCGGCCCCCGTCGACGCTGTACCGCCCGCCCCGCACCGGCCCTGAACAGTCGGGTACTGTGCCGCGGCCGGGTACCGGAGCACCGGACACCGATCAGCAGGGGGCAGGCCGCATGGGCGCCGCGATACGTCACTTCACCGCCACGACCGAGCAGGGGCAGGTCTTCACGGTCAACATCGAGCGGGACTTCCGGTACGACCCGTACCGCGACTTCCTGGTCTGCGCACACTGCGAGTGGTGTCCGTCGCTCCTGACCACGGAGCGGATCATCGACATGGCCGGGGAGCACCTGGCGTCCGTGCACGGGGCCGGCCGCGGACTGACGCAGCAGGAGAACGAGTCGTTCCGCAAGGGGCGGCTGATCGTGCTGCCGATCGTCGCCCTCGTGCTGATCGGTCTACTGTTCCTGCTGAAGGGCTGACCGGTCAGCCCCCGCTGAGCTCCAGGAGTGCGCCCACCGGGTCAAAGTCCGGTGCGGCGCGCGGCCACCACTCGTCCTGGCCCGGGTCGGACTCGTAGCCGTACCAGCGGCCGTCGTGGCCGAAGCGGAGCTGGAGCGTGCCGCCGGGGTGGGTGAGCTGGTTGCGCCAGGGCTGGAAGCGGGGGAATCCGGCGGCTGCGAGAGCCGGGCGGGCCCGGTCGAACGGGCCCGCCGGGGGGTCCCACGGCGTTTCCAGGACGTCCAGCCCCTCGGCCCCGCCCTGGCGCCAGGCGGCGACGGCGCGGGCCAGGTCGGTGGTGTTGCGGCCGGTGGCGGACGCCAGTTCGCGGTAGAGGGCGCGGGTGGTGGCGGTGAGCCCCGCGGTGGGGCGGGCGGCTGCCAGCCGGACCGCGTCCTGCCAGGGGGTGAGCCCGGCGAGCGGGTCGAGGCCGGTGGTGAGCAGGGCATGGGCGCGGGCGGCCGCGTCCGTGGCGAGCTGGTCGAGGGCGAGCGGGTCCCGGCTGCCGGGCAGGCTCGGGTACGACGGCGGCTGCCCGGGGTGCGGCTCCACCGGGAACGGGGCGGGCAGCGGAGGCAGGAAGCGGTCGGCGAGCGCGTCCTGCGCCGGTACGGAGGGGGCGGCGGGGGCCTCGGGCCGCTCCCGTGCGGAGTGCGCGGCGTTGCGGTGGCCCAGGTCCTCCAGGAGTTCGCGCTCGCCCCGGCCGCGCAGGAGCAGCAGGACGAACGGATCGGCGTCCAGGAGCCGGGCCATCTGGTAGCAGAGCGCCGACACGTGCTTGCAGGGCCAGCCGTGGTCGGGGCAGGAGCAGCTGGGGTCCAGGTCGTTCGCCGCAGGGAGCAGCGCGACCCCGGAGGCGGCCGCCGTGTCGGCCAGGGAGTGCGGCATCTCCTTGGTGAGCAGCGCGGCAAGGTGGCCGGGGCGGGCGGCGACCGCGTCGAGGAAGGTGTCCCAGTCGGCGTCGGTGAGGGTGCGCAGCCGCAGTTCGGCGCGGTAGGGCCGGGGGCGGCTGCCGTGCACGTAGGCGACGACGCGGCCGGGGGTGACGGTGACCGCGGCGACATGCCCGCCGTCCGCGTACGCACGGCCGCGGGCGAGTCTCGCCGCGTCCATCGAGAGGGCTTCCAGCGCCGCCACCCAGGACCGGCCCCACCAGCTGTCCGCGAACGGCTCGTCGTCGCCGGACGTCCGCGCGGGTACCGCCTCGAAGGTCCGCCGCAGGTCGTCGGGGCCCGGCCGGGACCGGGCGACGGGCCGGGGAGCGCGGGCGGAGGGGGCGGGCTGCGCGCGGGGGCTCATGACGGCCTTCGGAGGGAGACGAGATCGGCCAGGTCGCGGTCGCTGAGCTCGGTCAGCGCGGTCTCCCCGGCGCCGAGCACGGCGTCGGCCAGGGCCCGCTTGGCCAGCAGCATCTCGCCGATCCGGTCCTCGACGGTGCCCTCGGCGATCAGCCGGTGCACCTGGACCGGCTGGGTCTGGCCGATGCGGTAGGCGCGGTCCGTGGCCTGTTCCTCGACGGCCGGGTTCCACCAGCGGTCGTAGTGGATGACATGGGCGGCCCTGGTGAGGTTCAGCCCGGTGCCCGCCGCCTTCAGGGAGAGCAGGAACACCGGCACCTCGCCGGACTGGAAACGGTCCACCATCCGTTCCCGCTCGGCCACCGGCGTACCGCCGTGCAGCAGTTGGGAGGGAACGGCCCGCGCGGTGAGATGCGCGGAGAGCAGCCGGGCCATGGTCACGTACTGGGTGAAGACGAGGACGGAGCCGTCCTCGGCGAGGATCGTGTCGAGGAGTTCGTCGAGCAGGTCGAGTTTCCCGGAGCGGCCGACGAGCCGGGTCGGCTCCTCCTTCAGGTACTGCGCGGGGTGGTTGCAGATCTGCTTGAGCGAGGCCAGCAGCTTCATGATGAGGCCGCGCCGGGCGATGCCCTCCGACGCCTCGATGTACGCCATGGTCTCGCGCACCGTTGCCTCGTAGAGCGTGGCCTGTTCGCGGGTGAGGAAGACGGGGTGGTCGGTCTCCGTCTTGGGCGGCAGCTCGGGGGCGATGCCCGGGTCCGACTTCTTGCGGCGGAGCAGGAAGGGGCGGACCAGCCTGGAGAGCCGCTCGACCGCTTCGTCGTTGCCGATCCCGGCAGCCGTGCCGGTGTTCTCCACGATCCGGGCGTGCCGGGCCCGGAACGCCTTGAGGGGGCCGAGCAGTCCGGGCGTGGTCCAGTCGAGCAGCGCCCAGAGCTCGGAGAGGTTGTTCTCGACGGGGGTGCCGGTCAGGGCGACCCGGGCCGGGGACGGAATGGTGCGCAGCGCCTTCGCCGTCGAGGAGTGCGGGTTCTTCACGTGCTGTGCCTCGTCGGCGACGACCAGTCCCCAGCTGTGCGCGGCCAGTTCGGCCGCGCTGGAGCGCATCGTGCCGTACGTGGTGAGGACGAAGCCGCCGTCGGGTTCGGCGAGGGTGCGGTCGGTGCCGTGGAACCGGCGCACGGGTACGCCGGGGGCGAAGCGGTTGATCTCCCGGTGCCAGTTGCCCAGCAGCGAGGCGGGGCAGATCACCAGGGTGGGCGCGGGGTGGGCGCGGTGCAGGTGCAGGGCGATGAGGGTGATCGTCTTACCGAGGCCCATGTCGTCGGCGAGGCAGCCGCCGAGGCCCAGCGAGGTCATCCGGTCCAGCCAGGCCAGCCCGCGCAGCTGGTAGTCGCGGAGCGTCGCGTCGAGGCCGGGCGGCGGTGCGATCGCCGTGTCGTCATCGACGATGCGGGAGCGGAGCGCGGCCAGCGCGCCGACCGGCACGGCGTCGACCTGCTCGCCGTCCACCTCGGCGCTGCCGGTCAGGGCGACGGCGAGGGCGTCCACCGGGTCGAGGAGGCCCAGCTCCCGCTTGCGCGCCTTGCGGACGAGCGCGGGGTCGACGACGACCCACTGGTCCCGCAGGCGCACCACGGGGCGGTGGGCCTCGGCGAGCACGTCCATCTCGGCCTCGGTGAGCTGCTGGTCCCCCAGCGAGAGCTGCCAGTTGAAGGCGAAGAGCTGCTCGGCGTCGAAGAACGCCGTGCGGTCGGTGGCGGTGCCCGGCGCCGGGCGCACCACGGCGGCCGCGGTGAGGGAACGGGCCAGCTCCCGGGGCCAGTGCACGCTCACCCCGGCGGCCGAGAGCCGGGCCCCGGCATCGCTCAGCAGCTCGTACAGCTCGTCCTCGGTGAGGGCCAGCACGTCGGGGACGGGCTGGTCCAGCAGCCGTTCCAGCGGGGCCCAGACACGGGCGGCGCGGCGCAGCGCGAGCACGGCGTCGATCCGGGCCCGCGGGCCGAAGGGCTCGCCGGCCCCGCCGGCCCACAGCGCGGCGGCGTCGACGACATAGGTCGGGTCGGCGAGGCTGTGCACCTGGGTGATGGCCGCGGCGGCATGCCGCGAGGCGGCCGGACCGTCACCACCGGGGATCTCCACCGCGCCGGAGAGGTCGGCCGCATCGTCGGAACCGGCCGTGTCATCGGAACCGGCCGTGTCGAAGAGTTCGTACGCGGAGAGGTCCAGGCGCAGCGACACCCGTACGCCCGCGTCCAGTCCGGCCGCGACCGCCACGGCCCACTCCCGGGCGCCGGGCAGGTGCTGGGCCTCCCGGGCGGCGAAGGGCGCACCCATGGCGAACGCCGCCGCGGGGGTACGGGGCAGGGTGTCGGCCACCGCGTCGAGGAAGGAGGCGATGAGCGGCTCGGGGTCGGGAACCTGGAGGGGCGTGCGGTCGGGGAACGGCACCGCGTACCCCTCGGGGGGCATGGCCGCGGCGACCGCACGCAGATGGGCGACGTCCTCGGCGGCGCGCGGCCCGGCCCGCCAGGCGTCGTGGTCCTCGGCCGTCAGCCCGGGGAGCATCCGGCCGCGGGCCACCAGATGGAGCGCGTGCAGCGCGGCGGCGCCCCAGCAGCGGGTGGCGGGGTGGGCGGACTGCTGGTGCCGGGCACGGGCCAGCAGGGGTACGGCGTCGGCCAGGGGCAGCACGAGGGCCGGCACGGTGTACCGGCGGACGTCGCCCTGACCGCCGTGCCGCCGGACAACCGTGATCTCGGAGACCCGGTCGCCGGTGCCGACCGCGAAGCCAGGGCCGGAAGCAAGGCCGCCGCCGGAACCGAAGCCGGTGCCGGACGTTTCGCCGGGGGCGGTCGTTTCGCCGAGGCCGGGGAGCGGGGCCCCTTCCGGGTCCCAGAACGCGATGCGTCCCTCCCTCGGCAGCGCTGCGGGGAGGAAGACGGCCGCACAGCGCAGCAGGCGGCCGACGGCCGCGTCCTGCGGCGGTGATGCGATGGCCACCGGCCCCTCCCCTCATGTCCAAGGCCCTGGTCGCGGGCTCCGAGTGCGCTGTCCCCGGCGCCTGACCGGCACCGGATCCCTTCTGACTCGCGAGTCTAGGCGGGGGGTCTGACAGCGGACCACAACGGGCCCGCCGCCGCCCCCTCGGTTCGGACGGGGTACGGCGGCGGGCCCGTGGGCCGGTGGCATCAGTGCCTGGCGAGCGGCTTCGAGCCGGTGGGGCGGGGCCGGGGCCTCACGGCAGACGGGGTGGGCTTGGGCGCGGGAGCCGTTCGCGCCGGACCCGGCGTCGCGGACGCACCCGGTGACGGCGGTGCGGGCGAAGGCGCGGGCGCCGCGGACTGCGTCTCGGCCGGTGAGGACGCCGGCGCGGGCGCCACCGGCGGCGCTGTCCCGGCCGGGGCCTTCGGCATCTGCGGCGCGGCCTGCACGGCCTGCTGCGGCGCTGTCGGCTGCTGTGCCCGCTCCAGGAAGCGGAGCAGCTCCACCGGGAACGGCAGCACCAGTGTGGAGTTCTTCTCCGCGGCCACCGCCACCACGGTCTGGAGCAGCCTCAGCTGCAGTGCCGCGGGCTGGGAGGACATCTCCGCGGCCGCCTGGGACAGCTTCTTCGATGCCTGCAGCTCCGCGTCCGCGTTGATGACCCGGGCGCGCCTCTCACGGTCCGCCTCGGCCTGACGCGCCATGGAGCGTTTCATCGTCTCCGGCAGCGAGACGTCCTTGATCTCCACCCGGTCGATCTGTACGCCCCAGCCGACCGCGGGGCTGTCGATCATCAGCTCCAGGCCCTCGTTCAGTTTCTCCCGGTTGGACAGCAGATCGTCCAGATCGCTCTTACCGATGATCGAACGCAACGACGTCTGCGCCATCTGCGAGACGGCGAACCGGTAGTCCTCCACCTCGACGACCGCGCTCGCGGCGTCGACCACCTTGAAGTAGATGACCGCGTCCACCCGCACCGTGACGTTGTCGCGGGTGATCCCGTCCTGGGCCGGCACCGGCATCGTCACTATCTGCATATTGACCTTGCGCAGCCGCTCCGCGCCGGGGAGCACCATGGTGAATCCGGGCCCTCGTATGTCGTTCCGGAGCCGGCCGAACCTCAGCACCACACCCCGCTCGTACTGCTTGACGACCCGGGCGGCGGCCGCTGTGTACGCGAGACCCGCCAGAACCACCACAACCAAAGCGATCAAGAGCTCCTGGACCATGACGGCCCCCTGCCAGCCGAAGACATCGGAACACTCACTTCGCGCCACATAAGACGCTATTACCACGGTATGCCCTGTTTGGGTATCGGTCGAACCTCTGTCCGCACCTTCCGTGCACCCGTAGCCCGCCCGGCCGTCTCCCGGATGCCGGGCCGCCGGAGAGCGGGCAAGGTGACCAGCGTCAGCACGTACCCCCGTGGCGTACGGGGACGGCGTGACGGAGTGCGTACGGATGAGCCGGACGAGACAGACGAGGACCTGCCCATGCCCGTGATCGACAACCGACGCCGCCGTCTCGGCACCGCAGCCGGGACGGCCCTCCTGACCCTCACCGTCGCGGGCTGTTCGGGCCTCGGCCGGACCGCTGTCGGTCCGGTCACCTACACGACCGAGCGGGAGGCCGTGATCATGGTGAACAGCCCCTCGGTGCGGGGCTGCCACCCGCTCGCCCCCGCGGGTGCCAAGGAAGTGGCCAACGGGACCCTGATCGACATCATCCTGTACCGCACACGCGACTGCACCGGACCCGGTACGACCTACCTCCCCACCACGCTCACCGACGTGCGAGCGCCCAGCTCGCTGCCCTGGCGCAGCTTCAGCACGGTCCACTGAGCCCGGGCACGGCCCGCACCCAGACGCCGTCATCCGTGAGATAACGGTCCACGCCCAGACCGGCCGCCGCCAGATACCCCTCGAACTGTTCCTTCGACAGGGGCCGCGACAGGAACGTCTGCGACCACCGGGCGTCGTCGAACTCGTACTCGGCGCGCACCGAGCGCACCCCGTCGCCGACCGGCTGCGAGGACACGATCCGCAGCGTGTACCCGGCCGGTTCGACGCGCTCCCTCGGGAGTCCGGTGTGGTAGTCCGGACCCTCGCGCTGGATGAGCACCACCCCGCCGTCGCGCACGTACCTCCGGCAGGTCCGCAGCAGTCCGTCCCGCACCCGGTGCTCGCCCGAGTGCACCAGGAACGACGCCAGCATCACCACGTCGAACGTCTCGTCACCGAGCTCCAGGGCCTCGATGGGGCTCCGCACCGTACGCGCTCCGCGCACCTTCTCCAGCATCTGCGCCGACTCGTCCACCGCGGTGACGTCGAAACCGCGGCGGATCAGCGGATGCGTCACCCGGCCCGCTCCACAGCCCAGTTCGAGGATCCTCGACCCGGCGGGCACGGCCCCGGCGATCACATCCGGCTCGTTGCCGACGGACAGCCGGGTGTACAACTCCACGGCGCAGCCGTCCGGGGTGATCGCGCCGGGACCGGTGCCTGAATAGCCCTCACGTACCAGTTGTCCGCTCATACATCGCCGAACGAACCGTCGCCGGGGGCCGTTCCCGTCCGAAACCGTAGCCAGGGGCGGCTGACCGGCTGACCCGCACCCTCAGCTCACGTCAGCACCCCGGGTAGCGGCCGGGCGGCCACTGGACCGCGTGCTCGAACTCCAGGGACAGGTCGTCGGCCACCTCGGCGATCACCGCCCGCCCTTCCGTGAGCACCAGCCAGGACGGCGGAAGGTGTACGTCGCCGTGGTGGGCGCCGAGCAGGTTGCCGCAGACGGCGCCGGTGGAGTCGCTGTCGCCCGAGTGGTTGACCGAGAGCAGCAGGGCCTCGTCCACCTGGGCGGCACGCGGCAGAACCAGTGCGCAGTACACGGCGATGGCGAGCGCCTCCTCGGCCACCCAGCCCGCGCCGAGCGACTCCACCTTCTCCGCGCTCGGGGCGCCCTGGGCGGCCAGCTCGAAGGCCGCCCGGAGCGCGGCGGTCGTCTCCTCGTGCCCGGGGTGGCGGGCCAGCAGCTCCATGGCCCGCAGTACGGAACCGGGCAGCGAGTCGCCGTCCAGGAGATGGGAGACGATCGCCGCGAGCGCGCCGGCCGCGTAGGCGCCGGTGGGGTGGCCGTGGGTGATCTGTGCACAGCGGGCGGCCAGCCCGAAGCTCGCACCCGCGTTCTGGCCGGTCAGGCCGAAGGGGGCGGAGCGCATCACCGTGCCGCAGCCCTTGGAGCCGGTGTTGACCGGGCCGGGCTCGCCGAGCGGGGCCATCGGGTCGGGGGTGTGCCCGGCCGTGAGCCCGGTCAGGCAGGCGTTGCCGGGGGCGCGGCGCGCGTACAGCCAGGGCTGCTGCCTGAGCCAGCCGGTGCGGACGGGGTCATCCCCTTCGCGGCCGGGCGGCGCGGGGTGGTTCTGGGTGTCCAGCCAGCGCAGGTAGGCGTGCCTGATGACCGCGGTCTCGGCGCCGCCGATTCCCCTGAGCATGGCCCGGGAGTGGGCCCTGATCAGCCCCTCGGCCGTGAAGAGCGTCATCTGGGTGTCGTCCGTGACGCGCCCGGCCACCCCGTCCTCGTCGGCCGTGAGACCGCGTACGCCCTGCTCCCCGTGTGCCCGCCGGATACCCGCGAGCGACAGGAACTCCACCGGATTGCCCAGCGCGTCCCCGATCGCCCCGCCCAGCAGACACCCTCGGACCCGGGCCCTTCGGACGGAGTCGTTCCCCCATGCCGTACCGCTCATCGCCGGCACCCCACCCTCTCTCGTCGGTCCGCCGCATTCCACCGTCGCGGGTCCATGCTGGTAGAAGAGGCGATCGCCATGCGTACCGGTAGTGAACCGACGACTGCACTCAGTGCTCTGCGAATGCGGCTCTGGCTGAGTCTATGGGGCCTGGCCTGGGCCGTCTTCGGCCTGACGGCATTCACCCTGACCGGCCGCCCGGGGTGGGCGGCCGTGTGCGGTGTGCTGCTCGTCCTGGTGCTGGTGGATCTGGCCGTGATCGTCCACCGCATCCACCAGGGCCCGCGCTACCAGCCGGGCCGCACCGTCCCGCCGCACGAACCGGGCCACGGGGGACGGCGGCGGTACGGGCACTGACCACGCTCCCCGGCGGCGGGCGGGCCAGTACGCGACGACCGGCCTCAGCCCTCCGCGTCGAAGCGGGCGGCCCTCAGGTACTCCGGGTTGGGGTCGAGCGCCGCCGCGAGCCTGAAGTGACGGGTTGCCCGTTCCGGATGGCCGGCCCGCTCGAAGGTCCGGGCCAGCGCGAAGTGCGCGAACGCGTTGTCCGGTTCCCGCTCCAGGACCAGTTCGAATTCGAGCTCGGCGGGGCGCAGTTGGGCGGCCGCGAAGAAGGCGCGGGCACGCAGCAGCCGGGCGGCGGTGTTCTCGGGGTGGGAGGCGATCACCGAGTCGAGCAGCTTCACGGCACCCCGGGGATCGCGCGCGGCCAGCAGCTGCTCGGCCGCGCGGAAGTCAATGACGTGGGTTTCCGGGTTCCTCTCGGGCACGGTCGCATCCTTCCCTCGGGCACCTCGGTGTGAACGTCGCTCCAGGGTCCGGTATTCCGGTCCGGGTCAGCCCGCCGCGGCCCTCCGCAGCAGCTGCGACCAGACCTCGCGGACCTGCGGCTCCAGGGCCTCGACCGGTCCGTCGTTGTCGATGACCAGGTCGGCGACGGCGAGCCGCTGCTCACGGGTGGCCTGCGCGGCCATCCGGGCACGGGCGTCCGCCTCCGTCATCCCGCGCAGTCGCACGAGGCGCTCCAGCTGGGCCCCTGGAGCGGCGTCGACGACGACGACGAGGTCGTAGAGGGGGGCGAGGCCGTTCTCGGTGAGGAGGGGGACGTCGTGGACGACCACGGAGTCGGGGCCCGCGGCCCGTTCCAGCTCGGCGGAGCGGGCACCGACCAGCGGGTGGACGATCGCGTTGAGCGCGGCGAGCCGTTCGGCGTCGGAGAAGACGATCGAGCCGAGCTTCGGCCGGTCCAGAGTGCCCTCCGGGGTCAGGATCCCGGTGCCGAACGCCTCGACGAGAGCGGTGAGCCCGGGGGTGCCGGGCTCGACGACCTCGCGCGCGATCCGGTCGGCGTCGATGAGGACGGCTCCGTGGCCGACGAGCAGCCGTGACACTTCGCTCTTGCCGGCGCCGATTCCACCGGTCAGGCCCACTTTCAGCATGGGCGGCAGCCTAAGGGATGTCCCGTCATCCCTGGCGGGCGCCCTTGGTGCCGGGTCTGCGCCCGGCCCGACCGGCCTGCGTCGCCGTTCCGGAGCGGCGGACGGACGCAGGGCGGTCGTGGTGCCGACGGTCAGCTGTCGCCTTCCCGTTCGGCCAGGAACCGCTCGAATTCGAGACCGATCTCGTCGGCGGACGGCAGGTCGACCGGCTCGGCGACCAGGTTGCCCCGGGTCTCGGAGCCCGCCACCGCGTCGTACTGGTGCTCAAGGCCCTCGACCAGCGAGACGAGTTCCTCGTCGCCCTGCCCGATCTGGCGGTCGATCTCCGTCTGGGTGCGGTGCGCCTCGGTGCGCAGCGCGTGGGCGATGGCCGGCAGGACCAGTCCGGTCGCCGCCGTGATCGACTCCAGCGCGGTGAGCGCGGCGTCCGGGTAGGCGGAGCGGGCGACGTAGTGCGGCACATGGGCGGCGACGCCGAGTACGTCGTGTCCGGCCTCCATCAGCCGGTACTCGACGAGTGCCTCGGCGGAGCCGGGCACCTGCGCCTCGTCGAACGGGCTGCGGTGGCCGGGCATGAGGTCGGTGCGGTTGCCGTGCGGGGTGACGCCGACGGGGCGGGTGTGCGGGACGCCCATCGGAATGCCGTGGAAGTTGACCGCCAGACGCACCCCGAGCCGCTCGACGATCTGCTCGACGGCGGCGGCGAACCTCTCCCACTCCACGTCCGGCTCCGGCCCGGACAGCAGCAGGAACGGGGCCCCCGTGGCGTCCTGGACCACCCGGACGTCCAGCGTCGGGGTCTCGTACGCCGTCCAGCGGTCGCGCCGGAAGGTCAGCAGGGGACGCCGTGCGCGGTAGTCGACGAGGCGGTCGTGGTCGAAGCGGGCCACCACCTGGTGGGGCAGCGATTCGAGCAGACCGTCGACGATCTGCTCACCGGTCTCACCCGCGTCGATGTACCCCTCGAGGTGGTAGAGCATGACCAGGCCGGCCGACTCCTGGGCAAGCGCCATGTCGACGACAGCCAGGCCCTTCGGGTCCCATTCGTACAAACTCTGCGGATCAGCCACGGTTACCGCTCCTCCTTGTGTTCCTGAAGAAGAACGTCCCGAGGGGCACGGGCATTCCCTGCCGCACCCCTTCACGGGGTGTTTACCCACGTACCCGCGAGTGCAGTGCGGTGGCCTCCTTCCGTATCGGCCTTCCGCGCCGGGCTTCCGCACCCGGCCCCATGCCCGCCTCCTCATGCCCGCCTCCTCTTCGTGGATCCAGGCGTTGGCGTGCAGATCGATGAACACCTCGACGGGAGCGCCGAGTTCACGACGGAAGTCGAGGGTGACCACTGCGGAATCCGGCCGGGTCCGCAGTTCGCCGACCCGCGAGGCCGCGTTACGGGCCGTCAGTTACGCGCGCATTGGGCGTGTTTCCCTCCGTCCGCACCGTCCGCCATTCCCCCGGCAATGGTCCAGACCTTGACACGGCGTCACTCCGTCCCTACGTTCACGGGCAGCAAGTTCAGAACCTCGCCCCACGTTCATGTACGAGAACCCTGAACCTGAATCCTTCGACGGGAAGGCACCCCCATGCGCACCCGCACGCTGCTCCCCGCCCTGCTGTCCACCGCCCTCGCCACCGGCGGCCCGGTCCTCGCCTCGGCCGGCGGCGCCGGTGCCGCGACGGTCATCGAGGTGAGCACCGCGGCCCAGCTCAAGTCGGCCCTCACCGCGGCCGGTCCCGGTGACACGATCCATCTCGCGAACGGCACGTACACCGGCAACTTCAAGGCGACGGCCCCCGGCACCGCCTCCGCGCGCATCACCCTGACCGGCTCCGCCGGGGCGGTCCTCACGGCCGGCGGCGGCTACGGACTGCACCTCAACGGCGCCTCGTACTGGACCGTGAAGGGCATCACCGTCTCCGGCGGCCAGAAGGGCATCATGGCCGACGGCGCCAAAGGCGTCGTCATCGACTCGGTGACCGTGCACGACCTCGACATGGAGGGCGTCCACTTCCGTAAGTCCAGCAGCGACGGCGTCATCAGGAACTCGCGGATCTACGACACCGGGCACGACGGCCGCGGCATGGGCGAGGGCGTCTACGTCGGCACGGCGGGCGATCTCTCCGACAACAGCGACCGGGTCCAGATCCTGGACAACACGATCGGTCCGGATGTCGGCGGCGAGAACGTCGACATCAAGGAGGGCACCACGGGTGCGCGGATCGCCGGCAACACCTTCGACGGCAGCGGGCTGACCGGGGCCAACTACGACGACTCCTGGGTCGACGTGAAGGGCAACGACGTGCTGGTCGAGGGCAACCACGGCTCGCGTACGACCAACAACGGCTACGAGACGCACACCCAGCAGAGCGGCTGGGGCTGCGGGACCGTCTTTCGCGACAACGCCTCGGACCTGTCCGGCTCGACGGGCGACAAACAGCTCGCGTTCAACGTCACCAACTACAGCACGAGCTGTGCCACCACGGTCCGCGGCAGCAACACGGTGACCGGGGGCAAGGGCCTGACCAACATCGCCGTCACCCCGTAGCGGCCATCGGGGACACGAGTGAGGCCCGCCCCCCGAAGGGAGCGGGCCTCACTTTCATCTACTGCAGCCGATGACCGGCCGGAGGGTCAGAGCGTCAGCTCTGGCCGCCCGCCAGCTTCTCGCGCAGGGCAGCCAGGGCCTCGTCCGACGCCAGGGCGCCGGAGTTGTCCGCGGACTCCGAGGAGTACGAACCGCCACCGCCGCCACCGCCGCCGCTCGAGGCAGCCGGAGCGCTGCCGGCCGGGGCAGCAGCGCCCTCGGCAGCAGCGGCCTCGTCGGCCTCGCGGGACTTGATGACCTGGGCCTGGTGCTGCTCGAAGCGCGTCTGCGCCTCGGCGTACTGGGTCTCCCAGACCTCGCGCTGAGCCTCGAAGCCCTCGAGCCAGTCGTTGGTCTCGGGGTCGAAGCCCTCGGGGTAGATGTAGTTGCCCTGGTCGTCGTACGACGCGGCCATGCCGTACAGCGTCGGGTCGAACTCGACCGAGGCCGGGTCGCCACCGAAGGACTCGTTGGCCTGCTTCAGCGAGAGGCTGATGCGACGACGCTCGAGGTCGATGTCGATGACCTTGACGAAGATCTCGTCGTTGACCTGGACGACCTGCTCCGGGATCTCCACGTGGCGCTCGGCCAGCTCGGAGATGTGGACCAGGCCCTCGATGCCCTCGTCGACGCGCACGAACGCACCGAACGGAACGAGCTTGGTGACCTTACCGGGAACAACCTGCCCGATCTGGTGCGTCCGGGCGAACTGCTGCCACGGGTCTTCCTGCGTCGCCTTGAGCGACAGGGAGACACGCTCGCGGTCCATGTCCACGTCGAGAACCTCGACGGTGACCTCCTGGCCGACCTCGACAACCTCGGAGGGGTGGTCGATGTGCTTCCAGGACAGCTCGGAGACGTGCACGAGACCGTCGACGCCACCCAGGTCCACGAAGGCACCGAAGTTGACGATCGAGGAGACGACGCCGGAGCGGACCTGACCCTTCTGGAGGGTCGTGAGGAACGTCTGGCGAACCTCGGACTGGGTCTGCTCGAGCCAGGCACGGCGGGACAGGACCACGTTGTTGCGGTTCTTGTCCAGCTCGATGATCTTGGCCTCGAGCTCCTTGCCCACGTACGGCTGGAGGTCGCGGACGCGGCGCATCTCGACGAGCGACGCCGGCAGGAAGCCCCGGAGGCCGATGTCGAGGATGAGACCACCCTTGACGACCTCGATGACGGTACCGGTGACGATGCCGTCTTCTTCCTTGATCTTCTCGATGGTGCCCCAGGCACGCTCGTACTGAGCGCGCTTCTTCGAGAGGATCAGGCGGCCTTCCTTGTCCTCCTTCTGGAGAACCAGGGCCTCGATCTCGTCGCCGACCTTGACGACCTCGTTCGGGTCGACGTCGTGCTTGATCGAGAGCTCGCGGCTCGGGATGACACCTTCGGTCTTGTAACCGATGTCGAGGAGAACCTCGTCGCGGTCAACCTTGACGATGACACCGTCAACGATGTCGCCGTCGTTGAAGTACTTGATCGTCTCGTCGATCGCCGCGAGGAACGCGTCCGCGTCGCCGATGTCGTTGACCGCAACCTGCGGAGTGGTGGCGGTGGTCTCGGTGCTGCTCGTCATGTGGGAAAGGGCTCCGGTACGGACAGTGAGTCGTAGGTACTGCTACGCCGTGAGCCCGTATCGCCTCTGCAGAAGCCGGACAGCCCGGGAAGCGCCGAATCCCGCGAGCGGGAGGCGCCTCGTGAACCGAGGGGACATACAACAGATGCGAGCGCGGCCTGCTAGGTCTGAGGCGCGCAGGCTCGCAGCGCAACTTGTAGCATACGGGCGCAGCAGGGCACGGTCAATGCGCGAAGGCGCACACCAGGGGCGGAACGCCCCATACCCGGCACAACTCGTGTTCACCGAGGCCACATCGGCCCGGTGATGTCCCGGACACACGGGTTCCGTACTCACAGGTCCCCCTTGGTACGTACCGCGTACGACGGGGTGAAGGCAAACTACAGCGACGGACACGATGAGCCAAGAGATCCACCAGGCCGAGCCCGAGGCGACACGCCGCAGCGCGGACGAGGCCGAGAGCAGCCGGGCCAGCCGAGGCTGGTGGGACCGCAACGCGGACGAGTACCAGAGCGACCACGGCGGCTTCCTCGGCGACGACCGGTTCGTCTGGGGCCCGGAGGGGCTCGACGAGGCGGAGGCCGGACTGCTCGGCCCCGCACCGGCGCTCAAGGGCCTGGACGTCCTGGAGATCGGTGCGGGCGCGGCGCAGTGCTCCCGCTGGCTGGCCGCCCAGGGCGCCCGCCCGGTCGCCCTGGACCTCTCGCACCGCCAGCTCCAGCACGCCCTGCGGATCGGCGACGGCATCCCCCTGGTCCAGGCCGACGCCGGGGTGCTGCCCTTCCGCGACGGCAGCTTCGACCTGGCCTGCTCCGCCTACGGCGCGGTGCCGTTCGTCGCCGACCCGGCCCAGGTGTTCCGCGAGGTGCACCGGGTGCTGCGCCCCGGCGGCCGCTGGATCTTCTCCGTCACGCATCCGGTCCGCTGGGCCTTCCCGGACGAACCGGGGCCCGAGGGCCTGTCCGTCGCCGCCTCCTACTTCGACCGCACCCCCTACGTCGAGCAGGACGAGAACGGCGACGCGGTGTACGTCGAGCACCACCGGACGCTCGGTGACCGGGTGCGGGACGTGGTGGCGGGCGGATTCCGCCTGGTCGACCTGGTGGAACCGGAGTGGCCCGCCTGGAACAGCCAGGAGTGGGGCGGCTGGTCGCCGCTGCGCGGCAACCTGATCCCCGGAACCGCGATCTTCGTCTGCGCGCGGGACTGATGCGTGCGGGACTGATGCGCGCGGGGCTGAACACCGTCCGGTGAAGGGGCCGGTCCCCGGGGGTACGAGACTGGGGGCGTGATCCGCACCGACGCCCTGGACCAGCTGCCCGTCCGCACCGCCGTGCCCGCACTGCGGCGGGCCCTCGACGACCGCGGTGTCGCCGTGCTGTGCGCACCCCCCGGCACCGGCAAGACCACCCTCGTCCCCCTGGTCCTGGCCGGGCTGACCGGTGACGGACCGGTGCGCCGGGTCGTGGTCGCCGAACCCCGGCGGATCGCGGCCCGTGCTGCGGCGCGGCGGATGGCCTGGCTGCTCGGCGAGCGGGCCGGCGAGCGGGTCGGGTTCACCGTGCGCGGGGAACGGGTGGTGGGGCCGGACACCGTGGTGGAGGTGGTCACCACCGGCGTGCTGCTGCAGCGGCTCCAGCGCGACCAGGAGCTGTCCGGAATCGATGCCGTGATCATCGACGAGTGCCACGAGCGCCATCTGGACGCGGACACGGTGGCCGCGTTCCTCCTCGACGTACGGGCGGCGATCCGGCCCGATCTACGCCTGGTCGCCGCGTCGGCGACGACGGACGCGCAGGGCTGGGCCCGGCTGCTCGGCGACGCCCCCGTGGTCGAGGCGCAGGGCGTCTCGTACCCGGTGGAGGTGGTCTGGGCGCCACCGGTCCGGCCGGTGAAGCCGCCGCACGGGATGAGGGTCGATCCGGCGCTGCTGGCCCATGTCGCCTCGGTGGTGCGGCGGGCGCTGGCCGAGCGGGACGGCGACGTGCTGTGCTTCCTGCCCGGGGTCGGCGAGATCGGCCGGGTGGCGGGGCAGCTGTCCGGCATCGCGGCCGAGGTGCTGCAGGTGCACGGGCGGGCCCCGGCGGCGGTGCAGGACGCGGTGCTGGCCGGTTCGGCCGAGGGGCGGCGGGTGGTGCTGGCGACCTCGGTGGCGGAGTCGTCGCTGACCGTGCCGGGGGTGCGGACCGTCGTCGACTCGGGGCTGGCCAGGGAGCCGCGCACCGATCACGCCCGCGGTCTGAGCGCGCTGACGACGGTACGGGCCTCGCAGGCGTCGGGCCGCCAGCGCGCGGGCCGGGCCGGCCGCGAGGCACCCGGGGCGGTCTACCGCTGCTGGGAGCAGGCCGAGGACGGGCGGCTCGCGCGGTTCCCCTCCCCGGAGATCAAGGTGGCCGACCTGGCGGCGTTCGCGCTCCAGGCGGCCTGCTGGGGCGATCCGCGGGCAACCGGACTCGCGCTGCTCGACGCGCCCCCGGCCGGTGCGATGGGCGCGGCCCACGAGGTGCTCACCGCGGTCGGCGCGGTGGGCCCGGACGGGCGGGTGACCGAGCGGGGTGTCCGGATGTCGCGGCTGGGGCTGCATCCGCGGCTGGCCAGGGCGCTGCTGGACGGGGCGGCCTCGGTCGGCGGACGCCGGGCCGCGGAGGTGGTGGCGCTGCTGAGCGAGGAACCGCCCCGGGAGTACGGGGACGACCTGGCGGCCGCGTTGCGCACCGCGCGCCAGGGCAAGGACTCCTACGCGGCCCGCTGGCGCCAGGAGGTGCGGCGGCTGTCCTCCTCGTCCAAGGGCGCCGACGGCGGCGGATCCGGCCCGGACGATGCCGCCGTCGGCCTGGTGGCGGCCCTGGCCTTCCCGGAGCGGGTGGCGCGGGCCCGGGGCGAGGGGACGTTCCTGATGGCGTCCGGCACGGGCGCGGAGCTGCGGGACGGCTCACGGCTGCGCAGTGCGGCGTGGCTCGCGGTCGCGGTCGCGGACCGTCCGGCCCAGTCGGCGTCCGCGCGGGTCCGGCTCGCCGCGGTGATCGACGAGGACACGGCGCGGCTGGCCGCCGGGCACCTGCGGTTCGCGGGCGAGGAGGTCCGCTGGGACGGCCGCGACGTGGTGGCCCGCCGGGTGGAACGCCTCGGCGCCATCGAGCTGTCGGCGCGCCCGCTGAAGCAGCCGGAACCCGCCCTGGTCCGCGAGGCCCTGCTGGAGGGCCTGCGGCGGGAGGGTCTCGGCCTGCTGCGCTGGACCCGGGACACCGGAGCGCTGCGGGAGCGGCTGGCCTTCCTGCACCGGGAGCTGGGCGCGCCCTGGCCGGATGTGTCGGACGAGGCGCTGCTGAACCGTACCGAGGAGTGGCTGGAGCCCGAGCTGTCGCGGGCCCGGCGCCGCTCCGCGCTCGCCGGGATCGACGCCGGGCAGGCGCTGCGCCGGCTCCTGCCGTGGGCGACCGGCGAGGGGGCCCGGCTGGACGAGCTGGCTCCGGAGCGGATCGAGGTGCCGAGCGGTTCGCGGATCAGGGTGGAGTACGGCGGGGCGCAGCCCGTGCTCGCGGTGAAGCTCCAGGAGCTGTTCGGTCTCCAGGAGACCCCGCGGGTGGCCGGGGTACCGGTCCTGGTCCATCTGCTCTCCCCCGCCGGCCGCCCGGCCGCGGTGACAGCCGATCTCGCGTCGTTCTGGCAGGAGGGCTACAAGGCGGTGCGCGCGGAGCTCCGCGGCCGCTACCCGAAGCACCCGTGGCCCGAGGACCCGACGACGGTGGAGGCGACCCGGTTCACCAAGGCCCGGCTCAAGCGGGAGTAGGTTCCGGGTCGGGGACCGGATCCGGTGCGATGTGCGGCCTCGGTGTGCCCGGCCGCCGGGAGCGCGCCTCCAGCCAGAGCGCGAGGGCCAGGAGCGCGGCGCCGAGGAAGAGGAAGCCCCAGGGCAGGTACGAGGTCAGCAGCAGGACCAGCAGGCGCTGGGACTTGACCTGGTCGACGATCGAGGCGATGTAGTCCTCGCGCATCTTCACGTCCCCGGCGAACACGGTGACGGTGTCCTTGGGCATGCCCATCGCCTTCGCGTTCCGCATCTCCTCCTTGTGGATCTCCTCGCCGTTGACCGGCGCCCCGGTGACGGGGTCGACCCAGAACATCCGCTTGGTGGTGTACCAGCGGGTCATTCCGGTCTTGGCGATCTGCTGCGGGGTGATGCCCTTGATGGGCATCGTCTTCGGCATGGGGACCTTGGTCCACGGGACGGTCTGCTCGAAGTAGTAGACCTTCAGACCGCGGAAGGTCTGGGTGCCCTTGTAGTGGATGGGTGAGCTGGTGCGGGTCTGGGCGTCGAAGTACTCGTAGTCGCGCTTCTCGGTGAGGAAGGGCCACTTGTACTCGATGCCCTCGCGGCTGACCCGGTCGCCGTCCACCATTTCGCCGGTGGCGTGGACCGGGGCCTGGCTGTGCGCGTCGAAGATGTAGCGCTCGGGGATCTTGGAGACCATCTTGCCGTCGGGGCCCTGGACATAGGAGAGGGCGTCCCAGACGACGACGTCGCGGCCGGCGCTGCGTTCGATCTTCTCGGACTCCTCCACATTGCCCTTGAGGGTCTGCACGATGGTGATCTTGTCGACCTTCTTGGCCGTGAGGGTGCTGTAGTCGAGCAGGGTCGCGGGCTTCGCCTCCAGCACCGTCTCCTGGTACTGGTTCGGCGGGATCTTCGCCAGCCGCGGGAAGGCGTACCAGCGCAGCAGCGGTGACAGTGCGGCGAAGAAGACGGCGAAGGCCAGGAGTACGAGGCTGGCTCGGCGGCGCATGGGGTGTCCTCCCTCTGCATTCCGTGGTGCGGACGGCGTTGTGCGGTGCGGACGGCGTTGCGCGGTGTGACGGTGTTGCGCGGCGGACGGCTAGTTCTTGGGGCCCGGGACCGTGGTCAGCAGGGGTTTGGGCGAGGTCTCGCCGGGTGGTGCGCCCACCGCGCTGATGGTGAGCACGAGGGCGAGAGCGGCGGCCAGTCCGATGGCGGCGGCGACGAGGGCACGCATGCTCGGCCTCCCGGGAGCGTGTAGCTGATGGGTCGTCAGGGCTGGGGCACCGTAGCAACCGGGGCGCGAGATGAGAACACGTAGAACAGCCCCTCCGCCGGGTCTCGGCGAAGGGGCTGTTCCGGGTGACGGTTCGGTCAGGCCGCGGCCTCGACCGTGAGCTCGATGATGACGGTGGCGCCGCCCTCGGTGGTGAGGCGCAGCTTGTACGTGCCCGCCGTGTCGCCGGCGTGGATCTTCGAGAGGACGAGCTTGCCGTCGGCGTCGGTGCTCAGGTCCGTGAGGGAACGGACCTGCTTGCCGTCCTTCTCCTCGAAGTACGGGCCCTTGTCGTTCTCGACCGGCTTCTCGTCGTCGGTGATCATGGTGGCGGTGACGGCGACGCCGTGGGCGACCGCCTCCTTGTACGTGGCCGCGACCTCGATGTCGGCGAAGGTGGCGCCGGGCGCGGCGGTCAGCTTCCCGGTGTCGGTCCTGGCGATCGCGTCGGCCTGCCGGGCGGTGACCGTCGCGGGGTAGCTGACGGCGGGCAGCGAGGTGCCGGTGGCCGTCGCGCGCACGGCGAACTCACCCGTCTTCTCGCCCGCCTTCAGCACTGGTGCGGTGACCGTGCCGTCGGCGCCGGTGGCGAGGATGACGGTGCGCTTCCCGCCTGCGAACGCCGCGTCCGTGTCCCCGGTGATGGCGAAGGTCACGGACACCTTGGCGAGCGGACCGCCGAAGCCGTTCCGCGCCCGCACCTTGATCCGCTCGGCGAAGGCGTCGCCCGCCGTGGCGGTCAGCGGGCCGGTGCCCGCGTTCTTCAGCCCGGCCAGGGTCTGGGACGGCGTGGGACCGGGAGTCGGCGGCGGGTACGACGGCTTGCCGGCCGGACCGCCCGGGTCCGTCGGGGAGGGGCTCGGCTTCGAAGGAGGCTTCGGGGTCTTCGAACCGTGCGGCGAGGGCGACGGTGACGGCGACGTCGTGGTGTCGGGGCGGCCGGGACGCGGGGTGTCCGTACCGGTGCCGGGGCCGGCCGGCAGGACGCCGCTGCCGTCCGGGACCTCATGAGTGCCGCGCTTGTAGTAGTCGAACCAGGAGCGGACGGTACGCAGATACTCGTCCGAGTGGTTGTAGCTCAGGACCGCCCGGTCCAGGTCCGCGGCGAGCGACAGGTCGCGGGAGCCGGCGCAGAGGTAGCGTCCGGCGGCGAGCGCCGCGTCGTAGATGTTGTTGGGGTCCTCGCGGCCGTCGCCGTTGCCGTCCTGGCCCCAGGTCTCCCAGGTGGACGGGATGAACTGCATCGGGCCGACCGCGCGGTCGTGCGTCGAGTCCCCGTCGTAGGCGCCGTTGTCGGTGTCCTTGATCAGGGCGAACCCCTGGCCGTTGAGGGCCGGGCCGAGGATCGGGGACAGCGTGGTGCCCTGCGCGTCGACGCGGCCGCCGCGGGCCTGGCCGGACTCGACCTTGCCGATCGCGGCGAGGAGCTGCCACGGCAGCCGGCAGGCGGCGTCCGTGCCGGCGACGGTCTGCTGGGTCTTCTTGTACGCCGCCAGGATCGAGGCCGGTATGCCCGATTCGGCACTGCCCGTCACCGGCAGATCGGCTGAGGCACCGGGCTTGCCGGGCGTGTTCAGCGGCGGCAGGTCCGTGAAGTAGGGCGAGTTGCCGGAGGCCGCGTTGTCGTCCGAGGGCGTCGCACCCGCGGCCGGCTGGTCGTCCTCGGACGCGACCAGGGGCGAACCGGGGGCCTGCGAGGCGGAGAGTGCCGCGACAGCGGCGGCGGCCACAGCAGTGGTGGTCGCCCCTCTGCGCAGTCGGCGACCGAATTGCACTGCCATAACGTGTGGGCCCTCCCCGTCGTCGGCTGTCCGCGCTCCCCTGCGCCTGGACTCAGGCGACCCTACGGCAACTTGTGCCGCCCGAACACAGCGGCCTCACCGCTTCTCACCGGTTTCTCACGTTCCGGATCACCAGGTGTACAGGGGGCGGCGCTTGTGTGACGGCGGCTCACACATACTTCCACCATGCCGTTCACCCTCAGCCATGCCGCAGCCGTCCTGCCGGGGCTCCACCGCGACGGAACGGGGCGCGGGCCGCTCGTCGCCTCGGCCCTCGTCGCCGGTTCGTTCGCCCCCGACATCACGTACTACGCGGACACCGCCATTCCGGGCGCCATGGAGTTCGGGCAGGTGACTCACGCGGTGTGGGGCGTGTTCACGGTGGATGTCCTCATCACCGCGGCGACCGTGGCGCTGTGGCTGCTGCTGCGCGAACCACTGGTGGCGCTGCTGCCGCACAACCGTCAGGGGCGGGTGTACGCCCTGGTGCGGGGAGCCCGCCGTGCACCGGGGCGGGGACCGCGGAGTGTCCGGGACGGTGCGTGGTTCGTGGCGTCGGCGGTCATCGGGGCCGGTACGCATGTCGTCTGGGACGCGTTCACCCACCACGGCCGGTGGGGGGTGCGGCTGGTGCCGGTGCTCGGCCAAGACGCGGGCGGGTACCCGGTGTTCCAGCTGGTGCAGTACGGCACTTCGGCACTGGCGCTGACCGTGCTCACCTGGTTCACCGTGTCCGCGCTGCGGCGCACCGGCGAACAGCCGGCGCCGGCCTCCGTACCCGTGCTCGACCGCCGGGCCCGGTGGTACGCGGGCGGTGCCATCGGCCTGTGCGTGCTGCTGGGCATCGTTCACCGGTGCGCGCGCTGGTACGCGTACTTCGGGCACCTCGACACACCGCTCGACATCATCCCGACCGCGTGCTTCGGCGCGGGCGCCGGACTGGCGGCGGGACTGGTGCTGTACGGGGTGTGGATGCGGCTCCCGGGCCGCGGCGGCACCGGCGCACCGTCGCTCCCCGTCGCCGGACGGGCCCGGAAGACGAGCCCGTCCGACGACTGAGGGCGGGACGCCCCCGAAGCCCTGTCCGTCAGTGCGCGGCGGACTCCCAGTCCCTGCCCACGCCGACCGACACGTCCAGCGGAGCGCGCAGCCGCACCGCCGTCGACATCTCGTGGCGCAGGATGCGCTCCACCTGCTCGCGCTCACCCGCGGCGATCTCCAGCACGATTTCGTCGTGCACCTGGAGCAGCATCCGCGACTCCAGCTTCGCCTCGGTGAGCGCCCGGTCGACGTGGAGCATCGCGACCTTGACGATGTCCGCGGCAGTGCCCTGGATCGGTGCGTTGAGCGCCATCCGCTCGGCCGTCTCCCGGCGCTGGCGGTTGTCGCTGTTCAGGTCCGGCAGGTAGCGGCGGCGGCCGAAGACCGTCTCCGTGTAGCCGGTGGCACGGGCCTCCTCCACCACCCGGTGCAGATAGTCGCGGACCCCGCCGAACCGCTCGAAGTAGGTGTCCATCAGACCGCGGGCCTCGCCCGCCTCGATGTTCAGCTGCTGGGAGAGGCCGAACGCGGAGAGACCGTAGGCCAGCCCGTAGCTCATGGCCTTGATCTTGCGCCGCATCTCCGGGTCGACCGCCGGCTTCTCGACGCCGAAGACCTGCGAGGCGACCGTGGTGTGCAGGTCCTCGCCGGAGGTGAAGGCCTCGATCAGGCCCGCGTCCTCGGAGAGGTGGGCCATCACCCGCAGTTCGATCTGGCTGTAGTCCGCCGTCATCAGCGACTCGAAGCCCTCGCCGACGACGAAGCCGCGACGGATCGCCCGGCCCTCGTCCGTACGGACGGGGATGTTCTGCAGATTGGGGTCGGTCGAGGAGAGCCGGCCCGTCGCCGCCACCGTCTGGTTGAACGTGGTGTGGATGCGGCCGTCCGCCGCGATCGTCTTGACCAGGCCCTCGACCGTCACCCGGAGCTTCGCCTGCTCGCGGTGGCGCAGCATGATGACGGGCAGCTCGTGCTCGGTCTGTGCGGCCAGCCACGCCAGGGCGTCGGCATCCGTGGTGAAACCCGTCTTCGTCTTCTTCGTCTTCGGCAGGCCCAGCTCGCCGAAGAGCACTTCCTGGAGCTGCTTGGGCGAGCCGAGGTTGAACTCCCGGCCCACCGCGGCGTGTGCCTCCTTGACCGCCTGCTGCACGGCGCCCGCGAACTGCTGCTCCATGCCCTCCAGATGGGCCCGGTCGGCCGCGATGCCGTGCCGTTCCAGGCGGGCGAGCAGGATGGACGTCGGCAGCTCCATGTCGTGGAGCAGCTCGGCGGCACCGACCTCCTTCAGCCGCGTCGTGAACGCGTCCCCGAGATCCAGGACCGCACGGGCCTGCGTCATCAGGGCGTCGGCCTCCGCCTGGTCGTCCGCGCCGAAGGCCAGCTGCCCGTCGGAGGCGGCCGCCGGGGCCAGCTCCCGCCCCAGGTACTCCACCGCGAGGGCGTCCAGCGCGAAGGAACGCCGGCCGGGCTTGACCAGGTAGGCGGCGAGCGCGGTGTCCATCGAGACGCCTCCGATCCGCCAGCCGTGCTCCGGGAAGACCCGCATGGCGCTCTTCGCGTTGTGCATGACCTTCGGCCGCCCGGCATCCGCGATCCAGGCCGCGAACGCCTGCTCGTCGGCCTCGTCGAGCTGCGAGGGGTCGAACCAGGCGGCGGCCCCGCCGGCCGCGGCGAGCGCGATCTCGGTGACCGTGCCGCTGCCGAACGCCCAGGTGTCGACCGTGGCGACGCCGAGCGGCTGCCCGCCGTGCTCGGCCAGCCACGGGGCGACCTGGCCCGCGCCCAGCACCGAGCCGTCCAGCTCGATGCCCGCGGCGGGTGCCGGTGCCTCGTCCTCGGCGGCGCCGGGGTCCACCGCCAGCAGCCGCTCGCGCAGGCTCGGGTTGCGGATCTCCAGCACATCGAGCACACCGGTGACCGCGGTGCGGTCGTAGGGGGCGCGCTCCAGATCGGCCGGGGTCCTCGGCAGCGCCACGTCACGGACCATTTCGGTCAGCCGCCGGTTCAGCCGCACCGCGTCCAGGTGGTCGCGGAAATTCTGCCCGGCCTTGCCCTTGACCTCCTCGGCCCGCGCCACCAGCTCGTCGAACGAGCCGAACTGGTTGATCCACTTCGCGGCCGTCTTCTCGCCGACGCCGGGAATGCCGGGAAGGTTGTCCGACGGGTCACCGCGCAGCGCCGCGAAGTCCGGGTACTGCTGCGGGGTGAGCCCGTACTTCTCCTCGACCTTCGCCGGGGTGAAGCGCGTCAGCTCCGAGACACCCTTGGTCGGGTACAGCACCGTGACGTTGTCCGTGATCAGCTGGAACGAGTCCCGGTCACCGGTGACGATCAGCACCTCGAACCCGGCCGCCTCGGCCTGGGTCGCCAGCGTGGCGATGACATCGTCCGCCTCGAAGCCGTCGACCGCGAACCGGTCGGCGTGCATCGCGTCGAGCAACTCCCCGATCAGCTCGACCTGGCCCTTGAACTCGTCCGGCGTCTTCGACCGGTTCGCCTTGTACTCGGGGAACTCCTCCGAGCGCCAGGTCTTGCGGGACACGTCGAACGCCACCGCGAAATGCGTCGGCGCCTCGTCACGCAACGTGTTCGCCAGCATCGACGCGAAGCCGTACACCGCGTTCGTCGGCTGCCCCGCCCCGGTCGTGAAATTCTCCGCAGGCAGCGCAAAGAACGCCCGGTACGCCAGGGAGTGCCCGTCCATCAGGAGCAGGCGCGGTCGGTTGTCTGCCGTCTTCTTCGATGCCGTCTCAGCCACGCCCCCGATCCTGCCATGTACCACTGACATTCCGGACCGGCGACGGCCCCGCGACCGCTCCCGGGCCGCCCGCCCCCGCCGCGTGCCAGGATCAAAGGACAAGGAAACACGCACAGCGGACCCCGCACGGTCCGCAGCCGGCTCAAAGGGGAACACGATGGCCACCAAGCCGCCCGCAGGTGACCCGGTCCAGGACGCACCGCAGGTCGAACCGGCCCAGCGCGCCGCCGCCGGGCTGCCCGCCGTCGCCCACAGCCTGCGCGTCGCCCAGCGGCAGATGGGGGTGCGCCGCACCGCGCAGACCCTCCTCAAGGTCAACCAGAAGAACGGCTTCGACTGCCCCGGCTGCGCCTGGCCCGAGGGCGACAAGCGGCACACGGCCGAATTCTGCGAGAACGGCGCCAAGGCCGTCGCCGAGGAGGCGACACTGCGCCGTGTCACCCCGGACTTCTTCGCCGCCCACCCGGTCGCCGATCTCGCCACCCGCAGCGGCTACTGGCTCGGCCAGCAGGGACGCATCACGCAACCTGTGTATCTGCCCGAGGGGGCCGACCGGTACCAGGCCGTGACCTGGGAGCGCGCCTTCGCCATCATCGCCGAGGAGCTCGGCGCGCTCGGCTCCCCCGACGAGGCCCTCTTCTACACCTCCGGGCGCACCAGCAACGAGGCCGCGTTCCTGCTCCAGCTGTTCGCCCGCGAATTCGGCACCAACAACCTGCCCGACTGCTCCAACATGTGCCACGAGTCCTCCGGCTCGGCACTGACGGAGACCATCGGCATCGGCAAGGGCTCCGTCTCCCTCGAGGACCTGCACCGCGCCGACCTGATCATCGTCGCCGGACAGAACCCCGGCACCAACCACCCCCGGATGCTCTCCGCCCTGGAGAAGGCCAAGTCCGCCGGCGCGAAGATCATTTCGGTGAACCCGCTGCCCGAGGCCGGACTCGAACGGTTCAAGAACCCCCAGACCCCCCTCGGCATGATCAGGGGTGCGGCCCTCACCGACCTCTTCCTCCAGATCCGCATCGGCGGCGACCAGGCCCTCTTCCGGCTCCTCAACAAGCTGATCCTGCAGACCGAGGGCGCCGTCGACGAGCCCTTCGTCGCCGAACACACCCACGGCTACGAGGCGTTCGCGGCGGCGGCCGCCGAAGCGGACTGGGACGAGACCCTCGCCGCCACCGGCCTCGACCGCGCCGCCATCGAACAGGCCCTCGCGATGGTCCTCGCCTCGAAGCGCACCATCGTGTGCTGGGCCATGGGCCTCACCCAGCACAAGCACTCCGTGCCGACCATCCGCGAAGTCGTCAACTTCCTCCTGCTGCGCGGCAACATCGGCCGGACCGGCGCCGGAGTCTGCCCCGTACGCGGCCACTCCAACGTCCAGGGCGACCGCACCATGGGCATCTTCGAACGGCCCGCACCCGCATTCCTGGACGCCCTCGACAAGGAATTCGGCATCACCTCGCCGCGCCACCACGGCTACGACGTGGTCCGCTCCATCCAGGCACTGCGCGACGGCGACGCCAAGGTCTTCTTCGCCATGGGCGGCAACTTCGTCGCGGCCTCCCCCGACACCGACGTCACCGAGGCCGCCATGCGCAACGCCCGCCTCACCGTGCACGTCTCCACCAAGGTCAACCGCTCCCACGCGGTCACCGGCACCCGGGCCCTGATCCTGCCCACACTGGGCCGCACCGACAAGGACGTCCAGGCGGGCGGCAAGCAGTTCGTCACCGTCGAGGACTCCATGAGCATGGTGCACGCCTCCCGCGGCAACCTCACCCCCGCAAGCCCCCACCTGCTCTCCGAACCCGCCATCGTCGCCCGCCTCGCCCGCGCCGTACTCGGACCCGCCTCCACCACCCCCTGGGAGGAGTTCGAGAAGGACTACGCGACGATCCGCGACCGCATCTCCCGCGTCGTCCCCGGCTTCGAGGACTTCAACGCACGCGTCGCCCACCCCGGCGGATTCACCCTCCCGCACGGCCCCCGCGACTCCCGCCGCTTCCCCACCGCCACCGGCAGGGCCAACTTCACCGCCGCCCCCGTCGAGTACCCCGAACTCCCCGAAGGACGGCTCCTGTTGCAGACCCTGCGCTCCCACGACCAGTACAACACCACCATCTACGGCCTCGACGACCGCTACCGCGGCATCAAGGGCGGCCGCCGCGTCGTCCTCGTCAACCCCGACGACGCCGCCGCCCTCGGCCTCACCGACGGCGCCCACGCCGACCTCGTCAGCGAATGGAAGGACGGAACGCAACGGCGCGCCCCCGGCTTCCGCATCGTCCACTACCCCACCGCCCGGGGCTGCGCCGCCGCCTACTACCCCGAGACCAACGTCCTGGTCCCCCTCGGCTCCACCGCCGACACCAGCAACACCCCCGCCAGCAAGTCCGTCGTGATCCGCTTCGAGAACCTGCGCTGACACCGCGCGGCGGCCCTCACCGCGAGCGCGCACTAAGCGTCCGCTCAGCCGTCTGATAAGAACAACGCACACAGCAACGAACCACCGCAGAGAGACGGAGCCGGACCCCATGGGCGAGCACACCGCACCCAAGTTCCCCCAGGAGATCATCGACGAGTACGCCGCCCTGGGCGTCGACCTGCCCGCCCTCTTCTCCGCCGGCCACCTCGGCGAACGCATGGGCGTCCGGATCACCGAGGCCTCCGCGGACCGCGTCGTCGGCACCATGCCCGTCGAAGGCAACACCCAGCCCTACGGGCTCCTCCACGGCGGCGCCTCCGCCGTCCTCGCCGAAACCCTCGGCTCCGTCGGCACCATGCTCCACGGCGGCGCCACCAAACTCGCCGTCGGCGTCGACCTGAACTGCACCCATCACCGAGGGGTACGAAGCGGGCTCGTCACCGGCGTCGCCACCCCCGTGCACCGCGGCCGCACCACCGCCACGTACGAGATCGTCATCACCGACGAAGACGACAAGCGCGTCTGCACCGCCCGGCTCACCTGCCTCCTGCGTGACGCGCCCAAGGCCGAAAGCTCCTGACCCTCCGGCACCCCCGCACCACCACTGCCCGGCCGGACCGCAAACCGGCCGGGCAGCGCCATATCCGCCCACAACCACGGCTCCACACACCGAACTTGCACATCGACACCGGCCAACAACCTTGACCACAAACCCCGTTCTGTGGCCCACTCAGCACTCCGCCCCGCCTGCACACCCGCCACCCCGCGTCGACCGCACCGGCCCCCGATGTAACACTGCGTAACAATCGCGCCATGTGCACCCGCCCCGACGCAGCCCGATGAACCCGGCCCCGCAGGCGCCGGGCACTTCCGCGCGCGCTCACGCGCCCTCCAGCACCCCCACCGCGCGACAGCAGCAAGATCGGTTCAAGCCCCTTAGCAGAGCTGCGCGTTCTCAGAATGCGGTCACTTCACCGTCCGGTAAAAAGCCGTACATGTCCACACAGCCACCTCAAGCCTTCCTCAAAGGCATAACAAGACAGTCACATCATTCGGCTGACCCATCCCCGACCCCCGCCCCTGCCCTTAGAGTCACCGCCAGTCACCGCGCCGCCGGGCGCGTCTGCGGCACGGCCCTGTACCGACCCGTACGGCCCGGCGAACGACACGGCACCTCAAGCAGAGGAGGCCGCGCCAGGGAAAGGACTTTTCGTGCGACACCGTTCTTTGCTCATCCTCACCACAGTGCTCACCACAGGAGCACTGACACTCACCGCCTGCGGGTCGCGCGACGACGACAAGAAGAGCAGCGACAGCGGCGGCAACCAGACCGTCGTCATCGGCGTCGACGCACCCATCACCGGTGACCTGTCCGCCCTCGGCCTCGGCATCAAGAACTCCGCCGACCTCGCCGCCAAGACGGCGAACAAGGACAAGACCGTCCCCGGCATCAACTTCGTCGTCAAGCCCCTCGACGACCAGGCACAGCCCTCCGTCGGCCAGCAGAACGCCCAGAAGTTCATCGACGACGACACCGTCCTCGGCGTCGTCGGCCCCCTGAACTCCGGCGTCTCCCAGTCGATGCAGAAGCCGCTCAACGACGCCAGCCTCACCCAGGTCTCCCCCGCCAACACGGGCACCGAACTGACCCAGGGCGAGAACTGGAAGACCGGCGACAAGAAGCGCCCCTTCAAGACCTACTTCCGCACCGCCACCACGGACCAGATCCAGGGCGCCTTCGCAGCGAAGTACCTCTACAACAACGCGAAGATCAAGCAGGTCTACCTCATCGACGACCAGAAGCCCTACGGCGCCGGTCTCGCAGCCTCCTTCAAGGCGACCTTCACCGGCCTCGGCGGCAAGATCGTCGGCGCCGACCACGTCAACCCCGACGACCGCGACTTCAACGCCGTCGTCACCAAGGTCAAGAAGTCCGGCGCCAAGGCCGTCTACTACGGCGGTGAGTACCCCGCCGGCGCGCCCCTGAGCCAGCAGCTCAAGGACAGCGTCAAGATCCCCCTCATGGGCGGCGACGGCATGTACAGCGCCGACTTCATCAAGCTCAACAAGAAGGCCCAGGGCGACATCGCCACCTCCGTCGGCAAGCCCGTCGAGGAGCTCGACTCCGCCAAGACCTTCATCGCGAACTACAAGACGGCCGGATACAAGGACGCCTACGAGGCCTACGGCGGCGGCACCTACGACGCCACCTGGTCCATCATCGAGGCCGTCAAGATCGCCGTCGCCGACAACGACGGCAAGCTCCCCGACGACGCCCGCGCCAAGGTCCTCGCCGCGATGAGCAAGGTCAAGTTCGACGGCGTCACCGGCCCCGTCTCGTTCGACGAGTTCGGCGACACCACCAACACCATGATGACCGCCTACCAGGTCAACGGCGGCAAGTGGACGTCCAAGCTCAGCGAGGCCTACAAGCCGTAACAAGCTCCCCGGTCACGCACTGACTGACACCAGACCGCGCGGGGGCGCCAAGAGCGCTCCCGCGCGGTGCCATATCCGAACCACTCCACGGAGGCCCTGCGGTGCACGAACTGCCGCAACAGCTGGCCAATGGACTCATCCTCGGCGCGATGTACGGACTCATCGCGATCGGTTACACGATGGTCTACGGAATCATCCAGCTCATCAACTTCGCCCATGGCGAGATCTTCATGATCGGAGGCTTCGGGGCCCTCACCGTCTACCTCTGGATGCCGGCCGGCACCAACCTCCTCGCAATCATCCCCCTCATGATCATCGGCGGCGTCATCTGCTCCGTCGCGATCAGCACAGCCGCCGAACGCTTCGCCTACCGGCCGCTGCGCAACGCACCGCGACTGGCCCCGCTCATCACGGCCATCGGACTCTCCCTGGCCCTCCAGCAGGCCATCTGGAAGTGGTACCCCGACGCCAAGAAGGACCGCTCCTTCCCGCAGTTCAAGGGCGAAGCGATCGACATCTTCGGCGCCCACATCCAACGCGGCGACATCTTCGTCCTCATCACCGCACCCGTCTGCATGATCGCCCTCGGCCTCTTCGTCTCCAAGACCCGCGCCGGCCGCGGCATGCAGGCCACCAGCCAGGACCCCGACACCGCGAAGCTCATGGGGATCAACACCGACCGCATCATCGTCATGGCCTTCGCCATCGGTGCCGCGTTCGCAGCCGTCGCCGCCGTCGCCTACGGGCTCAAGAACGGCCAGATCGGCTTCAAAATGGGCTTCATCATGGGGCTCAAGGCCTTCACCGCAGCCGTACTCGGCGGAATCGGCAACATCTACGGCGCCATGCTCGGCGGCGTCGTACTCGGCATCGCCGAATCACTCGCCACCGGCTACATGAGCGACGTCCCCGGCATGGAACTCTTCGGCGGCGGCGCCTGGAAGGACGTATGGGCCTTCGTCCTCCTCATCATCGTCCTGCTGCTCCGCCCCCAGGGCCTGCTCGGCGAACGCGTCGCGGATCGGGCGTGATACGGATGACCACCAACAACACCACCACGCCCCCCGCCACCGCCCTGATCCCGATGCCCGCCCCCGCGGCCCGCATCGCCACCACGGCAGGCGCAGCCGTCGCCCTCGTGGGCACCTTCCTCGCCTGGACCTGGACCGATCAGTTCCCCGGCGACCTCACCGTCACCGGCTACCCCGGCGGCCTCCAGGTCCTCACCCTCATCAGCGCCGCGCTCACCCTGCTCCTCGCCCTCTCCGGGTACGGCATCCGCGGCCTCGGCTGGCTCACCCCCGGCGGCACCAACAGCCCCGTCCGCCTCCTGGCACTCGGCACCTTCGGCACCACCGCCTACACCATCGGCGCCATCACCTACGACCTCGGCGGCGTCGTCAACCTCGAACCCGGCGCCTGGGTCAGCGGCATCGGCTCACTCATCGCCGTCATAGCCGCCCACGGACTCCCCGCCGACCAGCCCCTCCCCGACACCGGAAACCCCGACGCCGGCTGGCAGCGCTTCCGCAACGGCCTCAGCGCACCGCCCGCCCGCCGCGCCGCGCCCCTCCCCGCCTGGGCCGAAATCCTCACCATCGCCATAACCTTCGGCATCGGCCTCTACATCTTCGCCTACGGCGTCGACACCGATTACACCGAACTGTTCATCGGCTTCCTCATCACCGCCGCCTTCGCCTTCACCGCGCTGAACCGTGCCGGACTCATCTCCCGCATCACCGCGATGACCGCGAAGCACCGCAACATCACCCTCACCGCGGCCCTCGTCGCAGCCGTCTGCTTCCCCTTCACCCAGCAGAAAGAGGAATACGCGCTCATCGGCGCCAACATCCTCATCTTCGCGACCGTCGCGCTCGGCCTCAACGTCGTCGTCGGCCTCGCCGGCCTCCTCGACCTCGGATACGTCGCCTTCCTCGGCGTCGGCGCCTACGCCGCCGCCCTGGTCTCCGGCTCCACCATGTCGGCCATCGGCGTCGAGTTCCCCTTCTGGGCCGCCGTCCTCACCGGCGCCGGGGCCTCACTCGTCTTCGGCGTACTCATCGGCGCACCAACCCTGCGACTACGCGGCGACTACCTCGCCATCGTCACCCTCGGCTTCGGTGAAATCTTCCGCCTCACCGTGAACAACCTCAACGGCAACAGCGGACCCGACCTCACCAACGGCTCCCAGGGCATCCCGAGCATCCCCGACCTCAACCTCTTCGGAATCGACTTCGGGCTCAAGCACGACATCGGCGGCTTCACCCTCGGCAGGTCGGCCAACTACTACCTGCTCATGCTCGTCTTCACCGCCGTCGTCGTCCTCGTCTTCCGCCGCTCCGGGGAATCCCGCATCGGCCGCGCCTGGGTCGCCATCCGCGAGGACGAGACCGCGGCCACCGCCATGGGCATCAACGCCTTCCGGCTCAAGCTGCTCGCCTTCGCCCTCGGCGCCACCCTCGCCGGACTCGCCGGAACCGTGCAGTCGCACGTCAACTACACCGTGACGCCCGAGCAGTACCAGTTCGCCGGCTCCGTGCCCCCGAACTCCGCCTTCCTCCTCGCCGCCGTCATCCTCGGCGGCATGGGAACCCTCAGCGGACCCCTGGTCGGCGCGGCGCTGCTCTACCTCATCCCGGCCAAGCTCCAGTTCATGCAGGACTACCAGCTCTTCCTCTTCGGCGTCGCACTCATCCTCCTGATGCGCCTGCGCCCCGAAGGACTGGTCGCCGACCGCAGGAAGCAGCTCGAATTCCACGAGACCGACCAGCTCGACGTACCGGAACCCCGGAAGCCCGACGACGTCGACGCGGGTATCGCCAAGGCGGGGGCGTGACCACCATGACCACCACCACGAAGACCGGCACCCCCGTGCTCGACGCCAGCGGCGTCACGATGCGGTTCGGCGGCCTCACCGCCGTCCACGACGTCGACCTCACCGTCAACGCGGGCGAGATCGTCGGCCTCATCGGCCCCAACGGCGCCGGAAAGACCACCTTCTTCAACTGCCTCACCGGCCTCTACGTCCCCACCGAGGGCAAGGTCAGCTACAAGGGCACCGTCCTGCCCCCCAAGCCCCACCTCGTCACCCAGGCAGGCATCGCCCGCACCTTCCAGAACATCCGGCTCTTCGCCAACATGACGGTCCTGGAGAACGTCCTCGTCGGACGCCACACCAGGACCAAGGAAGGCCTCTGGTCCGCCCTCCTGCGCCTCCCCGGCTTCACCAAGGCCGAGAACGCCAGCCGGGAACGCGCCATGGAGCTCCTGGAGTTCATCGGCCTCCAGGACAAGGCCGACCACCTCGCGCGCAATCTCCCCTACGGAGACCAGCGCAAGCTGGAGATCGCCCGCGCACTGGCCAGCGACCCCGGCCTCCTCCTCCTGGACGAGCCCACCGCCGGCATGAACCCGCAGGAGACCCGCGTCACCGAAGAGCTCATCTTCGCCATCCGCGACCAGGGCATCGCCGTACTCGTCATCGAGCACGACATGCGCTTCATCTTCAACCTCTGCGACCGCGTCGCCGTACTCGTCCAGGGCGAGAAGCTCGTCGAAGGCACCTCCGACGTCGTCCAGAGCGACGAACGCGTCGTCGCCGCCTACCTCGGCACCCCGTTCGAAGGCGCCCCCGGCGCCGAGGAACTCGCCGAGGTCGAAGCCGCGGAGGCCGTCGCCACCAAGGGCGCCGTAACCACCACCGACACCACCAGCACCGAGGAGGAGGACACCCGATGACCGCACTGCTAGAGGTCGAGGACCTCCGCGTGGCCTACGGCAAGATCGAAGCCGTCAAGGGCATCTCCTTCAGCGTCGAAGCCGGCCAGGTCGTCACCCTGATCGGCACCAACGGTGCGGGCAAGACCACCACCCTGCGCACCCTCTCCGGGCTGCTCAAGCCCATCGGCGGCCGCATCCTCTTCGAGGGCAAGCCGCTGGCGGGCATCCCCGCCCACAAGATCGTCGCTCTGGGCCTGGCCCACTCCCCCGAGGGCCGGCACATCTTCCCCCGGCTGACGATCACCGAGAACCTCCAGCTCGGCGCCTACCTCCGCAGCGACAAGGCGGGCATCGAGAAGGACATCCAGCGCGCCTACGACCTCTTCCCCATCCTCGGGGAACGCAGGAAGCAGGCCGCGGGCACCCTCTCGGGCGGCGAACAGCAGATGCTCGCCATGGGCAGGGCCCTGATGTGCCAGCCCAAGCTCCTGATGCTCGACGAACCCTCCATGGGCCTCTCCCCGATCATGATGCAGAAGATCATGGAGACCATCGTCGAGCTCAAGTCCCAGGGCACCACGATCCTGCTCGTCGAACAGAACGCCCAGGCCGCGCTCTCCCTGGCCGACGAGGGCCACGTCATGGAGGTCGGCAAGATCGTCCTCTCCGGCACCGGCGCGGACCTCCTCCACGACGAGTCGGTCCGCAAGGCCTACCTCGGCGAGGACTGAAACCGCGCGTACGCGGAAGGCCCGCGCCCCGGGACTGTTTCCGGGGCGCGGGCCTTCTCTCGAGTACGGGGCTACTCGGCCGCCTTCTTCTTCTCCTCGGCGTCCTCGATCAACGCCTCGGCGAGCTGCTGCATCGACAGCCGCCGGTCCATCGACGTCTTCTGGATCCAGCGGAACGCGGCGGGCTCGGACAGCCCGTAGTCCGTCTGCAGAATGCTCTTCGCGCGGTCCACCAGCTTCCGGGTCTCCAGCCGCTGCGACAGGTCCGCGACCTCGCCCTCCAGCGCCTTCAGCTCCGCGAACCGCGACACGGCCATTTCGATGGCCGGCACCACGTCGCTCTTGCTGAACGGCTTCACCAGGTACGCCATCGCCCCGGCGTCCCGGGCCCGCTCCACGAGGTCGCGCTGCGAGAACGCGGTGAGCATCAGGACGGGCGCGATGGACTCCTCCGCGATCTTCTCGGCGGCGGAGATCCCGTCGAGGACCGGCATCTTCACATCGAGGATGACCAGGTCCGGCTTGTGCTCCCGGGCCAGCTCGACAGCCTGCTGCCCGTCCCCGGCCTCACCGACGACCGCGTATCCCTCTTCCTCCAGCATCTCTTTGAGGTCGAGGCGGATGAGCGCCTCGTCCTCGGCGATGACGACGCGGGTCGTCAGCGGCGGGACGTGCGACTTGTCGTCGTCGGCGACGGGCTGGGGCGACTCGGGGGTGGTCACGGGGCTCCTTGGTTCAGAACAAGTACAGCTCCCACGAGCCTACCCAGCTCCTGTAAGGTAGTGACGCGCAGGGCGGCTATAGCCCTTCCTTTCTAAGGCCCCAGTACTCCAACTGGTTAGAGAGGCCGCTCTCAAACAGCGGACAGTGTGGGTTCGAATCCCACCTGGGGCACTTTTCCTTCGATTCCAAGGTAAGAGCGGAATCGAAGAACTTCACTTGATCCGGCTATTGGTGCGGTATTCCCGCGCCGGATCCCCGTCACCGCGCAAGGCTCGGCTCCATGTACGACATGGCGACCCGGAAGCGAGCGCTGGCGCTGGTCGCGCAAGGGCGCAGCCTCAATTCCGTGAGCAAGGAAACCGGACCGTCCCGCGCCGCGATCCGCTCCTGGCAAACCCGCGTCGAACCACTCGACGGGCGAGCCAGGCCATGCCCCAGGTGCGGCGACACAGCCACCGAGGTCGAACACCCCTGCGCGTACTCCTACCTCCTGGGGCTCTATCTCGGCGACGGCTGCATCAGCTCGTTCAAGCGGGGCGTCTATTCCCTTCGCATCGCATGCGCCGACGCATGGCCGGGTCTCATCGATGCCTGCGCCGAAGCAGTCCGGATCGCACGCCCGGCCAACAAGGTCTTCCGGGTACAGGGGCAGGGCTGTCAGTACGTCACCGCTTTCAGCAAGCACTGGCCCTGCTTCTTCCCGCAGCACGGCCCCGGCAAGAAGCACGAGCGCAGGATTGCTCTCGAACCCTGGCAGCGGGAGATCGTCGACACCTACCCCTGGGAGTTCGTCCGTGGCCTCATCCACTCCGACGGCTGCCGGATCACCAACTGGACCACGCGCCTCGTCGGTGGCGAGCGCAGACGGTACGAGTACCCGCGCTACTTCTTCACCAACCTGTCGGCCGACATCCTGGGGCTCTTCACCGGTGCGCTGGACCAGGTAGGAGTCGAGTGGAAGCAGCCCAACAGCAGGAACATCTCCGTCGCCCGACGGGCGTCCGTCGCCCTCATGGACGCTCACGTCGGGCCGAAGTACTGAGGACCGCTACTTCGGGCTGTCGTCCTCGCCGATGTGGTGCACCCGCACCAGGTTCGTCGAGCCCGCGACGCCGGGCGGGGAGCCGGCCGTGATGACCACGACGTCGCCCTTCCGGCAGCGGCCGATCTTCAGCAACTCCTCGTCGACCTGCGCCACCATCGCGTCCGTCGAGTCCACGCGCGGACCCAGGAACGTCTCCACGCCCCAGGTGAGGTTCAGCTGGGAGCGGGTGGCCGGGTCCGGGGTGAAGGCCAGGAGCGGGATCGGTGAGCGGTAGCGGGAGAGGCGCTTGACCGTGTCGCCGCTCTGGGTGAAGGCGACCAGGAACTTCGCGCCGAGGAAGTCGCCCATCTCGGCTGCCGCGCGGGCGACCGCGCCGCCCTGGGTGCGGGGCTTGTTGCGGTCGGTGAGCGGCGGGAGGCCCTTGGCGAGGATGTCCTCCTCGGCGGCTTCGACGATGCGGGACATCGTGCGGACCGTCTCGATGGGGTACTTGCCGACGCTGGTCTCGCCGGAGAGCATGACCGCGTCCGTGCCGTCGATGACGGCGTTGGCGACGTCGGAGGCCTCGGCGCGGGTGGGGCGGGAGTTGTCGATCATCGAGTCGAGCATCTGAGTGGCGACGATGACCGGCTTGGCGTTGCGCTGGGCGAGCTTGATGGCGCGCTTCTGGACGATCGGCACCTGCTCCAGGGGCATTTCGACACCGAGGTCGCCTCGGGCGACCATGATGCCGTCGAAGGCGGCGACGATGTCGTCGATGTTCTCGACGGCCTGGGGCTTCTCGACCTTGGCGATGACGGGGAGGCGGCGGCCTTCCTCGTCCATGACGCGGTGGACGGGTTCGATGTCGCGTCCGCTGCGTACGAAGGAGAGCGCGATGATGTCGGCGCCGGTGCGCAGGGCCCACCGGAGGTCGTCGATGTCCTTTTCGGAGAGGGCGGGGACGGAGACGGCGACGCCGGGGAGGTTGAGTCCCTTGTGGTCGGAGACCATCCCGCCTTCGATGACCGTGGTGTGGACGCGGGGGCCGTCGACTTCGGTGACTTCGAGGGTGACGCGGCCGTCGTCGATGAGGATGCGTTCACCGGGGGCGACGTCGGCGTTGAGACCTTCGTAGGTGGTGCCGCAGGCGTGGCGGTCACCTTCCATGGGCTCGACGGTGATGGTGAAGTCGTCGCCGCGTTCAAGGAGTACGGGTCCCTCACGGAAGCGTCCGAGGCGGATCTTCGGGCCTTGAAGGTCGGCGAGGATTCCGACGCTGCGTCCGGTTTCGTCGGATGCTTTGCGTACTCGGTGGTAGCGCTCTTCGTGTTCGGCATAGGTGCCGTGGCTGAGGTTGAGGCGGGCCATGTCCATTCCCGCTTCGACCAGGGCCTTGATCTGGTCATATGTGTCGGTGGCGGGTCCTAGGGTGCAAACGATTTTCGCTCGGCGCATGGTTTGAGCCTAGACCTTACCTACGGGTAGTTAATTGGCTCCGCATGACTGCTCAACAACCTTTGGGTGAAGGGTTTTTGACAAGTGTTGAATTGTGCGGCGGGGTGCTCGGATGAGCATTCCGGTCAGAGGGTTGGTGGGGTCATGATGAAGCGGGCGTTCACCTGGGCATGGACGGTCTGGCGTTGTGGTTCGAGGTCGAGTGCGGGGGCGGGTTCGGCCGCCGCGCCGGCGAATCCGCGGGTGCGGCCGTAGCCGCCGGGGGCGGCGGGCATGGCGGGGGCGGCGTTCTCGGCGCCGAGGTCGGCGAGTTCGACGAGGGCGGCGAGTCGGGCGCCGACGGCGTCGGCGTATTCGCGGGCGCGTTGGACGGCTTCGCGTACGGCTTGGCGGCGGGCTTCGCCGTGGGCGGGTGAGTCGGGGCGCAGGGCCCACCAGGGGCCGTCGATGCGGGTCATGTCGAGGTCGGCGATGCGGGTGGTGAATTCGCCGAGTGCGGTGAAGTCGTTGAGTACGGCGGTGATGTGGACGCGGCCGTGGTAGGCGCGGATCTTTTCGTCGCGGCCGCGCTGGGTGAGTTCGGGGGTGATGGAGAAAGTGCCGGTTTCGAGCTTTTCGACGGCTTGTCCGTAGGTGCGGGCGAGTTCGAGGACGGTGGTGTTGCGCCGGGTGAGGTCGTCGAGGGCGGCGCGGCGGTCTTTTCCGCGGGCGCTGACGGTGATGCCGACGCGGGCGGTTTCGGGGTCGATTTCGAGATGGGCTTCGCCCCGGACGGCGAGGCGGGGGTGGTCGGGGGTGCCGTAGGGGTACGGGGTGTCGGTCATGGGTCCACTGTGGCACCCGGGTGCGACAGCGGGTGGTCATCGAAACGAAACCTGTGGGGGGTGTTGCCGGGTGCGGTGCGTGGGTGATTATCTACGCGCGTTGTCCACGCGTGCGCGGGGTCTACGCGCGTTGTGTACGGAGAGAACTGAGATGTGGGAGACAAGATGCCGCTGAATCGAAGGACGTTCCTGGGCACATCGGCCGCGGCCGGTGCCGGTGTCGCGATCGCGGGGGGCGCCACGGTTCCCGCCGAGGCGCACGGTCACGGGCATGGGCACGGTCATGGACGTCCGCAGAAGCGGTACTCGTTCACCGTGATGGGTACGACCGATCTGCACGGAAATGTCTTCAATTGGGACTATTTCACGGACAAGGAGTTCGACGACAAGGATCACAACGACGTCGGTCTGGCGAAGATCTCGACGCTGGTGGAGCAGGTGCGTCGGGAGAAGGGCCGTCACAACACCCTGATGATCGATGCGGGTGACACGATCCAGGGCACGCAGCTGTCGTACTACTACGCGAAGATCGATCCGATCACGGCGAAGCACGGTCCGGTGCATCCGATGGCGCAGGCGATGAATGTGATCGGCTATGACGCGGCGGCGCTGGGCAACCATGAGTTCAACTACGGCATTCCGGTGCTGCGCAAGTTCGAGGAGCAGTGCGACTTCCCGCTGCTGGGTGCGAACGCGCTGGATGCGAAGACGTTGAAGCCGGCGTTCGCGCCGTATGTGATCAAGAAGCTGCGCACGCCGCACGGCCGGGATGTGAAGGTGGCGATCCTGGGGCTGACGAATCCGGGGATCGCGATCTGGGACAAGGTGAACGTCGGCGGCAAGATGGTGTTCCCGGGGCTGGAGGAGCAGGCGGCGAAGTTTGTGCCTCGGCTGCGTTCGATGGGTGCGGATGTGGTGATCGTTTCGGCGCATTCGGGGAACAGCGGGACGTCGTCGTACGGTGATCAGATTCCGTATGTGGAGAATGCCGCGGGTCTGGTGGCGGAGCAGGTGCCGGGGATCGATGCGATTCTGGTGGGCCATGCGCATCTGGAGATCCCCGAGTATTTCGTGGAGAACAAGGAGACCGGTAAGAAGGTCGTGCTCTCGGAGCCGTTGAAGTGGGGGCAGCGGCTGACGCTGTTCGACTTCGATCTGGTGTGGGAGAAGGGCCGCTGGGTGGTCGAGAAGGCGGGGTCGCAGGTGTTGAACTCCAACGCGGCGGCGGAGGACCGGCGGATCACGCGGTTGCTGGCGGATGAGCACAAGAAGGTTGTGGCGTACGTCAATCAGGTGATCGGTACGTCGACGGCGGCGATGACGACGGCCGAGGCGGCGTGGAAGGACGAGCCGATCATCGATCTGATCAATGTCGTCCAGGCGGAGACGGTGAAGGCGGCGCTGGCGGGTGGCGCGTACGCGGCGCTGCCGGTGTTGTCGCAGGCGTCGTGTTTCTCGCGTACGGCGCAGATTCCGGCCGGGGACGTGACGATCAAGGATGCGGCTGGTCTGTATCCGTTCGAGAACACGCTTGAGGCGCGCTTGCTGACGGGTGCGCAGATCAAGGACTATCTGGAGTTCTCGGCGCGGTATTACGTGCAGACGGCGGCGGGCGCTCCGGTGGATCCGGCGAAGTTGACGAATGCGGGCAACACTCCGGATTACAATTATGACGCGGTGTCGGGTCTGACGTATGACATCGACATCGCGAAGCCGAATGGTTCGCGGATTGTTGGCCTTTCGTTCGAGGGCAAGGCGATTGATCCGACGGCGCAGTTCGTGCTGGCGGTGAATAACTACCGGGCGAGTGGTGGGGGCAACTTCCCGCATGTGCCGGGTGCGAAGCAGTTGTGGGCGAATTCGGAGGAGATCCGGAACACCATTATTGCGTGGGTGCAGGCGAAGGGTTCGGTGGATGGTGGGCAGTTCGCTTCGGTGGACTGGCGGCTGACGCGGGACGGTACGCCGGTGTTCTAGGTCTGTGGTGGGCGGCCGTCTCCTTTCCTTTTGGGTTGGGGGCGGCCGCTTTTCTGTGTGCCGGGGTGGGGCGGGGGTGTCAGTTGCTCTGCACGAGGGGGGTGAGGGCGGGGCCTTGGGCGGGGATTTTCGGGGTGTGGGGGGTGAGGCCGAAGGTGGTGAAGGCGGTGCGTTGCGGGAGGTGGTAGGCGGTGGTGCCGGTGAGGTTGTTGAGGATGGTGGCGCTGCGCCAGGCGGCGAGGCCGAGGTCGGGGGCGCCGACGCCGTGGGTGTGGCGTTCGGCGTTCTGTACGTAGATGTTGCCGGTGATGGCGGGGTCGAGGTCGAGGCGGAACTGGTCGTCGATGCGGGGGCGGCCGGAGGTGTCGCGGCGCAGGTGGGTGTGGAGGCCGTCGAGCATCTGGTCGAGGGGGCGTTCGCGGTAGCCGGTGGCGAGGACGACGGCGTCGGTGGTGAGGTGGGAGCGGGTGCCTTGTTGGGGGTGTTCGAGGTGGAGTTCGACGCGGGTGGTGGCGACGCGGCCTGCGGTGCGTACGCAGACGCCGGGGGTGAGAGTGGCGTCGGGCCAGCCGCCGTGGAGGGTGCGGCGGTAGAGCTCTTCGTGGATGGCGGTGATGGTGTCGTGGTCGATGCCTTTGTGGAGTTGCCATTGGTGGGGGACGAGTGCGTCGCGTACGGGTTCGGGGAGGGCGTGGAAGTAGCGGGTGTAGTCGGGGGTGAAGTGTTCGAGCCCGAGTTTGGAGTACTCCATGGGTGCGAAGGCGGGGGTGCGGGCGAGCCAGTGGAGTTTTTCGCGGCCGGCGGGGCGGGCGCGGAGGAGGTCGAGGAAGATTTCGGCGCCGGACTGTCCTGATCCGATGACGGTGATGTGCTCGGCGCTGAGGAGTTGTTCGCGGTGGTGGAGGTAGTCGGCGGAGTGGATGACGGGGACTGATCCGGCTTCGGCGAGGGATTTGAGGGGTTCGGGGATGTGGGGTTCGGTGCCGACGCCGAGGGCGATGTGGCGGGTGTGGGCGCGGCCGAGCGCTTCGGCTTCGCCGTGGGTGTCGAGTTGGGTGAAGTCGACTTCGAAAAGGGCGCGTTCGGGGTTCCAGCGGATGGCGTCGACCTGGTGGCCGAAGTGGAGGCCGGGGAGTTGTTCGGTGACCCAGCGGCAGTAGGCGTCGTATTCGGCGCGTTGGATGTGGAAGCGCTCGGCGAAGTAGAAGGGGAAGAGCCGGTCGCGGGTGCGTAGGTAGTTGAGGAAGGTCCAGGGGCTGGTGGGGTCGGCGAGGGTGACGAGGTCGGCGAGGAAGGGGACTTGGAGGCTGGCGCCGTCGATGAGGAGGCCGGGGTGCCAGTGGAAGGCGGGGCGTTGTTCGTAGAAGGTGGCGGCGAGGGGGTGGGGGGCGCCGGGGATGCCGTGGGCGAGGGCGGCGAGGGAGAGGTTGAAGGGGCCGATGCCGATGCCGACGAGGTCGTGTGGCTGGTCGGTTTCGGGGGTGGACCGGGCTGGCCGGGCTGGCCGGGCTGTCATCGGGGTGTGCTGCCTTTCGCGAGTGCTGTGGCGAGGTGGGTGACGAGGTCGAGGAGCTTTTGGAGGTCCTGGGGGGTGGTGTGGGGGTTGAGGAGCGTGGCTTTGAGCCAGAGGCGGCCGTTGGTGTGGGTGCGGCCGAGTACGGCGTGGCCTCGGGTGAGGAGGGTGCGGCGGATGGTGGCGACGGTGTGGTCGTCGGTGTCGGTGGGGCGGAAGAGGACGGTGGTGATGGTGGGGTGTTCGTAGAGGTCGAGGGTGGGGGTTTTGGTGATGAGGTCGGCGAGGTGGTGGGCGGCGGTGCAGGTGCGGTCGATGAGGTCGGCGAGTCCGGTGCGGCCGAGGGCTTGGAGGGTGACGGCGATTTTGAGTGCGTCGGGCCGACGGGTGGTGCGCAGGGAGCGGCCGAGGAGGTCGGGGAGGCCGGCTTCGGTGTCGTCGTCGGCGTTGAGGTAGGGGGCGTGGTGGTGGAGTGGGTCGAGGTGGTGGTGGTCGGGGACGGCGAGGATGCCTGCGGATGCGGGTTGCCAGCCGAGTTTGTGCAGGTCGAGGGTGACGCTGTGGGCGCGGTCGAGGCCGTGGACCTTGCTGCGGTGGGTGGGGCTGAAGAGGAGGGGTCCGCCGTAGGCGGCGTCGATGTGGAGTTCGGCGCCGTGGGTGGAGCAGAGGTCGGCGATGTCGCTGAGGGGGTCGATCTGGCCGGTGTCGGTGGTGCCTGCGGTGGCGGTGACGAGGAGTGGTCCCTGGAGTCGGGCGAGGGTGTCGGCGAGGGCGGTGAGGTCCATGACGCCGGTGGGGGCGGGGATGGTGATGGGTTCGGGGAGGCCGAGGAGCCAGGCGGCGCGGGTGATGCTGTGGTGGGCGTTGGCACCGCGGATGGTCTGGACGGGGCCGTGGCGTTCGCGGGCGAGGAGGAGTGCGAGTTGGTTGGCTTCGGTGCCGCCGGTGGTGACGAGGGCGTCGGGTGCGGTGCGGCGGGGGTAGATCTCGGTGGCGAGTGCGGTGGTGAGGTCGGCTTCGAGGGCGGAGGCGGCGGGTGCCTGGTCCCAGGAGTCCATGGAGGGGTTGAGGGCGGAGGCGGCGAGGTCGGCTGCTGCGGCGAGGGCGAGGGGCGGGGTGTGGAGGTGGGCTGCGCAGAGGGGGTCGGCGGGGTCTGCGGCGCCTTGGGTGAGGGCGCTGATGAGGGTGGTGAGGGCGTGGTGGGCGCCGGTGCCGTGGTCGGGGATGACGGGGTGGAGGGCGGTGCGCAGGTGGGGGGTGACGGTGTCGGGGCCGCCTGCGGGGAGGGGGCCGTCGCGTCGGAGGGCGCCGTCCTGGAGTGCGGTGAGCACGGTGTCGAGGAGGGGGCGCAGGGCGGCGGGGCCGGTGGTGCCTCCGGCGAGGGGCGGGGTGGGCATGGCGGTGGTGGCCCTTCGGAGCGCATGGGTGGACATCCCAGCTTGTCCGGGTTTCGGGTGGCGCGGCCGGTGAGCCCGGTGATCTGAACTCGAACGGGGGACGGGTGTGCGAGGGGGGCGTGGTGGTGGGGGTTCGGGTGGTATAGGTGCGGCTGTTCGTGGGCTGTTGAGGAGGTTCCGCAGGCCGCGGTGGCGCACGAACGCCGGGGCCGGGGCCACCGGGTGCCCGGGGGACGTGCTCCGGGAGCGACCGGTGGTCCCGGCCCCGGCGGCGTGCTCCGGGCGCGCGGTGGCGCCTTGGGGGGACGTTCTCCGGTTCGGGTCAGCCGTACATCGCCACGCGGCAGAGGGCCGCGAGGGCGGCGTCGATGGGGTGGGGCTGCGGATTGCCGGAGGGGTCGAGGGTGTTCCACCTCTGCAGGTTCAGCGCGACGGACATCTGCCGGTTGCCGTCGGCGCGGGTCATGGTCAGCGCTCCCGCGCCCCAGGCCGTGCCGCCGTGGCCCCAGAAGGTGGCCTGGCCGGGAGCCTCGGTCGGGTACAGGCCGAGGCCGTATTCGATCGTCTTTCCCTCCTGGGAGACGACCGGGACGGTGCGTTGCATCTGGGCCAGCGATGACATGCTGACGATCTCGCCGGCCAGCAGCATGCCGTAGAAGCGGTTGAGGTCCGTGACGGTCGATATCAGCGAGGCCGCCGGTCCCACGAACGACATGTCGTAGACGCTGTAGTCGCGCGGCGGGTCGATCATGCCGAGCCACGACTCGTAGATCTGTGAGTGCGGTCCGTCGACGTACGGCCCGGTGGGGAGTTCGGTGTTCCGGAGTCCGGCGCGCTCGATGACGTTTCGGGTGATGCACTGCTGGGCCGTGGTGCCGGTGACGTGTTCCAGGAGTTCGCCGAGGAGCAGGTAGTTGGTGTTGGAGTAGATGCCCGGTGTGCTGCCCGGGGCGCCGGTGGCAGGTGCGCCGACTCCCCTCTCGATGAGGTCGGTGGAGTGGAACCGGGTGAACCGGTTGTCGTCCAGGCTCTGGGGTCCGGTGTCGGCGAGCCTGGGGAACCCCTTGAGGGAGGGGTAGGCGTAGGGGAGGTACTCGGCGAGACCGCTGGTGTGGTTGATCAGCATCCGGACGGTGATCGCGTCACCGCGCTCTCCGGGTACCAGCCCCGGAAGGTAGTGGCCGATCGGTGTGTCCAGGCCGATCAGGCCGCTCTCGACCTGTTGCAGCACCGCGGCGGCGGTGAAGGTCTTGGTGATGCTGCCGACGCGGTGCCGCATGTCCGCGGTCACGGGGCGGCCGGTGGCGGTATCGGCGACACCGGCGGCGCCGCGCCAGATCTGGTCGCCGTCACGTACTTCGGCGAACAGGCCCGGCATTCCCGCGCGGTGGACGTTCTCGATGGCGGCGTCCAGCTCCGCGGAATCCAGTGGGTTCCTCATGGCATGCGTCCTTTCGTGGTTCCCGGGATGGGCTCCGCACAGGTCGCCCGACCCGGGTGACGGGGCACGGGTGGCATGCCGGTAAGCCCTGCTGCCGGCTGCTCGGCACACCCTTGTCCTCATTATGCACGCAGTGCGTGCAACACCAAGTGCATCAGTTAGACTGGGACCCGACGAGAGGAGCGGGATGACTGGGCGAAGGCGTTGGTCGACCGAGGAGATCCTGGATGCGGCGGCGGATCTGCTGCGCACGGGCGACGCCGAGTCGTTCAGCGTGCGCAAGCTCGCCGCGGCCCTCGGGACCGATTCCTCCAGCCTCTACCGGCACTTCCGCAGCAAGACCGAACTGCTGCGCGCGGTCGCCGACCGGATTCTTCTGGCCGCCATGGACGGCTACCGCCCCGAGGGCGACTGGAAGCAGCGCATCACCGCCCTGGGCCTGCGGGTGAGGGAGGCCTTCGGTCAGCAGCCCCAACTCGCCGCGGTCTGGGGGCGCCATGCGTCGAGCGGCACCGGTTCCCGGCTGGTCATGGAAGAGGTGCTGCAGGCACTGCGGGCGTCAGGGCTGCCCGACGAGAAGATCCCGGCGCACTATCACCGGATCGCGGTTCTCCTCTCCGCGTTGATCGCCTCCGAGGCCGGGGTCAGCACCATCACCCCCCAGGAGTACGAACAGGGCATGGAGCTGTTCCGCGTCGCGGTCCTGGGCGCCGACCCCGAACGCTTCCCCGCCCTGTCCCACTTCGCCCGCGACGTCCGCCCCCTCGGGGTGGACCGCCGCGAAGCATTCGTGGAGCTCCTCGCCGCCCAGCTCGCCCACGTCGAGGCCGCGGTCCGCTCGGGCTAGGGGCCCTCGTCCGGATCATGCCGACCGGCCCGGCAGTACCGGCGACCGGCCGGCTGCCGGCACTCCCCCTCGGCGCCGCTCCTCGGTGCCCCGTCCCCGCGCACGGGTGTGCCCGGCCTGCCCTCGGTGGTGAGGGCGGGCCGGGCACGGGTGGTGCGGGTTCGCCGGGTCCGGGTCAGTGAGCGTCGCGGACGGCGAGGGCGCGGCGCAGGTCGTCGATCTGGTCGGCGAGTTTGCGGCGCAGGGCGGGGATGAGTGCCTGGTCGGTGAGTGCCTCTTCGCCGAGGTGGAGGCTGTTGGCGTCGATGGCGTACGCGGGGAACGCGTAGCGTCCGGCGGCTTCGGCGATGGCGGGTCCGCGGCGGACGGCGAGTTTCGTTGCCTCGGGGTAGTAGCGGGGCACGTACGCGCTGACGAGGTCGGTCTGTTCGGGTTGCCAGAAGCCCTGCGCGATGGCGCTGAAGAGGTAGTTGGAGAGGCTGTCGTCGGTGAACATGGCCTGCCAGGCCGCGGCCTTGGCCTGGGGGGTGGGCAGGGCGGCGCGGCAGCGGGCGGCGCCTTCCTGGCCGGTGGCGCTGGGGTCCTGGCCGAGTTCGGCCGCGATGGCGGATTCGTCGGTGGCGCCGAGGACGGCGAGGCGGGTGAGGATGCGCCAGCGCAGTTCGGCGTCGAGTTCGGGTCCGCCGGGGACGGTGCCTTCGGTGAGCCAGCCCTGGATGGCGTCGGGCTGGGTGGCGGCGTCGATGAGGTGGCGTACGGCGATGAGGCGGAGGCCGGGGTTGCTGCCGTCCTCGGTGCGGCGGATGAGGTCGCGGCACAGGGCGCTCAGGGTGGTGAGGGCGGCCGGGCGGTCTTCGGGGCTGAGGTAGCGTCCGGCGACCTGGGTGTCGGCGAAGGTGAGGACGCCCTGGTGGAGTGCGAGGTCGGTTTCGTGCGGGAGGTGGGTGCGGGCGGCCTCGATGTAGGTGGCGGGGGCGAGTTCGCCGTCGCGGACCATGTCGCGGGCGGTGTTCCAGACGACGGCTCGGGTGAGTGCGTCGGGGATGCCGGAGAGGCTGCTCAGGACGGTGTTCCAGGAGTCCGGGTCGAGGCGGACCTTGGCGTAGGTGAGGTCGCTGTCGTTGAGGACGACGAGGGCGGGGCGGCGGCCGGGGCGGGTGGTGGGGGCGTCGTCCTGGGGGATGCCGATGTCGAAGCGGTCGCGCAGGACGAGCCGGTCGGGGCCGGACTGGGTGTCGATGGCGTGGTCGTAGGTGCCGACGGCGATGCGGTGGGGGCGGGAGCCGTGGTGGTCGACGGCCAGGGACCAGGTGGTGTCGGTTTCGGTGATGTGCGGGGTGAGGGTGTCGACTCCGGTGGTGCGCAGCCACTGGCCGGCCCAGGCGTGGACGTCGCGGTCGGTGGCGGATGCGAGGTTGTCGATGAAGTCGGCGAGGGTGGCGTTGCCGAATTTGTGGCGGGCGAAGTGGGTGTTGATACCGGCCAGGAAGTCCTTCTCGCCGAGCCAGGTGACGAGTTGGCGCAGGGCGGATGCGCCCTTGGCGTAGGAGATGCCGTCGAAGTTGAGCATCGCGGAGGCGGTGTCGGGGACGGCGGCCGGGTCGGGTGCGACGGGGTGGGTGGAGGGGCGTTGGTCGGCGTCGTAGCCCCAGCCCTTGCGGGCGACGCCGAAGTCGACCCAGGTGTCGGTGAAACGGGTGGCTTCGGCGAGGGTCTGGTAGCCCATGTATTCGGCGAAGGACTCGTTGAGCCAGATGTCGTCCCACCAGGCGAGGGTGACGAGGTCGCCGAACCACATGTGGGCCATTTCGTGGGCGATGACCATGCCGCGGACCTGGCGCTCGGTGTCGGTGACGGCGGAGCGGTAGATGAATTCGTCGCGGAAGGTGACGAGGCCGGGGTTCTCCATGGCGCCCGCGTTGAATTCGGGGACGAAGGCCTGGTCGTAGGAGTCGAAGGGGTAGGGCTCGTCGAACTTCTCCTGGAACCGGTCGAAGCAGGCGCGGGTGATGTCGAGGATTTCCTCGGCGTCGGTGTCGAGGTGGGGGGCGAGGGAGCGGCGGCAGTGGATACCGAAGGGCAGTCCGGCGTGTTCGGTGGTCACGGAGTGCCAGGGGCCGGCGGCGACGGCGACGAGGTAGGTGGAGATCGGCGGTGTGGGGGCGATGGTCCAGCGGCCGTCCCCGGTGTGCTGGGCGGTGCCGTTGCCGAGGACGGTCCAGCCTTCGGGGGCGGTGACGGTGAGGGCGAAGACGGATTTGAGGTCGGGCTGGTCGAACGCGGCGAAGACGCGCTGGACGTCCTCCATGAAGAGCTGGGTGTAGAGGTAGGTCTCGTTGTCGGCGGGGTCGGTGAAGCGGTGCATGCCTTCGCCGGTGCGGGAGTAGCGCATGGCGGCGTCGATGCGGAGTTCGTGTTCGCCGCTGGTCAGGGAGGTGAGCGGGAACCGGTTGCCGTCGAGGTCCGCGGGGTCGAGTGGGTGCCCGTCGAGGCTGATCGAGCGCAGGGTGGCGGGCTTGATCTCGACGAAGGTGTCGCCGTCCGCGAGGGCGGTGAACCGAATGAGGGTGCGGGAGTCGAAGGTCTCCTCCCCCGCGGTCAGATCGAGGTCGATCGTGTACCGCTGTACGTCGAGGAACTGGGCTCGGGTCTGCGCTTCATCGCGCATCAGTACGGACATGGGCCCATGCTGCCGTATGCGGTGCGCGGTGTGCAGGCGGGTTCGCGGCGGGCTGAGCGGGTTCGTAACAGGTCCTTCGAGGGCTTACGGCCCTGGGGGGAATTGAGGCCGGGGCGTGCTGGCCCGGCGGTTTGGCCGGCGGGTGATCAGCGGGCCGTGGTGCGGACGGGCACGAGTCCGGTCCTCCCCGCATTCTGGTCACGTCAGCCTGGCCAGACCGTGGTTGAGTTCGACGACATTGACGCGTTCCTGACCCAGAAATCCGAGTACACGTCCCTGGACGTGTCGGGCGACCAGTGCCTTGACCTTGGCGGGGGCGAGATGACGGGCCTTCGCGACGCGGTCCACCTGTTCGTGGGCGTACGCCGGCGAGATCGCCGGGTCGAGACCCGAGCCGCTGGCGGTGACGGCGTCCGCGGGGACGGACGCGGGCTGGACCCCGTCGAAGGCGGCGACGGCTGCGCGGCGGTCCTTGACGGTCTTGATCAGGTCGGTGTTGTTCGGGCCCAGATTGGAGGCACCGGAGACCGTGGGGTCGTAGCCGCCGGCGGACGGGCGGGGCTGGAACCACTTGGGGTCGGGGCGCAGTGTCTCCTTCTCGTCCTGGGGATTCTTCTTCGGCAGGGAGAAGTTCTGGCCGATCAGGCTGGAGGCCACCGGCGTGCCGTTCGTCGTCAGCAGCGAGCCGTTGGCCCGGTCGGAGAGACCGGCCTGGGAGATGCCGGTGACGAGCAGCGGATAGGCGATGCCGGTGATCACGGTGAAGGCCAGCAGCATCCGCAAGGCGGTCAGATGGTGCTGGAGTACGGGGGGAAGGTGGGCGCACACCCTGGGATCGCCTTCTTCTCTCGTCGGACGTCTGTCAGCGCAGGCCGGGGATGAACTGGATGAGGAGATCGAGCAGCTTGATGCTGACGAAGGGCAGTACCAGCCCGCCGAGCCCGTACATCCAGATGTTGCGGCTGAGCAGTGTCGCCGCGGAGGACGGCCGGTAGCGCACGCCGCGCAGCGCCAGCGGGATCAGAGCGATGATGATCAGCGCGTTGAAGACGATCGCGGAGGCGATCGCCGAGGTCGGGCTGTGCAGTCGCATGATGTTGAGCTTGTCCAGGCCCGGGTAGACAGCCGCGAACATGGCCGGGATGATCGCGAAGTACTTCGCGACGTCGTTGGCGATGGAGAACGTCGTCAGCGCACCACGGGTGATCAGCAGCTGCTTGCCGATCTCGACGATCTCGATCAGCTTGGTCGGGTCGGAGTCCAGGTCCACCATGTTCCCGGCCTCCTTGGCGGCCGAGGTGCCGGTGTTCATGGCCACGCCGACATCCGCCTGGGCGAGCGCCGGGGCGTCGTTCGTGCCGTCGCCGGTCATCGCGACGAGTTTGCCGCCCGCCTGCTCGCGCTTGATGAGGGCCATCTTGTCCTCGGGCGTGGCCTCGGCGAGGAAGTCGTCGACACCGGCCTCCTCGGCGATGGCGCGCGCGGTCAGCGGGTTGTCGCCGGTGATCATGACGGTCTTGATGCCCATGCGGCGCAGTTCGTCGAAGCGTTCGCGCATGCCTGCCTTGACGACGTCCTTGAGGTGGATGACACCGAGGATGCGGGCGCCGGGCGCGTCGCCGTGCCGGGTCACTTCGCCGACGACCAGCGGGGTGCCGCCGCTCGCGGAGATGCCGTCGACGATGCCGCCGACCTCTGCCGTGGGGTGGCCGCCGTTGTCACGGACCCAGCGCATCACTGCCGTCGCCGCTCCCTTGCGCAAAGACAGCTTCTCCTGAGGACCGTTGATATCGACTCCGCTCATCCGGCTCTGAGCGGTGAAGGGTACGAACCGTGCCTGGGCCAGCTCTCCCTCGCTACGGCCGCGTAGCGCGTACCGCCGCTTGGCGAGGACGACGATCGAGCGGCCCTCGGGTGTCTCGTCGGCGATTGACGACAGCTGCGAGGCATCCGCGAGTTCCTCGATGCTCACCCCGCCCACCGGCAGGAACTCGGCGGCCTGGCGGTTGCCGAGGGTGATGGTGCCGGTCTTGTCGAGCAGGAGGGTGTTCACGTCGCCCGCGGCCTCCACCGCACGCCCGGACATCGCCAGCACGTTGCGCTGCACGAGCCGGTCCATGCCCGCGATGCCGATCGCCGAGAGCAGTGCGCCGATCGTCGTGGGGATAAGGGCCACCACGAGGGAGACAAGGACGACGATGGTCTGCTCCGCCCCGGCGAAGACGGCGAAGGGCTGCAGGGTCGCCACCGTGATCAGGAAGATGATCGTGAGGGATGCCAGCAGGATGTTGAGCGCGATCTCGTTCGGCGTCTTCTGCCGCGCGGCCCCCTCCACGAGTGCGATCATCCGGTCGATGAAGGTCTCCCCCGGCTTCGAGGTGATCTTCACGATGATCCGGTCCGAGAGCACTTTGGTACCGCCCGTGACCGCCGACCGGTCGCCACCCGATTCGCGGATCACCGGCGCAGACTCGCCCGTGATGGCCGATTCGTCGACGCTCGCGATGCCCTCGACCACATCTCCGTCGCCGGGGATGGTCTGCCCGGCCTCGACGACGACGTGATCACCCAGACGGAGAGCGGCGCCGGGAACCTCCTGCTCCGCGGCGTCGGTCGCGCCTGGCCGCCAGCCGGTGAGACGGCGGGCCACCGTCGTCGTCCTGGCCCGTCGGAGAGTCTCCGCCTGGGCCTTGCCGCGCCCCTCGGCCACTGCTTCGGCGAGGTTGGCGAAGACGGATGTCAGCCAGAGCCATCCCGTGATCACCCAGGCGAAGACGCTGGGCGCCCTGATGGCCGACAGCGTGGTCAGCACCGCCCCGACCTCCACCACGAACATGACGGGGTTGCGGACCATCACCCGCGGATCCAGCTTGCGCAGGGCGTCGGGGAAGGACGTCAGAAGCTGCCGGGGGTCGAGCAGTCCGCCCGGGACCCGATGCTGCTGACGCCCGGCACCGGGCGGGGTGGGAGCGGGAGCGGCGGTCGTGGACATCAGTGCAGGCCCTCCGCCAGGGGTCCGAGCGCGAGCGCGGGGAAGTAGGTCAGACCGACAACGATGAGGATCACTGCGGTCAACAGCCCGACGAACTGCGGCCGGTGAGTGGGCAGGGTGCCCGCGGTGACCGGAACAGGTTGTTGCTCTGCGAGCGAGCCGGCGAGCGCCAGGACGAACACCATGGGCAGGAACCGGCCGACGAGCATGACCACACCAAGTGTGGTGTTGTACCAGACGGTGTTCACGCTCAGCCCTGCGAACGCCGAGCCGTTGTTGTTCGCGGCCGACGCGAAGGCGTACAGGACCTCGGAGAAGCCGTGCGGACCGGAATTGAGCATGGCCGCCCTCTCCCCCGGGAGCGCCATCGCCAGCCCCGCCCCCACCAGTGCGACCGCGGGCGTGGTCAGGATGTAGAGCGAGGCGAACTTCATCTCCCGGCCCCGGAGCTTCTTGCCCAGGTACTCGGGTGTCCGGCCGACCATCAGTCCGGCGACGAAGACCGCGACGATCGCCAGGATCAGGATCCCGTAGAGCCCGGACCCGGCGCCGCCGGGCGCGATCTCCCCCAGCATCATGTTGAAGATCGTCATGCCGCCGCCGCCCGGCGTGTACGAGTCGTGGGAGGAGTTGGCCGCTCCGCACGACGTGAGGGTGGTGGACACGGCGAACAGGGCCGAGGCCCAGATCCCGTACCGCGTCTCCTTGCCCTCCATCATTCCGCCGGCCGCGTGACCGGCGGTGCTGCTGACGCTGTGCAGCTCGTTGGCGGTGACGATGGCGACCGACGCGCCCCAGATCAATGCCATCACGGCGACGACGGCGTATCCCTGGCGGTGGTCGCCGGCCATCGTCCCGAAAGTCCGCGGGAGCGAGAACGCGATGACCAGCATGAGGTAGATCTCGATCAGGTTGGTGAAGGCGTTGGGGTTCTCGAAGGGGTGCGCGGAGTTCGCGGCGTAGAAACCACCGCCGTTGGTGCCCAGTTCCTTGATGGACTCCTGGGAGGCGACGGGGCCTCCGGTCAGGCCCTGGTGCCCGCCCGCGATGGTGGTGATGTCGTGGACTCCGTGGAAATTCTGAACGGCACCGGCAGCCACCAGAACGATCGCGAAGACGAAAGCCAGTGGCAGCAGAACGCGAAGCACGATCCGTGTCAGGTCCACCCAGAAGTTCCCGACGCGATCGGTCTTCTTCCGGTTGAAGCCCCGGATCAGCGCGGCGACGACGGCAATCCCCACGGCTGCGGAGACGAAGTTCTGCACCGCGAGGCCCGCCATCTGGACCAGATGCCCCATCGCCGACTCACCCGAATACGACTGCCAGTTGGTATTGGTGACGAAGGATGCCGCGGTGTTGAACGACTGGTCCGCGGCAATCGGCTTCATTCCCAGGGACAGCAGGAGATGGTTCTGCAGGCGCAGAAATGCGTACAGGAACAGTACCGATACGGCTGAGAAGGCCAGGATGCTCCGCAGGTAGACCGACCACTTCTGGTCGGCGTCGCCGTTCACTCCGCCTGCCCGGTAAACCAGGCGTTCGACCCGCCCGTGGTGATCAGCGGTCAGGACGCGGGCCATGTAGGAGCCCATCGGGCGAAATGAGAGACCTAGCGCGACCACCAGGGCAAGCACCTGGAGCCAGCCCGCGAGGGTGTCGTTCATCCGGGCTTTCTCCTAGAACTTCTCTGGGAAGATCAGGCAGATGACCAGGTAGATCACGAGGCACGCGGCAACGATCAGGCCGACGACGTTTTCCACGTTCACAGGCGTCCGACCCCCTTGGCGGCCAGGCCGATGAGGGCGAACACCACTGCCGTGAGGCCGATGTACGCGATGTCCGACACCCGCGAAGCACCCCGCAAAGTCATGAGGGACGGGACTTTTCGGGCCCTCCCGACTGGCATATGGAGTTGATCCGGAAACGAGATCAATTCATTTATGACGCTATATCAGTTGGCGTCGGAATTACCCTGCCACCCTGTACGCCGATGGGATGACGGTGACGTGCGTGGATTCACTCGTTGCGGCTGGATGTCGCGCTGCCGCCGGGCGCGGAGCTCGGAAGAGTGAGCATCACCGAGAAACCGGGGCTCTCAGCGGCCGTCTCCAGGGTCCCGTCCATGGCCTCGGCCAAGTCGCGCGACAGCCGTACGGCCAGGCTGCCGGCCCTGGGACCCGGAGCCCGGGAAGCCCCGGGGCCCGGTTCCGGGCCCCGGTCGGGCGTGCCGTCCTCCACCCGAATCATCACGCGGCCGGCTTGGACCCCGGCGGTGACGACGGGGGGCCGGTCCGACGGGCTGTGACGCAATGCGTCGGCCCCCAGGGCGGTCAGCGCACGGGTGAGGAGAGCGGCGTCGGCGATCACGTCGGGCAGCTGTTCCGGCAGGCGCAGAATGATCGAGTGACCGCCGGGCCCGAGGTCGTCCAAGGCAGCACCCAGCATCTCGTTGAGGTCGACCGGGCGGAGGTAGAGATCGAGTGCCCCGGCGTGCAGACGGCTCACATCGTCGAGATCAGTGACCAGCTGCGCCGCACGGTGCACCGCCGCACGGGCAGCTTCCAGCAACTGCGCCTCCTCCGGGACAGTCCCGACGGCGCGTCGACTCCGCAGGCGCACGAGTGCTTCTTCGGCCGTGTGCAGCGGAGCACGCAGATCGCGTCCTGCCGCGAGAAGCAGGGATGCCCGGGTACGTTCGGCGTCAGCGAAGGCGTCCGTGCCACCGGAACACCCGGCGATCCGCCCTCGCGCATGTGCCAGCCCCAGTTCGGCGGCGCACGCAGCGAGGACGCGTTGGTCCTGCGTACTCAGTCCCGAGCCGCGCGCGGCCAGCGTGAGATTGTCGTCGACGGGGCTTTCCACATCCGCCTCGTAGGGCTTTTCCGGTGGCCGCTCCCCGGCGCTGGCGACCACGTACCAGCGGGGCACGGGAGATGCTTCCGGGTCCCTTTCGAGCAGGCTGATCGCACTGAGACCGAAGTTCTCCCGGATCTGCTCCACCAGTGCCGTCAGGTCCTGGCCACGCATCATGGCGGCGGCCAGACGGCTCAGCGCTCTCGCCTCAGATGTCGCGCGTACTGCCTGGTGCGTACGCTGAGCAGCCGTTCCCGCTGCCGTGCCGACGAGAGCGGCCGTGGCAAGGAACACCACGAGCGCGGCAATCGCGTCCGGGCGCTCGACGGCCAGCGAGTGCACCGGTGCGGTGAAGTAGTAGTCGGCGAGCAGCGCCGCGGCAATGGCGGCGAGCAACGCGGGGTAGAGCCCTCCGACCAGGGCGACCACGACGACGGCGAGCAGATAGATCACCAGGTCGCTGGAGAGGCCGAGGTGGCCACGCACCGCGGTCAGCAGGAGCGTCAGTACAGGCAGCAGCACCACGGCACCGACCAGCGCAGCCCAGTACCGTCTCGGGCCCGTGCCACGGCTCGGATGCGGAAGCCTCGACGCAGCAGCCCCTGCCGCCTCCCCATGGGTGACGATGTGCACGTCGATGGGGCCGGACCCCTTGATCGTCCGCTCTCCCACACCTGCTCTCAGGAGGGAGGCGAGGCGACCGTGCCGGCTCGCGCCCAGCACGATCTGGGTGACGTTCTCCGCCTCGGCGAACTGGAGCAGGGCATCGACAACATCCTCGCCGGTGGTCTGGTGGTAGCTGCCGCCGAGCGACTCCACAAGAGTGCGCTGGGCGTCCAGTACCGCCGGGTCGACGTCGGCGAGTCCGTCCTCCCGGACCACGTGGAGGGCCAGCAACTCGGTGCCGGGGGTACGAGCGCTGATCCGCGCGGCACGGCGGATCAGTGTCTCGCCCTCCGGCCCGCCGCTCAGGGACACCAGGATGCGCTCCCGGGTCTCCCAGGGAGCGACGACGCCATGTTCCGCGCGGTAGCGCTGCAGCCCTTCCTCCACCCGGTCGGCCAGCCACAGCAAGGCGATCTCGCGCAGGGCGGTGAGGTTACCGACCCGGAAGTAGTGAGTGAGGGCGGACTCGATGCGGTCCGGCGCATAGATGTCGCCATGGACCAGGCGGCGGCGGAGCACCTCCGGTGGCAGGTCGACCAGTTCGATCTGGTCGGCCCGGCGGGCCACCTCGTCGGGCAGGGTCTCCCGCTGGGTGACCCCCGTGATCTGCCGTACCACGTCGTTGAGGGACTCCAGGTGCTGGACATTGAGCGTGGTGACAACATCGACGCCGGCGTCCAGGAGCTCCTGGACGTCCTGCCACCGCTTGGCGTTGCGGGCCCCCGGAACATTGGAGTGGGCCAGCTCGTCGACCAGCGCGACCTGGGGACGGCGGGCCAGCACCGCGTCGAGATCCATCTCGGTGAAGAGCGCACCGCGGTGGCTCAGCGTACGGCGGGCTGTCGCCTCCAGACCGTCGGCCATGGCCGCGGTCGGCCGACGCCCGTGCGGCTCGACGAAGCCGACGACCACATCCGTGCCCCGTGCACGCAACCGCTGCCCCTCGGCAAGCATGGCGTACGTCTTCCCGACCCCGGGGGCGGCCCCGAGGTAGATCCGCAACCGTCCACGTGCCACTGGCGGACTCCTGCCCAGGTCACCCCCACGTCGTGTTCGCGCCCTTCCATGGTGCGCCCGTCAGTGCCGTTCCACTCGACGACACCGGCGATGGCGGCGGAGATGTTCGGCTGTCGTCGGCGCCGGGCCCGCAACGCCTGGACGACCAGCGGACCATGGGTCCAACGCCGGGTCCGGATCACCGCTGAGCAATTCACTGCTCAGCCGCTGGATCCGCCATTCGTCATCGGGAGCGTCGAGCCGGCCCAGTGGGACGCTGTCGCTGGGGACCTTCTCGTACGGGCCCTCGTCAGCGGCTCAGGTACAGATGCCCGCGCCGCCCGTGGGCCCGGGTCCAGCGCATTCGCGGTGACCTCGGCCCGATCCTGGCCGGTGGTCCACGCGGCGGGAGACAGCGTCGCGGCGGTGTTCGTGATGCTGGGGACGGTGGGCGCGGCGGTGGCGGGGACCCTGGCCGAGGAGACGGCGGACCGCCCGCTGGGGGAGAGCTCGCCCTGAGCGGCGACGACCGGGGCGGACCCGGCGCCGCTCACGCCCTCGTGCCGGCCGTGCCGTTCGCCGATTCGTCGGCGATGCGTTCGTGGTGGCGGATGACCTCGGCCACGATGAAGTTCAGCAGCTTCTCGGCGAACGCCGGGTCCAGGTGGGCGCTCTCGGCGAGCTGGCGCAGCCGGGCGATCTGGCGGCCCTCGCGCGCCGGGTCGGCCGGGGGGAGCTGGTGGGCGGCCTTGAGATGGCCCACCTGCTGGGTGCACTTGAAGCGCTCGGCGAGCATGTGGACAACTGCCGCGTCGATGTTGTCGATGCTCTCGCGCAGCCGGTTCAGCTCGGTGCCTACGGAATCGTCGATGTCGCTCGTGGTCATGGTCGTCGAGCTTAGGGCCTGTCCGGCGGAGCGGGCTACGGAGTGATCGTGGGCGGGTGGTCGGGGTCCGGCACCCGGTCGCTCCAGCCGCCCGGCACACTGCGCCCCTGCTGCTCGCGGAAGCGGACCGGGGCGGTGCCGACGCGGCGGGCGAACAGGCGGGAGAAGTACGCCGGATCGTCGTACCCGACGCGGCGGGCGACGGCCGCGACCGGCAGATCGCTGGTGGCGAGGAGCTCCTTGGCGCGGCCGAGCCGGATGCCGAGGAGGTAGTCCTTGGGGCTGCAGCCCGCACCGCGCCGGACGGCCGTGCGCAGTTCGGCGGGTGTCATGCCGTGCCGGGCGGCGTGCTCGGCGACGGAGAGCGGCTGGAACGCGTCCCGGGTCATGGCCTGGAGCACCGGGTCGCCGTCGGGGCTGACATCGGCGCGGGCCCGGCGCAGCGCGACGAGCAGCTCATGGACGGCCGCACCGGTCTCCACCTCCAGCAGCGGGTTCCCGCGCCGCGCCGCCCGCACCATCCGGCCGATGGCGGCCCGCGGTGCCGCCGTGTCGGAGAGCGGGACCAGCGGGCGGTCCGGCTCGATGTAGCCGAGTTCGGTGTACGTGGTGGTGGCGGGGCCGGTGAAGTCGACGAAGCTCTCGTCCCAGCCGGTGGCCGGGTCGGCGCCGTAGTGGTGCGGGGTGCCCGGGGTCAGCCAGATCAGGCTGGGCCCGGTGACCGGCATCCGCCGCCCGTCCGGCCCGGCGAACCAGCCGCTGCCCGAGTTGATGACCACGGCCACGTGGTGGTCCAGGGTGCGGGGCCCGACGGTGGGCAGCGCGCCGTGCTGGAGGCCCACCCCGAGGCAGACCAGGCCGAGGCGGTGGTGGAGCGGGCTCGGGGTGAAGAAGCGCATCCAGGTGTGGTACATCGGCTTTCGCTCCCCGGTTCTCGCGTCGTGCGCCGACAGCGATGTGCTGCGTCCAAACAGCAATGATCTTTGTCCATGGACCGGCCGCACGCCAGGGGGTGAGGCTGGGTCGCGACATTCCTCCCGGGTTCACCCGCTCCGTCACACGTGCCGCATTCCGGCCGTACCGGTCGCGGAGCAGGGCACTCCGGGACCGCCCGCACAGGAGAGAACGAGCACGATGGCTGACTTCACGGTGGGCGACGACGACCACTTCCGGCTCGACGGGCGGCCCGTACGGCTGCTGTCGGGCGCCCTGCACTACTTCCGGGTGCACGAGGCGCAGTGGGACCACCGGCTGTCGATGCTGCGGGCGATGGGCCTGAACTGTGTCGAGACGTACGTGCCGTGGAATCTGCACGAACCGCAGCCGGGCAGGTTCCACGACGTGGCGGCACTGGGCCGCTTCCTGGACGCGGCCCAGCGGGCCGGCCTGTGGGCGATCGTCCGCCCGGGTCCGTACATCTGCGCGGAGTGGGAGAACGGTGGTCTGCCGGTCTGGGTGACCGGAGGGTTCGGGCGCCGGGTGCGAACCCGCGACGCCGGCTATCTGGGCGCGGTGCGGCGTTGGTTCGCCGAACTGCTGCCCCAGGTCGTGGAGCGGCAGATCGACCGCGGCGGCCCGGTGATCATGGTCCAGGCGGAGAACGAGTACGGCAGTTACGGCACCGATCAGGTCTATCTGCGGCAGGTGGCCGCGATGCTCGGCGAGTACGGCGTGAGCGTCCCGCTGTTCACCTCCGACGGGCCGGAGGACCACATGCTCACGGGCGGCTCGGTGCCCGGTCTGCTCGCCACGGCGAACTTCGGCTCGGGGGCGCGCGAGGCGTTCCGGGTGCTCCGGCGTCACCGGGACGCGGGCCCGCTGATGTGCATGGAGTTCTGGTGCGGCTGGTTCGAGCACTGGGGCGCGCCGCCGGTCGTACGCGATCCGGCACAGGCCGCCGAGGCGCTGCGGGAGATCCTGGAGTGCGGGGCGTCGGTCAACATCTACATGGCGCACGGCGGGACGAACTTCGGCGGCTGGGCGGGCGCCAACCGCTCGGGCCCGCTCCAGGACCAGGAGCTCCTGCCGACGGTGACGTCGTACGACTACGACGCGCCGGTGGACGAGTACGGGCGGCCCACGGAGAAGTTCTGGCTGCTGCGGAAGGTCCTCGCCGAGTACGCGGACGGACCGCTGCCCGAACTGCCGGACGAGCCCGCCGGACTCGCCGCCCCGCTGCGGGCCGCGCTGACCGGCTGGGCGTCGTTGCAGGACGTCATGGAGGCACTCGGCGACGAGGAGCAGCCGGAGTCCGGTGTTCCGCCCACGTTCGAGGAGCTCGGCGTCGACCGCGGCCTGGTGCGCTACCGGGTCGGCGTCCCGGGTCCCCGACGGCCGTACACCCTGGGGGTGTCGGGCCTGAGGGACCGGGCGGTGGTGTACGTGGACGGTGTCCGCAGGGGCGTCCTGAGCGAGGAGGACGGCACCCTCGATGAGCCGGTGGCCGGGCCCGCCGAGGTCGAGCTGTGGGTGGAGTCGCTGGGCCGGGTCAACTACGGGCCGCGCCTCGGCGAGCCCAAGGGGATCACCGGGGGCGTGCTGCACGAGCGCCAGTTCCTGCACGGCGTACGGGCGCGGGCGCTGCGGCTCGACGCGTTCGAGGACGCGGCGGCGGTGGCCGGCGTCCCGTTCGTCCCGGTCGACGGGTCCGGGCGCAGCGGCCTGTACCGGGGTTCCTTCGAGCTCGCGGACACGGACGGCACCGGGCACGCGGGTCTTGAACTGCCGGGCTGGACGCGCGGGTTCGTCTGGGTGAACGGGTTCTGCCTCGGGCGGTACTGGTCGGCGGGCCCGCAGCGGACGCTGTACGTACCGGGGCCGGTCCTGCGGGACGGCGTCAACGAGGTATGGGTGCTGGAGGTGGAGGACGCGGGCGCGCCCTACGCGGAGCTGGGACCGGGGCTGCCCGTCCGGACGGACACCGCTGCCGCTGCCGGCACCCCGGAGGATGCCCGCCCCTGAGGGCCGCGACCCGGGCCGCTCGGTGCCGCCCCGGTTACAGTGGGCACAGCCGAGCGGCGCGGACGGGGGTGAGGGCGTGAGCGACAGCCCCCACGGCAGCCCGGTGGTGCACGGCTTCCCGCACCTCGACACCGTCCGGTCGGCGATCACCGCGCTGTACCGGCGGCTGTCGTACGACGGTGTCCACCGTTTCGCGCCGAGCCTCCTCCCCGCCGACGCAGCCTTCGCCGACTCGGACGATCTGCATCTCGGCGCGCAGCGCGTGGCGCGGGCGATGGTGCAGCACCTGCGTCTGCCGGACGCCCGCATGGTCGTCGCGTTCCGTGCGATGGAACATGCGGGAAGCGTCGAACTCGCGGCCGGGCCGGAGTACTTCATCGAGCTCAACGACCGGTTCCGCACCCACCGCAGGGACATCGGCGCCGCGCTGTCGCACGAGGTCATGCACGTGCTGCTGCACCGGCTCGGCCTCCAGTTCGCGGGCACCCGCGACAACGAGATCCTCACCGACACCGCGGCCGCCTATCTGGGGGCGGGCTGGCTGCTGTTGGACGCGTTCCGGGAGGACGCCACCTCCAGCCAGAAGCTCGGCTACCTGACCCCTGAGGAGTTCGGGTACGTACTGGCCAAGCGGGCACTCGCCTTCGACGAGGACCCCTCGCCGTGGTTCACCAGCCCGCAGGCCTACACGGCGTACACGAAGGGCCGGGCACAGGCCCTGCGCGAGAGGCTGCAGCCGCCGCTGACGGCCGCCGGCTGGGCGGGCCGGCGCCGGTACGCCAAGGACCGGCGGTACGCCCAGGACCATCCCGGTGCGGGCGCGGCCCCGGGGCCTGAGCCCCCGTACACCTTCGAGACCGCCCGGGACGGGCTCCGGGTCGCCTTCCCGTGCCCGACCTGCCATCAGCGCAACAGGGTTCCGGTGCGCGGCCGGGTGCGGGCCCGGTGCGCGCTGTGCCGCACGGTGCTGGACTGCACGACGTGAGAGGGCGCCGCCCGCAACGGGGCTTGGCGCCAGAGGTATTACAGTCGAAATGTGACAGAAGATCCGATGGCGGAGGCGGCGGCGGACGGGCAGAGCCTGTTCGACGCGTTGCACGAGGGCGAGGACGCCGTCGTGCGGCTGCTCCGCGCCGGTGCAGCCGCCGAGTCGTCCGACGAGAACGGCGCGAGCCCGCTCTACCTGGCGGCGGTCTCGGACCGGCCGGGCGTGGTGCGGCTGCTCCTCGCCGCCGGCGCCGATCCCGACCGGGCCTGCGGTCCGGAGTCGGGTGACCTGCCGATCTGCGGCGCGGCGTGCGGCGGTCACACCGAGGTGGTCGAGGCGCTGCTGTCCGCCGGGGCCCGGCCCGACCTGCGCGAGCAGTTCGGGTTCACGGCGCTGCGCTGGGCGGTGGGGCTCGGCCACGCGCGGACGGCGCGGACGCTGCTCGACCACGGCGCCGACCCCTGCCTGCCGGGGCCGGGGGGCGAGGCGCCCCTCCTCCTGGCCGTCCGGCGCGGCTCCCTGGAGACGGTTCGGGCACTGCTGGACCACGGTGCGGGAGCGCCGGAGGGGGTGCTGGAGGAGGCGCTCGCCGAGGCGCGGCGGATGCTGGAGGTGGACCTGGAGCAGGAGATGCGCGGCGGACTGCTGGACGCGTACGGGGACACGGACGTGCACCGGATCTCGGTGCACCGCGCGGTCATCGACGGCGGGGAGACACTGACCGTCGAACTGGAGCGGAACGGGGAGCCGTTCGCGGGCCAGGACCACCAGACGGGGCACGGCGCGATCGCCACGCTCCTGGAGACCGAGCTGGGTCTCCTGGCCCCGTTCGAGGAGCTGGCACGCCGGGCGCTGCGGTCCGGGAGCCCGGACCTGGACAACTGGCACGCGTCGGCGGAGGCGCTGCGCGAGCGCGGCGACGAGGAGACCCGGCAGGCGGCGGCCGCGTGGTGCTCAAGCGGTGACCCGTTGCGGCAGGCGTTCGGCGCGGACGTACTGACCCGTCTGGGCCAGGACCCGTCCGGCGCCTGAGGACAGAACCCGCCCGCAAACAAGCCCGTCCGGCGTCTGAGGACGGAAGCGACGCCCGGGCGAACCCGGCTGACGCTCCGTCCTCAAACGCCGGACGGGCTGAGAACAACGGCTAGGCCGCGCGACGACCACGCGCAGGCGCACCGCCACGACCGGAGCTGCCCGAGCGCCCCGCACCGGAGCCCCGGCCGGAACCGCCCGCGCCACCCGCACCCTGCGCACCGGCGCCTCCGGCACCCCCCGTACCGCCGCCGCGCCGGCCGCGCCCACGCGTGCCCGAGCGGAAACCACCACCGGCGCCCGCACCGGACCCCGTGCCGCCGGGCCGCGTGCGCGGCTTCGGCTGGGTCGGCTGCGGGACCTCGATCACGATGGCGACACCGGAGGGCTCACGCGCCCCGGTGATCCGGGTGAGCTCCTCGTCGCTGGACTTGATCCGGGTGGTGCGCGGCGCGATGCCCGCGTCCTGCATCAGCCGGGTCATCTCCCGCTTCTCCTCGGGCAGCACCAGCGTGACGACGCTGCCGGACTCCCCGGCGCGCGCCGTGCGCCCGCCGCGGTGGAGGTAGTCCTTGTGGTCGGTGGGCGGGTCCACGTTGACGACCAGGTCGAGGTCGTCGACATGGATGCCGCGCGCCGCCACGTTCGTCGCGACGAGCGCGGTGACCTGGCCGTTCTTGAACTGGTCCAGGGTCCGGTTGCGCTGCGGCTGCGAGCGGCCGCCGTGCAGGGCGGCCGCCCGTACACCGCTGGCGAGCAGCCGCTTGGCGAAGCGGTCGGCGGCACGCTTGGTGTCGACGAACATGATCACCCGGCCCTCGCGAGCGGCGATCTTCGTGGCGACGACCTTCTTGTCGGTCTCGTCGAGCACGTGGAGCACATGGTGCTCCATGGTGGTGACCGCACCGGCGGACGGGTCGACCGAGTGCACGACGGGGTCGGTCAGGAACATCTTGACCAGCCGGTCGATGTTCTTGTCCAGGGTCGCGGAGAAGAGCATCCGCTGCCCGTCCGCCTCGACCTGCTTGAGCAGGGCGACGACCTGCGGCATGAAGCCCATGTCGGCCATCTGGTCGGCCTCGTCGAGGACGGTGATGGCGACCTGGTCGAGGCGGCAGTCACCGCGCTCGATGAGGTCCTTGAGCCGGCCGGGCGTGGCGACGAGCACCTCGGCGCCGCGGCGCAGGGTGCCGGACTGCTTGCTGATCGACATCCCGCCGACGACGGTGGCCATCCGCAGGTTGACGGACGTCGCGTACGGCGTCAGTGCGTCGGTGACCTGCTGGGCGAGCTCGCGGGTCGGGACGAGGACGAGGGCGAGCGGCGCCTTCGGCTCGGAGCGGCGTCCGGCGGTGCGGGCCAGCAGCGCGAGGCCGAAGGCCAGGGTCTTGCCGGAGCCGGTACGGCCGCGGCCGAGGATGTCCCGGCCGGCGAGCGAGTTCGGCAGGGTGGCGCCCTGGATCGGGAACGGGTCGGTGACGCCCTGCGCGGCAAGGGTTTTCAGCAGGGCGGCGGGCATGTCCAGCTCGGCGAACGCCTCGACGGCGGGCAGTGCGGGGGTCATGGTTTCGGGCAGGGCGAACTCACCCTGCGGCGGCGTGGCCTTGCGACGCGGCGACGCCTTGCCGGATCCCTTGCCGGAACCCTGTGCGGTTGCCTTTGCCTGGGCCGTGCCACGCCCCCTCGACGGGCGATTGCGGGCGGGACGGTCCTGACGTTCGGAGCGGGTCATACGGAATTGCCCTCCTGGGGATTCCTGGGAACTACGTGGGACTGCTGGGACTTGCCGGGGCCTGCGCGGAATGCGGACTGCGGCACGCGGTGCGCGGGGGCCCGGAACACCCGGGGTGCTTCGTCGCACCCGGTGCGGGGCGCTCGAAGGCGCCCGGGACTTCCGTACTTCCCAGGGACAGCACAAGCCGGGACCCGCACCTTCACGGTGCGGGCCCCGGCTGCGAGGTACGCGTCCGGCAATTAGGCCGGGACGATGTTCTCCGCCTGCGGGCCCTTCTGGCCCTGCGTGACGTCGAAGGAGACCTTCTGGCCCTCCTGGAGCTCACGGAAGCCCTGGGTGGCGATGTTGGAGTAGTGGGCGAAGACGTCAGCGCCGCCGCCGTCCTGCTCGATGAAGCCGAAGCCCTTTTCCGAGTTGAACCACTTCACGGTTCCAGTAGCCATGTCATTCTCCTAAAACAGGTGCAGTGCCGGAAATCCGCACTTTACGAATTCCAAGTCGCCGCATTGAGCCCCACCCGGAGAAAGCCGGAAAACATTAAAGCGCCTGAGGAAGCATTCCCGTCAGGCGCACATAAAGTTCATGGGTACCAAAACTGCAACCGGACCACCGTAGCACGATCTGCCGACCAGCGGTGGGACACGCCACGCCGCCGGCCGGCTGTTGTCCGAGTGAACCCTTGGGGCGTACGGGTCGGAGCCGTTCGAAGATCACCCGAGATCCCGGACCGCCTCAGCCGCGCAGGGCGATCCCTTCCAGGACCATCGACAGGTACTGGCGGGCGATCTCCTCGGGGCTGTGCTGTCCGCCCGGCCGGTACCAGGAGGCGGCGACCCAGACGGTGTCGCGGACGAACCGGTAGGTGAGGCGGATGTCGAGGTCGTCGCGGAAGACCCGGTCGGCGACGCCGCGCTCCAGGGTGCCGAGCCAGGCCTTCTCGAACTTCTGCTGGGAGTCGGCGAGGTACCGGAACCTCGGCTGGGCCGCCAGGTGCTGGGACTCCTTCTGGTAGATGGCGACGGCGGCACGGTGCCGGTCGATCTCGCGGAAGGACTCGGTGACGAGCGCCTCGATGGTCTCCCTGGGGCCGAGCCCGGCGTCGAGAACGGCGTCGTACCCCTCCCAGAGCTCGTTCAGGAAGGTGGAGAGGATCTCGTCGACCATCGATTCCTTGGAATCGAAGTGGTAGTAGAGGCTGCCCGCGAGCATTCCGGCCGCGTCCGCGATCCTGCGGACGGTCGTGGCGTTGTATCCCTGCGCGGCGAACACCTCGGCGGCGGTGGCGAGGAGTTCGCCGCGCCGCTCGGGGGAAGGCGTCGCCTGTGGCTTCTTCTTGGTAGGCACCCGCCCATTCTCCGCCCGGGCGCCTCCCCCGCCGCCCTGCCGGCCCCAGGGGCGCCCTGCCGGGCCCGTCAGGAGGTCTCGGACAGGGATCCGTCGTCGTTGCCCCTGCGGAAGGAGCGCAGCGGCCGGCCGGGGCGCCAGACCCGGATGACCAGGGTGTCGCCGCCCTCAAGGCCGGTGTGCACCACCTCGGTCAGCTCCATCCTGAAGAGGTGGAAGGGTTCCGGCGGCTTCACCTCGTCGATGAAGTGGGCCAGCACCACGGGGTCGGTCACCTCCACCGCCCGTCCGGAGATCCGGACGTCCCCGTCGGCCATCTCGGAGTCGGGGCCGGGGTTGGCCTGCACGGCGAAGCGGGGGTCGCGGCGCAGGTCCAGCGCCTTGCGGGAGTTCGGCATCATGCCGAGGAACGGCTCACCCAGCCGGAACTCCACTTCGAGGCCGGTCACCCGGGGCGACCCGTCCTTGCGCAGGGTCGCCAGGACGTGGTGCCTGTACTGCTGGAAGCGGTGTCGCACGGCGTCCGCGAAGTCCGGCTCCGCGGTCCGGAAATCTGCCCAGGAGTTCGATGTCATGGGTTCATCGAACTCCGGAATCCCGACATCCTCTGTCCGGATTCCTACCGGCTGTCGCGGACCACCCGTTCGGGTGCCTCCCGGTGCCGCTACCGGCCGCCGGGCCCGTGTCCCGTCAGCGTGATCAGCGCCGCCCATCCCTGCGTCCGCAGCACGCACGACGCCCGGCCGTGCAGCAACACCGCGTCGTAGCAGCCGAGTCCGGTGTCCGTACCGTCGATGACGGCGCCGTCCTCCAGCGCCACGGCCAGCACCGCCCCGCCCTCGGGCGCCATCAGCCGCAGGGTGCCGCGGACGACCGCCACCTCGGCCCGCGTACGGTCCCTGCGGTACATCACGTTGAGATTGACGACCGGGCCCGCCAGCAGCCGTCCGTCGGTCTCCACGTCGCCCGGGAAGTCGTGGGGCCAGTACGGCTCGTCGACGATGTGGTGCTCACCGTCCACCATGAGGTCCATCCCGGCGCCCTCCACCACGGTCAGGGTGCGGTCGACGCCGGGGAACGCGGAGAACGGCCCGTCCTCGGTCACGTCCGCCAGGCTGACCCGCCAGTCGAAGGTGCCGGCCGCCGCGCCGGGGGACGCGGCGATCTCGCGGGTGACTCCCCCGCCGTTCTTCCAGGGCACCTGCGCGCGGCCGGCCGCGCGCAGGATCCGGAACGCCTCGGAGGTCATGCGGGTTCTCCAGTCTCGACGGGTTCGGGACCCCGAGCCTAAGCCCGGATGGTCCGTACTCCCGGGGGTTCGCTATCTTGATCGCCGCCGCCCCCCACCGGCCGCTCTTGCCCGTCCACCGATGAAGGAGCCGGCCATGGAGGCCGCCATCACCACGTGCTACCGCCATCCCTCGTACGAGACGTATGTGAGCTGTACCCGCTGTGAGCGCTTCATCTGCCCGGACTGCATGCGCGAGGCCGCGGTCGGCCACCACTGCGTCGAGTGCGTGAAGGAGGGGCGGCGTTCGGTCCGCCAGGCGCGGACGGTCTTCGGCGGGGCGGTGGCCAGGAGCGCGGTTCCGCTCGTCACCTATGTGCTGATGGGCCTGAACATCCTGGTGTACCTGGTCGAGCTGGTGCGCCCGGGGATCGTCGACCGGTTCGGGATGACGGGTGCGGGGCTGGCCGGTCCGGACGGCAGCCAGTACGTCTACGTGACCGGCGGCTATCCCGGCCTCGATGTCATCGGGGTGGTGGACGGTGAGTGGTACCGGCTGCTGACCAGTGCCTTCCTGCACCTGCCACCCGGCGAGTCCTCCCTCGGCTCGGTGCCGTTCGGGGTGCTGCACATCGTCTTCAACATGTACGCGCTGTGGAACCTCGGCCGGGTCGTCGAGGAGCAACTGGGGCGGGTCCGCTATCTCGCGCTGTACCTGCTGTCCGCGCTGGGCGGTTCGGTGCTGGTGTACCTGATCGCACCGCTGGACACCGCGGTGGGCGCCTCGGGGGCGGTCTTCGGGCTCGCGGCGGCCTTCTACGTCATCAACCGGCGGCTGGGCCGGGACATGCACGCGGTGAACAGGTTCCTGGCCGGGTTCCTGGTCTGGATGGTGATCTCGGCGGGATTCACCTCGTGGCAGGGGCATCTGGGCGGGCTGCTGACCGGTGCGTTGGTGACGGTCGTCTACGCGTACGCCCCGGCGGAGCGCCGTACGACGGTCCAGGCCGCCGGGTGTGTGGTGCTGTTCGCCGTGCTGATGCTGCTGGTGGTCCTCAAGACGTCGGCGCTGACGGGCTGAGCCGGCCGTGCGCCTGCCCCGGGACGCGCCACGGCGCCTGCCGAATCGTCCGGTCGGGGACGGGCAGGCGCCGCGTTCAGTTCCGTACGCCGTTGTACGGGACGTCTGGTGTGCCGCGATCAGACCGTCATGGAACGGTCCGTCGGGCGGATCGGGGCCGGCAGTGCGCTGGCTCCGGTGAGGAAGCGGTCCACGCCGCGTGCCGCGGAGCGGCCCTCGGCGATGGCCCACACGATGAGGGACTGGCCGCGGCCCGCGTCACCGGCGACGAAGACGCCGTCCACGTTAGTAGCGTAGTCGTCGTCGCGGGCGACGTTGCCACGGGCGTCGAGCTCCAGGCCGAACTGCTGGACCAGGCCGTTGGCCTGGTCGGTGCCGGTGAAGCCCATGGCGAGGGTGACCAGCTGGGCGGGGATCGTCCGCTCGGTGCCGGGCTTCTGCTCCAGCTTGCCGTCCTTGAACTCCACCTCGATGAGGTGGAGCGACTGGACGTTGCCGACGGTCTGTCCCTCTTCGGGCGCGGAGCCCTCGAAGTGGGTGGTGGAGACGGAGTAGATCCGTCCCTCACCCGCCTTCGGCGAGGAGGGGCCCTGCCCCGGCTCAGCGCCCTCCTTCAGGCCCGCCAGAACCTCGGTCTCCTCGTGCGCGGAGGTGACCTTGTAGAGCATCGGGAAGGTCGGCCAGGGCTGGCCGGCGTTCCGGTCCTCCCCCGGCCTGGGCATGATCTCCAGCTGAGTGACGGAGAGCGCGCCCTGCCGGTGGGCGGTGCCGACGCAGTCGGCGCCGGTGTCGCCACCGCCGATGACGACGACGTGCTTGCCCTCGGCGGTGATCGGGGAGACCGTCAGGTCGCCCTCCTGCACCTTGTTGGCGAGCGGCAGGTACTCCATCGCGAAGTGCACACCGTTCAGCTCGCGGCCCGGGACGGGCAGATCGCGGGAGACGGTGGCACCGGCGGCGATGACGACGGCGTCGTAGCGGCGGCGCAGCTTGGCGGCGTCGACGTCCGTGCCGACCTCCACCTCGGTGCGGAACTTGGTGCCCTCCGCGCGCATCTGCTCGATGCGGCGGTTGATGTGCGACTTCTCCATCTTGAACTCGGGGATGCCGTACCGCAGGAGGCCCCCGATGCGGTCCGCGCGCTCGTAGACGGCGACCGTGTGGCCGGCCCGGGTCAGCTGCTGGGCGGCCGCGAGTCCGGCGGGGCCGGAGCCGATGACGGCCACGGTCTTGCCGGAGAGGCGCTCGGGCGGCTGCGGGGTGACGTCGCCGCGGTCCCACGCCTGGTCGATGATGGAGACTTCGACGTTCTTGATGGTGACGGCCGGCTGGTTGATGCCGAGCACACACGCCGACTCGCACGGGGCGGGGCAGAGCCGCCCGGTGAACTCCGGGAAGTTGTTCGTGGCGTGCAGCCGCTCGGACGCGGCCGTCCAGTCCTCGCGGTAGGCGTAGTCGTTCCACTCGGGAATCAGGTTCCCCAGCGGACAGCCCTGGTGGCAGAACGGGATGCCGCAGTCCATGCAGCGGCCGGCCTGCTTGCTGATGATCGGGAGCAGCGAGCCGGGAACGTAGACCTCGTTCCAGTCCTTGACGCGCTCGCCGACGGGGCGGGTCTCGGCGACCTCTCGGCCGGTGGTCAGGAAGCCCTTGGGGTCAGCCATTGGTCGCCGCCTCCATCATCTTCTCGGTGGTCTCCTGCTCGGAGAGACCGGCGAGCTCAGCGGCGTCCTTGGCGGCGAGCACTGCCTTGTAGGTGGACGGGATGATCTTGCTGAAACGGGACGCACCGCCGGCGGCGCTGTCCCACTCGGCGAGGAGCTTGTCGGCGACCGTGGATCCGGTCTCCTCCTGGTGGCGGCGCACGACGTCGTGCAGCCACTGCCTGTCGGCGTCGGAGAGCTCCTCGACCGCGCCGAGGTTCCCGACGTTGACGTGGTCGCGGTCGAGGTCGATGACGTAGGCGACGCCGCCCGACATGCCGGCCGCGAAGTTGCGTCCGGTCTCGCCGAGTACGACGGCGTGCCCGCCGGTCATGTACTCGCAGCCGTGGTCGCCCACGCCTTCCGAGACGACCGTGGCGCCGGAGTTGCGGACGCAGAAACGTTCGCCGGTGCGGCCGCGCAGGAACAGCTCGCCGCCGGTGGCGCCGTAGGCGATGGTGTTGCCCGCGATGGTGGAGTACTCGGCGAGGTGGTCGGCGCCGCGGTCCGGGCGGACGATGACGCGGCCGCCGGAGAGGCCCTTGCCGACGTAGTCGTTGGCGTCGCCCTCCAGGCGCAGCGTCACACCGCTGGGGAGGAAGGCGCCGAAGGACTGGCCTGCGGAGCCGGTGAAGGTGATGTCGATGGTGTCCTCGGGCAGGCCCGCACCGCCGAACTTCTTCGTGACCTCGTGGCCGAGCATGGTGCCGACGGTCCGGTTGATGTTGCGGATCGCGATCTGCGCGCGGACCGGCTGGGCGCTCTCGGCGCTGTCGGCCTTCAGGGCGTCGGCGGCGAGCTTGATCAGCTCGTTGTCCAGGGCCCTGGACAGGCCGTGGTCCTGCTCGGCGACCTGGTGGCGGACGGCGCCCTCGGGCAGCTCGGGGACGTGGAAGAGCGGGGCGAGGTCGAGGCCCTGGGCCTTCCAGTGCGTGATCGCACGGTCGGTGTCGAGCAGCTCGGCGTGACCGACGGCCTCTTCGATCGTACGGAAGCCGAGCCCGGCGAGGATCTCGCGGACTTCCTGGGCGATGAACTCGAAGAAGTTGACGATGTACTCGGCCTTGCCGGAGAAGCGGTCGCGCAGGACCGGGTTCTGGGTGGCGATGCCGACCGGGCAGGTGTCCAGGTGGCAGACACGCATCATGACGCAGCCGGAGACGACGAGCGGCGCGGTCGCGAAACCGAACTCCTCGGCGCCCAGCAGTGCGGCGATGACGACGTCGCGGCCGGTCTTGAGCTGGCCGTCGGTCTGCACGACGATGCGGTCGCGCAGTCCGTTGAGCAGCAGCGTCTGCTGGGTCTCGGCGAGGCCGAGCTCCCAGGGTCCGCCCGCGTGCTTCAGCGAGGTGAGCGGGGAGGCGCCCGTTCCGCCGTCGTGGCCGGAGATGAGAACGACGTCCGCGTGTGCCTTGGAGACACCGGCGGCGACCGTGCCGACGCCGACCTCGGAGACCAGCTTCACGTGGATGCGGGCCGCCGGGTTGGCGTTCTTGAGGTCGTGGATCAGCTGGGCCAGGTCCTCGATGGAGTAGATGTCGTGGTGCGGCGGCGGGGAGATCAGGCCGACGCCCGGGGTGGAGTGCCGGGTCTTGGCGACCCACGGGTAGACCTTGTGGCCGGGCAGCTGGCCGCCCTCGCCGGGCTTGGCGCCCTGCGCCATCTTGATCTGGATGTCGTCCGCGTTGACCAGGTACTCGCTGGTGACACCGAAGCGGCCGGAGGCGACCTGCTTGATGGAGGAGCGGCGCGCCGGGTCGTACAGCCGGTCGGCGTCCTCGCCGCCCTCGCCGGTGTTGGACTTGCCGCCCAGCTGGTTCATGGCGATGGCGAGGGTCTCGTGCGCCTCGCGGGAGATCGAGCCGTAGGACATGGCGCCGGTGGAGAAGCGCTTGACGAGGTCGGAGACGGACTCGACCTCTTCGATGTCGATCGCCTCGCGGTCCGAGACGAAGCCGAACAGGCCGCGCAGCGTCATCAGCCGCTCGGACTGCTCGTTCACCCGGTCGGTGTACTGCTTGAAGATGTCGTAGCGGCGGTTGCGGGTGGCGTGCTGGAGGCGGAAGACCGTCTCCGGGTCGAACAGGTGCGGTTCGCCCTCGCGGCGCCACTGGTACTCGCCGCCGATCTCCAGCGCGCGGTGCGAGGCGGAGATGCCGGTGGCGGGGTAGCCCTTGGCGTGCCGGGCGGCGACCTCCTTGGCGATGACGTCGAGTCCGGCGCCGCCGATCTTGGTGGCGGTGCCGTTGAAGTACTGGGCGACGAAGTCCTCGTCGAGGCCGACGGCCTCGAAGACCTGGGCGCCGCGGTAGGAGGCGACGGTGGAGATGCCCATCTTGGACATCACCTTCAGGACGCCCTTGCCCAGCGCGTAGATGAGGTTGCGGATGGCCTGCTCGGCCTCGATGCCCTCGATGAAGGTGCCGGCCCTGACCAGGTCCTCGACGGACTCCATGGCCAGGTACGGGTTGACCGCGGCGGCGCCGAAGCCGATCAGCAGCGCGACGTGGTGGACCTCGCGGACGTCACCGGCCTCGACCAGCAGCCCCACCTGGGTGCGCTGCTTGGTGCGGATGAGGTGGTGGTGGACGGCCGAGGTGAGCAGCAGCGACGGGATCGGCGCGTGCTCGGCGTCGGAGTGCCGGTCGGAAAGGACGACCAGGCGGGCGCCGTCCTCGATGGCGGCGTCGACCTCGGTGCAGATCTCCTCGATCCGCGCGGCCAGCGCCTCGCCGCCGCCGCCGACCCGGTAGAGGCCGGAGAGCGTGGCGGCCTTCATGCCCGGCATGTCGCCGTCGGCGTTGATGTGTATGAGCTTGGCCAGCTCGTCGTTGTCGATCACCGGGAACGGCAGCGTGACGCTGCGGCACGCCGCGGCGGTCGGCTCCAGCAGGTTGCCCGCGGGGCCGAGCGTGGAGCGCAGCGAGGTGACGAGCTCCTCGCGGATGGCGTCCAGCGGCGGGTTGGTGACCTGCGCGAACAGCTGGGTGAAGTAGTCGAAGAGCAGCCGGGGGCGGGCGGACAGCGCGGCGATCGGGGAGTCCGTGCCCATGGAGCCGAGCGGCTCGCCGGCGGTGCGGGCCATCGGGGCGAGGATGACGCGGAGCTCTTCCTCGGTGTAGCCGAAGGTCTGCTGGCGGCGGGTGACGGAGGCGTGCGTGTGCACGATGTGCTCCCGCTCGGGGAGGTCCTCCAGCTCGATCTCGCCGGTCTCCAGCCACTCCTGGTAGGGCTGCTCGGCGGCGAGGGACGCCTTGATCTCGTCGTCCTCGATGATGCGGTGCTCGGCGGTGTCGACGAGGAACATCTTGCCGGGCTGCAGGCGGCCCTTGCGGACGACCTTGGCGGGGTCGATGTCCAGGACGCCGACCTCGGAGGAGAGCACGACGAGGCCGTCGTCGGTGACCCAGTAGCGGCCGGGTCGCAGACCGTTGCGGTCGAGGACCGCGCCCACCTGGACGCCGTCGGTGAAGGTGACGCAGGCCGGGCCGTCCCAGGGCTCCATCATCGTGGAGTGGTACTGGTAGAACGCGCGCCGGGCCGGGTCCATGGAGTCGTGGTTCTCCCACGCCTCGGGGACCATCATCAGCACCGAGTGCGGCAGCGAGCGGCCGCCGAGGTGGAGCAGCTCCAGGACCTCGTCGAAGGAGGCCGAGTCGGAGGCGTCCGGGGTGCAGACGGGGAAGATCCGGTCCAGCTGCTCCGGGCCGAAGAGGCTGGAGGCGAGCTGGGACTCGCGGGCCTTCATCCAGTTGCGGTTGCCCTTGACCGTGTTGATCTCGCCGTTGTGCGCGACGAAGCGGTACGGGTGTGCGAGCGGCCAGCTCGGGAAGGTGTTGGTGGAGAAGCGCGAGTGGACCAGCGCGACCGTGGTGGCGAACCGGTCGTCGGAGAGGTCCGGGAAGAACGGCTCCAGCTGCCCGGTGGTGAGCATTCCCTTGTAGACGATCGTGCGGGCGGAGAGCGACGGGAAGTAGACCCCGGTCTCACGCTCGGCGCGCTTGCGCAGCACGAAGGCCTTGCGGTCCAGGACGATCCCGGTGCTCTCGCCGTCCGCGACGAAGAGCTGGCGGAACTCGGGCATGGTGGCGCGGGCGCCCTTGCCGAGGATGCCGGGGGTGACCGGGACGTCGCGCCAGCCGAGGACGTTCAGGCCCTCTTCGGTGGCGATCTTCTCAAGGCCGCGGACCGCTGCTGTGGAGTCGTCCGCGGGCAGGAATGCGATGCCGACGGCGTAGGCACCGGCCTCGGGGAGGTCGAAGGCGACCTCTGCGCGGAGGAAGGCGTCCGGTACCTGGAGCAGGATTCCGGCGCCGTCACCGGAGTCGATCTCGGATCCGGTGGCGCCGCGGTGTTCGAGATTGCGCAGTACGGTCAGCGCCTGCTCGACCAGCTCGTGGCCGGCCACACCGGTCAGAGTGGCCACGAACCCGACACCACAGGCGTCGTGCTCGTTGCGGGGGTCGTACATCCCCTGCTGGGCGGGGCGACCGTCCATGGGCGACCAGGCGTCGGTGCGCATCGGCTCTCCCGTCGTCGTCGTGGCATATGAACAGCCGAGGGACGACGTTGGCCCTCTGCGAAATTTCGTGCAGATTACATGATGGGACGCTTCTCAAGAAGCGGATAGCTCGTTCCAACATACGGACACCGCGATGGCGGTGGAGTGGGTCGCAGTCGGAGGATCGGCGCCCGGGGGGACCGCAGAGAGCAGGCGTCGTTGCCTGCGGTGTCTACGGCTCATGCCCGGCGGGAGCACAAACGAAACCGCCGGGTAACGACTACTTATGTGCAGTCCTGCATAGAGTCTCATTTTACGTCGCGCGAGGCCGTACCGCCCAGCGGTGGCTGCCAAGACGTACGTCACACAGATGGCGCACACGTAACGGGCCGGGATCGCGGTTTCGATCCCGGCCCGGCCCACGTCGTGCCTCAGCCTCCGACGGCGACGCCGAACAGCATGCCCAGGCCGTAGGTGACCGCGGCCGCCGCGCCGCCGAGCACCAGCTGGCGCAGTCCGCTGAACCACCAGCTGCGGGCCGTGACCCGGGCCACCACCGCACCGCAGCCGAAGAGGCCGATCAGGGCGAGCAGCACGGCCGGCCACAGCGTATTCGCGCCGAGCAGGTACGGCAGCAGGGGCAGCAGGGCGCCCAGCGCGAAGGCGCCGAACGAGGAGACGGCCGCGACGAGCGGCGAGGGCAGATCGCCCGGGTCGATGCCGAGCTCCTCGCGGGCATGGATCTCCAGGGCCTGCTCCGGGTCGCGCGACAGCTGCCGGGCGACCTCGCGGGCGAGGCCGGGCTCGACTCCGCGGGACTCGTAGAGTGCGGCGAGCTCCCGCTCCTCGTCCAGCGGGTGCTTGCGCAACTCCCGTCGCTCGACGTCTAGTTCGGCTTCCACGAGCTCACGCTGCGAGGCGACGGAGGTGTACTCGCCGGCCGCCATGGAGAAGGCGCCCGCGGCCAGACCGGCCAGTCCGGTGATCACGATCGTCCGGTGCGAGACCGCACCGCCCGCGACACCGGTCATCAGGGCGAGGTTCGAGACGAGACCGTCCATGGCGCCGAACACCGCCGGCCGCAGCCAGCCACCGTTCACGTCGCGGTGCGTGTGGTTGTCCCGGTGCGCCTCGTGCAGTACGGCGTCGGTCTCGATGATGGACACAGCTCTCCCCTTCTCCGGCAGCGGGTCCAGCCCGCTCCGCCCCCGCTCGACACCATCGAAAGTACGCACGAAAAATGGCCCCCGCCAGCAAGGCAGGCCGTACTTACCACTGTCCGTGACCAGGTAGGTACGGCTTGCCTTGCTGTCCGAAGACCGTCATCCGAGTGGCCCTTTTGTTGCGATTATCGGCCTCTGTCATGGCTTCGCGTGGCACAGATCCCACAGGTACGGGAACTGGCTCGGTACGAGCGAAGGGTCGACGCGATGGAGCTGATCGCAGGAAATCCGGCAGCGCCGCACACGGACGGCAGGCGGGCGGCTGTACGCGGGGCGCCGGCCCCGGGCGAAACGGTCCGGGGCGGCCCGGGTGACCGGGCCAGGGGTTCGCTGCTGGGCCTCGCGGTCGGCGACGCACTGGGCGCCCCCGCGGAGAACATGCGGCCCTCCGAGATCCGCCGCCGCTGGGGCCGGATCGAGAGCTTCGTGAGCGACGACCCGGCGGGCACCGACGACACGGAGTACGCGATCTTCTCCGGGCTGCTGCTGGCCCGGCACGGTTCGGCCCTGACCGTGACCCATGTCGAGCGGGCCTGGCGGCTGTGGATCGCGGACCTGGACGAGGGGCCGTTCCGCGGTGCCGGGTTCAGCGAGCGCGGCACGCTGGAGAACCTGCGCCGGGGACTCACCGCCCCGATCTCCGCCCAGCACCGGCACGCCTGGAGCGACGGCCTGGCGATGCGGGCGGCGCCGTTCGGCGTCTTCGCGGCGGGCCGCCCGGCCGAGGCGGCCCGGCTGGTCGCGGTGGACGGCCGGGTCAGCCACGAGGGCGAGGGCATCTACGGCGGCCAGGCGGTGGCGGCCGGGGTGGCGGCCGCGATGACGGGGGCCGGGGTCACCTCCGTGATCGCGGCCGCGCTCTCCGTCGTACCGATGGACTGCTGGACCGCTCGTTCGCTGCGCCGTGCGGTGACGGCCGCCCAGCGCACGTACCCCGACCGGCTCACGAGGGAACGTGCGGTGCGCTCGGCCGTGGTCGTCGGCGGCTACCCGTGGACGGACCTGGCCCCGGAGGCGGTGGGGCTGGCCTTCGGGGCGTTCGCCGCGGCGCGCGGCGACTTCCGTACGGCGGTGCTGACCGCGGTCAACATGGGCCGCGACGCCGACACCACGGCCGCGGTGGCGGGCGCCCTGGCCGGGGCGCTGCACGGGGCCTCGGCCATTCCGCGCCACTGGGCGGAGGCGATCGGCCCGGTCCGGGGCAGCTGCCTCCCGTCGATGCGCGGCTACCACGTGCTGGACATCGCGGAGCTGCTCACCCCGGCCGAGGCGGACGAACGGGGCGCGGAGGGGCCCGCGGCCCCGGAGCCCGGCGGCGGCGGCGGGGGGCACGGCAGCGGACCAACCGGAGCACCCGAGCCACCCGGAGCACCCGAGGGCACCGCGCCGGTCCCCGTCGCGGGCGGAACGGCGGTGGGGCGATGACCACGGCGAAGGACACCTCGCGGTCCGGGCACCCGGACCCGGCGCGCGGGCGCGAGGGCAGCACCCCGGCCGCGCCGCCCCCCGGCCCGCCGGACACCGGGCGGCGGGCCCGGATCGAGGGGCTGCTGCTCGGGCTGGCCTCCGGGGACGCCGCGGGCTGGCCGGCCGCGCGGCACCGGGCGGCCCGGATGCCGGAGTGGACCCGGCGCCTCACCCGCGAGCTCGACACCTTCGCCGAGCAGAACGCGACCACCACACTGCCCGTCCCCATCGCGCTCAACCAGCCGCCGGAACCCCTGCGGCTCGGCCCGTCCGACGACGCCGAATGGGCGGCGTTCGCGGCCGGGACCGTGCTGACCTCGGCGGCCGGCCCGCTGCACGGCCTCTCCCCCGGCCGCCGGATGCGGGCCGCGGTGGACGTCGCCTGGAACGCGCTGGCCGCCGAGGTCGCCGCGGCCGCCGCCCGGGCACCCGAGGTCGAGTCGGCGGTCCTGCCGCTGCGGGCCCGGATCTCGGTCCGGGCCGGGCTCGGCAATCTGGCCGCCGGGCTGCGCCCGCCCGCCACCGGCCACGACAACCCGCACTACTTCGACGACGCGGCGTGTGTGCGGGCCGCCGTACTGGCCGTCGTCCACCCAGGCGACCCCGCGGCGGCGGCCGACCTCGCCGAGTTCGACGCGCGCTACACCCAGGACGGCGACGGGGTGCACGGGGCGCGGGCGATGGCCGCCGCGATCGCCGAGGCGCTCGGCGGGGCGGACGTGGACACGGCGGTGAACGCCGCGTTGGCGCAGCTCCCCGAGGGCACCGAGATCGCCCGCAACGCCGCCCACGCGGTCCGGATCGCCCGCGACTTCGCCGGTGAGAAGGCCGGCGCCTTCGCCCTCGTACCGGTGCTGGAGCATCAGATCGTCGACCACGTCTACAGCTACGGGATCGCCGCGGCCGAGACCGTCCCGGTCGCCCTCGCCCTGGCCACCGCGGCCCGCGGCGAGATCGCTCAGGCCGTACCGTCCGCGGCCTGCCTGTCCAGGGTCGCCGATTCGGCGCCGGCCCTGGCCGGTGCGCTGACGGGTGCGCTCGGCTCGATCAGATCCGTGCCCGACGGCTGGCGTGAGGCCTGCCGCACTCTGGCGGGGTGTGCGCTGCCCCGTTTCGCGGGCACGGACCTGATGGAACTCGCCGGGCTGCTGGCAGACACGGAACCGGCACCTCGGGGTGGACAATTCGGACATGACATCCACAGCGCCCCCGGCGCCCACGAGGTCCGCACCGCCCACGACGCCCACGGCGCTCACACTCGATGAACGGATCGCGGGCGCGCTCGTCGGCGCCGCCGTCGGCGACGCGCTCGGCGGTCCGGTCGAGGGCCGGCCCCCGGAGCAGATCGTGGCCCGCCACGGCGGGCGGATCACCGGCGTCGTCGGCCCCTGGGACGGCGACGACTGGCGCACCGCCCGCCCCATCGCCCCGTACCACAAGGGCGACGGGCACGTCACCGACGACACCTTGATGACCCATGCGCTGATCCGGGTGTACGGGAAGGTGCGCGGCCATCTCGACGCGTACTCCGTCGCCGACCACCTCGTACCGGAGCTGATCTCGAACCCTCGCTGGATTCCGGAGCTGGAGGCCGAGGCGCTGCCGCTCCAGCGGATCTTCCTCGCGGAGAAGTGGATCGTCGCCCGGCTGCACTACGGCCATGTGGACCCGCGCGAGGCGGGCTCGGGCAACATCGTCAACTGCGGGGCGGCGATGTACATGGCGCCGGTCGGCCTGGTGAACGCGGCCCATCCGCAGGCCGCCTACGCCGAGGCGCTGGACGTCGCGGGCGCCCACCAGTCGTCGTACGGGAGGGAGGCGGCCGGAGTCTTCGCGGCCGCCGTCGCCGCGGCCTGCGTGCCGGGGGCGACGCCCGCCTCGGTCGTCGCGGCCTGTCTGTCACTCGCCAAGGACGGCACCCAGGCCGCCATCGAGGCGGTGTGCGAAACGGCATCCGGTTACCGGGACTTCGAGTCCGCCCTGGGCCCGCTGCGCGAGGCCGTCGCCCCCTTCGACACCGTGGGCCCCGACTACCGCGCCCCCTCGCTCGGCGCCCGGCGCCCCTCCCGGCTGCATGCCGTCGAGGAACTCCCCGTCGCACTCGGCATGCTGCTCGTCGGAGACGGGGACTACCGGCGCACGGTCCTGGGGTCGGTCAACTACGGGCGGGACTGCGACTCGATCGCCACCATGAGCGGCGCCATCGCGGGCGCGCTGCACGGCGAAGGGGCGATCCCCGCCGACTGGGTGAGCACGGTCGCCGGGGCCAGCCGCCTCGACCTGCACGCCCCGGCCCGGACCCTGGCGGAGGTCGCCCGCGAGGTGTTCGCACACGACACGGCCCGCCGCCGCGCCCACGAGAGCGCCTTCGCCACGCTGACGGACACGCCGTGAACACGAGGGTGCGGGCCACCTGGGTACAGCCGGAGGACCTGGTCGGGCACGAGCTGCGGCAGGCCGCCGAGGACGGGCGCGACGCCCGGGACATCGAGCGCCGGTGGTACGAGGCCGGCGGGTCGCCCGCCCCGGACCGCGCGGGCGCCTCCGAGCCCCCCGCGCCGCCGGAACTGCGCGCGGTCGCCGAGCACCTGCTGGACGAACTCGCCCTGCTGGAATCGCCGTTGGCCGACGACGAGCCGACCGGCCTGGACGAGATCCGGGCCGCCTGCCCGCACTGGCCGCTCCCCCGCACGGACCCGGCCGCTGTGGGCCGCGACCGGCTGCACGCGGCCTGGCTGGGGCGCGCCGCCGGCTGTCTGCTGGGCAAGCCGGTGGAGAAGCTGCCGCTGGAGGGCATCCGCGCGCTGGCCCGCGCCACCGGGAACTGGCCGCTCTCCACCTGGTTCACCGCCAAGGGGCTGCCCCCGGCCCTGTCGGCCACGTATCCCTGGAACCGGCGCTCCGCGACCACCTCGCTCGCCGAGAACATCGACGGGATGCCGGAGGACGACGATCTCAACTACCCGCTGCTGACGGTGGTGTTGCTCCAGCGCTACGGCCGTTCGTTCACCACCGCCGACCTCGCCCGCCTCTGGCTGGACGAGCTTCCGGCGGGCCGGACGTTCACCGCCGAGCGGGTCGCGTACCGCAATCTGCTCGACGGCGTCGAGCCGCCGGACACCGCTCTGCACCGCAATCCGTTCCGGGAGTGGATCGGGGCGCAGATCCGCGCCGATGTGCACGGCTGGACGCATCCCGGCGACCCGGGCGCGGCAGCGGAACAGGCCCACCGGGACGCGGTCCTCACGCACAGCGGGAACGGGGTGTACGGCGCGATGTTCACCGCGGCGGCGCTCGCCGAGGCGGCCGGCGGCGAGGCCGGTGTGCACGGCTGTCTGGCCGCCGGGCTCCGGGTCGTACCACCGCGTTCGCGGTTCGCGCAGGCGGTCCGGGACGGTGTCGCGGCGGCCCGCGACGCGTCCGGCTTCGACAGCGTCGTCGACCGGCTCCACGACACGTACGGCCGGTACCACTGGGTGCATGTGCTGCCCAACGCGGCGCTGCTCGCCGCCGCGCTCACGCACGCCGACGGTGATTTCACCGGATCGATCTGCCGTGCGGTGTCCGGCGGCTGGGACACCGACTCCAACGGGGCGACCGCCGGTTCGCTCGCCGGGCTGCTGGCCGGGCGGCCCGAGGCGCTGCCCGACCGGTGGACCACCCCGCTGAAGAACCGTCTCGCCACGTCCGTCCCCGGTTTCGACTCGGTCGGCTTCGACACCCTCGCCGACCTGACCCACCGGCTCACCCATCAGGAGGCACTCCGCCCATGACCGGTATCGCGGTGCTCGGCAGCACCAATATGGATCTTGTGGCCTACGTCGACCGGGCTCCGGAGCGCGGACAGACCGTCACCGGAAGCGAGTTCCGCACCGTGCCCGGCGGCAAGGGGGCCAACCAGGCCGTCGCCGCCGCCCGTGCGGGCGGTGACGTGATGATGATCGGTGCGGTCGGCAACGACGAGTACGGTGTCCGGCTGCGGGAGAACCTGGAGCACTCGGGCGTCGACACCGATCTGCTGCACACCGCCGAGGGGCCCAGCGGTACGGCACACATCGTGGTGGACGCCAAGGGCTCCAACGCGATCGTGGTCATCCCCGGCGCGAACGGCGCCGTCACCGCGCTCGGTCCGGGCGAGATCGCCGCCATCGCCGGTGCCGATCTGCTGCTGCTCCAGCTGGAGCTGCCGCTGTCCGCCGTGATCGAGGGGGCGCGGGCCGGTCATGCCCAGGGGGTACGGATTCTCCTCACCCCGTCCCCCGTGCAGCAGCTGCCCGACGAACTCCTCGACTGCGTCGACCTGCTGATCCCCAATGAGCACGAGGCGGCCGAGCTGTCCGGGCACTTCGAACCGCACGCGGCGGCGGAGGTGCTGCTCGGCCAGGTGCCCGCGGTCGTCATCACGCTCGGCTCGAAGGGGTGCCTGTACGCGGCCCGGGGCAGCACGGCCGTCCACTTCCCCGCCCCCGACGTCACCGCCGTCGACACCACCGGCGCCGGGGACACCTTCGTCGGCGCGCTCGCGGTGGCGATCGGCGAGGGCCGGCCGGTGCCGCAGGCCATCGCCTGGGCCTCCTCGGCCGCCGCGCTCTGCGTACAGAAGCACGGCGCCTCCACTTCCATGCCGTACCGCAGCGAAATCGACGCCGCGTGACCGGGCCGGCGCCAGCGCCGCTGACCGGGCTCCGGGTCATCGATCTCGCCACGCTCTTCGCGGGCCCCCTGTGCGCCACCATGCTCGGCGACTACGGCGCCGAGGTGATCAAGATCGAGCATCCCGGCCGGCCCGACCCGTCCCGGGGCCACGGCCCCACGAAGGACGGCATCGGGCTGTGGTGGAAACTGCTCGGCCGCAACAAGCGCACCATGACCCTCGATCTGTCCGGGCCCGGCGGCCGCGGCATCCTGCTGCGGCTCGCCGCCGACACCGATGTGATCATCGAGAACTTCCGGCCGGGCACGCTGGAGCGGTGGGGGCTGGGCTGGGAGGAACTGCACGCCGTCAACCCCCGGCTGGTACTGGCCCGGGTCACCGGCTTCGGCCAGTTCGGCCCGTACGCGCACCGGCCCGGCTTCGGCACGCTCGCGGAGGCGATGAGCGGATTCGCGGCGATCACCGGGGAGCCGGACGGGCCGCCGACGCTGCCGCCGTTCGGTCTGGCCGACTCGATCGCGGCGATCGCCACGGCGTTCGCGGTGATGACCGCGCTCGCCGGGCGGGAACGCACCGGTGAGGGGCAGGTCGTCGACCTGGCGATCATCGAACCGATCCTGACCGTGCTCGGCCCGCAGCCGCTCTGGTACGACCAGCTCGGCTACGTCCAGCCGCGCACCGGCAACCGCTCGCGCAACAACGCCCCGCGCAACACCTACCGCACCTCGGACGGGCAGTGGGTGGCCGTCTCCACCTCCGCGCAGTCCATCGCCGAGCGGGTGATGCGCCTGGTGGGGCGGGCGGAGCTGATCGACGAGCCGTGGTTCGGCTCCGGCACCACACGCGCCGACCACTGCGAGGAGCTCGACGAGGCGGTCGGCAACTGGATCGCCCGGCACACCCGGGACGACGCGATCTCGGCGTTCGAGAAGGCGGAGGCGGCCATCGCGCCCATCCATGACATCCGCGACGTGATGGAGGACCCGCAGTACCGGGCGCTGGACTCCATCACCGAGGTCGACGACCCCGAGCTGGGCCCGCTGCGAATGCAGAACGTCCTGTTCCGGCTCTCCGGCACCCCGGGGGCGATCCGCTGGGCGGGCCGGCCGCACGGGGCGGACACCGAGGAGATCCTCACCGGGCTGGGCCTGACCGGCCCGGAGATCTCGGCGCTGCGTGCGGAGCGGGTCCTGTGACCCCGGCGATCCCCCTCACCTGGCTGTACGTCCCCGGGGACCGGCCGGACGTGGTGCGCAAGGCGCGTGAGTCGGGGGCGGACGTGGTGATCGTGGACCTGGAGGACGCGGTCGCCCCGGACCGCAAGGAGTACGCACGGGCGGCCGCCGTGGAGCTCCTCTCCGAACCCGCCGGCACGGTGCCGGTCCACGTCCGGGTCCACACCGAGGCCGACGTCCTGGCCCTGGCCGGGCTGCCGGGCCTCGGCGAACTGCGGCTGCCGAAGATCACGCACGCGGCCTCCGTCCATCACATCGCGGCCCTGGCTCCCGGGGTCGCGCTCTGTCCGCTGCTGGAGTCGGCGCTCGGCATCGAGCACGCGTACGCGGTGGCCGCCGCCCACCCCCAGGTGCGGTCCATCGCCCTGGGCGAGGCGGATCTCCGGGCCGATCTGGGAGTGCGGGACGATACGGGGCTCGACTGGTCGCGCAGCCGGACGGTGGTCGCGGCGCGGGCGGCCGGGCTGGCCCCGCCCACCCAGTCGGTGTTCCCGGATGTCCGGGACCTGGACGGCCTGTGGGCGTCCTGCGCCCGTGGGCGGGCGCTGGGGTTTCTCGGCCGGGCGGCGATCCACCCCCGGCAGCTGCCGGTGATCGAGCGGGCGTTCCGGCCGACGACGCAGGAGATCGAGGCGGCTCAGGAGATCGTCGAGGCGGCCCGGACCGAGGCGGGTGCGCTGGCCCTGCCGGACGGCCGCTTCGTGGACGCGGCGGTGGTGGCCTCGGCCCACCGCACGCTCGCCCTGGCCGGGCGGACGGCAGTGCCCGGCCGGCGCTGACCGGCCCGCGCCCCGGCGGGCGCGCGGATCAGGTGCGGCTCGCGGAAAATCCAGCCCGTCCGGCGATTGAGGACACCCCCGCGACGGTGGCCGTGGCGCACATGGACGAGCGAGGGGCCGCCGAATGGTCCGGCGGCCCCTCGCTCGTCGATGTGTGTGCCGGCGTCAGCCCTTGGCCGTCTCCGCCGCACCGCTCGTCTTCGACGCCGACGCATCGGCCTCGACCGCGGCGTCACCGGAATCGTCCCCGGGCTCCGCGTCACCGGCTTCCGCGTCCTCGGCCTTCGCGTCGCCGGACTTCGCGTCACCGGACCTCGTGTCCTCGGACCTCGTGTCCTCGGACTTCGCGTCACCGGCCTCCGCGTCCTCGACGCCTCCGGCGTCCACCGCTTCCGGCTCGACGACCTCCTCGCGCCCCGGCCGCACCTTCGCCGAGATCACGATGTAGATCACCGCGAGCACGAACACGATCAGCGCGGTCCATACGTTCAGGCGCAGGCCCAGGATGTGGTGGGCCTCGTCGACGCGCATGTACTCGATCCACGCGCGGCCGGCGCAGTAGGACGCGACGTACAGCGCGAACGCCCGCCCGTGCCCGAGCTTGAACCGGCGGTCCGCCCAGATCACGAGGAGCGCCACACCGATGCACCACAGCGACTCGTACAGGAACGTCGGGTGGTACGTGCCCGCCACCCGGTTGGGGCCCTCGCTGATCTTCAGCGCCCACGGGACGTCGGTCGCCCGGCCGTACAGCTCCTGGTTGAACCAGTTGCCCCAGCGGCCGCAGGCCTGGGCCACGGCGATGCCGGGGGCGAGCGCGTCGGCCCAGGCGGGCAGCGGGATCCCGCGGCGGCGGCAGCCGATCCAGGCACCGACCGCGCCGAGCGCGATCGCACCCCAGATCCCGAGGCCGCCCTGCCAGATCTTGAAGGCGTCGACCCAGTCCTTACCGTCGCTGAAGTACAGCTGGTAGTCGGTGATGACGTGGTAGAGCCTCCCGCCGACAAGGCCGAAGGGCACGGCCCAGACGGCGATGTCGGCAACAGTGCCGGCTCTGCCCCCTCGGGCGATCCAGCGCTTGTTGCCGAGCCAGACGGCGACAAAGACACCGATGATGATGCAGAACGCGTAGCCGCGAAGCGGGATCGGGCCGAGATTGATCACGCCGGTCGACGGGCTGGGAATGTAGGCAAGGTCCATGGCAGGGTCGACGCTACCTTGCCGGGCGGGAGGTACGGCAACCCGCCCGACAACGTCTGGGTAACGAGCCGGTCATCGATTCCCCAGGTATCCGCCGTTCAGGACCCCGATGGGGCGGGTGTGACCGTGCCCGTCCGCTTGCCCTTGTTGGCCTCGGCGACCCACTTCTTCAGGTTGGCCACGGTGATGGGTTCGTTCCCCTTCTTGGGGAAGATCGACTCACCGTTGAGCAGCGCCGTCGGCGTGCCCTGGAAGCCGCCGTTCTGGAACGCGGTGTTGGATTTCTGGACCCAGCTGTCGTGCGTGCCGTCCTCGACACAGCTGCGGAAGGCGGGGGTGTCGAGCCCGTCGACCTTCTTGGACAGGTCGATCAGCTTGCTGTTGTCGCCGAAGGCGTCGTCGGCCTCCTGCGGCTGATTGCGGTACAGGACGTCGTGGTACGCGGAGAACTTGCCCGCGTCCTGGGCACAGGCCGCCGCGTTGGCGGCCTTGAGGGAGCCGCTGCCGCCGAGATTGCCGTCGATCAGCGTGGCGAGGTGGTACTCGACCTTGAGCTGCCCGCTCTGCTCCAACTGGTGGATCGTGTCCCTGAACGCGTTCTCGAACTGGGCGCAGACCGGGCAGCGGAAATCCTCCCAGATCGTGAGCGTGGACGGGGCGTCGTCCGCTCCCACCTGGATGGCCAGGCTGTCCTTGCCGGTCGCGCCCGACGGTGCGACGGCGGGACCCGATGCCTTGTTCTTGCTGCCCTTGCCGCCGCTGTTCGCGGCGATCACGCCGACGACGGCGGCCAGCGCAAGGACACCCACCACGGCGGTGGAGACGATCAGCGTGCGGCGGCGGCGCTCTCGCGCCTTCATCTGCTCACGCTGCTGGTTCAGCCGGTCTCGCGCGGCCCTTTTTCCCTCTTGGTTCTTCTCGCTCACACCGCAGCAACGAACCGGGGAGGCACTCGCGTGCCTCCCCGGTCCCAGGTCCACCCATTCGGGTTACGCCAGGTGTCAGCGCTTTCGAACACCTTCGGCCAGATCGGCCGCCAGTGAGCGGACAGCCGCCAGGCCGGCCTCCTCGTCGGGAGCGTCCAGCATCCGCTTGACGAAGGCGGAGCCGACGATGACGCCGTCGGCGAAGCCGGCGACCTCCGCGGCCTGGTCGGCGTTGGAGACGCCGAGGCCGACGCAGACCGGGATGTCGGTGGTGGCGCGGGTGCGCCTCACCAGCTCCTGGGCCTGTTCACCGACCGAGACGCGGGTGCCGGTGACCCCCATCAGCGAAGCGGCGTAGACGAAGCCGGATCCGGCCGCCGTGATGGTGGCCAGGCGCTCGTCCTTGCTGCTGGGCGCGACGACGAAGACGGTCGCGAGACCGTGCTTGCCGGCGTGCTCGCGCCACAGGGCGGACTCCTGGACGGGCAGGTCGGGCAGGATGCACCCGGCGCCGCCCGCCTCGGCGAGTTCGGCGGTGAAGCGCTCGACGCCGTACCGGTCGATCGGGTTCCAGTACGTCATGACCAGGATCGGGATGCCGGTCGCCTCGTGCGCCTCGCGGACCGTGCGCATCACGTCGGCGATCTTCACGCCGCCCCGCAGCGCGATGTCGTCGGCGGTCTGGATGACCGGGCCGTCGAGCACCGGGTCGCTGTGCGGCAGGCCCACCTCGACGATGTCGGCGCCGCCGGCGGCCACCGCCTTGATGGCCGCGATACCGCCGTCGACGGTCGGGAAGCCGGCCGGCAGGTAGGCGATCAGCGCCGCCCGGTCCTCGGCCCGGGCAGCGGCGAGGGTGGTGTTCAACAGCTCGATGTTGCCGCTCACTTGACGTCCCCCTCGATCTCGGCGCTGCTGCCGGCCGCGTCCGCCTCGACGGTCGCGTCGGCGTCGTACAGCCCGAAGTACCGGGCCGCCGTGTCCATGTCCTTGTCGCCGCGGCCGGACAGGTTGACCAGGATCAGGCCGTCCTTGCCGAGCTCCTTGCCGACCTCCAGCGCGCCGGCCAGCGCGTGTGCGCTCTCGATGGCCGGGATGATCCCCTCGGTGCGCGAGAGCAGCCGCAGCGACTGCATGGCCGCGTCGTCGGTGACCGCGCGGTACTCGCCGCGGCCGATGTCCTTCAGGTACGCGTGCTCCGGGCCGATGCCCGGGTAGTCCAGACCGGCCGAGATGGAGTAGGGCTCGGTGATCTGGCCCTCCTCGTCCTGGAGGACGTAGCTGCGCGAGCCGTGCAGGATGCCGGGCTCGCCCGCGGTCAGGGTCGCCGCGTGCTCGCCGGTCTCCACCCCGTGTCCGGCGGGCTCGCAGCCGATGAGGCGGACGCCCGCGTCCGGGATGAAGGCGTGGAAGAGGCCGATGGCGTTGGAGCCGCCGCCGACGCAGGCGACCGCGGCGTCCGGCAGCCGGCCGGCCCGCTCCAGGATCTGCCGCCTGGCCTCCACGCCGATGACGCGGTGGAAGTCGCGGACCATGGCGGGGAAGGGGTGCGGGCCCGCGACCGTACCGAAGAGGTAGTGCGTGCGGTCCACGTTGGCGACCCAGTCGCGGAACGCCTCGTTGATGGCGTCCTTGAGGGTGCGGGAGCCGGACTTCACGGCGATGACCTCGGCGCCGAGCATCCGCATCCGCGCCACGTTCAGCGCCTGCCGCTGGGTGTCGATCTCGCCCATGTAGATGGTGCATTCGAGGCCGAAGAGGGCGCAGGCAGTCGCGGTGGCGACGCCGTGCTGGCCGGCCCCGGTCTCGGCGATGACCCGGGTCTTGCCCATCCGCCTGGTGAGCAGCGCCTGGCCCAGCACGTTGTTGATCTTGTGCGAACCGGTGTGGTTGAGGTCCTCGCGCTTGAGGAAGATCCGGGCGCCGCCGGCGTGCTCGGCGAAGCGCGGCACCTCGGTCAGGGCGCTGGGGCGGCCGGTGTAGTTGATCATGAGCTCGTTGAGCTCGGCGGCGAAGGCCGGGTCGGCCTTCGCCTTGTCGTACTCGACGGCGACCTCGTCCACGGCGGCGACGAGCGCCTCCGGGATGAACTTTCCGCCGTACGCACCGAAGTACCCCTCGGCACTGGGGATCAGACCCTCCGGGTCCGGAATGAAGAAGTCGGACGACATCTCGACGTGCTCCTCGACATGGCAATGGGTGGGTTCACCGTATTGCGCCGTGAGCGGAGCGCCGCCGCGGCCTGGCCGGGCGGTGCGGTCGTGCGGTTCCGCCGGGTGCGGCGGTGGGTGCGACGGCCGGGGCTCGCTTACTGCGCGGACCCCGTGCGCCATCGCATGCCGTTGACCTGGCCGGGCTCGTCGCCGATCACGTACCGCACCCGCCGGCCGTGCACACGGCGTGCGGGGGCGCGGCAGCCGCGGGGGCGGCAGCCGCGCGCCAGCGGCGCGTGCGGGTCCCGGCCGGTGGCCCCGGCGGGGCGCAGGCCCGGCCGGACACGGGAGGCGGAACGGTCGGCGGACAAGGGTGCGGTCAGCCCCGTCCGTGCCGGAGCGCCGGGTGGGCGCCCGCGGCGACCAGGTCGGCGACGGCCCCCCGCGGGTCGCGGCCGGTGACCAGCGACTCGCCGACCAGCACGGCGTCCGCGCCGGCGTTGGCGTAGGCGATGAGGTCGTGCGGGCCGCGGACGCCGGACTCGGCGACCTTGACGATGCGGTCGGGGATCTCGGGGGCGACGCGCTCGAAGGTGGAGCGGTCGACCTTGAGGTCCTTCAGGTTGCGCGCGTTGACGCCGATGATCCGCGCGCCGGCGTCCACCGCGCGCTCCGCCTCCTCCTCGTCGTGCGCCTCGACCAGCGGCGTCAGGCCGATGGACTCGGCGCGCTCGATCAGGGAGACCAGGGCCTCCTGGTCGAGGGCGGCGACGATCAGCAGTGCGAGGTCGGCGCCGTACGCCCGTGCCTCCCACAGCTGGTACGAGGTGACGATGAAGTCCTTGCGCAGGATCGGGATGTCGACCTTGGCGCGGACGGCCTCCAGGTCGGCCAGCGAACCGCCGAAGCGGCGCTCCTCGGTGAGGACCGAGATGACGGACGCGCCGCCCGCCTCGTAGTCCGCGGCGAGTGCGGCCGGGTCGGCGATGGCGGCAAGGGCCCCCTTGGAGGGGCTGGAGCGCTTTACCTCGCAGATGACGGTCACGCCCTCGCCGCGCAGGGCGGCGACTCCGTCCTTCGCCTCGGGGGCGCGCGCCGCGCGTTCCTTCAGCTCATCGAGGCTGACGCGCGCCTGCCGCTCTGCGAGGTCGGCGCGTACGCCGTTGATGATCTCGTCGAGCACACTCACGCGAGCGGCCCCCTTCCGGGACGGTTACAAGGGAACAGGATCAGCCATACCGATGGTATCCGCAGGAGGCCGATGGGCTCGCATCCGGCCGACAGATGTCCCACTACCTGGGCATTCACGGCGCCAGCGCCGATCCGAACGGCAGATTCCGGACGACGGTGAAGATCATGAGAACGGCGCCGATCCCCCACCAGTGGACGGGCTTCAGCGCGATCCGCACGGGCTTCCCGGCGGCCGCGCGGACCATCCAGAGGACCCAGAGCACGGTGAAGAGCCCGTAGCCGATGACGGCGAGGGCGTTGGAGCCGAACGCCACCGCGATGTCGCCGTGGGCGACGGCATGGGCGCTGCGCAGCCCGCCGCAGCCGGGGCAGTAGATGCCCGTGAAGCGGAGCAGCGGGCAGACCGGGTAGTGGCCGGGCTCGTTGGGGTCGACGGAGCCGACCACGACGAAGGCCCCGATGACGCCGGCCAGGACACCGGCCGGGCCGGCGATCCGCCGCAGCCGCGAGGCGGGGACGGGGGCCGGTGGGAAGACCGGCGGGAACGGGCCCCGGTACCCGGCCGGCGGACCGGGCGCGGGCAGCTGGCCGCCGGGCACGGACGGCGGTCCCGTCGGCGGCTGGGGGCCGCCGGGAGCGGGCTGGGGGCCGGAGGCCGCGGAGGCGCCGGGGGCGGGCCCGTCGCCCGGCGTCGGCGGGGCGGCGGCTGGAGATGGCGAAGCGTCCACCCGGTGATTGTCGCCGCTGACGCGGAAAGGCGCAGCCCGGTCCGGGCTGCGCCTCGCGTGCGTACGTCCTGCGGACGGGGTCAGGAGGTCTGCGCCTGTCCGGCGCGGGCCCTGGCCTGGGCCAGCTCCGCCGACTCCTTCGGCATACCGAGACCGGCGGCCTTCATCGCGAGGCCGACGATGCCGCCGATGACGGTGACGGCGATACCGGCCCAGAAGCCGAGCGGGTTGGCCGCGACCATGAAGACGCCTGCGATGCAGAAGCCGATGAAGGAGATGATGACACCGGTCCAGGCGGCCGGGGTGTGTCCGTGGCTGCTGCCCGCCATGAGTTGCTCCTCGTTGGTGTTGCGCTGTTGGTATCGCTCGGTGTCGCAGTGCGCAGAGCCGGTGCCGCTGTGGGTGCCGCTGTGCTGTGAGCTCAGGGCCATTGTCCCGTACGTGCGGACGGGACAATGAACGGGGGGTCATGCCTCGCGCGTCGGGTCCTCGCCGCGGTCCAGGGCCTTCCACAGGTCCTCGGGCCGGTCGGGATCCATGGCCTTGCGGGGGGCCTTGCGGGGACGCGGGGTGCCGTCGCGCTCGTACCGCCCGGACATCGTGGGCCAGCGCCTGCCGTAGCGCAGGGCGAGCAGCCCGGCGAGCAGGATCAGCAGACCGCCGGCCGCGGTCACGTAGGGCCAGGCGGTGTGGCTGAGGGCGCCGATGGTGGCGGAGGTGTCGCCGGTGGCCTGGGCGGCCTGCTCGTCGAGCGCGGCGCTGTCGGAGGCGCCGAGGAAGGCGCTCAGCGCGGCGCCGAGCCCGCTGAGGGCCAGCAGTCCGGCGACGAGCAGCCGGCCGCTGCTGCGGACGGCGAAGACGGCGACGAGGGCGGCCAGGCCGACGATGGCGAGGGCTGCCGGGAGACCGGTGACGTCCTGTCCGTCGGCGCTCATCGGCAGGGCGCCGCCGCCGACCTCGGCCCGGCCCTGGGCCCAGGTCTGCCCGGAGGCGAGCAGGACGACAGTGGCCCCGGCTGCCCCGAGGAGCAGGCCGGCGGCCAGGCTTCGGCGGCTTCCCGCGCTGTCGGGCGCGGAGACGGCTTCGGCACGGGGCTGGGGTACGGGGACAGCACTCACGTACTCCACTATCCCCTACCGCCCCGGGGTGACCGGCACATGGGGGGTGTGAGATGGAGCCCCCGCGACCCGCCCCCGCGTGCGCCGGCCGGGCTCACGCGCCGCCGAGGCGGTTGGCCGTGTGAACGGCGCGCAGCACCGCCGCGGCCTTGTTGCGGCACTCGGTGTCCTCGGCGACCGGGTCGGAGTCGGCGACGATGCCCGCCCCGGCCTGGACGTATGCCGTTCCGTCACGCAGCAGGGCGGTGCGGATGGCGATGGCCGTGTCGGAGTCCCCGGCGAAGTCGAGGTAGCCGACGCAGCCGCCGTACAGGCCGCGGCGGGTGGGTTCGAGCTCCTCGATGATCTGCATGGCGCGCGGCTTCGGGGCGCCGGAGAGGGTGCCCGCCGGGAAGCAGGCGGTGAGGACGTCGAAGGCGGTGCGGCCCTCGGCGACGCGGCCGGTGACGGTGGACACGATGTGCATCACGTGGGAGTACCGCTCGACCGACATGAAGTCGACGACCTCGACGCTGCCGGGTTCGCAGACCCGTCCCAGGTCGTTGCGGCCGAGGTCGACGAGCATCAGGTGCTCGGCGCGTTCCTTCGGGTCGGCGAGGAGTTCCTCGGCGAGGGCCTGGTCCTCCTGCGGGGTGGCGCCGCGGTGCCGGGTCCCGGCGATCGGGTGGACCATCGCGCGGCCGTCCTCGACCTTGACGAGTGCCTCGGGGCTGGAGCCCGCGACGTCGAAGCCGTCGAACCGGAAGAGGTACATGTACGGCGAGGGGTTGGTGGCGCGCAGCACCCGGTAGACGTCCAACGCGCTCGCGGTGCACGGGGTCTCGAAGCGCTGGGAGGGGACGACCTGGAAGGCCTCGCCGGCCCTGATGCGCTCCTTCACGTCCTCGACGGCGTCCTGGTACGCCGGGCCGCCCCACAGCGCGGTGTACGGCGGGAGCTCGGAGGGCGGCAGGACGGCAGGGGCGTTCTCGACGGGGCGGCGCAGGTCCTGCTCCATGGCGTCGAGCCGGGCCACGGCGTCGGTGTACGCCTCGTCGACGCCGGTGGCCAGGTCGTTGTGGTTGATCGCGTTGGCGATGAGCAGGACGCTGCCGGCCCAGTGGTCGAGGACGGCGAGGTCGGAGGTGAGGAGCATGGTCAGCTCGGGGAGCTTCAGGTCGTCGCCCCCGCTCTCGCCGATCTTCTCCAGCCGCCGCACGATGTCGTAGCCGAGGTAGCCGACCATGCCGCCGGTGAAGGGCGGCAGTCCTGATTCCGGGTCGTGCGGGGTGTGCAGGGTCTCGATGGTGGCGCGCAGGGCCTGGAGCGGGTCGCCGTCGACGGGGACGCCGACCGGCGGGGTGCCGGCCCAGTGGGCCCGGCCGTCCCGGGTGGTGAGCGTGGCGGCGCTGCGTACGCCGATGAAGGAGTAGCGCGACCAGGTGCGGCCGTTCTCCGCGGATTCGAGGAGGAAGGTGCCGGTGCGCTCACCCGCGAGCTTGCGGTAGAGCCCGACCGGGGTGTCGCCGTCCGCGAGGAGCCGGCGGGTGACGGGGATGACGCGCCGGTCGACGGCCAGCTTGCGGAAGGTGTCGAGATCCATGGCGGCAGACCCTACTGTCCGAGCGGGAGGACGTCGGCGTCGAAACAGGTGCGGTCGCCGGTGTGGCAGGCGGCACCCGTCTGGTCGACCCTGACGAGGACGGTGTCGGCGTCGCAGTCCAGGGCGACGGACTTGACCTGCTGGATGTGGCCGGAGGTGTCGCCCTTGACCCAGTACTCCTGGCGGCTGCGCGACCAGTAGGTGCAGCGGCCGGTGGTCAGGGTGCGGTGCAGGGCCTCGTCGTCCATCCAGCCGAGCATCAGCACTTCGCCGGTGTCGTACTGCTGGGCGATGGCCGGGACCAGTCCGTCGGCGCCGCGCTTGAGGCGGGCGGCGATGGCGGGGTCGAGGCCGCTGGCGGGCGGTGGGGTGCCGGGCGTGGGCGTGCTGGTCATGTGCCCATTGTGCCGTGGCGAGGAGGGCCGTCCGGGCGTACGTCCACTGGGCGGACGCTGGACACCGGTCGTACGCTGGCGGACATGTCGACCCATGCGAAGCGCGAACGACTTCTGCTCGCCGACCTGTTGGAGGCGGCGGGCCCGGAGGCCCCGACCCTCTGCCACGGCTGGACGGCCCGGGACCTGGCAGCCCATGTGGTGGTGCGGGAGCGCAGGCCCGACGCGGCGGCCGGGCTGGTGATCGGCCCCCTGAAGAGCCGGGGCGAGCGGATCACGAACGAATTCACCTCCAAGCCGTACGAGGAGCTGATCCAGCTCATCCGTACGGGTCCGCCGCGGATGTCCCCGTTCGGCGTGAAGCAGTTGGACGAGGTCGCCAACACCGTCGAGTTCTACGTCCATACGGAGGACGTGCGCCGGGCCCAGCCGGACTGGACGGCGCGCGAGCTGGACCCGGTCTTCGCCGATGTCCTGTGGTCGCGTACGGAGAAGGCGGCCCGGATGCTGGGGCGGAAGGCCCCGGTGGGGCTGGTGCTGCGCCGTCCCGACGGGCAGACCGCGGTCGCGCACAAGGGCACCCCGGTGGTGACGGTGACCGGTGAGCCGGGCGAGCTGCTGCTGTTCGCGTTCGGGCGGCAGGACGCGGCGCGGGTGGAGCTGGAGGGTGACCAGGAGGCGATCTCCCGGGTGACGACGGCGAAGCTCGGTATGTAGGTCCGGGTCCGGCGGCGGGCCGCGGCACCCGGTGCTCAGCGCGGGAGTTCCGCGCGGCGCAGCGGGGCGAGCGCCAGGCCCGCCACCGCGCCCGCCGCGCACAGCGAGGCGCTGGCGACGAAGACCGGGCCGGTGCCCCAGAGGGCCGCGGCCGCGCCGGTGACCGGGTAGCTGAGCGGTGCGAGGGCGTGGGTGAACAGGGTCGAGACCGAGGTGACCCGGCCCAGGTAGGCGGGGTCGGCGGCGGTCTGGACGAGGGCTCCGCACAGGGCGCCGCCGAGTCCGACGAAGAGCCCGATGAGGGCCGCGACACCCGCTGCGAGCGGTACGGAGGGCGCGTACGCAAGGGCGGCGATGGCGGCCGCGCCGATCAGCACGGTGAGGCACATGACGAGCCCGGCCCGGGGCAGCCGCCCCCGTACGGCGAGCAGCAGCGCGGACGCGCCCGCTCCGGCGCCGAAGGCGGCGATGACCCAGCCCATTCCGGAGGCGCCCCAGCCGCGTTCCTGGCTGAGCAGGATCAGGCCGAGGTTGAGCGGTCCCACGAAGCCCAGTTCGCTGACGGCGACGACGAGCATCAGCGGACCCAGCAGGGGGTGGCGGCGGATGTGGCGCAGTCCGTCGACGAGTTCGCGCCAGGCCGTGCCGGCGGGTTCGGCCGGCTGCCCGGGTTCGGCCGGCTGCTCCGGGGCGGGCAGCGGGCTCATCCGTACGGAAAGCAGCAGCGGCAGCGAGACGGCGAAGAGCACACCGGCCGCGGCGAACGCGAGGACCGGGCCGCCGAGGGCGACGGCGAGGCCGCCGAGCGGGGCTCCCGTGAGGTTGGCGGCGCGGGTGGCGAGGCCGCGCATCCCCTGGACGCGGGCGAGCTGGCCGGCTGCGGTGATCCGGGGCGGCAGGGCGCCGACGGCGGGCAGGAAGAGGGCGTCGGCCGCGCCGAAGACCAGGGCGACGGCGATCAGCATCCACACGGTGGGCGAGGTGAGGAGCAGCGCCCCGGCCAGTCCGAGGATGACGAGGCAGCGGGCGGTGTCGCTCACGACCACGACGCGGCGCGGCCCGAACCGGTCGGCGAGCACTCCCCCGCCGAGCAGCAGCAGGGCCCTGGGTATGGAGCCGACCGCCAGCACGAGGCCGGTCTGGTAGGCGCTTCCGGTGCGGGCGGCGGCCCAGGCGAGGGCCATGTAGTAGACGCTGTCGCCGATCGTCGACGCGGTGTAGGCGCCGAGCCAGCGCAGGACGTTTCCGTCGCGGTGGGCGGGGCGTTCCGGAGCCTCTTCGGGCGTGAGCGTGACGGTCACGGGGGCGTCCTCTCGGGTGGCCGGGTCAGGTCCGGAACGGGAATCCGTACAGGTGCATCGCGACGTTCTCGCGGTTCTCCGTGTCTCCGGCCTCGTCGCGGGCGCGGCCCTGTTCCTCGTACCGGTTGATGACCTGGTGCAGCTCGCGTTCGAGCGCGGCGAGCTCCTCCGGGTTCAGCCGGGCGAGGTACTCCGAGGCGAAGGAGCTCTTGCGCCACGGGGGCGTCCAGCTCCGGAACGCGTCCAGGAAGCGGCGGTACAGCTCGATGTGCTGGTCGAACGAGAGCCGGCTGACGGCGGTGTGGGTGGCGGCCTTCTCCGGCGCGTCGCTGAAGTCCTCGTCGTGGAAGCTCAGCCCCTTCGACGCGGGCTGCCACCAGCGCTCGCGGCCGTCCCTGCCCGGTCCGTCGGCCGCCTCGATCAGGCCGTGGTCGGCGAGCTTGCGCAGGTGGTAGCTGACCAGTGAGACCTGCTCGTCCACCTGCTCCGCGAGCTGCGAGGCGGTGGCCTGCCGGGCGATGTAGAGCGCCCGGTAGAGCTTCATCCGCAGCGGGTGCCCGAACGCCTTGAGCGTGCCGAGGTCGGACACCCGGCGTGATTCGTTGCTTGCCATGCCCCCACGGTAGATAAGAAAGAAATCTTGCGCAATATCTATTGCGCAATAAAGGCTGTGCGATTCTCGCGACCGGGTTCCCGCACCCGCCGCGCCCGGCCGGTGCGGGAACCCAGGTACCCCAGGAGGAATCCGGCCGGGATCGTGATCAGCCGCGGGGTCTGGAGCGGGAACCAGTGGAAGTCGCGGTCCGGGAGGAGCGCGACCGGCGTACCGGAGACCGCGGGCGAGAACACCATCAGGGCGACGGTCAGCGGCAGCGTGCCGTACACCGTCCAGCGCGCCCCCCGCGCGCTGAAGCCCGGCCTGAACAGCGCGTACAGCAGGACCGGCGGCAGTACGGAGGCGGAAGCCGCGAACGAGAGCGAGAGCAGCACCTGCGGATTGCGGTCGTGGGTGAAGGCCGACACCCAGACGCAGAGCGCGCCGATCAGGACGACGAACAGCCGGGCGCGCAGGATCTCGCGTCCGGCGGACCGGCCGGACCGGACGGCCGTACGGGTACGGGCCTTCGCCGTGAAGTCGCGGGCCAGGGACGAGGCGGCGGCCAGGGTGATGCCGGCCACCGCGGCCAGCGTCGTGGCGAACACCGCGCAGGCCACGCACGCGAACAGCAGGCTCTCCCGCGGACCGCCGGCGCCCGGGCCCAGGGCGCCCGTCACCATCAGCAGCGCCGTACCGCCCGCCGGGTCCGCGGCCCGCAGGACCTCGCGGCCCAGCAGGGCGGACGCGCCGAACCCGACCACGACGACACCCAGGCACAGGAAGGCCACCGGGACCGAGGCCCAGAGGGTGGCGCGGCGCACGGTCCGCCTGTCGCGCATCGGGTGCAGCCGCATCATGATGTGCGGCATGCACGCGGCCCCGAGGAGCAGGGTGAGCTGGAAGCCGAGCAGGTCCAGGGCGCCGGCGACCGTGTGGCCGAACTGCAGCCCGGGGCGCGCGTAGGCGCCGCCCGTCCCGCTGCCGCGCCGGGCCGCGTCGAACAGGGCGAACGGGTTCCAGCCGTAGCGGGCGAGCACCAGGCCGGCGAGCAGGGTCACGGCGGCCGGCACCACCGCGACCTTCAGGATCTGGATGTACCCCGTGCCGCGCATTCCGCCGACCGCGGAGTAGCAGACCATCAGCGCACCGCCGGCCACGGTGCAGCCGGTGAGCTCCCCGTCCGGCAGCCCGGACATGGCGGCCATGACCCGTCCCGCGGTGGCGAGTTGCACCAGCAGCAGCGGGGCCAGGACGACCAGGGTCGTGATGCCCGGGGCGCGGCGTACGGACGGGTCGCCGAGCCGGTCCGCGAGGAAGTCCCCGAGGGTGAACACGCCCTTGCGGCGCAGCGGTTCGGCCAGGATCCGCATGACCAGCACCAGTGAGGCGACGGTGGCGGCGGCGAACAGGATGCCGTCGAAACCGGCGAGCGCGACGGCACCGGTGGTGGAGAGCAGGGTGGCCGCCGAGATGTAGTCGCCCGCGATGGCCAGACCGGCGCCGGCCGGGCCGAGTGCGGAGTCGCCGCCCGCGTAGAAGTGTTCCGGGTCGTCCTCGTCCGCCGCGGCCAGCCCGCACAGCAGCAGGGACACGGCGACGAATCCGAGGAAGACGACCACGGCCAGCGACCGGGCGTCGAAGGCGCCGCTCACCGGTGTGTTCCCGGGGCCGGGGCACGGGTCGCGGCCGGCGCGCAGGCGCTCGCGGGGGTGCGGGGTGTCGGGGGCGCTGAAGACATGGGCGTTACGGCATCAGGCACCCGGTCGCGCGTACAGCGGGCGGGGCGGGTGCGGTGCGCCGGTACAGCCCGCAGCGCCGGGAACTGTGCGGGAGCCCAGCCGCCGCCCGCGCCACGGACGGCGGGTGGGCCCCGTCAGCCGGCCAGCAGGCGGCGCGCGGCAAGGGCGAGCGAGACCTCGACCGCGTCGGACGGGCGGGTCAGGCAGCGGCCGGTCAGCTGCTCGAAGCGGCGCAGCCGGTTCAGGACGGTGTTGCGGTGGCAGTAGAGCCGGGCCCCCGCCCGCTGGGCGGAGCCGTCGGAGTCGAGCCACGCGGTGAGCGTCTCGATGAGTACGTCGCGGTCGGCGGGGTCCAGCCGGTCCAGCGGTCCCAGCACCCGGGCGGCGAGCGCCGTGCCGAGCCCGGGGGACGAGACGACCAGGGCGGCGGGCAGCTGTTCGTCGAGGAGGACGACCCCGCCGCCGGCCGGGCACGCCCGCAGGGCGGTCTCGGCGAGCCGCCGGGCGTCCCCGACGGCCGCCAGCCCGTCGACGACGGAGCTGATGCCGATCCGGGCACCGGGCGGGGCGGACAACCCGGCGGCCAGGGAGGCGAGTCCGGCATCCGCGTCGACCGCGCCGGCCGGTGCGCCGGGCCGCGTACCGGCCTCGTCCGGGGCTGCCGGTCCGGCCGCGTCCGTGAGCGCCGCGCAGGGCTCCGCCGCCGCGCCCGGGCTCAGCGGCAGGATGGCGAACTCCGCGTCCGGGCCCGGGTGCCAGAGCGCGTCGGTGCCCGTGGGCAGCGCCATCGGCGGGTGCGCGGTGCCGTGCGGGGCGGGGCGGGGCGTGGAGACCGCGAGCACCGCGTACCTGCCGTGCTCCGGCAGCCCCAGCACCGCCGCGGCGTCCGGCAGTTCGGCGATCCGGGCGGTGCCGTCCAGCAGCGCCGCCGCCATCAGACGCTGGCGGTTCTCCCGGCGCCAGGCCAGCCGGCGTTCCGTCTGCCGGTAGGCGTCGGCGACGACGCCGCAGTGCTCGTCCACGAAGTTCCAGACGTCCGCGGCGACATGGACCAGCAGCCGGGTGTCGTCGGGGTGCCGGCGTGCGGTCTCGTCCACGAGGTCCTGCCAGACCATCGCGCCACCCATCCGGAAGGCGTGCAGGACCGCGTCGAGCGGCAGGCCCTGTTCGGCCCGGATCTCCCCGATCCGCCGGGAGGTGCGGTGGGCTGCGTCCCGGAACTCCCGGGGCTGGATCAGCGAGGCGACGTTGTGCCGCAGCGAGTGGTGCACCTCCTGCCAGATGTCCGCCGCGTCCGCCTCGATCGCGGAGCGGTAGGCGGGTTCCCGCTCCCGCAGCGCCTCGACGAGCCGGTCCGTCAGCTCCGGCAGCGCCTCGATCAGCACCCGGGCGGCCCGGTGCAGCACGGCGACGGCTTCCCGGTCGGCCAGCGAACGGAAGCGGCGCGGCACCGGCGCGACGGGGGGCGGCCCGTGCAGCGCCCTGACCCGTGAACGTACGACCTGCGGCATGGCGGCCTCCACCGGGATTCGGCCGGCTCCGGATCGCCCAGCCCTGCGTTGGGCATGAGCACACCGAATGATCCTGACGCCCGCAGAATGGCATACCGCCCAGTCGGTACCTAGGGGTCTGCGGCGTACTTCTCATCACGGTCCTGCAACCTCCCGGCTCCGGGGCCGCTGACCCGGCCTCCGCGGGCAGCCGCGTCACCCGCTCCGGCGGCCGAGCATCGTGGCCAGTTCGGTCCTGGAGCGCACGCCCAGCGCCGCGAACACATTGCGCAGATGGTGGTCGACGGTCCGCGTGCTCACCGAGAGCCGCAGCGCCACCTCGCGGTTGGTGGCGCCCTCGGCGACGCACCGGGCGATCCGCTGCTGCTGCGGGGTCAGCGCACAGAGCGGGTCAGCTCGCCCGGCGGCGGCCCCCTCCACCGCTTCGCCGGCGGCCCGCAGTTCGCCGCCCGCCCGGTCCGCCCAGGCCCGCGCGCCGCACCGCTCGAAGGCGACCAGCGCGTCCCGCAGCGGTTCCCTGGCCTCCCGGGTGCGGCGGCGCCGGCGCAGCCATGCCCCGTACAGCAGCTGGGTGCGGGCGCGTTCGAAGTCGCCGCCGGTGCGGTCGTGGTGGGCGAGCGCCTCCTCGTACCGTCCGGCCGCCTCCCCGGGCGGCGCCAGCAGGGCCCGGCAGCGGGCCAGTTGGGCGGGGGCCGCGGGGTCGGTGGTGTACGTGACCCAGACGGCGAACTCCGCGACGGCGTCGGCGACCGGGCCCACTCCCCCGCCCCGGTCCGTTCGCCCGGCCAGGACTGACGCCTCGACGAAGCACGGTACGGCGAGCATCCGGGCCGCGAAGTGCCCGCGCCGCGGACCGGGCCGGACCAGCGGGCCGAGCCTGGCCGCCGCTTCGCCGGGGCGTCCGGCGGCCAGGTCCGCACGGGCGAGCGCCCAGGTGGCGAGGGTCGCGGCCTGGGCGAGGCCGTGCGGTCCGGCGCCCGCCAGGGCGGCGTCGGCGTGCGCGGCGCAGGGCTGTGTGCCGCCCTCCACGGAGGCGGCCAGCGCGAGCACGGCGTGCAGATGGGCGGCGGTGTTGGGCTGTCCGGTGCGGCGGGCGGCACACAGGCCCTCCAGGGCGTGGGCGCGGGCCCGCGCATGACGCCCGGCTCGGAGTTCGGCGTACGCCAGGTGCTCCAGGGCCTGGGGCAGCAGGGAGTCCGGACCGGTCACCCGTACGGCGGCCAGCGCCCTGGCCCCGGACCGGCACGCGGCGTCGATGTCGCCGAGCACCAGCGCCGCCACCCCGGCGCGCAGCATCGCGGCGGGATCCCGCGCCCGGCCGGCGGAGTCGAGGCAGTGGCGCAGCAGGGCGTGGCCCTCGGTGACCCGGCCGCGCAGCATCGCGCACATTCCGTCGCGGTACTGCGCGAGGGCCCGCTCGGGTACGGGGACGGTGATCCGGGCCATCGCGTCGAGGTAGGCGAGGGCGTCGCCCATCGCCCAGGCGGCCTCGGCGGCGCCGAGGAGCGCGTCGAGGGTGCGGCGGGGATCGTGCGGGGCGAGCAGCGCCGCGGCGGTGAGCAGTTCCTCGCGGGCGTCGGCGGCCGGCCCGTCGCGCAGGGCGAGCAGCCCGCGCACGCGGTGCGCGCCGCCGTGCGGGGGCCGTCCGCCGGCCCTGGCCAGCAGCGCACGGGCCCGCCCGGCGTCGCCCGCGAGCCGGGTGTGCTCGGCTGCCGCGGCGAACCGGTCGGCCCGCAGCCCCTCGTCGGTGGAGAGCATCGCGGCGCGGGCGAGTGCGGCCGCCCGCTCGGCGTGCGGCCGCGGCGAGACGGCCGCCGCCTCCAGCGCGTCGGCGAGCGCGGCATCGAGGCCGGCGGCCGCACCGGCCCGCTGGACGAGCGCCGCGAGCGCGGGCGGCCCCGTCGCCGTGGTGGCTCCGCCGGGCCGGACCCGGCCGCGGAGACCTGCGGTCCCCGTCGCCAGCAGGGTGGCGAGCAGTCCGTGCACCGCGCGGCGGCGCTGCGGGGTGGCGCGGTGCAGGATCGCCCGGCGCAGCAGCGGATGGCTGAAGTGGACGCGGTTGCCCGCGCGTTGGAGTGCGCCCGCGGTCCCGGCGGGGGTGAGCAGCGCGAGGTCGAGCGCGGCCGGGCCGAGCCCGGCCGCGGTGGCGGCGCGCAGCAGCAGGGCGGCGTCGGCGCCCGCACCCTGCGGCTCGTGTTCCTCGGCGGCGGCCGCGAGCAGCAGGAGCGTGCGGGTGTCCGGGGGCAGTCCGCCGAGGCGGGCGGCGTGCGCGTCCAGGACGTCCTCGCCACCGGGCAGCGGGGAGGGCAGCGCGGTCCGCCCGGCGAGCTGGTCGGGGGTGAGCCGGCCGGCGAGTCCGGTGAGCAGTCGCGGGTTCCCGGCCGCCTCCCGCAGCAGTTCGCCGCGGACCACCGGGTCGACCGGGTGGTCCGCGGCGCCCGCGGCGCCGGTGAGCCGGTCCAGGAGGGCCGCCGCCGCGTCGTCGTCGAGCGGGCCGAGCCGGAGCGCGGGCAGCCCCGCGAAGCCCGCCCCGTCCCCGGCGCCGAGCACCACCGCCACCCGGCTGCCCGCGCCGAGCCTGCGGGCCGCGAAACCGAGGGCGGCGCGCGATTCGGCGTCCCAGAGGTGCGCGTCGTCCACGCACACCATCAGCGGCCGGTCCGCGCCGAGTTCCCGCAGCAGGGTGAGCAGGTCCGCCGGTCCGATGCCGTCGCGCAGCACCTGGTCGGGCGGCAGCGGGAGCGGGCCGGGCGCGGAGCAGAGCAGGGCGTGCAGCCCGCTGTGGGGCAGCCGTTGTTCGACGGGGGCCGCGGTGGCGGTCAGGACGGGGCCGACAGCGCGTTCGCGGTGCGCGGCGACGGCTCCGTCCAGGAGGGCGGTGCGGCCGATGCCCGGCAGCGCGGTCAGCACCAGCGCACCGCCGTCGCCGTTGCGCAGCCGCGCCGACAGCGTGTCCAGGATGGCGAGTTCACCGCTGCGGCCGTACAGCCGGAGGGGACTGTGCACGGTCGTCATTGGGGTCACCGCCGGCACGTTACTTCCGCGTGAACAGGCTCGGAAGGTGTGCGTCCGCCGCCGCCCGGTCCGCGGCCGGTTGCGGGGCACCCTCCCAACGCGGGCCGCGGTCGGCTGTGCGCGCACACAGTGGGGGCCCTGCGCCGGGAGGGGCCGGGGACGGATGAGGGGCCGGACCGCGGTTAGCGGTCCGGCCCCTCATCCGCCGTCAGGAACTACGAGGTATGGGGGCAGTTGCCCCGGGACTCGGCGACCGTCAGGCTCACCGCCGGCAGCGGGCACAGGAACTGCTCGTACCGGGTGTCGTTGTCGATGAAGCGCTTCAGCCACGAAATGCTGTACTTCGCGATCGTGGTGTTGGAGGAGTTCGGGGTGAAGTGCGTGGCCCCGCGCAGCTCCACGTACGCCTTGTCCAGGCTGCTCGGGAGCGACTGGTAGAACGGCTCGGAGTGGGTGGCGACGGGGGCGATCGTGTCACCGTCGGCGCCGAAGATCAGGGTGGGGGTACGGACCTCGGGCCAGGTGGTGTCGAGGTTCCATCCGGTCAGCGGGATCGCCGCCTTCAGCGAGGTGCGGCTCTTCGCGGCCTCCAGGGTGCCGCCGCCGCCCATGGAGTGGCCCATCACGCCGAGCCGGGTGGTGTCGATCCGGCCGCGCACCGAACTCGTCCGCGTCAGGTAGTCGAGCGCGGCCAGGAGCTGGCGGCCGCGGCTGTCGGGCTGGTCCATCGTGGTGTTGGTGTCGATGGTGAAGACGACGAAGCCCTGCGAGGCGAGCCGCGGCCCGAGCCAGGCGATGCTGGACTGGTAAGCGGTGAAGCCGGGCGCGATGGCGACCGCGCCGAAGGTGCCGTCCGCGGTCGACGTCGGGTAGTAGACCGTGCCGCCGCCGAAGCCGCTGACGCTCAGCGAGGAGACGCTGGTCTGCGAGACCGCGTACGAACCGCGGCTCGCCTCGATGCTCGAACTGCTCGGGGCCGGGCCGCGCTCGTAGGGGTTTCCGGCGGCCTGGGCGCCCGGCGTCAGCGCGGTGCACAGACCCGCGGTGGCGACGGTGGCGGCCAGCAGGCCCTTGACGATGCGGGAGCGGCTCTTGGACATCCGGTGGCGCGGGGAGATGTCGCCGGAGGGGAGGTGCTGCTGCACGAGGGGGGTCCTCTCGGTCGTGGCGGGAGCCACGCCGGGCAGGGACCGGGGGCCCGTCGTCACCTGGGGCCTTCGGGGTGCACCGCGTGGAAACCGCCGTATTTCTCTGGCGGTCGCCACTTTCGCGGTGCACCCCGGTCGCACACATCGGCAACTTCACCGGTCTTCGCGGCCGGTGACGCCTGCCCGTGCTCAGCGGACCGGGTGGCCGGCCTCCCGGAGGGCGCCCTTGACCTCGGAGATCCGCAGATCGCCGAAGTGGAAGACGGACGCGGCGAGGACCGCGTCGGCTCCCGCGCCGACGGCCGGTGCGAAGTCCGCGAGCCGCCCCGCACCGCCGGAGGCGATGACGGGCACGGTCACGTGGCCCCGGACGGCCGCGATCATCTCGGTGTCGTAGCCGTCCTTCGTGCCGTCGGCGTCCATCGAGTTGAGCAGGATCTCGCCCGCACCGAGCTCGGCGGCCCGGTGTGCCCATTCGACGGCGTCGATGCCGGTGCCCTTGCGGCCGCCGTGCGTGGTGACCTCGAAGGTGCCGGCGGGGGTGCGCCGGGCGTCCACGGAGAGCACCAGGACCTGGCGGCCGAAGCGCTCGGCGATCTCTCGGATCAGCTCCGGGCGGGCGATGGCGGCGGTGTTGACGCCGACCTTGTCCGCGCCGGCCCGCAGCAGCTTGTCGACGTCGTCGGTGGTGCGGACGCCGCCGCCGACGGTGAGCGGGATGAAGACCTGCTCGGCGGTGCGGCGCACCACGTCGTAGGTCGTCTCGCGGTCGCCGCTGGAGGCGGTGATGTCGAGGAAGGTCAGCTCGTCGGCGCCCTCGGCGTCGTACAGCTTCGCCATCTCGACAGGGTCACCGGCGTCGCGCAGGTTCTGGAAGTTGACGCCCTTGACGACGCGGCCGTTGTCCACGTCGAGGCAGGGGATGACTCGTACCGCGAGCGTCATCGGGCACCTGCCCGATAAGCCTCGATCTCGATCTCGACGACCAGGCTCGGGTCCACGAGACCGGACACGATGACCATGGTGGCGGCGGGGCGCACGTCGTCGAACAGCTCCTTGTGGGCGCGGCCGACGTCGTCGACGTCCCGGGCGTGCGTGAGGTACATCCGGGTCCGCACGACGTCCTCGCGGCCGAGGCCCACCTGCTTCAGCGCCTCGAACGCGACCTCGAAGGAGGCGACGGCCTGCTCGTAGGGGCCGCCGGCGGAGATCTCCCCGCCGGCCACCGAGGTGCACCCGGCCACCAGCACCAGGCCTCCCGGGAGCTCGACCGCGCGGGAGTAGCCGAACTGCTCCTCCCAGGGGGCGCCGGAGGAGATCCGGTTGACGGAGTCCGTCATGCGGCGACCGCCTTGAGCGCCTCTTCCAGGGTGAACGCCTTCGCGTACAGCGCCTTGCCGACGATCGCGCCCTCGACGCCCGCCGGGACGAGCGAGGAGATGGCCCGCAGGTCGTCGAGCGAGGAGACGCCGCCGGAGGCGACGACGGGCTTGTCGGTGGCGGCGCAGACGTTCTTCAGGAGGTCCAGGTTGGGGCCCTGGAGCGTGCCGTCCTTGGCGATGTCGGTGACGACGTAGCGGGCGCAGCCCTCGGAGTCGAGGCGGGCGAGCGTCTCGTAGAGGTCGCCGCCGTCGCGGGTCCAGCCGCGGCCGCGCAGCGTGGTGCCGCGCACGTCGAGACCGACCGCGATCTGGTCGCCGTGCTCGGCGATGACCTTGGCGACCCACTCGGGGGTCTCCAGGGCGGCGGTGCCGAGGTTGACCCGGCGGCAGCCGGTGGCGAGGGCGGCGGCGAGCGAGGCGTCGTCGCGGATGCCGCCGGAGAGCTCGACCTTGATGTCCATGGCACCGGCCACTTCGGCGATGAGCGCGCGGTTGTCGCCGGTACCGAAGGCGGCGTCCAGGTCGACGAGGTGCAGCCACTCGGCGCCGGCGCGCTGCCAGGCGAGTGCGGCCTCCAGCGGGGAGCCGTAGGAGGTCTCGGAGCCGGACTCACCGTGCACCAGGCGGACCGCCTGGCCGTCGCGGACGTCTACGGCGGGGAGCAGTTCAAGCTTCGGCATTACAGCGTCTCGATCCAGTTGGTCAGCAGCTGGGCGCCGGCGTCGCCGGACTTCTCGGGGTGGAACTGGGTGGCCCACAGCGCGCCGTTCTCCACGGCCGCCACGAACCGTTCACCGTGCGTGGCCCAGGTGACCCTGGGGGCACGGATCTTGGCGTTGGTGACTTCGAGGGACCACTCGTGCGCCGCGTACGAGTGCACGAAGTAGTACCGGGCCTCGGGGTCGAGTCCGGCGAACAGCCGGGAGTCCTCGGGGGCCTCGACGGTGTTCCACCCCATGTGCGGGACGACGTCGGCCTTGAGCGGGCCGACGGTGCCCGGCCACTCGTCGAGTCCCTCGGTCTCCACGCCGTGCTCGATGCCGCGCTCGAAGAGGATCTGCATGCCGACGCAGATGCCCATGACGGGGCGCCCGCCGGAGAGCCTGCGGCCGATGATCCATTCGCCGCGGGCCTTCTTCAGGCCTTCCATGCAGGCGGAGAACGCGCCGACGCCGGGCACCAGCAGCCCGTCGGCGTTCATCGCCGTGTCGAAGTCGCGGGTGATCTCGACATCGGCGCCGACCCGGGCGAGGGCGCGCTCGGCGGAGCGGATGTTGCCGAAGCCGTAGTCGAAGACGACGACCTTCTTCTTGGTGTCCACGCCCGCCCCTAGTCCCAGAGTCCCTGGATCCGCATGACGCCTGCGACCAGGCACATCACGGAGCCGATTCCGAGCAGCACGATGACGCCCTTGGGCATGCCCTGCTTCGAGAAGGAGTAGACCCCGCCGGCCAGGAAGAGGCCGACCAGGATCAGGATGGTGTTGAGGCCGGTCACAGCGCGCCCTTCGTGGAGGGGAGGATTCCGGCCGCGCGCCCGTCGTGCTCGCTGGCGTAGCGCAGGGCCCGGGCGAGCGCCTTGAACTGGCACTCCACGATGTGGTGGGCGTTGCGTCCGTACGGGACGTGGACGTGCAGGGCGATCTGCGCCTGGGCGACGAAGGACTCCAGGATGTGCCGGGTCATCGTCGTGTCGTACTCGCCGATCATCGGCGCCATGTTCTCGGGCTCGGTGTGCACCAGGTAGGGGCGGCCGGAGAGGTCGACGGTGACCTGGGCGAGCGACTCGTCCAGCGGGACGGTGCAGTTGCCGAAGCGGTAGATGCCGACCTTGTCGCCGAGGGCCTGCTTGAAGGCGGCGCCGAGCGCGAGGGCGGTGTCCTCGATGGTGTGGTGCGAGTCGATGTGCAGGTCGCCGTCCGTCTTGACCGTGAGGTCGAAGAGTCCGTGGCGGCCGAGCTGGTCGAGCATGTGGTCGTAGAAGCCGACCCCGGTCGCGACATCGACCTTGCCCGTGCCGTCGAGGTTGATCTCGACGAGCACGGAGGTTTCCTTGGTGGTCCGCTCCACTCTTCCTACGCGGGCCTCGCGAGTCATGCGTCGTGCTCCTTCTTGAGTTCGCGTACCGCATCGAGGAACGCGTCGTTCTCTGCCGGGGTCCCTGCGGAGACCCGCAGCCATCCCGGTACGCCGTTGTCCCGGACCAGGACGCCCCGGTCGAGGATGTGCTGCCAGGCCGTGTGGCTGTCGGCGAAGCGGCCGAACTGGACGAAGTTGGCGTCCGAGTCGGTGACGTCGAAGCCGAGAGCGCGCAGCTCGGTGACGATCCGGTCGCGTTCGCTCTTGAGCTGGGCGACGTACCCGAGGAGCGTATCGGTGTGCTCCAGGGCGGCGAGCGCGGTGGCCTGGGTGACGGAGGACAGGTGGTACGGGAGACGCACCAGCTGGACCGCGTCCACGACGGCGGGGTCCGCGGCGAGGTAGCCGAGCCGCAGTCCGGCGGCGCCGAACGCCTTCGACATGGTGCGCGAGAGCACCAGGTGGGGGCGGCCCCCGATCAGCGGCAGCAGCGAGGCGTGGTGGCTGAATTCGCCGTACGCCTCGTCGACCACGACCATCGACGGCCGGGCGGCCTGCGCGGCGTCGTGCAGCGCGAGGACGGTCTCGGCGTCGACGGCGGTGCCGGTGGGGTTGTTGGGCGAGGTGATGAAGACGATGTCGGGACGCTCGCGCGCGATGACCGCGCGGGCCGCGTCCACGTCGATGGTGAAGTCCTCGTTGCGCGGCCCGGAGATCCAGCCCGTTCCGGTGCCGCGGGCGATGAGGGCGTGCATCGAGTACGAGGGCTCGAAGCCGATCGCGGTGCGCCCGGGGCCGCCGAAGGTCTGCAGCAGCTGCTGGAGCACCTCGTTGGAGCCGTTGGCCGCCCAGACGTTGGCACGGGTGACCTGGTGCCCGGCGGTGCGGCTGAGGTAGCGGGCGAGCTCGGTGCGGAGCTCGACGGCGTCGCGGTCGGGGTAGCGGTTGAGGTCGCGGGCGGCCTCGCGGACCCGTTCGGCGATCCGGTCGACCAGTGCCTCGGGGAGCGGGTAGGGGTTCTCGTTGGTGTTCAGCCGGACCGGTACGTCGAGCTGGGGCGCCCCGTAAGGGGACTGGCCGCGCAGTTCGTCCCGGATCGGGAGGTCGTCCCAGGCGTTGCGGGTGGTGCCGCTGTGCGTACCGCCGGCGTTCGTGGTGCTGTCGTTCGTGGTGCTGTCGTCTCTCACTTCTGCGGGACCTTCCAGCCGAACCTGGCCTTGAGCGCGGCGCCGTGGGCGGGGAGGTCCTCCGCCTCGGCGAGGGTCACGACGTGGTGCGTGACCTCGGCGAGCGCGTCGCGGGTGTAGTCGACGATGTGGATGCCACGCAGGAAGGACTGCACGGACAGGCCCGAGGAGTGGCAGGCGCAGCCCCCGGTGGGCAGTACGTGGTTGGAACCGGCGCAGTAGTCGCCGAGCGAGACCGGGGACCAGGGGCCGACGAAGACCGCTCCGGCGTTACGGACCCGGTCGGCGACGGCGGCGGCGTCGGCGGTCTGGATCTCCAGGTGCTCGGCGGCGTACGCGTCGACGACCTTGAGGCCGTCCTCCAGGTCGTTGACCAGGACGATCGCGGACTGGCGGCCGGCCAGCGCGGGCTCGATCCGGTCGGTGACGTGCTTGGTCGCGGCAACCTGCGGCTTCAGCTCGGCCTCGGTGGCGGCGGCGAGCTCCTCGGAGTCGGTCACCAGCACCGCGGCGGCCATCGGGTCGTGCTCGGCCTGGCTGATCAGGTCGGCGGCGACGTGCACCGGGTCGGCGGTGGAGTCGGCGAGGATCGCGATCTCGGTGGGCCCGGCCTCGGCGTCGATACCGATGCGGCCCTTGAGGAGGCGCTTGGCGGCGGCGACGTAGATGTTGCCGGGGCCGGTGACGAGGTTGACCGGCAGGCACTCCGCCGTTCCGTACGCGAACATCGCGACGGCCTGGGCGCCGCCGGCCGCGTACACCTCGTCGACGCCCAGAAGGGCGCAGGCCGCCAGGATCGTCGGGTGCGGCAGTCCGCCGAACTCCTTCTGCGGCGGGGAGGAGACGGCGATGCCCTCGACGCCCGCCTCCTGGGCCGGGACGACGTTCATGACGACGGAGGACGGGTAGACGGAGCGCCCGCCGGGCACGTACAGCCCGACGCGCTCGACCGGCACCCACTTCTCGGTGACGGTGCCACCGGGGACGACCTGGGTGGTGCGGGTGGTGCGGCGCTGCTCGCGGTGGACGAGGCGGGCGCGGCGGATCGACTCCTCCAGCGCGGCGCGCACGGCGGGATCGAGCCGCTCCAGCGCCTCGGTGACCGCCTCGGCCGGGACCCGGATCGAGCCGATCCGCACCCCGTCGAATTTCTCCCCCCAGTCGATCACTGCCGCCGAGCCACGATGGCGTACGTCCTCGCAGATGGGCCGCACCGTCTCCAGGGCGGCTTCCACGTCGAACTCGGCACGGGGCAGCAGGTCGCGCAGGGCGCCACCCTCGGGGAGGGCATCGCCGCGCAGATCGATTCGAGAGATCACACCGCAATTCTCTCAGACCGCCCCAGACGCCCGGACGCCCGTATCACTGGCTGATACATGCCCTCGCTGTCACGGCTGACTATTAGCGTTCATACGGTCACTCAGAGGGAATAACGGGGTTACCGACCGACCCCCTTTGTGCCGGTCGGTCCAAGGCTCCGAGCGGAAGGGGCGTCGGTGACCGAACCGCACGACGGGGATTTCCCGGACGGTCTCAGCGCGGCCGAGCTGGGCATGTGGCAGTCCTTCAGGAACGGCACCACCTACGATCTGCGCGCCCGTGACGCGGCGCTCAACGATCCGTTCGCCCCGCTCGCCTGGGGCCTGGAACGCAGCGTGGACGCCCGGGTCGTCGCCCGGTTGCTGCTGAGCGGCCCGAAGGCCAGGCCCGGCCGAGTGGCCGCGCTGAAGCTCCGGGGCTTGCGGATCACCGGGAAGCTGGATCTCGCGGGCGGGCGGGTGGATCCGTACGTGGAACTGACCGGCTGCCGCTTCGAGCAGGAAGTGGTGCTGCCCGAGTGCCACTTCACGACATTGCGGATGGTCGGGTGCGCGATTCCACGGCTGGAGGCGGCCCGGCTGCGCACCGAGGGCGATCTGCATCTGCCGCGCTGCCGGGTCGAGCGGGGCATCCGCCTCACGGACGCGCAGATCGGCACGGATCTGCTGATCAACCAGATCGACATCGGCCCCGACCGGCAGGGGCGGGCGTTCATCGGCGACGGGCTCGCCGTCGCGCAGGACCTCCAGGCCGAGATGATCGAGACGCTCGGCGAGCTGAGCCTGCGCGGGGCGAAGGTCGGCGGTTCGCTGAGCTTGCGCGGCAGCCGGCTCCGGGCCACGCAGGGGCTCCGGGCACTGAACGCCCCGCAGCTGAGCGTGGAGCGGACGCTGTACATGAGCGAGGCGTGGGTCAGCGTGGACACCGGGAACCAGGGCAACACTCCCCCGTACGGGATCGTCACGTCCCCGACGCCGGCGCACGGCACCCGCGCGCAGGTCTTCCGGTGCCGGGGCGGGGTCCGGCTGGACGACGGGCGGTTCGGTGACGCGGTCGATCTGCACAAGGCCGTCTTCGTCCTCGTCGGCCACGAGGAGCTGTCGCTGCGCCGGATAGTGGCTCCCGAGCTGAGGTTCAACCCGGAACGCCCGGCCCAGGGCCGGGTGGTGCTGAACGGGGCGAAGATCGTCACGCTGATCGACGTGTCGACCAGCTGGCCCGGTCCGGGCGGTCTGGCGATGGGCGGATTCGTGTACGAGAACCTCGTCCCGTACGGGCACTTCCCGCTCTCCCGGCGCCTGGAGTGGGTGGCGGCGGCGACCCCGGAGTACGTGCCGGAGCCGTACGAGCGGCTGGCCGCCGTGCTGCGCAGCAGCGGCGAGGACGCGGACGCCCGCGAGGTGCTGCTCGCCAAGCAGCGGCGGCGCCGCGAGACCCTGCCGCCCGCGGCGAAGCTCTGGGGCTACCTCCAGGACTGGACGGTGGCGTACGGCTACCGGCCGGGGCGGGCCGCGGTGTGGATGGCGGTGCTGTGGGCGGCGGGAGCGGTGGCCTTCTCGCAGTACCGGCCGGCGGCGATCAAGGGGAGCGAGCATCCGGAGTGGAACCCCGCGCTGTACGCGCTGGATCTGCTGGTGCCGGTGATCAATCTCGGCCAGGACGGCTACTGGCTGATGGAGGGCGGCTGGCAGTGGGTGGCAGCCGCCCTGATCCTGCTGGGTTGGATACTGGCCACCACCGTCGCGGCAGGCGCCTCACGGCTGCTGCGCCGCAGCTGACCGCCGAGCGGCTCCACTGCACCTCCGCAGCCGGCCTCCACCCGTTCCGCAAACGGGTGGAGCGGCATCCGAGCGCATACCCAGCGCCCAGAGCACGCCACGCCCCCCTACCCCCGGAACAACAGAAACAGGCCAGATTCCACGATTTCCTTTACTCTTTCTTGGCCATCCCCGAGGCAACCCATTCACTCGGCACCAAAGTTTCACAGCGCCCCTCTGGCGTCGCCCCGACCAGCGCTTTTCAATGGTCTGCACCATGCCTTTCCTCCGCGCTCTGCTCCGTACCGCGCGCATGATCCGGCACACCCCGGAACTGTCGGCCGGGTTGCCCGCGGATCATGCGGTGATGCTCGACGCCCCCGACGAGAAACTCTCGCCCGCGCTGGTCGCCGCCGCGCTCGGGGAGTACGAGCCGGCCGCGAAGCTGCTGGCCACCACCCGGGACGCGGGCGAGTGGGAGTGCCGGGACCGCTATCTGCACCGGCTCGTCGCCTTCGCCCGCGGCCGGGACGGCTGGCTGTGCGACTGGCTGGCCGTCGCCCCGCACGACCCCGACGCGCTGCTCGTCAAGGCCCAGCTCGCCCTGTCGCGCGCCTGGGAGTCGCCCGCCCGCGCGGAGCAGCTGCGCGAGGTGGGGCCGATGATCACGGCCGCGGCGGAGTGCGATCCGCGCGATCCGGTGCCCTGGCGCCTCGCGCTCGACCACGCCCGCGGCACCCATGCCACGCACACCACGTTCGAGACGCTGTGGGAGCAGGCCATACAGCGCTCCACGCACCACTACGGCTGTCATGTCGCCGCCCTCCAGTACCTCTCCGCCGCCTGGTACGGCTCGCACCGCGAGTGCTTCGACTTCGCCGAGCGGGCCGCCGAGGACTCGCTGCCCAGTTCCCTGGTGCAGGCACTGCCGCTGCGGGCGGCCTTCGCCGTGCTGACCGAGGGACCGGACGTGCGGACCACCTCGGTGCAGGTGGAACGGATCGACCGGGCCGCGGATCTGGCGATATCCCTCTCCGTCTCCTTCGAACCCAACGACCCCTGGCCGGCCGAGGTCCGCAATCTGCTCGCGTACGTGCTGGTCGTACGGGGCCGCTGGGACGAGGCACTGGAACAGTTCCGGCAGATCGGACCCCACGCCGCCTCGTTCCCGTGGTCCTCGGTGTCCGACGATCCGCTCGGCAGGTTCCTCGACGCACGCGACGGCGCACGGCTCCAGGTGGCGTCTGTGACGCCCTTACGACACCGGGCCGACCGGGGACGGACCCGCGGCCATTACGCTTGACCGTTGTGACCACCGCTCGCCTGCCTCTGTTCCCGCTGAACGCGGTGCTGTTCCCCGGCCTCGTGCTGCCGCTGAACGTCTTCGAGGAGCGTTATCGCGCCATGATGCGCGAACTGCTGAAGACCGATGAGGACGAACCGCGCCGCTTCGCCGTGGTCGCCATCCGCGACGGCCGCGAGACCGCCCCGACGGCCGCCGGAATGCCGGACCCGGGGCGCGTTCCCGTCGAGCGCGGCCCGGCGGACGGTTTCGGCCCCGATCCCCTCCAGACGTTCCACCGGGTGGGCTGTATCGCCGACGCGGCGAAGATCCGGGAGCGGTCGGACGGCAGCTTCGAGGTCCTCGCGACCGGCACCACCCGTGTCCGGCTGCTCTCGGTGGACGCGAGCGGCCCCTGTCTGACGGCCGAGCTCGAAGAGCTGGAGGAGGATCCGGGCGAGGACGCGGGTGCGCTCGCCGAGGGCGTCCTGCGGGCCTTCCGCAGCTACCAGAAGCGGCTGGCGGGCGCGAGCGAACGTTCCCTCACCACCGGCGCGGACCTGCCCGACGACCCGTCCGTCGTCTCGTACCTGGTCGCCGCCGCGGCCGTGCTGGACATCCCGGCCAAGCAGCGTCTGCTCCAGGCCCCGGACACCGCGACCCGGCTCCGCGAGGAGCTGACGCTGCTGCGTGCCGAGACCGCCGTCATCCGGCATCTGCCGTCGCTGCCCGCGGTGGACCTGACCCGCGCCCCGACCTACCCCAACTGAGCGACCGGAGGGCCACTCCCCCGTGGCGAAGAAGGCGAAGAAGCAGCACCAGTCCGGCGGCACCCCGGCCACGGTCGCGCTGACCGCGGCCGGCACGCCGTTCACGGTGCACGCCTACGAGCACGACCCGGCGTCGGCCTCCTACGGCGAGGAGGCGGCCGAGGCGCTGGGCGTCTCCCCCGACCGGGTGTTCAAGACCCTGGTGGCCGACGTGGACGGCCACCTGACCGTCGCGGTCGTCCCGGTCGCCGGCTCCCTGGACCTGAAGGCCCTCGCCTCGGCGGTCGGCGGCAAGCGGGCGACCATGGCGGACCCGGCGGCGGCGGAACGGACCACGGGTTACGTCCGGGGCGGCATCTCCCCCCTGGGCCAGCGCAAGCGGCTTCCCACGGTGCTGGACGCGTCGGCGCGGACCCACGGGACGATCTGTGTCTCGGCGGGCCGCCGAGGCCTGGAGGTCGAGCTGTCCCCCGCGGACCTGGCGTCGCTGACCGGCGCGGTGTTCGCGGCGATCGGCCGCGGCTAGGAACTACGGAGGAGGGACACCCAAGCCCGTCCTCCGTTCGAGAACGAGCCCTTCCAGCCCGTCCGGCGCTTGAGGGCGAGCCAACCCAGCCCGCACGGCGTTTGAGGACGAGCCAACCCAGCCCGTCCGGCGTTTGAGGACCGGGGTCCGGGGCGGAGCCCCGGTTCCGGGAAGGGGCGGGGAGGGGACAGCCCCGCGCAGCGGCCAACACCCGCCCCGCTGCGACGCACCCGCCCGGCTACGACCCCGTCGGCGGCTCGGGCGGCTCGGGCGACGACGACGGCCCGGGCTGCGCGGGGCCGGAAGACGGCGCGGGCCCGGAGGACGGCGCCGGCCCATACACCGGCGCGGGCCCAGGCGCGTGGTACACCCCCCACTCCGGCTCCGGATCCCGCGGCCCGAACATCGCCGTCAACCCCAGATGCACGGCCATCGCCGCCAGCGACCACGCCAGCAACGCCCCCTTCGCGTGCAGCTCTAGCGGCGCGTCGAAGATCACGCCCTTGCCGACCGCACGTGCGTGGGCGACCACGTCACTGGTCGGCCCCAGCCGCGTCCCCAGCTGCCACGCGAGGACCGAGCCGAGCACCCCGCCCACCGCGAGCCCCACCACGAGCGCGACTCCGCCCCGCCGGTGGAAGCAGAAGGCCAGCACCGCGGAGACCGCGCCGAAGGCCAGCGCGAGCAGTGCGAAGGTGCCGTCGGCCCCGATCGCCTCCTCGCCCTCGCTGTCACTCAGGAAGACGGCCGTGTTGTCGGAGATCAGCGGCACTCGGGGGGCCAGCGACAGCCACAGCAGCCCGAGCGCGACACCGGCGACCGTCACCACCGCGCAGATCAGGGCGGCCCGGCGCAGATCCGCACGGAGATCCTTCTCCTCCGGCGACTCGAGCAGGGTCCCGGGATGGGAGCCTCCGGGGCCGCCCCCTTTCGGCGGCGTCTGCCACGGGTCGTGGGGCGAGGGCTGGTGCGGCGGCGTCAGAGGTGCTGTCACCGTGCCATCGTGCCAGGCATCCCTGTGCCGCGCCTCACCGGACCGCTGCCCTGCGGTACGCCCAGGTCGCCACGGCCAGCGAGAGGACGCCCACGACGGCGCAGACAGCCAGGTCGAGGGCGACGACGGCCCAGTCGGGGTGGGCGTCGAAGGAGCGGGCGAGCGCCTCGACCCCGTACGTGGAGGGCAGCAGGTCGCGCGCCCAGCCGATCGGCTCCGGCAGCCGGTCCGCCGGAAGCACGCCCAGCAGCAGGGCCGCGGACATGCCCAGCTGGCCCAGCAGCGTGGCCAGCTCCTGCCGGGGCGCGAGCAGCCCGAGCGCGGCGCCGAGTCCGGAGAGGGCCGCGCCGGAGAGCGGGATGACGGCGACGAGCACCCACAGGTGGGTCATCGGCAGCCCGAAGAGCACGCTGCCCGCCACTGCCGTGACGATCGTGCCGGGCACGGTGAACGAGGCGTACGCCCCGGCCGCTCCGAGCACCACGGCGGCGGGCGGCACCGGCAGGGTCGCGTAGTGGTCGAGCCCCCCGCCGGCCCGCAGCTGCCCGAAGTACTGGGCCAGCAGGTTCAGCGCGACGAAGGCGACGACCAGGACGGTGGACCCGGCCACGACAGCCCGCGCCTCGGAGCCGCCGTCGACGACCCCGCGCATCAGGACCATGATCCCGACGGACTGGAAGGTCGCCACGAAGAGCAGCGGGATGCGGGCGACCCTGGCCCGGGAGATCTGGGCCCGGTAGACCGCCGCCAGCGAGGGGAGCAGCCGGGCCCTCGGTGCGAGCTCCGCGGCCTCCGTGCTCCGGCCGTCGGCGAAACCGTCCTGGCCGGACCTGCCGGACCTGCCGGACGGCTCGGAGTGTGCCGGCCGCCCGGACTGCCCGGACACCACCTCCGTGGGAACGATGCTCGTCACCTGGCGCTGCTCCTGTTCGGTCCCTGCCCGGCCGCCCGCCCGCACCGGTCCGCTCCGGCCGTGCCGGTCGTCGCACGCATCGCGGTCATGACTTCACCAGCCCCTTGGTAGCGCCCCCGCCGAGCGCCAGGTAGACATCCTCCAGGCTGGGCGTCGCCAGGGTGAAGTCGTCGAGCGCGGCGAAGGCCGCGCCACCGGTCACCGCGGCGACCGCCGCACGCGCCTCGTCGGGCCCCAGCCGCAGCACCCAGCGGCGTCCGGACTCCTGCGCGGACGCCCGCAGCGCCGCGACCTCGGGCACGTCCAGCGGTGCCCGCTCGCGCCACACCAGCTCCACCCTGACCTCGCCCGCGACCTGCTCCTTGAGCCCGGCCGGGGTGTCGCAGGCGATGACCTTGCCGCGGTCGATGACGGCGACCCGGTCCAGGACGGTCTCGGCCTCGATGACGTTGTGGGTGACCAGCAGCACCGTCGCGCCGCGTTCGGCACGCCGCCGGTCGACGGCGGCCCAGACGGCGCGCCGGGCAACGGGGTCCATACCGGTCGTCGGCTCGTCGAGGATGAGCACCGGACGCTCCCCGACCAGCGCGGCGGCGACACAGGCGAGCCGCCGCTGCCCGCCGGAGAGCTTCTTCAGGGGGCGGCCGGCGATCTCGCCGAGGCCGAGTTCATCGAGTACCGCGTCGCGCTCGGCACGGGCGTCCCGTACCGGCAGGCCACGCAGCCGTCCGGTGGTCTCGGCGGCGAGCGCCACCGTCAGCTCGTCGAGTGCGGTCGATTCCTGGCCGAGGTAGCCGATCAGCCGGGAAGCCCGCTCGGGGTGGCGCACGAGGTCGTGGCCGAGCATGTCGACGCTGCCGGAGTCGGGCCGCATCAGGCCCGTGAGCTGCCGTACGAGGGTGGATTTGCCGGCGCCGTTGGGGCCGAGCAGTCCGAAGATCTCGCCCCGCCGGACGTCCAGGCTGATGCCGTCGGTGGCGCGTACCTCGGGGGTGGCGGGAGTGCCGCGCCGGCCCCGGGCCGCGGGGTAGGTCTTGACCAGGTCACGCACCACGCACACGGTGCCGTTCGCCGTCTGCGCCTGTGCTGTGCCCGTACTCACGAGGTACGAGAGTACGGGGTCCGGGCACCCCCATGACGCCCGGGGCTTTCCGCGTATCTACAGTCGGTGCCGCATCTCCTCGCGCGGCGTCACCACGGCCAGGCGGCCAGGCCGGTCCGAAGTCCACTGGCCCCCTCCGCACTCCGGCCGCAGAACCCACAGAGCGCCGCCCCGTACGTCCGTGACGACAGCGAGCCGGTCGGCGTCCCTGTCGCGGACCAAGTCGCCCACCCAGGGCCTGCGTCCGGTCATCCCCGCGCCCTCCCGTGCAGCTCCGCCCACACTCGCTTGCCCCAAGGCAGCGGCTCGGTGTCCCAGCTCTCGGCCAACGTCGCCACCAGCAGGAGACCGCGCCCGTGCTCGCCCTCAGGCGCCCGATGCGTCGGCAGCACGCCCGCCAACGCGTGGTGCTGCATCCACGTCGGCGCCACCCGGCGCAGGGACTCCAGGGTCTTCACCGCTCCAGCGGCGTCCCCGATGTCCGCGTGGGCCCGCGACACGTCCAGCAGCGGCCACGTCCGCCAGGACGGCGGGGTGTCCTGGCTCAGCCGCATGCCCTTGGCCGGCTTCAGGACGTCTTCGGGGTGCCCGTACTGGACGGCCAGACCGATCCGCTCGATACGGACGGACGACGGGCTGAAGACGCTCACCATCCGGTTGCCGCCGCCGTCGGACAGTTTCGAGACCCGGACGGCTTCCGCCTCCGCCACCTCCATCACGCCGCCGCCCGCTCGTAGTCGCCGCTCCGTGCAGCTGACGTGGCGGCGCTCATGGTCAGTGCGCCCCAGACCTTCAGGCCATCAGCTGTCGAAGCGTGGCCCGCCCGCTTCATGTCGTCGGCGGCACGGAGAGCGATACGCAGCGCGTCGTCCAGGCGCCCTTGCCGCTGGTAGGTCCACGCGGTGGAGTTGACGATCATCCCACAGGAGCAGTGGGTCCGAGGACTGCCCCGCCGCCTCTGTGGCGCGCTCCAGGCTGGTCAGGGCAAAGTCCGTCTTGCCCATCCGCACGGCGACGTGCCCGGCAAGCTGGAGCGCCTCGCGCCGCGAAACCGGCCCTGCGGTCGTCGTCACTGCCCGTCGGCCCGGCCCCGATACGGCCTCAGTCCCCGGCCGGCGCCGGTTTCTCCGTCCGCGCCGCCGGCGGAGCGTGCTTCTCGGGCAGCGGCGGCGCGTGCTCCGCGGCTGCCCGTACATCGATCTCGCGCCAGAATCCCGCCCGGATCGCGTACCGGTCGTGCTCGTCGATCTGGTCGTCCTTGTGCGCGAGCAGCCCGAACCGGGCGGCGTACCGCAGCAGCTCGCCGTCGATGCGGTGCGGGACCCGGGGGTACATGGTGGACAGCTTCTGCAGGTGGACGGTCTCCGGCAGCCGTTCCATCCAGCGCCGGGCGAAGACCTGGCCCACCTCGAACGGGTCGCCGCCGACCGTGGTGATGTCCTCCTCGCGGTCCGCCCAGCGCTGCTCGGCGCTGGTGATCTGGGCCAGCGTCGGGAGGGACGCGGTCTCCGGGGACTCGCCGAGGGGGCCGCCGCGCTCCACCCAGCCCCGGTCCGAGGACCAGCGCAGGGTGGCGTTGGCGGGCGGCGGCTGGGTGGGGTGCTGAGCCGGCTGGGCTCCGGGTCCGCGCAGGGTGCCCGCGAGGTCCTTCGGGGTGGGGACGCCGCGGCCCGCGTGGCTGTGCGGGGTGTGGGCGGCGTTCTCGTCGGGCGGCTCGGACGCCTCGTCGCGGGCGGCCTCGGCCTGGGCCTGGGCCTGGGCCTGGGAGGCCCGCTCGGCGGAGGCAGCGAGGGCCGCCTCGGGCAGCGGTGCGGAGAGGATCGCGGCGATCTCGGAATTCCGCGCGGCGGGCGGCGGCGCGCACGGGCCGCCGGTCTCCTTGGCCCGTACGGCGCGAGTGATCCAGGCCCGGTCCAGCACGCGCCGTTCATCGGCCTCGGCGACGAGGTCCTCCGACTGGTTGTAGTCGCCGTCGGCGGCCTGGACCGCCCAGAGGTGGACGGCGACGCCGTGTTCCTTGGCCGACATCAGACCGGGCAGCAGATCGCCGTCGCCGGTCACCAGGACCACATCGGAGCAGGCCCGGTTCCGCGCGAGCTCGGTGAGCTCGGCGTGCATCGCCGCGTCGACACCCTTCTGAGCCCACCGCCCGTCACTGCGAGTGAGGGCCCCCAGGCGCACCGTCACCCGCGACATGACGCGCAGCCTGCGGTGCTCGGGCTGCGGTACGCGGTCGGGGGCCCCGTCGAACCAGTAGATCCGCAGCAACGGCTGCTCCGTATCGGCCTCCGCCCGCTCCCGGAGCCCCTGGATCAGGGCCGCATGGTCGACGGTGATGCGGGAACGGGCGGGCTCTCCGGCCAGCAGGCTCGCGGCTGCGCCCAGCAGGTAGCCGGCGTCCACCAGGACGACGCAACGGTCCACGCGTTCCACCCTCTTCCAGGAATTCGGGAACGGGTTCAGCGGGCCCGGCGTTCGGAGCGCGGCGTCGCACCCTCCGATGACCGGACCCGCTTACTCAGAGTTTCCTTCGAGTCTGCCCGACCGCGCGGGGGTTGACGGCCGGAACTCGATCATCGGCGTGGCGGATCCGGAAAACGGCGCATCATACCCCCTCGCTACGCACGGTAATGATCCAACATGCGGGGTTTACCCGATTATGTGAATCTGACAGCGGTCCTGGCCCCGAGAGTCCCCCTAGGAGGAACACCATGGCCAAGAACAAGAACCGCAAGCAGGGCAGCCAGCAGGATCGCGCTACCGAGTCGGAGCGCGGTGAGCAGGAGGCGCGGTCGACGGCTTTCGAGTCGCAGAACCAGCCGCAGGCTCAGTCGCAGGGCAGCCCTGCCGATGTTGCGCGTAAGCATCAGCGGCGTTTCGGCCACAACTGACCGGGACTTCTCCGGTACGGCCACAGGCCGGTAGCCGAGAGGGGCGCTCCCGCTTTCGCGGGGCGCCCCTCTCGTGCGTGTGCGGTCCTCCGGGAGTCTCAGCCGGCCAGGCAGGACGGGCCGAGCAGCACCTTCAGGTCTCCGAAGAGCGCCGGGTCGGCCTTCACCCGGTGCCGGTCGAGCCGGAGCACCGTGGTCTTGCGGGGGCCCTGGAGCCTGATCCGCACCTCCGTGTCGCCGCGGTGGCTGTTGAGCACCTCGCCGAGCCGGCTGACCATGGGCGGAGTGATCTTGACCGTGGGGATGGTCAGCACCACGGGGGCGTTGGTGCCCGCGTTCGAGATGTCGGGGACCTGCATCTCCATGGCGACGAGCCGGGGCACGTCCTCCCGCTTGTCGAGGCGTCCCTTGACGAAGACGACGGTGTCCTCGACGAGCTGGGTGGAGACCAGCTGGTAGGTGGCGGGGAAGAACATGCACTCGATGGAGCCGGCCAGGTCCTCGACGGTGGCGATGGCCCAGGCGTTGCCCTGCTTGGTCATCTTGCGCTGGAGGCCGGAGATGATACCGCCGATGGTGACGATCGCGCCGTCGCTGTGCTCGCCGCTGGTGAGCTGCGAGATCGCGGCGTCGGACTTGTCGCTCAGCACGTGCTCGATGCCGAAGAGCGGGTGGTCGGAGACGTACAGCCCGAGCATCTCGCGCTCCTGGGCCAGCAGGTAGGACTTCTCCCACTCGATGTCGGAGAACTCCACGTCGAGCCCGAAGCCCGGCTCGTCGCTGTCCTCCTCACCGCCGCCGAAGAGGTCGAACTGCCCCTCGGCCTCCTTGCGCTTGACCTGCACCACGTTGTCGATCATGGGTTCGTGGTGGGCGACGAGCCCCTTGCGGGTGTGGCCCATCTCGTCGAAGGCGCCGGCCTTGATGAGGGACTCCACGGTCCGCTTGTTGCAGACGACCGCCTCGACCTTGTCGAGGAAGTCGGGGAAACTGCCGTACTTCCCCTTCACCTTGCGGCACCGGATGATCGAGTCGACGACGTTCTGACCGACGTTGCGGATGGCCGTCAGCCCGAAGAGGATGACGTCGTCACCCTGTGCGGCGAAGTTCGACTCGGACTCGTTGACGTTCGGCGGGAGCACCTTGATGCCCATGCGGCGGCACTCGTTGAGGTAGACCGCCGACTTGTCCTTGTCGTCCTTGACCGAGGTCAGCAGCGCCGCCATGTACTCGGCGGGGTAGTTCGCCTTCAGGTAGCCGGTCCAGTAGGTGACCAGGCCGTACGCGGAGGAGTGCGCCTTGTTGAAGGCGTAGCCCGCGAACGGGACCAGTACGTCCCAGAGGGCCTTGATCGCGGCGTCGGAGAAGCCGTTCTTCTTGGCGCCGGCCTCGAAGAGGACGAAGTTCTTCGCCAGCTCGTCGGCCTTCTTCTTGCCCATCACGCGGCGCAGGATGTCGGCCTCGCCGAGCGAGTACCCGGCGACGATCTGGGCGGCCTTCTGGACCTGCTCCTGGTAGACGATCAGGCCGTAGGTGAGGCCGAGGACCTCCTTGAGCGGCTCCTCCAGCTCCGGGTGGATCGGAGTGATCTCCTGGCGGGCGTTCTTGCGCTCGGCGTAGTTCGTGTGCGAGTTCATGCCCATCGGGCCCGGCCGGTACAGGGCCGAGACGGCGGAAATGTCCTCGAAGTTGTCGGGCTGCATCTGGCGCAGCAGCGAACGCATCGGCCCGCCGTCGAACTGGAACACCCCGAGCGTGTCGCCGCGGCAGAGCAGCTCGTACGTCTTGGGGTCGTCCAGCGGGAGGGCGAGCATCTCCAGTTCGACGCCCTTGTTGGACTTCACCATCTTGATGGCGTCGTCCATGATCGTCAGGTTGCGCAGCCCCAGGAAGTCCATCTTGAGCAGGCCGAGCGACTCGCACTGCGGGTAGTCCCACTGGGTGATGGTGACGCCGTCGGAGTGCCGCACCCAGACCGGGGCGTGGTCGACGATCGGCTCGCTGGACATGATGACGCCCGCGGCGTGCACGCCCATCTGCCGGACCAGGCCCTCGACGCCCTTGGCGGTGTCGATGACCTTCTGGACGTCCGGCTCGTTCTCGTACATCCCCCGGATCTCGCCCGCCTCGCTGTAGCGCGGGTGCTTGGGGTCGGTGATGCCGTTGAGGTCGATGCCCTTGCCCAGGACGTCGGCGGGCATGGCCTTGGTGAGCCGGTCGCCCATCGCGTACGGGTAGCCGAGGACGCGGGCGGAGTCCTTGATCGCGTTCTTGGCCTTGATCTTGCCGTAGGTGCCGATCATGGCGACCTTGTCTGCGCCGTACTTCTCCGTCACGTACCTGATCACCTCGACGCGCCTGCGCTCGTCGAAGTCGATGTCGACATCGGGCATGGAGACGCGCTCGGGGTTGAGGAACCGCTCGAAGATCAGCCCGTGCTCGATCGGGTCGAGGTCGGTGATGCCCATCGCGTACGACACGATCGAACCGGCGGCGGAGCCACGACCGGGGCCGACCGCGATGCCGTTGTTCTTCGCCCACATGATGAAGTCCGCGACGACCAGGAAGTACCCCGGGAACCCCATCTGGATGATGATGTCCATCTCGTACTCGACCTGCTTCTGCCGGTCCTCCGGCACACCGCCCGGGAAGCGGCGGTTCATCCCGACCCGGACCTCCTCCTGGAACCAGGTGATCTCCGTGAAGCCGTCCGGGATGTCGAACTTCGGCATCAGGTCGCGCTTCTCGAACATTCCGGTGGTGTCGATCTGCTGCGCGACGAGCAGGGTGTTGGCGCAGCCCTGCTGCCAGGCGTCCGAGGAGTCGACGGCGTACATCTCGTCCGTCGTCTTCAGGTAGTAGCCGGTGCCGTCGAAGCGGAAGCGGTCCGGGTCGGAGAGGTTCTTTCCGGTCTGGATGCACAGCAGTGCGTCGTGCGCGGTCGCCTCGTTGGCGTAGGTGTAGTGCGAGTCGTTCGTGACGAGCGGCGGGATGTCCAGCTTCCGGCCGATCTCCAGGAGCCCGTCACGGACCCGGCGCTCGATCTCGATGCCGTGGTCCATCAGCTCCAGGAAGTACTTGCCCTCGCCGAAGATGTCCTTGTAGTCGGAGGCCGCCTGCACCGCCTCGTCGAACTGTCCGAGGCGCAGTCGCGTCTGCACCTCGCCCGAGGGGCACCCGGTGGAGGCGATCAGTCCCTCGGACCACTGGGAGATCGTCTCCTTGTCCATCCGGGGCCACTTCTGCAGCCAGCCCTCGGCGTAGGCGTCGGAGGACAGCTTGAAGAGGTTGTGCAGCCCCTTCGCGTTCGACGCCCAGATCGTCTTGTGGGTGTAACCACCGGAGCCGGAGACGTCGTCGCGCTTCTGGTGCGGCTGACCCCACTGGATCTTCCGCTTGTGCTTGCGCGACTCCGGGGCGACGTACGCCTCGATCCCGATGATCGGCGTCACATTCGCCTTGGCGGCCGAATGGAAGAAGTCGTACGCGCCGTGCAGGTTGCCGTGGTCGGTCATCGCGATATGGGACATGCCCATCTCGTTGCACGCCTCGAACATGTCCTTGAGCCGCGCGGCACCGTCCAGCAGCGAGTACTGGGTGTGGACGTGAAGGTGCGTGAAAGGCGGCTTGGTCACGGCGCTGTGCCTCCGGGAAAACTGAGGATGACGGCTTGGGGGGACAGCGTGGAAGTCTACGTCTCCGAGGTGACAACCGGCGGGCACTCCGGGATACGGTCGCGCGTTGGAAGAGCTGGGACGCCCGTCTCATTTGTCATGTACGTCGTCACGCACGCCAGGTACCAGGAGGCACCCAGAGATGTCGGAAACGCAGACCGGCGCAGCGCAGCGCGGGGAGCAGATCCTTGAGGTTTTCGACACCGCTTTCGGGGAGCTGCTGGCCGCCGACCCGGCCGCGTTCCGGGTCAAGTTCCGCAAGATGGCGGGCTCGGCCTTCGCCTTCTACCGGGGCACGGCGTGCCTGTTCTACAGCGACCTGGAGCGGGAGCGGCACAGCGGCCCGTATCTCGACGAGCGCACCGGCCGGGTGTGGATTCACGGCGATCTGCACGCGGAGAATTTCGGCACGTACATGGATGCCAACGGCCGGCTGGTCTTCAATGTGAACGACTTCGACGAGGCGTACGTGGCCCCGTTCACCTGGGACCTCAAGCGCTTCGCCGCGTCGGTCGCCCTGATCGGCTACGCGAAGGCGCTGGGCGACGACCAGATCACCGAACTCGTCCGGATCTACGCCGCGGCCTACCGCGAGCGGATCCACGCACTGGCGACCGGCGCCAAGAATGACGAGGTGCCGCCGTTCACCCTGGACACCGCCGAGGGCCCGCTGCTGGGGGCACTGCGGGCCGCCCGCGCGCTGACCCGGTTCTCGCTGCTGGACTCGATGACCGAGATCCGTGACTTCGAGCGCCGCTTCGCGGACGGCGGCGGCGCGATCGACCTGGACGCGGCGACGCGCTACAAGGTCCTCGCGGCATTCGACGGATACCTGGAGACGCTGCCGGAGTCGAGTCTGACCCGGCCCGACTCCTACCGGGTCAAGGACGTCGTCGGAAGGCGCGGGATCGGCATCGGATCGGCCGGGCTGCCCTCGTACAACATCCTCCTGGAGGGCAACAGCGACGCCCTGGAGAACGATGTGGTGATCTACCTCAAGCAGGCGCAGACCCCCGCGGTCTCCCGGCACATCACGGACGCGGCCGTGCGGGACTACTTCCAGCACGAGGGGCACCGCACGGTGATCTCGCAGCGGGCTCTCCAGGCGCACGCCGACCCGTGGCTGGGCTGGACCGAGCTGGACGGGGCCGGTCAGCTGGTCGCCGAGGTGTCGCCGTACGCGGTCGATCTGGACTGGTCCGACATCGACGAGCCCGACGAGATCGCGGCGGTCGTCGCCGACCTCGGCCGGGCGACGGCGACGATGCACTCCGCGGCGGACGACGAAAGCGGCCACTCGCTGGTGCCGTTCTCCACCGAGCGGGCGATCGACGCGGCGATCGCGGCGGACGAGGAGGGGTTCGGGGACCTGCTGGTGGACTTCGCCCACAGCTACGGCGCACGGGCGCGCGCGGACCACCAGATCTTCGTGGACCTGTTCCGCAACGGCCGGATCCCGGGGCTCTGAGCCTTCCCACAGGGGAGGGACCCTTCAGGGCTCGCATACAGGTTCGCATGCGACACTCCTCGACGATGGACATCTCCGGGACGCAGCTCAGGGTCGTACGCGCGGCGCTCTTCACAGCGCTCGTCGTGACGCTCTCCGCTGCGTCCCATGTGCTGCTCTCCCGGGTCCCGTTGCCGCTGACCCTCGTCGCCGTACTGGCCGGCGGGGTCTTCGCCGTCGCGTACGCGCTGGCCGGCCGGGAGCGCGGCTTCGGGGCGATCGCCGGGCTGCTGGTGCCGCTGGAGCTGGCCGCCGACACCGTGTTCACCACCGGTCAGCACCTCTGTTACGGCGCCGCCGGCGGCCCGATCGCCGGTCCGCTGCGGTCGGTGGGCGTCGATGTGTTCTGCGGCGGCGGAGATGTGGGCGCGGGCGCGACGCAGTTCGCCAACGTCGGCGAGTTGGGCACCCCGCTGGCCTCGGTGACCGGCGCCGGGCACGACGCCGCCGCACTGCTGGCCTCGCCGGGCCCCCTGGTGCCGTGGCTGCTGCTGGCCGCCCATGTCACGGTCGGGCTGCTCGCAGCGGTCTGGCTGCACCGGGGCGAGCTGGCGCTCGCCCGTCTGCTGGGCGCCTTCGCGCTGCTGGCGTTCCGGCCGCTGCTGGTCGCGGTCGCCGTGGCGGGCACGACCCGTCACCGTGTGCGCCGCCCGGCCCGGCCCGCGCCCCGGGGCCCCCACGCGCACGCACCCGCCCGCCTCCTCGTGCACTCCGTGGGACGTAGGGGACCGCCGCGCTCGGCCTGCGCCACCGCCTGAGCACACGAGTCCCTGACGTCGCACCACCACGCACTCCACGGAGAACCGAAACATGAGCAACCGCAACAGCCAGGCCAACAAGTCCGCCGCCCGCGAGCGGCTGCGCGCCGAGCGCGACCGCCAGGCCAAGAAGGACAAGACCCGCCGGCAGGTCGTCGTCGGCGTCTCGATCGTCGCCGTCCTGGCGATCGCCGCAGGTGTCAGCTACGGCGTGATGCAGCTGAACAAGCCCGGCCACTGGGACGAGGCGAAGGACGCGAAGAACGTGACCGCGCCGAAGAACACCTCGGGCAAGGACGGCACGACCGTCGTCGTCGGCAAGTCGACGGCCAAGAAGACCCTGGAGCTGTACGAGGACTCCCGCTGCCCGATCTGCTCCACGTTCGAGCAGGCGATCGGCGAGACGGTCCACAAGGACGTCGATGCGGGCAAGTACAAGGTCAAGTACATCGGTGCCACGTTCATCGACAACAGCGACAACGGCGAGGGCTCGAAGAACGCGCTGAGCGCGCTGGGCGCCGCCCTCGACGTGAGCCCCCAGGCCTTCCTCGACTACAAGTACGCGCTCTACTCCGCCAAGTACCACCCGCAGGAGACCGAGGACAAGTTCAAGGACGACTCGTACCTGATCAAGATCGCCGACACGGTGGACGCGCTGAAGGGCAACGCCGCGTTCCAGAAGAGCGTCAAGGACGGTACGTACGACGCCTGGGCGATGAAGATGTCCGCGGCCTTCGACAAGAGCGGCGTGCAGGGCACCCCGACACTCAAGATGGACGGCAAGACGCTGACCGGCTCGGACAAGAAGAACGCCCCGATGACGGTGGAGGACTTCAACACCGCGATCACCGCGGCGCTGAAGGGCTGATCCGCTCCGCACCTGCGACGGGCCCCGCGCGATACTTCCGTGCGCGGAGCCCGTCGCGTGCTCACAGCGTGGCGAGAAATCCGATCGCGACCTTCCAGGCCAGCTCGGCCGAGGCCTGGTCGAAGTCCGGCAGCTCCGCGTCGGTGAACAGGTGACCCGCGCCGGGATAGCGGTAGATCTCGACGTCGGCGCCGGTCCGCTGCATCTGGAGGTACCAGGAGTTCAGCCAGTCGTGCGTCTCGTACGGGTCCGGGTCCGCGACGTGCAGCTGTACGGGCAGCTCGTCCACCGAGGCGCTCGGAGCGATGTCCGACGTGCCGTGGAAGAGCAGCAGCCCGCGGGCCTTCGCGTCCCCGAGCGCCAGCGTCTGGGCGACGGACGCGCCGAGCGAGAAGCCCGCGTAGACCAGTCCGGAGTCGGAGTAGGGCGCAGCGGCCAGCACGGCCCGCTTCAGCAGCTCCTCCTTGCCCGTCTCCTGCTGGAAGGCCAGTCCTTCCTCGACGGTTTCGAAGGTGTGCCCCGCGAAGATATCGGGCACCCGCACCTCGTGCCCGGCTGCACGCAGCCGGTCGGCGGCCGCGTGCACCGAGGGGCGCAGACCGTACGTCGAGTGGAAAAGCATGATGTTCATGAGGCCCATGGTGCCAGTTACCGTCGAGAGCTTGGAGAGCGACAGGATGGAGACCCTACTGCGTCCGCTGATCATCCTCGGCGGTTCGGTAGTGATCACACTGGTGGTCGGCTGGCTGGTGGACCTGCTGCTCAGACGGGCCGACGGGCGGCATCACGAGACCCCGTTGTGGGGTCTGCTGCGGCGCTGCCGGATACCGTTCCAGGTCACGTTGTGCACGGCGCTGCTGCGGGCCAGCTACACCCAGACCGGGCTCGATCTGATCAGCGACCACCGCGGGGGCATCGGCCAGGCGCTGACGCTGGTGATGATCGGCGCCTCGGCCTGGCTGGTGCTGCGGATCGCCATCGCGGTGGTGGACTCGGTGTACGCGCGCTACGCGGCGAACACCCGGGACCCGGCGCGGGTGCGGCGGGTGCGGACGCAGGTGACGCTGATCCAGCGGGTGGTCACCGCGATCGTGACGACGGTCGCCGTCGCCGCGATGCTGCTGACGTTCCCGGCCATGCGGACGGTGGGCACCTCGATGCTGGCCTCGGCCGGTGTCCTCGGCATCGTCGCGGGTGTCGCCGCCCAGTCCACGCTCGGCAACCTCTTCGCGGGCCTGCAGATCGCCTTCGGCGACATGGTGCGGATCGGTGACACGGTGGTGGTGGACGACGAGTGGGGCACGATCGAGGAGATCACGCTGACCTTCCTCGCGGTACGGACCTGGGACGAGCGGCGGATCACGATGCCGGTCTCGTACTTCACGAGCCAGCCCTTCGAGAACTGGTCGCGCGGCGGGGCCCAGATGACCGGTTCGGTCTTCTTCCACCTGGACCACTCGGCGCCGGTCGCCGCGATGCGCGACCAGCTGCGGGACATCCTGGGCGACTGCGCCGCGTGGGACGGCCGGAACTGGTCGCTGGCCGTCACCGACACCACCCCCTCCACGGTCGTGGTGCGTGCGGTGGTCACCGCGAAGGACGCGGACGACATCTGGACGGTGCGCTGCGCGGTCCGGGAGCAGATGATCGGCTGGCTGCGCGATCACCATCCGTACGCCCTGCCGAGGATCGCGACGGCGCCCGCGGCGCCGCCGCCCGAGGACGGGTGGCCGGTCATGACCCACCCGAACGGGAAGCCGGCGGGCCGGGACAGGGCGCCGCGCACCGGGCGCGGCTGACCGGCCCGCCCCGGGAGCGGGTCAGCGCAGACTGCGTACGTCCAGCTGCCGCAGCACCCGGTCGACGACCTCGGGATCGGCACCGGCCTCGCTGCGCGCGGAGAGCACCGCATGGCGGGCGGCCGACAGCATCTCGCGCTGGATGCGGCTGACCGCCTTGAACCGCTCGGCGCGCTTCGCGTACGCCTCGCGCCGCTCGTCGTCGACCATGTCGGGGCTGATCCGCGCCCCCACGTCGTAGGCCAGCCGCTGGAGGCGCTCCACGACGTCCTCGGGGAACTCCTCGACCTCCTGGATCTCCTTGAACCGCTGCCGGGCGGCCGTGGCGGCCCGGATCGCGAGGTCCCGCTCCAGCGCCTCCTCGGCGTCGGTGTCCGCCCGGACCCGCAGCTTGCGCACCAGCCATGGCAGGGTCAGGCCCTGGAAGACCAGGGTGACCATGATCACGGCGAAGGCGATGAAGACGATCTCGTCACGGCCCGGGAAGGGTTTTCCGTCGTCCGTCTTCAGCGGGATCGCGAGCGCCAGCGCGACCGACGCCACCCCGCGCATCCCGGCCCACCACATGACGACGGTCTCCCGCCAGCCGGTGGGGATCTCCTCGCTGACGTCACGGCGGGTGTGCAGCCGCTTGGCCAGCCAGGTCGCGGGCAGCAGATAGAGCAGCCGGACGCCGACGACGACCGCGACGACGGCGAGGGCCCAGCCCGCCATCTCCAGTCCGCGCCCGTCGGCCGTCCCGAAGACGTTGTGCAGTTCGAGGCCGATCAGCCCGAAGGCGACACCGGTGACGAGGGTGTCGACGATCTCCCAGAAGGTACGGCCGGTGAGCCGGCCCAGGACGTCGTCGGCGTCGGCGGTGTGCTCGGCAAGGAAGAGCGCCGTGGTGAGGACGGCGAGCACGCCCGAGCCCATCAGCTCCTCGGCGAGCGCATAGCTGACGAACGGCACCAGCAGGGTGAGCCCGACCTGGAGCGTGGCATCGCCGAGCAGGCCCATGAGTTTGATGGTGAGCCAGCCGAGCGCGACGCCCACCGCCACGGCGACGACGGCGGAGAGGAACAGCAGCCCGAACGCCTCCGGCAGCGAGAAGGTGCCGCTCACCGCGGCGGCGATCGCCACGTGGTAGAGCACGATCGCGGTCACGTCGTTGAACAGCCCCTCGCCCTCCAGGATGGAGACGAGCCTGCGGGGCAGCCCGACCGAACCGGCGACCGCGGTCGCCGCGACCGGGTCGGGCGGCGCCACGAGCGCGCCGAGTGCGACGGCGGCGGCGATGGGCAGTCCGGGGACGATCGCGTTGGCGACCGTGGCCACGGCCGCCGTCGTCAGAAAGACCAGCGCCACGGCCAGCAGAAAGATCGGTCGTTTATTGGCAGCGAACTGCCGCCAGGAGGTGCGCTGCACGGAGGCGTAGAGCAAGGGCGGAAGCAGCGCGGGAAGGATGATCTCAGGCGGGATGTCCACATTCGGCACGAAGCTGAGGAGGGCCATCCCGACACCCACGAGCGTCATCAGCACGGGCGCGGGGAGCCTCAACCGCTCCCCCAGCGGCACGGTGACCACTGCTCCGAGCAACAGCATGAGCAGCAGGGTCAATTGGTCCACGAGGTGCCTTCCGGAGCGCGGCGAGCCGGCCGCGGCGATCGGCCGACCCGGAGTTCCAGCCTGCCACGCAAGGCGCGCAATCCCGGCAACACCCCCGCCACACAGCCCTTCTGACCGACCATTCCTCCGATGTTTCTGCGGTCAGCCCTCTTCCGCTGCCCTCTCCGGGCGGGCAGTATGCGGCATGCGTCATTCAGGGACGAGAACTCTCACCACATACATGACTGGCAGGAGAGACCACGTGACCGCGTTCTCCCGAAGGCATTTCGTCGGCGCAGCCGCTGCCGGAACCTCCGCGTTCTGGATCGCCGGCTCCCCCACCGCGTGGGCCGCGACCGCCCCGGCGCCGGCGGGCCGACCGGGCCCCGACGTCCACGAGAAGACCGTCCGGGACGCCGCCATGACCTGGCGCACGCTCCCCACCGGCTGGCAGCAGGCCCCGTTCCTGGCCAACGGCCACCTCGGCGCCCAGCTGTACGCGGGCCAGTCCGCCAACACCCTGAAGCTGATGCTGAGCCACAGCCAGGTGCAGGACCAGCGCGGCCAGTGGCGCGGCGGCATCGGCTTCTCCCGCCTCCCCATCGGGTACTTCACCCTGACCCTGGCCGGGGAGATCACCGGCGTCGACTGGACCCTGGACCTGTACGACGCCGAACTGCGCGGCACCGTCACCACCACCCGCGGCTCGCTGGCCTTCTCCGCCCTCGTCCAGAACGACACGAGTGCCCTGCTGATCTCCACCCGGCCCACTCCGGGCGAGGAGGCCGCGGCCTGGTCCTTCCAGTGGCTGCGGGCCGCCACCACCCGCAGCAGCGGCAAGCCCGAGGACTACACGCCCAACCCGGACCCGCGGGCCGGCGACGGTTTCGTCGAACAGCCACTGCTCGCGGGCGGCGGCTGGACCACCGCCTGGCGCGAGCGGCGCGAGGGCACCGGCCGGCTGCTCGCCGCCCACCTCGTGTACCGCTTCCCCGGCCAGGTGTCCGAGGCGACGGCGGACGCGCTGCGGGCCGTGGACCGCACCCTGGCCGCGGACCCGGACCGGCTGGTGGACCGTCACCGCCGCTGGTGGCACGCGTACTACCGGCGCAGCTTCCTCTCCGTACCGGACAAGCGGCTGCAGAGCTTCTACCTCATCCAGCTCTACAAGCTCGCCGCGTCGACCAGGGCCGGGGGGCCGACGATCTCCGAATGGGGCCCCTGGTTCCCCGAGGTCGGCAACAACTGGACCGCGGTCTGGTGGAATCTCAACGTCCAGATCGGCATGGCGCCGGTCCACGGTTCCAACCACCCCGAACTCGACTCGGTGACAAGCACCTTCCGCCGCTTCGAGCACAACCTCCCGACGTCGGTCCCGGCCGGGTACCGCGACGGCGAGAGCTACGCGCTGGGCCACCCCTCCGACTGGCAGCTGCGCGCGGGCGACACCTACGACGTCGGCGCCCCCGGCTCGGAGCACGTCTCCGACAACTTCGGCAACCTCATCTGGGCGCTGCACAACGTCTGGCAGTCCTACCGGCACTCGATGGACCTGTCCGTCCTGCGCGACGTCGTGCACCCGATCCTCGCGAAGGCCGTCAACTTCTACGCGCACTTCCTGCACGAGGGCCCGGACGGCAGGCTGCACCTGCTGGAGACCCGCTCCCCCGAGTACGCCAACGCCGAGGACTGCACCTATGACCTCTCGCTCATCCGCTGGGGAGTGCGCACCCTCATCGCGTCCTCGAAGCTGCTGCGCAACAACGACCCGCGGCTCGGGCGCTGGCAGGACATCGAACGGCGCCTCACCCCGTACGCCGAGGACCCGGTGGCCGGCGTGATGATCGGCAAGGACGTCCCGCTGGCCGACTCCCACCGCCACCACTCGCACCTGCTCTGGCTGTACCCGCTGCGCGAGCGCAGCTGGGACCGGGCCGGGGACCGGGATGTGATGCGGCGCTCCATGGACCACTGGGTCTCCATGCAGCAGTTGTGGCACGGCTACAGCTACGCGACCGCCTCGTCGATGTACTCGGTGACGGACGAGCCGGAGAAGGCCCTCGACTTCCTGACCTTCTTCACCGATCTGAAGGTGGTCGCGGACTGCCAGATGACGGTCAACACGATGTACCGGGAGGGCAAGAACCTCGCCCTGGAGAGCCCGTTGTCCGCCGCCCAGTCGATGCTCGACATGGTGGTGCAGGGACACGAGGGAGTGGTGAAGGTCTTCCCGTCCGTCTCGGACCGCTGGGCCGACGCGTCGATCGCGTCACTGCGCACCCAGGGGGCCTTCCTCGTGGACGCCGACCGCTCGGACGGTGCCACGCGCTGGGTACGGGTCCACAGCGAGGCGGGGGCTCCGCTGACCCTGGACCACTCGGTCCGGGGCCCGGTCGAGGTACGGGACACCCACGGCCGCCCGCTGCGCCGGCGGGAGACCGGGCCGGGCCGGATCACGGTCGACCTGCCCCGCGGCGCCACAGCGGTGATCACCCCACGGGGTGCCCGCCACACCGGGGCGGGCCCGCGCGACGTGCCGTCGAACGGGGCGTGGACGAAATGGGGCCTGCCGGGCTGACCCGGCGGCCGGCCGCCGCGGGCCTCAGCGCTCCAGCGGCCGGCGCATCGCCCGGTGGGGGATGCCCGCGTCGGGGAACTCGGGGCCGTAGGCCTCGTAGCCGAGCCGTTCGTAGAAGCCGAGCGCGTGCGTCTGGGCGTGCAGGTCGACGGCGGCGAGGCCGAGGTCACGGCCCGCGTCCTCGATGGCCCGCACCAGCGCCGCGCCGACCCCGAGGCCGCGTGCCCCACTGGTCACCGCGAGCCGGCCCAGCGAGCCGACTGTGACGTCACCGCCGGTCCTCGCCGCAGCGCCGGGGCCGTGCAGCAGCCGTCCGGTGCCCAGCGCCGTGCCGTCCGCCGCGACGGCGATGACATGCACCGCGTCCGCGTCGTAGGCGTCGTACTCGATCTCCTCGGGCACGTTCTGCTCACCGACGAAGACGTCCTTGCGGACCTGGAAGCAGGCGGCGCGGTCCTGCTCCCCGGTGGCGGTGCGGGTGGTGTACGAGGGAGGCGTGCCGGTCATTCGCTCTCCGCCGCGATCCGGTCCAGGGCCTGCTGGAGGTCGTCCGGGTAGGTGCTGGAGAACTCGACCCAGCGGCCGTCCGAGGGGTGCTCGAAGCCGAGCCGGACGGCGTGCAGCCACTGCCGGGTCAGGCCCAGCCGCTTGGCCATCGTCGGGTCGGCGCCATAGGTCAGGTCGCCGACGCAGGGGTGGCGGTGGGCGGACATGTGCACCCGGATCTGATGCGTACGGCCGGTCTCCAGCTTGATGTCCAGGAGGCTGGCGGCGCGGTACGCCTCGATCAGGTCGTAGTGCGTGACGGAGGGCTTGCCCTCGGCGACGACCGCCCACTTGTAGTCGTGGGTGGGGTGGCGGCCGATGGGGGCGTCGATGGTGCCGCTCATCGGGTCCGGGTGGCCCTGGACCAGCGCGTGGTACTTCTTGTCGACGATCCGGTCCCGGAACTGGGCCTTCAGCAGCGTGTAGGCACGCTCGGACTTGGCGACGACCATCAGCCCCGAGGTGCCGACGTCGAGCCGGTGCACGATGCCCTGGCGCTCGGCCGCACCCGAGGTGGAGATCCGGTACCCGGCGGCGGCGAGGCCGCCGATGACGGTGGTGCCGGTCCAGCCGGGGCTCGGGTGTGCGGCGACACCGACCGGCTTCATGATCACGACGATGTCGTCGTCGTCATGGACGATCTCCATGCCCTCGACGGGCTCGGCCACGATCTGCACCGGCGCCGGAGCCTGCGGCATCTCCACTTCCAGCCAGGCGCCGCCGTGCACCCGCTCGGACTTCCCGGCCACCGAACCGTCCACCTGTACCTTCCCGGCGGCGGCCAGCTCTGCGGCCTTGGTGCGGGAGAAACCGAACATGCGGGAGATGGCGGCGTCGACACGCTCGCCTTCCAGGCCATCGGGTACGGGCAGGGTTCGGATCTCGGGATGCGTACTCACCTGTCGAGTATGCCTTGCGCGTCCTAGTCCTTGTGCACGGTGCCGTCGGGGTCCAGACCCTTGAAGGAAAGGATCACGATGAGGATGCCGCCGCAGACGATCGCGGAGTCGGCCAGATTGAAGACGGCGAAGTGGGCGGGGGCGATGAAGTCCACCACCGCGCCCTCGAAGACGCCCGGCGCACGGAAGATGCGGTCGGTGAGGTTGCCCAGCGCACCGCCGAGCAGCAGCCCGAGCGCGATGGCCCACGGCAGGCTGTAGAGCTTGCGCGCGAGCCGTGCGATCACCACGATGACGGTCGCCGCGATGATCGTGAAGATGATCGTGAAGGCCTCACCGATACCGAACGCGGCTCCCGCGTTGCGGATCGCGTCGAGCCTGAGCCAGCTGCCGAAGATCTCGATCGGCTCCTGGTGCTCCAGCTTCGCCACCACGAGCATCTTGCTGCCCAGGTCGAGCAGATAGGCGAGCACGGCGACGCAGAAGAGCAGGATGATCCGTCGCCGGCGCGTGGCCGGCGAACGGTCGACCGCCGCTTCCCCGTCCCCGGCCGCGGTGGTGTCCGCCGCCGGCCCGTCCGGGGCCCCGGCCCCGTCGCTCCGCTCCGGCTCGGCTCCTTCGTGTCCCTCAGCCTCAGGGATGTCCGGCGTACCGATGATGCTCTCCGCCTCTGCCACGTGAGTCCCTCAACCTAGTTCCCGACTGAGGACGAGGGTACGACACACCGGCGGGGATCAGCCGCGTCGTTCCTGCTTCTGTTTGTCCTCGACACACAGGGTGGCCCGGGGGAACGCCTGCATCCGTGCCTTGCCGATCGGATTGCCGCAGATCTCGCAGAGCCCGTACGTCCCGGCGTCGAGGCGGGCCAGCGCCCGCTCGGTCTGTTCCAGCATCTCCTGGGCGTTGGCGGCGAGCGACATCTCGTGTTCGCGGGTGATGTTCTTGGTGCCGGTGTCCGCCTCGTCGTCACCCGCCCCGTCACCGGAGTCCCGCATCAGCCCGGCCAGCGCCGCGCCCGAGGCCTCCAGCTCGCTGCGCAGCCGGGTGATCTCGCCGGTCAGCTCGGACCGGGCGGCCGACACCTCCTCCGGCGTCCAGGGGTCCTCACCCGGCCGTACGGCCAGCTCCCCCGGCGTGGTCGCGGCGGCGCGGGCCGGGGGCACGGGTGCCGTGCTCCGTCCGGCGGTCCGGGTCCTGGCCGCGCTCTTCTTGGCTACCACCGTGTGGGCTCCCGTCTGCTCGGCGGCCTCGGCCGCCCCCGTGGCCGCCGCGGCGGCCTTCTTCGAAGCCTTCTTGGCCGGGGTCTTCCCGGCCGCGGTCTTCTTCGGCGCGGCCTTCTTCGCCGCCGCCTTCCTGGTCGCCGGTTTCCTGGTCACTGCCTCCTTGGCAGCCTGCTTCGCGGTCTTCCCGGCAGCGCTCGTCGTCGCGGCAGCCGGCTCGGGCCCGTCCTCGGCCACGGGCCGCGTACCCGCGTCCGAAGCGTCGCCCGGGCCTGCTTCCGGCGTTGTCTCCCCGGCTGCCGCGCCCGTGGATCCCGCTGACGCCGTCTTCTTTGCGGCGGTCTTCTTCGCCACCATGGCCGCGGCCCCTTCACACATTGTGATCTTGCTCGCGAGTCTCGCTGGGACGATAAGTCGACCCCAGCCCCGCGGCAACGGGGCACGCCGCCGAATCGCCCCTCCCCGTGTCCGGATCACAGCGCGCCTGAATCCGTTGTGCCCAGCTCCCCGCCCGGTAATCCGCCTTCCGCTCCCCCGGCCGGCCGCACCGGGACTCCGAGCGGCGTGTCTGGCCATTCGGGTCATGCCGGGGCCCGCCGTCAAACCGGTCGGCCGCCGCACCCCGGGCCCCGTACACTGGCGGCAGCGAGAGGCGTGGATGGGACGAGTAGCGTCGTACGCAGCCAGGAGCGACCCGGGGACGGTGGGAGCCCGGGGGCGAGCGCGTCGTGAAGATCACCCGGAGCCGTCGGAGGAACGCCGCAAGGCAAGTAGAACCGGCTTCGCACCCCAATGAGGGGGCCACGGGCGCACACCCGGGGCCAAGGAGGGTGGTACCGCGGGAACCCAACCGGTTCTCGTCCCTCCGACGGAAGTGGAATACGTCCGCCGGAGGAAGCCCGCACATGACATCGCCGCAGTACCGCCAGGTACCCGCCCAGGTCGACCTGCCCGCGCTGGAGCACGCAGTGCTCGACTTCTGGCGCGAGAGCAAGGTGTTCGCCAAGAGCCTCGACCAGTCCGAGGGCCGCCCCGAGTGGGTGTTCTACGAGGGCCCGCCGACCGCCAACGGAATGCCCGGCGCCCACCACATCGAGGCCCGCGTCTTCAAGGACGTCTTCCCGCGCTTTCGCACCATGCAGGGCTACCACGTCGGCCGCAAGGCCGGCTGGGACTGCCACGGTCTGCCGGTCGAGCTCGCGGTCGAGAAGGAGCTGGGCTTCAACGGCAAGAAGGACATCGAGGCGTACGGCATCGCCGAGTTCAACGCCAAGTGCCGGGAGTCGGTCACCCGGCACACCGACGCCTTCGCCGAACTCACGACCCGGATGGGCTACTGGGTCGACCTCGACGACGCGTACCGCACGATGGACCCCGAGTACGTCGAGTCGGTGTGGTGGTCGCTGAAGGAGATCTTCAACAAGGACCTGCTGGTCCAGGACCACCGCGTCGCCCCCTGGTGCCCGCGCTGCGGCACCGGCCTCTCGGACCACGAGCTGGCCCAGGGATACGAGACGGTCGTCGACCCGTCGGTCTTCGTGCGCTTCCCGCTCACCTCCGGCCCGCTGGCCGGCGAGGCCGCCCTCCTGGTCTGGACGACGACCCCCTGGACCCTGGTCTCCAACACCGCCGTCGCCGCGCACCCCGAGGTCGAGTACGTCGTCGCGACGAACGGCGAGGAGAAGCTCGTCGTCGCCCGCCCGCTCGTCGAGAAGGCGCTGGGCGAGGGCTGGGAGCTGACCGGCCGGTCGTTCACCGGCCGCGAGATGGAGCGCTGGACGTACGAGCGCCCGTTCGCCCTGGTGGACTTCCCCGCGCCCGCCCACTACGTCGTCAACGCCGAGTACGTGACGACCGAGGACGGTACGGGTCTGGTCCACCAGTCCCCCGCCTTCGGCGCCGACGACCTCCTGGTCTGCAAGGCGTACGGGCTGCCGGTGGTGAACCCGGTCCGCCCCGACGGCACCTTCGAGGAGGACGTGCCGCTGGTCGGCGGCGTCTTCTTCAAGAAGGCCGACGAGGCGCTCACCGAGGACCTCTCGGACCGCGGCCTGCTCTTCCGGCACGTCCCGTACGAGCACAGCTACCCGCACTGCTGGCGCTGCCACACCGCGCTGCTCTACTACGCGCAGCCGTCCTGGTACATCCGCACGACCGCCGTCAAGGACCGTCTCCTGGAGGAGAACCAGAAGACCAACTGGTTCCCCGAGTCGGTCAAGAACGGCCGGTACGGCGACTGGCTGAACAACAACATCGACTGGGCGCTGTCCCGCAACCGCTACTGGGGCACCCCGCTGCCGATCTGGCGCTGCGAGGACGACCACCTCACCTGTGTAGGTTCGCGCGCCGAGCTGAGCGAGCTGACCGGCAGCGACCTCTCCGGCCTCGATCCGCACCGGCCGTTCATCGACGAGATCACGTTCACCTGCTCGCACGAGAGCTGCCAGCTGGAGGCGTACCGCGTCCCCGAGGTCATCGACGCCTGGTACGACTCGGGCTCGATGCCGTTCGCGCAGTGGGGCTACCCGCACAAGAACAAGGAGATCTTCGAGAGCCGCTACCCGGCGCAGTTCATCTCGGAGGCCATCGACCAGACGCGCGGGTGGTTCTACACGCTGATGGCGATCGGCACCCTGGTCTTCGACAAGTCGTCGTACGAGAACGTGGTCTGCCTGGGCCACATCCTCGCCGAGGACGGCCGCAAGATGTCCAAGCACCTGGGCAACACACTCGAACCGGTCCCGCTGATGGACCAGCACGGCGCCGACGCCGTGCGCTGGTTCATGGCGGCCGGCGGCTCCCCGTGGGCGGCGCGGCGCGTCGGCCACGGCACGATCCAGGAGGTCGTCCGCAAGACGCTCCTCACGTACTGGAACACGGTCGCCTTCCAGGCGCTGTACGCCCGTACGTCGAACTGGGCGCCGTCCGCGGCCGATCCGGCCCCGGCCGACCGCACGGTCCTGGACCGCTGGCTGCTGAGCGAGCTCAACGCCCTGGTGGACCAGGTCACCCAGGCGCTGGAGAGCTACGACACCCAGCGCGCCGGCAAGCTGCTCTCGGGGTTCGTCGACGATCTGTCCAACTGGTACGTACGCCGCTCCCGCCGCCGCTTCTGGCAGGGCGACAAGGCGGCGCTGCGCACCCTGCACGAGGTCATCGAGACGGTCACCCGGCTGATGGCCCCGCTGACGCCGTTCATCACCGAGCGGGTCTGGCAGGACCTGATCGTGCCGGTCGCCCCGGACGCCCCGGAGTCGGTCCACCTCTCCGGCTGGCCGAAGGCGGACCTGGCGGCGATCGACCCCGCGCTCTCGACGCAGATGGCGCTGGTGCGCCGGCTGGTCGAGCTGGGCCGGGCCACCCGCGCCGAGTCGGGCGTCAAGACCCGTCAGCCGCTGTCCCGGGCCCTGGTCGCGGCCTCGGGCTTCGAGAGCCTCTCCCCCGCGCTGCACGCCCAGATCACCGAGGAGCTGAACGTCTCCTCGGTGGCCTCGCTGTCCGAGGTCGGCGGTTCGCTGGTCGACACGACGGCGAAGGCGAACTTCCGGGCGCTGGGCAAGCGGTTCGGCAAGGGCGTCCAGGCGGTGGCCAAGGCCGTCGCGAACGCCGACGCCGCCGCGCTGTCGCTGGCCCTGCGCGAGGGCACGGCCTCGGTCGAGGTCGACGGCGAGACGGTGTCGCTGGCCCCGGACGAGGTCATCATCACGGAGACCCCGCGCGAGGGCTGGTCGGTCGCGTCCGACTCGGGCGCCACGGTCGCCCTCGACCTGGAGATCACCCCGGAACTGCGACGTGCGGGCCTGGCCCGTGACGCGATCCGCCTCATCCAGGAGGCCCGCAAGAACAGCGGGCTGGACGTGGCGGACCGCATCGCCGTCCGCTGGACGTCCACGTCGCCCGCGACGGCCGAGGCGCTGACCGAGCACGCGTCCCTGATCGCGGACGAGGTGCTGGCCCTGGACTACGCACAGGGCGAGGCGGACACGGCGTACGGCGAGCCGTTCGAGGACGAGGGTCTGTCCCTGACGTTCCGCCTCCGCAAGACGAGCTGACCTCACCGAGGAAGGGCCCGGCCGGGGGTTTCCCGGGCCGGGCCCTTCCTGTTGTCCCCCACCCGCCCCTTCCCGTACCCGGGGCTCCGCCCCGGACCCCGCCCTCACACGCCGGCGAGGCCGAGTCTCACGCCCAGGCGCGCAGATCAAGCCCCGCCGAGCCAAATCAAGCCGGGGGAAGCCCCCGAGAACCCCGGGCCCCCGCCCCGCCCACGGCAAAGGGCCGGGCCCCGGGGAAACCCCGGGGCCCGGCCCTCAGCCTGCCGACGGCTACGCGCTCATCGCGCGACGGCCGCTCAGTTGTCGTCCTCGTCGATCAGGAACCCGCGCATCGGCGAAGGTGCCTGCTGCATCGGCTGCGGCGCCTGCGGCCGCACCGGTGCCATCGGCTGAGTCATCGCCGGTGACATCTGCTGCTGGCCACCGTACGAGGGGGCACCGCCCATGGACGGGTTGCCGTGACCGCCGTGGTTGCCGCCCATGCCGTGACCCATGGCACCCGCACCGGCCGGAGCCAGCGAGGGCGACGGCGGCAGCGAAGCGGTCGCCGGGGCACGCGGCGGAGCGAGCGAGTCGTCCGCCTGGGTCTCCAGCTGACGCAGCTGGCTCTCCAGGTAGGACTTCAGACGCGTCCGGTACTCGCGCTCGAAGCCACGCAGGTCCTCGACCTTGCGCTCCAGCGTCGCGCGGGCCGACTCCAGGGAGCCCATCGCCACGCGGTGCTTCTCCTGCGCGTCCCGCTCCAGGGCGTCCGCCTTGGCACGCGCGTCGCGCTCCAGGCCCTCGGCACGGCTGCGCGCCTCGCCGACGATCTTGTTGGCCTCGGAACGGGCCTCCGCGATCGCCTGGTCCGCGGTCTGCTGCGCCAGGGACAGGACACGGGCGGCGCTGTCGCCGCCGGGGCCCTGCTGCTGCATCTGCGGCGGCTGCTGCTGCTGCATCTGCGGCGGCTGCTGCTGCTGCATCTGCTGCATCTGCTGCTGCTGGGGGTTGTGACCGCCCATGGGGCCGCCCATCGGGCCACCCATGGGACCGCCCTGCATCGGGCCGGGGCCGTGCGGGCCCTGCGGACCGGGGCCGTGCGGGCCCTGGGGGCCGTGGCCGCTGGGGCCGGCGGGCAGCTGCGGAGCGCCACCGGGCAGCTGGGGGGGACCCATCTGCGGGGGCTGCTGCTGCTGGACCGGCGGACCAGATATGGCGGCCGGCACCGGTGCGCCGGGCCGGTCCTGCTGCTCCGGCTTGCGCATGCCTTGCTGCTGCTGGTTCTGCGCGGCGGCACGCGTGGCGGCGGCCAGCTTGGCGCGCAGGTCCTCGTTCTCACGGAGCAGGCGGGTCAGCTCCGATTCGACCTCGTCGAGGAAGGCATCAACCTCGTCCTCGTCATAGCCTTCTCGGAGGCGGACCGTCGTGAACTGCTTGTTCCGCACGTCCTCGGGGGTCAGCGGCATCTCTTCTTCACCTCTACGTAGTCGTCGGCAGTCGGCAAGACCGTATCGCTCACAACCTGATCACGACGCTGATCAGGATGGAAACGATGATCATCAGAACGAAGAAGGACAGGTCGAGTGCCACGCCCCCGAGACGCAGCGGCGGAATGAACCGCCGCAGGAGCTTGAGCGGTGGATCGGTGACCGTGTAAGCGGCCTCAAGAACGACCACCATCGGCTTGCCCGGCTGCCATGAACGTGCGAACTGGAAGACGTAGTCCATGACAAGCCGGAAGATCAGCACGATGAGGAAACACATCAACGCGATGTAGACAACACTTTGAGCGACGCCCATCCTCGCGCTTCCCTCTCCCCTGGCTCTCGTAGCTCCGGCCTCTCGGCCGGGTTGTTCCCGGTGTCGTGTTCTCAGCTCTGGTTGAAGAATCCGCCCTCTGCGATGCGGGCCTTGTCCTCCGCCGTGACATCGACGTTAGCAGGCGACAACAGAAAGACCTTCTGCGTCACTCGCTCAATGCTGCCATGGAGACCGAAGACGAGTCCCGCGGCAAAGTCGACAAGTCGCTTTGCGTCCGTGTCGTCCATCTCCGTGAGATTCATGATCACCGGAGTGCCCTCACGGAAGTGTTCCCCGATGGTACGGGCCTCGTTGTAGGTCCTGGGGTGCAGCGTGGTGATGCGGTAGGGCTCCCGCTCGGACACAACCTTGGGCATGATCACCGGTGCGTTCTTCTCCAAGTTCGAGCGTTCAGGTGTGATGGATGCCACGGGGGCGATTCGGGCGGGTCGCTCTCGCTCGGCCGGGATCTGAACCGGCTCCCGCTGCGCCGGAGGCTGCACCGCTCGTACCGGTTCGTCCCGTTCGCGCTCCACCTGATGCGCGGGCTGGTGCCGGCGCCGGTCCCGCTCGGGTTCCGGCTCGGGTTCGAATTCGTCGTCGGGGTCGAACCCCGGACCGTCGTACCCATCGTCCTCCACGAGGCCGAGGTAGACCGCCATCTTGCGCATCGCGCCGGCCATGCTCTGAGTCCTCCGCTCTGTGGTGGATCGGCATCTGTCACCAAGTGCCCGCGATCCACTGTGGCCTATCCGCCATGGGCGGTAATGACCATATTTTCTGCTGTGGTCCGACTTGCTTGGCGACGTTACCCGAGCCCGGGTCGGACTCCGAGTACCGCAGTACCGACGCGCACATGTGTCGCTCCGGCCGCAACCGCGTCCTCAAGGTCCGCACTCATCCCTGCAGAGACCATGTTCGCAGCCGGATGGTTCCCGCGCAGCCGGGATGAGATTTCCATCAACCGGTCGAACGCCGCCCGTTGCCTGCCGGCGAACGGCCCGGCGAGCGGTGCGACGGTCATCAGACCGGCCAGCCGCAGCCCGGGGGCGGATTCGACCGCGGCGGCCAACTCCTCGACCCCGTCGGGTGCCACGCCGCCCCGCTCCCCCCGTTCACCGCTCTCCGCGTCGAGCGCGACCTGGATGAGACACCCGAGTTCACGACCGTCACGCGCGGCCGCCGCGGAGAGTGCCGTCACCAGCTTGGTGCGGTCCACCGACTGCACGACATCGGCATAACTCACCACAGAACGAACCTTATTCGTCTGCAATTGACCGACAAAGTGCCATGCGAGAGACAGATCAGCACATGCGGCGGCCTTGGGAGCCGCGTCCTGGTCGCGATTCTCCGCGACCTGACGCACGCCGAGTTCGTGCAGGATCCGCACATCGCTCGCGGGGTAGGTCTTGGTGACCACGATGAGGGTCACCTCTTCCCGCTTGCGACCGGCGGCGGCACAGGCGGAAGCAATGCGTTCCTCCACCTCTGCGAGATTTGCCGCGAGTTGAGCCTTACGGTCCGTCATGCCCTATCAGTCCAACCAGACATATCCGGCGAGCCGCCCCGTGGTGCGGTCGCGTCGGTACGAGAAATGGTCGCCCGATTCGAGGGTGCAGAAGGGCGACATGTGCCGGTCGGTGACTCCGAGGGCATCGAGCTGGGCATGGACTCCGGCGGTGACGTCCACGGCCGGGGTTCCCCAGCTGGTCTCGGACCAGGAGGCGGGGACGCTCGCGGCGACCTCGTCCCGCATGGCGGCCGGAACCTCGTAGCACCGTCCGCAGACGGCCGGCCCGGTGCGGGCGATGATCCGCGAGGTGTCCGCGCCGAGCCGGACCATGGCCCCGATCGCGGCGGGCACCACTCCGGCGACCAGACCCGGACGGCCCGCATGGGCCGCTGCGACGATTCCGGCGACCGGATCGGCGAGCAGTACGGGGGTGCAGTCCGCGGTGAGGACGGCGAGCGGGAGTCCGCGCCGCGCGGTCACCACCGCGTCCACGGCGGGAATCCCGGGCGTGTCGCCCCACGGCCCGTCGACCACGGCCACGTCCCTGCCGTGGACCTGGTTCATCCAGACGACCTGCGCCGGGTCGAGCCCGCGACTGCGGGCGGCACGCTCGCGGTTGGCGAGAACGGCGGCGGGGTCGTCACCGACCGCGCCGCCGAGGTTGAGCTCCGCATACGGGGCGGCGCTCACTCCGCCCCACCTGTCGGTGAAGGAGAAGTGGGCGCCGCCCCCTGAAGAAACAGAATCCTTCGAGCTCACTGCGTGTTGCGGACCTATCACTTCAAGAAGTCCGGGACATCCAGCTCTTCGGCCTGGGAGTCCTGGTAGGGACGGGCCGGCGGGACGTGCGGCGGAGCGACCGGCGGCCGGTGGCTCTCACTGGCCACCGGAACCGGCTCGGTCTGGACCGGGCTCTCCTCGCGCGGGGGCACGGAGCCCAGTCCGCTCGTCTGGCGCACGGGCTCGGCGGCCCGGACCGGCGGAACCGACTCCTCACGCTTGGCGGAGTTCGCTCCCAGGACGTTCTCGCGACGGGCCGGCGGCTGTCCGCCGTCGAATCCCGCGGCGATCACGGTGACCCGCACCTCGTCGCCCAGTGCGTCGTCGATGACCGCACCGAAGATGATGTTCGCCTCGGGGTGCGCCGCCTCGCTCACCAGTTGGGCGGCCTCGTTGATCTCGAAGAGACCGAGGTCGCTGCCGCCGGAGATGGAGAGCAGGACACCTCGGGCGCCGTCGATGGACGCCTCCAGGAGCGGCGAGGAGATCGCCATCTCGGCCGCCGCCACCGCACGGTCGTCGCCGCGCGCCGAGCCGATGCCCATGAGCGCCGATCCGGCCTCGGACATGACCGACTTGACGTCGGCGAAGTCGAGGTTGATCAGGCCCGGGGTGGTGATGAGGTCGGTGATGCCCTGGACACCCGAGAGCAGCACCTGGTCGGCCGACTTGAACGCGTCGAGCACGCTGACCTGGCGGTCCGAGATGGACAGCAGTCGGTCGTTGGGAATGACGATGAGGGTGTCGACCTCTTCGCGGAGTTCGGCGATGCCGTCCTCCGCCTGGTTCGCGCGACGTCTGCCCTCGAAGGTGAACGGGCGGGTGACCACGCCGATCGTCAGGGCGCCGAGCGAGCGCGCGATATTGGCGACGACGGGTGCGCCACCGGTGCCGGTGCCACCGCCTTCGCCTGCGGTGACGAAGACCATGTCGGCCCCCTTGAGGACCTCCTCGATCTCTTCACGGTGGTCCTCTGCCGCCTTGCGACCGACGGCCGGGTTCGCCCCGGCGCCGAGGCCACGGGTGAGTTCACGGCCGACGTCGAGCTTGACGTCGGCGTCGCTCATCAACAGGGCTTGCGCATCAGTGTTGATCGCGATGAACTCGACGCCCTTGAGACCGACCTCGATCATTCGGTTGATGGCATTGACACCACCGCCGCCGACACCGATGACCTTGATGACTGCGAGGTAGTTCTGCGGTGCTGCCACGTCGAAGGCCTCTCGCCTCGAGTTACGTGTCGTCGCTTGGCGGTAGTCCCGCCGCGACGACGGATGCCGATTGGGACGGTCCGAACGCCGACCCAAACCCTAACGTTGAAGTTTAGGGTTACCAGTGTGTCTGCTTCATGGACTCTTCCGAACAGGACACTAAGTCGACAAGTGGCGCACGTTCAACGAACACGCCGAACCTCCCGTTTTTCTTTTCACCCTATGTGATCACCCGTAGCGCTGACCAACCAGGGTGCTGGCCAGGCCGAATGTCCGTCAACTGCCCGACACCGCAGGAGCGGTGGGTGCACTCACGTCGAAGTGTCCTGCTTTGGGAGCGGCTTTCATGAGGGCGGTGAGGACTCTCGCCTTCACCGCGCCTTCCTCACCGCTCCCCCAGATCACCTCACGGCCCCGAGTGAGTTCCAGGGAAACCGCATCGTACGAGGTGACCCGCACGACCTTGGTGTCCCTGGCGACGCCGCCCGGAAGGTCGCCCGCGACCCGGACCGCTTCCCGCACCAGCCGGTCACTGCCGAAACGGCGCAGACTCGCTGACTGACCAGCTGTCAATTCCAGCAGAGGTACGCGCCCGGGCGCCTTGTCCACCGTGGCGAAGCGCACACCTTTGGCGTCCACTTCAATGAACTTTGCGCCCTTTTTCACCAAGAGAACCGGCTTTCGTTCGGTCACCTTAAGTCCGATGCCGTGCGGCCATGACCGTACGACATCCACCGAGTCGATACGAGGCAACTTCTGGCGCAACCTGTCGGCGACGGCGTCCGTGTCCACGGAAATCAGCGGAGCCCCCATCGGCACCGCCGCGGCGGCCTCCACCTCGGCCGGTGACAGCACGTCGACACCGGTGATCCGGACCTGTTCGGTCCGGAGCCAGGACGAGCCGTAGAGCGCCCAGACGGCGCCGGAGCCGAGCACCAGCACGGCCGCGGCGATCACGATCAGCAGCCTCCGCCGGGACATCCGGCGCCCTTCGGCGCCCGCGCGCGGCGGCCGGTCCGGGGTGTCCTCCTGCTGCCCTGCACCGCGCTGGGCGGTCGTCGCTCCGGCCACGCTCGCTCCTTATGCCGGGTCCGGGGGCGCCGCCCCCGGACCCGTCCGCCTCACGCGCCTCGGCGTGCGGCAATCGCCTCGTACACCATGCCGACCAGCAGGTCGTCGGCGTCCCGGCGGCCGAACTCGGCGGCAGCGCGGGACATTTCATACAATCTGTGTGGATCCGCCAGTACCGGAAGCACGTTGCCCTGGACCCACTCGGGAGTCAGCGCCGCGTCGTCCACCAGCAGACCGCCGCCGGCGTTGACCACCGGCTGGGCGTTGAGCCGCTGTTCACCGTTGCCGATCGGCAGCGGGACATAGGCGGCGGGCAGCCCGACGGCGGTGAGTTCGGCGACGGTCATCGCGCCCGCGCGGCAGAGCATCATGTCGGCCGCGGCGTACGCGAGGTCCATCCGGTCCACGTACGGTACCGGGATGTAGGGCGGCATCCCGGGCATGTTGTCCACACGCGGCATTTCGTTCTTCGGGCCGACCACATGCAGGATCTGGATGCCGGAGCGCTGCATCAGCGGGGCGACCCGCTGGACCACCTCGTTGAGATGGCGGGCGCCCTGCGAGCCGCCGGAGACCAGCAGCGTCGGCAGGTTGGGGTCGAGCCCGAAGGCGGCACGCGCCTCCGGACGGACCCGGGCCCGGTCCAGGGTGGCGATGGTGCGGCGCAGCGGGATGCCGATGTAGCGGGCACCGCGCAGCTTGCTGTCGGGGGTGGAGACGGCGACCCCGTGCGCGTACCGCGAACCGATCTTGTTGGCCAGGCCCGGCCGGGCGTTGGCCTCGTGCACCACGATCGGCACCCCGGCGCGTTTGGCGGCGAGGTAGCCGGGCAGCGCCACGTAGCCGCCGAACCCGACCACGCAGTCCGCCTTGGTGCGTTCCAGGATCTGCTCGGCGGCCTTGATGGTGCCGCGCAGCCTTCCCGGGACGGTGATCAGTTCGGGGGTGGGCTTGCGCGGCAGCGGTACGGCCGGGATCAGGGCGAGTTCGTACCCCCGCTCGGGTACGAGTCTTGTCTCGAGTCCGCGCTCCGTGCCGAGAGCGGTGATTCCCACGCTCGGGTCCTGCCTGCGCAGGGCGTCCGCGAGGGCAAGCGCGGGCTCGATGTGGCCGGCGGTCCCCCCACCGGCGAGTACGACATGCACCGAAATTCACCGCTCTCCGGACGGACGCTTCTTGATGCGCCGTCTCATCGTCTTCCATCTCACCCCGGGCCTCCGCATGGCCAGGGCCGCCTTCGCGGCGGGATCCTCTCGCGCGAACGCGATCAGCAGCCCGACAGCGAACATGGTCGGCAGCAGGGCCGACCCTCCGTAGGAGAACAGCGGGAGCGGGACACCGGCGATCGGAAGCAGACCGAGCACCGCACCGATGTTGATCACTGCCTGAGCCGTGATCCAGGTGGTCACACCTCCCGCGGCATACCTCACGAAGGGGTCCTCCGTGCGTCCGGCCACGCGGATACCCGCATAGCCTAGAGCCGCGAAGAGGGCGAGTACCGACAGCGTCCCCGCCAACCCCAGTTCCTCCCCCGTGATGGCGAAGATGAAGTCGGTGTGGGGTTCGGGGAGTTGACCCCATTTTTCCACACTTGCACCGAGCCCGGATCCGAACCAGCCGCCGGACGCAAGAGCGTAGATACCGTGTACGGCCTGCCAGCACGAGCCGCCCGGCCCGGGTTCGCTGGCGCCCATGCAGTCGAGCCTGGCCATCCGGTTCGGACTGGTCTTGATCAGCACGAAGCCGATCAGGCCGGCGGTGGCGAGCACTCCGGCGAACAGCCGGGTGGGAGCCCCGGCCAGCCAGAGCAGCCCGAACAGGATCGCCGTGAGAATGATCGCAGTGCCCATGTCACCGCCGAGCATGATCAGCCCGAGCAGCATGAAGGCGACCGGGACGAGCGGCACGAGCATGTGCTTCCACTGGGCCAGCAGCCGCTTGTCCTGTTTGCGGGCGAGCAGATCGGCCCCCCACAGGACGAGGGCGAGCTTGCCGAACTCACTGGGCTGGAGCTGGAAGGGCCCGCCCAGGTAGAGCCAGTTCCGGTTCCCATTGACCGACATCCCTATCCCCGGCACCTGGACCAGCACCATCAGGAAGACGGCGCCCATCAGCAGCGGGTAGGACAGGGCGCGGTGCAGCTTGACCGGCATCCGGGCGGCGATCGCCATCAGCCCTGCCCCGATGACGGCGGCGAGGAACTGCTTGCGGAAGAAGTAGGTGCCCGGCTTGTCGAGCTCCAGCGCCTTGATCATCGAGGCGGAGTAGACCATGACGAGCCCGAGCACGGTGATGAGCAGCCCGGCCCCCAGGATCAGGTAATACGCGGTCAGCGGGCGGTCCCAGGCCCGGCGTGCCTGCTCGTAGAACCGCCGCACACCGCCGCCGCGGGGGGTGCGCGGGCCGCCCGCGGTCCTGGAGCGGCCCACGGGGGGCCGCCGGGAGCCGGAGGCCGACCGCACGCGCAGGGCGAGTCCGCCCGGCAGCGGGGCACCCCCGGCCGCGAGGAGGGGCGGATGGAGCGCCCGGCTGATCGCCGTGGTCGCCCGTGAGCGGTCCCTGCCGCGTGCGGCAGAGCTCTCTTCGGCCGGCATGGTCCTGTCCCCTCCACTGCTCGTGCCCGGGGCCTCGGTGCCGAGGGCCCGCGCCCGCGGCACAGCCGTACGTGCCCGGTTGCTCCGGGACGGTACGGCGCGGAGGCCGGGCCCGTCAGGCGCTCTCGGCGGCCAGTGCGCGGACGGCGTCCGCGAAGGCCTCGCCCCGCTTGTTGTAATTGACGAACATGTCCATCGAGGCGCAGGCCGGGGCCATCAGTACGGTGTCTCCCGGCCGGGCGAGCCGTGCCGCTTCGCGGACCGCCTCGGACATCGCCCCAGTGTCGGTCCGGTCGAGGTCGACCACCGGGACCTCGGGCGCGTGTCGCGCGAGGGCTTCGCGGATCAGGGCGCGGTCGGCGCCCATCAGCACGACGCCCCGCAGGCGCTTCGCGCACCCGGTCACCAGCTCGTCGAAGGTGGCGCCCTTGGCCAGTCCTCCGGCGACCCAGACGATCGGGTCGTAGGACGCCAGGGAGGCCTCGGCCGCGTGGGTGTTCGTGGCCTTGGAGTCGTCGATGTAGGTGACCCCGGCGACCTCCGCGACACGCTCGATGCGGTGCGGGTCCGGGCGGAAGGCCCGCAGCCCGTCCCGTACGGCGGCCGGCGCGACGCCGAAGGCACGGGCCAGCGCCGCGGCCGCCAGCGCGTTGGCGATGTTGTGCGGGGCGGGCGGGTTCACGTCCCCGACCTCGGCGAGCTCCTGGGCCTGCTTGTGCCGGTTCGTCACGAAGGCGCGGTCGACGAGGATGCCGTCGACGACCCCGAGCTGGGAGGGCCCGGGGGCGTGGAGGGTGAAGCCGATCGCCCGGCAGCCCTCCTCCACGTCCGCCCCGCGCACCAGGTCCTCGGTGACCCCGTCCGCGGCGTTGTAGACGCAGGCGACGCTGTTGCCCTCGTAGATCCGGCCCTTGTCGGCGACGTACGCCTCCATGGAGCCGTGCCAGTCGAGGTGGTCGGGGGCCAGGTTGAGGACGGCCGCGGAGTGGGCGCGCAGCGAGGGCGACCAGTGCAGCTGGTAGCTGGAGAGCTCGACGGCGAGTACGTCGTACGTCTCGTCGCCGAGGACCGCGTCCAGGAGCGAGACGCCGATGTTGCCGACGGCCGCGGTGCGCAGCCCGGCCGCCTCCAGGATCGAGGCGAGCATCCGCACGGTCGTGGTCTTGCCGTTGGTTCCGGTGACCGCGAGCCAGGGGGCCGGTTCCCGGCCGTCCTGGCCGCGCAGCCGCCAGGCGAGTTCGACGTCGCCCCAGACCGGGACGCCTGCCTCGGCGGCCGCGGCGAACAGCGGCTTGTCGGGCTTCCAGCCCGGGGTGGTGACGATGAGCTCGGTGGACTCGGGCAGGGTGGCCCCGTCGCCGAGGCGCACGGTGATGCCCTGCGCCTCCAGCTCCGCGGCCTGGGTACGGGAGCGCTCGTCGTCCCCGTCGTTGACGACGGTGACGACGGCGCCGAGACCGCGCAGCACCCGGGCCGCCGGAATCCCGGAGACCCCGAGTCCGGCGACCGTGACGTGCTTGCCCTGCCAGTCCACGTTGCTCACTTCTTGGCTGCCCATCCTGCGTAGAAGAGGCCGAGACCGACGATCACACACATGCCCTGGATGATCCAGAAGCGGACCACGACAAGGACTTCGGACCACCCCTTGAGTTCGAAGTGGTGCTGGAGCGGCGCCATCCGGAAGACCCGCTTGCCGGTCATCTTGAACGAGCCGACCTGGATGACGACGGACATCGTGATCATCACGAAGAGGCCGCCGAGCACCGCCATCAGGAACTCGGTGCGGGAGCAGATCGCCAGACCTGCGAGCGCGCCGCCGAGGGCGAGCGAACCGGTGTCGCCCATGAAGATCTTGGCGGGCGAGGTGTTCCACCACAGGAAGCCGAAGCAGGAGCCCATCAGGGCGGAGGCCACGACCGCGAGGTCGAGTGGATCTCGTACCTCGAAACAGGCACTCGGATTGGTGAGGGTGGCCGCGTTGGCGCAGGACTCCTGGAACTGCCAGAGCCCGATGAAGGTGTACGCGCCGAAGACCATCACCGACGCACCGGTGGCGAGGCCGTCCAGACCGTCCGTCAGGTTCACGCCGTTGGACATGGCGAGAATCATGAAGAGCGCCCAGACCACGAACAGCACCGGGCCGATCGACCAGCCGAAGTCCTCGACGAACGAGAGCTTGGTGGAGGCGGGGGTGTTGCCGCGGGCGTCGGCGAACTGGAGCGAGAGCACCGCGAAGGCGATACCGACGATCAGCTGACCGGCCATCTTCGCCTTGGCGCGCAGGCCCAGCGAACGCTGCTTGACGATCTTGATGTAGTCGTCGAGGAAGCCGACGAGTCCCATGCCGGCCATCAGGAAGAGGACCAGCACACCGGAGAAGCGCATGTCCTCGCCGGTGATCACCTTCGCCAGGACGTACGCGATGATCGTCGCCAGGATGAAGGCGATGCCGCCCATGGTGGGCGTGCCCTTCTTCGATCCGTGGCTGCGCGGGCCGTCGTCCCGGATGAACTGCCCGTATCCCTTGCGGGCCAGCAGCTTGATCAGCAGCGGGGTACCGACCAGGGTCAGGAAGAGCCCGATGGCCCCCGCGAAGAGGATCTGCCTCATCGGCCGGCGACCTCGCCCTCGGTCGCGTTATCCAGCAGTGCCATGGCAACCTGCTCCAGGCCGACCGACCGGGACGCCTTCACCAGCACGACGTCTCCCGGGCGCAGTTCACTGCGCAACAGGTCGACGGCAGCCTGTGCGTCGGACACATGCACCGACTCCTCACCCCACGAACCCTCGTTGTATGCGCCCAGTTGCAGCCAGGAGGCTTCTCTGCCCCCGACCGCGACGAGCTTGCTGACGTTGAGCCGGACGGCGAGCCGTCCGACCGCGTCGTGCTCGGTGAGCGAGGCGTCGCCGAGCTCGGCCATCTGGCCGAGCACTGCCCACGTACGACGCCCCTTCCCCATGGCGGCCAGCGCGCGCAGCGCGGCTCTCATGGATTCGGGGTTGGCGTTGTAGGCGTCATTGACGAACGTCACGCCGTCCGGACGCTCGGTGACCTCCATGCGCCAGCGGGAGAGGGTGCCCGCCTCGGAGAGCGCCTCGGCGATCTCGTCTGCGGACAGGCCCAACTCATGGGCGACGGCGGCCGCGGCGAGCGCGTTCGACACGTGGTGCTCACCGTACAGGCGCATGGTCACATCGCTGCACCCGGTGGGTGTGTGGAGGCGGAACGCGGGGCAGCCGTCGTCGGTGAGCCGCACGTTCTCTCCCCGTACGTCCGCATCCGCGGCTTCACCGAAGAGCAGGACGCGGGCCTTGGTGCGGGAGGTCATGGCGCGGACGAGCGGGTCGTCGGCGTTGAGTACGGCGAGGCCGTCCGCGGGCAGCGACTCGACCATCTCGCCCTTGGCCTGTGCGATCTGCTCGCGCCCGCCGAACTCGCCGATGTGGGCGGTGCCGACGTTCAGGACGAGGCCGATCCGGGGCGGGACGAGGCCGGTGAGGTAACAGATGTCGCCGATGTAGCGGGCACCCATTTCGAGGACCAGGTGCCGGGTCTCATCGGTGGCGCGCAGCGCGGTGAGCGGCAGTCCGATCTCGTTGTTGAGGTTGCCCGCCGGGTAGACGGTGGGGCCCTTGCGCTCCAGGAGCTGGGCGATCAGGTCCTTGGTGGAGGTCTTGCCGGCGGACCCGGTGAGGGCGACCACGGTGGTGCCGAGGCGCCCGACGACGGCGCGGGCGAGCGCGCCGAGCGCCGCCACCACGTCGTCCACGACGATCGCGGGAACGCCGACGGGGCGGGCGGCCAGGACGACTGCCGCGCCCGCCTCGACCGCGCGCTGCGCGTAGTCGTGGCCGTCGACCCGTTCGCCGGCGAAGGCGACGAAGAGGCTGCCTTGCTTCACCTCCCGGGAGTCGATGACGACTGGCCCGCTGACGGTTACTGCCTGATCCGGTATGTCGTACGACTGCCCGCCGACGATTTCGGCGATCTCGGCGAGGGAAAGGGCGATCACTTGGTCATCCCTGACTGTTGTTCTCATGGGTGGGGGCACGGTGGACGGCGCTCTCGTGTCCCAGGGACCGCTCGATGGCCTCGCGCAGGACCACCCGGTCGTCGAAGGGGCGCACCACTCCGTGGATGTCCTGGCCCTGCTCGTGGCCCTTGCCTGCGATGAGTACGGTGTCGCCCGGCCCGGCCCGGCCGACCGCGGCGGCGATGGCGGCGGCCCGGTCCGCGTCGACCAGGACGTCACCGCGTTCGTGCACGGGCACTTCGGCGGCGCCCGCGAGCATGGCGGCGAGGATGCCCAGGGGGTCCTCGGAGCGGGGGTTGTCGGAGGTCAGTACGGCGGTGTCGGAGAGCCGGGCCGCGGCTGCTCCCATCGGGCCGCGCTTGGTGGTGTCGCGGTCGCCGCCGCAGCCGAGGACGATGTGCAGCTTGCCCTCGGTGACCTTCTGGAGGGAGCGGAGCACCGATTCGACGGCGTCGGTCTTGTGCGCGTAGTCGACGAGTGCGAGGTACGGCTGTCCGGCGTCGACCCGCTCCAGCCGGCCGGGCACCCCCGGCACGGCGGCGACGCCGTCGGCCGCGATCTGCGGGTCGATGCCCGCGACCGCGAGGGTGACGATCGCGGCCAGGGTGTTGGCGACGTTGAACGGTCCGGGCAGCGGGGCCCGGGCGGTGGCCCGTTGGTCCTTGGGGCCGACGACGGTGAAGGTGGAGCCGAGCTGGCCGACCTCGACGTCCTCGGCCCGCCAGTCGGCATCCGGGTGACCCTCGGCGGAAAAGGTGGTGACCGGGACGGACGCCTCGGTGATCAGCCTGCGGCCGTACTCGTCGTCGAAGTTGACGACGCCCTGCCTGCTGCGCTGCGGGGTGAACAGCCGCGCCTTGGCCTGGAAGTAGTCCTCCATGCCGGAGTGGAACTCCATGTGCTCAGGGCTGAGGTTGTTGAAGACGGCGACGTCGAAGACGCAGCCGTCGACCCGGCCGAGCACCAGGGCGTGGCTGGAGACCTCCATGGTCACCGCGTCGACGCCGCGTTCGCGCATGACGGCGAACAGGGCTTGCAGATCGGTGGCCTCGGGGGTGGTCCGCTCGGACTTGATGCGCTCGTCGCCGATCCGCATCTCCACGGTGCCGATCAGACCGGTGCTGCGTCCGGCGCCGCGGAAGCCGCCCTCGATGAGGTAGGCGGTGGTGGTCTTGCCGGAGGTTCCGGTGATACCGATCTGGAGCAGGTCGGTGCCTGGGTGTCCGTAGATCTCGGCGGCGAGTTCGCCCATCCGGCCGCGCGGGTCCTCGGTGACCAGCACCGGAAGTCCGGTGGCGGCGGCGCGTTCGGCGCCCGAGGGGTCGGTGAGGATGGCGGCCGCGCCGAGGCCGGCCGCCTGGGCGGTGAAGTCGGCGCCGTGGAGGCGGGCACCCGGCAGGGCCGCGTACACGTCTCCGGGGCGTACGGCCCGGGAGTCGTGGGTGATGCCGGTGACTTCGCCGGTGCCAGGCGGTTCGACTCCCAGCCGGGCTGCCAGCTCACCGATGGAGGTCGGCCGCAGCCGATCCGGGCGGGGCGCTCCCGGGTAGTTCACAGGGGCGTCCTTCTGGGTGGTTCGGAACTGTTCAGCGTGGGGCACGGCGGTGAGCGTACCGGGAGCACCCGGCCTCTCGCGAAGTGAGGGGCCGGGGTCGCGGTGGTTCCCGTTCCGGTTCCCGGGATCAGGGGTGATGGTTGTCACTGGATGGTCTCCCTGAGTTCACTCGCCGGGTTCGAAGGTCACCGGCAGCCTGGCCGGCTCGCTGCCCGACGGTGCGGTCTGAAGCGTCTTGAGGGCGAATTCCATGACCTGCTTGTAGATGGGTCCGCAGATCTGGCCGCCGAAGTAGCCGCCCTTGGTGGGGTTCTGGATCGCGCAGTAGACGGTGATCTGAGGGTCGTCGGCAGGAGCGAAACCGGCGAAGGACGCGGTGTAGCCGTGGTAGCCGCCGCGTACCGGATCGACCCGGTTGGCCGTACCGGTCTTGCCCGCGACGCGGTAGCCGGGGATCTTGGCCTTCGTCCCGGTGCCCTCCTGGTCACCGACCACCGACTCCAGCATGCGCGCCAGTGTCCTGGCTGTCTTCTCGCTGACCACCCGGGACTGCTCCGGGGCGTCGGCGGCGGTGAAGCGGCCGTCGGCCCCCTTGGTGCCGCGGACGAGGGTCGGTGCGATCCGGACCCCGCCGTTGGCGATCGTGGAGTAGATCGAGGCGGCCTGCATGGCGTTGAGCGAGAGCCCCTGGCCGAACGGGATCGTGTACTGCTGCGAGGTCGACCAGTCCTGCGGCTTGGCGAGGATGCCGGGGGTCTCACCCGGGTAGCCGAGTCCGGTCGGTGAGCCGATGCCGAATTTGCGCAGGTAGGAGTAGAGCGTCTTGTTGGCCTGGGCCTGGGTCTTCCCGAGCTGTCCGGCGGCCATGATGGTGCCGATGTTGCTGGACTTGGCGAGTACGCCGTTGAGCGTCAGGTACCAGGTGGGATGGTCGATGTCGTCCTTGAAGGCCCGGTCGCCGCGGTGCAGCCGGTTGGGGACGGTGACGTGGGTACCGGGGGTGGCGGCCCCTTCCTCCAGCACCGCCGCCATGGACATGACCTTGCTGGTGGAGCCGGGCTCGTAGACGTCCTGGAGCGCGGCGTTGCCCAGCGACGCCGCGTCGGCCTGCGAGAGGTCGTTGGGGTCGAAGCCGGGGGCGTTGGCCATGGCGAGCACCTCGCCGGTCCGGGTGTTCTGCACGACCACGTAGCCACGGTCGGCCCTGGACTTCGCCACCTGTTCGGAGATGGCCTTCTGGGCCGCCCACTGGATGTCGCGGTCGATGGTCAGCTCGATGTCGGAGCCCGCGACGGCCGGGACCTCCTTGGTGCCCGCGGTGGGCACCCGGCGGCCACCGGACTGGGCGTAGCTGATCGTGCCGTCCTCGCCCGCCAGCTCCTTGTCCAGCTGGGATTCCAGGCCGCCCGCGCCCTTTCCCTCGGCATTGACATAACCCAGTATCCCGGCGGCGAGCCCGCCGTTGGGATAGACCCTCTTGGTGGTCGCCTCCTGGAAGACACCGGCCAGCACATTGGCTCCGGGGCCGCCGGCTGCCTTGTCCTTCGAGGCCTTCTCGGCGAAGACCGACTTGAGGTCCTTGATCTGCTTCCAGACCTGCGGGGTCTGCCGGCGGGCCAGCACCGTGTACCGGCTCTTCGGCTTCGCCAGCTTCTTCGTCAGCTCGGCGGCGTCGGCACCGAGGATGGGCGCGAGCAGGGCGGCGGCCTGCCGGGGGGCGTCCGGGGCCTTGCTGTCGGCCGGTGTGAACATCTTGGGGTCGGCGGTGATGTCGTACGCGTCGACGCTGGTGGCCAGCGCGATGCCGCTGCGGTCGGTGATCTCGCCGCGCTCGGCGGCGACGGTGTAGCTGAGGTAGCGGTTCCTGTCGGCCTTGGCCGCGTACGCGTTGGCGTCAACGGCCTGGACCTGCAGGAGCCGGACGACGAACGCGATCATGACGAGTGTCAGGGCGAGGCTGACCAGCCGCAGCCTGGGGCGCGGACTGCCCAGCCGCAGCGGACGGCCCGAGCGGCTGCGCGGCGCCGGCCTGCGCGCGGCGGCCGACGAGGTCCGACGCCGCGCGTCGGGACGGGCGCGGCCGGAGCGGGGCGCCGCGTTACGGGGGCGCGCCGGGCCGGGGACCCGCCGGCGCGGTGGTTCCTTGGAAGGCACTGCGTCACCTGCCGGGGCTCGTGGAGGGCTGGTCTGCCGGGGTACGAGTGGTCGTCGATCCGCTCGGCCCGGCCGCGTCGGCGCCCGACGCGGACGTACTCGGTGTGGCGGCGGGCGTGCCCGCCGCGCCGCCCGGAGGGGTGGGGCCGGGCGAACCGGAGAGCGCCGCCGGGCTCGCGGTGGTCCGCGGCGGCGGTGCGGGGGTCTGCGGCGGTGCGGGGGTCTTCTGCGGCGGTGCGGGGGCCGGCCCGGCGGTGGCGGCCGAGGGAACGCCCCGGACCGTGCCGTCGGGGCCCAGGAAGACGGGGCTGCCGCCGGGGACCATGCCCAGTTCCCTGGCCCGGCGGGCCAGGGCGTCGGGCTCGGCGGAGCTGTCGACATCGCGCTGGAGCGCCTGCTGCTCGTCGGTGAGGTCCGTGGTCCGCTTCTTCAGCTCGCTCAGCCGGAACGATCCTTCGTTGAGCGCGGAGTTCAGCAGGAGCAGGGTGATCAGGCCGCCGCCCAGGAGCAGGACCACCAGCAGGACGAAGGGGGTCCGGGCCGCGTTGCTCGGCCCGGCCGGCATCAGCCGGGTGAGCCGTGCGGCACGCCCTTTCAGCTGCCCGGCCGCTTTGCTCACCGCACCGCCCCGTCCCTGGGGCGTGTCCGCGCACCGGGGCTCCAAGGGCTCATCGCTCCTCCGCCCGGATCCGCTGGGCGCCACGCAGCCGGGCGGGGGCGGCGCGCCGGTTCTCGGCGACCTCCTCCTCGGTGGGCAGCTCGGCGCCCCGGGTGAGCAGCTTCAGCCGGGGCTGGTAGCGCTCGGGGACGACCGGCAGCCCGGCCGGGGCGGTGTTGGCGGCGCCCGCCGCGAACACCTGCTTGACCAGCCGGTCCTCCAGCGAGTGGTACGAGAGGACGGCGATGCGCCCGCCGACGGCGAGGCTCCGCACAGCGGCCGGGATCGCCCGTTCCAGCACGCTGAGCTCGCCGTTGACCTCGATGCGCAGCGCCTGGAAGGTGCGTTTGGCGGGGTTGCCGCCGGTGCGCTTGGCGGCCTGCGGCAGCGAGTCACGGATCAGCTCGACGAGCCTGGCACTGTTGCTGAAGGGTTCCTTCTCGCGCTCGCGGACGACGGCGGAGACGATCCGCTTGGCCTGCTTCTCCTCGCCGTACGCCCGCAGGATCCGGACCAGTTCGCCGGGCGGATAGGTGTTGAGCACCTCGGCCGCACCCATGCCGGTCGACTGGTCCATCCGCATGTCGAGCGGGGCGTCCTGGGCGTACGCGAATCCGCGGTCGGCCTCGTCCAGCTGCATGGAGGAGACACCGAGGTCGAACAGGATCCCCTGGACCTTGGGGACGCCGAGCCGGTCGAGCACCTCGGGCAGTTCGTCGTAGACGGCGTGCACCAGTGTGGCGCGGTCGCCGTAGGGGGCGAGGCGCTCGCCCGAGAGGCGCAGCGCCTCCTTGTCCCGGTCCAGCGCGATCAGCCGGGCGGTGGGGAAGGCGGAGAGCAGCGCCTCGCTGTGTCCGCCGAGGCCCAGCGTGCAGTCGACGACCACGGGCGGCTGCGGTCCCGGTGCCTCAAGAGCCGGGGCCAACAGGTCCAGGCACCGCTGGAGCATCACCGGGACGTGTCGGGTCTGGCTCATGCGCCCTCTCAGGCTCAGGTCCCGGGTGGCGGCACGTACGGCCTGGTCCCCGCCCGCTCGCGAAGGGGAGGTCCGCCGGCGCCGGGGAAGTGGCGTCAGCCGACCGGCGGGCGGGAGAGGGCCGGGCCGTACGTACGCCGCGCACACGGGGAAACTTCGGAATGTGCAGGGTGTCGGTAACTTCCCGTCACTTTAGACCGACCGGCAGGCGGTCTTGGCCCACCCTGCCATTCGATCGATTCCCGATCAATCAACCCGGCAGCGCGTCGTCCCTCCCTTTTGTTCACCCGGTCGGGTGACCGAGTGTGAGGCTTGTGGGTTACCTCACAACAAACACCGTTGACGTTCTTTGTCCGCTTCCACGCCACGCCGGAGCGGCCGACCCGGGCTAACGTCTTGTCCATGTCGACTTCCGCGCATTCTCCTGCCGAGCCGTCCGTTCCCGTCACCGGCCGGGCCGGCACCGGCGGCACGGTCACCGACCGCCTCGTCGAGGCGAACGTCGAGTACGCCTCCGAGTTCAGCGATCCCGGCATGGACGCGAAGCCGGTGCTGCGCGTCGCCGTGGTCGCCTGCATGGACGCCCGGCTCGACCTGCACAAGGCGCTCGGCCTGGCGCTCGGCGACTGCCACACCATCCGCAACGCGGGCGGCGTGGTCACCGACGACGTGATCCGCTCACTGACGATCAGCCAGCGGGCCCTCGGCACCCGCAGCGTGATACTGATCCACCACACGAACTGCGGTATGGAGTCGATCACCGAGGAGTTCCGTCAGGAGCTCGAGGGGGAGGTCGGCCAGCGCCCCGTCTGGGCCGTGGAGGCGTACAGCGACGCGGACCAGGATGTGCGGCAGTCGATGCAGCGCGTCCGCACGTCGCCGTTCCTGCTGCACAGCGATGACGTGCGCGGCTTCGTCTTCGATGTGACCACCGGTCTGCTGCGCGAGATCTTTCCGGCTTCCTGACCTCCGGAAGGTCTCCGCCGGGCATCAAAAAAGCCGACCCAACCCGACATATCGGCCCCAGTTGTCCCAGGCAAGTGACACGAAGCGGTAACGGCAACAAGAATGCGGGTGTGACACCCCGTCGGACGTCGTCAGGCGAGGTGTCCGTATTTCGGGGTGGGCCGGGCCGCACAGGAGCACCGGCCCGTGACAGGGGAATCCCGTGCTCCTGGTGAGCGTGGGGCAGGGCCGAGGAGGGCCGGGTGACGACCTATGACGATCGAGCGAGCCTCACAGATCTGACCACCACAGCGGAGCGGGTGCGCAGGTCGGTGGAGAGTGTGATCGAGGGCAAGCCTGAGGTCGTACGGCTTTCGCTGACCGTGCTGCTCGCGGAGGGGCACCTGCTGATCGAGGATGTCCCCGGAGTCGGCAAGACCATGCTGGCCAAGGCGCTGGCGCGGTCCATCGACTGCTCGGTGCGGCGTATCCAGTTCACACCTGACCTGCTGCCCTCGGACATCACCGGGGTGTCCATCTTCGATCAGCAGCGCCGCGAGTTCGAGTTCAAACCGGGCGCGATCTTCGCCCAGATCGTGATCGGCGACGAGATCAACCGCGCCTCGCCCAAGACCCAGTCAGCGCTGCTGGAGTCGATGGAGGAGCGCCAGGTCACGATCGACGGGCACAGCTACGAGCTGCCCGACCCCTTCATGGTCGTGGCCACCCAGAACCCGGTGGAGATGGAGGGCACCTACCCGCTGCCCGAGGCCCAGCGCGACCGGTTCATGGCCAGGGTGTCGATCGGCTACCCAAGCCCGGAGGCCGAGCTCCAGATGCTCGATGTGCACGGCGGTGTCTCGCCCCTGGACGACCTCCAGCCGGTGGCGCACGCACACGACATCGTGAAGCTGATCGAAGCGGTGCGGACGGTCCACGTCGCCGACGCCGTCCGCCGGTACGCGGTGCAGCTCGTCGGGGCCACCCGCAGTCATCCCGATCTCAGGCTCGGCGCCTCGCCGCGCGCCACTCTGCATCTGCTGCGCGCGGCGAAGGCCACCGCGGCCCTGAGCAGCCGGGACTACTGCCTGCCCGACGACGTGCAGGCACTGGCGGTCGCGGTGCTCGCACACCGGCTGCTGCCGACCGCGCAGGCCCAGCTGAACCGCCGCACCGCCGAGCAGGTCGTGCTGGAGATCCTCCAGCAGACACCGGTGCCGACCGCGGCGGGCGGTGCGGCCGTCCCGATGCCGCAGCATGAGCCGGGCGGCGCGTACGGCAGTCGGCAGCAGCCCGGCGCGCGGCGGCTCTGATGAGCGCCGGGGGGGCAACCGCGATGGACGACAGCGACGACAAGGGCGGTCTGCGGGCCGCGCTGAGCGGGCTGACCACGCGCGGACGGTCCTTCCTCGCGGCCGGTATCGCCGCCGCGGCCTGTGCGTATGTGCTGGGCCAGGGGGACCTGCTGCGCGTCGGACTGCTCCTCGCCGTGCTGCCGCTGGTCTGCGTGACGGTGCTCTTCCGGACCCGCTACCGGGTCGCGGGCACCCGGCGGCTCTCGCCGTCCCGGGTGCCCGCGGGCACCGAGGCGCGGGTCCATCTGCGGATGGACAACATCTCGCGGCTGCCCACCGGTCTGCTGATGCTCCAGGACCGGGTGCCCTACGTACTCGGTCCACGGCCCCGCTTCGTCCTGGACCGGGTCGAGGCGGGCGGCCGGCGCGAGGTCTCCTACCGGGTGCAGTCCGATCTGCGGGGGCGCTATCCGCTCGGTCCGCTGCAGCTGCGGCTGAGCGATCCGTTCGGGATGTGCGAGCTGACGCGTTCGTTCAGCGCGTACGACACGCTCGTCGTCATCCCGCGGACCGAACCGCTGCCGCCGGTGCGGCTGGCGGGCGAGTCCTCCGGGTACGGCGAGGGGCGGCAGCGGTCGCTGGCGCTGGCCGGCGAGGACGACGTGATCCCGCGCGGCTACCGGCACGGCGACGATCTGCGCCGCGTCCACTGGCGCTCCACCGCGCGCTACGGCGAGCTGATGGTGCGCCGCGAGGAGCAGCCGCAGCGGGCCAGATGCACGGTGCTCCTGGACACCCGGCAGATCGCGTATCAGGGGACCGGGCCCGACTCGGCGTTCGAGTGGGCCGTATCGGGGGCCGCCTCCGCGCTGGTGCACATGCTGGAACGGGGCTTCGCGGTCCGGCTGCTGACGGACGAGGGCAGCGCGCTCCCGAGTGAGGGGTCGGGCGGTTTCGCCGGCTCCGGCCAGGACTCCGCGGCCGCGGCCGGGCTGATGATGGACACCCTCGCCGTCGTCGACCACTCCGACGGGGGCGGTCTCTCCCGTGCGTACGACGTGCTGCGCGGCGGCAACGAGGGCCTGCTGATCGCCTTCCTCGGCGACCTGGACGAGGAGCAGGCGGCCGTGGCCGCCCGGATGCGGCAGCGCAGCGGTGGTGCCGTCGCGTTCGTGCTGGACAGCGCCGCCTGGGTGCACGGTGAGTCGCCCGCCACCGAGGCGGCGTCCGAGCGGCGGCTGCGGCTGCTGCGCGAGTCGGGGTGGACGGCGGTTGCGGTGAGGCCCGGAACGGATCTCGCCCGGCTGTGGCAGCAGGCGAGCCATCTGGGTTCGCTGACGCAGTCCGCCGCCGTGGGCGGCGCGACGGGCGGTACGACAGGTTTCTCCAGTGGTTGGTCATGAGGGGACGGTCATGAGCGGTCGTGGTCGGCTGGCGCTGTGCGCCTTTGCGGCGACGCTGATGGCGGCATGTTCGATGCTGCCGCTGGTCGACCCGGTCAGCTGGATGGTGCAGGCCGCGTTCCTGCTGGCCATCCAGTTCGGGGTGGGTGCGCTCAGCCGCCGGGTGCCGCTGCCTCGGCTGCTGACCGTCGTCGCGCAGATGCTGGTCACGCTGGTGCTGCTGACCGTGGCGTTCGCCCGGGAGCAGGCGGTGGCGGGGTTCCTGCCGGGTCCGCAGTCCGTACGGCTGCTCGTGGATCTGCTGTCCGCGGGGGCCGATGACGTCGGCCGGTACGCGATTCCGGCGCCGGCCACGGCGGGCATCCGGCTGATGCTGGTGGGCGGTGTGCTGCTGGTCGGTCTGGCGGTGGACGTGCTGGCGGTGACGTTCCGCAGTGCCGCGCCGGCCGGGCTGCCCCTGCTGGCTCTGTACTCCGTCGCGGCCGGGCTGTCGGACGGCGGCGCGGACTGGCTGTGGTTCCTCCTCGCCGCCTGCGGCTATCTGCTCCTGCTGCTGGCCGAGGGGCGCGACCGGCTCTCCCAGTGGGGGCGGGTCTTCGCCGGAGCGGCCCGGCCCAGCGGCGGCCCGGCCGGTGGCAGCCTCTCGGGCGGCGGGGCGCTGGCCCCGGTGCGCACGGGGCGCCGCATCGGCGCGCTGGCCCTGGGAATCGCCCTGGCCGTACCCGCGGCGCTGCCCGCTCTCGACAGCGGTCTGCTGGCCGGCACGGGGGCCGGCAACGGCAGAGGGGGCGGTGGCGGCACCATCTCCGCGGTGAACCCGCTGGTCTCCCTGCAGAACAACCTCAACCAGCCGGAGAACCGGCAGGTGATGTCGTACCGCACCAACTCGAACAGTCCGCAGGACTTCTATCTGCGCATCCTGGCGCTGGACCAGTTCAACGGAAACGAATGGCGGGCGTCGACCCGCCGGCTGAAGGACGTGCCCAAGCGGCTTCCGAGCCCCGGGGGTCTGTCCCCGGAGGTCGCGGTCACGGAGATCAGCTCGAACATCTCCGCGTCCCGTTCCTACCGGCAGACCTATCTGCCCCTCCCCTATCCGGCGACCGAGGTCAGGGTCGGCGGGCGCTGGCGGTACGAGTCGGAGGGCCGCACCCTGGTCGGTGACGACGGGGAGACGACCCAGGGGGCGCAGTACGAGGTCTCCAGCCTGGTCGTACAGCCGACGTCGGACCAGCTCGCCAACGCGGGACCGGCCCCGGCCGCCCTCCAGCGCGAGTACACCCGGGTGCCCGGCTCACTGCCGAAGGTGGTCAAGGAGACGGCCGACAGGGTGACGCGGGGCGCCGGTACCGCCTACGAGCAGGCGGTGAAGCTGCAGGACTACTTCGCCTCGGACGGCGGGTTCACCTACGACACCTCGGTGAACTCCGGCACCGGCAGCGCGGCGATCGGCCGCTTCCTCAAGGACAAGCAGGGCTTCTGCGTCCACTTCTCCTTCACGATGGCCGCGATGGCCCGGACGCTCGGAATCCCGGCCAGGGTCGCCGTCGGCTTCACTCCCGGTACCGCGCAGTCGGACGGTTCGATGTCGGTCGGGCTGCGCGACGCGCACGCCTGGCCGGAACTGTATTTCGAGGGCATCGGCTGGACCCGCTTCGAGCCGACGCCGACGCGTGGCACCGTGCCGTCGTACACCCTGCCGGACGCCCCTTCCGGCGATCCGGCCGATCCGGCCCGCCCGGAGACGGGCGCGTCGGCCGCGACGCCGGTCGCCCCGTCCGCCTCGGACAGCTGCCCGCCGCAGCTGCGCAAGCAGGGCGAGTGCGGCAGCACGGTGGCTCCGGGAGCGGTGGGGCCGACGGATTCGGGGACGCCGGCGGGCACGGTGCTCGGCGTGACCCTGCTGGTGCTGCTCGTACTGCTGCTGCCGTCGCTGCCGATGCTCTGGCGGATCAGGGCCCGGGCCCGCAGGCTGAGCTTCTCCGCCGGGCGTACGCCGGGCGACGCCACCGCCAGAACGCTGGCGGCCTGGCGGGAGATCACCGACACGGCGTGGGACCACGGCATCGCCCCGGACGAGTCGCTGACCCCGCGCAGGGCCGCGGCCCGGATCGTGCGGCTGGGGCACCTCGACACCGAGGGGGCCGAGGCGGTCCACCGGGTGGCGGGAGCGGTGGAGCAGGCGCTCTACGCGCCGGAGCCGCGGCCCGAGGCAGGGCTTTCGGAGGATGTGCGGGCGGTACGGACCGCGCTGCGGGCCTCCGTCGGCCGGTTCACCCGGCTCCGCGCGGTCATGGCTCCGCGATCGGCCATTCGGGTGGTGTGGGCGGCCTCGGATCGCCGGGCAGCCCTGACCGCCAGATGGAGCATGCCCCGACGCCCCGCCTGGCTGCGACGCCCGTCCCGCCAGGAGGGCTGACCCGCCCGGTGTCCGGGTGGGCTGCGAGCCCACCCGGACGCTGTGGCCGGCCCGCCCAGGGGTTCTTCCGGCCCGCCAGGGGTTTGCGGCGTCTCCTCCGGCCCGCCCGGCGATCGAAAGCACACCGCCCGGCCGGCGCCCCGGCGCGGACTCACGTGTGAGGGGCGGTCGCAGAAATGCGACCGCCCCTCACACATCAGTGTCCGAAGCTCTTAATGGCCCTGCTCATCGCGGCGACGCTGCCACCGCTGCTCGATCCGGTTCATCACGGTCCGGCGCTGTTTGGGCTGTCGACGCTCGCCCCCGCCACCGGTTCCGGCTGTCTGTTGCTCACCGGGCTTGGGCGCTTTGCGCCAACCGGTGACCGCGAGCACCGCGCAGCCCAGCATGACGAGGAACCCCACCACGCTGATCCAGATCTGCTGGGCGACCATTCCGGCCATGAGGAGCGCGATACCCACCAGGAAGCCAGCAACTGCCTGGTAGACCCGTCGCCGGGTGTACGTACGCAGCCCGCTTCCCTCGAGCGCTGTCGCGAACTTGGGATCTTCGGCGTACAGCGCTCGCTCCATTTGCTCGAGCATTCGCTGCTCGTGCTCCGAGAGCGGCACGGAGTCCTCCTCGTCGTCGGCCGCGGGGGGCGGCCGGTATGCGGCCCTTCCAGGATAGGCAGGGAATCGTCCCCGTGAAACCCGCCCTCATTGCCAATCAGCCAGTCCGGGCCGCCACGACGGCTCAGCTGCTGAGGCGTTGATTCCCCAACCTCCGATCCGTCATGCCGGATGGTGTCCCCCGATCATACGGGGCCGAGGCCCCGATCGGGGCTGCTGGGCCGTACTCCGTCTGCGGCTGCGTTGCTGATCAGCCGCGCTAGCGGCGTGATAGGGCCGGTGCCTCAGGCGGGCTTGGTGCCCAGAACGTGCAGCTGGGTCGCCACCGCGTGGAAAGCGGGCAGTTCGGCAGCCGCCGTCTCCAGCTTGAGCAGGGCTTCCATCGCACCGGGCTCGGTGTCCACCAGGACGCCCGGTACGAGGTCCGCGAAGACGCGTACACCGTGGACCGCGCCGACCTCGACACCGGCCGCCGAGACCAGCTCGGTGAGCTGCTCCGCCGTGTACCGCCGGGGCATCGGGTCGCCGTCGCCCCAGCGGCCCGCCGGGTCGCTGAGCGCCTGCCTGGCCTCGGTGAAGTGACCGGCGAGCGCACGGGCCAGGACCGCGCCGCCCAGCCCGGCGGCGAGCAGGCTGAGGGCACCTGCCGGGCGGAGCGCGTCGACCGCGTTCCGTACGCCCTCGGCGGGGTCGTCCACGTACTCCAGGACGCCGTGGCAGAGCGCCGCGTCGTAGCCACCGCGCTCGACCACGTCGAACAGGCCGAGGATGTCGCCCTGGACACCGCGGACACGGTCGGCGACGCCGGCCTCGGCGGCGCGGCGCTCCAGCGCGAAGAGCGCGTTGGGGCTGGGGTCGACGACGGTGACCCGGTGGCCGAGGCGGGCCACCGGTACGGCGAAGTTGCCCGTGCCGCCGCCGGTGTCCAGTACGTCCAGGGCGTCCCTGCCGGTCGCCTTGACCTGACGGTCGAGGGCGTCCTTGAGGACCTCCCAGACCACGGCGGTACGGAGGGAGGCGCGGGGGCGCAGCTGGTCCGACACGGCAGTTGTCTCCTCGGCACGGTGCCGCCGCTGACGGCGGAGCGTGAACAGCGCAGGTGATAGGTCCCGACCACCCTATTGCCTCACGCCGCCCGCGCCGTCCTCACTCGTCGGGCCGCTCACCGCGGGGCTGCGGAAGCACCGGCTGGAGGACCAGCAGCCGCTCCACCAGGCGCAGGAACATGGCCGCGTCCCGCAGCAGGTCGTCCGCGTCGCGCCGGCCGGCCGCTCCGGGTATGCCCGCTTCCGCACGGGCCCGCCGCCGGGCACCCGAGGCGAACAGCGCGCTCCACTCGGTCAGCTCGGGGGCGATTTCCGGGAGGACCTCCCAGGCGCTGCGGATCCTCTCCCGGCGCCGCCGCGAGGTCTCGGGGCGCCCCCGGACGGCGAGGACCGCGGCGGCGGCGCGCAGCGCGGCGAGGTGGGCGGTGGCATACCGCTCGTTGGGCACGTCGAGAACAGCTGCCTCTTCGAGGCCGGCGTGGGCCTGGGCGAGGAGATCGAGAGCGGCGGGCGGCGCCGTGGCGCGCCGGAGAACGGGGTGGACATCGTGCGCCGGACCGGTCGGTGAGGGGGCAGGGCCGTCTGCGCGGCGTCGCGGAGCGGCTGCTGCGGACGAGTGGGCCATGACAGAACCTCCTGTCTCGTAACGGCTTCGTGGCCGTCTGTATCCATCGTGACGGCCACCACTGACAATCGGCTTCGATCACCGCCTGACCTGGGGTTTTGCTTCGATCGCGAGTTCAGGCTACCTTTTTGCACTGACCAGTCAGTTCAAAGAACGGAGAGGGCCTGTGGACAGCCCGCACGGGGCAGCTGTCGCCGCCGAGAACCTCGGGCTCAAGGGGCCGCGCGGCTGGGCCTTCCGCGGTGTGACCTTCAGCGCCGGGCCCGGCTCCCTGATCGCGGTCGAGGGCCCGTCCGGCTCCGGCCGCACCTGCCTGCTGCTCGCCCTCACCGGCCGGATGCGCTCCACCGAGGGCCACGCCGAGACCGGCGGCCTGCGCCTGCCGCGGCGGGCCGCAGCCGTACGGCGCATCGCAGCACTGGGACCCGTGCCCGGGGTCAGCGAGCTCGACCCGGCCTTCACGGTCGCCGAGCACCTGCGCGAACGCGCCCTGCTCCAGCGCCGCTACGACGGCTCCCCGCGCGCCCTGCTGCGTCCGCGCCGCGAGCGCGCCGCCACGGCCAGGGCCCGGATCGACGCGGCGCTGGACGCCGCCGGCCTCGACCCCGCCACCCTGCCCAAGGCCGAGCGGACCTCCGTACGGGATCTGGAACGGCTGGAGGCGCTGCGGCTCTCGCTCGCCCTCGCGCTGATCGGCCGGCCTGCGCTGATCGCGGTGGACGACGCCGATCTCAAACTCTCCGGCGCCGAGCGCGCCGAGGTCTGGGAGCTGCTGCGCTCCCTCGCCGCCGGCGGCACGACCGTGCTGGCCGTCTGCAGCGAGGCCCCCGAGGACGCGCTCACCGTACGCACGGACACCACCGGGGCTGCGCAGCCCTCCAGCAGTACCGACAACACCGAGACCCCCGACGCCGCGGAGCCGGCGGACCCCACGGACGACGAAGGGACGGCCGATGCGTTCGCCGAGACTGGCCACTCTTGAGCTGAGGCGCTTCGGCAGGGGGCGGCTGCCGCGCGCGGCACTGGCCGCACTTCTGCTGCTGCCCCTGCTCTACGGCGCCCTGTACCTGTGGTCGTTCTGGGACCCGTACGGCCGCCTGGACCGCATCCCGGTCGCACTGGTCAACGACGACAAGGGCGCGTCCGCCGAGGGAAAGCGCGTCGCGGCCGGGGACGAGATCACCGGCAAGCTGCTCGACTCCAAGGTCTTCGACTGGCACGAGGTGAGCTCCGCCGAGGCCGACAAGGGCGTCGAGGACGGCACGTACTACCTCTCGCTGACCATGCCGTCGGACTTCAGCAAGCGCATCGCGTCCAGCGCGGGCGACTCCCCCGAGACCGGCGCCCTCCAGGTGCGCACCAACGACGCGAACAACTACATCGTCGGCCAGATCTCCCGGACGGTCTTCTCCGAGGTGCGCACCGCCGCCTCGGCCAACGCCTCGCGCGGCTTCCTCGACCGGATCTTCATCAACTTCTCCGATCTCCATGACGCGACGGCGAAGGCCGCCAAGGGCGCCGACGACCTCAAGGGCGGGATCGGCAAGGCGAAGAAGGGCTCGAAGGACCTCGCGGACGGGCTGAAGGACGCGAAGGCGGGCAGCGACAAGCTGGCCGGCGGCATCGTCAGACTGAACGCGGGCGCGGGCGATCTGGAGACCGGCTCGCGCCAGGTCGCGGGCGGCACCCAGTTGCTCGCCGACAAGGTCAACGGGGTGGCGGCCGACGTCCGCCCGTTCCTGAAGGACAACGGGAAGTCGATCGGCGACACGGCCCGGCTGGTCTCCGATTCCTCGCAGACCGTACGGGACAACCTCGACGCGCTGGTGAAGGCCGCGCCCGCCGCCGCCACCGCCGCGCACACGGCCTCCGACGATCTCACCGATGTCCACCGCACCCGGTGCGAGGAGCAGCCGCTCCCCGATTCCACCGTCTGTGAGCCGCTGAAGCGGGCCGTGACGGCGGCGGCCGATGTCGCGGCCGTGGCCGACGATGTGAACGTCCTGGTCAAGAACCAGCACGGGGACCTCACGCAGTTGCGCGGTCAGCTGGCCACCCTGCAGAAGCAGGCCGACGCCCTCGCCGAGCGCTCACCGCATCTCGACGAGGACCTGGACAGCGCGGTCAAGAAGATCAACGCGCTCAACACCGGTGCCCACAAGGTCGCCGAGGGCGCCGATCAGCTGCACACCGGCCTGTCCACGGCCAAGTCGAGCTCGGCAGAACTGAACACCGGCGTCGGTGACCTCAAGAAGGGCGCGACGAGCCTGGACAGCGGAATGATCCGGCTCGGCGACGGTTCGGCCACGCTCGCGCAGGGCCTCAACGACGGGGTCGGCAAGATCCCCGACTACGACGAGAAGGACCGCGACGCCCGTACGGGAGTCATGTCCGACCCGGTGCAGCTGGCCTCCCGGTCGCTGCACGCCGCGCCCAACTACGGCACCGGCTTCGCCCCCTACTTCATCCCGCTCTCCCTCTGGGTCGGCGCGATGGTGGCGTACATGCTGATCCAGCCGCTCAACCGGCGCGCACTGGCGGCCGGGGCCCCGGCCTGGCGGATCGCCCTCGCGGGCTGGCTGCCGGTGGCCGCGATCGGTCTGCTCCAGGTGGCCGCGCTGATGTCCGTACTGCACTGGGGGCTCGGCCTCCAGATGGTCCGGGCCGCCGGGACGATCGGCTTCCTTGCCCTGGTGACCTGTTGCTTCGCCGCGATCGTACAGTGGCTGAACGCCCGCTTCGGGGCGGCGGGACGCATCCTCGTACTCGCGGTGCTGATGCTCCAGCTGACCTCGGCCGGGGGTACGTACCCCGTGCAGACCAGTCCGGGCTTCTTCAACGCGATCCACCCCTATCTGCCGATGACCTACGTCGTCGAGGGGCTGCGCCGGCTGATCACGGGCGGCGGGCTCGGCCCGGTCTGGCAGGGCTGCGCGGTGCTGCTGGCCTTCACCGCGGGCGCGCTCGCGCTGACCGCCGTCTCCGCGCGCCGCAAGCAGATGTGGACGCTGGACCGGCTGCACCCGGAGCTGAGCCTGTGAGCGCTCCGGGACCTGTGAGAATCAGGAGCATGGAAAGCAGTAGCACCACGCGCCGCCAGGCCACCCGGCAGAAGCTCTACGAGGCGGCCGTGACCCTCATCGCCGAGAAGGGCTTCTCGGCCACCACCGTGGACGAGATCGCCGAGCGCGCCGGGGTCGCCAAGGGCACGGTCTACTACAACTTCAAGAGCAAGACGGAACTCTTCGAGGAGCTGCTGCGCCACGGCGTCGGGCTGCTCACCTCCTCGCTGCGCTCCGCGGCCGAGGAGACCGACGAGCGCGGTGGCAGCCGGGTCGAGGCGCTGGACGCCATGATCCGGGCCGGTCTGGCGTTCATCGACCGCTATCCCGCCTTCACCCAGCTGTACGTGGCCGAGCTGTGGCGGACGAACCGGGCCTGGCAGGCGACCCTGCTGGTGGTGCGCCAGGAGGCCGTCGCCGTGGTCGAGGGAGTGCTCAAGGAGGGTGTCGCGGGCGGCGAGCTCAGCGAGGAGATCGACATCCCGCTGACGGCGGCCGCGCTGGTCGGCATGGTGCTGGTGGCGGCGCTGGACTGGCAGGCGTTCCAGCCGGAGCGGTCGATCGACGACGTGCACTCGGCGCTGTCCCTGCTGCTGCACGGGCGGGTCAGCGGGCGCTGACCCGCGCCCCGCGCAGCGGCCCGGACGCACGACGGCGCCGGTCCGACGGGGCTCGATCCCCCCGAGCCCCGCCCGACCGGCGTCATCCGTGCTGCCGGAGAACCTTCCCCCGTGACCCCGCCGTCCCCCGTGGTCCCGGGTCCTCCGTCGCGCACCCCCGTTCCGGACGGGGCACCACGCCTGCTCCGCCGCCCCGTGCCGGCGGTACCGGCGCAGCGCCCCTTCCGTGGTCCCCACTCTGCCGTCCGCGCAGGTCGTGGCCCATCCGCGTACCTACTCAATTGGCCCCCTAGGTACGGATACTCAGCCCTGGGCACCCAAGCACTCCCGCGGGGTTGCGCCATCTGGTTACGATCGCGTCCGTGTCCGTACTCCCTCTGGTGTTCACAAGCGGCTGGGCGAGCGGGATCAACGCCTACGCGGTGGTCCTCCTGCTCGGCATCTTCGGCGCGACCGGCGTGAGCGACGAGGTGCCCGCCTCGCTCCAGCGCACCGATGTGCTCGTCGTGGCCGGTGTGCTCTTCCTGTGCGAGATGGTGGCCGACAAGATCCCTTACGTGGACTCGGCCTGGGACACGGCGCACACCTTCATCAGGCCGCTCGCCGGAGCGGTCGTCGCGGCACTCCTGGCGGGCGGGGACGGTTCGCTGTCGGAGCTCGCGGCGGGGGCCGTCGGCGGTTCCACCGCGCTGATGAGCCATCTGGTGAAGGCGGGCACCAGGATGGCGGTCAACACCTCCCCCGAGCCGTTCAGCAATATCGCCATGAGCACGGTCGAGGACCTGGGTGTGGCCGGAGTGGTCACGTTCGCCCTGTTCCATCCGGTGATCGCGGCCGGCATCGCCGGCACGCTGCTGCTGCTCGGCCTGCTGATCCTGGTCTTCCTGGCCTCCCGTGTCCGCCGGTTCCTGCGCCGCAGGGCGCAGCGGCGGGAGGAGAAGCGGCTGACCGCCCCCGCTTCCCAGTGGCCTGGCGGCTGAGCTGTCGGTGGCGGCCGATAAAGTCGCTGCCATGGCACGTATTGCGGTGATCGGCGCCGGGATGGGCGCGATGTCGGCGGCGGCCCGGCTGGCCGTGGCAGGCCACCGGGTGACGGTGTACGAGCGGTCGCAGACCTTCGGCGGCTCGGTCGGCCGCCATGCCCGGGACGGCTTCGCGTTCGACACCGGGCCCTCCCTGCTGCATCTGCCGGCGGTCTACCGCGACCTGTTCGTGAAGACGGGCAAGGAACCGCTGGAGCGGTGCGTCACCCTGACCCAGGTCGATCCGGCGAGCCGCCACGTCTTCGCGGACGGCACCGCGGTCTCGCTGCCGAACGCCTCGCGGGCCGGGGTCGTGACAGCGCTGGACGCCGCGCTGGGGGACGGTGCCGGTGAGAGCTGGGGAGCGTTCCTGGACCGGGCCGGGGATGCCTGGGACCGGTCCAGGCGGCCGTTGCTGGAGGAGCCGTTGCGCCCCGACTGGCAGGTGCTGGCCCGCGATCCGTACCCGGCGCCGGCACGACGGCGGCTGCTGCGCCCCGCGTTGCGGGCCGGCACGGTGGCGGAGGTAGGTTCCTGGGAGCTGGCGGACCCCCGGCTGGCCGCCCTCCTCGACGGGTACGCGCTGTCCTACGGCCTGGATCCGCTGCACGCCCCGGCGAGCGCGGCCCTGCTGCCGTACATGGAGGAGACGTTCGGCAGCTGGTACGTCTCCGGCGGGATGCGGGCGCTGGCGCAGGCGGTGTACGAGCGGTGCCTGGCGCGGAAGGTGGAGTTCGTCTTCGGTGCCGAGGTGGCCCGGGTGGTGGAGAAGGACGGCCGGGCGGCGGGCGTGGAGCTGGCCGACGGGACGGTCGCGGAGGCCGGTCACGTGGTGCTGGGTTTCCAGCCGCACCCGGGACTGATGCCCGGTCAGGACATGTGGCAGGACGGCGATGTGACGGTCCGGCGCCGGCCGGGCGGCGGGGCGGCGGGCCGGTTCCAGGTCCTGCTGTCGCTGTCCGGGGCCCGGCCCGCCGATGCCGTGCACCGGACGCTGGTGCACCCGGCGGACGGGGCGGCCGAGCGCGAGGCGGTGTTCGGGGGCCGGCTCGCCGCGCGCCCCACGGTGACGGTGCTGCGCCCCGATGACCCCTCGACCCGTCCCGACGCGGCCCATGAGGCCGTGACGCTGGTGGCGACGGTCGCCCCGCACGGCCCGGTGGACTGGACGGACGCCGCGCTGCGGGAGCGGTACGCGGACACCCTGATCAACGCGGCGGACGCGGCCGTACCCGGCCTGCGGGACCGACTGATCCACGCGCAGGTGCGGACGCCCGCGGAGACGGCCGCGGAGACCGGCGCGGAGGGGGGCGCGGTGCCACCGCCCGCGCTGGCCGGGGCCGGTGGCGGGTATCTGCACGCGGGGAACCGCACCCGGGTGCCGGGGCTGCTGCTGGCGGGCGGCTGGTCGCATCCGGGCGGCGGGCTGGCGCACGCGGGGATGTCGGGGACGTTGGTCGCGGGGCTCATCGTCGAGGGGGACGCGTTCCGCGGCTCCCAGTGAGGCGGCGGGCGGGCGCGGGGCGCGTCCCGGCGGCCGCTTCGCCCTCGATCGCCGGACGGGATCGGAATGCCCCGCCGGCCGGTGGTGTCATTAGCGGTACTGGTCGTTGTGGCCGGTGTCGTAACCGTTCGGGTACGGGGCCGGCTGTACGGGCTGCTCCGGGGGGAACTGCTCGCCCTCGCGCTGCTGCGGCACCCAGACCCCGCCCGGCGGGGTCTCGGGGGCGTACTGCTGGGACTGGGCGTAAGGGTCGGCGTACTGCTGCCGGCCGCCGTTGCTGTCGTGGTTCCCGTAGCTGTCGTACGTGCCGTACTGCGGCGCGCCCGCGGTCGTGCCGGTGCCGATGTACGGGTCGGAGTACGCGGCGTACTGCTGCCCGGCCGTGCCGTAGTCGTACTGCCCGGCTCCCGCGTAGCCGTCCTGCCCGGCGTATGTGCCCTGGCCCGCGTAGCCGTCCTGGCCGCCGTAGATGTCCTGGCCGCCCTGCGCCGGGTGGGCGGAGTAGTCGGTGTAGGAGTCGTAGGCGGCGTACTGCGGCTGGCCCTGGGGCTCCTGGTGCTCCTGGTGCTCCTGCTGGGGCCGGGTGTCGGTGTAGACGCCGTACTGCCCGGTGTCGTCCGGCAGGGGCTCCGGCTCGTAGACCGCCGCCGGACTCTGCGGGGCGTGGGACGGCTGCGGCGGTGCGCCGGGGTCGTACTCCGTCTCCAGGTCCGAGACCTGGAGACGGGGCTCGCGATCGCTGTTGCCACGGCGGCGACGGCTCTCCCCGGGGCTGCCCCCTATGGCCCAGCCGGTCGAGAAACCGCGCCGGAACGAGAGCGTGACGTACGTCTGGCCGGTCGCGAAGGCGATCGCGCCGATCGTGATGACGAGCACGGACGGCATCAGGACACCGATGACCACACCGACGAAGCCGGTGAAGGCGAGCAGGCGCCAGCGAAGCCGCGCCTTGTACTGGAGCAGCACCTCACCGAGCAGCCACAGCGCAACGATGCCGAACGCGATGTAGAGGACCGTCCAGCCCATGCCCGCCCCTTCTACGGCCGCCGCCCCGGAACGTGGCGGGTACGGCCGGTCACGACTGCTTGTGCAGTCCGAGATTTTCGTAGATTTCGAGCGTCGCCGTCGAGTTGTTCAACGTGATGAAGTGCAGCCCGGGGACACCCTCGGAAAGCAGCTTCGCGCAGAACCGCGTTGCGAAGTCGATGCCAATGGAGCGTACAGCGGCGGGGTCGTCCTTGGCGGCGAGGATGCGTTCTTTCAGTGCTGCGGGCAGGGTCGCGTTGCTGAGCTGCGGAAAACGCTCCAACTGACGGACGCTCGTGAGGGGCATCACCTCGGGAATGACCGGGGTGTCGCAACCGGCAGCGACCACCCGGTCACGCATACGCAGGTAATCCTCGGGATCGAAGAACATCTGCGTGATCGCATAGTCCGCACCGGCGCGGCACTTGTCCACGAAATGCCGGATGTCGGTGTCCCAGTCGGCCGAGCGCGGGTGCATCTCGGGAAATGCGGCGACGCCGACACAGAAATCGCCGGATTCCTTGATCAGCCGGACGAGGTCGGCCGCGTACCGCACACCCTGCGGGTGCTCGACCCACGGGCCCATCGGATCGCCCGGCGGGTCCCCGCGCACGGCGAGGATGTTCCGGATTCCGGCGTCCGCGTACTGACCGACCATGTTGCGCAGTTCGGCGATGGAGTGGTTGACCGCCGTGAGGTGCGCGACCGGGGTCAGGGTGGACTCGTCGGCGATGTCCTGCGTCGCCTTCACCGTCCCGGCCCGGGTGGACCCACCGGCTCCGTACGTCACCGAGACGAAGCTGGGCCCCACCGCCTCGATCCGGCGCAGCGCGTTCCAGAGGTTCCGCTCGCCCTTCTCGGTCTTGGGCGCCCAGAACTCGAACGAGTGCAAGGTCTCGCCGGTCGCGAGCATCTCACGCACGGTGCGCGCGCGATCTGTCCTGGTGGAGGGTGTGCCAAGGGCCATAACGGCAGGTTAACCAGGGCGTGGCGGCCACCCAACCGAACCGGCGGGAATTGCCCGAATTGACCGGTACTTGTCCACGCTTCGGACACTGTTGTCCCAAACACGTCGCTCGGGGCGGTCCCGCCCGCGTCCCCCAGGATCACGCGTCGGCGCGCGCCCGGATCCTTCCGGCCAGTTCCGAGGCGGCGGCCGCGGGGTCCGCCGCCTCGGTGAGGGCCCGGACGACGACGACGCGGCGCGCTCCGGCGTCCAGCACCTCGTCGAGATTGCCGGCGTCGATCCCGCCGATGGCGAACCACGGACGGACGGGCGCGAGCGAGGCGGTGTACCGGACGAGGCCGAGGCCGGGCGCGTGCCGGCCGGGCTTGGTCGGGGTGGGCCAGCAGGGGCCGGTGCAGAAGTAGTCCACGCCGGGCTCGGCGACCGCGGCGTCCACCTCGGCCTCGGCATGCGTGGAGCGGCCGATGACGACGTCCTGGCCGATGACCGCGCGGGCGGCCGGCACCGGCAGGTCGCCCTGACCCAGGTGCAGCACGTCGGAGCCGATGGCATGGGCGACGTCGGCCCGGTCGTTGACCGCGAGGAGCTTGCCGTGACGCCTGCAGGCGTCGGCGAGGACCGCGAGGTGTTCGAGCTCCTCGGCCGCCTCCATCCCCTTGTCGCGGAGCTGGACGATGTCCACCCCGCCGGAGAGGACCGCGTCGAGGAACCCGGGGAGGTCTCCCTGGCGCCTGCGGGCGTCCGTGCACAGGTAGAGCCGGGCATCGGACAGCAGCGCGCGAGGCGTGGACATGGTGCGGTTCCCCCCGGGAAAGCGATGGCATTCGGTAGGTGGTGCGGAGGGGATGCGGGCCGCACCGTGCGGCCCGCATCCCCCGTACGGCTGTCGGTCAGACGGCGAGCGCCTGGGCCCGGCGCTTCACCTCCGTGCCGCGATTCTCACTCAGCGCCTGCGCGGGCGTGCCCGGCAGGCTCGGGTCGGGAGTGAAGAGCCATTCCAGCATCTCCGCGTCGGAGTAGCCGTCGTCCCTCAGGAGCGTCAGGGTCCCCGAAAGACCCTTGACCACCTTGTCGCCGTCGATGAAGGCGGCAGGCACCTGGAGGGCCCGGTTCTCACCACGTCGTACGGCGATGAGCTGGCCCTCCTTGACCAGCTGCCGCACACGCGTCACCTCGATACCGAACAATTCGGCGATATCGGGAAGGTGGAGCCAGGCAGGGACGAGAGCATCGATCTTTGCGTCAATCTCGGTCACGGGACAAGCCTGCCATCCCGGACTGACAGCCGATACCCGGACTCAGCCCTTCAGGGCCTCGCGTGCCACGTCGGCGACGCGGCAGTGGTGCTGCCGGTCGGCCGTGACCCAGCCGTGGGCGGTCCTCAGGGAGCGCGAGTAGCAGGCCCCGGTGTCCGTGGTGCCCCGGTAATTCTCGGTGGAGGCCCCATCGGCCGACTGGACGACGCCGGCCGTGCGGGCGATGCTGCCGGCCGAGTCCACGGTGTCGTCGGTGACCGCGTCCGTGCGCCACCCGCGCGCGGAGCCCTTCCGGGACGTGTCGACGATCACGCGGCGCTGGGTGACGGCCGCCTTCATGTCGTAGTTGTTGTAGTCGCCGTACAACGGGATGTCCAGGTCCACGTCGATGGGGTAGGACCAGGTGCTGCGCTGCGCGTCCGTGCGTCCGCGGGCCTGGGTCGTCACCGTGGTGGAACCGTGGTCACGCTGGTGCATCACCTGGTGGCTGCCGGTGGCGGAGACGTTGTCCGTGTTGGTGTACGCGAACTTCTGCTCGACGGTGGTGGTGACCCGGCCCTTCGAGGTCTCGACGTATCCCGAGATCTTCCAGGAGCGGCCGGTCGACACGGAGACGTCCGTGGAGCCGTTCCGGCCCGGGGTCTGGACGGTCTTCACGACCGGCGTGTGGCTGAGGGTGTTGGTGGTCACCCCGCCGCTCGTGCGCGCCTTGTGCGCGTCCGTGCCGACGAAGAGCGAACCGTCGACGTTCCAGCTGTCGGCCGCTCCGTAGGGGGTGATGCCGATGGCGTGCGGCTTGCCGTCGGCCAGCAGACCCGCGAAGGGGGTGAGGTCGATGTCGTACGCCTCGGTCCCGAACTGGTCGATGGCCGGGATCGGGCGCCACAGGGTCGGCACGATGCCGCCGGAGTACACCACGGGGTACGGCTGGGCGAGGCCCGCGGGCTGCCCGTCCACCGTGACCTGCACCTCGCGGTAGGGGCCGCCGCCACAGAGGTAGTCGGGGGCGGTTTCCGCCAGGTCACTGGGGACCGCGTCGAACCACTGCTCGTCGCAGCCGCCGCCGCGGGCGTAGACCTCCAGGCGCGCGTCAGTCAGATTGCGCGGGAAGGTGACGTCGGTGCGGGTGGAGCCGCCGTTGCCGACACTCATCCAGGGAGCGCTGTCGGAACCGGTGTCACCGAGGGGGACGACGCGGTCGGCCGTGGTGGCGGCCGGGTGACGCCGGTCGGCCTGGTAGTACGTGATCTTCAGCTTGATCCTGTACACGCCGGTGTACGTCTCGTTGACAACGTTGCCCAGTTCGAGCTGGAGCTTCTGGGGGTCCTTGAGGAGCGGCGTGAAGTCGGTGATGTCCTTGGCGACGTGCCAGCTGATGCCGTCGTCGTCGGGCTCGGCCGTGCTGGTGCGGAAGACCTCCGCGCCGCCGATGAAGACCGCGGCGAGGCGGTCGTACTGGCGGCCCTTCACACTGCCCGACCAGTCGAGGACGACCTTGTTCCAGGGGCCCTCGCACTTCTTGGGCGGGGTGAGCGTGGTGGTGTACGGCGGGCCGCCGAGGGTGTAGCCGAAGTCGTGGTCGACGGCCGTCACCGAACAGTGCTCGGTGTCCGGGCGGGAGACCGGCGGAGTCGCATCGACCGGGTCCTGGTAGTCGACGGCGGGGTTGGAACCGGGCTTGGGGGCGGTGTCCGCCTGGGCCGGGGCGGCCAGTGCGCCTCCGACGAGGGCGACCGACGCCGAGGCCATGGAGATTCCGCGCAGCGCGCGGGTCCATCTGTGCCGAAACATATGCGTCCTTCGAAGAGTACGAAAAATGATCACTTCAAAAGATGCACAGTGCATCAATCTCCCTCTTCCTCCAAGAGGCAGTCCACATACCGGACGTCAACGTCCGCTATCCGTGAGTCTCCTGACGGGTCGCCGACTTCAGTGGTACGGACGCGTCACCGGCCCGCTCCGGATCGAGCCGCGTCCCCGCCTCGATGAGCTTGCGCCCCTGGATCAGATCGCGCGGCCGGCCGACGGCGAGCACCGCGACCAGAACGCCGTCCCGCAGCCAGCACACCGACCAGGCGGGACCGGCCGGATCGCCGCGCCACAGCAGGGTGTCCGCGCCGTCATGGTGTCCCGCGTACTGCACGAACCGGCCGAACTGCTCCGACCAGAAATAGGGCACGGGGTCGTAGGCGGGCGGCTCCGCCCCGTCCCCGCCGGCCGCCCCGATGATGTGGGCGGCCGCGGTCCGCGGTCCCTGCAGGGCGTTGTCCCAGTGATGGACGAGCAGGCGCGCCCCGAAGCGCGCGGAGGGGAACGAGGCGCAGTCGCCGACGGCGTACACATCGGGCAGCGAGGTGCGCAGCGCCGCGTCGGCGGTCACCGATCCGTCGGGCCCCAGCGCGATGCCGGAGCCGGCCAGCCAGCCGGTGGCGGGCCGTGCGCCGATCCCGACGACGACCGCGTCGGCCGGGAGGGTGCGGCCGTCCGCCAGGACCACACTGCCGGGCTCGACGCGGGCCACCCGTGCCCCGGTGAGGAGTCCGGCGCCGCTCTCCGCGTACCAGGCGGCCATCGGGGCCGCGACCTCGGCGGGCAGTGCGCCCGCGAGGGGGCGTTCGGCGGCCTCGACGACGGTGACCTCGCAGCCCGCGGAGCGGGCCGCGGTGGCGAACTCGGCGCCGATCCAGCCCGCGCCGACGACCACGACGGTGTGCCGCGCGTCCAGGACGGGCCGCAGCCGCGCCGCGTCGTCCAGGGTGCGCAGCAGATGGACGCCAGGCACGCCCTCGGAGCCGGGCAGCACGACGGGTTCGGCGCCGGTGGCGATGACCAGGACGTCGTAGGGAACGGGCCCGGCGGAGGTGTCCAGCTCATGGTCGCCGGCGCGTACGCCGGTGACTTCGCAGCCCAGCCGCAACGTGATGCCCAGTGCCTCGAAGTCGATGTCGAAGGCGGATTCCTCGGCCTTGCCGAGCAGCACCGCCTTGGACAGCGGGGGTCGGTCGTACGGCTGATGGGGTTCGGCGCCGATCAGTGTGACGGCGCCGGTGAAGCCCCGCTCCCGCAGGGCCACCGCCGTCTGCACACCCGCCATGCCCGCGCCGACGACGACCACCCGCCGCCCCGCCGGCTCCGACTGCCGCTCCGACCGCTCTGCCCGCTGCTGCTCGCTCACCCGTCCACCTTAATCATCTGATGGGTCGTCAGGAAAGTGGTCCGCCACCGTGCCGTACCCACCGCCCTGCCCGGACCCCATGTGACGGCTCACTTTTCCGGGTCCGCGGGACGGGGTCTAGGGTGGCCCACGTAGAACACTCGCGGGAGCCCGGACGCACCGGGCTGAGAGGGAGGCTGGACGGCCTCCGACCGTACGAACCTGATCCGGGTCATGCCGGCGAAGGGAGGGGCTGGACGCCCATGCGTATCCACCGCACGAGCGGGTCCGACGTCCTCGTCATCGGGGGCGGCATCATCGGCCTGGTGACTGCCTGGCGGGCCGCGCAGCGCGGTCTGAGCACCGCGGTCGTCGATCCCGAGCCGGGCGGCGGGGCCGCCCGGGTCGCGGCCGGGATGCTGGCCGCCGTCACCGAACTGCACTACGGCGAAGAGATGCTGCTGGGCCTCAACGTCGCCTCCGCCAAGCGCTATCCGGGGTTCGCGGCCGAGCTGGAGGCGGCGAGCGGACAGGACATCGGCTTTCGCGCCTGCGGCACGCTGGCCGTCGCCCTGGATACCGACGACCGCGCCCATCTGCGGGAACTGCACGAGCTGCAGCGCCGGTCGGGACTGGAGTCGGACTGGCTCACCGGCCGTGAGTGCCGACGCCTGGAGCCGATGCTCGCGCCGGGCGTACGCGGAGGGCTGCGGGTCGACGGCGACCACCAGGTCGACCCGCGCCGGCTGGCCGCCGCGCTGCTGACGGCGTGCGAGCGGGCCGGGGTCGTCTTCCACCGTCACCGGGCCGAGCGGCTCTCGGTGGTGCGGGACCGGGCCACCGGGGCCGTGCTGGCCGACGGTTCGGAGCCGGCGGCCGATCAGGTCGTGCTCGCCGCGGGCAGCCTCAGCGCCCGGCTCGCGGGGGTGCCGGACCACGTCCTGCCGCCCGTCCGCCCGGTCAAGGGCCAGGTGCTGCGGCTGACCGTGCCCACCGCGTACGCCCCCTTCCTCAGCCGCACCGTGCGGGCCGTGGTCCGGGGCAGCCACGTCTACCTCGTGCCGCGCGAGAACGGCGAGCTGGTGATCGGCGCCACCAGCGAGGAGATGGGCTGGGACACCACCGTCACGGCGGGCGGGGTGTACGAGCTGCTGCGCGACGCCCACGAGCTGGTGCCCGGCATCACCGAGCTGCCGCTCACCGAGACCCGGGCCGGTCTGCGCCCCGCCTCCCCCGACAACGCCCCGCTGCTCGGCCGCACCGCGCTGCCCGGCCTCCACCTCGCCACCGGCCACCACCGCAACGGGGTGCTGCTCACTCCCGTCACCGGTGACGCCATGGCGCAGCTGCTGGCCGACGGCGAGCTGCCCGAGGTGGCCCGCCCCTTCTCCCCCGGCCGTTTCCCCTCCGCCGCCCCCGTATCCCAGGAGCAGCCCGCATGACCGCGCCCCTCCCCCTCTCCGTGTCCGTGAACGGCGAGGCCGTCGCCGTCGCCGCGGGCACCACCCTGGACGCCCTCGTCGCGACCCTGACCGGGGCGCCCTCGGGCGTCGCGGCCGCGCTGAACGAGACCGTCGTGCCGCGCGGCCAGTGGTCCGCCGCGGCGCTCGCCGACGGCGACCGGGTCGAGGTCCTGACCGCGGTCCAGGGAGGCTGACCGTGTCCGACGACCTCTTCACCCTCGGGGACAGCGTCCTCGGCTCCCGGCTGATCATGGGAACGGGCGGGGCGCCCAGCCTCGATGTGCTGGAACGCTCACTCATCGCCTCCGGCACCGAGCTGACCACCGTCGCGATGCGCCGCCTCGACCCGACCGTGCGGGGCTCCGTGCTCTCCGTGCTGGAGCGGCTCTCCATCCGCGTCCTGCCGAACACCGCGGGCTGCTTCACCGCGGGCGAGGCCGTGCTCACCGCCCGGCTGGCCCGCGAGGCGCTCGGCACCGACTGGGTCAAGCTGGAGGTGGTGGCCGACGAGCGGACCCTGCTGCCCGACCCGATCGAGCTGCTGGACGCCGCGGAGATCCTGGTGGACGACGGTTTCACCGTCCTGCCGTACACCAATGACGATCCGGTGCTGGCCCGCCGGCTCCAGGACGTGGGGTGTGCGGCGGTGATGCCTCTCGGCTCCCCCATCGGCTCGGGTCTGGGCATCCGCAATCCGCACAACTTCCAGCTGATCGTCGAGCAGGCCCGGGTCCCGGTGATCCTGGACGCGGGCGCCGGGACGGCGTCGGACGCGGCCCTCGCCATGGAGCTCGGGTGCGCGGCGGTGATGCTCGCCTCGGCGGTGACCCGGGCCCAGGAGCCCGAGCTGATGGCCGCCGCGATGCGTTATGCGGTGGAGGGCGGGCGGCTGGCGTACCGCGCGGGACGGATACCGCGCCGGCACTTCGCCGAGGCGTCGTCGCCGATGGCGGGCCGGGCGGCGCTGGACCCGGAGCGTCCGGCGTTCTGAGCCCGGAACCCGGAACTCCGGCAGCGGTGGATCGCGTGTCCCTGTCACGGCTCGGCTGCAGTACCAGGCCGGCGGGTGACCTGCGACCGCGAAGCGGACGCGGTCCCGCGCCTGCGATTCCAAGGTGCTGATAGGTCCCGGTAGCGGAGCTATCAGGACATAGCGGTATCGCGGGAAGCGTGCGCGACGAGAGGTGACCGCCTGGCCGTCAGGTCACCCGACAGCCTCCGAGGCCGCGGTATCACCCGGCCAGTCGGGCGTGTCCGCGTCGGCTCGTAGACTCGCTGCGTGGATACGACCCTCCAGGACCCTCTCGTCGGGCAGCTGCTCGACGGCCGCTACCGCGTCGATGCCCTCATCGCCGTGGGCGGCATGGCCACGGTCTACCGGGCCATGGACACCCGGCTCGACCGGGCGCTCGCCCTCAAGGTGATGCACCCGGCGCTGGCGACCGACGCCTCGTTCGTCGAGCGCTTCATCCGTGAGGCCAAGTCGGTGGCCGGGCTCGCGCACCCCAATGTGGTCGGGGTCTTCGACCAGGGGGCCCAGGGCCAGTACGTCTACCTGGCGATGGAGTACGTCGCGGGCTGCACGCTGCGCGATGTGCTGCGCGAGCGCGGCGCACTGCAGCCGCGGGCCGCGCTGGACATCCTGGAGCCGGTGCTCGCCGCGCTCGGCGCCGCGCACCGGGCGGGCTTCGTGCACCGGGACATGAAGCCGGAGAACGTGCTCATAGGCGACGACGGCCGGGTCAAGGTCGCCGACTTCGGCCTGGTACGGGCCGTGGGCACGGTCACCAACACCACCGGGTCCGTCCTGGGCACCGTCTCCTATCTCGCCCCCGAGCAGATCGAGCACGGCACCGCGGACACCCGCGCCGATGTGTACGCGTGCGGTGTGGTGCTGTACGAGATGCTCACCGGAGCCAAACCGCACACCGGCGACTCCCCCGCCCAGGTCATCTACCAGCATCTGAACGAGGACGTCCCGGCCCCCTCGGCCCTCGTCCCGGGTCTCGCGCCCGAGCTCGACGCACTGGTCGCGAGCGCCACCGCGCGTGACCCCGAGGTCCGGCCGTTCGACGCGGTGGCACTGCTCGCCGAGTCCCGCCGGGCCCGCTCCGGCCTCACCGACACCCAGCTGGACGCCATACCACCGCAGGCCCTCGCCGAGGTGCGCGACGCCGCCGAGGACCGCACGAGCGTGATCCCGCGGGTGCTGCCGCCCGGCCAGGGCACCGCCCACCACACCAGCCGGCTGGAGATGCCCCCGCCGCTGCCGCCGGCACAGCCGGACCGCCGGACCGGGCTCCTCGGCGGGCCGCGGCGCGGCATCGTCGCGGCGGTCGTCGCCGTGCTGCTGGTCCTGGGGATCGGCGGCGGCGTCTGGTACATCAACTCCGGCCAGTTCACCCACGTCCCCTCGGTGCTCGGCCAGAGCGAGAAGGCGGCCAAGGGGCGGCTGTCGGACGCCGGTCTCGAACTGAAGGGCGTCGAGCGCGCCTACAGCGACACCGTCGACCGCGGCAAGGTGATCGACAGCGACCCGAAGTCGGCTGCCCGGATCCGGGGCAACGGCTCGGTGACACTCGTCGTCTCGCGCGGGCCCGAGATCGTGAAGGTGCCCGACGTCCAGGGCAGCACCCTGGCCGAGGCCAAGCAGAAGCTGACGAAGGCGGGCCTGGTGCCCGGTATGACCACCAAGGAGTTCAGCGAGGACGCGGGGGCCGGTGAGGTGGTGCGGACGGATCCCGAGGCGGGCGCCGAGCGCCACCCGGACACCGCGATCGCGATCGTGGTCTCCAAGGGCAGCCCGGTCGACGTCCCCGATGTCACCGGCCTCTCCGTCAAGGACGCCACCGACGCGCTGGACGAGGAGGGGCTGAAGGCCAAGGTGCTGCCCCACCGGGTGAACTCCCCCGAGGACGCGGGCGACATCGCCGAGCAGTCACCGGCCGAGGGCCGGGAGGCCGCCGAGGGCGACACCATCACGCTGACGGTCTCCAAGGGCCCGCAGCTGATCGATGTCCCGGACGTCACCGGCAAGGACGTCGTCGACGCCCGCAGCGAGCTGGAGGACGCGGGCTTCAAGGTCAAGGTCGACCGCCCGTTCATCCCCTTCAGCGACACGATCGCGAGCCAGTCCGTCGACGGCGGCGACCGGGCCCCCGAGGGCAGCACCATCACCATCAAGACCAAGGGGCTCTAGATCCGTATGCGCAACCCCGTCGGCGGCCATGTACCGGTGGCCGGCGGCCTCGCCAAGGCCGGCCTCCCCTACGCCCGGGAGATGGGCGCGGAGGCCGTCCAGGTCTTCGTCGCCAATCCGCGCGGATGGGCGACCCCGGCCGGGAGTCCGGCGCAGGACGAGCGGTTCCGCGCCGAGTGCGCCGCCGGGTCCCTGCCGGCGTACGTCCACGCCCCGTACCTGATCAATTTCGGCTCGCACACCGCGGCGACCGTCGAGAAGTCCGTGGACTCACTGCGCCACTCCCTGCGCCGGGCCCGCGAGATCGGCGCCCTGGGCGTCGTGGTGCACACCGGCTCGGCGACCAACGGCCGCCCCCGCGAGGAGGCGCTGGCCCAGGTGCGCACCCATATGCGGCCGCTGCTGGACGAGCTGACGCACGACGACGACCCGTTCCTGCTGCTGGAGTCGACCGCCGGTCAGGGGTTCTCGCTCTGCTCACGGACCTGGGACTTCGGCCCGTACTTCGACGCACTCGACGCCCATCCGAAACTCGGCATCTGTCTCGACACCTGCCACATCTTCGCGGCGGGACACGATCTGGCCGGTCCCGGCGGGATGAACGAGACGCTGGACCTGCTGGTGGAGACGGTCGGCGAGAACCGGCTGAAGCTGATCCACGCCAATGACTCCAAGGACGTGGCCGGAGCCCACAAGGACCGGCACGAGAACATCGGTGCGGGCCACATCGGCGAGGAGCCGTTCCGCGAGCTGTTCTCCCATCCGGCCACCGAGGGCGTTCCGCTGATCATCGAGACACCCGGCGGCAAGGAGGGCCACGCGGCGGACGTGGCCCGGCTGAAGGAGCTGCGCGGCCGGAGCTGATCCGATCCCGCCCACGGATGCGGAATACCCCAGGGGGGTATACGCATGGTGATCGGCACGGCGTTCGGGTGGGGCAACATGGCGACGATGGTCCTCGCGATCGTCCTGGCGTTCTTCTTCGGCTACACGCTGACCCTGCGCTCCATCCGGAAGGCCGGCGTCGACTTCCGTACGGCGTTCCGCGTCGCCCTCGCCGCCGACACGCTCTCCATCGCGGTGATGGAGCTGATCGACAACGGGCTGATCACCCTGTGGCCCGGTGCGATGGACGCGACACTCGCGGACGCGCTGTTCTGGGGAACGCTCACCCTTTCGCTGGCCGTGGCCTTCGTCGTCACCACACCGGTCAACAAGTGGATGATCGGCCGCGGCAAGGGGCACGCCGTGGTGCACCAGTACCACCACTGAGGCGGCCCGGGGACCGGCAGGGCCGGGGGTCAGAGCTCGGGGCCGTCCCCGGGCTCCTCCTGGTAGGAGTAGCGCTGTTCCTTCCACGGATCGCCGATGTTGTGATAGCCGCGCTCCTCCCAGAAGCCGCGGCGGTCGGCGGTCATGTACTCGATGCCCCGGACCCACTTGGGGCCCTTCCAGGCGTACAGCTGCGGAACCACCAGCCGGAGCGGGAAGCCGTGCTCGGCGGTGAGCAGCTCACCGCCCTTGTGGGTGGCGAACAGAGCCCGCTCGGCGGTGAAGTCGTCGATCCTGAGGTTCGAGCTGAATCCGTACTCGGCCCAGACCATCACGTGGGTGACATGGGGCGCGGGCGGCGCGAGTGCCACGACGTCGCGGACGAGCACCCCGCCCCACTCGGCGCCGAGCATGCTGAATTTCGTCACGCAGTGCAGATCGGCGACGACCGAGGAGAAGGGCAGCGCCGAGAATTCCTGATGGTTCCAGCAGTGCTTGTCACCGTCGGCCGTGGCCCCGAAAACGCGGAATTCCCAACGGTCGGGCTTGAACTTCGGCACCGGCCCGTAATGGGTGACCGGCCAGCCGCGCTGCAGTCGCTGTCCCGGCGGAAGCTCGGACTGCTCTGATGCGCGGTGTTCCCGGCTTTCCGGCTGACCCATGACTCCATGGTGACAGACAGGCAGGGGTGGTCATGACCAGCACAGAGACGTTTCGGGCAAGTACCACTAAGCATGTACTTACTGGACGACCATCGGGTGCGATGCGAAGATGCGGCCAACTTGCCCAGTTCACCGGTTGGAAGGAGCCTCTGCGATGCAGGGCGACCCCGAGGTCCTCGAGTTCCTGAACGAACAGCTGACCGCCGAATTGACTGCCATCAATCAGTATTTCCTGCATGCAAAGATGCAGGACAACTTCGGCTGGACGAAGCTCGCGAAGTACACCCGATCCGAGTCGTTCGACGAAATGAAGCACGCCGAGATCCTGACCGACCGGATTCTCTTCCTCGATGGACTGCCGAACTACCAACGGCTCTTCCACGTACGCGTGGGCCAGACGGTCACCGAGATGTTCCAGGCGGACCGCCAGGTCGAGGTGGAGGCGATCGACCGCCTCAAGCGGGGCATCGAGCTGATGCGCGGCAAGGGCGACATCACGTCCGCGAACATCTTCGAGTCGATCCTGGCCGACGAGGAGCACCACATCGACTATCTGGACACCCAGCTGGAACTGGTCGAGAAACTCGGCGAGCCGCTCTACATCGCGCAGCTGATCGAGCAGCCGGAGAGCTGACCGACGCGTGGCCGGCATCCGTACCCGGCCACGCTCAGGCGGCTTCGGGGAATCCGGCCGTCGGCCCGAGAGCGGGGACGGCGCCGGGTTCGGTACCGGCGTCCAGACGTTCGACCGCGCCGGGCGGCTGCTTCCGGTCGAGCAGTTCGCGGCGCGGACAGGCGCCGCGGCCCAGCATCGCCTGGATGGTGCGGACGCAGCTGCCGCAGTCGGTCCCCGCCTTGCAGGCGGAGGCTATCTGGCGGGGCGTGCAGGCGCCGGCTTCCGCATGCTTCTTGACCTGCTGCTCCGTGACGCCGAAGCACGAGCAGACGTACATGCGGGTTTCACCTCCCGGCGGGATGGATCGTGGCGGCCGTCCCGATAATCGGTGAGGCTAACCTAACCTTACCCGTCACTTCAGGGCGGCAAAAGCCCCGGAACGCCCTGTGGGGCACGGATCACATCGATCCGTGCCCCACAGTCGCAACTGCGCTACCAGCGGTGACGCCTACTGATCCCGGTACATCTCGGCGACCAGGAACGCGAGGTCCAACGACTGGCTGCGGTTGAGCCGCGGGTCGCAGGCCGTCTCGTAACGCTGGTGCAGATCGTCCACGAAGATCTCGTGGCCGCCGCCGACGCACTCGGTGACGTCGTCACCGGTGAGCTCGACGTGGATGCCGCCCGGGTGGGTGCCCAGGCCCTTGTGCACCTCGAAGAAGCCCTTGACCTCGTCCAGGACGTCGTCGAAGCGGCGGGTCTTGTGGCCGGACGCGGCCTCGAAGGTGTTGCCGTGCATCGGGTCGGTGACCCAGGCGACGGTGGCACCGGAGGCGGTGACCTTCTCGACCAGCTCGGGGAGCTTGTCGCGGACCTTGTCGGCGCCCATCCGGACGATGAAGGTCAGCCGGCCGGGCTCGCGCTCGGGGTCGAGGCGGTCGATGTAGCCGAGCGCCTCGTCGACGGTGGTCGTCGGTCCGAGCTTGATGCCGATGGGGTTGCGGATCTTCGAGGCGAACTCGATGTGCGCGCCGTCCATCTGGCGGGTGCGCTCACCGATCCACACCATGTGGCCCGAGGTGTCGTACAGCTCGCCGGTGCGCGAGTCGGTGCGGGTCAGCGCCGACTCGTAGTCCAGCAACAGGCCCTCGTGCGAGGCGTAGAACTCGACGGCCTTGAACTCGGCCGGGTCCGTGCCGCACGCCTTCATGAAGTTCAGCGCGTTGTCGATCTCGCGGGCCAGGGCCTCGTAGCGCTGGCCGGACGGGGACGACTTCACGAAGTCCTGGTTCCAGGCGTGCACCTGGCGCAGGTCGGCGTAACCGCCGGTGGTGAAGGCGCGGACGAGGTTCAGGGTGGAAGCGGATGCGTGGTACATCTGCTTCAGCCGGTCCGGGTCCGGGACGCGCTCGGCCTCGGTGAAGGCGAAGCCGTTGACGGAGTCGCCGCGGTAGGTCGGCAGGGTCACGCCGTCGCGGGTCTCGGTCGACTTGGAGCGCGGTTTGGAGTACTGGCCGGCGATCCGGCCCACCTTGACGACGGGCACGGAGGCCGCGTAGGTGAGGACGGCGCTCATCTGGAGCAGCGTCTTCAGCTTGGCGCGGATGTGCTCGGCCGACACGGCGTCGAAGGCCTCGGCGCAGTCACCGCCCTGGAGCAGGAACGCCTCGCCCTTGGCGACGGCTCCCATGCGGGCGCGCAGCTGGTCGCACTCGCCCGCGAAGACGAGCGGCGGATACGACGCGAGGTCCGCGAGTACATCGCGCAGCGCCTCGGAGTCGGGGTACTCGGGCTGCTGCGCCGCGGGAAGGTCTCGCCAGGTGTTGCCACCGGCGACGGAGGTATTGGCGTTCACGGTCACGGGTCCCACATTACGGGGTCCTGTCGACTGCTTTTCCTGATGCTCAGTGACTGAGACGGACGAGGCGGCGTGCCAGTGACGAGGGACACAGTCGGGGCTGCTAGCGTCACCGTTTTCGGATTTCAAGCAAATGAACCGCAGGGGTGGGGTTTTGAAGCAGAACCATCGCAAGGACCTCAAGAAGAGACGGATGCTCTACGGGGTGGGGGCAGCGGTCGTGGCGACCGCGACGATCGGCACGGTCGCCATGGCGTCCCAGGACACCGTGACGACCGACAGCAAGCCGGCCTCCGCGGCCGCCGCGCTGCAGACGCAGTTCAAGGACGCGGCGCGCGAGTTCGACGTACCGCAGAGTGTGCTGATGGCGGTCTCCTACCGCCAGACGCTGTGGGAGAGCCACGACGGCGAGCCGAGCACCAGTGGCGCGTACAACGTCATGGGGCTCACCCGGGTCACCGAGGACGACATCGAGCAGCCGACGGACGCGGAGCGGCTCGCACACCTCAACATGAGCGGCGACCCTGCCGTGACGAAGCACTTCGACGCCGAGCGCGCCCTGCGCACCCTGCCGAAGCGGGTGGACACCGGCGCGGCCGAGCTGCACACGCTGGACGAGGCCGCGAAGCTGATCGACAAGCCGGCCGGCGCCGTGCAGGACGACACCGCGCAGTCCATCCGCGCGGGCGCGGCGCTGCTCGCGAAGTACCAGCGCGAGGCCACCGACTCGCTCCCCGACGACGCCGGTAAGTGGTACCCGGCCGTGGCGCGCTACAGCCAGGCACCGGACACCAAGGGCGCCACGCTCTTCGCCAACCGCGTCTTCGAGTCCGTCCGCAACGGCGAGAGCCGGCTGACGGCGGACGGCCAGCAGCTGTCGCTGCCCGCCGACCCGTCGGTGACCCCGGTCAAACCCGCGAACATGCCGCTGGCGGCGACGAACGCGAGCACCACCGCGACCCCGGCCCCGGAGTGCCCGTCCGGGCTGAACTGCGACTTCAGGCCCGCCGGGTAAAAGCAGAACAGCAGCGCCCCGGACGACTTCGGCAACTACAACGTCGCCGACCGTCCGGGCAGTGGCGAGGACATCCGCTACATCGTCATCCACGACACGGAGGGCGGGTACGACGGTTCGCTGGCCACCTTCCAGAACCCGGCGTCCTACGCGAGCGCGCACTACCTGATCCGGGCCAAGGACGGCCTGGTCACCCAGATGGTCGAGACCAGGAACGAGGCATGGCACGCGGCGAACAAGACCGTGAACATGCACTCGGTGGGTATCGAGCACGAGGGCTACGCGATCAAGTCGGGCAGCTGGTACACCGAGCCGCAGTACGAGTCGTCCGCGACGCTCGTGAAGTACCTCGCCGCCCGGTTCTCCATCCCGCTCGACCGTGAGCACATCATCGGCCACGACGAGGTGCCCGGCGTCCTGGACGGCAACGTCGCCGGCCAGCACTGGGACCCGGGACCCTTCTGGGACTGGAACCACTACATGTCCCTGATCGGCGCCCCGACCGGCGCCAGTGGCGCGGGCGGCCCGGTCAAGGCCGGCCAGGTGGTCCGGGTCGTGCCCCCGTTCACCACGGCCAACCAGCCGACGCTGACGTACGGCGGCAGCACGGTGGCCAAGCAGCCGACGAACTTCGGCTACCTCTACACCTCCGCCTCCACGACGTCCGCGATGATCAGCGACCCGTACATCCCGAACGTGAAGGCCACCGACGGCCCGAACTGGGGCAACAAGGTCGTCGCCGGAGGCCAGTACGTCGTCGCCGAGGCCAAGGCCGACTGGACCGCCATCTGGTACGGCGGCAAGAAGGCCTGGTTCCAGAACCCGGGCGGCCAGTTCACCAAGGCGGTCGCCAAGACCGCCCAGCCGGTGCTGAAGCCCAAGGCGGGTGTGACGTCCATCCCGGTGTACGGGCGCGCCTACCCGGAGGACGCCGCCTACGCGGGCACCGGCGTCCCGGTGCAGGACAAGAACGACCAGTCGCTGTCGAAGTACACCGTCCCCGCGGGCCAGGCCTACCCCCAGGTCGGTCCGGCGCAGGCCGGTGACTACTGGTTCGCGGGTACGTTCGCCGGCACGGCCGACAACGACCGGACGCTGGTCAAGGGGAGCACGAACCTCTTCTACCCGATCCGCTACAACCACCGCATCGCCTGGGTGAAGGCGAGCGACGTCCAGCAGGCGAACAGCACCGTCCCGGACGCCGGGACGGACCGCTACAACATCATCGGCCGGGACAACGCGGGCGACATGTGGCAGTACCAGGGCACCGGCAGCGCCACGTCCCCGTACTACAAGCGCTACCTCATGGGCTACGGCTGGCAGAACTACACCGCCATCACCGCCATGACCGCGATGCGGGCCGACGGCACGGGCGACATCACGGCCCGCGACAAGGACGGCGTGCTCTGGTACTACCGCGGCAGCGGCAACCCGGACAAGCCGTATCTGGCCCGGCTCAAGGTCGGCAGCGGCTGGAACCAGTACGACGGCATCTGGGGCATGCGCGACCTGGACGGGGACGGCAAGGCGGACATGATCGCCCGCAACGGCTCCGGGGTGATCTATTTCTACAAGGGAACGGGTGACCCGACGAAGCCCTTCGCCCCCAAGGCGCAGATAGGCACGGGCTGGCAGATCTACGACGCCGTCGTCTCCACCGGCGATCTGAACGGTGACGGCAAGGCCGACTTCGTGGCGCGGGACAAGTCCGGTGTGCTCTGGACCTACACGGGCACCGGCAGCGCCACCGCACCGTATGCCAAGCGGGTGCAGATCGGTTCCGGCTGGGGCGCCTACAAGCTGATGCTGGGTCCGAGCGACCTGAACCGGGACGGCATCGGGGACCTGATCGGCGTGAACGGATCGGGAGAGCTCTGGTACTACAAGGGCACCGGTGACGCGGCCCAGCCCTTCGACACCAAGGCACAGGTCGGCACCGGCTGGCAGATCTACAACTCGCTGTTCTGAGCTGAGCCGAGTTGAGCTGACCGGACCGCAGGCCCGTTCCATCCATCGGGTGGAACGGGCCTCCTCGTGCCCGATCGTGGGTTAGGGTTCGGGCATGTTCGCGCACTCGACCCGTAACTGGTGGTGGACCGCTCATCCGGCGGCCCACTGACTGCGCGTACGCAGAAAGACGCAGAGGCCGCCCGAGGGGCGGCCTTTTCCGTGTCCACGGGCCGTTCCTCCCAGCTGATTCCAGTGGAAGGAACACCCGCCATGACACCGCACCCGGCACCGCACACGATCGTCCGGAGACTTCTCGGCGAGGACTGCCCGCCCTTCGCCCTGCTCCGCAGGCGTACCCCCGGCCATGACCACGACACCGTCGAGGTGCTGATCGGTGAGGTGCGGGAGGTGGACCGGCTGGCGGACCTCCCGGTCGGTGAGCGGCCCTCGCTCGCCCTGGTGCCGTTCCGGCAGATCACCGAGCGCGGCTTCGACGTACGGGACGACGGAACACCGCTGGCCGTCCTGGTCGCGGACGAGACCTACGCGCTGCCGCTCGACGAGACGCTGGAGCAGCTCCCCGCGCACGAGGTGCGGGTCCAGGACGGCGCGTTCGATGTCGCCGACGAGGAGTACGCGGGGACCGTCCGGCGGGTCATCGAGGACGAGATCGGCCGGGGCGAGGGCGCGAACTTCGTCATCCGGCGGACCTTCCGGGGTGAGATCCCGGGGTTCGGGAGGGCGGACGCGCTGGCGCTGTTCCGGCGGCTGCTGGCCGGTGAGCGGGGCGCGTACTGGACGTTCGTCGTGCACACCGGGGACAGGACACTGGTCGGGGCCAGCCCCGAGGTGCATGTGCGGATGTCCGGCGGGACGGTCGTGATGAATCCGATCAGCGGCACCTACCGCTACCCCGCCGAAGGGCCGTCCGCCGAGAGCCTGCTGGCCTTCCTCGGCGACCGCAAGGAGACCGAGGAACTCTCCATGGTGGTCGACGAGGAGCTGAAGATGATGTGCACCGTCGGCGACATGGGCGGTGTGGTGATCGGCCCCCGGCTCAAGGAGATGGCCCATCTCGCGCACACGGAGTACGAGTTGCGCGGGCGCTCCTCGCTGGATGTGCGCGAGGTGCTGAAGGAGACCATGTTCGCGGCGACGGTCACCGGCTCCCCCGTGCAGAACGCCTGCCGGGTCATCGAGCGGTACGAGACCGGCGGGCGCGGCTACTACGCGGGTGCGCTGGCCCTGCTGCGGCAGGGACCCGACGGGGCGCAGACGCTGGACTCGCCGATCCTGATCCGGACCGCCGACATCTCGGCGCGGGGACAGCTCCGGGTGCCGGTCGGGGCGACGCTGGTGCGCCACTCCGACCCGGCGGGCGAGGTCGCCGAGACCCACGCGAAGGCGGCCGGGGTGCTGACCGCGCTGGGCGTGCTGCCGGGCCGGCCGAGAACGGCGGGCGCGCCGCCGCGACTGGCCGCGGACCCGCGGGTGCGGGCGGCGCTGGACGCCAGACGGGACGGGCTCGCACCGTTCTGGCTGCGGATGCAGGAGCGCACCGACGAGCTGTCCGGCCATGCGCTGGTGGTCGACGGCGAGGACACGTTCACCGCGATGCTGGGGCATCTGCTGCGCGCCTCGGGTCTCGATGTGTCGGTGCGCCGCTACGACGAGCCGGGGCTGCGCGAGGCCGTGCGGGCGCACGAGGGGCCCGTGGTGCTGGGCCCCGGGCCGGGGAATCCGGGCGATCCGGACGATCCGAGGATGCGGCAGCTGCGGGCACTGGCGGCGGAGCTGGTCCGGGACCACCGGCACGGGCTGCTGGGGGTGTGCCTGGGTCATGAGCTGATCGCTGCGGAGCTGGGGCTGGAAATCGTCCGCAAGACGGTGCCGTACCAGGGTGCGCAGACCCGGATCGAGCTGTTCGGGCGGCCGGAGACGGTCGGCTTCTACAACAGTTTCACCGCGCGCTGCGACGACGCCGTGGCCGCCGAGCTGGCGGCGCACGGCATCGAGGTGAGCGTGGACGGGGCGACCGGGGAGCTGCACGCGCTGCGCGGGGACGGCTTCGCCTCGGTGCAGTTCCATCCGGAGTCGGTGCTGACGCTGCGCGGCTCGGCGATCGTGAGCGAGCTGCTGGCCGGACTGCCGGTGCGCGGCTGAGGCGGCCGCCCGGACCCTGTCGGGTGCTCAGGGTCCGGGCGGTGCCGGGACCAGGACGTTGTCACTGCCGCGGCGGGCCAGGTAGTCGTCGACGTTCTGGACGGTGGCCTCGATGATCTGGCCCACCGCGTCCTCGGTGTAGTACGCCTGGTGCGAGGTGACGATGACGTTCGGGAAGGTGACCAGCCGGGCCAGGGTGTCGTCGTCGATGCCCTCGATCGACTTGTCGAGGAAGAAGAGCCCGGCCTCGGCCTCGTACACGTCGAGTCCGACGCCGAGGAACCGGCCGGCCCGCAACTCCCCGACCAGGGCGGTGGTGTCGATGAGTCCGCCGCGGCTGGAGTTGATCAGGATCGCGTCGTCCTTCATCCGGGCCAGGGCGTCCTTGCCGATGACGTGGTGGGTCGAGGGCAGCAGCGGGACGTGCAGGCTGATCAGGTCGGACTCGGCGAGGAGCTGGTCCTTGTCGACGTACCGCATGCCGAGCTCGACGCAGGCCGGGTTCTCGGCGACGTCCCAGCCCAGCAGATTCATGCCGAAGCCATGGGCGATCCGGGTGAAGGCCTCACCGATCTTGCCGGTGCCGACGACACCGGCCGTGCGGCCGTGCATGTCCCGGCCGAGGAGCCCGTCGAGGCGGAAGTCGAAGTCGCGGGTGCGGCTCGCGGCCCGGATGACTCGGCGGTTGACCGCCATGGCCAGGGTCCAGGCGAATTCGGCGACCGAGTGGGGCGAGTAGGAGGAGACCCGGGCCACGCGCATGGCGAGGCGCTCGGCGACGTCCAGGTCGATGTTGTTGAAGCCGGTGGAGCGCTGGGCGATCATCTGCGTGCCGCCGGCCGCGAGGGTCTGCAGGACGCTGCTGCCCAGGTCGGCGTTGACGCTGGTGGAGATGATCTCGTAGCCGGCCGCGATGGGTGCGGTGTCCCGGTTCAGGAAGACGTCCAGGCAGCGGACCTCGTGCTTCCCGGCGAAGGCTTTCTCGATCAGCGGCTTCTCGTCGGACTGCACGCCGAAGGCCAGGATTTCCACTGCGTCTCCCGTGACTGTGCGGGTGAGGTAGGGGGCCCGCCCGCGCGCACCGGGGTGCGGGGGCGGCCCCCGCGAGGGCCGGTCATCGCGAATATAAGGCCGCGGGCCCCGGTGCGCCGACCGGGGGTCGCCCGGCAGCCCCTCAGCCGAAGAAGACCCCCGCCTCGGCGTAGAGCGCGGGGTCGACCGTCTTGAGCCGGGCGGTCGCCTCCGCGATCGGCACCCGCACGATGTCCGTGCCGTTCAGGGCGACCATCTTCCCGAAGTCGCCGTCGTGCACGGCGTCGATGGCATGCAGGCCGAACCGGGTGGCCAGCCAGCGGTCGAAGGCGCTGGGAGTGCCGCCGCGCTGGACGTGGCCGAGGACGGTGGTCCTGGCCTCATTGCCGGTGCGGCGCTCGATCTCCTTGGCCAGCCATTCGCCGACCCCGGAGAGACGGACATGGCCGAAGGAGTCCTGCGAGCCGTCCTTGAGGACCATCTCGCCCTGCGCGGGCACGGCCCCCTCCGCGACCACCACGATCGGGGCGTAGCTCGCCCGGAACCGGGAGGACACCCAGGCGCAGACCTGGTCGGTGTGGAAGCGCTGCTCCGGGATGAGGATGACGTTGGCGCCGCCGGCCAGTCCCGAGTGCAGCGCGATCCACCCGGCGTGACGGCCCATCACCTCGACGACGAGGACGCGCATATGGGACTCGGCCGTGGTGTGCAGCCGGTCGATGGCCTCGGTCGCGATGCCGACGGCCGTGTCGAAACCGAAGGTGTAGTCGGTGGCGGAGAGGTCGTTGTCGATGGTCTTGGGAACGCCGACGCAGGGGATGCCGTGCTCGTCGGACAGGGTCGCCGCCACCCCGAGGGTGTCCTCGCCGCCGATCGTGACGAGTGCGTCGACCTCGTATCTGCCGAGGTTGTCCCGGATCCGGCGGACACCGTGCTCCGCCTTGAGCGGGTTGGTGCGCGAGGAACCGAGGATGGTGCCGCCGCGTGGCAGAATGCCGCGCACCGCCGGGATGGAGAGCGGGACCGTCACACCCTCCAGCGGTCCGCGCCAGCCGTCCCGGAAGCCGATGAAGTCGTAGTCGTACTCCTGCACGCCCTTGCGGACGACGGCACGGATGACCGCGTTGAGCCCGGGGCAGTCGCCGCCCCCGGTCAGTACTCCGACCCGCATGGAAGTATCCCTTCGCCGAAGTGAGCCACCCCCCATGCACAGGTCAGCCTAAGGGTGATTCAGGTCACTCCGGGATGGGTCGGACGGTCAATTCCCTTGCAATTCTCCGGAATTGATCTCAGATGTCGTCGAGTCCCCGCTCGATGGCGTACCGCACGAGCTCCACCCGGTTGTGCAACTGGAGCTTGCCCAGGGTGTTCTGGACATGGTTCTGGACGGTGCGGTGCGAGATGACCAGCCGTTCGGCGATCTGCTTGTACGAGAGTCCCTTGGCGACCAGCCGCAGCACCTCGGTCTCCCGGTCGGTGAGCTCCGGGGCCTTCGGCTCGTCGGACGCCACGGGTGCGGGTTCGGAGGCCAGCCTGCGGTACTCGCCGAGCACCAGCCCGGCCAGGCCGGGGGTGAAGACCGGGTCACCGGCGGCGGTGCTCCGGACCGCCTCGGTCAGCTCCTGGGTGCTCGCCGACTTGAGCAGATAGCCGGTGGCGCCGGACTTGACCGCCTCCAGCACATCGGCGTGCTCGCCGCTCGCGGAGAGCACCAGGACCCGTAGCCCGGGGTGCGAGCCGACGAGCTCCTTGCAGACCTGGACGCCCGGCATCCCGGGCAGATTGAGGTCGAGGACGAGGACGTCGGGGCGGACGGCCCCGGCCCGACGGACCGCCTGCGGGCCGTCGCCCGCGGTCGCCACCACGTCGAAACCGGACTCGGCGAGGTCACGGGCGACGGCGTCGCGCCACATCGGGTGGTCGTCGACCACCATCACCCTGATGGCCGGCCGCTCTTGCGCCGCACCCCGGTCGTGCTCTGCACTCATCGGACTGAACCCGCCTTCCCCCGTGGAGTCTTCGGAACCCTCAGTTCTACCTCGGTGCCCTGGCCGGGCACCGAGATCAGCTCGGCCGTACCGCCCAGTTCGGCCAGCCGCCCGCGTATCGACAGGGCGACGCCGAGGCGCCCCTCGCCCTCGGCCTGGGCGAGCCGCCCCTCCGGGATGCCCGGCCCGTCGTCCCGGACCGTGACGATCACCTCGTCCGGCCAGTCCTCGACCAGGATCCAGGCCCGGGCGCTGTGCCCCGCGTGCACCCGGACATTGTCCAGGGCGGCGCTGACCGCGGCCGCCAGCTCCGTCGCCGCCGCGGGCGCGAGCAGCACCGGGGCGCCGGGCTCCGCGAAGCTGACCCGGGAGCCGGCGTGCGGGGCGAGCAGGGAGCGCAGATCGGTCTCGCCCGGCGCGTCGTCGTCCGTCTCGACGGTACGCACCACGGCGCCCTCGGCGGCGTCCTCGGAGACCCGGGTGGGCGGCACCAGGCCGCTGGAGACCAGGGTGCGCAGGGCGACCTCCTGCTCCCCGGCCATCCGGCCCAGCTCGGCGGCCTCGCCGCCGATCGCCGTACCGCGGCGCTGCACCATCGCCAGGACCTGGAGCACGCTGTCGTGGATGTCGCGGGCCAGCCGTTCCCGTTCCCGGGTGGCGGCCTCGATCTCCAGGGCGCGGGCGAGGGTTCGCTCACTGGCGCGGGCCACCTCGACGACGTAACCGATCGCGATGGAGGCGACCCAAACCAGCAGGACGTTGTGCAGGGTGTCGCGGCTGGGTTCGGCGCGCTCGATGAGGTTGGCGACGGCGACGAAGCTGGAGGCGAAGGCCGCCCAGCGCCAGCCGCCCTTGATCGCGAAGGCCAGGACGGAACCCGCGGTCCAGATCGACGGCAGGGTCGGACCGTCGACGTGCTGGGCCTGGAAGTCGGCGAGCGGGGTGAGGAGGATACCGGCGAGGGCGAGGGCGAGGTCGGCGCCGAGGAAACGCTTGGTGCAGGCCACCGCGCCGGCGACCTTCGGCAGGGTGGCGAGCGTCCAGACGGCCATGACCGTCAGGAAGGCGACGGCCACCCACGGCCGGTCGTACTTGTCGCGTCCGAAGACGGCGAGCAGGATCGCGTAGAGCATCGTCAGAATGCGGTACGCGGTCAGGGCACGCCACAGCGGCTGCTCGACCGACATCCGCACGACCCGCACGCGCTTGGCCATCATCTTCTCCCCCCGCACGGACCGGCGCGCGCTCAGGCGCCGTCGCGGTCCTCGTCCGTACCCCGCTGCTCGTCCCGGCCGTCGGACGCGGCCCGCTTGGCGGCCTCCGAGCGCTGCTTCGCCTCGTCCGCGATCTGCCGCTTGGCGGCGGTCGCGTAGATGTCTACGTACTCCTGCCCGGAGAGCCTCATGATCTCGTACATCACCTCGTCGGTGACCGAGCGCAGGATGAAGCGGTCGCCCTCCATGCCGTGGTACCGGCTGAAGTCGAGCGGCTTGCCGATCCTGATCCCCGGGCGCAACAGCTTGGGCACCACCTGGCCGGGCGGCTGGATCTTCTCCGTGTCGATCATCGCGACGGGGATCACCGGCGCCCCGGTCGCGAGCGCCACCCGGGCGAGCCCGCCGGGCTTGCCCCGGTAGAGGCGGCCGTCGGGCGAGCGGGTGCCCTCCGGGTAGATACCGAAGAGGCCGCCGCTCTCGATCACCTCGATGCCGGCCTTGATCGCCGCCTCGCCGGCGCCCCGGGCGCCCGAGCGGTCCACCGGGAGCTGGCCGACGCCCTTGAAGAAGGCGGCGGTCAGCTTGCCCTTGACGCCGGGCGCGGTGAAGTACTCGGCCTTGGCGATGAAGGTGACCTTGCGGTCCAGGACGGCGGGCAGGAAGAAGGAGTCGGAGAAGGACAGATGGTTGCTCGCGAGAATCGCGGGTCCCTGCGCGGGAATGTTCTCCAGGCCCTCCACCCACGGCCTGAACGCGAGCTTCAGCGACCCGCCGATGGAGAACTTCATAGCGCCGTAGATCAACTCGGGTGCCTCCTGTGTGCTGTCCGGCAGGCCTCAGGGTCTGCCCGGCGGCTCGGAGCCGCGGTCGCGACGTCCGGCACGGCGCCTCACCCTGTCCGACTGCGATCCCCCGGACAGACCCTAACCCGTACCGCCGTCCGTGCTCCTGCCCGGCACGGCCCGGGGTACCCGGCCCGTGCCGGTGACGGCCCTGGTCGGTGTCGGCCCGGTCGCGTACGGTGAAGTAATCCTTCTGCACTCCCCCTTTCGCTCCCCTCCGAGCCTCACGAACAGGAGACCCCGGTGCCGGTCCTTCCTGGAGCCGAGCCGTTCCGCCACGAGGGCGGAGAGGTCGGCGTCCTCCTCTGCCACGGATTCACCGGCTCCCCGCAGTCGCTGCGCCCCTGGGCCGACTACCTGGCGGCGCGCGGGCTGACGGTCTCGCTGCCCCTGCTCCCGGGGCACGGCACCCGCTGGCAGGACATGCAGGTGACCGGCTGGCAGGACTGGTACGCGGAGGTGGACCGGGAGCTGCGGTCGCTGCTGGAGCGGTGCGCCCAGGTCTTCGTCTTCGGTCTCTCCATGGGCGGCGCCCTCTCGCTGCGGCTCGCGGCGAAGCACGGTCACGCGGTCCAGGGCCTGGTGCTCGTCAATCCGGCCAACAAGGTGCACGGTCTCGCGGCGCACGCGCTGCCGGTCGCCCGTCATCTGGTGCCGACGACGAAGGGCCTGACCAGCGACATCGCCCTGGCGGGCTCCGAAGAGGTGGGCTACGACCGGGTGCCGCTGCACGCGGCGCACTCGGTACGGAAGTTCTTCCGGCTGGTCGACGCCGAACTGCCCCAGGTGACCCAGCCGATCCTGCTGCTGCACAGCCCGCAGGACCATGTCGTGCCGCCCGCCGACTCGGCCCGGATCCTGAGCCGGGTCTCGTCCACGGAGGTCGAGGAGATCCTCCTGGAACAGAGCTACCACGTGGCGACGTTGGACCACGATGCGGAGCGGATCTTCGACGAGAGCTATTCGTTCATCGGCCGCCTCGCTCCGAGCGTCGGGAAGAAGGGGAGCACGTCCGGTGGCTGAGCACGACGCGGATCGCGCGGGCAGCGAGGAGGAGCGCGAGCCGCTCCCCGCCGAGGGAGCGGCCGTCCCCGATGACGGCGGCGCACCCCCGTCGGAGGCCCCGGGCCTGGCCCAGGGCGGCGACGGGGAGCGGCCGGTCGACGAGGACGCCGTCTGGAAGGCGATCGTCGCGGGGTACGGCGACGAGCCGCCGGACCCGCCGGGTGCGAGGCCGTTCCGGTCCATCGAGGATGTCGCGCTGCTGGAGGACGGTCCGCTGTCCGCGCTGGACCCGGACAAGGGCATCGGCAAGCGGCCGCCCAAGCCGCCGGAGAAGCCGCTCGGCAGCTCGGTGGTGTTCGCCCCCGGCGTCGGGGGCGGCCCGCGCGACTACGAGCCGGCGGAGCCCGCAGCGGGTGACACCGACGACGGGGACGACAGCGGCGAGGGGCACTTCGTGCCGCCGGAGCCGCCGCCGCTGCCGGAGGCCGATGTCACGGCGAAGTTCGCCTGGCTCGCGGTGGTCGGCGGACCGGTCCTGCTGCTGCTCGCGGTGCTGCTCCAGTGGGAGATGACCTGGTGGCTGACGACGATCTGCGTCGGCGGCTTCCTGGGCGGCTTCGTGACACTGGTGGCGCGGATGGAGCACGACGACGAGGACGGCGACGACCCCGGCCGCGGCGCGGTGGTCTGAGCACGGGATCTCGCGGACACGGCCTAGGTCCTGTTTCTCGGATCTCCTGACCTGCGAGGGGTGTTGGGGCCAGGCTGGGTTCATGGGCCGTGGGGATCTGACGAATGCGGAGTGGGATCGGCTGGAGTCGTTCCTACCTCCTGGTGGTACGCGTGGAGGTCGGTGGAGCGATCACCGCCGGGTGATCAACGGGGTTCTCTACCGGGTGCGGACCGGCGTGCAGTGGCGGGATCTGCCGGAGCGATTCGGGCCATGGGAGACGGTCTATAAACGACATCGTCGCTGGTCAGCCGATGGAACCTGGCAGATGCTGCTGTCTCGCATCCAGGTAGCCGAGGACGCCGAGGGCGGCATCGACTGGGACGTGTCGGTGGACTCGACAGCCGTGCGAGCCCACCAGCACGCCGCCGGTGCGAGGAAAGCGCCCCCGGCCGCCGTCCCTCAAAGGGGGGCCAAGTGGGGGACGAACCAGGTCGATCCGGTACTGCGGAGACTGACCATCCGCCTGGAGGAGGTGGTCAGGTCGGCGAATGTCTGGGACGTTCCCGCGGAGGATTCACCACCAAGATCCACCTCGTTGCCGAGGGACGATGCCGGCCCCTCGCCTTCGTCCTGACACCCGGACACTACGGAGACGGACCCCAGCTCGAGCGGGTGCTGGAACAGGTTCTGGTGCCGCGAGCCGGAGTCGGCCGGCCACGCACCCGGCCCGACCATGTCTTGGCGGACAAGGCCTACACGTCCCGGAAGAACCGCCGCTACCTGCGACGACGCGGAATCCGGCACACCATCCCCGAACGTCTCGACCAGCAGAGACACCGCAAGAACCGAGGTTCACGCGGCGGTCGGCCTACCGGTTTCGACAGCGAGCTCTACAAGAAGCGCAACACCGTCGAACGCACCATCAACCGCCTCAAAGGCTTCCGCGCCGTCGCGACCCGCTACGAGAAACGCGCCTACATCTACCTCGGCACCGTCACACTCGCAGCACTCATGATCTGGCTCCGTACATGATCCGAGAAACAGGACCTAAGACGCACCGGCCGCGGGCACCCGCAGCACGGCCAGCACCGGCAGGTGGTCGCTCGCGGCCAGCAGGTCGCCCTCGGCCACGCCGGGCAGCCCGGCCGGGACACCGCAGCCGAGCACCTCGATGCCCCGGGTCGCGAAGACCGCGTCGATCCGCTTGCGCGGGTCGTGCGGCGGGAAGGTGTGCTCGCCGCCCCGGGGCTGTACCGTCCAGCAGTCCTGGAGCCGCCCGGCCAGCCGGCGGAACGCCTGCCCGCTCGGTACGTCGTTGAGGTCACCGCCCACCACGGCGTGTTCCACCCCCATCGCGTCCAGCTGGCCGAGCAGCGACTCCGCCTGGGCGAGGCGCTCCTCCCGCTGGAGGCTCAGATGGCAGCTCAGCACTCCGAGCCGGGTGCCCGCGATCCGCACGACCGCGGTGGCGAAGCCCCTGCGGTGCAGTCCGGGGGTGAGCGGCAGCAGGACGTCCTCGGTGCGCTCCACCGCGGCGCGCAGTGAGCAGAGCAGCAGCGGTCCGGCCGCGGTGGCTCCGCCGCCGAGGACCACCAGATCGGTGGCGGCGGCGAGCCGGGCGGCTCGCTTGCGCCAGCGGAAGAAGCGCGGCGCCTCCTGGACCAGGACCAGATCGGGTGCGCAGGCGCGGATCACCCGGGCCAGCGCCGCACCGTCGTCACGCATCGACCGGATGTTGTAGCTGAGCACTCTGATGACGGCCGAGCCGTCCTGCTCGGTACGGGATTCTGGCAGCGACATCATGGCCATGCCGCTCACGATACGGCGGACGCCCGCCGCTCCCCGAGAGGGGCGCGACGGGCGTCCGGCATGTCCGTGGTGGCTGGGTGGATCAGCCCTGCCGGGCCAGGTCCGCCGCGCCCACCAGTCCGGCCTTGCCGCCCAGTTGGGCCGCGAGAACCTGGGCGTGCGGACGCCACTCGCCGCCGATCAGCCAGCGCCGGAACGACTTGCGGATCGGGTCGAGGACCAGTTCGCCCTCGTCCGAGACGCCGCCGCCGACGATGAAGGCGGACGGGTCGAAGAGCGAGGCGAGGTCGGCCAGTCCGGCACCGGCCCAGCGGGCCAGCTCGCGGAACGAGTCGACGGCCACCGGGCAGCCCTGCCGGGCGGCCTCACTGATGTGCTTGCCCTCGATGCCCTCGACCGTGCCGTCGCCGAGCGACAGCAGGATCGTGGCGTTCTCGGGGGTGGCGTTGGCCCGCTGCTTCGCGTACCGGACGAGCGCCCGCCCGGAGGCGTACTGCTCCCAGCAGCCCTGGCTGCCGCAGCCGCAGAGCAGACCGTCCGGGACGACCCGGATGTGGCCGAACTCGGCGGCCACGCCGAAGCGTCCGCGGCGCAGCTTGTTGCCGATGATGATGCCGCCGCCCAGCCCGGTGCCGAGCGTGATGCAGATGACGTCCTCGTGGCCCTGGCCCGCGCCGAAGCGGTACTCGCCCCAGGCAGCCGCGTTGGCGTCGTTCTCGACGACCACCGGGAGGCCGACGCGCTGCTCGACCTTGTCCTTGAGCGGCTCGTGCCGCCAGTTGATGTTCGGTGCGAACAGCACCGTGGCACGCTTGTCGTCGACGTATCCTGCCGCGCCGATGCCGACGGCCTCGACCGGGTGCCCCTCGCTCGCGCCGGACACCGCCGCCGCGATCGCGTCCACGATGCCTTCGGCCGTCGGCGGGGTCGGCACCTTGAAGGTCGAGAGGATGTGGCCCTCTTCGTCGACCACTCCAGCTGCGATCTTCGTGCCGCCGATATCGACGCCGATGGTGAGTCCCATGAATCCCTCAGTTTCGGTCGAGCCCCGCTGGGGCAACCGTACCCGAGGCCGGGCCCCGCCCCGTCGGCGCCGGTCAGTCCAGGTCGATCTGCTCGCCGGTGCCGGGCCCCTCGTCGCGGGGGTCGGTGGCGTCGTCCGCCTTCTTTTCGGTGCCCGCGGGGTCTCCCGCGCCCTGGGTCCAGCGGCGTTCCTGACCCTCGACGGCGGAGCGGTAGGCGGCGAGCAGTTCGCCGCCGGCTGCGGCAATGTGGTCGAAAACGTCTGGATTGCGTTCGATGACGGGTTCGACCGCGGACTTCGCCTGCTTGATGACCTGCTGCACCGCGCCCTGCGCCGCCATGCCGAACAGCGGCGACTGGAGGGAGGAGACCTTGTCGGCCACCGCGTCGATCAGCTTGCGCAGCTCCTCGGCCGCGGAGCCGGGCGGCGGTCCGTACTCGGCACGGCGGCGGGCCTTCTCGGCGGCGAGGTCCTCGGCGCAGGCCTGCGCCCACGCGTCGTCGTCGACGGGACGATCGGTGGCTTCGCTCATGGCGGACTCCTGCGACGTGATGGCCGGCGGCCCGGCATACGGGACCCGTACCTACGACGTTACCCGAACGGTGACAGGGCGGGCCGTGAGCCGTTCAGCTCGTCCTGGGCCACAGGTCCGGGTCGGGCGTGAACCGGACGCGCAGCACCCCGTCCGTGAGCGCGGCGCCGGAGACGGTGCAGCGGCGCAGCGCGGACTCCAGGGGCACGATGCGGTGGAACGGGCCGACGGTGAGCAGGAGTTCGCTGCCGCGGCGGACCAGCTGGAGGTCCTTCTTGACCGCTCCGGGCAGCCGCAGGCACCAGACCAGTATTCCGTCCGGGCCGTCGGCCCCGTCCGGCGCGCCGGATTCCTCGATCCACCAGGGATCCTCGGCACGGCCCGGGGCCCGGCCGTCCATGGGCACGTCGAGCGTGTCATCGGTGCCGGTGGGACCGGAGGTGCTGGTGAGACCGGTGAGGTCGTCGGGGCCCTGCGGGTCACGGCCCAGGTGCGGCACCTCCACCGGCGGGGCTTCGGCGGCCCACTCCTCGCGCCAGTGGTCGAGGCACTTCTCCTGCTGTGCGGCGAGCGCCGCGAACCAGGGGTCCGCGGAGTGCCGGGGCAGCACCCGGTTGGCCACCAGCGCATCGACGCGCAGTCCCTGCAGGGCGAGTCCGGTCCGGGCGGTGCGCAGCGCGTCCTCGGCGGCCGGGCCCGGTTCGGCGACCAGCCGGAGTGTGGTGGCCCGGTCCTCGATGAGTGCCTGGACGGCGGCCAGTTCGGCGTCGCGCCGGGCTGCCGCCTCGTACAGCCACTGTGCGGGCATGGGCACGCCGGCCAGCTGGGCGAGCATCGGGCGCAGGGCGCGTGCGGCCTGGCGCTCCTGGGGCAGCAGCCGGCGCAGATAGCGGCGCAGCTGTTCGGGCAGGGCCAGTACGGCGAGGGCTTCACGCAGCGGCGGCAGGTCGACGACGAGGAGGTCGTAGCCGTCGCGGGACCAGTCGCCCCGCGCGGCGCGGCGCAGGCTCTGCAGGAGGGCGAGCTGGTCGCTGCCGGGGAGTTCGGTGAGCTCCTCACCGTCCAGCTGGTTGCCGCCGAGCAGGCCGAGCACACCGGACAGCTGGTCCTGGAGGGCGAGGAGTTCGCCGCGGAAGTGCTCCGCGGAGTCGGTCCGGACGGACCACAGGGTGTCGGTGACCTGTGCGGGCTCGGTGGCCGAGGGGAAGCCGGGTATGGCGTCCGCCGAGATCAGCAGGGTGCGGGCGCCGCGGCGGGAGCCGGCCAGCGCGGTCGCCGCCGCGACGGTGGTACGGCCGGAGCCGCCGGGGCCGGTGACCAGGACCGTACGCACCCGGTCAGGCCTTCGGGACGGACTCGACGCGCTTCTTCAGGCCGGCCAGGGCGCGGTCGATGATGACCTTCTCCGCCTTGCGCTTGATCATTCCGAGCATCGGGATCTTGACGTCGACGGTCAGCCGGTAGGTGACCTCGGTGCGGTCGCCGTCGCCGAGCGGGGCCAGTGCGTAGGAGCCGTCGATGGCGCGCAGCATCTGGGACTTGACCAGGGTCCAGCTGACCTCGTAGTCGCCGATCCAGGTGTACGCGAGGGTGTGGTCGTCCTTGATCGCCCCGGCGTCGAGGACCAGGCGGACCTTCTCGGCGCGGCCGCGGTCGTCGGAGGCGAGCACCTCGGCCTCCTTGACCTCGCCGGTCCATTCCGGATAGCGGTCGAAGTCGGCGATCACGCCCATGACGTCGGCCGGTGCCGCCTCGATGGTGATGCTCGAGCTGGTGTGTTCAGCCATCGCTGTGGCCCTCCAGTGCGGTGTACCGGTCGGTCGGCAGAGGCCTGCCGCCAGAAGGCTATCGCGTGTGCGCCGTGCCTCGGCCCAGGGCCTGCCGGGACGCCCGGTGCGGCCGGGCCCGGTCACCACTCCAGCGCCCACGGCCTGCCGGTCGAGGCGAAGTGGCCGACGTTCACGCACTCGGTGGCGCCGATCCGCATCCGGCGGACCAGGGGCTGGTGGACATGGCCGAACACGGAGTACCGGGGCCGGGTCCGGCGGATGGCGTCGAGCAGGGCCCGGCTGCCGCGTTCGAAACGGCGCGCCACGGTGTCGTACGTCAGCTCCGGGACGTCGGGCGGGATGTGCGTGCAGAGCACGTCGACCTCGCCGACCGCCTCGATCTTGGCGGCGTACTCCTCGTCGCTGATCTCGTACGGGGTGCGCATCGGGGTCTGCAGGCCACCGCCGACGAACCCGAAGACGCGGCCGCCGATCTCGACGCGTTCGCCGTCCAGGACGGTGGTTCCGGGGCCGGCGTACTCGGGCCACAGGCCGGGGATGTCGACGTTGCCGTAGGTGGCGTACGTCGGGGCGGGCAGCGCGGCGAACATCTCGGCGTACTGCTTGCGCACCGCCGAGACGATCGCGGCGTCGCGGTCCACGCCCGCCCACAGGCCCCGGCCGAAGTCCCGGGCCTCCTCGAAACGGCGTTCGGTGCGCAGGGCGACGATCCGGTCGGCGCTCTCCACCCCGAAGAGTTCCGGGAAGATGCCGCGCGAGTGATCGGCGTAGTCGAGGAAGAGCACCAGGTCGCCCAGGCAGACGAGGGCGTCGGCGCCGTCCCCCGCGCGGGCCAGCGCCTCGGTGTTCCCGTGCACGTCGCTGACCACGTGAATTCGGGTGCGCCGCCCGGCGGCGGCCCCCCGGCTGTTCGGTCCGGCTCCCATGACGATCACCCTAGGACTCCGGCGTCCGCCTGGGTAGAGGCCACCGGACCTGCGGTTACTTCCAGGGCCCGGCCGGGGTGCACTACTGTGCGCGAAAGGCCCGCCTCTATGTGTGACGCGTAAGACATCTGGCCGGAACCCCCTATCCGGAACCGAGTACTGGTGGGTAACGTCCGGGCAGTCCAGTCGTGCTCACCCCACTGAGCACCCGCCATCTTGGACCGCAGCCGGTGCGTCACACAGAGCCGTGGCACCGGAGCCCGATGAGGAGCAGCAGTCTTGCGCGAGTTCAGCCTTCCGGCCCTGTACGAGGTCCCCGCGGACGGCAACCTGACGGATCTCATCCGCCGCAATGCCGCTCAGCATCCCGATGTCGCGGTGATGAGCCGCAAAGTGGCGGGCGTCTGGACCGACGTCACCGCCACGCAGTTCCTGACCGAGGTCAGAGCCGCCGCCAAGGGGCTGATCGCCGCCGGTGTCGAACCCGGCGACCGGGTCGCCCTGATGTCCCGCACCCGCTACGAGTGGGTGCTGCTGGACTTCGCGATCTGGAGCGCGGGCGCCGTCACCGTGCCGGTGTACGAGACCAGTTCGGCCGAGCAGGTCCAGTGGATCCTCGGCGACTCGGGCGCCGTCGCGGTCCTGGTGGAGAGCGACGCGCACACCGAGGCCGTGGCCTCCGTGCGCGACCGGCTGCCGGAGCTGCGCCATGTGTGGCAGATCGACAAGGGTGCGGTCGGCGTGCTCACCGCTTCGGGTACGGAGGTCTCCGAGGAGACCGTGGATCTGCGCAGCAGGAGCGCCAAGGCCGACGACCCGGCCACCATCGTCTACACCTCGGGCACCACCGGACGCCCCAAGGGCTGTGTGCTCACGCACCGCAGCTTCTTCGCGGAGTGCGGCAACGTGGTGGAACGGCTCAAGCCCCTCTTCCGTACCGGCGAGTGCTCCGTCCTGCTCTTCCTGCCGGCCGCGCACGTCTTCGGACGGCTGGTCGAGGTCGCCTCCGTGATGGCCCCGATCAAGCTCGGCTGCGTACCGGACATCAAGAACCTCACCGATGAACTGGCCGCGTTCCGGCCGACCCTGATCCTCGGGGTGCCGCGGGTCTTCGAGAAGGTCTACAACTCGGCGCGCGCCAAGGCCCAGGCCGACGGCAAGGGCAAGATCTTCGACAAGGCCGCGAACACGGCGATCGCCTACAGCCGCGCGCTGGGCACACCGCAGGGTCCGTCCGTGGGCCTGCGGTTCAAGCACAAGGTGTTCGACCGGCTCGTCTACAGCAAGCTGCGGGCCGTGCTCGGCGGACGCGGCGAGTACGCGATCTCCGGCGGTGCGCCGCTCGGCGAGCGGCTCGGGCACTTCTACCGCGGGATCGGCTTCACCGTCCTGGAGGGCTACGGCCTGACCGAGACGTGCGCGGCCACCGCGTTCAACCCGTGGGACCGCCAGAAGATCGGCACGGTCGGCCAGCCGCTGCCCGGCTCGGTCGTGCGGATCGCCGACGACGGCGAGGTGCTGCTGCACGGCGAGCACCTGTTCTCCGGGTACTGGAACAACGAGGTGGCGACGGCCGAGGCGCTGGCCGACGGCTGGTTCCACACCGGCGACATCGGCACCCTCGACGAGGACGGCTATCTCGCGATCACCGGCCGCAAGAAGGAGATCATCGTCACGGCGGGCGGCAAGAACGTCGCTCCCGCCGTCATCGAGGACCGCATCCGCGGGCACGCCCTGGTGGCGGAGTGCATGGTGGTCGGCGACGGACGCCCGTTCGTGGGCGCGCTGGTGACGCTGGACCAGGAGTTCCTGGGCCGCTGGGCCGAGGAGCACGGCAAGCCGGTCGGCTCCACCGCCCTGTCGCTGCGCGAGGACCCGGAGCTGCTGGCCGAGGTGCAGCGGGCGGTCGACGACGGCAACGCCGCGGTGTCCAAGGCCGAGTCCGTACGCAAGTTCCGCATCCTGGCCGCCCAGTTCACCGAGGAGGCGGGCCACATCACGCCGTCGCTGAAGCTGAAGCGGAACGTGGTGGCGAAGGACTTCGCGGACGAGGTCGAATCGATCTACCGCTCCTGACCGGGGCACCACCAAAAGGGGCCGCCCGCGCATCTCGTGCGGGCGGCCCCTTCCGCGTGCACGGGCCCGGAGGCCGCCGGGTGGCCCGACGCCCGCTCAGAGCAGCGCCCTGAGCTTCTCCGCCAGCAGGTCCCAGCGCCACTTCTCCTCGACCCAGGCGCGGCCCCGCTCCCCCATCCGCCGGCGCAGCTCCGCGTCGCCGAGCAGCGCGACGATCCGCTCCGCCGCCTCCTCGGCCGAACCGCCGCGCACCACCCAGCCGGTCTCGCCGTCGAGCACCGCGTCCGGGGCGCCGCCCGAGTCGCCCGCCACCACCGGCAGCCCGGTCGCGGACGCCTCCAGGTAGACGATGCCGAGGCCCTCCACGTCGAGACCGCCGCGCCGGGTGCGGCACGGCATCGCGAAGACGTCACCGGCCCCGTAGTGCGCGGGCAGTTCCGCCCAGGGCACCGCTCCGGTGAACCGCACCGAGTCCAGCACTCCGGTCCCGGCGGCCAGCTTCCTCAGCTCCCCCGCGTACGGTCCGCCGCCGACGATCAGCAGGACGGCGTCGGGCACCTCGGCCAGGATCGCGGGCATCGCGAGGATCAGGGTGTCCTGGCCCTTGCGGGGCACCAGCCGGGACACGCAGACGACGACCGGCCGGTCGGTGAGCCCGAGCCGGGCCCGGACCAGATCGCCCCCGGACTCCGGGTGGAAGGTCTTCTCGTCCACGCCGGGCGGCAGCTGGACCATGCGCTCCGCCGCCGCCGGGGTGAGCGCGGCGGCGATCCGGGACCTGGTGTACTCGCCGAGATAGGTGACGGTGTCCGTGCCCTCGCCGATCCGCCGCAGCAGCTGCCGGGAGGCGGGCAGCTGGGCCCAGCCGGCCTCGTGCCCGTGGGTGGTGGCGACCAGCCGGCGCGCACCGGCCCGGCGCAGGGCCGGTGCCATCAGCCCGAGCGGGGCGGCGGCGCCGAACCAGACGGACGAGCAGCCGTGGGTGCGCAGCAGCTGGACGGCGCGCCGGGTCACCCGCGGGGTCGGCAGCAGCATCGTCGTGCGGTCGCGGACCACGGTGAAGGGCTGCTCGGCGTCGAAGGCGGCGGTGGCCGCGGCGCCCTCGGGGCCGCGCTTCCAGGTGGAGGCGTAGACAACGATCCGGTCCGGGTCCAGCCGGAGCGCCATGTTGTGCAGGAACGCCTGGATGCCACCGGGGCGGGGCGGGAAGTCGTTGGTCACGATCAGGGTCTTGTCCATCGCCGCCGACAGTACCGGGCGGCCCCGCCTCGTGGCTCTCGCACGGACCCGCCGGGCATCATGTCCTGTCGTACCACCGATGGAACGGACGAGGGCGGGACATGACGGGTTCGAGCAGCGCACAACCGGCCTTCGTGGTGTGGGCCCTCACCAGGGCTCTCCTGCTGCTCTGCGTCATCAAGGTGATCACGCTGCCGGGCCCCGACGTGACGAGCGACGTGTCGGTGATCTACCAGGGCTGGTACGACGTGCTGCGCTCGGGCAGCTACCCGCAGTCCGACGTCACCTGGCAGTACCCGCCGCTCGCGGCACTCGCGATCCTCTCCCCCGCCCTGCTGCCGTTCCTGGACTACGCCTCGGCCTTCTTCGTCCTGGCGTTCCTCTGCGACGCGCTGGTGCTGGGTCTGCTGCTGTACGCGGGCCGGGGCACCGCCCGTCGGACGGCCGGGGCCTGGGTGTGGGTCGCGGGGGTGCCGCTGCTCGGTACGACCGCGTACGCCCGGTACGACGTGATGGTGACGGCCGTCGCGGTGGCGGCGCTGCTGGCCGGGGTGCGGCATCCACGGGTGCTGGGGGCGCTGGCGGCGGTCGGGGCGCTGCTGAAGGTGTGGCCGGCGCTGCTGCTCGCCGGTACGGCTCGCGGGCGCCGGACGCGCCTGGCGTGGGCGACCGCGGCCGGGACGGCGCTCGGGCTGCTGGCGCTGTGCGCTCTGGCGGCGCCCGGCGCGCTGGCCTTTCTCGGTTTCCAGCGCGACCGGGGCACCGAGGTCGAGTCGCTGGGTGCGCTGGTCTTCCATGTGGCGCGGCAGTTCGGCTGGCAGGGCCGGGTGGAGCTGCATTACGGCTCGCTGGAGTTCCTGGGCCCGCACGTGCCGCTGGTGAGCACGCTCGCGCTGGGGCTGAGCGTGGTGGCGTTCGGCTGGCTGCTGGTGTGGCGGCTGAAGGCGCGCACGTTCGGTGTGAGTACGCCGGCGGACGCGGCGTTCACCGCGGTGCTGCTGTTCACCACCACGAGCCGGGTGATCAGCCCCCAGTACATGCTGTGGCTGGTCGGTCTGGCCGCGGTGTGCCTGGTCTTCCGGGAGAGCCGGATGACGCTGCCGGCCTGTCTGGTGCTGGCGGCGACGGGCGTCACCCAGCTGGAGTTCCCGCTCGGGTTCGTCCATGTGGTGACGAGCGACGCGACGGGCGTGACCCTGATGTTCCTGCGCAACGGACTGCTGGTCGCCGCGACGCTGATCGCGGGCGGGCGGCTGTGGCGTGACACGGTGACGCGGCCGGCCCCCGAGGTCAGCCGAGCCGGTCCCGAACGTACTCCCGCCAGCGCGCCGTGAAGTCCTGCGGAGTCGTGCCGAGCACCTCGTGCAGGGCCTGCTCCACCGCTCCGTCCCGCCCTGAGTGCCCCCCGACGGCCCGGTAGAAGGCGAACAGCTCCTCCTCGCCCCAGTGGTCGGCGATGAGCTCGCAGGCCAGCCAGCCGCCCTCGTAGGCCTTCGCCAGCCGGTCCGGGTCCTCGGTGAAGCCGAAGTCCTCGTCGATGGGCAGGGCGGCGGGCAGTTCCCCGCGCCGGACGGCCTCCGCCAGTTCGGGCGCGATCTCGGCGGCGGTGCGGTCCCCGTCCCGGTAGGCCGCCCAGTCCGCGAACCCCTCGGAGAGCCAGGTCGGGGTGGCGGCGGAGGTGCGGGTGCGGGTGGCGACATGGGTGGTCTCGTGGGTGAGGACGACGCGCTGCCCGAAGGTGCCGAGCATCGCGTACGCCTTCGGGTTCACGATCACCCGGTCCGCGGGCGCCGTGCCCGAGCCGCCGGTCTCGCCGGTGGTGACGGCCGCTATGCCCCGGTAGTTCGCGGCGGGCGACCCGAGCAGCTCCGCCATGTCCTGCACGGTGTCCGGGACCAGCACCACCACGCGCCCGGCCCAGCGCTCCGGCCAGGCGTCGGAGACGGCGGGAACCGCCCGGTCCGCGGTGGCCGCGATCCCGGTCAGCTCCTCGCGGGGGCGGCCGACGCCCAGCACCAGGCTGTGCGTGCCGCGCACCACCTCGACATCGCCCTGCTGCCAGAGCTGCCGGCCGCCGCCCTCCGCCGGGCGGTCGGCGGTCAGGTACCAGCGGCCGTCCGCCGGGTCCCGTTCCAGGTCGAGGACCCGGTCCACGGAGACCGGCGCGCTGTCGTAACCCTTGATCCGGTAGCCGAGCCGGACCTCGGCGGTGGCCCGGTCCGCGCCGTGCGGCGAGACATCGTCGAGCCGGTACGTCCAGGAGCCGATCGGCATGTCCGCGAGATGGCCGAGCTCCCTGCGCTGCGAGGCCCGCAGATCGGTGGCGTCCCGGGCGACGACCGCGGCATAGGCGTCCGGGTCGTGGTGCAGCACCGCGGCGGCCCGGCGGTCCAGGGTGGCGCGGATATCGGCGGCGGTGGTGTCCGGGACGTCAGTGGCCGGGGCCGAGCAGGCGGAGGCGCACAACAGCGCGGCGAGCACGGCGCCCGCCGCGCGCCGTCGTCCACCACGCGCCCGCTCCGCGGTACGCCCCTGATCAGCCACAGGAACGAGGGTAAGGGTCAGACCCGGGTGACCGAGGAGACGGGCATCATGCCGACGGGGTCGTAGCGGACCGGGGCGCCGGGGTACGGGGCATGGATGACCTGGCCGTTCCCCACATACATCCCGATATGACTGGCGTCCGCGCGGTAGGTGACCAGATCGCCGGGCCGGGCCTCGGAGAGCGGCACCATCCGGCCGGCGTACCGCTGGGCCTGCGAGGTGCGGGGCAGGCTGACCCCGGCCTGTGCGTACGCCCACTGCATCAGCCCGGAGCAGTCGAATCCGAAGGGCCCGCTCGCGCCCCAGACATACGGGCGGCCCAGCGCCCGGTGGACGGCCATGACGGCGGCCGCCGCCCTCGCCGAGCCCGCCGGGAGTCCGGCCACCGTCCCGGCCCCGGTGTCCCGGCCGGTGCGCGAGGCCCGCTCGAACGCCGCCCGGTCGGCGCCGGGAAGTGATTTCAGCAGCCGCCTGGCCTCGGTGAGCTTGCGCACGACGGTCCGCTTGTGGCGGCTGACGGCCGCGCGGCCGCGCTCCAGGTCCGCGAGCGAACCGGCGGCCTCCGCCCGGGTCTGGGCCAGCACCCGCTGGGCCCTGCGGAGTTCGGCCAGGGTGTTGGCCCGGCTGTCGTTCACCCGGCCCAGCACGGCGGCCCGGTCGAGGTAGTTGTCCGGATCGGAGGAGAGCAGCAGGGCGAGCGAGGGGTCGATGCCGCCGGACCGGTACTGCGCACGGGCCGCGGAACCGAGTTCCGTACGCATCGCGTTGACGCGCTCCTGCCCCCGGGCCGCCCGGTCCTGCGCCCGGTCCACCTCACCGCGCAGCCGTCTCACGTCCTCACCGGCCTTGTTGTACTGCTCGGTGGCCTGCTCGGCCTCGGCGTAGAGGCGGTCCACCCGGGCCCCGGCGCTCTGCCGGGTGTCCTGCGGTTCGGCGTTCGCGGTGGCCGCGCCGAGCGTCGCGGCGGCGGTCGCCGCCGCGGCCGACAGGACAGTGGCCCGGGCGCTCCGGTTCAGGCCGGGCTGTGTGGAACGGCGATGGGACACCACAGGACGCCGCACTCCCTTCCGCTGTACGCAGATGTGCGCAGCCCCTGCCACCCGGGGCGGGCGGACCGACACATGGAGCCACGCGGCAGCCAGACAGTAGTCGCGCGATCACGGAGCGAACAAAAGCCGCGCCGGACGGACGGGAGGCACAAACAGCGACGCCCCGCCGGTGACCTGTGGTCTCCGGCGGGGCGGGCAGTCAGTACGGGGCGCGGGAATTCGCCCGTTCGGGCGTGATCAGATGCGCACGGCGGTCTGGTAGCTGCCGACGGTGTTCATCGACTCGAAGCGGACCACGGCACCCGGCTTCGGGGCGTGCAGCACGGTGTTGTTGCCCGCGTAGAGGGCCACGTGCGAGGTGTTGCTGAAGAAGACCAGGTCCCCGGGCTTCAACTGGCTGCGCCCGATCTGGGTGCCCTGGTTGATCTGGGTGTACGTGGTGCGGGTGATCTCGACACCGGCCTGGTGGTAGGCCCACTGGGTCAGACCCGAGCAGTCGAACGAGTTGGGGCCGGTACCGCCGGAGACGTACGGCTTGCCCTGCTGGGTGGAGGCAGCCTGAAGGGCGGCGGCTCCACGGGCGGAGGCGGGGACCTCGCTGCCCAGGTCGACCCGGTCGCCGGCGGAGCGGCTGGCGCGCAGGTCGTCCTCGCGCATCTTCGCGCGCTCGGCGGCGGTCAGGGTGTTGAGCACCTTCTGGGCCTCGGCGAGCTTGCCCTGCTGCTGCTTCTTCTTCTCGCCGAGCGTCTTGCGGACGTCCGCGAGGTCGTTCAGCTTGTCCTGGGCCTCCTTGCGCTCCTGCGCGAGGGACCGCTGCTTCTCCTGGATCTTCGTCAGCGACTCGGCCTGCTTGGCCGTCAACTGGTCCAGCGAGGAGGCCTGGTCGAGGAAGCTGTCCGGGTCCGAGGCGAGGAAGAGCTGCACCGAGGGGTCGATGCCACCCGAGCGGTACTGCGCGGCGGCGATCGAACCGAGCCCGGCACGGAGCGTGTTGAGCTCCTCCTGACCGCGCGCCACCTTGTCCTGCAGCGCGCCGACCTGCTTCTCGAGCTTCTCCTGCTTCTCCTTGGCCCCGCTGTACTGCTCGGTGGCCGCCTCCGCCTCGTGGTAGAGCTTGTCGACCTCCGCCTTGACCTCGCTCTTGGTCGGCTTGGGGTCGGCGTGAGCGGCCTGGGAGGTCAGGGCCACGGCCGCAGCGGCGGTCGCGGTGAGCACGGTCACACGGGTGCGGCTCGGGTTCTTGGGTCGACGGTGGGACGCCACGAAGGCGAGCTCCTTCTTCCTCGAGCCGCCTACCGGGCTGTGGGGGACATGAATCCCCGGCTCCGTGCAGATCACGGACTCGGCGGTTCCTTCACTGCCACCCCGGATGGGTGATCAACCGTGCGAAGGTTCGAGGCCCGACCATAGTGACCATCCTGTGATCAGTTCAAATCCTCGCAGGAAAAATCTCGTCACAGCGGGCACTTCTTTACCCGCACCACACTGCGTGTAGCGGTGAATTGACGGCCCGTTCCGTAATTTCCGACGAGCCGCAACAAGTCTCGCTAAACGCGCGAAAGCCGCTTCAGGAGCAAGAGGGACGCAACGGGCCTGGCCCCCGCCTTCGCCACTCCGTCGGCCACCTCGCGGTCGGTCGAGACCACCACGACGGGCCGCCCGGACGGTTCGGCGCGCGCGAGCTGCCGGATGAGCTCGTCCGCGGTGACCCCCGCCCTGCTGAACAGCACCCGCACCCCCCGGGGCGGCGCGAGCAGCACCGGAGCGGCCAGCTCGGCCCCGTCGAAGACGCAGGTCATCTCGGCGCCCGTCTGGGCGGCGAGCATCGACAGGCCGCCCAGCAGCCGCAGCCGCTGCTTCTCCAGCGGAAGCTGCGGATAGCCGGTCTTGGTGACGTTGTAGCCGTCCACGATGAGGTGCGCCTGCGGCAGCGCGAGGAGTTGGTCCAGCAGCGCCGGATCGGTGTCCGAAAGGGCTCTGGCGGCAATGTCCTTGGGTGACATCCGGCCCGGCTCGACGGCGTCGACGGTGTCCGCGGGGCGCATCGAGGACGGCGGCAGGGCCAGTTCGCGGCGCAGTCCGCCGGCCGCTTCGAGCACCGTGTCGAGCAGCAGCCGCAGCCGCATGTCCTCGACCGACCGCCCCTCGCGGGCGGCCCGGCGCCCCGCCTCGACGGACGCCTCCGCCTCGCCGAGCCGGGCCCGCAGCCTCCGGGTCTCGCTCTCCGCCGCCGAGACCTGGGCGGCCGCCTCGGCCCGTACGGCGTCGCTCTCGGCCCTGCCCTGGCGCAGCGCGGCCTCGCCGCGCTTCACCTCGTTGGCCGCGCTGCGCAGTTTGCGCTGGAGCGACTCGGCCTCCTTGCGGGCCGCGTCGAGGTCACTGCGGAGCCGTTCGGTCTCGCTCCTCGTCTGGGCGCGGGCCTGGGCGAGTTCCTCGCTCAGCCGTCCCAGTTCGCGCCGGATCTCGTCGTCGGCCCGCTCGGCGTCGGCCCGCTGCGCCTCCTCACCCGCGGCGGCGAGGAGCTTCACCCAGCCGGCCGGACGGAGCACATAGGCCGCGGCGGCCACATCGACGGGGTCGGCGGCGGCGGGCGGCGAGCCGGCCTCCAGGGCGGCACTCAGCTCCGGCTGGGTCTCCCTCAGCCGTTCGCCGATGCGCCGGCGGAACGCGGCGTCGCCCTCCAGGGCGGCCGCCATCGCGTTCCCGGCGAACTTGGCACGCCGGGTCGGCGTGAAGCGGGCGTACTGTCTGAGCTGGGCCGGGAGTTCGGTGACCGTGAGGCCGCCGAACGCGTCCGAGACCAGCGCGACGACCCGACGCCGTACACCTTCGGGCAGCGGGCGGTCGAGCACCTCCACGGCATCGTCGGCCGCATCGGCCGACGCGGCGCCGCCAGCGGGCTGCTCCACCATCCGTCACCTCAAACTGTATGTCCGCACGGCCCCGTCAGGAGTCGGCACCGGGCCTGTCGACTAGCTCGATCTGGTCCACCGCGTTGCACCAACGACAGCGCACCGACTCGATGGTCTCACTGACCACCTCGCGTTCCTCGACGCTCGACTCCCCGGCCAGGTCGAGATGGACGTATTCGACGACCTTGGAGGAGCGCGTCACGTCGAATCGCGTGAGGTTTCCGCAGAGCGTGCAGCGCCAGCGGGTCGCCTCGGTCGGCTGGGGAACCGTCGTCATCGTTGCGTCCTCTTTCGTCGGGCCTCGTGCTGCCACATAAGGATCTTCGCGGTGCGCCGTCGAACTGCGGATGTCCTGCCGTAACCCTACGGCCTCGCCGCATACCACCGGCACGGCGAGGCGGTCTGTCCTGTTCCCTCCAGTTGCGTCATGCTCTGTTCATGATCGATCGGCGGGCTGCGGCCGGCAGACTCCTGCGGGCGGCCACCTCGGGCGGGCCGCCGGTGACGTACGCCCTCATCGCCCTGTGCTGCGTGGTCTTCGCGATCAGCCCGCTCTCCGGGCTCAACCCGGTGTACGGCAGCGCGGACGCCCTGCTGTCCGCCCAGGCCGGGTACTTCGAGCGCTGGGGCGTGATCCCGAGCGAACTCTGGGACGGCTCCGCCCACGCCCTGCTCACGCCGCTGACCGCGCTCTTCGTGCACGGCAGCTGGCTGCATCTGCTCGGCAACATACTGTTCCTGTACGTGTTCGGAGCGATGGCCGAGGAGCGCATGGGCCACACCGAGTTCGCGTTCTTCTACCTCGGCTGCGGCTACCTCGCCCTGCTCGCCTACGCGGCCGCGCACGCCACGTCCGACGAGACGCTCGTCGGCGCGTCCGGGGCGATCTCGGCGGTACTGGGCGCCTTCCTCTACCTCTTCCCCAGGGCCCGGGTCACCAGCGTGTTCCCGTTCCTGCTCTTCCTGCCGCTGCGCTTCCCCGCCTGGATCGTGCTGATCTTCTGGTTCGTGCTGCAGTGGCTGGCCGCCAAGGGCGCCGGCAGCGGCCCCGGCGTGGCCTATCTCGCTCATGTGGTCGGCTTCGCCATCGGCTTCCTCTACGCCTGGGGGCGCTACCGGCGTGGCGCTAGAGTGAGATCTCCAGCCACGGCCACCGAGGGAGAAAGCCAGCCGTGATCACCGCGATCGTGCTCATCAAGACCAGTGTGGACCGGATTCCCGAGATCGCCGAGGCCGTCGCAGCGCTGGACAGCGTCAGCGAGGTCTTCTCGGTCACCGGTACGTACGACCTGATCGCCATGGTCCGGGTGGCCAAGCACGACGATCTGGCCGACGTCATCCCCGGCCGGATCAGCAAGATCCCCGGCGTCGAGGGGACCGACACCCACGTGGCGTTCCGTACGTACTCGCAGCACGACCTGGAGGCGGCCTTCGCCATCGGCCTGGACGCATAGGTACATACGTTCGGCCGGGTACGGACAGCTGTCCGTACCCGGCCGAACGCGTTCTGCGCCCCTCAGACCTGGGCGGTACCCCGGTCCGGGACGCAACGGCCGCCCTCGGTGCGGTACTTCCACTGGGCGCCCTCGCTCACCAGCTCCTTGACCGCCCGCACGAAGCGCTCGATGTGCTCGTCCGGCGTGCCGGCACCGAAGCTGACCCGGATCGCGTTGAGCGACCTCTCCCCCGGATCGGCCTCAGGCGCACCGCACTCGCCGACGTCCTGCGGGTCGCTGCCGAGCAGGGTGCGCACCAGCGGGTGGGCGCAGAACAGTCCGTCGCGCACCCCGATGCCGTACTCCGCGGAGAGCGCCGCGGCGAAGTGCGAGCTGTTCCAGCCCTCCACCACGAAGGAGATGACGCCGACCCGCGGGGCGTCGTCGCCGAACAACGAGAGCACCTTGACCGCGGGGACCTCGGCGAGTCCGGCACGGACCGCGGTGACGAGCTGCTGCTCCCGGGCGACCAGGCCCTCGAATCCGGCCTCGGTGAGCGCCTTGCAGGCGGAGGCGATGGAGTAGACGCCGATGACGTTGGGGGAACCTGCCTCGTGGCGGGCGGCGGTGGTGTGCCACTCGACGTCCACCCCGCCGCCGGCCCGCCGGGCCACCTTGCGGGAGGCGCCGCCGCCGGCCAGGTAGGGGTCGGCGTCGCGCAGCCAGTCGGAGCGGCCGGCCAGGACGCCCGAGCCGAACGGCGCGTACAGCTTGTGTCCGGAGAAGGCGACCCAGTCGACGTCCAGCTCGGCGATGTCGACGGGGTGGTGCGGGGCCAGCTGCGCGGCGTCCAGCACGATCCGCGCGCCGTGAGCGTGCGCGGCGGCGGCGAGCTCCTTGACCGGCCACAGCTCACCGGTGACATTGGAGGCGCCGGTGACGCAGACCAGCGCGGGACCAGTGGGGCCTCCCCTGCTCGAACGAAGCTGAGAGCTCGGGGAAGGATCGCGGTCGGCGAGTGCCCGCTCCAGCGCGGCGACGGCCTGGGCGGGGGTGCGCGGGGCGTTCAGGTAGGTCACGCGGGCGTCGCGCCAGGGCAGCAGCGACGCGTGGTGCTCGGTCTCGAAGACGAAGACCTGGCAGTCGGCGGGAACCGCCGCGGCCAGCAGGTTGAGCGAGTCGGTGGTCGACCGGGTGAAGACCACCTGATCGTCGGCGCGGCAGCCGAGGAACTCCGCGACGGTGACCCGGCTGCTCTCGAAGAGGTCCGTGGAGAGCTGCGAGAGGTATCCGGCGCCGCGGTGGACGCTGCCGTAGTACGGCGCGTACGCGGCGACGTCGTCCCACACCCGCTGCAGGGCCGGGGCGCTGGCGGCGTAGTCCAGCGCGGCGTACGTGACCTCACCGCCGGTCACCAGCGGAACCGTCACATCCTTCCCCAGAACGGGCAACGGGGCACAAATGGACTGGTCGGCGGCAGCGGTGAAGACAGACATGACGAACTCCCGTAACAGGCAGGCGAATTCCGCGTGCCCGCGGATACGCGGCAGCACGGAAGGAAGAAGAAGGGTGTGCGGAGGAGGGCCGAAAAGCCCTATCGCATTCGCTTGCTCACAGAGGCTCCCTGAGGACCAGGACCCCACGGGTGGACGTCTCACGACGTCGAGGGGTCCGCGCTTGCCGCAGACCTCGCTGCCTACGGCCTGGTCTTCACCCGGGGCACCCCGCCACGGACGGAGGGTTGCCGGACAGCGGGCCGGGGCCGTAGTCGCTGTCACTCATGACCTGCCCAGCATCTTGCCATACGTGGGTGAACGCGCAAGGCGCAGTCCAGATCATGGACTGCGCCCTGCTTCACATTCCCTGCGCTCAGGCGTTGCTGGCCCTGACCCATCTCTCCAGCGCCCGCCCGGCGGACCCGGAGTCGATGGACTCGGCGGCCTTCGCGATACCGGCGGCGAGCTGCTCGGTAAGCGTGCCCTCCCCCTGGTCCAGCGCGACCAGGGCCGCCGCCGCGTTGAGCAGGACGGCCTCCCGTACGGGACCGGTCTCGCCGGCCAGCAGCCGGCGGGCCACATCGGCGTTGTACGAGGCGTCGGCGCCGCGCAGCGCTTCCACCGGTACCAGCTCCAGGCCGACGTCGCGCGGGTCGAAGGCCTGCTCGCGCACGACGCCGTCCCGGGCCACCCAGACCCTGGAGGTCGCGGTGGTGGTCAGCTCGTCCAGGCCGTCGTCGCCGCGGAAGACCAGCGCGGAGTTGCCGCGTTCGGCGAGCACGCCCGCGACGATGGGTGCCATCCGCAGGTCGGCGACCCCGATGGCCTGGGAGCGCACCTGGGCCGGATTGGTGAGCGGACCGAGAATGTTGAAGGTGGTCGGGGCGCCCAGCTCCGCCCGGGCCTTCGCCGCGTACCGCAGGGCGGGGTGGAACTTCACCGCGAAGCAGAAGGTGATGCCCGCCTCCTCGGCCACCTCGACGACGCGCTGCGGGGGCAGATCCAGATTGACGCCGAGCTTGCCCAGTACGTCGGAGGAGCCGCTGGCCGAGGAGGAGGCGCGGTTGCCGTGCTTGACGACCTTGGCCCCGGCCCCCGCCACGACGATCGCGGACATGGTGGAGATGTTGACCGTCTTGGCCATGTCGCCACCGGTGCCGACGATGTCGACCGTACGGCCGGGCACGTGAATCGTGGTGGCGTGCTCGTACATCGCACGGACCAGACCGGTGACCTCCGTGACGGTCTCGCCCTTGGCGCGCAGGGCCACCGCGAAGCCGGCGATCTGCACGTCGGTCGCCTCACCGCTCATGATGCGGTCCATCGCCCACGCGGTGTCGTCGGCGCTCAGGTCCTCGCCGCGCAGCAGCGGGGTCAGCACGCCGGGCCAGGTACGAGCCGCCACGCTGTCGCCGCCGACCGGGGTCACAACGTTCATGGTCCGCTCCTGGGGTCCACAGCCGATAAAGGGATGTGACCACCCTATCGAGCGCGGGGGACAGCGAAGAGCCCCGTCCATCGTATGGATGGGCGGGGCTCCTGCTGTGGCGATCAGTTCAGGTGATCAGTGGTGGCCGTGGCCGCTGTTGATCTCCTTGTACTCCTCGGCAGAGGGCTTGGCGATCTGGTTGTCCTCGCCGTACAGGCTCTGGCTGAGCCTGGCCCGCACCTTGTGGACCAGGGACACCTTGCGCTCGACACCGTTCTCGTCGACCGTCGGGCCGATCTCGAGCGGCTTGTACTGCTCGTGCGCGGTGAGCGTGTGCAGCGCCGCGGGTGAGAGCGGCTCGTGGACCTCGACGAACTCACCGTGCGGCAGGCGCTTGATGAGCCCGGACTCGCGCCCGTGCAGCACCTTCTCCTTGTCCCGGCGCTGAAGGCCGAGGCAGATCCGCCGGGTGGCGATGAACGCGATGACCGGGCCCACGAAGATGAAGATCCGGACGAACCACGAGATGGCGTTCAGCGACAGGTGGAAGTGCGTGGCCCACAGGTCGTTGCCGCCGCCGATGAAGACGATGATGTACTCGGTGATCCAGGCCACGCCGAAGGCCGTACGGGTGGGAGCGTTGCGCGGGCGGTCCAGAATGTGGTGCTCGCGCTTGTCCCCGGTGATCCAGGACTCGATGAACGGGTAGACCGCGATGATCGCGAGCACCAGTCCGAAGGCCATCAGCGGGATGAACACACCCAGGACGAGCGTGTGACCCCAGAGGTTGATCTCCCAGCCGGGCATCACTCGGATCAGACCCTCGGCGAAGCCCATGTACCAGTCGGGCTGGGCGCCGGTGGACACCTGGTCCGGGCGGTACGGGCCGATGGCCCAGATCGGGTTGATCGAGGCGATGGCCGCCATGACGGCGATGACGCCGAAGACCAGGAAGAAGAATCCTCCGGCCTTCGCCATGTACACCGGGAGCAGCGGCATGCCGACGACGTTCTTGTTGGTCCGGCCGGGACCCGCGAACTGCGTGTGCTTGTGGTAGAAGACCAGGATCAGGTGTGCCACCAGCAGGCCCATCATGATGCCGGGCAGCAGCAGGATGTGGATCGAGTAGAACCGGGCGACGATGTCGCCACCGGGGAACTCCCCGCCGAACAGGAACATCGAGATGTACGTGCCGACGACCGGCGTGGCCAGGATCGCGCCCTGGGTGAAGCGGACACCCGTACCCGAGAGCAGGTCGTCCGGGAGCGAGTAGCCGGTGAAGCCGGTGAACATACCGAGCACGAACAGCAGGAAGCCGAACAGCCAGTTGATCTCACGCGGCTTGCGGAACGCGCCCGTGAAGAAGACACGCATCATGTGCACGAACATGCCGGCCAGGAAGATCAGCGCGGCCCAGTGGTGGATCTGCCGGACCAGCAGACCACCGCGGACGTCGAAGCTGATGTCCAGCGTCGAGGCGTAGGCCTCGGACATCCGGATGCCCTGCATGGGCTCGTACGGGCCGTGGTAGACGACCTCGTTCATGCTCGGGTGGAAGAACAGCGTCAGATACACACCCGTGAGGATGATGATGATGAAGCTGTAGAGGCAGATCTCGCCCAGCATGAAGGACCAGTGGTCCGGGAAGATCTTGCGCATGTTGGCCTTGGCCAGGGAGTAGATCCCGAGCCGGCCGTCCGCCCAGTCGGCCATCTTCTCACCGGCGGGCGCCTTGCGCTTCGTATCGGTCGCAGTACTCATCCGCGCTCCCAGAATGCAGGACCGACGGGCTCATCGAAGTCACCGAGCGCCTCGAGGTTACCCTCGCTGTTCACGCCGATCCGCAGCTGCGGAAGGGCGTGACCGGCCGGACCGAAGATGACGCGGGCGCCGTCGGAGAGGTCGAAGGTTGACTGGTGGCACGGGCAGAGCACGTGGTGGGTCTGCTGCTCGTACAGGCTGATCGGGCAGCCGACGTGGGTGCAGATCTTCGAGAAGGCCACGATGCCCTCGTGGGCCCACTCGCGCTCGCGCTTGTCCTTGATGTTGGACGGCTCGATGCGGATGATCATCAGCGCAGCCTTGGCGATCTGCGTCTGGAAGTCTTCCGCGTCCTCCTCCAGGCCCTCGGGCATGGCGAAGGTCAGCGAACCGACGGTCACGTCCTCGGGACGAAGCGGCTCCATCGTGTTCATGTTGATGAGCTGCTTGCCCTTGGCCCACAGGGTGGAGCGGAGCTTCTTCTCCGGCAGCGGACCGAGGTCGCGCAGCAGCACCACACCGGCGAGCGGCACCAGGGCCAGCGCGCCGAACATGGTGTTGCGGACCAGCTTGCGCCGGCCGAACGCGGACTCCTCGGCACCGGCCGCGAAGTCGGCGAGAACCTTCGCCTTGACCTCGGGCTCGGCAGAGATCGCGTGCCGATCGTCGGCGACCTCCACGTCGGACATCAGGGTGCGCGCCCAGTGGACGGCTCCCGCGCCGATCGCGAAGAGCGCCACGCCCAGGGTCAGCCCCAGGGAGAAGTTGAGCGCACTCACATGACCGAACGGGAAGATGTAGACGATCTTGTCGACCGGGAAGATGACGAAGGAGGCGATGAAGCCGACCGTCGCCAGCATGGACAGCGTGAACATGAACGCGACGGCGCGCTCGGACCGGTCTGCGGCCCGTTCGTCGATGTCCTGGATGCGCGGCTGGTGGGCCGGCAGCCCCGGGTCGGCGAACGGATCGTCCGCGCCCTCTACCGCGCCGTGCGCGGGGACCTGCTCTGCGGGCAGGTTCTCTTCTGGAATCTCTTGGCTACTCATGACTTCTTGGCCTTAGCGGTGTGGGCCGCGACCCAGACGGCAACTGCGATCAGTGCGCCGAGCCCGAAGATCCAGCCGAACAGACCCTCGCTGACCGGACCGAGCCCGCCCAGCTTGAGGCCACCGGGGCTCTCAGCCTGCGCGCTGTTCACGGTCTGGATGTACGCGATGATGTCCTTCTTCTGCTGATTGGGCATCGTCGAGTCCGGGAAGGACGGCATGCTCTGAGGACCGGTCTGCATGGCCTCGTACATGTGCTTCGGGTCCACGCCCTCAAGGCTGGGGGCGTACTTGCCCTTCGTCAGGGCACCGCCCTCGCCGGTGAAGTTGTGGCACTGAGCGCAGTTGGTACGGAACAGGTCGCCGCCCTTGGCGACGTCCGCGCCCTCAGGGCTGACCTGGCTCTTGGTCGGGACGATCGGGCCGGCGCCGAGCGACGCGACGTACGCCGCGAGCTGGTCGATCTCGGCCTGGGTGTAGATGACCTTCTTCTTCGGTACCTGGGCGCCCGGCTGCTGTGCCGGCATACGGCCCGTACCGACCTGGAAGTCCACGGCGGCGGAGCCCACGCCGACAAGCTGGGGCCCGTCGGTGGAGCCCTCACCGCCGGTTCCGTGGCAGCTGGCGCAACCGACGGAGTACAGCTTCTTGCCCTCGTCGATGGCGAGGGACTGGGCGGTGTCGTCGGCCTGCGCCTTACTCGCGGGCGCAAACGCGGCGTACAGCCCCCCAGTGGCCGCCAGCGCGAGGAGTAGTACGACGACCGCCGCCAACGGATGGCGTCGTCGTGCGGAGAGCTTTTTCACGGATTACCCCGGTGTCAGGATCTTCTGCTTCGATGCTGGATGTGGTTCGGGCTCGGGGCCCGGTTACTTGATCATGTAGATCGTGGCAAAGAGGCCGATCCACACGACATCGACGAAGTGCCAGTAATAGGACACGACGATGGCAGCGGTCGCCTGTTCATGGGTGAACCTCTTGGCTGCGTATGTCCTGCCCAGAACGAGCAGGAAGGCGATGAGACCGCCTGTCACATGCAGACCGTGGAACCCGGTGGTCAGGTAGAACACCGAGCCGTACGGATCCGAGGACAGCGAGAGGCCGTCCTGCTTCACCAGCTCGGTGTACTCGAAGATCTGGCCTCCGATGAAGATCGCACCCATCACGAAAGTGATCACGAACCAGGCGCGGAGCTTCTTCACATCGCCCCGCTCCGCGGCGAAGACGCCGAGCTGGCAGGTGAGTGAGGAGAGCACCAGGATGGTGGTGTTCGTCGCCGAGAACGGAACGTTCAGGGACGACGCCATTTCCTTCCAGTGTTCTGGTCCGGTCACCGATCGCAGGGTGAAGTACATCGCGAAGAGGGCCGCGAAGAACATCAGCTCGGAACTCAACCAGATGATGGTTCCGACGCTGGTGAGGTTCGGCCGATTGACCGACGGGTGCGCGTGCCCGGTTTCTACTGTCGTTGCTGTCGCCACGACCGACATTATGTCGGTCGCTTATCCCGCCCTCACTCCGGGGGGTGCCGTTCGGTGTGTCAGAGGGGTGTGTCCTCCCCGAACGGCCCATGGATCCGCTGTCCCGGGCGGTGCTGACAGGCTGTCGGGCGGAGTACGATCCGCGCATCGGTCCGGGGGCCGTCCGCAGGACAGCCCCCATGCCCCTAAGCCCCGAAGACACAGATGTCACGGAGGAACAATGCAGCCGACCGCCACGGTCCTGGTCTACAGCGACAACGCACACACCCGTGAGCAGGTGAGGCTGGCAGCAGGGCGCAGGCCCGCGGCGGACGTGCCGCCGGTGGAGTTCCTGGAGTGCGCCACCCTGCCCGCCGTCCTGGACGCACTGGACCACGGAGGCGTCGACGTCTGCGTGTTGGACGGTGAGACCGCACCGGCCGGCGGCATGGGCGTCTGCCGCCAGATCAAGGACGAGATCTTCCGCTGCCCGCCGGTGCTGCTGCTGATCGGGCGCCCGCAGGACGCCTGGCTGGCCACCTGGAGCCGCGCCGACGCGGCGGTGACCCATCCGGTCGAGCCGGTCGGGTTCGCGGACGCCCTGGCCGCCCTGCTGCGCAGCAGGCTCTCCGTGGGGGCCTGAGGGGCCCGCGGGCCCTTCCCCCTGCTGCCGGCCCCTCCGAGGGGCAGCGCACTCCCCGCTCAGACCTCGGGGCGCAGTCGCGCCGCCTGAACCGTGTCCACGCGGTCGGGCGTGCTGTTCTGCAGTGCGCTGCCCTTCTGCCACTTGGCCCAGGACAGGTTCCAGTCGCCGTAGCCGTTGTCGAACGGCGTCATGGTCTCGCCCTCGCTGCCGACGACGCGGACGATGTCGCCCTCGCGCACGGTGTTGTAGAACCACTCCGCCGCGCTGGTGCTCATACCGGTGCACCCGTGGCTGACGTTCGCGTACCCCTGTGATCCCGTGGACCAGGGGGCCGCGTGCACGTACTCACCGCTCCAGGTGACCCGGGTCGCGTAGTAGACCAGCAGGTCGTAGGAGTCGCTCGAGCCCTGCGCGATGCCGATCGTCTCCCCGCGCATACGTACCTGCTGCTCCTTGCCCAGCACGACCTTGACGCCGTTGCGGGTGGAGAAGCCGGGCTTGCCCGTGGTCACCGGAATGGTGTTGATCACTTCGCCGTTGCGCTTGACCGTCATGGAGTGCTCCGAGGCGTCGGTCACGGCCTCGATCCGGTCGCCGGTAGTGATCTTCAACGCTTTCGCGGGAGCCCCGTACAGCGCGTTGGCCACCTTGATGCCGGCCAGATTGCTGCTGACCTCGATGGTGGCCTTCGCCGGCCAGTAGTCCCGCGGCCGGTAGTGCAGCGTCTTGTTGTCGACCCAGTACCAGGAGCCGGTCACGGCAGGTGTGGAGCGCACCTTCAGCGCGCGCTCGACGGTGGCGCGGGCCGCCTTGTCGGCGACGGGGGCGCTGAGTTGCGCCGTAACGGGCTGCCCGACCCCGTAGGTGCCCGCCTGAGGGCCGAAGGTGACCTTCAGGAACCTCTTGGCGGAGGCGGTCTCGAAAGACAGCGTGCGGTCCCCTGGGGCGCCGTCGTGGTCCTCCATGCTGACCTTGACGGTGTACCGGGTGCCTGCGGCGAGCGGGGCGGTGGAGTGCCAGCGCTGCCCGTCGGCGTCGAGTTCGCCCGCCAGATGGCGTCCTGCGGTGTCGACGGCCGCCACATCGGTGATCCGGCCGTCGTCGCCGTCGACGCCGACTTCGAGGGGCTTGTCCGGGTCGACCTTCTTGCCGCCGTCGGGCGCGTTGAAGGAGATCTCGTCCGCGGCGTCGTACGGCTTCGCCGAGAGCGGATGGCCGTCGGACTCCCCACAGGCGGTCATCCCTGCGACCAGGGTCACGACCAGCAGAGTGCAGCTCACTACGGGACGGATGCGCGGCGTGTGGTTCATGAACCCACGCTAAGAAGGTTCATTCGATTCAGCGCGCGGGGTGACTGCAAACGGGGGGCCCGCACTTCGCGTGGAAGTGCGGGCCCCCGTCAGGTGGAGCGGTGTCACGGGTGGAGCGGTGTCACTGGGTGCGGTTCTCACCGCGGTAGTACTCGAACACCCAGCCGAACAGACCGATCAGGAGCATCGGGAGCGAGAAGTAGAGCAGCCACCAGCCGAAGACGACTCCCATGAAGGCGAGTGCACCGCCGACCGCCAGCGAGAGCGGCTGCCAGCTGTGCGGGGAGAAGAACCCCACCTCGCCGGCCTCGTCCGCCACGTCGGCGTCCCTGTTGTCCTGCGCGAGCGCGTCGACCCGCCGGGCCGTGAAGGCCAGGTAGAAGCCGATCATGACGCTCAGGCCGAAGGCCAGGACGAGCGCGGTCGTACCGGCCGGCTCCTTGGACCACACGCCGTACGTGATGGCCATGGCGAGCATGAAGACCGCCAGCCAGAGGAACAGCTTGCCCTGAATCTTCACTTGCCCGCCTCCTTGCCGCCGGCGAGGGCCTTGTCACCCTCGGAGTGGTGCTCCAGCTGTTCGAGCGCCGTGATTTCCGGGTGGTGCAGGTCGAACGCCGGGGATTCCGAACGGATCCGCGGCAGCGTGAGGAAGTTGTGCCGCGGCGGCGGGCAGGACGTCGCCCACTCCAGCGAGCGGCCGTAGCCCCACGGGTCGTCGACCTCGATCTTCTTGCCGTACTTGGCCGTCTTCCACACGTTGTAGAAGAACGGCAGGATCGACAGACCGAGCAGGAACGAACAGATCGTCGAGATCGTGTTCAGCGCGGTGAAGCCGTCCGCCGCGAGGTAGTCCGCGTAACGACGCGGCATGCCCTCGGCGCCCAGCCAGTGCTGCACCAGGAACGTGCCGTGGAAGCCCACGAACAGCGTCCAGAAGGTGATCTTGCCGAGCCGCTCGTCCAGCATCTTGCCGGTGAACTTCGGCCACCAGAAGTGGAATCCGGAGAACATCGCGAAGACCACGGTGCCGAAGACCACGTAGTGGAAGTGCGCCACGACGAAGTACGAGTCCGAGACGTGGAAGTCCATCGGGGGCGACGCGAGGATGACGCCGGTCAGACCACCGAAGGCGAAGGTGATCAGGAAGCCGACGGCCCAGAGCATCGGTGTCTCGAAGGACAGTGAGCCCTTCCACATCGTGCCGATCCAGTTGAAGAACTTCACCCCGGTGGGTACCGCGATGAGGAACGTCATGAACGAGAAGAACGGCAACAGCACACCGCCGGTGACGTACATGTGGTGGGCCCACACGGTCACGGACAGACCCGCGATGGCGATCGTCGCGCCGATCAGGCCGATGTATCCGAACATCGGCTTTCGACTGAACACCGGAATCACTTCGGAAACGATCCCGAAGAAGGGCAAAGCGATGATGTACACCTCTGGATGGCCGAAGAACCAGAAGAGGTGTTGCCATAGCAATGCGCCGCCATTGGCCGCGTCGAATACATGCGCCCCGAATTTTCGGTCCGCCTCCAGCGCGAAGAGCGCCGCGGCGAGGACCGGGAAGGCCAGCAGGACCAGAACACCGGTCAGCAGGACGTTCCAGACGAAGATCGGCATGCGGAACATCGTCATGCCGGGTGCGCGCATGCAGATGATCGTGGTGATGAAGTTGACCGAACCGAGGATCGTGCCGAATCCGGAGAAGGCCAGACCCATGATCCACATATCGGCACCGACGCCCGGCGAGCGGACCGCGTCCGAAAGCGGGGAGTAGGCGAACCAGCCGAAGTCGGCCGCACCCTGCGGGGTGAGGAAGCCGGCCACCGCGAGGATCGAACCGAAGAGGTACAGCCAGTACGCGAACATGTTCAGCCGCGGGAACGCCACGTCGGGCGCGCCGATCTGCAGCGGCATGATCCAGTTCGCGAACCCGGCGAACAGCGGCGTCGCGAACATCAGCAGCATGATCGTGCCGTGCATCGTGAACGCCTGGTTGAACTGCTCGTTCGACATGATCTGCGTGCCCGGACGGGCCAGCTCGGCGCGCATGAAGAGCGCGAGCAGACCGCCGATGCAGAAGAACGCGAACGATGTGACCAGGTACATCGTGCCGATCGTCTTGTGGTCAGTGGTGGTCATCCACTTGACGACGACGTTTCCCGGCTGCTTGCGCCGGACCGGCAGCTCGTCCTCGTACGAGTCGTCTGCTGCCGCGGCACCCTGAGGTTCGTTGAGGATGCTCACAGTTTGTTCGTCTCCGCATTCCTGGCCGGGTCAGTCTGCTCGATGCCGGCCGGCACGTAGCCCGTGTTGCCCTTCTTCGCCAGCTCCTTGAGGTGCGCCTGATAGCGCTCCGGGGAGACGACCTTGACGTTGAAGAGCATGCGGGAGTGGTCGACGCCACAGAGCTCGGCGCACTTGCCCATGAAGGTGCCCTCCTGGTTGGGAGTCACCTCGAAGGAGTTGGTGTGGCCCGGAATGACGTCCTGCTTCATGAGGAACGGCACCACCCAGAACGAGTGGATGACGTCACGCGAAGTCAGGACGAAGCGGACCTTCTCCCCCTTGGCCAGCCACAGGGTCGGACCGGGGTTGCCGTTCTGCGGATTCCGGGTTCCCGGGACACCGACGTCGTAGACGCCTTCAGCACCCTTGGGGAAGTCCTTGCGGAACCGGTCCGGGATGGCGTCGAGCTCCTTGGGGATCTCGTTGCCCGTGGCGGTCGAGCCGTCCACGTTCTCGATGTAGTTGAAGCCCCAGCTCCACTGATAGCCGACCACGTTGACCGTGTGGGCGGGCTTCGGGGAGAGTTCGAGGAGCTTCGATTCATCGCGCGCGGTGAAGTAGAACAACACCGAGACGATGATCAGAGGGACCACGGTGTACAACGCCTCGATCGGCATGTTGTACCGGGTCTGCGGAGGAACCTCCACCTTGGTGCGGCTGCGCCGGTGGAAGATGACGCTCCACAGGATCAGGCCCCAGACCAGCACGCCCGTGGCGAGCGCTGCCGCCCACGAGCCCTGCCAGAGGGAAAGGATCCGTGGGGCCTCTTCCGTTACCGGCGTAGGCATACCGAGGCGGGGGAAATCCTTGTATGTGCAACCGGTTGCGGTCGCCAGGATCAGGCCCGCAGTCAGCACCTGCGGCAGCTTCCGCCGCATCGGGCGCCGCGACGAGCGGTCGGAGCCGTTGGGACTCACGTAGCGCCTTCCCGAGAGTCTCGCCCGCACGGTCGGCGCGCCCGTCTCGTTTGTCGGTCGCCGCCCCTGACGCGGGCAGGGGTTTGGATGTTTATGCGGACCAAACCCTACTGGACGCTATTTGAGGTCGCGCGGGGAGGGTGCCCAACGCGCCGCCCGACTCCCCGAAGGGGTGGAATCCACTCCTCCGGCCGTCATCTGACGCCCCCTCTCCTGACCGTGCCGGCGGCCGGTCCCGAGCCGGGGTCCGGACCGGGCTAGCGTGGCCGGGTGCCCTACTTCGACGCCGCGTCCGCCGCCCCCCTCCACCCCGTAGCCCGCCAGGCGCTGCTTGCCGCCCTGGACGAGGGCTGGGCCGATCCGGCCAGGCTCTACCGCGAGGGGCGCCGGGCCCGGCTGCTGCTGGACGCGGCCAGGGAGGCGGCGGCCGAGGCCGTCGGCTGCCGTCCCGACGAGCTCACGTTCACCTCGTCGGGCACCCGGGCGGTGCACTCCGGAATTTCCGGGGCCCTCGCCGGGCGTCGGCGTGTCGGTCGCCATCTGGTGGTGTCGGCGATCGAACATTCGTCCGTGCTCCATTCGGCCGCCGCGCACGAGGCCCAGGGCGGATCGGTCGCGGAGGTGCCGGTGGACCGCTCGGGGGCGGTGAGCCCGGCGGCGTACGGAGCGGAGCTGCGCGAGGACACCGCGCTGGCCTGCCTCCAGTCCGCCAACCACGAGGTCGGCACGGAGCAGCCGGTGGCCGAGGTCGCCGGGCTCTGCCGGGACGCGGGGGTGCCGCTGCTGGTGGACGCCGCGCAGTCACTGGGCCAGGGGCCGGTGCCGGGCGGCTGGTCGCTGCTGGCGGCGAGCGCCCACAAATGGGGTGGTCCGGCCGGGGTCGGGCTGCTGGCGGTGCGCAAGGGTGTCCGGTTCGCGGTCCAAGGACCGGCCGACGAGCGTGAGTCGGGGCGGGCCGCCGGCTTCGAGAACATTCCGGCGATCGTGGCCGCCGCGGCGTCCCTGCGGGCGGTTCGGGCGGAGGCCGCCGCCGAGTCGGTGCGGCTGAGGACGCTGGTGGAGCGGATCCGGAGCCGGGTACCCGCACTGGTGCCCGATGTGGAGGTCGTCGGCGATCCGGTGCGGCGGCTGCCGCATCTGGTCACCTTCTCCTGTCTCTACGTCGACGGGGAGACCCTGCTCCATGAGCTGGACCGGGCGGGTTTCTCCGTGTCGTCCGGCTCGTCCTGCACGAGCAGCACGCTGACCCCGAGCCATGTGCTCAGGGCGATGGGGGTGCTGTCGGAGGGCAACGTCCGCGTGTCGCTGCCGACGGGCACCACCGAGGAGGACGTCGACCGCTTCCTCGACGTGCTTCCCGGGGTGGTGGCGGGGGTGCGGGAGAAACTGGGGGCGCCCGCGGCGGCAGCCCCCTCCCCCGCCCCGGCGGCCTCCCTGGTCGTCGACGCGCTCGGAAAGCGCTGCCCGGTCCCGGTGATCGAGCTCGCAAAGGTGATCGCAGACGTACCGGTGGGCGGGACGGTGACCGTCCTGTCCGACGACGAGGCGGCCCGGCTCGACATTCCGGCCTGGTGCGCGATGCGTGAGCAGGAGTACGTGGGTGAGGAGCCGGCGGACCGGGGCTCGGCCTATGTGGTCCGCCGGCTGTCCTGACCGGCTGTCCCGCCTCCTGCTTACGCGAGGTGCGTGCGGACCTCGGCCGCGGCCTCGTGGCCGTACGCCTTGGTGAAGCGGTCCATGAAGTGGGTGCGGTGCAGGGTGTACTCCTGGGTGCCGACCGTCTCGATGACCAGGGTGGCGAGCATGCAGCCGACCTGGGCGGCCCGCTCCAGGCCGACGCCCCAGGCGAGACCGGAGAGGAATCCGGCGCGGAAGGCGTCGCCGACGCCGGTCGGGTCGGTCTTGCTCATCTCCTCCGCGCAGCCGACCTCGATCGGCTCCTCGCCGACGCGCTCGATCCGCACGCCCTGGGAGCCGAGGGTGGTGACGCGGTGGCCGACCTTGGACAGGATCTCCTCGTCGGTCCAGCCGGTCTTGGACTCGATGAGCCCCTTCTCGTACTCGTTGGAGAAGAGGTAGGTGGCGCCGTCGAGCAGGATGCGGATCTCCTCGCCGTCCATCCGGGCGATCTGCTGCGAGAAGTCCGCGGCGAACGGGATTCCGCGGGAGCGGCACTCCTCCGTGTGGCGGAGCATGCCCTCCGGGTCGTCGGCACCGATGGAGACCAGGTCGAGACCGCCCACACGGTCGGCGACGGCCTTCAGCTCGATCAGCCGGGCCTCGCTCATGGCGCCGGTGTAGAAGGAGCCGATCTGGTTGTGGTCGGCGTCCGTCGTGCAGACGAAGCGGGCGGTGTGCAGGACCTCGGAGATCCGCACCGATCCGGTGTCGACGCCGTGGCGGTCGAGCCAGGCCCGGTACTCGTCGAAGTCGGAGCCCGCGGCGCCGACCAGGATCGGAGCGGTGCCGAGCAGACCCATGCCGAAGCAGATGTTGGCGGCGACACCTCCCCGGCGCACGTCCAGGTTGTCGACCAGGAAGGAGAGCGAGACCGTGTGCAGCTGATCGGCGACCAGCTGGTCGGCGAATCGGCCGGGGAAGGTCATGAGGTGGTCGGTGGCGATGGAGCCGGTGACTGCGATACGCACGGGAGACTGCTCCTGCGGAGGTCGAGGGGAACGGTGTCCGCGTTCCCGGGGCGGCGTGACAGATGAGGGGCCCGGAAATCGGGGCCCCCTCACGCTACCGGTTCCTACGGTGACCTGAATGGGAAAAACTACCCGATAGTAGGGCTTTCTTCCTGAGCTCTGCGGTGCCTACGGTGCGGATATGTCGAACCACATCGCCCCGCACGAGTCCGAGACCGGCCTGGCGGACCTGCGCTCGGACTGCGCACGGATGGCTCCGCACTGGGTGGTACCCACAAAGGTCGCCGCCACCCCTGTGGCGCCGTCCCTGATTCACGGAGTGACCGTGCCGCCCGCCTCGGCCAGACTGATCGACGCGATGTCGGAGTACGGCGACTGAGGACCGCGCTCCGGCCGCTCCCCGGCCGCGCTCCCGCCGCAACTGCCGCCCCACGGGGGAACCGTGCGCTCCCGCGCCCCGTCCCATCGGTGTCCGCACCCAAGGGGCGGGCGATATGCCGGGCCAGGCATATGACGGCAATGCAGGCGAAGGAGCGATCCGGTGAGCACCGAGCGACCCGACAACGACGTGACCGGCCCCCGGCGGCGTTCGCCGCTCGCCGTGGCCTCGGTGGCGGCAGCCGTACTGCTGGCCGGTGGCGGCGGCGCGTACTGGGCCGCCACCGCGGCGGACGGCGGTAGCGGCAAGGACAGCGCGGGCAGCGGCGCCGGCGCTCCCCCACCGCTCTCCGTGGACGAGCGGACGGGCGAACCGGCCACGCACTCCCCCAGCGCATCGGCCCCGCCGCGGGGCATCGCACCGGGCGAGCCCGATCCGCACGGCGAACGGCTGGTCTACCGCGCGGCCGGAGCGCTGCCGGACGGTCCGGCGAAGGCCGCCGTCCAGCGCACGAGCGGAACCGTCTCCGCGGCCGAGGTGACCCGGCTGGCGAAGGCGCTCGGCCTGAAGGGCGCCCCGCAGGCCGAGGGCACCTCCTGGAAGGTGGGCTCCGACGGGGACGGCTCCGGTCCGGTGCTGCGGGTGGACAAGCAGGCGCCCGGCACCTGGACCTTCGCCCGTTACGGCTCCGGCGGTACGGACAACTGCGGGAACAAGACGACCTGTTCGGGCAAGCACGTGGCTCCGGGCGGATCGGGATCACCGGTGGGCGAGAAGGCCGCCAAGGCCGCCGCGGCGCCCGTACTGAAGGCGGCCGGCCAGGACGGCGCAGCCCTCGACGCACACCAACTCATGGGCTCGGCCCGGGTGGTGAACGCGGATCCGGTGGTGGACGGACTGCCGACATACGGCTGGGCGACCGGGATCCAGGTCGGCACCGACGGTGAAGTGATCGGCGGTGGCGGGCAGTTGAAGGGCCTGGAGAAAGGCGCCGACTATCCGGTGATCGGCGCGGCCGAGGCGCTGAAGCAGCTGAACGCCGCCCAGCCCTCGGACGCCCGCAAGAACATCGGCGGGTGCGCGACCGTCGCGCCGCTCAAGGACGACACGAAGCCGTCCGGGCCCGCCTGCGGCGCGCGGACCGGGGCGGAGCCGACGACGGTGACGGTCGACAAGGCCGTCTTCGGCCTGGCGGCGCGCTACGTGGACGGCAAGCAGCTGCTCGTGCCGTCCTGGATCTTCACGGTCCGGCCGGCCTCGGGCGGGACGGGCAACACCGTCACCCAGGTGGCCGTGGACCCGGAGTACCTGGCGAAGGACGCCCCCTCGGAGAAGGCCCCGGACGCGGGCGGAACGACGAGGGCGGGCGGCGCGATCCAGTCGTACAGCGCCGACGGACGGACCCTCTCGGTGACGCTCTGGGGCGGTGCGTGCAGCACGTACAAGGTGAGCGCGCGCGAGGACGGCGACACGGTGCGGGTGACCGTGGCGGAGTCCGGGCCGGACCCGAAGAAGGTCTGCGTCATGATCGCCAAGGAGCTGACCCGTACGGTCACCCTGGACCAGCCGCTGGGCGACCGGAAGGTCGTCGACGCCGCATCGGGCGGCGCGGTCGCGCAGAGGTGACGTGACGCCCGCCGACGTCGGCCCGCCAGGGGCCGAACCGGACAGCGGTACGGCGGCGGCCCCGGGATCCGGTCCCGGGGCCGCCGCCGTAGCCACGCGTGCCCGATGTGCGCCGTGCGCACAATGTGCGCCCGGCCTTCGCGCTCTAGTTGAAGGAGTCGCCGCAGGCGCAGGAACCCGTCGCGTTCGGGTTGTCGATCGTGAAGCCCTGCTTCTCGATGGTGTCGACGAAGTCGACGGAGGCGCCGCCCAGGTACGGGGCGCTCATCCGGTCGGTGACGACCTTGACGCCGTCGAAGTCCTTCACGACATCGCCGTCGAGCGAGCGCTCATCGAAGAAGAGCTGGTATCGCAGGCCCGAGCAGCCGCCGGGCTGGACGGCGACGCGCAGCGCCAGATCGTCACGGCCTTCCTGCTCCAGCAGGCCCTTGACCTTGGCTGCGGCGGCGTCGGACAGGAGGATGCCGTCGCTCACGGTGGTGGTCTCGTCCGATACGGACATCTGCTTCTCTCCCGGGTTGTACGGAGTCTGCTTGCCGACGTTGCAACCGCCGGAACCGCGGATTCATTCCGGGCCGCGCGCTTGCCTGTTCCATTCATGCTCGCACACCGGCCCCTCGGGCGGGTGCGTCACATTGACGTTATCGGCATCGTCAAAGTGACGTGAAGCGGTTATGATAGATAGCGTCAATTCGACGAAAAGGCTCCTCGTAGAGAAGCTCCTCGCAGAGAAGAAAGGGTGCGTGACGTGACCACGGCCCACCCCGTCCAGGAACTCGACGTCCAGCCGTCGCCCCTCGCCCTGCTCCTGCTCGGCCGCGACGCCGACCCCAGGAGCGAGCGCGGCGTCGAATGCCCCGGCGACCTGCCCTCCCCGTCCGACCCGGACCTGGTGGAGCGCGCCCGCGCTGCCAAGGAGAAGCTGGGGGAGAAGGTCTTCATCCTCGGGCACCACTACCAGCGCGACGAGGTCATCCAGTTCGCGGACGTCACCGGTGACTCGTTCAAGCTGGCGCGCGACGCCGCGGCGCGTCCGGAGGCCGAGTACATCGTCTTCTGCGGTGTGCACTTCATGGCCGAGTCCGCGGACATCCTGACCACCGGCGACCAGAAGGTCGTGCTGCCGGACCTGGCGGCGGGCTGCTCGATGGCCGACATGGCCACCGCCGAGCAGGTCGCCGAGTGCTGGGACGTGCTGACCGAGGCCGGGGTCGCCGAGCAGGTCGTACCCGTCTCGTACATGAACTCCTCCGCCGACATCAAGGCCTTCACCGGCCGCCACGGCGGCACCATATGCACCTCGTCGAACGCGAAGCGCGCGCTGGAGTGGGCCTTCGAGCAGGGGGAGAAGGTCCTCTTCCTGCCGGACCAGCACCTGGGCCGGAACACCGCCGTACGGGACATGGGGATGACCCTGGAGGACTGCGTCCTCTACAACCCGCACAAGCCGGGCGGCGGGCTGACCGCCGAGGAGCTGCGCAACGCGAAGATGATCCTGTGGCGCGGGCACTGCTCGGTGCACGGGCGCTTCTCGGTGGAGTCCGTCAACGACGTGCGCGCCCGCATACCCGGCGTCAACGTGCTGGTGCACCCGGAGTGCAAGCACGAGGTCGTGGCGGCCGCGGACCACGTCGGCTCGACGGAGTACATCATCAAGGCCCTGGAGGCGGCCCCGGCCGGTTCCAAGTGGGCGATCGGCACCGAACTGAACCTGGTCCGCCGGCTGGCGAACCGTTTCGCTGCCGAGGACAAGGAGATCGTCTTCCTCGACAAGACGGTGTGCTTCTGCTCGACGATGAACCGGATCGACCTGCCGCACCTGGTGTGGACGCTGGAGTCGCTGGCCGAGGGCAACCTCGTGAACCGGATCGAGGTCGATCCGGAGACGGAGAAGTACGCCAAGCTGGCGCTTGAGCGGATGCTGGCCCTGCCGTAGCCCGGCCGCACAAGGCCCCGGGGCGCCTTCGGGCGTTTCTCCGGGGCCTTTCGCGCAGGTGGTGGCGGCGGGCTGATTTTCCCCCATACGGCACCCAGGATGTCCGTTCCGTAATTACGCTGCTACTCACCGCAGCGCACATTCACGGGGGTACGGCGCCACATGACTTCTCGCAGCCCGGTGGACGATCTGGTGGTCGTCGTCCCGGGCATTCTCGGCAGCCGGCTGGCGGACGCGGACGGGCACGAGGTCTGGGGCCTCTCGGGCCGGGCCCTCCTCCGGGGCATCCGTACCTTCGGCCGGTCCGTCAAGGGGCTGGCGCTTCCCAAGGACCTGGGCGACGCTCACCCGGGCGACGGCGTGCGCCCGCTCGGTCCGGTGCGCGACCTGCACGGCCTGCCGGGCATCGGGACGCTCGTGGACGGCTACGACGGCTTCCTGGACTGGCTGGAGCGCCACTTCACACTGCGCCGCCGGGGCGTGAGGGACGAGTCCTGTGCCCCCGCCAACCTGATCGGCTTCGGCTACGACTGGCGGCTCTCCTGCCGGTACAACGCGGACCGGCCGGCCGAGCGGGTGGATGAGGAGCTCGGCCGCTGGCGGGCCTCGGCACCGCAGCGGGCCACGGCCCGGGTCGTCTTCGTCTGCCACTCGATGGGCGGACTGGTCGCCCGCCAGTACGTGGAGCAAGGCGGCGGCGCGGAGACGACGCGCCGCGTGATCACGCTCGGAACCCCGTACCGGGGCTCCCTGGACGCCCTGCTCCATCTGGTCAACGGGGTGGGCCCGGCCGGTGCCGGCCTCAGCGCGTTCGCCCGCAGCCTTCCGTCCCTCCACCAGCTCGTCCCCGACTACGCCGCGCTGATCACCGCGCCGGGTGAGCCGCTGCGGTACGCCCGTGAGGTGACCGGCCTGCCCGGGACCGACACGCGCCTGCTCAAGGACGCCGCCCGCTTCCACGGGGCGCTGCGGGAGTCCGGGGCGGGGGCGGCGTACGGGGTGGAGTACGTACCGGTCAGCGGGGTGCTCCAGCCGACGCCGACCACCGCCGAGGTCCGGGGCGAGAGGCTGACCGGACTGCTCACCATCGACGGGACCGACGAGGGCGGCGACGGCCGCGTACCCAGGCTCTCCAGCGCCCATGTGGGGGCGGCGGGGCGGCCCGCGTACACACCCTGGGAGAAGCACGGCTCGCTCCAGAACAACACGGCGCTGCGCCAGGCCCTCTACAACTGGCTCACCCCGGACCCGCCGGTCCACCGGGGCCCGGAGGGCGTGGAGGTGCCGTTGGTGGTGGACGCCCCGGACGCGATCACCGAGGGCGAGGTGTACGAGCTGCGGGCCACGGTCCCGCCGGACATACGGGGCCACGACCGGGTGGCCGTCTTCGCGGCGCCCGGGGGCCGGCCGGTGCGGACGCTGAACAACCTGGGCGGGGGCCGCTACGCGGCACGCCTGGCCGGGCTGCCGGCCGGACCGCACCGGGTGCGGGTGAGTACGGGAAACGCGGGCCATGTCGTGATGACCGCGCTGGTGCTGGTACTGGAGAACGGGGCGGGCCATGGTGCGTGAGCCGGGCGTGGCGGGCGACGGTGGGAACGAGCCGGTGGGGACGGCGCTGTGCGTGGTGTGCGAGGAGTACGCCGACAGGCGGAGCTTTCCCCGGCTGACCGGGGCGGTGGCCCAGATGGAGGAGGTCGCCGCACTGCTGGAGGGTCTGGGGATCGCCGCACATGTGGTGGGCGGCGGGAACCCGTCCCGGGCGGCCTTCGACGAGTCCCTCACGGCCTGGAGCGAGGGCTGGCGGGAGACGGGGGAGGCGAGGCCCGCGATCATCGTCTGGTCGGGGCACGGCGTGCTGATCGACGACGAACTGCGCCTCGCGCTCTGCGACCTGGAGCTCGACGCCGATCAGGTGACGCGCGACGCACGTGCTCTCAGACGGGGCGTCCCGGCCGAGACGCTGGTCAACGACGCGGTGGCGTCGGGCGCCGACCAGATCCTGGTGATCATCGACACCTGCTACGCGGGGGACGCGGTGGGCCGGGGCCTGGAGAAGACCCTGCGGCGCTGGGCGGCCACCTCCACGCCGCCCGGCCAGGCCAAGTGGTTCGGGATCATGGCGAGCTGCCGGCGCGACGAGACGTCGGAGGGCAGTGGCCCGCTGCTCACCGCGTTGGCGCGGGTCCTGAGGTCCGGCCCCGCCACCACCGAGTACCGCTCGGCCTGGAGCGCCCACAACGAGCTGGTCAGCGGCCCGGACCTGCTGGCGGCGCTGGGTGAGCGGTGGCGCGGCGAGGGCCAGACACCGGTGCCCGCCACCCTCGGCACCGGGCGCCCGGTCTTTCCCAACCCGCGCCATGTGCCCGGGACCCCTGCCCGGCTGGTGGAGCACCTGGTGCTCGCGGCGCGCGGGGTCGGGCACCGTGAGGAGGGCTGGTTCTTCACGGGCCGGAAGGAGGTGCTGGGCCGGATCGCCGCATGGCTGGAGGCGGACGCTGCCGGGCTCTTCCTGGTGACCGGCCCGGCGGGCTGCGGCAAGTCGGCCGTGCTGGGCCGGATCGCGACGCTCACCGATCCCGTGCAGCGGAGGGAGACCGAGGCGCACGGGGGCCTGCGCGAGGACGACCCGGACCCGGGCCTGCGCCCCGGCCGCTCCCTCGCCTCCGTGCATCTGCGAGGCCTGAGCCCTCTCCAGGCGGCCTCGGAGCTGGCCCGGCAACTCGGACTGCCGGAACCGCGCAACGCGGACGACTTGCGGGGAGAGCTCCGCGCGTTGTCCCCGCAGCCGGTGCTGGTGCTGGACGGCCTGGACGAAGTACCGGCCGAACACCTCCGCACCATGATCGAGGAGCTGGTCTTCCCGCTCAGCCGGACGAGCCCGGTCCTGCTGGGCTCCCGCGACCGCGCGTTCCGCAGCCGTATCGCGGAGGACGGGGAGGGGAACGAGACCCTGCCGGACGCTCTGGCCCGGCTGATCGGTGCGGGTGTCACCACCGCGGACCTGGAGCGGGAGCCGCACACCCGGGCGGACATCAGTGAGTACGTGTTCCGCCGGTGCACGGCCGCCGGTGTCCCGGAGGGCCGGGCGCGGGAGGCGGGCGACGCGGTCGCGGCCCGTGCGACGGCGGTGGACGGCGGGTTCCTGTTCGCGCGGCTGGTGGCGGGCTCGCTGCTGGCGGGGGGTCGTGTCACCGGCGGGGCTCAGTGGCCGGCCGGTCTGCCGGACTCCATCGAGGCCGCGTTCGAGGAGGACCTGCGGGCGGGGCCGGTACGGGTCCTGGCGGACGGCACCGAACTGCCGTCCGCCGCCAGGGACCTGCTGACGGCCCTCGCGTGGACCGTCGGGCGCGGTATGCCGGCCGGAGGCGTGTGGGAGGAGGTCGCCGGGGCACTGAGCGGCGGTGACGTGTCGTACGGCGAGGACGACGTGGACTGGGTGCTGTCCGCATACGGCCGCTACGTCGTCGAGGACTCCGAGGACGGGCAGGCGGTGTACCGCCTGTACCACCGCGAGTTCGTGTCATACCTCGCGGACCGGGAGGGACCGGGGCGTGCCGAGGCCGGCGAGGTGGCACTGGCCGCGCTCATCGCGCACGTCGAGCGGCGGGCGGTGGGCGGCGACTGGGGGGCGGTCGATCCGTACGTGGTGCGGGCACTGGCGCGGCACGCGGCGCGGGAGGGCGCACCGGGGATCGGGATGCTGCGGGGGCTGGTGGAGCGGGGCGGGGTGGGCGCGGCACCGTATCTGGCCGAAGCGCTCCACGTCCTCTCGCAGTTGCTGGACGCGGCGGGAGAACTGGAGGGAGCGCTGTCCGCCGCGCGGAAGGCACTGTCCCTGTGGGAGGAACTGGAACGAGAGTCTCCGGGAAGCCACCGGGCCGCGGTGGCCCGTGCTCTGACCGGTGTGGCCGCCCGTTGCGCCGCCACCGGCGATCGAGCGGGGGCTCTGGCACCCGCGCGGGAGGCGGTCCTCATCCAGCGGGCACTGGCCCATTCCGGGGCCGCCGACGTGCTCCCGGCTCTGGCGGCTTCCCTCAGCACCCTCGGCAACCGCCTCGCGGGCGTCGGCGACCACGAGGGCGCCCTCGATCCGGCGCGGGAAGCCGTGCGCATCTACCGTGAACTCACCACGCGGAGCTCATCGGCCTTCCGTCCTGGTCTCGCCGCCGCACTCGCCAACCTCGCGGCCCATCTGGGGGCCGGCGGACACCACCGGGCGGCGCTCCCGCACACGGAGGAAGCGGTCGGCATCTACCGCGAGCTCGCCACACGTCACCCGGACGCGTTTCTGGGCGAGCTCGCCTCCGCCCTCGCCAATCTGGCAGACCACCTCAGCGAAACCGGCGCTCGTGCGGACGCGCTGTCACATGCGGAGGAGGCCGTCCGCATCCGGCGGACCAAGGCCGAACGCCACTGTGCCGATCTGCCCCTGTTGGCCGGTTCCCTGAGCGACTTGTCCAAGCACCGCGCCAGTGCCGGGGACCGCGAGGGGGCCCTCGCGGTCGCGCGGGAGGCGGTACGCCTCTACCGGGACCTCGGTCCGCGCCATCCGGCCGCTTTCCTGCCGGGTCTGGCCAACGCTCTCCATGTTCTGTCGCAGCGCATCTCCGCCACCGGGGAGCGCGAGGCGGCGCGTGCCCCGGCGCGGGAGGCGGCACGTCTGTACGCCGGGCTCGCCGCAGAACACCCTGGTGCGTTCCGCGCGGGACTCGCCATGTCCCTGAACACCCTGGCCTCGACGACAACGGCCGCAGACCGGGAGACCGCTGTGGCATTGGTGCGAGAGGCCGTACGCGTCCAACGTGAACTGGTCGCGGAACATCCGGCCGCACACCTTCCGGTGCTCGCCGACTTCCTCCACAACCTCGCACGTGCGCTCGTCTCCGCCGGGGAAGCCTCAGCGGCTCTGACCCCGGCCGAGGAAGCGGTCAGCGTCACTCGGCGCCTCGTCTCACGGGACCCGAACGCCTTCTCTCCCAAGCTCGCCATCACGCTCTGCCACCTGGGCAGCAATCGCGCTGTCGTCGGCGACGTGTCAGGCGCGCTCGAATCGACCCGGGAAGCGCTCGCCATCCAGCGTGAACTCGTCGCGCGGCAGCCTGCCGTCTTCCGCGTGGACCTTGCCGACACGCTCGGCAACCTGGCCAACCACCTCAACGACGCCAGGGACCCGGCCGCCGCACTGCGGGCGGCCGAGGAGTCCGTCGCCATCCACCGCGAACTCATCGCACAGGACCCGGTCTCCTTCCGCCACGGCCTCGCAGGAGCGCTCACCCCGCTCTCGGAGAGCCTCGCCGCGACGGGGAGTCCGCAAGAAGCGCTGTCATCGGCCCATGAATCCGTACGGCTCTGGCGTGAGCTCGTCGCCGACCAGGCCGATGCCTTCCTTCCCGATCTCGCCACCGCCCTCAACAACATCGGCGTGTACCTGGGGCAGAACCGCGACTACGGCAGGGCGGTGACTGCGGCGCGGGAAGCGGTCGCCATCCGGCGGAGCCTGGCCATGGCGGACCCCGGCGCCTTCGAGACGGTGTTCACCTCCGCTCTCAACAACCTGGCCGAGGGTCTCACCCGCACGGACGACCACGCATCGGCGATCCGCGCTTTCGACGCGGCCGTGGAGGACTTCGCGGCAGCCCACCCCGCGACCGCTCGCCGCCTCGGCGTGGAGCGTGCCGTCTTCCTGCTGTCCTGCCCCGCCCCCTGGGCCGAGGCCGGCCTACGTGAACTGCTGGTGTTCCTCGACAAGGATTCCGGAGGGCCGGGTACGGCGGACACCGCGACCGTACGGGCCCGGCGGGCGCTGCGCGCGTACGGCGATCCCGACGCGGTCCGCATGGCGTGGGAGACGGAAATCCTTGCCCCCGCACCGGCCTGGCTCACCCTGTTGCCGGAGACTCTGAACCTCGTCAGTTCCTGGATGTTCGCGCCCAACTGGCCCCAGTCACGCGACTTCTGGTCCCGGAACGCCGAGGCCCTCAGCAGCCGGGAGACAGCTACCGCCCTCGAAGAAGCGGCCCTCCTGGACCCCCGCACCGCGCTGCAGCACGCCGCGCTCCGCGAGGCCGTCCTCCTCCACGGCGTGACCGCCGCCTACGATCCGCTGATCCTCAGGGAGCAGTTGGCGGAGTGGGTGGAGTGCGACACCTGGGCGGAGTCACGGGTCTTCCTCCAGGACCACCCCCGCATCCTCCAGGTCCAGCCGTCCGGGGCCACTCCGCTCGCGCACGTCGCCGTCCTCGATGTCGCCCGCACCGAAGGACTGGACGCCGCGTACCGCCTCGTTGAGGACCGCGACGCCCTCCAGGCGTACGTGGAAAGGGCGTTGGCGGCCGGGGACGGCAACGCGCTGATGCACGCGGCCGCCGTGGAGGGGCAGGTCTTCGACGACAAGCTGTCCTCCCTCACCCACGCCCAGGCGGGCATGGTGCTCTCCGGGGCGGTCGAGGGCGTCGAACCGAACGATCTGGCCACGCTCCTGCCCCGGGCGCGCGAGGAGATCCGGGTCCGGCTGCTGAGGGAGATCTGCGCCCTCAGCGTCCAGCACGCCCACCCGCACGGTGCGACGTGGCTCCGTATCGTCCAGGCGCTCAGCGGAAGCGGGGCCGCCTGACGCTCACCGCCCGCCGGAGAACCGCCGGAAAAACCGGGAAGGGCCCTGTCCCACGCGGGTGCGTGGGACAGGGCCCTCTCGTCGGGCAACGCGGATCAGGCCTTCGCGGGCTCCGGCTCCTCGGAGGAGGCCTCCTCCGACTCGGCCGGGGCCGGCCCGCCCGCCTTGGCGGCGCGCTTCGCGGCCTTCTTCTTCGCGCGGCGCTCCTTGCGGAGCTCCACCATGGCGTACAGCGTCGGCACCAGGAGCAGCGTCAGCAGCGTCGAGGTGACCAGACCGCCGATGACCACGACGGCCAGCGGCTGCGAGATGAAGCCGCCCTCGCCGGTGACGCCGAGCGCCATCGGGAGGAGGGCGAAGATGGTCGCCAGGGCCGTCATCAGGATCGGGCGCAGCCGGTGGCGTCCACCCTCGACGACCGCCTCGACGACGCCCATGCCCTGCGCCCGGTACTGGTTGATCAGGTCGATCAGCACGATCGCGTTGGTCACCACGATGCCGATCAGCATCAGCATGCCGATCATCGCCGCGACGCCCATCGGGGTCCCGGTGATGAGGAGCAGGCCGATCGCGCCGGTGGCGGCGAACGGGATGGAGACCAGCAGGATCAGCGGCTGGATGAGCGACCGGAAGGTGGCGACCAGCAGCATGAAGACGATCGCGACGGCCGCCAGCATGGCCAGGGCCAGCTTGACGAAGGCGTCCTTCTGGTCCTCGGAGACGCCGCCGATGGTGGCGGTGGCACCGTCCGGGAGGTCCAGGGAGTCGATCTCCTTCTGGAGCGCCTTGCTGACGTCGCCTGTGTCGTCACCGACGGGCTTGGCGGTGATCGTCGCGGCGCGCTGGCCGTCGATCCGTGTCATGGAGACCGGTCCGGGGACCAGCTTCACGTCGGCGATGCTGCCGAGCTTGACCGGGCCGAGCGGGAGGTTCTTCAGCTCGGCCATCGTGGCGGCCGGGTGGGCGGACCTGATGACGACATCACGCTCGGTGTCGTCCATGATCGCCTTGCCTGAGGGGGTGCCCTTCACCGCACCGGCGACGGCCGCTCCCAGGGCTGCCTGGGTGAAACCGGCGTCGGCGGCCTTGGCGTTGGCCTTGACCGAGATCCGGGGGATGCTCTGCGACAGGTCGCTCTGGACGTCGCTGACGTCCTTGAGGCCGGCCACCGCCTTGCGCACCATTTCGGAGGACTTCGTCAGGACGTCCGCGTCGGCGGCCTTGACCACGACGCTCAGGTCCTGGCTGCCGAAACCGCCGGCCTCGCCGAAGGTCGTGTCACCGATGCCGTCGAGCTTGCCGAGCGCCTCGCCGAGGCGCTTCTCGGTGGCGTCGTATTCGGCCGGGTCCTTCAGCGTGACCTGGTAGGAGGCCTGGTTGGCCCCCGTGCCGCCGCCGAAGGCCGCCATGAAGCCGGACGAGCCGACGGTGACCTGGTACTCCTTGACGGCCTTGTCGTCGGCGAGGAGCTTCTCGACCTTCCTGGCCGCCTCGTCGGCGGCCGCCAGGCTGGTGCCCGGGGTCAACTCCTGCTTGATGGAAAGGACTTCCTGCTCGCCCTGGTCGAAGAGGGTGGTCTTCAGCAGCGGAGCCATGCCGAAGGTGCCGATCAGCACGACGACGGCGATGACCACACTGACGACGCGGCGCCGGGTGGCGAAGCCCAGCACCTGGACGTACATCTGCTGGAGCTTGCTGCGGGCTTCCTTCTCCTCGGCCTTGCGCCGGGCCTCGTCCGGGTTCTCGGCGCTGCCCTTGGGGGCGCGCAGGAACCAGTAGGACAGGACAGGGACGACGGTCAGCGAGACCAGCAGGGAGGCCAGCAGCGCCGCGGTGATCGTCAGCGAGAACGAGCCGAAGAGCTCGCCGACCATGCCGCCGACCAGACCGATCGGCAGGAATACGGCGACCGTGGTGAGGGTCGAGGCGGTGACCGCGCCGGCCACTTCCTTCACCGCGGCGAGGATCGCGGACTGGCGCTCCTCCCCGTAGCTGAGGTGGCGCTTGATGTTCTCCAGGACGACGATCGAGTCGTCGACGACCCGGCCGATCGCGATGGTCAGCGCGCCCAGGGTGAGCATGTTGAGCGAGAGGTCGCGGGTCCAGAGCACGATCAGTGCGAGGACCACGGAGAGCGGGATGGAGACCGCGGTGACCAGGGTCGAGCGGAGCGAGGCCAGGAAGACCAGGATCACGATGACCGCGAAGAGCAGGCCGAGCGCGCCCTCGGTGGTCAGACCCGAGATGGCCTTGGAGACGGGCGGGCCCTGGTCGGTGACGACGGTCAGCTCGGCGCCGGCGCCGAGGTCCTTGCGCAGGTCCGGGAGCTTGTCCTTGACCGCGTCCGAGATGGCGACGGCGCTGCCGTCCTTGTCCATCGTGGCCATGACGGCGAGGCTCGGCTTGCCGTTCGTACGGGTGATGGAGACCGCGGTGGACGGCTCCTGCTTCACCGTCGCGATGTCACCGATGCGGACCGGCTCGCCGGGCTTGCCCGTCGTCGGGTCCTGGCCGGTGACCCGCAGGTCCTCGATCTGCTTCAGGGAGGTGAAGGCGCCACCGACCTGGACGGTGCGGCTCTTGCCCGACTCGGAGAAGGAACCCGCCGGGACGGTCGCGCCGCCCGCCTGGAGTGCCTGGGAGAGCGAGGTCGCGTTCAGGCCGGCGGAGCTGAGCTTCTTGTCGTCGGGGGTGATGGAGATCTGGAGGTCCTGCACACCGTCGACGGACACCTGACCGACACCGTCGATGGCCTCCAGTGCGGGGACCACGGTACGGTCCAGCTGGTCGGCGAGCGCCTGCTGGTCCTTGCCGGAGGTGACTGCGAGGACGACGGTCGGGATGTCATCCGTCGAACCGGCGATGACCTGCGGGTCCACACCGTCGGGCAGCTGGACGCGGGCGCGGTTCACCGCCTGCTGGATGTCCGCGACGAGCTGCTTGGTGCCCTCGTCGCCGAAGTCGAAGGACGCCATGATGACGGCGTTGCCCTCGCTGGCGGTCGAGGTGATTCCGGTGACACCGTCGACGGACTTGATCGAGTTCTCGAGCGGTTCGACGACCTGCTTCTCGACCACATCGGGGGACGCGCCCTGATAGGGGGCGAGCACCGACACCATCGGAAGTTCGATGGTGGGCAGCAGTTGCTGCTTGAGCTGCGGGATCGCAATCGCTCCGAATACGAGCGCGACGATCGAGATCAGCCCGATCAGGGCCCTTTGCGCGAGGCTGAATCTGGACAGCCAGGACATGGGTGAGGTCTCTCTTCTGTGGCTTACGCGGCAGGTGGGCGGGGTAACACGGGGACAGACCCGGCCCATCTATACGATCGCTTGTCCGACGGACCGAAAGCGTCGGTCCCAGGTCGCTTTCTTATGCCGCGCATACCGCAGGTGGAGTACGCCGCGGCTGCACCCTCACTCCACCCTGGGGCGGACAAGGCCCGATTCGTAGGCTGTTACCACCAATTGGGCCCGGTCGCGGGCGCCCAGCTTCGCCATCGCCCTGTTCACATGCGTCTTGACGGTGAGCGGGCTGACCACCAGGCGCTCGGCGATCTCGTCGTTGGAGAGCCCGCCCGCGACCAGGACCAGCACCTCCCGCTCCCGTGTGGTGAGGGCCGCGAGGCGCTCGGAGTACTCCGCGGCGTCCGGCCCCTCGCCGTCCGAACCGCCGCCCTGTGCGAGGAACGTGGCGATCAGCCCCTTGGTCGCGGCCGGTGAGAGCAGCGCCTCGCCGGCCGCGGCGACACGGATGGCGTTGAGGAGTTCGTCCGGTTCCGCCCCCTTGCCCAGGAAGCCCGAGGCACCGGCCCGCAGCGACTGCACCACGTACTCGTCCACCTCGAAGGTGGTGAGCATGACCACGCGCACTCCGGCGAGATCCGGGTCGGCACTGATCATCCGGGTCGCGGTGAGCCCGTCCGTTCCGGGCATCCTGATGTCCATCAGCACCACGTCGGCGCAGGTCGACCGGGCCAGCTCCACCGCTTGCGCGCCGTCCGCCGCCTCGCCGACCACCTGCATGTCGGGCTCCGAGTCGACCAGCACCCGGAACGCGCTGCGCAGCAGCGCCTGGTCGTCGACGAGCAGGACCCTGATGGCCGGTGTCATGCGTTCTCCCCCGTCCGGCCCACCACGTCCGGTTGCTCCGACTGCTGCGGGAGGGCCTTGACGGGCAGGATCGCATGGACGCGGAAACCGCCGCCGTAACGGGGTCCGGCGGCGAGGGTGCCGCCCAGAGCCGTGACCCGTTCCCGCATACCGAGCAGCCCATGGCCGCCGCCTTCGCCCCCGCCGTCCGGGTTTCCGCGGCCGTTGTCGAGCACCATGACCTCGGCCGTGGCCCCGACCCGTACGACACTCACCTCGGCCTTCGCTCCGGGACCCGCGTGCTTGCGCACATTGGTCAGCGCCTCCTGGATCACCCGGTACGCGGCCAGGTCCACGGCGGCGGGCAGCGGCGGGCCGTCCCCGGTCGCGCAGGCCACCTCGACGGGCAGCCCCGCCCGGCGCACGGTCTCCACGAGCGCGTCGAGGACGGCGAGGCCGGGGGCGGGTTCGGTCGGTGCCTCGGAGTCGCCGGACTGGCGCAGCAGCCCGACGGTGGCCCGCAGTTCGTTGAGCGCGGAGCGGCTCGCCTCGCGGACGTGGGCGAGCGCCTGCTTGGCCTGGTCGGGGCGCTTGTCCATGACGTGGGCCGCGACCCCGGCCTGCACGTTGACCAGGGCGATGTGGTGGGCGACGACGTCGTGCAGATCGCGGGCGATCCGCAGCCGTTCCTCGGCCACCCTTCGCCTGGCCTCCTCCTCACGCGTCCGCTCGGCCCGTTCGGCGCGCTCCCGGATCGCGTCGACGAACGCGCGCCGGGAACGCACCGCGTCCCCCGCGGCGCTCGCCATGCCGGTCCAGGCGAAGACACCGAAGTTCTCCTGGCTGTACCAGGGCGCCGATCCGAAGAACATCGCGGCGGCGGTGAGCGCGGCCATCGTGAGCAGCCCGACCCGCCAGGTGGTCGGCCGGTCGGTGCGGGCGGCGATGGTGTACAGCGCGATGACCACGCTCATCACCACCGGGGCCGGCGGGTCCACCATCACCAGCTCGACGACCGTCAGCCCGCCGGTGGCGACCAGGACCGCCATCGGGTGGCGGCGCCGCCACACCAGGGCGAGGGCGCCCAGCACCATCAGGAGCACGCTGCTCGCGGCGGGCGTGCGGGTGCCGAAGGTGGGTCCGCTGTGCGAGCTCGGATCGGCGAACGAACCGATGATCATGGACACGAGCACGCCCAGGGCGAGCGCTCCGTCCAGCGCGAGCGGATGGTCGCGCAGCCAGTGCCGGACGCGCAGAACGCCGGTTCCGAGGGTGGTCACGTCAAGCTACGTTACGGCGTGTCGCGCGGGAATCCGTCCGGCCGGCGGCGAGCGGGGGCCGGGCGCCCCGCCGTACGCACAACGGTGCCCCGCGTCCGGCGGACCGGACGCGGGGCACCGTGGGTGCGGGTGCTGGAGCTGCCGGTTGTCAGCCGGAAATCAGACCGTCGTCACGGAGCATGGCGCGCACCTCTTCGAGGGTCGCCTCGGGCGACGGCAGGATCAGCTCGGACGGCTCCAGGGAGTCGTCCGGCAAGGGCGTGCCGACTTCGCGCACCTTTGCGAGGAGCGCGTGGAGAGTGGAGCGGAAGCCGGGGCCGTCGCCGCTCTCCATTTCGGCGAGCAGTTCGTTGTCGAGCTTGTTGAGCTCGGCGAGATGACTGTCGGCCAGGAGTACCTGGCCCTCCCCCATGATCCGTACGATCATGACGCTGCCTTAATTCTTGTCGAACTTGTGCGGGGACTGGGACGGGGACTGCTGCTGGGCGTCCTGCGGGCCGCCCTCGATGGCCTGCTGCGAGGAGGAGCCGCCGGCCAGTTCAGCCTTCATGCGCTGCAGCTCCAGCTCCACATCCGTACCACCGGAGATCCGGTCCAGCTCGGCGGTGAGATCGTCCTTCGCCGTGCCGGTCGGGTCGTCCAGGGCGCCGGAGGCGAGCAGCTCGTCGATCGCGCCCGCGCGCGCCTGGAGCTGCTGGGTCTTGTCCTCGGCCCGCTGGATCGCCAGGCCGACATCGCCCATCTCCTCGGAGATGCCCGAGAAGGCCTCCCCGATCCGGGTCTGCGCCTGAGCCGCTGTGTAGGTGGCCTTGATCGTCTCCTTCTTGGTGCGGAAGGCGTCGACCTTTGCCTGCAGCCGCTGGGCCGCGAGAGTGAGTTTCTCCTCCTCACCCTGCAGCGTGGTGTGCTGCGTCTCCAGGTCGGTGACCTGCTGCTGGAGGGCGGCTCGGCGCGACAGCGCCTCGCGGGCCAGGTCCTCGCGACCGAGCGCGAGTGCCTTGCGGCCCTGGTCCTCCAGCTTGGAGGTCTGGCCCTGCAGCTGGTTCAGCTGCAGCTCCAGACGCTTGCGCGACGTCGCCACATCGGCGACACCGCGGCGCACCTTCTGAAGCAGCTCCAGCTGCTTCTGGTACGAGTAATCGAGGGTCTCGCGCGGGTCCTCGGCCCTGTCAAGGGCCTTGTTTGCCTTCGCGCGGAAGATCATCCCCATACGCTTCATGACACCGCTCATGGGCTTCGCGCGCCCCCTTCTGACTTAACTGGGCTCCAGCACTCCAACAGAACCCACAGTACGGGCCCTGTCTCTATTACCGCACTGTTCGAGCAAGGATGTGGTCCTCCCCAAGGACGACTGACACCGGTCGGCGCTCCGGCCCAGGGAGTAGGTGAGGGTCAGGGAAACCGCTGGCAACGCCCGTATCGTCCCGCTCGCACACTCCTGGGGACGCAGGCCGTTGCCGGATCGTTCCCGACCGGCCTGGGGTCGTCGCGATCGACCCCGTACCCTTGGGCCTTGTGTTCCGTAGCCGCTCCAAGGAAGAGAAGGCCCCCACCAACAAGGTGACGGCGGACCTCTCCAAGACGCCCCGCGACCCGCAGGCCCCCAAAGGTCGCCCCACCCCCAAGCGCAGCGATGCCCAAACGCAGCGCCGTCGTGCCTCCAGTGGAGCGCCGACCGACCGCAAGGAGGCCATGAAGCGCCAGCGCGAAGCGCGTCGCGTGGACATGGCCAAACAGCGTGAGGCGCTCGCCAGTGGTGACGAGCGCTATCTGCCGGCCCGCGACAAGGGCCCGGTGCGGCGCTTCGTCCGTAACTTCGTGGACTCGCGCTTCTGCATCGCGGAGTACTTCCTGCCGCTCGCCGTGATCATCCTGATTCTCAGCGTGATCCAGGTGCAGGGCATCCAGAACATCTCGCTGCTGCTCTGGCTCGGCGTCATCGTGCTGATCGTCGTCGACTCGATCGGGCTCACGTTCCGGCTGCGCAAGCAGCTGAACGAGCGGTTCCCCGATACGCCCAAGCGGGGCGCGGTCGCCTACGGCCTGATGCGCACGCTCCAGATGCGACGGCTGCGGCTGCCCAAGCCGCAGGTCAAGCGCGGAGAGCGGCCCTGAGTACGGATCTCTTCGGCTCGGCCGGCGGTTCGTCCGCCGGTCCGCCGGGTGATGCCGTATCCGGATTTTCGGGGGCCTCTGCGGCATGGCTGGAGGGGCTCGGCGGACTGCGCAACACCGTTCGCCAGGAGCTGGTCGCCCGGCAGCTGGACGAGCAGATCGCGGGCCGCTTCCCCGTCGGGCAGCGGCTGCGGATCCTGGACGTCGGTACGGGCCAGGGCACGCAGGCACTGCGCCTGGCCCGGGCCGGCCACACCGTGACCGGGCTGGAGTCCGACGCCGAGATGCTGCGGACCGCCCGCGAGGCGCTCGCCGGCGAGCCCGCGGGAATCCGTGAGCGAGTCCGGCTCATCGAGGGCAACGGCCAGGACACCGGGGTGCACTTCCTGCCCGGCAGCTTCGACGTGGTGCTCTGCCATGGGGTGCTGATGTATGTCCAGGCGCCCGACGCCATGGTGGCCGGACTGGCCAGGATGCTCGCGCCGGGCGGCCTGCTGTCGCTGCTCGTGCGGAACGCGGACGCACTGGCGATGCGGGCCGGGACCGCCGGGGACTGGGACGCGGCACTGGCCTCGTTCGACACGGACCGGTACACCAACCGGCTCGGGGTGTCCGTGCGCGCGGACCGGCTCGACGCCCTCACCGCGACGCTCGCCGGGATCGCGGCGCCGCTGCACGCCTGGTACGGGGTACGTGTCTTCACGGACAACGTGAGCAACGACGTGGAGCTGCCCGCCGCGGCGGAGCTGGAACGGGTGCTCGCGGCCGAGGACCGGGCGGGCCGGACGGATCCGTATCGCGGGGTGGCGGCGCTGCTGCACCTGTGCGGAGTACGGGGCTAGCCGGTACGGGGTGGTCTCGCCGGGGTCCTCCGGCGGCCGCTTTGCCCTCGATGGCCGGACCGGCTCGAACGCCGCCCTCGACCGCCGGACGGGCTCAGAACCGCGTGTTGTGCTCGGGCGGGTGCGCTCGACGAGCCACCAATGGGGCTAAAAGCAATAATCCGGACATGGATTCCTTTCACTCCCGCAGCCAAGTGCGGCGGCTGCTGCTGCCTCTGACCGCAGGTGTCTGTGCGATCGCGCTGGTCAGCGGTTGCTCCGACTCGAACTCCTCCGGGCCGGACGCGACGAAGTCCGGCCCGGTCCAGCAGGGCTCGGCCTCGAAGGCCACCGGCGATCTGCAGGACGAATACCAGTCCGTCATCGAGAACGTGCTTCCGTCCGTGGTGCAGATCGACGCGTCGGACAGCCTGGGCTCCGGCATCGTCTACGACACCAACGGCCATATCGTCACCAACGCCCACGTCGTCGGCACGGAGAAGACCTTCAAGGTCAGCTCGGCCACCGGTGAGAAGGTGCTGAGCGCCTCGCTGGTCGCCGCTTATCCCGAGCAGGACCTGGCCGTCATCAGGCTCGACACCGTACCCAAGGGGCTGAAGGCCGCGAAGTTCGGCGACTCGGACAAGGTCGCGGTGGGGCAGATCGTGCTGGCGATGGGTTCGCCGCTCGGGCTGTCCAGCAGCGTCACCCAGGGCATCGTCTCGGCACTCGGCCGGACCGTGAGCGAGAGCAGTGCGGGCGGCGGCACCGGGGCCACCATCGCGAACATGGTGCAGACCTCGGCGGCGATCAACCCGGGCAACAGCGGGGGTGCGCTGGTGAACCTGAACAGCGAGGTTATCGGCATCCCGACGCTGGGGGCGACGGACCCGCAGATGGGCGGCAGCGCCGCTCCGGGGATCGGATTCGCGATCCCGGTCTCGATGGTGAAGACGGTGGCCGACCAGATCATCAAGAACGGCAAGGTCACCGACTCGGGCCGGGCGGCGCTGGACATCACCGGCCGTACGGTCGTCGACGACAGCTACCAGCCCGCCGGGGTCGCACTCGTCAGCGTGTCGAAGGGCGGAGCGGCCGACAAGGCCGGTCTGCAGGTCGGCGACATCATCACCAAGCTCGGGGACACGCCGGTCACCACGATCACGTCCCTGTCGGAGGGGCTGGCCGCGGACAAGCCGGGCCAGAAGGTCACCGTGACGTATCTGCGCGACGAGGCGGAGAAGACCGCGGACGTCACGCTGGGCGAGATCTGAGGGCCGCGGAGGCGCGGAGGCCGCCCGGCGCGGGCGCCGGGCGGGCCCTCGGGCCGCCCGGCGCCCGTCCGGGTCAGCTCTGCTCGGCCTGGAGGCTCATCGGGCCGTAGATCTTCGTCGCGTCGTCGAAGAGCGTCACCTGGGCCGCCCCGCCGTCGAGGAGTTCCTTCCAGTACTCACCGATCCAGGACTCCGCGTCACCCTGCGTCGTGAATTCCTCCGGCTGAAGGGCCGGCTCCGTCTCCGTACCGTCGGACTTCTCGAACCGCCACGTCCACGCCATGTCCGCCTCCTGGGTCACTTTGTTCCGTCCCGCAGCCTAGTGCTTCGGACCAGCACGGGAAGGGGCCCGCGCGCGCCCCGTACCCCCCACGTCGCGCACCCGGTGCCGGTACGCGGGAGGATCGGACCGTGGAACTGACTCTGCTCGGCACCGGAGCCCCCGACGGGCTGCCGCGGCCCGAATGCCCTTGCGCCGCCTGCGCCACCGCCCGCGGGGTGCGCAGCAGGGCCGCGACCGCCCTGCTGGTCGACGACGCGCTGCTGCTCGATCTCACCCCCGGGGCCGTGTTCGCCGCCGCCCGCGCGGGGCACTCGCTCACCGGCGTACGTCAGGTGCTGCTCACCCATCCGCACGACGGCCCCGCCGTCGAGCTGCCCGCGGGACTGCCGCCGGCGGGCCGGGTGCCGGACGGGCAAGTGCTGACGCTGATCAGCGGGCACCGGGTGCGGGCCGTGCCGATGGACGCGCCGGGGACCGGGTACGAAGTGGCGGCGCCGGAGGGCGAGCGGCTGCTCTACCTGCCGCCGGGCGCCGCCCCGGCCGGTCTCACCGACCGGATGGCGGAGCCGTACGACATGGTGGTCGGCGACGTCGTGGGACGGCCCGACGCGGTGGCCCGGCTGCGGGCCGTCGCGGCGATCGGCCCGGCCACCGAGGTGGTCGCCGTCCATCTGGACCATGACGCACCGCCCGGCCCGGAGCTCGACCGCCGGCTCGCGGCGGCGGGCGCGCGGGCCGTGCCGGACGGGACCACCCTGGCGGTCGGCGGGTACCACGCGGTACCGGATGTGCCCCGGCGCACGCTGATCACCGGCGGAGCGCGGTCGGGGAAGTCGGTCGAGGCCGAACGGCGGCTGGAGACGTATCCGGAGGTCGTGTACGTGGCGACCGGCGGCGTCCGGAACGGCGACGCGGAGTGGGCGGCCCGGATCGGACTGCACCGGGAGCGCAGACCGGCAGCCTGGCGCACCGAGGAGACCTGCGAGCTGGTGGAACTGCTGACCTCGGACGGGCCCCCGCTGCTGATCGACTGCCTGTCGCTCTGGCTGACGGACGCGATGGACCGGGTGGATGCCTGGGACGACGCGGCGTGGGCGGGCGGCGGGGAGAGCACGCTGCGGAAGCGGACGGCGGAACTCGTGGCCGCTGTCCGCGGGACGCGGCGTACCGTCGTCGTGGTGACCAACGAGACCGGCTCCGGCGTGGTGCCCGCGACGGCGGCGGGGCGGCGCTTCAGGGACGAACTGGGCCGGCTGAACGCCTCGGTGGCCGCCGAGTGCGAGCAGGTGCTGCTGGTGGTGGCCGGGCAGTCGCTGACGCTGCGCGGCTGACGGGCTGCCGGCCGGCGGCGGACGGAGTGAGGAGCGGAGCCATGGCGCGTGTGCGGCCGATGCTGGACGGGGTACCGGAGACCCTGTTGTGGACGTTGTACAACCGGGCGTACGAGGCCGGCCGGCGCTATCCGGTGCTCGACGACCCGATGGCGCTCCAGCTGCTGGCGGGGCTGGACTACCCGTTCGAGGAGCGGTTCGGTCTGCCCAACGCGTTCAGCTCTCAGGCGCAGGGACTGCGCTCGCGCTGCTTCGACCTGGCTGTGCAGGCGTACCTCGCCGACCGTCCGGAGGCCACCGTGGTGGCGCTCGGCGACGGCCTGGAGACCGGGTTCTGGCGGGTCGACAACGGCCGGCTGAACTGGCTGAGCGTGGAGCTGCCCGAGGTGGCCTCGCTGCGCCGGACGCTGCTGCCCCCGTCGGACCGGCTGCGGACGCTGTCCGGATCGGCGACCGCTCTCTCCTGGCTGGAGGGGATCGAGGACCCGGCGGGACGGGGTGTCGTCGTCACCGCGCAGGGGCTGCTGATGTATCTGCGGCCCGCCGAGGTGCGGAGGATCATCGCGGCCTGTGCCGAGCGGCTGCCGGGCGGGGTGTTCGTCCTGGACTCGATGTCCCGGTGGATCGCGAAGGGCACGGTGGCGGGCACCTCGAAGGTCGGCGGCATGACGGTCCCGCCGATGCGCTGGGCGATGGACCCGGGCGAGCGGCAGAAGCTGCGCGGCGCGCATCCGGCGATCACTGAGGTGCGTGCGCTGCGCCTGCCGCGCGGGCGCGGTGCGATGGGTGAGCTGATCCGCGTCCAGAATCTGCTTCCCGGGGTGCGGACCCTGACCCCCGCCATGACCCAACTGCGGTTCGGCGGCTGAGCGGCGCACCGGCCGGGGCCGGAAATCGCGGCAGGTACTGTTCCGCAGTGGGAGGCCACCCGGCGACCTCTGAGCCCGCCGCCGGGCTCCCCGGCCCACACGACGTATCGACCCGCGAGGCAGACCCCCGTGAATCTGGACGACTTCTCCGACCTGATCGAACGCCCCGACGGGGGTGTACGGCGAGATGCCGAGGAGCGCCGGGAGCGCTTCATCGTGCCCCCGGGCGCACTCGGCCGCCTCGACGAGCTGGGCGAGTGGCTCTCGGCCGCCCAACAGGCCGTGCCGGTCAGGCCGATCGAGCAGCCACGGGTGGTGCTGTTCGCCGGTGACCACGGGGTGGCGGCGCTGGATGTCTCCGGACGTGCGGCCGGCAGCGCGCACGAACTGGTGCGGGCCACGCTGGAGGGTGCGACGCCGCTCGCCGTGCTGGCCCGCCGGTTCTCCGTACCGGTGCGGATCGTCGACGCCGGTCTGGACTGCGACCCGGAGCTGCTGCCGGAGCAGGTGGTTCGGACCCGGGTACGGCGGGGCAGCGGCCGGATCGACATCGAGGACGCGCTGACGGCCGAGGAGGCCGAGCAGGCGGTGCGCCTCGGTATGGCGATCGCCGACGAGGAGGCCGACTCGGGCACGGACCTGGTGGTGCTCGGCGATCTGAGCGTCGGCGGCACGACGGCCGCGGCCACCCTGATCGCGGCGCTGTGCGGCACCGACGCCTCGGTGGTCACCGGGCGCGGCGGCGCGGGCATCGACGACCTGGCCTGGATGCGCAAGTGCGCGGCGGTCCGGGACGCGCTGCGCCGGGCCCGGCCGGTCCTGGGCGACCAGCTGGAGCTGCTGGCCACGGTGGGCGGCGCCGATCTGGCGGCGATGACCGGCTTCCTGCTGCAGGCCGCGGTGCGCCGGCTCCCGGTGATCCTGGACGGGGTGGTCTCCGCCGCCTGCGCACTGGTCGGCCAGCGGGCGGCGTTCCGGGCGCCGGACTGGTGGCTGGCGGGTCAGCTGAGCGGTGAACCGGCGCAGGCGAAGGCGCTGGACCGGATGGCGCTCAACCCGCTGCTCGACCACGGCGTCATCACCGGCGAAGGAAGCGGGGCATTGCTCGCACTTCCGTTCGTACAGGCCGCGGCCGCGCTGGCGGCGGAACTGCCCGAGCGCGCACCGGCCGCCGACGAGGACGACGAGAAGGAAGACGAGAAGGACGGCGAGGAGACGGCCGGCGGCGAAGGGGCCAACGGAAACGAACCGTCCGGGGACTGACGGGGAGCAGCTGGCCAATCGGCTGCGGTCGCCGGACACCGGCCGCAGAGTCGCCCCTTATGAAGTGTGATGCCCCATATGATCGCTTTTCATGGGAGAGGTCAGATTGGCCAGCGAGGAATCCGGACGGGGCGCCGTCCAGCCGCAAAGCACCGTCCGGTCGCAACGCAGCGCGGCCTTCGCCATCTGGTACCTGCGCGTCGTGTCGTTCATCAACTTCCTGAGCGCCGTCTGGGTCACCTTGGGCCAGGATCTGCGGCGTCACAACACCGAGAACTACTTCACGCCCTATCTGCTCACCGCGGGCTTCTCCTCCGGGGTGGTGGCGCTCTTCCTCGCGGTCACCATGCGGCGGCGCAAACGGGCCGCGTGGATCGTCAACATGGCGCTGAGCGGGCTCACCCTGCTGCTCTTCGCCGCGGTGATCGGCTTCCCGGAGATCCGCCGGTACCCGCAGAACTGGATCTCGCTGGTCCTTACCGCCTCCTTCGTCCTCGCGCTGGCCCTCGGCCGGCGCGAGTTCTACGCCAAGGGCGACCGGTCCAATCCGAAACTGGCCGCGCTGGTGGCGGTCGTCGGGCTGCTGGTCGCCTCGCTGATCGCCACGGCTCTGGTCACGGTCACCAACACCGCGCACGACGGGGCCCGTTCGACGTTCCTGGACCGCTGGCGCTACGGCGCGCTGCGGCTGGTGTCCGTCGCCGACAACGACACCCTGATCCCCGGGATCACCACGCCCGGCTGGGTCAACGTCGTGATCAACATCATGTCGACGCTGCTGCTGATCGCCGTCGTGTACGCGGCCTTCCGCTCCCGCCGGGCGGTCGACCCGATCAGCCCGCAGGACGAGGAGGCGTTGCGCGTCCTGCTCGACAAGCACGGCCAGCGGGATTCGCTCGGGTACTTCGCGCTGCGCCGCGAGAAGAGCGTCATCTGGTCGCCGACCGGGAAGGCGGCCGTCACCTACCGGGTGGTCGGCGGGGTCTCACTGGCCTCCGGTGATCCGATCGGCGACCCGGAGGCCTGGCCCGGGGCGATCGGCCCCTGGCTGGCCGAGGCCCGCGAGCACGGCTGGACCCCGGCGGCGATGGGGGTCAGCGAGGAGGGCGGCAACGTCTACGCCCGGCACGGACTCGACGCCCTGGAGCTCGGGGACGAAGCGATCGTGGAGACCGCCGAGTTCACCCTGGAGGGACGGGCGATGCGCACCGTCCGCCAGGCGTACAACCGGGTCAAGCGGGCCGGGTACGACGTGACGGTGCGCCGTCACGAGGAGATCCCCGAGGCCGAGATGGCCGAACTGGTGCGCAGGGCCGACGACTGGCGCGACGGGGCGACCGAGCGCGGCTTCTCGATGGCGCTGGGGCGGCTCGGCGACCCGGCCGACGGCCAGTGCGTGATGCTCGAATGCCGGGACATCAACACCGCGCCCGCCGATGGCGACGGTCCCGGCGAGCTGCGCGCCGTGCTGAGCTTCGTCCCCTGGGGCCCGAACGGCCTCTCGCTCGACCTGATGCGCCGTGACCGGAACGCCGAGAACGGCCTGATGGAGTTCATGGTCATCGAACTCCTGCAACGGGCCGAGAAGATCGGCATCGCTCAGGTCTCGCTGAACTTCGCGATGTTCCGCTCGGTCTTCGAGCGGGGATCGCGGCTCGGCGCCGGGCCGGTGCTGAGGCTGTGGCGGTCGCTGCTCAGCTTCTTCTCGCGCTGGTGGCAGATCGAATCGCTGTACCGCGCCAACGCCAAGTACCGGCCGATCTGGGAACCGCGCTACATGCTCTTCGAGAAGAGCTCCGACCTGCTGCGCATCGGCATCGCGGCGGGACGCGCCGAAGGGTTCCTGGAGGCGCCCGGTCTGCCCAAGTGGCTGCACCGCTCGCACCTCGGACCGCGTGGATGAGACCGCTGCGCGCCCTCGGCCGTGCGGCCCGCCGGGAGTGGGGTCCGCTGTGGACGACCGTACGGGCGGCGCTCGTCGCCGACCGGCTGCGGGCCGTCCCGATGACGCTGGCCGCGGTCTGCCTGACCGCGCTGCTCCAGGTGGTGCAGAACCAGTCATGGGGCTTCGGCCCGGTACAGGCACTCGGTGCGGTGCGGGCCGAAGACCCGCTCTGGATGGCTCTGCTGCGTACCCCGCTGTCGTTGTTCGTCCCCGCGCTGGACCTGCCGGTGTGGGGTGCGCTGGCACAGTTGCTGCTGGTGTTCGGGATCGCCGAGATCTGCCTGGGCCCTTGGCGGACGCTGCTGATCGCGTACGTCGCCACCCTGGCCGGGACGCTGTACGCGCGCATCGGCGTCGCGGTCGGCCCCGACGGGTTCCTCGGGCTGCCCGCGTCCGACTCCCTGGTCGTCGACACCGGCCCCTCAGCCGCCGTGGTCGCCCTGGCGGTCTACCTCTGCCATGTCCACCGGGCCTGGTTCACCGGGGCGCTGGTGATCGCGGCGATGGTGGGCGAGGTGGCCGTCAAGGGCAACCTGGCGGGCAAGGAGCATCTGGCGGCCATCGCGGCGGCCCTCGTGCTGTGCGCGGTCTCGGCCCGCCACGACCGGCGCAGGCTGCGCCGCCGCGGTCAGGGTTTGGACGTGGGGGCCGGGACCCGGTCCGGTGCGCCGCCGATCAAGTCCTGAAACCTGCGGCGCGGGCCGGCCCAGCGGACGTCGTGGTGGTAGGCGCGCAGCACCGCACGGGAGCGGGCCCGGTGCCGGTTCCGGTAGAACCGCTTCGCCCACATCGAGGTGGGGCGGGCCAGCCGGATCGCCCCGAACAGGGCGACGAACGGGATCAGGGTGCCGACCACCGCCATCCGCGTCTTGCCCTTGAACAGGGAGATCAGCACAAAAAGGAAGTTGACGACGAGGGTGAGGACGACGCCGATCCTGCCCTGCTGCTCGTCGTCGCTCAACTCGTTCACGCCGAGCGGGGAGAACCCGCCGAGGACGAGCAGCACCAGGGCCGCGGTGAGGACCACGACCTCCACGCTCTGGCGGCCCTGCTCGGTCCAGTACACGTCGTCCAGGTGCAGGATCAGCGCGAATTCGTCCAGCACCAGCCCCGCGCCCGTGCCGAAGACCACCGCGCAGATCCCGGCCGTGACGCCGTGCCGCCCGCTGGCCACCGCGCCGAAGCCGCCGACCACGCTCAGCACCACGCCGGGCACCACGTGGTGGACATGGACCCCGCCCGGGGTGAAGTTGCGGAACGGTCCCTTCCCGGCCCGGATCATCCGGGTGATGACCCGGGTGATCGCGAAGGTCAGCACGAAGGAGGCCAGCGCCAGGAGCAGGGGCAGCTTCCCCGGCTCGACGATGTTCTGATCGAACCAGTGACCCATGCCACCCACTCCCGATAAACCGCTTTCGCCCCGGTCCATGGCGTTTTGGACAATCTATCGGCCGCGCCCACCGATTAGCCTGCGCGCCGTGACCTCCCTGAACAGCCACGGCATACGTTTCGCCTTCGGCACCCTCACCGTGATCCCCGTCCGCGTCACCCGCTGGGACCGCGGGGCCGCGCGGGCCGGAATGCTGTGCGCCCCGCTGGCCGGTCTGGTCGTGGGGGTCCTCGCGGCGGTGCCCGGGAGCCTGTTGCTGCTGTTCGGCTCGGGGCCGCTGCTCGCCGCGGTCGTCTCCGCCGCGGTGCCGGCGGCCCTCACCAGGGGGCTGCATCTCGACGGTCTCGCGGACACCGCCGACGGCCTCGGCAGCGGAAAGCCGGCCGAGGACGCGCTGCGGATCATGAAGCAGTCGGACATTGGACCATTCGGTGTGATCACCCTGCTGTTCGTGCTGCTGGCACAGGTGGCGGTCCTTCAGCAGCTGTACGCGCAGAGCTGGGTGCGGGGTGCGGTGGCGGCCGTCGCGGCCGGGGCCGTCGCCCGGCTCGCCCTCACCCTGGCTTCCCGCAGCGGGGTCCCGGCGGCCCGGCCGGAAGGGCTGGGCGCCGCGGTGGCCGGCACGGTCCCGGTCCGCGGCGCGGTGGCGGTCGCGCTCGTGACGGTGGCGGCCTGTGCGGGCGCGGGAGCGCTGCTCGGCGGGTACGGGGCGCTGCGGTACGGCCTCGCCGCCCTGACCGCTCTCGCGGTCGCCCAGCTGCTCCTGCGCCACTGCGTGCGGCGCTTCGGCGGGGTGACCGGCGATGTGTTCGGGGCGCTGGCGGAGACGGCGGCGACCGTGACGCTGGTGGGGCTGGCGCTCGGCTGACCGCCGGTCCGCCGCCCCGTCAGCTCCCGGCCGCCGGGCACTCCCTGCGCCAGACGCCGAGCTCGTACTTCTTGAGCAGCGAGCTCAGCCCCAGCCGCCGGGACTGCGCGCAGAACCGCGCCACGGGCAGCTCGTACTCCACGTGGAAGACCGCCTTGCCCGCCTTCACGAACGGGGTGAGGTCCTCGCACTCCTCGTACTGGGCGCACTGTTCGTTCACCGCGAAGTCGAAGTCCCCCACCAGCTGCGGAATCTGCGGGAGGTCGTTCTTCAGGCCGACGGCGAGGCCGTGGCGGTGGGCGACGCGGGCGATGAGCCGGTTGTAGCGCAGCTGGTCGGCGGCGGTCAGCGGGAAGCCGGTCCGGTTGCGGTAGCCGTCCATGTTGTCGGGCTCCACCGCGTCGAAGCCCTTCTTCGCGCACATGGCGATCCGGGTCTCCATCAGCGGCTCCAGGACACCGGTGCGGCGGATGTCGAGCCAGCGCTCCCCGGCCCAGCCGTTGCTCTTCCCGAGGACCGCGGCGGGGAAGTCGTCCGCGTCCGGCCGGAACTCCTCCCAGGCGCCGGTGGAGAGGTAGCAGATGACCTTGCGCCCCTTGCGGTGCAGCCCGGACACCTGGGCCGCGTCGTGATCGAAGCCGTCGATGTCGTACACCGGGGCGTCCACGGTGGTGTCCAGCCGGCCGGAGAGCTGCCACTGCCAGTCGGTGCCCGGTCCGGGCCGCCAGCGCCCCGCTGCGGGCCGGCCGGACCCGGCGGATTCCGGCGCCGGGGCACAGCCCGCCAGCACGGCCAGCAGAATCAGTACGGTGACGGGCAGCACAGCCGGCCCTCCGGTCACACGTGTGGCCACCCGTTCGCGCATCGTTCCCCCTGCTCGCCGCGGTGCCGCCAACATCGTTGCGGTCGCACCCCGTTCCCCCGGGAAGATCATCCCGGCATGACAACCGTACGACTGCCGGAGCGCACTGGCGGCCCGCCGCCGTGATCCGGCGGCAAGGGCGCGCGTAGGCTCATTCCCGGCACATTGCGGCGGCGTCTACGATGCGCCGGGCACGGTCGGCCCACCCCTCGACCGGCAAAGAACTCTACGGAAGCGAGATTTCACCACCGTGACTGCTCTCACTCTCAGCACCTCCGGTGCGGCGACGCTGCGCGCCGACGCACTCGTCGTCGGCGTCGCCAAGGGCGTCAAGGGCCTGGTCCTCGCACCGGGCGCCGAGGCCGTGGACAAGGCGTTCGGCGGAAAGCTCGCCAACGTCCTGGAGACCCTGGGCGCCTGTGGTGCCGAGGGCGAACTGACCAAGCTCCCCGCACCCGACGGCCTGAAGGCCCCGGTCGTCATCGCGGCCGGACTCGGCCCGGTCCCGGAGAAGGACGGCGCCTACGACGCCGAGGCACTGCGCCGGGCCGCGGGCTGCGCCGCCCGCTCGCTCACAGGCTCGAAGAAGGCCGGCTTCGCGCTGCCCGTCGGCTCCGTCGAGGACGCCGAGGCCATCGCCGAGGGCGCGCTGCTGGGCGCGTACGCCTTCACCGCCTACCAGCGCGGCGAGAACAAGCTGGCCCCCAAGGCCGCCGGTGGCGCCAAGCTGCCGCTCGCCGAGGTGGCCCTGCTCGGCGCCAAGCCCCGCGACAAGGCGTTCAAGGCCGCCGCGGAGCGCGCCGTCGCGCTGGTCGAGGAGATCAACCGCGCCCGCGACCTGATCAACACCCCGCCGAACGACCTGTACCCCGAGTCCTTCGCCGCCGTGGCCACCGCCGCGGGCAAGGAGCACGGCATCAAGGTGCAGGTGCTCGACGAGAAGGCACTCGTCAAGGGCGGCTACGGCGGCCTGCTCGGCGTCGGACAGGGCGCGGCCCGCGGTCCGCGCCTGGTGAAGCTCGCCTACACCCACCCGAAGGCGGAGAAGACCCTGGCCCTGGTGGGCAAGGGCATCACCTACGACTCGGGCGGCATCTCGCTGAAGCCGGCCGGCCACAACGAGACGATGAAGTGCGACATGGCCGGCGCCGCCGCCGTGTTCGCCGCCGTCGTCGCGGCCGCCCGCCTGGGCCTGCGCGTCAACGTCACCGGCTGGCTGGCGCTGGCCGAGAACATGCCGTCGGGCAACGCCACCCGCCCCGGTGACGTGCTGAACATGTACAGCGGCAAGACCGTCGAGGTCCTCAACACGGACGCCGAGGGCCGTCTCGTCCTCGCCGACGCGCTGACCCGCGCCTCCGAGGAGAAGCCGGACGCGATCGTCGACGTGGCGACCCTGACCGGCGCGATGGTGCTGGCCCTGGGCAACCGCACCTTCGGCATCATGGCGAACGACGACGCCTTCCGCACCTCGATCCACGAGATCGCCGACGAGGTCGGTGAGGCCTCCTGGCCGATGCCGCTCCCCGCCGACCTGCGCAAGGGCATGGACTCCCCGACCGCCGACATCGCCAACATGGGCGAGCGGATGGGCGGCGGCCTGGTGGCCGGTCTGTTCCTCCAGGAGTTCGTGGGCGAGGGCATCGCCTGGGCCCACCTGGACATCGCGGGCCCGGCCTTCCACGAGGGCGCCCCGTACGGCTACACACCGAAGGGCGGCACCGGATCCGCGGTCCGCACCCTGGTGAAGCTGGCGGAGCGCACCGCAGCCGGAGACCTCGGCTGAGAGGCCGGCGGTTGACCTCGGACCGGAAAGCGGACGCGGTCTGGTGCGTGCGATTCCAAGGCGGAGGAGGGAGGCGACGCGGAGCGTCGTCGACCGACGACAACGCCGGAAGCATGCGTGCCAGGGCGTGGCCGCCCGGTCAGAGGTCACCCGGCGGCCTCTGAGCTCGCAGCTGATGGACGGCCCCGGGCATACGTCCGGGGCCGTCCGTGTTCCACCCACGGCACCGCGGCCGGATCCGGGCGGGTTTCGCTCTCGACGAAATCAGCCCGTCCCTACGCAGCGGTAACCACCTGGGACGGACGGACATCCGTCCCAGACCCGGGCCCCGCGTCCCGCCCACCGTCAACAAGTGCGAAGATGGGTTCTCGGCAGGACAGGGCCCCCACCACAGGGCCGAATGACAAAAGCGGCCGAACACCAGCCGACCGGCCGGTCACACCCCGATGACGGGGCCCGGCGTACGGCGCACATGCATGGAGGACGTGACGTGGCGAACGACGCCAGCACCGTTTTCGACCTAGTGATCCTCGGCGGTGGTAGCGGCGGTTATGCCGCGGCCCTGCGCGGAGCGCAGCTGGGCCTGGACGTCGCTCTGATCGAGAAGGGCAAGGTCGGCGGCACCTGCCTGCACAACGGCTGCATCCCGACGAAGGCCCTGCTGCACGCCGGTGAGATCGCCGACCAGGCGCGCGAGGCCGACCAGTTCGGTGTCAAGGCCACCTTCGAGGGCATCGACATGGAGGCCGTCCACAAGTACAAGGACGACGTGATCTCGGGCCTGTACAAGGGGCTGCAGGGTCTCATCGCCTCCCGCAAGGTGCACTACATCGAGGGTGAGGGACGGCTCTCCTCCCCCACCTCGGTGGATGTGAACGGCCAGCGCATCCAGGGCCGCCACGTGCTCCTGGCGACCGGCTCCGTGCCGAAGTCGCTCCCGGGCCTGGAGATCGACGGCAACCGCGTCATCTCCTCGGACCACGCGCTGAAGCTGGACCGGGTCCCGAAGTCGGCGATCGTGCTGGGCGGCGGCGTCATCGGCGTCGAGTTCGCCTCGGCGTGGAAGTCCTTCGGCACCGACGTCACCATCATCGAGGGCCTGAAGCACCTGGTCCCGGTCGAGGACGAGAACAGCTCGAAGCTTCTTGAGCGCGCGTTCCGCAAGCGCGGCATCAAGTTCAACCTCGGTACGTTCTTCCAGGGTGTCGAGTACACCCAGGACGGCGTCCGCGTGACCCTCGCCGACGGCAAGACCTTCGAGGCCGAGCTGCTGCTGGTCGCCATCGGCCGCGGCCCCGTCTCGCAGGGCCTCGGTTACGAGGAGGCCGGTGTCGCGATGGACCGCGGCTACGTCCTCGTCGACGAGTACATGCGGACGAACGTGGAGACCATCTCGGCCGTGGGCGACCTGGCCCCGACGCTCCAGCTCGCGCACGTCGGCTTCGCCGAGGGCATCCTCGTCGCGGAGCGGCTGGCCGGTCTGAAGACCGTTCCGATCGACTACGACGGTGTCCCGAAGGTGACGTACTGCCACCCCGAGGTCGCCTCCGTCGGTATCACCGAGGCCAAGGCCAAGGAGCTCTACGGAGCGGACAAGGTCGTCGCCCTCAAGTACAACCTCGCGGGCAACGGCAAGAGCAAGATCCTCAAGACCGCGGGCGAGATCAAGCTCGTCCAGGTCAAGGACGGTGCCGTGGTCGGCGTCCACATGGTCGGTGACCGTATGGGCGAGCAGGTCGGCGAAGCCCAGCTGATCTACAACTGGGAGGCGCTGCCGGCTGAGGTCGCGCAGCTCATCCACGCCCACCCCACGCAGAACGAGGCGATGGGCGAGGCCCACCTGGCTCTGGCCGGCAAGCCTCTGCACTCCCACGACTGATCAGTCGACCGGGCGCGACGACCGACCTACTTCCGCACATTCGTAAGGAGCAACTGAAACCATGTCGGTTTCCGTAACCCTTCCGGCGCTCGGCGAGAGCGTCACCGAGGGCACTGTCACCCGTTGGCTGAAGGCCGAGGGCGAGCGCGTCGAGGCCGACGAGCCGTTGCTCGAGGTCTCGACCGACAAGGTCGACACCGAGATCCCGGCCCCCGCCTCCGGCATCCTGGCCGCCATCAAGGTCGCCGAGGACGAGACCGTCGAGGTCGGCGCCGAGCTGGCCGTCATCGACGACGGCACCGGCGCGCCGGCTGCCGCAGCAGCGCCGGCCGCCGAGCCCGAGGCCGCCCCGGCACCGGCACCGGCACCGGCACCGGCTGTCGAGGCCCCCGCCGCCGCTCCGGCCCCCGCAGCCGAGGCTCCGGCCGCCGCCCCGGCCGGTGGCGCCGCCGGGACCGACGTCACCCTTCCGGCGCTCGGCGAGAGCGTCACCGAGGGCACCGTCACCCGCTGGCTGAAGGAGGTCGGCGAGGAGGTCACGGAGGACGAGCCCCTCCTGGAGGTCTCCACGGACAAGGTCGACACCGAGATCCCGGCCCCGGTTTCCGGTGTGCTGCTGGAGATCGTCGTCGCCGAGGACGAGACCGCCGAGGTCGGCGCCAAGCTCGCCGTCATCGGTGCTCCCGGTGCCGCTCCGGCCGCTGCTCCGGCCGCCGCTCCGGCCGCTGCTCCGGCCGCCGCTGCTCCGGCTCCGGCCGCCGCTGCCCCGGCGCCCGCCGCCCCGGCTGCTCCGCCTGCTCCGGCACCGGCCGCTCCCGCGCCGGCCGCCCCGGCTCCGGCGGCTCCGGCCGCACCGGTCGCCGCTCCGGCACCGGCCGCTCCGGCGCCCGCCGCCGCTGCTCCGGCTCCGGCTCCGGTCACCCCGGCGGCCCCGGCCGCTCCGGCCGCGACCTCCGGTGACGACGGCGCGTACGTCACGCCGCTGGTCCGCAAGCTCGCCGCCGAGAACAGCGTCGACCTGGGCGCGGTCAAGGGCACCGGCGTCGGTGGCCGTATCCGCAAGCAGGACGTCGTCGCCGCCGCGGAGGCCGCCAAGGCCGCCGCTGCCCCGGCACCCGCCGCCGTGCCTGCCGGAGGCCATGCCGCCTCCAAGGCGCCGAAGCTGGAGGTGTCCCCGCTGCGCGGTCAGACGGTCAAGATGACCCGCATGCGCAAGGTCATCGGCGAGAACATGATGAAGGCGCTGCACTCGCAGGCTCAGCTGACCACGGTCGTCGAGGTCGACGTCACCAAGCTGATGAAGCTGCGCAACAAGGCGAAGGACGCCTTCGCGGCCCGTGAGGGCGTCAAGCTCTCCCCGATGCCGTTCTACGTCAAGGCCGCTGCCCAGGCGCTGAAGGCCCACCCGGTCGTCAACGCCCGGATCAACGAGGACGAAGGCACGATCACGTACTTCGACTCGGAGAACATCGGCATCGCCGTGGACGCCGAGAAGGGTCTGATGACCCCGGTCATCAAGGGTGCGGGCGACCTCAACATCGCCGGTATCTCGAAGAAGACCGCCGAGCTGGCCGGCAAGGCCCGCGGTGGCGGCCTGACGCCGGACGACATGTCCGGTGCCACCTTCACCATCAGCAACACCGGCTCGCGCGGTGCGCTGTTCGACACCGTCATCGTGCCGCCGAACCAGGCAGCCATCCTGGGCATCGGCGCCACCGTCAAGCGTCCGGCCGTCATCGAGACCGCCGAGGGCACCGTCATCGGCGTCCGCGACATGACGTACCTCTCGCTCTCCTACGACCACCGTCTGGTGGACGGCGCGGACGCCGCCCGTTACCTGACCGCGGTCAAGGCGATCCTGGAGGCCGGTGAGTTCGAGGTCGAGCTCGGCCTCTGAGCACCGCAGTTGTAACCAGCCTCACCAGCGGCGCCCCCGTCCGGAACACTCCCGGGCGGGGGCGCCGCCGTATTGTCTAGACACCACCTGTCGCCCCCGGCAGCGGGGGTGGGTGCAGGCAGCACCGGTTTGCCCCGAAGGAGCCACACATGACCCCGCCCGTCGTCCACTCGCTGCGCGAGCAGATCCGCGAGCACATCGTGGACGGGATCGTCAGCGGGCGCTGGAAGCCGGGCGAGCGGATCGTGGAGCGGCGCATCGCCACCGAGCTGGAGGTCAGCCAGACGCCCGTGCGCGAGGCGCTGCGGGAGCTGGAGACGCTCCGGCTGATCGAGTCGGCACCCAACAAGGGCGTCCGGGTCCGCAATCTCACCGCGGCCGATCTGGAGGAGAGCTATCCGGTCCGGGCCGGTCTGGAGCAGATCGCCGCGGAGCTGGCGGCCCCCGGGCTAGGCGAGGACTGCTCGTTGCTCGCGCCCCATGTGACGGCGCTGTACGAGGCGGACCGGCGGGCCGACGGCGAGGCCCAGGTGCGCCACACGGTCGGTTTCCACCGCGAGCTGGTCCGGGCGGCCGGGAACGCGGTGCTGCTGCACACCTGGGAGGGGCTGGGCATCGAGGTGTTCACGGCGCTCTCGATCCGCTGGCTCGGCACGGTGCAGAAGTCGTACGCCGAGGAGCACGAGGCGCTCATCGAGGCGTTCCTGCGCAAGGACCCGGACATCGGTGTGCTGGTCAAGGCGCATGTGCTCGGCTGCGCACCGCGCGCCTGAAACGCATGAGGGCCGAGTACTGGCCGGGTGCCGGCTGACTCCCGGGCGGGTACGCATCTGTCGTGAGGGGCGCTCTCCTGTGCAGGCGAGCGCCTGTTTTGTCTGATTTACCCCGTCACTCCGTGCCCTGTTCTGCGGCACCCCATGCCACTTTCTTCATATCGAGAAGTTTTGCCTTTCATCCTTTGATCGATCATCGATCGGCGACTTAGAGTTCACCAGCGGGCCCACCGGCCCCATCGCCCTGTCCTGCCAGTCAGGGACTTCTCCACCCCCCTCCTCACCGGAAGGCGGCGAACATGACCGACCCCGTAGGAAAGCTTCCGAGCGAGCTCGACCAGCTCCCGGACCGCGACCCCGAGGAGACCGCCGAATGGGCGGCCTCCCTCGATGCCGTCACCAAGGCCGCAGGCCCGCACCGCGCCGCATACCTGATGCGCCGCTCGCTCCAGCATGCCGAGGGCGCCGGTCTCGCGCTGCCCAAACTGCTGGAGACCGATTACGTCAACTCCATCCCGACCGCCGCCGAGCCCGCGTTCGACGGCGACCTGGAGATGGAGTCCCGGATCACCGCCTGGAACCGCTGGAACGCGGCCGCGATGGTCACCCGTGGCTCCCGGCTCGGCGTCGGCGGCCACATCGCCACCTTCGCCTCGGCGGCCTGGCTGTACGAGACCGGCTTCAACCACTTCTTCCGCGGCAAGGAGGGGGACGGCTCCGGCGACCAGCTCTACATCCAGGGCCACGCCTCCCCCGGCATATACGCCCGCGCCTTCCTGGACGGCCGGCTGAGCGAGCAGCAGCTCGACAACTTCCGCCAGGAGGCGGGCGGCGAGGGTCTGCCGTCCTACCCGCACCCGCGGCGGCTGCCCTGGCTGTGGGAGTTCCCCACCGTGTCGATGGGCCTCGGCCCGCTCTCGGCGATCTACCAGGCGCGCTTCAACCGCTACCTGACCAACCGCAACATCAAGGACACGTCGAACTCGCACGTCTGGGCCTTCCTGGGCGACGGCGAGATGGACGAGCCCGAGTCGACCGCCGCCCTCGCCCTCGCGGCCCGTGAGCAGCTCGACAACCTGACCTTCGTCATCAACTGCAACCTGCAGCGGCTCGACGGTCCGGTCCGCGCCAACTTCCGGGTGGTCCAGGAGCTGGAGGGCGCGTTCCGCGGCGCCGGCTGGAACGTCATCAAGACGCTCTGGGGCAACGCCTGGGACGAGCTGTTCCAGCTCGACACCACGGGCGCCCTGGTGCGCCGGCTCCGGGAGGTCCCGGACGCGCAGTTCCAGACGTACGCCACCCGCGACGTCGCCTACATCCGGCAGCACTTCTTCGGCGCCGAGCCCGCTCTCGCCGAGCTGGCGAAGCTGCTCACCGACGCGAAGATCGCCGAGTGTTTCCACACCTCGCGCGGTGGCCACGAGGCCCGCAAGGTGTACGCGGCGTACAAGGCCGCGGTCGAGCACAAGGGTGCGCCGACCGTGATCCTCGCGCAGACGGTGAAGGGCTACACGCTCGGCCCGGGCTTCGAGTCGCGCAACGCCAACCACCAGATGAAGAAGCTCGACGGCAAGCAGTTCCGCGCCATGCGCGATCTCCTGGAGCTGCCGATCCCGGACTCGAAGCTGGACGAGAGCCTGGTGCCCTACGGCCACCCGGGCGCCGACTCCCCCGAGGTCCGCTACCTCCAGGAGCGCCGTGCCGCCCTCGGCGGCCCCGCCCCGGCCCGCCGGGTGCACGCGGTGGCCCTGCCGCAGCCCGAGGAGCGCGCGTTCAGCGCGCTGAAGAAGGGCTCCGGCAAGCAGGAACTGGCCACCACGATGGCGTTCGTCCGCCTGGCCAAGGACCTGATGCGGGACAAGGAGACCGGCAAGCGCTGGGTTCCGATCGTCCCCGACGAGGCCCGCACCTTCGGTATGGAGGCGCTGTTCCCGTCGGCCGGCATCTACTCGCCGCTGGGCCAGACGTACGACCCGGTCGACCGCGACCAGCTGATGTACTACAAGGAAGCCAAGGACGGCCAGGTCCTCAACGAGGGCATCACCGAGGCCGGCGCGATGGCCGACTTCATCGCCGCTTCCACGTCGTACGCGACGCACGGCGAGCCGATGATCCCGTTCTACATCTTCTACTCGATGTTCGGCTGGCAGCGTACGGGTGACCAGTTCTGGCAGCTGGGCGACCAGCTCGGCCGCGGCTTCGTGGTCGGTGCCACGGCGGGCCGCACGACCCTCACGGGCGAGGGCCTCCAGCACGCGGACGGTCACTCGCACCTGATCGCGTCCACGAACCCGGCGTCGCTCAACTACGACCCGGCGTTCGCGTACGAGATCGCGGTGATCGTCCAGGACGGTCTGCGCCGGATGTACGGCCCCGACGCCGAGAACGTCTTCTACTACCTGACGGTCTACAACGAGCCGAAGCCGCAGCCCGCGATGCCGGAAGGCGTCGAGGAGGGCATCGTCAAGGGCCTCTACCGCTTCAAGGAGGGCGCGCCCGCGAAGGCGGACGCGCCGCGCCTTCAGCTGATGGCGTCCGGTACGGCGATCCACTGGGCCCTGGAGGCCCAGGAGCTGCTGGCCGCGGACTGGGGTGTCACGGCCGACGTCTGGTCCGCCACCTCGTGGGGCGAGCTGCGCCGGGAGGCGCTGGAGTGCGACGAGGCGCTGCTCCGCGGCGAGCATCGGGTGCCGTACGTGACCCAGGCGCTGGAAGGCGCACCGGGTCCGGTCCTCGCGGTCAGCGACTGGATGCGCGCGGTGCCGGACCAGATCAGCCAGTGGGTGGAGCAGGACTGGTCCTCGCTCGGTACGGACGGCTTCGGCCTCTCCGACACCCGCGAGGCTGCCCGCCGCCACTTCGGTGTCGACGCGCAGTCGGTGACCGTCGCGGCACTGGCCCAGCTGGCCCGCCGTGGTGAGGTGACCGCGTCGGCGGTCAAGGAGGCCCGCGAGCGGTACGGGCTCTGACGGCCCGGAGGACGGGGCGGGCCCGGCTGCCCGCCCCGTCCTCCGCGTGCGTCTGCCCCGCTCCGGCACAGGCTCTGTCCTCAATCGCCGGACGGGCTGCTTTTCCCGCCGGAGCGTTGCCATGTGCCGCTGCTCGCACTTCAAGCCGGTCCGGCGGCACTTCAAAGCCCGGCCGGCGCTTGCAGCCACCCCCGGCCGGCGCTTGCGGCCGCCGCCCCGGGCCCGGGAACACACGCCCCGTGGCGCGGTCACAATGGCCGCATGCGTGCTGCCCGGCTCATCAGAATGGTGCTGCTCCTGCAGTCCCGCCCCGCCATGACCGCCGCCGAGCTCGCCCGGGAGCTGGAGGTGTCGGAGCGGACCGTCACCCGGGACGCCCAGGCGCTCTCCGAGGCCGGGATCCCGGTCTACGCGGAGCGGGGGCGGGCGGGCGGGTACCGGCTCGTCGGCGGGTACCGCACCGGGCTCACCGGTCTCGCCCGTGACGAGGCCGAGGCGCTCTTCCTCTCCGGGCTGCCCTCCGCGCTGCGCGAGATGGGCCTGGAGGACGCCGCGTCCGCCGCCCGGCTGAAGGTGTCGGCGGCCCTTCTCCCCTCCCTGCGGGACGCCTCCACCGGTGTCAGCCGGCGCTTCCACCTGGACGCACCCGGCTGGTACCGGGAACCGGCCACCCCCGAACTGCTGCCTGCCGTGGCCGAGGCGGTCCGGGACGACCGGACGGTTCTGGCGCGCTACCGACGAGCCGGTCAGGACACCGAGGTGGAACGGGAGCTGGCGCCGTACGGACTCGTGCTCAAGGCCGGGGTCTGGTACCTCTGCGCCCGCGCGGCGGACGACTTCCGGGTGTACCGGATCGACCGCTTCACGGCCGTCGCCGTGTCGGACACCCGGTTCGTCCGGGACGAGGGCTTCGACCTGCCGGGCTTCTGGAACGAGCGCGCGGCCCAGTTCGCCCGGTCGATCCTGCGTACCGAGGTGACGCTGCGTCTCTCGGAGGCGGCGGCCGGCCGGCTGCCGGACACCGTGGACCGCGCCGCCGCCCGGGACGCCCTGGACGCGGCCGGCCCGCCCGGGGCCGACGGATGGGTGACGGTCACTCTGCCGGTCGAGTCCCTGGACGTCGCGTACGGCCAGTTGCTCTCCCTGGGACCGGAGTTGGAGGTCCTGGAGCCGGCCGCGCTGCGTAGCCGCTTCGCCGCCGCCGCCGAACAGCTGAACGCGCTCTACCGGCGGCCCCGGTAACGGTTGCGGGGGAGCCGTAAGGCTTCATTTCGGTGTCTCCGCGTGCGTCGCCCGCCGCCAAGGCAGATGCTGGACCCGTGATGGACGAGACGGAATTCTGGGAGCTCATCGACAGCACCCGCGAGGCCGCCGACGGTGACCCCGAGGACCACGCCGACCTGCTGGTCGAACGCCTGGTGCAGCTCGATCCCGATTCCGTGCTGGACTTCGCCCGGCACTTCGAGGCCCGCTACAACCGCGCCTACCGCTGGGATCTGTGGGGCGCCGCCACCGTACTGCTCGGCGGGGCGAGCGACGACGCCTTCGACTACTTCCGCTGCTGGCTGATCGGCCAGGGCCGAGAGATCTTCGAGGGCGCCGTGCACGATCCGGACAGCCTCGCCGAGCTCCTCGACGACTTCGACGAGGAGCTCGACGGGGACGCGGAAGAGCTGGGCTACGCCGCCGACGAGGCGTACGAGCAGCTCACCGGGGTGGTCACGCCGGACCTCGGGCTGCCGCCCCAGCCCGCCGAGCCGGAGGGCACCGCGTTCAGCTTCGAGGACGACGCGGCCCTGGCCGACCGCTTCCCGCTGCTCCAGGAGCGGTTCGGCAGCGTCTGAGCCCTGCCGCGCCCGCCCGCGCTCCCGATCAGTAGTGGGTGCCGCCGTCGATGCGGATCTCCGTACCGGTGATGAACGCGCCGTCCTGCGAGCCGAGCATCGCGACGACGCCCGCCACGGTGTCCGGGCTGGCGAAGCCCTCGCCCAGCGCGGGGGCCAGCTTCGCGAAGAGCGACATGTCGGCGTCGGCCGGGAGCCCCGGGCCGTTGCCACTGGTCATGTCGGAGGAGATCGAGCCGGGCGCGACGGCGGCGAAGCGCAGCCCCTGCTTGCTGTACTCGGCGGCCAGCGCGTGGGTCATCGACTGGATGCCGCCCTTGCTCGCCGCGTAGGCCGACATGTAGGGGTGCGCGAAGCTCGCCGACGTCGAGGAGAAGTTCACGACGGCCGGCTTGTCGCCCGCCAGCAGTGCCGGTATCGCCTCGCGGATCATCAGGAACGTGCCGGTGAGGTTGACCGCGATGACCTTGTTGAAGAACTCCAGCGACGTCTTGTGCGTGTGCTCCGAGCGCAGGATGCCCGCCGCGTTGACCAGCACGTCCAGTCCGCCGAGGGCGGTCACGGCGGCGGCGACGCCGGTACGGACGGCGGTCTCGTCCGAGATGTCGAGGACGGTGGTGGTGAGGCGGCCGGCGGTGCCGTTCGCCTCGGCGGTGCCGTACGTGGCCTTCAGGCCCGCCTCGCTGACATCGGCGGCGACCACACGGCCGCCCTCGGCGAGGACGCGGTGGACGGTGGCCTGTCCGATGCCGGAGCCCGCGCCGGTGATGAGTACGCGTCGGCCTTCGTAGCGGTTCATATGAGGTCTCCCGATCTCGAATCCCCCGATGACAATCTCATTTCTTGTCCACTGTACGCCTACGTGGCACGTTTTGCCATGACGGCATTGTGCGCATCAGATCGATGCGGATCGGGCCCGGCCGGGGTAATCTGCGGGGAATGAGCCCCCAGCAGCCGTCACTCACCGAACGCCGCAAGGCCGCGACCCAGCTGGACATCGCACGCGCGGCCGCCGCGCTCTTCGCCGAGCGCGGGCCCGACGGCACCACGGCGGAGGACATCGCCCACCGGGCGGGCGTCGCGCTGCGCACCTTCTACCGCTACTTCCGCTCGAAGCAGGACGCGGTGGGGCCGCTGCTCACCGGCGGCGCCGAACGCTGGCAGGCGCTGCTCGGGGCGGCGGAGCCGGGCGCCCCGCTCGCCGGTGTCCTGGAACGGGCGGTCACGGAGGCGCTGAGTCCGGGCGACGAGCACGCCACGGAGCAGCTCGGCCAGACGCGCGGGCTGCTGCGGGCAGCGCAGGACGATCCGGCGCTACGGGCCGTCTGGTACCGAGTCAACCAGGATTCGGAGGAGCGGCTGCTGCCGGTGCTGACCCGGCTGGCGGGCGACGGGGCGGACCCGCTGGAGATCCGGCTCGCCGCCGCGGCCGCCACGGACGCGGTGCGGGTGGCGCTGGAGACATGGGCGGGCACGGACGCCCCGACGACCGGGGCCGGCTCCCCCGCCGACCTCGCGGTGCGCTGTCTGCATGAACTCACCGGCGGAATGCGGCTGTTCACGGCCTGAGCGGAGAGCCTGAGCGGCGACCCGCTCAAGGAGCGAGCGAACGCCCCATCAGCACATCGTCGACATAGCGCCCGCCCAGGAAGAACTCACTGGGCAGCACTCCCTCGACGACGAACCCCTCCGACGCGTACAGCGCACGCGCGGGCGTGTTGTGCCCGAGTACCCGCAGGGTGATCCGGTTAGCGCCCTGGTTCCGCGCCACCGCCATCGCGGCCCGCAGCAGCCCCCTGGCGATCCCCCGGCCGCGCGCCCAGTCGGCCACGGCCAGGCCCTGTATCTGGCGTACGTGCGTATTGCAGGCCAGCGGGGTCGGCGGGACCAGCCTGGTGTACCCGGCCAGCCGCACCTCGCCCGCCGCGTCCCGTGCCTCGGCCACCAGGAAGTCCGGCGGCCGGTGGCTGTCGTCGAAGAACGGCGGGTACGGCGGCTGCGGCCTCGGCGACACGGCGTGCAGCGTCGACCAGGTGGAGCGGTCGAGTTCACCGAGAGCGGCTTCGTCGGAGAGGACCGAGGGACGGACGGGGTGGGCCGGGTGCGCGGGAATCTCGGACATGCGCGCAACTGTGCCACGCCGCCCCTGCCCGGTCCGTACGGCAGGATGGCACCATGCTGCGCTCCCGTATCGCCGTCACCGGATCGACCGGACTCATCGGAGCGGCCCTCGTGCGCTCCCTGCGGGCCGACGGGCACGAGGTGGTCCGGCTGGTCCGGCACCCGGCCCGGTCCGGCGACGAGGTGGAGTGGGACCCGAAACGCAGTTACGTCGACGTGGCCGGACTGGTGGGCTGCGACGCCGTCGTCCACCTCGCCGGGGCCGGGGTGGGCGACCACCGCTGGACCGAGGCGTACAAGCGCGAGATCCGGGACAGCCGGGTGCTGGGCACCGCCGCGATCGCGGAGGCCGTCGCCTCGCTCGACACACCGCCGAGGGTGCTGCTGGCCGGGTCCGCGATCGGCTTCTACGGCGACACCGGGGACCGGGCGGTCGACGAGAGCGCACCGCCCGGCGACGGGTTCCTGCCATCGGTGTGCGTGGAGTGGGAAGAGGCCACGGCCGCCGCGGAGGAGGCCGGGGTGCGGACCGTGCACGCCCGCACCGGACTGGTCGTCGCCCGGGAGGGCGGGGCCTGGGGCCGGCTCTTCCCGCTCTTCCGGGCCGGGCTCGGCGGGCGGCTGGGCAACGGACGGCAGTACTGGAGCTTCATCGCGCTGCACGACCACATCGCGGCCATGCGGCACATCCTCGACACCCCGGAGCTGTCCGGACCGGTGAATCTGACCGGCCCCGACCCCGTCACCAACGCCGAGGTGACGGCGGCGATGGGCCGGGTGCTGCACCGGCCGACGCTCTTCACCGCGCCCGCACCGGCGCTGCGGATCGCCCTGGGCGACTTCGCCGAGGATGTGCTGGGTAGTCAGCGGGTGCTGCCGGGGCGGCTGCTGGACGCGGGATTCTCGTTCGCCTTCCCCGGGATCGACGCCGCCGTCCGGGCGGCACTGCGCTGATCCGGCCCGCTCCGAGCCGTGGCGGCGGGCCCGCCGCCACCCCCGGAAGCCGGGACTCCCGAACCCCGGAAGTCCCGGCAACGCCAGGAACCCCACCCGTCGGCCAATTCAGACGGATGTGCGACCCCGTGCACCGGTGCCCCGGTGCGCGCGACTGCGCCAATATCCGGCCGCACTCCTAGCCTCATGGCGAACTCGCGCATTCCGGTGGCCTGTTGAGGGCAAGAGCCTCCCACCAATTGCGCCGACTCGGGGAGGGCACGTGCTCAGCACGGCACACCACGCGGACGTCGTCATCATCGGGGCAGGGATCGCCGGCCTGTCAGCGGCCCACCGACTGACCAGTGCGGGAGTGAGCGTCAGCGTCCTGGAAGCCGGCCCCCGGGTCGGCGGCCGGATGCTGACCGAGGAGGTGGACGGGTTCCGGCTCGACCGCCTCGGCCCGCTCCTCAACACCTCGTATCCCGAGCTGTACGCGGCACCGGAACTCGGCGGACTCGTCCTGCGGAACTTCGCCCCCGGCGTGCTCGTCCACAGCGAGGGCCGCCGCTACCGGACCGGGGAGATACGGAGCGCACGGGGCGCGCGCAACGCCCGGGGTGCGCTCAAGGCGGCGCGCGCCCTCGCAAGCGCCCCCCGGACACCGCTGGGCGGGACCATCACCGGGGTCATGGGCGGCGCGATCGACCAGGCCAGGCTCGGCGCGGCGCTGTCCCGCCTCGCCGCCACCCCCCGGGCCCGCGTCCTGGCCCGGCCCGAACGGACCGCGCTCGAAGCCCTGTCGGGCCGCGGCCTGTCCTCCCGTACGCTCAACGACTTTGTGCGCCCCCTGCTCACCGCGCTGCTCAGCGACCCCGGACTCACCACGTCCAGCCGGTGCGCCGATCTCGCCCTGCGCAGCTATGCGAGCGGCAGGCTCTGCGTACCGTCGGGAGGTTCGGGGACGCTGCCCGAACTGCTGGCGGCGGCGCTGCCGCCCGGCACCGTACGGACGGGCGTGCAGGTCACGGCCGCCGACATCACCTCGGTGCGCACCAAGGAGCACGGCGAACTGGGCTGCCGCTCACTGCTGCTGGCCACCGGCGCGGGCGCCGCCGCCGAACTGCTGCCCGGTCTGCGGGTGCCGTCCTTCCGCCCGGTGACGGTGCTTCACCACACCGCCCCCGCTCCCCCGCCGACCGGGGCGTCGCTGGTACTGGACGCCGACCGCGCGAGCCCGGTCGCGCACACCGCGGTAATGAGCGAGGTCGACCCCGCGCGCGCCCCGCACGGCCGGACGCTGATCAGCTCGACGGTGCTCGGCACCCCGCCGCCCGGTCCGGACCGCGCGGTCCGCGCCCATCTCGCCGCGCTGTACGGCACGCCCACCGACGACTGGGAGCTGCTGGCCGTCCACCACGACCCGGAGGCGGTGCCCGCGATGGAGGCCCCGCACGACCCGCACCGCCCGGTCCGGCTGCTCGCGGGCCTGTACGTGTGCGGCGACCACCGGGACACGAGCACGGTCCAGGGGGCGCTGTTCTCGGCCCGCCGCGCCGCCGAGGCGATCCTCACCGACCTGGGCGTACGGCCCGGGTACGGAAACGCCGCCGCACTCCCCCGGGCCGCTTAGGGGCGGCCCGGGGGATCGGGCGCCGGTCTCACCCGAGTGCAGCAACCCGCTCGCGGTATCCGCGCACGGGGGCGGCGTCCCGGAACGGTTCGAGCCGGCGCTCGAAGTCCCGTACGTACTCCGTGGCGCGCACCGATCGCATCTCGGCGGCCTGCTGAGCGGCCTCCGCGCCCAGCCTGCAGGCCTGGTCGAGCTCACCGAGGCCGAGCCGCGCGGAGGCCAGCACCACCCGGCAGAACAGCCGGCTGCGGGCGTACGCGGGGGCGCGAAGCTGGAGCGAGCGCTCCGCGTGCTGCGCGGCGGCCCGGTACTGCTGGAGGTCCCGGTGGCAGTGCCCGAACTCGTCGGCGAGCTGGGCCTCGTCGAAGTAGCGCGCCCAGTGCGGCACCTCGTCCCCGAGGCGGGAGACCTCCAGCGCGCGCTCCGCCCGCGCCAGTGAGGCCGCGCAGGCCTTGGCCTCCCCGAGCACTCCGTGGCCGCGCGCCTCGACCGCGTGCAGCAGGGCCAGGACCGCGTTCGGCGCAGCCGAGCCGATGCCCTGCTGAGCCACCCGCGCCAGCTGCACCGCTTCCCTGCCGTGTCCGAGGTAGACCGCCTGCCTGCTCATGGTGATCAGGACGTAGCTGCCGTAGGCCCGGTCCCCGGCGGCCTGGGCGAGGCGTAAGGACTGGACGAAGTAGCGCTGGGCGAGCCCGTGCGCCGCGATGTCGTACGAGGTCCAGCCCGCGAGGCGGGTCAGATCGGCGGCGGCGGCGAACAGTCGGCGTCCGGTGGCCTCGCTGTACGTGCCGCGCAGCATCGGTTCCGTCTCGTGCTCCAGGTACCGGACCAGGGCCTGCCGGGCGTGGCCGCCGCCGTATGCGTGGTCGAGGGTGCGGAAGAGCTCGGCGACCGACCGCAGAGCGGCGACGTCGCCGCTGCCGACCTTCTGGCCGGAGCACCGGTCGGTCTGCCGCTGCCGGGGGACGCCCGGCGGTACCGGGGAGCCCGCCGGGGCGGGGAGCGCGGGTGAGCCGGGGAGCCGGGGCGCAGCGGGGCCCCGGTGACCCGGACGGCCGCCGAGGGCGGGGGTGCCGCCCTGTTCGGGCACCGCGCCCAGAGCGCCGCCGAGGCCGCCGGACGCGGTGAGTCCGGCGCTCCCGGAGTGCCCGTTCGCTCCGGTGCCGTACGTCCCGTTCAGTCCGGACGCCCCACGTGGCCCGCCGACCGCCTGGACACCGTGTGTCCGGCCGCCGGGGCCGGGAGCCCCGCCGCCGGCCCTCACCGGTCCGCCGGCCGCGCCCACGACCGCTCCGGGCTCGACACCGCGCCCCACCCACTCGTCCGCCCGGCCGATCAGCCAGTCCCGGCTGGGGACGACCAGTCCTGCCGGGGTGAAGGCGATCTTCCGCAGCTCCGCATGGCTGCCGGAGTCCTTCCGCCAGAGTCCGCTGACGATGTCGACCGCCTCGGCGGGGGTGGCGGCGAACTCCAGGCCCGCGTAGACGGGAGCGCAGGCGTCGAGGCCCAGGTCCTGGGCGGAGAGTCTGCGCCCCAGCCGCCGGGTGAACACCTCCGCGATCAGTGCCGGGGTGGTCCCCCGCGGCTGCTGGCCGCGCAGCCAGCGGGTCACGGAGGTCTTGTCGTACCGCAGGTCGAGGCCGTGTTCGAGGCCGAGCTGGTCCACCCGGCGGGCGAGGCCGGCGTTGGAGAATCCGGCTTCGGTGATGAGCGAGGCGAGTCGGCGGTTGGGGGTGCGCTGCGGAGGTCGTTCCGACATCAGCTGTACGGTCTCCTGCCTTCGGGGCCGGGCGGGCAGCCCTTATGGAACGGCGCGAATTTAGCGGCCTGCGGGGCGACCACGGCCACGTTCGCTTCACATTCATCCGATCGTGTGAGGATTGCGGGGACGCTGACGGGAACAACCTGCCGGGCCGACAATCCGGGACCGGTCGTACAGTTGCGGGAGGCGCGATTCGGTGCATGGTGACGTGGCGCCGGGGACACCCCCCGGCCGCGGCACCGCAAGGAGAAAGGCTGCTGCCGTGACTGAGCTTCGGTTCGTCCGTCTGGGGTTCGGCGAGGAAGCCGTCGACTACCAGGAGGCCTGGCAGAAGCAGCGCGAGGTGCACGCGGCACGGTTCGAGGACACCGTCCCCGACACCTGCCTGCTGCTGGAGCACCCGCCCGTCTACACGGCCGGCCGGCGCACGGCGGACAGCGAGCGCCCCCTGGACGGCACGCCGGTCATCGACGTGGACCGCGGCGGCAAGATCACCTGGCACGGACCGGGCCAGCTGGTCGGCTACCCGATCCAGAAGCTGCCTCGCCCGGTGGACGTGGTCGCGCACGTCCGCCGTCTGGAGGAGGCGCTGATCCGTACGGCGGCCGAGTTCGGGGTGGGGACCAGCCGGGTCGAGGGCCGCAGCGGCGTCTGGGTGCTCGGTGACCCGGTCGAGGAGCGTCCGGCGATCGGCGGCCTCTCCCTCGACTTCGACCCGAGGCTCCGGGACGAGGAGTTCGACGCCCGGCTGAACGGCCCCGAGTACGCCCCGTCCAACGCCGGCCAGCGCCGCGAGGACCGCAAGCTGGCCGCCATCGGCATCCGGGTCGCCAAGGGCGTGACCATGCACGGTTTCGCGCTCAACGTGAACCCGGACAACACCTCGTTCGACCGGATCGTGCCGTGCGGCATCCGGGACGCGGGCGTCACCTCGCTCGCGTACGAGCTGGGCCGCGACCTCGGAATCGCGGACGTGCTCCCGGTCGTCGAGAAGCACCTCAGGGACGTCCTGGAGAACGCCGAGCCGGCCCCGCGCACCATCGAGCGCGCGGCCGATGCCGTGGCCACGGCGTGACGCTCGGAACACCGCTCCGGGAATAGGCCCTGCCGGCCACAGGTTGGGCAGACGTAAAGCCGTATGAACTACGGGCGTACCCTGGTGTTCGCCGAAGAATCCAATGCAGTGAAAGCAAAGGGGAGTGCCGGAGTGTCCGCTGTCGCACCCGACGGGCGCAAGATGCTGCGCCTTGAGGTCCGGAACAGCCAGACCCCCATCGAGCGGAAGCCCGAGTGGATCAAAACCCGGGCGAAGATGGGCCCCGAGTACAACCAGCTGCAGAAGCTCGTGAAGAGCGAGGGTCTGCACACGGTGTGCCAGGAGGCGGGCTGCCCCAACATCTTCGAGTGCTGGGAGGACCGCGAGGCCACGTTCCTCATCGGCGGCGACCAGTGCACCCGGCGCTGTGACTTCTGCCAGATCGACACGGGCAAGCCCCAGGAGCTGGACCGGGACGAGCCCCGCCGCGTCGGTGAGTCCGTCGTCACGATGGACCTGAACTACGCCACCATCACCGGCGTCGCCCGCGACGACCTGGAGGACGGCGGCGCCTGGCTGTACGCGGAGACCGTGCGCCAGATCCACGCGCTGACGGCGGAGCGGGAGACCGGCCACACCAAGGTGGAGCTGCTGATCCCCGACTTCAACGCAGAGCCCGCGCAGCTCGCCGAGGTCTTCTCCTCGCGCCCCGAGGTGCTGGGGCACAACGTGGAGACGGTGCCGCGGATCTTCAAGCGGATCCGCCCCGGCTTCCGGTACGAGCGTTCCCTGGAGGTCATCACCCGGGCCCGTGAGGCCGGTCTGGTGACCAAGTCCAACCTGATCCTCGGCATGGGCGAGACCCGCGAGGAAGTCAGCCAGGCACTCCGGGACCTGCACGACGCGGGTTGCGAGCTCATCACGATCACGCAGTACCTGCGGCCGACCCCGCGCCACCACCCGGTCGAGCGCTGGGTGAAGCCGCACGAGTTCGTGGAGCTCAAGGACGAGGCCGACGCGATCGGCTACTCCGGTGTGATGTCCGGGCCGCTGGTCCGTTCCTCGTACCGCGCGGGCCGGCTCTTCCAGCAGGCGATCGAGCGGCGCGGCGCCACCGCCACCGCACCGGCCGCGCAGCAGACGTCCGTGTGAAACCGGGCACAAGAAGCTACTGAACAGTAATAACTGATTCGGCGCGGCCCGTCCGCTCCTCGCAGGTCGGAGGCGCGGATGGGCCGCGCCGACGTGCGCGGCGCCCATATCAAGGTTTCATTGGTGTTTGACCGACCGGTCATGCGCTGGTAACACCGAGCAGTGACCCTGGATGCACGCGGCGCAGTGGCTTTCCCGGCCGCTGCCACGCCGCTTCCGTATCCAGTCCGCGCAACACAGTCCGCCCACTGAGCGCCGCTCAGTCCGCGCATCCGTTCCGAGGGGACTTCCACGATGCAGGCCGCGCCGGTACGCGCCACCGCCATTCCGACCGTCACCAACGCCCTCCGCGCCGTCGAGTCGCTGCTGCTGAGCAGCGGCCAGCGCACCGCCCGCCGCAACGCCTGGACGGCCGTCCTGGAGGACCGCCGCCGGGCCAAGGACCGGGTCGAGTCCGAGTACGTACTGGAGGCCGTGGCCGAGCACCGTTCTTAGGCCACGTAAACTTCATTGCATGGCGAGGAAGGCAAAAACCACTGAAGGCGCGGACAGCGCCGAGAACGCGGGGCGGCTCAAGCAGATCGCCCTGACCTACAAGATGACCAGGCGGACCGACAGCAAGATCGGTCTTGTCGTCGCGGGTGTGGGAATCGTCACCTTCGGTGTCCTCCTCGCGATCGGTTTCCTGATCAACCACCCGATCTACGTGGGCATCCTGGGCTTCGTGCTCGCCCTCCTCGCGATGGCGATCGTCTTCGGACGGCGTGCCGAGCGGGCCGCCTTCGGGCAGATGGAGGGGCAGCCGGGCGCTGCGGCCGCGGTGCTGGACCGCGTGGGCCGCGGCTGGTCCACGACCCCCGCGGTCGCGATGAACCGCAGCCAGGACGTCGTCCACCGCGCCGTGGGCAAGGCGGGCATCGTGCTGGTGGGCGAGGGCAACCCGAACCGGGTGAAGACCCTGCTCGCGGCCGAGAAGAAGAAGATGGCCCGCATCGTGGTCGACGTACCCGTGCACGACATCATCGTCGGCAACGACGAGGGCCAGGTGCCGCTCAAGAAGGTGCGCACCAAGATGCTGAAGCTGCCGCGAGTCCTGACCGGCCCCCAGGTGACCGCCGCCAACGACCGGCTGCGCGCGATGGGCGACCTGATGAGCAACATGCCGCTGCCGAAGGGCCCGATGCCGAAGGGTATGCGGATGCCGCGCGGCGGAAAGATGCGCTGACGCACGAAGACGGCACATGAAGAGGGCGGGTCACGAACCAGGAGTTCGTGACCCGCCCTCTTCATGTGCCGTCTCAGCCGGCGGACTCCGTGGGCCCGCCGCATCGCGCGGCCGGCCCATGGATACGGATCCGCTCAGATACGGACCTGCTCAGATACGGACCTGAACGGCGCGGGCCAGCCGGTCATGCAGGCCCCGGCCGTCGCGGTCCCAGACCAGGGCCGGGATCACCAGGCACAGCAGCACGCTGCGCACCAGCACCCTCCCGAGCCCCAGCCGCCCGCCGCCCTCGGCGACGACCCTGATGCCCAGGAGGCGCTTGCCGGGCGTGCAGCCGATGGTGCCGACGGTGAGCAGGCTCAGTACGAGGAAGATCCCCAGCGCCCAGTTGCCGGCGGCCTGCTGGTCACCGCGAGCGAACAGCCCGTATGCGATCAGCAGGCACAGGGCCCAGTCGATGAAGATCGCACCGAAGCGGCGGCCGAGCGGCGCCACGGCCCCCGGCCCCTGCTCGGGAAGACCGAGCCTCTTGCCCCGGTACCCGAAGTCGGCGCCCATCTCCTCGGCTGCCGCACGCGGCCCGGAGAGCCACGATCCGATTGCTTGCCTGTTGTCCACCCGACCACGGTACTGCGCCCGCCCGAGCCCCCTGCCGGGCGGGTGGAGCCGCCGCCTTGGGACACCGCCGGGAAACCGGCCCGGAACCCGCCCGGAACCAGTCGCCGTACGCTCACGAGGCGCTACTCACACCCGGCTCGGTTAACTTCGGCGAAACAAATGGGTCATGCTTGAGAAATCCGGTCTGCCTATGGTCGGGTCCAGCGTGTGCCACCGCACTGGCCGCACAACGAGCTGCAACCCCGTCCCGCCCGGGCCGGGAGTAGGAGGAGTTGGATGTTCCAGAACGCCGACGACGTGAAGAAGTACATCGCCGACGAAGACGTCAAGTTCATCGACGTCCGGTTCTGCGACCTGCCCGGTGTGATGCAGCACTTCACCATCCCGGCGGCGGTCTTCGACCCGACCGAGGAGCTGGCCTTCGACGGCTCGTCGATCCGCGGCTTCCAGGCCATCCACGAGTCCGACATGGCGCTCCGCGCGGACCTGTCGACCGCTCGTGTCGACCCCTTCCGCCGCGACAAGACCGTCAACATCAACTTCTTCATCCACGACCCGATCACCGGCGAGCAGTACAGCCGTGACCCGCGGAACGTGGCCAGGAAGGCGGAGGCGTACCTGGCCTCCACCGGTATCGCCGACACCGCGTACTTCGGTCCCGAGGCCGAGTTCTACGTCTTCGACAACGTCCGCTTCCAGACGTCGGCGAACGAGAGCTTCTACCACATCGACTCCGAGGCGGGCGCCTGGAACACCGGGTCGGAGGAGAACAACCGCGGCTACAAGGTCCGCTACAAGGGCGGTTACTTCCCGACCCCGCCGGTCGACCACTTCGCCGATCTGCGTGCCGAGATCTCCCTGGAGCTGGACAAGAACGGCCTCCAGGTCGAGCGCCAGCACCACGAGGTCGGCACGGCCGGCCAGGCCGAGATCAACTACAAGTTCAACACGCTGCTCGCCGCGGCCGACGACCTGATGCTCTTCAAGTACATCGTGAAGAACGTCGCCTGGCGCAACGGCAAGACCGCGACCTTCATGCCGAAGCCGATCTTCGGCGACAACGGCTCGGGCATGCACGTCCACCAGTCCCTGTGGGCCGGCGGCGACCCGCTGTTCTACGACGAGCAGGGCTACGCGGGCCTCTCGGACATGGCGCGCTACTACATCGGCGGCATCCTGAAGCACGCCCCGTCGCTGCTGGCGTTCACCAACCCGACGGTGAACTCCTACCACCGTCTGGTCCCCGGCTTCGAGGCCCCGGTCAACATGGTGTACTCGCAGCGCAACCGCTCCGCCGCGATGCGCATCCCGATCACGGGCTCCAACCCGAAGGCCAAGCGCGTCGAGTTCCGCGCCCCGGACCCGTCGTCCAACCCGTACCTCGCCTTCTCGGCCCTCCTGATGGCCGGCCTGGACGGCGTGAAGAACAAGATCGAGCCGCCCGAGCCGATCGACAAGGACCTCTACGAGCTGGCTCCCGAGGAGCACGCCAACGTGCAGCAGGTCCCGACCTCCCTCCCGGCCGTCCTCGACGCCCTTGAGGCGGACCACGAGTACCTCCTGGCAGGCGGCGTCTTCACGCCCGACCTGATCGAGACGTGGGTCGACTTCAAGCGCACGCAGGAGATCGCCCCGATCCAGCTGCGGCCGCACCCGCACGAGTTCGAGCTCTACTTCGACCTCTAGGGATCACGCAGACAGACGGTACGGCCGAGGGCCGTCACCCCGCGCGACGCGGAGGGTGACGGCCCTCGGCCGTACGCTCTTCGGCGCAGGGGCGGGTCAGGCCCGGCGCGACCGCGTCGTAGAAGCCGGCGTGGCCGGGCTCGCCGAGCACCAGGACGACATGCACGGTCCCGGCGGTCCTGATCCCGGGCACCGCACCGCTCAGCCGCTCCCACGCCGTGTCGGGGCAGCTCTCGATCCGGCTCCGCACCCCGGCGTCCCGCATGTACCCCAGGGCTGTCGGACAGCGCGGGTTCTCAACGGTCGATCCGGAAGCCGCTGCCCGTCCGTCGCGGGAGGGTCAAGCCGTGCCGGGCGGCGGGCCCGTCGTCGACGGGCCCGGATCGACGGAATCCGCGGCCCCGGACCGAGGGCGGCGCCTCAGTGCCTCAGTGCCTCGCCCACCTCGGCCCTGACGTCGCCTTCGAGCTTGCGGTTGCTGCGGGCGGTGGCGTCCTTGGTGCCCTTGGCGGCGACGTCATCGACCGTCACCACGACCGTGTCGAGCAGATTCCCGCTCGGGTCGCGGAAGTTGATCTGCACGGCGTAGGACTGCTTCGAGTCGGTGCCGTTGCGCACCGTGACCTTCGAGGTGGCGTGGCCGTCCTTGCCGGTGGCCGCCGCACCGGCCTTGACGTCGCCGCTCGCGTTCACGCCGTTCTTGAAGCTGTTCAGCTTGTCCTCGGCGGCGGCCGTCGCCGAGGCGACCGCGTCGGCGCCCTTGGACGCCACCGAGGAGGCTGCCGACGCCGCTTGGGAGACGGTGCCGGACGCGCTGCCCCCGTCGTGCGAGCACGCCGTCGCCGTCGCCGCCACGATGACCGCCGCCAGCACAGCACCTGCGCCCCGTACGCCTCGCCCAGTCATCGCGCCTCCCAGCACTCGTCCATCGCCCCAAGTCAAGGCGGCGTCAGGTGGGGGCGCATGCGGTACGGGCCGGACGGGTGAGGGGGCGGCGGGGTCGCGGGCCGGGGCGGGAGCATGGAGGGTGGTGGCATGAGCGAGCAGGCGACCGACGACGGACCGGACGGGCCGCAGCCCCCTCGGCGGCGGCTCTGGCCGTGGGTGCTGCTGATGGTCCTCGTGCTCCTGGCCCTGGCCGCGGGCGCGGTCTCCGCGGTCCTGGCCCACGGGATCTCCGAGCAGAGCTCGCAGAGACTGCGAGTCAGGTACGAGGTCACCGGCACCGCCAGGGACGTGACGCTCACTTACAGCACCTGGCAGGGCGAGGCCCTGTCGACCGGGCGGCTGACCCTGCGGACCCTGCCGTGGGCCGGGGAGCTGGAGACGCGGGGATTCATGAACGGCGGCTCGTTCGTCGTCAGCCTGGGCAGGTCCGGCGGCGATGTCGCCTGCTCCGTGAGGGTGGACGACATCACCCGGCGGACCGACCGCGCCTCCGGCGCATTCGCCACCGCCACGTGCGACGGGTACTGATACGCGGCTGCGCCCCCGGACATCCCGGGGGCGCAGCCATCGGATCGGGGCGCAGCGGGTTGGATCGGTGGCCGGCGGTCAGCGGCCGTAACGGATGAGCGCGCGGACCATGCGGCAGGTGGTGTCGGACGGCGGGTGGATGCCGAGCAGTTCGGCGGTCGTACGTATCCGGGCGTTGCTCGCGCTCGACGGCTGGTGAACTCCCGTGTCGAGCAGGGCGATCGCCAGGCGCATCGCCTTCAGCCGGCGGTTGTGGGCGACGTACCACTCACGGGGGCGGCCGGCGGGGAGACGCTTCTTCTGCAGGGGCTTGTGGAGCGGCTTGGTCGTGACTGCGGCAACGGCCATTGGCAACCTCCTGGCACGGTGGTGGAACCCTCACGAACTACCTCCATTTTACTGCCCAGGACTGACAATCGCCCCTGGCCAGAGGGGTTTTCGCGGGTCCATCCCGTACCGTTGGCCCCATGGAGATCTGGATCAATCCCGCCTGTTCCAAGTGCCGCAGCGCGGTGCGGCTGCTCGACGCGGAGGGCGTCGGCTACACCGTCCGCCGCTACCTGGAGGACGTGCCGTCACCGGACGAGATCCGGGCCGTGCTCGACCGGCTCGGGCTGGAGCCGTGGGACATCACGCGGACGCAGGAGGCGGACGCGAAGGAGCTCGGGCTCAAGGAGTGGCCGCGCGTGGCGGATGCGCGGGAGCGGTGGATCACGGCGCTCGCCGCGCACCCGAAGCTGATCCAGCGGCCGATCATCACGGCCGAGGACGGCACGGCCGTGGTCGCGCGCACGGACGAGGCGGTACGGGACGCCATGGGGCGCTGAGCCCCACCCGGGCCAGTGGCGGGCGCCCGCTAAGCGCCCGCCTGCGCCTCGGCCTCCGCGAGCAGTTCCGTCAGCCGGAGCCCGAACCGTACGTCGCAGGGGTGCGCCACCCCCGTGCGCACCGATTCGATCAGCGCGTCCACCGCGGCCCGGAAGGCACCCACGGCGCCGTCCCACCGGGGCAGCCCGACGGTCCCGTGCTCGCCCCTGAGCTCGACCTCCACCCCGGCCGCCGCCACCGGGGCGGCCAGCGTGAGCGTCACCGTGCTGGAGGCTCCGGAGGCGTGGCCGAGGATGAGGTGGTGGGTGTCGGCGGGGCCGCGCGCGGCGGTCAGCCGGGTCACCTCGCCGAGCACCGGGATGAGGACGGAGAGCGCGTGCGGGCCGACGTCCCAGAGGCCGCCCTTCTCGTGGCGCCAGGGGGAAGCGGCGTACTCGCTGTCCACGCCGGGTGCCCACAGGGCGCCGATCCAGTGGGCGTGCGCGGTGAACCAGCCGCCCGCCGCGCTCTGTTCGGCGATCCAGGCGGAGGTCTCCGGAGCGAACCGCAGCGTGCAGAAGACGATGGAGGCGACCCGGGACCGCTCCGCGGCCTCGGCCACCTCGCGGGCGGCCGCGACGCTCGTGGCGACCGGCTTGTCCATCAGCAGATGGCAGCCGGCCGCCGCGGCGCGGGCGGCGAGCGGGGCCTGGACGTCCGGCGGCAGGGCGAACGCGACGGCGTCGCTCGCGGCGAAGAGCTCGTCGAGCCCCGCGTCACCGGTGTACGCGGGGGCGCCATGGGCGGCGGCCAGCTCCCGCGCCGCCTCGGCCCGGCGGCCCCACACCCCGCTCAGCACGGCGCCGGGATGCGCGGCGAGGGCGGGGGCCTGGGTGTTGCGGGCCCACGGGCCGGTACCGACCAGGCCGATACGCAGGGGGGTCACGGATATCGTCATGGGACAAGTGTGCCCGGTGCGGCCTGGTCCCGAAGGAATGCGGTGGCGGGGTGCGTGGCCGGGCGGTTACGTTGGCGGGGCCGGCCGCGGGACTCCGGTGCGACTTCCGGGACTTGCCTGTAAAGCAAATATTTCGCTGCTCGCGCCCCCATTCCCCGGCCGGCTTCCGCTTGCGCGTACCGCCTCGCGGAACACCACGGGGGATTCATCATGACGACCGAGACCTTTGCCGACCTTGTCGCCGCCGAGGACGTGCTCCTCTTCGTCAACGCGGCCATCACGGCCACCGGCCAGCGCGAGTTCCACTCGGACGCGGACCGGCAGCAGCTCTCGCTGGACTTCCTGCACGCGTACGTACGGGTCAACTACCGCCGGGTGTACGCCGCCTCGCTCGCCCTCGACATCAACGACCACAACGCGGTGCGCATCGTGCAGGGGCTGCTGGAGCACGCCGTCGAGGCCACCGCCGAGGAGAAGCGCACCGAGGGCCGGCTGATCGCCGCGCGGCTGGCGAAGCTGCCGCCGCAGCGGGTGTACCGGCTGTTCCGGGGACTGCGCGCGGCCAAGGTCAACAACCGGCGCACCCGCGCGATCATGCGCGACTGGCTGGCCGCGCGGCCCGATCCGGCGCATGACGCGGTGAAGTACCGCTCGGGGCTGAAGAACGCGGCCCGCCACGCGCACCTGCGGCTCGGCGAGAGCGGTGCCAGTGGCGCCGGCGATGAGCTGGGTGACTTCCTCTTCCGGCCCGGGAAGCTGCCCCGCTACCGGCACCGGCTGCTCGACGCCTGGCGCCGCGCCCACTACGAGCAGGGCGCCGTCGGCGAACTCCCCTTCACCGTCGCCGAGGGCTTCGCGGCCCGGCACGGCATGAAGCGCGAGGCGTTCCTGGAGCGGATGGTGCCCCGGATGACCCGGCTGGAGCGGCTGCGCACCCAGGGGCAGCGCGGTGCGGCCGCTCCGCAGGGGCTGCCGACGGGTGTCGATCTGACCGTGATGCCGCTGACCCGGCTCGCCCTGTACGTCCTGACGTTCCCCGCGGAGCTGCGCGGGCGCCACCGCGAGGAGCTGACCTCGGCCCTGCGCACCGCGGCCCGCCGCGCGGCGGGCCCGCACGCCGGGGGCTGGGGGCGGGTCGCCGCCGTACTGGACGACAGCTACTCCTCGTCCGGTTCGGGCGAGAAGCGGCGCCGTCCGCTCGCCGTGGCGCTGGCCTGCCACTTCCTGCTGGAGGCACTCGCCGCGCCGGGCGCGTACACCCCGCTGTGGACCTCCGGCGCCGGCGATCCGCTGCTGGTCGTGCCCTGGGGTCCGACGCCGCTCGGCAGCCGGGTGCTGGACGCCCTGGAGTACGGTCCCGACCGGCTGGTCATCGTCTCGGACGGCTGGGACAACGCACCTCCCGGGCTCGCGGGCGAGGTGCTGCGGGTGTGGCGGACCAGGCTCGATCCGGACCGGCGTACGGCGGTGGTCCATGTGAACCCTGTATACGACGCGGACGGTTTCGACGTCCGGCGGCTCTCCCCGAGTGTGCCGACGGCGGGTATCCGGGACGCGGAGGATCTGCCGTCCCTGGTGGAGATCGCGCGGTTCTCCGAGGGCCGGACCGGACCCGCCGCGCTGCACGCGTACCTGGACCGGCGGGTCGCCCGGTTCGTGACGGCCGGCCAGGAAGGGGACCCGCTGTGAACACGCTCGAACTGACCGGGCTCACCGCCCGCCCCTCGCAGGTCTGGGGCGGCATCCGGCTGGTGCCGCTGGTGCGCGAGAAGCCGGTCGAGGGGCTCCGGCTGCACCGCGAGGTGTACGCGGGCGGCGGGAGCGGTGTCGTGGAGGTGGGGCCGCGGACCCACTACACCTCGTACATCCCGCACGGCTTCGTCGCCGACTGGTCCGGCGAGGGTGCCGGGACCGCCGCGTACGGCACGCAGCTGACGGCTCACGGCGACGCGGGGAGCGTGCCGCCCAGGACCGTACGGCTGCCGCGCCACCGCCACCACCGGATGGCCAAGCGGCAGCCCGGCGACCGGCTGCGCTTCCTGCCGCTGCACCTCGCGATGGAGGGCTATCTCTCGCTGCACTTCGGCGGACCGTCGACCGCCTGGGAGGAGTGGTCGCGGCAGGCGCTGCGCGACGGCCTCTCGCCGCGTGCCGAGGACGCGTACCTGGGGTGGTCGGTGCGCGGGCTGGGCGACGCGCTGCGGGTGTTCGAGATCCATCCCGGCCAGTGCGGGGTGATGGTGTACGCGGCCGACGCGCTCGCTGCGGCCTTCGTGGTGCCGCACCCCGACGACTACCGCCTGCTGCACGCGTCGCTCGTCCAGGACCTGTACGGGGAGCTGGTCCACCAGTACGCGCTGTACGGCGCCCCGGTGGCCGGTTTCGGGGCACGGATCGCCAACGGGCCGGGGCTGAACACGCTCGCCGGTCTGCGGGCGGCCGCGCGGGAGCAGGAGCGGGAGTGGACCGAGGCGCACGACTCGCTGTTCGCGCGGGAGCTGCTGGACACCTCGTACGGCTTCGACCGGGTGTACCGGATGGGTTCCTTCACGCTGTGGCGGTTCCTGCCGCCCTTCCTGCGGAACCGGGGCGGGCAGCACATCGGCGAGACGATCACCGACTCCTCGGGGCGGGTCGCCTACCTGAAGACGTTCCGGCTGTCCGAGGCGCAGATCCGGCGCGGTCATCTGCTGCGAGGGCTCGCCGACGCGGACTGGCAGCTCCCGCGTGCCGCGGTGGCGCTGGGCGCGACCGAGGCGGAGCTGGTGCGGCGGATCCGGGCGGCCGGCTTCGAGCCGCTGCTCAGGGACCGCGGCTGAGGGCCCGTGCGACCGGCCCGTTCTCGCACGGAAACCTCGGTAACACGGGGTTCACACGAGGGCAACGGACGGGAAATCGCGTCTTGCGAAGCTGCGCTGCATAGACCGCAGCACCCCCGAAGGATGGCTTCCGTGACGTTCAAGGCTGAGTACATCTGGATCGACGGCACCGAGCCGACCGCCAAGCTCCGCTCCAAGACGAAGATCTTGCCCGGTTCCCCGTCCTCCGACGTGTCGGAGCTGCCCATCTGGGGCTTCGACGGGTCGAGCACCAACCAGGCCGAGGGCCACGCCTCCGACCGGGTGCTGAAGCCGGTCTTCACCTGCCCGGACCCGATCCGCGGGGGTGACGACGTCCTGGTCCTGTGCGAGGTCTTCCATATCGACATGACCCCGCACGAGTCCAACACGCGTGCCGGACTGCGCCCGCTCGCCGAGCGGTTCGCGGGCCAGGAGCCGATCTTCGGCATCGAGCAGGAGTACACCTTCTTCGACGGCCACCGGCCGCTCGGCTTCCCCGAGGGCGGCTTCCCGGCCGCACAGGGCGGCTACTACTGCGGCGTCGGCGCCGACGAGATCTTCGGCCGCGACATCGTCGAGAAGCACCTCGACAACTGTCTGAAGGCGGGCCTGGGCATCTCCGGCATCAACGCCGAGGTCATGCCCGGCCAGTGGGAGTTCCAGGTGGGCCCGCTGGCTCCGCTGGAGGTCTCCGACCAGCTGTGGATCGCCCGTTGGCTGCTCTACCGCACCGCCGAGGACTTCAACGTCTCCGCGACCCTCGACCCGAAGCCGGTCAAGGGCGACTGGAACGGCGCGGGCGCGCACACCAACTTCTCCACCAGGGCGATGCGCGAGGGCTACGACGCGATCATCACGGCGTGCGAGTCGCTGGGCGAGGGCTCGAAGCCGATGGACCACGTCAAGCACTACGGCGCGGGCATCGACGACCGGCTGACCGGTCTGCACGAGACCGCCCCGTGGAACGAGTACAGCTACGGCGTCTCCAACCGCGGCGCCTCGGTCCGTATCCCGTGGCAGGTCGAGCAGGACGGCAAGGGCTACATCGAGGACCGCCGTCCGAACGCCAACGTCGACCCGTACGTCGTCACGCGGCTGATCGTCGACACCTGCTGCGCCGCGCTGGACAAGGCCGGCCAGGCCTGATCCCGCGGCAGCAGCCGTACGAGGGGCGGACATCCCGGGCGAGTTCGTCCAGGTGTGGCGCCTGCCGGAGCCGGAGCCCGTGCCGGGGATCGCGCCGGAGATCCTCGATCAACTGGAGGAGCGGGTGCGGGCGTTGCCGCGCGGCGGGTACGGCAGCGTGGCGGAGCTCGCCGAGTCGGCCGAGGACTGCCTGGTGAAGGACGGCGTGCACCCGGTGGGCCCGGCGCAGGCACGCCTGCTGGTGGAGCGGCTGTGGCCGGCGCAAGCGGCTGGTGGGTTGAGGGCGAGGACCTCTCCCGGCCCGGTCGGGAGGGGGAATCCGGTCCGGACGGGGAATCCGGCCGTCCGCACCGGAGGCCCGATCCACGGGCGCCCGAGGTGAGGAAGGTAACGCAAAGGGTCCGTATCGACGGGTGGGAGAGGTCTGCTGCGGGGTCGTTTTCTCTGGTTCAATGGGGGCATGGCCAGCTTCCAGCACACCTCGACAGGTCGCAGCGACCTCGAGCCCTTCTGGCCTTCCCGTCAGCATCACGACTTCGACCGGGTGTGTTGCCGCGCGTTGAACGCGCTGGCCCTCTAAAGCCGCTCACCCCGGTCTTCGGTCCGCGCGCACGCAGCAAGTCCGTCCACAGACGACTCCTTCGCGCGAAAGAGCTGACCCTCATGGCGAACACCCGTACCTTCTCCGCCGCAGCCGCTGCCACCGCAGCGCAGACGGCGACCGCTGCGGCCACCCCCAACCGTCCGCCCTCCCCCAACCGGCACCGGCTGCGCGCCGTCGCGCCGGACGAGGTCTTCCAGCCGGCCGATGTGGCCGCGTTCCTGGCGCCTGGCACGACCTGGCTGCCCGCACCCCAGCACACCCTGCCCGCGCGGCCGGGCCGGCCGCCGATGGTCGGCTATCTGGTGCTCGTCCCCGCCGACCAGCAGCCGGCGCTCGCGGCCGCGGCGGCCGGGGCCGCCCAGTACGTGGTGCCGGAACTGCTGGAGGACCCGGCCACCGGTCCGGTGCGCATCGACCCCGTCCAGCGCACCGCCACGGTGAACGGGAACACGCTCGACCTCACCTACCTGGAGTTCGAGCTCCTCGCACATCTGGTGGCGCACCCGCACCGGGTGCACACCCGCGACCAGCTGGTCACCACGGTCTGGGGCTACGGGCATGTCGGCGACGGGCGCACCGTCGACGTCCACATCGCCCGGCTGCGCCGCAAGCTGGGCGTCGAGCACCGCCGGTCGATCCAGACGGTGCGGCGCGTCGGGTACAAGTACGCGCCCTGAGCAGCGCGCGGTGGGCCCCGGCTCCGGTACGTACCGGAGCCGGGGCCCACCGCGGGTGCCGGGGTTCAGCCGCGCAGCCCCGTTCCCACCGGGTCCGCCGCGGGGCCGGGCTCCGGCTCGCTGTGGTCCAGGGCGGGCAGCCGGGACAGTCCGCGCGGGGTCCGCCAGTTCCGCTCGCCGAGCAGCGCCATCACGGAGGGCAGCAGCACCATCCGGACGATCGTCGCGTCCAGCAGCACCGCGACGGCCAGGCCGACGCCCATCTGCTGCATGTCCTGCATGGACAGCGTCCCGAAGACCGAGAACACCGCCACCATGATCACGGCCGCGCCGGTCACCGCACCCGCCGTCCGCCGGATGCCCTCGTCGATCGCGGCCGGGGTGGAGAGACCGCGGCCGCGGGCCTCGCGGATCCGGGAGACCACGAAGACGTGGTAGTCCATCGAGAGCCCGAACAGGACGACCAGGACGAAGAGCGGCATCCAGGACTCGATCGCGCCGACGCCCTCCGAGCCGATCAGCGAGGCGCCCCAGCCGTGCTGGAAGACGGCGACCATCACTCCGTACGCGGCGCCCACCGAGAGCAGGTTGAGCAGGATCGCGGTGACGGCGATGACGTAGCTGCGGAAGCAGAACAGCATCACCAGGAAGGTCACCGCGGTGATGAAGAGGAAGACGGGCAGGATGCCGCGCTTCAGCTGGTCGTTGAAGTCCGTGGACCCGGCCACCTCACCGGTCACATAGGCACGGGCGCCCGTTCCGTCGAACGCGGCCGGCAGCCGCTCCTCGCGCAGTTCGGTCAGATCGCTCTCGCCGTGCGGCAGCGGAATCTCGATCTCCGCGACGTTCTGCGCCCGGTGGACGGCCACCTTGTCGAAGCCGTCGAGTGCCTTGCGTACGCCGGGTGCCTCGATGTCGTCCGCCTCGACGACCACCTGGGCCGGGGCGGGCCCGCCGGGGAAGGCCTCACTGATGCTGCGGTAGGCGACCGCGAGCTGGGAGTTGGAGCCGAACTGCTTCTCCAGGCCGAGCTCCTCGGTCTTCATACCGAGGGCGGGCGCGGCCAGCACGAGCAGCACGACGACCGCGGCGGCGGCGAAGAACTTCGGCTTGGACAGGACGGGGCGCAGCAGCTTGCCGGCGATCCGGCCGCTCTGCTTCGTACCCCGTTTGCCGCGCCGGTTGAGCAGCGGCACCCGTCCGGCGTCGATCCGGTCGCCCAGCCAGGAGAGCAGTGCGGGCAGTACCGTCACGGAGCCCATCATGGCGATGAAGACCACGATGATCGTGGCGAGTGCGAAGCCCTTGAACAGCAGCAGTCCGGACAGGAACATGCCGGCCATCGCGACCATGACGGTCAGCCCGGAGACCAGGACGGACCGGCCGCTGGTCGCCGCGGCGATCCGCAGCGCCGTCTCGGCGTCGCGCCCCGCCGCCCGCTCGTCCCGCTCGCGCCGCAGGTAGAAGAGGCAGTAGTCGACGCCTACGGCGAAGCCCATCAGGAACATCACGGAGTACGTGGTCTGGAAGAGGTGCAGCTGGTGGCTGGCGAGCGACAGCAGACCGAAGGCGGCCAGGCAGGCGGTCAGCGCGAGCCCGACGGGCAGCAGGGCCGCGACCACGGCGCCGAAGGCGACCAGCAGAATGCCCAGCGCCAGGGGTACGGCGGTGAACTCGGCCTTCTTGAAGTCGTCGGAGAGCAGGTCGCCGAGCCACTTCCCGGCGCTGGCGTCGCCGAACTGGTGGACCGTGACGTCCGTCCGTTCCTTCTGGACCCCCTCGACGGCGTCCAGGACGGGCTGCACCCGGTCGGACGCGGTGGCAGCGTCCCCCTTCATCTCGAAGGTGATCAGTGCGTCCTTGCCGTTCTCGGAGGCGACCGGAGCCGCGAGGCCCGTCACCTCACCGGTCTTCCCCAGGGCCGCGGTCAGCTCCCGCGCCGCGGTCCGCCAGCCGTCCGGCTCGGCCGACGACACCATGACCAGCTCGCCCGACCGGTGGCTGAGGCCGGCGTCGGAGAGGATCTGCTCGGCACGCGCCGAGTCGCCCGCGCCGTTCTCCGCGTTGGTCATCTCGACCATGCCCGACGCACCGCCGATGCCCGCGGCGAGCACGACGAAGAGCAGCCAGCCGAGAATGGCCGTCTTTCGGTGGTGTGCGCTCCACACACCGATACGTGCCGCGAGATTGCGCCCCATGGCGGGTTCGCCCCCTGAATGTAGTCGTCGGAAAAGACACCTCGAATCTAGGAACCCCGGGCCCGCCGCCCCAGCCGCTGGAACCCCCACTCCGCGTGACGTAGGGCGAGGTAACGGGGGTGGTGCTGGGTACACCCCGGCCGGGTGTCGAAACGGCTGACACCTCGGCCGCCCGAGGCGTCAGACTGTGTGCGGACCGGGGCTGCCACGAGTGCCGGCGAGGGAAGAGGGACCGATATGAACACGCCGCACGGACGGACAAGGGCCGCGCTGCTGGCCGCTGGGCGCGGGCTGGTGCTGTCGTTCGCCTCGATCGTGGGGTCGGTCACGCTGTTCGTGCTGGCGGTGGTCTCCATCTCCCTCATCCCGCTGGGAATCGGGCTGGTCACCACCCCGTACGTGCTGACGGCGGTCCGCAAGCACGCCAATCAGCGCCGGCTGCTGGCGATCACCTGGTCGGATGTCCGTATCCCGGTCCCGTACCGGCCCTTCCCGACGGATGTCCGCAGCGGGTTCACCGGACAGGTGGAGCGGACCGGGCTGATGCTGAAGGACCCGGCGACCTGGCGGGACATCCAGTGGCTCCTGGTCGACATGACGGCCGGCTATGTGGTGTCGATCCTGGCGGCGGCGCTGATGATCTACCCGGTGGAGGGCTTCGTCCTGGCGGCGGGGTTGTGGCGGGTCTTCACGCACGACCGGTACTGGTACGGGTTCGTCCCGGTCGACAGTCAGGCGACGGCGCTCGCCGCCGCGGCGCTCGGGGTGGCGCTCTTCGCTACCGGTGTACTGCTGAGCGAACGGCTGCTGCACGCGCACTTCGTGATCGCCCGCTCGGTGCTGGCCCCCACCCATGAGCAGGAGCTCGCCCTGCGCATCGACCGGCTGACCGAGACCCGGCACGAGGCGGTCGACACCGCCGCCTCGGAGCTGCGGCGCATCGAGCGCGATCTGCACGACGGTGCGCAGGCCCGGCTGGTCGCCATGGGCATGAATCTGGGCACCATCGAGGCGCTGGTCGAGAAGGACCCGGCGCAGGCGAAGAAGCTCCTGGCGATGGCCCGCGAGTCGTCCGCGGAGGCGCTCACGGAGCTGCGTGATCTCGTACGGGGCATCCATCCGCCGGTCCTCGCCGAGCGCGGTCTCGGGGACGCGGTCAAGGCGCTGGCGCTGCGGATGCCGATCGGGACCGAGGTCGACGTGGAGCTGAGCGGTCGCGCCCAGGCCCCGGTCGAGTCGGCCGCGTACTTCGCGGTCAGCGAGATCCTGACGAACGCCGCGAAGCATTCGGGCGCGGACCGGATCTGGGTGGATCTGCACGATGCGGAGGGGATGCTGAGGATCTCCGTCACGGACAACGGAAAGGGCGGTGCGTCGACCGGATCGGGCTCGGGTCTGAGCGGGGTCGAACGCCGACTCGGTACATTCGACGGCATCATGGCCGTCAGCAGCCCCGCGGGCGGTCCCACCATGGTGACCATGGAGATCCCTTGCGAGTTGTCCTAGCCGAAGATCTCTTCCTGCTGCGCGACGGCCTGGTGCGCATGCTGGAGGCGTACGACTTCGAGATCGCGGCCGCCGTCGAGACGGGACCGGAACTGACCAGAGCCCTCGCCGAGTTGCAGCCGGACGTCGCCGTTGTCGACGTCCGGCTTCCGCCGTCCCACACGGACGAGGGGCTGCAGTGCGCGCTGGCGGCCCGGCGGGCCAGACCCGGCCTGCCGGTGCTCGTGCTCTCCCAGCACGTCGAGCAGTTGTACGCACGTGAGCTGCTGGCGGACGGCAACGGCGCCATCGGCTATCTGCTCAAGGACCGGGTCTTCGACGCCGACCAGTTCATCGACGCGGTCCGCCGGGTCGCCGCGGGCGGCACCGCGATGGACCCGCAGGTGATCTCGCAACTGCTGTCGCGGCGCTCGCAGGACAAGCCGATGGGCGGGCTGACGCCGCGTGAGCGAGAGGTCATGGAGCAGATGGCCCAGGGCCGTTCGAACGCGGCGATCGCCTCGCACATGGTGATCACGGAGCGGGCGGTGGCCAAGCACACCTCGAACATCTTCGGGAAGCTCGGCCTGCCGCCCTCCGACGACGACAACCGCCGCGTTCTCGCGGTACTCGCGTATCTGGACCGCGGTTAGGACGTGGCCGGCGCGGCGGTGAGGTGCAGCGTCGTGGCCCCCAGGTACGGCTTCGCCCGTGACTCCAGCACCTTGATCCGGACCGCCGAGGCGGTGACGGCCCCGGGCAGCGGCAGGATGCGCTCGTGGCCGATGGTGGTGCCGTCGGCGATCCGCTGCCACGTCCCGTCGACCCGGGCCTCCACGGCGAACTTCTCCACCCGCTGTCCGTGCCGGATGTCCTCACGGACGGCGACCCGGTCGAAGGTGTACGGCCCCCGCCCCTGCTTGCGCACATCGGCGCCGTAGACCCTGCGCAGGCCCGCCCCGAAGGCGGTCAGCGAGGCGACGTCCTCGTCGGCGATCCGGCCGTCCGGCGCGGGCGGGACATTGAGCAGGAGCGAGGCGTTGCGCCCGACGCTCTTCTCGTACAGGTCCATCAACTGCGCGGCTGTCTTGGGCTTTTCGTCGGGGTGGTAGAACCAGCCGGGTCGGTTGGAGACGTCGGCCTCGGCCGGGTACCACTGGAGGTAGTTGATCGCCGGGTCGAGGAGCCTGGCCCGGGAGCCGATGTCGGGTTCGGTCGAGTCGTTGGGGAGACTGCCGAGCCCCGTCCATGGGTCGGTGGTGTGCGGGGTGACGCTCCACTCGGTCTCGCGGGCGACGCCGGACTCGTTGCCGACCCAGCGGACGCCCTGCGGGCCCTGGAAGACGACGGTGTTCGGCGACAGCGCCTTGACCATGTCGAACCACTGCTTGACGTCGTACTTCTGCGTGATGCCCGAGCCGGACCAGGGGTTGGCGCCGTCCAGCCAGAGTTCCTCGACCGGGCCGTACTGGGTGAAGATCTCGTACAGCTGGTTGAGGTAGTACGCGTCGTAGTCGTCCGCCTTCACCTTGAAGGCGGGCAGCTTGCCGCTCTTCACGCGGGCGGCGCGGTCGTCGCCGGGGACGAGGGTGGGGATGGTGCGCTCGGTGACGGCGCTGCCGTTGCCGAAGCGGCCCTGGCCTGCGGGGGCGCGGTCGCCGTCCGCCAGCGCCATCCGCTCGGGCAGGCTCAGCGGTTTGCCCTCGGCCTGCTTGGCCCGGATCTGCTCGACCCACTCGGCGTGCCAGGCGTGCGGGAGTTCCGCGCCGTCGGAGGGTGAGAGGTAGAGGCCGACCTTCAGGCCCGCCTTGCGGGCGGCCTTCACATAGAGGGCGACGACATCGGGGCTGCCGGGGCTGAGGGCGACCGAGTGGTCGGTGTAGCGGCTCGGGTAGAGGACGAAGCCGTCATGGTGCTTGACGGTCAGCATGACCTGTTTGATGCCGGCGGCCTTGTAGGCGCGCATCCACTGGTCGGCGTCGATGCTCTTCGGCGCGAACTGCTTCTCGTCCTCCGTGCCGGAGCCCCACTCGCGGCCGGTGAAGGTGTTCATCCCGAAGTGCGTGAAGGCGGTGACCTCCCGCTGCTGCCAGGCCAGTTGGCCCGGAGTGGGAACGATGTTCGCCGCCTTCTCGATGATCCGGCCGGGGCTGTCACAGGGCTCCACCGTCATCTGCGAGGCAGGCCTCACGGGCGCGCCGCACGGGGTGCCGGACGGTGCCGGCTGCCGAGGTGCGGGCTGCTGCGCCGTGGCGGTCACGGGGATGAGCGCGGCGGCGGCCGCCAGTGCGAGCGCGCTGAGCACATGGGTGCGTCGTGCCATGGTTCCCTCCCATTCTCGACCACGAGTGGTCGGATCTCTTGGGTACCGACGCGTGCATGTTGCCGCACCGAGGGGCCCGCGGGAAGGGCGCCTGTCACATACGTCCTATCTCTTGTGGGTAAAGTCCAAGCCTTCACCGGCCCCGGTCAGCCGTTGAACCAGCTCGTCGCGTCGAGCCTGAAGGCGTCCGCTGGGACCATGGCGCGCAGGTCGGACTCCAGGGCGGCGACCCGTTCGGCGCCGAGCGCCCGGACCCATTGGGCGCGCAGCCGGTCGAAGCCCTCGGCCGAGCGCACCAGTACGTCGATTCCGCGCGGGGAGAGCCGGACGAGTTTGCGGCGGCCGTCCTGCGGATCGTCGGCGCGCTCGACGTATCCGAGGCCTTCGAGCCGGTCGACGGTCTTCCCGGCGGCCTGCTTGGAGACCCCCAGCCGTCGGCCGATCTCGCTGGCGGTCGCCCCGTCGCGGCCCACCGCCTGGAGCGCGTAGCCGTAGGCGGGCCGCACCTCGGGGTGACCCTGTTCGGCCAGCTCGCGGTGCAGGTCGTCGATGAGCGACCGGAAGCCGGCGAACAGCAGCAGGGGCAGCTCGAAGCCCGCACCGGGGACGCCCGGAGAGACCTCTCCCGCACCCCCTCCCGGCCCCCCTTCCACGCGCTCAGCCATTGCGAAACCCGACAACCTCGTTTACCTTTTCGTCAATCACGTTGTCGAGTTTACCGCGAGAGGTCAGCCATGCCCCTATCCGCCTTCCCCGACCACACCCTCGAATCCGCTCCTGCCGCCGCCCGCCCCGCCATGGCGGCCGTGACGGCGAAGCAGGGCCGTCTGCCCGCCGCCGTCGGCCGGCTCGCCTCGTCGCCGGAGCTGCTCAACGGCTTCCTGAAGATGAGCGCGCTCTTCGAGTCGACGACCCTGGATCCGCTCTCCCGCGAGGTCCTGATCATGACGGTGGCCACCCGCAACGGCTGCCACCTCTGCGTGGCGATGCACACCGGAAAGCTCACCGCCCTCGGCGCGGACAGCGAGATCATCGCCGCCCTGCGCGGCGGGAGCCCGCTGCCGGACGAACACCTGGAGGAGGTACGGCGGTTCACCCTCGCCGTGATCGAGGCGAGCGGGGCCGTGGACGACGGCACGCTCCAGTCGTTCCTGTCGCACGGCTACACCTCCCGCAACGCGCTGGAAGTGGTACTGGGGATCGGCGCCTACACGATGTCGACCCTGGCCAACCGGATGACAGCGGCGCCCATCGATCCACAACTTATGCAGTTCGCTTGAGAGTTGGGCCGCCGTCCAGCCAAGGACCACCACGGTGCCGTCCCGTGGCCCGCGCGGCACAACGGCTCCGGGCAGGTGCGCCCGGAGTGACCATCGCACGATTCGCTCGTTCAGCTGAATGTGCGCCCACTGCCAGAGGTACCGTCAGCCGCTGCACCGGTCGATGCGGAGCAGTCCGAGGCCTCACTCGTCGAGCACTACCCGCGACTGGTCCGGCTCGGCTATCTCGTCCTGCCGCCCTCGCCGAGCCGCTCCCGGCGCGTCCTCACGGCCCATGCCCTGGCCCAGCGCTCCCTGCAGGCCGCGCGCAGGGCGGCCGGATCGCCGGACTGCGCAGGCCTCCGGCTGCCGAGCCGTCCCGGCCGCGCACCGGCGGCCGGTCCCGGTTACGCGTACGTCCGGCGGCAGGTGCTGCGCAACGCACTGGCGGCGGGGAAGCCGCGGCGGCTGCGGTGGTGGCCGCGGCGCGCGCAGCTGCCGCCCGTCCTGCCGCTGGTCTGGGGGCTGCGGCTGTTCCCGCACTCCGGCGGAGCCGAGGAACTCGCGCTGGAACAGAGGCTGTCGGCGGTCAGCGGACCGGCGCGCGCCGCGCTCGTCCTGCGTGGCCTCGACTCGCTCGCGGACTGCGAGATCCGGCGGGAGCTGGCCGCCGCGGGGGTGGCGGATCCGCACGCGGCCCTGCGGGAGGCGGACGGGGTCCCGGCGCCGTACGCGCTGCTGGCCTCGCCCGAGTTCGACCCCTGCTCGCTCCTGGCCAGGCCGCCGGACCTGCCGCGCCGCCGCAGATACGCGCGGGCCGCGCTGGCCGCCACCGCCGCGGCTCTGGTGTGCGGGACGCTGCTGGGGCTGCCGGGCGGCGGCTGGGGGCGCGGGGACCCGGCCGCGCCGCCGTACGCGCGCAATCCGGCCGCCGAGGAGGCGCTGGATCCAGGGGCGTTGCGGATGGTGACGGCGACGTTCTGGCGGCGTTCGCCGCGTACCGACTTCACCGCCTGGCCCACCCGGGGCGACCGCACCGAGGACACCCGGCTGCTGCGGCGGGCGCTGACGGTATGGGCGCGGCCGGGCAGCGGGGTCCGGACGTCGGCGACGCCGCGGACGCCCGTGGGGCCGCCGATGGGGGCACCGCAGCTGCTGTACGCGGGCGAGGTGGGCGCGTCGGCGGTGGCGCTGTTCTACGACGGGCTGCGCGTCGTGCGGTACGCGGAGCCGCGCAACGCCGATCCGTCCCGGGGCGCGGCGCTCGACTTCGCCCGGGTCGACGGGGCGGACGCGGCATCCTCGGGCGCCCTGGTCGTGGAGCGCGCGGGCGGCCGGGTCCGCTATCTGACGGCGCCCTGGGTGCGGAAGGTGTCGGTACGGGATCTGCTCGCGCCGGACCGTGCGCCGCGCGCGCTGCACCGCTCCCCGGACGGGGTGACCGACGCGCTGCTCTCCCCGGACGGGGTGACCGACGCACCGGCCGGTCCGGGCGCCCCGGGCGGCTGCCGGTCCTGGGACGCGGTCGAGCTGTCCGACGGCACGGCGGTCCGGCTGATGACGGATCTCGGTGAACTCGCCCCGGCCCGGCTGACCTCGGGCCCGCCGTCGGAGCCGCACGATGTGGCGGGGCGGGCCGAGTTCGGGAGCTGGGCGCGGACCGCGTGCCTGCTGCCCGCGGTGCGTTCGCACGGTGTGCGGTCGGTCAACTCCTGGGTGTACGCGACGCAGCCGCTGCCCGAGGGGAGCGGTTCGGCCCAGTGGCTGTGCACCCGGGCGGAGACCTGGCGGGGTACCGGGAGCCGGGTCCTCGCCCAGTTCCTGGCGCCGCCCGGCAGCCGTCCGCCGGGGGCCGTCGCGGCGCGCTCCGAGGACTCGCCCGCGTGCGGGCCGCGCACTCCGCGGGTACTGGCGGGCGTGCTGTGGAAGTCGCACGGGGGCCGGTGGTACGTGCTCGCGGCGGGCAGTGAGCAGTTCACCTCGCTGACCACGTCGGGCGGGGTGACGGGGCGCGCGCGGGGGCGGCTGCTCGCGGTGCCCGCCAGGGCGGGTGACCGGGCGGAGCTGAACGGGCGGCTCGCGGACGGCAGCCGGGTCGGGGCACTGCGGTGAGGGCCCGTCGGGGCCGGGCTCAGGAATTCGCCGCAGGCCCCTGTTCCCCGGGCCTACCCCTCAGTACATTGACAACATGTCTAACACGCAGCCAGCGGCGGTCGCGTCGGAGCGGATCACGCTCAAGGCCCGCCGGGTCTCCTTCGCCTGGGACAGGACGCCCCTGCACTGGGTGCCGGGTGATCCGTTCACCACGCACACCATCAACGTGCTCCATCTGCTGCTCCCGGCCGGGGAACGCTGGTTCATCCACGTCTACCGCCAGGTGCTCCCGTACATCCACGACGAGCAGCTGCGCGAGGACGTCATCGGGTTCATCGGCCAGGAGGCGATGCACTCCCAGGCCCATGACGACGTGCTCCCGCACCTGAAGGCGCTGGGCCTCGACCCGACCCCGTACACGGCCCAGGTCGACTGGCTCTTCGAGAAGCTGCTCGGCGACCGGACGCTGCCGCCGGGCCGGGCGCGCAGGTGGTGGCTGATGGAGCGGGTCGCGACGATCGCGGCGATCGAGCACTACACCGCGTTCCTCGGTGACTGGATCCTGAACGCCGAGGAGCTGGACCGGCGCGGCGCCGACCCCACGATGCTGGATCTGCTGCGCTGGCACGGCGCGGAGGAGGTCGAGCACCGGTCGGTCGCCTTCGATGTGTTCATGCATGTCGACGGCGGATACCGGCGGCGGGTGCGGACCTGGGCGACGGCGTTCTCCGCGCTGGCCTTCCTCTGGCAGCGCGGCACCCGGTTCTTCATGGAGAACGACCCGAGCCTGCTGGACGGCAGGGCGTCCTTCCGGCAGTTCTACCGCAGCGGCAGGCGCGGCACCCTGCCCAGCACACCCTCGATGCTGCGTTCCGTCCCACGCTATCTGAGCCGGGCGTACCACCCCACGCAGGAGGGCAGTACGGCGCAGGCCGTCGACTATCTCGCCCACTCACCCGCCGCGGTCGCCGCCGAGGCCCGCACCACGGAAGCCGGCTGACCATGCCCCTGCCCCTCCCCCGGCTGCGTACCGCCGTCGTGCTGGCCGGTGCCGCGCTGCTCGCCAAGCGGGCGATGCGCCGGCGCATCGAGAAGTCCCCGCTCTGGCCGCTGCCGGCGCTGGAGGAGCCCGTGTCCGGCCACTCGCAGCGCCGTTCGACCACCGGACGGCGGCTGCTGATCACCGAACGGTCCACTCCCGCGGACGGCGTCGTGCTGCTCCGCCTGAAGGGTTCCGGCCTGCCGCGCTGGCAGCCCGGCGCGCATCTGGACCTGGTGCTGCCGTCCGGGCTGATCCGCCAGTACTCCCTGTGCGGCGACCCGGCCGACCCGGACACGTACACCGTCGCGATCCGGCTGGCCGAGGACGGCCGGGGCGGCTCCTCAGAGGTGCACGACCGGCTCCGCGAGGGCGAGGAGGCCGAGATCCGCGGCCCGCGCAACCGCTTCCCGCTGGCGGACGCTCCCGCGTACGTCCTCGTCGCGGGCGGCATCGGCATCACCCCGGTCCTGCCGATGCTGCGCGCGCTCGCCGCCTCCGGAGCCGACTGGCGGCTGCTGTACGGAGGCCGCAGCCGGGCGACGATGCCCTTCCTGGAGGAGATCGAGGAGCTGGACGCGGACGGCGACCGGGTCACCGTCGTACCGCAGGACGAGGCGGGCCACCCGGATGTCGCCGCGGCACTGGCCGGCGCGGCGGCGGGCACGGCGGTCCACTGCTGCGGTCCGGAGCCCCTGATGGAGGCGGTCGCCGCGGCGCTGCCGCCCGGCTGCACCCTGCACGTGGAGCGCTTCTCCGCGGCGGCCCCGGACGCCACCGGCTCCGCGGCCTTCGAGGTGGAGCTGCGCCGCTCGGGCCGCACGGTCCGGGTGGCGGCGGGCCAGTCGGCGCTGGCCGCTGTGCGCGCGGAGCTGCCGCACGTCGCGTACTCCTGCGAGCAGGGCTTCTGCGGTACGTGCCAACAGCGCGTCCTGGCGGGCGAGGTCGACCACCGTGACGATCTCCTGACGGACCCGGAGCGGCGGGACTCGATGCTGATCTGCGTGTCGCGGTGCCGGGGCGAGCGGCTGGTGCTGGATCTGTAGGCGGCCGGGAGGGGACCCGGGAGCCGTGTCCCGCTCGCGCCGGTCGGTACGCTGTTCCTCATGACGACCGGGGTGCGGCGCAGGATGGGCGTCGAGGAGCGCAGACAGCAGCTGATCGGTGTCGCGCTGGAGTTGTTCAGTCACCGCTCCCCGGACGAGGTGTCGATCGACGAGATCGCCGCCGCCGCCGGGATCTCGCGGCCACTGGTCTACCACTACTTCCCGGGCAAGCAGAGCCTGTACGAGGCGGCGCTGCGGCGGGCCGCCGACGAGCTGGCGACCCGGTTCCTGGAGCCGCGCGAAGGCCCCCTGGGCGCACGGCTGTTGCGGGTGATGGGACGGTTCTTCGACTTCGTCGACGAGCACGGTCCGGGGTTCGCCGCGCTGATGCGGGGCGGCCCGGCCGTGGGATCGTCCACGGCGAACGCGATGATCGACGGGGTGCGGCAGGCGGCCTGCGAGCAGATCCTGGCCCACCTGGGAGTCGAGGAACCCCCGGCCCGGCTGGAGTTGGTCGTACGGTCCTGGGTGTCGCTCGCCGAGTCGACGGCCCTGATCTGGCTGGACGGGCGGCACATCCCGCGCGCGGAGCTGGAGTTGCAGCTCGTGCACGACTTCGCGGCGCTGACCGCCGTGAGCGCCGCGTACAACGAGGAGATGGCGGGCATCGTGCTGCGGGCCCTCGCGCAGGAGCCGGCGGACGGGCCGTTCGCAGACCTGCTGGTGCGGCTCTCCGCACTGGCACCCGCCATGCCGGCCGTGCCCGCGCAGCGGCTGCCGTAGGTTCAGCTCTTGCGGTAGGAGGGGTCGAGGTCGCGGGTCTCGGCCGAGAGGTGCAGGGTCAGCCCGTCGGTCGGCCGGATGTGGCCTGCCAGCAGTTCCAGTACCGATTCGGTGAGCTGCGCCTTGATCTCCGGGGTGCGGCCGGCCAGCAGCGCGATCTCGATGTGCACGATCGCGTTGCCGTCGGGGGCGTCCGCCACCACCGTCCCCGCGACCTCGCGGAAGCGCGTCTTGCAGGCGGCGATCTTGGTGGTGACCGTCTCGGCGATCAGCGGGTGCAGCGCCCCCGCGAAGCCGTGGAAGTCGAAGCTCTCGTCGAGCTGGGAGGAGTAGTCGACGGTGATCTGCGGCATGGCGTTCTCCTGGGCAGGGCGCGGGTGGTGACCGCCCCACTCTTCCCTTGACCGGTGAGGGTGCACAAGCCGGGCCCGCTAGGTGAGCAGTTCGCCGTGGAGCGCGAGCGCCAGGCCCGCTTCCGCGCTGTCCGCCCGGCCCCGGTCGAAGGCCCGCTGGTAGGCGGCGTCGCCGACGGCCTCGCGGGCCTGGCGTTCGCAGGCCTCGCGCAGCGGGCCCAGCTCCGGGGTGCCGCGCTGCGGGTGGCCGACCATCCGCCAGTAGAGCTGTCCGGTGCCGTACACCCGGGCGGCGTGGGCGCCCTCGCCCTGGGCGGCGACCGCGGCGGCCAGGATGTCCAGGCCGAGGGCGATGCCGAAGCTGTCGCGGAGCCGGTGCTTGCCGGCGAGCATGGACCGGGCGTGCGCGGCGGCCGCCTCGGCGCGGCCCTGGAGCAGGGCGATCAGGGCGAGTTGGTAGTCGGCGTAGCTGCGGGTCCAGCATTCGTCCATGGCCTCGCAGGCCGCGCGCAGGACGACTGCCGCTTCGGCCGCCTCGTCCAGCCGGCCGAGGCCGGTGAGGGCGAAGACGGTGATCAGGTGGCAGCGCAGCCGGTAGGCCGATTCGAGCGGGGTGCCCGCCTCGGTGCAGCGCAGCACCCGGTCCGCCTCGCGCAGGCTCAGCTCCGGCCGGCCGACCATCAGATGGGTGAGGCCGCGCAGGTACGCGGCGGCGAGGATGCCTTCGTCGCAACCGTCGTCGGCCGCCGCCCGTACGCATTCCTCACCGATCCGCTCGGCGGCCGGGTAGTCGCCCTGGAGCATCACGCAGATGCCGAGCACCCACAGGGCCCGGGTGCGGTGCGGGCCCTGTGCCGGGCCGACGTCCAGAGCGCGCTGGGCGTAGCCGCGGGTCTGCGGCAGGTGACCGCAGCAGCACCAGAAGAAGCCGATGCGGCCGGCCATCTCCTGGGCCGCGGCGGTGTCGTGGACGAGCAGGTGGTCGAGGGCCGCGCACAGGTCGGCGTGCGTGTCGGCGATGCGGTGGTACCAGCTGATCTGGTCGTCGCCGGTCCAGCCCGCGTGGGCGCTGCGGGCCAGTTGCAGGAAGCAGGCGGCGTGCTGGTCGGCGGCGGCCCGTTCCTCGCCGAGTTCGGCCAGCCACATCCGGCCGTACTCCCGGATGGTGTCCAGCATCCGGTGGCGCACGCCGTCGCGCACGACGACCGATTTGGCCACCAGCCCGCGCAGTGCCGTGCGGACCACGTCCCCGGTGAGTGGTCCCCCGGCGCAGACCTCGCGGGCCGTGGCCTCGTCGAAGTCGGCACGCAGCACGGTCAGCCGGGCCCAGAGCAGCCGTTCCAGCGGGGTGCACAGTTCGTGGCTCCAGCCGATGGTGGTGCGCAGGGTGCGGTGGCGCTGCGGCCGGATCGACGCGTCGGCGAGCAGATCGAGGCGGGAGCCGATCCGCAGCGCGATCTGCTCGACGGTGTGGCGGCCGGTGCCCGCCGCCGCGAGTTCGATGGCGAGCGGAATGCCTTCCAGCCGACGGCAGATCTCGGCGGCCGCCGCGGCGGTGCCCGATGCGTCGAACACGGTGCCCGGGGCGGCCGCGGCGGCCCGGTCCCGGAACAGGGTGAGGGCGTCGGCGGAGCCGTCGACGGGCAGCGGCTCCACCTCGACGAGCTGCTCGCCCTTGATGCCGAGGGGCTGCCTGCTGGTGGCGAGCACCGTGAGTCCGGGTGAGGTGGTGAGGATCTCGCCGAGGAGGTGGGCGCAGGCGGGGCGCAGATGTTCGCAGGAGTCCAGGACGAGCAGCAGCTGCTTGTCGGCGAGCCACTCGCACAGCACGTCCATGGGCATCCGCAGGGTGTGGTCGCTGAGCCCGACCGCGTCGGAGACGGTGGCGAGGAGCAGTCCGTCGTCGTGGAGCGGAGCGAGGTCGGCCCACCAGGCGCCGTCGCGGTAGCCGGGTTCCGCGCAACCGGCCGCGCGGACCGCCAGCCGGGTCTTGCCGACCCCGCCGGCGCCGGTGAGTGTGGTCAGCCGACGGGTGGCGAGGGCGCGTTCGATCCGGCCCAGCTCCGTCTTCCGTCCGACGAAGCTCGTGGTCTCCTCGGGGATGTAGCTCACCATCGTCACCGTCGCTGAACAGGTGGAGAGGCCGGGTCCCGGCCCCCGCGCCCGGTACGGCACCGGCGGGCCGACGAGGCGGTTGCCGGTGCGTACGGGATCGGGGCCGGGACCCGGCCGGGTGGAGTGGGAGGGCGCGCCCGGGAGTGTGCTGTTGCGGCTCTCCCCGGCGGCTGGCCTCACGGTAGACCTGTTGCGGTCAGCGCAGGGAGAACACCGCCACCGTGCGCCCCGGAACAGTGAAACTTCCCGAACTCCGCTCGTACGTCGCCTTCTTGACGGTAAGATCCGCGCCCGCCGCCTGAACGGGGTGCAGGGCGTAGTTCCTGCCCGCCAGGGCGGCGACCTTCTGGGTGGTGGCGCCGGGGGCGGCGTTGAGGACGACCACCAGCTTCCCGAGCCGCATGGTGATCACCCCGGGGGTCTCGTCCTTGCCGGAGAGCGGGAAGGAGAGCGTGGACTGCACCTGCCCGGCGGTGGAGAGGCCGAAGTCCTTCTCGGTGGCGCGGATGGTGAGCAGGTCCTGGTACGCGGCCGAGGCGCCGTTGATCTGTGCGCAGCCGGGACTGATCGCGGCATTGGTCAACAGCGGCTTCGCGTAAGGCCACTTGGCCTCGTTGTCGGCGGCGGGCGGCAGTCCGCGGCCGAAGCCGTTGCCCGCGCGGCAGTCCCAGTGCAGGGCGTTGAACCAGTCACCGCTGTCGAAGGAGTTGCGGTCCAGGGACTTGGACCGCAGCAGGTCGGTGCCGGCCTGGGAGAGCGAGGGGCCCTGCGAGAGGGTGGCCGTCGCCATGGCAAGGACCTGCATCCTGGCCCGCTCGGCTGCCGGGGTGCCGGCCGGGAGCTTGAAGGCGAGGGCGTCGTACAGCGTCTCGTTGTCGTGGGCGTCGGCGTAGGCGAGGGCGTCACCGGGGGCCGCGGCGTATCCGGCCGGGGCTCCGTTGTAGTCGACGTCCGAGCCCTTGACCGTGTGGCCGGAGGTGTCGGTGAAGGTGTAGCCGGCGAGGCTGCCGGTGAGCCCGACCTTGATCAGGTCCTGGTAGTGGAGCAGCCGGGCCTTCTGCTCGGCCTTCGTGCCGTTGTTCGCGGAGGTGTTGGGGTCGGTGTAGAGGCCGGTGGCGAAGCCCTGCACGCCGGGGTCCTCGTCGAACGGGGAGCCGCCGCGCACGGCGTCGCGGGCCCGGTCGGAGAAGGTGGCGATGCCGGTGCCGGCCATGTTCTTCTGGGTGGCCTGGACGAAGCGGGCGTCGTCGGCGATCTCACCGAAGTTCCAGCCCTCCCCGTACAGGATGATCTTCCTGCCGTCGACGCCGTCCTTGGCGACGGTCAGGGCGTCGAGGGCCTTGCGGACGGCCAGGATGCCGGCCTTGGGGTGGTGTCCCATCAGGTCGAAGCGGAAGCCGTCGACCTTGTACTCCCTGGCCCAGGTGACGATCGAGTCGACGACGAGCTTGCCCATCATGGTGTTCTCGGGTGCGGTGTTGGCGCAGCAGGTGGAGGTGGCGACGGTGCCGTCCTCCAGCAGCCGCTGGTAGTAGCCGGGCACGATCCGGTCGAGGACGGATTTGCCGTCCTGGCCGGCGGCGACGGTGTGGTTGTAGACGACGTCCATGACGGTCCGCAGACCGGCGCCGTTCAGCCCCTGCACCATCTGCCGGAACTCGACCGTGCGCCGGGTGCCGTCCGGGTCGGAGGCGTAACTGCCTTCCGGGACGGTGTAGTGCAGCGGGTCGTAGCCCCAGTTGAACGCGTCCTTCGCGGCGGCCTTCGCCACACAGGCCTGCTGCTGTGCGGAGTCGGGGGCGTAGACGGACAGGTCGCAGGCCGGCTTCTGCTGGTCCTTCTTCTTCTCGGGAACGGTGCCGATATCGAAGGCGGGCAGCAGGTGGACATAGCTGGTGCCGGAGTCGGCGAGCTGCTTGAGGTGCTTCATCCCGTCGGAGCGGGTGTCGGTGAAGGCGAGGTATTCGCCGGGGTGCTTGGACGTGGGGTCCGCGATCGAGAAGTCGCGGATCTGGAGCTCCTGGATCTGGGCGTCGCGCAGCGGCACCGCGGCGGGCTTGCGCAGCCCGTCCCAGCCCTTGGGCGCGAGCTTGCGGTCGTCGAGGTCGACCACGAGGCTCCGGGCGGAGTCGGTGGTCAGCGCGGTGGAGTAGGGGTCGGTGACCTTGTTGGTGACGAGTTTCTGGACGGTGGGCGCCCAGACCTTCACCACGTACCGGTAGGGCTTGCCGTTCCAGTCCCGCTTCCCGGTGACCGACCAGACGCCGGTGCGGTCGTCGCGCCGCATCGGGACGGTCCTGTCGCCGAGTTCGAGCGAGACCGTGCGGGCGGTGGGCGCCCAGACGGACAGCGTGGGGCTGCCGCCCCGGAAGACCGGGCCGAGCGAGGCGCTGCTCGCCGGCTTCCCGTAGAGATCGTCGAGCACGCCGGCGCTCTGCACCCCGGTGGCGGCGAGCAGGGCGCCGTTGGCCGCGCGCTGGGTGGCGATCAGCTGGCCGCGCAGGGCGTCACGGACGCGGTCCCGGTCGCGGGCGTCCACGGTGAACGCCGGGTAGTCCTTGAGGTGCGGGTACTTCGCCTTCTGCGCGTCGGTCAGCGCGGACGGACTGAGCCGCAGCCACTGGCCCTCGTCGGAGAGTGCGCCGTCGGTGACGGAGATCCCGCCGTTCCTCGCGTAGACGAGCTGCTGGCTGGTGGCCTCGGTGGCCTTCACCTTCCAGACGACGGTGGCGGAGTCGATCCACTGGGCCTCGGCCTTGGTGAGGTCGGGGGCGGGGACGCCGCCGGTCTGCGGGAGGAGGTAGCCGGGTGTGCCGCCGAGCATCCACACCTCGTGCCCGTGGCTCGCGATGTCGAGGGACTGGTCGCTGGGCAGGTCCTTCTCGTCGCCCCGGTGCAGGATGTAGCTGAGCGAGGTGGCCCCGTCGGTGAGCGGGACCTCGAACGTGAGACCCGATGCGTCCCTCTTCACCGGCTGGAGCGGCTTGGCCCAGTCGGTGGGCTCCTTGGCGCCGGTCCAGGTGTGCAGCCCCCAGCCGTCGTAGTCCCCGTCGGCCCGGTAGTAGTGCAGGACGGCCTTGCCGGTGTCCTGCGGCGGGTAGGCACCCTCGGGGGCGGTTTCGGCCTGACCGTCCTCGCCCTGCTCGATCCAGACCTGTCCGGTCCTCGCGAGCTCGACGGCGCGCTCCGGCCCGTCAGCGGTGCCGCTCCTCTCGACGGTGTACGGGACCGAGGAGGCACCCTCGGGCACCTTGATCCAGGCGAAGGCGCCGTAGGCGTCCCGCCCGGTGAAGTCCGCGGCGCTCTCGCCGGACCTGGCCTGCCAGCCGTCGTAGTCGCCGTCGGCGCGCTTGTAGTGGACGACGGCGTAGTCGCGTTCGACGGCGACGGGCTTCGCCGGGGCGGCCGCCTGTCCGGCGGTGGACGAGGCGAGCGCGCTCGCGGTGCGCCCGGCACGGTCGACCACAACGGCCTTGTAGCGCAGGGGTGTTCCGGCGGCGGTGGTGTCGCCGATGGTCTGGGTGACCTTGTACGGGGCGTGGTCGGCGGACCCGAGCGTGGTCCACTTCCCGTTGCCCTGCTGGGCGGCGAAGACGACCCGGTTCAGGGAGCCGCCGTCCACGTCGGCGGAGAGCTCGACGGTGCCGGTGGCTCCGGCGGCCGGTGCCTTCAGGGAGATCGCCGGCCTGGCGGCGGGGGCGCCCAGCGGCTTCCCGGCGCGGAGCACGATGCTGGACAGGGCCGGCACGGTGACGGTGACCTTCTTGTCCGCGCCGCTGCGGACCGTGCCGGAACCGCCGTACAGCGTACGGAAGTCCATCCGGGCGGACTCGGTGGGCAGCTCGACGGTCTTCGCGCCGGCGCCGTTGTTGGTGGCGACGACGTACTCGTTGCCGCGCTCGGGGTCCGTACGGGAGAAGGCGTAGACGGAGCCCTCGGCGTACCGCTCGGTCTGGACGCCGTCCCGCAGCGCCGGGTTCTTCCTGGTCAGCTCGGAGAGAGCGGCGATGGAGCGGTAGATGGGGTGCTGGGTGTCGTACGCGTCGGAGGCGTGCGTACGGTCGGTGCCCAGCTCGTCGTCGTCGAGGTAGTCGGCGGTCTTCGAGGCGAACATGGTCTGGCGGGCGTCCTTGTCACCGCCGGCGCCGGTGAAGCCCTGTTCGTCGCCGTAGTAGACGACGGGGTTGCCGCGGCTGAGGAACATCACCTCGTTGGCCAGCCGGGCCCGCTTCACCAGTTCCGCGTCATCGGCCTTCGGGTTGTCCTGCTTCAGGAAGGTGCCGATGCGGCCCATGTCGTGGTTGCCGAGGAAGGTCACCTGCTCGTAGGCGTTGGCCTTGTCGGTGGTGTACCGGTAGTCGTCGCCGAGGACGGCGGCGAGCTTCGAGGCTGGGGCGCCCTGCGAGGCGTACTGGCGGGCCGCCTCCTGGAAGGGGAAGTCGAGGGTCGCGTCGAGCCGTCCCTGGGTGACGTAGGGCGAGGTGATCGCGGTGTCGGCGGAGTAGACCTCGCCGAACATGAAGAAGTCGTCGCGGCCGTGCTTGGCCGCGTACGTGTCGAGGGCGGTCGCCCACTGGGTCCAGAAGTCCAGGTCGACGTGTTTGACGGTGTCGATGCGGAAGCCGTCGATGTCGAAGTCGCGGACCCACTTCTCGTAGATCTTCTCCATGCCGGAGACGACCTCGGGCCGCTCGGTCCACAGGTCGTCGAGCCCGGAGAAGTCGCCGTACGTGGTGGACTCGCCGGCATAGGTCGAGTCACCGCGGTTGTGGTACATCGTCGGATCGTTGAGCCAGGACGGCGTCTTGCCGCCGGTGGTGACCGGCTTGTACGGGAAGGAGTCGGCGTCCGTCTTCGCCATGCCCGCGCTGTCGTCGAAGGGGCGGCCGTTCCGGTCGAGGTACGGGTAGGCGCCCTTGGGCTTGTAGCCGTAGGTCTTCTCGGCGTAGTCGACGGTGTCGGCGGTGTGGTTGGTGATGACGTCGAAGAAGACCTTCATGCCCTTGCCGTGGGCCTTGTCGATCAGCTTCGTCAGGTCGGCGTTGGTGCCGAAGTGCGGGTCGACCTGGGTGAAGTCGGTGATCCAGTAGCCGTGGTAGCCGGCCGAGGCGTCCTTGCCGGTGCCCTGGACGGGCCGGTTCCTGAAGATCGGCGCGAGCCAGATGGCGGTGGTGCCGAGCCCCTTGATGTAGTCGAGCCTGCTGGTCAGCCCCTTGAGGTCGCCGCCCTGGTAGAACCCCTTGTCGGTGGGGTCGTAACCGGTCTCCAGCCGGGAGCCGGTGAGCCCGCCCCGGTCGTTGCCGGTGTCGCCGTTGGCGAACCGGTCGGGCATCACGAAGTAGAACTGCTCACGGGTCAGATCGTGGCGGGCGGGCTGTGCGGCCAGCTTGGCGTCCGACGGCGCGGCGGGGGGCCCGGCCGCGGCGGCGGGCAGCGCGGGCACGAGGGCCGCGCACAGGGCGGCCGCGACGACGGCGGCGGGCGCCGCTCTTCGCGCGGGCACGCGCGGGGACGGACGTATCACTCGGGTTCTCCTCGAAGGGGTGCGGATGCGGGGCCGGACGGGCCGGTGCGGCCCGTCCGGCGGGCGGGGCGGGGAGGTCAGCTCCGCCAGACGTCACCGGTCAGCGCGGCCTTGCCGGAGGACGGCACGGTGGCCGTGCGGTTGGCACCGCTCTCCCAGGTGACGTTGCCGCTCGCGTCCTTGCGGACGTACTTGTACTCGAACGACGTACCGGCGGGCAGGCTCACATCGAGCTTCCAGACCGGGTACGTGGCCGGGTCGAGCTTCAGCGCGGCGGCGGGGTTCCAGTTGCCGAGGGCGGACTGGTTGCCGGTGACGTAGATGTTCTGGCCGAGCTGAGTGGTGGCGTTGACACCGAAGGTGGCGCCGGAGGTGCCCGTACCGGGATCGGTCTGACCGGTGCCGCCGCCGGAGCAGGTGCGGGCGCCGGTCTGGAGGGCGAGGGCCGTGTTGGCGCCGAGCGTGGCGGTGAACTGGCCGGAGCCGTTTACGGTGACGCCGTTGCCGGACTGGATGTCGCAGTAGTCACCGGCGGGCAGCGAGGTCTGGAACGTACGGGTCAGCGAGGAGCCCTCGTGGTTGATCGCGACGTACGCCTTGGAGCCCCGGCCGAACGCGATCTGGTCGCCGCCGTTGTCCCACCAGTTGGAGACGCCCTCGCCGCGGGCGGTGTTGCGGAAGCCGACCATGGAGGCGATCTCGCGCCAGGCGTGCTGGCACTTCCAGCCGTCGCTGTAGCAGGCGTTGACCGTGCCGCCGCCCGGCGGACCGGCGTCCTTGTCGGACCACTCGTAGCCGGAGTGAACGTCGGGCGAGCCGTAGGGCCAGGCCAGCATGAAGACACTGGCGAGCGTGTAGTTGGCGCCGTCCTTGTAGCTGAGGGTGTCACCGCCGCGCTCGGTGTCGTGGTTGTCGACGAAGACCGCGGCCTTCGAGGAGGACATGAAGCCCCAGCCCTCGCCGAAGTTCTTCAGGTTGGCGAGGTTCTCGTTGTTGAAGACCTGCTTGAGGCTGCGGGCGTAGCGGAATTCCTGGACGTCCCCCGTGCCCGCGTACTCGTCGGGCGAGACGGCCTCGCCGGCTCCGTAGATCGCCTCCTGCTTCCAGTAGGCGCCGGAATTGCTCAGCCGGGACTTGATGTTGGCGAGGTCGCCGGCGGGGATGTGCTTGGCCCCGTCAATACGGAAGCCGTCGACGCCGAGCGAGAGCAGGTCGTTGAGGTATCCGGCGATCCTGCCGCGGACGTACTCCTCACCGGTGTCCAGGTCGGCCAGGCCGACGAGTTCGCAGTGCTGGACGTTGTAGCGGTCCTGGTAGTTGCTGATCTGCGCGGTGCAGTCGTCCATGTCGGGCGCGGAGTACAGACCGGGGTAGTCGTACTTCGTGTACGAGGAGCCGCCGGTGCCGGTGCCCGAGCCCGCCGACATGTGGTTGATGACGGAGTCCGCGACAACCTTGACGCCCGCGCTGTGGCAGGTGCTGACCATGTTGGCGAACGAGCTGCGGTCACCGAGCCGTCCGGCGATCTTGTAGCTGACCGGCTGGTACGAGGTCCACCACTGCCCGCCCTGGATGTGCTCCTGGGGCGGCGAGACCTGTACGTAGCCGTATCCGGCCGGGCCGAGGGAGTCCGTGCACGCCTTGGCAACGGAGTCGAACTTCCACTCGAAGAGAACGGCGGTGACGTCCTTGGTGCCCGGCGTGGCGGCCTCGGCGCTCGTGGCGGGGACCACGAGTGCGGCGGCGCCCGCTATCAGGGCGAGCGCCGCGGACAGGGGTCTGCGTGCCATGTCTTTCCTCCTGCGGTGGGGGAAACGCGGGTGACGGTGCAGCCTCATACGGCAACGCGCCCTGCCCTCAAGGCTCCTGAATGTTCTTGCTGCAAGAATGCAAACCTTGCCGCGGTGCGACCGTACGAGCCCGTCAGGTTCCGGTCAACCCTTTGGACATGAGCTGCTCATATCCCGCTCACACCCGCGAAATACTGCAGATTTCTTCCTGCAAGCTCTTACGCAAAACATTGCAGCCCTGTTACGTTTCTCCCGACTCCGGTCCGGTCGGCCGGGGGTCCCGTTACCCCGGGCCCCACGCGCCCGTCCGGCCGGGCCGGTCACGGACAAGAGGGGCACCTGGGGTCACACTCCCCGCCGACCCATCCGGGTCGACTCCTGGTGCCCCTCCTGCACGCCCGGACGCATCCGGAAGCACCCGCACGCACGGCGAGGCCCGGGATCCCCCCTCCGGACCCAGGACCTCGCCGCACGGCTCCGCCGTGTACCTCAGGCGCTGCGGAGCGCCGCGGTCGACCCCCGTACCACCAGCTCCGGCTGGAACACGTACTCCGTGCGCTGTACGGGGCTTCCGCCGATCTCCTCCAGCAGGGCGCCCACCGCGGCCGCCGCCATCGCCTGTACGGGCTGGCGCACCGTGGTCAGCGGTGGGTCGGTGAACGCGATCAGCTGCGAGTCGTCGAATCCGACGACGGACACGTCGCGCGGCACCACCAGTCCGCGGTCCCGGGCGGCCCGCACCACGCCCAGCGCCATCAGGTCGCTGCCGCAGACGATCCCCGTGCATCCGCGGTCGAGCAGTGCGCCTGCCGCCACCTGGCCGCCCTCGACGCTGAACAGGGTCGAGCACACCAGGAGTTCGGCCTCGGCGCGGTCCATACCGAGCAGCGACACCGCGGCGTCCACGAAGCCGTCCCGCTTGCGGCGGGAGGGCACGTAGCGCTGCGGACCGATCGCCAGGCCGACCCGGCGGTGGCCCAGTTCGGCGAGGTGCCCCACGGCCATCCGCACGGCGGCGGTGTCGTCGGGCGAGACGAACGGGGCGCTGATCCGCTCGTTGTAGCCGTTGATCAGGACGAAGGGCACGCCGCGGTCGGTCAGCGCGGCGTAGCGCGCCGGGTCGGCCGAGGTGTCGGCGTGCAGCCCGGAGAGGAAGACGATGCCGCCGACGCCGCGTTCGACGAGCTGCTCGACGAGTTCGTCCTCGGTGGCGCCGCCGGGCAGCTGGGTGCAGAGCACCGGTGTGTAGCCGTGGCCCGCCAGGACCTGTTCGACGGACTGCGCGAACGCCGGGAAGATCGGGTTGGTGAGTTCGGGCGTCACCAGTCCGATCAGTCCGGCGCTGCGCTGCCGCAGCCGTACCGGGCGCTCGTAGCCCAGGATGTCGAGCGCCGCGAGCACCCGCTGACGCGTGGTGTCCGCGACGCCCGGCTTGCCGTTGAGCACCCGGCTGACGGTCGCCTCGCTGACCGAGGCCTGTCCGGCGATGTCGGAGAGCCTCAGCGAGCTGCCGGTCCTGGGCGGGGGGACGGTCACACCGTCCACCACACCGTGGTGTCGGCCGGGAGCTCGATCTCGGCGCCGTCGGTGGTGACCGGGGCGCTGGACAGCAGGACGGTGCCGCGTACGGGGATGCGGACGGCGGAGCCCGTCGTGTTGACGGTGCAGACGAAGCCGGGGCGGGCGAGGATCAGCAGTCCCTCGGGGGCGTCCAGCCACTCCACCGCGGTGCCCGCGCCGAGTCCGGGGTGCACCCGGCGGGCGGCGATCGCGGCCCGGTACAGCTCCAGGGTGGAGCCGGCCGCACCGGTCTGGGCCTCGACGCTGAGCTCGCCCCAGCCGACGGGCTGCGGCAGCCAACTGCCGCCCTCGCCGAAGCCGTACGAGCTGCCCTCGCGGGTCCACGGGATCGGCACCCGGCAGCCGTCGCGGAAGCCGTCCTGGCCCTCGGCCCGGAAGAACGACGGGTCCTGGCGGGCCTCGTCGGGCAGGTCGGTGACGTCGGGCAGGCCGAGCTCCTCGCCCTGGTAGACGTAGGCGGAGCCGGGCAGCGCCAGCATCAGCAGCGTGGCCGCACGGGCCCGCCGCAGGCCCAGCTCGCGGTCGCCCGCGGTACGGATCTGGGTGCCGAGGCCGGGCGGGTTGGCGAACCGGGTGGCGTGCCGGGTGACGTCGTGGTTGGAGAGCACCCAGGTGGTGGGGGCGCCGACGGGGCGCATCGCGTTCAGCGAGGTGTCGATGACCTCGCGCAGCGCCTTCGCGTCCCAGGCGGTGGCCAGGTACTGGAAGTTGAAGGCCTGGTGCATCTCGTCGGGGCGCACGTAGTTGGCGGTGCGCTCGACGGTCGGGGTCCAGGCCTCGGCCACCGCGATCCGGTCGCCGGGGTACTCGTCGAGGATGGTGCGCCAGCTGCGGTAGATCTCGTGCACACCGTCCTGGTCGAAGAACGGCAGTACGCCGTCACTGGTTCCGAGCAGCTTCAGCTGGTCGTGCGAGCCCAGGTCGGGCAGGCCCTCGGCCTTGACGAGGCCGTGCGCGACGTCGACCCGGAAGCCGTCGACGCCCATGTCGAGCCAGAAGCGCAGGATCGAGCGGAACTCGTCGGCGACGGCCGGGTGTTCCCAGTTGAAGTCGGGCTGCTCGGGCGCGAAGAGGTGGAGGTACCAGTCGCCGGGCGTGCCGTCCGGGTCGGTGGTCCGGGTCCAGGCCGGTCCGCCGAAGATGGACTCCCAGTCGTTGGGCGGGAGTTCGCCGTCGGCGCCCTTGCCGGGGCGGAAGTGGTAGCGGTCGCGCAGGGCGGAGCGGGGGCCCTCGGCGAGCGCGCGCTTGAACCACTCGTGCTGGTCGGAGGAGTGGTTGGGCACCAGGTCGACGATGATCCGCAGGCCCAGGTCGTGGGCGTCGCGGATCAGGGCGTCGGCGTCCAGCAGGGTGCCGAACATCGGGTCGATGGCCCGGTAGTCGGCGACGTCATACCCGGCGTCGGCCTGCGGGGAGGCGTAGAAGGGGCTGAGCCACACCGCGTCGACGCCGAGGTCCCTGAGGTACGGGAGCCTGCCGCGTACGCCTGCGAGATCGCCCATGCCGTCGCCGTTGCCGTCGGCGAAGCTGCGCGGATAGACCTGGTAGATCACCGCGTCCTGCCACCAGCCGGTGCGGTGGCCCGGGGCGTCGGTGGACGTGCCGGTGGAGGGGGCAGCGAGGTGCTGGGTCATGTCGTCCCTGGGGTGTCTGGGTGGGGAGCGGCGCCGGGACCGGGTCGGGATGCCGGCGCCACCGTGACTGGTGCGTGCGGGTCGTACGGTCGTGCTGCGCGGACGTCAGCCCTTGACGGCTCCGGCGGACATGCCGGTGACCAGGTGCTTCTGCGCGAACAAGAAGACCAGGGCCGCGGGTATCGCGATGAGCACGGACGCGGCGGTCATCGGACCCCACTGGGCCCCGTACCGGTTGACGAACAGCTGGAGTCCGCCCGCGAGCGTGAGGTTGTCCTCGCCGACCATGAAGGCGGAGGCGTACGCCACTTCACCCCATGCGGTGATGAAGGAGTAGAACGCGGTGACGGCGAGACCGGGCTTGGCCAGCGGCAGGATGAGCCGCCAGAACGTGCCGAACGGGGTGAGGCCGTCGACCTGCCCCGACTCGTCGATCTCGCGCGGGATGGTGTCGAAGAAGCCCTTCATCATCCAGGCGCAGAAGGGCACCGAGATGGTGAGGTAGGTGATGACCAGACCGGCGGGCTTATTGAGCAGCCCCATGCCCGCCATGATGTTGTAGATCGGCACGATGAGGACGGCGACCGGGAACATCTGGGTGATCAGCAGCGTCCACATCAGCCCGCGCTTGCCGGGGAAGCGGAAGCGGCTGACGGCGTAGCCGGTGGAGGCGGAGACGATCACGCCGACGAGCGTGGTGAGGCCGGCGACGACCACCGAGTTGCCGAACCAGGTCAGGAACTTCGTGTTCTGGAGCAGGTTCGTGTAGTTCTCGATCGTCGTCTCTTTGAAGAAGTCCGTGGTGGTGGCGAACTCGGCGGGCTTCAGCGAGGTGAGCAGGACCCACAGCACGGGAAAGACGGCGATCACGGACGCGACGACGAGCGTCAGGTGCAGTGCGGTGGAGGCCAGCGGCGAACGCTCGCCGCGCAGCCGGACCTTGGGCGCGGAGTGCCGCGCGGAGGGCGCGGGGGCCGTGGTCACCAGTCATCTCCCTGTGTGCGGAGGACTCGCCGGTACACAGCGGCGAAGAGCATCAGGAGTACGAGGATCAGCACACCCCACGTGGAGGAGAGCGCGAAGTCGCGCGGGCTGATCTCGAACGAGAACTTGTACGCCTGCGTCACCAGGATCTGGGTGGCGTCTCCGGGTCCGCCGCTGGTCAGCAGGAAGATCACCGGGAACATGTTGAAGGTCCAGATGGTGGAGAGCAGGATCACCGTCGTGGAGACCGGGCGCAGTCCGGGCAGCGTGATGTGGCGGAAGCGCTGCCAGGCGGTGGCGCCGTCCATCTCGGCGGCCTCGTAGTGCTCGCTGGGGATGGACTGGAGCCCGCCGAGGAGGGCGACCATCATGAACGGCACGCCGAGCCACACGTTGACGGCGATGACGGAGAACTTGGCCCAGGTGGGGTCGTTGAGCCACGGGATGCCATCGAAGCCGTTCCCCGAGAGGATCTTGTTGAGCAGCCCGCGGTCCTCGTTGTAGAGGAAGCGCCAGGCGAAGACGGAGACGAAGCCGGGGATGGCCCAGGGCAGGATGAGCGCCATCCGGTACGCGGAACGACCGGCGATCCGGCGGTTGAGGATGTTGGCGAGCCCCATGCCGAGGGCGAAGGTGATGGCCACACAGGAGACCGTCCACACCAGGGTCCAGCCGAGCGTGCCGAGGAACTCGTTGCCCGAGATCACGTCGGTGTAGTTGTCCAGACCCACGAACTTGTACGTCGCGGGGATGTGGTTGACACCGATGGACCGCTCGACGTTGCGCTCGTTGGCGTCGGTCAGCGACAGGTAGATGCCGCGGACCAGCGGATACCCGATGATCACGCCGATCACGATGACGACCGGGGCGACCATGGTCCAGGCGTACCAGTGGGTCGACAGCGCCCGCCGGAGCCTGCCCGGGGGCGGAGGGTTACCAGTACCGCGGCTCCGGCCGCGGGCGACGACGTCGTCGCCCGCGGCCTTCGCCACCGACTGGCTGGTGTGGACAGCCATCAGCCGGCCTGCCTTCCTGGGTTACTTCCAGCCCTTGAGGAGCTTGCGGTAGGAGTCGCCGGTCGTCTTGACGGCCTTCTCCGGGGAGGTCTGTCCGGTGAGGACCTTGGTGTACTCGGTGACGAGCGGCGCGAAGAGGCTGCCGGTCTCGGGGATCCAGGGGCGCTCGACGGCACTCTCGACGACCGGCTTGAAGAAGCCGACGATCTCGTTGTCGACGACGCTCTCCTGGCCGTAGGCCGAGGTGCGGGTCGGCAGGAGGTTGAGCTCCTTGGTGACCTGGGCCTGGGTCTTGACGGAGGTCATGTAGTCGACGAAGGCGTAGGAGGCGTCAAGGTTCTTGGAACCGGCGTAGACAGCGAGGTTGTGACCGCCCTGCGGGGCGCCCTGCGCGGCGGAGCCGGCCGGGACGGGGGCGACTCCCAGGTTGGCCTTGTCCTTGAACTCCTTGCCGGTGTAGGTGTCGGCGACGGCCCAGGGGCCGTTGATCATCATCGCGACCTTGCCGTCCTTGAAGGACGACTGCATGTTCTCCCAGCCGTCCGTCGCGTCGGTCTTGGCGGCGCCGGAGTCGACGAGGTCCTTGACGACCTTCATCGCCTTGACGCCGGCCGGGTTGTCGATGGTGATGGACTGGTTGGAGGCGTCGACCATGTCGCCGCCCTCGCCGTACAGGAAGGACAGGAACCAGTACGCGTCGTCGCCGCGCAGGTAGAGGCCGGTCTTGCCGGTCTTGTCCTTGATCTTCTTGGAGACGGTCTTCAGCTCACCGACGGTCTTGGGGACCTCGACGCCGGCGTCCTTGAAGATCTTCTTGTTGTAGAAGATGCCCATGGAGTCGATGACCTGCGGCACCGCGTACGTCTTGTCCTTGTACTTGGTGGACGCGGCGGCCTGCTTCAGGAAGTCGTCCGCCTTCTGGAGGGCGGGGGTGCCGTCCAGCGGGGCGAGGTAGCCGAGGTCGGCGAACTCGGGCGTCCAGGCGACCTCGGAGCGGATCACGTCGGGGGCACCGGAGCCGGACTGCGCGGCGTTCTTGAACTTGTTCTGCGCGTCACCGAAGGGGACGTTGACGTACTTGACGTCGACCTTCGGGTGCTCCTTCTCGAAGCCCTCGGCGATCTTCTTGAAGACCTTGTCCTCGCTGCCCACCGTGGAGGTGTCCCACCACGTCACGGTGCCGGAGAGCTCGCCCGAGCTCTTGGAGGTGCCGTTGGAATCGTCGTCATCGCTGCCGCAGGCGGTCGCCGCGAGCGCCAGGGCCGCGACCAGGGCGGTGGCCGTTATGCCACGTCGCATCTGAACTCCTTCAACTGCCGTACCGCTCCGTCGCGGCGCCGGGTCGACGTGAACGTAACAAGGATGAAAGAAGGCCGAAAGAGTTTGCGGAAGATTTCTGCAAGCTTCGACGATCGTTACATTCGCGTGTCCTCACGGTTGCCGTCAAGCCTCTTGACGCGGGCCCCCGAACCCTGACAGGAGCAGGCCACGGCCCCTGATTCCGCAGTGCGACGATCTGACCGCAGCCCGCAGGCCGACTCCGCAAGACCTTGCAAGATGTTGCTGAACCGACCCGCGGGGCCGCCCTGCCGCCCGGCCGTGCGCCCACCGCCGTCCGATTCCTGCGCATGGTGGGCAATCCGACCCACTCCCGGTACAGTCCAGTCCCATGACCGCACGGCTTGCCGATATCGCAACTCAGGCGGGGGTCAGCGAAGCTACGGTCAGCCGTGTACTGAACGGCAAGCCCGGTGTTGCCGCTGCCACCCGCGAATCCGTCCTTGCCGCGCTCGACGTCCTGGGTTACGAACGGCCCGTACGGTTGCGCAGGCGCAGCGCGGGTCTGGTCGGCCTGATCACGCCCGAGCTGGAGAACCCCATCTTCCCGGCGCTCGCCCAGGTCATCGGGCAGGCGCTGACCCGGCAGGGCTACACCCCGGTGCTGGCGACCCAGACCCCCGGCGGCTCCACCGAGGACGAGCTGACGGAGATGCTGGTCGACCGCGGCGTCTCGGGCATCATCTTCGTCTCCGGACTGCATGCCGACACCTCGGCCGATATGCAGCGCTACGAGCAACTGCGCGCCCAGGGAGTCCCCTTCGTACTGGTTAACGGTTTCTCGCCCAAGGTGCAGGCGCCGTTCATCTCACCGGACGACCGGGCCGCGATGCGGCTGGCGGTGACGCACCTGGTATCGCTGGGCCACACCCGGATCGGACTGGCGGTCGGCCCCAAGCGGTTCGTCCCGGTGGTCCGCAAGATCGAGGGCTTCCACGCCACGATGCAGGAGCAGTTGAACCTCACCTCGGACGAGGTGGAGGGCCTGATCCAGCACTCCCTCTACACGCTGGAGGGCGGCCAGGCGGCCGCGTCAGCGCTGATGGAGCGGGGCTGCACGGCGGTGGTGTGCGCGAGCGACATGATGGCGCTCGGTGCGATCCGGGCCGCCCGCAGGCTGTCCAAGGACGTGCCGCGCGATCTGTCGGTGGTCGGCTACGACGACTCCCCGCTCATAGCGTTCACCGATCCGCCCCTGACCACCATCCGGCAGCCGGTGACGGCGATGGGCCAGGCCGCGGTGCGCACGCTCCTTGAGGAGATCGGCGGCACACCCGCCCCGCACAGCGAGTTCGTCTTCATGCCCGAGCTGGTCGTGCGCGGCTCGACGGCCGCGGGTCCCGGTCCCGACGCGGCTTCTGCCGCCCCGCCGGTCCAAGGATCCCACGCGCACCCGTAGTCCGCAGGACGTACAGCCCGCTCCCGGCCGGAGGATCATCAGGCGAAGCGGTTGAATCTGGCAGACTCTGTGCCTATGGGTGAATTGAGCGTGAAATCACAGGAAGGCCCCGCGGAGGCCACCCCGTCACCCATCGTGAACGAGGCGGCTCCGGAGGCGAACGCGAAGCAACCCGGCACCATGGACCGGATGCGCAGGCTGCGTGACCACAGCCTTGCCGGGTTGCGTTCGCCGCGCTCCCCCCGGCGGCCGCGCCTCTGGTTCGAAATCCTGCTGATCGCGGTCAGTTACTGGCTGTACTCGATGGTGCGCAACGCCGTCCCTGAGCAGAAGGCGGCTGCCCTGGCCAACGCCGACTGGATCTGGTCGGCCGAGCGGTTCCTGGGCATCGCCGTCGAGCAGTCGGTCAACCACGCGGTCAACTCGGTGACATGGCTGATCGTGTCGATGAACTACTACTACGCGACACTGCACTTCATCGTCACCATCGGCGTGCTCGTATGGCTGTTCCGCCGCCACCCTGGTCGCTACGCGGCAGCCCGCCTGGCCCTGTTCGCGACCACGGCGGGAGCGCTGGCCGGTTACTACCTCTACCCGTTGGCCCCGCCCCGGCTGATGAACGGCAGCCGGTTCATCGACACGGTCATGGTCCACCAGACCTGGGGTTCGATGGCTTCGGGCAACTTCAAGAACATGTCGAACCAGTACGCGGCGATGCCGTCGATGCACATCGGCTGGTCACTGTGGTGCGGCCTGACCGTCTTCGCGCTGGCCTCCGCGCCCTGGGCGCGCGTCCTGGGCCTGCTCTACCCGGCGGTCACCCTGATCGTCATCGTGTCGACCGCGAACCATTTCTGGCTGGACGCGCTGGGCGGCATGGCCTGCCTGGCCTTCGGCTACGCGGTGTCGTACTCCTGGTACGGAGCGCTGCCGCACCACCTGCCGAAACAGATTCCCCGCGGAGCAGCCCGCCGCCCCCGCCTGTCCGCGCTCGCGGTCCACCGGGCGAAGGCGGCGGCGGGCAGGAACTGAGTTCGAGCCCGCGCAAACCAAGCCTCTCCGGCGAGAGTGAGCGGGGTCCGGGGCGGCAGCCCCGAAGCACCCAGGCGCACCAGCGCCGCCACCCGCACGAGGGCGTCGCGCCCCACCGGCCCACCGCGCCCTCAGGCCCCGTAGAACCGCTCGTCCACCACCGCCCGCGCCCGCCGCGTAATCCGCCGGTAGTCGTCCAGCATGTCCCCGACATGCCCGGGCTCGTACCCCAGGTAACGCCCCACCGCCGTCAGCTCCCGCGGCCCGGACGGAAACGTGTCGGCCGGCCTCCCCCGCACCAGCATCACCGCGTTGCGGACCCGGGTCGCCAGCACCCACGCCTCGTCCAGCGTCTGCGCGTCCTCGCCGGAGATCAGCTCCGCCGCACAGGCGGCGGCCAGCGCCTCACGGGTCCGGGTGGTCCGCAGCCCCGGCTCGGCCCAGCCGTGCTGCATCTGCATCAGCTGGACCGTCCACTCGACGTCGCTCAGCCCGCCCCGGCCCAGCTTGGTGTGGAGCGTCGGGTCCGCGCCGCGCGGCATCCGCTCGGACTCCATCCGGGCCTTCAGCCGCCGGATCTCACGGACCGCGTCCTCCCCCAGCCCCTCCGCCGGGTAGCGCAGCGGATCGATCAGCTCGATGAACGCGCGGCCCAGATCCGCGTCGCCGGCCATCGGCTGGGCGCGCAGCAGCGCCTGGCTCTCCCAGACCAGCGACCAGCGCCGGTAGTACGCCTCGTACGACTTCAGCGTGCGGACCAGCGGTCCGCTCTTGCCCTCGGGGCGCAGATCGGCGTCGATGATCAGCGGCGGGTCCGCGGTGGGCAGCTGGAGCAGCCTGCGCACCTCGGCCACCACCCGGTTCGCGGCCCGGCTCGCCTCCTGCTCGTCGACGCCCTCGCGCGGCGCGTGGACGAACAGGACGTCCGCGTCGGAGCCGTATCCGAGCTCCTGGCCGCCGAAGCGGCCCATGCCGATCACGGCGAACCGCGTGGGGAGTGTGTCGCCCCATTCGGCGCGCACCGCGGCACGCAGCGCCCCGGCGATCGTGACGGCGTTCAGATCGGTGACCGCGCTGCCGACCCGGTCGACGAGCGCGCCCGGGTCCGGTTCGGCGGGGCTCTCCTCGGTGCCGTAGGAGCCGATGAGGTCCGCGGACGTCGTCCGGAACAGTTCGCGCCGCCGCACCCCGCGCACCACCGCCACCGCCGATTCGGCGTCCTCGGCCCGCCCCACCGCGGCCAGCACCTCCTGCTCCAGGGCGTCCCGGCTGCGGGGCTTGAGCCCCTGCGGGTCGCCGAGGATCGCCACCGCCTCGGGGGCGCGCAGCAGCAGATCGGGGGCGAGTCGGCCGGCCGACAGCACCCGGGCGAGGTTCTCGGCCGCCGCGCCCTCGTCCCGCAGCAGCCGCAGGTACCACGGGGTCTTGCCGAGCGCGTCGGACACCTTGCGGAATCCGAGCAGTCCGGCGTCCGGGTCGGCGGAGTCCGCGAACCAGCCGAGCAGCACCGGCAGCAGCGTGCGCTGGATGGCGGCCTTGCGCGAGACACCGGACGACAGCGCCTCCAGGTGCCGCAGCGCCGCCGCCGGGTCCTCGTAGCCGAGGGCTTCGAGCCGGTGCGCGGCGGCCTTCGCGCTGAGCCGGGACTCGCCGGGGGCGAGCTGGGCGACGGCGTCGAGCAGCGGCCGGTAGAACAGCTTCTCGTGCAGCCGGCGCACCACGGAGGCGTGCCGCTTCCAGGCCTGGTTGAGCTCGGCGATGGGGTCGGTACGCAGGCCGAGGGAGCGGCCGAGCCGCCGCAGATCCGGCTCGTCCTCCGGGACCAGATGGGTGCGGCGCAGCCGGTAGAGCTGGATGCGGTGCTCCATGGCGCGCAGGAAGCGGTAGGCGTCGTCCAGCTGTGCGGCGTCCACCCGCCCCACGTAGCCGCCCCGGGCGAGCGCGCCGAGGGCGTCCAGGGTCGAGCCGCTGCGCAGGGTGGCGTCGTTGCGGCCGTGCACCAGCTGGAGCAGCTGTACGGCGAACTCGACGTCCCGCAGTCCGCCGGGGCCGAGCTTGATCTCGCGGTCGACCCGGTCGACGGGGATGGTGTCGATGACGCGGCGGCGCATCTTCTGCACGTCGGGGACGAAGTTCTCGCGGTCGGCGGCCTGCCAGACGAGCGGCGAGACGGCCTCCATGTAATCGGCGCCCAGCGAGGGGTCGCCGGCCACCGGCCGGGCCTTGAGGAGCGCCTGGAACTCCCAGGTCTTGGCCCAGCGCTGGTAGTAGGCGAGGTGCGAGGACAGCGTGCGCACCAGGGGCCCGTTGCGGCCCTCCGGGCGGAGATTGGCGTCGACGGGCCAGATGGTGCCCTCGACGGTCGTGTCGGAGCAGATCCGCATCATGTGTGCGGCCAGCCGGGTGGCGGCGGGGATGGCCGCGCTCTCCTCGGCGCCGTCGGCGGGTTCCGCCACGAAGATGACGTCGACGTCGGAGACGTAGTTCAGTTCGTGGCCGCCGCACTTGCCCATCGCGATGACGGCGAGGCGGCACTGCGCGGCGTCCTCGGGCGTGGCCGTGCGGGCGATGGCGAGCGCGGACCGCAGCGTCGCCGTGGCCAGGTCGGCCAGCTCGGCGGCGGTCTCGGCGACATCCGTCGTGCCGCACACGTCTCGGGCCGCTATCGACAGCAGGCACCGGCGGTAGGCGACGCGCAGCGCGTCCGGATCGTCGGCCCCGGCCAGCTCGTGCTCGAACTCGGGCACTCCGGGGTGCAGATCGGCGGCCTCGTACGTGACGAGGGCCTGCCAGTCGCGCGGGTGGCGGGCCAGGTGGTCACCGAGCGCCTCGGACGCCCCGAGCACCCCGAGCAGCCGGTCCCGCAGCGGCTTGGCGGTCACGAGTGTGTCCAGCAGGATCTGCCGCTCGTCGGCCTCCTCCGCCTCCACGAGCCGTACGACGCCGCGCAGTGCCAGATCCGGGTCGGCGGTGGCCCCGAGTGCTTCGAGCAGGACGGGATCGGAGCGTACGGAGGACAGGTCCGGCAGGTCGAGCAGCTGCTCGGCGGCGGACGGGTCGGTGAATCCGTGCCGCAGCAGTCGGGTGAACGTACTGCTTCTGCGCCCCGGCAACGTCGTCATTCCGTGCTCTCTCCTGCTCGCCGCCCGATCACGTTCCAGCTCTACGAGCCTAGGGCCTGTCCGGCGAATCAGGGTCGGAAAGGGCGCGGCGTCCGGTGCGATGCGTCGCAAGGCGCCGGAGCGTCCTGCCGGCGGAGCTGTCCGGTCGTTTCGGCAACGCGGCGTGGTGCCGTGCCGGACGCCGCGCCCCCGGCCATGATCCGCCGGACGGGCCCTGGTGCCGCACCGATGAATTCGGGACGGCTGCACAGTCTCCACTCCACAGGCACGTCTCGTTCCGCCCGCCGGGAGGCCCCGACCATGTCCGCACCCGAACAGCGCACTGAACAGAGCACCGGCCCGGACACCGAGCTGGACCCTCGCTACAGCAGCCCCGGCGCAGGGCCCGCCCGCTGGGCCGACGCGCAGAGACTGCTGTCCGGCGCCGAGCTGTACTGGTTGACGACGGTGCGCCCGGACGGCCGCCCGCACGTCACCCCGCTGATCGGGGTCTGGTGGCAGGGCGCGCTGCACTTCTGCACCGGCGCCGAGGAGCGCAAGGCCCGTAATCTCGCGGCGAGCGCCGAAGTGGTCCTCACGACCGGCACCAACACCTGGGCGGAGGGCTTCGACGTGGTGGTGGAGGGCCGGGCGGACCGGGTGACGGATGAGGCCCGGCTGACCGCTCTGGCCGAGGCCTGGGAGGCGAAGTACGGATCGGTCTGGCACTTCGATGTCGCCGACGGCGTGTTCGTGGGTGCCCAGGGCAACCGGGCCCAGGTCTTCGCGGTGTCCCCGCGCACGGTCTTCGGCTTCGGCAAGGGCGACCCGTTCACCCAGACCCGGTGGCGCTTCGCCTGAGCCGCCCGGACCGGCCGACCCCGCCCGCTCCTTGATCAGGGGGCGGCGGGCATGGTTCCGATCACGACAGTGGCGTACAGCTCGTCGGAGGAGACCACCCGCGGAATCAGCCCGCTGCCGCCCACGGTCTCCTCGGCACGGGCCGCCTGCCGTTCGCTCGTCTCGACCAGCAGGCTGCCACCCGGTGCCAGCCACCGCGGCGCCTCGGCGGCCACCCGCCGCATCACGTCGAGTCCGTCGCCGCCTCCGTCGAGCGCCACCAGCGGCTCATGCACGCGCGCCTCCGCGGGGAGCAGTGCGACATCGCCGGTCGGTACGTACGGCACGTTGGCGAGCAGGACGTCCACGCGCCCGCGCAGCGAGCCGGGAAGCGGTGCGAAGAGGTCGCCCTCGTAGACCCGGCCCAGCTCACCGATGTTGCGCCGGGCGCAGCGCACGGCGGCGGGTTCGACGTCGGAGGCGTGGAGTTCGACCCCGTCCAGGGCTGCGGCGAGCGCGGCGCCGAGCGCGCCGGTACCGCAGCAGAGGTCGACCACGACGGCCGGCCCCGAGGCCAGTTCGACGGCTTGCCGGATCAGGAACTCGGTGCGGCGGCGTGGGACGAAGACCCCGGGGTCCACGGCGATCCGCAGCCCGCTGAACTCGGCCCAGCCCAGGACGTGTTCCAGGGGATGACCGGCGACGCGGCGCTCCACCATGGCGGTGAGCGCGGCGGGGCCGGCGGCGGTGGAGGCGATCAGCTCCGCCTCGTCCTCGGCGAATACGCAGCCGGCGGTGCGGAGTGTGGTGACGAGGCGGGAGAGGGCAAGCGGTGACAACGGGACCGGCATGAAGCGGAGCCTTTCGGGAAAATGCCGATGGGTGCTCCGCGGGCCGGTTATGTCCGGTCGGCCACGCGTTGACGAGGGGTGAGCACCCAGCCTGATACAGCGGTAATGGGTCCCACCTCCTTCGGTACGTCCCCGTGCGGGGATCTTCGCTGGGTCCCCGTGCGGGGACTCATTCTTCTTCGGTACGCCCCTTGCGGGGAAGCGTCACCCTACCCCAGCGGGGCTCGGGCCCTTCCGCCGTACCGCCGGGTGTCGGCGCGAGTCATCGCTTCCGGGGCCGCCAGTCGTTGCCTCCGTCGAGGAAACGGTTGTGGACGGCGATCGAGGTGTTGGCCGCCCTGACGTGCCGCGCCTCCGCACTGTGCTCCCGCTCGATCTGCTGGCCGTCGAAGTTGTCCGTGGGGCGGCGTCGTTCCTTGAGTACCAGCTTCACGATCAGGAAGACGATCACGCTCAACAGCACGCCGAGCAGCACGAAGATCTCGGTCATGACTCCCCCGTCGTCAACTGCGGTCCCTGCTGCTGCCATTGTCAGTGATCAGACAGGTGCAGTCCACCGGACCACGGGCTCCGGGGGCGGACGCCGCCCCCGGAGCCCGCCCCCGCCCGCGCCGGCTACAGGTCCACGCTGTCGCGCAGCTTGGTCGGGGTGAGGAACAGGGCGGCAATCACGCCGACGACCGAAATGGCCGCCGAGATCAGGAAGATGTGCCCCGTCGCGTCGCCGTACGCGGCCCGCACGATCTCCCGGATCTCCGGCGGCATGGCGGCCACGTTCAGCGTGGAGCCGCCGGAGGACGAGGCCGCCGGGTCGACGCCGAGCTTCGTCAGCCCGGCCGTGATCTTCGTGGCGACCTGGTTGGCGAGCACCGCGCCCAGGACCGAGACGCCGATGGTGCCGCCGAGCGAGCGGAAGAAGGTGATCGCGCCGCTGGCCGCGCCGAGTTCGCTGAGCGGGACGGTGTTCTGGAGGACGAGGACGAGGTTCTGCATCGACATGCCGACACCGACTCCGACCGCGAGCATGCCGATCGAGACGAGGACGAGCGATGTCTCGTGGTCGATGGTGGACAGCCCCAGGAATCCGAGGGTGAGGACGACGACGCCGGTGATGATGTACGGCTTCACCTTGCCGGTCTTCGACACCAGCCGGCCGGCCACGGTCGAGGAGACCAGCACGCCGAACATCAGCGGAATGGTGAGCAGTCCGGCCTCGGTCGGCGAGTAGCCGCGTCCGATCTGGAAGTACTGGCCGAGGAAGACCGCCCCGCCGAACATCGCCATTCCGACCGCGAGGCTCGCGGCGATGGCGAGGGCGGGGTCCCGGCGGCGTACGACATGGAGCGGCACCACGGGCTCCTTGACCCGCGCCTCGACGGCCACGGCTCCGCCGAGGATCACGACGCTCGCACCGACCATGGCGGCCGTCTGCCAGGACAGCCAGTCGAAGTCGTTGCCGACGAAGGTGACCCAGAGGAGCAGCACGCTGACGCCGACGGCGATGAGCGAGGCGCCCAGGTAGTCGACCTTGGTGTCGGGGCGGCGGATCTCGGTGAGGTGCAGGGTGCGGGTGAGCATCACGAGGGCGAGCAGCGTGAACGGTACGGCGATGAAGAAGCACCAACGCCAGCCGAGCCACGACGTGTCGGTGATGAAACCGCCCAGCAGCGGGCCGCCGACGGTGGCGACGGCCATGACGCCGCCGAGGTAACCGTTGTAGCGGCCGCGCTCCTTGGGGCTGATCATCGCCGCGATGATGACCTGCACGAGCACCTGGAGCGCGCCCATCCCGAGGCCCTGGAGGGCACGGAAGGCGATCAACTGCTCGGTGGACTGGGCGAATCCGCAGGCGATCGACGAGACGACGAAGATGCCGATGGCTATCTGGAGCAGCAGCTTCTTGCTGAACAGGTCGGCGAGCTTGCCCCAGATCGGCGTGGAGGCCGTGGAGGCGAGCAGCATCGCGGTGACGACCCAGGTGTACTGCGACTGCGTCCCGTTGAGCGACCCGATGATCTGCGGGAGCGCGACGGAGACCACCGTACTGCTGGTCATCGCCACGAACAGCACGATGAGCAGACCGCTCAGGGCGCGCAGGATATGGCGGTGGTCCATGGGCGCGACCTCGGTCGGCGCGGCCGTTTGAGCGCTCACGCGCAACCTCCAGGAGGTGTTCGAACAAGGGAACGAAGAAAACAAGGGTTCACCATACATGCCCGATGGGCAATTTTGCCCACTGCGCAATAATAACCGGGCGGGTGGATAATGGCGCCCATGGAGCGCTCAGTGGGACTGCGGGAACGCAAGAAGGAAGCCACCCGGCAGGCAGTGCACGAAGCGGCACTGAGGCTGACCGTCGAGCACGGCTTCGACCAGGTCACGGTGGAGGCCGTGGCGGACGCGGCCGGAATCTCCCGCAGAACGTTCTCCAACTACTTCACCGGCAAGGAGGACGCCCTCCTGTACGGCGAGGAGCAGCAGATAGGAGACCTCGTCCGCGCGGTGCGTGAACGCCCCGCCGAGGAGAGCGCCTGGACGGCGCTGCGGGCAGCGGTGGCCCCGTTCGCCGAACGGCTGGCACCTCCGGAACGCGAATGGGCCGTCCGCACCCGACTGGCCATGCGCCACCCCTCCCTGCTCGCCCGCCAGCTCGCCAACCACGCAGCACTGGAACGCGACTTGGCCGAAGCGGTGACCGCCCGCCAGGACCACTCGGCGGGCCCGGTCCGCCCCCTGGTCCTCGCGGCGGCGTTCCTCTCGTCGATGCGGATCGCGATGCGGGTGTGGATCGAGGAGGACCTGGCGCGGGAGCCGGCCGAGGTGATCGAAGAGATCCTGGACGAGATGGGGCGGAGCTTCGGCTGAGGCCCCTGGCGCCGGTCCCCCGCGTGCCGCTCAGCGCCCCCGTTCGCCGATCAGCGGGCAGTGCGTCCCCGTGTAGATCGTGGGCATGCAGCGGTTGCAGTGGATGCACTCCGAGCGGGTGGCGGTGTCGCGCTCGATGCGGTGCAGCAGGTCGGGCTCGCGGAGCAGGGCGCGGGCCATGGCGACGAAGTCGAACCCCTCCGCCATGGCGCGGTCCATACCCTGCCGGTCGGTGATCCCGCCCAGGAGGATCAGCGGCAGCCCGAGCGCGGCGCGGAACTGCCGGGCGGCGTCCAGCAGGTACAGCGGCTGATACGGGTAGGTGCGGAAGAAGGTGCGGCCCAGCGCCCGGATCGCGAGGCGCTGCGGGAGTGGGAAATTCGCCGCGAACTCGGCGACAGGGGCGTCGCCGCGGAACAGGTACATCGGGTTCAGCAGGGAACTGCCCGCCGTCAGCTCCAGAGCGTCCACCGAGCCGTCCGCCTCCAGCCAGCGTGCGACCTGGAGGCTGTCGTCCAGGGTGAGCCCGCCCGGCGCGCCGTCCTTCATGTTCAGCTTGGCGGTGATGGCGAGGCGGTCGCCCAGCGCGTCGCGTACCGCCCGGGTGATGCCCAGCGCCACGGCCGCGCGGGCGCGCAGGGAGCCGCCGAAGGCGTCGGTGCGGCGGTTCAGCCGGGGGCTGAGGAAGGCGCTGGCCAGGTAGTTGTGGCCGAGGTGGATCTCCACGGCGTCGAAGCCGGCCTCGGCCGCCAGTAACGCCGCCTCGGCATGGGCCTCGATGACACGGGCGATGTCGTCGGCGGTGGCCGCCTTGTTGCGCCGCATACTGAGCGGGTTGAAGCCGGCCATCGGGGCGAGGGCGGGCAGCCCGTTGGAGCGGCCGTCGGCCACCGGTCCGGCGTGGCCCAACTGGGCGCAGACCGCGGCCCCGGTGTCGTGCACCGCCCGCGTCAGCCCGCGCAGCCCCGGCAGCGCCTCGGGGCGCATCCACAGCTGGCGGCGCTCGGTGCGGCCCTCCGGGGACACCGCGCAGTAGGCCACGGTGGTCATGGCGACACCGCCCGCCGCAGGGCGCAGGTGGTAGTCGATGAGCGCGTCGGTGACCAGTGCCTCGGGGGTGGCGCCCTCGAAGGTCGCGGCCTTGATCACCCGGTTGCGCAGCCTCAGCGGCCCCAGCCGGGCCGGTGCCAGTACGTCAGGCGCACCGTCGGACGCCGAACCCGCTGCTCCCGCCGCTTCCGCATCGTCCAGCATGGCGCGCAGCACCGCAGAGAACTGACGAATAGTCAGCACCGGGGCGGCTGCGGGTTTCCGTCCCGGCCCGCGGACGGCCGGGGTACCCGAAACAGCTTGGGGCCGACGGTGTCGCACCGTCGGCCCGAAGTCACGTACGAGCGGGCTCAGTCAGCGCTGAACCGCGGTTACAGCACCGGCAGCAGGTTCTTCAGCTCGAAGGCCGTGACCTCGCTGCGGTACTCCTCCCACTCCTGCTTCTTGTTGCGCAGGAAGAAGTCGAAGACGTGCTCGCCCAGCGTCTCGGCGACCAGTTCGCTCTTCTCCATCAGGGAGATGGCCTCGCCCAGGTTCTGCGGGAGGGGCTCGATGCCCATCGCGCGGCGCTCGGCGTCGGACAGGGCCCATACGTCGTCGTCGGCGCCGGCCGGGAGTTCGTAGCCCTCCTCGACGCCCTTGAGGCCGGCGGCCAGCAGGACCGCGTACGTCAGGTACGGGTTGGCGCCGGAGTCGATGGAGCGGACCTCGACGCGGGCCGAGCCGGTCTTGCCGGGCTTGTACATCGGGACCCGGATCAGCGCGGAGCGGTTGTTGTGGCCCCAGCAGATGTACGAGGGAGCCTCGCCGCCGGCGCCCGCGGCGCGGGAGGAGCCGCCCCAGATGCGCTTGTAGGAGTTGACCCACTGGTTGGTCACGGCGGAGATCTCCGCGGCGTGCGTGAGCAGGCCCGCGATGAAGGAGCGGCCGACCTTGGAGAGCTGGTACTCGGCGCCGGACTCGTAGAACGCGTTGCGGTCGCCCTCGAAGAGGGAGAGGTGGGTGTGCATGCCCGAGCCGGGGTACTCCGAGAACGGCTTCGGCATGAACGTCGCCTGCACGCCCTGCTCCAGCGCGACCTGCTTCATGACCAGGCGGAACGTCATGATGTTGTCGGCGGTGGACAGCGCGTCCGCGTACCGCAGGTCGATCTCCTGCTGGCCGGGGGCTCCCTCGTGGTGGCTGAACTCGACCGAGATGCCCATCGATTCGAGCATCGTGATCGCCTGACGGCGGAAGTCCATCCCGACGTTCTGCGGGGTGTGGTCGAAGTAGCCGGAGCTGTCCGCGGGGGTGGGGCGGCTGCCGTCGACCGGCTTGTCCTTCAGCAGGAAGAACTCGATCTCCGGGTGGGTGTAGAAGGTGAAACCCAGGTCGGAGGTCTTGGCCAGGATGCGCTTGAGCACGTAGCGCGGGTCGGCGAAGGACGGCGAGCCGTCCGGCATCAGGATGTCGCAGAACATCCGGGCCGTGCCGGGGGCCTCGGCGCGCCAGGGCAGGATCTGGAACGTGCCCGGGTCCGGCTTGGCGATCATGTCCGACTCGTAGACCCGGGCGAAGCCCTCGATGGCCGAGCCGTCGAAGCCGATCCCCTCGTCGAACGCCTGCTCCAGCTCGGCAGGGGCCACGGCCACGGACTTGAGGTAACCGAGCACGTCGGTGAACCACAGCCGTACGAACCGGATGTCGCGCTCCTCAAGTGTCCTGAGGACGAATTCCTGCTGCTTGTCCATAGCCACATCCTTGCAGTTCAGACGGTCCGTGCACCACCGCCCGGGATAGGGGGGAAACTCCAGTATCACGACCCGGGATTTCACCCAGATTACGCACACGACGTGAGATGGAGCACTCGGCCACCCACTACGATCGTCGGCCATGGTGTGCAAGGGATGCGGCGGCCTCGCAACCGCCCTGCGCACACCGGATTTCCGACCTGCCCAGACCCTCATCGCCCCTTCGCAGAAGGACCCACGACATGAGCCACGAGAGCCACGACCGCAGGACCCGCATAGAGCAGATGCGCAACGCCGACCGCGTGCGGGACCGCCGCAACCGTGTGCTGGCCATAAGCCTCAGCGCCGTCGTCGTCGCAGGTCTCGTCGCCTTCGGCAGCTACACACTGCTCGACAGGTCCGAGGCCTCCGCGGACCAGAAGTCCGCCGACGCGAAGGTGTCGGAGCAGCACGGGGCGGACGGGAAGGACGCGGCCGACGGCGCGATCGAGGGCGAGAAGACGTGGGACGCGAAGAAGCTGACCCGCAACCACGTCACCAAGACCGTGACGTACCCGATGAAGCCCCCGGTCGGCGGTGACCACAACCCCGTCTGGATGAACTGCGACGGCGAGGTGTACAAGAAGGCGATCCCCGACATGAACGCCGTGCACTCGCTGGAGCACGGTTCGGTGTGGGTGACGTACACGGACAAGGCCCCGGTCGCGGACCTGGACAAGCTCGCCGAGCGGGTCGGGAAGACCCCGTACTCGCTGATGAGCCCGTACGAGGGCCAGGCCGGCACGATCATGCTGAGCGCCTGGGGCAAGCAGGTCACGGTGGACGGCGCCGACGACCCCCGGGTGGCGCAGTTCTTCTCCAAGTACGTGCAGGGGCCGCAGACGCCCGAGCCGGGCGCGGCGTGCACCGGCGGACTGGGGGCCCAGTGACGGTTACGGAGCGCACCCGGCGCACCCGGTGGGTGGCGGGTTCCGCCGTCGCGCTCGCGGTGCTGTTCGCGGGGGCGGCGACGGTGGCCTCCGCGCGGGACGACGGGGCGGACCTCCAGGCGACCGGGTCCGAGTCCGCCCCGCGCACGCCCGCGGCGGACTCGGCGGACGCCGGGTTCGCCCAGGACATGGCGGTCCACCACCAGCAGGCCGTGGAGATGTCCTTCATCGTGCGGGACCGCACGCGGGACGAGGACGTGCGCCGTTTCGCGTACGACATCGCCAACACACAGGCCAACCAGCGGGGCATGTTGCTCGGCTGGCTGGATCTGTGGGAGCTGCCCAAGGTGGCCACCGGACAGGAGCCGATGGCCTGGATGGCCGACGGGTCCGGTGCCGGTGCCGGTGGGCACGACGGCCACGACATGGGCGATATGGACGGGATGGGCGGGATGCCGGGGCATGGGGGCGGTTACCAGGCCCACGACGGGTCCCTCATGCCCGGCATGGCCACCCGCACCGAGCTCGGCCGGCTCCGCAAGGCCGACGGCAGGCAGGCCGAGATCCTGTATCTCCAGCTGATGACCGACCACCACAAGGGCGGGATCGACATGGCCCGCGGCTGCGCGAGCCTGTGCACCGTGAAGGCGGAGAAGCGGCTGGCCCGGGGCATGGTCGAGGCCCAGCAGTCCGAGCTGGACGCGATGGCCGGGATGCTGGCGAAGCGCGGCTCGGCGCCCCGCGCCTGACGGGCCTCGAAGGTTCCCTCCCGCCGCAAGTGCACCCGAATGGGTGCAAGCGGTCGCGTACCCCGAACGGGCCCCTCACGATGGGTTCGCTCGGGGTCGTACGGCAGTGCCCACCGGCACGCAGGAGGTAGGTATCCCATGACCATCGCCAAGGACATCATGCACACCGGCGCCACCTGGATCCCGGCGCACGAGACCCTCGACCGCGCCGCCCAGCTGATGCGTGAGCACAAAGTCGGGGCGCTGCCCATCTCGGCCAACGGCGAGCAGGACCGGATGATCGGCATCCTCACGGACCGCGACATCGTGGTCGACTGCGTAGCGATGGGTCGCGACCCGTCGAAGGTGACCGCGGGCGACCTCGCCCACGGCACGCCGCGCTGGATCGACGCGGGCGCGGAGGTGGAGGATGTGCTTCAGGAGATGCAGAACCATCGCATCCGCCGGCTTCCCGTGGTCGAGAACAAGAAGCTGATCGGCATGATCAGCGAAGCCGACCTGGCGCAGCACCTCTCCGACGACCAGATCGCCGGCTGGGCCGAGAAGGTCTACGCCCACAGCTGACCGGCACCGCGCCCGCCCACGACCCGACGGCCCGCCCTCCCGCCGCGCGCGGGGCAGCGGGCCGTCCCCGTTCGTATACCCGGTGGGGGTAGGGTGGCCGGCATGTTCGGAATGAGGGGTGCGAGGTACGGGCAGCTGCTGCTGTTCGCCGCGCTGCTCTTCGGGATCGTCACCATGCACACCGTCGGCCACCCGGCGGAGCACAGCGGGCAGGGTGCCGCCGCGATGACCGCTTCGCACGCGACGGCCGCGGGGACCGTGCACCCGGACGCCCGGCGCCCCGCCCGTCCGGCGCCCATGCGGGGCATGGACCCGATGGCCGTCTGCCTCGCCGTGCTCTCCGTCTGGGGCCTCGCCCTGCTCACCGTGCTCATGGTGGCGCGGCGGCCCGCGGACAGCGTGGCGGGAGGCGCCGGGACCCGTACGTCGTGGAGGCCGCGGCCCCCTCCCCCGCCACGGCCGCGCAAGGCCGTTCTCACTGACCTGTCGGTACTGCGGATATAGGCGCACCGCGCCCCCGTCCGGGGCGCACCGCGCCCCCGTCCGCCTTTCAGCACACCGACAACATCTTTGAGGTGCACTCAGCCATGTCCGCTCAGCACACCCGACGCGCCGTACTCGGCGCATCGATCGCCCTTGCCGGTACCGGAGTTCTCGCCGCCTGCTCCGACAGCGCCGCGTCCACCGACCACTCCGGCATGGACCACTCCGGTCCGTCCGGCACGACGGTCCCCAAGGGATACGTGGCCCCCGACGGCCCCGAGGTCGCGGCGGCCGAGGAGCGCCGGGGCTCCGGTCCCGTACGCAAGGTCTCCCTGACCGCCACCCCGTCCCGGTTCGACCTGGGCGGCGGGCACACCGTCAGCACCTGGGCGTACGGGGACCGGCTGCCCGGCCAGGAGGTGCGGGTCACCGCGGGCGACACGCTCGACCTCACCCTCGCCAACCACCTTCCGCAGTCGACCTCGCTGCACTGGCACGGGCTCGCCCTGCGCAACGACATGGACGGTGTCCCCGGGCTGACCCAGCGGGCCATCGAGCCGGGCAAGGACTTCACCTACCGGTTCGCGGTGCCGAATCCGGGCACGTACTGGTTCCACCCGCACTCGGGCGTCCAGCTGGACCGCGGGCTGTACGCGCCGCTGATCGTCGAGGACCCGAAGGAGCCGCTGTCGTACGACAAGGAGTGGGTCGTCGTCCTGGACGACTGGCTCGACGGGGTGGACGGCTCCACCCCCGACGCGGTGCTCCAGGAGCTCACCAAGGGCAGCGGTCACAGCGGGCACGCCATGGAGGCCGCCCCCTCGGCCGGTACCGGAACCGGGCCCTCGCGCATGCTCATGGGCGCCACCAGCACATTGCTGGGCGGTGACGCGGGCGATGTCGCCTACCCGTACTACCTGATCAACGGCCGCACTCCGCAGGACCCGTCCGCCTTCGGCGCCCGGCCCGGTGACCGGATCCGGCTGCGGATCATCAACGCGGGCGGTGACACCGCGTTCCGCGTCGCACTCGGCGGCCACCGGATGACGATCACGCACACGGACGGCTTCCCGGTCCGGCACACCACGACGGACGCCCTGCTGCTCGGCATGGGCGAGCGGTACGACGTGCTGGTGACCGCCGGGGACGGGGTGTTCCCGCTGACCGCGCTGGCCGAGGGGAAGAAGGCCTCCGCGATGGCGCTGCTCCGTACCGGCACGGGCGCGGCGCCCGGCGCCTCCGTGCGGCCGAAGGAGCTGACCGGTCAGCTGGTGACGGCCGACCGGCTGGCCCCGGACGCGTCCGTGGCGTTGCCCGGCCGTGAGCCCGACCGCACGGTGCGGTTGAGGCTGACCGGTTCCATGGCGGCGTACGACTGGGCCTTCGACGGGAAGCCGTACAGCGCCGACCAGCGCCATCCGGTGCGGGCCGGGGAGCGGGTCCGGCTGGAGTTGCGGAACCCGACCGCGATGTGGCACCCGGTCCATCTGCACGGGCACACGTTCGCGCTGGCCGGGAACGCGTCCGGGGCCCGTAAGGACACCGCGATCGTGCTGCCCCGGCAGTCGCTGACGGTGGACTTCGACGCCGACAACCCGGGGTTGTGGATGCTCCACTGCCACAACCTGTACCACGCGGAGGCGGGCATGATGACGGTCGTCGGCTACCGCAGCTGACCGGCCCCCTGGCGGGCCGCACGGTCCTTCGCGCGGCCCGCCAGGACATCGCGTCAATCAGACGATTACACTGGGCGGCGTGCCTCAACTACGCCTCGCACTGAATCAGATCGACTCGACCGTCGGTGACCTCGCCGGCAACGCCGAGGCGATCCTCCACTGGACCCGGCACTCCGCCGAGCAGGGCGCCCACCTGGTGGCGTTCCCCGAGATGGTGCTGACCGGTTACCCCGTCGAGGACCTGGCCCTGCGGTCGTCCTTCGTCGAGGCGTCGCGGGACGCGCTGCGCGCGCTCGCCGCCCGTCTCGACGAGGAGGGCTTCGGGGAACTGCCGGTCGTCGTCGGATACCTCGACCGCTCCGATTTCCCGGCGCCGCGCTACGGCCAGCCCGCCGGGTCCCCGCGCAACGCCGCCGCGGTGCTGCACCGCGGCGGGGTCGCGCTGAACTTCGCCAAGCACCACCTGCCCAACTACGGCGTCTTCGACGAGTTCCGGTACTTCGTGCCGGGCGACTCGATGCCCGTCGTGCGGGTGCACGGGATCGATGTCGCGCTCGCGATCTGCGAGGACCTCTGGCAGGACGGCGGCCGGGTGCCGGCCGCGCGGGCCGCCGGGGCCGGACTGCTCCTCTCGATCAACGCCTCGCCCTACGAGCGGGACAAGGACGACACCCGGCTGGAACTGGTCCGCAAGCGGGCCGAGGAGGCCGACTGCACGACGGCCTATCTGGCGATGATCGGCGGCCAGGACGAGCTGGTCTTCGACGGCGACTCGATCGTCGTCGACAAGCACGGCGAAGTGATCGCCCGCGCCCCCCAGTTCGCCGAGGGCAGCGTGATCATCGACCTCGACCTGCCGGCCGCCGCGCCCGACGCGCCGTCGGGTGTGGTGAACGACGGGCTGCGCATCGACCACGTGGTCCTCTCCGAGAAGCCGCTGCCCGCGTACGAGGCGGAGCTGGCCGGAGGGTACGCGGACCGGCTCGACGACGACGAGGAGCTGTACTCGGCGCTCGTCGTGGGCCTGCGGGCGTACGCGGCGAAGAACGGCTTCGGCAGCGTGCTCATCGGGCTCTCCGGCGGGATCGACTCGGCGCTGGTCGCGGCGATCGCCTGCGACGCGCTGGGGGCGCAGAACGTCTACGGCATCTCGATGCCGTCGAAGTACTCCTCGGACCACTCCAAGGGCGACGCGGCCGAGCTGGCGCGGCGTACCGGGCTGAACTTCCGGACCGTACCGATCGAGCCGATGTTCGACGCGTACATGGGGTCGCTGGGGCTCACCGGTCTCGCCGAGGAGAACCTCCAGTCGCGGCTGCGCGGCACGATGCTGATGGCCGTCTCCAACCAGGAGGGGCAGATCGTCCTGGCGCCGGGCAACAAGTCGGAGCTGGCGGTCGGTTACTCGACGCTGTACGGCGACTCCGTCGGCGCGTACGGGCCGATCAAGGACGTCTACAAGACGTCGATCTTCCGGCTGGCGAAGTGGCGCAACCGGGCCGCCGAGGAGCGCGGGCAGACCCCGCCGATCCCGGAGGCCTCCATCACCAAGCCGCCCAGCGCGGAGCTGCGTCCTGGGCAGGTCGACACGGACTCGCTGCCCGACTACGACGTGCTGGACCGGATCCTGGAGATGTACGTCGACCGGGACCAGGGGATCGACACGATCGTGGCGGCCGGGTTCGACCAGGCGCTGGTCGCGAAGACCCTGCGGATGGTGGACACGGCGGAGTACAAGCGGCGGCAGTATCCGCCGGGCACGAAGATCTCGCCCAAGGGCTTCGGCAAGGACCGGCGACTGCCGATCACGAACCGCTGGCGCGAGTCCGGCTGACGCCGGGGGGACGGGTGTTGCGGATGTGACGGCGGGCCCGTCCGGCTGAGGGGTTGTCCTCAATCGCCGGGCGGGCTCGAGTCACACGTCCGCTCCGGACTCCTGCCGCACGGGCCGGGCGCCGGCCACCACCCTGGACGGTGCGCGGTCGCGGTCCAGTACGCCCGCCGTGACCGCCACCGCGAGGCCCGCCACGGCCAGGACCGCGCCGACCAGGGCCGGGGACGTCCAGCCCCAGCCTGCCGCGATGGCCACCCCGCCCAGCCACGCGCCGCCCGCGTTGGCCAGGTTGAACGCGGAGTGGTTGGAGGCGGACGCCAGGGTCGGGGCGTGCTTGGCCTTGTTCATGACGAGCATCTGCAACGGCGTGGTCGTCATGAAGCCGACCCCTCCCAGCAGCACCACCATCACCAGCGCGGCCCACTGCACCTGGGCGGCGAACGGGAAGACGGCCAGGACGACCGCGAGCGCGCCCAGCGATCCGTACAGCGTGGGACGCAGCGCCCGGTCCGTGAGCGGGCCCGCGGCGAGCGCCCCCAGGGTCATGCCGATACCGAAGAGTGCCAGCACCGGCGTCACCGAGGATTCGCCGAAGCCCATCACCTCGGTCGTCATCGCCGAGAGGTAGGAGTACACGGCGAAGACCCCGGCGAAGCCGAGGACGGCGGTGAGCAGTCCGAGCAGCACCTGCCGGTTGCCCAGGGCACGCACCTCGTGGCGGACGTCGGTGTGCGCCTCGGCCGGGATCCGCGGGACGAGCCGGGCGAGCGCGGCCATCGCGCACAGCCCGATCACCGCGACCACCAGGAACGTGGCCCGCCAGCCGAGGTGCTGGCCGAGCAGGGTGGCGGCGGGCACGCCGACGATGTTGGCGACGGTCAGGCCGAGGAACATCGTCGCCACGGCCCGCGCCTGGCGCCCGTCGGCGACCAGCCGGGCGGCGACGACCGCGCCGACGCCGAAGAACGCGCCGTGCGGCAGCCCGGCCAGCACCCGTGCGGCGAGCAGCCAGCCGAAGCCGGGGGCGAGCGCGGAGGCGAGGTTGCCGACGGTGAACAGCGCCATCAGCAGCAGGAGCATCCGTTTGCGCGGGATACGGGAGCCGAGGGCGGTGAGCAGCGGGGCGCCGAGCACCACACCGATCGCATAGGCCGAGACGAGATAGCCCGCTGTGGGGACGGAGGTGCCGAGATCGTCCGCGACCTCGGGCAGCAGGCCCATCATCACGAACTCCGTGGTACCGATGCCGAAGGCGCTCACCGCGAGTGCGAGCAGAGCCAGAGGCATGAGGAGAGACCTTTCCGCAGGGGGCTCGTCCACCGCGGCGGGCGAGGCCGGGCGCGGCACGAGGCGCAGGAGGGAGCCGGGGCATGGCGACGCTGCCGGACGCGGGGGCCGGAGCGCACAGCGGCGGACCGGCTCCGTCGCCGGCCGGCCTCGGTCCCTGATCGGAGCAAATACTCTCAGACGGTTTATGCCGGGAGGTAACGGCCGCCGGCAGCGGCCGTGAACGGACCGTGACGTCAGAGTTTGACGCGCGCGGCGATCGGGAGGTGGTCGCTGTCCGTCGCGGGGAGCGTCCAGGACGACACCGGGTCGACGCCCTTCACCATGATCTGGTCGATCCGGGCCATCGGGAACGACGCGGGCCAGCTGAATCCGAAGCCGTCACCGGCCGCGCCCTGGGTGGAGCGCATCTGGGAGGTGATCGCGTTGAGCGAGCGGTCGTTCATGGTGCCGTTGAGGTCGCCGAGCAGGACGACCCGGTCGAGCCGTTCGTCCGCGATGGCCGCACCGAGTGCGTCCGCGCTCTGGTCGCGCTGGTTCGCGGTGAATCCGGCGTGCAGCTTGACCCGTACCGAGGGCAGATGCGCGACGACGAAGCCGACCTTGCCCTCGGGCGTGGCGACGGTGGTCCGCATGGCCCGGACCCAGCCCATCTTGATGTCCACCGGGCGGGTGTCGCTGATCGGGTACTTGCTCCACAGGCCGACGGTCCCCTGGACCGAGTGGTACGGGAAGCGGTCGGCGAGCGCCGATTCGTACGTCTTCACCTGCCCGGCGGGCAGTTCCTGGAGGGCGATGACATCGGCGCCGGAGCCCGCGACCTGCTGGGCGGTGCCCGAGGGGTCGGCGTTGTCCGCGTTGACGTTGTGGGTGGCGACGGTGAGATCGCCGCCCCCGCCCGACTTGTCGGTGAGCAGACCGCCGAACACGTGGAACCAGACCACGACCGGGAGCAGCAGGGCGATCAGGGCGGTCGCGGAGCGCCGCACCAGGCCCAGCACGAGCAGCACCGGCACGAAGAGGGCGATCCAGGGCAGGAACGTCTCGGTGAGGCTGCCCAGGTTGCCGATGGTGTTCGGGATGTGGGCGTGCAGGAGCATCACGAGGGTCAGCAGGACCGAGCAGCCGGCCAGGACGATCCCTCGCCGCCAGATGCCCCGGTCCCGGGCCAGCCTGTCGCGCAGGTCCCGGAAGCGGGATCCGGAGGGCTGCGGTCCCTCGCCGCCGTTCCCGGTGTCCGCCCTGTACGCCTGCACCATCGCGCTGTCCTCACTGCCTTGCCGTGCACATCTCCGCGCCAACGACCCTAGGCGATGAACGATGCGTTTCCCGCCGCCGACGACGGCCGTACTGCCACCAGGACGAACAAGGTGGTGCGGTGAGTTCCGGCCGGAGGCGGTCTGCGGTGGCTTGTGACAGAACGATCACACTCGCGCGGGTCCGGGCGCGTCAGCCGTGGCCTGCGGCTTCGCCGGGTCCGGCGCCCGGCGGCCGCGGCCCGACGCCCTCGACCAGCAGCTGGATGATGCGGTCGGCGAGGTCCTCGGGCAGCGGCGCGTCCGGCCGGTGAATGGTGCGTACGAGCATGGGGCCGAGGAACAGGTCGTCCATCAGCTCCACGTCCGTGTCGCCCCGCAGTTCACCGGCTTCGACGGCTCGCCGGACGGCCGCGAGCATGGCGACGCGGCGCGGCGCTATCACGGTGCACTGGTACTCGGACCAGAGCCGGGGATGGCTCTTCATCTGGGCGAAGACGTTGTGCAGCAGTACGGAGGAACGCTGGGCCAGGCCGCGCCTGCGCATCGACTCCAGCAGTACGCGCAGATCGCGGAGCCCGCCGGTGCCGGAGACATCGGGTTCCGGGGGCTCGATGTCACGCAGGACGTCGACGAAGAGCTCCTCCTTGTCGGTCCAGCGCCGGTAGATGGTGGCCTTGCCGACCCCGGCGGTGCGGGCGATCCGCTCGATGGACAGGCCGGCGAGGGGTTCGCCGGCCTCCAGCAGCTCGACGACGGCGTCCAGGATGGCCCGCTCGGCCGCCGCACTGCGCGGGCGGCCGCGGCGGGGCTCCTGATCGTCGCCGCGGTCGCGCTCGCGCTCGCCCGGAGCCTGCTCGTCCCGGTCCGATGCCTGACCCTGCACGTGAAACCACCTTTCGCCGCCCCCGATTCTCCCCGAACGGACGACGCCCGGCCGCCTCCACCGGATCGGGGCCACCGGCCGGGGCCGTGGGCCGTCAGCCGTGCGGGGCCCGCGGCGTCACCGGGCCGCGGGCGCGGACGCCGTGGGCTCGTCCTGCGCGTCGTCCCGCGTGGGCGACTGCGCGGCGGGCGTCCGGCCCGGCAGGAACAGCGCGACCACGATCGCGCCGAGCAGGGCGACGACGGCCGAGCTGATGGCCGTGACGTGCATGGCGTCCAGGAAGGCGTCGTGCGCGGCGGCGACCAGCGGGGCGCCCGCCGGTCCCATCTTCTCCGCGATGCCGAGCGTCGCCTCGATGGACTCCGCCGCGGTGTCCCTGGCGGCGGCCGGGAGCGCACCGAGGTGCCCCTCGATGTCACCGCGGTAGACGGCGGACAGCACCGATCCGAGGACGGCGATCCCGAGCGCGCCGCCGACCTGCCGGAACGTGTTGTTGACGGCCGAGCCGGAGCCGGCCTTCTCGCGCGGCAGCGCCTGCATCACGGCGACGGTGACCGGCGGCATCACATGGGCCATGCCCGTGCCCTGCACGAAGAAGACCACACACATCAGCCAGACGGGGGTGTCGGCGTCGAACAGCGCGAACGCCGCCAGTCCGACCGCGACCATCAGCATGCCGACGGTGCACACGGCGCGGGCGCCGAACCGTGCGACCACCAGCCGCGCCCTGGGCGCGAAGACCATCTGGGCGACGGCCAGCGGCAGGATCAGCAGCCCGGACTGCAGGGCGCTCCAGCCCCGCACGCTCTGCATGTAGAAGGCGGAGAAGAACGTCACGCCCATCAGCGCGAAGAAGACCAGCGCGATGGCGGCGACGGCGGCGGAGAAGGCCGGCTTCCTGAAGTACGTGATGTCGATGGCCGGGCTGCTGCTGCGCTTCTCGTGGAGGACGAACACCACCAGGACGGCGAGGCCGCCGATGGCCGGCAGGAGCACGGAGACATCGGTGAAGTCGGCCAGCTCGCCGCCGCGGATGATGCCGTACACCAGCAGCACCAGGCCGATGATGGAGAGCACCACACCGATCGGGTCGAGACGGCCCGGCCTGGGGTCCCTGGAGTCCGGCACGAGGACCACCATCGCGATCAGCGCGATGACCACCACGGGCACGTTGACCAGGAAGATCGAGCCCCACCAGAAGTGTTCCAGGAGCAGCCCGCCGGTGATCGGGCCGATCGCGATGCCGAGACCGACGCTGCCGGCCCAGATGCCGATGGCCTTGGGCTGCTCGTCGCGCTCGAAGACGTTCATCAGGACGGCGAGGGTGGCCGGCATCACGAAGGCGGCGCCGAGGCCCATCACGGCACGCCAGGTGATGAGTTCGCCGGGTGAGCCGGACATGGCGGCGAAGGCCGAGCCGGTGCCGAAGAGCACGATGCCCAGGAGCAGCACCTTCTTGCGCCCGATGCGGTCGCCGAGCAGGCCCGCGGTGAAGAGCAGCCCGGCGAAGACGAGGGTGTAGGAGTTGATCGCCCACTCCAGCTCGCTCTGGGTGGCCCCCAGTCCGGTGGGTGCGGGGGATGCGATCGTCTTGACGGCGACGTTCAGGATCGAGTTGTCCAGCACCACGATGAGCAGGCTGAACATCAGGACAACGAGGATCGCCCAGCGGCGGCGGTGGACCGCCTCCGGGACCTGGGGCACGACGGCGGGAGCGCCGGACGGTATGGACATGGGCAAGAGCCTAACCTCATTTCGATACGAGACCGTCTCGTATTGGAAAGTCTTTACCGGGCAGGAACTCGCCGCCGCCGTACCGCCGTCCGGGCGACGTGTGCGGGCCCACTTCCCGTGACCGGCTCCGGGATGCCACCATGGAAGGGATCCGGGGACGCCGTCAGGGCGCCTCGAGATGACGAAGGAGCCGTTGGCCATGTCGCTTCAGGCTGCGCAAAACCAGTCCACACCTCCCGCGGGAGCCCGCACCGACAGCAGCAAGGCGCTGTACGGAGGCAAGAGCAACCGCCGCATCACCATCCACGACATCGCCGCCGCCACCGAGCGCGGCGAGAAGTGGCCCATGCTCACCGCCTATGACGCGATGACCGCGTCCGTCTTCGACGAGGCCGGCATCCCGGTCATGCTCGTCGGCGACTCGATGGGCAACTGTCACCTCGGCTACGAGACCACCGTGCCCGTCACGATGGACGAGATCGCCATCCTCTCCGCCGCCGTCGTACGGGGCACCAAGCGCGCCCTCGTCGTCGCCGACCTGCCCTTCGGGGCCTACCAGGAGGGCCCCGTCCAGGCCCTGCGCAACGCCACCCGGCTGATCAAGGAGTCCGGGGTCGGCGCGGTCAAGCTGGAGGGCGGCGAGCGCAGCCACGAGCAGATCAAGCTGCTGGTCGACGCCGGCATCCCGGTCATGGCCCACATCGGGCTGACCCCGCAGTCCGTCAACGCGATGGGCTACCGGGTGCAGGGCCGCGGCGAGGAGGCCGCCCAGCAGATGCTGCGCGACGCCAAGGCCGTGCAGGACGCGGGCGCGTTCGCCGTCGTCCTGGAACTCGTACCGGCCGAACTGGCCGCCGAGGTCACCCGCACCCTGCACATCCCGACCGTCGGCATCGGCGCCGGTCCGGACACCGACGCCCAGGTGCTGGTCTACACCGACATGGTCGGTCTGACCGGCGGCAAGGTGCCGCGCTTCACCAAGCAGTACGCCAACCTGCGCCAGATCCTCGGCGACGCCGCCAAGGCGTACGCGGACGAGGTCGTCGGCGGCAGCTTCCCGGCGCCGGAGCACACCTTCCACTGACCGGATCCCACGAGCCGGACGACCACTGCCGGCACCACCGACAGCCCGCCGACTTCCCCCATCGGCGGGCTGTCGGCCCGCTGTCGGTGGACTGTCGGTGGCGACTGTTCTGATAGTGGGCATGACGCGAATCGACAAGAACCCCAGGAGCGGCGGGAACGCCGTCGAGGTACGGGGACTGGTCAAGCACTACGGCTCGACCAAGGCTCTGGACGGCGTGGACCTCGACGTACGCGAGGGCACCGTCCTTGGAGTGCTCGGCCCCAACGGCGCCGGCAAGACCACCCTCGTACGCTGCCTGTCCACCCTGATCCTGCCCGACGCCGGACACGCGGTGGTGGCGGGCTACGACGTGGTGAAGCAGCCCCGCCAGCTGCGCCGCACCATCGGTCTGACCGGGCAGTACGCCTCGGTCGACGAGAAGCTCTCCGGCTGGGAGAACCTCTACATGATCGGGCGGCTGCTCGATCTGCCGCGCAAGAAGGCCCGGTCCCGCGCCGACGAGCTGCTGGAGCGCTTCTCGCTCACCGACGCGGCGAAGAAGGCCGCCATGGACTACTCCGGCGGCATGCGGCGCCGGCTGGACCTGGCCGCGTCCATGATCGGCAGCCCGGCCGTGCTGTACCTGGACGAGCCGACGACGGGGCTCGACCCCCGCACCCGCAACGAGGTCTGGGACGAGGTGCAGAGGATGGTCGCGGAGGGGGCGACCGTGCTGCTCACCACCCAGTACATGGAAGAGGCCGAGCAGCTCGCCAGCGAGCTCACCGTCATCGACCAGGGCAAGATCATCGCCCGCGGCGGTGTCGACGAGCTGAAGGCCAAGGTCGGCGGCCGCACCCTGCAGCTCCGCCCCTCGGACCCGGCCGAACTGGCCTCGATGGCGCAGGCCCTGCGCGAGGCCGGTCTGGACGGGGTCGCGGGCGCGCAGGCGGTCCCGGACGAGGGACTGCTGTACGTACCGATCCTCAGCGACGAGCAGCTCACCGCCGTCATCGGCCTGCTCGGCACCCGGGGCTTCTCGCTGGCGCACGTCGCCACCGCGCTGCCCAGCCTGGACGAGGTGTTCCTCGCCATCACGGGCGGCAAGGCCACCGTCACCGACACGATTCCCCAGGAGGTCGCGGCATGAGCACCACGACTCTGACGCCCACCCCCACCGGCACGACGCCCGCCGCCCCGGCCACGAAGGTCCACGACGAGGGCGGGATAGGGCTCCGGAACAACCTGCGGCACATCGGGGCGCTGGTGCGGCGCAATCTGCTCCAGATCAAGAAGGATCCGGAGTCGATGTTCGACGCGCTCCTGATGCCGGTCATCTTCGTGCTGCTGTTCGTGTACGTCTTCGGCGGCTCCGTCGGCGGCAGCATGGGCGGCGGCCGGCAGGAGTACCTGAACTACCTGATCCCCGGCCTGATGGCGATGATGGGCATGAACATCGCCATGGCCGTCGGCAGCGGTGTCAACGACGACTTCCGCAAGGGGGTCATGGACCGGTTCCGCACCATGCCGATCGCCCGCTCCTCGGTGCTCATCGCCAAGATCGTGGTCGAGCTCGGCCGGATGATGGTCGCCACGCTGATCCTGCTGGGCATGGGCTTCGCGCTCGGCATGGAGCTCCACGGCTCGGTGCTGGGGCTGATCGGTGCGATCGGGCTGGCGGCCGCGTTCGGCGCCGCCATCATGTGGATCTTCATCCTGCTCGGACTGAGCCTGAAGACGACCCAGGCCGTCCAGGGAATGGGGATGCTCGTGATGATGCCGCTCCAGTTCGGCTCCTCGATCTTCGCCCCGCCGCAGACGATGCCCGGCTGGCTCCAGACGTTCACCGACTACAACCCGCTGTCCAACCTGGCCGACTCGGCCCGCGCTCTGATGATGGGCGGCCCGGTCGGCCACTCGGTCTGGCTGACGCTCGGCTGGACCGTGGTCATCACCGCGGTGATGGCCCCGATCGCGGTGTCCAAGTTCCGCAAGAAGTCCTGACGGCCGGGGCTCAGTCCCGGTACGCCTCGACGAGGGCGGTGGCCTCCTTCACGGAGAGGCCGCCGCCCTCGGCGTACGCGGTCTCGAAGGCGGTGTCCCCGAGAGCGGCACGGGCCAGTTCCTCGGCCGCCGTGCAGTTCTCCCGCTCCATCGACGTCAGCACATGCCCGGCGGGCAGCAGCCCCCGGCAGGCGCCCAGCAGCCGCCCCGCGAGCGCGGCCCGGCGCTCCCCGCCGAGTCCGCCCAGTGCCCGCGCGACGCCGACCAGATGGGTCACGGCCATCTGCGGCGCCACCATCTGCGCGAGCGGATCGTCGGCGCGTGCCAGCGACTGAAGGCCCCCGGCCAGGGCTTCGGCGTACCGCCCGTCCAGGTTGTCCAGCCAGGCCACACCGCCCAGCACGAATCCGTCGAAGACCGCCCGGGTCTCCGAGTGGAACTCCTCGCGCAGGGTGGTGAAGTTTTCGCGGGCCTCGGCGGTCCGGCCGGACCGGCCCAGCCACATGGCCAGGAAGAGCTGGGCGAACGACCTCCCGCCGTGAGGCGAGTGCCGGGACTCCTCGATCACCTCCCGCAGGATCGCCTCGCCCTCCTCGCCGCGGCCGAGCTCGGTCAGCACGGAGGCGTACCGGGTGCGGAGCACCAACACCTGGGCGTGGGCACCGAGCTTCTCCGCGTAACCGACCGCGGCCAGATAGTCCTCGGCCGCCTGGGTGTAGTCGCCCGTCTTCTCGTTGACCTCGCCGCGCGAGGAGAGCGACTCGGCCGTGCCCCAGTCGTCGCCGAGGCGGCGGAACACCGCCAGGCTCTCGTCGGCGTCCCCCCGGGCCTCACCCGACCAGTCGGGCCGGTTGGCCAGTACGTTGGCGCGCATCTGGAGCGCCGCGGCCAGCTCCCACTCGTAGCCGAACCCCCGTGCGGCCAGGACCGTTTCGTCCAGCATCGTGCGCAGATCGGCGATGTCCCCGGTGAGCAGGACCGCGAAGAACCACAGCGATGCCGGGGTACGGCAGGTCTGCGGCTGGCCGACCCGGTAGGTGGCGGCGATGATGCGCAGCCGCGCCATCCCGGGGCCGCTCACCAACTCGTCCATCGCGTGGTCCATGCTGACCAGCTGGACCAGCGCGACCTGGCGCCGCGCCTCCTGGAGCAGTTCGGGGCCCATCGGCGGCGGCGCGTCGGTGCAGCGTTCGTGGAGGGAGGGCGCGGGGGTGACGGGCGGGGCGAACGGATCGGGGCCGAGGGCTGCGGCCGCTTCGGCCCATTGCAGGGCGTCGGCGCGCAGATCCCGTATCTGCCAGAACCAGGAGAGCGAGATCACCATGCACAGGGCCTCCTGCTCGTCGCGGGCGGCGACGGCGTGGCGCAGGGCGGTGCGCAGGTTCTCGTACTCGCGCTGGAACAGTTCGATGGCGGCGAGCTGTCCGGGGCCCCGGAGTTCGGGGTCGGTGGTACGGGCCAGCTCCCGGAAGAACACCAGGTGCTGCCGTTCGACGGACTCCCGCTCCCCCGCCTCGTCGAGCCGTTCGGCGGCGTACTCACCGACGGTCTCCAGGAGGCGGTAGCGCATCCGGCCGTCCGCGGCGGGCGCGGCGACGACGAGTGACTTGTCGACGAGCGAGCCGAGCACTCCGGCGACGTCGTGCGCGTCCTGCGGCCGGTCCGCGCAGACCGCCTCGGCGGCGGCGAGGCTCCAGCCACCGGAGAAGACCGACAGCCGCCGCAGGGCGGTGCGTTCGTCCTCGTCCAGGAGGTCCCAGGACCAGTCGACGACCGCCCGCAGGGTCTGCTGGCGCGGCAGTACGGTGCGGCTGCCGCCGGTCAGCAGGCGGAACCGGTCGTCGAGCCGGTCGGCGATCTGGCGCGGAGTGAGCATCCGGAGCCGGGCGGCGGCGAGTTCGATGGCGAGCGGCAGCCCGTCCAGGCGGCGGCAGATCTCGGCGGTGGCCGCCGCCGTCCGCTCGTCCGCGTCGACCCGGAAGCCGGACAGCGCGGCGGCGCCCCGGTCGGCGAACAGGCGCAGCGCCATCGGCTCGGGCAGCGGGTCGACGGGCCGGACGAACTCGCCCGGTACGCCCAGGGGTTCACGGCTGGTCGCCAGGACGGTGAGCTCCGGGCAGCGGGCCAGCAGGTGGTCGGCGAGGGCGGCGGCGGCCTCGATGACGTGCTCGCAGTTGTCCAGGAGCAGCAGCATCCGGCGCCCGGAGCAGTGTTCGGTGAGCCGGGCGAGCGGTTCGCCTCCTCCGCTCCGTTCGACGGCCCGGAGCTCCTCGGCGCCCGCACCGCGCAGCACGGTCTCGCGGCCGCCGAGGGCGGTGAGGACGGCCTCCGGCACCGATTCGGGATCGTCGACCGGCGCGAGTTCGGCCATCCAGACCCCGTCCGGCCAGGTGGCGGGATCGACGGATTCGGCGGCCTCCTGGGAGAGCCGGGTCTTGCCCGCGCCGCCGGGGCCGAGCAGGGTGACGAGCCGGGCGCCGGAGAGGTCGCCGCGCAGGGTGTCGATGTCGCTCTCCCGTCCGACGAAGCTGGTGAGCCTGACCCGGAGGTTGCCGGGAGGGGCGGCGGGGGCGGGGCGGCCGGCCGGGGGCGCGGGTACGGCCGGGCGCGCCGGTTCCTGGCGGAGCAGTTCGGCATGCAGCGCACTCAGTTCGGCGCCCGGGTCGGCGCCGAGCCGGTCGGCGAGCACGGTGCGCACCTCCTCGTACGCGGCCAGCGCCTGGGCGGTGCGTCCGGCGTCGCGCAGGGCCCGCAGCCGAAGCGCCTGGAGCGGTTCGTCGATGGGGTGCTCGCCGCAGAGCGCGGCCAGCTCCGGCAGCACCTGCTCGGCCCGGCCGAGGGCGAGCAGGGCGGTGAGGCGGGTGCGCCGGGCGTCGAGCCGGCGGGCCGTCCAGCGGGCGGCCTCGGCGTGCCGGTCGGGGAGATCGGCGAGGACCGGTCCGCGCCACAGGCCCAGCGCGTCATCGAGGAGGGTCACGGCCTTCGCCGGATCACCCTCCTCCAGGGCCCGTGCCCCCTCCCCCGCGAGGCGCTCGAAGCGGAACAGGTCGACGGTGTCCGGTCCGGCGGTCAGCCGGTAGCCACTCTCCGTCGAGGCGACCGCCGCGTGGCCGAGCGCCCGCCGGAGCCGGCCCACGAGTGCCTGCAGGGCGCCCGGCGCGTCGGCGGGCGGGTCCCCGTCCCACACCTCGCCGACGAGCACGGCGGCCGGCACCGCCCGGCCGGCCCGCAGCGCGAGAACGGTGAGCAGGGCGCGCAGCCGCGCCCCGCCGACGGCGACGGCCGTGCCGTCGTCGCGGAGTGCCTGGGTGGTACCGAGGATGCTGTAGCGCACGCGCCCATTCTCCGTGACCGGGGCCGGGAGCGGGACCGCAGCCCGGCCGTATGCGTGCGGGCCGTCCGCCGTACTGCCTGTCATGCCCCCACCCTTTACGGAACCACCGGCAGGATGCCAGACGTTTTGGCCGTGTCGCCTGTACGGTCGGGGCTCGCCGCCCGCCCGCTCCCGTTCCTCCCGCAGCCACCTGGAGCCGCCGATGACCACCGCAACAGCGCGCAGCGACCGGCGGATCAGCCCGGTCTTCCTCGGGATCGCCGCCGTCGCGGCGGTGTCCGGCTGGGCGGTGTGGACGGACTTCGCCGATCAGCCGGGGTTCGCCACGTTCCTCTTCGTCACGGCTGCTTGGGTCGTGTCGCTCTGCCTCCACGAGTACGCCCACGCCAGGACCGCGCTGCACAGCGGCGACATCACCATCGGCGCCAAGGGATACCTCACGCTCAATCCCCTTCGCTACACCCACGCCCTGCTCAGCATCGTGCTGCCGGTGCTGTTCGTGATCATGGGCGGGATCGGGCTGCCGGGTGGCGCCGTCTTCATCGAGCGCGGCCGGATCCGCGGCCGCTGGCGGCACAGCCTGATCTCGGCGGCGGGGCCGCTGACCAATGTGCTGTTCGCGATCGTGTGCACGGCGCCGTTCTGGCTGCACGCGCTGGACGGGGTCCCGGCCGCCTTCCGGTACGCGCTGGGCTTCCTGGCGCTGCTCCAGGTGACGGCGGCGATCCTGAACTCCGTACCGGTGCCGGGTCTGGACGGCTACGGGGTGATCGAGCCCTGGCTCTCGCACTCGGTGCGCCGCCAGGTGGAGCCGTTCGCCCCGTTCGGGCTGATCGCGGTCTTCGCCCTGCTGTGGGTTCCCGGGGTGAACGCGGCGTTCTTCGGCGCGGTCGACGCGCTGCTGCGGTCGCTCGGCGTCAGCGACTTCGACACGTACTGCGGTCTCGACGCCTACCGGTTCTGGCAGACGCCGAACGCGGTCTGCTCGCTGAACGGCTAGGAAGCCCCTTTACGCGGCTAGGAGGCGCTCTGCGCGGCCTGGGCAGTGGCGCGCCGGCGGCGCAGGTAGTACCAGGCCATGTTGGACGAGAGCCCGACCAGAAGCACCCAGATGATCCCGAGGAGCCAGCTGCCCTGCACGAAGGAGAGCACAGCCGCGGCGACGGCGAGGACGCAGACGACGACGGCGTAGAGAGCGAGGCGGGGCATGGGGACGGCTCCTGTCGGGGGATGGTGCGCGGTCCCGTCCAGTGTCCCCCATGCCCCCGGCCGCTCCGAGCGGGGTGCGGCTCACACGTCGGTGACGCGCAGCCCCGCGTGTGCCTTGTAGCGGCGGTTGACCGAGATCAGGTTGGCGACCAGCGACTCGACCTGGTGGGCGCCCCGCAGCCGTCCCGCGAAGACGCCGCGCATTCCGGGGATGCGGCCGGCCAGCGCCTGGACGACGTCGGTGTCGGCGCGGGCCTCGCCCAGCACCAGCACATCGGTGTCGATCTCCTCGATCGCCTCGTCCTGGAGCAGCACGGCCGAGAGATGGTGGAAGGCGGCGGTGACCCGGGACTCCGGCAGCAGGGCGGCGGCCTGCTCGGCGGCGCTGCCCTCCTCGGGCTTCAGGGCGTAGGCGCCCTTCTTGTCGAAGCCGAGCGGGTTGACGCAGTCGATGACGAGCTTCCCGGCGAGCTCCTCGCGCAGCGACTCCAGGGTCTTGGCGTGCCCGTCCCACGGCACGGCGACGATCACGACGTCGCTGTCGCGGGCGCACGCGGCGTTGTCCGCGCCCCGGACACCGTGGCCGATCTCCTCGGCGGCGGCCTGCGCGCGATCGGCCGCGCGGGAGCCGATGACGACCTGCTGTCCGGCGCGGGCGAACCGGTAGGCGAGTCCGCGGCCCTGCGGGCCGGTGCCGCCGAGTACGCCGATGGTCAGGCCGGACACGTCGGGGAGGTCCCAGGGGTCCTTGGCAGGGGGCTTGGGCGCGCTGCCGCTGTCATTCGTAGTCATGGCCCCGACAGTACTTCCAGGCGGGGAAGGGACGCCCCGCGGCCGGACCGCGATCCGGATCACGTTCCCGGCCCCGTTCGGATGGTTCCGCGGCCGTTCCCCCGCGGGGGACCCGGCGTGTGGTGCAGGATGCCGGGCCATGGATGCCGTACGTGTGGCGCTGCTGCGTGAGGTGCTCGCCGGGACCGAGTGGCCGGCCGCCGCCCGGCGGTTCGCCGGGACGCTGCGCTCGTCCGTCGTCCCGCACGGCGGCGGGCTGCTGCTGGTGGGGACCGAGGTGTACGAGCCGTGGCACCTGGCCGCGCATCTGGTCGACGAGTCCACCTGGTCGGGGCTGCCCGAGCTGACGCCCACGCTGGTCCGCCACCGGGTGGAGCCCGGGGATCCGGCCCACCTGGCCGTCGGCCTGGGCCGGATCGAGGCGGCCGGGCGGGGCGAGACCCTGCTCGTGGTGGTGCCGGAGTCGCCGGGCGAGGGCCTGCTGGAGCGGGTGCACGACGCGCGCCGGGCGGGCGCGACGGTGCTCTCGCTGGACAACGGCGATCCGGAGGTCCGGGGCCTGGCCCACGAGGCGCTGTCCGTGGCGGGCGGCGACGATGTGGACCTGGACACCGTCCAGCACCTGGTCAGCGCGGCGGCCGGGGAGAACAGCGCACCCGTGCTGCGTGGCCGGCGGCGCTTGCGCGACCGGCTGTCCCGGCTCGCCGACCAGCTGACGGCGCCCCCGCCACCGCGCTGGTGAGGGGGGCGGGCGGCGCCCTGGCGCGGGCGGTGCCCAGGACCTCGTGCGGCCCACAAATGCACTTGCACCGGGCGCGCGTCCGGGCGGACCATGACCCCTCGTGACCTCTCGTCCCCAGCTCGCCGCCAGGCTTGCCGCGCTTCTTCCCGACCTCTCGCCCTGGCGGTCCTCGGCGGACTTCCGGCTGCTGTGGGTGCAGGGGCTCGTCACCTTCTTCGGCAGTTCCATGGCGCTGATCGCGCTGCCCCTCCAGATCAAGCACCTCACCGGCTCCCCGCTCGCCGTCGGCGCCATGGGCGCGGTCGAGCTCGTGCCGCTGGTCGTGTTCGGCCTCTACGGCGGTGCGCTCGCCGACTCCGCCGACCGCCGCAAGGTCATCCTGACCACCGAGGCGGGGCTCGGGCTGCTCGCCCTCGTCCTCCTGGTGAACGCGGCCCTGCCCGGCCCGATGCTGTGGCCGCTCTATGTGGTGGCCGGGGGCGTCTCCGCGCTCGCGGGGCTCCAGCGGCCCGCACTGGACTCGCTGATGGCCCGGATCGTGCCGCACGACCAGCTCACCGCGGCGGCCGCGCTGAACTCGCTGCGCTGGCAGGCCGGCGCGATCATGGGCCCGGCGCTGGCGGGCCTGGTGGTGGCCTATGCCGGGCACGCCACGGCGTACGCGGTCACCGTGGTCACGTTCGCCGTGTCCGTGCTCCTGTGCCGCCGGCTCGCGCCCGCGCCGCCCGCCGAGAAGGGGCAGAAGCCGTCGCTGCGCGGTATCGCGGAGGGCGCGCGCTACGCCTGGAGCCGGCCGGTGCTGCTGGGGACGTACGCGATCGACATGGCGGCGATGTTCTTCGCCTTCCCGAACACGATCTTCCCGTTCCTCAGCGACGAGCTGGATGCCGAGTGGTCGCTGGGGCTGATGTATGCGGCGGGCTCGGTCGGCTCCCTCCTGCTGGGCCTGACCAGCGGCTGGACCTCACGGGTGCGCAGGCACGGGCTGTTCGTGGTGTTCGGCGCGGCCGTCTGGGGGCTGGCCATCGCGGCGGCCGGCTGGTTCGGCAACGTGTGGCTGGTGCTGGTCTGCCTGGCGGTGGCCGGTGCGGGCGACATGCTCAGCGGGCTCGGCCGTTCGACCATCTGGAACCAGACGATCCCGGAGGAGCTGCGGGGCCGGCTGGCGGGCATCGAGGTGCTCTCGTACAGCGTGGGCCCGCAGCTGGGCCAGGTGCGGGCCGGCGGTATGGCGGGGTGGACGGGGACCCGCACAGCGGTCTGGAGCGGGGGCGTGGCCTGCATCGCCTCGGTGGCGCTGCTGGCGGCGGCCCTGCCGAAGCTCCTCACCTACGACTCCGAGACGGACGCGGACGCGCTGCGCAGGCGCGCACAGCGCGAGGAGGGCCTGGAGGCGGCGCCCGCGGGCTGAGCCCGGGGCGCGGGCCCAGGCCCCTCGCCCGACAGCCTCTCAGCCGCTCGTGTTCTCGTCCGGCCCCTGGCGGTCGTGCCATTTGGGATCGGTCTCCCACTCCAGGTTCCGCTCCTGCGCGGTCTCCATGGCGTGCTGGGCCTCCTCACGGGAGGTGTACGGGCCGAAGCGGTCCTTGGCGGGGCACTCGGGGCCCTCCTCGACCTTTTTGTGCTCCAGGCAGTAGTACCACTCGCCGGGCTTGCCGACCGTGCGCTTCTTGAACAGGGCCATCGTCGGCTCCTTTCCTCGCTGCCATGGTGCCCCAGACACGCTGGTTAGGGGCTGTCGTTCGGACCAGGCCGGACCACGGAGCGGGGCCTGGTGCGTGCCGGACCCCGTGAGCCCCGCATGATCCAAACGACAGGCCCTAAACTCGCTGGCATGTCTGGCCAGTCACTGCTTGTACCAGGGGAGCTCACTCCCGTCCGTTCCGTGCCCGGAAAAATCCGGCGCCCCGAGTATGTGGGCAAGCCCGCTCCGACGCCGTACACCGGCCCGGAGATCCAGGACGCCGATACCGTGGAGCGCATGCGCGTCGCGGGGCGGATCGCCGCGCAGGCGATGGGTGAGGCCGCGAAGCTCATCGCCCCGGGCGTCACGACGGACGAACTCGACCGGGTCGCCCATGAGTTCATGTGCGACCACGGCGCCTATCCGTCGACGCTGGGCTACCGGGGCTTCCCCAAGTCGCTCTGCGCCTCGCTCAACGAGGTGATCTGCCACGGCATCCCGGACTCGACGGTGCTGCGCGACGGCGACATCGTGAACCTCGATGTGACGGCGTACATCAACGGGGTGCACGGCGACAACAACGCCACCTACCTCTGCGGCGACGTGGACGAGGAGTCGCGGCTCCTCGTGGAGCGCACCGAGGAGTCACTGAAGCGGGCGATCAAGGCGGTCCGGCCGGGCCGCCAGGTGAATGTGATCGGGCGGGTCATCGAGTCGTACGCCAAGCGCTTCGGGTACGGGGTGGTGCGGGACTTCACCGGGCACGGGATCAATTCCTCGTTCCATTCCGGCCTGATCATTCCGCACTACGACAGTGAGCACGCCACCACCGTGATGAAGCCCGGTATGACGTTCACCATCGAGCCGATGCTGACGCTCGGGACCCATGACTACGACATGTGGGACGACGGCTGGACCGTGGTCACGAAGGACCGCAAGCGCACCGCGCAGTTCGAGCACACCCTGGTGGTGACGGAGACGGGGGCCGAGATCCTCACGCTCCCGTAGCCGGATCGTCCCCCGCCCGGAACGGCCGCCCCCTCGGGCGGCCGTTTTTCGTGCGTCCGCTCCTCCGGTTATCCGTGCGTCCGGGCCGGACCGGGGTACATTTTTACCGACAGAGCGTCGGGAAGCAGTTGACTTAGGTAAACCTAAGTAGGAAGATCGGCACATCGTCCGGCGCTGCGGTACACAGCCGCGGCAGGCCGATATCTCCGTCTCTTTCTGGACTTCCCGTCCCCTTTGGTCCCCGGAGGCCCGCCTTGGACGCAACCGTCACCGCCACGCCCTTCTCCACGCTGATCCGCACCGCGTCGCACGAGCAGCACACCGAGGCGGAGACCTCGACCTTCATGAGCGACCTGCTCGGCGGACGCCTCGGCGTGGACGCGTACACGCGCTACACCGAGCAGCTGTGGTTCGTGTACAAGGCCCTGGAGGACGGCGCCGAGGCGCTGCGCAACGACCCGGTCGCCGGTCCGTTCATCCAGCCCGAGCTGATGCGCACCGCCGAGCTGGAGCGCGATCTGGCCCATCTGCGGGGTGCGGACTGGCGCGAGGGCCTGGAGCCGCTGCCGGCCACGGCCGCGTACGCCGACCGGGTCGCCGAGTGCGCCCGCACCTGGCCCGCGGGATACATAGCGCACCACTACACCCGTTACCTGGGTGACCTCTCGGGCGGCCAGATCATCCGCGACAAGGCGGAGCGGACCTGGGGCTTCGAGCGCAAGGGCGACGGGGTGCGGTTCTACGTCTTCGAGGGGATCTCCAACCTCGCCTCGTTCAAGCGGGGATACCGCGAGCTGCTGGACGCGGTGAACGCGGACGATCTGGAGAAGCAGCGGATCGTGGACGAGTGCAAGCGGGCGTTCGCGCTGAACACCGCGGTGTTCCGGGAGCTGGGGGAGGCCTTCCCGCTCAGCGCGTAGCGCTTGGCGCTCGGCGGCGGGGCGGTGACCGGAGTTGTCGGCCGGGGCCGCTCCGCCGCTTCGTTCTGTCCGCAACCGCCGGACGGGCTCGATGTGCCGACGCGCTACCCCTGGACCGCGAGCAGGACTCGGCCGCCGATCTCCACCGTGCCGTCCGGTGCGGGGGCCGTGAGGATCTGGGAGCCGCGGCCCTGCCTGATGTTCAGGGCGCGGTTCAGCTGGGCGCTGAGCAGCAGCGCGGCCGCCCCCGTCGCCTCGTCCTCATCGATGCTGTCGCCCCGCCGGGGAAACGCCCGCGCCCTGACCCGGCCGGCCGCCTCGTCCTCCCAGGCCCATACGTAGAGCCGGCCCTCACCGGGCGGCGGGCCGGTCAGCGCCTCGACCTCGGCTGCCGAGCCGTACCGCTCCAGCGTGCGCGGCGGGGCCCACTCGGGGCGGGCGGTGATCCAGCTGAACTCGCCGTCCTGACGGGCGAAGACCTCCCCCACCCCCAGCTCCAGGACCTCCAGGTCGAGCAGCCACGCGGCGCCGACCAGCGGGTGCCCGGCGAACGGCAGCCGGACTCCGGGCGTGTAGATGTCCAGGTGTCCGCGTTCCGGATCGTCCACGAACACGGTCTCGCTGAATCCGAGCCGCCGGGCGAGTTCCTGCCGGGAGGCCACGTCGGGGTGGTCGCGCCCGTCGCGTACGACGCCGAGCGCGTTGCCGTGCCGGCCGTCGGGGCCGCAGAACACGCGCAGTACGTCGATGCCGGCGGGTACGTCGTAGTCGCTCACCCGCGCATTCAAGCACCGCCCGGGTGCCTGCCCCCAAGAGGGCCGGTACCCGGGCGGTGGTGTCGCGCGGTGCGGCGGGATCAGACGGTGCGGCGACGACGGGCCACGACGACCGCTCCGGCGCCGGCCGCCACGATGAGGCCCGAGGCGGCGAACAGCGCGCCGGACGGGATGTCGGAGCCGGTGGAGGCGAGGGCGCCCGAGCCGCCGACCGTACCGCCGCCGCCCACCGTGCCGGCGGTGGTCGAACCGCCCGTACCGCCCGTGGTGGACGAACCGCCCGTGGTGGACGAGCCGCCCATGGTGGACGAGCCGCCGGTCGAGCTCTCGCCGGACGGGAGTTCGGCGTCCTTGTCCAGGGCGACCGAGACGGTCAGCGCGTCGAGCTGCTCACCCGCCCGGTACAGCCCGCCGAAGGCCTTGGTGCCGTCGGAGGTGAGGGTGGCCGGCACGGCCGCGAGGGTCACCACGCCGTCCTTGGCGGTGAGTCCGCCGGCGGGCAGCTTGAGGTCGGCGACGGCGAGGCCGGTGTAGGCGGTGACCTTCTTCGTCTCGCGGTCCTTGGTGGACACGTCGGCGATGAGCTTGCCCTTGGTCCCGTCGGCCTGGATCTCCAGATTGCTCAGGGAGAGGTCGAGCGTGTACGCGCCGTCCTCCCGGTGACCCAGGAAGCGGACCCTGCCGTCGAACTCGGCGTTCAGGGTCTGCTTGCCGGCGTCGAAGTGGCCGGTGGCGTCGGGGAAGCGGTAGCCGTCGCCGGACGCGGTCGCGCCGCCCGTCGTCTCGACCTTGCCGTGGGCGATGGGGCCGGTGACGTACGCACGGAAGGAGGCCTTGACGCCCCAGTTCAGGGTGCCGTCGACGATGGCGCCCGGGTCGGCGGCCGGCTTGTCGGTGGCCGTGACGCTCGGGGAGGGCTTCGGCGTCGGCTGCGTGGGCTGGGTGGTGGGCTTGTCGGTCGGCTTCTCCGTCGGCTCGGCCGGATCGGTCGGCTTCTCGGTCGGCTTCTCGGTCGGTTCGCCCGGATCGGTCGGCTTCTCCGTCGGGGCCGCGGCCGCCTTCACCGTGAGCGTGGCCGGGTCGAGGACCTCGCCCGCCTGGTACTGGCCGTTGAAGGCGTCGGAGCCCGCCTTCGTCAGCTTCGCGGGGATGTCCTTGAAGACCATCGCCCCGCCCGCGCCCTGACCGGGCTTCACGGCCGACAGGTCGAGGTCCGCGACCGCCACGTCGTTCTGCGTGCCCTGCGGGGTCGCCACGTCGGCGGTGATCGCACCGCCCGTACCGGCGGTGGACAGCTTGACGTCCGAGAGTGTGATGTCGAGGACGCCGCCGTGGGCCGAGAAGTTGACGCCGCCCTCGAAGGCGGTGTCGGTGCCGTGGGTGGTCATGTCGTACGTGCCCTTGCCGTTGACAAAGGTGAACACACCGTTGCCCGCGGCCTGGGTGGCGCCGTCCTTGACCGTGATCCTGCCCGCGGCGCCGATGTACTTGCGGAAGGACTCCTTGAAGCCCCAGTCCAGCGTGCCGTCCTTCAGCTCCATGGCCGGGGCGGCCGCGGTGGCACCGTCCCGGGTGGACTGGCCGGCCGCGAAAGCCGGGAGGGCGAAGGCGGCCCCGAGGGCGGCTGCGGTGGCGACGGCTGCGGCGAGGGCTATGGGGCGGCGGGTGGCTGCCATGGTCGGTGGTCTCCTCAGGGATGAACAGGATCAACGGGGGTGGGGTGATGCGGGGGGGTGAAGCGGGGGGATGCAGGGGGCAGGGAGCAGCCCGGGTCAGGAAGGGGTGCCCGGCGTCGAGCGGTTGCGGCGTACGAGGAACAGCACGCCGACCGCGGCCGCGGCGAGCACACCGGCGCCGCCGAGGGCCAGGTGGAGCCCGGTCGAGGAGCCCTTGTCCGCCACGGACGCAGCGGACTGCGTGGCGGCCTCGGTGGCCTTCGGCCCAGGGGTGTCCGACGGCTGCGCGGAGGGCGCGGGCTCGCTGCCCAGGTCGGGGAGCGCGGGCAGCTTCGCCTTCGCGTCGACGGCCACGGCGAGCGAGACCGGGTCCATCGCGGTGCCCGCCTTGTAGAGCGATCCGAAGGCCTTGGCGCCGCCGGCGGTCAGCTTCGCGGGGGCCTCCGTGAGGACCGCGAGGCCGTCCTTCGGTACGAAGTCCTCCGCGGTGAAGGTGATGAGCGGCACGGCCTCGCGGGTGTGGCCCCCGGTCCGGACGTCGGCGCTGAGCGTGCCCTTGCCCGACTTCAGCCCCACCGCGAACCGGGAGAGCGTCAGATCGAGGTCATGGGCCCCGGTGAATCGGACGCTGCCCGCGAAGGAGGCGGCCAGGGCCTGCTTCTTCGCGTCGTACGTGCCCTGCCCCTTCGGGAAGCGGAAGAGCGCACCGCCGTCCTGGGCGCCGCCGGCCAGGGTCCACTTCCCCTGGCCGATCGAGCCGGTGACGTACTCCCGGAAGGTGCGGCGCACGCCCCAGTCCACGGCGGCGTCCTCGAAGCGGCCCGCTGCCCCCTTCGGCTTCGCGCTGCTGCCGGGCCGCTCGGGGGACTTGGACGCGGCGGGCTTCCCCGCCGGGGCGGAGGTGTCCACGGAGAGGCTGACCGGGTCCAGTGGCGTACCGGCCGTGTAGTAGCCGGCGAAGGACTTCGCACCCTGTGAAGTCAGCGTCGCCGGGACGTTGTTGAGGGCGATGGGGGTGGAACCGCCCCTCATGTCGATCCCGGACAGACCGAGCGTGGCCAGCGGCACCCGGGAGGCGGACGTGACCCGGCCGGTCCCCCGGTCCTTGCTGACCATGTCCGCGTACAAGGTCCCGCTGCCGCCCTGGATGCGGACGGCCGGGCGGCTGATCGTGAGGTCCAGCTCGTTGGAGCCGTCGGACTTCTTGTGACCGGTGAAGCGGACACCGCCCGAGAAGCCGGAGCTGAACGCGCCGCTCGCCGGGTCGTAGGAACCGGAGGCGGAGTGGAAGCGGAACTGGCTGCCGCCGACCGTGGCCGCGCCGCCGGTCAGGCTCCAGCTGCCCTGGGCGATGGGGCCCGTGACATAGCTCTGGAAGGAGGACTTGATGCCCCAGTCCAGCCGGCCACCCCGCACCGTTCGGTCCGCCGCTTGCGCGGCGGTGGCCGGGAGCAGGGCTCCCAGCAGTACCGCGAGAAGCGCGACGGCGAGCGCGCGGGCAGGTCTGAACGGCGGCATGGACCCCTCCGAGGCCTAGAAGATGAGGTAAGGCTAACCTAAGATATGCACATCTTGTGTCGGTACCCCCCTTCCGTCACATTCCTCGCAATCCACTCCCAACTGCACGCCGCAGAACGACAGGACGGTGCCCCAGTGCGCTTCTCGCAGGACTTCGCCCGGCCGGGCCGGGACACCGGGCAACCGAGGCGCAGGCGCACCGGTGTCGCGACGGCCGCGATATCCCTGACGACGGCTCTGCTGCTGGCCGGCTGCGGAGGTACGGGGGCTCCCGCTGCGAAGGAGGCGGGCACCGGGGCCACCGCCGCCGCGGCCGCCGACCGGATCGAACCGCTGGCCACCGTGCCCGTAACGAAGTTGCCCGTCACCGTGAAGTCGACGGACGGCGAGCGGACCACGATCACCTCGGCCGACCGGATCGTGCCGCTGACCGGCAGCCTGAGCGAGATCGTCTTCACCCTCGGCCTCGGCAAGCAGGTGGTGGCCCGCGACATCACCGCCACCTTCGAGCAGGCCGAAAAGCTCCCCGTGGTGACCCGCGCCCACGACGTGTCGGCCGAGAGCGTCCTGTCCCTGAGGCCCACCGTCGTCCTCGCGGACACCACGACCGGCCCGGCCGAGGCCATCGGCCAGATCCGTGACGCCGGGATTCCGCTCGTCGTCGTCGAACCGGCCACGGAACTCGCCGACGTCGGCCGCCGGATCGAGACGGTGGCGGCCGCCCTGGGCGTACCGAAGTCCGGCAGCGAGCTCGCACAGCGCACCCAGGACCGCATCGACGCCGTCCGCACGTCCGTGCCCGCACCGGCCGACGGGGCGAAGAAGCCGCGGGTCGCCTTCCTCTATCTGCGCGGATCCGCCTCCGTCTATCTGCTGGGCGGCCGTGAGTCGGGAGCGAGTTCACTGCTCGAAGCGGCGGGCGCCGTCGACGCCGGCAAGGCATCCGGGCTGAAGCGGGACTTCACCGCCATCACCAGCGAGGCGCTGGCCAAGGCGGCCCCCGACGCGATCCTGGTGATGTCCAAGGGGCTCGACTCGGTCGGCGGTGTCGACGGCCTGGTGAAGATCCCGGGCGTCGCCGAGACCCCGGCCGGCATGGACCGCCGGATCCTCTCCATCGACGACGGGGTGCTGCTGAACTACGGGCCGCGCACCGACCGGGTGCTGAGCGATCTGGTGGCCCAGCTCCACCCGAAGGACGGAGCGGCCAAGTGACCGCCCCGTACGACGAACGCACCCGGCCGGCCGGGGCAGAGGCCCCGGAAGCGAGCGCGCCCCCCGCCCGGCGCTCCACCGCCGTCACCCTGACCGTCGGGCTGGTCGCGGCCCTGGTCGTCTGCTGTCTGCTCTCCGCCGGACTGGGCGCCTACCGCATTCCGCTGGGCGACGTACTGACCTCCGTGCAGCACCGGATCGGACTCGGCGGGCACGCCCTGGACCGGGTCGGCGAGAGCGTCCTGTGGAACGTACGGCTGCCGAGGGTCGTCCTGGCGGTTCTGGTCGGGGCGTCCCTCGGCTGCGCGGGCGCCCTGATGCAGGGGGTGTTCGGCAATCCGCTCGCGGAGCCGGGCGTCATCGGGATCTCGGCGGGCGCGGCGGTCGGCGCGGTCGCCTCGATCGCCCTCGGGCTGAGCTTCTTCGGCAACTGGACCATCACCGTCTGCGCGTTCGCCGCAGGCCTGCTGACCGTGCTGCTCGTCTACGCGTTGTCGCGGTCGGGCGGCCGGACGGAGGTGGTGACGCTGATCCTCACCGGCATCGCCGTCAACGCCTTCGCGGGCGCGCTGATCGGGCTGTTCATCTTCTTCGCCGACAACGCGCAGATCACCCAGATCACCTTCTGGCAACTCGGTTCGCTGGCCCAGGCCACCTGGCCCAAGGTGCTGGCCGTGCTGCCGTGCGCGGTGCTCGGGCTCGTCCTCGCGCCGTTCTACGCACGGAAGCTGGACCTGCTCGCGCTCGGCGAACGGCCCGCCCGGCACCTGGGCGTCGATGTGGAGCGGCTCCGCGTCGTGCTGGTGCTCGTCGTGGCGCTGCTGACCGCCGCCGCGGTGGCGGTCGCCGGGATCATCTCGTTCGTGGGGCTGCTGGTGCCGCACCTGCTGCGGATGGCGAACGGTCCCGGACACCGCTTCCTCGTCCCCGGCAGTGCGCTCGGCGGTGCGCTGGTGCTGGTCGCGGGCGATCTCGCGGCCCGTACCGTCGCCGATCCGGCCGAACTGCCGCTCGGCGTACTGACCGCACTCTTCGGCAGCCCGTTCTTCTTCTGGCTGCTGCGCAGGACCCGTCGCAAGCAAGGTGGTTGGGCATGAGGACGCTGCGGAATCTCTTCGCGGTACGCGACCGGCGGCTCCCGGCACCGGTCGCCCCCGGCGCCCCGATCGCCGAGGTGCGCGGGCTGCGGGTCCGGCTGGGCGGGCGCCAGGTACTCGACTCCATCGAGCTGACGGTGCACGCGGGCGAGGTGCTGGCGCTCGTCGGCCCGAACGGGGCCGGGAAGTCGACGCTGCTGGCCGCGCTCGCCGCCGATCTGCCCGCCGGGAGCGGTGCGGTGCGGATCGACGGGCGGCCCGTCACCGACTGGTCGGCGCCCGAACTCGCCCTGCGCCGGGCCGTGCTGCCGCAGTCCGCGGCGCTCTCCTTCCCGTTCCCGGTGGAGGACGTCGTACGGATGGGGCGTGCGCCCTGGGCCGGTACGGAACGCGAGGACGAGGACGATCCGGCGGTCCGCGCGGCGATGGCGGCCACCGAGGTGACCGGATTCGCCGCGCGCCCGTTCTCCGCACTCTCCGGCGGCGAGCGGGCCCGGGTCGCCCTGGCCCGGGTGCTCGCGCAGCGCGCCCCGCTGCTGCTGCTCGACGAGCCGACCGCCGCGCTCGACCTGCGCCATCAGGAACTGGTGCTGCGGATCTGCCGGGAGCGGGCCGCCGCCGGTGACGCGGTCGTCGTGGTACTGCACGATCTGGGGCTGGCCGCCGCGTACGCGGACCGGGCCGCCGTGCTGCACGACGGGCGGATCGCGGTCGCGGGGCCGCCCGCCGAGGTGTTCACGAGTGCGTTGCTCGGCGAGGTCTACCGGCAGCCGGTCGAGGTGTTCCCGCATCCGCGGACCGGAGTGCCGCTCGTCATACCGGACCGGAGCTCTTGACCATTGCTTTGCCATTGCCTGGCTCGCTCATGGGTCGGTCGTGATCACTCCGTTCCCGCACCCGTGCAGTGAGAGCTGAATCACTGCACAGGTGGGTATCGGTCAGGTAAGGCTCGGTTAAGTTAGGTCCGCCTCACCTGCTTTTGTCCAGCCTTTCCCTTCTTCTCCTTCGTCCTCACGTGGAGCCCGTATGCGAGCCGTTCGTTTCTCCGTCGTCACCGCTGCCGCCACCGTGGCCGCTCTGACCGCCGTCACGGGCTGCGCCGAGAAGAGCGACGGCAAGGGTGACGGCGCCGTCCAGGTCGTCGCGAAGGACGACGCCTGCGAGGTGTCGAAGAAGAAGCTGCCGGCCGGGCACGTCGAACTGGCCGTGCAGAACAAGGGTTCCAAGGTCACCGAGGTCTACGTCCTGTTCCCGGACGACCGCATCGTCGCCGAGCGCGAGAACATCGGCCCCGGCACCAAGGCCACCATCACGGCGGAGATCAAGGCCGGTTCGTACGAGATCGCCTGCAAGCCCGGTATGAAGGGCCACGGCATCCGGCAGAAGCTGGAGGTCAGCGGAGGCACCGCGGCCAAGCGCAGCCCCGAGATGGACAAGGCCGTCGCCGCCTACCGCACCTACGTCCAGGACCAGGCCGACGAGACGCTGCCGAAGGCCAAGCTCTTCACGGACGCCGTCGCCGCCGGGGACGTCGAGGCCGCCAAGAAGATCTACGCCGACTCGCGGCTCGGCTGGGAGCGGACCGAGCCCGTCGCCGAGTCCTTCGGTGACATCGACCCGAAGGTCGATGTCCGCGAGGACGGCCTGGAGGACGGCCAGAAGTGGACCGGCTGGCACCGCCTGGAGAAGGCGCTGTGGCAGGACAAGAAGCTGGGTGCCGAGGAGAAGGCCCTCGCGCCGACCCTCTACAAGGACCTGCTCGACTGGCAGAAGCGGGTCGGCACGGCGGAGATCACCCCGACCTCGATGGCCAACGGCGCCAAGGAGCTCCTCGACGAGGTCGCGACCGGCAAGGTCACCGGCGAGGAAGAGCGCTACAGCCATACCGACCTGATCGACTTCAAGGGCAACGTCGAGGGCGCCGAGAAGTCCTACGAGCTGCTGAAGCCGATCGCCTCGAAGAACGACGCGGCGCTGTCGGCCACCCTGGACAAGCGGTTCGCGGAGCTGAACAAGCTGCTGGACACGTACCGCAAGGACAAGACCTCCTACGAGTTCACCTCGTACGAGAAGGTCGGCAAGGCGGACCGCAAGGAACTGTCGGACGCGGTCAACGCACTGGCCGAGCCGCTGTCCCGGCTCGCCGCCGCGGTGACCAAGTAACGAGTCGGCGAGGGGATCCGGGCATGTCCGAGGAGACGCAGAACACGGCCGCCGACGCCGAGGGCCCGGATTCCGGGGCCCCGGCGGCGCAGGGCCCCGGCGGCGCACCCTCCAGGCGGGCGCTGCTCGGCTGGGGCGGCGCCGGACTCGCACTGGGCGCGGTGGCGGCCGGAGGTGCCGTCGCCGCGGTCCGTTCCGACGACACACAGGTCCCGGCCGCGGACAGTGGCGCGGCGGTGCCGTTCCACGGTGCGCACCAGGCCGGAATCGCCACCGCCGTCCAGGACCGGCTGCACTTCGCCGCGTTCGACGTGACCACGAAGGACCGGGCCGAACTCGTCGCGCTGCTCAAGGAGTGGACCCGGGCCGCCGAGCGGATGACGGCCGGTCACGCGGTCGGCGACGGGGCGTACGGCGGCCTGGCCGAGGCCCCGCCGGACGACACGGGCGAGGCGCTGGGTCTCAAACCGTCCCGGCTGACGCTGACGATCGGCTTCGGTCCCTCGCTGTTCGCCAAGGGGCGGTTCGGCCTGGAGGACAAGCGGCCCGACGCGCTCGTCGATCTGCCCAGGTTCCCCGGCGACAACCTGGACGCGGCCCGCAGCGGCGGCGACCTGTGCGTCCAGGCCTGCGCGGACGACCCGCAGGTGGCGGTGCACGCCATCCGCAACCTGGCCAGGATCGGCATGGGCCGCACCGCGATCCGCTGGTCGCAGCTGGGCTTCGGCAAGACGTCCTCGACGACGCCCGGCGCACAGACCCCCCGCAACATGATGGGCTTCAAGGACGGCACCCGGAACATCGCCGGCACCGACACCGCGGCCCTGGACGAGCACGTCTGGGTCGGCGGGAAGGACCGGGCGGGGTGGATGACCGGGGGCTCCTACCTGGTGGCCCGGCGCATCCGGATGCACATCGAGACCTGGGACCGCGCCCCGCTCCAGGAGCAGGAGGACGTCTTCGGCCGCGACAAGGGCGAGGGCGCCCCGGTCGGCAAGGCCAAGGAGCGCGACGAGCCGTTCCTGAAGGCGATGCTGCCGACCGCCCACGTACGGCTCGCGCACCCGGACAGCAACGCCGGGGCGACGATCCTGCGGCGCGGCTACTCCTTCACCGACGGCACGGACGGCCTGGGCCGCCTCGACGCCGGGCTGTTCTTCCTCGCCTACCAGCGCGACACCCGAAAAGCGTTCGTACCGCTCCAGCGGCGGCTGGCGGCACACGACGCGCTCAACGAGTACATCCAGCACGTGGGTTCGGCGCACTTCGCCGTCCCGCCGGGCGTCCGCGACAAGGACGACTGGTGGGGCCGTGCGCTGTTCTCGTAGTCGTTCTCAAGTACCCCGAAGCGGAAAGGGATCCGAATCGTGTTCAGTAACTTCCTGATCGGCCTGCGCGAGGGCCTTGAGGCCAGCCTGGTCGTCTGCATTCTCATCGCGTATCTGGTGAAGACGGGCAACCGGAACAAGCTGCTGCCGATCTGGGTCGGTGTCGGCATCGCGATCGTCGTCAGCCTGGCGTTCGGCGCGGGGCTCGAATTCGGCTCCCAGGAGATGACGTTCAAGGCGCAGGAGGCGCTCGGCGGTTCGCTGTCGATCCTCTCGGTCGGCCTGGTCACCTGGATGGTCTTCTGGATGCGGCGCACCGCCCGGCACCTGAAGTCGGAGCTGCACGGCAAGCTCGACGCGGCGCTCGCGATGGGTACCGGCGCACTCGTCGCCACGGCGCTCCTCGCGGTGGGCCGGGAGGGCCTGGAGACCTCGCTGTTCGTGTGGCGCGCGGTGCACGCGGCGGACGACGGCTGGCATCCGATGATCGGTGCGGTGCTGGGCATCGCCGCCGCGGTGGTGCTGGGCTGGCTGTTCTACCGCGGTGCGCTGAAGATCAACCTGGCGAAGTTCTTCACCTGGACCGGCGGCATGCTGGTGGTCGTCGCGGCGGGTGTGCTCGCCTACGGTGTGCACGATCTCCAGGAGGCCGAGTTCCTCGGCGGTCTGCAGAACCGGGCGTTCGACATCAGCGCCACGATTCCGCCGGACAGCTGGTACGGCACGCTGCTGAAGGGCACCTTCAACTTCCAGCCCGATCCGACTGTTCTTCAGATCACGGTGTGGGCGCTGTATCTGATCCCCACACTCGCACTGTTCCTCGCCCCGGTAGGGTTCGCACGGTCAGTGGGGGCGACGGATCAGAAGGCGCAGAAAGCAACGGATGAGAAGTCTGAGGCCGGTTCGGCTGGCGACGGGACTCGCGGCGGCGACGGTCCTGAGCATGACGGCGAGCGGGTGCGTGACGGTGCACGGCGAGCTGGAAGTCGTGCCGGCGGCGACGAGATCTGAGGCCGGGCAGGCCCTGAAGGAGTTCACCGCCGCCTACAACGCGGCGGACAAGGCCTACGATCCGGCGCTGGACGAGGACCAGGTCGGCGGCTCGCTCGGTGCGATCAATCAGGCGGGTCTGACGGCCCGGCAGAAGAACAGCCCGAACGGCAATGCGAACCACCGGACGCTGGAGCTGACCGACGCGACCTACGTCATCCCCAAGAAGGCGGGCTGGCCGCGGTGGTTCGTCGCGGACACCGACTCCAACCGGGATCAGGACAACGGCAAGCAGGACACCCGCTGGCTGATCGTCTTCGTCAAGTCCGGTCCCGGCGCCGGGTGGAAGGCCGTCTATCTGTCGGTCGTCGCCCCGTCGCAGCTGCCCGGATTCGCGAAGGACGGCGACGGCCGGGCCGAGCCGGTGAAGGCGGACAGCGCCGAGCTGGCGGTGGCCCCGGAGAAGCTGAGCGAGCAGTACACGGGCTACCTGCAAAAGGGCACGCCCGATGTGTTCGCCCCCGGGCCGTCCACCTCGCTGTGGCGCACCACACGCCAGAACACCCGGCGGGCGGGGTTCTCGTACCAGTACATCGACCAGCCGCTGGACAGCGGCGCGTTCGGCCCGCTCGGCCTGAAGACGGAAGACGGCGGGGCGCTGGTCTTCTTCAGCAGCAAGCACTTCGAACGGCAGACCGCGGCGAAGGGGCTGCGCCCGGCGGTCACCCCGGACGTGCGGGCGCTGCTGTCCGGCGAGGTGAAGAGCACCCTCACGAAGGAGCGGGTCTCCGGCCAGCTGGTGTACGTCCCGAAGAAGGGTGCGAAAACGGGCAAGGTGACCGTCCTGAACCGCCTGCCGGGCCTGACATCGGCCAAGGGCTCATAACCCCCGAACCAAACCGAGCCCACCGGCAAACCAAGCCCACCCGGCGATTGAGGGCATCCGTCAGCCCGTCCGGCGATTGAGGACGAAGCCGACCGCCGGACGCCCGGCACCCGGTCCCCGCCCAGGCCACCGCCTACCGGCTCAGCGGCCAGGCCACCGACTCATGGTCGACATCACTCTGCTCCGCGGAGCCGACGAACCGCGCACACGCATCGGTCAGCGTCTCCAGCAGCGTGAGCGGATCCGGCAGCGGATTCTCCGGCCCCCGCAGCCACCGCACATCCAGCTCACCCGGAAGCCGCGCGGGCGGCAGCAGCACATAGCTGCCACGGCAGTGCCATCGCAGCCCGGGGTGCTCGTCCATCGTCTCGGGGTGGCAGTCCAGCTCGCACGGCCACCACTCGTCCTCGTCCTCCGGCGTACCCCGCGTCGCCGTGAAGAAGAGCATCCGGTCGTCGCCGGACCGGGCCACCGGGCCCACCTCGATACCGGCGGCGAGCAGCCGTTCCAGCGCCTGCGCACCGGCCGACAGCGGGACGTCGAGAACATCGTGGATCATGCCGGTCGCCGTGATGAAGTTGGCCTGCGGCTGGCTGCCGGCCCAGCGCTCGATCTGGGACCGGTCGGTGGTGGACTGCGTCTGCCAGGCGAACGAGATCGGATGCCTGGCGGGAGTGGGACAGCCCATGCGTTCGCACGAACACCGGTAGCCGACCGGATGGGCGGCGGGCGCAATCGGCATTCCGGCCTCGGCGACAGCCAGGAGCAGTGCCTCCCGTGCGGTGCCGTCGACCTCGCTCTGCTGCGGTTTGGGTCGTCGGCGCAGCCAGTGGGAAAACTTGCTCTCTGAGCCGCGACCACGGCCGAAATCGGCGCCCATCTATCCCCTTACCTCAGCGTTGCTCCTGCCCATGGTCCCACCATCCTGCGCCTCGGGTGGCCAGAGTCCCGAAGCGAGGTGCGGAGATCGACGGCATGAGGTGAGCACTATCACACCTCTTGTCATGAAATGACGGATGCGGTTCAGGGGGTCGCGAGTCCGTGCAGGGCGTAGTCGACGACGGCGTCCGTGTACGCGTGGGTGAGCGGCAGGGTCCGCAGCAGCCAGCGGTGGGTGAGTGGGCCGACGAGGAGCTCCAGGGCGATCCGCGGGTCGATGTCGGCCCGTACCCGCCCCGCCTCCTGCGCGGCCCGCAGCCGGGTGGCGTAGAGCTGGAGCCCGGGGTCCAGCAGCTTCTGCACGAATTCGGCGCCCAGCTGCGGATCGACGATTCCGGCGGCGGCGAGGGCCCGTGTCGGCGCCTCGAAGGCCGGCTCGTTCAGCTCGTCCACGGTGGCCCGCAGGACGAGCTTGAGGTCGGCCGCGAGGTCCCCGGTGTCGGGGAATCCGGCGGCCTGCTCCCCCGCGTCCTGCGCCGCCCGGTTCCCGAGGTCGATGAACGCCTCCAGGAGCACGGCCGCCTTGGAGGGCCACCAGCGGTAGATCGTCTGCTTCCCGACACCCGCGCGGGCGGCGATGGCCTCGATGGTCGTCCGCCCGTACCCCACCTCGCCGACCAGGCCGAGCGCCGCGTCGTGGATCGCTCGGCGGGACCGCTCGCTGCGGCGACTGGAGTCGGGGGGCCGGTTCTCTGCCATGCCGGCCAATCTAACAGCGGTACGAGCCGATACGTATCGTCTCATTACTCCTCGGGAACAACCCGATCGGTTCACTGTGCGCCGGGCCCCGGACGGCGCACCATGGGCTCACGCACACACCCGTGCGACGCACCGGCCGCAGCGGCCACCAATGCCGCCGCGACGATTCGTGAGGAGCCCTAGTTGCCTCGTGAAGCCACACCCCGCCGCTACCTGATGTGCGCCCCGGCACATTTCAGGGTGACGTATTCCATCAACCCGTGGATGGACCCCACCAAACCCGTGGACCTCCCGCTGGCGCAGACCCAGTGGGAGGATCTGCGCGACCGCTACCGCGCGCTGGGCCACACCGTCGAACTGCTCGCCCCCCACCCCGAGCTGCCCGACATGGTCTTCGCCGCCAACGGGGCCACCGTGGTCGACGGCCGGGTGCTGGGCGCCCGGTTCGCGTACCAGGAGCGGTTCGCCGAGGCGGCCGCCCACCGCGACTGGTTCCGCGACAACGGATTCACCGAGATCCACGAGCCGGCCCATGTCAACGAGGGCGAGGGCGACTTCGCGGTGACCTCCTCGTATCTGCTGGCCGGGCGCGGCTTCCGGTCGAGCCCGCTCTCGCACAACGAGGCCCAGGAGTTCTTCGGGCGGCCGGTGATCGGCCTGGACCTGGTCGATCCGCGCTACTACCACCTGGATACGGCACTGAGCGTGCTCGACGACGCGACCGACGAGATCATGTACTACCCGGCCGCCTTCTCACCGGGCAGCCTCGCGGTGCTGGCCCGGCTCTTCCCCGACGCGCTGATCGCGGACGAGGCGGACGCCGCCGCGCTCGGGCTGAACGCGGTGAGCGACGGGCGCCACGTGCTGCTGCCGCAGGCCGCCGGCGGCCTGTTCGACCCGCTGCGGGCGCGCGGTTTCGAGCCGGTGCCGATGGACCTGAGCGAGCTGCTCAAGGGCGGCGGCAGCGTGAAGTGCTGCACCCAGGAGTTGCGCGGCTAGCCGGCATCCTGCGCGGGGGGCGGCCAGGCGTCGCCCCAGTCGGTGTCCCGGGCGGCCCGGTACAGCTCGCCGTGCCGCTTGGTGACCGTGGCCCGCTGGAGGGCCTCGTCCCGGGTGCACAGCTCCAGCAGCACCTGGCCCTTGCGGATCTGCGGTCTGCGGGTGACCCGGGCTTCCACCGGCGACGTGGTGAAGCGGGTGGCCGCCACGTAGCTGAACTTCTCGTCCTCGTACGGCAGTGAGCCGCCCTTCACCTTCCGGTGCAGCGAGGAGCGGCTCACCCGGGCCGAGAAGTGGCACCAGTCCGTGCCCGGCACGATGGGGCAGGCGTCGCTGTGCGGGCAGGGCGCGGCGACGGTGAACCCGGCGGCGATCAGCCGGTCCCGGGCCTCGATGACGCGGGCGTAGCCGTCGGGGGTGCCGGGCTCGACGATCACCACGGCCTGCGCCGCCCGGCCCGCGGCGTCGACGAGTGCGGTGCGGGCCTGCGGCGTCAGCTCGTTGAGTACGTAGGAGACGGTCACCAGGTCCGTGACGGCGAGATCGAGGTCCTCGCCGATCCGGGCCCGCTGCCACTCGACGGAGTCCAGCGCCGGGACGCCGGAGGCGCCGGCCAGTTCGCGGCCGAGCGCGAGCGCGGGTTCGGCCCAGTCCAGGACGGTGGTCCGCGGCCCCTCCCAGGCCCCGGCGACCGCCCAGCTCGCCGCTCCGGTGCCGCCGCCGACGTCGGTGTGGGTGGCGGGCACCCAGTCCGGGGCGGCCTCGCGCAGGGCGTGGAGGGCGGACCGGACCGCCTCGAAGGTGGCGGGCATCCGGTAGGCGGCGTACGCGGCGACATCCGAGCGGTCGCGGAGCACCGGGGCGTCGGTGGGAGTGGTCCCCCGGTAGCTGGCGATGAGCCGGTCGACGGCCTGGGCGGCCTGCTTGGGCGGCAGCCCGTCGAGGAGTCCGGCCAGTGCCGCACGCAGGGCGTCCGCGGTGGGGAGGGTGACGTTCACCGACGAATTGTAGGTGGAGCGGGCCGGGCTCCACCCACTCCCGTACTCCGTGAGAACGGGGACAGAACGTCCGCAGAACCGAACTTCGGACAGTCACCGGCCAGTTGCTACGCTGACCGGCGCGACGTCGGGAATTGCTCATCGGGGGGACCATGAGACAGAAGATCGTGCGCCTGACCCTGGTCGCCGGAGTGCTGGTGCTCGCTCTGCTGCTTCTGCTGGCCACCTGCGGTGGCGGTGGCGGCAAGGACGACGGCAAGGCGAAGAAGCCGGTGAAGAAGAGCACCGGTCCGGCGACGCGGCTGCCCGTCCCGTCCGCGTACACGACACAGCGCGGCTGGGAGCTCGTCGGCACCTCACCCGACTACGCGCTCTCCAGGACGACGGGGCGGCTGGCGTACCTGGTGCGGGCCGCCGGGGGCCAGTACCGGATACGGACCATCGACGCGGATACCGGGCGGGCCGGCTGGAGCGGCGAGAAGTGGCGGCCGCCGGCCGCGAACCACTTCCCGAAGCTGCTCACGGTCACCGCGGACGATCACGAGTACTTCGTGACCTGGGCGTACGGGGAGATCGGCGAGAACGCGCTCACCCCGCCCGACACGATCGTCTCCCTCGATGTGTACAGCGTGGAGGACGGCGCCCGGCAGCGCGTCGAGGTGCCGTGGAACACGGTTCCGACCATCACCGCGACCGGTCCCGGCATCCTGATCACCGACGGCCGGAGCAACAGCGTGGTGGTGTCCCCGAAGACCGGCAGGATCAGCAAGGTCCCGGCCCAGTCGCTGAAGTACCCGAAGGGCTGCGGGTCCTGCAAGCAGCTCACCGAGGTGCGCGGGCTCACCTCGAAGGGCCTGCTGGTGAGCGGTGCGCGGGAGTTCTGGGTGCAGAACGGCTGGTTCAGCCGGAACGTCGCGCCCAAGGGCACCGACCGGCAGAGCGGCATCCCGACATCGGTGGCCCGCGGCGTGGTGCTGGCGAAGTGGCAGCTGGACAAGAAGTCGAAGAGCGCCGCGACCCATGATCTGTGGACGGTGCACAACTCGGAGACGGGCAGGCCGCTGGTCTCGGTGGAGTGCCACAAACCGGCGATAGAGCCGGGCCAGTACCCGCAGGCCGTCGTCTCGCCCTCGGGCAGCTATCTGGTGGCCGGGAACCTCGCGTTCGACCTGAGCGCCAGGAAGGGCTACTGCTTCGAGAACGGCGCGGGCGCGAAGGCGCTGACGCTGGCGTCGGTGACCGACGACGGCACGGCGTACGGGGCGACGAGCGTGCGCAACGCGGCGGACGTACTGGCCGGTGTCGGCTTCCCGGTCAAGGTCGAGGTCACCGCCGGCACGACGGACGCGCTGTCCTCGAATGTGCGGGTGCCCTCCGCGGAGGGGGCACAGGGGGTCGGCCTGTTCCGCTGGACGGACGAGAAGGAGCGGCTCCACCTGATCGGCTATCCGCGGGCGGAGTCGGTCCCGGCGGACTGACGGCCGGCCCGCGGGTGGGCCGTACGCCTCACGCGCCACGGCCCGGCCCGCTGCCCGTCACGGCCTCGCGGCCACCTGCTGCCAGGGCCGGCACAGCACCAGGAAGCACGTCATCGCGCCCACCGCGCACACGAGCTGCACGACGGCCATCGGTACGGCCGTCGCCTCCCCCGCGATCCCGACGAGCGGCGAGGCGATGGCGCCGATCAGGAACGACGACGTACCGAGCAGCGCGGAGGCGGACCCGGCGGCGTGCTTGGTGCGCATCAGGGCCTGCGCGTTGGTGTTCGGCATCGCGAGACCCATCGCGGACATCAGGACGAAGAGTGCGGACGCCACCGGGAGGAGTCCGACGTCGCCGAAGACCCCGGACGTCATCAGCAGCAGCGCCGTCGCGGCCAGCACGATGACACCGAGCCCGAAGCCGAGTGCCTTGTCGAGGCTGATCCGCCCGACGAGGATCTTGCCGTTGATCTGGCCCACGACGATCAGGCCGACCGAGTTGACGCCGAAGAGCAGGCTGAAGGTCTGCGGCGAGGCGCCATAGATCTCCTGCACGACGAACGGCGAGGCGCTCACGTACGCGAAGAGGGCGGCGAAGGCCAGGCTGCCCGCGATCATGTAGCCGGTGAAGACGCGGTCGGCGAGCAGCCCGCGCATGGTGCGCAGCGCGTCGCCGATGCCGCCGGTGTGCCGTTCCCCGGCCGGCAGGGTCTCCTGCAGCCACTTCCAGACGACCAGGGTGAGGAGGATGCCGATCACGGTGAGGACGGCGAAGATGCCCCGCCAGTCGGTGATCCGCAGGACCTGTCCGCCGATGACGGGGGCGATGACCGGGGCGACGCCGGAGATCAGCATGAGTGTGGAGAAGAACCTGGCCATCTCCATGCCGTCGTACATGTCACGCACCACCGCACGGGCGATGACGATACCGGCCGCGCCCGCGAGGCCCTGGAGCAGCCGGAAGCCGATGAGGAGTTCGACGGTCGGGGCGAAGACACAGATCGCGGTGGCGAAGACGTAGACGATCATGCCGATGAGCAGCGGACGGCGCCTGCCCCAGCGGTCGCTCATCGGTCCGACGACGACCTGGCCGAGCGCCATCCCGGTGAGGCAGGCGGTGAGGGTGAGCTGGACGGTCGAGGCGGGTGCGTGCAGCGCGTCGGTGACGGCGGGCAGCGCCGGGAGGTACATGTCCATGGACAGCGGCGGCAGCGCGGTCAGACCGCCGAGGACCAGGGTGACGAGAAGTCCGGTGCGCCGGGCCGCCGCCGTGGCGGCCTGCCGGGATGGAGAGGTGACGGGCCCGCCGGGAAGTCCGGTCCCGGCGCCGGTGTCGGCTATGTGTGCGTGCTGGGCCCGGCTGACGCCGCTCTCCGGCATTCTCATCTCCATTGTTGTTGAATCCGCCTCTATGCTCTCAGCTCAGCGGGAATGGTCGATACCTTTTTGGGAGCGTGCATGAGCAGGACTGTCCGTTGGGGCGTGCTGGCGACCGGTGGCATCGCGGCGGCTTTCACCGCTGACCTGCTGGCGATGCCCGATGCGGAGGTGGTGGCCGTCGCCTCCCGTACGGACACCTCGGCGAAGGCGTTCGCCGAGCGGTTCGCGATACCCAGGGCGTACGGAAGCTGGGCCGGACTCGTCGCCGACGACGAGGTCGACGTGGTGTACGTGGCCACGCCGCACTCGGCGCACCGGGAGGCGGCCACGCTCGCGCTGGAGGCCGGGAAGCACGTGCTGTGCGAGAAGGCGTTCACGCTCAACGAGTCCGAGGCGCTGGACCTGGTGAAGCTCGCCCGGGACCGCGGCCTCTTCCTGATGGAGGCCATGTGGACGTACTGCAACCCGGTCATCCGGCGGATGACCGAGCTGGTGCGGGACGGGGCGATCGGCGAGATCCGTACCGTGCAGGCCGACTTCGGCTTCACCGGTGACTTCGGCGCCGGGCACCGGCTGCGCGATCCCGCGCTGGGCGGCGGTGCGCTGCTGGACCTCGGGGTCTACCCGGTGTCGTTCGCGCAGCTGCTGCTGGGTGAGCCGGACCGGGTGCAGGCGGACGCGCTGCTGTCGCCGGAGGGCGTCGACCTGAACACCGGGATGCTGCTGGGCTGGGACTCGGGCGCCACCGCCCTGCTCGCCTGCTCGATCGTCGGGCACCACCCGACGGCCGCCACGGTCATCGGGACGGCCGGGCGGATCGACTTCCCGGACAGCTTCTTCTACCCGCAGCGTTTCGTGCTGCACCGGGCGGACCGCGAGCCCGAGGAGATCACCTCCGGGCCGGGCCCGCAGGGCCTGTCGGGGATGCAGTTCGAGGCGGCCGAGGTGATGCGGGCGATCCGGGCGGGCGAGACGGAGTCCCCGCTGGTACCGCTGGACGGGTCGCTCGCGGTGATGCGGACGCTCGATGCGGTACGTGAGCGCATCGGCGTCCGCTACCCGGTGGACGCGCTCTGACGAGAGGCCCTGGGCGGCGGTCGCGCTCCAGGGCCGCTCGTGCGGATCAGGCCGGGGTGAGGCCCTGGTTCCCGACCTCCGTGACGAGGGAGGCGGCCGTCGTGACGGGGGAACCGGGCTTGGTGACGGCGGCCACCGTGCGGTAGTCGGCCCGCGCCTGCCGCTCCTGGAGCGTGACGACGGCGTACCCGCGGCGTCCGTTGTAGAACTTCAGGTGCGGGTTGGCCTGCGTCAGGTTGTTCCAGTTGGCCGGCTTCTCCGAGCCGTCCTTGCCGCTGGTGATGGACGTGGCGACGATCTCGGTGCCGACGGTGCGGGACGAGGGGTCGTCGAAGTCCCGCTTCAGGTCGAAGGCGTAGCCGACGTGGACATCGCCGGTCAGCACCATCAGGTTGTCCACCCCGGCGGACTCGGCGCCCTTGAGAATCCGGTCCCGGGACGCCGGGTATCCGTCCCAGGAGTCCATCGAGAGCTTGTAGGCGTCGGTCGGTACGTCGCGCCGCTGGGCGAAGGTGACCTGCTGCGGCACGACGTTCCAGGTGGCCCGCGAGTGGCGCCAGCCGTCGATCAGCCAGCGTTCCTGGGCGGCGCCGGTCAGGGTGCGCGCCGGGTCCTCGGACTCGGGTCCGGGGGTCTGCCAGCCGTCGCCGTACGCCTGGTCGCTGCGGTACTGGCGGGTGTCGAGGATGTCGAACTGGGCGAGCCTGCCGAACTGCAGGCGCCGGTAGAGCCTCATGTCCGGGCCGGTCGGCCGCTGCGGGGCGCGCAGCGGCTGGTTCTCCCAGTACGCGCGGTAGGCGGCGGCCCGGCGGATCAGGAACTCCTCCGGCGGCACGTCGTTCTCGGGGATGTCCCCGGCGTAGTTGTTCTCGGTCTCGTGGTCGTCCCAGGTGACGACGAAGGGGTGCGCGGCGTGGGCGGCGCGCAGATCGGGGTCGGACTTGTAGAGGGCGTACCGCAGCCGGTAGTCCTCCAGCGTGGCCGTCTCCCGGTTGAAGAGGGCGGGCAGCGTGCGGTCGGTGTAGTTGCGGGCCCCGCCGGTCGCGGTCACGGCGTACTCGTAGAGGTAGTCACCGAGGTGGAAGACGACGTCGACGTCCTCCTGGGCGAGGTGCTTGTAGGCGGTGAAGTAGCCGTCGTGGTAGGCCTGGCAGGACACGGCGGCCAGGCGCAGTTCGCTGTTGCGGGCCCCGTGGGCGGGCGCGGTGCGGGTCCGGCCCACCGGGCTGGTCCACTTGCCGGCGCGGAAGCGGTAGTAGAGCACGCGGTCGGCGTCCAGGCCCCTGACCGCCACGTGGACACTGTGGTGGAACTCCGGGTGGGCGGTGGCGGAACCGCGCCGGACGACACGGGTGAAGCGCTCGTCGCGGGCCAGCTCCCAGCGCACCTCGACGCGGGCGCGGGGCAGTCCGCTGTCGGGCTCGTACGGTCGGGGGGCGAGCCTCGTCCACAGCAGGACGGAGTCGGGCAGCGGGTCGCCGGAGGCGACGCCGAGGGTGAACGGGTCCTCGCCGATCTGCCGGGCGTCCAGCTCGGCGGCGCCCGCGGCCCCCGCGGTCGGCAGCCCGACCGAGAAGGCGAGCGCGGCGGCGGCACCGGTGACGGTGAGAAAACGACGGCGGCCCGTGTGCCGGGCGGCGTCGCGCAGCTCCTGCTCCTGCTGGTGCGATGAGTGCGTCATCTGTCCCTCCCCTGACTGGTGATGTGAGGGGAAGTCCACCGGCCCAGCACATCCAGCGGTTGTCGTGCTCGCGTCGTGCGGGCGTCGCCGGGATGAGGAATGCGGCAGGAATGGGTCCCCGGGGGCAAACTCCGCATATGCACCCAGGACCATGATCATTAACTCCGGGCCGGACGGCCGGGGAATCGCCGGTGCCCGTGCCGGAATCACTCCGGGGAGCGCGAACCAGCCATCCGGAGGCACCGTTCGACCGGACCGCACCGGCGGCCGTCCGGCGGCCGGACGGCCGCCGGACGAGGGGACGGCCGCCGGAAGGGAGGACGGCCGGGACCCTTCGCCCGGCCCGGACCCCGGGCGTACGCTGCCGCACCATGAGCAACAAACTGTTGAACTCCGAGACGAAGACGGCCGTGGTCACGGGCGCGGGCTCCGGGATCGGCCGTGCGGTGGCCCTCGCCCTGACCGGCGCCGGCTGGTCGGTGGCGCTGGCGGGCCGCCGCCCCGAACCGCTCACCGGGACCGCCGAACTGGCCGGTGAGCACGCCCGGGTGATCACCGTTCCCACCGACGTCTCGCACCCCGGGGAGGTGGACGCGCTCTTCTCCTCGGTGCGCGAGTCCTTCGGCCGTCTCGATCTGCTCTTCAACAACGCGGGCACCTTCGGTCCGGGCGGCGTGCCGGTCGAGGACCTCGCGTACGACGACTGGCGCACGGTGGTCGACGTGAACCTGACGGGGGCGTTCCTGTGCGCGCAGGCGGCGTACCGCCAGATGAAGGAGCAGGACCCGCAGGGCGGACGGATCATCAACAACGGCTCGGTCTCCGCGCACGCGCCGCGCCCGCACTCGGTCGCCTACACCGCGACCAAGCACGCGCTGACCGGCCTCACGAAGTCGCTGTCGCTGGACGGGCGCCCGTACCGGATCGCCTGCGGGCAGATCGACATCGGCAACGCGGCGACCGAGATGACCGAGCGGATGCGGACCGGAATCCTCCAGGCCAACGGCGAGCTGGCCGTGGAGCCGGTGATGGCGGCCGCGGACGTGGCGCGGACCGTGGTCCACATGGCGGAGCTGCCGCTGGAGGCGAACGTCCAGTTCGCAACGGTACTGGCGACGGCCATGCCGTACGTGGGCCGAGGCTGACCGTCGACCGGAGCCGGCCAGACTCAGCTGAACCGGTCGAGAACAGCCCTCAAAAGAAACAGAACTGATCAACCATCACGTCGAAGCGACCAAAATCGGCTGGAAAGACTCCCCAGCCGGTCCGGCAAGCGCGCGCTGCCCTTATGCTCACTGCTCTTCACCGGAACTCCACATAAGGAACACGGAATGCGCATACGCACCGCGGCGCCTCTCGCTCTGGCCGCAACCACCGCCCTCGCCGGCTCGCTGCTCGTCGCGGCGCCGGCCTCGGCCGCCGCGCACCAGGGCGGAGTGCACCTCGGCAAGATCCAGTACGACAGCCCCGGCAAGGACACCCGCTCCAACAGCTCGCTCAACGCCGAATGGGTCGAGATCCACAACAACACCAAGTCGAAGGTGCAGCTCAAGGGCTACAAGCTCAAGGACAACACCGGCTACACCTTCACCTTCGGCAGCTACAACGTCAGCGCGGGCAAGACCGTCAAGGTCCACACCGGCAGGGGCAAGGTCAGCTCCGGCCATGTGTACTGGAACCGCGGTTCGTACGTCTGGAACAACACCGGTGACAAGGCGCGGCTGATCAAGCCGAACGGCAAGCTGCTGGACTCCTGCTCCTGGACGAAGTCGGGCAAGGGCACCAAGAACTGCCACTGAGCCGGCCGGCGCGGTCCGGGACCTGTGGGAATACCCCGGACCGCGCCACGGTTGTGCGGCACATGAGCGAGCCCTCCCACTCCCCGGTCCTGCGCTACACCGCCTTCTCCGCCGACCCGGAGGGCGGCAATCCGGCCGGCGTCGTGCTGGACGCGTCCGGTCTCGACGAGACGGCGATGCTCGCCGTGGCGGCGGATCTCGGTTACAGCGAGTCGGCTTTCCTGACCGGGCGGACCGAGGCGGCGGCGCCGGGCGCACGCGGCTACGCGATCCGCTACTTCAGCCCGAAGGCCGAGGTCCCCTTCTGCGGGCACGCCACCGTCGCGACAGCCCTGGCCCTCGCCGAACGGGACGGCCCCGGGGACCTGGAGTTCGCCACCGCCGCCGGACCGGTGCCGGTCACCGTCGTCCGCGAGGGCACCGAGCTGCGGGCCACCCTCACCAGCGTGGAACCGCATGTCACGGACATCGCCCCGGACGATCTGACGGAGGCGCTGGCCGCCCTGGACTGGCCGGCCGCCGATCTCGACCCGGCCCTGCCGCCCCGTATCGCCTACGCGGGTGCCCGGCATCTGGTGCTGGCCGCCGCGACCCGTGAGCGGCTGGCCGCGCTCGACTACGACTTCGCGCGCCTCGAATCCCTCATGCACCGGCTGGACCTGATCACGCTGCAACTGGTGTGGCGGGCCTCGGACAGCGTCTTCCACGTCCGCGACCCGTTCCCGGTCGGCGGGGTGGTCGAGGACCCGGCGACGGGTGCGGCGGCCGCCGCCTTCGGCGCGTATCTGCGCGCCCTGTCCCTGGTCCCGGACGCCGCCGGGCTGACCCTCCACCAGGGCGAGGACATGGGCCGGCCCGGCACGCTCACCGTCACCCTGCGGGCGGGCGACACCCGGGTACGGGTGAGCGGGACGGGCACCAGGATCCCGGCACCGGCCGGGGCGTGAGGCACCGGCCGGGGTGCGTGCCCGCCCACCGGCGGCCCTTCAGCGGCTGAGGAACTTCCGGTACCAGGGGGCGTGTTCGGCGAAGGACGTACGGAAGTCCGGACCTGGTGCGCAGTCGAAGTCCCCCCAGACCCGCTCGTCGGCGAACCAGTGGTCCACGGTGAGCATCTCGAAATGGTGCTTGGCGTACGGGACACCGGCCAGCCGGGCGCGGGCCTCGTCCAGTCCGATCTCCGTCCGCGCCCACGGCAGCGCGAGTCCGGTGAGGACCTCCGACAGCAGCTCCGAACAGGTCACCGGCTGCGGATGGTTCACGTGGTAGACGCCGGCCGGCTGCTTCGGGGAGAGCGCCGCCCCGAGCAGCGCACGGCCCAGCGTCCCCACGTCGATCATCGAATGACGGGCGTCGCAGCCGACGGGCCCGGCCGACAGGTAACGCAGCAGGGCGACCAGTCCGGGGATCGCCCACCGGTCCCCCGCCCCGTGGACGATGTGCGGGCGCAGGACGGCCCCCCCGGCCGCGAGGACGTGCTGTTCGGCGGCGGCCCGGGTCAGGCTGGTGGCCGAGGCGGGGGCCGGTTCGGCCATACCGGGGAGCAGCGCCGTGAAGGGGCCCCGGCCGTAGACGGACGCGGTGCTCAGCTGGACGATCCGGCCGACGCCGCTGCGGACGGCCTCGTCGACCAGGGCCCGGGTGCCGTGTTCGTTGACGGTCCGGGCGGTCTGCTCACCGGAGCCGATGTGTGACGCGCAGTGGATCACGGCATCGACGCCCTCGCAGCTGCCGCGCAGCGTCCCGGGATCGGCGAGATCCCCGTGGACCGTCTCGACGCCGGGGCCGGCGGCCGAGGCGTCGAGCTCGGTCCGGTGGGTCATCAGCCGGAGGCTGACACCGGGTGTGGCGCGAGCGGCGGCGGCCACCCGGCTGCCGACGAATCCGGCCGCGCCGGTGATGAGGATGCGCGTGGTCATGGGCGGCGGCTCCGGGTGTCGCTGAGGCCGGCCTGAAGGAGATCCGGCGTGCGGAGGGTGCAGATGAAGGCGGGTTCGTCGTTCTGGACGGCCCGTATGCGTACCCCGGCGGGCGAGGTGCCGTCGGCGGGGACGGGCAGGGCCTCGATCCAGCAGGGACGGTCGAGTTCCACGTACTGGAGGAAGTCGGCCTGTATCGATGTCGGGAGGAAGGTGCGGCCGGGAGAGGCGGCCTGGGCGGCCTGCCGGGCGGCCTCCAGCAGCAAAATGCCCGGCACGTGGTCGTTGGCGTGACTGAACAGTGTCGGATGCCGGGTGTCGAGCCGCAGCGCCCAGGTGCCGGGGGCCGCCGCGGGCGCGAGAACGACGTCCTGCTCGGAGGTCCTGCCCACCGTGCGGGGAGCGACGGCGGGCAGGAGGGGTATGCGCGCGCCGAGCATGGCGCCGCGGTCACCGCGCACCCGCTGGTACGCCCTCGCCGAGGTGCAGCTGATCCGCCCGCCGCCGGAGGCCAGTACGGTGCCGCGGCGGTGCAGGAGGAGTTCCAGGTGCATGGAGCCCAGGCTCCGGCCGCGGCGCTGTATCCGGGAGCAGGACACGTCCACCGTGATGTCCCAGGGTTCCTCGCCCAGAACGAGGCGCTCGGCCTCGGAGACGTAGCGCAGTTCCCACATCACGAAGGCGTCTCCGAGGGGTACACCGAACTCGGCGTGCGCGATCAGCATGGTGGTCTGCCGCATGGTCTCCGCGATCAGGAGGGGGTCCTGGTGGCGGCCCGCGACCGGGGCGAAGAAGCGGTGGGACCGCGGCCAGTGGGCCGACACCGAGAACTGGGAGTCGGTCAGCCTGGTCAGTCCGGTGGGAAAGACGTCCTGCGCGTCGGGCCGGTGGACCAGCTGTCTCAGGCGTTCCTGGGAGCTCCCTCTTCGCACCGGTTGCTCCATTCCGGCGGCGGTGGCGGAGTCCGGAGCTCCGCCGGGGGCCTCGGCGTGACCAGTGGTCCCCTCGGCCCCGACGATCCCGGCCGGCACCGAAGCACTGCGTGAGGTGATCTGAACCATGAAGTTCCCCCAGGAGGATCCGAGTCATAGAGCCGAGCCGCCCCGCAGTAAGATACTGACAGCCCGGTTTTACTTTCCAGCCAACCCCATGAGACACCGACCCCGCCACCACTAGAGAGAAGCTGATGGCACAACAGGCGCGCGCGATCCAGACCCGACGGTCGATCCTGGTGGCGGCCGCCGAGGTGTTCGACGAGCGGGGCTACAGCAGCGCCACCATCAGCGAGATCCTCGCGCGGGCGGGGGTGACCAAGGGCGCGCTCTACTTCCACTTCGCCTCGAAGGAGGATCTCGCGCTCGGGGTGATGGACATACAGCTGCACAGCGACCCGCTGCCCGCGCAGCTGACCAAGCTCCAGGAGCTGGTGGACCAGGGAATGATCCTCGCCCACCGTCTGCGCCATGAGCCGCTGGTACGGGCCAGTGTCGGCCTGGCCATGGACCAGGCCGTGGAGGGGCTCGACCGGGGCACGCCCTTCCGTGCCTGGATAGACCGGCTCGAACATCTGCTGCGGGCCGCGAAGGGCCAGGGCGAGCTGCTGCCGCACGTCGACCCGGGCGAAACCGCCGAGATGCTGGCCGGTTCCTTCTCGGGGATCCAGGTGATGTCCCAGGTCCTGTCCAACCGCGAGGACCTCGGCCGGCGCATCTCGGTCCTGCTGCACTACGTCCTGCCGAGCATCTCGACACCGGCCGTTCTGGCCACTCTGGATATGGCCGAAGATCGCGGTGAGCGTCTGCTTCGCACCCTCGAAACCGTACCCAGCCAGGTCGGCACCCTCAACTGAACGCCTGAACCGGCTGCTTGGCGGCCGAAAGCAGACCGGGCGGTCGGGAATGGGCCGTGCGGCCCTGCTGGTGCGGAGGTACACAGCCCGTCCACGCCGCCCGTACTGTCGGTGACACGAAGTCAGTTACGTGACAGGAGCAGCCGATGGCCGTCCAGCGTGTCGTCCCCAACATCCCCGTCGAAGCGGGCCCGGGTCCCGACGGCGAGGCCGACGCCATGCGGGCCAATGCCGCGTTCTACGGGCTGCTGGGGTTCGAGGAGGTCATGAACCAGGGCTGGATCATGACGCTCGCCTCACCCTCGCAACCCGCCGCCCAGGTCAGTGTCATGACCGCCGACAAGACCGCACCGGTCACCCCGGACATGAGCGTGGAGGTGACGGACGTGGACGCGGCGCACACAGCGCTGGTGAGCGCCGGAGCGGAGATCGTGTACGGCCCGCACGACGAGGAATGGGGCGTGCGCCGCTTCTTCGTACGTGATCCGAACGGCCGCGTCATCAATGTCCTGAGCCATGGCCCGAACCGTCGCTGACCCCGGCGGCAGTGGGAAAAGGCGCTGGGTCCGCAGCTGTCGCGGAACCGGGCACAGCGGCGCAACACGGTTACGGGCAACGGGGCCGCGTCCGGACGGTACGTCAGGGACCTTCCGGCAGCGGGTCGTGATCGCGCGGAACCGTGGCGTCCGGCAGGGCGCCCTGCGAGAATCCCGGTCATGACGGCGACCGAAACGGATCAGGTGCTCAAGCGGTTCGTCGCCGATGTACGGCCGGTGGTGGCGGCGGTGGCCGTCTGGGCGCACGGCTCGCTCGCGCTCGGCGACTTCCAGGAGGGGCGGAGCGATCTCGACCTCATCGCCGTGGTCGAGAGCCCGCTGGAGGCGGCGCAGCGGGAGCGGCTGGCGGAGGTTCACCAGCGGCTGCTGGACGAGGAGCCGGCCGCGGCCAGGCTGCACTGCTCGTACATGCCCAGGACATCGCTCGCCGAGGCCGAGGCGGACCATGTCACCTGGGCACACGGCATGATCCTGGAGCGCCCGGTCACCCCGGTCACCCGCCGGGAGTTGCTCGACGGCGGACTCGCCCTCCACGGACCGCCACCCGCTCAGCTGCTCCCGCCGCTCCTCCCCGGGCAGTTGGAGGACTACATCCGGCGCGACCTGCGGGAGTACTGGCTCGCGGCCACCGGCAGACCGCACCTCTGGCTCCAGGACATCTGGGTGGACCTCGGCCCGCTGGTCCTGGCCCGCGCCGCGGTCACGCTGCGCGACGGGCGGATGATCACGAAGGGCGAGGCACTGACGGAACTGCTGGACCTCGGTGCGCCCACGGACCTGGTCCGCGACATCCGCGAGCGCCGGTACGCGGTTCCCGTGCCGATCAGCCAGGCGGAGCGCGTCCGGCGGGGGGAACAGGCACGCGCTTTCGTGCGGCACGGCATCCGGAGCACGCTCGCGATGGACGAAGGCTCCGCCTGAGCCCTGGCCGAGGGTGTGTCCGCGACGAAGGTCATCGCGGGCCGCCGTAGCGCGGTGCGGACCGCGAAGGCCCGATGCGTCGACGGGGGCCGCTCACCGGCACGGTGCTCCGGACGATCCGACGTGGCTGGTCGGTCGTGCGCAGAGGCCGGTGAGCGAAACGGTCTGGGGCGCGGTTCTCACCCCAGGGCCGTCAGCCCCTCTTGCCCATGAGCTCGTTCGCCTTGGTGAGCGCCGACTTCCAGGTGTCACGGGCCGCGGACAGCGCCGTGACGTTCTTCTCGATCAGCTTGTTCTGGAACTCGGCCTCCACCGCCGAGTGGACGCGGACGTAGTCCACCCGCTGCTTGCACTTCACATCCTTGGAGGCGACGGTGATCTCCCGCGGCTTCGCCGTTCCCGCGGCGTCGCTGTCCTGGCTTCCCTCGCCCCCCTCGCCCGCCGTCCACGCCGGATCACCGGCGGCCGCCAGCGGGTCCTCGTAGTGGTACCCCGACTCCTTCATGCACGCGGCCCAGCGCCGGTTGAGGCTGCTGACCCGGGCGCTGTTGGCCGCCTGCTGCGAGGCCTGGAGGTTCACCTTGTTGAAAGTGGCGTCGATGGTGGCAGCATCGCTCAGGCCCAGCTTCCGGCGCGTCTCACCGAGGCAGCCGCCCTTGGGGACGTTCTTGCCCTTCACCGACGACGGGCCGTCGCCCTTGTAGAGCGTCATCGCGGCTGGCGAGACGTTCGCGTAGTGTGCGCGCTGCTTGACGGTCTCCTGCTCGGCCTGGCGGGCCGTCATCCCCTTCGGAAGCGGGGGATGGTAGCCGAAGACGGCCACCGACTGGGGGTCGGTCACCCCGTAGAGACGGGCGTTGGCGTTCAGGTTCCGGGGCGACGGCGGCAGCGGAGCCGGCCAGTCGAAGCCGTACTCCTTCATGCAGTCGTTCGCCAGAGTGGCGACGGCCTGGCTGAGCACCTCCCGTTCCTGGGCGGTAACCGTGTACGAGTTCACGGGCAGGCTGATCGCCACGCCGCCCCAGGTCTTCGACGGCTGCGACGTGTACGCCTGCGCGTTGGCGGCGGAAACCCCGGGGTTGTCGCCGGACGAACACCCCGCGGCCGTCCAGACGAGAGCGGCGACGAGCAGCAGCCCGCCCGTTCTGTTCCGTGTGATCATCATCCGGGGCAGTAGGCGTTGTTCTCGAAGCAGTGGGAGGAGACCGCGTTGTCGTCCCCGAAGACCGCCATGTCCCACAGATCCAGGCCCGGGCCGGCGTGCGTCCGGGCGCCCGTGTAGTTCTGGCCGGTGTAGACATCGATGGAGTTGACGTAGTCGCGGTTCTTGACCGAGGAGATCGTGTTGTCGATCAGCACCGAGGTGCCGTAGTAAGTGGAGCCGCTGTAGTTCGTCTTGCTGTAGACCGTGTCGTAGAGACTGCCGCCGAAGTTCGCGTTGCGGTACAGACAGATCTCGCCGCCCGCGCTCTCGCAGGAGCCGTTGTAGCTACCGGCACTGGCGGTCCCGGCGGCACCGGCGAGCAGCGCACCCGCGGCAGCCAGGACCGCCGCGGTTCTCTTGAAGTTCCTCACAGTGGATTCCTCCTCGTCAGACGGGTCAGGACGGGCAGTAGGCGTTGCTGCTGAAGCAGTGGGAGGAGATCGCGTCGTCCGTGGCGCCGTCCCAGAAGACCGCCATGTCCCACAGGTCCAGGCCCGGGTCGGCGTGCACCTGCAGGCCGGTGTAGTTCTGGCCGGTGAAGACATCGATGGAGTTGATGTAGTCGCGGTTCTTGACCGAGGAGATCGTGTTGTCGATCAGCACCGAGGTGCCGTAGTAAGTGGAGCCGCTGTAGTTCGTCTTGCTGTAGACCGTGTCGTAGAGACTGCCGCCGAAGTTCGCGTAGCGGTACAGACAGATCTCGCCGCCCGCGCTCTCGCAGGAGCCGTTGTAGCTACCGGCACTGGCGGTCCCGGCGGCACCGGCGAGCAGCGCACCCGCGGCAGCCAGGACCGCCGCGGTTCTCTTGAAGTTCCTCACAGTGGACTCCTTCAGTCGGATCGGTCAGATCGGGCAGTAGGCGTTGCTGCTGAAGCAGTGCGACGACGCGGTGTCGTCGCCGGAGCGGAGCCACAGGCCGGCCGGGAGGTACTCCAGGGTTCCCGTGTAGTTCTTGCCGGCGTAGAACCCGACGTTGTTGACCATGTCCATGTTCTTGGCTGACGACAGGGTGTTGTCGATCAGCGTGGAAGTGCCGTAGTAGGTCGAGCCGTCGTAGTTCGTCTTGCTGTAGACCGTGTCGTACAGCCCGCCGGCGAACTCGTAGTTGCGGTACAGGCAGATCTCGCCGCCGGCGCTCTCGCAGGAGCCGTTGTAGCTGCCCGCGCCGGCCGCGCTAGCGCCGCCGAAAAGCAGTGCACCCACGGCTGCTGCGACGAGGCCGACACTCCGCATTCTTGGCATGAACTCATCTCCTTATGGATCGGCGATCGAGTAGATCAGTCGACAATCCCACTGCTCAAGGGCCACTTTGAGTCAACGTGGCGGGAAGTGAAAGTTTGTTGACGATCGTCAGGAGGGGTGTTCAACTGATGGGCGCTCATGCCGCCTACAGGTAGCTCAACTACGTTCGAACGGGAGGGAGTCGGCGTGTTGGACGAAGTCCGGAAGGGCGGCATCGCGCGTCGGCACAGAGCAGTGGCCGTCCTCGCGGTGGGCGGCTTCGCGCTCTCCGGGGCCGGTCTGTGGGGCGCCACCCTCGTGCAGTCACCGGCGCAGGCTGCGGTGGAAGCCGCACCTCCCGAACCCGACGTCCTGACCGCGCCCGTCGAGCGCCGGGTCCTCTCCGACACCGTGGTGACCCGGGGAACGGTCTCCGCCTCGCAGACCGTTGACATCGCCCCCGCAGCGTCCGCGGCCGAGGGTGGCAAGCCGGTCGTCACCAAGGTTCTGGTCCAGGCCGGCAAGACCTTCAAGGCCGGCCGGGTCCTCATGGAGATATCCGGCCGGCCGGTGTTCGTACTGACCGGAACACTGCCGGTGTACCGGAATCTCAAGCCCGGCGCCCACGGGGAAGACGTACGGCAGCCGCAGAAGGCCCTCGCCGGTCTCGGACACAGCGCAGGCGGCGACAGTCAGGGGTGCCCGTGGCCTCCGCATCACCTTCCAGTTCCTGGCCGAGTCGGGAGCGCTGGGCACCCTCGGCGGGCCGGTCGGCACCAGTCTCGGCACCTTCGCCGTCATCGGCACCGCGACAGCGCGCGAGTGGACCCCGGTCATTCACCCCGCCACCGTCGTGGCGGCCCCCGTCATCGGTCTGCTGACCGGGGTGTCGCCGGGCTCTATCCGGCCTGGCGGGCCAGCCGTATCCAGCCGGTGGAAGCGCTGCGGCGCTGAAGCTCGACCGGAACCCGGCCGAAGTCCCCGCAGGCGGCGCTGCGTGGCGACGACACAAAGACCGCAAAGGGCCTCCGACGCAGGTCAGAGGCCCTTCCACAAGCAAAGCCGCAAGAAACGGCAGACGAGTCGGGCTGTACGCCGGGTTCTGTCCTGCTCACGGAGCGATCGCGCTCTGACCTGCATATATACCGGCACCCGGCTGGCTTCTTTCGCCCTCTGGGACTTCTCAGGGACTTTCAGCCAAGATCCGTGAACCACGCCTCGATCGCGGACAGCCCACGAGCGCCGGCCTGCGGCATGAAGTGAGTGTAGGTCCGGAGTGTGAACGCCGGATCGGAGTGCCCCAGCCACTTCGCGAGCGACACGATCGACTCTCCGGCTTCGAGCATCACCGAAGCATATGTATGACGAAGGACGTGAAAGCCGTGCTCGCGGCTGGGTTCCCAGACTCGCGACGGCTTCTCGCCGGGCTGCTGCTTGGGCAGCGGCGGGATGACTCCGGCGCCGGCGAGCGCGGGCTTCCACGCCTTGGTGTTCCAGGTGGTGCGGTTGATCGCACCGCAACGCCCGGTGTAGACGAGCAGCGGGACGGTCACCTTGCGCCGGTCCCCGCGTGCGAGGTCGGGCTCCTCGGGATCCAGCCAAGGCAGTGTCACGTCGATCGACTCGAAACGCTCCTGGTGCGTGAGGAGCCGCTTCGCGAGAACCTTCGGCAGGGGCGCGTCGCGCTCTTTGCCGCCCTTGGGCGGACCGAAGTAGAGCTGCGACTTATGCATGAGAATCTGCCGCTCTACGTGCACCGAGTCACCACGAACGTCGCCTGGGCTGAACCCGAACGCCTCACCCTGTCGGAGCCCACACCCGACCCCGAGGTCAAGTGCGATCTGGTACCGGTCGGCCAGCGCCTCGCGTACGGCATCAACGCGATCCTGCTGCCAGGCGCGAGCCTTGCGCTCCGGCTTCTTCGGCGGCTTGATCGAGCTGCTGCCCTTGCACGGGTTGCGGAACAGACGCTTGTCCTCGACCGCAGCCTGCATGATCGCCTTGAGGTACACCCATGCGACATACGCCGTGCTTGAGGCCAGTGACCGCTGCACATCGGCCGACCACCTACGCAGCTCCGCGACGCCGATGTCCTTGAGCGCCAGCTCTCCGAGCTGCGGCAGCACGTGTCCCCAAATCCGGTGCCGCATGCTTTCCATCGTCTGAGCGGGATGCACCTGGGACGGCCACCAGTGCTTCTCGACATATTCACGAAGGCTGATCGCGCCGTCGCGCGCGTCGACGAAGTCCCCTCGTCGTGCGTCGGTCTGCGTCTCGGCCAGCCACGCCTTGGCATCCGTGACCGTGTCAAACGAACGGTCCCGGACGCCCGGTATCCCCTTGACGCGGTACCGCGTGCACTTACCCCACAGTCCCGTGCGTTCGCGCTTGCCCGTCTCCTTGTTCGGCCGCTTCTTGAGCCACCGGTCCTCGATGTAGCCCGCCATGCGCACCTTCTCCTTGGCCTGGTCACGGTTCGCGCGGCGCGAGTCGCGTCGCGATCAGACACACAGACGATCTCCGCGTGCATGAAATTCCGGATACTGCTTTTCCCTCCGGAACCGTTTCTCCAGGTCAAGCAGCACGGCGCCGTTCGCGCTGCCGCGGCGCTGCGTTCAGGGGGTTGAGAGCCGGATTCGACCGCGAGTCCGCCTGCTGCTGGTCGTTGAGCCACGCATCGAGCAGTTCTCGGCGGTACATCACCCGCCCCCCGGGCCCCATCCGGAAGCTGGGCGGCCCCTGCCGGCGATGGCGCCAGACGTAGAGAGTGTTCACCGAGATGCCCATGTACTTCGCGGCGCCCTGGACGTTCAGGAAGGCAGCCTCGACGGCAGGCTTGGACTGGTTACACATCGCGTGTCTCCTGGGTGATCACCGCTGAAGTAGCGGATTTCCGTTCTTTCGCCTACCACGCGGCGAAGCCGCACAGCCAAAATGCTGGCGAGCGGGATCAGAATCCGGAGAATCAGCGATTTGGTGCAGCTGCCTTGTCGTGGTAGCGGGGGAGGTAGACGGCTATTCCCTGCTCAGCGAGGCATCACCTGATAGCCGATCCGTCCCGTGGCGGCCTGCGTCGCACCAAGTCCTCGCCCCTCGCACACAGACCTGCCGATTAGAGGGAAGTCACCACGCCCGCACTGTCAGCGTCCGCAGGCACGGGTGAATACGGTGAGACGACGGGCTTCGGGCAGGCCACTGGTGCCATCCTGTGCTGATGGACGTATCCCTGCCCGACCAACTGGGCGCAGTCGGCCGAGAGTCCAGTGCCGCGGCGCCAGCGGTGGTCCGAAAACTGAATCTCTCCGCGCCTCCTGAGAAGATCACAGGCCAGCAGGACGTCGCCTTCGTGCCAGTGACCCGCGCTCAGTGGAAGTCCGTGTTGAGGGACGCCGACCTGCCCGGGCTTCAGCAGGAGACCGACGAGATCGCCGCGGAGATCCTGCGCTTACGGACCGCTTCTGGCCGGGCCGTCGGGAAACAGCTCCCGGAGCTGTTGCGGTGTCTTCGCGCGTCGGTTGTCGCCATGAGTGCCGCCGCGGAGGAAGTGTCCTGGTTCCGTCCGTCCCGGACCAGCGCTGCCGAGCGACGTTTGGCGACTGATCTGGCACGAGCGAATCGGAGCGAGGTCCACGCGCTGTTCGCCTGTTTGGAACAGGGCTGGGCGGAGTCCGCTTGGTCTGCAGTACGGAGGTACGCCCTCGCGGCCCAGGCAGCCGGGCGAGCTCTGGAGGCTGCCGCCTGGTCTGATCACGCCGGCCATACCGACGAGGACATCTACCGTCGAACGCTCGGGGTATCAGCCGAACAACTGCGTCCCGGCTCGGGGGTGGCGTCACGGGCCCGTCTTCTTGCCGCGTGGGCGGAAGCCCCGGATGCGCTCGATCGTCGGCTGCGTCGAAGCATGAGACATCTGATTGATGACTCGCTGCCACTGACGGCGACACTCCTCCATCACCTTGCCGTTCTCGCGTTGTCCGATCGGCCCTTGGTGACTCACCGGGCTGCCCTCCAGGCACGCGACCTGGTGGCGTCCCTTCTGAAGTCCGAACCGGAGCTGGCGTGCTCAGTGATCGCACGACACGTCGCCCGAGAACCGGAGCTGCTGTCCTCCCATCGCGGACAGGTCGCCTACCTTGACGCTTACAACCGTGCGGAATACCAGGAGGAAAGGGCGCGTGCAGTCATGGACCTGCACCGGGCCGTGCTGGAAGCAGACGTCAAGCGCACCGCTGTTGTGGTCATGCAACTGCTGGGCAAGCCGATTCCGCAGGGGCCCTCGCTCTCCACCATCCGGGATCTGCTTGCAGCCGAAGTCAGTCACCCCCTGTGCAAGATCCTTGCTTCAACCATCCGCTCTGAGTGGCGTAACGCGAACGCACACGAGGACTTCCGCTGGGATCCTGTCAACAGCACACTCCTCTTGGGCGGACAGTCGGCCGATCTGGAGGAGGTACTGGACGCAGCAATCCGCGCGCGCGCCATTTGCCGTGGATTCGAGCACGGAGTCGCCGTGGCCTACGCGCAGAACGCATCGCTGGTCGTCTCGGACGCGGAGGACTCGAACTACGTCGGCCGAGACCTCTCGATAGTTCAGGCAGCCGGAGAAGCTAGATTCCCGGTGCTGGACATCAGACGCCAGGGCAGTCTCGTGCGGCTGGACGTGCCCGACATCACCGTTGAGAGCCTGAGAGAGGCGTTTCGGGCAATCCTGAGAGCCGGCATCGCGGACCCCAGCGTCGAGCGCTGGGAACTGCGTCAGACTTCTCCTGACCGGCCGCCGCTGCGCGTGGACCGTACGGGAGTAAATGCCGGGCTCCAAGTCGCGGAGTCTCTCTGGGAGATCGCCGACCCCCTCCCCTTCGCTTCTCTCCCCTTGCTGGCAAACGCCATGACCAATGCGGGCGAACTCGCCGCGACAGCAGCATCAACGGTTCTCGTCCTGGCAGCTGCTCATGCAGTCGGTGAACGAGACCGCCTGTCGCCTGCCCTTGCACACGGTGATCCAGCCGCCAAGGACGAGTTGGTTAAGACCGCGCGGCTGGTCAGCGAAGGCGCCAGGGCTGCAGCACGCCTGCTGAAGAGCCCGGCCGACCGCAGATTGCTGGCCTTCGCTGCAGTTCTTGCCGGAGACTGCCACCGGCTGAGGGACTCTCCCCCCTACGAACTCGTCCACGAGTTCGTGCCGGCGGAGCGGACCCTACGGCGGCACATGCCAGTTCGCCTACCTTGGGTTACAGGGCTCGAGAACTCTGCCGTCTGAGGCCACCACAGGTGGACATCATTCCGTCTGGCGCTGGTGGCGTCCTCGTCTCCGCCGCCCCGCTGTCGTCGGTGTTCGGCGAGAGCGCGGGCTGGCGGTCGGTGTTCCTGGTGAACGTGCCGGTGGTCGGTTCGGCATCGCGGGCACGGCTCGGGTCCCAGGACGGTAAGGCGGCTCGCGCCTGGACAGCCCTGATCAGTGGCAGCGCTTCAGATCACCGGGGAGGCGGACAGACCGCGGACTCCTCGCGCGAGCTGACCTGGCTCGACGGGGAGGGCATCGAGTCGTCGGACCTCAGGTCCTCTTCGATGGGGTTTCATGCGGAGACCTGCCTCGCGCAGACATGGGTAACCCGTGACGATCTTTGCCCTCTTCCGGCGGCCATCGCGGTCAGTCCTGCTCTCTGGATCCGATTCAGCGGAGCACGGAGGCTAGGGCTGCGGTTGTGGCACAGGCGAGGGTGATGGTTGCGGCGAACACGGTGGCGGCGGCCTTGAGAGCGATGGGAAAGGTGGCTCCGTCGACGCGGGCGAGAACGGCGGCTGCGGTGGCGGCCAGCACTGCCAGGGCGACGATGAGCGCGATGGAGAGTGCGAGGGTAATGGTCATAGCGGCCTCCGGCGAGTGATGCGATGTTGTCGTTGCCGGCTCGTCTGCCGGACAGGACGACAGTGCCGGGCTCGGGAGGCAGGTGTCCGAAAGAGCGGGTACAGCGGGAAAACTGGCTCTACGCTGCTGGTCATGGGCGTGCCCGCCGGGCCCAGTGCGGGCAGCCCGGCGCGGCGGGCAGATGGGGATGGAGCGGGGATGGGGAAGACGTCCAAGGCTGCCCGTGAGCTGTACGACGCCCTGCGGGCACTGGAAGGAAGGGCGAAAACAGCCTATGACGCCCAGGGTGGACAGAAGTATTCGCGTCGCATAGCAGCCAAGACGGCCGAGGGGCACGGCTCGTCGCTTGACCGGCGTCTCAGGGATTGGCTGCACGACGACTTCAGCAAAGCAAAGGTCCCTTATGAAGGTAGCGACGAGCGGTTGATCGCCGTCGTGCAGGTGTGGAGCGAGTGGGCCAGAGAGCCATGCGATGAGCGTTGGTGGCGGACCAAGCTGGAGCAGGCTCAACCTGCCCGGCCGCGGCGCCAGACAGCGACGGTGCTGGAGCCGGTCAAGGCCTCCGGGTACGGCGCTTGGATTGAGCAGAGGATTCTGCCTGCTCGCCTATTGGACAGGGACAGTGAGCTTCGGGAGTTGGCCGCGTTCTGCGGCGGCGAGGATTTGCCGGGTGCTACCGGGTACATGTGGTGGCAGGCGGGCCCCTGGGCGGGGAAATCGGCGCTGCTGTCAGAGTTCGTCCTAAGGCACCGGCCAGACGATGTGGACTTGGTGGCGTACTTCATCGCCGACTACTTGGGGCGCAACGATCAAAAGGGTTTCCTGGAATCGGTAATGCGGCAGCTGGCGTCGCTTGGGGAGCAGGATCCCTCAGCCGCCGGTGCGCGCCCGGAAGACTTCCCTAGTCTGTGTCAGGCAGCCGCGCAGGCCTGCCGGGACCGCGGTCGGCGCCTAGTGCTCGTAGTGGATGGCCTGGACGAGGACGCCGCAGGAGCTGGCCAACCGAGCATTGCCGCGCTGCTGCCGCGGAACCCTCCGGCAGGCATGCGCGTGGTGGTCACCGGTCGGCCCTATCCGCTAATCCCTGACGACGTGCCCGGCGACCACCCGCTGCGCCTTCGGCATATCGTCCGCTCCCTCGCCCCCTCGCCACATGCAGCTGACATCAGCCGCATGGCCGGGCGTGAGGTCGACCAGTTGTTGCAGAATGAGCAGGTTGGGGTCCCTCTCCTTGGACTTCTGGTAGCGGCGCGAGGCAGTCTGACGGCAGCAGACCTGACCCAGCTTGTCGGAGTGCGGCCCTTCAACGTCGAACGGCAGTTGCGTGGGGTCACCGGTCGCAGTCTCGTCCCCGGCGCCCATGGCGAGATGCGCCTTCCGGATACGCCGGTGGGCGTTCATCCCCTCGCGCTGGGACATACCGAACTACGTAATCGCGCCCTTAACCGCCTCGGGGACGTGAGCGAGTTCGAGGACCGGCTATATGCCTGGGCGGATGAGTACCAGGCTCGGGGCTGGCCGGCCGACACCCCCACTTACCTGCTGTACGACTATCCACACATGCTGGCGGGCAACAAGAATGGGGAGCGGCTGACCGCCATAGCCCTCGACCCGCAACGCCAACAAGCCCTGCTTGGGCGTGCGTCACCTGATGTGGCGCTGTCCGACATCGAGTTAAGCGCCCACATGATCCGCCAACGCCGTCCGGTCGACGTGGTGGCCCTGGCCGGGCTCGCTGCTTCTCGGACCCTGCTGACTGAGCAGGCCAGGTCCCTGCCGGCAAGTTTCGCTGTGGCGTTCGCCTGGCTGGGACATTCGCAGCGAGCACGGCAGTTCGCCCTGCTGGCACCGCATGCTGCTGAAAAGGCGGTTCGTCTGGCAAGCGTGGCGCGGGCCTTGGCCGGTGCCGGTGACCAGTACGCCAGTCAGGCGGCCGATGTGGCGAAGAACGCGGTGTGGTGGGCCGACCGCGCTCGTGCGGAATCATCTCCGCCGAACGGGGACGAGTATGAGGCTGAAGCGGCGGTCGCAGAGGCCGCCGTCGCGCTGTTCACCATCGGCCAATGCGGGCAAGGGCGCGCACTTCTTGAGTCGCTGCGCTCAGTGTCGTCGTACGAGGATGTCGCACTGCTCGCCGAGACGACGGCGCGAGCAGCCGCCGCAGCTCGTCCTCACAGTGCCATGCTGGCAGAGGAACTGTTGGCGGAGGCCGAACAGCACGCTCACGACGTGGCATCCAGAGACCCGGCCGACCCCGGCGCGCCCGTAAGGGCATGGGCCTTCGTCGCCTCCGTGGCCGACCCACCGCGCGCGACCCGGCTGTATGAACGCATCACTGACTACGCACGAAGCTTTCCCCCCGGGCTCACCACCTGCGTCGTCGACGCCGCGGCAGCTTCGGCCCTGTCCACACAATGGCCCGAACAAGCACATGCTCTGGCCCAGCAAGCGGCACAACATCTCAAGGCTGCCCTGACCCATCCTGAAGCATTGCCGGAGAGAGACGCCGGCGATCTGACGATGCTCCTGGGCCCCATGCTCACTCAAGTCACACGCGCGTTGGTAGACGTCGGCTGCGCGAACGAAGCCCGCGACCTTGAGACCAGTGTGCCTGAGGACAGACACACCGCCTTCGGCTGGGACGTCCGAGCCGAGGCCCGTGCCGTACTCACTCACGCGCACGAGCCCGCGAAGGAGGAACAGTCCGCCGAGGTGCTGGCCAGGCAGGCATGCCACCTAGCCGAGCAGAACCACCCCGATGAGGCGCACCGACGGCTGCACCAGGCCCTGCAAGCGGTCGGATCATCCCAGGGTGCCGCCGCGCTTCGCGAAGGGTGGCTGATCACCCTCTGCACGGCACTGGCGGCCATGGGGCGGCATCCGGATGGTGCGCTGCTGGCCCGCAGCCTCCGAGATCCGGCCGATCGGATTCAAGCCCTTGCAGCAACCGCTGTTGAAGCTGCCGCAGCAGGACATCTCCCCGACGCACGACGGCTGGCGCACGAGGCCGCCGATGCCACCAGCAGCTTTGAAGGAGCCCTTGACTTCTCCCTCTTCGCCGGCGCTCCCGGCATCATCGTGAGCAATGCCAAAGGTGCCGCAGCCCAAGCCTTGGCCTTCGCCGGCGAGCGCGAGCGAGCCGTGATGCTCGCGAAGGAGACGGACGACGAGAACAGTGACAGAAGGCGCCGCGCACTCGTAGCGGTCGCGGCGGGCCTACGCGCCCATGACCCTGCCGAAGCCGCAAGCATCATCGACCGTCAGCTTGAGCACCTGAGGACCGCGGACACTTCACCCCTACAGCTGAGAGAACACATTGCCGATCTTGCTGAACTTCTAGCGGCCATTGGGGACGCAGACCAGCAGTGCGCCGAGCGGGTTCGCGAGGCCGTAGAGCAGGCGTGGAAGACACTCAAAGCATCAGAAAGGCAGTGGAGAGTTGAAGACCTCTTAGTCCTGCTCCTCCTTAGAGCCCCTGGACGACAGGCGGACGCTGAGAGGGTATTACTGGCACGGGAGAGCAGCTGGCAGGGCATCCCGCCCTGGGAACTGCCCACCGCAGCCATCGCCGTCGCCCACGCGGCGTTCGGAGCTCTGGCCGCAGCCCGGGCGTCAGCGGACGGCTTCAGTGCCCCGTACGACCGAGCAGAGGCGTTCGCGGCCGTGGCCGGTTACCTGACCGGCACGCCGCCCAGCCTGCGCATGGTGAACGAATCCGCCAGCACCGCCTTCATCCAGACGTTCCACACCCTGGCCTTGGCGCAACTGCCCCCCGACGCCGCACAAACAACAGAGGCAGCCATGCGTCTCAGCACGGACGTGCTCGCAGGCGACGGCTGGCATTACGCCCTACCTGTCCTGTCACTAATCGCCCCGACAGCCGTGTTGCGGGTACGAGACATTGTCTTCGCCCACCGTCAACTCAAGGCGGGCTGAGACCACGCGGCCGTGAGAAAGCCTGGTGGACGACCACATCGTCCGCCTATGGGTAGCCGACCAGCCTCACCGTTTCGGTTGAGGCAATGAGGCGTCGCTGATGGGCTCCTGTCGGGTGGTCGACGCGATGTCTGCGCTCGGGCATGGCGGGGCCCCGACACGCCTCCTTCGGGAGTAGCAACTACGCGATACTGCGGTCTCATGAATGAAATTTGGGTGGGGTTGGTGACCTTGGTGGGCGGCTACTACGCGCACGTCCTCCAGGAGACGTACACCCGCAAGAAGCAACGACAAGATGACGACAGAGCACTCATGAAGGACTTGCATATGAGGCTCGTCGAGCTTAGAGATTCGGAGCTAGAGGGTCGCGAAGTTGCAAGGGCCGCCACCGCACTGGAGAGCGAGGCGGCCTTCCTACAGCACGCCAAGCTTCGGATGCGCGTAACGGAAGACCTGCACGACCTGGGCACTATCTGGTTCCTCCCATTGGGAGGCGGCTCGGCGCGCGACAGGCAAAACGTGTGGATACAGGATGCCCTCGACGCTCTGGCGGCTATCGCACGAGGCGGGCGGCTGCCCCAGCGGAGCGACGACTTCAACGACCAGCTCTTCCTCACTCAGCGTGCGTCGAAGGGCGTGTCGGCCAGCTTGGACTCCCTGCTTGAGGCACTTAGAAGCGATCCGGAAGTCGACACGTTGCTCACAGAACGAACGGAGTGGGAAGCCAGGCGACGCGCCCAGCGCGGGTGGCGCCGCTTTGTCCCCCGACGCAAGCCGAGGTCAGAAGTAACCGCCGGTCAGGAAGTGGGGCACCAGCCAGGCTAAATCTCGGTACCGGCACGCACTCGGAAGAAGCTGTAGCCGGACTCACATCGCCGATGCCCTCACAGCCACGTTGCACCGTGAGTCAGAGACAGGAGACTGGGGCCGATTCACGGAGGATGCCCCTCCGCGCTGCCTGCCGAGTATCACCACGACAGTTCCGTGCCAAGGCCAGGACCGCAGCCGTGGGTCCGGCGTTCGCGAGGATTCATGGCACACGTCGATCCGCTATCCGGGGTAATGTTCCGGGGCCTTCACACTGGCCACGGCTCCCTGCTATCCCCAGAAGGAATATCCAGCGCGTCCGTTCGATTGGTCTCCTTGCATAGATCGTGGGTGGGGGTGCGGTGGCTGAGCTGATGTTGTTCCGGCGGGATGCGGACGGGCGGGACGTGGAGCTGCCGGGTTCGACGGTGGCGCTGGAGGTGGAGCTGCAGCGGCGGGTCGAGGCCGGGCTGGAGCAGATGCTGGGCATCCGGTTCGTGGCGTCGGAGTACGCGACCGGCCCGTGGCACCGGGGGCGGATCGACACGCTGGGGTTGGACGAGAACGGCAGCCCGGTGGTGATCGAGTTTACCGACCGCCAGTTGTGCTGTCCGTGATGTCCGTCTGGGACTGTGACCAGCACGTCCCTGACTTGTTTACCGACCGTGTCCGGGACGTCTGTCATGTTCTGGAGTCGGTACGGAGGACGAGTGGCACGGCACGTGGTGGTCGGGGACCTGAGGGTCCAGCGGATCGAGCGGAAGGATGGGCGGCGGTCGTGGACGATCGTGTGGCCCGAGGGGACGGTGCACACGGAGGCGGACCGGTTCCTGCGTCTGCATGACGGTTCGGGAACGCAGAGGACGTACGCGTATCTGCTGGTGGACCATCTGCGGTGGCTGGAGCGGGAGTGCCTGGCCTTCGCCGAGGTCCAATTGCGGGACCTGGAACGGTACATGGGCATCCTCGGTGCCGAGGTCCGCATGCCGCTCGGCGAGCCGTGGCGGGTCGGCAAGCGCCCCTACGGCCGCCCCGCGTTGTCGACCGCGGCGGCTTGCCTGAAGGGCTTCTACCTGCACCAGTCCTCCCTTGGCATCAACGGCGAACTCGGCAAGAAGCTCGATAAGTCGCGGCTGCCATCGCGGGTGGACCGGCGCCGTTCGTTCCTCGGGCATGTGAAGTCGTCGCTGCCCACCAACCCGCTGGCACCGAAGGGGCCGCACCGCCGGCATCCGAAGATGCTTCCGGACGGCGCACGGGAGAGGCTACTGGAAACGGTGAACGCCGCCCGCGACCGGCTGGTTGTCACCTGGCTCGCCGACGGCGGGCTTCGCATCGGCGAGCTCTGCGGACTCCACCTGGTCGACCTGCACCTGCGCGAGAACGCGGCCTGCGGCGAGTGCCGCGCCCCTCACCTGCACATCTGCCACCGGCCCGGTAATCCGAACCGCGCCGAAGCCAAAAGCAAGCACCCCTGGCGGGTCGAGCACGGCATCGTGACCGGCGGGCTGATCAAACGGGTCAGCCCCGCGATGGTGCACACCTACTTCGAGTACGTCACCGCCGAGTACCCGCGCGGGGCTGGGCACGGCATGCTCATGGTCCAGCTGCACGGCGCCGATTCCGGGCAGCCGTGGGCGCCGGTCGGGGCCCGGCGGATGCTCGGCCGGGCCGGGAAGCGCGCCGGGCTCGGGACCGTGAAACCCCATGCCTTCCGGCACTCGTTCACTTCCGCGGTTCTCGACGCCGCCGACGGCAACGTGTTGATCGCCCGGGACGCCGGCGGCTGGGCGTCGGCAGCGATGGTGGATGAGGTCTACGGACACGTCGATGTCCACGGCCCGGTGTTCGACGCCGCCCTGCGCTCGGTCTGGGGTGAGACGAAGTGACGGCACTGTCGCTGCTGCCGCAGCAAGATGCCCGCACGCGACGGGACCGGCTGGAGGTACTCACCGCGCTGATCAACGGGCCCGAGTTCGACCAGGTGCTGCGCGGCGGTGTGCTGAAGATCCCGCCGATGCACCCGGTCTATCCGTGGAGCTGCACGATCGTCGACTGCGAGCGGCCCCGCTGGCGGCGCTACGCGATGTGCTCGGTGCACGCCGGGCAGTGGCAGGAGGCGGGGGCGCGCGGCATGAACCGGGCTCAGTTCCTGCGGACCGCGGAGCCGCTGCCGGCCACGGAAATGCCGGAGGCGTTGCTGTGCCGGATCTGCCCGCAGCGGCCGGCGTTCAGCCTGCAGCTGGTGCTGTGCTTCCGGCACCGCAACCGGTGGCTGAGCCACCTGAAACGGCACCCCGGCGGGGGCGAGACGGAGTTCGAACGGTGGCTGGCCGACCAGCCGTCGCTGCCGGGCTACGGTGAGTGCCGCGCGGACGTCTGTGACGAACTGGCCGCCTCACCGCTGGGGTTGTGCGGCGCGCACGAGCGCGGGTACATCCGGGCCGCGCGGCCGGGCGGGGCGAAGCCGCCGAAGAACTTCTTCGCCACCTACGAGCGCCGTGATCGCCCTGTCCCGGTGACCTGCCAGGACGAAGTCGCCTTCCGCTCCTGGTGCCGCGCACAGCTGCCGGTGCACCGCACCGGAACGGTCAACCCTGCGCGGGCTGCGGCCCCTGCTGAGGGCGGAGTTGCAGTGGGGCATGTATGTCCACGGCCTGCAGCCCGTCGCCGTGTGGAACCTGACGTGGGTGCAGTCGCTCGCGGACGAGTGCCAACGCCGCGACGTGGACTCCCTGGCCGGCCTGGAGGCGTCCGTCTTCCGCCGCGCCTACCACCAGCGCATGGTCCAGGAAATCCAACAGGCCCTGCGGAAGATCTACTTCACCCCCTCCGACACCCGGGATGCCGGCTACATCGAGACCGAGCACTTCGGTGTCCGCTTCCCGGGCCGCTCCAGCTACGTCGACCTGACCTGCATCACCCAGCGGTGGCTGCGCAACCTGTTGTGGGACCACATCGCGGACGTTCTGCGCTCACCCACCTGCCCGCGCAGCGCCCAGCCGGTGGACTTCGTGCGCCGCGCCGGCGCCGAACTGTCCGCGTTTTTGGAGGCGGAGGCGCCGGGTGGCGGCCACGACCCGTCCGCTCTGCGCGGCGAGCACGTCCACCGCTTCGTCGCGGACCTGCGCAACCGCGAACGTCTCGGCCTGGCCTTCCGTGGCCAGGCCCGCCTGGACGGCAAAAGAGCGAAGGTCACCGAGAACTCGCGCCGGATGGTGTTCAACTACGGCCGGTCCCTGCTGCGTGGCGCGCTGGACAGCGGCAGCGCCGAGAGAATCGGCTTGGACCGCGCCTTCATCGCCGCCATGCCGGTCGGCGGCCCGGGCACGCCCCGCAGCCGCAACCCCTTCCCCGACGACGTTGCCCAGGCGCTTGCGGACGAGGCCAACCTGCAGCAACTCGCAGACGGCTACGATCCGCACGACCGCGGCCTGAGGGACATGTGGGAGACCATCATCGTCACCGGCCGACGCGCCAGCGAGGTCATCCAGCTCCGCCTGGACTGCGTCGGCCGCTACGGCGGACTGCCCTTGCTCTGGCACGACCAGACCAAGGTCGGCAACCTGAACGCGGCCGTCCGCATCCCTGACCATCTCCTGAACCGGCTCGAAGAACGCCGCCAAAAGACCCTGGCCCACTTCGCCGACCGGCACGCCGGCCGCCCACCCACTGCTGCCGAGCGCGCCCACCTGGCGCTGTTCCCCACCGACATCGTCAATCCCGACGGCTGCCGCGCTTTGTCCTACACCTGGTTCCACACCGGCTTCCGTAGCTGGCTCGCCGGGCTTGACCTCGGCGGTCGCTACGTCGCCCACCAGGCCCGACACACGCTGGCCACCCGGCTGCTGCGGCACGGCGCGACCCTGACACACATCCGCCGCTACCTCGGCCACATCTCCGACCGCATGGCCGAGCACTACGTCCACCTGACCCAGTCGGACCTGGACGACGTCCTCCAGCACGTGTGGGTCGCCGGCCCCGGCACCGCCCACCCCGGCCAAGTCCTCACCAGCGACACCACCCCGCTCAGCCACGAGCAGGCCCAGGCACTGGCAATCGACCTCTCTCGCCGCAGCACCCCCGCCGAGGGCGGGTTCTGCACCTTCCAGCCCGTCGTGAACGGCGGCGCCTGCCCCTTCAACCTTGACTGCCACAACTGCGACAAGTTCGTCCTGTCCGGCGCCGACCTCCTCTACTGGCGCCGCAAACGTGAGCAGTGGCAACTGCTGGCCGAAGGCGCCCCCGACGACGCCACCGCCGACTACCTCCACCGCTACTTCGAGCCCACCGCCCGCGCCATCGACGGCCTGGAGAAGGCCCTCGCCGGCCTCGGCCTTCTCGACGACGCCCTCGCTCTGGACCTGCGCAAACCCCAGGACTACTTCCACCGGGTGTGGTCCACCGCCTTCCGCGCCGCCGACCTCGCCGACGGGGGCAGCGACGAGCCTGACGAGTACAGCGATATGTGCACAGCTGACGGCGATGACCCCGAACAGGATGCCGCATGAACACCGCCACCACTCCCAAGCCCCGCACCGCGGCGGCCCTGGCCGCCCGACGCCGCAAGACCCAAGCCGCCCTTGAGCGCATCCACCAGGCGATCGCCCGGATCCGACGCGAGAAAGCCCAGATCAGCGTCGCCGCTGTCGCCCGCCGAGCCGACGTCTCACGCACCTTTCTCTACGACAACGTCGAGGCCAGAGCCGCAGTCGCCGCGGCGATGACGCAGGCAGGCGAACACCCAGCCCGCACGCTCGCTGAACAAAACGACGAACGCGAGGCGACCTGGCGCGAGCGCGCCCTGAATGCCGAGGACGCCCTCAAAGCCGCTCACACCGAGATACTCACCCAACGCACCCGCATCGGCGAACTACTGGGCCACATACGCGACTTGGAAGTTGAGTGGACCGAGGAAACCATCCAGCGGATCACCGCCGAGAACACCAACCTCAAAAAGCGCGTCCGCCAGCTCACCACCGACAACCGCACCCTCGACGAACGACTCAAGGCCGCTCGCTCGAACCTACGCTTCCAGGACCGGCGCGTCGCCGACCTCGAAGCGTGCATCGCCGATCTAGGGCCACCAACTGTGATCGACTCCCGAACACCGCCCGGATAGTCATACATCCCGGGGTTGCGGTTATCGAATCACTGCGCTTAAGATACATGTACAGGCCGGGATAATAGACTATCCCGGGAGATGCTTGGGGGAATCTTGCTGCACATCACGCTCGGGCCGATCAATCAACTCGACCCGGAGACCTGCCCCATGGGGCGCAGTTACAACGGCTGGCGCGAAGGGATGAGCGAAGAGCAGATCTATAACATCAATCGCGGCCGATGGGTTCTCGGAGAGCGGGCCGACCGTGAACGCTATGTCCTGTTCAGCGCTGGAGGCCAGGTGCGGCTCGCCGTCGAGATCAGCGCGATCCGCGCCTCGAACGGCAGAGACGAGCGAGACGACGATGGCCGTCGCACCCTCCAGGGGACGGTTCTGACCTGCGGACACCCCGTGCATGACACGCATGTGGGCCACAACTCCCCGGTGACCGGCAACCGAAACCCCATCAGTTACTTCGACTCGCCACTCGACTCGCGCACTTGTGGATGCGGGTGCGGCGAACCTGTTCCCGTCCGGCGTGACTTCCTTGCTGGACACGATCAGCGCGCCATCCACGAGCGGATCGCGAAGGTCGGCAGCGTGACCGATTTCCTCGTCTGGTTCGACAAGACCTGGGCCGAAGCGCGTTGAAAGCCCAATCGCCTTCGATCGGCGCGGGGTCAGAGAACTGACGCTCCGTCTCAGTTCCACGGCCCGTCCACCGTCCCGGTGGACGGGCCGTCCCATAAGACAACCAGGAAGAGCTACAGAAACGGCCCCAGCCCGCCGTCGCGAACATGTAGTCTATGTATCGTCCCAGTTCAGAGCCGGTTCACGAGCTCCGGCGGTCGGTAAAGTTGAGTTCAAGAAGGGCTCCGACAGCGGGGTGCTGTCGCAGGCCGTTTCGTATCTGACCTGGCTGCGCTCGGCGCAGCACGAGTTCGAGGCGCTCGTGCGGACGGTGCTGGGCGTGGATGTGGCCGATTCGATCGACTGGCGGCGTCCGCGGATGATCTGTATCGCGGCTGGCTTCTCGCACCACGACCGTGTGGCCGTGCAGCGGCTGCCCGAGCGGATCGACCTGGTGCGCTACCGGGTCTTCGAGGGCGGCTTGCTGAGTCTGCTGCTCGTGGACTCCTCGCCCGGCTCGCCGAGCGTTGCGTCGTCCCGGCCGAGTCGGGGTCGGGACGCTGTGGTCGGCAGTAGGTTGGCGGCACCGGTGGTTCCTTTGCCGACGGGTGGCGGCCTGGTTCCGGAGTGCTTGCGGGACCTGTACGGGGAGTTGGACGAGGCGCTCACGGCGTGGGGCGAGGTCGAGGTCGCGGCCCTGCGGCACTACATCGCCTACCGGCGGCTGGTGAACGTGGCATCGGTGATCTTCCGCCCGAAGCACCAGGCGATCCTGGTCTATCTCAGACTCGACCCAGACTCGGTCGAGCTGGAGGAAGGCTTCACCCGGGACATGCGCGGCATCGGGCACCTGGGAACCGGGGACCTAGAGGTGTGGGCTTGATCCGCTTTGACGGACATTCGAGATCTGGGGTTCTGCCCCGGGAGGATGTCCATCATGGAGAGCATGGGGAAGAAGAAGCCTCGCCGCCCTCGTCGTTCGTTCACGCCGGAGTTCAAGGCCGAGATCGTCGGTCTGTGCCGACGAGGTGACCGCTCGGTCGGGCAGGTCGCCAGAGACTTCGAACTGACCGAGACGGCGGTGCGGGACTGGGTGAAGCAGGCCGAGGTCGACGCGGGCGAGCGCAACGGGCTGACCAGCAGTGAGCGCGAGGAACTGGCCGCGTTGCGGCGGGAGAACCGCCGGCTGCGTGAGGATGTCGACGTCCTCAAGCGGGCCACAGCTTTCTTCGCGATGGAGACCCGGTGACGGTGCACCCGTTCATCGAGGCGGAGAAACGCGCAGGTCACAGCGTCAAACGGGCGTGTGAGCTGATGAAGGTCTCCCGGACCGCCTTCTATGCCCGTCGCTCCGGCCTGCCCGGACCCCGCGCGTTGCGGGATGCCGAGCTGACCGAGCAGATTCTCGAGGCCCATGCGAAGTCCCGCGGAACCTACGGGTCCCCGCGCGTGCATGCCGTGCTCAAGCGCGAGGGTGCCGGGTGTGGCCGTCGTCGTGTCGCACGACTGATGCGGGCCGCCGGGCTGCAGGGCCGGCACCGCAGACGACGGCACGTGACCACGATCCCCGATCCCAGGGCTGCCTTCCGTCCCGACCTCATCGTCCGGGACTTCCAGCCCGACCGCGCCGGGCTCGATGCCCGCTGGTGCGGCGACATCACGTACGTCCCGACCGAGGAGGGCTGGCTCTATCTGGCCACGGTCATCGACATCGCCTCCCGGCGCGTAGTCGGCTGGGCAACCGCAGATCACCTGCGGACCGAGCTGGTGGCCGAGGCGCTGACAGCCGCCTGCCGGCAGCGTCGCCCCACCCACCCCGTGATCTTCCATTCGGATCGCGGCTGTCAATACACCAGCCAGCAATTCGCTTCCCTGGCAGCCCAGTTCGGGGTCCGACTTTCGGTCGGTCGCACCGGCCAGTGCTGGGACAACGCGCTCGCCGAGTCGTTCTTCTCGACCATCAAACGCGAACTGCTCGGCACCTCCGCCTGGCCCAGCCGGGCCGCCGCCCACACCGCGATCTTCGATTTCATCGAAGGCTGGTACAACTTGCACCGACTGCACAGCAGCCTCGGCTACCTCAGCCCAGCCGAGTACGAGACCGCACTCACAGCCTGACCACCACACCAATGGTGTCCGTCAAAGCGGAACAAGCTCAGTGCGCGTGGTCTCGGCTGCCAGCCTGGAGAAGGCGGCGCCGCTCATCCGGCGGGCTTTCGAAGCAGCTTGAGGCAATGAGAAGGGCGGCTGGTGTATCGACCATTCGATGCGCCAGCCGCCCTTCGGCGTTCTGTGTCCGGTCGGTTCCGGACTCCCCGTTCTCATGCTCATGCCTCCGGTCCGGCCAGCTCGAAGTCGTCATTCGTCAGTTCGGCGCGCAGCCGCTGCTCGGCGACGTCGGCGTAGTGCGCGGACAGCTCGACGCCCACGAAGCGACGTCCCTCGCGCAGGGCCGCGACCCCGGTGGAGCCGCTGCCGGCGAATGGATCGAGGACGGTGCCGCCCTCGGGGCAGACCTGGACGAGCTGCTGCATGACCTCGACCGGCTTCTGGGTGATGTGAACCCGGCCCTTGCGGGGCTGGGAGGCGATGTAGTGGCCGGGCAGGTAGAGGTCGCGGGTGTTGTCGAGGGAGCCCTTGACTCCCCACAGGATGAACTCCGAGTCCTGCTTCGGTCCGCCCTTCCGAGGCCGGCTGGAAGGCTTGATCCACGGGATGGTGCCACTCCAGGTCCACCCCGCCATCTGCAGGGCATCGGAGGTGGTCGGCTCCTGTCGCCAGTCGGCGAAGACCATGACGACCGCGTGTTCGGTCGAGGCCCGGTAGGACTCGGTGAGCAGTTCGGTGAGCCAGGAGCGGTAGGAGCGCTGGTCGCGGTTCTCTCCTGGGAAGTTGGCGAGGTCGTGCGCCGAATTACTGGTGACGTACTTGGCTCGCGCGGTGCGGCCGGTGCGGTCCGCGCTGGTGCGTCCGCCGGAGTTGTACGGCGGATCGGTGATCACGGCCTGGACGCTCTCGTCGGGAAGGGACTTCAGCACGGTCAGGGCGTCGCCTCGGTGCAGCGTGTAGCTCATAGGAAGGGCCTCTTTCAGGGCACGTCGGATCTGGACCTGCTCCGGACCGTGCTCAACGGCGTTCGTCTCGGGCGAGGTTGCACCGGAGGTTAACGGCGTTTTCCGGCCGCACCTAACGAGGTGACGCCCGCTGGGGGCCCGGGGCAGGAGTCGTTTGGTGCGGCCGGAATCCCGGTCTACTGTCTCGCCGTGTCACCGGGCAGGAGCCTCACTCCACCCCCGCTGACCTGTGCTTATCCGTGCTGTCTCGTCCAGGCGAGCAGTACGGGGGGCATGTCGCCCACAACGATTTCCCTGACATCCGGGGGCCCCGTGCACTGCCTGAGATTACGAGCGCGGCTGGCTGCCGCGCATGTCTTGAAACCGGCGTCCGGGAGCTACCAACTCCCCTGATCGGGCCCGCCCGAGGGCGGATGCACATCGGCGCGGTGCCGACGGCTTTGCACGAGAAGTCGGCACCGCGTCTCCTACGAACACCGAGGAGCCGCTGCGATGCAGCATGCCCTGAAACGCCCACGCCCTGATCCTCCGTCGCCGTCGTCCGGCGGGCACCGCCGCCCCGGTGAATGGCGACGGCGATGAAGAAGACCACTGGAGCCCTCGTCGGTCTGTGCGCGACCGGACCGCTGCTGCTGGCCGTTCCGATCCTCGCCATCGGCGCCGGGACCGCCTCGGCTTCCTGCTCGACCGACGGTGCACAGGGTGTGGGCAGCGCCGCCGTCGCCACGCAGGTGAAGGCCATCCTGGACGGCGGCGACAAGGGCTCGGTCTCCGTGCCGGGCCTGGACGACCCGGCCGATCAGGTGCCCAACGCCAAGACGATCCAGGCCACCGGCGTCGCGATGAACATCCCGGCCCGAGGGCAGGTCGTGGCCCTGGCGACCGCCCTGCAGGAGAGCGGTCTGCGGAACCTGACCTACGGCGACCGCGACTCGCTGGGCTTGTTCCAGCAGCGGCCTTCACAGGGCTGGGGCACGGCGAACCAGATCCTCGACCCGGTGCATGCCTCGACCAAATTCTACGAGGAGCTCAAGAAGGTCTCCGGCTGGCAGTCCCTGTCCGTCACCCAGGCCGCCCAGGCGGTACAACGGTCGGGCTTCCCCGATGCGTACGCCAAGTGGGAGCCACTGGCCACCGCTCTGCAGGAGGCCATCGACCCCCTGCTGCAGAAGGCTGGCGACGAGTCGCCGAGTCCTTCGCCGTCCGGCTCGGCCGGAACCAGCAGCCCTTCATCCGGTACCGCGGGCGGCTGTTCGGCGGACGGGGACGGGACGGACTTCGGCACCATCCCGGCCGGCGCGCTGCCGGACGAGTACAAGATCCCCGCCGATGCTCCGCGAGAGGTGCAGACGGCGATCCGGTGGGCGCTCGGCCAGCTCGGTACGCCGTACCAGTGGGGCGGGAGCTGCACCGGCTCCCACGGTAAGAACCCCATGGGCCGGTGTGACTGCTCGTCCTTGATGCAACAGGCGTACAAGGCCGCCGGGGTCTCTCTGACGCGCACCACGTACACGCAGGTCAAGGTGGGCAAAGCCGTGTCGGTCGACGCCCTGCAGCCGGGCGACCTCCTCTTCACCGAGGGGACGGCCGCCGTGCCCGAGCACGTCGGAATGGCCATCGGGCAGGGCCTGATCGTCCACGCCCCGCACACCGGCGACGTGGTCCGCATCACGACCCTCGCGTCCTGGAAGCCGCGGATTCTCGCGGCCCGTCGAGTCGTCTGACCGGCGCTTCTCCTCCCCATCCCCTTTTTCGCACCGTCGCTACGCCCCAGCGGGCTTCGGCGTGCTTTCAACCGAACTGGAGTTCGTGAATGTATCTCGCTGACCATGTCATCCAGCTCGCCTACGATCCCGGGATCAAGCCGAACGAGGGCGGCCTGCCGGGCCTGTCCGTCCTCAAGCAGGTGATGGGCTCCATCAACCTGTTCGGACTCGTCGCCGTGGTCGGCGCCCTGGCCGTCAGCGCGGGCGTGTGGGCCTGGGGCCACCACTCCGGCGGTCACCAGGCCGAGGCGAACGGCAAGAAGGGCGTACTGGTCAGTGCCGGCGCGGCCCTCCTGCTCGGCGCGGCCAACGGCGTGGTGGCGTTCTTCAGCACGCTGGGAACGCAGGTTCACTAATGGCTCAGCACTCCACCCGTCCCGGCGGCGCATCTCGCGGGCGCCGCCGGGCGCTGCTCGGCACCGCCGTCCTGGTGGTCCTCATCGCCCTCGCCGGCCTGGCCGCCTACCTCACCCGCGATAGCAGGAGTCCCTCCGAAACCCCTGCTCCACCATCGAGTTCCCCCACGGCATCCTCCTCCGCCGCGGTACCCCCTGGGCCGCCCACGCCCGGCGCCCATTCCGGTGCTCTCCCGGTCCCGCCGAAGACCAGCGATCCGGTCGAGTTCGGGAAGGCAGCCGCGGCAGCGCTGTGGTCCTACGACACCCGTGCGTATTCGCAGAGCGAGCTGCATAAGGCTCTGCGTGGGTGGCTGACCACGGAGTCGAAGTACGCCGATCCGGCCTCGGTCGACAAGGTCGTTCCCTCGCCCGTGCTGTGGAAGGAGATGGCCGCCAACGGCCAGTTCGCCACCGCCACGGTGAACGAGGGGCACTTCCCGCACGCGTTCACCCGGGCCCTTCAGGAAGACCCCGGCGCGATCACCCAGGCGTACGTGTACGCGGTCACAGTCTCCGGGAGGCAGTCGATCTCCTGGAAGGGCTCGCCCGCCGGCGGTGCGGAGAGCCGTTCCACCACCCTGGCCGTGCAGTGCCGGCCCGACCATCCCTGCGCCTTGGTCGGTGTCCTGCCGTCCGTCGCGCCCTGACCCCCTCATAAGAAGGAAGGAGGTACCGCCATGGGCGTCTGTGACTTCCCGCTGATGGACAAGGTGTGCGGCACCGTCGATTTCGCCACCAACCCTGCTGGAGCTGTCACCGACGGCATCGGCGCGTGGATCGCGAAGTCGGCGGGCGAACTGGCCGCGAGTGCGGCGGATCTCGCCGCCAAGGCCGTCAACGCAACCACTGCCATCGACCTCGATGCCGGGTGGTTCCGGGACAACTACGAGCTGCTGCTGCCCATCGGGCTCATCCTGACCGTCGGCACGTTCTGCATCCAGTTGATGTTCGCGGCCTGGCGGCGGGACGAACGCGCCCTGGCGCAAGCAGTGATCGGCACCATGACCGGTGTCCTGTTCAGCTTCTGTGCCATCGCGTTCACGTCCGTCGCCATCACCGTGGTCGACGCGTTGTCCGACGGTCTGTTCCAAGCGGCCAACACCTCGGTCGACGACGCGATCCGCCGTGTGGTGAAGGTCAACCAGATCGGGGCGATGTACGGCCTGGGCTGGGGTGTTCCGGCTCTGGTCGCCTTCGGGTGCGCGATCGGCTCGTTCCTGTACTGGGGTGTGATGGTCGCGCGGAAGGTCGGCGTCCTGGTCATGGTCGCTCTCGCGGTCTTCGCCGGGGCCGGCGGCGGCTGGGAGGTGGCGAAGCGTTGGCGGCGCGGGTGGATCGAGGCCACCGCGACCCTGGTCGTATCCAAGCTCCTGATGACCGTCGTGTTCCTGATCGGCGTCTCGGCGATGGGCAAGTCGGATGCCACGGACGGCATGTCGGCCCTGTCCGACGCGATGGCGGGCATCGTCGTGATGGTGCTCGTCCTGCTGTGCCCGTACGCGACGTACAAGTTCGTGCACTGGGCCAGTGACGGCGGTGGCCACGACGACCTGCACCGCACCAGCGTCGCCGGTATGGCGGTCGCCGCAGGAGCGGCGAAGACCGCGGGCAGCATGGCGATGCGCGTCGGCACCGGAAGCCCCGCCCCGCAGGGTCCGGGCCAGGTTCCCGGGGCGGATGCCGACGGGGTCGGCTCCGGCATCGACCCCACTGGGGGCAACCTCAGCAAGGAGGGCATAGACGCCGGTCCGCCCAAGCCGCAGACCAGCTTCCGCTACGGCGAGGACCCGAACGGCGCTGGCGACAAGGGTCGGGCCCTGATCCAGCGCCCGGGGATTCCGCCGCTGATCACCCACCCCGGCGAGGACGAACCGGAAGGGGCCGGGGTGACTGCCCAAAGCGTCACGGGCGGATCCGATCACCTCGCCGGCGCATCGGCTACCGGCGGCAACCTGTCCTCCATGCCGTTTGTCGGTCCGGCGCCCTCGGCCTCCGGCCCCCCGGCCGTGCCGCCGTCCCCCGCCGGACCGGCGGCTGCCGGTTCTTCAACGCCGACCAACTGGGTGTTCCCCACCCAGCCTCCGTCGGGTTCCTGACCCACCACACCCAGGGGGCGGGCTGCACTCTTCAACCCGCCCCCGCCCCCGCCAGCAGAGAGGTTCCGTCATGACCTCCAGAAGAGCGCAGCACGCCCCGTCCTCCAACCGCTCCCACCGTCTGGAGCCACCATGTCCGGCAAGCACCAAGCCCCTACAGCCACCGTGAAGTTCCCCCACCGCAGCAGGCGCGGCGTTCTGCTCGGTTTGACCGTCCCGCAGTTGACCGTCGTCGGCCTCACCGGCCTGCTCCTTCTCGGCGTGATTCTGACCCGCGGCGTGGTCGGCGCCCTGCAGCTCATTCCGCTGTGGGCCGTCGTCGCCCTGCTCATCTTCGTCCGCCACCGGGGCCGCGCCCTGGCTGACTGGGCTCCGATCGTCGGCCAGTACGCCCTGCGCCGGATGCGCGGCCAGCTCCTCTGGCTCACCCGGCCTTCCCGCCGGCCTACCCCCGAAGGGCTGCTTCACCTGCCCGGCACCGCTGCCAGTCTGCGCGTGGTCACCGCTCCCGACGGCCGGTACGGTGCCGTCCACGATCCGCACAGCGGCACGCTGACCGCAGTGGTCAAGGTCTCCTCCCGTGCTTACGCGTTGCTCGACCCGGGCACCCAGCAGGCCAACGTGGGCGGGTGGGGCCGCGCGCTGGCCGCGCTCGCCCGCACCGGGCAGATCGCCCGCATCCAGGTGATCGAGCGCACCGTCCCCGACTCCGGCGACGCGTTGCGCCGCTACTGGGAAGAGCACGGCCGGCCGGGCGCCCCCATGGCCGGAGCGGTCTACAACGAGCTGATTCAGAGCGCCGGCCCCGCAGCCGCCCCGCACGAGGCGTACGTCGCGGTGTCCCTGGACGCCAAGGCGGCTCGACGGCTGATCAACCAGGCCGGCGGCGGCCTGACCGGGGCCTTCAGTGTCTTGGCGCAGCTCACCTCTACCTTCGACCAGGCCGCGCGGACCGCCGGACTCTCCCCGGCCGGCTGGCTCACCGCCCGCGAAATCGCCGCCGTCGTGCGCACCGCCTACGACCCCAAGGCCCTTCCGACGCTGGACCGGTGGTCCACCACCGGCCGCCCCGAAGTCGAGCCCGCCGCTGCCGGACCGGTCGTGGTCGTCGAGAAGGCGGACCACATCGCGACCGACTCCGCGGTCCACGCCACGTACTGGGTGGAGAACTGGCCGCGCACCGAGACGTCGGCCGGCTTCCTGCACCAGCTCCTGTTCACCGGCGGGGTGAGGCGCACGCTGTCGCTGTCCTACGAGCCGAAGGGCCTGGACGCCGCCCTGCGCGACGTCCAGCGCAAGAAGTCCAGCGTGATCGCCGATGCCGCCGAGCGTGCCAGGCGCGGCCAGGTCGACTCCGAGGCCGACTCGATCGAGTACCAGGACATCAAGTCCCGCGAGCGCCAGCTCATCGCCGGGCACGCGGACGTCGCCCTGACCGGGTTGCTGACCGTCTCGGCCGACTCCGAGGACGAACTGCGCACCGCCTGCGCAGTGGTGGAGACCGCCGCCGTCGGCGCCCAGCTCGACCTCCGGCCGCTGACCTGGCAGCAGGCCGAGGCGTTCACCGCCGCCGCCCTGCCGCTCGCCCTCGCAGCCTGACCTCCCACTTCGGAAGAGCACCCTTATGTCCCGCACCGCCAGCCCGACCGCGCAGGACTTCGTGCCCTTCGCCACCGCGGCGCTCGATTTCCACCGCGCACTCAACATCCCCGGCGGCCCGCTCGTCACCAGCCGCGCCGAGTTGGACGCCCTGCACGCGCACCTCGTCTCGCTGTACGGGCTGCTCGACGCCCACGCCGCCCGCACCTGTCAGCTCGTTGCGGCCGAGGGTGACCAGCTCCGCACCGCCCGCATCCGCATCTGGCAGGCCGCTGACCACCTCCACGCCGCCTACCACGCGGCACCCAGGCCCGACTCGGGCGAGGTGCCCGAACCCGAGGCATGCCAGGCCGGGCTGCCCGAAGGGGTACCGGAGCTGACCATCTGCCAACGCCACCAGCGCACCGCGCACCTGGTACGGCGCCGCACCACCCGGGCCGACCTGCACGCGCCGTTCACCGGCCTCGTCCGCCGCTGACCCGTCCCCCTGTCTGGAGAAACGTTCATGCCCCGCACCCGCGCCAGCGCCTCCCTCCTGTTCGTGCCCAGCAAGACCTCGCGCGCCGAGCAGCGGGCCGCCCGAGCCGGCTTCACCGAGGCCCGCCACAAGGCCCGCCTCGCCGGCACACCGCCCAAGCACCGCGCCGAGCAGACCCTCGACCCGGAACTGCGGCCCACCTACCCGCCGGCCGGTCGCCCCGGCCCGGCCTCGGCCCGGGGCAGCAAGCTCCGCCTGCCTGCCCACCGGATGACCACCGCCACAGCCAGCGGCGCCTACCCCTTCGTGGCCGAGGGCGGCTTGGGCGCGGAGGGAGTGTTCATCGGCCGCGATGTCCACGCCGAGGCCGCCTTCTGCTTCGACCCCTTCTCGCTGTACAACAGCGGACGGATCGAGGGCTTCACGAACCCGAACGCCGTCCTGGCCGGAATCATCGGCATGGGCAAGTCAGCATTGGCAAAGTCCATCGCCACCCGGTCGATCGCCCACGGCTACCGCATCTACATCCCGTGCGACCCCAAAGGAGAGTGGACCGGCGTCGCGCAAGCCCTCGGCGGCTACAGCATCGCCCTGGGCCCGGGACTCCCCGGCCGGTTGAACCCGCTGGACGCCCCGGCCCGGCCCGCCTCCGTCAGCAAGGACGACTGGTCGACCGAAATCCGAAAGCGCCGCCTGCTCCTCCTGGCCGGCCTGGCCCGCACCGTACTGAAGCGCGACCTGCTGCCGATGGAGCACACCGCCCTGGATCTCGCCCTCGACCTGATCGTCGCTGACGCTGCCGACCGTGGCACGGTGCCCCTGCTCGGCGAGATCGCCCACGCCCTCGGCTCTCCGGAACACCTCAACCGGGCCCTCGGCCCCCAAACCGGACGCCTCGGCTCTGCCGCTCAGGACCTCGCACACGCCCTGCGCCGCCTGGTGCACGGCGACCTCAGCGGCATGTTCGACGCCCCCTCCACAGTGGCCTTCGACCCCTCCACCCCCATGCTGTCCATCGACCTCTCCCGGCTCGGAGGGAGCGGCGACGACACCGCCCTGGTCCTCGCGATGACCTGCGCTTCAGCGTGGATGGAGTCCGCCCTCGCCGACCCCGACGGCGGCCGGCGCTGGGTGATCTACGACGAAGCCTGGCGGCTGATGCGGCACGTCGGCCTGCTGGAACGCATGCAAAGCCAGTGGAAGCTCTCCCGAGGACTCGGCATCGCGAACCTCATGGTCATCCACCGCCTCAGCGACCTGCTCAGCGCGGGTGATGCCGGCTCGCGCGGCCGGGTGCTGGCCGAGGGACTCCTGGCCGACTGCTCCACCCGCATCATCTACCGCCAGGAGCCCGATCAGCTCGCCGCCGCCGCTTCCCTGCTCGGCCTGACCGGCGTGGAGACCCAGGCGGTGTCCGCCCTGACCAAGGGCCGTGGCCTGTGGAAGGTCGCCGGCCGCTCCTTCATCACCCAGCACATCCTGCACCCGGCCGAACGCGAACTGTTCGACACCGACGCCCGCATGTCGGCCAAGGTCCGTGAGTTCACGAATACCGACGCCCCGATCCCCGTGAACCCAAGGGTGGTGGGCCCCTGCCGACCTGCACCTGCAGGTCACCTCAGCGTGCCCGCGGGGATCGAACCCGCGGGAGTAGAGGCCTAGCCCAACGACCGGCACAGGAACAAGGATCGATCATGTCTGCTTCCTCCGCTTCTCCCGCCTCCGGCGAGGACCAGCCGCCCACGGCCAACGATCCCCTGGCGTGGCGGCGGCATCTCCCGGCACTGGCCTCGGCCGCCGCCGGCATCAATGAGGCGTGCGACGCCTGGGAGGCGGTCTCGGACTCCCTCTGCGACGCGGACGGCTGGCCGCTGGACGACGAGGTGTACGCGGACGGCAAGGTCAAGCGAGACGCCGCAGCGTGGAAGCACGCCGAGGTGTTCCTCGACCACGGGCCCGAGGTGCTGGCCGGGGTCCGCGCCGCCGCCGACGGCCCCGACCATGTCGAGGGACCGATCAGCGACGACCTGCGCCGACTGCGCGGGATCGACACCACTCTGGCCCGAGCGCATCAGCTTCGGCATGAGTGGGACCGGGTCATGGCGCTCATGGACGGCTCGCAACCAGGCTCGCTCCAGCTCTACCAGGAGCGCGCGGAGGAGCACCGCAACTCCGAGGGCTGGCACTACGCGCACGAGCTGTCCTACCAGGGCCCGGCACTCGTACGGGCTGGTGAGTACCTGGTCGGCCGGGCGGAGGCGGAACGGCCCGCGCAGACCGAACGGGCGCGCGTGGCCCTGACCCGGTCCACGCCCGGCGCCCGCGGTATTCCGCCTGCTTCGCCATCCGCTCCCCCGGTGGCGAATCCGGTGGCCCCCGCTCGCCACCGCGAACGCTCCTAGCACCGAGTTACGGCAGTGCCAAACCGGCCCATCGCCGGAACCTCATGGACCACCGCCCCTCTTTTTTTCCAGCCCCGGGCCTGCGGCTCACGCCACGGCCCGGGGCATCCGGCCACGGAGAAATCCCATGCACTCCGACAACGTCCTCGTCACCTTCGAGCGGGAGGGCTCGCACGTCCGCGCGTGGATCAGCGCATCGTCCTCCCCGCCTGCGGCTTCCGAACAGGACCACCGGTACGCCACCCTCACCTCTGCCCTACGGCAGCGCGGCCTGGAGTGCACCGTCGAGTACGGGCTCAGCGACTACATCGTCCACGCCGAACTCCCCGACGGCAGTTCACTGATCATCTCGCCACCCCAGGAACCGCCCTCCGAGAACCCCGAGACCCCCGAGAGCTGGATGGCGACCCGTCACCGGTCCGCCGACCCCGCGGTGTACGAAGTGATCTACGACTCCGAGCCCGACGGCCCCGACGCCCGGAACGGCGGCAGCGTCCCTCATCTCCTCTCCGCCGTCGACGCCCGCCTGGACCGGCTCGGCGTGCCGCCGCGCCAGGAGCGGGGGCCAACCGCCGAGGAGCACACCGCCGGCGCCGTGCTCCACCGCGCCGGCTTCGTCCCCGCGGTGGCGTTCGGCGGTGCGCACTATTACCGGCTGCCCTCGGCCATGACCGACCCGGCCGAACAGCGACTGGCGGTGACCCGGGCCTTCGACATGCTGCAGGCCGAGGGCTTCCCGGCCCAGACACAGACGGGCAGGACCTCCCCTCCGACCTCAGCCTCACCACGCGTGAGCGCCGCTCTCGCCCCCTCGCCGTCGGCCGGACAGCACGCACTCCCGGACGGTCCGCCGACGGAGTCGTCCGCACGCGCCGCACTGCCACCCACACGTCCCTCGTCCACCCCCGGTCGCTGACCATCCACCATTTCGGAGACCTTCGTGTACCGCACCGGCAGAAGCGAACCGTCCCCCGCCCACCACTGCACCCGAGCCCACCCCGGATGGATCCGTCATGCCCAGCCACTACGACGTGTTGCCCGATCTCGCCTTCGGCCACCACCCCCTCTACGGCATCGTCGCCGCGAACCCGAAGAACCTCGCGGCCAGCACGTGGATGTTGAAAGGGTTCGATTTCCACCCCGTTCCGGACCAGCCGACGCTGTACGCGCTGGCCAACCAGGAACGTGACGGGCAAGGCCGTGCGAGCCGAGCAGTCGAACTGCTGCGCAAGGCCGGCTACCGGGTCGACGTAGACGCCACGCTCGATCCCTCCGTGGCATCCGACGCAGCACCTGCCCGCGACCGGGGCCCGCTCGGCGAGCCCGATGTTGCCTTCGCCGAACATCCGCAGCTTGGCATCGTCGCGGCCATCGACGACCGTGCCTCCGGCCTCACCGGACTTGCCCTGGTGGAGCACGGCTGGCGGCACAACCCGATCCTGGATGTCTACACGTTGCCCGCTACCACCGGCCGTGGCGAGGCGCTGGGGACAGTCGCCGACGCCACACTCGCCCTGCACCGGTCCGGCGTTCAGGTCGCAGTGCACCCTCGCCTCGCTCAGGACGTAGCAGCACGCCCCCGACCTGCCGCCGCAACGACCGCATCCCTGTACGCGGCCAGGACGCCCGCCGTGCATCCCCGGTCAGCGCCGCCGCGCTCGCCGCCAGCCCGGCCCGCGCCGGCCTCCCGGGCAAGCCACCGGCCCCCGACCCCGTCACTCCGTCTGTGACGGCCCGGCCGGTCGACCCCCGCATCGCGTTCTCCCGCCCTCGTTGATCTAACTCCCCTAAGGAGCCAATTCCATGGCCGTGAAGACCCTCTGGTCGATTACCTTCGCTTGCGGTCACCAGGCCGACCGCGATCTGTTCGGCCGGACCGCCGACCGCCGGGCGGGCTTCGCCGAGTGGCTCGCCAAACAGTCGTGCACCGATTGCTGGCGTGCCTCCAAAGAGGACGACGAGCAGGACAAGGCCGCCTGGCTCAAGGCCAAGCGGGCCGAGGAGCAGGCCGAGTCCGAAGCCTGGTCCGAGCAATACCTGATGCCGCCTCTTGAGGGAACCGAGCGGGCCGTCGCCTGGGGTGTGCGCTGTCGCCACCAAGTCCTGGCCGCTGCGTATACCGCCCTGGTCACCGAAGGCAAAACCAGCGAGGCGGAGTGGGAGGGCATCGAGGAGAGCGCTCGTGCCGTTACCCGCGCCGGGTGGTGGATCGAGCAACGCTCTTCCCAGCCGGACGACCTCCCCGAGCTGCTCCAGGCCGCCACCGAGGCCGACCGGCCCAGCGAGAATCCTTATTTCTGACCGTCCGGTGTCCCGCTACGGCGAGGCACTGGTTCGAACGGCGTTTCCAGGCCACTAAGCTCTTCGTCAAGGTGCCGGGCGGGACCTGGCGCATTGCACTCGCCCGAGACGCACGCGATGGCAGTGGATTCCACTATGATCGATCGTCTTGGGACACAGAACAGCGGTTCGAAGTCGCAGGTCGGAGAACCTACCAGGCTATGACTCACGCTGGGGAGACGCTGGCGGTCAGCTCTGCTGAACTGGTTGGGCGATCTACCGAAAACCTTGCTTCCACCAGCGCGTCTGTGTTCTCCTGGTGCTCGTTCATGTCATGCATTACGGAGGTTGCGCTGTGAGTCAGGGGCACTATGGCGTACCTCTCGAACGCAGTGACCGCCTTGAGCTGCCGTCTCACCCTCACAGCTGCACCACGGAGTCCTTCCAGGACTGGCTGGTGGGCTTTGGTAAGGGGAAACGCCTTGCGGTCGACCTCTTCTCCGGTGCCGGCGGGCTGAGCGCCGGAGTCGAGCGGGCCGGGTGGACTACGGCTGCCGCCGTGGACGCCGACGAGCGTGCACTCGAGACCCACAGAGCGAACTTCCCGGGCCTGAGCCTGCGCATAGATCTTGGTGACCCCGAGGAGCGGGACAGGCTGGAGGCGATCCTGGCGCCTGCAGACATCGACCTCGTAGCGGGAGGCCCCCCGTGTCAGCCCTTCAGCAGAGCTGGGCGCAACAAGATCCGTGACCTCGTGAAGAACCACGGCCGGGACCCGGAGGACCGCCGGAAGGAGCTGTGGAGCGCCTATCTGGACATGGTCAAGCGGATCAGGCCGCGGGTGGTTCTCATGGAGAACGTTCCCGACATGGGGCTTCACGACGACTTCTTCGTGATCCGCACGATCGAGGAGGAGCTCGAGGAGCTCGGTTACGCGACCCAGGTGCGGCTCGTCGACGCGTGGAACTACGGAGTCCCGCAGCACCGGAAGCGCCTCATTCTCCTGGCCAGACGGGATGTCGACGACTTCACCTGGCGCGAGCCAGACCCGCAGCGCACCACGCTGCGTGACGCGATCGGGGACCTCCCGGAGCTGGAGGTCGTCGCCACCGAGCGAGTCGGGCAGCGCAAGCTCACGTACCGCAAGCCCCGCGGGATCTCGGAGTTCGCGGAGGAGATGCGGAAGGGAGCGACACGCGGTGTCATCTGGGACCACATGACCCGACGGGTCCGTTCGGACGACCACCGGATCTTCCAGGTAATGGACTCCTCCACAAAGTACTCCGAACTGCAGGAAAAGCTGGGCGACGACGAGAAGCAGTACCAGCGGTACAGCCCGGACAAGTACACCGACAAGTACAAGAAGCTGGCCTGGAACGAACTCAGCCGAACCATCACGGCGCACATCGCCAAGGACGGCTACTGGTACATCCATCCGGAGCAGTTGCGGACCCTGACCGTGCGCGAGGCCGCGCGCGTACAGACCTTCCCGGACCGTTTCCGGTTCGCAGGTACACGGAGTGACGCGTTTCGGCAGATCGGTAACGCCGTACCGCCGCTGCTGGGCGAGGCTGCCGCAGAGGTACTGAAGCCCGTGGAGGGTTCTGACGACACCCCCGGCCTCCAGCCCAGATGGCGAGAGGTCCGGCAGGAGCTCACCGACTGGGCGGAGCGACGACGCGCCGGCGGGAACTGGTTCCAGCTCCCGAGCGAGGAGCCCGTGCCACTCCACGCCGCAGTCGTGGCCGTACTGTCCGGCACCAAGGTGAGGCCGGAGGCCATGGCGGAGATCATGGAGACGGTCAGGAAGTCCAGAACGCTGTCTTCGACACTGTTCGAGAAGCTGATCGACGCGGCACCCACAAAGCCCGCCCGCGCGCGAGTGGACCGTCTGCTGCCACTGGTCGACAAGCCGAACGCCTGGCGGGCGGACCAGAAGCTCAAGGTACCCGCCAAGCTGTCCATGAAGCCGTCCGAAGAGGCCCTGTACCTGCTGCTGATCGGGGAGGACCTCATGCTCGTCGGCACGGGAAACCTGCGGGTCGCGGCAAGGGTGAACGGAGCCGACGACAGTCACGTGAACCGTCTCAGTGAGGGGCGTGTCAACCTGGTGAAACTGGTGGGTGCCGGAAAGGACGCACCGCTGCGTATGGCAGCGATCCGTCTCATCGGTAGCGACCTGTGCCGGGACACTCAACCCGTCTGCTCGGACTGCCCGCTCGTCGCCCACTGTGCCCGTCGCGGAGAGCTGTCCGACGATCTGCTGACGCTGGCCGTCGCAGGGGAGTGACTCCTCGGTCAGGAGTCGTTGAGCCTCTTGAGTTCCTCGTCGAGGCCGCCGACCCACGCTGGGTCCGGCATGGCGTCGAAGGCACTTCGGTGTTTCACGATCGCCTGTCCCAAGGCGTGGAGAGCAGTCACTGAGCGGCCGTACAGATACCAGCGACCCCGCTGTTGGTCAATGCCGCAGTGGGCGAGTTTCACAAGTTCGGTGATCAGCGCGCCGCGCAGTGCGTCGGGAACCACACCCACCATCGGATAGCTGGCGTGGTGGTTGTTGTCGACTCCCCCGGAACACGAGTAGAAGGTAGCTGTCCGCGCTGCGCTCAGGGCAAGGCTCAGGCCGGCGACTCCGACATCGTTTCCTTGCAGTACGCACATGAGGTCGAAGTACCCCAGGTCGTCACTCTCGAGGATCGCTTCCAGGAACACCTCTACACCGTCAGGTGCGTCCGACGAGGTCGCCTCCTCAAGGACCGCGGCTTCCCTGGCAAGGCACTCCTCTACTTCCGCCCAACTTGGCAGGCCGAGGCAGTGGTAGTCGTGGTGCTCTGTGAATCCGCCGGCCACGTCTGCAGCCGTCAGACCGCTGAGCAGGTCGCTCAGTTCGTGACGGTGGCGGATCTCCACGTCGAATTCGGGAACCATGGAGCAATGATGTCGGACGGGGCTCTCGCGCGGGCGTCGTCGGCGAATTCGGCGGTCGGCGAGGTCCGGAACCCTGGCGTTCCAGAACACGCTGTCGAGGCACACTGTCAAGGGAGTAACTTGAGGGAGCCGTGGTGTTCGTGAGCCGCGGCCATCACTCGTCGAGCGGCGGCGGCGGGGTCACGACGGATCTCGCACTCCCAGACACGCACCACGGTCCAACCGGCTGCGGCGGCTTCTGCAGTGTTACGCCTGTCCCGCTCTCTGTTCGCCGCGATCTTCTGCTGCCACAGCGCGGCGTTGGGACCCCGGAACTCGTCGGGACAGTGCTCCGGACAGCCGTGCCAGTAGCAGCCGTCGACGAAGACGGCGACTCGGTACCGAGGGAGCACGAAGTCGGCGGTGCAACGTGGCGCGACCCGGCGCTGAAGACGGAATCGCAGGCCCAGCCGGTGCACGGCCTTCCTGAGAGTTACTTCGGGCCCGGTGTCCCTTGTCCGTCGACCGCGAAGGTGTTCGCTCTTCGTGGTCGAGACCCAATGGCCCGTCGACCGTCCTCCAGCCTCTCTGGCCATGATCCGATCCCCAGCCTGTTGGCGTCCTTCGGTGGCGAGAGTGCCACACTCTCCCCATGCTCCGTGAACCAGTCGAAGTCAGTGTTGATGACCAGGGACGTGTCGAGCTGCCGCTGGGGCTGCTGGCAGAGGCCGGCCTCTCGCCGGGGACCGGGCTGGTCGCCTTCAGCGACGGTGACGGGCGCATCGTGCTGAGGCGGGCCGAGGACGCGATCCGGGACCTGGTCGAGAAGGGGACGCTCTGAACCCGTGATATGTCGGGTTCGGGGCAGCGTCGCACCCGAACCCGACGTCTACGGGACGGGATTGAAGCCCAGGCGCAGCGCCTCGGTACGGGTGTGCATCGCTTGGGCCGCATGAGCCTCGGGGATCTCCTGTTCCAGTTCGAGTCGCCTGCCTACGAACTGTGCCAGCTGACGCTGCCACGGTTCGAGTGCGCGTGTCTCCTTGGCCCAGCGTTCGATCGCGTACCACTCGTCGGCCGGAACCAGCGCCGCCTCCTCGGCTGCTCCCGTTTCGGTTCCGGTACCCCCGGAGAGTGCGGCTTCGTCCAGAGGGCTGTCGAGCAGCTCCGCCGACAGAGCACGTGGCACCGTCCAGCGGACTGTGGAGACCGCGTCCCAGCAGACCGCTTTCTTGGCCCATTCCCCGACGTGGTTCCCCTCCCGGGGGGTCGTGACCGCCCGTATGACCCGAGGGCACAGGTCGTGGATGGCGGCCTCCAGGACGGGAGTGATCGCTTGGTCGCGCCAGATCCGGTCCAGATCGATCCGGCGGTCCGTAGCCAGGGAGAGGCGCGCCGCTGTGTAAGTGGTGATCATGCTCTTGTGGCTGCCGGCCCCCTGGATCGCGGCGATGCGGTCAATTGCCTTGAACAGGATCGCCATGGCGATCACCCTCTGGCAGTACTGGAGGTCCACGCGGGGTGGAGCCTCCTCGATGCGCAGCATGAACTCCACGAAGTTCTTCTGGGCGCCACGGCTGACCAGGTACGGGAGCCGGTGCCAGGAGTGGACGAACTTGGCGAGGTCTGCCTTGGTGAACTTCTGTCTCGTCGGGTTGAGCTTCTTGAACTGGCGCTGGCGCGCGGGAGTCCGGGCCTTGGCCAGCTCGTCCGTGTACTGGCCACGTGCGCGTTCGTAGAACCAGTGGGTCTCCTGACCACTGCCGCCCGCCACCGGGGCCCACAGCGATCGGGTGATCCGCTGAACCTCCACGTGGTAGTCGTGATTGGAGCTGAAGTCGACCTGGGTCACCCGGTTCTGTGTGTTGGAGTACTCCGAGATCTTCGGAACGATCTCGGCGAGGCGGTCAGGGGCCACCTCCGTCAGCTTCATCTGCACCCGCACGTCGGACAGATCGACCTTGTCGCGGGTGAGCGCGTAGTGGAGCGAAGCGGTCGTCTGGCCCCCGTTGACGATCTGCAGACCGTGGATCCCTGAGATGTGGGTGGGCACACCGTTCGGGCCGGTCACGAAGTCGACCTGTGACGCCGTCGCGGTTATCCCGTTGTTGTAAGCCAGGAACCGGCCAGGGGCGTGCAGGAGGGTCTCCCGGATTCCTCTGTTGACCGAGCCGCGGGTCTGGAGGAAGGAACGGACGTTCAGCTCCAGGAGCCGTGTGCCGTGCTCTGCGTACAGCTCCGCGAGCATCTGCCCGGGTACCACGGCCAGAGCAACGGAGTGGTCCTCCTCCGAGGAGGGCGCGGAGACGCAGGGAAGAGGCGGGAGGAAGGGAACCACGATGGGCTCACCGAGCGAGCCCGACGTCGCGTGGCGGTGCAGGCGGGCCAGATCCCACACCTCGTGGGTCACCGGAAGGCCGTCAAGCTCCGACGCCGGTACCTCGGTGAAGGTGCCGACACGGTTGCTGAGCAGGAAGAGCCTGATCCGCTGTACCTCGGTGAGCGACTTCTCCACCGCCACGCACATGTCGTACACGTCGAACGACTCGTCGATGTGCTGCTGCAGCCCGTCACCGCACCGGACCGCGAAGGTCAGCAGTCGTCTGAAGAACGCCTCGGTCTGCGCTTTGGTGAGCTTGCTCTCCAGCGGTGCCAGATGGAAGTCCGTGACGAACAGGTCCAGGGACGCGCCCGACTCCCCGGTTCCGTAGCCGTGGACCTCATGTCCGTGCGCCTTGTGATAGGCGGTGAAGGTGTTGGACACGACACCGGCTTGCTCGAGGTCTTCGAAGACCTGCCGAGTGAACGCCTCGGGGGTCGTCGTCCCCTCGGCGTCCGCCGTCGCCTGGACGTCGGCGACCAGGCTGCGGGAGAACCCCTCCAGGTCCAGCTCAGGCATCGGTCCCACCGATCAGCTCACGTACCTCGTCGATCTGGGCACGGAAGGCGTCCAGTCCCGAGGTACTCACGTGGTACGAGCAGTCACCGACTCCCTCGGGAAGGTCGGACTCGGTCAGTCTGGGGAAACCCTCCCGCACGTGCCAGAAGCGCAGGTCCCGCACGGTGTACCGGGGCTCGTCGTAGTGGTCCCGGTGCGCCGGCAGGTATCCGGCCTGGATGAGCAGGCCGTCGAACCGGACACGAGCTGCGGAGTTGGTGAGCTGTTGCCGGATGTGCTCGACGCGTCGGTTCAGACTCTCGCCAGAACCTCCCCGCCGCTCGTCCAGCTGTGCGAGGGCGAGAAGCAGGGCCGGGGTGCCGGTGTCATCCAGCTGTCGCTCACTCGCGATCGCGATGTTCCGGGGCCGCTTGGCTGTGCTGGCCTTGGTCTCGATGGCCACGCCCGACAGCTGGAAGTCCTGGTTCGCCCCTGCGGGGCCGGTCCAGGCGTCGACCGCCTCGGACTGGGAGAGCTCCGCGATCAGGGTGTCCCCAAGCAGAAGGAGTTCACCGTACAACCCGCGCCGTGCCTCGACACCGAGGCCGTCCGTCCCAACGGCACGCAACAGGTCCTGCCACCTGCCGAAGCGTGCCACGGCGGCGCCCAGGGCGTCAGCGGCTCCTGACGCCGCCTGGGCGGTGGCGGCCACGTCGGCCACCAGCGGGTTGAACACCTCCCGCAGGGCCTTCTCGGTCAGGATCACCTGCAGCTCGTACTCCAGGCGGGACACCGCGCTCAGGCTCATCTCGATCCCGGCGGCCCGGGGCAGGCGGCCGACCGACCGCACCACGGGATCCGCGGAACGCGCGTCCGTACGGAGTACCAGCATGCGCTGTCGACCTGGGTGGGCGACCGAGAGGAAGATGTCGAGGGGGGAGTCCGGGTACATGCGGATACTGGAGCGACCCGGGGTGTCCTGCGGACTCTCCAGCTCCCGCCATTCGTCCTCGGTGACCCCGGTGATCGTCACGCGTCGTCCTCCTCGTCCTTGGTGTAGATGTCCTCCTGCAGCCAGACGGAGTTGGCCTCGTACTCGGTCTTGGACTGGTACTCGGAGTGCGGAAAGCTCAGCTGGAATCCCACGAGCGGCGTCGGCTGGCCGGCCTCGGAGGCGTCCGGCACCGCGATGGGGTAGACGAGCAGCAGCCCCTGGTCGGTGCGCCGCTGTCGTCGGATGTACGGCCCGGCTGGCGTCTTGGGCGTCTCTTTCTCCTTCGCCGCCCGCTCAGCGGCTTTGCGGGCCGCATCCTTCTGGTCGGGGTCGAGGCCGATCATCTCGTCCGGCGGGCTGAGTACCCTGCGGATCGTGTAACGGCCCTCGGCCCTGTACTTGGGGTTGAGCGACCCACGCTTAACGAGGCCGACCGTGTGCCCGGCGATTTCGTGAGGTGGCAGCTCTGACCTCGTGCTGCCGACCAGACAGACCGTCCAACTGCCGAGCTCTCCGACCTTCGTGCACTGATCCACGTACTTCGCGATCAGCCTCGGCCGGACGCGCTGGGCCATACGGTCGGTCTCGTAGGTGCTCAGGAACTCGGAGATGATCTCTGCCGGCACACCGTTCCACCTGACCTTGCCGTTCGGCGTCTCAGCCGGAACTGGCTCGGCAATCGCGTCCATGCGGTGAATGAGCGTTTCCAGGGCCTGGAAGTTGTGCTCGACGGTGCTCTTGGCGAGCTTGAAGATCACGGTTTCCGGCCCCTCACCGGAGTAACTCAGTGTGACCTTCGTGCTGTTCCGCATCTTGTTGCGTGCGGTCACGGTAAGTTTGAGAGAGGAGGACCGCACCTTCAGGCCGAACTGCGTCGGAGTGAGTCCGAGCGTCGCCATCTCCTCGACCTCCCTGCGTAGTTCGTCCGTGGCGGCCGTGACCTCCACGTAGGCGTCCTCGAGGGACGGCATGGTGTAGAGGCGGCACAGGTCCTCGTAACCGGGGCGGTACCCGAACCACCGGCCCATCTGCAACAGCGTGTCGTACGTCTTCGACGGCCGCAGGTAGTAGCTGACCGTCAGGCCCTCCAGAGTGAGACCTCGGGAGAGTTTCTGCCCTCCGATGGCGATCACCGAAAGGCCGCTCCTGCGGTTGTCGTAGTAGTCGAGTGCGTCTTTGGAGGAACCGTTCACGGTCTTGACCTGGATCTTCCGAAGAGCCGGAAGGATCTGGTCGGAAACCTGCTCCCAGGTCAGGCGCTCGGCCTGCTCGGGTTCGAAGCAGCCCGTGGTGGGGATGAAGTCCCGCTCCCAGAGGGCGCGGAACTCCTCACGGATCTGCGGCCCCTTTCCGTAGCGATCTCGCATCATGTCCTCGATGAGGTGCCGGTAGTCCAGCACCTGCTCCTGCACCAGGTGCTGGACGGCGGTGAAACGGGTTACGTGCACCAGCATCGAGTTGTGGACCTTCGTCTGCGCCCGGGCCCGGCGAGCGGCGCAGGTGAGCACGAACGAGAGGATCGCTTCACGTAGGGAGTCAGGGAGGTCTCCGGTGGGAGCGTCGCCCGACTTGTGACTGGAGGGGAGCCAGGCGTCACTGTCGTCCACGTGCCGAACGAGCGGGAGGGCCTGAACGTCGGCCTCGTCCTCGTCCTCCACCTGGAGTCCGAAAACCCGCTCGGGACCGAGGTAGTTCGACGGGGACGGCAGGCTGCGGATGAAGCTGGCGGGGAAGAGGTCCTCGCCCGCCTCCGAGTTGTCTGCCTCGGGGTCGATGTAGATGTTGGCGAACGGCGTGGCCGTGTAGCCCACGTAGGCCGACTTGTCGAAGCTCTTCATGAGCTTCCGGATGGCCGCGTTGGTCTTGGTCGGGTCAGCCTCCGGGTCACGCACGGTGTTGATGGAGGCGTTGTCGGCTTCGTCGTCGATGACGAACAGAGGCAGGTCGCTGATGACCTTGGCGCCGTTCTCGTCCTCGACGCCGTGCACGTCCAGCACCCACTGGCGTACGTATTCGAGGATCTTGTAGTGCTTCTTGACGACGAGAACTACGGGGAAGTCCCCAAGGGGAAAGTTGATCGCCTTCGCCGTCGCCAGACCGAAGTCCCCCTTCTCACCGCTGTTGGTGGGTGAGGCGATTTTGAGTTTCTTCACCAACGGCATCCTGCCCACGCCTATGGCGCGAGACCGCCCGTTCTCGTCCGATCGGCTCTGGTTCTGGGTGTCGAAGCCCAAGAGCCCCTCGTCGATCCGTAGCTGTGTCTGGCTTCGGAGGTCGTTGTGGATACCCGCGAGCACCACGACAAAACGGTATCCGGCGTCCACCGCCTTCGCCGTGAGCCCGATGTACTGCCCGGTCTTTCCGGACTGCACCTGGCCGATGACCAGGCCTCTGCGACGCCACGGTCCGGTACGGCGTGGATCCTCCAGCTGGCTCAGTACGTCGTCCGAGCTCTGGTCCAGCCGACGTACGACCCCGGGTGGAAGGCTGACGACGTCCTCGAGGTACCTGCGGTAGCGCTCCCAGAAGTCCCAGTCTCGATCGTTCTTCGCTTCGGGCAGCCAGGGTTCGTGCCCCTCGTGCTCGGTGAGGGCGAGGGAACGCTCCTGGAACACCACTGTCAGGGCCTCGATCTCCTTGACCAGCTGATCCCGGTCAACGGGCGCACCCTGCGCAGCCAGCATGCCGTAGATGCTGTTGACCGCGTTGTGGATCTCCTCGGACTTGGGCTGCCGATCCTGGGGCAGGAAACTGAGAACCAGGCGCCTGGCCTTGGCCATCGGGTCGTCGGGAAAGTCGCTCATGTAAAACCTCCGGTCGGGCGAAGTCGGTGACTGAGAGCTTATGGATGGTCACTGACAACCTGTCACCTACTCCAGAAGCCTTGCAGTTGATCGAAGGGCGGCATGGTCCGAAGACGTTCCTTGGCCGCGGCCGGCGAACGGCCGCCCGTGACCAGGGACTCGTAGATGCGCTGCGCGACCTCGACCGCCGAGTCGTCGGCCGGGCCCGGGCCTCCGAACGGTTCCGGATCGTCGCTGCTGTCGGTCTCGTGCATCACCCGCAGCGCGGTGACGGGGATCGTCTCCTCGAGGAGACGGATCAAGGCGCGCACGTCCGTACTGCTGTTTCCACCCGGCCGTATGGCAGCCTGAACCAGTGGGTGGCTACGGTTGATCTTGCAGGTGACCTTGTCCTCGGAGCGGCGTACGAGCCACGCGTACGAGAGAGGGTCGCCGTGAGTGCGCGCGGCAACCTGCCCCCGGTACCGGAGCACGTCCGCCGCGGTCGCCCGGGCCTTACGCGCGATGCGGTTGAGATGCGTCCGGAGCGCGACGGGCGGGACGACGCTCGACTTCCTCACGTCGACGCTCCACTCGGCGTCCGTCTCGGCCGGGATGTCGACGGCGATACGTGCAAGGTTGTATTTCTCCTCACGGCGCATCCCACGTTGCCCCAGCCAGTCACCGGCCAGGATCAGTCGGTTACGTCGATACACGTAGAAGCCCTGCTGATCAAGCCACCCTTCAGGGCCGGCAGCCTGGTCGTACTCCTCCGAAGTGAGGCGGTGGGCACCTGGGAGGATGAACGCCTCGACCCTCACCAGACCGCCGCTCAGTGGGAGTTCCTCCGGCTGGAGGGGTTGCACCGACGGGTGGTGACGCAGGAAGGGGTCCCACGGTCTCACCGCGTTGCCTCGGATCCTCAGGTCACGACGCCGGGCACCGGTGAGGAACCGGGCGAAGACCATACCGAGGTGCGACTCGGTGCGCGCCGCCTCGGCGTAGAACTGTCTCTGGGTTCGCTCGTCACCGGTGCTGACGTCGGCGGCGTGGTATCCGTTGAGCCTCCGCCAGAGGACGATCGTGCCGTGGTCGGCATCCCTGCGGAGCCGGTCCAGCACGACAGCGGTGTCGGTGTCCGCGCCGTGGAGCAGCCGCCACTGTCCGGACTGTTCGACGACGTCCAGGTCCCAGGTTCGCGTGTGCCACTGTCCGCCGGCTTTGGACGAACTCACGGTGAGCTGTCTGGCCTGGGAGAACGAGGCGGACTTGAGGCCGACGCCGAACCGACCCAGATCGGTGGCTGACCGTGGAGTCGCGGGACCGCGGGCGGCCACCGTCATGGCGGTGACAAGTTCCTTGACGGTCATGCCCCAGCCATCGTCGACCACCGCCATCCACGAGTCGGCTCCGGCCCAGGTGAACTCCACGTCGATGGTCCGGGCCTCGACCGCGATGCTGTTGTCCACAAGGTCGGCTACGGCGGCCGGCAACGAGTAACCCAGAGAGCTGAGCGAGGCCACCATTCCGGCAGGTTCGGGGGCGGCGATGTCGTACTTCATGTGTGCCCGGCTCTGCTTCCCCAAGACGACGTTCCTCCGGAACGTGACCGTCCCGACGCCTCGGTGAAACCGGGCGGACGCGCTCCCCGACTCAGAGGGACCACTACGTGCGCTCACCCGCTCCGGACAGCACGCCCCACCTGGGACGAATGCTACGGGAGTAACAACACACGTTGACAGGGTTTCACCGGACTCGCGGCGGTGACGGTGGGATGTTCTCAAGCCAGATGGGCTGGGTATAAACCGATCCGTCCCAGATGCCGCAAACGGCTCTCTCTGCCGGTTCTTCCTTGGGCTTATGGCCTGCTGCCACCCCTTGGAAGTTCTCGACCACTGCCCCGACAGCCGCTCACGAAGCTGACGCAACGGTGTTGCCCCGGGCTCTTACCAGCGGATTCCGGCCAGGCCAAATCGCGGATCCTGTGGATCGTCTTTCTGCCAGCCCGAGCACCGGGTTGCCGTTCGCTACTCCCCCTTCAAGGCAGAGGCCGTGATCGACCACCACCGGCACGCCAGATCCGTAGAGGCATCAACGAGCCCAGCCGCCCCAAGCTCCCCGATAGCGCGGCCGCCAGCTCCCTTCCCGAACAGGAAGCGTCTCGATGACCAGCAGAAGAGCCGCACACGCCCCGCCCTCTATCCCTCACCTGCGCTCACTCCCAGGATTCACCATGCTTGCACCCCGCACCAGCGCACCCTCGACCACCACCAGTTCGGACGCTCTTCTCTACCTCCTCTTCGGTCTGCTCGGCATCGCGCTTGCCTTCGGCTCGCTGACTTGGCTGACCGGCAACATCAGTAATTCCTTCTTCGGCGCCGGGCCCTGGGCCCCGTTCCACGCCACCGACGCGCTGCTGCACCCCGAGGTGCTGTGGCCGGCCCTGAGCACCGTCGCGCTGCTGGTCGGCGCCCGCGTCGTGCCCGGCCTGCTCACCCTGGCCCTGGCCACCACCGGCGTGGTGCTGTGGATGCGCTGGCGTGCCGGCTCCAAGTCGAGTCTCGCCCGCAAGGCCGACCTGGCGCCGCTGCTGGAGAAGGAGATCACCGCGAAGGCGAAGAGCCTGCGGCCGTCCCTGGGCGGCCGGGAGGGGAAAAGAGGTCGCTCCGGCTGACCGCGGCATCCTGCTCGGCACCCTCGACCCCGGTCGTGCGGAGGTCCGCGCGTCATGGGAGGACGTGATCGTCGCGATCATGGCTCCCCGAAGCGGGAAGACCTCCGGGCTCGCGATACCCGCGATCCTCTCGGCCCCTGGTCCGGTCCTGCTGACCAGTAACAAGGCCGCGAACGACGCCTTCACCGCGACAGTGGACGCCCGCGCCGAGGTCGGCACCATCTGGACCCTCGACCCCCAGCAGATCGCCCACCAGCCGCGCGAGATGTGGTGGGACATCCTGGCCGACGCCCGCGACCTGGCCGGTGCGAAACGTCTGGCTGGGCACTTCGTCACCGCGAGTGTGGACGAGTCCAGCGGCTCCGACTTCTGGTCCACCGCCGCCAGCAACACCCTCGGCGCCCTGTTCCTTGCCGCCGCCAGCCACCGACGGCCGATCACCGACGTCCTGGCCTGGCTCGCCATGCCGGCCGACCGCACCCCGGTGGACCTGCTCACCGATGCCGGCCACGACGCGGTCGCCGCCCAGCTCCAGGGCACCGTCTCCGGTGCGACCGAGACCCGCGACGGCATCTACGAGACGGCGCGGCAGTACGCGAGCTGCCTGCTCGACCCCGATGTCGCCGCCTGGGTCACCCCGAACGAGGGCCTCCCCGAGTTCCAGCCGTTCGCCTTCGCCACCTCCCGCGACACCCTGTATCTGCTGAGCAAGGACGGCGGCGGCAGCGCGAGCGCGATCATCGCGGCGGCGGCCGACGCCGTGATGCGCGCGGCCGTGATCGTCGCCGAGCGCTCCGGCGGGCGGCTCGACCCGCCCGCCCTGTGCGTCCTCGACGAGGCCGCGAACGTGTGCCGCATCTCGGATCTCCCGGACCTGTACAGCCACCTGGGCAGCCGGGGCGTCATCCCCATGACGATCCTGCAGTCCTACCGACAGGGCCAGCGGTGCTGGGGCGAGGCCGGCATGGACGCCCTGTACTCCGCCGCCACCGTCAAGATCATCGGATCGGGCATCGACGACGCGGACTTCGCCGACCGTCTCAGCAGGCAGGTCGGTGACCACGACGTCCAGACCACCTCGGTCTCCACCAGCGAGAGCGGCAAGTCCACCTCGGTGAGCATGCGCACCGAACGCATCCTGCCGCCCGACGCGATCCGCGCCCTGCCCAAGAACAAGGTGCTGCTGCTGGCCACCGGCATCCGGGTCGCCATGCTCAACCTCAAGCCCTGGTACAAGGAGCCCTTTGCCAAGGTGGTCGGTCCGGCCTCGGCCCGCGCCACGAAGGCGATCACCGAACGGGCCCTCGCGAAGACCATCGGCCACGACGACTTCGGGCTGTCGGCATGAGCGCGCCCACCCTGCGTCCCGGGCGGCTGCCGCGCTCGCCGGTCGTGCTGCGTGACGGCCAGTGGTGGCTGGTCAGCGGGGCCGGGTCGATACTCGCCACCGATCCCGCATTCACCAGCACGCTGGACGACTTCGCCACGGCGGTAGCCGCTGCCGACCAAGCGGTCGCCGACCTCCATGCCCGGCAGAACACCCCCTCCGGCTCCGGCGCAGGGGGTGTGCGATGAACCCGCTGCTGGGTGCGGAGCAGGCGGTCCTCGGCGCCGTGCTTCTCGACCCGGGCCAGCTCGCGCACCTGGACTGGCTCGCGCCGGATCACTTCGACCGGCCCGTTCATCGGTCGCTGTTCGCCGCGCTGCGCAAGCTCCGAAGCGACGATCACCCCGCGCTCTCAGCCGATGGGCCGGTGCCGCTGTCGTGGGTGACCGACGCGGTCGACGAGGCCGGCCGCCATGTCCGAGGGCTGACTGTGGTGTACGCCCACACCCTGATCTCGGCCTGCCCGCGTTCCGCGCACGCTCCGGTGTACGGCCGCATGGTGCTGGAGGGGGCGATCCATCGCACCGTCGCCCAGCACGCGATCCGTCTTCACCAGGTGGCTCGGGCCGACGCCCTACGGGGTGAGGTCAAGGGAGCGCTGCGCTCCGCAGACGTCCTGGCCGGGGTGCTCAGGGATCTTGCACGGCGCTGGGGGACCGAACCGCGTCCGGTCGCGCGCACCACTGCGCCGGTTGCTGCCCCGGCCATGCCGCCAGTCCGGGCCGACCAGGTCGCCGAGGACGAGCGGTTCCTGCTGGCCGTCCTCGCCGAGCAGCCGAGGGCCGTGGAGGAGGTGGTGGACTGGCTGCGGCCGGGGGATTTCGCCGATCCGGCCCACGGGGGGCTCTACCGGTGCCTCGGTGCGCTGCACCACCGGGGCGAACCTATCGACCGGATCACCCTGCTCTGGGAAACCCAGCGGCGCGGCCTGCTGGCCGACGGCACCCTGTCGGGCGAGCATCTGACCGCCCTCTGCGACGGCGTGGGTTCCGGCAGCGCCGAATGGCTCGGGGAACGGGTGATGCGCTCCTCCCTCGCTCATACCGCAGCCGCCTCCGCGCGTGCGGTGCGTGCTCTGGCCGAGGACGAAGCCCTGGTTCCTGGCCGGTTGATCAACTACGCCCTGCACGCCCTCGGCCCGCTCGACGAGGTGCGCGCCCGCTGGGAGACCGCGAACGGCACCCCAGCCCCGAACCCGCCGCCTCCGACGCCCGTGCCGGACGGGCCGCCTCCGGCCAGGGTGCACGTAGCCCTCGCCCGGAGCACGCCGCGCCCCGTCCCACCGGCCTCGGTCCGTCCCGGCTCCGCGCCCGCCCCCTCCGCCTCCAAGCCGCCCTCGCGCGGCCACATCTGACCCCTCCCCGGCCCCCGTTGCCCTCCTCCTGGACATCACATGAACAGCACCCCCAGCTCTGACATCCGTGCCATGCGCGCCACGGCGTCGGCCCTCGACGCTCAGCGTCGCAAGCTCCCCGTTCTCGGAGATCCTCGTCGCTCGCCCAACGTGGCCGACGTCGCCAGGCATATCTCGGCACTCGGTGAGCTGATCACCGACCTGGGCAACGAGGTGCGCTTCAGCGCCTCCCAGGAGCCCGAGGCCCACACCGCCAGGGTCATCACCGGCTTCGCTACCACGGTGCGGCCCACCGGTCAGGCGGCATCCGCCCTCGGCGAGGTCGCCCACCAGCTCTCCTTCCTGGACCGGACCGAGCACCTGCGCGATGAGCCCGGCGCCGACGATGCGCGGGAGACCGCTGTGCAGGTGATCGATGACTCGCTCAGCACGGCGGATACGGCGCTGCGTGAAGCCACCGACTCGCTTCGTGCCGCGTCGGCGACCGTTTCGCCTCCGTCCGTGCGGCTCCGGGCTGCTCTCAGCCGGTCTGCGGCTGCCCCTTCTGCCGCGGCACCGCCTCCCGCTGCTCAGACGGCAGCAGTTCCTGCGGGCGTGGTCCGACGGAGCCGGTGACATGCCCACTCACGTCATGCGCCCTCCGCTGATCGGCTCGCTCTGTTCCGGGTACGGCGGGCTCGACCTGGGGGTGCAGTCCGTCTTCGGCGGCACGCTGGCCTGGCACGCCGAGGTCGACCCGAACGCTTCGCGCATCCTGGCCCGCCACTGGCCCGGCGTCCCCAACCTGGGCGACATCACCACCGTCGACTGGTCCGCTGTCCCCCGGGTGTGCGTCTTGACGGCGGGCTTCCCCTGTCAAAGACGTCTCGGTCGCCGGCCGCCGGGCCGGACTCAACGCCCAGACCCGCTCCGGGCTGTGGCTGCACGTCGCCCGTGCGGTCGAAGCCCTCCGACCTCGCCTGGTAGTGATCGAAAATGTTCGCGGCCTCCTCACCTCCCCCGCCGGTTCCCCTGGCGACGTGGAACCCTGCCCGCGGTGTCTGGGAGACACCCCAGGCCAGCCTCCTCTGCGGGCACTCGGTGCCGTACTCGGATCCCTGGCCGACCTCGGGTACGACGCGAAGTGGCTCGTGCTTCGCGCCTCCGACATCGAGGCCCCGCACCGTCGCGAGCGCACCTTCCTCACAGCCTGGCCCACCGGACACCCTGCTCAAGACCCCGACCAGCAACATCGGCAAGAACGGCGGCTCGCAACACCCTTCCAAGAGGAAGAGCGGGGGCCACGGCCCGAATCTGGCCGACGAGGTCGAGTGGCTCCTGCCGACCCCGAAGGCGTCGGACGGGACCAAGGGCTCGCCGAATCAACGGCACGGCAATGGCGACATGACCCTGCCCAGTGCGGCGGCGTCGCTGTTGCCCACGCCCAGGGCCAGCGACACGGGCACCCCGGGCCGCCGCCCGGGGAAGGAGTGGCGGCCTCCCTTGTCGGCAGTGGTCCTGCCGCTCTGGACGGAGGAATCATCGGAGGCCGAGGAGCGGACCGGCGATGGGGGCCGTACGCAGCCGCCATCACCCGATGGGAGAGGTCCACCCGTCCCGCGCCCGAGCCCACCGACGCGGCCGGGCGGCTCCGTCCCGCTTTCGTCGAGTGGATGCAGGGCCTCGCCCCGGGCTGGGTCACCGCCACCCCGGGACTCGGGCGGCCGGCGCAGCTCACCGCGCTCGGCAACGGCGTCGTCCCGCAACAGGCGGCTCGGGCCCTGCAGTTGCTGGCACCGCCCTTCCCGCGCTGCCCTCGCTGCGCAGGCAGGTAGCGCCCCACTACCGGATCTTCCCGGCGGGACCAAACCGCTGTTTCTCCGGATCCTCTCGGGCATGTCGCCGTCTCACAGATGGAGCACGCCCTCATGTCCGACACCAGCCCGACCACCACCCCCGGCCCCGAGCTGTTCCGCCTCCCCGACGAAAACCTCGACGACCTCGCCAGCACCCTCGCCAAGACCATCGCCGAGGTCAGGCAGCACGGCGTCGCCCTGGACCGCCTCGGCTCCGAACCCGTTCCCCTACCCGCAGCCGACCAGCAGGCGGACGGCGCTCCGGCAGCCGGGGCGGCCGGCCCCGAGCAGGCCGACGGCCCCACCTCGGTGTTCATCGTCGCCCTGGGCGGCGAGACGTACGCCACCGAACTCGCCGCCCTCAGCGACTGGGTGAACTACCTCTTCCTCCCGATCTACGGCCGGGAGATCAGTACGAATCGTCCGTGGTGCGCGCAGTGGCACAAGCACCCGGAGGCCGTTGCCCGGCTCCACGCGCTCTGGCTCGCCTGGCAGCAGTTCACCGACACGGAGGCCGGACTGTCCGGCCCGTCGACCTGGCACCGCGACCACCTCGACCAGACGCTGGCGCATCTGCGCGCCCCCGACGGGCCCTTCGCGGCCTGTACGACGAGCCCCACGCGGCCCAACCACCGCGTGCTGGCCAACCCCGCGCCCGAGCAGACGGGGGCGGGCTCGTGAGCGACATACTCGACTTTCGCCTTGACGATCTGGCCCCGTCCGACGCAGATTCCGAGTCCGCGGAGCGACAGTTCTGGGCCGGTGACGTTACGGTCCTGGCTGAACACCACTCCCCTCCCGATGGCCCCCACAGCTACGTCGTCGCTCACGACGGATCAGCCACGTGGGGTGCACCGGGGGAACCACAGGTAGCAGCGATCAAGGTCGCGCGAGACCTCAGTGTGAATACGTTCACTTTCGAGCTGACCTATCACGCCACCGTGTCCTTCGCCCAGAACTGGCTGATCGAGCGCGGGTGCCCGCCCGAGCGGATCACCCAGTCCGGCGGGGACCTCATGAAGCCCGCCGACGACCTCACCCTCCAGGTCGAACAGCAGATCCGTGAGTCGGGACCTCGGTACGAGGTCCTCGACAGCCAGACCTCGGACTTCGACCCGTGTGAGGCATGGACGTTGACCTGGGACTCCAGCGCCTGCCAGACACCGATCCGTGTCTTCCTCGAAGAGGGAAACTTCAGCACCCACACGTACACGATGCGCGAGGGCGCCTTCGCCGACGTGGGCGCCGCACGCTCCTGGCTGGACGACCGCAGCGGCCCATTGCCCGAACCGCCTGAGTACAGCGCTCACGACAGCGCCGACGTCCGGGCCCGAGTCGCCCTTGCCCGGTCGGCCGGTCTCGCCGCAGTACCGAAGGGCGGCCCCGACGCCCACTGCACGCCGCCGCCGGGACCGGTCCAGCGCCCGGCACAGCAGGGGCGGCTGCTGTGAGCCGCGCCCGCTTCGCCTTCGCCGCACATCCAGACGCCATCGCCGACCTGCGAGAGCTTCCCGACAGCATCCGTGACCTGGCGCTGCTGGAACTGCAGAACCTGGTGCACGGCAGCGACGACTGCCTGCCGTTGAAGGGCCGCCTCGCCGGCTTCCACAAGGTCTACGTCGACCCCTCCGTCGCCTACCGGATGGTCATCCAGTTCCGCCCGGCCCCGCCGACCTCAACCCACAAGCGCGAGGTCTACCTCGTCGCCGCCGGAAGCCAGAAGGACTACGCGGTCTACCACGTGGCCCACCTGCGCACCGGCCCCCAGCAGGACGCCGAGACCGACTCCGCAGCCCAGGCACGCGTGCGGGCCGCCCGGTCCCGGTCGACGCTCAGCGTCGACCGGCCAACAGCAGGCCCGGCAACTGCTCCAACAGCAGCCCCACCCCCAGCCGCCGCTCCCCGAAAGGTTCCCCAGCGATGACCGCTGACCGCGCTCCCCTGACCCGTACCGAGCTGGCGGATCTCCTCACCGATGCCGCGCAGATCGTCTCCGGCATCCTCACCGCCGAGTACCCGACAACCGTCGGCCGCTCCTACCTGCACCCCGTATTGGGCCCGCTGTCCGCCGGGCCCCGGGTGCTCGGCGAACTGAACGACCGGCTCGAAGGGTTCGTGGCCGCCGAGCCACGCCCCGCCACACCGGCGGGCCTGTTCGCCCTGGCCTCCTACGCCTCCGCACTGGGGTGGCTCGCCGAGTCCTTCGCCGAGCTGACCGCCTCTGTCGACCAGATCTGCACCCGGGTGGGCATCCCCACCGAGTCCCCCGGCCCGGTCGTCGCCGCCTCCCATGGCGCCGAGCAGGACGACACGTTCGACTTCGCGTTCAGCGCGCTGGAGCTGGCGGCGATCCGCACCGCGGCCCAGGCCGCCGGCCTCGCCCCGGACGACTACGTCGAGGTCTTCTCCCAGTCGCTGCTCGCCGCCTCCCGGATCACCGACGCCTGCATGGAGATCTCCAGCGGTCTGCTCGAAGACGCCGCGTACGTCCTCGACGATGCAACCGACCATGCCTGGATCGGCGACGGGCCGGACAGCCTGCCCACCCTGGTCCGCTCCCTGCTTGCCCGGATGGAGGCGGCGCGGTGAACCCGTACGACGCAGGCACACACCCTGGGACTCATCTCGTCGTCGAAGTGCTCGGTGTCGGGGATGTCAGCGTGCCCGCCCTGGCGCATGGTCCGGGGGAGCCGCTGCACCAGGCCGCTACGCGCGTCATCGGAGCCGCAGCGGTGTTGGACGAGCGACACGAGAGCGTGCTCAACGCGGTCCAGCGGGCTCAGCAGCTGCTCGAAGGCATCGGTCGCGGTGAAGTCGGCCGCGCCCAGGTGTCGTACGCGCTGCTGCGGACCGCACTCCCCGAACTCGGAGACGTTCTGGCGCAGCAAGACCGGGCGTACAGCCAGCTCGTCGAGTCCCTATCCGCCTACCGCCGGCTTCTTTCCTCGCCCGAGCCTGCTCAACGCGCGACCAACAAGAGCTACGGGCAGAGCCAGAAGACGAGGCCCGACCGGGACGACGACTGGGCCGTCGCCGGGGAGCGCGGGCTGGTAGCCCTCGAAGCCGTTGCGGCCGGAGACGTTCGCTCTCGTCGCAACGCGATCGGCGACGACCCGTTCATCTCACGGGAGAAGGCCCAGCGGCAGGACCCGACGGTCTTCCCACAGACCGTGCAGCGGCTGGTCGCCGACGGGCTACTGCGCCAGGACACCAGCGAGAACCCGTACCGGCCCGGACAGCTCCTCTCGCTCACGCCGCAGGGCGAAGCCGCCCTCCGCGACGCGCGTACGGCGACGCCGCGCGTGTCCGCCGCCCTCCGCCGCAGCAACGCCCCCGCGGGCCCCGGCCCTCTCACCGACCCGGCTGCCGTCCCCGTCACCACGGCGGTCGGCAAGCCTTCCCGCTCCCGCTGACCCCTTCCAGAAAGAACACTCCCATGCCTGCCCCCGTACAGCCTCCCGTCTTCTCCATCGGCTCGATCGATGCTCAGCGGGTCGAAGACGCGCTTTCCCTGATCGGGCCGAAGTGGACCGCCTGGTCGGCGATGACCCTGGCCCAGGAGAACCGCCCCATGCGGGTACGCGACGTCGCCGCCCGGCTCCCGTTCATCAGCGAGCAGTTCGTCAGCAAGCGACTGGCCACGATGCACGCTGACGGGCTGGTCATCCGGCCCGACGACCGTCGCGGAGCCCCGTACCAGCTCAGCGCCCTCGGCACATCGCTGGCTCCTGTCCACCGCACCATGTCGGACTGGTCCCATGCTCACCTGTCGCTCGGACAAATGGCCGAAGCCGAATGCGTCGAGGACGCCCTGTGCCGCCTGCATCTTCGGCACTCGACCGCCGTGATCCAGGTCCTTGACGCGGGCGGTCCGATGCGGTTCGTCCACATCGCCGAGGAGGCCGACTGGACAACAGCTACGCCCGGCAGCGGCTCCTGCGGCTTCAGGCCGACGGCCTGGTCACCCGCGCAGGCCCGCGCCACGGCGACCCCTACGTGCTGACCGACGCCGGCCAGGCGCTGGGAGCCGTCTACGCGAGCGTCGAGCACTGGAGCAGCCCCATCACCGAGCGGAGGACCTCATCGTCTCCGCGCCCCGTCGCGGCGGCCACGCGCACCCACCCCAACGTCTCACTGTCGGCGGACGGTGCCCGGACCGCGGCGGCCCTGCGCCGCAGCGCTGCCGCGCCGAACGCCCTGTTCAGCCACGCGCCGCAGCCACAACCTCGGGTGCCGGTGGCCGTAACCATCCAGTCGGCACCGGGCCAGGGCCGGTGACCGGGGTGGTGAGAGCCGGAACCGTTTCACTGCTGCCCCGACGTCCGCGTGCGCTCCGACCGCTCGTCCTCCTGCGCACGCGGGCGCCTCCCCCTCCCTCACTCCCGGAGCCTCGACCATGCACGCCCCTGATGCCCCGTACCTCTACCAGGAGGTACTGGTCAGTCCCCTGTACCTGGCTGGGACCGGCGGGGCCGGAGACGCCGGCTTCGCACCGGTTGCTCACTGGCCGCACCACGCTCTCGGCGACACTCCATGCCAACTTCTCGTCACCAGCCCCGACCACCGCATCCGGATCGGCTGGTTCGGCGACGACTTCGAACTGTGGAAGATCAACGCCTCTGAGGACGCCCTCGCCGCACCCCGCTGGACGGCCACCTTCAACCACGTCACCCCGCCCGAGATCGTCGCCGGCCTCACCACCGCTCTGGCCCGCGACTACGCCGAAGCCGACGCCTACGACGACAACGCCCCTTTCCTGGCCGATCCCTCGCTCTACTGGGCCGACGCCGTCCGGCCGCTGACCGACGCCGGCTGGACACGCGACGGCGGCGCCGAGCGTGGCACCGTCGAGATCGTCGCCCCTGACAGGCAGGCGGGTGTCGTGATCGACAACCGTCTCTCCGGCTGGGACGAGGAGACCGTCACTCTATGGGCCGGTCCACCGGGCTGGGGCACGCGGGCGCAGGCGGTCTTCACAGCTCACATCCCGTCCCACCTGATCGCCGCGACGGCGGCCGTCATGGCCGATTCGGCCCCGGTGATCCGTGAACGCCACCAGATCGACCGCAGGTTGGAGCACCTGGTCACGCTGGCCCCGGTCGGCCCGACCGCCGGTCCCCAGGTATCCCCCGCTCCGACCCCTCTCGACGTGCGCCGCACGGCGGTCATCCAGGCCGTCCACCGCGCCACGCGCGCCCCGCGCACCGCAGCCGACCTCCGGGTCATGGCCGCGCGCAGCCGCACCACCTCTTCGGCACAGAGCGGGCCGAGCAGCCTCGCGCCCGCAGCCACCGTCCGGCCCCCGGCCAACTCGCTGGCTCCACTGTCGTGCGCAGAGTAGATGTCAGTGCAGCGCAGGGTTTTGTCAGTGCCGGATCACGCTTGTTGTCACTTGAGCGCGATGGCTGACACCGTCCTCCCCGCCCTGTTGGAAGCAGCCGTCATGGGCGGGATCGTGCATGACGGCCCCGCCCGTCGGGTGCCTGAGCTGGGCGTTAGCCTCGGCTAATGATTCCTGCCCAGCCTCTGAAGGCCATCACCCGTCACCGCGACGGGCGGATCCATGCCTACGTGATCGACTCCGGCGCTTTCGGGACGCTGAAGTCCGCCGCGGTGTTCCAGCCGCGGTCCGGCGACGAGGTCGTGGCGTCGGTGGTTCGGCCCGATCTGGAGCGCGTCGTGTATACGACTCTGAACGGGGTCGTCTGCCTCACGCGCGCCGGTGACCTGGTGTGGGCGTCGGACTTCGAGCCGCACTCCGAGGTGCGCCATGGCCACCGGCCTGGCTGTGCGTTGTCTCTGGACGGGCGGACTGTGTGGGTCTACCGGCCGGACGCGATGGCGGGGCGCGGGGGCGAAGACCAGTGGGTTGTGTATGACGCCGCCAGCGGGGCGGTCCTCGCCCGCCGGGAGTTGGAGACGGTCGGGCACGGCGCCGGCCACCACCTGCACCCCGTGGACGGCAGCATCTACCTGGACATCGGTGAGGGCCAGGACGGCTCTGTCATTCTCCGGGGTATGGCCAGGGCCGACGGCGAAGTGGAGTTCGTGACGTACCCCTGGTCGGACCGCTGCCTGATCAACTTGGCGCCGAGCGGGGAGCAGTTCATGACCGTCGACCATGGGCAGGCGGACATCGCCTTCCACCGCCACCCCACCGGGGACGTGCTCTTCACTCTCCCCGTCGTGGCCTTTGGGTACGACGCGGAGGAGACCTTCGTGGAATGGAGCGGCGGCTACCTGACCGCGGACACGGCTGTGGTCACCCTCGGCAGTGAGACCGAGGACGGGGAGGAGTGGTTCCGCTACCACCTGATCGACGTGCACACGGGCACGATCAGCGGCGAGATGGCCGTCGAGGCGGCCCACCCTTACGACCTGGAGCCCCTGGGTGACGGCTCCTGGCTCACCGACGGCCCCGTCCGCTGGTTCGGGGCTCCGTTGCCGTCCACACCGCCGCACCCGGCAGGCTGACGGATCCTGTCGGACGACACGAGAGTGTCAGTGCTCGGCGACACGATGTGTGTCAGTGAGTTGTGGTGTCCTGGGCCTGCCCAGTACCGCCCTTACGACTTAAGCCAAAAGTGCCTCCAGTCACACCTTGGCGCACATAGCTTGAGCTCATGCCAGCTCCCCTCAAGGTCCCGGTTGGGACGCGCTACGGAAAGCTCACCACCGTGGCTGAGCCAGTTAGTCGAGCCTCCAGCAGCGGCAAGGCCCGGCGGTACATATCGGTTCGCTGTGACTGCGGAACGGTGAAGGACGTATCGCTCAACAACCTGACTAGCGGCCACACGAACTCGTGCGGCTGCGCGATGTCCAGCGGGGGGAAGGAGCGGAGCGTCATCGCTGTCGGAACCCGCTTCGGCCGGTGGACCGTTGCTAGCGCCCCCGTATGGGAACCGACGCTGGGAGCACGTTACGCCGAGCGCGCCCTGTACGAGTGCGTGTGTGACTGCGGCACGCGACGCATGCTGTTGGAGCGCAACCTCGTCTATCGCAGCCGCTCCTGTGGCTGTGCCCGGGACGAGAGCATTGCAGCACTGGCCGGCACCACCAGGACCGGGAACTACCCCACCACCCAGATACCGATCGGAACCCGCTTCGGCCGTTTCGTCACGATCAGCGAGACGTACATGGAGGTCCGGGGAAACGGGCGGCGATGGTCGGTAGTGGATTGCCACTGCGACTGCGGAACCGAACGCACGGTGGCTGCAGCCAACCTGAGGAACGGAAACTCGAAGTCTTGCGGGTGCCTCCAGCGCGACATGATGTCGGAGATGCTTACGACCCATGGAGCAACGAGGGCTCTCCGAGGGAAGGTGGATGATCCGGTCACGGCACGTCTTTATCGCATCTTTCGCGGCATGGTGGACCGATGCACTCGGCCCGGTAACCCCGCTTATCGCCGTTACGGCGGCAGAGGTATCACTGTCTGTGCTGAGTGGGCTGCTGACTTCGAGACGTTCAGAACATGGGCGCTGGATCACGGATACGCCGATGATCTGGAGTGCGACCGTATCGACCCCGACCGTGGGTACGGCCCTGACAACTGTCGGTGGATCACCAAGCGTAAGAACATTGAGCACATGCGGAAGGCATGGGGTGCGGAGGTGGATCAGAAGCTCATCATGGCCGCCAAGTCCCTGGGTATCGGCCCTTATGACCTGATCGCCGATGCAGTGCGCAGCTACCTTGACCGACTGCCTAAGTTGTCGGGCGAGGAATAGTTGTCAGTGGCCGCCGCTGTCCCTGCGGTTGGCAGCCGTCTCAGTGGCTTCGTCGTACGCAGCCAGGGTCCGGTAGAGGGTGGAGCGGCCGACGCCGAGGTGCCGGGCGATCGAGGTGACGGGTTCGTTGGCGTCTCGGCGCCGTAGCGCGACGGCGAGCATGTCGCCGTCGACGGCCGGCGGGCGTCCGCCGTGGTTGCCGTTGGCGGCGGCGCTGTCCAGGCCGACAAGGGTCCGTTCGTGGATGAACTCCCGCTCGACCTCCGCCATCGCGGCGAACACGACGAAGAGGACCTTGCCCGCGCCCTGCGGGTCGTACATCCCAGCGAGCGGGCCGCCGAGAATCTCCAGGCGGTGGTCGCGTTCGGCGAGATCCTGCGCGGAGGTGATGAGCTCGACCATGTTGCGGCCGAGGCGGTCGAGCATGGTGACGGTGAGGGTGTCGGCCGGTCGGAGGTCGGCGAGGGCGGCGTTGTACTCGGGGCGGACCCTCTCCCGGGTGCCGATCTTCTCGACGTAGATGCGTACGCAGCCGGCGTTCTTCAGGAGGCGGACCTGTCCGGCGAGGTCCTGGCCCTTGCTGGAGACGCGGGCGTACCCGATGCGGTCGCCGGCCCTCGCGAGGAGCTCGGTGTCGAGGTCGGGCTCGGGGCCGGGCTGCCAGGTGCGGCCGGGGCCGCGGGCGGCGGGCCTGGACTTCAGCATGGGGATCTTCGCGTAGCGCCCGGTGTGGTAGTCGACGGCGACGACACCGGAGCCGGGCGGTGCCCCGCACCGCGGGCACGGCTCGCGCTCGATCAGCTCGGCTCGGGTGATCTCGTCCAGGTCGCCGTCCATGTGTTCTCCTCCCGCTTGTCCGCTCGACACGGACAATCCCGAATGTCCCTCCCGTTTCTCCAGCGCGTCCGCGAGTTCCGGGACGCCTTTCGGGACGCCTCCGCCGACCTCGGCGCCGCAGCGGGCCGCCGTCCCGGAATCGACCGTTTCCGGGACGGCCGAAAGAGGTCAGGGCCTCAAGGCGTTCGAGTTGTTCAGCGGCGCCTGCCACTGCTCAATCAGCTTCCACGGGCCTCGATTCGGCGCCTTCGGCTTGTGCATGATCTGTTCCACCGTCTCGCTGTCCAGTTCGGACGCGGCCTTGGCATCGGTCATCGGTAGGACGCCAGTCCGAGCAGCGGAGGTGATGGAACTCTTCATGTCCTCCAGCAGCCGTCCGAGGTGGTCTGACAGGAGGTGGAGGAGGTGGACGTGCTCTTGGCGGGCGCGGTCGGCCAATGCCTCGTCCTCTTCTGTGCGTGGGACGAAATCCCACGTGAGCACTCGTTCGGCCTCGGCGCGGACTCGTTGCCCCAGATCCTGGATACGTCGGATCTCCGAACCGAGGGACCCCAGGTGCTGCCCAGCCTTTCTCGTGCTCCGGACAGCCTGAGCGATCTCCTTCTTCCGCTGTGGCACGCTCTTCCACTCCAGGCCGTGCTCGCGGATCACTTCCACCGCGCGGTCCACCAGCGGCTTCGGCTCCACGTCGAAGAAGTAAAACCACTCCAGGTGCTTTCGAAAGAGGTCGAACCAGACGTGTAGCGCCCGCTCCAGTTCCTCGCCTCCCGGGTAAGTCGCCATCAGCTCCAGCGGATCCGACGATCCGTTGTAGATCTTCGGCAGGCGGGTGCCCAGGTCGCTCGTTGTGCCGATCTTGCACTTGCTGCGCCCTCGACCTGGCGTCCTGAACTCATCGACATCATGAGCACGCAGGAGGTACACCACCTCCTCGCCCGCCTCATGAGGACCACCCAGCAGGTACCGCAACTCTTCGCTACCCATGTCGCCGGTTTCCTTTCTACCGATACGGCGGTTGCCGTGATCAGCGTGAACGTGATGAGGAAGCCTGCCCGCCGTTCCTCTCCCGTTCACTCGCACGGGTGAACGGGAGAGGTGTCCCGAACAAGTTTCGGGACGCTGCCGGAGACTTCCGATCATGGAGGGGGCGGGCGAGTCGAAACGGGCTGCGGCGGTGGCCCGGCTGAACCAGCCGCGCGACGCCGAGCAGCTGTCGGCCGCACACGTGCGCCTGGCCGCCGAGGGCCTGGGTGTCAGCGAGCGCACGGTGTGGCGGTGGCTGGCCGCGCCCGCTCGGGTCCCCGAACACCGCGGGCCCGAGCCGTACGTGCTGAGCGAGACGGACCGGGAGGCGTACGCCCTGTACCGGGGGAACGTCGCCGCCGTGCACCGCGCCCGCCAGGCCGTGGTCGAGGGCGACGGCACCACCGCCGGCGCCCCGGTCCCCGACTTCCTGCGTGAGGGCTGGGCGGGCGCCGCGCCGGTCGCGCTGCGCACGATGCAGGTGGCGTTCAACCGCGAGCTGACCCCGGCCGAGCGGGCCGCGTGGAAGGTCGGCGAGTCCGGTCGCCGGGCGAAGTCGGTGTACCTGCGGCGCCCGGACGAGGCCCGGGGCCGGGTGTGGGAGATGGACCACAAGCAGCTGCCGATCCTCGTGCACCCGCCCAAGGGCAAGCCGCTCTCCCCGTGGATGACCACGATCGTCGACGACGGCACCCGCGCCCTGCTGGGCTGGTCGCTGGCGGTGAGCCCGCACGCGGGTACGGTCCTGACCGCGATGCGCATGGCGCTGGTCCACGACCCCGACGTCTCGCCGTTCGGCGCGGTACCGGCCCGCGTACGGATCGACCGCGGCCTGGAGTTCGCCGCCGCCGTTAAGGACGTGATGGCCGCGCTGTGCGTCACCGTCCACCGCCTCCCAGCGTTCACCCCGCACCGCAAGGGCAAGGTCGAGCGGGTCAACCTGACCATCGAGCAGACCCTCATCTCTCTGATGCCCGGCTTCACCGGCGGCCCCCGCGACGCCTCAGGCCGCCTGTACGGGCCGGTCGGCGACAGCCCGGCCGCCAAGCGCGCCGCCGAAAAGACCGGCGGGCCGATGCTCCTCGACGACTTCGTGGAGCGGCTCGCCGCCTGGGTGCGCTGGTACAACACCGAGCGCCCCGACCGGATGCTGGACGGCCGCACCCCGCTGGCCGCCTGGCAGGAGGACGAGGCACCCCTGCACCGGATCGACGCGGACAAGCTGCGCCACCTGCTGCTGGCCGGCGACGAACGCACGATCCAGAAGGACGGCATCCACCTGGGCGGCCACGCCTACGTCGCGTCCGAGATCCACGGCCGGGTCGGCCAGGTCGTCCAGATCCGCTACATGCCGCACGACGACCGGTCCATCGAGGTCTACCTGGGCGGCAAGCATCTGTGCACCGCGCTGCCGACCGGAACGCTCACCGCCGAGCAGACCGACGCCTTCCGCCTCCAGCAGCGCGACGAAGCCGCCCGGCTCGGCCGCGAACGCCGCCGGGCATCGCGCCGGGCCCGCCGTGAGCTCGCGCCGATGACCGGCGACGGCGCCCCGGCCACCGAATCCCGGCTCGTGGCGGACAAGGTCGCCGCGGCTCCTCCCGCCAGGCACTCGACGCCGCCCTGCGCGCCCGCGCCTCCACCTCCCTGCTCGGCATCACCCCGATCACCACGAACGAGGAGAACTGACGATGCCCCGGCACTTCGCCGACCTGACCGACGCCGCGACGCTGCCGACCGGCACTTTCCAGCTGGCCCATCGCGTCGTGGACGACCTAGTCGCCAACAACGCCACCGGCGTCATCCACGGCCCGGCCGGCACCGGCAAGACGTACTCGGTCGAGGCCGCCCTGGAAGACCAGGCACACCGCGGCGGCCCCGCCGTCTGCGCGCTGTCCTTCGCCGCCCGCCCCACCATGCGCCTGGACGCCGACCACCTCCTGGCCGCGCTCACCGGCACCGTCGCCCCCAAGTCCCGCAACCGGTTCCACATCACCAACCGGCTCCTGGACCTGCTCTCCCACCCCAAACGCCTGGTCGTCGTGGATGAGGCCCAGCGCCTCAACAGCGACTGCATCGAACTGCTGCGGCACCTGCACGACGACCCGAAGACGAAGTTCGCCCTCCTCTACGTCGGCGGTGACGGCTGCGGGGAAGTCCTCTCCCGCGAACCGATGCTCCGCTCCCGCGTCTTCCGCCGCCTGCCCTTCCGCCCGCTGTCCGCCGACGAGATCCCCGCCCTCATGCGGGACTACCACCCCATCTACGCGGGCGCGGACGACGCCCTGCTGCGGCAGATCGACGAGCTGTACGGACAGGGCACCATGCGCGACTGGGCCGCCTTCACCCACACCGCCGCCGGACTGTGCCAGGCCGCCGGACGGCCCCGCATCGACGTCGAGGTCATCGACAACGCCCTCACCCTCCTCGGCGGCGGCGTGTATGCCTGACACCAAGCCCGCGGCCCACGTCGTCAACCGCGACCTGCCACCCGGCCCCCGCCTGGTGATGGTCCGCAACCCCGGCGACGACCACCGCATCGTGCGCCGCCTGGTCGCCATCGAAGGCCCCGGCCGTCTCGTCGTCCGCCCCACCCCCGCCGGCCGTACCAGCGACCTCGCCCTCGACATCCTCACCGCCACCGGCCGCAGCCCCACCACCCTGCTCGCCGACCGCACCCCGGCCCCCGACGCATGGCGTCAGGCCGCCGCCCAGCTCGCCGCCGACCAGATACGCCACCTCGTCATCGAGCGCGCCCACCGGCTCCCCGACGGCGCCCTCGACCAGCTCGCCGAACTCGGCACCCGCGCGGACGCCACCGTGTGGCTCATCTGGCCCGACACCGACGACGACGCGTACCTGAAACCGCCCGTGCACGCCTTCCACCACGCCGGCTACCGCTTCCAGGCGATCGACCTCACCGCCTTCGCCCGCGAACTGCCGCCCTCGCCCCGCGCCCTCACCAACCCCCTGCGCGCCGACGCGAAGACCCCGTGGGCCGAAGGCGTCGGCCCCGTCCTGCCCATGCAGGACTTCCCCGTCTTCCTCGCCCACTGCCGCGCGAAGCTGCCCGGCAACACCTTCACCGCCCTGCACGAGGTCTACGGCCGCGAGGTCCACCTCGCCGACCAGTGGCTGGCCCGCTGCGGCCTGACCGAACACCACCACGCACCCGGCAGCGTCCGGCACACCCGTGCCCTCGGCGCCCGCCTCACCTTCTACCTGCGCGACCACCGCATCGGCCCCGCCCCCGACCAGGCCCACGCCCTCGTACGGCTCCGCGCCGTCCAGGTCGGCCTGTTCCTGCGCGGCTACCTCCTGCGCTGGCAGTACGAAACCCTCGGCACCGACCCCACCACCCGCCTGCTCAGCCAGCTCACCGAACGCCTCTGCCACAAGATCCGCACCGTCGCCAACCCCGAAGCCGCCGCTGCGACCGCCCTGTCCATCCACCTCTCCCACGGACCCACCGGATTCGGCCTGATCACCTGCGGCAACACCGCCCCGACGGCAGCAGCATCCGCCTCCCGGTGACCGGCAGCCCGTACGAAGCCGAGGAGACCCGCTACCTCCGCGTCCCCTGGTGGTGGAAGTCCCACCACCACATGCCGCACGAGCTCAACGCCCTCCAGGTCCTCCACCTCGAATCCGACGACCCCGTCCTCCTGCCGGCGCACGCCGCCCCGCTCCTGGCCGCCCACCTCGCCTACCGGCGCAGCCAGGGCGCCACCGACACCGACCCCCTGTTCATCCACGACAAGGACCCGGGCAACAAGAGCCCGGAACTCCACCTGCGCGAAGCAGTCATCCGCACCTGCCACCGCATCCACTTCAACCCGGCCTGGCTCCACCGCTCCCACTGCCGCCACGGCGACGAGACCGGCCATGACGCCGCGGCCGCCGGGTGGATGCACTACCGGGGCCTGGACCTCGTCCCCCTCAGCGACGACGTACGCAGCCGTCTGTGACCGCGCCGACGTCCTCCAGCCGCCCCCTCCGCCGCGAGGGCCCCCAGCGGCGCCGCGAGTCGGTACAGCGCTCCCACGTCATCAAACGCCGGCTCTTGGCCGCGGGCATGACCGGCTGGCAGCTCGCAGACCTCCTCGGTGTCCACGAGCACCAGATCGACCTGGACGAACTCCTCGACCTGCCCGTCCGCGTCCTGCTCGAACTCGCCCGCCGCCTCGACATGCACCCGGCCGACCTGATGCCCGGCGCCGACGACCTCTTCGAACTGCCCCGCCACCGCCAGGTCCTCGACCGCCGCCCGGCCGGCGCCGAACACGACGCGCTCACCGTCATCACCGCGCTCGCGCACGCGGGCGGCCCCCTCACCGACGACGGCCTCGCCGCTGCACTGTCCTGGACCCGCCACCGCACCGACGCCGCTCTCGACCACGCCCGCACCCACCCCGACACCGGCGGTGCGCTCGTCCTTCGCCACGTCCCGCCCGAGGCGTACACCGCCACCCCGCGCCTCGACGTCCTCGCCCCACACCAGGTCGACGCGCTCTCGGGGCGGAAGAACCCCCGCCCCGATATCCGCGGCCCCATCCAGCCCGCCGAGGCCGAGGTCCTCCTGCGCGTCTGGGTCGACGGCGGTATCGGCCCCGGCGACGCCGCCCAGCGTCAAGCCCTCGAAGACCTCGCAGCCGTCGACATGGTCACGCGCGGCGACATCATCGACCGCTTCCACGACAACGTGCTCTACAGCCTGCGGATGCTCTCCGACCCGCCACCGCCTACTGACACGGACTCTGCGATCCCACTGTCATAACCCTGCGCATCCCGCTGACATCTACTCTGCGCACGGCATCCACGGCATGGCCGCTGACTCCGCCCCGGACCTCTCCGGGATACCGCACCCACTCGAAACCGTCCTTGCACAAAGGGAGTTCCGCCATGCCCACCGCCACCCTGCTCGACCAGGCCACAGCCATGATCGAGAAAGCCTGGGGCCAGCCCATCGCAGTCCTGGAAGTCATCGCGGTCCGCCGGCCTTGCGAGGACTCGCTTCTGCGCGCGGCCGTGCACACCCGTACAGCCCTGGCTGTCACCGACAACACGGTGGCCGTCCACCAGGACCGTCTGCACGCCCTGACCCGGCGCGGGTACGTACCGGCCTTCTACGAACTGGACCGGATCACCGACTCGGCAGTCAAACTGCGCGTCGCCCACTCGGAAAGCCATACCTACCTGCACGCGATCAGGGGCGTGGTCGAAGCCCGTGAGGCCGCCGCGCCGGCGAGCCGGGCGTCGGCGGACCGCTTGGCCCAGGCCGCTGTCGCCCGCTCCGGGCACGCGCCCAACGCCCCGGTCCAGATACCCGACCCGCCCGCTCCTTCGGCCGTCGTCGGGCCGCCGACGCCCGCTGCGGGGCGGCGTCGCTGAACGGTCAGGCGAGGTCCTCGTCGCGGTGGGCGTCCTCGGTACGGGGGCCCACGGCACGGGCCAGCTCCTCCAGCGTCAGCTCGACACGCAGGCCGTCCGTTGCCCGGCGCTCCACCACCGTCTCCTCCTCCAGCCACCTGTCGGACTGTGCGCCGACGCCCCACTGGCCGTCGGCGACCATCGCGATGTCGCCCACGGTCCACGGCCGCCCGGCAGCACGGATCTTGCGCTCCAGCCCGGCTCCGTCCCAGTGTCTGCTCGCCTCAACCATCCCCGCTCCCCTTCGGCCCTGTGCGGCCCGTCGCCGCAACCCAGGTACAACAACCGCGTTCACCCATCCATTCCCCCGGCCTGCGGCCACCCGCTGGCGATCTCCAGTTCGCCCACGGCAGTCGTCTCCCCCGGGGAAACGACTACGTACTTCGGCATGTCCCATGTCAAAGTACGGGTATCGGGAAAACCGCAGGTCAACGAAGGGATCGTCCAACCGTGAACACCTCCGCCACCCTCCTGCCCGCCGTCGTCCGCCCCGCCGTGGAAGACCGCCACTGGCTCTCCTCCGACCACTGCGCCGCCCCGGTGCTCGACCTCCTCGACGGCCTCGGCTGGGTGATCGTCGATACCCCGGAGGCCAACGTCCACGCGGCCAGCCCGGACGGCCGCGTCTACGTCGGCTGGCTCCCGGAGGACACCACCGCCTGGAAGCACGGCATCGTCTGGCACGTCCGGGTACAGCCCGCCCACGGTGACGCGTGGGTCCAGGAGTTCGGCATCCACACCCCCTCCGAGACCGTCGCCGGATTCCTCACCGCCCTCGTCACCCACTCCTCGCGCTGACCGCCGAACCACTGGGCGGGCCGGTGATGGCTCGCCCCGTTAACCCGCGCTCGTCCGCCCACCGGGGAGTTCCCACCTATGCGCATGCTCCTGGCCACCCGCCCCGGCTACCGCCGCACCTGCGCTTACGCCCGCCGCTGCACCTGCTACTACCTGCCCGGTCAGTACGGCCGCCGCGCCAAGACCATCCGCCGCCGTGCCGCCCGCCGCGCCGAAGCGCGCCTGTGGCGGCGCGACCTCACTGAATGACCGTGTGCCCCACCCCACCCGCAAGGAGCTGCCCACCATGTCTTTCCGCGCCCCGCTCACCAACCACCACGCCGACGACACGCTCTGCCCGGCGGACCACAAGCACACCAGCTCCGGCAAGCCGCTCCACCCCGACCGCCCCGGCCGTGCGTACACGAAGGCCGTCTGCTCATGCGGCGACTGGGAGAAGAAGGACTGTGGCAAGGGATACGTCAACGAGTGCCGCAGGCGGCATCTCGCCGACCACGCCCGAGAGCCGAAGGTCCTCCGTGATCCGCTCCGCCTCGACTCCTGCTGACGCACCGCCACCAGCCCAAGCCCGTCTTCCCGTACCGCTCTCGGAGGTCCCATGCCCCAGTCCCTGACCGTCGGCCACGTGCTCCGCCAGCTCCAAGGACTCGACCCCGACCTGCCAGTCCGCCTCGCCATCAACCCTGACTTCCCCTTCGCCCACTACGTCAGGGCCGACGTCGTCGTCCGGGAGGGCACGGCGTTCATCGCCGAGGACGGCCAGGAGGGCTACCTCCCGCCGGAGGCGCGCGCCGCCCTCGCCTGGGCCTGACCAATTCCCTCAACACCACGGAGGCTTCCATCTCGTCGCGATCCCACCCCTCGCCCGTCCTTCCGCTGCGCAGCCTCGCCGTGCGCCCCATGCCGGACGGCGTGCGCGGCGCGCTGGTCCAGCGTGTAACCGCCCGGCCCGACGGCCCGCTCGACGTCACGTGGCTCGCCACCAGGGAGTCCAGACTCCCCCTCGGCCGCATCCGCCTGCACTGGGAGCCCGGCTCCCTCACCGGGTGGAACGTCACAGCCCACCTGGGCCTGGCCACTGCCGAGGTGCACCTCGCCTCCTGGCCCGCCGCCCCGGACAACTGGCCGCGCCTGGTCCGTCCGACCCTCCATGAGGTGACCGGTCTGTGCTCCGCCCTCGCGTTCGCCACCAACGCCCTCGACCTCTCGAACCGCCTCGCCGGAGTCTGACCCAGGACCACAGAAGGCCGCCCTACGCCGATCAGCCAGGGGCGGCCTTGCCATGGGCCCGCCCGCGCGTTGCGTACGCTCATCCCGACGAACGAGGAGGACGCCATGGCCGACGACCAGCAGCTCTGGGGCTACACCGAGGTCGCCGCTCACCTGGGTATCAGCGTCGGCGCCGCTCGCAGCCGGAAGAGCCGGGGCAATCTGCCTGTACCCGACGACGACAGCGTGCCGGACCGGCCCCGCTGGAAGCCGGCCACCTTCCAGGGCTGGAAGCCGGTCGGCCGGGGATTTCGCAGCGACCTGCACGGCTCCTCTGGAGACCACTCCGTCTGACTGACCAACACCCTTAGTCGCCCGTAGGGTTCGGCCATGACGACCGACTCGCCGATGCCCTCCCCGCCGTTCCCCTCAACCGACAACGCCGTGCTCCGGTTGATCGTCAGCAACGCCATCAAGGCGGTCCACAGCGGTGAGGTCTCCGTCGAGGGCGCCATCCTGCACGCGGCGGTCCACAGCTGGTACGAGGGACACATCCACGGTGAGGACGAGTGCCCCGGACGCGACTTCCGGGGCGAGCTGCCAAAGGGCATCAAGCGCGGCTGACCATTTCAGAACGCCGAGGGGTGCCACCCGACGCATCGGTGGCACCCCTCGGCGTTTGGTCTGTTGCTCACCTACTCCAGGTAGGTGCCGGCGAAGACGCCGTCGAAGCCGAGTGCGGCTAGGCCCTCCTCCACGCTCGGATAGGTCGTCCCGTTCGGGCCGCCGATCAGGGCGTCGAAGTCGGCGCGGCTGATCTCGGGCTCGAGCCACTGGTTGCCGCACCGGCAGCGGATCCAGACGTTGCGGCCATGGTTGATGAGCAGCCAGTCGCGCCGGGCCCGGCAGGCCGAGCACATCGCGGGTATGCCGCCGAGGGCCAGCTCGTGTGGGTGGCCGACGCAGCGTGTCGCGCCGGGCCCGTCGGCCGGCTGCGTCTCGTACTGGAGCTGCAGCAGGGGGTCGGCGCCGGTGGGAAGGACGGGCAGCGCGGGTGCCGGCTCCGTGATGCGGTCGGTGGTTCTGGGCACGAGCGTCATCTCCCGGTCGAAGGTCCTGTATCCATCCCTAACAGCAGGTTGAACCGGCTGTCCAGGGGGTTTCATGGAGTCCGGGCAGCCAGTGATCGGCCTCCGGATGAACCGATCAGCGGCGCGGTGCGCGGCTGCGCGGGTCGGGGACGGCAGGGCGGACCGTCCCCTCGGGGGCGTTGCGTTCACTGGTGCAGTTGGCCGGGGTCTTGGTCGGGCGGGTGCCGGCCTGCGGGCGGCGCGTAGCTTCGCCCGGGTGGGCGGGGAGCTGGGCGAGGCGGCGCAGGCGCCACACCAGGACGTCGTTCACGTCCTCGGCTGTGTCGAGTTCGCGCATGGCGGCGGCCTGCCGCAGGAGCGCCTCGGGGTCGTGGCCCTTCTGCTCGGCCTGGGCGAGGGTGGCGACCAAGGCGTCGGTCCTCGTCGGTGTGCCGTCTGCTCGTACGCCCTGCTTCGGCAGAACCGCATGGAGGGTGGCCTGGTGTGTCCGGCGTTGGGCCTCGGGGAGCGCACGGCCCTGGTCATGCAGCACGCGCATCGGCGTGGCGGCGGCCTGTTGGTAGGCGGTACGCAGGTGCGCGGCGGCCTGGCGGGAGGCGTGGGCCTGCTGGGCGTGGCCGCGGGCGGAGTGCCAGTGGGCGGCGGCGAGGGCGACCAGAACCAGAGTGGAGAGGAGCATGGCGGTGGTGCCGCCGTCCTCTCCCCTGCCGAGCGCGCCGCCGGCCTGGACGATGCCCCGGGCGGCCGAGCGCAGCGCCCGGGTGTCGGTGCGTTCGGCGCGGACGTGGCTGCGGGTTGCCCGCTCGAAGGCGCGGGCTGCGGCAGCCAGCTCGGCGCGGGTGGCGGCCGGGGAGGTCTGGGCGACCGCGTCCAGGAGTTCTCCGACTCCCACGAGCTGGGCGGCGGCTTCGTGATCGCCGCCGTCGAGTAGGTCGGCAGCACGCTCGGCGATGCCGGTGGCGCTGCGTCGCTCTCGGGCGGGCAGGGGCCAGTCCGCCCGCCCGTCGGCGGCCGGAGGCCCGGCCTGCTCGGCAGTGCCGTCGGCCAGCCGGAGGCAAATCTTCGGGAGGGAGAGGTCGGGGGCCAGTTTGGAACCCGGGTACCAGACAGGTTCGCCGTGGCGGTTGCGGTCGCCGGGCAGGGCCACGTTGTAGCCGAGGGCGTCGCCGGACGGGGCGTGGCGCATTTTGACCCGCAGGCCCGCCTCGCGTAGCCGGGTGAAGAACTCCTCTTCGGTGGCGGCGCCGGCGAGGGCTTGGCGTACGGCTTCGCGGAGCGTCTCGCGGGGGGCTTCGGGTCGGCCGGTGCGTTCGGCCTTGAAGCGTTCGGCGCTGGTGGGGGTCTTGGCTCCGGTGCCGTCGCCGGGCTTGAGCCGGCGCAGGCCCATCTCCTTCTCGATGCGTCGGCATTCGGCCTGGGCCTTTTTGAAGTCGTAGTTCATCCGGGGGCGGCGCAGGTCGCCTCGGACCATGGTGGCCAGGATGTGGATGTGGTCGTCGGCGTGGCGTACAGCGACCCAGCGGCAGCCGTCCAAGTCGCCTTGGGGGGCGAGGTTTACGGCGTGGACTAGGCGGCGGGCAACCGTGTTCCACTCGGCGTCGGTCAGGGTCCGGTCGCCGGGGTCGGTGCGGACCGAGCAGTGCCAGACGTGCTCGGCCGGGGCCTTGGTGCCGGCCTGCTTGACGCGCAGGTCCAGCGCGGCAGCCAGCCGGGCGAGGGTGACCTTCGGATCGGGGTCGGGGCTGGTGTCGCGGCCGGGGTCGGGGGCGAAGCCGTCCCAGCTACCGACGAGGTGGGGCTCGACGTGCTCATCACGCCTGCCGGGGCCGTACAGGTAGACGATCAGGCCGTGGGTTCGCGAGCCGCGCCGGATCTTGGGAACCATCAGCTTCGCCGCCTCACTAGGTCGTCGGCTGCGTCGTCGACACGGGCCATGAGCCGGGTCAGGACGGTGAGCGCGTGGTCGAGTTCGCCGGGGCGGGGCTGTCCGCCGGCGTTGTGGATGTAGGCAATCTGGTTGATGTTGTTGCCGATGCGGGCCAGCGCGGTGCGCAGGGCGACGAGTTCATCGATGGCGGTGTCGAGTCGTTCGTCGGTGTGCAGGATGGTCGAACCGCGGGCGGCGGTGAGGCCGGCGGTGGCAAGGAAGCGGGCGACGGTGATACCGCGCTGCGTGGCGGCTGCGGCGATCTCGGCTTTCTCGGTGTCGGAGAGGCGAGTGGTCGTCTTGCTGGTGCGCTGGCTCGGGTTGCGGCTGCGGCGGCGCGGTGTGCGGCCCGGGAAGGCGGGCGTGCTCGGGCTCGGCTGCTCGCGGTGGTCGGCTTCTCCTCCAGTGACCGGCGCCCCCTGGTGCCGGTTGCCCGGCTGGTCCCCGAGCGCCCTCGCTCGGGGACCAGCCGGACTTCCCCCGCCCTCCTGGGCGGGGGCAAGTGCGTACGACGGGCCGTAGGACCGTCGTACGCGACAACTTGCTCCGCCAGGAGCCGTCGTGGGGTCACGCTGCTGTCCGGCCGTGGTAACCACCTGATCGTTGGTGGTCACCGGCTCGTCTCCGGGTTTTCCTGCCGCAGTTCGCGGACGAGTTTCTCGATCCAGTCCATGGCCAGGACCGGGTGGTGCAGGGTCCAGGGCCGGTCGTGCTGCTCGCGCTGCACGATCCAGGTGGTGTCAGGGCCGGACTGGGCCCGGTGGAGGTGTCCGTGCTGATGCAGGACGGTCAGCCAGGAGTCGACTTCGGCGGTCGTGGCCGGGTGGGTACGCATCGGGTGTTCTCCGCTTCTGCTGTGGCGGGACGCCGGGCGGGCGTAGGGAGCGGGCCACCGGCGGGGTGACCGGCTCGGTCACCCCGCTCCGTGGAGGTTCGGTCAGGGCCGGGAGGAGGTGACCGGCTGGCGGTGCTGCTCGCGGAGCTGGGCCATCAGCGCGGTCAGGGTGTCGCTGGACAGCGGGATCTGCTGACCTCGAATCGCTTGGGCAACCACCTTGCGGGTCAGCTTGTCCTCGGCCCTGACCGCCGACCGGGCGATCTTCAGCAGCTCCTCGGTGCCCGGGTCAGACCGCCGGTCACCGGCTGTCCGGGTGTCCCGGTCAGTGACCGGCGGGGCGGTGACCGCCGCCGGGCTGTCCTCGTCACCAACGACCGAGGCTGCGTCGTCGGGGCGGTCAGTGACCGGCCGTGCCCTGTCCGTCTGTCCCGGCAGGCCAGGGGTTCCGGGCGCCCGGTCGCGGTCGCCGGTGACCGGCAGGCCGCTCTCCGCCGGGTTCGTGTCCCCGGTCAGTGACCGGGTGGTGGCCTGCCTGGTCAGCGACAGCCTGTCGGTCGGGGTGACGACCGGCTGACCGGGCTTGACCTGACCGGCCGCCAGCCGCTGCTGACCGACTCGGTCAGCCCGGGTGACCGCGGTGGCTTCGCTCCGGTCCGCCTGACCGGGGTGACCGGCCTGACCGAGGTTCTCCTGGGCACTGGCCTTGACCGGCCCCCGGGCGATCAGAATGTAGAGGTGGACCGCCCCGGCCAACGCGAGCGGGGCGATGGTGGACAGCACGGCGACCACCGTGTCTCCGAGCCGGAGCCCGGTGCCGGCGACCGTCTCTTCGTTGAGCCGGACCGCGTGGAGGGCGTTGGCCCAGATGCTGGCCGCGGTGGCCGTGCCGAAGAGCGTCCAGACGTAGAGCCGGGCGCGCAGGGGTGCCTCGCGCAGGACCAGGAGGGCCCGTACGCCGTAGGCGATGAACCCGTCGATCACCAGGGGGAAGAGGTAGGTCAGGAAACCGCGGACGTGGATGGCGCCGGCCATTTGCTGGAGGGCGTCGTACGACAACGCGCATCCCGCGCTGCCCAGGGCGATGACGACCGCGCGGTCCCAACCGGATATGTGCGCCGGCTTCGCCAGGCTCGTGGTGGTCATGCCGCCGTCCCGAAGTCGTCACGGACTAGGCGCTCGCCGCTGTTCACGGGTGGCGAAGGGGCCTTCGCCGTCTGGTTCAGGTCTCGGTTGCGCAGGGCACGGCGGGTCTCGCGGTAAAGTTTTTGGGCGTGTTCCTCGGTGATCTTCAGGAGCCAGGCCAGGCGCTGCTCGCTCACCCCGTGGCGGAAGGCGGCATAGACGACTGCGCGGCGCTCGGCCTTGGTGAGGTGGACGTCGCGTCCGTCGATGGTGTCGTTGACGCGGCTGTAGTCGAGGCGGTGGGCGATCTTCTCGTGCAGTGGACGGCGCTCCTCGTCGGTTAGTCCGCCTCGGATGCCGTCGGTGGTGCCGCTCTCCAGGGCGGCGTCCAGGCAGGTCCGGCGGACCGGGCACTGGCCGCACAGGGCCTTCGCGGTGGCGATCTTGTCGGTCTCGTCGGGCTCGGGGAAGAAGATTTCGGGGTCCACCGGGTTGTACTCGGTGCCCTGGCAGACGGCGTCGGCTTGCCAGGTGTGGTCGCCGAGCTGACGGTGGCGGGCAGGGCTGATCGTCGTGTTGGTCATGCGGGGTGCTCCGATCGCTCTCCGCGCGCAGGGGCGTCGGCGGAGAGATGCGCTGGTTTAGGGGGCACACGGGGCGGCGCGCTGGGGCGCGGCCCGGCGTGGCGGTCTGCGGTAAATCAGGCTGCGGTGCGGTGGCGTCTGCGGTCGACCGGCTCGAACTCGACGCGGGTGGTCATCTGCGCGAGCCTGCTGGTGACGCGGTCGCCGAGGTAGGCCCGGAGGTCGCTGATGCGCAGGTTGGTGGTGATCAGGGTCGGGAGCATGTGGTTGTACCGGCGGTTGATCAGCCGGTACGTGATCTCCTCGGTCCAGTCGCTGGCCTTGGCCGCGCCGAGGTCGTCGATGATCAGCAGCGGGCAGCGGCTGACGGCCGCGAGCTCCCGCTCGTTGTCGGCCCCGGGCCGGGGGCGCAGGTCGGCGTACAGGTCGGCGGCGGTGGTCGCGCGCCAGCGCACGCCGACGCCGTCCTGCACCAGCTGCCGGACCGCGCCGTACGCCTGGTGCGTCTTGCCCGCGCCAACGATCCCGGCCATCAGCAGGCTGGGGCCGGTGGTGACCTGTCGCCGGGCTCCCTGGCTGGGGGCGACGGCCGCTTCGGCGACGTCGCGGGCCCAGGCGAGGACCTGGGGGTGGTCGGCGACGGCGGCCTGGTAGCGCGGGGGCATGCCGGCCGACAAGGCGTCCAGCGGGGAGAACGGCTCGGTCTCGTCGGCCAGTGCGGCGACGGCGGCCGGGTCGATGTTGCGAGCGGCCAGAATCCGGGCCATCCGCTCCAGGGTGCCCTCGCCGAGGGTCTGCGGTTCGCGGGTACGGGGGCGCATCACAGCTCCTCGGCGTAGGCGGTGGCAGCGTTGGCCGGGTTGGTCCACGCCTGGTGGGCGGGCACGTTAGGCCGGTTCCCCGGCCGCGCCAAACCGCCGCAGCGCGCGTTCATGGCCTCGTTGACCATGCTGGTCAGCACGCTGGGGTGCTTGGGGTGGGCCGCGAAGTTCGCCAGCCCGGCCCGGATGTGCTCGGGGGCGATGCCCTCGCCCAGGAGCTTCTTGGTGATCCGCCCGAGGTGCCCGATCACATCGCTGGGCGGACGCTCCTCGCAGGCAGCGACGTACTCGCCGACAAGCTGGCTGGCCGAGACACTGGCTGCGGGCGCCGTGCGCCCCGTAGGAGAAGAAGATCCAGGATCCAAGATCCTAGATCCAGGCGCCGAGCCCTCCCCGGGGTTTCGGGGAAGGTTCGGAGAGCTCTCCGAGAATGCGTCCTGACCTGGGGCTTTTGCGCTTGCGCGGCTATGGGTGCCGGCCATTTCGTCGAAGGCATCCTGCTGGGCCTCGGGAGCCCCGCCTGCGTGGTCGCGAAGGGTCGCGGCGGGCTGCGCGGGCAGATCGAGGGCTCGGGGAGCGTTCGGAGAAGCCTCGGCCCGCTTGGCGCAGGTGCCCTTGCAGGGGCCGCACCGGCCGGCAGCCTGGTGCTGCGGGCACGATGGCAGGCGGGACTGGCTTGGCTTGTCGATCTTCTGGTGCTCGGCCCAGGTCACGATGTGGAGGTAGCGACGGCCGTCGCAGCCGGTGTACCGGCAGATCAGGCCGGCGCTCGCGAGCTGGTGGAGATCGTCCTCGACGTGGACCGAGGTGTGCTCGGCGCGCAGGGGCCACAGGAGCCCAGCGATGATCGCGGCGTTGTCGCGGTGCCGTCCGTGGTCGTCGGCCTGCGTGAGGAGGCCGAAGAAGGTCCGCTCGGCCTCGACGCTCACTTCGGCGAGCGACTCGGAGAAGAACGCCTCCGGCTTGATGGTGCGTATCCGGGCCATGTCAGCGGCTCCGGCCAGCGGCGACCAGGTCGCTGCATGTGAGGGCGGCGCGCTGGATGTCGAAGGTGTGCGGCCGGGTCCAGTCCGCCTCCGGCCAGACCCGCAGGATCCAGCGGGCGGCGACCGTCGCCGTCGTCCGGCTCACCTCCAGGGCCTTCCCGCCCTCGTCCCGGATAGCGGCACTCGGGTGGGGCCACGCCCGGCTCGGGTCGGTGAGGCTGACTCGGATCGTGACCGCGCCCGGGATCATCTCTGCGAGCTGAGCAGCGAGACGGTGCTGTCGTTGGGCATCCGGGCAGGCTGGGTTGACGCTCGGCGTGGCGAGCATGTGATACTCCGTTGTTCGTAGGAACGCGGTGCGGCGGTTCTCGTGCAAAAGCCCCGCCGCCCGCGAGATGTGGATCGGTACCCCTCGGGGTGCCGGCCCGGTGCTCGGGAGTTGGTAGCTCCCGGGCGCCGGTCTCATCCATCCCTGTGCACCCTGCGGTCTTCATGAGCCGCGCGTGCTCGTCTCCCTCCCCTCCTGACTGTTCCGTCGGCCAGTGATCTCCGCCTGTGGGCACCAGGACCATATGGCGACCCTCGGCTCAAGTCCAGCTTCTATAGACCAGCCCCCACCAGCAGTGGAACACTGCAATGGATGTTTTCGATGGACAACGTACATTGCAGTTACGTCATCTCGTCAACTGCAATGGCGAGACGCTGGACCTGGCTGACCCTGATCACCACTGAGGTGGATATGATGGCCGCCATGACGGAGATCTGGAGATGACCGAATCGCGCGAGCGCACCTTCTCGGAGTTGCTCGACTACCTGTTCCGAGAGGTGCACCCGAAGGGCCGCGGCCCGTACACCTACGCGGAGGTCTCACAGGGCATCCGTGACACCTCTGGCGTCACCATCTCCGCGAGCGCCATCCAGCAGCTTCGCACCGGCACCAACTCGAACCCGAAGATGCAGACCATCCGTGCCTTGGCCGGCTTCTTCGGCGTGAACCCGGGCTATTTCTTCGACGAGGAGGAGGCGGAGCGCCAGCGTGCCGAGATCCAGTTGGTCGCCGCCATGCGCGACCAGGGGGTGCGTCGGGTCGCTCTGCGCGCGAACGGTCTCAGCGCTTCGAGCCTGAACATGGTGAACACCGTGATCGACCAGGCCCGAAGACTGGAAGGAATGCCCGACGAGTCGGAAGCGTCGGGACTGCTCGACGACAAGTAAGGGTTTGGCCGCACACAGAGCAGCGCGTGCCGCTCCCGTCGATCACGTCTCGGCAGGTTCAGAGTCGGTTTCCATCAGCACGATCACCCGGAGGAGGTCGCTGCGCATGGGCCGCAGGGCCATGATCCGCACGCCGACTACTCGACCCCGATGGTGGGGAAGTCGAAGCTTGCGCAGGTCTCCGTCGGCGTGTTCGACCACCTCGCGGCGGTCCCACATCTGCCGTGCGGCCGGGGAACTCGTGAGGATGTCGCGCTCCAGCTGTTGCAGCGCTTCGTGGTCCGGATGGCGGGCGCGCTCGTAGCGGATCTGCCCTAGGTAGGAGCGGGCCCAGTCCTGCTCCCAGTTCACGAGCTGCTCGCGGGCCTCCGGGCTCAGGAACGCCCACCGCATCTGATTCGCCTGGTGAGCCGCCCACGGAAACCAGTCCAGCAGCGGCTCGTTGTAGCCGATCACGTTCCAGGCGAGGTCCGTCACGAAGGCGGGATCGGGGGCCTGGCCGTCCAGAAACCGCTGCAGCACCTCGTCCATTTCCGCCGCCGCACCAGCCTCCGGAACCGCGGCGACCACCGGCGGATGGCCCACCGCCATCAGGTACAGGGCATCGCGCTCAGCGCGACTCAGCCCCAGCACCGACGAGAGTCGATCGAGAAAGTCAGCGGAGTACTTGGCCTCCATGCCCCGCTCCAGCGCCCCGTACCAGCGTTCACTCACCCCGGTCAGTCGAGCCACGTCACGCTGCGTCAGACCCTTCGCCCTACGGCCCGGAGAGGCCAACCCGGGGATCTCATCGGGATTCACCCGCCGCCGCCACGATCGCAGCAGCTCAGGCAGCGACTCGCCGCCACCTTCGCCACCCGCGACCCGCCCGCCCCGCACGTCCATAAGGGCGAGCCTAGGATGCGCTCACCGGGTGACATGCGCCATAGGGAGTCCAACCTCCCATCCGGTCGATCATGGTTCAGTCATTCAGCGTAGTCAGACATAACGGATAATCAAGTAATCAACTACTCAGAGTGCGGACCGCCTCGCGCCCGAATCACCGGCCCCCTGCGTTTCCGGCAAACGGTGAGGAGGTGCGACCGGGAAGGCTCACCCCCCTCCGTCAATCACCATGCGTAATCGGAACCGCCACTTCCAGGAAGAGTGAGTTCCTGCCTTCTCTTGGCATCCTCGGGGCTTCCGTCCACCCACAAGTTGACGCACCGCCGAGGCCGAAGGGGAGCACCGTGTCCTTGCCAGAAGTCGACACGCGTCGACTGCGCGCATCGTGCGAAGAGCAGATCGACCTCCTACGTCTGCCGCACCGATTCACCACCCGCCAGTTGAGCGAGGCCATAGCCGGGCTTCGCGGGAAGCCCATCGTCCTGCAGCCGCTGAGCACGCTCGGCGCGGTCGAAGCGCCGTGCGGAATGAGAATCGAGACCCCGGACGCCGATCTCCTCTTCTACGAGGAGGGCACGTCCGTCCACCACCAGCGGCACATCCTCACGCACGAGCTGTGCCACGTGTACTGCGACCATCCGGGAAGCCTGGAGGTCAACGCGGACACGGCCCGCTCCCTGGGGGTCAACCCGACGCTGGTGATGCGTATGTCCGGGCGGACGAGTTACTCGACTGCTGATGAGCGCGAGGCGGAGATGATGGCGACGGTCGTCCGCCAACGCATCTACCGCGAACGTGAGGCCCCTCCGCACCGCCCCGAGAGGGGCCCGGACAGCTGGGAAGCTCTCTTCGCCCAGCCCATCAGGAGAGGTCGCCTCCGCGCATGACGAATGCTGTCTTCCTCGGGATGGCGTTGCTGCTCGCGTCCATAGCCAGCTACTGGGTGCTCGGACGCGGAACGCCCCGGCCGACCGGTACGTCGGCCATGGGCACGCTTCTCGGCTCCTTCGCCATGGCCTTCGCCTCCTATGCGCCGCTGTTCAGGAACGTCGCGGAGTCGATCGTGCCGCACGTCGGCCGACTGCTGAGTAACTGCGCTTCTCTGGGTGCCGCCACAGCGGTCCTGGCCGTTTCCTTCCAGCTCAACCTCGAACCCTACGAGGCGCGGCAACGCATCAGGGTCCGTCTCGCCCTGCTCACCGCGTCGGTCGTCACCATGACCGCGCTGTTCGCCTACGAGCAGCTGACAGCTCGTTCTCCGCAGGTCTACGCGCTCTACCTACTCCCCTATACCTCCTTCCTCGGGTTCTCCGTGGTCGACTTCCTGAGGCAAGCCGTACGCCAGTCGAAGGCGACTCGGCGCGACAGCATCCGGGGCGGGTTGCGGGTGGCAGCGGCAGGCTGCGTGTTCGCTCTCGTCTACGTCGTCTACAAGCTGACGCGCACCGTAGGCCTTGGTCTGGGGCTGGGCGACGAAACGCACGCGCAGTGCTCATCGCTCGTGACCTCGACGTGCGCCTTCAGCGTCACCTCGCCGGCGCTCGCCGTCCTGCTGATCTGTCTCGGCCTCACGTGGCCTGCTGTCCTCTACCCGATCAACCAAGCCCGTCGTCGTCGCTGGGAAACCCGGTCCTTCGAGACGCTCCGCCCCCTCTGGCAGGACCTGTCAGCCGCGATGCCGCAGATCGTCCTGTCGCCGGCCGAGGACGTCGAAGGCATCTCCGACGACTCCGACTTCCGACTGCAGCGGCGCGTCATCGAGATCAGCGACGGCATCCTCGCCCTCCGGCCGTACCGGTCGCGCAGGGTGCAGGAGAGCGCGGCGTCGAACCTCCACACCGCTACCGAGCAGGGCGCTGCCGCCGTGGAGGCAGCTGTCGTACGAGCTGCACTGGCGGACTCGAAGGCTGGCCGGTACGCGGACGACGTCGCACCTCCGTCGGTAGACGCCGCCGCCCGCGAGGATCTTCGGGCCGACACACAGTGGCTCCTCCTGGTGGCCGACGCCTACGCCCACGTCGGGCGTGTCGGCGTCGACGGCCGGCCATGAACGATTGGAACCTGAAGACATGACCGACCCGACTCAGGACCCCCGCTTTCTCCAAGACCCCTACCCCACTTACGCGGCCATGCGCTCGGCATGCCCCGTACAGGCCGTACCCAGCGGGTCCGGCGGGCGCCTGAGCTACCTGGTCACCGGATACGCCGAAGCCCGGGAAGCGCTCGCCGACGCCCGGCTCTCGAAGGACACCGCCGGGTTCTTCGCGGGCAAGGAATCAAAGCGGCGCCTCCACCCCGCGGTGGCGCACAACATGCTGTCGAGCGACCCGCCCGAGCACACCCGGCTGCGCAAGCTGGTCACCAAGGCGTTCACGACCGGGGCGGTCGCGGAACTGCGCCCGTTCATCGCCAGGGTCACCGAAGACCTGCTGGACCAGTGGCCTGTCGGTGAGCCCTTCGACTTCGTGACCGGCTTGGCCGTCCCGCTACCCGTCATCGTGATCTGCGAACTGCTCGGAGTACCGGAGGAAGACCGGCCCGACATCCGGCGCTGGTCCGGCGAACTGTTCGCGGCCGGACAGCCAGAGGTCATCGACGCGGCCTCGCACTCCCTGGCCGACTACATGACAGACCTTATCGCCGCCAAGCGCCGACACCCCGGCAAATCGCTCCTCGACCGCCTGATCTCGGCCCGCGACGGCCACGACCGGCTCAGTGAGGAGGAACTGGTCTCCCTCGCGGTGCTCCTACTCGTGGCCGGCCACGAGACCACCACCAACTTCCTCGGCAACGCGACCCTCTCCCTGCTCCAGCACCCGGCCGAACTCGACCGCCTCCGCCAGAACCCGGACGACATCCCTACGGTGCTGGACGAGCTGCTTCGATTCGACTCCCCCGTCAGCACGGCCACCTTCCGGTACACCACGGAGGCCATCACGCTCGGCGGCACCGACATCCCGGCAGGCGCACCGGTGCTGGTCGCCCTCGGAGCCGCCAACCGCGACCCGGAACGGTTCCCGTCACCGGACCAGCTCGATGCGAACCGGGACGCTGCCGGCCACCTCGCCTTCGGGCACGGTATCCACCGCTGCGTCGGCGCTCCCCTGGCCAAGGCCGAGGCCGAAATCGCGCTGCGCGCGGTACTGACACGGTTCCCGGGCCTCCGGCTCGCCGTACCGCCCGACCAGCTTCAGTGGCGGCACGCCCGTCTTGTACGCGGTCTGACCTCGCTTCCTGTCCTGTACTAGGTCCTGTTTCTCGGATCTCCTGACCTGCGAGGGGTGTTGGGGCCAGGCTGGGTTCATGGGCCGTGGGGATCTGACGAATGCGGAGTGGGATCGGCTGGAGTCGTTCCTACCTCCTGGTGGTACGCGTGGAGGTCGGTGGAGCGATCACCGCCGGGTGATCAACGGGGTTCTCTACCGGGTGCGGACCGGCGTGCAGTGGCGGGATCTGCCGGAGCGATTCGGGCCATGGGAGACGGTCTATAAACGACATCGTCGCTGGTCAGCCGATGGAACCTGGCAGATGCTGCTGTCTCGCATCCAGGTAGCCGAGGACGCCGAGGGCGGCATCGACTGGGACGTGTCGGTGGACTCGACAGCCGTGCGAGCCCACCAGCACGCCGCCGGTGCGAGGAAAGCGCCCCCGGCCGCCGTCCCTCAAAGGGGGGCCAAGTGGGGGACGAACCAGGTCGATCCGGTACTGCGGAGACTGACCATCCGCCTGGAGGAGGTGGTCAGGTCGGCGAATGTCTGGGACGTTCCCGCGGAGGATTCACCACCAAGATCCACCTCGTTGCCGAGGGACGATGCCGGCCCCTCGCCTTCGTCCTGACACCCGGACACTACGGAGACGGACCCCAGCTCGAGCGGGTGCTGGAACAGGTTCTGGTGCCGCGAGCCGGAGTCGGCCGGCCACGCACCCGGCCCGACCATGTCTTGGCGGACAAGGCCTACACGTCCCGGAAGAACCGCCGCTACCTGCGACGACGCGGAATCCGGCACACCATCCCCGAACGTCTCGACCAGCAGAGACACCGCAAGAACCGAGGTTCACGCGGCGGTCGGCCTACCGGTTTCGACAGCGAGCTCTACAAGAAGCGCAACACCGTCGAACGCACCATCAACCGCCTCAAAGGCTTCCGCGCCGTCGCGACCCGCTACGAGAAACGCGCCTACATCTACCTCGGCACCGTCACACTCGCAGCACTCATGATCTGGCTCCGTACATGATCCGAGAAACAGGACCTAAGTCGTGTCGTCAAGTAGCGCTACCTCTCGTCGGCCTGCGGAGACGCCACTCTGCGCTCCGACGCAGGGCTGGACGTCGGCTCAAGCGATCAGCGCCTGCCATTCCAGGGTGGGAGGCCTTGCCGCAGCGGTACGGGCTCCGGGCCTGGTGAGGACGGCTGCACTCGTCGCCCTCGACCAGAAGCGCCACCGTGGCCTGCCTCCGTGCAGGCAAACCGAACACGGGTGGACATAGGGGGCGTGGGGGGTCCCCCGGCGTACCAGAAGCCACACCGCCACGTTAGCCGCTCGGACTTGCCACGATTCCGAGGTCGATCAGCGCGCACCTCGTGTCAGCAACACCATTGTCACAGCGGGCGGTTGCACCCCCTCCGTGGGCCTTCCGGGCGTGCCAGAATGTGCAGCGAAGTGCTTACACCTAACGGCAGAGGCCCGCGCGCGTTCTCCATCTCCAACATCCCTACCCCCACGCAGAGCGGCCGCAATTAGAGTGTCGGACGCATCGCTGCGGGCCCGGAGGACAGGCCAGTCCCCCACCTTCGGCGCTGCGCTGTCTCTGGCTATTGGTCCCTGGCCTGTCCCTCACCCCCGGCGCCAAACGGGAGCGAGGCACTACCCACCCGAACCGGGGTTCCCGCCAAACCCGGTTCCAATCGGAAGGATTTTGCGATGGCCAGCAACCTTGACCCGTGAGTCGCAGGCTGCCGATCGCCCTGAGTGCGCTTGCCGCTACCTCAGCCTCGGTCGCAGTCAGCCCCTGGATTGCCGTCGCCGCAGTCGGCATGCCTCTGCTTGTGCTCGTCGGCATTTTCATGCCGGCCGTCTGGTCCAAGAGGCCCGCCCGACGCCGCGATGCCCGCCTTCTCGCTGAACGCATCCTTCGGATGCTAGAGAGGGGGCACTGACGATTCCCTCACGAGCCACACGTACGCCGCCGCAATCCTGCGAGCCCCGTTGCCGTCTGTCGGCGACGGGGCTCGCGCGTTCAGCGGGTCAGGCAGCCCTGGACTCCGCCGAGGTACCGATACCCGGACCGTACGGAGCAGCCGAGTCGCTCTGCCAGCGTCGTGCCGGTGAACTTCGCATCCTCGGCCTGCACGGATGGCCACGGCGTTCTTAACGACGGTCAGCGGGCCGGCCCTCCTGGCAGTGCGCTTCGGAGGGACCGGATCTTACGGGGCACTGTCGCGCTGGCCCGCGCACGACTGCGCTTCTCACGTTCCATGGTTCTCGTCGCAGATCGCGGCACTGGAACTACAGTGTGATCTCGTGCTGGTATGGCCTCCGGCTTCCCGGGGAGGGGTGAGGTGACATCATGCAGTTCATCGTGGTGGAGGGGGCGCAGGATCTGCCTGAGGATTACAGGGGCGCTTACCTCATTCCAGATAACTGGAATGACTACGGCTACGTGACGATGTACGAGTTGGGCATCAAGCGCCGTGGGCGACGACCGAAGTCCATTGGCGGCGTTCGGATTGGGCATCTTGAGATGGGGTCAAGTCGCCAGGATGAGTTCTTTCGGACAGAGCAACGCCTGCCACGCCGCTTCGAGACTCTCCCTGAAGGATTCTTTAGCCTGGGAGTCCAGGACACATACTACGAGTCACTAAGCGAACTGGGTGCTCGCGCCAGAGTCGACGTTCTGGCTGCGTTGCGGGATGTGGCTTACGACTACAGCATGGATGTAGTGGAACGTGTTTGGGACCTGAGAGTCTTCAAAAAATCTCTGATGCGCGATGTCCGCCATCCGCGCACGGAGCTGGAGCGTCTCCACCTCATTGCCCGCGGCCGCGATCGCGTTGTTGATTTCCAGTGGGACTATGTGCCTCCCAAGTCTCATGGCTCAGCGTACGAACCACCTACACTGGGCTTCCGTGCCAGTCCTGCCTCGCTGCCGCCGAGCAACGTGCATGCTCTGATCGGCCGCAATGGAGTGGGCAAGACCAGCATGATGCGCGCCATGGCTAGCGGCGTGGCGTCGGGGAGTATCGAGGTCACCCAGCTCGCTGAACGCACAGCCACGAGCACACCGAACGTGGTATTGGTGTCCTTCAGTGCCTTTGACGAACTCCTTCATCATCCTGATGCTCCTGCGGGGTTCGCCTACATCGGGCTGCGTGACGGTGAGGAGCCAGAGCGTTTGAAGACGAGCGAAGACCTGTCCGCAGAATTCGCCGACAGTCTTGCTACGGCTCGAATCGGTTCCCGGCGTAGCCGGTGGGAGCAGATTCTGAGCACGCTCAGTTATCCGGAGTCCGGATTCTTGGATGACTATGCAGGCGATCTCGAAGATCTGTTGTCCGAGGGCTCTGACCGTCGGTTCAAGGCCGCTGCAGGGCGGCTCTTTGCACCGCTGAGTTCTGGCCACAAGATCGCCTTGCTGACCTTGACACGACTGGTCCAGGAGGTAACCGAGCGCACGGTCGTCTTCATGGACGAGCCCGAAGCGCATCTACAGCCCCCCCTGTTGTCAGCGTTCATCCGTGCGCTGTCTGACTTCCTTTCCGACGTCAACGGGATGGCGGTCGTGGCCACGCACTCACCGGTGGTCCTGCAGGAAGTACCGAAGGCGTGCGTCTACAAGTTGCGCCGCTATGGCGACGTCGTGACAGCCGAGCGGCCGCTGATGGAGACCTACGGTGAGAACGTCAGCGCACTCACCCACGAAGCTTTCGGCTTGGAGTCCACTGCCACCGGCTTCTATGCGGCCCTGGCCAAGGAGGTCGCCGAGGGGCGCAGCTATAGAGAGATCCTGGCGGACTTCGAATCCCTGGGCAGCGAAGCCCGCGGCCTGCTGCGCGTCCTCACTCTCAGCCGGGACGGGAACGCCTCATGATTCCGCTCGATCCCCCCGCGATGAAGGTCAAAGACACACTGACCGCTGCCTGCGGGCGGATGCAGAACTCCGTCTTGAGGTTACGGCTCCTGGCCCGTGAGAAGGACCTGTCTGCTGCCGAGAAGACCTATACCGACGCTGCCGAGCACAACGCCCTCTACGCGCTAGCCGTGACTGCGCGGGATGCTGAGGAGCAGATACCCGACCGCGACGGGGAGCACCTCAGGAATCTTTACAGTGCTGGGCTTGTCGGGCGCAAGCACGGGAGAGAGAAGTACGACGAACTTAAGGCCCGCGCGCCGTTCGGGCGTTGCCTGCTGTGCGGCAACAGTGAGATCGGCTCGCTCGACCATCACCTGCCCAAGGACACGCTGCCTCTCTTCACGATTTGCCCGGTCAACCTGGTGCCGGCATGCAGCAAGTGCAACCAGGCCAAAGGCGACCGGATCGGCGCCACAGCCGGCCAGCGCACTCTCCATCCCTACTACGACCGCCCCGGCCAGGCCGGACGCTACCTCTTCGCCGACATCACAAGCTGGCCCGTGCAGTTCCGCATTCAGGCCCTACCTGTATGGGACGCTGAGCTGCGTGCTCGTGTCGAGCACCATTTCGTCACGTTCAACCTGGCACAGCGCTATGCCGAGTTCTGCATATCCGTGCTGACCGCCAACCAGTGGCTCCACCAAAAGATCCGACGCGAGAGTGGCCTCTCGGCCCTGACTGCACACCTGCAAGAGGACGCTGAGCAGCACGCCAGCACCCATGGACTCAACACCTGGGACACAGCGCTGCGTTACGGCCTTGCCGACAGCAACTGGTACCTCCACCACGGAGTCAACCAGAACCCATAACACGCCACGCTTGTGCGTCGCGACGCATCGGCCTATCGGCACCTGTGCGGATGCATCGACTCGATCTCCAGGGCCGGTTGCCCGCCAGCCAGCGGGTCAGAAGATGCCTTCCCGATCCCGACACTTGGCTGTGGCTCCTTGCCAGGGTCTGGATCAGTGCGGCGTGTGAGAGTGCTGGGCATGACGATGCCGGAGGGCCCTGCGCGAATGCTGCCTGAGATTGGACGCGACTTGTTCGACGTTCTCGTCATCAGGACCGACTTCAGCGACGACGAGGCGTGGAATGCGGTGGTTGGGGAGTTGCGCCGCCCGTGGGGGCCAAGCGGTGAGACTGCCGCAACAGTGCAGTTGGTCGAAGCGCCCGCTTGGTCAGGAGCAACGCCCGACGAGGTTCTTGCCGCCGTGGTGGATGGGGACCTGATTTTCGTCTTCCTCGCTGACCGCGACACGATGAAGTCGCCGGAGCAGGCGTTGCTGGCTCTGTCGACACTCTGGGAGGACGTGAGTGGCCTCGACCCCGTCTATTACCAGGAACTCATCGAGTCGCCGGAGCCCCGTGAGTTTCGAGCCGTGCCCGCCGCGGTACACGGCGTCCAGGCTGACCTGGCGCTCGGCAACGTGGACTTCGCAGAGTACGCTGCGGCTGCTTCCGCAGAGCCTGATCAGGTACTGCGGCCCATCTGACGGCAACAGCGGTGGCCGTTTCCTCGGCAGAGGACGGGTTGGGCTCGTTCATCCCGCACCCCCTGACCGGGGCGCGAGCCGGTCAGGTCTGCTCGGCGGCCACCTTCCGCAGCCAGCGGAGCGTCTGGCGCCGGTTGGCCAGCAGCACCACGTCGGCGCCGGCGCCGAACTCCTCGATTTTCGCCATCACGCGGGGTCGCATCTTGCGCCGGTACGTGGCGACGTACTTGATCACGCCCCAGTGGATGCGGTTGTGCACTCCGTTGCCCTTGTGCCCGGCCCCGTGCCGGAGCTGGCGGGAGAAGATCCCGTACAGGGCCGCCACGGTCGACACGTCCATCAGGACCACCGTGTCGCAGGCTTCGAGCCGTACCTGCAGCGTCGAGTTGTAGTTGCCGTCGATCACCCACCGCGGCTGCGAGACCAGCTCGCGCTGCACGTCGTTGAACTTGTCCATGGGCAACGCGTTCCACTCGTCGTCGTAGAACGCGGCGTCCAGGTGCGTCACCGGGGCGTCGAGGATCCTTCCCAGCTCGCGGGCCACGTGGGACTTGCCACTGCCTCCGCAGCCGACGACGGCGACCTTCCTCATGGTGCTCCAGCGTAGAGAGGTTGAGGTGATCGGCGAGCCAACTCGCAGGACATGCTGTGTCTGGCCTCTCTCCTGCCTGTTCAGTTCGGCGCTCAGAAAGCCCTCTACCGACGATGAGCGTTGCCACGCGCCCCTGGCTCCCCTGCTTCTCGACGCCGTGCAGGGTGGGCTGCTCTGGTTGCCCAAGCGCTACACCTCAAACCTGTGCACCAGTCCCTTCCTGCTGAGGGTGGGAGCGCCCGACGCTGGCGCGGATCACCTCGTCGCTGCCCCGCAATGCCTCTGTCATCCTCGCGAGCCAGGACTCGGGGAGGCTGCCGCTGCCCAGCGCGCATGCACGGACAAGCCGTTGGGCCGCCTCGAGCTGGCGCGGCTCGGCGAGGCTGGTGAACCGGTGGTCAGCCAAACACTCACGGGCGGCGTAGCCGTCGGTCGCCGCGGCGGCCCGGCGGTGGAGCTCTGCAACCATCCGGTGCGCTGCGTCTTCCTCGTGCGGCTCCAGCAGGCCCAGGATCGTCAGGCCGAGGCGCGTATCGAAGACGGTCATGCCCTGGTCGGGTTGGTGCGCGACGTAGTCCTCGACCAGCGTGTCGAGGAGGGGTACGGCCGGGCCGCGAAGGGCCTTTCTGCACATCACGTCGAGGCAGCCGGTGACGGCGTTCTCCCAGCGTTCTCCGGGTGTGGTCATGGTGATGAGCGCTGCGGCGTCGGTGGGGGTGTGGCTGAGTGCGGCCAGGACGGCGACCTGGCGGCCGTCCAGCATGCGCTGCCCGATGCCCCGGTGTTCCTCGATGTGGGCCAGCGCCTCCGCCCAGCGGCCGGCCGTGGTCAGGGTGCGGGTGCCGTCGGCCAGGACTACCTTCCACAGCCAGGTGCGCACCTCGTGGCGGTCGCTGTCGGTGAGGGTGAGGTCGGCCGGGACGTGGACCCCTTCGAACTGAGCGCTGGTGCCTTTGGTGACGGCGTCGAAGAGGTGCAGCAGACGGTGGCGCCCGTCGTCGGCGGCGCCCGCGCGGATCTGGAGGCGGGCGAGGTTCACCACGGGTTCGAGGGCGCGGATCGCGGTCATGCCGGGCAGGGGGGTGGCGTGGAGGTAGGCGGCGGCGTGCTGGTGGCACATCTTCCGCGCGAGGTCGGGCAGCTCTAGGTCGGAGGCGATGAGGGCGGCCTGGTTGTAGACGGCCGAGGCGAGGCCCTGGTCAGCCTTTGCGGCTGCGGCGTCGGCGAGTTCGGCCAAGCCGTGCACGCGCCGGGGCAGGGGCAGACAGGCGGGTCGGAATCGGTAGATGAGCGGGAAGCGCTGCGCTATGGGTCCGTTCAGGTCCATGAGGTCCCCCGGGGGTGAAGACGACGAGGAGCGGGAAGGGCCGCGTGGTGCCCGCCAGCCGGTCGGCGGGCACCACGCAGGCGGATCAGCTACTGCCAGGTGACGCGGACGCGGTTCAGCGGGGTGCCGAGGACGAAGACACCGGGCTGCTCGTCCGCGGGCGCGTCGAGCGGCAGGATCTCGAAGGTGGCGACCCGGCCGCGGTACTCGCGGTCCCAGGCGCGGACGGCCTCGGCGACCTTGGCGGCCAGCTCGTCGCTCCCGGGGCCGTGGCCGATGACGCCGAACTCCCAGAGCTTGTCGCCCTCGGGGGTCTTCTGCTCCGAGGGACGCCGTGCGAGATAGGTGACGGCGCCCTTCTCGACGGCGGCCGTGGCCGAGGGGTAGGGGTCATCGGTCAGCACCGTGCCCTTGACGGACTGAGGGAAGAGCATCCGGATCAGCCCGGATGGCAGGACGCAGGAGACGAACAGCTCCATCCATTCCGGGGACTCCCCCGCGCGGACTGTCATCCCGGTCCACTCCTCGACGCGCGGCTCATCAAGGACACCGGCAAGGGCGTCGGCGTCGAGCGCCAGGCTGGCCGGGGCCTGGAGGCGCACGGCGCCGTCCGTGCTGAGCGGCACGGCGCGGCGGTCGTCGTCGGCGATGCCCCGGCGCAGCGGCATGAAGGTGTTCATCTCCGAGCCGACCGAATGCCACCGGCCTTCGCGCGCCACGTAGATGATGGAGCGCGAGACGCTGCCCGTGATTCGCTGCGGGGTGACGAGTCGGCCGCCCTCGGCGAGCTGGTCGAGCCAGGCGTGGGGGATGCCGTGCGCGCCGACGGTGGCGATGATCCGGTCGTACGGGGCACCTTCGGCGTGGCCGAGGGCGCCGTCGCGCGTCAGGGCCTCGACGTTGGTGGCTCCAGCGGCGGCGAGGTGGGCTCGGGCGCCTTCGACCAGGTCGTCATCGACGTCGATGGTGGTGACGTGTCCGCTCGGGCCGACGAGGTGGCCGATCAGGGCGGCGTTGTAGCCGGTGCCGGCGCCGAGTTCGAGGATGTGCTCGCCCGGCTGGGCTTCGAGCTGGTCCAGCATGAGGGCGACGACGGCTGGCTGGGAGGCGCAGGAGATCGAGGTGCCCTCGGGGTCGTACTTCACGTTGACCGGGCTGTTGTCATAGGCGTCGGCCAGCGAGGTGTCAGGGACGAACAGGTGCCGGGGCACGGTGCGCAGGGCGGCTTCGACCGCGGGGGTGCGGGCGTGGCCGTCGGCCTTGATCTGGTCGACCAGGGCGTTGCGGAGCTGTTCGGCGTTGGCCCCGGGGGCGGTGAGTGTGTCGGTGTTCACCGTGCTGACGCTATGGGCCGCAAAGCCTGATTCTGTTGCTGACGCGGTGTTTTCACTCGAACCCATGATTGCCTCTCGTGCGATGTTGAACAGGGTGTGCTGGTCGGCGGACGGCAGACCGGCACGGTTGGCGTGGAAGATGGCGTGGTGCGCGATGACGGCGCGCAGTCCGCGGGTCAGGTCGCCCTGGGCGGCAAGGTAGGCGAGCGTGGTGCCGACACGCTCGAAGGCGGCGATCCAGTCGCCGTGGCCGTCCAGCGGCCCGCGCTCGCGGCACAGGCTGCGGGCTTCGGTGGTCATCAGGGTCCGCATTGCCGAGGTCTGGCGCGGGGACCCGGGCGTGCCGGTACCGGGGCGCAGTACGGAGACCTTCGCCCACACGTCGCCCTGCTCGAACCAGTCGAGACCCGAGGCGCGCATCAGGCTGCTCATCAGCAGGATGGCGGTCTCGCGTCGCCCCAGGTGCTCGTTGTGGACGGGGTAGGTGAGGAGGTGGCGGCTGTCCTCGTGGAAGAGGGCGTGCGCGGCCGTCATGGCGTCCGCCCCGCCGAACGCCTCGGTCTCCGGCTCGTAGATCCCGGTCGTGTGGGACTGCGCGGTGCCGTCGGCCACCCAATCGTCCAGCCGGGCCAGCACGATCGGGGCGGGCTCGTCGGCGACGTACCGCAGGCGCCAGGGCTGCTTGTTCATGAACCACCAGCCGCTGAGCTGCCCGTCGGCCTCGGCGGCAAGCAGCGCCGGGGCGAGGCGTTCGGTGACGGCGCGCTGTCCCGTGTCCCGGTCGGGGAAGGTGATGCTGTGCTGCTGCCAGCGGTCGGGGCGCATCGAGAAGTCCTTCGGTCGGATTCAGGCGGTGAGTAGGCAGGCGTCCCAGGCAGTGCGGGGCGGGTCCGTGCTGTCCGCGGTGAGCAGTCCCAGCGCGGTTCCGGCGGCGCCGTCGAGGAGACCGGCGCCCGCCGCGTCCTTCAGCAACAGGGCAGCGGCGTCGTCCGGGGCGGTGCCGGGCAGGACCAGCATGGTGAGAAGGGCGGGGATGATGGCGCGGAGCTGGCCGGCGGTGGCCCGGTCGGCGTCGGCGGCGGCACGCGCCGCGATGTGGATCAAACCGGCGATGCCGTGGCACAGGCCGCTGTCCGTGGTGACGCGAAGCTGCACGCGGTCGCTCAGCGCGTCCAGCAGGGCGGCCTCGGCCTCGACCTGGAGGTCGCTGTCGCCGAGGGCGAGCGCGGCGAGCTGCTGGGCACGGGCCAAGCCCGCGGTGCCGTAGCACCAGCTCGGCCGCCGTGGTGCCGCGGCCGCGGGCCGGCCGCTGCGCAGTTCCTCACGGCTGATCCAGTACGGCCAAGCCGTGCCGCGCCCGGTGGGCGCCTTCCACTGCTCCAGCCAGGCAAGGATGGTGCGCATCGCCTGATGGTGGCCGGTGACGGTGGTGCCGCGGCGGGCGGCAAGCGCCAGCAGCGCGAGGACCGCGCCGACGCCGTGTGCCATGCCGTGGTTGGCGTGCCCACCGGGGAAGCGGTCGTCCGGCCTGCCGGACGGCCCGGTCGGAACCCACCAGCCCGGCAGGCGTTCGCCGCTGTCGGTGACCGGGTCGGTCAGGCGCACACAGTAGTCGAGAACGGCCCGGGTCACCGGGCCCGCAGGGTCGCGGCGCAGCAGGTAGGCGCCGTACCCGCTCAAGCCCCGGATGGCGTCGAACTCGGCGAGTGCCGGAAGCTGCCCTGCTTCGATCCGGCGGTGCGCGGCGTCAAGGCGCCGCCGGGCGTCTGCCGTCACCTGCCGGTCCAGCACATCGAGGCCGCGCCGGTAGGAGTCCGGAAGCTGGTCGGCGGCGCACGCCACGGCATGGGCGAGCGCCGGGGCGCCGTAGAAGGGGTGGCTGTCCGGGCCGCCGGTGAAGGGCTCGCGGGTCGAGGCGGCCAGCCAGTCGTGGGCGCGCTGCCAGGGGGCAAGCCCGGCCGCGGCGCGTTCGATGTGCAACAGGGCGATGCCTGTCGGGCCGTAGGCGAGGTGCTGCCGGTTGGCGTCGTCAGTGGCCGCCGTCGGCGCCTGGTCGGGGTGGGCGAGCCGGTCGGCGATGGCGGCGGCCACCGCGGCTGCTGTGTGGGTCACGGTCGCCTCCTGGCGCGGGCGGTGAAGGCCAGGGCGGCGGCGCGGGCCAGATATAGGCAGACCTCTTCCTCGGGGAAGTCCACCGCGATGTGCCGTACGAAGTGGACGTGCAGCAGGGAGGTCAGCACCCCGTCCACGACGATGCCATCGGCGTGCGGGCCGGACAGGTGCGGCCTGTACGTGGCGAGCGCAGCGGTGCGCTCGGCCCAGGCGTCCACGATCGCGGCGCCGCCGGGCTCTGACCGCAGGGCCGCCCAGTCATCGCGTGGATCTGCCAGCCGCACGGCGTCGGTGAACTGCGAGCGTGGGACCGGATTGGGCGCGGTCGGCTCGATGTGGTCGATCAGCCAGCGCGCGCCGGTGTCCGGGCCGCCGAGAAGGGCGGAGGCGATGGCGAAGAAGTGCGCGGCCACGAGCGTGCGCTGCGCGGGCCGGACGGGCTGGGCGAGCTGCGCCACCGTGGCCAGGGAGTCCGCGCGGAACACGGCCTCGGCCGCGTCCCACGCCGTTCCCGAGCCCCACCGGCCCGTCTCGCGGTAGGAGGTGGGATAGCGCAGGTCCGCCAGCAGCCCGGCGGTCCGCAACTCGTCGGCCCAGGCGCTGACCGCGTGGGTGGTGTCGGCGAAGTCGCCCGGGTCGGGCAGCGCGATCCGCAGGCGAAGGTGCTGCCGGGGGTCGCGGAAGCGGACGTACCACCAGGGAGGAGAGCAGAGGCGCCGCATCAGGTCGGGCACGTGCCGGGCCAGCAGGGCGTCTTGACGCCGCGGGTCACCGTACAGGGCCACGAGGAGCATTGGGGAGGTGGACGGGGTCTGGATCTGGGCTGGGGACAGCGCGCGGGCGGTGGTCGGCGTGGGAAGGGCAGGCCAGGCCGGAGGCCGGACCGCTTTGAGGGGCACCGCGATCTCGTGGGCCCGGCCCCCGGTCCAGCCGTCCGCCCCGGGAGGAGCGGCTTCCGTCAGCAGAGCCGTACCGGCGCGGTCGAGGTGCTGGCGCAGCAGGCTCCGGTGGCCGGGCTCATCGAGGTCGAGCGGCAGGCGCCGGTCGTCTTGGACGAGGTACACGTGCTGCGGCAGGCGCCGGTGCTCCCGCCAGCCGGACAGCGCCGCGTCCCAGTCCGAGCCGGGGCGGTGGCGGTCGGGGAGGTCGCCGGCCTCCAGCCGCCATCGGGCCGCGACCAGCACGATGCGGCCGTACCGCAGGCGGGGGAGGAACGGCATTGCTGCGGCGGCACCCCAGTCGAACCGGGTGACCTGAGCGTTCTGCGCCCGGGACACCTCGGTGATCAACCGCGCCAGGGGCAGAGTGTGCTCGGCGAGGTTCAGCGCGTTCATGCCGACGGCCTCGACGCGCACGCCGCGGCTCGGGGCCGCCAGGTACATCCGGCGGCCGTCGCACGCCAGTGCCAGGTCCGTCGGCGTGAGCACTGCGGCGTCGGGGGCGCGGTGCTCTTGCAGGCTGACCACCAGCGGCAGCACGCGCGGGGTTCGGGTGACGTGTGCGGTGTCGGGCAACAGCGCGGGGAAGGATAGCTGCGCCGCCACCGTGCCGTCGTCGGCCGTGGGTAGGTCAGCCAACTCCGCTTGCAGGCAATCGCGTTGTGTGGCCGGGAGGACGCTGAGGAAGCGTCCGGCGGTAACCCCGGCTCCGCGTGACACGCTGGTCAACTCCACGGTGAACCGCCCGCGGCGGACTTCGGCGAGGGTGGCCGCGTGCAGCCGCACGCCCACCTCCAGGTGGCACGGTATCCGCGGCTCCTGCGGGCCTCGGTCCAGGGCGGCCACGATCTCGTCGGTCAGCACGACCTCGTCGCGGCCGTCGAGCGCCGCGGCCTGGGCGAGGCGGAGCAGCACATCGTCCCGCGGCGACAGGCGCCGGCGGCCTTCGCCGGTCGGCCTGCCCGGGTACCCGTCCGGGTAGCCGACGCCGCTGTCTGCGACAACTTCCATAAGCGGCACCATGGTGCCGACGCCGAACCGCTCATAGAACCGCTGGTGGTACTCGTTCCACGGCTCGGTACCGTACGGGCGGGCGCAGAGACGGGTGAGGATCGTGGCGGCGCGCTCGACCTCGCGGGCGACCAGATCGGGGAGCACCACGGTGGCGTCCAGGCACAGGTCCAGGGCGAGCGGGTGACGCCGGAGGCCCGGCACCAGATCGCGCATCCGGGTCGCTACGGCGTCCCGGCCCTCTGTGGTGCCGCACTGCTCCAGCCCGGCGTGGACGGCGCGTAGCTCCCGGACGACGGGAGCCAGGAGACGAATGTCCTCGGCATGGACCGCGTCGAGCTGAGTGACGAGGTGACCGAGCGCGTCGGTCTCGGTCGCCGGCGCGTGGAGGTTGGTGATCAGCACGCGCCGCCGCACCAGGCCTGCGAGGAGCCGCTTGACGCGCTCCGGGGCCACGGCCGGGAACTCGGCCATCAGCTTCTCGGCGAGTTCCCCGATCCGGATCGGCGCGTCAGCCGCGCGGAGGATACGCCGGACCGGCGCCGACAGCTCGACGGACGCCTCGACCGCTCGCCGCTGACCAGTCGGCCCGTCGTCCTGGTAGGGGACGACGAGACTGCCGTCGCGCTCGAAGGTGGTGTTGTTGACGACGACCGACAGGAGCGGCAGCAGCTCTCCGCTCCTTTCTAACTGCTCGATCAGCCTCCCCGCCCACTCCGCACCGGCGCGGGCCACGACCTCGTGGTTCTGGCCCCAGCGGGAGTGGGGCTCGGCGTCGAAGGTGGCCGTGGTGACTCCGGCGAACAGTCCGAACGGTGTGGGCCGGTGCAGCGCGCGCAGGAGGTAGCGCGCCACCGACACTCCAACGCGGCGGACTTCGCGAGCAGAAGGGGAGTTAGCACTCTCCAGGGCCTCGACTTCGGCGGCGAGAACCGGGCTGGCATGGCGGAGGGCCTGTGCGATGCCCGGGTCGTGCCAGATGCTGCGAATCCAGGCGAGGCGTCCGGTGGTGACCTCCTCCAACTCCTCGGCTCGGAAGGACCGGTCGTCGAAGTCCGGTAGGGGAAGCTCGGTCACCGACGGTCGAGCGGCTGCGCGCACCAGGGCGGTCGTGCCCGCCTTGAACGCTGGGGGCATAGCCACGTGACGTGTCCCTTCGTGCGTCTGGAGGGGCGGTCGGAGCCGACGCGCCGAGTAGCGCGACAGCACCGACCGCGGTTCATGACCTGATGACGGGTTCAGACGGTCAGGGTCAGTCGGTGAAGGTGACGCAGGCACCGCAGGAGCTGCCGCACCCGTCGTCGGTCAGGACGGTCAGCCCGGCCGCGTCGGACACCTCCAGGAGGGAGACGTTCAGGTCGAACCCGTCCGACTGGCCGCCGGCCGTCGGCTCCTGGACCTGGGTGGTGCTCTTGGTGACGATTCGCGTCATGACAACTCCAGGTGATTCGTTGGTGTGTAGGACAGGTGGTGCTTGCCAGCGCACTGAGGACCGTGGCGTAGCGACGGGGCTGCGCCATGGGTTCAGGTTCTGGCCATCCCGGTCCGATGGTCGGGCCGGGAAGCTCTGGGGTGCCGCTCGACGGTCCGGTCCTTTGCCCAGGACCGTCGAGCAGCCGTCTATGCGGCGGGCACAACATCGTCCAGGCTGACGACCTCGTAGTCCCGCAGCTCGCGTACGAGCTGAGAGGCGAGGAACCAGCCGATCTGAGGGTGGTTGTAGGGCAGGGGAGCATCCGAGGCGGCGAGGGGTTGGATGCCGTCGGCGGTGTACTGGTACGGGGTGCCGATGACGCCGTAGAGCGGGAACCGCGTGGCCAGCAGGGCGACGTGTCCCTTGCCCCTGAGCCGGGGGCACCGCCGGGCCGCCATCCGGGCGTGCTCCAGACACACCGGCGGCTGCGCGGTCTTCACCGGCCCGGTGTGGTCGTCGCCGTCGTCGGCCGTCTCTACGAAGAGGATGCCGTCGCTACGCTTCAGCGGGACCGTGCACACCTGGCAGCGCAGGAGCGCCATCGTGATGCGCTGGCGGAGCGGGTGCACCAGCCGCCACCTCGGGTTCCCGGTGGGCTGTCCCGCGAAGCCGAGTGACATGGAGTACCGGGCCCACAGCACGCCGCGGAGATCTCGGTCGGGCCCTGCCTCGTCCTTGTACCCGAGCCGCGGGCGCCGGTCAGGACCGATGCGTACGTTCAGGTTGAGGAGGGAGTCCGCCTCTTCGCCTTCACGGGCGGTGATGTACGGAACGACCAGGTCGGCTGCGGTGATCGTCATGCCGCGCTTCCGACCGTGAGCGCGAGCGGCCGGTGGGGGGCGACGACACGGCCGTCGGGGAGGAGTTCTCCGGTGTCCTCGCAGACAAGCACTCCGTTGCACAGCAGGCTCCAGCCCTGCTCAGGGCGGTGCGCGACGGGTCGCGCGGCCTCCCTGTCGGGAGCCATGGCCGTGGGGCACGGCGGGTTGTGCGCACACATGGTGCTCGTCCTCTCGGGTGGGAAGTTGGGCCCTCTTCGGCCAGCTACGGTGCCGTGGGGGAACACGGTTCGGGCACGGCCGAAGAGGGGGACTTGTGGCACCGCCCCATGAAGGCCGCTATGGCTGCTTCGCTGTAGCCGTAGAAGCGCCCCAGGGTGGTGGCAGTGCGGTCGCCCTCGAGCGTGAGTGGTCTCTCTCCCCCCACTCGACAACGAAGCGGGGATCCGGGTGAGATGACCACTGCACGCGCAGGTCTCATTGATCGCGGTCATGCCGCGCCCTGCGGGTCACCTGCAGGCACGATGCAAAGGTCGAGTCCCACCTCACGGAGCGGCAGGAAATGTGTTGTCTGGTTGGTGTATCCCTCGAACGTCAAAACGGCCCTCCGATCAGGCGGATTGGGAGACGGTGACGAGCACTGCGAACACGGTGACGACGAGGAGAACCTGAGCGCTGGCCTGTCTCCAGCCCCAGCCCTTCGCATCCATCCACCGCAACGGTCGCCTTCAAGTCGGACCGGACAGCTCCTCGGGGATCACGAGGTGAATGAATGCCTGGTACCGCTCACCCAGCTCCTTGATCACAGCGCGATACTCGTCGTCATCGGAGCTGATGTTGTGCCGGTCGAGGACGATCACGCCGTCCGCGAAGCCGCCTCGGATCAGTCGCTCGACCTCCCCCCAGCCAGGGCGCTTCCAGGGCGGCGTGTAGACGCCACAGCCGGCACCCGAGCTGGGGAGGCACGTCGTGGTCACGGGAACGGCTACGTCGTGAAACCTCGCTCCCATTGCGTAGCCACGCTGCTCAGCCTCGGTCTGGAGGGTGTTCCAGTCCTCATCCGGCCTGGCACTCCTGCTAAGCACCAAGCTGTACGCCAACACCCGGAGACGGCGATCACCGGAGCGGCGGTCGCACCTTTCGGTCGCCTCGCGACGGAACTGCTGACGGAGCCGGACGAGCTCGCCGCTGCGCGCCGGACGCTCCAGCGGGGCGGGTTTGCGGTGCCACTCCTGGGTTCGAGCAGTGTCGGTGTCCGTTCGGTCCCGGGATCCCATCAGGCTGATCCGTGGACTGGAGACGGCGATCATGTCGCCCAGGCTTCTACGTGTCTTCATGGTCGCCTTCCCCTAGATCGCGCTCAGCCCGCGCAGGGCTCATCCGACGGTTGCGCAATGCGTTCGGTCCGACCGACCACTACGTTCGCTACTGACGTGAATCAGGTCCGTGCCAGGCGCCGTTCGGATACCGTGTGATCAGCTCGTACCGACGATGAAAGCGGTACGGAACCCCGGTGGGCAGGCCCTGGATGGAGCCTCACACGCTGGCTCCGCAGGCCCCATGGAGAGCCGCCCCTGTCGCTGACATCGACCGCGGGTGAACGAAAGTCCACGGTGGAGGAGGAAGCGTGGGGCAGCAGCCGAACGAGCTGACTCCGGACGCCGGCCCATGGCACCGCTGGGGTTACGAGCTACGCCAGTTCCGCGAGGCCCGTCTGCTGTCGCAGCAGGCTCTGGCTCGCAGGGCGTTGATCGACCGTTCACATCTCGGGCGCTTCGAGCGCGCTGAACGTCCCGTCCCGAAACATGCGGCCATCACTCTCGACGACATCCTCGATGCCGCCGGTGCATTGGTTCGTGGCTGGGACAGCGCGGAGCGCGAGGCTCCCCAGGACTGCTCCGCCCCGGTGTCCAGAGCCGGGACAGCGACTCATGGGGCCAGCGCACGGGGCCATGGAGCCAGCTCCCCGGAGACCCTGGCCATGAACACGGTCGTGCGGGCAGGCTCGCTTGGAGACGACACGGACACGGTCGTCGTCCCCGCCCGCATCGATGGAAGGATCCTCTTCGTGCCCGTGCCCCGCCGCGTTGTTCTCGCATCAGGGATCGCCGGCCTGGCTGCGACAGCCATGCCGGCCGCGACGCCGGCGGCTGCCACCGAACTCGCCGACATGGGGTCTCCCTTCGAGCACTTCGCGCAACTCCGCCGGGTCATGATCCAGACCGACAACCTCATCGGCCCCCGGCACGTGTTGCCCGCCCTGCAACAACACCTCGTCTCCCTTGCTACAAGACGCCGAGCCGCTCGTGGCACCGACGCCATCAAGCTTCTCGCCCTGGAAACGCGATACGAAGAGCTGGCAGGCTGGTTCGCCCAGGACATCGGCGACGAGCGCACCGCCCACGGCCACACTGCGAAAGCACTGGACGCTTCCCACATCACCGGCGACACCGATCTCACCGCGTACATCCTCGGCCGTAAGGCCCAGCTCGCCGTCGACACCGGTCATCCTGTCGACGCTCTCGGCCTCGCCGCAGCTGCCCGACGCACCGCCCGGCCCGGAAGCCGTCTCGAAGTCATCGCCGTTCTGCACGAGGCCCACGCGCATGCCGTACTCGGTGAAGGCGGCGAAGCCCACAGGGCGTACGAGACCGCGCTGACTCTTCTCGTTCGCGCGGGCTCCGATGGCGTCTGGGGCTCCTGGCTCGATGCGGCGTACATCAGCACCGCCCGAGCCCGCTCCCTCGCCGCACTCGGCGAGTATGCGCAGGCCGCAGCAGGCTTCGACAGCGCCCTCGCATTACTCCCGCCCACATATCGCCGGGACCGCGGCGTTTACCTCGCTCGCGCTGCACGCGCCCACGCTGGCACAGGCAACGTGACCCTCGCTGCCCGAATCGGCGGGCAGGCCGTCGGGATCGCCGCCGAGACCGGATCCGCGCGCATCTTCGGACAGCTCGACCGGCTCGACCAGGCACTGGCCCCCGCAACCGGCGAGGACGGCGTCGCCGAGTTCCGCGCCTCACTCGACCGCATCGTTCTTCATCCCGCCTGACTCACCCGCGCACACCGCCTGGAGATACCGTGCCCCGCCCGTACGTCCTGCTGTCCGCAGCTGTATCGATCGACGGCCACCTCGACACCCGCCCGGGCGAGAACCGGCTCCTGCTCTCCAACAAGGAGGACTTCGAACGCGTCGACTCCGTACGAGCCAGTGTCGACGCGATCCTTGTCGGCGCCGGCACACTCCGCGCCGACAACCCCCGCCTCCTCGTCAACTCGACGGAACGCAGGGCGTCCCGGGTCGCCGCTGGCCAGCCGGAGTACCCGCTGAAGGTCACCATCACAGGAACGGGCAACCTTGATCCCGACTGGAAGTTCTGGCACCACGGCGGAGACAAGCTCGTCCTCGCCGTGGGCCACGAGGCCACCACGAAAGCTCGCGCCAACCTCGGCGACCTGGCTACCGTTCAGAGCGTCCCCGAGGAGGCCGTATGGCCGGCCGCGCTCGACATCCTCGGCCACGAGTACGCCGTCAAGCGGCTCATGGTCGAAGGGGGTGGCACCGTTCACACACAGCTCCTCCAAGCCGCTCTTGCCGACGAACTCCAACTCGTCATCGCCCCGCTCCTGGTCGGCCAGTTCGATGCGGTAAGGATGCTCGGCTCCGCGAGCTACCCTGGCGGCCCCGCCGCCCGCCTCCGGCTCCTGGAGACCCACCAGATCGGTGACGTGGTACTCCTGAGGTACGCCCCCAAGGACACCTCCACGGAGCCTCGATGAGCACCACCTCTTCAGCCGGCGCCCCCGGCACCGGCCGCGAGCCCAACACCGCAGACCGGAACTGGCTCACCCTCGCCTGTGAGCTGGCCGCCCTCTGCCCACCTTCGCAGACCGCCTTCAGCGTGGGGGCCGTCGTCGTCGCGGCCGACGGGACCGAGCTCGCCCGCGGCTACTCCCGCGAGAACGATCCCCACGACCATGCCGAGGAAGGGGCCCTCGCCAAGCTCCCCGCCGAGGACGCCCGGCTCGCGACCGCCACGATCTACAGCTCCCTGGAGCCGTGCGCCAGACGGGCATCCCGACCTCGCCCCTGCGCCCAGCTCATCCGCGACGTGGGCCTCCGCCGCGTCGTCACCGCTTGGCGCGAACCGGATACGTTCGTCGTCGGCGCCGATGGCGTCGAGACCCTTGAAGACGCCGGCGTCACGGTCGTCGCACTGCCTGAGTACGCGAGCGCAGCACAGGCCCCTAACCTGCACCTGCTCTGACAACCCAAGGCTGGACCCCCTTGATCGTCCCCGGGGACCTCATCGTGTGGGAAGACGGGCCCGAGCAGCGTTCCGGCGGACATCTCGACATGGAATACATGCTCGGCATACCGCCCAGGGCCGCAACGGCAAGACACGTCGCACCGTTCGGCGGGCACGAAAAGCCGTCATCCAAGTATTCCGTGCCATCGCTCACCGGGTGTACAACCCGCCTCAAGCGCTGCCAATAACACCACCCGGCAGCAAAGCGCGGAGTATACCGCTGAGCGGCCAGCCCTGAGCCAGTGCTGTTCGAACAGCGAACGGGTTGCTCCCACTGAGCAAGGCTGAACAACAACGGGGGTCCAAGCACCACGGGTCGCGAGACCAGCAGTTGTTACGCCCACCAGGCGCAGCCTCCGACCCGCTCGATCTGCGACGAGGAGCATCAGCGTGAGCATCACCGTAGCGACCACCGCAGGCAGTACCGTCACCAAGAGCCTCACCACCCTGACCTCCCATCCTGCTGGCACCCCTTCGGCGCTCCCACCCGGCGGCAGACGTGAAGACGACCGCCAGCAACCGTGCACGGCCCATCCTGACTGGTGCACTGAGGCCGGTGTTCACGACGCACACCTCGGAGCCAGGCATGTCGTCATGGGCAACGACGGCCGTGAACTTCTTGACGCGCGCCTGCTGGACTTCTCCGATTCGCAGCCGGTCATCGGTCTGGGCGAAACGGATACGGACGCGGCCGAGGCCCGCGCGAAGGCTCAGGACTTCCGCAAGTTCGCCGACGACCTTGAGACCCTCGCGGACATGATGGACGCCACCACCAGCAGCGAGCAGCCAAGTATCCCGGACGTTGCCTCCTGCCCCGGCGGCGTCTCCTTCTGCACAGGGGACTCAGAGGACCACAAGTATCCGAACGAGCACTACCACCACGGCCCGCTCACCGCCATGGGCGCTCGCCGCTCCTATGCCGGCCAGCACGGGAACGGCATCATGGCCTTCCACTTGTCCCAGATCAACGATGAGACACCCGGACTGGACTTCGTCGCCGACGGTGGCTGGCCGACGCTGCCCCTCGAAGAAGTAGATGAACTGATCAGCGACATGAGCTTGCACCTGACGAACCTGTGGGCGGCGCGTGCGCAACTCGCAGGTCTGATGTCCAGGCGGAGGACCAGCCGAGTGTGCGCAACACCCCAGCGCAGTTGGACGTACGACGACAGGCACGGCACCCAGCACACCGTCACCTGCCCGTCCTGGTGTTCGAATACCCACACCGACGACCTGGACCGCAATCGCCACCCGGCCGACGTCTACCACCAGCTCTACGGCGCTGAGGCCAGCGCCGAATACAGCGAGGCTTACGAGGAGTACGAGTCCTGGCCGCTGCTCTGCGCAACCCTCGGCGTGAGCCCGAACTCGACGGTCAGCCCGGCCTACCGGGCCCCGCACGTTCTGGTCGAAGTGGCCGCCGATACGTACACCCGCCCAATGGATCCGGACCAGCTGGCCGAGTTCATCCAAACGGTGGCCGGGCAGTTGGATGAGCTGCGTGTGATGCACTCTCGGCTCACCGAAGCCCGCGCCGAATGGGCCACGCGGACCGATCCGACGACCAGCACCGAGACCGCGTAATCCCGCCTCCTCAGGAGTCACCGCAAGTCCTACAGTGCCAACGTCACACTCCGACGAGCGTCGCAATCGCTATGCCGAGGACCCCCCGCCACCCACCTGCCCCAGGGACTTTTCAGGGACTTTCAGCGCTGTCTGAGGGACTTCCGGGGGACATTCCGCCGCCTAACGCGGTAAGCCCCCGAAAGATCGGAAAGGGCCTCCGACGCAGGTCGGAGGCCCTTTCCCAGGCATAGCCGCAGGTGGCGGCAGACGAGTCGGGCTGTACGCCGGGTTCTGTCTCCCGGTCGCCTCGCGGCGGCCGGGGAGACGGCCATCCATCTAGGACCGGCATTGCTGCCGGTCTCGTGCGGTCTACCCGCGAACTCGGGCGGGCAGCCCTCGAACGTTCGCGCAGGGCCCTCTTGCGACGGCCCCTCTTGACCTTGCTCCGGGTGGGGTTTACCTAGCCGCCTGGGTCGCCCCAGGCGCTGGTGGTCTCTTACACCACCGTTTCACCCTTACCGAGGACCGAAGTCCAAGGCGGTCTGTTTTCTGTGGCACTGTCCCGCGGGTCACCCCGGGTGGCCGTTAGCCATCACCCTGCCCTGTGGAGCCCGGACGTTCCTCGGGAGGGTCCGAAGATCCTCACGCGGCCGTCCGCCCGGCTCGTCTGCCGTGGCGCCCATGCTACCTGCCCCGTGGTGGCGCGGAACCGCGCGGAGGCGTCAGGCGCGGGCCGCGCCGAAGGCCGCGATCCCGGCCGCCCAGGCCCCCGGCACATCGGAGCCCGCGGGAAAGCGGCCGTTCAGCTCCATCGTGACCATGCCGTGGGCGAAGGCCCAGGCCGCACGTGCGCGGTTCTCATCGCCCGCGAGGGCGCGGAAGAGCGGGGCCGCGGCGCGTTCCTCCAGGTCCGGGGGGAGGCGGCGGCCGGTGGTGAGGCGGTAGAGGTGGGGGTGGGCGAGGGCGTGGGTGCGGTAGGCGGCGGCCAGGGCCGGGAAGGAGCCCGGGGCGCGGGACTCGGCCGCTTCGAGGGCCTCGGCCGTCTCCCGCAGCATCACCTCGACCAGAGCGTTCACCACGGACGACTTGTCCGGGAAGTGCTTGTAGAGCGAGGGCGCCGTGATGCCCACGCGTGCGGCGAGGCGGCGCATGGTGAGCGCCTCCGGGCCCTCCTGCTCCAGCAGCGTGCGCGCGGCGGTGACGATCTGCCGGGGGCGGTCGGTGGCGGGCGGGGCCGCGAGGTCAGTCACGCCGGTCCTTCCTTCGTACGAGGCGCGGGGCACGGACACGGGTGGCACGGGCACAGCGCACGAGCACCGGGCCGAAGGCGCGATCGTACGAGATGCGGCCAGGTGCGCGGACGAGCAGGGGCGGATGGCCGGGCGGCTTGACCTTGCCGCAGCGTCAGGGTTTCTACTTGGCGCCATGCGCATCGGAGAGATCGCCGCGCTCGTCGGGGTCACCCCCCGGACCGTTCGGCACTACCACCACATCGGCCTGCTGGCCGAGCCCGCGCGCCGGGCCAACGGCTACCGCTCCTACGGCGTGCGCGACGCCGTGCTGCTGGCGCGCATCCGGCGGCTCACCGAGCTGGGGCTCGGTCTGGACGAGGTGCGGGAGGTGCTCGCCGGTGACGCCGGGCGCGAACTCGGTGACGTACTGCGTGAGCTGGATACCGACCTGGCCCGGCAGGAGCGGGAGATCCGGGAGCGGCGGCTGCGGCTGGCCGGCCTGCTGGACGGGCCGGTGGAGGGTGCGGAGTCCGTGTCGCCCGCGCTGGCCGAACTGCTGGCCGCCGCACCGGTCACCGCTTCCCCGTCCGCCGCCAAGGACCGGGAGCATCTGATGCTGCTGGACACGATCGGTGGCGGCAGCGAGATCTATGCCGTGCTGCGGCCGCTGGCGGGCGATCCGGCCGTGCTCGCGCTGTACGAAGAGCTGGACGCGCTCGCGGCGGCGTCCCCCGACGATCCCCGGATCGGACCGCTGGCCGAGCGGATGGCCGCCCTCGCGCCCGACGAGGTGCTGGACGCGATCCCGGCCGGCGGACCGGTGATGACCGGGTTCGGGGAGGCCCTGCTGGCGGACTACCCGCCCGCACAGGCCGAGGTGGTGCGCCGGGTGATGGTCGCGTTGACCGGACGGAGCAGGAGCAGGAGCAGGGACGGGGACGGCAACGGGCGGGGGACGGAATGAGCGGGGTGCGAGGTGCGCGGCTGGTGGTCGCGGGGGTGGTGCCCGCCGAACTGGCTCTGGGGATCTGCCTGTTGGCCGGGGTACGGATACCGGCCGCCGTGCTGATCGGCGCCGAGGCGGCGGTCCTGGCCGCGTTGGTCCTGGAGGCAGTCGTGCTGGGGCGGCTCTGGCGCGCGGGCCGGCGGGCGGGTGCCGGGCGGCGGGAGGCGATGGGTGCGGCGCTGCGTACCGTCGTACCGGAGGGGGTGCACCGGCTCGTCGGGCACGAGATGCGCGCCCTGCACAGCCTCGGGCTGTGGCTGCTGCGGCGGCGGCACGCCGTGCCGGAGGGTGCGCTGGCCGCCCCGTACACCGGGCCGCAGACGGCGATGATGTACGGGCTGCTCTTCGTCTCCGTGGTGGAGACGGTGATGCTCGCGCTGCTGATTCCCTGGCCGGTCGTGCACCGGATTCTGCTCGTGGTGGATGTGTACGGGGTGCTGCTGGTGCTCGCCCTGCACGCCTCGTGTGTGGTCCGGCCGCATGTGGTGGGCGCGGACGGCTCCCTGCGGATTCGCTACGGGGCGCTGTTCGATCTGCGGGTCCCGGCTGCCGCGATCGCCTCGGTCCGGGTCGAACGGCGTTACCCCGAAGGGAAGTCGCTGCGGCTGCACCCTGACGGCGTACTGGACCTCGCCGTGGGCGGCCAGACGACGGTGACCGTGGAGCTGACCGCACCGGCCGGATTCGTGCGGCCGCTCGGTGGACGCGGGCAGGCGCACACGGTCCGCTTCCACGCCGATGACCCGCGGTCCGTCGTCGCCGCACTCACGCCGGTGCGAACAGCACCTTCGCCGAGCCGGGATCTGCCTGCGTGAGCCGCACCCGCAGCCGTTCCCCGAGAGGGAGCGACGCGCTGCCGCCCTCGATCCGGCCGACTACCGCCGGGTCGTCGATGTGGATGGTGCCGGTGGTCGGATCCTGCTCCTTCACGTCCACCACGTACGCGTCGAAGACCGCACCGATCCGGTCCTTGAGCAGCGCCGCCTCGACCAGGTCCACGCACTCGCGTTCCACCGTGTTGGCCCGCCGGGTGCCGTCCGCCATCTCCTTCGGCAGGGCGGGCAGCGCGGCCAGGACCCACTCGGGCGGCTCACGGTCCGCCGCGGCGGCGACGCACAGTTCGGCGGCGTACCGGTCGACGAGGCGGCGCAACGGCGCGGTGCAGTGCGTGTAGAGGTCGGCGACGGCGGCGTGGACGGCCGGTGTGGGCAGTTCGCCGTTCTCGAAGACGGTGTACCCGGCGCCGCGCAGCAGCGTGGTGCAGTCCTGGAGGAAGGCGGCGTGGCTGGTCATCCTCGGGTCGAGCGAACGCACGATCTGCGCGTACGGCACGTGGTGCGGCCAGTCGATGTGCAGGGCTTCGGCCGAGCGCCGGAGGCGGGCGACGGCGCCGTCCGGGGCGACCGGCAGCGTCCGCAGGATGCCGGTGCCGGCCTCGGTCATCAGCCGGGCCGCGGCCATGCCGGTGAGCAGTGAGATCTGGGCGTTCCAGCCGTCGGCGGGCAGCGGGGCGCGGTACTCCAGCCCGTAACCGCCGTCGCGCTCGACGACCTCCTGCTCGGGCACGTTGAGGGAGATACCGCCGCGGGCGACCTCCTGTTCCTCGCGGAGGGTGCCGATGTCCCTGAGCAGCGCGAGGGACTCCTCGGCGGTGCCCGCGTCGATCCGCTGCTGCACACCCGTGTAGTCGAGCTTGGCGCGACTGCGTACGAGGGCCCTGCGCACCCGGGTGGCGACGGCACGGCCCTCGGTGTCGAGGTCGATCTCCCACAGCACGGCGGGGCGGGTCTGCCCGGGGAAAAGGCTGGCGGCGCCCTCGGAGAGCGATGCGGGGTGCAGCGGCACCCTGCCGTCGGGGAAGTAGAGGGTCGTCACCCGGCGGTGCGCCTCGGTGTCGAGTGCGCCGCCGGGGCGGACGAAGGCGGCGACATCGGCGATGGCGTAGTGCACGCGGTAGCCGTGGGCGCGGCGTTCGAGGTGCATCGCCTGGTCGAGGTCGGTGGAGGCGGGCGGGTCGATGGTGAGGAACGGCAGTTCCGTGGCGTCCTCGTGTCCGGCGACCGCCGGGTTCCTCGCCGCGTCGGCCGCTTCGGCGAGTACGTCGGACGGGAAGCCGTCGGGGAGCCCGAGTTCGGTGCGCAGCCCGCGCAGGGCCGCCCGCAGCGGGGAGCCGGCTGCGCCGGTCAGGTGGAGATGGCGGCGGGGCATGGACCGAGCGTATGGCCGGGCGGGGCGGGCGGCATCCCGGGTGGCGGAGGGGCGGGGCGGGACTGCCCCGTACGCTGGCGCGAGGGGTTTTCGCGGACCCGGGCGACACCGCCGGGGACCGTGGACCGGTCCGCACCGCCGGTCGCCCCCTTTCCGTACGTACGAAGGAGAACCGCCGTGCTCGTGCTGTTGCCGCCCTCCGAAGGAAAGGCTGCCTCGGGCCGGGGAGCACCTCTGAAGCCCGAGTCGCTGTCGCTTCCGGGCCTGGCCGCGGCGCGGGCCGCCGTGCTGGACGGGCTCGTGGAGCTGTCCGTGGCGGACGAGGAGAAGGCCCGCGTGGTACTGGGGCTGAGCGAGGGCCTGCGCGGCGAGATCGCGAAGAACGTCGAGCTCCGGACGGCGGGCACGCGCCCGGCCGGCGAGATCTACACCGGGGTGCTGTACGACGCGCTGGATCTGGCCTCCCTGGACACCGCCGCCCGCCGCCGGGCCGGGAAGTCGCTGCTGGTGTTCTCCGGGCTGTGGGGCGCGGTGCGGGTGGGCGACCGGATTCCTTCGTACCGCTGCTCGATGGGGGTGAAGCTGCCGGGGCTGGGGGCTCTCGGCGCGTTCTGGCGCGAGCCGATGGCGCAGGTCATGCCGGAGGCGGCCGGGGACGGCCTGGTGCTGGATCTGCGGTCGTCCGCGTACGCGGCGGCGTGGCGGCCGAAGGGCGCGGTCGCGGAACGCACGGCGAGCGTGCGGGTGCTGCACTCCCAGCTGGTGGACGGGGTGGAGAAGCGGTCGGTGGTGAGCCACTTCAACAAGGCGACGAAGGGCCGGATGGTCCGCGATCTGCTGCGGTCGGGCGCCGCGCCGAAGGGGCCCGCGGAGCTGGTGACGGTCCTGCGTGATCTCGGGTACGTGGTGGAGGCCGGGGCGCCCGCGCGGGCCGGGCGGGCGTGGGAGCTCGATGTCGTGGTGACGGAGATTCACTGACCCCGGAGCACTCGCGTTGCAACATACGCAACGCTCGTTGCGTGGAGTGCGGTCTTCGCGGCAGGATGAGGTCATGACCTCATCCGTGCTGGACCTTGCCCCCGTCGTGCCCGTCGTCGTCCTGGAGGACGCCGCCGACGCGGTGCCGCTCGCCCGTGCCCTGGTCGCGGGCGGGCTCCCGGCGATCGAGGTGACCCTGCGGACCGCCGCGGCCCTGGACGCGATCAAGGCCATCGCGGCGGAGGTGCCGGACGCGGTGGTCGGCGCCGGCACGGTGATCTCCGTGCGGAACGTCTCCGACACCGTGGCCGCAGGGGCCCGGTTCCTGGTCAGCCCCGGCTGGACGGACACCCTCCTGGACGCGATGAAGGCGTCGGGGGTGCCGTTCCTGCCGGGCGTCTCCACGACGTCCGAGGTGGTCGCGCTGCTGGAGCGCGGGGTCACCGAGATGAAGTTCTTCCCGGCCGAGGCGGCGGGCGGCACGGCCTGTCTGAAGGCCCTTTCCGCCCCGCTCCCCCAGGCCCGGTTCTGCCCGACCGGTGGCATCTCGCTCGCCTCGGCACCCTCCTACCTGGCCCTGCCGAACGTCGGCTGCGTGGGCGGCAGCTGGATGGTGCCCGCCGACGCGGTGGCGGCCGGGGACTGGGCGCGGGTGGAGCGGCTGGCGGCCGAAGCCGCGGCGCTGCGCGGCTGATCCCCGGGGACCGCGCGGCGGATCGCGGCGAACTCCCGCGGCTTGCGTGCATGCTTCCCGGCAACCGGGGCACGAGACCCTTCAGGGACGTGAACCCGGACTCCGGGTGACCCGGGTTCCGGCAGGTATCCCCCGCCTCGCCGGAACCGCCAGGGCCCCATCGGCCTCCCCCCGCCGATGGGGCCCTGTGCTGTCCGGGGCCGGTGCGCCCGGGTGGGTTTACCGCAGGTGGGACGTGTCGTTCAGCAGCCGTACGGAGGCGTTGCCGTCCGCGTAGTAGGCCACGGTCGACAGGGACGCCGCCGAGAGCTCCATCCGGAAGAGCGACTCCGGCGGTGCGCCCAGCGCCAGCCGGACCAGGGTCTTGATGGGCGTGACATGCGTGACCACGAGCACGGTGCGGCCCGCGTAGCGGGTGATGAGGCGGTCGCGGGCGGCCGCGACGCGGCGGGCGACCTCGGCGAAGCTCTCGCCGCCACCGGTGGGCGCCGCCTTCGCGGAGGCGAGCCAGGCGTCCAGGTCCGCGCGGTGACGCTCCCTGACCTCGCCGAACGTCAGCCCCTCCCAGGCGCCGAAGTCCGTCTCGCGCAGGCCGTCCTCGATCCGGACCTCCAGGCCCAGCCGGGCCGCCACCGCGTCGGCCGTCTCGCGGCAGCGGAGCAGCGGGGAGCTGACGATCTCCTGCACCGTGCCGCGGGCGGCGAAGGCCTCGGCGGCGCACTCGGCCTGCCTGCGGCCGGCGGCGGAGAGCTCGGGGTCGGTGCCGCCGCTGCCGGAGAACCGCTTCTCAGGGGTGAGGGCGGTCTCACCGTGCCGCAGCAGGAGGAAGGTGGCGGGCGCGCCCAGGTCGGGGGCGGCACCCCAGCCGACCTGCGGGGTCCCGGCGGCGGGCCGGTTCAGTGCGGCCCTGGCCCTCGCCGCACCGGCCGCCGCGTCGCCCGGCGGACCGGAGACCGGCGGCAGGGCGGCGGCCACCGAGGACTTCGGGGTGTCGAGGACGGCCGTCGAGGACGACGGCTCCCACTGCTCGCCCCGCTTGCCCGCGTCCATCGCCTCGTTCGCGAGCCGGTCCGCGTGCTTGTTCCTCTCGCGCGGGATCCACTCGTAGGAGACGGCGGACGCCGGAAGGATCCGGGCGGCCTCGGCCGCGAGCGGCTTCATGTCCGGGTGCTTGATCTTCCAGCGGCCCGACATCTGCTCCACGACCAGCTTGGAGTCCATCCGGACGTGCACCCGCGGACCGCCGTCGGCCGAGGCGTCCGGCACGAGTGCCTTCGCCGCCCGCAGACCGGCGATGAGGCCCTTGTACTCGGCGACGTTGTTCGTCGCGACGCCGATGTACTCGGCCGCCTCGGCCAGCGTCTCCCCCGTCACCGGGTCGATGACGACCGCACCGTACCCGGCGGGCCCCGGGTTGCCCCGGGAGCCGCCGTCGGCCTCGATGACGAACTGGCGCGGCGGGGTCACTACAGACCCGAGTCCGCGGTGCGGACCAGGATGCGGTGGCAGTTCTCGCAGCGCAGCACCGTGTCGCGGGACGCGGCCTTCACGTCGTTGACCTCGGTGATGTTGAGCTCCAGCCGGCAGCCCTCGCAGCGGCGCTGGTAGAGGCGGGCGGCGCCCACCCCGCCCTGCTGGGCGCGGAGCTTGTCGTACAGCTTGAGCAGGTCCGCGGGGACGGAACCGGCGACGACCTCGCGCTCCTTGGTGAGCGTCGCGGTCTCCTCGTCGAGCTCGTTCGTCGCGGCGTCCCGGCGGGCGGTCGCGTCGTCGGCCTTGGCCTGGACGGCGGAGACCCGGTCGGTCAGCTCGGTGACCCGCTCCTGCGCGGACTCCCTGCGCTCCATCACCTCGAGGACGACGTCCTCCAGGTCGCCCTGGCGCTTGGCCAGCGAGACGATCTCCCGCTGCAGGCTCTCAAGGTCCTTGGACGAGGTGACACTGCCGGAGTCCATCCGCTGCTGGTCGCGGGCGGCGCGCTGGCGCACCTGGTCCACGTCCTGCTCGGCCTTGATCTGCTCGCGGGCGGTGTCGCTCTCCTCGGTCGTGGAGGCGACGAGGAGGTCGCGGAGCTGGGCGAGGTCGGTCGTGAGGGACTCGATCTCGGCGTGCTCGGGGAGGGTGTCGCGCTTGTGCGCGATCTGAGAGAGGCGCTGGTCGAGGGCCTGGACGTCGAGGAGTCGGATCTGGTCGGCGGGCGCGGCGTTCAGTTGGGGGCTCCAGAAGAGTGGTGGGTGGTCCAGGGGTCGGTGACCTGCTTCGAGACATGGACCCGCAGGTCCCATCCGTGGCGGTCGGAAATCGCGTCGAGCTGGGCAGCGGCCTGTTCGCACCACGGCCATTCGGTGGCCCAGTGTGCGGCATCGACCAGGCCGAGCGACGAGTGCTGGACGGCCTCGGAGGCCGGGTGGTGGCGCAGGTCCGCGGTGAGGAAGGCGTCCACACCCGCGGCGCGCACCGCGTCGAAGAGGCCGTCGCCCGATCCGCCGCTCACCGCGACGGTGCGCACGAGGGCGTCCGGGTCGCCGGCCAGCCGGATGCCCTGCACGGTGGCGGGCAGCCGGGCGGCGGCCCGGGCGGCGAATTCGCCGAGGGTCTGCGGGTGGTCGAGCGTGCAGATCCGGCCGAGGCCCCGGCGGCCCGTGGGGTCCGTCGGGTCCGGTACGAGGGGCCGCTCGACGCGCAGGTCGAGGGCGCCGGCGAGGGCGTCCGAGACGCCGGGATCCGCGGAGTCGGCGTTGGTGTGGGCCACGTGCAGCGCGATGTCGTGCTTGATCAGCGTGTGCACGACCCGGCCCTTGAAGGTGCCGGCCGCGACCGTCGTCGTGCCGCGCAGATAGAGCGGGTGGTGGGTGACGATCAGCTGGGCGCCGAGTTTCAGCGCCTCGTCGACGATGTCCTGGACGGGATCGACGGCGAAGAGCACCCGGTCGACCTCGGCGTCCGGATCACCGCAGACGGTGCCGACCGCGTCCCATCCTTCGGCCCACTCGGGCGGCCAGAGGGCGTCGAGCTCGGCGATGACTTCAGACAGACGGGGCACGGAGGAAAGGCTACCTGTCCTCCGTGCCCCGTGGTCCATGGCCGCCGCGGCCCGTGGGGACGGACCGGCGGCCGGTCATGAATCGTTACTTCACCAGGTCGGCGCGGAGGTCGTCGAGGACCAGGTTCGCGGCCGTGACGCCGAGGCCGAGGTACCAGGTCTCGTCGGAGACGTTCTTGGCCCGCCCCTCCTTGACCGCCGTGAGGTTCTTCCACAGCGGGTTGGACTGGGCGGTGTCGCGCTTGGTGGCCTTCACGTCGCCGTACACACCGGTGAAGATCCAGTCGGCGTCCGCCTCGTCGATCTTCTCCGGGCTGATCTCCGCGGCCAGCTCGTTGATCTGCTGGTTCTTGGGCCGCGGCAGGCCGGCGTCGTCGAGGATCGTGCCGATGAAGGAGGCCTTGGCGTAGAGGCGGATCTTGTCCGGCAGGTAGCGGACCATGGAGATGGTCGGCTTCTTCGGGCCGACGTCCTCGCCCAGCTTCTTCGCGTTCGCCTCGTAGGCACCCAGCTCCGACTCGGCCTTGGCCGTCTTGTCCAGCGCCGCGGCGTTGAGGAGGTAGTTCTCCTTCCACGTGAACCCCGGACGGATGGAGAACACGGTCGGCGCGATCTTGGACAGCTCGTCGTACTTGTCGGCCGCGCGCAGCTGGCTGCCGAGGATCAGGTCGGGCTTCAGCCCGGCGATCGCCTCAAGGTTGAGGTTGTTGATCGTGCCGACGCTCGATGGGTCGCCGGCGCGCTTCTTCAGGTACGAGGGGATGGCCGCGTCGCCCTCGGAGGGGGCGTAGCCGACCGGCTTCACACCCAGCGACACCACGTTGTCGAACTCGCCGACGTCGAGCACGACGACGCGCTTCGGAGCGGCCTTGAGCTCGGTCTTGCCCATGGCGTGGGTGAGTGTGCGCGGGAACTGACCCGCCGGGGCGTCGGTCCCGTACTCCGCCGTCTTCTTCGCCGCGTCGCCGAAGTCCTTGCCGCCCGTCGCGACCGCGGCCTTCTTCTCGCCACCGGCCTCGGACTTGGCCGAGCCGCCCGACGAACCGTCGTCGCTCCCGCAGGCCGAGAGGGACAGGGCGGCGACTACGGCCAGGCCGACTGCGGCGGTGCCGCGGCGTCGAAGGGACATCACTTGCTCCAGTTGTGGATCACACAGGCAACACTTAGGAATGCCTTACCTTAGCCACGCGTCTGTCGCGAAGCACAACCACCCCCTCTCTCTCAGGTGAATACGGGCATCGCCACCCATATGTGTGAAGTGGCGGGTCTCGTGTTGTTCGGCAGGAAGTGCGAAAACTAGCTTCGATGGCCGGAGGTGACGAGTCGATGACTGCCTGTGCCATCGAGGACGGGACCGCGGTGGCGGTCGAAGCCGGTGAGCCGGTGGAGCCGGGGTCCGACGAGCCGGACGGGGCCGCGGAGCCCCCGGATCCGGCGGCGGACGCGACGGAGGATCCCGCGAAGGATCCACCGGCGGACGCAGCTGATCCGCGGGAGCCGGTGGTTCCACCCGTACCGGTGGCCCTGCCCGCACCGGCGCGAGTCCCTGCCGAAACGGTCCTGCCGACACCCGCGTTCACGATCACGGCGGACGGCGCGTACGCGGCCCGGCTCACGGCCGCCCGCGTCCAGGCGCACCGAACCGGCGAGGCGGGCGCCGACGCCACCACCGACACGGCCTGGTACCCGGAGCGCTGGACGCTGGACGGGCCCGAGCCGTACGCCGTGCCGCTCCCCCTCAACCAGCCGGAGGAGGCCGACTCGCAGGTGCTGCCGCTCGCCGACGGGCGGGTGCTCATCCGGCGCCGGGTCGCGGACCGGCACACCCTCTCGCTGCTCTACCCGACCGGCCCCGGCACCGGTGAACTGCCGCTGGGCGCGGTCGAGTGCGCGGAGCTGACCCTGCTGCCGCCCTCACCGGACGGCGTCAGCGCGTACGCCCTGTCGGCCGGCGCGTACTCCACCGGGCTCTGGCTGGTGGCGGGCGGTCCGTCCGGGCCGCAGCAGATCGCGGAACTGCCGGGGCGCTGCTCCGGCGGGGTCTGGCTGGACCGGGCCGGCCGGCTGCTGGCCCTGGACCGGGAGCCGGCCGGGGGCGGCCCGGTGAAGGCGGTCGCGGTGGACCTGGGGCGGGGCGCCGAGATGACACCGCTGCTCCAGATCGCACCGGACAGCAACGACCGGCTGCTGCTCGCCGATCCGGACAGCGGTCTCCTGCTGATCCGCTCGGACGCACCCGGGCACGACCGGCTGGGCTGGGGGGTGCTGGGCAGTTGTCTGCCGGTGCGCTTCCCGGAGTGCCTGCGGCTGCCGGACGCCGCGATGACGCCGTTCGCCGTGCAGCCGGGGCAGATGCTGATGCCGGAGAGCTGCGCGGTCGCCCTGCGGATCGACGGGGCGGCGGGCAGCTGGGTGGGGGTGTGGCGTCCCGCGGGCCGCATGCTGCACCAGCTCCCGGTGCCCGGGGGATGGCTGGCGGGCAGTGGTGTCTGGTCCCGCGAGGGCGTACTCCGGCTTCCGTACGCGAACGGGGAGACGGCCTGCGCGGTCGCGCTCCTGGAGGCACCGGCCGATGTGGAACCGGCCGCGGGACGGTACCCGGCCGGATACCCGGGAAGCGGTATGCAACCGTCCGCGGCCGCGGCGCCTCCTTCTGTGTGCAAGCCGGTTCCATTGGGGCAGGCGCCTCTCGTGGGGCGTACCGCCCTCCAGGTGCCGGCCGGTCTAAAGTTGGACCGGGGGCTCACGCATTCGCGCACCGAGGTCGCCGACGGTGACCGTTTCCCGGTTGACGGTGGCGTGATGGCCCCGGAGACAAACACGTAAGCGATCACAACGGGGTGACTTCCCACATGCCTGAAGCCCGAACCGACACGACCCAGCCGCGTCCGCCGGGGGCGGACGCGGAACGGGCCGACGCCGGCGGCTCCGGAAAGCACCGAGGGGGTGTGGCGCCGGACGACTCGGCAGCACAACCGCTCGGCCGCCACCGCCGCACCTCCGAAGGGGGCAGCAGGGCGGCCTGACCGCCTGGACATCAACGAGGGAAACGGGGAAGGGAGGGCCCCCGCGGCCGACCGCCGCGGGGGCCCTCTCCATGTACTGATCCCCATGTACTGATCCCCGCGGCCGACCGGCTTCGGGGCCCTCCCCCGTGCGGGTCGGCCGCTCAGCCCCGCTTCAGGCCGAGCACCTCCGCCGCCGCGAAGGTCTCGTTCGGCGGGCGGTCCGCGTAGTACGGGGAGATCAGCTCGTCCAGCTCGTCGAAGGAGAACGTCTCCTTCTCCGCGTCGAACTTCGCCGCCACCCTGGGGCGTTCGACGATCGCGACCATCCCGCCGTGCACCACGAGCAGCTGCCCGTTGACCTTGGCGGCCGCCGGGGACGCCAGATAGCCGACGAGCGGCGAGACATGCTCGGGGGCGAGCGCGTCGAGCCGCCCGTCCTGCGGTTCCTGGAAGCCCGCGAAGACGTCCTCGGTCATCCGGGTCCGGGCGCGCGGGCAGATGACGTTGGCGGTGACTCCGTACTTGGCCAGGGCCAGCGCGGTGGAGGTGGTCAGCCCGACGATGCCGCCCTTGGCCGCCGCGTAGTTGGGCTGGCCCGCCGAGCCGGCCAGGAACGCCTCCGAGGAGGTGTTGACGATCCGGCCGTAGACCGGGCCGCCGGAGGCCTTGGACCGGGACCGCCAGTGGGCGGCGGCGAAGTGCGTGGTGTTGAAGTGGCCCTTGAGGTGGACCCGTATCACCGAGTCCCACTCGTCCTCGGTCATCGAGAAGATCATCCGGTCGCGCAGGATGCCCGCGTTGTTGACCAGGACGTCGAGCTGTCCGTACGTCTCGACGGCCAGTTCCACCAGGGCGCGGGCCTGCTCGTGGTCGGACACGTCGCCGAGGTGCGCGACCGCCCGGCCACCGGCCGCCCGGATCTCCTCGGCGACCTGCTCGGCGGGCGCGGCGGACGCCTCGCCGGAGCCGTCGCGGCCCGGCTGCCCGTAGTCGTTGACGACGACGGCCGCGCCGAGCCGCGCCAGTTCCAGCGCTTCGGCGCGCCCGAGGCCGCGGCCGGCGCCGGTGACGATCGCGGACAGTCCGTCCAGGGGGAGTGACATCGGATCTCGGGGTCCTCTCGGGAGGGGGCGGGGCGGTGCCGCGGGGGGTCAGAGTTCGATGCAGGTACGCAGCGACTCGCCGGTCCGCATCTGGTCGAGGGCGTCGTTGATGCCGTCGAGCCGCACCCGGTGGGTGATCATCGATTCGAGGTCGATGCGGCCGGCCCGCCAGAGCGCGATGGCCCGCTCGTACGACCGGAGCACGTCCCCTCCCCCGTACATGGAGGGCAGGATCCGCTTCTCGTCGAAGAACAGCTCGAACATGTTGACCTGGAAGTTGTCGTCCATGGCGCCTGCGCCGACGATGCAGAGGGTGCCGCCGCGCCGGGTGTTCTCGTACGCCGTGCGGGCCGTGACCGACTTGCCGACGACCTCGAAGACGTAGTCGAAGCCCTCGCCCGCGGTGATCCGCTGCTTGGCGTCGGCGAACTCGTCGGGCGAGACGGCCTCGGTCGCACCGAACCGCAGCGCCGCCTCGCGCCGGGAGGCCACCGGGTCCACGGCGATGATCTGGGCGGCGCCCTGCACCCTGGCGCCCTGGATGGTGGAGATGCCGACGCCGCCGCAGCCGATCACGGCGACCGACGAACCGGCTTCCACCTTGGCGGTGTTGATGGCCGCGCCGAGGCCGGTGGTGACCCCGCAGCCGATCAGCGCGGCGATCTCGAACGGCACGTCGTCGGGGATCGGCACCGCGCAGCCCGCGCCGACGACGACCTCCTCGGTGAAAGTGCCGGTACCGGCGAAGCCGAACACATCGCCGCCGGGGCGCTTGAAGTTGGGGGTGCCCGCGTTCATGAACCCGGCGAGGCAGAGCTGGGTCTGGCCGCGCTTGCAGGAAGGACACTCCCCGCACGCGGGCAGCCAGCAGACCAGCACCCGGTCCCCCGCGCTCAGCCCGCTCACCCCGTCGCCGACGTCGAGCACCTCACCGGCGCCCTCGTGGCCGGGGATGAAGGGGGCGGGCTGCGGCAGCACCCCGCTCATCGCGGAGACATCGGAGTGGCACAGTCCGGTGGCCCGGATGCGGAGCCTGACCTTGCCGGGGCCGAAGCCCACCGCCTCGACGTCGTCGAGGACTTCGAGCTTGTCCTGGCCTATCTCGTGCAGTACGGCTGCGCGCATGGTGCGGCTCCCCTCGGGGTCGGTACGTGCTTCAGGAGTGTTCGACGAGCGTGTCGGCGAGGACCGGGGCGTCGTCGCGTTCGACGGCGGTCACCACCACCTGGACCCGGCCGTCACCGGCCCACATCCGGATACGGAGGGTCTCGCCCGGGAAGACGATCCCGGCGAACCGGGTGCGGTACGAGCCGATGCGGGACACCTCGCCGTCCAGCAGGGTGTCGGCCACCGCCTTGAGCGTCATCCCGTAGGTGCAGAGCCCGTGCAGGATCGGCCGGTCGAAGCCGGCCAGCTTGGCGAACTCCGGGTCGGCGTGCAGTGGGTTCCAGTCCCCGGAGAGCCGGTAGAGCAACGCCTGGTCCGGCCGGACCGGCCGTTCCACCACCCGGTCCGGGGCGCGGTCGGGCAGGGCGAGCCGTTCGGAGGGGCCGCGCTCGCCGCCGAAGCCGCCCTCGCCGCGTACGAAGATCTGAGCGTCGTTGGTCCACAGCGGGCCGTCGTCGTCGGTGGCCTCGGTGCGCAGCACGAGGACCGCCGCCTTGCCCTTGTCGTACACGGCGGCGACCTTCGAGCTCTGAACGGCGTTGCCCCGTACGGGGATCGGCCGGTGCAGGCGTACGGACTGACCGCCGTGCAGCACGGCGGCGAGGTCGACGTCGACCCCGGGCGCCGCGAGGCCGCCGCCCGTCGCGAGGCCGGCGCCCGCGACGGTGGCGAAGCTCGGCAGGACGTGGAGCCGGGACTCCAGCGTGTAGCGGAGCTCGTCCGGATCGGTGGCGTCGTCGGGCCGGCCGGGGGCCGTCCCCGCTCCGAGGCCCAGATGGTAGAGCTGGATGTCCTTGTGGTCCCAGCTGACCGAGGTCGAGCGGGGTTCGGCGGCAACCGCCTCTGCGGCATCAATGGGCATGGGAAAGCTGCTCCTTGATGGTGGGAAGACCTCGGCGCGGCCGTCCGCACCGTCGGCCGCACCGAGGTCGTGCGGGACCGGAAGCCGCGTCCGTTCTAGAACGCGTTCTAGCCGGTGGCCCTATGTATAACGCAGCGCCCAGCAGTTGTGAAGACTCCTGACGTTGTGTCAGATCACTCGGCGGATCGCGATCCGGCCACCCGGTTCCCGTCCGGCCGCGCGGTGACATTTGTCATCACGGAGTCCGTACATGCGCCTCTGCCGGGACGGGGCCCCGGCTCCGTAGCGTCATGTCCATGAAACAGACAACGGGGAACGGGGCCGCGGTGGTCTTCACCGGGGCGGTGAAGACCTTCGGCCGGGCCGGACAGAGCGTGCGGGCCGTGGACGGGATCGGCCTGACCGTCCAGCGGGGCGAGACCGTCGCTCTGCTCGGCCGCAACGGCGCGGGGAAGTCCACGGCCATCAGCCTGCTGCTCGGCCTGAACGAGCCCGACGACGGGAGTGTGCGGGTACTGGACCGCTCCCCGGAACAGGCGGTCCGGGCCGGCCTGGTCGGCGCGATGCTCCAGGACGGGCGGCCCATCCAGCGAGTGACCGTCCGCGAACTGATCGCCTTCGTCGCCTCCACCTATCCGCGCCCGATGCCGATCGTCGAGGCGCTGGAGCTGGCGGGGGTCGCGCAGTACGCGAACCGGCGGATCGACAAGCTCTCCGGCGGCCAGATCCAGCGGGTCCGGTTCGCCGTCGCGCTGGCCGGCAACCCGGAGCTGATCGTGCTGGACGAGCCGACCGCGGCCCTGGACGTGGACGGACGCCGCGCCTTCTGGGACTCCATGCGGGCCTACGCCCGGCGCGGCAACACGGTGATCTTCTCCACCCACTACCTGGAGGAGGCCGACGAGAACGCCGACCGGATCGTCGTCATCGACCGGGGCCGGATCGTCGCGGACGGCAGCGGCGAATCCATCAAGGGCTCGGCCGGCCACCACCTGGTCTCCTTCGACCTGGCGGGCCGGCCCACCGAGGGCCTCGATCTGCTGCCCGGCGTCGCCGTCGTCGAGGTGACCGGGGACCGGGCGCTGCTGCACACGGACGACTCGGACGCCACCGTCGTGGAGCTCGCCCGCCTCGGCCTGATCCGGGGCCTCCAGGTCTCCCCCGCCACGCTGGAGGCCGCGTTCCTCTCCCTCACCTCTACGGCTGCTCCGGAGAGCCGGACCGACCGCAAGGAGACCGTCTGATGTTCCAGTACATCGTGCTCGAAATCCGCCGGACCCTGCGCGACGGCTTCTTCCTGATCTTCGGCACCGGGATGCCGGTGATGATGTATCTGCTGTTCACCAACATCGGCGGCGGCGAGGGCGTCGACGGCTGGAAGACCACCGCGATGGTCGGCATGGCCGCGTACGGGGCACTGGGCTCCGCGATGTCGATCGGTACGGGGGTCGCCTCCGACAAGTCGCTGGGCTGGCTCCAGCAGTTGCGGGTCACCCCGCTCTCCTCGTCGCAGGCGGTCGTGGGCCGCGCGATCAGCGGTTCGGTGACGGTGCTCCCGACGATCCTCACCGTACTGCTGGCCGGGGGGCTGCTCAACGGAGTACGCCTGGCGGCCTGGCAGTGGGCCGCACTCGTCCTGCTCCTGTGGATCGGCGCCCTGCCCTTCACCCTGCTCGGAATCGGCAACGGCTACCGGCTGACCCCGCAGGGCACCGGCGTGGTCAACGTCGCGTGCCTGATGGGCTTCGCGATCGTCGGCGGGCTGTGGTTCCCACTGGAGCTGCTCCCCGGCTGGCTGCGCTCCCTCGGCGGGTTCACCCCCGCCAACCGGTTCGCGGAACTGGGCTGGGCGGCCACCGACGGCCGCGCACCCAGCGCCACGACCGTCGGCGTACTCGCAGGGTGGCTGCTGCTGTTCGGCACGTACGCCGTGGTCTCGTACCGTCGGTCCGCGAGGACCGTGTGACGGGAGTGAACATGTTCGGGAGCGGATCGCAAGCGCGCGAGGTACGGCGCAGGCGGCGTGCGGAGCGACGGCAGTGGCGCAAGGAGCACCGGCGTCCGGGACCTCCCGGACCCTACGTCCTGCTCCCCTGGCTGCTGCTGGGCCTGGGCGCCTTCTCCAATCTGTTCCAGGGCGACACCCCCAATCCCTGGATCGGCGGCATCGGCCTGTTCGCCTTCAACTCCCTCTACATCTCGGTGGTGGTCCGGGGCTTCAACAAGCGGGCGCGCGAGAGTCCGTTGACGTACGTGCTGCTGGCCGCGCTGACAGCCGTCACGCTGGGGCTCGCGGCCGGGTACGGCGGCAGCTGGCTGCTGTTCTTCCCGCTGCTCTCGCTGGCCTGTGGGACGGTCCTGCGCAAACAGTGGCTGGCGGTCGGTCTGCTCGTGCTCGCCGTGGCCGCGTGCGTCGTCGCGGTGTGGCGGGGGGGACAGCGCGTCGACGCCGTGGACGCTGGCCTACGGCACGTTCATCTCCGGTGCGGTGACGGCCGCGCTGCTCACCCTGTCGGAGACGGTGATGGAACTGCGCTCCACCCGGCAGGAACTGGCCCGCGCCGCCGTCGAGAAGGAGCGGCTGCGCTTCTCCCGTGATCTGCACGATCTGCTGGGCCACACCATCTCCGTGATCGTCGTCAAGTCGGAGGCCGCGCGCAGGATCGCGCCGCACGACATGGACGAGGCGCTCCGGCAGGTCACCGATATCGAGTCGGTCGGGCGGCAGGCGCTCACCGAGATCCGTGAGGCGGTCACCGGCTACCGCGAGGGGAGCCTGGCCACCGAGCTCGACCGCGCCAGGTCCGCGCTTACCGCCGCCGGCATAGAGCCGACCGTCCGCCGCTCCGGGCCGCCGCTCTCGCCGCAGACGGAGGCGCTGCTCGGCTGGGTGGCTCGGGAGGCCGTCACCAATGTCCTGCGCCACTCCGCCGCCACCGCTTGCGCGTTCGTGATCGACGGAACCTCGGACCGGGTCCGGCTGACGGTCACCGACGACGGCCGGAACCCGGCCGCACCGCCCACCCCGGGCATCGGCGGCACCGGCCTGAAAGGCCTCACCGAACGCCTGGCGGCGGCGGGCGGCTCCCTGGAGGCGGGCCCGGGGCCGTCCGGCGGCTTCGTGGTGACGGCGAAGCTCCCGGCGGACGCGTCGGGCACGTCGGACGACTGGGCCGGTGCAGCCGAGAACCACTGAACGGTCGTAGGACTCGCGCCGCAGCGAAGCCCCACCCTGCCGGGCACGATGGGGCGACGCTGAATCGATTGCTCAGACGGTGCCGAAGCCTCCGGCCTTGACGCCCGCCACGAAGGAGACGAAGGAGGCGAAGGGGAAGGACAGCGTGGGACCGCTCAGATCCTTGGAGTCGCGGACGGGTACCACGCCGCGTGAGACGGCAAAGTTGGCCGCGACCTCGATGCACTGGCCACCATTGCTGCTGTAGGAGGACTTGAACCAGCGGGGGGATTCGGTCATCACGGGGTGCCCTTTCTTACCTTCTCGATCATGGCCACGGATGCCGCTTGGGACAGCGCTTCGGCCTGTAGTTGATGGTATGCCGTCAACAGGGGCTGCACGAACCGCATATCGCGCTCCAGCCGCCCTTGCTGCGCAGACTCCGCGTATGCCATGTGCGATCGGTCGGGGAGGGCGACCAGTGTTACCGGCAGGTCGAACGACCGCCGCTCACCAAGATCGAACGGAGCGACTTGCACGACGGTGGACGGCAGCTCGGCGAACGCGGCGAGCCGGTCAAGCTGTTCCGCCATGACACGGGGGCCGCCCACCACCCGCCGAATGCAGCTCTCGTCAAGGACGACGTACACAAGCGGTGGGGGCGTCCGCTCCAGGGATGCCTGCCTCTTCGTGAGGAGCGTCAGCCGTTCTTCCGCCTGCTGCTCCGTGATCGCTCCGCGCCGCACGGCACCCGTAGTGATCGCTGCCGCGTACTCCGGAGTCTGGAGAAGACCCGGAACGATCCCGAGCTCGAACAGCCTGATCTCTACGGCTCGTACCTCGTGGGTGACGAAGTCCGTGAACCCCTCCAGGAGCGAGGTGTTCTTGAGCGCGCGGGTCATTCGCTCGAACTTGTCTCCGGTGCCGAGTGCCCTGTCAGCACTACGCGCGAAGCGGTTAGTTGGTGGGCGGCGGCCAGTTTCGACGGCGGAAACATGCGACCCGGTCAGGCCCATGCGTACGGCCAGCTCGTCCTGCGTCCACCCGCGCTCGTCCCGCGCTTGCCGTAAGCGCTGACCAAACGCCTGCGCCGGCGAAGTCTCGGGGTCCAATGCCTTCCGGTTGACCACGTGAGTTCCTAACTCATCAAGCAAAACAGCCAAGTTGAGGACACTCCAACTCTAGGTCACTCTGAACGCCCTGAGTAGCGAAACCGCTACGGAGAGGAGCGGCGATGAGTGCGCAAATCGTTCCCACGGATGGACAGGAACCCGCCCACGTACCCGCCCCCGGCACACTCATGGTGGACACGGCCCACGCGAACAGGATCGGGGAGTTCCGAGGGCTCGCCGGCCCGTACTGGTCACTGCGACCGATGTGCGGCGGGCAGGAGTGGGAGGCCGAGCCCGAGCACGTACGTCCCGCGGATGCCACAGAGCGGCTGCGAGCCCAGAACGCGCGGTGCAACGCGCGGAGTCGGGGTGAGGTGCTGTGAGAGTCCCGGAGCACGGCCTGGACGCCGAGTTGGACCGCATCGCGTCGGACCCCGAAACCCGCGTGCTGTTCCGCGCCGAGTTGGACCGCGCGCTTGCCGAACACCTCGCGGAATCGGCCGAGTCGGCGGCGTTCACGGAAGCGGCAGCCGAAGCGCTGCGAGCGGTGGTCCAGCTCCCGGCCGGGGAGCACGCCGCGTGAACGGCGTGCGCTATCTGGCGGAGATCACCGCGACGACCGGTGGGAGGGCCGTCTCGCTCGGCAGGGCGACCCTGCCGAACCGCCGGCTCGCGCTCCGGTGGCTGCGACGGCAGGCGCATCGGCTCGCGGACGGGCTCGGCGCGCCCGAGCCCCAACCGTCCGGCACGCGGGACGTCCGGCCGATCGGCTTTCAGAGCCCCGCCGTCCCGAACGGGCTACGGGCGTGGGCACACGACCCGGACCAGCAGGACCACGCGATGGCGCGGCTGGAGGGCGGGGGACCTGACGTGCTCACCGTGCTCGACCCGACTGCCGGCCTGCTGTTGACACTCGCCGGGTGGCCCGTCCAGTCACGCCGTGCCGTGGCCGGGTACGGCGCTCCCGAGCCCCCTCCCCGTCCGTGTGCTGCCGCTCGCCGCACGGACCGGGTGCCACGTCCCCTCAACCGGAGGCCCAACGGTGATCCACTGCAATTCCCGCGCCTGTCCGCCCTGGTCCGAGACCGCGCAAGCTCATCAGCAAGCGGGTAGTCCGGGGCTGCCCCACTGGCTCGTCTGCGAACTGGCCCAGGGGCATACCGACGAGCACGCCGGCCATCTGGAGGACATGGGGCGCGGCACCTTTGACGTATGGGTGCGCTGGGACGGCGACCACTTCACGTACGTCTGTGCCGAACCGTGCGAAAGGGTCGACCCTGCACTTGCCGCTCAACGGCAGCAGGCCTGCACGCTGTTCGTCGGCCACGCGCCTGGACACTCCTGGGAGTTCGAAGACCTCTTGCACGACTAGGGACCGCGTCAGGAGCAGCGGTTGCCGACGCGGGTCGCTGCCGGGCACGCTGCGGAAGGGGCTCGTTCCTGTTCGGCTCGGACGGCAGGCGGGCCTGCACGATGCACGGGCCGGGCCCAGCCCTCGTTCCGAGCACAGCGGTGGCGCCGGGGCGACGCGTCGACCGGTGGCGTGGTGCGGAGTGCGACGTCGCCGGTCACGGTCCGGTTGGTCAGATGACCCGGGGGATGGTCTCGTCGCGCTTGGTGGACCAGTTGGTGACGATGGGCTTGTCGACGGTGGCCATGTCGGGGAGTTCGACATCGGCGGGGTTGGGGTCGTCCTCGGTGGTGGCGATGATGACGTGGTCGAACTCCTTGCCGCCGTCGCCGTCGGTGGTCTTGGGGTTGATGCCGGCGAAGGCGACGGATGAGCCGGAGAGCTTGATGGGGTCTTCGCCGCCCTGTCCGACGGGGGAGGCGACGCCGTCGGCGCCGGAGCCGAAGGACACGCTGGGGGTGTTGACGTCGAGGTAGCAGGTGATGCCGGGCTTGGCCTTGGCGGTGACGAGGTAGTAGCTGATCGGCTGGGCCTCCCAGGTGACCGTGAAGTCCAGATCGTTGGTGCCGCAGGACTGTCCGTAACCGCTCTTGTCGCCGCTGTCGGAGGTGGACTCGCTGCCGGACTCACCGCTGGACTCGCTGCCGGACTCGCCGGGGTCGGAGTCCTCGGTGACCTTGGAGGCGTTGTTGCCGTTGACGGAGGGGCTGTTGTTGGAGGGGCTCTGGCTCCCACCGCTTCCCTCGGAGGCCGCGGCGGAGGGGGCCGCGGTGCTGCCGGAGCCCGTGATGTCCTCGGGTCCGCAGGCGGTGGCGGTGGCGGCGAGTGCCGTGACCGCGGCGGCGGCCAGGACGAGACGGGCGGAACGGGCGGCGAGACGCGAGCGCATCATGAACTCCAGCGAGTGTCGGTGCGGTGTTTCCTGCTGACACCGACGACATTAGGGCCGCGTCGATCCTGAAATGATCGCGTGAATGTCCAGGTTCTGTTGCAGCGAATCGGTTCCATCAGGCGGCGACGAATCGCATCAACAGCAGCTCAGGCGGCCTGTCGGTGACGGACCATCATGGCGATCACAGGTCGGCCGCCGTGGGGCCGGCGGGCTTCGCGATCACCGGGCTTTCGCGTGCCCCGGACCCGCGTCGCATCACCCCGACAGGCCACCGGCCATACCCTGTCCCCCGTGAACGAGATGCCGCAGGATCACCGGCCGTCCAAGTCCGTACGAGTGCTGCTCGCCGAGGACCAGGGGATGATGCGGGGCGCGCTCGCCCTGCTGCTCGGTCTTGAGCCGGACATCGAGGTGGTGGCCCAGGTGGGGGCCGGGGACGAGATCGTGACGGCGGCCGTGTCGGCGCGGCCCGATGTGGCGTTGCTGGACATCGAACTTCCGGGGCGCAGCGGTCTGGACGCGGCCGCCGATCTGCGGGACGAGGTGCCGGACTGCCGGGTGCTGATCCTCACCACGTTCGGGCGGCCCGGGTATCTGCGGCGGGCGATGGAGGCCGGGGCGGCGGGGTTCCTGGTGAAGGACGGGCCGGTCGAGGAGCTCGCGGTGGCGATCCGGCGAGTGCTGGCCGGGGAGACCGTCATCGACCCGGCGCTGGCCGCCGCCGCGCTGAGCGCGGGCCCCAGTCCGCTGACCGCCCGGGAGCGTGATGCACTGATGGCCTCGGTGGACGGGGCGACGGTCGCGGACATCGCGCTGAAGCTGCATCTGTCGGAGTCGACGGTACGCAACTACCTGTCGTCGGCCATCGGCAAGACCTCCACCCGTAACCGGATGGAGGCGGTCCGGGCCGCACGGCAGCAGGGCTGGCTCTGAGGGCCGGACCCGTGGGGCCGGCTCAGTGCTGTACTGGCCGGTGGCGCGGCAGCCAGAAGATCATCAGCAGCAGGCCGGCCAGCAGTACCGAGCCCGACGTCCGGAAGGCCAGGGCGTAGCCGGCCGTGAGGTCGGCCGGGCCCGCTCCGCCGTCCGTGCGGGCGGCGGCGACCGTGGAGAGCACGGCCAGGCCGAGCGCGCCGCCCATCGTGCGGGAGGTGTTGACGAGTCCGGAGACCAGCCCGGCCTCGCCGTGGGCCGCGCCCGATGTGGCCAGCGAGGCGAGCGGGGTGGCCGCGAGGCCGGTGCCGGCCATCATCAGGACGCCGGGCAGGCAGATTGAGGTGAGGTAGCCGCCGTCGGCGGTCATCGTGGACTGCCAGCCGAAGCCCGCGGCGGCGACCACCGTGCCGACGAGCGCCAGGTTCTTCGCTCCGACCCGGGCCATCAGCCGCGGGGCGCACGTGGAGCCGACCACGACGGCCACCGAGGTGGGCATCAGGGCGAGTCCGGCCTCCAGCGCGGTGTAACCCAGCACGTTCTGCGCGTACACGGTCATGAAGTACCACATGGAGAACGTCGCCGAGCCCATCACGAACATCGCCACGTTCGCCGAGGCCACCGCCCGCGCGCCGAGCACCCTCAGCGGCATCAGCGGCTTCGCCGTGCGGGCCTCCACCAGGACGAACAGGGCGAGCAGCGCCAGTCCGCCCAGCAGCGGCAGCAGGGTCGCGGCCGCGGTCCAGCCCGACTCCTCGGTCTGCACGATGCCGTACGCGACGGAGGCCAGGCCCGCCGTGACGAGCAGTGCGCCCGGGAAGTCGATACGGCTCCGCTCGGCCGTGCGCCCCTCGGCGAGCCAGATCGCGGCGCCGGTGAGGGCGAGGACGCCGACCGGCACGTTGATCAGCAGCACCCACCGCCAGGAGAGTGCATCGGTGAGCGCCCCGCCGATCAGTCCGCCGGCCGCGCCGCCGCCCGCACCGACCGCCATCCAGGTGCCGATGGCCTTCGTCCTGGCGGGCCCTTCGGGAACGGCCGCGGTGAGCAGGGTGAGGGTCGCGGGGGCGAGCACGGCGGCGCCGAGCCCCTGCGCGGCGCGCGCGGCGAGCAACTGCCAGCCCTCCTGGGCGAGTCCGCCGCCCAGGGAGGCGGCAGTGAACAGTCCGAGGCCGACCAGGAACATCCGCTTGCGGCCGTAGATGTCGGCGGCCCGCCCGCCGAGCAGCATGAATCCGGCGAACGCGATCGAGTAGGCGTTGAGCACCCACTGGAGTCCGGCGGCGCTCAGCCCCAGGTCGGTGCGCATGGACGGGAGGGCCACGTTGACGACGGACACGTCGAGGACGACGAGGAACTGGCCGACGCAGGCGGCGAGCACCACCGCCCACGTGCGGGTACGGGGCCGGGCGCTGCGGCGTGTGGGCGTCGAGACGTCAACCATGGCGTCATACTCGCAGCCGCCCCGCGCCCCGTACATCGGTTTCCGGACCGTGCGGGGTGCGGTCCGGCGCGCAGGACCGGCGCCCCACCGGGCCCCGCGGACCCGCCCGTCCTCAGCGGCGCAGGAGTGTCACCACGGCCGCGCCGCCGAGCCCGATGTTGTGGGCGAGTGCGGTGCGGGCGTCCGGCACCTGGCGGGCACCGGCCTCGCCCCTGAGCTGCCAGGTGAGTTCGGCGGCCTGGGCGATTCCGGTGGCGCCGAGCGGGTGCCCCTTGGAGATCAGGCCGCCGGAGGGATTGACCACCCAGCGGCCGCCGTGGGTGGTGGCGCCGGACTCGACGAGTGCCCCGGACTCGCCCTCGCCGCACAGCCCGAGCGCCTCGTAGGTGAGGAGTTCGTTGATGGAGAAGCAGTCGTGGAGTTCGATGACGTCGAGGTCGGCCGCGGTGAGACCGGAGGCCGCGTACACCTGCTGGGCGGCGGCCCGCGACATGGGCAGTCCGACCGCGTCGATGCAGGTGCCGGAGGCGAAGGAGGCCTCGGTGTCGGTCGTCATGGCCTGGGCGGCGATCTCGACGGCCCGCTCGCCGAGCCCGTGCCGGTCGACGAAGCGCTCCGACACGACGACCGCTGCTGCCGCCCCGTCGGAGGTCGGCGAGCACTGGAGCCGGGTCAGGGGGCGGTGAACGGATTTGGCGGCGAGGACCTCGTCGACCGTGTAGGTGTCCTGGAACTGGGCGTACGGGTTGCCGGCCGAGTGGCGGTGGTTCTTGGCCGCGACGGCGGCGAGCTGCGCCTCGGTCGTGCCGTACTTCTGCATGTGCTCACGGGCCGCGTTGCCGAAGATCTGGGCGGTGGGCGGGGTCATCTCGAAGCCGTGGGCGGCGGCCATGATCCCGTAGTGCCGGGCGACCGGGGACGTCTTGAAATCACCCGCGCCGCCGTCGGATCCGCCGCCGCCGAGCGATCCGCGCGCCATCTTCTCGAAGCCGAGCGCCAGGACGCAGTCGCTGCCGCCGCCCTCGACGAACTGCCGGGCCATCATCAGCGCGGTGGAGCCGGTGGCGCAGTTGTTGTTGACGTTGTAGACGGGTACCCCGGTCAGGCCGAGTTCGTACACGGCGCGCTGTCCGGCGGTGGAGGGCTGGAAGCAGTAGCCGACGGCCGCCTGCTGAACGTCCTCGTACGCGACGCGGGCATCGGCGAGCGCCGCCGTGCCGGCCTCCTTCGCCATGTCCCAGTACTGCCAGTCGCGGGTCTCGGGCTTCTCGAACCTCGTCATCCCGACGCCGACGATGTATGCCTTCATGGTGTGTCCTTTCGGAGGGGGCTGATGGGGCCCTCTCAGTCCCTCGGCAGGCCGAGGATGCGCTCGGCGACGACATTGAGCTGAACCTGGGTGGTGCCGCCCGCGATGGTCAGGCAGCGGGACATCAGGAATCCGTGCACGGCCCGCTCCCCGGCCCCCTCGGCCACCGCACCGGCGGGGCCGAGCAGTTCGAGGGTGAGTTCGGCGACCTTCTGCTGGTGGGCGGTCTGGACGAGCTTGCGTACGGAGGCGCCCGCGCCCGGTTCGAGGCCGGAGACCTGTTGCAGGGTGGTGCGCAGCCCGATGCAGGCCAGTGCGTGGGCCTCGGCGGCGAGTGCGCCGATCCGGGCCCGGCAGGCGCCGTCGAGTCCGGCGGAGCGCTCGATCAGGGCTTCCAGACCGGTGTCGAAGGTCATCTGGTCGGCCATGTGGACGCGTTCGTTACCCAGGGTGTTGCGGGCGACCTGCCAGCCGCCGTCGGCCTCGCCGACCAGTGCGTCGGCGGGCAGGATCACGTCGTCGAAGTACACCTCGTTGAAGAGGGAGTCGCCGGTGATCTCCTTGAGCGGGCGGATGTCGATGCCTTCGGTGTTCTTCATGTCGACGAGGAAGTAGCCGAGCCCCCGGTGCTTGGGGGCGTCCGGGTCGGTCCTGGCGAGCAGGATGCCGTGGTCGGCCCACTGGGCGGCGCTCGTCCACACCTTCTGGCCGTTGATCCGCCAGCCCTCGGAGGTCCGTTCGGCCCGGGTGCGCAGCGAGGCGAGGTCGGAGCCCGCGCCGGGTTCGGAGAACAGCTGGCACCACAGGAGTTCGCCGCGCAGGGTCGGCAGGAGGTAGCGGTCCTGCTGCTCGGGAGTGCCGTGGGCGATGAGGGACGGCACCACCCAGGTGGCGATCTGGAGGTCGCTCAGCTTCACCCCCTGTTCGCGCAACTCCTGTTGCACGGCTAGCTGTTGTACGGGGCCGGCGTCCAGGCCGTAGGGCGCGGGCAGATGCGGGGCGGCGTAGCCGGTGGGTGCGAGGGCACGGCGGGCTGCCTTCGGGTCCAGGCCCCGGGCGGCGGCGACGGCCTCGCGGGCAGCCGCCCGGTGCGCGGCGGCCTCCGCCGGGAGCTCCAGGGTGAGCCCGCGGCGCGCCCCGGCCGCGGCCAGCCGGACGGCGCGCTGCCGGTGGACGTCCCCGGAGCCCAGCAACTGCCGTGCCACCAGGGCCCGGCGCAGGTACAGATGGGCGTCGTGCTCCCAGGTGAAGCCGATTCCGCCGAGGATCTGGATGGCGTCCTTGGCACAGCCGTACGCGGCGTCCAGGGCGCTCGACGCGGCGAGGGCCGCGGCCATGCCCCGCACCTCCGGTGCCTCGTCGGCCGCGCGGGCGGCGTCCCAGACCAGCGCGCGGGCCTGTTCGACCCGGACGAGCATGTCCGCGCAGAGGTGCTTGACGCCCTGGAACTGTCCGATGGGGCGGCCGAACTGCTCGCGCACCTTGGCGTGTTCGGTGGCGGTGTCCAGCGAACGGGCCGCGGTGCCGCACGCCTCGGCGGCGAACAGGACGGCGGCGAGGTCGCGGACGAGTCCCGAGTCGGTGGGCAGCAGCCGCCCGGCGGGGACCAGGACCCCCTCGGCCCGGACCTCGGCGGTGGGGCGGGTCGGGTCGGCGCTGCGGTGCGGGCGGACGGACAGTCCCCGCGCGGCGGTGTCGACGGCGAACCAGCGGGTGCCGGTGACCGAGGCGGCGGGGAGCAGCAGCAGATCCGCCCCGTCGGCGCAGAGCACCGGCGGGAGTTCGCCGTCGAGCAGATGGCCGTCCTCCTGCTCGACGGCGGTGAGGCTGCCGGGGCCGAGGGCGACGGCGCCGATGCGCCGGCCGGCGGCGAGGTCCCGCGCCAGCCCGGACGCCTCCGGCGCCGACGCGTGCAGCACCGCCGAGGCGAGGGCGCTCGCCAGGTAGGGGCCGGGGAGTGCGGCCCGTCCCGCCTCTTCGAGGACGACGGCGAGATCGAGCAGTCCGCCGCCTCCTCCCCCGTACTCCTCGGGCAAATGGATGCCGAGCAGGCCCTGTTCCGCCAGCCCGTCCCAGTATTCGGGGCGTGCGCCGGTGGCAGTGGGGGCGTCCGCGTCGAGGAGTTTGCGTATTTCCCCGGGCGGTACGGCCCGCGCGAGCCACCCTCGTACGGCCTGCGCGAGCTCCCTGTGTTCTTCGGTGATTCCGATGCCCATGCGGATCCTCGCCGGTCGCAGCCACTGGAACGGCGCAAGAGTAGAACACGTTCCAATCTGACGGAAGGTCAGATGGGCATCTGTTTCCGGCCGGACGGACGTTCCGGGCCGTGACCGTGTCCTGTTCGTACCGCGTTCACCGGAATACCTCGGACATGCGGAAGGTTTCACCCTGCACACACTTGGTGGCCGGTGCCGGCCGCCGCACCGCCCGCACGCCTTCCCGCTCTTTCCTCTTCCGCTGCCCGGAGGCCGCACGTATGCCACAGACGACGCACGAACAGCAGCCCGCGGAGCTTCCCGATCCGCGGACGTCGAAGGCGGGCAAGGGGATCGTCCCCGTGCTCGCCTTCGCGGGTATCACCGTGGCGGTGATGCAGACCCTGCTCGTCCCCGTCATCAAGGACCTGCCCGTCCTTCTCCACACCGACCCGTCCAACGCCACCTGGGTGATGACGGCGACGCTGCTCGCCGGAGCCGTCTCCACGCCGATCATGGGGCGGCTCGGAGACCTCAACGGCAAGCGGAAGATGCTGCTGGCCAGCCTCGCCGTCATGGTGGTCGGCTCCCTGATATGCGCCTTCACCGACGACCTCGTGATCATGATCGTGGGCCGTGCGCTCCAGGGCTTCGCCATGGGCGCCATCCCGCTGGGCATCGGCATCATGCGCGACGAGCTGCCGCGCGAGAAGCTCGGCTCGGCCATGGCCCTGATGAGCTCCTCGATCGGGGTGGGCGGCGGACTCGCGCTGCCCGCCGCCGCCCTGGTCGCCCAGCACACCGACTGGCACACCCTCTTCTTCGGCTCGGCCGGCCTCGGCGTGCTGGCCATGGGGCTGATCGTGCTCGCCGTGCCGGAGACCTCGCTGCGGGCCCCCGGCCGGTTCGACGTCACCGGAGCGCTCGGCCTCTCGGCCGGACTGATCCTCCTGCTGCTGCCCGTCACCAAGGGCAGCGACTGGGGCTGGACCTCCCCCACCACGCTCGGGCTGATCGCCGCCGCCCTGGTGGTGCTGCTGCTGTGGGGCGTGTTCGAGCTGCGCAGCGACGCGCCGCTGGTCGACCTGCGGACCACCGCCCGCCGCGAGGTGCTGCTCACCAACCTCGCCTCGATCATGGTCGGGGTGGCCTTCTACGCCGTCTCGCTGGTCCTGCCGCAGCTGCTCCAGCTGCCGCGGTCCACCGGATACGGCCTCGGCCAGTCGATGGTGGTCGCCGGGCTGTGCGTGGCGCCGCTGGGCCTGACGATGATGCTCGTCGCCCCGCTGTACGCCCGGCTGTCCGCCCGGTACGGCCCCAAGGTGTCACTGATGCTCGGCATGGCGGTCATCGCGATCGGGTACGGGGCCGGGCTCGGCCTGATGAGCGCCGCCTGGCAGACCATCGTGATCTCGGTGGTCCTCGGCGCCGGCATCGGGCTCGCCTACTCCTCGCTGCCCGCACTGATCATCGGGGCCGTCGACGCCTCGGAGACGGGCGCGGCCACCGGGCTCAACACCCTGATGCGCTCGATCGGCACCTCGGTGTCCAGCGCGGTGATCGGCATGGTGCTGGCGCACACCTCGACGCAGATGGGGTCGGTCGCGGTGCCCAGCATGCAGGGGTTCCGCACCTCGTTCATGATCGCTACGGGTGCGGTGCTGGTCGGTCTGGTACTGGCCGCGTTCCTGCCGTCGCAGCGGGCGGCCGCCGCGCCGGTCCTGCTGGCGAGCAGCGCGGGCGACGCGACGGCCCGGATGTCCGGCCTCCCGCTCCCGCTCCCCGGCTCCGGCTTCCGCGGCCGGGTCCTCGAAGCGGACGGGACCCCGGTGGCCGGCGCCAATGTCACCCTGATCGACCGGCAGGGCCGGCAGGCCGGGCTCACCACGACGGACGCGGAGGGCCGGTACGCGCTCGCCGCCCCGCCCGGCGGCAGCTTCGTCCTGGCCGGATCGGCCGCCGGATACGCGCCGCGCGCCTACCCGGCGGCGCACCCGGCGAGCGGCCGGCCCGCCGAGACCGATCTGGTGCTGACCGTCAGCGCACCGGCGCGTCGAACCTCGGTGCGGTCGTGAGCAGATGAGAGACGTCCGTCCCCGCCGGGAGCTCCTGCGGCTGTGCGCCGCGGGTGAACAGCCGCGCGGGGCGGGCACCCTGGACCCGGGCCTGGCGCCCGTTGACCCGCAGCCATGAGCCCTCGCGCAGGCCGAGCACCGGCACGTCGTTCTCCTCCAGGAACTCGGTGAGCCGTTCCTCGCGGGTCTCGCCCTTGTGGGTGCTGTCCGGGTCCGGGTCCAGGTAGTGCGGGTTGATCTGGAACGGGACGAGGCCGAGCGTCTCGAAGGACGGCGGCTGCACGATCGGCATGTCGTTGGTGGTGCGCAGGGTGGGCGAGGCCATGTTCGTCCCCGCGCTGGCTCCCATGTACGGCAGTCCGTCGCGCACCGCCTCGATCACGGCGTCGCGCAGGCCGGTCCGGTAGAGCGCGCTCAGCAGCCGGAAGGAGTTGCCGCCACCGATGAACACGGCGTCGGAAGCGGCGAGTTCGGCGACCGGGTCGGCGTTCTCGTGGACGCCGCGGACGCTGATGCCGGCCGGCTCCAGGGCGTCGCGGACCCGTGCGGTGTACGTCGTGTAGTCGGCGAGCGCGTACGGCACGAAGGCGAGGCGGGCGCCGGAGGGCAGGAACGCGCTGACCGTGTCGAGGGCGTGTTCCAGGTAACCGCAGCCGTGCTGGGTGGAGTTGGAGAGCAGGAGCAGATTCACGGGGTTCCTCTTGGGTTCTCTTCGGGGCAGGTCGTGCGGGTGGAGCGGGGCCCGGCAGCCGGTCAGGTGGTGCGGCGGGACCGGGGTTTCGGGCGCTGCGGCGGATGAGTGAGGCGCCTCTCCAGCAGTTCGGCCGCCTTGCGCAACGCTTCGAGCCGGTTCTCCGGCGCCCCCTCAAACCGTTCCGCCGCGCCGCCCAGGCTGAGGCTTCCGTACGGTTCGCGCCCGAGGAAGACCGGTACGGCGACGGTCGCGACGCCGGCGTCGTACTCACCGACCGTCCAGGCGTACCCCTGGGCGCGCACCTTCAGCAGCTCCCGCTCCAGCAGATCCGGATCGGTCACCGTCCGCTCGGTGAACCGGGCCATCGGGCGCCCCCGGAAGAGCCGGTGGCGCTGCTCGTCCGGCAGGTAGGCGTAGAACGACTTACTGGTCGCCCCGGCATGAGCCGGGTAGAGCTCGCCGACCAGGGGGTAGTAGCGCAGCGGCCCGGTCTCGCCCTCCTCGGCCGCCACGCACCGCATGTGGAAGCTGTCCGGGAGGCAGAACAGCACGGTGTCGCCGGTGACCCGGCGCAACTCCTCCAGGACCGGTCCGGCGAGCAGCTCCAGCGATCCGGAGCGCTCCCAGAGCCTGCCCAGGCGCAGCACGGCGGGGCCGATGCGGTAACGGCGGGTGGCCGGGTCCGAGACCAGGAAGCCGCGACCCGCGAGGGTGGCGAGCAGCCGCTGGGCCACCGAGGTGTCCCAGCCGAACTCCTCCGCGACCTCGGTGACGCCCCAGTCGGGTCTGGTCCGCTCGAACGCGAGCAGCACGAGGAGCGCCCGGTCGACGGTTTGCAGGGCTCCGGCGGGTGTGCGCCGGTCCAGATCGAAGTCCGCCATGTGATCTCACCATTCAGACCTGAGTTGCAAATAACGGGAAATGGTTGCGCTCAACGCTATCCGATCCCGAATCTGCTCTCAGCACCCCGTCCGGCGTCCCACTCCCTGCCGGGCGCCGGACGGGTGTGATGGATGCGCGAGAAAGGCCCCCCATGTTGAAGTACGTACTGGACATCGTCGACCTCCTCGACGACCCGCAGGCCAATGGGAAGACGGTCGTCGAGTACCTCGACTCCGTGGCTGGGGCCGAGGGCTCGTCCGCGGAGGTCACCACGGTCGCCGGCGAGCGGGGCTCGACGGACTTCGTGATGGTCCGCATCCCGGGCTCACGGGGACGCACCGCCGGCGGCACCGCCCGCACCCTCGGTGTGGTCGGCCGGCTCGGCGGCATCGGCGCCCGGCCCGAGGTGACCGGACTGGTCTCCGACGCCGACGGAGCCGTCTCCGCCGTCGCCACCGCCGCGAAACTGCTCGACATGCGCCGCCGCGGCGATGTGCTGCCCGGTGATGTGATCGTCGCCACCCACATCTGCCCGGACGCACCGACCGAGCCGCACGACCCGGTGCCGTTCATGGGCTCGCCCGTGGACATCGCCACCATGAACCGCCACGAGGTGACCGACGCCATGGAGGCCGTGCTCTCCATCGACACCACCAAGGGCAACCGGATCATCAACCACAAGGGCCTGGCCCTGTCGCCCACCGTCAAGGAGGGCTGGGTGCTCCGGGTCAGCGAGCAGCTCGGCGAGCTGCTGGCCGTGGTGACCGGTGAGCCGTTGGTCACGTACCCCGTGACGACTCAGGACATTACGCCGTACGGTAACGGTGCACATCACATCAATTCGATCCTCCAGCCCTCCACCGCGACGGCCGCCCCCGTCATCGGTCTGGCCATCACCTCGGCCGCCGCGGTGCCCGGCTGCGGCACGGGCGCGAGTCACGAGAGCGACATCGCGTCCGCCGCCCGCTACGCCGTGGAGGTCGCCAAGGCCTACGGCGCGGGCCACCTGGAATTCCACGACGCCGTGGAGTTCGACAACCTCGTCAACCGCTACGGGTCGCTGTCCCACCTGCAGACCTTCGGCCGCACACCCCAGGAGTCCTGATGGCTGCCGCACCTCCGGCCGACGCCGCGGTCCACGAGACCAAGAGCATCGGCAGCGACGACTACTCGCTCTCGCGCGTCCCGCGCGACAAGCGGTTCGGCTTCTGGTCCATGCTGCTCCAGTGGCTGGCCCAGTCCGGCTCGATCTCGCAGTTCACGCTCGGCGCCACCATCGGCGTCGGCATGACCTTCGGCAACGCCTTCCTCGCTTTCACGCTCGGTGCCGTGATCCTGGAGATCGTGATCTTCGCGATCGGCCTGGCCGGTATGCGCGAGGGCCTCGCGACCCCGATGCTGACCCGCTGGGTGGGCTTCGGCCGCAACGGCTCCGCGCTGGTCAGCTTCGTCATCGCGGTCAGCCTGGTCGGCTGGTTCGGCGTCCAGAACACGATCTTCGGCAACAGCGTCTCGGCGCTGGTCGGCGGACCGTCCTGGATGTGGTGCGTGATAGCGGGCATCGCCATCACCGCCCTGGTGATCTTCGGCTTCAAGTACATGGCGAACTTCGCGAAGATCGTCACGCCGCTCTTCTTCGCGATGGTCGCCTGGTCCGTCATCAACACGCTCAAGGACCACTCGTTCAGCGACCTGATCCACTCGCCGCCGCCCGGCGACACGATCCCGCTGGCCGTCGCCGCCACCGCCATCGCGGGCGGCTACATGACGGGTGCGATCGTCTCCCCCGAGATGACCCGCTACAACCGCAAGGGCTCGCACGTCTTCCTGCAGAGCGCCTCCTCGATGATCCTCTCCGAGTACATCGTCGGACTGACCGGCGTGCTCCTGGGCCACCTGGTGAAGAGCAACGAGGTCTCGCACATCGTGCTCTCCACCTCCGGTGCCTTCGGTGTGATCGTGGTCCTGATGTCCACCGCCAAGATCAACGACTGGAACCTGTACGGCTCCTCGCTCGGCGTCGTCAACTTCTTCCAGGTCGTCTTCGGCAAGCGCGTCCACCGCGGCGCGGTCACGATCGTCCTCGGCATCGCCGGCACGCTCCTGTCCGCGGTCGGGATCATGACCCACTTCACCGAGTTCCTCACGATCCTCGGCGTCGCCATCCCGCCGATCGGCGGCATCATCGTGGCCGAGTACTGGGTCGTGAAGAAGATGCGCAAGCCGCTGGACGACACCCGGGAATCCGAGACCCTGCCGAAGTCCTCTCCGACCTGGGTGCCGATGTCGATCGCCATCTGGATCGCGGCCTTCTGCGTCGGCAAGTTCTACGACGGCGGCATACCGGCCCTGAACTCGCTGGCCACCGCCTTCGTCCTGTACAGCGTGCTCGGCCTGCTGGGCTGGGTGAAGCCGTACGGCACCTCCGCCCTGGACGACGAGGGCGGCGAGGACAACGCAGCCCCCGACGCCCGCACCAGCACCCCCGTGGGAGCAGCATGAGCACCACCGAACCCACCGCACCCCTGGTACCGGCCTCCGACGAGGCCCAGGCGGAGGTTGTCGACCTCTGCGCCGAACTGATCAGGTTCGACACCTCCAACCCCACCAGCAACGAGCGTGCCAGTGCCGACTGGGTGGTGGGCCGTCTCGCCGAGGTGGGCATCGACTCGGAGCTGATCGAGTCCGCCCCGGGCCGGGCCAGCGTCATCGCCCGGATCGCCGGCCGCGATCCGGAGCGCGGCGCCCTGATGGTCCACGGCCATCTGGACGTGGTCCCCGCCGACGCCTCCGAGTGGCAGGTGCCGCCGTTCTCCGGCGAGATCCGGGACGGCTATCTGTGGGGCCGCGGGGCGATCGACATGAAGGACACGGTGGCCGTCATGCTGGCCACCGCCCGGCACTTCGCCCGCACCGGCACCCGGCCCTCGCGCGATCTGGTCCTGGCCTTCCTCGCCGACGAGGAGGCGGGCGGCAAGTTCGGCGCCCACTGGCTGGTCGAGCACCGCCCGGAGCTGTTCGCCGGGGTCACCGAGGCGATCGGTGAGGGCGGCGGGTTCTCCTTCGCGATCGACGACACCCGGCGCCTCTACCCGATCGAGAACGCCCAGCGCGGCATGGCCTGGATGGAGCTCACCGCCACCGGCCGGGCCGGCCACGGCTCGTCGCCCAACGACGAGAACGCGGTCACCGACCTTGCCGAGTCGCTGACCCGGATCGGCCGCGAGACCTTCCCGATCCGGCTGATCGAGCCGGTGCGCGCCCTGCTCGAAGAGGCCGCCCGCCTCTACGGCGTGGAGTTCGACGAGAACGACATCGAGGGCAGCCTCGCCAAGCTGGGCCCGGTCTCCGACTTCATGCAGGTGGTGCTCCGGAACTCGGCGAACCCCACCATGTTCAACGCCGGTTACCAGACCAACGTCATCCCCGGCAAGGCCACCGCCCGCGTCGACGGCCGCTTCCTGCCCGGCCACGAGCAGGAGCTGATCGACACGATCGACAAGCTGCTGCTCCCCTCGGTCAGCCGCGAGTGGGTCAACCACGACATCGCGATGGAGACCACCTTCGACGGCCCGCTCGTCGACGCCATGTGCGACGCGGTGCGCGCAGAGGACCCGGACGGCCACCCCGTGCCGTACTGCAACCCCGGCGGTACGGACGCCAAGGCCTTCACCCACCTGGGCATCCGCTGCTTCGGCTTCAAGGGCCTGAAGCTCCCGCACGACCTGGACTACGGCCGCCTGTTCCACGGCGTGGACGAGCGCGTCCCGCTGGAGGGCCTGCGCTTCGGCGTCCGCGTCATGACCCGACTCTGGCAGAGCTGCTGACCGCTGCGTCACGGCTCCGCCAGGGGCCCGCCCCGACCCGGGCTCACCCCTCCCGTACGCCCCCGCCGATACCGTCGGCGGGGGCGTACGGCGTCCGGCAGTGCCGCCCCACGGACATTCACGGGCACTTCACCGGAAGGCCAACCAGGGCGCCCCTCCGCCTGGTTCGCACTGCCTAACGTCGATGGTTCAGACCGGTTACCGGTCCGTTACCACGACATCGCGCAGACAAGGAACCCCCCGTGAGACTCACCCCGCTCGTGATCGCCGCGTCCTGCCTGGCGCTCGCCGCCCCGGCCGCGGCCCAGGCCCGGCCGCAGCCCTCCGCCCCGCCGGCCGCGCCCGGTGTCAGCGTCCCCGGCGGCCGGTACGACCACGCGGTGACGCTGAAGTTCCGTGCCGAGCGCGGCACCACCGTCCGCTACACGCTGGACGGTTCGGCCCCGACCCGGGAGAGCCGCGCCTACTCCCCCGGCCGGCCGCTGCGGATCGCCGAGGACACCAACGTCACGGCCGTCGCCTTCCGGGGCGAGCGGTCCAGTGTGCCGGTCGCGTACGGCTATCTGATCAAGACGAAGGAGAAGCCGCTCGCCCGCTTCGTCGTCATGTCGGACGTCCATGTCGGGGACCACGCGAACAACGACAAGAAGTACGAGAGCTTCTTCGACACCATCGGCTCGGTCTTCCCGCACCCGGACGCGATCCTGTCGAACGGCGACATGATCAACGACAACGGTGACGGCAAGGGCCCGGACCACCGCATCGTCTCCGACATCTTCCAGGCGAACCTGAAGCGCAAGGGCATGACCGGCACCCAGGTGCTGATGTCCAACGGCAACCACGACGACAGCCTCGCCGCGATCCGGGCCGGCTATCCGAAGGCCTGGTTCCCCGACTCGGGCGGCGGCTACTACGAGTCCGACGTCAGGGGCGTCCACCTGCTCACGGTGAACACCGAGACGTACGACCGCGACACCGCGCAGCGCGCCTGGCTGAAGAGCCGGCTGACCGCGCTCACCACCGCCCCGGGAGCCTCCCGCAAGCCGGTCCTGGTCCAGGGCCACCGGCCCACGACCGGCACCACGATGGACGGCCAGCAGGCCGGCAACCCGGGGCTGGCCGCGGACCTGAGCGCCTTCCCGCAGGCGATCCTCTTCTCCGGCCACTCGCACCTCAACAACAACGACGACCGGTCCATGTACCAGGGCGACTTCACCTCCGTCAACGACGGTTCGATGTCGTACGTGGAGGTCGACCACGGCTACCGGATGGTCACCGAGAACGGTCTCGCGGACCGCTTCGAGGCACCCACCGCGCAGGCGCTGTTCGTGGAGGTCTACAAGGACCGCACCGAGATCGACCGGATCAACATGGCCGCCGACAAGCACGACATCTACACCGGCGGCCAGTGGTCGGCGAGCTGGCAGCCGCCGTACGCGAGCGCCGGCACGCTGAGCGGTCCCGGCTGGACCGTGCGGCTGAAGGGCTCGACGAACCAGCAGATCAAGGACAACTTCCGCTACACCGCCGACCGGCGCAACACGGTGGCCCCGAAGTTCACCACCCGCAAGCCGCTGACGACGGTGCGCGGCGCCGGGGGCGCCACGGCGCTGCGGGTCGCGCAGGCGAAGGACGACCAACTGGTCCACCACTACACGGTCGACATCACGGACACGACGACCGGCACGAAGGCGGTCTCGTCCAAGGTGCTGTCCGACTTCTACTTCATGCCGCGCCCCAACTCCCTGGACATCCCGGTCACGGGCGCGGTGGCGGGTCACCGCTACCGGGCGGAGGTCGTCGCCGTCGACGCGTACGGGAACGCCTCCCGGCCCGTGTCGCTGGCCTTCACCGGCTGACCCGACGGCCGCGGGGGAGGCGCTCGCCGCCCCCGCGGCCGGACACACCCCCGCGCGCGGCCCCGGCCCGGGCGTGCGGCACGATGGGGCGCCGTCGACATGCCCCGTCCCCGCATCCCCACCAGGAGGAACCCCGTGGCCGCCGAGCCCAAGCCGGAGATTCTTGCCGCGTTCCAGGCCGCCAAGGGCTTCATGCCGGTGGTGGAGGGGCTGGCCCTGTACGCGGCCGCCGCCGAGGCCGCCGCGCTCGGGCTGCCGCTGCTGGAGGTGGGCACGTACTGCGGGCGCTCCACCATCCTGCTCGCCGACGCCGCCCGCGGCGCGGGAGCGACGGCCCTCACCGTCGACCACCACCGGGGCAGCGAGGAGCAGCAGCCCGGCTGGGAGTACCACGATCCGACCGTGGTGGACCCGGAGGTCGGCCGGATGGACACGCTGCCCACCTTCCGCCGGACGCTGCACGCGGCCGGTCTGGAGGAGCACGTGGTGGCGCTCGTGGGGCGCTCCCCGCAGGTCGCGGCCGTCTGGGGCGGGCCGCTCGGCCTGGTCTTCATCGACGGCGGTCACACCGACGAGCACGCGAACGGCGACTACGAGGGCTGGGCGCCGCATGTCGCCGAGGGCGGGCTGCTGGTGATCCACGACGTGTTCCCGGACCCGGCGCACGGCGGCCAGGCCCCGTACCGGATCTATCTGCGGGCGCTGGCCTCCGGGGCGTTCACCGAGATCGCGGTCACCGACTCGCTGCGGGTCCTGCGGCGCACCGGGCCCGGGATCTGAGGCCTCCGGACACCGGGCGGGCTCCCGGATAGCATCGCCGGGTGCGTGACGACGAGAGCGTTCCCCCCACCCCGCGCCGCCCGGCCCTGTTCGCCGCCGCGACGCTGACCGTGCTGTGCCTGGGCGCCGCCGGCTGCGGCGGCGGCAGTGGCACCGCGCAGGCCAGGCCCGGCCCGGACGGCGGCACGGCCACGTCGCCGGAGCCCGCGACGGCCTCCCCATCGGCCCCGGCCGCTCCGTCGGCGGTGCACAGCAGCCCGGCCCCCTCCGAGCGGCCGGCCTCCTCCCCGCCGTCCGCGCCGGGCACCAGGTCCGGGCCCCTGTCGGGCAAGACGGTCGTCATCGACCCCGGGCACAATCCGCGCAACCACCTGCACACCGCCGAGATCGGCCGGCAGGTGGACATCGGCACCACGCACAAGGAGTGCGACACCACCGGCACCTCCACCAACTCCGGTTACGCGGAAGCTGAGTTCACCCTCGACGTGTCGCACCGGATGCGCACGCTGCTGCGGGCGCGGGGCGCGAAGGTGGTGCTGACGCACGACAACGACCGGCCGTTCGGCCCGTGTGTCGACGAACGGGCCCGGATCGGCAACAAGGCCGGGGCCGATGCGGTCGTCTCGGTCCACGCGGACGGATCGGCGGCCGGCAACCGGGGCTTCCATGTGATTCTTCCCGCGTCGGTGCGCGGCGGTGACGCGGACACCTCGAAGATCGTCGGCCCGTCGCGCGATCTCGGTACGCGTATCGCCGGACTCTTCGTCCGCGCTACCGGAAGTGCCCCTTCCAATTACATCGGCGGCAATACCGGACTGGACACCCGCAAGGATCTGGGCGGACTGAATTTGTCCACGGTGCCCAAAGTCTTCATCGAATGCGGCAATATGCGTGATCCGAAGGACGCGGCCCTGCTCACCAGCGCGAGCTGGCGCCAGAAGGCCGCGCAGGGCATCGCCGACGGCATCACCAGCTACCTCAACGGGTAGTAGGAGGTGGTTCTGCGATGAATTCGGGAGGATGCCCACCCAACGTCCGGACGGGGGACACAACCCGACCGGGCAGACGATAGATTCATCCGTACGATGGGGAGCCGCCCCCGAGCTTCGCGCCGTGCCCGCCGTACCGGTGGCAGCGACGACCGCCCCGACGAGACGACCGACTAAGGACCTTCACGTGAATATCCGCTCCCTCACTCGAGGCGATGGCGTGGTGATCGGAGCAGCGGTCGTGCTGTTCATCGCCTCTCTCCTCCCCTATTACTCCTATGGAAACTCCAACATTGCCGCGTCGAACTCCTGGGATTCGCTGGGCATCGCGATCGGTGTCTTCATGGTCGGGGTGGCCGGTGCCGCGCTGATCGTGTTCTCCCGCTCGCAGCCCCAGCCGCGCAAGGTCGCCGGTGTGGATCTCGCCCAGTTCGGCGTGGCCGCCACGGTCGTCACCGCGTGGCACCTGTTCTGGACGATCATCGACCTCGGCCAGATCGACGCCGGTGCCGGTCTGGTCCTCGGCATGATCGCCTCTCTGGTGCTGGCGGCGGGTGCGGTCGCCTCCCCGCTGGTTCCCGCGCTCAAGGCCCCGCTCGCGGGCGCCCCGAAGCCGCAGGCCGTGCACCCGCCGTACGGCGGCCAGCCGCAGCCCGGCCAGGGTTACGGCTACCCGGGCGCGCAGCAGTCCTTCGGCGGCCAGCAGCCGGGCCAGCCGCAGCCGTACGGCGCCCAGCAGCCCGGTCAGCCCGAGCCGCAGCAGGCCGGCGCGCCGGCGCAGCAGGCCCCGGCGGCCGGCGGTGCGCCGGCCGGTGACTTCACGCCGTTCTGGTTCGCGGTTCCGGTGGCCCGTCCGCTGTACGGCGAGGACGGTTCGCCGGCCCCGATCGCCGAACTGGCTCCGGGTACCTGGTACCTCGCGGTCGAGCAGCACGGTCCGGGCCTCATCGCGCAGACCCAGGACGGCCGTCGTGGCGTGCTCCAGGACACCACGGGCATCCAGCGCGGCTGACCCGCGGCGCACGGACACGTGACAGCGGCCCCCCGCCCCTTCCGGGCGGGGGGCCGCTGTCGTACCCTCCGGCTATATCTGATGCATCGTCAGAAATGCTGGGAGGCAGCGGAATGCGGCTCGGACTCGCTCTCGGATACTGGGGCCGCGGCCCGAACCCGGCCCATCTGGACCTCGCCCGCGAGGCCGAGGACCTGGGCTACGAGTCGGTGTGGACGGCGGAGGCCTGGGGTTCGGACGCCTTCACCCCGCTGACCTGGATCGCCGCCCACACCTCCCGTATCCGGCTGGGCACCGCCATCGCGCAGATGGCCGCGCGCACCCCGACCGCGACCGCCATGCACGCCCTGACGCTCGACCACCTCTCCGGCGGCCGGATGATGCTCGGCCTCGGGCTCTCCGGTCCCCAGGTCGTCGAGGGCTGGTACGGGCGGCCGTTCCCCCGCAGCCCGCTCACCGCCACCCGCGAGTACGTCGACGTGGTGCGCCAAGTGCTCAGCCGTGAGGCGCCCGTTGAGCTGGACGGCCGGTTCCACTCCCATCCGTACAACGGCCCGGACGCCACCGGGCTCGGCAAACCGCTGAAGCCGATCACCCATCCGCTGCGGGCCGGGCTCCCGGTGCTGCTCGGCGCGGAGGGGCCGAAGAACATCGCGCAGACCACCCGGATCGCGGACGGCTGGCTGCCGCTGTACTGGTCGCCGCTGCGCACCGATGTGTACGAGGCCTCACTCACCGGCCTCCGGGAGGGGTTCATGATCGCACCGATGGCCCGCGCACAGGTCTGTGACGATGTCGCGGAGGGCCTGCTGCCGGTGAAGGCGATGCTCGGCTTCTACATCGGCGGCATGGGCGCCGCAGCCCGCAACTTCCATGCGGATCTGATGGCACGGATGGGGTTCGAGGAGGAGGCGCGGCGGATTCAGCAGCTCTTCCTGGAGGGCCGCAAGGAGGAGGCGGTCCTCGCCGTGCCGGACGCGTTCGCCGATGAGATCTCGCTGGTCGGCCCGCGTGAACGCATCGCGGAACGACTGGAGTTGTGGCGCAAGGGGCCGGTCACCGACCTGCTGGTAACGGCCCCCGACCCGCACACCCTGCGGGTGCTGGCGGAGCTCAACCAGTAGAACCGGCAGGAAGCCTTCCCTCGCGGGTCCAGGCCAGCAGCTCGTCCGCCGTCCACGTCGTGACGACGCGCTCCGCCGGGACCCCGCACTCCTCGGCGCGGGCGCAGCCGCGGATCTGCCAGTCCAGCTGTCCGGGCGCGTGCGCGTCGGTGTCGACCGCGAACAGCGTGCCCGCCTCGACGGCACGGCGCAGCAGCCGCCGGGGCGGGTCCAGCCGCTCGGGTCTGCTGTTGATCTCCACCGCCGTGCCCGCCTGCGCGCAGGCGGCGAAGACCTCGTCCGAGTCGAACCGCGACTCCGGCCGGCCCCGGCCGGTGATCAGCCGCCCGGTGCAGTGCCCGAGGACGTTCGCCCGCGGATGGCGGACGGCCGCGAGCAGCCGCCGGGTCATCGGGCCGGGGTCCATCCGCAGCTTGGAGTGGACGGAGACGACCACCAGGTCCAGCTGTGCCAGCAGTTCGTCCTCCTGGTCGAGGGAGCCGTCGAGGTTGATGTCGCACTCGATGCCGGTCAGCAGCCTGAACGGCGCCCAGCGCTCGTTGAGTCCGGCGATCTCGGCCAGCTGCCGGCGCAACCGTTCGGGCGACAGTCCGTTGGCCACGGTCAGCCGGGGCGAGTGGTCGGTGAGCACCGCCCAGTCGTGCCCGAGGGCGGCCGCCGTGCGGCCCATCTCCTGGATCGGGCTGCCGCCGTCCGACCAGTCGGAGTGCAGATGGCAGTCGCCGCGCAGCAGCGCGAGCAGCCGCTCGCCGCCCTCGGCCAGCGGTCCGCTCTCCTCGGTCTCGGTCTCCAGCCGCTCCAGATAGCCGGGCACCTCGCCGGCCACCGCCTCGCGGACGACCTGTGCGGTTCTGGGGCCGATGCCCTTGACCCGCTCCAGCGAGCCGTTCGTCACTCGCTGGACGGCCTCCCCGTCGGCCATCGCGGCGACGGTGCGGGCGGCCGTGCGGAAGGCCTGGACGCGGTAGGTGCCGGCCCCGCCGCGCTCCAGCAGGAAGGCGATCCGCTCCAGGGCCCGGACCGGGTCCATCGGCACCTCCTCACCGGACGGGACGGGCTGCCGTTCCAGCTTGGCCCAGCGGCGCCCGCCCCGCACACCGGCCGGAGCCCCCGCCCGTCAGCCGAAGGACGACCGCGCCAGCCAGAAGTCCAGCAGCTCCGCGTCGCCCAGGACCTCGACCCGGTCGCTGTCCGGGGCGAGGCGGCGGTTGAAGACCAGCATCAGATCGGTGAGCGGCCCCCGCAGCGCCGCGGTCGCCTTGTCGTGCGCGCGGCGCCAGGTGAAGCCGTCCTCGCCGAACTCGATCAGCCACTCGGCGCCGGGGGCGTCGGTGGCGTGCAGATGGAGGGAGCGCCCGGCGCCGCGCAGCTCAGCGGCCTCCGGTTCCCCCTCGGCCTGGGCGAAGGCGACGATGTCCAGCCATTCGTCGATGGTGTCCGCGGCCAGGTCGGGCGCCATGGCATAGGGCACCTTCGCGGTCAGGGCCGCGTCCGCCTGGTGGACGACGGTCTCGATCGCCATGCGCCGGGCCCAGAATCCCGCGCTGCGGTCCCGGTACCAGGACCAGACCTTCAGCTCGGGACCCGCCTCACGCAGCACCTCGGCGGTCCTGGCCGCGCCGTCCGCCAGCCAGGCGTCCAGCACGGCGGGGTCGTCGCCGTCGGGGGTGAAGTGCGGCACCCGGTCCTCCGGGAGCGCCTCGGTGGCCCGGGTGCGCACGATCTCACCGGCCCAGCGGTGGGCGCCGCCGACATGGACGGCGAGGTCGCGCAGCGTCCACTCGGGGCAGGTCGGTACGGTCGCGTCGAGGTCCGCGCCGTTCACCGCGGCCCTCAACGCCTCGGTCCTCAGGACGATCTCGTCGCAGTAGCGCTCATGGGGAAGAAGGCTCATGCGCGCACCCTAAGGCCTGTCCCGCAGCCGTACCCCACGGATTATCCGCCGAGCTGCGAGGTGGACGGCACCTTGTCCTTCACCTCGGCGCCCGCGCTCTTCCCCGCGTCCTTGACGCTGTCGATGACGCTCTCGAAGGCGCCGATGTCGCCGTCGCCCGCCTCGCCGTTGCGGAGCTTGGTGGCGAGGCCCTTGAGCGAGGCGATGCCCGCGCTCAGCGGTGCGACGGCCTTCGAGAGCAGCGGGTCGCCCTTGGCGTTCTCGGAGGCGGCCTTGAGCCTGTTGTAGGCGAAGCCGCCCGCGAGCCCGGCCCTGACGAGCGCGAAGGTCCGTCCGTCCCCGCCCTTCTTGAACCGGCCGGCCCGGTACGGCTTGACGACCCACTGGTACGTGGCGCCCGCGGCCAGCCCCGCGTTGGTGACGAAACGGGTCTTGGCGAACTTCTGCGCCTCGGCCGACGAGGTGCCGGTGGGCGACGCCGAACTACTGCTCGGCCCGCTGTCGCCGTCGCTGCCGCACGCGGTGGCGCCCACCAGCACGGCGCAGGTCAGCAGCAGCGCCATGAGCAGCCGGTGGAGCGGTACGGAACGGGGCACGGCGGGCCTCCCTGACCGGGCACATCACGACGGGCGCCGGGGCCCGGCGCTCCCCCGCAAGGCTTGCCCCGGCCCGGACGGCTCGCCACCCGGGTACGCCGTCCGGGTTTCACCCGGCGGAATGCGGCAACCCGGATGGCATGTCCTACAGAACAGGCAACGGAAGCAACACCGCAGCACGTGTCATAGCCGTCGTGGCCGACATCATGGCCTTCATCCTCGGCCTGTGGATTCTGATGTACCTTCTCGACGCCAACCGGGACAACGACCTGGTCGAGTTCGTGCGGCACACCGCCCGCTGGCTCGCCGGCTGGTCGTACGACCTGTTCACCTTCGACGAGGCGTGGGCCAGGGTCGTCGCCGGTTACGGCCTCGCAGCCGTCGTGTACCTGTTCATCGGGCACGCGGTCGCCGGCCGCATCCGCCACTGAGGCCGACGGGCCCGGCCGGCACACCGGAACCGCCGCGGTTCAGCCGCAGCAGTCCGGCTCCAGCCCCTTCGGCAGCCGTTCCCCGCTGAAGACCGCGGTGGTCGCCTCGTCCCCGCCGAGCGCGGCCACCGCCAGCAGCAGCGAACCGGCGGTCCAGGCCGTGCGCTCCTCGGGCCAGAACGCCCGGTTGCCCTCGAAGACGTACCCCGTCCAGTACAGCCCGTCCCCGGCCCGCAGGTGCTGGATGGACTGCAGCACCTCCAGGGCCCGGTCGGACTCGCCCATCACCCAGAGCGCCAGGGCGAGTTCGCAGCTCTCGCCGCCCGTCACCCATGGGTTGGGCAGCACACAGCGCACCCCGAGGTCCGGGACGACGAAGCGGTCCCAGCCCTCCTCGATCCGCTTCGTGGCCGCCGGTCCGTCGAGCGCGCCGCCGAGGACCGGGTAGTACCAGTCCATCGAGTACTGGCTCTTGTCCAGGAAGCGTTCCGGGTGGCTGCGGATCGCGTGGGCGAGCGAGCCGGTGGCGAGCTCCCAGTCGGGCTGCGGCTCCTCGCGGCACTCCGCGATGGCGAGCGCGCAGCGCAGCGCCTGGTGGATGGAGGAGGAACCGGTCAGCAGCGCGTCCCGCACCGGGGTGCCGTCGGCCTCCTGCTTCCAGCCGATCTGGCCGCCGGGCTGCTGGAGCCCCAGCACGAACTCGACGGCGGCGAAGACGGTCGGCCACATCCGGTCGAGGAACGCGTCGTCGCCGGTGGCGAGGTAGTGGTGCCAGACGCCGACGGCCACGTACGCGCAGAAGTTGGTCTCAAGACCGCGGTCGGTGGGCCGCTGCGGGTCGCCGTCGTGGTAGGCGGCGTACCAGGAGCCGTCGCCGTTCTGGTTGCGGGCCAGCCACTGGTACGCGCGTTCCGCGGCGTCGTGCTCGCCGGCGGCGTCCAGGGCCATGGCGGCCTCGGTGTGGTCCCACGGGTCCAGGTGGTGCCCGCGGAACCAGGGCAGCGCGCCGTCCTCGCACTGCACGGCGAGCAGCGCGGCGACGGTCTCGGTCGCCTGCCCGGCGGTGAGCACTCCGGGCAGCACAAGGTGTTCGGTCCGCTCGGGAAGTGTCACGCCTCGGCCTTGGCGGAGTCGTCGGCCTTCGCCGGGGCGTCGGTGGTCACGGCGGGCAGGTGCGGCTTGGTCGCGTAGGCGACGAAGCTCTTGCCGACGACGGGGTTGAGCAGCTGCTCGGCGACCCGGGTGGCCATCGGCTTCTTCATGATGTCCCAGACCAGCAGCTTGTGGTACGCCCGCACCGGCAGCGCTGCGTCCTTGCCGTCGCGGCCCACTCCAAAGGCGCACTTCAGCCACCAGTACGGCGAGTGCAGCGCGTGCGCGTGGTGGGTGCCGTACGGCTTGAGGCCGGCGCCGCGCATCCGGCCGAGCAGCTCGTCGGCCTTGTAGATGCGGATGTGGCCGCCCTCCACCTCGTGGTAGGCGTCGGAAAGCGTCCAGCAGACCTTCTCGGGGCCGTAGCGCGGCACCGTGACCGCGATCCGGCCGCCGGGCTTGAGCACCCGGACCATCTCGGCGAGCACGCCCTTGTCGTCGGGGATGTGCTCCATCACCTCGGAGATGATCACGACGTCGAAGGTCTCGTCGGGGAACGGCAGGTTGAGCGCGTCCCCCTCCATCGCGGTGGCGGTGGCGCCCTCCGGGGCCTCTCCCGCCTCCTTCATCGCGGCGAACCACTTCGCGACCTCGCGGATCTCCTCGCCGTTCTGGTCGAGAGCCACCACCTGGGCGCCGCGCCGGTAGCACTCGAAGGCGTGGCGTCCGGCGCCGCAGCCCAGGTCGAGCACTCGGTCGCCTGCGGCGAGCGGGAAGCGGGTGAAGTCCACGGTCAGCACGAATGCCTGCTTTCGCGGTCGGGGGTTCGAAGAGGGCGGGAGAGCGAAGACGTCAAGGGGTGGGGCGGTGTCACCGACGGCCGTCGGGTCCGGTGGCGGCGCGGGCGGCGATGGCCTCCCGGTAGAGCGCGGCGGTACCGATCGCCGCCTGCTTCCAGGTGAACCGTGCGAGCACCCGTGCCCGGCCCGCCGCCCCGAGCCGCTCGCGCAGCTCGGCGTCGCCGAGCAGCCGGCCGAGCGCTTCGGCCAGGGCCCCGGCATCCGCGGGCGGAACCGCGAGACAGGTCTCGCCGTCCGGGCCCGCGACCTCGGGGATCGCACCGCCGGTGGTGGCGACGAGCGGGGTGCCGGTGGCCATGGCCTCGGCGGCGGGCAGCGAGAAGCCCTCGTACAGCGAGGGGACGCAGGCGATCCGGGCGCTGCGCACCAGGTCGACGAGTTCGGCGTCGCTGATGCCCTTGACGAACTCGACGGCGTCCCCGAGCCCGTGCCGCTCTATGGCCTGCGCGACGGGTCCGTCCTCGGCCCGCCGGCCGACGACCACGAGGTGCGCCGCCGGGTGGCCGGTACGGAGCTCGGCGAGCGCCTCGACGAGGTGGACGAGGCCCTTGAGCGGTACGTCGGCGCTGGAGGTGGTGACGATCCGGCCCTCGACCTCGGCGACCGCGGGATCGGGCGACCACAGGTCGGTGTCGGCGCCGATGTGCACGACGTGGACGCGGCCGGGGCTCACCCCGAGGTGCTCGACGATCTCCTGCTTGGAGGAGCCGGAGACGGTGAGCACGGACGGCAGCCTGCGCGCGACCCGCTTCTGCATACGGGTGAAGGCGTACCAGCGGCGTACGGAGGCGCGGCGGCGGCGGGTCGGGGCGGCGTCCAGGTCGAGTTGCCGGTCGACGGTGATGGGGTGGTGGATGGTGGTGACGAGGGGGGCGCCGAGGTCGGCGAGGAGCCCGTAGCCGAGTGTCTGGTTGTCGTGGATGACGTCGAACTCGCCTCGCCGGGCGGCGAGATGGCGCCGGGCACGCAGACTGAAGGTGAGTGGCTCGGGGAATCCGCCGGTCCACATGGTGGCGACCTCGGTGGCGTCGATCCAGTCCCGGTACTCGCCACGCTTCGGGGTGCGGAACGGGTCGGGGTGCCGGTAGAGGTCCAGGCTCGGCAGCTCGGTGAGCGGGACGCCCTCGTCGAGCACGGGGTAGGGCTGGGCGCCGATCACCTCGACGCTGTGGCCTAGCCGGGCGAGCTCGCGGGCGAGGTGGCGCACGTAGACGCCCTGACCGCCGCAGAAGGGGTTGCCCTTGTAGGTGAGGAGCGCGATGCGCAACGGCCGGTCGCCGGCGGGGTCCGCCTCCGTGTCCGACGTACCGGGGCCCGTGCGGGGGCCCGACTCTATGGCCTCAGCGGTCACACTCGGCCCCCTTCTCACTGCGTATTCGCGGAGCGTAACCGCTCACGCTAATCTAGAACAAGTTATAGACCGGATCGTTCAATGAGCTACGAATCTACCGGCAGGTAGCGTCGGTGCAACGGCCGGATCAGGTGATTCGCGCCACGACACACACCCTGGCATGCTGTGCGCCGCCGGACCGGCCGCCGCCTCCTCGCGGTCGCGGACAGAAGCCACGGGGATGGGACACATGACAGCGGAAGCCAGACCGGCATCGCCGCCCCTGACGGAACGCCAGGAGGCCCGCCGCCGCCGCATCCTGCACGCCAGCGCCCAACTCGCCAGCAGGGGCGGTTTCGAGGCCGTCCAGATGCGTGAGGTGGCGGAGGCCGCCGGGGTCGCCCTGGGCACCCTGTACCGCTACTTCCCGTCCAAGGTCCATCTGCTGGTGGCCACCATGCAGGACCAGCTCCAGCACATGCACGGCACGCTGCGCAAACGTCCGCCGGCCGGGGCCGACGCGGCGGACCGGGTCGCCGACACCCTGATGCGGGCGTTCCGCGCGCTCCAGCGCGAACCGCATCTGGCGGACGCGATGGTGCGCGCGCTGACCTTCGCGGACCGCAGCGTGAGCCCCGAGGTGGACACCGTCTCGCGCCTCACCACGACGATCATCCTGGACTCGATGGGGCTTGAACACCCGACGCCGGAACAGCTCTCGGCCGTCCGGGTCATCGAGCACACCTGGCACTCGGCGCTGATCACCTGGCTGTCCGGCCGGGCGTCGATCGCCCAGGTGAAGATAGACATCGAGACGGTGTGCCGGCTGATCGACCTGACGGCCGAGGACCAGGCCCGCTGAGTCGTCCGGGCCGCCGCCCATGTGCGGCGCCCACACGCCTCCCCGGCCAGGTGGGGTGCCCTGCACCATATCGACGACGGCACGGTGTTCATACGGTTCGGCGACATCACAGGAACACGCCGAGGAGCCGGTCGCCATGCGTCGCAGAACCAGCAGAGCAAGCAGAACCAGCGGAGCCGGCGGGGCCACCCGCACCGTCCGGCCCGCAGCCCTGTCCGCCGTCGCCGTACTGGCCACCGCCGGTCTGCTGCTGACCGGGTGCAGCGCCGCCGGCAAGGCGGGCAGCGCCGATTCCGGAAGCGGGAAGTCCGGCAGCGGCGCGGCCGTGAAGGTGGGCCTGGTCTACTCCCGGACCGGGCTGCTCGCGGACTACGGCAAGCAGTACCGGGACGGCTTCATGGCGGGCCTGGACTACGCGACCCACGGCACCCGCAAGGTCGCCGGCCACCGCATCGAGGTCACCGAGCAGGACGACGCGGGCGACCCCGGCAAGGCGGTCTCCGCGGCGAAAAACCTGATCGGCAAGGGTTACAAGGTGCTGGCCGGCACCACCGACTCCGGCGTCGCTCTCCAGATGGCGCCGCTCGCCGCCCAGAACAAGGTGCTGTACATCAGCGGGCCTGCGGCCACCGACGCGGTGACCGGGACCAACGGCTACACCTTCCGCTCGGGCCGCCAGTCCTACCAGGACATCCTCACGGCCGGGGCGATGCTCGGCGACGCCAAGGGCAAGAAGGTCACGGTGCTGGCCCAGGACTCCACGTTCGGCCAGGCGAACGTCGCCGCGGTGAAAGCGGTACTCGGCGCGAAGGGCGCCGAGGTGGGTTCGGTACTGGCGCCGCCCAGCGCGACGGACCTGACACCGTTCGCCCGGCAGGTGAAGTCGGGCGGGCCGGACCTGGTCTTCGTGGCCTGGGCCGGTTCCACCGCACCGGCGCTGTGGACCGCGCTGGACCAGCAGGGCGTGCTGGGCGCGGGCAAGGTCGTCACCGGGCTCGCCGGGACGGCCTCGTACCCGGTCTTCGGGACGGCCGGGGCCAAGGTGTCCTTCCTCGCCCACTACTTCCCCGGCGCGGGCGGCGGCAACGCGGCGGAGAAGGCCATGCTCGACTCGGTGACGAAGGCCGGCGGCACCCCCGACCTGTTCACCCCGGACGGCTTCACCGCGGCCCAGATGATCGTGCACGCCGTGGCCGAGGGCAGCGCCACCGACCCGGCCGCGATGGTGAAGGCCCTGGAGGGCTGGACCTTCGACGGGGTGAAGGGCAAGGCGCGGGTCCGGGCCGAGGACCACGCCCTGGTGCAGCCGATGTTCGTGGCCAGGCTGACCGGCAAGGGCGCCGCCGCGAAGCCGGAACTGCTGGACACCGAGCCGATGGACGCCGTGGCGCCGCCCGTGAAGCCCTCGGCGGGCTGAACCATGACCGCACCGCACCCCCTCGGGCGCCGGGACGGCCGGCCGCCGGACAGCGAGGCCCCCGTGCTCCGGCTCGACGGACTCGGCTGGAGCATCGGTGGCGCGAGCATCGTCCAGGACATCACGCTCGGCGTCCGCCAGGGCGAGTTCCTCGCCTTCATCGGCCCCAACGGGGCCGGAAAGACATCCCTGTTCAACCTCATCAGCGGCACGGTGATGCCGACCGCGGGCACGGTCGCGCTGGACGGCACCGATATGACGGACCGGCCCGCGCACGTGCGGGCCCGGCGCGGGATCGGCCGGACGTTCCAGACGTCCAGCCTCTGGCCCGCCATGACCGTGGCCGACCACGTCCGGCTGGCGGCGCAGGCCGCCCGGGGCGGCTCGTACCGGCTCTGGCGGCGCGCCGACCCGTACCCCGCCGAGGTGGCCGGCGTGCTGGAGCGCACCGGTCTCGGCCACCGGGCCGGCACGACCGCGTCCGAGCTGTCGCACGGCGAGAAGCGGAAGCTGGAGCTGGCCGTGCTGCTGGTGGGCGAGCCCCGGCTGATGCTGCTCGACGAGCCGATGGCCGGGGTGAGCGCGGAGGAGGTCCCGGCACTGACCGAGCTGATCCGCACCCTGCACCGGGACGAGGGGCGCACCGTCCTCATGGTCGAGCACCACATGGACGTACTCCTGGGCCTGGCCGACCGGCTCGCGGTGATGCATCACGGCCGGCTGCTGGCACTGGACACCCCCGAGGCCGTCACCGCCGATCCGACCGTGCAACAGGCCTACCTCGGGGAGGGGTTGTGAGCGCGCGGACCCTGCTCGCCGTACGGGACCTGCGGGTCCTGATCGGCGGCCGGCACATCCTGCACGGCGTCGGCCTGGAGGTCGCCGCGCACGGCGTGACCGCGCTGCTGGGCCGCAACGGCGCCGGGAAGACCACGACCGTACGGGGCATCCTGGGCCTCGTCCCACGCAGCGGCAGTGTGCTGCTGGACGGCGAGGAGACCGTGGCCCTGCCCACCCACGCCGTGGTCCGGCAGGGTGTGGGGTACGCCCCCGAGGACCGCGGCGTCTTCGCCGGGCTGACCGTTGCGGAGAACCTGCGACTGGCCGAGCGGCGCGGCGCGGGCGATCCCGACTACCCCCTGGTCCATGAACTCTTCCCCGAACTCAAGCAACGGGCACGGCAGTTGGCCGGGACGCTGTCCGGCGGCCAGCAGCAGATGGTCGCCATCGGCCGCACCCTGCTCAACGCCAACCGGCTGATCATCGCGGACGAACCCACCAAGGGCCTGGCGCCGAAGGTCGTCACCGAGGTGGCGCAGGTGCTGGAGCGGGCCGCCGAGGCGGTACCGGTGCTGCTCGTGGAGCAGAACCTCGCCGTCGTACGCCGGCTCGCCGAGCACTGCGTGGTGCTGGCCGACGGCCGGACCGCCTACCGCGGCCCGGCGGACGAACTGCTCGGCGACGCGGAGGCGGCCCGCCGGCTGCTCGGCGTGGGGCACGGGCCGGCCACCGAAGCACCCTCTGTGGAGGCGGATTCCTGATGTCCACCATCGTGCTGCTCACCATGACCGGACTCGGTCTGGGAGCCCTGTACTTCCTCATCGCGTCCGGACTCTCGCTGATCTTCGGCCTGATGGACGTGCTCAACTTCGCGCACGGGGCGCTGCTGTCCATCGGCGCGTACGGCACCTGGTGGGCGGCGTCCGGCCATCTGCCCGGCGCGGGACCCGGCGGGGCCGGCTTCGTCCTCGCGGTGCTGTTCGGCACGGCGGTGGGCACCGTCGCCGCCGTGCTCCTGGAACTCGCCGTCGTCCGCCCGCTCTACACCCGGCCGCGCGAGCAGGTGCTCGCCACCGTCGGGGTGGGGCTCGCGGTCCCCGCGCTGCTGTCGGGGATCTGGGGCCCGGACGCCCGGACCTTCCCGGGCCCCCAGGCGCTGTCCGGCACCTTCGGGCTGCTGGGCGCGCGGGTCCCGGTCAACCGCCTCGTCCTGGTGGCGGCCGCGGTCGTGGTCCTGGTGGCGCTGCGGCTCTTCCTGGGCCGGACCCGGCACGGTCTCGTCGTCCGGGCGGGGGTCGAGGACCGGGCGATGGTCACCGCGCTCGGCATCGACGTCCGCAGGGCGTTCACCCTCGTCTTCGCGATCGGGGGCTGCGCCGCCGCACTCGGCGGGGCGCTCGGCGGGCTGTACTTCGGTTCGGTCGACCCCCGTCAGGGCACCTCGCTGCTGATCTTCGCGTTCGTCGTCGTGGTCACCGGCGGCATGGGCTCGGTGACCGGCGCCGCCGTGGCGTCCGTGGTCATCGGCCTGGTCCAGCAGTTCGCCAACTACTACACCGCGGCGGGCCTCGGCGATCTGGCGGTCGTCGTCCTGCTCGCCGCGCTGCTGCTGATCCGCCCGCGCGGACTGACGGGGAGGCTCGCGTGAGCACCGCCACCGAGACACACGACCGCGCCGACGGCGCAGCCCCCGCCGCACCGGCGCCTCCCGGCAGGTCCCGGCGACTGCTGCACCGGTGGCCCGCCGCCGTCCTGCTGGTCCTGGTCGTGGCGCCCTACAGCGCGCTGCCGGTGCCGGGTCTGCTGGACGGCCCGCTCGGCAGTGCGGGAAGCCTGCAACTCATCGCCACCTGCCTGCTGTTCGGCGCCCTGGCCACGGGCTACGACCTGCTGCTGGGCCGCACGGGCCTGCTCTCCTTCGGCCACGCCCTGTACTTCGCGGCGGGCAGCTACGCCACCAACGTGTTCCTGCTGGAGGCGGGGCTCCCGTTCGCCGCCGCCGCGCTCCTGGGACTCTGCTTCGGGATCGCGCTGGCCCTGGTCCTGGGGTCGGTGAGCCTGCGCGTCACCGGCATCGGCTTCTCCATGGTGACGCTGGCCTTCGCCCAGGCGGGCTCGATCCTGGTCTCCCGCGACCCCGGTGGCGTCACCGGCGGCGAGGAGGGCCGGGCCGCGCCGGCGGACCTGCTGCCCTCCTGGCTCGTCGGCATCGACAACACCGCGAACCTCTACTGGATCGCCCTCGCCTACCTCGTCCTCACCCTCGGCGTCGTCCACTGGGCGGTCCGCTCCCCCACCGGACGCGTCTGGGAGGGCATCAAGGAGAACGAGCGCCGGGTGGAGGTGCTGGGGCTGAAGCCGTACGGATTCAAGCTGACGGCCTTCGTCCTCGCGGGCGCGCTCGCCGCACTCGGCGGCATCGTGCACCTGCTCCTGACCGGTGGCTCCACCCCCCAGACGACCACGTCCGACTTCACCCTGTCGCTGCTGGTGATGGTGGTGCTGGGCGGCTCCGGAACCCGCTGGGGCCCGATGGCCGGCGGCATCCTCTACACCTGGGCGGACCACCGGCTCGGCGACCTGGCCGGTTCGGGCGCGGTCGCCGGCCTCCCGGCGGTGCTCCGCGTCCCGCTCTCCCAGCCCCTGTTCCTGCTGGGCGTGCTGTTCGTGGCCGTGGTACATCTGCTGCCGGGCGGTCTGGCCCGGCTGCCCTCCAGACTGGCCGCGCTGCGCCGAAGCGGGCCCGCCGAAGAGATCCCGCCCCGGAAGGAGAACGGAAACCCGTGATTCCGTACGAAGAGATCAAGGTCCCTGTCGCCGGGGGCGAGCTGGCGGCCGTGCGCTGGCCGGCCGGCGATCCGGACGCGCCGGTGGTGGTCGCGCTGCACGGCATCACCGCCAACGCGCTCTCCTGGGGCGCGGTGGCCCGGCTGCTGGCCGGACGCGTCACCCTGGTCGCCCCGGACCTGCGCGGCAGGGCGGGGAGTTCGGGGCTCCCCGGCCCCTACGGCATCGCCGCCCACGCGGACGACATCGCCGCCCTGACCGAGGCACTGGGCCTGGACCGGGTGGTGCTGGCGGGCCACTCGATGGGGGCGTTCGTGGCGGTGCTCGCCGCGGTACGCCATCCGGAGCGCTTCGGACCGCTGCTGCTCGTCGACGGCGGCATCGGCTTCCCGGCGCCCACGCACCTGTCGCCGGACGAGCTGATGACGGCGGTGATAGGTCCGGCGATGGACCGGCTGTCGATGACCTTCGCGGACCGGGCCGCCTACCGGGCCTTCTGGCAGGCGCACCCGGCGTTCGCGGGCGCCTGGTCGGACGAGGTGGACACCTACATCCAGCGCGACCTGACGGGCGCTGAACCGGCCATGCACTCCACGTGCCGGATCGAGGCGGTCCGCACGGACGGCATCGGCCTCTTCGACGAGGAGGTGCTCTCGGCGGTGCGGAAGCTGCCCGTCGAGGCGACGCTGCTGTGGGCGGCACGCGGCCTGATGGACGAGGAGCAGGGCCTGTACGACGAGAAGCGGCTGGCGGCGGCGGGCCTGGACGGGACCCGGCTGGAGCCGGTGGCGGTGCGGGACGTGAACCACTACACGGTGCTCACGGGCGATCGGGGCGGGCGGGAGATCGCCGACCGCCTGGTGGCGTACGCGCGCGCCTGACGGCGGACGGGGGGGGCGGGGCCCGGCAGTTCCGCCGGGCCCCGTCCGCCGTCCGGATCAGCCGGTGCAGCCGCTGTCCGCGATCACGAAGTACCCCGCCGGTGACTCCTTGAGGGTGTGCGTGACGAAGACGTTGTACAGGCCCATGTTCGCCTCCGAGCCGTTGGCGTAGACGTACCCGCCCGTGGTGTGGGCCCTGCCCGCGGCCACCTGCGCGTAGTTGGTGGCGGTGAAGCACCGCGCGGGTGCGCCGCCCGTCGTGGTGGCCGTCACCTGGACGGACGCGGCGCCGGCCGTTCCCGATCCGTCGACCGCCGCCACCGTGTAGCGGTAGGCGGTAGCGGCGGTCAGGCCGGTGTCCGTGTACGTCGTGCCCGCCGGGGACGCGGTCTTCGTACCGTTGCGGAACACGGCGTACGAGGCGGCGCCCGCGACCGCGTTCCAGGACAGGGACGCGGTGGCATCGGTGACGCCCGTGACCGTCACGCCCGCCGGGGCCGGCAGCCGGTCGCCGCCGCCCGGAGCGCCGCCGTCCAGGCCCCAGAACACGCCCGTGTAGTACGTCGAGCAGATCGTGTTCAGGAAGTACGCGGCCGCCCTCCCGCACTGCTCCGCGCCCGGCCCCGGGCTCACCGCAAGGCCGTGGCCCATGCCGGAGACGGTGTACGTCTCCACGGCCGGCTGCCCGGCGGAGTCGTTGTAGACGCTGCGCGTGGTGTTGCCGGGGAGGGTGTCGGTGGACGACGGGGTCTGGCCGATGCCCCAGACGTCCGTCCACTGGTCGCGCAGCGCCGTGGCGTTGGCCGGGTACACCGTGTAGTCGGAGGTGCCCTGCCAGATCGCCACCCGGGGCCACGGGCCGGTGTACCCGGGATAGCCGCCGCGGACCTTGTCGCCCCACTGCGCGGGGCTGAGCTTCTGCGGGCCCGTCTGGCAGCCCGACGCGGCCGCCTGGCTCGTCGCGCACTGCGCGGGAAGCCCCGAGGCCACCGAGCCGCCCGCGAACACGTCCGGGTAGGCGGCCAGCAGGTCCGCGGTCATGCCGCCGCCCGCCGAGAGGCCGGTGACGTACACCCGGCGGCCGTCCGAGCCCCGGCTCTGCTTCGCGTGCTCCACCATCTGCACGATCGACGCGGCCTCGCCCTTGCCCCGGCTGTCCTCGGCCGCGTCGAACCAGCTGAAGCAGGAAAGCGCGTTGTTCGCGGACGTGGTCTGCGGGAAGACGACGTCGAAGCCCCACCGGTCGGCGAACTGCGGCCAGCCGGAGTTGGTGTAGTACGCGTCGGCCGTCTGGGCGCAGCCGTGCAGGGCGACGACCAGGGGGGCGTTCGCGGGGAGGCCGGCGGGGGTGTACTCGTACATCTGGAGGTTGCCGGGGTTGGAGCCGAAGCCGGTGACCTGCTGGAGGCCCCCGGCGGCAGCGGCGGCCGGCGGGGCGGCCGCCGTGGCGATCGGCGTCGCGGCGACGAGGCCGAGGACGGCGGTGAACGCGATGCGCCGGAACAGGCGCCGGACGCGGCGCGTCCGGGGCGGGCGGTGGTGGGGGACGGATGGGCGCACGGGTTCCTCCCGGGTGGTGACATGCGGGTACTGGCTGCTGCGGGAACCTATGAGCAGCCGCCCCCCGCGCCCATGTGGCAGGCGGACACCCGCGGGTGCGGGGTGTGTGCGGCGGGTCCCTTGTGCAGGCCGGCGGCCGCGCGGCGGGGCTGCCCGGCGCCGCACCGCACCATGTACGCCGCCACCATGCCGGGGCGGGAGGGTGTGTGCACCGGCCCCGTGTGACACGGGCCCCCGCGTACCTACGGTGACGGCCATGGAGACTTCCCGCAGACCCGATCACGAGCCCCCCGTCCCCTCCCCCGGCGGCGGACCGGCGCAGGTACCCGCAGCACCGCTCCTGGCCGGGCGGACCGCGCTGGTGACCGGGGCGGCGAGCGGGATCGGGCGGGCCTGTGCGCAGGCGCTGGCGGCGGCCGGCGCCCATGTGCACGTCGTGGACAAGGCCGGGGAGGCCGCCAGGAGCCTGGCCGGGGAGATCGGCGGGACGGCCTGGGTGGTGGACCTGTCCGACCCCGGAGTCGTCGACACGCTGCCGGCCCACGTGGACGTGGTGGTCAACAACGCGGGGCTCCAGCACGTCGCCCCCGTCCACACGTTCCCGCCGGAGCGCTTCGCGCTGATCCAGCGCGTCATGGTGGAGACCCCGTTCCGCATCTTGCGCCGGACCCTGCCGGGCATGTACGAACGCGGCTGGGGGCGCGTGGTCAACATCTCGTCGGTGCACGGGCTGCGCGCGAGCCCGTACAAGTCGGCCTATGTGACGGCCAAGCACGCACTGGAGGGGCTGAGCAAGGTGGTGGCGCTCGAAGCGGCGGAGCACGGGGTGACGAGCAACTGCGTCAGCCCCGGTTACGTACGCACCCCCCTGGTGGAGAACCAGATCGCGGACCAGGCCCGTACGCACGGCATCTCGGAGGAGGAAGTGGTGGGGCGGGTGATGCTGGAGCGCAGCGCGATCAAACGGCTGATCGAGCCGGCGGATGTCGCCGAGGCCGTCCTGTGGCTGTGCGGTCCGCGTACCGGCCACATCACCGGCACCTCGCTCTCCATGGACGGCGGCTGGACCGCCAACTGACCGGCCGCCCGAACCCGACCCCTACGAACGCTGGCCGCCATGTCTGAACCGTCCCCCTCCGCCGCGCCCCATCTCCGGCACCTCTTCGACCTGCTGTCCGACGACGCCCCCGCCGAGGCGCTGGGCGCGGTCCTCTCGACGGCGCGGGCCGACGGGGTGCCCGCGGGAGAGCTGGCCGAGGTGGAGCGGGCCACGGCCACCGCGCTGCGGATCAGGGGCGCCCTGCGCCAGCACCGGCGCCGCGAGCTCCAGCTCACCGCGCTCTTCGACACGGCGGGCGACCTGGCGGCCTCCCGCGATCTGGACGACGTGCTGAAGGCGATCGTGCGGCGGGCCAGGATGCTGCTGGGGACGGACACGGCCTACCTCACGCTCCCGGACGAGGAGGCGGGCGACACCTACATGCGGGTGACCGACGGGTCGGTGTCGCTGCTCTTCCAGCGGCTGCGCCTCGAACTCGGCGAAGGGCTCGGCGGTCTCGTGGCGCAGACGGCGAGCCCGTACGCGACCCCGGACTACCGCACCGACGAGCGCTTCCGCCACACCCACAACATCAATGCCGGGGTCCTGGACGAGGGCCTGGTCGCCATTCTGGGCGTGCCGCTGCTGCTCGGCTCCAGCCGCGGGGGTACGGGGAAGGTGATCGGCGTCCTCTTCGCGGCCGACCGGGCGCCCCGGGTCTTCAGCCCCGACGAGGTCGCCCTGCTGTGCTCGCTGGCCGCCCATGCCGCGATCGCCATCGACACCGCCCGCGCCCTGGCCGACACCACCTCGGCCCTCGCCGAACTGGCGGAGGCGAACGCCGAACTGGCCGAGGCCAACGCCTCCGTACGGGCCCACTCGGCGGCCATGCGGCGGGCCGAGGAGTCGCACGACCGGCTGACGGACCTGGTGCTGCGCGGCCGGGACGTCAAGGACGTGGCGGCGGCCGTCGCCGCACTGCTCGACTCCCCCCTGACCATCCACGACCCGGGCGGTCGCCCGCTGGCGGCGGTCCGCCCGGACGGTACGGGCTTCGCCGCCGACAGCATGGACGCCGGGTGGCTGGCGGAGGCGGCCGAGGAGTCCCGTACGGGGGCCCGCGCCGTGCACCGCGACGGGCGGGTGGTCTGCGCGGTGCTCGCCGGACAGGAGCTCCTCGCCGGTCTGGTGCTGCACCGCAGCCGGCGGCTGGACGACTCCGACCGCCGGCTGTTCGAGCGGTCGGCGGTGGTCACCGGACTCCTCCTGCTGCTGCGGCGCACGGTGGCCGAGACGGAGAACCGCATCCGCGGCGAACTGATCGCCGACCTGCTGACGGACACCGGCCGCGACCCGGCGGGCCTCGCCGAGCGCGGCCGGCGCCTCGGCATCGACCTGGACCGCCCGCATCTGCTGCTGGTCGCGGAGACCGGCGCCCGGGAACGGCTGGCCCCGGCCGCGATGCGCTATCTGTTCGGCGGGGAGATCCATGGTGTGAGCGCCGAACACGCGGGCGCGGTGGTGCTGTTGATCGAGGCGGACGGCTCCGGCCCGGCGGCCGGGACCGCGGCCCGCTCGGCGGCGGCGCAGCTCGGCCAGCTGGCCCAGACGCCGGTCACCGTCGCCGCCACGGGCCCGGCCCGGGGCGCGCGGGAGCTGGCCGCCGCGTACGCGGAGGCAGCGCGCTGCCTGCGGGCGATGCGGGTACTGGGGCGTACGGGCGAGGGCGCGTGCGTGGACGAACTGGGCTTCCTGGGCGTGGTGCTGGGCAACGGGCAGGACGTCGACGGATTCGTGTCGGCGGCGCTGGGGCCGCTGCTGGAGTACGACGCCCAGCGCGGCACCCACCTGGTGCGCACGCTGGGCGCGTACTTCGGCGCGGGCGGCAGCCTGATCCGGGCCAAGGACGAACTGCACGTGCACGTCAACACGGTGGTGCAGCGGCTGGACCGGATCCAGGTGCTGCTGGGACGGGACTGGAACGAGCCGGACCGCGCGCTGGAACTCCAACTGGCGCTGCGCCTGCACCTGCTGTCGGGAGCCTCGGACCGCTGAGGGCCCGGCCACGCCGTGTCCGTCTGTGCTGTTGCGTGCCGGACCGTTCCGGCACCGCGCGCAACGGGCGATGCCGCCGCCCGCCGCCGGGCCATCGCGCCGGAGCGCTGCCGTGGAGCGCGATTATGCTGAGGACATGGCTGAGTCGTTGCCCTCCGTGGTCGCGGGCCGGTGGCGGCCGGGTGCCGGTCCTGCCGTCCGCGTCGGGCGTCGCACGCTCGTGGAATCCCTGTATCTCCTCACCGCGCCGTTGAGCGCGGCCGCCGGTCTGCTGCTGGCGGCCGGCGGCCTGTGCGCCGCGACGGCCGGTTCGCTGGTGCCGAGCGGGTCGCCCGTCACGGCCCGTGCCCTGGCACTGGCCCGGTGGCCCGGCGATCTGGAGTGGTGGCGGATCGGCGCGGTGCGCTCCCGGACCGGCGGGGCGCGCGGCGCGGGCCGGCGGCCGAGGTCGAAGGAGCCGGACGGCGCGGCCGACCCGGAGCTGTGGCTCGACCTGGCGCACGCGGTGCTGGTGCTCCCCGTCGTCCTGGTCACCTCGGTGGTGACGGGGCTGTGGTGGTTCGTGGGGGTCGCGACCGCCACGTACCCCCTGCGCAACCAGGTCACGCCCGGCTCGCTGCGGCCCATGACCCTGTACGCGGGCAGCGACCGGTCCCATGTCGCGCTGAGCCTGGGCCTGACGTCACCGTCCGGGCGGATCGCGTTCGCCCTCTCGGTCGGCCTGCTGCTGCTGTCGTCCCTGCCGCTGGTCACCCGGGTGTGCGTCTCCGCCCAGGCCGGTCTCGGACAGGCGCTCCTGTCGAACATGTCGGCGCTGCACCGCAGGATCAGCGGACTGGAGCGGGAGCGTGACACCGCCCGTGCGCAGGCCGTCGCGGCGGTGACGGCGGAGACCGCCGCGCTGCGGCGGCTGGAGCGCGACATCCACGACGGACCCCAGCAGCAGCTGGTCCGGCTGGCGATGGAACTGGGCCGCGCCCAGCACCACTTCGACAGCAGGCCGGAACTGGTCAGGGCCGCACTCGCGGACGCGGTCCTGCGGACCCAGGAGGCGCTGGACGAACTACGGGCCCTGTCACGGGGCATCGCCCCGCCGGTCCTCACCGACCGGGGACTCCGGGAGGCGCTGCGCGCCCTGGCCGCGCGCAGCGTCGTCCCCGCCGAGCTGGACGCCGTTGCCCTGAGCCGCCGGCTGGAGCCCGGCATCGAGACGGCCGCGTACTTCGTGGTCGCCGAGGCGCTGACGAACGTGGCCAAGCACAGCCACGCCCGCCGGTGCGCGGTCGGGCTGCGCCACACCGGGGGGATCCTGCGGGTCTGGGTGACGGACGACGGGGTGGGCGGGGCCGCACCGGCCGAGGGACACGGGCTGCGGGGTCTGGCCGACCGGGCGCGGGCGGTCGGCGGCCGGCTGCGGGTCGACAGTCCCGAGGACGGCCCGACGACGGTCACGGCGGAGCTGCCATGTCACTGACCGGGGACGGCGCGGCGCCGGGAGCACCGGTGGTCCCCGCGTTCCGGGAGCCGCTGCGGATCGTCGTCGCCGATGACGCGGTGCTGCTGCGCGAGGGCCTGGTCCGGCTGCTCTCCGAGGACGGTCACGAGGTGGTGGCGGCGGTCGGTGACGGCCCTGCTCTGGTCGAGGCGGTGCTCGCGCACCGCCCGGACGTGTCGGTCGTCGATGTGCGGATGCCGCCGACGCATACGGACGAGGGGCTGCGGGCGGCGGCCACCGCCCGCAGCCGGCTGCCCGGCGCCCCCGTGCTGGTGCTCAGCCAGTACGTGGAGGTGTCCTACGCCGCCGATCTGCTCGCGGACGGCGCCGGCGCGGTCGGCTACCTGCTGAAGGACCGGGTCGCCAAGGTCGAGGAGTTCCTGGACGCCCTGGTCCGCGTCGCCGGTGGCGCGACGGTGCTCGACCCGCAGGTCGTCGCCCAGCTGCTGGCCCGGCAGCGACGGGACGACCCGCTGGAGAAACTGACCGCGCGGGAACGGCAGTTGCTGGCGCTGATGGCCGAGGGCCATTCCAACACGGCCATCGCCCGGCGCATGGTGCTCTCCGGCAGCGCGGTGGAGAAGCACATCGGCAACGTCTTCGCGAAGCTCGGCCTGCCGCCCGACGACACGCGCCACCGCCGGGTGCTCGCCGTCCTCGCCCACCTCAACGCCTGACGGCGTCCCTTCACCAGCCGCCTTCGAAGAAGGCCAGGAGCGCCGGGGCCGGGTCGGCCGTGGTGGCCGTGTTCGCCACGGCGATCACGGCGACGGCCGCCGCCAGCAGGGCCCAGAGAAGGCCGGACGCCCGGAACACGCGCCTGGTCCGCCGGTCGGACGCCGCTGTTCCGGCGAGCCTCCGCCACGACACCGCGCTGATGGCGACGAAGGAGAGGGCCACCACCGTCGCGGCCACGGCCAGCACGGCGTGGTAACGCCCGAAGTCGCCGACCATCACCTCGAGGGGAGGCGGGGTCGGGCCACCCGCGTCCGGGTAGCCGGCCAGTTGCCGCCTGATCTGACCGAGCACGTCGGCGAGCTCTCCGTGGGACGCGTGGACCGGCAGCATCGACATCAGCGAGGAGAAGGGCGCCAGCGCACCCTGGATGTTGGCCATCACCATCGCCAGCGAGAACAGTGCGAGCGCCGCGACGAACACCCCGGCGGACGCGAGAGCGGCCCTCCTTCCCGCGGTGAGCGCGCCGGCCCGCAGGAACGCGTTCCGCAGCAGAACACCGAGCGCGATGAGCACGGCCAGCAGGACCGCGGCGACCACGGCCTTGACCACGTGGTAGCGGGACCAGTAGTCGACGACGCCCTGCAGACCAGGGGGAAGACTCCGCCCACCGGATTCCCAGTAGTCGACGAACGACGCGGAGAGACGGTCGTCGAGCTCGCGCCGGTCGCCGTAGCCACCGCCCGACATGCTCCCCGCCACCGGGCCGGGGGCGAGTACGAAGGCGGGGACGAGAGCCACGGCGAGAGCGGCGAGCACGGTGACCGCGCGGGCGGGGACACCTGCGGTACGGGACGGTCCGGGCGGGCTGGTGGGTGGTGACGTTGTGGACATGCTGGTGACTCTGTCGCACCACCGCCCGCCCGGTCACTGCGGTCCGCCGCCCGCTCGGGGTATGGCAGGCCACACCCCGAGCGGGCGGCAGGCATCACGCAACGGCTCTCAGTCCTCCGGGGGGAACACCACTTCCCCCGAGTCGGCCAGGGCGACCGTGATCGCCTCGACCGGACACCCCTCGGCCGCGGCGAGGACCCGCTCGTTGGCGTCGGTCTCGGGGTCGACGGGACGGGACTGCCGGGCGGAGTCCAGCCGGAAGCCGTCCGGTGCGTGGTTCACGCACATCCCCGACCCGATGCACACGCTCCGGTCGACCTCGACGCTCCACCGGTCCCCCATCAGGACGCTCCCCCGTACCCGGCGGGCAGGTGGATCATCTTGTGCTCGAAGTACTCCCCGTAGCCCTCGGGCCCGAACTCCCTTCCCAGACCGGAGTTCTTGTAGCCGCCGAACGGCCCGAGCATGTCGAGGCTGAAGGTGTTCACGCTGTACGTGCCGGTCCTGACCCGGCGGGCGATGTCGATGCCGCGCTCGGTGTCGGCGGTCCAGACGCTGCCGCTGAGCCCGTACTCGGAGTCGTTGGCGATCCTCACGGCCTCGTCCTCGTCGCCGTACGGCAGCAGGCAGATGACCGGACCGAAGATCTCCTCGCGGGCGATGCGCATGGAGTTGTCGACCCCGCCGAAGAGCGTCGGCTCGACGTACCACCCCCGCTCCTGAGAGGCCGGACGCCCGCCACCGGTAAGGATCTTGGCCCCCTCCTCCTGCCCGATCCGGATGTAGTCGAGGGAGCGCTGCTGCTGGCGCTGCGCGACGAGCGGTCCGAGTTCGGTGGCCGGGTCGAGCGGATCGCCGACCTTGAGCGCGCCGGCGGCGGCGGCGAACGCCTCGGCCATCTCCTCGTACCGGGAACGCGGCACGAGGATCCGGGTCTGGGCCACGCAGGCCTGCCCGTTGATCATCCAGGCGAAGGGCACGATGCCCGCGACGGCGGCGTCCAGATCGGCGTCGGGGAGGATCACGGCGGCGGACTTCCCGCCCAGTTCCAGGGTGACGCGGGTGAGGTTGCGCGAGGCGACCTCCATGACCCGCCGCCCGGCGGCGACGGACCCGGTGAACGAGACCTTGTCGACGCCGGGATGCCCGACCAGGTACTCACTCACCTCGCGGTCGGCCGGCAGGATCGACAGCACGCCCTCGGGCAGCCCGGCCTCGGCGACGATCTCGGCCAGGAGGTAGGCGTCGAGCGGCGATTCGGGCGACACCTTCAGGACGGCCGAGCACCCGGCGAGCAGCGCGGGCGCGAGTTTGGCGGCGGCGGTGAACTGCGGCACGTTCCACGGCACCACGGCGGCGACCACCCCGACGGGCTCCCGGCGTACGAGCAGTGGCCCCAGCGCCCCGTCCCGGCGCTCCTCGTACGGGAAGGTGCGGGCGACGGTGATCGCCGCGTCCCACACCATCATCGCGGCGAGGGCCTGCACCATGACGCTGGAGCTGTACGGGGTGCCGTTCTCCGAGCTGATGACCCGGGCGATCTCCTCGTACCGCACGGCGAACGCGTCCTTGATCCGCGTGACGACGGCGATCCGCTCGGCCGGCGTCATCCGGGGCCAGGGCCCCTCGTCGAACGCCCGCCGGGCGGCGGCGACCGCCCGGTCCACATCCCCCTCGGCGGCGTGCGGCACCCGGCCGATGACCTGCTCGGTGTGCGGGGAGATGACCTCGATGACTTCCCGCCCGAGCGGATCGACCAACTCCCCGCCGATGAACAGTTTTCCGTGTTCGACAAGCTCGCTCATGGCTGCTGCCTCCCGCGACGCGGCACGTGACCCGACTCGTTGACTGAATTCTTCGTTCTGCGTCCGGCATGCATCCGAACAACAGCTGACTACATGTCAGAACTGATACCAGTTCCAGTTCCAGGAGTCCACGGCCGGGACATGGCCGAAGCGTGGCCGGACGCCTCCGGGACCACTCCCGCGGCGCGGCCCACCGGGCAGACTGGCCTCCATGACCGCCTCCCTGCACCACATCGTCATCGACACCCACGACCTGCCCGCCCTGGCCCGCTTCTGGGCGGCCGTACTGAAGTGGCGCATCCTGTCCGAGCGGGAGCGGGAGGTGGTGATCGGGCCGGACGCGGCAGCCCCGGTGGGCATCTGCTTCATGCCCGCGCCCGAGACGAAGTCCGTGAAGAACCGTCTGCACCTCGACCTGACCACGCAACCCTCCGAGGGGGAGGCGGAGATCGAGCGCATCCTCGCGCTGGGCGCGCGCCGGGTGGAGATCGGACAGACCGGCGAGGAGTCGTGGACCGTACTCGCGGACCCGGAGGGCAATGAGTTCTGCGTCGTGCGGCCGAAGGCCACCCTGATCGGATAGTCGACCGGGGCTACCACTGGAACAAGTTCTCGTTACAGTGGACGCGGCGCGTCGTGGCCGTACCCCGCACGCCGCCGAGACCGCGGAGAGATGGGGAGCCCATGACGCAGGTGATGAACCACGGTGGAGGCGTCCACAGCATCAAAGTCCCCATCCCGGACAACCCGTTGGGCCACACCCTGGTCCATGTCCTCGACACCGGCCGGGGTCCGGTCCTGATCGACACGGGCTGGGACGACCCGGAGGCCTGGGACACCCTGACGGCCGGTCTCACGGCGGTCGGCGTGGACATCACCGGCATCCACGGCGTGGTCATCACCCACCACCACCCCGACCACCACGGACTGTCCGGCCAGGTGCGCGAGGCGTCCGGGGCCTGGATCGCGATGCACGCCGCCGACACGGCGATCGTGCGCCGCACCCGGGAGTCCGAACCGGGCACCTGGCTGTCGTACCTCGCGGCGAAGCTGGCGACGGTCGGCGCCCCCGAGGACCACATCGCCCCGCTCCTGGCCGCCCGCGAGAAGGGCGGCCGGATGCGCACCCTGCCCGGCCTGCGGGCCGCGCTCCCGGACCGCGAGATCGTGCCCGGCGAACTCCTCGACCTGGCGGGCCGCAGACTGCGCGCGATCTGGACCCCGGGCCACACCCCCGGCCATGTCTGCCTCCACCTGGAGGAGGACCACCCGGCCAACCTGCCCGGCCGCGGCCGCCTCTTCTCCGGCGACCACCTGCTCCCCGGCATCAGCCCGCATGTCGGCCTCTACGAGGACCCGGACAGCGCGACCGAGACCGATCCGCTCGGGGACTACCTCGCCTCACTGGAACGGATCGGCCGCCTGGGGGTCGCCGAGGTGCTGCCCGCCCACCAGTACGCGTTCCCGGACGCGGCGGGCCGCGTGCGGGAACTCCTCGACCACCACGAGGAACGCCTCACCGGCCTCCTCGGCCTCCTCGCCGAACCGCTCACGCCGTGGCAGCTGGCAGAGCGGATGGAGTGGAACCGCCCCTGGGAGCAGATCCCTTACGGGTCACGGAACATCGCCGTCTCCGAGGCCGAGGCACATCTGCGCCGACTGGTGAAACTGGGCCGCGCGGAAGCGGTCGCGGGCAGCGGGCCGGTGACGTTCGTGGCGGTGTGACGACGGGCGCGCCCGCCCCGCCGGCCGACGTGGCCCTGCCACCCTCCTGGAGCACCGGGCAGCGCCCCACCCGGGCTGAGCCCAGCGGCCCTCCCACCGGAGAGTCAGCCGCCGTTCAGCGCGGCGATCGCGCGAGCCGTCGCCGCCATCCGGGCACGCAGCTCCGCCGGTTCGAGGACCTCGATCTCGGCGCCCAGGGCCAGGAACTCACGGCAGGCCCGGTCCATGGACTCCACCGGGAGAGCGGCCCGGGTCCAGCCGTCGGGCTGGACCTCGCCGGTGGCGTGCAGCGCCCGCGCCGCCGCACCCGTCAACCGGGCGGCGCCTTCGGGCGACACCCGGACGACGGCGTCCGCGGTGTGCAGCCAGGCATGGAACTCCGTCTGGCGAGCCTGCCAGTAGCCGACCAGGTCGAACCCCTCGGGAACGGTGAAGTCGTCCTCCAGGGACTCCAGTCGGAGGATCTGGTCCACCCGGTACGTACGCGGTCCGGGGCCCGCGACCACGTACCAGCGCCCGGCCTTGAGGACCAGTCCGTAGGGTTCCAGCCTCCGGTCCACGTCCGTGGGCTCCCGCCAGCGCCGGTAACGCAGGCGCAGCGCACGGCCGTTCCACACCGCGTCGGCCACGGCGGGCAGGAACGGGACCGGGTCCGCCCCGGCGTACCAGCCGGGTGCGTCGAGGTGGAACCGCTCCTGGATCCGGCCGGCGTGCTCCCGCAGTGCGGGCGGCAGGGCCGCGCGCACCCTCAGCTGCGCCGCGGCCAGCACCGAGCCGAGCCCGAGCTCCGCCGCCGGTCCCGGGATGCCGGACAGGAACAGCGCCCCCGCCTCCTGCGTACTGAGACCGGTCAGGCGGGTGCGGTAGCCCTCGATCAGCCGGTAGCCGCCCCGGTGGCCCGCGTCCCCGTACAACGGGACACCGGCCGCGTGCAGCGCGTCCACGTCCCGGTAGACGGTCCGCACCGAGACCTCCAGCTCACCGGCGAGCTCGGCGGCGGTCATCCGGCCCCGGGTCTGGAGCAGCAGCAGGATCGAGACGAGTCGGCTGGCGCGCATGACGAGAATTCTCCCGCACTTCACTGACAGAAGATGTCAGTGGACCGGTCCTAGCGTGCGGGCATGGCTTTCGAAGAGAAGTTCCTGAGGACTCCGCCACCGATCGAGGTGGACGGCCGCCGCATCAAGCGCTACCACGTGACGGCCGACCCGGCCGGCATCGCTCCCGAGGTCGAGAGGGCGGCGTACGCCGTCCTGCCCGAGCTGCTGCCCGCGCGGGACGGCACCCCGGCGGCAGGTTTCGTGGTGCTGCACCGGGGCGGCGACACCGGCGCGTACCTGAACGCGTACAGCTGGGTCTGGGACAACGTGCTGCACTTCCGCGGTGCGGCGGCGGGCCAGCCGGCCCTGGACTGCCCCGACCTGGACCCGGCGCACTTCGCCGTACAGAGCCGGCCGTGGATCGGCTGTGTGTGGGAGCTCCCGCCGCTCACCCACGAACGCGACGCCTGGGTCCGGCACATGCTCGCGCCGGAGCACCCGGATCTGGACGGATACCTCGCCGACTCGGTGGCCGAGGGCACGACGGGAGGACGCGCGTGAACGACTTCGACTTCCTCGTCGGCGAGTGGGACGTGGCCCACGACAGGCTGGTCGACTTCCTCGATCCGGACAGCGGCCGGCAGCGGTTCAGCGGGGTCAGCCGCTGCTGGAGCCTGTTCGCGGGGGCGGCGAACGTCGATGAGGCCGACTGCCCGGACCAGGGCTTCAAGGGCCTGACACTCCGCCTGTTCGACCGGGAGACCAAGGAGTGGTCCCTCAACTGGTCCAACAGCACGGTCGGGCGCCTGGACCCTCCGGTACGGGGACGCTTCCGGGCCGACGGGGTCGGCGAGTTCCACGGTGACGACACCTACGCGGGCAGGGCGGTGCGCGTGCGCTTCCTGTGGTCGGGCATCACCGACAGGACCGCCCGCTGGGAGCAGGCCTTCTCCGTCGACGGCGGGGCCAACTGGACGACGAACTGGACCATGGACTTCACCCGCCGGGCGTGAGACCCGGCTCCGCCCGGAAACCGTCCACGGCCGGCCGCCCGAGATTTCCTGCGGGCCCTTCCGCCGGCCGCTGGACCTCCTCGGCCTCGCCGGGCCCGCGTCAGGCCAGGGACACACGGCCCGGCGACAGCGCCGCCTCAGCAGGCCGGACGACGTGCGAGGCGGAACAGCGGGCCCGGAAATTGACAGGAGGCGTTAATTCATGCCCACCGAATTATCTTTAATCGGCATCCCATTCACGGCACTCGGGAATTGACAGGGGCTCGGAGCCGTGCCCTCCATCAATCGTCAAAACCTTTGTTTTTTAAGGCACTTGGGAATTGACAGAGGCGTGATGATTACTTACGGTCCGGTCGTCAGGTCTTTACCGATCGCACCCGAGGGTATTCATGACTGCGTCCCCGACGCTGCCGAAGTCCAGGCAGCAGTTGATCCTTGCCGTTCTCATGCTGTGTTTGCTGCTGATCTGGCTCGACAACACCGTCCTGAGCACCACCCTGGAGACCCTCGCCGACCCGGTTCGCGGACTGGACGCCGGACCGGCCGAGCTTCAATGGGCCACGGGCTCGTACACCCTGGCCTTCGCCACCCTGATGTTCACCGCGGGCGCACTGGGTGACCGCTTCGGTCACCGGACAGTGCTCGCGACCGGCCTGGTGGTCTTCGCCGGGTCCTCGGTGTGGGCGGCGTACGCGGGCGACGCGAGCCAGCTGATCGCCGCCCGGGCCGTGATGGGTGTGGGCAGCGCGCTGATCGTGCCCGCCAACCTGGCCATCCTCATGTGGACCTTCACCGGTCCCGCGCGGGCCACCGCCATCGCCATCTCCTCGACAGCCGCCGGTGTCGGAATGGCTGCGGGCCCGGTGCTGGCGGGGCTGCTCCTCGACCACTTCTGGTGGGGCTCGGTCTTTCTGGTCAACGCACCGGTCGTGGTCCTGGCGCTGCTCGGGATCGCCGTACTGGTCCCGAATTTCCGCAGCCCCGTCCGGCGGCCGCTGGACCCGGCCGGGATGCTGCTGTCGATCAGCGGGCTCGCGGCGTTGGCCTACGGGCTGATCCGCGCGGGTCAGATGGCCGCCTGGAGCCGTACGGACGTCTGGGCGCCGATCGCTGTCGGGCTGTGCCTGCTGGCCGCTTTCGTGCTCGTCGAGCTGCGAAGCAGGATGCCCGGCTTCGATCCCCGGCTGCTCGCGCAACGTGCGTTCGGCGGCGGCAACGCGGCGCTCGGACTGCTCTTCTTCGCCATAGCCGCCGTCACCTTCTACAGCGCGTTCTACCTGCAGGGCACACGCGGCTTCTCGCCGATGGAGGCGGGCTTGGCCAGCCTCCCGACCGCGCTCGGCGCGCTCCTGGGGGCGCCCCTCGGCGCGGGTCTGGTCCGCCGCTGGTCGCTGCGCCCTGTCACCGTGCCGACGCTCACCGCGGCGGCGCTCGCCATGGGCGCGTACGGGTTCCTCGGACTGCACACCCCACTCGCCTGGATCGAGATCCTGCTGTTCGTCCAGGGCCTCTCGATCGGCATGGTGATCGGCACGGTGACGGCGGCGTTGATCAGCTCCCTGCCGCTGGACCGGGCCGGGGCCGGGTCGGCCGTCACCAATACCGTGCGACAGACCGGCAGCGTGATCGGGATCGCGGTCGGCGGCACGATCATGTCGATCGTGTACCGGCGTGCGATCGAACCCGCGCTGAGCGAGGTACCCGGGCCGGCGCAGGACCGGGCGCGGATCTCCGCCGAACAGGCCCGGCATGTCGCCACCGCGATGCACCGGCCCGCCCTCGCGCACGCCGCCGATGACGCGTTCGTTCACGCCATGCACGTCGGCGCGGTCTGGGTCATGCTCATCGCACTCCTCGGAGCGGCTGTGCTGGCGATTTCCCTGCGTCCCGCCGGAAAACCCATGGGACGGGCCGAGGAGCCGGACCCCGGCCGGGGAGGCATCCGCTCCACAACCGGGGCGGCGCCCCATTCCGGAGCGAAAAGCCAACTTGCTTACGAGGGCGATGACGCGGGCAGCCACTGACCCGTCGGGAACGGGAAACAATTCCCTGACGCCCTGTCCCGGTCTTCGCTTACACCTCGCCCATTCCGGTTGGAATCACGGGCCCCTGTGCTTTCGGTTCCGGTGTCCACGCATGCGATGCCGGCCGAAGGGCGCTGATCCATTCTCGCCGGGCCATTCATGTACGAGCCGCCGTGCGCGGCATACCTGGGTCGTAGAAGGTACTCACCCGACCGACGGAGGAGCTCGTCCCCGCGCTTGATGTCGCGGCACCGCGTCCCTGCGATGTTCAGTGCATGACCGGTGCGGCAGGAACGACGAGGGCGCCTCGGCGCGTGTGGTGGCAGCGGTGGCCGTACTGGGCCGACCGGGCCGCGATGGCGTGGGCGGTGACGTACACCGGCTTCGCCCTGGCATGTGCGCTGACCGGGACGCCGCTGCTCCACCTGGGCGGCGCCCCGGGGGCCTCGGCGCTGGACTGGGGGTTCACGGCGGTGGGGGCGCTGGCGGTCCTGGCCTGTGGAGCGGTGGTGCGGTACGGCCCGCGGCCCGCGGTACGGGGGCTGCTGCGGGTGGTCTGCGCGCTCGCCGGGATCGCCGCGTTCGGCCTGCTGATGGACGTCATCACCCTCGTCTTCGGCCAGGGGGTGGACAGTGCGGTGGCCGCCGCGCACCACGCGCTGGCAGCCGTCGGGGCCCTGCTGCTCGCGGCCACGGCACAGTCCGGCCGCGGCCCGGCCGCCGCGGCCGCGGTGCGGGCCCCTTCCGCGGCCTCCAGGCCGGTCCAGCTCGCCGCCCGTGCCGGGACGGCGGCCTTTCTCCCCTACGCGGGGATGAAGCTCGTCTGGGTGTCCGGCGGCACCTTCGCGGGGGTGAGCGGCGACGAGATGCTCGCGGTCTCCCGGCGCAACGGTGCGTCGGGAATCTGGCTCACTCTGGAGTCCTGGGGCCTGGACGGCACCGTGCTGCTGGCCGCGCTCGGCGTCTTCCTGCTGTGGGGCCTGGTCCGCCCGTGGGGCCAGGTCTTCCCGCGCTGGACGCCGTGGCTGCGCGGCAGACGGGTCCCTCGCTGGCTCCCCCTGGCCCCGGCGTTCGTCGGCGCCGCCACCCTGGCTCCGTACGGGGTGTTCGGGATCGGCTACACGGCCCTGTGCACGGCCGGTGTGGTGACGATGCGGCGCGGCGACTTCCACGCCTCGGGCGACGCCCTGCTGGTCGCCTGGATCGGCATGGCCGCGTTCGCCGTATACGGGGCCGCGCTGACTGCCGCTGCCCGCTCGTACTGGCTGCGGACCCGCCCCCACCGGGTAGTCCCGAGCCACAGGCCGGTCACTGAGGGGTGACGGCGGATTCCCAACAGCCCGGCCCGGCCGCCCCCTCCGTATCCCGCCCCGGCGACAGCGACCGGCCAGGGCTCTCGTTGTACCCGCCCGGTAGAGTGTGCGAGTCGTCATCACGCCCGTTCAGGGGGAAGCCGGTGCGAATCCGGCGCTGACCCTTCCCCAAGCCCTCGACTCCGTTCGAGCGGGGGAGACCCGTCCCGTGAACCGCCGTCACCGGCGGCGAGCCGGAATGCCCTGTCCGTGTCGTGACCGGCTCGCGCCATCGGGACCCCGGTGGCCGGCACCGTCGAGGTATACGGAGCCGGAGCCTGGTGCCTGAGTGTGCCTGTGCCCGGTTTCCCGCAGGAGAGGCCCCGCCCGCCATGACCGTACGCCGCAGCGCAGCCGCGCTCGCCGCCACCGCCACCGTGCTCTGTGCGGCCGCAGCCCCGGCCGCGGTAGCCGCGCCGTCCCCCTCCCCCTCGCCGTCCGCGGCGCTGCCCTCGGGGCTGTACGGCACGACGGACCCGACGTACGACGGGGTGTGGCGGCAGTCGCTGGCCTTCGTCTCGCAGCGTGCCGTGGGTGTCACGCCCGCCGCGAAGGCGGTCGACTGGCTGATCGGGCAGCAGTGCGACAGCGGGGCGTTTCCCGCGTACCGCCCCGACTCCTCCGTGCCGTGCGACGCCAAGACCATGATCGACACCAATGCGACGGCGGCCGCCGTGCAGGCGCTCCACGAGGTCGGCGGGCACGCGGACCTCGTCGCCACCGGGGTCGACTGGCTGAAGTCCGTGCAGAACGAGGACGGCGGCTGGGGGTACACCGCCGGCGGGGCCAGTGACGCGAACTCCACCTCGATCGTGATCGGCGCCCTCGCCCGCGCCGGGGAGAAGCTCGGCGACGTGACGACGGACGGCGGCAAGACCCCGTACGACGCCCTGCTGGCCTTCGCCATCCCCTGCGGCGGCAAGGACGGCGGCGCCTTCGCCTACCAGCCCGACAAGGCCGGCAAGCTCGTCGCCAACGGGGACGCCACCGCGGCGGGCGTGCTCGGCTCGCTCGGCAAGGGGCTCGTCGTCGGCAACAACGCCGCGGTCAAGGACCCCAGCTGTCACAAGGACACCCCGCTCAAGCCGGAGCAGGCCGCCCAGAACGGCGCCTACTACCTCGCCGGGGCCCTCGCGAAGACCGGTCACCTCGACCAGCCGCCGATGCCGGGGGCCGAGGACAGCGCCCCGCAGCCCGACTTCGGCAACACCGCCGACGCGGTCGTCGCCCTGTCCGCCTCCGGGCACAAGGACAAGGCCGCCGCGTCCGTCGACTGGCTGGCGAAGAACTCCGCCGGCTGGGCCGAGCAGAGCGGCCCAGCCGCCTACGCCCAGCTGGTCATGGCCGCCCACTCGACCGGCGCCGACGTGCACGACTTCGGCGGCGCCGACCTCGTCGCCCGGCTGAACGCGACCGGGCCCGCGCCCGCCGCCGTGAAGAAGCCGACCGCGAGCGCCACCGAGGAGGAGCGGAAGGACAGCGGCGACGGGGACGGCATCGGCGGTGTCTGGTGGTTCGTCGGGATCGGGCTCGCCGTCGGCGCGGGCGCCGGATTCCTGATCAGCGGCCGCCGGAAGAACCAGCAGCTGTGAGGCGTGCCGGCAGGACCACCGCGCTGCTGGTGGTCCTGGGCGCCGTCCTGGCCGTGCTCGGCACGGGCACGGCCCAGGCGGCGGGTTACCGCTACTGGTCCTTCTGGGAGGGGTCCGGCAGCGGGTGGGCGTACGCCACCCAGGGGCCGTCCCTGGTCCGGCCGGACGACGGTTCGGTGCAGGGCTTCCGGTTCGCCGTGAGCGCCGACTCCCAGGACGCGGCGAAGCCGCGCCGCTCCCCCGACTTCTCGAAGATCTGCGCGGCCACCCCGGCCCGGCACGGCACCAAGCGGGTCGCGCTCGTCATCGACGCCGGCACCGCCGCCGATGCGCCGGAGGGGGAGACCCCGCCCCCGCCGCGTACCGCGTGCGCGCAGATCCCGAAGGACGCGAGCAGCGCCGAGGCGCTCGCGTCGGTGGCCGAGCCGCTGCGTTACGGGAGTGACGCGCTGCTCTGCGCGATCACCGGCTACCCGGCCACGGGGTGCGGTGAGCAGGTCTCCAGAACCACCGGTGCCGAAAGCGGCCGACCGGCCACGGCGGACGCGTCCCCTCCGACGTCCGCTGCCGCCGGTACCGGTGGTTCCGACGGCGGCGGGCCGTCCGCCGGGGTTCTCGTCGGGGTCGGCGCGGTCCTTCTGCTCGGCATCGCCGCAGTCGCGCAGGCCCGCCGCCGCCGCGGATGAACGGCTCGACGGCCGGCATCGGGGAGAGCCCGGTGACCGGCGCCACGGGCCGCACGGCGCCCGGCCGCGGCACCGGCCCCTCCCCGGCCCCCGCCTGGCGCGCGCCCGCCGCGACCCGGAGCAACGCGCTGCCCGCCGGGGCGTGGTGGCTGTGGGCGCTGGGGCTCGCCACCGCCGCGTCCCGGACCACGAACCCGCTGCTGCTCGGGCTGCTGGTGGGCGTGGCCGGCTATGTGGTGGCCGCGCGCCGGACGGACGCGCCGTGGGCCCGGTCGTACGGGGCGTTCATCAAGATCGGGCTGTTCGTCATCGGGGTGCGGCTGCTCTTCTCGGTCTTCCTCGGATCGCCGGTCCCCGGCACGCATGGGCTGTTCACCCTGCCCGAGGTGCCGCTGCCGGACTGGGCGAAGGGCGTCCGGATCGGTGGCCGGGTCACCGCCGAGCAGCTGCTCTTCGCGCTGTACGACGGGGCGAAGCTGGCCACCCTGCTGATCTGCGTCGGTGCGGCGAACTCGCTCGCCAACCCGGCCCGGCTGCTGAAGTCGCTGCCCGGTGCGCTGTACGAGGCCGGGGTGGCCGTCGTCGTCGCGATGACGTTCGCGCCGAACATGGTCACCGACGTGGTGCGGCTGCGCACCGCCCGTCGGCTGCGCGGCCGGGCGACCGGCGGGGTCGGGGCCGTGCTCCAGATCGGGCTGCCGGTCCTGGAGGGGGCGCTGGAGCGGTCGGTCGCGGTGGCGGCCTCGATGGACGCGCGCGGCTACGGGCGCACCGCGCGGGTGCCGGCGGCCGTACGGCACACCACGAACGTCCTCACCCTCGGCGGGCTGCTCGGTGTCTGCGCCGGTACGTACGGGCTGCTGGCCGCGCAGGGTGCGGTGTACGGGCTGCCGCTGCTGATCGCCGGTCTGGTCGCGGCGATGGCCGGGCTGCGCCTCGGCGGGGCGCGTTCGGTGCGGACCCGCTACCGGCCCGACCGGTGGGGCGTACGGGCCTGGCTGGTCGCGGGCTCCGGTGCGGCGGTCGCGGTGGCGATGATCTGGGCGGGCAGCGCCGATCCGGCGGCGCTGCACCCCGGGGTCGTACCGCTGACCGCGCCGGTGCTGCCGCTGTGGCCCGCCGCCGCGGTGCTGATCGGTCTGCTGCCCGCGCTGGTCGCGCCCGTCCCGCCTTCCCCCACAGGCTTCGAGGAGCAGGTGTGATCCGGTTCGACGATGTTTCGGTGCAGTACGAGGGGACCGGGCGCCCCACCCTGTCGGGGGTCGATCTGACCGTTCCGGAGGGTGAACTGGTGCTGCTCGTCGGGCCGTCGGGGGTCGGTAAGTCGACTTTGCTGGGTGCCGTGTCGGGGCTGGTGCCGCACTTCACCGGGGGACGGCTGACCGGGCGGGTCACCGTCGGCGGGCGCGACACCCGTACGCACAAGCCGCGTGAACTGGCCGATCTGGTCGGCACGGTGGGTCAGGACCCGCTCTCCCACTTCGTGACCGACACGGTCGAGGACGAGCTGGCGTACGGCATGGAGTCGCTGGGCCTGGCCCCGGACGTGATGCGGCGGCGGGTCGAGGAGACCCTCGACCTGCTGGGCCTCGCCGGGCTGCGGGACCGGCCGATCGCCACGCTCTCCGGCGGTCAGCAGCAGCGGGTCGCGATCGGTTCGGTCCTCACCCCGCATCCCCGGGTCCTGGTGCTGGACGAGCCGACGTCCGCGCTGGACCCCGCAGCGGCCGAGGAGGTCCTCGCGGTGCTCCAGCGGCTCGTCCACGACCTGGGGACGACGGTCCTGATGGCCGAGCACCGGCTGGAGCGCGTGGTCCAGTACGCCGACCAGGTCGTCCTGCTGCCCGCTCCGGGCGCCGCCCCGGTGATGGGGCCGCCCGCCGACGTGATGGCGGTGTCGCCGGTGCACCCGCCGGTCGTGGCCCTGGGGCGGCTGGCGGGCTGGGACCCGCTGCCGCTCTCGGTGCGGGACGCCCGGCGGCGGGCCTCGGGGATGCGCGCGTCCCTGGCGGGCGAGCGGCCGGGGCCGGTCTCCGGTGCGGACGGGCCGCGGCTGCCGGCCGAGGTGGTCGCCGCCCCCCGCCCCGCCGTTCGGCGGGGCGCCCTGGCCAGACTGTTCGGCCGCGATCCGCGGGAGAGCGCCGTGCCCGAGCCCGTCACCGACGCCACCACCCGGATCGAGCGCCTCGGGGTGCGGCGCGGCCGGATCGAGGCGCTGCGCCGGGTGACGCTCACCGTCGCGCCCGGCGAGACCGTCGCACTGATGGGGCGTAACGGCGCGGGCAAGTCCACGCTGCTCGCCGCCCTCGTGGGCATGGTCGAGCCGACCTCCGGCAGCGTCCTGGTCGGCGGCCGGACCCCGCACCGCACGCCGCCGCGCGAGATGGTGCGCCGGGTCGGCCTGGTACCGCAGGAGCCGCGCGATCTGCTGTACACGGACACGGTCGCCGCCGAGTGCGCGGCGGCGGACGCCGACGCGGGCGCCGCGCCGGGCAGCTGCCGGGCCCTGGTGTCCGAGCTGCTGCCCGGCGTACCGGACGGCACCCACCCCCGTGATCTCTCCGAGGGGCAGCGGCTCGCCCTGGCGCTCGCCCTCGTGCTCACCGCCCGGCCCCCGCTGCTGCTCCTGGACGAGCCGACCCGGGGCCTGGACTACGCGGCGAAGGCCCGGCTCGTCGGGGTGCTGCGCGCACTGGCGGCCGAGGGCCATGCGATCGTGCTGGCCACGCACGATGTGGAGCTGGCCGCCGAGCTGGCGCACCGGGTGGTGATCCTCGCCGACGGTGAGGTGGTGGCGGACGGGCCGACCGCGCAGGTCGTGGTGTCGTCCCCGGCGTTCGCCCCGCAGATCGCCAAGGTCCTGGCCCCTCAGGAGTGGCTGACCGTGACGCAGGTGCGCGAGGCGCTGGGGGGCGTCGCATGAGCGGAACGACCGGGCGCGGGACGCGGCCGGTGCGGCTCGGGCCGCGGGCCGTCGCGGCGCTGGTGCTGATCAGCGCGATCGGCGTGGTCGCCTTCGGCTGGCCGCTGCTGGCCGGGCCCGACTCGGGTCTCGCCCATGCGCAGGACGCCCCCTGGCTGTTCGCCGCGCTGCTGCCGCTGCTGGTCGGGGTGGTGGTCGCGATGATCGCGGACGCCGGGCTCGACGCGAAGGCGGTGGCGATGCTGGGGGTGCTGGCCGCGGTCGGCGCCGCGCTGCGGCCGTTGGGGGCGGGCACGGCGGGGCTGGAGCCGATGTTCTTCCTGATGGTGCTGAGCGGGCGGGTGCTGGGGCCCGGCTTCGGCTTCGTGCTCGGCTCGGTGACGATGTTCGCGTCCGCGCTGCTGACCGGCGGGGTGGGCCCGTGGATGCCGTTCCAGATGCTGTCGATGGGCTGGTTCACGATGGGCGCGGGGCTGCTGCCGGGGCCGGACCGGCTGCGCGGGCGCGCCGAGCTGCTGATGCTGGCGGCGTACGGGGCGGTGGCGGCGTTCGCGTACGGGACGGTCATGAATCTGTACGGGTGGACGATCGTGCCGGGCCTCGGTTCGGGCATCTCCTTCCATCCCGGAGACCCGCTGCCGGAGAACCTGGTGCGCTTCCTCGCGTACTGCACGGCCACCTCGGCCGGCTGGGACCTGGGCCGGGCCGTGCTCACCGTCGTACTGACGCTGACCGTCGGGACGGCGCTCCTGAAGGCGCTGCGCAGGGCCACCCGGCGCGCCGCCTTCGGGGCCCAGGTCACATTCGACGTCCCGGACGAGTGAGGGCACCCACAGGACCTTCGTCCCGTACGAAACGGCAGTCCGACAGCTGGTACCGAGCCGGCCCGGACTCCCGTCCGGCAGTGACCGACAACCCCGACCGCGGTGCGGTCGGGGTTGTCGGCGTCCGCGCCCGGGGTCAGCGTCGCGCCGCCGCGGCGTCGAACCAGCGCACGATCTGCGGACCCGACTTCAGATACGTCTCGTTGTGACTGACCGGCCCCTGGTCGGTCACCGGCGCCTCGACGCCCCGCTTCGCCAGGTCGGCCGCGCAGTGACGGGCGTTGGCGATCGGCACGTCGGTGTCGCCCGACGAGGAGTAGAGCCGTACCGGGACGTCCGGCTTCCAGGCGCAGTTGCCGTCCTGGGCGCGGTACGCGGCGAGCAGGGCGCCGCTCGGGTGCTGGATCTGCCGGTAGTAGTCGTCGGTGAGCAGTTCCTTCAGCGTCGCGGGGAGGGCCCGGAAGATCTCCTCCTCCGTGTGGTTCGTGTCGAAGAGACCGTCGACGATGTCCGCGTACGGCTCCCGGAAGGCCTCGGAGGGGTCCTTCCAGAGCGGGTGGAGCCGGTTCTGCGCGGTGAGGAAGTACGTCATGTAGAAGATCGCGCTCGTCGGGTTGATGCTGCCGTCGAAGGTGCCGGGGGCCTCGGCGTGCTCGATGTCGTACGGTCCCGACACGGGGGCCAGGGCCCGCAGGGTGAGGCGCCGGTCGGCGCCTCTCTCCAGCGCCCTGCCCAGCGCCATGGCCACCTGGCCGCCCTGCGAGAAGCCGCTCGCGTACACGTCACCGGTGAGCGGGCGGCCCAGCCGGAGGGCGGCGGTGCGCGAGGCGCGGAGCATGTCGAGCGATGCGGTGACGGCGGACCGGGTGTCCATGTACGGATGGAATCCGGGGCCCCTGCCCAGGCCCAGGTAGTCCGGGGCGGCGACCGCCCGCCCCGCCGAGGCGTGGAGGTAGGCGGCGTAGCGGCCGGAGTCCTCGCCGACCGAGGGCGCGTAGTCGCGGTGGACCATCGTGCCGTGGGTGTCGGACACCAGGTCCAGCCGGTGGGCGCCGCCCTCGGGGAGCACGAGGAGCCCGGTGGCGGTGGTGGGACCGCCCTGCGGGGTGACGGTGCGGTAGGTGAGGCGGTAGGCCCGGACGCCGTGTCTGACGGTGGCCGTGTCCATGCCCGCCGTGGCGAGGAAGTCCGCGACGCCGGCCCGGCCGACGCGGGCGACGGGGGTGAGGGCGAGGAGTCCGCCGCGCGCGTCGTGCCGCTGGGCGGCGGCGGGCAGGGCCGCGTGCCGCGCGGAGGCCTGGCGGCCGGGCGCCGAGTGCCCGGCCGCCGCGGCCGGAACCGTGCTCAGTGCGGCGAGGACCACCACGGTGGCGGCGGCCAGGAGTCGTCGAGTCCCGTTCGCCCGGGTGGAGTTGCTCGCGTTGTTTTCCATGACCCCGACGCTAGGCAACCGCGGCCGGCGCCGACATCCGCGTACACCCCCGCCCGGGGGTGTACCTGGCAGCACCCTCGGGCCGGGGCGTCCCACCACCCTGCGCGGCTACAGCCGCTGGATGATCGTTCCGGTGGCCAGCGCTCCGCCCGCGCACATGGTGATCAGCGCGAACTCCTTGTCCCTGCGCTCCAGTTCGTGCAGCGCCGTGGTGATCAGCCGGGCCCCGGTGGCGCCGACCGGGTGGCCGAGCGCGATCGCACCGCCGTTGACGTTGACCTTCTCCAGATCCTGTTCGAAGACCTGGGCCCAGCTCAGCACGACCGACGCGAAGGCCTCGTTGATCTCCACGATGTCGATGTCCTTGAGCGACATCCCGGCCTTGCCGAGCACCGCACGGGTGGCGTCGACGGGTCCGTCGAGGTGGAAGTGCGGGTCGGAGCCGACCAGTGCCTGGGCCACGATCCGGGCCCGCGGCTTGAGTTTGAGCGCCCGTGCCATGCGCTTGGACGCCCACATGACCGCGCAGGCGCCGTCGGATATCTGTGAGGAGTTGCCCGCGGTGTGGATGGCGGTGGGCATCACCGGCTTGAGCCCGGCGAGCCCCTCCATCGTGGTGTCGCGCAGCCCCTCGTCGCGGTCGACCAGCCGCCACATGCCCTGCCCGGCGGCCTGTTCCGCCTCGGTGGTGGGCACCTGGACCGCGTACGTCTCCCGTTTGAAGCGCTCCTCGGCCCAGGCGGCGGCCGCCCGCTGCTGCGAGATCAGACCGAGCGAGTCGACGTGTTCGCGGGTGAGGCCGCGCTTGCGGGCGATGCGCTCGGCGGCCTCGAACTGGTTGGGCAGGTCGACGTTCCACTCGTCGGGCCACGGCTTGCCCGGCCCGTGCTTGGAGCCGCTGCCGAGCGGCACCCGCGACATCGCCTCGACCCCGCAGCTGATGCCGACGTCGATCACCCCGGCCGCGACCATGTTGGCGACCATGTGGGAGGCCTGCTGCGAGGAGCCGCACTGGCAGTCCACGGTCGTCGCGGCGGTCTCGTACGGAAGCCCCACGGTGAGCCAGGCGTTGCGCGCGGGGTTCATGGACTGTTCGCCGGCATGGGTGACGGTGCCGCCGACGATCTGTTCGACGCAGTCGGCCTGGATGCCGGTCCGGCCGAGAAGTTCACGGTAGGTCTCACCCAGCAGATAGGCCGGGTGCAGATTGGCGAGCGCGCCTCCGCGCCTGCCGATGGGAGTGCGTACGGCTTCGACGATGACGGGTTCCGCGGCCATGAGCTCGTCCTCTCCTCGCACTTCCGCAGAGGCGTCCCGGCGCCCACGGAAGGAACTAGTACGCGTTCTAGTTCTGCGTGCAGTCTTATGAGGATTACCCCCGGTACGCAAGGGGCTTGCACGGACCTTGCCCATGCTTCACCGTCAGCACCCACCACAATCCGGCCTGGTTCACGGATGCTTCACGCAACAGATCCGGCCACGCCTCTTGTCAGTTGTAGAACTCGTTACTACCTTTCGGGCAACATCTGATGGGTCGTCAGACATTGCTCGGGCGGCTCTCGGACCGACCTGGAGTTGCCGATGCCCTGCCCCCATCTGCCCGAAGGGTTCGACTTCACCGATCCCGATCTGCTCCAAGCCCGCATACCGCACCCGGAGTTCGCCCGGATGCGCGAGACCGCACCGGTCTGGTGGTGCACCCAGCCCGCCGGCATCTCCGGCTTCGACGACGAGGGCTACTGGGTCGTCACCCGGCACGCGGACGTCAAGTACGTCTCGACCCGTCCCGAGCTGTTCTCGTCCAACACCAACACCGCGGTGATCCGCTTCAACGAGACGATCAGCCGCGACCAGATCGACGTCCAGAAGCTGATCATGCTGAACATGGACCCGCCCGAGCACACCCGGGTCCGCCAGATCGTCCAGCGCGGCTTCACCCCCCGCGCCATCCGTTCCCTGGAACAGGCGCTGCGCAGCCGGGCGCGCTCGATCGTCGAGACGGCGCTGGCCGCCGCGGACGCCGACGGCTCGTTCGACTTCGTCAACAACATCGCCGTCGAGCTGCCGCTCCAGGCCATCGCCGAGCTGATCGGCGTACCGCAGGAGGACCGGACCAGGATCTTCGACTGGTCCAACAAGATGGCCTCGTACGACGATCCGGAGTACGCGATCACCGAGGAGATCGGCGCCGAGGCGGCCATGGAGCTCGTCTCGTACTCGATGAACCTCGCGGCGGCGCGCAAGGAGTGCCCGGCCAAGGACATCGTCTCCCAGCTGGTCGCCGCCGAGGGCGAGGGCAACCTGCTGTCGGACGAGTTCGGCTTCTTCGTCATCCTGCTCGCCGTGGCCGGAAACGAGACCACCCGTAACGCCATCAGCCACGGCATGCACGCCTTCCTCACCCATCCCGAGCAGTGGGAGCTCTACAAGCGCGAGCGGCCGGAGACGACCGCCGAGGAGATCGTCCGCTGGGCGACGCCCGTGGTCTCCTTCCAGCGGACCGCCACCCAGGACCTCGAACTGGGCGGTCAGCAGATCAAGAAGGGCGACCGGGTCGGGATGTTCTACTCCTCGGCCAATAACGACCCCGAGGTCTTCGAGAGCCCGGAGAAGTTCGACATCACCCGCGATCCCAACCCGCACCTCGGCTTCGGTGGCGGCGGTCCGCACTTCTGCCTGGGCAAGTCCCTTGCCGTGATGGAGATCGACCTGATCTTCAACGCCATCGCGGACGTGCTGCCGGACCTGCGGCTGGTCGGCGATCCGCGGCGGCTGCGGTCGGCCTGGCTCAACGGCATCAAGCAGCTCCAGGTGAGCACGACGAGCGGCTGAGCACGGCCCGGAACGCGACGCCGGGCAGGACCTGTCCGACTGTTGCGGTACGCCCGTCCGCACCCCTGTACGAATGGCGGGCGGGCGTGGCGGGATCATGGCGGGTATGCACGCCCTGCTCTCCGCTTTCGGGCCGATCTGGATGCTGACGGCCGCCGGGTACGCGGTCGGCCGCAGCGGCCTCCTCGGGGCGCAGGCCGAGGCCGTGCTCGGCCGTTTCGTCTTCCATGTCGCCATGCCCGCAGCCCTGTTCAGCATGGTGTCGGGGTCCCGGCCGGCCGGCTTCGCCCATCTGCCGGTGGTGGCGTTCGCGGCGGCCACGGCGCTGGTGTCCGGTCTGGGATACGTGGTGGCCCGGCGGCTCTTCGGCCGCGGGAGGGCCGACGGGGCGATCAGCAGTATGGCCTCCGGCTACGTCAACTCCGCCAACCTGGGCATCCCGGTGGCGGTGCAGGTGCTCGGTGACGCCTCGTTCGTCGCGCAGGTCATCCTGTTCCAGGTGCTGCTGGTCTCACCGGTGATCCTGACCCTGCTGGACTCGGGGACCCGGGCGGCCGGCGGTCCCGGCGGCGGGCTGCGGCGGATGCTCACCATGCCGGTCCGCAATCCGGTCATCATGGCCTCGCTGCTCGGCGTCGCCGTCTCCGCCGCCGGGCTGCGGCTGCCGGCCGCCCTCACCCACTCCTGCGATCTGCTGGGCGCCGCGGCCGTGCCGACGGCCCTGGTCACGCTGGGCCTGTCCCTGCACGGGGGCCCGGCAGGCGGGACCGCTCGCGTCGGGGGCCGGGCGGAGGTCGGGGTCGCGGTCACGCTGAAGACGCTGGCGCAGCCCCTGACCGCCTTCCTCGTCGCCGGTCCGCTCCTGGGCCTGCCGGACCACCAGGTGCTGGCCGTGGTGCTCTGCTCGGCGCTCCCGACGGCTCAGAACGCGTTCATCTACGCCCGGGAGTACGGCCTGGACACCGGCCTCGCCCGCAATGCCGTGGTGGCCTCCACGGTGGTGTCGATGCTCACGCTGTCCTTCGCCACGTGGGCTCTGGGGCCGGCCCGCTGAGCCGTTCGAGTGGCGGGCGGTGCCCGGCGGGCGGATGCTGGGAGCGCGACGATCCACCTGCCGAAGGGGTGGCGGGGACGCCTTGACGCCCCCGCCACCCCTTCGGCCCGCGTCCGCGGGCGGCCGCCGGCGGCTACGACTTGCCGGCCACCGCTTCACCCTCCGCCTTCGGTACCCGTTCCGGCACCGCCGCCCTGTCCGGCGGCCGCCCGGCCGCCGGGGGCTGCGCGGCCTTCACCGCGGGCTCCTGGAGCCGGCGGGGTCCGGACAGCAGGTAGGTCAGGCCGAAGCCGAGCGCGACCACCAGCGCACCGCCCACCGCGTCGAGCACCCAGTGGTTGCCCGTCGCGACGATCGCGGAGACCGTGAACAGCGGGTGCAGCACCCCCAGCAGCTTCATCCAGGTCTTCGGCGCGAGCATCACGATCACCACACCGCACCACAGCGACCAGCCGAAGTGCAGCGAGGGCATCGCGGCGTACTGGTTGGTCACCCCCGTCAGCGTGCCGTAGTCGGGCTTCGCGAAGTCCTGGACGCCGTGGACCGTGTCGATGAAGCCGAGCCCCGGCATCAAACGCGGCGGGGCCAGCGGGTAGAGCCAGAAGCCGACCAGGGCCAGCACTGTGGCGAAGCCGATGGAGCTGCGGACCCAGCGGTAGTCCGCGGGCCGGCGCACGTACAGCACACCGAGGATGGCCAGCGGCACGATGAAGTGGAACGTCGAGTAGTAGTAGTCGAAGAAGTCCCGCAGCCAGCCGACCCCGACGACCGCGTGGTTGACCCAGTGCTCTATGTCGATGTGCAGCCACTGCTCCAGCGAGTGGACCTGCCCGCCGTGGTGCTCGGCGGTGGCACGGCCGGCCGTCGCGGCGAGCCTGACATGCTGGTACGCCGAGTAGACGACCCTGATCAGCAGGAGTTCCAGCAGCAGGTTGGGCCGGCTGAGCACCCGCCGCCAGAACGGCAGCAGCGGCACCCTGCTCCAGCGGGCCGGGACCGGGGCCGCGTAGTCGGTGGGGATCGGCTGCTGCCAGTACGGCGAGGTGCGCGGCAGGAACGGGGCGACGCACGCGGCCCCGAGCGCGGCGATCAGCAGCACGTTGTCGCGTATCGGGAACACCGCCTCGATGTTCGGCAGCAGCATCTTGCCGGGCAGCGTGATCACGAGGACCACGACGGCCGGCCACACCATCCGGTCCGAGGCGCGCGCGCCGACCCGGCCGACCACCGCGAGCAGCACCCACAGCAGCTGGTGCTGCCAGGCGGTCGGCGAGACGGCGACCGCGACGCAGCCGGTCACGGCCACGGCGAGCAGCAGCTGGCCGTCGCGCGCGTACCGTACGGCGCGGCGCAGACCGAGGAAGCAGACGGCCGCGGCCAGCACCAGGAAGAGCGCGATCTCCAGCGGGCCCTCCAGCCCGAACCGGAGCAGCGCGCCGTGCAGGGACTGGTTGGCGAGGCTGTCCGCCTGATCGCCGAGGCCGGCCCCGGCGACGTGGTGCACCCAGTACGTCCACGAGTCGTGCGGCATCGCCGCCCAGGCCAGTGCCGTGCAGGCGGCGAACGCGGCGCCGCCGGTCAGCGCCGCGCGGCGTCTCCCGGTCAGCCAGAGCAGCGCGGCGAACAGCAGCACGGTCGGCTGGAGCGCGGCCGCGACGCCGATCAGGACGCCCGAGGCGCGTTCCCCGCGGACCACGAAGCAGCCGACGAGCACCAGGAGGACCGGCAGGATGCTGGTCTGGCCCAGGTAGAGGGCGTTGCGGACCGGCAGCGAGAGCATCAGCAGGGTGATCGCGACGGGCGCGGCGAGCAGCGCCGTACGCCGGTTGACCGGGCCGGGCAGGGCGCGCGCCGCGATGATGCCGAGCGCGGCGACGAGCAGCAGCGAACCGAAGGTCCAGGCGACCCCGAGGCTCTGTTCGGCGGTCCGGGTGAGCGGCTTCAGCACCATCCCGGCGAAGGGGGTGCCGGTGAACCGGTCGGTGTCGTACAGCGAGCCCGTCACATGAAGCACACCGTTCTCACCGATCCAGGTCTCCAGATCGGTGAGCCGTTCGCCAGGCGGCTGCCGCAGCACCACCGCCATCTGCCGTACGGCCAACGCGGCCACAACCAGCCAGAGAACCGCCCGGGCCGCCCCGGTCCTCGTCCCTGCCGTCGCATCTCCGCGCACACTGTGCTCCGCATTCGCCACGCTGCGCCGACCCTCCCGCCGTCTTGTGCCGGCCCTCGATCCGGGCATGCTGTGAAACCTTCGCATTGCGCTATGAGGTAGACACAATCAACCCCCTCTTCGCCTGACTGTCACCCGGCTTTTGTCCGAAAGAATGCCCGCCCGTTCGATCGGACCGGGACCGGGCGGCCGGAACCGGCCGGGCCGCCGCCACGTCTGTGCCCGTGACCAGGGCCAACGGGGGAGGAGCCGGCGCATGGGGTGGGCGGGGACGGATCAAGGGAAACGGGCCGGATCGCGTACGTGGGCGGTGCGCGCGCTCTCCCTGGTCATGATGCTGGTGTCGCTGCAGCTCGGCTCGCTGATCGCACCGGCGTACGCCTGTGGCTGCGGGGCGATGGTGGTGGACCGCGACAGCCGGGTCACGGTCGACCGGGAGACCTCCGTGGTCAGCTGGTCCGGCGGCAGCGAGCAGATCGTGATGCGGCTCACCGTCCGCGGGAACGCCCCGGCGGCGGCGTGGATCATGCCCGTGCCGCACCGGGCCACGGTCGGGCTGGGTGACGCCTCGCTCTTCTCCGAGCTCGAAACCCTCACCGCGCCGGTCCACGAGATACGGCACTACTTCTGGCCACGTGCGAAGGACTGGCCGTTCGGCGGTTCGGACCGGGCATCCGGATCCGGCGCGGCCCCCGCGGCGGTCGCACCGGTCGGCGTGGTCGGCCGGGAGCGGCTCGGGCCGTTCGACGTGGCCCGGCTGACCGCGACCGACCCCGCGGCCCTGGAGGGCTGGCTGACGGACAACGGCTTCGAGCTCCCGGACCGGCTGTCGACGGCGTTGCGGCCCTACGTCGATCAGAAGTGGGAGTACGTGGCGATCCGCCTCGCCCCTCGGGAGAAGGGCGGTCCGCTGCTCGGCCGGCTCGACCCGCTGCGGCTGCGTTTCGCCAGCGAGCGGCCGGTCTACCCGATGCGGCTGTCCCGGCTCGCCACGACGCCGCAGTCACTGGGGCTGTACGTGCTGGCGGCGGACCGGATGGAGCCTCGCGGCGCGATCGGCGGCGAGCCGCCCGAGGTGACCTATGCGGGGCGGGTCGACGCCGGGCAGGAGAAGGGCGAGTACCCGGCCCTGGGGGCGCTGACGGGCGGGAAGCCGGTGTTCGTCACGGCGATCGACCAGTCGTTCCCGCGGCCGGAGCTGATCGACGGGGACCATGAGCTCCGGGCGGCGGCCGCCGACACCCCGTACCGGACCACGTACTACCACGACGAGCTGCTGAGCGTGGGGCCCGTTCCGGCCTGGGTGCTGTCGCTGCTCGGCGCCGCGGCGGTGGCGGTCGCGGCGGTGCTGCTGCTGGTGCGGACCAGGCGGCGGCGACCGGTCGCACCCCCGCCGCCGGTCACCGCGCCGCCACCGCCGCGGTGAGCGCGGGCGCCCCAGGACGCCCTGCGGGGCTCAGCCCTCCACCGGGGTGTCCGCCTGCCAGCCGGTGAAGAGCGGGACCTCGCCGCTGCCGTCCAGGACCACGATCCCGAACGGGCGGTCGAAGGCGATGCGCCGGAAGCGCTGCTGCACGGGCGCCGCGCCCCCCGGTGCGGCGATGACGGTCACGGCCGCGGCCTGCACGCCCTCCTCGGCGACCTTCACCACGGCCTCCTGCACCACCTGGGAGATCAGGAGCGGCTCGGGCGACATCCACCCGAAGTCGGCGGCGGCGCTCGTCGCGACCCGGATCCCGAGCGCCGGCAACTGATCGGTGACCTGAACGTTCGTACGCAGGGTGAATCGCGGGACCGCGATGCTCAGGACGTCCGCGTCCAGCGGGGTGCGCAGCGCCTGCGGCGCCCAGGCCGCGGGCAGTACGTCCGCCGCTCCCGCGCCCGGCTCCCCCAGCACCAGCCGGACCCGGGCCGGGACCCCGCCGGCCCGCTCGGTGCGGCAGCGCAGCTCGACGACGTGGGCGCCGCGCACCGTCCAGCCGTCCCACGGCCCACGTGTGGCGTGCATGGTCGGCACCGCACGGCTCACTCCGGCCGCGTCGGTGAACGGCAGGTCCCTGGTGTCCTCGGGTGCGAACGGTTCGTCCCACCGTGCCTTCAGCGCCAGCACGTTGACGAGCACCAGCAGCATCTCGGCACTGATGTCCAGCGGCAGCCGCTCGATCAGCCCTCCGGTGGCCTCCCGCACCCAGGCGTCGACCCCGGTGGCGTCCATCGGCCCGAACCCGACGTCAGTCAGCGCCTCCCGGTACTCCCGGTAGACCGGCACCCGGGTCCACACCCGGGTCGCCACCCCCAGCGCGTCGGTGGCCGCCAGCTCGCGCACCCCGGCCGCCACCGCGTCGGCGGCCTGCCGCTCCGCCACCCCGAGCACCGCCCGCAGCTCGTCGGCGGTCTCCCCGCGCGCCCCTGCCGCGACCACCGCCAGGGCCAGCCAGAGCCCGGCCGGCGAGCACACGAAGCTCCCGCCGCCCGGCCCGGCCAGCTCCCGTATCCACCTCTCGCCGAGCCGCTGGACCGCCCCGGCCCTCGTCGTCGATCCCGTCTCCCGCGTCACCGATGCCCCCTGCAAGCAATTCGCTTCTCCGCACAGCTGTGCGCAAGACAGAATGAACCAATGACGTGGACCGTGACCCCCGAACGCTTCGACTCCCCCGACGCCGCCCTGCTGCGCCGGGACTACTACGACGAGGTCGCGAGCCGCTACTGGGGGCGGCCCGCGACCGTCGAGGAGCTGGACGAGGGGCTCACCGACGACGGCGCCGAGCTGCTGGTCCCGCCGACCGGTGAGTTCGTCGTCGGCCGGTTCGGGGGACGGGCGGCGGCCTGCGCCGGGCTGGTCGTGACGGACCCGGAGGTCGCGGAGCTGACCCGGGTGTTCGTACGCCCCGAGGTGCGCGGCACGGGAGGCGGCGGGCTGCTGCTCGCGGCGATCGAGGGCCGGGCGCGGGCCCTGGGTGTCCGGCAGCTGCGCCTCGACACCCGCAGCGACCTGGTCGAGGCGCGCGGGCTGTACGCGAAGCACGGCTACCGGGAGGTCCCGGCGTTCCACCACCGCAACCAGTACGCCGAGCACTGGTTCGCCAAGGAGCTCCGCACCACCGTCTGACCGGCCCCGTCCTCAGGGGGCGTGGTGGTCCCGCTTCGGCTCCGGGCTGTGCGGGCGCTCCTTGCTCGATCCGCTCGTCTCGGCCGTCAGCTCCGACACCAGGGCGACCAGGTCGGTCGGCCGGTCCGGACCCCACCAGTCGCCGAGCAACTCCGCCAGCGACTCCTCCCGGGCGTGCGAGAGCTTCACCACGGCCTCCGCGCCGGGCTCGGTGAGCACCAGTTGCACCCCCACCCGGCGGGCCAGGCCGCGTTCCTCCAGCTCCCGGCCCGCCTCGCTGATCACCCGCAGCGGCACCGGGGCGACCTCGGCGAGCCGGGCGGGCTCGACGGTGCCGTGCCGTTTGATGCGCAGCAGCATCCAGCTCGCCGCGGGCAGCAGGTCGAGTCCGGCCTTCTCGGTGATCTTCACGTAGACCTCGCGGCGGCCCTCCCTGGTGGCGAGGACCGAGAGTGCGCGGGCGCATTCGTCGTACGAGGACCGCTCGACCGGGTTCGACGCCAGGGTCTCGCTGGTGTCGGGGGCGGTCACCGAGCCGCGCAGCTTGTCCTCCTTGAGCAGCCAGGCGAAGACGAAGGCGATCAGGACGACGGGGGCCGCGTACAGGAACACATCGGTGATCGACGTCGAGTACGCGCTGAGCACCGGCTGGCGGATCGCGGGCGGCAGCCGGCTGACGGCGCGCGGGTCGGAGGCCAGTCCGTGCGCGCTGACCCCGGGCGGCAGCGTCCGGCCCGCGAGCGCCGCACCGAGCTTGTCGGTGAGCCGGTTGGTGAAGATGGTGCCGAAGATGGCGACACCGAACGAGGCGCCGATGGAACGGAAGAAGGTCGCCCCCGAGGTGGCGACGCCGAGGTCCTGGTAGCTCACCGCGTTCTGCACGATCAGGACGAGGACCTGCATCACCAGACCGAGTCCGGCACCGAAGACGAAGAAGTAGAGGCTCATCTCCAGCGTGCTGCTGTGCTCCGTGAGCCGGTGCAGGAGCAGCAGGCCGATCGCCGTGATGCCGGTGCCGAGGATCGGGAAGATCTTCCAGCGGCCCGTCCGGCTGACGATCTGGCCGGACCCGGTCGAGGTGATGAGCAGGCCGAACACCATCGGGAGCATGTGGACGCCGGACATCGTCGGCGTGATGCCGTGCACCACCTGCAGGAAGGTCGGCAGATAGGTCATCGCGCCGAACATCGCGAAGCCGATGACGAAGCTGATCACGGCGACGAGGCTGAAGGTCCTGATCCGGAACAGCTTCAGCGGCAGTACGGGTTCGGCGGCGCGCCGCTCCACGTACACGAAGGCGATCAGCAGCAGCACACTGACCACGGCGAGACCGACGATCTGCGTCGAGCCCCAGGCCCAGGTGGTGCCGCCGAGCGAGGCGACCAGGACCAGACAGGTGGCGACCGCGGCGATGAGGAAGGTGCCGAGGTAGTCGATGGTGTGCTTCGTCCGGCGGACCGGGATGTGCAGCACCGCGGCGATCACGGCGAGGGCGACGACACCGATGGGGAGGTTGATGTAGAAGACCCAGCGCCAGCTGAGCTGTTCGGTGAAGAAGCCGCCCAGGAGCGGTCCGAGCACGCTCGTCGCGCCGAACACCGCTCCGAACAGGCCCTGGTACTTGCCTCGTTCGCGCGGCGGGACGATATCGCCGACGATCGCCATCGACAGCACGATCAGTCCGCCGCCGCCGAGCCCCTGGAGGGCGCGGAAGCCGATCAGCTGCGGCATGTTCTGGGCGATGCCGCAGAGCGCGGAGCCGATCAGGAAGATGACGATGGCGATCTGGAAGAGCCGCTTGCGCCCGTACTGGTCGCCCAGCTTGCCCCAGAGCGGGGTCGCGGCGGTCGATGCCAGCAGGTAGGCCGTGACCACCCACGACAGATGCTCCAGGCCGCCGAGGTCACTGACGATGGTCGGCAGTGCGGTGGAGACGATGGTCTGGTCGAGTGCGGCGAGCAGCATGCCGAGAAGCAGGGCGCCGATCGCCACCAGGACAGACCGCGTGGAGCGGTTTTCGCCGGGGGCCGGGGCCGGAGGGCTCAACTGCTGGGCCATGAAACATCTCCTCGGATCCGCTCTACGCACCCATCCTGTCTGTTTTGCACCGTTATGGCCTGCCGAGGGGCCGCATGATTGGGCTTCCCGGCGGCGGGCTGCATAATCGCAGGCAGTTCAAGGGGAGGGGACCCACAATGACCGGACATATATGCCCGGAGTGCGGTACGGACGGCAGACCTGGCGCCGGTCCGGGCTGCGGCTGCGCGCAAGGCGCGGCTCAGCACAGTGCCGGACAGCAGCACGTCACCGAGGAGCAGCGGACCGCCGAGCAGCACCGCATCGTCGAGGAGCACCACGCCGAGCGGTCGGCCGAGTTCGCGGCCGCCGAGGACTTCGACCCGCTGCGCATCCGGCCGTACGTGACGCTGGGCGGCGAGGAGACGGCGGCCGGCCGGGACGAGCCGAAGGGGTACGTGACGGACGGCCATGCGGGGGACGCGGCCACCACGATGCCGCTGTTCCTGGACCCGGCGGGGCCGGGCCCGCTGTCGGACGCCGCCGGGCCGGACGGTCCGGACGGCCACCCGGGCGCCCCGGTCCTCACGACGGGACCGGACCCCGTGCAGCCGCGCCGCCGCAGACCCTTCGCCGCGCTGGCCGTGGGGGCGGCCGTCGTCGCGGTGGTGGGCACCGCGGCCTTCGTCGGCGGGCTGTTCAACGGGGACGGCAACGGGGACGCCGACCTCGATCCGGTCCTGCCCTCCACGGTCACCAGCCTCCCCGAGGAGAGCGCCGCACCGTCGGCCTCCACGACGGCATCCGCCTCCGCGTCGCCGTCCCGGTCGGTCACGGCGTCACCGTCCGCCTCCGCGTCCGCATCCACGTCCGCATCCGCGTCGCCGACGGCCAGCGCCTCGGCGTCCCGTTCCGCGTCCGCCGGCCCGTCGGGCTCCGCCGCCGCGTCCTCCCCGGCGGCCACGGCGGACGCCGGGGGTCCGGAGTCGGTGGCCCCGCCCGCCCAGCCGCAGGAAGGTGCCACGCTGCGCCGCGGCGACCACGGCCCGGAGGTGGCCGAACTGCAACGCCGGCTCCAGGAGGTCTGGCTGTTCCGCGGCCCCGCCGACGCCGACTTCACCGACCGGGTCGAGCGGGCCGTCAGCAACTTCCAGTCCTCGATGTACATCCAGGGCGATGCGGAGGGGGTCTACGGACCGAACACCCGGCGTGCGCTGGAGGCGGTCACCACGGGTCGGGGGCGCGGCTGATCCACACGGGGCCGGATCCGCGGAGGGATTGGCTTTCCCGGGCAGGTTTTTGTATCGTGATGGAACAAAGTGGCCCCCAAACGCACTCCCTGACCGGCGGGCGGGGGCCGCTTGATCTCTTTCCCGCGTTGCCCGTCCTACGGCGTCGCACCGCACTGCCCGCTCTGCCGCGTCGCACGCCTTCGCGCGTCGCCCGCGTTCCGCGCAGTTCGCCTCCCCGCTCTGGAGCCCGCCCATGCCGGCCACCGTTCTCACCGCCCGCGCCCTCCTGCTCGACATGGACGGGACCCTGGTGAATTCCGACGCCGTCGTGGAGCGCTGCTGGCGGCGCTGGGCGCTGCGGAACGGCCTGGACCCGGAGGCCGCGCTCAAGGTGGTCCACGGCCGGCAGGGGTACGCCACCATGGCGGTGCTCCTCCCGGACCGTCCGATGGAGCAGAACCACGCGGACAACCGGGTGATGCTCGCCGAGGAGACCGCCGACACCGCCGGCGTCGTCCCGATCGGCGGCGCCGACGTCTTCATGGACGCGATCGCCGCGCTCCCGCACGCCCTGGTCACCTCGGCCGACCGGGCGCTGGCGCAGGTCCGGATGGCCGCGGCCGGACTGCGGATGCCCGAGCTCCGGGTCACCGCCGAGGGCGTGGGCGCCAGCAAGCCGGACCCGGAGGGCTTCCTCAAGGGCGCCGCCGGGCTGGGCTTCGAACCGGCGGACTGCATCGTCTTCGAGGACTCCGAAGCGGGCATCGCGGCGGGCCGGGCGGCGGGCATGCGCGTCGTGGGCGTGGGCCCGCGCGCGGCGGCGCTCTCCCCGGACGCGCACGTCGAGGACCTGACGCAGATCCGGGTGGAGGCGGCGGCCGACGGCTCGGTCCTGCTCCACATCAGCGCCCGATAGCCGAGGCCCCTCCCCCGTCGCGGTGAAGCCGTCCCCGCGCCACCAGTTCCAGCACGGTCGCGACGGCCGTCGCCTGTACGGCCATCAGCGCCACCAGCACGAACAGCTGTACGGCGCCCGCCTGCACCGGTGAGGCGCCGCCCAGCAGCATGCCGACGAAGGCCCCGGGCAGCGTGACGAGCCCCACCGTCCGGGTCTGGTCGAGCCCAGGCAGCAGCGCGTCCGACGCCGCGGGCCGGGCGATCTCCAGCCGCGCGTCACGGTCCGGGAAGCCGAGCGCCATCGCCGCCTCCACCTCCCCGTGCCGGGTCGCCAGCTCGTCGAGCGCCCGCCGCCCGCCGAGCACGGTCGCGGTCAGGGCGCCCCCGATGAGGATGCCGGTCACCGGGATCAGCGCGATGCCCCGGACCGGCACCAGCCCGGTGAGCAGCAGCATCGCGACCACCGGCACGACCCCCACCCCGATCGGCAGGGCCACCCACCGCCAGGTGCGGTTGTCGGTGACGCGGTGACCCGCGGTCCACACCGCCACGCCGAACATCAACGCGATGAACGCGAGCGTCGGCGCGACGGCGTGGACCACCCAGCCAATGAGCGAGGAGACCGCGGCGAGTTGCGCCGCCGCCCGCAGCCCGGCCAGCACGATCTGCCGCGACCGGCCGAGCGAGGCGAAAGCGGAGACGCCGGCGGCCGCCGCGAGCAGCAGGGCGAGGACGACCCCGAGTGTGATGTTGACCGGTAGCAGCACGCGGCCACCCTAAGACCCCGCGGCCGATCCCCTGCCGCGAACCGGAATCCCCGGCGCCGGCGCGACCGGGTCTCCGGCCCGTCCCCCCAGCGCGGAACTGCCGTCTCATCAGTTCCGTACGCCCGCGCACACACTTCCGTACGCCCCCGCACCCCGAACCTCTTCGTCAGACCCCTTGATGTGACGTGCCCATGTCGCCACTCTGTTACCTGGCGCCCACCCCACGGAAACCTTGCGCCGCCACGATGGCCGGGCCGTTTCGGACGACCCGCCCAAGGTCCCCCCACATCAAGGGAGTTCGCATGTCAGGTATCTACGCGCGTCGCATAGCCGTCCTCGCCGCCTCCGCCGCCCTCGCCGCAACCACCGGGCTGCTCACCGCTCCCAGCGCCCAGGCAGCCATGCCCACCCCGGTGGCCGCGTCCACCGCCCGCACCTATCTGAGCCAGCTGACCGTGCAGGCGGAGGGCTCCTCGACCGGTTACAGCAGGGACAAGTTCCCGCACTGGATCACCCAGTCGGGCGCTTGCAACACCCGCGAGGTGGTCCTGAAGCGGGACGGCACGAACGTCTCGCAGGACTCCAGCTGCGCCGCCGTGAGCGGCAGTTGGTACTCGGAGTACGACGGAGCCACCTGGACCGCCGCAGCCGATCTGGACATCGACCACATGGTCCCGCTGGCCGAGGCCTGGCGGTCCGGCGCAGCCGGCTGGACCACCGCCCAACGACAGGCGTACGCCAACGATCTGACGCGCCCCCAGCTCATCGCGGTCACCGACAACGTCAACCAGTCCAAGGGCGACAAGGACCCGGCGAAGTGGCTCCCCTCACGCACCGCGTACCAGTGCACGTACGTACGCGCCTGGGTGGACGTGAAGCACTACTACGGCCTGACCGTCGACCCGGCCGAGAAGACCGCGCTGCAGTCCGTGCTCAACGGCTGCTGAACGACCACTGAAGGGCGGCCTGTCCACCTGACGGCCGGCCCCCGGAACCGCCCCGCGCTCCCCCGTCGTTCCGTACGGTACGAACCCGCCGTACGAACCACCCGTACGGAACTGTCCGTACGGAACGACGTGAGGAGCACCACATGGCCGGGCTGCGCCTGGGACCACTACTGCGGTACGTCGACTGGGAGACCGCCTCCACCGCGACCGTCTGGGTCGAGGCGGACCGGCCGTGCACGGCCGTGGTCCGGTGCGCGGACGGGGCCTCGGGCTCGTCGCGGACCTTCGCGGTCGCCGGGCACCACTACGCCCTGGTGGTGGTGACCGGCCTGACTCCCGGCTCCACCACGGCGTACGAGGTACTGCTCGACGACCGCCGGGTGTGGCCGCCCGAGGACCACGGATTCCCGGCGAGCACGATCACCACCCCGCCGATATCCACCGGCGGCGACGAAGACGGCGAGGGCCGCGAGGCAAACGGGAGCGGCGAGGCAGGCGGGCCGGGGACGGTCCGGATCTCCTTCGGCTCCTGCCGCTGGGCGGCTCCCCCCGCCGGCGCTCACGCGTCCGTCCGGTCCGACCCCGTCGGACCGGACGCCCTGGACACCCTCGCCGCCCGGCTCGCCGCCGATCCCGACGCCGTCCGCCCCGACGTCCTGCTGCTCCTGGGCGACCAGGTGTACGCGGACGAGACCTCGCAGGCGACCCGGCGCAGGCTCGCGGCGCGGCGCGATCTGGACGAGCCGCCGGGGGCGGAGGTCGCGGACTACGACGAGTACACCTGCCTGTACGACGAGTCGTGGCGCGACCCCGAGGTGCGCTGGCTGCTCTCGACGGTCCCCAGCTGCATGATCTTCGACGATCACGATGTCATCGACGACTGGAACACCAGCGCCGCCTGGCTCACCGAGATCCGTTCCACGCCCTGGTGGCACGAGCGGATCGTCAGCGGACTGATGTCGTACTGGGTCTATCAGCACCTGGGCAACCTCTCCCCCGCCGAGCTGGCGGCGGATCCGCTCTACGCGGCGGTGCACGCCACCCCGGACGGCACCGAAGCGGTGCGCCGGTTCGCGGCCGGGGCCGACGCGGACCCCACCGGAACCCGCTGGAGCTACCGACGCGTTTTCGGCCGAGTACGGCTGCTCATGGTGGACAGCCGCGCGGCCCGGGTGCTCGACGAGCGGCAGCGGGCGATGCTCCACCCGCGGGAGGCGCGCTGGCTGCGCGAGGAGGCGCTGTCCGGGCCCGGTTCTTTCGACCACCTCCTGATCGGCACCTCGCTTCCATGGCTGCTGCCGCCACTGGTACACGACGCGGAGCAGTGGAGCTCCGCGCTCTGCCGGGGCGAGCGGGGCGGTCCGGACGGCCGCTGGGCGCGCGTCGGTGAGCACCTGCGGCAACGCTCCGACCTGGAGCATTGGGCCGCGTTCCCCGATTCGTTCGGGCAACTGACGGAGCTGATCCGGGAGGTGGGCAGCGGCCCGGACGCACCGGCGACGGTATGCGTGCTGTCGGGCGATGTGCACCATGCGTACATCGCGGAACCCGCCTGGCCCGCCGAGGCCCCCGGCAGCGCGCCGGAGGCCCGCGTCCTGCAACTGACCTGCTCTCCCGTGCACAACTCGATCCCCGGTCCGCTCAGGGCCGCCTTCCGTTTCGGCTGGAGCCGGGCGGGGCGGCGGCTCGGGCGGCTGCTGGCGCGGCACGGGCGCACTGGTACACCTCCGGTCCGGTGGCACAAGACGGACGGGCCATGGTTCGGCAACCAGCTGATGACACTCACGCTGCATGGCCGGAAAGCTGCGCTGTCATTGGTTCAGGCCAAGTCAAGGAGGACAGGGGCCCAGCTCCAGACGGTATTCGAGCGCCCGCTGACCGATGACGGGCCGTCGACTTTCAGCCAGTCAACTAAACGTTGAACTTGCAAGTATTGGTGAGGTTTGCCTAACCTGTAGCGCTCAGTCGGTTCACGTCCCCACTAGACCGAAGGAGCCTCCCCCCATGCACACACGCCTGAACCGGGCCCAGCCCTACGCCCTCGCGCTCTTCCGAATCGTCGTAGGCCTGCTCTTCGCCTGCCACGGTGCCGCCTCGATCTTCGGCGTCCTGGGCGGCGCCATGGGCGGTGGATCGATACCCGCCGGCACCTGGCCGGGCTGGTACGCGGCGGTCATCCAGCTCGTCGGCGGCAGCCTGGTGGTGCTGGGCCTCGGCACCCGCATCGCCGCTCTGATCTCCTCCGGCTCCATGGCGTACGCGTACTTCAAGGTCCACCAGCCCGAGGCGCTCTTCCCGCTGCAGAACGGCGGCGAGCCCTCGGCCGTCTACAGCTGGGTGTTCCTGCTGCTCGTCTTCACCGGTCCCGGCGCCCTGGCCCTGGACCGGCTGTTCACGTCCCGCTCCGCCGCACGGCGCGCCGAGGAGCGCGCGCCCGAACCCGCCTCCCCGGTCGCCGCCTGACCCGCCCGACCCGTACGAGGACGCGGGCCCGCACCGACCGGGCCCGCCGCGCCGCCTCGGGCACTCCGCCCCGGGTACGCCGGGAATGCCGCTTCCCGGCGTACCCGAGGCGCGGGTGCGACGTATGCCGGTCGCACTTCGAGGCACACTCGACTGACACACAAGCCTCATGTGACACACACGTGAGGTGCCCAACATCACGCATATATATGGATCTACAGGTGAACGGCAGGCGTACGCTGTACAGCTGGACCTGCCGCTCCTGCCGCTCCCCTGCGACGTCGCGGCGTTGTCACGAATCGGGGAGTAGAAGGTGCTTGAGAGTGTGGGTGCGCTGACCGGCAGCCCATGGATCTACGTTGTGGTCGCCCTCTCGGTGCTTCTGGACGTCTTCCTCCCTGTGCTGCCCAGCGGTGTCCTCGTGATCACGGCCGCCACGGCGGCCGCCGCGGGCACCAGCACGGTGGCCGCCGACGCCGCGGGCGCCGCCCGCCACGTCACCGAGGTCCCCTCGCTCCTGGCCCTGATCCTCTGCGCGGCCAGCGCCTCGGTGCTCGGCGACCTCGTCGCGTACCGGCTGGCCTGGCGCGGTGGCGCACGCCTGGACCGCGCCATCGCCCGCTCCCGCCGCCTCACCTCAGCGCAGGAACGTCTCGGCGCCGCGCTGAGCCGCGGCGGCGGCGCCCTCGTCGTGATCGCCCGCTTCGCCCCGGCCGGACGCTCGGTCGTCTCCCTGGGCGCGGGCGCCTCGCACCGCAAGGTGAAGGAATTCCTGCCGTGGTCCGCGGTGGCGGGCGTGGCCTGGGCCGGCTACAGCGTGGGGCTCGGCTACTTCGGCGCCCAGTGGCTCGGCGCGAGCTGGCTGGGCACGGCGATCTCGGTCCTCGCGCTGTTCGTCGCGGGCGCGTTCGCCGCACTGCTGATGCGGCGCCCCGCCGCGGCGGCCGCCGCGGCCGCTGCCACCGCTGCCCCGGCCCCGGTCCCTACGGCGTCCTGACGCCTCCCCGCACTTCCAGCCCGTCCAGCAGCCTGGCGGTCGACGCGGCGATCTCGTCGACGGCACGGTCGAAGACTTCCCTGTTGTGCGCGGCCGGGGCACGGAAGCCGGACACCTTGCGGACGAACTGCAGGGCGGCGGCGCGGATGTCCTCCTCGGTGGCCTCTTCGGGGAGGACGGGTGGGCGAAGGGTCTTGATACTGCGGCACATGTCTCAAGTGTGGACCGCGCCACTGACAACGTCCCGGGCAACGTCCCGGCCCCGCAGCCCGGGGGCGGGGCAGCACACCGGGAGCTGCCGGCCGGGTCAGCGAGAGCAGATCACGCTGCCGAGAGTGAACGACGCGTAGAACGGCCCCGCGGAGAGGCCGCCGAACCAGCGGTGGCCGTGGTCTCGGCCGACGCGTCCCCGGTCGATCGGCATCGACGATCAAGGTGTCCCGAGCGGGCTCGGCAAGGCCGATCCGGGCACCCCGCCGGGTCACGCGATGGAGCTGCGCAAGAACGTCGGCGGGTTCGGCGGCATGCATGAGGACGCGGTCGGTCATGGCCCGGTCCACCGTTCCCGACTCAAGAACTGCCCTCAGATGACCGCCTTCGAGCGATCCGTGCACAGGGCCCAGATCACGAAGGTGTCGATGGCGAGGGAGACCACGGCCCAGACCGGCTGGTAGGGCAGCCACATGAAGTTGGCGATCATGTTGAGCGCCGCCAGCGCCACACCGACCCAACGGGCCCAGCCGATGCCTCTGAGGATTCCCCAGCCGACCACGACGAGGACGATACCGAGAGCCAGGTGGATCCAGCCCCAGGCCGTCACGTCGAACTTGAAGGCGTAGTCGTTGATCCGCGCGTAGACATCGTTGGACGCGATTCCGGCGATGCCCTTGATCGCCCCCAGAACACCGTCGACCATGAGCAGGACGCCGGCGAACATGATCCCGCCTGCCGCCCAGGGGTTGACGTCCCGCGAATCGGCCGTGCGCGAGTGGGGCGTACCCGGTGTGGACGCTGACTGTGCCATGGGAACTCCTTGACCGGTGGAACTGCACGTCAGACCGACCCTGGCGGGCACGTTCGGGGGCGTCCACCTGGGCGCGGCCGAACGAGTGGGGGCGGCACCCGGCCCGGCCGGAGAAATCCGCTTGGCGGGGACGTCCGCCGGAAGGAATCCTTGCCGGTCGGAGGTGGTGACGATGACCGACGTCGTACTGAAGCTCTCGGCCCGCGATCTGGTTCCCGGCGATCTGGAGTCCTGCGGGTGGTCGGGCTCGCCGCTCCACCTGGAGAACATCGCAGGGCAGCTGGCACGGGCCCGGCGCGGCGAGGTGGACTACCTGGCGGTGTGTCCGCCGTCGGGCGTCCCGGTCGCGATCGGCGGGGTCGACTACGGCGCCCGGGAGGGCGTGGGCACGCTGTGGCAACTGGCGGTCCATCCCGCGCTCCAGTCCTGCGGGATCGGCACGTTCCTGATCGGCGCCGCCGAACGCCGGATCGCCTCCCGGGGCCTGCGGCGGGCCGAACTCGGCGTGGAGGAGGACAACCCGCGTGCCCGCGCGCTGTACGAGCGCCTGGGATACGTGGCGTACGGCCGACAGCCCGACTCCTGGGACGAGCTGGCCCCGGACGGCTCGGTTCGCCGGTACGAGACGATGTGCACGCTGATGGCCCGGGACCTCGGCGGGGCCCTGGCGGCCGGATAGCGGGCCGGTCCCGAGCGGTACCGCGGGGCGACGGCAGGGGCCGGGCCGGGTCCTGGCCCGGCTTCCCTGGCGGACACACCCCGCCTCGACGCGACCGGCTGCTTCCGGGCGACGTAGGACCTACGCTCGCAGGCATGATCGAGACGGAGCGACTCACCCTGCGCCCCCTTGCGACCTCGGATGCCGATGCCTTCGTCGAGCTCCACGCCGATCCGGAGGTCAATCGATTCGTCGGGGCATACTCCCGTCAGCAGGCACTGGAACGGCTCGCCGGGATCGAGCGGCAGTGGGCAGAGCGGGGTCATGGCCTGTGCGCGGTGGAGCTCCGGTCGAGCGGCGAGTTCATCGGCCGAAGCGGTCTGCAGTACTGGCCGCAGTTCGACGAGGTCGAGCTGGGCTGGACCCTCCGGGCGGAGCACTGGGGGCGCGGATACGCGACCGAGGCGGCCCGGGCCTGCCTGGACTGGGGCTTCGCCACGCTCGAAGCCGACTACTTCACCGCTCTCATCCGGCCGGGCAACATGCCGTCGGTAAGGGTGGCTGAGCGCCTCGGCTTCGCGCCGCGCCGGCAGGACGAGCTGAACGGCAGTCCCGTCACGGTCCACGCGCTGGATCGCCCCACCGGCCACCGCTGACATCCAGCACCGCTCAGCAGTACTCAGCCTTCGGAAACGGCGCGTTCGTAGGCCAGGGTGAGTTCGGCGAGGACACCGTCGGCACGCTGCGGACGGCCTTCGAGGTGCATGGCGCGGAGCTCGTCCATGAACCTCTCCCCCATTTCGGGGCCGCCGCGAGCGAGGAGCTGGGCGCGGATCGACAGCTCGGGTGTGGTCGGGAGCCATCGGGAGCCCCAGTCGCCCAGCTGCGTCATGAGCGGAACGAGCTGGATCGACGCCTCGGTGAGCCGGTACTCGATCTTCTGCCGGTGGCTCGGATCATCGTGCCGGGTGAGCAGACCGGCACCCACGAGCTTCGACAGCCGGGCGGCGAGGATGTTCGACGCGATGCCCTCGACCGAATGCGCGAGGAGCTCACGGAAGTGCCGGTAGCCGCCGAACATGACATCCCGCAGCACGACCAGACTCCACCGGTCACCCAGCAGCTCGACGGTCAAGTTGATCGGGCAGCCCGATTTCCCCTCCGGCACGGGCAGGCGGCCCGTCTCTCCTGGTTGCGGCATGCCCTCAGCCTAGTACTGTACAACCGGTTGTTTGTTGCAACCGGTTGTTGCTTGTCGTCACTCAGAGGAGGATGCATGTCACAGCTGTTGAGGGTGCAGTGCTTCAACGTGTCGCGGGACGGTTTCGGTGCCGGTGAGGGCCAGAGCCTGGAACGGCCCTTCGGCCACGGAGATGCCACCGCCCTGTTCTCCTGGGCGGGCGCCACCGCCAGCTGGGTGAACCGCACCGACCCCGGCGGCACGCGAGGCCTGGACGACTACATGACCCGCGCCCACACCCACAACGTGGGCGCGGAGATCATGGGGCGCAATAAGTTCGGCCCCCAGCGCGGCCCGTGGGAGAACCACGAGTGGCAGGGCTGGTGGGGAGACAACCCGCCCTTCCGTACGCCGGTCTTCGTACTCACCCATCACGAGCGCCCCTCCTTCACCCTGGCGGACACCACGTTCCATTTCCTCGACGCGAAACCGGCCGAGGCGCTGGCCCGCGCGAAGGAGGCCGCCGACGGCCGGGACGTGCGCCTCGGTGGCGGGGTCGCCACCGTCCGCGAGTTCCTTGAGGCCGACCTGATCGACACGATGCACATCGCCGTCGCACCCGTCGACCTGGGCCAGGGCGAACGGCTGTGGGAGAGCCACACCGAGCTGCTCGACCGCTTCCACCTCGACTCGGTTCCGAGCCCCAGCGGAGTCACCCACCTCCTGTTCTGGAGGCGATGACCGCTGATGATCGGTGGTGGCCGGTGGTGACCACTGGCCACCGCCGGCCCGCCGACCCGCCGGAACAGGCCGCGACCCAGGACCGGTTCGTAGCCCTCGACCACCAAGCGGCCCTTGCCCGGGGGAGGTACCGGGTGCTCGCCCAGGTCAGCCCCGCCCCCTACCTGCCCCGCCTGGCCAAGGCACTGCAACGCCTGAGCTACGACGCCGGCTCCGGCCGGCCGTTCGCCGGGACGGGACTGACGCCGCTCGGCTCGCTGCTGGGCGGCTTCCTGGCCGCGCGGTGGGGACTGCGCACGAGCCTACTCCTCACCGCCGCCGCCATGGCACTGTCCCCGCTGTTCATGGCCCTGTCCCCACTGGCCCGGCTGGGGAAGTCACTCCCGGACGAGCACCAGCCGGGAACCGGGCGAACCAGCAGCACCTGACAGGCGCCGAACCAGCCCCTCACCCTGCCGGTATATGCCGGTGAGTGACCTATTATGCAGGACATGAGTGATCGTGCGATGCAGGAACCGACCCTGCTCCTCCTGACCGCGCTCGCGGACGAGCCCCGCCACGGCTACGCGATCGCGCGTGAGGTCGAGAAGATCTCGGGCGGGCGGGTAACGATGCGGACCGGCACGCTGTACGGAGGCCTGGAGCGCCTCTTGAACGAGGGGCTGATCGAAGTGCACGCGGAGGAGGTCGTGGACAGCAGGCTGCGGCGCACCTACACCCTCACCCCGGCCGGTCGGCAGGGCCTGGCCGCCGAGGTGCAGCGGATCGCCGCGACCGCGCGTGAGGCCACCCGGCGCCTGGGCGTCTCGGGGAAGCCGGCCACCGCATGAGCTTGCCGCTGCTGCGTCTGTACCCGGCGGGATTCAGGCGTGCCTTCGGGGACGAGATAGCCGAGGCCTACCGCGAGGCGACCGAAGGGGCCGGCCGGACCGCCCGGTTCAGGGAGGCCTGCGACATCGTGGCGCACGCGCTCCGCCTCCGCCTGCACCTGGGGTCCACACAGCGCGGCGGCCGCCTCTTCGCGGCCACGGCCCCCTTCGCACTGGCGGCGACGGCCGCGTATGCCGCCTTCGACCTCGTCTCGGTGATCGGCGACCGGATCATCAGCGGAAACCCCGATTTCCTGGTGCCGCTCAGCTACGTCCTGGGCGGCTGCGACCTGCTGGCCCTCGTCGGAGCGGTCGTGGCGCTGGGCGGGCGCTTCGCTGCCGGCGCGCGGTGCGCACTCGCGGGCGTGCTGGGCACTGCCGTCGTTCTGTTGGCGGTCTGCCTGACGGCGGGTGCGGCCGTGCCGCTGGAGTTCGTGGCGTACCTGCCGGCACCGGTGGTCGCGGCCGCTGTCCCACTGGCCTGCCCGCCGGACCTGCGCCCGCCCGGCCGGATGCGGAGTACGGCGGGGATCGTGGCGCTGGCGATCTGGGCCCCGCTCTCCGTGGCCGTCCTCGCTCTGGCCGATGCGAACGGGCTCGGGGCCATCGTCCTGTGGCGCCTCGGCGCCCCCATGGCCGCCGCCCTGGCCCTGACGGGCCTCCGGGCGCTGGCCGGCATCCGGACCGTCGGCCAATTCGCCCTCGCCTCAACGCCCTTCGTCGCCATGGGGTATTCCGCCGGGGTGGTGGACCAGGACACACTGCTCCCGGTCGTCGTCCTGCTCGCCGGCGCGGCCGTGATCCTGCGCCTGTGGCGCGTGCGCGACCGCAACTCCGGCACGACCGGCAACCGCTGAGGCCGCCGGCGCCATGCCCCCGCCGCTCACGAGGCGCCGGACGCGGGCACCACGCGCGCCCGGGGGCCGGTCACGTCACCCGGCGCTGACCCGGATCTTGGACTGTCCGTGGCCGAGCCGTTCCCAGTCCTCCATGAACCGCGCGGCCAGCCCGTGCCGGGCCGCGAGGTCGACGAGGGTCTGGGTCCGGTAGTAGAAGTCCTCGCGCAGGACCTGGTGTTCGGCACCGGTGGTGCGGTCGAAGGTGAAGTCGAAGTGACCACCGGGGGCCAGCACCCGGCCGACGTGGGCGAGGCACTCGTCGATGATCTCGATCGGCGAGTGCGAGAACACGCTGTGCGCGTGAACGACGTCGAAGTACCCGTCGGGCAGGAAGTCCAGCGTCAGGTCCTTGGTGATGGTCAGATGCGGGACCTTGGCCTGGAGCCCCTGAGCCGCCAGCGTCTGCTTCGCGGCAATCAGGATGTCGGGCGAGATGTCGATGCCGTAATAGTGCCCGGCTTCGAGGTGTTCGATGAAGCGCCAGCCCGCGCGGAGGTTGCCGCAGCCGATGTCCAGCATGCGAGCCCCGGGGGCGAGTCCGTGCCCCAGGAGGTAGTCGAACTGCATCTGCCCCAGCGCCAGCCAGCGCTCGTGCGTCTGACTGCCGACGGCGGCCTCGGGGTTGCGGCGGGTGTCCGAGGCCATCACGGCCCGGTAGTAGTTCACATGGCCGGGGTGCTTGAAGGCCAGCCAGCGGTCACGGGCGGCCCGCCTCAGATACGGGGCTATGCGGTCCGGCCGGCTCGCGGCGTACCGGACCTTGTGGACGAGGGATTCGCGGTTGGCGACGAGGTTCTTCTTGCTGGCCATGGCTGCTCCATCTCCGTTGCAGGGCTCTGCCCCGGTAGCAGCCGCAGCTTCGACCGACCCCGGGGCGGGGCTTCACGGGGGCAACTATAGGTCGGTGACCGACATATACAAACCAGTGGCCCGTCAGGGATCGCGCAGCCGGATGCCGGACGCGCGCATCGCCACGGCCCGCGATTCACGCCCGGTTGATCCGGTACACATCGCGCACGCACGCATTGGCCAGGGTGGCGGCGAGGATGGTTCCCGCGCACACCAGCAGAATGTGCTGACTGGTCCAGTGCTTCGAGGCCAGCGCCACCAGCAGGTACGCGATCGGGACGGCGATGCGTTCACCCACGGCATTGAACGCGCCGAGGCGTCCCAACTCCGCGTCTCGTAGCTGCTGTTGCATGATCGTGGACCAGGAGACGATCGCGACGTCCAGCCCGGCGCCGGCGACAACGGCGGCCACGAGCACCCAGCCGAGGGGCAGCTCCAGCCCCAGGGCGGCCAGCGGGAGCATGATTCCCCCACTGGCCGTCACACAGACCAGCATCAGCCGTCGCGGCTTCCAGGCCAGGCAGAGGAACGTACCCATGAGAAGCCCGGCGGCGAAGGCGCCCTGCACGAGCCCCCAGGAACCGGCACCCGCATAGCTGTCGGCCGCCACGAGCGGCCCGAGCAACTGGTATCCGGCCAGCCAGGCCGCCACAACCGCGGTCCCGGCCACGGTGTAGCTCCACAGCCAGCTCCGCGAGCGGAAGCCGGCCCAACCGGCCCGGAGATCGCCCACGGCACCGCGCCCGGTGGGGACGGAGCCGACGAGCCGGAGCCCGAGCAGGAGAAGAGCGGCAACGACGAACGTGCCCGCGTCCCACCCGAGCGCCCAGGCAGGGCCCGCGAACGCCACGACGAATCCGCCGACGACCGGCCCCATGATCTTGACGGCGTTCCCGGGAACCCGGACCAGCGCGTTGGCCTGCTGCAGTTGTTCCTTCGGTACGAGCCGACTCGCGATCCCCTGGGCAGCAGGCGTGACGAAGGCGGCCGACACCCCGGAGAAGCAGGCACAGACGCTGATCGCGAGTGTCGTCGCCGCCCCCGTCGCCACCAGAAAGCCGACCGCCCCCTGGGCGAGCCCGGCACCGAGATTCCCGAGGAAGAGGATCCGGCTACGGGACATCCGGTCCGCGAGCACGCCGCCCAGCAGAAGGAAGACCAGGGTCGGCACGGTGTTCGCCGCGAGCACGATCCCGAGCGACTGCGCGCCCCCGCCGTGACCGATCACGGCGAACGCGAGCGCCACGGGCGCCATCGCCGAACCCGTCGCGGATACGAGGTGGGCCAGCAGGAACCGGCGAAAGGCCGGTATCCGCAGCGGGGACAGGGCACGCCCTCCGCGCTCCTGCCGGTCGGTGGTGGTGGTCATGACCCTCCTGCCAGGTGGCACCGTATCCCGCCGCCGGAACTGAAAGCCCATACGAGAGAACGACAGAACGGTGGATCGACAGAATGAATGGCCCAGTGGAGACGGCGGAAGGCGTGAGAGACGTGAGAGACATGGAAATCGCCGAAGACGAAGTACCGATGTGCGGGGGCCGTATCACCCAGGGCGTCGTACGGGTCGGTGACACGGTCCGGCGCCCCGTCGGCGCTTGTTCGCCCTTCGCTGCCGACCTGCTCGGACACCTGAACAGGCAGGGCTTCACCGGCGCACCGCGCCATCTCGGCCACGATCAGGCAGGCCGTGACATCCTCAGCTACCTTCCCGGCTGGGTGCCACGCCGATTCCAGCGGTGGACCGATGCCCAAGTGGGCGCGGCCGGGGCCCTGTTGCGGGACCTGCACGACGCCACCCGAGGCAGCACGCTCGCCGGAGCACACCCGGTGGTCTGCCACCACGATCCCGGACCCAACAACACCGTATTCCGCGAGGACCGCCCCGTGGCCTTCATCGACTTCGACACCGCCGCTCCGGGAGACCCGCTCGAAGACCTCGGCTACATGGCCTGGACCTGGTGCATCACCTCCAAGTCCGAGGCGCCGCCCGCCGAAGAGCAGGCCGCCCAGGTGCGAGTCCTCGCCGACGCCTACGGACTCCCGGACCGGGCCCGCGGCGGCCTCCTCGACGCGATCGCCGACCGCCAGGCCCGCAACGCCGACTGGTGGCACGCGCACCGCCGCACGCCGGCACCCCGGATCGCCTCGGAGGATCAGATCACCGAGCGAATCGCCTGGTCCCACCGCGAGCACGCCTTCACAACCGCGCATCGCGCCGCGTTCACGACAGCCCTGCGCTGAGGCGCCCACCCCGGGGACGAAGCAGGCTCCGCAGTACGGCGGCGACTCTCCCGGGCTCACTGATGAAGGGCGAGTGGCTCGTTTTCCAGGCCGTCGCGCTGCCACAACGCCTGCTCATCGTCCACTGCAGCCCGGGGTCGATCGCGCGATCCCGCGCGCAGACGACGTACGTGGAAGGCGTGCCGCACCACGCCTGACGTTGCGGCACACCTCGCCCGCACCCCGGCCCCTGCGGCCGCAGCAAGGACGCCGCCCAGGTCGCATGCCCGATCGGGGCGTCGTCGTAGAACAACTCCATGGCTGCCGCCGGGTCCACGTGAGTGAGGCCGCCTCCGTCCTGCACGACGGAAGAGGCCAGAAGCTCGGTCGAGCCACCAAGACCAGCCGCGCTCTCCCCCTCAGCAGGCACGAAGGCCGCCAGATACACCAGATGCCCCACGCCCGTCAGACCGGTGATGACCGACCCGCCGCAGGAGTGGCCCAGAACCAACGGCGGCTCCCCCATGGCATCAACGACCTCCTGCACGGCTTCCGTGTCGGCCGGGAGCGAGCCCCGATGCAGCTCCGGAACCGCCACCTCGATCCCGCGGGCCCGCAACTCCCCTACGACCAGGCCGAAGTGGCGCGGATCGCGAGGACGGCCCAAGCGACACCGAAATGGATGCGGCGCACAATATCGTGCCGCGCCTTGATGAACCTGCGACCTACTTCTTCACCTTGTCCAGGCGCCAACCCACCATCCCCGCAGCCCCCTTCATCCCGTCGCCGTCGATCTCGACCGTGGCCGCCGACACCGTGAGGCGCTGCCGGAACGTGACACCGTCGCAATCAAGGGTCTGGAGAACGGGGTTCTTCAGGGCTACGGAAAGGCGGATCTTGCCCTTTCCGGCACAGACCACCGACAACTCGTACGAATGCCCTCGGGCCAGTTCAGGCACCGAGTGGAACCCGCCACCGACCCGCTCAAGGCCGGCCTCTACAAACAGCGGATCACTGTCGCTGACCTCGGCTGTGCCGAGGGCCTCCTCGACCTGCCTGCCCAGTCGCCCGTCGGTGGGATCGGACACGTTCGAGGGCTTCTGCTGCCGGCCTGGGCTGCTCGCCGGTGCACTCGGTCCATCGGAGTCGCTCGTACACCCAGCGACGAGGGCCACGGACAATACAGAGGCGTAAAGGGTGAGATGACGACCAAGAGGACGCAGTTTCCTTTTCATGAGCTCGTCGACCAGTACCGCCACGCGACCTCTTCCATGGGATGCTACGCATTGCCTGAACTGGCCTCCAGCTTACTGCGGTGGGCTGAACTGGTGCGGCACTACGCCCAGTTCACCTTGTGGGCCCGAAAGACGTATTGCGGCTGGCCATATTTCTTTACAGGTATCGCGTCGGCGTAGATGAACCTGAACATGTCCTGGGATGCGATCACCGACTCGGCCCTGATCCCGGACCATCTGCACTTCGTCGGCCAGAATCAACTCAGCACCCGTGTCCCACGCGGGGCCACCATGACCCGACAGGCACTGGACCAGTACCAGGAACAGTCCCGACCTCATTTCCCCGCCGAGGACACAGGGCACACAGAGCGCCACGGGACCCTGGGTGCGAACTGCGGGAACGCGGATTGGCCAATGCTGTGACCCGCTGCTGAGCTGACGGCAGTTGTCAGCGTTGGTCATGGTTGAGCGCCCTTCCAGGGCCCCGAGACAGCCCCGGGACGACCCCGGGAGGGTGCTCCGTGGTGCGATGAGGGAAGAGTCGCAGTCCCCTGGCCGCCAGAATCGACGGGCTCGTAGTCTCCAGGCCATGGAATGGACAGCGTTGGTTGCCACAGTGATGGGTGCGGTCATCGGGGTGGGCAGCACGCTCGCCACAGACCGAGTGCGTTGGCGACGGGACAGAGGCGAGCGCGACAGAGAAACCCTGCGCACGGTGTCTGCCCAGTTCCTGGAGGCCCTGACCGAGGCGCGCGACGCCATAAGCGACGCCAGCCGATCGGGACATCTACCAGTGGATGAACGGACCGAACTCGCCCGCGCCGGCATCCTGAGCCACGGCGTGCACTCGAAGCAGTACCAACTGGAGCTACTGGCGTCACCGGAAGTGGCCCAGTGCGCCAGGGACGCCGCCTACCAGTTGCTCCTCTACCGGGACACGGTGGTCGCCGGACATCTGCGTGACGATCCTGAGTGCGCACAGGTACGGCGCGCCTTCCGCGAGGCCCGCCAGAAGCTCATGGCGGCCATGCGGTCTTCACTGGCCCGCCCCTGACAATCTTCGACCGCAGATTCCCGCTCGTACCTGGCACACGTGCGGCTCTGGTCAAGAATGGCGGAGCCTGCACCTTCACGGTCAGGGCCACACCCGCGCACTGCCTTCCGCTGGTGTCACTGCGTAGCCGGGTACGGATGGCCACCGAACCGTCAGCACTACCGACTCTTCTTCCGCGAACCAAGAGTGGTCGACTCCATGACCCCAGACGACGTAATCGCCCTGCCGCGCCAAAAGCACACTTCGGCGCGGAAGTTGGACGTGGAAGCGGCCGCTGATGAGTACCAGGAGAGCTGTTCGTTCCTCGCCCCTCACCCACTGCACTCGCTGGTCACCACGCGGGTGAACGCCCCATTTGATCTCTACAGCCTCGCTGTGGCGAGGATCTGCGGCGTCCTTGAAGTGCCCGAGCAACCATCCCCGGTCCAGTGCGGCGCCCTCGCCCGCATTGCCCACGTACACGCTGTCGTTCATGAATCCGGACGCTAGCAGCAGCTCGTTCCGCCGCTCCCAGGATCGTGACCAGCACCTTCGCAACAGCCCTACACCGGTCATCTATCCAGTCCAACGCGGTTTCGTGCCTGCCTCGGGGTGGGCGGGGCGGCTGAACGCAGTTGCTTCACAGCCCGGCCGTCGCCTACCTGCCCCTCACCCAGACCGGCGGGCGCCGTCATGTGCCGTCCTCGACGGCGGTACCCCGGCGGTCTTCTACGCCCTGTCACCCATCGGCGGGGTGGCCACGGTCTGAGGCGTCGGCACCCTCGTTCTGTGGCGAGGCGCCAAGTCCATGCGGCATGCAACTGACCCCGCTCCCCCACCTCCTCCCAAAAGGGGCACCACCACATCACCGCAGTCCAGCGTGGTGGAGGACCGGCCAGGGCGTTGCACTGTCAACTGGCATGCCGAGACGGAAGAATGACCTGCTCATTTCTTGGCGGTCACCTCGGCGAGGAAGGGGCGGCCGACCTGGACACGGGCATGCCAGAGCCTCCAACGCAATTCGGTCGAGGCGGGGGCATCGCCATGTCTGACCGCATATCCCACTTCGGGCGCACGTTGTTACCCCGCCCGTTGCGAGGAAGCCGCGGCATCATCACCAGCCACCGGCTGCGGAGGCCCAGCCACTATCGCGTGCACAAGATCCGCCAAGATCTCTGCGCGCCGCTCGTCACTCAGCTGCGCATCAGCGATCAACCGCTCCGCAGCAAGATATCGGGAAAGCTCAAGCGGTTGATCAAAATACGACCGCAGGTGACCGGCAGCAGCCTCCTGAGACCGAACGAAGGTGCGACTCACGAAGCCAGCGAGCGCGGCCGCCACCGCGCCCAGACCACCAGCAACGATGCTGCCCGCCGTCGTACTCACCTTCAGCGCCACCACGAGGAACCCGGCGAGGAGAACAAACCCGAGCCACATCGCTACCTGCGCATTCCGAAACGACTGCTTCGCCTGACCAGTAGCAATCTTGTGATAGAGCGCCAATCGAGCATGAGTAGCGGCCCACAACTCCGCCAACGCAAGATGTGGCGGCGAAGCGATCGGCGCCAGCAACGATTCCGATCCAGACGCCTCAGTAGCATCAGTCACCTCACCATCGCGGCGGCGCGCTAGGGCCCTTCGGCGTCGTAGCTCCTCAATCTGCGTCGGCGTCTTTCCGGCGGACTCGAGGAACTCGCCACGCAAGGCCTCTTCAAAGTCCCTTTCGGCCAGATTCAGGCGCTGTTGACTCTCTCCGATGCTCTCTCTTTCGCGGCTCGCCTCTCGCCCGATGTCCATGCCGATCCACAAGATCACCGCCGTCCCATACGCGACGGCGGTGACAAGTAGCGCGTGAGACTGCCAGAACAGGAGGCTGGCTATGACCATGCATAGCAACATCGCGTTGCAGATGAGCAGCATGACGCCGGGGCCGCTGAGACGCTTCTGAAATAACACCACGGGATGAGTCGTCTGGGACATAGCTGATCAGCATGCAGCCCATTCCCCAAGCAGTCCAACCGGCGCGAGCCTCACCCTTGCCCGCGACATACAGACCCCAAAGTCTTGGACCGGCCGAAATCCGTACCCTCCCACCAGAAGGAGGCACGCCCCCATGGACGATCCGACCGCGCGCCCGCACGGCGGGAGCGGTCAGTTCGTGCGGGGCCTCGCCACGGCCCAGCGCGCAGTCCGACTCCTCACCACAGCTGCCCGCCTCCGCTGCTGGGCATGAGGGTGGATCGGCGCCGGCAACATCGCCGGGTGCTCCGCGCTCCGGCCACCGTGGGACTGGCCTGGATTCATCGTGGCCCTGCTGCCCCCGCTCACCTGGGCCATGTCGTACTTCGTAGCCGGGGTCCTCGGCGACTACCCGCGCGGCCCGTGGGCTGGACTGCTGCGGCTGGCCCTGGCCGCCGCCGTATTCGGTGGTGTGCGGTCATCGCGGCACGGACGGCACAGCGCACGGGCGGCACTGCGCACGGCCACAGACCAGCGTGAGGCGCAGCGTCTGGCGGCCGAGCCCGCGCAGCGCACGGTGGACCTTGCGATCCTGCGGGAGACCGCCGAGCGCGTTGACCGGGAGAGCGGGGAAATTCGCACCGAGTTGCGCGGGATGCGTGCGTTGCAGCGGGCGTACTCCTGGACGGTGGACCGGCTGATCTCCCGCATGGAACGCGCGGGTATCCCGCCGGAGCCGGACGATGTTCACGAGCTGGTTCGGGAGCACATGCGCACCGAAGCCTGAACCACCATGCCCCTGTTCCGGCTTCGGCCGGGGCGGGGGCGCTTCTCTGCGTTCAGGATCAGCTGAGCGCTTCGATCGCCTTCACGACCAGGGCGCGGGCGTCACCCCCGTACACGGCCGTGCGGCGCATCTGCTCGAACGCCTTCAGGTACAGCCCGATCTCACTGGGCTGGGTGATCCGCACCTGCGCGGAGACGAGTTCCACAGATACAAGGGAGTGGTCGTATACGTGAAACGTCTCGCGAGGCCACTGCCCCCGCAGCGCGGTGCTCGGGATGATGCCGAGCGAGACCGCCGGCAAGGCGCCCGCCGTCAGCAGGTACCCGAGCTGAGCAGCCATCGCCTCGGCGTCGCCGATCCGGTAGTACAGCACCGCTTCCTCGACGAGGAGGACGAAGCGGTGCCCGCGTTCGTGGACGATCTGCGAGCGCTCCACCCGGGCCCGGGCCGCGGCCGCGCTGTCGTCGACAGGGAGCTCACGGAACCGGGCGCTCATACCCAGCACGGCGGCAGCGTAGCCCTCGGTCTGCAGCAGGCCGGGAATGAGCGAGGAGGAATACACCCGGAACAGCTCGGTCTGCCGGAAGAAGCTGACCGCGCTGTCCTGCAGCTGCTTCAGCCCGTTGCGTGTCCGGTGGCGCCACTCGCTGTACATCGACTCAGCGTGCAGGGACTGCGCGATCAGATCCCCGGCTTACGAGGTGGACCGCTCCGGGACCACCACCAGGCTGGTGCGGGAGGCCGAAGTTGTCCCCCTGGAGCAGCCGGAGACAACGTTCGAACTGCCGCCCTGCGCATGCCCCCGCTGCACCACTTGGAGCGCATCGTGACGGCCGCCGTCCGCCCCGCCCAGGACCATGCCTACCGAGCATGGCTCGGCCACACCCTCGCCTGCGCCGCGTGCCGGGCCGGGGCGGCATGCACGACAGTCGTACGGCTCGGCCATGCCTGGCGCCAGGCACGGCAATGACGCACTGAATCAGGGGGCCTGGCCCTGATCACCCCACAACTCCCGTCCGTGCCGGTGCACCCCGCCACCCGGCACGGGCGGGCCCGCCCTCACGTGAGGGCAAGTCCACTACAGGAGGAAGCACATGACCATCGCGTTAGAGCGTCCCGTGGGCACCACTGACCCTGTCACGCTCGTCGAGCCCGAGATGATGGAGCGGCTTGCCGCCCGCATCGTCAAGGACCACCCCGAGCACACCACCACCACCGCCCGCCGTATCGTCGCGCAGACCGCCGCGTTCCTCGCCACCGGCGCCCAGCGCCCCGGCCTGAAGCTCTCGCCGAGCAAGCCGGTGGACGTCGGCTGGCACACGTGGATCCTTCACACCGTCGACTACGCCGCGTTCTGCGAACGGATCGCCGGACGCTTCATCCATCACGTCCCGACACCCGACGGCGAAGACGCCAAAGGTGGTGCCGCAGCCGAGCGCAGGCGCAACCTCGACGCGTTGACCGCGGCGGGATTCCGAATCGAGCCCGATCTGTGGCCCGAAGCCGCCAAGATGGGCGAGTGCTCCCAGTGCCACGCGGGTTGCACCGACAGCCCGAACGGCGGCAAGAAGAAGAGGTAGTCAGCTCACCCCGAAGCCAACCGCCTGGGCACATCCCCCCGGGCGGTCGGCCCATGAACGGAGCAGCATGACCGAGACCCAGGCCTGGGACACCTACTCGAAGCAGAAGCCGGAGCGCCGGCACACGAACGCGGCAGGCGAGTCCACCTGGTTCAACTGGACCCAGTACGCCGACCACGGCCCCGGCGCCGAACTGCTGGGCGTGGACCCGGGCGCATCCGTTCTGGACCTGGGCTGCGGCAAGGGTGGAAACCTCGCCCACATCACCGCTCTCGGCGCCCGCGCAGTCGGCGTCGACGTCTCGCTCGCGCAGCTCAAGGCCGCCGAAGCCCGCTGGTCCGACACCGGCATGGTCCTCCACCACACCGAGGCCACCCGGTTCCTCGCAGAGAGCGGCGAGCACTTCGACGCCGTGTTCTCCGTCTTCGGTGCGGCGTGGTTCACCGACCCGGCCGTCCTCTTGCCCGCCATCCGCCAGCGGCTCCGTCCGGGTGGTGTGCTGGCCTTCTCGCACCGGCCACCGATCGAGGGCTGCTACGGATGCCAGGCCTCGTACATCAACCGGTCCGAGGATGAGGACCCGCTCGTCGTCAAGCGCTGGGACTACGAACCCGAACGGTGGGAGGCGCTCCTCACCGAGCACGGCTTCACTGTGGCAGCCGCCCGAGTCCTGCCCGCGCCGCCCGGGCCGAGAAAAATCGGCACCCTGCTCGTCCGCGCCCACGCCTGACGGTAGATGACCAGAGCCCCGACCTCTCGCGCGGTCGGGGCTCGCTGCCGAACGAGGACGGTGAGGTCCACGCCGATCGCGTCGGCGATGAGGAGCAGGTGATCGAGGAGCGGAGAGGTGTGGCCCTGCTCCAGGCGATTCACGGTCTTCCGGTCGAGCCCGCACCGGCCAGCCACTTCCTCTTGGGTGAGGCCTGCGGCAACGCGGGCGGCCCGGACGCGGTCCCCGATGGCCCGGCGGCGGCGGGCGGGTACCCAGTCGGGTAGGGGATCAGTCGGCACCCCGTTAACGCTCTGGTCCGCCGTGATCTATGTCAGTACCATCGATGGTACATATTTGATCATGGCTGTTTCGGGCTCTGCCCGGTCACTACCTGCGCATCGGCGTTCGCCAGATTGCGCCGGATGGCACCATGACTCGGTCAAGGCGCCCCGCCCCGCACCCGAACAGGTGCGGGGCGGTTTACGTTGGGCGGCAGAAGACCCCAGCCGAGTCTCACGGCGGGGGTCACGCTTCTGCGGGTAGAGCCTCCCCGCCAAGGCGCCGCAGAATACGGGAGGCGCGTGTCAGGCGCGCGCGGGGAGACACACCTGCCCCTCCCATGCGCCGCACTCTACGGTGTACCGGCCACGTTTCCGGTCCCTCTATCGAGTGATGAGAGAGCGTGATTTCGTGGGGATGTGGCATCCATGTGGCATCGATCATGGAAACGGCCCCCCGGTCTGTGTGGACCAGGGGGCCGAATCAGGCTCTCACCTGCGGTTTCCTACTGTGGGCGCGGACAGTTTCGAACCGCCGACATCTGCTTTGTAAGTCGATCAGAACCCGTCCCACTCCTCCTTGCCCTCGCCGCGACAGTCAGACAGAGATGCCCGTGTGCGCTACCGTCCGGCGTCGTTGATGTCAGCTGGGGATGTCAGAGACCTTCGGGTCCGTAGCTCCAACCGGGGAAGTCAGCGACGGCCGTACCGGCCCAAGAACTCGTAACACGATCTTGCTGGCGTGCAGCGGCCTGGTCGGGGCAGCTGAGTAGGTTGCTGCTTCCTGTGCCAAGACCGTTCATAGGCTTCGCCGGAAAAGCCGCCGATGATCAGTGGGAAGAGACCGGCTACGTCTTCACCACCCGCACCGGTCGGCCGATCGAGCCGCGCAACCTGTACCGCTCGTTCACCCGTGTAGCCAAGACCGCCGGGCTTCGCGTGATCCGGCTGCACGACGCCCGCCACGGATGCGCGACCCTGCTGACCGCCGCCGGGGTCGCTCCCCGCGTCGTGATGGAGATCCTCGGACACAGTCAGATCGCGGTCACGATGAACATCTGCACCCACGTCGTCCAGGACACGCAACGCGAGGCTGTGAGTCACCTGGACCGCATGCTGAAGCGGCGGCGCCCCGACCGTGAGTGACCGCACCCGTTGATGTCAGAAGTGGATGTCAAGGGCCCCCAACCATGATCGGTTGGGGGCCCTTGCACTGGTGGGCGCGGACGTTGTGAGTTCGATCCGCGATATCAGCGGCCCCGGATAGCTACGACTGTATGGCTGCATCCACTCCGCAGAGAACCGCGGCGACCGTCGGTGTCCGCTGTCGTTGATGTCAGCCTGCCCCTCGATGCCTGTGGTCGCTCGTATTGCTCGTTCGGGTGCGTATCTCGTGCAGGTTCTGGCCCAGATGTCCAGGCTTGTCCTCACAATGTGTCTCCTCGTGAAGGTGAAAGAACATGCCGACGTACGTCACCTTGCTGAGCTGGACCGATCAAGGGGTCCGAAACTACAAGGACACCGCAAAGCGCTCCGAGGCCTTCGGGTCAGCGGTACAGAAGCTCGGGGCGAAGCTCCTGAGCATCTACTGGACCGTCGGTCCGTACGACCTCGTGGCCATCGTCGAGGCGCCCGACGACGAAACTGCCACGGCAGCACTCCTGCAGCTCGGTGGGGTGGGCAGCGTCCGTTCCACGACTCTGCGGGCCTTCGGCCCAGAGGAGATGGAGCGCATCATCGCCAAGGCGGCCGGCTGACGACCCACGTCGTCCAGGACACTCAACGCGAGGCCGTGAGCCACCTGGACCGCATGCTGAAGCGGCAGCGTCCCGACCGTGGGTGACCGCAACCGTTGATGTCAGAAGTGGATGTCAAAGGCCCCCAACCATGATCGGTTGGGGGCCTTTGCACTGGTGGGCGCGGACGGTTTCGAACCGCCGACATCTGCTTTGTAAGAGCAGCGCTCTACCCCTGAGCTACGCACCCGTGGATGAGGCAACAGCGTACATGGCCTACGGCCCCCGGTCACAAACGGTTGCCGACGGCAGCAGCCGGGGTGGGACGAGGCGGCGCGGGGCCGTCGAGGGTGGGCGGGAGGCGGGGGATATCCCCACCCCGCATACGGTAGCCGTCCCGATTCCCCCGGGTGCCGGCGCGCACATACGGTGACCGGGAACGCAGAGCGGCGAACCGACCGTCGCACGACCTGGGGGAACGATCACCGTGGCATTCCGCACCCGCACCCGCACTCGCACACTCATCGCGTCCGGCGGAGCGGTGATTGCCGCCCTTGTTCTCTCCGGCTGCGGCGGTACGGACGCCGACGACGCACCGGTCGATCACAAGTCGTTCGCGTTCAGTGGGAAGACGCTGACCATCGATACGGCCAATACGACGCTGGAGCTCGTGCCGGCCGATGTGAAGAAGGTCGAGGTGACCCGGCAGGTCGATGGGTGGGTGGTGCTCGGGAGCGGGCCCAATCCGCACTGGGAGATGCAGGGCGGCACGCTGACGCTGAAGATGAAGTGCAAGGCCCTGATCAGTGACTGTGCCTCCAAGCATCAGGTGAAGGTGCCGCGCGGGGTGTCGGTCACCGTGCGCGGGGACAACGGGAAGATCGTGGCGTCGGGGTTCGACACCCCGCTCGACCTGCGCTCCGACAACGGCAAGGTGACCGTGCGCGATTCCAGCGGGCCGCTGAAGCTGGACAGCGCCAACGGCGGCATCGTCGCCGAGGGGATCTCCGGCTCGTCCGTGAAGGCCGACTCGGACAACGGTGCGGTGCGGCTGGGGTTCACCGCTGTGCCGACGTTGGTGGACACCGTCAGTGACAACGGCAAGGTCACCATCGAGCTTCCGGGCGGCAGCACCTCATACGCGGTGAGCGCCAGGGCCGACAACGGGAACATCTCGGTGGAGGTGCCGCGCAGCGACGACAGCCGCCATGTGGTGAAGGCCCGGAGCAACAACGGCGAAGTCACGGTGCGAAGCGCGAACTAACCGGCCCGTGTGTTCGTCCTTACCTGGTGGGAGAATGTACCGGGCAGGGCGAATCGGCACGGGAGAGGGATGTGACGGCGACACACGCGAAGCCGCAGGCGAGAGCGGGTGCGAGTTCCGCCGTCAGAGACGTCCGTGATGTCCTCGCGTTGATGCTGCTGCCGGTTCCGCTGCTTGCGGGGGCACTGTCGGCCGCCTTCGCCGGTGGCGGCACGCGGCGCTGGTTCGGCGGGCGCGGGGAGGGGCAGCGGGCCGAGGCGCAGGCCGCGAAGGATGCTGCCGCCGAGGCGTTCTACGAGCTGGACACGGCCCAGCGAGATCTGCAGATCTCGATCGAGACGATCACCGCGGTGGACAGTTCGCCGGCCGCGCGCAAGGCCGTCGACGACTTTGCCGCGCTGGGGCGGCGTATCGACGCGGCCAGCGGCGCCTACATCACCGCTGTCGACGCCCACGATCTGGATCGCGACGATCTTGAACCGTCGATCGCCACACAGGCCAAGGCCCAGCTCGCCTCCGCCAGGAACGACCTCGTGCAGGCCAAGGGCGAGCTGGACCGGTTCGCGGCCGGTCTCGGGCCGCTGCTCGGCAGCGCCGAGACCCAGCTCGCGCGGCTCGCGCCGGCGGTGGAGCGGGCACGGCAGGCGCTCCTGTCCGCGAGCAATGCTCTCGACGCGGTGCGGGAGTCCGGATTGCGAGCGGACGATCTCGCCGCGCGGCTCGCCGCCCTCGCCCCCGAGCTGACCAAGCTCAACCAGGGCGCCGGCCGGCACGGCGTGGCCGAGACCCTCCAGCGCGCCGATCAGGTGCTGCGCGATGCCGAGGCCGTACGGGCCGAGGCTGCTCAGTTGCCCGAGCGGGCCGCCGAGATCGATCGCCGGCTGGTGACGCTGCGTACGCGCGCCCAGGCCCTGACGACCCGGTCCGCTTCCGTCGAGCCCGTGCTCAGCGAGTTGCGGAGACGGTTCTCGGCCGCCTGCTGGCAGGACCTCCAGCCCGTTCCGGAGCAGGCTGCGGTCAATGTCCGCCAGGCCGAGGAGAAGCTGAAGGAGGCCGCGAAGGCGCGCAGCGAGCAGCGCTGGGCCGATGCGACCTCCCGGCTGAGTACGGTACGAGCCCTGCTCAACGCCACGGACGAGGCGGTGTCCGCAGCCGGTGACCGGCTGCACCGGCTGAACCAGGTGGCCAAGGACCCGCAGCAGGAGATCCAGCGGACCCGGTTCGCGATCCGGGACGCCCAGCGGCTGGCCATGGCCGGGCGCAACACCCCCGAGCCGCGCCATGCCCGTCCGCTGGACGACGCGGTGGCCCGGCTCGACCAGGCCGTCACCGGTCTTGAGGGACGCCATCCCGACTACTGGCACTTCCTGACCGTGACGGAGGGCGTACGGCAGACCGCCGCTCGCGTGGTTTCCGAGATCCGCGAGGAGCGCGGGGCCGGCACCTGAGCCGACCCGCCCCCGGCACGTCCCTCGCTGGTCTGTCTCTAGCTGGTCGTTCCCCCTCGCTGGTCTGTCCCTCGCTGGTCGTTCCCCCTCGCTGGTCCGTCCTGCGCCTGGGCCTCCTTTCGCCAGGCCCCGGCCGGATGCTGCGCCGGGCCTCCGTGCGACGCCGGCCGGTGGATGCCGACGTGCGCCGCACCCGTCGCGGAGCGATCCTGGTTGGTAGTACCCGAAGGAGGGCCCCCGCCATGGCGACCCACATACTGCGTCCCGCCCGACGGCCCGCAGCTCACCGCAGGCCCACTCGACTCGATGAGCATCTGCCCGTCGACCATCGGCTGAGCCGCGTCTACCAGGTAGGGGCGGGGCTGATGGGTCTGGTGCTGCTCGCCTTCGGCGTTCTCGGGCTGATCGACAAGATCGGCTTCTTCGACACCGGCGGTGACACGGTCGCGGGCCTCAGCACCAACGGCGCGCTCAGCGTCCTGTCGATCTGCGTCGGGCTACTGCTGTTCGTCGGCATGGTGATCGGCGGCAACTTCGCCTCGACCCTCAACATGGTCATCGGCATCGTGTTCATCCTCAGCGGCTTCGTGAACCTCGCAGTGCTGGACACCGGGATGAACTTCCTCGCCTTCCAGATCCAGAACGTGCTGTTCAGCTTTGTCGTCGGGCTGCTGCTGATGATGTTCGGGATGTACGGGCGCGTCAGCGGCGGACTCCCCCACGACAACCCGTACTGGCGGACCCGCCATCCCGAGGAAGCCGCGCACGAGGAACGTCTCGGGCGGCGCAGGCAGCTCGATGAGATGCCCGTTGTCGTCCCGCCCTCCTCCGGGCGGTGAGTGTAGGGCCTACCCGTCGCGCCGCACGGGCCTGATCCCCGCGTGGACAGTCGTCGCTGCCGTGGTCGCTGCCGTTGCAGTTGCCGTTGTCTTTGTCGCGGCTTCTGCCTCTGCTACTGCCTCTGCCTCTGCCTGGGATCAGGTCTCGGCGGATAACCTGGGGCCATGCCTCGTTACGAGTACCGCTGCCGCTCCTGCGGAGAAACGTTCGAACTCAGCCGCCCGATGGCCGAGTCCTCTGCCCCCGCCTCCTGCCCCGCCGGGCACGAGGACACCGTGAAGCTTCTGTCCGCCGTCGCCGTGGGCGGCGCGGCCGGTTCCGCGCCGGCACCGTCAGGCGGTGGCGGTTGCTGCGGCGGGGGCTGCTGCGGCTGACCCGGCCGGCTGACCCGTCGGCGGCCCCGGCCGCACACCGCGACTCCGCGACTCCGCGCCGTCGCTACCGCTACTCCTACCGCTACCGCTTGCGCGACAGGGTCAGGCCGTCCGACACCGTGAGCAGCACGCTGTCCATCCGCGGGTCGGCGGACACGTGGTCGTTGAACTCCTTGATGGCCGCCGCTCCGCCGGTGGCGCGCGGGTCCGTCACGCCGCCGTGGAAGAGCACGTTGTCCGTGGTGATGACGCCGCCCTGACGCATCCGGGGCACCAGTTCCTCCCAGTACGGGATGTAGTTGCCCTTGTCCGCGTCGAGGTAGGCGAAGTCGATGTGCGGTTCGGCGGGCATCGCCCGCAGGGTGTCGAGGGCGGGGGCGATCCGCAGGTCGATCCTGTCGGCGACGCCTGCCTTCTCCCACGCCTCACGGCCGTATGCCGTCCACTCCTCCGAGACGTCGCAGGCGATCAGCCGTCCGTCGGCGGGCAGGGCCTGGGCCATCGACAGGGCGGAGAAGCCGGTGAAGGTGCCGACCTCCACGATGTGACGGGCCCCGGTCAGCCGGACGAGGAAGGCCAGCAGCGGGCCCTGTTCCTCGGCCGACTGCATGCCCGCATGGTCGGGGAGACGGGCGTACGTGGTCTCGACGAGTTCGCGCTGCACCGCGTCCAGCGGCGGATTGTGCGCGAGCATGTACGCGTACAGCTCGTCCGTGATCTTGGTTTCGTTTCCCTTGGTCATCGCACAACTCCCTGGTCGGCCACATGCTCCCCCCGGCAGGCGAGAACGCGGTGACTGTAGTCGCCGGACACCGCGACACCGCCGGTTCGAGCGAATTCCACGGTGTGGCGGGCGGCGCGCGGCCACTCGGTGCGCCGCCCCCGCGTATCAGGCGGCCTGGCGCAGGCCCGACGTCCGAAGGAGGCTCCGCAGGATCTCCTCGCCCGCGGCCACGCCCCGCTCGGCGGTCGCCACCACGTGCGGGGCGCTCCATCGCGCGTCGGCGAGTTCGCCGTGGCCGGGGCGCCAGCCGTGGTCGGCGGCGAGCAGCAGGTCGGCGTCCAGGAGGGAGTCACCGGCAGCGAGTGTGAGCGTGGCGTCCGTGCGACGGGCCACCTCGTGCATCGCCGCGCTCTTGGTGAGCGGCCGCGGTACGGCGTAGATCTTGCGGCCCTGGAGCGAGACGGTCCAGCCGCGCGGCTCCGCCCACTCGGCCAGCTCCTGCGTCCAGTCCGGGGGCAGCAGTGCCCGGTCGACGACGAGGTAGGCGAAGAGATCCTCGGCGACCCGCTCCTTGAGCAGCCAGGCGGGGTCGGCGGCGGATATGAGGTGGGCGCGGACCTCGGCGAGCGAGGCGCACTCGTCGGCCAGCCTGCGGGTCACCGTCCGCTGCCAGTCCGGGTCGGACTCGCCGTCCACCAGGATGTGTCCGCCGTTGGCACAGATCGCGAACCGGGCCGCGGGTCCCGGGAGGTGGATGCGGTGGTACTGCTCACGGGTACGGGTGGTGGCCGGCACGAAGACCGTGGAGCGGGCCAGTTCGACGAGCAGTGCGGCGGCCGTCTCCGTGACGTACGAGAGCGGCTTGTTGTCGTACACCTCGACGCAGAGCAGCCGGGGGGCCTCCGCGTCCGGCATCGGGAGCTGGAGGGCGGCCGCCGAGTAGATGAGGGTGCGGTCGAGGTCGCTGGCGACCAGCGTCACCGGGGAGGTCACGTGGGACGTCACTTGGACTCCACCGCCTTGCCGTCCGCACCGGTCGCCCCGCGCGTGTACTTGGGGTGGATCAACCCGACGCAGGTGTAAGGGAGTTCGTCGACCTCCTCGACGGGCACGCCGCGCTGCTGCGCCAGCAGCCTGATGTGTTCCAGGTCCGCGCCGGCGCCGCGCTTGGCGAGGATCTTCCACGGGACCCGGCGCAGCAGGACCCGGGTCGTCTCGCCGACGCCCGGCTTGACCAGGTTCACGTCGTGGATGCCGTACTCCTCGCTGATCCGTTCCACCGCGGCCCAGCCCTCCCAGGTGGGTGCGCGGTCGGCGGTGAGCAGCTCCTTGACGTCGGTGTCGACCGCGCCCGCGACCTCGCCGAACCGGTCGGCGACGGTGTCGAGGAAGTGGCCGGAGACATCCGATCCGGCGAGCTCGCGGTAGAACTTCGCGCCGTGGAAGTCCTCCGGCCCGACCAGGTCGGAGCGCAGGACCGTACGCGAAATCAGCCCGGACACCGTGGAGTTGAGGCAGGCCGAGGGGATCAGGAAGTCCTCACGGGTGCCGTACGTACGGACGCAGCCGCCGGGATCGGCCAGGACCGCGATCTCCGGGTTGAAGCCCTCCGTCCCGCCGGTCTCCTCGAACTCCGCGATTGCGGAGGCCAGTTCGCGGGTGATGGCGCCCTTCCCCGTCCAGCCGTCGACGAAGACGACGTCGGCCGGGTCGTGGTGGGCGGCCAGCCAGCGCAGGGCGTTGGCGTCGATGCCGCGGCCGCGCACGATCGAGACGGCGTAGTGCGGCAGCTCCACGCCGTGCCGGTGGCGGGCCCAGCGGCGCATCAGTACGCCGACGGGGGTACCGGCGCGGGCCAGCGAGACCAGTACGGGACGGGGGCCGCGCTCGGCGAGGACGGTCTCGGTGACGGTGCCGACGGCGCGGGCGATGCGGGCGGCCGACTGGTCCAGTGCCGCCTTGAACAGGTCCTGGTACTGGTCGGACGGCTGGTACTCGACGGGCAGCGACTCGGCGTAGTGCGCGCCGCCGCTCTGTATCGCCTCCTCGCGCTCCTCGGTGGGCGCCTCCAGCTCGGTGTCCGAGAGGTCCTGGAGCAGCCAGCCGACCTCGTCCGGCGCGTAGGAGGAGAAGGCGGGGCCGCGGAGGGGCTCGGGCAGCATGCGGGGTTCTTCCTGGCGTTCGGGTGCGTACGTCGGTACGGGGAGGACTGCGGACGGGCCGGGGAGAGCGGACGGGCCGGGGAGAGCGGACTGCGCGGAGACCTTGGACGGGACGGCCGCCGCCGGTATCGCCTCGGGCGGTATGTACGAGGGCACGACCGCGAGCAGGACCTGGGCGGTGTGCGGGGCGAGCCGCGCCAGCAGTCCGTCGGGGGCGTGCAGCTCGGGTGTGTCCGCGGTGGAGTCGACGACGGCCACGACCGCGTCGAAGCCCGCGCCCGCGACGTTGTACGCGAACCGGTCGCCCGGGCCGTCCGCCGGGTCGTCGTGGGCCGGGAAGACCAGCCGGGTGCGTATCGCGTAGCCCGGGTCGTCGACCGCGAGGACCGGGGAGCGGGTCGTGGTGGAGTAGCGGACCTCGGCGCCGATGCGGTCCTCCAGGGCGGTGCCCAGGCGCAGGGGTGCGTACATCAGCTCCTCGAAGCCGAGGATCAGCACGCGGCGCGCCCTGTCGTCCAGCGCCCTGTCGCCCTGCGCTCCGTCGTCCAGCGCTCCGTCGTCCAGCGCCGCGGCGATGCGGTCCGCCATGGCGGGGAGGGCCGCCTCCAGCCGGGCGCGGTGTGCGGGGGTGAAGCCGTGCCTGCCGCCGTCGGGCACACCGGCGGGCCACCGCAGGTCCACCCGGGTGCAGGGGCGAGGGCGGGAACGGGCGGCGCCGGATGCCGGCTGCGATATCGCCGCCCCCGCGTGCCCCTCCGGCTCCTGAGCCGCTTCCCGCGCCACCCCGGGAGCGCACTCCCGAGCCGCATCCCGAGCGGCCCCCTGCGCCGCCTCCTCCGCGGTGACCAGCGCCTGCCCCTTCTCCAGGACGCCGTCCGGGAGGCGGACCATGCCCGAGTTCCTCGCCACCAGGTCGACGCGGGCGCCGATCTCCGCCGCGAACTCGGCCAGTCGACCGCGGTCGGCCGGCGAGCGCATGTCGACCAGGGTCACGATCACGTAGCGGTTCCGGGGGTAGCGCTCGTGCAGGGCGCGGATGGTGTTGAGGACCGTGTTGCCGGTGGAGAACTCGTCATCGACCAGCACGAGTACCGCGTCGGACGGGTGCGCCTCGCCCGCGCCGCCGGTCTCCCCCGCGCCGACCGCGTCGCCGACGTCCCCCGCCAGCAGTTCCGGGTCCTCCGGCAGCAGCAGGTGCGAGGTGGCGTGCGAGTGCGACTCCTCGAAGCCGCCCGCCCGCGCCACGCCCGCCACGGGGCGCCGCGTCGAGTGGAGATACCGCGCGGTGCCGAGCCCGTCGGCGACCGCGTGGCCGAGGCCGGTGGCCGTCTCCGCGTAGCCGAGCACGACCGCACGCCGCGTCCCGGCCTCCCCGAGCAGCTCCCGCACCCGGCGGCCGAGCTCGAATCCGGCGCCGTAGACCACCGAGGGGTACTGCGGCACATGCTTGCCGAGCACATGGGACACGAGCAGATGCGCCCGCTTGGGGTTGCGCCGCAGGGCGAGGCCCAGCAGCTCCCGCAGCTCGCCGTCGCCCACGAGCTCGACGCCCAGCCGCTCCGCGACCCAGCTACCCGACCACACCACGTTCGCCGTCTCTTTCCTCAGCTGTGCGCCCGCTCATCGGGTCGCACTCGGGGCCGTACTCGGGGTCACGCCCGTCCGGACACCGGCGCCGGAACCCCGTCACCAGAACACTCTGACCGGAACAGCGTCACCGGACCACCCTCACCCGAACAGGCTCATTCCGCGAGGCTCGCGGCCAGCAGCTCCACGAAGCCGACGTCTTCCCTCGCCACTCCGAAGACCTCGGCCCGCTGCAGGGTGCGCTCGGCCCAGGCCCGGTGCGGCTTCACTTCGTTCATCTTGTTCGTGTACGCGGAGCGCAGCACGCCGCCGCCTCCGCTCTCCGGCCGCAGGATGTCCTGGGCGTCGCTGAACTCCTCGTGACTGACCACCGACAGTGCGTGCACGGGCGCGACGTGCGAGGGGTGGATACAGGTCTTGCCGAGCAGGCCGTTGGCCCGGTCCAGCTCTATCTCCCGCAGCAGACCGTCGAGGTCGTGCTCGATCAGCGCGGTGCGCAGCTCTTCGGCCCGGCCCTCCAGGAAGGGGCTGCGGCGCAGCTGCGGCTTGAACATGCGTTCCTGGAGTCGGAAGTACTCCCACACCGGTCCGGTGATCGTGAAGCCCGTGCCGTCCGCCCTGCCCAGCACATTGACCACGTCGGCGATGACGTCGCCGACGATCCGGACGTCGTACGCCGTCATGTCGGGCGCCCTGCGCAGTCCGTACGCCGAGCAGAAGTCGGTGACGCCGAGCCGCAGCGCGAGGATCCGGTCCCGGTACGCGCCGACGGTGGTGGCGATCTTCTGGAGGACCTCCCGCCGGGTCTCCAGATGGAGCAGCTCGGGCGATTCGAGTACGGGCATGGCGAAGAGCCGCCGGCCGCCGTCGCTCTCGGCCTTGGTGAGCGCCTCCATGAACGGCACGCCACGCTCTTGCGTGAATTTCGGAAGTACAAAACCGGACAACAACCGGGCGGAATCGCCGAGCCGGCGCACCAGATCCGTGATCTGGTGCGGTTCACGGACCCGGATGAAGAGCAGCGGCAGTTCGCCGCCGCGCGCATCGAGTTCGGTGAACTGTCCGACCAGATTCTCCTCGGCGCCGGCCACCTCGGAGTCATCGATCGAATCCTCCAGGCACAGCACCATGGAGACGACGCCCCGGGCGGCCTGCTTGATGACGTCGTCGGCAAGTCTCGGCCGGGTGGCGGGGCTGTAAAGGGTGGCTCCCAGTGCGGCCGAGAGCACCCGGGCCGGCGCGCCGGCGTCGAAGGTGCACGGCTGCTGGAAGAACAGGTCACCCCTGACACTGGGCGCAATATGCCCGAAATGACGCATCTAGATCCCCCCGTGCTAGCTGACCGATCGGACAACGTGTGGCCGGTAATAGTACGTACGGGCGGGTGTCGACAGTTCCCTGACCGCGTGAATTCCGGGTAACTCGTCCATTTAGCGACGGTTGCGAAGGGTGCGGACGCGACGCTTCCGGTATTTCTCCGACACACGGCTCGCGACCCCCACGTTGTCCGCAGGGGCAGCCAGCAGGCAGGATGACCGCCATGACGCACGCGATGGTGAAAGGTTCGAACGTCCCACTCGACGCCATGGCCGTACGGGCCGTGCTGCGCTGGACCCCGGGCGCCGGGGTCCCCGACGTGGACGCCTCGGCCCTGCTGCTCGGCTCCGGCGGCCGCGTGCGCTCGGACGAGGACTTCGTCTTCTACAACCAGCCCCGTCACCCTTCCGGCCTGGTGCGGCGGCTGCCGAAGCGGAGCCTCGCAGAGGGGCTGACGGACACCATCGAGGCCGACCTGAACGCGCTCGACCCCTCGGTCGACCAGGTGGTCATCGCGGCATCCTCCGACGGAGCCGCCTTCGAACAAGTGCGCGACCTGTGCGTCATGCTCTTCGACGCGACGGCGGCGGGCGGGGAACCGCTCGCCGTGTTCGACATCCGGCCGGAGACCGGCGAGGAAACCGCGATCATCTGCGGTGAGCTGTACCGGCGCGGCGATGGCTGGAAGTTCCGGGCCGTGGGGCAGGGCTACCCGACCGGTCTCGTCGGGCTCGCGACCGCGTTCGGTATCTCGGTCGACGAGGCGGAGGCCGCGGCAGAGCCCGCCGCGACGTCGCTGCCGCCCGCACCGGCGTTCCCGCCCGCACCGGCCCCCGGGCCGGACTCGCAGCTCACGGTGCAGCACCAGCAGCCCGCGTACGGCTATCCGCAGCCCGCCGCGGCCCCGCCCGCACCGGCGCCGCAGCCTGCCTACGGCTACCCCCAGCCGGCCTCCGCGCAGCCCGCGTACGGCTATCCGCAGCCCGCGGCGGCGGCCGCGTACGCGCCGGACCCGAATTTCGCCCTGCCGCCGCAGGGGCCCCAGTTCATACGCCCCTGACCCGCCGCACCGGCCCACCGCACCGGCTCTGCCGGCCCGAGAGCCGTACGGGGCCCGCGCCACGCCCGGCACCGCCTACGCCCGGGACTTGTAGCCGCGTCCCCACTGCATCCCGTAGCCGTACAGCCGGTCCAGCTCCGACTGGAAGCCGTACACGAACTTCACCTCGCGCCGCACGATCAGTTCGCCCTTGACGTTCTCCACCGTGAACACGGCGCACGAGCGCGCCTGCGGGGCCCGTTCGTCCAGCTCGATCTCGATGCGCGGCCCGTTGCCCGGGTAGAGCGTCACCTTGGCGTGCGTACGGTCGAAGGCCGGTGTCTGGTCGTAGATGTAGACGAAGAACAGCAGCCGCTTGATCTGGTCGCGCTGATCGAGGTTGACGTAGACGGTCTCCCCGGACGGCGCACCGAAGCGGTCGTCCCCGCTGAGCCTGATGTACGGCGGCCCGTTCAGATCGCCGATCAGGTTGCCCAGCGGCTGCACCACGCCCTTGGTGCCGTCCGTCAGCTCGTACATGCAGCCCAGGTCCAGGTCGACGTTGACCACGCCCTGGGTGTGCGCCTGGACCACATCGGGCTTGAAGAGCTTGAACGGCCGCAGCAACCGGCCGCTCTGCTGTGACCGGCCCTCGATGTCGGAGGTGCGCATCCGCCAGGAGAGGTTGACCCGGAGGTTGCCGGTGAGCGCACCCTGTTTGGTCAGCGAGACCGTGGCGTGCCGCCGGGAGAGCACGATGGAGTTGGTGGCCGCGCTGCCCGACTCGAACTGTGCTTCCCGCCCCGGCCACAGGCTGTCCCAGAACGCCATCCCCAACCCCCATACATATCGGCCCCGCAGATATCGGCTCCGCACCCGTCGCATGAGGCACACACGACCCACGCACCGCTGCGGGGCGGCTCCGGGCCGGGTCCGGGTGTTCCCCGAGGACCTTCACCGTACGAGCCGCCCCGCAGAGAGCGTTCCTCATTCCCTACCGGGTCACACCCCGGCGGAGACTTCAGACGTGGAACCGCCGCCCCCGCCGCCGTCGTCCCCGCCGCCGCCCGCGGCCTCCAGGGCCTTGTTGCGCCGGACCGACGACCAGAACGACCAGCCGATCAGGACGACTCCGACGAGACCGGTGATGATCTCGTTGATCTCGTACTGGATCGTGACGAGCAGGATGACGGCCAGCGCGCCGATCGCGTAGTGCGCGCCGTGCTCCAGGTAGACGTAGTCGTCCAGGGTGCCCTGGCGGACCAGGTAGACCGTGAGCGAACGGACGTACATGGCACCGATACCGAGACCCAGCGCCATCAGCACGATCTCGTTGGTGATGGCGAAGGCGCCGATCACGCCGTCGAACGAGAAGGAGGCGTCGAGCACTTCCAGGTAGAGGAACATGAAGAACGCGGCCTTGCCGGAGAGTGCGACCGCGGAGAGCTTCTTGCCGGTGCGCTGGGCCTCTTCCTCCTCCTCGTGCTCGCGTTCCTCCGCTTCTTCGAGCTTGTTCTCGAAGAAGCCGGAGAGTCCGCCGACGATGAGGTAGGTGATCAGACCCGCGATGCCCGCGAGCAGAACCGTCTCCGCCTTGTCCGCGTGTCCGCCGCCGTGCTGATGCGCGTTGCCCGCGAACGTCATGGCCGAGATCAGCAGGACGATCAGCGCGATGCAGACCGACAGCATGTCGACCTTGCCGAGCTTGGCGAGCGGGCGCTCGATCCAGCGCAGCCACTGGATGTCACGGTCCTCGAAAATGAAGTCGAGGAAGATCATCAACAGGAACATGCCACCGAACGCGGCGATCGCCGGGTGGGCGTCCGTGACCAGTTCCTTGTAGCGGTCCGCGTCGTTGAAGGAAAGCTTAATGGCTTCGATCGGACCCAGCTTGGCAGTGATGGCCACGATCACGACGGGGAACACCAGCCGCATACCGAAGACCGCGATGAGCACACCGACCGTGAGGAAGATCTTCTGCCAGAAGGCATTCATCTTCTTCAGGATTCCGGCGTTGATCACCGCGTTGTCGAAGGACAGCGAGATCTCCAGGACGGAGAGGATCGCCACCACTCCGAAGGCCTCCCACCCCCCGTAGAACCACGCTGCGACCAGGCCGATCGCGGTAATCGCGAGCGACCAGCCGAAGGTTTTCAGAAGCACTGGCTACCCCATCATTTATGTAACGGGTCTCTCCCCGGTGTGCACGGGGCTCCCCCGCGCCGAGCGCGGCTTTACGAAACGTTGACCCCGAAGTCTAGAGCGATGCCCCGCAGCCCCGACGCGTACCCCTGCCCTACTGCACGGAACTTCCACTCGCCGCCATAACGGTAGAGCTCACCGAAGATCATCGCGGTCTCCGTCGAGGCGTCCTCGCTCAGGTCGTAACGCGCGAGTTCCTGGCCGTCGGCCTGGTTCACCACCCGGATGAACGCATTGCTGACCTGGCCGAATGTCTGCCCGCGATTGTCCGCGTCATGGATCGAGACCGGAAATACGATCTTGTCGCAGCCGGCCGGCACCTGCGTGAGGTTCACGATGACCGACTCGTCGTCGCCCTCGCCCTCACCCGTGAGGTTGTCGCCGGTGTGCTCCACGGAGCCGTCGGGGCTCGTGAGGTTGTTGTAGAACACGAACCATTCGTCACCGAGCACCCGTCCCGACTGGCACAGCAGCGCGCTGGCGTCGAGGTCGAAGTCGGCCCCCGTGGTGGATCGTGCGTCCCAGCCGAGCCCGATCAGTACCTGGGTGAGATTGGGTGCGGCCTTGGAGAGGGAGACATTGCCTCCCTTGGCGAGTGTGACGCCCATGGTGTGTGTCCTCCCCGAGTGAATGAACCGTCTTTGAGCGCGTCCGGCGCCGCACAGGGTGCGGCGCCGGACGGGACGTGCTGGTACCTGCCCGGGGCCGCGCCCCGCGGGCGCGGCCCCGGATCGGCTGTCTAGACGTTGACGCCGAAGTCCTGCGCGATGCCGCGCAGACCCGAGGCGTAGCCCTGACCGATGGCGCGGAACTTCCACTCCGCACCGTTGCGGTACAGCTCGCCGAAGACCATGGCGGTCTCCGTCGAGGCGTCCTCGCTCAGGTCGTAGCGGGCGAGCTCGCTGTTGTCGGCCTGGTTGACCACGCGGATGTACGCGTTGCGCACCTGGCCGAAGCTCTGCTGGCGCGACTCGGCCTCGTAGATCGAGACCGGGAAGACGATCTTGTCGACATCGGCCGGGACACCGGCCAGGTTGACCTTGATGACCTCGTCGTCGCCCTCGCCCTCACCGGTGAGGTTGTCACCGGTGTGCTCGACGGAACCGTCGGGGCTCTTGAGGTTGTTGAAGAAGACGAAATTGCCGTCGTTGCCGACCTTGCCCTCGGCGTTCGTCAGCAGGGCGCTGGCGTCGAGGTCGAAATCTCCGCCGGTGGTGGTACGAGCGTCCCAGCCCAGACCCACGATGACCGCGGTCAGGTTGGGCGCGGCCTTGGTCAGCGAGACGTTGCCGCCCTTGCTGAGGCTGACTCCCATGAGTCCTCCCATTGGTTTCCTTGGGGGCCGGCCGGTGCCGGCGCCTCCACGTTGCGTTGGCATCGGATCAACGAGTGGATCCTAGTGACCGGTTCCCGGCCAAAACAGGCTTTTGGCCGGGGGTCGCCCGCAGATCGCCCGGAACTCGGATCAGAGGGAGCCGAGCGCCTTGACGTAGTCGTTGAGGTCGCGCGCGTCGGGCAGGCCGTTGACGACGGTCCAGCGCACCACGCCCTCCTTGTCGATGATGAAGGTGCCGCGCACCGCGCAGCCCTTCTCCTCGTCGAAGACGCCGTACGCCCGCGAGGTCTCGCCGTGCGGCCAGAAGTCCGAGAGCAGCGGGTAGTCGAGGCCCTCCTGCTCGGCGAAGACGCGCAGGGTGTGGATGGAGTCGTTGGAGACGGCGAGCAGCTGCGTGTCGTCGTTCTCGAACGTGGGCAGCTCGTCGCGCAGGGCGCACAGCTCACCCGTGCAGACGCCGGTGAAAGCGAACGGGTAGAACAGCAGCACCACGTTCTTGGCGCCGCGAAATTCGGAGAGCTTCACGGTCCGGCCGTGATTGTCCTTCAGCTCGAAATCCGGGGCCTTGGTGCCGACCTCGATCGCCATGAAACGCGTCCCTTCGCTACGTCGCCGGGCTGGGCTGTCCGGGTGACTCCCACCCTACGCAGAGGCTCCCGGCGGCCGCGCGGCACCCGCAGAAGCTCATCCTGCGGTGTCCCGGCCGTGCCACGGGTGTACGAAGGCCCCCGGGCGGCGGGCTGCCGTCGGGGGCCTTCAGGGGCGAGTGCGGTTCAGCGCTTGGCCTTGGCCGCCTTCGGCGTGGCCAGACGGCTGCCCGTCCAGTCCTTGCCCGCACTGATGCTCTTGGTCTGGGCGAGACCGGCTGTCTGGGCAGCCTCGTTGATGTCGCTCGGCTCGACGTATCCGTCACGGCCGGTCTTCGGCGTCATCAGCCAGACCGTACCGCCGTCCTCGAGCAGACCAATGGCATCCACCAGCGCGTCCGTAAGGTCGCCGTCCTCGTCGCGGAACCAGAGCAGGACGACGTCTGCGACGTCGTCGTAGTCCTCATCGACGAGTTCCTGGCCGATAGTGGCCTCAATGCCCTCACGGAGCTCCAGCTCGACGTCGTCGTCGTAGCCGATCTCCTGGACCACTTGTCCGGGCTCGAACCCCAGGCGTGCTGCCGGGTTGGTCCGCTCCTCCGCGTGGTCCGCGGTCGCGCTCACGGGTTGCCTCCTGATCATGTTTCGGAAAATGCTGCAGCCACGCGCGTACGCGGGGCGTTGGCCGTAGTCCACACGGGAGCGGCGGATCGCGCAAGTACCCAGCGCACGAGACCGCCTAAACGGTGACGTTTCGTGCCACGTCGCCGCACTGTCGGCGGCCCCTTGCCGGAGCCCGCGTTACCGTCCACACCCTTTACGTCCTTGAACAGCTTATGCCGTTTCGGTCCGGCAATCGGAGTCGAGCAGCGTTTGGGAACACTTGCACGCCTTGGGCGTATGGTTGCGGTTTCGCCCGACCCATCCTGCCCGACGCGCCCTCCCGACGCGTCCTGCCTCCCCGGTACCCGCTGCGCCGCGGCCCATCCGGACCCTTGGGGACCGTCTCCGGGAAGCCGCCGGTTACCTTTGGGTAGAGATGACGTTTGCGCCCTCGCGGTACACGATGGGATGGCTTACGTGTACACATCCCGGGGGCGTGACTCCCTCAACCAGGCCCCGTAGCGCAGCACCGAACAGCGAAGGAACACGCGTGGCTTCCGGATCCGATCGCAACCCGATCATCATTGGCGGCCTTCCGAGTCAGGTCCCGGATTTTGATCCCGAAGAGACCCAGGAATGGCTCGACTCCCTCGACGCCGCCGTCGACGAGCGGGGCCGCGAGCGGGCCCGCTACCTCATGCTCCGGCTCATCGAGCGTGCGCGCGAGAAGCGTGTCGCCGTGCCGGAGATGCGTAGTACGGACTACGTGAACACCATCGCCACGAAGGACGAGCCGTTCTTCCCCGGCGACGAGGAGGTCGAGCGCAAGGTCCTCAACGCGACCCGCTGGAACGCGGCCGTGATGGTGTCCCGGGCGCAGCGTCCGGGGATCGGCGTGGGCGGTCACATCGCCACGTTCGCGTCCTCCGCCTCGCTGTACGACGTGGGCTTCAACCACTTCTTCCGCGGCAAGGACGACGGCCTGGGCGGCGACCAGATCTTCTTCCAGGGCCATGCCTCGCCCGGGATCTACGCCCGCGCCTTCCTGCTGGACCGGCTGAGCGAGGCGCAGCTCGACGGCTTCCGCCAGGAGAAGTCGAAGGCGCCGAACGGCCTGTCCAGCTACCCGCACCCGCGGCTGATGCCGGACTTCTGGGAGTTCCCGACCGTCTCGATGGGCCTCGGCCCGCTCGGTGCGATCTACCAGGCGCGGATGAACCGCTACATGGAGGCGCGCGGCATCGCCGACACCTCCGATTCGCACGTCTGGGCGTATCTCGGCGACGGCGAGATGGACGAGCCGGAGTCGCTCGGCCAGCTCTCCATCGCCGCCCGCGAGGGCCTGGACAACCTGACCTTCGTCGTCAACTGCAACCTCCAGCGCCTCGACGGTCCGGTGCGCGGCAACGGCAAGATCATCCAGGAGCTGGAGTCGCAGTTCCGCGGCGCCGGCTGGAACGTCATCAAGCTGGTCTGGGACCGCTCCTGGGACCCGCTGCTCGCGCAGGACCGCACGGGCATCCTGGTCAACAAGCTGAACACCACGCCGGACGGCCAGTTCCAGACGTACGCCACCGAGACGGGTGCGTACATCCGTGATCACTTCTTCGGCGACGACGCCCGGCTGCGGGACATGGTCAAGGACATGTCGGACCAGCAGATCCTGCACCTGGGCCGCGGCGGTCACGACCACCGCAAGGTCTACGCGGCGTACGCGGCGGCCAAGGCCCACAAGGGCCAGCCGACGGTGATCCTGGCGCAGACGGTCAAGGGCTGGACGCTGGGGCCGAACTTCGAGGGCCGCAACGCGACCCACCAGATGAAGAAGCTCACCGCCGAGGACCTCAAGCGCTTCCGGGACCGGCTGCACATCCCGATCGCGGACAAGCAGCTGGAGGACGGCAATCCGCCGTACTACCACCCGGGCCGCGACTCGGAGGAGATCCAGTACATGCACGACCGCCGCAAGGGTCTGGGCGGTTACGTCCCGACCCGTGTGGTGCGGGCGAAGCCGCTGGCCCTGCCCGACGACAAGGCGTACGCGAGCGCGAAGAAGGGTTCGGGCCAGCAGTCGATCGCCACCACCATGGCGTTCGTCCGCGTCCTGAAGGACCTCATGCGGGACAAGGAGATCGGCAAGCGTTTCGTGCTGATCGCGCCCGACGAGTACCGGACCTTCGGTATGGACGCGTTCTTCCCGAGCGCGAAGATCTACAACCCGCTGGGTCAGCAGTACGAGTCGGTGGACCGCGATCTGCTGCTCGCGTACAAGGAGTCGCCGACCGGCCAGATGCTGCATGACGGCATCTCCGAGGCGGGCTGTACCGCCTCGCTGATCGCCGCCGGTTCGGCCTACGCCACGCACGGCGAACCGTTGATCCCGGTGTACGTCTTCTACTCGATGTTCGGTTTCCAGCGGACCGGCGACCAGTTCTGGCAGATGGCCGACCAGCTCGCGCGCGGCTTCGTGCTGGGTGCCACCGCCGGCCGTACGACGCTGACCGGTGAGGGTCTCCAGCACGCGGACGGCCACTCGCAGCTGCTCGCCTCGACCAACCCGGGCTGTGTCGCGTACGACCCGGCGTTCGGGTACGAGATCGGGCACATCGTCAAGGACGGCCTGCGCCGGATGTACGGCGGGACCCCGGACGAGAACGAGGACGTCTTCTACTACCTCACGGTGTACAACGAGCCGATCCAGCACCCGGCCGAGCCCGCCGACGTGGACGTCGAGGGCATCCTGAAGGGCGTGTACCGCTACAGCAGCGGCGAGAAGGGCGAGATCCCGGCCCAGATCATGGCGTCCGGCGTGGCGGTCCCCTGGGCGGTCGAGGCGCAGCGCATCCTCGCCGACGAGTGGAACGTGCGGGCGGACGTCTGGTCGGCGACCTCCTGGAACGAGCTGCGGCGCGAGGCCGTGGACGTGGAGCGGTACAACCTGCTGCACCCGGAGGAGGAGCAGCGCGTCCCGTACGTGACGCGCAAGCTCTCCGGCGCCCAGGGGCCGTTCGTGGCGGTCTCGGACTGGATGCGGTCCGTACCGGACCAGATCGCGCGCTGGGTGCCCGGTGCGTACCAGTCGCTGGGCGCGGACGGCTTCGGCTTCGCGGACACCCGCGGGGCGGCCCGCCGGTTCTTCCACATCGACGCCCAGTCGATCGTCCTGGCGGTGCTCACGGAGCTCGCGAAGGACGGGAAGATCGACCGTTCGGTGCTGAAGACGGCGGTCGACCGCTATGACCTGCTGGATGTGGCCGCGGCCGATCCGGGGGCCGCGGGCGGCGACGCGTAGGCACGCACGGCACGGTGACACGGGCGGGGCGGTGGGACCTCAGGGTCCGACCGCCCCGCCGCGTTCGCGGGGTCAGCTCTCCCAGACCTTGAAGGCGCGGACCTGGTAGGGGGACTGCGGCAGCCAGGTGCCGCCGCCCGGGTAGGTCTCGAACTCGCCGGTCTCGGCGCACTCGGCCGACTGGTAGGCCGTGACCGGGCGGCCGGTGCGGTTGGCGAGTGCCTGGACGGTGGAGCCCGCCGGCAGCGGCACGCAGCTGTCGATGTCGAGGGTGGACAGCTCGTGGACCTGCCGGGCGCCGGTGAACCCCGGTTTCGCCCAGAGGCAGAGCTGACCGCTCCCGCAGCTGCCGAGCCGGACGGGCGCGGCCTGGGCCACCGCCTGCGGGATCAGAGCGGCGGCCAAGGCGGCGGCCAGGGTGGCGGCGACAACGGTTGTACGCATGTGAATGAACCCCCGTGGTGATGTGGATCTTCCGCACCCACTCTGAGCTGCGGGGCAACGGCTCGGGAAGGGGCCGGGGGCCGTACCACCCTGATAGGCGACAGCCCCGCCGGAACGTTCCGGCGGGGCTGCTGCACACACTGTGTTGACGCCGTGCGGCGTCGGGACGGACCGGTCAGATGTGGCCGGCGCCCGCGCCCGCCTCGGCGTTCGCACCGCGCTTGGTCAGGGTGGCGACCAGGGCCGCGATCACCGCGACGATGCCCGCGACCATGAACGCCGTGCTCATGCCCGACACGAACGTGTCATGGGCGACGCCCACGATCTTGCCGGCGACCTCGGGCGGAGTGCCCGGGGCGACCGGCGGCATCCCGACCTTGACGGCCGAGGACGCCTGGTCGAGCTGGTCCGCCGACAGCGGGGGAAGCTGCGCGTCCTTCCAGTTGCCGGCCAGGTCAGCGTCGACCCGGGCGGCCATGATCGCGCCCAGGACGGCCGTACCCAGGCTGCCGCCGACCTGCATGGCGGCCTGCTGGAGGCCCCCCGCGACACCGGAGAGCTCCATCGGGGCGTTGCCCACGATGACCTCGGTGGCGCCGACCATGACCGGCGCGAGGCCGAGGCCGAGCAGCGCGAACCAGATCGACATGGTGACGGTGCCGGTGCCGACGGTCAGCTGGGACATACCGAAGCACGCGACGGCGGTGCACACCATGCCGCCGACCAGCGGGACCCGCGGGCCGAACTTGGTGATCAGGAAGCCCGCCACCGGCGAGGCGACGATCATCATCGCGGTCAGCGGCAGCAGGTGCAGACCCGCGTCGACGGCCTTCATGCCGTGCACGTTCTGGAGGTAGAAGGTGACGAAGAACAGGCCGCCCATGAAGGCGAAGGCCATCAGCACCATCAGGACCGTACCGGCGGAGAGCGGCACGGAGCGGAACATCGCCAGCGGGATCAGCGGTTCCCTGACGCGCTGCTGGACGAGGGAGAACCCGACGAACAGGGCGACGGCGGCGATCAGGAAGCCGATCGTCCTGAGGTCGCCCCAGCCCCACTCCGAGCCCTTGATGAGGGCCCAGATCAGACAGAACATCGCGGAGGACAGCAGCACGATGCCGGCGAAGTCGAAGGAGCGCGGCGCGTTCTCGGCGCGGTGGTCCTTGAGGATCAGCACGCCCAGCACGAGCGCGATCACACCGACCGGCACGTTGATGAAGAAGACGGACTGCCAGCTGACGTGCTCGACGAGCACGCCGCCCAGGATCGGGCCACCGGCGGTCGAGGCGCCGATCACCATGCCCCAGATGCCGATCGCCATGTTCAGCTTCTCGGCCGGGAAGGTGGCGCGCAGCAGGCCGAGCGCGGCCGGCATCAGCAGCGCGCCGAAGAGGCCCTGGAGCACCCGGAAGGTGATCACGAGCACGACGCTGCTGGAGAGGCCGATGGCCCCGGACGCCGCGGCGAAGCCCACGACGCCGATCAGGAAGGTCTGGCGGTGGCCGAACCGGTCACCGAGCTTGCCCGCGGTGATCAGGGAGACCGCGAGGGCGAGCATGTAGCCGTTGGTGATCCACTGGACATCGGCGAGCGAGGCGCCCAGGTCCTTCTGGATCGCGGGGTTGGCGATCGCGACGATCGTGCCGTCGAGCGCAACCATCATCACGCCGATGGCCACGGAGAAGAGCGTCAGCCAGGGATGGCCGCGCAGCCCCTTGGCAGGTGCGGGAACAGGGACATCCCGGGGCTCCCGCGACGCCTTTTCGACGGTGGTCTGACTAGTCATACGCAGAGATTAGTGTCAGTCGCTGACAGTTGACAAACCCATTCACAAGTCGGTAACTGTCACGTAGCTCACAGGTACGCTGAGCTGGACAAAGCAGGAAAAGGGGACCAGCTCAGTGACCGACGGGCAACGAGCCGCCGAGTATCCGGCCGGGCTGCGCGAGCGCAAGAAGCGACGCACCCGGGACGCCCTGCTCCATGCCGCCCTCGATCTTTTCACCACCCAGGGGTACGAGGAGACCACCGTCGACGAGATCGTCGACGCGGTGGAGGTCTCCCAGCGCACCTTCTTCCGCTACTTCGCCGGCAAGGAGTCGGCCGCCTTCGCCGTCCAGGAGATGGTGGAGTCGCGCTTCATCGCCGAACTGAGCCAACGGCCCGCGTCGGAAGCCCCCTTCGAGGCCATGCGCCGCGCGGTCCTCTGCGCCTGGAACAGTATCGGGGACGCCATCGAGGCCCTGATCCCGGTCGAACTCCACATGCGTACGTACCAAATGATCGAATCGACGCCCTCACTGCTCGCCGCCCACCTGCGGCGCAGCTGTGAGCTGGAGAACCAGATCGCCCTGATGATCGCCGAGCGCGAGGGTCTGGACGTGGAGCTGGACCCGCGGCCGCGGGTCGCCGTCGCCGCGTTCTCCGGGGTGATGCGGGTGACCGGCCAGCTGTGGGGGCAGGGGCGGGAGACCAGCATGGACTCGCTGCGGACGCTGACCGAGGTGTACCTCGACCAGTTGGGACCGGCCCTCGCCGAGGACTGGCGCACCCCCGCCCGGGGCCGTGTGCCGCACACCTCGGACGCGCCGTATGGCCAAGGTCACAACACGCGGACCACGCCGCCCGGATGCGGCATCCGAGGGACACGGGGCTCGGCGGAGCGTACGGGTGATCCGTACGGAGCGTGAGGGAAGAGGCGTTCCATTCCTCATGGCCGGGTGATGTGTGTCACCCGCTTCACGGCCTTCGGCGCGCGTCTCCTAATGTGGGCCGAAGTGACTTCCTTCGATTCCTCCCCGACGCTCACCGCATGGCGCACTCTGCTCGCCATCGCGGTTGTGTTCGTGATGCTGACGACCACGGGCTGGACCGCCGTGCGCCCTCAACGCTCCGACGAGCCACGCACTGTCGCACTCGCCTCCTGGGCCAAGGGATCGATAGCGGGGCACGCGCTTCCCCCGGCCGATGCCCAGCCGTTCAGGGTGGCGCACTTCTTCGCCATGCTCACGGCCGCGCAGCGCATCCGGCTGGCGGACAAGTACCCGCTGGTGGTGGGGAATCTGAACGGCGTCCCGGTCACCCTGCGCTATCGGGCCAACCGGCTCGCGCTCGTACAGGCGCGCACGGTCGAACAGCAGCGCGTGCACGACAGCAGGCTCTCCCCCGACGGCCGCGCCGAGGCGGTCCGCCGGATGGACCGCTTCCGGTCGATGCTCGCCGACGGCCGGCACTTCCTCGCGTTCGACCCGTCCGGCCGGGGCCGCGCCGCCGAGGTCTTCGGTGATCTCGACCGGGCCGAGCGGGTCTCGGTGGTCGTACCGGGTGTCGACACCAATCTGCTGACGCTGGAGCGGACGGGGGTCAAGACCAACGCCGCCCCCGTCGGCATGGCCAAGTCCCTCTACGCGGCCGAGCGGTCCGCCCGCCCCGGCGTACGGACCGCCGTGATCGCCTGGGCCGACTACACCGCGCCCGCCGGCATCGGCATGGACGCCGCCCTGGGGAATCTCGCCCGGCGCGGGGCGGTCCGGCTCGACGCGCTCGTCGGCTCGCTCCCGGGCATCGCACCCGTCTCACTGTTCTGCCACAGCTACGGCTCCGTCCTGTGCGGCGTGGCCGCGCGGGGACTGCCCGCCCGGGTGAGCGACATCGCGGTCGCGGGCAGTCCGGGGATGCGGGTCGACAACGCCGCCCAGCTGCACACCCGGGCCAACGTGTGGGCGATGCGGGACCACGACGACTGGATCGAGGACGTACCGAACCTGGAGGTCGCCGGTCTCGGCCACGGGGCCGATCCGGTGGATCCGGGCTTCGGTGCGCGGATCGCGTCGGCGGGCGACGCCATCGGCCACAGCGGCTATTTCGAGCCGGGTACCGAGAGCCTGGGCAACTTCGCCGCGATCGGTGTGGGCACCTACGGCTCGGTGACCTGTGCGCAGGCCGACAGCGCTTGCCACGAACGAATTTCCGGCGACGAGACGGTCTGACGCGCGTAGAGGGCCGTGCCCGATCACGGATTGCCGTCTACGCCGAGGGGGGACGTGCGGGCAAGTGCCGCATACGATGAGGCACATGGGTGATGTGCTGGCCGGAATTCAAGCCACCTGGGAGTTCGACACCGACTCCGTGCTCATCCGCTTCGAACGGGGTATCCGTACGCCGAGGCTCCTCCAGAGCCTTCGTGAACGCCGCGTCCCGCACGCGGCGCTGTCGTCGGTGACGCTGACCCCGGGCAAGCGGGGCACGGTGGTGCTGCGCGCCGTCCCGAGACCCGGTGCCGATCCACTGCTGGAGGCCGCGGCCGGACAGCTCAAGGACGGCTGCGATCCGTACCGCCTGGTGCTCCCCGCCGAACGCGAGACGCTCGCCGAGTACTACGCGGACGAGCTGCGGGCCCGGCTGGGTCCGGACGCCGGTGAACCCGCCGAGCGGTTCCTGGTCGCGGCGCCCGAGGCGCCGATGCGCTTCAAGGCGTACGACGGCCGGGCCAGCTTCGACGGGGACCGGATCTCCTTCCGGTGGTTCTGGACGGGTGCCTCCTCGCAGAAGTGGAAGGCGGGCGACCAGACCTTCCCGGTCACCGAGCTGAGCGGCGTCGAGTGGCGCTCGCCCGAGGCCTTCGAGGGCTATCTGCGGCTGGTGCCGAGAGGGCTGGAGAGTACGGTTCCGGCCGCGGCCGCCGGGCTCGGCGACGGTCCGGGCGCGGCGCTGTGTGCGGGGACGGCCCACAGCGTGCAGCCGGGGGCCGCGCGGCCCACCCGGGCCGACGAGGACCCCGCCGCGGTGATCTTCGGCCTCGGCTACGGTCCGGTGCACGAGTCGCTGCCGTTCGCCGCGGCCGTACTGGAGTCCGTCCGCAGGAAGCAGTCCACGCCCGCCGCGGCGACGGCCCTGGCCTCCGCCGGGCGTCGCGACCCGGCGGACATCGCGGAGCGGATCCACCACCTGGGCGAGCTGCACCAGGCGGGTCTGGTGACGGACGACGAGTTCAGCGCGAAGAAGGCCCAGCTGCTCGCCGAGCTGTAGCGGTCCGGGAGGGGCCGGGGCGGCTCGCCCGTACGGGCGTGTATGACTTAACCCCGTACGGGCGGAGCCACCGGAGTACGTGACCGCAGCCAGGGCGAGAGACCGTCTGCGCGGTCAAGCCGGATTTCGAAGTAGACCAACGTGCAGAACAGGCCCGTGAAGGTTCCGGGGCCGTGGCGTTGGTCCAACCACGCCACCAGCTCTGTCACCAGTGATGCTGGCCCCGAGTAGACGTGTGTGGCACTGAGGGTTTTCCAACTTCACGTTGAGGTGTGGTGAAGGACGACGACGGCCTACCAGACTTCCGCCCTGCACCCACGTGATCACCACCACCCACGAGCACCCGAACCCCCCACCGCTCTGATGCGAGGCGTCGATCGCCATGCAACAACGTTTAGGCATCACGGTGCGGTGCTCGAACAGCACGAAGGAACTGAGGGTCCCCGCTCGGCGCTGCCAAGAAGGCGATGGAGCGTCGACGGGGCACTCCTGAAACACAAGGCCGACGAAATAACATGAAACGCTAAAAGTTTCCACTAGCTTCATGACCGATTAATACACATATGGCCTCTTCGGATATTAAATAACTCTTGCCTGACGATGTCCCGCCGTGTAAAGGTTAGGGAAAGGATTGTAGATCTATTACAATCGGCAACCTTGGGGGGGGAATGTTTCAACGAATATCGAGCACAAGAGCCGGCGGTTTCGCACTATTTGGGACAGTTTCGGCGCTAATGGGGCTGCTGTTGGCCGCCCCTTCGGCGAGTTCGGCCAGTGGGCCTGAAGCTCCCGCCGAAGTGTCCGTTTTCCTCAACTCTGAGAAGCAAAACGTCGATTTCAGCAGCCCCACGCTGGACAGGATAAAGAAATCTGCCAAGGCGGACGGAAGTTCCCTCCAGGTGGCTGTGGACAACTATCTAGCGAATCCTTCGACCGCCTCCAGGCTGACTATCGCCGATGAGCCCGATGGACCCGTGAGCACTCCAAATTCTTCGATCGACCTCCTCACGGCCGGAGAGCTCGAGGATATCGAGGCGATGGCAGCAGAGGACGGTTTGAGTCTCGAAGAGGGAATCAACCGATACGCCTGGCAGGCCGAGTTCGTCGCCGTTGCCGACGAACTGGAAGCGCTGTACCCGGACACATTCTCCGGAGCGGAAAAGCTCGACACGAGCGCCTGGTTCGCTTTCAAAGGGGCAGCTCCCGCCAAAGCCTTGGAGCTGGCTAGTTCCCTTCCTGTCCCCGTTGAAGTGGTGAGTAACCGGCAATACAGCGAAGCCGAACTCGCTCGCGTTATGGAGATCATAGCGAGGGAATGGGAGAAGAAAAACGGAGTCAGGAGCTTCAGTACAGCCTATGAAATCCGCTCCGGCGGGATCACGGTGGACGTCGAGTACGATGACGCCGCGACCGCCTCGCGTCTGAGTGCCGGCGAAGCGGACGGCACCCCGGAGACGGCCGGCGACCCCCGGTTCCCGGTCACCGTGAACGTCTCCGCGGGGTCAGGGCTGATTCAGCAGGACAACTACATCCGGGGCGGCGGCGGACTCTCGGGGTGCACGGCCGGATTCAACCTCAAGTACATCAGCACGGACACCAAGCGCCTGGGCACGGCAGGACACTGCACCACTGGAACCACTTCCAAGTATTCCAACCACTCCAGCGCGGGTGGTTCCACAACGGTTGACGTGGTGTGGTCCAGCCAAGGCAGTTGGGGCGATCTGGGCTATACGAATCACGGCACCAAGACCCCCACCCGCACCTTCTACCATGACTGGAACAAGACCAGGTATGCCGACAATCGTTCGGCAATGCCGACGGTTGGCACCTCGGTCTGTCATTTCGGGACGACTTCCGGTAAGAGATGCAGTACGGTTAAATACCGAGATGTCACGATCAGCTCTCTGAAGCATATGGTGCTCACCAATAGCAACGTCTCGGCAGGCGGCGACAGTGGAGGTCCGTGGTATCACGGAGGCACTGCGGTGGGAATTCACACCGGCATCGTGAGTAAGGGTGGAGCTGTTCGCAGCGTCTTCACGCCCGCGTATTTGTTCCAGAATCGCGGCTACGACGTCTGGCAGCGATGAAGAGGCAGTTCTAATTTCTGTGGGGCAAGCTGGGCCGCTTGCCCCACAGGGCTATAGGGAGGCTTGACCTGTGCGGTTTCCGAGAACGATCAACCGCTTCTTGCTCGTTTCCGGGTTGCTCGCCCTCTCCGCTTGCGGAGGTGGAGGCGGAGACGGAAAGAGCAGCGGGGGCCAGACCTCCCCGGACGGTCTCGCCGTGAAGGGCGAGAACCCGAAGATCCTGGTTCACAACCGCGAGCTGGCCGAAGACATGCTGGTGGGCGGACGTCTCGAGTACATTGCTGACGGCGACTGCCTGGTGGTGCACGCCGACAAGGGCGGCGTCGAGGTCACAGTGTCGCCCATCTGGTCGAAGGACGTGCAGCCGGCCCGTGAGGGCGGCAAGCGGGGTGTCGAAGTCCCGAACTTCGGCACGATTCTGGAAGGCGCCACGATCAAGGCGAGTGGCTCTTTCTGGGAGGCAGACGATGCCAGGATGAAGGACGCGGACATCGCGCGGGCATGCCGGCCGGAAGGGGGCTTCATCGTCCTCAACGCCGGCTCCTTCAAATAGGCCTTGTCCACGGTGGCGTCACTGACCGCGAGTCGGGCCGGTCGTGCGCAATGACGAAGCTCCTGGCAGACGGATTCTTGACCGAGACGATCCGTGTCCGCCAGGAGCTTCGCGTGCTTGCCTGCCCATCCTCAATCGACCTGTCCAGCCGAACCCTGCGGTTTCTTGCCGGTCAACTGGCCGCGCGGCAGGCGCTCACTCGCGGGCCGCCGACGTCGAGCTCATGTCCGGGTAGCGGTCCCCCGCGACCCGGCCGGCGATCGGCTCCAGGAGGGCCAGTTCCTCGGACGTCAGCGTGATCCTGGTGGCGCCGACGTTCTCCAGCAGCCGGCTGCTCTTGCGGGTGCCCGGGATCGGCACCACGGTCAGGCCGTGCACCTGGGCGCGCTGCTGCACCCAGGCCAGCGCCACCTGGGCGGCGGACGCCCCGTGCGCGGCGGCGATCTTGTGGACCGGCTCCAGCAGCGCGGCGTTCGTTTTGGCGTTCTCGCCGGTGAAGCGCGGCTGGAACTGCCGGAAGTCACCCTTCGTCAGATCCTTGCCCGCGTCCGTGAACGCCCCGGTCAAAAAGCCCCGGCCGAGCGGCGAGTAGGGCACGAGGGTCACACCGAGCTCCATGGCAGCGGGCACCGCGCTGCGCTCGGCGTCCCGGCTGAAGAGCGACCACTCGGACTGGAGGGCCGCGATCGGGTGCACGGCGTGCGCCTCACGCAGCTCCGCACCGGTCACCTCGCTCAGCCCGAGTTGCTTGACCTTGCCCTGCTCCACCAGTTCGGCCATCGCGCCGACGGACTCGGCCAGCGGCACGGCCGGGTCGCGGCGGTGCATGTAGTAGAGGTCGATGACCTCGGTGTTCAGCCGGCGCAGGCTGTTCTCGACGGCCTGCCGGATGTACGCGGGGTCGTTGCGAATGCCCCGGTAGTGCGGGTCGTCGTCGCGCCGCTCGATGGCGAACTTCGTGGCGAGGGTGATCTCGTCCCGGTGCGCCCCGACGAACGGCGCGATGAACGTCTCGTTGGCGCCGCTGCCGTAGATGTCCGCGGTGTCGAAGAGCGTGACGCCCGCCGCGAGGGCCGTCTCCAGCGTTTCGCGTGCGGAGGACTCGTCGGTGTCCCCGTAGAACTCGCTCATGCCCATGCAGCCGAGGCCCTGGACCCCGACCTGCGGGCCGCCCCTGCCGAGCTCCACGGTGGCGATCTTGTTGTCAGTCATCAGGTACTGGACCTTCCCGGCGCCACTCGGGCGCCCGCATAAAAGTCGATCTTGTGGTCGAGGACGGCGAGGGTGTCCTGGAGCTCCGCGATCCGCGTCCTCACGTCGCGGCGGGTCGCCTCCAGCAGTTCCTGGCGTTCCTCGAAGGTGTGGTCGCCCTCGCGCAGCAGCTCCGCGTAACGGACCATGTCGGCGACCGGCATCCCGGTCAGCCGCAGCTTGCCGACGAAGGTCAGCCAGTCCAGGTCACGGTTGGTGAAGCGGCGCTGACCGGTGTGCGACCGGTCGACGTGCGGCATCAGCCCGATCCGCTCGTACCAGCGCAGCGTGTGTGCGGTGAGCCCGGTGAAGGCGACCACCTCGCTGATCGTGTACTGGTCCTGCCCCTCGGGGCGCGGGTGCGCCTTGGGGGCCGATGCGCAGATATCGGTCCTCGTCGAAGTCGAAGTGGTCTCCATCACCGTCATGCCTCCACGCTAGAACCTTGGAGTGCACTCGAAGCAAGCGCAACCGGAGGCGAGTTTCGACGGGCGCCGGGGAGAACCTAGTCTCGTACGTATGCAGAGCCTGGCGTTGATCGAGAACTGGCCCGTCCCCACCGCGGCAGCAGCCGTCGTACGAGCGGACGGCACCGTCCTCGGCCGGCACGGTCCGACCGCGCACCGCTTCCCGCTCGCCTCCGTCACCAAGCCGCTCGCCGCCTACGCGGCGCTGGTGGCGTACGAGGAGGGCGCGGTCGAGCTCGACGAACCGGCCGGGCCCGAGGGCTCCACGGTCCGACACCTGCTCGCCCACACCAGCGGCCTCGCCTTCGACGAGCACCGGGTGACGGCCCCGCCCGGCACCCGGCGGCTCTACTCCAACGCGGGCTTCGAGGTGCTCGGCGAGCACATCGCCAAAGCCAGCGGCATCCCGTTCCCGGAGTACGTCCGACAGGCGGTCCTGGAGCCCCTGGACATGACCGCGACCACCCTGGACGGCTCGCCCGCCCGCGACGGCGTCTCCACCGTCGACGACCTGCTGCGGTTCGCGGCCGAGGTGCAGGCCCCCCGCCTCCTCGACCCGCGCACGGTGCTGGCCGCACAGAGCGTCGTCCACCCCGGCCTCAAGGGCGTACTGCCCGGCTACGGCCACCAGAACCCCAACGACTGGGGCCTCGGCTTCGAGATCCGGGACTCCAAGTCGCCGCACTGGACGGGCACCTCGTCCTCTCCCGCGACCTTCGGGCACTTCGGCCAGTCGGGCACGTTCCTGTGGATCGACCCGGTCGCGGGTGCGGCCTGCGTCGCACTCACCGACCGGGCCTTCGGACCGTGGGCGGCCGAGGCCTGGACCCCGTTCACCGACGCGGTGCTGGCCGAGCTGTCGGCGTAGCCGGACCGGCACCAGCCCCCGGCGCGGCGGCCAGGCACTCGAACCACACCGTCTTGCCGCCGCCGTCGCGGCGCACCTCCACGCCCCACTTGTCCGCGACGGCAGCCACCAGGACCAGCCCCCGCCCGCCCTCGTCGAGCACATCGCCCTCGGCCACGCGAGGCACCGTCGGGCAGCCGTCCGCCACCTCGACGCGGACCCCGTCGCCGTCCGGGAGCCGGAAGATGAACGTCTGGCAGCGGCGGCCGGGCACATGCCGGACCACGTTGGCGATCAGTTCCGTGAACGCGAGCTCCGCCGCGTCGGCCACGCCCACCAGCCCCCACCCGTTGAGGTAGAGCCGCAGGATGCGCCGCAGATGCCGGGCCGAGTGCTCGCCCATGGCGAAGTCGGCTCGGTAGACCGGCTCTTCGGACTCGGCCCGGGGGGCAATTACGTGACTCATGTCACCATCGTGCGAGCGGTTGACTACGCTCGGCTACCTACGGAACCGAACGCCGCGAGGCGTTGCGCATCGCGCCTGCACATCGGAGGTCCCGCCGTGGCCAACATCCAGTCGCTCGACCCCAGCGCGTCCCCCTGGACTACTACGGCTGGGAACTACGCCGCCAGCGCGAGGCGCACGGCCTGAAACAGCACCAGTTGGGCGAGATCATCTTCTGCACGGGCTCGCTGATCGGCCAGATCGAGACGACGAAGAAGATCCCCACCCGCGATTTCTCCGAACGCGTGGACGCCGCCCTCGGCACGGACGGGGTGTTCTCCCGGCTGATGGGCCTGGTCCTGCGCAGCCAGCTGCCGACCTGGTTCCAGCCGTACGCCGACATGGAGGCACGGGCCGCGTACATCAGCACGTTCCAGGCGCAGTTGGTCTACGGGCTGTTGCAGACGGAGGGCTACGCGCGGGCGCTCGTAGGCGTCGACCACCCGAACAGGGTCGACGAGATGACGGCCGCAAGGCTGGATCGGCAGCGAGTTCTGGGGCGAGAGAATCCGCCAACGCTGTGGATCGTCCTGAGCGAAGCCGCATTGCTCCAGGAAGTCGGCGGGCGAGACGTCATGCACGAGCAACTTGCTCGCCTGTTGGCCTTCCGGAACGACCCCTGGGTACAGATCCAAGTACTGCCGTTCACTGTAGGTCAGCACACAGCGATGATGGGCTCGTTCAACCTGCTTCGGTTCGACGACGATCCGGATCTCTTCTACGTGGAGAGCTACGACCAGAGCCATATGACCGCCAACCCATCAGTGATCAAAGAGCGTTCGGTCGGCTACGCTCGACTGCAAGCCACAGCCCTCTCCCCCGAGGACTCGGCGACGCTGATCGCTCGTGTGATGGAGGAACGCTATGGGGACCAGTCATGAGCTGACAGGAGCGCGCTGGCGAAAGTCGTCGTACAGCGGCACGAACGGCGGCGAGTGTGTCGAGTGCACCGTGACCGGCGGCGCGGCCTGGCGTAAGTCGTCGTACAGCGGAACGAGCGGCGGCGACTGCGTCGAGGTGGCCGACGGCTGCGCCGCATCCGTCCCCGTCCGCGACAGCAAGAACCCCGGCGGGCCCGTCGTCGTCGTCGGGGCCGATGCCTGGCGCGGCTTCGTGGAGAGTCTCTGCGCGAAGTGATTCTGTCCGGGTGACGGAGGCCGGCAGCGTCGGAGGTGTGGCCGTCCTGGGCCGGCTGCACCGCCCATCCCAGGAGCACCGGCGAGATCAGTCACCCGTTCGCCACTCGCGCCAAGGTCTGCGCGCCTGAGCCCAGTTGCGGCACCTGCGCCACCCCGCTGCCGTGCCGACCGCCGCCCGGTGCCGCTGACGCGGCGGCGGCCGTCGCCCCGGCGAGGCCCCCGTCAGCGGCAGCCCGATACATTCCGCGTGTTGAGGCAGCGCCTCCGGGCGGGCAACACCACCGACTACGACTTCACCAACAAGGTGACCAGCAGCTGTTCGAACAAGTTCGACATCCGCTCCGTCGGTACGCATGAGGCCGGCCACATCTTCGGGCTGAAGGACATTGCCGGGGCGCACGAGAATCGCACCATGCACGAGAACTCGAACCGGTGCTCGACTCAGGCCAGGACTCTCGGCAAGGGTGACGTCCTCGGCCTTCGCAGCATCTAATGAGCCGGAGCGGCAGCTCCAGGAGGAGACACCCCGATGAAACCGGTACTCCCGAGCCACAGGAGCGGCCCCGTGCGCACGCTCCTACTGGCGGCAGCCCTCGTCACCCTGTCCGCCTCCTGCACTACGTCCAGTGACAGTGACGGCGGCGAGTCGGCGGCGTCCTGCGCGAACGACGTCACGTACCAGAACCGCACGTACTCGGGCACACAGAGCACGAAGATCACGACCGGGAAGAAGCTCGGGGCCGCCACCCGTGCGCCGTGCGACGACACTCCGAACGACGATGAAGACGGCCGGACGGAGCCGACGACGACGACCGCCTACGCGGTCGAGGGGGTGGACCCCGACATCGCCATCTGGGTGCAGGACGCGTCCGACGACGTCCTCTTCGTCGCCGCCGAATCCGGCAAGGAACTCCCTCCCGAGGTCAGGAAGCTGATCCACGGCTCCTGACGCCGGGTGCGGGGGCCGACACCCGTCCCCCTTCGGACGCAGACCGGCCCGGCGCCGCGGGGCCGCGATCACCTCTTTCGGATCGACCATCCCTGCCAACCAGAAGCACCGGAAACAAGCAGCAACATTCCAGGAGTCGGTTCATCGGGAACCTTCGGCCGGTTGCCGGACACGTATAGAGCATGGAACTGAACGACGCTGCTCCCGCCGTACCGGTCGGAGGGATATCTGACCGGGAGCTGTGGACGAGGGCCGTCGGCGGCGACCGGGACGCGTTCGGTCGGATCTTCGACCGTCATGGCAAGACCGTCTACAACCATCTGTTCCGGCGGACTGCCGACTGGTCCGAGGCCGAAGACCTCACGTCGACCGTGTTCCTGCATGCCTGGCGTAGGCGATCGGAGACGGTGCTGGACCGCGACTCGGCCTTGCCGTGGCTGCTGGGCATCGCCGACCGCCTGCTGTCGAACACCAGGCGGCGGCTGAGGCGGGCCGAGGCGCTGCTGCACCGGCTCGTCTCGCATGACGAGCCGGTGGGCGACCACGCGGACCGCGTCGCCGTCCTGGTCGACGACGAGCGTCGCATGTCGGAGATCCACCGGGCGCTGGCCCGGCTGCCGCGCCACGAACGCGAGGTCGTCGAGCTCTGCGTGTGGTCGGGCCTGGATCAGCAGGCGGCCGCGGCAGCGCTGAAGGTGGCGGTCGGAACCGTGAAGTCCAGACTGCACCGGGCCCGGCGGAGGCTGGGGGCCGACCTCATTGGCGGAACCACGGTCACGGCGTCGTTCAGTTCGAAGAATCCCGTCAACGCGGAAGAGGTCGCACGATGAATGACAAGCAGGGCATTCCTGCGGCTCCTTCCGATCGTGATCTGCCGAACCACCGGCGGACCCGAGAGGAGCTACTGATGAAGATCGATCCCGAGGACAACCGTGCTTCGCTGCGACGCGGGTGGGGAATACCGCTGGGTGTCGCCACCGGCGTCGCGGCGCTGAGCATCGGGGCCGTGGCCGTCTTCAGCGGGGCAGGGGAAGCCAAGCCGCTTCTCGCCTCCCCCGCCGGAAACCCGACGAACGCCACCGCGTCACCGAGTGCGGGCACAACACACGGCTCCACGTCGGGCGGAGCCGGCTCGGCGCCGTCTTCGGCTCCCGCGTCATCTTCGACCCCCGACACCTTCACCATCACCAGCGGAAGAACCATCCCGATCGAGGCCGGGACCGTCGCCAAGATCCTGTCCTCCTGCCTGGGCTCGGACGCATCGCGGTACCACGCGGTGATCGCGGTCCGCACTCCCATCGCCTCGCAGGACGCGGACGGCGTGGTCGTCGCCGTCGACTCCGCCGGCCAGTACGTGCAATGCGAGTCGAAGGGCGACAAGGGCAGCAGCCCGGACTCCCCGCCCACGTTCATCAACAATCGCCTGTGGGGCACAGGTCGCACGATCGCGTACTTCGACTCCATCGGCGCGCCCGCCGGAAAGAAGCAGTTCCTCATGCTGGGCGCCGGGCACTACACGTCCAACGTTGCCAAGATCACCATCAGCTACGGCGACAACCCGAAGCAGTACCCGGCGGTCATGGCGGGCGGCGCGTTCGTCTACGCGGCGGCGCTCACCCCCGGCACGTCCCGCCCCAGCCCGCACTACGCGGGCCCGAGCCCCTACGTCCACGCCTTCGACGCATCCGGCAAGGAGATCTACAACCAGGAGAAGGACCCGCAGTTCGCCGACGGGCAGTAAGCCTGCTCTCTCCACCGCACTCGGACGTGACAGCTCCCGGCCCCACCGGGACCTGTCACGTCCGTCAGCGGTGCGACGCCGCACCCGTCAGCCCGTGGTCACCGCCCAGGGCCCGTTCGGGTCGCCCGGCCTCTGGTTCCGGGTCCACCACTTCGCCCGGTACGTCACGCCCTGGTGGGTCGCGATGTCGCCCGCCAGGAAGATCCGCGACGCGGTCCAGACCGGGGTGCCGTCCTCGGCCGTGCGGATCTCCTGCCACGGCCCGTACGGGTCACCCGGCTTCTGGTTCCGCGTCCACCAGGCCGCCCGGTAGAACGTGCCCTGGTAGGTGACCATGTCACCGTTGTCGTAGACCTCCGACGCGTCCCAGGGCGCGGTGCCCACGACCTCGACGGTCGCCGGCCGGGTCGCCGTGAAGCCCCACTCGTCGGTGGCGGTCACCGTCACCGGATAGGCGGCGGGCACCCAGGCGTCCACGCCGGACAGGCCGACGTTCACCGCACCCGGTACGTCCAGGATCGGTTCGAGCCGCGCCAGAACCGCTGCCTCGTCGAGGGGGTCACCGACGGCGAAGGTCGCGGTGTCGGCGGAGAGGGTCAGTCCGGGGACGGGTGCGACCCGTACGGTGATCGCGACCGGGTGGGACGTGTAGCGGCCACTGACCGCCGTGACCAGCACCGTGTACCAGCCGGGGGTGGCGAAGTCGACCGTGCCGAGATCGGCCGAGAGGGTCGCGCCGGCCGGGTCGGCGGTGGCGCCGGTCCTCTTGAGGAACGCGGCGACGTCCGCCGGGCCGTGGCCCTCCTGGTACGCGACGGTGCGGTTGTCCACCGAGACGACGGGCAACTCGGCCGGCGGTTCGGCGGAGTCCTCACCGACGGTGAAGGTGGTGACCGCCGCCGCGTGGTCGCTGGCCCAGGAGTTGTCCGCCACATCGTCCTCGGACGGCCAGCCGACGGTGAGCGGGTGCGCCTCGGCCACCTGGACACCGTCACCGGCGTACCAGACGTAGTCGATACGGTCCTGCGGCTCGGCCCGCCCGTCGGGGTGGGTCGAGGTGATCGGGGACCAGGTGTTGCCCGGGTCGGCCGAGGGGTCGGAGTTGACGACCCGGTAGGAGTCGGTCAGACCGAGATCCGCGAAGACGTCCGGCACCGGCCAGTCCACGGCGCCCGCGCCGCAGTGGGCGTCCGAGGTCGTCGAGGTCCAGTCGGTGCCCGACGGCGAGGCCAGGTCACCGAGCAAGACCACCGGGGTGCTGCCGCTGCCGGACAGGTCGCCCGCCATCTCCTGTGCGATCTTACGGGCCTGGGCGTAACGGGTGGTGGTCCTCTCATGTGCCGTCAGGTCCGCGGCGCCGTCGAAGCAGGCCCGGTAGGGGCCGTAGTCGGCCTCGTCCAGCCGCGCGTCCCACACCCGCACCGGCGTGCCCGCCACATCGAGGGTGACGGCCGCCGCCGGGGCGGCGTCGCTCGGGCCGATCCGCCCGGTGTCCGCGATCGGGTGGGCGGAGACGATCCCGAGATCCCCGGAGGCGTACACGTGCCAGCCCAGCGCGCCGGCGACCTGCCGGGCCATGTCCGCCCCGCCGTCCTGGAAGCCGACCAGGCCGATGCCCTGGGTGGCGATCACCGCGACGTTCTTCGCCACCGCGTCCGTGACATGGCTTCCGCCGTCCCAGGCATTCCACGAAGCGCTCTGGATCTGCGGCGCCGCGCCCCGGCCGGCCACCGGGACCTGGACCTCGATCTGCCCGGTCGTCGTGCCGTCGGTGGCCTCGACGGTGATCGTGCCGTCGTCCTGCGGTACGTCGTCGGGGGCGGTGCCCGTGACGACGCCGCCGGGGCTCACATCGAGCCAGCTGTCCCCCGACACCTTGGAGAAGCTGACCGGGGCGTCGTCCTGTTCCGTCCAGCCGGTGCTCCACAGCCCGGCGAGCGGCTGGTCGATGCCGCCGGAGACCGCCGTGGCGGGCAGCCTGAAGGTGGCGGACATGAAACCGGCCGTGCCGAGCGGGCCGAGCTTGGTCACCGAGAGCGTGTCGAACGACACGCTCGCGGAGTCGAGTTCGAGCCCGAGCACGCCCTTGGACGTGCGGGGAATTTCGACACCGGTGAGCACCGGGCGGCCGTCGAGGGAGAGGTTCGCCAGCGTGCCGTGCACTTCGAGGGCGAGGTCCACCTCGGTGCCGGTGCCCAGGTCCGAGCTGTACGCCGCGCTCTTGATGCCCTTCGTGGACGCCGGGTACCGGGTCATCGCGCGGACCCCGTCGGCGGCCGCGGTGTCGGCGGCGACCGCGAAGACCGGGTAGGGGCGGACGCCGTTGCCGGGTGTGTCCGCGACCACCCCGAACCACGGGCCGGTGGGCGCCAGCACGCTGTCGAAGCGGGCGGTCGCCCGGAGGACGTAGTCGTCCAGATGCGGGCCGAAGGTGATCAGCGGGTCGTCACCGGCGGCGGGCGAGTCGCCGGCCAGACGGCCGCCGGTCACCTTCCACGGGGACGAACCGGTGGCCTGGTTCCAGCAGTTGACGTCGGCCGCGTCCGAGAAGTCCTCGTTCAGGACGACGGTCCCGGCGGCGGCGCCGGCCGCGTCCGCGATCCCCTTCCGGTACGCGGAACAGTCCGGGGCGTCCGGCGGCGGAGCCGTGTTCCGCCGGACGAAGGACGCCACCTGGTCGGCCGAGAGCGCCGAGTCCCAGACGTGGGCGGTGCTGAGGGTGACCGGCGAGGGGGCCTCGATACCGCCGCTGCCCGCCGAGTCGGCGCCCAGGGTCCAGTTCTGCGCCCCGGCTGCCGGGGCGGTGAGCGAGCCTGCGGCGGCCGTGGTAGAGGCGAGGGCGCCGTCGACGTACAGCTTGACGTTCCGGCCGTCCCAGGTGGCGACCGCGTCGTACCACTGGCCGGGCACGATCGGGGCGTGCGTGTACTTGTAGCCGCCGACGTTCACCGAGAACGCCAGCTGACCGCCGTCGATCTGCAGATCGGCGCCGCCCGACTGGGCGTTGGAGCAGATCGCGGACTGCCCCGAGGCGGGCAGGGAATCACCGTTCCAGCGGAACCGGCACTCCACCGAGAACCCGCCGGACAGCTTGGGCCACTGCGCGGCGAACGGATAGGTGTACGCGTCCGTGGTGCCGTTGAAGGTCGCCGCGTTCTTGGCCACGCTCTGGTCGCGGGTGATGGACGGGGTGCCCTTGGTGACGGGGGCGAGGTTCTGGGCGCGGTCCGTCGGCCTGCCGTCGGCGAAGTCCACGTCCAGGACGCTCGGTTCGGGAACGGGGACGGCGGCTGCCGATGTCGGCGCGGTGTCGGCCGCCGTCGCCGTCATCACGGAGAACGGCGCGAGGAGCGCCGCGAAGGCGGCCGTGGCGGCCACCAGGAGTCTGGCTCTGGTTCGCATGCTCTTCTCTCTCCTCAGACCGTCGAGACACGGCCGGCGTACCGCTGGGTCCAGCCGGTCCCGGTGCTGGCGGTGAGCACCACGTCGTAGTAGCCCTGTTCGGTGGGCCAGTCCACGACGGTGGAGGCGCCGCCGGCGACGGTGTACCTCTGGGTGCCGCCCAGGTAGTCGTTGGCCGTCAGCGTGTAACGGACGGCCTGCGTACCGTCGTTGTGGAGCGTCAGCCTGACCTCGCCGTGCCTGCCCCTGCCCAGCTCCGCCCCGATGCGCGGAATGCCGATGTTCTTCTGGCTCGCGGGAATCACCTGTCCGGCGAAGGAGCGCAGGAAGCCGTCGGGCCCGTAGACGGAGAAGGCGTACTTGCCGTCGGTCTTCTTCACGTCCCAGGTGTACGAACGGGGGGTCGCCTCGGTCACCGTGTACGGCGTGTTGGCGAAGGCGAGGTACCGGTCGGGGAAGACCTGGAGGCTCACCGCCTTGCCCGCCGGACCGCCGGACAGCGTCATGGACGCGGTCACCGTGCCGGCGGAGCGGTTCTCGGTGAACGTGGCGTGCGGGTGGAAGGAGAGGCCGCGCGGCTTCATCCTGTCCGCCGGGAGCTCCGGCGGGGTCCCGGTGACCGGGTCCGCGATGACGACCGGCCCCGGCTGCGGGTGCGCGAAGTCGATCGCGCTGGTCAGGTCGCCGGCGACGGCCCGGCGCCAGTCGGTGATGTTCGGGCAGGTGAACGGCTTGCCCAGGGAGGCGGCCCAGGTCTCCAGGAACTTCACCGTCGAGGTGTGGTCGAACACCTCCGACGCGACGTAGCCGCCCCGGGTCCACGGCGAGACCAGCAGCATCGGCACCCTGGGCCCGAACCCGTACGGAGTGGTGCCGGAGAACTCACCGGCCGTGCCCGGCTCCGGGCGCGGGGGCAGTACATGGTCGAACTTACCGTCGTTCTCGTCGTAGGTGATGATCACCAGGGTGTGGTTCCAGATGTCCTCGTTGCTCTGGAGCGTCCGGAGCACCTTGTTCATGTAGCGCTCACCGTGCACGGTGTCGAAGCCCGGGTGCTCGCTCCACGCGGCGGGCATCACCACCCAGGAGACCTCGGGAAGCGGATGCTCCGCCCCCGGCTCGCAGGCGGCGATCAGGTCGCGGAGGACCGCGTCGAGGTTCGCCTCGGAGTCGTCGTTGGGCGTGGTGGCGCCCGCGTAGACGAAGGAGTTGGCCTTCCAGACCTTGCCGGTGCCGGGTTCGAGGTCGCCCTCGTCCGCCGTGCGGGGGTCGAAGGACTTGAAGCTGTTGGTGACATTGCAGCCGTACTCACCGACATAGCCGCTCTGGAGGCTGCCGCCGACGCCCTTGCCGCTGTTGTCGGAGTAGACCCGCCAGTCGATGCCGGCCTGCTGGAGCTGCTCAGGGACCGTGGTCCAGCCGCGGCTGTAGTTGTTCTGGCCGGCGTTGCTGGTCTCGCCGCCCGCCGAACCGGTCATCAGGTAGTAGCGGTTCGGGATGGTCGGCCCGTGCAGCGAGCAGAAGTTCATGTCACAGACGGTGTACTGGGAGGCGAGCGAGTACATCCACGGCATGTAGCCGGGCGAGTAGTACCACATGCAGTGGTCGCCCTTGTCCTTCACCCAGGTGTTCCACCGCCCGTCGTTGGCACCGTAGAAGTTGTGGTTGTCGCTCCAGGTGGCGGTCGACACGGCGGGCCGCACGATGGTGCCGGTGGCGTCGCGCTGCTGGAAGACGTCGGTGCCGTCCTGGAACCTCAGGACCTGCTTGTCCTGGTGGCCGCGTACACCGGGCAGCTGACCGAGGTAGTGGTCGAAGGACCGGTTCTCCTGCATCAGGATCACCACGTGCTTCAGATCGGACATATCGCCGTTGAAGCCCTTGGGCAGGACGTATTCGGCCGCGCCGGCCCGTGCCCCGCCGACCGCTTCCGCGACCGGTCCGGCCGCCATCGCACCGAGGGCGACGGCGGCCGTCCGGAGCATCCGGCGCCGGGTGATGCGGTGTTCGCCGGAGGGTCTCACCGCGTTCTCGGTGACTTCGGCTCTTCCGGTGGCTGCGCTGCTCTCGATGTTCTCTGTGCTCTCAGTGCTCTCTGCGTGCTCTGTGTGCTCTGTGTCGATGCAGGGGGGCTCGATGGTGGTGAGAGTCATCAGGGGCCTCTGGGGGAGAGTGATTCAGGGGGGCGAACGTCGGCGCTGCCTGCGAAAACTAGGCCGCCGGGGCGAACGGCGGGCGAACCATGGCCGTACTCCTGAGACACCGGCAGATGATCTCTCGCCGTTCCGCCGGACGGGGGTCTCCCCGAGGGCCAACATGCAACAGGGCCGGTCAACCCGGTAGTGCGAGATCACGAATGGCCGATACTCTCCCCGGCCATGACCGACATAGTGCGTGCCGCCGCCTCCGACGTCCCGGCGCTCGCCGCCGTACTCGCCAGTGCCTACGCCGAGGACCCCGTCTGGTCCTGGCTGATGCCGCACGACCGGGACCGGCGGCTGCGGCTCCTGTTCACCGCGCACCTGGCACAGCAGGTCCCGGCGGGCCGGGTGTGGACCGACCCGGACCGCACGGTGGCGGCGGTGTGGGCGGAGCCCGGCCAGTGGAAGCTGCCGACAAGCTACCTGCTGCGCAACGCGGGCACACTGATCCGGGCTGCGCGAGCCCAACTACCGCGTACCGCACTGCGGTTGCTCGCGCTGGAGCACCGCCATCCGGCCGACCCCGCGCACTGGTACGTCGAGTACATCGGCACCCACGCCGACGCGCGCGGCACCGGGCGCGGGTCGCGGGTGCTGGGCGGGCTGCTGGAGCGGGCGGACGCGGACGGGCGTCCGGTGTTCCTGGAGTCGAGCAACCGGCGCAACCTGACCTTCTACGAGCGGCACGGTTTCGCCGTGCACGAGGAGATGACGTTTCGGTCCGGGCCGCCGATGTGGTCGATGTGGCGGCGGGAGACCGGCCGCCGGCCGTCGACGTCGCCCGAGCGAGACATCCCGAGCGAGAGGTGATGAGACCCGCATGGGCGTGTACGACCGGCTGTTCGTGCCCGGCCCCTCTCCCTGCCCCCCGTGCGGTTCGCGGGCGGAGCTGGTGATCCAGTTCCACTTCGGGGACGTGTGGCTGCACGAGTTCCGCGTACCCCGGATCAGTCCGGCAGCTCCCACACCAGCACCTCGGCCGCCCCGCCGCCGCCGACCAGCTCCAGCCCCACTTCTCCGGTGATCCGCGCCGAGTCGCCCGGGGTCAGCTCCGCGTCGCCGATCCGCACGTTCCCGGCCACCACATGGACGTACACCCGAGGCGCGTCCGGCACCGCCGTGCGCTCACCCTCCCCCAGCCGCCGGACATGGAGCATCGCGCCCGCCTCCGGGAGGGCGTACGGGGTGGAGTCGGCGATGCCGGGGACGGTCGTGTACGAGGGCTCGCCGCCCGGCTCCAGTGGTGCGAGCCACATCTGAAGGAAGGTCAGCGGAACGTCCCCGTCGTTGCGTTCGACGTGCCGGACGCCCCCCGCCGCGCTGAGGTGCTGGACGTCCCCGGCCCGTACGACCGTGGCACGGCCGGTGGAATCGCGGTGGGTCAGCTCCCCCTCCACCACCCAGGTCACGATCTCCGTGTGGCTGTGCGGGTGCTCGTCGAAGCCCGCGCCGGGCTCCAGGCGTTCCTCGTTGCAGGCGAGGACCGGGCCGAAGCGGAGGTTGTCCGGGTCGTAGAAGGTGCCGAAGGAGAAGGAGTGCCGGGACTCGATACCGGCCGCCTCGTCCCCGCCCCTGAAGCGGTCGCCCGAGCGACGTACGGAAATCACCCGCCCACGGTAGCCCGCGCCGCCGTACCGGGGCCCCGGCCAGGGACCACTACCCAGCGGTACGACCCGCGGACCGCCCCGCCCCTCCGGGCAGCAGTCCGGATAAGGCAGTCTTGTCTCCGTGCCCCGACCCGATCCTGAGCAGCCCGCTGCGAACGACGCCCATCTCCATGCCGCGACGCTGAAGCGGCTGGAGCAGTCCTCCGGACGGCTGGCCGCGAACGCGATCGCCCGCATGGACGAGTCACTGCCCTGGTACCGGGCCATGCCACCGGAGAACCGGTCCTGGATCGGCCTGGTCGCCCAGGCCGGGATCGCCGCCTTCACCGAGTGGTTCCGGCATCCGGAGACCCCGCAGGCCATCTCGACCGATGTCTTCGGTACGGCTCCGCGCGAGCTGACCCGGGCGATCACGCTGCGGCAGACCGTCGAGATGGTGCGGACGACGATCGAGGTCATGGAGGCCGCGATCGACGAAGTCGCCGCGCCCGGCGACGAGTCGGTGCTGCGTGAGGCGCTGCTCGTCTACGCGCGGGAGATCGCCTTCGCGACCGCCCAGGTGTACGCCCAGGCCGCTGAGGCACGGGGCGCCTGGGACGCCCGGCTCGAATCGCTCGTGGTGAACGCGGTGCTGTCCGGGGAGGCCGACGAGGGCGCCGTGTCCCGGGCCGCCGCGCTCGGCTGGAACTCCCCCGAGCATGTCTGCGTGCTGCTCGGGACCGCACCGGACGGCGACAGCGAACTGACCGTGGAGGCGATCAGGCGGGCCGCCCGGCACGCCAAGCTCCAGGTCCTGACCGGGGTGCTCGGCAACCGCCTCGTCGTCATCGCGGGCGGCAGCGACAATCCGCTCCAGGTCGCGAAGGCGCTGATCGGGCCGTACGCGGCGGGTCCGGTCGTCGCCGGTCCCGTGGTGCCGGACCTGCTGGCGGCCACCCGGTCCGCACAGGCGGCGGCCGCCGGGCTCAAGGCGTGCGGCGCCTGGCAGGACGCCCCCCGGCCGGTACTCGCGGACGATCTGCTCCCGGAGCGCGCGATGGCGGGTGACCCGGCCGCGCGGGACCAGTTGGTAGAGGAGATCTACAGACCGCTCGAAGAAGCGGGTTCCGCCCTCCTGGAGACGCTGAGTGTGTATCTGGAACAGGCGAGCAGCCTCGAAGGAGCCGCCAGGATGCTCTTCGTCCACCCCAACACCGTGCGCTACCGGCTCCGACGTGTGACAGACGTCACCGGGTGGTCACCGTCGGACGTCCGCTCGGCGTTCACACTGCGGATCGCCCTCATCCTGGGGCGTCTGGCCGACAGAGATCTCCAGTCCTAGACTTTTGTCGGACATCAACAATTCCCCATACGGTTCTTCGTCCCTGTCCCCACGGGTGTTTCGGACCGTTCACAAGAGAGAGTGTGAGGGTGCTCGTACTCGTCGCTCCCGGCCAAGGCGCTCAGACGCCCGGCTTCCTGACTCCCTGGCTCGACCTCCCCGGTGCCACCGACCGCATCGCGGCCTGGTCCGACGCCATCGGGCTCGACCTTGCCCACTACGGCACCAAGGCCGACGCGGAGGAGATCCGCGACACCGCGGTGGCTCAGCCACTGCTGGTCGCCGCCGGCCTGCTGTCCGCGGCCGCACTCGACGCTTCGCCGAGTGTCGTCGCAGGTCACAGCGTTGGTGAAATCACCGCAGCCGCTTTCGCCGGAGTCATCGGCGACGAGGCCGCCCTCCGTCTCGTACGCACCCGTGGGCTCGGCATGGCCGAGGCCGCGGCGGTCACCGAGACCGGTATGGCGGCGTTGCTCGGCGGGGACCCCGAGGTCACCATCGCGCACCTGGAGAAGCTCGGCCTGACCCCGGCGAACGTCAACGGGGCCGGTCAGATCGTCGCCGCCGGCACCGCCGCGCAGATCGCCGCGCTCACCGAGGACAAGCCCGAGGGTGTGCGCCGCGTGGTGCCCCTGAAGGTCGCCGGGGCGTTCCACACGCACCACATGGCTCCCGCGGTCGAGCGGCTCCGCGAGGCCGCCGCGGCTCTGGAGGTCTCCGACCCGGCCGTGACATATGTCTCGAACGCCGACGGGAAGACCGTCGCCACCGGCGCGGAGGTCATCTCCCGGCTGGTCGGCCAGGTCGCCAACCCGGTCCGCTGGGACCTGTGCATGGAGACCTTCAAGGAACTGGGCGTCACGGCACTGATCGAGGCCTGCCCCGGCGGCACGCTCACCGGTCTCGCCAAGCGCGCGCTGCCGGGTGTGCAGACCCTCGCGCTCAAGACCCCCGACGACCTCGACGCGGCCCGCGCGCTCATCGCTGAGCACGCGGGCGCCTAAGGAGCCCGAGAGCATGTCGAAGATCAAGCCCAGCCAGGGCGCCCCGTACGCACGGATCATGGGTGTCGGCGGCTACCGCCCGACCCGTGTCGTGCCGAACGAGGTGATCCTCGAAACGATCGACTCGTCCGACGAGTGGATCCGCTCACGGTCCGGCATCGCCACCCGCCACTGGGCCTCCGACGAGGAGACCGTGGCCGCGATGTCCGTCGAGGCGTCCGGCAAGGCCATCGCCGATGCCGGGATCACCCCGTCGCAGATCGGCGCGGTCATCGTGTCCACCGTCTCGCACTTCAAGCAGACCCCGGCCATCGCCACCGAGATCGCCCACAAGGTCGGCGCGGGCAAGCCCGCCGCCTTCGACATCTCGGCCGGCTGCGCGGGCTTCGGCTACGGCCTGACGCTCGCCAAGGGCATGATCGTCGAGGGCTCGGCCCAGTACGTGCTCGTGATCGGCGTGGAGCGGCTGAGCGACCTCACCGACCTGAGCGACCGTGCGACGGCGTTCCTGTTCGGCGACGGTGCCGGTGCCGTCATCGTCGGCCCGTCCAAGGTGCCCGCAATAGGCCCCACGGTGTGGGGCTCCGAGGGCGACAAGTCGGACACGATCAAGCAGACCGTGGCGTGGGACACCTTCCACGCCGACCGTCCGGAGAAGTTCCCGGCCATCACGCAGGAGGGCCAGGCGGTCTTCCGCTGGGCCGTCTTCGAGATGGCGAAGGTCGCCCAGCAGGCGCTGGACGCGGCCGGGATCGCCCCGGAAGACCTGGACGTCTTCATTCCGCACCAGGCAAACATGCGGATCATCGACTCGATGGTGAAGACCCTGAAGCTGCCGGAGCACGTCACGGTCGCCCGTGACGTGGAGACCACCGGCAACACCTCCGCCGCCTCGATTCCGCTCGCTATGGAGCGGCTTCTGGCGACCGGTCAGGCGAAGAGCGGCGACACCGCGCTCGTCATCGGCTTCGGGGCGGGTCTCGTCTACGCCGCGACGGTCGTTACCCTCCCCTAGGCACACCGGGTCTTTTCGGCCCGGACGCCCGAACCCAGCAGATATACACCGAAGGAGCGCCAACATGGCCGCCACGCAGGAAGAGATCGTCACCGGTCTCGCCGAGATCGTCAACGAGATCGCCGGTATCCCGGTCGAGGACGTCCAGCTGGACAAGTCCTTCACCGACGACCTGGACGTCGACTCGCTGTCCATGGTCGAGGTCGTCGTCGCCGCCGAGGAGCGCTTCGACGTCAAGATCCCCGACGAGGACGTCAAGAACCTCAAGACGGTCGGCGACGCTGCCGAGTACATCCTCAAGCACCAGGCCTGATCCAGCCGGTTCGTGTGTCGCCACCCGGCGGTGGCGCCGCTGATTCACGACCCTCTACACGTGGAGAAGATTTTCCAGTGAACTCGACCAATCGCACCGTGGTCGTCACCGGTATCGGCGCAACCACTCCGCTGGGTGGCGATTCCGCATCGACCTGGGAAGGTCTGATGGCCGGCCGTTCCGGCGTCAAGCCCCTTGAGGGCGACCGTTTCGCCGAACTGCCTGTCCGGATCGCGGCCCTCGCGGCCGTCGACCCGGGTGACGTCCTGCCCCGTCCGCTCGCCCGCAAGCTGGACCGCTCGGCGCAGTTCGCGCTGATCGCGGCCCGTGAGGCGTGGGCGGACGCGGGCTTCACCGGCAAGGCCGGTGAGGACGCCAAGATCCAGCCCGATCGGCTGGGCTCGGTCATCGCCTCCGGCATCGGCGGCGTGATCACCCTGCTCGACCAGTACGACGTGCTGAAGGAGAAGGGCGTACGCCGCGTCTCCCCGCACACCGTGCCCATGCTCATGCCCAACGGTCCGGCCGCCAACGTCGGTATCGAGGTGAACGCCCAGGCGGGCGTCCACACCCCGGTCTCCGCCTGTGCGTCGGGCGCCGAGGCGATCGGGTACGCCGTCGAGATGATCCGCACCGGCCGTGCCGATGTGGTCCTCGCCGGTGGCACCGAGGCGGCCATCCACCCGCTGCCGATCGCCGCGTTCGCCAACATGATGGCGATGTCCAAGAGCAACGACGAGCCCGAGAAGGCCTCGCGTCCGTACGACACCGGCCGGGACGGCTTCGTCCTCGGCGAGGGCGCCGGCGTCGTCGTCCTGGAGTCCGCGGAGCACGCCGCCGCGCGCGGCGCCCGGGTCTACGCCGAGGTGCTGGGCCAGGGGCTGTCCGCGGACGCCCACCACATCGCGCAGCCCGAGCCGACCGGGCGCGGCATCGCCGCCGCGATGCAGAACCTGCTGGACCAGACGGACCTCAAGCCGTCCGAGGTCGTGCACCTCAACGCACACGCCACGTCCACGCCGCAGGGCGACGTCGCGGAGCTGAAGGCGCTGCGCAAGATCCTGGGCGACGACCTCGACCATGTCGCGATCTCCGCGACGAAGTCGATGACGGGCCATCTGCTCGGTGGCGCGGGCGGCATCGAGACCGTGGCGACGGTCCTGGCACTGCACCACCGGATGGCTCCGCCGACCATCAACATCGAGAACCTCGACGACGCGGTCGAGGCGGACATCGTGCGCGACACTCCGCGGCCGTTGCCGGAGGGGCCGATCGCGGCGATCAACAACTCGTTCGGATTCGGCGGGCACAACGTGGTGCTGGCGTTCCGTAGCGTGTGATCGTTTTACCGCTGTACGTGTGAAGCCCGCTTCCCCCTTGTGGGGAGGCGGGCTTCACACGTAGTGCGGGTCCTTTCGGGGGCTCCGCCCCCGCACCCCCGCTCCTCAGTCGCCGGAGGGGCTTGATCCTGCCCGGTCGGAGCCCCGGTCACACGACCTGGTGGAGCCAGCGGACCGGCGCGCCCTCGCCCGCGTGGCGAAAGGGCTCCAGTTCGTCGTCCCACGGCTTGCCCAGGAGCTTGGTGATCTCCGCCCCCAGGTCCGTCTCCCCCCGCACCGACCGTGCCAGCGCGGCCCGCAGCCGGTCCTCGGGGATCAGGATGTCGCCGTGCATGCCGGTGACCGCGTGGAAGATGCCCAGCTCGGGCGTGGAGCTGTAGCGCTCCCCCTCCGCGGTCTGCGACGGCTCCGCCGTCACCTCGAAGCGCAGCAGATCCCAGCCGCGCAACGCGGAGGCGAGCTTCGACGCCGTGCCCGGCCTGGCCTGCCAGGAGAACTCGGACCGCCAGGTGCCGGGCGCGGCCGGCTGTCTGATCCAGTCGAGCTGGACCCGCACACCGAGTACACCCTCCACCGCCCATTCGACATGGGGGCAGAGCGCGCGCGGTGCGGAGTGAACGTACAGAACTCCACGTGTCGTCACCGGGACCTCCAGTGTGGGACGAGGTTCGCCTTCCCCAGCGGCCTCGCGCCCGTAACGCCTCTTTCCGGCCGCTTCCCGAGGTTGTCATCAGTAAACAGCATCGGGAGTTAATCTCCGGAAAAGGGACACTATGTGACGTGATGTGAAGTTCGGAAGCCACCCGAGTGGAGCCGGACTGCCGAAGGAACCACTGGTTCGACGGGGGAAAAGCTACCGTGCGGCGGCGTCCGAGGTGTGACGTACCGTCGGTCCTGGGCCCATGATTCGCTCAGCATTCGCCCCGCGGGGCGGGCGGGCCCGCCGACCGGTGCCAAGAGGGTTTGCCGGGGGCATGGACGGGAGGCACCAGGGAATGCCGGATCGCTCCGTACGGCACCGATCGCGCACCGCACTGGCCGCGCTGGCCGCGTTGTCGTGTCTCGGCACGGCCGCGCTGGCCGGCTGTGACTCCGGGTCGGACAGCACGACGAAGGGCGCGGCGGCCGGGCACCCCTCCGCGGCGGCCGCACCGGTCTGGGACCGCAGCCCGGGGTCGGTCGCGGCGGTCGGGGACTCCATCACCCGCGGGTTCGACGCCTGCTCGGTGCTGGCGGACTGTCCCGAGGCCTCCTGGTCGACCGGCACGGACAGCACGGTGAACAGCCTCGCGGTGCGGCTGCTCGGCGCCTCCGGCGCGGCGGACCGCAGCTGGAACCACGCGGAGACGGGGGCCCGGATCAACCAGTTGCCGGAGCAGATGGCGCTGGCCGCGAAGGAGGACCCCGATCTGGTGACGGTGATGATCGGCGCCAACGACGCCTGCCGGGACTCGGTGCGGGTCATGACACCGGTGGCCGATTTCCGTGCGTCGTTCGAGGCGTCCATGCGTCAGCTGCGCAGCGTCGCGCCGAAGACGCAGGTGTATGTGTCGAGCGTGCCGGATCTGAAGCGGCTCTGGTCGACGGGGCGCGGCAATCAGCTGGGCAAGCAGATCTGGAAGCTGGGGATCTGCAAGTCGATGCTGGGCGACGCGGACGACATGAGCGCCTCGGCGGTGGCGCGGCGCGCGGCGGTGCAGAAGCGCGTGGTGGCGTACAACGAGGTGCTGCGCGAGGTGTGTGCGAAGGATGTGCGCTGCCGTTACGACGGCGGGGCGGTCTTCGACTACCGGTTCACCGGCAAGCAGCTCAGCCAGTGGGACTGGTTCCACCCGGGGCGCAACGGGCAGGCCCGGCTGGCCGAGATCGCGTACCGCAATGTCACGGCGGCCCGGCCCCCCGCGTGAGGGCCGGCCGGTCTAGAGTTCGCGATCATGGACACGGGTTCGAACACGGCGACGCGCACGGAAGACTTCGGCACCCTCGGCGACGGCACGGTCGTGCACCGCTGGACGCTGGAGCGGGCCGGCACGCGGGTGCGCGTGCTGACGTACGGCGGCGTCGTGCAGTCGGTCGAGGTGCCGGACCGCGACGGCGCGCGGACCGGTGTGGCGCTCGGGCTGCCGGATCTCGCCTCGTACCTGAAGTACACCGGGCCCTACTTCGGCGCGCTGGTCGGGCGGTACGCGAACCGGATCGGCGGCGCGGCCTTCGAGCTAGACGGACGGACCTGCCACCTCACGCGCAACGAGGGGCGCAACCACGTGCACGGCGGGGCCCTCGGCTTCGACAAGCGCGTCTGGGACGCCCGGGAGACCGCGGACGGGGTGGAGCTGTCCCTGGTCTCGGCGGACGGCGAGGAGGGTTTCCCGGGGCGCCTGGAGGTCTCGGTGGCGTACACGCTGGACGAGGGCGGGGCGCTGCGGATCGCGTACCGGGCGACGACGGACGCGCCGACCGTGCTGAACCTGACCAATCACACGTACTGGAACCTCGCGGGCGCCGACAGCGGCAGCGCGCTGGGACAGCGGCTGCGGATCGCGGCCGGACGGATCACCCCGGCCGACGCGGAGTCGCTGCCGACGGGTGAGTTCCGGCCGGTGGACGGGACCCGGTTCGACTTCCGGGAGTCCCGGCCGGTGCCCGGGGAGTACGACCACAACTACGTGCTGGACGAGGGCATATCGGGTCCGGCGGCCGAGTTGTACGACGAGGCGTCGGGGCGCGTGCTGACCGTCACCACCACGGAACCCGGTCTTCAGCTCTACACGGCGGACCACTTCGACGGGGAGCCGTTCGGACCGTGCGCCGGAATCGCGCTGGAGACCCAGCACTTTCCCGACTCCCCGAACCGGCCGGAGTTCCCGAGCACGGTGCTGCGGCCGGGCCAGGAGTACGTGTCGACGACGGTGTACGGCTTCTCGGCACGCTGATACGACGCGCTGATACGACGGCGCTGATACGACGGCGCTCGTACGGCACGGGGAAGAGCCCCGGAGCGGGGTCAGGGACCGCTCCGGGGCTCTTCCGTACAGGGGGTCGGGGGTGGACCCGGGCCGCTACGCCTTGACCTCAACGGTCGCGGTCAGCCGTACGTCGCCGAGCGAGTGGGCCGCCTGCACCTCGTACGTACCGGGGACGACGGTCCAGCCGTACGCCGTCTCGTCCCAGATCTCGTACGCGCGCCGCTCCAGCGGGACCGTCACCTCGACGCTCTGGCCGGGCACCGCCTCGACGCGGCCGAAGTCGGCGAGGACCCGGGCCGGGCGTTCGGCGGTGTCGGCCCTCGGGGCCAGGTAGAGCTGCACGGTCTCGGCGCCCGGCCGGGTGCCGGTGTTGGTGAGGCGGACGGTGGCGGCGTCCTCGGTGACGGTGAGGGCCTCGTACGTCCAGCCGGTAGATCGGTAGGGTTTGTTATCAATACGTAACACACGGGCATGGCGTACGGTCCAGGAAGCCGACCGGAAGCGGCCGGAACAGGGATCTGAGTAGTACCGAACCTTCTCGGCGCTGCTCGGCGAGAGCGTCACCGAGGAACACCCGGCGCGGGAGTTCTTCACCCACCGCTACACCCAGGTCCGGGCGAGCATGACGGCGATGCTGCGCGCCGAGTTCGGCGAGCGGCTGCCGGGCGGGCTCACGCCGGAGCGCGTCGCGCCCCTCCTGGTCGCGACGATGGACGGGCTGCAGTACCAGTGGCTGCTGGACCCGGACGCGGTGGACATGCCTGCGGCGTTCCAGGACTTCCTCCGGCTGCTGCGGACCGACGCCGAGCAGGCCTCACGGCCGGAGTCCTCGGACGCCTCGGACGCGGACAGCAATCCCGTCCACGAGTGACATGACCTGCGGCAACACCGATACGACAAGATCGTTAAGCGCCCCCTGCGGGTGATTCCGAGCGGTCTACGCGCGTCCGTGCGCGTGCGCCCCGTTTCGCGCCCCCCAGGGTTGCCGCATGACTTCCAAGCCCGCCGGACCGACCTCCGGCCTGCCCTCCAGGCGCACCATGATCGCCGGTGCCGCCGCAGGCGCCGGCGCTCTCGCCGCGACCGCCATGACCTCGGCGAACGCCGCGGCCGCCGCCGCCCCCGCCCCGGCGGCGGCCCCCGGTTCCGACTGGAACGCCTGCCTGACCGTCGCCCGCGCCATCCTCGTCCGCGACGAGCGGGACGAGCCGCTGGTGCCGCACTACCGCGACGTCCTGCTCACCAAGGGCCTGCCGCGCAGCCGCAAGGCGCCCAAGAAGGTGCTGGTCATCGGCGCGGGCCCGGCCGGGCTCACCGCCGCCCATCTGCTCCGCGAGGCCGGGCACACCGTCACCGTGATCGAGGCCAACGGCAACCGGGTCGGCGGCCGGATCAAGACCTTCCGCACGGGCGGCCACGAGAACGCGAAGTCGCCCTTCGCCGACCCGGAGCAGTACGCCGAGGCCGGGGCGATGCGCATCCCCGACAGCCACCCGCTCGTCACCGGGCTCATGGACAGTTTCGAGCTGAAGCGCCGCCGCTTCTACCTCGTCGACGTCGACGAGACCGGCCGGCCCGTCAACCACACCTGGATCCACGTCAACGGCGTCCGGGTCCGCAAGGCGGACTACGCGAAGAAGCCGCAGGCGGTCAACCGCTCCTTCGGGGTCCCCGCCGAATTCGAGGACAAGACGGCCTCGGCCATCGTGCGCGAGGCCTTCGCCCCGGTGCGCGCGGAGTTCGAGGGCAAGGAGGGCTCCGAACTCGTCAAGGGCTGGGCGCGGGTCATCCAGCGCTACGGCCACTGGTCGATGTTCCGCTTCCTGACCGAGGCGGCCAAGCTCGACGAGCGCACCGTCGACCTCATCGGCACGGTCGAGAACCTCACCTCGCGGCTCCACCTCGCCTTCGTGCACAGCTTCATCGGGGCCTCCCTGATCAGCCCGGACACCGCGTTCTACGAACTGCCCGACGGCACGGCGACACTGGCCGACGCGATGTACGCACGGGTCAAGGACCTGGTGCGGCTGGACCGCCGGGCCGCCAGGATCAGCCACGGCGCCGACGGAGTCCGGGTCGAGACGGTGTCCGAGGGCCGGGACGGCAAGGTCGTGCGGGAGACGTTCACCGGCGACCGGGCGATCGTCACCGTGCCGTTCTCCGGACTGCGCCACATCCCGGTCACGCCCGCGCTCTCGTACGGCAAGCGGCGCGCGATCACCGAGATCCACTACGACGCGGCCACCAAGGTGCTGCTCGAATTCAGCCGCCGCTGGTGGGAGTTCGAGGAGAAGGACTGGAAGACCGAGCTGAACAGCATCCGGCCCGGTCTGTACGACGCGTACCGGCTCGGCAAGGCACCTGCCGACGGTTCGCTGCTGGGCGCGCACGCATCCGTACCGTCCGGCCACCTGCCGCCCAACCAGCGCGTGCACTACGCGGCGTACCGCGCGACCGCCCGCAACCAGCCCGAGGCCGCTCACGTCATCGGCGGCGGATCGGTCACCGACAACGCCAACCGGTTCATGTACCAGCCCTCCCACCCGGCCGGCACGAGCAAGGGCGGAGTTCTCCTCGCCTCGTACAGCTGGGCGGACGACGCCCTGAAATGGGACTCCCTGGACGACGACGAGCGCTACCCGCACGCCCTGGGAGGGGTGCAGGACGTGTACGGGCAGCGCATCGAGGTCTTCTACACGGGGGCCGGCGCCACCCAGTCGTGGATGCGCGACCCGTACGCGTACGGCGAGGCGTCCGTACTGCTGCCCGGCCAGCACACCGAACTGTTCGCCGATGTGCGCTCGACCGAGGGTCCGCTGCACTTCGCGGGCTGCCACACCTCGGTCAAGCCGGCCTGGATCGAAGGAGCGTTGGAGTCGGCGGTCCGCACCGCGCTGGAGGTGCACACGAGCTGACGCTCAGTCGCTGAAGGTGTGCGACGAGGAGGACGGCAGCGATCCCTCGTCCTCCCCGTCGGCCGCGTCGTCGTCCGCGCCGTCGTCCTGCCCCACCAGTTCGCGCGCCAGCAGGGTCGCACCGGCGACGGCCCCCGGCATCAGGAAGACGGCGACGAACGGGACCAGGAAGGCGAGGCCCAGCGGTACGCCGAAGCCGAGGATCAGCAGCCGTCGGCCGCGCAGCAGGACCAGCCGGTCCTTCAGCACCATGCCGCGGCGCTGGAGCGCGACGGCGGTGAGTTCCTCGGCGAGGAAGTAGCCGGTGACGCAGAAGCCGATCAGCGGGACGACACTCTGGCCGGCGACCGGGACGAATCCGAGGGCGAAGAGCAGTACGGCGTACAGGGCCACCCGCACCAGGATGCGTACGCTGTCGCGGGCGGAGATCCACAGTTCCCGCCAGAGCGGCAGCCCCGACTCGGGCACCTCGCCACCCTCGGCCCGGTCGACCTCCTCGGAGAGCGACTCGTAGAAGGGCTGCCCGACCAGCAGCGTCACCGCGGTGAACGTGATCACCGCCAGGAACAGGCCGAAGGCGAAGACCAGCACGGTCAGGGTGGTGCGGAGCAGGCCCAGCCAGGGCGAGGACCAGCCGTCGGCGAAGGGGGTCGCCCAGGCCGCCAGGTCGTCGGCCCCGTAGCCGAGGCCGACGAGCGCCCCCGCGTACACCACCAGGGTGATGAGGCCGGGGATCAGACCGATGCCGAACCACCGCCCGTGCCGGGCGACCCAGCGCTGCCCATTGATCAAATAGCCGAATCCCGCTGCCGCGTCACGCATGCCGTCAGCGTACTGGCGGGGGCGGGCGCCGCTGACCGGGAAGTCGGGCGGGCCCGTCCGGCCCTCGGCCGCCGGCGGGCCCGCCCCCATTCCGCGGTCAGCCGAGCCGGATCACGTTCCAGGACATCGGCTCAAGGGCGGCCCTGAGCACCCCCGCGTCGAGCGTGGTGCCCTCGGCCGGGTGCGGGGCGACCCGCGCGGGCTCGGCGAGTGTGTTGCGGGCGTCCGGGTCCGCGTCGGCGAGGACCTGGTGCCCGGCGATCTCCGTCAGCTCGAAGCCGTGCAGGGCGACTTCGAGCGGGAGGACCCCGTGCTGGCCGCGGTTGACCGCGAAGACGGTGACGGCGCCGGTCCCCGGGTCGCGGACGGCCGTGGCGTGCAGCAGGTCCGTCTCGCCGTGCCTGGCCGTCCCGTACCGGGGCGAGTCCACCCGTACGTCCAGGACCTGGCCCTTTGCGTACCGGGCGGCCTGGGCGAACGGGAAGAAGGTGGTCTGCCGCCAGGCCGGTCCGCCGGGCTCGGTCATGATCGGGGCGATCACATTGACCAGCTGGGCCAGACAGGCCACGGCCACCCGGTCGGCGTGCCGCAGCAGCGCGATGAGCAGGGTGCCGAAGACGACGGCGTCGGTGACCGAGTAGTTGTCCTCCAGCAGGCGCGGCGCCTCGGGCCAGTCGAGGGGGTTCGCCTGCGCTTCCTGCCGGCTGCGCGCCATGTACCAGACGTTCCACTCGTCGAAGGAGAGGTTGATCTTCTTCGTGGACTTCAGCCGGGCGCCGACGTGGTCGCAGGTGGCGACGACGTCCTCGATGAAGGACTCCATGTCCACGGCGGACGCCAGGAACGAGTCGCGGTCGCCTCCGTGTTCCTCGTAGTAGGCGTGCAGCGAGACGTAGTCGACGAGGTCGTAGGTCTCGGCGAGTACCGTCGCCTCCCACTCGGCGAACGTGGGCATGGACCGGCTCGACGAGCCGCAGGCGACGAGTTCGACGGACGGGTCGATCTGCCGCATCGCACGGGCCGTCTCGGCGGCGACCCGGCCGTACTCCTCGGCGGTCTTGTGGCCGGTCTGCCAGGGGCCGTCCATCTCGTTGCCCAGGCACCAGAGCTTGATGCCGAAGGGGTCCTTGTCGCCGTGCGCGATGCGGCGCTCGGAGAGTTCGGTGCCGGCCGGGTGGTTGGCGTACTCCTGGAGTTCGATGGCCTCCTGGACACCGCGGGTGCCGAGGTTCACCGCCATCATGGGCTCGGCCTGCGGGCCGATCTTCTTGCAGAAGGCGATGTACTCGGAGAGCCCGAAGCGGTTCGACTCGGTGGAGCGCCAGGCGAGGTCGAGGCGGCGCGGCCGATCGCCGGCGGGGCCGACGCCGTCCTCCCAGCGGTAGCCGGAGACGAAGTTGCCGCCGGGGTAGCGGATGGCGGTGACGCCGAGTTCACGGATGAGTTCCAGCACGTCGGTACGCAGGCCCGCCTCGTCGGCGGCCGGATGGCCCGGTTCGTATATGCCGTCGTAGACGCAGCGGCCGAGGTGCTCCACGAACGAGCCGAAGAGACGGGGATCGACGTCGCCGACGGTGAACGCCGGGTCGAGGGTGAAGCGCGCGGTGCGGGTCATGGCTTCCTCGCTGTGTTCGGGGTGTTCGGGTTCGGGTCCCGCGGGGTTCCGGTCCGGCGAGCGCGCCAACCAGCCCTGTGATCGGTCGCCTGCGATTCAGGCCAGGTGGTCCCGTGCCCGCCCTCATCCATTCGATATATCGAATGCTGCCCGTAACTTCGAACGGACCGTAAAATCGCAGCGCTTGCGCGTCAATGGGTCGCGCAGAAATTGCGAACAACGTCCGTGGTGCCGAACAAAACCGAGGGCCGCACCCCTGAAACGGGATGCGGCCCTCGGCTACGCGCGAGCGGTACGAGTGATGCCTGCGGTCAGGCGACCGACAGCTCGACCTTGATGTTGCCGCGCGTCGCGTTCGAGTACGGGCACACCTGGTGGGCCTTCTCGATGAGCGCCTGCGCGGTCGCCCTGTCGACGTTCGGAATGGTCGCCGTGATCGCGACCTCCAGGCCGAAGCCACCGGCCTCGGTCTTGCCGATGCCGACCGCGGCGGTCACCGTGGAGCCGGAGATGTCGGCCTTCTCCTGACGGGCCACGACACCCAGCGCGCCCTGGAAGCAGGCGCTGTAGCCGGCCGCGAAGAGCTGCTCCGGGTTGGTGCCCGCGCCGCTTCCGCCCATTTCCTTCGGCGGGTTGACGACCACGTCGAGCTTGCCGTCGTCCGTGGAGACCCGGCCGTCACGGCCGTTCTCGGCGGTGGCGACAGCGGTGTACACAACGGCTACGTCCTGAATGGTCATGACCTGTAAATCCTCCTGCTGATGCGCCGCGACTCGCGCCCACGATCACGACGGCCTGGGATGAGCCTAACGGGTGCCCCTGTGACTGTGTCAGCCGAGGGAGACGATCATCTTTCCGGTGTTCTCGCCGCGGAGCAGCCCGAGGAAGGCCTCGAAGCCGTTCTCGATTCCCTCGACGACGGTCTCGCGGTACTTCAGCTCGCCCGAGGCCAGCCAGCCGGCCACCTCCTGGACGAACTGCCCCTGGAGGGCGGCGTGATCGCCGACGAGCATGCCCTGAAGGCGCAGCCGCTTGCCGATGACGAGGGCGAGGTTGCGCGGGCCCGGGGTCGGCTCGGTCGCGTTGTACTGCGCGATCATGCCGCAGATGGTCGCGCGGCCGTGCACGTTGAACGAGGAGATCGCGGCTTCGAGGTGCTCGCCGCCGACGTTGTCGAAGTAGACGTCGATGCCGTCGGGAGCGGCCTCGCGCAGCTGCTCGGCGACGGGGCCGTTCTTGTAGTTGAAGGCGGCGTCGAAGCCGTACTCCTCGACCAGCAGCTTGACCTTCTCGTCGGAGCCCGCGGAGCCGATGACCCGCGAGGCGCCCTTGAGCTTCGCCAGCTGGCCGACCTGGCTGCCGACCGCACCGGCCGCGCCGGAGACGAAGACCGCGTCGCCCTCCTTGAAGGAGGCGACCTCGAAGAGGCCCGCGTAGGCGGTGAGCCCGGTCATGCCGAGCACGCCGAGGTAGGCGGAGAGCGGGGCGAGGGAGGCGTCGACCTTCACGGCATGCTCGGCCGGGACGTCGGCGTACTCGCGCCAGCCGAGGCCGTGCAGGACGTGGTCGCCGACCGCGAACCCCTCGGCGTTGGACGCGACGACCTCGCCGACCGCGCCACCCTCCATGGGGTGGTCCAGCTTGAACGGCGGGGTGTACGACTTCACGTCGTTCATCCGGCCGCGCATGTACGGGTCGACCGAGAAGTGCAGGTTGCGGACGAGGACCCGGCCCTCGGCGGGAGCGGTGACCGGTGCCTCACGCAGCGCGAAATCCTCGGCCTTCGGCCAGCCGTGCGGACGGGCTACGAGGTGCCATTCACGGCTGGACGTGGGAAGAGCTGCAGACATGGGCTCGGTGTCTCCTCGATGTCTAGAGGGGGGAAGGTGCGGGAAGCCGTTCGGCCGGAGCGGAAAAGCTTCACCATGTAAAACAACCATGCGCCTGGATATTTCACGTTGTCAAGTAACCGGCTATCCTGAGCGTCATGGCCACTCGTACAGACCCACTGACCCTCGAGGTCGTCGAGCTCATCGGCACCGTCGTGGCGCGCTACTACGAGGAGTACGAGGAGGCCGCAGCCGCACACAGCCTCACCGGTGCGCAGGCCCGGGTCCTCGGCCTGCTCTCCCTGGAGCCGATGCCGATGCGCAGGATCGCGCAGAAGCTGAAGTGCGAGCCGTCGAACGTGACCGGCATCGTCGACCGGCTGGAGGTGCGCGGCCTGGTGGAGCGCCGGCCCGATCCGGCCGACCGGCGGGTGAAGCTGGCCGCGCCCACCGAGAAGGGCACCCGGACGGCGCGGCAACTGCGTGAATCGCTCGACTTCGCCCGCGAGCCGCTGGCCGGCCTCTCCGACCAGGACCGCGCGGTGCTGCGGGATCTGCTGCGCCGGATGCTGGGCATGGAACCGGCGGTCTGAGACCCCGGGCCTCCAGAACTTCAGCCCTCAGGCCCCGGGCCTCCAGGACTTCAGCCGCTGGGCCTCAGCAGAACCAGAGGAACCAGCAGGTGTCCGAAGGGCTCGGTGTCGGGGTGGGGGGCGGCGTGGGCGTCGGGGTGGGCGGCTCGGAGGCCGGGGGCCGCGACGGCTCGTCGCCCGTGCCGTCCGGCTCCGACGGACCGGCGGACGGGGTGGCGGGCTGCTCGGACGGCGGGCCGGACACCTCCGCGGTGGCCGCCGGGGCCGGGGCGGTGGTGGCTTCGGGGCGCGGCCGGTCCGTCCGGGGTGCGCCGGAGGGGCGGACGTCGGTGGCCGGCACCACCGGGGGGCTGCCCGCGGGGGTCTCCACGGGGCCGGGCGGCTCGACGGCATCGCTCGCCGGGGGCTCCGGGGCGGGCGCGGTGGTGACGGAGGCCGATTCGCGTACGTAGTCCGAGGCGCCGTCGCCGCCGTCCGGCTCGGTCGCCAGCTCGGCCAGGCTCAGCGCTCCGGCGGCGAGGGCCACCCCGAGCAGCGCCAGCAGCACCGTACGGCCGCGGCGGCTGCGGGCCCGGCGGCCCCGGCGCGGCCGGGCGTCCCGCTCCTCGCCCCGGCGCGGCCGACCCGAACCGTGCCCGCCGTGACCCGCCGGGGCGGCGACGCGCTCCGTCCGGGCAGCGTCGTGCCCCCGGCGGCGCCGGCCGCCGGGGCGGGACGGCGCGGCCGTCTCGTCCCGCGCGTCCGGCTCATGGCCCAGGGGCGCGGGCGCGGCGTAGTGGCTCAGCGCCTCCGCGGGGGTTCCGCATCCGGCACAGGCCAGGGCGCCGTTGAGATGCCGCTGACAGGGGTGGCAGTAATCCATGGCGCCCGCAGATTAGATGCCCATCGGACAACAGAGAAAGCGGCTCAGGTGAGGATCCTGTGTGGAAGCGTTGATTCCATGACCGCTGCCACGCCTTTCGGCCCCCGTGAGTTCCAGCTTGTCCTGTTGCGCCGGATGACCGACCACCAGCCCGGCCTCGTCGAGGACGCCCGGCACGAACTGAGCGCCACGCTCGCCGAGATGCGCGAGGCCAACCGCCGCTGGCAGGCCATGGTGCGTGCGCCACGGGGGCGGGGGTCGCTGCGCCGCTACCGTTCGGTGCTCGGCGAGCCCGAATCGTCGCTGCGGCGCACGGTGGGTGATCTGGAGTGCGACGCCCTGCTCTGGCCGGTACCGCTCTGGCCCGATCTGCGGTTCGAGGTGATGGCCGGGCCCGGCGGGGCCGTGTGGAACGAGTGGCTGGTGCGGGCCCCCGGCGCGGCCGCCCCCGCCCTGCACACGGTCGAGGAGCTGCGCCCCTGGTCGTGCACCGTGGACGAGGTGGCGCGGGCCTTCGCACCGGCCCGCCCGATGGAGGGCAGCGCGCCGACCCGCTGGGCGCTCGCGATCACCGCTCCGGTCACCGGCGAACCGTATGTCGCCGAGTTCACCTGGGGACTGCTCCAGCGGCTGCTCCCCCGCTGACAGACCCGCGAGGCCGCCGGCCGACGAGCCGTCAGCTCCGTACCCCCTACGGCGCATCCCAACGCGCACAACGCCTCCCGGCGGCGCACGATACGAAGACAACCGGCTGCCCGTCGGTACCCCCATCAGCGCTCTCGGGAGACCTGCCGTGACCGTCAGCCTTGATCAGTTGCGCCGTTGCCACGTCGCCGTCGACCTCGGGGCCGCCCGGACCCGGGTGTACATCAAGGGGCTCGGGCTCGTCGTGGACGAGCCGAGCGCCGCCGCCGTGAACACCCGTACCGGCTCACTCATCGCCGTCGGCGCGCTCGCCGAACAGATGACGGGCCGCACCCCCGACTACATCCGGGTGGTCCGTCCGGTCTCCGGCGGAACCGTCGTGGACATCGACATGGCCCAGCGCATGCTGCGCCAGCTGCTGGGCGAGAAGCTCCGCCGTCAGCTGCGCCGCAGACCACGGCTGCGCGCCGCCGCCTGCACCCCGCACGACAGCGATCCGCTCGCCCAGCGGGCCGCCGTCGAGACCCTGGTCGGCCTCGGCGCCCGGCGCGTCGAGCTGGTCGACACCCTGATCGCGGCGGCCGTCGGCTGCGGACTGCCGGTCGAGCAGCCGACCGCCACCATGATCATGGTGTGCGGGGCCGCGACCACCCAGATCGCGGTGCTCTCGCTCGGCTCGATCGTGACCGCCGTACGCATCCCGATCGGCGGCGACGCGATCGACCACGCGGTGATCCAGCATCTGCGCCACTACCACGAGCTGATGCTGCCCAGCCACTCCGTACGCCCCTTGCAGCTGGCACTCAGCGGCAACGGCCTCACCTCGCACGGGCCCGCCCTGACCGAGATCCACGGCCGGGACGTGGCGACCGGCCTGGCCCGCTCCGTGGAGGTCGACACCGCCGCGGTGCAACAGGCGATCCACCGCCCGCTCACCACGGTCCTGGACGGCCTGGGCAAGGTGCTGCGGGAATGCCCGCCCGATCTGGTGGCCGACCTCGCCGACTGCGGGATCATGATGGTCGGCGGCAGCGCGCTGCTGCCCGGCCTGGACCAGATGCTGCGCGACGCGACCGGCATGCCGGTGCACATCGCCGAGCGGCCCGACGTCTGCTCCGTACTGGGGCTCGGCGCCATGCTGGACGGCAAGATCCGCCCGATGGTCCTCGCCCCGCTCGCCTGCTGAGTGCCGCGGGCCGTGCGGCGGATGACCGACGAACCACGCGACGCGGCATCCCCCGGAGGAATCCCGCAGACGCCCCGGCTGCCGATGCTCCTGGAGGCCGTGCTGAGTGTCGGCACCGATCTCGAACTGCGGGCCACCCTGCAGCAGATCATCGACACCGCCACCGCGCTCACCACGGCCCGCTACGGGGCGCTGGGCGTTCTGGACCCCGAGCGCGGCACCATCCGGGAACTGTTCGTCTGCGGACTGGGCGACGCCGAACGGGAGGCCATCGGCGACCTCCCCGACGGCCACTCCGGCATGCTCGGCGCCCTCATCGAGGAGTCGCGGCCGCTGCGCTCCGACGACCTGACCACCGACCCGCGCGCCACCGGGGTACCGCCCGGCCACCCCACGATGCACTCGTTCCTCGGCGCCCCGATCCGGGTGCACGACACGGTCTTCGGGAACATCTACCTCACCGAGAAGAGCACCGCGCACTTCACCGACACCGACGCGGCGCTCCTGCGGGTCCTCGCCTCGCAGGCCGGTATCGCGATCGGCAACGCCCGGCTGTACGAGACGGCCCGGCAGCGGGAACGCTGGATCGAGGGCGCGGCCGCGGTCACCAACACCCTGCTGACCAGGGAGAACGCCGCCGATGCCCTGACGACCGTGGCCGAACGGGCCAGAATCCTCAGCGACGCGGCGGCCGGGGTGATCCTCCAGCCGACCGAGGAGGGCGGGATGGAGATCGTCGCCGCGTCCACGCTCGACGATCCGGCCGGTCTGGTGGGCACCGCCATCGAGCCCGGCTCCCCCGTCCTGGTCCAGCTGCTGGGCGGCGAGCCGGTCTTCATCGAGGACTCGGCGACCGATCCCCGGATGACCACACACGTACGGTCCCGGTTCGGCCCCAGCATGATGCTGCCGTTGCAGAGCGGCGGGCGGCTCATCGGCACCCTCGCCCTGCCCCGGCGGCGCGGCGGCCGCCCGTACACGGCCGTGGACCGGCTGCTGGCCTCGCAGTTCGCCTCGCAGGCCGCGCTCGCGCTGGTCCTGGTGGACGCCCAGCACGACCGCGAGCAGCTCGCGGTGTACGAGGACCGGGACCGGATCGCCCGTGATCTGCACGATCTCGTCGTCCAGCGGCTGTTCGCCACCGAGATGATGCTGGAGTCGACCCGCCGCCGGGCCGGCACCGGGGAGACCGACGAGCTGCTCGGCAGGGCCGTCGACGAGCTGGACTCCACGATCCAGGAGGTGCGGACGACCATCTTCGCCCTCCAGCAGCCGCCCGCCGAGGCTCCCACCACCTTCCGCGGTCAGGTGCTGCGGGAGACCCGGGGCGCGGCCGCGGTGCTCGGATTCCAGCCGTCGGTGCACTTCACCGGGGCGGTGGACGCCCTCGTGCGGGAGCCGGTGAGCGGACAGCTCCTCGCCGCGTTGCGCGGGGCGCTGGCGGCCGCGCACCGGCGGGCCGGGGTGTCGGAGATCGAGGTGGAGGTCGACGGTACGGCCGTGCTGCCCGACGGCCGGGCCGCGGTCCGGCTGACGGTCGGCGACAACGGGCGGGAACAGGACGGATCGCGCCCGTCGGCCGTCATCTGGCAGGCGCCGCTCTGAGCGCGACCCTGGTGTTGGAGTGGGCGACGCCCGCCTCCCGCTTGAGTCTGCGCAGCAGTGCGTCCAGCGCCGCGGTGTCGGCGGCGGTGGCGCGTACGAGGTAGTCGTGCCCGCCCGTCACATGCACCACTTCGGTGATCCCGGGCAGGGTCAGCACCGCCCGCTCGAAGACCTCGTTGGTGGTGTCCATCCGCAGGGTCACGTCGATGAAGACGACCAGGCCGGTCCGGGTGTCGGCGGCGGGGTCGATGATCACGGTGAAGCCGCGGATGACGCCGTCCCGGCGCAGCCGCCGCACCCGGTCGGCCGCCGCGTTGGCGCTCAGCCCGACCCGTGCGCCCAGATCGCGGTACGAGATCCGCGCGTCCTCCTGCAGAACGCCGAGGATTTCCCTGTCCAGACGGTCCATACCGCGATTGTCTCAGCTTTCGGGCGACAGCGGCTGCCTGGCGCCCGTGGGCAGCGGCTGCCCCGCCCACGGATGGAGCACGCCGACGGGCCGGGAACGGGCCCGCGCCCTTGACTGTCACTGTGTACGCAGCCGTCAAGCAGCCCCCCGCTCCGGCCGCCGCGCCGCCCGGCGCCTACCGCAACCTCGCGATGGCCACGGTCGGCTTCGCGTTGACCTTCTGGGCGTGGAATCTGATCGCGCCCATGTCCGGGGACTACAAGGACCGGCTCGGACTGAGTTCGTTCCAGCAGTCGCTGCTGGTCGCCGTGCCGGTGCTGGTCGGCTCGCTCGGCCGGATCCCGGTGGGCGCGCTCACCGACAAGTACGGTGCCCGGCTGATGTTCCCACTGATCTCGGCGCTCACCGTCCTGCCGGTGCTGCTGCTGATCCCGGCGAAGGACTCCTACGGCGCGATGCTGGCCGTGGGCTTCCTGCTGGGCCTGGGCGGTACGACGTTCGCGATCGGCATCCCGCTCGTCAACTCGTGGTTCCCGCCCGCCGAACGGGGCCTCGCCCTCGGTGTGTTCGGCATGGGCATGGGCGGCGTGGCGCTGTCCGGGTACTTCACCCCGCGGATCGCCGAGCACGGCGACAACCTGCCGTTCCTCGTGGTCGCCGGGGCGCTCGTGGTGTACGCGGCGCTGGCGGCGGTGCTGGTCAACGACCGGCCGGGGCGGCAGGTGCCGACCGGCACACTGGCTGACCGGCTGGCTGCGACGGGACGGCTGCGGGTCACCTGGGAGCTGTCGGCGCTGTACGCGATCGGCTTCGGCGGCATCGTGGCGTTCGGCGTCTATCTGCCGACGTATCTGAAGACCTGGTACGACCTCCCGCCGACCGACGCCGGTACGAAGGCCGCCGGATTCGCCCTGGTCACGGTGGTCTTCCGGCCGATCGGCGGCTGGCTCTCGGACCGGATCCACCCGGCGCTGGTCTCCTCGGCGGCGCTCGGCGTGGCCGCCCTGATGGCGATCGTCCAGGCCTTCGACCCGAAGCTGATGCCCGGCGGCACGATCGCTCTGCTGATCATGGCGGCCGGTCTCGGTACCGCGAGCGGCAGTGTCTTCGCGCTGGTCTCACAGGTGACCCCGCAGGCGAAGGTGGGCAGCGTCACCGGGATCGTCGGCGCGATGGGCGGACTCGGCGGCTTCGTGCCGCCCCTGGTGATGGGCGCGGTCTACAGCGCGAAGGGCTCCTACTCGATCGGCTTCATGCTGCTGTCCGACGTGGCGCTGGCGGGCTGTGTATACGCGTACGGGCGGATGCGGAACATCCCGCGGGACGCCTGAGAGCCCGCACGGAAGGAGAACGGCGGCGTCCCCGCCGGGACGCCGCCGTTCGTCGTGGACCGGTTCAGCGTGTCGTCACCGCCGCTTCAGCGTGCGGCACGAGCAGCGGTGCGCCGCTGCTCGAACCGGTCCACCCAGTACGCCGTCCGGTCGAGGTAGGCCGTCTCGGCGGCGGCCCCCGTCTTCCCGTATGCCCCTTCGTACGTCCGGTAGCCGTGTCCGGCGGGCGGGTTGCCCGCCGCGGGCTCGATCGGGCTGCCCTCGTGCCATTCGTTGAAGGAGGTGACGGAGACCCAGGAGGGCGATCCGCCGATGGCCGGGTCGAGGGCGTTGCTCCACTCCAGGTCGTAGGAGGCGCCGTCCTCCCGCCCCAGGGTGGGCGTGGTGTTGCCGGGCACGGCCCGGTCGTCGATGTATCCGGGTGCCACCGAGGGCGCCCAGACCAGGCCGTTGGACTTGGCGTACTCCCCCGCCTGCTTCCAGCCGGGGGCGGTGGCACCGGCGATGCCGTCGTAGGTGTAGATCCCGCCGAAGTGCGCGACCTTGGTGGTGTCGGTGGTCTGGGCGAGGACGACGGCGCTGTCGCGCACGGCGTCCAGGGCCGACCAGTCCTGGATCCGCAGGCTCTCGAAGACGTAGAACGCCGGGCGGTTGCCGTGCTCGGCGTCCCGGTAGTAGGCGGGGTGGTCGCCGTACTCGCCGGTCAGATAGGCGATGTCGTCGACCACGGAGGCCGCGGTCCTGCCGCCGTACGGTTCGATGTGCCAGGCGACCTTGATCCCGTGCCGGGCGGCGGCGTCCAGGACCTCCGGGGCGAGCTTGTCCTCGTAGCCGCCCTGCCCCCACCAGCTGTAGACGATGACTCCGGCGCCCGACCGCTCGATCCACTTCATGTGCTGCTCGACGGCCCCGGCGATGTCACCGGAGTCGTACGGGCCGAGCTTCGGGTAGAGGTCGGCGCCGATGTCGTCGGGCGGGGTGTGGCCGCCCTGCTCCCAGTGGCGCCAGCCGCCGTTCGTCTCCGGGGTGCCGTACCAGGGGTAGTAGAAGAGGTGCACGCGGGAGGAGCCCGTGGCCTTGGTGCCCTGCTGTCCGGCCAGGGTGAAGCTGTCGATGTCGAAGAGGGAGCCCGCTCCCCCGGTGAACCGGAGGAACAGCGGGCCCGAACCGGTGGCGGTGACGGCGCCGGTCACCTGCGTGAAGGTCTCCCAGCCGCCGGTCGGGGCGACGTCCACCGATCCGAGCAGCGGTCCGGTGGCGGAACCGGAGCGCACCTCGATGGTGCCGCCCGCCCCGGCCGAGGAGACCCTGGCGGTGAAGGAGGTGGCCCCGGCCGTGTTGACCAAGGCGTAGCCCGCCCAGTCGCCGTTGTCGATGTAGCCGAGCGTGGCCCCGCCGCCCGCCCCGTTGTGCGCGGCGCTCTGCACGCCGAAGGAGGAGGTGTACGACTCCGCCTCCACGGGGGCGTCACCGGGGTCCGGGGTCCCGGAGCCGCAGTCGGCCCGCACCACGCCGGCCGCGTACTGGATGCCGCCGAGCAGCAGTCGGCGGAAGTCCGGATCGCTGTAGGACTCGATGGTGTGGCCGAGGCCGGTGTAGAAGGACCGCCCCTGCTGCTGCGGGTGGCACCAGGTGATCGGGTGGTCGCCGCCCATCTCGCCGCCGGTGTAGCTGCTTTCGTCCAGGCTCTGGAGCACATGGACGTCGTCGCGGGGATCGGTGCGGTAGTTGTACCACTCGTCGGTGCGGACCCAGTCGTCGTCGAGGTGCGCGGTCGCCGGGTGGGCGTGGTCCTCGGTGACGACCTTCGCCTGCTGGATCGCCGGGTGGCTCTTGAACCAGGCGCCGACGAGGTGCTCGTACGCCGGCCAGTCGTACTCCGTGTCGGCGGCCGCATGGACGCCGACGAATCCGCCGCCGCCGTCCACGTACCCGGCGAGCGCGTCCTGCTGTGCGGTGTTCAGGACGTCGCCGGTGGTGCTGAGGAAGACCACCGCCTCGTACCCGGCGAGGTTCTCCGGGGTGAAGGCGCCCGCGTCCTCGGTGGCCGTGACGCCGAAGCCGTCCGCCGCGCCCAGTTGCTGGATCGCGGTGATGCCGGCCGGGATGGAGTCGTGCCGGAATCCGGCGGTCCTGGAGAAGACGAGCACGTCGTACGGGTCCGCGGCGGCGCCCGCCGGGGCGGGGGCCAGGAACCCGGCTCCCAGGGCGAGTGCGGCGGCGGAGGCGATATGGCGTACGCGCCGGGCCAGTTGGTGTCTCATGCGTCGGTCACCCCTCCGCCTTGAAGGTGAAGGCGTCCAGGTCGAACAGGTTCCCCCGGCCGGTGGGCCCCTTGAAGACGAGGAAGAGTTCCGTGGTGCCGGCGGGTGCGTTGCTCACGTTCGCCGAGACGTCGGTGAAGTTCTCCCAGCCGCCCGTGGGTGCGACGGTCAGGGTGGAGAGCAGGGTGCCGGTGGGGGAACCCGCGCGCACCTCCAGCGTGCCGCCGGGACCGGCGGAGGAGACCCGGGCCGAGACGCCGGTGGCGTTGGACAGGGCGTACGGCTCGAAGGAGATCCAGTCGCCGTTGTCGGTGAAGCCGACGGTGGCGCCGCCCTCGGCCGTCCCGTGCTGGGCGGGCTCGATCCCGGACTGGGCGGCGAAGTGCTCGCCCTGCCGGTGCCGGGGCTGGAGGATGCTGTCGCCGTGGGTGGTGAGCCCGCCGGCGTCCGTGTACTCGGCGTCGAGGACCCCGTAGATGTTGGCGGCGCTGTCGTGCTCGCCGTCGACGGGGACGTCGATGGTGCCGGAGCAGCCGTTCTTCGAGGTGATCTGGTGGCGGTGGCTGTCGTGGCCGAGCAGATAGGTGACCTTGACCTTCGAGCAGTCGACCGTGCTGTCCTCCGGGTCGGTGACGGTGACCGTGAAGGGCACGGAGTCACCGAAGGAGAAGAGTCCGCCGTCGGCGGGCGTGGTCAGAGTGACCGCGGGGGCGGTGTTGCCCGCGGTCACGACGAGACTGGCGGTGCCGGTGAGCCCCTCGGGGTCGGTGACGGTCAGGGTCGGCCGGAAGGTCCCGGCGGTGGTGTAGGTGTGGTGCGGATCGGCCTCGGTGGAGGTGGCTCCGTCACCGAAGTCCCAGGCGTAGTGCAGCGCCCCGCCCTCGGGGTCCGCGCTGCCGGCCGCCGAGAAGGCGACGTCGAGCGGGATCGGGCCGGACGTCCGGTCCACCGCGGCCCTGGCGACCGGGGAGCGGTTGCTGCCCGCCAGGTACTCGACGCGGTACAGCGCCTGGTTGTTGGAGCCGGTGCCGTAGTCCAGGACGTACAGCGCACCGTCCGGGCCGAACGCGGAGTCCATGACCTGGGTGCCGGTCCACGGGAAGGTGTCGATCGTCCCGGGTGACCCGTCGGCCTTCACCTCGACCGGCTTGATCCACTTGCGGCCGTACTCGGTGGCGAAGAAACGGCCGTCGAGCGAGGCGGGGAACTTCACGGCCGAGTCGAGGTCCGCGTCGTAGTGGTAGACGGGACCGGCCATCGGCGATTCGGAGCCGCCGCCGAACTCGGGCGGGGAGCCCGCGTCACCCGCGTACCTGATCCAGGCGGGCCGCACGGCGGGCAGCGTCGGCCGGCCGGTGTTGCGGAAGGAGTTGTTGGCCGGACCGGCCGCGCAGTCGTACTTCGCGCCGGATGGGCCACTCGGGAAGGTGTACTCGTTGTACGTCTCCGAGGGGGTGTTGGTGCCCGTGCAGTAGGGCCAGCCGAAGTTGCCGGGGCCGGTGACGCGGTCGAACTCGACCTGGCCGCTGGGGCCGCGGCCGGCGTCGGTGGTGCCGGCGTCGGGGCCGTAGTCGCCGATGTAGACGGTGCCGGTCGGCTTGTCGACGGACATCCGGAACGGGTTGCGGAAGCCCATCGCGTAGATCTCCGGCCGGGTCCGGTCGGTGCCGGGGGCGAAGAGGTTGCCGGCCGGGACGGTGTAGCCGCCGGACGCGGTGGGCTTGATCCGCAGCAGCTTGCCGCGCAGGTCGTTGGTGTTCCCGGAGGAGCGCTGGGCGTCGAACTGCGGGTTGCGGTCGGTGCGTTCGTCGATGGGTGCGTAGCCGGCGGACTCGAAGGGGTTGGTGTCGTCGCCGGTGGTCAGGTAGAGGTTCCCGGCGGCGTCGAAGTCGATGTCACCGCCGACGTGGCAGCACTGGCCACGGTCGTTGGGGACTTCGAGGACGACTTTCTCGCTCGCGGTGTCCAGCGTCCCGTCGGCCTTCAGGGTGAACCGGGAGAGGTTGAGGTGCCCCTTCCACGGTTCGAAGTCGGCGGCCGTTCCGGTGACGGGGGCGTCACCGGCCGGGGTGTTCAGGGTGGGTGAGTAGTAGAGGTAGAGGTAGCGGTTGGCGGCGAAGTCCGGGTCGGCCGCGACGCCCTGCAGTCCTTCCTCGTCGTGCGTGTAGACATCGAGCTTGGCAGCGGTCTTCGTCGCCCCGGAGGCGTCGGTGAGCCGGACCGTGCCGTCCCGGGCGGTGTGGACGACGGACCGGTCCGGCAGAACGGCGAGGGACATGGCCTCGCCCAGTTCGGCCGCTCCGAGGGCCAGTTGGACCTGCTGGTAGTCGGCGGCGGGGATGTCGGCCGCCGCGTGGACCGCGGTGGGGGCTGCGGGCGCGGCCACCGCGGCACCCGCGGCGAGGCCGCCGGTGGCGACCAGGGTGAGCGCGGTGACGAGTCTGGACCACAGGGGTGGGGACAGAGGCATGAACGCTTCCTTCCTGACGGTGCGTGGGGTTGTCAGGCAAGGCGCTGTCGCGCTTTGCGACGTGCGTGTACTGCCGGGCGAGCGGCGATGCAGCCAGGTTCTTTCCTCCCTGCCGCGCCGAGATGCCCTACCGGAGTGAACTTTTTGCATGCTGGCAACGCAAAATTAATATGTCAAGGTCGTATCCAAATTCCCGCCGGATGCCCCGTACAGCCATCCGGCGCCGGTTCGGGACACATTCCGATGACGGAAGCGCTTCACCTATCTAGGGTTCGCAGAGTGATGCCACTTCTGCCTGCACTCCAGGATCCCGCCGGTCCGCCGGCCGCCCGCGAAGCCGTCCGGTTCGGCGAACAGTCCCTGAACTACGCACAGTTGGCCGCCGCTGCGGATGCGCTCGCGGCCCGGATCGCCGATGCCGGCCGGGTCGCGGTCTGGGCCGCCCCGGTCCCGGAGACCGTGGTCGCGGTGGTCGCCGCGCTCCGGGCGGGGGTGCCCGCCGTACCGCTCAACCCGAAGACGGGCGAGCGGGAGCTGGCCCATATCGTCGCCGACAGCGCACCGTCGACGGTGCTGGCCGCGGCCGGTGCCGTACTGCCGCCCGCACTGGCCGCGTTGACCCGGGTGGACGTGGGCGTGGACACCGGGGAGCCGGCCCGCTCCGCCGCCTCCTTCGCCGAGCCCTCACCCGAGTCCCCGGCCCTGATCGTGTACACCTCCGGCACCACCGGCCCGCCCAAGGGCGCGGTCCTGCCGCGCCGGGCCATCGCCGCCACCCTGGACGCGCTGGAGGACGCCTGGCAGTGGACCGGCGACGACGTCCTCGTCCACGCGCTGCCGCTGTTCCATGTGCACGGCCTGGTCCTCGGCGTCCTCGGCCCGCTGCGGCGGGGCGGTTCGGTGCGCCATCTCGGCCGGTTCTCCACCGAGGGCGTGACCCGGGAGCTGGAGTCGGGCGGCACGATGCTGTTCGGCGTGCCGACGATGTACCACCGGATCGCGGAAGCGCTTGCCGGCCCCTCCGCGTCCGACGGGCTCGCGAAGGCCCTGGCGGGTGCCCGGCTGCTGGTCTCCGGGTCGGCCGCGCTGCCGGTCCACGACCACGAGCGGATCGCGGCGGCGACCGGCCGCCGGGTCATCGAGCGGTACGGCATGACGGAGACGCTCATGAACACGGGCGTGCGGGCCGACGGCGAACCGCGCCCCGGCACCGTCGGCGCCCCGCTGCGCGGCGTCGAACTCCGCCTGGTCGAGGAGGACGGCAGCGCTCTCGCCGACCCCGCGTCCATCGGCGAGATCCAGGTACGCGGCCCGAACCTGTTCACCGGCTACCTCAACCGCCCCGACGCGACGGCCGCCGCACTCACCGCCGACGGCTGGTTCCGTACCGGGGACATGGCCACCCTCGACCCCGACGGGTACGTACGGATCGTGGGCCGCAAGGCCACCGACCTGATCAAGAGCGGCGGCCACAAGATCGGCGCCGGTGAGATCGAGAACGCCCTCCTGGACCACCCGGGCGTCCGCGAGGCAGCCGTCACCGGCGAACCCGACCCGGACCTGGGCGAGCGGATCGTCGCCTGGGTGGTGCCGGCCGACCCCTCCTCCCCGCCCCCGGCCGACGAGCTCGCCGGTCATGTCGCGGCCCAGCTCTCCCCGCACAAGCGGCCGCGCACGGTCCGCTACCTGGACGCGCTGCCACGCAACGACCTGGGCAAGATCATGAAGCGGTCGCTCCATGGCTGACCGGCTGTCGGCCCGTGCGGCGATCGCCGCCGTCACCGCGGACTTCACCGAGTCCACCGCCCCCCGCGAGGACACCGCGGCCGACGGACCGCTCGACTGGACGGGATACGCGGACTCCCGGGCACGGGCCACCGCCCGCACCGGTGAGCGGGAGTCCGTCGTGCACGGCCTCGCCACCCTCGGCGGCCACCCCTGCGTCCTGGTCTCGTTCGAGTTCGGGTTCCTCGGCGGCTCGCTCGGGCAGCGCACCGGGGACCGGCTGGAGGCGGCGTACGAGGAGGCCGTGACCCGGCGGCTCCCCCTCGTCTCACTGATCGCCACGGGCGGCAGCCGGATGCAGGAGGGCATGATCGCGCTCACCCAGCTGCACCGGGTGGCCCGTGCGTCGGCGCGGCTGCGGGCGGCCGGTCCGGCGCAGCTCGCAGTCCTGCGCGACCCGACGACCGGCGGCGGCTGGGCGACCCTGGGCGCGGGCGCCGATGTGATCCTGGCACTGCCGGGGGCCCAGATCGGGTTCGCCGGCTCCCGGGTACGGCCGCCCGGCGCGGACCCCCTCGCGTACACCGCCGAGGGCCAACTGGCGGCCGGCCAGATCGACGCGATCGTCCCGCAGGAGGAGCTGGCCGCCACCCTGGGCCACTGGCTGGGGGCGCTCGCCCACCGCGACCCCGCGCCGGCGGCCGCACCGGTGCCGGCCGCACTCTCCGCGACCGGGCTCCCGCGGACCGGCTGGGAGGCCGTGGTCCGGGCCCGGTCCGCGTCACGGCCGCGCGCCGAGGCTTATCTGGACGCCTACTTCGGGATACGGCTCCCGCTCCACGGGGACCGCTGCGGGGGCACGGACCCCGGGCTGCTCTGCGGGTTCGGGCTGCGCGAGGGGCGGCCCGTCGCGTACGTCGCCCAGTGCGGCACCGCGACCCGCCCGGCCGGCTACCGCACAGCGGCCCGGGTGATCAGGCTGGCCGACCGGCTCGGCGTCCCGGTCCTCACCCTGGTCGACACCCCGGGCGCGGCCAATGACGCCGAGGCGGAACGGGCCGGTGCGGGTGCGGCCATCGCCGACGCCTTCGCGGCGATCGCGGCCGCCCGGGTCCCCGTCACGACCCTGGTGATCGGCGAGGGCGGCTCGGGCGGCGCACTGGCCCTGGCCGCACCGGGCAACACCCATGTCACCGCCGACAGTTACTTCTCGGTCATCGCCCCGGAACTCGCGGCGGCGATCCTGAAGCGCTCCCCGGACCAGGTGCACGCCACGGCGGACCAGCTGCGGCTGCGTCCGCAGGACCTGGTGGACCTGGGAGTCGCCCGCTCCGTCGTGCGGCCCGGCCCGCCGGGCGCCGGCACGGGCTCGGCGCGCACAGGAGGCGATGGGTCGATAGCGTAATAGAGGGGACATATCCTCAAGCAGAAGAGAGGCCGGGTCATGGCCGCAGAATCAGAGGGCACTCCGTGCTGGGCCGATGCGACGTTCGGCGACATCCAGGGTGCGAAGCGCTTCTACGGTGAGCTGCTGGGCTGGACCTACGGCGACTCGCTGCCCGAGTTCGGCAACTACACCCAGGCGTACGTGGACGGCAGGGCGGTTGCCGCCCTGATGCCTCCCGTCCCCGGCCAGGAGGTACCGGCCGCCTGGACCCTGTATCTCGCCTCGCCGGACGCCGCGGCCACCACCGCGAAGATCCGCGAGCACGGCGGCGAGGTGCTGGTGGAACCCATGCAGGTCAGCGAGTTCGGCACGATGGCGCTGGCCCGCGACCCGGGCGGGACGGCCTTCGGGGTGTGGCAGGCGGGCAGCCACGAGGGGTTCGGTGCGCGCAACGTGCCCGGCGCCTACAGCTGGGCCGAGGTCTTCACCCGGGAGCCGGAGAAGGCGGACGCCTTCTTCCGCGGCGTCTTCGGGTAAGTGAAGCGCGTCGAGGACGACGAGATCGACTTCACGCTCTACGACCTGGGAGCGGACCCGGTGCTCGGCCGGATGAAGATGACGGAGGACTTCCCGCCGGAGGTGCCGCCGTTTCTGAACGTGTACTTCACCGTCGCGGACTGCGACGCGGCCGTGGAGAAGGCCAAGGCGCTCGGGGCGCAGCTCCGGTTCGGCCCGCTGACCATCCCGTTCGGCCGGTTCGCGTCCCTGACCGACCCGCAGGGCGCACCGTTCTCGCTGATCGACGGCACGACGACCGGCGGCGAGATGCCGAAGGTCACGGACGTCTCCTGACGGGGCCGCGGCTTCGGTCCGGGCACAGGTCCGTGGACAGCCCTCAGGCCTCGGGATCGTGTGCGTCGTACCGCGCGAACCGGGGCCACCGCAGGGCCAGCACCGCCACCGCGGCCACGCACGCGATCCCTCCCCCGGTCACGGCCACGCCGGGCGAGACGAGATCGGCGACCGATCCGGCCAGGAAGTCGCCGAGCCGGGGGCCGCCCGCCACGACGACGATGAACACGCCCTGGAGCCGCCCCCGCATCCCGTCCGGCACGGCGGCCTGGAGCATGGTGTTGCGGAAGACCATCGAGGTGGTGTCGGCCGCCCCCGCGAGCGCCAGGAAGATCAGCCCGAGCCAGAGCTGCCGGGTCAGCCCGAACACCGCGATGGCGGTCCCCCAGCTCGCGACCGCGAAGAGCACGGCGAGCCCCTGCCGCCGGATCCGCCCCAGCCAGCCGGAGAACACCCCGCCCAGCAGCGCCCCCAGCGCCGGGGCGGCGACCAGCAGTCCGGTGGTCTTCGCGTCGCCCCCGTACCAGAGGGCGGCGACGACGGGGAACAGTGCGCGGGGATTGGCCAGCACCATGGCGCACATGTCGGTGAAGAAGGTCATCCGCAGATTGGGCCGGGTCCCCAGGAACCGCAGCCCGTCCATGACCGACGCCCGCTTCGCGGCCCCGGCGGCCCCCTCCCCCCGGTCCGGCAGCATCGCGGGCAGCCGCCACATCGCGTACAGCGAGGCGGTGAAGGTGACGGCGTCGATGCCGTACGCGGCCCGGTACCCCCACCAGCCGACGATGAGCCCGCCGAGCATCGGTCCGACGAGCCCGCCCGTGGTGCTGGTCATGGAGTTCAGCGCGTTGGCGGCGGGCAGCTGTTCGGCCGGCAGGAGGCGGGCGATCATCGAGCTGCGGGCCGGTGAGTTGAGCGCGAAGCAGACGGCCTGGAGCGCGACGACCGCGTACAGCAGCCCCACCCGCTCCACCCCGGCGACGGTGATCGCCACCAGCCCGACGGAGAGCACGAACGACCCGAAGGCACTGGCCAGTCCCAGCTTGCGCCGGTCGACGGTGTCGGCGACGGCGCCGCCGTAGAGCCCGAAGACGACCAGGGGCACGAGCGAGCAGAATCCGATCAGCCCGACGGAGAAGGCTGACCCGGTGAGGTCGTACACCTGGAGCGAGACGGCGAGCGCCGTCATCCCCTGCCCGACCCAGGAGACCGTGTTCCCGAACCAGAGCCGCCGGTAGTCGGGCGAGGTCCGCAGCGGGGTCAGATCGGCGAATATGCGGGCGCGAGGGGCGGGCTCATCGGCCTCGTCCGCCGTTTCGGTCAGGGATTCGGTCACGGAGGATGGTATCGGCCGGAAGACCTGAGCCGGGAGGCGGCGGGGACGACGGTGGTCACCGCGGCGCCGGGGGCACGGCCCGGCTTCTGGAGGACCGGCTCTCGGTACGTCTGCTCGACGCCCGGCGCGCCGGAGGGAGCACCCTGCCGGCGCCCCTGCCGGCATCGGCGGCTCCGGTCACCGAGTAGGGGTCAGGCCGCGTGCCCGTCGATCGCGGCGGGCATGCTGACCGTGATCTCGTCGCCCAGCCGCTCGAATTCGCGGCGCAGGAAGGGATCGGCGAGCCGCGCCAGGCCGTGGAACCGGATCGTCGCACGGTAGGTGATGACCGTGGACTCCCCGTCGGCCCGGAAGCTCAGGTCGTCGCGCGAGGTGGCGGTCTTGTTCTCACCCACGAAGACCACGTGGTCGTCCGTCAGCGTGACCAAGCGGTACCGCAGCTCCGTACGGCGACCGCGGAACTCGGAGACGTTGTGCCACTGCGCGCCTTCGGCGAGGGGGCCGCTGTCGATGCGGTCGCACTCCCGCGTCCCCGGGTCCCAGTCGACCGCATGGGAGAAGTCCGCCAGGTAGCGCACCACCTCTTTCCCCAGGACGATCCGTGAGACGGACGTGGTCCGGTCCACCCGGGGCAGGACCTCAGTGGGTCAGTTGCCGGTGTCCTGCTTGTAGTCCTGGGAGCACTGGTCCTTCTCGCTCTGCGAATTGGCGTGCTGAATGCAGTCGTTGAAGTCCTTGAACTCGTCGGAGTTGAGGATGGACGCGCCGATCGCGATGATCACGATCGACCCGATCAGCCCCAGCGCGCCGAGTACGGCGCCGACGATCGACAGCGTGCCGTGCGGAGCTCTCCCGCCGCGGGCACGACGGGCCCCGATGATGCCGAGGACGATCGCGAGCAGGCCGAGCAGGATGCCGCCGAGGACGGTCCAGAAGAGCAGTACCGCCACAATGCCGAGAACGAGCGCGGCGATCGCGAGTCCGTTACTCCGCGTCACACTCCCGCTCGGCTGGGTCTGGTGGTAGTCGCCGGGCGTCTCGGGGTGGTTGGCGAAAGACACGTCGTTCCTCTCATGCTGCTTCGGTGCCGCCGGGTTGCGGCCCGTGTCTTGTGCCCTTCTCTCGGTCCCGAATGCCTGTGTCGTCCGCGTGTTAGCGGTACGTCAGGTTCCGTTTCACCGCGCTCTCCTGACCGGCTCCGGGGCGCGGGCAAGGTGCCGGCGGGGGGGGCGCGTCAGGCGCGCCCCCCGCCAGGGAGGTGAGGGTTGGTTCCAAGAACCCTCACCCGAGGATTCGGGGCAGAGGCGGGAGCGGATTGGTCGGGAACGACACCGCATCCGGACGATCCCGCCCGGGCGTGACGTGCGGGTCTGCCGGTGCCCGGTGGTCACGTGGATGAGAAATTCATCGCCGCACTCGTTAGATCACCGCAACGGGGGCACTCGGAGGCCACGGCACCGATGGGGCCCGTCCGCGACACAAGGAGAGACCCGTGTACATAGGCATTGGCACCGTCGTACTGATCATCGTCGTCGTCGCTGTCGTCATGATGCTGCGTCGGCGCTGACTCCGCCGTGGCCTCGGCGCCACCCGACCTCGTGACGCGTCATGGCTCGCCGGACGAAGGTGTCCGAGCGGGCCATGACGCGTCACGAGGTCAGGTGGCCGGCGCGTGACCGGAGCACGCCTCGACCCCGATCCGCCGTGTTGTCAACGCTGGGTTCCGCTTCGCGGGGCAGCCGGACAAGCACAGCTCCATTTCGAAGGAAGGACCTGAACCGTGGCAGAGAACCGGGACGTCGTAGCACTGATCCTGAAGGACCACCGGGCCATGGAGGACCTGTTCCACAGGATGCGCAGCGTCGAGGCGGACCGCGCCGCTGCACTGCGGGAATTCTCCGCCCTGCTGATCGCCCATGGCGAGGCGGAGGAACACGAGGTCTATCCGGCGCTCAAGCGCTTCAAGGACATCGACAGCCACGAGGTCGAGCACGGCACGGAAGAACACGCCGAGGGCAACGAGGCGCTGCTGGCCCTGCTCGAAGTGAAGGACGTCGGGTCGGACGAGTGGGACGAGAAGCTGGAAGGTCTCGCGCACGCGATCAGCCACCACCTGGACGAGGAGGAGCGCACCATCCTCAACGGGGCACGGGAGAACGTCTCCGACGACCGGCGGGCTGAGCTCGGAGCGGCTTTCCTCTCCGCACGGGAGAAGCACCTGGCGAGTGACTGCGGTAGTACCGAGCAGGTGCGCGCGGTCGTGAAGTCGGCGAGGGGACGCGGACACTGACCATCCGCCGTCCCCCGGCAGTCGCGGTGGGGCCGCCGAGCACTCCGTCGGGTTCCGCGACCACCGGCGGGTGGCCGGCCTGCGTGATCCCGCGTGAGCAGTACGACCGGCGCTTGAGCGCGATCAGGCTCTCGCCGCTCCAAAGCTCGTTCCGGAACCGGGCGAGCGGCCGCCAGAGCTGAACGGACCGGGTGAGCGACGCCTGTCCAGCGCGCGGAACAGCCCCTTGCGCCATCGCGGCGCCCGCGTGGGCAGACCTGCCGCGTGGGCAGGGCGCACGCGTGAGGGGGTGGTCAGACTCATCAGCTCACGCAACGCCGGTCACAGCTGCCGGCCCAGTACGTCGCCGCCGGGGTCGTCGGCGAGGGCGATGACCGCCGTGATCTGCTTACCGACCGGCTTCCTTTCCACAGCGAGGCCCTGGCAGACAGCCATCACGATCTCCAGGCCGTGCTGACCCACCCGGGACGGATCCGGCGCCAGGGTGACCGGCAGCGTCGTACCGCTGTCCCAGACGCGCACGCGAACAGCCCCGTCCTGGATGTCCAGGGTCAGGACGCAGGGTCCGGGCGCGTATTTGCGCGCGTTGGTGACCAGCTCGCTGACCACCAGTTGCACGGTCCCCATCGCCCTGCCGGACACGGGGAACCCGTGGAGGGCCTGCACGTCCGCCAGGAACGAGCGAGCCAGGTCGCGGGCCTCAGCGATCTCCGAACTGTCCTCGAACATCGCGGATACCGAAAGGGGACCGGCGGTCATCGACCGCTGACCACGTTCTCGTGCTGCCTGGCCCATGAAACTCCCCCGTCCTCAGAACATCCATTGCGACCAGTGCCGTCTACCCGCGAAATCTCTTCCGACACGGCCCTCTTCGTCCACATGACCCGGCACGGTCGCACCGGCCCGGTGTCCGACCGGTTCGCTCAGTCCTGGGCGAACATGCCGACGCGGAGGTCGCCGATGATGCGGGTGATCAGGCGGGAGACATGCATCTGGGAGACGCCCAGGTGAGCGCCGATCTGAGATTGAGTCATCTCCTGGCCGAAGCGCATCTCAATTATGGCGCGCTCGCGTTCGCCGAGCTGTTCCAGCAGCGGCGCCAGGGTGTGGAGGTTCTCGAACAGCTGCATGCCGGGGTCGCAGTCACCGGTGATGTCGCCGTAGGTGACACCTGCGGAGGAGCCGTCGCCGTCGCTACCGCCGACAGGCACGTCGAGGGAGCCGGCGGTGTAGCCGTTCGCGGCGATGAGCCCGTCGATGACCTCCTCTTCGCTGATCTTGAGGTGGGCTGCGAGCTCCGCGACCGTGGCATCGCGGTCCAGTTCAGTGGCGAGGTCCTCCTTGGTCCTGGCGAGGACGACGCGCAGTTCCTGCAGCCGGCGCGGGACGTGGACGGACCAGGTGGTGTCGCGGAAGAACCGCTTGATCTCCCCCACGATGTAAGGGATCGCGAAAGTGGTGAACTCGACTTCGCGTGTGAGCTCGAACCGGTCGATAGCTTTGATCAGGCCGATGGTCCCGACCTGGACGATGTCTTCCATCTGGCCGTCGCCGCGGTTGCGGTAGCGCTTCGCGGCAAAATGCACCAGCGACAGATTCATCTCGATGAGCGTGTTGCGCGCGTACTGATACTCGACGGTGCCCTCTTCAAGAACCTGCAGCCGGTCGAAGAACAGCTTGCTGAGATGGCGGGCGTCCTTCGGCGCGACCTTCTGCGGATCAGCTATCTCCGGAAGAACTGCCGGTACGCCGACTGCTCTTTCGACCGGGGCCTGCACAGGTACCGACATGATGATTCTTTCCCTCCACCGAATTGCCCTTTCGGGCTTCGCACGCGCAGACGCTCCTGTACCCGCGAACATGAGGTACACACCCGTGAGACAGCGGGAAGAAAACCTGCTGCTCGGCCCACGCTCAGCCGGCGTGTGCCGTGGGGCCCTGTTCTCGCGGTGCTGAATACCCTGTTTCGACGGCGGATTCGTTGCGGTGATGCGTTCGGAGGCGGGCCCGTCAGGGGCTGAAAGCTCAAGCGCGCAGAGCCCGGTGAGCCGGTGTGACCAAGGCCTGCTGTGAGTTCACCCACGTGGCGTGCCCTGAATCCGCGGGCTTGCTTCCCGGCAGCCGCGCAGCTTTCTCCCCGGCTGGGCTCGTATTCCCGCCTCCGTGAAACCGCACCCGCAGGGGCGGTGTTATCGATTCCGGGACATGCGTGCGGGGCCCGGCAGATTCTCCTGTCGGGCCCCGCAAGAAAGTTGGGTGTGTTCGTTCTTACCAGCGGTACCAGCGGCCGCGCTTGCCGCCGTGGCCGGCGGGGCGGATGAAGAAGCCGAGGAGCCACACGACCAGGACGATGACGGCGATCCACCACAGTGCCTTGAGAGCGAAACCGGCACCGAAGAGGATCAGGGCGAGGAGGAGAACCAGAATGATGGGAAGCATGGTCAGCCTGGTGCCCCACGTCCTCGCATTCACACCTCTCACTTTTAGATGACTTTTATATCGAGGCGGAAGCGGGGCCGTCGTGTTGAGGACAGGCGACGCGGGTGTCCCCGAAGGGTGGGGCGGCAGACAAGGTGGCGTGCCGGTCAGCCTGCGGCCGGCACCGTCCAGGCTGCCGCGGCCTCCTGGACGGTGGGATACGTGGGGAAGACCTGCTCCAGGCCGACGATGAACTTCTCAGTCCGCCGCGCCCCATTGACACCCGAGGGTTGTCCCGTAATCCCTGGCGGGGCAGCGCAAGAGAGGGAGTGGCGCTGTTGCCGAGACCGTCAGGGACTCTGCTCAGCGCTCCCGCCGCCGAAATCCGACCGCCGCGATCCCGGCACCGACAGCGAGGAGGACGGGAAGTGGTGCGGGCGAGCTCCTTGCTCATGAAGGCATCTCGATGGCTCCGGGAAAGCCGGGGTCCGGCACCTCGGTTCGTCGGCCGCGAAGCGCCCTGCGGTGGCGAGGGCCCCCGACTCCGGACCCGTTGCCGCTTCGCGCATGCCCCCGGGCGGGTCATGGAGTTCAGGGTGCCCTCGGGTTCACGGTTGGCCCCTGTGTCCCTGGGGTGCCCAAGGTTGGCAATTCACGGAAGCCAGTATTAGAGTCCTGCTTCATTATGAAGCACGTACATAACTCTTCGTCAGACCTCACCCGCGACCCGGACGGCAGCCTCTTCGACCCCCGGGTGAGGTCCGCCATGGCCCAGTTCACCGCAGGCCAGGACACCCTCGCCCTCGAAGGCGCAGCCGCGGTCCGCGGCGCCTTCCACGCCATCGAACGCCTGCGCGCCCGCGGGGCCGAGGGACGCGGGCTGAGCGCGGGGGCGCTCGACCTCCTGATCCGTCTGAGCGCCGCGCCCGATGACGGGTTGAGCATTGGCAAGCTGGCCCAGGCGGTTGGAGTGAGCTCGCGCAATGTCACCGGGCTGGTCGACACCCTCGAACGCGACGGACTGGCTGAGCGGGTTCCCGACCGGCGTGACCGCCGTTCAGTCCTGGCCCGGATCACACCCGCCGGGCTGGACTGGGTGGAGTCCTTCCGCCGGCCCACCCAGGTCGCCATGGCGGCGGTCTTCCGGGGATTCACGCCCGCCGAGACGGCCCAGCTGCGGCATCTGTGTCTGCGCCTCGTCGAGAACCAGCGTCAACTCGACCAGCACCTGAGCCAGGCCGACGGCACGAACGCCCAGTCGTGAACGGGACATCCACCCGCCGCGAGAAAGGGACCGAACCGCGATGACAGCCAAGGAGCGAAGACCTCGCGCCGGGTCTGGCCCTTCCGGAAACCACCGGTCCGCGACATCGCGGCGCGGGAGGGGGCGCCGCTCAGGCGTTCGTGAGCCCGGACGTGGGCCACACGAAGGAGCCTACGGCGGGTCGGTGCGGCGTTCGTACATCGAATGCCATGCCCCGACTAGCTTTCGAAACGGCGTTTCCGCAGGTCACGACGTTTCTGCTGTGGTGGGGCGGGTGGGACTCGAACCCAAACGAGTGACGCCTCTCACCTGCGGAAACGCCACAGAGGCGGACATTCACATCCTGCTGGATCCCGCTGCATCCGCCTCGATCCCCGGCGGCCACGGTGCCGTGCGGTACGTACCGCACGGCTACGGGGGGCGCCCCCGGTGCCCGCAGTGGGAGACGGTCCGCCCGGCGCATCCGCTTCAAGGCGACCAACCGCACGGCTCACCCGTAGTGCATGCCGCCGACTCCGTTACCGCCTCTCCCCTTGCCCAGCACAGTCACACTCCGTATCGACCGGGCACGATGAGCCGCAGGCGTATCGGTTCTGGCTTCCCGGCGACGAAAGTAGCAGAGGGCCTCAACGGAGCTACTGGATCTGGTCCGCTCTCAGCCAGAGAGCCGATAGCCGCTACTGCACTGCGCCAAAACCAGGTCGCTGCCTGGCGGATCAGTGAGCGTTTTCAGCGTTGCCTCTCCAGGGTGAGGACGGCTCTGGCGATGACGGTCATGCGGTTGGGGCTGATGCGGGATCTGCGGAAGATCTGCCAGGACTTCAGCCGTGCCATGCCGCGTTCGACCGGTGCCCTCGCCGTGGCCAGGGCCCGGTTGACGATGTGCTGAGTGTGGGTGAGCTCGCCGCCCGGTGGTCGTTTCAGTCCCGTGGTAACCCAGGGGCCGGCGCCCTGGTAGGCACGGTCGGCGAGGATGGGGACGCCCTGACACTCGCAGATCCGGATGATGCGGTGGGTGCGGGCGGCGGTCAGGTCGTGGGTGCGGCCCGGCAGCGCTGGCGAGATCCACAGAACCTCGCCAGCGGGGTCGGTGACGACCTGGACGTTCACGCCGTGTCGGCGGTGCTTGGCCGAGTAGTCGGCCCGGCTGTCGCCGACGCGGTCGCACTCGGCGAGAGTTCCGTCCAGCAGGACGAACTCCGGATCATGCTGCCGCAGAGTCTTGAGCAGGCCCGGCGCCCGGTCGGCTAGCAGATCGGTCACAGCCGTGACGTAGGCGTGGGCGGTGCCGACGGCTATCCCCAAATCGGTCGCGATCCGGGCGAGGGTGTCGTGCCGTCGTAGGTACACCAGAGCGACGAGCACGCGCTGGTGCGGCGGGAGTTTGCACCTGCGGTCACCCTCACGGGTGACGATGAGCATGGTGACCCACTCGACCAAGGTATGCGGGAGGTCGAGCGCGGCAGCATAGGGAACCAACGAAGCTCCTGTGCCGATGGGTTGCGACTTCGAACATCTCCCCAACGGCACGAGGGCTATGTGCGTTGCGGCCTTCACCTCGCTCGGGGGGGATGTTGCATTGTGCTCTGACCTGCTTACATAGCGCGTTCATTTCCTTTCGGGGCCCGGCCTCGCCATCGCTGCCCTGTTAGCTCGCTTTTCCCCAAATGGCCCTCTTACGCGCGATGTTGAGAACGGCCGAAGCTACTGGTCACCGGATGCGATGATCGGTTGGTGATGAGATGGAGGAGGGCTCCTCTGGCTGCGCGCCACAGGCGGCAGGCGGATGAGGCGATACGGAAGCTGCGTGAAGACGCCGAAGTGCTCGGGATCGGGCCTGTGCCGGGTCCGGTTCGGGTGGCCCTGCGGCGCTATCACCAACGTCGTGTACGAACGTGGGTGTTGTACGGCCTGTTCACCTACATCTGCCTCCGCGTCATCGGCGAGGGGTTGTCGATCTATGTGAAGCAAGCAGACGAACATGCCGAGCGGATTCCGTACTACAGCGACGCGAAGGCTCTGGCCGCTTGGTTCGTCGGCGACGTTGGCGCAGGTGCTATTGCCTTGCTGCTGCTGGCATACCCTTTGTGGTCGCTTCTGGCTTCTGTCGCCCGGATGTGCGGTGCAGGTGGCTACACCTTCGAGCGCGTGAACGTCTGGACGCACTTGATCGGGCAGTGCGCGGACATCGTGCGCTCTTCCGGAAGTCGTGATGCTCACCTCCGAGCACTGTCCCTTCGGCTTCCAGTGCTGCGCGTACGAGGTGCTCGGATGTCCCGGGGGTCAGTCCCCTTCTTCTCGCGGCGTAACGGACCGTTGAAGAGCCACGCGGCCCAGGTTGTGGGGGCGTTGCGTGCCGCTGAGGCCGAACTGGACAAGGACCCGCAGAAGGCGGCGTGCGACCTTGCGCGCATGGCGTTGACGATCAGCGAACGGTACGCCTCGGGGCGGCTCGGAGCGCTCTTGGACGAACGGGACCTCAGAGGGCCGCATCGAATGGGTGATGCGGTGCGCCTGTCTCTCACGGTCGTCCTGGTCGCGGCGATTGTCATAGCGGCAGCGCGGCAGGGGGTGCCCGAGCCGGCCGCGATTGCTGCCGCTGTGGTGGTGGTGGCGATCATCTATCGGAACGCGGCTGCTGGTGGAATCGCGGGTGTCGGCTTGATCGTCCTGGAGCTGCTGCTGGGCTCCTTCTTCCCCGGCAAGTAGTGAACCCCGGGCGACGCAAGCCGGCAGGTCCTAGCCCGTCTAAGAGGTCATCTCATTTGGGTGACTCGGTATTCTGTGAGTCATGGTGGGGATCGTTGAACGGCTTGTGCCGGACGAGTTGTGGGAGTTGTTCCAGCGGGTGGTGCCGGAGGTGCCGTCGCGGCCGCAGGGCGGTGGTCGGCGTCGGCACGGCGACCGGGAGGTGCTGGCGGCGATTGTGTTTGTGGCAACGTCGGGTTGTACCTGGCAGCAGCTGTCATCGGCGTCGTTCGGTCCGTCCGGTGCGACGGCTCACCGGCGGTTCTCGGAGTGGTCGAAGGCCAGGGTGTGGGCCAAGCTCCACCGCCTGGTCCTCGACGAACTCGGTGCCGACGGCGAGTTGGACTGGTCGCGGTGCGCGATCGACTCGGTGAACCTGCGGGCCCTGAAAAGGGGGACCTGACGGGTCCGAATCCTGTTGACCGGGGCAAGTACGGCTCGAAGATCCACCTGATCACGGAACGATCGGGTCTGCCCATATCCGTCGGCATTTCCGGGGCCAACCTGCACGACAGCCAGGCCCTGATCCCCCTCGTGAAGGGCATCCCGCCGATCCGCTCACGCCGCGGCCGGCGACGGCGCAAGCCCGGCAAACTCCACGCCGACAAGGGCTACGACTACGCCCACCTGCGGCGATGGTTACGCGAGCGGGGCATCACCCACCGCATCGCCCGCAAGGGAATTGAGCCCTCGCAACGACTGGGCCGCCACCGCTGGACCGTCGAACGCACCATGGCCTGGCTCGCCGGCTGCCGCCGCCTCCACCAACGCTACGAACGCAAGGCCGAGCACTTCCTCGCCTTCACCAGCATCGCCTGCACCCTCATCTGCTACCGCAGACTCACCAAATGAGATGACCTCTAAGGAAGACTGAGGTGATGAAAGCAGAGGGGCTCACCGATCTCTGCGGCTCAGCACCGACTGCTCGACGTCGGCAGCGGTACGAGGGCGGGGCACCGTCGAGCCTGCAGTGAGGTTCAGACGGGTGTCCATGTCGAGGTTTTCACCTCACCGTAGGGCCGGACGTGGGACCAGAAGGGCGGGGTCAGGCCACGCCGGTCGGCAGGGGTGAGGAGGTCTGCCCACTCCGGTTCGCCGAGGACGTCCTGGAGCATCAGAGTGTTCACGTAGACCAGGGCCGATTGGAGAATCCGCAGGCACAGGACGAACATCTCCTGCTCGTCGCGCCGGTTCGAGGCGATCTCCCTTCCCGTGCTATAGGCGATCACGGAGCTGGCGCCGTCGAAGCACTCCACTACCTGGACGCTCCCACGCCCCCACCGCTCTGCCCGGCGAGGGGCGGCTGCTACACCACGTCCCGCGATGATCTCCCTGATGCGGCGCGGATGCGCCGGTCCCGCCCTCACCCGAGCAGGAGACCTCTGGTCAGCCCAGTGTGGGGCGTGTACGGCGTGAGGGCCGCCCGACTGCGGCGTACCAGACCATGGCGGCACACACGAAGCCCGTCGCCGCGGAGACCAGTGACCTCGTGAGGGTGTCGTTGCGTGCGCCGGAAACGAGGGCGATGGCCAATGCCAGCGTCAGGGTGATGACGGGCAGCGCACGGGGGCTCCACATGGCGCCCGGCGCGGCGGCCGGCGGCAGCAGCCAGGTTGCGAGGCTGTAACAGGCACAGGCCAATAGTGCGGCCCCCAACACTTCGCTGGGCCGGTGGCCGCCGTTGGTCGCGCTGTAGGCGGCGATGCAGGCGAGCCACAGGACACCGGCCGTGGCGGCATAAGGGCGGATGCGGGGGGAAACCAGAAGGACGGCGGCGAGGGTCAGCGCGGCGGGGATGGCCGTGTGCCCACTGGGGAAACCCTGATCAAGGAGATTCTCGGACGCGCCCACCAGGTCGGGGCGGGGCAGGATCGATCTGAGCACCTCCTTGCCTCCGGTCGTGAGAACGACGACCCCAAGTGCCGCGCACCCCTGCCACCAGCACCGCCGCACCAGGGTGAGAATCACGATGACGGCCAGGCCCACCATCAGGGTCGGCTTGGCGCTCAATTCCAGCGGCGGCAGGGGCGTCGAGCCGTAGGCCGCTCCTGACAGGGGATAGATCCATACGTCTTCGGGGTTCGCTCTACCGAGGCCGAACAGGGCGTTCTCTGCTCGTTGTCCCCAGGGGGTGCAGATGGCGAGCAGGTAGACCGCCAGGAACCCCAGGGTGTACAGGAGGGCTGGCATCCACGACCGTGTCGAACGCGACGGGCTGTGGTTGTCGGGAGCCTCAGGGGCCTGCCTTGAGGCCCTCGGATGGTGCGCAGGCAGGATCGGAGAATCGTGCTGAGTCATCGCTCTGTTTCTTCCGTTGGGGGAGTTCGGTCACGCACGTCTCACGGCACGGCCGGGGCCGCCGGGCTCGGCTGGCCCACCGGGGGTCCGCTCCTATTCGGCGAGTGCCTGCGCCTGTCGGCGCTGGGCGGTGATCGCCAGGGCGGGGAGGGGTGCGACAAGCAGGATAAGGACGACCACGTCCGGAAGGGACTGCATGAACGCGTCCGGCTGGACGACGATCGCCTGCGTGCGGACGATCGCGACCGCCGCGACGGGGATCAGCCACCGGTGGTCGCCAGTGGCTGCCGTCGCCACCCACGCGCCGAGCAGCGCGGTGACCTCGAGGACGAACAAGCCGCGCTGGAAAGCCGGACTGACGGAGATGATGTGCAGGCCCCCGGCCACGAACATGGCGAGCACGACGGGGGCCAGCCAGCGGTACGAGCGGCGTCGCAGACGGCTGGGTCGGCAGAGCGCCAGCACGGTGCACGCGGCGCACAGTGCCCCCGAGAGCGCCAGGTCACGGGCCGTTATCGGGGCTCCAAGGCCGTAGTAGCTCAAGCCCGCCTTGCCCTCGCTGCCGAAGAGGGTGCGGCCGTGGGAAGTAGCGCCGGCCCAGATCATGGCTGCCGCGGCCGGCAGCGCGATCCACGCTCTGCCACGCAGCAGAGCGATCAGGCAGCCCAGCGGGAGCAACCCGTAGGGCAGCAGCCGTATCCGCGTGGGGCCTCCGGCCCACGGATACCAGCCGGAGAAGTGGAAGGCGATGGCGTGCTGTCCGGGGTCGATGCGCAGTGCCCAGTGCCACACATCCTGCAAGTACGGAACCAGCGCCAGCGCGGCGAGGGCCAGGGCGGCCAGATGGACGCCGTCCAGCCACCACGGCCGAGTGGTGTCGTCAACGGTGGCGCGGGCACGGGCCTGCACCCCGGCGCGCACCAAGGCGGCGACTTCCCGCGGCGGCGGCCAGGAACGGCCGGGATACGCCTCGGTCAGGCAGGCCAACAACTCGTTGCCCTGCCGGGAACGGTAGGACCTGGGATAGGCCGCGAGCAGCAGACGGTTCATGCCGGGGCCGCTCCGGCATCCCGCGCCCGTCCGATGACGACGGCCGCCGCCTGCTGCATCCGCAGCGCTTCCCGGCCGAGCGCCTCGGTGCCGTCCTCGGTGAGCCGGTAGTAGCGCCGCGCCCGCCCGTCCACGATCTCCTCATGGCCGGCGGCCACCAGCCCGGCCCGCTCCATCCGTTCCAGTGCCCCGTAGAGCGTGCCGATAGCGATCCGGAGCCTGCCGTCGGTGGCCTGCTCGGCAGCCTTGATGATGCCGTAACCGTGCAACGGCCCATCCATGAGCACAGCAAGGATGAAGTACTGCGGTTCCGTCAAGGGCGGATTCCGTCTGGTCATGCATCAAGCATATATCGAGCTACGAAGTATGTCTGCCAGTCTTGGGTGATCGCTGGCCGCGCCTTCACGCCCGCAGCGAGCGTCACCCTCTCCGGCCGGGCGGTCGCGACGGCGGTCGCCTCGACGCCCCCGCGCGGTGTTGACGGATGCTCACCGCAACCTGGTCCGGGCCGAGCGGAACGTCATTCCCACCGTGTCCGCCGGCCCGAATCGCCTCCGTTGAGGCTTCACCACCGTTCACACGCTCGTGGATGTCGATCGGGGGGGCGATGACGTGCGGGACTACGTCGCCGAGCGTCTGCCTGTCCAGGCGGTGCGACCGAGAGAGGCTGTAGCCGACCTTGGCGGTCGAGACCACGTGGGTCCCGCCAGGCGCTAGCGTGAGGTCTCGTGCTCGTACGGCTGAACGGCTCTCATGGCGCAGGCAAGACGACGACCGGTGCACTCGTGCAGTAGCTGATCCCCGATTCGCGGGGTCGATGCCGAGAAGGTCGGCGAGACACTCATGGACATCTCGCCGGGGCTCCCCTGGACGGGCAACTTCCAGGACTGGCCGCCGTGGCTGCCGCTTGTGGTCGAGACCGCCCGCCATGTGCTCGACTACACCGGCGGCACCCTGGTGATGCCTATGACCGTCCTGGTCGCTCCCGCTTCGGGCCAGGTCTGTGCCCCCGCCGTGCGGGTTGTGGCTGGTGTGCGCCGTCCCCGCCGTGCGGGTTGCGGCCCGCGTCCCCGTCCCCGCCGCGCAGGCCGACGTCTCAACGCCCGGCTCGGACCTGTCCGGTCGTAACGGTTTCGCTATCCGCAACTGATCTCCGGCTGAGTCCTGGCCCTGACGTCCCCGACGGAGACGTTCGGTGCCAGTTCGACCAGGCGAAGGCCCTCGGTGGTGACGTCCAGGACGCACAGGTCCGTGATGATCCGCTGCACGGCCCGCTTTCCGGTGAGGGGCAGGGAGCACTCTTCGACGATCTTGAAGCTCCCGTCCCGAGCGATGTGCTCCATCAGGACAATGACCCGCCTGGCACCGTGCACCAGGTGCATCGGCCCCGCCCATCCCCTTGACCATCTTTCCGGGGATCATCCAGTTCGCGATGTCCCCCTTCGCCGATACCTGCATGGCTCCCAGGACCGCTGCGCCGATCTTGGTCTACGAGCTCCCCGGCAGTGCACCTGCGGTTTCGCTGCCCTACGGTGGCGGTCACCTCGTCCCCAGCCGCATTCGGATTGGGCTCCGTTGGTACGCAAGCTCAGGCAGGTCAGGCGCGCGCCTTCGGAGGCTGGCGGAACCCGGGCGAGGACCTCACCAAGGCGAGCTTCAGGACCCTTGGGCCCCAATGCCCTGAACGACGCGCAGCCGGCCTTCGGCTGCCCTGTCCGAACCCCGGCCCGCGTCTGTGATTGCAGTTGTCCATCGGGGGCATCTACGGCCCTCACTCGCAGATGGGCTGCACGTGAGTGCGCCGAGGAGTCGGCCGAGCCCGGGGATCATCCCGCGCGGGAGCGTGTGTCAAGGCGATCATCAATCCATGGCAACGGCCGTCCCCTGCCACGGTCTACCTCCGCTGGCCTCCGAACTCGCCCAGAGTCCTCCACCCGCTGCACCATTTCCCGTCGCCGTGGTTTTTGGCACGGCAAGAGCAGGTGCACAGGAAACCCAGTGCGTTCTGACAGGACGAGTTGCACCTCTCATTCGGGTTGAACTCCCGGCCGATCAGCACGCCTGGGTACCTCTTGAGCAGCTCCTTGCTTATTCGGGGGAAGTGATCGCTGGCAACTGTCCAACATCCCTGGTGGCCGTCCCACCGGAACTACCGATCGCTTCCGAGCCAGCTGTAGAGCTTCCGCTCGTGCTCCCAGATGGTGTGAGCTGGGAGCCTGACACCTAACCATCCCTTGGCGGGCAAGCCGATCGATGCCACGTGTGCTCCCTGATAGCGCGGCGTCCAGTCCGGCGGCTTGAGGTACTCGGCCTTCTTTCGTCGGCCATGCCTGCGTTCTTTGCGGCCGCTGGCAATCGTGCGGCTATGGCGAGGCCCAGGCCTCACTCGACCGACACCGGTGAGGCGAGCTGACCAGAAGCATCGCAGTAGAGACGACTCAGCGGCCTGGTGTGGGCCGCTACGCGGCCGTCCTGGTCGACCTCGACAACGTTGCGGCACTTCACACACGTGCGGGTCAGTCTTCACACATGAATGCGACATGGATGGCACCCGCGCTGGGCGGCGGCGCGGGCCTGAGGTTCCCCCGAGATGCGGTGGGTGGTGACAGCGGGTCAGATGGGTCTCATGAGAGGAACTCTGGCCATGGCTGCACCGAGGAAATACCCGCAGGAGTTGCGTGATCGTGCGGTGGGGATGTACCGCTCCGTCGACCCGAAGCCGCAGATCAAGCGGCTGGCAACCGATCTCGGGGTGCATCCCGAGGCCCTGCGCGGCTGGATCCGCCAGGCCGAGGCCGATGCCGGCGAGCGTGAGGACCGGCCGACCACCGCCGAGCGCGAGGAACTCGCGGCCCTGCGCAAGGAGAATGCCCAGCTCAAGCGGGCGAACGAGATCCTGCGGACGGCCTCGGCTTTTTTCGCGGCCCAGCTGTGCGCCACGAGGCGCGATGTTGATCGAGAGGTGGTGAAAGACCACTTCCGTCGGGCCGTCGTAGCGGCCTGATCGAAGCTTGGGGGCAGCCCGATCCGGGGAACGCCGGTGAGGGTGGCAAGCGGCCCCGACGAAGGCGGGACGTGCTGGAACTGCCAGACGGTGCGGGCCCGTTCAGCAAGGTCAGAAGGTGTAGCGAGAGCGAACCAGTGGTGGACGCCCCGTAACAGCGAAGCCGGGTCAAATCTGGCGGATATGGGCCGGTGTGCAGTGCGTGAGGTCCGGGCCTTCGGTCTGGGTCTCAACTCCGAAGCCGTTTAGGGCGTGTATCGGGTCGTGATCAATCTGTGGGTTTTGTTCTCGTGGAGCGGGTGGATCGGGTAGTCCGGTGTGTATGACACGGCGGCAACTGACGGACCAGGAGTGGGAGTACGTCGAGCCGTACCTGCCGATCGGCGAGTACGGTCCGTATCCCGCACGACTTCGGCAGCAGTTCGAGGGCGTGATCTGGAAGTTCCGCTCGGGAGCGCAGTGGCGGGAGATGCCGGCCGAGTTCGGCCCGTGGTCCACCGTGCACAACCGCTTCCGGCAGTGGCGGGACGCCGGAGTCTTCGAGACCCTGCTGGAAGGGCTGATCGCGCAGGCGGCCGCGCGGGGTGAGGTGGACCTCTCCCTGGTCAGCGTGGACTCCACCACCGCCCGGGCCCACCAGGACGCGGCCGGTATGCGTCTGGCCCCCGGCGTGCTCGACGCCCTGGAGAAGGCCGCGGAGGAAGAGAAGGTCCGGTCAAAGGGGGCACCGAAGAAGAACAAACCGGACCGGGCGCCGATGGCGTCGCCGCGCGAAGACGCCTCCGGCACCGCCGCAAGCTCCGGTTGAAAGCCGCCCTGCTCGGACGCTCGCGGGGCGGCCAGACCAGCAAGGTACACATCGCCTGCGACCGCAAGTGCCGACCGCTCGTACTGACCCTGACCGTGGGCCAGGCCGCCGACAGCCCGCAGTTCATCCCGGTCCTGGACAAGCTGCGGGTCCGCGGCCCGGCCGGCCGACCCCGCACCCGGCCCGGCGCCGTCGCCGGCGACAAGGCGTACTCCTCCCGCGGCAACCGCGCCTACCTGCGCAGACGAAACATCAAGGCTGTCATCCCTGAGAAGAAGGACCAGACCACCCACCGGAAGAACAAGGGCCGCCAGGGCGGCCGACCCCTCACCCACGACACCGACCTGTACAAGGAACGCAACACTGTCGAGCGCCTGATCAACAAGCTCAAGGCGTGGCGCGGCATCGCCACCCGCTACGACAAGACCCCCGAGAGCTACCTTGCCGGCCTGCAACTGCGTGCCTCGATGATCTGGATCAAAGACCTCACCCGGACCGTCGATTGATCCCGACTCGATACACGCCCTAGTTGTGTCGGTGGGGAGGTCACGTCGAAGGTCTGCGGCGTAGACGTGGCGATGCTGCCGGGGTAGAGCTGGGCGCCTCCCTGACCGATCGATCACATGGTGAACGTGGGAACCATCCGCGGTCGCCCTTCTGTTGGACAGCCAGTTCAGCGGTGGGCAGGTCCGTTGCCGATTGAGGGCCGTGGGATGGGGCGGAGGTCCCGTAGTAGTCGCGGGCGTGACGACCCGTCGTGGAGGCCGTGAGAGACGGCCGCAGGGCGAAGGGGGCCAGCAAGTCAGCAGTTGAGGTTGCTGGAATATTGGGAGGTTTTCGCTGGTGAATACCGACGAACTGGAGCGCGCCATATATGTGGCGGAGCGACGGGTACTGAATATCCAGACCAAGCTGCACCGTTGGGCTCGTGATGATTCTCATCGCAGGTTCGACGACCTCTATAACCTCGTTTCCGACCCCGGTTTCCTTCTGGTGGCCTGGGATCGGGTGCGGGGCAACAAGGGTGCCCGCACGGCTGGAGTGGATGGGCGCACGGCGCGTTCCGTCGAGGCCGGGCAGGGCGTCGGGGATTTTCTCGACGGACTGCGGTCGCAGTTGAAGGACCGTAGTTTCCGCCCGCTACCAGTGCGGGAGCGCATGATCCCGAAGGTGGGCGGGAAGCTCCGCCGTCTGGGGATCGCGACTGTCACCGACCGGGTGGTCCAGGCATCTTTGAAACTGGTATTGGAGCCGATTTTCGAGGCGGATTTCCTCCCGTGTTCCTACGGGTTCCGCCCGAATCGCCGGGCTCATGACGCGGTAGCCGAGGTGCGCTATCTCTCTTCGCGGCCACGCAATTACGAGTGGATCGTCGAGGGAGACATCACGGCCTGTTTCGATGAAATCTCACATCCGGCCCTGATGGACCGGGTACGGCATCGAGTTGGGGACAAACGCGTCCTGGCCCTGGTGAAGGCCTTCCTCAAATCGGGCATCCTCGGTGAGGACCGCCTGCTGAGGGAGACCACTGCCGGAACCCCGCAAGGGTCGATTCTCTCGCCCTTGCTCAGCAACGTGGCACTGTCGGTCCTGGACGAGTACATAGCCCAGGCGCCGGGAGGCCCGGGTGCTGGGAAGGTGGACCGTGCCAGACGGCACCGCCATGGTCTGCCCAACTACCGCCTTGTTAGGTACGCGGACGACTGGTGCCTGATGGTCTTCGGCTCGAAGGCTGACGCCGAGGTCCTGCGCGAGGAAATCGCTGAGGTCTTGTCCACGATGGGCCTGCGTCTATCACCGGAGAAGACCTTGATTACCCATATCGATGAGGGACTGGACTTTCTCGGGTGGCACATCCAGCGTCACCGCAAGAGAGGGACCAGTCAGTACTACGTCTATACCTACCCTGCGAAGAAGGCTGTCCAGGCCGTGAAGCGGAAGGTCAAGATGCTGTGCCGAGAGGTCGAAGTGAACCAGCCGCTGGATGACCTGCTGCGTCGGCTGAATACGGCGTTGCGGGGCTGGTGTGCTTACTTCCGGCCCGGGGTGTCCTCCGCGACTTTCGCTTATCTGAGCCACTACACGTGGCAGACGGTATGGCGTTGGATGCGGCGTAAACACCGCCGGTCCACGTGGAAGGAACTCCGTCACCGCTATTGCGGCGGCGGATGGTGGCCCGCCAGCGAGGACAGGGAGCTGTTCGATCCTGAGAAGGTAGGCACGACCCGCTACCGATATCGAGGTTCGATAATTCCGGCTCCCTGGCCCATCGCGGGATGAGGATGTCCAACACGCGGCCAATTTCGGGGCTTGTGGAGAGCCCGGTGCATTGAGAGGTGCCCGCCGGGTTCGGGAAGCGGTCCGGGGAAACGGGCCGGTCGAAAGGCCGGAACCGCGCCCCGGGCCGACTTTCACCGACCCGACCCGGCCCAGGTAACGGCGCTCTTCACCGAGCACCCGCACCTGGAGGTCGAGCCCACCCTCCGGGAACTGCACATCGCCTCCTCCACCTACTACCGCTGGCGCCGCGCCGAGAAGCAACCGTGCGAACGGATCCGCCAGGACGTCGAGCTCACCGACCGGATCCGCGAGATCCACACCGATTCCGGTGGGATCTACGGCTCACCGCGCGTGCATGCCGTCCTCAAACGCGAGGGCGTCCACGTGGGCCGCAAACGCGTCGAGCGATTGATGCGGGAGGCCGATCTCGCGGGCCTCAGCCCACGCCGCAGCAGCTTCACGCGCCGGGACCCCAAGGCCACCCTGGCCCCGGACCTGGTCGAGCGGGACTTCACCGCGCCCGCGCCGAACCGGCTGTGGGTCACCGACCTCACCATGATCACCACGACTGAGGGTCCGCTGTGGCTCTCGGCGATCCGGGATGCCTTCTCGCGCCGGGTGGTGGCCTGGGAAACCTCCGCCCGCGCGGACGCCGACCTGGTTCTGTCCTGCCTCGAGTACGCGCTGGCCAGCCGGGACGTGGAGCCCGGCCGACTGATCCATCACGCCGACCACGGCTGTCAATACACGTCCGTGAAGCTCACAACACGGCTGTTGCGGGCAGGAATTGCGGCTTCCATGGGCTCGGTCGGGGACTCGTACGATAACGCTCTCGCCGAGAATTTATGGATGCTGATCAAGACTGAATGCGTCCGCGGTCGCGTCTTCGCCACGAGGGCCGAGGCGAACCTGGCGCTCTTCGAGTACATCGACGGTTTCTACAACTTGTTATTTATGGTCCGGATTCGAACATCGAGTAGGACACCGTCACCCACCTGGGCCTTTGCCGGGCAGGCGGACGGCCTCCGCATGAGCATGCGTTCTGTCACCGAACCGCACTCATACGAAGGCCGCAGGGGTGAGTCTGCTGCATCACGATGCTTGGCACGAGGCACTCGACTTCACGTCACACTTCCGGGAGGACTTCTACGCGTCCCTGACCCGGCGTGGTGACACTCTGTTCGAGCTCACGGACGCGATGCTCTGCGAGAACGGACCGGTGACCTCGCCGGTCGACCTGACGCTGCTGGCCGAACACCGGCGCGGGCACGGCGCGTTGTACGACGCGCTGAACTGCGGGCGTATCGACGTGGACGGGTTGCGGCACGCTCTGGCCGTGCTGCCGCAGCCCAAGGCCGCCGACAACCGGATCGTCCTCGCGGTCGACGTGACCCACTGGCTGCGGCCCGACGCCCCGTGCAGCCCGGACCGGCTGTTCTGCCACGTCTACGGACGCAGCGGGCGCTCCAGCGACCAGCTCGTGCCCGGCTGGCCGTACTCGTTCGTCGCCGCGCTGGAGACCGGCCGCACCTCCTGGTGCCAGCTCCTGGACGCGAGGCGGCTCGGCCCCGATGACGACGTTGCTGAGGTCACCGCGGTCCAGGTTCGCCGCGTGGTCACCGACCTGATCGACGCAGGCCAGTGGGAGCCCGGCGACCCGGACGTCCTGATCGTCCTCGACGCCGGCTACGACGCCCCGCGCCTGGCCCACCTCCTCGTGGGTCTGCCTGTCGAGGTTCTGGGCCGGATGCGTTCCGACCGTGTCATGCGACGCCCGGCGCCGCCCCGCACCCGCCGGGCCGGCCGCCCGACCCGGCACGGAGCAGCGTTCCGCTTCTCCGATCCGGACACCTGGGGCGCCCCGGACGTGGAAACCGTGCAGGTCACCGACCGCTACGGCACCGCTCGGGCTGTGTCCTTCGACCGTCTCCATCCACATCTGACCACCCGCTGTGCATGGATCGACCACACCGGCGAGCTCCCCATCATCGAGGGCACCCAGATCCGCCTGACGGTCGACAGGCTGCCCAGCGGCCAGGACCCGCAGCCGGTCTGGCTGTGGTCCTCGAAGACCGGCATGACCGGCGAGGATGTCGATCTGCGCTGGCAGGCATTCCTCCGCCGCTTCGACATCGAGCACACCTTCCGCATGATCAAGCAGACGCTCGGCTGGACCCGCCCCAAGCTCCGCACCCCCGAGGCCGCGGACCGCTGGACGTGGCTCGTGATCGCGGCCCACACCCAGCTCAGGCTCCTCCGCGAGGCCGCCGCCGACCTCCGTCGCCCGTGGGAGAAGCGAACGGAGCCCGCCCGGCTCACCCCGGCCCGCGTCCGCCGGGGATTTCGCAACCTCCGCCCGCACCTGCACAGTCCTGCCCGTGCACCGAAATCCTCAACGCCCGGCCCAGGACGCCCAGTTGGCTCGAAGAACCGCCATCCCGCCACCCGCCACGATGTGGGCAAAACGACCAGACGCCCCGAGAGCATCACTGAACGCAATCAGCTCAAAGTTCGCAAAGGTTAAATCTTAAGCTACAACAGCCGGCGGATCCAGAAACGACTCGGCTACCTCAGTCCCGTCGAGTTCGAGGAGAAGCACTACGCCAACCAGGCGACGACCGAACGAACGAACCTGAAGCCTCGTCAACCTGTACTGACCAGCTGATCAGCACCTCCCGCACGCCGGGGGAACCTCAGTGTCGGAAGTCGACCGAACCTGAGTGGCGGACGCGCGACGACCCCGACCGGGAATATGCCGGTCGGGTTCGTTGCGCATCGCCACGCCGAGGGGCGGCGCTCTCCAGCACAGGGAGCTGGGCGCTCCGCGTGCACGCCGTTTCAGACAGTGCGGCGCATACGGATGCAGCGGAGCGCGATGATCGCGACGAGGGTCGTGACAACCGGGTGGAGCCGTTCGTCCTGGTAGAGCAGGTACCAGACGGCGCCTGACACCACAATGTCCGAGAGTCGGGGGCGCGTCCACGTGACTTCGAAGCCGCGCCAGCTCTGTGGTTCCATGGGTGAGGTCCTCGCTTCTCGATCTGCGCGATCAGGGGTATGGACGTCATCGGAGGCCGCCCTGCCCGGCGGCCTCCGTCGTCTTGTCGCCGACAGTACGGGGCGAGGCATGGAGTTGACGCCGTGAGGATTTTTCTTTGGCCACCTCCCCCAATACGCCGGACGTCCCTATGTATTGGGGTCGCTCGTGCTGTTCTGTAGGTAAAGCTAAAGACGCTGACCTGCGCTTTTGCCGCCCCATCCGCGCGGATGGAATGTGTGTGCGACCTTTTCGATCCGGCTGGCCAGCAAGAAGTGCCTTGACAGGCGCATTTCCAACCGGGATGATCATTACGTCTGCAGCAAATCGCACGTGCATTCGATCCAAAGGAGGGGTTAAGGGAGGGATGCACCGCGCGTGCACACTACCTATCCCGTGATCTCCACTTCATTCGCCTGCCACGTGCACGGCGCTGAGGCTGCCTCAGCGCCGGCGACATCACCCAAGAGGGGCTCCCGGCCGGGATGCCTGCAAGCAATGGCCGAAAGCCCCTCAAATCGGAACACCACATCTAGAGGGATGTATTATGCGCTCCTTCCTCAGTATAAGCACAAAGCGATGGTCTGTAGCACTGGGCGCCGCAGCTACGGCAACCCTGCTGGCCGTCTCGCCCGCAACTGCGGCAGGGAACACCGTCCTGGTCTACACCAGCGATGGCCCTGGCACTCTGGGCGCTAAGGCGATCTCCCACGGTGCCGGGGATCCGGAGTTCTTCGAGGTGTGTGACACCAAGGCCGACGGCATGAGGGCCTGGGCGCAGTTCACCTGGGACGGGAGCACGGTGACGCTGGAAGACGCTGACGGAGCCACGGACTTCTGCCAGAACCCCAATCCGCACGCCACATCGCGGCAAATTCCCGAGGGGCGGACGATCAACGTCAAGGTATGCCTCAGGGACGGTGCCAGCGGACCACTGAAGAGCTGCGGATACATCACAGGCAAGTCGTAGCTCTATACTGCACCAGTAGTTCGGAGGTGGCCGTCGATATAACGGCCACCTCCGAAGGGCAGCTTCAGGAGCGTATAATTGTGCGTGAGTACCTTCTTATTGCGTGTGTTGCGGCAGGCGTCACTTTCGTGCTGACCAACCCTATCCGGCATCTTGCGGTTGCAACAGGGTGGGTAATTGCCGTGCGAGCGCGGGACGTGCACGAGACCCCCATTCCGAGAGTGGGGGGCATCGCTATGTTCGGAGGAATGCTCGCGGCACTCGTACTCACTGAGAACCTGCCTAGATTCCAGCAAGGTCCGGATTTGCAGAACCTTCGGGCAATCCTTCTCGGTGCTCTGATTGTTTGGCTAGCCGGCGTAGTAGACGACAAGCTCGAACTTTCAGCCCTTACCAAGATAGGTGCCCAGCTCATTGCCGCTGGCGTTATGGTCTATCAAGGACTTGCGATCCTCTGGCTTCCCATCCCCGGCGTTGGCATAGTTGCCCTTTCGCCTGCAATCAGCGCCCTGCTGACGGTGACTGCTCTCTTGGTGGCGATCAACGCGGTGAATTTCATCGATGGCCTTGACGGGCTGGCGGCTGGCGTGGTGGCGATCTCTGGCTGTGCGATGTTCCTGTATTGCTATCGACTCTGGTTTAGCTACGGAATAGAGTCTGCCGCACTCGCAGTAGTGATTTCGGCCGCCACGACTGGAATATGCCTAGGATTCTTGTGCCACAATGTCCATCCAGCCCGAACGTTTATGGGTGACTCCGGCGCAATGCTATTGGGCCTACTGCTTTCTGGAGCATGCACATCTTTTCTTAGTCAAGCAGACCCCGATGCGCTGATCCAGCAGTTCGGAGGCGAAAAAGCTACTGTGAAATCTGCGCTTCCCATGTATTTGCCCCTGATTCTTCCGGCGGCCGTAATGGCTCTCCCTCTAGCAGATTTGGTTCTAGCTGTACTGCGACGGATTTGGCGCGGGCAGTCACCGTTTTCCGCCGATCAGGGGCATCTGCATCATCGTTTGTTGCGGATCGGGCACTCGCACCCTCGGTCAGTCCTCATTATGTGGATTCTGTCGGCCCTGCTCTCATTTGGCTTCCTCGCCTACTCGGTTCTCCCTGTAACCGGTACGGCACTGTCGATCTTGGTGCTAGGCGGAGGAGGGGGGCTAATTTTGGTGCGCACAAAGGCAAAGATCAGTGGTCAATAATGATGCTAATTGCGACAACCATCAAAAGGGCCACGCCGACAATCCAGCCCAACACCGCCCCTTTCTCGGAATGGGCTCGGTACCGTCGGTCCTCGAACGCCTCCTCTCTATCGGCGATGCGTTCGTGAATTTCCGCTGCGGACGGATCCTCTGCGAGCTCTTCCCGCGCAATCCGCACGAGTCGAGCAAGGTCCCGATCTGAAAGCCGCCCCTTTGGGGTGGCCGTAGAATCGTCACTCATTGCATACCTCACATGCTGCCGTTGAGTTTCTGTACATCGCTTCGCCGTCCAGCCCGCCTGATCTCATCAGCAAGGAAGTTGAATACGGTTCCACTTTAGCAAAATGCGATAGCTATGATAGTAATTACATCAAGCCGTGACAATGCTTGTACGGACTCGTACGGTGCCACCTGGGAGTATGGTCGCGCCGCTTATCCTTCGCGCCGGTAGGGAACTGCCGGGTGACACGGTGACAGCCGGATTTTCAGCCATGCACCCGAGTAAAGCCCCCTCAGCTGCCGTGCAAGTAGAGGATGAGGCTGATCTCCACATCCGGCTTCTACCCGCCGGACGCCGACCGCTAACTACGGCCCGTGGCACATCTTAGCCCCGCTCGACCTCTGACGCTCCTATCTGACTCTTTCGCCCGTCCACCCCGGCGGTCTATGACGGGCGGAGGCGCACGGTACGGATGGGGCCGTCGGGCCCCCCTCTCCGTGCCGACGCTGTCGTGGTTCATCCCCCAACACCCCTGCGGGCTCTCGGTAGTGCAGCCGAGGGGCTGGGTGAGGTGGCGGGCAACGGCCTCACCCTGGGCCGTGATCTCGGCGAGCGGGCTGCGGGCTTGCTGGCGGGCGGCCTGCCGGGGCCTTCATGCGGGCGACCATCTGAGCGTCGGTCGGCCGCTCCCAGCTGTGCGCACCCATGCCGTGCATGGCCGGGTCGTGGCCGCACCAGCGGCAGCCGAAGGGCGGGGGCGGTGTGCCGTCGGGCCACCGGATCGGGCCCCGGCGCAGGCCGGTCACAGGGTCGGCCGACACAAAGGCCAGCCAGCGGACGGGGCGTGTGCGGGTGTTCATGCGTGGCTCTCTTCCTGATCGCCCGTGCGGGGGCGGTCGGTGTATGCGTAGGTGTGGGTTCCTCGGCCGGCAGCGGCGAGGGCGCGGGCCACGAGGCGGCCGGTGTGGCGTCGGGCGGCCTCGTCGTGGCCGAGCTCGGCGACGTCGCGGAGGACGTCCTCGAGGGGCGGGCCGTCGGGCTGTTGGGTTCGGCGGCGGCCGGAGCAGAACAGGCAGACGCCGCCACGAGTCGGGTCGGTCGGGCCGTTGGGGTGCTGGGTGCAGCCGGAGGCGGGGCCCTGGGCGGTACGGCTCAGGCGGCGGGCCTCGTCGACGGCACGGGCGACGATGTCGAGCTGCTCGTCCGTCGCGGTCGACGGGTCGAGGCGCTGCCCGTAGCTGCCGAGGGCGAGCAGCACGCGTCCGACGTTCCCGCAGGTCAGTCCGGCGTACCGGCAGGTGGTACGCGCCAGCCGTTGGCGGCGGCCAGGACGACCCCGGCCGGGCTGTCCGGCGCCGGAGGCACCGGAGCGTCGCGGAGGACGACCGCAGCCGGACCGCCGACCGACACCGGGAGGGGCCGCTCCCGCGACTCCATCAGCACCGCAGGGTGCGAGTCGGTGTGGCCGCACGGGTTGGTCCAGCGGTCGGCGTCGACGATCACACCGTTCACGGGGAACCGGTAGGGCCTGACGGTGTCGAAGCCGCGCGGGCCCCCGCACCGCAGGCAGCGGGTCGACACGGTGACGGTCACGATGCCGGCACCGCCCCCCTCACCCTGGTTGACGACGCGGACGACCATCCGGTCGGGGAGCTCCGGGACCGGCTCGTCGCCGCCGACGTACCGCACCCACAGGGCGTATCCGTCGTCGTGCATGGCCTGGTACGCCTCGAACTCCCCGGCCGGGGTGTACGGGTCCTTCCGGCCCACGGGGATCTGCTGGGCGAGGAGCTTGGCCGTCATGCTGCTCGGGTAGAGACCGGCCATCAGCCAAGTACCGCGCTCCTCGCGGGCGTTGACGGCGGCGGCGACGTGGTCGGGCCGGGCGCGGTAGACGCTGCGGGACTTCATCGGTCGCCACCTCCGCGCGGCCCGGGGATGGCGGCGGAGATCCGCAGCCGGGTCCGGGTGTGCCTGGGGTGGCTCAGGACGTCGGAGCAGTGACGGCAGTCGGCGATGCGGTGCGCCTCCTCGGCCGGTGCGGTCGCCCGTCGGTACGACAGGATCGACAGCGGGACCAGGAACGCACAGGCCGCCATGGCGGCGAGGATCAGGGAGCCCATCACCGGCCACCCACGGCAGGGGCGACAGTGCCCAGCGCCCGGGGAGCGGGCGGCGCGGTGTACGTCGCCCAGATCTCGACGGGCACGCCCGCCCAGACGACGGCGAGTTCGGCGAAGCCGCTGCCGTCCTGGTCGACCCGCACTCGCACGGGCGTGCCGCCGAGGATGCCGGCGCACTCGTCGACGACACCGCCGCGACCGACCCCGGCGGTCTGCTGACCGCGCAGGATGCCGATGCTGTCGACGGTCCACGTCAACACGGACAGTTCGGGATGCGCCCCCAGGAGGGCGACAAGCACGATGGCCGCGCCCAGTTGCGGACTAGCATTCGCTGGCAAGGTGAAACCTCGATTCACAGTCATTGAGGTGTTGCCTGGTGAGCGGGGCCGTCCGAAGACCGGTGCATGGTCTGGGCGGCCCCGTCGCCGTCAGGACCCGGCGCGGACATCTCCGGCCGTAGGCGCAGAAGGCCCGTCCTGAGTCGGCGAGTTGAGAACAGAACCCCCGAGAACGGGCCGCATGCCGGCCGGGCCGTCGACTTCGCGCTTCGCCTCCAGCACAACCAGCGGGCAATTGAGCACCGCCGCGATGTCCTGGAGCTTCGAAGGAATGGCGTTGCGCCGTCCGGCCTCGATGTCACACAGCAGCTGTTCGCTGAAACCACAGGCCTCAGCGAGGGCCCGCTTCGTCAGCCCCGCCTTCTCCCGGGCGTACGTGACCGCCTTCGGCTCGTGGTTAAGCGGAGCGCCACGAGGGCGCCGTTTGGGCTGGTGGTTGCATGAATGAGAAGTCGCGTCCCGAGCCCCCACCGGAGGCCGCGCTGATCACAGCCGCCCTCAAGAGATCCGGCCTCACGGCCCGCCAAGCAGCCAAGGAGTCGGGTCTCAGTGACGCCCGCTGGCGGCAGATCGTCACCGGATACCAGTCCGTCAGCGGCTCGTACCTACCGGTCCGCGCACCTGACGACCGGCTCGCCCTGATGGCCCGTGTCGTCGACGTCACCTCGGAGCAACTCCGCGAGGCAGGGCGGGGCGAGGCAGCCACCGAGCTGGAGGAGCTGCTCGCCGCCGCACCGTCAAGGCCGACAGGTCAGTACGCGCCACCCCTGGACGCGGTCACCGCGATCATGGCGGCCCTCCCCCCCCCCCCCCCCCCCCCCCCGACGAACAGGAGGAAGTAATCCGGCGACTTGGCCTCACGACGCCCCCCTCTAACTCGAACGAGGGAGCGCCCGAACACCGGCACCACCGAGCAGGGTGACGCATGTCACGGAACGGTCACGAGTTGAACTAACGACCAAAAAGCATGTGCCCCAGGCAAACAATCGGTCCACAACCCGTAACAGCCCGTATATGTAAGGGGAAAATGTGGCCGATGTTGTTGCCGTCCTGCTCTCCGGCGTCCTAGGGGCCGTCGTCCTCGCGGGCGCCTTGCTCCACAAGGCACACCAGCGCGACCGCGCACGAATCACTCAACTCAGCGCCGAACTGGCGGCGCAAAAGATCGCCGCCCTCACCTTCGGTGGACCGCCGACCCTCCTCCCGCAGGAGGAGCCGGAACCGGTCCGCCGCAAGAAGCACCTCGGGCTCTACATCGGCGGCGGCGTCGCCGCCTTTCTGGCCTCCACCGGCGAACAGATCCGCCACGCCTGGCACGGCCACCGCACCGCGACTACCGCGACCGTCACGGTCGCCGCGGCCTCCGTCGCCGCAGTCGGCGCCTTTGCGCTGACCTCAAGCGACGGCCAGCCCCCTGCCGCCGTCGTCCCCTCGTCCAGCGGACTCGGCAAGCCGGACCCGGAAGCCGGTGGCGATGCGGCTGACAACGATGCCTCCGACATCGAGCTGGCCGACGAGGGCCCCCGTCGAGACGCTGAGCTCCTGGACGTCAACAACCTCTCTGTGGTGCCCTCGCCCCTCCTCGCCCCCACGCCCCGGGCGACCGGCACAGCGCCCACACTGCGGGTCGGCACCGAGCAGCAGGCAGGCCAGGATGCTGGCACGCCCGCGGAGACGCCCGCCCCCGGTGAGTCGCCCTCTGCCTCCGCGCCGGGCACCCAGGCCCCGACCCCTGCGCCCGAAACGCCCGACCAGCAGGCGACGCCGACGCCGTCGCCCTCGCCAACGGTCCCTCAGCAGACGCCGCCGCAGTGCACCATCGGCGTCGCGCTCCCACCCCTGCTCGATCTCTGCCTCGCCAAGTAGCTGCCCGCCTGCCCCGGATCGCACGGGGAGGCCGCCCGCAAGCACCGATACTTCGGGCGGCCGGGCGAGCAGGCGAACACCGAGGACACCGGTAGAACCTCCGACGCGACCGCGTCGAGCCCGCCCGCCACAGGGCGAGGAGCGGCTCCTCACTCGACCGTCCGTGCGAGACGCGTCAACCACCCTCCTTCTGAGACTCCCCCGACACTTCGGGTGAGCATCGGGTGAGCAGGTGATCATGGAGCAACAAAAAAGGCCCCCGCGGATGCGGGGGCCTACCTGTTGTTGCTGGTCAAACGGGTGAAAGGTTCCCGCTACACGGTGGGGCGGGTGGGACTCGAACCCACGGCCGACGGATTATGAGTCCGCTGCTCTAACCGGCTGAGCTACCGCCCCGTTTCGGCGTGGCGCGTACAAGTGTGCGCGCCGTCTGCCGCAGCATAGCCGGTCATACGATCTCTCGCTCCGGGTGCCCGGGTACTCGTGACCATGAAGACCGCGCTGCTCCCTGCCCGGTTCCGGACGGCGTGAAGTTGACGCGAAAGAGTCACGCCGGCCCCACGCGCACCACCGGACCGGACCTCCCGAGGACCGGTTCCGGGCACACGAAAAAGGACCCCGCAGGGCCCTCTTCCGTTCCGCTCCCCCGACTGGACTCGAACCAGTAACCCTCCGGTTAACAGCCGAATGCTCTGCCAATTGAGCTACAGGGGATCGCGCTCCCCCGACTGGACTCGAACCAGTAACCTGCCGGTTAACAGCCGGCTGCTCTGCCAATTGAGCTACAGGGGATTGCTGCGTTGCCTCGGACGACACCTGCCTGGCGGCTGCCGGGCGGCGGACGTTCGCTGCGACACATACATTAGCGCAAGCAGGGGGGTGCTTTGCCAATCGGTATCGGCCGGGGTGATCTCCTGCGCCCCCGGGTAGGCGAGCAGCACACGTCGCACGGAGTGAAGGAAGGGTGGCAGCCATGCGGTACCGGCTCACGTTCATCGCCGGAGTGGCCCTCGGTTACGTGCTCGGCACGCGTGCCGGGCGCGAGCGCTACGAGCAGCTGAAGAAGTCCGCACGCCAGTTCGCCCAGAACCCGGCCGTGCGCAACACCTGCGAGTCCGCGGCCCAGAGCGGCCGCGAGTTCGCCGGAAAGGCCTACCACGCGGTGGGCGACAAGGTCGGCGAGAAGGTGCCCGCGTCCGTGGCGGACCGGGTGCGGTCGCTGCGCGGGCGCGGGGCGAACGGCGAGGACGACTGGGGAACGACCAACACCTGAGGCCGCCTCGTCACGTCTGCCGCACCGCCGGTGCAGGAGCGCTCCGGCGGTGCGGCAGAATCTGTGTATGGGCATAGTCGCCGGCTTGGACAGTTCTTCCGCCTTCACGCACATCGTGGTCTGCGATACGGACACGGGTGCCGTACTGCGCCAGGGGTACGCCGCACACCCCATGGAGGCGAAAGCCACCGAGGTCGACCCGCAGGTGTGGCTGCTCTCACTCGGTGAGGCGGCCACCGGCGGGCTGCTGGAAGGCGTGCAGGCCATCGGCGTGTCCGCGCAGCAGCACGGGCTCGTGCCGCTGGACCGCCAGGGCAATCTCGTACGTCCGGCGCTGCTCGGCAACGACAAGCGGGCGCAGGTCGCCGCGGCCGATCTGATCGACGGGCTGGGCGGGCGGCAGGCCTGGGCCGAGGCGGTCGGGGCGGTGCCGCAGGCCGCTCAGCCGGTGTCGAAGCTGCGCTGGCTGGCGCGGACCGAGCCGGAGATGGCGCAGCGGGTCGCCGCCGTGCTGCAGCCGCACGACTGGCTGGTGTGGCAGCTGCTGGGCCGCCCGGCCCGGCGGACCACCGACCGGGGTGCCGCGTCCGGGACCGGTTACTGGTCGGCGGGCAGCGAGTCCTACCGGCCGGAGCTGGTGGAGCTGGCGCTCGGCCGGCAGGCGGCGCTGCCCGAGGTACTCGGTCCCTGCGAAGCGGCCGGGACGACGCCCGAGGGGCTGCTGATCTCGGCGGGTACCGGCGAGACGATGGCGGCGGCGTTCGGGCTCGGGGTCGGGGTCGGCGACGCCGTGGTGTCGCTGGGGGCCTCGGGTTCGGTGATGGCGGTGCACCACGAGGCGCTGGCCGACCCGACCGGGATGATCACCTCGTTCGCGGATGCCACCGGGATGCACCTGCCGGTGGTCCACACGTCGAACGCGGTACGCGCGCTGCGCGGCACCGCCGAGATGCTGGGCGTGGAGGGTCTGGAGGAGCTGTCGGCACTGGCGCTGAAGTCGACGCCGGGCGCCTCGGGGCTGGTGCTCCTGCCGTATCTGGAGGGTGAGCGGACCCCGAATCTGCCGCACACCGCGGGAACGCTGAGCGGGCTGCGGCGCGAGTCGATGAAGCCGGAGCACCTTGCGCGGGCCGCGTTCGAGGGGATGCTCTGCTCGCTGGCCGACGCACTGAACGTGCTGCGCGGCCGCGGGGTCGAGGTGCGGCGGGTGTTCCTGCTGGGCGCCGCCGCCGAGCTGCCGGCCGTACAGGCGCTCGCGCCCATGCTGCTGGGGACGCAGGTGGTCGTGCCGGAGCCGGCCCAGTACGCGGCACTCGGTGCGGCCCGGCAGGCGGCCTGGGCGCTGGGGGTCTCGCAGGGGTCGCTCGATCCGCGCACTCCCCCGGTCTGGCAGGACGCCGCGGCACAGGTGCTGGATCCCGGCGAGGAGCTGTCGGTCGGTCAGGCGGTGCGCCAGCAGTACGTGGCGACGCGGGACCAGATCCACCCCGGGGCGTTCGACGCCGCGCGCTGATACGCCTGCCGTTCCACGCCGCATGCCGGGGCGCCTGCCCTCGGTGACGCGGCCGGGCGGCGGTGCGGGGTTCGACGGCAAAATTATGGACCCGGTCTTTTTTTTGACCTGGACTTGAATAAAAACGTTCGCGGTCCCGGTGGGCGGTGCCGGAAAATAGGTCGACTCCCGACCTATGCCGACTCCGAGAGACACGCGTGCTCATAAAACTCCTGCGGGCCTACCTCGGTCCGTACAAGAAGCCGATCGCGCTGCTGGTGGTCTTCCAGCTGCTCCAGACCTCCGCCGCCCTCTATCTGCCCACCCTGAACGCCGACATCATCGACCACGGTGTCGTCAAGGGGGACACGGACTACATCCTTCAGTACGGCGGCGCCATGATCGTCGTCAGCATCGCCCAGGTGGTCTGCAACATCGGGGCCGTCTACATCGGTGCCCGTACCGCGTCCGCCCTCGGCCGCGATGTCCGGGCATCGGTCTTCGACCGGGTCCAGTCGTTCTCCGCGCGCGAGCTCGGCCGGTTCGGCGCCCCTTCGCTGATCACCCGTACGACCAATGACGTCCAGCAGGTCCAGATGCTGGTCCTGATGACGTTCACGCTGATGGTCTCGGCACCGATCATGTGTGTCGGCGGCATCATCATGGCGCTCGGCCAGGACGTCCCGCTGTCCGCGGTGCTCCTCGCGGTGGTGCCGGTCCTCGGGATCGCGGTGAGTCTGATCGTGAAGCGGATGCGTCCGCTGTTCCGCACGATGCAGGAGCGGCTCGACACGGTGAACCGGGTGCTGCGCGAGCAGATCACCGGCAACCGGGTCATCCGCGCCTTCGTCCGCGACGGCTACGAGGAGGAGCGCTTTCGCGGTGCCAACACCGAGCTGACGGACGTGGCACTGTCCACCGGCCGGCTGATGGCACTGATGTTCCCGACCGTGATGACCGTCGTGAACGTGTCGTCGATCGCCGTCGTCTGGTTCGGCGCGCACCGGATCGACAGCGGCGGGATGCAGATCGGGGCGCTGACCGCGTTCCTCTCCTATCTGATGCAGATCGTCATGTCGGTGATGATGGCCACCTTCATGTTCATGATGGTGCCGCGCGCCGAGGTCTGTGCCGAGCGCATCCAGGAGGTCCTGGAGACCGATTCCAGCGTGGTGCCGCCGGTCGATCCGGTGACCGAACTGCGCGCCCACGGGCACCTGGAGGTCCGCGGTGCGGACTTCCGCTACCCCGGTGCCGAGGCGTCGGTGCTGCGGTCGGTGAATCTGGTGGCCCGGCCCGGCGAGACGACCGCGATCATCGGGTCGACGGGCAGCGGCAAGTCGACGCTGCTCGGCCTCGTACCCCGGCTGTTCGATGTGACGGACGGCCAGGTGCTGGTCGACGGGACGGACGTACGGACACTGGATCCGGCGCTGCTGGCCAAGACCGTGAGCCTGGTCCCGCAGAAGCCGTATCTGTTCTCCGGAACGGTCGCGACCAATCTGCGGTACGGGAACCCGGACGCGACCGACGAGGAGCTGTGGCACGCGCTGGAGGTCGCCCAGGCCAAGGAGTTCGTCGAGGGTCTGGAGCACGGTCTCGACGCACCGATCGCGCAGGGCGGCACCAATGTCTCCGGCGGTCAGAGGCAGCGCCTGTCGATCGCCCGGACGCTGGTCCAGCAGCCGGAGATCTACCTCTTCGACGACTCGTTCTCCGCGCTGGACTACACCACGGACGCCGCGCTGCGCGCCGCGCTGCTGCGGGAGACCGCCGCCGCGACCGTGGTGATCGTCGCACAGCGGGTGTCCACCATCCGCGACGCCGACCGGATCCTGGTGATGGACGAGGGCCGGGTCGTCGGCTCCGGCAGTCATCACGAGCTGATGGACGGCAATGAAACCTACCGGGAGATCGTGCTCTCCCAACTGACGGAAGCGGAGGCCGCGTAATGGCAGGGCCTGGCGGACGCATGATGGCGGGCGGGGCGCCGACCGAGCGGTCCATGGACTTCAAGGGCTCCACGAAGCGGCTGCTGAAGCGCTTCGCCTCGGAGCGGACCACCCTGTACGTGATGCTGGTGGCCGGTGCGCTGAGCGTGGCGCTCTCGGTGGTCGGCCCGAAGATCCTCGGCAAGGCCACCGACCTGGTGTTCGCCGGGGTCATCGGCCGGCAGATGCCGGAGGGGACCACCAAGGAGCAGGCCATCGCGGGCCTGCACAAGACCAACAGCGGCCTGGCCGACATGCTCTCCAAGGTGGACTTCACCCCGGGCAAGGGCATGGACTTCGACGCGATCGGCCATGTGCTGCTGGCCGCGCTGATCACGTACGTCGGTGCCGGGCTGCTGATGCTGGTGTCGACGCGGCTGTCGATCCGGGTGATCAACCGCGTCGTCTTCCAGATGCGCGAGGACATCCAGACGAAGCTGTCGCGGCTGCCGCTGTCGTACTTCGACCGTCAGAAGCGCGGCGAGGTGCTCAGCCGGGCGACGAACGACATAGACAACATCTCGCAGACGATGCAGCAGACGATGGGCCAGCTCATCAACTCGGTGCTGACCATCATCGGCGTGCTGATCATGATGTTCTGGATCTCGCCGCTGCTGGCGCTCGTCGCCCTGGCGACGGTGCCGCTGTCGGTGGTCGTGGCGACCAAGGTGGGCAAGCGCTCGCAGCCGCAGTTCGTCCAGCAGTGGAAGGTGACGGGCAGGCTCAACGCCCACATCGAGGAGATGTACACCGGGCACACCCTGGTGAAGGTCTTCGGCCGGCAGGAGGAGTCCGCGCGGGACTTCGCCGAGCAGAACGACGCGCTCTACGAGGCCGGGTTCAAGGCGCAGTTCAACAGCGGGATCATGCAGCCGCTGATGATGTTCGTGTCGAACCTGAACTATGTGCTGATCGCCGTGATCGGCGGGCTGCGGGTCGCCTCCGGTGCGCTGTCGATCGGTGATGTGCAGGCCTTCATCCAGTACTCGCGGCAGTTCTCCATGCCGCTGACCCAGGTCGCCTCGATGGCGAACCTGGTGCAGTCCGGGGTGGCGTCGGCCGAGCGGATCTTCGAGCTGCTGGACGCCGAGGAGCAGGACGCCGATCCCGCACCGGGCAAGGGCGCGCACCCGGAGGAGCTGCGCGGCAGCGTCTCGCTGGAGCACGTCTCGTTCCGCTACGACCCGGAGAAGCCGCTCATCGAGGACCTGTCGCTGAGTGTCGAACCCGGTCACACGGTCGCGATCGTCGGCCCGACCGGTGCGGGCAAGACGACGCTGGTCAATCTGCTGATGCGGTTCTACGAGGTGACGGGCGGCCGGATCGCCCTGGACGGGGTGGACGTCGCGACGATGTCGCGCGACGACCTGCGGTCGGGGATCGGCATGGTCCTCCAGGACACCTGGCTGTTCGGCGGGACCATCGCGGAGAACATCGCGTACGGCGCGTCGGGCGAGGTCGGCCGGGAGCAGATCGAGGAGGCGGCGCGGGCGGCCCACGCCGACCGCTTCATCCGCACCCTGCCGGACGGCTACGACACGGTGATCGACGACGAGGGCACCGGCGTCAGCGCGGGTGAGAAGCAGCTGATCACCATCGCGCGGGCGTTCCTGTCCGACCCGGTGATACTGGTGCTCGACGAGGCGACCAGCTCGGTCGACACCCGTACCGAGGTGCTGATCCAGAAGGCGATGGCGCGCCTGGCGCACGGTCGTACGAGCTTCGTGATCGCGCACCGGCTCTCCACCATCCGGGACGCCGACGTCATCCTGGTGATGGAGAACGGCTCGATCGTCGAACAGGGCACGCACGACGAGCTGCTGGAGGCGCACGGCGCGTACGCCCGGCTGTACGCGGCCCAGTTCGCGCAGGCGGTCGCCGAGGTCGACTGAGCGGCGTCGCGGCTGCCCCGGCGCGGGTGCGCGTGTACGCGCACTCAGTCGAGGTAGCCGCGGAGCTGGTCGGCGAAGGCGTGGTCCCGCAGTTTGTTGAGGGTCTTGGACTCGATCTGCCGGATGCGTTCACGGGTCACGCCGAAGATCCGGCCTATCTCCTCAAGCGTGCGGGGCCGCCCGTCGGCCAGCCCGTACCGCAGCTGGACCACCTTCCGCTCGCGCTCGTTGAGCGTGGAGAGCACCGCTTCCAGGTGTTCGCGCAGCAGCAGGAAGGCGGCGGACTCGACCGGGGACGCGGCGTCCCCGTCCTCGATCAGGTCGCCGAGCGAGACATCGTCCTCCTCGCCGACCGGGGCGTGCAGGGACACGGGTTCCTGGGCGAGGCGCAGCACCTCGCCCACCCGCTCCGGGGTCAGGTCGAGCTGGCCGGCGACCTCCTCGGGGGTCGGCTCGTAGCCGCGTTCCTGGAGCATCCGGCGCTGGACCCGTACGACGCGGTTGATCAGTTCGACGACATGGACCGGGACCCTTATGGTCCGCGCCTGGTCGGCCAGCGCGCGGGACATGGCCTGCCGGATCCACCAGGTCGCGTACGTCGAGAACTTGTAGCCGCGGGCGTAGTCGAACTTCTCGACCGCGCGGATCAGTCCGAGGTTTCCCTCCTGGACCAGGTCGAGCATGGTCAGCCCGCGGCCGACGTAGCGTTTGGCCACGGAGACGACCAGGCGCAGATTGGCCTCGATGAGGCGGCGTTTGGCCATCCGGCCCATGACCACCAGCCGGTCCAGATCGACGGCGAGGCGGGTGTCGGGGTCCGGGGTGCGGGCGAGGCGCTCCTCGGCGAACAGGCCGGCTTCGACGCTGCGGGCGAGCTCCACCTCGTCGGCGGCGGTGAGCAGCGGGATGCGGCCGATCTCCCGCAGGTACTGCCGGAACAGATCGGACGACGGCCCGCTGGTGTCCGGCCGGCCGCGCGCCGGAGGTTCGGGCAGCTCCGCCGACTCCTCCATGATCCCCGCCTCGGGTGGGTCGGGGATGTCCTGCGGGTCCGGTGGCTCCCCGGGCCGTTGCTGCCGTTCGGGCACCTGGGACGGCGGGTCCGCCGCGGCCTCCGGATGACGTACGGCCCGGTGCTGCGCGGGGATTGCCGAGACATGCTCGGTTTTGGTCACGGTCCGGGTCTGCACGGGGGCGACCTCCAGGTGATCGCTGCCGGACCGCGGGGATGGAGGACCACCGTTCGGTGGGCCGGCCGCGCTCCGATGACTCAGGCACCGCCACCCAGTGTGGGGTACGACACACAGCTGCCACGAGGGGCGTGCGGGGACTTTCTGAGTCCGTTGCGTGACCGGACGACTACAGGGGTGCCCCACCTGCGGGTCAGAGCGCGTCGGCTCCGCTGTTGCGCAGGGACTGGGCGTACTGCTGGAGGACCCAGACCTCGTTCTGCGCCGCGGCCAGATGGTCCGGGGCGACATTGCTGCCGAGCCGGGCGAGGCTGCCCTGGACGTCGTCGATCCGGCGGTCGACGGCCCGCAGCCGGACCTTGACCAGGTGCTCGCCCGCGTAGGCCTCGTCGATGGACTTGCCGTGGAAGACCTCGACCGCCAGCTCGGTGACCAGCTTGCGCACCGTTTCGTTGGGGGTCGCGTCGAGTACCTGGACGAGGTATTCGCGGGTCTCGGCGACACCCAGTTCGGCGCCGCCGACCTCCGCGATGCACTCGCGGACGGCCGCGTACGGCGGGGCGGTGAACTCGTCGGTGCCGTAGGCGTCGAAGGCCGGGGAGACCAGGGCGGGCTTCTGAAGGGCGAGCTTGAGCAGCTCGCGCTCGGTGCGGTGGGCCGGGCTGCGGAGGTTGAGCGCGGGCCCGGAGGGGCCCGAGGGACCGGCCGGGGCCTGGGCCTGCTGGTGCTGCGCGCCGCCGCGGGAGGAGGAGCGCGCGGGTCCTCGCTGGTCGCCCCGGCCGCGGGCCCACTGGGCGAGCTGGTTGACCCGGTGCACGACGTACTCCTGGTCCAGGATGCCGACGAAGCCGGCCAGCTGGACGGCGACCTCGCGCTGCACGCTGCCCGTCTTGATCTTGGCGACGACGGGGGCGGCCTCGTCGAGCGCGGCGGCGCGGCCCGCCGGGGTCTCCAGGTCGTAGCGGCCGACGATCTGGCGGAGGGCGAACTCGAAGAGGGGGGTGCGGGGTTCGACCAGGTCGCGGACGGCCTCGTCGCCCTTGGCCAGCCGCAGATCGCACGGGTCCATGTTGTCCGGGGCGATCGCGATGTAGGTCTCGGCGGCGAATTTCTGGTCGTCCTCGAAGGCGCGCAGGGCGGCCTTCTGGCCTGCCGCGTCACCGTCGAAGGTGAAGATCACCCGGGCGCTGCCGTTGTCCATCAGGAGCCGGCGCAGGATCTTGATGTGGTCGCCGCCGAACGCGGTGCCGCAGGTGGCGATGGCGGTGGTGATCCCGGCGAGGTGGCAGGCCATCACGTCGGTGTAGCCCTCGACGACGACGGCTCGGCTGGCCTTCGCGATGTCCTTCTTGGCCAGGTCGATGCCGTACAGCACCTGGGACTTCTTGTAGATCGCGGTCTCGGGGGTGTTGAGGTACTTCGGGCCGTTGTCGTCGTCGCGCAGTTTGCGGGCGCCGAAGCCGACGATGTCGCCCGCGGTGTCGCTGATCGGCCACATCAGCCGGCCGCGGAAGCGGTCGATGGGGCCGCGCCTGCCGTCCTGGGAGATGCCGGAGGCGATCAGCTCCTTGTCGCTGAAGCCCTTGCCGCGCAGAAAGCGGGTGAGGTGGTCCCAGCCGGCCGGGCTGTAGCCGACGCCGAAGTGGGCGGCGGCGGCCTGGTCGAAGCCGCGCTCGGCGAGGAACTTGCGGCCGATCTCGGCCTCGGGGCCGTCCAGCTGCTCGACGTAGAACTGGGCGGCCGCCTTGTGTGCCTCGACCAGCCTGATCCGCTCACCGCGCTGGTGGGAGGGGTTGTACCCGCCCTCCTCGTACCGCAGGGTGATGCCGGCCTTGGCGGCGAGCCGCTCGACCACCTCGGAGAACTGGAGGTGGTCGATCTTCATCACGAAGGCGATCGTGTCGCCGCCCTCCTGGCACCCGAAGCAGTGGAAGAGACCCTTGCTCGGACTGACCTGGAAGGAGGGGGACTTCTCGTCGTGGAAGGGGCACAGGCCCTTGAGGTTTCCACCGCCCGCGTTGCGCAGCTGGAGGTACTCGGAAACGACGGCGTCGATCGGGACCGCGTCCCGGACCGCCTTCACGTCGTCGTCATTGATCCTGCCTGCCACGGGTGAAGTCTACGGGTGGGCGGTGACAGCCATGGTGCGGGCGGGGTGTGATGCGGGCCGCCGGCGGTGTCCGGGTCCGCCCGTGCCGGGGCCTGCCGGGCTCCGGCACGGGGCGGTCCGGATCGCTCAGATCAGTGACTCCAGCGGCACCGACGGATCGGCCAGCGCGTCCGGGTCGACCGGCTGACCTGCCTTGATCAGCTCCTGGACGGTGTCGGTGACGTCCCACACGTTCACGTTCATCCCGGCGAGCACACGGCCGTCCTTCAGCCAGAAGGCGATGAACTCGCGCTTGCCCGCGTCGCCGCGGATCACCACCTGGTCGTAGCTGCCGGGCGGTGCCCAGCCCGAGTACTCCAGGCCGAGGTCGTACTGGTCGGAGAAGAAGTACGGCACACGGTCGTAGGAGACGTCCTGGCCGAGCATGGCGCGGGCCGCCGCCGGGCCGCCGTTCAGCGCGTTGGCCCAGTGCTCCACGCGCAGCCGGGTGCCGAGCCCCGGATGGGCCACGCCGGCCACGTCGCCGGCGGCGTAGATGTGCGGGTCGCTGGTGCGCAGCGAGGCGTCCACGGCGATGCCGCCGCCCTGGGCGCGGGGGGCGATGTCGAGGCCTGCCGCCTCGGCGAGGGCGGAGCGCGGGGCGGCCCCGATCGCGGCGAGGACGTCGTGGGCGGGGTGCTCCTCGCCGTCGTCGGTGCGGACGGCGAGGACCATGCCGTCCTGGCCGACGATCTCGGTGAGCCGACGGCCGAAGTGGAAGCGGACGCCGTGGTCGCTGTGCAGATCGGTGAAGAGCTGGCCGAGCTCGGGGCCGATGACCCGGTGCAGCGGGGTCGGCTCCGGTTCGACGACGGTGACCTCGGCGCCGTATCCGCGGGCCGCGGCCGCGACCTCCAGGCCGATCCAGCCGGCTCCGGCGATCACCAGATGGCCGTTGTCGCGGCCGAGCGCGGCCAGTACGTTGCGCAGCCGGTCGGAGTGGGCGAGGCGGCGCAGATGGTGGACGCCCGCCAGGTCGGTGCCGGGGATGTCGAGGCGGCGCGGCTCGGCGCCGGTGGCCAGGAGCAGCTTGTCGTAGTGGATGACGGTGCCGTCGCCGAGCTCCACGGAGCGGGCGTCGCGGTTCAGCACGGTGACGGGCTGGCCCAGGTGGAGCTCGATGTCGGCCCCCGCGTACCAGGCCGTCTCGTGGACGAAGACGCTGTCGCGTTCCTCCTTGCCGGCCAGGTACCCCTTGGAGAGCGGTGGGCGTTCGTACGGATGGTCGCGCTCATCGCCGATCAGGATGACCCGGCCGCTGAAACCCGCCGAGCGGAGCGCCTCCGCCGCCTTCGCTCCGGCCAGTCCTCCGCCGACAATGACGAACGTCCGATGTGCGTCGACCACTTGATGCCTCCTCGGTGCTTGCTGCGCGGCGCCAACTGCGAGCGTCCCGCACGCAGCGTGATGGCGAAAGAGGGTGTGAGCCGATCAGGTCACACCCAGTGGTCATGGGCCGGTCCGCGGACCGGTGCCGCACCACGGGGAACAGGGTGGCAGGTACGTGGCCGGGCCACGCGGTACGGGCACCCCAGGCACGTGGCCGGGGCCACGCGATACGGGCACCCAGCACACCATCTGTCACATGGCCGGACGTCTCCGCCGCGCCCCCATTGCCGCGGGACACGCCACGGCGGGACGCATCCGGGGTGGCCACCGGTGCGGGCAGGGCCGGTCTTCGCCGGCGCCGGAACGGCGCGGACGGGGTCCGGTGCGGGGGTCATCGGCCGGGCGCGGTGAGCGAGTGGTGCAGGGTGCGGGCCGACGCGTCGGTCAGGGCGGCGATCTGGTCGACCAGGACGCGCTTGCGGGACCGGTCGTCGGGCGCGGACTCGTACAGCGCCCGCAGCTGCGGCTCCAGCCCCTCCGGCGCGCGGGCGGTCAGCGCCGCGGCCAGTTCGGCGATGACGATCCGCTGGTCGGCGCGGATCGCCTCCTGTTCGGCGCGCTGCATGACGTAGCGGTCGGCGACCGCCTTGAGCACCGCGCATTCGTTGCGCGCCTCGCGGGGTACGACGAGCTCGGCGCCGTACCTGCCGAGCCGGCCGGTGCCGTACGCCCGGCGGGTGCCGCTCTCGGCGGCGAGGCAGAACCGGCCGATCAGCTGGCTCGTGGCGTCCTTCAGCCGGGCCTGGGCGACGGCCGAGCCGTCGTAGCCGTGCGGCCACCAGTCCTGGCCGATGAGCCGGTCCAGCGCCTCGGACAGCTCCTGCGGGTCGGTGTCCGCCGGGACGTACCGTCCGATGGCGACCTGCCAGATCTCCTGCCGCTCCGGCTCGGCGTCCAGGCAGTTGGGGTCGATGTGCCCGGCGTGCAGCCCGTCCTCGAAGTCGTGGACGGAGTACGCCACGTCGTCGGACCAGTCCATCACCTGGGCCTCGAAGCACTTGCGGTCCTGCGGGGCGCCCTTGCGGAACCAGTCGAAGACCGGCAGGTCGTCCTCGTAGACCCCGAACTTCGGCGAGCCGGGGTCGGTGGGGTGTGCGCCCCGGGGCCAGGGGTATTTGGTGGCGGCGTCGAGCGCGGCGCGGGTCAGGTTGAGCCCGACGCTGACCAGCTCGCCGGTACGCGGGTCGGGGACGAAGCGCTTCGGTTCGAGCCGGGTCAGCAGGCGCAGCGACTGGGCGTTCCCCTCGAAGCCGCCGCAGTCGGAGGCAAAGTCGTTGAGCGCCTGCTCGCCGTTGTGGCCGAAGGGCGGGTGGCCCATGTCGTGGGAGAGGCAGGCCGTCTCGACGAGGTCGGGGTCGCAGCCGAGTGCGGCGCCGAGTTCGCGGCCGACCTGGGCGCATTCCAGGGAGTGGGTGAGCCGGGTCCGGGGGCTGGCGTCCCAGGCGTAGCTGCGGGTGCCGGGGGTGACCACCTGGGTCTTCCCGGCGAGCCGGCGCAGCGCGGCGGAGTGGAGCACTCGGGCGCGGTCGCGCTGGAAAGCCGTACGGCCGGGCCGTTTGTCCGCTTCGGTGTCCCAGCGTTCGGCGTCGGCGGCTCCGTAGGGTGCCGTGTCCGGTTCCTGCGTGCCGTGCGTGTGGTGCGTGCCGTCCATGGGGTCGACATTAATCGGCCGGGCTGACATGAGGGCTCAGGCGGACGCCAGGAAATGTGTGTTCATAGGAGTTTCGTGTGCCGGGACACCGGCCGTCCGTGCCTGGTCGTAGCGGTGCGGCAGCAGCCTGGGCCATCGCCGTGGGCGCCGAGCGGGGCTGCGGCGATCCACGGTGCGGCCTGGGCGGCGGGGGCAAGGGGCTCGTGCGCCGTGCTGTCGAGGGGCGGGAACTCCTGAGGGTGTTCCGGTGCCGGCCCGGTCGAGGACGGTGAGGTCGTTGGGCATGTCGCCGAAGGCGATGACCTCGGCGGCGTCGATGCCCTGCCCGGCGCACAGCGCCGACAGGGTGCCGGCCTCGGTGACGCGGGGCGCGCTGATCTCCAGCTCGAGCGCGCGCAGGGCGCGGGGCGCGGGGCGTGCCGTCGTCGCGCAGCAGGGTGCCGTCGAGATCTGAGTCGATCAGCCGTGGGAGCAGCATCGGCCGATACCGCCGACAGCCGCCCCGGAGAACCCTTTGGCCGGTCCTGTCGTCAAGACATGAGGGGACAGTTCGGTACGGCACAGGACAGACAGGAACGAGGGCGCTCTCATGCGGCTGAAGCGACGGGGTGCGGGGACGGGCCGGGGTTGGCTGAGGAGAACGGCCGCCCGGCTGCGGCCCCGGCTGCCGCGGACCCGCCGGGGGCGGCGCCGGGCCGTGCAGGGGGTGATGGTCGCCTGTGTGCTGGGCCTGGCACCCGCCACCTGGATGCACTCGGTCGCCGACGCCCGGGTCAGGACGACGGCGGACGCGCCCGCGCGGGAGGTCGCCGTGGTGTTCGGGGCGGGGCTGTGGGACGGGAAGCCGTCCCCGTATCTCGCGAACCGGCTGCGGGCCGCGGCCGAGCTGTACCGGGACAAGAAGGTGAAGGTCGTGCTGGTGACCGGTGACAACAGCCGGGTGGAGTACGACGAGCCGGACGCGATGCGCACGTTCCTGGTCGGGCACGGGGTGCCGGACAGCAGGATCGTCAGCGACTTCGCCGGCTTCGACACCTGGGACTCGTGCGTCCGGGCCAAGAAGATCTTCGGGGTGGACCGGGCCGTGCTGGTGACCCAGGGCTTCCATGTCCGGCGGGCGATCGCGCTCTGCCGGGCGGCGGGGATCGACGCGTACGGCGTCGGGGTCGATGCCGTGCACGACGCGACCTGGTACTACGGCGGGACGCGGGAGATCGCCGCGGCGGGGAAGGCGGCCCTGGACGCGCTGTTCAAGCCCGACCCGCAGTTCCTGGGCCCCCGGGAGCCGGGAGTGGAAACGGCGCTCGCGGCAGACGTCGGGTGAGCACGCCTCATCGCGGCGGCCGGGGCCCTCGGCTCCCTCCCGAGGTGACCGGTGCGGTCTCCGCCGACACCCAGCCGAGGTAGCCGGCGCTGCCCCGTACCACCGGGATCGCGATGATCTCCGGGGTGTCGTAGTCGTGCGCCTCCTGGAGATGGGCCTCCAGTTCGTCGTACCGCTCGGCCGTGGTCTTCAGGAGCAGCTGCCACTCCTCGGTGGTCTCGATGGCGTTCTGCCACCGGTAGACCGAGATGACGGGCGCGGAGATCTGTACGCAGGCGGCGAGCCGCGCCTCCACCACGCCCTGCGCCAGCAGCCGGGCCTTCTCCTCACTGTCCGTCGTGGTCAGAACGGTCAGCCATGCGGGCGAAGTCACCTTCGGTCTCCTCGGAGTCGGCAGCGGTCCTCCCCCGATTGTCGGGTGCGGGGCCCGCTGCCGCCCGGTCAGCCGCCGTACGGCCGCACCTCCTTCGCGTCCCGCAGCGCCCGGCCCCACCACACCAGCTGGTCGAGCAGCGACTTCGCGGCGGCGTCGGGACCGGCCGGGTCCCGGTGCCTGCCCTCGTCGTCGAACAGCGCGCCGGCGTTGTGGAAGGAGACGGTGTCGCGGATCGAGACGGCGTGCAGTTCGGCGAAGACCTGCCGCAGGTGCTCGACCGCGCGCAGCCCGCCGGAGACCCCTCCGTAGGAGACGAAGGCGACGGGTTTGGCCTGCCATTCGGTGAAGTGCCAGTCGATGAGGTTCTTGAGCGGGGCCGGGTAGGAGTGGTTGTACTCGGGGGTGACGACGACGAAGGCGTCGGCGGCCGCCAACCGGCCCGCGACCTCGGCCAGTCGGTCCCGCACCTCGGATCCGGGGCGGTACGAGTGCACGGTCGGGAGGTCGAGTCCGGCGACATCGACCAGGTCGGTCACGACGGCGGGGTGGCCGTCGGTGCGGGAGAGGAACCAGTCGGCGACGACGGGGGCGAAGCGGCCCTCGCGGTTGCTGGCGAGAATGACCGCGACCTTCAGGGGGGCGTCGCCGGAGGCGGCGGCGGCAGTGGCGGCAACTGCGGCCGTGGCTGTGGCTGTGGTGAGGTCCATGGGAAGAGGCTCACGCCTCAATCATGGTTGAGGTCAAGCGCCGGGCAACCGCCCCCTCCGCCGGGCGTGTCGGCATACGGTGGAACGCATGACGACTCCAGCAGTCACACCGGTCCCGTACGCCGAGTTCGACGGACATCCGGCCACCGAGGACGATCTGCGGACCGCCGCCTTCTTCAACTACGGCCATTTCACCGCGATGCAGGTCAGGGAGGGCCGGGTACGCGGGCTCCGGCTGCACCTGGACCGGCTGGACGGCGCGAACCGGGCGCTCTTCGAACTCCCGCTGGACGGCGGACGGGTGCGCGAGCTGATCCGGCACGCCCTGCGGGGCGCGGGGGTCGTGGACGGCTCGGTGCGGGTGCACGGGTTCCTGCCGCCGGGCGCCACAGCGACGACCGTCATGGTGACGGTGCGCGGACCGGCGAGGATGCCCACCGGACCGAAGAGCATGATGTCCGTCCCGTACGCCCGTACCGTGCCGCAGCTCAAGCGCCCCGGCGATTTCGGCCAGACGTACTACGGGAACCTCGCCTCCCGCGCGGGCTTCGACGATGCGGTGCTGACCCTGCCGGACGGCTCGGTGACCGAGGGGTCGTTCACCAACATCGGTTTCTGGGACGGCGATTCGGTCGTCTGGCCGCAGGCTCCCGCGCTGCTCGGTACCACCATGGCCCTGCTGGAGCAGGAGTTCCCCGGCATGGGGGTCCGGTCGCGGCACAGTCCGGTGACGCTGGACGGGCTGGGGGCCTACCGGTCGGCCTTCGTCACCAACTCGCAGGGCATGGCGCCGGTCCGGCGGATCGACGACACCGCGTTCACGGTGGACGAGGAGCTGATGAGGCGGCTGGAAGCGGCCTACGAGAGGGCGCCCTGGGACACGGTCTGAGCCCTCCGCCCCCGACCGGGCCGCGGGACGCCCCCGGCGCACGGCAGGTCAAGGGCGGGACCCCGAGAGGGGACCATGGGCACATGGAGATCCCCACCGAAGGCCCGCAGTCGCGCATGCAGATCCATATCGAGGGCTCACGCCTGCCCGGCCGTGCCTGCGGGCCGGGCGGCGACTTCGCCGGCTACGAGAACATCCACGTGGGCGTGCAGCGCAAGGACCGGCCCGGCGAACTTCTCGGGCTGCTTCCCGGGGACGCCCCGTCAGCCTCCTGGACCCTGGACTGCACCGCCACCGCCTCCGCCTCCGCCTCCGCGGACGGTGTCGAGATCAGCGGGCCGTACGTACAGGACAGGCTCGGGGGGCGCTTCGTCTACCTGTCATGGGGGACGGTCGACGAGAACGGGCTCTTCTCGATGTTCCGGCGGGCCAAGCTGATGTTCGCCGACATCGGGGCGGACACCCTCGAAGCGGCCGCACGCTCCGGGCATCTCACCGCACGGCTGCCGCTCTCCGACGCCAAGGGCCAGCCGCTCTGCGCCCGGGTCCGGCCGCCGGTCATCGAGTGGTCCGCCGCCGCCCCGGCATGAGCGCGCCCCTCCCCTGACACACCTCTGCGGACAGGGAGCCGCCCTCATCGGGCCCAGGGGGGGTGGGTCCGATGAGGGCGGCGGCCGGAGGCGGCGGGGGGACGCCGTCCCGTGGGGGGTGTGGTGCGTGTGCCCCTCGACCGCAAGGTCATGCATGTGACGTGCACCACACCCCGTTCGGGGGTCATCACCCGATCGGCACCGGATACCGAAGGGTGCCGGACCTCCCCCGCCACCACCGCCCTGACCTGCACACATGCCGTATGGCAAGGAGGCTGCGCCGGTCCGGGCGGGTGGCAGCTGACTCGGTGTCAACAGGCGTGGGCGGCCGCCCGGCCGTTAGCTCGGAGCCAGGACACACCCGCCAGCGCCCCTTGCCCGGAGGAACCCCCCATGCGCAGTCCTGCTCGCCTCGTGACCGGCACCGCCGCCGCGGCCCTCGCCGCCGCCGCGTTCGGCCTCTGTGCCGCCGCCCCGTCGGCGTACGGGGAAGAACTGGGCCCGCTGGAGATCACCCCGGCGAGCGCGGCTCCGGGGACCACGGTCACCGTGAACACCAAAGCCTGCGGGGGTGACACCGGTGCGACCGGCGACGCGAGCTCCCTGGACGCGTCCCGCTTCGCGCTGGCACCGGCCACCCTCAAGGAGGTCCTGGCCGGTTCGTTCCGGGTACCGGGCAACGTCGAGCCCGGCCCGTACAGCATCGATGTGGCCTGCGAGAACGGCAAGCGGGCCACCGGCGAGATCAAGGTGAAGGCCGCCGGCACCACGGGCAGGGACGACGCCGATCCCGCCGGTACCGCGGGCAGGAGCAGCGCCGACCCCACCGGCACCACGGGCAGGGAGAGCACCGACCCCACCGGTGCCGCGGGCAGGGACACCGCCGACCCCGCCGGTACCGCGGGCAGGAGCAGCGCCGACCCCACCGGCACCACGGGCAGGGAGAGCACCGACCCCACCGGTGCCGCGGGCAGGGACACCGCCGACCCCGCCGGCACCGCGGGCAGGAGCACCCCCGACCCCACCGGCACCACGGGCAGGGACAGCACCGGAGCCGCCCGGACGGACACGGCTCCGGACGGCTCCGAGAAGGCCTCCCCCGCGGACTCCTCCGACTCCTCTGCCCGCGACTCCTCCAGTTTCGACTCCCTCGGCCGCGACGAGGCCGAGGCAGACGGTTCCGCCCTCGTGCCGGACGCCCCCACGGCTCCGGGCCGCGACACCTCCGGCGAGCGGCCGAGCCAGGCCGAGCCCGAGAGCTCCGCCGCGCAGGAGAGCTCGTCGGACTTCGAGACCTCCTCCGGCCACCGCACCTCGGCCGCACCCACCGCCCCCACGGGGCACGTCAGGGCCGGTGTCGGCGGCAGCGTCGGACCGGACACCACCCAGATCACGGCGGGCGCCGGCGTTCTCGCCGCGACCGCCGTCGGCGGAGCCTGGCTCCTGCGTCGCCGGGCGAGCGGCACGCAGGACGACAGCTGACGGAGGCTTCCACCGCTCCGTACCGCCTGGTTTCCGTTCCGGTGGCCCAGCGCCGCCGGGACGGAAACCGCATCCATCGTCGTCACCGCATCCACCTTCGTCACCCGGAGGACGACCGTGTCCCAGAAGGCCAAGGGCTGGCTGCTCGTCGTCGCGGCACTGGCCGGTGTCTGGCTGATCCAGAACGGCGCGGACACCCGTCTGGCCCCGCCGGGCCCGGCCTCCGCCCAGGGCTTCGCCGCCGGGCCGGAAATGCTGCCGGGATCAGTGGTCGCCGAACCGCTGCGCCCCTCGGCCCCCGTCCGCATCCGGATCCCCAGCATCCGGGTGGACGCCCCGATGATGCGGCTCGGGCTCGGCCCGGACGGCAGCCTCGATGTGCCTCCGGCCGGGAACACCGACATCGTCGGCTGGTACAAGGACGGCACCCCGCCGGGTGCCAAGGGCAGTGCGATCGTCGCGGGCCATGTCGACAACGCCCAGGGCCCGTCCGTCTTCTACGACCTGGGCTCGCTGAAGAAGGGCAGCACCGTCGAGGTGCTCCGGCAGGACGGCCGCACCGCCGTCTTCGCGCTCGACGCCATCGAGGTCTACGACAGCAAGGACTTCCCCGACAAGCGGGTGTACGGGGCCTCCGAACACGCCTCGCTGCGGCTGATCACCTGCGGCGGCGGATTCTCCGAGTCGACGGGTTACGAGGGCAACGTGGTGGCCTACGCGCACCTCACCTCAGTGCGCTGACACCCAGGACGCCGACACTCATGGCGCTGACACCCGTGGTGCTGAAGCCCGGGGCGCCGACACCGAGTTCCCCGGCACCGGGCCGGCCCCCGGCGCTCACGCGTTCCACTGGTCGAAGGCGAGCTTCGCGACCAGCGAGAACACCACGACCAGCAGCACCCCACGGACGAACTCAGTGCCCCTGCTCAGCGCCATCCGCGCCCCGACCAGGCCGCCCGCCAGGTTGAACACCGCCATCAGGCCGGCCAGCTGCCACATCACGTTGCCCTGATAGGCGAACATCGCCAGCGCGCCGCCGTTGGTGCAGACGTTGACGATCTTCGCGTTGGCGGAGGCCGTCACCAGATCGAGGTGGAGCACCGCGGTCAGCGCCAGCACCAGGAAGGTGCCGGTGCCCGGTCCGAACAGCCCGTCGTACAGGCCGATGCCGCCGCCCACCAGGACGATCGCGGTGACGGTGCGGGCCCGGGTGGCCGGGGGCGCCGCGCCGTCCTCGGGCGCCCTGCCGAACCGGGGCCGCAGCATCACGAACGCCGCGACCGCCAGCAGTACCACCATGATCACCGGGCGAAGGACCTCGCTGCTGATCCCGGCGGCGAAGAAGGCACCGGTCATCGATCCGGCCAGGGCCGCGAGGCCGATCCGCAGCGCCGTGCCGACCTTCACCGGCGCCTTGCGCGCGTAGGCGACGGCGGCGCCGGACGTGCCGACGATGGCGACCGCCTTGTTGGTGCCGAGGATGTGCGCGGCGGGGACGTGCGGCAGCCCCAGCAGCAGTGCGGGCAGCAGGAGCAGTCCGCCGCCGCCGACCACCGCGTCGATCCAGCCGGCCGCGCCCGCGGCGAGGCACAGCACGACGAGGGTGGTCACGGTTATGTCAGGCATGATCGCGACCCTAAGGAAACGGCACGTGTCGCGTCCAACCGCCCTGCCCCCGCGGCAGAAAAGTTGAGCGAACCCTGAGCTTGCTCGGGTAACACCGGACACGCTTCCACCATGAGCACACAGGCCGAACCGTCTGGAGCTGTGATACCGAAGCCTGCGCTCCCCGCACAGGCTGAAGTCGGCGGTCTCCGGCTGCGCCCGGGAGTGCGCGGAGGCCCGCGGCAAGGGCTTCGGGATCGTCGCCACCGTCGGCGGCTGGAACCTGTACCTGGGCGGCAACGGCGGAGCCACCCCGCGCCACGCGGACCTGCTCGCCCAGGACCTGTCCGACGCCGAACCGGTGCGGCTGACCGACCGGTTCCTGATGCTCCGCATCCGCACCGCGGACCGGCTGGAGCGCACCTCCACCTGGCTGGACGACGACGGGGTCTCCGTTCCGGTCTTCGAGGTCCGCGCGGACTGAGCGGGACTCCCCGCACGGAAAGTGGCCGGAAGGGGCCGGGCGACCGGCCCCTTCCGGCCATTGGACCGTCCGGTCGTACGCTTGATCCATGACCCAGCGCCGGTACGCGAACGACCTTCCCGACCAGAGCGGCCGTACGGCCGTGGTGACGGGAGCCAACAGCGGTATCGGGCTGATCACCGCACGGGAGCTGGCGCGACGCGGTGCCCGGGTGCTGCTCGCCTGCCGCGACGAGCGCCGTGGCAAGGAGGCGGCGGCCCGCATCCGCGCCGCGGTACCGGACGCTGACGTGGAGTTCGCCGCGCTGGATCTGGCCGATCTGTCGTCGGTACGGGAGTTCGCCGCGGCGTACACCGCGGACCGGCTCGATCTGCTCATCAACAACGCCGGTGTGATGGCCCTTCCGTACGGGAGAACCGCCGACGGATTCGAGACCCAGTTCGGCGTCAACCACCTCGGCCACTTCGCCCTCACCGGGCTGCTGCTGCCGAGGCTGCTCGGCACCCCGGGTGCGCGGGTGGTGAGCGTGTCCAGCGGTCTGCACGTGCTGTCCAACATCGACATGGGCGATCTCAACAGTGAGCGGAACTACCGCCGCTGGATCGCCTACGGCCGCTCGAAGACGGCCAACCTGCTGTTCGTGCACGAGCTGGCCCGGCGGACCGCCGCCATCGGCAGCGGGCTGGTCGCCGCCGCCGCGCACCCGGGCTACGCGTCGACCAATCTGCAGACCGCGGGCGTCCGGATGGAGAACCGCAGGACGGCGGAGCGGGTCATCGAGCTCGGCAACCGGATCATCGCCCAGCCCGCGGCCATGGGCGCCCTGCCCACCCTGTACGCGGCCACCGCACCCGGCGTCCGGCCCGACTCGTTCACCGGTCCGCGGCTGCTGGGCTGGCGCGGTGCGCCCGCTCCGTCCTGGCGGGCGGGCTGGACGCTCAACGATGTGGCGAGCGAGCGGCTGTGGGTGGCGTCGGAGCAGCTGACCGGGGTCACCTTCGCGGGCCTCGGGGTCTGATTCCCGGGAGGTCCGATCTCCTGGGGCCCGATTTCCCCGGGACCGTGGCCCGGGCCGGGGGCGGGGGCGCTCCGATCGGCCGCCGCCCCCCTGCACGGCAGGCTCAGCCCTGGCCCTCGACGGCGGACGGGTCCATCCACACGACCTCCCAGATGTGGTGGTCGGGGTCCTGGAAGGACCGGCCGTACATGAAGCCGAGGTCCTGGGGCTCGTTGGCGGGCGAGCCGCCGGCGGCGAGCGCCGCGTCGGCCATCTCGTCCACCTTCTCGCGGCTCTCGGCGCTGAGCGCCAGGAGCACCTCGGTGGTCTTCGAGGCGTCCGAGATCTCCTTCTTGGTGAATTCCTTGAAGCGCGGCTCGGTGAGCAGCATGGCGAAGATCGTGTCGCTGATGACGAGACACGCGGTGTTCTCGTCGCTGAACTGCGGGTTGAAGGAGAACCCCAGCTTCCCGAAGAAGCCCTTGGTCGTCTCCAGGTCCTTGACCGGCAGGTTCACGAAGATCATCTGAGGCATGGCCGTCCCGCTCTCTCGGTGGGTGAGTCCTGTGCGTGTTCCGCGAACTCGTTACGACAGGTAGACGCCGGGGCCGCCGGAAACTCATCGGCGCCGGACGAGAAGACCACTCTCGCGGCCGACGGTCCCGGTACGCCTCACGACACGGCGAGCGGCGCGCCGCCCCGCAGCAGCGAGCCGCCCAGCGGAGTCACCGTGTGCAGGACCGAGCTGCCGTGGCGCAGGGTGTGCACCAGGCCCGCCTCGCGCAGCACACAGGCATGCTGGCTCGCCGAGGCGAGGGAGACCCCGGCCCGGCGGGCGAGCTCACTGGTCGTGCAGCCGTCACCGATGGTCCGCAGGACCGTCGACCGGGTGTGGCCGAGGAGCCGGCCGAGCCAGGGGCCCGGTTCGGCGAAGACCGGGGCGCCGGTGTGGCCGACCGGATAGACGAGCACCGGCGGCAGCAGCGGATCACGCAGGACGACCGGGGCGCCGCGACAGAAGAACGACGGCTGGAGGAGCAGCCCGCGCCCGTCCAGGTGCAGTTCGCGCTCGACCGGGTAATCCGCCTCCAGCACCGGCGCCCGCCAGCGGATCACCGGCGGGAGCGAGGCGAGCAGTTCGTCCGCGCCGCCGTCCAGCAGGGCGCGCCCCCGGACGGCGCGGTCGGCCTCGACGCCGGCCTGGATATGCGGCCAGTACGGTTCGACCGCGGCGCGGTGGTAGCAGCGCAGCGCCCCGATGAGCCGGCCCAGTGGCTCGGAGCGCCCTTCCCGAAGCGCGTCCAGTCGCACCGGCCGGACCGCCCGCAGGGCCGTGGCGGCACGGCCGCCGGCCGCTCCCCCGGCGCCCAGCATCGCCAGTTCGGCCCGCAGCCGCTCGGGCGGGGTGTCTCGCAGGGCCTCGATTCCGGTGCTGAAGTCCAGTGGCTCCGAACCCTCCTGAGAAGGCGTCAGAAAGTCCGGGAAATAGCCGCTCACCGGAACCACGGCGGACAGCAGACGTACTTCACCATCCAGCCGCGGACGGGTTTCCGCGCGCCATTTCCCGAACACCGTGGAAGCGCGCCGGTCCCTCAGCCGATGAAAACTGAGAATGGTCTCCCACAATGCGTCCGGCCCGGTGGCCATCCGCACCTTGGAAAGGTCCCATCCGGATATATGGATACGCAGCACCGAACCCCCACACGCTTGCATCTGCAATTGCCCCCGCGCAAGGGTATGCGAGTCGTCACACCACGTCACCACGGGGTTTCGGCCAGAGGTGAAACGTCTCGCCCCGACCGGGTACCACCCGAAAGGCTGTACGACGTCGGGTTGCGATTCCAGAGCCACCGGAAGAGCGAGTGAAGGCCGTGGGGGGTTTCGCTCGCTCGGCGGCCGTTGGCAATGGTGCGGCTCCGCACCCGGCGGGGGTAAGCCGGGTGCGGCCCATGGATGGGGATCCATGGGCCGCACCCCGGTCCGTTCCGGCTCATCTCTTTGCGCATTAAACGAAGCAATGGAGTGCTAGGAATCGCAGAAAGCGCTCACTCAAGGCAGCCACTCACAGCCGTCGCTCACAGCCCTCACGGTCCCGGGCCCCGCGCCGCGCTGCCGGATCCACGGGTCCGGCGGGCATGACGAGGCGGCGGCACCCCTCGCACAGGGTGCCGCCGCCTCCGGGAATTCCGTAGCCGCCGTCGGGTCGGTGAGGGTCTGGTGAGCCGACGACAGCTCCGGAATCAGTAGGTACCGCCGCGTCAGCGGCTGTCGCTGCCGCGCGACTCCGCTGCCGCCCGGCCCGCCTCCAGACGGGCCACCGGAATACGGAACGGTGAGCAGGAGACGTAGTCCAGGCCCACCTCGTGGAAGAAGTGCACCGACTCCGGGTCGCCGCCGTGCTCGCCGCAGATGCCGAGCTTCAGGTCGGGACGGGTGGCCCGGCCGGCCTCGACGGCGCTGCGTACCAGCGAACCGACGCCGTCCTTGTCGATCGTCTCGAACGGCGACACCCCGAAGATGCCCTTCTCCAGGTACGCGGTGAAGAACGAGGCCTCCACGTCGTCGCGGGAGAAGCCCCACACCGTCTGGGTCAGGTCGTTGGTGCCGAAGGAGAAGAACTCCGCCGCCTCGGCGATCTGACCGGCGGTCAGCGCGGCGCGCGGCAGCTCGATCATCGTGCCGATCTTCAGCTTGAGGTTCGTGCCGGTGGCGGCCTGGACCTCGGCGATGACCCGGTCCGCCTCCTCGCGGACGATCTCCAGCTCCTGGACCGTGCCGACGAGCGGGATCATGATCTCGGCGCGCGGGTCGCTCTTGGCGTTCTTGCGCTCGGCGGCGGCCTCGGCGATCGCCCGTACCTGCATGGCGAACAGGCCGGGGATGACAAGACCGAGCCGGACCCCGCGCAGACCGAGCATCGGGTTCTGCTCGTGCAGCTTGTGCACGGCCTGGAGCAGGCGGAGGTCGTTCTCGTTGGCGTCCTTGCGGGACTCCGCGAGCGCCACCCGGACCGACAGTTCGGTGATGTCGGGCAGGAACTCGTGCAGCGGCGGGTCGAGCAGCCGCACGGTGACGGGCAGTCCGTCCATCGCCTCGAACAGCTCGATGAAGTCGGCCTTCTGGAGCGGCAGCAGCGCGTCCAGCGCCGTCTCGCGCTCCTGGTCGGTGTCGGCCAGGATCAGCTTCTCGACCATCTCGCGGCGCGCGCCGAGGAACATGTGCTCGGTGCGGCACAGTCCGATGCCCTGGGCGCCGAAGCGACGGGCCCGCAGGGCGTCCTCGGCGTTGTCCGCGTTGGCCCGCACCCGCAGCCGGCGCACCCGGTCCGCGTACGCCATGATCCGGTGCACGGCGGCGACCAGCTCGTCGGCGTCGTCGGCGCCCGCGTGCATCCGGCCCTCGAAGTACTCGACGACCGGCGACGGCACGACGGGCACCTCGCCGAGGTAGACCTTGCCGGTCGATCCGTCGACGGAGACGAGGTCGCCCTCCTCCACGACCGTGGTCCCGGCCGTCAGCCGGCGGCGCTTGGTGTCGACCTCGATCTCCTCGGCACCGCAGACACAGGTCTTGCCCATGCCCCGGGCGACGACGGCGGCGTGCGAGGTCTTGCCGCCGCGCGAGGTCAGGATGCCCTCGGCGGCGATCATGCCGTCGAGGTCGTCCGGGTTGGTCTCACGGCGGATCAGGATGACCTTCTCGCCGGAACGGGACCATTTGATCGCGGTGTACGAGTCGAAGACGGCCTTGCCGACCGCCGCGCCCGGAGACGCCGCGATGCCGCGGCCGAGCAGCTGCGGCCCCTCCCCGCCGCGCGCTCCCGTGTCATCGAAGCGCGGGAACATCAGCTGCGCCAGCTGCGCGCCGTTGACCCGCTGCAGCGCCTCGGCCTCGTCGATGAGGCCCTGGTCCACGAGCTGGGTGGCGATCCGGAAGGCGGCACCGGCGGTGCGCTTGCCGACCCGGGTCTGCAGCATCCACAGCCGGCCGCGCTCGATGGTGAACTCGATGTCGCAGAGGTCCCGGTAGTGGGTTTCCAGCGTCTCCATGATCGCGATCAGCTGGTCGTACGACTTCTTGTCGATGGACTCCAGCTCGGCGAGCGCCACGGTGTTGCGGATGCCGGCGACGACGTCCTCGCCCTGCGCGTTCTGCAGGTAGTCGCCGTAGACACCCTGGTGGCCGCTGGCCGGGTCGCGGGTGAAGGCGACACCCGTACCCGAGTCGGGGCCGAGGTTGCCGAAGACCATGGAGCAGACGTTGACCGCGGTGCCGAGGTCGCCGGGGATGCGCTCCTGGCGGCGGTAGAGCTTGGCCCGGTCGGTGTTCCACGAGTCGAAGACGGCCTTTATGGCCAGGTCCATCTGCTCGCGGGGGTCCTGCGGGAAGTCGCGTCCGGCGTCCCGCGTGACGATCTTCTTGAACTGCTTGACCAGCTTCTTCAGGTCGGCCGCGTCGAGATCCACGTCGACGGTGACGCCCTTGGCCTCCTTGGCGGCCTCCAGCGCCTCCTCGAAGAGGTCGCCGTCGACGCCGAGGACGGTCTTGCCGAACATCTGGATGAGCCGACGGTAGGAGTCCCACGCGAACCGCTCGTCGCCGCTCTGGGTGGCGAGACCGACGACGGACGCGTCGGAGAGGCCGATGTTGAGGACCGTGTCCATCATGCCCGGCATCGAGAACTTGGCGCCGGAGCGGACGGAGACCAGCAGCGGGTCGTCGGACTGGCCGAGCTTCTTGGCCATCCGCGTCTCAAGGGCGTCGAGGTGCGCACTCACCTCGTCGCGCAGCGCGGCCGGCTCCTCACCACTGCCGAGGTAGACCTTGCACGCCTCGGTGGTGATGGTGAAGCCCGGAGGGACGGGGAGCCCGAGATTGGTCATCTCGGCGAGGTTGGCACCCTTCCCGCCGAGCAGGTCCTTCAGATCCCTGTTGCCCTCGGTGAAGTCATAAACGAACTTCTGACCCGCAGGCTCCCGGGATTCCGGGGTGGATACATGGGGATCTTTGTTTTCCGACACGGGTCTCGACTCCTCGAGGACGCGGTGGCTGCCCTGACGGCGAGGAACATACCCAGATCGAAGGTGTCTGGGTACGTCCACTTGCGCGTCGTGCGGCCGCAACCACCCATCCGCCAGCAGATCGAAAGTGACCCTACGAACAAGCTGTTCGAGCGAATGCATTCACTCCTTGAACGAATAATCACGCAGCGCACCCATCATCCTCGAGGATCGCGACGGTACGTAACAGAAGGATCGATCGATCAAAGTGGAGCCCTCTGGCACCCAGTGCCATCATTTGAGAAATGCACCCCGGGTTGTGATGCTCATCTGAGCGATACACCCCTCAAGGGTGGCGAGGATCACGCCGGAAGTGGCGCTCAGATGTCACCATCCGGACGCCTCCCGGGCAGCCGTGGGTGATCTGACGGTCACATGGCGCCACTCGGTGACGAGGCAGCCGACCGGCCAGACCTCGAGATCAGCCACCTCGGCAGAATCTGGCCGAATATCGAGCCCGATGTCGCCGATTCCGACCAGGCGGCTCGCTCAAACGAGCGAAGGGGGCGGAGCGGCACGCGGTGCCCCTCCACCCCCAGCGGTCCAGCGGGTCTCAGCCCCCCGACGTGTCCAGTTCCGCGTCCGCGCTGATGCCCGAGCAGTCGTACGGGTCCTTCAGCCAACCGTCCGGGAGAACCACCCGGTTGTTGCCCGAGGTACGTCCACGGGGGCCGTCGGCGCCGTCCGGCCACGGCTGGTCCAGCCGCAGCTCGTGCAGCTGCGAGCCCAGCTCCTCCAGCGAGGAGGTGACCGCGAGGTTCCTGCGCATCTCGGAACCGACCGCGAAGCCCTTGAGGTACCAGGCCACGTGCTTACGGAAGTCGATCACGCCCCGGCTCTCGTCGCCGATCCACTCGCCGAGCAGCGTCGCGTGCCGCAGCATGACGTCCGCGACGGTGCGCAGGGAGGGTGTCTGCCTCGTCCCCGTACCTTCGAAGGCGCTCACCAGGTCGCCGAAGAGCCAGGGGCGGCCCAGGCATCCGCGGCCCACGACCACGCCGTCGCAGCCGGTCTCGCGCATCATCCGCAGGGCGTCGTCCGCGCACCAGATGTCGCCGTTGCCCAGGACGGGGATCTCCGGGACGTGCTCCTTGAGGCGGGCGATGGCGTCCCAGTCGGCGGTGCCGCCATAGTGCTGGGCAGCGGTCCTGCCGTGCAGGGCCATCGCCGTGACGCCCTCCTCCACCGCGATCCGGCCGGCGTCGAGGTAGGTGAGGTGGTCGTCGTCGATGCCCTTGCGCATCTTGATGGTGACCGGCAGCTCGCCGGCGTTGGAGACTGCCTGGTGGAGGATCGCGCGCAGCAGCGGCCGCTTGTACGGAAGCGCCGAGCCACCGCCCTTGCGGGTGACCTTGGGGACCGGGCAGCCGAAGTTCAGGTCGATGTGGTCGGCGAGGTCCTCGTCGACGATCATGCGGACGGCCTTGCCGACCGTGACCGGGTCCACTCCGTACAGCTGGATGGAGCGCGGGGTCTCGCTCGCGTCGAAGCGGATGAGCTGCATGGTCTTCTCGTTGCGCTCGACCAGCGCCCGCGTCGTGATCATCTCGCTGACGAACAGCCCCTTGCCGCCCGAGAACTCCCGGCACAGCGTGCGGAAGGGCGCGTTGGTGATGCCGGCCATGGGGGCGAGGACCACCGGCGGCTGCACGGTGTGCGGGCCGATGCGGAGCAGCTGGGGCGAGGGGGCGAGCGTGGTCATTCCCCCATTGTCGCGTACGCGGAGAACTGCTCCGGGCGTATGTGGAGACCGCTCAGGGTGTACGCGGAGAAGCGCTCCTGCGGCCGGACTGCGCCTGCGGTGCCTGTGCCTGTGCCTGTGCCTGTGCCTGTGCCTGTGCCTGTGCCTGTGCCTGTGCCTGTGCCTGCCGAGGATGCACGGTACCGGCAGCGATAGTCGTTAGTTAGCCGTACTATCCATGTATGCCCGAGCTCAGCCACCGGAGACGGATGCTGGTGCTGGCGATCTGCTGCATGAGTCTGCTGATCGTCAGCCTGGACAGCACCGTCCTGAACGTCGCCCTCCCCTCCATGCGCCAGGACCTGCACGCGAGCGTCGCGGGGATGCAGTGGACGATCGACGCGTACACACTCGTCCTCGCCTCCCTGCTCATGCTCGCGGGTTCCACCGCCGACCGGATCGGCCGGCGCAAGGTCTTCAAGGCCGGACTCGTCCTCTTCACCCTGGGCTCGGCGCTCTGCTCGATCGCGCCCAGTCTGGAGACGCTGATCGTGTTCCGGATGGTGCAGGCCGTCGGCGGCTCCATGCTCAACCCGGTCGCGATGTCGATCATCACCAACACCTTCACCGAGCCGCGCGAACGCGCGCGGGCGATCGGTGCCTGGGGCGGTGTCGTCGGTATCTCGATGGCCGCGGGACCGGTGGTCGGCGGCAGTCTGGTCGATTCGGTCGGCTGGCGGTCGATCTTCTGGATCAATCTGCCGGTCGGCATCGCCGCACTGCTGTTGACCTGGAAGTACGTTCCCGAGTCGCGCGCCGCGAAGGCCCGCCGCCCCGATCCGGTGGGCCAGCTGCTGGTGATCGCGCTGCTGGGTTCGCTGACGTACGCGATCATCGAGGCGCCGCAGAAGGGGTGGGCCTCCGCGGAGATCCTGCTGTTCGCCGGGGTCGCGGCGGCTTCGCTGACCGGCCTGCTGGTGTACGAACCCCGGCGCGCCGATCCGCTGATCGATCTGCGGTTCTTCCACAGCGCCCCGTTCAGCGGGGCCACCGTCATCGCGGTCAGCGCCTTCGCCGCGCTCGGCGGCTTCCTCTTCGTCAACACGCTCTACCTGCAGGACGTACGGGGACTGAGCGCACTGGGCGCCGGTCTGTACATGCTCCCGATGGCGGCGGTGGTCTGTGTCCTGCCGCCGCTCTCGGGTCGCATGGTCGCCAGCCGGGGGCCGCGTATCCCGCTCCTGGTCGCGGGGGTCGCCATGGCGGCGAGCGGTCTCATGTTCGCGCTGTTCGACGCGGAGACCGACAACATGCTGATGTTCACCGGCTATGTGCTGTTCGGGCTGGGCTTCGGCTCGGTGAACGCGCCCATCACCAACACCGCCGTCTCCGGTATGCCGCGGTCCCAGGCGGGCGTGGCCGCGGCGGTCGCCTCGACGAGCCGTCAGATCGGGCAGACGCTGGGCGTCGCCGTGATCGGGGCGGTGCTGGCGGCGGGGATGGCCGGCGCCGGCTCCTCGGACGGCATCGGACCGGCCGGCGACTTCGTGGCGGCGAGCAGACCCGTCTGGTGGATCATCACCGGCTGCGGGGTGTGCGTCCTGCTGGTCGGGGCAGTGAGCAGCGGGCGCTGGGCGCGCGGCACCGCACGCCGGACCGCTGAACGGCTGGAGGGGGCCGCGACGGCGGACGGCCCGTCTGCGGGCGGTGGCTCCTCGGCGGGCGGTGGCTCTTCGGCGGCGGGGCACGGCCCTGCGGGAGGCCGGGCCGTGGATCAGTCGGGCCGGTCCGGAAGTCAGTCCTCGTCGGCGAGCACCAGGGCCTGAAGCCGCTGGAGCCGCTCATGGGTCTCCTCGTCGCGCGGTACGTAGGTGACCAGCCGCGGCCCGGCCGACGGGCCCAGCCAGAGGTCCGAGGTCTCCACGCGCAGCAGCCCCACGTACGCGTTGCGGAAGATCTTGGACCGGCCGCCGGGGCCGACGACCTCGTGCCGCAGCCAGGTCTCGCGGAACTCCGGCGACACCGTCTCCAGCCGCTTGAGCAGGGCCTTCCAGGAAGGTTCGGCGAGATGTTCGGCCATCGCGGCCCGGAATTTGGCCGTCAGGAAGCGGGTCACCTCGGCGATGTCCATGACGGTGGAACGCCATTCCTCGTTCGTGTAGGCCAGCAGCATGATGTTGCGGTCCTCGGGTGCGACGGCGTCCAGGTCGCAGAGCAACCGGCCGTAGGTCCGGTTGTGGGCGAGGATGTCGTACCGGCTGTTCTGGACGCAGGCGGGAATCGGCTCCAGTTGCCGCAGCATCGCGCGCAGCGCCGGGGTGATGCTCGGGCACTCCGTGCCGGGTGCCGGATCGATGGCCCCGGCGAGGGAGAAGAGGTGGCGGCGCTCGCTGCGGTCGAGCAGCAATGCGCGGGCGAGCGCGTCGAGGACCTGGGGCGAGACCTGGATGTCCCGGGCCTGTTCGAGCCAGGTGTACCAGGTGACGCCGACGGCGGAGAGCTGGGCCACCTCCTCGCGGCGCAGCCCCGGAGTACGCCTGCGGCGACCCCGTACCAGGCCCACCTGCTCGGGGGTGATCCGCTCCCTGCGGCTGCGCAGGAAGTCCGCGAGCTCGTGCCGCCGGATCTCGGTCTCCGGGACCTCGGGGGTTTCCCGGACCTCGGGGGCCTCTGGGACTACGGGGCCCGTCCCGGCCGCGGTCGCCATCGTCGTCATTCCTCCAGCTTGCTGGACGGCCCGACACCATGCCGGGTGCTACTTGTACCAGGATAAAGAAACTCTGGTACCAGGCTTCGGGAAGAGCCATCGTCGATGCCGTGAGTGATTCCTCCGTACGATCGAAGACATCCGCCACCACCGCCGCCCCCGTGGTGCGGCACGACCACCCCACGCCGGTGCTCGGCGCGCTGGGTCTGTTCACCGTGTTGCTGGGTGCGGCTCTTCCCCTGATCGACTTCTTCATCGTGAACGTCGCCCTCCCCACCATCGACCACGATCTGGCCGCGGGTCCCGCGCTGCTGGAACTCGTCGTCGCGGGCTACGGGCTCGCCTACGCCGTCCTGCTCGTACTCGGCGGCCGGCTCGGCGACATGGCCGGCCGGCGCCGGCTCTTCCTGCTGGGCATCGCGGCCTTCGGGCTCACCTCACTGGCCTGCGGGCTCGCACCGAACGCCTGGACGCTGGTCGGGGCACGGGTGGCCCAGGGCGCCGCGGCGGCGCTGATGCTGCCGCAGGTGCTCGCCACCATCCAGGCGGCCACCTCGGGACACCGGCGGGCCAGGGCGATGAGCCTGTACGGGGCGACAGCCGGACTCTCCATGGTCGCGGGCCAGATCCTGGGCGGGGTACTGGTCGCCGCCGCGCCGCTGTCGTCGGTGCTCGGCGAGAGCGCGGGCTGGCGGTCGGTGTTCCTGGTCAACGTTCCGGTGGCGGCGGTGGGGCTGGTACTGGCGGCCCGCTCGGTGCCGGAGACGCGCTCGGAGCGGCCCGCGCCGGTCGACGTACCGGGCACGCTGCTACTCGCCGCGTCACTGGTCACGCTGCTGGCCCCGCTGACCGAGGGGCGTGCGGCGGGCTGGCCGCTGTGGACCTGGGTCTCGCTGGCGCTGTTCCCGTTCACCGCGGCCGCCTTCTACCGGGTGGAGCGGCGGGCCGACCGGAGCGGCCGGATCCCGCTGGTCCCGCCGAGCCTGCTGCGGCTCGACTCGCTGCGGCGCGGGCTGTCGCTGGTGCTGCCGTTCTCGGTCGGCTTCGGCGGCTTCATGTTCGTCATCGCGGTGGCGCTCCAGCAGGGCCTGAAGCTGGGTCCGGCGGCGTCCGGCCTGTCGATGGCCCCGATGGCGGCGGCCTTCTTCGTCGCCTCGCTGGCCGGTCCGGGGCTGGTGCAGCGGTACGGCAGCCGGGTCGTGACGGCCGGCGGGCTCATCCAGGCCCTCGGCGTGGTGGTGCTGGCACTCACCGTATGGCGCGGCTGGTCCGGACTGGGGCTGCTTGGGCTGATGCCGGGGATGGCGATCGCCGGTCTCGGCCAGGGGCTCCAGCTGCCCGTCCTGTTCCGCATCGTGCTCTCCGACGTGCCGCCGGAGCGGGCCGGCGTGGGCGGCGGAGTCATGACGACGACTCAGCAGGCGGCGCTGGCGCTGGGCGTGGCGACGCTCGGTTCGCTGTTCCTTTCGCTGGCACCGGGGTCGGGGATGCGGGACGCGCTGATCGTGACGCTGCTGGTGCAGCTGGGCACGGTGGTGCTGACGACGCTGCTGAGCCTGAGGCTGCCGCGCACGGTCGCCTGAGCACGTCCGGAACGCCGGTGGCCCGGAACACCTCAGGTGTTCCGGGCCACGGTCGTACGTGTGGTGCGGCCCGCTCACTGCGAGCGGGCGTCAGCTCTGTGCCGGGGCGTCCTGCTCGGCGGCGTCCTGTGCCGGGGCGTCCCGCTCGGCGGCGTCGTCCGCCTGCTCGGGGTGGCCGGCACGCTCCCGCATCTTGCGCAGCAGCTCCTGCTTCTGCTCGGCCGCTGTCTTCCGGTCGGCGTTGCGCTCGGGACCTGCGCCCTGCTGCTCGGCGCGGGACAGCTTCTTCCGTTGTCCGCCGACGCCGAGAAGGTTGTTACGGCTCTTGGCCACGGGGTTCTCCCATTCATGGTGAAAGTGAGGTCTGAAACGACCCTGGATCGATCCGGTGGGCGGCGGGTGGTCGGACCCGCCGCGCGCTCACTCGTAGATCTGGAAGAACGGAGACATGCCGAAACGGTACCGCGCCCGGAGCGGCTCCAGCACCGGATTTTCGTCCGGCCGGATCACCCCGAAGAGGGAACATGGACTGACAGATATTGAAATCTGTCATCGCGTATGTCATGGTCGATATGCATGCATGACACTCCGCTCTCCTCTCCGCTCTCCTCCGCCCACTCGGGAGTTCCTCATGACCGCCCTTCGCACCCACACCCTCGGCTCCACCGGCCCGCAGGTCTCCGCGCTCGGCCTCGGCTGCATGGGAATGTCCGCGCTGTACGGCGAGGCCGACCGCGCCGAGTCGGTCGCCACCATTCATGCCGCGCTCGACACCGGCATCAACCTGCTGGACACCGGCGACTTCTACGGCATGGGCCACAACGAGCTACTGATCAACGAGGCCCTGCGCACCGCCCCCGCCGCCGCCCGGGAACAGGCCCTGACCAGCGTGAAGTTCGGCGCACTGCGGACGGTCGAGGGCGGCTTCAGCGGCTATGACGGCCGCCCGGCAGCGGTCAAGAACTTCGCGGCCTACTCACTCCAGCGGCTGGGCCTCGACCACATCGACGTCTACCGGATCGCCCGGCTCGACCCCGACGTCCCGATCGAGGAGACCGTCGGAGCCATCGCCGAGCTGGTCGAGGCCGGACACGTCCGCCACGTCGGCCTCTCCGAAGTCGGCGCGGAGACGATCCGGCGGGCGGCGTCCGTCGCCCCGATCTCCGATCTGCAGATCGAGTACTCGCTGATCTCCCGGTCCATCGAGGCGGAGATCCTGCCCGCCTGCCGGGAGCTCGGCATCGGCGTCACGGCGTACGGGGTGCTCTCCCGCGGTCTGATCAGCGGCCACTTCACCCGTGACCGCGAGCTGGCCGCCGGTGACTTCCGGACCATGAGCCCCCGCTTCCAGGACGAGAACCTCCAGCACAACCTCGACCTGGTCGACGCGCTCCGCAAGATCGCCGAGCAGAAGGGCGTCACGGTCGCGCAGATCGCCATCGCCTGGGTCCTCGCCCAGGGCGCGGACATCGTGCCGCTGGTCGGAGCCCGCAGGCGCGACCGGCTGACCGAGGCTCTCGGCTCCCTGGACGTGGAGCTGACCGCGGCCGATCTCGCCGCGATCGAGGAGGCCGTCCCGGCCGGCGCGGCGGCGGGCGCCCGCTACCCCGACAGCCAGATGGCCCACCTGGACAGCGAGCGCTGACCTCCGGGTACGGTCAGCGGGGCTCGGCGACACCGCCGGGAAGCCGTACGCGAGACCCGGTCCGGCCGCCGGCCCCCAGCCGCCCGAAGCCGCCCGAAGCCGCTCGACGCCCCCGAAAGGCAGCACACCCGCGATGACGCCGCCACCCGATCCGCTGACTCCCGAGCGCATCCTCGAAGCCACCGAGGACGTGCTGCGCCGCTACGGCCCCGCCAAGGCGACCGTGGTCGACGTGGCCCGGGCGCTCGGCGTCAGCCACGGCAGCGTGTACCGCCACTTCCGCACGAAGGCCGCCCTGCGCGAGGCCGTGACCGGTCGCTGGCTGACCCGCACGGAGCTGGCGCTCACCGAGATCCTGCACGCCTCGGCCCAGCCCGCCCCGGCGAAGCTGCGGCAGTGGCTGGAGGCGCTGTTCGAGGCCAAGCGGCACAAAGCGGGTGACGATCCGGAGCTGTTCGCCACCTATGAGGTGCTGATGGGCGAGAGCACCGTGGTCGAGGAGCACATCCGCGAACTGGTGGGCCAGCTGCGGGAGATGATCGAGGAGGGGGTGGCCGACGGGCAGTTCGCCGTGGACGACCCCGCGGCCGCCGCCCAGGCGGTCTTCGACGCGACGGCGCGCTTCCACGACCCGGCGTATGCCGCCGAGTGGCAGAAACCCGCCATCGTCGCCGAGTTCACCGCCGTCTCGGATCTGCTGCTGCGCGGCCTGCGCGCCTGACGACGGGCAACGGGCAACGGGCAACAAGGGTACGGCGCCTGCGGGGCGACGCGCGGCGGGCTCCACGCAGGCCACGACGGTGGCTTCGACTGGGGCTTCGGCTACGTCGCCGTCGGGTCGACCGTTGCCTGGTGCGCCTCGGCGAGGTGCTCCTCGGCCTTGAGCCAGGGCAGGAACTGCGCCCCCTTGCGCCAGTCGCAGGTGTCGCAGCTCAACTGCCGCTGCATCCCCGACTTCCTTACGTGGACTATGTGTTCACGGCCGTGCTGGTCCCATCTGCTGACCTTGCTCGTGGTCATGGACGGCATCCGAGCCTCCTGTGGACGATTGTGCCCAGTGTGCACGAAGCCCCCGGTTCCGTTCGGGGAACCGGGGGCCTCATCCAGCGGATGCGACGGATCAGCAGATGCGGCGGATCAGCAGCCGAGCAGTCGGGCGCCGAGGTACGCCTGGATCTGGTCCAGCGAGACGCGCTCCTGCTTCATGGTGTCGCGCTCGCGCACCGTCACCGCGTTGTCGTCGAGGGTGTCGAAGTCGACGGTGACGCAGAACGGCGTACCGATCTCGTCCTGGCGACGGTAACGGCGGCCGATGGCGCCGGCGTCGTCGAACTCGATGTTCCAGTTCTGCCGCAGGTCGGCGGCGAGGCCCTTGGCCTTCGGCGAGAGCTGGGGGTTGCGGGACAGCGGCAGGACCGCGACCTTGACCGGCGCCAGGCGCGGGTCGAGGCGCATCACGGTGCGCTTCTCCATGACGCCCTTGGCGTTGGGCGCCTCGTCCTCGATGTAGGCGTCCAGCAGGAAGGCCAGGACCGAGCGGCCGACACCGGCCGCCGGCTCGATGACGTAGGGGGTCCAGCGCTCGCCGGCCTCCTGGTCGAAGAAGGACAGGTCCGTGCCCGAGGCCTTGGAGTGCGCCTTCAGGTCGTAGTCCGTGCGGTTGGCGACGCCCTCCAACTCGCCCCACTCGCTGCCTCCGAAGCGGAAGCGGTACTCGATGTCAGCGGTGCGCTTGGAGTAGTGGGAGAGCTTCTCCGCCGGGTGCTCGAACCACCGCATGTTCTCCTCGCGCATGCCGAGGCCGGTGTACCAGTTCCAGCGCTGCTCCATCCAGTACTCCTGCCACTGCTCGTCCTCGCCCGGCTTGACGAAGAACTCCATCTCCATCTGCTCGAACTCGCGGGTGCGGAAGATGAAGTTGCCCGGAGTGATCTCGTTCCGGAAGGACTTGCCCATCTGCGCGATGCCGAACGGCGGCTTCTTGCGGGAAGTCTGCTGCACCTGGCCGAAGTTGGTGAAGATGCCCTGGGCCGTCTCGGGACGCAGGTACGCGACCGAGCCGGAGTCCTGGGTCGGGCCGAGGTGCGTGGAGAGCAGGCCGGAGAACTGCTTGGGCTCGGTGAAGGTGCCCTTGTTGCCGCAGTTGGGGCAGTTGAGGTCGGCGAGGCCATTGACCGGCGGCTTGCCGTGCTTCTCCTCGTACGCCTCCTCCAGGTGGTCCGCGCGGTAGCGCTTGTGGCAGGAGGTGCACTCGGTCAGCGGGTCGGAGAACGTGGCCACGTGGCCGGAGGCCACCCACACCTCGGGGGCCAGGATGACCGACGAGTCGAGCCCGACCACGTCCTCGCGCGAAGTGACCATGTAGCGCCACCACTGGCGCTTGAGGTTCTCCTTGAGCTCAACGCCCAGCGGTCCGTAGTCCCAGGCGGCACGCTGGCCACCGTAGATCTCGCTACAGGGGAAAACGAAGCCACGGCGCTTGCTCAGGCTGACGATGGAGTCGATCTTGTCGGCGGCCACGGTGCTCTCTTCATTACGACGGCGAAATTGGACAGGGGCGGCGCGGAGCGCCTCGGTGGGGGGTGGAGGTCGGGAGACGGGCGGGCGAATGCCCCAGATTACCGGCGGGCACGCCCCTTCGATCAAATCGGTATCGGGACAGCCGCTCCCGGAGGCATCTCATCACCCTTGTTGACAATCGTTTCCACTTTAGTTGAAAATGACTGTCATGAACGAACGCCGCCTCATACCCACCGCAGCCGTCGCCGGAGCAGTCGTCCTCGGCCTCACCGCCCTCTCCGCCTGCTCGTCATCCGACGCCGCCGACCACAGGAGCGGTGACAAGCTGAACGTGGTGGCATCGTTCTATCCGATGCAGTTCCTGGCCGAGCGAATAGGCGGCAGCCACGTCTCCGTCTCCACGCTCACCAAGCCCGGCGTGGAACCGCACGACCTGGAGCTCAGCCCGCGGCAGATCGGCGGCCTCAGCGACGCCGACTACATCCTCTACCTCAAGGGCATCCAGCCCGCCGTGGACGACGCGATCAAGCTCTCCGAGTCGGAGCACACCGTCGACGCCGCGAAGCTGACCACGCTGGAGGACCACGGCACCGAGGCCGGCGGCGAGGAGCACGGCCACGAGCACGAGGGCGAGGAGCCCGGCGCCGACCCGCACATCTGGCTCGACCCGGTGAAGTACGCCGAGGTCGCCAAGGGGGTCGGGAAGTCCCTGGAGAAGACCGACCCGGACCACGCCGCGGACTACCGCAAGAACACCGACACCCTGGTCAAGGAGCTCGGCGCGCTCGACACCGCGTACGAGAAGGGGCTGAAGTCCACCGCCACCAGGACGTTCATCACCACCCACTCCGCCTTCGGGTACCTGGCCGAGCGCTACGGCCTCACTCAGGAGGGCATCGCCGGCATCGACCCCGAGGCCGAGCCCAGCCCCGCCCGGATCAGCGCCCTGCACTCCATCGCGGAGAAGAAGAAGGTCACCACCGTCTTCTTCGAGACGCTCGCCAGCGACAAGACGGCGAAGACCGTCGCCCGCGACACCGGCCTGCGGACCGACGTCCTGGACCCGCTGGAGGGAATCACGGACAAGTCCAAGGGCGATGACTACATCGAGGTCATGAGGTCCAACCTCGCCGCGCTGGAGAAGGCACTCGGCGCGAAGTGAGCGACCCGACCGACCCGACCGCCGCGCCCGATCCGGCCGACGCACCCGATCCGCCCCGCCCGAACCCCGCAGCAGCACCGGAGGCGCTCATGCCCGAGCCCGCGAGCTCCACCCCCGAACCCGTGATCGTCCTGCGCGACGCCACGGCCACCCTCGGAGCACGCCCCGTGCTGCGCGGCGTCGATCTGACCGTGCACCGCGGCGAGGTCGTCGCACTGCTCGGTGCCAACGGCTCCGGCAAGTCGACCGCCGTACGCTCCGCCATCGGCCAGGTCCCGCTCACCGGCGGCGCCGTCGAGCTCTTCGGCACCCCGCTGCGCCGGTTCCGCGACTGGGCGCGGGTGGGCTACGTACCGCAGCGCACCACGGCGGCCGGCGGCGTACCGGCCACCATCCGCGAGGTCGTCTCCTCCGGGCGGCTGTCCCGGACCAAGCTGGGCCTGCCCCGCAAGGCCGACCGCGCCGCAGTCGACCGGGCCATCGAACTCGTCGGGCTCGCCGACCGCGCCAAGGACTCGGTGAACGCCCTCTCCGGCGGCCAGCACCAGCGCGTCCTGATCGCCCGCGCGCTCGCCGCCGAACCCGAGCTGCTGATCATGGACGAGCCGATGGCCGGCGTCGACCTGGCCAGCCAGGAGATCCTCGCCGCGACCCTGCGTGAGCAGGTCACGGCCGGCACCACCGTGCTGCTCGTCCTGCACGAGCTGGGCCCGCTGGAACCGCTGATCGACCGCGCGGTCGTACTGCGCGACGGCTGCGTGATGCACGACGGGCCACCCCCGAAGGCGCTGGGACAGCACGCGCTGCCCGGCCACGACCACGTACACCCCCACGCGGCTTCCGAGCCCGTCCGGACGGGACTGCTGAGCTGATCATGGAATTCCTCACCCCTCCCTTCATGCAGCGGGCGCTGATCGCCGCCGTGCTGGTCGGCGTCATCGCCCCCGCCGTCGGCATCTACCTGGTGCAGCGCCGGCAGGCCCTGATGGGCGACGGCATCGGCCATATCGCGATGACCGGCGTCGGCCTCGGCTTCCTGCTCTCCACCAGCCCGGTCTGGATGGCCACCGCCGTCGCCGTCGTGGGCGCGGTCGTCATGGAGCTGATCCGCTGGTACGGACGCACCCGCGGCGACATCGCGCTGGCGATGCTCTTCTACGGCGGCATGGCGGGCGGTGTCCTGCTGATCAACCTCTCCGACACCGGCTCCAACGCCAACCTCACCTCGTACCTCTTCGGCTCGCTCGCCACGGTCTCCTCCGAGGACATCACCGCGATCGGCCTCCTGGCGGCGTTCGTGCTGCTGGTGACGGTGGGGCTGCGCCGGCAGCTGTTCGCGGTCAGCCAGGACGAGGAGTTCGCCCGGGTCACCGGGCTGCCGGTGCGGGTGCTGAACCTGCTGGTCGCGGTCACCGCGGCGGTCACCGTCACCGTCGCGATGCGGGTCGTCGGGCTGCTGCTGGTCAGCGCCCTGATGGTGGTCCCGGTCGCCGCCGCACAGCAGATCACCCGGTCCTTCAAGGTGACCTTCGTGCTCTCGGTGGTCATCGGGGTGGCGGTGACGCTGGCCGGCACCGTGACCTCGTACTACCAGGACGTACCGCCCGGCGCGACGATCGTGCTGCTGGCCATCGGCGTCTTCGTCGGGCTGACGCTGCTCGCCGCCCCGCTGGCCAGAAGCCGCGCACGCAGGAGCGAAACGGCCTCCGACCGGTGCACCCTGGAGGTACCGGCCACCCGCCGGGCCGCGGACGACGTCCACGTCTGACCCCGCGGCCGGGCCGGGCTGGCACAATGGCCCGACAAACGTACGGGCGACACGAGGAGGCTCCTGTGGCGACGGCGCCGATCAGCGGAACGAACGCGGCACCGGTACGCGGCCGCTCGACCCGGCAGCGGACGGCGGTGGCCGCTGCGCTCGACGAGGTGGACGAGTTCCGCAGCGCGCAGGAGCTGCACGATGTGCTCAAGCACCGCGGCGACTCGGTCGGGCTGACCACGGTCTACCGCACCCTGCAGTCCCTCGCGGACGCGGGCGAGGTCGATGTGCTGCGCACCACCGAGGGCGAGTCCGTCTACCGGCGGTGCTCCACCGGCGACCACCACCACCATCTGGTGTGCCGGATGTGCGGCAAGGCCGTCGAGGTCGAGGGCCCGGCGGTGGAGCAGTGGGCGGAGACGATCGCGGCGCAGCACGGCTACGTGAACGTGGCGCACACGGTGGAGGTCTTCGGTACCTGCGCGGAGTGCGCAAGCGCGGAGAGCTGACCTCCGGGGGCTTCAGCGAAGCATCGGGGAAGCAGGCGGGCGGAGGCTCCGGGAACGGAGTCTCCGCCCGCCTGCTTCGCGCTGATCAGCTCGCGGAGGAGGGGTCCGCCTTGGCAGCAGCGGCCTCCACCGCACCGCCGAAACGCCGGTCGCGCTGGGCGAATTCCAGACAGGCCCGCCACAGGTCACGGCGGTCGAAGTCCGGCCACAGCACGTCCTGGAAGACCATCTCGGCGTACGCGCTCTGCCAGATCAGGTAGTTGGACGTGCGCTGCTCGCCGCTCGGGCGGACGAAGAGGTCGACGTCCGGCATGTCCGGGTAGTAGGTGTACTTCGCGAAGGTCTTCTCGTTGACCTTCGACGGGTCGAGCTTCCCGGCCGCGACATCCTGCGCGATCCGCTGCGCGGCGTCGGCGATCTCGGCCCGGCCGCCGTAGTTGACGCAGAAGTACAGCGTCATCTTGTCGTTGTCCTTGGTCTGTTCCTGGGCGACCTGGAGCTCCTGGACGACGGACTTCCACAGCTTCGGCATGCGGCCGACCCAGCGGATGCGGATGCCGAGTTCGTCCATCTCGTCGCGGCGGCGGCGGATGACGTCCCGGTTGAAGTTCATCAGGAACTTCACCTCGTCCGGGGACCGCTTCCAGTTCTCGGTGGAGAAGGCGTACAGCGAGAGGTTCTTGACGCCCATCTCGATGCAGCCCTTGAGCACATCCATGACGACGCCCTCGCCGACCTTGTGGCCCTCGGTGCGCGGCAGACCGCGCTCCTTGGCCCAGCGGCCGTTGCCGTCCATCACCACGGCGACGTGCTTGGGCACCAGCTCACCGGGGATCGTCGGGGGCACGGCACCGGACGGGTGCGGCTCCGGGGTCTTGTAGTCGTGCCGGTTACGGCCGCCGAGAATCCCGCGTACTGCCATGAACTGTCTCGCTCCCTCTGCCTGACTGCCTGTGTCACTTCTCTACGTACCGCAGTGAGCGCAGTCCGCGCTCCAGATGCCAGTGCAGATAGGCGGACACCAGCCCGCTCCCCTCCCTGACATGCCGCGCCTCGCACGCGTCCGCCGTCTCCCAGTCACCAGTGAGCAGTGCGCTCAGCAGGGTGACGGCCTCCGCCGAGGGTACGACGCTGCCCGGTACCCGGCAGTCGCCGCATATGACGCCGCCCGCCGCGACGGAGAAGAAACGGTTCGGTCCGGGCATTCCGCACCGGGCGCAGTCGTCGAAGCTGGGTGCGTAGCCGTTGACGGCGAGGGAACGCAGCAGGAAGGCGTCGAGGATGAGATGCGGCTCGTGCTCCCCGCGGGACAGCGTGCGCAGTCCGCCGACCAGCAGCAGGTACTGCTGGACCGCGGGCTCGCCCTCGTGGTCGGTGAAGCGCTCGGCGGTCTCCAGCATCGCGGTGCCCGCGGTGTAGCGCCCGTAGTCGGTGACGATGCCGCCGCCGTAGGGGGCGATCGTCTCGCTCTGGGTGCAGAGCGGCAGGCCGCGTCCGATCAGCTCGCTGCCGCGGGCGAAGAACTGCACGTCCACATGGGAGAACGGCTCCAGCCGGGCCCCGAACTTCGACTTCGTGCGCCGCACGCCGCGCGCGACGGCCCGTACCCGGCCGTGGCCGCGGGTCAGGATCGTGATGATCCGGTCGGCCTCGCCCAGCTTCTGCGTGCGGAGCACCACGCCGTCGTCCCGGAACAAGCTCATGGCTCCATTGTCCGGTACGCGGGCGGCCCGCCGGGGCCGCCCCCGCGACCCGGTCCGCTCAGTTCCCGTCCGCTCCGCCGCCAACGGCCACCACCGGCCCGGATTCGTACGCGATGATCACCAGCTGGGCGCGGTCGCAGAGCGTCTCGGGGCCGACGGGGGCGGTCGGGGTGCGGGGCGCGCTGAGGACCCGGGCGATCAGCCGGGCGGCCGGGGAAGGCGTGGCGAGTGGTCTCCGTCGCCGGGATCGAGTCGGGCGTGCTGATGAAGAAGTCCTCCTGCCCCCGGCGGCCCAGGAGCACCAGCCGCGTCAGCATCGCCAGGAGCGCGCACAGCACCCCCACGGCGGCGATGGGCCCCATTCCCGGGCTGCTGGCGAGATCGGCCGCCAGAAGGCACAGGAGGGGCCCGGTTGAGTCCGTGACGACGGCCATCGGCAGGGCGTCGTCGTCCTGGCCCGGCCCGGTCGTGGAGACCTGGTGCATCAGGGTCGTGCCGTTCGTGGAGGGGATACCACCAGGGCGGCATCCGCCACCGGCTCCGCTGTTGCGCCCGCGACGGCTCGCCCCTGTCCCGCGTTGCGGCCCTCATACGAGCCCCCCTTTCCGTCCGGGTGTCTGGTTCATGTCCGGGCTCCCGTCGGGCCGGGGCCGATTCCTCGCGCCGGAGACCGCCATCCGCGCCACCGCCGGGGAGGGTGCGGCGCCCCGGCTTACTCCGGCGGGAGTAAGGGACGGTGAGCCGCGCGGCGGCCGGATCAGTAGGGCCGGCCGTCCCAGCCGGGGTCCTCCCAGCGGTCGGCGCAGGGGAGGCCGAGCAGCCGTATCCGGTTGAGCAGCTCCGGCGGTGCGCCGTGGGCGCGGAGCCTGGCGGGTGCGTTGCGGACCAGCCAGGCGGTCAGCTCGGTGCGGATCTCCTCCTCGTTGTCCCAGCCGCTCCAGGGCAGTTGGCCTCCGATCAGCTCCCACTCCCACTGTTCGACCAGGGCGGCCAGGTGCGCGTCGGCCGGCGGCCCTGTCAGCGTCTTCCAGACGCCGAGCCACGGGCCGACGGCCGCGGACGCCTCGGTGATCACGACGAGGACGTCGGGGACGGGCACCGCGGGAGACGGGTCGGTGAGGGTGTCGGCCCACCAGGCGTGCAGGAACTCCCGGACCGCCCCGGCCTGCTCGGCGGGCCAGCGCTGCCATCGGCCCCGGGCGAACGAGCGGCCCGCCTCCGCCTGCCAGGGGGCGACAGGGCCGCCGACGAGGGTCCGGGCGAACTGGGGCAGGATCCGGCGCAGGACGGACGCGTGGTCGGTCCAGTCGGGGGCGTCCCAGGTGCGCCGCAGGAGGTCGGGGTCCAGCTCCGCGTCCGCCGTCTTGAGCAGCGCGAGCTCTTCGGCATCGCCCCAGTGGCACACGCAGTTGTGCTCGTCGGACCGGGCGGTCAGACCGGCGAAGGTGACGGCCAGGCGGTCCAGCGCGGCATGGAGGCGCAGTCGTGCGAGGGACGGTTGGGCGCTCATCGTGGAGCTCGCAATCGGGGCTCCGGGAGCTCTCGCCGCCCGAAGAGAGCCAACTTACCGGGCCGCCCCGCCGGAGGGCTCAGGAGGGCGTACGCGCCGCCGCGGCGAGCAGCCGGGCCGTGTCCTCGGCGCGGAGCTGGAGCGCCCCGCCGACCGTGGTCAGCACCTCGCGTTCGGCCTGGCTGTACGGGCCGTCGGCGAGCGCGATCCGGGCGCCCTGGAGCAGAATCGATTCGCGTCCGGCGGGGGCCAGATGCGGGGCGAGGGGCTCCAGCGCCTCGTGGAGTTCGATGGCCAGGGCCGCGCCGCAGGCCTCGGCGGCCGGGTCGAACGCCGAGCCGTGGCCTATGTCGACGGAGAGGACCTCGACGACGGTGGCGAGCTGCTCCTGTGTGCAGTCGTCGAATCCGGCGCCGCGCACGGTGGCGACCGCGGTCTCCAGGACGGTGCGGGAGGTGGTGCCGCCGGCCGCCAGGACGCCGAGCGCCACGGTGTGGACGGCGTCCTTGAGCATCGCGGAGAACCGGGTGGTGGTGGGGTGGTCGAGCGTGTCGGTGTCGAAGTGGTGGTGGCACGCGGCGCATTCGACGACCGGGCCCACGGTGCCGCGCCGCAGCAGCGGTACGCCGAGGACGGCGAACCGGAGGCGTCCGGTGAGGCGGCGGTAGTTGCGGTCACCCCCGCAGCCGGTGCAGAAGAACTCGCCGTCACCGACGGTGTCCCACATGGTGCGGATGCCGCAGATACGCAGCTTTATGGCGCGTTGTCCCAGGGCTGACCGCACGTCGCACACCTCCGTAACTCCCCCGTGGCCCCAAGGACACGGGAGGTACCCCTCGGCAACATTGCCGTGTTGACGTGATGTTAACCACATCCGCGAGAGGACGTCAGCACCTCGCTCGTCACAACCGCCCGGAGATGGCCGAACCCCGTCCTCCCGGGTGCGGGTGGACGGGGTCACGAACCGTGCCGCTTCATGCCCTTTCGGGCACGGGGGTCAGCGGGTGGCGCGGTTGACGGCCGAGACGACCGCCTTCAGCGAGGCCCGCGTGGTGTTGGCGTCGATGCCGATGCCCCACAGGACCTTCCCGTCGATCGCGCACTCGATGTACGAGGCGGCCTGGGCGCTCGCACCCTCGCTCATCGTGTGCTCGGTGTAGTCCAGCAGCCGGGCGTCGATGCCGATGGCCTGCAGCGCTTCGAAGAACGCCGAGATCGGGCCGTTGCCGGTGCCGGTGAGCACGGTGTCCGCGCCGTCCACGGTCGCCTCGACGGTGATCGTGTCCTGGCCGTCCGAGCCGGTGGTGGTCTGGCCGGTGCGCAGCTGCACGCGGCCCCACTGAGCCGCGGCGTTGCCGGGGTTGGGCAGGTACTCGTCCTGGAACGTCGTCCAGATCTGCGCCGGCGTGACCTCGCCGCCCTCGGCATCGGTCTTGGCCTGAATGATCCGGGAGTACTCGATCTGCATCCGGCGCGGCAGGTCCAGCTTGTGGTCGTTCTTCAGGACATACGCGATTCCGCCCTTGCCGGACTGCGAGTTGACCCGGATGACCGCCTCGTAACTGCGGCCGACGTCCTTCGGGTCGATCGGCAGGTAGGGCACCGCCCACTCGATGTCGTCCACGGTCTTGCCCTGGGCGGCCGCGTCGGCCTCCATGGCGTCGAAGCCCTTCTTGATGGCGTCCTGGTGGGAGCCGGAGAAGGCGGTGTAGACCAGGTCGCCCGCGTAGGGGTGGCGCGGGTGGACCTCCATCTGGTTGCAGTACTCGCTGGTGCGGCGGATCTCGTCGATCTGCGAGAAGTCGATCTGCGGGTCGACGCCCTGCGAGAAGAGGTTCATGCCCAGCGTCACCAGGTCGACGTTGCCGGTGCGCTCGCCCTGGCCGAACAGGCAGCCCTCGATCCGGTCCGCCCCGGCCATCAGGGCCAGTTCGGCGGCGGCGACGGCGGTGCCGCGGTCGTTGTGCGGGTGGACGGACAGGCAGACGAACTCGCGGCGCGACAGGTTGCGCGACATCCACTCGAACCGGTCGGCGTGCGTGGACGGCGTCGAACGCTCCACGGTGGCGGGCAGGTTGAGGATGATCTCGCGGCCCTCCTCGGGCTGCCAGACATCGCATACCGCCTCACAGACCTCCAGGGCGAAGTCCAGCTCGGTGTCGGTGAAGATCTCCGGGCTGTACTGGTAGCCGAAGATCGTCTCCTCGCCCAGGATCTTCTCGGCGTACTCCATGACCAGCCGGGTGCCGTCCACGGCGATCTGCTTGACCTGCTCCTTGGACCCGCGGAAGACCACGCGGCGGAAGGTGGGGGCGGTCGCGTTGTACAGGTGAACGGTGGCGCGGTGGGCCCCGACCAGTGATTCGACGGTCCGCTCGATCAGTTCCTCGCGGGCCTGCGTCAGGACGGAGATCGTCACGTCCTCGGGGATCGCGCCCTCTTCGATGATGGAGCGGACGAACGCGAAGTCGGTCTCGCCGGAGGACGGGAAGCCGACCTCGATCTCCTTGTAGCCCATGCGCACCAGCAGGTCGAACATCTCGCGCTTGCGGGCCGGTGACATCGGGTCGATCAGCGCCTGGTTCCCGTCGCGCAGGTCCGTGGAGAGCCAGCGGGGAGCGACCGTGACCCGCTTGTCCGGCCAGGTGCGGTCGGGAATCTCGACGGCCTCGTACCGGCCGTACTTGCCGATCGGCATCCCGGACGGCTTCTGCAGTCCCGTGGCGTTGGTGACCGGCGTGGGGCGGCCGACGGAGTTGCCGACGGGAGTCTGAGCGGGATTCACTGCGGTCATGACGTGGGGCTCCTCGGAGTCCGGCGGAGGGGGTCCCCCCTGCTCTTCAAGAGCTCGGGGGAGGCCGACCGTGTCGCTGCAACACAAGACTCCGCGGGGAGGGGGTCGGCCTACGACTTACAGACCCTCGCCGCGGCAGCTAAGAAGAAGCAGCCCGAAACGCATGATGCGAAGAGACTAGCCGAGCGACGCCCGAGAGGTCGGTGCCGTATCAGTATGCGGGACCGGGCACCGGTAACGGGTGAACAGTGACCGATCACTCTATTTCGTCAATCCTGGTGGCAACCAGTGACATTGCGATCACACGCTGCCACAGTCGAGTGCATGCAGCCTCGAACTCAGCACGGGTCCCACCCCGTCTTCTGCACCATCGTGCCGCCCCACGTCCTCGACAAGCTGTCGCAGTCCGACGATCCCGTCCTGGCGGGCCCGGCCCGCCGCACCCTGGAGGCCGACGCCGCCCGGCGCACCCGCCGCCAGGTGACGACGCCCGTCCCGCCCCGCGTCGCCCCCGCGCCGCAGGACGACCGCTCCGGCAAACCCGACCGCACCCTCTACGACTGCCGGCACGGCACCGACCTGCCCGGCACCAAGGTCCGCGCCGAGGGCGAGGACCCCACGGGCGACGCCAGCGTCAACCGCGCGTACGCGGGCCTCGGAGCCACCTTCGAACTGCTGCTCAAGCAATACGGGCGGCGTTCGATCGACGGCAACGGGCTGCCGCTGATCGGCTCCGTGCACTACGACGAGAAGTACAACAACGCCTTCTTCGACGGCGAGCAGATGGTGTTCGGCGACGGGGACGGGGAGATCTTCCTCGACTTCACCGTCGCCATCGACGTCATCGCCCACGAGCTGGCGCACGGACTGACCCAGTACACGGCCAACCTGAGCTACTACGGCCAGTCCGGCGCGCTCAACGAGTCCGTCTCGGACGTGTTCGGTTCCCTGGTCAAGCAGTACTCGCTGGGCCAGACCGCGGAGCAGGCCGACTGGCTGATCGGTGCGGGCCTGCTGGCACCCAGGGTCCAGGGGGTGGCGCTGCGCTCGATGAAGGCGCCCGGCACCGCGTACGACGACGACGTGCTCGGCAAGGACCCGCAGCCCGCGTCCATGGACGACTACATCCACACCGGCGACGACAACGGCGGGGTGCACCTCAACTCCGGAATCCCGAACCGCGCGTTCTACCTGCTGGCGACCGCGCTCGGCGGCAGTTCCTGGGAGCGGGCCGGGCAGCTCTGGTTCGATGTGCTCACCGGTGGTGAACTGGCGGTGGACGCGGACTTCGCGGCCTTCGCCCGGCTGACCGTCGCGGCGGCACGCAGCCGCTTCGGCGAGGGGGACGAGGCGGAGGCGGTCCTCAAGGCCTGGTCGGAGGTGGGCGTACCGACCGTCTAGACAACGGGGGCCTTCCGTTCGGATGAGGCATGATCCGAACGGAAGCCCCAGGCCCGCCCGTCGAGGAAGGACACCGTATGCGGATCCAGGTGAGCAGGACCGGTGGTTTCGCCGGTATCGCACGCCACCGCGAGATCGACACCTCCGGGCGGGCCGACGCCCGTGAATGGGAGACCCTGGCCGAATCGGCACTCACCGGCGGCCGGGACACCCCGCCGGCCGGCGTTCCGGACGGCTTCGGCTACCGGATCACGGTCGGCGACCGGACCGTGCACTGCGCGGACCCGCGGCTGACCGACGCCCAGCGCGCACTGGTCGCACGCGTCCTGAAGGAGGGCGCGTGAGACCGGCGCAGGGCTGAGACCGCTCAGAACCCCAGCTTGCGCAGCTGCTTGGGGTCCCGCTGCCAGTCCTTGGCGACCTTCACGTGCAGGTCCAGGAAGACCGGCGTACCGAGCAGCGCCTCGATGTGCTTGCGCGACTTGGTGCCGACGTCCTTGAGCCGCTTGCCCTTGGGGCCGATGATGATGCCCTTCTGGCTGGGCCGCTCGATGTAGACGTTGGCGTGGATGTCGAGCAGCGGCTTGTCCGCCGGACGGTCCTCGCGCGGCAGCATCTCCTCGACGACGACCGCGATGGAGTGCGGCAGCTCGTCCCGTACGCCTTCGAGCGCGGCCTCCCGGATCAGCTCGGCGACCATGACCATCTCGGGCTCGTCGGTGAGGTCGCCCTCCGGGTAGAGCGGCGGGCTCTCGGGGAGCAGCGGGGCGATCAGGTCGGCCAGCAGACCGACCTGGTCGTCCTTGACGGCCGAGACCGGGATGATCTCCGCCCACTCGAAGCCGAGCTCCTCGCCGAGGCGGGAGACGGCCAGCAGCTGTTCGGCGAGCTGCTTGGACTCGACCAGGTCGGACTTGGTGATGATCGCGATCTTGGGCGTCTTCCTGATGCCCGCGAGTTCCTTGATGATGTACGTGTCGCCGGGGCCGAGCTTCTGGTCGGCGGGCAGGCAGAAACCGATGACGTCGACCTCGGCCCAGGTGGTGCGTACGACGTCGTTGAGACGCTCGCCCAGCAGGGTGCGCGGCTTGTGGAGGCCGGGGGTGTCGACCAGGATCAGCTGCGCGTCCGGCCGGTGCACGATGCCGCGGACCGTGTGCCGGGTGGTCTGTGGCCGGTTGGACGTGATCGCCACCTTCTGGCCGACCAGAGCGTTCGTAAGGGTGGACTTGCCCGCGTTGGGACGGCCCACGAAGCAGGCGAAGCCGGCCCGGTGCGGGGCGGTGTTCTCAGCCTGCTGCGCAGCAGCTTCTGGGTTAGGTCGAGCGCTCATGGCGCCCATTGTCCCCGATCCCGGCGGCGCTGCCGCACCAAGGCGGCCGGCGGGGCCGCCGGGCCCCTCGTCTCAGGCCGTGCGGCGACGGCTCCGACGTGCCCGTATCCACAGCCCCGCGCCCCCGGCAAGAAGCACCAGCAGCACTCCGGCGACCAGCCAGGGCAGTGCGAAGTACGGTGCGGTGGCGGCCTCGCGGGTGTCGCGCGCGCTGGCGGTCAGCTTGACCTCGCCCCACTCCAGCTGCGGCGCGCCCTTCCACTCCTCGGTGAGCCGGACCTCCTGGCGGGGCAGCAGCTCGGAGGGAATCCGCTTCAGCTCGCGGGCGAGCAGGGTGCGGCCGAAGAGCCCCTCGGCCTTGAGCGCGACCTTGGGGCTGAGGGTGACGTTGCCGCGGTTGCGGAGCGTGTACGAGATGACGGCCCGGGACGTGCCGGTGCCCGGGACCAGTGGCTGGGTGTGCTCGACCTTGACGTCGTCGACGGAGAGCGCGGGCATCGTCGGGCCGTTGACCCGCAGATAGATCCGGGCGCCGACCGCCTTCTGGATGCCGACGGCCACGGCGCCCGCGTCGGCGGGGTCGACGCGCTCGTCCAGGGCGACGAGGGCGCCGGGGTGGTCGCCCGGTTCGGCGTCCTCGGGGACCTTGATCGTGACGGGCACGGTGACCGAACCGTGCGGCTTCACGGTGACCCGGTCGCGGTCGGTCCTGGCCCAGGCGCCGACGGATCGCTGCTTCTCGTTCTGCGCGCGGACCGCGAATCCGCCGTCGCGTTCGGTGTTGTACGCGTCGGCCGCGTACAGCCGGAACGTCAGCGGGTCGCCGGTCTTGTTCTTGACGGTCACCTTGTCGGTGAGGGTGGCTCCGGGGTCGGCCGAGAGATAGAAGTACGGCCGGGTGCCGGTGTCGGCGGCGGCCGGGAAGACCGACCAGCTGCCGTTGTCGGCGGCGCCGGCCGCGGGGGCGCCCAGCAGGAGCAGGGCGCCGGTCAGAAGGAGTACGGACAGCTTGCGCACGGTGCGGGCCCCCAGGGTGCACGCGTTGGCGGGGTGGGTGGACCGGCCGGGTGCGCGCCCGGCCCACCGGTGGGTCAGTGGTCCCGGCTCACGTCAGGGTGAGCGTGAGCACTCCGGAGTAGGCGCCGGTGGCGGAGTACGCCGGCACGTCCAGCGACAGCTGGGCGTCGACGGTGAACTCACCTCCGGTGAAGGCGCCGTTCGGCGTGGAGGCCAGAGTGGCTCCCGCGCTGCCGACCGAACCCTCGGAACCCGCCGCGCAGGTGCTCGGGCTGCCGGCCTTCGCCGCGCAGGCCGGGCTCCAGCCGAGCGCGGAGGCGCCGATCGTGGCACCGGCCGGACCCTGGAAGTCGGTGACCTTTCCGGTCAGCGACCAGCCCGCGGGGCCGCCGCGGAAGTCCTTGACGGTCACCGTCCGCAGGGCGCCGGTGGATGCGCCGCCCTTGCCGAAGTCGACCGCCGACAGTTCGACGGAGTCCCCGGCCTGCGACATGGAGAGCGTGCCCGCCTTGACGGACGAGGTCAGCTTCTGACTGCCGTCCGGTGTCTCTCCGCCGCCACCGGTGACGGTGTAGGCCTGGGGGCCCGCGCCCTTGGCCGCGTCCCAGCCGGCGCCCTCGTAGGCGACGATTCCGGTGGTCGACGGGTCGGTGACGGTCAGCTGTCCGGTGAAGGCGCCCGATCCGTCCGCCGTGACCGTCGCCGTGTCGCCGGTCTGGGAGCCCCCGGCCCGGCCGGCGAGGGTGACGGCCGCACCCGCGGTGAACTTCGACCCGGTCACGCTGACCTGGTCACCGGCTGCTCCGGAGGCCGTACCGAGCTGGATGGCACGCTCGTTGACCTGGCCGCCGCCGTCCGTCGCGATGATCGTCTGGGAGACGGGCGCGGGCGGATCGGTGACCGTGCAGGGTGTGTCCAGCTCCATGATGTAGCTGGTGTGGATGTTGTAGTCGCCGGGCGAGAGGGTGATCTCGCCGGGCGCGGTGACCGTGAAGGTGCCGGTCATGGAGAACGACGGGAACGCGCCCTTGCCGGGCACCGGAGCGTTCTTCTTCGGGCCCGCCACCGTGATTCCGGCGGACTGCGCACCGGCGACGGTGACCTTGCCGGTCGGCGTCATGATGTCGGCGGGCAGCGCCAGATCGACCGGGTTGCTCGCGGCCGGCTTGACGACGGTGTACGTCACCGTGACCGTGTCGCCGACCTTCGGGGCCGCGTTGTCGACACTGATCTGCGCCGACGTCGTCCCGTCGATCGGCGGGATCCCGGCGATCGCGGGCGGGATGCAGTGGGTCGGGAAGTCCACCGCCACGGACGCCGCCGCCATGGCCTGGGCGGGCCCGGCGAGCAGTCCTCCCCCGGCGACGACGAGCGCGCCCACACTCAGCGCGGCGGCCCAGCGGCGGCCTCGGCGCCGCGTTCCCCGGCTGTCGGATCTTCGAATGGCTGGACTCATGGAGCCCCCTCCTGCGGAATTGCGGCGCAGCGGCTCTTCCGCGCCGGCAGGGGGCCATTGATGACTCCGGCCGAAAAGAAGTCAATGGGATCGAAATGCACCGACTGATGGGCCATCAGATGATGTCAAGATCCATGTTTCCCGCACACCAGGTGCGAACGCCCCGCACCGATGGGACGCGGGACGTTCGCACCCGATGAGCCGGTCCTGCGGAGGTCAGCCCGCCGTCACACTGAGCCGCAGAACCCCGTCCGGACCGGCGAGCAGCACCGGGGTGTCCGCCCCTCCCAGGTCCCGGACAGCGGCACGGTCCTCGTCCGAAGGGGTCTCGGCCTCGGAGACGATCGCGGCCGCCTCCAGCGAGGTGGCGCCGCTCGCCACGGCCATGGCGACGGCCGTCCGCAACGCGCTGAGGCGCAGCGACTCCAGCTGCACCGTGCCCGCCACATACGTACGTCCGGTCTCGTCCCTTACGGCCGCGCCCTCCGGCACACCGTTGCGGGCGCGGGCGCTGCGCGCCAGCGTGACGATCTTGCGGTCCTCGGCGCCGAGGTCGGTGCTATCGGTCATGTGCCGAGCATACGAAGCCTGCGGACCGGCGCGGCACGCGGGCGCCCGGCCCCCTCATCCCCGGACCTGACGCATCGAACCCCGCCGCCCCTCGGGCGAGGCCAGCCAGCGGAGCTTCTCCTCCGTGCCGGTCTCCGGCCACGGGTTGTGCAGCACGATCGCCAGGTCCGGGCGGGCCGGGATGCGCAACTGGGTGGCCTCCACGACCGGCTTGCCCACCGCCGGATGCGTCAGCTCCTTGCGCATCTGCCCGCCGGGCGCGACGTCCCGCCGCTCCCAGAGCTCGGCGAACTCGGGACTGCGCTCCTTCGCCTCGGCCACGATCGCCCGGAAGCCGTCGTCGTCGGGGCATTCGGAGCAGGCGGCCCGGAACTGGGCGACGACTCCGGCCGCGGTCTCCCGCCAGTCCTGCTCCCGGCCGCGGTGGACCGGATCGGTGAAGAAGGCGATCACGCAGTTCTGCGGCCGGTCCGGCCCCATCCCCCACACCATCGAGGCCGCGTTGTTGTACAGGATGATGTTCCAGTACGCGTCCATGATGTGCGCCGGGTACGGCATCCAGCTGTCGAGCAGCCGCTGCAGCCCCGCGCACATGTCCACGTTGGCCGGATCGACCTCCGGGGCGGGCGGGTTGAGCCCGGCGAGCACGTAGAGGTGACGCCGTTCGGCGCTGCTGAGCCGCAGCACCCGGGCCACGGAGTCCAGCACCTGCGGGGACACGGTGATGTCCCGGCCCTGCTCCAGCCACTGGTACCAGGAGACGCCCACCCCGGCGAGGACGGCGACCTCCTCACGGCGCAGCCCGCTCCCCACGAATATTCCTGCGGCCGCAAGCTCATGGGCATGGCGATCCACTCCCCCGCTCACACAGCTGTCACCCCTCCCGCACCCCCCGCCCCGGACCGGCTCACCGGCCGGGCCCGGCTGGTGCTCCTCGTCCTGTGCGCCGCCCAGTTCATGGTGTCGCTCGACTTCTCCGTACTGAACGTGGCGCTGCCCGTCCTCGGCGACGACCTGGGCCTCAGCCGGTCCGGTCTGCAGTGGGCGATCACCGCGTTCGCGCTGCCGTCCGGCGGGTTCCTGCTCCTCTTCGGCCGGATCGCCGACCTCTACGGCCGCCGCCGGATGTTCCTCACCGGCCTCGCCGTCTTCGGGGCCGCCTCGCTGCTGGCCACCCTCGCCTGGAACCCGGCCGCGTTCCTGACCGGGCGGGCGCTCCAGGGGCTCGGCGCCGCGGTGATCGTGCCGACCGGGATGTCCCTGCTCACCACCACCTTCCCGGAGGGGCCGCTGCGCGACCGTGCGCTCGGCATCAGCGGCACGCTGCTCTCCCTCGGCATCACCGTCGGCATGGTGGCCGGCGGGACCCTCACCGACACCCTGGGCTGGCGCTCCACGATGGGGCTGCTGACGGTGGCCGCGGTGGCGGTCCTCGCGACGGCCCCCGCGCTGCTCACCGAGTCCCGTACGCCCGACCGGGTGCGGCTCGACGTACCGGGTGCGGCGACGGTCACCGGCGGGCTCCTCGCGCTGGTCTACGCCCTCTCCACGGCGGCCGAGCACGGATTCGGGCGCCCGGACGTGCAGGTGTCCCTGGTCGCCGGGGCCGCCCTGCTCATCGCGTTCGCGGTGGTCGAGTCGCGTGCGCCGGCCCCGCTGGTCTCGCTGCCGATGCTCCGCCGCCGCACGGTGGCCTTCGGCAATCTGGGCGGGCTGCTCACCTTCTCGATGATGACCACCGTCGTCTTCGTCCTGACCCTGTATCTGCAGGAGGTGCTGGACCTGTCGGCCTTCGGGACCGGGCTGGTCTTCGGCGTGCAGGGCGTTGCCTCGGTCGTGGCCGGGGTGTACGCCCCGAAGGTGATCGGCCGGATCGGTGCCCGGCGGACCCTGTCCGTCTCACTGCTGGGCCAGGGCCTGTTCTTCGCGGCGCTGCTGGGCCTCGACACGGACTCCGGCATCTGGCTGGCGACCGTCGCGGTCTCGCTGGCCAGCATGTGCCACCTGGGCGCGATCATCGCGTACGGGCTGACCGTCACCTCGGGCGTGCCGAACGAGGAGCAGGGTCTGGCGACGGGTCTGGTCACCACGACCCAGCAGGTGGGCCTCACGATCGGCATCCCGCTGCTCGGCGTGGTGGCGACCACGCAGGCCTCCCTGTTCGACGGGGTCCGGATCGCGGTGGCGGTGGCCGCCGGGCTGCTGATCGTCGCCGCGGGAGTGGTGGCCGCGGGGCTGCGGCGGAGCTGGGCCCCGCGGGGCCCAGCGGGCGCTACGCCCGGTCCAGCCGCAGGCGCTCCGCCCGCGGCAGCCCCGCCACCACCAGGTCGTAGCTGTCCTCGATCAGCTCACGCACTCTTCCGTCCGGCAGCCCGGACACGGTCACCGTGTTCCAGTGCCGCTTGTTCATGTGCCACCCCGGCGCCACGGCCTCGTGCTCCTCCCGGAGCCGCACCGCGTCGTCGGGGTCGCACTTGAGGTTCACCTTCAGCGGCCGCGCGTCCAGGGAGCTCAGCGCGAACATCTTGCCCAGCACCTTGAAGACGGACGCCTCCGGCCCGAACGGGAACTCCTCGGCGCTCGCGTTGAACCCCAGGCAGAACGCCCTCAGCTCCTTCGGAGTCATGCCGCCGCCTCCTCCGGCGGAGCCACCGGCTCCACCAGTACCGTGACGATCTTGTTCCGGCGGCCCGCCGGGGACTCCGCGGTCAGCCGCAGCCGTCGCCCGTCGGGCAGTTCTACCTCCGAGGAGGCGCCGGCGATCGGGACCCGGCCCAGCGCCTTCGCGAGCAGCCCGCCGACCGTCTCCACGTCCTCGTCGTCGTACTCGTCGAGGCCGAACAGGTCGCCGAGGTCCCCGATGTCCAGGCGCGCGGTGACCCGGAAGCAGCCGTTCTCCAGCTCCTGGACCGGCGGGAGTTCGCGGTCGTACTCGTCGGTGATCTCGCCGACGATCTCCTCCAGGATGTCCTCGATGGTGACGATGCCCGCCGTACCGCCGTACTCGTCGATGACGACCGCGACGTGGCTGCGGTCCTGCTGCATCTCGCGCAGCAGGTCACCGGCGTTCTTCGTGTCGGGCACGAACGCCGCGGGACGCATCGCCGTGGAGACCAGATCGGCCTCCGACTCCCGGTTGATGTGCGTCTTGCGGACCAGGTCCTTGAGATAGACGATCCCGACGATGTCGTCCTCGTTCTCCCCGGTGACCGGGATGCGCGAGAAACCGGAGCGCAGCGCGAGGGTGAGCGCCTGCCGGATCGTCTTGTAGCGCTCGATGCAGACCAGGTCGGTGCGCGGCACCATCACCTCGCGCACGAGTGTGTCGCCCAGTTCGAAGACGGAGTGCACCATGCGGCGCTCCTCGTCCTCGATCAGCGACTCCTGCTCGGCGAGGTCGACCATCGCCCGCAGTTCGGCCTCACTGGCGAACGGCCCCTTGCGGAACCCCTTGCCCGGCGTCAGCGCGTTGCCGATGAGGATCAGCAGTTGCGGGATGGGCCCCATGATCCTGGCCAGCGGCAGCAGGACGTACGCCGCCGCCGTGGCCGTGTTCAGCGGGTGCTGCCGGCCGATGGTGCGTGGCGAGACCCCGATGGCGACATAGGAGACCAGGACCATCACCCCCATGGCGACGGCCAGCGCCTCCCAGGTCTCCGGCAGTTCCTTCAGACAGGCGTACGTGACCAGTACCCCGGCCGACATCTCGCAGGCGACCCGCACCAGCAGGGCGACATTGAGATAGCGCGTCGGATCGGCCGCGACCTGTTCCAGCTTGTCGCCGCCGCGACGGCCCGAGCGGACCGCCTCGGCGGCCCGGAAGCTCGACGTACGCGCGATACCTGCCTCGGCACACGCCGCCAGCCAGCCGACGACGACCAGTACGACGACCCCGAAGACGAGGGGCAGGCTCACGAGACGGTCGGGGCGGGCGACGGGCCGGTCATACCGCGCTCACCGCGCCAGCCGTCCACGATCGCCGCCTGGAGGCCGAACATCTCGGCCTTCTCGTCCGGCTCCTCGTGGTCGTAGCCGAGCAGGTGCAGCACCCCGTGGACGGTCAGGAGCTGGAGCTCCTCGTCCATGGAGTGCTGCGTCTCGGCGTCCTCGCCCTGCTTCTTGGCGACCTCCGGGCAGAGCACGATGTCACCGAGGAGTCCCTGCGGGGGCTCCTCGTCGTCCTTGGCCGGCGGACGCAGTTCGTCCATCGGGAAGGACATGACATCCGTCGGACCCGTCAGATCCATCCACTGGATGTGGAGCTGCTCCATGGCATCGGTGTCCACCACGATCACCGAGAGCTCGGAGAGCGGGTGGATCCGCATCCGAGCCAGTGCGTAGCGGGCGATGTCGAGGATCGCCTGCTCGTCGACCTCGGTTCCGGACTCGTTGTTGACGTCGATCGACATGGTGCGCTGCTACTGCTTCCCGTTGTGGCGGCCCCGACCCTTGCCGGCCGGGCCGTCCTGTTCGCCTTGGCTGTCGTACTTCTCGTACGCGTCGACGATACGGCCGACCAGCTTGTGCCGGACGACATCCTGGGACGTGAGCCGGGAGAAGTGCACGTCGTCGATGCCCTCCAGGATGTCCTGCACCTGGCGCAGACCGCTCTTGGTCCCGTTCGGCAGGTCGACCTGGGTGACGTCACCGGTGACGACGATCTTCGAGTCGAAGCCGAGCCGGGTCAGGAACATCTTCATCTGCTCGGCGCTGGTGTTCTGCGCCTCGTCCAGGATGATGAAGGCGTCGTTCAAGGTCCTGCCACGCATGTAGGCCAGCGGCGCCACCTCGATCGTCCCCGCCGCCATCAGCCGCGGGATCGAGTCGGGGTCGAGCATGTCGTGCAGCGCGTCGTAGAGCGGGCGCAGGTAGGGATCGATCTTGTCGAAGAGCGTGCCGGGCAGGAAGCCGAGCCGCTCGCCGGCCTCGACCGCCGGGCGGGTCAGGATGATCCGGCTGACCTGCTTGGACTGCAGGGCCTGAACGGCCTTGGCCATGGCCAGGTAGGTCTTGCCGGTACCGGCGGGGCCGATGCCGAAGACGATCGTGTGCTTGTCGATCGCGTCGACGTACCGCTTCTGGTTGAGCGTCTTGGGGCGGATCGTGCGGCCGCGGCTGGAGAGGATGTTCTGGGTGAGCACCTCGGCCGGGGTCTCCGTGCCGTCCGCCTGGCCGTCGTCACTGGCCCTGAGCATCGCGATCGAACGTTCCACAGCGTCCTCCGTCATCGGCTGACCGGTGCGGAGCACCAGCACCATCTCGTCGAACAGGCGCTGGATCAGGGCGATTTCCGCCGTGTTACCCGTCGCGCTTATCTCATTGCCCCGGACGTGGATGTCGGCTTCCGGGAACGCCGCTTCGATCACGCGCAGCAGCGAGTCGCCCGATCCCAGGAGCATCACCATGGGGTGTGCGGCCGGAATCCTGATGTGGGCACGCGCCTGCCGCTGTGTTGGTGTCTGAGTCATGGGCCGGCCCTCGGGCCTGCACATACCTCCCGTTGCAGGGTTCTCGCTGCTCGACAACCTCTGGAGTACCAAGCGTACGACTCCCTACCGACAACGCCGAGAGGTTTTCGCGGGCGGAAAGCGGCCGGACAGGTCACGGACGGAAGCCGATCGTCGGGACGGCCCTGCGCAGCGGCCAGTGGCGGGCCGCCGACGGGAGCAGGTCCTGGAGGAACGCGTAGCGCTGGAGCGCCGCCGGGTCCTGGTCGGCGCAGGTGCGGACCTCCTGCCACCAGGCGGCGATCTCCGCCCAGCCGGGGGCCGACAGCGAGCCGCCGAACTCCTGGACCGAGAGGGCGGCGGTGAGTCCGGCGAAGGCGAGCCGGTCGGCGAGCGGCCAGTTGGCCAGGGTGCCGGTGACGAAGCCGGCGACGAAGACGTCACCGGCACCGGTCGGGTCGAGCGCCTCGACGTCGATCGCGGGGACCTCGGCGGCGGTCCCGGTGGCCGCGTCGACCGCGTAGGCGCCCTCGGCGCCGAGGGTGACGACGGCGAGCGGTACGTGTTCGGCGAGTGCGTGCGCCGCGGCGCGGGGGCAGTCGGTGCGGGTGTAGCGCATGGCCTCCTGCGCGTTGGGGAGGAACGCCTGGCAGTGCGCCAGGTCGGTCAGGCCCGCCAGGTCCCAGCGGCCGGTCTCGTCCCAGCCGACGTCGGCGAAGACCATGGCGCCGCGGCGGGCCGCCGCGGCCACCCACGGCTCGCTGCGGCCCGGGACGAGCGAGGCGACGGCGGCGCGGGCCCGGGGCGGGCACTGCGGGAAGGCGGTGGCGGCGCGCCCCGGTGCGGCCGGCGGCGGGGCCTCGTGGCCGTGCGAGACCATCGTCCGCTCGCCCTCGTACGCCATGGAGGCGGTCACCGGGGAGTGCCAGCCGCGGACGGTGTGCGACATGGAGAGGTCGATGCCCTCGCCCTGCTCCAGCGCGTCCCAGCAGTACTCGCCGTAGTGGTCGTCGCCGAAGGCCGCGGCCAGTGAGGTGTGCAGGCCGAGCCGGGCCAGTGCGGTGGCCATGTTGGCGACCCCGCCGGGGCTGGAGCCCATGCCGCGCGCCCAGGACTCGGTGCCGCGCACGGGGGCGCTGTCCAGGCCGGTGAAGATGATGTCGAGGAAGACCGTGCCGGTGAGGAAGACGTCGCAGTCCGGGTCCTGCGGCGCGCGCAGTCCGTCCAGTGGGTCGATTCCAGGAATCCCAGTGCTCACCTTGCACTCCCCGATCGTGGCAGTTCCGGCCAGTGTGCCCGATTCACTCCCCCGTCCGGGGGGCCCGCGCCGCGTCTGTGCACACAGAGTCTGACCTGCATAAACATGCGCTGTTACCCGCATAGAAGTACGGCAAACGCATAAGTGAGCCAGATCACAGCGAGGCGACTTTCGGTCAGCCGGGAGCGCTTGATACAAATTGGCCCGCGAGCACCGTTGGGGGCAGTTTCCGGCGAGTGCGTCGACTTCCTCATATTTTCCGCATTTCTGCCTTACCCCCTCGCTGTCTTCTCCGCCTCCTCTGGCATGTCTTCAGGAACGCCCATGTCCTCGCGCCCTCGCGCCGCGTGGCCGCTGGTTGCCGTGTTCACCGCCGGTTACCTCGCCTCTTATCTGCTCCCCACCATCGTGGGGAGGCTCTCCGTCTATCTGGGTCTCAGCGCGGCCCAGGGCGGTCTGGTCGGCAGTGCTCTGCTGCTGAGCTCGGCGTCCGCCGGGTTCTGCCTGGCGGGCCGGGTCGAGACGTACGGGCCGCAGAGACCCGCGCGGATCGGGCTGGCCCTGGCCTCGCTGGGCTACGGCTGCGCGGCGCTGGCCGGTTCCGTGCCACTGGTGGTCATGGGCGTGATGGTCGGCGGCTTCGGCTCCGGTACGGCGACCGCGGTCGCCGCGGCGGGCATCGCCGCCCAGCGCGATCCGCACCGGACCTCGTCCCTGGGGCTGCTCAGCGTCTCCGCGACCGCGGGCGTCCTCTATCTGACGATCCCTCACCTGGGCGGCGGCCACCGGCTGCCGTTCGCCTCGATCGCCCTGGTCGCGCTCCTCGTCTGGCCCGCCACCTCACGGCTGGGCGGCGCGGTGCCGGCCGGCCCCGCCGTCCCCGCCTCCGGGCGGCTGCCGCACCGCCGCTCCGGTCTGGTGCTGGCGGGCGGCATGCTCGTCTGGTCGATGGCACAGAACGCGCTGTGGGGTGTCAGCAGCCGCATCGGTGTGGTGCAGGTGGGGCTCTCCGAGGTCAGCATAGGAGCGGTCTTCGCCGCCGCGCTCGGCGCCGGTCTGCTCGGCGTGATGGGCGCCGGGGTGCTGGGCGCACGGCTGGGGCGGGCGGTGCCGATCGGGCTCGGCACCGTGATCATCGCGGCGAGCATCGTGCTCAGCTCGTCGGCGAGCGACCTCGGCTCGTTCGCGACCGGCGAGATCATGTGGAACACCTTCTACCCGGTGGTCCTGTCGTATCTGATCGGTCTGGCCGCGTCACTGGACGTACGCGGCCGCTGGGCGGTCCTCGCCGGCTCCGCCTCGTCCGTCGGCGTGGCCTGCGGGCCGCTGCTGGGCAGCGTGCTGTCCGAGGAGTCCGGCTACCGGGTGATGGGGCTGATCCTGGGCGCCATGACCCTGCTGGTCGCGGTCCCGGTGACGGCCGTCGCCCTGCACACCGGTGGCCGCCCGCTGGTGCCGGGATCGGTGCGCCGCAGGGGCGGTGCTCCGGCGGCCCTGCTCGCGGTCACCACCGGCGCGGTGCCCGGCGCCGTGCCCAGGCTCGGTGCGCCCGAGCAGGCCGTCACGGAGCTCAGCCTGCCCGAGCTGCGCCGCAGGCGCCTGGTCAGGAGTGCGTTCCGGACGGCCGGCCCGGCCGGCGGGGGCGGTCAGTCGAACGCGTACGCCTCGACCTCCGACAGGTAGCGCGCCCGGCGCTCCTCGTCGTGGTCGAGGAAGGCCGCCTCGAAGGAGTTGCGGGCCAGGGTGCGCAGTTGTTCGCGCTCCAGGCCGAGGGCTTCGTGGACGGCGTGGAAGGTGTCCCCGACGTACCCGCCGAAGTAGGCGGGGTCGTCGGAGTTCACCGTGCAGAGCAGCCCGGCGTCCATCATGGCCCGCAGCGGGTGCTCCTCCAGGGTGTCGATGGCCCGCAGCCGTACGTTGGACAGCGGGCAGAGGGTGAGCGGTACCCGGTCGGCGGCCAGCCGTTTCACCAGCTCCGGGTCCTCCATGCAGCGCAGCCCGTGGTCGATGCGCTCCACGCCGAGCACGTCGAGCGCCTCCCGGATGTAGGCGGGCGGCCCCTCCTCGCCCGCGTGGGCGACCTTGCGCAGTCCGAGCGCCTCGGCCGCGGCGTACACCTCGCGGAACTTGGCGGGCGGGTGGCCGACCTCGGCGGAGTCCAGGCCGACGGCACTGATCCGGTGCAGATGCGGCTTCGCGGCCTCCAGGGTCTCCAGTGCCGATTCGGCGGACAGGTCGCGCAGGAAGCACATGATCAGCTGGGTGGAGACGCCATGCTTCTCCTCGCTGCGCTCCAGTGCCCGGCCGAGTCCCTCGACGACCGTGCCGATCGGGACGCCGCGGGCGGTGTGCGCCTGCGGGTCGAAGAAGATCTCGGCGTGCCGCACGCCCTGGGCGGCTGCGCGGGCGAGGTAGGCGTCGGCGAGGTCGGCGAAGTCGTCCTCGGTCCGCAGTACCGCCATCAGCGCGTAGTACAGGTCGAGGAAGGTCTGCAGATCGTCGAAGAGATAGGCGGTGCGCAGCGCCTCGGTGTCCGCGTACGGGAGGTGCACGCCGTTGCGTGCGGCGAGCGCGAAGGCCAGCTCGGGTTCGAGGGTTCCTTCGATGTGGAGGTGGAGTTCGGCTTTGGGGAGGTGCACGGTTTCTCGCTTACGCAGGTGGTGCTGTTACTGGTGACGAGTGGGTACAGGGACCCGGATCAGGTCCTGGGCTACGGTCAGTTCGCCCTCGAACCCGGCGGCCCGCGCCTGGGTCTCGAAGGCCCCGGGGTCCGGGTAGCGCTGCGAGAAGTGCGTGAGCACGAGATGCCGTACGCCCGCTTCGCGCGCCACCCGGGCCGCTTGTCCGGCGGTCAGATGGCCGTGCTCGGTGGCCAGCCGTTCGTCCTCGTCGAGGAAGGTCGACTCGATGACCAGCATGTCGCATCCCTCGGCGAGCGCGTGCACGCCGTCGCAGAGCCTGGTGTCCATGATGAACGCGAACCGCTGTCCGCGCCTGTGCTCGGAGACGTCGTCGAGCGTGACACCGCCGATCGCGCCCTCGCGTTGCATCCGGCCGATGTCGGGTCCCGCGATGGAGTGCTCGGCGAGCCTGGCGGGCAGCATGCGGCGCCCGTCGGGTTCGACGAGGCGGTAGCCGTACGACTCGACGGGGTGCGAGAGCTTGTGGGCGCTGAGCGTGTACGCGTCCGTGGTGGCCAGCGGCCCGTCGGCGGCGACCGGGGCCTCGGTCAGCTCGACGGACTCGCGGTAGGCGGTCGCGTACCGCAGCCGGTCGAAGAAGTGCTGCCCGCTCGCCGGGTAGTGCGCGGCGACGGGGTGCGGGACCTGGTCGAGGTTGATCCGCTGGATCACCCCGGCCAGGCCGAGCGAGTGGTCGCCGTGGAAGTGCGTGACGCAGATCCGGTTGATGTCGTGCGCGGCGACGCCGGCCCGCAGCATCTGGCGCTGGGTGCCCTCGCCGGGATCGAAGAGGATGCCCTCGCCGTCCCAGCGCAGCAGGTAGCCGTTGTGGTTGCGATGCCGGGTCGGGACCTGGCTGGCGGTGCCGAGGACGACGAGTTCACGTGACGACACGGTGTGCGGCCGCCCTAGCCGGGCGGCCACTGGAGGCCGCGGCCGCCCAGGACGTGCGCGTGCGCGTGGAAGACGGTCTGCCCGGCCCCGGCGCCGGTGTTGAACACGACCCGGTAGCCGGTGCCGGTGATCTTCTCGTCGGCGGCGACCTCTCCGGTCTCGCGCACGATGTCCGCGAGGACCTGCGGTTCGGCGGCGGCGAGGGACGCGGCGTCCGGGTGGTGGAGGCGCGGGATGACGAGCACGTGGGTGGGGGCCTGGGGGTTGATGTCGCGGAAGGCGACGGTGGTGTCGGTCTCCCGGATGATGGTGGCCGGGATCTCACCCGAGACGATCTTGCAGAACAGGCAGTCGGGCTGCGGTTCTCCTGCCATGGGGTGCTCCTCAGTCTCGGTGATCCGTTACGGGGCAGCCTAGCCTGGGCCCGCACCCGGCCCCGCCCGTGTGCGAGGCGCGGGGTCCGGGGCGGGGCCCCGGACCCCGCGGACGTCACTGCGGCAGGGGCGGGGCCGTCTTCGCCGGGGTCCGGGTCAGCGACTCCAGCGCGATCCGGATCGCCTCGTCCAGCTGCGGATCCCGCCCCGCCGCACGGTCCTGCGGCGTCATGACGACCTCGACGTCCGGATCGACGCCGTGGTTCTCGACGCCCCAGCCGTACTCCTCCATCCAGAAGGCGTACTTCGGCTGGGTGACCAGCGTGCCGTCCACCAGCCGGTACCGGCTGTCGATGCCCACCACACCGCCCCAGGTGCGGGTGCCGACCACCGGGCCGATGCCCAGCAGCTTGATCGCCGCGTTCACGACGTCGCCGTCCGAACCGGAGAACTCGTCCGCCACGGCGACGACCGGACCGCGCGGCGCATCGCCCGGGTAGCTCTGGGGCCGGCTGCCGCGGGGCAGGTCCCAGCCGACGATGCGGCGGGCCAGCTTCTCGACGATCAGCTGCGAGGTGTGGCCGCCGCGGTTCTCCCGTACGTCCACCACCAGCCCCTCGCGGGCGACCTCGGTGCGCAGGTCGCGGTGGATCTGGGCCCAGCCCGGTCCGGCCATGTCGGGGATGTGGACGTAGCCGAGGCGTCCGCCGGAGTGCTCGTGGACGTAACGGCGCCGGTCGGCGACCCACGCGTGGTAGCGCAGCGCCTCCTCGTCGGCGATCGGTACGACGACGACATGGCGTGGGTCGCCGCCGTCGGCCGGTGAGACGGTCAGCTCGACCGGGTGGCCGGCCGAGCCGGTGAGCAGCGGTCCGGGGCCGGTGACGTGGTCGACGGGGTGGCCGTCGACGGCCAGGATCGCGTCCCCCGCGCGGACGGCGACGCCGGGTGCGGCGAGCGGGGCGCGGGCCGCGGGGTCGGAGGTCTCGGACGGCAGGATGCGGTCGATGCGCCAGCTCCCGTCGTCCGCGCGGGAGATGTCGGCGCCGAGCAGCCCCTGCCGGGCCGAGTCCTCGTGCCATCCGCCGATCGGCCTCACATAGGCGTGCGAGGTGCCGAGTTCGCCCTGTACCTCCCACAGCAGGTCCATGAGGTCATCGTGGGTGGCGACGCGTTCCAGCACCGGCCGGTAGCGGTCCAGGACGCCGGTCCAGTCGACGCCGCCCATGTCGGGGCGCCAGAAGTTGTCCCGCATGATGCGGCCGGCCTCGTCGTACATCTGCCGCCATTCGGCGGCCGGGTCCAGGGTGCGGCGGATCCGGGAGAGGTCGACGGTGATGCTGCCCTCGCCGTCGTGGTCGTCGTCGGAGCCCGCCGGGACACGGCTGTCGGACGGTACGACGCGCAGTTTGCCGTGGCTGTGCAGCACCAGCCGCTTGCCGTCGCCGCTGACCGCGAACCGGCCGATGTCCGAGGCGAGTTCCTCGCAGCGCAGCTTCTCCAGGTCGTACCGCTCCAGCACGGTCTCGGGGCGGCGGGCGTCGGGCGTGGCCCCGCTCGTGCCGAGGACTCCGATGACCGGGTGGCGCAGCCAGAGCAGCCCGTCCTTCGCGGCCCGGAGCGAGGAGTAGCTGGCGGCCTCGACGGGCAGCGGCACGATCCGGTCGGCGAGGCCGTCCAGGTCGATGCGGGTGACCGGGAGCGCGGTCGGGTTGTCGTCGCCCTCGCCGCTCTTCTCCCGCTCGGTCGGGCGGCCGTGGAGCTGCGGCCCGAACGGGGAGGGGGTGGTCGCGGCGAGCGTCAGCAGGTGCGGCCGGCAGACGCCGATGAAGGCCAGGTCGAAGACGTGTGAGTCGTAGACCGGGTCGAAGGCCCGCTCGGAGAGGAAGGCCAGGTGCTTTCCGTCGGGGGTGAAGGCGGGTGCGAAGTCCCGGAACCGCAGCGGGGTGGCCTCGGCGACCGTCAGGTCGGCGAGGTGGGCGAGCTTGAGCTGGCTCAGCGGTTCGGGGCCGGGGTGCGACCAGGCGAGCCAGGAGGAGTCGGGTGAGAAGACGAGCCCGGAGGCGTCGCCGTGCTCGCTGCGGTCCACCTCGTGGACCTCGCCGCTCTCCCGTTCGACGATCAGTACGCGTCCGTCGTGGGCGGCGACGGCGAACCGGCTGCCGTCGGGGGCGGGGGCCAGGTCGAGGACCCGGCCGAGCCGGCCCGCGGCGAGCCGGCGCGGTACGGCGCCGGGTGAGGTGCCGGTGGCGGGCGCGCACTCCAGCGCGTCGTCGCCCTCGGCGTCGGTGACCCAGACGACGTGCTGGTCGCCGTCGGCCTGGAAGGTGCGGGGCAGCCTGGCCCGTACGCCGGGTTCGACGGCGAGTGCGCGGGCCGGGCCCTCGCGGTGGGTGACCCAGTGGACGGCTCCGCGGGACCCGACCGCGCTGCCGCGGCCGGTGCGGTCCGGGGACGCGGCGCTCACGTGGCTGCCGGCGTGCACGGGGTGCGGCTGGAGGTCGGCGCGCTGGCCGCCGAGCCGGATGTCGAGGCGGCGGGGCTCGTCGCCCTCCAGTCCGTCGAGGAGCCAGAGCTCTCCCGCACTGACGTAGGCGACCCGGGTGCCGTCGGTGGCGGCGTGCCGGGCGTAGAAGCCCTCGATGCCGGTGTGCCGGCGCAGACCGGTGCCGTCGGGGAGGGAGGAGTAGAGCGCTCCGACGCCTTCGTGGTCGGAGAGGAAGGCGATGCGCCCGCCCACCCACATCGGGCACTCGATGTTGCCGTCGAGCTCCTCGTTGACCCGTACGAACTCCTGCGGAGTCCCGTCGCCGGGTGTCTCCCCGGCGGCGATCCAGAGCTTGCCGGCCGTGCCGCCCCGGTAGCGCTTCCACTTGGCGGCCTCGCGCCCCATGGTGGCCGAGAGCAGCAGGATCCGTCCGCCGGGCCCGTACGCGAGGGAGCCGACCGGCCCGTACGGCAGGGTCCGTGCGGGGCCCCCGTCGACCGGTACGGCGCGGGCCCAGGTGCGGCGCAGCGAGACCTGGCCCTGGGTGCTGATCACCAGCACATCGCCCTCGGGGGTCCAGCCGTGCACGGCTGTCTGCGCGTCGCCCCAGTAGGTCAGCCGCTTGGAGGGCCCGCCGTCGACGGGGGCCAGGTGCACCTCGGGCACGCCGTCCCGGGTGGACGTCCAGGCGACGAGGGTGCCGTCAGGAGATATCCGCGGCTGGGTGACGGGGCGGTTGTCCGCGCTGACTCGCCAGGCTCGGCCGCCGTCGAGCGGCGCCAGCCAGACATCGTCCTCGGCGGTGAAGGCGATCAGGTCGCCCTGGACATGGGGATACCGGAGGTAGGAAGGCTGCGTCACATCGATCACCCTAGGCCGAGGTCGTGCCCGAGGAAACGGAGTTGGCCGGAGTCCGACGTAGGGCCGGTGCCCGGCACGCTCACTTGCCCTGGGGGTACGCGGTCACGGTGACCGTGACGGTCGCGGTCGGCCCGGCGCCTCCCCCGCTGCTGCCCGCCGGGGGCCGGGGCGGCGCGGAGGCCGGGGGCGCGGCGTCGCAGTTGCCGAGCATCGTGGCCCGGAACACGGTCTTCCCGCCCGCCTTCGCGGTCATGTCACCGCTGACGCAACGGCCCTCGACCTCGCGGTCGACCTTGCCTTCGAGACTGATGTCCTTGCCGTCCTTGGTACGTCCGTTGCAGTCGACGTCGGCGACCCGGCTGGTGGCGGCGGTGGACGAACCGGCCCGGGAGGCGGCGCTCGCGCCCCCGCCGGTCCGTGCGGTGCAGCTCAGCCACTGCACGTCCACCCCTTCGTGCTCCAGCGCGCGGGTGGCGGTCCGGTCGGTCGTCACTGCGATGGACGCGGAGTTCAGGCCGTTGACCGGGTCGCAGGCCGCCAGTCCGGCGACGACCGTGCCCGCCAGGCAGATCACGGCCGGAAAGCGACGGATCCTTCGATTGCACCATGCCCTTGATGTCCCCATACGGGCAGCTTCCCACCGCTCCTGACGGTGCGGTAGACCGCTTGCGGCCAGAACCGGCCAAGGTTCCGGGAAACGGCCCGATTCATGACCAGCGGCCGGTCCGGCCCAGCAGCAGGGCCGTTGCCGCCGTGCCCGCCGTCGAGGTGCGCAGCACGGTCCGTCCGAGCCGGCAGGTCCGGGCGCCGGCGGCGGCGAACGCGGCCAGCTCGTCGGGAGAGACACCGCCCTCCGGGCCGACGACCAGCACGATCTCGCCCGTTCTGGGCAGGGCGACGGTGGCCAGCGGCTCGCTGGCGTACTCGCGGTCCTCGTGCAGTACGGCCGCGAAGTCGGCTGCGGCCACAAGTGCGGCGACCTGCTTGGTCGTCATCGCGTCCGCCACCTCCGGGAACCGCACCCGGCGCGACTGCTTGCCGGCCTCGCGGGCCGTGCCGCGCCATTTCGCCAGGGCCTTGAGGCCCCGGTCGCCCTTCCACTGGGTGATGCAGCGCCCCGCCTGCCACGGCACGACCGCGTCGACGCCGGTCTCCGTCATCGTCTCGACGGCGAGCTCGCCGCGGTCGCCCTTGGGCAGCGCCTGGACGACGGTGATGCGGATGTCGGGCCGGGGTTCCTCGTGGACGGAATCCAGACCGGTGAGCACCAGCCGGTCCTTGCCCTCGGCGGCCAGCACCACGCCCTGCGCCCAGTGGCCCCGGCCGTCCGTCAGGACGACGTCCTCACCGGCGCGCAGGCGTTTCACCGAGACGGCGTGCCGCCCCTCCGGCCCCTCCAGGACGAACCCGGGTCCCTCAGGCATCTGTTCGACGACGAAGACGGGTGCCGTCACTGCGTGCTCCTTGTGCTCACTGCCGCCCGGGCGGCGTCCAGTTCCTCGGCGAGCAGCGCGACGAGCCGGCCGGCCGTCAGCTCGCGTGCCATCCGGTGCCCCTGGCCCGCCCACAGCGCCATGCCCTGTGCGTCCCCGGCCTTGGCCGCCGCCTTGCGCAGCGGGGCGGTCAGCTGGTGGACCTGCGGGTAGGCGGCAGGGGCGTACGGTCCGTGCTCGCGCACGAAGCGGTTGACCAGGCCGCGGGCCGGGCGCCCGGAGAAGGCCCGGGTCAGGGTGGTGCGGACGAACAGCGGGTTGGTCAGGGCCTGTTTGTGCAGCAGATGGGCGCCGGACTCGGGGCAGATCAGGAAGGCGGTGCCGAGCTGCGCGGCATCGGCCCCCGCCGCGAGCACGGCGGCGATCTGGGCGCCGCGCATCAGCCCGCCGGCGGCGATGACCGGGATCTGCACGGTCTCGCGCACCTGGGCCACCAGGCTGAGCAGCCCGGTCCCGATGCCGTCGGCCTGCGGGTCGTCGCGGTGGGTGGACTGGTGGCCGCCCGCCTCGACGCCCTGGGCGCAGACCGCGTCGGCGCCCGCCCACTGCGCGGCCTGGGCCTCCTCGGGCGTGGTGACCGTCACGACGGTGTAGGTGCCCACCGCGGCGAACGCGTCGAGGGTGTCGCGGGCCGGGCAGCCGAAGGTGAAGGAGACGGCCGGGACCGGGTCCTCCAGCAGGATGGCGAGCTTGGCCTCGTAGCCGTCGTCGCCGCCGGAGTCGGTTTCACCGAGCGGGGTCTCGTACCAGGCGGCCTCGCCGGCGAGCTGGTGCCGGTACACCTCGACGGCGCTCGGGTCGGCGAGGTTGGGCTGCGGCATGAAGAGGTTGACGCCGAAGGGCTGGCCGGTCAGTCCGCGGGCCTGCTTGATGTCGTTGTACATGCCGTCCGCGGTCTTGTACCCGGCGGCCAGGAAGCCGAGCCCGCCGGCCTCGGCCACGGCGGCGACGAGCTGCGGGCAGGAGACTCCGCCCGCCATCGGGGCCTGCACGATCGGATACCGGCAGAGATCGGTCAACGCGGATGGCATGACGGCATCGTGTCATGTCCTTCCTGTCCCGTGATGCGCACCCCGTGGACGCGTTATGTCCGCAATGCCGTACGGACCCGGAAACCCGGGCCCGTACGGTGTCGATGCGGGGACTAGCGTCCGTTGAACGCGTCCTTGAGACGTGAGAACAGGCCCTGCTGCCCGGGCTGGAACTGGCCGGTGGGCCGTTCCTCGCCGCGCAGTTTCGCCAGCTCCCGCAGGAGGCGTTCCTGTTCGGGGTCCATCTTCGTCGGGGTCATCACCTCGACGTGCACGATCAGGTCGCCGCGCCCGCCGCCCCGCAGGTGGGTGATGCCGCGCCCGTGCAGCGGGACGGACTGGCCGGACTGGGTGCCCGGCCTGATGTCGACCTCCTCCAGGCCGTCGAGCGTCTCCAGCGGCACCTTGGTGCCGATGGCCGCCGCCGTCATGGGGATGGTGACCGTGCAGTGCAGATCGTCGCCGCGCCGCTGGAACACCGCGTGCGGCAGCTCGTGGATCTCGACGTAGAGATCGCCGGCCGGGCCGCCGCCGGGGCCGACCTCGCCCTCGCCCGCGAGCTGGATGCGGGTGCCGTTGTCGACACCTGCGGGGATCTTCACGGTGAGGGTGCGCCGCGAGCGGATGCGGCCGTCGCCGGCGCACTCCGGGCAGGGGGTCGGCACGACCGTACCGAAGCCCTGGCACTGCGGGCAGGGCCGTGAGGTCATGACCTGGCCGAGGAACGACCGGGTGACCTGGGAGACCTCGCCGCGGCCGCGGCACATGTCACAGGTCTGGGCCGAGGTGCCGGGTGCGGCGCCCTCTCCGCTGCAGGTCGCACAGACGACGGCCGTGTCGACCTGGATGTCCTTGGTCGTGCCGAAGGCGGCCTCGGAGAGGTCGATCTCCAGCCGGATCATGGCGTCCTGGCCGCGCCGGGTGCGCGAACGGGGTCCGCGCTGCGACGCCGTGCCGAAGAACGCGTCCATGATGTCGGAGAAGTTGCCGAAGCCGCCCTGTCCGAATCCGCCCGCGCCACCTCCGCCGGAGGCGGACAGCGGGTCGCCGCCGAGGTCGTAGACCTGCTTCTTCTGCGCGTCCGACAACACCTCGTAAGCGGCGTTGATCTCCTTGAACCGCTCCTGGGTCTTCGGATCGGGGTTCACATCCGGATGCAGCTCGCGTGCGAGCCGCCGGAAGGCCTTCTTGATCTCGTCCTGCGAAGCGTCGCGGCGCACGCCGAGTACGGCGTAGTAGTCCGTGGCCACTTACGACTCCGCCAGGATCTGTCCGACGTAACGTGCCACTGCGCGTACCGCTCCCATCGTTCCGGGGTAGTCCATGCGGGTCGGTCCGACCACGCCGAGTTTGGCGACTGCCTCGTCGCCCGAACCGTAGCCGACCGCGACGACGGACGTGGAGTTGAGGCCCTCATGGGCGTTCTCGTGCCCGATTCGTACGGTCATGCCCGAGTCCTTGGCCTCGCCGAGCAGCTTCAGCAGCACGACCTGCTCCTCCAATGCCTCCAGCACCGGCCGGATCATCACGGGGAAGTCGTGCCCGAAGCGGGTGAGGTTGGAGGTGCCGCCGATCATCAGCCGCTCCTCCGTCTCCTCGACGAGGGTTTCGAGCAGGATCGAGAGCACGGTGGACACGGTTGCCCGGTCCTCGCTCTCGAAGGATTCCGGCAGATCCTGCACCAGTTGCGGGACGTCCGCGAAACGGCGTCCCACCACCCGGCTGTTGAGCCGGGCCCGCAGATCGGCGAGAGAGGTCTCACCGAACGGCGTCTGGCAGTCGACCAGCCGCTGTTCGACCCGGCCGGTGTCCGTGATCAGCACGAGCATCAGCCGGGCGGGGGCCAGCAGGAGCAGTTCCACGTGCCGCACCGTCGAGCGGGTCAGCGAGGGGTACTGCACGACGGCGACCTGCCGGGTCAGCTGCGCGAGCAGCCGTACGGTACGTCCCACGACATCGTCGAGGTCGACCGCGCCGTCGAGGAAATTCTGAATGGCCCGGCGCTCCGGCGACGACAGGGGCTTGACGCCCGCGAGCCGGTCGACGAAGAGCCGGTAGCCCTTGTCCGTAGGGATGCGTCCCGCACTGGTGTGGGGCTGGGCGATGAAGCCCTCGTCCTCCAGCACCGCCATGTCGTTGCGGACGGTGGCCGGGGAGACCCCCAGCTTGTGCCGCTCCGTGAGCGCCTTGGAGCCGACGGGCTCCTCGGTGCCGACATAGTCCTGGACGATGGCGCGCAGCACTTCGAGTCTGCGTTCGCTGAGCATCGCGCACACCTCCAGCTGTCTACCTCGGTCGATCTCGGGTCGTTCCCGGGACTTCTCCTGGCACTCTGTCCGTTCGAGTGCCAGCAATCCCCCCGGTCAGTGTACGGCGACCGAGTGGGCCCCTAGCAAGGGCGACCGGCCACGCTACCGCGAGACCGTGCAGGTCGTTGCCGATAGCGTCGCGGTATGGACGCCACTTGGGAAGAGTTCGGCTGGGAGCGGTTGGGTGACGGAGTGGGCCGGCGGCGGCTGCCCCGCTGGGACGCGACGGTCGCACTGGTGGTCGGAGCGGACGGGGCCCTTCTCTTCGACACGGGTTCGACACTCCGGGAGGGCGTCGAGCTGCGGACCCGGGCCGAGCGGCTGCTCGGCCGGAGGGTGACGCATATCGCACTGAGCCATCCGCACTTCGACCATGTACTGGGCACGGCGGCCTTCGCCGGGGCCCGGGTGTACGGGGCGTCCGGCCTGACGGATCTGCTGAGAGCCGGGGCCGGCGACCTCCACCGCTCCGCGGTGGCGCACGGAGTGTCCGAACAGGACGCGGCGGAGGCCGTGGACGTGCTGGTGGCCCCGCACCACGAGGTGTGCGGGGAGTGGACGATCGACCTGGGCGGCGGCCGTGAGGTACTGCTGGCCGACGTGGGTCCGGGGCACAGCGGCCACGATCTGGCGGCGCTGGTGCCCGGCTCGCCCGCGGTCGTCCTCTGCGGCGATCTGGTCGAGGAGTCCGGTGAGCCGCAGGCCGGCTCGGACGCGGTCGTCTCGCGCTGGCCGGCCGCACTGGACCGGCTGCTGGCGCTGGGCGGTGAGGACGCGCTGTACGTACCGGGGCACGGAGCGGTGGTGGACGCGGCTTTCGTCCGGGCGCAGCGCGACGCATTGGCGGCCCGGTTCGGCGTGTCGTGAGGCCGTCCCGTCCTATCGTCGTCCGATGCGCAGCTATCAGCCGGACCTGACCCCGCCGTGGAAGAAGTCCGCCCCCGCCCCCGAGGTGCCCGCCGATCCGGATCTGGTCGTGGAGGAGGTCGCCACCGGCTTCTGCGGTGCGGTGATCCGCTGCGAGAAGACGGCCGCGGGTCCGACGGTGACCCTGGAGGACCGGTTCGGCAAGCACCGGGTCTTCCCCATGGAGCCGCGCGGCTTCCTGCTGGAGGGCCGGGTGGTCACGCTCGTGCGGCCGTCGGCCGGGGGTCCTGTCCGGCCCGCCCGTACGGCCTCCGGCTCGGTGGCGGTACCCGGGGCGCGGGCGCGGGTGGCGCGGGCCGGGCGGATCTACGTGGAGGGCCGGCACGACGCGGAGCTGGTCGAGCGGGTCTGGGGCGACGACCTCCGGATCGAGGGAGTGGTCGTCGAGTACCTGGAGGGCATCGACGACCTCCCGGCGATCGTGCGCGAGTTCTCCCCGGGCCCGGACGCGCGTCTCGGCGTGCTGGTCGACCATCTGGTGCCGGGTTCCAAGGAGTCCCGTATCGCGGCCCGGATCTCGGACGGGAACGTCCTGGTGGTCGGCCATCCGTACATCGACGTGTGGGAGGCGGTAAAGCCGTCGTCCGTGGGAATCGGCGGCTGGCCGGTGGTGCCGCGCGGCCAGGACTGGAAGACCGGCGTGTGCCGTTCGCTGGGGTGGCCGGAGAACACCGGGGCGGCCTGGCAGCGGATTCTGTCCTCGGTCCGCTCCTACCGGGACCTGGAGCCCGAACTCCTGGGCCGGGTAGAGGAATTGATTGACTTCGTCACGCTTCCCGCCTGATGTCCGGCGGGTCTTCCCGCCAATCCGGGGCCGATCCCTACAATGGCCTGCGCCCCGCACGCATCATCGGTTATTGAGTGGTGCCTGGCTCTTTTCGCGAGGGAAGGCACGGGGCGATGGCGCGCGAAGTGTGGCGGGACAGTGCGGACAACGAGGCGGCCTCGGCCGTCTTCCACTTCGTGCAGCAGCTCATCGACCGGTACCGGGACAACCGGCCGGTGATGCCGCTGGTGGTCCTCCAGGCCGCCGACGCCGACGTCCCGTCCGCCGTGGACGCCAGGGTCGAGCAGATCGTGCGCCAGATCCACCACGCCAATCAGCTGCGCCGCGTGCCGCTGAAGCTGCTCGACGGCCGTGGCGGGACGCCGTACGACGCGGCGCTCGACATGGTCCGCACACTGACCGAGAAGCCGTGGGAGATCCGGAGCGGCTCGCAGTACAAGCCCTTCTCCTTTCCCCGCTCGCGGCTGCTCGGCGCCATCGAGCAGGCCACCGCCGCCGTGGTCGGGGAGCCGGACCACGGCGGCTCCCCCGGCGACCGCGACGACCGGATCCTGGAGCAGCTGAGCACGCTGCGCTGGCGGGTCAGCCGACGGGGCCCGCGGAACTGGCTCGGCGCGTTCAGGGAGTCGGTGCGGCCCGAGACGTTCCTCGGGGCCGTCGTCATCGCGGTGCTCGGTGTGCTGCTCGGCGAGATCGGCTGGGTGCCCACCGCCCTGGTGGCCGTGGGCGCGGTGCTGGGTCTGGCCGTCGTCCGGCTGGTGACGACGTCGGCGCCGCCGCTGCTGTGGCTGCGGCGGGCCAGCAGGTGGTTCGCCACCACCTCCTCGCTGGCCGCGGCCAGTACCGGATACCCGTCCGACGGCTGGTCCCGCTTCTCGCCCAGCGGGTCGTGGCGGGTCATCCGGGTCCGGGCCGCGGTGGTCGCCGGGCGGGTGGCCGACGCGGCGGCGGGCGACGAGCAGTCCCGCCAGTTCCACCTGGAGCTGCGGGTCCAGGCACTGCTGGAGGACCTGCGGGACAACTACCGTCCCCACGCGCTGGACTGGCGGCGCGGCAAGCGCGTCGTGCCGCCGGTGGTGTTCCTTCCCACCGCCTGTCAGAGCAACGGCGGCATCCAGCTGATCAACGCCCTCAACAACGTCCGCTCCCGGCGCAGCGAGGTGGATCCGCTGCTGCTCCTGGCCTCGCTGCCGGCGGCCGAGATACTGCGGCACACCCCGCCGCTGCCCGCGGAACCGCTGCCCACGCACACCGGTGCGGCGCGGGCCCGTTACGACAACTGGATCAGCCATCTCAGCATCGGCCAGTCCCCGACGGCCGCCGCCACGCTCGCCTGGGTGCTGCGGCTGCCGCTCTCGACCGAGCAGCTGACCCATGAGCACGGTCACGCGCAACTGGTCACGACGCGTGTGCGCAGGACGTGGGTCTGGTGGGTGATGTCGCGTACGACCGTGGCGCTCCTCCTGGTCGGCGCCCTGCTGGCGACCTTCCTGGTGAGCAGTCAGCTGGCGAACCGGTACTGCCACGGTCCGCTCACCGACGTGAACACGGACTCGGTGAAGCTCTCCGGCCCGGGCGGCGGGCCGAAGGAGTGCATAGGTGTGTCGACGACCGCACAGGTGCGTTTCGCCTCGGGCAACGACCTGTCGCTGAACGGCTCCGGCAAGGGCGTCACCTTCGACCGGATCGAGCGGGCCGTGGAGGAGGAGAACGCCGCCATCATGCCCGGGGACGACTACGTCACCGTCATCTACGCGGGCCCGTTCACCGCCACGTCCCCGGAGGGCACCCGCAAGGCCCTGGAGGAGCTGACGGGTGTGTATCTGTACCAGCACCACACCAACAAGCTGGACTTCTCCGTCAAGCTCAAGGTGCTGACCGCCAACGGCGGGCAGGACATGCTCCAGCAGATCCCGGCGGTGAAGAAGATCATCGAGGTGGCGAGGAAGGACCGCAGGGTCGTCGGGGTGGTCGGGCTCGGGCGCGACACCACGGACAGTCCCCGGGCCACCGAGCTGCTTCAGGAGGCCGGTCTCCCGGTGGTGGACACGACCAACTCCGGCGGCTATCTGGCGAAGGGCTACTCGAACTACTTCGGCATCGCCGCGACCGACGAGGAGCAGGCGGACGCGCTGGGCCTGGTGGCCGGGCAGGTGGCCGGGAAGTCCCCGCATCCGCGGGCCCTCGTGCTCTCCCGCAGGCTGGTCAACAACGACAAGGACCGCTACACGCAGGAGCAGCGCAAGGTGGGGCGCACGATGCTGAAGAAGGCCGGGTTCGAGGTGGCTCCGCTGGAGACGTACGGCCTGGGCCACCACAACAGCGCCGACCTCGACAAGCCGGTCCAGAAGATCTGCGACGCGGACCCGGCACCGGACGCCCTGTACTTCGCCGGCCGGGTCGAGGACGTCAACAATCTGATGGGCCGGCTCTCCCAGGGCTGCGCGGGGAAGCCCATCACGGTCTTCACCGGCGACGACCTGACCAAGGCGCGGTTCGACGACAGCACGGATCTCGCCGAGGACGTCACGCTCTACCACACGGCGCTCGCCCCGATGGGCCGCGGCCGGGCCGACGGCTTCTACGCGCAGGCGCACCGGACCCTGGAGGGCCTGCTGCCCGCGGGCGGGACCCTGCCGCGCCTGCCGGCCGCCAGGCCCTACCAGGACGGCCTGTTCGCCAGCGGGCAGTCGGTCATCTCCTACAGCGCGACGGCCGCCCTGTACGACGCCGCCAGCCACGGCGACACGATGAACAGCGCCGCCGAGACGTGGGCGAACCTGTACGCGGTGAACCTGCAGACGATGCCCACCGGCACGATCACGTTCCGCGGCTTCATCCCGTACGAGGCCCAGGCCGGCCACGGTCTCGACGTCGTCGAGATCACGTATCCGGACGGCCGGATCCACAGCAGGATCATCTGCGGCCGGCCGGCCGGGGGCCACAAGATCACCCCGGTCGGCTGCCCGGTGGGGTGAGCCGTCCCCGGCGCGTCCTCAGTCCACCAGGTCCCGCACCACCGCGTCGGCCAGCAGCCGCCCCCGCAGGGTCAGCACGGCCCGGCCGTCCCCGAACGGCCCGGACTCCAGCAGACCGTCCTCCACGGCCCGCCGGGCAGCGGTGAGCCCGGCCGGGGCGAGCAGGGACAGCGGGCAGCCGTCGGCGAGCCGCAGCTCCAGCAGGATGCGCTCGACGCGGCGGTCCTCCGCGGAGAGGATCTCGCGTCCGGCCCCGGGCGAGCGCCCCTCGGCCAGCGCCTGCGCGTACGCCCCCGGGTGCTTCACGTTCCACCAGCGCACGCCGCCGACGTGGCTGTGCGCGCCGGGTCCGGCGCCCCACCAGTCGGCGCCGCGCCAGTACAGCTCGTTGTGCAGGCAGCGGCCCTCGGGCGTCCGGGACCAGTTCGACACCTCGTACCAGGAGAAGCCCGCCGCGGCCATCGCCTCGTCCGCGATCAGATAGCGGTCGGCGTGCGCGTCGTCGTCCGTCATCGGGATCTCGCCGCGCTTGATCCGGCGGGCCAGCTGGGTGCCCTCCTCGACGATCAGGGCGTACGCGGACACATGGTCGGGCCCGGCGCCGATCGCCGCGTCCAGCGAGGCCCGCCAGTCGTCGTCGGACTCGCCCGGGGTGCCGTAGATCAGGTCGAGGTTGACGTGGTCGAAACCGGCCGCCCGCGCCTCGGCGACACAGGCCTCGGGCCGGCCGGGGGTGTGCGTGCGGTCGAGGATCTTCAGTACGTGCTGCCGGGCGCTCTGCATCCCGAAGGAGATCCGGTTGAAGCCGCCCTCGCGCAGCTCGGCCAGGTACGCCGGGCCGACCGACTCCGGGTTCGCCTCGGTGGTGATCTCCGCATCGTCCGCGAGCCCGAACTCCTCCCGGATCGCCGCCAGCATCCTGACGAGATCGGCGGCGGCCAGCAGGGTCGGCGTACCGCCGCCGACGAAGACCGTGCGGACCGGCCGGGGGTCGTCGCCCAGGACCTTGCGGGCCTGGCGGACCTCGCCGATCAGATGGGAGGCGTAGTTGTCCCGGGAGGCCAGCGCTCCGCCGGAGCCGCGCAGCTCGGTCGCGGTGTAGGTGTTGAAGTCGCAGTAGCCGCAGCGGGTCGCGCAGTACGGCACATGCAGGTAGAAGCCGAGCGGCCGGCCGGCGGCGCCTTCCAGGGCATGGCGGGGCAGCGCCCCGTCGTCGGGCACGGGCTCACCATCGGGCAGTACGGAAGGCATACCGTCCATTGTCGCGCGCCGCCCGGCAACCGGACGCCACCCCGGTCTCCGGCCACCGTGCCTGCCCGCCCCCGATCCGCCGGGCAGGCGCTGCCGGCCTTACAGGGCCTGGAGGACCAGCAGCGCCAGGTCGTCGTCCGGCGGGCGCTCGGCGAAGGCGTGCACCGCCTGGTTGATGCGGTCGGCGATCCCCTCGGCGGTCAGCCCGGTGCAGTCGGCCAGCGCCTGCGCCAGGCCGTCGCCGTCGTCGAACATCACCGGGCCGGAGCGTCGCTCCGTCACCCCGTCGGTGACGCACAGCAGGCTGTCGCCGGGAGCCAGGTCGAAGCTCTGGCTCTCGTACGTCGCGTCGTCGACGACACCGAGCAGCAGCTGCGGTTCGGCGGCGATCCGCACCGTGCCGTCGGGGCGCAGCAGCAGCGGCAGCGGGTGGCCCGCGCTGGCCAGGGTGCAGCGCGCGCCGCCGTCGGGCAGCGGCACGAGCTCCCCGTACAACAGGGAGAGGAACCGGGGCCCGCTCTCCGCGGACTGCTGGCCGCCCGCGGCGGCGACCATCAGCGCGGCCGCCTCGGCGGCCTCCATCGCGTCGTCGAGGAGCAGCCGGTTGAGCCGGACCAGGACCTCGCCGACCTGGAAGCCCTCGCGGGCCAGCAGCCGCAGCCAGGGGCGGGCGAGGCCGGTGACGACGGCGGCTTCGGGGCCGCTGCCCTGGACGTCGCCGAGGACGAAGCACCAGCGGTCGTTCGGGCACGGGAAGATGTCGTAGAAGTCACCGCCCACCACTCCGTCGTCGCTGGGCTCGTACACCAGTGAGCTGGCGACGCCCGGTATGTCGGCGACCTTGCTGGGCAGCAGTCCGCGCTGCAGGATGCGACTGATGGTGGCCTGCCGGGTGTAGGCGCGGGCCGCGCCCACGGCGAGGCCGACCCGGCGTACGAAGTCCTCTATCAGGGCGGTCACCTCGTCGGGCACCCGGGCGATGCCCTCGCGGCCGACGAGTACGGCGCCGAGGGTGCGGCCGCCCGAGGTGATCCGGTACGCGAGGGCGACGCCGTCGCTCCCGTCCGGCGCGGCGGCGTCCTCCGTGCTGCCGGGCCACGGAATCGAGACGGGTCCGGTGCCGACCCGCTCGGGGAGCCGGAGCGGGTCCCCCTCCAGCACCTCGCGCAACGGGTCCGTACGGGTCTCGTCGATGTGCCAGACCTTGGCGAGCCGCGGAACGGCAGCGCGGCCGCCGCTCTCCGGCTCCAGCCAGATCGCGCACCAGTCGGCGAGCCTAGGTACCAGTAACTGTCCGGCGAGCGCGGCCACGATGTCCTCGTCGAGCTGTCCGGCCAGCAGGTCGGAGGCCTCGGCGAGGAACGAGAGCGCGCCGCGCCCGGCCCAGTCCGCGTCGTCCCGCAGGGCGCGCCGGGCGGTGGGGGCGAGGAGTTCGGCCGCCCGCAGCCCGTGCTGGAAGCCGGGCTCCGCCCGGGCGTCGGCGAAGGGGTTCCAGTCGTCGACGGGGAGCCGGGCCCAGACGGTCTTGAGGCCGGTGCGGTAGGTGATGCCCCAGCGTTCGGCGAGGGTGGCGACGAGCTCCAGTCCGCGCCCGTACTCGGCGGGCTCCCCCGGGGCGGCCGCGCTGTCGGGCCCGGCGCCGTTCTCGCTGCCGTCGCTGCGCACGGCACGGGCCGGATGGTGGTCGGAGACCTCCAGCACCAGTGCCGACACCTCGTCCTCGGTCGCCTCCTCCAGCCGGAAGAGCAGTTCGACGTTGGTCCCGGCGTGCACGACGGCGTTGGTGACCAGTTCACTGACGATCACCGCCGCGTCGTCGGACAGCCGCTCGCTGAACCCCACGGCCGCGGGCAGGCCGAGCCCGCTCCACTCGGCGAGCGCGGCCGCGACGAACCGCCGGGCCGCGGCGGGCGCGAGCAGATTCCCGGGCAGGCTCGTGCGGGCGGCCGGCTGGGTACCCGTGGACGCGGCACTGCTTCCGGGACGCTGCACGATGTCCCGCTGCAAGGGAATGGGCCCCACAGGGCGGCTCCTGACCTGTTCTCGCTATTGCGCCGCTGACGACAGGGACAGAGTGACAGATCGGCCCAGCACATACGCGTCGAGTTACCGAAGTGAGGGGAGAAGTGAGCCGAGCAGCAGACGGGGAGCGAGCGGGGAGGCGCGCGGCGCAACGACGTGCCGGCCCCCGCGCCGGAACGCGGGGGCCGGTCGGCCGGGGCCCGGTGACGGGCCGCCGTCACGCCTCGCGGGAGCCCGCGTACATGTCCTCGATCAGGTTCTTGTAGGCGCGCTCGACGACCGGCCGCTTCAGCTTGAGGCTGGGCGTCACCTCACCGTGCTCGATGTCGAGGTCGCGCGGGAGCAGCCGGAACTTCTTGATGGTCTGCCAGCGCTGGAGCCCCTCGTTGAGGGTCTTCACATAGCCGTCGATGAGCTCGACGGTCCGCGGGGAGGCCACGACGTCCGCGTACGACTTGCCCTCCATGCCGTTCTCGGCGGCCCAGCCGAGGATGGTCGGCTCGTCGAGGGCGATCAGCGCGCTGCAGAAGTTACGGTCCGCGCCGTGCACCAGGATGTTGGAGACGAACGGGCACACCGCCTTGAACTGGCCCTCGACCTCGGCCGGGGCGATGTACTTGCCGCTGGAGGTCTTGATCAGGTCCTTCTTGCGGTCGGTGATCCGCAGATAGCCGTCCACGGACAGCTCGCCGATGTCGCCGGTGTGGAACCAGCCATCGGCCTCCAGCACCTCGGCGGTCTTCTCCGGCAGCCCCTGGTAGCCCTGCATCAGACCGGGGCCGCGCAGCATGATCTCGCCGTCGTCCGCGATCCTTACCTCGGTGCCGGGGAGCGGCTTGCCGACCGTGCCGGTGCGGTACGCCTCGCCCGGGTTGACGAAGGAGGCGGCGCTGGTCTCGGTGAGGCCGTAGCCCTCCAGGATGTGGATCCCGGCGCCCGCGAAGAAGAAGCCGATGTCGGGTGCGAGGGCCGCGGAGCCGGAGACGCAGGCGCGGAGCCGGCCGCCGAAGGCCTCGCGGATCTTCGCGAAGACGAGGGCGTCGGCGACCTTGTGCTTGGCGCCGAGCGCAAAGGGCACGGAGGCGGTGCCGGTGCGCCGGAAGTTGTCCTGGGAGACCTTCGCGTACTCACGGGCGACCTCTGCCGCCCACTGGAAGATCTTGTACTTGGCCCCGCCGCCGGCGCGCGCCTTGGCCGCGACGCCGTTGTAGACCTTCTCGAAGATACGGGGGACGGCGGCCATGTACGTCGGCTGGACGACCGGCAGGTTCTCGATGATCTTGTCGACCCGGCCGTCGACGGCGGTGACGTGGCCCACCTCGATCTGGCCGGAGGTGAGGACCTTGCCGAAGACGTGCGCGAGCGGCAGCCAGAGGTACTGGACGTCGTCCTCGCTGATCAGCCCGGTGGAGACGGTGGCCTTGGCCATGTACGACCAGTTGTCGTGCGGCAGCCGTACGCCCTTGGGACGGCCGGTGGTGCCCGAGGTGTAGATCAGGGTCGCGAGCTGCTCGGGGGTGATGGCGTCGACCCGCTCGGTGATCGCGGCCGGGTTCTTCGCCAGGTGCTCGGCGCCCCGGGCCTCCAGGTCGGCCAGCGTGAGCACCCAGCCCTCGGGGTCGCCCTCGGCGGGTCCGGTGCCCTCGGCGTCGATGACGACGACATGGGCGAGGTTCGGCAGCTCGGCGCGGCGCTCACGAGCCTTGGCCAGTTGTCCGGCGTCCTCGGCGATCAGTACCCGGCTCTCGGAGTCGGAGAGGATGAACGCCGACTCCTCCGCGTTGGTCGAGGGGTAGATCGTGGTGGTCGCGGCGCCCGCGCACATGACGCCGAGGTCGACGAGGATCCACTCGACCCGGGTACTGGCGGCGAGCGCGATGCGCTCCTCCGGCTGCACCCCCAGAGAGATCAGCCCGGCCCCGATGGCGTACACCCGCTCGGCGGCCTGCGCCCAGCTGAGCGACTTCCACTCGTCGGCGCCCCGGCTGTCGGCCGCGGGGACGGGGTAGCGGTAGGCCTCCGCGTCCGGGGTGGCGGCCACCCGGTCGATGAAGAGGGTCGCCACGGACGGCGGACGGTTCTCGATCATGGTCTGTGTGTCGCTCACGACATCCTCCGGGCCTACGGCAGTGCTTCACGACCGGCTGCTGGTTCGCGGCTTGCTCTCCGCGTATGTCTGGGTGCTTGGTCCTGCTTGATCGCGCTTGTTTAACTGGCGAGTAACTACGAAGCCGTGATCAGGGTAGAGCGCCCGGGTCCGCCGCGTAAGGGGCAATCGGACCCCGCTTCATAACGAACGGGCCCCCGCGCCGCAGCGTTCTGCGATGCGGGGGCCCGTTCGGTCTACCGATCAGTAGGTTCGGCATGCGGGGGACGGGACTACTTCTTGGCCTTGCTCTCCCCGGCGGACTCGTCCGTCGACAGCACGGAGATGAACGCGTCCTGCGGCACCTCCACGTTGCCGACCATCTTCATCCGCTTCTTGCCTTCCTTCTGCTTCTCCAGCAGCTTCCGCTTACGGGAGATGTCACCGCCGTAGCACTTGGCGAGGACGTCCTTGCGGATGGCGCGGACGGTCTCACGGGCGATGACCCGGGAGCCGATGGCCGCCTGGATCGGCACCTCGAAGTTCTGCCGCGGGATCAGCTTCTGCAGCTTGGCGACGAGCCGGACGCCGTACGCGTACGCCTTGTCCTTGTGCGTCACCGCGGAGAACGCGTCGACCTTGTCGCCGTGCAGCAGGATGTCGACCTTGACGAGCTCGGCGGACTGCTCGCCGGTGGGCTCGTAGTCGAGCGAGGCGTAGCCGCGGGTCTTGGACTTCAGCTGGTCGAAGAAGTCGAAGACGATCTCGGCGAGCGGCAGGGTGTAGCGGATCTCGACCCGGTCCTCGGAGAGGTAGTCCATGCCCAGGAGCGTGCCGCGGCGCTGCTGGCACAGCTCCATGATCGCGCCGATGAACTCGCTGGGCGCCAGGACCGTGGCCCGGACGACCGGCTCGTGCACCTTGTCGATCTTGCCCTCGGGGAATTCACTCGGGTTGGTGACGGTGTGCTCGCTGCCGTCCTCCATCTCGACCCGGTAGACCACGTTGGGCGCGGTGGCGATGAGGTCGAGGCCGAACTCGCGCTCCAGCCGCTCCCGGACCACGTCGAGGTGGAGCAGGCCGAGGAAGCCGACGCGGAAGCCGAAGCCGAGCGCTGCGGAGGTCTCCGGCTCGTACACCAGGGCGGCGTCGTTGAGCTGGAGCTTGTCGAGGGCCTCGCGCAGGTCCGGGTAGTCCGATCCGTCCAGCGGGTACAGACCCGAGAACACCATCGGCTTGGGGTCCTTGTAGCCGCCCAGCGCCTCGGTCGCCCCCTTGTTCAGGGAGGTGATCGTGTCACCGACCTTGGACTGCCGGACGTCCTTCACACCGGTGATGATGTAGCCGACCTCACCCACTCCGATGCCGTCGGACGGGGTCATCTCCGGGGAGGAGACACCGATCTCCAGCAGCTCGTGGGTGGCGCCCGTGGACATCATCCGGATGCGCTCGCGCTTGTTCAGCGAGCCGTCCACGACACGGACGTACGTCACGACGCCGCGGTACGAGTCGTAGACCGAGTCGAAGATCATCGCGCGGGCCGGGGCATCGGCCTTGCCGACGGGCGCCGGGACGTCCCTGACCACCCGGTTCAGCAGCGCGTCCACGCCGACACCGGTCTTCGCGGAGACCTTGAGCACGTCCTCGGGCTGGCAGCCGATGAGGTTGGCGAGCTCCTCGGAGAACTTCTCGGGCTGGGCGGCCGGCAGGTCGATCTTGTTCAGCACCGGGACGATGGTGAGGTCGTTCTCCATCGCCAGGTACAGGTTGGCGAGGGTCTGGGCCTCGATGCCCTGCGCGGCGTCGACCAGCAGGACCGTGCCCTCACAGGCCGCGAGCGACCGGGAGACCTCATAGGTGAAGTCGACGTGCCCCGGGGTGTCGATCATGTTGAGGACGTGGGTGCTGCCCTGGTCCTCGCCGACGGTGGGCGCCCAGGGCAGCCGAACCGCCTGGGACTTGATGGTGATGCCACGCTCGCGCTCGATGTCCATCCGGTCGAGGTACTGAGCGCGCATCTGCCGCTGGTCGACCACACCGGTCAGCTGGAGCATCCGGTCGGCGAGGGTCGACTTGCCGTGGTCGATGTGCGCGATGATGCAGAAATTGCGGATCAGCGCCGGGTCGGTACGGCTCGGCTCGGGCACGTGGAGAGGAGTCGCGGGCACGCAGGGTCCTGATTCTTGAGACGCCGAACGCCGTGTCTCGGGTCGATGTCGGGTCGGTCGGATCTGTACTCGGATCTGTACGTAGCTCCCATCGTCCCACGCCTGCGGAGCGGAGACCGGTTTGGGCCGGTCGGAGCGCGGCTGCTACCGTGGACAGCTGTGCCTCGTGGCTTTCCGGCCGCAGGGCGCACATCGAAGATCCAACGAACCTGAAAAGGCTCTTTCGTGGCGAACATCAAGTCCCAGATCAAGCGGAACAAGACCAACGAGAAGGCGCGCCTGCGCAACAAGGCCGTCAAGTCGTCGCTCAAGACCGCAATCCGCAAGGCCCGCGAGGCCGTCGTTGCGGGCGACGCCGAGAAGGCCAACGTGGCCGTCCGCGACGCCTCCCGTGCGCTCGACAAGGCTGTCTCGAAGGGTGTCATCCACAAGAACGCCGCCGCCAACAAGAAGTCGGCGCTGGCCACCAAGGTTGCCACCCTCCAGGGCTGAGCATTCCCGATGTGATCGCCGGAACGGAACCAGCGGGCCCTCTCTCCCGCTCCTGACCGGCACCCCGCGCCGCACACCGAACCTGCGTTCGCCACGCGGGTGCGGCGCACCAAGCACAGACCGAAGGCCCCTGCCGTTCCCCTCCCCAGGGCGACGACAGGGGCCTTCGTCATGCGCGCACGGCGGGGCAGGGCAGCGTTCTGAGCCCAGGTTCGAGCCCGTCCGGCGGTTGGGGACAACGCGGCCGGCCGAACGAACCCGGCCCCCCGTCCCGCCCGGGGCCACCTGCTGCCCGCTAGCGCCCCGTCCGCGCGGCGCGCGCCACCGCGACCACGGCCTTCTCCAGCGCGTACGCCGGATCGTCCCCGCCCCCCTTGACCCCCGCATCCGCCTCCGCGACCGCCCGCAGCGCCACCGCGACCCCGTCCGGCGTCCAGCCACGCATCTGCTGACGCACCCGGTCGATCTTCCACGGCGGCATCCCCAGCTCACGGGCGAGGTCAGCCGGCCGCCCCCCGCGCGCCGACGACAGCTTGCCGATCGCCCGCACGCCCTGCGCGAGCGCGCTGGTGATCAGGACGGCCGCCACTCCGGTCGAAAGCGACCAGCGCAGGGCCTCCAGCGCCTCCGCGGCCCGCCCCTCGACCGCCCGGTCGGCGACCGTGAAGCTCGACGCCTCCGCGCGCCCCGTGTAGTAGCGCCCGACGACCGCCTCGTCGATCGTGCCCTCGACGTCCGCGACGAGCTGCGACACGGCACTCGCCAGCTCCCGCAGATCGCTGCCGATGGAATCGACCAGCGACTGGCACGCCTCGGGCGTCGCCGAGCGCCCCAGCGCCCGGAACTCACCCCGTACGAAGGAGAGCCGCTCCGCCGGCTTGGTGGTCTTCGGGCAGGCGACCTCCCGCGCCCCCGCCTTGCGCGCCGCGTCCAGCAGTCCCTTGCCCTTGGCACCGCCCGCGTGCAGCAGCACGAGCGTGATCTCCTCGACCGGGTCGTCCAGGTACTTCTTGACGTCCTTGACCGTGTCGGCGGAGAGATCCTGCGCACTGCGCACGATCACCACCTTGCGCTCGGCGAAGAGCGACGGGCTCGTCAGCTCGGCAAGCGTGCCCGGCTGGAGCTGATCGGACGTGAGGTCACGGACATCCGTGTCGGCGTCGGAGGCGCGGGCCGCCGCCACCACCTGCTGCACGGCGCGGTCCAGGAGCAGGTCCTCCTGGCCCACGGCGAGCGTGAGCGGGGCGAGCGGGTCGTCGGTGGAATTCCTTCTGGTGGCCATCGCCGTCCAGCATCCCACGCGCCACGGACAACCCGGCCGGGCGCTGCACGGACACCGCTGCGGGGGACACCGCCGCACGTGCACCGCCGCACGTACCGGAGAATGGGCGGGTGAGCGATGTGAGACATGTACTGGTGCTGCCCGACCGCGACACGGCACAGGAGGTGGCGGGCGAGCTGTCCGACCGGTTCGGGGTCACCGAGGAGCCGCAACTCGTGCGCGACGCGCTGGCCGGCGAAGACGACGCCGAGGACGCCCAGTGGCTGGTGGTCGTGGAGGACCCGTACCGACGACTGGACTCCGCGGCGCTGGATGTGTTCGCCGCGGAGTACGGGGGGTGGCTGGAGGCCCCGTAGAGCCTCGGGCTCAGCCCTTCGGCACGATCTGGTCGTCCGGGCCGATGGAGATGCTGGAGCCGACGGCGGCGATCCCGCGGGCCGGCACGGTCTGCCAGGTGAGGGTGAGGTCTCAGCTGAGGACACCGGCCGATTCCGGCGGGGACGCCGCCGCGCGCGGCACCCGTCGCTCCCTTGTTTCCGAGCCAACGGCCGATGTTTGCGAGCCAACGGCCGAACATCTTCACGTACTCCCGGAGGGCGCATTCACGTTCGCGCGGACGCACCGGCCCCGCGAACGGCGGGCAGCCGGTCGAGACGCAGTCCGAAGTGCTCGTGGTAGGCGGCGAGCACCTCGTCGTCGCTTCCCAACGGTGTCTCGTGGCGCTCGGCGCCCACCGTCGTGACGAGCTTCCGGCCGCTGAGCGTGATCCGGCCGGCGGCGGTGAAACGGGAGCAGACCGGGGCCCGGGTGAAGCCGGAGTCGGGTGAGGTGCGGTGGTACCAGGCGCCGGCCCGGAAGTCGGCCAGCGCCCGGGGCCGCGGGTCCAGACGGAACTGCGGCGCACCGTCACGCAGCACCTCGACGTCCCCGTAGTCCTCGCCGTCCTCGGCCGCCTCGGCGGGAGCCCGCCTGATCCGGAAGGTGCCGCGTGGGTCCTCCTGGTCCGTGCGGTCGTCGAGTGCGAGCGGATGCTGGGCGTGGTCACCGAAGCCGACGTCCGCCAGCCACGGGCCGGTGCCGTCGTCCGTCCCCACCCGGAGGGCCAGGTGGTCGTAGGGAATGCCGAGCTTCCCGTCGTCGCCGTGGACCCGGGCCTGGAGCAGCGCGACCTCGAAGCCCAGCTCCCGCAGCAACGCGGCGAAGGCCCCGTTGAGTTCGTAGCAGAACCCGCCTCGGCGGCCCGCCACGATCTTGTCGAGAAGTGTCTGCTCCTCCAGCACGATGTCCTCGCCGAGATGGATCGAGAGGTTCTCGAAGGGCACGGCGGTGAGGTGGCGCAGTTGCAGCTCGCGCAGTGCCGCCGCGTCGGGGCGGTCGGGCCTGGTGGCGCCGATGCGTGCCAGGTAGGAGTCGACGGTGTGCGGCAGGTGCGGGTCCATACCGGCAGTCTGTCCCGGGGCGCGGCGGCCCGCCATGAGCCGTCGGTCCTAGGACCGATGGCGGAGCCACGGCGCCGCGCGAGCCCGCCGGGGCCGGCGGGACAGCCTCTAACATGCGGGACATGACGAAGCAGAAGCCGGCCCGCAGCCGGGAGCAGCGCAAGCAGGATGTGCTCGATCGCCTGGAGAAGGACGAGGACGCCTGGGTGTCCACCGCCTCGCCGGACGGGGTGCCGACCCTGGTGCCGCTGTCGTTCGTATGGGACCGGGGGACGCTGCTCATGGCCACCCGGCGCACCAACCCCACCGCGGTCAACGTGACACCGGCCGGGCACGCCCGGATCGCCGTGGGCCACACCCGTGATGTGGTCCTCATCGAGGCCACGGCCGAGGTGATCGAGGGGGCGGACCTCGCCACTCAGTCGGGCGACGCCTTCGCCTCCAAGCTCAACTGGGACCTGCGGGGCCGTCAGGCCTGGGTGTACCTGCGCTTCACTCCGACCGCGGTCAAGGCGTGGCGGGAGGAGAACGAGCTGGCCGGCCGCGAACTGATGGCCGAAGGACGGTGGCTGGACTGAGCGCACGGTCACGACCGGCCCACCGCCCGCAGCCCCGGCCCGGCGCCCGTCACAGCGATCGCGCCGTCCCTGTCGGTACGGAGCACCACCGCTCCCCCGGCCCTGAGCGCATCGACCGTACGGGCGGCCGGATGCCCGTACGGGTTGTCCCGGCCGACACTGACCAGGGCGAACCTCGGATGCGCAGTCCGCAGCAGGGCGGCGTCCTGATGTGCGGAGCCATGATGGGCGACCTTGAGCACATCCACTCGCGGGAGCGCCGGGTAACTGTGCAACAGCCCCTGCTGGGCCGGTGGTTCGAGGTCGCCGGGGAGCAGCAGAGTGAGTCCGCCGGCCCGGACGAACAGGGTGACGCTGGCATCATTGGGCTCCTGCAGTACGGGACCGGCCGCCGGACCCGCCGACGCACCGCCCACCGGCCACAGCACCTGCCAGTCGAGCGCGCCGATCCGTCGCCGCTCACCGGGGACGGCCCGCACCACAGGGATACGCGCTGCCGCGGCCGTTCTCGTCACGAACGCGGCCTGTTCCGGCGGTTCGTCCAGGCTCGTCGTCTGGATCGCGCCCACCGCCCTGCCCCGCAGCACACCGGGCAGGCCCCGGACATGGTCGGCGTGAAAATGGGTCAGCAGCAACAACGGGACCCGGGTGATTCCCAGGTCGCGCAGGCACCGGTCGGCGAGCCGGGGATCCGGGCCGGTGTCGACCACCACACCCGAGCCGGGCCCCGCCGCGAGCACCAGCGCATCGCCCTGACCCACGTCTTCTCTGTCAAGAGTGAGCGTGTTGCGCTCTCACTTCCTCAGCCCTCGCCAATCTCACTGCACGCGCCAAACCGCACTCACGAACTGTAACCATCGACCCCTCACCTACCCTCCTGACTGTCCCGTAAATGATCTTCGGCTGGGTGTGGACGTGGTTGGTGGCCAGTCCGATTGCTCGCCTATCCGGCGAGGTTGAGGTTGTGGAGGCGGGCGATGCCGAGCATGGCGTGGTGGACGACGGCGCCTTTTGTGACAACGCAGCACAGTTGGCAAATCAGCAAGCTTGTTGGCAAACGAGGCCCACGTCCCTCATTCGTTACTCTGCGAAGCGACCTTGGCCACCCTGATCGGCGTCGGCCACACCGTCCGGGACGCCGTCCGCGAGGTCGCCGACCTGCTCACGCAGGTAACGTGAGCTGCCCGCCGCACTGTCACCGCCCTGTTCACCAATCGCGCACAGCTCCCCCTTGTCAGTGACACCAGCGATACTGCTTCCGACAGCGCTGTGGGCAGGGGGATGCGCGAGCATGCAGACAGATGACTTCTTTCGCGGCACTGAGCACGTGGACTGGCCTGACCTCAGGCCGGGTGAATGGGTGTGTCAGCTGTGGGAGCTGGATGTTGAGCTGATGGAATCCTTGCGGTTCGGTCCTCTGCCCGCCCACCCGGACCTGGACGTAGCCGTGGCCCTGACCCGGTTGCTGCACGAAGACTTCGTCGCCAGGGGCACAAGCCATGACGAACGCATGAACGACGACGAAGCCGTACTCGCCGTCAAAGCGCACCGGGCGGTCCTCGATCGCCTGGGCCTCGAGCGGCCGCAGTTGCCGTTCCGCCATCACAGCGGCTTCCACGACTACTGGCGCAAGAACGACATGTCGGGGGGTGGCGGCTGGCAGGCGCGCCGCGAGTGCATCGAAGAGCTGCTGGGGCCGACAAGGCAGGCTTTGGAGGACCTGCAGGAGGCCGAGTACGAGCAGCGCTTTAGGAACGGCCCCCGTGGCACCTTCAAAAATCTCATCTTCGCGGCCGTCGGCCCGAAGCCGCAGATCGTGCTGCGGGATGCGGTGAGCAACGAGGTGGAGATTGTCCGGAACGCCGACAACTGCCTCGTGTACAAGGACCCGCTGCCGGCACAGGGCCTGACCTGGCGACAGATGGTCGCCTGGTGGCAGGCGCACCACATGCCGGACGCCGAGGAGCCGGAGGCTGCCGAGGCCCTGTACCGGCGGCTGTACCGCTCACTGGATTCCCTGCCGGAGCAGACGGTCCTGCGCACGTACTGCACCCGCTACGCCGAACCCGACGGGTTTGACCTGCCCGCCCTTATTCCGCAGGTCTACCTGCACTACGACCCCTACACCCGCAAGAGCGGCGGACACAGCGGTGCTCTGCACCGCGAGCGTATGGACTTCCTACTGCTGGCCCCCGACCGCTCCCGCATCGTGATCGAGGTGGACGGCGCCCACCACTACGGCACCAAGAATCCCACCGGCGCGGACGGCCGCACCACGTACACCGCCTCGCCCAGGCTGTACTCGGAGATGGTCGCCGAGGACCGCCGTCTGCGGCTGGCCGGCTATGAGATCTACCGCTTCGGCGGCTGGGAACTCACTCGGCCCGACAGCCCGCAGCTCATCTCCGACTTCTTCACCGAGCTCCTCACCCGCCACAAGAAACCGACACCGTAGCGACGGCGCAGCGCGTCAATAGCCGGCCCTGTCCATGGCCTCCATGTACTCGATCTGCCAGTTCTCGTACTCACCGAGATGAGCCGAGTAGCCGCCCCACAGCAGGTGCGCGAGCTTGTGCAGCTCGTTCACCTGCTCGTAGAAGTTGACGTTCTGCTGCACGGGACGGGCGGGAGCCCGGCCCGTGCCGTGGCCGACCACGGCGTACCGGTAGGTCTCCCCTGATGCATCCTCGCTGTCCAGCCAGGTGAGCTGGCTCCAGGAATCCGGATCGATGCGCTGTTCCACCTTGGGCAGGTCCAGCAGGGCCAGGTACCGGTTGAGACAGTCCGCCAGTTTTCTGATGTTATGCGTGCGCAGACGCTTGTCCAACTGATGGGCGCTGAGGTCTTCTTCTCCTGCGTAGCCCTCGCGCAGGGCGCACTGGGCGGCCTTGCGGATCAGCCACTTCAGCGACAGTTCGATGCTGTGTCGGTAGTTGTAGAGGATCGGGAGGGGCATCCGGTCGTCCGGGCCGTGGGTGATCCAGTGTCGGGCGGCGGTCTCGGCCACTCTCAGATAGCCGCCAGCAAGGGCCAGATCGTCCTCGCTGGCACCGCCCCAGACAGTAATCTCGGCATTCGCCCAGCGGGGCCGGGGCAGGCTCAACCGGTCTTCTGCTTCTTCCATCCCGTCAGAATGGCAACCGCCTGCCTCGTCCACTACTGCTTTGGCAACTGCCCGGTGCCTCAGCGCCCTTGGACGCCGAGGTCGGCATCGACATTTCCGGGGTCCCGCCGGTAATGCTCCAGGATTGAACGCTAAGGAATGATCTTCGGCATGGCCTCTGTCTGAACCTCGCCACGGCCGCGGTGCCGGGTGCCTGGGTCCCGCACCGCGGCAGTGCAGTGGCCGAGGAGCGGGACGGAAACGAAGCCGTCCTCGTGCCCACAGATGTCCTCGGCGGACAAGGGTCGAGGCAGGTTTTGCGCCTCGAAGGCGGTGTGCGGATATCTCCACCTTGATAGCCGAAAAACGTCCTTGTGCTCGGCAATCAGAGACCGTACATTCGTCAAACTCGTGACGCGCCACAACAGAGCTCGTTGATCAAGGCGACGAAATGCAGTATGCCTGCCGCACGCTCCGCAGCTTGCTATGTGCAGCCCCTCGCCCTACGCAGTTTTCACGCCCACGGAGGTACGCGATGCCCATGAAGGTGCAGCGGGTCCTACTCGTGAACGCAGGTAATGACTCCGATGTCTCCTCGATCGCCAATGACGGCACTTTTCCTGCGTTAGGGGTTGTGTCGCTGGCCACGGTGCTTCGACGTGACCACCCGTTCCTGGAAGTGATCGCGCTCGACGGCCAAATCACGCCGATGAACGAGATCGAACAGCTGATCCGGGATTTTGAACCCGATGTCCTCGGCATAGGTGTACTGGCCACGTCCTACCGCAACACACTCCGGCTGGCTGAGGCGGGCAAGAACGCCGGTGCCATTACCATCCTCGGCAATGATCACGCCGCCGCCATGGCCCGGCAGATCCTTCAGCACCGCGATGCCGTCGACTACGTGTGTGCCGCGGACGTCGGCGAGTTCGCTCTCTCGGCGTTCGTGAGCGCGCTGAATGGAGAGCTCGCCCTGAGGGCCGTTCCGGAGCTGCTGTACCGCACGTCCGACGGCATTGCTCACAACCGCCTGCCCGAGATACCCGTTGATCGGATCAAGAGCGGCGGAGGTGCGCTGGGCAGCGCGGTTCTGGACGCTATCCCTGTTCCGGACCGGTCCCTCATGCTGGACTCGAACTGGGCCCAATACCTGCGCAACTACCTGGACCGCTACGGCGGGATGCACACCGGCGAGGAGGTCACCGGTGTGACAACGATGAACCGTGCCCGCGGCTGTGCACGGGTCAAGGCTCCATGCCACTTCTGCGGCATCATGGACCTCAGCCTGCGCTTCTCCTCCCCTGAGATGTTCTGGGACGACGTGCGCGCAGCGCAGGAGCAAATTGCTGCCTCGATATTCTATGAGGCATTCGACAGCATGAGCAGTTCCCCTCGCTGGGTAAGCAGCCTGGCCGACGCCAAACCGGATGACATCGGCGACCCGAAATTCTTCATCTACACCCAGGCTGCGGAGACCGCGCCCCGACTCGTCAGCCTGTACCAGCAGCTCGGCGTCTACCGGGTCAACATGGGCCTGGAATCGGGCGACACTCGGATGCTCAAACTTCTCAAGGGTCCGTGCGACAGCCTGGAGAACAATCAACGCGCCTGCCGCCTGTTCAAGGAGGCCGGCATTCTCATCCATGGCTCACTGGTTCTCGGCGGACCAGGCGAGAACTATGAGAGCCTGCAGAACACGATTGACTTCTCTCGCTGGCTGATCGATAACGAGATGATGGCCTCTCTGGAGGCAGGACCTCTCTACCCCGACTTCGGCGCGTTGACCGGCCGGTGGCTGATGAACCCGAACCTCGCCAGAGAGGCTGCCAAGGAGAAGGGTTTCGAGATCCTCGACGAAGGACTCCTCGATTCCATGCCATCCAAGTACGGCTCAACCGATTTTGTCGATTTCGATGAGATATCCCAGGACTGGTGCAAGATCTTCAGTCACGCGTCATGGGAAGATCAGATAGCGGCAACCCACACGATCCGGTCCTACGCAGAACGCTGCGGGACCAACACCGGCTCCGGCCGCGTCACGCACACTCAGCTCGGATCAAGCTAGGTCGCCCGGAGAGCCCAATGGTCACCCTTCTATGCGCCACAGTCCTGTCCTGTGCCCTCGTCGTGCTGACTCCGGGGCCCGGAGTGCTGATGGTGCTTCACATCGGCGCCAGCAGCGGCCGACGCCCCAGCGCTTTCTTTGTGGTTGGCCACTTAGCAGGCGATCTCATCTGGGCCGCGCTCGCCTTGATCGCGCTGCGCTGGGTCCAGCTGATTTCGCCCACATTCTTCACCATTCTGACGCTGGCCAGCGCGCTGTACCTGGCTTATCTCGGAGCGCGGGCGCTGGTGGCAGCTCAGGCTCCCCAGGCGGTTATCGCCCTCGCAGACAGTAGGGTCGTACTGCAAGGCGTCGCCTTCGGTATGACCAATCCCAAGAGCTATCCCGTCACATTCGCGATTTTCGCCGCAGTGTTGGGCGACCGGGTCGAACTGCTGACGGTCTCGACGATTCCGCTCTTCGTCGCCGCCAGTGCCCTAGGATGCCTGGCTGCGGGGATGTTGCTGGCCTGGTTTTCCGGACTGGGCGCCGTTCGCCGCTTCTACAACAAGTCGGCGCCGCGGCTTGGCCGGGGAGTAGCACTGGTCTTTTTCGCCTTCGCCGCGTGGTCGCTCGCTCACCTCATCGCTCCCTCGGCGTGATCCGTGCTCTGGAGGTTTTCCGCGCGGGCTTCGGCGCTCAGGGCAGGCAGGGGCTTTGCTGTGCGGTCCTCTCGTCGTCCGGCTCCGCACCGGGTCCGGTTCAGGGTCGGCTTATCAGACTTCCGCCGACTGACGGCCCGTCAGGGTGCTGCCGCGGTAAATGCCGGATTTACTGCGGCGGACCCCTACCGTGATCATCGCGACCTGCGGTGGGCCATTCCGGCCGCCGGGGCGAGGTGTACGCATTTACTGCGGCAGAGCTGGAAGGGCGGGGCGGGCGTGACGATCGAACCAGTGACCGAACTCGGGGCCGGGGGCGCGTTGCGGTTGCCGCGCGCCCGCGTCGTGCCGCTGTCCGCCCCTCCGGCCACGTACACCGCGGCGGTCGACCGGTACTTGACGGGTGCGGGCATCGCGAAGTCCTCCGCGCGGATCTACCGGATCTCGCTCACGACATGGGGGTGGATGCTCGGCGGCGAACCTGCGCCCACCGGACCGGCCCGACGCGGTGCGACGCCGCCCGGTTTCGCGCTGACGGGCCTGGACGATCCGGTGCTGCCTCAGGTACTGGCCGAACTCGCTGCCGCGCGGGCGGACGAGATGGACGCTGACACCGTCAACCGGGAACTGTCGATCGCCCGCAAGGCGATCGGCTGGTGGCAGCGGCAGGGCTGGATCGCATGCGACCCCACCATCGGCATCGAGCGGCGTCCGGCACCGCCGGACCGCACCAAGGCCCTCGCGGAGAACCAGATTGCTGCCCTGTGGCGCCTGGACGTCGCGCTGCGAGACAAGACTCTGTGGAAGATGCTCTACGAATCGGCGGCCCGGGCAGAAGAGATCCTGTGCCTCAACATCGAGGACCTGCACCCAGGCGACAAACGCGGCCGGACCCTGGCCAAGGGCGGCGCCACCGAGTGGGTGCACTGGCAGTCCGGCACCGCCCAGCTGCTGCCCCGCCTCACCGCCGGCCGCAGTCGCGGCCCGCTCTTCCTCACCGGCCGCCGCGCGCCCGCCGGGACGCCCACCCTGGATGTGTGCCCCGAAACGGGCCGGGCCCGCCTGTCGTACCGCCGCGCGGAAGAAGTCTTCGAGACCTCCACCCGGCTGCTGGCCAACCCGCTCGCCCGGCCGGAGGAGGTCGTCGACCTGGACGGATTCACGCTCCACCGGCTCCGCCACAGCGCGCTCACACATGACGCCGAGCGCGGCACGTCCACGCCGATGCTGCTGGCCCGCTCCCGCCACGCCTCTGTCCGCTCCCTGGAGCGGTACGCGCGGCCCGGCGTCGACGCAGTCGCGGCCCACGTCGCCGGCGGCGACCCGGCCGCCCGGCGGGGCGCCCCTCGCTGACCCTTGCGGCGGCCCGCTTCCGGTGCACGGCCCCCAGCATTGCCCGACTGTGGCGGAGCCGTCAGCGCGCGGAGGGCTGCGGCTGCGCGAGAGGTTCGGTGTTCTCCGGGATCGCCAGCTCGTGACCGCAGGAGAAGCGCACGATCCGGTCCAGCGGCTTGAGCAGGGCCTGCTGGGCCGTACCGCAGGATGGGCATAGGGCTGTGTTCCCTCGCAGGTAGGCCGCATGGAAGGCGGTCCACTCAGTGCGGGTCAGTTCTCGCGACATCGTCATCCCTTGTCGCTTCCAGCGTCGATGTCGTGCCAGTCCTCGGCGACCAGTCCGGCGTGCGAGGGCTGTACCCCTACCTGGACGGTGCCGTCGGCGGCCACGAACCGCAGGTGGGCGGCGAGAGTCCGGTCGAGGCTGTCCGGTGTGAGATTCGGCTCCAGGTATACGTACTTGCGAGGCTGGACCCAGCTGCGGCGGGCCATGTGTCAGCCGTCCTTCAGCAGCTCCAGCGCCGCGGAGAAGTCCATGCCCGTGATCGTAGCCTCCCTGTCACCCTGTGTAGACGGGTTCGCGGGGGTGCGAACGTGTCCGCCAGGCTCGGTAGGCGGCTCGCGGCGATGCAGCAGGGCCACGTAGTCGTGGGTGTCACTGGCCCGGAGGGTGAGGAGCCGGAACCCGCCGGGCCGCAGGGTGCCCGCGCGCAGGCGGCCAGCAGCGGCGGCGCGGGGCTGAAGCTGAGGATGCCGAAGACGGAGAGGGCGGCGGTCACGGTGCCCGGTGGCAGGGTGCGCAGGTAGGTGAGTACGTCGGCCTGGACGAACTCGGCGCCGGGTGAGGGAGACGGCCCTTTGCCGTACAAGACGTACCCACGGCCGGCCGCCCGTTACTCCTCCGCGGCGTTCGGGTCCCGCAGTGCCCGCAGCGAACCGTCGCCGTGGCTGCGAACGATGGGGTACCGGCCATGGAAATTAATATGCTCATGGACCAGCGGGGAGAGCCGGGAGCGGATCTCCTGGGAGATGGTCAGCCCGCCGGCCTCCAACTCCTTGACGGCGGCGTCCGTATAGAGGGTGTTCCACCAGACCACCGCATTCAGGGCCATGCCCAGCGCCCCCAGCTGATCCTCCATCCCCTCCCGGTAGGCATGCCTCAGTTCACCGAGCCGTCCGAAGAAGATATTCCGGGCCAGCGCGTGGCGGCCCTCGCCGATGTTCAACTGGACGCCGATCATGCGCCGGTATGCCTCGGAGTCGATGAACTGAAGTAGGTGGAGCGTCTTGAAGATGCGGCCGTAATGCGCGAACGCATCCCCGAGGCCGGTCATCCGGTCTCCGCTGGTCATCATCCGCAACAGGTCGTACGCCCGCACCTTGCCGGTCTGGAGCGAGCCCGCGACGCGGAGCATGTCCTCCCAGTTCTGGCGTATTCGCTCGACCTGCACGCGCTGGCGGGAGACCGGCTGGAGCGGCCCGTAGTCCTTGGCCATGTCCAAGCGCCACAGCCGGGCATCCGAGATGTCGGCGATCCTCGGTGAGAACTGGTAGCCGCAGATCGCGAACAGCCCAAAGACCAGGTCGCTGTACGAACCGGTATCGGTGATGACGATCTCTGGGCGGACCGGGCCGTCGAGGTTGAACATCGCGTCCAGGATGCCGAGCGAATCCCGCAAGGTGCCCGGCATGACGATGCCGCCCAGGCCCATCACACGGTCCGAGACGACGTTGAGCCAGGTCGCTCCGCGCCCGGTGAAGTACTTCCGGTTCGGGCGGGTGTGGATCGAACGCAGGGGTACGTTGAAGCGCATCCCGTCGGCGGAGGCGACATGTCCGCCGCCCCAGTCCGAGGCGATGTCGATATCGCCCTGCCGGGTGACCAGCAGACCGGAGGCGGCACTCATCCCGGGCAGGTTCCAGTAGCCCCAGTCCGCGGCGATCAACCGCGAGCGGGTCAGCGCCTTCTCGCCGGGCTTGATCACCGGTTCGAACCCGATGTTCGTGGACTTGCTGACCAAAAGGGCGGTGAGCGTGAGGTCCAGATCAACGGGGCGGGCGACCTTCCCGCCGATGTGCTCGAAAGAGTCGAACATGCCCGTGCGCGCATGGACTTCCAGCAGCAGCTCCGGATAGTCGATCCTCGGCAGCATCGCCTGCACCGCGTCGTGGACCGGCTTGTATCCGGCGGGCTCGGGCTCCGCCTCAAGCCGGTCCAGGCGGATCTTCCCGTCCACGATGTCCACCGCCGCATTGCCCGGCAGGCCGTCGGCGACGTGCGCGTACATTTCGTCCAGCAGCACTTCGAGCTCGCCCAGGTGCTCCTCCGCACTGCCCGACAGCTCCAGCGCGGTCAGCACCCTGGGCCGGTTGACCTGCCAGTCCGGCCCGGACAGCAGCCGTGCGCGCGGATCACCCCAGTTGTCCGCCCCCTTCGCGAACACGTCCCGGCGCTTGAGCGCGGTGTGCAGGGCCTCCAGCACACAGAACGTCCAGGCATGCTTGTCGATGTACCCGTTCACCGCCAGCAGCGGGTTGCCCAGCACCAGGCGCCGCCACGTGCCGTCCAGCAGCGAGGCGTCGATGTGCTCGGGGCCGGGCTTGCGCCGCGCCTGCACCTTCGGCAGCTCCCGCAGTGCTTCCACGATCGGGGTGCCGGCCTGCGTCGCACCCCAGGGGATCACCTCGGCCAGCAGCGAGGTGAACGGCCGCACCGTCGCGTACCGCTCCAGCAGCTGCTTGCGCCAAGCGGTATCCGCGTCCTCATCGGTGCCCTCGGGCAGCAGCTCGCCAAGCTCCACGATCGCCTTGGCCAGCTCCTCACGGGTAACCAGCTGCTCGATCCGCTCCCACGCCTGGGCCACACTCAGCGGCACAGACTCCGCGTCGTCCTCGCCGCCGTCGCTCTCGATGGGGACGTCGAGAAGAACGGAGACCGCGCTGGCCACCTTCGCCGCCGCCTTCCGCAGCTTCGGCAGCCCCTTCAGCTTCGCCTTGTCCTCCTCGCGCTCCGCGCGGGCCAGCAGCTTCGTAGCCATCAGCACATCGAACAGCGTCAGCGCATCATCGACCGAGGAGCCCTCCAGGTACCGCATTGTGGCCAGCACCGTCGCCGTCCGCCGCGGCTCCGCCAGCCTGCGCAGCGTCGGCGCATGCGCACTCATCCCGTACCGGGCCAGCTCCGCCAGCTTCACCGGCGGCACCCGCCACAAGTCCAGCTCGCCGGACTTCACGCCGTGGATGTCCCGCGTCCGCTCCAACGCGGCCTTTTGGCCCCGCCCCGACACATCCCGCGGGCCCTTGCGCCACCCCTCCAAAACCGAGGTCTGGGCGCCGTCCGGGACGTCGAGGAGCTCCAGCAGCTCACGCCGGAACTCCGGATTCACCGGTGCGTCCACCACCGAGTAGATCAGCGCCTGCTCACCCTTGCGGACCTCGGCGACCAGGTAGGCCAGCGGCGTCAGCCCGGGCAGGAGCACCCGGTTGCGCAACAGCCACGTCACCGCCCGGTCGAACAGTGCCCGCGGCCCCTCGTTCGACACCCACACCCGGCCGGCTATGTGCTCCCGCAGAGCCAGGTCTCCGTCCTCGAAGTCGCGGATCTTCAACAGCTTCCGGATCTCCCGGGCGTGCTCATGCTGGGTCGGCAGCCGCTCCGGGTACAGCTTCAGACACAACGGATCGTCGATCCCCAACTGCTCTGCGACAAACGCGGCCACCCCGGGCGGCATCTCGGCCGGTGCCGACAAGAAGGTGCCCAGCATCCGCACGGTGCCCCACTGCACCGCCCAGCCCAGGCGATTATGCGGCCGCCGTTTGGCTGCCGCCCGCTCCAGCGCCGCCGCGTCCAGCCGGAAGAACTCTTCCAACTCCTGCGCTGACGGCTCCCCGGCGAAGCGTCCGTACCGGGCCATCTGGTCTTCTGAAAGATACTCAATAGTCACAAGGCGTGACGCTAGGCAACAGGCGTCACAGCCGTCCCGCCAGTGATCGAACTGAGACCCTCCAAACCAAGATCATTCCTTAGCGTTCAATCCTGGAGCATTACCGGCGATACCCCTTTCCCGGGAGACGCCGAAATCCTCAGCATCGAGGCGGTCTGCGAGTCGGACGTCTGCCCATCACATTCGGTGACCATGGCTTGCCAACTAACCTGCTGCCTCTTCGCCAACCACGCAGCGACACATCCGTCAGACCAGCGACAAGCTGCGCCGCGATTTGCCAACAAGACTGCGTGGTCACACCTTTGAGGCGGCAGTCCCAGAGGATCTTCCAGGTCTTCATGCGGGCGAAGACGTGCTCGACGCGGGCGCGGACCTGTTTGCGGGACGTGTTGTGGGCCTGTTTCCAGTCCGCAGTTCTTCGCCTTTGCGGCGGCGGTGGGGCATCACGAGCCCTGTGCTCGGATAGCTGCGTCGGCGATGGTCACGGTCGTGCCGACGGCGGCCGTCGCGCCGGACTCCTCCCATGCCTTGCAGTCGTTGCGGTTGCCTGGTAGAGGCCGACCGACCACCACGACGAGCCGGGTGTCGGCGTCGATGACGACCTGGTGGTTGGTGGAGTATCGGTAGTTCTTGGACTGCTCGGCGATGGTGTGGTCGCGGGTGGGTGCCAGGGTGCCGTCCACGATGAGCACGGCGTCCTTGGTAGCCAAAAGGGCGAGCGACACCTGCGCCGATTACTCGCCCCCGCGGCGGGGATTGGTGACATCCGCCGCAGTCGGCGTGTCAAACGGCGCGAGGAGCTGAGACGGCTCCGTCTGCAGACCTTCCGCGATCTGCAAGAGAGTCAGCACACCGGCGTTCCTGCGACCGTGTTCCACGTACACGAGGCCACGAAAGCTGAGGCCGCTAAGTTCGGCGAGCTCCTCAAGGCTGAGACCACGTTCCTCGCGCAATCTGCGGATGTGAACTCCCAGAAGAAGGAGCCGAGGGTCTGGCGGATCGCTGCTCGTGGACACACATCGAGATCAACAGCGATATATTCGCTACACCATGAACAGTTGTGCATAATCGATCCGCAGCACCACCTGGGGCCGCTCGCCTCCAGCTGGGCGAGTCGCAAGCGCATGCGATCACATAGGACGGAAGCATGGGGAGAACGAAGAAGCACAAACCGCGAGGTGAGCGGAGTGTGAGGCGAGCGTTGATGAACAATATGCCCATCATGGAACCAGGCGACCTCTATCAGGCCTGGTATGAATTGACACCAGACGGCGATACAGTCTCACGTGAAGACCAAAGCCAGTTGGACTTGTTGTTTCTGCTGGACCTCTACCAACCCAAGGTCCCTGAAGCCGCCTTCGTACTCGACTATCACATTAAAAACGGAACTCTCCCCATGCGAAACGGGAAAAATGCATCTGAGATTAAATGGATCTCGTGTGAGAATTTTCCGGATGTGGCATCGAATGACGTTCGACGCGTAATACATGAGTTGCACATTGAAGGATTTCTACTAATTAATGACGATGGCTCGGTTAGTAGAGTCATCCCCGCGTCAGCTTCGCTATCACAAGCAGTGGCGGCTGCTTCTGTAGAGCCTCTCCCTTGAATCACTGAGCTTCTTCGAGGAGGCCACCGATTTGGTGATGGGCCTGAAGCGCAACGAACGAGGCCCTCGAGCTGTTGATCGAGATGCCTGACGTCTCAATCACGTTGCTCGGGGGCCTCGCTGGTCATCCATCCTGCAGCACTCGACCTGCCGCACCACTCGATGCCCGAGCCGGAGAAGTGCTGGGTGCACTTGGTGCAGCGAATTTTGGACACCCGCCGGCTCATCGGAACATGGCTGGGTCTACGCACTGAGAATTTTGATCAACCGTCCAAATTCCAGGTCACGTGCCGCGAGATCGGCGACGTCAATCTTTGCCACTCGGTGGGGTATCTCCCTTCGTGGGACCTGCCTCGCCTCGGCGGGCGAGGAGAAGCCAAGCCACTTCTCGATCCAGGGGTCGACGATGATGGACTCGATGTTCTGCCCCTGAAGCATGTCCAGGTGAGGGATCGTGGTGAGGTGACCGTCTGAGTCAGCGATGGCCAGAACATCTCCACCACGTGCTTGCGCTGCGGCTTCTGCAATGTGGGACATCCCCATCACTCCGTGCGCGACGATGACATGCAGATCGCGCGTCGGGGTACCACTCCGGCTGAGGTTCTGGGCGATCCCGCGAATAATGGACGCATCCCCGGGCCCTTCCACAACAACAGTCAACGGCACGCCTGGAGACGGAACCACGTCGCTATCTGGAACCACCTCATAGGGAATGAAAACCTCACCCTTTTCGGCGGCTTGGCGGAGCTTGAAACCGAACACCTCGGCGAATCCGACCCGCACAGCCAGGTCGATATCGCCGCGGTCGAAGAGTATTACGTTCAGGTTCTTGCCGACGCGGAGGGCATCAACCGCGTCCTGGCTGTAGCCCGACATCGAGATGAAGGCTCCGATGGTTCCGACGAGCTTGCCATCCACCTTCCCCTTGAACTGGTAGATGGCCGAGGCGGGCACCTCGTCCTTGAGCCACTTAGCCTCAAGGAGGTACGTCCTGTGTCCGTGAACGAAGGAGCCGTCAACCTCCTCGCCATCTGGCCGGAACGCCGTCCGAGGAGCCAGGTTGCTCTGAGAGAGCAGCCGGTTCAGCCATCCCTCGAACCTCCGACCTCGAGTCTGAGGAGTGATTCCGTTCCTCAGTGCAAGTAGGTCATCGAGTTCTTGCCGCATGGTCACAGGGTTGCTCCGTCCAGCCTGAGGGTGACTCGACTCCGGTTACTTCGTCGGACACCGATCATCCCCTCACCCGAGCCAGACCGAACCGACATCTCACCTTCCCCTTAGAAGTTGGGGCCTCGTGACGGGCAACCCAAGGGCTGCCCGTCACGTATCCGTGTCAAGTCTGGCCGTGTTGCTTCACCCGGACCGGCATGGTCAGGAGAGCCCGTGCCTCAAGAAGCCACCCCCTTGAGGCGTCAGGTCGAACTCCACTCCGGTGCTCCTCGGCCGTCGGCTGAGATCAGAAGCCCGCCCGACGATGAGGACTGGGCAGCGAAGCCGCAAGCTCTGAACGGCCTGGATCGTTACCCCATCCGCTTCGTCGACCATGAGGAGTCCGACATCCTCCGAGGCCCTGGCAAGCCGTTTGCGAGAACGTCTGTCGAGCGGCAAAGAGGACTGGGACCTGCTCGTCACCCACCTAGGGGCATAGAGGTAGTGCACTTCCTTCCCCTGTTGGTGCAGGGCTTCATAGATCCATTGAAGGACGACCGTTTTCCCGGAGCCCGCAGGACCGACGAGCACATGCAGATCGTTCCTGCATCGCGGATCGTCATCAGCGACGGCCTGCACCATGCGGGAGCATGCCTCAGCTTGGTGCACGAAGCGGTAGATCACCCCGCTGTCGCCCAGGTGATCCCAGTAGCTGGGGCGGCCTGTAGGCAGGAGATCTCCCAACCTCACCAAGCGGTCGACGGCTCGCCGCTGGGCTCGCAGCTCCCATCGGCTCTTCGGTAACGCCGAGACCTTGCCAATCGCAACGACCAAGCAGGACAGCTTTCCAGGCACCTCTTCGATTTCGGCTAGCCATTCCTCGGAGTAGCGCTCAACCACAGCCGCATCCCCAAGATGCCGGGCAGTCCATCGCACCAAGCGCTTGGCAAGCCAGGGGCACCAGTCGCCGAATTCCGCCAGCAGTAGCGGAAGGACTACTGCGGTCAGGACTGCGATCATCTCCGGACTCATCGTCCCCCCTCGATCCCCGGACGAAGGATGCCGGGCATGAGAGCGTGCTGAGCCCGCGTCCCTCGCCGCTCCGCCACAAGGGTTCGCGCTTGCCCCAGGTGGTCGGGGTTGATCTGGTAGAACCGCCGACGAGGCCCTCGGGCGTCCTGGTTCTGCTCCCACTCGCTAAGGAGCCAACCACAGCCTTCAAGCCGCATGAGGATGGGGACCACACTGCCGCTGGGCCGGCCCGCCAACTTAGCGATCTTCAGCCCGTAGAGCTGTTCATCGCCTGACAGAAGGGTTTCGAGCACGTCCAGCGTCGCGTCGGTCACCCTGAAGGGATACTCCATACCCAAACTCTAGCTATCTAGAGATAGGCCGTCCAGGAGAATCTCGGGATGCTGGTTGTGGCGCTCGCGAGGTGGAGTGTGTGCGTGCGGCCACTTACTTGGGTTGGGGCTGCCGACCGCCCCGGCGACGCGGCGATGACCGCAGAGGTTCGTCGGAGGTTGAACCGCGCCACGCTGGTCTGGGCGAAGACGTGCTCGATGCGGGCCCTAACCTTGCGGTCCGAGGCCTTGGGTTCGCCCTTCCAGCACGGGAGTTCAGCCCAACCGGGCACACGGTGGTGAGGAATGATCAGGCCCGTGCGCTGGTGGCCGTCGTCTGCGATCACGGTAGTCCGGCGATGACTTCCTTCGCTCCGGATAGATCCCATGCCGTATTTGCGATGCCCGCGCATTCCACTTCTTGATCAGACGAGTGGCCGTTGGATAAGCTCCACCGATACGTTGTGTGACGCACGGGGGACATCCTGTGTGCAGCCACGGCGCAGGGGGGTGGGCTGTGCCTGACTCGATAGCGGCGCCGACGGGCGTCCAGCCAATCAGCTTCGACGTGCACGCACTCCGTGGGTCAAGCCCCGGCGGAGCCCGCGACGACTTCGAAACGATGATCGCTCAGCTTGCCGCCGCGACGACCCCAAACGTACGGTCCGTCGCTGCCAATCCCGGCGACTGGGGTATCGACGCCTTCGCCGGAAACCTCGGCGGAGCGATCACAGTGTGGCAGTCCAAGTACTTCATGCCGGTCACCACCAAGAAGCACGTACAGCAGGTCGAAGACTCGCTCGCCAACGTGCTGAAGGCAGCCGTCAAGAACGGCCACACCATCGCCAGCTGGATCCTGTGTATCCCCTCCAGCATGGACGGCCCCATGACGGCGTGGTGGGACAGATGGACGAAGGCAAGGGAGAAGGAACACAGCCTCGTCATCCAGCTCTGGGACGAGACCGCCCTCCGGAAGAAGCTGCTTAGCCCCGAAGGCGACGACGTGCGTCGCGGCTTCTACGAGACATACGCTCAGGCCGCCCCCGCCCCCGCCCCCGCGGAGCAGCTTCGGCTGGTACTCGAAGTTGAGGACGACAAGGCAGCCGCCCTTGGCTCCGCCCTGTTCATTCGGCAGATGGCCGAGGCCGGCCACGTGGAGCTGGACTCGGCCAAGAGGCAGTTCTTCAATGCCGATCTGGTGGCTCGCGAGATCGCGCACAAGGATGTTCCGGCCGAGGTGGCGGCGCTCAGTTCCGCCGATGCGACGCTCCACGGGCTATGGGAGATGCAGTTCAACGAATGCGCGGCCGAGGACGCGCTTCGGGTTCTTCACCCCCGTGTCTGGCGGGATGTACGCAACGAGCACGACAAACTGCCGAAGTCGCTCCGCCTGGAGCTGGTGCACAGCTGGGGACTGGTCCACAGGCTCGTGGACAACCGCAAGGCGGGCTGGGTCCAGCACTGGCGGCAGATCGCCGCCGAGCACATCGACGGCTGACCGCCGTCGCCTGTCCTGTCAGACCTACGAGGAGTTCGCTGTGGAAGCACACCGGCCGGTGATGATGCCGGAGGACGAGGTGACCTTCCGGCTGGCGCAGCTGCTGCTTCTCCTCGATGCTGTTGCCGGACAGGACGCGAAGGGGGCGAGCCTGGAGCGCATCGGCTACTACGACTTCCTGTCGGCTAATCCCTTCCTCGTCGTCGATTCTGACGGCAGAGAGGGCAATATGCTCAGGCTGGCCGGGTTCGATCCGCAGGTGCTCTCGTACGCGTCTTCCTCGCAGCGCTTCACCAGTCGACGCGAGCGCATCCAGCACGATCTCGGACTGCTCGTGGCTTACGGGTGCTGCGAGGTCCACAACCGCAACGGCGCCTTCGCCTATTCGATCAGCAACCGCGGTCGGGAACTCGGGGCTCGCTTCACCGCCACCTACGCCGCGTCGTTCACCACTGCGGCGTCCATCGTCGTGCGTAGCCTCCGCAAACTCAGCGACAAGGCACTGCGGGAACAAACCGCACGGTGGCTGCGGCCGGATGGAGAGGGTGGTCCCGGTGCCGCGCTCCTCAGCGTGCTGGGTCCGGGACCTCAGGCACCTGACATGCCCTGGGAGGGATGACCATCATGCAGCCTCTGCCTGGCATCCGGATTCGGCGCCTGCGCCTTGCTGGCGTCAGCCGGAACTATGAAGTCGATTTCACACAGGACCAGCGGGTGCGAGACCTGTCCGTGGTGGCCGGGGCATTCAGCTCGGGCAAGACCGCGGTGTTGGAGTTCATCGCCTACGGCCTCGGTGGAAAGCGCCATCCACGGCATTCTGAGGTGTTGCGGAAGGTCCGTTCCTGTCTTCTGGAAGTCGATCTGTCCGGCGAACCGCACGTCATCGAGCGGCCCGTCGGGGAGCCGTCGAAGGTCGCCTACGTACGCCGGGGGACGCTGGACAGCTCGCCACTCTCCAAGCCTGAGAGCAGGACCATCGAGCCGGCGGGAGCCCCTGAGAGCCTCTCCGCTCTTCTGCTGGGGCACTGCAAGCTCGAAGGCGTCCAGCTGCGGGAGGCTCCCTCCAGCCGTGAGTCCCGGACCGACCCCCTGAGTATCCGCGACCTCATGAACCTCGCGTTCCTGCCCAACGAGCGCATCGCCTCAAAGAACTTCCTGTTCGAGAACGAATACATAAAGAAGCACAAGCTGAAGCAGGTAGTCGACGTCGTCTTCGGCGTTCACGACGACCGCGCTGTCGAGCTTGGGCAACGCATCAAGGAACTGGGCGCCCGACTCACCCAGGCACGCTCCGAACTCGCCGCAGCACGGGCATTCGTCGACGAGCAGGACGTTCCCACGTCCGGCGCGCTGACCGCTGAGCAATACGAAGCCGAGCTGCGGGAGCTGACCGAGCAGCTACGAGCCCTCGACGAGGCAGCGCAAGCCGGCACCACCTTCGCAGGACGTCTGCGCCGCGAGCACCAGCAAGCTGCCCAGCGCGCCAGGCGAGCCGCCGGCGTGGTACGCGATTGCGAGACGCAACTCACCCGAATGATGCCGTTGCGGGCGCAGTACGCGGACGACCTCGTCAAGCTCAATATGCTGGCCGAAGCGCAGCGCCTGTTCGACCCCCTCAGCGTCACGACCTGTCCGGCGTGCCTGAATCGGCTGCCCGCTCCCCCGTCTGTGGAGAACGGCTCGTGCAGTCTGTGCAGCCACGAGCTGCCCCACAGCGATGGGCACCTGACACTCGGCACCGCTACAGCCGAGCACTCGTCGGATGAAGGGCGGCTAAATGTCGCAGCGGAGGTCAGGGCCACCAAGGCCCGTTTGAAGGAGATCACTGCCTACGTTGACGGCCTGGACAGCTCGCTCGCCACGTTGAAGCTCCAGGCAGAAGACGCCGCCATCGACGAAGAACGTGCCGCGGCCGCGGTCGACGAAGCCACTTCGCCCACCGTCACCCCGTTCCTCGCCGCCCGCGACAACCTCCAGCGCCGACGCGAGGAAGTCCTCCGTCATCTCCAGCACGCCGAGAACGCGACGAAGCTTCAGGCCGGCCTGGAGAAGCGCGCCGCGCTCGTAGAGCGGCAGGAGGCACAGATCGACCGCCTGCGGGAGGAACGCGACCGGCTGGGAGATGCCGCACAAGACCGGGACCTGATCGTCGGCCGAATCAGCGGCCGGTACAGCGAACTCCTGCGGCAGTGGCACTACCCGAAACTCAGCCAGCCGATGATCGACACGAACCTGGTTCCTCACGTACGCGGCGACTCCTACCGCGAGGCATCATCCGGCGCCCGAACACTCCTGACCCTAGCCTGGCAGCTGGCCGTCTTCGAGGTGGCCGTTGAAACATCGGCCGCCCACCCCGGCTTCCTCATGATTGACAGCCCGCAGAAGAACCTGGGCCACGGCGGCACCCGAGACACGGTAATCGCAGACGCCATCGCCATCGACGACTTCTACCGCCACCTGACCAGCTGGCTCGCTGAACAGAGGGCCGGCGCCCAGGTGATCATCGTCGACAACAGTCCGCCCATGCTCGTGGAAGAGAACGTCGTGGTCCGGTACAGCCGCAACGAGGACCGGCCCCCCTACGGGCTGATCGACGACGAGACCACTACAGACGAAGGCAGCGCCGAATAGCCTCCTCACCCCGCCTTGGCCATTCACCCACCCGCCCCTGCGTCTGCCGCGGCATTGGCGATCGGCCGCCAGCGGTCTCAGGGCGCGCCCGCGCGCCCTGGTGGTGGCCACGTACTGGCGGACGAACCTCACCCCGCGGCAGCTGGCCCCGCTACTTGCGGGCTCCAAGTCCGCCGCCGACCGGATCATCGCCCCCCTTGGGCCAACGACTGCCAGGCATGGGAGCTATCCGGAGCGAAGGACGCCATCGGCGATGCCCAGGATCTGGCTGGCGAGTCGCTGCACCACGTCGCTGTATCGCTCGCTGCCAAATTCATCGGCCGCAGAAACCGTTGGGAAAGTCTGTTTGATGAGATCTGCGACCACCTTTACGGGAAACCATTCCGGCAATGCAGAAATCCGTTGGAATATTCGAGTCGGATCGGCTCCATCACGGCTGAGGGCCTCACCCCACTCCCCCATCGCCTCGATCACCGTCGGCAGCAGTTCCGGGTTTCCCTCGATCGCCTTTTTGAGGGTATCCCGAACTTCTCCGCCGCGACTGACACTCGCCGTCCATGCAAGCAGCCGTCGTGCGTAGTTTCTGTTGTCTATCCAGACAGCGGGAGTCTTCCAGTCCTCAGCCAGCAGGAGTTTGGTGGCTTCGGCAGTTGCCGCTTCCCGCAATGGCTCGCGACCCTGCTGCTTCGCAATGGTGCCGAGCTGTTGAAGCAGAACAACTGAAGCAGCCAGAGGCGTCTGCTCAGTGGCCTGACGGACGAGGGCGCGGTAGGCGGTCTCGTCGGCGTTGCGGGCCACCGTCGCTGCACGCCGGGCTGTAACGTCCAGCCCCATCATCGTCAGCGATGGCACGAGGGGAAGAGTATTCGCCAAAGGCAGTGCCTCCGTCAGGCGGGCGTACAGCACCGCGTCATAGTCACGGTGCTTCACCCGGCCCCAGGGGCCTGCCGATTCCAGTAGTTCCCAGTGCTCCCGCAACGCACGCTGTTGGTCTGTCTCAACAGGCCCAGAGACGGCAGGGGCCGGCTCGGGCGGGGAGACAGCCCGGTCCCCCCGCCAGGCGGCGCTCAAGGTCGATGAGGCTCGTTGCAGCTCGGCGACCGCGTCTGGCCATGCCTGGTCGTCCTCGGTCGGTGGCCGTCCCGGCCAGCGGCCTGCTGCGACAATCAGTTCTTCGACCTGCCGTTCCACCCAGCCGCACCATGGCCCGAGGCTCTGGTCGGCAGCAGATACGGCATGGAGCTCGGCAACAACCTCGACGGCCAGAGGCTCGAGTTCGGTCTGGCTGTCGGCAAGAGCTCTGTTCAGTGCCTCCTCGTAGGGCTTGGTCTCTGCTCTGGAGGGCTCGATGGTCAGGCGATCTCCATTCAGATCGAATACCGGCATCGTCCTGTTCGTGTGGAGGCGCAATGCCTGCCATTCCTGAACCGCTTGATGCGCGAGGCGACGTCGCTGGCGACCGACGCTCACCATCTTCCCGACGGCCCGGGCCGCCGCCACGACCGTCGTCGCGCTAGCCGTGGCGATGCTCAGCTGATGGGGGTCGAAGGAGAGCGCGGAAGCTTCCGCAACTTCGTCGTTGTCCAAGTGCCACGACCGCTGAATCTGGTCGTACTCGACCAGCTGCGCCGCCTTCCACTCCTGCAACATCCCCGGAGGAAACCGCGTGGCGTTTTCATCGATCTCGTACGAGTGCTCGATACATAGGAGGAGCAGGTTTTCCCCGCTGCGGTTCGACTCGCCCGACATGCCGGGGTTCCATCGGGGGCCGCCCTCCCTGCGTGCGTGGATGTGCGCGACGCGGCTGTTGAGGGTCCGATCGCCCGTCTCATTGTTCAACCGGAACAAGGGGCGCTGGCAGTCCGGCTTGCCGCAGCGGAAGGCAGTTCCATATAGCTGTTTCACTGTTGCGTCGGTCGGCGCGGGGTGCTCCACCGGGCGGCGATTCGGGTTCCCACCTGTCACCGGTTCAGTCTGCCCCATGGGGCTAGCTCCAGCGGCAACTTCCGCACACAGGGGGACAAGAGCTCGGAATGCGGGCACGCCAGCCTCCATCACGTGCAGTTCATTGAGAATGCGGCCTGGGTTGGGGCAGGCGGGCGCCTACCCCAACCCAGGTACGTGATCACTGATGCTTCGACTGGCTGAGCGAGGCTGTTGCGGCTCGGTCGAAGGGCAGGTCCGACAAGGGGAGCAGGTGCTTCGTCAACTCTGGCACCGCCTTCGACAGGCAGTCCATGGCAATTCCCAGGGCCTGTCGGTGCTCGCGTGCGAAGAGGTGATCGAACGCCGGCGCCTTCCACGCATCGCCGCCAAGTAGGGCGTCGAAGACCGTCAAGTCAATGGTCTGCGGCAGCTGGCGCGCGATGGGGCTTCGGCGTCGCAACCGTTCGGCGAGGTCCATGAAGTTGACCAGCCACACTGGTGTCTGCGACATCGCGTCGCGGACGGAGGGGACACGGCGCTCAATCGCGGGTGCGCCTGCCGACCGGTACGCCTGATGAATGGTTACGAGCTCCTCGCGGAGCAAGGCGTCAGCCATCTCCGCCACTCTCAGGATCTGGCGGTCGTGAGGGTCTCCGGTGTTCAGCCCTTGCTCGATCTCTCGTCGCGCTCCCTCGGAACCCACCGTGTCGGTCCGGCCGCCAGCGCGTAGGGCTGCGGATACCAGCGCTTGAAGAACGTGGCCTGCCAACAGCTTGGCCAAGGGGTTGGGAAGAACTGTCCCGGTGCGTGTCACCTCGTCCAGGGTCAGCAGCGCTCCAAGGACTCTATGAGGATCGGCCAGGAGCGCGTCGTGCCTTAGGAAGGAGACGAGCCCTGACGGGAGATCTCCAATCTTCTTGAGCTGCTGGTCCGCGGCAGCGCTCTCCTCCTTGAAGGCGGTCTCTCCGATGGTGGCGAAATGCTGCGGTAGGTGTTCCAGGACCTGCTCACGACGCTCCAGCTCGGAGTTGGCAAACAGGTCAACTCCGATGTGGCGCGCTACCCCGCGGCCGGCCTCAGTGACGGTTTGACGAACGAGTGCCGAGCGGTCCGCACCGACGAGGGCCTGCAGCCCCCGCAACCACAAAAGACGGTCCTGCTCCCCACTCTGTCCCCGGGTGGACTTGCACTCGCTGATGCCGATGTGGGGACGAAGTCTTGAGTCGAAGTCGATCGACAGCACGTCGACGTCCGTTACCGTCCGAGGCCGCCCTCCGACGCTCTGCGTGACCGGGTGGCGTACGCGGACAAGTGCACCATCCGCGAACTCCGCCCGAGCGAAGCGGCGTTCCAGTTCGTCGCCCTTCTCTTTTCCAGCCCTACCGGTCATAGCGCCGTCGCCCCATTTCCTGTCGAATTGCGGCGAGAATATCTTGCGTAGCGCTGGGGCTGGGGGCTGCTTCCTTGGGTGACTGGACCAGGCGCCGTGCTCGTTCCGCTTCGGGGTGGCGGTAGCCGCGCTGTCCTTGGAGGGCGCCCGCCGCCGTGTTTCCGTCTGCGCTGTCCTCAAGGTAGGTGATGGCTTCCTCGGCAACATCTGCCTGCAGGAGGACGAACTTCTTGAACCTGTATGCCGGCTCAACACGGACGATGCCGGCAGTTTCGAGCATGGAGTAGTCGGTGCCGATGTTGGAGGCGTCTCCTGCCTCGCCGTTGCGTACCAGCTTTCGCAGGAAGGCCGTCGGAGCGAAGAGCTGGTTGCTGGCGAATCGTCGAGCAAACACCATGGAGCCGATGAGCTGACGCACGTGCCCGGACGGGTCGGCTCCCGTCGGCGCGTCGAATACGGATCGCCCCATGTGCGGGGAGAAGAGGAAGGCCCGCTCCTGGCCCCCGAGTGTGGTGACGATAGATCGCAGCAGAAGTCCTTGGGAGACGGCGTAGTCCACCCACTTCCGTTCCCCGGCCTGGATCTCGTCCTCGGGCATTCCAGCTGTCGCAGCCACCTCCTCCAGGACGCCGCTCAGTGCCGCTCGTACGGCCCCGTCCTCGGCCTGCAAAGCGGCGTAAGAATGATCTTTGTCAACTGCCCAGACATTGGGGTTGAAGAGCACCTCGTCCCCGTCGGCGCTTCGCTGACGAGTACAGAGGTGCAGGGATTCAAGGTTCTCAATCGCCCGGACGGCGAGGTCTTCGGGTCCGAGTGCCGCGCACTCCGCCTTTGCCGTCGAGCTGGTGATCGGCATGATGGTGGTCATACGGAGAATCGTGAGAGCCATCATCTCTACCGGTTCAGGCATGACGTTGCTAAGAACACCGTCGGCGCGTTGGTAGAGATCGTCGACAGGCGGGATCTTCTCAGACACCACCTTGATGACGTCCTCATGGTCGCGCTCAAGGTCGACAAGACCCAGCGCCTCAAGCGTGGGAAGGAACTCCCTGCGAATCTCTCGCTTGCTGATGCCAGCACTGACCCCAAGGGCCTCCACGCGCTCGGGTGAGCTGACACCGCTACCCCGTAGGCGGAGTGCGAGCTCGAAAATCCGGCCCGCGAACTCAAGCTGGGCCAGATCGGCCTTGGGCTGGCTGGCCCCGTAGGCGCTCAGGTGTCGTGACATGCCGACAAGAAGTTCTGCAGTTGGTAGCAACGGTGTCTCCAGGAGGGCAGCGACAAGTCGCCGCAGCATCGTTGTGGTCTGGGGGCCAGGTGCCCTCAGCCGCAGTCCATGGTGCGCCACGCCTTGCCCGGATAGTCACCTATTCGTGAGATCCGATCTCCGTCTGCGTGAAACGATCAGTACTTTGGGCTCGGCGATGCCTGAGCCCGCAATTACCAAGGGGCGACTGCCTACCGGGGGCCGACGATCGGGATCACCGTGCCGGTGCGGCCCTGTGCGCCCCCGAGTTGGTCGTTCTCCATCTCCAGGACGTTGATGATCCGGACGAAGGCTTCGACCTCGGCCTTCAGTTGCTTGTTCTCGGCCAGTACACCGGCCAGCCGTTCTCTGGTCTCCTTGAGCTCCTGCCGCAGCTTGCGCTCGCTGTCGGGGACCGCGCCCTGGGCCCGAACGCGGGCGTAAAACTCGTCCCTAAGGTCGGTGTGCCGGTGGGTGAGCACGTGCCGCTTAACGTCGGCCTCGGCGGCAAGTGAAACGACGGTCAAAGCCCCGTCCGACCGGAGCGGGGTGCCGGCCAGCAGCCGGTCGATGGCCGCCCGGATGGTCTTGCGTTCGACGGTACGGTCCTCACTCACTCGTCGTCCCTGTCCTCAAAGGTGATGCGCGCGGCCTGGTGCTCGGCGGCAAGTCCCTCCAAGTGCCCGGCCTTGGACCGAAGCCGCTCGGCCATCGGCTCCGGAACCAGCGGCGACAGAGCCTGCATCCGCAGGTTCTTCGCCGCGGCCAACATCTGGTCCGCGTGCTGGTCGGTACGGGCGATGTTCGCGCACGCGTTGCGGCAGCGGTCCAGACTGGGGGCCTCGCCGACACCGCCGCGCGATGGGTGGCACAAGGCTTTCTCCCGGTCGTAGTTGCACAGCAGGAAGGCTTCCTTGTTCTCGAAGACGTTCAGCGTCGGGTCGGCCAGCAGGCTTCGAGCCTGCCGGTTCGTGGTGATCATCCCGCCAAAACGCTGGTGCTCGGTGGCGGCCGCATGGATCAGGCGACGGGTGGCGGGGCCGGAGACGCCTCTGCCTTCTTGCATGGCGTCGTGCATGTCAGTGAGAGTTTCGGCGACGGTGCGGGCGGTCTCAAAGTCCAGCAGGTCGTGGATACCGCCGCGTGAGCGGGCCGCGTAGCCTTCGCTGATCAGCGTACGCATGTGCCCGTACTGGACGGCCAGGGCGATCAGCCCGCCGGGGCGGCGGGCGATGTGCCAGGCCAGGGTGCGGCGAAAGCGGCCGGTGCCGACCGAGCCGTGCGGGTCCGGCGGGATCATCTCCGGACTGCGTCCCCGCGCTTCGGCGTACGCGTTGACCCACTCGATGAAGGAGTTCATGCGGTTGGCCATCGTCGCGTACGCCAAGGACCGGCTGCTGCGGCGGTCGGGAAGGCGCGGGTCGTGGACCTCGGCAGCGAACAGCAGCCCCTCGCCCGGTCCCAGCGCCTCCAGCACACGCACCGACTTGACGACCTGTGGCACGGCAACCCAGGGAGCCCGGACCGCACCGGCGGAGTCGTGGTTGCCGTCCTCGTCGCGGGCCCTCTTGAACTGCCGTCCGTGCACCGTCGACTGATACTGCTTACCTTCTGCCTCAACGGCAGACCCGTAGATCAGATGCCGTTTGGCGGCGGCTTCGTCGGTGCCCGAATCGGGGCAGCAGCCTGTCTGTAGTGCCAGAACCTCCCCGGCTCGCATGCCGGTCAGGTAGGAGATGACGATGAAGCAAGCGGTAGCCAGGTGCTTGATCAGGGTGCTGGAGCGGTAAAACTCGAACGGCTCGTGCCACGGCTGTCCGCCGAGCGTGGCGGTGACCGGAGCGTCCAGCACCGCGGGCTCGTTATGGTCCTTGGTGTACGCGCGCCAGTGCGGTTTGCGCATCACCTGGTGGATCTTCTTCACTGGGGTGCCGGTCTTCGCGGACAGAAACAACGCGGCCGGAGCGAACGGGGTGCGGGGGTTCCAGTCGGCCACCGGCACCGCGGCCCCCTTGGCTTCCAGGTCGGCGAGGTAGGTCTGCAGGCCCGCGTCACAGCCCGGCGTGATGGGCACGTCTAGTGCGTCGGCGGCGGCATGCAGTTGGCGCCGCTCGGCATGGGCGGCCAGGATGTCGGGGGCGAACAGCTCCACGAACCGTAGCGCCCACACCAGCAGAGGGCCCATCGTGGCCGGGGTGATCGGCTCGGTGACGTTCTCCCCTTTCGAGGAGGCCGCGGGCAGGTAGTCGTCCTGGCCCTCGCGGATCCACGGCGGCTCCACCAGGCGGTCGGCCAGCGGCAGGTGCATCTCGCCGTAGTAGTGCAGCCGCGACAGGGCCAGGAGATAGCTGCACACAGTGTTGCGGGACCGCGCCTTGATCTTGCCCAAGTAGTAGGCGAACTCAGTCAGGTCCTCAACAGTGACCGCAGCCAGACTGGTGATCCCCTGCTTCTCCAGCCATTCGGCGAACGCCGACCACTGGTTGACACATCTCAGGATGCGTCCCGCGCTGAGCCTGGCCCGCATCGGAGCACGGTGCTTGGCGATGTGCACGTCCGGCAACGGATAGTTGACCAGCGCCCAGGCCACGTGGCGGAACGTTTCGCAATAGGTGTCGGAAAACCAGTTCCAGTGGATGATGTCGTCCGCCTGGGACGGACTCTTCGACAGCGCCAGCAGCGACCACGACGGATCCCCGTAGCGGGGGACGAACTGGCGGCGATGCTCGGCGACACCGCCCGGGTCGAACAGCCACGCATCACGCGCCGGGAGCCGCAGGTCGTAAGCGACGGCGGGGGAACTCATGCGTCGTACCCCCTCTGCAGCAACTGGTCAATCATGGCCTTGTCGGTGTCGGTGACGTCGCTCAACGCGTCGGTCCATTCAGTGTCGGTGAAGTCGGGGGCGGCCTTCAGGCCACACAGCCGCAGGTAGGGATCGCGCCAGTCCTGGTCCCACACCGCCGGTTCGAGCACGGCCTTCAGCTCGCAGAGCACGTGGTGGAGGTAAGTCAGCCGGGGCAGGTGCCGCGGGGTGATGACGGCGTTCGGACAAGCGGTGCACATCAGGAACGAGGCCCGGCACGGTGAGCCCGCCTCGCCGAACGGGCTGTCGTGGTAGCCGGTGCAATTAGCCGTCGGCGTGTCCTGGCCAGCGTCGGTCTCGGCCCGGCTCACCCGGGCCTGAAAGGCGGCTTGGGCCACATCGATCGCCTCGCTGATCCCGGCGCTGATCACGGGGGCAGCCTCAGCATGGGTACGTGGGTCAGGCAGCAGGTAGACCGTGTCGTGGGTGTCCCGGGAGTGCTGGGACGGGGTGCGCTGGTGGGCAATGACTACCGTCTTGCGCAGGCGCCGCAGGTTCAGGTTGAGTCCGGCGCCCAGCTCCTCGCGCCAGTTGCGCCACACGTTGTCCCGAATGCCGACATCGAACAGCTCGGCCGGGTCTCCATCGCCCGCACTCCGCTTCGACAACCGCCACAGAATGAGCCGGTCGTGGGGCGCCCCGGCCATCGCCAGGGTCTGGCGGGCCGGCTCGGTGGCCTCGACCGCCTGCGCGATGAGGCGCCCCGGGGAGTTCGCGCCCCAGTCGGCAAGGTTCCGCGTCTCGTAGGCTGCCTTCGCTGTGCGGCGCTTCTTGTGCAGCTCGACCCGGTAGATCGTCTGCTTGTGGTTCCCCGCGTCCGGAGTCGCGTCGGGCACCGTCATCTCCACGACCGGCGAGGCGTTCCAGCCGTAGGTGGCGATCATCAGCACGATCAGCGCGCACGCTTCCTCGCTGGTCAAGAACAGGCGCATCCACGTGTACGGGGCCGAGGCCCCGCCCAGGGCATGGGTATAGCGGGGTATGGGGCGGCGGCGGTCGTCGATGCCGGTGTAGTGCGGGATCTCACCGGTGCGGACCAGGTGGTCCAAAGCCTCGCCCACCAGCCAGTCCTCACTACCCTCGGCGAACTCGCCGTCCTGCCACCGCTGAAGGTACTGCCGGTTCTCACGGATGCGGTGCAGGGCAGCGCGAAACTTCTGCCCTGCCAGCTTCTTGATCTTGTCGAATTCGGCCTCAAGGTAGGCGATCTCCTTGACCGTGTCCCTTCCGACGCGCTTGGCCATCAGCTGCCGGGTCTCCTCCGGCACCTGCGGGTGCTCGCGCAGCATCTGGGCGGTCTTGCGGATCTGCCGCCTGCCGGTGGAATTCGGGGTACGGCTGATCCGCCACGCGGCCCAAGTCTTCGCTGACAGCTCGCTCAACGACCTGGGCACCGGGTCCTCAGCGGCCAGAAACCGCGAGAAGTACAGCAGGATCAGCCACGCCTCCCGGCTGGAGGCCGTGCTCTTCCACGTGCCGCCCGGCCCCGCCTTCGCGGCGAACGTCTCGGCGAGCTCGCGCTGCAGTGTCTCGGGCACCGGCAGGGACTCGAAGTCGTATGTGGCCTTCTTCACGCCGTCTTCGGCCACGTGCCGCACCACCAGCTTGCCCGGCGCCAGCACGTCCGGCCGACGGTGGCCGCCCTCGGGCAGTGCGGCCTTGCGTCCCCGTGGGCTCACGACGCCACCTCGTCCGTCACTCGCTCCGACAGCTTCGCGATCTGGGCCAGTAGATCGGTGACCCCCGCGGAATCTTCATCCAGCAAAAGCGAACGAACCTGCAGGTCGGACACCGGTGCGAGGTAGATCGCCCGCGTGGTCTCCTCACTCGCGTGATCGAGGAGGTTCTTCACCAGCCGGAACGAGTCTCCGTACAGCAGCCGGAAGTCCTTACGCTCCTGCGGCGTCAACCCGAACCGGGTGTCCAACGCGTGCTGAAGCGTGGCCAGCATGAACAGGGCGAACGAGTGCCTGGCCATGTGCGGGGTGAAGTACGGCGGCTTTGAGACCTTGCCCTCTAGCAGCACACGGCACCGCTCCGAGGCCGCCCGGAAGACCGCCTCCCACGAGTGCGGCAGGAACGGCCTGCCGTCCTCGGACAGCCACAGCCACAGCGGCTCCAGACCTCCCTTGCCCTCGACGTACAGCCGCTGCCGCTCCTCCACATCGAGCGAGGTGATGTTTCGCTCGAACACCTGGCCCTTCTCGCTCACCAGGTGCAGCTCGCGCTGCTCGAAGCCAGAACGCCTCGTCACAATCCACAAGCCCTGCATCGCCTCGTAGCGACCTTTGGCCTGGGCCCGGCGGACCGCCGCCCGGCGCGACGTACACATATAGGTGTTCATCGCCCGCAGGGCCTCCGCGGAGTAGAAGACAGTCCGCTCCCGCTTACTTTTGGTCGTCTCCCGGCCCAGCTTCCCGTCGTAGAAATACCGCGAGTTGTCCGCCAGATCAGGGACCTCGATGGTCAGCAGCGAGCCGCCCTCGGAGCGCCGCATCCCCGAGGAGAACAGCACATCGGAGTAGGCCGCGTTCCGGTCATCGTGACGCCCTCGAAACGACGCGTCCCGGCGGCCGTCCGCCGTGTAACCCCGCAGGCCGACATCCCGCCACATCCGGTAGGCCCGCGGCGTGAGCCACTTCACGTTCGTGGCGCGGGCGTCCTTCGCGCGGGCGACCGGGACGCTCACCATCTGCCCCTGCCGCCCCATGACCTCGCGCTCCACCACCGGACTCGCGGCCATGTACCGCTTGCCCACCGCCCACTTGTAAAGCCGCCGCATCGCGGCCAGCTCACGGTTCCACTTCGATCCGCCGATCCGCTGCGGGTTCCGCGGCGACCACCGGCGCCAGTCCTCGAAGTCGAGCAGGTTCTCGGCCCTCGCCTCGTCCCAATTCTTGCCGTGCTGCCACAGGAAATTGAAAAACACGCAGCAGTCGTCGGCGTAGTTCTCCCTCGTCGATCGCGCGAGGTGCGCGTACGCGGACCGCGTCGTGTAGAGCGTCAGCCGAGGGTCGACTCGCCCCTTTGGGTCGACGAAGAACGGATCCCCTGGATCGATCCGCAAGGCCGCCTCGCGGTCACCGAGATCGGCCCACCTCTGAAGGACAGGATGGTCACTGAATGTCACCGGCGACTGATCTGTCACCCAATGCACACGCCACGTGGTACCCAACGTGGTTCCTTCCCCTCGCAACACGAACAAGTGCAACACGTTGATCTAATAGAGAACTGCGAGCACATCGCGAACGCCCAGCCGGGCGGCGGCCATCCGGTCAGCACCCGGGTCAGCGGCACCGGGCGCAACACCGCGAGCACCAGGAGCAGCGCCGCGGCCGAACACACCCAGGGGCGGCGTCCGATGCGCCGGGCGGACAGCACCACCAGCCCGGTCAGCACGGCCAGCAGCAGCGCACCCGTCCGGCCGTCGGGCCAGTCGGTCTCCGCACCGGGCAGCGCCGCCCCGGTCCGGGCCACGGAGGCGATCCACCCGGCCGGCCACCCCGCGACCCGGGCCAGCAGTTCGGCCACCGGCATGGCCACCGGGGCCAGGGCCAGCGTGGCGAACCCGAGAACCGTGGCCGGCGCCACCGCGAACTCGGCCAGCAGGTTGCACGGGATCGCCACCAGACTCACCCGGGAGGCGAGCAGCACCACAACGGGCGAGCACACCGCCTGCGCCGCCGCCGCGGCAGCCAGTGCCTCGGCGAGCCGGAACGGCACCCGGCGCCGTTGCAGCGCGCCGCTCCACCGCGGGGCGATGGTCAGAAGCGCGCCGGTGGCCAGGACCGACAGGACGAATCCGTAACTGCGCGCCAGCCAGGGGTCGTAGAGCACCAGCAGTAGAACGGCGGCGGCCAGCGCGGGGATCAGAGTTCTGCGCCGCCCGGTGCCGATGGCGAGCAGCGTGATCAGGCCGCAGGCCGCGGCCCGCAGCACACTCGGTTCGGGCCTGCAGACGAGGACGAAGGCGAGCGTGAGCCCGCCGCCGAGCAGGGCGGTCATCCGCAGCGAGATCCCCAGCCCGGGTGCCAGTCCCCGGCGTTCGGCCCGCAGGGCGCTGCCCGGCGGGCCGATCAGCAGGACGAGCAGGATCGCCAGGTTGGCACCCGAGACCGCCATCAGATGGGTGAGGTCGGTCGCTCTGAACGCATCGTGCAGTTCCGGGGTGACCCGGGTGGTGTCGCCGACGACCAGTCCGGGCAGGAGCGCCCGCGCATCGGGGCCGAGACCCTCGGTCGCGGTGCGCAGCCCGGCGCGCAGCCCGCCCGCCGTGCGCTGGAGAAGCGTGGGCGGGCCGGTGATGCGGGGCGGGCCCTTGCCGTCCGGGCGAAGAACTGCGGCCGCCCGCTCCCCGCCGTGCAGCGGTGGCGCCAGCCGGCCGCCGATCCGTAACCGGGTGGAGGGGAGCAGCCGCTGCCACTGCTCCGCCGCGCCGCCGGGGGTGACGATGACCAGCACCGGCGTACGCAGCCGGACAGCCGTGCCGTCGGGCCTCGCCAGCCGGGTGATCTCGGCATCCAGAAGAAGGGCGGCGGGTGTGCTGTGATCGCCGCGTACCCGGGGGAACGTCTGCCTGGCATCGGAGGTGAGGGTGATCTCTGCGTCGATCCTCGCGAACTGCCGGGCCATCGCCGGCACCGGCCCCTGCCGCGCATCGGCGCTGTGCAGTCCGGCCGACGCCGCCCCGGCCGCGGCACAGAGCAGCGCCGCCGCGGCGGCCGTGGTGTGCAGACGCCGCCGTCCAACACCCGTCGCGGACGGACGGCGCCGTACGTCGGCTGCGTTGTCCCCACTGCCGTCCGCCGCCGCGCGTGCGGCGCGCACCGGGAATCCCGGCACGGCCAGGAGGACCATGGCCGCCCCGAGGCAGAGCACCACCCCCGCCGCCGCCCACCGGCCCGGCGCGCCCACGGCCAGCGCGGCACCGGCCCAGGCCGCCAGGGCCGGGGGAACCAGTCGCAGATCGGGGGGTCCCTCCTGCCGGGGATCGGAGACCCCGAGCCTGCGGCCCGACGCCGTGTGGACGTCCCCGGCGCTCACGGTCGCACCAGTGACTGAAGGTCGGCGAACCGGCGGTCGCCGATCCCGGTGACCTCGCGGAGCTCGCCGACGGACCGGAAACCACCGTGCTGGGCGCGGTAGTCGACGATGTGCTGGGCGAGGACGGGACCCACGCCGGGCAAGGCCTCAAGCTGTTCGGCGGTCGCGCTGTTGAGGCTCACCGGTCCGGTGGCCGTGCCGCCTGCGGCCGTCGGACCCGCGCCGCCCCCTTCCGTGCCGCCTGCGGCAGCCGTGCCGGGCGGTACGCCCACCAGGATCTGTTCCCCGTCCACGAGCACCCGGGCCCGGTTGAGGCCGTCGAGATCCACGCCGGGCCGGACCCCTCCCGCCGCCCGCAGCGCGTCGGCGACCCGGGCGCCGGACGGCAGCCGGTGGATCCCTGGCCGCCGCACCTTCCCGCTCACATCCACCACGATCCGCCCGCCCGTCCCCCCGGCGGCGGGTGGCGGCCCGGGGGACGGCTCGGGCGCGCCCGCGCCGTCGGCCACCGGGTCCGCCGCGGCGCGCGGCACAGGGGCGTGCCCGGTCGCGCTGAGGGGGTCGGGGGCACGTACGCCTTCGGGGCGTGCGGACCAGAAGTGCATCGCGGCGAAGACTGCCGCCGCCACCAGGACAACGGCGAGCGCGGCAAGGGCCCTCGGCTCCAGACCGCATCTGAGCTGCACCCACATCGGCAGCCGCTCCCGCAGCGCGGGAACCGCCCGCGCCCACCGCCCTTCCGGTTCCGCACGCGGCGTCGGCCCGGACCGTGACTCCGCCGTGGACGCTTCCGCCGTGGATGCCGGCCCCGGCGCCGGGGCCGGCGGCAGGCCCTCAGCCCGGGACGGACCCGCAGCCGGGGACGAACCCGAGGCCATGCCCACCGCCTGCCGGGCCACCCGGCCCCCGTAGCCGCCCGCCATGAGCGCGTCCGCACGGCTGCGCGAGGCCGCAGCGGCGGCGGCGCGGTCCGGAGCGAGGCGCCGTCGGCCGGGTCCGCCGCCCGCCCCGCTCCGGGCGCGCCCGTCCGAGGCGGGAACGCGGCCGGGTCCGCTACCGGGCCCGCCGCCGGTCCTGCCGAAGGGGCCGGTACGGCCGGATACGCCGCAGGGTCCGCTGGGTCCGCTCGGTCCGCTGGTTGCACGATGTGATCGGGAAGCCATGCCTCATGACGCTAGGCACTTCCACCGGAACCCGCTGAGGGCACCCAATTACGGTGGAAAACCCGCCCGTTGTGGATAACTCCACCACACCGGGCAGTGACATCAGCGCGGCGAAACCACTGCCCCCAGCAGCCCCGGACCGGTGTGCGCGCCGATCACCGCACCCACCTCGCTGACATGCAGATCGACCAGTCCGGGAACCCGCTCGCGCAGCCGCTCGGCCAGTCGCTCGGCCCGTTCCGGGGCGGCCAGGTGATGCACCGCGATGTCCACCCGCCCGCTGCCCGCCCGCTCGGCGACGATCTCCTCCAGCCGGGCGATGGCCTTCGAGGCCGTCCGCACCTTCTCCAGCAGTTCGATGCGGCCGCCGTCCAGCTGGAGCAGCGGCTTCACGGCGAGCGCCGAGCCGAGCAGCGCCTGTGCGGCACCGATCCTGCCGCCGCGGCGCAGGTAGTCCAGGGTGTCGACGTAGAAGTACGTGGACGTGCCCGCCGCACGCTTCTCGGCCGCCGCCACCGCGTCGTCCGGGCTGCCGCCCGCGTCCGCGGCCTCCGCCGCCGCCAGGGCGCAGAAGCCGAGGGCCATGGCGACCATCCCGGTGTCCACCACCCGTACCGGCACCGGCGCGTCCTTCGCCGCGAGCAGGGCGGCGTCGTAGGTGCCCGAGAACTCCGCGGACAGGTGCAGCGAGACGATGCCGCTCGCCCCGGCGTCGGCGGCCGCACGGTAGGTGGCGGCGAACACCTCGGGGCTGGGCCGGGAAGTCGTCACGGGGCGGCGCTTCTGGAGCGCCAGCGCGAGGGAGCGGGCCGAGATCTCGGTGCCCTCCTCCAGTGCCTGATCACCGAGGACGACGGTCAGCGGCACTGCGGTGATGCCGTGCCGTTCCATCGCCTCGGGCGGCAGGTAGGCCGTTGAATCGGTGACGATCGCGACATGGCGGGACATGAGCGGGAGGTTACCTTCCGGGGCGGTGGCTCGGCAGTCCGACCCCGACCGAATGATCAGTTCCGGTCGCTTCGAGCCGCATCCTGCCAGGCCCTGTCCTGCTCGACGCCCCGCTCGGCACCGTGGCCCCCGGCACTCCGCATCTGTGCCGTGAGAACCCGGACGTGCGCTTCCTCAGTTCGTGGTCTCGGGCCGCGCCCTCTTCTGCCACGGGTAGCCGGTCTGCTGCCGCGGGTCCGCAGCTGTGATGGCCTGCGCGATCCCCTCGTCTCCCGGCCCGTTTCCGTGCCCCTGCGCCCGCCCCTGCCGCTGGGCGGGTCCAGGGGCTCCCGCGGGGTCCTGCCCCGGTCCCTGGCCACGCTCGGCCGGGCTGCCGGGCTGCTGCCCCGGCGCCGGCTCCTCCGTCGTCCAGTGCCGCAGGGCACCGGCCTCCACGTCGATCTGGACGTTCAGCGCGGCCAGATCGTCGTCGGCGAACTGGCGGGCCCGGTCACGCGCGGCCCAGCGCAGCGACTCCGCGGAGCGCGTGATCTGCCCGGTGCGCTCCTTGAGTCCCGGCAGCAACGAGGTCACCGTCGTCTTGTCGGGCTCCCGCTCCAGCCTCTTCAGCTCGTCGTCCAGCTCGCGGCCGTGCACACTCAGCCGCTGGAACAGTCCCAGCGACTCGGAGAGCGAGGCGTCCTCGGTCACGCCCGTCTGCAGCGCCTCCTGCGTGGCCCGCATCGAGGTGCGCAGCGAGAGGCGCAGCTGTGCCAGCTCGCCGGCGACGCCCAGCTGCCCGTAGCTCTTCGCCCGCAGCGTGGTGTCCTCCACGGCGCGGCGCGCCTGCGTGATCGTACGGTCCACCCCGCGGCTGGCCGCCCCGATGACCTTGACACTCACATAGATGCCCAGGGCCACGAACGCGACGACGAGCAGCCCCAGGATCAGGATCACGGCTTCCATGAGTGCCCCTCGGATGGTGTGACGGCTGCCGACACGTGTTTACCGGCCCCTCCACCGTAAACGGAACGGGCAGGCCGAGGGTTCCATTGGAACCCCCAACCTGCCCGTAGGGGAAAGCCCTCACACCGTCACCACGGCGCCGGATGCCCAGGGCCTCTCGTCCGGATCAGGCCGGAACGATGTTCACCAGCTTCGGAGCCCTGACGATCACCTTGCGGATGCCCGCCCCGTCCAGCGCGGCGACGACGGCCGGGTCGGCCAGTGCCAGGGCCTCCAGCTCCGCGTCCGTGATCGACGGGGAGATCTCCAGGCGCGCCCTGACCTTGCCCTTGATCTGCACCACGCAGGTCACGGTCTCGTCGATGACGTACGCCGGGTCGGCCACCGGGAAGTCCTGGTGCACGACCGAGTCGGTGTGGCCCAGCCGGCGCCACAGCTCCTCGGCGATGTGCGGCGCCAGCGGCGCCACCAGCAGCACCAGCGGTTCGGCGACGGAGCGCGGCAGCGGGCCGCCCGCCTTGGTCAGGTGGTTGTTCAGCTCGGTGACCTTGGCGATGGCCGTGTTGAAGCGCATTCCGGCCATGTCCCCGCCGACACCGTCGATCGCCTTGTGCAGGGCGCGCAGCGTGTCCTCGCCGGGCTCGGTGTCGACGACGGTGACCTCGCCGCTGTCCTCGTCGACGACATTGCGCCACAGCCGCTGCAGCAGCCGGTACTGGCCGACGACCGCGCGCGTGTCCCAGGGGCGCGACACGTCCAGGGGGCCCATCGCCATCTCGTACAGACGCAGGGTGTCCGCGCCGTACTCGCCGCAGATCTCGTCGGGCGTCACGGCGTTCTTCAGGGACTTGCCCATCTTGCCCAGGACGCGGCTGACCTTCTCGCCCTCGTGGTAATACGCCCCGTCGCGCTCCTCGACCTCGGCCGCCGGGACCGCGATACCGCGGCTGTCCCGGTAGACGAAGGCCTGGATCATGCCCTGGTTGTACAGCTTGTGGAACGGCTCGGCGGAGGAGATGTGCCCCAGGTCGTGCAGCACCTTGGACCAGAAGCGGGCGTACAGCAGGTGCAGTACGGCGTGCTCGGCGCCGCCCACGTACAGGTCGACACCACCGGTCGGCTGCCCCTCGCGCGGGCCCATCCAGTACTGCTCGATCGCCGGGTCGACCAGCTTGCCGGCGTTGTTCGGATCCAGGTAGCGCAGCTCGTACCAGCAGGAGCCGGCCCAGTTGGGCATGGTGTTGGTCTCGCGGCGGTAGCTTCGCGGACCAGCCCCGTCGCCCAGGTCCAGCGTGACGTTGACCCAGTCGGCGTTGCGGGACAGCGGGGTCTCGGGCTGGGTGTCGGCGTCGTCCGGGTCGAAGGTGCGCGGCGAGTAGTCGTCGACCTCCGGCAGCTCCAGGGGCAGCATCGACTCGGGCAGCGGGTGGGCGATGCCCTCCTCGTCGTACACGATCGGGAAGGGCTCGCCCCAGTAGCGCTGGCGGCTGAACAGCCAGTCGCGCAGCCGGAAGTTGACGGTGCCCTCGCCGACGCCGTGCTCCTTCAGCCAGTCGGTGATGCGGGCCTTGGCGTCGACGACGCCCAGGCCGTCCAGGGAGATCTCGTCGTTCGCGGAGTTGACCAGCTTTGCCTCGTACGAGACGAAGGCGCCCTCCCACGTCGAGGCATCCGTGCCGCGGTCGTCCGATGGCTCGACGACACAGCGCATCGGCAGCTCGAAGGCGCGCGCGAAGGCGAAGTCGCGCGCGTCGTGCGCCGGTACGGCCATGATCGCGCCGGTGCCGTAGCCCATCAGTACGTAGTCGGCGATGAAGACGGGGACCTGCTCGCCGCTGACCGGGTTGGTCGCGTACGCGCCGGTGAAGACTCCGGTCTTGTCCTTGGCCTCGGCCTGCCGCTCCACGTCGGACTTGGCGGCGGCCTGCTTGCGGTACGCGGTGACGGCCTCGGCCGGGGAGGCGTGTCCGCCGGTCCAGACCGGGTGCGTGCCCTCGGGCCAGGTGGCCGGAATGATCCGCTCGACCAGCTCGTGCTCGGGCGCCAGCACCATGTAGGTGGCGCCGAACAGGGTGTCCTGGCGGGTGGTGAACACAGTGATGTCGCCGGCGCCGTCGACCGGGAAGTCGACCCGCGCGCCCTCGGAACGGCCGATCCAGTTGCGCTGCTGCAGCTTGATGGCCTCGGGCCAGTCCAGCCCGTCCAGGTCGTTCAGCAGCCGGTCGGCGTAGGCGGTGATGCGCATGTTCCACTGGCGCAGCTTGGCCTTGAAGACGGGGAAGTTGCCGCGCTCGGAGCGGCCGTCGGCCGTGACCTCCTCATTGGCCAGAACGGTGCCCAGGCCCGGCGACCAGTTCACGGGCGCGTCGGAGGCGTAGGCCAGTCGGTGGCCGCTCAGCACGTCGGCACGCTCGGTCGCGCTCAGCGCGCTCCAGTCGCGGCCGTCCGGGGCCGGGCGCTCGCCGCTCTCGAACTGGGCGACCAGCTCGGCGATCGGCCGGGCGCGGTCCGCCTCGGCGTCGTACCAGGAGTTGAAGATCTGCAGGAAGATCCACTGGGTCCACTTGTAGTACTCGGACTCGATGGTGGCGAACGAGCGGCGCTTGTCGTGGCCCAGGCCCAGCCGGCGCAGCTGCGCCGTCATGTTCTCGATATTGGACTCGGTGGACAGCCGCGGGTGCGTGCCGGTCTGTACGGCGTACTGCTCCGCGGGCAGGCCGAAGGCGTCGAAGCCCAGGGTGTGCAGGACGTTGTGGCCGGTCATCCGCTGGTGACGGGCGAAGACATCGGTGGCGATGTATCCCAGCGGGTGGCCGACGTGCAGGCCCGCACCCGAGGGGTACGGGAACATGTCCATGATGAACTTCTTCGGCTTGGCGGCCAGCTCCGGGTTGTCCGCCAGGTCGCCGGTCGGGTTGGGCGCCTCGTAGGTGCCCTCGGCGTCCCAGAAGTCCTGCCAGCGTGCCTCGATGTCGGCGGCCATCGCTGCCGTATAGCGGTGCGGCGCAGCAACGTCGGCTGCGGAATTCGTCTCGCTCATGATCCTCAAAGCTCCATCGATCGTCATCTGCCGGCGCCCACGTCTACGGACACGCGTCTACGGAAACGAAAAATCCCCTCGCACAGGAGGGGACGCCGCGCCGATGCCGACCAGGCATTCTCACCGGTCGGGAGTGATCAGCGCGGCTCGCTAAGCAGAAGGCGTACGGCACGCATGGCGTCAGGGTACCGCAACGGCCCGGCCACCACCCGGGCGCCGCCGATCCGTGGACACATCGGGATGCGGACCGTACGGCGACACCCACAAAAGCGGCGGACACTCCGCGTACCGCGCCCTGCCGGGGCGGCCACACAGACGAGCAGCGGGCCACCCGAATTCGGATGGCCCGCTGCTCGATCTTCACTGTGGAGCTAAGGAGAATTGAACTCCTGACCTCCTGCATGCCATGCAGGCGCTCTACCAACTGAGCTATAGCCCCGTGCTGTACCGCCCGGTCTCCCGCGGCGACATCGAGAACATTACCGGTCACCCCGGCCGTCCACCAAATCGATTCCGGTCTGCCCGATTCCGCCTGCTCGACGGGGCCCGGTCAGGCGGTGGCGAAGGAGTAGAAGCGCTTGAGCGTGCAGTGCTCCTCCAGCAGACGGCCGTAGATCGGCTCGCCCTCCAGCTCCCGGTAGGTCTCGATGGGGTCGCCCTTTATGACCAGCGCCTGTGCGCATTCCTCGCACCAGTACTGGTAGTCCGGATTGACCGGATCCATGTCCCTGACGATGGGCGTACCGCTGCCGCACCAGTCGCACTTCCGCCTGTGGGCACCCATGGGTCAGCTCCGGCTGCGGCCGCGGGCCGTGCACAAGGGGAGGGTTCCGCCGTTCCCGCCGGACGTCCGGGCCGTGGGGGGCGAACTGCCGACGGGGCGGCCGACGCGTACGCGGGCCTCGGGAACAGGGGGCAGGTCCGGGACCTCGTGGCGACTCGCAGGCATCGCGCACTCCCTCCCGTTCGGTCCGTCGCCCCCTCCGGCGGTCCGATTCTGCCATGACCCCGCAAGGGGGTCAGCCCTGCCGAGATCCCGTCGTCCGCCGACGCCGTACAAGACCCGCCGTCACACCCACGACCGCGGCCGCAGACAGTGCGAGGGCGCATACCCACAACGCCTCTCCCGAACCCTGCGCGCCAGGCGTAGCAAGGCGGTTGAGGTAGAGCGTGCCGAACCCCGCGACGCCGATCAGCTGGCCGAGCTGGGTAACGGTCACGAGTACGCCGCTCGCATCGGCCGCGTCCTTCGGCCGTACGTTCGCCAGGGCACCCGTAAGAGTGGGGCTGAAGCCCAGTGCCATACCGGCGCCGATGACGACGAAGACCACGTACAGCCCCGCACCGCCATCGCCGCCCTCGCGCATCAGGAAGCCGAGAGCCGCCGAACCGACGGCCACGAGCGTGAACCCGGCCGGGGCCAGGGCTCCCTGGAACCGGGCGGGCCAGTGCCGCCAGGTCAGCCCGATCGCGCCGAAGGCCACCGCGGTCGGCACGAACATCAGCCCGCTGCGCAGCGCCGAGTACCCCAGACCGCCCTGGACGTGCAGCGTCATCACGAAGAGGAAGCCCGCGTTGGTGCCCATCACCAGGAGAATGCGCAGCGCCGCCCGCGCCATGCCGGGGATGCGGAGCACCCTGAGCGCGATGAGTGGTGCGCCGCCGCGCGCAGCCAGCCGTGTCTCGTACGCCGTGAAGCCGGTGAAGAGCACCATGGAAGCGAGCAGACAGGTCCAGGTCCAGGCCGGCCAGCCCAACTCCTGTCCGAGCACCAGCGGAACGGTGAACAGGACGACGGCTGCGGCGAGCATCAGCAGCCCCACCAGATCCAGCCCGCGGGCCCGCGCCTCGCGCCGGGCCCGCCCGGCACGCGGCTCACCCGGCAGCACACGAACGCCGAGCACCAGCAGAACCAGGCCGATCGGCACATTGACCAGGAAGACCGGCCGCCAGCCTGTCCCGAACAGATCCGCGCTGACCAGCACCCCGCCCACCACCTGCCCGGCCGCGGCTCCGGTGGCCAGCACCGCCGCGTAGGCACCCAGTGCGCGAACCCGTGCCTCGCCGCTGAAGTGCTGCTGGATCAGGCTGAGCACCTGCGGGATCATCACCGCCGCGCCGATCCCCTGGATCACCCTGAAGGCGATCAACTGCCCGGTGCCCATGGCGAGTCCGCAGGCAAGCGAGGCAACGGTGAAGACAGCGAGACCCGCCAGATGGGCGCGACCGTGCCCGAAGACGCTGCCGAGCCGGGCACCGGTGATGAGCAAGACGGCGTAGGAGATGGTGTATCCGGCCACCACCAGCTGCAACCCGGCACCTGATGCGCCGAGTTCGGTGCGGATCGTCGGGGCGGCGACATTGACGATGAAGATGTCGAGCAGTGCCATGAACTGGGCGGCGAGCACCAGGGCGAGCAGCCGTCCGGGGCGTTTGTCGGTGGTGGGGTCTTTACTGGATACGGAACGTGGAGTTGCCTCGGAAGTCGTGGTCGTGGTCATGACCTCAAGGCTGGTCCCAGCCGTATACGGGTAACGAGAGCCCGCTGATGCTGGTACTGGCAGCACCTGGCAACACCCGGGAGGAACACCGACGATGGGGGTGTGACGACGGTGACGGCACAACATCGGGTAACACCGGAGCGATCGGGTCAACCGGCCCGCCCGGAAGCGGCCGGGCAGGAACCGGTGCTTCAGGAACGGGCGGAGCAGAACAGGAGGGGCCGGCAGCACGGCCGGCGGCCGGAGCTCGCCGACTTCCTGCGCAGCCGCCGGGCCCGGGTGACACCGGCCGACGTGGGCATGGCGCCGGGGTTCCGGCGCCGCACCCCGGGCCTGCGCCGCGAGGAGGTCGCCCAGCTCTCCGGGGTGGGGGTCACCTGGTACACCTGGCTGGAGCAGGGCCGTCCGATCAACGCCTCCGCGCAGGTCCTGGACGCGGTGGCGCGCACCCTCCGGCTGGACCCCTCGGAGCGCGAGCACCTCTACCACCTGGCCGAGGTGGCGTACATCCCGGGCAGACACTCCGACACGATCGAGGTCGGGCAGGAGGTCCAGGGCATCATCGACGCACTCGACCCGCACCCGGCGGTCGTCTACAACACCCGGTACGACGTACTGGCCACCAACGCCGCCTATCGCGATCTCTTCGGCGTACCCGAAGTGATGGACACCGGGATCCGCAATGCGCTGTGGGTGCTGTTCACGGTGCCCGAGAAGGACTGCCCGATCGTCCACCGGGCCCAGGAGCTGCCGCTCATGGTGGCGACCCTGCGGGGCGGCTACGGACGCCATACGGGCGAGCCCGCCTGGGAGACGTTCGTCGCGGAGCTCTCCGCGGCCAGCCCGTACTTCGACCGGCTGTGGCGCAGCGGGGACGTCGCCCCGCCCGGTCCCCGGGTGAAGACTTTCCGGCACTGTGCCGCGTCCGACGACATACGGATGACATCGGTCTCGCTCTCCGTCAACGGGCTGCCGGAGTGCCGGATCGTCGCCTACACCCCGGCCGACCGGGAGAGCGAACAGCAGATGGCGGCACTGCGCGCCCGCCGCGAAGTGTGTCCGCGAGGTGCGGTCGCCGGTCCCGGCCCCACCCGGGTCCAGAAAGAAGATCCCGCCCCCTGACGGGGACGGGATCTTGATTGTGGAGCTAAGGAGAATTGAACTCCTGACCTCCTGCATGCCATGCAGGCGCTCTACCAACTGAGCTATAGCCCCGCTGTCCGCTGTGTTTCCCTGCGTTTCCGCGCTGCGAACAAGAAGAACTTTAGCCTGTGACCAGCCGGAAAGTGAAATCAGGCCGGTGACGCGCGAAGGCGCCGTCCGGGCAGGGCTCGGACGACCGGTCAGTCGTCGTCGCCGAGCACCGGCTCGGGCAGCGTGCCCGCGTTGTGCTCCAGCAGACGCCAGCCCCGTGCGCCCTCGCCCAGCACCGACCAGCAGCAGTTGGTCAGCCCGCCGAGCCCTTCCCAGTGGTGCGACTCCAGGCCCAACAGCCGGCCGATGGTGGTCCGGATGGTGCCACCGTGGCTGACGACGACGAGCGTGCCCTCGTCGGGCAGCTTGCCGGCGTGTGCGAGCACGACAGGAGCGGCCCGGTCGGCGACCTCGGTCTCCAGCTCACCGCCGCCGCGTCGCACCGGCTCGCCGCGCTTCCAGGCCGCGTACTGCTCGCCGAACCGGCCCACGATCTCCTCGTGGGTGAGGCCCTGCCACGCGCCCGCGTAGGTTTCACGCAGGCCGGGGTCGTGCGCGATGCCGAGACCGGTGATCGCGGCGAGCTCGGCGGCCGTGGCCGCAGCCCTGCGCAGATCGGAGGCGACGATCGCGTCCGGCTTCAGCGAGGCGAGCAGCCGGGCGGCCCGACGGGCCTGTCCGACGCCGGCCTCGGTCAGCTCGATGTCCGTGGAACCCTGGAACCGGCGCTCCAGGTTCCACGCCGTCTGGCCGTGTCGCCAGAGGACGATCCTGCGGCCCCTGCCGCTTCCGCTGCCGTTCAGCTCTGGTCACCTTCCGTGCCGCCGGTGAGCTGTGCGTGCTCCTCGGCCTTGCCGCGGGTCTTCACGGCGTCCTCGGGCAGAGCGATCTCGGGGCAGTCCTTCCAGAGGCGCTCCAGCGCGTAGAAAACGCGCTCCTCGCTGTGCTGGACATGGATGACGATGTCGACGTAGTCGAGGAGGATCCAGCGGGCGTCGCGGTCGCCCTCGCGGCGGACCGGCTTGACGCCGAGCTCCTTCTGGAGCTGCTCCTCGATCTCGTCGACGATCGACTTGACCTGGCGGTCGTTGGGGGCCGAAGCCAGCAGGAAGGCGTCAGTGATCGACAGCACATCGCTGACGTCGTACGCAATGATGTCGTGCGCGAGCCGGTCGGCGGCCGCCTGAGCGGCGGCGTTGATGAGCTCGATGGAGCGGTCCGTGGCGGTCACAAGCAGGCTTTCGTCGGCGGGCAGATCGACCTCTAGGGTCTCACGGACCGCCGACAGCCCACGCAGCCATTTCCCGAAGACCGTTCAGCGGCCGTCCGGGACCACCACGCGGTGGCCCCGGGACCCCCGCGGGCGGCTCCGGAACGGCTGGGGGCGGCTCCGGAACCATCCCGCAGCCGCCCCACAGCCGACCGGGCCGGCCGACCCGGTCGGGCTAGTCGAGCTTGTAGTTCTGTCCGATGACGACGGACACGTCCGCGTTCCCGGTCGGCTTGCCCTGCTTCACCACGCTCGTCGGCAGACCGAGGGTCTTGGCGACCTGGGTCGCCTTCTCCTTGCCCTCGGCGTCCTTGTAGAGGACCTCGGAGGAGGCCACCGCGTCGGACTTCCCACCGTTGACGAAGACGTAGCCGCCGTTGACCAGCTTGATCCGGGCGGACTCCGTGCCGCGATCGCTGCCGGTGGCGTTCCTGATGGCGACCCGCACCGCCGCGTCCGCCGCCGGGGCCTTGACCGTGCCGCCCAGGATGTCCTTGACGACGCTGTCCGTGGCCGAGTCGGTGAGGCTGCCGTCTTCCTGGACCGGCAGCAGCGCCGTCTTGTAGTCGCCGACCTTGGCGTGCTCGGCGAGCTTGGCCAGGGAGGCGCCGAGGTCCTCCTCACGGAGCGAGGGGTCGAGGATCTGGGCGAGCGTCTGCACGGTGACGGTGGCGGCCTTCGGGTCGTCCGAGATCTTCCGCAGCACTCCGCGCATGACCTGCCCGAACCGCGTCAGCTGCTTGGCCTCGGCCTCGGCGGGGCCGCGGTAGGTGGCGTACGCGACGGCCATCGGGCCGCTGAGCGTCTGCGCCTTGCCCTTCTTCACCAGGGGCGAGGCCCCCTTCTTGGCGTCGGGCACATCGGTGTCGGTGTCGACGTCGATGTTGCCGACCAGGTCGACGAGGTTCTCCAGATACGGGGTGTCGAGCCGCCAGGTGCCGCTGATCTCGGTGCCGAGCAGCGTGTCGATGGACTCCCGGGTGCCGGTGGTGCCGTCGTCCTCGACCGACTTGCCGAGCGTGCTCGTGTTGCCGTCCTCGTCGGAGAGGGCGAGCGAGTTGGGGAGCAGGACCGTGGCTCCCTGCTTGGTGGTGACGTTGTCGACGAGCAGCGCCGTCGACGTACCGCCGCCCTTGGTGTTGTGGAGATGGACCACGATGACGTCCCGCCGCTGCGGACCGGTCGTCGCGGTGTCCTTCTTGTCCGAGGCGGAGAGGCCGGGGAGCTTGCCCGCGGACCACAGGTAGCCGACGCCGCCGACCACGACCAGGGCCACCACGACGATCAGGGCGACCATCCGGTTGTGGCCGCGGCGCCGTGCTTCCTCCCGGCGCTCGCTGCGGCTCTCGGTGAACTTGAGCCAGTCGATGACGTCTTCGGAGTCCTCGTCGGGCTCCTCGATGAAGGAGAACTGCTCGGTGCCGTAGTCGCGGTCGCCACGACGCTGGCCGGGGACGACTGCCTCCGACTCGGCGTCCGCTGCCGGACCGGGGTCCCGCGGCGGTGGGGCAGGCGTGGGAGCGGGCTCGAACGGCGGGGCCTGCTGCGGGACGTTCCACTGCTGAGCGGTGTCGACCGCGGCGGGCTGCTGTCCGGTGTCGTAGCCGTAGCCGTCGTAGCCGTAACCCTGCTGCGGGGCCTGGTGTTGTTGGGCCTGGTGCTGCTGGGAGGCGTACGGGTCGTACTGCTGCGGGGGCGGGCCCTGTTGTTGCTGCTGTTGCTGCTGGGCGTACGGGTCATAGCCGTAGCCCTGATCCGTCTGGGGCGCCTGCTGCCCAGGGTGTTGCTGCGCCTGCTGGGGCTGTTGGGCCTGCTGCTGCTGTTGCCCGTACGGGTCGTACTGCTGCTGTCCGGGCTGCTGGTACACCGGCTGCCCGTACTCGTCGTAGCCGACGATCTGCGGCTGCTGGTAGTACGGATCGTACGGATTCTGTCGGTCGTTCACCGGTGCCCCTCTCCGTGGCTCATTCGCCGCGGTAAAGCTGGCGCTTGTCGATGTAGCGGACCACACCGTCCGGCACCAGGTACCAGACCGGATCGCCCGCGGCGACCCTCCCACGGCAGTCCGTGGAGGAGATCGCCAGCGCGGGAACCTCCACGAGAGAGACACCGCCCTTCGGCAGACCGACGTCCGTGAGCACATGCCCCGGCCGCGTCACACCGATGAAGTGGGACAGCGAGAACAGCTCGTCGGCGTCCCGCCAGGTGAGGATCTGGGCGAGCGCGTCGGCACCGGTGATGAAGAAGAGGTCCGCGTCCCCGTGGACCGCGCGCAGGTCCCGCAGGGTGTCGATCGTGTACGTGGGACCGTTGCGGTCGATATCGCTCCGGCTGACCGAGAACTGCGGGTTCGACGCCGTCGCGATGACCGTCATCAGATACCGGTCCTCGGCCGCGGACACCTGCTTGTGGCTCTTCTGCCACGGCTGCCCGGTCGGGACGAAGACCACCTCGTCGAGGTGGAACTGGGCGGCCACTTCACTGGCCGCCACCAGGTGTCCATGATGAATCGGGTCAAACGTCCCGCCCATCACGCCGATTCGGCGCTTTCCGGGGCCGGTAGGCACTTCCTGCTCTCCCATGCGTGCAGAGCCTACTGGCACAGCTGTACGCCTCGGCCTCAGCGGTCGCGGTTGAAGCGCGTGGTGATCCACAGAAGGAGGAGAAGCGCGACAAACGCGCCGCCACCGGTGAGGAGCGGGCTGAGGCTTTCGTGATTGCCGCCGTGCTCGGCGCCCTCGGCGGCGACGGTGACCAGCTGGTGTGCGGTGCTCGTGAGGCTCATCTTCGGCAGGACCTATCGATCGGGAGTCGGAGGGGAGACGTCGCGGACATCGTATGCGGGAGCCCTGGGCACGCTCACGCCGACTCAGTCGTTGTTGTCGTCGTTGCGGTATCCGCGCAGCAGGAACCAGGCCAGCAGTGCGGCTCCGACGAGCGAGACGAGCAGCACGATGCGGAGCGTGTTACCCGGTCCCTGCTCTTCGGATGCGGCGGCGAGCAGAGCAACGGTGTGCGGCATGTCGGGCGTCTCCTCAGTTATCCACAGCCCCCCGCACACCGTAGCGCCAGCACCTAGGCTGGGATTTATCAGGGGGCGAGCGACGTCTCGTACGAACAGGGGGCCTATTCATGACCGAAAGCAGCCACGCGAGTCACGAGAACGTGCCGAGCAGGCAGCGCAGGCGTTTCCCGGGAATCTCGTCCCGGGCGTACGAACACCCGGCGGACCGCTCGGCCCTGGTTGCCCTGCGGAAGCTGAGCGGTTTCGACACCGTCTTCAAGGCGCTGAGCGGCCTGCTCCCCGAGCGCAGTCTGCGACTGCTCTTCCTGTCGGACTCCGTCCGGGTGAGCGACGCCCAGTTCGCCCATCTCAACGGCATGCTGCGGGACGCCTGTTACATCCTGGACCTGGAGAAGGTCCCGCCGATGTACGTGACACAGGACCCCCAGCCCAACGCCATGTGCATCGGGCTCGACGAGCCGATCATCGTGGTGACGACGGGACTGGTGGAGCTGCTCGACGAGGAGGAGATGCGGGCGGTCGTCGGCCACGAGGTGGGGCACGCCCTCTCCGGTCACGCCGTGTACCGCACGATCCTGCTCTTCCTCACGAATCTCGCCCTGAAGGTGGCCTGGATTCCGCTGGGCAACGTCGCGATCATGGCGATCGTGACGGCGCTGCGCGAGTGGTTCCGCAAGTCGGAGCTGTCCGCCGACCGGGCCGGGCTGCTGGTCGGCCAGGATCTGCGGGCCTCGATGCGCGGGCTGATGAAGATCGCCGGAGGCAACCACCTCCACGAGATGAACGTGGACGCCTTCCTCGCCCAGGCCGACGAGTACGAGAAGGGCGGCGACCTGCGCGATTCCGTGCTCAAGATCCTCAATGTGCTGCCCCGTACGCACCCGTTCACCACGGTCCGGGCGGCCGAGCTGAAGAAGTGGTCCGAGACCCGCGACTACCAGCGGATCATGGACGGGCACTACCCGCGTCGTGACGCGGACAAGGACACCTCGGTCACGGACGCCTTCAAGGAATCCGCCTCGCACTACGCCGATTCGGTGCGCAGCAGCAAGGACCCGCTGATGAAGCTGGTCGGCGACATAGCGGGCGGCGCCGGCGATCTGGGCGGCAAGCTCCGCGACAAGTTCACCGGCGGGGCCGGCGGCTCGGGCACCGGCAAGGGCGACGCTACGGACGGGGCACAGGAGCCCCGGAGCCCTGAGGACCCTGAGGGGCCGCAGGAGCCCGGTCCGGCAAGGAGCTGACCTCCAGCGTCCCGCACAGCGCGGCGGCGGGCCGGCCCGTCTCGTACGGGTCGGTGCCCGCCGGGCCTCTGGAGACCGCTCGCCGCCCGGCGAGCAGCGGCCGCAGCGCACCGCTGGTGTCGGCCGTGCAGGACTGCGGTCCGGCCTGGACGTAGCTGGTCCGCACCTCCAGCCGGCCCAGCCGCAGGTCCTCCCGGTCAAGCAGGAAGCGCAGCTCCCGCCGCACGGTGAACAGCGACGCGCCATCCGCCTGTTGGGGACCCGAGACGGCCGGGCGGAGCGCGTAGGTGAAGGTGTGGTCCGACACCACCTCCAGGGTGTCGGCCCCCGCCTCGGCGTACCGCAGCGTGCCCCGGACCCGGATCTCCGGGGCGGGGGCGACCTGGGCCGGGTCGAATCGCACGAGCCAGCCGCTCGCGGCGTGCTGCCCGTCGTCGTACGGCTCGTTCATGCTCCTCTCGAACTGGGCCATCTGGTCCGGGTCGAGCAGTGACTCCACCGGCCGCACCGTGTTCCCGCCGAGGACGTCGGGGTCGAGCGAGGAGGCCACCAGATAGTTCTTGACCGTGGTCAGAGCGGTGAGCACCTGGCTCTCCGAGAAGTTGTCCGTCCGCCGGGCCACCGGGACATTGATGCCTTCGGCGCCCTTCGGGTACTGGGCGGCGGGGCTGCTCGCGAACAGGCCGGCCGGCGTGCCCGGGGGTACGGCGCCGCGCGGCGCCAGGGGGACGAAGGTCATCCGCAGCGGTTCGACCCGTCTTCCGACGGGGGCCTGGTAGGGGTGGCGGAAGCCCATGAAGACGGCCGTGCCGAAGGCAAGGGCGATCAGGACGACCAGGGCGAGCGCGGCCCGGGAGCCGGTGCGCAGGGTCCGGCCCGGCAGGCTCCGTACGGCACGGGCGTGCTCCCCCATGCGCTCCTGGGCGGAGAACTCCTGAAGGCGGGCGGCCCGCACGAAGGACTCGTCGAAGACGAGCGACCGGTATTCGTCCTCGCCGCCGCTCGCGCTGTTCTCCGCCGGGCCTTCTGGTGGATCTCCGTGGTCTGCCATGACTTCTCCCGACTCCACGTCACCGACCGGAGGCCGGTGCGGTGCGCCCCTGCCGCGGCCGGACGGCCTGGGCAGGGCCTGCCCGTCATGCGGGGGCATGTCCGGGCAAGTGAGGAGCCCCCTCTTCGAGCAGTGAGGGGTCATACCTTGAGAGTAGGTCGATTGCGGCGAACGTAAACGCGGAGGCGGGCGCGGAACTGCCCCGGCGAGGGCAGCCGGGCGCGTCCGGGGGTACGGGCCCGGGGCGCGGGCCGGGGGGACGGCACTGCCGGGGCGGGGCTCCGTCAGGGCGTGCGCGGGGCCGCGGAGACCACTGGGCGGAGGTAGCTGCCCGAGACCGACGGGACCGCGGAGGGCGCCGGGGCGCTGTCCACTCCGGTGGTGGCCGGCGGCGGGACCTGGTCCTGCCGGTCCGCCGAGGTGTTGCGGTAGACGGCGCTGAAGGCCAGCGCGACCATCCCGATGCCCATCACCAGGGCGAGCAGCCAGGCCACCGGCCGGTGCCAGCGGGCGGCTCCCCGGTAGGGACGCAGGGCGCCGCCGTGGCGCCCGTAGGGGCCGCTGTCGTAGGAGTCGTCGCCGTCCGCGCCGAGCCGGTCGTCGTAGGCGCTCCCGCGGCCGTACCCGCCGCCCGGCCCGTAGCCGTCCTCGTAGAGCTCGTCGTCCAGCGGTCCGCCGCCGGACCGGGCCCGGGAGGCCTCCGCCTCGGCGCGCGCCTCGGCGGCCGCCAGCAGCCGCTCGACAGCGGTCGGCTCATGGAATGTGGCGGCCTGTACGAAGTCCTCGTCGAACACCACGGAGGCGAAGTCCTTGTCCGCGCCCCCGCGGTCGTCGTCGGGCTCCCAGCCGTTCGGGAACGGCCTGCCCCCCACGTCGTCCGGCACGGCTTCAGCCTAGCCCCGGAGGGTCGTTTTGGGCAGGGAGACCGCACATTCGTCGCATCCCGAGCTCACCTCACATGGCCGTCGCCGGTCACGATGTACTTCGTGGAGGTCAGTTCCGGCAGCCCCATCGGGCCCCTGGCGTGCAGCTTCTGCGTGGAGATTCCGATCTCGGCGCCGAAGCCGAACTGGCCGCCGTCGGTGAAACGCGTCGAGGCGTTCACGGTCACCGTCGTCGAATCCACCAACTGGGTGAAACGGCGGGCCGCCGCCTGCGAGGTGGTCACGATCGCCTCGGTGTGGCCGGACGACCAGAGCCGGATGTGCGCCACGGCCGCGTCCAGCGACTCCACGACGGCGGCCGCGATGTCGTACGAGAGGTACTCGGTCTCCCAGTCCTCCGGCGTCGCCGCCACCACGGTGGCCTTGGACCCCTCGGCGTGCTCCATGACCCGTTCGTCGCCGTGCACGGTCACACCGGCCTCGGCCAGGGCGTCCAGGGCGCGCGGCAGGAACGCCTCGGCGACGTCCTTGTGGACCAGGAGCGTCTCGGCGGCGTTGCAGACGCTCGGGCGCTGCGCCTTGGAGTTGACCAGGATGGCGACGGCCATGTCGAGGTCGGTCTGGGCGTCCACGTACACATGGCAGTTACCGGTACCGGTCTCGATCACCGGGACGGTGGATTCCTCGACGACGGTGCGGATCAGGGAGGCGCCTCCGCGCGGGATGAGCACGTCGACCAGACCGCGGGCCCGCATGAGCTCCCGTACGGAGTCACGGTTCTCGCCCGGCACCAGCTGAACCGCGTCGGCCGGCAGACCGGAGCCGCCGACCGCGTCGCGCAGGACCCGGACCAGCGCCTTGTTGGACGCGTGGGCGGAGGACGAACCGCGCAGCAGGACCGCGTTGCCCGACTTCAGGCAGAGGGCCGCGGCGTCCACCGTCACATTGGGCCGGGCCTCGTAGATGATCCCGACCACGCCGAGCGGCACCCGGACCTGGCGCAGATCGATGCCGTTGGGGAGCGTCGAGCCGCGCACCACCTCACCGACCGGGTCGGGCAGCGCCGCCACGTCCCGCACATCGGCGGCGATGGCGCGGATCCGCTCGGGGTTGAGGGTGAGCCGGTCGACGACCGACTCACTGGTCCCGGCCTCGCGGGCGCGCGCCACGTCCTCGGCGTTGGCCGCGATGATGTCGCTCGTCCGTACTTCGAGCGCGTCCGCGATCGCCAGCAGCGCGTCGTCCTTCGCCGCGCGCGGAAGCGGCGCGATGTCGGCGGCTGCGGAGCGTGCCCGGTAGGCGGCCTGGACGACCGGGGACATGTTGTCGTACGGCGAAAGCGTGGTCATGCCCGCAGAGTAGTGCGCACACTGCGGGCATCCGTCACGTATCCCGTGATGCGAGACAGCCGCCGGGTCAGTACGGGTGCACACCGACCGGGGCCGCCGGGGGCGGCCCGTATCCCTCGGCGATGCGCTGGTGGTACGTCTCGCGGTCGATGACCTCCAGGCCGACGATCTCCCACGGCGGCAGACCGGCGCTGGAGCGGTGCTCACCCCACAGCCTCAGGGCGACCGCCGCCGCGTCGTGCAGGTCGCGGGCCTCTTCCCAGTAGCGGATCTCCGCGTGGTCGTTGGCGTACCGGCTGGTCAGCAGGAAGGGGTGGTCGTGCGCGAGCTGTTCGAGACCGCGTCTGACCTCCTTCAGTGGAATCTCGGCACCCGAGACGCAGAGCGTGATGTGCCACAGCTTCGACTGGATGAGCTCCTGGCCCACCGCCGTCTGTTCGGCCCCGGTCGTCCGCTCGTCCCTGAGGTCCGCGGACCTCCTCCCGTCGAAGTCGGCACCTGCTCCGACGCTGGTCAGGGCGCGGCCACCCGTTCCTCGGGGCGGCGCCCCCGGGCGCGCTCGTCTCACCGGCGGCCTCCTGTGAATGTGTTGCTGTGCTGTGTACCCCGCAGTGTCCCTGCTACAAAGTGGACCAGTCCGCGGCCCGGCGTGGGGCGGTTTTCGTGAAGGTCTCTGCCCGAAGGCTGGACTTTCAGCCGTTTCAGGGGTTTGTCAGCTGTGCAGGACGACAAGATCGTCCCTGTGTACGACCTCGCGCTCGTAGGCGGGGCCCAGTTCGCGCGCCAGATCGTGGGTGGAGCGGCCGAGGAGCTGCGGGATCTCCTTGGCGTCGAAGTTGACGAGCCCGCGGGCCACCGGCCGGCCGCGCAGATCGCGCAGCTCCACCGGGTCGCCCGCGGCGAACTCGCCCTCGACCGCGGCGATCCCGGCCGGCAGCAGCGAGCTGTGTCGCTCGACGACCGCCTGCACGGCGCCGTCGTCCAGGGTCAGCGAGCCCTGCGGGGTGGAGGCGTGGGCGAGCCAGAGCAGCCGGTCCGCGGAGCGGCGTCCGGTGCGGTGGAAGTACGTACCGGTGTCGCGGCCCGCCAGCGCGTCCGCCGCGTGGCTCGCCGAGGTCAGCACGACCGGGACGCCGGCGGCGGTGGCGATCCGGGCGGCCTCGACCTTGGTGACCATGCCGCCGGTCCCGACGCCCGCCTTGCCCGCGCTGCCGATGCTGACCCCGGCCAGGTCGGCGGGGCCGGTGATCTCCGCGATGCGGGTGGTGCCGGGGATGCTCGGGTCGCCGTCGTAGAGGCCGTCCACGTCCGAGAGGAGGATCAGCAGATCGGCGCGGACCAGGTGGGCGACGAGCGCGGCGAGCCGGTCGTTGTCGCCGAACCGGATCTCGTCGGTGGCGACGGTGTCGTTCTCGTTGACGATCGGCAGCGCGCCCATGTCCAGGAGCTGGTCCAGGGTGCGGTAGGCGTTGCGGTAGTGCGCGCGGCGGCTGGTGTCGTTGCTGGTGAGCAGCACCTGGCCGACGCGGACGCCGTAGCGGGCGAAGGAGGCGGTGTAGCGGGCGACGAGCAGTCCCTGGCCTACGCTGGCGGCCGCCTGCTGCCTGGCCAGGTCCTTGGGTCTGCGGTGCAGCCCGAGCGGGGCCAGTCCGGCCGCGATGGCGCCGCTGGAGACCAGGACGACCTCCCGCTCACCGCCGCTGCGCACCTTGGCGAGCACGTCGACGAGCGCGTCGACGCGGTCCGCGTCGAGTCCGCCGGTGGCTGTGGTGAGGGAGGAGGAACCGACCTTGACCACGATCCTGCGGGCCTCCGTGACGCCCTGCCTTGCCCCTGACACGCGTATCCCCCGTGGTTCGGCCTCGATCGGAATCCGCAATCTACGCGAGCGCCGGAATCGGTGCATGGGCGTTCCGCCCCGTGGACCCCGGTTCATCCGGATCCGTGCCGGTCCGTATCCGGAGTGCACCGCTCCTCGTTGCAGCGGTTATCGGCGTCACTGCCGACGGACTCCCGGAATCTCCAGGAACAAGGACGTGATCGCATGCGCCAGCTCTCCATTCCAGGGGCCTGGGTGCACGAGCCCGAGGTCATCAAGGACGGCCGCGGCAGCTTCCACGAGTGGTTCAGGGCCTCGGACCTGGATGCGGCGCAGGGGCACTCGCTGGCGCTGGCGCAGGCCAACTTCTCCAGTTCCGCCCGGGGCACGCTGCGCGGGATCCACTTCGCGGATGTGCCGCCGGGCCAGGCGAAGTACGTGAAGTGTGTGCGCGGCGCGGTGCTCGACGTGATCGTGGACATCCGGGCCGGCTCGCCCACGTACAAGCGGTGGGAGGGGGTGCGTCTCGACGACAGCGGTCACCGGGCGGTCTATCTCGCCGAGGGCCTCGGCCATGCCTTCATGGCGCTGACGGACGACGCGTGCGTCCTGTATCTCTGCTCGGAGGGTTACGCGCCCTCCCGTGAGCACGGCATCGACCCGCTCGACGCGGAGCTGGGCATCGACTGGCCGCGGGACATCGCCCCGCTGCTGTCCGCGAAGGACGCGACGGCCCCCTCGCTGGCCGAGGCCGAGCAGCAGGGGCTGCTTCCCTCGTACGCGGAGTGCGAGGCGTACTACGCGCGGCTGCGGACGGCCGGTCCGCCGCCCGCCGCGATGCGGGCGGGCGAACCGGTGCTGATCAGGGGCGGGCGCTGATCAGGGGCGTTCCGCGGCGAGCAGCGCCGGGAACGCCTCGCCCAGGGCCGTGCGCCAGTCCCGGATGGGTTCGATCCCGGCCGCCGCGAAGCGCCTCTGCGCGAGCACGCTGAACGCCGGGCGGGGGGCGGGCCGCACGAAGGCCGCGCTGGTGGTCGGGCGGACCCGCTCCGGGTCGGCGCCGAGCAGCCGGAAGATCTCCCGGGTGAAGCCGAACCAGGTCGTCTCGCCGCCGCTGGTGCCGTGATAGACGCCCGCCGGGGCGGTGCCGTCGAGCGCGGCCCGGCCGAGCCGGACCAGCCGGCCGGCCAGGTCGACGGTCCAGGTGGGCTGACCGCGCTGGTCGTCCACCACGTCGAGGGTGTCCTTGCGGCCCTCCAGCCTGATCATCGTCCGGACGAAGTTGCCGCCGCCCGCCCCGTACAGCCAGGCGGTGCGCACCACGTAGCCGGTGTCGGGGAGGGTCTCCAGGACGGCGCGTTCGCCCGCCAGTTTGGTGCGTCCGTAGGCGCTGCGCGGACCGGTGGGGGCGTCCTCGCCGTACGGCCGGCCGGCGTCCCCGGCGAACACGTAGTCGGTGGAGACGTGCAGCAGAACGGTGCCGTGCTCGCGGCAGGCCGCGGCGAGGACCGCGGGCCCGGTGCCGTTGACCCGCAGCGCGGCGCCCTCCTGGGTCTCCGCGTCGTCGACGGCGGACCAGGCGGCGCAGTTCACCACGACCGCGGGGCGGTGGGCGGCGAACGCCTCGCGGACGCGGGCCGGGTCGGCGATGTCCAGGGCCGTGCGGTCCGCCGCGACGGCGGTGACATCCTCGTGGGCAAGGGCCGCCAGCACGTCCTGTGCCAGTATCCCGGCCGCCCCGGTGACCAGCCAGACCGGGCTCACAGCGCGGCCCTCGCCTTGAGCGGCTCCCACCAGGCGCTGTTCTCGCGGTACCACCGCACGGTCTCGGCGAGGCCTCCGCGGAAGTCCTTGCGCGGTTCGTAGCCGAGCTCCTCGCGGATCTTGGTGCAGTCCACCGAGTAGCGCCGGTCGTGGCCCTTGCGGTCCTCGACGTAGGTGACGTCGGCGTCCCAGTCGGCGCCGCAGGCCTCCAGCAGCAGCCCGGTGAGCTCCTTGTTGGAGAGTTCGGTGCCGCCGCCGATGTTGTAGACCTCGCCCGCCCGTCCCCGGGTGCGGACGAGCTCGATGCCCTGGACGTGGTCGTCGATGTGCAGCCAGTCGCGGACGTGGGCGCCGTCGCCGTACAGCGGGACCGGGCGGCCCTGGAGCAGGTGGGTGACGAACAGCGGGATGACCTTCTCGGGGAAGTGGTGGTGCCCGTAGTTGTTGGAGCAGCGGGTCACCCGCACGTCGAGTCCGTGGGTGCGGTGGTACGAGAGCGCGATCAGGTCGCTCGACGCCTTGGAGGCGGAGTACGGGGAGTTGGGTGCGAGGGGTTCGCTCTCGGTCCAGGAGCCCTCGTCGATCGATCCGTAGACCTCGTCGGTGGAGATGTGCACGAAGGTCCGGACGCCCGCCAGGTGCGCGGCGTGGACGAGGGTGTGGGTTCCGACCACGTTGGTGCGGACGAAGGCGGCGCCGCCGTCGATGGAGCGGTCCACATGCGATTCGGCGGCGAAGTGCACCACCTGGTCGTGGCCCGCCATCAGGCCGCCGACCAGCTCCGCGTCACAGATGTCGCCACGCACGAACGAGAAGCCGGGGTGGTCGCGGACCGCGTCGAGGTTGGCCGGGTTGCCCGCGTAGGTGAGCTTGTCGAGCACCGTGACGGCCACGTCACCGGGTCCGTCCGGGCCCAGCAGCGTACGGACGTAGTGCGAGCCGATGAAACCGGCACCGCCGGTCACCAGGATGTGCGTGGTCATGAGGAGATCTGCACCTTGCTGTGGTCGCCGAGGACGAGACGGTGGGCGGAGGGGCTCCTGGGCGCGGGGGTCACCTCGACCTCGTGGCCGATGAGGGAGGCCTCCACGCGGCGGACGCCGTCGATCGAGGCGCCCCGCAGGACGATGGAGTACTCGATCTCGCTGTCCTCGATCCGGCACTCCTGGGCGACCGAGGTGAACGGCCCGACGTAGGCGTCGCTGATCACCGAGCGGGCGCCGATGATGGCGGGGCCGACGATCCGGCTGCGGGTGACCCGGGCGCCCTGATCGATCCGTACCCGGCCGATGATCTCGCTCTCGTCATCGACGTGAGCGCCCTCGGTGGACGGTTCGATGCTCTCCAGGACGGTCCGGTTGACCTCCAGCATGTCGGTGACGTTGCCGGTGTCCTTCCAGTACCCGCGGATCATGGTGGAGCGGACGTCGCGCTCCTGGTCGATCAGCCACTGGATGGCGTGGGTGATCTCCAGCTCGCCGCGCCAGGACGGGCGGATGGAGCGGACCGCCTCGTGGATGGCCCGGGTGAAGAGGTAGACACCGACGAGTGCCAGATCGCTCTTGGGCTCCCTGGGCTTCTCCTCCAGGGCCACCACCCTGCCCTCCCCGTCGAGCTCCGCGACGCCGAACGAGGTCGGGTCGGGCACCTGGGTCAGCAGGATCTGGGCGTCGGGCCGGTCCGCCCGGAATCCCTCGACCAGACCGGTGATTCCGCCGATGATGAAGTTGTCCCCGAGATACATGACGAAGTCCTCGTCGCCCAGGAAGCGCTGGGCGATCAGGACCGCGTGCGCGAGACCGAGCGGCTCGGACTGCGGGATGTAGGTGACGTCGATGCCGAACCGGGAGCCGTCCCCGACCGCCGCGCGGATCTCCTCCTCGGTGTCGCCCACGATGATGCCGACCTCGGTGATGCCCGCTTCCGCGATGGCCTCCAGCCCGTAGAACAGCACCGGTTTGTTCGCCACCGGGACCAGCTGTTTGGCCGAGGTGTGGGTGATGGGACGGAGCCGGGTGCCTGCCCCACCGGAAAGTACGAGAGCCTTCACTGTTTCTGCCCCCACGATGAGATGGCGGTCCTGTCGCAGCTGCGACCTGTCGGGTGACCTTACTGAGATTCGCTGTCCCATCTGTGGCGAAACAGCCTCGTGGCCCTTTACCGACACATCCGGACGAAAAGCGGCACAAGCCCGTAACCGCACATCACCTTTTCGCGCCCTTCGGGTTCCCGGACGCGGAAACACAGTTCCGTCGCATCGAACTGGATCACGGACACATCGGCTCCCGGAATCCGATGCGATCACCCGGCGGCCGGTGTGGCGCACTCCGTACTTTCGGGGACACATCCCGCGAACTCACGAACCCGGAACTCAATCGCGCCCCTACGTTAAATTCTCACCAACTCTTCACGTCCGACTCATGAACGGAACGAGCCGCCCTCCATAGGGTGGGGCCCCTGAACCCCCTGCCCACCGGGCGGCCGGTCCGGGACCGGGCCGCCCGGCCGGTCGTGCCGACACGTCGGCGCGGCCCCACCGCGCACGTGAGCGCTCGCGCTCTTTGGAGTCCCCCAGTGCAACCACCCCCGCTCCTGCGGTACGCCGCGAAGGTCCTCCCCGTTGCCGTACTGGCCGCGTCCTTCGCCGCCCAGGCCGCCGCGGCCGCTGTCCCGCATCTCGCACTGCTCATCACCGCGACGGCCACCAACCTCCTGGCCGAGGCCTCCCTGCACCGATGGCGGCCCGGCCAGGTCTCCTTGCTCGCCAGGATCCGGGCCGATGTCATGGTCCGTCGGCTGACCTGCGACTTCCTGCTGATCGTGGGACTGCTCCGGCTGGGCGGGAACCACCGGGAGACGGTCTACCTCCCGCTCGTCCTCGGTCTGCTCCTCTTCTACGCGCTCCACTTCGCCGGCCACGCGGCGGCGATACGGGTGCGGGGGACGCGGACCCTGCCGCTGCTCACCCGCAATATCGACGCCTCCGCCCTCGGCATCACCCCGGCGCCCCCGGCCCTGCTGATGCGCCGGCACGGGCCGCGCCTGCTGCTGTTCGGTCTGCCCGCGACCGCGGGCCTGCTGGTGACGGCGGCGAGCGACGAGCCGGAGTTCGCCGCGGCGGGCATCGCGGTGTCGGCCGTCCTCGCCGCTGTCTCACTGGGCGAGCTGGTGCGGTGTCTGGTGCGCCGGCGCCCCGCGTCGCCCGAGGAGGTACTGGACTGGTTCGACGGCTGGCTCGCCGACTACCGGCCGACCGTCGGCATGTACTTCTCCGGCGGCGCCTCGTCCGCGTACCAGGCCAACATGTGGCTCGACGCGCTGGCCGGGCTCGACGGCCGCCCGGTGATCGTGCTGCGCGAGCGCTTCATGATGCAGCGGATCGGCGCCACGGACATCCCCATCGTGTGCATCCCGAAGGTCGCCCAGCTGCTCCGCCTGGAGCAGTCGGCCCTGAAGCTGCTGATCCACCCGGCGAACTCCGGCAAGACCTCGCAGATCCTGCGGATACCGTCGATCAAGCACGCCTTCGTCAATCACGGCGAGAGCGACAAGCTCTCCAGCTGCAACCCGTACGCGAAGGCGTACGACGAGGTGTGGGTCGCCGGACCGGCGGCGCGCGAACGCTACGCGCTGGCCGACGTCGGCATCGAGGACCGCGACGTGGTGGAGATCGGCCGCCCCCAGCTCGCCCCGATCACCCCGTACGCGGGCCCGCCCACCGGCGCGTACACGACCGTGCTCTACGCCCCCACGTGGGAGGGCTGGGACGGCAATCCGGGGAACACCTCGGTCGTCCTGGCCGGCGAGAACATCGTCCGGGCGCTGCTCGCCGACCCGGGCGTCCGGCTGCTCTACAAGCCGCACCCGATGACGGGCTCGGTCGATCCCCGGGCCGGCGCCGCCAACGACCGCATCCAGGCCCTGATCCACGAGGCCAACCAGACCCTCACCGGCCCGCGCCCCGGTCCGCAGGCCGCTGCCGAGCTGGCCCGCCGGACCGCGGAGCTGAACGCGCTGACCGCCTCCTCCTTCCGGGACGACGCGGACGACGCGGAACGCATGCTGGTTCAGGGCACCCCGGAGCCCGGCCGGGCCGACGCGGTCGCCGCGGCGACCGCGGCCTGGGAAGCGGCCCACTGGGCCTCGCTCCCCGCGGCGGAGCACCAGGTCATCACGGCCCCGCAGCCCGCGCTCTACTCCTGCTTCAACAAGGCGGACCTGCTGATCAGCGATGTGTCGAGCGTGGTCACTGACTATCTGGCGGGCGAGAAGCCGTACGCCGTCGCGAACACCAGCGACCTGCCCGAGGAACTGTTCCGCGACGCGTTCCCGACGGTGCGCGCGGCGACGATCCTGACGCCGGACGCGGCCGGTGTCGCCGCCCTCCTCGACTCGGTGCGCCACCCCGCGAACGACGGGCTGGCCGCGGCCCGCGCCGGTCTGAAGCTCCATCTCCTCGGCCCCTCGGACCCGCCGTCCCACGCACGCTTCGGCGAGGCGGCGCTCGGGCTGTGCGAGGTCGCGGACGGGCACCGGGTACGGATGTCGAGCCGGCTGCTCCCGGCGATCCCGGCACAGCGGGGAGCGCTGGAGGAGGCCGAGGCGGCGGGCGAGGAACAGCTGGAGCCCGCACCCGAGGGATAGCCCGGGGCCCGCCCCGCCGACGCACGGCAGAGGCCCGGCACCACCCCTGAAGAGGGTGGCGCCGGGCCTCTGCCGTGAGTGTTCCGCGCGCCCTACGGGTGGCGGTGGCGCCAGCCCTGCCAGGCGGAGTCGATCATCTCGTCCACGCCGTACCGGGCCGACCAGCCCAGCTCCGCGCGGATCCGGTCGGCGCCCGCGACCACGCGCGCCGGGTCACCGGCGCGGCGGGCGGTCACCTCGGGGACGATGTCCCCGTTGTCCGTCACCTTGAGGATCCGGTCGACCATCTCCCGTACGGAACTGCCCTCACCGCGTCCGATGTTGAGCGTGAGATCCGTGCCGCGCTCCGCGTCGTCGAGCCGGTGCGCGGCCGCGAGGTGGGCGGAGGCGATGTCCTCGACGTGGATGTAGTCGCGGATGCAGGTGCCGTCCGGCGTCGCGTAGTCGTCGCCGAAGATCCGCGGGCCCTGACCGGCCTCCAGGCGCTCGAAGACCATCGGGATGAGGTTGAACACCCCGGCGTCGGCCAGCTCCGGCGACGCCGCACCGGCGACGTTGAAGTAGCGGAGCGAGGCACAGCGCAGTCCGTGGGCGCGGGCGGCGGCGTGGATCAGCCACTCGCCGACGAGCTTGGTCTCGCCGTACGGGCTCATCGGCGCGCAGGGGGTGTCCTCGGTGACGAGGGCCACATCGGGCATTCCGTAGACGGCGGCGGAGGAGGAGAACACCAGCCGGTCGACACCCGCGTCGACCATGCTCTCCAGCAGCACCTCCAGACCCGTCACGTTCTCCCGGTAGTAGTGGAGGGGGCGCTCGACGGACTCGCCCACCTGCTTCTTGCCCGCGATGTGCACCACGCCGGTCACACCGTGCTCGCGGATCGCCGCGTCCAGTGCCTGACGGTCGAGAACACTGCCGGTCACCAGGGGCACCCCGTCGGGCACCTTCTCGGCGTTCCCCGTCGACAGGTCGTCGTACACGACGACCTGCTGACCGCCCGCGAGCATCGCGCGCACGACGTGCGCACCGATGTATCCCGCCCCGCCCGTAACCATCCAGGTCATGTCGTGCGTCTCCCTGTCCGAGGTCTCACCCGTCCGCTTCACTCTACGTGCACACAAAGTCGGATCGACGGACCGGGCCTTGCCACTCAAAGCGGGCTGACAGCAATCAATTACGCTGTCCGGGTGCTGGACGCCGCCTCACTGTTCAACGGTGCGCACCACGCCCCTCGCACAGACCCTCGGACAGCTCTCTGGACTGGTGGACGATGCCTCGACTGACACTCATCGTGCCTGCGTACAACGTGCAGGGGTACATCGGGGAGTGTCTCGACTCCGTGCTCCAGCAGGACTTCACGGACTTCGAGATCATCGGCGTCGACGACTGCTCGCCGGACGGCTCGGGCGCGATCCTCGACACATACGCGGAACGCGACGCCCGTATCCGTGTGCTCCACCTCACCGAGAACGTGGGTCTGGGACGCGCGCGCAACGCGGGTATCGACGAGTCGACCGGCGACTACCTGCTCTTCCTCGACAGCGACGACACCCTGGCCCCGGGATCGCTGGCGGCCATCGCGGCGCGCCTGGACGCGACGGACGACCCCGACGTCCTGATCTACGACTACACCCGCACCTACTGGGACGGGCGGCTGCTGCGCAACAAGCGCGCGGAGCTGCTGGACGAGAGCGGCCCCGACGTCTTCGCGCTGGCGGACCGGCCGCAGTTGCTGGACCTGCTGCAGATCGTGTGGAACAAGGCCTACCGCCGCGATTTCGTCACCCGGCACGGCTTCCGGTTCCCGCCCGGCTATTACGAGGACGCCCCCTGGACGTACTCCTCGCTGATCTCGGCGGAGCGCATCGCCGTCCTCGACCGCTCCTGTGTGCTGTACCGGCAGCGGCGTGAGGGCGGGAACATCCTCCGCACGGTCAGCCGCAAGCATTTCGATGTCTTCGATCAGTACGACCGTGTTTTCGCCTATCTGGACTCGCGGCCGGATCTCGATTCCTGGCGTCCGGCGCTCTTCAGGAAAATGGTCGACCACTTTCTGACCGTCCTGGAAAAGCCCGGCCGGCTTCCGCAGAACACCCGCGCCGAGTTCTTCCACCGCGCGGCCAAGGACTACCGGAGCCGCATTCCGGAGGACTTCCAGCGGCCACTGGGCGGCCGGGGCTACAAATACGCGCTGCTGGGCCTCGATTCGTACTCGGCACTGGTCGGCGTCACCCGGGTCAACAACATGCGCAACCGGGCCCGGCTGGGCGGCCGGGCCCGTGTCGGCCGGGCCAAGCACGCCGCCCTGGGAATGTTCTACAAGTCCCAGCTGCGCATGCCGCTGGACGACAACCTCGCGGTGTTCTCCGCTTACTGGGGCCGCGGCTACTCCTGCAGCCCCGCGGCCATCGAGGCGGAACTGGGCCGGCTGGCCCCGGACATGCGCCGGGTCTGGGCGGTCAGGTCCGAGCACCGCGACCGGGTGCCCAAGGGCGTCGAGGCCGTGGTGGTCGGGTCCCGCGAGTACTGGTCGGTGATGGCCCGCGCGAAGTACCTGACGAACAACGTGAACTTCGGCGACACCGTGATCAAGCGCGAGGGCCAGATCCATCTGCAGACCCATCACGGCACCCCGCTGAAGACGATGGGGCTGGACCAGGCGCAGTACCCCGCGTCCACCAGCATGGACATGGACAAGCTGCTCAGACGGTGCGACCGCTGGGACTACAGCCTGTCCGCCAACCGGTTCTCCACCACCGTCTGGGAGCGGGTGTACCCCTGCCGGTACACCTCGCTGGAGACCGGCTACCCGCGCAACGACGTACTGCTCAACGCCACCGCGGCCGACGTCTCACGGGCCCGGCACGAACTCGGTCTGGCGGACGGCTCGACGGCCTTCCTCTACGCGCCGACCCACCGCGAGTACCAGAAGTCCTTCACCCCGCGGCTCGACCTGCCGAGGCTGGCCGAGGAACTGGGTCCCGACGTCACCCTGCTGGTGCGCGGCCACTACTTCTACAAGCCGACCGGCCGGCTCGCCGATCTCCAGGCCAGCGGCCGGATCATCGACGTCTCCGCGCACGGAAACGTCGAGGAGCTCTACCTCGCGGCGGACGCCCTCGTCACGGACTACTCATCGGCGATGTTCGACTACGCCAACCTGGACCGGCCGATCGTGATCTACGCCGACGACTGGAACACCTACCGGGTCGTGCGCGGGACCTACTTCGACCTGATGGCCGAGCCCCCCGGCGCCGTGGCGACCAGCCAGGATCAGCTCACCTCGGTCCTGGGCTCCCAGGAGTGGCGGAGCGAGAAGTCGGCCGGGCTGCGCAAGGCGTTCCGGGAGCGCTTCTGCGACTTCGACGACGGCCGCGCCGCGGAACGCGTCGTGCGCCGGGTGTTCCTGGGCGAGGAGACGCTGCTCCCGGTCGTCCCGCTCGCCGAGCGCACCCCGGCGCCCTCCCCCGCCGAGGCGCTGGAGCAGGCCGGCCGCTCCTGACGGACCGGGGCGCCCGGAAAACACGCGGTCCCGGCTCCCCCGAAGGGAACCGGGACCGGCGGCAGTCTCCCGTGGCTACGCGAACGGGTCGAACTCCTGGTACTCCTTGCTGACGTCGTCGCGCTCGTCCTCGCGGTCGCGACGGCGCTGCGCGGCCGGGCGCGGCTCCTCCAGCCGGTGGTCCTCGCCACGGCGGCCGAGCATCTCCGCGCCGGCGGTCACCGTCGGCTCCCAGTCGAAGACGACGGCGTTGTCCTCGGCCCCGATGGCCACCCCGTCGCCCGCGCGGGCGCCCGCCTTGCGCAGCGCGTCCTCGACACCGAGCCGGTTCAGCCGGTCCGCGAGGTAGCCGACGGCCTCGTCGTTGTTGAAGTCGGTCTGGCGCACCCAGCGCTCCGGCTTCTCGCCGCGCACCCGGTAGATGCCGTCGTCCTCCAGCTTCACGGTGAAACCGGCGTCGTCCACGGCCTTGGGCCGGATGACGACACGGGTCGCCTCCTCCACCGGCTTGGCGGCACGGGCCTCGGCGATGACGCCCGCCAGCGCGAAGGAGAGCTCCTTGAGCCCGGTACGGGCCACGGCGGAGACCTCGAAGACGCGGTAGCCGCGGGCCTCCAGGTCGGGACGGATCATCTCCGCGAGGTCCAGCCCGTCCGGGATGTCGATCTTGTTGAGGACGACGATGCGGGGCCGGTCGTCCAGGCCGCCGTACAGCTTCAGCTCCTCCTCGATCGTGTCGAGGTCGGAGAGCGGGTCGCGGTCGGACTCCAGCGTCGCCGTGTCCAGTACGTGCACGAGCACCGAGCAGCGCTCGACGTGCCGCAGGAACTCCAGGCCGAGGCCCTTGCCCTGGCTGGCGCCCGGGATCAGGCCCGGGACGTCGGCGATGGTGTAGACGGTGCTGCCCGCGGTGACGACACCCAGGTTCGGGACCAGGGTCGTGAACGGGTAGTCGGCGATCTTCGGCTTGGCAGCCGACAGGACCGAGATCAGCGAGGACTTGCCGGCGCTCGGGTAGCCCACCAGGGCGACGTCGGCGACGGTCTTCAGCTCCAGGACGATGTCCCGGCTCTCACCGGGCTCGCCGAGCAGCGCGAAGCCGGGGGCCTTGCGCCGGGCGGAGGCCAGCGCCCCGTTGCCGAGGCCGCCGCGGCCGCCCTGGCCGGCGACGAACATGGTGCCCTGGCCGACCAGGTCGGCGAGCACGTTGCCGTCCGTGTCGAGCACGACGGTGCCGTCCGGCACGGGCAGGATCAGGTCCTGGCCCTCCTTGCCGGTGCGGTTGTCGCCCGCGCCGGGCTGGCCGTTGGTGGCCTTGCGGTGGGGGTGGTGGTGATAGTCGAGGAGCGTGGTGACGGCCTGGTCGACAATCAGGGTCACATCGCCGCCACGGCCGCCGTTGCCGCCGTCCGGGCCGCCGAGCGGCTTGAACTTCTCACGGTGAACGGAGGCGCAGCCGTGGCCCCCGTTACCCGCGGCGGCATGCAGCTCGACGCGGTCCACGAAGGTGGTCATGGTTGGAACCTCCAGTTACATACGTGCAGAAAAGTCTCGCTCGTGCCCCCGTAGGAGCAACACGCGAAAGGCGGACCCACTTCCCGTAACAGGAAGTGAGGTCCGCCTCCACGTCAAACCGCTCGACGAGCGCCGAAAATCAGCCGGCGATCGGAACGATGTTCACGACCTTGCGGCCACGGTGCGTGCCGAACTCGACCGCACCGGCGGCGAGGGCGAACAGCGTGTCGTCGCCGCCACGGCCGACGCCCGTGCCCGGGTGGAAGTGGGTGCCGCGCTGGCGGACCAGGATCTCACCGGCGTTGACGGCCTGACCGCCGAAGCGCTTCACGCCGAGCCGCTGAGCATTGGAATCGCGCCCGTTCCGAGTGGACGATGCGCCCTTCTTATGTGCCATGTCTCCTCAGTCCCTTACTTCGCAGCCGCGGGAATACCGGTGACCTTGATCGCCGTGTACTGCTGGCGGTGACCCTGGCGACGGCGGTAGCCGGTCTTGTTCTTGTAGCGAAGGATGTCGATCTTCGCGCCCTTGTGGTGGTCCACGATCTCGGCCTGGACCTTGATGCCGTCAAGCACCCACGGGTCGCTGGTCACGGCGTCGCCGTCGACAACGAGCAGGGTAGAGAGCTCTACCGTGTCGCCAACACTGGCGGTGGGAATCTTGTCAACCTCAACGATGTCGCCGACAGCAACCTTGTGCTGGCGACCACCGCTGCGCACGATGGCGTACACGCGGATCTCACTCTCACTCGAAGCGGAAACCTCTGAAGCCAGCCGCTCACACGGGTCCGGGGACCCGTGATGATCCGGATTGGACGAGCGGCCTCTCCCGTACGAGCGGGAGGTCATTGCTCAGAGGTGTGGCGAAACAAACGCCGACGGTCAAGATTACGGGGCCTCGGACACCCGGTCAAACCGGGCCCCGGTTTCAGGCCCCGGCCGCCCTGACGTAGTCGGCGTAGGCGTCCCTGATCCCGTCCGGGGACAGGTTCAGATGTTCCAGGATCGTGTACCGGCCCGGCCTGGTCCGGGGTGCGAACTCGACCACCGAGACGAATTCGTCCACGCTGAATCCGATCTCCTGCGCGGTGACCGGCAGACCGTGGCGCCGCAGCGTCTCGGTCATCCGTACGGACTCCTGGTGGGCGCCGCGCAGATGCATCGCGAACGCCGCACCCAGACCGCACTGCTCACCGTGGCTGGCCGCCCGCTGGGGGAAGAGCAGGTCGAAGGCGTGGTTGATCTCGTGGCAGGCGCCGGAGGCGGGCCGGCTGTCACCCGCGACCGACATCGAGATACCGGTGAGCACCAGCCCCTCCGCCAGCACCTGGAGGAAACGGTCCTCGTCCAGGGAACCGGGGTGGCGCAGCACGGCCTCGCCGGCCTGCCGGGCCATCGCCGCGGCCAGTCCGTCGATGTCCTCGCCGTTGACCCGGTGGGCGAGCTCCCAGTCCGCCACCGCGGAGATGTTGGAGAGCGCGTCCCCGATCCCGGACCGCACGAAGCGGACCGGGGCCTCACGGATGATGTCGAGGTCGATGACGACGGCGATCGGGTTCGGGACACCGTACGAGCCGCGGCCCGAGTCGTTGTCCAGAGTGGCCACCGGTGAGCACAGACCGTCGTGGGACAGGTTCGTCGCCACGGCGACCAGCGGCAGCCCGACGCGCGCCGCGGCGAACTTGGCACAGTCGATGATCTTGCCGCCGCCGAGGCCGACCACGGCGTCGTACCGCCCGGACTTCATGTCCTCGGCCAGCTTCACGGCGTCGTTCAGCGTGCCGCCGCCGACCTCGAACCAGGAGGCGCCGGGCAGGCTGTCCGACAGCCGCTCGCGCAGCGCCCGGCCGGAGCCCCCGCTGATCGCGACCGCCAGCTTCCCCGAACCGGAGATGCGCTGATCGGCGAGGACACCCGCCAGGTCGGCCAGAGCGCCGGCCCGGATGTCGACGACGACCGGCGCCGGTATCAGCCGGGTCAGTACTGGCACGCGATGGTCCTGCCCTTGGCCAGGTCCTCGTGGTTGTCGATCTCCACCCACTTGATGTCGCCGATCGGCTCCACGTCGACCTTGAAGCCGCGGTTGACGAGCTCCTGGTAGCCGTCCTCGTAGTACAGGTCGGGGTCACGCAGATACGTGGTCTTCAGCGCGTCGGCCAGCTCCTGGGCCGCGTCGCCCTCGATGAGGGTGACACCGATGTACTCGCCGGTGGCCTCGGCCGGGTCCATCAGCTTGGTGATGCGCTGAACGCCCTTCGACGGGTCGGCGACGACCTTCATCTCCTCGTCGGCGAGCTTCTTCACCGTGTCGAGGGCGAGGATGATCTTCTTGCCGTCGCCGCGGGCGGCCAGCAGCGTCTTCTCGACGGAGACGGGGTGCACGGTGTCGCCGTTGGCGAGGATCACGCCGTCCTTGAGGGCGTCACGGCCGCACCACAGGGAGTAGGCGTTGTTCCACTCCTCGGCCTTGTCGTTGTCGATCAGCGTGAGGGTGACGCCGTACTTCGCCTCAAGGGCCGCCTTGCGCTCGTACAGGGCCTCCTTGCGGTAGCCCACGATGATCGCGACCTCGGTCAGCCCGACCTCGGCGAAGTTGCCCAGCGTCAGGTCGACGACGGTCAGGCTCTCCTCGTTCCCCTCGGGGCCGACCGGCACCAGGGCCTTGGGAAGCGTGTCGGTGTAGGGGCGCAGACGGCGGCCGGCGCCGGCCGCCAGAATCATGCCGATCATGAGGGTTCTCCTTGGTCCTTGGTGCGGGTGTCTCGGGTGGGTCCGGGTGCGGTACGGGCGCGCCGGCTCAGAGCTCGGCCGCTACGTAACCGCGCAGCCAGGTACGGAAGTCGGGGCCCAGGTCCTCGCGCTCGCAGGCGAGTCTGACGATGGCCCGCAGGTAGTCGCCGCGGTCGCCGGTGTCGTAGCGGCGGCCGCGGAAGACGACACCGTGCACCGGGCCGCCGAGCTTCTCGTCGACGGCCAGCTGCTGAAGCGCGTCCGTCAGCTGGATCTCGCCGCCCCGGCCCGGCTCCGTCTCGCGCAGCACGCCGAAGACGGCGGGGTCCAGGACGTAGCGTCCGATGACGGCGAGATTGCTGGGTGCGTCGCCGGGCTCCGGCTTCTCCACCAGCCCGGTGACCCGGACGACGTCGCTCTCCGAGGTGGCTTCCACCGCGGCGCATCCGTACTGGTGGATCTGTTCGGGCGCGACCTCCATCAGTGCGACGACGCTGCCGCCCTCGCGCTCCTGGATCTCGGTCATACGAGCCAGCAGCGGGTCGCGCGGGTCGATCAGGTCGTCGCCCAGGAGCACCGCGAACGGCTCGTCGCCCACATGGGGCTCCGCGCACAGGACGGCGTGGCCCAGGCCGCGCGGGTCGCCCTGGCGGACGTAGTGCATGGTCGCCAGCTCGCTGGACTCCTGGACCCGGACCAGCCGTTCGTCGTCGCCCTTGCGGGTCAGCGCCGACTCCAGCTCGTAGTTCCGGTCGAAGTGGTCCTCCAGGGCGCGCTTGTTGCGCCCGGTGATCATCAGCACATCGCTCAGCCCCGCGGCGGCGGCCTCCTCCACGACGTACTGGATCGCGGGCTTGTCGACCACCGGCAGCATCTCCTTGGGAGTTGCCTTGGTCGCCGGCAGAAACCGGGTACCGAGCCCGGCGGCGGGTATGACGGCCTTCTGGATCTTGCGCATGTGCTCAGACTTCCGTGTCCACTGGGCAGGTTGCGGTCAACGGGGGCGGCAGTACGCAGCCGGCCCGGTTCCTGTGACGGAACCGGTCCGGCTGCGTACGGGCGCACGGTGCGAGGCGGGTCAGACCTCGTCGGCCGAAGCCGTGACGGAGGACGGCGTCTGCTGCTCCGCCGCCACCGTCTTCTTCGCTGCCGCCTTCTTGGCCGTCGTCTTCTTCGCGGCGGTCTTCTTGGCAGCCGTCTTCGTGGTGGCCGCCTTCTTGGCGGTGGCCTTCTTGGCGGTGGCCTTCTTGGCGGTCTTGCGGGCCGCCTTCTTGGCCGGTGCCGGTGCGTCCTCGGGCTCGGGCTCGGACGCGGACTCGACGGAAGCCGTCACCACGACGGTCTCGGCCTCGTCGGTACCGGCCGGGGACCCCGCGGGCGCGGTGGCCTTGCGGGTCGCCCGGCGCCGGGCACGCGGCGGTGCGGCCGGCTCCTCGGCCGGGACCTCCACGTGCGGGGCCTCGACGACCGGGTCCTCCGTGGCGACCGGGTCGGCAGCGGAGACCGGCTCCTCGGCCGTCTCGGCGGCCGGGGCCTGCTCGGCCTGGGCCGGCGAACCTGCCGGGGCGGTCGCCTTGCGGGTCGCACGACGGCGCGTACGGCCCTGGGGCGCCTCAGCGGCAGGAGCCTCGACGGCCGGGGCCTCGGCAACCGGCTCCGGCGCGGGCTCGGGCTCCACGACGGGCTCCGGCTGCACGACCGGCTCGGCCACCGGGGCCGGCGCGGACGCCGGCTTCGGGGCACCGGCCGGGGCCGACGCCTTACGCGTCGCCCGGCGACGGCCACGGCCGCGCCCGGCGGCCGCCTCGGCCTCGGCCGGGCTGCTGTACAGCTCCTCGTCCGCGACGAACTCCGGCTCGGGCAGCGCCAGCGGGGCGGCGACCTCCGCCGCGACCTCGGCCTCGGTCTCGTGGTCCTGTTCGTGCTCGTGGCTGTGGTCGTGGTCCTGCTCGTGGTCCTGGCCCGAGCCGCCGCGGCCGCGCTTCTTGGCACGCTTGCCGCCACCGCCGCCACCGATCGAGGCGGGCTGCTCCATGTGCACGATCACGCCGCGCCCGTTGCAGTGGACACAGGTCTCGGAGAAGGACTCCAGCAGACCCTGGCCGACCCGCTTACGGGTCATCTGGACCAGGCCGAGCGAGGTGACCTCGGCGACCTGGTGCTTCGTACGGTCGCGTCCCAGGCACTCCAGCAGACGCCGCAGCACCAGGTCCCGGTTGGACTCCAGCACCATGTCGATGAAGTCGACGACGACGATGCCGCCGAGGTCGCGCAGCCGCAGCTGGCGCACGATCTCCTCGGCCGCCTCCAGGTTGTTCTTGGTGACGGTCTCCTCGAGGTTGCCGCCCTGACCGGTGAACTTGCCGGTGTTGACGTCGACGACGACCATCGCCTCGGTCTTGTCGATCACCAGCGAGCCGCCGCTCGGCAGGTAGACCTTGCGGTCCAGCGCCTTCATGAGCTGCTCGTCGATCCGGTAGGTCGCGAAGATGTCGACCTCGGAGGTCCACCGCGACAGCCGGTCCGTCAGGTCGGGGGCCACGTGCGAGACATAGCCGTGGATGGTGTCCCACGCCTCGTTGCCGCTGACGATGACCTTGGAGAAGTCCTCGTTGAAGATGTCGCGGACGACCCGGACGGTCATGTCCGGCTCGCCGTAGAGCAGCGTCGGCGCGTTGGAGCTGCCGCTGCTCTTCGACTTCTTCTGGATGTCCTCCCACTGCTGCTGGAGCCGCTCGACGTCGCGACGCAGCTCGTCCTCGCTCGCGCCCTCCGCGGCGGTGCGGACGATGACGCCCGCGTCCTCGGGGACGATCTTCTTGAGGATGGTCTTGAGCCGGGCGCGCTCGGTGTCGGGCAGCTTGCGGCTGATCCCGGTCATCGAGCCCTCGGGCACATAGACCAGGTAGCGGCCGGGCAGCGAGACCTGGCTGGTCAGGCGGGCGCCCTTGTGGCCGATCGGGTCCTTCGTCACCTGGACGAGGACGGACTGGCCGGACTTGAGCGCCGTCTCGATGCGGCGCGGTCCGTGGGCCATGCCGAGCGCCTCGAAGTTGACCTCACCGGCGTACAGGACGGCGTTGCGGCCCTTGCCGATGTCGACGAAGGCGGCCTCCATGGACGGCAGGACGTTCTGGACCTTGCCCAGGTAGACGTTGCCGACGTAGCTGGTGGCCTGCTCCTTGTTGACGTAGTGCTCGACGAGCACGTTGTCCTCAAGGACGCCGATCTGGGTGCGCTCGCCGCTCTGGCGGACGACCATGACGCGCTCGACGGCCTCGCGGCGGGCCAGGAACTCCGCCTCGGTGATGATCGGAACCCGGCGGCGGCCCTGCTCGCGGCCCTCGCGGCGGCGCTGCTTCTTGGCCTCCATACGGGTCGAGCCCTTGATGGACTGGACCTCGTCGAAGCCGGTGCCGGGCTCGCGCTCGGCTTCCTTCTTACGGGGCTCGCGGACCTTGACGACGGTGCGCTCCGGGTCGTCCGTGCCGTTCTCGGCGTCGGACGAGAAGTCACCGCTGCGACGACGGCGGCGACGGCGGCGACGGCTGCTGCTCGATCCGGAGGCACCGGAGTCGTGGTCGTCGTTGTCGTCGTGGTCGTCGTCGCCCTCGTCCTCGGACTCGGACTCGTGGGCGCGCTCGCGCTCGTCGCCGGAGCGGTCGGAGGCGTCGTCCTCGGTGTGCTGCTCGGCGGTCTCGTCCTCGGCGGACTCACCGCGACGGCGGCGGCGGCCACCGCGACGACGGCGGCGCGAGGGCCGGTCGCCGTACTCGTCGGTGTCCTCGCCGTCGTGCTCGCCGTCGCTCTCGTTCTCCGGCTCGTGCTCCTCCTCGGCCTGCTCCTCCACCGGGGCGGCGGCCGGAGCGGGTGCGGCGGCGGGCTCGGCCTCGGTGGCCTCACCGCGACGGCGGCGACGGCGACGCGAACCACCCTGCGGGGCGGCCTCGGCGGGGGCGGGCGTCTCGGCGACCGGGGTCTGCTCCTCGGCCGTCGCGATCTCGTCCTCGGGCTCCTCGTCGGACGGGGCGGGGACTGCCGCGGCGGCTGCGGCAGCGGCCGTCTCCGGGGTCTGGAACATCGGCTCGGCGAAGACCGGGGCCTGGAACACGGCGACGGCGGGGCGCGCCGCGCCACGGCTCCTGCGCGCGGGCTCCTCGACCTTGCCGGTGAACTCGGGCCGGCCCGCCGCGGCGGTGGCCCGGCGGCGCTGGCGGCCGCGCGGGGCGGCCTCCTCGACCTCGGCGGTCTCGGCGGCCAGTTCCTCGACGGCCATCTCGGGCAGGCTCTCGCCGGTCCGGGCCTCGGTGCGCTCCTCGGCGGCCTGCGGTGCACCGGCCGGGGCGGTGGCCTTGCGGACCGCACGACGGCGGCCGCGCGGGGCCTCCACGGGCTCGGCGGGCTCGGCCGCTTCGGTGACCTCTGCGGGCTCGGCGGCCGCGACGGGCTCGGTCCGGGTGGCCTGCGGGGCACCGGCCGGGGCGGAAGCCCTGCGCCGGGCACGACCGCGCGGCGCCTCGGCGGCGACGGGCTCGGCCGCGACGGGCTCGGGGGCCTCCGCGGCTGCGGTCTCCTCGACGATCTCCACAGCCTCGGCGGCCTGCGGGGCACCCGCCGGGGCGGTGGCCTTGCGGGACGCACGGCGACGCGCACGCGGCGCCTCGACCGGCTCGGCAGCGACGGGCTCGGGGCTCTCCGCGGCTGCGGTCTCCTCGACGATCTCCACAGCCTCGGCGGCCTGCGGGGCACCCGCCGGAGCGGTCGCCTTGCGGGACGCACGGCGACGCGCACGCGGCGCCTCGACCGGCTCGGCCGCGACGGGCTCGTCCTCGACCGGCTCGGCGGTCACCACGGGCTCCACGACCTCGGCGGCCTGCGGGGCACCCGCAGGAGCGGTCGCCTTGCGGACCGCGCGACGGCGCGCGCGGACGGGCGGGGCGGCCTCGGCCTCGGTGGCGTTCTCAGTGCTGGGGTCCGACTCTCCGGCGTCAACGGCCGGTATGGCCGACGCGTCGGCAGCGCCCTGTGCGCCGCCCGACGGCGGGCCGGCCGGGCGGGACGCCGCGCGGCGCCTGCGGCGCGGCGGCAGCTTGTCCCCGGGGGTGTTGTTGTCTTCTGCGTTCCCGGTCGTGCCGGGTTCGGTGGGCTCGAGCATGCGGGCGGTTCTCCCGTCGCGCTCCCGGGCGCCGCGCCTGATTCCGGTCCGGCACGGTCCGCATGATGTACGCGGTACCGCCGTCCGGGGCGCGGGCGCCGCACGGGGGCTGAATGTCTGGCTCGCCGGTTCCGTACGCGGTCTGCGCACGGCCTGGCGAAAGTCTTATGGGTCAGCGCGCGGCCCGGCCCAGGTGGCTCCCGAGTCCGAGGGCTGCGCTACAACGACCGCCTTACGCGGTGCCTGCACCTTCCGGCGCCGTCGCGACGGCGGTCCCGGTGGCCGTGGGTAGAGCGGCCGGGGCTGCCTCGCGGTCAGGCGCGAGCGGGTCGGTCACCGTGCCGGACTCCTCGTCGAAGAGCCCCTGCGCCAGCCTGGTCACCGCTGCGGGGACCGGCGGCGCCAGGTCGGCCACAACGCGGAGACCGGACAGGACGTCGTCAGGTCGCACGGCAGGTGTCACGTGCCGAACAACCAGCCGCAGTATCGCACAGGCCTTGGCCCCGGGCCTATCAGACTGTTGATCAAGGGCCTGCAGGTCCACCACGGCGGACCGGGCGTCGAAGCTGCGCACGCCGTTCTTCGTACGGCGCTGGACCTCGACGGCCTCGGCCCCGTTGAAGGCGGCCACGGCCTTCTCGGCCTCCTCCGCCGAGACCCCGTCCAGCCGCATCTCCCAGATGGAGGCGGTCAGCCGGTCGGCGAGACCCGAGGTACGGGCCTCCACGGCGTCCGTGATGTCGAGACCGTCCGGCAGCGAGTCATTGAGCAGCTCGCGCAGGACGTCGGGGTCACGCGCCTCGGTGAGCGCGATCTCCAGGAACTCGGCCTCGCTGCCCGTGCCGGTGGGGGCGGCATTGGCGTAGGACACCTTGGGGTGCGGGGTGAAGCCCGCCGAGTAGGCCATGGGCACCTCGGAGCGGCGCAGCGCCCGCTCGAAGGCACGCTGGAAGTCACGGTGACTGGTGAACCGGAGGCGGCCGCGCTTGGTGTAGCGCAGACGAATGCGCTGCACTGCCGGTGCGGGCGGCGGGCCTTCGGGCTGTCGCTTGCCCAGTGGTTCTTCTCCTCGGTGCGGAGCGGACGCGGGTGGCACGCCGCCCTCGAAATACGGGTGGGCCCGGGGTGCCCGCTCCGGCTCACCCCTGCTGGGCGGTTTTCTCGCCGTGCAGGGAGATCTCTGGTGCGGGCGCCGCGCTGGGCACAGTCGTCGCTTGTTGCGTAGCACCCAGCCTACGCGCAAGGGGGCTCCCTGGTTCCCGGGGCTCGGTCACAGGCGGCCCGCCGACCAGTGCCCGCCATGCGTCGCGGCGGGCCTGCCGGACGGTTTCGCGGGCCGTGCGCATCACGTCCCGGGCCGTCCGGCCCGCCGCGACGGCTGCCCTCCTGGCCGGGACCCATACGGCGTCGCGCACGAAATGGCCGAGGGGGGTGCACACCGTGCGGTAGGCCCAGGCCACCGGCGCCCCGACCAGATGCCAGGCCAGCCAGGCCAGCGCCCGGCCGACGGCCCGCGAGACGAATCCGGCGATGCGCCAGGCGACGCCGATCGCGGCGGCGACCTCCCGGCCCACGGGGGTCAGCACCCGCCGGTACACCCAGACCAGCGGAGTGACGAGAAGCACCGAGACGAGCAGGCGGAGACCGGCCCACAGCCCCCGGAATCCCGCGGCGACCCCGCGGGCCAGCACGTCGAGCAGCCAGGCGATGCCGTGGCCCAGCGGCGTGAGCAGTTCCCGGTACGCCCACCCGGCCGGCAGCACGACCAGATACCGCACCAGCCAGGCGGCGGCAAGCCCCAGCGGCACCAGGACGTACCGCCACACACCCACCACCGGCAGGACGAGGACGACCGTGAGCAGCCATCCGGTCCCCGCGAGGATCCCGCGTCCGGCGGGGGCGAGCAGCGTCAGGTACACCCACCGCAGCCCGTGTCCGAGCGGGGTGAGGGCAGCGGTGTACAGCCAGACGAGCGGGACCACGACCCCGTACCGCACCCCGGGCACCACGGCATACCGCCACAGCGCGACCCACGGCCGGACGAACACCGCCGCCCCCAGCCACCGCAGCCCGTGCCCCACCGGGACCAGTACCCACTCCCACAGCAGGCGGGCCGGGGTCACCACGAGGACCTGGAACAGCCAGGAGAGCGCCCGCCCGAGCGGCCGGAACAGGGTCCGGTCGGCGGCGCGGGCGCAGGCGACGAGGGCGTCCCACACCATCCGGACCGGCAGGACCAGGACGAGGACCACGATCCGCACCGGAATCCTGATGAGGGTGGTCAGACAGCCGTCACCGCTCTCGTACCGCGCGGGCGCCTGGTGCTTTCCGTAGTCCATGCAGTCCATGACGCGAAGGCCCGGCCGGGGGTTTCCCGGGCCGGGCCTTCGTCATCGAGCTGTCACCCGGCCGGAGCCGGACGGTGTCACTTCAGGGCGTCACTTCACGACCGTCAGCGGGAGGAGCTTCTTGCCCGTCGGGCCGATCTGGATGTCGAGGTCCAGCTGCGGGCACACCCCGCAGTCGAAGCACGGCGTCCAGCGGCAGTCCTCGACCTCGGTCTCGTCGAGCGAGTCCTGCCAGTCCTCCCAGAGCCATTCCTTGTCGAGGCCGGAGTCCAGGTGGTCCCAGGGCAGGACCTCCTCGTACGTCCGCTCCCGGGTGGTGTACCAGTCGACGTCCACGCCGAAGCCGGGCAGCGTCTTCTCGGCACTCTTCATCCACAGGTCGTAGCTGAAGTGCTCGCGCCAGCCGTCGAACCGGCCGCCGGCCTCGTAGACGGCGCGGATGACGGAGCCGACCCGGCGGTCGCCGCGGGAGAGCAGGCCCTCGACGATGCCGGGCTTGCCGTCGTGGTAGCGGAAGCCGATCGAGCGGCCGTACTTCTTGTCGCCGCGGATCTTGTCCCGGAGCTTGGCCAGCCGGGCGTCGGTCTCCTCGACGCCGAGCTGCGGGGCCCATTGGAACGGGGTGTGCGGCTTGGGCACGAAGCCGCCGATGGAGACGGTGCAGCGGATGTCGTTCTGCCCGGAGACCTCGCGGCCCTTGGCGATGACGTTGACCGCCATGTCGCCGATCTGCAGGACGTCCTCGTCGGTCTCGGTGGGCAGACCGCACATGAAGTACAGCTTCACCTGCCGCCAGCCGTTGCCGTACGCGGTGGAGACGGTCCGGATCAGGTCCTCCTCCGAGACCATCTTGTTGATGACCTTGCGCATCCGCTCGGAGCCGCCCTCGGGGGCGAAGGTGAGACCGGAGCGACGGCCGTTGCGGGTCAGCTCGTTGGCCAGGTCCACGTTGAACGCGTCGACGCGGGTGGAGGGCAGCGAGAGCCCGATCTTGTCGTCCGTGTAGCGGTCGGCGAGGCCCTTGGCGATGTCGCCGATCTCGGAGTGGTCCGCGGAGGAGAGCGAGAGCAGACCGACCTCCTCGAAGCCGGTCGCCTTGAGGCCCTTCTCCACCATTTCGCCGATGCCGGTGATGCTTCGCTCCCGCACGGGGCGCGTGATCATGCCGGCCTGGCAGAAGCGGCAGCCGCGGGTGCAGCCGCGGAAGATCTCCACGGACATCCGCTCGTGGACGGTCTCGGCGAGCGGGACGAGCGGCTGCTTCGGGTAGGGCCACTCGTCGAGGTCCATCACGGTGTGCTTGGACACCCGCCACGGCACGCCGGACTTGTTGGGCACGACCCGGCCGATACGGCCGTCCGGGAGGTACTCGACGTCGTAGAAGCCGGGGACGTAGACGCCGCCCGTCCTGGCGAGCCGGAACAGCACCTCCTCGCGACCGCCGGGACGGCCCTCGGCCTTCCAGGCGCGGACGATCTCGGTGATCTCCAGGACGGCCTGCTCGCCGTCGCCGATGACCGCGCAGTCGATGAACTCCGCGATCGGCTCGGGGTTGAACGCGGCGTGGCCGCCCGCGAGCACGATCGGGTCGTCGAGGCCGCGGTCCTTGGCGGCCAGCGGAATGCCGGCCAGGTCCAGGGCGGTGAGCATGTTGGTGTAGCCGAGTTCGGTGGAGAAGCTCAGCCCGAAGACGTCGAACGCCTTGACCGGGCGGTGTCCGTCCACCGTGAACTGGGGCACCTTGTGCTCGCGCATCAGCTCCTCCAGGTCCGGCCAGACGCTGTAGGTGCGCTCGGCGAGGACGCCCTGGCGCTCGTTGAGCACCTCGTAGAGGATCATGACGCCCTGGTTGGGGAGCCCGACCTCGTACGCGTCCGGGTACATGAGTGCCCAGCGGACGTCGCACTCGTCCCACGGCTTGACGGTGGAGTTCAGCTCACCGCCGACGTACTGGATGGGCTTCTGCACATGCGGGAGCAGAGCTTCGAGCTGTGGGAAGACCGAATCGACAGACATCGCGAACTTTCGAGAGCCGGCAAGGATGACCATCCAGCGTACCGCGACGCTCAGCCTTCCGGAGCCGTCCGGATCTTCGCCCGGGACGCCCTCGCCCACACCCCGGGCAGCTCCCGTTCGCGTGCCGCCGCCGTCTCCTCCTCCTGCCCGTACAGCAGTCCCCAGGTGAACGACGGCTCGCCGGCCAGATGTGCCTGGACGGCGAGGGCGCGCAGGGCCTCGCGGGCCACCACGCTGTCCTGGTGGTCGCCGAGGACGCCCTGTACGGCCTTCAGCCGCTTGACGGACTTGCGGGCCGGTTTCCCGAGCGCGGGGCGGGCGGCCTCCGCCGCGTAACGCGCTCGTTTCGCCGCCTTGCGCGCCTTGTGCAGGGCGACGTCGCGCTCCGGTCCCGGTGGCAGTTCCCGGGCGTGGGCGATGCGGCGCGCGAGGCGCCGGTGGTCCTTGTGCACGGCGCGGGACAGCACCTTGCCGGGTGGCGCCGCGGCGGCGGGCAGCAGGGGCGGGTCGGCGAGGAGTGCGTCCAGGGTGCCGAGCAGCTCCAGGTAGCGGCTGCCGTCGAGTACGGCGACCGTGTGGCGGCGGGAGCCGCTGCGGCGGGCCACCGACCAGATCCGCAGCCGGCCGCGGACCGGTCCGAGGACCAGGGTGCGGGGCAGCCCGTCAAGCCGGGTGCGCAGCCGTTCGTCGAGGACCTCCTGGTCGCGGTCGACGCCCAGTTCCGCCGCGAGCCACCTCAGCTCCTCGGCGACGGGGCCGGTGACGCTCCGGTCGAGGATGCCGCGGTACGTCCTGAAGGCGCTGCGCAGTCTGCGGGTGGCGACCCGCATCCGGTGCACGGAGTCGGGCAGGCCGCGGCGCACGGCCGGGTCCAGGGCGACGATCGCCGCGTTCTGGTCGCGCACATAGGCCAGGACGTGGTCGCCCGCGGTGTGCGGCCGCGGCCGTTTGCCGCCCGGTTTCCCCTTCGGGCCGGTCTCCGCGAGTGCCCGCGCCAGTTTGGACGGTGCCGCGGAGGGCCGTACCCCGGCCTTGCGCAGCCGCCGCTCGACGGCGTCGAGGAAGGCGGGGTCGCCGTCATCGGCGAGTTCGGCCTCGATCTCGGTCCAGGCGGTGCTTGCGCTGCCGCCGTGCAGCCGCTCGGCCCGGACCGCGTCCACGCTGATTTCGGCGAGCGGCGCGCCGTCGGGTCCGGTCAGGCGGTGGACGTCCCGGGCGGAGCGGAGCCGGACCACGGGGACGACCGCGGCGTCCCGGACCCGGGAGCGGATCAGTGCGGCGAGTTCGGGCGGCAGGGTATCGGAGAGCGGGGCCCGGATCTCGTCACGGATGCCGGTGGCGACCGGGAATTTGAGGTGCCAGCCGGCGTCGCCCCCGCCGGTGCGGCGGCGCAGGGTGAGGGAGTCGGCCGCGAGCCGGAGGTCCTCGGTGTCGTAGTAGACGGCGTCGAGTTCGCTCAACCCCAGGTGTTCGACGGCCGAGACGCCGGCCACCCGGCTCAGGTCGGGCAGCCGGGTGGCGTCGGTGGCTTCGTACTTCCGCTCGATCTCACGCTTCGAGTCCGCCATGAGTCGAATCTAGAGGGAATGCGGGCAGATGGGCAGGGCCCACACGGCTCAGGCCGTTATCGGCCGTTGCACCCTGATCGACTGGAGCAGTCCGATGGCCACCCAGATGGCGAACATCGAGGACCCTCCGTAGGAGACGAACGGCAGCGGCAGTCCGGCGACCGGCATGATGCCGAGCGTCATGCCGATGTTCTCGAAGGACTGGAAGGCGAACCAGGCGATGATTCCGGCGGCGACGATCGTGCCGTACAGCTCGGTGGTCTCCCGGGCGATGCGGCAGGCGCGCCACAGGATGACGCCGAGCAGGACGAGGATCAGCCCGGCGCCGAGGAAGCCGAGTTCCTCGCCCGCGACGGTGAAGACGAAGTCGGTCTGCTGCTCGGGGACGAACTGGCCTGTGGTCTGGGTGCCCTGGAAGAGGCCGGTGCCGGAGAGGCCGCCGGAGCCGATCGCGATACGGGCCTGGTTGGTGTTGTAGCCGACGCCGGCCGGGTCGAGCGCCGGGTTGGCGAAGGCCGCGAACCGGGCGATCTGGTAGTCGTCGAGCAGTCCGAGCTGCCAGATGGCGACAGCGCCCGCGGTGCCCGCGCCGAGGAGTCCGAAGATCCAGCGGTTCGACGCCCCGGAGGCCAGCAGTACGCCGAGCACGATGACTGCCATGACCATCACGGAACCGAGGTCCGGCATGCCCATGACGACCACCATCGGGATCGCCGCCACGCCGAGGGCCTTGGCGACGGTCCGGTGGTCGGGGTGCAACTGGTCGCCCGCGTCGACGCGGGCGGCGAGCAGCATCGCCATACCGAGGATGATCGTGATCTTGGTGAACTCGGAGGGCTGGAGGGAGAAGCCGCCGCCGATGATGATCCAGGCGTGGGCACCGTTGACGGTGGCGCCGAGCGGGGTGAGGACCGCCAGGACGAGGAGTACGGACAGGCCGTACAGGATCGGCACCGCGCCGCGCAGGGTGCGGTGGCCGAGCCAGATCGTGCCGACCATCAGGGCGAAGCCGATGCCGGCGTTGAGGGCGTGCCGGAAGAGGAAGTAGTACGGGTCGCCGTGGGTGAGCGAGTCCCGTCCCCGGGTCGCCGAGTAGACCAGCATCGAGCCGATGAGGGAGAGCGCGATCGCCGAGCCGAGCAGCGGCCAGTCGAGCCGGCGGACCACGGAGTCCCGGGCGGTGAACCGGCCCCAGGCCGAGCGCTCGGGAGCGTACCGCTGGACGGAGAAACCGGCCATCAGTCGCGCCTCCCCATGATCGCGGCGAGCGTCTGCTCGGCCGGCGGCTTCTGCGAGTTCGGGTCGTACGGCTTGATCTTCGGGGTCTCGATGGAGCCGTCCTGCTGGATCTTCGGCAGGGACTTCTGCGGCGTCGGCAGCAGGGCCTTCTTGAGGTCCTGCTTGCCGGCGGCGTCGAGACCGTAGATCGCGTTGTAGATGTTGCGCACGGCGGGCCCGGACGCGCCGGAGCCCGTACCGCCCTGGGAGATCGTCATGACGATCGAGTAGTCCTTGGTGTACGTGGCGAACCACGAGGTCGTCTGCTTGCCGTAGACCTCGGCCGTACCCGTCTTGGCGTGCATCGGGATCTTGTCCTGCGGCCAGCCGCCGAATCGCCAGGCGGCGGAACCGCGGGTCGCGACACCCGCGAGGGCTTGGTCTATTTCGTTGCGGGTCTTGGCGGTGAAGGGCAGCTTGCCGTGCGACTTGGGCTTGATCTGCTCGACGGTCTTGCCGTCGCCGCTGACGATCGCCTTGCCGACGGTGGGGTCGTAGAGCGTGCCGCCGTTGGAGATGGCCGCGTAGATGGTCGCCATCTGGATCGGGGTGACGAGGGTGTCGCCCTGGCCGATCGAGTAGTTGACGGAGTCACCGGCGCGCATCTTGTCGCCTTCGAGGCAGTTCTCGTAGGCGATCTTCTCGACGTACGTGCCGTCCTTCTTGCCCTGCTTGCACCAGGCGTCGTGGTTGGCCTTGGCGAAGTTCTTCTTCCACTCGCGGTCGGGGACGCGGCCGCTGACCTCGTTGGGGAGGTCGATGCCGGTCTCCTTGCCGAGGCCGAACTGGTGGGCGGTCTTGTAGAACCAGTCGTTGGGCTTCTTCTTGGGGTTGTTGCCGCCGTCCTTCTGCCACTCCTTGTGCGCGATGCCGTAGTACACGGTGTCGCAGGAGACTTCGAGGGCGCGGCCGATGGTGATGTCGCCGTAGCCCTGGGACTCGTAGTTCTTGAAGGTCTGGCCGCCGATGGAGTACGAGCTGGGGCAGGGGTAGTTGCCGTCGAAGGGGTATCCGGCGTTGACCGCGGCGGTCGAGGAGATGACCTTGAAGATGGAGCCGGGGGCGGCCTGGCCCTGGATGGCCCGGTTCAGCAGCGGGAAGTTGGAGTTCTTGCCGGTCAGCTTGGCGTAGTCCTTGCCGGAGATGCCGCCGACCCAGGCGTTGGGGTCGTAGTTGGGCAGCGAGGCCATCGAGACGACCCGGCCGGTCTTGGCCTCCATGACGACGACGGCGCCGGAGTCGGCCTTGTAGTTCTCGCCGGTGTTGGTGTCGAACTCGGTGCGGGCCGTCTTCATGGCCTGGTTGAGCTCGTACTCGGCGACGGCCTGGACCCGGGCGTCGATGGAGGTGACGACGCTGGAGCCGGGCTCCGCCTTGTCGTTCTTCGCCTCGCCGATGACCCGGCCGAGGTTGTCGACCTCGTAGCGGGTGACGCCCGCCTTGCCGCGCAGTGCCTTGTCGTACGTGCGCTCCAGGCCGGAGCGGCCGACCTGGTCGGAGCGCAGGTACGGCGAGTCGCTGTCCTGGGCCTTGGTGATCTCGTTGTCGGTGACGGGCGAGAGGTAGCCGAGGACCTGGGCGCTGTTGGCCTTGCCGGGTGCGGCGTAGCGGCGTACGGCGGTGGGTTCGGCGGTGATGCCGGGGAAGTCCTCGGCACGTTCGCGGATCTGGAGGGCCTGCTGGGTGGTGGCCTCGTCGGTGACCGGGATCGGCTGGTAGGGCGAACCGTTCCAGCAGGGCTGCGGGGTCTTCGCGTCGCAGAGCCGGACCTTGTCGATGACGTCCTTGGGCTTCATGCCGAGCACGTCGGCGAGCCGGGTCAGCACGCTCTTGCCGTCGTCGGCCATCTTCAGCAGCTCGGTGCGGCTGGCGGAGACGACGAGCCGGGTCTCGTTGTCGGCGAGGGGCACGCCGCGCGCGTCGAGGATGGCGCCGCGGGCGGCGGGCTGGACGACCTGCTGGACGTGGTTGTTCTTCGCCTCGTCGGAGTACTCCTGGCCGTTGCGGATCTGGAGGTACCAGAGGCGGCCGCCGAGGGTGAGCAGCAGGGAGAAGACGAGGACCTGGATGACGACGAGGCGGATCTGGACCCGCTGGGTCCGGCCCGTCTCGGGGATGTTGGTCACGGGGCGCCCCCGGTGGTGGTCGGGCAGGGGACCTGGTGGGCGGCCCCGGGGAAATGCAGCCTCACAGTCGCTTGACTCCCTTGATCCGTCCGGCGCGTGCTGCCCGGTTGCGGGCGGCCTTGACGCGCAGTCCGCCGCGCTGGCCGCCGATCCGCAGGCCGGTGCCCGCCGCGAGCCAGCCCGCCGTGGCGTCCTTGCCGCCGGAGGAGGACTCGGTGAGCGGGTCGTTCACCGTGCGTCTGGCCATCGCCATGATCAGCGGCACGGTGAACGGTGCGAGGAGCAGGTCGTAGACGGCCGCGGTGAACAGCAGGCTGCCCAGACCCACATGGCGGGCGGCCGTGTCGCCGACGAGCGCGCCGACACCCGCGTACAGCAGGGTCGATCCGATCGCCGCCGCGACGACCACGGCCATCGGCAGGAAGGCCGACTTGAGCTGGCCGTTCTCCGGCTTGGCCAGTCCGGCGAGGTAACCGATGACGCAGAGGACGAGGGCGTACCGTCCGGCCGCGTGGTCCGCCGGCGGTGCCAGGTCGGCGAGCAGCCCGGCGCCGAAGCCGATGAGGGCGCCGCTGACGTGTCCGTAGACGAAGGCCAGTCCGACGACGACCATGAGGAGCAGATCGGGCACCGCGCCGGGCAGCTGGAGCCGGGCGAGCACGGAGACCTGGACGACGAGGGCGATCACGACCAGGACGATGGAGAGCAGAGTCCGGTTGACGTGCATGGGGATCAGCTCTACCTCTGTTCGTTTACCGCGTTGTCGGCGTTCGGTGTGGCGTTCCCGCTGGGGTCGGGGCTCGGGCCGCCGCTGGGGTCCGCGCTCTGGTGGATGTTCCCGACGACGTTCCCTCCGGTGTCCACGATGTCGCCGTTGGGCGAGATGGTGACGGTGACGGTCGGCGTGGGCTTCGGCTTGGCGGGCTTGGCCTGCTTCTTCGGCAGGACCGTGTCGCGGGGGTCCTCGCGCGGGGCCTGGACGACGATGCCGACGATGTCGAGCTTGGTGAAGCCGACGTACGGACGGACGTAGACCGTACGGGTCAGGTCGCCGCCGGACGGGTCGACGCGGACGACCTCGCCGACCGGGACGCCGGGCACGAACGGCTTGTTCTTGCTGGACCCGAACGTGACGAGCCGGTCGCCCTTCTTGACCTTCGCCTTGCCGTTCAGGAACTGGACGGCAAGCGGGCGTGAGCCCTGGCCGGTGGCGAAGCCGAGTTCGTCGGTGGACTCCATCCGGGTGCCGACGGTGAAGTCGGGATCGTTGGCGAGGAGCACCGTCGCGGTGTCCGGGCCGACGGTGGTGACCCGGCCGACGAGTCCGTCCCCGTTGAGGACGGTCATGTCGCGCTTGAGGCCGTCCTTGGAGCCCGCGTCGATGGTGACCGTCCAGGAGAAGCCCTGGGCCGCTCCTATGGCGATGACCTCGGCGGCCTTGATGCCGTACTGCCCGGCGTCCGACTTCTTCAGCATCTTGTCGAGCTCGCGGACCCGGCTGCGGTTCTGGTCGTCGCTGCCGAGCTTGGCCTTCAGCGCGGCGTTCTGCTGCTCCAGTGCGGCGATCTTGTCGTGCCGGTCGCCGGAGGCGCGTACCGCCCCTATGGCGTTGCCCACCGGGTCGACGGCTGCCGCGACACCGTTCTCAACTGGTCCGAAGACCGTGGAGGCGGCCTGCCGGGCGCCGTCCACCGGCGACGCCTCACCACCGCGGATGTCCACCGTGATCAGTGCGAATGCGATGGCGATCAGCAGCACCAGGAGCAGCCGGCTCTCTCGTGTGTCCCTCACGTGCGGCGGCCGTGCCTTCCTCGTAGGAATGTTCGTGCCTGTATATCAACGATCCTCCGCGCGGAGCGGCAGCGTCCGCGCGGAGGGCCGTGGAGTTCCTACCGTCGGGGCTGGGCGTCCAGCACCTGCTGGAGCGCCTCGAACTCCTCGACGCACTTGCCGGATCCGAGCGCGACGGAGTCCAGCGGGTCCTCGGCGATGTGGATCGGCATGCCCGTCTCGTGGCGGAGCCGCTCGTCCAGTCCGCGCAGCAGCGCGCCGCCGCCGGTGAGGACGATGCCCCGGTCCATGACATCGCCGGAGAGCTCCGGCGGGCACTTGTCGAGCGTCGTCTTGACCGCGTCGACGATCGCGTTGACCGGCTCCTCGATCGCCTTGCGCACCTCGGTCGCGGAGATGACCACGGTCTTGGGCAGACCCGAGACGAGGTCGCGGCCGCGGATCTCGGTGTGCTCGTCCTTCTCCAGCTCGAACGCCGAGCCGATGGTGATCTTGATCTGTTCGGCGGTGCGCTCACCGAGGAGGAGCGAGTACTCCTTCTTGATGTGCTGGATGATCGCGTTGTCCAGCTCGTCACCGGCGACCCGGATCGACTGGGCGGTCACGATTCCGCCGAGCGAGATGACCGCGACCTCGGTGGTGCCGCCACCGATGTCGACGACCATGTTGCCGGTGGCCTCGTGGACCGGCAGACCGGAGCCGATGGCCGCCGCCATGGGCTCCTCAATGATGTGCACCTGGCGCGCGCCGGCCTGCGTCGATGCCTCGATGACGGCGCGTCGCTCGACCCCTGTGATGCCGGAGGGCACACAGACGACGACCCGCGGGCGGGCCAGGTAGCGGCGCTTGTGGATCTTCAGGATGAAGTAGCGGAGCATCCGCTCCGTGATCTCGAAGTCGGCGATCACGCCGTCCTTCAGGGGCCGTACGGCAACGATGTTGCCCGGTGTACGGCCGATCATCTTCTTGGCCTCGGCGCCGACCGCCAGGATGCCGCCGGTGTTGGTGTTGATGGCCACGACGGACGGCTCGTTCAGAACGATGCCGCGCCCCCTGACGTACACCAGCGTGTTGGCAGTCCCGAGGTCGATAGCCATGTCACGGCCGATGAACGACATTGAGTTCCCCTTGTTCCCCATGAGGATGCGTCGGGCCTTCCCAAGCGAAAGCGTTGATGGCTTGTTTTGGTAGGCGAGATGAGCGCTGCGGGCGTGGAAGCTTCCATCGTAGTGCCGGATACACCGACACAGCGCGAGGGTCCTTCGCCTTGCTGAGCAGAACGGGTGGCCGTCCCACTCATGGTGACGTTACGTCGGGGGGATGCGTTCCCGCGATCGGTCACCCTATGCCGAAGGGCGACCGAATTACTTCGGTCGCCCCAGGTCATGAGCGCTGTTTGGCGGAGCCGAGGTCAGGAAAGTCCCGGAAAGAACAGCTTCAGTTCTCGCTCTGCGGACTCCTCGGAGTCCGAGGCGTGGATGAGGTTCTCCCGGGTGATCGAGCCGAAGTCACCGCGGATCGATCCGGGCGCGGCGGCGATCGGGTCGGTGGGACCGGTCAGGGCGCGGACGCCCTCGATCACCCGCTCGCCCTCGGCCACCAGGGCGACGATCGGGCCGGACTGCATGAACTCGACGAGCGGCTCGTAGAACGGGCGGCCGACGTGCTCGGCATAGTGCTGCTCCAGCGTGGCCCGGTCGAGGGTACGCAGCTCCAGCGCGGTGATCTTCCAGCCGGCCTTGCGCTCGATGCGGCCGACGATCTCGCCGACCAGACCGCGACGGACGGCGTCGGGCTTGAGAAGAACGAGGGTGCGCTGGGTCATGTGCGGCTCCTTGCAGGCATACGGGTGCGGTGAAGCGAGATTACAGGGGCGCGGTGACGGCCCGGCGGCCGGGTTTGACCGCCGGGCAAGGGCCGTGCTCCGACCGCGCGCCGGGTCAGCCGGCGGCGGGGGCCTGCGCCGCCTCCTGCGCGGCCCAGCGGGCCTTCACCTCGTCGATCTTGCGGCCGTAGTGCACCGAGGCCCACCACAGGCCGCCGAAGACCAGTCCGAGGATGAACATCATCGGCACCACGAAGCCGCTGGCGACCAGTGCGATCTGGAGCGCCCAGCCGAGCTGCACGCCGCCGGGGCGGGTGAGCACCCCGCAGAGCAGCACGGAGAGCAGCATGCCGATACCGCAGACCGTCCACACCGTCGCGGACGACAGGTCGTCGGACTTCATCGCGACGAGTCCGGCGAAGCCGATCACGAAGAACTCGCCGATCAGTGTCGATGCACAGAGCGTACGCACGTGGGTCAGCGCCTTCCCAGAAGCAGCCGGGCCTCGCCGACCGTGATCACGGATCCGGTCACCAGCACCCCGGCGCCCGCGTACTCGTCCTCTTCCTCGGCGAGGGTGATCGCCGCCTCCAGCGCGTCGTCGAGACGGGGTTCGACCTGGACCCGCTCGTTGCCGAAGACCTCGACGGCGACGGTGGCCAGGGCGTCCGCGTCCATCGCGCGGCCGCTGGAGTTCTGGGTGATGACGACCTCGGCGAAGATCGGCTCGAAGGCCTCCAGGAGCCCCCGGACGTCCTTGTCGCCACTGGCACCGACCACACCGATCAGCCGGGAGAAGCCGAACGCCTCGGAGAGCCCCTCGGCGGCGGCGCGGGCGCCGGCCGGGTTGTGGGCGGCGTCCAGGACGACGGTCGGACTGGAGCGGACGACCTCGAGGCGGCCGGGCGAGAGCACCGCGGCGAAGGCCTTGCGGATGATGTCGGCGTCGAGCGATCCGGACTGCTCGGCGCCGATTCCGAAGAACGCCTCGACGGCGCAGAGCGCCACCACGGCGTTGTGCGCCTGGTGGGCGCCGTACAGCGGAAGGAAGATGTTGTCGTACTCACCGCCGAGACCGCGCAGCGTCAGCAGCTGACCGCCGACCGCGACCTCCCGGGAGACGACACCGAACTCCATGCCCTCGCGGGCCACCGTGGCGTCGGCCGCGACGGCCTTCTTCAGCATCACCTGAGCGGCGTCGACCGGCTGCTGGGCCAGGATGACCGTCGCACCCTGCTTGATGATCCCGGCCTTCTCCACCGCGATCTCGCCGGGCGTGGAGCCCAGCCGGTCGGTGTGGTCCAGGGAGATCGGGGTGACGACCGCGACCGTGGCGTCGATGACGTTGGTCGCGTCCCAGCTGCCGCCCATGCCGACCTCGACGACGGCGACATCGACCGGCGCGTCGGCGAACGCCGCGTACGCCATGCCGGTGAGCACCTCGAAGAAGGAGAGCCGGTAGGGCTGCTGCGCGTCGACCATCTCGACGTACGGCTTGATGTCCTCATAGGTCTCGACGAACCGCTCGGCGTCCATCGGGGAGCCGTCCAGGCTGATCCGCTCGGTGATCGACTGGACGTGCGGCGAGGTGTAGCGGCCGGTGCGCAGGTCGAAGGCGCCGAGCAGGCCCTCGATCATGCGGGCCGTGCTCGTCTTGCCGTTGGTACCGGTGATGTGGATGGAGGGGTACGCGCGCTGCGGGTCGCCGAGCACGTCCATCAGCGCGGCGATGCGCGCCACGGACGGCTCCAGCTTGGTCTCTCCCCAGCGCCCGGCGAGCTCCTGCTCCACCGCGCGCAGCGCCCTGTCCACCTCCGGATCGGTGGGGCGGGCGGGGACCTCGTCCGCCTGGGGCGGCCCGGAGGCGGCGCGCAGCGTCCGGCTCCCGGCCTCGATCACCGCCAGGTCGGGGTCGCGCTGGGTCGCTTCGTCGACGATCTCCGCGAAGGTCTCGTCGGAGTCGGACGCGTCGTGCCGGTCGGAAGGGCGGGGCTCACTCACAGGGCCAGTCTACGGATGAGCGCCGACATCGCGCGCAGCGCCCGGCGGCGGGCGTACGACGAAGCCCCCGCGCTCCCGGTCTGCCGGGTTCGCGGGGGCTCCGTACTCAGGCCCGTCAGCTCGTGGGCAGGGCGGCCAGCTGGCTGGTGATCCGCTCGATGTCGCTCTCGGCCTTGGCGAGCCGGCCGCGGATCTTGTCGACCACGTTGTCCGGGGCCTTGCCGAGGAAGGCCTCGTTGGTCAGCTTGCCGTTGGCCTGCGCCTTCTCCTTCTCGGCGGCGCCCAGGTCCTTCGTCAGGCGCTTGCGCTCGGCCTCGACGTCGATGGTGCCGGACAGGTCGAGCGCGACCGTGGCGCCCGCGACCGGCAGCGACGCGGTGGCGTGGAAGCCGTCCCCGGCGGGCTGCAGGCGCAGCAGCTGGCGGATGGCCGCCTCGTGCGCGGCGAGCGGCGTACCGGTCAGGTCCAGCTCGGCCGGGACCTTCTGGCCGGGCTGGAGGCCCTGGTCGGAGCGGAACCGGCGGACCTCGGTGACGACCTGCTGGACGAGCTCGATCTCCTTCTCGGCCGCGTCGTCCCGGAAGCCGCTGTCCTGCGGCCAGTCCGCGATGACGACGGATTCACGGCCGGTGAGCGCGGTCCACAGCGTCTCCGTGACGAACGGGACGACCGGGTGCAGGAGGCGCAGCATCACGTCGAGGACCTCGCCCAGGACCCGGCCCGAGACCTCGGCCGGCCTGCCGCCCCCGAAGAACGTGGTCTTGGACAGCTCGACGTACCAGTCGAAGACCTCGTCCCAGGCGAAGTGCCGGAGCGCCTCGCTGAGCTTGGAGAACTGGAAGTCGTCGTAGTACGCGTCGACTTCGGCGACGGTCCTGCCCAGCCGGGACAGGATCCAGCGGTCGGTCACCGACATCTCGTCGGCGGCCGGCAGCTCGCCCTCGATGGTGGCGCCGTTCATCAGGGCGAAGCGGGTGGCATTCCAGATCTTGTTGGAGAACTTGGCGGAACCCTGGACCCACTCCTCGCCGATCGGGACGTCGACACCGGGGTTGGCGCCACGCGCGAGGGTGAAACGGAGCGCGTCGGAGCCGTACTTGTCCATCCAGTCCAGCGGGTTGACCACGTTGCCGAAGGACTTCGACATCTTCTTGCCGTGCTCGTCGCGGACCATGCCGTGCAGCACGATCGTCTCGAACGGCGGGACTCCGTCGTTGACGTACAGGCCGAACATCATCATCCGGGCGACCCAGAAGAAGAGGATGTCGTAGCCGGTGACCAGGACGGAGTTCGGGTAGAACTTCGCGAGGCTGTCGGTCTGCTCGGGCCAGCCGAGCGTGGAGAAGGGCCACAGGCCGGAGGAGAACCAGGTGTCCAGGACATCGCTGTCCTGCGTCCAGCCCTCGCCGGTGGGCGCCTCGTCGTCCGGTCCGACGCAGACGACCTCGCCGTTCGGGCCGTACCAGACGGGGATGCGGTGGCCCCACCAGAGCTGGCGCGAGATCGTCCAGTCGTGGAGGTTGTCGACCCAGTCGAAGTAACGCTTCTCCATCTCCTGCGGATGGATCTTGACCTTGCCGTCGCGCACGGCGTCACCGGCCGCCTTGGCGAGCGGCTCGACCTTGACCCACCACTGGAGGGAGAGGCGCGGCTCGATGGTGGTCTTGCAGCGCGAGCAGTGCCCGACGGAGTGGACGTACGGCCGCTTCTCGGCGACGATCCGGCCCTCGGCGCGCAGGGCGGCGACGATGGCGGAGCGGGCCTCCAGCCGGTCCAGACCCTGGAAGGGGCCGGGGACGGTGATGACGGCGCGCTCGTCCAGGACCGTGAGGAACGGCAGGTCGTGGCGCTTGCCGATCTCGAAGTCGTTCGGGTCGTGTGCCGGGGTCACCTTGACGGCGCCGGTGCCGAACCCTGGGTCGACGTGGTGGTCGGCGACGACCGGGATCGTGCGGTCGGTCAGCGGCAGCTTGATGTGCCGGCCGACCAGGTGCTTGTAGCGCTCGTCGTCGGGGTGGACGGCGACGGCGGTGTCACCGAGCATCGTCTCGGCGCGGGTGGTGGCGACGACGATGGTCTCGTCGCCCTCCCCGTACTTCATGGAGACGAGCTCGCCGTCGTCCTCCTGGTACTCGACCTCGATGTCCGAGATCGCGGTGAGGCAGCGCGGGCACCAGTTGATGATGCGCTCGGCGCGGTAGATCAGCCCGTCGTCGTACATCCGCTTGAAGACGGTCTGGACGGCCTTGGACAGGCCCTCGTCCATGGTGAACCGCTCACGGGACCAGGCGACGCCCTCGCCGAGGCGGCGCATCTGGCCGGAGATCTGGCCGCCGGACTCGTTCTTCCACTGCCAGACACGCTCGACGAAGGCCTCACGGCCCAGGTCGTGGCGGGACTTGCCCTCCTTGCCGAGCTCGCGCTCGACGACGTTCTGAGTGGCGATGCCGGCGTGGTCCATACCGGGCTGGTACAGCGCCTCGAAGCCCTGCATCCGCTTGCGGCGGACGAGCGCGTCGATCAGCGTGTGCTCGAAGGCGTGCCCCAGGTGCAGGGAGCCGGTGACGTTGGGCGGCGGGATGACGATGGAGTACGGCGGCTTCTCGCTGTGCTCGTCGGCCTCGAAGTAGCCGCGCTCCACCCAGCGCTCGTACAGCTTCCCCTCTACCTCGGCCGGCGTGTACTGGGTCGGCAGTTCGGGGTTGCTGGCTGGCTGCTGCGCTGCGTTCTCGGTCACGCCCCACAGTTTAGGGCCGTCACAGTCATGCACTGAAACCGGTTTGTTGAGTAACGGTGTGCCTCCCGGTACCCCACCCCCGCGGACCTTCCGTCAGGATGTTCGGAACGTATAAGAACTTATGAGCATCACGAACAGGGGAAACCGCAGATGAGCTTCAACCAGCCGGGCCCGTACGACGGACAGCCGCCCCAGGGCCAGCCCGGACCGTACGGCCAGCAGCCGGGCCCCTACGGCGGCCCGCCGCCGCAGGGCCAGCCGCAGGGGCAGCCCGGTTACGGGTACCCGCAGCAGGCCCCCCAGGGCGTCCCGCCGCAGCAGCAGCCCCCGCAGCCCGGCTACGGCTACCCGCAGGCCCAGCAGCCCGGCCCGTACGGCCAGCAGCCCCCCACTCCCCCGTACGGCGGCCAGCCGGTCTACGGCCAGCAGCCCCCGTTCCCCCCGGCCCAGCAACCCAAGAAGAAGACGGGCCTGATCATCGGCGGCGTGATCGTGGCGCTGGCGGTCATCGGCGGCGGGGTGTACTTCCTGACGTCGGGCGGAGGCGCGAGCAACAGCGATGTGGCGGACTCCACGAAGGGGTACAAGCTGACGCCTGCGGCGACGCTGGACGGTTACAAGAAGGGCAGCGCATCGAAGTCGGGACCGGCCACCGGCGAGGACAAGACCACGCTCGAGGGCCTGGGGATCAAGGACCCCCAGCAGGCCGGGGCCACCTACCAGTCGGGGGAGGCCAATCCCGCCGCGGCCAAGTCCATCACGCTCCAGGGGTTCTGGGGCGACGTCACCGATCCGGCGAAGGTCATCAACAACGCCTTCAACAACGCGGAGTCGGGCTTCAAGAAGGGCGCCGAAGGAATGGACGTCCAACTGGTCGGCAGCCCCAAGGCCGTCACGCCGGCCGGCTTCAAGGGTGCCCTCATGAAGTGCCAGGACATGAAGGTGCTGAACAAGGAAGGCGACGGCGCCACCAAGGGACCCAAGGAATTCACCGTCCCGATCTGCGTCTGGGCCGACTACAGCACGGTGGGCACAGTGATCGGGGTCGACCTCGGCCTGGCCATGACCGGCAAGGGGATGGCACAAGACGACGCAGCGGGTCTCACCGCCAAGCTCTACAACACCTCACGCACCAAGATCTGATCCCGGCAACGCGAAGGGGCGCCCGGCCAGTTCACCTGGCCGGGCGCCCCTTCGCGTGTGTCTACGCCACCGCTACGCCGACTTCTCGTGCCGCCCGTCGTCGCCCTTGCCGATCGTCCGCGGCTCGCGCGGGACCAGGGTCGGGTTGACGTTGTTGCGGACCACGTCCGCCGTGATGACGACCCGGGCGACGTCCTTGCGGGACGGCACCTCGTACATCACGGACTGGAGGACTTCCTCCATGATGGCGCGCAGACCGCGCGCACCGGTCTGGCGCAGGATCGCCTGGTCGGCGATGGCCTCCAGGGCCTCGCGCTCGAAGTCCAGCTCCACACCGTCGAGTTCGAACAGCCGCTGGTACTGCTTCACCAGGGCGTTGCGCGGCTCGATGAGGATCTGGAGCAGGGCCTCGCGGTCCAGGTTGTGGACCGAGGTCAGGACCGGGAGGCGGCCGATGAACTCGGGGATCATCCCGAACTTCACCAGGTCCTCCGGCATGACCTCCTGGAACTGGTCGCTCGCCTGGATCTCCAGCTTGGAGCGGATCGTGGCGCCGAAACCGATGCCCTTCGCGCCGGCCCGGGACTCGATGATCTTCTCCAGGCCGGAGAACGCGCCGCCCACGATGAACAACACGTTCGTCGTGTCGATCTGGATGAACTCCTGGTGCGGGTGCTTCCGGCCGCCCTGCGGCGGTACGGAGGCGGTGGTGCCCTCCAGGATCTTCAGCAGGGCCTGCTGGACGCCCTCGCCCGAGACATCGCGGGTGATCGACGGGTTCTCGCTCTTGCGGGCGACCTTGTCGATCTCGTCGATGTAGATGATCCCGGTCTCGGCCTTCTTGACGTCGTAGTCAGCGGCCTGGATCAGCTTCAGCAGGATGTTCTCGACGTCCTCGCCGACATAGCCGGCCTCCGTCAGCGCCGTCGCGTCGGCGATGGCGAACGGGACGTTGAGCATGCGGGCCAGTGTCTGCGCGAGGAGGGTCTTGCCCGAGCCCGTGGGGCCCAGCAGCAGGATGTTGGACTTGGCGAGTTCGATCGCGTCGTCACGGCCCGTCCCGCCGCCGTTCTCCCCGGCCTGGACCCGCTTGTAGTGGTTGTACACAGCGACCGAGAGGGCCTTCTTCGCGGGCTCCTGCCCTACGACGTACCCCTCGAGGAACTCGTAGATCTCGCGCGGCTTGGGAAGTTCCTCCCACCGCACCTCGGAGGTCTCCGCGAGCTCCTCCTCGATGATCTCGTTGCAGAGATCAATGCACTCGTCGCAGATGTACACACCGGGTCCCGCAATGAGCTTCTTCACCTGCTTCTGGCTCTTTCCGCAGAACGAGCACTTGAGCAGGTCGCCGCCATCACCGATGCGTGCCACGAGGTGCTTCCCCTTCGCCTGGGAGACGCCTGGTTCAGCGGCTCCTGGTGCCTCTATCCGACGGTACCTTGCCTGGCCCCCCGTTCGGGCCCCCCTTGGCACGGTTCACACGGCCGAGGCCGGATGACCCTGCCGTACCAAGGGGTAAAGGCCGACGTCAGGCGGCCGCTCCGGCCGCGCTCTTGCGGGTCGCGACGATCTGGTCGACCAGGCCGTAGGCCAGGGCGTCATCGGCGGTCAGGATCTTGTCCCGCTCGATGTCGTCGCGGATCTTCTCGATCGGCGTGGTGGAGTGCTTGGCCAGCAGTTCCTCCAGCTGGCTCCGCATCCGCAGGATCTCGTTGGCCGCGATCTCCAGGTCGGAGAGCTGCTCACGGCCGGTCTGCGAGGACGGCTGGTGGATCAGGATACGCGCGTTCGGCAGCGCCAGACGCTTGCCCGGGGTACCCGCGGCGAGCAGCACGGCCGCGGCGGAGGCCGCCTGTCCCATGCAGACCGTCTGGATGTCCGGCTTCACGAACTGCATCGTGTCGTAGATCGCGGTGAGCGCGGTGAACGAGCCGCCGGGGCTGTTGATGTAGATCGAGATGTCCCGGTCCGGGTCCATCGACTCCAGGCACAGCAGCTGCGCCATGACGTCGTTGGCGGAGGCGTCGTCGATCTGCACCCCGAGGAAGATCACGCGCTCCTCGAAGAGCTTCGCGTACGGGTCGTACTCACGCACGCCCTGCGAGGTGCGCTCCACGAAGCGCGGCACGATGTAGCGGTTGTCCACCTGCGGGCCGGTGTAGAGGCCGCTCGCGGAGGCGCCGGAGAAGTTGTTCATGTGGGTGTTCACCATCCTGGTGGCGTTCTGTGGGCTGGGTGTCTCGGCGTACGAGAGATGCGGTGCAGTGCGACGCGGTCCGGTGGGAGCCGGATCAGGCACCGGTGCCGCCGCCGCCCGGAACGCCCGACGCGATCGTGATGATCTCGTCGATGAGGCCGTAGTCCTTGGCCTCCTCCGCGGTGTACCAGCGGTCGCGGTCGCCGTCGCGGATGATCGTCTCCACGGTCTGGCCGGAGTGGCGGGCGGTGATCTCCGCCATCCGCTGCTTGGTGCGCAGCAGGTACTGGGCCTGGATCTTGATGTCCGAGGCCGTACCGCCGATACCGGCCGAACCCTGGTGCATGAGGATGTCGGTGTTCGGGAGCGCGAAGCGCTTGCCGGCGGTGCCGCCGGTGAGCAGGAACTGGCCCATCGAGGCCGCCATGCCCATACCGATGGTGACCACGTCGTTCGGGATGTACTGCATGGTGTCGTAGACCGCCATGCCGGCCGTCACCGAACCGCCGGGGCTGTTGATGTAGAGGTAGATGTCCTTGTCCGGGTCGGCGGCAAGGAGGAGCAGCTGCGCGGTGATCTTGTTGGCGATGTCATCGTCGACCTGCTGACCGAGGAAGATGATGCGCTCGCCGAGCAGTCGGCTGTAGACCTGGTCACCGAGGCCTCCACCGAGGGACGGCTCTCCGGCGGCGTAGGGCATCAGATTCGTCACGTATCCACCTGCTCGTCTCTGACGGCTCCGGCCGTCTCAGCGTCTTCGTACCGGGTGGGCCGGGACTCCCCGACCCTTCCTATTCATGGACCCTAACGCGCAGGTGGGACAACGCCATCCCGCTTCCGCAACTGTTCGCTGGGAGCGCAAGCTCCGTAGTCCGCACACGGGTTGTGGGGGACGTCCGCCGATACGACGACGGGCTCCGGACGCGATTGCGTCCGGAGCCCGTCGTACGTGTTCGGAGCGAGGCTCAGGCCTCGGTCTTCTCCTCGGCCGCGTCGGCCACGGCGTCGGTGGTGCCCTCGGCGGCCTCGACCGCCTCGGTGGCCTCCTCCGCCACGTCTTCGTCGTCTTCCAGCTCGACGACCTCACCGTTGGTGTCGACGACCTTGGCGGCCTCGACGACCACGGCGAGCGCCTTGCCGCGGGCGACCTCGCCGACGAGCATCGGCACCTGGCCACCCTCGACGACGGCCTGGGCGAACTGGTCGGGGCTCATGCCGGAGGACTGCGCGCGCCGCATGAGGTGCTCGGTGAGCTCCTCCTGGTTGACGTTCAGCTTCTCCTTGTTGACGAGCTCGTCAAGGATGAACTGGGTCTTGATGCCCTTGATGGCCTGCTCGGAGGTCTCCGCCTCGAACTCCTCAAGGGTCTTGCCCTGGATCTCCAGGTACTTCTCCAGGTCGAGACCCATCTGGCCGAGCTGGTGGTGCTCCAGGTTGTGCTTGCGGGTCTGGACCTCGTCCGCGAGCAGCTTCTCGGGGATCGGGACCTCGGCGAGCTTCAGCAGCTCCTCCAGGACGCGCTCCTGGGCCTGGGTGGCCTGGTCGTACTGCTTGGTGTTCTCCAGGCGCTTGCGGCTGTCGGCCTTGAGCTCGTCGAGCGTGTCGAACTCGCTCGCCATCTGGGCGAACTCGTCGTCCAGCTCGGGAAGCTCACGGGCGGCGACCGCGGTGACCTTGACGGTGACCTCGGCCTCCTTGCCCTCGGCCGAGCCGCCCTTCAGCTCGGAGGTGAAGGTGGTCTCGCCACCCGCCTCCAGGCCGGTGACCGCATCGTCGATGCCTTCGAGGAGCTCGCCGGAACCGATGGTGTACGAAACACCCTCGGCCACGCCGTCCTCCAGGACCTCGCCCTCGACCTTGGCGGTCAGGTCGATCGTCACGACGTCGCCGTCGGCGGCGGCGCGCTCGACCGGGTTGGTCGAGGCGAAGCGCTCGCGGAGCTGCTCCACGGCCTTCTCGATGTCCTCGTCGCTGACCTCAAGGGCGTCGACGGTGACCTCGATGCCGGAGTAGTCCGGAATCTCGATCTCGGGGCGTACGTCAACCTCGGCGGTGAAGGCCAGCAGTTCGCCGTCCTTCAGCTCCGTGATGTCGACCTCCGGCTGGCCGAGGACGTTGAGCTCTCCCTCGTTGACGGCCTCGGTGTAGAACTTCGGGAGCGCGTCGTTGACGGCCTCCTCCAGCACCGCACCACGGCCGAACCGCTGGTCGATGACCCGGTTGGGGATCTTGCCCTTGCGGAACCCCTTCACCGTGACCTGCTGGTTGATCTTCTTGTACGCCGCGTCGAGGCTGTCCTTGAGCTCCTCGAAGGGCACCTCAATGCTGAGCCGAACCCGGGTCGGGTTCAGGGTCTCCACGGCGCTCTTCACGGTTCGGTCTCCTTGTGGCTGACTTCTTGGGGTTCTGCTCCACCGCACACGAGGCGGCTTCGCGGACCGAGCCCGGTACATCAGACACACGGGCACGCATTTTGCATAGTAACGGCAAGGGGTAGAACTCCCACAATGCGACCTTGCCGGTGGTCGGGGTGGCCGGATTCGAACCGACGACCTTCCGCTCCCAAAGCGGACGCGCTACCAAGCTGCGCCACACCCCGTCGGTGCGACACGTAGGGTACATGCAGACCGGCAGTGGATCGGCCGCTTTTCCCCGGACGTCGCACAACGCGACACCGGGTGCGGGGATCGGGTGTGCGGGCAGCGCCCGCGACCCGCTACGATGCTTCTCGTGCCGCGGTCCTGGTGACCTGCGGCGAGTTGCATGCGGGCGTAGCTCAATGGTAGAGCACTAGTCTTCCAAACTAGCTACGCGGGTTCGATTCCCGTCGCCCGCTCCATGGCTCGGGCCCGGTCCGGCGGCATCCTTCTCGGATGCCGCCGGACCGGGCCTTTTGCGTTCCCGGGGGTGTGGAGCGGCCGCGGATCAGCTGCTGATCCGCGGCCCCGGATCAGAAGCTGATCTGGTTGATGCTCTGCGCTATCGAGTCCATGAACTTCTGGATCGACGGCGCCATGCCGGTCGATGCCAGGAAGAAGCCGAAGAGCACCGCGACGATCGCGGGTCCGGCCTTGATGGAGCCGCCTCGGATCAGGACCACCAGGATGATCGCCAAAAGAAGCACCACAGACAGTGAAATGGCCACGACTGATCACACCCTCGGTCGGTCCGCCTTGCCGGCCCGGAAGCGTGCGGCCGCGCACACCTCCGTTTGCGTCCATCGTGCCACCAACTCCCCTGTGGTCGCTGCCAGGTGACGCATGGACCGGTCGGTATCGCGCCATCTTGCGCCGGTTGCGCGCCGGTGCGCGAGGCCTGGGCGCGGCCCGCCGGCCCAACAGCCGCAAGGGGGGCGCGAGGAGAAGCGCGCAGCGATGACCCGATGGCGGGAATGATCTTCAACGGTGATCGTTTCCTTATCCACACACTTTATTCACATGGAATTCCCCGGGTCCAACGCGACGTAATTCACTTCCCCCAACCGCCTGGCGATATGCGCCATTTAAGGAGGATTAATGCGCCCATATCGGGCGCAAATCAAAGGTTTGGCTTTTAATCAACCGGGCACACGCGATATCCGATGGCGGTTTTACGAAATGCAATCGAGACGTCTAGGGTGCTTGAGATGTTCCACGCTCCGAACGTATTTCAGAGGGCCCCGCTCCCACCGGAGACCCGGGAGTCGGAGCCCAGACCCCAAGCGCCCGCGAGGACCCCGGACTCCCCCTCCGCGGTGGCGGAGCGGCCTGCGCAGAACGCGCCTGCGAAGAAGCGTGACGCCTACTTCGACAACGCCAAATACCTCGCCATCGTGCTGGTCGCGGTGGCGCACTCGTGGGTGCCGGTCATGGAGGGAAGCAGGGCGGCCCGCGCGCTGTACATGGTGACGTACACCTTCCACATGCCGGCCTTCATCATCATTTCCGGCTATTTCTCACGTTCGTTCAGCCTGACCCCCGCCAAGGTGAAGCGCCTGGTCACGGGGGTCGCCGTGCCGTATGTGGTGTTCGAGACGGCGTACTCGCTGTTCCGGCGGTACGCGAACGACTCGCCCGATACGGCGATCAGCCTGCTGGAGCCCTGGTACCTCACCTGGTTCCTGGCCGCGCTGTTCATCTGGCGGCTCACCACGCCGATCTGGCAGAACCTGCGCCACCCGCTGGCGGTCTCGCTCGCGATCGCCGTCCTCGCCTCGTTCGCCCCCAGCATCGGCGACGATCTCGACCTGCCGCGCGTTCTGCAGTTCCTGCCGTTCTTCGTGCTCGGACTCCAGCTCAAGCCCGAACACTTCCGGCTGGTCAAGCGCCGCGAGGTGCAGCTGCTCGCGCTGCCGCTGTTCGCCGGTGCGGCGGTCTTCGCCTACTGGGCGGCGCCCCGGATGCAGCTGGGCTGGTTCCTGCGCGACTCCAGCGCCCAGGACATGAACGCCCCGTGGTGGTCCGGCGCGGTGATGACCCTCGCGCTGTTCGGCTGCGCGACGCTGCTCACCATCGGGTTCCTGGCCTGGGTGCCGCGCCGCCACATGTGGTTCACGGTGCTGGGCGCCGGGACGATCTGCGGCTATCTGCTGCACGGGTTCCTGGTGAAGGGCGCCGACTACGCGGGCATCTTCGACCGCAACGACTGGCTGGTCTCCCCGACCGGTCTGGTGATCGTCACCGTGGCCGCATCGGTCGGGGTGACGCTGCTGTGCACGCCGCCGGTACGGCGGGTCATGCGATGCGTGACCGAACCGGACATGAACTGGGCGTTCCGACGGGACGCCGCCAAGATCTGAGACATGGCGAAGCCCGGCCCCGAGGGGCCGGGCTTCGCCGTGTTGGCTCAATACCGCTGTTCGGTGGGCGTTTCCGGTGCGGTGAGTCCGAGCAGGCTCCGTACCTGCGCATACTTCTCGGCCAGCCGGGTACGGGTCGCCGGGTCCAGCACCGCGAGCCGGGCCGGGTCGGCGTTGTGCGCGAGATCGGACTCCTTGATCAGCAGTGCGCCCGGGGTGGCCAGGATGCGGCGGGTGTACGCGGGCAGGTCCTCGCCGTGCCGCTTGCTGACGGCGAGGACCATGTCCTTGACCCGCTGCGGCAGAGCGGCCCCGGCCAGCCACCGCGCCGACAGCGCGTCGTCCTCGACCGCGTCGTGCAGCCAGGCCGCCGCGATCTGGTCGTCGCTGCCGCCCCTGGCCCGTACGCCCTCGGCGACGGCCGCGAGATGTTCGGCGTACGGGCGGCCCGCCTTGTCCCGTTGGCCCTCGTGGGCCTCGCGGGCGATGCGCTCGACGTCGGCCAGGGTCAGCTGCGCGCGTGGTGCTGTCATGGCCCGACTCTACGGACGGGCCGCGGCCCGGCTCAGGGCGGCGCGGGCCGGCACCAGGGCGGCGGCCAGGCCGAGGCCCACGGTCGCGGCCAGGAACGATCCGTACAACGCCGGTGGAATGTACGGGGATTCGCCCGTCAGGCCCCGCATCATCGGGATGAGGGTGGCCAGCGCGATGGCCGTGCCGAGCGCCGCCCCGGCCACGGTGACCAGCAGGGCCTCCCAGCGGATCATGCCCATGACCTGACGGCGGGTGGAGCCGACGAGCCGGAGCATGGTCAGTTCCCTGCGCCGGTCCAGGACGGTCATCACCAGCGTGTTGACCGCCGCGACGGCGGCGAATCCACCGAGGACCGCGGCCATGACGGTGTTGGCCCAGGCGTTGAGTTCACGGTCCCGGCTCTGCGCGGTGGCGTAGCCGGAGGGATCGGTCACGGTGCCGAGTGCGGCGAGCCGCCCCGCGCCCGCCGGGGTGGCCCGTACCAGTACGTCGGAGGCGTACGGCGAGGTGACGTGGCCCCGCAGATCGTTGGCGGGCAGGGTGACGAGTCCGGTGCCCAGACCCCGGCCGTAGACCGCGACGATCTTCGGGGACGCCTCGGTGCCGTCCGGCAGGCGCAGCGCGAGGCGGTCGCCGGTGTGCAGCTTCACCGAGTCGGCCAGCGTGGTGTCGATCGCGACGGTGCCCGGGGCGAGGGCGTCGAGCGATCCCGTGCGGACGTCGAGGTCCTGGACCTCGGCGAGTTCACGGCCCGAACCGATGACTCCCTGCGCGGCGGAGTTCGCCAGCCACTTGTCCCCGCCCGAGCCGGAGGGCACCAGGACGGAGGTGCGGAGCAGGCCGACGGCGGTGGAGACGCCGGGGGTCGCGGCGGCCCGCTCGGTGGCGTCGGAGGCGAGACCGGCCGGCGCGGAGACGATGTGGTCGGCGGTGATGCCGTCGCGCTGCTGGTGCTCGATCGCCCGGTCCTCGCTGGTGTGCATGAAGACCAGGGTCGAGGAGAAGGCCATGGCGAGCACGATCGGCGTGATCGCTGAGGCCATCCGCCGGGAGTTGGCACGGGAGTTGGCCGCGGCCAGCGAGGCCGACGCGCCACCGGCCCGCAGCGGGAGTCCCAGGAGCGAGGCGCAGATCCGGGCGATCAGCGGGCCGAGCAGGCCGACCGCGAGCATGAAGAGCATGACCACACCGAGTGCGGCGTTGGCCGCGTCCTCGCCGGTCTGCGAGGCGGCGATGCCCGCGAAGACGGCGCCGCCGGCCAGGGCGGCGATGCCCAGCGGCGTACGGATCCAGCCGAACGGCGCTCGTTCCACGGCGGACTGGGCGAGGGCGAGGCCCGGCTTCGTCTTCGCCGGACGGCGCGCGGCGGTGTATCCGGCACCCAGCGCGGTGAGCATCGTGGCGGCGACGGCGATCGTCAGCGGCAGCCAGGAGACCTGCAGCCGCACGGCCTCGGGGATGGCGCCCTTCTCCTTGAGCTGGCCGAACCACCAGGTGGCCAGGGCGATTCCGGGCAGGCAGCCGACCGCCCCGGCGAGCGGTGCGACGAGCAGGGACTCGGTGGCGATGGTGCGGCGCAGCTGGCGCGGGGTGGCGCCGATCGCACGCAGCAGGGCGAATTCGCGGCTGCGCTGGCCGACGGAGAGGGCGACCGTACCGGCGGCGGTGAAGACGGCGACCATCGCGGCGATGCCGCCGAAGGAGCCGCCGAGCCCGGCCAGGAGTTCCTTGGCGGCGGCGAGGCCCGGGTCCTCCACCGCACCGCGGTCGTTCCCGGTGCTGACCCTGGCGCCGGAGGTGTGGCCCACGGCGTCGGTGATCTGGCGGGCGAGGGTGTCCGTGGCGGTGCCGTCGGCGGCGAGTACGGCGATGGCGTCGACCCGGCCGGGGTGGCCGGAGAGCGCCACGGCCTGGCGGTCGGTGAACCAGACGGTGGCGTCGGTGGCGGTGGTGCCGGAGACCCGGAACTCCTTCGCGCCCGCCGGGGTGTCCAGGGTGACGCGGTCCCCGGTCCGGGCCTTGTCGCTGCCGGCCGGGACGACGACCTCGCCGGTGCGCGGTGCGTCGCCGGACGCGAGCCGGGTGCCGGTGAGGGCGGTGGAGCCCCAGCCGTGCGCGGTGAGTGGGTCGGTGCCCAGGTGCACGGGGTAGCCGACGTCGCCGATCGCGGCCGCGGCGCCGGGGGCGGAGGCGGCCTTCGCGACCAGCGCGTCGGACAGCCGGGCGGTGTCCGGCAGCGCACTGGCCTCCACGTGGCGGTCCTCCCCGCTGCCGACGGTCAGGCGGGCCTGCTGGTCGGCGGCGACGACCACCGGCGCCTTGGCGTAGCGGTCGGGCGGGACGGACGCGCGCAGGCCGGTCTCCAGCAGGATGCCGCAGGCGGAGACGATGGCCGCCGCGAGCAGGAGGGCGACGAAGGTACCCACGAACGACGAGGGCTTGAAGCGTACGGCCGCGCGGGCAAGACCGTTCGGCACGTGCGGGGTGAACATCAGGCGGCGGCCCTTGCGTAGGCGGGAGCGGTCAGGGCGGTCATCCGCGCGGCGATCCGGTCGGCGCCGGCGCGGGGCAGGCTGTCCGCGATCTCGCCGTCGGCGAGGAAGAGCACGTTGTCCGCGTAGGCGGCGGCCGCCGGGTCGTGGGTGACCATCACGACGGTCGCGCCGAGGGTGTCCACCGCGTGCCGGAGCAGTTGGAGGATCTCGGCGGCCGTGGTGGTGTCGAGGGCGCCGGTCGGTTCGTCGGCGAAGATCACGTCGGGCCGGGTGACCAGGGCGCGGGCGACGGCGACGCGCTGCTGCTGGCCGCCGGAGAGCTGGCCGGGGCGCCGGTCCCCCTTGTCGCCGAGGCCGACCCGGGTGAGCATCTCGGCGGCCTCGCGGCGGCTGCGGGCGGAGCCGGTGCGCTGACCGGCCAGGCGCATGGGGAGGACGACGTTCTGCTCGACCGTGAGGGACGGGAGCAGGTTGAACGCCTGGAAGACGAAGCCGAGCCGGGTGCGGCGCAGTTCGGTGAGCTTGTTCTCGCTCATGCCGGTGATCTCCGTGCCGCCGAGGCTGACCGATCCCGCGGTGGGGCGGTCGAGTCCGGCCGCGCACTGGAGGAACGTCGACTTGCCGGAGCCGGAGGGGCCCATCACGGCGGTGAAGCTGCCCCGCGGCAGGGCGAGGTCGATGCCGCGCAGGGCGTGGACGGCGGAGCCGCCGCGGCCGTACTGCCTGCGGACGCCGCGCAGTTCCACGGCCAGGTCCGCGGCGGCGGGCCCTGCGTAGGTCTGCGCGGTCCGAGCCTCACGTGCTGTCCGCACGCTCTCCTGCGCGCCCTGCCTGGTGCGCCGAAGCCCCATGATGTCCGCCTTCCGTAGCCATACGTGATCGATACCTCGAACGTACGGATCTGTGCTGGTCCGGGGCCATGGCGGCTGCTGGCGGATCGGGGGTGGGGGAAACCCCAGGGTGCTCCCGGGGGTGCGCCCCGAGAGGCCTGTCGGGCGGTCTGCGGGAGGTCTGCCCGGGGGCGCCGGACGCGGGGATATTTGCAACGTCAATCATTCGGTAAACTAATTACTGACGATTTCTTGACGCTCTCTTGACCAAGTGAAGGACTGGGCTCATCGGACACGCAGACACGCTCATCGCCATGGGCGGCGCCTTCCTCGCCGCCGCCGTTCTCGCCCGCGTCGGCAGCCGCATCGGACTGCCGACCATCCCTCTGTTCATCCTGGCCGGAATCCTGCTCGGCCCGCACACCCCCGGCATCGTCCTCGTAGCCGACCCGCACGACCTGGAGATGCTCTCCGCGCTCGGCCTGGTGCTGCTGCTCTTCTACCTGGGCCTGGAGTTCCACCTCGACGACCTCAAGGCGGGCGGGCGCAGGATGGCGCTCGCCGGCGGCGCCTATCTCGCCCTGAACGTCGGCGCCGGGCTCGGATTCGGCTTCGCGCTGGGCTGGGGCACGTCGGAGGCACTGGTGCTCGCCGGGGTGCTCGGCATCTCGTCGTCGGCCATCGTCACCAAGGTCCTGGTCGACCTGGGCCGGATCGGCAATCCGGAGACCAAGCCGATCCTCGGGATCATCGTCGTCGAGGACGTGTTCCTGGCGCTGTACCTGGCGGCCCTCCAGCCCATCCTCTCGGGCGCCGACAGCCTCGCGGCGGCGGCGGTCGACGGCGGCAAGGCCTTCGGCTTCCTGCTGGTGCTGGCCCTGGCCGCCCGGTTCGGCACCAAGGTCATCAGCAAGCTGATCAACACGCGGGACGACGAACTCCTCGTCATCTCCTTCCTCGGCGCCGCGGTCCTGGTGGCCGGTATCTCGGAGTGGTTCGGGGTCGCGGACGCCATCGGCGCCTTCATGGTGGGTCTGATGCTCGGCAGCACCACCTCGGGGACACGCATCCTCAAGCTGGTCCACCCGCTGCGCGACGCCTTCGGCGCGATCTTCTTCTTCGCCTTCGGCCTCTCCATCAACCCCGGCGATCTGCCGGTCGTGCTGTGGGCCGTGCTGGCCGCCGTCGCGGTGACCCTCGCCATGAACGTCCTGGCCGGGATGGCCACCGCCAAGCTGTACGGGTTCGGCCCGCAGGCCACGGCGAACATCTCCACCACCCTGGTGGCGCGCGGCGAGTTCGCGCTCATCCTCGCCACGATGGCGGCGGGCGCGGGACTCGACGAGCGGCTGGCGCCGTTCATCGCCGGATACGTACTCGTCCTCGCGGTCCTGGCGCCCCTGGCGGCCGGACGGTCGCACTGGCTGGCCAGGATCCTTCCGGGCGGACGCGACACCGCACTCGCCCCGATCCGGTGACGGACCGAAAGCCGTTGACGTACGCCCGGTTCGGGCCGATTGCGTACGGTTCAGGATTTACGTGACAGAAGCAACAGTGCCCGGTCGTCGTTGACGTCCTTGGCACACGCCTCGATGAGGTGCCAGGCCGCGCCCTCGAAGCCCGTCGAGACATAGCGGTCGGCCTCGCCGGTCAGCCGGTCGATGCCCTCCGCCATGTCCCGGTCGGACGTCTCCACCAGTCCGTCGGTGAACAGCATCAGTACGTCCCCGGGGGCCAGCGAGCCCTTCACGGCGTCGAACTCCGCCCCGTCGTACACCCCGAGCAGCGGGCCCTCCGCGGCCTTCTCCTCCCACCGGCCGCTGCCGGCGTGGAGCTGGAGGGCGGGGGGATGGCCCGCCGAGAGGAGTTCGTAGTCGCCGGATTCGAGGTCCAGGACCAGATGGATCGAGGTGGCGAAGCCCTCGTCCCAGTCCTGGCGCAGCAGATAGCCGTTGGCGGCGGGCAGGAAGCCGTGCGGCGGCAGCGATCCGAGGAGCCCGCCGAAGGCGCCGGACAGCAGCAGGGCGCGGGAGCCCGCGTCCATGCCCTTGCCGGAGACATCGGTGAGCACGGCCTCCAGGGTGCGGCCTCCGTTGGTGCGGGCCGCGACGACGAAGTCGCCGGAGAAGGACTGCCCGCCGGCCGGGCGCAGCGACATCTCCCGGTGCCAGCCCTGCGGGAGCCGGGGCAGCGCGCTCTGGACCCGGATGCGTTCACGCAGGTCGAAGAGCATGGTGCCGCCGCGCCGCCACGGGACGCCGACCCTGGCCCGGAACTGGGCGAGCACCAGCCCGAAGAAGCCGCAGGCCGCGACCGTCAGCACGGTTCCGGGGGTGACCCCGACCGTGCCGTCCTTGAACGGGCCGAGCCCGATGGACTCGACGATCAGGGCAGCGGCAGCAGCCGCGTACAGGCCGAGCAGGCTGGCGGGCCGCAGCAGCAGGCCGCCCGCGACGATCGGCAGGACGAGTGCGGTCGGTGAACACCACACGGGGTTCAGGAGGGTGCCGCAGGTGATGGCCGGGATGATCAGCAGCAGGGCGGCCAGGGCGATCCAGTCGGAGCCGTCGCCACGGAAGTAGTCGACGCCGGATCTGCGCAGCGTGCTGCGTACCCGGTGCGCCGATTTCCTCAATCGGGCCGGGTAAGTCTCTGCTCCTGCGCGTCGGGCCATTGCGGGGACCTTATCCACCCGAGGGCCTCCGGTGCAGGGGGACCCCTGTGACAATGCGTTCGAAAATGGGTCGCCCGTCCGCCGCTGCCCCTGGTAGGCATGGCATATGACTACAGAGCTCCGCGTGTTGCGGCCGTCCGAATGGAACGAATGGTTCGAGTGCCTGGAGCTCGCCTTCGGAGGCGTAGCCGACTCGCCCGAGCAGCGCGAGCTGGAGGAGGCACTGACCGAGCACGAGCGCTCGGTCGGGATCTGGGACGGCCCCGATGTGGTCGCCACGTCAGGGGCGTTCAGCTTCCGGCTGGCCGTTCCGGGCGGCGCGCTGGTGCCGGCCGCGGGGGTGACGATGGTGAGCGTCGCGGCCACCCACCGCAGGCGCGGGCTGCTGACCTCGATGATGCGCCGCCAGCTCGACGACGTGCGGGCCCTGGGTGAGCCGATCGCCGTGCTCACGGCGTCGGAACCGGCGATCTACGGCCGGTACGGGTACGGGGCGGCGACCCGCCAGATGTCCCTGGCGATCGACACGGACCGGGTGCGGCTGAACGTCCCCGAGGGTACGGACGAGATCCGGCTGCGGTACGCGAAGAAGGACGAGGCGGTCGCGGCCTGCGAGAGCGTGTACGCGCGCCTGGTGCCGGGCCGCCCCGGCACTCCGGCTCACGGTCCGGGCTGGGAGCGCAAGTCGCTCACCGATCCGGCGAGTTCGCGGCAGGGCGGTTCGGCGTTGCAGTGCGTGCTGGCCGAGCGGGACGGCGAGGTGGTGGGCTATACGACGTACCACATCAAACCGGACTGGGAGATGTCGGGGCCCAAGGGCCGGATCGCGGTGAGCGATCTGGCGGCACTGGATCCGGCGGCGTATGCGGCGCTGTGGCGGTTCCTCTTCGGGATCGACCTGACGTCGACGGTCGAGGCGCGGAACCGGCCGGTGGACGACGCGGTGCTGCATCTGGTGTCGGACGTGCGGCGGTGCGAGGTCCGCATCCGGGATTCGCTCCATGTGCGGCTGGTGGACGTGGGCGCGGCGCTGGAGGCGCGGAGCTACCGGGCGCCGGTGGATGTGGTGTTCGAGGTCGAGGACGCGTTCTGCCCCTGGAACGCGGGGCGTTGGCGGCTGACGGCCGACGCGAAGGGGGGCGCGTCGTGCAAGCGCACGGATGACGCGGCGGATCTGGCGCTTTCGGTACGGGAGTTGGGGACCGCGTATCTGGGCGGCGAGTCGCTGGGCGGGTTGGCCCTGGCCGGGCGGGTGCGGGAATTCCGGGCGGGGGCGGTGGCGGAGGTGTCGTCGGCGTTCCTGTCCGACGTGGCGCCGTGGTTGCCCCAGGGGTTCTAGGACACGGCTAGCCCGTCCGGCGATTGAGGGCGACGGGGGCGGTCAGCGGGACTGGCAGCCCGGGCACCAGAAGAGGTTCCGGGAGGACAGGTCCGCTGTGCGGATTTCCGTGCCGCAGATGTGGCACGCCTGCCGGGCGCGCCGGTAGACGTACACCTCGCCGCCGTGGTCGTCCACCCGCGGCGGGCGGCCCATGGCCTCGGGCAGGTGCGCGGGGCGGACCGTGTCGATGCGGTTGTTGCGTACGCCCTCGCGCATCAGCTCGCCCAGGTCCGTCCAGATCGCGTCCCACTCGCGGCGCGTGAGGTCCCTGCCGGGCCGGTACGGGTCGATGCCGTGCCGGAACAGCACCTCCGCGCGGTACACGTTGCCCACGCCCGCGACGACCTTCTGGTCCAGCAGCAGGGCGGCCACGGTGATCCGGCTCCGGGAGATCCGCAGCCACGCGCGCTCGCCGTCCTCGTCGCGGCGCAGCGGGTCGGGGCCCAGGCGGTCGTGTATCGCCTGCTTCTCGGCGTCGGTGATCAGCGCGCAGGTGGTGGGGCCGCGCAGATCCGCGTGGTGCTCGTCGGTCAGCAGCCGGAGCCGGACCGTGTCGGTGGGCGGCGGGGCCGGGGCCGTACCGAATCCGAGCTTGCCGAACAGGCCGAGGTGGATGTGGACCCAGCCGGTCGACTCGAAGCCGAGGAAGAGGTGCTTGCCGTGCGCGTCCACCCCGCCGAGCACCCGGCCGTCGAGCAGGGCGGCGCTGCCGGAGAACTTGCCCTGCGGGCTGCTCACCCGCACCGGCCGTCCGGCGAACCTGTCCCGGTGGTCCGCCGCGAGGCGGTGGATCGTGTGTCCCTCGGGCACGGCGGCGGCTCTCCTGGGTGAGGCGGTGGTGCGGACATGACTGTGCCGCCGGGGGGCGCCGGCGGCACAGCGGAGGGTCGTGAGGCGGTCAGCCCTGCTGCGGGTGGTGGGCCGGGACCGGGGGAAGCTCGCCGGTGTTCTCGTACGCCGTGAGCATCGCGATGCGGCGGCTGTGCCGCTCCTCGCCGGAGTACGGGGTGGCGAGGAAGATCTCGACGAACTTCGTGCACTCCTCCTCGGTGTGCATCCGGCCGCCGATGGAGATCACGTTGGCGTCGTTGTGCTCGCGGCCCAGCGCGGCGGTCTGCTCGCTCCAGGCGAGTGCGGCGCGGACGCCCTTGACCTTGTTCGCGGCCATCTGCTCGCCGTTGCCGGAGCCGCCGATGACGATCCCGAGGCTGTCCGGGTCGGCGGCCGTCTTCTCGGCGGCGCGCAGGCAGAACGGCGGATAGTCGTCCTGGGCGTCGTAGATGTGGGGACCACAGTCGACGGCCTCGTGGCCTTGGGCCTTGAGCCACTCGACTAGGTGGTTCTTGAGTTCGTAACCGGCATGGTCGGAGCCGAGGTACACGCGCATGGGAGGAGTGTGGCACGAGCTTCGCCGGGTAACCGACGACGGGGTGCGGTGTGGCCCTGATGTGCGGACCCTGTGTGTGCAAAGCCACTGAGGCAACGATCGTGTCAACGATTCGGACTCAGGGGTTCCGCTTTCAGGGTCCGCCGGGCTTGAATGCAACGCTCGCCGCTCACCACCGTGCCGCGGCGGGCACGCAACCGAGTGATCCGAAAACGTGAGGATTCGATCCATGACGTCGCAGACGACTCTGGCCGGACCGGGCCGGCAGCCCGAGGGGCCGGACCGTTCGGACCGCAAGGGCCCCGAGGACGGGCTCCAGGCCGGTCTCAAGAACCGTCACCTCTCGATGATCGCGATCGGCGGGGTGATCGGCGCGGGCCTCTTCGTGGGTTCGAGCGCGGGGATCGCCGCCGCCGGACCGGCCATCCTGCTGTCGTACGCGCTGGTCGGCCTGATGGTCGTCTTCGTGATGCGGATGCTCGGGGAGATGGCCGCCGCGCGACCGGCGTCGGGCTCCTTCTCCGCCTACGCCGACCAGGCGCTGGGCCGCTGGGCCGGTTTCTCGATCGGCTGGCTCTACTGGTTCTTCTGGGTCGTGGTGCTCGCCGTAGAGGCCACGGCGGGTGCCAAGATCCTGGAGAACTGGGTGCCGGGCGTCCCGCAGTGGGCCTGGGCGCTGATCGTGATGCTGGTGCTGACAGCGACGAACCTGGTCTCGGTCGGTTCGTACGGCGAGTTCGAGTTCTGGTTCGCCGGGATCAAGGTGGTCGCGATCGGCGCCTTCGTGATCGTCGGCCTGCTCGCCGTCTTCGGCGTACTGCCGGGCTCGGACAACGCCGGCTCGGGGCTGGCCCATCTCACCGACACCGGCGGTTTCTTCCCCAAGGGGCCGGGCGCCATCCTCACCGGGGTGCTGATGGTGGTCTTCTCCTTCATGGGCAGTGAGATCGTGACGCTGGCGGCCGGCGAGTCGGAGAACCCGCAGCGCGCCGTCCAGAAGGCCACCAACAGCGTGATCTGGCGGATCGCCGTCTTCTACCTGGGCTCGATCTTCGTCGTGCTGACCCTGCTGCCGTGGAACGACGCCTCGATCATGGAGAAGGGCAGCTACGTCGCCGCGCTCGACTCGATCGGCATCCCGCACGCCGGCCAGGTGATGGACGTCATCGTGCTGACGGCCGTGCTGTCCTGTCTCAACTCCGGCCTCTACACGGCCTCGCGGATGGCCTTCTCGCTCGGCGGCCGCGGTGACGCCCCGAAGGCATTCGCCCGGACCAACAAGCGGGGCGTGCCGCAGGCGGCCATCCTGTCCTCGGTCGTCTTCGGGTTCGTCGCCGTCTTCTTCAACTACCAATGGCCGGACACCGTCTTCGCGTTCCTGCTGAACTCCTCCGGTGCGGTCGCCCTGTTCGTCTGGCTGGTCATCTGCTTCACCCAGCTGCGGATGCGCGGCATCATCCTGCGCGAGTCGCCCGAGAAGCTCGTCGTGCGGATGTGGCTCTTCCCGTACCTGACCTGGGCGACCATCGCGATGATCTCGTTCGTGCTGGTCTACATGCTGACCGATGACGCGGGACGCGAGCAGGTGCTGCTCTCGCTGCTGGTCGCGGTCCTGGTGGTGGCCTTCTCCTTGGTGCGTGAGGCGCGCCGGCCCCGCGGCGACGTCCCGGCCGGGACCGTCGACAGCTGATCACCCATACCTGACGGTCCCTGTCAGGTATACCGGGGAGGCTCTCCTTCGTCAGCCCATCGAGCGAGCGACTGGAGAGCCTCCGCCATGACTGCCGCCCCTGCCGGTTCCCGGTCCGGATTCCCGTCCGGATTCCAGACCGGTTTCACGATCCGCCCGGACCTCGTCGTCGAGGCCGCCGGGGCCGATGACGTACGTGACGCCGTGGCACGCGCCGCCGCGGGCGGGCTCCGGGTCGCCGTCCACGCCACCGGGCACGGCCTGCCGGGCGCCGTCGAGGGCGGGGTCCTGATCAGTACCGCCCGGATGGACTCCGTACGGATCGACCCGGTGCGCCGCACCGCCGCCGTCGGGGCGGGCACCACCTGGGGGCAGGTGGTCGAGGCGGCGGCACCGCACGGGCTCGCCCCGCTGAACGGCTCCGCCCCCGGGGTGGGCGCCGTCTCCTACACGCTGGGCGGCGGGCTGGGCATCCTGGCCCGGGAGTTCGGGTACGCCGCCGACCATGTGCGCTCACTCGATGTGGTGACGGGCGACGGGGTGCCGCGCCATGTCACCCCGCAGGACGAGCCCGAGCTGTTCTGGGGGCTGCGCGGCGGCGGGCACCGGCTGGGCGTGGTGACGGGGCTGGAGACCGGCCTCGCCCCGGTGGCCCGGCTGTACGGCGGCTCGCTCGCCTTCGACGGGGACGGCGAGACCGGTGCGCGGGTGCTCCGGCGCTATCTGGAGTGGACCCGGACCGTGCCCGACGCGCTGACGTCGTCGGTGGCCGCACTCGTGTACCCGGACGTGCCGCAGATGCCGGAGCCGATGCGGGGCCGGTACGTCATCTCCGTACGGGTCGCGTACACCGGCAGCGCGGCCGAGGGCGAACGCCTCGTCGTGCCCCTGCGGGCGATCGGGCCCGCGTCGGCGGACTCGCTGCGGGAGATGCCGTACACCGACAGCCACACCATCCACAACGACCCGCCGTTTCCGCACGCGTACTACGGGGACGGGCTGATGCTGAGCGGACTGGACCCCGAACGCGCGGCGCGGGTGCTGGAGCTGACCGGCCGGAAGGCCCCGATGATGACCGTGGTCCAGCTCAACCACCTGGGCGGCGCACTGGCCACCGGGCCGGCCGCGGAGAACGCGGTGCCGTTCCGCGAGGCCGGATTCCTGCTGCGGCTGCTGTCACCGCTCGACGGTACGGACGTGACCTCCGTCCGGGCCCTGTACGAAGAGGTGGCCCGGGCCGTCGCCCCGCTCGTCGTGGGCCGTTCGCTGAACTTCTCCTTCGGCGGCGGGGACCGCACCGACGGCTTCCACGACCCGCGGACGCACAAGAGGCTCGCCGGTCTGGTGTCGCAGTACGACCCGGCGAGCCTCTTCGGAGGGAGTTACGGCATCAGCCGCGACGCCCGATGAGCTTCCAGGACGCGGGCAGCGCGCCCATCGCGAGCGCCGCCTTCAGCGCGTCGCCGAGCAGGAACGGCGTCAGGCCGGCCGCGATCGCGGCGCTCGCCGACATGCCGGTGGACAGCGCCAGATAGGGCACGCCGACCGCGTAGATGAGCGCCGAACCGAGCACCATGGTGCCCGCCGTACGCAGCACCGAACGGTCGCCGCCGCGGCGGGCGAGGCCGCCGACCACGGTCGCGGCGAGCAGCATGCCGAGCACATAGCCGAACGAGGCACCGCCGGCACCGGAACTGCCGGCCGAGAACCACGGCATGCCCGCCATGCCGACGAGCGCGTACACGGCGAGGGCCAGGAAGCCGCGGCGGGCGCCGAGCGCGGTGCCGACCAGGAGCGCGGCGAAGGTCTGACCGGTGACCGGGACCGGGGAGCCGGGGACCGGCACGGCGATCTGGGCGGCTATGCCGGTGAGCGCGGCGCCGCCGAGCACCAGGGCGGTGTCCACGGCGTAGCGGTGCCGGGCGGCGGGCAGCAGGTCGGCGAGGACCGCTCCGGTACGGACGGGGGCGGCGGCAGCAGTACTCATCGGGACTCCGCGAGGTGAGGGCAGGTGGGGACAGGGCTGAGCCCGACGCTATCCGACGCAGCCACACCCGATCACCATCAGCGGCCCACAAAGCGGCGGTTGAGGGATTGGTGGGATTCGCACAAAGAGCGGCACACAATCACCCCTGGACGTGATGCTCATCACTGAGGTGGGAGCGGATCAACCACCTGCTGACCGGGAAGGGCACCGGGAGCCGACTGTTGACTCCCTCTAAACGACCGGACGGCGACCGGACGGCGACCGGACCGCGTCAGGGTCACAGCAGGACCGCGGCGGAGTCGCGGCAGAGTCGCGGCAAGGGCTCCGGAAGAGCCTTGGCGGCGCCCCTGCGGCGCCCCGCTCCGAGCAGCGGGATGTGCACCTTGTGTGAGCATGGTGCCCGTATAGCGGACATCCGTTCCGCCTGAACGGTGCGCGCGTCCAGACTGGGACACGTCCCCCCATCTCACCGAGCGAACAGAGTTCGTCCATGCCTCGGACCTCCGTGCCTCCCCCCACCGGCACCCCGGCCGTCACCTCCGCCAACGGGACCGACTCGGCCCTCACCCACGGACTCAAGCAGCGCCATCTGTCGATGATCGCCCTCGGCGGTGTCATCGGCGCCGGGCTGTTCGTCGGCTCCGGCGCGGGAATCGCCGCGGCGGGCCCCTCCATCGTCATCGCGTACGCCTGCTCCGGGCTGCTGGTCATGCTCGTGATGCGGATGCTCGGCGAGATGTCGGCGGCCAATCCGGCGTCCGGCTCCTTCTCCGTGCACGCCGAGCGGGCGATCGGCCCGTGGGCGGGGTTCACGGCGGGCTGGGCGTTCTGGGTGCTGCTCTGCGTCGCCGTCGGCCTCGAAGGGATCGGGGCGGCGAAGATCGTCACCGGCTGGCTGCCCGGGACTCCGGAGTGGGCCTGGGTGGCGCTGTTCATGGTGGTGTTCCTGGGGACGAACCTGGCCTCGGTGACGAAGTTCGGCGAGTTCGAGTTCTGGTTCGCCGCGCTCAAGGTCGTCGCGATCACGCTGTTCCTGGTGCTGGGCGTGCTGGCGGTCCTCGGCGTGCTCCCGGACACGGACGCCCCCGGCACCGCCAACCTCAGCGGTGAGGGCGGCTTCATGCCGAACGGCTCCGAGGGGCTGGTCATCGGGCTGCTCGCCTCCGTCTTCGCGTACGGCGGTCTGGAGACCGTCACCATCGCCGCGGCCGAGTCCGAGAACCCGGTGCGCGGTGTCGCGAAGGCCGTGCGGACGGCGATGTGGCGGATCGCGCTCTTCTACGTCGGCTCGATGGCGGTCATCGTCACGCTGGTCCCGTGGGACGACCCGAAGGTCGTGTCGGTCGGCCCCTTCTACGCGGCCCTGGACCACCTCGGCATCAGCGGCGCCGCGGAGATCATGAACGTGGTCATCCTGGTGGCGCTGCTCTCCGCGATGAACGCCAACATCTACGGTGCCTCGCGCATGGCCTGCTCCCTGGTCGCCCGCGGCCAGGGCCCGAAGCGGCTCGGCAGGGTCTCGTCCGGCGTGCCGCGCCGCGCGGTCCTGGTCTCGTCCGTGTTCGGGTTCCTGTGCGTGCTGCTGAGCTACTGGCGTCCGGACGACGTCTTCCCCTGGCTGCTCAACATGACCGGCGCGGTGATCCTGGTCGTCTGGATCTTCATCGCCGTCTCCCAGCTGATCCTGCGCGCCCGGCTGGAGCGCGAGGAGCCGCAGAAGCTGGTGGTCCGGATGTGGCTGTTCCCGGTCCTGACGGTGGTGGCCCTGGTGGCCATGGTCGGCATCTTCTTCCTGATGCTCCGCCAGCCCGACACCCGCGACCAGCTGCTGGCGACGGGCGCGCTGACGGCGGTACTGATCGTCATCGGCGTCCTGCGGCAGCGGCGCTCCGCGGGTGCGGGGGCCTGAGGGCCGCCGGCGGACCGAAGCCCGCGGACTGCTGCGGATGAGGGGGCGCCGGGTACGGGCCGGGGAGGTCGGGCCGCGCGGACGGGGGAGGGCCGGAGTCCTACGCCGAAGGACTGATCTCCCCTCAGCCACTGCTGCTGTTAGCCTGCTCTTGCATATAGATTGCAATAACAACAGGACAGCAGCTGGAGGGTTCGAATCATGGCCACGTACACGCTCCCGGAACTCCCGTACGACTACGCGGCGCTCGAACCGGTCATCAATCCGCAGATCGTCGAGCTCCACCACGACAAGCACCACGCCGCGTACGTGAAGGGCGCGAACGACACCCTGGAGCAGCTGGAGGAGGCGCGCGACAAGGAGGCCTGGGGAGCGATCAACGGGCTCCAGAAGAACCTCGCGTTCCACCTCTCCGGCCACATCCTGCACTCGATCTACTGGCACAACATGACCGGTGACGGCGGCGGCGAGCCCCTCGCCGCGGACGGTGTCGGCGGCCTCGCGGACGCGATCACCGAATCCTTCGGCTCCTTCGCGGGCTTCAAGTCCCAGCTGACGAAGGCCGCGGCCACCACGCAGGGCTCCGGCTGGGGCGTCCTCGCGTACGAGCCGGTCAGCGGCAGGCTGATCGTCGAGCAGGTCTACGACCACCAGGGCAATGTCGGCCAGGGCTCCGTCCCGGTCCTGGTCTTCGACGCCTGGGAGCACGCCTTCTACCTCCAGTACAAGAACCAGAAGGTCGACTTCATCGAGGCGATGTGGCGCGTCGTCAACTGGCAGGACGTGGCGAAGCGGTACGCGGCCGCCAAGGAGCGCGCCGACGTGCTGCTGCTCGCCCCCTGACCGGGAGGCACGCTTGAACGTCCTGCCTCGTGATCGTCTTCTCAACCTTCACCGGGCAGGCGGATGAAGGGGGGACCCTCGCCTGGACGTGACAGGCGGGGGTCCTTCTGTCACGTTCCGCGCCAGGGGTAGGGGTCAGGAGGCAGGGGTGTGCTTCAGCAGGGTGCTCAGCACCTGCTCGGCGTGTGTCCAGAGCACCGCCCCGCCGGCATCCGGCACCAGGTGCCGGACCGCCCGGGGGATGCGCGAGGTCAGACCGGCCCCCTGGTCGGGCGAGTGGCCGGTGTCCTTCTCCCCGTACCAGAGGTCCACCGGTACGTCGATGTCCGAGAGTTCGATGCCCCAGTGCCCCATGGCCAGAACGGTGTCCCGGGCATAGCCGTCGGCCCCCTGCGCGAAGGCTTCGTCGAGCGCGCGCCGGTAGGCGGCCGCGAACGCGGGCTGTCGATAGACGGCGAGGTCGCACTCCGGGCTGCCGGACATGACCATGTCCCACATCACCTGCGGGGTGAACCCGGCAAAGAGCTTCTCTGCGGCGGCCGGGTCGGACACCGCCAGTTCGACGAGGTGCCGCAGTTCGTCCGGAAGCGCGTCGGCGAACCGAGGTGCGGCGACCTCGTCCGCGCCGGAGACCACCGCGAGCGCGCCGACCACTCCGGCAGCGGCACAGGCGAGGGCGAAGGGCGCCCCCTGCGAGTTGCCGACCATCAGGGGCCGCTCCAGGCCACGCAGGGCGGCGAACGCGCGGACGTCGCCGACGGAGTCACCGAACGTACGCCCCGGCGCAGGCGAGGAGACCCCCAGACCGGGGCGGTCGACGGAGATCAGCCGCACACCGAGCCCGTCCAGCACATCGGCACCGAACCCGAGATGCCTGCTGGTAGCCGCACCGGGCGACAACAGCACCGGCACCCCGTCCAGCGGCCCCCACTCGGCCCAGCCCAGCAGCCGCCCTCCCGCCACCTGTTCCGTGCCGATACGAACCGGGTCACTTATGCGCAAACTCATGCATCCGATCATCACCGCCCCCGCCCCACCTGTCGAACGTTTTCCTCTCCCGACGCCGAACGCTGTCCAGCTCGGGGCGAGCAGGCAGGGGCTCGCCCCGAGGCGGAGAAAAGCCCTTTCGGCCTTGTCCCGGAGCGCTGTGCCGGCCGGCAGTCAGCCGGAGGTCAGGTCCAGCCCCTGCACCTCTTCGGCGCGAACGATGTCCGCACGGCTGGGCTGCTTCACCCGCACCGGCTCGTCGTAGTCGTCGAGTTCGAGCAGCACCGGGGCGTCGCCGAAACTGAAGTCGATACCCCGGGGCACGGGCCCCCCTCTCCGGTACGTGCACCGACACTTCGCCGCCGCCGGAGAGACCGCTTGCCTTGATCATCGCGAGCATCCCATGCAGGTGTCAGCCACAGACCAGGGCGATCATCAGCCCGTCGTGTCCCATGCCCCCACGGTCTGCAGCACGGTCGAGGTCAACCTCGGCTCGGCCGCGACGAGTTCGGTGAACCGGCGAAGCGTTGCGCGGCCGCCGAGGAGCGCGCCGACGTACTGCTGCTCGCCCCCTGGCCGGGAGGCACATGAACGTCCTGCCTCGTGATCGTCCCCTCAACCCTCACCGGGCATGCGGATGGAAGAAGGGCCCCCGCCTGAACGAGACAGGCGAGGGCCCTTCTGTCATGTTGCGCGGCAGGGGGCAGGTCAGCCGGGCAGCGGGCCGCCGACAGCCGGCATGAGGACGACCTTGCCGGGGTCCGGAGCATTCACCCGCACCGCCTTCCCGTGGTCCGCCAGATCCATCGTCGCCCTGGCGCCCGCCGCTCCCATGGGCCAGTCGAGCCTGGTGCGCACGATCCGCCCGTTCCGGTCGACCCAGGCATCCGCGTACACGGTGATCCCACCAACCTGTTCTCGCATGGTGCCGATCTTGGCCCGCATGTCCTTCGCCATCCGCAGCGTGACCGTCTCATCGGTGAGCACACCGCGGTAGTGAACTGCGGGCGTGCCGCTCACTGTCTCCTCGCCGACCTTCGAGGTCTGGCGCATCTGCGCCACCTGGCGCAAGACGTGTTCGGGGTCGTTCATCGGTGCCCGCAGCACGTAATGAGCCTCGGCCTTGTCCCGGCGAATCGATCCCCAGGAGCCTTCCATCTCGGCGAATCCACCCATGTAGACCGTCTCGCCGTCGAAGATCTCCTCCATGCGGGGCGACGTCTTCCGAGGAGTCGCCGCATTGTGGAGGGCAACCCCGAGGCGCCCCCTGGCGCCCGCCCAGTCGAAGTCACCCTTGATCGAGACGACGTAGTTGGTGGTGCCGTCCCCTATCTCGATCTGCTCATCGATCCGGGCGCTGCTCCTTTTCGTCGCGGCCACCGCGGCCCGTACCGCTGCCCCGTGGTCCGCCGCCGAGTGGGACTGGGAGGCTTTCCCGGGCTTCTCCGCCTCTCGCGCCGATCGCGATCCCGATCCCGATTCCCCGGAGCATCCAGCGCATAGCAGTGCCGCGGCGACAACAAGCGGGACAAGGGGGCGCTGCAATGGTCTCTCCACGAGGTGATGGCCGGGAAGGCGTGATCGTATCAACCCGGCTCCGGGGCCTAGCCGGTGACGAGGGCCATCAGCAGCCCGTCGTACCCCTTGCTGCCTACGGTCTGCAGTGCGGTCGCGGTCAAGGTCGGCTCGGCCGCGACGAGTTCGGTGAACCGGCGCACCCCCTGCACCTTCGGGTCCTTGCTCCCGGCGTCGACCACCTCTCCGTCGCGCACGACGTTGTCGGCGACGATCAGGCTCCCGGGCCGGGTCAGCTTCAGCGACCAGGCCAGGTAGTCGGGGTTGCTCGGCTTGTCGGCATCGATGAACACGACGTCGAACGGCCCGTACCCCTGCTCCGCGAGCTCCGGCAGCGTGTCGAGGGCCAGGCCGACCCGGATCTCCACGACATCCGCCAGGCCGGCGCGCTCGATGTTCCGGCGCGCCACCTCGGCGCACTCCGGATCGGCTTCGAGTGTGACGACCCTGCCGCCCTCGGGCAGCGCGCGGGCCAGCCAGATGGTGCTGTATCCGCCCAGGGTGCCGATCTCCAGAACGGTGCGCGCCCCCTGGAGCCGGGCCAGCAGGTTCAGCAGCTTCCCCTGGTTGGCGGCGACCTGGATCGCCGGCAGCCCGGCCCTGTCGCTGGCCTCCACCGCCGCTTCCAGTGCCTCGTCCGAGCCCACCAGCAGAGCGTTGAAGTAGTCGTCGACCTCGGCCCACCGCGGCTGCGTCATGGCATGTTCCCCTCTCGACCCAACTAAGTTCCTAAAGGGAACTTACCTCATGCGAGGTGAATGGGATGATGGGGCCCCAGCGTGTTTTCCGGAGAGGACATCATGACGATCACCGTGCGAGAGCTGGTGTACTACCCGGTCAAGGGCTGCGCGGGGACCGCTGCCGGCTCCGCGCAGGTCATCGGTACCGGCCTTGAGCACGACCGGACCTTCATGGTGGTGGACGCCGCGGACGGCGCCTTCCGCAGCCAGCGCACGCACCCCGCGATGGCCGCGATCAGGGTCGGGATCCTGCGGTCCGGTGCGGTGCTGACGCTCTGCGCCGAGGGCGTCGAACCCCTGCGTCTGGACGTCGACCGGGACGGCCCGCGCCGCGACGTCAGCATGTTCGACCGCCCCCTCGGCCCGGCCGTCGACCAGGGGGACACGGCCGCGGAATGGTTCTCCGACGTGCTGGGAGCCAAGTCCCGCCTGGTGCGTGCGGCCCCCGGCTTCGACCGGGACGGCTGGGGCGACACCCCCGGCAAGGTCAACTTCGCCGACGCGCACGCGGTGCTGGTCACCTCGACGGCCTCCCTGGACGACCTGAACGCCCGGATCGCCGCACGGGGCGACGCCGACGCCGTCCCGATGGACCGCTTCCGGCCCAACATCGTCCTGACCGGCAAGGACGAACCGCACTTCGAGGACCGGGTGCACCGGATGACCCTGGGCTCCGTCGAACTCGCCCACTCGGTAAGGGCGATGCGGTGCAGCGTCCCGCTCGTCGACCAGAGCACCGGCCGCCGCAGGGGCCCGGAACCGGTCCGGACCCTGGCGACGTACCGGCGCGAGGCGGAGTACGGCAACCGGGTCAGCTTCGGCGTGAAGAACGCGGTGGTCTGCGAGGGCGTGGTGAGCGTCGGCGACCCGGTCACGGTCCACAGCCTGGTCAGCCCGTAGGCGCACCGGCCCCGGGCCGCGCGCCGCGCCCGTACCGTGGGCCGACGCACCGAAAATCGCCTGACCTCAACGCACAAGTCACCTATCGTCAAGGTCATTTGCCGGTACGGAGCCCTGGCTCCGGCCGGCACGGGAACCATGACGTGGAGGATGATTGTGCGCTACCGCGAGCTGGGACGCAGCGGACTGCCGGTGTCCGAGATCGGCTACGGCGCGTGGGGCATCGGCGAGTCCAGCTGGGTGGGCGCGACGGAGGACGAATCCGTACGCGCCCTCCACCGGGCCGTCGACCTCGGCGTGAACTTCATCGACACGGCGCGCGGCTACGGCGAGAGCGAGCGCATCGTCGGACAGGTCGTGCGGGAGCGGGCCGGGGACGACGTACTGGTCGCGACCAAGGTGCCGCCGAAGAACGGGGTGTGGCCCCCGGCGGACGGCACGGACCCGGCGCAGGCGTTCCCGGGCGAGTACATCCGTACGAGCCTGGAGACCAGTCTGCGCGCATCCGGCCTGGACCACTTCGACGTGCTCCAGTTCCACGTCTGGCACGACGAGTGGGTGGGGCGCGGGGACTGGCTGGAAACGGTCGCCGAGCTGAAGCGGGAGGGGAAGATCCGCCTGTTCGGGGTCTCCGTCAACGACCACCGGCCCGAGAGCGCGCTCGCGCTGGTCCGCAGCGGTGCGGTGGACAGCGTCCAGGTCATCTACAACGTGTTCGACCAGGCACCGGCCGACGAACTGCTGCCGGCCTGCGAGGAGCACGGTGTCGGGGTCATCGTCCGGGTGGCCCTGGACGAGGGCGGGCTGACCGGCCGGATCACCGCCGGCACGACGTTCCCCGAGGGCGACTGGCGCAACCGTTACTTCCGCGACGACCGACCGGCCCAGGTCGAACGGCGGGTGGCGGCGATCGTCGCGGACCTGGGCATCGAGCAGGACGCGGTCGCGGAGTACGCGCTGCGGTTCGTGCTGAGTTCGCCCGCGGTCTCCACCGTCATCCCCGGTATGCGCAGTGTGCGCAACGTGGAGCGCAACACCGCGCTCAGCGACGGGCGTCCGCTCACCGCGGACCAGCTCGGCGTGCTGGCCAAGCACCGGTGGCAGCGGAACTTCTACTCCTGAGCCGTACGGGAGAGCAGGGCCGGAAGGGCTGCTGTTGCTGTGGGGGCACGCTGGTGGTTCACGGTCGGCGGCGGGGTCGGGGCCGGTGAGGGCGATGTGCCGGCGGCGGTGCGCGAAGTGCGGGAGGAGACCGTGCCGGAGCTTCCGGCCGACCGGCTCGGCCCGGTCGCCGAACCGGCCGTCAGATCCGGAAGACCGACCCCACGAACTCCGCGAGCAGCCGTTCCTTCAGCGGGCCGGGCAGGGCGTCCAGCAGGATCAGGACCGGGGCCATCCGGGCCGGCAGGCCGCCGTCGCCGGTGAGGCCCGCGAAGGCCAGGACCGCCTCGATCTCGTCCGGGCCGAGCTTCGACGGGTCGAGCCCCGCGGCCAGCTCGGCGAGGGCGGGGTCCACCGCGACCGGGGGCAGGGCGCGGGCCGCGTGCAGCGCCGTATCGAGGTCGGTGAGCAGGGCGTCCACCTGGCCGACCGTGGCCGGGGTGAGGGTGAGGTGGAGGTTGGGCGGCAGCCCGTCGAAGGAGAGCTGCGGCTGGAGGTACCAGCCGCGCTCGCGCATCTCGTCCGCGAGGTGCAGCAGCAGGCTCAGTCCGGGCTCGCCGTCCGGGCCGTCCACGACGGTGAAGGCGACGAGTCCGGCCGAGGGATCGCCGAGCACCCGTACGCCCGCCGTCGCGCGCAGCCCCGCGAGCAGCCGGCCGGAGGCCTCGGCCACCCGGGCGGCCAGTGCGGTGTAGCCGTCCTCGCCGACGTACCGCAGTACCGCCCACGCCTGCGCCAGCAGCCCTGCCGGCTTGGTGCCCTGGACGGTCGGGTTGACGACCGGGTAGCCGGGCCAGCCCGCGTGGGCGAAGTACTGGTGGCGGCGGAGCCCGGCGTCCCGGTAGAGCACCACGGAGGCGCCCTTGTCCGCGTAGCCGTACTTGTGCAGGTCCACGGAGAGCGAGGTGACGCCGGGGACGGAGAGGTCGAACGGCGGTATCTCCTGTCCCGCGCGCCGCAGATGGGGCAGCAGCCAGCCGCCGATGCAGGCGTCCACATGGCACAGGACGCCCCGTTCGGCGGCGGCCGCGGCGATCTCGGGGACTGGGTCGATCACCCCGTGCGCGTACGAGGGCGCCGAGGCGACCACCAGGGCGGTGTCCGGGGTGATCGCGGCGGCCATGGCGGTGGCGTCGGCCCGGTACGTCGACCGGTCGACGGGCACCACGACCGGTTCCAGGCCCAGGTAGGCGGCCGCCTTGTGGAAGGCCGCGTGTGCGGTGGACGGCAGGACCAGCTGGGGCCCGGTCACCCCGCGTTCGGCCATCGCGTGGTCGCGGGCGGTCTTCACCGCCAGCAGGATCGACTCCGTACCGCCGCTGGTGAACGTGCCCTGTGCGCCGGACCCGCCCAGCAGCGCGGCCGCCGCGCCCACCACGTCGTTCTCCAGCCGGGCGACGCTCGGGAAGACCGTGGGATCCAGGCCGTTGACGGTCGCGTACGCCGAGTACGCGGCGGCCGCCAGCTCGTCGAGGCCCTCCAGGCCCGCGTCGTAGACGTAGGCGAAGGTCCGGCCGCCCCGGGTGGGGGCGTCGGCGCCGCGCAGGGCGCCGAGTTCGGCGAGTACGTCGGCGGCGGGAACGGCGGGTACGGGGTCAGTCGGCATGGGCGGGCTCTTCCTGGAGCGGGGCTCGGGACCGGTGCGGCGGCCACGGGCTCGCGGCGGCCGGGACGCCGGCGAGGTGGTGGCGCGGGGCCGGCCCCGGCAGGACGGCGAACGTGCCGGTGCGCGGCGAGCCGAGCCCGTGTCCGATCCGGACCTGGCGCGGCAGGCGGGGGTCCGGCTCCGGGTCCGGTGTCATGTCCGCGGGGACGTCGGCTGACATGCCGCCGATCATGAACGAGAGTGCGAGCCCGCGGCAAGGGTTCAGCGTGGCGTGAGTGTGAACTCCAGCAGCGGCAGCTCGCGGCCCGGGACCGATCCGGACGGCGTCGCCCCGATACGGACGGCTCCCATGGCGCGATAGAACCCCTCGGCGTTCGGATCGGCGTCGATCGTGAAGCGCGCGAAGCCGAGCCTGCGGGCCTCGGCGACGACGTGCCCGAAGAGCAGCCGGCCCACCCCGCGCCCCAGCGCGTCCGGCTCGGCGAACATCATGCCGAGCACGCCGGCGGGCGGCGCTCCCTCCAGCGTGGTGAAGCCGAGGACCCGGCCGTCCTCCTCGGCGACCGCGGTCCGGCGGCGGTCGATGTCGGCGGGGGCCATGGTGAGTTCGTCACGGCAGGCGGCAAGGAACGCCTCGTCGTAGCCCCAGTGACCCTTCGAGCGCAGGGCGAGCCCGGTCAGTTCCGCGGCTTCGGACGGGCGTCCGGGCCGTACCCTCATGCGGTTCTCCGTTCACTGGGGCTGCGCCGGGTGCGGGCTCCGTGACGCACGGTGCCCGCACCCTGGTGGTCACGTGAAGTCGGGCCCCGCCGTCCGGGTCCGCTTGATCTCGTAGAAGCCGGGAATCGACGCGACCAGCAGCGTGCCGTCCCACAGCTTCGCCGCCTCCTCGCCCTTCGGCGCGGGGGTGACGACCGGGCCGAAGAAGGCGATCTGCTCGCCGTTGGCGCCCGGCACGGCGATGACCGGGGTGCCGACGTCCTGGCCGACCTTGTCGATGCCCTCCTTGTGGGAGGCGCGCAGCTCGGCGTCGTACGCGTCGGAGTCGGCGTACTGCGCGAGCTCGGCCGGCAGGCCGACGTCCTTCAGCGCGCCCGCGATCGCCTCGCGGGTCGGGCCCTCGCCCTGGTTGTGGAAGCGGGTGCCGAGCGCCGTGTAGAGAGGTCCGACGATGTCGTCGCCGTGCTTCTGCTGGGCGGCGATCACCACGCGGACCGGGCCCCAGGCCTTGTTCTCCAGCAGGTCGCGGTACTCCTCGGGCAGCTCGTCCAGCCGGTCCTCGTTGAGCACGGCCAGGCTCATCACGTGCCAGCGGACCTCGACGTCGCGGACCTTCTCCACCTCCAGCATCCAGCGGGAGGTCATCCAGGCCCAGGGACAGAGCGGGTCGAACCAGAAATCGGCGGGGATCTTGCGGGTGGCCGTGCTGTTGTCAGACATGTCTCTCCTCAAGCGGACCGATCTCCATCTGTGCGCGAGAACACCGCAGGACGCTCCGGCCATTCCCGAGTGCCGGGCCGGGAGGTGGCGTGGGAGGATCAAACTATTCGAACGTGACACAAAGGAGTGTGCTCGTGCCCGGTGAAAACCTGTCCCGCGACGAGGCCCGCGAGCGGGCCGAGCTGCTGACCGTCGACGGATACGACGTCGAGCTCGACGTCCGGTCCGCCATCGGTGAGCCCGGCGGGGACGGCGGGCCGGACTCCGGTCCGCGGACGTTCCGCTCGGTGACCACGATCCGGTTCCGCACGGCGCGCGCCGGTGCGTCGACCTTCGCCGATCTGATCGCTCCGGCCGTGAACGCGGTGACGCTGAACGGCACGGCGCTGGACCCGGCGGCCGTCTTCGACGGGACCCGGGTGGCGCTGGCGGATCTGCCGGAGGGCGAACACGTCCTGGTGGTGGACGCGCAGTGCGCGTACAGCCGGACCGGCGAGGGGATGCACCGCTTCGTCGACCCGGAGGACGGCGAGGTCTACCTCTACACGCAGTACGAGCCGGCGGACTCGCGGCGCGTCTTCGCCAACTTCGAGCAGCCCGACCTGAAGGCCCCGTTCCGCTTCCGGGTGACGGCGCCCGAGGCGTGGACGGTCTGGAGCAACGGCGCCGAGGAGTCCCGGGACGGCGGCGTCTGGCGGTTCGCCGAGACGAAGCCGATCTCCACGTACATCACCGCGGTCGTGGCCGGCCCGTACCACTACGTGACCGACTCCTACACCCGCACCTTCGACGACGGCACGAAGCTGGAGATCCCGCTCGGCGCGCTGTGCCGCAAGGGGCTCGCCCGGCACTTCGACGCCGACGACGTCTTCCTGATCACCAAGCAGGGCCTGGACTTCTTCCACGACAACTTCGACTACCCGTACCCGTTCGGGAAGTACGACCAGGCGTTCGTGCCCGAGTACAACCTCGGCGCGATGGAGAACCCGGGCTGCGTCACGTTCCGCGAGGAGTACATCTTCCGCGGGAAGGTGACGCAGGCGGCGTACGAGAGCCGGGCCAACGTCATCCTGCACGAGATGGCGCACATGTGGTTCGGCGACCTCGTCACCATGCAGTGGTGGGACGACCTGTGGCTCAAGGAGTCGTTCGCCGACTTCATGGGCGTCTTCGCCATGGTGGAGTCGACCCGGTTCGAGGACGGCTGGATCACCTTCGCCAACAACCGCAAGTCCTGGGCCTACCGCGCCGACCAGCTGCCGTCCACACACCCGGTCACGGCCGACATCCGTGACCTGGAGGACGCCAAGCTCAACTTCGACGGCATCACCTACGCCAAGGGCGCCTCGGTGCTCAAGCAGCTGGTGGCCTATGTGGGCCGGGACGCGTTCATGGAGGGCGCCCGGCGCTACTTCAAGAAGCACGCGTACGGCAACACCCAGCTGGGCGACCTGCTGTCGGTGCTGGCCGAGACGTCCGGGCGGGACATGACCGGCTGGTCGCGCTCCTGGCTGCAGACCGCGGGCGTCAACGCGCTGACCCCGCTGGTGACGTACGACGCCGCGGACCGGATCACCGAACTGGCCGTCCTCCAGGAGGCGGACCGGTCCTACCCGGAGCTGCGCCCGCACCGCGTCGCGGTCGGTCTGTACCGGCGCGACTCCGGCGGCGACCTGGTGCGTTACGCACGGGCCGAGGTGGACGTGGCGGGGCCGCGCACGGTGATCGGGGAGCTGGCCGGGGCCGAACGGCCCGAGCTGATCCTCGTCAACGACGACGACCTGACGTACTGCAAGGTCCGTTTCGACGAGGTGTCGCTGGCCACGCTCCGCTCGCACCTCGGTGACATCACGGACCCGCTCGCGCGGGCGCTGTGCTGGTCCGCGCTGTGGAACCTGACCCGGGACGGCCTGATGCCGACCCGCGACTTCGTCTCGCTGGTCCTGGACTTCTCCGGCCGGGAGACGGACATCGGTGTCCTGCAGATGCTGCACGCCTGGACCCGGACCGCGCTGGTGCACTACGCGGCGCCCGCATGGCGCGAGGAGGGCGGCCGGGCGCTGGCCGAGGGCGCGCTGCGCGAGCTGCGGCTCGCGGCGCCGGGCAGTGAGCACCAGCTGGCGTGGGCCCGGTTCTTCGCGGCGGTCGCCGCGTCGGACACGGACTTCCAGCTGCTGTCCGGGCTGCTCGACACAACGGCCCGGATCGACGGGCTCGACGTCGACCAGGAGCTCCGGTGGACGTTCCTGTCGCCGCTGGCCTCGCACGGACCGGCCGACGAGCCGGCGATCGATGCCGAGCTGGCCCGCGACGACACCGCGTCCGGGAAGCGCCACCAGGTGCGGTGCCTGGCCTCGCGGCCGTCGGCTGCGGTCAAGGCGCAGGCGTGGGCGGCTGTCGTGGAGTCGGACGCGCTGTCCAACGCGCTGGTGGAGGCCACCATCCTGGGCTTCGCGCAGTCGTCGCAGCGGGAGCTGCTGGCGCCGTACGCGGCCAGGTACTTCGAGGCGATCGAGCGGGTGTGGGCCGAGCGGTCGATCCAGATCGGGATGACCGTGGTGAAGGGCCTGTTCCCGGCCCTCCAGAGCGATGCCTCGACGCTGGCGGCGGCGGACGCGTGGCTGGCGGCGCACGCGGACGCGGCGCCGGCGCTGCGGCGGCTGGTGCTGGAGGCGCGGGACGACCTCGCCCGGGGTCTGCGGGCGCAGGAGTGTGACGCGGCGGCGGCGGTCTGAGCCTGTTCCGGCCCGTCCGGCGAGGGGTGTGATCCCTGACCGCCGGACGGGTCCCGGGGGCGTGGGCGGGAGGCGCTCGCCCAGGGTGGGCGCGCCCCTCCGGCCGGTTCGCAATCCCTGGCGGGGCGGGCCATTTCGACTGTCGAACTCCCGTACTTCAGGACGGTGTTGTCCTGAAATGTCGACGGGCCTGTAACAGGGGTTACGGCCCCGGTGGCGCGCGGGATACCCCGGAGCATGACCCAGAACACCCCGCTCTCCCCCTGCCCTCTCCGAATCACCTCCGATGTGCGGCAACGCGTGCTCTCCGCCGCCCAGTTGAAGGCCTGCGGCGTCTCCGCCGCGCAGGCCGCCGGGCAGTGCCGGACCGGTGGTCCGTGGCAGCAGCCGCTGCCCGGTGTCTATGTGCTGCACCCGGGACCGCTCAGCGGCCGGGAGCGGCTGCGGTCCGCCCTGCTGCACGCGGGACGGCCACCGGTCTCCGCCCGGCGGGCCGCGGGGGCGCGGACCGGTGGCGCCGACCCCGCGTACGGCGAGGCGATGGTCACCGGACTCGCCGCGCTCTCACTCCACGGGTTCGCCGCCGCGCCGCCCGCCGTCTCCCTGGACCGGATCGACGTGCTGGTGCCGCGGGGCCGGCGGCCGCGGTCGGTCCGGTACGCCCGCCTGGTGCGCACGTCCGAGCTGCCGGAGCCCGAGCTGCTGGACGGGCTGCCGGTGGCCCCGGTGGCCCGCGCGCTGGCGGATGCGGTCGCCGGGCTCGCCGACGCGTTCGCCGTACGCCGGCTGCTCACCGAGGCGGTCCGCGACGGTCACTGCGAACCGGCCGTCGTGGTCGGCGAGCTGAACCGGGCCAAGGTGCTGGGTCGCCCCCAGGTGGTGAACGCGGTGGACTCGCTGCTCGCCGAGGGCCGGGCGCTGGCCGAGGACCGGCTGTACGACCTGGTGCGGGGGTACGAACTGCCGGAACCGCTGTGGAACGTGGACCTGAGACTGCCCGGCGGCCCGCATCTGGGCGGGGTCGACGCCTACTGGCCCGAGGAGGCGGTCGCCCTCGAACTGGACACCAGGGCCCCGCGGTACAGCCGGCTCGGCGACGACCGCCGGCAGGAGGAGCACGAGGCGGAGTGGTCCGCGTACGCCGCCCGGCGCGAGCACCTGGAACGGCTCGGGGTCACCGTCGTCCACCTCTCCCCGAGGAAGCTGCGCGAGGCGTTGGAGCAGCAGGCGGTCGTGGTGCGGACGGCGCTGATGGCGGCGGCCGCGCGCGAGCCGGCCGCGTGCGTGGTGATCCTGCCCCGGTGAGACTCCCAGTGACCTCGTATCCACCGTTTCGTCCCTCGTGACGCTTCGGCCACAGTGGCGGAAGTCCGCCATGTACACAACTCTCCCACCACAACTCTCCACAAACCCCTGTCATTTACGAAAGGGTGAGCGGTCATCCGGTACCGATTTCCGGACTCTCTCTTTCACATACAGGGATGCTGATGACCTCCGAATCCCCCGGTTACATACCCGGAGCGAGACGCGCGGCCCGAGTCGCGGCCGCCGCCGGCCTGGTGGCCGCACTGGCCGCCACCGGCGTCGCCCCCGTCTTCGCCGCCGACGACCCGGCAACCGCCCCCGTCAAGGCCGCCGCCGGGAACGCCACGGCGGACAAGCTCGGCACGGCCGACGCCGATGTGCTCGCCAAGGCACGGGCCAAGGGCGAGAAGAACATCACGATGATGGTCGCCACCGCGCCCGGTGCGACCGAGCAGGTCACCAAGCAACTGGACGCCGTCAAGGGCTCCGTGCTGGGGCGCGCGTACGACAGGCTCGGGTACGTACGGGTGACCGTGCCGACCGCGAGCGCCGAGGCCACCATCAAGGCGGCGTCGAAGCTGAGCTCCGTCCACGGCATCGATCTCAAGCAGGAGATCATGCTGGACGACCCGACCCCCGCGGCCGACCGGGCGACCGGCACCAAGGCCAAGGCGAAGTCGACGGGCAGCTACCCGGCGCCCGGCAGGAAGACGCCGGCGAAGAACCCGTACAACCCGTCGTTCGAGACGGGCGCGGTCAGCTTCGTCGAGCAGCACCCGAAGGCCGACGGCCGGGGCGTGACCATCGGCGTTCTGGACGCGGGCGTCGACATCGCTCACCCGGCCCTCCAGAAGACCACCACCGGCGAGCGCAAGATCACCGACTGGGTGACGGCCACCGACCCGGTCAGTGACGGCGACGGCACCTGGCTGCGGATGACGGACGCCGTGTCCGGCCCGACGTTCACCTACAAGGGCCGCACCTACTCCGCGCCCAAGGGCTCGTACAGGATCAGCCTGTTCGCCGAGGCCGCCACCAAGGGCGGCGACATGGCGGGCGACCTGAACCGCGACGGCGACACCACCGACGTGTGGGCCGTGCTGTACGACCCGGTCACCGGCACCACCCGGGTGGACCTGAACAACAACGCGGACTTCTCCGACGACGCCGTCCTGAAGCCGTACAAGGAGAAGCACCAGGTCTCCTACTTCGGCAAGGACGACCCGCGCACCGATGTCGTCGAGCGCATCCCGTTCGTCGTCGAGACCCGCAAGAAGGTCGTCTACAACGCCGCCGGGGACACCTCCGACTACGTCAGCATCGGTGTCATCGAGTCCGAGCACGGCACGCACGTCGCCGGCATCACCGCCGCGAACGGCCTGTTCGGCGGCAAGATGAACGGTGCCGCGCCCGGCGCGAAGATCGTCTCCTCGCGCGCCTGCACCTGGTCCGGCGGCTGCACCAACATCGCGCTCACCGAGGGCATGATCGACCTCGTCGTGAACCGCGGTGTCGATGTCGTCAACATGTCGATCGGCGGCCTGCCGCCGCTGAACGACGGCAACAACGCCCGCGCGGAGCTGTACAAGCGCCTCATCGACATCTACGGCGTCCAGCTGGTCATCTCGGCCGGCAACGACGGTCCGGGCGTCAACACCATCGGTGACCCCGGCCTGGCCGACCACGTCATCTCGGTCGGCGCGTCCATCTCCAAGGAGACCTGGGCCGCCAACTACGGCTCCGGCGTCACCAAGAAGTACGACATGCTGCCGTTCTCCTCGCGCGGTCCGCGTGAGGACGGCGGCTTCACGCCGACCCTGACGGCGCCCGGTGCGTCGATCAACTCGACGCAGACCTGGCTGCCCGGTTCGCCGGTCAAGGAGTCGGGCTACTCGCTTCCCGCCGGCTACTCCATGCTCCAGGGCACGTCGATGGCCTCGCCGCAGGCCGCCGGTGCGACGGCGCTGCTGCTGTCCGCCGCGAAGCAGAAGCACATCGAGCTGCCCCCGGCCGATCTGCGCACCGCGCTGACCAGCACCGCCACCCAGATCAAGGGAGTGCCCGCGCACGCCCAGGGTGCCGGTCTGATCGACATCATCGGCGCCTGGAAGCAGATCCAGAAGCAGGGCGCCCCGGCGCACGAGTACAAGGTCAAGGCCCCGGTCGACACCGCGATCGACTTCGCGCTGAAGACCCCGGGCTTCGGTACCGGCCTGTACGACCGCGAGGGCGGCCTCAAGGCCGGCCAGAAGAAGTCGTACGACGTCACGGTCACCCGCACCACGGGCCCGGACAAGGACGTCAAGCACAAGCTGTCGTGGAAGTACAACGACGGCACCTTCAAGCTGACCGGTTCCCCGGACGTCTCGCTGCCGCTCGGCAAGCCGGTGACGGTCAAGGTCCAGGCGAAGCCGGGCAGCGCGGGCGTGCACAGTGCGATCCTCCAGCTCGACGACGCGAAGACCTCCGGTGTGGACCAGCAGATCCTCACCACGGTCGTCGTCGCCAAGGACCTGGTGAAGCCGGGCTACGCGTTCAAGGCGTCCGGCTCCGTGCAGCGCAACGGCACCACGTCGTACTTCGTGAACGTGCCGGAGGGCGCCAAGACCCTTGAGGTCGCGATGAGCGCCCTGCGCTCGGGCAGCCAGACCCGCTTCATCTCCATCCACCCGTACGGGGTCGCGGTGGAGAACAGCGGGACGCCGTTCTGCTACCCGAACTACGAGAACCCGGCCAACACCTGCCGCCCCGACGCGCGCTCGTACGCCAAGCCGCAGGCCGGTGTCTGGGAGATCGAGGTCGAGGCCCGGCGTACGTCGCCGCTGCTGGACAACCCGTACAAGCTGGATGTCTCGCTGCTCGGCGCGACCTTCGACCCGGCGGTGCAGACCATCGCCGAGGCGAAGATCGGCACCCCGGCCACGGTGGACTGGACCGTCACCAACAACGCGGGCGCCCTGGAAGGCAGGCTCAAGGGCGGCTCGCTGGGCTCGGCCAAGGTCGACCGCCCGTCGATCGGCACCGGCGACACCCGGACCACCACGGTCACCATCGGTGAGGGCGTCGAGAAGCTGGACGTCGCCATCGGAAGCACCGCGGACGCCAACGCCGACCTCGACATGTACGTCTACAAGGGCGCCACCCAGGTGGGCTCCTCCACCACGGCCGGCTCCGAGGAGGCGGTCAGTCTGGTGAAGCCCACCGCCGGCACGTACACGGTCGTCGTCGAGGGCTACGACGTCCCGGCCGGGACCACCGAGTACGGCTACCGCGACGTGTACTACACGCCGTCGCTCGGCACGATCTCCGTCGACGAGTCGAAGGCCGTCAACCTGGCCGCCGGTGCATCGGCGCAGGTCGGCGCCGAGGTCGCGGTCGCCGGGGCGGCCCCCGAGGGCCGGCAGTTCTTCGGCGAGGTCCAGCTGGTGAACGCGCGGGGCACCGCGGCGGGCACCGGCAGCGTCGTGATCGAGAAGGTCACGCCGTAGCGGCACCGCGTTGAACATGTGATCTGCACGACAGCGGGGCGGGAGCTCGTGGAGCTCCCGCCCCGCCGTGCTGTGCGCGCACTGTCCGCTCCCCGGACAATGGATTGGACAAGAAAGCCGTGGACAGACGCATCATGGAGTGGCAACCGTGCCGCTCGTACGCTTGAAGGAGTTCCTGTGAAGGTCGGAATCGTCGGCGCCACCGGTCAGGTCGGCACAGTCATGCGCGCAATCCTGGCCGAGCGGAAGTTCCCCGTCGCCGAGCTGCGGCTCTTCGCCTCCGCGCGTTCCGCGGGCTCCACCATCACGTACGAGGGCACGGACATCACCGTGGAGGACGCCTCCACGGCGGACTACACCGGGCTGGACATCGTGCTGTTCTCCGCGGGCGGCGCGACCTCGAAGGCGCTGGCCGAGAAGGTCGCCGCCCAGGGTGCCGTGGTGATCGACAACTCCTCCGCCTGGCGCAAGGACCCCGAGGTCCCGCTGGTGGTCTCCGAGGTCAACGCGCACGCGATCAGGAACCGCCCCAAGGGCATCATCGCCAACCCGAACTGCACCACGATGGCCGCCATGCCGGTGCTGCGCCCGCTGCACCAGGAGGCGCAGCTCGACGCGCTGACGGTCGCCACCTACCAGGCGGTGTCCGGCTCCGGTGTCGCAGGTGTCGCGGAGCTGCACGGCCAGGCCTCCAAGGTCGTCGCCGACGCGGACAAGCTGACGCACGACGGCGACGCGGTCGACTTCCCCGAGCCGGGCGTCTACAAGCGCCCGATCGCCTTCAACGTGCTGCCGCTCGCCGGTTCGATCGTCGACGACGGTTCCTTCGAGACGGACGAGGAGCAGAAGCTCCGCAACGAGTCCCGCAAGATCCTGGAGATCCCGGAGCTCAAGGTGTCCGGCACCTGCGTCCGAGTCCCGGTCTTCTCCGGCCACTCCCTCCAGATCAACGCCCGCTTCGCCCGCCCGATCAGCGTCGAGCGCGCCTACGAGCTGCTGAAGGACGCCGAGGGCGTCGAGCTCTCCGAGATCCCGACCCCGCTCCAGGCAGCCGGCAAGGACGCCTCGTTCGTGGGCCGTATCCGGAACGACGAGACGGTCGAGCACGGCCTCGCGCTGTTCGTCTCCAACGACAACCTGCGCAAGGGCGCCGCGCTGAACGCGGTCCAGATCGCGGAGCTGGTCGCCGCGGAGCTGAAGGGCTGACACCCGCTTCTCCGTCCACGCACGAGGAGGGGCGGGCCACCGGGTTCCGGTGGCCCGCCCCTCCTCGTGCGTGTGCGCGCCCGTGGCCGAAGGCGACATCCTCCCGCGGCAGGCTCACACTGATCTTCATGCCTGACATCCCACCCATGGCAGGAACGGTGCGGCTACCACTGGTGTCAGTCCCGTAGCACCGCGAAGTGGAAGCACCCGTACTCCACGGCCCGTACGTGCACCAGCGCCACCTCCGGATCGGCGAAGGCCTCCGCGATGGCCTCGTCGTACCCCCGCTCCTCGTCCGCCGGGATCTCCATCAGCCGGCCGCCGACGATGTGCCCGTCCGCGTCGTAGCGCCGCACGGTGCGCAGCGCACCCGCCCGGGAGAACGGATAGCCGGTCCTGCCGGGCGCCGGCCCGTCGCACTCCTCGGCATGGATGAAGACCGGGCCCTGCTCGTCGTACGCCCCCGGCCTCGCCCAGGTCATGGCCGCCCAGCGGCGCAGCGGCGCGTAGGAGACGAGGGCAATGCGCTCCCCCACCTCGCTGCCCCGCAGGCAGCAGCGCAGCGGGCTGCCCGCGTCCGTGGCGGTGTACGGGACGCAGGGGCGTTCCGCGTCATCGGTCTTGCGCAGTTCCTTGAGCGCGGCCGGGTCGATCGCGCGTGCCTCGTAACTGGTCATACAGCGAGAATGACCCGCCCCACCCGCCCGGTCCGGCGGAAAACGGACATCGCCTTGGGTACAGGTCACGTGGAAGGATGACCGGAAACATCACACACCAAGGAGATGACCGCGTGCCTGGCACGAATCTGACCCGCGAAGAGGCACAGGAGCGGGCGCGCCTGCTGACCGTGGACGCGTACGAGATCGATCTCGACCTCTCCGGAGCGCAGGAGGGCGGGACCTACCGGTCCGTCACCACCGTGCGCTTCGAATCCGCCGAAGCCGGCGCGGAGACCTTCATCGACCTGGTCGCCCCGGCCGTGCACGAGGTCGAGCTGAACGGCAAGGCCCTGGATGTCGCGGCCGTGTTCCGCGATTCCCGGATCACTCTGGCGCACCTGGCGGCGGGCTCCAACGAGCTGAAGGTCGTCGCCGACTGCTCGTACACCAACACGGGTGAGGGCCTGCACCGGTTCGTCGACCCCGTCGACCAGCAGGCCTACCTCTACACCCAGTTCGAGGTGCCGGACGCGCGCCGCGTCTTCGCCAGCTTCGAACAGCCCGATCTGAAGGCGACGTTCCGGTTCACCGTGAAGGCCCCGGCCGGGTGGACCGTGGTCTCCAACTCACCGACGCCGGAGCCCCGGGACGACATCTGGTCCTTCGAGCCGACGCCGCGTATCTCCACGTACATCACCGCGCTGATCGCCGGCCCGTACCACTCGGTGCACAGCAGCTACGAGAAGGACGGCCAGTCCGTCCCGCTGGGCATCTACTGCCGCCCGTCGCTCGCCGAGTACCTCGACGCGGACGCGATCTTCGACGTGACCCGGCTGGGCTTCGACTGGTTCCAGGAGAAGTTCGACTACGCGTACCCCTTCGCCAAGTACGACCAGCTCTTCGTCCCGGAGTTCAACGCGGGCGCGATGGAGAACGCGGGCGCGGTCACCATCCGCGACCAGTACGTGTTCCGCTCCAAGGTGACGGACGCGGCGTACGAGACGCGGGCCGAGACGATCCTGCACGAGCTGGCCCACATGTGGTTCGGCGACCTCGTCACCATGGAATGGTGGAACGACCTCTGGCTGAACGAGTCGTTCGCCACCTACACCTCGATCGCCTGCCTGGCGTACGCCGAGGGCTCGGCGTGGCCGCACTCCTGGACCACGTTCGCCAACACCATGAAGACCTGGGCGTACCGGCAGGACCAGCTGCCCTCGACGCACCCGATCATGGCCGACATCCGTGACCTGGACGACGTCCTGGTCAACTTCGACGGCATCACGTACGCCAAGGGCGCCTCGGTCCTGAAGCAGCTGGTGGCGTACGTCGGCATGGACGAGTTCTTCAAGGGCGTCCAGGCCTACTTCAAGGCGCACGCCTTCGGCAACACCCAGCTGTCGGACCTGCTGGGCGCGCTGGAGGAGACCTCCGGCCGCGATCTGAGGACCTGGTCGAAGGCGTGGCTGGAGACGGCCGGCATCAACATCCTGCGCCCGGAGATCGAGACGGACGGCGACGGCCGTGTCACCTCGTTCACCGTGCTCCAGGAGGCGCCCGCCCTGCCCGCCGGGGCGAAGGGCGAGCCGACGCTGCGCCCGCACCGGATCGCCATCGGCTGCTACGAGCTCGACGCGGCCGGGAAGCTGGTCCGTACGGACCGGATCGAGCTGGACGTCGACGGCGAGCGCACCACTGTGCCGTTCCCGGCCGGCGCCGCCCGTCCCGCCGTGGTCCTGCTCAACGACGACGACCTGTCGTACGCGAAGGTCCGGCTCGACGAGGAGTCGCTGCGGGTCGTCACGGAGCACCTGGGCGACTTCGCCGAGTCGCTCCCGCGCGCCCTGTGCTGGGCCTCCGCCTGGGACATGACCCGGGACGGCGAGCTGGCCACGCGGGACTACCTGTCGCTCGTCCTGTCCGGTGTCGGCAAGGAGTCGGACATCGGCGTCGTCCAGTCGCTGCACCGCCAGGTGAAGATGGCGCTGGACCTGTACTCGGCGCCCCAGTGGCGTGAGGCGGGGCTGACCCAGTGGACCGAGGCGACGCTCGCGCACCTGCGTGCGGCGGAGCCGGGCAGCGACCACCAGCTGGCCTGGGCCCGTGCCTTCGCGGCCACGGCCCGCAACCCCCAGCAGCTCGATCTGCTCCAGTCGCTGCTCGACGGCACCGAGGCGATCGAGGGCCTGGCCGTGGACACCGAGCTGCGCTGGGCCTTCGTCCAGCGGCTTGCCGCGACGGGGCTGCTGGACGAGGACGAGATCGCCGCCGAGTACGAGCGCGACCGGACGGCGGCGGGCGAGCGCCACGCGGCGTCCGCCCGTGCGGCGCGTCCCTCCCAGGAGGCGAAGGCGGAGGCGTGGGCCTCGGTCGTCGAGTCCGACAAGCTGCCGAACTCCCTCCAGGAGGCGGTCATCGGCGGCTTCGTCCAGACCGACCAGCACGAGCTGCTGGCTCCGTACACGGAGAAGTTCTTCACCGCGGTGAAGGACGTCTGGGACTCGCGCAGCCACGAGATGGCCCAGCAGGTCGCCATCGGTCTGTACCCGGCGCTCCAGGTCTCGCAGGAGACCCTGGACGCCACGGACGCCTGGCTGGCCTCGGCCGAGCCGAGCGCGGCCCTGCGCCGGCTGATCTCGGAGTCCCGTTCGGGTGTGGAGCGGGCGCTGAGGGCCCGTGCGGCGGACGCGGCGGCAACGACCGCGTAGCCCTCTTGGAAACCGCCCGGCGGGCAGGCGCAGCAGCGCAGCCGTCCGCCGGGCGGGAGCGGGGGGTACCGGGCGGAACTACGCGCCCGACTCCTCGTAGCGGGCGGCCAGTGCGGCCGCGCCGGACTCCGTCAGCGAGCCGTGCAGGCGCATCCGCGCCACACCGCCGTCGGGGAAGGCGTCCAGGCGGACGTGGGTGACCACGGCCTGGGCGCGGAGCGGGAAGCGGTGCGGGGTGTCGGGCTGGAGCCTGGTGCGGGGGATGATCTCGAACCACTCGCCCGTCTCGCCGTTGCGGCCCTGGAGGGAGATCCAGCCGGCCGCGTTCCCCTTGAGGTAGGCCGTGTCGATCTCGACCGCGCGGACCGCGCCCTGGGCGGGCAGCCGGAAGCGCACCCAGTCGTTGGTGTCGCGGACCCGGCGGCGGCGGTTCTCCCAGCCGTCGTCCATCTTGCGGGAGGTGCCGGGCAGGATGATCTGGGTCGGCGAGGAGTAGAAGCGGTCGGAGGCGTCCTCGTAGCTGCCGCCGTTCAGGACCGAGATCAGGTCGAACGTGCCGAGTGCCGCGAGCCAGGCCGGGTCGGGGACCACCTCGCCGTGCACCCGGAGGCGGGCGATGCCGCCGTCGGGGTGCTGGCAGAGGCGCAGGTGGGTGTAGCGGCGGCCGCCGGTGATCTCGAAGCCGTTGGCGGCGTGGCCGCGTACGGGGGTCGGCGGGACGATCTCGTCCCACTTGACGTCGTCGGCGAGGAGCGCTTCGGGGCCGGGCGAGCCCGGCACCGATGCCGCCTGGACCGAGACGCGCTGCGGGTAGTTGCCGCGGAAGTGGGCGGTGTCGACGACGAGGCCGCGGATGATGCCGGGGGCACCGAGGCGGATCAGCGCCCAGTCGTGCTCGTCGGGGGCCGGGAAGGGATGGGCGGCGTCCGCGCCGCGGCGGCGGCGGGTCTCCCAGCCGTCCATGATCTTGCCCTTGTGGCCGAAGTGCTCCGGGTCGAAGACCGCACGCTCCCTGACCAGGAGGTTCTCGCGCTGGGCGAAGAACTCGTCGTTGGCGGCGATCACACCCGCGCCGAGGCGCCGGTCGGCGAGGTCGACCAGCTCGGTGAAGGGGAGGTCGGTGGTGCGGTAGTCGGCGTACGGGTCACCGCCGCCGTACGGGGCCGCGTCGTTGGCATGGGGGTCGTTGTCCAGGGCGGGGGTCTCGCTCGCGTCGAAGGTCATGTGCCCCACTGTCGTACGGACTCATCCATCAGGTCCATCGAAAGTTTTCGCACACTTCATTCATTTCACCTGAATGATTCCTCGCGCGCGGCGCTGACCTCCTTGAGCGCGGCCAGCACCCGGGCCACCGCCGGACCGGCCTCGGCCCCCTGCCGTACCGCCGCCACCACATGGCGCCGGGGCAGGTCGGCACCGAGAACGCGCAGGGCCACGCCCTTGCGGCGTTCCGCCGACGCCATCCGCGGGATCAGCGCGACTCCCATGCCGGCCTCCACCATGGCCAGGATCGCGGTCCATCCGGAGGCACTGTGGGCCTGCTCGGGGACGAACCCGGCGGCCTCGCAGGCGGCGGTGGTGATCTCCGACCAGGGGCCCGAGCCGCCGAAGATCCAGGGCTCGGCGGCGAGGTCGGCCAGCCGGAGCTCCGGGGCCTTCGCGAGCCGGTGCCCGATGGGGAGGGCGACGTCGAGCGGGTCGGCGAGCAGCGGCAGCAGGGCGAACCGGGTGTCGCGCGCCGTCGGCGCGTGCGCGGCGAGCGAGAGCGCGAGGTCGACGTCACCGGCCGCGAGGAGTTCGTACGCCTGTGCGGCCTCCGCCTCCCGCACCCGCAGCTCGGGCCCCGGCCGCCCCTCGGCGCGCAGCAGTTGGACCGCGGGTACGACGAGGGCGGGCACGGCGGTCGAGAACGCCCCGACCCGCACCTCCCCCGCCTCGCCCCGCAGATAGCCGGTCAACTCGGCCTCGGCGCGCTCCAGCTGGGCGAACACCACTTCGGCGTGGCGGAGTACGAGGTGCGCGGCGTCGGTGAGCCGGACCCGCCTGCCCTGTGCCTCCAGCAGTGGCACACCGAGCTGCCGGCCCAGGTTCGACAGCTGCTGGGACACCGCGGAAGGGGTCATCAGCAGCGCCTCGGCCGTCGCCGTGACGGTCCCGCGCTCGCTCAGCACCCTCAGGATCCGGAGCTTCTTGATGTCCCACTCGGTCATGTCCGCACATTAGCCGCCGCCCGGCCACGGGCCCGGCCCGCCCCCAGCGCCACTCCGCCGAGGATCAGGACCAGGCAGAGGATCCGCACCGGTCCCGTCGACTCGCCCAGCAGGGCGAAGGAGAGCCCGGCCACGCAGACGGGCTGGAGGTAATAGACGATCCCGGTCCGCGAGGCGCCGATGAGGGCCACGGCCCTGTTCCAGGCGAAGAACGCGACCGCCGAGGAGAGGACACCGACGTACAGGAGCGGCCCGACGGTGCCGGCCGTCGGCTCGAACCCGCCCTGGACGGCGACGCCGACCGCGAAGGCGGGGGCCAGCATCAGAGCACCCAGCACGAAGGTGGTCAGGAGGAAGGCCAGTTGGCCGATCTCCGCGGGACGGTGGCGCAGCAGTGCGCTGTACGAGGAGAAACTGAGCATCGCGGCGAACATCCACAGATCACCGGGCGCGAAGTGCGGCGCCAGGGACCCGTTGCCGACCAGCAGCAGAACCCCGGTGCAGGCGACGGCCATCCCGGCGATGCGGCGCCACCCGAGCCGCCGGCCGCCGAGGCGTTCGTACACCGCCATCACCACCGGCGACGCAGCCATGATCATGCCCATCTGGCCGGCCGATGTGGACATGCCCGCCTGGTTGACCAGGGTGTTGTAGACGGTGACCCCGAGAAGCGCGGCGAGGGTGACGAAGCCCAGGTGCCTGCGGATCAGCGCACGTTGCCGCCAGGTCTCCCGCGCCGCGAAGGGTGCGACCGTCGCGACGGCGACGATCCAGCGCCAGAAGGCGGCCTGGACGGGCGGGACGGTGTCGTGCAGGGCGCGCGCGGCGACGAAGCTCCCGGACCAGACGACCGTCGCGACGAGGGCGAGCAGGAGGCCCGCCCCCAAGCTCCACCGCGCCCCTCTCGCACCAGCCGTCCCACTGCCGCGGATGCGGTCCAGCACGGCCATGGAATCCCCTGCCCTCTCCCCCGTGCGGGGGTGCGTCGGTCACGGGACCCACCGTCACACCGAGAGAGTATTCAGGTCTATCGAATACTTCCGAGGGGTTTTTGAAGCAGAGCTTAACGATGAGCGAGGTGGTCGACGGACCAACGCGGACAGGGCGCCACGACGCGCCTGCGCGCATCGGGACGCCCTGGACGGAGCCGGGGAGCCGCGCGGCCCTGTGTGCCGCGCAGCCGGGTGTCAGGCCTGCTTCTTGGACTTGTCGAGGACCATGACCAGCCCGGCGATGACCCCGAACAGCACCAGGGGGGCCACGACGAACAGGCCGATCGTGTCGATCACGCTCAGGCCGGTACCCGGGTCGTCACCGTCGTCGCGGGTGAGCGCGAGCGCGGGGGACGTCATGAGCAGCATCATCAGCGTCGTTCCGGCGGCGACGGCACCGGCGCGCATAGCGTTCTTCTTGTCCACGGTGCAAACGTAGCGAACGGCTACGAGGGCCGCGCGCCCGGGGGTGCCGTACGGGCCCCCGGGGGCTCCTGACGAGGGCTGAGAACCTCCATCAGCCTGTGCAGCCGCGGCGAGGCGGCAAGCTCCTCCAGGGTGACCGGGCGGCCCTCGGCGTCGGCGATGGGCAGCCGCCAGTTGGGGTATTCGTCCCAGGTGCCCGGCAGGTTCTGCGGGCGGCGGTCGCCGATCGTGTCGGGCAGCCAGACCCCGGCCATCCGGGCGGGGGTGCGCAGCAGGAAGCGGTGGACGGCGCGGACGGCCGCCTCCTCGTCACCGCCGCCCTCGGGGAGCAGGCCGAGCCGGGAGAGCAGGCCGAGCCACTCCGCGGTGTCGGCGCCGTCCTGGGTCCGCTCCTGGTCCAGCGGGCGGGCGAGCAGCCCGAGGCGGTGGCGCAGCGTCACGTGGTCACCGGTCAGCCGGGCCGCGGTGGAGGGCAGATCGTGGGTGGTGGCGGTGGCCAGGCAGCCCTCGCGCCACTCCTCGGGGGCCAGCGGGCGGCCGGTGCCCGACCAGTCCCGTTCGAACCAGAGCACGGAGGTGCCGAGGACGCCGCGGCGGGCGAGTGCCTCACGGACGCCGGGTTCGACGGTGCCGAGGTCCTCCCCCATGACGACGGCGCCCGCCCGGTGGGCCTCCAGGACGAGGACGGCGAGCATCGCCTCGGCGTCGTGGCTGACATAGGTGCCCTCGGTGGGCGGGCGCCCCTCGGGCACCCACCAGAGCCGGAACAGGCCCATGACGTGGTCGATGCGCAGGGCACCGGCCCGGCCGAGGATGCCGCGCAGCAGACCGCGGAACGGGGCGTAGCCGGACGCGGCGAGGGCGTCGGGGCGCCAGGGCGGCAGACCCCAGTCCTGGCCGCGTGCGTTGAAGGCGTCCGGGGGCGCGCCGACGGACATGCCGTGCGCGAAGGCGTCCTGCTGGGCCCAGGTGTCGGCGCCGCCGGGGTGCACGCCGACGGCGAGGTCGTGGACGATCCCGACGGCCATCCCGGCGTCCAGGGCGGCCCGCTGGGCGTCGGCGAGCTGCGTGTCGGTCAGCCAGGCGAGCCGGCAGTGGAAGTCGACCCGGTCGAGCAGTTCGCCGCGGGCGCGGGCGGTCTCCCTGGAGCGGGGGTCGCGCAGGCCCGCCGGCCAGCTGTGCCAGTCGGAGCCGTGCAGCTCGGCGAGGGCGCACCACAGGGCGTGGTCCTCCAGGGCCTGTCCCTGTTCGGCGAGGAAGTCGCAGTAGGCGGCGCGGCGGCCGGGCGTGAGGGGGACGTCGGCGAGGATGGCGAGGGCCTGCCGCTTGAGCTCCCAGACGGCGTCGCGGTCGATCAGGGCGCCCTTGTTGAGGACTCCGTCGCGGAGCTCTCCCGCCTTGCGGCGCAGCTCGTCCAGTGCGGCCAGGTCGGGCGCGTGCCCGTACTCCGGGAGGGACTCGATGCGCAGGTGCACGGGGTCGGGGAAGCGCCGCGAGGACGGACGGTAGGGCGACGGGTCGGTGGGGCTGCCCAGGACCGCCGCGTGCAGCGGGTTGACCTGGACGAAGCCGGCACCGAGGGACCGCCCGGACCAGGAGGCGAGATCGGCGAGGTCACCGAGGTCGCCCATGCCCCAGGAGCGGGCGGAGAGCAGCGAGTAGAGCTGCACGAGGAAGCCGTGGCTGCGGAGCGGCGGCTGCGGGACCCGGGCCGGGGCGACGACGAGCGTGCAGGACTCGGCCGGCCGCTCCGGTGCCCGGGCGGTCAGCCGGTGCACGCCGAGCGGGGGTTCGGTCCACCAGCCGGGCGCGGGCGCGCCGCTCGCCGGGCCGGGCGCCCCGGAAACGGCCGGATCCGTATCCCCGGCGGGGGTCCGCATCCGGGCCGGCGGGGCCGAACCGGCCTCCTCGGGCCGGACGGTCAGCTCCGTGCCGGGCGGCAGCGCGGCCAGGGCCACGGGCAGCGGTTCCCCGGCCCACACCACGACCGTGGGCGGGAGCAGCCGGGAGCCGGCCGCGGACTCGGCGGCGGCGAGCGCCTCCCGTACCGCCGCGGGCGTGGCGGCGTCGACACCGAGCGCGGCGAGCACCGCGACGACCGTGCCGTCGGGGACGGACACCGTGGCGTCGGCGGACGGGGAGTAGGAGGTGGCGACGCCGTGCAGTGCGGCGAGCCGGGACAAGCCCATTCAGACTCCTGGGGACTCCATGCCCCAAGCGCTGCCGGAGGAAGCCGGCTCGCTGGTCAGCGGGGCGAGAACGGCGAGCGGGGGTTCGCTGGTCAGTGGCGTGGCGTCGGCGAGCGGGGGCTCGCTGGTCAGGGGTATGGCGTCGGCGAGCGGCGCTTCGCTGGTGAGCGGGCCGGGGCCGGGGACGGTGGCGGGGCATGCGCTGATCAGCGGGGCGGGTCCCGGCACCTGTTCGGTCAGGGCGGAGAGCAGGAGCTGCGCGGCAGCGGGCATGGTGGCCTCCTGGCCGTGGAGAGCAGGACACAGCAGGCCTACCCAGCGGACGCGTCCGCAGACGTAGGCGTTATGACAACGAGTTCAACGTGCTCCGGGTCACAATCCGTTCCCCGGAGGCCGGTTCCCCGTAAGACGTCCGCTGTTTTCGGCCATTCGGCGCCATCTTTCGCGTGACGCGACGTCAGCCGCGCCTGTCCGACCCCATCCGTCACATCGGGCATTTGCACCACAACGACCACGCGCATTGACACCCTCGCGCGCGGGTGGTGGGCTCGGAGCCCACCGGTGGGAGCGAGGGAGAACGGGCATGCAGCTCAGGCGCAGGAAGCAGGCGGCGGCGGTCGCCGTGGCCGTGCTCGGCGGACTCCTCTCCGCGGGGGCCCCGGCCGCCTTCGCAGCCCCTCCGGTGCCCGGTACGCCCGCCGCCAGCACCCCCGACCGCGCGGACGACGGCGCCCTGCCCACCGTGTGGCCCCGGCCGCAGAGCATCAAGGCGTCCGGCTCCTCGGTCCCCCTCTCCGGCGAGGTCACGCTCGTCGCCGACGCGCAGGCCGACCCGTACGCCGTCGCCGCGCTCCGCCAGGTCCTGCGCGACGCGGGTGTGCGGACCGTCCACGAAGCCCTGCCGGGCCGCGGCCCCGTCATCCGGCTCGGCGGCGACGGGGCCCTGGACGCGCTGCGCACGCTGCGCGCGCCCGACCGCGCCGATCTGCCCGTCGGCGGCTACCGCATCGCGGCCGGCCCGGTCGCGGGACGCGACACCGTCGCCGTGGACGGCCTGGGCGACGACGGGCTGTTCCACGCGGTGCAGACCCTGCGTCAGCTGATCCGGGGCGGCACCGTCGCGGGCGTCACCGTCCGGGACTGGCCGTCCAGTGCCGTGCGCGGGATGACCGAGGGGTTCTACGGGCAGCCCTGGACCCAGGAGGAACGGCTCTCCCAGCTCGGCTTCATGGGGCGCACGAAGCAGAACCGGTATCTGTACGCGGCGGGCGACGACCCCTACCGGCAGGCCCGCTGGCGCGACCCGTACCCCGCCGAGCGCCGTGCCGACTTCCGCGCGCTGGCCGAGCGGGCCGCCGCCGAGCACGTGACGCTCGGCTGGGCCGTGGCGCCCGGCCAGTCGATGTGCCTGTCCTCGGACCGCGATGTGAAGGCGCTGACGAAGAAGATCGACGCGATGTGGGCGCTGGGGGTGCGGGTCTTCCAGGTGCAGTTCCAGGACGTCAGCTACAGCGAATGGCACTGCTCGGCCGATTCCGACACCTTCGGTGACGGTCCGCAGGCGGCGGCCAGGGCGCAGGCCCGTGTCGTGAGCCGGGTGGCCCAGCACCTCGCGGACCGCCACCCGGGTTCGCAGCCGCTGTCGATGATGCCGACGGAGTTCTACCAGGACGGGGCGACCGACTACCGCACGGCGCTCGCCAAGGAGCTCGACGACCGGGTGCAGGTCGCCTGGACCGGCGTCGGGGTCGTGCCGAGGACCATCACCGGCGGCGAACTGGCCGGTGCGCGCGCCACGTTCGGCCATTCGCTGATCACGATGGACAACTACCCGGTCAACGACTACGCGCAGGACCGGATCTTCCTCGGTCCGTACACCGGCCGCGATCCGGCGGTCGCCATCGGTTCGGCGGCGCTGCTGGCCAATGCGATGGAGCAGCCGTCCGCCTCCCGGATCCCGCTGTTCACCGCCGCCGACTTCGCCTGGAACCCGAGGGGGTACCAGCCGCAGGAGTCCTGGCAGGCGGCCATCGACGACCTCGCGGGCCAGGACACCGGCAGCCGGGACGCGCTGCGCGCCCTGGCCGGGAACAGTGCGGCCTCCGTGCTGGGCGGTGACGAATCGGCATATCTGCAACCGCTGTTCGCCTCGTTCTGGAAGTCCCGCGCCGGGACGGACGCCGCGGCGCGGGACAAGGCGGCGGGCCGGCTGCGGGCCGCGTTCACCGTGATGCGCGAGACCCCGCAGCGGCTGGCCGGACTGGCCGAGGGGCGGCTCGATGACGAAGTGCGCCCGTGGACCGAGCAGTTGTCCCGGTACGGCAGGGCGGGTGAGCTGGCCGTCGATCTGCTCCAGGCCCAGGCGCGCGGCGACGGGGCGGCCGCCTGGCAGGCGTCGCTGGCCCTGGAGCCGGTGAGCAGGACCGTGAAGGCGAGCGGCGCGACGGTCGGCAAGGGCGTGCTCGGCCCGTTCCTGGACCGGGCGCGCAAGGAGGCCGACGCCTGGACCGGGACAGACCGCGACAACGGCACGGTGACCGAGGCCCAGGGCAGCTATACGGTGCGGCTGAGCCGGGCCCGTCCGCTGGAGGCGGTCACCGCGACCGCCGTACCGGGCGGCGGCGCCGCCGCGGCCGAGGCGACGGTCCAGGCCCACGTGCCCGGTGAGGGCTGGCACAGCCTCGGCGCCCTGTCGGCCAGCGGCTGGACCCAGACGCGGGGGCAGGGCCTGCGGGCCGACGCGGTCCGGATCAGCTGGCCGACCGCCACCCCGTCGGTCACCGGTGCACCGCCCCTGATCATCCCGCCGCTCTCGGGCGCGGCCCCGTCCGCCGGAACGGCGCCCCGGGTGCGCTCACTGGTGCCGTGGTTCGGCGACGAGCCCGCCGCCCGGCTCGATCTCGCACACGGGGAGACGGACGCCGAGATCGGCGGCGAGCCGCAGCGGGTCGAGGCACGGCTCTCCGCCGGCCGTCCGGCCGAGGTGCGGGGCGCGCTCACCGCGAAGGCCCCCAAGGGCATCAAGGTGCGGGTGCCCAAGCAGACGACCGTCCAGCGCGGGTCCCGCACCGACGTTCCGGTGGAGATCACCGTCCCCGCGAACACCCCGGCGGGCGAGTACGAGGTGCCGTTCTCCTTCGGCGCCGAGGAGACCACCCTGACCGTCCGGGCCTTCCCGCGCACCGCGGGCGCCGATCTGCTGCGCACGGCCACCGCCTCCTCGTCGGGCGACGAGACGGCGGACTTCCCCGCGGCCGCCGCGTCGGACGGCGACCCGGAGACGCGCTGGTCCTCTCCGGCCGAGGACGGCGCCTGGTGGCAGGCCGAACTGCCCGCCCCGGTCCGGCTCGGGCAGGTGGTGCTGGACTGGCAGGACGCGTACGCCTCCCGTTACCGCGTGCAGGTCTCCGCGGACGGCCGCACCTGGCGCACGGCGGCCACCGTCCGGGACGGCAGGGGCGGGCACGAGTCGGTCCGGATGGACGCGAAGGACACCCGGTTCATCCGGGTCCAGGGCGACGGCCGTGCCACCCAGTACGGCTACTCGCTCTGGTCGGTCCAGGCGTACGCCGTGGCGGAGTAACGGCACCGGCCTCGAAGCAAACCCCCCTCAAAGGTACGAAGTTCACCTCTTCGCGGCCTTTTGCAGAGCCTTTCGCGCTCCACTATTAACTCAGTACATATACCGAGTATATAGTCGCCGCCATGAGCATCCGCCACGTCCTCCTCGGGCTGCTTGCCGGGGGTTCCAGCCATGGCTACGAACTGAAACGGCGCTACGACGCACTCTTCCCGCAGGCCCGCCCGCTGGCGTACGCGCAGGTCTACACGACCCTGCAGCGCCTGGTGCGGGACGGTCTGGCAGCGGTCGAAGGCACCGATTCCGACGGCGGCCCCGAGCGCACCCTCTACCGCTCCACGGACGAGGGCGCACGCGAACTCGCCCAATGGGCCGGCGAGACCGCGCCGCCCGCCCCCTTCGTGACGAACGAGATCTTCGCCAAGGTCGTCACCTCGATCCTCGTCGCGGCGGCCGCCGGCGGTGACCGCACGGCGGACGCGGCCAGGTACCTCCAGGCCCAGCGCGCCGCGCACATGGTGCGCATGCACGAACTGACCGAGCTCAAGACCACGCCCGGGGCCGATCTCAGCACGGTCCTCTCAGCCGACTACGCCCTGAATCATCTGGACGCCGACGTGCGGTGGATGGCCACCACGGCGACCCGCCTCACGAGCCTGACCACGGAGGTCTTCACAGGATGAGTACGCAAGCCGATCAGCCCGCCCCGGCGCCACTGATCACCGCCACCGGCCTGACGAAACGGTACGGGCGCTCGGAGGCGCTGCGCGGCGCTTCGGTGGACCTCCATGCCGGTGAGATCCTCGCCGTCACCGGTGCCAGCGGCAGCGGGAAGTCCACGCTGCTTCACTGCCTCGCGGGAATCGTCCGCCCCGACGAGGGTGCGGTCGCCTACGGCTCCGAGCGGCTCGACCGGCTGCCCGAGGCGCGCCTCAGCGAGCTGCGGCGTACCGACTTCGGCGTGGTGTTCCAGTTCGGGCAGCTGATTCCCGAGCTCACCGTGCTCGACAACGTGGCCCTGCCCCTCCTGCTCGCGGGGTCCGCCCGCGCCGAGGCACAGCAGCGCGCGGACGCCTGGCTGGAACGCTTCGGCGTGCGGGGACAGGCCGAGATGCGGCCCGGCGAGCTGAGCGGCGGACAGAGCCAGCGGGCCGCACTGGCCAGGGCGTTGATCACCGAGCCGAAGGCCGTCTTCGCGGACGAGCCGACCGGCGCCCTCGACTCCCTCGCCGGCGAACAGGTGATGACCGCTCTGGTGCACGCCTGCCGCGAGTCCGGCACCGCGGTACTGCTCATCACGCACGACGCGCAGATCGCGGCGTACGCGGACCGGGAGGTGTGGCTGCGCGACGGCGCCGTCCACTGCGGCGCGACGCGGTTCACCGTCCAGGAGGCCACCCGCCATGAGGTCTGACGCGCGTATCGCCTGGATCCTGACCCGCGGTTCGGACCGCCGTGAGTGGTGGCGGATCGCGCTCACCGCGGCGGGCGCCCTGCTCGCCACGGGCCTGGCTCTCGCGGCGGTCACGGTGAGCGCCGTCTCGGGGCAGACGTCCATCCCGTTCGGAAACGGCCTGCTGAACCGGCCCGGCGAGCGCACCGGTGTGGTGGCGACGCTCCTGCTCCTGCTCGTCCCCGTGTTCGGCTTCCTGGGCCAGTGCGCCCGGATCGGCGCCGTCCACCGCGACCGGCGGTTGGCGGGGCTGCGGCTCGCCGGGGCGTCACCCCGGCAGGTGCGGCGCATCGCCGCCCTGGAGTCCGCGCCGGCGTGTCTGGTGGGTGCGGTCGGCGGCTTCGCCGTGTTCGCCGCGGTCCTCGCCGGCTCGGGCCGTACGCCCGCGCCGGCGGTCTGGCCGGCCTGCGTGGCGGTCGTGCTCGGCGTGCCGGCGGTCGCCGCGCTCGTGAGTGCGTTCGCGCTGCGCCGGGTGATCGCCTCACCGCTCGGCCTGGTGCGCCGGGTACGGCCGGAGCACGGCCGCCGGACGACGCTCGCGCTCCTGCTTCCGGGGATCGCGGTCGCCGCGGCGGCCCTCCTCGTCCAGACCGGGGAGAGCGGTTCCGGCGCCACGCCGTTCGCGCTGCTGGTGATCTCCCTGGTGCTCCTCGCCTCGGTGGGCGCGCTCTGGGCGGCCGGGACCTCGGCCGCCTTCCTGGGCCGGCGCCTGACGGCCGGCGCGCGGAGCCCTGCGGTGCTGATCGCCGCGGGCCGCCTCCTGGACGACCCGTGGGCCGCCGCGCGTACCCACTCCGCGCTGCTGCTGGTGACCGTCGTCGGAACGGGCTTCGTGGGGGTACGGGAGGTCATGCTCGCCGATCTGCGCGCGCGGGGCGGCCACACGCCGGTGGACCTCGGCTTCTACACCACCGGTCTCGACCTCACCGGGGCAGCCGTCCTGGTGGCCCTGGCCATCGGCCTCTGCGGCCTCGCCGTGGGCGCCGCGGAGTCCCTCGCCACCCGTCGCAGGGGGCTCGCCGCGCAGGCCGCGGCCGGAGTGCCGCACGCGGTGCTGGCCAGGACCCTGCTCCTGGAGACCGCGCTCCCCCTGGCCCCCGCGATGCTGCTGGCGGGCATCGGCGGCACGGCGGTGCACCTCGCGTACGCCACGGCCGTCACCCCGGGCGCCTTCCCGTCGATGCTCCCCCTCCTCGTACCCGTGGGAGTGTACGCCGCCTGCCTGCTGGCCGCCGCGACGTCGCTGCCGCTGCTTCGGCGTGTGGCGCGCCCCGCGGAGCTGCGGTTCACGTAGGGCCGCGCGGCGCTCCGCCCAGCGGCGCTCCCGGCCCACGAAGGCCAGGGGGCTCAGGCGGAGATGCCATCGATCCGGGCCATCGCGTCGTCCGCCCCGAACGGTTGCAGATAGGGCAGCCAGCGGGGGTCGCGGTGGCCCGTGCCGATGATCCGCCAGGCGAGTCCGGTCGGCGGGGCGGGCGGCTGGTGCAGCCGCCAGCCGAGCTCGGGCAGATGGCGGTCGGCCTTGACGTGGTTGCAGCGGCGGCAGGCCGCCACCACGTTCTCCCAGGCGTGCTGTCCGCCGCGGCTGCGCGGAATGACGTGGTCGACGCTGGTCGCGGCGGCGCCGCAGTACATGCAGCGCCCGCCGTCCCTGGCGAAGAGCGCCCGGCGGGTCAGGGGGACGGGCCCCCGGTAGGGGACGCGCACGAACCGCTTCAGGCGGACGACGCTGGGTGCCGGGACGGCACGGGTGGCGCTGTGCATGAAGGCGCCGGACTCCTCGAGGCAAATGGCCTTGTTCTCGAGGACGAGGACGAGCGCGCGGCGGAGCGGTACGACGCCGAGCGGCTCGTACGACGCGTTGAGAACCAGGACATGCGGCACGGTTGATGCCTCCTTGTACGCCGGCGGCGCGTGGCTCGCGCCGGGACGATCCGATCTCAGTCTCCCCTCCGGCCTGGTAGAAGCGCCACCACGTCCGGGTAACGGGCCGGAAGGATTTTCCCTCCGGCCCGTACCGCCCGTACGGCGGGAACGGGCCGGAACAGGCGGTTCAGGGGACCCCGCAGCCACCGCCGCGCCCGATGTGCGATCGGCCACACGCGGGGCTGCCTGCCGGGTCCCCTACCTGCTCCATATCCCCGGGTGAGACGTGTCTCTCCCCGCGATCACGGCAACGGAGCACGTCCGATGCCCCGTTAGTGTGGTTGGTCAGCGCTCGCCCAACCGGAGGTTTCACCGTGTCACTGTCCGCCCTGTTGGCCGCAGCCCAGTCACCCGAGCCGGGTGGCTCGCTGGACGAAGCCGCGAAGCAGGCGGGCAACGCCGCGGGATGGGTGGAGCAGAACTGGTCCACCTGGCTGAACACCGGTCTGCGGATCGTGCTCATCGCCGCCATCGCGATCGTGTTGCGCACCGCGGTCCGCCGTGCTTTGACCAAGCTCATCGAACGCATGAACCGCAGCGCCCAGGCGGTGGAGGGCACCGCTCTGGGCGGTCTGCTGGTCAACGCGGAGCGCCGCCGCCAGCGCTCGGAGGCGATCGGTTCGGTACTCCGTTCGGTGGCCTCGTTCCTGATCCTCGGCACCGCCGCCCTGATGATCCTGGGCGCGTTCCAGATCAATCTGGCCCCCCTGCTGGCCTCGGCCGGGGTCGCCGGGGTGGCGCTCGGCTTCGGTGCCCGCAACCTGGTCACCGACTTCCTCTCCGGTGTCTTCATGATCCTGGAGGACCAGTACGGCGTCGGCGACACCATCGACGCGGGCGTCGCCTCCGGCGAGGTCATCGAGGTCGGCCTGCGGGTCACCAAGCTGCGCGGCGACAACGGCGCGATCTGGTACGTCCGCAATGGCGAGGTGAAGCGGATCGGCAACCTCAGCCAGGGCTGGTCCACCGCGGGCGTCGACGTGCAGGTGCGCCCCACGGAGGACCTCGAACAGGTCGGCTCCGTCATCACCGAGGCCGCCCAGCAGATGGCCAAGGAGGACCCGTGGACCGAGCGCCTGTGGGGTCCGGTGGAGATCCTGGGCCTGGACACGGTGCTACTGGACTCGATGACGGTCCGGGTGACCGCCAAGACGATGCCGGGCCAGGCCCTGGGCGTGGAGCGCGAGCTGCGCTGGCGGATCAAGCGCGCCTTCGACCAGGCGGGCATCCGCATGGTCGGCGGCATCCCGGCCCAGCCCGACGAGCCCTCGGCCGCCGACCCGACGGCCTCGATGGCCGCCCCCTCGGCGTACGCCTCGGCCACCTCGCCCCAGTCCCTGGCGGCGACCCCGATCGTGCAGCCCCCGAACATCTCCAAGTAGCACCCGGCCTGCGGCCCTCACCGGTTCCCGGCCGTCCTGCCGTCCTGCGATGAATCCGAGCCAACTCGGTTCGGCGGCGGCCCTGTTGGGAATGCACCCCCGCAGGGCAACCGCGGGACGCAGGGCTGTCACCCACACCACCGGCCCCCGCCCAGGTAACGCTTTGGTTGCCACAGCGGTGCAGACCATTGACGCCCAGGTGACGCGCGCCCTACGGTCCTCTCACCGAATAGGAAACTTTCCTAACAGAGGGCAGGTGCAGTGATCATGGCCGGAACCACGCCGGGTACCCCCCGCGTTCTGCGGGCCATGAACGACCGGGCCGCCCTCGACCTGCTGCTGGAGCACGGACCCCTCTCGCGGACCAGGATCGGGAAGCTGACGGGCCTCTCGAAGCCCACCGCCTCCCAGCTGCTGGCCCGGCTGGAGGCGGCCGGTCTGGTCGTCGCCACCGGGACCGCGGCCGGGCGGCCGGGGCCCAACGCACAGCTGTACGCCGTCAACGCCTCGGCCGCCCACGTGGCGGGGCTCGACGTGAACGCCCAGCGGATCGTCGCCGCCGTCGCCGATGTGACGGGTGAGACGGTCGGGGAGTTCGAGCTGCCGACCCCGGGCCGGCGCGCCGACAGTGTGGTGCGGCAGGTGGCGGACGCGCTGGACGGGGCGGTCAAGGACGCCGGGCTGACCCGCTCCGACGTGCACCGGCTCGTGATCGGCACGCCGGGCGCCTTCGACCCGGGCACGGGCAGGCTGCGGTACGCCTCGCACCTGCCCGGCTGGCACTCCCCGACCCTGCTGGACGAGCTGGCCGCCTTCCTGCCGATGCCGGTCGAGTACGAGAACGACGTGAACCTCGTCGCGGTGGCCGAACAACGGCTCGGCGCGGCCCGGGGGCACGAGGACTTCGTACTGCTGTGGAACGAGGAGGGGCTCGGCGCCGCCCTCGTCATCAACGGCCGGCTGCACCGGGGCTTCACCGGCGGCGCCGGTGAGGTCGGGTTCCTGCCGGTGCCGGGCGCGCCACTGGTCCGGCAGGTCACCAAGGCCAACTCGGGCGGCTTCCAGGAACTGGCCGGCGCGCAGGTGCTCGCCAGGCTGGCCCGTGAGCTGGGCATCGACGACGAGGCGGTCCGCGGTCCGGGCACCCACCACGAGATCGCCGCCGGTCTGGTGGGCCGGGCGGCCGAGTCCGTGGAGCGGGGCGAGGGCGGGCCGTACGGCCGGCTGCTCGATCTGTTCGCCACCGGTCTGGCGACCGGCCTCGCCTCCATGCTCGCCGTTCTCGACCCCGAGGTCGTCGTGCTGTCGGGAGAACTGATCTCGCGCGGCGGGGAACCGCTGCGCAGCCGGGTGGCGGCCGAGCTCGCCGAGCTCGCGGCGTCCCGGCCCCGGCTGATCGCCGGTGAGGTGACCCACCGGCCCGTACTGCGCGGCGCGCTGGAGAGCGCGCTCGCCACCACCCGCGACGAAGTGTTCGACACCTCGCGCTGAACCCCTGCGCCATCCCCTGACGTACACCGCCTTCCCTTCCCTGTCCCAACCCTTCATCGGGAGACACCACCATGTCCGGAAACCGCCGGAAGCCGGCCGTCGCACTCGCCGCGACCGCCGCGATAGCCCTGTTCGCCTCCGCCTGTACCGGGCAGAGCAGCGCCGGTGCCAAGGATGATGCGTCCAAGGAGACGACCATCAACTTCTGGCACGGCTGGAGTGCCCCGAACGAGGTCAAGGGAATTCAGGACACGGTCGACGCCTTCGAGAAGGCGCACCCCAACATCCATGTGAAGGTCGTCGGCAACATGACCGACGACAAGATCAACCAGGCGCTCCGCGCGGGCGGTTCCAAGGCTCCGGACGTCGTCTCGTCGTTCACCACGAACAACGTGGGCAAGTTCTGCAAGTCGAAGGCCTTCGTCGACCTCAACCCGTTCCTGAAGAAGGACGGGATCGACGCGGACGCGACCTTCCCGAAGGCGATGAACGAGTACACCCAGTTCGAGGGCGTGCGCTGCACGGTGCCGCTGCTCGGTGACGCGTACGGCCTCTACTACAACAAGGACGCGTTCAAGGAGGCCGGCATCACCAGCCCGCCCGAGACCTGGTCCGAGCTGGCCGCCGACGCGAAGAGGCTGACGAAGCCCAAGGGCGACTCGTACGAGCAGCTCGGCTTCATGCCGAACTACCACGGCTACGAGACGACCACCGAGCACTACCTCGGTGGCTGGGACCCGTCGTACTTCGACGCGGACGGCAAGTCGAACATCGCCAAGGACCCGGCCTTCGCCGCCATGCTCACCAACCAGAAGAAGCTGGTCGACTCGCTGGGCGGCTATCAGAAGCTGGAGAAGTTCCGTACCGGCTTCGGTGACGAGTGGGGCGCCAAGCACCCGTTCCACACCGGCCAGGTGGCCATGCAGCTGGACGGCGAATGGCGGCTCGGCATGGCTGAGGAGACCAAGCCGGACTTCGAGATCGGCGTCGCCCCGATGCCCGTCGCGGACGACCAGGCCGACACCTACGGCAAGGGCTATCTGACCGGGACCATCGCCGGTATCGCCGCCACCTCGTCCAAGCAGAACGCCGCCTGGGAGCTGGTGAAGTTCATGACCACCGACACCGACGCGGTGGTGAACTTCGCCAACGCCATTCACAACGTGCCGTCCACGCTGGCCGCGCTGAAGTCGCCGAAGCTGAAGTACGACCCGCGCTTCAAGACCTTCCTGGACATCGCCGCCGACCCGAAGAGCACCACCACCCCGCCCTCGGTGAACGGCGGCGCGTACCTGGTGTCCCTGCAGAACCTCGGTTTCGACATCGAGAAGGGCAACCAGAAGGACATCAAGGCGGGTCTGGAAAAGACCGCCGAGGAAATCGACGCCGCGATCGCACAGGCGAAGTAGCACCACGATGAGCACCTACACACTCCGTTCGAAGCGCCGCCGTTCGGCGCTTCGGACGGCGGCCTTCATGTCGCCGTGGCTGATCGGGTTCTGCGTCTTCTTCGCCTACCCGCTGATCTCCACGCTCTATTTCTCCTTCACCAGCTACGACGGTTTCTCGGCACCGGAGTTCAGCGGGCTGAAGAACTGGTCGTTCGTCTTCAACGAGTACCCGCTGTTCTGGCCCGCCCTGCGCAACACGCTGTGGCTGGTCCTGGTCATGGTGACCTGCCGGGTGGTGTTCGGACTCGGTATCGGCATGCTGATCACCAAGATCAAGACGGGCACCGGAGTCTTCCGGACGCTCTTCTACCTGCCGTACCTCGCGCCGCCGGTCGCCGCCACGCTGGGCTTCGTCTTCCTGCTCAACCCGGGTACCGGACCGGTCAACTCGATCCTCGGCGAGCTCGGGCTGCCGACCCCGGGCTGGTTCACCGACGCCGCCTGGTCCAAGCCCGCGCTGACCGCGCTCGCGGTCTGGGGGGTGGGCGACCTGATGGTGATCTTCATGGCCGCGCTCCTGGACGTCCCCAAGGAGCAGTACGAGGCGGCGGAGCTGGACGGGGCGTCCTCGTACCAGCGGTTCCGCTTCGTCACGCTGCCGAACATCTCGCCGATCATCATGTTCGCCGTGGTCACCGGCATCATCCAGACGATGCAGTACTACACCCAGCCACTGGTGGCGGGGAAGGTCGCCTCGGGCGTCATGGGCGGCTCCGGGCAGCAGTTCGAACCGGGCTATCCCGACAAGTCGACACTGACGCTTCCGCAGCTCGTCTACAACCTCGGTTTCCAGCGCTTCGACTACGGCTCCGCCTGCGTGGTCGCGCTCGTTCTCTTCGTCCTCGCCATGGCGTTCACCGCACTGCTGATGCGGCGCCGCAGCGGACTGATCCAGGCAGGTGAGTGACATGGCGCAGGTTCTCGACACCCGGAAGGCCGGCGGCCCGGTGAGTGACCCCGTCACCCCGGCCGAGCGCGTCGCGCGCCGCAAGGCGCTGCTGCACTGGATCGGTGTGCACTCGCTCGGCGTCGCGGCCGCACTCTTCTTCGTGCTGCCGTTCGTCTTCCTCTTCCTCACCTCGCTGATGAGCGACCAGCAGGCACTGACCCGTGACCTGTGGCCGCACCCCTTCGAGTGGAGCAACTACAAGGAGGTGTTCAACACCCCGGGCTTTCTGACCTGGTGGAAGAACACCCTGCTGTACGCGGGCCTGGGCACCGTCCTCACGGTGGTGTCCTCGCTGCCCGTGGCGTACGCGCTCGCCAAGTTCCGCTTCCGCGGCCGGCACCTGTCGCTGATGCTCGTCATCTCGATGATGATGCTGCCGCCGCAGGTCGTCGTCATCCCGATGTACCTGTTCTGGGCCAAGCAGCTGGACATGTCCGGCACGCTCTGGCCGCTGATCATCCCGATGGCGTTCGGCGACGCGTTCTCCATCTTCCTGCTGCGGCAGTTCCTGCTGACCATTCCGAACGAGTACCTCGACGCGGCGAAGGTCGATGGCTGCGGTGAGTTCCGCACCCTGCTCCGCGTCGTGATCCCGATGGCCAAGCCGGGCATCGCCGCCGTTGCCCTCTTCCAGTTCTTCTACGCCTGGAACGACTACTTCGGACCGCAGATCTACGCCTCCGAGAACCCGGCTGCCTGGACGCTGAGTTATGGACTGGAGTCCTTCAAGGGCGCACACCACACCGACTGGAATCTGACCATGGCCGCGACCGTTCTGGTCATGGCCCCTGTGATCGTCGTCTTCTTCTTCGCACAGAAGGCTTTTGTCGAAGGCGTCACACTGACCGGAGTAAAGGGCTGATTCATGAAGCTCGCAGTAGTGGGTGGCGGGTCCACCTACACACCTGAACTGATCGACGGTTTCGCACGGCTGCGGGACACCCTGCCGGTCGAGGAGCTGGTGCTCGTCGACCCGGCGGCCGACCGGCTCGAACTCGTCGGGGGTCTCGCGCGGCGGATCTTCGCCAAGCAGGGCCACCCGGGGCGGATCGTCACCACCTCGGACATCGACGCGGGCGTGGCCGACGCCGACGCGGTGCTCCTCCAGCTCCGCGTCGGCGGCCAGGCCGCCCGCGGCAAGGACGAGACCTGGCCGCTGGAGTGCGGCTGCATCGGCCAGGAGACCACCGGCGCCGGCGGCCTCGCCAAGGCGCTGCGCACCGTCCCGGTCGTCCTGGACATCGCGGAGCGGGTCCGGCGCACCAACCCGAACGCGTGGATCATCGACTTCACCAACCCCGTCGGCATCGTGACCCGGGCGCTGCTCCAGGCCGGTCACAAGGCCGTCGGCCTGTGCAACGTGGCGATCGGCTTCCAGCGCAAGTTCGCCCGGCTGCTCGATGTGACCCCCGGTGAGGTGCATCTCGACCATGTCGGGCTGAACCACCTGACCTGGGAGCTCGGGGTGCGCCTCGGCGGCCCCGAGGGCGAGAACGTGCTGCCGCGGCTGATCGCCGAGCACGGCGACGCGATCGCGGACGACCTGCACATGCCGCGGGCGGTCGTGGACCGCCTCGGCGTCGTCCCCTCGTACTACCTGCGCTACTTCTACGCGCACGACGAGGTCGTGCGGGAGCTCGGCACCAAGCCCTCGCGGGCGGCCGAGGTCGCCGCGATGGAGAAGGAACTGCTCGCCATGTACGGCGACCCGGCGCTGGACGAGAAGCCCGCGCTGCTCGCCAAGCGCGGCGGGGCCTTCTACTCGGAGGCGGCCGTGGACCTGGCGGCCTCCCTGCTGGGCGGCGGCGGCTCCACGCACCAGGTGGTCAACACGTACAACAACGGGACGCTGCCGTTCCTGCCGGACGACGCGGTGATCGAGGTGCAGGCGAGGGTCGACGGGACGGGTGCGACGCCGCTCGCCGTGCCGGAGCTCGACCCGCTCTACGCCGGACTGATCGGCAATGTGACGGCGTACGAGGACCTCGCGCTGGAGGCCGCGCTGCGCGGTGGCCGCGACCGGGTGTTCAAGGCCCTGCTCGCGCACCCCCTGATCGGCCAGTTCGAGTACGCCGAGGCGCTCACCGACAAGCTGATCGCGCACAACCGGGAGCACCTCCCGTGGGCGTGAACAGTTCGGTCCTCGCGATCGATGCGGGGAACAGCAAGACCGATGTGGCACTGATCGGCGCGGACGGCACCGTGCTGTCCACGGCCCGCGGCGGCGGCTTCCAGCCGCCCGTGGTCGGCATCGGCACCGCCGTGGACGCGCTCGGCGCCACGGTGCAGCGGGCACTGAGCACGGCCGGCGTGGGGGCGGAGAGCGTCGCCCATGTGTCGGCCTGTCTCGCCAACGCCGATCTGCCCGTCGAGGAGGAACAGCTGACCGAGGCCCTGGGTGCCCGCGGCTGGGGCCGCACGGTGGAGGTGCGCAACGACACCTTCGCGATCCTGCGGGCCGGGGTCGACGAGCCGCGCGGCGTGGCCGTCGTGTGCGGCGCGGGGATCAACTGCGTCGGCATGGTGCCGGACGGGCGCACCGCGCGCTTCCCGGCCATAGGCCGGATATCCGGTGACTGGGGCGGTGGTTCGGGGCTGGCCGAGGAGGCGATGTGGTTCGCCTCGCGGGCGGAGGACGGCCGCGGTGAGCCGACCGAGCTGGCCCGTACGCTGCCCGGGCACTTCGGGCTCGACTCGATGTACGCGCTGATAGAGGCGCTGCATCTGGGCCGGATCGAGGCGGAGCGGCGGCACGAGCTGACGCCGGTGCTCTTCGCGACCGGCGCGGCCGGCGACCCTGTGGCGCGCGGCCTCGTGGACCGGCTGGCGGAGGAGGTCGTGGCCATGGCCGCGGTCGCCCTGTCCCGCCTCGGTCTGCTCGGCGAGCAGGCTCCGGTGGTGCTGGGCGGCAGCGTCCTGGCGGCGCGGCACCCGCAGCTGGACGACCGGATCGCCGAACTCCTCGCGGTACGGGCCCCGAAGGCGGTGGTCCGGGTGGTGAAGGAGTCCCCGGTGCTGGGCGCCGGGCTGCTGGGCCTGGACCACACGGGTGCCGCGCCCGAGGTGCACGGCAGGCTGCGGGCGCAGTACGCCTGACATTCTGTGACATCAGCGGGTATCAGGGGCGTGCCGTAGCCTTCGTGCTGCGGGACGCCCCTTCCGTAAGGGAACCGATCAGCCGCCCCGGACGTGTTCCTGGTGGGGGAGATCGGTTCAACTTCGGGGGACTGCGCCGTCGATCGCCTTGATCGATGGCGTCGACCTTGATCGAATGCTGTTGACTGCGGTTGATCGCGTTCACGGACCGGTGCGGGATCCAGGCGTTCGTTGTGTGGATGTCGGTCCCTGCGGCCATACTTCTGGCCGGGTACCAGTCCCCCGATCGGCCGGGGGGCGGGCCACCGTCAGTGACCGAGGGGGAGGTCAAGTGACATACCCGCCGAATGTGCGCCCGGCGCCGCCGCAACGTGCGCCGGAGCAACGGCCCGCGCCCGTACCCGTGCCGTCGCAGCGCAGTGGCCGTGCGGTGGTGACCGACCGGCTTCGTGCCGCGGCGACCACCGAACCGGGCCGGCTCCAGATCATCGGGGCCGTACTGGCCCTGCTCGTCGTCGCGTTCGGGGCCGTGACAGCGTTCGAGATCTCCGACCGGGCGGCCTCCGCCGACGACGTCGTCAGGCGCAGCCAGCCGCTCAGCGCGGACGCGGCGGACATCTACCGCTCCCTGGCCGACGCCGACGCCGCGGCGGCGAGCGGCTTCCTGGCCGGTCCGCAGGAACCGCGCGCGGTCCACGACCAGTACGTGGCGGACATCGAGGAGGCCTCCCGGCTGCTGGTGAAGGCCGCGGCCAACACGGACGCCTCGACGAAGTCCGGCCACGAGATCACCACGCTCAACGAGGAACTCCCGCGCTACACCGGGCTGATCGAGCGCGCCCGCGCGAGCAACCGGCAGGGGCTGCCGCTGGGCGGCGCCTATCTCCGGTACGCGAACCAGAAGATGGCGAACGACATGCTCCCGGCCGCCGAGCGGCTGTACACGGCGGAGACCGGCCGGCTCGGCCAGGACTACGACTCCGCACGCACCTGGCCGTTCTTCTCGCTCGGCATCGGTGTGATCGCGCTGGCCGTGCTGTTCTGGGCCCAGCGGCGCAACTTCCGCCGCACGAACCGGGTGCTCAACCACGGCCTGCTGGTCGCGACCGCCGCGTCGGTCGTGGTCCTGCTGTGGCTGGCGGTGGGCCATTCGGTGGCCCGCTCCGATCTGGCCGACGCCAATACCCGCGGGCAGCAGTCCCTGGATGTGCTCAACCGGGCGCGCATCGATTCGCTGAAGGCGCGCGCCAACGAGAACCTCACGGTCGTCGCCCGGGGTGCCGTGCTCACCGCGGACGGCAAGAACGACAAGTACGAGACCGACTACAGCACGGGCATGAAGGCACTCGTCGAAGAGCTGGGCAAGGCCGCGAAGCTCGCCGAGGACACCGACGACACCGCGGGAAGCGAACCGGTGGCGAAGGCCATCGACGGGGTCACCGAGTGGCAGAGCCGCCACCGGACCGCCCGCAAGACCGACGACAGCGGCGACTACGACACCGCGCTGAAGCAGATCATCGGGTCCGGGGACTCGACCAAGGACTCGACCGGTGAGTCGTTCAACCGGGTGGACAAGGCGCTGCGGCAGGCGCTCGCCCATGAGCAGGACGAATTCACCCGGGCCGCCGAGGACGGGCGCGGCGCGCTGGGCGGTCTGCCGATCGGCGCGGCGGCCCTCGCCGTACTGGGCGCGGTAGCCGCGATCGTCGGGGTCAACCGCAGGCTCTCGGAGTTCCGGTGACAGGGGGAGCGATGACAGGGAAGGACGAGCCCAGGACGGGGCCCGCGGGCCCGCTGCGCAGGCTGCGCGGCTGGGGCGGTGTGACCGCCATGGCCGCGGCCTGCGCGGTGACGGCATCACTGACCCTGCTGCCGCTCTCCCACAGCGGCCGGGACGCCTTCAGCGACGAGGTCGCGGGGCCGGGCGCGGCGCGGGGCGTACAGACGCGGGCCGACGGCTGCACCGATCCGGACGCCAGCCTGGAGCCCTCCGTCGCGGGCGGCAAGACCATCGACCGCATCAAGGCGCGCGGAAAGCTGATCGCGGGCGTCGACCAGAACAGCTTCCAGTGGGGGTACCGCAATCCGGAGTCCCGGGATCTCGAAGGCTTCGACATCGATCTGGTGCGGGCCATCGCCCAGGACATCCTGGGCGACCGGGACGATGTGATCTTCCGGGCGATCCCCACCAACCAGCGCATCGCCGCCCTGGAGAACGACAAGGTCGACGTCGTCGTCCGGACGATGACGATCAACTGCGCCCGGCTCGACCAGGTCTCCTTCTCCACGGCCTACTTCCAGGCCGGGCAGCAGGTCCTCGCGCCGAAGGACTCCACGATCACCGGATACAACTCCTCGCTGGCCGGCAAGCGGGTCTGCACGGCGGAGGGGTCCACGGCGTACGAGGCGCTGGAGAAGCAGTCGTTCGGCTCGGTGTTCAAGGACAAGCACGACGGCACCGACGCCGACGAGGACCTGCTCACCGTCCCCAACCAGCTGGACTGCCTGGTGCGGCTCCAGATGGGCGAGGTCGACGCGATCGTCACGGACAACGCCCTCGCGGCCGGCCAGGCCGCCCAGGACCCGGCCGTGGAGCTCAAGGGCGACAAGCCCTTCACCACCGAGTACTACGGCGTGGCCACGAAGAAGGGTGCCGACGACCTGGTGGCGCGGGTCAACCAGGTGCTGGTCGACTACCGCGCGGGGGGCAAGGACAGCCCCTGGATGAAGTCGTACCGCAGCTGGCTGCAGGACGGCCTGCCCGGAATCACGGCGCCGCCGGTGCCCAAGTACCGCAGCAACTAGGGCCTGTCCTTCGGATCAGGCGGATCCTGCCGGGCCCCGTCCGGCAGGGAGAGCGGAGAGGTGATCGATGGGCGTCGCGGGCCCCTTCCCCAGCTACGCGGCCCGGCCCCCCGGCCCGGTCATGGACCGGGACGAGGCGGACCGTGCGCTGGCCCGGCTCGGTGCGGAGCACGAGGCGATCGAGACCTCGCTCCTCGCCCTCCAGGACCACGCCGGGCGCCGGCTCCTCGAGGGCGCCGAGCTCACCGGTGTCACGAAGGAGCGCTGGAGCGCCACCGAGCAGTCGATCACGCTGCTCTGGGGCTACTTCGACGCGTACGCCGGGGTGCTGAACGAGGCCCGTGAGGTGCGGGCCCGGCGGCGCCACCCGAACCGGGAGGACCTGGCGGCCCTGACCGAACTGCTGCGCGGCGACGGCGTCACGGTGGCGCATGCCGCCGCCCGGCCCGATCCGTCGATCACCGGCCCGGCCAAACTCTCCGAGCGGTTCACGCTGGTGGAGCTGGTCAACCGGATGAACGAGCTGTACGCCCGCTCGCTGGACATGGTCGTGGCCTCCGACTCCGTGTGGTCGGCGATGCCCGCGCGGATAGATCTGCTCGCCGCCGAGCTGCGCCGCACCAGTTCGCTCGCGCACTCGGTCGGAGTGCGGCCCGGCGAGCACCCGTCGGGGGACGACCTGGAGTCGATCACCCGGGAACTGACCACGCTGCGGGTGCAGGTGATCTCCGATCCGCTGGCGTTCTGGCTGCCGGGACCGGGTAGTTCGGCGCCCGGCGGCGGGCGCCCGGACACCACCCGCTACGACCGGGCGGCCCGCGCGCTGGACGAGGTGCGGCGGGAGATCGAGGCGGTGCTCGCGGTCCGGCAGGATGCCGAGCAGCGGCTGGTCCAGCTGCGCGACGTGCTGTCCCGGGCGGACCGCACTCTGGCCGAGGCCCGGTCGGCGCGCGGCGAGGTGCTGGCGAAGATCGCAGCCTCCGAGGTGCCCGCGGTCAACGGTCCGCCCACCGCGCTCCAGGAGCGTCTCGCCATGGCCTCGGAGTACCGCAGGCACGCGCAGTGGCACCGGCTCTCACCGCTCCTGGAGACCCTGGAGCGGCAGGCCGAGGAGGAGTTGCTGCGGGCCAGGGAGCAGCTGACGGCGGTCACCGCCCCGCTGGCCGTGCGGGCGGAGCTGCGCGGCCGGCTGGACGCGTACAGGGCGAAGGTGGCCCGGCACGGCCTGGCGGAGGACCCGGTCCTCATCGAGCGTTACGACGCGGCGCGCCGGATGCTGTGGAGCGCGCCCTGCGATCTGAGGGTCGCCGCGCAGGCGGTGCAGCGCTATCAGGGCGCGGCGCTGGAACTGCTGGGGCAGCAGCGGGCGTCGGGTCCTGAAGACCGGCGGGGGCGGCCGTGAGGCGCCCGGTGCCACCGGGGCACCCGCCGGGCGGGACAGGTAGTGACGGAGAGACGTGGCCGCCGCGGCGGCGGGGCGAACAGGGGGAATGACCATGAGTACGCAGTGCCAGCGCCCCGCGTGCGAGGGCAGTTACGAGGACATGGGCGGCGGCGAGCTGTACTGCGACACCTGCGGTCTGGCTCCGGTCGTCTCACCGAACGGAATGGTGAGCTCGCCGCCCACCGGTATCGCGGGCGGCGGCAGGGGCAGCAACAGCTCCTCGGCGCGCAGCAGTTCGCGGGCGTCGTCGAGGGCGTCCTCGCGGTCCTCGTCGCGCTCGTCGACCTCGCGGCGGTCGGTGTCGGGGCGGCTCTCGCGCGCGCTGTCCGGCGGGGCGTCGCGTTCGGTCTCGGTGCGCTCCTCGGGGACGTCCACCGGTGTCTCGGGCCGGAACCGGCTGGGTGCCGGGCTGGTGCTCGTGCCGGACGTCCCGCGTCCCGATCCGCGCACCGCGGTGATGGAGAACCCGGAGGTGCCCGAGCGGAAGCGGTTCTGTTCACGTTCGGACTGCGGGGCGCCGGTGGGCCGGGCCAGGGGGGCGCGGCCGGGGCGCACGGAGGGGTTCTGCACCAAGTGCGGCCACCCGTACTCCTTCACGCCCAAGCTCCAGGAAGGCGACGTCGTGCACGGCCAGTACGAGGTCGCGGGCTGTCTGGCGCACGGCGGGCTCGGCTGGGTCTATCTCGCGGTGGACCGCGCGGTCTCCGACCGCTGGGTGGTGCTCAAGGGCCTGCTCGACACCGGTGACCAGGACGCCATGGCGGCCGCCATCTCCGAGCGCCGCTTCCTCGCCGAGATCGAGCACTCCAACATCGTCCGCATCTACAACTTCGTCGAGCACCTCGATCAGCGGACCGGTTCGCTCGACGGTTACATAGTCATGGAGTACGTCGGCGGCAAGGCGCTCAAGGAGATCGCCAACGAGCGTCGTACCGCGGCCGGGAAGCGGGACCCGCTGCCGGTCGAGCAGGCGTGCGCGTTCGGCATCGAGGCGCTGGAGGCGCTGGGCCATCTGCACAGCCGCAACCTGCTCTACTGCGACTTCAAGGTGGACAACGCGATCCAGACCGAGGACCAGCTGAAGCTGATCGACATGGGCGCGGTCCGCAGGATGGACGACGACGAGTCGGCCATCTACGGCACGGTGGGGTACCAGGCACCGGAAGTCTCGGAGGTCGGCCCGTCGGTCGCCTCCGACCTGTACACGGTCGCGCGGACGCTCGCGGTGCTCACCTTCGACTTCCAGGGCTACACGAACGTCTTCGTGGACTCGCTGCCGGACCCGGACAACATCGAGGTGTTCCGGGCGTACGAGTCGTTCTACCGGCTGCTGGTGCGGGCCACCGACCCCGATCCGGCCCGGCGGTTCGCCTCCGCGTCGGAGATGGCGGAGCAGCTGATGGGTGTGTTGCGGGAGGTGGTGTCGCTCCAGACGGGGCGCCCGCGTCCCGCGCTGTCGACGCTGTTCGGCGCGGAGGTGCGGGTCACCGACACGGAGCTGTTCACCATCCTGACCGGCGAGGTGTCCCGCCTCGGGGCACGGAACCCGGCGCCCCGCGGGTCCGGGTTCCTCGGCCGGCGCAAGGGCGCCGGAGCGGTCGTGGTGGCGCCTTCCCCGCCGCCCCCCGCCGCGGTGGCCCCGCCGGGCGGTGTCCCGGGCGCGCTGCCCGCCGGACCGCCTCCCGGGTACGCCGCGGGCGCCGGTCCGCTGCCCTCGTCCACCACGCATGTCAGCGGCGGTGCGAACGGCGCCGCCGGGAACCGCGCCGCGCCCGCGTACCCGCAGCCGCAGGCGGCCGTTCCGGCCCCCCGGTCGCCGGCAGCGGACCCCGTCGCCGCGTCCTCTCCCCCCAGCACGGGCGGGCCCCGGCTGGCCGGGCTCGACGTACGGGGGACGTCGCTCGCGCTGCCGGTCCCCCGGGTCGACGCGAGCGACCCCAACGCGGGGTTCCTCGCCGGGGTGATGGCGTCGGCACCCGCCGAACTGATCGCCGCGTTGCAGACCGTACCGGCCGCCTCGCTGGAGACCAGGCTGCGCGAGCTGCGCGCCTTCCTGGAGATGAACGACCTCGGTGCCGCGCAGGAGACCCTGACCACCCTTGAGCTGAAGCATCCGGACGACTGGCGGGTGGTCTGGTACCGGGGCATCACCTCCCTGGTGACCGGTGACAACGAGAACGCGGCGCTGTCCTTCGACGCGGTCTACGACGCGTTTCCCGGGGAGCCCGCGCCCAAGCTGGCGCTGGGCATCTGCGCGGAGGTCCTGGGCCAGCTGGACAACGCCGCCGAGTACTACCGGCTGGTGTGGGCGACCGACCCGAGCTTCGTGAGCGCCGCGTTCGGTCTGGCCCGGGTGCAGATCGCGGCCGGGGACCGGGGCGGGGCCGTCCGCTCGCTGGAGTCCGTGCCGGAGGCGTCGATCCACTACACGGCGGCCCGGGTCGCCGCGGTACGGGCACGGCTGCGCGGACGGGCCACGGACGACCCGCTGATCGTCGATCTGATGGCGGCCTCGGCCCAGGTCTCGGGGCTGGCCGGTCTCGGCCTGGACGCGGTGCGCCGGGAGCAGTTGTCGACCGAGGTGCTGGGGACGGCCCTCGACTGGGTACTCTCCGGGAGTCCCGAGGCTCGTCCCCCGGCCCCGCAGTCGCCCGTGCACGGCGGGGCGCAGGGGCCGAGGACGCTGCTCGGCAGTGAGTTGGACGAGCGCGGCCTGCGTTTCGGGCTCGAGCGTGCGTACCGGATGCTCGCCCGGCTTGCGGAGCCCGGCGACGAGAGGATCGAACTGGTGGAGCGGGCCAACCGTTTCCGCCCCCGAACGTGGGTGTGAAGATGTCGCAGAACGACCAGGAGACTGCCTTGTCGAGGTGTCCCGGCTGCGAGGAGCCGCTGGAGCCGGGGGATCTGTTCTGCGGTGCGTGCGGGTACGACCTGTCGGCCGTACCCGAGCCGCCGCGGGACCACCCGACGATCGCCATCGCCACCGGAGCGGGCGAACCGGCGCAGGCCGGCCCCCAAGAGCCGGGTGCCTCCGGCGACTTCGAGCTGGCGGCGCCGGTTCCGGCCGCCGCCGGTGCGGCGCCCGATCCCCGTGCCTCCACCGGCTCCGTCCCGGCGCCACCGGCCGGCACCAAGGTGTGCGTGGCCTGCCGGGCCGGCCATGTCGACAACGACGGCTACTGCGAGAACTGCGGCCATGCCCAGCCCCGCGAGCGCGATCACATGGAGCAGGAGCTCGGCTCGGTCGCCGCGGTCACCGACCGCGGACTGCGCCACCACCGCAACGAGGACTCGTTCGCGATCTCGACGACCGCGATGCCCGACGGCACCCCGGCCGTCCTGGCGATCGTCTGCGACGGGGTGTCGTCGGCCAGCCGTCCCGACGAGGCGTCGGCCGCCGCCACGACCGCCGCCAACGAGTCGCTGCTGGAGTCGCTGCCGCGCGGTACGCATCCGCAGCAGGCGATGCACGAGGCGATCGTGGCGGCCGCCGAGTCGGTCAACCGGCTGGCCCAGGAGCCCGGTCAGGCCGCGGAGCACGATCCGCACCGCCATCAGAACGCCCCGGCGTGCACCCTGGTCGGCGCGATCATGGCCAATGGCCTGCTGGTCGTGGGCTGGGTCGGCGACAGCCGGGTGTACTGGGTGCCCGAGGACCGCAGCAGTCCGCCGGCCCGGCTCACCGAGGACGACTCCTGGGCCGCGCAGATGGTCGCGGCGGGCCTGATGAACGAGGCGGAGGCGTACGCGGACGAGCGGGCCCACGCCATCACGGGCTGGCTGGGCGCCGACGCCTACGAACTGGAGCCGCACACCGCCTCGTTCAAACCGGACCGGCCCGGCGTCGTGGTGGTCTGCACGGACGGCTTGTGGAACTACGCGGAGTCCGCGGCCGAGATGTCCGCCGCGGTGCCCGTGGACGCGTACGAACGGCCGTTGCAGGGAGCCCAGGTGCTGGTCGGCCACGCCCTCGACGGCGGGGGCCACGACAACGTAACAGTGGCTCTGCTGCCGTTCGCCGTACCGGTGCAGGGGGCAGGATCCGCCTGCGACGGCGGTTGAGTCCCGTTCCGTCCGCCCTTTGCACCTCCGATGCCTTTGTCCGCAAATCTGTCTTCATCTGACACGTGGAGCCTCAAGGAGCCGATCAGATGGCCAACTTCTCCAAGTCGAACGTGCCGCAGTTCTCCGTCGAGGTGTACCAGAACGAATATCTGCCCGAGGGCGGCCGTGAGGTCAACGGCATCATCACCGTCACCTCGACCGGCGGCGGCACCACCGGTGGGGTTCCGCTGACGAGTGCCGCTCATCCGGCCTCGCACGGACCGGGACGGGCACCGAGCGCCGCCGTGGTGATCATGGTGGACTGCTCGGGCTCGATGGACTATCCGCCCACGAAGATGCGCAACGCCCGCGATGCGACGGCGGCGGCCATCGACACCCTGCGCGACGGCACCTCCTTCGCCGTGATCGGCGGTACGCACGTCGCCAAGGAGGTCTACCCGGGCAACGGGCGGCTCGCCACGGCCGATCCGCAGACCAGGGCCCAGGCGAAGGAGGCCCTGCGGCGGCTCAGCGCGGGCGGCGGTACGGCGATCGGGACCTGGCTGCGGCTGGCCGACCGGCTGCTGGGCGCCGCCGAGGTGAGCATCCGGCACGGCATCCTGCTGACCGACGGGCGCAACGAGCACGAGGCACCGGAGGATCTGCGGGCCGCGCTCGACGCCTGTGCGGGCCGGTTCACCTGTGACGCCCGCGGTGTCGGCACCGACTGGGAAGTGAAAGAGGTCACAGCGATCGCCTCCGCGCTGCTCGGCACCGCCGACATCGTCGCCGATCCCACGGGGCTGGCCGCGGACTTCACGCAGATGATGGAGAACGCGATGGGCAAGGAGGTCGCGGACGTCGCGCTGCGGCTGTGGACACCGGTCGGCGTGGAGATCAAGTTCGTGAAGCAGGTCGCGCCGACGGTCGCCGAGCTGACCGACCGCCGCACCGAGGCGGGCCCGCGCGCCGGGGACTACCCCACCGGTTCCTGGGGCGACGAGTCCCGCGACTACCACGTGTGCGTGCAGGTGCCGCAGGCCGGCATCGGGCAGGAGATGCTCGCGGCCCGCGTCTCGCTGATCCTCCCCGACCCGTCGGGCGGGGCGCCCCAGATCCTTTCGCAGGGCCTGGTACGGGCGGTGTGGACGGACGACATGGTGGCGTCGACCTCGATCAATCCGCAGGTCGCGCACTACACGGGTCAGGCGGAACTGGCACAAGTCATCCAACAGGGGCTCGATGCCCGCAAGTCGGGAGACTTCGACGGCGCGACGGCCAAACTCGGCCGTGCGGTGCAGTTGGCATCGGCGTCCGGGAACGAGGACACTGCGAAACTGCTTTCGAAGGTGGTAGACGTCGTCGACGCGGCGACAGGTACTGTGCGACTGAAGGCGAAGGTCGCGGAAGCGGACGAGATGACACTCGAAACGCGCTCCACGAAGACCGTCCGCGTGAAGAAGTAATCACATATCCGCACTGATGAGCCGCCCGGCCGGACAGGTTCGCCGGGCGGCGAAGCAAGAAAAATAGACGGCCCCCGGGGCCGGACGAGGAGAGGGGGAAGCGCCGACATGCCGACCTGCCCGAACGGACACCAGTCGGGTTCCGAGGACTGGTGCGAGGTCTGCGGCCATCGCATGGCCGGGGCGGGCGCGCCTGCGGGCGCTGTTCCCCCGCCGCCTCCCCCGCCGCCCGCGCCCGGCTACGGATACCCGCAGGGCCCCGGCCCGGACGCGACCGCCCACGCCGAGATCTGCCCGCAGTGCCGCACCCCGCGGGAGGCGATGGCGCCGTTCTGCGAGGAGTGCCGCTGGAACTTCCTCACGAACACCGCGACCTCGTACACACCACTCGCCCCGCAGCACGGCGGCCCGGGTGGACCGGCCGGTCCCGGCGGACCGGGTGGCGGTCCCGGAGGCCCCGGCCCCGTTCCCGGGCTCAATCTGCCGCCGGGCTTCCAGGCGCAGCAGCCGCCGGGAGCGCCGCAGCCGCGCGATCCGTTCGAGTACCAGAGTTCGCGCCCCTCGCAGGTGAACCGGCCGGCCGAGCCGCTCTCCCCGGGTCCCGGCCGTCCCGGCCCTCCCGGTCAGGGACAGCCGCCGTTCCAGCAAGGACAGCAGGGCCCGCCGCCTCCGCCGCCGTTCCAGCAGGGTCAGGGCCAGGGCCCGCAGGGCTTCCCGCAGGGGCAGCAGCACGCCCAGCACCAGGGTTCGTCGCAGGGCTCGCCCCCGCCGCCGTCGTTCCAGCAGCAGAGTGCCGCGCCCGCGTTCCAGCAGACGGCTCCCCCGGTCTTCGAGCAGCCCGGCCCGCCGGCCCCGCCGCAGCCGCAGGCTGCGCAGCCCGGCAACGACGACTGGCTGCTGTCGCCGCCGTCGCAGGCCCAGGGCCCGCAGTCCCCGATGCAGCAGCAGCCCTACCCCGGCCAGAACCAGGGTCCCGGCACGGGGCAGGACCAGGGCCACGGTCAGGGCCCGGCGTCCACGAGCTGGACGGCGGTCGTCGCTCCGGACCGTGATTACTTCCTGGCGATGATGCAGCGCAGCGGCCCCGAGGCCACCGGGCTCAACCTGCCCGCGTACTCCCCGGAGCAGCACCTTGCGCTGACCGGCAACCAGATCACCATCGGCCGCCGCCGGCACAGCACGGGCGAGTCCCCCGACATCGACCTGTCCGTGCCCCCGGAGGATCCGGGCGTCTCGCACCAGCACGCGGTGCTGGTGCAACAGCCGGACAGCAGCTGGGCCGTGGTCGACCAGAACTCCACCAACGGCACCACGCTCAACGGCGCCGAGGACCCGATCCAGCCCTACGTCCCCGTTCCCCTCCAGGACGGCGACCAGGTGCACGTCGGGGCGTGGACGACGATCACGATCCGCCGGGGCTGACCGCTTCGAACCGTGCGCGGCCGGTGAGGGACACCCCTCACCGGCCGCGCATTGCTGTTCCGGGCTGCCACCCCCCGGTCCGCCGGCTGCCGGAATCCGGTAGTTCGTAGTACGAATAGGCTCCCTCGCACCGGTCCGGGCTTTCGCCGCCTGCCGTACTCTGGCCGAATGCGAAAGGCCGAGGGTGAGCAGATGGGATTCGTCACCGCACTGGTGCGATCCTCATTTCTGGTGGACGCCGTATACGCCGAGTCCGGTCGCGTGCACGGAATCACCGCACAGCAGGGCCGGCTGCTCTGTGTACTGATGGTGCAGCCGTACGGCATGCGTGAACTCGGACCGATGCTGGGACTGGCGAAGTCCAGCCTCACCGGCCTGGTGGACCGGAGTGTCCAGCGCGGTCTGGTAAGACGCGAGGCCGACCCCGAGGACGGGCGTGCGGTCCGCGTCGCGCTGACCGCGATGGGCGACGAGCTGTCCAAGGCGTTCTACGCCGAGACCTGCCGGCGTATGGAAAGGCTGTCGGACGGCCTCGACGCAGCCGACCGCGAACTGCTCGCCCGGCTGCTCGGCCGGCTGGTGCTGGAGAACAAGGTGCCGGTGGTCTTCATGGAACCGGACCAAGCGCCCCCTGCCCATAACCACAACCGTACGGTTCGTGATTCCCCACTCCCAGCGGCATGACACAACTCATTCGCAGCACGAACCATACTGATTCGCATCACGAACTGTGAATGTCCAGGCCCGGTGAACACCTGCCCCCGGCGGATTCCGGGCCCGAGTGGTGTGATCGGCACACCCGGCCCCCGGTCCCCCGCCGGGGCGTCTGCGACGATGGACGGGTGACTGAGAACCCGCGCGACACGGTGCAGGAGCTGACCTTCTACGAGCTGGTCGGCGGCGAGGAGACCTTCCGGCGCCTGGTCCACCGCTTCTACGAGGGTGTGGCCGGGGACCCGCTGCTGCGGCCGATGTACCCGGAGGAGGATCTGGGCCCGGCCGAGGAGCGGTTCGCGCTGTTCCTGATCCAGTACTGGGGTGGCCCGCGCACCTACGGCGAACAGCGCGGACACCCCCGGCTGCGGATGCGGCACGCACCGTTCCAGGTGGACCGGGCCGCGCACGATGCCTGGCTGAGCCATATGCGGGTGGCGCTCGACGAGCTCGCCCTGGCCCCGGAGCACGAGCGCCAACTGTGGGACTACCTCACCTACGCGGCCGCCTCAATGGTGAACACCGAGGGCTGAGTTCCGGCCCGGACATGTGCGGAATCCGGAACTCCGCCGCCGGATAACGGTCACGATCCCATCAAGGTATGGCCATAGGTGGTATCCCACGGCAGGTGCGCTCTGAAAGCATCCATACAGCGCCGGGGGGCGTGTTCGTGAGTTGAGGGTGGGGGCAGGGTGACGGGGTTCGTTTTCCTGCGGGTGAGGGCGCATCGGCTCCTCCTCGCGGCGGCCGTACTGGCCGTGCTGCTCACCACCTCGGTCCTGGCCGCGCTCACGGCCTTCTCGGGCTCCATCGGCGACGCCGCACTGCGCCACACCCTCACCCACCGGTCCGCCGCCGCCGCGTCCCTCCTCATATCGGCGCAGGTCGCGTCCGAACAGCGGGACGCGGCCGACGCCTCGGCGCGCAGGGCCGCCCACACCACGTTCGACGGACTTCCGGTGACCGTACGGAAGCTGGAGGCGTCGGGGCCGTACGCGCTGCCGCGCAGTCTGCAGACCCCGGCCGCCCGCCGCGGCGACCCCGACCTCACCCACTTCGCCTCGCTCGACCTCAGCCGCATCCGGCTCACCGCGGGCCGGATGCCCGCGGCCGGGGCGGGGAAGACCGGCGACCCGGTCCAGGTCGCGCTGCCGGGCACCGCCGCCGACGTCCTCGGGCTGAAGCCCGGCGGCCGGCTGACGCTTACCGACCGGCTCAGCGGCAAGCGCCTGAACATCCAGGTCACCGGTCTCTACGAGGCCGCGGACCAGGCCGATCCGTACTGGCAGCTGGACGCGGCCGGCGGGCGCGGTGTCCGCAGGGTCGTCTTCACGACGTACGGGCCGCTGCTCACCGACCCCGCGGTGCTCGGCTCCGGCCGGACCAGTTCCGGCGAGCTCTCCTATCTGGCGTCGGCCGACTTCCGCGGCCTCACCACGGACCGGATGGCCGCGCTGCGCCACGCGGCGACCGAGGGCCCGAAACAGCTGCTCGCCGCCCCCGAGTTCAAGAACGGGGCGAGTGCGCGGACCGAGCTGCCCACCGTTCTCGACCAGATCGACCGGGGGCTGCTCGTCTCCCGCTCGACGATGATGATCGTGGCCGTGCAACTGGTTCTGCTGGCCGGGTACACCCTGCTCCTGGTGGCCCGGCTGCTGAGCAGTGAGCGAGGCGGGGAGACCGAACTGCTGCGTGCGCGCGGCGGATCGCGCGGCCGGATCACCTCGTTCGCCGCGATCGAGGCGCTGCTGCTCGCGCTGCCCGCCGCCGTCCTCGCCCCGCTGCTCGCCGGACCGCTGACCCGGCTCCTGGCGGACCGCAGTGAGCTGTCCCGGATCGGGCTGCGGCTCGGCGGGACCGCCACCGGCACGGTGTGGCTGGTGGCCGCCGTCACCGCACTGGCCTGCGCCCTCGCCGTGGTCGCGCCCGCGCTCGCCGCGAGCGCCGGCGGCCGCCGCTCCACCCGCGCCGCCACGCTGCCCGCGCCGGTGCGCGCGGGGGCGGACATCGGGCTACTGGCGGTCGCCGGGGTGGCGTACTGGCAGCTCGACCGGCAGACCGGGGGCGCGGGCAGCGGTGCGCTCAGCGACGACCGCGCGGGCGGCCTCGGCATCGATCCGCTGCTCGTCGTCGCGCCCGCCCTGGCCCTGCTCGCGGGCACCGTACTGACGCTGCGGCTGCTGCCGCCCGCGGCCAGGCTCGCGGAGCGCCGGGCGGCCGGCGGCCGGGGGCTGACCACCGCGCTGGCCGGCTGGCAGTTCAGCCGCCGGCCGCTGCGCGGCGCGGGTCCGGTGCTGCTGCTGGTGCTGTCGGTCGCGATGGGGATGCTGGCCATCGGGCAGAGCGCGTCGTGGGACCGTTCACAGAAGGACCAGGCGGACTTCAGGTCCGGCGCGCCGGTCCGGATGCTGGGCGGCATCAACGCGGATCCGGCGCGGTCGGGCGCGTATGCGCGACTGCCGGGGGTACGGGAGGTGGCGCCCGCGTTCCGTACGACGCTGGACCTCTCCGGTGGCCGCACGGCCGAGGTACTGGCCCTGGACACCGCGCACGCCGACGAGCGGATGCTGATGCGCGGCGACCTCGCCGACGGGGCGCAGGGCGGGCTGTTCGACTCCCTCGCACCGGCTCACTCCCAACGGCCGGGACTGCTGCTGCCGCGTGACAGCACACAACTCCGCCTCGATCTGCGCATATCGTCCGGGCAGAGGTCCCGGAGCCCCTCGCGCTCCCACATGAGTCAGCTGGTCACCGTGCTGATGGAAGACCGCTACGGCATCGCGTACCGGGTGGTCGCCGGTTCCGTGCCGGTGGACGGGAGGGCGCATCCGCTCTCGCTGAAGGTGGCCGCGGCCGGTGAGCTGTCGCTGACCGGGTTCGAGCTGGACAGCAGCCAGCCGGTCGGTCGGGGCGAGTCGCACCGGCTCACCGTGAGCGGACTGCGGACCCTGACCGCCGGCGGCGCCGAACGGCCGGTCCCGGTGCCCAGCGGATTCCGCTGGCAAGCAGCCCTGACCACCGACGAGTTGGGGCAGATCCAGCCGGGCCCCGACCTGCACCCGGCCGGCTCGGCCGCGCAGCCGCTCACCCTCGGCTACGAGACCGGATACATCACGGCCGAGAACGCGGCGTACGCGGTGCCGGCCCTCAATGTGCGGGTCACCGCGGCGCGGACCACGGCGGCCGGCCTGAACGGCGTGGCCACGGACGCCTATCTCAAGGCGTCCGGTGCGCGGACCGGCCAGAGCGTGGACGTGACGCTGGCCGGTGAGACGGTCCGGGTGAAGATCGTGCGGTCCGTCCACGGACTCCCGACGACCAGGCCGGGCTCCACCGCTTCCCTGTCCTCCGGCCAGGCGCGGGCGGACCGGGACGGCGGGGCCCTGTTGCTCGACTTCAGAGCCGTCGGCCAGATCTTCGCGCAACGCCCGAGCGCCGTGCTCACCGCGACCGAGTGGTGGCTGAGCACCGCTCCCGGCCGGACCGCCGAGGTCGCGGCAGCGCTCCGTGCCCGGCCCGACACCGATCCGGCGCAGGTGCAGGTCCGGGACGAGGTCGCCGACGAGCTGGTGAGCGATCCGCTGGGTGCGGGCCCGCAGTCCGCGCTGCTCGCCGTGGCGGTCGTGGCGGCGGCGCTGGCCGGGGTCGGCTTCGCCGTGACGGCGGTCGGCTCGCGGCGTGAACGGTCCGCGGAATTCGCGGTGCTGCGGGCGCTGGGGGCGCCGCGCCGACGGCTGGCCCGCATGATCGCCGCCGAGCAGGGGGTACTGATCGCCATCGGGCTGCTGGTGGGATCAGTCCTCGGGGCCGTACTGACCCGGGCGGTGGTGCCGCTCATCGTGCTGACCGGGCAGGCCTCCCGGCCCGTGCCGGCCGTGCTGGTGCAACTGCCCGCCGGACAGGTCGCGGTGCTGCTGGCCTCGTTCGCCGCACTGCCGCTGCTGATCGTCGCGGTTCTCGCGCTGCGTCGCACCGACCCCGCGATCTCGCTGCGCCACCAGGGGGACAACTGATGAGCCCGCGTCCGATGTTCTCCCGCAAGGAGGCCGCCTGCGCGCCATGGGTGCGGACCCGGCTGCGCACCGCCCCGGGCGCGGCCTGCGCGCTCGGACTGCTGGTGCTGCTGACGGCGTTCCTGGCCGCCGCCTTCCCGCGGGCCGTCGACCGTTACGAGGAAGAGGGGCTGCGCCACGATCTCGCTGCCGCCGCCCCCCGGCGCAGCATGCTGGAGGTCAGCAGCCCGGCGCCGGGTCTGGAGGTGCCGCAGGCAGCACGCGAGAAAGCGGTGCGGGAGCCGTCGGTGGCCTCCGTGCAGCGGAAGCTGCTGGCCGGGCTGCCCGATCCGCTGCGGGCGGACACCGGCCAGTCCGCGTACGGACTCCGGACGACGAACCCGATCCCTGCCGGGGAGCCCTGGTTCCCCCGCCCCTACGGCATCGACCCCGAACTGACGTACACGACGCAGTCGGCGCTGCCGGATCACTCCACCCTGCGCGAGGGCAGGTGGCCGGCCGCCCGGGGCGAGGTCACCGCCGCCACCGAGGAGGTGGAGGCCGCGGTCACCGAGGAGACCGCGAAGGCGCTGCGGATCAAGACCGGTGCGACCGTCTCCGTCCCGGCCATCAGGGGCGGGCAGTTCACGGTACGGATCACCGGCATCGTCGCCCCGCTGCGCCCCGAGGCCGCCTACTGGTCGGCCGAACCGCTGCTGCGCACCCCCTCCCTGGTCGCCAAACCGACGAAGACCGAGCCGCGTTACTACTGGACCGCCGCTCTGCTGCTGCCCCCGGACGCCGCACCGGTGCTGCTCGCCACCACCGGCCAGCCCGAGGTGTACTGGCGGATCATGCCGGACGTCGCGCGGCTGACCGCGCCGGACGTGCCCCTGCTCCGCTCGTCCGTGGCCTCCCTGGAGGGCGGCCCCGGGCTGCTGAACGTACGCGCGGCCGTCGGTGAGACCGCGACGGTGACGACCGACCTGGACGAGATCGTGAGCGCGTACGACGGGATGCGGCAGGCGATCCGCCCGGTCGTCACCGTCGCCGCCGTCGGCATCGGGGCCGTCGCCGTCATCGTCCTGCTGATGACGGGCGGGCTGATCGCCGGCCGGCGTCACAACGAACTCGCCCTGCTGCGGGCCCGCGGCGGGTCCCTGCGGTCCATCGGGGGCCGGCTGCTCGCCGAGACCGCGGTGACTGCCGTGCCCGCCGCGGCGCTGGGCCTGCTGCTCGCGGTGCTGGTGACCGGCGGGACCCGGCTGGGGCCCTCCGCCGTCGGCGCCGCGGCGGTCGGCGCGCTGGTCTGTACCGCGCTTCCGGTCCGTACGGTGCTGCTGCACCGCAGACCGCAGCTGCAGAGCGGCCGCGAGGACCTGGTGAGCGTCCGGCCGTCCCGGCGGCGCACCGTCGCCGAACTCACCCTGCTGGTACTGGCCGTCGGCGCGGTCGTCGCCCTTCGCCGGCGCGGTACGGGCGGCGAAGGGGGCACCGACCTCCTGGTCAGCGCGGCCCCCGTGCTGGTCGCGCTGATCGCGTCCCTGGTCCTCGTGCGGCTCTACCCGCTGCCGCTGCGGCTCGCGCTGCGCTCCGTGGCGCGGCTGCGCGGCGCGGTCGGATTCCTGGCGCTGGCCCGTGCCGGACGCTCCTCGGCCTCCGGCACGCTGCCGCTGCTCGCGCTGCTGGTCGCGCTGACGACGGCGGCGTTCGGGGGCTCGGTGCTCGCGGGAGTCGCGGACGCCCGGGACACCGCGGCGGTGCTCGCGACCGGCGCGGATGCCCGGATCAGCGGCCAGGCCGACTCCGCACCCCTGCCGGACGGCCTGGTCCGGACGGTGTCCGGGACGGACGGCGTACAGGAGGTGGCGCGCGTCCAGATCGAGTACGGCGTCTCGCTGCCGTCGCCCGAGCACGGCTTCGAGGACGCCCGGGGCGCCACCCTGATCGGCGTCGACCCGGTGACCTATGCCCGGCTGGCGCGCTCCACCGGCATCGGCACCTTCACCGCCGACCGGCTGAAGTACAGCGGCCCGCCGACGCCGAAGGGCACGATGCCGTCGCAGGACCGGGTGCTGCCGGTCCTCGCCTCGCCGTCCGTCGCCGAGCGGCTCGGGGACCGGCCGCGCGATCTCCAGTCGATGGCCGGGGACTTCAAGGTCCGGGTGACGGGCACGGTGGCACACACGCCCGCCGTCAGCGATACCTCTTTCATGATCGTCGACGCCGCCTCCCTCACCCACCGGCAGACCACCGCTCTGCTGCTCACCGGCGACCGGCTGGACGCGAAGGCGCTGCGCGCGGCGGCCCACCACGCCGGCAAGGACTTCACCGTGCAGCTGCGCTCCGAAGCGCGCGCGGCCTACGTGGACACCCCCATGCAGGTGGGTGCCGAGCGGATCTACACGGCGGCGATCGCGGCCGGCGCGGGCTACGCCCTGCTCGCCGTCCTGCTCTCCCTGCTCCGGACCGCTCCGGAGCGCACCACTTTGCTGGCGCGGCTGCGCACCATGGGCATCGGCACCCGGCAGGGCGGACGCCTCCTCGGCTTCGAGGCCATGCCCCAGGCGCTGCTCGCCGCCGCGGGCGGGCTGCTCGTCGGCCGGGCGACCATCGCGCTGCTGGCACCGGGCGTCGATCTGGTGCACCTCGCGCTCTCGACCGGCCCCGGCGCCGGTCTGCTGTACAACGCACCGCTGCGGGCGGATCCGTGGTCGATGGTCCTGCCGGCGCTGGGCGTGATCGTCCTCACCGCCGCGGTGGCCGGCGTACAGGCCTGGTGGACCGGCCGCCGCGGATCGATCACCGAACTCAGGGCAGGAGACTCCCGATGACGACGCAGTCGACCGATTCCACGCTGGCGGAGCTCGAACAGCGGGCCGCCGCACACCGCGACCGGCCCTCCTACGGGCACGACGCGCTGATCTCCTGCGACCGCCTGGTGCGCATCTTCACCACGGACGGAGTGGAGGTGCAGGCCCTCCAGGGTCTCGATCTGCTGGTCACCGAGGGCGAGTTGCTGGCGCTGGTCGGCGCGTCCGGGAGCGGCAAGTCGACGCTGATGAACATCCTGGCGGGCCTCGACGTGCCCACGGCGGGTGCGGCGAAGGTGGCGGGCTGCGATCTGCTGTCCATGGGGCAGAAGGAGCGGCTCCGCTACCGCCGGGACGTCGTCGGGTTCGTCTGGCAGCAGACCGCCCGCAATCTCCTGCCGTATCTGACCGCGATCCAGAACGTCACGCTGCCGATGCAGCTGCGCGGCGGCGGGCGCAATCGCGAACGGGCCGCGCGCGCTGAGTCGTTGCTCGCGATGCTGGAGGTGGCGGACTGCCGCGACCGGCGCCCGCAGCAGATGTCGGGCGGCCAGCAGCAGCGGGTGGCGATCGCGGTCTCGCTCGCCAACTCCCCCTCGGTGCTGCTCGCGGACGAGCCGACCGGGGAGCTGGACTCGGCCACCGGCGAGCAGGTCTTCGCCGCCTTCCGCCGCGCCAATGAGGAGCTCGGCACGACGATCGTGATCGTCACGCACGACCAGGCGGTCGCGAACGAGGTCCGCCGCACGGTCGCCATCCGCGACGGCCGTACCTCGTTCGAGGTGCTGCGCCGTACCGAGGTCGACGCGGCGACGGGCCAGGAGTCCCAGGTGGCACGCGAGTACGCGATGCTCGACCGCGCGGGCAGGCTGCAACTGCCCGCGGACTACACGGAGTCGCTGGGCATGGAGCACCGCGTGATGCTGGAACTGGAGCAGGACCACATAGGCGTCTGGCCGGACACTCCGCGCACGGAGCCGGATTCAAGCCCGTCCGGCGACTGAGGACAGAGCCGGCCGCCAGCTGCCCCGGCTGCCCGGCTCCCCCGCAATCGCGACCGGTCCCACAGTCGAGACCTGTCCCGCGACCGCCCTGACCGCCTAACCGCCCACCGAGACATCGAACATGCCCAGCCCGCCCCCGGCACCGGCCCGCCGCAAGGCGATCGCGCCGAAGGGGGTGCGCAGCCGCAGCCACGCCCCCGCCGCGAGCAGCGCGACGGGGAAGTCCGGTGCGGACCGGAGGAAGCCCAGGGCCTGCGCCGCGTGCACGGCGCGCAACGGCAGCTCCGTGCCACCGACGGTCCGCGACCAGATGTCGCGCCCGATGAGGTCCCGTTCGGCCCGGGTACGCCGGCCCTCGGGCAGGTCCTCGTCGCGCGCCCGGAACTCCGCGACGGCGGCGGTCAGCGCCGCGTGCAGGGCGGCTGGACCCGGCAGGCCCTGGCACTCCTGCCAGCCACCGCGCGGGGGCAGCACGCCCGTCCACGGCGGTCCGGTCACCGGCGAGGGCAGCGACCCCGCACCGGCATCCGGTCCCTCGACGTCCAGCGACTCGAGGAGTTCACCGGCCGACACCGTGACGTCGAAGTCATGTGTGTCCGCGAGCCGCACCGCCCGGACCGCCAGGACCTCGAACGACGGCGGCCGGCCGAACACGGCCAGCGCCCCGCCGCCCGCCTGAAGCCGTACGGCGGCGGCCCGGTCGTAGTGGAGCAGCCGACCGAGGAAGCCCGCGAGATCCGCGGCCTCCCTCGCGTCGGCGAACAACAGCGACTGCACAGGCACGGTCATGCCGCCGCGGGCTCCTCGGCCAGGTACTCCTGGAGGAAGAGCTTCTCCTCGGCGGAGATCCGCCGCGGGCGTTCCTCGGCCAGGTCGTACGGCACGACGATGGTCGACGCCCGTACGTACACCTGCTCGGGATCCTTGATCTCGTACGCGATCGTCAGCGACGCGGCACCGATCTTCGTGACCCAGGACTCGACGGTCACCGGCGAGTGCCGGTGGACCAGCGGCCGGACGTAGTCGATCTCGTGCCGGGCCACGACGGAGCCGCCCGCGAAGGACGGCGAGCCGTCCCCCGGCGCCAGCCGGAACATGAAGTCGATGCGCGCCTCCTCCAGATAGCGGAGGAAGACCACGTTGTTGACGTGGCCGAAGGCATCCATGTCCGACCAGCGCAGCGGGCAGCTGTAGATGTGACGTGCCAAGACGATCAGCCTCGCGTGAGCTTCTTGTACGTGGCGCGGTGCGGACGGGCCGCGTCCGCACCGAGCCGCTCGACCTTGTTCTTCTCGTACGACTCGAAGTTGCCCTCGAACCAGTACCACTTGGAGTCGCCCTCGTACGCCAGGATGTGCGTGGCGACGCGGTCCAGGAACCAACGGTCGTGGGAGATGACCACGGCCGCACCCGGGAACTCCAGGAGGGCGTTCTCCAGCGAGGAGAGGGTCTCGACGTCGAGGTCGTTGGTGGGCTCGTCGAGGAGCAGCAGGTTGCCGCCCTCCTTGAGCGTCAGCGCCAGGTTGAGGCGGTTGCGCTCACCACCGGAGAGCACACCGGCCGGCTTCTGCTGGTCCGGGCCCTTGAAGCCGAACGCGGAGACGTACGCCCGCGACGGCATCTCGACCTGGCCGACGTTGATGTAGTCCAGCTCGTCCGACACGACGGCCCAGAGGGTCTTCTTCGGGTCGATGTTGGAGCGGGACTGGTCGACGTAGGAGATCTTGACCGTGTCGCCGACCTTGATGGCGCCGGAGTCCGGCGTCTCCAGGCCCTGGATCATCTTGAACAGCGTGGTCTTGCCCGCGCCGTTCGGACCGATGACACCGACGATGCCGTTGCGCGGCAGCGTGAACGACAGGTCGTCGATGAGGACCTTGTCGCCGAAGGCCTTCGAGAGGTTCTCGACCTCGACGACGATGGAACCGAGCCGCGGGCCCGGCGGGATCTGGATCTCCTCGAAGTCCAGCTTCCGCATCTTGTCCGCCTCGGCCGCCATCTCCTCGTACCGGGCGAGACGCGCCTTGGACTTGGTCTGCCGGCCCTTGGCGTTGGAGCGGACCCACTCCAGCTCTTCCTTGAGCCGCTTCTGGCGCTTCTCGTCCTTGCGGCCCTCGACCTTGAGGCGGGTGGCCTTCTTCTCCAGGTACGTGGAGTAGTTGCCCTCGTACGGGATGGCGCGGCCGCGGTCGAGTTCGAGGATCCACTCGGCGACGTTGTTCAGGAAGTACCGGTCGTGGGTGACGGCGACCACGGCGCCCGCGTACTTCGAGAGGTGCTGCTCCAGCCAGTTCACCGACTCGGCGTCGAGGTGGTTGGTGGGCTCGTCGAGCAGGAGCAGGTCCGGGGCCTCGATGAGCAGCTTGCAGAGCGCGACGCGGCGCTTCTCGCCACCGGAGAGGTTGACGACGGGCCAGTCGCCGGGCGGGCAGCCCAGGGCGTCCATGGCCTGCTCCAGCTGTGCGTCCAGGTCCCACGCGTTGGCGTGGTCCAGGTCCTCCTGGAGCTTGCCCATCTCGTCCATGAGCGCGTCGGTGTAGTCGGTCGCCATTTCCTCGGCGACCTCGTTGAAGCGCTTCAGCTTGCCCATGATCTCGGCGGCGCCGTCCTGCACGTTCTCCAGCACGGTCTTCGACTCGTCGAGCTTGGGCTCCTGCATGAGGATGCCGACGCTGAACCCGGGCGACAGGAAGGCGTCACCGTTGGACGGCTGCTCCAGGCCCGCCATGATCTTCAGCACCGTGGACTTACCGGCACCGTTGGGACCCACCACACCGATCTTCGCGCCGGGCAGGAAGCTCAGCGTCACGTCGTCAAGGATGACCTTGTCGCCGTGCGCCTTGCGTGTCTTGCGCATCGTGTAGATGTACTCAGCCAAGAGAAACCGTCCGGCAATCGATGAGTGGGCAGATACACCCATCTTGCCTGACGTCCGTACCCGGATGGAAACCGGTCCGGTCCGCGGTACACACCTTCCCGGTCCCCGGGATGCGCCGCCCCGGCCCCGAGGTACGCGACAGCCCCGGTACGCGGGTGCGTACCGGGGCTGTCACCAGCACATCGTGACCGTGTGCCTACGGCTCATCACTCGCCGGAGGACTGGCCCTTGCGCCGGCGGAGGAAGAAGACCGCGCCGCCGCCGATGACGACCAGGGCGATCGCGATCCCCGCGATGACCGGGGTGGCGTTGGAGCTTCCGGTCTCGGCGAGGTCGCCCTCGGCGCCCGTGGTGCTGCCGCCCGCCGTGGCGGTGGTCGTGTTGGGCTGGTCGACGGTCTGGGTGTCGAGGCCGCCGGTGGTGGCGGCGCCGCTGGTCCTGCAGTCCAGCACGCCCTTGAACGTCTTCGTGAACCCGTTGGGCCCGGTGATCGTGAATTCGTACGCCTGGTCCTCGGCGACCGGCACGGTCACGGTCTCGGACTTGCCCGCCTCGACGGTGTGCTCCGCCCCGGCCAGTTCGAAGGTGAACGCCTCGTCGCCCTTGTTGCTCGCGGTGACGTCCACGCCGCCCTTGGCGCAGTTCTTCTTCGCGGAGAGCGCCGGTATCGCGCCCTTCTTGGCCCAGGTGGCGGTGGCGCTCGCCGAGACCGTGGACTCGCTGGAGCCCGCCAGGATCTGGGTCTGGCTCCTGGTCACCCCGGCGAAGGCCCGGCCGACGGGCACCGAGGTGGTGGCCTGGACGGTCAGCGAGGCCGAACCGTCGGCGGAACCGGCCGGAACGTCGAAGTAGACCTCGGAGCCGTTGGCCGCCGTGGTGACGGCCTTGCCCTTCTTGTCGGTGACCTTGATGCCGCTGGCGGAGTCGGCGGGCGGGCTCACCGAGACCTGACCGGCGTTGGTGCGGACGGTGACGGGACCCAGCCGCTCACCGGACCGGCCGGACACGGCAGCGGGGTCCAGGGCGAGGGATGCCTTGGGCTCCGCCGTATCGGTGGCGGACTTCTCCAGCCAGTCGGCGAGCTTCTCGGCCTGGCCGTCCGACGCGTCGACGTCGGCGTTGTCCGAGAAGCGCCAGATGGCGACCTGGGTGCCCGCCGCCGCGGTCTTCTCGGTGAGCGGCCCGGTGCCCGCCGCGTCGGCGAGTGCCGAGAGGTCGTCGATCTGCGGGTAGGAGTGCTCGAGGATCCAGCGGATCCGGCCGGCGTTCTTGTTGCTGCCCAGTGAGGTCTGGGCCCAGGGGGTCTCCAGGTACTTCGCCTGGTCCTGGGTGGGGTTGTGAATGTCGATGCAGTACGTCTTGAGCTTGCCGCCGCCGTCGACGGTCATCTCGAAGAGCCCGGCGGGCAGTCTCTGCTTCTTGCCGTCCGCGTGGAGCACCGCGACGTCGTAGGTCTTCAACCCGTCCAGGACCGCGCTCGCGCCGCCCTGGTGCTGGGGCGCCTCGTCGGCAGCCGCGCCGCTCGCACCGGCAAGGGTGCCGGCCATGACCAGACCGGATGCCACCACCGATGCCGCCAGGCGGGATATGCCCCGGATCCGTCGGGAGTTGACCGTCGCCCTGGATGACGAGGCGGTCGCTGAAGAAGCAAAAAACACAGAATTCCCCTCCGGGCGAGACCCTCGCGCCTGGTGCGCGTGTGGGGAGTGTCCCGCCTGCCGACTCAAGTGCCCTGTGAGTACTGGGGAATCCTAAGGACGAAGCGAAGCACAGTCCCCCGTCATACCGTCGGACAACCATTCCGACTCGGAATCGTTATCCCCGGTAACGCTTGAGCCAGAGGCGGTTGATGCGGCCGGTCAGGGTGCGGACACAAGCTCGGGGCCGCCTTTCCGGCGGACCGCCCGACGCCTGACCGCTGGGCGTTCCACCCGTTCCACCCGTTCCGGCTGATCCGGCTGATCCGGCTGATCGGTCTGCTCCGCCGTTCCCCGCGTCTCCTCTCGTGTCTCCTCCCGCGTCTCTCCTCGCGCAGGTGTGTCCTGCCCGGACATCTCGCGTACCGCCCACCGGTCCGGCTCGGCCGCCCCGGGACCGCCGGTACGCGACACCAGCCCCGGATCGGCCCTGACCACCCGTCGGAACGCCGACGTACCCCGGGTCAGATCGTGGCCCACGGCCGTCGCCTCGATGTCCACGAACGTCCGTCGCTGCCCCTCCCGTTCCTCCTCGCGCACCTTCAGCCTGCCGTGCACCACCAGGGGTTCCCCGACGGAAACGGAACCCGTCAGATTCGAAGCCAGGGTCCGCCATGCCCACACGGTGTAAAAGCTGGTGTGCCCGTCCGCCCAGAGCTGTTTCTCCCGGTCCCACCGCCGAGGCGTCACCGCGAACCGGAATCGCGCCATTCCCCCGCTCGCGGTCTCCCGGAACTCCACACCGGTGGCCGCATTGCCCACCAGCGTCACCAAGGTCTCGTTCATGACTCCGCCTCCCCTTCGGTCTGGATTCAGTGACCCGCACCCTTGCGTCCGGTCACTGATCCCATGCTGAAGGGGAGGCGGAATTCCCGCTGGGTCCTGTGGACTAACGGCCCGTTGTGGAAAACTCCGTCACCGCCACATAGCGCTCCCGCACCTCGCGATAGCGCACCAGTTCCGCCGCCACCGGATCGAGCACCCTGGCCCGCCCGCAGGCGGCCGCGGCCTCGCGCAGCCGGCGCTCGGCCTCCTGGCCGTACCGTCGTGCGGGCCCCCGGGCTGCCGCCGCGCACGACCACTCCACCAGCGGGCCGCCGATGATCCCCGCCAGCATCACCAGAGCGGGCGTCAGCAGTCCCGGTTCGAGCACCCCGATGATCTGGCCGATCAGCCACAGGCCGCCGAGGATCTGCAGCAACGTCATCGCCACCTGCGCCAGTACGGCCGCGGGCCACCAGGCCGGCCGCGGGGGCTTGCCGCCGCCTCGCCCCGGGTGCGCCCCGGTCCGCCCGCCGGGTTCCGCAGGCTCGTCGCCGGCGGTGTCCGCGCCCCGCCCCGGTGCCGCGCCGGCCCGCTCGGCCAGTTCGTCGAGCGCCTCGGGCAGCCCCTGTGCCCCGTGCACCGCGGCCTCGCGCACCGCTTGCGCCCACGGCCCCGGCAGCCCGTCGACGGCGTCGTCCGCGACCGTGCGTACCGCCTGTTCGACCCGCTGGCGTGCGGTGAGCTGCTCCTCGGGCGGTGCGGTGAGTGCCGTCCGGTCCAGGTTCCGCGGCTGCCGGGTGGACTCGTACCAGCGCCACAGCCGCAGCCACGGCGTGCCGCAGGCCCGGCCGGCGTTGCGGCGCCATTCGCGCTCCGCCGCCTCGCCGGCCGCGGCGGCGCCGACGGCCGCCGCGAGCCGGTCGGTGAACTCCTCCCGGGCCCGCTCCCCCAGTCCGGGCCGCCCCTCGGCGACGTACACCGGGCGGAGCCTGGCCGCGGCGGCGTCCACATCGGCGGAGAGCCGGCGCGTCGCGGCCGTGCGCTCCTGGACGAACCGGCCGAGGAGTTCGCGCAGTTCCCCCACCCCGTCACCGGTGAGGGCGGACAGCGACAGGACCGTGGCGCCCGGTTCGCCGTGTTCGCCGAGGGCCATGCCGTCCTCGTCGAGCAGCCGGCGCAGGTCGTCCAGGACCTGGTCGGCGGCCTCGCCGGGCAGCCGGTCGATCTGGTTGAGGACGACGAAGGTGACCTCCGCGTGTCCGGCGAGCGGGCGCAGATAGCGCTCGTGCAATGCGGCGTCCGCGTACTTCTCCGGGTCCACCACCCAGACCACCGCGTCGACCAGCGCCAGTACCCGGTCCACCTGTTCGCGGTGCCCGGCCGCCGCCGAGTCGTGATCGGGCAGATCGACCAGCACGAGCCCCTGGAGCGCCTCGTCGGCCCGCGTACCGCTCTGCTGCGGCCTGCGCCTGAGCCGTCCCGGGATCGCCAGCCGGTCCAGCAGCCCGGCGGCGCCGTCCGTCCACGAGCAGGCGATGGGCGCGGAGGTGGTCGGCCTGCGCAGCCCCGCTTCGGAGATCTGCGCGCCCGCGAGGGAGTTGAAGAGCGTCGACTTGCCGCTGCCGCTCGCTCCGGCGATGGCGACGACGGTGTGCCGGGAGGAGAGCCGCTGCCGGGCGGCGGCCTCGTCGAGCACCCGGCCCACCTCGGCGAGGTCGGTCCGGTCGAGCCGGGCCCTGGAGAGTCCGACGAGCTCGCGCAGTGCGTCCAGACGGGGGCTGAGCGGGCTGCCGGAGGGGACGTACGCCTCGACCTGGGGGCGTACGTCGTCGTCCGGGGCGGCTTCCGGCGCCTCCTGGGACACGGTCCCGGCGGCGCGCCGGGCGATGAGCCCGTCGTCCCAGCCCCTGCCCGGCCTGTCCCGGTCCTTCTCCAGGCCCTCGCGGGGGGCGGAACCCCCGTCCGGGCTCCGCCCCGGTTCCGGTCCCTCTCCCTGCCCCCGGCCCGGACCCTCGTCAGTGACGGCAGTCATCGCTGCCACCTCTCCTTCTGCAGTACGGACAGCGCGGCAATCAGTTCGGCTTGCGGCTCGGGGGTCACGTCGAGTGCGTCCAGTGGGGCGAGGCGCCGGTCGCGTTCGCCGCCCAGCACCTGGTCGAGATAGCTGGTGAGCAGTGCCCCGCCCTTGTCGCGCAGCCGCAGCGCGCCCTGGACGCCGATGCGTTCGGCGAGCTGTTCCCCGGCGGTACGGGCCCGGCGACCGCCGAGCAGGGCGGCGGCCAGCAGGGTGGCGACGGTCTCCGCGTCGGGCGCGGCACTGCGTTCCATGAGTCGCACCTCTTCCTCGGCCAGCTCCTCCAGGACCCTGCGCCACCGCCGTACGGCCATGGCGATCCGGCCCCGGATGTCTTCCGCGGGTCCCCATCCCCCCTCTTCCCGGCCCACCGCCTCGAAGCCGAACACCGCGGCCGCGGGCTCCCGCTGCCAGGTCGTCCGGATCTGTTCGTCGGCGGCCGCCACCGCGCACTCCAGGAGTGCGGCGAGGCTCTCCACCAGGGCTTCGAGGACTTCTTCCGAGGTGCTGTACAGCGGGTACCCGCGCCACCGGGTCCGGGCGTCCCCGGCGAGCGCACCGCCGTTGTGCAGCCGCCGCCGGACGCGTGTGCCCTCCGCCCGGTACGCGTCCTCGACCACCCCGGTCAGCCGCACGGCGGCCGCGTACTGAGCCGCGACGGCCCCGGCCAGCGCCGGCATCCGGACATCGAGCGAGTCGATCACCCCGGCGGCCGTACGTCCGACCGTCTGCTGACGGGCCGCCGGATCCTGCGCACGGTGGGTGAGCCAGGCGCGCAGCGGGGCGACCGCCGTGGTGGGCAGCAGTCCGCTGCCGCCGCCCGCCGACTCGGGCAGCTCGGGGATGGTGAAGCGGGGCACCTCGCCGAGGCCGGCCTTGGTGAGGAGTGCGCCGTACTGCCGCGACACCTCGCCGATCACCTGGTGCGGTACCCGGTCGAGGACGGTGACGAGCGAGGCGTCGTACTCCTTGGCGGTACGCAGCAGATGCCACGGCACGGCGTCGGCGTACCGGGCGGCGGTGGTCACCATCACCCAGACGTCAGCCGCGCAGACGAGTTCGGCTGCCAGTACCCGGTTGCGCACGACGAGCGAGTCGATGTCGGGGGCGTCCAGCAGGGCGAGCCCGCGCGGCAGCCCGACTGCGGTCTCGACGCGCAGCGCGGTGCCTTCCTCGGCCGCGCTCCCGTCGAGTCCGTCGAGGTCGTCGCACTGGCCGGGGTTCGCGAACTCCTCGGGCGGCAGCCAGACCCGGGTCAGCTGCGGGAGCACCCGGATGTCGGCGAACCAGTGATGATCATCCGGGTGGCAGACCAGCACCGGGGTACGCGTGGTCGGCCGCAGCACCCCGGCCTCACTGACCCGGCGCCCCACCAGGGAGTTGACGAGCGTCGACTTGCCCGCGCCGGTGGACCCGCCGATGACGGCGAGCAGGGGCGCCTCGGGGTCCTTGAGCCGGGGCAGCAGATAGTCGTCGAGCTGGGCGAGCAGCTCGATCCTGGTCTGCCTGGCGCGTGGAGCGCCCGGCAGCGGGAGTGGAAGACGCACGGCAGCGACACGGTCGCGCAGGGCGGAAAGTGCGTCGATGAGCTGAGGCCGTACGTCCAAGGTCACCACATGCGAAGAATGCCCAATTTTGGAGCCTTTTTGAAGCGTATAGACCCCTCTGCGCGGCGGTTCCTCCTCAGGACAGAGGGGACGACTGGGGCGCAGGCATAACGAGTACACAACACCCGGGGCGTGAGACGCCAAAAGCGATGCGTGAATCGCACCTACCTGCGATTATCGTTTCGCTTCACCGAACCTCCACATCGTGCCACGCAGGTGAAGCAACCGGGTCCAGGCGATCGGAGCCCTATCCTTGTCCCGGCAGGTCACGGACCGCCCGGGTCCCAGGGCTCCAGGTCACCGAGGCCACCACCCGGCCCCCGTAGCTCAGTGGATAGAGCAGGCGCCTTCTAAGCGCTTGGCCGCAGGTTCGAGTCCTGCCGGGGGCGCTTCAGCCCAGCCGATGTCGTCTGACCAGCCAGTACGGGTCAGGCGGAGCGGAGAAGCCGACGTTACTCACCTACTCGTAAGGGCTAGGTGAGGTGCCTAGCCGATCCGAGCTTGCTCAGGGAGGCGACCAGACGACCGGCCCTTGCCTAGCTCCCGTTCCAGGGAGTCAGACCATGTCGGCACAGCTTCGATCTCCGCTCAGGGCCAGCAGCAGCCCCACCACCACGCTCAGGGCAGTCCCGGACCAGCTTGACCAGTCAGCCGTCAGAGCAGCCTTCCAGCAGGACTACGCCACCCATCTCAGGGCCAGCAACAACAAGCACGGCAGGCCCTACCAGGAGAAGACGGTCACGGCCTACTGCAAGGCAGTCAGGGCTCTGGACCAGTGGATGACAGCAGAGGGCATGGAAGAAGACTTCCTCTCTCTGGACACAGCTCTCCTCAACCGGTTCTTCCGCTGGTACTTCAACGGGCATGACCAGGGAGGTACGAACACCCTTCAGAGGAACCTGCGGACGTTCTGCTCATACCTGGAAGCTGAGTACGACATCCCCAATCCCTATCGGGACAAGAAGCTTCAGAGGTACGCCCCTCCCACTGGAGCAAAGCCCAAGACCCTCAGCCATGACTTCATTGGTGAACTCCTCAAGGTGACCGGTAACGGGCACCCGAGAGTCAGGGACTTCGAAAAGGTCAGGGACCACGCCATCATCCGTGTTCTCACTGAAGGACTCAGGGCTGAAGAACTCCTCACCCTCCGCCTTGATTACCTCCACCTGGAACAAGGGCTCTTGCAGGTAGTTCCCCTGAAGGATGCCAGGGCAGCAGGAGAAGGCAGGATCATCCCCCTTCAGCCCAAGACAGTGGTTGCTCTGACTCGGTATCTCAGGGCCAGGGAGAATCACAAGCTGAGTGAGGGGGAATGGCTGTGGCTCGGCTCAAGGAACAGGGGCAGGCTCACCTACTCCGGTCTCTACAGGATGCTCGGGCGGAGAGCTAAGGACTGTGGCTATGGGTCGGTCTCTCCTCACCAGTTCCGGCACACCTTCACTGATGACCTTCTCTCCGCCGGGGTCTCTGGTGAAGACGTCATGACTGTGGCGGGGTGGAAAGACAGGACCATGCTCAAGAGGTATGCAGCCGACATGGCCACCACACGGGCCGTGAAGGCAGTCAAGAGCCAGGGAGACAGGTACTAGGTCCTGTTTCTCGGATCATGTACGGAGCCAGATCATGAGTGCTGCGAGTGTGACGGTGCCGAGGTAGATGTAGGCGCGTTTCTCGTAGCGGGTCGCGACGGCGCGGAAGCCTTTGAGGCGGTTGATGGTGCGTTCGACGGTGTTGCGCTTCTTGTAGAGCTCGCTGTCGAAACCGGTAGGCCGACCGCCGCGTGAACCTCGGTTCTTGCGGTGTCTCTGCTGGTCGAGACGTTCGGGGATGGTGTGCCGGATTCCGCGTCGTCGCAGGTAGCGGCGGTTCTTCCGGGACGTGTAGGCCTTGTCCGCCAAGACATGGTCGGGCCGGGTGCGTGGCCGGCCGACTCCGGCTCGCGGCACCAGAACCTGTTCCAGCACCCGCTCGAGCTGGGGTCCGTCTCCGTAGTGTCCGGGTGTCAGGACGAAGGCGAGGGGCCGGCATCGTCCCTCGGCAACGAGGTGGATCTTGGTGGTGAATCCTCCGCGGGAACGTCCCAGACATTCGCCGACCTGACCACCTCCTCCAGGCGGATGGTCAGTCTCCGCAGTACCGGATCGACCTGGTTCGTCCCCCACTTGGCCCCCTTTGAGGGACGGCGGCCGGGGGCGCTTTCCTCGCACCGGCGGCGTGCTGGTGGGCTCGCACGGCTGTCGAGTCCACCGACACGTCCCAGTCGATGCCGCCCTCGGCGTCCTCGGCTACCTGGATGCGAGACAGCAGCATCTGCCAGGTTCCATCGGCTGACCAGCGACGATGTCGTTTATAGACCGTCTCCCATGGCCCGAATCGCTCCGGCAGATCCCGCCACTGCACGCCGGTCCGCACCCGGTAGAGAACCCCGTTGATCACCCGGCGGTGATCGCTCCACCGACCTCCACGCGTACCACCAGGAGGTAGGAACGACTCCAGCCGATCCCACTCCGCATTCGTCAGATCCCCACGGCCCATGAACCCAGCCTGGCCCCAACACCCCTCGCAGGTCAGGAGATCCGAGAAACAGGACCTAGCTGCCAGGCCCTTAGACAGGCACACAGAGGCTTCTAGACCTACGGACGGGCCCCGCATAAGCGGGCCCGTCCTTTGTCATGCGGTCACTGAACAGGTGGGGTGTTGAACTTCTCCAAGGAACCCTTGTTGGTAGAGGCATCCTTGAAGACCAGTTCCCAGGGTCCGGTATTGACGTCGAACTCCTTACCGAAGCCAACCCACTTCCCTGTCATCCTCCGCCCAGTAGGTTCTGCCAGTAGCTGTATTGCTCCGTGGTAGACAGCCCCCTGATAGTAGCCAGTGCCAGCGGTCTGCTCTTTCCAGGTTCCCGTAATGACATTCCCCTCCACTGCCAGATCCATAGTCAGAGGAGAGTCAGAGGAACCGGGGAGAGAGCGAACAGTGATCCTGTTTCCATGCTGAAGGAGAACCACGTAATGCAGACCGGTGTAAGTGTTCTCCCTGCCACTGGAGAAGTATTCATAGCGAGACAGCCAGATGCCGGAGTAGTTCCCTCTGCCGAGCCCGTTAACCGGGCTCGGGGATTGACTGGAAGATGTGGCGGAGGAAGAAGAGGAAAGGTCATGCCCTCCCCTGCCATCATCAGAGACTCCTTCTGGCACTGCCATCTCAAAGCCCAGAGCATGGATAGGAAGCCCTGTGACAGCCTCCAGAGCCCTGGCGTAGACAGCCCGGGGGTTGATGCTGGCTCCGGACTCCCAGCGCTGTACGAGCCTCTTGGATGCCCCGTTCGGTTCCCCTGCCTTGTCTCCTGCTTCTCTGAGCTTCCGGGCTAGGTCGTCCTGGCTCAGCAGCAGCCCCATGCGGACAGCCCGGAGTGTGGCGTTAGCTCTCCTGGTAGGTGTGGTCATGAGGCTCACGGTAGTCCGAACACCTGCGCAATGACACCGGTTTGACGCCCTCGGAGACACCCACATGACGCCCCTTCTGTCGCTGCGGACTTCCCTTGTGGTTGGCCAGTCTCCAGGCCATGACTCGGTACGTGGTGATCTCAAAGCCGGACCAGAGCGGATACGTGATCCTCGACAGAGACCTCTGGGGTTACTGCACCCTCCCCGATACCTCTCATCCAGTAGGCCCCAACCTCTTACCTCTTGAGTGGAGGCACAGGGGAGGAGCAGAAGCCTGGTTGAGCATGTGTTATCGGATGTGGGGGTCAGGAGAAGCACTGGCACCAGAAGGATGGAGGCCATTGCGACCACAGAGGTCACCATGGGAGAGATATTGAGAACCAGGGGCCCGCATTGGCGGGCCCTTTGGCGTTGGCGGAGGGAAATAGTGGTCTCCGGCCGGCAAGACCATGGGATATTCACGATTATGACCCGTTCTGAGAGGGACTATAGAAACCCCACCCCAGAGGGCGACCCCCCATACCCGTGTCCTGTGATCCATGTTGCATTTCTAATGGGTCTCACACACACACCCACGGGCCTGAATTAAGCATCCCCGGGTCACTCTACGTAGAGAATGAGGGAAAAGGATGTCACGCTGTGTTGTCTTGCTCTCTGGTCCAGATGCATTCAGCCAGGGGCAGGCGGAGGGAAAAGAGGAGAGGTGCAGGGCTCTGCATTCATAGATAGAGAGAGGTGGCTCGACTACTACATATGAATGGCCAGGCAATGGGCCCGCATTAGCGGGCCTAGGTTGTGAGCCACACCTGTGACAGTTCACGTACTACGAGGGCAGTAGTCGAGGGGCAGTGCTGGTCATACTCAAGGATGAGATTGGGCAGGGGACGTTTCTCGATCCGCCAGAAACGCCTACATCTATTAGTGAGGGAACAGGCAGCTACAGCCCCTCCCTTCCCTCTCCGCCACCTCCCCCAGCACCAGGGCAGAGAGTCATAGTTCATCGCTTGCCAGGTTTCCTGGCGAAGCTGGTAAAGGTTTGGTAACGTAGCGAGTAGCGAACGGCAACATTCGCCTATATCTAGTAGTGAGGGAACGAAGTGTTGAGCCTCTCGAAGGTCTCCGCGACGCTCCCCGAGATGTAGAAGGCCAAGAAAGTTGGGTAACGAGCGGACGCTCATGGCCACCGTCCGCCTACATACACTAGTGAGGGTTCATCGCTCGCCGGTTACCCGGCAGAGCTGAGCACACAGCAGCTCCCCTCCACACCCCAAGACTCCACCTCGACTCTTCCGGGCAACCGGACAGCAGTGACAGCAGGTGGCAGAAGAAGGTTGGTCCCTTCAAGCTCAATGCGTGAGCACAAGGTAAGAGGCTCGGTTCTCCCAGTGAGGATCGGGCCTCTTCCTTTTGACCAGAGGTGGACCAACACAGCACGACCCACCCCACGGGCAGCCGGATAACCGGCCTGCCCTTTTTTTGATCCAAGGAGGACCAACACCATGAAGCGTTTCTACGTCAAGACTCGTTCTGCCCAACTCAGGTGCCCGATCTGTCGGCAGGACTTTCCTAGCAAGAGGGCATTCGGTAGCCACTGCCAGCCACGCCAGGGCAAGAGAGGTACGGGGGCAACCCTCTGTAGGCCCATCTAAGAGCCTGTCAGGGGCTATCCCTAGCAACTCCCCAGACGCACACTCAGGAACCAGCACACAGCCACACAGGCACACTCACGGGGCTCTGCTTACGCTCGCCCCTGATCGAAGGGACCAGACATGACCGAGGACCAGACCAGCACGTGTTCAGCCAACGACTGCACCAGGGAAGGCAGGCCCAGGATCTATGACACGGGTACTGCCACCTTCACCATCAACCTCTGTGACGACGACTCATGGAACTTGGCTGCACACCAGAGCACTAAGGCCAGAGAGCTAGTGGCGGAGATGGAAGAGGAAGGCTTCTTCAAGGAGAAGCACACCAAGGGATGGACCTATGTCATCCGCATGGACAACGGGAACATCAAGCTGGGCAAGACCGGCAAGGAAGACCTGAGCAGGCTCCAGACCATCTCTAACAGCTACCAGAAGCACAAGGGTGTTCCGGTCCAGGTGCTGGCTGTTCTCAAGGGAGGGACCAGCACAGAGCTTCTGATCCATAGCCAGTGGCTACACCTTCGAGTGGCCGGACGCATGGAGCAGTTCCATGCAGACCCTTCCCTACTCAAGTGGGCCGAGGAACAGGGCATCCACCCCGAGGCAGCAGAAGCCATAGAGAAGTTCCAGCAGTGGCAGGAGAAGAAGCACATGGGCGCCAAGGGAACCAAGAGCCATGCGGCCGAGTGGGCAGAGAAGCTTGGCATCAAGGAGGGGCGCCTCACTGGGGAGTTCAAGACCGATCCCCGGCAGACAGAGCAGGCCGACGAAGAGACCGAAGCAGACGACGACGATTGGGGTATCTGATGAAGGTGGCTACGACAGAGGCAAAGGCACGACTCCCCGAACTGATCCGAGTAGCAGAGCAGGGGCAGACGGTAGAGCTGACTCGGTACGGGAGCACTCAGGCAGTCATCATTAGCCAGGAGAGATACCAGCGTCTGACTCGGGACTTGATGCAGTAACCAGTAAGACCCCACGGGAGGGGCCGGGTTAACCGGCCCTCCCTTTCGTACGCCCACTTAGAAGGCCCTGAGAGCCCCTGTACAGGGACAGCGGACATGCAGGCTCCCTGAGTACCAAGAGGATCTGACAGGCCAGCGCAGAGGCACACAGGGGCATTGAAGGAACAACGGGAGTGCTCCCTTACGGTCCGCCTCCCTGAGCAGCAACACCCCCAACCCAAGGGGCTCTTACCCATCCGGTGAGGGCCCCTTTCGCATGTCACCAACCAGAAGGAGACCAGCACATGAGCCGACGCAAGACCACCCAGCAGAAGAAGACCGTCAACATCCTCACTGCCTACTCGGCGGAGATAGAGGAGCACCGGCGGAAGCTGAAGAAGAGGAAGTTCGCCATGGCTGCCGAGCACACTCCCCCGATTGGTCAGGCTGCTGACTGGTATTGGGAGGCCAGGCTCCACGTTCCACGGAGTGCAAGGGACGTAGCCCGACAGTTGGCCAGGCTTGCCGGTGAAGGCTGTGAGGTGACTATCCCTGAGCGGTCTCTAGCCGATGCAGTGGGGACTATCGACAAGGCAGGCAGGCACATTGCCTACGTCCAAGGTGGAGTCAAGGTGCTGGAAAGGTCCGGCTGGATAACCAAGACAGTGGTCGGTCAGAAGAGGGGAGCCAAGACCACCTACACCCTTGAAGTCGGGGTTCGGTCCGGGTGGTTCTACCAGGAGGAAGACGAGTTGGGGGCAGACGACCAGGAGCTAGAGGAGCTGGACCCAACGGAGTGGTAGGTACGACTTATGCACAGAGTAAGGGGGTGCAGTCCTGGGGTACGACTTATGCACAGAGTAGAAGCTCTCGTCTCATCCAGTCTCAGGGGTACGACTTATGCACAGAGTAGAGACCGGTCCTCGGGTACAACTTATGCACAGAGTAAGAGCCCCACAGATCCAGAGACCTAGAGAGTCTGGCGGAGGAAGAAGAAGGCCAGGCAACCAAGGGGTGAGCCGACCGGTAGGGAGCGATCCCCGTAAGACCAGAAGAGATCTAACGACCACTCCTCCGGTAGCCCGTCGTGGTCTTGGCGGAGGGTAAGAGAAGCACTGCAACACCCAGGGCCCCGACCGTAAGGAGAGGGGCCCTTATTCATGACCAGACACTTACGGATGCTCCGCCAAGGCTACGCATCCTGAATCGAAGGGACCACCAACCATGTTCAGTTCCAAGAAGCCCAAGCCCATCATCCTCACCCGGAAGCAGCTCAAGGCAATCCCTGAGTCCATTCTCCTGAACCCTGCTGTCCTTGCCCGACTGACTCAGCAGCCCAAGAACCAGTAGCCAAGGGAACCTACGAGCACTCCCCTACCGGTCCGTGCTCTGGGAGACATCCTCTTCATCTCCGCCAAGGGGAGGGCTATGCCCCGACCCGTAAGACCAGCTCTTCCAGGAACCTGGAGAGCGACAACCATCAAGGAGTAGCCATGGATCAGATCAATACCCTTCTCTACCTCCTAGCCATAGCAGACCGACAGAACAGGCACAGAGGTTGGGAGGGCATGAAGCAGAGGGCGGAGGAGAAGATAGCCATCCTCAAGGAGCTTGTCTCTCTTGCTCCTCACCTCCGCCGGTTCCGTAGTCAGCTCTACATGGCAGAGAACAGAAGGACCACAGCTATCTGCATGATCCGTAGCTCTCTCGACTAGCCGAGGAGCGATGAACCCGTAACCAACACACTCAGGGGAGGGTCCCGCATAAGCGGGCCCTCTCCGTAACCATCCATCCGTAACCATCCATCCGTAACCAGTAGCCGTAACCAATGTGCGTAACCAGGGAGCGTAACCGTAACCAGGAACGCGTAACCGAAGGGACCGTAACCAAGTATGAACGTAACCGAGGAACTGAAGTCCGTAACCAAGACCCGTAAGCTTGTTAACTCGATGCTCTGGCTGATCGTAACCGGGGCTGTCTTCTACTCACTGATGACCAGTACTCCACTCGTCTCCGCCCACTCTCAATGGCAGTGGTCAGGCTGGGCTCTAGGAGTCCTTACCGATGCTGCTTTCATCCTCTCTATCTCCGCCGATGCAGTTCTCTCTAGGCATGGCCTGGATGGAGGGAAGTGGCCTACTGCCTTCAGGTGGGTTACGGGTCTGGCTTCTCTGTTCCTCAACACATGGAGTTCTGTGGCGGAGAGGGATGGGGTAGGAGTAGCCATCCACGCCATAGCCCCTGCAATCCTGATCTGTGCCTCCGAGGTTGCTCCTATCTACCGGCGTAGGTTCCGGGACTTGGAGACGTCACTCCTGGCTCTGGTTACGGAGGAACGGGTTACGAAGGTGGTTACGCCCAAGAAGGTTACGCAGAAGGTTACGGTTCCCCTGGTTACGGTTACGGGGCCATTGGTTACGACGGAGGAGAAAGAGGTTACGGAGAGCGGACCGAAAGGGGAGCTCTCCAGTACTAAGCAAGGAATCAAGGATGCGTTCCTTCAAGGGCTCTCGGTTACGGAGGCGGCGAAGAAGGTGGGCAAGTCCCATCCCTACGTCTCGAAGATCTACAAGGAGATCAGGGAAGCCCTGGCACTCACGGCCTAGCGTCCGGTCCCCGTAGCCGGGTCCCGTCCTTAGAATCGATCCTGGGGAAGCTAGGCGCCTGCACTAAGGGTTCCTACGCAAGGTGCCTAGCAGGGGGTCAGGGGGTGGCGAGAGTGCATCATCCCTGGTTAGAGTCTTGGCTAGTAACGTTGCCTTCTAAGCGCTTGGCCGCAGGTTCGAGTCCTGCCGGGGGCGCACAGCCCGTACCTCATCAGGCCCTCCTTCGGGAGGGCCTTTTTTCGCAGGTCACAGCACGGTAGCGAGAGCGGCGTAGCGAGCACGTAAGCGCCGGAGGAGGCCAGTGTCACGCGAAATGTAGGGGCGTCATAGATGTGCGGGTGAATCTGGCGGTACTGGCCGGGTAACCGTCTCAAGGGAGATTCGATGAAGCGCCCCTTCCGCACGAAGACCGCGGTGTACGTCGTCGCCGCCGTGATGTCCGGGGGCCTCGCTTCCGGCTGCACGGGCAAAACCAGCGAGGAGTCCGCCTCCTACACCGTCGACGGCCACGTCACCTCGCTCCGGGTCAAGACCTCGGGCGGCCGGATCGCGGTGGTGGTCGGCTCGGGACGCTCGGTCAAGGTGACCGAGGAGCTCCGGTACGACGACGAGAAGCCGGCGACCAAGCACTCCACCCGGGGCGGGGAGCTGACGCTGAGCGCGCCCTCCGACTGCGGGGGCGGCTTCGGCGGCGGGACCTGCGAGGTGAACTTCCGGGTGGAGGTGCCCAAGGCGCTCGCCGCCAGCCTGGAGAGCGACGGCGGGGACATCGAGGTGGACCGGGGCGTGGCCGGCCGGCTCACCGCGCGCTCCGACGGGGGCAGCGTGAAGGCCGGCTTCGCCGAGGCGCCCGAGGCCGTGGATGTCACCAGCTCCGGCGGCAACGTCACCATCCGGGTGCCGGACAGCGGATACACGGTGGACGCCGCGACGGACGGCGGCAGCCAGCAGGTGAAGGTGCGGACCGACCCCGGCTCCGCCCACAGGATTCGCGCCCGGTCGGACGGAGGCGGCATCTCCGTCCTGCCGAACAACTGAGCGGTCGCATGGGTGTGGCCCCCTCCGAGGAGGGGGCCACACCCGCGTACAGCCGGTGGGGTCACGACTCCAGGAAGTCGTCCACCCGGACACCGAGTCCCAGCCGTCCCGCCTCTTGCCTCACGAACTCGGCGAGCGCGATGTCGAGCACGCCGAGACCGAACGGGGAGTACACCACGTGCTGCCCCTCACCACGTGCGGCGCGCAGGTCCGGGCGAAGGCCTCGGCGCGCGCCGGATCGGTGTCGTACAGCACCGCCTCGCGCAGTCCGGGCAGCGCGGCGGCCAGGAACCGCAGGATCTCCAGGTTGATCACCCCGCAGCCGATCAGGACGACTCCGGCCGGCGGGTCCTGCTCGGTGTGGACCCGTGCGGCCAGCGCTGCGCTCGCCGCGGTGCGCTTCGCGGAGATGACGGAGCCCTCGATGAAGGCCGAAGGCTGCCCGGTCACCGGAGAGTTGAGGGTGATGCTCGCGCTCGCCCGCTCCAGGCCCGCCGCGACGTTGCCGGGGAAGGAGGCGATCCACTTCATCCCGGCCACCGGTGAGTCGCCGCCCCGGTAGGCCGGCAGGCCGACATCCAGCGGCTGGTCGGCGCCGGGCCGCTCTTCGACACCACGACCGTGGTCAAGAACACGCCACTCGACGCGGGCCGTCTGCTCGCACAGACGGACGGTCTGCGGCTCGTCGGGGGTGACAGCGAGGACGCCACGCACTATCCCCTGCGCATGCAGGCGGTACCCGGACTCGATACCACCACCCTCGAACTGCACCTGGGATATCTGCCGGACGTCTATCAACCCGATGAGGCCCAAGGGGTGCTGGACCGGATGGTCCGGCTCCTCGAAGCCGTGGCCGACAGTCCGGACACCCCGGTGGGGGAGCTGGACCCGGCCCCAGCAGAGACCGAAAAGGATCTGCTGGCCCAATGGGGCGGCTACTGATCTGACTCAATGAGCGCGGCGAGTTCATCCGACCAGCACGACATCACTTGATAGGCGTTGACGCATGGCAGACAATCAGGCGGTCCGGCTCGAACAGGTCAGCAGGTGCTACGCGGCCGCTACCTCCGCGGCGGTGCGCGCCCTCGACGAGATCTCCGTGGTCTTCGAACGCACCACCTTCACCGCGATCATGGGCCCGTCCGGCTCGGGGAAGAGCACTCTTCTGCAGTGCGCGGCCGGACTCGACCGGCCCGACTCGGGCCGGGTGGTCGTGGACGACATCGATCTCGGACCGCTCAGCGAGAAGGCCCTCACCGAACTGCGCCGGGACCGGATCGGCTTCATCTTCCAGGCGTTCAACCTCCTCGGCGCGCTGAGTGCCGAACAGAACGTGGGGCTTCCGCTGCGGCTCGCGGGGCGCCGGCCCGACTCCGCCGAGGTCCGCGCCGCCCTCGCCCAGGTCGGACTCGGCGAGCGCGCCGGACATCTGCCCTCCCAGATGTCCGGCGGCCAGCAGCAGCGGGTGGCGATCGCCCGCGCGCTGATCACCAGGCCCAAGGTCCTCTTCGCCGACGAACCCACCGGCGCCCTGGACAGCAGCAGCAGCCGGACCGTGCTGAAGCTGCTGCGGACCCTGGTGGACGAGCAGGGACAGACCACGATCATGGTGACTCACGACCCGGTCGCCGCCTCGTACGCGGACCGGGTCGTCTTCCTCGTCGACGGCCGCATCACCGACGAGATGCGGCAGCCGACCGCGCAGGGCGTCGCCGAGCACATGGCCCTGCTGGAAGCGGACACGGCGCCCGCACGTGTGGGCGGTGGCGAGTGATGGGGAAGTTCTCCCTCCTGGTCCCCGTCGCGGTGGCCACCCTGCGCAAGCGGTGGCTCGGCTTCATCGGCTCGTTCGTCGCCCTCACCCTGGGCGTGGCCCTCATCGCCGCCTCCGGCCTGCTCGTCGTGACGTCGGCGGGGCTGGAGAACAACGATCCGTCGGCACCTTCCCTGAAGAAGCTCCTCACCTTCATGGCCGGGATGTCCGGCTTCGTATCGCTGTTCGTCGTGGCGTCGACGTTCGCTTTCGCCGTCGCCGGGCGGCGCCGCGAAACGGCCCTGCTGCGGGCCGTCGGCGCCACCCCGCGGCAGATCAGGCTGCTGGTGATCGGTGAGTCGGTGGTGGTCTCGCTGATCGCCTCGGTCGCCGGCTCGCTGCTCGGCCCGGCACTCGCGCCGCTCTTCGCCCGGTGGCTGGTCGACCGCGGTGCCGCCCCGGAGGGCTTCACCGTGGAGTTCTCGGCGGGGCCCCTGCTGATCGCCTCGGCGATCGAGGTGGGGGTGGCGGTGCTCGGTGCCTACGCGGCGGCCCGCCGGGCCGGCCGGGTACGCCCCGTCGAGGCGCTGAGCGCCGCGGCGGTGGACGGCAAGGTGATGACACCCGGGCGCTGGGTGTGGGCCGTCGCCTATCTCGCGCTCTTCGGCACGGTGGTGGCCCTGTTCACCGCCATGCCCCCCGGCATGCAGCAGGACCCGCAGCTGCGTGACCCGCAGAACCTGCCGGTCTGGTCGCTGCTGATCGATGTCATGGCGATCATGGCGCTCGCGCTGTTCGCCCCGGTGGTCGTCCCTCCGCTGGTCCGGCTGCTGACCCTGCCGGTGCCGCTGGCGGCGGGCGCGGTCGGGATGCTGGCGAGGCAGAACGCGCTGGCCGCGGTGCGCCGTACCGTCTCCACCGCGACCCCGGTCTTCCTGGTGATCGGCCTGACCGCGACGGTGGTGGGCTCCACGCTCGCCTTCGGTGAGGCCAGGGCCCAGCAGTCACGTGCGGCGCTCAGCGCGCAGTACGTGGTCGAGCCGGACGGTGGGTCCGGGCTCTCCGCCGCCGCGGTGCGGCACCTGCGGGAGCTGCCCGGCAGCCGGACCACCACCATCCACCCCACCCTCGTCTCGGACCTGGGCGGCGGGATGACCGGCGGTACGACCGCCGCCACCGCCGTCGACGGTGACGCGGCCAGGACCTGGAAGCTGAAGACGAAGGCGGGTTCGCTCGACGCGCTGAAGGGATCGGCCGTCGCCGTCTCCAGCGGCCTCGCCGAGTCCAACGACTGGCGGGTCGGCGACCGGCTCGACGCCACCCTGGCCGACGGCGCCTCCCTCACCGTGAAGGTGGTCGCCCTGGTCAGGACACCGCTCAACCTCTCCGAGGTGCTGCTCCCGTACGACACGGTGGCGGCGCATCTGACCGGCGGCAAGCAGCCCACCGCGGCGTTCGTCTCCACCGCCGCGGGCGCCGCCGCCCCGGCACTGGGCGCCACCGACGGAGCGAGGATCACTCCCACCGGACAGTGGGGCAGCGGCGACGACGACCCGCGGGCCCGCAGCGACTGGATCACCATGATCGCCATCCTGGGTCCGGCCCTGCTCTACGCGCTCATCGCCATCATCAACACCATGATGATGTCCACGGGCGACCGGCTGCGGGACTTCGCCACGCTCAGGCTGACCGGGGGCAACGACCGACAGGTCCTGTCCATGGTCGCGGTGGAGGCCGTCCTCACCGCCGCGACCGCCACCGTGCTCGCCGTGCTCGTCACCACCGGCACCCAGGCCGCGAGCCTGATGCTGATCAACCGCCGCGTCCTGGACGCCGGTTCGGCGCTCTCGCTGAGCCTGCCGTGGACGGCGATCGGGGGCAGCGCGCTCGCGGCGCTCGCCCTCGCGCTCCTCTCCAGCGTTCTCCCGGCCAGGCTGGCACTGCGCGCCCGCGCACTGGACCTGGCCGGCGCCCGGCAGTAGCACCTGCCGGGGTCACCCGACCCGCCGCACCTTCCCGACCGATGTCTCCCGAGAGAAGGCTGTCCACGACCACCGCCGCGCCTGCCCTGTTCACCGGCTCCGAGCCGGCCGACCCGCTACCGGCAAGACCCGTCGACCGTCCCGTCGTACTGCTCGCGGAGGAACTGTCCCCGGCGACCGTGGAGGCCCTCGGCACGGATGTCGAGGTACGGCACGTCGACGGAACCGACCGGCGCGCGCTCCTGGCCGCGCTCGCCGAAGCCCAACGCCCACGAGTACCTGCGCCGGCTGCACGGCGCCTGAGGGTCCGGCGGGAGCGGCCCCGGCCTGGCGCGTCGCGCTTGTCCCGGCCCGCCCCGGCCGCCGCCGGCTGGACCGTGTCCTGCCGCTCGTACGGGCTTCACAGGGCCGCGGCCGCTCCGCGCGGACGTCACTCAACATGAATCGATTCACCACCAGGCTGGGCAATCCTCCCACCAAGGCGCCACCGGGGGCCCGCACGCACGCGAGTCGACGCTGTTCATTTCCCCCGCACCCCTCCCCCCAACCTCAGTAGATTCCCACTGCGCACCCATTGACTACGCCCACGCACCCCGTCTAGCTTCCGAGGAGCCCGATTGAAACCTTTCACGACGGGTGGGCCCCTGCGGCCTCCCGCCGGCTCGGTCCACCGCTCAGGAGCCCCTCATGAACAAGTCCGCCAAGGGCCCGGACTCGGCCCCGGAGCCGGCCCCGGTTCTGGCGCTGAAGGGTGTGAGCAAATCCTTCGGTGCCGTACGGGCCCTGCAGGACGTGTCCCTCGAACTCTTCCCCGGTGAGGCGCACGCACTCGCCGGGGAGAACGGCGCGGGAAAGTCCACCCTCATCAAGGCGCTCGCCGGGGTGCACCGCCCTGACAACGGTGTCGTACTGCTCGACGGGAAGCCCGTCGTCTTCAACGGCCCGGCCGCCGCCCGCGATGCCGGTATCGCCGTCATCTACCAGGAGCCGACGCTCTTTCCCGATCTGTCGATCGCCGAGAACATCTTCATGGGCCGCCAGCCCCGGCGCTCCCTCGGCCGGATCGACCGCAGAGCCGTGCACGACACGACCGCGGGGCTGATGCGCCGGCTCGGTGTGGATCTGGCCCCCGACCGGCCGGCCCGCGGGCTCTCCATAGCGGACCAGCAGATCGTCGAGATCGCCAAGGCGCTCTCCTTCGAGGCCCGTGTCCTGATCATGGACGAGCCGACGGCCGCACTCACCGGCAGCGAGACGGCCAGGCTGTTCTCCGTCGTACGGGCGCTGCGCGCCGAGGGTGCGGCCGTGCTGTTCATCTCGCACCGGCTCGACGAGATCTTCGAACTGTGCCAGCGCGTCACCACCCTCCGCGACGGCAGGTGGATCTCCTCCGAGCCGCTGGACGGGCTCACCCAGGACGGTCTCGTGCGGCTCATGGTCGGCCGCGAACTCGACGACCTCTACCCGAAGCAGGACGCCGCCGTCGGCGAAGTCGCCCTTTCCGTAAGGCGGCTGACGCGGGAGGGCGTCTTCCACGACGTGTCGTTCGAGGTGCGCCGGGGCGAGATCGTCGCACTGGCCGGGCTCGTCGGGGCCGGCCGCACCGAGGTGGCCCAGGCCGTCTTCGGCGTCGACCGCGCCGACGCGGGTGAGGTCCGGGTGAACGGCACCGCGCTGCGCGCCGGTTCGCCCACCGCCGCGATGGCCGCCGGGCTCGCCCTCGTGCCCGAGGACCGCAGGCAGCGCGGGCTCGTCATGGAGATGTCGATCGAACGCAACATCGGCCTCACCGGGCTCGGCGAGGTCCGCCGCGGCGGACTGGTCAGCCGGGCCCTGGAGCACGACCGGGCCGCCGACTGGGCCCTGCGCCTCCAGCTCAAGTACAACCGGCTGGCCGACACCGTCGGTGTCCTGTCCGGCGGCAATCAGCAGAAGGTCGTGCTGGCCAAGTGGCTGGCCACCGGACCCTGCGTACTCATCGTCGACGAGCCCACCCGCGGCATCGACGTCGGCACCAAGGCCGAGGTCCACCGGCTGCTCTCCGCCCTGGCCGCCGAAGGGCTCGCCGTGCTGATGATCTCCTCCGACCTGCCCGAGGTGATCGGCATGGCCGACCGGGTGCTCGTCATGCACGAGGGCCGGCTCGTCGCCGAACTCCCGCGCGCGCGGGCCACCGAGGAGACGGTCATGGCGGCGGCGACCGGACTCGGCGAAAGGACAGCGGCATGACCACCACCGTCGCAAGCCCGCCGGACAGCGGCCCGAAGGCACCGGCCCGCAGCGCGGCCTCGCTCGTGGACACGGTCTTCCGGGCCCGCGAGATATCCATCGCCGGGGCGCTGATCCTGCTGATCCTCGGCACCTATCTGGCCAATCCGCGCTTCCTGTCCGACCAGGGCATCAAGGACCTGCTGCTCAACTCCTCGATCCTGGTGCTGCTCGCGGTCGGCCAGTCGGCCGTCGTCATCACCCGCAACATCGATCTGTCGGTCGGCTCGGTCGTCGGCCTCTCCGCCTTCGCCTGCGGCAAGTTCGTGGCCGGAACCGATCACGGCGTGCTCACCGTCATGCTGCTGGGCATCGCCATCGGGGTGGTCTGCGGGCTGGTCTCCGGCGCGCTCGTCAGCTTCGGCAAGGTGCCCGCGCTCGTCGTGACGCTCGGCATGCTCTACATCATCCAGGGCGTGGACTACTGGTGGGCGCAGGGCGACCAGATCGGCGCCGCCGAGGTCCCCGACCAGATCCTCGGCCTCGGCAGCGGGAGCCTCCTGGGCGTGCCGTATCTGCCGCTGATCACCGTGGTGCTGCTCGCCGCGACCGCCTACTTCCTGCGCAGCTACCGCTCGGGGCGCGAGCTGTACGCGATCGGGTCGAGCCCGGAGGCCGCAGTGCTCGCCGGGGTGCCGATCCGGCGCCGGATCCTGGCCGCGTACGCCTTCTCGGGGGCCGTCGCCGGTTTCGCCGGCACCCTGTGGCTCGCCCGGTTCGGCACGGTCGTCGCGGACAACGCGCACGGCTGGGAGCTGACGGTCGTCAGCGCCGTCGTCGTCGGCGGTGTCGCCATCACCGGCGGCACGGGAACGGTCTGGGGCGCCGCGCTGGGCGCCCTGCTGCTCACCACCATCGGCAGCGTGCTGGTGGTCCTGAAGGTCGACTCGTTCTGGCAGGGCGCCATCACCGGCGCTCTGCTGCTCCTGGCCATCAGCATCGACCGAATCGTCAACCTGCGGATGACCGCCGCACTGAGGAAGAGGAGCGCCCGGCATGGCAATGGCGCCTGAGACCGAGAAGGCGGTGCCCACCGCCCCGCAGGGGTCCGCCAGGACGAAGGGTTCGCTGCGCGGCCTGGCACTGCGCTGGGACACCGCGGTCGGGGCGCTCCTGGTGGCGGTCGTCGTGGCCGGACTCGGCACCACCGACGGCTTCGGCTCGGGCGAGAACCTCGCGTTCGCCTTCAACGACATCGCCGAAGTCGCCCTCATCGCCCTGCCGATGACGCTTCTGGTGGTCGCCGGACAGGTCGACCTGTCGGTCGCCTCGATGCTGGGCCTGGGCAGTGCGCTGACCGGTGCGCTGTGGGACGCGGGGTGGGCGTTCGAGACGATCGTGCCGGTGGTGCTGCTGGCGGGCGTCGCCGGAGGGCTGCTCAACGGCTGGCTGGTCACCCGGGTCGGACTGCCGTCGCTGGCCGTCACCATCGGCACCCTCGCGCTCTACCGGGGCCTGGCCTCGGTGGCGCTCGGCAGCGACGCGGTGACCGACTTCCCCCGGACGTACACCGACTGGGCCGTCGACACGACCACGGTGCCCGGCACCTTCCTCACGTACCCCGTCCTGCTGTTCATCGTGCTCGCCGTGATCACCGCGATCGTGCTGCACGCGACCGGCCTGGGGCGTTCCCTGTTCGCGATCGGGGCGCAGGAGGAGGCCGCGTACTTCGCGGGCATCCGGGTCAAGCGGATCAAGCTGCTGCTGTTCGTCACCACCGGGCTGTTCTCCGCCTTCGCGGGGATCGTCTTCACGCTCCGCTACGGAAGTGCCCGCGCCGACAACGGGCTCGGCTTCGAGATGCTCGTCATCGCCTCCGTACTGCTCGGCGGCATCGACTTCGACGGCGGAAAGGGCACGCTCTTCGGCGCGGTCGCCGGGGTGCTGCTCATCGGTGTCCTGAAGAACCTGCTGACCCTCAACGACATCGCCAACGAGGTGCAGGTCATCGTGACCGGTCTGCTGCTCGTGGCATCCGTCCTCACCCCACGCGTCATCGCGGCCGTGGTCGAACGACGCCACCGGCGCGCCGCCGACGCCCGCCCCTGATCCCCCCTGCTCCGTCCTCGTCCGCACTCCTCGAAAGGCACACCGCCGCCATGATGCTCCGCAATGCCGCTGGGCGCCGCGCCGTCGCCACCGCCGCCACCGCGCTCTCGCTCGCCCTCGCCCTCAGCGCCTGTTCCGGCACCACGAAGGACAGTTCCGACAAGGAGTCCACGAAGGCCGGGGCCACGGCGAAGGCCGATCCGGGTGCGGCGCTGAAGAAGGGGCTGAAGCTCGCCTTCCTGCCCAAGCAGATCAACAACCCGTACGAGAAGATCGTCGACGACGCGGGGATCGAGGCGGCCAAGGAGTACGGCGGCACGGGCAAGGAGGTCGGCCCGTCCGACGCCAGCGCCTCCTCGCAGGTCAGCTACATCAACACGCTGATCCAGCAGCGCCAGGACGCGATCCTGGTCGCCGCCAACGACCCGAACGCGGTGTGCGGTCCGCTGAAGCAGGCCATGAAGAAGAACATCAAGGTCGTGGCGTACGACTCGGACACCGCGAAGGAGTGCCGCCAGCTCTTCATCAACCAGGCGAGCTCCGAGGAGATCGGCCGCAGCCTGGTCCAGCACCTCGGTGAGCAGATCGGCTACCAGGGCAGGATCGCGATCCTCTCGGCCACCCAGAACGCGACGAACCAGAACACCTGGATCGAGTTCATGAAGGACGAGCTGAAGCTGCCCAAGTACAAGGACATGAAGCTGGTGAAGGTGGCGTACGGGGACGACGCGGACCAGAAGTCGTTCCAGCAGACCCAGGGCCTGATGCAGGCCTACCCCGACCTGAAGGGCATCATCTCGCCCACCACCGTCGGCATCGCGGCGGCCGCCCGCTACCTGAGCGACTCCTCGTACAAGGGCAAGGTCGTGCTGAACGGCCTGGGCACGCCGAACCAGATGCGCAAGTACGTCAAGGACGACACCGTCGAGCAGTTCTCGCTGTGGAACCCGGAGGAGCTGGGGTACCTCGGTTCGTACGCCGCCGCGGCGCTGGCGTCCGGTCAGATCACGGGCGCGCAGGGTGAGAAGTTCAAGGCGGGCAAGCTCGGCGAGTACACGATCGGCAAGGACGGCGAGGTCATCCTCGGCAAGCCGACCGTCTTCGACAAGAAGAACATCGACACGTTCGACTTCTGAGCAGCCGCAGCCCTGATCGCCGACCGCTCCACCTACCGGGAGACCCCGTCATGCAGCGTGTCTGCTTCCTGCTGAACGTACGCGAGGACCGGATCGGCGAGTACCGCGAGCGTCACGCCGCGGTCTGGCCCGACATGCTCGCCGCGCTCTCCGCGGCGGGCTGGCACAACTACTCGCTCTTCCTGCGCGAGGACGGGCTGCTCGTCGGCTATCTGGAGACGGAGGACTTCGACGCGGCACGTCAGGCGATGGCCGCCACCGAGGTGAACGAGCGGTGGCAGCGGGACATGGCGGACTTCTTCCAGCAGCCGGAGGCGGCGGACGACGCGATGGTGCCGCTCATCGAGGTGTTCCACCTGGCGTGAGGCACGGCGGGCAGGCCCGGTCGGATCGCGGGCGTGCGTACCGTCACCCTTCGAAACGCCGTTCGCCGCCTACGGGCCCCGGCGTAGTATCCGGGCGAATCGATTCTGGAAACGCCGTGGTGGGGTCGGTGCGCGTCACCGGGCCGAGGGGGGCAAGGGGTGCGGCTCGGGACCGGTCCGTCCGGGTTCCGCACGCACCGCCCCGCACACGGCCCGAAGGGGGAACCGTGGCACACAAGGACGATGCGGTACGGCTGAGACGTGCGACCGGGTGGTGCCGCGTCACCGGCACCGCGGCGCTGGTGACAGGTGCTGTCACCGCACTGAATCTGCTCTTCCCGGCCCCGGAGAACCGGCTCCTGGGCGACAGTTCGGTCATCTACGCGGTCCTGACGGCGCTGCTGACCGCACTGTGGTGGGCCGGCGCGCTGCTCGCCCCGCCGCTGACCGCCCCGGCGCTCTCGGACGGTCCGGGCTCCGCCTCCGTCCCCGAACGGCTGCCCCGTCGCCGGATGACACGGGCGACCCTCCTGCCCTCGCTGTTCATGTCCGTGCTCCCGCTCGTCGTGGTGCGCACGATCGGCGCCCACGCCGGTCCGCTGGAGCCCGTGATGCCGCTGTTCCTCGCCGTCGCCGCCCTGATCTCACTGTTCCTGCTGCGCGGTTGGCTGAGCGGTCTGATCGGCGGGTCGGCCCACTCCGGGCCGGCCGAGTTGCGCAGGGACGCCGCCGCCGGGGCTGTCGCCGCCCGCCGGGTACGGGTGGGGAGCGCCGTGTGGACCGGTGAGGGCGACGGGCGCTGGAGTGCGTCGCGCCGGCTGATGGTGTCGGCCGAGGACAGGCAGATCGCCCTGCGGACCGCGGACGAGGAGAGCGCCCAGTTCCCGTGGCTGGACCTGGAGTCGGCTGCTGTCCTGGAGGGCCGTGAGGGATGGCTGTGCTGGGCGGCTGCCGGCGGTTCCTGGGGCGATCCGGTGGAGCAGATGGGCGCCGCGCTGGTCACCGACGACGGCTACGTGGTCTGGGGGTCCACCGACCGCCATGTCGCCGAGGCGGCGTACGCGCCGGAGCACTCCCACCCCACGGCACCCCGGCGCGTGCGCCGGGCCCCGCGTGCGTCCCTCTACCGCCCGGATGTGCACAGGTACGCGCTGGCCATGGCCGCGGTGACGCTCCTCGCCCTGGTCGTCGCCGAACGCGGCGTGGGACCCGACGCGTTGTCCTGGTGCCTGGCCCTGGTCGCCGCCGGTACCGGCGTCCGCGGGGTGTACGGGTTCACCCGGCGGCTCGCCGACCGCCCGGGTCCGGGCTGGGAGCCCCCTGCGGCTTCCCGGGGGCGGGAGGGGCACGGACGCCGGGACGGCGACAGAGTCTAGTTCGCGGCGACGGTCAGCAGGACGAAGGCGGTGAGCGAGAGCGCGGTCCGGATCTGGTGGAAGATGTTCCAGCGGGCCTCGAACGCCGTACGGGCCGCGCTGTCGCCGCCCTCGCCCGCTGTCCCGGCTGTCCTCGCTTCTGCGGGTGATTCCGATGCCGCAAGCGCCTTGTTGAGCGGTATGTTGCCCGCGATCGTGACCAGGTGGGAGCCGACGGTGCAGACCAGCGCGGCGGCCACCGGCGGCCACCCCCATGCGTCCCGCCCGGCGACGAGCGCGACGGCCGGGAAGGCGATCACTCCGAGGAAGACGACGAGGAACACGGGTCCGGGGACCTTCTCGTTGAAGCGGCGCATCGCTGCCGTGAAACCGTCGTCCGGCAGGGCCGCGAGGCCGGGCATGACCGCGATCAGGAAGGTCAGCAGGAAGCCCGCGTAGAGGCCGGTCGTGATCACGGCGAGAGTGAGGAACAGGGAGGCCATGGCTCATCATGGCGCAGCAGCCCCGGCCGCGCAGCCTTCATTCGTACGCTCGTGCGATCGAATGGGCCTCGCCCGGCTCCGTCCTCGGTGCGGGCGGCCCGGGTCAGTCCATCTCGCCCTCTCCCGTACCCGTTCCGGTGTCGCCCCGGCCGCCCCTGAGCCGGTCCGCGCGACCGATCGCGGTGGCCAGTTTCGCCACCGACTCGTCCTCCGTGCTCGCGGCCAGCGTCTTGGCCCTGGAGGCCAGTTCACCGAGTCCCGGCGCGCCCGGAAGGCCGCCGCCGCGCAGGGCGTCGGCGAAGTAGGCGGCCACCGCCGTCACCTGGAGCCGGGTGCTGCGGCCGCCCCAGAGCCTCCCCTCGACCGCCCCGGTCTCCACCGCACCCGTCTCCTCGTGCGCGGCCCGGGACGTGGGGTCCAGCCAGCGCACCGTCGCGGTGGCCACATGGCCCGAGGCGCCGTCCCGCAGACGCACGGCGTAGAGCGCCGTCACCGTGTGCCCGGGGCCGACCTCGCCGCCGTCCACACTGTCGTCGCGGAAGTCCTCGTCGGCGACCTTGCGGTCCTCGTAACCGATCAGCCTGAACTTCTCGACGGTCTTCGGGTCGAAGGCCACCTGCGCCTTGGCGTCGCGCGCCGTCAGTTCGAGGTGTGCGGGCAACTGGTCGACGAAGACCTTGCGGGCCTGCTCCTCGTCGGCGACGTACGTGGTGTGGCCGTCGCCCTTGTCGGTGAGCCGCTCCATCAGCGCGTCGCCGTAGTCGCTGCCGACCCCGACGCCGAACAGGGTGATGCCGTACTCGCGGCGGGCGGAGCCGATCCGTTCGAGGATCGCGTCGGCGTCGGTCTCGCCGGTGTTGGCGAGTGCGTCGGAGAGCAGGACGACCCGGTTGCTCGCGCCCTCGCGGTGGCCGTCCACCGCCTCCTCGTAGCCGCGCCGGACGCCTGCCCCCACATTGGTGGAGTCGGCGGGTTCCATGGAGTCGACGGCGTCGTGGATCCTTCCGCGGTGGTCCCGCAGCCGGGTCATCGGCAGCACGGTCTTCGCCTCGTCGCTGAAGGTGACCAGGGAGACCGAGTCGTCGTCGCGCAGTTCGTCGGTGAGGATGCCGAGTGAGGTCTTCACCAGGCCGAGCCGGTCGGAGGCGGCCATCGAGCCGGAGATGTCGACGACGAAGGTGAGGGCGGCGGGCGGCCGTTCGGCACTGCTCGGTGCGGCTCTGGTCGCCAGGCCGACCCGCACCAAGGACCAGTCGCCGCCCCCGGCACCGGCCCGTGCCCCGTCGACGGAGACGGTGAAGCCGTTGCCCGCCGGGCGCCGGTAGCCCTGGCGGAAGCTGTTGACGAACTCCTCCGGCCGTACGGTCCGCGGCCCCGGCAGCCTGCCGTCGGCGAGCGTGCGGCGCGCGTATCCGTAGGACGCGGTGTCCACGTCCAGGGCGAAGGTGGACAGGTAGTCGGGCGGTGCGGACTCCTTCAGCCCGTCCCCCTTCTTCGCGTCGTCCGGCTCCTTCGCGCCGTCCTTCGCACCGCTCTCGGCGGCTGGGCCGGTGGCGGCCGGGGCGGGGGCGGGCGCTCCCCGGCGGTCCGAGGCGGAACTCTTGCTGCCGGTCCCCTCCCCCGAGCAGCCCGTGAGCAGCACCCCGCCCGCCAGGAGCAGCCCCAGCACCCCTCGGCACATCCGTGCCCGGCCGTGCGTCCGTGTCCGGCGTTCCATCCCCGTACCCCCTGCGTCGTCGTGTCCCACGTGTGCATGTGACGTGCGAGCGGGGGCCGGGGAGCCCGCGAGGATGTTGCGGATGGATCTCGATGCGGCAACGGTGGGCGGGAGTTCAGCGGAACATCAGGGTCAGGACACGATGTCCTTACGGCTGAACCCTCGGAAGGCGAAGGCGAACAGGATCAGGGCATACGTCACCGAGACCGCCGCGCCCTTCACCATGCCGCCCCACTCCAGGTCGGGCTGGAGCGCGTCCGCCCAGGCGAACTGCCAGTGGGCGGGCAGGAAGTCGCGCCAGGAGCCGAGCGCGGTGACGGCGTCCAGCACATTGCCGACGATGGTCAGCCCGACCGCGCCGCCGACCGCGCCCAGCGGGGCGTCCGTCCTGGTCGACAGCCAGAACGCGAGCCCGGCGGTGACGAGTTGGGAGACGAAGATGAACGCGACGACGAGCGCGAGCCGCGGCACGGTGTCCTCGGTCGCGAGCGCGCCGCCGGTGGGCAGTTCGAGCGGCCCCCAGCCGTACGCGGCGGCTCCCGCGGCCAGCGCGACGAGCGGCAGCAGCACCATCGCGGCCAGGCTGAAACCGAGCGCCACGACGAGCTTGCTCCACAGCAGCCGCGCCCGGGGCACGGGCGCCGCCAGCAGATAGCGCAGCGAGGACCAACTGGCCTCGGAGGCCACGGTGTCGCCGCAGAACAGCGCCACCGGGACCACGAGCAGGAATCCGGCCGAGACGAACAGACAGGTCGCGGCGAAGTTCGCGGCGGACGCGGTCGCGGTGTCCATCAGGGTGAGCCGGCCACCGCCGCCGGGCCCGCCGTCCGGGGTGCCGCCGATCGCGAACGCGATGATCAGGATGAACGGCAGCGCGCCCAGCACCCCGCCCATGAGCAGGGTGCGCCGCCTGCGCAGCTGCCGTGCGGCCTCCACGCGCAGGGGGAGGGTGCGCCGGGCGCGGTATCCGGGGGCTTCCGGGGCCTCGGTGACTTCGGCTGCGGTACTCATGCGGAGCCTCCGGAGATCAGGGTGAGGAACGCGTCCTCCAGGCGGCGGTGCGGCCCGGCACCGGTCACCGGCACGTCCAGCCGGACCAGTTCGGCGATCAGCTGTGCGGACGTCGCCCCGTCGAGCCGGACCAGGAGCCCGTGCCCGTCGTCCGTGCGGACGGCGGAGCCGATGCCCGGGAGCGCGGCGGTCTTCTCCACGAGGGGTTCGGTGAGCTCCTCCGCCGTGGTGACGAGCAGCATGTCGCCCGAGCCGGTGATCTCGGCGACCGGGCCCGCCTGGACGAGCCTGCCCCGGTCCATGACCACCAGGTGGGTGCAGGACTGTTCGACCTCGGACAGGAGGTGGCTGGAGACGATGACGGTCCGGCCGCCGGCCGCGTACCGGATCATCACGTCGCGCATCTCGCGGATCTGCGGCGGGTCGAGGCCGTTGGTCGGTTCGTCGAGGATGAGGAGGTCCGGCATTCCCAGCATGGCCTGGGCGATGGCGAGCCGCTGCCGCATGCCCTGCGAGTAGGTGCGGACCGCTCGGGCCAGTGCGTCGCCGAGCCCGGCGATCTTCAGGGCCTCCTCGATGTACGAGTCCGCGGCGGGCCGCCCGGTGGCCTGCCAGTACAGTTCCAGGTTGGCGCGGCCGGACAGGTGCGGCAGGAATCCGGCGCCCTCGACGAAGGACCCGACGCGTGACAGCACGGGCGCCCCGGGCCGGATGGCCCTCCCGAAGACCCGGATCTCTCCGTCGTCGGGTGTGATGAGCCCCATCAGCATGCGCAGCGTGGTGGTCTTCCCCGCGCCGTTGGGGCCCAGCAGCCCGAGCACCTGGCCCTTCTCGACCCGGAAGGACAGCTCCCGGACCGCGTACCGGTCGGCGGACTTCGCGTACTTCTTCGACAGGCCGGTGATCTGGAGCGGTACGTCGGTGAGTGCGGGGTCCGGGGCGGGGGTGGCGGTCCGGCGCCGCATGGTGAGCAGCAGGGCGGCGGCGATCACGACGGCGGCGGCCGGGAGCCCCCAGGTCCACCAGGGCAGGGCGGCCGAGGCGGTCGTGAGGCCGGGTGCGGTGGGGATGGTGAGCGGGCCGTCGAGGGAGACGGTGTACGTGGTCGGCGCGGCCGGGGACGCGTAGCCGAGGTCGGTGGCGGCCAGCACGAGCCGGAGCCGGTGTCCGGAGTCGAGTTCGTGGTCGACCGCGGGCAGTGTCAGCTCCAGGGGCCTGCCCTGCTGCTCGGGGGTGATCCGGTAGGGGGCGACGAGCTGGGAGGGCAGCACCTGCTGCTTGCCGTCCGGCGACACGTCGTACACCTTGCCGAACAGCACCGCGTCGCCCTTCCCCGCCTTCACGTTCACGCGCACGGTCGGCGAGCCGGTGATGCGCCGCGCGGTCTTCAGCGGGGCGGATTCGAAGCGGGCGTTCTGCCCGGGGAAGTCGACGGAGAGCCCGACGCCGAGGGTGGACAGCTGGGCGAGACCGCCGCCGGTGCCGGGAACGGCGGAGATGGCGGGCGGGCCGGCCCCGGCGGGGTTGTTGAACGTCTGCGTCCCGCCTCGCAGCCGGACCGGTACTCCCCCGCTGTTCAGCCCGGGGTAGGTGTCGCCGCTCGCGCCGCGGGTGAGGGCGGCCCCGTCGGTGGAGTCGATGCCTCCGGTCCGGGTGACGCGGAAGGCGGGGCCGGTGTCGGCGCCCTTGTCGCCCTTCAGGTAGCGGTCGAACCAGTGGGTGACCCGCTGCCGCACCCGGTGGGACTCCTTGTCGCCGCCGTCGTGGCCGCCGGCGACCCAGTCGACGGCGACGGGCGCACCGTTCGCCTTGACGGCCTTGGCCATGGCGTCGGCCTGATCGAGCGGGAAGAGGGAGTCGGTCTGCCCCTGCATGATCAGCGCGGGCACCTTGATGCGGTCGGCCACGGCGCTCGGCGACCGCTCGGTGAGCAGCGCACGGGCGGCGGCGTCCGGTTTCCCGTTGACGGCGACCCTCTCGTACATCGCGCAGAGCTGCTTCTCGAAGTTCTCGCAGCCGCCGCCGGTGGTGACGAAGAGCCCGGACCAGAGCTTCTTGAACACCCCGTCGGGGAACAGCGCGTCGGCGAGGTTCCAGTACGTCATCTCCGGGGCGATGGCATCGACGCGCCGGTCGTACCCGGCGGCCAGGAGCGAGACCGCTCCGCCGTAGGAGGCGCCCGTGACCCCGACCCTCGGATCGCCCGCGGCGTCGAGCTGTACCTCGGGCCGGTCCGCCAGCCAGTCGATCAGCCGGGAGACGTCCTTCACCTCGGCGCCGGGTGCGTTGAGCGAGGTCTTCCCGCCGGACCGGCCGAAGCCGCGGGCGGACCAGGTCAGCACCGCGTACCCGTCCGCCGCCAACTGCTGGGCCTGCGCCCGGTTGTCGGCCTTGCTGCCGCCGAAACCGTGCCCGATCAGCACCGCGGGCCGGCGCTGCGAGCCGCCGGTGGTGAAGTACGAGGTGTCGATGGACACCCCGTCGATGCGCATCATCCGGTCCTGACGGTGCACGGCCGGTGCGCTGTCGTCGGCCGCGGCGGTCCAGGTGCCCGCCCCGGCCAGCACGACGAGTGCGGCGATGCCGGCGGCCCACCGGCCGCGGCTGCGGGGCAGCAGGCGCCGCCACCGGGACGTACGCGCGTGAGGGGTCTCCATGTGTTGAGCCTAAGCGGGCCAACACCCCGTCCACGCAGCCGCCAGGGGGAGGTACCCGGCCTCCTCAGGGCGTACGGCGCTCCGCGGGCGTACTCCGCCTGCGGTATGCCCGCCGCACGGCCCGGCCCACCGCACCGGCGCGGACGTCCGGCACGTCCCCAACGTCCGGGTCATCGCGTCGCGCCGTCGCGGTATCCGTTCTCCGCGCGGGCTACGCCGTGGGCAGCTTGCCGCTCTTGGTGTGCACCTCGTCGAGGAACTCGACGTCCTTCGAGTTCATCCGGTACACGTTGATCCGGACCTTGTGGCCCTCGGGGATGCTGAACGCGCAGGACTTGAACGTGCTCGTCTGGCAGGTGCCCTTCTTCTTCTCCGCGGTGACGTCGTAGACCTCGGTCCAGATGTAGTGGTTGTCCGCGCGCAGGTCGTCGACGTCCACCCGCTCGGCGTCCTTCGCCGAGTCGCGCGGCTCGAACACGACCCCGGCCACCTTCTTGCCGCCCGCGTAGAAGTAGTCGACCGTATTGGGCTTGGCCGCGGCGCTGGACGTGCCGGCACCCGCGGTGAGGGTGAGCCCCAGAGCCGTCACCACCGTGGCGCCCATGCGAACGAGGATGCGCTTGTTCATCTGGTTCCTCCGTGCTCATGTGCCGCTGTGAGCCGGTGCAACGCACCGGCAGTGATCTTCCTACCAGGGGGCCGGAACGAGCGGTCAAGGCGTTTTCGCAGGGTCTCCATCCCATGACCTCGGCATGGAGAAGCCGCCCTCGGACCCCCTCGAGGGATTCACGGTCCGGTCAGCAGCCCGCTCGTGTCGACCCGAGGACGGTCGGTGCGACGGGTGCGGCGTACGGCGACTCCTCCGGCAGGAGCCGGGCCGCCGTGTCGTTGCGGCCCGCCCGGACCAGCTCGTGGATCTCCCGGGCCAGCGGGGTGACGTCGCGGACGGACACCGTCCACTCGTCCGCGTAACGCCGCGCCGCCTCACCCGCGAGGCCGAGCTGGAGGGAGCGGTACGGCAGCCGGTTCAGGTGCAGATCACGCTCGGGGTCCCACTGGACGCGCGCCGGGGCGCGGCGCAGGGTGCGCTGCCAGGTGGCGAGATCGGAGTGCACACCCCGTTCGTAGTGCGAGAGTTCGGCGTTCGAGAGCGCCCAGTCGAAGCCCTCGCGGGTGATCTCGACCGCCAGGACGGTCTCCTGACCCTCCAAGCCGCGTTCACACACCCTTTTGCTCCGTGTGGTTGCGGGCCCGCGTCGCGGGCTGGTCAGCGCTGAGCGTCGCTGCCGTTGCGGTGCTCAGGGCGGCGGGTCCACAGAGATACATCACTGCTCGTCGCGACGGCGATGGTTTCCCCGGAGGGAGAGAAGCCGAAGGCTCGAAGTTCCGAGTATGTGGAGTGGAAGATATGCCACCACTTCTCTCCGTGGGGACCGGAGTGGGGGAGTCCGCCGTCGGCAGAGAGCAGGACACGGTCGTTCGGCCAGGCCGGGGTGACGACCTCCAGAGTCCAGCCGTCCGCGGTGGTGGTGTGCAGTCCTCCGCCGAAAAGCCCCGCAATGCGCACGCGTATACGACTGAGCGGCCCCAGCCCGGGACAGGAAAGGTCGGCAACCGCGTCGGGGGTGCTGTCCTCTGGGTCGGGGTCGCGATCCCTGGCGATCTTCTCCCCGGTGACGGCGTCGAAGAGTCCGTGACCGTCGTGAGAGACGACCATCACCAGGTCATGGCCGCCCTCAGGGTGCGCCGCGAAACCGATCCCGAGAAGTCCGCCGACAGGGACGCCGTACTCGCACTCGAAGACGGGCCGCCAGGGTTCGGGCGCCGACATCACAGGAGCGGCGAGGAGCCGTTCCCGCAGGGCCTGTTGGTACGCGGAGAGCTTCGGCTCAAGATCTTGTCGCTCGACCGGGGCGGCCTTCTTCGTCGGTTTCGTCACGCCTTCATGATCCGTGTTTCGGTCGGCCTACCCAGCGGAGTTGATGCAGACCAGTCTTCAGACACGCTTCTTGTCGGCTGTGAACGTCGCTTGATGACCCATGTCAAGCCGTGTCCACAGCCTTTAGAACTCCTGACGAAATGATCTTCGAGGTAGTCGGATCACTCCGGAACCGTTGAACCGGCGGTGCGAGGTGGCCAGGCCGAAGCCGTGGCAGGTCACCCTCGGATGCGCGCTCATCTACTGGCGGCGACTGGGCACCCTGGCGACCGATGGCGTGGGCTAAGGGCTTCCTCGGCGGTGAAGCTCCAGCCGACCAGGCGTGGCCCGCTCCAGTTGATGCCGATCACGAGTCCATCCCGGTCGGCATTGGGCAGTACGCCATCGCACCAGGTATCCAAGGGCATGGACTCAACGCGGAGCCCACGCCCCCAGATCTTCGCCGCCCTCTGGGCACGGGCCGAGGTCGACCAGAAGGGAAGACTTCGCGTGCCGTCCACAGTGAGGTGCGTGGGGCTTCCGTCGTCATCCCGGACAAGCCAGACCACTCCACTTTGGCGGACGTCTCCGAAAAATGCCGCCGCTTGCGAACCGCTCTGACTCATGGCCTACCGTTCCCCAACGCTCATTGTGCGTGCCCGCCCGCCTGCTTTTGGCCGGCGGGCACGCCTACACCGTCACCGTGCGACGCCCCCCGCCTCACCTGCTGACACAACCACCGGGGGGCAACGTGTCGCCGAAGCGTGTGCCGAACTGCGATTCATGGGCGTGACCCGGATCAACGTGGACAGGGCGCGGGCGGTCGGCCGGGCGCTGTTGCCGGGGCAGTCGCCGACGCTGGATGAGGTGTGCGGGAGGTGCACACGCGGGCGTGACGCCGTCCTTCCGAACGGTGATCTTGCAGGGTGCGTGCCGGCACGGGACTTCCCGGCGGGGAACGTACGCGACAACCGGTTAGCGGAACTGCTCGGCGGAGAGGCTTGGGCTGACCTCGCGGCGCGGATTCCGCTGCCTGCCCGGAGCGCCTGCCCGCCGGACGACAGCGGCGATTGCGACCCTGCGAACACCACCGCCTGTGGGCCCAAGTACTGATAGGCGGAGCATGCGACATGGTCAGACAAGAGCATCGAATTCGTGCCATGTTGGGCTGAAGGAAATCTATTGCTCCGGCGTCGACTGGTGGCCTCTGAGACGTCGCTTCTTATGGCGTGATCGCTCATTGAGCTGTGCATGACGGATCTGGTGAGCGGTTGGTGCCGGGTGGCTTGTGGGTGTTGTTCCGGCGGGTGGTGTCGCCCCCGGAGGTGAGGCGTCCGCAGGGCGGGGGCCGACGTTGGGCTGGTGACCGTGAAGTTCTGGCCGCGGTCATCTTCGTGGCCACCTCGGGCTGTAGGTGGACCTCTTGCGCTCCCGGGTCGGACGGAGCACCCGGAGCGAAACAAGGACGTATGACCGGTCACCTCACCCCTTGCGCTCCCGGCCGGACGCGGGCAGCGCCGAGACCGCGAGCGCGCCGTGCTTGCGCAACTTCTCTGCGCGGCCGCGGTCCAGACGTGCCCGTTCGACCCCGTACCGGCGGTGGCTGGTGCGCGATGGGTGCTGCCGCGCTGGTCGGCGAGGTCCGGTCAAGGATGCTCGTCCGCCCCTTCGAGGGCGAGTACCGGTTTGCGGGGGCGGTGCTCGGGGTGACTGTCCTCCGGGCGCGGCTGCGGAACGGAAGTGGACGGCGCGTCAGCGGTCGGTGCGGCTACCGGATCGGCCCGCCGGAACGTGCGGCTCAGCCCCCGCCCGAGGAACCCGTAGAACCGGTCGGGAAGGAACACGGCGTCGGCGACGACCATGGCGCCGGAGAAGAGCGGCAGGCCCATGAGCACGGCGATGCCCACATGCATGCCGATGAGCAGGGGCAGCACGACGTACTTGACCCGGCTGAACAGTACGAACGGGAAGGCCACCTGAAGCAGGACGGTCAGGTAGCTGGCGACGGCGATCAGCATCGGAAGCCGGTCCACCAGGACGGAGAGCGTCGGCCACGGCCGGAACAGGTCGAGGTTGAGTACGTAGTGGATCGCGGTTCCGTTGCCCCAGAGGCTGCCCTGGACCTTGTACAGCCCGGCGGATCCGTACAGCAGGCAGACCTGGGCCGCGATGACGAACAGGGCGCAGTTGTGCAGCACCGTCGCCAACTGCCGCCGCGCGAGGTCGAGATCGCGCAACAGGCCCGGTACGGGGCGCCGCGTCGGGGCGGCAACCGCCTTCGGCGTTCCCCGTTTCCCGGCCCGGCGGGCGTCGAGGGACCAACGGCGTCCACAGGCGGTGAAACAAAGGTAGAGGGCCATGAGGAGGATGAGGTTGTCCCCACCGTCCGTCATGAAGATCGAACGCGCGTGGAAGGACGCCACGACGACCGCGAAGACCACGGACACGACCCGGGTTCGCCATCCCAGCAGGAAGAGTGCGGACGTCACCACGGCGAGGAGGTAGCAGACCTCGAAGTACGGCCGGCTGTCGGACAGTGTGAGGACGCTGGACCAGCCGGTCTGGTTGAAGAGTTCACCGGCCAGCGCGGGTGTCCAGGGGGAGCCGGGCCCCCAGATCTCGTCCCGGTGCGGGAACTCCCGCAACAGGAAGGCGAGGTAGAGGAACCCGTACCCGATGCGCAGTGCCGCGGTCGCGTGGAGCGAGCGGGGCTGCTCGGTCACGGCGGTGCGCAGGGCGTTCATTGTGCGCAGGACACTCGCCTGCCCACGTACCCGCCGGCCGGCGTCGACCGGTGGCGGAGAAGAAGGGTACGGATCCGGTGTACGCGGAGCCTGCAGTCCCTGTTCAGCCGGCATACGGGGCCACCTTCCACGTCGCCTTCCACCAGGGCAGGTACCGGATGTTGTCCGGCGCGGGGGCGGCAGCGGGCCGAGAACCTGCTCCCCCTGCGGACGTCGGTACGGGGCGCACGGTGACCCGTAGCTGGATGTCCTCGAACGAGCCGTGCCGGTGCGCGGCGACGCGCTGGGCCGAGATGTTGCTCAGGTACTGCTGCATCATCCAGGCACGGCGCGAGTGGGGCTGGTCGTCCCCGCCGTGCAGTTCGAGGTACGAGGACCACGCCCGGCGCAGCATGTTCTGCTCCGTATGGCTCGGAAAGACACTGTGCCGGACGGCGGATTCATCCACGGCGGACAGGTCGAACCAGTCGCTGACCTGCTGGGTGCCGTCTGCGGACGTCCGCATGGTCCGTGCCGAGATCCGGTAGTTGACCGATTCGGGGTTGGGTGCGAAGAGACGCCAGTTCTGCTCGAACAAGGGGTAGACCCAGGCATTGATCTGCTTGTTGTAGCGCTGCGAGACGCTGTTGGCCGGGGCCACGTGCAGAAATACGACAAGGACGTGGGTCAGCGAGACCGCCAGAAGAAATAGCGTGGCGACGGCGGTAATCGTCTTCAGGATTCTGGTGCGCCTTGGAGTCTCCGTGATCATCTCCGGTGCGCCGGTTTCTTCTCTCGTGATCTGCGGATCCTCTCCGCCCTTGTCACCTTTCGCGCCCGGCGTTGTTCCGTAGCAGGAATCTTTGATGCTCATGGGGTTCCGTATTTCATGGTCTTAGGGACTCATGGTTTTCGCGTCTTCGGGGGCTGGTGAGCACGGTCGCCCGGCGCGCAGAAGGATGTACTGCGCGCCGGGCGGCTTGCGATTCAACTAAACCTTGGCGGCCTTGCATTCCTCGTACGAGGAGCACTTCTTGTCGTGCTTCTTCGTGTGTTCTTCGGTGTGCTTCTTGTTGTGCGTCTTTTCGTGCTTGGCGGGGTGGTGCTTGACCGGCTTGGGGTGCTTCGCCGGGTGCTTCTTGCACGTGCAGGGCTTGGTGTGGTGGTGGGGCTTCGGGTGCCCGGCAGGCTTGGCGTGGTGGTGCCCGGTGGGCTTGGCGTGGTGGTGCGGCTTCGGGTGCCCGGTGGGCTTCCCCGGGTGGCCGCCGTTACCGCCGCCGGTCGTGTTCCCCGCGGTGTTCCCGGAGGTGTTCCCCGCCGTGTTCCCGGAGGTGATCCCCCCCGTGTTCCCGGCGATGTTCCCCGAGGTGTTGCCCACCGTGGTGCTGCCCGTGCCGCCGGTGGTCCCTGCGATCAGGCCCCCTCCGGTGGTACCGCCGGTCAGGACCCCTCCGAGGACGCCACCCAAAGCCCCGGTCGTGGTGCCCGACGTGGTGCCCGACGTGGTGCCGCCGGTGAGGACGCCACCGAGGACGCCACCCAAGGCCCCGGTCGTGGTGCCCGTGGTGGTGCCGGTCGTGGTGCCCGTGGTGGTGCCGGTCGTGGTGCCCGTGGTGGTGCCGGTCGTGGTTCCGCCCGTGGTGCCGTTGGCGCACGTCGAGCGGGTGATCCGGTTGGTATCCAGGGTCACGGAGCCGTTGCGGGCCAGCGCCCGGCCGTCGATCGACGCCCCGGTGTTGGCTCCGATCGATGTCAACGCCAGGATGTTGCCGACGAAGGTGGTGTCGGTCCCGAGCGTCGCGGAACTGCCGATCTGCCAGAACACGTTGCACGGCGCCGCGCCGTTGACCAGCAGCACACGGCTGGCCGAGGCCGTCGTCAGCGTCGAGCCGACCTGGAAGATCCACACCGCGTTGGGATCGCCCTGCGCGTCCAGCCTGAGCGTGCCGGTGAGGCCGATCGAGCTGGAGGCCTTGTAGACACCTGGAGTCAAGGTCAGACCGCCGAGGTCACCGGCGATGCTGGAGTCGGGGGCCTGTCCTGCGGCGTTGTTGTACGCCGTGGTCAGGTCCGTCTGGGCCTGGAGCGCGGGGGCGTCCGCCGAGTGGGTGGCTCCGTTCACGATCCCGGGCGGGAAGCCGCTGACGGCGGTTCCCGGGCTCACACCGAGGTCTCCGGTGATCACGGACGGACCGGTGTTGGTGACCGACTGGCCGGCCAGCACCGCGTAGCTGTCCGCCGTTCCCAGAGGGACGGGGCTCCCGACCGCAAGGGCCTGCACTGGGGTGAGGGCCATGGCCGCAGCTGCCGCAACACCGGCCGCCGTGAGCCAGGTGGTAATGGCACGCCATGGAAACGCGCCACTGATGTTCGGTTTCATCGAGGGGGCCTACTCCTGTAGGGAATGGTGCAGTCTCTTTCTCGACCCTCAACTGTTCGATGAGCGCTGGACATTTGAGGGTGCATTTCTGCGTCACCGGAAGAGGGGCACGTGAGGGCGTGGAAATGCCCGAGGCGTACTGTCGTCACAGCTACGGACATCAGCGGAATTCGCGTACGCCCTCAAGAGAAGCCGCTACCTCAGGCGCCGCAGGAACGGACCCTACCGGTTCGTGTTTTGCGACACGGGTGCGGAGCAGGACTACCGGAGCTGTCCTCGGGGCGGGAGCCGGCGCCACTTCCCTGCGTAAGCCTGTGAGCAGAAAGGGAAGAATCCTTTCACCTTGATCATCCGACCACCGCCGAACGGGCACTTCGAAGCGTCGGCGAAAGGCAGACTTCCGGGCGCGGCGAAGATGGTGCGAACCGTATCGTCAGGGCTTCGGTGGAGTCGGATAACCCTCTATTCATGGCGGTCCGTCAGGTAACAGCGGCGAGGCCCGGAACGTGACAGGCGCGGCGTCCGAGATCACGGAGCTCTCTGGCCTCACCGTTTCACTTGGGTACGGTTGGATCGTGTGGGGTGTGGCGCGGGACCGGCGGCTCAACGCTCTCGCGGCGCTGATGGTGGCGGTCAACGCGGTCGGGCTGCTGCTGAGCCTGGTGGCGGGTGACCCGCGGCCGATGCTGCTCGAGGACAGCGGGGTGAGCAGCACCATCGGGCTGGTGGTCCTGGTGTCCGCGCTGCGGGGGCGGCCGATGATGTCGGCGGGGCTGCGGCCGTGGCTGACCCGGGGCGAGGCGGCCAAGACCGCTGCCTGGCAGCGGCTTTCGGGGACGGACGCGTTCCGGCGGGCCGAGGCACGGTTCTCGGTGGTGTGGGGTGTGGCGCTGCTCGGTGAGTGCGTGGGGCGCGCCGTGGGGGCGTACACCGTGCCGGTCGAGACGATGGTGTGGGCCGGCCAGGTGGTCCTGGTGGCCGCGATGGTGGTGGCGTTCGCCGTCTCGGGGAGGATCGCGGTCGTCCCCATGGAGCGGATGATCGAGGAAGCGGCCGGCGCGGAGCGCTGACCGGTCAGAAACCACTGCAGGGCCGCCCCGGGGGAGCGGCCCTGCAGTTCTGTCCGGGCCCGGACGGATGTTCCGGGGCCAGACCGATGTTCCTGGGCCAGACCAGGAATACGGTCCCGGCCGGATCTACCGGATCTGCTCGATCTGCTGGATCTGCTGGATCTGTCGGATCTGCTGGATCAGTGGTTGCTGGGGAAGCCCAGGTCCACGCCGGCCGGGGCGTCGGCCGGGTCCGGCCAGCGGGTGGTGGTGACCTTGCCGCGGGTGTAGAAGTGCACTCCGTCGTTGCCGTAGATGTGGTGGTCGCCGAAGAGCGAGTCCTTCCAGCCGCCGAAGGAGTGGTAGCCCACCGGCACCGGGATCGGGACGTTGATGCCGACCATGCCGGCCTCGATCTCCAGCTGGAAGCGGCGGGCGGCGCCGCCGTCGCGGGTGAAGATCGCGGTGCCGTTGCCGTACGGCGAGGCGTTCATCAGCGCGACGCCCTCCTCGTACGTGTCGACGCGCAGCACGCACAGGACCGGGCCGAAGATCTCGTCCTTGTACGCGTCCGAGTCGGTCGAGACGTTGTCGAGGAGGGAGAGGCCGATCCAGTGGCCGTCCTCGAAGCCCTCGACCGTGTAACCGGTGCCGTCGAGAACGACGTCGGCGCCCTGGGCCGCGGCGCCGGTGACGTAGGAGGCCACCTTGTCGCGGTGGACAGCGGTGATCAGCGGGCCCATCTCGGACGCCGGGTCGTTGCCGGGGCCGATCTTGATCTTCTCGGCGCGGTCCTTGATCCGGGCGACGAGGTCGTCGGCGATGGAACCGACCGCGACGACCGCGGAGATCGCCATGCAGCGCTCACCGGCGGAGCCGTACGCGGCCGAGACGGCGGCGTCGGCCGCGGCGTCGAGGTCCGCGTCCGGCAGGACCAGCATGTGGTTCTTCGCACCGCCGAGCGCCTGGACGCGCTTACCGGTGGCGGAGGCCGTGGCATGGATGTAGCGGGCGATCGGGGTGGACCCGACGAACGAGACGACGGAGACGTCCGGGTGGTTGAGCAGACCGTCGACGGCGACCTTGTCACCGTGCAGGACGTTCAGGACACCGTCCGGCAGACCGGCCTCGGAGGCCAGCTCGGCCAGCAGGTTGGCGGTCGACGGGTCCTTCTCGCTGGGCTTGAGCACGAACGTGTTGCCGCAGGCGATGGCGAGCGGGAACATCCACATCGGCACCATGGCCGGGAAGTTGAACGGCGTGATGCCGGCGACGACACCGATCGACTGACGGATCGAGGAGACGTCCACGCGGCTGGACACCTGGGTCGACAGCTCGCCCTTGAGCTGGGTGGTGATGCCGCAGGCCAGCTCGACGATCTCCAGGCCGCGGGCCACCTCGCCCAGCGCGTCGGAGTGCACCTTGCCGTGCTCGGCGGTGATCAGCGCGGCGATCTCGTCCCGGTGGGCGTCCAGCAGCGCGCGGTAGCGGAACAGGATCGCGGTGCGGGCGGACAGCGACGACGTGCCCCACGTCGCGTACGCGTCCTTCGCTGCGGCCACCGCGGCGTCGACCTCGTCCGGGGAGGCAAGCGCGACCTGGGTGGTGACGGCGCCGGTGGCCGGGTCGGTGACCGGGCCGTAGTTGCCCGACGCGCCCTCGACGGTCTTGCCACCGATCCAGTGGTTGACGGTCTTCATGCTGTGACTCCTTCAGAGGTGGCTGCGTCGGTCGGTGACGTGACGTTCGTACTCTTCCCGGGCTCTTGCCGCCGACGGGCGAGTGGCCGTTTCGGCTACGGGAACATCCCACCACGCCTGTGCCGGAGGGGGCCCCGACACTGTGTCTGCCGTTTCGGTCTCGACGTAGACACAAGTGGGACGGTCCTGGTCGCGCGCCAGGGCGAGGACTTCCCGCAGCTCACGGACGGTCCCGGCACGCAGCACCCGCATACCGAGGGAGGCGGCGTTCGCCGCGAGATCGACGGGGAGCGGCGGGCCGGTGAAACCGCCGTCGGCCGACCGGTGGCGGTAGGCCGTACCGAAGCGTTCGCCGCCCACGGACTCGGAGAGACCGCCGATCGACGCGTACCCGTGGTTCTGCAGGACGACCAGTTTGACGGGCAGGTTCTCCTGGACCGCGGTGACGATCTCGGTGGGATTCATGAGGTATGTGCCGTCGCCGACGAGCGCCCAGACCGGGCTGCCCGGGGCGGCCAGCTGGACGCCGATCGCTGCGGGGATCTCGTATCCCATGCAGGAGTAGCCGTACTCGACGTGGTACTGCCGCGGTGACCGGGCCCGCCAGAGTTTGTGCAGGTCACCGGGGAGCGAACCGGCCGCGTTGATCAGGATGTCGTCGTCGGTGACCAGCTCGTCGAGGAGACCGAGGACCTGGGCCTGGGTGGGGCGGGCGTCCGGGTCGGGGGCGGCGTAGGCGGCGTCGACGCGCTGCTCCCAGCGGGCCTTGGCGTCGGTGTACCCGCTCTCGTACCCGGCGTCCGTCCGGTGGTGGCTCAGGGCGGGCGCGGCGGTGAGTGCTTCGAGCGAGGCGCGGGCGTCGGCCACGAGCGGGAGTGCGCCGAGCTTGTGTGCGTCGAAGCCGGTGATGTTGAGGTTGAGGAAGCGCACGTCCGGGTTCGCGAAGAGGGTGGCGGACGCGGTGGTGAAGTCGGAGTAGCGGGTGCCGACCCCGATCACCAGGTCGGCGGTACGCGCCAGGGCGTCGGCGGTCGCGGTGCCGGTGTGGCCGATGCCGCCGACGTCGGCGGGGTGGTCGTGGCGCAGGGAGCCCTTGCCCGCCTGGGTGGTGGCGACAGGGATCCCGGTGGCGGTGGCGAACGCGGCCAGGGCCTCCTCGGCCGCACTGTGGTGGACGCCGCCGCCTGCCACGATCAGCGGCCGGCGGGCGGCCCGTACCGCCCGCACCGCCCGGTCGAGCTCATCCGGGTCGGGGACCGGCCGGCGTACGTGCCAGACGCGTGTCGCGAAGAACTCCTCCGGCCAGTCGTACGCCTCGGCCTGGACGTCCTGCGGCAGCGCCAGCGTGACCGCACCGGTCTCCGCCGGGTCGGTGAGGACCCGCATGGCCCTCAGCGCCGCCGGGATCAGGGCCTCGGGGCGGTTGATCCGGTCGAAGTAGCGGGAGACGGGGCGCAGGCAGTCGTTGACCGAGATGTCGCCCTGGGAGGGGACTTCCAGCTGCTGGAGCACGGGATCGGCGGGGCGGGTCGCGAAGGTGTCGCCGGGCAGCAGCAGCACCGGCAGGTGGTTGATGGTGGCGAGGGCCGCGCCGGTGACGAGATTGGTGGCCCCCGGGCCGATGGAGGTGGTGACGGCGTGCGCGGAGAGCCGGCCGGACTGGCGGGCGTATCCGACGGCAGCGTGCACCATGGCCTGCTCGTTGCGGCCCTGGAGGTAGGGCATGGCGGCCCCGGCCTCCAGGAGCGCCTGGCCGACGCCCGCGACATTGCCGTGGCCGAAGATCCCCCAGGTGGCGCCGATCAGCCGGTGGCGGCTGCCGTCGCGTTCGGTGTACTGCACGGCGAGGAAGTCCACCAGTGCCTGGGCGGTGGTGAGACGGCGCGTACTCACGCGTGATCCTCCGGTCCGTAGAACGGGAGCCTGGGGTCCATGGGCTGAGACGGCCAGGTGTCGCGGATCCAGCCGTGGTCGGGGTGGTCGCGGATCAGCCACTGCCGCTCCTCCCCCGGGCCCGCCATCACGTTCAGGTAGTACAGGGTGCGGCCGGGCGCGGCGATGGACGGGCCGTGCCACCCGTCCGGGATGAGGACCGCGTCGCCGCTGCGGACCTCGGCCAGGACATCCGTACCGCCGGGACGGGACGGGGACACCCGGTGGTAGCCGAGGCCGTCGTCCGCGACCTCGAAGTAGTAGATCTCTTCGAGGACGGACTCCTCGCCGGGGTGGTGCTCGTCGTGCTTGTGCGGCGGGTAGGAGGACCAGTTGCCCCCGGGGGTGAGGACCTCGACGGCGATCAGCCGGTCGCACTCGAAGGCGTCGGCGGCGGCGAAGTTGTTGACCTGGCGGGAGCAGTTGCCGGAGCCGCGCAGCTCGACGGGTACCTCCGGCGCGGGGCCGTAGCGAGCGGGGAGTCGTCGCTCGCACTTCGCTCCTGCCAGGGCGAAGCGGCCGCCTGCGCCGGAGGCGATCTGTGCATGGGCGTCACGCGGTACGTACGCGAAGTCGGATACCCCGCTGAACACGCTTTTCCGGCCCAGCAGTTCAAAGATCTCATCTGAGGTGTGCACCGTACAGGCACCTGTCAACGGCAGTACGATCCACTCGCTCTCCCCGGTGACAAGTGTGTGAACACCTCCCGGTTCGAGCTCCACCACACGCAGGCTCGACCGTTCCCAGCCGGCCTGTTCCGGACCGATGTCGAGGGCGTAGGGACCGCGCGCCGCACTGCCGGCGGCCACGTGGAATCTCGGTTCTCCGTGCATGGTCATGTCCCTTCCCTACCCCCTTGCCCGCCCGTCCCGCCCGGTTCGAGCAGTGACACGGCCGTGTCGACCGCGGCGCCCACGTCCCCGTCGGACGGGTAGAGCAGCGACCGCCCCACCACCAGCCCCCGGACGGTCGGCAGCCGCAGCGCGGTGCGCCATCTCTCGTACGCGCCGTCCTGGTCCTCGCCCACCTCACCGCCCAGCAGCACGGCGGGCAGCGTGGAGCTCTCCATGACCCGCGCCATGTCCTCGGGCTTCTCGGTGACAGGGACCTTGAGCCAGGTGTACGCGGAGGTGCCGGCGAGTCCCGAGGCGATGGCGATGGAGGTGCTCACCGCCGCGGCGCTCAGGTCGTTGCGGACCTTGCCGCCGGTGCGGCGGCAGAGGAACGGTTCGACGAAGACCGGCAGCCGGTGCGCGGCCATGGCGTCGATCGCGCGGGCGGTGCTGTGCATCGTGTCGAGGGAGCCGGGGTCGTGGTAGTCGATCCGCAGCAGGAGCTTGCCCGCGTCGAAGCCGAGCCGGGCGAGGTCCTCGGGACGGTGGCCGGTGAACCGGTCGTCCAGTTCGAAGGCGGCACCCGCCAGCCCGCCCCGGTTCATCGAGCCGACGACGACCTTGTCCTCCAGCGCGCCCAGGAGCAGCAGGTCGTCGAGGATGTCGGCGGTGGCGAGGACTCCGTCGACGCCGGGTCTGGAGAGCGCCAGACAGAGCCGCTCCAGCAGTTCGAACCGGTTGGCCATGGCGAGTTCACGCTCGCCGACGGCGAGCGAGCCGCGGGCCGGATGGTCGGCGGCGATGATCATCAGCCGTCCGCCGCTGCCGACGAGCGGCCGTCTGCGACGCCGGGCGGCGGCCTCGGCGACGGCTTCCGGGTGGTGCATGCGCAGGTGGACGAGGTCGGAGACGGAGGAGGCCGGGGCCGTCATGAGGCCGCTCCGGATTCGGTGGGGGCGGAGATGCCGGGGGCGGTGGCGCCGGGACGTGGGGGCGTGGCGGTGACGGAGCCCGCGGCGAGGGCCTCCTCGACCTCGTGCGGGAACGGCATCGCGGAGGAGCAGGCGAGCCTGGAGGCGACGATGGCGCCCGCGGCGTTGGCGTACCGCATGATGCGGGCGGTCTCCCAGCCGGCGAGCAGTCCGTGGCAGAGCGCGCCGCCGAACGCGTCACCGGCGCCCAGGCCGTTGACCACCTCGACGGGAAGCGGCGGGACATCGGCCACCGTGCCGTCGCGATGGACCGCGAGGACGCCCCCGGGGCCCTGTTTGACGACGGCGAGCTCGACCCCGGCGGCGAGGAGGGCGCGTGCCGCGGCGTACGGTTCGCGCTCGCCGGTCGCGATCTCGCACTCGTCGAGGTTGCCCACGGCGACGGTGGCGTGGGCGAGTGCCTCGCGGTAGCGGGCGGAGGCGACGGGGTGGGGCGGGCCGGCCGCTGCGGTGCCCGCCGAAGACCTGCCCGGCGGACCGTCCGTTGCGGCGTCCGGTGAGCCGTTTGTCGTGGCGTCCGTTGTGGCGTCCGGCGGTGCTTCCCAGAACATCGGGCGCCAGTCGAGGTCGAAGACGGTGATGCCCGAACGGTTCCTGGCCCGCAGCGCGGCGAGCGTCGCCGAGCAGCTGGGTTCGGCACAGAGTCCGGTGCCGGTCATCCAGAAGACCCGGGCGGACCCGACGGCCTCCAGATCCAGTTCCGACGCGTGGATCTCCAGGTCCGGGGCCTTGGGCTGCCGGTAGAAGTAGAGCGGGAAGTCGTCGGGCGGGAAGATCTCGCAGAAGGTGACCGGGGTCGGGTACTCGCCGACGGCCGTCACCCATCGGTCGTCCACCCCGAACTCCCGCAGCTGCTGGTGGAGGTACTCCCCGAACGCGTCCTGCCCCGTCCGGGTCACCACCGCGGCGCGCCGGCCGAGGCGGGCCGCCGCGACGGCGACGTTGGTGGGCGAACCGCCGAGGAACTTCCCGAAGGCGTCCACCCGGGCGAGCGGCAGGCCCGTCTGCAGAGGGTAGAGATCCACTCCGATCCGGCCCATGGTGATCACGTCGTACGGCTCAGGCATCTGTGTCCCTTCGACGGCCGGTGCGGCAGCTGGCGGACTCAGCTGTCGCCCCCGGTCTAACCCCTCCCCCGAACACTGTCAATGATTGGTCCGGACATACGGACTAATGCTTGACACTCATCTTCCCGGGCCGTGAGGCTGGACCGCATGACCACCTCCGCATCCGCTCCGGCCCGCATCCGCATCGGCTCCGCGCCCGACTCCTGGGGGGTGTGGTTCCCCGACGATCCCCAGCAGGTGCCCTGGCACCGCTTCCTCGACGAGGTCTCCACCGCTGGTTACGAGTGGATCGAGCTCGGCCCCTACGGCTACCTCCCGACCGACCCGGCCCGCCTCACCGACGAGACCCGCAGCCGCGGGCTCACCGTTTCGGCAGGCACCGTTTTCACCGGATTGCACCACGGTCCGGGCGTCTGGGAACGGACCTGGGCGCATGTCGCCGACATCGCGGAACTCACCCGGGCGATGGGCGCCGACCATCTCGTGGTCATCCCGTCGTTCTGGCGCGACGACAAGACGGGCGAGGTGCTGGAGGACCGCACCCTCACGGCGGAACAGTGGAGTGACCTCACCACCCAGACGGAGCGGCTGGGGCGCGAGGTGCAGGATCGCTACGGCCTGCGCATCGTCGTCCACCCGCACGCCGACACCCACATCGACAGCGAGGAGAACGTCAGCCGCTTCCTCGACGCCACCGATCCCGCCCTGGTCTCGCTCTGCCTCGACACCGGGCACTACGCCTACTGCGGCGGCGACAGCGTCAAACTGATCGAGACCTACGGTGAACGGATCGGCTATCTGCACCTCAAGCAGGTCGACCCGGAGATTCTGGCCGAAGTGGTCGCGAACGAGGTGCCGTTCGGACCCGCCGTGGCACGCGGGGTGATGTGCGAACCGCCGGGCGGGGTGCCCGCCCTGGCACCCGTGCTGGACGCCGCCCGCCGGCTGGACGTCGACCTGTTCGCGATCGTCGAGCAGGACATGTACCCGTGTCCGCCCGATAAACCGTTCCCGATCGCCCGCCGGACCCGGGAGTTCCTGCGCTCCTGCGGCAGCCCGGGGCAGCCCTCCTGACACACCGGGCGGCCCCGCACGTGACGTGACGGCAGTATGCGGTGTTGTCCTCGGTGAGAGAGCCGGAGCGCGGTCATCACCGCGCCCCGGCGCCGCCCCCACACTCCACGAGGAGCAACTCACCGTGATCCGCAAGACGCCGCCGTCGTACCGGGCGGCCGGGGCCTCGGCCCTCGCCGCACTCGCCCTGGCCACCGCCCTCGCCGCGGCCCCCGGCGCCGCGGCCGACGAGAACAACGCACCGCCGCCCGGCTCCAGCCCCGTCTGCGCCTTCTACGACGGCGACGGGCCGACCGCCTTCGGTGAACAGGGCGATCGTGTCTTCCAGGTGCAGTGCATGCTGGCCAACCGGCGTTACCTGCCGTGGAAGGCGGTGAACGGCACGTTCGACACGCAGACCCTCGCCGCCGTCCAGCGCTTCCAGGCCGATCACCCGCCCCTGCTGCCGGACGGCCTCGTCGGCCCGAACACCTGGTCAGCGCTCTGGCACGCATAACAATTGCCGGCGGCGGCCGGGCGCCGGTCGGCCAGTCCGTCGGTCCGACGGTCGGTCAGGCTGTGGGCAGACAGTCGGGCAGACAGTTTGATTCAGGGTCGGCCGCCGCCCCGCACCGCGCCCCTGCTCCCCGGCTCCCGGGCGGGCCAGGCTCCCGGGCGCCGGGGAGCAGGGGCGCCGGGGCGCCGGGGCGCCGGGGCGCCGAAACGAGCCAGGCAATGCCAGACCCTCTTCAGTGACTGCGTCGCATAGCGGCCCGTGCGGGCTGCGTCCCCGATGATCCGGGGATCGAGCAGACCGCCCCGGGAGATCTCCGCGCCGAGGTCGACGAACTCCTGCCCCCGGTAGTCCGCATGACGGCGCAGCTCCGCCACGGTCAGACGGAATCCGCCGTGCCATTCCGTGCGGCAGGGCAGCCTTCGTGCGGCCTCCTCCACGGCGGTGCCGCGGAAACTCGGGTCGAGGACCAGCGCCTCCAGATGGCGGTCGAGCAGGACCGGGCCGTGCACCTGCGCCTCTATGTAGTCGTCGAGCGCGTCCTGGCTGTCGGACTCCGCCAGTTCGATGAGGTGCATCCGGTCGGCGACGCCGAAGTCCGAGGGCTCGGCAGCGCTGTCCGGGTAGCAGAAGGTGGCGCGCTCCAGCGTCTGCGCGGTCAGCCTGAAGTGCGCCGAGCCGAACCGCGGCGCCGCCCCGGTCTCCTGACGCCGGAAGTTCAACGCCCCGTACACCGGCCGCTGCTCGCCGGGCACGCTGTCGTACGCGCCACCGAAGATCCGGCTCTCCCAGCGCCACCGGTCACCGCCCGGATAGGCCGTCAGCCCGCCGTTGCTGGTGCCGGTGACGAACTGCGAACGGTAGACACCGTCCTGGGCGAGCCCGGCCAGGATCGGGTGGTCGCCCGCCATCCGGTCCGGGTGGAAGTTCAGCGTCAGCGGTACGGAGCGGTCCAGCGGCCGCCCGGAGGAGAGGGACGCCACGTGCCTCAGGGCGCGCGCCTGCGCCGAGCCCGGCGGGGACGGGGGCGATGGTGTTGGGGGCGGTGAGATGGGTGCGGTCGGCAGGGGCGGCGGCAGGGGCAGGGGCGGCGGCGCGTCAGCGGTCACGGGCGCAGTCTGGCGCAGCGCGGCCCGCCATTGCCTCCGGTTTACGGGGCAGCAGGATCCGCCGCCCGGACGGCCTCCGCGTCCTTCGACAGGTTCACCGCCTGGAGCAGGCTCAGCCCCTGCTCGGCCGTGCGCAGTGCCTTGACCGCGGCCACGGCGCGGGGCGGCCCGTCGTACCCGGTCGACGCCATCCGTCGCAGGGCCCAGCGGCCGCGCAGTTCCGCGTCCGGAACCGCGCCGGCCTCGGCGGTGAGAGCAATGGCCCTTTCCAGGCCGGGGCGCTCCTCGGCGGACGCGGTGTCCAGAGCCCGCCGGAGCATGGTGCTGATGTCGTCCGCCTCGCGCAGTACGAGGACGGCCATGTTCTGCTTCCCGAAACCAGTCATGGACTGATCTTGCCCGGTGTCGGCCCCGGTCTCACTGGAGTTGAGGCACACCTGAGGTATGGAGGGCGGCACCCCCGCCCCAAGGGAACACAGCCCCTTCGCCCCGGTGCACTCCTTCCGTCACAGAGATCACCCCCTCGTCACACATATCTCCATTACGTGGGTTTTTCGTCACAGCTGCTCGACAGCCCCTCCCCGCCCCTCACTGTCCTCGTTCACCGGACACAGGCTGAGTGATCGTCAGCGTCCGTGCCGCAGCTCTCCCGACGGCCCCCAGGCTGCCGCTGCGATGCAGAGAGGTGTCACTTATGACGGACAGAAGGCTCTGGTCCTACAAGGACATTGCCGCGCACATCCGGGTGCAGCCGGACACCGTCCGCTCCTATCGCAAACACGGTCTCCTTCCGTCACCGGATCATGTGGAGGGTGGGAAGCCCTACTGGTACGCGGACACCATCCGTGCCTGGGTCACCGCCCGCCCCGGCAACCGGGGCCGCCGGGACTGACCCGACCCTCCCCGTCTCTTCACCCCGGTTCTCTTCACCCCCGCCCCGTACGGCGATCGGCCCCCACCCGCCGCCGTGCGGGGCCTCCCCCTGCCGGCACCGTCCTGGGCGGTCAGCGCGGGGGTTCGATGACCGTCACTCCGGCTCCCGGTGCCGCGCCCATCGCCGCGAGCGCCGCCGGGGCCGCGTCCAGCCCGATGGTTGCGGTCACCAGCAGGTCGGGGCGCAGGCTGCCGGACCGGACCATGTCCATCATCGGCGGGTAGGCGTGCGCGGCCATGCCGTGGCTGCCGAGGAGCTCCAGCTCCAGACCGATCACCCTCGCCATGGGTACGACGGGGTCACCGGCCACCGACGGGAGCAGCCCGACCTGCACATGGCGCCCGTGGCGGCGCAGGCTCCGGACCGAGGCGGCGCAGGTGACCGGCGACCCCAGGGCGTCGAGGGACAGCTGGGCCCCGCCGCCCGTGAGTTCACGTACCGCCTCGTCGGCGCCTCCGGGGTATGCGGAGGCGTCCACGCACTCCACCGCCCCGAACGTCCGGGCCAGCCGAAGGGCGTCGGGCGAGACGTCGACCGCGACGACCCGGGCGCCGCAGGCCACAGCGATCATCACGGCCGAAAGCCCGACCCCGCCGCAGCCGTGCACGGCGACCCATTCGCCCGGCGCCACCCGGCCCCGGGCCACCACGGCCCGGAACGCCGTGGCGAACCGGCAGCCCAGACCGGCGGCCGTACCGAACGACATCCCGTCTGGGACGGGAACCAGATTGACGTCGGCCTGTTCCAGCGCGACGTACTCGGCGAACGAGCCCCAGTGGGTGAATCCCGGCTGGGTCTGCCGCTCGCAGACCTGCTGGGCCCCGGCCGCGCAGGCGGAGCAGCGGCCGCAGGCGCAGACGAAGGGCACGGTGACCCGGTCGCCCGGCCGCCGGTTGACCACGTCCTGCCCCACCGCTTCGACCACACCGGCCAGTTCATGGCCGGGCACGTGCGGCAGGGTGATGTCTGGATCGTGGCCCATCCAGCCGTGCCAGTCGCTGCGGCACAGCCCGGTCGCCTCCACCCGGACCACCACCCCCCGACGGGAGGGGCTGGGATCCACCACGTCCTGGACCCGGGCTTCCTTCCCGAACTCCTCGAACACCACTGCCCTCATACGCTCCGCCCCTCGCCCGCGCCCCGTCTTCCGGACGGCCGAATCTACGCTCCGCCGGCCGCCCCTCCGCGGGCCACCGTCCGCCCGCCTACGCCCCGCTGGTCACTTTGTCCCGCTCGTCGGCGGGCTCCGGTATCTCCTCGGCCGCCAACTGTGCGGGCTCCCCTTCGCTCAGGCCGAATCGCCGGTGGAACGCCCGCAGCGGCGCCGGGGCCCACCACGTCGCCCGGCCCATCAGCTTCATCACGGAGGGGACCAGCAGACTGCGCACGACCATGGCATCCATCAGCACCGCCAGCGCGATGCCCAGTCCCAGCATCTTCGTGCTGGTCACCCGGGACGTGCCTATCGCGACCATCACCACGGCCAGGATCACGGCCGCGGCGGTGATCAGCCCTCCCGTGTGCCGCAGCCCGAAGGTGACCGACCGCTCGTGATCGCCCGTCCGGTCGTACTCCTCCTTGATCCGGGAGAGCAGGAACACCCCGTAGTCCATGGAGAGCCCGAAGGCGACGCAGAACATCAGCACCGGCAGTGTCGTCTCGATGTCCCCCGTGCTGGTGAAGGAGAGCAGTCCGGAGAGATGCCCGTCCTGGAAGACCCAGACGACCGCTCCGAACATCGCCGTGAGGCTCAGAGCGTTGAGCACGACCGCCTGGAGGGGGATCAGCACACTACCGGTGAGCAGGAAGACCAGAAGCAGCGTCACCACGGCGATGATGCCCACCGCCCAGGGCAGCCGGTCCGCGATGGCGGTCTTCGAATCGACCAGTACGGCCGCGGAGCCGGTCACCGACGTGTCGAAGGGAGCGGGCTCGGCCCGGAGATCCTTCACGAGGACCTGTGACCGCTCCCCCACCGACTCGCCCTTCGGCAGCACACTGAAGTAGGCCGAACTTCCCTCGACGAACGGGCCGTCGACCCGCAGGGCGTCGGGAAGCGCCGCGATCCGGCTGCGGTACTCGGCATACTGGGCCGGTGTCGCGGCCCCTTCCGCGAGGACTTCGAGACCTCCGCCGGGGCTGCCGGGGAACCCGTCCCTGATGTGCTGCTGGACCACGCGCGACTCGGCGGAGGCCGGCAGCTGGCGGTCGTCCGCCGTGCCGAACTTCACCCCCAGGAACGGCAGCCCGAGCAGCACGAGCCCCACGCTCGTGACGACCGCGAAGAGCGGCGCCCTGCGCATCACCAGCGCGGCGAACCGCCCCCACCCCTTGCCGGACTCGGTCGCGGCGGACGGCTCCGCACGCCCCCGGCGCAGCAGCCTGCGCAGATCAAGGGCGTTGACCCTCGGGCCGAGCAGCATCAGCGCGGCCGGGAGGAGGATGAGCGCGGCAGCGGCGGCGAGCAGCACCACGGCGATCCCCGCATAGGCGAAGGAGCGCAGGAAGTACTGCGGGAAGACCAGCATCGCGGCGAGCGAGACCGCGACGGTCAGCGCGGAGAACAGCACCGTCCGCCCCGCGGTCCGCAGGGTCGCGCCCACCGCCGCCCGGACCTCCGCCCCGGCCGCCAGCTCCTCTCGGAACCGGCGCACGATGAACAGGGCGTAGTCGATGGCGAGTCCGAGGCCGAGTGCTGTGGTGAGGTTCTGGGCGAAGACCGAGACATCGGTGAATTCGGTGATGCCGCGCAGCACGGCGTTGGTGCCCAGGATCGCGACGATGCCGACACCCAGCGGAAGCAGCGCAGCGATCGCGCTGCCGAAGACCATGACGAGCAGCACGAGCGTGACCGGCAGGGCGATCATCTCGGCCCGCAGCAGGTCGTCCTGGATGATCGTCTGCATCTCGTGGCGGACGGCGACGGGGCCGCCGACCGAGACCTCGACCGGCCCGTGCGCACCGCGGTATGTGGGAGCTATCCGGTCCAGGACCTCCCCCACCGCCTTGTCGTCGCCCTCGATCCGGGCCGCGATCAGCGCCTCCCGCCCGTCCTCGGCACGCAGCGCGGGCGCCTTGCTCTGCCAGTACGAGCCGACGCCCGTGATGTCCTTCTCGCCGGCCAGCCGCTCGGTGAGGCGCGCTGCCTCGGCGGCCACGGCGGGATCATCGACGGAGACGCCGCCGCTGTCGAGGAGCAGTAGCAGATTCGGCTGGGACGCCGGGAACTCGCGCTCCAGCGCCTTGGTCGTATAGGTCGATTCGGCGTTCGGGGACTCCCAGCCACCGCTGCCCATCCGGTCGGCGACCCCGCTGCCCGCGAAGACCGCGAGCGCCGTGATCACCAGGGCCGCCAGCAGCGCGAGCCGTGGCCGCGCGGTGACGAAGCGGGTCCAGCCCCCGACGCGCTCCGGGCTGTTGACTTGAGGCATGGTGCGGTGTCCCCTTTTCCCCCGGATCCAGGCACCCGGGCGGCAGCGCGCGGCGGCCCCACAGGGCAGCATGGATCAGTCGTTGCCACATACACTGGCAAATACGAGCCATCGCTCGCGTTCCATAAGAATGCGAGCGGCCACTCGTGTTTGTCAACCTTGCACGAAAGCTGGGGATAGACCGTGTCGGAGGCCAGAACGGAGGGCACCGGAGGCGCAGGAGCCACGGGAGCCGCAGAAGACCCAGGGGTCACAGAAGGCACAGCGACCACCGCAGGCACAGCAGCAGCCACCACAGGCACGGCAGCCACAGGTACGGCAGCCGCGGGCACGGCAGCCGGCACCGCCCGCCCCCGCCGCCGCCAGGCACGCGGCGAGGCGCGCATCGCCCAGCTCCTCAAGGCCGCCTCCCGCGTCTTCTGCACGAGCGGGTACACCGCCGCGAGCACCAACGCCATCGCCAGGGAGGCCGGGGTCTCACCCGGCACGCTCTACCAGTTCTTCCCCAACAAGGAGGCCATCGCGGTCGAGCTGGGCGACCAGCTCCTGAGCCGCTGGCGGGAGACGTACGGAGCAGCGCTCCTCCCGAACCACCTCGAACTCCCGCTGGACCGGATGCTCGACGCCACCCTCGATCCGCTCATCGAGTTCAACTGCGAGAACCCGGCCTTCACGGTCCTGATGCACGGATCCGAGATCCCCGGCACGATCACGCAGGACCACGACGCCGTCCACACGACGATGCTCAACCGGGTCGAGACGATCCTCACCGGCTACCTCCCGAGCGCCCCTCCGGCCGAGATCACCCGCGTCGCCACGATGATCTTCATCCTCTTCAAGGCAGGGCTGGACGTGATCATGGCGCACGAGGGCATGGAGCGGGAGGCGTACATCAAGGAACTGAAGACGGTCCTCTTCCGCTATCTCGAACCGATGGTCTGCGACGCCACCCCTCCCCCCGCTCCCCCGGATGGCCGCTAGCGGCTCGGGCCGCTCGCGTTGATACCCCCTAGGGGTATAGTGTGGTGAGTGTGGAGGCGCACCGGCCTTCCCGGAACCCTCCTGGGCCCCTGCCTCCACACCCACATGTGCCCGTCGAAGAGGAGAAAACGATGACCGCCGAGACCCAGCTCCCCCAGGCGACCGGCTCCTGCTGCTCGCCCAGCGGCTCCTGCCACGACGGTGCGAGCGCCGACGCGAAGCAGGGCGGCGTGACCACGGTCTACCAGGTGACCGGCATGACCTGCGGCCACTGCGAGGGCGCCGTTTCCAGCGAGATCTCCGAAATCGAAGGGGTCACCTCGGTGAAGGCCGTGGCGTCCACCGGCCAGGTGACGGTGACCTCCCAGGCGGCGCTGGACGAGCAGGCCGTGCGCGCCGCCGTCGACGAGGCCGGTTACGAGCTCACCGGCCAGGCCTGAACGCCCCGGGGTCCACGGGATCCACTCCACCCGCACCACCCTTCGCCGCCGGGCCGGACCGACCAGCAGATACTGGTGGGGTACGGCCCGGTCGGCGTTTCAGGAGTTCGGACATGCACAGCGCGACAGAGACCGAAGCCCCGGCAGCGAAGAGCTCGGAGGCCGAGTTCACGATCGGCGGGATGACCTGCGCCTCCTGCGCGGCCCGCGTCGAGAAGAAGCTGAACCGGATGGACGGGGTCACCGCCACCGTCAATTACGCCACCGAGAAGGCCCGGGTCGTCTTCGGCCCGGAGACCGGCGTCGCGGATCTGATCGCGACCGTCCACAAGACGGGGTACACGGCGGAGCCGGTGCACCGCCCCGCACCGACTCCTCCGACACCGCCCGCACCGGCGCCGGTCACGGAAACCTCAGAATCCACCGGCGCCCCGGAGTCCCTGAGCACCCCGGACTCCGCGGACGTCCCCGACGGCCCCGTCACCGCCCTCGCCTCGCTGCGTCAGCGGCTCATCGTGTCGGCCGTCCTCGCCGCCCCCGTCGTCGTACTCGCGATGATCCCGGCCCTCCAGTTCGACAACTGGCAGTGGCTCTCCCTCACCCTGGCCGCCCCCGTCGTCATCTGGGGCGGGCTGCCCTTCCACCGGGCGACCTGGACCAACCTCCGGCACGGCGCGGCCACCATGGACACGCTCGTCTCGGTCGGCACCCTCGCCGCCTTCGGCTGGTCGCTCTGGGCCCTGTTCCTCGGCGACGCCGGGATGCCCGGCATGAGGCACGGCTTCGACTTCACGGTCTCCCGCACGGACGGCTCCTCCACGATCTATCTGGAGGTCGCCGCCGGAGTCGTCACGTTCATCCTGCTGGGCCGCTATCTGGAGGCGAGGTCCAAGCGGAAGGCGGGTTCCGCCCTGCGGGCGCTGATGCATCTGGGTGCCAAGGACGTCACGGTCCTGCGGAACGGCGCCGAAGTGCGCATCCCTGTCGCCCGGCTCGCCGTCGGCGACCGCTTCGTGGTCCGGCCCGGTGAGAAGGTCGCCACCGACGGCACCGTCGTCGAGGGCGCGTCGGCGGTGGACGCCTCCATGCTCACCGGCGAGTCCGTCCCGGTCGACGTGGGTGTCGGCGACGCCGTCACCGGCGCCACCGTGAACGTCTCCGGCCGGCTCGTCGTCGAGGCCACCCGCGTCGGCGCCGACACCCAGCTGGCCCGGATGGCGCGGCTCGTCGAGGACGCGCAGAACGGCAAGGCGGCGGCCCAGCGCCTCGCCGACCGGATCTCCGCGGTCTTCGTCCCCGTGGTCCTGCTGATCGCCCTGGTCACCCTGGTCGCCTGGCTGCTGGCCACCGACGACGTGACGGCCGCGTTCACCGCCGCCGTCGCCGTACTGATCATCGCCTGCCCCTGCGCCCTCGGCCTCGCCACACCCACCGCCCTCATGGTCGGCACGGGACGCGGCGCCCAGCTCGGCATCCTGATCAAGGGCCCCGAAGTCCTGGAGACCACCCGCCGCGTCGACACGATCGTGCTGGACAAGACCGGCACCGTCACCACCGGCAAGATGACCCTCCAGACCGTCCACACCGCCCCCAACGCCACCGAGACCGACGTACTGCGCCTCGCCGGCGCCCTGGAACACGCCTCCGAACACCCCATCGCCCAGGCCGTCGCCACCGGAGCCGGCGAACGCACCACCACCCCCCTCCCCACCCCCGAGGACTTCACCAACGTCCCCGGCCTCGGCGTCCAGGGCGTCATCGAGGGGCGCAAGGTGCTCGTCGGCCGCCCCCGGTTGCTCACCGACGCAGGAATCGACGTACCGGACGTGCTCTCCTCGGCCCTGACGGAAGCGGCCGCCCAGGGACGTACAGCGGTCGCGGTCGCCTGGGACGGCGAGGCGCGGGGCGTCCTCGAAATCGTCGACGCGGTCAAGGAATCCAGCGCGGCGGCCGTCGCCGAACTCCGCGCACTCGGCCTGACACCGATCCTGCTGACCGGCGACAACCGGGCGGTGGCGGATTCCGTGGCCCGCGCGGTCGGGATCGACGAGGTCCGGGCCGAGGTGCTTCCCGAGGAGAAGGCGCACGTCATCGAGCGGTTGCAGGCCGAGGGACGGGCCGTCGCCATGGTCGGCGACGGGATCAATGACGCCGCCGCACTGGCCACCGCCGATCTCGGTCTGGCGATGGGCACCGGCACGGACGCGGCCATCGAGGCGAGCGATCTGACGCTCGTTCGTGGAGATCTCAAGGTGGCCGCCGATGCCGTCCGACTCTCCCGGCGCACCCTGGCCATCATCAGGGGCAACCTTTTCTGGGCATTCGGTTACAACGTTGCTGCTCTACCCCTTGCGGCATTTGGCCTGCTCAACCCTATGATTGCGGGAGCGGCGATGGCGTTCTCATCGGTCTTCGTCGTAACGAACAGCCTGCGCTTGAGGTCCTTCACGTAACTTCCACAAAGAGATCCAGATCACACCGATTACAGGGTAACCATTCGGTGGGTTCGCGAGTCTAAGAGTGCGATGCCAAAGGATGTCTTGGGGGACGTCCGACGGAGGGTCTTGGGGGACGCTCCGGGCAAGCGTTGGCCGGGGCACGTGCACCGGGGAGCTTTGAGCGGCCCTCCCGTCGGTACGTACCCCGGCAGACCGCCGGCAGGCAGGCCGTACGAGAGGTAAGCGCAGGACACGCAGTACCGAGGGAAACCCAGGAGCTTCGGCTCCCACTGAACGCCCGGCCGGATCCCGTGGGGGGAATCCGCTCCGGGATATGGGAAGCGCCTCGCTGTCGGCCCGTGGGGGGATCGATGGCGGGGCGCTTCTCGCATGTCCGGACGCATCCCGCCCAGGCGGCGACGCGTCCGGGCAAGCAAATCGCCCCGGACACCGCGCTCTGTGCGAAAGCGCGGCAGTCGGGGCGAAGGCAACCGGCCGAGAGGGCCCGGGGTGACGCAGGAGTTGTGCGGGGGCGGTCCGGGGCTCAGCGGCCCTCGACCGGGACGAAGTCGCGCAGGACCTCGCCGGTGTAGATCTGGCGCGGGCGGCCGATGCGGGAACCCGGCTCCTTGATCATCTCGTGCCACTGGGCGATCCAGCCCGGCAGCCGGCCGATCGCGAAGAGCACCGTGAACATCTCGCTCGGGAAGCCCATGGCCCGGTAGATCAGACCGGTGTAGAAGTCCACGTTGGGGTAGAGGTTGCGCGAGACGAAGTACTCGTCGGAGAGCGCGTGCTCCTCCAGCTTGAGCGCGATGTCGAGCAGCTCGTCGGACTTGCCGAGCGAGGACAGCACATCGTGGGCCGCGGCCTTAATGATCTTGGCGCGCGGGTCGAAGGACTTGTACACCCGGTGGCCGAAGCCCATCAGGCGGACGCCGTCCTCCCTGTTCTTCACCTTGCTGATGAAGGAGTCGACGTCGCCACCGTTGGCCTGGATGCCCTCGAGCATCTCCAGCACCGACTGGTTGGCGCCACCGTGCAGGGGGCCCCACAGCGCCGAGATACCGGCGGAGATCGAGGCGAACATGTTCGCCTGCGAGGAGCCGACCAGACGCACGGTGGAGGTCGAACAGTTCTGCTCGTGGTCCGCGTGCAGGATGAGCAGCTTCTCCAGCGCCGAGACGACGACCGGGTCCGGCACGTACTCCTGGGCGGGGACCGAGAAGGTCATGCGCAGGAAGTTCTCGACGTAACCGAGGTCGTTGCGCGGGTAGACGAACGGGTGACCGATCGACTTCTTGTACGCGTACGCCGCGATGGTCGGCAGCTTGGCCAGCAGCCGGATCGTCGAGAGGTGACGCTGCTCCTCGTCGAACGGGTTGTGGCTGTCCTGGTAGAACGTGGACAGCGCGCTGACGACCGAGGACAGCATGGCCATCGGGTGGGCGTCGCGCGGGAAGCCGTCGAAGAACCGCTTGACGTCCTCGTGCAGCAGCGTGTGCTGGGTGATCTCATTCTTGAAGGCCGACAGCTCGTCGACCTTCGGAAGCTCACCGTTGATGAGCGTGTACGCGACCTCGAGGAACGTCGATTGCTCGGCGAGCTGCTCGATCGGGTAGCCGCGGTACCGCAGGATGCCCTGCTCGCCATCGAGATAGGTGATGGCCGATTTATACGCAGCGGTGTTGCCGTATCCGCTGTCCAGCGTCACCAGGCCGGTGTTCGCCCGGAGCTTCCCGATGTCGAAGCCCTTGTCGCCGACGGTGCTGTCGATCACCGGGTAGGTGTACTCGCCATCGCCGTACCGCAGTACCACAGCGTTGTTGGTGTGCTCGCTCACGTCATCCCTCACCGACGTAGTGCCTCTTCTTCGAGGTTCCCTGACTGTCTCCACCCTCCCCCATTTGGCTCAGGAGAGTGCACTCGGGGTCGTCCATTGGACCTACTCGCGGCACTGAGTGCCGCGAGCTTATTCATCCTGCCCCCTTGACTGCGGTTCCGGAAGACCTCCGTGATGTTTCCCACCGATTTGATCGATCATTTTTTCGACGGATCCTCCTTCCGTACCTCCCTGAAGCCGGTAATCCAGCGCTGTACAACGTCTGCCTGCGGAAACCGTGCGGACCGCCTGCCCGATCGCCTGCCGGGAGCCGACCAGCACGACGAGCTTCTTGGCCCTCGTCACAGCGGTGTAGAGCAGGTTCCGCTGGAGCATCATCCAGGCGCTCTTGGTGACCGGGATGACGACGGCCGGGTACTCGCTGCCCTGGGAGCGGTGGATCGTCATGGCGTACGCGTGGGACAGCTCGTCGAGCTCGTCGAAGTCGTAACTGATCTCCTCGTCCTCGTCCGTGAGCACGGTCAGCTTCTGCTCGTCCACGTCGAGGGCGGTGACCACGCCGACCGTGCCGTTGAAGACGCCGTTCTCGCCCTTGTCGTAGTTGTTGCGGATCTGGGTGACCTTGTCGCCGACCCGGAACACCCGGCCGCCGAACCGCTTTTCGGGCAGATCGGGGCGGGCGGGCGTGATGGCCTGCTGGAGCAGACCGTTGAGGTGGCCGGCGCCCGCCGGGCCGCGGTGCATCGGAGCGAGTACCTGCACGTCACGGCGGGGGTTCAGACCGAACTTCGCGGGGATGCGGCGGGCCGCGACATCGACCGCGAGCACGCCCGCGTCCTCCGTCTCGTCCTCCACGAAGAGGAAGAAGTCGCTGAGCCCCTGGGTGAGCGGCGGTACGCCGGAGTTGATCCGGTGGGCGTTGGTGACGACGCCGGACTGCTGGGCCTGGCGGAAGATGGTGGTCAGCCGGACCGCCGGTACGGGTCCGCCGTCGGCGAGCAGATCCCGCAGCACCTCCCCCGCGCCGACCGACGGCAGTTGGTCGACGTCCCCGACGAGCAGCAGATGGGCACCGGGTGCCACCGCCTTGACGAGCTTGTTGGCGAGCAGCAGATCGAGCATCGACGCCTCGTCGACGACGACCAGATCGGCGTCCAGCGGGCGGTCCCGGTCGTACGCCGCGTCGCCGCCCGGCTTCAGTTCCAGCAGCCGGTGCACGGTGGAGGCCTCGGCCCCGGTCAGCTCGGAAAGCCGCTTCGCCGCCCGGCCGGTCGGCGCGGCGAGCACCACCTTGGCCTTCTTGGCGCGGGCCAGCTCCACGATGGACCGGACGGTGAACGACTTCCCGCAGCCGGGCCCACCGGTCAGCACGGCGACCTTCCGGCTGAGCGCGAGCCGCACGGCGGCCTCCTGCTCGGGGGCCAGCGTCGCGCCCGTCCGGCCCGCGAGCCATTTCAGGGCCTTGTCCCAGTCCACGTCGCCGAAGGCCGGCATCCGCTCCTCCGGCGTCCGCAGCAGCCGCCGCACCTGGGCGGCAAGGGCGATCTCGGCGCGGTGGAAGGGCACCAGATAGACGGCGGTGACCGGCTCGCCGCCCTCGGGCGAGGGCACCTTCTCCCGTACGACGCCCTCCGGGTCCTCGGCGAGTTCGGCGAGGCACTCGATGACCAGCCCGGTGTCCACCTGGAGCAGCTTCACCGCGTCGGCGATCAGCCGCTCCTCGGGGAGGAAGCAGTGCCCCTGGTCGGTGGACTGCGACAGCGCGTACTGGAGTCCGGCCTTGACCCGCTCCGGGCTGTCGTGCGGGATGCCGACCGCCTGGGCGATCTTGTCGGCGGTGAGGAAGCCGATGCCCCAGACGTCGGCGGCGAGCCGGTAGGGCTGGTTCTTCACGACGGAGATCGAGGAGTCGTCGTACTTCTTGTAGATACGGACGGCGATGGAGGTCGAGACGCCGACACCCTGGAGGAAGACCATGACCTCCTTGATCGCCTTCTGCTGCTCCCAGGCTGCGGCGATCATCTTCGTCCGCTTCGGGCCGAGCCCCGGTACCTCCACCAGCCGCTTGGGCTGCTGCTCGATGATGTCGAGGGTGTCGACGCCGAAGTGGGTGGTGATCCGGTCGGCCATGACGGGGCCGATGCCCTTGATCAGGCCGGAGCCGAGGTAGCGGCGGATGCCCTGGATGGTGGCGGGGAGGATCGTCGTGTAGTTCTCGACGGTGAACTGCTTGCCGTACTGCGAGTGCGAGCCCCAACGCCCCTCCATCCGCAGCGACTCGCCGGGCTGCGCGCCCAGCAGCGAGCCGACCACGGTGAGCAGATCGTTGGCGCCGCGTCCGGTGTCGACGCGGGCGACCGTGTACCCGTTCTCCTCGTTGGCGTAGGTGATCCGCTCAAGGACCCCTTCGAGGACGGCCATGTTGGACATGCTCCGACGCTACCGGTTCCCTCGGACAAGCGGTCCGGGCCGGCCGCCCTCCCCCGTGGGCGCCGGCCCTTCCCTCCCTGCTCCCTCAGGGGCGCCGCCCCTTCGCGTCGACCACCGCGCGTTCGAGGACGGCGGCCGTGGACAGTACCTGTCCCGCCTCGATGCTGTCGGTGGCCTGTGTCGCGACGCTGCGGCTGCCGATGAGTTGCAGGCTCTTGCTGTCGAAGATCAGCTCGTCACGGAGTCCCGGGTTGTACGCGTCGTAGCGGGCGACGGCCACACCGTGGTGCCCGGCGGCGTTCACGGCGTCGGGCACCACGACCACCCCCTTGATCTTCGCGGCGGCGCGGAACAGTGCGGCGCTGACGTCCGGCGGCATCAGGGACTCCTTGAGGAGGCCCTCGACGAGTACGAACGCGTCCTGGTCGGGATTCCGCTCCGTGTCCCCCGAGTCCCCTTGGGAGCGGAGCCACTTCAGCATCGCGTCCGCATCGGTGGGCAGGGTCTGGAGGTGCCGGTAGTTGGTGCTCTGCCCGTAGCCGAGCTCGCCCGGCGCGGGATCGCGCTCCAGCACCTCGTTGTCCTGGTTGCCGCCCGGTTCGCGGAGCAGTCCGGGGCGCGTCCCGTCGACGGAGAGCCACACCTCGCGCCGGTGCAGGGCGGCGAGCTTCGTCTCGCTGCCCTCCCCCACGGTCGCGGCGGCCACCCTGCTGCGGATGTAGACGAACTGGTCGTCGCGGATGGTGTCGCCCGCCGGGGAGTGCGCCGCGACCGTCGCGATGCGGTCGAGCAGTTCGGCCGCACCGCCGGTGGTGTCCGCGTTCACCTTGGGCGCGAAGGCGTACGTCGCCTTGCCCTCCCGCCCCACCGGTGTCGCGGAACCGTCCGCCCCGGTCATCGCGATCCCCGCGACGACCGCGAGTGCCAGCGCTCCCGCGAGAGCCGGACCTGCGACGACGGGCCGCAGCCACTTGCGGCGGCGGGCGGTCCTCGCCTCCTCTGCCTCCGGAACGGGGGTCTGCCGGATCTCTCGCATCAGGTGCTCCTTGAGATGACGGTGGCGGCCCGGCCGAAGGTCCTTCTCGGGGAGCGACGTGTTGTCGTTCATCGGTTTCCCTCCTGAATGGGCTGAGCCGCGTTCGTGCGGCCATCTCTCACCTGTCGTGGGCGGCCGAGCGGTTCCCTGTTTGCGGTGATCTGATTCCCGGCGGTCTGATTCCCGGCGGCCTTCGCGAGTTTCCTTCTGGCTCTGGAGAGCCGGGAGCGGACCGTGCCCCGCGGAATCCCGAGCGCCTCGGCGGCGGCCGCGTAGTCGAACCCGGACCACACACAGAGCGCGAGCACCTCGCGTTCGCCACGTCGGAGGGTGTCCAGTGCCAGCCGCACCGCGCCCAGCAGTTCCGCGTCGTCGACCCGGCTCGCGACCTCGTCGGCGAAGTCGCTCACCGGGGTGCCCGGGGGCAGCCGCGCGATCGCGGCGGCGTGCCGGCCGGCGGCGCGCCGGGTGTTGCGTACGACGTTCGTCGCGACGCCCAGCAACCAGGGGCGCACCGACCCCCCTTCGGCATCCACCCGGCCCCGCAGCCGCCAGGCCTCCAGGAACGTCAGCGAGACCACGTCCTCAGCGGTCGACCAGTCCCCCGTCAGCCGGAACGCGTGGTTGTACACGGAGCGTGCATACCGGTCGAACAGCTCCGCGAAGGCGTCGTCGTCCCCGTCCCGGATCCGGGCCCGCAGTTGTGTCTCCATGACCTTTGACCTGTCCGGGAGCTAGGGGCGGTTCCCGTGACTCACGTCACAGCACCCGCGTGCGGTGCGCAAGTGCAGGGGGGCCATGGGCGTCCAGCACGCCGCGTGCCCGGACTGCCAGAGCTCCCAGATCGGTGATTTTGAGACGAAGTCAGATGGAATGACTATTTATTTCCCCACATGCCTGTTCCCTTGCGCGGGAATGCCTTGGCCACGAGACGCATCGCATCGGGGCGATGGTCCGGGGAGGGGAATCCCATGCGCGTATCCCGCACGTTCACCGCTGCCGCCGCCGCGTCGTCCGTCCTTCTTGCCTGTACCGGTACGGCGGCGGCCGCACCGAGTCACTTCGACGACGGCAGTTTCGAGTACCCCGTCTCGACGCCGGGCGGGTTCAAGGACCTTGTGGCGGGACAGTCCATCGGACCGTGGCAGGTCACCAGCGGCTCGGTGGACCTGATGGGCGCGGGGTCCTGGCAAGCGGCCGAGGGCGACCAGTCGGTGGACCTCAGCGGTGTCAGGGCGGGGTCGGTGTCGCAGACCTTCACCACCGTCCCCGGAACGAAGTACACGGTGACGTACGCCGTGGCCGGCAACCCCGCCGGCCCGCCGACGGTGAAATCGGGCAAGGTCCTCGTCAACGGCCAGAACTTCCAGGACTTCACCTTCGACATCACCGGCAAGACGTACACGGACATGGGCTACGTCTACCGGCAGGTGAACTTCGTCGCCACCAAGTCCACCACGACGCTGGGGTTCGCCAGTTCGGTCAACACGGCCTACGGGCCCGTACTCGACGACGTCACGGTCGTCGCCTGCCCACCGTGCCCCTCCTGCGGCTGACGTCGCGGCAGCCGCAGGGGCCGGTCATCTCAGGCGGCCACGGCGGCCAGTGAACGGTGATGCTTCGGGGTCTCGATCTCGTCGACCAGCGCCACCGCCAGATCCGCGTACGAGAAGCCCTCCCCGCCGTCACCGGCGGGGAGCAACTGCGCGCCGCCGATGCGGTAACGGCCGGTCCGGGCAGCCTCGTTGTCCAGGATGACGGGCGGCGGGGCGACCACCAGCCAGTCCAGCTCGGTCTCGGCGGCGCGGAGCACATCGAGCTCCGCGGCGTGCCCGAGAGAAAAGGTCCGGGCCTCCGCCGGAAAGCCGGGCGCGTCATGGACCATGACACCCGGCGCCATCTCCAGCGTGGTGCCGATGCCGATCAGCACCAGCCGGCCGACCCCGGCGCGGGCCAGCCCGTCCAGCAGGGCGTGCGCCGCGCCCACGTAGAACTCCTCCGAGGACATGTCCATCCGCCCCGCCGCGCTGATCGCCGCATCGTGCCCCTGGGAGACCGCCGCCACGCTGTCCGCGTCGGCGACGTCCCCCGAGACCACGCTCACGCCGGCACCGGCCAGATCCTGGTACGACCCCGAGTCCCGCACCACCGCGGTGACCTGATGCCCACGGGACACGGCCTCGGCGACCGCACGGCGGCCCGCACGCCCACCCGCTCCGAAGATGACGATGCTGCTGCTCATGAGCGTCCCCTCGACAGGGCCGGCGAACGGCCGGCCGATGCAGCGGACGCTAGCCCCGCACCCCATGGTTTCCGCAACGATAGTTACGTACGCTGGCCAGGGTGAGCCAACCACTTGATCCCGAAATGTTCACCGGGTGCTCCCACACGGCCTCACCGTTCCGGATCGGCGGCAAATGGACCGCGCAGATCATCAGGTGCCTGGAGCCTGGACCCCGCCGCTTCTCCGAGCTGGAGATCCCGCTGCGCTCCATCACCCCCAAGGTCCTGACCGAGACCCTGCGCGCGATGGAGCGGGACGCACTGATCACCCGAACCGTCCACGCGGGCGTCCCGGCCCCGGTCACCTACGAACTGACCCCGCTCGGCCTCACCCTGCTCGCGCCCATGGCCGCCTGCTGCGCGTGGGCGGCGGAGCATCTGCCGACACTGCTGGACGCCAGGGACGCCCACGACTCCCTCGGCTCACCGGGTGTCGACGCCGGGGTCGACGCCGGGGTCGCGACCCCTCGCGCCCAGCCGTGAGCCCCGGCTCTCCGCGACCCGTTTGACCTCCCGCAACGACTCGGTCAACCGGCTCGCGAGGAAGTGGAGTTCGACCCGGGTGACCTTCCGGTCCGCCAGGAGGCTGGTGGCATGCCCGATCAGATCGCCCGCCATGCCGAGCTGGACGCCCTCGATGCCGTCCGCCATCCGCGACACGTACCCGGTGCCGTCCCCGATGACGTAACACGGCTTGCCCCCCTGCTCCGTCCAGGGCAACAGCCTGATCCCGTCGCCCTCGCACCGTCCCCCGCTCATGCCGTGGCCTCGGCTCCACGGATGAACCGGGGTCCGTCCGCCTCACGCACGGAGATCCACAGCGCCCTGCGGCGCGCACACCGGCGCCGCTCCTCGGCCATGCGCCTCTCGTGCGCGACGAGGTACGGGCGTACCAGAGGACTGTCCTCGCCTCGCGGGGGACGCTCACCCGTGCGGTACGCGGTCGGCCCGCTCACGTAGTCGCAGGAGTACGGGTACAGGTAGAGGTCCCGCTTCCGCTTGCGCCGGTTTCGGCACCGCACCAGCGACTCAAGTAGCCGGGCGATAGCGTGCTTCATGTCAGCCTGCTTTCTCAGGGTGGCCATGCCCCCGGACCGATCGCATCGGTCGCGGGGGTCTTCGTCTCTCGATCCCGATGGGGAGTTCACTGCGCTCTGTAGCGAACCCATCACAGAGTGGGGTCGGAAGTGGCTACGCTGCCAGGGGGTGGGGGATGACAGAGCGCAGGTCAGGTCAGGGAGTTGAGGCCGCATGGATATCAGCCGGAAGCCGCGTACGCCGCGGGAGAAGTACGGGGAGGAGCTGAGGTTACGGCGGATCGCCGCCGGGCTGACGCAGGAGGCCCTGAGTGAGCAGGTGGTCTGTTCCCCCACGCTGATCAGTCATTGGGAGGCGGGGCGGCGGCTGCCGAAGCCGGACGACGCCCGGCGCATCGATATCGCGCTGAACACTGACGGTTTCTTCGTCCGCTGGCTGGCCGACCTGGACTCGAAGTTCGCCCGGTACTTCACAGCGGTGGCCGAGTTGGAGCGTGAGACCACGGAGATTCGTCAGTACGGCGCGTCCCTCATCCCCGGTCTACTCCAGACGGCTGCGTACGCTCGTGCCGTGTTCCAGGCGTATCGCCCCAATTACCGCACGGAGGAGCTTGACGAATTCATTGTCAACCGCATGGAACGCGGCCGGTTGCTCACGGAGTCGGCTACTCCCGTCACCTGGACTCTTCTTGACGAGGCCGCGCTCCGTCGGTGCATCGGCGGCCCGCAGGCCATGGCAGAGCAGTTGCGCAAAGTAGCGGACATGGCGGAGTCGGGTCGTCTGCGTCTGCACGTGCTGACTTTCGCGTCGGGGGCACACGCACTCCTGGAGAGCTCGCTCTATCTGCTGAATTTCGCGGACGCCGCTCCGCTCGCGTACGTCGAGGCCCTTCGCACCGGAAATCTGATGGATGATCCCGCGCTGGTAGAGGCCTGTCACGCGTCCTACACTCTCGCCCTGAGCGAGGCGGCCTCCCAACAGAGTTCTGTGGCCCTCGTCAGAGCCATCGCAGAGGAGCACGAACATGCACCGCATCAACCACACCGTCGCTGATGCCACGACGCCGGTCGGTTGGTTCAAGTCCAGCTACAGCGGTGGCGGCAACGGCGATTGCCTTGAGGTCGCCGGCGGCTACGCCTCCGTCCCCGTACGCGACAGCAAGGCGGGCCCGTCCGGACCGGCCGTCGTCTTCTCCGCAGAGGGCTGGACCTCCTTCGTCACCGCGGTCAAGGGAGGCCGGTTCACGGTCTGACCCGGCCCTGCCCACGTAAGGAACAGGGGGCCTGACGCCACCCCGGGGCGGTGTCCACCCCTCCTCCGCCGGGCCGCCGACCGTCGCAGACTCATGACCGTGGTTCACGACAACACCGTTCAGGAGTAAGGCACATGGCGCGACACACACGGCGCGACGTACTGCGCGGGGCGGCGGCGCTGGCCGCCGCGGGCGGGCTCGTCGCCGCCGGGCCCGGCTCGCAGCCGGCCGCCGGCGCCGCACAGTCCGACGGGACTGCCACGCGGCGCTTCCCGTTCCTGGAGGGGGCGTTCGAGCCGGTCACCGAGGAGCTGACCGCATTCGATCTGCCGGTCACCGGGCGCATCCCGCGCGAGCTGAACGGGCGCTATCTGCGCAACGGGCCCAATGTCCTCGGCCTTGAGGACCCGCGCGCCCATCACTCAATGCTCGGCGACGGCATGGTGCACGGGGTCCGGCTGCGCGACGGACGCGCCGAGTGGTACCGCAATCGCTGGGTGCGCTCCTCCCAGGTCGCGGAGAAGCTGGGCGAGCCGTATCCCGGGCCCGTGCCGCCGGACGACTTCCCCAGCAACACCCATGTCATCCCGTACCGGGGGCGGATTCTCGCGCTCCAGGAGAGCGGGCCGCTGCCGTACGAGCTCGACGACGAGCTGAACACCGTGGGCACCCATGACTTCCGGGGCACGCTGGAGGGCGCGTTCACCGCTCACACCAAGCTCGACGCGCACGCCGGTGAACTGCACGCGATCACGTACTACCCGACCTGGGACCACGTGCGGCACCTGGTCGTGGACCCGGCGGGGCGGGTCTCGCGCACCACGCGGATTCCGGTCGCCGACGCGCCGATGATCCACGACTTCGCGCTCACCGAGAACTACGTGGTGGTCTTCGACATGCCGGTCACCTTCGACCCGGCGGGGGCGGAGCGGGGCGCCCCGGTGCCGTACGTCTGGAACCGGAAGCACCCGGCGCGGGTCGGTGTCCTGCCGCGGGCGGGCGGTGCGGTGCGGTGGTTCGAGGTGGACCCGGTCTACTACTCGCACACCCTGAACGCGTATGAGGAGGGGTCGGACATCGTCGTCGACCTGACGGCGTTCCCGGCGCCCTTCCTCGTCGCCGGCAACGGCTCGGGCGCGCCGTACGGGGCAGGCACCGGGCGGCTCGAACGGTGGAGCCGGTCGCCCGGATCCAGCTGCCCGGACGGGTGCCGCTCGGCTTCCGCGGAAGCTGGATTCCGGACGCCTGAGCGGTGGTGACCGCTGCGCGCAAAGCCCGTGGCCACAGCGAAACGGGGCCCGGTCTTTCGACCGGACCCCACTCGCTATCCCCCTCGGCCGGAGCTTCCCAATCCCCCCGGATCCCTCCCCGGAAGCGTCCGACGGCAGATATGACCCGCCGGGGTGCCCAAGGGTTGCGCGGCTTGGCAATCTCTTTGCCTCAAGGGCCAGGACGCGCCGGATACGGGTTCAGCAGGCGTGTTCCACGTAGCGGGCCGCTACCTCCGCCAGCACCTCGGAGCCGTCGCGCGCCCACAGGTCCTCGTTGAAGATCTCCACCTCGACCGGGCCGTCGAAGCCGGTGGCCTCAACTGCCGTACGGAAGGCGCGGAAGTCCACGCAGCCGTCGCCGAGCTGGCCCCGGCCGACCAGGACGCCCGCCGGGAGCGGGGTGATCCAGTCGGCGAGCTGGAAGGAGTGGATGCGGCCGGCCGCGCCCGCGCGGGCGATCCGGTCGGGCGCCTGGTCGTCCCACCAGAGGTGGTAGGTGTCGACGACGACCCCGACCCGGTCGGCCGGGAAGCGTTCCGCGATGTCCAGGGCCTGGGACAGGGTGGAGACCACGCAGCGGTCCGAGGCGAACATCGGGTGCAGCGGTTCGATCGCCAGGCGCACGCCGCGCTCCGCCGCGTACGGGGCCAGTTCGCCCAGGGCGTCCGCGATCCGCTCGCGGGCGCCGTACAGGTCCTTGCTCCCGGCCGGGAGGCCGCCCGAGACCAGGACCAGGGTGTCCGTGGACAGGCCCGCCGCCTCGTCGAGCGCCGCGCGGTTGTCGTCCAGGGCGCGGGCCCGCTCGGCCGGGTCGGTGGCGGTGAGAAAGCCGCCCCGGCAGAGGCTGGTGACGGACAGGCCCGAGTCGGCGAGGAGCCGGGCCGTGCGCTCGACGCCGTACTCCTGCACCGGGGCCCGCCACAGGCCGACCTTGCCGATGCCCGCCTTCGCGCAGCCCTCGGCGAGTTCGGGCAGCGACCACTGCTTGATGGTCTCCTGGTTGATGGAGAGCCGGGAGAGGTCGTTACGGGTATCGGTCATCGGGAGCCTCCTTGGACCGTGAGCAGGGCGCGCATCCGGGATTCGGCCAGCTCGGGGTCGGGGAACAGGCCGAGCCGGTCGGCGAGTTCGTACGCCTTCGCCAGATGCGGCAGCGAGCGGGCCGACTGGAGGCCGCCGACCATCGTGAAGTGGTCCTGGTGGCCGGCCAGCCAGGCGAGGAAGACGACGCCCGTCTTGTAGTAGCGGGTCGGGGTCTGGAAGAGGTGCCGGGACAACTCGACGGTCGGGTCGAGGAGTTCACGGAAACCCTTGGTGTCGCCCGTGTCCAGGACCCGGACCGCGTGGGCGGCCAGCGGGCCGAGCGGGTCGAAGATGCCGAGCAGCGCGTGGCTGAAGCCGCGGTCGTCGCCCGCGATCAGCTCGGGGTAGTTGAAGTCGTCGCCCGTGTAGCAGCGCACCCCGCTGGGGAGGCGGCGCCGGACGTCGATCTCGCGCTCCGCGTCGAGGAGGGAGATCTTGATGCCGTCGACCTTGTCGGGGTGTTCGGCGATGACCTGGAGGAAGGTGTCGGTGGCCGCGTCGAGGTCGGCGGAGCCCCAGTAGCCGTCCAGCGCCGGGTCGAACATCGGGCCCAGCCAGTGCAGCACGACCGGCTCGGTGGCCTGGCGCAGCAGGTGGGCGTAGGTCTCCAGGTAGTCCTGCGGCCCGTTCGCCGCGGCGGCGAGCGCGCGGGAGGCCATCAGGATGGCCTGGGCGCCGCTCCCCTCGACGAGGGCGAGCTGCTCCTCGTACGCGGACCGCACCTCGGCCAGCGAGGCGGGGCCGGGCGGGAGCTGGTCGGTGCCGACGCCGCAGGCGATCGCGCCGCCGACGGACTTGGCCTCGGCGGCCGAGCGGCGGATCAGCTCGGCCGCACCCGCCCAGTCCAGGCCCATGCCGCGCTGGGCGGTGTCCATGGCCTCGGCGACACCGAGGCCGTGCGACCAGAGGTGGCGGCGGAAGGCGAGGGTGGCGTCCCAGTCGACGGCGGCCGGGGAGTCGGGGCTGACGTCCGCGTACGGGTCGGCGACGACATGGGCGGCGGAGAAGACCGTGCGGGAGGCCAGGGCCGCCCCGCCGGGGGCGAGGTCGAGCGGGGTGGCGCGGGGCTCGTACGGCCCCTGCGGGAGGTGGATGGTCATGGTGTCCGCTCCGGGGCGTCGGCGGCGACGGGGGCGGGGGTGGGGCGCGGCGTCACAGGGTCAGCTCCGGGACGTCGAAGCGGCGGCCCTCGGCGGAGGACTTGAGGCCAAGCTCGGCGAGCTGGACGCCGCGGGCGCCGGCCATCAGGTCCCAGGCGTAGGGCTCGTCGAGGACGATGTGGCGCAGGAACAGCTCCCACTGGGCCTTGAAGCCGTTGTCGAAGACGGCGTTGTCGGGGACTTCCTGCCACTGGTCGCGGAAGGACTCGGTGACCGGGAGGTCGGGGTTCCAGACCGGCTTGGGGGTGGCCGAGCGGTGCTGGACGCGGCAGTTGCGGAGCCCTGCGACGGCGGAGCCGTGGGTGCCGTCGACCTGGAACTCGACGAGCTCGTCGCGGTTGACGCGGACCGTCCAGGAGGAGTTGATCTGCGCGACGGCGCCGCTCTCCAGCTGGAAGATGCCGTACGCGGAGTCGTCGGCGGTCGCGGCGTACGGCTTGCCGTGCTCGTCCCAGCGCTGCGGGATGTGCGTCTGGACGTGCGCCTGGACGGTGGTGACGCGGCCGAACAGCTCGTGGAGCACGTACTCCCAGTGCGGGAACATGTCGACGACGATGCCGCCGCCGTCCTCGGAGCGGTAGTTCCAGGAGGGGCGCTGGGCCTCCTGCCAGTCGCCCTCGAAGACCCAGTAGCCGAACTCGCCGCGCACGGAGAGGATCTCGCCGAAGAAACCGCCGTCGATGAGGCGCTTCAGCTTCAGCAGGCCCGGCAGGAAGATCTTGTCCTGGACGACGCCGTGCTTGATCCCGGCGCTCCGGGCGAGCCGGGCCAGCTCCAGGGCGCCCTCGACGTCGGTGGCGGTGGGCTTCTCGGTGTAGATGTGCTTGCCCGCGGCGATGGCCTTCTTGATCGCCTCGACCCGGGCCGAGGTGACCTGGGCGTCGAAGTAGATGTCGATGGTCTCGTCGGCGAGGACCGCGTCGAGGTCGGTCGACCACTCGGTCAGGCCGTGCTGCTCGGCAAGCGCCTCCAGCGCGTGGGCCCGGCGGCCGACGAGGACCGGCTCGGGCCAGAGCACGTCGCCGTTGCCGAGGTCGAGGCCGCCCTGTTCCCGGATCGCGAGGACCGAGCGCACCAGGTGCTGCCGGTATCCCATGCGACCCGTGACGCCGTTCATGGCGATGCGCACTGTCCTGCGTGTCACGAAAGTTCCTCCATACAGCCGTAGCAAGCGCTTTCTATCTGGGATGACGCTAGCCTGCCGACAGCGGCCTGGACAAGAGGGGGCCCGCTGATTGGCTCCTCGTCCCCTCACCACTCCTCGGAGGAATGCGATGACAGTCACCCTGGCGGACGTGGCGGCTCGCGCCCGGGTGTCCCCGGCCACCGTCTCCCGTGTACTGAACGGCAACTACCCGGTGGCCACGTCCACTCGGGAGCGGGTACTGCGTGCGGTGGACGATCTGGACTACGTGCTCAACGGGCCCGCCAGCTCGCTCGCGGCCGCCACCTCCGATCTGATCGGCATCCTGGTCAACGACATCGCCGACCCGTTCTTCGGGATCATGGCGGGCGCGGCGCAGACGGAGATCGGCGGTCCGGGCGACGGTTCCGGCCGGGCGGGCGGCGAGAAACTCGCCGTCGTCTGCAACACCGGCGGCTCCCCGGCCCGCGAGCTCACCTACCTCACCCTGCTCCAGCGCCAGCGCGCCGCCGCCGTCGTCCTCACCGGCGGCGCGGTCGAGGACCCGGCACACCGGGCCGCGATGTCCGCGAAGCTGGCGAAGCTCGCGGACGCGGGAACCAGGGTGGTGCTGTGCGGGCGGCCCCCGCTGCCGGACAGCGAATCGGTGCTGGCCGCGCTCGCCTTCGACAACCGGGGCGGCGGCCGGCGCCTGACCGAGCACCTGATCTCGCTGGGCCACCGCAGGATCGGCTACGCCGCGGGACCGCTGGAGCGCACCACGACCCGCCACCGGCTGGAGGGCCACCGCGACGCGATGAGGGCAGCGGGACTGTACGGGGACGGGGGCGCGGCCGGGGACGGGCGCCCCGCGCACGCCGGTGACGAGGAACGGCTCACCGTGCACGGCTCCTACGACCGCAGCTCCGGCTACGACGCCACCGTCGAACTCCTGCGCCGCGAACCGGGGATCACGGCCGTCGTCGCCGCGAACGACACGGTGGCCCTCGGCGCCGCCGCCGCGATCCGCGACCGCGGTCTGCGCATCCCCGAGGACATCTCGGTGGCGGGCTTCGACGACCTGCCGTTCTCGGTGGACGTGGTCCCGGCACTGACGACCGTACGGCTGCCGCTCTTCGAGGCGGGGGCGCGGGCGGGCCGGCTGGCGATGGGCAAGGAGACCCCGCCGCCGGGCGGCATCGCGACGATTCCGGCGGAGCTGATGGTGCGGGGGTCGACGGCGGTGCCGCGGGGGTGACCCGGCTCCCCGCGACCGGGTCCGCAGGGGGATGACTTGGTTCCCCGTGACCGGGTCCGCAGGGGGATGACTTGCTTCCCCGTGACCGGGGCATCCGTCAGTCAAGCCATGAGCCGATGATGTGCCGCCCACTGCTGGGCCGTACGGTGCAGGGGCACGGCAGGTACCGATGGAAGGACATGCACGTGAAGCTCGCTTTCTCCACCCTCGGGGTGCCGGGGCTGCCGATATCCGAGGTCGTCCGGCTGGCCGCCGAGCACGGCTACCAGGGGGTGGAGCTGCGCGCCCACCCGGAGGAGCCGGTGCACCCGGGGCTCTCGATGCTCGAACGGGCCGATGTGGTCGAGGAGTTCAAGCGGGGCGGGATCGAGATCCTGACCGTGGCCGGCTACGTCCGGGCGGCGTCCGAGGGGGACGACCAGCCGGTGCTGGACGAGCTCGCCGCTCTGGTGGACCTGGCCCGGGACCTGGGGGCGCGGAACGTCCGGGTCTTCCCCGGCGGCGGCGACCAGGACCCCGCCACGGCCGACGCGGCCGCCGCCCGCAGGCTGGCCGCCGCCGCTCCGTACGCCGCGGACATGGGCGTGCGCATCCTGCTGGAGACCCACGACTCGCACCGCGCGGGGGCGGCCGTGGCCCGTGTGGTGGGCACGGTGGGGCACGGGAGCGTCGGTGCGCTGTGGGACATCATGCACACCTGGCTGGCCGGTGAGGACCCGGCCGCGAGCCATGCGGTGCTGGCCCCGCACCTGGGCTACGTCCAGGTGAAGGACATCGCGTCGGCCGAGGACACCGAACCCCTCGCCCTGGGCGCCGGGGTGCTGCCGCTGCGGGCCTGCCTGGACACCCTGGACGCGGACAGCTGGGTCTGCTGGGAGTACGAGAAGCGCTGGCACCCGGAGGCGGCGGAGCTGCCCGGACTGCTGAGCGCGGGGCGCGAGCACCTGCTGCGGCTGGGCGCGCCGAAGCAGTAGGACGCTCAGGCGGCCCCCGCGACCTGCGACTCCGCACACTCCGGGGTGGCGGGGCGGGGGCGCCGCACCCCGGCGAGCGAGGTCAGCGCCACCCCGCCGACCAGCAGCGCCGCCGCGCACCACCGCAGCGGGCTCACCGACTCGTCGAGCAGCAGGGCCGCCGACGACATCCCGAAGACCGGGACGAGCAGGGTGAACGGGGCGACGGACGAGGCCGGGTACCGGCTCAGCAGGAAGCCCCAGGCCCCGAAGCCGAACACCGTGGTGATCCAGGCGACGTAGACGATGATTCCGGCGCCGCTCCAGTCGAGCGCGGCAAGCGCCTCCGTGTCGCGGTCCCAGCCCTCGAAGAGGAGCGAGAGCCCGAGCAGCGGCAGCACCGGGACGGTGGAGACCCAGACCATGAAGTTGAGGGCGTCGGGCGGGGCGGCCTTGCGGGTCAGCACGTTGGACACGCCCCAGCAGGCCGCCGCCGCGATCACCAGGACGAAGGCGAGCACGGGCCCGCTCGCCCCCTCGTCCACGGCGGCGACACCGATCCCGGCCAGGGCCACCGCCATCCCCAACACCCGAACCCCTCCCGGCCGTTCACCGAGTGCGAGGGCCGCGAAGAGCGCGGTGAAGACCGCCTGCACCTGGAGGACCAGGGAGGAGAGTCCGGCCCCCATCCCCCGGTCCATGCCGATGAACAGCAGGCCGAACTTGGCCATCCCCAGGACGAGCCCCACCCCCACGATCCACTTCGTGGCGACCTTCGGCCGGCCGACGAAGAACACCGCGGGCAGCGCCGCGACCAGGAAGCGCAGGGCGGAGAAGAGCAGCGGCGGGAAGTGGTCGAGGCCGAGTTCGATGACGACGAAGTTGACGCCCCAGACGGCGGCCACCAGGGCGGCCAGGGCGATGTGAAGGGGACGCATGCACCGAGGATCACCCGCACCGACCATGTAGCACCAGCGCGGATTCCTTCATGGTGAAATTGAGCGTTGCTAATCATTCGCCCAGGTCCCGGAGGCTCCGGTGCTCGATCTCTCCCGGTTGCGCGCGCTGCACGCCATCTCCGTCCACGGCTCCGTCGCGGGCGCGGCCGCCGCGCTGGGCTACACCCCGTCGGCGGTCTCGCAGCAGATCACCAAGCTGGAGCGGGAGACCCGCACGACGCTGCTGGAGCGTCGCGGCCGGGGCGTGGCCCTCACCGAGGAGGCGGTCCATCTGGCCGCCACCGCCCAGCAGTTGCTGGCCATCGTGGAGCGCGCCGAGACGACGCTCGAGGAGCGCAGGGGGCTGCCGACGGGGCGGCTGTCGATCGGCGCGTTCGCCTCGGCGGCGCGCGGGCTGCTGCCCGGGGTGCTGGCGGAGCTGGACCGCGAACACCCGGCCCTGGACGTCCGGATGACCGAGGTCGATCCGCACCTCTCGGTCGACCTGGTGGCCAAGGGCGTGATCGATCTGGCCGTCGCGCACGACTGGGACATCGCCCCGCTGCCCGCCCCGGACGGCGTGGCGCAGGCGGTGATCGGGGAGGACCGCTGCGATCTGCTGGTGCCCGCGGACCACCGGCTGGCGGGCCGGGACGGGGTGCGCCGCGAGGAGCTGGCGAAGGAGCGGTGGATCTGCCAGCCGCCGGGGACGGTCTGCCACGACTGGCTCGTACGGACGCTGCGCACGGCGGGCTATGAGCCGGACATCCGCCACCAGGCCGAGGAGAACCACACCCAGCTGGCGCTGCTCGCCGCCGGTCTCGGCGTCGCGATGATGCCGCGGCTGGGCCGCGGGCCGCTGCCGGACGGGGTGGTGGAAGTGCGGATCGAGCCCGTCCCCGTGCGCCGGCTGTACGCGCTGTGGCGCACGGAGGCGGCCCGCCGGCCCGCGATCACGGCGGCGGTCGCGGCGCTCCAGGGGCACGGAGCGGGCGCGGGGCTGCGCCGGCCGGGCGGGGTGGGATGACGTGAGGTGAGGTGGGGTATTCGTCCCCCTCCCCCACCCGTGCGGGACGCGCTCAAACGGTCGGAGCCCTTGACCGGAAGTTATTTTCTGGATATCCGTGATCCTTGGAAGTTTCTTTCACCACCCCCTCGTCACCGAGTACGGCCGAAGGAGCTCACGTGCACCACCGCACCTCCAGACGCACCCTCCTCACCGCCACCGCCGCCACCGCAGTCGTGGCGGCGACGGGTGCGGCAGTCGCCCCAGGCGCCGTCGCCGCCCAGAAGTCCGCGGGCGGCAGTCACAACTCCGCAGCCACCACCCGGCGGCTGAAGCGGCTCATCTCCCGGATGAGCCTGGAGGAGAAGGTCGGCCAGCTGTTCGTCATGCGGGTCTACGGGCATTCCGCCACCGACCCCGACCAGGCCGACATCGACGCCAACCTCGCCGAGATCGGCGTGCGCACCGCGGCGGAGATGATCGCCAAGTACCACGTCGGCGGCATCATCTACTTCACCTGGGCGCACAACACCCGTGACCCGCACCAGATCGCCGATCTCTCCAACGGCATCCAGCGGGCCGGCCTGGCGGGTCCCACCCCCCTGCCGCTCCTCGTCTCGACGGACCAGGAGCACGGCATCGTCTGCCGGGTCGGCGAGCCCGCCACGCTGATGCCGGGCGCGATGGCGCTGGGCGCGGGCCGTTCGCGCTCCGACGCCCGCGAGGCGGGGCAGATCGCGGGCGCCGAGCTGGCCGCGATCGGGATCTGCCAGAACTACGCCCCGGACGCGGACGTCAACGTCAACCCGGCCAATCCGGTGATCGGGGTGCGCTCCTTCGGCTCCGACCCGCAGTCGGTGGCCGGGATGGTCGCCGCCCAGGTGAAGGGGTACCAGAGCGCCGGAATCGCCTCCACGGCCAAGCACTTCCCCGGCCACGGCGACACCAGCACCGACAGCCACACCGGCCTTCCGGTCATCGGCCACACCCGCGAGCAGTGGGCCGAGCTGGACGAGCCGCCGTTCCGGGCCGCGATCGCCGCAGGCATCGACTCGATCATGACGGCGCACATCGTGGTGCCCGCGCTCGACCCCGCCGAGGACCCGGCGACCCTGTCCCGGCCCATCCTCACCGGAATCCTGCGTGAGGAGCTGGGTTACGACGGCGTCGTGGTCACCGACTCGCTCGGCATGGAGGGCGTGCGGACGAAGTACGGCGACAAGCGGGTGCCGGTGCTCGCCGTGCAGGCGGGCGTCGACCAGCTGCTCAACCCGCCCAGCCTCGACGTCTCCTGGAACGCCCTGCTGGCGGCCGTCAAGAGCGGCGAGATCAGTGAGGCCCGGATCGAGGAATCGATCCTGCGCATCCTGCGGCTGAAGACGAAGCTGGGGTTGTTCGAGGACCCGTTCGTCAGCCACCGGGGCGTGGACCGTACCGTCGGCACCCGGTCGCACCTGGCCGCCGCCGACCGGATCGCGGAGCACACGACCACCCTGCTGGCCAACGAGGGCTCGCTGCTGCCGCTGTCGCGCCGCTCCCACCGCAACCTGCTGGTGGTGGGAGCCGATCCGGCCTCCCCGTCCGGCACGACGGGACCGCCGACGGCCACCCTGGCCGCGGAGTTCAAGGAGCTGGGGTACTCGGCCACCGCCCTGTCCACCGGCACCGCGCCGGCCCAGGCGAACATCGACGCGGCGGTGGCGGCCGCGCAGGGCAAGGACGCGGTGGTCGTGGGCACCTACAACGTCACGGCGACCAGTTCGCAGCGGACCCTGGTGCGTGCGCTGGCCGCGACCGGCGTCCCGGTGATCACGGTCGCGATCCGCAATCCGTACGACATCGCCCAGCTGGCCGGGACGGGGTACGCGGCGAGCCTGGCCGCGTACTCCTGGACGGATGTCGAACTGCGGGCGGCGGCCCGGGTGATCGCGGGCCGCGCCGAACCGGAGGGCACCCTGCCGGTGCCGGTCCAGCGCGCGGACGACCCGGCGCAGGTGCTGTACCCGGTGGGCTACGGCCTCTCGTACTAGCCGGACCGGCAAAACCCCGCGGCGGCGGCCTGACCGCTCTTACGGCCGCCGCCGCGGGGCTCAGCTCCGGGCTTGCGCCACGGGCTCCGTGCTACGGGCGCCGGGTGCCGAGCCGGTGCTCGGTCGTCAGGTCCCGCTTGTCGAGCACCGCGTCGAACTTCGCGAGCGGCTTGGCCTTCGCCGGGTCCGCCTGGACGGCGGCCGGGGCGACGCCCGCCCAGCGCAGGACGGCCGCGGTGGCCGTGGCGTTCTCGGCCGGGTCCAGACCGGCGACGGTCGCCCCGTGGTTGCCGCCAGGCACGGTGAAGACGTAGCTGTCACGGGCTCCGGCGCCGAGCCGGAAGCGCTCCGCGCCGTACGGGTCGTTCTGCCCGTACACGTACAGCATGTGGCTGGCGTGGTGCTGCACCCAGTTGTCGATGTCCCGCATCACCGAGGGCTGGGCCTTCATCGGGATGGAGCGCGGCACGAACGTGCGCGGCGGCTGGTAGCCGTACCGGCTGAGCTTGCCGAGCCAGGGCTGCTTGATATCGGGCGAACCGAGCTGGGTGCCCGCCTGGTAGTAGTACGGCGTGTACCTCTCCAGGCCCTGGTCGGCGTAGGCGGAGAAGCCGGAGATCGAGTCGACCGAGTCCCAGATCGCCTGGTCGGTGGCGGTCCTGGCGTCGGCCGGGACGGATGCGCAGTCGGCCGGCAGGCTGTACTGCCAGAACGCCCAGACGTAGTCCATGACGGTGGCCTCGTACGCCTTGTCGAGGGTGCCGACGGTGGTGAAGGTGTAGCCCTTGTCGGCGGCGTACTGCCGGTACTTCTCCTCCAGCGGCTCCCGGCGGATCAGCGCCTCGCGCTGCACGCCGTTCAGCTTGTCGCGGCACTCCTTGGTGCCGACGCCTGCCAGGAACCGGTCGTACGCCGAGTCCTCCTTGTCGACCACGTCGTTGGGCGCGACATACGCGACGACGCCGTCCATGTCCTTCGGGTAGTAGCGCTCGTAGTACGTGGCCGTCATGCCGCCCTTGGAACCGCCGGTGGTCAGCCAGTTCTTCGAGTAGATCCCCTTCAGCGCGGTGAAGACGCGGTGCTGGTCACTGGCGGCCTGCCAGATGTCGAGCTTGGACCAGTCGGCGGGCGACGGGCGGGACGGGGTGAAGAACCGGTACTCCAGCGAGACCTGGTTGCCGTCCACGATCCGGGTCGGCTCGGAGCGGCTGGGATTGGTGGACACGTTGTATCCGCTGGTGAAGAACACCGTCGGACGGGACGTGTCCTTGTGCAGCAGGGTGATCCGCTGCTGGAACGTCCCCTTGGACGGGTGCCGGTGGTCGACCGGCTGGGTGTAGTTGAGGACGAAGTAGCGGTAGCCCGGATAGGGCTTCTCCTCGATGAGGCTCATTCCCGGGATGGCCAGGATGCGGTCCTTGATGTCCGTGCTCGTACCGCTGTCGCTGACGGCGGAACGGAGCACGGCCGGTTCGGCGGCGGTGGCCGCCCCGGCGGAGGCACCCGTCGCACTCACTGTGCCGATGAGCATCGCGAGCGACAGGAAACCTCTGAGCGCCTTGCGCATACACCCTCCCCTTGATTCACAACAGACGACGTGAACCTAGCGGGGCAACACCGGTGCCGCCAGACCTCATTGCCACCCGGCCCGGACGAATCACCCGGTCAGCACAGGATCCAGCCCGTGGAGCCGGTCCGTCCCGAGATGGTGCCGGAGACCCGGACGCACCGGTTCAGCGCGTGGACCGTGACCGGTCCGGCCTGCCGGGTGAAGAAGCCGCTGTCGATGACCGGGCGCCCGCCGCGCGGCTGGATCTGTACGGACATCCGGCGGCGCGCACCGGGCTTGGCGGCGACCGCGAGGGCGCAGGCGTAGGAACGGGTCTTGTAGACGCGCAGTTCGCCCGTACCGAACGTCAGCGTCTTCGCCGGCCGTCCGGCACAGACCGACGCGGCGCCCGCGCCGGTCGCTCCGACCCCGCCGAGGAGCAGTGCGAGGGCGGTGGTCAGGGCCAGGACGAGCGGCCGGACGGCACGCCCGCGCCCCGTGCGTCCGCCGGACCCCGCGGTCCCTCTGATCGTCGCTCTGTTCACCAGCAGCCCCATCGCCTCATCGAACATTTGCACCGCTACCCGACACATGGACGCACATACGCGTACCTGCGTACGACGCGGGAGGCCATCCGGAGGTTGCACCGGGCGCGCTCGGCATAACGGGCAACCAAACCGCCACACGATGGCTCCAACAGGACAAGCCACACGAAAGGAAGTCACTGCCATGACCCGACTCCGCGCCGCCCGGCGTCCCCGCGACCGCCGCCTCATCGGTCGCACACTGCTCGCGGCCGCTCTCCTGACCGCGGTCGCCGCCGTCCCGGCCACCGCGGCTGTCGCACCGCAGGCCGCACCCGCCGCACCGGCGCACAGCGAGCGCGACGCCCCGGGGGACCAGCTGGTCGCCCACTTCTACGGCTCCTACCTCGACGCCATCGCCGCCGAGGGCGGCGGCAAGCTCGCCACCACGCTCCGGAGCTTCTATCTGACGCCCGCACTGCGCTCGGAGCTGAAGCGCTGGGAGGCGAAGAACCACGCCGACGGGGTGCTGCGCGCCCAGGACGTGCCGGCCGGCTTCCGGGTCACCCCGAGTGACAGCGGCGCCGGCCACACCTGGTCGACGGTCCGCCTCACCTGGGGCACGACCGCTCACCGGACGTACACCTACCTGACCGTGCGGCAGGACCTGGGCACCGGGAAGATCTCCGCCATCCGGGGCTGACCGGCCGGGACGCGCCCGTCGTTCACACCGCGGCCGGCTCGTCCTCCCCGATGAAGGTGCGCCACAGCACGGCGTACTTCCCGTCCAGGGCGAGGAGTTCGTCGTGCGTGCCGTCCTCGACGACCCGACCGTGGTCCATCACCACGACCCGGTCGGCGCGGGCGGCGGTGGTCAGCCGGTGGGCGACGACCAGAGTGGTGCGCCGGCCCGCGAGGCGGTCGGTCGCCTGGTTGACCAGCGCCTCGCTGGCGAGGTCCAGGGACGCGGTGGCCTCGTCGAGCAGCAGGATGTCCGGGTCGACGAGTTCGGCGCGGGCCAGGGCGATCAACTGCCGCTGTCCGGCGGAGAGATTGCGGCCCCGCTCGGCGACCTCGTGCAGATAGCCGCCGTCCAGGGTGGCGATCATGTCGTGCGCGCCGACGGCCCTGGACGCCGCCTCCACCTCCGCGTCGGTGGCCTCCGGCCGCCCGTACGCGATGGCGTCACGCACCGTACCGGCGAAGAGGTACGCCTCCTGCGGTACGACTCCGAGCCGGTGCCGGTACGCGGTGAGACCGAGGCTGCGCAGATCGGTGCCGTCCGCCGTGACCCGGCCGCCCGTCGGATCGTAGAACCGGGCGACGAGCTTGACGAGGGTGGACTTGCCCGCACCGGTCTCGCCGACGAACGCGACCGTCTGCCCGGCCGGGATACGCAGGTCGACACCGGTGAGCGCGGCCTCCTCGCCGCCGTACGCGAAGGACACGTCCTCGAACGCGATCTCGCCGCGCAGCGACAGCACGTCCAGCGGTTCGTCCTGGTCGGCGGTGGACGCCGGCTCCTGGAGGAGTTCCTGGATCCGGCCGAGCGAGACGGTGGCCTGCTGGTAGCCGTCGAAGACCTGGGAGAGCTGCTGCACGGGCGCGAAGAAGAGGTCGATGTAGAGCAGGTAGGCGACGAGCGCGCCGGTGGTGAGCGTGTGGTTGTCGACCCGGCCGGCACCGACGATCAGCACGGCGGCCGCGGCCACCGACGACAGCAGCTGGACGAACGGGAAGTAGACCGAGATCAGCCACTGGCCGCGGACCCGGGCCTCGCGGTAGTAGTCGCTGCGCCCGGCGAACCGGTCGCCGCCGTCCCGCTCGCGGCGGAAGGCCTGCACGATCCGGAGCCCGGAGACGGACTCCTGAAGGTCGGCGTTGACGGCGCTGATGCGCTCACGGGCCAGCTCGTACGCCTGGACGCTCTTGCGGCGGAAGAAGAACGTGCCGATGACCAGCACCGGCAGGGTCGCGAAGACCACCAGCGCCAGCTCGACGTCCAGGACCAGCAGCGCGACCATGATCCCGAAGAAGGTGACGACGGAGACGAAGGCCGTGACGAGACCGGTCTGCAGGAACGTGGACAGCGCGTCCACGTCCGTCGTCATCCTGGTCATGATCCGGCCGGTCAGCTCACGCTCGTAGTAGTCCAGCCCGAGGCGCTGGAGCTGCGCGAAGATCTTCAGCCGCAGCGAGTAAAGCACCCGCTCACCGGTGCGGCCCGTCATCCGGGTCTCGCCGACCTGGGCCACCCACTGCACGAGGACGACGACGAGCCCGAGGACGGAGGCCGTCCAGACCGCGCCGAGCGCCAGCTGGGTGACGCCCTCGTCGATGCCGTTCCTGATCAGCACCGGAAGGAGCAGTCCCGCTCCGGCGTCCACGGCCACCAGCGCGAGGCTCACCAGCAGCGGGAGCCCGAAGCCGCGCAGCAGCCGGCGCAGTCCGTAGGACTCCTCGGCGTGCACGGCGCGGGCCTCGTCGATGTCCGGGGTGTCGGTCGCCGGGGGCAGGGCGTCGACCTGGGCGAGGAGCTCCGGGGTGGCGGGGGTGCCGGCCGCGTCGGCCTCACGGGCCTCCTCCTTGCGGACCCACAGCTCGGGGGTGATGCCGCGCTCGGCGTCGAACTCGGCGTCCAGCTCCTCCTGGAGCGCACGGTCGTGCGCGGGGTCGGCGGCGGGACCGGCCGGCCGGTGGCCGGGCGAGGTGCCGCCGAGCTCGTCCGGGTCGGTGAGCAGGCGCCGGTAGAGCGCGCAGCGGCGCTCCAGTTCCTCGTGCGTACCGACGTCGGCGAGCCGGCCGTTCTCCAGGACGGCGATCCGGTCGGCGAGGTTGAGGGTGGAGCGGCGGTGGGCGATCAGCAGCGTCGTCCGGCCCGCCATCACCTGCCGCAGCGCCTCGTGGATCTCGTGCTCGACGCGGGCGTCGACGGCGGAGGTGGCGTCGTCGAGGAGGAGCAGCCGGGGGTCGGTGAGGATGGCGCGGGCGAGGGCGACGCGCTGGCGCTGGCCGCCGGAGAGGGTGAGCCCGTGCTCGCCGACCTCGGTGTCGTACCCCTTGGGCAGCTCGGCGATGAACCGGTGGGCCTGGGCGGCGCGGGAGGCCTGCTCGATCTGTTCGTCGGTGGCGTCGGGGAGCCCGTAGGCGATGTTGGCGCGGATGGAGTCGGAGAACAGGAAGCTGTCCTCCGGCACCAGGCCGATGGCGGCCCGCAGCGAGTCGAGGGTCAGTTCGCGGACGTCGTGGCCGCCGACCAGGACGGCGCCGTGCGTCACGTCGTAGAAGCGCGGGAGCAGCATCGAGACGGTCGACTTGCCGCTGCCGGACGCGCCGACGACGGCGACCGTCTCGCCGGGCTCGATGGTCAGCGAGAAACCGTCGAGGACGGGGCGGTCGTCGTCGTACCCGAAGCGCACGTCCTCGAACTCGACGCGGGCCGGGGCGTCGGCGGGGAGGTCCTTGGTGCCGTCCTGCATCGTCGGCTCGGTGTCGATCAGTTCCAGTACGCGCTCCACACCGGCGCGGGCCTGCTGTCCCACGGTGAGGACCATGGCGAGCATCCGGACGGGGCCGACGAGCTGGGCGAGGTAGGTGGAGAACGCGACGAACGTTCCGAGGGTGATCTCACCGCGGGTGGCGAGCCAGCCACCGAGGGCCAGCATGGCCACCTGGCCGAGCGCGGGGACGGCCTGCAGGGCCGGGGTGTAGCGGGAGTTCAGCCGGATGGTGCGCAGCCGGCCGGCGAAGAGCCTGCGCCCGACCTCGCGCAGCTTGCCGGTCTCCTGGTCCTCCTGCCCGAACCCCTTGACGACACGGACGCCGGAGACGGCTCCGTCGACGACTCCGGCGACGGCTGCGGCCTGCGACTGGGCGTACCAGGTGGCGGGGAAGAGCCGGGTGCGGGAGCGGCGGGCGATGAACCAGAGGGCGGGGGCGACGGCGACGGCGACGAGGGTCAGCAGCGGCGAGAGCCACGCCATGATCACCAGGGAGAGCAGGAAGAGCAGGACGTTCCCGATGGTCATCGGGAGCATGAACAGCAGCCCCTGGATCAGCTGGAGGTCGCTGGTGGCACGGCCGACGACCTGTCCGGTGGACAGCTCGTCCTGGCGCTTCCCGTCGAGGCGGGTGATCGTCCCGTAGATCTCGGTCCGCAGATCGTGCTGGACGTCCAGGGCGAGCCTGCCGCCGTAGTAGCGGCGGATGTACGTCGAGACGTACACGAGCGCGGCGGCGCCTATCAGCAGCCCGGTCCAGACGGCGAGGGAGCGGGTGTGGTCGCCGACCACATCGTCGATGATCACCTTGGTGATCAGCGGGACGAGGGCCATCACCGCCATTCCGGCGAGCGACGAGCCGAGCGCCAGCAGCACATTGCGCCGGTAGCGCCAGGCGTATCCGCTCAGCCGGCGCGCCCAGCCACGAGGCTGTCGCCCGTCCCCTGTCTCCTCTGCGTCCGACACCCGATGCCTCCCGTTCGACCTGCTCTGCCGCATGGCACCAACGCGGCCGCTTGCGGATTTCATCCCTCCGCAACAAATTACGGGACCATCGGTGTAGACCGCCCCCCGGATACGGGACCATCGGCGTAGGACTCCCCGGGATACGGGACCTCCTTCGCGGGCCGGTCCCGTATCTTTCGGGGCTGCCGGTCCGGGGCTACGGCTTCGCGGTGAGCATCCGGCCGGCCGGGGCCTCGGGGACCGGCGGGATCGCCTCCTGCGGGGCGGCGGGCACGGTGGCGGGCCTCGCCCTGAGGATGCGCGGGTTCAGGTCCTTGTGCACGGCCCGCGCCACGGCCTGGATGGTGTTGACGCCGTCACTCATCGTCTTGTTGTCCTGGGTGAGCACCGTGAGCGCGTAGTCGTGGCCGTTGCCCGTGAAGGCGCCGATGCTGTGCACCCGCCAGCCGTGGGTGGACCGCTGCAGCCAGCCGTTCTTGAGCTGCACGGTGGCCCCGGCCGGGGCTCCGGCGGGCGTTCCCCAGCGCTGCGCGGAGACGACCTTGCGCATCAGCCCGAGCTCGTAGGAGCGTGCGCTGTCGCTGAGCACGGAGTTCTTCGCGGTGAGCAGCGTCAGCAGCCGCTGCTCGTCCTGCGCGGTGATCTGCGTCAGCCCCCAGTAGCCGCCGGACCCGGGTGTGGTGTGCGTCATGCCGGCCGCCTTGAGGAACGCCTGGACCTTGGTGGCGCCGAGCTGCTTCCACAGGCTGGTGGTGGCGTTGTTGTCGGACTTGGTGATCATGGCGGTGCTGAGGTCGATCTCGCGCTGTGTGAGGTGGCGGTTGTGCTTGGCGTTGTCCCAGAGCAGCGTGGCCAGCACGGTCGCCTTCACGACGCTGGCGGAGTCGTACTTCGACGTGGAGCGCAGCGTGCACGTCGTCCTGGTGGTCCGGTCGTAGAGCGCCACCGCGGTGGTCGACTTGCGCCCCTTGAGCGCTGCGGTGATGTCCTTCGACAGCTTGGCGGCGAGTCCGGCCCTGCCGGACGTGCAGCTCACCGTCGGCGTCGCGGCGGCGGCGGGCGCCGCGCCGAGCGCCACGGGTACGAGCACACCGGCGGCCAGCGCGGCGCAGAGCGCGCCGCGGGCGCGGCGGGATATGTGGGTGTTCATGATGCGTTCCCGTCCCCTGAGTGATTCCTGCGGGCGCGCCCCCCGGCACGCCCGTCAGAGATGACTCGCGGACAGCCGGAAAGTTGTATGCGAGGGAAGTCCGGTTCGCCACAAGCCGTTCTGTTCTGCCGCGACCGCCATGACCGCCGCACGACGGGATCAACGCGACGCACCCGGAGCCGTAACGGCTCCGGGTGCGAAACGACCGGCCCTTTACAGGTGCGTCGGCTCGAACATCCTGAGCAGCGCCGGGAGCACGACGACCGAGGGGCCGGGCTGCGCGAAGGACTTGGCCAGGTCGTCGGCGAGCGTCTCGGGGCTCGTACGGACCGCCGGGACGCCGAAGGACTCGGCGAGTGCGACGAAGTCCGGGCGGGACAGTTCCGTCCCGGTGGCCTCACCGAAGGCGCCGGTCATGTACTCGCGCAGGATGCCGTAGCCGCCGTCGTCCACGATCAGCCAGGTGACCGGGAGGTCGTACTGGCGGGCGGTGGCGAGTTCCGCGATGGAGTACATCGCGCCGCCGTCGCCGGAGACCGCCAGGACCGGCTTCGTACGGTCGGCGGCCGCGGCGCCGATGGCCGCCGGGAATCCGTAGCCGAGGCCGCCGGCGCCCTGGGCCGAGTGCATGGTGTTGGGGTGGCGGGCGTCGAAGGCGGACCAGGCCCAGTAGGCGAGGATCGTCATGTCCCAGAAGCTGGGTGACGTGTCGGGCAGGGCCGCCCGGACCTCGGCGACGAGGTGCTGTTCCAGGGTGAGTCCCTGGGCGGCGATCCTGTCCCGCACCCGGCCGAGTACCGCTGCGACGCGCTCGGCGGCGGCCGGGTCCGCGCGGGGGGTGACCGCTTCGAGGAGGTCGGCCAGGGCGTCCCGGGCATCCGCGTGGATGCCGAGCGCCGGGTGGTTGGACTCCAGCTTCCCGGCGTCGGCCTCGATCTGGACGACCCGGCCGCGCGGGGCGAACGTGTGGTAGTTCGAGGAGAGTTCACCGAGTCCGGAGCCGACGACCAGCAGTACGTCGGCGTCCTCCAGGAAGTCCGTCGTGTGGCGGTCCTCCAGCCAGGACTGGAGCGAGAGCGGGTGCTCCCAGGGAAAGGCGCCCTTGCCCCCGAAGGTGGTGACGACCGGGGCGCTGACCCGCTCCGCGAGCGCCCGGAGCTTGCCGGCCGCGTCGGAGCGTACGACCCCGCCGCCCGCGATGATCGCGGGACGCTCGGCGTTCGACAGCAAGTGGGCTGCCACCGCGATGAGTTCGGGGCGTGCGTGCAGTTCGCGCGGGGTGGCGTCCATCGCGGTGACGACGGGCAGCGTCGTCTCGGCCAGGAGCACGTCCTGCGGGATCTCGATCCAGACCGGGCCGTGCGGGGCCGTCAGCGCGGACTCCCAGGCGGCGGCGATCGCGGACGGGATCTGCGAGGCGGTACGCACCGGGTGGACGGACTTCACGATGTCGCGGAACGACGCCTTCTGGTCGCGCAGTTCGTGCAGGTAGCCGTGGCGTCCGCCGCCGAGCCCCGCGGTCGGGATCTGGCTGGAGATGGCCAGTACGGGGGCGGACGCGCTGGCCGCCTCCTGGAGCGCGGCGAGCGAGGTGAGCGCGCCGGGCCCGGTGGACAACAGGAGCGGGGCGACCTCGCCGGTGATGCGCCCGTAGGCGTCGGCGGCGAAGCCCGCGTTGTTCTCGACGCGCAGGCCGATGTAGCCGAGAGACGAGCGGCGGAGCGCGTCGAACATGCCCAGCGCGTGCTGTCCGGGCAGCCCGAAGACGGTGGTCGCGCCGAGGCCCTGGAGGGTCTCGACGACGAGGTCGCCGCCGTTGCGTCCGGGCGGGGGGTTCAGTGCGGCGGCGATCTGCCCGGGGGTGAGCTCGGGGCGCTCGTCGTGGTGGTCGTGACTCACTTCTGCCCGGCCTCCGCGATCTGGCGGGTCATGATCGTCGTCAGCTCGTACGCGGTGTGCGAGGCGGCGACGGACGTGATCTCGGCGTGGTCGTACGCGGGGGCGACCTCGACCAGGTCGGCGGAGACCAGGTTGCAGGAGGAGAGCCCGCGCACGATTTCGAGGAGCTCGCGGGAGGTGAGACCGCCGGCCTCCGGGGTGCCGGTGCCGGGAGCGTGCGCCGGGTCCAGCACGTCGATGTCGATGGAGATGTAGAGCGGCCGGCCGCCGATGCGCTGGCGCAGCTGGTCGGTGATCTCGTCGACGCCGCGCCGCATGACGTCGGCGGAGGTCACGATCCCGAAGCCCATCTTGGCGTCGTCGGTGAGGTCCTGCTTGCCGTACAGCGGGCCGCGGGTGCCGACGTGGGAGAGCGCGGAGGTGTCGAGGATGCCCTCCTCGACGGCCCGGCGGAACGGGGTGCCGTGGGTGTACTCGGCGCCGAAGTAGGTGTCCCAGGTGTCGAGGTGCGCGTCGAAGTGGAGCAGCGCGACGGGGCCGTGCTTCTTGGCGACGGAGCGCAGCAGCGGCAGCGCGATGGTGTGGTCGCCGCCGAGCGTCATCAGACGGGCGCCGGTGCCGAGCAGATCGTCGGCCGCGGCCTCGATCGTCTCGACGGCCTCGTTGATGTTGAAGGGGTTGGCCGCGATGTCACCGGCGTCGGCGACCTGCGCGAGGGCGAACGGAGAGGCGTCCTGTGCCGGGTTGTACGGGCGCAGCAGCCGCGAGGCCTCCCGGATCGCGTTGCCGCCGAACCGGGCGCCGGGCCGGTAGGAGACCCCGCTGTCGAAGGGCACGCCGACCACGGCGACATCGGCCCGGCCGACCTCGTCGAGCCGGGGCAGCCGGGCGAACGTCGCCGGCCCCGCGTACCGCGGGACGCGGGAGGAGTCGACGGGGCCGCGCGGCGTTTCGGTGCTGCTCATGGGGTGGGTGGCCTTTCCTTCGATGACGCGCTGCTTCGAGTGTGCCGGATCTCCCGGAACGGCATGGAAGCACCCGCACGGGTCCACTGATGACGCTAGGCGGCCCGACAGCCGGCCTGAAGTGTACGTTTCATCCATTCTCATCACCCAGAACAGATGAATCATCCATTCATCGGGCGATAACAGCTGATGGCGGCCGGTGAGGGAAGCGAGCGGGACGAGCCGTCACCATTCGCGCGCGGCGATCAGCTTCTCCACGTCCGGGTCCGGGAAGCCGTAGGCCGTCGCGATGAACCAGAACGCCTCGGCGATCTCCTCGCGGGCGACCGTCTCGATCTCGCTGCCCGCCGCCTCGAACTCCGCCTCCAGGGCGTTGAACTCCTCGGTCGCCACCTCGGTCAGCGCGTACAGCGCCGTGACGTCGGCGGGGCGCTCCGCCTCGATCCGTTCGCAGAGCCGCAGCAGCACTGCCCTGCCCTTGTCCAGGACGTGGTCCGGGAAGTACTCGTCCTCGTAGAGAGGGAGCAGAAACGAGTGCTGCGCGACATGTTCGTTGGCGATCGCCATGGTGGTTCCCCTTGTCTTCGCTCCCGATGCTGCACCACGGCACTGACAGCGCGGTGGTGCGGCATCGGGCGGGACGGGAGGGTGCTCAGCCCGCGACCGGTTGTTCCGCCGGCTCCTGGGGAGCCGTCTGCCCGCCCCGTCCGGCCAGCCGCTCGCGCCAGGCGAGGAGTACCGCCGCGTCCGTCGGCTTCGTCGCCAGTGAGACGACGACGTAGACGGCGAGCGAGGCCAGGAGTCCGTAGTAGACGGGTTCGTTGGCGAGGATTCCGTAGCCCGCCATCAGGCCGATCACCGCCGCGCCGCCCACCGACACGGCGGCCAGCGCTCCGGCCGCCGTGCCGCGGCGCCAGAGCAGGCCGCCCAGGATCGGTACCAGCAGTCCGCCGACGAGGAGGTTGTAGGCGACGGTCAGGGCCTCGACCACGTTGTTGAGCGCGATGGCTATGGCGATGACGGCGACGCCCATGATCAGGATGAAGACGCGGTTGCCCTTCACCTCGTCGTGTTCCGCGCCGTCCCCGCCGCGCGTGACCGCGCCCCTGATCCGCGACCAGATGTCGTTGTTGGCCACCGTCGCGCAGGCGATCAGCGCGCCGGAGGACGTGGACATCACCGCGGCGAGTGCGGCGGCCAGCACCAGACCCCGCACACCGACCGGGAGTTCGTCCTTGACGATGGTCGCGAAGGCGGCGTCCGCGGTGGGCAACTTCGGGTACATGACCTTGGCCGCCGTGCCGATGACCGCTCCCGCGACCGCGTACACCAGGCAGTACGTACCGGCGACGGTCCCGCCCAGGCGGGCCGTGCGGTCGCTGCGGGCGGTGAACACCCGCTGCCAGATGTCCTGGCCGATCAGCATGCCGAAGGTGTAGATCAGGACGTACGTGAAGATCGTCTCGCCGCCGATGCCGAGCGGGTCGAAGTACTCGGTGGGGAGCTTGGCCTTCATCTCACTGAAGCCGCCCGCCTTGATCACCGCGATGGGCAGCAGGAGCAGCAGTACGCCGATGGTCTTCACGACGAACTGCACCATGTCGGTGAGCGTGATCGACCACATGCCGCCGAGCGTCGAGTACGCGACGACGATGGCGCCGCCGAGGATGATCGCGACGGTCCGGTTCATGTCGAAGAGGACGTCGAAGATGGTGGCGTACGCGATGGTCGAGGTGACCGCGAGCATCAGCGTGTACGCCCACATGACGATGCCCGAGATGAGGCCGGCCCGGCCGCCGTAGCGCAGGTCCAGCATCTCGGAGACGGTGTAGACCTTCAGCCGCGCGATGCGGGCGGAGAAGAACACGGAGAGGGCGAGCAGGCCCAGACCGATGGTGAAGACCATCCAGGCGCCGGAGAGTCCGTACTGGTAGCCGAGGCCGACCCCGCCGATCGTGGAGGCGCCGCCGAGGACGATGGCGGCCATGGTGCCGGAGTACATCCAGGGGCCGAGCCGACGGCCCGCCACCAGGAACTCGCTCTTGGACTTGGCGCGGCGCATGCCCCACCAGCCCATGGCGAGCATGCCGGCCAGATAGACGACGATCACGGCGTAGTCGACTGCCATGGGCTTCCCTCCGTCTCACTTCACAAGGTTCGGGTGTCCGGGTCTCCGGATACCCGCGTGCCCGGATGTCCGGATGTCCGGTGTTCGGGCGTGGTGAAGACGGTAGGTGGCCGGGAAGCGGCGCTGAAGTGTACGTTTCATCCACTCTCGCCGCACTGAACGGATGAACCATCCATGCCGGAACTCCCCGCCGGACCGACAGCACCGCCGACCCCGCCCATCCGGCTGACCGAGCTGCTGGCCCGGGAGGAGCTCGGGCTGCGCGGCATCGCGGGGCCGGCCGAGGCGGAGCTGCTGTGGGTGCACACCTCGGAGATGGCCGACCCGTACCCGTATCTGCTCGGCGGTGAGCTGCTGCTGAGCGCCGGCGTGCTGCTCACGGACCCGGACACCTATGTGTCCCGGCTGGTGGAGGCGGGGGCGGCGGCGCTCGGTTTCGGGGTGCGGCCGGTGCACGAGACGGTGCCCGCGGAGCTGGTCGCGGCGTGCGACCGGTACGGGCTGCCGCTGATCGAGGTGCCGCCCGAGACCCCGTTCACGGCGATCGCCCGTGCGGTGTGGCGGCTGATGGCGGAGGCCCGCCTGCGCGAGCTGCGCCGGGTGACGCGCGCCCAGCAGGCCCTGGCGACGGCGGCGGCCAGGACCGATCCGGTGCCGGCCGTGCTGCACCAGCTGGCGGCCCAGCTGGAGGGGCGGGCGGTCCTGCTCACGGCCGACGGCGAGGAGCTGCACGCGGCGGGCCGGACACCGGCCCCCGGTGTGCGGGCCGCGCTCACCCGGCTCTCCCGGGTGGTCTCGCCGGTCGTGCGCCCCGCGCCCACCTCGGCCACCGACACCCTGGGCGCCACTCATCTCGCCGCGTACGCGCTCGGCGGCGGACAGGGGCTCGTCCTGACGCTGGCGACGCATCGGCGCGAGGCGGGCGACCACACCATCGCCGGGGTCGCGGTCGTCCTGCTCTCCCTGCTGGCCGCCCCGCACCAGGGCGCCGACGCCGCGGGCCGCTCGGCGGCGCTGGTCCGGCTGCTGCTGGGCGCGGACCCGGCGGGCGTCGCCCCGCTGCTGGGCGGCGCGGAGCAGTGGACGGTGGTGCACGCGCGCCGCAGCGGCGGCGACCCGGTGGACCCGCTCACGGCCGGGGCGCTCGGCGCGGCCCTGGGCTCGGCGCTGGTCGACGCGGGCCGGGGCCGCGACGCGGTACGGGTGCTGGTGCCCGGCGGCGAGCGGATCACCCCGCAGGCCGGGTGGACGCTCGGCGCGTCGGCCCCCACCGCGATCACGGCACTGGACGTGGCCGACGCCCAGGCCTCCCGCGCCCTCGGCCGCGCGGAGGCGACCCGCACCCCGCTGGCCCACCACCGCACGGACACCGGCCGCGGTCTGGCCGCGCTGATCCCGAGGGAGGCCGCGGAGGCGCACGCCCGCGCCCTGCTGGCCCCGCTTACCGAGCCCCTCGTCGAGACGCTGCGCTGCTGGCTGAGCCTGCACGGCAGCTGGGACCGCACGGCGACCGCCCTCCAGGTCCACCGCAATACGGTCCGCCAGCGCATCGCGCGGTGCGGGGTGTTGCTGGAAACGGATCTCGACGACATGGATGTACGTACGGAGTTGTGGCTCGCCCTGCGCCAGGAGTGATCCCGCACGCACCAGGCGTACGGAGGGCCCGTTCCGGCCACCCTGATGTGTCCCGCCCGTCGGCACATGACATATTGCAGTGGCAAAGGGGGGCCGAATGGCACGGGATTACGACAGCCAACTGCTGGAATCGGTGGGGGTACGCCGACGCCGGATGCGGGACGCGCTCCTGTTCGGCGCCCAGCGCGCGCGGCGGACGGCGGACGAACGCCTCGGGAAGGTGTTCGCGGGGATCGCGATCACGGCGGTGCTGTGCGCGGGGTGCGTGGGGTGGTCGTTCCTCCAGCACACCCTGGACAAGCAGAAGGCCGAGCAGGAGAAACAGCAGCGGCAGGCGCAGCAGTACGAGCAGCCCACGCCCTCGGCCCCGGCCGGTTCGACGAAGCCGGCGCAGCCGTAGGCAGCGCTCGTGCTTGCGCCGGGATTCACCGACACAGGATTCCACGGGTCCGCGGACCACTTTATTCGCTTGGTTCGCTTTGCCCAATTGGACCGAAATTCCAGGAAATCGCGATGATAGGTTTTCGTAAGTGGTGAGTACAGCAATGACTTCCCGGGCGGAAATGAGCCGGGTGACCCTGGTGGGTGAGCGGCGTCGGGCCGACATCGTGCTGCCCTCCGACACTCCTGTCGGTCAACTCCTTCCGGACCTCCTGCAGTTGCTGGACGACCGGGCCGCATCGCGGCCGTTGACCCGGCAGTTGCTCACCGCGGACGGCTCGGCCCTTCCGCACGACAGCACCCTGGCGTCGGCCGGGATCGGCGACGGCGCCATGCTGCGGCTCGTCCGGACCCACGCCGCGCCGCCCGCACCGGTGGTCCACGACGTCACGGATCAGGTGGCCGACAACCTCGACATGCAGGCCTGGCGCTGGCGTCCGGCCGCACGGCGGGCCGCTGCGGGGGCGACGACGGTGGCCTTCGCGGTGATCGCCGCGCTGCTCGCCCGCAGCGAGTTCCCGCTCACCGCGCTGGCGGGCGCCCTGGCGGCCGTCACCGTCGTCCTCCTGGTGGCCGGTGCGCTCGTCGCCCGGCTCGGGCGGGGCAACCGCGGTCTGGCGACCGCGCTGTTGCTCGCCTCCAGCGTGCTCGGGATCCTCACGGCCTGGACGGCCGCCGACGCGTACAACTGGTCCGGGGCGCTCCGGCTGGCCGCCGTGGCGGGCGCGGTGACCCTGTCGCTGGCGCTGCTCGGCTTCTTCTCACCGCTGGGCCGGGGCGGCCTCATCGGCGCCATGGCGACGGCCTCCCTGACCGTGGTCTGGGAGGCCGTCGCCGCCGTCACGTCGGACGTCGCCCGGCTCGGTGCCGTGATGGCCGTGGTCTCCGTGGTGCTGCTCGGCCTGCTGCCCCGGATCGCCCTGATGGCTTCGGGGCTCACCGCGCTCGACGACCGGCGCTCGGGCGGGGTGTCCGTCAGCCGTCACGATGTCGGCAACGCGCTGGCCGCCACGCATCGCGGGCTCGCCCTCGCGACCCTCGCCACCTCGGTGTCGGCGGCCGCCGCAGGCTGGCTCCTCACCCTGGCCGGCCGGCCGACCGTGTGGACCGTGCTGCTGCCCTCGCTCGTCGCGGTGGTGCTCCTGTCCCGGGCCCGGGCTTTCCCGCTGGTGGCCGAGGTGGTGGCGCTCTTCGCGGCCGCCGCGGTCCTCGTCGTCCGTCTGGTGATGCTCTGGATGGATCACGCCGGGGGCGCCGGGCCCATCGCCGTGCTGTGCGCGGCGGCGCTGCTGCCCCTGCTCGCGCTGGCGGTGGAGCCGCCGGAGCACGTACGGGTCCGGCTGCGGCGCACCGCCGACCTCGTCGAGTCCATCGGCGTGGTGGGGCTCTTCCCGCTCACCGTCGGCGTGTTCGGCATGTACGGGCAGCTGCTCAACAAGTTCTGACGACTGACACCACATGCGCGGGCGCTCCGGGCGGGGCATCGAAGCGGAGATGAAGGACAGACATGCCGAACGCGGACAACTGGCAGAGCGATGTGCTGCGCGACCTGAGCGGCACCGCCGCCCCGCAGGGCACAACGGGCACGACAGGCAGGCCGGGCACGACGGACACCGGCGAACGGACGGCACCGGCGCCGGTCCAGGCCCAGATCCAGGCCCAGGCACCTGCGCCGGCGCAGGTGCCGCGCACCCCCGCCTACACGGAGAGCGCCCCCTACGCGGCGCAGGGCGCCCGGCCCCCCGGCGCACCGGACTCGCGGGCGGTGGTGGACCGGGAGCTGGCCGGCACGGCGCGGCGGCCGCAGCAGGGTGAGTCGCTCGCCGTACGGGCCTCGCGCGCCCTGCGCCGAATCGTTTCCTCCTCTGCCGCGCGCGAGGTCGCCGAGATCACCCGTACCGCCGAGGTGCTTCAGCGGCCGGTGACGACCGGTCGGCAGATCGCCGTCACGTCCATCCGGGGCGGCGCGGGCAAGACGACCGTCGCCGCGCTGCTCGGCACGGCGTACGCGCACTACCGCCAGGACCCGGTCCTCCTCGTCGAGGCCGATCCGGCCCTCGGCTCGCTGCCGTTGCGGCTCGGTGCCGAGACGCTGCGGTGGACCACGGCCGATCTCGCGGACATCGTGGAGCCGCAGATGTCGCTGCTCGACGTCACCGGCTATCTCGTCCAGCTCCCCGAAAACGCCTGGCTGCTGCCCGGCAGCCAGGGCCGGATCGGGGCGATGCTGGACACCGCTACGTACGAACGGGTCATGGTGGCACTGCGCCGCTACTTCAGCGTGACCGTGGTCGACTGCGAGACGCTTCCCGCCGAGGTCGCCCGGGTCGCCCTCACGGCCTCCCAGGCCCGTGTGCTGGCCGCCCCCGCCACGCTGGACGGCGTCACGAGCACGTACGCGGTGCTGCAGTGGCTGCAGGGGCTGCCCCGTCATGTGATCGCCGGGACCGTGGTCGTCCTGTCCAGCACGGTGGCACGGCCCGGCATCGACGTGGAGGCGGCCGCGGACCGGCTCCGGTCCACCGGTGCGAGCGTCCACGTCCTGCCCTACGACCGGCATCTGGCGGCGGGCGGGGCCCTGCGCACCGAACTGCTCGCCCGGCCGACGCGGCTGGCCGCAACCCGGCTGGCGGCCGAGGTGTTCGAGCTCTCCCAGAAGCGCCGGTGACCGCGATGAAGCCGTCCCCGAGTCCCCGAGCGACACCGGCACCACCGCCGATACCGAGGCCGATGACACCCCCGAGCCCACGCACGCACCACGAACCGGCCGTGAACTCCGGACGGAGCCGATGAGTACCCGCCTGATCCACCGCCCCGCCCGGACCACCCGCCCGCCGGCCGTGACCGCGCCCCGCACCATCGAGGCGCCGCCCAACCTGCCCGAGGGCAAGGCGGGCAACATCGCGATGTCGCTGCTGCCGGTAGCCGGGGTCATGTCGTCCGTCGTGATGATGACGGTCGTCCGCAACAGCCAGTTCGCCGGACTCGGCGCGATCATCCTCGTGGTCACTGTCATCGGCTCCGCGGCCCTGCTCCTCTCGCAGCGCGGCAAGGCCCAGCGCACGCGCCGTACGCAGCGCGAGGCCTACCTCGCCTATGTGGAGGACCTGCGCGAGGAGTTGTCGGCCGAGGAGCGCGAACGGCGGGGGCGGGCGGATGTGCTGAACCCGTCGCCGTACTCCCTGTACGACATCGTGCGCGACCCGGCCCGCCTCTGGGAGCGGCGACGGGTCGACGACGACTTCCTGCGGGTACGGGTCGGCACCGGCGAGATGCCGGTGCGGGACCTGCAGATCGCCGAGCAGGGCTCGTCCGTCCTCACGCCGCCCGACCTCTTCATGCTCAACGAGGCCTCGGCCGTGGTGAACCGCTTCCGCAACGGGACCGAACTGCCGCTGACCGTCCCCCTCGACCGCGTCGGCAACGTCAGCGTCATCGGCCCCCGCGAGGACGGCCTGCGCCTCGTGCGCGCCCTGCTCGTCCAGGCGGCGGCCCTGCACGCGCCCGACGACGTGGCCGTCGCCGTCGCCGCACCGGGCGACCGGATAGCGGACTGGGAGTGGGCCAAGTGGCTGCCCCACCTGCTCGATCCCGAGCAGTTCGACGGCCCGGTCGCCGCCCGCCGCATCGCACCGTCCGCACCCCAGCTGGCCCGACGGCTCGACGCGGAACTGCGCCGCCGGGCCTCCTACGCCGCCGAGGTCCGCCGCGGACTGGCCGGGCGGGACGCGCTGTCCATGAACTCCCGGCTGCTCGTGGTCACCGACGGGCACGGCGAGGACGCCGTCGACCTGCCGCGCCCCGACGACGCCGTCGGACTGCGCGAGATGGGCGTCACCGTGGTGCACCTGCTCGAACAGCGGGTGCAGGAACCCGGACACGTCAACGTACGCATCACCGTCGACGGCACCGACGTGACCATCGAGGACCTGCGCGAGGCCGAGCCGGTCCAGGCCCACGGCACGGTGGACGAGGTCGGTGTGCCGTTCGCCGAGGGCCTGGCCCGGATGCTCGCCCCGATGCGGCTCTCCGCCGAGTCCCTGGTGGACGCCCCGCTGTCCGGTCCGGTCGAGTTCGCCACGATGCTCGGCATCGACGACGTGGCCCGGCTCGACCTGGACCGGCTGTGGGCGCCGCGCGGGGAGCGCGCCTTCCTGCGCGTCCCGATCGGCATCAGCGACTCCCACGAGCCGGTGCTGCTGGACCTCAAGGAGTCCTCCGAGCTCGGCATGGGCCCGCACGGGCTGTGCGTGGGCGCCACCGGATCCGGGAAGTCGGAGCTGCTGCGGACCCTGGTCCTCGGCCTGGTGGCCACCCATCCACCCGAGGACCTCGCGCTCGTCCTGGTCGACTACAAGGGCGGCGCCACCTTCGCCCCGTTCGCGGACCTGCCCCATGTCGCGGGCGTCATCACCAACCTGGAGAACCAGGCGGGCCTCGTCGAGCGGGTCCACTCCTCGCTCGCGGGTGAGGTCAAGCGCCGCCAGCAGGCCCTGAAGGACGCGGGCAACGTCGCCGACATCGGGGACTACGCGGCCCTGCGCGCTTCGAGGCGGCCGGACCTCGACCTGTTGCCCCACCTCTTCGTCGTGATCGACGAGTTCGGCGAACTGCTCACCGCCAAGCCGGACTTCATCGACCTGTTCCTCTCCATCGGCCGGATCGGACGCTCCATCGGCGTCCATCTGCTGCTCTCCAGCCAGCGCATCGAGGGCGGCAAGCTCAAGGGCCTGGAGACCTACCTCTCCTACCGGCTCGGCCTGCGGACCTTCTCCGCCGACGAGTCGCGCACGGTCCTGGACACCACGGACGCCTTCCACCTGCCGCCGCTGCCCGGCTTCGGCTATCTCAAGGTCGACACCAGCCACTACGCCCGGTTCAAGGCGGGCTACGTCTCGGGCGGATACCGAGGGCCCGCCCGGCGCGCCGACGAGGAGGAGACCGGGCCGCTCGCCCTGGAGTACGAGGCGTTCAACACCCTGGCCGGACCGGACAGCACGCAGCAGGACCGGGAACCCACGTCCCGCCGCCGCGAGACCGGCCCGACCGAACTCGGCATCATGGTCGCCCAGTTGACCGGTGCCGCGCCCGGTGTACGCAGCATCTGGCTGCCCCCGCTGCCCTCCGCGATCGCCCTGGACGCGGTCGCCGGCCCGCTGGACGTCGGCCCGCGCGGCATGCGCCTGGCCGGGGCCCGCACGGGCGGCGGCCGGGTCGGTACGCGGCAGCAGGGTCCGCTCCGGGTGCCGCTCGGCCTGCTGGACGACCCGGCCAAGCAGTGGCAGGGACAGTGGTTCCTGGACCTGACGGTGGCCGGCGGCCACGCGGCCGTGATCGGCGGCCCGCAGTCCGGCAAGACGACGCTCCTGCGCACGCTCGTCCTCTCCCTCGCGCTGACCCACACCCCGCAGGAGGTCGGCGTCTACGGACTCGACCTGGTCGGCGGCGGCCTCCAGGCGCTGGCGGAGCTGCCGCACGTGGGTGGCATCGCGGGCCGCGCCGACCGGGAGCGCGCGGCCCGCACCGTCGAGGAGGTCCGCGCCATGCTCGCCGTGCGCGAGGACCTCTTCCGCGAGCACGGCATCGACTCGGTCGAGCAGCTGCGCACCCTGCACGCGGCGGGTCGGCTGCCGCGGCTGGCGTCCGCCGAGATCGTGCTCGTCATCGACGGATTCGGCGCGCTGCGCGACGACTTCGACGACCTCGACGACGCGGTCGCGGACATCCTCAAGCGCGGCGGCGGGTACGGCATCCACGTCGTCGCGGGCATGCTGCGCTGGAACGACGTACGCATCGCCATCCAGTCCAACTTCGGCACCCGCGTCGAACTGCGGCTGAACGATCCCAGCGAGTCGAGTGTCGACCGCAAGCTCGCCGCGACCCTGTCGCCCGACGAGCCCGGCCGGATCCTCACCGACGGGAAGCTCTTCGCCCAGGTCGCCCTTCCCCGTACGGACGGGGTGGCCGACACGGCGGACCTCGGCGCGGTCCTGGAGCGCGCCGCGCGGACGGTCCGCGCCACCTGGCACGGTGATGTCGCCCAGCCCGTCCGGGTGCTGCCCCACGTCCTGGAGCCGAAGCAGCTGCCGGGTCCGGTCACCGAGCCGCATCGGGTCCCGCTCGGCCTCGACCAGTCGGCGCTGGCGCCCGCCCTGCTCGACCTGTTCGGCCACGACCAGCACCTGCTGGTGCTGGGGGACAGCGAGTGCGGCAAGACGAACCTGCTGCGGACGGTCGCGCACGGCCTCGTCGACCGCTACGGCGAGGACGACCTGGTGTTCGCGGTGATGGCCCCGAGGCGCTCGCTGCGCGGGGTGGTCCCGGAGGAGTTCAACGGGGGCTACGCGTACAACTCCAAGCTGTGCGCCGGGCTTTCGGCCGGGATCGCCACCGAGCTGGAGAAGCGGCTGCCCGACGAGAACGCGCGCCTGGAGGACCTGGAGCCGGGCAGCTGGGGCAAGGGCCCGCGCATCGTGGTCCTGGTCGACGACTACGACGTCCTGACGACCGCGGGCCAGTCGCCGCTGGCCGCGTTCCTCCCGTACATCCCGTCGGCGGTCGACATCGGTCTCCACTTCGTGCTGACACGACGGGTGGCCGGTGCGTCGCGCGGCATGTACGAGCCGCTGGTGCAGGGCCTGCGGGAGTCGGGGGCCTCGGCCCTGGTGATGACCGGCGACCGGAGCGAGGGCCAGCTGTTCCCCGGGGTGTACGCCTCGCAACAGGCCCCGGGCCGCGGCACGTTCATCCAGCGGGGCCGCCCGAACCGGCTGGTCCAGACGGTGTACGCGCCGTGAGCGACCCGGTGAACCACCGTAACGACCGCTGCCGAACGACGAAGGGCCGGACGACTCCATGACGAAGGACGTCATCGCGCTCACCGCCCGCATGCCCGACCCGTGGACCGTGCTCGCGGGCCTGCTCTCCGGCGGCCCGGACAAGCTGGTGGGCGCGCGGGGCGACGGCGCCGTGGCGCAGCTCTGCGACACGCAGGGGCGCCCGCTCGTCTCGGTCGAAGCACCGCTGCTGGTCGCGGTGGAGGGCGAGGCGGAGCGGCTGCTCGGTGCGACACCTCCACCCGTGCCGTACTGGTGGACGGAGGCCCGCGCCACCACGGGGGTCGCGGAGGCGGAACAGCTCGCGGGTACGTTCGCGACCCGGCTCACCGCACTGGTGGGCGGCTCGGCCTGGCCGCCGGACGCAGCGGGCTCGCTCACCGTGGTGCCGTCGGACGGGGTGAGCGTCGCCCCGGCACCGGCCGCCGCGCAGCCCGCCGTCGACGTGCTCACCGAGAGGGTCGCCGTCGTCATCCAGGACCGCCCGGTTGTCGCGATGACGGCCTGGCTCTCGGACGCCTTCCGCGCGGCCGCCGAGGCGGGGCTCGGCCTCCAGATCGTCAGCCCGGCGGGGACCACGCTCTCCCCCGCCGTACGCGACAGCCTCGGCGGATGGCCGTCGCGCTGGATCGTCCAGGACGAGCGGGACGGGTACTACGACGGCCTCACGGGCGCCGTACTGCGGTGGCAGGACGGCGCGTTCAGCCCGCCGGCCTCCCCGGACGCTTCGGAGGAGGACCCGCACACGCAGGTGGCGGCCGCCTACCAGGAGGTAGCGGACACGGGCGAGCGCCAGCTCGGCCTGACCTTCCGCATGGTCCACCCGGCGGACGACCGGCTGGTGCTGGGCGGCGGCCTGGAGACGGTGTGGCGGCAGCTGACGGGGAGGTCCCCGGCCGGCTGGGGTACGTCAGAACCGGCCAACCTGCCATGGTCGCTGCGCCAGTTGACCGACGTGGCTCATCGCAGGGCGCCGGAACCGACGTGGCTCGTCGTGGTCGGCGGCCCGGACCGGCCGGGCCTCGCCACCGTACGCATCACGCGCACGGAGGCGGGCGTCGAGGAGCACGTCACGATGGCGCTCGGCTATGGAAGCGGCGAGGAGGTTCCGACCGACGCCCTGCCGGCCCTCGCGGAGGCCCTCGCCACCCGGCACCCCCTCCAGTCGATGCTCGTACAACTTCGCAAAGCGCGACGTGACATGGCGGTACCCGCGCACTTCGAGGGACCGGGCGTTCCGCTGGCCTTCGTGCTCGGCGCGGAGGAGGTCCGCACCCTGCCGGGCGACCGCGCCCGCCGCACGCCCCTGCCGGAGGCACCCCTCCCCCTCGGCCCGAAAACGCGCCCCGCGCTGTACTACCCGCTGCCGGGCGACCCGTCGGACCTGTCGGGCTGGCAGGACTTCGAGCGGCTGATGCGCCATCTCAAGGGGGCGCCGTGACCGCGCCCGATGTCATGGCTTGGCAACAACGACAATCTGTCCGATTGCTGATTGCAGTAGCGATGCGTGAGTTGATAGACATGTATTCGATCAATAAGGCGTTCGTTCGAGTGGGCGGGGGAAGCTGATGAAGTTCAACATGGGGGCCTCGGTCCTTTCGACCCTGATGTCGAAGTCGCAGGGCTCCAGTACGGATCTGGGCACGCTGATCCGGCAGTTGATCGCCGCGGCGGAGCCACTGGAGGGCAAGTTCCACGGTTCGGGCAAGGTCGCGTTCGACGACTTCAAGAACCGATCCGACGAGATCACCGCGGCGTTGAACGCCTCGCTCTCCGGAATCCTGGGCGGCCAGTCCGGGATGGATGCGGCGTTCGGCTCGGGTGACCAGGAGCAGGGCGAGAACGCGAAGACGCAGATGGCGTCGGCCAACTTCGACGCGGCCCGGTTCTCGGGCCGCTGACACCGGCCGGCCCGACCGCCGGGCGGCAGGTTCTCGTATTCCGGGCTTTCGTATGACGGGTTTTCGCATTTCTGACGGGGAGTGACGGGTGATGGCAGGAAACGCGGGCGACACCGACCGGCGTGCGTACGACACGGGCGCCTCCACCGAGGTCCAGGGCAACATCCAGGTGGTGATCGCCCAGCTGGAGATGGTGATCACGGCCCGGGACACGCAGGTGAAGGCGGCGATGAGCGACTTCGCGGCCGACGGCGTGGCGGACGAGTACCACGGCAAGGAACTGCGGTGGAACACGACCTCGCAGGAGGTCAAGAACATCATCCAGCTGCTGCGTTCGACGCTGGAGAAGAACGACGGCACCGCACAGCAGACGCTGGCGCGCGCCAAGGCCGCGGTCGACAACATCGGTTGAGCGGTCTCGCTGTGACGCCCACCGGAGAAATCGTTCCTTCTTCTTCCGGTGGGCGCGATGGTTCGGCATCGGGTACGGGTACGGGTACGGGGGCGTGTTTTCAGTGACGGCGTGGGACATCAAGCCGCAGGGTGTGCAGGGCAGGCTGAAAGTGGTCGGCACGCACGCCGATGACCTGGAGAAGGCGCTGAACGCGATGGTCACCGCGATGTCGGAGGCGGCGACGCATGCGGGTACGGCGGTACCGGGCACGGCGGCGTCGCTGCCGGTGGCCGGGCCGGTGGCGGTGGGGGCGGAACCGTTGTCGCATCCCACGCTGGGACCCGTCGCGGCCGCGCTGGGCGAGTACATGACGGCGCGGAAGCCGCAGCTGAAGTCGATGGCGGAGCGTATCCAGGCCGCTGTGCTGGGCGCGGCGACAGCGACGAACGAGTACGTGGAGGGCGACCTGGAGGCGGCCAAGCAGGCCCAGGACGCCGCCAAGTCCGTCCGCCTGGAGCTGCTGAAGGACATGGGGGCGGGCAAGTGAGCAAGAACGAGGCGGTCAACCCGTCGGGCATACCGGTCTTCACCGGCAACCTCGCCCTGCTGGACCGCAGCGTGGGCGCGCTGGCGAAGAGCGGGGAGTCGATCGCGACGGCCGCCGGTGACGTGCACAGCAGCTTCGGCGGCCTCCAGGCCTTCTACAAGGCGCCCGAGGCCGACCAGTTGTTCGCGACGACGAAGCCGGTCGCGGACCGCGGGACCTCTCTGAAGTCGGACCTGACCACGATCACGGGTGCGCTGAGCACGTACTCGGACGACGCCTATCCGCTGGTCGAGAAGCTGAAGGAACTCAAGCGCGAAGCCGACGCTTTCGTCGTTCAGATCAGGGACGACGACAAGTGGCGCGAGGACGGCGACCTGGTCGACGAGAACAACCACCGCCACGACGAGGTCATCGAGGCCTGGACGGCGTTCCAGGCCGTGGAGCGGGCCTGTCACGACAAGATCGTCGCCCTGGTCGGCGGCTCCTCGCTGAAGATCGACGACGGCTCCGGCAAGAAGGGGACGTACGGCTACGAGGCCGAGGCCCTCAAGCACGCCGAGGGCCTGCCCTGGGGTGACCCGGTCGAGGAGTCCAAGCCGTGGTACCAGCTCCACGAACACGCCTGGGACTTCATCAAGGGCTTCGCCGTTGACGGTGTCTGGGGCACGATCAAGGGCCTGGGCACCCTGGTCGGCACGGACGGATGGGACTCGGCCAAGCAGGCCTGGTCGGGGCTGGGCAAGCTCGCCACGGGCCTCACGATCAGCATCCTGCCGATGGGCAACCTGCTCTGGGCCGTCCCGGAGGACAAGCTCCCCTCCTACCTGCGTGATTCCCGCAGGGCGATGAAGGAGACCGGCAAGGCGCTGCTGGCCTGGGACCAGTGGGGCGAGAACCCGTCCCGCGCCGCGGGCGCGGTGACGTTCAACGTGATCACGACGGTCTTCACCGGCGGCACCGGCGGCGCGGCCTCCGGCGCCGGCAAGGCAGCCCTCGCCGCGAAGGCCCTGTCCACCGCGGGGAAGGTGGGCCGGTTCGTCGACCCGATGACGTACGTCTTCAAGGGCGCGAGCATGGGCCTGACGAAGATCGGCGACGTGATGGCCGGCTTCAAGGGCCTGGGCACCACCGAGATCCCTCCCCTGCCGGAAGGCGTAGTCACCCTGCCGGAGGGCGGGTTCAAGCTCGCTGACGGGACCCTGCACCTCCCGGAGGGCTCGGCGATCCCGGACAGCGCGTTCGAGGTCCCGAGCAACTCGTTCAAGCTCCCCGACGGCGCGGAAATCCCCGCCGGGGCGATCGACCTGGGCGACGGCGTGGTCCGCCTCCCCGAGGGCATGGCACCCCCGTCCGGCTCCCTCCGCATCCCGGAAGGCGCCCTCAAACTTCCCGAGGGCACGACAGCCCTGCCCGAGAACGTGCTCAAGGGCACGGACGAGCACGGCAACACGGTCTACCTGGACCGCCCGGGCAACGTCCTGAAGGAGGACGGCACCCTCAAGCAACACCACAGCGCCGCGAAGCCGGAAGACGTGGCCACAGGCGCGGAGACCCCGGCCGCCCTGACTCCGGCCCAGCAGCCGGTATTGGTCGGCGCCCACTCCGTCGGCGGCAGTACCGGCGGGGCGATTCGGATGGGCGACGACCTGGGGGGCGTGGGGCGGGCCGGCGACGACGCCAGCGGTGCCGGCAGGACACCGGGCGGGTCGGCGAACAACCTGCCGGGGGGCTCGGCCGGCGACTACCTGCCGAGCAACAGCCTGGACGGCGGCAGGGCGGGCGCCTCGGGCGGCCACCACCCAACGAACAACCTCGACGGTGGAAGGCCCGGCGGGGGCCATCCCGACCTCGGGGCCTCCGGCGGCCACGACGTGCCCGATAACGCAGGCGCCGCTACGGCCGGCGCTGACGCTGCCGACGGTGCGACGGCCTCGCCGTCGCACCGGGCAGACGAGGGCGCCGCCGCAGGTAACGGTGGGAGTGCCGCTGAACGAGAACTGACCGCCGCCGAGCGCAAGAAGCTGCAAGACAGGCATGTGTGGTTGGCCAACAACAACGACGTGTGGCGCGACGCTTACTACCGAGGCGACGGCCATCGCTGGGACAAGAACGTCAAGGTCGACGGCGTTGAGCTGCCCATCCTCAAGAAGAACGCAAACGGCACATGGGTAGCCAAGTACGACCTGCCGCACGGCCCTTCGGAGATCAAGCACAGCCGAACACCACTCAAACCGGACTCCGCCGACCCCAGCCACCTCCCACAGCTTGACGAGGCAGCGAAGAACAGCAGAGTGAGCGTGGATCTCTCCAACGCGGAAAGAGCATTCAAAGACGACCCATCACCCCAGAACCACTCTGATCTTGACACGGCGACCGGCGCCTACCGCGATCAATTGGCCGATATTCCCAACAACAGCAAGCACTCGGAGAGGCTCGGCGAGGAGGCATCCAGGCTCCACGCCATCCCCAAGATCTTCCCGGGAGCCAAATACGTTGATCTCCCCAGGACGCCAAACGGCGCCAACATGCTTGACGACCTATATGAGATCGGCGATGACGGCAGTTATCTCGTCGTTGAGCAAAAAGGGCCGAAGGCGAATCTGAACCCGCCTCGCCTCGGTGCCGGTCCAGCTGCAAACATGATGGTCAAGCAAGGAACGAGACCATACCTGGAAACAATTTTCCATGAGATGTGGAAGCGAGGCGGAAAGGATAGACAGCTCGCGGAGAAGCTATTCGACGCCCTTGAAAACAAAAAACTGCAGTATGTTCTGGTAAAGGGCAAAGAGAGCGCGGGCTCCTACGACGGCTCCGTGCTTGAGCACTTCAAGATCTACTAGAGGAGAGAAACCAGTGGTCACGAGCGTTCCCCGCCACGACTTCCCAGTAGGGGTGACCCAGGAGGACATGGCTTCGCTCACCGAGAGCACCAATCGGGTCCTCGATCGGCTTGAAGTATCGGAGATGTCCCGCTCCCGGGCCCTTGACTGCTGCTTGACCGTGGCCATGTCGCGCTGTGCCGGCGATCCCCAGGGCGAGAAGATCGAGACCTGGGAGGCGTGGGTCACAGCCATGCAGGTCGGCTCCGCACTGTTCGATTCGGCCACTGCGACAGAAGGGGCACCGCCCTGCCGTATCGGGATCGCCGGGGATGTGCGGCAACTCCCCGCAACCGGACCGACCTCCTACACACACGCCGGCTCGTGGCTCACTTCGGTCTACCTGGCGACGATCTGCCGCGAGGAGGAGCGCCTCGACCGTCTCATGCAGGTACCAGTGTCGTTCCTCCGCGAATCCGGGGCAGTGTTCGACGAGTACGTCTACGAATGGGTCGAAGCTCTGCAGAGCTACTGGGCCCGCCGCTCAAGCGACATGTGGAGCAATCTGGTCGCCGCGATCAGTCACGCCACCCCCGAGACCGCCCGGATCGCCGACAAGGAAACGCTACTAAAGATCCTTTACCCACCGCTTGAACTATTCCAGCTTTACAACCGCGGGGAAGCTGACAAGTTCAACACATCGCTGAACGAGTTCCTCTACTGGCACAGGCAGTATTGGACCGCAGACGAGGCGCGATCCTTGAGCAGTGACGGTTTGGTTGCTCTCGCCCCACTCGCCATCGCATGCATGGCCTTCGACAACGGCTTCGCAATCGAGATCGAATCCGAGTATCTACCAAAAGAACTGCTGCAGTTCGGCTGGTCTGGTGAAATCGATACTTGAGCACCACCAGGGGTGTTCAAGACTCGCAAGGCTCTGCCTCCCGAGACATACAGGAACACCGGGACGCCGCGGAGTTCTTGCCTCTTGAGGCCCCTACCCATGAGGCGCCTCGCCACGACGCACCGGTGTCGACAGGACGCGTGGCGGGACGGCAGACAACCTGCCGGGCGGCTCAGCGGGCACAGACTACCTACCGAGCCGCAAGCTGGAAGGAGAAGCGCCCGGTGGCCCGGTGACGTCGCACTGCCTGTTGGACACCGAGGCAGATCTGCTACCCACTTGGGAAGCATGGATCAGCGCCATGCAGGTCAGCTCGGCTCACTGGAGAAGGCGCTCCGCGCACACAAGGCCTATTGGACAACTGATCAGGAGCGAGCCGACTCCTGCTACGGATGGGTCGCCTTGGCCCCGCTAGCCATGGCCTGCTTGGCACTCGACGCCGACTTTTCCATCGAGATCGAGTCGGACTACATGCCCGGACACCTCTTGAGGGCAACGTGGGCTGGCGAGTTCCCCACCTGACGATCCGCCCAGTGACGCGTGCCCTGATGGACGGCCCAGGAGGCCTTCGTGACTGTGACCATCTCACGCCATGGCGAGCCCGGGCCCGATGACGAGAGGTATGCACAGAACCGATCCCGCAGGACGATCGAGGCAATCAACTCTCTCGAACAGTCGCCGCACATGCTCGACGTACTTTGGAACTCCGTGCGGACATGCGTCGAGGCCCGCTCGACGATCGACCCCACAAGCTCAGGTATCGAAACCTGGGAAGCCGTGGTCAACGCTATGCAAGTTGGATCGGCGATCTTCCGGACCGCAAGTGCCACCGGGGGCACCGTCGAGTGCCGCATCCATCACGAAATGCGCGCACTGCCCGCCACCGGCCCACGGACCTTCATCAACGCACCGGCATGGATCGATGCCTTCTTCTTCGCCGTCATCTGCCGCGACCAGGAGCGCATGACCGAACTCTGCGAGGTACCGATGGCCGTGCTGCGCGCCTCCGGTGCACAGCACGACGAATATCTCTACCACTGGGTAGCCACCCTGCAGGCGTATTGGTTGCGCCAGCAGCCCGAAATGGTTGAGGCCCTCACCGCAACCTTCCAGGCCTCCCACCCCGACGCGGCCGAAATCGCCCCGCGAGACTGGCTGCAAAACATCTCGTACCCCCCGATCAACCTCTTCTACCACTTCGTCAAACACGACCACGCCAGCTTCAACACCGCCCTCGTAGAAGCACTTGAACTCCACAAAACCTACTGGACGAAAGACGAAGACCGCGAGGAGAGCATCGAGGGCCTGTGGGCTATCGGGCCACTGGCCATCGCATGCCTCGCCTACGACGGCGACTTCCCCATCGACATCGAAACCGAATACCTCCCCCAGCACCTCCTCCAGCGCAGCTGGGTCGGAGAGTTCCCCGTCTGACACGTCCCTGATCGATCTCCTGAAGAGCGACACATTGGTCGCCACGGTTTCCCGCCATCCCCTTCCCACAGGGAACGCGGAAGCCGGCCTCGCTGTTCTCCAGGAGAGCGCCGACGGGTGGATCGACAGTCTGGAGGCGGACTCCACCGGTCTGGGCGATGCATTCGACACCTCGCTCCTGCTGGCCAAGGGTCACTGCCTGCTGGACCGCAGGAAGCGATCTTCCTCACCTGGGGCGCCTGCGTGAACGCGATGCAGATCGCCTGCGCCATGTTCGCCTCCACGACCACGACCGAGGACCACGTCCAGTGCCGCATCGCCGCACAAGGACCGCATCATCTAGGCCAGCGGCCTTCTGTGCCGTCCGGCACATCTCGCAGGAGTGTCAGCGGCACCGCCTAGGGTTCGTCTCATGAGTTCTTCCTTGAGCGTCTACCTGCTGGACGTGGCCGCTACGCGCGCCCTGGTCGGATCCCGCGATGACCAATTGCTGAACGTGATACGCGCCGAATTCGGGGACGACCTGACCCGCGACGACGACTACCACAGTCACGCGATCGAGCAAGGCTCCCCCACGGCAGACGAGGCACTCTCCGCGGTCATCCACGGCGGCCCCTTCAGCGAAAACCGGGACCACGCCTTCCAGTACAGCTACGCCTACCAGCGAATATGCACGCTCACCGGCACCTTCCTGCCCAACGACTGCTTCACACCGCACAAAGGCGACTGGCTGTCTGTCGTCGACCAGGGCCTGGAGGCCCTGGGTATCACCGCTGTGTCCGTGGACTCCTTCAGCCACAGCGATCCGCCGGCTCCACTGCCCTACACGTACACACCGGGCTGCGGCGAGTGGGCTCCCGAACACGTCGCCCAGGCGCTCCAGCAGTTCGAGGCCACCAAACGCGCGGTCGACGAGTCGGGCCAAGCCCCGCCGCTGGAGCCCGAGGTCCTGGACGCTGTCATGCAGTGCCTCACCTGGATGCGGCACGCTGAAGCACGACCGGGCTACGGCGTTATCGGCTTCCGCTCCTGAAGTCGAGGCACGGCCGGCGGGATAACCGTCCTCTCCACCGAGCAGCCGGCCACCAACGCCCCCAACCCGGAGTTGAGAGTGATGTGAGCGCTCGCCCACGCGCCCGACGCCGCTCCAGCAGCACCCGCCGCGCCCACTTCGCTCTCAACTCCCTGCGGGCCTCTCGAACAGCCCTGCTCCGCCCCTGAGCTCAGCGATCATCTCCGCGCGACTCAGCCCACCGGGTTGCCCGGCCGGCGGGTCCTGCGCCTCGTATCCCGTGACCAGGGCGCGCGGGCGGAGAGGGAGGAGGTAACGGGGTGCGGTGCTGATGGCGGCGAGTCCGCCGTCCTTGGACGGCGGGCGGCTCGCTGCGACGTCCCGCGTGTCCCCGAAGACGTACGCCATGAAACCGTCGGCAAGGTCGTCACGGGGGAACCGGTTCGCGACCTCGTGAACCGGCGTCCGAGCCGACCCCGAACAGGCTGCTCGGCTTTGGGCGTTGTCGGCCGACCTCACGGGCGTCGGCGCTTTCGCGGTGGCCCGCTGAGGGCCGTCCGGCGATCCACGTGCGCCGGGGCCTGTCCGATGTAGCGTCGCCGTCATGAGACCGCTGACCGGCACCACCACCGACCAGGCCCCGGCTGATCCGACCGCCACCGACGACATGTTGGCCACCCAGCCCATCGGTTACTGGAGTGGTCTCGCCCACTCGGCCGTCACCCGTCACCTGCGTGACGCCATGGCCGCAATCGACGTCACACAGCCGCAGTACTGGGTGTTGAACCGCGTGAACGGCGGGCCCGCAACGCCGAGTCGCGAGGAGGTCGTCAGTCAGCTGACTCCCCTGACGGACGGGCCGCACGAGATTTCACGGGTCGTCGACCAGCTGATCCACCGTGGCTGGCTCTCGATCGACACCGGAAAGCTCCTGCGCCTCACCGATGCCGGGGAGGCGGCCAGGGTGCGGCTGCGCGAGCTGGTGACCGAGCTGCGCGCCGTGGTCCACGACGGCATCAGCGACGAGGAGTACGTGGCCGCGCTCAAGGTGCTGCGCAGGATGGTCGCCAACGTTGAGGGCGACCGGAACTCCTAGGAGTACGAGCCATGGCGACGCTGCCGGCGGAGAAGCGCCGGCAGCGCTGTGGGGCCGGTGGTGGTTGCGGTGCACGTTCCGAACGGCGTCGGCGTGAGTCATGGCTTGCTCACGAAGAAGCTGGCCGCGGCGACTGCGAGTAGCAGGTAGCCGCCCGGGACTGCGATGTTGTGGAAGACACGGGCGCGGACGTGAGTCAGGACCGCGCCGACGAAGAACGCGGTCAAGCCGACTCCTGCCGCCAGGCCCAGCCAGCGGACCCCGAGAAGTCCCACGAGAAGGCCGATAGCGCCTGCGAGTTTGAGGGTTGCCAGATACGGCAACGCAGTCGGCGGCAGGAATCGGACCTCGGCGAAGTTCGCGAGCACGAACGGTGCCCGCGCATAGTCCGCGACCGCGATGAACACGTTCGCGACGACGCACCCATCAGTGGCGATGATCAGTACGAGGCTCACGAGTTGCACGCCCCCACGACGACGAACCGTTCCGGTGGAACCGGCGCTCCCGCGGATCGGCCGATCAGGTCTCGCAGCCGAGCCGGGTCGAAGTCCGGTGCCGACTCACTGGCGTACGCCGTGCTGACCGCGCCCTGGAGTGATGCCTCCCGAACGGCGGCGAACACCTTCGCGCGCTGCGACCGGACCTCGGCATCTGTGTCGTTGTCGGTGCGGAACCGCACGGTCTGTAGGCTCATGACGTTGTCATCTCCTCGGGATGCGAACAGGAATGGGTTCAACCGACCGTCCTGACGTCCGCCGGCCCCGAAAGGTGACACCCATGCCGATCACGGTCGAAGAATTCGAGGCCGCGCGACCGCATCTGCTGTCGGCTGCCCACCGCATGCTCGGCTCGGCCCATGACGCCCAGGATGCCGTCCAAACGGCATGGCTGCGGGCCATGACTGCCCGATCCTCACCATCGATCGAGAACCCGTCGGCCTGGCTCACGACTGTCATCGCCAGGGTCTGCCTTGACGAGCTGCGTGCCCGACGCCGTCGCAACGAAGCGCCGCTGCTCGCGGGCGCCGTCCCGGCCGCAGAACTGGCTGCGGACGAAGCGGTCCTCCGCACGGAGGACGTCTCCCGGGCGCTCATGGTCCTGTTGAACCAGTTGACCCCGCCCCAACGGGTCGCGTACGTCCTGCACGACCTGTTCTCTGTGCCGTTCGACCAGATCGCGGACGTGCTGGGCGGGACAGTGCCCAGTGCCAAGAAGCACGCCAGCCGGGCTCGGCAACGCCTCGACAGCGCCCAGGATGCCTCGGCACAGCACAGCCGACCGGATCAGCCGATCGTCGAAGCCTTCCTGACAGCAGCCCGAACCGGGGATACGCGCAGGATGATCCAGTTGCTCGCCTCTGACAGCGTCCGCGACGCCGACGCGGCACTCCTGCCTCGCGGCGCCCGCACCGCCGTCATCGGTGCTGTCGACATCGCCACCGAGACCGTGCAATTCCGTGATCGGATTCAGGCGGCATGCAGACTCACCGTGAACAGCGAACCGGTGTACCTGATCGCCCCGGGAGGACATCCTCTCGCCACGATCGACATCAGCACGGCCAAGCAGAAGGTCACGAGAATCACGCTGCGACTGGCCCGGGCCGACGACCGCTTTGCGGCCGCCCCACCGCCAACCGCCGCCTCCTGACCCGCAACGCCGGCCTTGTTCATTTCAGGAGCTCCCACCGAACTGACCGCCGAGCCGGTGGGCACGCGTCGGAATGGTCCCAGCTCGCCCGCGTACACATACCTGCAGGCGATCTCTTTGAGCCATTCCCGTTCCGCTCTCCGTTCCGCTTTCCGTTCCGCTCTCCGTTCCGCTTTCCGGGACGGAGCCGCTACGCGGAGGAGCCCGCCCCCGCAGTGGATTCTGCGGTGACGGGCTGACCGATTCCTCCAGGACGTACGGCGCCGATGATAGAGATGGCGCCGACCATGAGGCCGCCCGCGCCGAGCCCCTGAACGGCGCGGAAGGCGATGAGCTGCCCCATGTCCTGGGCGAGCCCGGAGAGTACGGATCCGGCGAGGAACACCGTGATCGACCAGACGAAGCTGCCTTTGCGCCCGTACAGGTCGTCGAGCTGGCCCCAGATGGGGTGGATAGGGAGGCGGTGAGCAGATAGGCGGTCACCACCCAGGACAGGTGGTCGAGGCCTCCCAGGTCGCCGACGATCGTCGGCAGGGCGGTGCCGACGATGGTGCCGTCAAGCAGGCCGAGGAGGAGGCCGAACGGGACGAGTTTCGACGGGCCTGCGCTCTCGTCGGCGGGTGGTCGGGCGGCCTCCAGCTCCGGCCGGTCGTGCGTGTCCTTCGTGTCCTGGCTCATGGTTGCCCCCAGATGCGTGATTCATCGTCAGGCCGCTTACGGGGCAGCGGTCCTGGCGTCACGCAGCGCGAGCGCCCACCGGGCGAGCTGGTCCAGCAGCGCCTTGGCGGCCGCATCGACCTGGGGGTCGTCGACGGTGCCGTCCGTGCCGAACAGACCGTAGGCGTTGTGGAAGCTCACCGTGTTGCGGATGGTCGTGGCGTTCAGCTCGGCCATCACGACGCGGAGTTGCTCCACGGCGCGCAGGCCGCCGGAGAGGCCGCCGTAGGAGACGAAGGCGATCGGCTTGGCGTGCCACTGCTCGTTGTGCCAGTCGATGGCGTTCTTCAGGGAGGCGGGAAAGCTGTGGTTGTACTCCGGCATGACGAAGATGAACGCGTCGGCTGCCGCGAGCCGCGGTGACACCAGGGCGAGTGCCTCCTCGGTGCCCGGCGCGGGAGGCCGGCCGAACGCGGGCAGGACCGTGGGCAGCGGGTCTCGGCGAGGTCGACGACATCCGTGGCCATGTCGTCGCGCTGGGACAGGTGCCCCTTCAGCCACTGGGTGACGACGGGTACGAAGCGGCCCTCACGGGTACTGCCGACGACGGCGACGCAGAGCTGCGGGCGGGTGCTGGGCATGGGATCCCTCGGGAAGCAATGGATATGTACAACGTATCCATCAAGCCATCGCCGAGCGGCAGCTGGCGGCGCTCGACGGCCTCGGCCTCGACGAGGACTCGATGATGGTCGCCTTCCGCACCGTCAGCGCCTTCGCCCATGGCGCGGGACAGTCGGAGGTGGCCCTGCGGGAGTGGACCGAGTCCGCGGGCTGGTCATCCGGCGACGAGACGCGACTGGGCCTGGAGCCGCAGATGATCTACCTGATGGAGACCGGCCGCTACCCCACGTACCAGCGCTACGGGCTGCGGGCGACCCGCAAGGACGATGCGACCTGGGCGTTCGAGACGGGCCTGGACTGCGTACTGGACGGGATCGCCGCCCGGCTCGGCATCTGAGGTGCGGCCGCGGCCGGCTCCCTCCGTATCCCCGAAGGCACCCTCAAACCACCCGGATGAGCCAGTACTAAGCGATGTCGCCCATCCACATGCGCCGCCCCAGCTCGTCAAGTTCCATACGGCGCGCTTCGAACTCGGGAAGCGCCAGGCCGAGCAGCCGCCAGAAGTCAGCGCCGTGCCCGGGAACCCTGACGTGGGCCAGCTCATGGGCGATGACGTAGTCCACCAGATGCATGGGCAGCTGGAACAGGGGCCACCCGAGACTCATCCGGCCAAGACCGCCCTCGGGGGCGTACGAGCCCCACGCTGGCCGAGGTCGCGCACCTCCATCGCGGGCTCGGGCACAGCCATGCGGGCGGCCCACGGCTGGAGGCGCCCCGCGGCCCAGGTCTGACCTGCCCTGCTGTACCAGTCGACGAGGGCGGCACGGCCCCGACCGGGGGCCTCCGCGTCGGCGGCCCCCAGGACCAGGCGACCGGCGATCAGCCGCATCTGCCCACCGGCCGGCACGTCGTCGGAGAGCGCCAGCCGGTAGGTCCGCCCGAGGTAGCGAAACACCTCTCCCTCGATCAGGCGCTTGGCAGGGTTCAGTGGCCGCGTCCGCTCTCGTATTCCGAGTTTCGATACCAGCCAGGACCAGTGCGCCCGTACAAATTCCTCCGCCTCCGCGGCAGGGCTTCCGTCGGGAGCGTGCAGGGTGAGGCTCGCGTCGGATTCCACGGTCAGCGCGAACCGCTTCCTCCGCTTGCTCGCCCGCACACACAGCACCAGACCGTCGATGGCGAGCTGGTCGCCTTCGGCGAGCGGCGGAGCGGGAGGGCGGTCTGCGAGCGTGGTCACCCCCCTATTCTCCCCTCGCCCGCCTCAGAAACTGCTGCCGGTTGTCCTGCGCGTAGGCGGCGAGCCGCTGCGCGACGCTCCGCAGGGGTGCCCAGTCCCCGGCCGCGGGTCGGACCCCACCGCGGACGAGCTGAGTATTGATTCCGTGGGCGAGCGTGTTGAGGTCCTGGTGCTGTCCCTGGTACGAGACCGATGACATGGTGCTCGCCGCGACATCGCACACATCGCCGACCAGCAGACGTGCGTCCTGACCGTCCGCCCACCCGATCCCGGGGTCGTCCGTCAGGAGCTGGTCCAGGAGTCGGTACACCTCGGACCACCGCGCGCGGGGTGTAGAACTCCCCGCCCTTACGGCCCGCCGTGTCCGCGAACTCCTTGATCAGGTACTCGTACGCGGCGCCGATGAGGTCCGGGAACTCGAAGTCATCCGTACGCAGTCGGATGCGCCCGAAGTGTGCGATGAGGAGCTTCAGCCGCTGGTCGGCGAGCTTGGCCGCGCCGGATCCGCCGATGCGGTTGAAGTCGAGGTGGTCGAAGAGGCCCTTGAGCTTGCTGTTCTGGAGCTCCAGTGCCTGAAGGGCGGGGCGCAGCCGGCCCTCGACGAGGTTGTGGGTGCCGGAGGAGATCCACTTCCAGCGCGCGTTCCTCGGGACGAACAGCACGTCGCGGTCGCTGTAGGTGAACTCCTCCTCCAGGTAGCCCTCAAGATCGTCGGAGGACAGGCCCAGCTCCTTGACCGCCTGGTCCCTGATCTGTTCGCGGGCGGCCTCGAACTCGTCGTTCGCCCGCTTCAGGAACAGCGGCCGAAGATGTAGTCCTTGTACTCGGAGGCGTCCATCGTGCCCCGGAGGACGTCCGCAGCGGCGAACAGATGCCGCTCCAACCGCGCGAGCGTGAGCTTGGCCACGTACCGACTCCCTAGACTGAGATACCCAGGGCACCCTACGGCTGTCGCGGGACGGGGTAGAAATCCACTGGTCCGGTGCCGAGGCCCCCGCAGTGGGCGTCAGTACGACGCAATGCCGAGACCCTTCTCGACGAACTCGAAGACATCCGTGTACGGGTCGCGGTGAGCTTTCGCGATGTAGTCGGGGTGCTCGGCATTCATATCGAGAGCGTGCTTCTTAGCATCGGCGAAGCGGTTCTCGATCTGCTTCGGGATGACGGCCTTGATGCCGCCGGGCACCTGGTGCCAGTCAGAGGGAAGCCGCTGTTCCGCCATACCGCAGACCCCGCCGAAGGTCCCCGTGACGGGCTTCAGGTGCAGCACGCGCCAGATCTCGAAGCAGGGGTGCGAGTAAGCGACCTCCACGCCGGCCTTCTTGGCTCGGGACAGCGCGGTCTCCACCCCCTCGTGCTGGTCCCTGTCGAACAGGCACCAGACCTGGGGCCACAGCGCCTTGGCCAAGCCGGCCCGCTTGGCCTCCCTACTCTTCTCGCGAAGCAAGGCGATCGCCTTCTCCACGAGGATCAGCGGCTTGCGCTGCGATCCCTCGTCCGAGGCATTGGCGATCTGGACGTCAACGGTGGTCCCCGGTTGCTTGAGCGTGCCGAGCTGCCGGACGGCTTTGATGTACTCCGGCTCGGTGACCTTGCCCTCGGTGAAGACGTACACGACCCGGCTGCGCCCGCGACCGTGCGCCTTACCCGATGTGAGGGACGCGTTCCCCTTGGTCCTCTTCGCCATCAGACGTGCTCCGCACTCTCGGTGCCCTCGTCCCGCACTGCCCCCAGGCGACGGACGATCTGCCCGGCCAGGAGCGACGGGACGCCGCCGAACGCACCTTCCAGGTAGGACTTCGCCAGGTCTTCGTGGGCGCCCGGCGACATGGAGCTCAGCGGATAGAGCTCGGTGGCGCCGTCCTTGTCCTTCTCCGTGAACCAGACCTGTCCGGCATCGAGGAGCCGTTCTCCGGTCGGCGTGCTGAGCACCGTCGCCTCGTGGGAGGTGAACACCAGCTGGGCGGCGTTCGGATTGGACAGTGGGTCCTTGAAGAGGCGGATGACCTCTGCGGCGAACCGGGGGTGCAGACTGGCGTCGAGTTCGTCGAGCAGAAGGACCGCTCCATCGTCGAGAGTCAGCAGCATGGGGCCCAAGAGAGCGAACCAGGACCGGGTACCGAGGGACTCCCGCTGCCAGTCGAGTGCGACCTCACCCGACGCTGCGCGGTGCAGCAGCCGTACCTTGCCGGGCCCGTTCGCGGACGGTTCGACCACTGCGTCCGTAATACCGAGGTCGGCGACGCGCAGCAGTTCCTTGATGCGGTATCCCTGCTCACCTGTGAGCTTCGACGCCGTGAAGGCTTCGCGTTGCGGGCGCTCCGTCTCCGGGCCGATCTGCCACAGGCTCCGGAACCAGTGGAAGAGGGGAGACAGCTGCGGATGATTGTCCGTGCCCGCCGTCGAGAGCAGCAGGGCGTTGGGGCGAGTCCGGCGGACCAGTTGGGCGCGGTCCTTCACGCGGCTGCTCGGCCATCTGTAGACGTCGGACCGTGAGGCGTCCCGGTCCATCCACTCCTGCTGGTGGCCCAGAGGATAGCTGTGCACCCATTCGGACTCGACGCGCTGTTCGCCGAGCTCGAATCCGTAGGTCCAGCGAACACCGTCAATCGCCACATCGACCTCGAAGAAGGTCGGCTCGGCGGTGCTCTTCGCGTCCAGTGCGAAGACCTCGCGGGGGATGCCCCGATACGAAGCCCACTGTGCGTAGGAGTTGAGGACGGCCGTCCTCATCGAGGCAAGAGCGTCGAGCACGTTCGACTTGCCTGAGGCGTTCGCGCCGAAGATGCCGACCAGAGGAAACACGGAGACGTGCCCGTCGGCCAACTCCACTTGCCGGACTGCCGAGTGACCTTCGTCCGAAGCGGCGACGAAGGACAGCTCCTGCTCGTCACGAAGGGACCTGAAGTTTGCAACACGGAATCTCAGCAGCACGGCGTCCTCCTCTCGCATGTTCTCGCGGTCAGACTAATGGCCGGCACCGGCATCCGGGCGTCTGAGAACCGGCCTCGGCCTCCCGAAACATACCGCTCTCGCCTTGATCGGGTTGCCGAACGGCTGATCATTCCGGAGCCCTCACCCGTACCGCCGCCGGGAGGGGTGCACAGGAGGGCGTGCTCAGCATCACCCTGGACAGCCCCGGTGACTGCCGGGTAACTTTTAACCAAGGCTGAGCAAGCGCTTAGCCGAGCCGAGCGAAGCCGACCAGGGAGGCACCCCGTGCGCCGTACGGTATTCAACGAGGACCACGAGGCGTTCCGGGAGACCATCCGCGCCTTCATCGCGGCCGAGGTCGTGCCGGTGTACGACGAGTGGTTCGCCGCCGGTGTGGTGCCGCGCGAGTTCTACGGCAAGCTCGGCGAGCTCGGTGTCTTCGGCATCACGGTGGACGAGGAGTACGACGGCGCGGGCATCGACTCGCACAAGTACGAGGCCGTCATCTACGAGGAGACCGCCCGCGCGGGCGTCTCCTTCGGCGGTTCCGGGGTGCACACGCTGCTCGGCCTGCCCTACATCAAGATGCTCGCCACCGACGAGCAGAAGAAGCGCTGGCTGCCGAAGTTCACCACCGGCGAGGAGATGTGGGCCCTCGCGATGACCGAGCCGGGCACCGGCTCCGACGTCGCGGGCATGAAGACCACCGCCAAGCTCTCCGAGGACGGCACGCACTACGTCCTCAACGGCGCCAAGACCTTCATCACCGGTGGTGTGCACGCCGACCGGGTCATCGTCTGCGCCCGCACCTCCGCCCCCCGCGAGGACGACCGCCGCTTCGGTATCTCGCTCTTCGCCGTCGACACCAAGTCCGCGGGCTACTCGGTCGGCCGCAAGCTCGACAAGCTCGGTCTGCGCACCTCCGACACCGCCGAGCTGGCGTTCGTCGACGTCAAGGTCCCGGCCGAGGACCTGCTCGGCGAGGAGAACAAGGGCTTCGGCTACCTCGGCACCAACCTGGCCTCCGAGCGCTGGGGCATCGCCTTCGGCGCGTACGCGCAGGCCGCGGCCGCCGTCCGGTTCGCCAAGGAGTACGTGCTGGACCGGACCGTGTTCGGCAAGACCGTCGCCTCGTTCCAGAACACCAAGTTCGAGCTGGCCGCCTGCCAGGCCGAGGTGGACGCGGCCCAGGCCGTCGCCGACCGCGCGCTCGAGGCGCTGGACCAGGGCGAGCTGACCGCCGCGGAGGCCGCCTCCGCGAAGCTGTTCTGCACCGAGGTCGCGCACCGCGTGATCGACCGCTGCCTCCAACTGCACGGCGGCTACGGCTTCATGAACGAGTACCCGATCGCCCGCCTGTACGCGGACAACCGGGTCAACCGGATCTACGGCGGCACCAGCGAGGTCATGAAGTCGATCATCGCCAAGTCCATGGGCTTGTAGAGCGGCTACGTTCTTCTCCATGAGCACAGCACACGACTCCCTGCTCGATCTGCTCCAGCTGCTCGACCTGGAACAGATCGAGCGGGACATCTTCCGGGGCACGAGCCGTTCGGCACTCGTGCCCCGCGTCTTCGGCGGACAGGTCGCGGCCCAGGCGCTGGTCGCCGCGGGCCGTACCGTCCCGGCCGACCGGAGCGCCCACTCGCTGCATTCGTACTTCCTGCGGGCGGGCGACCCCGGCGCGCCGATCGTCTACAGCGTCGACCGCATCCGGGACGGGCGTTCCTTCACCACCCGGCGGGTCGTCGCCGTCCAGCACGGGCAGCCGATCTTCCACCTCTCCGCGTCCTTCCAGACGTACGAGGAGGGCCTGGAGCACCAGGCGGACATGCCGGCCGCACCCGATCCGGAGACGCTGCCCACGGCCGCCGAGATGCTGCCGCGCTACGCGGACCGGTTCAGCGATCCGGGTGTCGTGGACCGGCTGATCGAGGCACGGGCCGCGGTCGATCTGCGATACGTGGACGCCCCGCCGTTCGGCACCGTCGGGGAGCCGCGCGAGCCGCGTTCGCAGGTGTGGTTCCGTACCAACGGCAAGCTGGCGGACGACCCGCTGCTGCACGTCTGCATGGCGACGTACGTCTCCGACATGACGCTGCTCGACTCGGTGCTCCTGGCCCACGGGCGCGGCGGCTGGGCGGTCGGCGACGTGGTGGGCGCGAGCCTGGACCACGCGATGTGGTTCCACCGGCCGTTCCGGGCGGACGAGTGGCTGCTGTACGACCAGGAGTCGCCGTCCGCGTCCGGCGGGCGCGGGCTGGGCCAGGCCCGTATCTACACGCAGGACGGCCGGCTGGCGATCACCGTCATCCAGGAGGGCGTGATCCGGGTCCCCCGGACGGACTGAACGGGCCCCGGCCGCGCGTCGGACATGCCGGGCCCGGCTGCGGACATACTCCCCACCATGAGTGACGAGAAACCAGCCGGCGGCGAGTCCACGTTCACCGTCATCGTCGCGGCGGCCGCCAATCTCGGCATCGCCGTGGCGAAGGCCGTCGCGGGGCTGATCAGCGGATCGAGCGCGATGCTCGCCGAGGCGGCCCACTCGGTCGCCGACACCGTCACCGAGGTGCTGCTGCTCACCGCGCTCAAGCGCAGCGAGAAGCCCGCGGACGAGGAACACCCGCTGGGTTACGGCCCCGAACGGTACATCTGGGCGATGCTCGCCTCCGTCGCCACCTTCGTCGGCGGCGCGGTCTTCTCGGTCTACGACGGCGTTCACACCCTGATCGCGGGCGAGGACCTCGGCGATCCGCTCGTCTCGTACATCGTGCTGGGCGTGGCCTTCCTGCTGGAGGGCTACTCGCTGCGCACCGGACTGCGGCAGGTGCGCGGGGAGGCCGTCCGGCTGGGGACTCCCGCCACTCGCTACTTCCGGCTCACCCCGGACACCGCCGTCAAGGCCGTCGTGATGGAGGACTCGGCGGCTCTGGTGGGTCTGCTGCTGGCCGCGGGCGGGCTGCTCGGGGGTCAGCTGTCGGGCTCCGGGGTCTGGGACGGTGTCGCGTCGATCCTGATCGGCGCGCTGCTCGTGTACGTGGCCTGGGTGCTCGGCCGGTCCAACGCCCAGTTGCTGATCGGCCGGCCGGTGTCGCAGTCGATGCGGGCGGGGGTGCGGGAGGAACTGCTGACGGTGCCGCACATCATCGACGTACTGGAGCTGACGACGCTCATCCAGGGCCCGGCCGAGATCCTGATCGCCGCGAAGATCGACTTCCGGGACGTGGCCAGCGCCGAGGAGGTCGAGTGGGCCTGCGAGGAGGCCGAGCAGCAGTTGCGGGAGCGGTATCCGTCGATCCGGCGGGTCTATCTGGACCCGACGCCGGGGCTCGAACAGCGGCGCCGGGCCCGCGCCGCCGGGGGAAACCCGATGGCCGGGCCCGGTGAGGGTGAAGGAGCGGGCTGAACCGGGGCCGGACCGGTCGGGTCACCAGGCCGGGGCGAGCACCGCGGCCGCTGCCGCCAGCACGACGAGCGCGGCGTTCAGACCGGTCTGCCTGGCCTCGCCCCGGGACAGGTGCAGGCCCGCCGCCATCACCTGGAGCACCACCAGGCCGATCGCGGCCGCGATCGCGAGGCCGGGCACGATGCCCGTGAGCGGCGGCAGTACGAGGCCGGCGGCACCAAGGATCTCGACGACGCCGATGGCCCGTACCGCTCAGAGCAGTCCGGCCGCCTCCAGCAGGTAGTCCGTCATCGGGTCGTAGAAGCGCGGGTCCAGCACGTGGTCGTCCAGCGGGACGGCCACCTGGAGGGTGCCCTCGGACTCCCCCAGGAACAGCGCCGGGTCGTTGCAGTCCGCGTATCCGATGGCGTCCAGCCCGCGCTGCGCCGCGCACCCGGCCCAGCCGTGGTCGGCGACGACCAGGTCGGGCATGGGGCGCCCCTCCCGCTCCATGCCGTCCAGGATCGCCGCCATCGGGGCCGGGGAGTGGGTGTGCCAGAGGGTCGCGCCGCGCTCCTGCACGGCGACGTCCGCGAACTGGAAGACCATGCCCTCGTCCGCCATCAGCCCGGACGGGATCCGGACGATCTCGCAGCCGGCGGTCCGCAGGGCGGCCGCCGTCTGCCGGTGGACGTCCAGCAGACCGCCCGGGTGGCCGGTGGCGAACAGCACCCGCTCGTTCCCGTCGGCCGCCTTGCGCAGCCGGGCCGCCGCGCGCTCCAGGGCGTCGACGGTCAGCTCGGGGTCGATGGTGTCCTGGCCGAACCGGTGCTCCGGGTCGTCGCTGACCCCGCACCGCTCGGCCATCACGGCCAGCACGTCCTGCTCGTCGCGCCACCGGTCGCCGAGCTCCAGGCCCAGCCAGAAGTGGCGGTCGCCGTTGGCGAGCTTGCGGTAGTGGGAGAGGTTGTTGTCACGCGGGGTCGCGACGTCTCCGGCTATACGCGTGCGGACGAGATGTTCGACGAGGGCGGCGCGGCTGGGTATCGGCATGCACCCATTGTGCCGTCAGGGGTGCGCTGCGTGTCGTTCGTATGAGGTGGTTGGCGTTCGCGGGTCCGGAAACGAGGGAGGGAGGCGGTGGAGCCGGGCCGGTTGCGTCAGCGTGTCGGCCCGGGAGCCGGCCGGGTCGCGTAGGTGATCCGCTTCAGGTGGTAGTACTGCGCCGTGCACGGGGCCGGCCACACGCTGCGGCCGTGGTTGCCGAACGGGTCGCGCATCTGCCCCACCGAGGCCGGTACGTACGGCAGGACCTCGGCGCCCTTGGCCGCCTCCTCGCGCAGCAGCCGGTCCTGGCGGTCCCAGTGCCGGGCCCGTACGCCCATGTCGGTTGCCAGGCCGGTCAGCGGTACGGCCAGCCCCACGCAGACCCCCGCGCAGAGCGCCGCCGCCGTTCCCGTCGCGGCGGCGGTGCCCCGCCCGTGGGCGCGCAGGGCGTTGCCGAGCAGGGCGCCGAGTCCGGCGAGCAGCAGTACGTAGACGAAGAGGTAGTCGTTCCAGGTGCGGGTGCCATACGTCAGCATGCTGTGCGCGAAGGCGGGGAGGGTGACGAGGGTGCAGAGGTACCCGGACACCAGGAACGCCGCCACCCCGGCCAGGGCCGGGAGGAGTGGCCCGCTGCGCGGGGGCCCGTCGGCGGCCGGGCCGCTCTCGCGCAGCAGCAGGCCCAGCAGGACGCCGACGGCCAGTGCGCCGAGGTAGGTCCAGGTGGTGAGGACGACCCCCAGGATGTCGCCGTACGTCCGCAGCGCGTCGGCCAGCGACCCGGTGTCGACGACGGACGTGGCACCGGTGCCGAACCGGTCACGGCGGACCCGGGACCCCGGCGACGTGTAGAGGATGATCATCCCCGCCACGAGGGCGGCCAGCGCGACGCCGCACCAGAGACGGGTGCGGCTGCGGGCGGGGCCCGGCCGCGACCGGAGGCTGAGCAGCAGAGCGGTGCAGAGCAGGACGCCCGCGACGATCGAGGTCCCTTCCGAGAGGGTCCCGATGAAGAGCCCCGTCACGGCTGCGACGCACAGCGCGAAGATCCCTCCCCGCCGCGACCGCGCCCGCAGCAGCGGGATCACCGCGGCAGCGGCCAGTGCCGGGGCGACGGTGTGCGAGACGGAGGAGGCCGGCCAGTAGAACGTCTTGTACGTGTTGGGGGTGGCGAAGAAGAACACCACCACGGTCATCGACGCGACGAGCAGGGGCACTCCGCGCGGCGCGGTCCGTCCGGCAACGCGCAGCGCGGCCGGGATGAGGGCCCACACCGCGGCCAGGATCAGCAGCCCGCTGACGGTGGCGTACCACTGATGGCCCGCCACGCCCCCTGCCCCGTAGAGCGCGACCATCAGTGCGTTGGCGATGCGCCCGTTGTCGTGCAGATAGAACTTCCCGATCATGCCGAAGACGCCTTCGTCGCGCAGGACGGGCAGGAAGCACCAGTCGTCGCCGCCCGGCCGCACCAGCCGGCCGATCCAGAAGGACGCGGCCAGCAGGGCAAGCGGGAACACGGTGAGAGCGGCCGCCCAGAGCGGCATGCGGGGCCGCGGGGCCCGTGGGCCGTCCTGCCGGTGGGGCGCGTCCTGCGCCGTCGGCGGGGTATCCGCTGTTCCCGATGCTTCCGCGGTCATGGATGTGCCGGTGCCCTTCGTGCGATGCCGCTGCGTACGTGTGCCGTGCCGGTGCGGTGGGAGGTCAGTCGCCGGAGCGGCCGGTCCGGCTGCCGGCCAGCGGTTCCGGCTGCCTGGTCATGGCCGCGCCGGAGGTGATCGCCCACCGGGCGAGCAGGAAGGAGAACGGGGTGGCGAGAATTCCGGCGGTCAGCGCGGCGATGTTCTTTCCCATGCCCAGATGACTCACTCCGACATAGAGCAGCGCCCCGGACAGGACGAGATTGACGAGGCTCGACAGCGGAAAGCGGACGAAGGCCCGCCAGGTCGGAGTGGTCCGGCAGGTGATGTAGGAGTTGAGCAGGAAGGAGCCGATAATACTGACGCAATAGCCGATGACATGGGCGGTCAGATACGGAATCCAGCGGTTGAGCGTCGCGTACACGGTCAGGTAGACCGCTGTGTTGACGACGCCGATCATGGCGAACGTGAGGAATTGGCGCACGGTCCGGGAACGGCCCGATCCAAAGGCACTCGCGCCGCCGCCTCTCACCCGTAACGGCCGGTCGATCGCGGCGGGAGCGGCGGGAGCCGGCTGCTCGCTGGTTTCCCGGATCAGGTAGTGCGGGCGGTTCTTCGTCTCGCAGTAGATCCGGCCGACGTATTCACCGATGATTCCGAGCGTGGCCAGCTGGATGCCGCCGAGCGCCACGATGGCGGTCAGCAGGGTGGTGTAGCCGGGCACCCCCACCCCGTTGCGTGCCACCTCCACGATGATCCACAGGGCGTATCCCATCGCCGCCAGGGCCATCAGGAGGCCCCCGTAGATGGCCAGCCGCAGGGGGCGGTTGTTGAAGGAGATCAGCCCGTCGATGCCGTAGTTGAGCAGCCGCCTGCTGCCCCACTTCGAGCGCCCCGCCACCCGCTGGGCGTTGTGGTAGGTGAAGCTGGTGGTGTCGAAACCGATCCAGGAGAAGATCCCCTTGGAGAACCGGTTGGACTCGGGGAGCGAGAGCACGCTGTCCACCGCACGGCGGGACAGCAGCCGGAAGTCCCCCTCGCCGTCGACCACCGACACGTCCATGAAGTGCCCCATGGCGCGGTAGTAGGAGCGGCTGAGGAGCGAACGCAGGGCGCCCTCGCCCTCGCGGTCGCGCCGGGCGATCACCTGGTCGTATCCGTGCCGGCTCAACTCCATCATGCGGGGCAGGAGTCCGGGCGGATGCTGGAGGTCGGCGTCCATGAGCACCACGGAATCCCCGCAGGACATCCGGAGCCCGGCGAGCATGGCGGCCTCCTTGCCGAAATTACGGCTGAAGGCGGTGTACCGGACCCGTTCGTCGACGGCGGCCAGGTGGATCAGTTCGGCACGGGTGAGATCTTCGCTGCCGTCGTCGACGTAGCAGACCTCGAAGCTCTTCCCGGTCGGTTCGAGAGCGGCGACCAATGCGCAGTGAAACGCCTTGACGGCCGCATCCTCATTATAGCAAGGGACGACGATCGATACCTGGCAGTTTTTCATTCAATTCCCCATCAGGCGCGGACGCGACCGTCCCGAAGCCTATGTCCGCACCCCGCCGAAACAACTCAGGCGAAAGGGAGTGGTGGGGAAAAGTCGGCGCGGATTCACACCCGGTGGTCCGGGGTGCGCTTTCCGGCCGGCCTATTGCGGAGCACCGCCGCGCGACGGCCGCCCACCGCCCGCCGCGTCGAAGGCGCCCCGGGCCAGCCGGTGCAGCAGCGCCGCCGTGTCGGTGCGGTCGGGCAGGGCGCCGGGGCGGCCCAGGTGCGGGGTGGAGTTCAGCAGGCCGAAGACGGCGTGCACCGCGGCACGCGCCTCGTGCTCAAGGAGGTCCGGGTAGAGGTCGCGGACGACGCCGACCCACACCTCGACGTACTGCCGCTGGAGCCGGCGCACCCGCTTGCGGTCGGCGTCCCGCAGGCGGTCCAGCTCCCGGTCGTGCAGGGTGATCAGGGGGCGGTCGTCGAGGGCGAAGTCGATGTGGCCCTCGATGAGCGCGTCCAGGAGCGCCTCCCGCGACCCGTCGGGGGAGGCGGCGTCCTCGGACGCGCGCAGCTCCCCGCCGGCCAGCAGCCGCTCGCTGATGCCCACCAGCAGCTCGGCGAGCATCGCGTCCTTGCCGGGGAAGTGGCGGTAGAGGCCGGGGCCGCTGATGCCGACGGCGGCACCTATCTCGTCGACGCCGACGCCGTGGAAGCCGCGCTCGGCGAAGAGGCGGGCGGCCTCCTTGAGGATCTGCTCACGGCGGGTGGGAGCCGCGACGCGGGCGGCGGCATGGGTGCTCATGACCAGTCATTCTAGACAGGGGGGTTAGCGGTCGTTAACCTGAAGAGACGTTAACGCTCATTAACGGCCTCGCGGGCGAGGCCGTCACCACTGCGGTACGGGCAAGGGGGCTCGACAGGATGCAGCAGGCACCGGTGCTGGCGAGCGCGGCCGATCCCGCCTCCGAGGCCTGGCAGGCCAACGAGGCGGCGCATCACGCGCTCGCCGACGAGCTGCGCAAGCGGCTCGCCACGGCCAGGCTCGGCGGGGGTGAGAAGGCCCGCGCCCGGCATGTGGCGCGCGGCAAGCTGCTGCCCCGGGAGCGGGTGGACACCCTGCTCGATCCGGGCTCCCCCTTCCTGGAGCTGGCCCCGCTGGCGGCCGAGGGGCTGTACGGGGGCGCCGCACCGGCCGCCGGGGTGATCGCCGGGATCGGGCGGGTCAGCGGCCGGGAGTGCGTGATCGTCGCCAATGACGCGACCGTCAAGGGCGGCACGTACTACCCGATGACCGTGAAGAAGCACCTGCGGGCCCAGGAGGTGGCGCTGGAGAACCGGCTGCCCTGCCTGTACCTGGTGGACTCGGGCGGCGCCTTCCTGCCGATGCAGGACGAGGTGTTCCCGGACCGGGAGCACTTCGGACGGATCTTCTACAACCAGGCCCGGATGTCCGGGGCCGGTGTCCCGCAGATCGCGGCGGTGCTGGGGTCCTGCACGGCCGGCGGGGCGTACGTCCCCGCGATGAGCGACGAGGCCGTGATCGTCCGGAACCAGGGGACGATCTTCCTGGGCGGGCCGCCGCTGGTGAAGGCCGCGACCGGTGAGGTCGTGACGGCCGAGGAGCTGGGCGGCGGCGAGGTCCACTCCCGTACGTCGGGGGTCACCGACCACCTCGCCGAGGACGACGCGCACGCGCTGCGGATCGTGCGCAACATCGTGGCGACCCTGCCGGACCGGGGCGAACTGCCCTGGTCCGTGCGGCCGGCCGACGAGCCGGCGGTCGATCCCGCCGGTCTGTACGGGGCCGTGCCCGTCGACTCCCGCACCCCGTACGACGTACGCGAGGTGATCGCCCGGGTGGTCGACGGCTCGCGCTTCGCGGAGTTCAAGGCCGAGTACGGGACGACGCTGATCACCGGCTTCGCACACATCCACGGCCATCCGGTCGGGATCGTCGCCAACAACGGCATCCTGTTCTCCGAGTCCGCCCAGAAGGGCGCGCACTTCATCGAGCTGTGCGACCAGCGCGGCATCCCGCTGGTGTTCCTCCAGAACATCTCCGGATTCATGGTGGGCCGTGACTACGAGGCCGGCGGCATCGCCAAGCACGGCGCCAAGATGGTCACCGCCGTCGCCTGCACCCGGGTGCCGAAGCTGACCGTGGTGGTCGGCGGGTCCTACGGCGCGGGCAACTACTCGATGTGCGGCCGGGCCTACAGCCCCCGCTTCCTGTGGATGTGGCCCAACGCCAAGATCTCCGTCATGGGCGGCGAGCAGGCCGCGTCCGTCCTGGCCACGGTCAAGCGCGACCAGCTGGGCGACGACTGGAGCGCCGAGGACGAGGAGTCGTTCAAGGCCCCGATCCGCGAGCAGTACGAAAGCCAGGGCAACGCGTACTACGCCACCGCCCGGCTCTGGGACGACGGTGTGATCGACCCGATGGAGACCCGGCAGGTGCTGGGGCTCGCCCTGACCGCCTGCGCCAACGCCCCGTTGGGCGATGCCGGTTTCGGCGTCTTCCGGATGTGAGGAACAGATGACGATGTTCGACACCGTTCTCGTCGCCAACCGCGGCGAGATCGCGGTCCGGGTCATCCGGACCCTGCGCGAACTGGGAGTGCGCTCGGTCGCCGTCTTCAGCGACGCGGACGCGGACGCCCGGCACGTGCGGGAGGCCGATACGGCGGTACGGATCGGCCCCGCCCCGGCATCCGAGAGCTATCTCTCGGCGGACCGGCTGCTGGAGGCGGCCCGCCGCAGCGGCGCGCAGGCCGTCCACCCCGGCTACGGCTTCCTCGCCGAGAACGCGGGCTTCGCCCAGGCGTGCGCTGACGCGGGTCTGGTCTTCATCGGACCGCCCGCCGCCGCCATCGCGCTGATGGGCGACAAGATCCGGGCCAAGGAGACGGTCGCCGCGGCCGGCGTCCCGGTCGTTCCCGGCTCCACCGGAAGCGACCTGACCGACGGCCGGCTGGCCGACGCGGCGAACGAGATCGGCATGCCGGTGCTGCTGAAGCCCTCGGCGGGCGGCGGCGGCAAGGGCATGCGGCTGGTGCGCGACGCGGCGCTGCTCGCGGACGAGATCGCCGCGGCCCGGCGCGAGGCGCGCGCCTCCTTCGGCGACGACACCCTGCTGGTGGAGCGGTGGATCGACCGGCCGCGCCACATCGAGATCCAGGTGCTGGCGGACGGGCACGGCAACGTGGTGCACCTCGGCGAGCGCGAGTGCTCGCTGCAGCGGCGCCACCAGAAGATCATCGAGGAGGCGCCGTCCGTCCTGCTCGACGAGAAGACCCGGGCGGCGATGGGCGAGGCCGCCGTCCGGGCGGCCCGCTCCTGCGGCTATGTCGGCGCGGGCACGGTGGAGTTCATCGTCCCGGGCAGCGACCCCGCCGCGTACTGCTTCATGGAGATGAACACCCGCCTCCAGGTGGAGCACCCGGTGACCGAGCTGATCACCGGCCTCGATCTGGTGGAGTGGCAGCTGCGGGTCGCGGCCGGTGAGCGGCTCCCGTTCGGGCAGGACGACATCACGCTCACCGGGCACGCCGTCGAGGCCCGGATCTGCGCCGAGGACCCGGCGCGCGGCTTCCTGCCCTCGGGCGGCGCCGTGCTGGCGCTGCACGAGCCGCAGGGCGGCGGGGTGCGGACGGACTCGGGGCTCGGCGAGGGCGGCGAGGTCGGCAGCCTCTACGACCCGATGCTGTCGAAGGTCATCGCGTACGGCCCCGACCGGGCGACGGCCCTGCGCCGGCTGCGGGCGGCGCTCGCGGACACGGTGGTCCTCGGCGTCCCGACCAACGCGGGCTTCCTGCGCCGCCTCCTCGGCCACCCGGCCGTGGTGGCGGGCGATCTCGACACCGGTCTGGTGGAGCGCGAGGTGGACGCGCTGGTGCCGGACGGGGTGCCGGAGGAGGTGTACGCGGCCGCCGCGCTGCTGCGGCAGCACTCCCCCGCCCCCGCCGGCCCGCTGACCTGGGCCGACCCGTTCTCGGCCGGTGACGGCTGGCGGCTCGGCGGCACCCCGGCCCGGACGGTGCGGCACTTCCGGATTCCCGGCCACGACCCGGTCCAGGTGGGCGTGCGTCCGTGCGGCGCGGGCACCGAGGTGACCTTCGGCCATGTCGGCGAGGGCGCGCAGCCGCCGGCCCCCGACTCGGGCACCTGCGGGCCGCTGGGCCCGCTGCCCGGCGGCGCCGAGACGGCCCGGCTGATCGCCGATGACGGACGTCGCGTCACCCTCGAACTGGCCGGTGTCACGCACTCGTTCGCCCATGCCGCATCCCCGGAGGGCCGCTGGCTCGGCCGGGACGGCGACACCTGGCACGTCCGGGACCACGACCCGGTGGAGGCGTCGCTGACCGGCGCCGCCCGCTCCGGGGCCGACACCCTCGCCGCGCCCATGCCGGGCACCGTCACGGTGGTGAAGGTGGCCGTCGGCGACGAGGTCGCGGCCGGGCAGAGCCTGCTGGTGGTGGAGGCGATGAAGATGGAACACGTCATCTCCGCCCCGCACGCCGGCACCGTCACCGAACTCGACGTCACCGCCGGGACCACGGTCGCCATGGACCAGGTACTGGCCGTGGTCACCCCCGTGGCCGCCGCCGGGGAGGAAGCATGAGCACCGACCGCACCCTGCCGACGACCGTGGCCGCGCCCGGCCTGCCCGCCCGGATCCGGATCCACGAGGTCGGCGCCCGCGACGGGCTCCAGAACGAGAAGGCGGTCGTGCCGACCGGGGTGAAGGCGGAGTTCATCCGCCGGCTCGCGGTCGCCGGGCTCTCCACGATCGAGGCGACGAGCTTCGTCCACCCCAAGTGGGTGCCCCAACTGGCCGACGCCGAGCAGCTGTTCCCGCTGCTCGGCGACATAGGGGACGTGGGCGACGTGGCGCTCCCGGTCCTGGTGCCGAACGAACGGGGGCTGGACCGGGCACTCGCGCTCGGCGCCCGCCGGATCGCCGTCTTCGGCTCCGCGACGGAAACGTTCGCCGCCCGCAACCTCAACCGCACCGTCGACGAGTCGCTCGCCATGTTCGAGCCCGTCGTGGCCCGCGCCAAGGCGGACCGGGTGCATGTGCGCGGCTACCTGTCGATGTGCTTCGGCGACCCGTGGGAGGGGGCGGTACCGGTGGGCCAGGTCGTCCGGGTGGCCAGGGCGCTGATGGACCTCGGCTGCGACGAGCTCTCGCTCGGCGACACCATCGGCGTCGCCACACCGGGCCACGTCCGGGCACTGCTGTCCGCACTGAACGAGGCGGGGGTGCCCACCGACACGATCGGGGTGCACTTCCACGACACGTACGGACAGGCCCTGTCCAACACCCTGGCTGCGCTCCAGCACGGCGTCACCACCGTGGACGCCTCCGCGGGCGGCCTCGGCGGCTGCCCGTACGCGAAGAGCGCGACCGGAAATCTCGCCACCGAGGATCTCGTGTGGATGCTCGACGGCCTCGGCATCGAAACCGGGGTCGACCTCGACGCGCTCACCGCCACCAGCGTGTGGCTCGCCGAACAGCTGGGCCGACCCAGCCCGTCCCGTACCGTCCGAGCACTCTCGGCGCCGTGAACACAGTCCCACAAGGAGTGACCGTCCACATGTCCCTGGACCACCGGCTGACCGCCGAGCACGAGGAACTGCGACGCACCGTCGAGGCGTTCGCGCACGACGTGGTCGCACCGAAGATCGGCGACTTCTACGAGCGCCATGAGTTCCCGTACGAGATCGTGCGGGAGATGGGGCGGATGGGCCTGTTCGGGCTGCCGTTCCCGGAGGAGTACGGCGGGATGGGCGGCGACTACCTCGCCCTCGGCATCGCGCTGGAGGAACTGGCCCGGGTCGACTCGTCCGTGGCGATCACCCTGGAGGCCGGGGTCTCGCTCGGCGCGATGCCGGTGTTCCGCTTCGGCACCGAGAAGCAGAAGCAGCAGTGGCTGCCGAAGCTCTGTTCGGGCGAGGCGCTCGGCGCGTTCGGGCTGACCGAGCCGGACGGCGGTTCGGACGCGGGCGGCACCCGGACGACGGCCGTGCGCGACGAGGCGAGCGGCGAGTGGGTGATCAACGGCTCCAAGTGCTTCATCACCAACTCCGGCACCGACATCACCGAGTTGGTGACGGTCACCGCGGTGACCGGCCGCAAGGAGAACGGCGCCCCGCGCATCTCCTCGATCATCGTGCCGTCCGGCACCCCCGGCTTCACGGTCGCCGCCCCGTACTCCAAGGTCGGCTGGAACGCCTCGGACACCCGCGAGCTGTCCTTCACCGACGTACGGGTTCCGCTGGAGAACCTGCTGGGCGAGGAGGGCCGCGGCTACGCCCAGTTCCTGCGGATCCTGGACGAGGGCCGGATCGCCATCTCGGCGCTGTCGACGGGCCTCGCGCAGGGCTGCGTGGACGAGTCGGTGAAGTACGCCGCCGAGCGGCACGCCTTCGGGAAGCCGATCGGCGCCAACCAGGCGATCCAGTTCAAGATCGCGGACATGGAGATGCGGGCCCATATGGCGCGGATCGGCTGGCGGGACGCGGCTTCGCGGCTGCTGGCGGGTGAGACGTTCAAGAAGGAGGCGGCGATCGCCAAGCTGTACTCCTCGACCGTGGCGGTGGACAACGCCCGCGACGCGACCCAGATCCACGGCGGCTACGGCTTCATGAACGAGTACCCGGTGGCCCGGATGTGGCGCGACTCCAAGATCCTGGAGATCGGCGAGGGCACCAGCGAGGTGCAGCGGATGCTGATCGCACGGGAGCTCGGGCTGCCGGCCTGACACCGGGCGGCAGGAGGGCGGTGGGAGGCGGCGGGAACCGGCAGACAGCCTGTGAACCGCGCCGTCTCCTCCTGCAATTCGTTCGACAGCGCCCCCTGGCCCCGGCAGTGTTCGTCCATGAAGCACCACCACTGGCCCCTGTACGGGCTCCGCGTCCGCACTCCCCGTCTGGAGCTCCGCCTCCCGGACCTGGAGCTGCTGGACGAGCTGGCCTCGGTCGCCGCCGACGGGGTGCACGCCCCGCACACCATGCCGTTCACCGTCCCCTGGTCCGACGGCCCGCCCGCCGAGCGCGGGAGGGCGGTGTTCCGGCATGTGCTGTCCACGATCGCCAACTGGGCCGACGACGACTGGGCGTTGAGCCTCGCCGTCCTGCACGAGGGCCGGGTGGTCGGGCGGCAGGACGTGATGGCGAGGCACTTCGCGGTGACCGGCGTGGTCGAGACGGGCTCCTGGCTGGGGCTCGCGTACCAGGGCCGCGGCATCGGCACCGAGATGCGGGCTGCCGCACTCCATCTCGCCTTCGCCGGTCTCGGGGCCCGTACGGCGGTCTCGTCCGCGATGACGGACAACCCGCGCTCGCTCGGTGTCTCGCGGCGGCTCGGCTACCTCCCGGACGGTCTGGCGGTCGCCGCCCTGCGGGGCGCGCCCGTCACGCTGCAACGGCTGCGGCTGGAGCGCGCCCGGTGGGAGGAGCGCCGTGCCGTCGAGGTCACGCTGGAGGGGCTCGACGAGTGCCGTGCGGAGTTCGGCGGGTGAGCCCGCCGGTGGAGCGCTGACCGGGGTGGGCCCCGGCCGGGCCGGTCGCACAGAAGGTTAGGCTAACCTTCCTTCGGACCGGCTCAAGGCCGGTCTCCGGCCCGTACGAAAGTGGACTCCGTCATGCGCACTGCCCGAGCGATCCGCCCCACCCGCCGCGGCCTGCTGGCCATGGGCGGCGCCGTAGGTCTCGGTGCCGTGCTCGCCGCCTGCGGTGACAGCGACGCGAAGGACTCGGGTTCCACCGGCACCAAGGGCGCCGACGCCGGGCCATGGAGCTTCAAGGACGACCGCGGGAAGACCGCCGAGGCCGCGTCGGTCCCGAAGAACGTCGTCGCCTTCACCGGTGTCGCCGCCGCGCTCCACGACTACGGCATCGAGGTCAAGGCCGTCTTCGGCCCGACGACGACCAAGGACGGCAAGGCCGATGTGCAGGCCGGCGACCTGGACGTCAGCAAGGTCGAGATCCTCGGCAACGTCTGGGGCGAGTTCAACGTAGAGAAGTACGCGGCGCTCGACCCGGACCTGCTGGTTACCGCGATGTGGGAGAAGGACGCCCTCTGGTACGTGCCGGACACGTCCAAGGACAAGATCCTGAAGCTGGCCCCGAGCGTCGCACTGTGGGCCGCCCGGACCACGATCCCCAAGGCCATCCAGCGCCACGAGGACCTCGCCGCGTCGCTCGGCGCCGACGTGAAGGCCAAGACGGTCACGGACGCCAAGGCCCGCTTCGAGAAGGCCGCGGCCCGGCTGCGCGCCGCCGCGAAGTCCAAGCCGAACATCAAGGTCCTGATCGGCTCGGCCAGCCAGGACCTCTTCTACGTCACGCTCGCGAAGACCGCCGCCGACACCCTGTACTTCCAGGAGCTGGGCGTGCAGTTCGTCGAGCCGAAGGTGAACGCGGCGGGCTTCTTCGAGGAGCTGAGCTGGGAGAACGTCGACAAGTACCAGGCCGACATCATCATGATGGACAACCGGTCCTCCGCGCTCCAGCCCGACGCCCTGACGTCCAAGCCGACCTGGATGCAGCTGCCCGCCGTCAAGGCCGGCCAGGTCGTCCCCCGTACCACCGAGCCGATCTTCAGCTACGACAAGTGCGCGCCGGTCCTCGAGGGCCTCGCGAAGGCCATCGAGGACGCCAAGAAGGCCGCCTGACCACAACGGCCGCCGCCGCTCCCCCGGCCGCCCCGTTCCGGTTCTCCGGCCTGACGGTGCCGCGCACCGGGCGGCCGGGGCCATCCATGCTCCGGATCACCTTCGGCGGCCCGGGGCTCGCCGGCTTCGCCGCCGGGGGCCGCGATCAGAGCCTTTTCGCTGTTCCTTCCGCACCCCGGACAGGCGGAATCAGTCGTTCCGGTCGACAACGAGGGAAACCGGTTCGCCGCCCGGCGGGCACTTCCGGCCGGTGTACGGGCCGTGAGGCGCTCGTACACGGTCCGTGCCCGGCAGGACCGAGCCCGTCCGGCGATCGAGGACAACGCCCCCGGCCGCCGGACGGCCCCGTCACCTCACGTCACCCCGCCGCAGCCGGCTCCGCCGGCCACGGCACCTGCGGCGACCGGTAGTAGTCGATGCCCATCGCGGTGAACCGCGGCCCGAGCGCGGCCAGCCGCAGCTTGTACGTGTCCCAGTCGTGCGTCGCCGCCGGGGACCAGCCCAGCTCCGCCGCCCCGGGCAGCCGCGGGAACGCCATCGCGTCGATGTCGTCGCTGTCCGTCAGCGTCTCCGCCCAGATCGGTGCCTCGACACCCAGGACCGCGTCCGCCGGAGCACCGGAGAGATAGGTCGCCGGGTCCCAGTCGTAGGAGCGCTGGACCTCGACCAGGCCGGCCCACTTCAGGCCCAGTTCGGTCTTGTCCGTGTACTTCATGTCCAGGTACACCCGGTCGGCCGGCGAGAGCACCAGCTTGGTGCCGTTCTTCGCGGCGTCCACCACCTGCTGCCGGTTCGCGGCGCTCGTCTTGTCGTAGCCCCAGTACTGGGCGACGGCTCCCTTGACCGGCTCGGCCCCGGTGAGCTGGTGCCAGCCCATCACGGTCTTGCCGTACGTGCCGACGATGGCCTGCGCCCGCTTCATGATCTTGGCGTAGTCATCGTGGCTGGTGGAGTGCGCCTCGTCACCGCCGATGTGGATGTACGCGCCGGGGGTCAGCGCGGCCAGTTCGCGGATGACGTCGTCGATGAAGTCGTACGTGATGTCCTTGCCCGCGCACAGCGAGCTGAACCCGACCTCGATGCCGGTGTAGAGCGGCGGCGCGACGCCGTCGCAGTTCAGCTCGGCGTACGAGGCGAGGGCGGCGTTGGTGTGGCTGGGCATGTCGATCTCCGGCACCACCTCCAGGTAGCGGGAGGCCGCGTAGTTCACGATCTCCTTGTACTGGCTCTTGGTGTAGTAGCCGCCGGTCCCGCCGCCGACCTCCGTCGAGCCGCCGTACGTGGCCAGCTTCGGCCAGGAGTCGACGGCGAGCCGCCAGCCCTGGTCGTCGGAGAGGTGCAGGTGGAACTTGTTGATCTTGTACAGCGCAATCTGATCGATGTAGCGCTTGACCTCGGTGACCGAGAAGAAGTGCCGCGCGACATCGAGCATGGCGCCCCGGTAGCCATAGCGCGGCGTGTCGGTGACAGTGCCTCCCGCGACGCTCCACGGCCCCTTCTGGCGGCTGTCCGCCTCCACCTGGGCCGGCAACAGCTGACGCAGCGTCTGGACGCCGTGGAAGAGCCCTGCCGGCTTGCGGGCGGTGATGGTGACGGAACCGCGTCCGGACGTCAGGGTGTACCCCTCCGCGCCCAGCTTGCTGTCGCGGGAGCCGAGCCGGAGCCGGATGCCGTCGGCGCCGTCCTTGCCGGTGACCGGCAGGGCGTATCCGGTGGAGGGGCGCAGCACGCCCGCCAGGTACTCGCCGATCTTGCGGGCCTCGCCGGACGAGCCGTCGACCCGGATCCTGGTGCCGTCGTTGAGGGAGTACGGGGAGCCGCCCGGCCTGACCGAGGCGGGGGCGGGCACGACCTGGCCGAGCGGCCGGGACGCCCGGCCGGCGGAGTCGCTGCCCACCGCGGACGCCGTGGGCGCCGCGCACGCGGTGGAGACACCGGCCGCCGTGACGAGGAGCAGCGAGCCGAGAAGACGGGGTAGAGCACGGGGAAGAGCACTGCGCCGCGCGGTGTGCAGTCTCACAAGCCGGGTCCCTTTCTACGGGTCCACATCTGCGGATCTCCTGACCAACCGAACCGTCGCCATGCGTACCGCTTACCCAATGGATGGTCAAGGTGTAGACCACTTCCCCGCGTTGACCGCGCCGGAACGTGGCCGACGGTCCGGGGCGTATGGCCGAATTCATCCCTGCGGCCCCGCCGCCCCCGCGAACCACCGAGCGCCCCAGGAAACCACTCGGAGGAACCCCCGATCCTCCGCAGAACACAGAGAAGGGGCCATTTGCCCCCAGTCCTGCCCGATATCGGGCAGAATTGTTGCGCTGGAGCCCCTTCCGTCGCAGTATCGACGCGTGCTCGAACGCCGCTCGTCGTACGACGACCTCATTGATCACCTGGTGCGCAGCACCGCGCTCCAGCGCGGTGAGGCCTCCCGGGTGATCCTCGACGTGCTGGCGTACTTCGACGAGACGACCGAGGACTACGTCCGCCGCCGCCACCGGGAACTGCAGTCCGGCGGCCTGGTCAACGCGGAGATCTTCGAGCGGATCGCGGCCGAACTGCCGCACCGGGCGGTCGCGCCGCCGGAGCTCTCGCTCCGGCAGCTGCGCCGCATCGTCTACGGCTGAGACCGGCCCGCGGCCGGGCACCCACTTACTTGTACGTCGATGGATTGACGGAGGGGCAGAGACTCTATGTGCGGAATCGTCGGTTATATCGGAAAGCGTGATGTGGCTCCGCTGCTGCTGGAAGGGCTGCAGCGGCTGGAGTACCGGGGTTACGACTCCGCGGGCATCGTGATCACCGGCAAGCCGGCGGCCGGGAAGCCCGCCGCGCTGAAGATGGTCAAGGCCAAGGGCCGGGTCCGCGAGCTGGAGGCCCGGGTCCCCAAGCGGTTCACCGGCACCACCGGCATCGCCCATACCCGCTGGGCCACCCACGGCGCCCCGAGCGACGAGAACGCCCACCCGCACCTGGACGCCGGCAACAAGGTCGCCGTCGTCCACAACGGGATCATCGACAACGCCTCCGAGCTGCGTGTCCGCCTTGAGGCCGAGGGCGTCGTCTTCCTCTCCGAGACCGACACCGAGGTGCTGGTCCACCTGATCGCCCGCTCGGAGGCGGACACCCTGGAGGAGAAGGTCCGCGAGGCCCTGCGCTCGGTCGAGGGCACGTACGGCATCGCCGTGATGCACGCCGACTTCAACGACCGCATCGTCGTGGCCCGCAACGGCTCCCCGGTCGTCCTCGGCATCGGCGAGAAGGAGATGTTCGTCGCCTCGGACGTCGCCGCCCTGGTCACCCACACCCGCCAGGTCGTCACCCTCGACGACGGCGAGATGGCCACCCTCAAGGCCGACGACTTCCGTACGTACACGACGGAGGGCTCGACCACGACGGCCACGCCGACCACCGTGGAGTGGGAGGCCGAGTCGTACGACATGGGCGGCCACGACACGTACATGCACAAGGAGATCTCGGAGCAGGCCGAAGCCGTCGACCGGGTGCTGCGCGGCCGGATCGACGACCGCTTCGCCACCGTCCACCTGGGCGGCCTGAACCTGGACGCCCGTGAGGCGCGCGGGGTCCGCCGGATCAAGATCCTGGGCTGCGGCACCTCGTACCACGCGGGCCAGATCGGCGCCCAGCTGATCGAGGAGCTCGCCCGCATCCCCGCGGACGCCGAACCCGCCTCCGAGTTCCGCTACCGCAACCCGGTGGTGGACCCCGACACGCTGTACGTCGCGGTCTCCCAGTCCGGTGAGACGTACGACGTGCTGGCCGCCGTCCAGGAGCTCAAGCGCAAGGGCGCGCGGGTGCTCGGTGTGGTCAACGTGGTCGGTTCCGCGATCGCCCGGGAGGCCGACGGCGGTACGTATGTGCACGCCGGCCCCGAGGTGTGTGTCGTCTCCACCAAGTGCTTCACCAACACCGTCGTCGCGTTCGCCCTGCTCGCCCTGCACCTGGGCCGCATCCGGGACCTGTCGGTCGCCGACGGCAAGCGGATCATCGAGGGGCTGCGCAGGCTGCCCGCCCAGATCAGCGAGATCCTGGACAACGAGGACGAGATCAAGAAGCTGGCCGCGGAGTACGCGGACGCCAAGTCGATGATGTTCATCGGCCGGGTGCGCGGCTACCCCGTCGCCCGGGAGGCCTCACTGAAGCTCAAGGAGGTCTCGTACATCCACGCCGAGGCCTACCCGGCCTCCGAGCTGAAGCACGGACCGCTCGCGCTGATCGAGCCCGCGATGCCGACCGTGGCGATCGTGCCGGACGACGACCTGCTGGAGAAGAACCGCGCCGCGATGGAGGAGATCAAGGCCCGCAGCGGCCGCATCCTCGCCGTCGCGCACCAGGTGCAGGAGAAGGCCGACCACACCATCGTCGTACCGAAGAACGAGAACGAGCTGGACCCGATCCTGATGGGCATCCCGCTCCAGCTCTTCGCTTACCACACGGCACTGGCCATGGGCCGGGACATCGACAAGCCGCGCAACCTGGCGAAGTCCGTCACCGTCGAGTAGCGGCCCGCCCGCACCCGGCGGAGAGCGGCCCCGCACCCACACGACGTGGGTGCGGGGCCGCTCTCACGTGCGGGCACCCCTCACATGCAATCGTGCTGTTCCGCCGTGACTTTTATGCACCCTTCACAAGGGAACAATCCACGTCTACGGATCGGTAGATTCTTTCATCCCGCTGTTTTCGTAGTCGAGTTGACGCCACTCGGCTTCGGGACGGCGGACGGAAACGAGACCGCCCGCCCCGGGAGTTCCGGACGACGGGCGGACAGGTACCTCGAAGGAGTGAGGGAAGAACGGCTACGGGATGACGACGACCGGGCGCTGGGCGCGCCGCGCCAGCCGGCCCGCCACCGAGCCGAATATCCGGCCGACGATTCCCTGCGTGGAACCCACCACGATCGCGTCGGCCGAGTACTCCCGGCCGACCTCCTCCAGCTCGTGGCAGATGTCCCCGCCGCGCTCGACGAGCACCCACGGCACCTCGGTGAGGTAGTCCGCGCAGGCGAGCTCCAGGCCGAGGACCTCGGTGCGGTGATCGGGCACATCGACGAAGACGGGCGGCTCGCAGCCGGCCCAGACGGTGGTCGGGAGCCGATTGGCGACGTGGACGATGATCAGGCCGGAGCCCGATCTTCGGGCCATGCCGATCGCGTAGGCGAGGGCTCGTTCGCTGGAGGTCGAGCCGTCGAAGCCGACGACGACCCCGTGCCGGAACGCGGGATCACAGGAATGACGTGTTTCTTCGGCCGCCTGCGGGCCCGACTCTGGGTCGGCTACCTGCTTGCGGTCCGCGGGTTCGGGGATTTCGTGACCGGCCATCGGTGTCTCGGCGAAGAGAGTCCTCGTGAGGAGAGCGACTTGGGGAGCTGCGTCAGTGGGCGGTGTGGCGGTGTCCGGGAATCATCTTCCCAACCCCTTACCCCCAAGGGTACGGCGCCACTCCTCCACAGCCCAGACCCGCGCAAAGCGCGCGCGACGTTTCACGGAGCATGCCCGAGACCGCCCCGTATGGCAATGCCGGTTGCTCGGTACACCGACGTCACAGGGGCCCGACAGCCGCGATCGGCGACCGGTGGGAGGTCCGGCCCGTCAGCCGCTCGGCTGCCCCGCCGCACACCGTCCACGGGTCCGTCAGCGGGCACCCCGACCGCTCGGTACCGATCGCGGCGCCGCCGAACCGCTCCGGGAGGCGATCTCGCGCCCGAACCCGACCGGCCCAACCGTCCGGAACCCGCCGCACCGCCGGCCGCCGACGCGGCCCGCGGTCGTCATCCGGACACCCACCGGCACCGGCCGCCCCACCTCCGGACCGGCCGAGGGGGCGCATGGAAGCGGCTGCTCTTCCGAGGCGTGCGCCGGTTGAACGAATGATTTCCGCACACGCGACCGTATGTTTTCAGCCAACTTCATTCGCCAGTCAATTCCTTGTCGAATTGGCCGGTGAACCCCCTTGCCAGCAGGCAGGAAGAGACCGCGCGGTACGCTTCCACCCAACGGGGACGGGCCATGAACGCGAGGCGCACTTCCCTGCACGACTCACGAGTGAAACGCTTCGTGATCGAATGCTTCCCGCCAGGTTGCCTTGTCGACATAAAGCCGGTTGGTGAACTTGTCACGACGGCACCACGGGACGCAGTAGATTCGATCTTGGGTGTCGAAGGCTGGGGACTCGTGCACGACCGAGGGGACATGTGCAGGTGCGACAGGCCCGTAAGGACCAGGAAGACGCGAACACCGAGGGGGGCTTAGCGTCATGAGCCAGGACTCCGCCACCGCAACGGAGGCTGTACGGAAGCTGAGCGGGCGCCGGCGCCGAGAGGTCGTGGCCGTACTGCTGTTCAGCGGCGGCCCCATCTTCGAGAGCTCCATCCCGCTCTCCGTGTTCGGAATCGACCGCCAGGACGCGGGAGTTCCGCGATACCGGCTACTCGTGTGCAGCGGCGAAGAAGGACCGCTGCGCACCACAGGGGGACTCGAACTCACCGCGCCCTACGGGCTGGAGGCGATCAGCAGGGCCGGCACCGTCGTGGTGCCCGCCTGGCGCTCGATCACCTCGCCACCCCCCGTGGAGGCACTGGACGCGCTGCGCCGCGCCCACGAGGAGGGCGCCAGAATCGTCGGGCTGTGCACGGGGGCCTTCGTCCTCGCCGCGGCCGGACTGCTCGACGGCCGCCCGGCGACCACACACTGGATGTACGCACCGACGCTGGCCAAGCGCTATCCGTCGGTCCACGTCGATCCGCGCGAACTGTTCGTCGACGACGGCGATGTGCTCACCTCCGCGGGTACAGCGGCCGGCATCGATCTCTGTCTGCACATAGTCCGCTCGGACCACGGCACGGAGGCCGCCGGGGCACTCGCCCGCCGGCTCGTCGTGCCGCCGCGGCGCAGTGGCGGCCAGGAGCGCTACCTCGACAGGTCTTTACCCGAGGAGATCGGCTCCGACCCGCTCGCCGAGGTCGTGGCCTGGGCGCTGGAGCATCTGCACGAGCAGTTCGACGTGGAGACGCTCGCCGCGCGCGCCTACATGAGCCGGCGGACCTTTGACCGGAGGTTCCGTTCGCTCACCGGCAGCGCACCGCTCCAGTGGCTGATCACCCAGCGGGTGCTGCAGGCGCAGCGGCTGCTGGAGACGTCCGACTACTCGGTCGACGAGGTCGCGGGCCGCTGCGGCTTCCGCTCGCCGGTCGCGCTGCGCGGACACTTCCGGCGTCAGCTGGGCTCCTCCCCCGCCGCGTACCGGGCCGCCTACCGGGCCCGTCGTCCGCAGGGCGGAGGTCCTGAGCCGGTCGGCCAGGTCGCCGAGGTGGTGCCCGCCCAGGGCAGTCCCGCGGGCCGTCGTGCCGCCGCTCCCGCGGGTCAGTCCGCCGCTGCCCCGGCAGCGCTGGACGCGGGCCGCGCCGAGCACGGGAGGCCGGGCTCCGACGCCTACGCGGCAGGGCGCCCGGCCCTGCCGGGGCAGCGGAGTGCCCCGTAGGGTGGGGCGCATGAACGACCGCATGGTGTGGATCGACTGCGAGATGACCGGGCTCTCGTTGACGGAAGACGCACTCATCGAGGTGGCCGCACTGGTCACCGACTCGGAGTTGAACGTGCTCGGCGACGGGGTGGACATCGTGATCCGCCCGCCGGACGCGGCCCTGGAGACCATGCCCGAGGTGGTGCGGCAGATGCACACCGCCTCGGGCCTGCTCGACGAGCTGGCCGGGGGCACCACCCTGGCCGACGCCGAGGAGAGGGTCCTGGCCTATGTGCGCGAGCACGTGAAGGAGCCCGGCAAGGCCCCGCTCTGCGGGAACACGGTCGGCACCGACCGCGGATTCCTGCTGCGGGACATGCCGTCACTGGAGGGCTACCTCCACTACCGGATCGTCGATGTCTCCTCGGTCAAGGAACTGGCCCGCCGCTGGTTCCCGAGGGCGTATTTCAACAGTCCCGAAAAGAACGGCAACCACCGGGCGCTCGCGGACATCCGCGACTCCATCACCGAGCTGCGCTACTACCGCGAGGCGGTCTTCGTCCCGCAGCCGGGACCGGACTCGGAACGCGCGAAGTCGATCGCGGCGCGGCTGACCCCGCCCTCGGTCTAGCATCGTGGGAAGCTGCTGGTCACGGCCCTTCCGGGGGCCGGGACCGGCGGTTGAACAATGGAGGCGCGAGCACCCTCCAAGACCCTGTACACTTTTTCTCGGCCGGTCAGAAAAAGACCGGACGTGGTGGGTATAGCTCAGACGGTAGAGCACCTGGTTGTGGTCCAGGATGTCGCGGGTTCGAGTCCCGTTACTCACCCTGAATGATCAAGGGCTGGCCTGTGAAAACGGGTCAGCCCTTCTTCATGTCCCGTTCCTTGGGGACATCACGGAAACATGAGAAAGGCCCCGGTCCGGGACCGGGGCCTTTCCGTTTCCCGCGCCCCGCCGGAGAGCTGCGGTGTGATGCTCGTCACGAGGAGTCGCGGACGATCAGTTCGGTGGGGAGCACGATCTGCGGCCGCTCGGCACTCTCGCCCGCGATCATGTCGAGGAGCACCCGGGTCATCGTGCGCCCCATCTCCTCGATCGGCTGCCGCACGCTCGTCAGCGCGGGGTCCATGTGACGGGCCACGGCCGAGTCGTCGAAGCCGATGAGAGCCACGTCGTCCGGGATGCGCCGGCCGGCCTCGCGCAGCACCTGGCGGGCGCCCGCGGCCATCAGGTCGGACGCGGCGAAGACCGCGTCCAGGTCCGGGCGGCGGGCGAGCAGCTCGCGCATGGCCCGCACGCCGCCCTCCTCGGAGAAGTCGGCGGGGGCGATCAGCCGCTCGTCCGGCTCCAGACCGGCCTCGGAGACCGCCTTGCGGTACCCGTCCAGGCGCCGCTGGGAGGCGTAGACGTCCAGTCGCCCGGTGATGGTGGCGATCGAGCGGCGGCCCCGGGAGGCGAGGTGCTCGACGGCGCCGCGGGCGCCCTCGAAGTTGTCGGAGTCGACCGAGGGCAGCGGCTCCGTGGCGGACCTGCGGCCGTTCATCACCGCAGGCATGCCCAGTTGCTCCAGCAGGTCGGGCAGCGGGTCGTCGGCGTGCACCGAGACCAGCAGCACGCCGTCCACACGGTGCGCGGTCAGGTACTGGGCCAGCCTGCGGCGTTCGCGGTCACTGCCGACGAGGGTGAGCAGCAGTTGCATCTCGGTGTCGGCCAGGGCCGCGCCGACCCCGCGCACGATGTCGGAGAAGTAGGGCTCCGCGAAGAAGCGGCTCTCCGACTCCGGCACCACGAGCGCGATGGCGTCCGTACGGTTCCCGGCCAGGGCGCGGGCGGCGCGGTTGGGTACGTAGCCCAGTTCGGCGACGGCGGCCTCCACCGCCTCCCGGGTGTGCGCGCTGACCCGCGGTGAGCCGTTGATGACCCGCGAGGCCGTGCCGCGGCCCACTCCCGCCCGTGCCGCGACTTCCTCTAGCGTGGGCCGGCCCCCGCTCCGTACTCGCGCTGCCGTCATGGCTGCCTCCCGTTCGCGGTCAATTTCTCACAGTCGGATAACCAAACCAAGTCCTGGTGTTGGCTCTCTTGACACTCGACGGGACCGGTCGGCCGCTCCCCCGCCCCCACCATGGGAGCGCTCCCACTCTACGCGCGTGGTCAAGCGGCGCGCGCGAGCCGGGGTGCGGCCTCGCGCGGCCGGCATCCGGACATGACTGAGACCCGGCGCGGGGCCGGGTCTCAGGGGTGGCACCTGCTCGGACGATTCCGGTGAACCCAGGCCAGGTCAGCTGGAGTTGACCGGTCTCACCTCAGGAAGGGCCGGTCTGCGGCAGGGCGTGGCGGCGGATCACGTCGGCGTACCAGTGGGCACTCGCCTTGGGAATGCGGCGCTGGGAGGCGTAGTCGACGTACACGGTGCCGAAGCGCTTCGAGTAGCCGTACGCCCACTCGAAGTTGTCCATCAGCGACCACAGGAAGTAGCCCCGGACGTCGGCGCCGTCGGCCACCGCGCGCTGCACCGCGTCGAGGTGCCCGTGCAGGTACGCGATCCGCTCGGGGTCCTCCACCCGGCCCTCGGGCGAGACGTAGTCGTCGAAGGCCGCACCGTTCTCGGTGACCATCAGCGGCACCTCCGGGTGGTCCCGGCTGGTGTCCATGAGCAGGTTGTACAGCCCGTCCGGGTCGATCGCCCAGTTCATCGCGGTGCGCTGCTTGCCCTCCGAGAGGTGGAAGGCGACGTGCTCGGAGCCGGGCCACGGGGAGTAGTCGCTGGCACCGTGCCCGTCGTCGCGAGTGCTGCCCGCGCCCTTCTCGGGGGTGGAGACCAGCGTCGGCGTGTAGTAGTTGACGCCGAGGACGTCGATCGGGCCGGAGATGGCGGCCAGGTCGCCGTCGTGGACCAGCGTCGACCAGTCCACCAGGTGCCTGGTGTCGGCGATCAGGTCCTCGGGGTACTCGCCGCGCAGCATCGGACCGGTGAAGATCCGGTTTCCCACCGCGTCGATCCGGCGGGCGGCGTCGGCGTCGGCCGCGCTCGCGGTGAGTGGGCGGACCTGGTGGAGATTGAGGGTGACCGAGGTCTGCGCGGCAGCGGGGAGTTGACCGCGCAGAACCTCGATCGCCCGGCCATGGGCGAGGTTGAGGTGATGGGCCGCCCGCAGGGCGGAGGCGGGCTCGGTGCGGCCGGGAGCGTGCACGCCGGAGCCGTATCCGAGGAAGGCAGAGCACCAGGGCTCGTTGAAGGTGGTCCACGTCCCGACGCGGTCACCGAGGGCGCCCGCCATGATCGCGGCGTAGTCGGCGAACCGGTCCGTGGTCACCCGCTGCGGCCAGCCGCCGGCGTCCTCCAGCTCCTGGGGCAGGTCCCAGTGGTAGAGGGTGGCGACCGGGGTGATGCCGGCTTCGAGCAGCTCGTCGACGAGCTTGCGGTAGAAGTCCAGCCCGCGTTCGACGGCGGGGCCGCGCCCGGTGGGCTGCACCCGGGACCAGGAGATGGAGAAACGGTACGCCTTCAGCCCCAGCCGCTTCATGAGCGCCACGTCGTCGCGGTACAGGTGGTAGTGATCGGCGGCGATGTCTCCGGTGTCGCCGTTGCGGACCTTGCCCGGCGTACGGCTGAAGGTGTCCCAGATGGAGGGGGTGCGGCCGTCCTCGGCCGCGGCGCCCTCGACCTGGTAGGCGGCGGTGGCCGCCCCCCAGACGAAGCCTGTCGGAAATCTCGTTGCCTCGGGCGCCTGCTTCGGGGCGATGTCAGGTCGTACAGCAGTCATGCGGGAGCGCTCCCAGGAGTGGACGGACAGGGGCGGGGAAAGGTGGAACTCCGGAACCCGCGCGGCCCGCGGTCAGGTACGGGCCGTACGGGGCTTCCGGAAGCGGTCATTGACGAGGAGTCAGCCCTTGACGGCGCCGGACATGATCCCGCCGACGATCCGCTTGCCGAAGAGCACGAACACCGCGAGCAGCGGCAGCGTGCTGATCAGCGCGCCTGCCATCACGATGCTCTGGTCGGGGGTGTAGGAGGCACTCAGCTGGCCGAGGGCCACCTGGAGCGTGGGGTTCTGCTGGTTCAGTGCGAGGTAGGGCCAGAAGAAGTCGTTCCACGCCTGGACGAAGGTGAGCATGCCGAGCACCATCATCGCGGGCCGGGCCACCGGGAGCACGATGCTCAGCACGACGCGGAAGTTGTTCGCGCCGTCGATCCTGGCGGCCTCGATGAGTTCGTACGGGAGTGCCTCGCTCAGGTACTGCCGCATGAAGAACACGCCGAACGCGCTCACCAGGGTCGGGAAGATCACCGACTCCAGGCTTCCGCCCCAGCCGAGGTCGGACATCAGCATGAACAAAGGGACGACGCTGAGCTGCGGCGGGATGGTCAGGGTCGCGATGACTCCGGTCATCAGCGCGCCGCGGCCGCGGAACCGCATCTTGGCGAAGGCGTAGCCGGCCAGGGTGCAGAAGAAGAGCGTCGCCACCGTGATGCATGAGGAGACGATGAAGCTGTTGACGATCGCCTTGCCCAGATGGGCCTGGTTCCAGGCGGCGTCGAGGTTGTGCATCAGCCGTCCGCCGGGCAGGAACGGCGGGGTGCTGGCCAGTACTTCGTCCTGGGTGTGGGACGCGGCCACCAGGGTCCAGTACAGCGGGAGCAGCGAGCCGATGCCGACGACGGCCAGTGCGATGTAGGCGAACGGGCCGCCCTTCAGCTGCTGGCCCGCGCCGGGCCTGAAGCGGCCGGCGCGCTTCGGTGCGCGGTGCACGGCAGGTGCCGGGAGGACGGACCCCGGAGCTTGGGTGGGGCTGGTGATGGTCATGGATATCGCTCCCGGTCAGACCGCGGATGTGCGTACGAAGCGGCCGAAGAGCCAGTTGACCGCGGCGATGATCAGCAGGAGCGCGAGCATCGCCCAGGCCACTGCGGCGGCCGGACCGAGATGCCCCAGGTTCCAGCCGTAGTTGTAGAGGTAGACGCTGAGGGTCTCGTACTGATGCTCGTTCCCGCCGATCGCTCCGAGCGTGCCGCCCTCCAGGAGCAGGGGTTCACCGAACAGCTGCATGGAGCCGATGGTCGAGATGACGATCGTGAAGAGGATCGTGGGCCGCAGCGAGGGAATGGTCACCTTGCGGAACTGCTGCCAGCGGGAGGCGCCGTCGAGCGAGGCGGCCTCGTACAGATCGGTCGGCACGGCCTGCATGGCCGCCAGGTAGATCAGGGTGTTGTAGCCGGTCCAGCGCCAGATCACGATGACCGAGATGGCGATCTTGGAAGTCCAGTGCCCGTTGGCCCAGTTGGTGTGGCCGAGGCCGACGAAGTGCAGTGCCCAGTTCAGCAGGCCGCCGTCGGCCCGGAAGACGAGGGCGAAGACGAGGGCCGCGGAGGCCACCGAGGTGGCGTACGGGGTGAGGATGACCGTCCGCCAGAAGGTGCTGGCGCGCAGCTTGTAGTTCAGCAGATGGGCCAGGCCGAGCGCGACCAGCAGCTGCGGGACCGTCGACATGACACCGATCAGGAAGGTGTTGCTGACGGCGGTCCAGAACTCCGCGTCGTGCAGGATCCTGTCGAAGTTGGCCCAGCCGACCCACTCCATCCGGTCCAGGCCGGTCATCTCCACCCGGTGCAGGGCGATCCAGCCCGTGTAGATGAGCGGGTAGAGCCCGAAGGCGCCGAAGACGAGGAAGAACGGGGCTATGTAGGCGTACGGCGATGCCTTGTCGTCGAAGCGCCAGAGGCGGCTCCGCCACGTCTGGCGACGGGCGTTCACCGGTTTGCGCTGGGAGCCGCTGGGCGGCGGGGTGTGTGCATCCCGGGTGGGAGTCGAGGTGGCCACGGGCGGGAGTCCTTCCCTGGATTGCTTGGTTACCCGGGTACGGGGGCGTTGTACGCGGTGGGCTTCCGCGGGGCGGCCGGGGAGGTACCCGGTCGCCCCGTGCAAGCCCGCCGGGAGACGGGCCGGGCCGGCGCGGGATGGGGACACGCAGGTGCGGGCGGCCCGGGGGCCGCCCGCTGCTGCGACCGTCAGCCGATCGCCTTGTCGATCGCCTCCGTCGCCGCCTTCCATGCCTTGTCGGGGCTCGTGCCGCGCTGCTCCATGTTGTTGATCTGGGTGGAGATGGTGTCCTTGATAACGGCGTCCTTCGGGCCGAGAACCGTCTCGGGGATGGACTTGGCCTCGTCGGCGTAGATCTGGCCGATCGGGGCGTCGTTGAAGTACGGGAGCTTCGCGTTCTTCACGTCGGGCAGGTCGTACGCGCCCTTGTTGGACGGGAAGCTGCCGATCGCCTTGAAGACGGCGGCCTGCTGCTCGGGGGCGGTCAGCCACTTGACGAGCTTGCTGGCCTCGGCGACGTGCTTGCCGGCGGTCGGCACACCGAGGAAGGAGCCGCCCCAGTTGGCCGCGGTGTCGCCGGGCGCCGTGGTGATGTCCCACTTGCCCTTGTTGGCGTCACCGGCCGCGATCGAGATCTGACCGGCCATCCAGGCGGGGCAGGCCACGGTGGCCATGGTGCTCTTGCGCAGCGCGGCCTTCCAGGGGTCACCGAACTGGGCGAGGCCCTGGGTCAGCTTCTTGTCCGCGGCCTCGGCCGACAGGTCCCAGCCCTGCTTGACGCTGGCGCTGTCCTTGTAGATCGGCTGGCCGCTCTCGTCGTAGTACTGCTTCGCGTTCGAGCTGACGACGGCGTTGTACATGGCGCTCGCGGAGTCCATGAAGTACGTGCCCGCGGGCGCCTTCTTCTTGTACTCCTCACCGAGCTTGAGGTAGTCCTCCCAGCCCCCGGCGATCTTGGCGGCGACGTCCTTGCGGTCGGTCGGCAGGCCGGCCTTCCTGAACAGCTCGGTGTTGTAGCAGAGCGACATCGGGCCGATGTCGGTACCCGCGCCGATCACCTTGCCGTCCTTGGTGGTGGCCTGCTTCTCCTTCCAGGACACCCACTCGTTGACGTCGATCACCTTGCTCAGGTCGGCGAACTGGTCCGCCTTGGTGTCGGCGAGCTCCTTGACCCGGCCGACCTCGATGCCCTGGACGTCGGCCAGTCCGCTGCCCGCACTCAGCTGCTGGAGCAGCTTCGGGTAGTAGTTCTTCTCTTCGGCGGTGGTGTCTTCCTTGACCGTGATGTTGGGGTTCAGCTCGTGGTACTTGGCGAAGAGGCCGGCTTCCTTGTAGCCGAACTGCCCGAAGTCGGCGACGGTCAGCGTGATCTTCCCGTTCGCATCGGAGCTCGTGTCCGATGAGTCCGAGTCGCTGCTGCAGCCGGTCAGCAGGAGGGCCGAGGCTGTCAGGCCCGTGGTGACCAGAACCGCGGCTCTGCGGCTTCGGCCGGCGACGGTGCGGGTGATACGCATTCCACTACTCCTTGTTCCAGGGTGGGACTGGCGTTCTGACTGCGTGGCATACGCGCTGGTGGGTGCGGGTGCCAGGTGGTTCAGGGGGGAGGACACGGGCAGTGCCGTTCGCACGAGAAATCCTCATGCAATGTGGGAGCGCTCCCATGCGTCGATGTCGGAAGGTTCCTGCCTGGGAGGGGTGGGTGTCAAGACTTGAAGACGCTTCCGTTGCGTGAGCGTGTCCTGCAAGTCACGAGACCGTGTCCGGCCAAAGGCTTGCCAAAGCGCGCGGACGAGGAAACCGGGGCAGACGACTCCCGAATTCCCGCAGGTGAGAAGGGCATTGGGAGTGGATCACCGGGGCGGCGGCGGGAAGCCGCCCCCATCGGACCGGATTTCCGGAGCGGTCCGAAAACCGCCTCCCTCACCTGCGGCCGGGCCACAGGAGCCCGACGGAAGGTGAACGGGACACCACGCCACAGGGGCGGCCGGGACCACCCGCGCGTTCTTTCCCCGAATCCGACGAGGCGCGCAAGCGCACGCACGGCCACCGACAGGGGGTCCGAAATGCGGACAACTGACCGGAAATGCCAGGCGCCTCACGGCCTGTTAAATTCTCCACTATGCACCTATTGACCGTTTATGTTCGCTTGGGTGGGTGAGGCCGGATGGGAGTCGTCCGCGACCATCCCGAACTCGCACTCTTCCTCTGTCTGTCCCTCGGCTACCTCGTGGGCAGGATCCGCGTCGGCCCGATCACCCTCGGCGGCATCTGCGGGACGCTGATCGTCGCGCTGCTGATCGGCACCCGGCACGTCAGCGTCAACGACGACGTCAAGACCGTCTTCTTCGCGCTGTTCATCTTCTCGCTGGGCTATCTGGCCGGTCCGCAGTTCTTCGCCAACCTCAACCGCAAGAGCCTGCGCTTCTTCGCCCTCTGCCTCGTCGAACTGGTCTGTGTGCTCGGCATCGCCTTCGGCCTCGCCAAGGCGTTCGACCTTGACGTGGGGACCGCTTCGGGCATCCTGGCGGGCGCGGCGACCGAGTCCGCCGTCGTCGGTACGGCCACCGAGGCCATCGCCAAGCTCGACGGTCTGAGCCCGAGCCAGATCACCCAGTACCAGGGGCATGTCGCCACGGCGTACACCGTCTGCTACCTCTTCGGCCTGATCACCATCGTGCTGTTCACCAGCCAGATCATGCCGATGCTGCTGCGCATCAACCTCGCGGACGCCTCGCGCGAACTGTGGGAGAAGACGCGCGGCGGGGTCCGCGGACTGGAGGAGGACGAGCGGGAGGCGCTGCCGCGGACGGTGGGCCGCACCTTCCTGGTGACGCTGGCGGACGGCCGCCGGATCGGCGAGCTGGAGGCCTCGCGGGGCGGCGCCGTCACGGTCGAGGGCGTCAAGCGCGGCAGCAGGGTGCTCGACCCCGCACCCGAGCTGGAGCTGATCCTGAGCGACCTGGTCCAGGTCGTCGGGCGGCGCGCCGCGATCATCACGGCCGGCCGCGAGATCGGCCCGGAGACACCGGCGGTACCGGGCCTGGACACTCCGCTGGCCACCCGTCAGGTCGCGGTGACCGAGAAGGCCACCGCCGGGTCGACCATCGCCCAGCTGGAGCAGACCCATCCCGAGTTCCGCAAGGACGGCGTCTACATCACCGACGTCCTGCGCAACGACCAGCACCTGCCCGCCTCGGCCGAGACCACGGTCCAGCGCGGCGACGTACTGACCCTGGTCGGTGCCCGGGCCGGGCTCGACCGGCTCGTCGCGAAGATCGGCGCGGTCGTCAAGAACGACACGACCGACTACATCTACCTCGGACTCGGCATCGTGGCCGGCTCACTGCTCGGCCAGATCGTCGTGCGGATCGGCGACATCCCGCTGTCGCTCGGCACCGGCGGCGGCTGCCTGGTCACCGGGCTGCTCTTCGGCTGGTTCCGCTCCCGCAGGCAGACCTTCGGGGCCTTCCCGCCACAGGCCGCGAACACCCTCAAGGACCTGGGCCTGGCCATCTTCATCGCCTGCACCGGTCTGACCGCCGGACCGCAGGCCTGGCCGCTGCTGAAGGAGTACGGCGCGCTGCTGCCGTTCGCCGGCATCGCCATGGTGCTGATCCCCGCGTCCATCTCACTGATCATCGGGGTGAAGCTCCTGCGGATCGAGAAACCGCTGCTGATCGGGGCCATCGCGGGGCAGCAGTGCTCGACCCCGGCGATCACCTCCATCACCCAGGTGGCGCAGAGCTCCGTACCGCTGCTCGGCTACACGATCACGTACGCGCTCTCGAACTTCCTGCTCCCACTCACCGGACCGGTCCTGGTCGGCGTCCTGGGGGCCTGAACGAGACCTCCAGGTCCCAGATCCCCACGCTCGGCCAAGGGCTGTCCCCTACGCCGTCGGCCATGTGCTGCTGACCGTGTGGGGCGCCGTGATCGTGATCCTCAACCACCGAACCAGAACACGGGAGCGCAGACATGCCCAAGGCCAACCTCAGCCGCGCCGAGATCCAGTCGTTCGCCCGGCTCAGCCCGTTCGAGCTGAAGGACAAGTTCATCAGCATCGCCCAGGCCGAGCAGAGCGGCAAACCCGGCCAGAAGGGCAAGGCGATGCGGGCCATGCTCAACGCGGGCCGCGGCAACCCGAACTGGATCGCCACCGGCCCCCGGGAGGCGTACCACGCGCTCGGCTACTTCGCGCTCGCCGAGTCCCGGCGGGTCTGGACGGCCGACAACCTGGGCGGGATGCCCGAGGAGGCCGGCTGCGCGGAGCGCTTCGCCTCCTTCGTCCGCACGCATCCGGATCTGCCCGGGATCGAGCTGCTCAAGGCGAGCGTCGATCTGGCGGTCAAGCGGTTCGGCTTCGTGCCGGACGCGTTCGTCCACGAGCTGGCGGACTCCTCGATCGGCGACAACTACCCGGTGCCGGGACGGATCCTGACGCATGTGGAGCAGGTCGTGCGCGGGTACGTGGCCGACGAGATGTTCGACCACCGGCCGCCGGAGGGGCAGCGGCTGAGCCTGTTCGCGACCGAGGGCGGCACGGCGGCGATGTGCTACATCTTCGACTCGCTGATGAAGAACGAAATCCTGCGCAGGGGTGACCGGATCGCGCTGATGGTGCCGGTGTTCACGCCGTACCTGGAGATTCCCGAGCTCGACACGTACGGCTTCGACGTCGTCCGCGTCGAGGCGAACCTGTTCACCGAGACCGGTGTGCGCCAGTGGCGCTACCCGCCGGAGGAGATCGCCAAGCTGGCCGACCCCTCGGTGAGGCTGGTCTGCTGCGTCAACCCGAGCAACCCGCCGTCCCTCGCGCTCGCGCCGCAGGTCACCGAGCAGATCATGTCGATCGTCGCGGACCGGAACCCGAACCTGATCGTGGTGACGGACGACGTCTACGGGACCTTCGTGGAGGACTTCCGCTCCCTCGCCGCCGACCTGCCGCGCAACACCCTGCTCGTGTACTCCTACTCCAAGCACTACGGCGCCACCGGCTGGCGGCTCGGCGTCATCGGGCTGCACGACGACAACGTCATCGACGACATGCTGCGGGCGCAGGGCGCCGCGGAGAAGGCGCGCCTGAACAGCCGCTACGGGACGCTGTCCCTGGAGCCGGAGACGATCCGGTTCATCGACCGGCTGGTCGCGGACTCCCGGCAGGTGGCGCTGAACCACACAGCGGGCCTCTCGCTGCCGCAGCAGGTGATGATGACGCTCTTCTCGCTGTTCGACATGCTGGACGAGGGCCAGGCGTACAAGGCCCGGATTCGCTCGATCGTGCGGCAGCGCCTCGAACTCCTGCTGGAGGGCGCCCACATGAAGATCTCGGAGGACCCCAAGCGGGCCTCGTACTACATCGAACTCGACCTGCTGGCCGAGGCGGAGCGCACCCTGGGCAAGGAGTTCGCCGACTATCTGGAGCAGAACTACGAGCCCGTCGACCCGCTGTTCCGGCTGGCCGAGCAGACGTCCGTGGTGCTGCTGAACGGGGGCGGCTTCGACGGCCCCGAGTGGTCGGTCCGGGTCTCGCTGGCCAATCTGGACGACCTGGACTATCTGAAGATCGGGCACCAGCTGCGGGCGGTCTTCGACGAGTACGCGCAGGAGTGGCGGGGCTCGGGGGCGGGGGCGGTCCAAGGGCTGTCCCGCAATTCCCGGCGGGACAGCCCTTAGGGGCCGGTCAGGTGGCGCGCAGGCGGGCCAGGGTCTGTTCCAGCTCGGCCTCGGCGGCCCGGCCCGCCGCTTCCGCGTCGCCCGCCACGACCGCCGTGACCAGCGCCCGGTGTGCCGCGTCACCGTGGTGCGGTTCGTCGCGGCGCAGGCCGGTCAGCTCCACCAGGTCGATGAGCGCCTGCCGCAGCGCGGGGGCGAACTCCGCGAAGAGGTCGGTGAGTACGGGGTTGTGGGCGGCCGCCACCACGGCCCGGTGCAGGGCGATGTCCGCGTCCACGAACCCGTCGTCCGGGCCGGCGCCTGCTGCCCGCCGTGCCGTGAGCGCCGTGTCCAGGGCGGCCAGGTCCTCGTCGGTGCGGCGGCGGGCGGCCAGCCGGGCGGCCTGGACCTCGATCAGCATGCGCACCTCGTAGACGTCGGCGACCGCGGCCCGGCGCAGCCGGACCGGCCAGTCCTCGGTCGCGTGGTCGGCGATGACGAAGACGCCGGCCCCCTGGCGGGACCGGAGCAGGCCGAGCGCGGCGAGTGTGCGCACCGCCTCACGGACGGTGGAGCGGCCCACGCCCAGCGTCTTGGCGAGGGTGGTCTCGCCGGGGATCTTCGTACCGACCGGCCAGTGCCCCTCGGTGATCTGCGCGCGCAGATGGCTCGTGGCCTGTTCGACCAGAGGGCTGGGGCGGAGTGGACCGAGCGAGGACACGAATTCACCTGTCAGGTTGTCTGAGGACTTGGTTTCTGGCTACTGTACCGATCATGACGTACCGCGGTCTCCTTCTTCTCGGCTGCCGCGGCGGGGCCTGAAGCGATCGGCACCCCGCCGCGGGGTGCCGTGCTGTGCCGGTCGCATCCGGCGATGCGAGAAGAGACCGCGTTCATGTCCGACCGTCTGTCACCGATGCACAGCTTCCCCACGATCTGCACGCCGCGCGGGCCGGTACCCGAGGCCGCGCCCCACTGGAACCGGCAACGCTCCAGCTCGATGCCGTCGTACCGCTACCGTTCCGCCTTCGACCGCGTCGAGATCCCGCTGACCGGGCGCAGCTGGCCGCAGGCCCGGATCGAGCGCCCCCCGCTCTGGGTGCCCGTCGATCTGCGGGACGGCAACCAGGCGCTGGCCGAACCGATGGACACCCCGCGCAAGCGCCGGATGTTCGATCTGCTGGTCGCGATGGGCTTCAAGGAGATCGAGGTCGGCTACCCGTCCGCGAGCCGCACCGACTTCGACTTCGTCCGGCACCTGGCCCGGAGCGGGGCCGTGCCGGACGACGTGACGGTGGTCGTCTTCACCCCGGCCAAGGCGGATCTGATCGAGCGGACCTTCGAGTCCGTCGCGGGGATGGACCGCGTGGTCGTCCATCTGTACATCCCGACCGCGCCCGTCTGGCGGGACGTCGTCCTGGGCCGCGACCGGGCCGAGGTGCACGGTGTGGTCCTGGACGCCGCGCGGCAGATGGAGCGGCTGGCGCGGGCGAGGCCCGCCGCGGACATCCGGTTCGAGTTCTCGCCCGAGGTCTTCATCCTCACCGAGCCGGACTACGTCCTGGAGCTCTGCAACAGCCTCACCGCGCTCTGGGACGCCTCACCGGACCGGCCGGTGATCCACAACCTGCCGGCCACGGTGGAGATCGCGACGCCCAACGTGTACGCCGACCAGATCGAGTACATGCACCGCCACCTGGACCGGCGCGACTCGGTGATCCTCTCCGTCCACCCGCACAACGACCGCGGTACGGGGGTGGCGTGCGCGGAGCTCGCGGTGCTGGCGGGGGCGCAGCGGGTGGAGGGCTGCCTGTTCGGCAACGGGGAGCGCACCGGCAATGTCGACCTGGTCAATCTGGCGCTGAACCTGCACGCCCAGGGCGTCGACCCGATGATCGACTTCTCGGACATCGACGAGATCCGCCGCACCGTGGAGCACTGCAACCGGCTGCCGGTGCCGCCGCGCCATCCCTACGGCGGCGACCTGGTGTACACCGCGTTCTCCGGCACCCATCAGGACGCGATCAGCAAGGGCTTCGCACACCAGGCGAGCAGCGGCTCCGAGGTGTGGTCGGTGCCGTATCTGCCGATCGATCCGGCGGATGTGGGGCGTAGTTACGAGGCCGTCATCCGGGTCAACAGCCAGTCCGGCAAGGGTGGCATCGCCCATCTGCTGCGCAGCAACCACGGTGTGGACCTGCCGGCCCGGATGCGGGCGGACTTCTCCCGTACGGTGCAGACCGCGACGGACGACAGCGGTCTGGAGGCCACCTCGAAGGATCTGTGGGAGCTGTTCGAGGCGACGTACCTGGTCCCCGGGCGGGACGGGGCGATCGCCCTGACGTCCTGGTCGGCGGAGCACGATCCGGCCGGTGGCCACCGGTTCGTCTGCACGCTGCGGGTGGACGGCCGCGAGGGCGACTACGAGGGCACGGGCAGCGGCACGGTGTCCGCGTTCACGGAAGCGCTGGCGGCCGCGGGAGTGGAGGTCACGATCCTCGACTACTCGGAGCACGGGGCGGATGCGGCGTGGTCCACGGTGACGTCGTACGCGGAGTGCCGGGTCGGCGGTGAGGTGCGCTGGGGGGCGGGCCAGGACGCGTCCGCCCTCGCGGCGTCGGTGGCGGCGGTGCTGTCCGCGGTGAACCGGGCCCAGTAGCCCCGCGGCCGCTGTCCCTGATCGCCGGACGGGCCGGCTGTGCCGCGCGACTGAGGACGCCGGGGGAAGGGGGCGCACCCCGGCCGGGGTGGGGGGGTGGGGCCGGCCGGGGTGCGCGGGGGGGGTGTGGTTACTTGTAGGCGCCGAACGCCTTCGTGAAGGCCAGCGGCTCCTGCGCGATCGAACTGCACGAGGCATCCGCACTCGGCTTCGCGCCGCCCGCGCACTCCTTGTCCCGGGTGCCCGACCACATGGCGAGCCGGCCGAGGCCCTTGTCCTGGGCGAACTCGACCAGTTGCGTGGCGTCCTCAACCTTGAAGACCTCGGTGCTGACGTCGTTCACACCGATCATCGGGGTGACCGCGACGGCCTTCCACGCGTCCGCGTCGGAGAGCCCGAGCACGCCCTTGATCTGGGCCTGGGTGGCCGTGGCCGCCTGGATCGCGTACGTGCCCATGTCGCCGCTGTAGGAGGCGCCGTAGTCCATCGCCATGATGTTGACCGCCCCGACGTCCACGCCGTTCCTCTTCGCGTCGGCGACCAGGTCCAGGCCGGGCTGGGTCAGCCCCTCGGGCATCACCGGCAGGGTGAAGGAGACGTCCAGTCCGGGGTGGGACTTCTGGAGCTGGGCGATGGCCTGCGAGCGGCGGGTGTTGGCCGCGGTGTCGGGCAGCGCGCCGCCCTCGATGTCGAAGTCGGCCTTGGTCAGCTTGTACGTGTCCACGACCTTGCCGTAGGCCGCGGCCAGGTCGGCGGCCGAGGTGCACTTCAGCGCCAGCTCGGAGCCGGACGCGCCGCCGAAGGAGACCCGGACATCGCCGCCCGCCGCGCGCAGGCCGTCGATCCGGGAGGCGACCTGGTCGTCACCGAGGCCGGTGACGCCTCCCCAGAGCGGGGCGCAGCTGCCGCCGGAGGTGATGAAGGCGAGGTTGAACTCCTTGACGCCGGTCCTGGTGGCGGTGCCGGTCAGGTCGAAGGCGGGGTAGAGCGAGGTGTCGACGTACGGGGCGAACCCCGCCCCGCCCGCGGTGCCTCCGCTGCCGCCCGCGTCGGTCCTGGTGGGGGCCGGCGTGGGGGTCGCGGTCCCGGCCGGCGGGGCGGTGGGGGTCGCGGTCCCGGTGGGGCGGCCGCTGGGCTCCGGGGTGGCGCCGGTGTCGACGGAGCACTTGGCGTCGTCGATGAGACAGCCGGTGGGGTCGGCCGCCCGGCCGTCCGCGCTGGTGACGAAGCCGATGGTGACGGACCTGCCGGGCGCCAGCTCCTTGTCCCAGCTTGCCGGGCGGACCGTGACGTGACGGCCGCTGACGGTGTGCTCGCCGTTCCACAGGGAGCTCAGTCTCGTACCGTCCGGCAGGTCGAATTCGAGCGTCCAGCCGGACTTCGCCGTGCCGGTGTCGTTGGTGACGACGTACTGCCCGGTGTATCCGCCCGTCCAGCCGCTGGTCCTGGTGTAGGCGGCGCCGACCGCCGACGCCTGGGCCGTACCGGTGAGGGCGAGGACCGTTGCGCCGATCACGGCCGCGGCGACGACCGCGCCGATCGCCTTGGTCCTGGTGCTCGCCGTACGCCGGTGCGTGCTGGTGCCCATCGCGTTCCTGCCTCGTCTTGCGGAAGTGGGGGATGCGAGAGCACGCTAGCGACACCGAACCCGGCAAATGCCGCACTTGGGGCCCGCGTTGATGTTCTTAGGGTGGGCTTAAGGAGCGCATCGGCCGGCCTAAAGGTTCGGGCCCGCTCCGGAGCGGAATCGGCGGCCCGCGTTCCGGCGGGTCACCGCGCGTCGCTGCCGCCCGACCCGGTGCCCGCGCCCCTGCGGCCGCTGCCCGTCGAGCCCGATCCAGATGCGCACCTCCGTGCCGCCGAGCACCGAGCGCCCGATCCGCACGTCGCCGCCGGTGGACTCCGCGACCCGGCGGGCGATGTCCAGGCCCAGTCCGGTCGAGCCCACCGCGTCCTTCGTACCGCCACGGCCGCTGCCGCCGCGCGCCATCGCGGCCCTGGGGTCCGCGATGCCGCCGCCCGCGTCCGAGACCAGCACGATCACCGCGTCGCCGCTGTGGTGCACGTCCACGGCGAAGGCGGTGCCCTCGGGGGTGTGCCGGAAGACGTTGCCGAGCAACGCGTCCAGTGCCGCGGCCAGTTCGGGGCGGGCCACCGGAATGCGTACCGTACGGTCCACTCCCGCGAGGCGCACCTCGCGGCCCTCGTCCTCGGCCAGCGCCGACCAGAAGTCCATGCGTTCGCGGATCACCTCGGAGGCGTCGCAGCCGGCTCCGGGACCACCGCCCTGCCCCTGGGTCTGCGGGCGCTGCTCCCGGGCGGTCCTGATGATCGTGTCGACCTCGCGCTCCAACTGCTCGACGGCCGCCCGGGTCTGGTCGGCGGCCGGGCCCTCGCCGAGCGAGGCGGCGTTGAGCCGGAGGACGGTGAGCGGGGTGCGCAGCCGGTGCGAGAGGTCGGCGGCCAGCTCCCGTTCGTTGGCGAGGAGCTGCACGACCTGGTCGGCCATGGAGTTGAACGCGACGGCGGCGGAGTGCAGTTCGGTCGGCCCCTCCTCCGGCACCCGGGTCCCGAGCCGCCCCTCCCCCAGGTCGTGCGCGGCCCCCGCGAGACGCCGGGCGGGCTCCACCATGCGTACGCCGAGCCGGTCGGCCACGGCGACCGAGCCGACGATCAGCGCGGTGCCGACGCCCGCCAGCATCAGCCAGGCGGTGGCGACGCCGTTGGAGACCTCGTCCTCGGGGACGAACACCTCGACGACGGCGATGCCGCCGGAGCCGAGCGCGGTGGGCTGGAGCAGCGCGGAGCCGCCGGGCACCTCGGTGATGGAGGCGCGCCCCGACTCCCGTACGGTCTCCAGGTCCTTGCGGGTGGCGCGCCGGCTGCCGATCTCCACGGCCCGGCTGTCGGCCTCGTCCGCGGCGGGTATGTGGACGGCCATCCGGCCGGCGGCCCCGGGTTCGGTGGTGAGCACGGCCGTTTCGAGTTCGGCGCGGTCGGTGGTGATGGAGAGGGTGGGGCCGATCATCGCGGCCTGCCGCTCGGCGTCGGAGAAGGCGCGGTCGCGGGCCATCTCCTTGATGACGAGGCCGAGGGGTACGGCGAAGGCGACCACGACCATCGCGGTGACGGCCAGGCAGACCTTGACCAGCGCCCATCTCATGCGGGCCGCTCCGGTGCCGGGGGCGTGACGGGCGGCTGCAGTTTCACGCCGACGCCGCGCAGGGTGTGCAGATAGCGGGGCCGGGCGGCCGTTTCGCCCAGTTTCCGGCGGAGCCAGGAGAGATGGACGTCGATGGTCTGGTCGTCCCCGTACGACTGCTGCCAGACCTCGGCGAGGAGTTCCTTGCGCGGGACGACGACGCCTGGCCGGCCGGCCAGGAAGGTCAGCAGGTCGAACTCCCGCCGGGTGAGGTCGAGGTCCGCGCCGTCGAGTTCGGCCCGGCGCCGCAGCGGGTCTATGGAGAGCCCCCCGACCCGGATGACGCGCGGGGAGGCCGCCCGTCCCTCCGCGGCCCGCGAGCGGCGCAGTACGGCGGCCATCCGCGCGGAGAGGTGCTCCACGGAGAACGGCTTGGTCAGGTAGTCGTCCGCGCCGTCGTTGAGCAGCCGGACGATCTCGCTCTCGTCGTCGCGGGCCGTCGCGATGATGACGGGCACGTCGGTGATGCCGCGCAGCATCTTCAGCGCCTCCGACCCGTCGAGATCGGGCAGTCCGAGGTCGAGGATGACCACGTCGAACCGGAAGTGGGCGACCTCGCGCAGCGCTTCGAGCGCGGTGCCGACACTCCGTACCGTGTGGGAGGCCTCGGTCAGGTGCCGGATGAGGGCGGAACGTACGAACTGGTCGTCCTCGACCACGAGCACACTTGGCATGGGCGGCACCGTACGCCATCCGGCGCCCCCGGGTCCGGCCGGTGGCGGTAGTGGGACGGGGCACCGGCCGGTGGTGCAGGATGTGCCGGATGCAACGAGGACTCGTACACGCGCTCGCGTGGTCGCTCGCCACCGGCGCCGCGGTCACGCTGTCCTGGTGGGGCGTGCACGCCGTGATGGCGGGGACGGCGTACGACCCGCCGCGCGCGGTGCCGATCTCCGCGAGCGCCCGGGCGACCACGGAGGCGCTGTCGTCCTCGACGCAACGGCCGGAACCGTCCCCGTCGCCCAGCAGCACGCCCCCCACCACCCCGAAGCCGTCGGTGAGCTCCTCCCCCGCGAGCTCCTCCCCCGCGCGGCCGCACGCCCCCGCGAGCGCTTCCCGGCCCGCCCCCGCGGCCACCCCGGCGGGCACGGCGAGGAGTTACTCGACGGACGGCGGCCGGGTCGTCTTCGAACTCGGCGCGGACAGCGCGAAGCTGGTGTCGGCGACGCCGGAGCCGGACTGGTCGATGCGGGTCTGGACGAACTCGGCCTGGATCCGGGTGAACTTCGCCCAGGACGACGGCACGACGGTCTCGGTGTTCTGCACCTGGAACGGCCATCCCCCGCAGGTCGAGATCGTGAAGTGACCGCAGAGCGGCAGCCCGCGTCAGTCGAAGGCGGAGGCCGGCGGCGGCGGTGAGGGCCGGGCGTCGGCGTCGTGCACCGCGGCCGCGCCGCCGGTGAAGTCGGCGAGCGCCCGCCCGTGTTCGACGCGCCCCGGGTGCGGATCGGTCGCCACCCGGCGGGTCAGCTCCGCGACCTTCGGCGTCACGTCCGAGGCGAGCAGTACGGCGTTGCCGAAGCGGCGGCCGCGGAACACGGTCGGGTCGGCGGCGAGCGCGAGCTCGGGAAAGACGGTGGCGGCGGTGGCGATCTGGCCGCGCAGATGGGCCAGCGGGGGGCCGTCGGCGAGGTTGGCCACGTAGGTCCCGCCGGGCTTCAGGACGCGGCGCACCTCGGCGAGGAATTCGGTGCTGGTCAGGTGGGCGGGGGTCCGGGCCCCGCTGAAGACGTCGGCGATGACCAGGTCGGCCCAGCCGTCCTGGATCTTCCCGAGCCCGGCGCGGGCGTCGGTGGCGCGGACCCTGATCCTGGCCTGCGGGTCCAGCGGCAGTTCCCGGCGGACCAGCTGGACGAGGGCCGCGTCCACCTCGACGATCTGCTGGGTGGAGCGGGGGCGGGTCGCGGCGATGTAGCGGGCGAGCGTGAACGCCCCGCCGCCCAGGTGCACGACGTGCAGCGGCTGCCCGGCGGGCGCGGCCAGATCGGCGATGTGGCCGATCCGGCGCTGGTACTCGAACGAGAGGTACGTCGGGTCGTCGAGGTCCACGTGGGACTGCGGCGCACCGTCGATCGTCAGCGTCCAGGCGCGCCTGCGTTCCCGGTCGGGCACCAGCTCGGCGACGCCGCCGTCCACCGGCTCGGAGACGTTGCCGCCGGGGCGTTCGGCGCCGCGTGCCGCCTTGCGGTCGGTCCTGCGGTCCGCGCGCTGCTTGCGGTCGCCCGCTCCGCCGGCCGCTCCTCGACGTGCCACTGCCGCTCGTACCTGCTCACTGCTCATCGGGTCCGGGACCGGCCGTGACCGGCCGCGACGGGCGGCCGCGCTCACCCGCCCTGCGGCCATTATGGGCTCAGCGGCAGTTGTCGGCCGCCTCGATCAGCCGGGCGGCCTGGTCGAGCGCGGCCCGCAGCGCGGCCGGATCGGTGACCGAGGTCTCGTCACCGGGCGGCAGCAGCCAGCCGCTGCCGGAGACGGGCGGCTCGGCGGGGATGCGCAGCCCGCGGCCGTCGGTCCGCGTACAGGCGCTGCCCGGTACGTCCCAGGCCTCGGCGGTGCCCGGCGGCACCAGGAAGCCGAGGGTGGCGCACGGTCCGTCGTGGAGGACCGGGCCGACGGCCTCCTGGTCGGCGCCGCGGCGCAGGATGTCCACTGCCTCCAGGCCCTGACGGGCGGGGACGGTCACCAGGTCGCACGGTTCCGCGCCGGGAGGCGGGCCCGCTGCGGCGGGCCCCTCGGCGGGTGCCATGGGGCCGGTCGTCGCGGTCGTCGCGGCCGTCGTCGCGGTCGTCCGCGAGCCGGTCGCCATGTCGAGATGCAACAAGGGACCTCTCCTCTCATCGCCGGGCGGAGCCGGACTCCGTCGCCACGTGGACCAACGCGCCGACCGCGTCAAGGGCTACGGCCCCACACCGCTGCAAAGGGTGGCAGTTCATGGCGGATCGTGGGTGAGATATCCCGTTTGTCAGCAAACGCAGCGTGTGTGACGTGTCACAACAGGTACGTTCTTGCTCCGCCGGGACACCGGAAACAACGCCCGGCTCGCACCAGAGAGGGTCCCGCCATGGTGTCGACACGGGCAGTTCCCAACCTCGCCTTCCGGCGGCTGCGCGGACAGCGCTCCGCCGGGGAGTTCGCTGCCGCGGTACGCAGGTCCGCCCGCGAGATCGGCGAGCAGGTCGCGTGCGACGCCCGGTACATCGGACGCGTGGAGTCCGGCGAGATCCGCTGCCCGAACTACGCGTACGAGCGGGTCTTCCTGCACATGTTCCCCGGGGCGAACCTGGCGGACCTGGGCTTCTCACCGCGTGAATCGGTACGCGGCCGGGGGACCCGGCCCGCGGACGCTCCTTCGCCCCCGACTTCCCCGCTGCCCGGCAGCGACACCGACGAGGAGTGCGACGTGCTGCGTCGCGTATTCATGACGAGCGGCTCCACCACGATGGCGGCCGCGTCCCTGGGCCTGGGCCTCGGTGGCATGACCGCCTCCGTGTCCCTGCCCGCGCAGCGCCGGGTCGGCGAGGCGGAGGTGCACGCCGTCGAGAAGGCGGTGCGGCAGATCCGTCTGCTGGACGACCGGCACGGGGGTGACGGCCTGTACCGGCGGGCCTCGCATCCGCTGCGGGCGGCCTACGCGCTGCTCGACTCCGGGACCGCGACCCGGCGTTCCACGGCGGACCGGCTGCACAGCGGGGCCGGTGAGCTGGCCATCTCGGTGGGCTGGCTGGCCCACGACTCGGGCCGGTTCGAGGACGCCCGCTCGCACTACGCGGAGGCGCTGGCCACGGCGCGGGTGGCCGGGGACCACGCGCTGGAGGCGCACGCGTTCTGCAACGCGTCGTTCCTGGCCCGGGACACCGGGCGCTCGCGCGAGTCCCTGCGCGCCGCGGAGGCGGGCCTGCGGGCCGCGCAACCGCTGGGCTCACCGCGGCTGATGGCGCTGCTCTCGCTGCGGGAGGCGGGGGGCCGGGCGGGGCTCGGGGACCGTACCGGCTGCGAACGGGCGCTCGGCCGGGCGCACACCGCGTTCGGGCAGGGGCCGTCAGCGGCGGACCCGGAGTGGATGAGCTTCTTCCGGGAGGCGGAGCTGGAGATCCTGGAGGCGCAGTGCTGGTCGGCGCTGGGCGACTGGTCGCGTGCGGCACGGCACGCACGGCGCGCGACGCGGCTGCAGGATCCGCACTTCACCCGGAACATGGCGCTGTACCGGGCCGAGCTGACCCAGGACCTGGTCCGGGCGGGCCTCGCGGAGGAGGCGGCGGCCACCGGTCACCAGGTGCTGGACCTGCTGGACCAGGTCCGCTCCTCGCGGATCAGGGCGATGCTGGCGGGAGCGGTGGCGGTCCTGCGGCCGCGGGGCCGGGGTTCGGTCGACATCACGGAGTTCCTCGACCGCCACCGCGCGGCGGGCGAGAAGACGTAGAACCGCTCCCGGCCCGTCCGGCTCGAAGTGCCCGGGGCTACCGCTCCAGGTGCCCCGTGTCGTTCCAGCGTTCCAGCGCCGGGGCCCCGTACGCCCACCCCAGCACCGACAGCGACGTCGGATCCAGCCGGATGCGCGCCGCGAACGACACGTCCTCGCCCAGCCACCGCGCCCCCAGCGCCCGCAGGATGTGGCCGTGGGCGAAGACCAGCACGTCGCGGTCGGCCGAGCGGGCCCACTCGACGATCTCGTCGGCACGGGCCGACAGCTCGGCCAGGGTCTCCCCCTCCGGTACCCCGTCGCGCCAGATGAACCAGTCCGGGCGGATCGCCTTGATCCCGGCCGGGGTCATCCCCTCGTACGCCCCGTAGTCCCACTCCATCAGCGCGTCCCACCGCTCGGCCCGCCCGCCGAACCCCGCGAGCTCGCACGTCTCGGCGGCTCGTACGAGCGGGCTGGTGCGGACCTCCAGACCGGGCAGGTCCGCCCATGGCCCCCGGTGCAGCCGCTCGCCGAGCAGCTTGGCGCCCGCGCGCCCGGCGTCGAGCAGCGGAATGTCCGTCCTGCCGGTGTGATTGCCGTTGACGGACCATTCCGTCTGGCCGTGCCGGGCAAGCAGGATTCGCGGTGCCATGTGACGGCTCTCCCTGAAACTGAGACCTCTGATCCTGGATCTGAGATCTTGGACATCGACGGGGACGGAACCGTCCGGCACGCTACGGGTGAACGGTGGGAACGGATCGTCCGGATTTCCATCATCGCGCACCCGCGCGTAAGGCAACCTGGGGGCCCGCACCGGCGTCCCACACACCGCAGACAGATCCGAGCAGCTGAGGGGCGCCGAAGGGCACCCCTGGGGGAATCGCGGCCGACCCGCACCGTACGGTTGAACGTCCGCCGTCGGCCGCATGAACACATGATGGAGAACTTCCGGATGCCGCATGCCACCGCCGCGCCCGCGCCGCGCCCCCGGCCCCGCTGGTGGACCGAGCTGCCGCTGCTCGCCCTGGTGTACGCGGCGTACTCGGGCGGGAGACTGCTGGTACGCGGCGACGTGTCGACGGCCGTCGACCACGGACTGCGCATACTGCACCTGGAACAGTCGCTCCGCATCAACTTCGAGCACCCCCTCAACCGGCTGCTGACCGCGCACTCCTCGATAGGGATACCCGCCGACTTCGCGTACGCGTCGCTGCACTACCTGATAACCCCGGCCGTCCTCATATGGATGTTCCGAAGGCACTCGGAGGCCTACCGCAGGGCCCGCACCTGGCTGATGACCTCCACCATGCTCGGCCTGATCGGCTTCACGCTGATGCCGACCTGCCCACCGCGGCTGCTGGCCGCCGGACACGGCTTCGTCGACACGATGGCGCAGTACAGCTCGTACGGCTGGTGGGGCACCGAGGCGAGCGCCCCGCGCGGCATGGGCGGCATGACCAACCAGTACGCGGCGATGCCGAGCCTGCACGTCGGCTGGGCGCTGTGGTGCGGGATTCTCATATGGCGCCACGGGCGGCACCCGCTCATACGCGCGGCCGGTGTCGCGTACCCCCTGATCACCGTCTTCGTGGTGATGGGTACCGCCAACCACTACTTCCTCGACGCCGTCGCCGGCGCCGCCGTGATGGGGATCGGCGCCCTGGTGGCCCGGCCCGTGACGCGGCTCGCCAACCGGGTCGGCGACGCGGTCCTGACCCGATTCGCACGGGTGGGCGCGGTCACGGAGTCCCCGGATGTCAGTGCCGGATGCAAGACTTCCGCGGGTGAGCGAATCCCCGGCCAGCGGACCTCCTCCGCAGATCCCACCGATGCCGCGGCACCGGCCGGTCCACCTGCCCCGGCCGACGTCCCCGCCTCCGCGGGAAGAGCCGCGGGCGGTGACGCTGCGGCAGCGGCTCGCTGAGCTGAGGGGCCCGGCCGTCGCACCGCGTCCGCTGGACGCCCGCGCACTGGCCGCCCTCGCCGCCAACCCCGGCTGCAAGCGACGCGCCCTGCTCGACGGGGCCGGCGTCGACAAGGCCGCCCTCGCCACCGCACTCGGTTCACCGGCCGCTTTCGGCCAGTCCCAGTTCGCCTTCATGCGGGGCAACGCCTTCGAGGCCAAGGTCAAGGCCGACGGCGGTACGGAGCTGATGCGCCTGCTGCACGAGCGGCTCGGCGAGCCCGGGGAGCCGCCGCACGGTGTCGCGGTGCCCGATCTGACGGCCGCCGGCCCCGAGGGCCGCGCCGCGCGCACCGCACTGGCCCTGCGGGAGGCGACCGGGGCGGGCGGCTGGGCGCTGCTGGACCACCCGATGCTGGCCCTGGAGGTGGCGGGCTCGCCCGCCTATCTGGAGCCGGACGCGGTGGTGGTGCACCCCGACGGCACCTGGACCGTCGTCGAGATCAAGTCCTTCCCCATGATCGACGGTTCCGCCGACGCCGCGAAGGTCGGCGCGGCCGCCCGCCAGTCCGCCGTCTACGTACTGGCGCTGGAGCGGATCGCCGAGGTCACCGACGGGGCGGAGGTCGGCCACCGGGTGCTGCTGGTCTGCCCCAAGGACTTCTCCAACCTGCCGGCCGCGTCCGTCGTCGACGTGCGCAAGCAGCGTGCGGTCACCCGCCGCCAGCTGACCAGGCTCACCCGGATCGAGGACATCGCGGCGGCCCTGCCCGAGGGCACCACCTTCGACCCGGAGCGCTCCCCCGAGGAGCTGGGCACCGCCGTCGAGTCGGTCGCAGCGGCGTACGCGCCGGAGTGCCTGGCCGCCTGCGAACTCGCCTTCCACTGCCGGGGCAAGGCCCGCACGGCGGGCGCCGTGGAGGCGCTGGGGCGCAGCGTGCGGGGCGAGCTCGGCGGGCTGACCACGGTCGGCGCGGTGCTGGCCGCGGCGGCGGGCAAGGAGGGCGATCCGGCGGATCCGACGGTCGCCGCGCTGCGCCGCGCGGCGGCCCTGCGCGCCGAGGCGCTGGAAGGCGGCCCCGCATGTCACTGATCTCCACCCTGGCCAGGCTGGAGGCCGTGGAGAGCGGCCGCGCGCAGCCGACGGCCACGGTCCGCCACCGCCATCTCACCGACCGGCCGCTGGTCCTGGTGCCGCTCACCACCGCGGGTGAGGCGGGCGCCCCGCTCGGCGCCCTCGTCGGCACCGACCGGGACGCGCCCCGGCTGCTGGTCGTGGCCCAGCCGCGCGACCGGGACCTGCGGTTCGCGTTCCTCGCGGAGCTGGCCGAGGCGGTCCTGCCGCACATCGAGTCGTACGCGGACGTGATCGAGCCCGCCGAACGCAGCGAGACCGACCCCGCGACCGGCAAGAAGGTCAAGGTCGAGACCGAGCTGTGCACGGACGCCGCGCAGCTGATCGTGCCGAGCCGGGCGGGCATCGAGTTCGTCCGGCTGCTCGGCCGCTCCATGCGGTTCCGGCGCACCGCCGAGGACGACCCCGACACCCCGTATCCGGCGCCCGCCCGCGTCCCGCTGCTGGGCCGCTGGCTCACGCACTACGGCGAGCGCGCCCGGGTGCCGGGCTCCTCGCTGCTGCTGGCCGGCACCGATCTGCTCAACCGGCACTGGGCGACGGGCCAGTCCACCCTGGAGGACCAGCATCTGGGCGCCCTGCTCGCCTGGGTCGACCCGCCGGACGGCGAGTCCGGGGCCGAGGCGGCGTTCCGCGCCGAGCTGGCCCGGGACCGCGAGGGGCAGCTGCTGTGCCCGCCCGCCGGACCGGCCACCGACCCGGACTTCGACAACCGGCTGCTGGCCCCCGCGATCGAGAAGTACGACCGCGCGCGCACCTCGCTCGCCGCCGCCGAGGACGGGCTGGCGGCCGATGCCAGGCTCGCTGAACTGACCGCGGCAGAGCGGGAGATCAGGGCCCTGCTGGCGGGGGTGCTGCGGCCCACCTGGGACGCCGTGTGGCGGGGCCTGGACCTGCTGCGGGAGCTGCCCGAGGGAGCCAGGGCCGAGGACCGCTGGACCCGCGACCGCTGGTCGTTCACCGGCCACCGGGACCGGGTGCGGTCCGGCGAGCCGCCGCAGCCGCGCCGGGACGACGCGGTGACGGCGGCCCGCAAGCTCGCCTCGCGGGAGACCGCCCAGGCGCAGCTGGAGGCCCAGGAGGCGCTGGACGATCCGCTGGTGCTGGCCGGCCGCCGGCTGGCGGGCGAGGCGTTCCTCGGGGAGGTGACCGGGGTGGAGATGACGTACACCGAGTCCAAGCGCCCCTCGCCGCGCCCGCTGGTCACCGTCCGCACCGGTGAGCAGCCGCAACTGGCCGACCGCGTCAAGGTCTACCGCTCGCTGGACGGCAAGCCGCAGACCGCCGAGTTCGCCGGATACGGGCCGCAGGAGGAGGGCGCAGCGCCCGCGCTGGTGCTGCGGATCACCGACCGGATGGGCCGGGGCAGGGAACCGGCCCCGGGTTCGGTGCCGGAGCCGGGTGACCGGATCGCCTGGACCCTCTTCGAGCACGACCAGCGCGGCGGCCCGAAGCTGCCGGATCCGGAGGAGACGCCCTGGACGCACGGCGGTCCGCCGGGCTCCGGTGCGGCTGTCGAGAGCCCTGACCCCGTGACCCCGGAGGACCTGCTGTGAGCGACGGATTCGACCCGGGGGCGGCGGCGGGCCGGGCCACCGCCCAGATCCTGGACGACACGCTGAACGGCACGGCCCGCGGCATCGTGGTGGACTCCCCGCCCGGCGCGGGCAAGTCGACCCTGGTGGTCCGCGCCGCGCTGGAACTCGCCGCGGCCGGGCGCCCGCTGATGGTCGTCGCTCAGACCAACGCCCAGGTCGACGACCTGGTGGTGCGGCTGGCCGAGAAGGACCCGGGGCTGCCGGTCGGCCGGCTGCACAGCAGTGACTCCGACCCGTACGACAAGGTGCTGGACGGGCTGGCCAACGTACGGAAGTCGGCGAAGGCGGCGGATCTGGCAGGGCTGGACATCGTCATCTCGACGGCGGCCAAGTGGGCCCATGTGAAGAACGTCGAGCCGTGGGGGCACGCGATCGTCGACGAGGCGTACCAGATGCGCTCGGACGCGCTGCTGGCCGTCGCCGGACTCTTCGAACGGGCCCTGTTCGTGGGCGATCCGGGCCAGCTGGACCCGTTCTCGATCGTGGGTGCGGACCAGTGGGCGGGGCTGAGTTACGACCCGTCGGCGAGCGCGGTCTCCACCCTGCTGGCGCACAACCCGCAGCTGCCGCAGCGCCGGCTGCCGGTCTCCTGGCGGCTGCCCGCGTCGGCCGCGCAGCTCGTCTCGGACGCGTTCTACCCGTACACCCCGTTCCGCAGCGGTACGGACCACGGGGACCGGCTGCTGTCGTTCGGCGTCGGGTCGGACGGCTCGGCGGCGGACCGGGTGCTGGACGAGGCCGCGGAGTCCGGCTGGGGCCTGCTGGAGCTTCCGGCCCGGCACACCCCGCGCACGGATCCCGAGGCGGTCCGGGCGGTGGCCACCGTGGTGCGCCGGCTCCTGGACCGGGGCGGCGCGGCCACCAGTGAGCGTTCTCCGGACCCGGCTCCGGTGACGGCGGACCGGGTCGCGGTCGGCACGGCCCACCGCGACCAGGCGGCGGCGGTGCGGGCGGCGCTCGCGGAGCTGGGGGTGACGGGCGTGGCGGTGGACACCGCGAACCGGCTCCAGGGCCGCGAGTTCGATGTGACGGTGGTCCTGCACCCGCTGTCCGGCAGGCCGGACGCCACCGCGTTCCACCTGGAGACGGGCCGGCTGTGCGTGCTGGCCTCCCGCCACCGCCACGCCTGCGTCGTGGTCTGCCGCGCGGGCGTCGCGGAGCTGCTGGACGAGCACCCGTCGACGGAGCCGGTCCAGCTGGGCGTCACGGTGAAGTTCCCGGACGGCTGGGAGGCGAACCACCGGGTGCTGGCGCACCTGGCGGAACACCGCGTGAGCTGGGGGCGTTGAGTCCGGGGGCGCGTCGGGGCGCGGCTGCCGGGAGGGGATCGGCGCACGCCCCCGTAAGCGCCCTTGCGGCGGGTTGGACAATAGAGGGTGGCCGTCGGGCCCACCGAAGGAGGAACAACCACATGGCACAACCCGAGCGGAACGAGCGGCAGCGGCTGCGCCCCGCACCCCTGCTCTTCGAACCGTCGGCGTCGGTCGCCGACCCCGAGCACTTCTTCGACCTGGAGTCGATGGACGATCCGATGGAGCTGCTGAGCCGTTCCACCGAGCTGGCCCTGGCGTTCCGTGCCGCGACCGACCGGGCGGTCGAATTCCAGGCGGTCGCGGCCGCTCAGCTGGCCGATCCGCGCCGGTTCGACCGGCTCACGACGGCGGACATCGCGCAGCGGGCGGAGTGGACCGAGGACTACGCGACGAAGATGGTCGAGTTCGGCCGAAGCCTGCTGAACGACCCCAGGCCCTGACTCCCCGGCCCTGGCTCCCGACGGCGGACCGGCTCCCCGGCTCCCCGGCTCCCGGGTCGGCGCTGACTGGCGCTGACCGTGGGTAGAACCACTGGCATATGCCCGGGGGCAAGATACTCCTCGTCACCCCGAGCTGTCCCGATTTCCGGCAACTCTCGGAATCCGGTCGATCACTCCCGGTAGACCTGTATGCATGACCGCATGGCTGCCAGACGAAACGACCCTGCATCACGGCGACGGCCCCTTCCGGGAAGCCGACGTCTTCGCCGTCCTGCGCGAGCAGGCCGGTCACCAGACGGCTCAGGTGACCGCGGCCGGCGCCGCCTGGCTGGCCGGCGCCGCGGCGTATCCGCGCAGCGCCCTGAGCCAGTGGGAGTCGCACCCGTCCGCTCCCGGAGTCCTGCCGTGCGGTTCGTCCTTCGACGTGGTGAACGTGCCCACGCTCTTCGGACGCCGGATGCTCGAACACCTCTGGGCGGACGGTCCGGGCTCCGGACCGGTCGCCACGCACCGCGGCCGGATGCTGCTGTTCGCCTCCCCCGGGACCGCCCAGCGACTGCCCTCGCTGCTGGACTGGGAGGAGTGGGGCGGGGGTCCCGCGTCCCGGCCCGGAGAGGACCGGCCGGAGCAGGACGAGAGCGGCCGGAAGGTGCCCCCGCTGCTCTGCCACGGCATCGGCGACGCAGTGACAGTGCCACCCCTGACCTGCGGACCGAACGCCTCGGGACCCCGCTGGGTGGTCGCCCCCGACACCCGCAGCCCCTGGCTGCCGGGGCCCGACGTACTGCTCTGGGCATGTGTGCGGGTGGCCCGGTCGGTGCCCTCGTCGGGGCCTCGTATTTCGATTTTTCCTCCCGCCGATCAGGGTGCTAAGGTCTACGACGTCAGCAGGCGCCGCTAGCTCAGTTGGTTAGAGCAGCTGACTCTTAATCAGCGGGTCCGGGGTTCGAGTCCCTGGCGGCGCACAGACGGAAGAAGCCCCCTCGCGCGAGCGAGGGGGCTTCTTCGTCGTGGCCGTCCACCGCTGGACACGGCCTACGTCCCGGTGGCGATCCGGACCGTCCAGGCACCCGAGGGGGTCCGGTCGGCGACCTCGACCGTGGTGTGTCCGCCGGGTACGGAGAACGTCTCACCGACCTGCAGCGGGGCGTCCGCGAGCGGCGGATAGACCGACCGGTCCCAGCAGGCGTCGGTGCCGGGGTGGGTGTCGATGACGTCGACCGGCCCGCCGCCCGACGGGGCCTCGTTACGGATCCGGTAGAGCAGCACGCCCTCGCTGCAGGTCGACCGGTCGTTGCCGGTGGCGCTGCGGGCCTCGATCGCCACGGCGCTGCCCTCGCCCGTCCTGATCACCGCGAGCCGGGTCCCGATGGACGCGCCGCGCACCGGCACGGCCGCCATCGACTCCAGGGTGACGACCCGGTCGCTCTGGATGCAGGTCACCTGCCGGTCGTCCAGCCAGCCCAGCTTCCACTTGTGCCAGCCGAAGAGGTCGGGCGCGAGTCCGAACTGGCTGCCCATCACGTCCCAGTCGCCCACGTAGGTGTCCCAGTCGCCCTTGCCGTCCGCGGGCCGGTGGTAGAGGTCGGGCAGGTCGAAGACGTGTCCGGTCTCGTGGGCCAGCACGTTGTGGTCCGGCGGGTGCTGTTCGAAAACGGTGACGACGCGCCTGATGTCCGTACCGTCGGCGTGCAGCGGCTGGTCGAAGTTGACGACCTTGGTGGCGTCCGAGTCGACGCCCGGGGCGTCCGGATCGGCGACGAGGTAGACGATGTCGTACTTCGAGAAGTCCACCTCGGGGTCGGCCGCGTCGATCGCGTCGTGCAGATAGGCGCTGCGCCGGTCATTGGCCCAGTCACGCTTTATGCCGTACCAGACCGACGACTTGGGCATCTGGATCCACTGCCGCTGCGGGTGCGGGCGCAGGGTGAACTTTCCGTACGAGGCGCGCTGGAAGAACCGGGTGGTGGCGGGGAAGTAGTCGGAGGTGAGCTCGGCGGGGGTGGTGACGGGCCGGGCGTCCGGGAACGAGAGGAAGACCATGACCGCGTCGAGCGGATGGTCGGGGCGGGGGTAGGCGCTGTTCCACTCGTCCAGGCCCAGCGAGTGGTGGGCCTGGGTCCGGGGCAGCGCACAGGCGTCGGCCGCACCGGTGGCGGCCGCGACGGGTCCCGCGACGAGCGAGGTGGCGGCGACCGCCAGGAGAGAGACCAGCCCGGCCGTCACGGCGCGCGGACTCGGTCTCACCACCCCTCCGGGTCCGTGCTGACGCGGCACATCTACCTCCGGGTGCGGGGTGCGGACGCCTGGGATCTTCAGCACCCTCCCGACCACCCTGTGGCGATTCAGGCGTTACGTCCTGTTGAGCTGCCCCAGTCGGGTCAGCGGCCAATCCACGCGCCCCCTTCACAGACAGTCACAATCGATCACGGACGCAACGTGAGAGAACAGAGCCGCACAGAAACGATCAGTAGCGGGCAAACCGGATCTGCGCGCGAATGGCCCATGCACAGCGGGCACGGGGTCCGGAACGGTCGGGGCGCTGGAACGGCCGAGCCGCCAGCCTCTATGCTTCACCTCGCTTTCCTCCGCGCTTTCCGCCCCTGACAACGGCGCTCCACGCGGCGGGCCAGTCCGACCAGACCTGTCCGGGACAGAACTGCATGGCGGGAGCGAACGGTGAGCGCAACCTCCGATGGGCCGAGGCCCCCGGCAGGCACAGCAGCCTCTTCCCCAGGACCATCGGTCACGGAGCGTCATGAGTCATGGCCCATCGGGCGGGCTCCTGAGGACGTCACCGGCAGAACCGCCTCGGACATCGCCTCCGACGTCGCCGCGGAAGCAGCCGCCTCCGGGCCGCACGACTACCGGGCGGCCTTCCGGGCCGCCACGCTCCCGATGGCCGTCGTCGACGACGAGGGCCTGATCGTCACCGCGAACGAGGCCCTGTCCGCCCTGGTCGGCATCGCCGCCTCGGCGCTCACCGCACAGTCCGCCTCCGATCTGGTCGACCTCGCGGCGGACGGCCGCACCTGGCACGCGTACCGCGAGGTGCTGCACGGCCGGCGCTCCCGCTTCCGCTGCACCCGCCGGCTCAAGCACCCCGACGGGCGCTCGCTGTGGGCCGAGATCACCGTCGTACCGTTACTCTCGGCCAAGCCGGACCGCGACGGCGACTGCGGCTGCGGCGCACAGGGCGCGGCCGGCGGAAGCCGCCCGCCCGGCCAGGTGCTGCTCTCCGTCGCGGACGTCAGCGACCGGCGCGAGCTGCAGAAACGGCTGCGCCATCTCCAGATGCACGACCCGGTGACCCGGCTGCCCAACCGCACCCTGTTCTTCGAGCGGCTCTCGGCCGTCCTGGAGGCCACTGGGTACCAGGACGACACCCATCCCGGACGCGGCCGGATCGGGCTCTGCTACCTCGATCTGGACGGCTTCAAGGCCGTCAACGACACCCTGGGCCACCGGATCGGCGACCTCCTGCTCGCCGCCGTCGCCGCCAGGCTCACCGACTGCGCCGAGCAGGAGGGCCCCCACCCCACCGCCGCCCCTCTGGTGGCGCGCCTCGGCGGGGACGAGTTCGCGATCCTGGTCGAGGAATCCACCGGTACGCAGCAGCTGACCGACCTCGCCCGCACCGTGCTCGCCGCGCTCCAGAAGCCCTTCGACCTGGCCGGCCAGCGGGTCTCCGTCTCCGCGTCGATCGGAGTGGTGGAGCGGCCCGTGGCGGGCACCTCGGCCACGGGTCTGATGCAGGCCGCCGATACGACGCTGTACTGGGCGAAGGCCGACGGCAAGGGCCGCTGGACCGTCTTCGACCCGGAGCGCAACGCCCACCGGATGACCCGCCAGGCCCTCTCGTCCAACCTCCGGCCGGCCGTCGAACGCGGTGAGTTCACCATCGAGTACCAGCCGCTGGTCGGCATGGCCGACGGGGTCGTGCGCGGGGTGGAGGCGCTGGTCCGCTGGAACCACCCGCAGTTCGGCATGCTCTCGCCGAATCGGTTCGTCGCGATCGCCGAGGAGGACGGCTCGATCGTGCAGCTCGGCCGCTGGGTGCTCCGGGCGGCGTGCGGCCAGGCCCGGCGCTGGCAGCTCGACCACCCGGCCGAGCCGCCGCTGTTCATCAGCGTCAATGTCGCGGTCCGCCAGGTCTGGGACTCCGACCTGGTCACCGATGTGGCGGAGATCCTCGCGGAGACCGGGCTGGACCCGGCGCTGTTGCAGCTGGAACTGACCGAGTCCGCGGTGATGGGTTCGGCGGGGCGCCCGCTCCAGGCCCTCCAGTCGCTCAGCGACATGGGCGTCCGGATCGCCATCGACGACTTCGGGACCGGCTACTCCAACCTCGCCTACCTGAGCCGCCTGCCGGTCTCCGTACTGAAGCTGGACGGCGCCTTCGTGCACGGATTCCGCTACGAGGACGGCACGCACCCCAGCCCCGCCGACGAGACGATCGTCGAGGCCATGGTCCAGCTGGCGCACCGGCTGGGCCTGACCGTCACCGCGGAGTGCGTGGAGACGGCCGGCCAGGCGGAGCGGCTGCGCCGGATCGGCTGCGACACCGGGCAGGGCTGGCTCTACTCCCGCGCGGTCGCCCCGGAACGCATCGCCGAACTGCTCGGCGCCCGCGCGCTGGAGGCCTGAGGCGGCGCCACCCGCAGCCCCGGCGGTCAGCCGGAGCCGCGTCCGGCCGCGGCTCCGGGCAGCTGCGCACGAAGTCCCGCACCCTGGACGGGACGGCGGGCGTGCGGGGCCACGCCACTCCCGGCCGGGTCAGGCCCCCGGCAGCCCGTACGCGTCGGCGATGAGTCCGTAGCTGTGCAGGCGGGCATCGCCGCCGTGGGCGTTGGCGGTGATCATCAGTTCGTCGGCGCCGGTGCGCTTGGCCAGGTCGTCGAGGCCGGTGCGGACCTCGTCCGGGGTGCCGTGGACGATGTTGACGAGCCAGCTGTCGACGAACTCGCGCTCCATCGGGGTGAAGGCGTAGGCCTCCGCCTCCTCGGGCGTCGGGACCAGTCCGGGGCGGCCCGAGCGCAGGCGGAGCATCGACAGGGCGCCGGTCAGGACCTGGCGGCGGGCCTCGCGTTCGTCGTCGGCGGCCAGGGCCGCGACGCCGATCAGGGCGTACGGCGCGTCCAGGACCGCGGACGGCTTGAAGGACTCCCGGTACAGCTCCAGGGCGGGCACGGTGTTCTGGGCCGAGAAGTGGTGGGCGAAGGCGAAGGGCAGCCCGAGCATCCCGGCCAACCGGGCGCTGAAACCGGAGGAGCCGAGCAGCCACAGGGGCGGGCGGGCCGGGGACTGGACGCCGCCCTCGGAGGTGGCCTGGACGGGGCCGGGCACCGCGTGGATGCGGGCGTAGGGGTGGCCGTCGGGGAAGTCGTCGTCCAGGAAGCGGGTCAGCTCGGCGAGCTGCTGCGGGAAGTCTTCCGCGCCCTCGTTCAGCCGGTCGGTGCGGCGCAGGGCGGCGGCGGTGGCGCCGTCGGTGCCGGGGGCGCGGCCGAGGCCGAGGTCGACGCGGCCGGGGGCCATGGCCTCCAGGGTGCCGAACTGTTCGGCGATGACGAGCGGGGCGTGGTTGGGCAGCATGACGCCGCCGGAGCCGAGCCGGATGCGTTCGGTGTGGGCGGCGGTGTGGGCCAGGATCACGGCCGGCGAGGACGAGGCGACGCCGGGCATGGAGTGGTGTTCGGCGACCCAGTAGCGGTGGAAGCCGCGCCGCTCGGCGAGCTGCGCGATCTCGACCCCGGTGCGCAGGGCCTGGCTCGCGGTGCGGCCCTGGCCCACGGTCACCAGATCGAGCACGGAGAGCGGAACGGGTGCCGTTCCCTGCGCCTTGCCACGGATCTCGTCGCCTCGAATCTCGTCCACGTCCTGACCTCTCCGATGGTGCTCGTACGTCCTTCGTGCGTCCGGAGAGACCAAACAGGAGGATGACTCCGTTTATTCCCGGGGGCCGCTCGGGGCCCGCCCGCGGCGCTCGGGGCCCCGCCCCCGGGCCTACTGCCCGGAGCTTCCCCGGCCGTAGGCGTTCTGGCCGTGCGCGTACTTGCGTCCGCTCCCCCAGATCCCCCGGGCCGGCGGCGGGGCCGGGGCGGGCGGCGCTTCGCGGGCCGCGAAGATGGTGCCCAGCCTCGCGGCCCAGGCGTGGCGGTCGGCCAGGCGCAGCGCCTCCTGGACGGCCACCTGGTTCGCGGTGAGGACCGGTTTGCCGAGCAGCTCCTCCAGTTCCGTGAGGTGGCTGACCGTGTGCAGGGCCGTGTCCGGCAGCAGGACCGCGTCCGCGTCCGGGCGGTCGGCCGCGGTGGCCAGCTCCTTCACCCGGTCCCGGCCCCACGCCGCGGCCTCGGTGGCCGTGGCGGCACCGGCCGCGTGGGTGGCGAGCACCTCGATGCCCTCGTCCTCCAGGAACGCGGTGAAGCGCGCGGCGATCCCCTCGGGGTACGTCGCGGCCACCGCGACCCGGGCGGCGCCCAGCTTCCGTACCGCGTGGACGAAGCCGATGGAGGTGCTGGAGACGGGCACGCCCAGCGCTCGGGCGACGGCCGCGGCCTGGGCGCGGGCGCCCTGCGGGCCGTACAGGAAACTGCCGCCGTCGCAGGCCCAGACGACGGACTCGACCCCGGAGCGCTGCAGCTCCTCGGCTCCGGCCGCGAGCCGGTCAGGGGCACCCAGCGCCCGCAGGGCGTCCTCACGGTAGGCGTCGTCGGGACACTCGGTGTGGTTGACGACGAGTCTGATGGTGCTGTCGAGCAGGATCTCCATCCGCGGGTAGTCGTCCGCCGCGAAACGGCCCGGGTAGAGGAAACCAACGGTCGTCATGTCCACCCTTCCTGTGGTCCAGCCGCGGCCCGGCCGCCCTGCGGCCGCGTTCCGGCTGTGATCCGAAACTCCCCCGTCCCTGTTCAAGTATTCCCCCATCCGCCCCGGTCATCGCCCTGACCTGTTGACGGGGGCGGGAGCTGCTGCGAGCGTGGGGCCTGAGCCCACCTCGGCCGACGCGGGAGGAACCGTCCCCCATGCCGGAACCCGTCCTGCTCGTCCTGGACGCCGATCCGCCACCCCGGCTCGGCCGGCTGGCCGGACGGGTCCGGGTCCGCCATGTCGACGGGGCCGGTCTGGCCGCGCTGCTCCCCCATGCCGATGTCCTGCTGGTCTGGGACTTCGGCTCCGACGCGGTGCGGGAGGCCTGGCCGGGTGACGGGCCGCGCCCGGCGTGGGTGCATACGGCGAGCGCGGGCGTGGACCGGCTGCTCTGCCCGGAGCTGGTGGAGTGCGACACGGTGGTGACCAATGCCCGGGGTGTCTTCGAGCAGCCGATCGCCGAGTACGTGGCGGGGCTGGTGCTGGCGTTCGCGAAGGACCTCCCCGGCACGCTGGAGCTCCAGCACCGGCGGCGGTGGCGCCACCGCGAGAGCGTCCCGGTAGCGGGCTCGCGCGCCGTGGTCCTCGGCGCCGGGCCGGTCGGGCGCGCCATCACCCGGCTGCTGATGGGGCTGGGCGTCGAGGTGGCGCTGGTGGGGCGCACCGCCCGGCGCACGATCCACGGAGCGGGGGACCTGGACCGGCTGGCGGCGCAGGCCGACTGGGTGATCTGCGCGGCGCCGCTGACCCCGCAGACGTACGGGATGTTCGACACCCGGTTCTTCGGGCTGATGCAGCCGTCCGCCCGGTTCATCAATGTGGGGCGCGGTCCGATGGTCGTCGAGGGTGACCTCATGGACGCGCTGCGCAAGAGGTGGATCGCGGGTGCGGCACTCGATGTGTTCGAGCGGGAACCGCTCGGCCCGCAGAGCCCGCTCTGGGACGTACCCAACCTGATCGTCTCTCCGCACATGAGCGGTGACACGGCGGGCTGGCGGGACCGGCTGGGCGAGCAGTTCGTCGCGATGTACGAACTGCTGGCGGCCGGGCAGCCGTTGCCGAACGTGGTGGACAAGCGGCTCGGCTACATCCCGGGGACGGACCTGGACGAGTGACCCCAACCCGGCCCGCTCGATGCCGACTTCAGCACCCCATTGCGGACATCTACTGATAACACCCCGTCATCCGTCCCATCTCGCAAGGAAATACGCCCCGCACCCATCCCGTCGCGCTCCGCCCACCTTCAGACACGGGAAGGTCACCCTCCGGCCACCGTTCGGTTACATGCGGCCTCTTCCTGCATAGACGTACGGGATCGGGCAGCGTTCACCCTGTCCGGACTGTTCGAACCTTCCAGGAGACTGCGAACCATGGCTGACTTCCCGAACCTGTCCCGCCGGGGCTTTCTCAACCGATCGGCGGCCGTGGGCGGTCTGCTCGTCGTCCCCGGCCTGCTCACCGCTTGCAGCAAGACCGGCGCCGACTCCGCGGACGGCGAGGGAGCCCTCGCCAAGCTCCGCAAGCAGGGTTTCGTCCGGGTCGCGTACGCCGACGAGGCCCCGTACGGGTACATGGAGGGCAAGCAGCTCAAGGGCGAGGCGCCCACCCTGCACCGGGAGATCTTCAAGGCGCTGGGTGTCGACGAGCTGAGGCCCACCCTCTCCGAGTGGGACGGGCTGATCCCGGGCCTGCAGGCCAGCAAGTACGACGTGGTCAGCGCCGGTATGGCGATCACCCCGGAGCGCTGCGCCAACGCACTTTTCTCGGAGCCGGAGTTCATCTCGCCGACCGCGATGATGGTGAAGAGGGGCAACCCGAAGAAGATCACCGATCTGGCGTCCGCGAAGGCGGCCGGGGTCACCATCGGTGTGATGGCGGGCGCGGTCGAGGACTCGTACGCCAAGGGCGCGGGCATATCCAAGGACAAGATCAAGACCCTGCAGAAGCCGCAGGACGGCGCGGACGCGGTCAAGGGCGGCCGGATCGACGCGTTCCTGCTGACCGGCATCTCGCTGCGCTGGCTCGCCAAGACCAACGCGGGCACCGAGGTCACCGACGCCTTCCTGCCGGAGCTCGACGGGAAGAAGCAGTACAGCCCCGGCGGCGCCGTCTTCCGCAAGGGCAACGAGGAACTGCGGGACGCCTTCAACCGCGAGCTGAAGAAGATCGTCTCCGACAGGTCGCGCTATGTGAGCCTGCTCCAGGACTACGGCTTCGGGGCCACCGAGCTCCCGCCGGCCACCCTGAAGACGGCCGATCTGTGCAAGGGCTGACAGGGACGGAACCCACCGCATGAGTGATTTCTTCTCCGCCTTCATGGACGATCTCCCACAGTTGCGCTCGGGTCTGTGGGTGACCCTGGAGGCCACGATCCTGGGCGCACTGCTGGCCCTGGTGCTGTCGTTCGTCCTCGGGCTGATGTCGATCAGCCGGCTGCTGCTGTCGCGGGGCGTCTCGCGCGTGGTGGTGGAGTTCTTCCGCGGCACCTCGCTGTACGTCCAGCTGTTCTGGTTCTACTACGCGATGCCGCCGCTCACGGGGTACGAGCTGTCGCCGCTGCTCTGCGGCGTCCTCGCCTTCGGCCTCAACTACGGTGCGTACGGGGCCGAGGTGGTGCGCGGGGCGATCAACTCCGTGCCGCGCGCCCAGTACGAGGCGACGATCGCGCTGAACATGACGCCGCTGCACCGGATGCGCAAGGTGATCCTTCCGCAGGCGTGGGTGCAGATGCTCCCCTCCCTCACCAACCTGCTGATCCAGCTGCTGAAGTGCACGCCGCTGCTGTGGCTCATCTCGGCGGCCGACCTGATGACCGCGGTCGAGAAGCTGCGCAGCCGTACGGGTGAGACCCTCACCGCCTATGTGACCCTGCTGGCCTGCTACTTCGTGCTGGCGTACGCGCTGACCCTGCTGATGAACCTGCTGGAGCGGTCCGCCAAACGGCGGCTCGGCCTGGAGACCGGCGGGCGCAGCCTGCTGAAGTCCCGCAGCGCCGTGACGGCAGCGGCCGCCGGAGGTGCCCGGTGAACGAGGGATTCAAATGGGACGCCGTCGGCGAGGCCCTGCCCCTGCTCCTCCAGGGGTTCAAGGTCACCTTGCTGGCCACCCTGCTGGGCACGGTGGTCGCCGCCGTGCTCGGGCTGGCGATCGCGGTCGCCGGACGGGCCCCGAGCCGGTTGGTGACCGTGCCGGTGAAGATCGTGATGGAGTTCATCCGCTCCACCCCGCTGCTGATCCAACTGGTCGGCGCGGCCGCCGTGTTCAGCTCGGTGGAGCCGCTGACCATCGGCATCGTGGTGCTGGGCGTCCACTACGCCACGTACACCTCCGAGGTGTACCGCGCCGGGATCGACAGCGTCCCGAAGGGGCAGTGGGAGGCCTGCCGGGCCCTGTCGATGTCGCCCCGGCGGACCTGGCAGGCGGTGATCCTGCCGCAGGCGGTGCGCAACGTACTGCCCGCCCTCGGGAACTACGCGATCCTGATGTTCAAGGAGACCCCGTTCCTCGCCGTGATCACGGTGCAGGAGATGGTCTTCAAAGCCCGTGAGTACGGGGCCGGGCACTTCGTGTACACCGAGGTGTTCACGCTCGCCGGAGTGCTCTTCCTGGTCGCGAGCTACCCGACCTCGCTGTTGATGAGAAAGCTGGAGAAGCGCCTTGGCCACTGAACCTCTCCCCTTGCAGAAGACCGCGGCCACGGCGCCCGAGGACGTCGTGGCCGCCCCCGCCTCCATGGACGGCGGGCACCCGCTGGTCCGCTTCGACAAGGTGGTCAAGCAGTACGGCGACCACGTCGTCCTCGACCAGCTGGACTTCACGGTCGAGCGCGGCGAGCACGTCACCCTGATCGGGCCCAGCGGCTCGGGCAAGACCACGATCCTGCGGCTGCTGATGACGCTGGAGAAGGTCAGCGACGGCGTGATCCGGATCAACGGCGACCCGCTGACCCATATGCGGGGGGCGGACGGCTCGCTGAAGCCGGCGTCCGAGAAGCATCTGCGCGAGGCGCGGAAGAAGATCGGGATGGTCTTCCAGCAGTTCAACCTCTTCCCGAACATGAAGGTGCTCCAGAACATCACCGAGGCACCGGTCAACGTCCTGGGCATGGACCGCGACAAGGCGGAGGCCCGGGCCCGGGAGCTGCTCGATCTGGTCGGGCTGTCCGCGAAGACCGACGCCCACCCCTCCCAGCTCTCCGGCGGCCAGCAGCAGCGGGTCGCGATCGCGCGGGCGCTGGCGATGGAGCCGGAGATCCTGCTCCTGGACGAGGTCACGTCCGCGCTCGACCCGGAGCTGGTGGCGGGCGTACTGGAGCTGCTGGGCGACATCGCCAGGAACACCGACATCACCATGCTCTGCGTGACCCACGAGATGAACTTCGCCCGGGACGTCTCGGAGAAGGTACTGATGTTCGACGCCGGGAGGGTCGTGGAGTCGGGACCGCCGGAAAAAATCTTCTCCGATCCGGAGCACGAACGTACGCGCGAATTCCTCAACGCGGTGCTGTGACCTCGGCATCCGTCGATCGCCAATGACTCCGGCACATGCCAGACGAGTGCGCCCCAGCTCGCAGGGCCGGGGCGCACCGCCGAGTCGTCAACACCCGCCCCTGAAGAGGCCCTTGGCGGCTATCGTGAGGGCGCAGCTTGCGGTCACAACCTGGTAGGGGGAAACCGTGGCGTTGAAGCCCGAACCGACCGCGCCGTTCCATTCGGTGCAGTACGCCCTTCGTGTCCTCGAAACGGTCTCCAAGCACGGCAACGGCGTGACGGACGCCCAGATCGCCCGGGAGACGGGACTGCCCGTGGGGCATCTCGCCTCCCTCCTGCTCATGCTGCGCCGCGAGGGGTACGTCGAGCAGATCACCGACGGCGCGTACGTGACCGGCGCCTCACTGTTGCTGCTCGGCTCCGGTGCGGCGCGCAGACAGGCCGTGGAGGCCCGGCTCCAGCAGGCGCTGATGCAGCTGCGCGACTCGGTCGGTGCCGCGATCTACATCAGCCGGTACGTGGACGGCGAGATCCGGGTCACCCAGTTCGCCGACGGTCCGCGCACCCCGGCGGTCAACGAGTGGGTGGACTTCCGGTCCGCGGCCCATGCGTCGGCGTTCGGCAAGTGCCTGCTGACCCAGCTGGACCAGAACGGACGCCGCGACCACATTTCGCGGCACAAGACCGCGCGGCTGACGTCGCGGACCATCACGAGCGAGCAGGTCCTCTTCTCCAAACTGGACAGCCAGCCGGCGACGGTCCCGGTGCTCGACCTCCAGGAGTACGCGGTCGGCACGGTGTGCGCGGCGGTGCCGCTGACCGCGGGGGCCTCGGCGGGATGCCTGGCGCTCTCGCTGCCGATCGAGGACGCGCATCGCCTGCGCGAGGCGGCGGACACGCTGAACCGGCGCGCGGCACCGGTGCTGCTGTCCCTGGCCCTGTAGCGCTCCAAAGGCGCTTGAAGCGGGGGGCCGGGACACGTGTCATCGGCACCCCTGAGGACCAGGTATTATTTTCGAGTCAGCACGCGCCGCTAGCTCAGTTGGTTAGAGCAGCTGACTCTTAATCAGCGGGTCCGGGGTTCGAGTCCCTGGCGGCGCACAGACACCACACGAGGCGGTCTCCGTTCAACGGAGACCGCCTCGTGTGTTTTGTGCTGCCCTCGACGCCAGACAAGCGTCTTACACATCGGTTTTACACGTTCGTTTTACACATACGTACTAGACAACCGTTTTACACGCTCGTATATTCCTGACATGACAACACCTACGAGCACCGCCACCGCCCCCGGCGAGCTTGCCGGCCGCAGGGAGTGGACCGCCTTCGTGGTCCTGCTGCTCCCTCTCCTCCTGGTCTCGATGGACGTGTCCGTCCTCTTCTTCGCGATCCCGTCCATCGACCGGGACCTCGCGCCCAGCGCCACCCAGCAGCTCTGGATCTTCGACGTGTACGGCTTCGCCCTGTCCGGCCTGCTCATCACGATGGGCTCGCTCGGCGACCGGATCGGCCGCCGCAAGCTGCTGATGATCGGCGCCTTCGCCTTCAGCGCGGCCTCGGTCGGCGCCGCCTACGCCACCGGCCCCGAGATGCTCATCGCGACCCGCGCCCTGCTGGGGATCGGCGGTGCGACGCTGATGCCGTCCACGATGGGTCTGGTGCGCAACATGTTCCGCGACGAGCGGCAGCGCAGCCGGGCCGTCGGTATCTGGTCCGGTGCCATGGCGGGCGGGATCGCGCTCGGCTCGGTGCTCAGTGGCGTCATGCTGGAGCACTTCTGGTGGGGTTCGGTCTTCCTGATCAATGTGCCGGCGATGGTGCTGCTGCTGGTCCTGGTGCCGGTGCTGGTGCCGGAGTTCAAGGACCCGGCCCCGGGGCGGTTCGACTTCCTCAGCGTGCCGCTGTCGATGGGTTCGGTGCTGCCGGTCGTCTACGGGGTCAAGGAGAGCGCCGCCCACGGCATGGACGCGCGCAACGGGCTGATCATCCTCGCCGGGCTGGCCATCGGCTGGGTCTTCGTCCGCCGGCAGCGCGGCCGCAGCGACGCGATGATCAGCCGCGAGCTGTTCCGCGCCCGCGGCTTCGCCGCCGGGATCGGCCTGAACGCGCTGGCCTCCTTCGCGATGATGGGCTCCGCCTTCTTCACCACCCAGTACCTCCAGTCGGTCCTCGGAATGGGCACGATGGAGGCCTCGCTGTGGAGCCTGGCACCGTCACTGGCGGTCGGTGCGGCCGCGCCCGCCGCCACGGCCATCGCCCAGCGGACCGAGCGCAGCCATGTCGTCTGCGCCGGGTTCGTCATCGCGGCGGCCGGATTCGGGATCCTCGCCCTGTCCGGCACCGACTCGCTGTGGCTGCTGCTCGTCGGCTCGGCCGTGATGAGCAGCGGCATCGTGACCGTGATGGCGCTCGTCTCGGACCTGGCGCTGTCCACCAGCCCGCCGGAGAAGGCGAGTACGGCCGCCTCGCTGCTGGAGACCGGGCAGGAGTTCGGCGGGGCGATGGGGATGGCGCTCCTGGGCGCGGTGGCGACCGCGGTCTACACCGCCGAGATGCCCGACTCGGCGCCGGACGTGGCCCGCAGGACGCTGCCCGGAGCGCTGTCCACCGGCGACGGTTCACTGATCTCGGTCGGGCGGGAGGCCTTCGTGCACAGCATGCAGTTCGCGTCGGTGGCGGGGTCACTGATCCTGCTGGCGGGGGCCGTCCTTGCCGTGACGCAGCTGCGGCGGGCGGCCCTCTCACGCCCGTCCGGCGTCCGATGACAGCAGCTCGACGCGTCCGTGCTCCTGGAACTCAGTCGTAAGGGCTGCGAGTTGTTTCTCCCCGAACGGGACGTACCTGCCCTCCGGGTCCCGGCACCACACCGCGGCCCCGGACCAGAATCCCGCCAGCCGCAGCCCGGCCCGGTGCACCTTGTTCGTCGCCGTCACCGGCATCGCTCGCACGATCCGTACGAACCGGGGCGCCATCTTCGTCCCCAGGTCGGGCTGGTCCCGGAGGAACGCGGCGAACGCGGCCGGATCGAACCGGACCCCGTCGCGCAGCGCCAGCGCCGCCATCACCTGGTCCCCCGCGACCGGGTCGGGCACCGCGTAGACCGCCACGGCCGCCGCGTCCGTCCAGCGGGCGAGGATGTTCTCGATCATCGCGGCGGCCAGGTTCTCGCTGTCGACCCGCAGCCGGTCCTCGGTCCGGCCCGCGAAGTAGAGGAAGCCGTCGGCGTCGCGGAAGAAGAGGTCACCGGTCCAGTACCAGCCGCCGCGCACCCGGGCGGCGTCCGCCTCCTCGTTGCGCCAGTAGCCCTCGAACGGGGTCCGGCCGCGGTTGACCAGCTCCCCTATCGCGGCGGCGCCGTTGAGCAGCTTCCCACCCTCGCCGAAGACCGCGGCGACCCGCTCGCGGCCGCTCGAAGGGTCGACGACGGCGAGGTCGTCGCGGTCCGAGGCCCGGCCGATCGCACCCGCCGGGGTGTCCGGAGTCCGCTGGATCGCCGCACCGCCCTCCGAGGAGCCGTAGCCCTCGGTCAGCCGCACCCCGAACCGCTCCCGGAAACGGGCCGCGTCCACGGCGCCCGCCTCGGTGCCGAAGCCGGTGCGCAGCGGGTGCTCCCGGTCGTCGGGGCGCTCGGGTGTGGCCAGCAGGTACTGCACGGCCCGGCCGACATAGGTGAAGTACGTGGCCCCGTGGGCGCGTACGTCGGCGAGGAAGCCGGATGCCGAGAAGCGGCGGCGCAGCGCGACGGCGGCGCCGCCGGCCAGTGCGGGTGCCCAGTCGGCGATCACCGCGTTGCCGTGGAACATCGGCATGCAGATGTAGTGGACGTCCTCGCGCCGGACCCCGAAGTGGTCGACGAGCGACTGACCGGCCGCGGCGAGCCGCCCCTGGGTGCAGACGGCGGCCTTGGGCGCGCCGGTGGAGCCCGAGGTGAAGTAGAGGAGCATCCGGGTTCCGGGCCCGGGGCGGCCGAGGACCGCGTCGCCCGGCTCCGCCCCGGCGTAGGGGGCGAGCAGTCCGGCGTACGCCTCGGAGTCGGTGACCAGCACCCGGACACCCGGCAGCTCCAGGCCGTCGAGCAGCGGCAGATGGGCGCGCTCGGTGATCAGTACCCGGCATTCGGTGTGCAGGATGTCGCGGGCCAGTTCGGCGCCGCGACGGGTGGGGTTGATGCCGGCGACGGCGGCCCCGGCCAGGGCCGCCGCGCTCAACCACAGCGGAAATTCCGGGGTGTTGTCGAGCAGCACCCCGAGGTGCGGTTCGCTGCCCGCCGGCAGCAGATCCGCCAGGAGCGCGGCCCGTGCGGCAGCGCCCGAGGCGACCTGGTGGTGACTGAGGACGATGTCCTCATACCTCAGTCCGGGCCGGTGGTCGCCCCATTGGCGCTGTACGAGCTCCGCGACGGTGCCTGCGCTCCTCATGGCGCCGCACGGTAACTGACTATACGTCAGAACTGAACATCGGAGCACGAGTAGAACGCGTTGGCCGTGTCCGCGATGTTCCAGACGCTCAGGATGATGTGCTTCCCGGTCTTCTGGGTGGGAATGGTGCCCTGCTGGGTCAGCGTGGCCGGGGGCTGCTGGTTGTTGTACGGCACCGTCATGAACGGCTGCGACTCCAGGTCGGAGCGCTTGAGCGGCTTGGTGGGGTCCCAGCCGTTCTTGGTGATGTAGTAGCGGAAGTCCGTCGTGGCGTGCCGGGCGGTGAACTGCCAGCGGAAGCTGAAGCCCTGGCCCGCGGTGACGTGGGTGGCGGGCCAGTTGCCGCCCCGCGGGTCGTCGAGCTGCGCGAACTCGCCGTGGCCACCGGAACAGATCGCGCCGTCGGCGGGACCGGCCGCCGGGAAGCCCTTGGGGCCCTCGACGCTCTGCGGCTCCCACTGGATGTTGCCGCAGCCGGTCACCGTGCCGTTGGCACAGAGCTTCTGACGGCTGATGGGGTTGTCGGTGTAGCCGTGGCTGCTGGCACTGCTGGTCGCGAACATCGAGACGCCCGCTACCGCAAGGCCCACCAGGGCCGCACCTGTCTTCTTACGCATTGCTGACGCTCCTCGGATACGTGGGGGAGGTTCCATGAGCACTGCTGCGCGCGTGTCGTGCGGTCTAGACCAAGGCCTAGATTATTGACGGATCATGAACATGTCCAGACCAATGGGAGTTGGATTCCGGTTCGCCTCGCAAGAGCCCGCCGAACCCCCTCAGGCACTGTCCCCGCCACCGCGTCCGGTGTAGAAGGCGACGGTCAAGTCCTTCACCAGTGACTTCCGTTCGTAGTCGTCGAGCTCCACGAGCCCTCGTGCGGTCAGCCGGTTGACCGTGTCGTCCACGGCGTCCACCACCGACGTCAGCACGCTGTCGCGGTGTTTGGCGTCGATGGCCGCGATCCGGCGCCGCTGCATGGCCGCGGCCACCTCCGGCGCGTACTCGATCCCGGTCGGCTGCGCGGAGTACACCTCGATGCCGACCGGCTCGCAGTCCGCCTTGAGCATCCGGGTCAGCGCGTCGCCGACGGCTTCGGCGTTGCGCAGGGTGTGGGCGTCCTCGTGGAAGGCGTCGGCGGGCAGCTGGGAGAGGACCCGCGCCATCGCCGCCTCGACCTGCTCCCGCAGGTACTCCTCGTGGTCGGCGATCCCCAGCGTCGCCCGCACGGTGTCCTCGACCCGCCACACGACGAGGACGACGACCCGCAGCGCCGTGCCGTTCGCGTCCACTGCGGGCAGCGGTTCGCTGCGCCAGTGCCGCAGCCGCACGTCGACCCGGCGGCGCAGCAGCAGCGGGCTGACCCACATCAGCCCGGTGCGCCGCACGCTGCCGCGGTACTGGCCGAAGATCGTGAGCACCCAGGCGTACCCGACCCGGCCGCGGGTCAGCCCGCCGAGCGCGAAGAGCACCGTGGTCAGCAGCAGTGCGAGCGCCACCCAGGCGCTCAGGCCGATGCCGTCGTAGGGGCGCGGGCCGAGCCCGAGCCGGGACAGCACCCCGCCCGGCAGCGCACCCGTCCACCACAGGACCCCGCCCGCGGCGGCGAGTCCGCCGAGACCGGTGAGCAGTGCCGCCCAGCCGGGCAGCGCGGGGCCGGGCCGTTCGCGCAGCCGCGGGTCGGCGACCGGCGCGGGCCGGGTGGAGGGCCACACCTGCGGCGACCGCGGCACCGGCGGCCGCCGGACACCGGCCGTCTGCTCGCTCCCGGCCGCCCGTCGCACGACGGTGGCGGGCAGCACGACGGTGTCCGCGACGGCCTCGGGATCGTCGCGGAAGAGCAGGTGCACGGGGATGGAGGCGGCGCGCTCACTGGCGATGACCGAGTGATGCCGGCCGGTGTCCACCCGCACCGCGGCGTGGGACTCGCCGGTGTCGGCGCCGCCGAGGGACAGCGAGAGGGAGGGCCCGATGTCCCGGCGGACCGGGGCGAGCCCCGGTCCGGCGAGGAACGGACCGTTGGCCAGGGCCGGTTGCCCCGGATCGCGAACGGCCTCAAGTCCGTCCTCACGCGCATCCTCACGCACGTCCGGATCGGCGGCCGGATCAGCGGCCGGGACCGGTTCCGGGGCCGCGCCCGGTACCGATACCGACGCCGAGGTCGCGCCGAAGGCGGAGCCCCCGCGTCCGCTCTCGCCCGGCATCAGGTCGAGCACCAGGTCGACCACGGAGTCCGGCCCGGAACGCGCCACCGAGCCGGTCCCGTAAGCCGGGTCGCGTCCCGAGCCGGAACCCGAACCCGAACCCTCTCCCGGTCCCGGCGCCGACCAGCCGTCAGGCCCGGTCACCGGGTCCGGCCCCCTCACCCCGTCCGCGCGGGCCGAAGCGTCCGCCGCGCGCCCCGGCCGGTCCGGTACGGCCCACTCCCGCACCGGGAGCGCCCCGTACGTCTCCTCGCCGTACTCCGAGTTCTCCGGGTTCTCCCCGTTCTCCGGGTTCCCGGAACTGTCCGACACCGTGGATCGCATTCCCGCCTCCGTCATGTGCGTCGTGTCACGCGAAGAGTCGCCGCCAGGTCTCCGGACCCGGATAGCCGTCGGCCTGGGCACCCCGCCAGCCCTGGGCCTTCTGGAAGGCCTCGACATTGCGCCGGTCCGCCTCGGTCCACCGGGGTCCGGGGCCCGACAGGTAGTACGTGCCGTACCCCTTCTTCACCAACTGTTTCCCGAGCCTGTCGACATGGCTGTTGGACTGACCCGACCGGAATTGACCCCGGCCGGGGAAGGCGGGCACCCCGGTCGAACCGCCCTGGCCGGTTCCGCCCGCGGCGGGGATGTCGCGGCCGGTTCTGGCGGTCAGCAGACGCCAGGTGTCGGGGCCGGGGATGCCGTCGGCCTCCTTGCCCTTCCAGCCCTGGGCCTTCTGGAACGCCTCGGTCGCCTGCCGGTCGGCGCTGCCCCAGGCGGGGCCGGGGCCGACCTTGTAGAAGCGCTTGCCGCCCCGCTGGACCAGCAGCGTGCCGAGCTGGGTGACGTAGGCGTTGTCCGCACCCGGGCCGAACTTCCCGGCCCCCGGGAACGTCGTCGACGAGCCGCTGCCGCCGGTTCCGGTGCTCAGCCCCTTGTAGCGGTACGCGACATAGCTGCCCGAGTTGGTCCAGTACGCCATGGGCGTCGTCTGCTTGCGGGTGTGCGGCGTGGTCTGCTCGTACGCCGTGTAATGGGTGTGCGTGTAGTCCGTCCAGCCGCCGAAGATCGTGACGTGCGAGCCCTTCGCGGGGTTGGCCGGGTTGTGGAAGAGCAGGATGTCGCCGGGCTGGAGCTCCTCCCGGGCGATCCGCGTGCCGTACGAGGCGAGGCTGCCGGTCCACTCGTTGCCGGCCAGGTTCCAGGCCATCGACACATAGCCGGAGCAGTCCTGGCGGTACCCGTCCGACCAGTACGCGCCCATGCTGTACGGGACCTGCGCACTGACCCACTTCTTCGCCCGGTTGATGATGTCGGCCCGGCTGGTCCCGCGCAGCGTGGGCGTATCCGCCGGCGGGCCGGAGGCCCCCGCACCCTGCAACGGGCCGGGTCCGCCCTGCGGACTCTCCGGTCCCGGATCGGCCGGATCCGCCGCGTCCCCCGGTTCGGCCGGCGCGGCCAGGTCCGCCGCTCCGGCTCCGGCGGCCGGCGCGGTATCGGCCACCGGAGCCGGATCGGTCACCGGGGCGGGGCCGGCCGCCGCGGTCGCCGCCTCCGCCAGGCCGGCGCTCAGCACCACCCCGGCAGCGGTGACCAGCACCAGCGCGCGCCGCGCGCCGTGCGCGGCCGGATGTCCTCCCTGCCGCGTCGGCAGTGCCGCGGCTGCGGTTCGCCGTTGCACGGCGCACCCCGCACAGCCGCAGTCGATGGCGGGTACGTACTCCTCGAAGGCCGGCACAGTCATGCGATTCCCTCCGCAGTCGTCAAGATCTTTGGACGCATCTGTACGGGCGTCAGTGTCTCAACTCTCCTGACATATCGCATTTTGACGGATAGAAGAGAAAAAACGACCATCCGACAGGCCGTGGTGGAGGGGAAATGGTCGGGAGCACCACCCCGGATCGGGTAGAGTTCTCCAGGTCAGCAGGCGCCGCTAGCTCAGTTGGTTAGAGCAGCTGACTCTTAATCAGCGGGTCCGGGGTTCGAGTCCCTGGCGGCGCACGCAAAGTCAAGGCCCTCTCACCACGCGTGAGGGGGCCTTGACTGTTCTCCGGCATCTCGCACAGGTGCCACATAGTAAATACTTTGCTCACGCACAGCTCACTCGCACCCGACAGAAAGTCACCAGTCGGTCACGCGGGAGCGCGAGGGTGCTTCGCGGACACCCCAATTACCTCCCCCTACGCCCCCGCACCCCCTTGCCGCAAGGGCTCCCCAAATCGCGCGTATGAGCGGTTAACCGTCCGTTTCACCCTTGCGATCACGGCCGGGGTCGGCCAACCTGTCTGGGGGCCATCGGTGCCAACCAGGTCGGCGACGCGAGCAGTTGGGGGCAATAGAGGGGGATGTTCCGGTTGTGCGCGATGCGAGGTGGGGGCCTCGCACATGAGCAAATGCCGAACAGGCATCATGCAACCGGAAGGGTGCCGTTCCGTGTCTCAGGAAGGGTGGCCCGCCACTGAGCCGTCGGTCGCGTTCCAGGGGGAACACGCGGCAGGCGAAAGGACCGACCGACCACGCAGTCTGCCTGCGTGCAGGGGGATGACCCATGACGTCGACGCCGCCAGGCGCCCGGCAGAACAACGACCCTTCCCGGACCACGCAGCTTCGGATACCCCCGCAGCTTCGGACCGGGGGCCACCGACGGCGCCCGAAGAAGGCGCTGCCGCGCTACGACTACGAGCACTACAGCCGGCTCGCCGGGCCTCTGACCCAGCCCGATCCGGCCAAGCCGTACACCGTGCAGTACCGCTCGCTCCTCTCCCAGGAGCCGCACCGGATACGCGCGGCACTCCTGCTGGGCGCCGCGCCGCTGGTCTCGCTCGGCCTGTTCGCCTGGCTGATGCAGCCCGAGCACTGGACGCAGCGCGACCCGAACCTCAAGAACGACACGCTGCTGATCCTCGACATCGTGATGCTGGTGTCGATCGGTCTGATCGAGCTCTTCCGCACCCTGAACGTCCTGTCCAACGCGCACGCCACACTGGTCGCGCGTGATCCGGTGCCGGTCGTGCCGGAGCACGGCACCAGGGTCGCCTTCCTCACCTCCTTCGTCCCGGGCAAGGAGCCCCTGGAGATGGTGACGAAGACCCTGGAGGCCGCCGTCCGCATCCGTCACCGCGGGCTGATGCACGTCTGGCTGCTCGACGAGGGCGACGACCCCGCCGTCAAGGAGGTCTGCCAACGGCTGGGCGTGCACCACTTCTCCCGCAAGGGCGTGGCGCACTGGAACCAGGCCAAGGGCCCGCACCGCGCGAAGACCAAGCACGGCAACTACAACGCCTGGCTCGACGCGCACGGCGACACGTACGACTTCTTCGCCTCGGTCGACACCGACCACATCCCGATGCCCAACTATCTGGAGCGGATGCTCGGCTACTTCCGCGACCCGGACGTCGGCTTCGTCATCGGCCCGCAGGTGTACGGCAACTACGACACCTTCGTCACCAAGGCCGCAGAGTCGCAGCAGTTCCTCTTCCACGCGCTGATCCAGCGCGCGGGCAACCGCTACGGCGCCCCGATGTTCGTCGGCACCAGCAACGCGGTGCGGATCTCGGCCCTCAAGCAGATCGGCGGTCTGTACGACTCGATCACCGAGGACATGGCGACCGGCTTCGAGATACACCGCGCCCGCAACCCGCGCACCGGCCGCAAGTGGCGCTCGGTGTACACCCCGGACGTGCTGGCCGTGGGCGAGGGCCCGACCGCGTGGACCGACTTCTTCACCCAGCAGCTGCGCTGGTCGCGCGGGACGTACGAGACGATCCTCAAGCAGTACTGGAAGGGCGTCTACTCCCTGCCCGTGGGCAAGCTCTTCAACTACACCATGATGATCATCTTCTACCCGATGTCCGCCATGAACTGGATCCTCGCGGCCCTCAGTTGCGCGCTGTTCCTGGGCATGGGCGCCTCGGGTGTGCAGATCGACCCGGTCGTCTGGATGATGCTGTACGGCAACGCGTCCGCGCTCCAGATCGGCCTGTACATCTGGAACCGCCGGCACAACGTCTCGCCGCACGAGCCCGAGGGCTCCGGCGGGCTGGCCGGCATGGTGATGTCCGCGCTCTCCGCGCCGATCTACGCACGCTCGCTGATGGACGCCGTGCTGCGCCGCAAGAGCTCGTTCGTGGTCACGCCCAAGGGCGACTCCTCCAGCCCGGACACCCTCTTGGGGACCTTCCGCATCCACCTCTTCTTCATCCTGGTCTTCGGTGGTTCGATCGTGGCCTCGTTCCTCCTCGGCCACAGCCACCCGGCGATGCTCACCTGGGCGGCACTGGCGCTGCTGATCACCGCGGCCCCGATCTTCGGCTGGCGGTACACCATGCGGGCGGAGAAGAAGAAGCGACGCGCGGGTCCACCGCCGCCGAGCGGCCCGCCCGCCCACGCCCAGCAGGAGGACCCCGGCTGGACGGGCAACGAACAGACCATGCAGATCGCCCTTGGGGGACGTAAACCATGAAGTACCGTCCGAGCCGCCGTACCCGCCGCATGGCGATCAGTACGGCGGTGGTTCTCGCGCTCGCGGGAGCGAACGGGCCGTGGCTGTACCGCTTCAGCACCGAGCGCTACCACGACTACAAGATCAACAAGCCCGGCTACAAGGCCGCCAACGGTCACTGGGACTTCCTGGACATCCCGTCCGAGTACAAGATCAACACGATCCACGCGGCGCTGCTGCACACCGGCAAGGTGCTGCTCGTCGCGGGCTCGGGCAACAACCAGAAGAACTTCGACGCGAAGAGCTTCCGGTCGGTGCTGTGGGATCCGAAGACCAACCAGTTCAAGAACATCCCCACGCCCAAGGACATGTTCTGCGCCGGTCACACCCAACTGCCCGACGGCAAACTGCTCATAGCCGGCGGTACGAAGCAGTACGAGAAGCTCAAGGGCGACGTCACCAAGGCGGGCGGCCTGATGATCGTCCACAACGAGGACCCGGACAAGCCGATCACGCTTCCGGCGGGCACCAGGTTCACCGGTAAGGGCAACGGCAAGACCTTCGTGACCAAGGACCCCGTACTGGTGGAGAAGGCCAAGAAGGTCTTCGACAAGAACACCGGTGCGTTCCTGCGCAACGACCCCGGACTCGGCCGGATCTACGTCGAGGCGCAGAAGTCCGGCACGAAGTACGAGACGGGCGCCGAGGACAACTACCGAATAGCGGGCCTGTCCGGCTCCGACACCCGCAACGTGTACGGGATCGCCCAGAAGCTCGCCCTCGACAAGAAGGACTTCCAGGGCATCCGGGAGGCCTTCGAGTTCGATCCGGTGGCGGAGAAGTACATCACCGTCGACCCGATGAACGAGGCTCGCTGGTACCCGACGCTGACCACGCTCAAGGACGGCAAGGTCCTCGCCCTCTCCGGTCTGGACGAGATCGGGCAGATCGTGCCCGGCAAGGACGAGATCTACGACCCGAAGACCAAGAAGTGGGAGTACACCGGCATCATCCGGAAGTTCCCCACCTACCCGGCGGTCTTCCTCCTCAACGACGGCAAGCTCTTCTACTCCGGCTCGAACGCGGGCTACGGCCCCGCCACCGTCGGCCGCGCTCCCGGCGTCTGGGACCTGGCGACGAACAAGTTCACCAAGATCCCCGGCCTGAGCGACCCGGACCAGATGGAGACCTCGGCGACGGTACGGCTGCCCCCGGCCCAGGACGAGAAGTTCATGGTGATCGGCGGCGGCGGCGTCGGCGAGTCCGACAAGTCCAGCGAGAAGTCCCGGCTGGTCGACCTGTCGGACGCCGACCCGAGGTTCAAGGACGGCGCGTCCCTGGACGAGGGCACCCGCTACCCCAGCGCGTCCCTGCTCCCCGACGACTCCCTGCTGGTCACCGGCGGCTCCGACGACTACCGGGGCCGTGGCGGCTCCAACGTCCTGCAGGCCCGGCTGTACGACGCCGCGTCGGACTCGTACAAGCGGGTCGCCGACCCGGCGGTGGGCCGCAACTACCACTCGGGGTCGGTGCTCCTCCCCGACGGGCGGGTCATGATCTTCGGCTCGGACTCGCTCTACTCGGACAAGGCGAACACCCGGCCGGGCGTCTTCGAGCAGCGCATCGAGATCTACACCCCGCCGTACCTGTACCGCGATGCGCGGCCCGAGCTGACCGCCGGGCCGAAGCGCGTGAAGCGCGGCGCCACCGCGATGTTCACCACCAACCAGGCCTCGACGATCAGGTCGGCGAAGCTGATGCGGCCGAGCGCGGTCACCCATGTCACGGACACGGACCAGCGGTCGGTGGCGCTGGACCTGAAGAAGACGGACGGCGGGATCTCGGTGACGGTGCCGGAGAACCGGGCGCTGGTGCCGTCGGGCTGGTACATGCTCTTCGTCACCGACGACAAGGGCACACCGTCCGAGGGCACGTGGGTGGAGGTGCCGTAGGCGGGGCCCCGCGCCGGGAGGTGCCCTGAGGCACCTCCCGGCGCGGGGGCCCTGCCTATGCGGTGCTGCGGGCCAGGCCCAGGGCGTACTCGGGCCACCAGGCGCCGGCCTTCGGCCCGCCCCGGCAGTCGCCGTCGGACTCCCCCGGGCGCTTGATCCAGAGGTACGCGTCGACCAGTTCGTCGCCCGTGGACGTCGTCGGCGTCTCGCCGAGGGCCCGTCCCGGCGGATTGCACCAGCTCTTCTCCGGGGCGCCGCCGGTGTACGGGCCCTTGCCGTTGCGGCTGGTGTCGATGACGAACGGCTTGTCGCCCACCTTCGCCGACAGCCGCTTGCCGAAGTCCTTGCTGACCTCGGTGGTCTGGAAGTTGGAGACGTTCACCGCGAACCCGTCGGCCGCGTCGATGCCCGCCTGCTGGAGGGGCTGGAAGAGCGCGTCCGGCGTGTGCCAGCCCGCGTTGCCCGCGTCCAGGTAGACCCGGGTGCCCGGCAACTGCTTGAGCCGCTCGACCGCGCCCTTGAGCAGGTCGTAGCGCTCCTCGTGGAACTTCTGCGGGGTGCATCCGTCGACCAGGTGCAGCACCGCGTCCGGCTCCAGGATCACCGTGGCGCCGCGGTCGCCGATGCCCTTGGCGACGCCGTCCAGCCAACTGCGGTACGCGTTGCCGTCGGCGGCGCCGCCCTTGGAGAACTGCCCGCAGTCGCGGTGCGGGATGTTGTAGAGGACCAGCAGCGCCTCCCGGTCCGCCTTCGCGGCGGCCTCCGTGAAGCCCTTCGCCTCGGCCTCCGGGTTGTCCGGGCCGATCCACTCGCCGACCGGCTGCCGCGCGATCTTCCGGACCAGGGCGGCGTTCTTGCCGTTGCCGTCCTCGGTGTACCGGGCGACCTGCCGGGCGGCGTTCCCGTCGGGGTTGACCCAGTACGGATCGGTGCCCTTGGGCTGCTGGCCGATGGCCGCGGGGTTCTTCCCCCCACCGCCGGAACCCGTGTCGCCGTCGCCGGAAGAGGAACATCCCGCGAGCAGCAGCGCGGCGCCGATCACGACCGCGCCCGCTCCCCGCGTACCGAACCGGCCGTTGTGGCTGCCGTACATCCACTCCCCCTCGGGTGCGACGGCGGTGCACTGTCGCATCGCCGCCCATCCTGGCACAGGGCCCGGGAGCGGCCCGGGCCCCTCACGACTTCACCGGAGACCCGTTACCGCAGGTTCACCACACTCTGCCCGACTTGTACCGCGCGCGGAGAGTGACTGGTTATCGACGTACCGTCAGAAATCAGGTGGGCGGGGGCAGTTCGGCGTCCTACAGTGGGCGTGCGGCGGACCCGGACGCCAACGACCTCCCGTGTCCGGGCCGGGCCACTCCCGCGGCCCGCGCCCCGCGGTCGAGGACCGGCCCGGCCGGCGCCCGGAGAACCGGGCGGCCGGCCGGGCCGCGTACCACCGGGATCAGGCGCCGGCCGGCTTCTCGCCGGTCAGGTACGCCGAGACGACCACGTTCGCGGTGTACGAGTGCGAGGCGCGGTCGTACGTACCGCCGCAGGTGATCAGCCGAAGTTCCGCCCGGCCGTCCTTGCGGGGGCCGTACGCCTTCCGGGCGTTGAAGCGAGCCCGGGTGAAGACCTGGACGTCGTCGATGGTGAACTCGGCGATCGTGCCGTCGGTCCGGGTCACCTCGACCTTGGCGCCGGGCCGGGCGGCACTGAGCCCGTAGAAGACGGCCGGTTTGGTCTCGGTGTCGACATGGCCGACGAACAGCGCCGGTCCCCTGGCGCCGGGCTCGGTGCCGTCGCCGTACCAGCCGACCGTCTGGGGCGTGTCGAAGGACGGCGGTGTGATCGCCCCGTCCTTGTCCAGGCCCCGGGGCACGACGGGGGCCTCGACGCCGATCGACGGAATCCCGACGCTCCGCGGCATCACGCCCTTGATCGGATCGTGTGCCGGGGGCAGCGGTACGCCGAGGGGGCGTCCGACCGCGGCGACGTCCCCGGTGGTCGGCGCGGAGCCGATGCCGGAGCCGTCGGTGATGCCGCGGCCCCAGAGCCACAGGCCCAGCAGGATGACGGCCCAGGCCACTCCGGCGAGCAGCCTGCCGTGCCCCGTCGAGCGGTTCGAGGAGGACATGTCAGTCGATGACCGGACGGCGGCGGCGCACGCTGCGGAGGGCGACCGCGACGGCGGCGACGGCGGCCAGGGCGAGGCCGATCAGCGCGTGGACGGTGCCGGGGCCCTCCTGATGGGCGGCCTGGTCGGCGAGTACGGCGGTGCCGCCGCCGCCCGCACGGACCGGGGCGACCGGCATGGGCCGGTCGCGGTGGACGACGGTCACGACGGCGGACGCCTTGGTGTTCTTGTCGTCCTTGCACATCACCTGGACGTCGTAGTCGCCGGCCTCGGCATCGGAGCGGATCCGGGCCTTGGCGAAGAGCGCCTTGTCGTCACCGGGCGAGAAGCGCGCCTCGGAGACGAAGGCGTCGGAGCTCCCCTTGGCTTCCTTGCCCTTGCAGCCGTCGATCTCCAGGTCGACTTCACCGCCCGGGGCGATGGAGGACGGGGAGACCGAGAGGGTGGCCCGGGACCGCGAGTCCTGGCCGTCCCGAACGGAATCGGCCAGAGCGACAGAAGCGGGCATCAGGGTCGCCGCAGCCACCGCGACGGCACAGAACGTGAGGGGTATTGAACGCATCGTGAACCTCCTTATGGAAGGTTCACGCGTGCGGCGGCTTTCCGCATCCGCAGGGTCCCGGCACTGGGCCGGTGGAGTGCGGGGGGGGGAGCGTACGCGGCGCGCACGCTCCCCCGCCCCCGACGGCCATCAGCCCAGGTCGACGAGGCTCACGAGGTCCGCGATGGAGTCGACGACCGTGGACGGCCGGAACGGGTACTTGTCGATGTCCGCCACCGTGGTGAGCCCGGTGAGCACCAGGAACGTCTGCATGCCCGCCTCCAGACCGGCCAGCACGTCGGTGTCCATCCGGTCGCCGATCATGGCGCTGGACTCGGAGTGGGCGCCGATCGCGTTGAGCCCGGTGCGCATCATCAGCGGGTTGGGCTTGCCCGCGAAGTACGGGGCCCTGCCGGTGGCCTTGGTGATGAGGGCGGCGACGGACCCGGTCGCGGGCAGCGGGCCCTCGGCGGACGGGCCGGTCTCGTCCGGGTTGGTGCAGATGAAGCGGGCACCGCCGTTGATCAGCCGGATCGCCTTGGTGAGCGCCTCGAAGGAGTAGGTGCGGGTCTCCCCGAGTACGACGTAGTCGGGCTCGTGGTCGGTGAGGACGTAGCCGATGTCGTGCAGTGCGGTGGTCAGCCCGGCCTCGCCGATGACGTACGCCGTGCCGCCGGGCCGCTGGTCGTCCAGGAACTGGGCGGTGGCGAGCGCGGAGGTCCAGATGTTCTCGACGGGCACGTCGAGGCCCATCCGCTTGAGCCGGGCGTGCAGGTCGCGCGCGGTGTAGATCGAGTTGTTCGTGAGGACCAGGAAGGGCAGCCCCGACTCCCGCAGCCGCTTGATGAAGGCATCGGCACCGGGGATCGGGGTCCCCTCGTGGATGAGGACTCCGTCCATGTCGGTGAGCCAGGACGAGATCGGCTTGCGCTCTGCCATGCGGGACTCCTGATGTGCCGTACGCCGGGTGCGGGAACGCCGGCGGCACCGCGTTGTGCAGCGCCGGCGTACCCGATTTTAGAGGGTCCGGCAGTTGGGGAGGTGGAAGAGGGAGCGGGGCTCGGTGCGGGCAACTGCAAGGCGGAGGACTGAGCCATGGCGGAGCCATGGTGATTGACGACAACGCCGCAGGTGTACGTGCCGAGCCCCGCGACGCCGCCCCCCAACTGCCGGACCCTCCGAGGCTGCCCGTTCGACCGGCGAGTACTGCCCGATCACCGGCACCTGACCATGGTGTCGGATCAGCCGGAAGTGATCCTCACGCCGTCGACCACCCAGAACCAGTTGTTGCCCCCTGTGTACCGGAACCGGACCTGGGCGGTGGTGGCTCCGGCCGGGACCTGGAGGGTGAGCGATTCGGTCTTCGAGACGGTGTCCGAGGTGTACGTCTTCACGGGTACGGGCACGCCGCCGTCGTAGGAGACGAGGACCTCGCCCTTCTGCGGGGCCTCCTGGCGGTAGTGGGTGGTGTAGGCGAGGGTGGCGGTACGGCCGCCGGTGACCGGCCAGGCGGGGCTGATCAGAGTGGAGTCGAAGGTGCCGGCGTAGCTCTTGTCCATCCATTCGTCGCCGTCGGCGACCGCGAAGACGTTCCGGGCCCGGACGTTGGTCTCGCGCCACTGGCCGCGCTCGGCGGAGGTCCAGAACTCGTCGGTGGTGAAGGTCCAGCCGCGCCATTCGGTGACGCCGCCGGTGCCCATCGCGCTGTTGTCGACACGCCACCCGGCGGGCGGGGTGTGGGTGAAGCCGACGACCGCGCCGCCGATCCCGGTCTCGTCGGCCCGGGTGAGCAACTGCGGGCGCAGCGCGTCGAAGGCGTCCGGGACGGGCTGCTGGAGCGGGCGCCCGTCCAGGCCCCAGGCCGGGTCGACGGCTATGCCGAGGTGGGCGAGGGCGGAGACCGCGACGTCCGGCATCTTGATGTCGTACCGGGTCGAGCCCGCGGTGATCGCGCCACCGCTCGCGATGAGGAAGGTCTGCCGCTCGGCCGCGCTGGAGCCGCCGTGGCCGCCGGCGTCGGTGTGCCCGTGGTCGGCGGTGATCATGATGAGCCAGTCCTCGGAGCCGTACGTGGCCCGGCCCTTCACCGCCGCGACCAGTTGGCCGACCTGGGTGTCGACGCCGTGGATCGCGTCCAGGTACTGGGAGCTCGCGGCGCCATGGCTGTGGCCCGCGTGGTCGACGTTGTCGAGGTGGACGAAGACCGCGTCCCGGCTGCCGCCGGCCAGTTCGGCGGCGGCCCTGGTCGTGGTGCCGGTGTCGTACTCGGCGTCCGGGGTGGAGACCCGGGTGTCGACCTTCGCGGAGAAGATCGTGTCGGTGACCGGATTCCAGGAGGCCACGGCGTACGTCGAGAGCGAGGGCTTCGCCGTCTCGATCCGGGTGAGGAAGTCGGGGTACCGCGCGAAGGCGTTGCCGGTGAAGGCGTTGTCCTTGACCTGGTGCTTGTCGGGCCAGACGCCGGTGATGATCGTGGACCAGCCGGGGCCGGACAGGGTGGGGGCCATCGGGTCGGCGTAGAGCGGGCTGACAGAGGTGAGTCCGGCCGCCATCAACGCGTCGAGGTGGGGTGCGTCCGCGTCCTTGATTCTGTTCAGCAGGGCGCCGTCCAGGCCGATGACCAGGACCTTGGGGGTACGGGCGGCAGCGGCACGGGCGGTGCCGGCGGCGGCGAGCGGTCCTGCGGCGGCGAGGGCGGCCGCGCTCATGAGGAGAGTGCGGCGGGTCAGGCCTGAGGTCACGGGATCCTCCGTAGGAGTGGTGGGGCACACGGGGAACGCGTTCAACTCCCCGCCGGAGGGCGGAGAGTTGAACGTGGGACTAGACCCGTTATCTTTTCGCGACAATCCGCCGGAGGTCCAGACCTCCGAGGTGAATCGTCCGGCAACGGTCAGCTGCCGGTTGCCGACTTCCAGGCGTCCACGTACGAGTCGAGGTGGGCCGCGATGTCCGACCAGTCCGGCTCGAAGACCTCGACCCCGTCCATCAGCTTCGTCAGCGCGAGGGCGTTGGCGTCGGTCGCCTCGATGTCCTTGCGGGCCGGGAAGCCGCCGCCGACCGCGCTGACGTCCTTCTGGGCCTGCTCGGCGAGCATGAAGTCGAGCAGCTTCTTGCCGTTGGCGCTGTGCGGGGCCTTGGTGACCAGGCCGGCCGCGTACGGCAGCGCGAAGGTGGTGGGCTTGGAGCCGGCCTTCGCGGGGAACCAGATGCCGAGGTTCGGCATGTCCTTGGACTGCGCGTAGTTCATCTGGACGTCCCCGTTGGCGGCGAGGAGTTCACCCTTGTCGACCTTGGGCGCGAGCTTGCCGGTGGAGGCGGACGGGCCGACGTTGTTGGCCTGGAGCTTCTTCAGGTACGCCATCGCCGGCTCCTCGCCGCCGAAGTCGTGCATGGCCTTGATCAGCACGGCCGTGCCGTCACCGGCGACCCCGGGGGTGGAGTACTGGATCTTCTCCTTGTACTTCCCGTCGAGCAGTTCCTCCCAGGTGGCGGGCGGGGTCTTCAGCTCCTTCGTGTTGTGGATGAAGCCGAAGTAGTTGTTGACGACCGAGGTCCACTTGGCGTCGGACGCCTTGTCGGCGCTCCCCACCTGGTCGGAGCCGGCCGGTTCGTACGCCTGGAGGAGGCCCTTGGAGTCGGCCTGCTGGATGAACGGCGGGAGGGTGACCAGTACGTCGGCCTGGGTGTTGGTCTTCTCGCGGACGGCGCGCTGCACCATCTCGCCGGAGCCGCCCTCCACGTACTCGACCTTGATGCCGGTCTTCTTCTCGAAGTCCTTGAAGACCTTGTCGTACCAGCCGTCGCCGTTCTCGCCCTTGAGGCCGTCGGCGCTGTAGACGGTGACGACCTTCTCGTCGGAGGCGGCCGAGGAGCCGCCGCAGGCGGAGAGGGAGGCGGCGAGGGCGAGCGCGACGGCACCGGCGGCCATGGGCCTGAGGTGGTTCTTGTGCATGGGGTTCGTATCTCCTGGAAGTCGGCCGGATGCCGGCCTGAGTCGAAACGGGAGGCGGGGCGGGCGAGGTGGTCAGCGGTAGGAAGCCCTGGTGCGGATGCGGGAGACCCCGAACAGCACGAGCAGCGTCGCCGCCATCAGGACCACGGCGACGGCGGCTCCGGTGAAGAGCGAGCCGCGGTCGGTGGCCGCGAAGATCTGCACCGGAAGGGGTGTCCAGTCCGGCGGGTAGAGCATCATCGTGGCGCTCAGCTCGCCCATGGAGAGGGCGAAGCAGAGCCCCGCGGCCGCGGTGAGCGACGGAAGCAGGAGCGGCAGTCTGATGCGCCACAGGATGTACGCGGGCCGGGCGCCGAGGCTGGCGGCAGCCTGTTCGTACATCGGGTCAAGACGTACTGTCGCGGCCGAAACCGACGTATAGGCAAACGCCGTGACAAGAACGGTGTGCGCGAGGATCACGATCCAGCGCGTTCCGTTGAGCAGTACCGGCGGTTGGCTGAAGGCGACGAGCACGGCGAGCCCGACGACGACGGACGGCACGGCGACCGGCAGCATGAACAGCGCGTCGAGGAAGCGTTTGCCGCGTCGCCCCAGCGAGGCGGCGGCGAGCGCTGCCCAGGAGCCGATGACCAGCGCCAGCAGGCCGGCGGTGACGGCGGTGACCAGGCTGGTGGTGAGCGCCTGGAGGGAGTCGCCGGCGGTGGCCGCGTCGTAGTGCTTCAGGGTCGGCCCGGAGGGGAGCGCACCGGACCAGTTCGTGGAGAACGAGGCGGCGAGGATGACCAGCAGCGGCACCGCGAACAGCGGGACGAAGAGCAGGAGGAAGACGGCCCAGGTGGCCCACTTCCCGGTACGGCTATGCACCAGCACGGCGGCTCACCATCCGGTACAGGCTGTAGAGGCCGACGGAGATCACGATGTTGACGACGGCCACGGCACAGGCGGCCGGATAGTCGGACTCCAGGATCGCCTTGCTGTAGACGAGCATCGGCAGGGTGGTGACCCCTTTCGCGCCGGTGAACAGCACGATGCCGAACTCGTTGAGGCACATCACCAGGACGAGGCTGCCGCCCGCCGCGAGCGCCGGGAGCGCCTCGGGGAGGATCACCTGCCGCACGATCCGGACCGGCCCGGCGCCCAGTGAGGACGCCACTTCCAGCTGGGCGGTGTCGAGCTGGGAGAAGGCGGCGAGCAGCGGGCGCATCACGAACGGGGTGAAGTAGGTGATCTCGGCGAGGAGTACGCCCCAGGGCGTGGTGAGGAAGTGGAAGGGCCCGTCGGCCGCGCCGGTGACCCCGGTCCAGAGCCCGTTGGCCATACCGGCGTTGCCGTAGACGAACAGCAGGGCGAGCGTGATCAGGAAGGACGGGAAGGAGAGGAAGACGTCGACGAACCGGGCGACGGCCTTGCCGCCGGGGAACGGTACGAAGGCGATGGCCATGGCGAGGACGAAGCCGAGGACGAGGCATCCGGCCGTCGCACCGGCCGCGAGCCACACGGTGGTGGTGAGCGCCGAGCGGAAGGAGGCGGAGGCGAAGACCTCGGTGTACGGAGTGAAGGAGGTACCGCCCTCGTCGGGGCTGAAGGACTGCTGGACGACGAGGAGCAGCGGGTAGAGGAAGACGACCGCGAGCACGGCCACCGGGGGCAGCGCCCAGGCCGGACCCTTCCGGCGCGCCCGGCGTTCGAGGACGGTGCCGCTGCCGGACGCGGCCGGCCGGACATCCCCGGTCACGGCGCTAGCCACGGGACGCCCCCGCTCCCGCGGGCAGCAGCACCGCGTCCTGCGCCGCGAAGTGCAGCGTGGCCCTGTCCCCCAGCGCGGGCGTCTCCCGCAGTTCGCGCAGGTCGGCCTTGATCCGGTGCCCGTCGACTTCGACGTACAGCCGGTGGGTGGAGCCGCGCCACTGGACCTCGGCGATGGTGCCGGTCAGTGCGTTGGGACCGTCGCCGAGCCCGACCAGATGCGGCCGGACGCAGAGCGTGGCGGTGACGCCTGCGGCCACCTCGCCGGTCGGTACGGCGAGTGCGTGCCCGGCGAAGTCCACCGTGCCGGGGGCTTCGGCGACGGTGACCGGGAGGAGGTTGGCGTTGCCGACGAACGAGGCGGTGAACTCCGTGCGCGGGCGCCGGTACAGCTCCTGCGGGGTGCCGCAGTCCTGCAGCCGGGCCCGGTCCATGACGGCGATCCGGTCGGCGAGGGTCAGCGCCTCGACCTGGTCGTGGGTGACGTACAGGAGGGAGACGTCGGGCAGTTCCCGGTGCAGCCGGGCCAGTTCGGCGAGCATCCCGGAGCGCAGCTGGGCGTCGAGCGCGGAGAGCGGTTCGTCGAGCAGCAGGACGCCGGGGCGGATGGCGAGGGCGCGGGCGATGGCGACGCGCTGCTGCTGGCCGCCGGAGAGTTCGCGCGGGTAGCGGCGGGCGTAGGCGGCCATGCCGACGAGTTCGAGTGCCTCGGCGACCCGCCCCGGGATCTCGGCCCTGTCGGCCTTCTGGGCCTTCAGGCCGAAGGCGACGTTGTCCTGGACCCGCAGGTGCGGGAAGAGGGCGTAGCTCTGGACGACCATGCCGATGCCGCGCTTGTGCGGCGGCAGGGCGGTGACGTCGCGGTCGCCGATGTACACCCGCCCGGAGGCGGGCCGGACGAATCCGGCGACGGCGCGCAGGGCGGTCGTCTTGCCCGATCCGGAGGGCCCGAGCAGGGCCATGACCTCGCCGGGTTCGACGGTGAGATCGAGCCCGTCCAGGACGACGTTCCCGCCGTACGCGACGCTGACCCGGTCGAACCTGATGCCGCTGCGGACGGCCGCGGCCCCGCCCGTCATGCCTCGGCCCGCGCGATCAGGTCGGGCAGTTCGGCGACGGAGCCGAGCACATGGGTGGCGCCGCTGCGGACGAGCCGGTCCTTGTCGTGGGCGCCGGTGAGGACGCCCGCGACGATCCCGGCCCCGGAGCGTACGCCGCTGAGCATGTCGTACGAGGTGTCCCCCGCGACGACGATCCGGCGGACGTCGTCCACCGCGCCGGTGCGCAGGAGCGCGGCGAGGACCATGTCCGGGTAGGGGCGGCCGCGGCCGCCCGCGTCGGCGGGGCAGAGGGTCAGCTCGACCAGGTCCTGCCAGCCGAGTGCGGTGAGGATCGCGTCCTGGGTGGTGCGGGCGAACCCGGTGGACAGGACCACGGTGCGGCCCTCGGCCCTGAGCCGCTCGACGGCCTCACGGGCGCCGGGGACCGGCGCGATGCGGCCGGCGTCGACGAGTTCCCCGTACGCCTCCTCGAAGGCGGCGTTGGCCTGCTGGGCCAGGGATTCCTCGCCGAAGAGGTGGCGGAAGACGGTGATCTTGGACTCGCCCATGGTGGCGCGCACGTAGTCGAGCTTCTCGGCGTGATCGGCGGAGCCGGGGCGTACACCGAGGCGTGCCGCCGCGGCGGCGAAGGCCTGCTCGACGAGGCCGCCGTCGGCGACGGTGGTGCCGGCCATGTCGAGGACGATCAGGTTGCGGGGGTCGTTCGTGGTCAACTTCTTCACCAGCCCAGTTCGTTGGCGGTCGTTTCGGCGATGGCGGGCGAGCAGGTCATGCCGCGTCCGCCCGGTCCGGTGACCAGCCAGACGCCGTCCCGTACCTGCTGGCGGTGGACGACGCGGCCGGTGTCGGTGCACTGGGCGTAGACGCCGGCCCAGCGGTGGCGGATGCGTGGCAGCGGGCGGCCGAGGAAGGACTCGACGACGCCGGTGAGGTGCTCGTACGGCTCTTCGACGGTGTCGAAGGAGAAGGGGTGCTCGTACTCGTGGGTGTCGCCGATGGTCAGTCCGCCGTCGCGGCGCTGCACCATCAGGAGCTGCATCCGGTGTTCCGCGGCGGTGGGGGCCTGGGGCTGTCCGGCGTTGAGGGCGTCGAGCGCCTCGCCGCGGTAGGCGGGGTAGTAGCGGAAGCTGTCGGCGTCGGCGACGGAGGTGGTGAGCTTCTCGCCGAGCGCGTCGGTCTGCATCATCTGGAGGCGGACCCGCCGCACCGGCAGGTCCGGTCCGGCCAGTTCGCGGACGAGGCCGCCGAGCCAGGCACCGGTGGCCAGGACGACGGCGTCGCCGGTGTGCACGTCGCCGTGGTCGTCGCGGACGGACGCGGCGCCGACCACTTCGCGCACCTCGCGGCCCCCGAGGTAGGTGTACCGGCCGGAGGCCAGCAGCTCCCGCTTCAGGGCGAGCTGGGCGATGCGCGGCTCCACGGCCGCGTCCCGCTCGCACCACAGGGCCCCGCCGAAGTCGCCGCGCAGCGCCGGGTTGACCGCGCGGGCCTCGTCGGCGGTGAGCAGCCGGTAGCCGCGGGCCGCCGCGTCGGGGCGGGCGACTGCCGCCTCGGCGACGGCGGTCTCCCGTTCGGTGCGCAGCGGGGTGAGCGAGCCGCAGGCCCTGAAGCCCAGGTCCGGTACCCGCTCGCCGATGGACTCCCACAGCTCACGGGCGCGGAGCGCGGTCTCCAGCTCCTCGCCGCCGGCCCGGCCGCTGACCCATATCTGTCCGAAATTGCGGAGCGATGCCCCGCGTGCCTCGCTCTCGCGCTCGATCTGTACGACCTCGTGGCCGCGGTTCACTGCGTGCCAGGCGTGCATGGTTCCCACCACGCCGGCTCCTACGACGATGACTCTCACGACGGCAACGCTCCTCGGGACGGGTGACCCGTACGGATCGGTACGGCAACGGGAGGGTGAACTGGGCCCCAAACTTGGCCTAGACCCGTTACATTCCCGTTATCAACGTGCGTCGATCCGGCGTCCGGTCGTCCTACCGGGTCAGCCGCGTCCGCTCAGGTGGGCGGTGAAGGAGAACCGGTCGCCGCGGAACAGGGTCCGTACCCGCTCCAGCGGCTGCCCGCCCGCGTCCCGTGAGACCCGGTGGATCAGCAGCATGGGCAGCGCGGGCGGCGTACCGATGAGCAGCGCCTCACGCGGGGTGGCGAGCACGGTCTCGATCCGCTCGTCCGCGTCGCCGAAGGAGATGCCGAGCCGGTCGTGCAGATAGGCGTAGAACGACGAGTCGGGGTCGAACTTCTCCGCCAGGTCCGGCACCCGGGCGACACTGACGTACGTGCTCTCCAGGCCGACCCGGTCGTCGTCGGCGAGCAGTACCCGCTCCAGGTGCCAGACCGGTTCCCCGCGCTCCGCCCCGATCTCGGCGGCGAGCGCCTCGGGGCAGGGGAACCGTTCCAGTCCGATGAGCCGGCGGCCCGGGGTGCGCCCCTGGCGGCGTACGCCCTCCGTGTAGCTCGCGAGGGAGAGCGGCTGTTCCAGCTTGGGGCCCGCGACCACCGTGCCCCGGCCCTGCCGGGCGAGCCGCCCCTCCAGGAGCAGTTCGCGCAGCGCTTGGCGCACGGTCTCGCGCGACACCCCGTAGCGCAGGGCGAGGTCGCGTTCCGGCGGCAGCATCCCGCCCTCGCCCAGCTCCTCGACGAGGACGGAGACATGGGCCTTCACGGCGTAGTACTTGGGAATACGGCCGTGCTCCGGGATGCCGGAGCGGATCGGTGCGCCAGGTGCCTGGTCGTGCGGGTAGTCCACGGCCCGATGGTGGCAGACGGACATGAACACCGGTGGACGCCCCGGCCCCGAACGGCTCGAAGTCAGCGGCGGGCGCGGCCCGTCCGGCGGGACCAGACCACCATGGCTCCGCCGCCGATCAGGAAGCCGGCCACGGTGAGACCGGGCCGCGGCAACGGCACGGGGATGCCGGTCCTGGCCAGCTCCGGGACCCCGGCGGGGTCCCGGCCCGGAGCGACGGGGCGCGGGGCGCGGGTGGTGGTGCCGCTGGGGCGGGGGCTGGGCCGGGCCCCGTCGGGGAGGCGGCCGGGCTTCTCGCCCGTGGCGTCGCCGTCCCTGCCGGTGCCACCGGTCTCGCGGCCCGTGACGACCTCGCCGGTGCCGTCCTCCTCCTTGCCGGTCCCGTTGCCGGCCATGCCCTCCTCCTTGCTGGTCCCGGTGCTGTCCATGCCCTCTCCCGCTCCGTCCTCGACGACGGTGAACGGATAGTCCTCGGACTCGCCGACCCACTCCCCGTCGCTGCCCTTCGGCGCCGCGGCGCTGTCGCTCCCGCCGCCCCCCGGGTGCTTGCGCTGGACGATCGCGGCGTTGGCGGTGATCCGACCGGGGCTGGTGTCGGAGGTGAACGCGAGCCGGACCTGGACGGTGACGGTGCGGCCGGCGGGCACGGTGAAGCCCTCGAAGGCGTCGTCGCCGACGCCGCCGAAGACGCCGATGTGTTCGTCCCGGTCGGTCGTCTCCCAGGTGACGCGGTGCTCCACGTCCGGGTGCGCGCGCTCGGAGAACTTCAGCTGGATCTGGTCCGAGGTCAGCTTGCGGTCGTCGTCGGTGAGGACCAGGACCGGGTGGATGGACCGGCAGGGCCGCGAGGTGGTGTTGGTCAGGTCCAGGAACCAGGTGCCGTAGCCGCCGCCGGAGGCGTAGGTGTCGGGGCCGCCGTGGATCCGGGTGTCGATCGGGAATTCGGCCGCCTCCGGATCACCGCAGGCGGGCTGCTGGTCGGCGGTGACGGCGACCGGCGCGGACGCCTGCGACGCCGCCAGTGCCGAGTTCGGCGGGGCGGCCGGGGTGGAGGCCGGATTGCGCTGCGGGGCGGGGGACGCGTTCGCAGCCCCGCCGAGCACGACGGCGGGAACCACACTGGCGGCGGCCAGCCCGAGCACGAGCCCGTGCACCGGCCGGCCGGCCGACGCGGACAGGGGCGGTGGGGCGGGGTGCTCCGGCGGTGTGGCGGGCGGGGGCGGTGTGGGGGGCATGGCTGCGGCCTTCGCTGCTCGCGGAAAACGGTCGGCTCGCCCCGGACCCGGAGTTCACCGGTATGAACCCGCGACGCTGCCACGCACACCAGGGCGCCCCCGCGCAGACTTGCCGCGAGGCCGCCCGGCCGGCGGCGGGGAACCCCTCGATCAGCCGAGCCGGGGCGGGGCGGGGCGGCGAGGCCGGCCGGACGAGGACCGGGGTCAGCCCCCGGTGGCTCCCGGCCGGGCGGCCTCCTGGTCACCTGCCCCGTTCCGCCCCGTCCCGCTCCGCCCCGTCCCGCTCCGGGTCGCCGCCCCCGACGCGGCCGAACAGCGGGGCGAGGACCAGTTGCGCCGCCCCTTCGGCGACCGGCCGGTCGCCTCCCCCGGCGGTGACGTCCGGCACCGGCACCCCGCCGGCGCCCTCGCGCCGGGCCCGCTCGTCGAGCACCGCGCGCACTCCTCGGACGTACGCGTCGGGGTCGGCGGCCACGGTACGTCCGCCCAGCACCACCCGGTCGATGCCGAGCAGCCCGACGAGGTTGGCGGCGCCGGTGCCGAGCACCCGCGCGGCCTCGGCGACATCGCCGCGGGCGACGGCCGCCAGGCAGAGCGCCTCGATGCAGCCGCGTCCGCCGCAGCCGCACCGCACCCCGTCCAGCTGAACGGTCTGGTGGCCGAATTCACCGGCTCCGGTACGCGCCCCGCGGTGCAGCACCCCGCCGAGCACCAGCCCCGCGCCGAGCCCGGTCCCGAGGTGGAGGTAGGCGAAGTCGCCCGGACCCGCCGACTGGAGGGCGAGCCCGAGGGCCGCGGCATCGGTGTCCTTGTCGATGACGACGGGCAGCCCGGTCCGCGCGGCGAGGGCGTCCCCGAGCCGGTAGCCGTCCCACTGCGGGAATCCGGTGACGCGGTGCAGCACTCCGCCCCGGTGGTCGAGCGGCCCCGGTACCGCGGCCCCCACGCCGAGCACCGGCCGCGAGCCGTCGCCGCGCACGGCGGCGACCGCGTCGGCCGCCGCCGCGACCACCTCGTCGGCCGGGGCGCCGAAGTCCAGCGGAGCCGTCCGGCTCGTGACCACCGTGCCCGCGAGGTCGACGAGGACCACGGTCAGCCCGTCGCGGTCCAGATGCAGCCCCACCGCATGGCCGGCGTCCGGCACCAGCCGCAGCACGGTCCGGGGCTTGCCGCCCGTGGAGGCGCGGTGGCCCGCCTCGGCCGCCAGCCCCTCGGCCCGCAGCCGGGCGGTGATCTTGCTGACGGCCTGCGGGGTGAGCCCCGTCCGCTCGGCGAGTTCGATCCGGCTGATCCCGCGCTCACCCGCGACCCGCAGCAGATCCAGCACGAGCGCCCCGTTGTGGCTGCGCAGCGTCGGCAGGTTGGCGCCGCTGTTACTCCTGTTCACGGACCCATTGTCGCTGACGCTTGCACTTTGGCAACAGCGTTGCCAAAGTGGAACGCATGACTGCCCACGCGACTCACGAGACCTCCGGAACGTCCGGGACCCCCCTGCGCGTCGGACTCGTCGGCTACGGCCTGGCGGGCTCCGTCTTCCATGCCCCGCTGATCGCCGCGACCGACGGCCTCGTCCTGGACACGGTCGTCACGTCGAACGAGGACCGGCGGGAGCAGGCCCGCACCGAGTTCCCCGGCGTCCGGTTCGCCGCCTCGCCGCAGGAGCTGTGGCAGCGGGCGGACGAACTCGACCTGATCGTGATCGCGTCGCCGAACAAGACCCATGTCCCGATCGCCGCCGCCGCGATCAAGGCCGGTCTGCCGGTGGTCGTGGACAAGCCGATCGCCGGTACGGCCACCGAGGCGCGGGAGCTGGCGGCCCTGGCCGAGGAGCACGGGGTGCTGCTCTCGGTCTTCCAGAACCGCCGCTGGGACAACGACTTCCTCACGCTGCGCTCGCTGATCGCGGACGGCGAGCTGGGCGAGGTGCAGCGCTTCGAGTCCCGCTTCGAGCGGTGGCGCCCGCAGCCGAAGGGCGGCTGGCGCGAGTCGGGCGACCCGCGGGAGATCGGCGGGCTGCTGTTCGACCTGGGCAGCCATGTCGTCGACCAGGCGCTGGTCCTGTTCGGCCCGGCGGTGCGGGTGTACGCGGAGTCGGACGTACGCCGGCCGGGTGCGGCGGCCGACGACGACACCTTCCTGGCGATCACCCATGCGGGCGGGGTCCGCTCGCATCTGTACGTCAGCGCGACGACGGCCCAGCTCGGCCCGCGTTTCCGGGTGCTCGGCTCCACCGCCGGCTATGTGAAGTACGGCCTCGACCCCCAGGAGGCCGCCCTGCGCGAGGGCGTACGCCCGTCGGCGGACGGGCCGTGGGGCGAGGAGCCCGAGGAGCTGTGGGGCCGGCTCGGCTCGGGTGAGTCCCCGCTCACGGGCGGCGGCACCCCGGTCCGTTCGCTACCGGGCGACTACCCCGCGTACTACGCGGCGGTCACCGACGCGCTGCGCGGAAAGGGCGAGAATCCGGTGACCGCCCTCCAGGCCGCCGCGACCCTGGACGTCCTGGAGGCCGCCCGCCGCTCGGCCCGCGAGGGCGTCACCGTCACCCTGACCACGGCGGCCGAGCCCGCTCACGCCGCCGCTCACGCCCATGAGGAGCAGTCCGCATGAACCCCACCGCTCCGACCATCTCCGAGCTGATCGCACAGGAGCGCCGGCTGACGCTGCCGCATTTCGGCTACGACGACGCGTACGCGCTCGGCGGCCTGCTGGTCTCCCTGGCCCGGGAGCGGCACGCCCCGGTCGCGATCGACATCCGGCGCGGGGCGCAGCAGCTGTTCCACGCCGCGCTGCCGGGTTCGAGCGCGGACAACGACGCCTGGATCGACCGCAAGCGCAAGGTCGTCGAGCGCTACGGCGAGAGCTCGTACCTGGTCGGAACCCGGTTCCGGGCCAAGGGGACGACGTTCGACGACGCCTCGCGCCTGAACCCCGGCACGTACGCCGCGCACGGCGGCTCGTTCCCGATCTCGGTCGAGGGCGCGGGCGTCATCGGCTCGGTCACGGTCTCGGGCCTGCCCCAGGCGGAGGACCACGCACTGGTGGTCGAGGCTCTGGAGAAGTTCGCGACGGCGATCAGCGACTGACACACCGGAGGGGCGGGCCACCTGCCACCGACAGCACCCACCCCTCCGACCTCTAACCCCGCCCATCAGGCCCAGCCCTGACCCATCAGGCCGCCCGGCCGCATCAGCCCCGGCCCTGCGAATCAAGCCCAGCCAGGCAAAATCAAGCCCGTCCGGCGATTGAGGACGCCTTCCAGCCCGCCCGGCGATTGAGGGCATCGCTTCAGCCCGCCCGGCGACTGAGGGCGAAGCGGCCCCCCGGGCGCACCCGCGAAGCGGCCCCCCGGGCGCACCCGGGCCGACCGCCCACCCCGCCTACGCCCCCTTCAACTCCTGCCGCTGCCGCCCCAGCCCCGCGATCTCCAGCTCCACGACATCGCCCGCCCGAAGGTACGGCTTCGGCTCGGGCTGCCCCATCGCCACCCCCGCCGGCGTCCCGGTGTTGATCACGTCGCCCGGGTACAGCGTCATGAAGTGGCTCAGGTAGCGCACCACCTCACCGACCGGGAAGATCTGCTCGGCCGTCGTGCCGTCCTGCTTCAGCTCACCGTTGACCCAGAGCTTCAGCGGCAGCGCCTGCGGGTCGGCCACCTCGTCGGCCGTCACCAGCCACGGCCCGAGCGGGTTGAACGTCTCGCAGTTCTTGCCCTTGTCCCACGTGCCGCCGCGCTCGATCTGGAACTCGCGCTCGGAGACATCGTGCGCGACCGCGTAACCGGCTACGTGCGCGAGCCCCTCCTCGGCGGAGTCCAGGTACCGGGCGGTGCGCCCGATGACGACCGCGAGCTCGACCTCCCAGTCGGTCTTCTCGCTGCCGCGCGGCACGAGCACCGTGTCCTCGGGCCCGACGACGGTGTCCGGCGCCTTGAAGAACAGGATCGGCTCGCCCGGGATCTGCGCGCCGGTCTCCGTGGCGTGGTCGTGGTAGTTCAGCCCGATGCACACGATCTTGCCGATCCGGGCGAGCGGCGGACCCACCCGCAGCCCCTCGGCATCGAGCACCGGCAGCTCACCGGGCGCGGCCGCGGCGGCCCGGACCCGGGCCAGCGCGTCCTCGTCGGCGAGCAGCGCACTGTCGATGTCGGTGACGACTCCCGCCAGGTCACGCAGGATTCCGTCCTCATCCAGCAGCGCCGGTCGTTCCGCGCCTGCCGTACCCACACGAAGCAGCTTCAACGGTCTGTCTCCCCTTGGTCGAGATCGGGCCCGTCGGATGGGTTGCGGCCATCGCAGGCTTGTCCGATCCTCCAAGACATCCGATCACTCCGCAAGACCCTGTTCACACACTGGACCGGCGCACTCGCGTCCGCGATTACGCCGCCGTGGCCATGGCGGCGCCCGCGGCCGGCATGTCGCGGTACAGGTAGGCCCGTTCGACAGCGGTCCAGGTGGTGCTCGTGACGACGTAGAGCGCGGCGGCCAGCGGCACGAAGGCCACGGTGAACAGGGTGAAGAAGGACATCAGCGGCATCAGCTTCGTCATCGCCCCCATGCCCGGGACCGGCTGTCCGTCGGGACCGGCGGTCGGGGTGACGGGGTTGGCGGCCATCTGTCGCTTGGTACGCCGGTAGTTGAAGGTGGCCACCGCGGCGACCAGGGCGAACAGCCCCAGGTACACGGCACCCTGCGCCCCGAACATCCCGCCGTCCGTGAGCGCATCACGCCAGCGTTCGCCGAGCGGCGCCCCGAAGAGCTGGTGGCCGAGCAGTTCGTTGGGGTCGTTGCCGATCTTCTGGCTGGAGAAGAGGTGGTAGAGCAGGAAGAAGGCCGGCATCTGGAGCAGGCTGGGCAGGCAGCCGGAGAGCGGCGAGACCTTCTCCTCCTTGTGCAGCTCCATGAGCGCCTTCTGCATCCGCTCGGGGTTCTTGCCGTGCTTCTTGCGCAGTTCGGCGATCTGCGGCTGGAGCTTGGTGCGGGCCTTCTGCCCGCGCGCCGCGGCCCGCGACAGGGGGTGCACGGCGAGTCGTACGAGCGCGGTGAACAGCACGATCGCGGCGGCGGTGGACGCCGACTGGAAGAACGGGTGCAGCAGATCGGCGAAGGCGCCGACCAGGCTGGCGAAAGCGGACATGAAGGCGGACATGGATGAGCCCTCCGGGGGTCTCGTCGTGCCGGGAAGTGGATCAACTTCGGCATGACGATCCGCGCGGGGCGCCCACGCGCACGCACACGGCGTGCGCACCTGGACGAAGGAGGGGAAAAGGGGAGCCCTACGCGGCCGTCAGGAGGACCCGGCCGGGGGCTCGGGGGCGCCTGCGCCCCTTGGCGTCGGGGTCGCGTTGCGGCAGGAACGCGGTGCGTTTCTCCCGGTCGCGCATGGCGGTACGGACCCGGGTGCGGGGCACCGGGACGGCGCAGCGGGCGCTCATGACCGAGCAGGCGACGAGTGCGGTACCGGCGGCAGCGGTGGCGGCGAGCGCGACCGCGGCGGAGAGGCTGCCGCCCTCGGCGAGCAGGACCTCGGTGAGGAAGAAGAGCAGCAGGCCGGCGGGACGGAGCAGCCGGGCGAGGCCACCGCGCAAGCGGTTCTTGGCACCTGCGCCCATGGGTCCTCCCCCTTTCACACTCCTGCGGCCGCACAGTGAAGCGGCACTTCAACCTTTAACCGTTATACACGATCGGCGTCAGCCGGCCTCGTACGCGATCGGCGTCGGTGACCCCAGGCACGCCTCGCCGCATCCCGACGGGCCCGGGCAGGCATCGGCGGGCCCCGGAGGGCCTCAGGTGCGATCGGTTCCGCGATCGGTTCCGCGATCGGTTCCGCGATCGGTTCCGCGATCGGTTCCGATCGGCAGCAGGAGCCTACGGGGCAGCAGCAGTTCGCGGCAGACCGGATTGTCCGGGTCCGGATCCAGCCCGTCACCGGGCCGCATCTCGATGTCCTCGGGCGGTACGGGCACGGCGCAGGCCGGGCACTCGCCGTACGCCCCCAGTTCCGTGCCGCAGGCGACGGGCCGGGTCACGCCCCGCCACCAGCTGGCCGCGGGCTTCGCCCTGCACGCGGTGGACGTGCTGTCCCTGCTCGGCACCCCGAGGGTCACCGCGCACCCGGGCCCGGGGGTGTGGCTGCGGCTGGTCGCGGCCCTGGTCGTGTCGGGCATCGGCAGCGGGCTGCTGAACGCCGCGCTGCCCCGGCTGGCGGTCGAGTCGGTGGAGCCGGAACGGGCGGCGATGGGCTCCGGCGCGAACAACACGGCCCGCCATATCGGCTCGTCGGCGGGTGTGGCGGTGACGATCGCGATCGCCACGACCGGCACCGGCGCGAACGGCGCGCTGCTGCTGTCGGTGGGACTGGCGCTGCTGGCGACGGTCACGGTCCTGCTGCTTCGGGAGCGCCGCTGAGCCCCACGCGCCCACCACACGCGACGCACGACCGCACCCGCCTCACCTGTGTACGCGGTTACGTACGCGGTCCCAGCGGGTCTCACCCCGCCACCGCGGCGCCCGCCTCCTCGTCGTCATCGATCTCGTCCCGCGCCAGCACGTCCTCGTCCGGCCGCTCGTCGCGCTCGCGCGGCCCCGCGTACGTCACCGCCAGCGCGACGGCCAGATTCGCGCCGAGCGCGACGATGCCCGCGTTCACGCCCCACACCGGATCGTTCTCCGTGAAGACGAACCCGCACACCACCCCCACCCCGACGACCAGCCCGCTCATCGCCCCGAGCAGCGTCAACCGCCGCCACATCAGCCCGAGCAGCACCATGGGGAGCAGCTGCGCCATCCCCTCGTACGAGATCAGCGAGAGCCGTACGAGGGTGTTCGGCGCGGTGTACGTGAGCAGCAGGGCCAGGCTGCCCGCGATCACGACGACCACCTGGGCCGCGCCCTTTTGCCGCTGCTCCCAGCGCGGCACGAGCGAGAGCACGCTGCGTCCCCACATCGTGCCGATGACCAGCATGAAGACGGCCATCGGCACGATCGACGAGAGTGCGGCCGCGACGCCGATGACCCCGACCGACCAGGCCGGCAGCGAGTCCACGACCAGCTTGAAGAGCGCCAGGTTGGACTCGGCGCCGACCAGCCCCGGCACGACGAACAGCGCCGCCATGCCGAGCAGCATCGGCACGAACAGCAGGACGTTGTAGGCGGGCAGCCACATCGCGTTGCGCCGCAGCACGTCGGCGTTCCTGGCGCCGAGATAGCCGGCGACGGTCGTCGGGAAGATCACGACGGTGAGGGAGTTGAGGAACGAGGTGGTGATGAACCAGGCCTGTCCGAGGCCGCTGTTCCCGTGCCCGGGGAAGGTCAGCCACTCGCTCTTCTCGGTGACGAGGCGGTCGAGGAAGGGCCCGTAGCCGTCGAAGTAGTGCATCGGCACGTAGACGGCGAGGAAGCCGAGCGTGGCGATCACCATCACGTCCTTCAGCACGGACACCCACGCGCTGCCGCGCAGCCCGCTGACGACGACGAAGCCGGTGGTGACGGCGAAGGCGATGAAGTAGGCCCGGTTCAGGCTGATGGCGCCGTAGGAGATGGTCGAGACGACCACACCCATGCCGGTGATCTGGAGCTGGATGTACGGGAGCAGGAAGACGGTCGCGAGGACGGCGACGAGCGCCCCGAGCCAGGGCCGTGCGAAGCGGTGCGCCACCATGTCGGTGATCCCGACGAGGTCGTGCTTGCGCGCGTACGCCCAGAGCATGGGCCCGACGACGTAGCCGACGGCGTAGCCGCAGGACATGTACGCCACCACATAGAGCACCGGCGCACCGTAGTTGTAGCCCCAGCCCGCGGCTCCGAGGTAGCTGAAGCTGGTGTAGCCCTCCCCGGCCATCAGCACCCAGATGAAGACGGTCCCCAGACTGCGCCCGCCCACCGACCATTCGGCGAGCCCACCGCCCTCTTCCCCGCCCCGCCCACGCCGCCCGCGCACGGCGAACAGTCCGAGGGCCACGGTGGCGACCATGAAGACCCCGAAGACGGAGGTCGCGACGGCGGCGTTCACCGGCGGTCCCCCCGCCGGGCCAGCCAGACGGCGACGGGGGTCAGCACCGTCGCCCCGAGCAGCCAGAAGAAGAGGAACGGCAGCCCGAGAACCAGGGGACGGACCCGGTTCACCAGCGGCAGCGCCCCCAGGTACAGCACGTAGGGAACCAGCAACCACAACAACTGCGGACGTCGTCTGAGCACGTCGACGACCCTAAGGGCTGTCCCGTACCCCTCCCGGTATCCCTCCGTCTCCCCCACACATCCCGCTACCTCCCCCGCACATCCGTCAGTTTTCCCCACACCACCAGCCGGTAACGGGAAGTGAACTCGGGCGTACACGTCGTCAACGTCACATAGGACCCGGCCGCCCGGTACCCGGCGTACGGCCTCACATTGCTGCGCGGCACGGCGGCCACGACCCCGCCGTCGCCCGCACCGGTCTGGGCGAGGGTCTTGTCGACGGTGTACGTGTAGACGGAGTCCCGGGTCTCGACGGTGACCCGGTCGCCGCGGCGCAGCCGGTTGATGTAGCGGAACGGTTCGCCGTGGGTGTTGCGGTGGGCGGCCAGCGCGAAGTTCCCGAAACCGCCGGGCTGCGCGGTGCCGGGGTAGTGGCCGACGTACCCCTTGTCGAGGACGCCGCTCCTGCTGATGCCCTGGGCGACGGGTGCGGTGAGCCCGATGCGCGGGATCCGGATGACGGCGTACGCCTGGGACCGGCGGGGCGCGGTGGCGGCCGGGGCCGCACCCCTGCCGCTGCCCTTCCCGTCCCCCGTGGACACGGCGGGGCTGTCGTCCGCCGGCTGCTCCGTCTCCGCGGCCCCTCCCGACGGCTCGGGCGCCGGCGCTCCCCAGTCCCGCTGGAGGGCCTGCACGGTGTGCGCGGCGCCGGCGCGGGCCTGCCGGTTGGTCCACCACAGCTGATGGGCGACGAGCAGCAGCAGAACGACGCCGAGGGTCACCACCACCTCGGCGCTCGTCCACAGCCCCCGCACAGCGGCCAGCCGCCCTCGCGAGCTCCGCTGCACCACCACAGGTATCCGCTCCCGCACGGCCCGCACGATAGGGCCAAGCCCCGTAACTCTCCAGAGCTGGAACAACTCTCCGTCCCGCGGCCGTACAGCAGTACGGTGTGGTTCATGCGCCCCGACACGCCTGCCGACCACACCACCGAAGCCGAGCGCCTGCTGCGCACCGCGGCGCAGTACCCCGAGGACCACGAGCCGCTGCTCCTCCAGGCCGCGGCCCACCTGGAGCTCGCCGGCGACCGCGCCCGCGCCACGACGCTCTACGACGAACTGCTCAACGACCCCGGCACCGAACACCCGCACCTGGTGAAGGCGCTCAACGCCGCCAACCTGTGGGAGTACGGCCACGAGGCCGAGGCCCGCGCGATCATCGACGGCATCCGCGCGGCGGGCCCGCTGGAGGCGGCTCCCTGGGAGATCGCGGCGGAGACCCTGGAGGCCCACGACGAGCTGGAGGCGGCCCACGACTACTTCTCCACGGCCCTCACCCTGCTCATCGCACCGGGTGAGGAAGTCCCGTACGCCACCCAGTCGTTGCTGACCGGCCGCCACCGGGTGCGCCGCCTGATGGGCGTCCGGCACGATGCCTGGGACGAGCTGGCCGACACGCTCCACACGGCGGCCGTCCCGCTGGACGAACTCCACGACCCGAAGCGCCTGTGGGCCCTGGGCTCCTCGGACCCGGGCGAGCTGCGCGCCGAGATCACCCGCCTGCGCGCCGAACTCGGCACCTACCGCACCGCACTCTCCCGCCCCTTCCCGGTGGCGGTGCTGCACTGGCCGGAAGCCGAACTGAACGAGCTCCTCACCGCGTACCCGGGCCTCGGCAGCGAGTACGCCTCCCACCCGGACCACCTGGCCCGCCTGGAGACGGCCCTGCGCGACCTCCATGCGACGGGCACCCCGAACCTCGGCATCGTGACGGGCACGGTCCCGTCGTACGAGGCGTTCGCCGCCTCCGAGGCCGCCTCCCCGGCCGACCCGGACCTGCTCCCCCAGTACGCCACCACCCTCGCGGCCCGCGGCCGCGCGGTCCCGTGGCCGCCGGCGAGGAGCGCGGCCTGCTGGTGCGGCACGGGACGCCCGTACCGGGACTGCCACGGGGGCGCGTTGTAGGAGGCGGGTCCTGCGCCCGTACCACGTCCCCGATATCGGATGCCGGGGCGCGAACCGACTGGGTACGGTTCCGCCATGCCCGAACTCCAGCGCCTGCGCGCCGACCACGCCCCGGCCCTCCTCGCGTTCGAGCAGGAGAACCGCGCGTTCTTCGCGGCCTCGATACCGGACCGCGGCGACGACTACTTCACCCACTTCGCCGCCCGCCACGAGGCCCTGCTCACCGAGCAGGCGGCCGGCACCTGCCACTTCCACCTCCTGGTGGCGGAGGACGGCGAGGTGCTGGGCCGCTTCAACCTGGTCGACGCGGCGAACGGCACCGCGGACCTGGGCTTCCGCCTGGCCGAGAAGGCGACGGGCCGCGGCCTGGCCACGGCGGCGGTCCGCCGCCTCTTCACCCTGTGCACGACCACGTACGCCCTGACCACGCTCCGCGCGGCGGCCACTGTCACCAACACCGCGTCCCGGGCGGTCCTGACGCGGACGGGGTTCGTCGCGACGGGCGAGGAGGTGGTGCTGAACGGGATGCGGGGGGTGGGGTACGTACGGGAGTTGGGCGCCGGGGGCAGTGTCAGCGGCGGTGTCTAGCCTGCGCACCGCGTTGAGTGGCCGGATGACGGCCAGCTCCTGCCTTGCCGAGCGCCCTGCCGTGGCTCCGCGCCATCGATTCGGTGGGGGCGATTTCGCGATCATTGATCCGGAACCGACCGGAGCGTAGGAAACTGTGCAGTGATGAGCACTGCCAAGCCTTCGTCCCCCGGGGTCTCCGCCCGGATGAGCCGCCAAGCGAGCCGCGACACGGCGCCCGAAGTGGCGGTCAGAAGGCTGTTGCACGCTTCCGGCTATCGCTATCGGGTCAATGAGCGGGTCCCGGACATGTCCCGGCGGACGATCGACATCGCCTTCACCCGGGCCAAGGTGGCGGTTTTCCTCGACGGCTGTTTCTGGCACGGCTGCCCCGAACACGCGACGCGACCCAGATCGAATGCTGAGTGGTGGCGGCAGAAGCTCGATCGCAACATGGCGAGGGATGCGGAAACGACCGCGCATCTGGTTGCTGAGGGATGGACGGTCCTGCGGTTCTGGGAGCACGAAGCCCCTGGCGGGGTGGCCGAACGGGTGGCGAAGGCTGTCGACCGGGAGCGTTCCGCGAGACGGACGCGACAAGAGGGTGGGGACCTGTGAACGAAATGCGATTCGTGGACGTGTGCGCTGGAGCGGGCGGGCTGGCGTTGGGCCTGGAGCAGTCGGGTTTCAGCCCTGTACTGCTGCTGGACGACAAACCGGTGGCCTGCGAGACGCTGCGCATGAACCGTCCGGAGTGGAACGTTCTGGAGATGGATCTGCTGGACTTCGTCCCCGACGAGTACCCGGAGACCTACGACGTCGACCTGCTGTCGGCGGGCCTGCCCCGGGTGAGGTCGAGTGCGACCGCCGCCCGGTCCGAGACCGAGAAGGAACAACGCCTCCTGGAGGCGGCGGTCCTCCTTGCTCACTCCGTCCAACCGCGCGGCCTGCTCATCGAGAACGTGCCCGGACTGGTGGATTCCCCGGAGTTCGAGCCCTTGCGCGACTTCGTCCGCAAAGAGCTGGAACATCTCGGGTACCGGTTGCGCTGGTTCGTACTGAACGCGGCTGACTTCGGCGTACCGCAGGATCGGAAGCAGGGCGTGCTCGTGGCGCTCAAGGAGCGGTACTTCGACTCGTTCAGGCCGCCGGGGGCGACGGTCACGGAGTACGTCTCGGTGGGCAAGGCGCTGCGTCGTTCGATGGCGGCCCGCGGGTGGCGGGACGCCGATGCCTGGGCGGCTCAGGCGATCAGTGTGGCGCCTACGCTGGTGGGCGGCTCGGATAACCGCGGGGGTGCCGACCTGGGCCCCACGGGGACGAAGAAGGCTTGGGCCCGCATGGGGGTCAATGGGGGTGCGCTGGCCGACGAGGTCCCGGGCCCCGAGCTCGACGGCTCCCCGGACATGATCAAGCTCACGGACGAGCAGGCCGCGCTGCTGCAGGGGTTTCCCAGCGAATGGCGGTTCGCGGGAAGGAAGACGGCCCGGTACCGCCAGATCGGGCACGCCTCGCCACCACCGGTCGGCAGGGTCCTGGGCGACGCCATCGCGGATGCGCTGCGTGTCTGATCACGCGCGGAGTGCTCTCCAACATGCGGGAATGCAGGTGCTGAACGCCGGCTACACTTCAATCCCATGACCCACGCACCTCATTCACCCCTTCAACCTGCGCATTTCCGCATCGTGGACTTGTTCGCAGGTCCCGGTGGCCTCGATATCGCAGCCACTGTCATGGGAGTGGAGAGCATTGGGGTCGAATGGGACGACGCAACCCGCGCGACGCGCGAAGCGGCCGGCCTTCTGACCACGGTGGAGAAGGACGTTGCCGTACTGAGTGCGTGCGATCCGCAGGTGCGGGACGCAAACGTCCTCACCGGCGGTCCACCCTGCCAGTCCTTCTCCGTAGCCGGCAGCCGAAAGGGCCACAAAGCCCTGGATGACGTGAAACGCCTGGCCACGAGCTTGGTCGGCCATGAGGACTTCCCGTCCTTCGAGGCGGCTTGGAAAGAGGCCAAGGCCGAGACCGACACCATGTCCGACGAGCGCACGGGGCTCGTCCTCCAACCACTGCGCTGGATCATGGAGGCCAAGCTCAGCCGCGGAAAGCCCTATGACGTGGTTGTCCTGGAGCAGGTACCCACCGTGCTGCCGGTGTGGAAGCACTACGCCGAGCTCCTCAGGCAAACCGGATACGCCGCCGACGCCCACGTTCTGTACTCGGAGGACTTCGGCGTCCCGCAGACGCGTCGGCGTGCCGTACTGATCGCCCAGTCGGATCCGAACAACGTGAAACGCGAGGTGCAGTTCCCTCGCGCGACGCATCAGCGATACCGCAAGGGAATCAAGCGCCTACCGAAACAGACGCGCCAGGACACCGGGCCCGAGCAAGACGGGTCCCTGTTCCCCACACCAAAAACGGACATCGCGCCCTGGGTGGCCATGCAGGACGTACTTACTGGTCGTCCCCGCGACTTCGAAGTGGTTTCCAATTACGGATCCGGTGGTGACCCCAAGAACCGGGGCCGCCGCACTTCCGACCAGCCCGCAGCAACAGTCACCGGCAAGTTTCGGCGTAACAAGGTCTTCCTTCTCAAGGAGACCGAGTCCGGCAACAAGGACGTCGGTGAGGAGCTGGAGCGGCTCACGTTCGAGGAGGGCGGTCTGCTCCAGTCGTTCCCGAGGCAGTACCCCTGGCGGTCCACCGATGTGGCCCAACAGATCGGGAACGCCATTCCACCGCTTCTCTCTCTGCACATCCTCAGCAGTGCGCTGCAACTCGGCCCGCCGGAAGAGGAGTTGATCGAAAAACTGGTGTCATGGGAACCGAAGAGCCCCGATACTCAAGCGGATGAGGTCCGCCCCGGGAACGCGTGAACCGGTCGGGGCCTGCCCCGACCGGACTCACCTGGACTTCAGTCCTGTGCAGCCCCGGAGCGAGTCCTGTCACGCAACGGTGCCTCTGCGGCGAACTGTTCGAACATGCGCGAAAGGAGCTCGAGGGAGGAGCGCCGGGCGGTGCCGTCGTCCGGGCCTTCGGGGAGCCTCTCCCATGGCACGGCGGGCGCCGACCCCGCATCCGCGACCCACTCGGTGAGCGCGTCGTGGCGAGGTGGATCGTCGGGTGCAATCACCTCGTACATGAGTGTGCTCCCGGCCACGTTGACCGCCGTGCACAGGGCGTTGACCCGATCCCCGAGGCGCGCGGCTCCGTCGGCGGCGAGTCCCTTGAGAACCGATACCAGGGCCAGAGCGGTGGGCTTGTGATCGATGGCCGCGAGCCGGAGGGCCGTATTGATCATGTCCTGGTTGGTGCAAGCGATCTCCGCGGGCGCGTAGTCGGGCCCGTCACGGAACATCTCGGCCGACCACCATAGTCGGGCGAAGGCCTGACTATGGTGCGGGCCGACGAACCTGGCGCCATTGATCTTCCTGGGAGCACCCTCGTCCGCCATGACGAGCGGCAGGTGTCGCCACAGGACGAAGTCGGGTGCCACAGCCAGGGCGAGGAAATTCCAGAGCCCGGCATCTGCCGCCTCCGCGCGTGTCAGGCGCAGGGTCGCGTGCAGCCGCGGCGCCAGCCAGGCGTCGGCGTCGGTCCTGGCCCCGTCGAACCTGTGTATCGCCTCTTCAACGATCTCACGTACCGGGTCGACGTTCCATCGGACGGAATCGTCCTGGATCGGCTTGCTCGCACGGAGGACCGCCACGTGAGGAAGCGTTTCCTGGCCGGCACGCACCCCGTGGGTGAGGAAGCCTGTGGCACGATCCCCGGAAAGGAGAGCAAGACGGGCGGGGATCTCCGTGTGCGTGCGGTTCATCGGCGCGTACCTTCCTGGGAACGGGAAACGGCACGGATGGTGGCCAGGAGGTTCCTCGGCAACTGACTGCGCCTTCCGGCTGCGAACTCGATCCGCGACTGGACCTCCGCCCATCCTCGACCGTCCACCCGACGGTCGAGGGCCTCTCGCAACGCGTCGGGAAGCGGCAGTCGAGGAAACACCTCCGGCAGCATGGAGCGCAGCACCGCGCCCCGCCAACCGGCCGGAAGATGAGGGGTGCCGTCCTCGTCGAATTCGAGATTGCCCAGAGCGGACTGGAACATGGTCGCCCACGCCTCTCCCGCGACCTGGGCGGCCACGAGTCCCGCCGTCGCCTTCTCCAACGGGCTGCGCGCACCGGACAGCAGCGTGGAGAGCCCCTCGAAGGAGGCATTGAGCAGGATGGTCGGCAGATCCCCCGATGTGTCGACTATCCAGGGCGCGTCCGCGAACGGGCGCAACCACTGCTGCGGACCATCCCGGAAGTCCTCCTCCACAATCTCCAGGTCTCGTTGCCTAGCCGGTGTACGGGCCAGCAGGTCCACCACCCACGGGGCGTCCGTCTTTCCGAGGATGCGCCCGTCGACGCCACCGTGGCTACCGACGACACTCACGTCGAGCAGTGCGCGCGTGGCGTGGGTGGAACGACGTACCCGGACCTCGCCCCGCCATCGCGTGTCGTCCCGGCGCCGTTCCAGACGAGTCACCACACGGGTGTTCGTGGCTCCCTCGGTCAGTACCGCGACGCAGCTGACCCCGGACCACGGGCCATCGGCCAACTCGTCGACAGGTAGGGACACTTCGAGGTCGAGTACACCTTCGATCCAGTCGTCCCGCTCTACCTGATGGAGGGCGACGACCTGATCGCGTTGTGAGATCAGCGAAAGCTGCAGGGGCTTCCCGTCTATGCTCGCGCCTCGGACAGTGGCCTCGATCTTCCCCACCAAGGTCGGGTACGCGTACACAGTGCTCACGCCGAGGCCTCCCCCACCTGCTGGATGTCCACGATCACGCCGGCCATGGCCGCGGCCACCGGATGGCTGCCCACGGCGGTGACCCCACCGAAGCGTGCGGAGCGCACATCCGGATCGATAAGCAGCCTGCCCTCGACGACCTGACAATTCTCCTTCGGGGACAACTCCGCCCACTCGAGCGAGGGTCGCCCACCCGATCGCACGTCGAACTTGACCACGGGCAACAGTTGCCAGCCGACATCTCGTTGTGGAACGTCCAGTGTCACGTCCACGGTCCAGGCCCCGGCAGCGTCCACCCTTCCGACCACCCGGTCCACGAGCGGATGCCGCCGACGACCGTTTGTCGTCGCCGGCAGGTCGAGACGTAGCAACTTCCGGAGCACCTCGTGGCCGACCGAACCCTGGCCGACGATTCGCCGACCGATCACGCCCCTCAGCGCCGTGTCCATGGCCGTGTTGAACTCGGACAGACGGCGTGGAGCGTTGGCATAGGCCGCCGTGAGTTCCTCGGTCACTCCCCACCTGTCGTGCTCCGGCGGCTCGGCGGCCCGCAGGAATTCTTCCGCGGCATGCGTCGCCGAACCGTCGTCACCCGTGGCGTATCCGGCGAGCAGAACGGCTTGGAACGGATCCACCCCGACCCCCAGGTTGCGAGGAGGGCGCGCCGTGACGGTCATCCGGTTGCCTCGCATACATACGATGCGGCTGTGCTGTTCGTCCCGGTCGGCAGCCTGAGTAACCAGAAGTACGGCACGGTGGCTGCCTCCCACGCCCCTTCGTCCCGCCGTTCGCAACGGAGGGACGGCGAGTGCGACCTCCGTGGCAGCGACCTGCCCGGCGGCCGTGAGTTCGTCAACCGTCTCGCCGTCGATGTACGCGCGCAGCGCGTGTACGAGTGCTGGGTGCCGGTCGAGCGGATCGACCCGTCGTTCCGCGACGGCCGCTTCGCCGTTGCGAAAGGCACGTACCGACGCTTCGAGCAGGGGCGGTGTCGACCGACCTGAGGTCATGGCGGCCCAGAAGTTGTCGGAGAGTGCCCGCCCAAGGGCCGTGTGCAGGTCCTCCAACGTGTCACTGCCACCGGCCGCGTCGTGAGCGCCGACAACGAGGAAGGAGGTCCCCGGATCGTCGCTTTCCCGGTCGAGTCGCAGGTCTGCGACCACACGTTCGTCGGCCCACCACGAGCGGGAGACCCCCTCGTGCGCCTTCTCGGTGTCCGGCTCGCCGAGCCACGCGGGCCCGGCGTAGGCGACACCCTCGACCTCACGCCAGGGAAGGTCGAGCCGCCCGACCACTCGACGTGCCGTGCGCCCTTCATGCGCCTCGGACAAAGTGCTGTTGATCAGTACCAGGCCGAGCCGGCTGGCCGCCCACAGCGTGGCCTTTCCCAACCCGTACGAGCCGCCCGCACGCTCGTTGCTCTTGTGACTGTCCAGCTGGCGGCGGACCACGGCGGCGTACCGGCCGTCCCCGTACTCGGGCCCGGTCAGGCCCGAGGCGTTGTAGTCGTCGATCCGGAGAAGCAGTAGAGACGCGTCCTCACGCAGCGCCCGAAGGCCCTCGGCCAGAACCCGGCCCGCCTTCTGCCCGGACTGCGCCGCCGCCGCGTAGTGGGGTTCCAGCTCGTCCCACTTCAGAGCGGAGAGGAAGGAGTGCAGGTGCTCACCGGTCAGCTCGTGCAGGGTGAAACGCACGCGCACCGGGCGACGCGGGTCGAGCCGTTCGTCCAGCGCGTTCTGCGTGACTTCCCGAGCCAGCACGGACAGGTTGGCGTCGAAGGCGAAGGCCGCGGCGTTCCCGTACTCCCGACCGCCGTCGTGGTGAGCGATCCGGTGGTACCAAGTGGTCGGCCGGTCCGACCCGGCATCGGCGTCCCTGGTGATCAGAGTGGCGACATCCGTCTCCAGGATCTCGGCGATCCTGGCCATCACCTCGGCCCGCGGCCGGGCTCTGCCAGTCACCCACGCCGATACGGCCGCACGCGTCAGACCCAACTGCTGGCCGAGTCCCTGCTGCGACAGACCCTTGCGACGGAGCTGCCGCCCGAGCCACACGCCGAAGTCCTCGCTGTCCTCCATTGACCCCACTCCCTCTTCATGCCGAGCGGGGACACACGGTAGCACCGCAGTTGACGTCAGCGCTTCGTCAAATGTCATTTGACGAACACCGTTCGCTCGAGCGCCAGCAGGGGTTGTTTTTATTCTTCCTTCTTCTGATCGGCTGGCCGATCAGCGCGTGCTATGTTCATTCTGGCAACTCCCCACCCGGCCAAGGCCGTTGAGGGATGCGCCTCCTGAAGGCGGGAGAGCTCTGCCCTCATGTTCGATCACAAAGCGGTCTTTACGTGCACCAACCGATCGAGAGCACTCGTTGGCGCACCCATAGGGAGGGGAACCCCACATGATCGATGACGACGATGCCTGGATGTCCTGGTTCATCCGGAAGTACGACGAATTGGACGACCCGGAGCTTCAGGCCGAGCTCCTGACGTGTCACGGCATCCACCCCCAGGTCCTGGCTACGGAGCGGCGGCGCCTCGCCCGCCTCTCGCACACCACCGCGCGCACGGAATCGGTCGCCACCCCCTCCGACCCTCCCGTGCGCCGCGCCTCTCGGGTCACCCGGCGCCCCACCACCCCTCGGCGCGCCGGTCGCCCTCGCACCTACCAGGTCACCCGCAGCACCCGTCGGGTCCGCACGAACGGGCGGACGGTGACGATCGTGACGACGACCGTGACCGTCACCACCGTCACCACGGTCACGACCACCGACAGCTGAGCCCCCGCCGCCCTCCACTCAGCAGCGCAGCGTTGTTCCACGGGGTGCCGGCCTGTGCACGCCGGCACCCCGCTCCCCCCGCGCATCCTCGGTTCGTTCTCTCCTTCGAGACAGGTGCCTCATGACCGTCCGGCAGCTCGCCGACTCCTCGCTCCCGCCCGTGATCGAGACCGTGATCCGGCAGTCCGCCACCGTCCTGAAGACCTATCAGGTCGATCCGGGACTGATACAGGAGCACGCCAACGGCGAGCGTCGCATCACTCAAGGCGGGTACGGCGAGCGCCAGTTGTACGAGCTCGTGCAGAACGCGGCGGACGAGATCGCGGCCGCACCCGGCGGCAAGCTGCACGTGGTCCTCACCGACGAGCACCTCTACTGCGCGAACGTGGGCAGCCCTGTCACGCCGGAGGGTGCCGAGACGATCCTACGGATGGGTGTGTCCCGTAAGCGCGGCGGGCAGATCGGCCGGTTCGGTGTCGGCGTCAAGTCCGTGCTCTCTGTGAGCGACTCGCCTCAGTTCTTCAGCGGGAACGGCGCTTTCGGTTTCGGCTTCGACAAGGAGTGGTCCGCTGCCGAGATCGCGCAGGCTCTCGGCCAGCAGGTTGATCCCGACATGCCCACCCCGGTGCTCCGCATGGCTCGCCCCCTCGACGTCGAGCAGGAACGCGCCGATGACGACAACCTGGACAAGTTGCTGAAGTGGGCCACCACCGTCGTCCGCCTGCCTCTGATGGACGGCGCCGCTGGACGCCTCGCCCGCGACATCGTCGGCTACAAGAGCCGCAACGGACGCGAGACCGACGCCTTCCCCGCCCACTTCCAGTTGTTCTCCCCTCATGTCGGCGAACTGTTCCTGCACGACCTTCGCTCGATGCCGCAGGTCCGCCGGGAGATCTCGATCGAGCACAAGGGCAACTACCGGACGCTCAAGGAGGTGGCAAGCGGCGCCAAGCAGTCGACGGAACAGTGGAAGGTGTTCTCGGCCTCCTACTCCCCCACCGGCGAGGCCGAGAAGAGCGCGGGCGAACTTCACGGCCGGCCCGTGCTGGAGGTCTCCTGGGCGATGCCCGAGTACACCGTTCGCAACGGCTTGTACACCGCGCCTGGCGGCAAGGGCTCCTTCTGGGCGTTCTTCCCCACCAAGTACGAGTTGTCGTTGACCGGCATCCTCAACGCGCCATGGAAGACGAACGAGGACCGTCAGCACCTTCTCGACGGCAGCCCCTTCAACCGTGAACTCCTTGAGGTCGCCGCGCGGTTGGTGGTCGACACCCTGCCCTCGCTCGTGCCCGACGAGGACCCCGCCGCCTACCTCCCTCTGCTCCCGGGACGCACCAAGGAGAGGCTCAACTGGGCCGACGACTATTTCCTGCGCCGCGTCTGGGAGTACGCCGCCGAAAGCCCCTCCCTGCCCGACCAGAACGGCGTGCTCCAGCGGCCTCGCGAGCTTTTCATCACGCCGCCCAACCTCGACAAGGAATGGGTCCGGATCTGGGCCGAGTACAGCGGCCGCCCCGCAGGCTGGCTGCACGCGTCCGTCGACGCGTCCGACACCGCTCTCCGACGCGGCAAGATGAACCACATCCTGGATCAGGCCGGGAAGACTCCCGAGAGCGTCAAGGACTGGCTCGAGGCTCTCGTCTCCGACGGCTCCGCGGAGGCCTCGACCCATGCCATCGAGATCTTGTCCCTCATGGTGCTGAAGGATCAGGCCGAACGGCGGCGCGACGATTCGGAGATCACTGCCGCGGCCCGCCGGGCGAGGATCGTCCTGACCGAGAACCATGGGATGGTCGCGCCCGTCGCCGGTGAGATCTTCCACCGCACTTCCGCCGACGCCCTTCGGGACGACATGGTCTACGTGCACCCGTCGATCTCCGAGCGTCCCGAGATGTCCAGGCACCTGCACAACATCGGCATCAGGGTCGCCGACGCGCAGGGACGGTTCGAGGGCGTCCTCGACCAGGGCTTCGCCAACTACGACACCGACTCCTGGTCCAACTTCTGGGTCCTGCTCCGGAGCGCCGGGGGAAGCGCGCAGACCGAACGCATCCGCGCGAAGGTGCCGAAGACCCTGGAGACGCTACGCGTCCGTACCCTGGACGGCCGTTACCGACCGATGCGCGACTGTCTCCTGCCGGGCCCGGTGGTACCCGCCGACGGCAGTCGGGACAAGAGCGTCACCGTCGACATGGGCTTCCACGACAGCGACCGTCCGGTGTTCCGCGACCTGGGTCTGTTCGACCGGCCCACCGGCGGCCACCGGCCACAGGGCGAGGCCTGGTTCGAGGAGTATCGGCAGGTTGTACACGAGCAGCACCTCCGTGGTCTGCCGAGCACGTCACCGCGCCCCAACATCTCCCGCCTCGCGGTGGAGGGTGCCGCGACCCTGGGCCCGCTGCACCTGCTACCGGCTCTGTCCGACGAGGGCCGCGCCGCCTTCGTGGCGGCCCTGCCTCCGTCCGACATCTCGCAGCACTGGCAGATGCGGTACGGAACCAACGGGAACACGCGCAAGTCCGTGATGTCTCCGCTGCGCTGGATGATCTCCAAGCACGGCCTCGTACGCACCTCCATGGGTCTGACCCGCGTGTCCGAGGCCGTCGGTCCCCAGCTCAAGACTTTCCACTCCGTACTGCCCGTCGCCGAGGTCTCCGACGAGGCGGCGCGCCGGCTGGGCATGCCCACGACCACCGATGAGGTACCCGCCCGTCGCTGGGGCAAGCTGCTGGACCTGCTCCTGCAGAGCGAGGACGACGCGTTCATCGGACATGCCTATGCCCTCCTCCACCGCGTCGAGTTCGAGTTTCCCGAAGATGTACTCACCCGGTGCCGCGTGGGGAACTCCTGGGAAGGACGGCCGGACAACGAGATCGCCGTGGCGACGAGCACCCCCGAGTTCAACGAACTCGTCCGCGAGGGACTCCCCGCGCTCCTGGTCTCCGACAAGGCAGACGCCGCCTCCGCCAAGGCGATGATCGAGGACTGGGGCATGCTCAAGGTCTCCGACGTCATCAGCCGGGAGATCGACGCGCTGAAGATCGGGCGGGCCTCCTCCCTCCTCGAGGAATTCCCCACGGTCAAGACCCGACTCGGCCAGGCAGTGAGCAACTACAGGATCCAGCGCTGCTCCGAGCTGGCGCATGTCATGCGTACACCCATGGGAAGCAAGAGGAAGGCCCTCACGTTCGCCAAGAAGGGGCAGACCCTCTATGTGCTGGACTCCCTCGACCGCCTCCAGGTGCTCCGGGCCGCCGACGAGGAGTTCAAGTGGGGCTTCGGCATCGCGGGCTGCAGCCAGGCCCTCGCCCTCCAGGAGAAGCAGGAACACAATCACGCTCTCCTGGAACGGCTGCGCGCGGTCAGGGAGGCAGAAAGCGTCATCGACAAGATCGCTCTGCTCATCGGTGAGGAAGCCTTGCGTGGTGGGCTTCCTCCCGGGCTGATGGAGAGCGAGATCCACGAGCACGGGAGTGAACCCAGCCCCAGGCGCGTCGCGGAGATGGCGTTCAACGCCCACGGCGAGGCGATCCTGCGGGTCCACTCCCACGATCTCACTCTGAACTTCCCCACCCGGGCACCCACGTCCTTCAGCGGTGGCCAGAAGGCTCTGCTCTTCGTCACCGACCTCGGCTTCCCGGACTCCTTCGCCGGCGCCCAGGTGCCCTCCCTGGATGCCCGCCTGGAGGTGGAGGGACCGACCGAGTTCCCCGCTCTCCACCCGTATCAGGAGGACCTCACCCAGGCGTTGCTGGGTCTGCTGGAGAACCCGATGCCCCAGCGCGGCATGCTCAGCCTGCCGACGGGGGCCGGTAAGACGCGTGTCACGGCGGAAGGCGTGATCCGCTGGATCCGCGACCGCAAGGATCTTCCGGGCCCGGTCCTGTGGATCGCTCAGACAGAAGAGCTGTGCGAGCAGGCCGTGCAGAGCTGGAGTTTCGTCTGGTCGAAGGTGGGTCCCGAACACCCCCTCGTCATCAGCCGTCTGTGGGCGTCGAACGAGGCTACCCCGGTCGACGGACGACCGCATCTGGTCGTCGCGACCGACGCCAAGCTGGACCGCTGCCTGACGGACGAGAAATACACCTGGTTGCGGGAGTCCGCCTCGCTCGTCATCGTCGACGAAGCACACACCGCGATGTCCGGCCGCTACACACGTCTTCTCGAACAACTCGGCCTCACGCATCACCGGACCGGCCGTCATCTGGTCGGCCTGACCGCGACCCCGTACAAGAACAACGCGGAGCTGACCCGGCTCCTGGTCCAGAGGTTCGGCAACCGCCTGGACACCGGGGTCTTCGACGGCGATCTGTCCGTCGCCATCAAGTCCTTGCAGCACATCGGCGTCCTGGCCCAGGTGAAGCACCGAGAGCTGCAGGGCGCCGCGATCTCCCTGACAGCCGATGAGCGCGCCCAGTCCGAGACGTTCGCCACCTTGCCCAAGGGTGCGGAACAACGGCTTGCCGAGGACCACGACCGTAGTCAGCGCATCGTCGACGAGATCGCCGCCATGCCGTCCGACTGGCCGGTTCTGGTGTTCGCCACCTCCGTCGCCCACGCCAAGCTGCTCGCGGCCAAGCTGGGTGACAGAGACATCAAGGCCGCGGCCATTGACTCGAGCACACCCACCAACGAACGCCGCAAGCGGATCAGCGACTTCCGCAAGGGCAGGACCCAGGTACTCACGAACTACGGCGTGCTGACCCAGGGTTTCGACGCGCCGGCCACTCGTGCCGTGGTCGTCGCCCGTCCGACCTACAGCCCCAACGTCTACCAACAGATGATCGGACGCGGCCTGCGCGGCCCCAAGAACGGCGGCAAGGAGAGCTGCCTGATCCTGAACGTACGGGACAACATCACCAACTACGGTGAAGAGCTCGCGTTCACCGAGTTCGAGTACCTGTGGGACGAGGCCCAATGACTTCCGTCCTCCCCGCCGAGCACCGGCTCACAGCACCGCAGCAGGCCGTGGTGGACCAGCCCTGGGATGCTCGAGTCCTGGTCACGGCCGGTGCGGGCGCCGGCAAGACGTACACCCTGGTGCGACGGCTCGACGTGCTGGTGGAACGCGAAGAACTGGAGGCCGGGGAGATCCTGGTCCTCAGCTTCTCCCGTGCCGCCGTACGCGAACTCACCGAGCGGATCGAGCGGCACGCCGCCGCCGCGCAGCGCATCCGTGTCCAGACCTTCGACGGTTGGGCCTCGGCCCTGCTCCATCGCGCCTACCCGGACGTGGACTGGGGGACGTACACCTTCGACGGACGCATCGAAGCCGCCACCGAGGCGATCGACAAGGGAGCGGTCGAAGGCGGCGAGTACGTGCCGGCCCATGTGGTGATCGATGAGGTTCAGGACCTCGTGGGCGTCCGTCGGGAGATGGTCGAGGCGCTACTCGACCGCTTCCAGGAGAACAGCGGATTCACCGTGGTGGGCGATTCGGCTCAGGCCGTGTACGGGTTCCAGGTGTCCGATCCGGAACAGCGGGCCGGGGAGACCGACCGCTTCCTGGAGTGGGTGCGTGCCACGTTCGGTGAGGATCTGGTGGAGCTTCACCTGGGCGACAACTTCCGGGCCCGTAGTGAGGTGGCCCGGATGGCTCTGCCCTACGGCGCCCAGTTGCAGGGGTTGCCTCGCGATCGGGTCACGGCCGCCGACGAGGCGGAGCGCATTCATGGCGATCTGCGCACGTTGCTGCTGTCGACGCCGAATTTCGGAAGCCTGAACGACGAGTTCGTACTGGCTGCTCTGCGCGACTATCCGGACACCACTTCCGTACTGTGTCGCGACAACGGCCAGGCTTTGACCCTGTCCGGCATTCTGGCCGCCGCCGACGTCCCTCATACACTGCAGCGTTCTGCCCGCGAGCGTTCCGCGCCTGTATGGATCGCCGAACTGCTTGCCTCGACCGGTTCGACCAATCTCACTCGGGAGCGCTTCGAGGAACTGCTGGTCGACCTGCAGATCCCGATCGGCTCCATGCCGGAAGCGCTGTGGCGGTCGGTGCGCAAAGTGGCACGGGGACGCGGCAGAGGAACCGTCGATGTCGTCGCGCTGCATCGAGCACTCGCCGAAGGCAGACTGCCCGACGAGCTCACCGCGGCTCAGCCGTCCTCTCTCGTGATATCGACCATGCACCGGGCCAAGGGCTTGGAGTTCGATCGGGTCCTGATCGTCGAACCACGCGTGCTGAAAGAACCGACTCCGGTCCGGAAGAAGAAGCACGACTACGACCCGGCGGCGGAGGCTCGGCTGCTCTACGTGGCCATGACTCGGACCCGGGACGACCTCTATGTCCTGGACGCGCCCAACTCGTGGCTCATCCGGAAGGACAAGAGGATCGACCGCTGGTATCTGGGCGGCCGCAGTGCCTGGGCCCGTAACGGAATCGAGCTGCTCGGTACGGACGTGTCCCACGAGCAGCCGCCGGGCACTGAGGGAATCCAACACGACGCCAAGGAACTCTGGCATCACCTGGTGACCGATGTCGCCGCCGGCGCCGCGGCGGAACTTGTCCTGTTGCACGGCATCCCTGTCGCCTCCGACCAATCTCCTCCGTACGCGGTGGTGGTCGGTGGCCGAGAGGTGGCAGTGGTGTCGGAACGCTTCAGAACCGACCTGTGTCGAATGCTGCGCCGATCCTCACACTCCGAGGTCGACCGGTGGCCGCCGCTGATCACCGGCCTCCGGATCGATTGTGTGGAGAGTGTGGCGGGCAGCCCCGCCGCTACCGAAACTGCGGGCCTCGGTACGCACGGTGCGTGGGTCACACCTCGCCTGTGCGGCCTGGGACGCTTCCACTGGTACGCGGACGAAACCGAGGAAACGGCATGAGCGGGTCTACTCATCAGGCTCATTACGAGGTGCGCGACTCGCTCGTCGACGCCCTTCGGAAGGATCTGCTCGGTCCCGCCGGTGGCGCGGAGGAGGTGCTCACGGATGACGCACCGATCACCATGTACCCGGTGGGTGTACTCTTCCCGCTCTCGCTCCCGGACCGGCCCGACGACTCGTCCCGGCCCGGCCCGACCGAGCAGGCCGAGCTGGAATCGGAGCGCGACGGGCTCGACGCAGTACCGCTCGGCGTCCGTCGGGACGTCGAGGAAGGGCCGGCCGATCTGGGCGTCTCGCTGGCGAACGTCCGGATGCCGTCGTCCATCGGTCTGACTTTTGCCGCGGACCCGACCGTGTCGACCCGAATTCGACTGACCGTCACCACTGCCGTCTACCTCCCCGAGGACGCCGAGGGGAAGCCGGTGGCCGCGAAGCGGACAGAGGCGCGGAGCACGAAGGCCCAGCGCGAACACTGGAGACGCTCCGCCCTGCGGATCGAACCCGTCGACGTGGACGTCACCCAGCCCGGGCTGCTTGCCCCCTTCGTTCTCCACCCGGGGCTGGAACTGCGTGTGCTGGTCCGTCCTCGGTCCACCTCCGACGGGACCGTGACCGTGACGGCCACGGTCGTCAACAGTCTTGAGGTCGGCCGATTCGACCTGCGCGACGCGCACTGCTTCTACCAGCCCGTGCTGACCATCACGGCAGGAGACGGCATCAGCCCCGTGTTCGTGGTGCGGCCGGCCACGCTGGGCGCGGTCGACTCGGAGCAGGCACTGAGCAGGCTCCTGCACCGCCACGTGCCGAGTTTCGCCATTGGGCACGGCTGCGCGGCGCATTGGGACTGGACGCCACCCCCAGTGGGCTCCGTGCCGATCGAACGTCCTAGGGTCACCGCCCTGCGGACTGAGTTCGTCCCCTCCCACGAGGTGTTGCTGACCGACTCCAATCCTGGGATCGATGACAAGCCACTGACCATGTATCGGTTGGGAACCGCCCCCATCCATGAGGTCGTGTCGGCGCTGCGCACCCTACTGGAAGGGTACGAGCAGTGGATCGAAACCCAGGAGGACCAAGTCCGTCTGCTGCGCGGCACCGAGGACAGCCAGGCTGCGACTGATCAGGTCCTGTTGTGCCGGCAAGCTCTGCGCCGGATGCGTGACGGCGTGGATCTACTGGAGGACGCCGAGCGACCGGACATCATGCACGCGTTCCGTCTGGCGAACCTCGCGATGGCAGACCAGCGCGCACGTACCGTGTGGATCAAGAGAGGCAGGTCCGGCCGACCGGACGAGCATGCCGGGCGGTGGCGGCCCTTCCAGCTTTCCTTCATCCTTCTCTGCCTGGCCGGAATCGTCGACCCGGACCACGACGACCGAGACGTCTCCGACCTGCTGTGGTTCCCCACAGGTGGTGGCAAGACGGAGGCGTACCTCGGACTGATCGCCTTCACCACCTTCTTCCGGCGGATGCGGGACGGGGTGGCCGGAGCGGGCGTCACTGTGCTCATGCGGTACACGCTCCGGCTGCTCACGCTCCAGCAGTTCGAGCGAGCCGCGGCACTGATCTGCGCCATGGACCTGCTCCGGGCTGCCGACCCGGCAAGGCTGGGACACGAGGAGATCTCCATCGGCATGTGGGTGGGCCGCTCGGCAACGCCCAACACACTGGCGGTCGCCGAGGGCAAACTGGCTGACCTCGTGCGGAACGAGAGCTTGCAGTTGCAGACGGAGAATCCGGTGCAACTGCGCAACTGCCCGTGGTGCGGTGAGCCGTTGCGTCCTCGGGACTACGCGGTCGACAAGGACGCCGAACGTATGACGGTGAACTGCCCGTCCGGTGCCTGCGACTTCCACCGCGGGCTCCCGGTTCATCTCGTCGACGAGGCCGTCTACGCCTACCGCCCGACCTTGGTCATCGCAACGGTCGACAAGTTCGCCTCGATGCCCTGGCGGCCCGCTTCTGCGGCTCTGTTCAACCGGGACCTCGACGGGGTCCGGCCGCCCGAACTCATCGTCCAGGACGAGCTCCACCTCATCTCGGGCCCGCTCGGCACGCTCACCGGCCTGTACGAGACGGCCGTGGACGCCTTGGCCGCACGCCCCAAGGTCATCGCCTCGACCGCGACCATCCGGCGTGCCGACGAGCAGGGCACCCGACTGTTCGACCGTAGGGTGCAGCAGTTCCCGCCCGGCGGCCTCGACGCCAGAGATTCCTGGTTCGCCGTCGAGACGCCGCGTGAGCGCAAGGCGGCTCGCTGCTACATCGGCCTGTTGACCTCCAGCACCAGCCAGGCCACCTTGCTGATCCGGGTGTACGCGGCACTGCTGCACCGGGCGTACGCCCATGATGCCCCGCCCGAGGTGAAGGACGCCTACTGGACCCTGGTCGGATACTTCAACAGCTTGCGACTGCTGTCGGCGGCAGAGCTCCAGGTCCTCGACGACGTACAGGAGCGGTTGGGCCATCTTGCGGCGCGTGACGGTCTCAAAGCGCGCCGCGCGGACGCCCTCACCGAATTGAGCAGCCGCGCCAACGCCAGTGACATCTCCCGCCGGCTCAAGGACATCGAGCGCCGACTCCCGAGCCCCGAAGTGCTGGACGTACTGCTCGCCACCAACATGATCTCCGTAGGGGTCGACGTCGAGCGACTCGGGTTGATGGCCGTGATGGGGCAACCGCAGACCACCGCCGAATACATCCAGGCGACGAGCCGGGTCGGCCGGCAACACCCCGGCCTCGTCGCGGTCATGCTCAACTCCACCAGGTCGAGGGACCGTTCGCACTACGAGGACTTCCAGAGCTTCCACTCCGCCCTGTATCGCGAGGTGGAGTCCACGAGCGTCACCCCGTTCTCCGCCCGGGCCCGTGACCGAGGCCTGCACGCCGTAGTGGTGGCACTGGCCCGGTTGACGTTGCCCGCAGCTCGGGCCAATGAAGCGGCAGCGCATGTGGAGGACTTCCTTCCTGACCTCCGCGAGCAGGTCGGGAAGGCTCTGCTCGACCGGGTTTCGGCCGTCGAACCGGCCGAGCTCGAAGCCACCACCGCAGCCTTCGAGCAGTTCATCGAGTGGTGGCGGAGCGAGGCTTACGAGCGCCCGAACCTCGTGTACGAGGCTCGACGCGGCTCCCACGGCGCCGCCCTGTTGGCCAACTACGACGACGAGTCGGCCGACGCGTCGCCGTGGAAGACCTTGTGGAGTCTGCGAGACGTAGACGCCTCGTCCACCTTCTTCGAGGAGCGCTGAACCATGGGTCCCGTCCCGCCCCGCACCCGCCGCCGAGGCCTCCCCTCAACCGCTGCACGTACCGCCCGCAAGCTCGGAGAGATCCGTCGCGCCCAGCTCATCACGACGTACGGCGTCGGAGCCATGATCGCGGTGGAGAACGAGTCCTTCCTCGTCCGCGGTATCGACTCGTGGGACATCTCCGAGGCGCCCTTCATCTCTGAGCCTCGCCTGGCCTGGCAGTTGGGTGTCGCCGGATTCCGGATGCCTCCCGCTCCCGATACCGACTCTGCCCGGGACGGCGTACGCGCCGTGCGCTTCCCGGAGATGTACTCATGCCCGACCTGCCATCAGTTGCAGCCCTTCCGCAAGTTCAACTCTCCGACGGGACGGGCTGAGTGCTCGACGTGCCAGGAGAGCCTGGTTCCGTCCCGCTTCGTGATGGCGTGCACGCATGGCCATCTGGAGGACTTCCCCTACTGGAAGTGGGTCCATCGAGGTAACCGGACGGAATCGGGTGGCTGTGGGGGCCAACTGACCTTCCAGGCGGACGGCTCGACCGCATCCCTCCGTGCCGTGCAGATCGGTTGCAGCTGCGGGGTGGAGAAGGTCTCCCTGGAAGGGTCGTTCCGACGCCAGGCCCTCCGGGAGCTCGGCATCCGGTGCAGTGGTCGCCGCCCTTGGATCAAGGACGCTGCGGCCGAGGTCTGCCAGGAGCCACCGCGCACCCTTCAGCGTGGTTCGTCCTCGGTCTGGTTCCCGGTCATGCACTCGGCCCTCTCCATCCCTCCGTGGAGCCAAGGCATTGCCAAGCTCGTGGCTCCCCACTACAACGACTTGAAGGACGAGGATGCCGCCTCGATCAAGGTGTACGTACGCATAAGGAAACTGCTGCTCCACCGCCCGAAGTACACGGACGAGGACGTGGTGGCGGAGGTGGAGCGGAGGCGTGCGGCCGAGACCGTCGCCACGGAACCGGTCGATGACACGGAAGCCGCCAAGCGTGCGGGCGACTACCGACGGAAGCTGTACGAGGGCGAGTATCGAAGTCTGTCCAAGCCTCACCCCGAGGACGCCGAGGAGGACCAGGAATTCGTCTGTGTGCCCCCGGTCGCTTCGATTGACGCCCTCCGCACGTCGCTCGGGCTCGCCCAGGTCATGCTGGTCAAGCGGCTGCGCGAAGTACGAGTGCTGCAGTCGTTCCGCCGCGTCGAGGAACCGAGTCCGGCGGACTCCCAGCTGCGCCAGGCAGCCATCTCACTGGAGAAGCCGAGTTGGCTTCCCGCTTTCGAAGTCAGTGGTGAAGGCGTGTTCCTTCGCCTCGACCCCGAACGGCTTCGGAGCTGGGAGGAGCAGCCCGAACAGGTCGCTCGCGCCACCCGGATCCGCGAGAACCACGAAAGGCTGCTGTCGGCACGTGCGGGCGACTCTGACAAGCAGGTTCCGCCTTCACCCGCCACCCCTCGATTCCTGCTGCTGCACGCCTTGGCCCACACGCTGATCAACGAGTGGAGCCTGGACGGCGGCTACCCGGCCGCATCCCTGCGCGAGCGGCTCTACAGCGACGAGGACATGGCGGGCGTGCTGATCTACACGGCCACCAGCGACTCCGCCGGAAGTCTTGGCGGCGTCGTCGCGCAGGGCGAACCGGACCGTCTGGCAGTTTCCCTCCGGGCTGCCCTGCACAGGGCGAGTTGGTGCTCGAACGACCCTCTGTGCATGGAGTCGCAGGCAAGCGGTGCGGACAGCCTGAACATGGCCGCCTGCCATGCCTGTCTGCTCCTCCCCGAGACGAGCTGCGAGAACAACAACATCCTGCTCGACCGAGCAACCCTGATCGGGACCCCGGAGGATCAGTCGATCGGGTTCTTCCACGATGCGCTGAGGTGACCTCGCCTTCATCGGGCTCCGTCGGCCGCCGCCTCGAAACGCACCTGGGCCCGGTCCAGCGCCTCGTCCATGTCGCGGCCGTGGACGCTCAGCCAGTGGAGGAGGTCGGTGATCAAGTCGATCGCCGCCTCCTCCAGGACAGCCACCCCCGCCGGCTCGCCGCCTGCGCCCGCGTAGAGCGTGAGGCACGCCTCGCCCTTGGCGATCCGCGGGCCGTCGATATGCCCACCGGGCGTGACGAGCGAGGTGGCGAGATCGCACCAGACGAGCTTCGAGGACGCGCCGAGGATCACGCCCCATCGGTCCGATACCGCGTCCAGCAGCGCCATTCCGCGCCCCGACTCGTCATCAGAACCCGCATGCACGAGCGTCGGAAGCGCACGGGTGTCCGGATCACGGAGTGCGACCCGGAGGTGCGTGCCGTTCATTCCGACCTCCAGGGTGCTCGGTGTGCCCTCGCCGACGTGCCTGATCACATTCGCCACGAGTTCACTGACACAGAGCTCGGCGGCCTCCGCCACGTCCGATAGTCCCCACAACCGTAGATGCAGCCGCATGACGCGCCTCAGACCGGCGACTTCAGCAGGTTCTGCCAGGAATGGCAGCTCCCAGGATTTCCGCGTCATGCAGCCGTCGTTGCCGTTCACCACGGGCACCGCCTCTCTCCGCAGCGAGTCCCAGCCTCTTCACCTGGCGTGAACGGAGGTGACTCACAGTCGCTTCACTTCCGAGAATGCCGACATCCCGTCCCGATATGCAATGTGCACGAAGAGATTCCCTCCATAGAGTGATTGGCGAACGCCACCGTTTCCGATGGGATGTAACTCCCGTTCTTGGAGAAGGTGTTGAAATGGCCAGTTCCCCCACCGCACGTCGACGACGTCTGGCGATCGAGCTGAAGAAGCTGCGTGAAGAAGGCGACTTCACCTGCAATCAAGTCGGTAAGGAGCTCGATTGGAGCGGGTCCAAGGTCAACCGCCTGGAGACGGGCCTCGGGCGCGTGCAACCGTCCGACATCGATGCGCTCTGCCGCTTCTACGGAACGTCCGCCGAACTGCGGGACCTGCTCAAGTCCTTCGCCAAGGAGTCGAAGACCAAAGGCTGGTGGCACGGCCACGGTGACGCGATCCCTGGTTGGTTCTCGGTCTACGTAGGCCTTGAGCAAGCAGCGTCCGACCTTCGCAGTTACCAGGGCGAGTTCGTCCCCGGCCTGCTCCAGACAGCGGAGTACGCGACCGGTCTGAGCCGGGCGTCCGCCGACCGGTCCGACGAAGAGATCCGGAGCCTCATCGAGGTACGCATGCGCAGGCAGCAACTGCTCACCACGGCACCCTCACCCGACCTGTGGACCGTGGTCCACGAGAGCGCCCTCAGGCACGTTGTCGGCAGCCGGCCGATCATGGCCGCGCAGATCGAACGCATTCTGGATACGACGGCGTTGCGAAACGTGACCGTGCAGGTCCTGCCCTTCGACGCCGGCGCCTACCCTGCGACGGGCCCGTTCACGATCCTGGGATTCCCCGAGCAGGAGGACCCGGACGTCGTCTACCGGGAAGGGCTGACCGATTCGGTCTACCTGGAGAGTGCTGCGGATGTCAGCCTGTACACAAAGGCGTTCGACCACCTGAGGGCCTTGGCGCTCAGCCCTGACCGGTCGGCCTCGTTCATGCACGCGATCCTGAAGGAGCACTCCCGATGAACCGACCCCCCGCCCTCCCCCGGTGGCGCAAGAGCAGCTACAGCAACGGGACGGGAGGCGAGTGCGTTGAGGTGGCCGATCTGGAGAGCGCCGTCGGCGTACGGGACTCGAAGCGACTCGATAGGACCTTCATAGCTGTACGCCCCGCCGCGTGGGCAGAGTTCGTGGCGTCCCTGCGGCGTGCGTGAAGGCTCGCCTCACGCGCGCATGTTCGTTCCGCTCAGGCGACTCCGAGTCGGGTGTTGGTAAGGGCGGCACCGCGCACTGGTGGGCTCGGGATCGCTCCGAGCCCGCGGGAGTCCGCCCCGTCCCCGAGTCCCCCGCCGGGGAGAACCGTTGATCCGCCTCGAAGTGCTCCCCGTCGATGAACGTGCTGAGGCGCCTGCGTGATGCCGGGGCACAGCCTTCGTCGGAGCGGTCCGCGATGGTGAACTGCAAAGCGTTCAAGCGGCGGTTGCTTGGCCAGCCGAGCACCTCTACTGCTCCGGGCACAGACAGACCCGGCCGTCGGTCGCGCTGCCTGTCACCGGCCCGGCGAACGCACGGTCGACCAGCCCCTCGGCCGCTTCGGCCGAATGGATTCGGTCCGGTCATCACCCGGAATCCGAGGGCGCCTCTCCTCCGCAGGTCGCGGGCACAGTCACTCGCACCGGCTCCTTCGTCGTCGCTCAGGCGTTCTTCGGCCGGTCGAACCACATCGTCGCCAGCGCCGGCACCAGGCCGGCCCAGAAGAGCACGAGCGGGATCGTGCGGTCCGTCCAGGGGATCTGGGTGATGAGCAGCGCGCAGAGCATGGCCCACGCCGCTTGGCCCAGGACGACACGGGACCAGGCGAAACGTCGGATGAGCGAGAGCAGGTTGACCCGGATGCCGGCGCGCAGGCGGCGGTACCGCAGCAGGGCGCCCAGGGCCCAGATGACCGCCATCGGGACGAGATCCCACAACCGCTGGCCAAGAACCAGCGGCAGCTCCCGCTGGGTCTCTCCGTCCGTCGCGAACAGGTCGATGCCCGCAGCGGCGAGGGCCAGGCAGAGCAGGGCCAGCCAGCGCAGGCCGCGCAGCAGGCGGAAGGAGGCCGCGTCCAGTCCGCGCCGCATCGGAGCGGAGTCCGGGGTGGAGGCCAGTGCGTCGGCGTACAGAGTGGCCGCTTCCGTCGCCTTGACGCCGGGGGCTGTCGCCGCCGCCTTCGTCCGCCGTGCCAGGGCCTGTTCGTGCTGCGGGTCCAGTCGGAGGATGGCCTCGTCCATCCTGGCGGCGGCGCTCCGGTTGGCGGACATGTCGGCGATGAGCCACGCCACTTCGTAGGTGTACACCTGCTCGGGGGCCAGCCGGATGGCCTCCTGGGCTATCAGGTCGGCCTCCCGCAGAGCGGCCTCGTGGTCCTCGCGCCGGATCTGGCCGCCGTTGGCCTTTCCGGAGCTGATCATCCTGATGCGCCACAGCCAGTCGGCGAGCCGCGCGTAGGTGAACCAGTAGTCGGGCGCCAGGCGGATCGCCTCGCGCAGCACGGCCTCGGTCTCCGGGAAGCGGCCGCCCACGCGCAGGGCGCGCGCGTGCATGAGGAGCGCCCCGATGTCCTGAGCGTTCAGGGCCAGCGCCCGCTCGGTCGCCTCCAGCGCCTTCGCGCCGTCCTCCTTGTCCTCGACATGGCTCCGGGCGAGTTCGATCCAGGCCCGGATGTCCTCGGGGTCCTCCGCGAGCCGCCGGGCCAGCAGTTCCCTGGCCTCCTCGTACCGCTTGAGATCGATGAGCAGGTCAGCCCGCTCCACCGCGGGGTGCAGGGTCGTGGTCACAACTTGCGCCTCTTCTTCAAGTACGTCACCAGGTCGTCGTACATGCCGCCCTCGTTGGCGAACATCGCCACGTTGCGCGCGGAGGCGAACCACGGTTCGGCGGACGGCACGACCTCGTTCGCGGCGGCCAGCAGATCCTTCATGCCGATCATCCGTACGGTTCCGGTGCGCACCGAGTCCAGCAGGGCCCGCTCGGCCGCCGCCTCGCAGACGTGGGCCAGGTCCGCGCCGGACAGACCATCGGTGACCTTGACCAGCTTGCCCAGCTCGACCTTCTCGATGGGACGGTCACGCAGGTGGTAGCGGAGGATCGCCTCCCGGGCGGGTCCGTCGGGCGGGAGGACGAGGATCGTCCTGTCCAGGCGGCCGGGACGGCGCAGAGCATTGTCCACGTCCCAGGGCACGTTGGTGGCGGCCAGCACGAAAACGCCCTCGTTCGCCGCCGAGTCGATGCCGTCCAACTCGCTGAGCAGCTGGTTGACCACGTTACGCATGCCGCTGTGCCCGGTGCGGCTGCGCTTGGCGCCAAGGGCGTCCAGCTCGTCCAGGAAGACCACGCAGGGCGCCTGACGGCGAGCGGTCTCGAAGACCTCGTGCATGTTGCGCTCGGAGTTGCCGATCCACATGTCGAGCACGTCGTTCACGGACACGGACAGGAACGCGGCACCGAGTTCACCGGCCACCGCCCGCGCGATGAACGTCTTGCCGCAGCCGGGCGGGCCGTACAGCAACAGCCCGCCGCGAAGGCTCTTGCCGTACAGCTTGCGCAGCTCGGGGTTGCGCAGCGGGGCGAGAAAGGCGGCGTCCATGCGGTCCTTCACGTCCTGCATGCCGCCGACGTCGGCCAGCCGTACGGTGCCGGGCTCCTCCACGTCCCACGCGTCGGCGTCCGCGGAGTCGTCCTGCCCGTCCGCGCGGACCGGCGTCTCGGCGAACCGCGGAGGCACGACGTCCCCGACCTGTTCCGCGGCCGCCTTCCAGTCGAACCCGGCTCGCGTGCCCGGGGGTTGCGCCGGAGCCGGGGGCGGCGCACCCATCGCCCGGGCCATCAGGCCTCGGGCCTGGGCGTCGCCCGGCGCGTGCTGAAGGGCCACGGCCGCCTCGGCGACGGCATCGTCGGACCGGTCCGCCTCCAGCAGGAGTTGGGCCAGGTGGAGCCGCAGGGGGACATCGGCGGGCGCGGCGGCGACCGCGGCACGCAGGCTCTGTATGAGAGGGGGCTCGTCCGGCATGATCCACAGCCTAGTGCCGCCGTATGACACCTCAGCAGACGCTCAGCGTCCCGGTGCCCAGTCGGGTCCGCGCCGTCAAGTCGTCGAACGGTGGGGGGAGAACGCGAGCCGGCCCGAGGACACGATCCGGCCCGGAGCGGCGTCGGGGGCCCGGCCGGCCGGTGGCACCGTGGGGCGGGCGTCCGGGACGTCGGCGTGGGCGTCGGCTGCCGCGCGGCGATCCGCCACGGCGGCGATCGTGATGAGTGCGAGTGCGACGGTCCCGGAGAGCGCGGGCCAGTACACGTAACGATAGTTGGACTCGGGCGCCGTGGGCAGGTAGGCGAGGACGTACAGGAGTGAACTGGCCCCGAGGAGCCGGAGTTCCCGGGAGTAGGGGCCCGTCCACCGGCGGCGCAGCACGAGCACCAGCGAGACGGCCAGCCAGAACCAGCCCTGGAAGAGCATCGGCAGGTCACGGACGAAACCGGTCACATAGTTCTGCAGAGCGAACCTCAGCGTGTCGTTCAGCGGCTGCTTCCGCACCTCGGGGTTCAGCTGGGCACCGGCATTGACATGGGTGCCGTTCCAAAAGGTCTGGTTGCTCTGGAAGAGCAGCTTCGTGAAGACCTGGCCCCGGTACTCGGCGTAGCCCTTCCAGTGCTTCGGCATCTGCTGCGTCCACATCCGGACGAGCACGTCGGCGCGCTGATTCAGATACGTCACGTCGAACGGCCGCCCGCGCGGGAAGCACTGCAGGTACGCGTCGGAGGTGATGTGCTGCTTCTGGCATGTGACGGCGGTGGTGACCAGGCGGTCACGCAAGTCCGGGCTCGCACCGGCCTGTTCAGCGGCGGCGCGCACCTGGGCGGGGGTGAGCACGTGGACGAGATCGTCCACCGGGATCACCGCGTACACCCGCGTGGCCAACGGGGCAGTGGCCGCGGACACACCGGCGCCGCCCGCGATCACGGCCGCGACGAACACACCGGTCGCGGCCATCCAGCGGCGTCGGCCCGGGGCGGGCCACGCCGCGAGGACCAGCAGGGCGAAGACCGGGATGGCGGCGGGGATACCGTTCTTCCGCACGAGGGCTGCGTACACGAGGAACAGCAGACCCAGCACCAGCAGGGCCCAGCGGGTCCTGGCCCGGTCCTGCGGCAGCTCCCGCACGGTGAGCGCGATCGCGAAGACCGCGAGGAGCGCGTACGCCAGGTGCACGTCCTTCCACACCACTCCCGTGAAGTTCATGATGTGCGGCGCGAAGCCCACGGCCAGCACCACGAGGGAGAGCCCGCGACTGCCGGTCTTCTTCCACCCCAGCCGGGCGAGGACCCACAGCGTCCCCCACAGCACGGCGGCCTGCAGATCGGCCATGGCCGAGAAGTCCCCCGTGATGCGGATGATGATCCGCCATGCGAGCGCCATCACCGGCGGATGCCAGTCGTTCACCGGCTCGCCCCCCAGCGCCTGACCCAGCTGGGTGTTGCTGTCCGCGCTGAGGTACCCGGGGTGAAAGACGGTGGCCACGGCGTAGCCGCAGACCGCCGCGATGACCGCCAGACACCACGGCCACAGCGTGCCGGCCTTCCAGGCTCTGCGCAGTGCGGCGTTCCACCGGTCGACGGTTTCGGACATGCGGGCGGGGCCCTTCCAGCCGATGAGGACGGTTCGCGCTGTCGCTCAACTGCGAGCTGAGAGGCAACAGTTCACGGACAGCATGGCGGGAATTTACGGGTACCGGACTCCAAAGGACAAACCGGAACTATTATTCGCCCGGGAGGTGAGCTCGCCGTGCGACACCACGAGAGCGCCGACAGTGGCGGGGATCGCGATGTGCCGCCCGGCCCTTCCCGGCTCAAGCACGCAGACCTCGGACTGCTCGGCTGCCACACGGTTACGGACCTGCCGACTTCGGGGCGCGTCCCGAAGTCGGCCGACGGGCCGGCCGCGGTCGCCGAGGCCACCTGCCCGCGATCGGGCGGTGATGCGCAACGGCGGCCCCACCGCGCCGGCCCGCGCTCGGAGCCGTGAGGTGCTACTCCGCCTCCACGTACTCCCCGTCGATGACCGTGCAGTCCTCCAGCTCCTCCAGCCGGTCGTCCAGGTAGCCGACGAAGTCCGGGGCCGCGGGGCCGCTCGGGCCCGCCTCGTGGTCCATGTCGATGATCTGGCCGACGGTCCCGTCCGGGCCCGGGGACAGGTCCAGTACGGCGCCGTTGCCTCCGCCGTCCGCGTCCAGCGAGATCCAGCCGGTGTTCCACCAGCCGGGCTTGAGCGACCGGTCGCCGTCGTCGCCCGAGTTGAAGTCGGCCACGTCGTCGAACGAGCCGTCGGCCAGGAGATCCCGCCAGACGCTGGTCTCCTCGACCATCTCCGTACACGACAGGAGGCTGCCGGCCGGCCAGCCACCGCCCTTGGACCCGTTGTGCCTCAGAAGGGAGAGCCTGACCGCCTCCGGCAACGAGACATCGAGCTCCGCCTCGACCGCGGCGATGTCCTCAGGGGTTGCCGGGGGCAGCAGGAAGTGCGGGACCTCGTGGTCCGCGTACCACTTCTCTATCCGCGCCCATACCGAGGACACCGCTTCGTGCACCTGTCCGGACAAGGGAGGTCTCCTCAACGATCAGCAAGGTCGGAGCGTCGCATCGTAGCCGGACCCGGTGACGCGGACGATCGCGGGCGAGCAGCACCTCGCAGCCTTCGGTACCGACTTCCGCGCACAGGTCGACCTCGACCCGGTCGGGGTCGATGTGCTCGGGGTCGATGTGCTCGGGGTCGTGCTCGCCGGCGGCGCGCCAGCACTCCGGGTTGCCTGCGGGCCCACGCCGCCCCAGCCCTTCCGCGCACCCGAGCCCGTCCGATCTCTTGACGTGCCCCTGACTGGATGGCTTCATGGGAGCGCGCAAATATGGGAGCGCTCCCATGAAGCCATGGAACGTCTGTCGATGCTCAGTTCTTGATCCGTCCACCCCCTGGAGCCGCAGTGAGAACAGCAGGAAGCACGGCGAAGAACCCAGCGCGCAAGAGTCCCGTCACCACCCTCCTGACCGTCCTGGCCACCCTCCTCGGGCTGATCGCCCTCGGCGCCCTCACCCCGGCCCAGGCCGCAACCGCCACCTCCGCCACCTCCGCCGCACCCGCCGCACCCGCCGCACCCGCCGCCGCCACCGGACTCCACATCAGCGGCGGCCGGCTGCTCGAAGGCAATGGGAACGACTTCGTCATGCGCGGGGTCAACCACGCCCACACCTGGTACCCGAGCGAGACGCAGTCGCTCGCCGACATCAAGGCGACCGGCGCCAACACCGTTCGCGTCGTCCTCTCCGACGGCTACCGCTGGAGCAAGAACAGCCCGCAGGACGTCGCCGCCGTCATCGCCCAGTGCAAGGCCAACCGGCTCATCTGCGTCCTGGAGGTGCACGACACCACCGGTTACGGCGAGGACTCCGCCGCCGGCACGCTCGATCACGCCGCCGACTACTGGATCAGCCTGAAGGACGTCCTCGCCGGCCAGGAGAGCTACGTCGTCATCAACATCGGCAACGAGCCCTGGGGCAACACCGATCCGGCCGGCTGGACCGCGCCCACCACCGCCGCGATCAAGAAGCTGCGCGCCGCCGGGTTCACGCACACGATCATGGTGGACGCGCCCAACTGGGGGCAGGACTGGCAGGGCGTCATGCGTGACAACGCGCAGGCCGTGTACGGCGCCGACTCCACCGGCAACCTGATCTTCTCGATCCACATGTACAGCGTCTACAACACCGCCGCGAAGGTCACCGACTACCTGAACGCCTTCGTGGGAGCCAAACTGCCGCTGGTCATAGGCGAGTTCGGCGGTCCCGCCGACCAGTACGGCGATCCGGACGAGGACACCATGATGGCCACCGCCGAGAAGCTCAAGCTCGGATACATCGCCTGGTCGTGGAGCGGCAACACCGACCCGATCCTCGACCTGACGATCGGCTTCGACCCCACGCGGCTCAGCTCCTGGGGTGAGCGCATCTTCCACGGCGCCGACGGCATCGCCCAGACCTCCCGCGAGGCCACCGTCTACGGCGGTGCCACGCACGACACCGAGTCTCCCACCGCCCCCGGCGCTCCGACCGCCTCCGCCGTGACGGACACCTCCGCCACCCTCAGCTGGACCGCCGCCACCGACAACGTCGCCGTGGCCGGCTACGACGTCGTACGCGTCAGCGGTGGCACGGAGACCGGTGTCGCCTCCTCCACCACCAACTCCGTCGCCGTGACCGGCCTCAGCGCCCACACGGCGTACACCTTCGCCGTGTACGCCCGCGACGCGGCCGGGAACCGTTCGGCGCGCTCGGCCACGGTGAGCGTCACCACGGAAGCGGGCGGCACGACGCCCGGTGTCGGCTGCTCCGTCGGATACCGCGTCGTCGGTGAGTGGCCCGGCGGCTTCCAGGGCGAGATCACCATCCGCAACACCGGCACCACGGCCATCGACGGCTGGACGCTCGGGTTCTCCTTCGCCAACGGCCAGACCATTACCAACATGTGGGGCGGAATCCCCGCCCAGACCGGCGGATCGGTGAGCGTCGCCCCCGCCTCGTACACCTCCACGATCGCCGCCAACGGCTCGGTCACCGTCGGCTTCACCGGTGGTCAGAGCGGTACGAACGCCGCACCGACCGCGTTCACCCTCAGCGGCGCCACCTGCGCCGCCGCCTGACGCGGCCGGCTCCCGCAGCGCCAAAGCACCGCAGCACCACAGCGCCGACCGGCCGGGGCACCGCCCCCTGCCGGTCGGCGTACGAAACCTGCTGGCCCTCGCGTGACGCTCCTGATCTACTTCTCGGAGCATGGAGTGGGAGGAACCCTTGTGACGGACGACGGATGCGTCTTCTGCTCGATCGTGCGCGGCCGGACGGATGCCAGCGTTGTCCACGAGGACGAGTCAGTGCTCGCCTTCATGGATCTCCGGCCCGTGAACCCGGGTCACCTGCTGGTCGTTCCCAAGGCCCACGCGTCAGGGCTGGAGGACCTTCAGCCGGACGTCGGCGTCCAGGTCTGGAAGGTCGCGCACCGGCTCGGGCGGGCCATGCGCCGATCGGGCCTGCGGTGCGAGGGTGTCAACCTCCTTCTCGCGGACGGCGAAGCGGCGTTCCAAGAAGTCTTCCATGTGCACCTGCATGTCATCCCCCGCTTCGCAGGCGATCCGTTTCGCATTCACTCCGACTGGCGCGTGCACGAGCGGGAGCAGCTCGACGTGTCGGCCGCGGCCGTCCGCAGCGGGCTCGCCGCCCTGGGTGACACGCAGGCCTGAGGCTCAGCGCCGGGCCCGATGATGACCTGTTTTTCCTGGAGGCCCGTATGTCCTGGTCCGAGCGCACCGTGGTGCGGGACGGTGTCCGACTCGTCTGCCGGGACTGGGGCGCGGCCGTCAGCCTCCCCGGAACCGGCCACGACCTGCACCTGGAGCGGGCCGGGGCTCTGCACGCCCTGATCTCCGGGTTCCTGGACGGGATCGACAGACGGGGTCGGCAGGCGGGACCGGCCGAGGGGACCGGTTGACGGGGCCGGCAGACGAGGGGATCGGCAGGCGGGACCACCCGGGCGGGCCGTTCGGTCAGTCGGTGACCGAGAGGGTGACGATCGTGGTGGCGCAGTCGTACGTCAGGAACATCGCCCCGCTGTCCAGGACCTTGTGATCAGTGAGCGCCCAGCTCAGCGGGTTGAACGTGGCCTTGTCGGAGAAGAGCGGGATACCGGCGCCGATGGTCACCGGGCTCAGCTTGACGATCATTGTGTCGATCTCGGAGTACAGGGCGCTCGCCAGCTCCCCGCCGCCGACCAGCCAGATGTCCTTGCCCTCCTCCTGCTTCAGCTCCCTGACCCGCGCCACCGGGTCGTCGGCCACGACCTCCACCGCGGGGTCCGGGCTCTCGCCCAGCGTCCGGGAGAACACGATGTGCCGCAGATGCGGGTAGGCGTCGGTCACTCCGGCCTTGAGGCCGATCTCGTAGGACCTGCGTCCTTCGAGGACGGTGTCGAAGTGCGTGCCCGCCGCCGAGATGGACAGCGCGGCACGGGCGGGGCCGGGCAGGGTCTCCGGGTACTCGGCGATCAGGTGCCCGATGTAGTCCTCCGGGATCGGCCAGAATCCGTCCGGCCCGGTGGGGTCGGCGCCGTCCGGACCGGCTATGAAGCCGTCCAGGGTGGAGGCGATGAAGTACACGAGCTTGCGCACGGAGGGCCTTTCGTCCACGGCGGCCGCCACGGGGCGGGCGGTCCTCGGCAGCCATGGTCAAACAGACTCATCCGCCGTGCAACGGGAATCGCGGCTTCCGCACCCTCCCCCCCTGCGGCCCTCGGCCCTTGAGATCCGGGACCCGAGACCCAAGACCCGGGACCCGGGAGCCGTCCCGGCACTCGTTCGTGGGTACGTGAACGGGGCCCGGCCCGACGCTTGAGCTTCGAGGTTCGAGGGTCGGGATTCGAGGGTCGGGATTCGAGCCGTCTCTTTTAACCGGCCCACTGACAAGGGGGGTTGGGGAAACCCCACCCCCCTCCCCGACCCGTCACGGCCAGCAAGTATGACTAATAGTGATCGACTTGCGGCGCGCCGTGACGGTTGCTTACGGTGCCCACAACGAAGCGACCCCGACGCGGTGTAAGAAGCACCAGGCCGGGGTCTCACCCCAAGATCGAAAAGGACGACGATCTCGTGGCTACCGAGCACCCTAGCCCCGCCCCCTGCGCACCCGCATCCCCGCGCCCGCGCCCTGCGGCCAAGCCCGGATACGGCAAGCGATCCGCCCCGGATCAACCCCGCCCCTCGGACGGCGACTTCGCCCTTCTCCCCGCGCGGGAACAGCACATCGCCGGTTATGTCGACCGGCTCATCGACGGCGCCGCGATGGACATCAAGTCGCTGGCCAAGAACCTTCCGCTGTACGGGCAGATGGCCGTCGGCAGCGCGCTCAGGGCCCTCGCGGTGGCCGGTCATCTGCGGCACGTACGGTGCCGGGTCGGCGAAGACGGTCAGGCCCGCTGGGTCACGTACACCTTCTGGTCCCGTACCGCCCGCGACAACGAGTGGTGGGGCGCGTTCCTCGGTACCCAGGAGGCGGCGGTGACGCCTGTTGCCGCTGCCCCTCCTGCGGCCCCGAGCCCACCCCCGGTTCAGATTCCAGCTCCCGCGCCCGCCCCCGCTCCCGCTCCCGTCGTACCGCAGCAGCTGCGCCCGGAGACGGCCCAGGGCCCCACCCCGGGCGGCCGCTCCCCCGCGTATCTCGCCCTGGCCCGACTCGGCCGCAGCGAACCCCGGCTGGCCCTCTCCGCCGCCGACTGCTCCACGCTCGAAGACCTGGCCGGTGCCTGGTTCGCCCGTGGCGTGAACGCCGACTACCTCACCCACGCACTCACCTCGGGACTCCCCGAGCAGATCGGCTCCCCCGTCGGGCTCGTCCGGCGGCGGCTGCGCGACAAGATCCCGCCCCACGTGCCCGCAACACCCGCGCCCGGCGCACCGGGTTCACCGGGCGCCATCGGCCGCCGTCTCATGGTGGAGTGCACCGAATGCCGCTCGCCCGGCCGCCCCGAAGCGCTCACCGACGGCCTCTGCCGCCTCTGCCGCGCACCCGCCCCGGCGGAGGCAGCCGCAGCCGCCCCCGCCGGTCCGCCCATCGAGCGCGATATCCAGGCGCACGTCGGCCGTCTGCGGGAACTGCTCAAGGCGCCCTGACGCCGAGCCCAGCTGAGGTCAGCCCAGCTCAGCCCTACAGTCTGCGCGCTGCGATCTTCTCCCCATGGGATCCACGGACGACGAGGTTCTGGGCCTTCCCGTCCCCGTCGTCCCCGTCCCACCACTCGACGAACTCGGCCGACATCTCCTCGGCGTCGAACGTGTCGGCTGCGCTGGGCCGGTAGTCCGTCGTCAGCTCGACGTCGAAGTCGGACGTCCCCAGCTCCACGACGGTGATCGCGCTGACGTGCGTCGCGAGCGCGCGATCGTCCTCTCCGAGCCATTCCCGGAATTCGGGAAGGAGCCCCTTCTCCTGCGTCCGCACGGTCACCCGGCCGGCAGGTGGGTCCTTGGCGAACTCGCTCACACCGTCCAGGCATCCCCCGACCCAGGCCCCCCGGTCCGCCTCGGCCACCCGCCCGGCGTCGAGCGCCCGTCGCGTACAGCCTCCCCAGACGACTTCGGCGATCGACGCCCCCTTGCCGCGCGACTCCCGCAGGGCCCGGCCCTTCGCGTATCCGTCCGCGTAGGCGTCCCGTGCCGTCTGCTTCTCGTCCCTGACCGGCGCCGACCGCGTGCAGGACGAGACGGTCACGGCCGCGAGCACGACGCAGGACAGGGCGAGACACCACAAGCGATGCGATGGATGCACAGTTCTCAGTCCTCTCCCGGTCCCTGATACAGATGTCGGGGAGAGGCAATCGGTGCCACAACGACTCCGCTGCCTCTTTCGGGTCTTGCCGCGGCCCGGTCCGGGAGCGGCTCCTTCCCGGCGGCTTCGGCCCCGGCCGGGGAGTTTCCCGCCCGCCGTCGGCAGCGGCCGCGCAGAGTAGTGGGTATGACGACACCCGCAGAGCTGCTCCGCTCCTTCGCCCGCACCCGCGCCTCGCTCGACGGCGAGGAGGTTACGTACTGGTGGTCCGGAGACGTGTACGCCTGGTCCCCCGACGAGCCCTACCAGCGCGTCTTCGGCTTCGAGGGGCTCAACGTCGCCCGTCTGGTCCAGGACGCCGAGGCCGGGCCTGACGCCTATCAACTGCTCACCCGCGAGGCCGCCTTCTACCTGGACCCCGTCGGCCGCGAGATCCTGGAGACCTGGCAGGACCTGCCGGTGGTGCACGTCTGGAACGACCCGGCGAACCAGAAGTGGCGCCCCTTCCCGATCCCGACGACCGAGCTCGGCGGACAGGTCTGCTTCAGCCTGGAGATCCCGCTCGCCTACCCCTCGCCGCTGCCGGTGGCCCAGTACCCCGTCCACTCGGCCGGTGACACCTACAAGGCCCTGGAGCTCTTCCAGTTCTTCGCCGACCGCGCCGACCTGGCCGGCCCGGCACCCAGTGTCCCGGCCACCATGTCGTGGACCCGGATGTCGCCGTGGCTCCCGTGGATGGCCCGCGGGCAGCGGCCCGGCGGCCTCACCTTCCACTGCCGGGGCCGCAAGCTCGGCTCGTACGCCGAGGTCCCCGAGCGGACTCGTGCCTACATCGCCGACCACCACCCGGAGTTCGCTCAGGCCCCGGAGAAGTGGAGCGGGCCGAACGAGACCAGCTGGACGTACTTCCGCAGGCTCAACCCACCGAAGCAGTAGCCGCCCGGGCGTCCGGGAACAGCGGGAGACCGTGTCCGTCGTCAGCCACCGGGCCCGTCGTCCATCACCGCACCTCTCCTCAGTCCTGGCGGACCCGGGCGTGGAGGTGTACGTCGTGCCGGCCGTCCGCGTGCAGCCACGCCCGGCGCCGGATGCCCTCCGCCTCGAATCCGGCCTTGGCCGCCACCCGGCAGGACGCGTGGTTGGCCATCGCGTGTTCCAGGTCGATGCGGTGGAACCCACGCTCGTACAGCGCCCACTGGGCGAGCACCGTGACCGCCCGGGGGCACAGGCCCCGGCCGCGTGCCGAAGGGACGGTCCAGTAGGCGATTTCAGCCGTGCCGTCGGTCAGCGCGAAGGACTTCAGGGCGACCCTGCCCAACAGCCCGCCACTCTCCGCGTCGACGAGTGCCCAGTGGGCGCCCGTCTCCGACCGCCACTCGCTCTGCCACGCCTCGATCCAGCCCCGCGCCTCGGCCACCGAATCGGCCCGCCGCAGGTGCCACCGCTGGATCGCCGGGTCCCGGAACGCCTCCCGTACCGCTTCGGCGTCGGTGAGCAGCCAGGGGCGCAGCAGCGCCTCGGCGGCGACGGGCAGGGTGGGCTGGCCGGTCGCGGCCAGTGCACCGGCAGGAATCGCGGGAGCAACCAAGTACGGCATGACCGCAATTGTCACAGCCGGGTCCGGCCGCCCCGCCCGACGCCTCCCCCAGGGCCTACGTCTGCGCCTGCGCCCCGTTCAGCAGCGCCCGCTCCACATGGGCCGTGACCACCCAGTTCGGCGCGTCCACGATCTCGGAGATCTTCAGGTCCGCCGCCACGCTCGCCAGCAGGTACGCGTCCTGCGGTACGAGCCCCGTACGGGCCGAGATCTCGTCGATCAACGCGCGGACGGCGTCCTTCGCCGCCTCCATCAGGTCCGGTCCGATGCCCGTCGTGGCCAGGGCGGCGCCGGTCCGGGCGCTGACCGGGTCCGTCTCGATGACCGGGGTGCGGGGCGCCGCTCCCTTGCGGACGTCCACCCGCAGCCGCACCGTCGCCTGCGTCTCGACACCCGTACCGCAGACCTCGCCGTCACCCATCGCGGCGTGCGCGTCGCCCGCCGACAGCAGGGCGCCCGCCACCCCGACGGGCAGGATGAGCCGGGCACCGGGGCCGATGTGGCGGATGTCCATGTTGCCGCCCCAGCGGCGGGGCGGGATGACCGAGTGCGGTCCGGGCTCGGGCGGGGCGACGCCGATCGTCCCGATCATCGGCACCACCGGGACCCGCAGGCCGGGCAGCAGTTCGGCGTAGCCACCGGCGATCGCCGAGATCCGCAGGTGCGGGTCGGGGAAGTCATCGGCGAGCAGCCCGAAACCGGGCAGGCAGGCCGTCCAGCCCCACTCCCCGACCTGTACGTCGAGGATGTCGACGACCAGCGCGTCACCGGGCTCGGCCCCGGTCACGTACAGGGGGCCGGTGACGGGGTTGAGGGTGCCGAAGTCGAGCTCTTCGAGGTCTGCGGAGGTCGATCCGGCGGCCAGTTGACCGCCGCTCGCGTCCTGGAACTCCAGGACCGCCTCGTCACCGGGGGCGAGCGTGGCGACGGGCTTGACCGTCCGGTCCCAGGCGTGGTGCACCTGTCCGCGGTGGATGCTGAAGTCACTCATGAACGGTGGGGCCTCCAGGTCGAGTTCCATGCGGTGCGATGAGGACAGTGCGCTGCGGTGCCGATCCTGGCGCGGTCGTGCGGGTTCCACAACACGGCAGGTTTCCGGGCGGTCCGTCCGGGGCGTGACCCACATGGCCGACAGCGAACCGATGCGGCGGTTCCCGTTCGGGTGAGCGCGTACAGCGTGCGGGTGAATCCGTGGCTCGGCGCGCTGGGCGCCGGGACAGACTCGGGTCGGAACGATCTTGTCCCGTTCCGACCCGACCTCGGATGAACCGCGCGATGAATTCCACAAGGAGTGCCCCCACCATGCGACTTCGTACCACTGCGGCTGCTGCCCTCGGCGCGCTCGCGCTCATCGTGAGCCTGCCCGGCTCCGCGAGCGCGGCCGACGGCGACTTCGTGTACACGTACACCACGTCCCACGGCTACCGGCAGACGGTCGCCCTGCTCGACCCGCCCAGCCGGGAGTGCGTCACCCTGCCCGGACTGGCCGACCCGGACACCTCGGACCCGGCCGACACGCCCTCGAACAACACCGGTTCGACCGCGACGGTCTTCACCGGCCCCGACTGCGACGGCGCCCACTACACCCTGCGGCCCAACGGCGGCCACGCCTCCAGCCGGCTGAAGCTCCGGTCGGTCGTCTTCAGCTGATCCGGATCGCCCCGGATCCGGGGTGTGCCGTTCGCGTTCACGGTGCCTCCCTGTTCCCCCTTCCGCCGCTCCGCGCATCCTCCGCGTGGGGCGGCGGCGGTGCGTACGGGGTGGCGGTGCGTGCGGAACGGGCGGGACCGCCGATATTGCCGGGCGCGGTTCCGGACCGGAAGGTAGGTTGCACGGATGCCTTCCCCACTCCGCCTCGTACCGGTCACCTCCGACAACGTCGAGGACGCCTGCGCGCTCAAGGTCCGGCCGGACCAGGACGGACTGGTGAAACCGGTCGCCTGGTCGCTCGCCCAGGCCTATGCCACGCCCGCGACCGCATGGCCCCGGCTGATCGTCGACGGTGAGCAGCTCGTGGGCTTCGTCATGGCCTTCCTCGACGTCCAATTCCATCCCGAGCAGCCGGACGACCGGCTGCGCTCCGGGCTCTGGCGGCTGAACATCGCCGCCGAACAGCAGGCGCGCGGGTACGGACGGTTCGCGGTGGAGGCCGTCAACGACGAGCTGCGGCGGCGCGGTCAGACCCGTACGACCGTCTCGTACGTCCCCGGCGCGCACGGGCCCGAGGAGTTCTACCGCAAGCTCGGATTCCGGACGACCGGCGAGCTGAGCGGCGACCAGGTGGTCGCCGAGCTGGAGCTTGGACCGGCCGCCCCGCGCCCGTAGACAGGCCGGACCGCATGGGCAGACATGGGCCGGGAATGAAGGCCCGACGGCGCGTCAGACCTGCGGCGGCCGACCGGGGTTGTCGGGCAGCAGGGGGAACAGCCTGGTGACCGCTGCCACGGCCACCGCGCCTGCGGGGCGCGTCCCGGGGTGCTCGTCCCGCTCCCGGTAGCCGTCCAGCAAGTCGCGTACGGAGGAAGCGAGTTCGGCCGTCTCCGCCGGGGTGAGATGAACCACGGCGCTGAAGGACTCGTCGTGCTGCCACTCGGCCGGCGCCTGGTCGCGATGGCTCAGCCAGTGCTGGTAGCTCTCGTCCTCCAGTCCGCGCGCGAGCACGTCGAACCCCTCCGGCGCCTCCTGGCCCGGCTCACGGGCCGGCTCCCAGCGCAGCCGCCACGGCCGCACCCGGCCGCCCTTGTGCGGCGCCTCCTCGATGAGGCCGTGCGCGGCGAGCTGGCGCAGATGGAAGGAGCAGAGACCGGAGCTGTGGCCGAGCCGGGCGGCGGCCTCCGTGGACGTCACCGTGCCGACCTCGGCGAGCAGGTCCAGCAGGGCCACGCGCACGGGGTGGTCCGGGAGCGGCTTGCGGGCGCGGTGGGGCGGTCGGTCCGTGGATGCTGCTTGACGCTTCTCATCGCTCATTTTGCAAAGAGTGCTACTTTGCAAAGCATTCGGTCAAGCCGGTCGCCGTCGGCCGCACCCGGCCGACTCCCGTATGCGCGGAAGGCGTTGATGCTTCATGGCCGCTCGGTTCGATGACGGCTCGCAGGACCGCCGGGTCCGCGTGCAGGGCGTACCCGTCGAGTCCTTTCCCCGGTTCGCACCGGAGGCCGACCGGGGTGCGGTGCGCCGCATCACCGTCGTCGGGGAGGAGATCCTGCGTCGCCCGTGCCGGGAGGTCACCGAGTTCGGGACCCCGCAACTCTCGCGGCTGGTCGACGACATGTTCGCCACCAACCAGGCGGCGGAGGGCGCCGGACTCGCCGCCAACCAGGTCGACGTGGACCTGCGGTTGTTCATGTGGGACATCACGGACGACTGGGGGGTGCGCCATGTCGGCCACATCGCCAATCCCGTTCTGGACGAGGTGGCGCCCGAGCAGCGCCGGCTGGTCGAGGAGTCCGAGGGATGCCTGTCCGTCCCCGGCCCCTACCGCGTGGTACCCCGCCCGGACCGTGCCGTCGTACGCGGCCGGGACAAGGACGGCAGTCCGCTGGTGATCGAGGGCCGCGGCTACTTCGCCCGCTGCCTCCAGCACGAGACGGACCACCTGCGCGGCCACCTCTATCTGGACCGGCTCGGCCGGCGGGAGCGGAAGACGGCCCTGCGCGAGATGGCCGCTTCGAAGGACGAGGTGTTCGCCCGGCGTGCCGCGTCGGCCGCGAAGCTGGGCAAGTGACTCCGCGGCCGGAGTCCGGTTCGGGGCCCCGGGGTCAGCGGTAGTCCTCCGGGTGATCCTGCATCCAGGTGTTGATGCGGTCGCGCGTGCCGATCAGGTCCTTGTGGTGCTTCTCCAGGTTGGCCGTGGAGGTGTCACCGGCCAGCGTGGTGCGCAGCGCGGCCGTCCACGCCAGGGGCTCCTTGAAGTGGCCGGGCCCCTGCTGGTCGGCCTTCATCGACGCGTCCAGCCCGGTCAGTTCCTCGTTCACCCGGCCCAGGAGGTGGGCGCAGTCCCCGGCACCGGGGGTGCAGGTGTCGTCGAGGGTGGCCTGGAGGCCGGCGAAGGCGTCACGTACCTTCTCGGCTCCGGCCGGGGCCTCCTGCGCGTCGGCAGCCTCGGCCGTCCCGGCCCGGTCGGCCGACTCGTGCGTCGACCGGGCCACCTGCGGGACATCGTCCCCGGGGCCCCGCGACGTGGCCGCCTCGGAGCAGCCCGCCAGGGAGGTCACCAGGGCAGCAGCGGCCGCCAGTGCCGCGGCGTGTCTGCGGGCGCGGATACGGACAGACATGAGAGGCCCCCCTCGTCGAATTTCCCAGACCCTACCCCGGCCGCTCAGCCGGTGATCAGCTTCTGGAGCGCGGGCGCGTAGAGGTCGGCGATGTGTTCCGGGGTGGCCAGGGCGCCGGCCCCCTCGCGGTGGAGGCTGAGGGTCGCGCCGAGGCCGAGGAGGTGTCCGGCCAGGAGCTCGGCGCGCAACGCGCGGTCCCGGCCGGAGAGCCGGGCGGTCAGCGCGTCGGTGACCTGTTCGTGGAACCGGTCGCGCAGGAGCGAGCGTTCGTCCTGGTTGCCGAGGGAGAACACCACGCGCAGGAGCGGGTCGGACTTGAGCTCGCGGCGGCGGGTCACCAGCGTGACGACCATGTGGCGGCCCAGCAGGCCGAGCGGGGCGTCGAACAGTTCCGCGGCGGCCGGACCGAAGTCGGCCACCGTGTTGAACAGCTCTTCCTTGCGGCCGAAGTGCTTGACCACGAGGGCCGGGCTCACCCCGGCATCCGCGGCGATCCGGCGGATCGTCACCTCGGCGTACGGCCGCTGGGTGAACGCCCGCCGCGCCGCGCGCAGGATCGCGCCCCGGCCGGTACCCGCGTCCGCGGACCCGGTAGCCGGTGCGATGGCCTGGCCGCCGGTCATGCGCCCTCCTGGATCGGTGCTGTCCGTACACCGCCCTCGCGGATGCCCGGCGCCTTGCGGCTCTCCCCGACCGTACCCGCCCCGGCCGGCTTGCGGCCCGGCAGGAACAGCGCGACGGCCAGGGCCGCGAGCGCCGCACCCGCCGCGATCACGAAGACCAGCTGGTACGCGTGGAGGGTCGGGGCCGTCCGGCCCCCCGCCTGGAACGTGATGTTGGCCAGGACGGCGGCCACCGTCGCACTGCAGAAGGCCTGTCCGATCGACCGCATGAGGGTGTTCAGTCCGTTGGCCGCCCCGGTCTCGCTGACCGGGACTCCGCGCATCACCAGCGCGGGCAGGGCCGAGTAGGCGATCGCCGTGCCCGATGCGACGACCGTCGCGCCGGCGATGATCATCCAGAGGCTGTGGCTGGTGAAGTACCGCACCCCGTAGCCGACGGCGATGATCCCGGCGGCCAGCGCCAGGCTGACCTTCGGGCCGCGCCTGGCGGATATCCGCGCGGAGACGGGCGAGAGCGCCACCATCGACACACCGCCCGGCAGCAGGCACAGTCCGCTGACGACGAGCGAGGCGCCGAGCCCGTAGCCCGTGGCCTTCGGCTCCTGCACCATCTGGGCGGTGACCAGCGAGTTCGCGTAGAACGCGAAGCCGATCAGCAGGGCGGCGACATTGGTGAGCAGTACGGCCGGACGGGCCGAGACCCGCAGGTCGACCATGGGCGTCGCGACGCGGAGCTCGTACACGCCCCAGAGCAGCGCCACCACGACGGCGGTCGCGAGCAGGCCGACCGTCCGGACCGATCCCCAGCCCCAGTCGGCGCCCTGGGTGACCGCGAGCAGCAGGCAGACCAGCGCGGCGGACAGGCCCAGCGCGCCGACGGCGTCGAAGCGGCCGCGGCTGCGCAGCGGGGACTCCGGCACACAGCGCAGGACCAGCGCGATGTCGATCAGGCCGATCACGCCGGAGACCCAGAACATGGTGTGCCACTCGAAGTTCTCGATGACCAGAGCGGCGACCGGCAGGCCGATGGCCGCGCCGATCCCGAGCGTGGAGCTCATCAGCGCGACGGCGGACAGGACGCGCTCGGGCGGGAGCTCGTCGCGCAGGATGCTGATGCCCAGCGGTACGACGGCGATCGCCGCGCCCTGCAGGGCGCGGCCGGTGATCAGCACCCCGATGTGCGAGCTGACCGCACAGAGCACCGAGCCCACCACCAGCACCGCGAGCGAGGCGACGAGCACCCGCCGCTTGCCGTACATGTCGCCGACCCGGCCCAGGACCGGGGTGAAGACCGCGCCGGTGAGGAGCGTGACGGTGACCAGCCAGCTCGCGGCGGCGGGGGTGGCACCGGTCAGCTCGGGGATGTGCGGCAGCAGCGGGACGACGATCGTCTGCATGACCGCGACCACCACACCGCAGAACGCCAGCACGCCGACGGCGAAGCGGGGGTGCGGGGCCTGGACTGCGGGGGTCTCGGGATCGACTGGGACCGGTATGTCCGCGGGCATGTTTCTCCGTACGGTGCTCGGCGTCAAGGCAGGGGTGTACATGCGTTCACCCTCAGGGTAAACGCATGTACACCCCCTCGGCGACGGGGCACCCGGAGGCCGCGTTAGCCTCGGATCCGAGAAGCAGATCCGAGAAGCGGATCCGGCGACGGACGAACAGGTGGAGGTGGCTGCGATGGCGAGGATCCCGGCAGCGGCAGTGGCGGCGGGCGGACTGGTCGGCGGCTACGCCGTCGCACGGTGGACGAGGAAGCGCCCGCTGGGCGGGGTCGCCCTCGCAGCCGCGGGCACCGCCGCGGCGTACGAGTGGAACCGGCAGGCCGGGCCGCGCGCCGCCGCCGGTCTGACCACCGCCTATGTCGCCGCCTTCGCGGGATCGCACCCGCTCGCCAAGAAGATCGGCGCGTGGCCGGCGGTCTTCACCGTGGCGGGCACGGTGGCCGCCGCGTCCTGGGCGGTCACCCGCCGCGCGGCCTGAGCGCCGAGCCTCCAACTGCTCGGCGAGGTCGTCCAAGGCCGGCGGCGGGACTCGCCGATTACCCGCCCAGCGCCCGTGACACCGTATAGATCGCCAGCCCGGCCAGCGCACCCACCACCGTGCCGTTGATGCGGATGAACTGCAGGTCGCGGCCGATGTGCGCCTCGATCTTCTTCGATGTCTGGTCCGCGTCCCAGCCGGCCACCGTGTCGCTGATCAGCGACGTGATCTCCGTCCGGTACGTCGTCACGACGTACACCGCCGCGTCCTCCAGCCAGCCCTCCAGTTTCGCCTGGAGACGGCCGTCCGTCGCCAGGCGGGCGCCCAGCGACATCAGGGAGGCGCGGGCGCGCAGGCGCAGTTCGCTCTGTTCGTCCTCGGCCGCCGCGATGACCATCGTGCGGACCGACGACCAGGCGGACGCGATGACGTCCTGGACCTCGCCGCGTCCCAGGACCTCCGACTTCAGCCGTTCCACCCGGGCGCGGGTCTCCGAGTCCGTCTGGAGGTCGGCCGCGAAGTCCGTCAGGAACGTGTCGATCGAACCGCGCGCCGGGTGACCCGGCATGTCGCGCATCTCCGTGACGAAGCGCAGCAGTTCCTTGTAGACCCGCTCCCCCACCCGCTTGTCGACGAACCGCGGGGTCCAGCCCGGCGCGCCGCCCTGCACCGCGTCCATCACCGAGTCGCCGTGCTGCACCAGCCAGTCGTGAGCCCGGACACAGACCAGGTCCACCACCTTGCGGTGGCCGCCGTCGGCGACGACCTTCTCCAGCATCTTGCCGAGGCTCGGGCCGATCTCCGCCGCGTTCGCCCGCCGGGTGATCGCCTCACCCACCACGGCCTGCACGTCCGAGTCGCGCAGCACCGTCAGCGCGCCGCGCAGCGCGGTCGACAGCTCGGCCGTGACCCGGTCCGCGTGCTCCGGTTCGGCGAGCCACGCACCGAGCCGGCCGCCGATGCCGAGGGAGTGGATCCGGTCCCGTACGACACCGCCCGACAGAAAGTTCTCGCCCACGAAGGAACCGAGTGAGGCCCCGAGCTGGTCCTTCTTGGTGGGAATGATGGCGGTGTGCGGAATCGGCAGGCCGAGCGGACGCTTGAAGAGCGCCGTGACGGCGAACCAGTCGGCCAGCGCACCCACCATGCCCGCCTCGGCGGCCGCGGCGACGAAGCCCGGCCAGCCGCCCACCCCCTCGTTCTTCGCCCAGGTGGCGAGGACGTACACGAGCGCGACCAGCAGAAGGAGGCCGGAGGCCATGGTCTTCATACGGCGCACGCCGCGACGCTTCTCCTCGTCCGCGGCGGTGTACGAGAACGAGGCCAGGGAGGCGGAGCGGCGGGTGCCCACGCCCCCGCCCCCCGCGCCCTCGCCCGAGCCCTCGCCCGCCTCCGTACCGGCCCCCCGCTCGCCGGGTCCGGTGCCTTCGATCCGTTCCATCCGCTCCACCCGTCCGCGTACGCGTCGTCCCCTGACGCCCCGTACACATTGTCCTTGCCTGACCTACTCCCGGGCCGCACGTTGAGTTCCCCGCGCCCTGCCGCATCATGGAACCGACCCACCAACAGAGGAGACACACCGCCCATGCCCAGGCGCCAGGGGTACGCCCTGCTCATAGCCCTCGTGGCCGGCACCGCCGCGCTCGCCGCCGTCGTGGCGTTCACCGGGTCGCTGCTGTTCTCCGGGCCCCGGGCGAAGGCGTCCGCCGCCACCGGGCCGCAGAGCACGGCCCGCACGCCCGCGGCACCGGCGCACTCCTCCGGGCTCTGGCTCGCCACCTGGGCCGCCGCACCCGTCCTCGGGGCGGCCGACCCGAACCACGGCCAGGACCTGGTCCACCGCACCATCCGCAACGTCGTGCACACCAGCGTCGGAGGCAACGCGGCCCGCGTCACCCTCTCCAACCTCTTCGGCAAGCAGCCGCTGCTGATCGACAACGTCACCGTGAACACCCGCCCGGTGACGTTCCGCGGCGCCCCGTCCACGATCGTCGGCGCGGGCCGGCAGCTGGTCAGCGACCCCGTCGTCGTCCCGGTCGCCGCCGACGCCGACCTCGTCGTCACCCTGCGCACCCCCACCGCCCGCGGCCCCGTCACCGTGCACCCCAACAGCCACCAGAGCTCCTACGTGGAGACCGGGCAGGGCACCTGGCGCAGCACCGCCTGGCGCTACCTCACCGCCGTGGACGTGCACAGCCCGACCGCAGCCGGGACCGTCGTCGCGCTCGGCGACTCGCTCACCGCCGGCACCGGCTCCACCACCGACGCGAACAGCCGCTGGCCCGACGTCCTCTCCGACCGGCTGAACGGCCGCTACGCGGTGGTGAACCAGGGCATCGGCGGCAACCGCATCCTGCGCGACGGCATCGGGCAGCGCGCCCTGGACCGCTTCGAGCGCGATGTGCTGGGCGTCACCGGCGCGAAGACCGTCATCATCGCCCTCGGCATCAACGACGTGCAGGGCTTCCCCCAGGAGAAGGACCCGCAGCGGATCACCGACGCCCTGCGCACCATGGCGCAGCGGGCCCACGCGCGCGGGATGCGGGTCGTCGGCGCGACCCTGATGCCGTACGACGGCTACCGAAGCTGGACCCCCGCCCAGAACGCCGTACGCAACCGGGTCAACGAGACGATCCGGGCCGGCGAAATCTTCGACCAGGTCCTCGACTTCGACCGCGACATGCGCGACCCGGCCCACCCGGACCGGCTGCACCCCGCCTACGACTCCGGTGACCATCTCCACCTGAACGACGCGGGCTACCAGCGTCTGGGCTCCCTGGTAAACCTGGCCGACCTGGTACGCGTCCGGCCGACGTCCGACGCGCTCTGAGGGACGACGGGGCGGGGCGAACGCCCCGTCACCTGCCGCCGTCGCCCTTCTCCAGCCGGCCGCGCGAGCGCTCCGCCTCCCGCAACTGCTGCTTCTGCGCCTTGCTCCGCTTGCGCTCCACGCCGACGCCGCCCATCAGCGCGAAGCCGGTGACCCGCACCCGGGGGGAGCCCGGTGCCGGGATGCCCTCGTCCTTCCCGTTCTCCCCGAAGCCGCCCATCACGCCTACGCCCCGGACCTCGACATTCAGGTCCGGCGGGACCGTCACCTGCATACCACCCATGATCGCGAAGCAGCGGATGACCACCTCGCTGTCCTCGAAGTTCGCCTCGCGCAGATCGATCTCACCGCCGCCCCACATCGCGAACGCGGTGAACTTCCGGCCGACCGTCCAGTTGCCCCGGCGGCGGAAACCGCCCCAGAACGCAAAGGCGCCGCCCGACGTCGCGGGCCCGCCCACCCGGTCCGGCCAGCGGGCCATCGAACCGGTCCGGGGCTGCCCCGCGACCACCGGCGCCACCGCGGCACCGACGGCCGGAAGGTCGCGGACGATCGGTTCCAGCTCCCCATGCGTGCGGGCCTTGTAGGTGGCGTCGAGGCGCTGGTCGAACTCCTCCATCTCCAGCCTGCCCTCGGCCACCGCCTCACGCAGAATCTCGGCAATGCGCTCACGCTCGGCGTCGGAGGCACGCATGTCCGGATGTTCACTAGTCATACCGCGCAGCCTATTGAACGCGTACGTTCCCGTCACCGATCCATGTGCCCGTGGCCGACGCGTACATCTTCGCGATCACGGCCTCGATGTCCGGCTCCCGCACCGAAAGATCCACCATCGGGTACTCCGCGGCGATCCGCGCCACCAGGGGCGCCGCCGACGCGGACGCCGGGAAGGCCAGCCACTGCCGCGGCCCCTCCACCTTCACCGTACGCACCGAAGGCTCCGACTCCAGCCGGATCGGCGGGAGTTCACGGTCCAGATCGACCACCAGCATCCGCTCGCTCTCCCCCGCCTCATGCAGCCCGGACAGCGCCCCGTCGTACATCAGACGGCCGTGATCGATCACCATCACCCGCTTGCACAACTGCTCGATGTCCGTCAGGTCATGGGTCGTGAGCAGCACCGTCGTACCGCGCTCCGCGTTCAAGTCCCGCAGGAATCCACGGACCTTGGCCTTCGACACCACATCGAGGCCGATCGTCGGCTCGTCGAGGTACAGCACCTCCGGATCGTGCAGCAGCGCCGCCGCGATGTCGCCGCGCATCCGCTGCCCCAGCGAAAGCTGCCGCACCGGGACATCCAACAGCTCCTCCAGATCGAGGAGTTCGACACACCGGTCGAGGTTGGCCCGGAACCGGGCGTCGGGGACGCGGTACATCCGGTGGACCAGACGGTACGAGTCACGCAGCGGCAGGTCCCACCAGAGCGTGGTGCGCTGCCCGAAGACCACACCGATCCGGTGCGCCAGCCTCGTCCGCTCCCGGGAGGGATCGATGCCCGCCACCCGCAGCGAACCGCCGCTCGGGGTGAGGATGCCCGTCAGCATCTTGATCGTCGTCGACTTCCCCGCCCCGTTCGGGCCGATGTAGCCGACCATCTCACCGCGCGCCACCCGGAAGCTGATGCCGTCCACGGCCCGCACCTCACGGCGTTCGCTGCGCATGAAGCCCGTCCGGCGGCGGACGTCGAAGACCTTCTCCAGCCCGTTCAGTTCGATGAAGCCGCTGTCGATGCCGCTGCCGACTCCGGTGTCCGCGCCCATGTCCAGTACCCCGCCCCGCTCGATGTCCGTCAACTTCCCGTACTCCGGTACGCCCGCAGCCCCGCGCGCCAGGCGAGACCCGCGACCACCCAGCACCCGGCCGCCACCACCGGCGGCAGGAACGCCACCCAGTCCGGCAGGCCCAGCGGATACTCCCGGCCCAGCACGTACAGGGCCGGCAGCCAGTTCACGAACGCCAGCGGCACGACGAACGTCACCCCGCGCACCAGATCCTTCGCGAAGACCGTCGGCGGGTACTGGAGCAGCGTGTTGCCCCCGTAAGTGAAGGAGTTCTGCACCTCCGAGGCGTCCTGCGCGAAGAACTGGAACGCCGCCCCCGCCACGAACACCGCCCCGAAGATCGCCGCCCCGCTCAGCAGCATCAGCGGCACCATCACCACCTTCAGAACGGTCCACCCGATGTCCAGGGTCACCAGCGCATAACCGAGCACCAGCAGCCCCTGCGTGATCCGCCCCAGCCTGCGCAACGCGAACCGGTCCGCCGCCACCTGCGCGAGCACCGGAACCGGCCGCACCAGCAGCGTGTCCAGCGTCCCGTCCCGCACCCGCCGGCCCAGCCGGTCCATCGACCCCATCACCAGATCCGCCAGGCCGAACGCCGTACCCGCGGCCCCGTACAGCAGGGCGATCTCCGGCAGCGTGTAACCGCCCAGCACGTCCACGTGCGAGAACATCAGCATGATCGCGACGAAGTCGAACGCCGTCGCCGCGAAATTGCCGACCGCCGTCATCACGAACGACGCCCGGTACGCCATCGTCGAACGCAGCCACATCGCCGCGATCAGCCCGTACGCCCGGACCCCCTCGACCACCCGCGACCGCGGCGCGAACACCACCGCGGGCCCGCCCTCCACATCCACCGCCACCGCCTCAGCCACCCTGGACCACCACCCTGCGCGTCGCCGCCGACTGCAACAGCCGCCCCGCCAGCAGCAACGCCAGCGCCCACCCCGCCTGGAACCCGTACGCCCGCACCAGACCCCATCCCGTGTGCTTGCCCAGGAACACATCGGCCGGCACCTGCAGCAGCGCCGACCACGGCAACGCCCGCGCCACCTCGCCCAGCAGCCCCGGGAACAGGTTCAGCGGCAGCAGCAGCCCGGAGAAGAACATCCCCGCAAGGAACGCGATCTGCGCCGCGCCCGCCCCGTCCATCAGCCAGAACGCGGACAGCGCGACCAGATAGCGGATCGCGAAACTCACCACGACCCCGAGCGCCACCGAGACCAGGAACGCCGGCCAGATCCCCGGCGACGCGGGCAGTGCCAGATCGAAGGCGGCCGAACCCAGCAGCATCGGCACGATGCCGCGCCCCAGCAGGTGGAATGCCGCGCGCCCCAGGTCACCGGCCAGCCACCACAGTTGCAGATCGACCGGCCGGTAGAGATCGACCGCGATGTCGCCGGTACGGATCCGCTCGATCAGCTCGTCCTCGAAACCGCCGCCCATCATCGCGCACGTCATCAGCAGCGCCTGCCCCAGCCAGACATAGGTGAGCGCCTGCGACATGTCGTATCCACCGAGCTGCGGACGCTCGTCCCACAGCGCCACATAGGTGTACGCCATGATGAAACCGAAGACGGTGTTGGTGAACACCCCCGCGACCGTCGCGATCCGGTACGTGGCATAGCGCCGGAACCCACCCGCCGCCACCACCGCATAGAGCCGCACAGCACCCCACCCCCGGCACTTGGGCGCCACACCGCCCGTGGGCACCAAAGCGCACGAGCTTAGCCCAGTCGGGGCAGCCGCCGCGACCGCTTTTCGGGGGTCGATCCGGTAGTTATTACGGAGAAAAGTGCACTATGGGGGAACTGACCGCGGCCAAGGAGTCTGCACCGATATGAGCGACGAGCCACAGCAGCAGGGTGGGGACCCCGCCCCCCGGGGCTGGAGCCCCCAGGGCCTGCCTGCCGACGCCGCCGCCGCCGGGGAACAGGGCGCCCCGGCCACGGACCCCACCGCCGGGAAGAAGCAGAAGAAACCCAAACGCCCCAAGCGCCCCAAACGCACGGGCTGGCGCCGCGCCGTCCCCACCTGGCGGATGGTGCTCGGCGGCATCCTCCTCATCGTCCTGGTCCTGATCGGCGGCTTCATCGCCGGGTACCAGCTCGTCGACATCCCCTCCGCCAACGCCAGCGCCACCGCCCAGTCCAACGTCTACCTCTACAAGGACGGCAGCGTCATCGCCCGCGACGGCGAGGTCAACCGGGAGAACATCAAACTCGCCCAGGTCCCCCGCACCGTCCAGCACGCCGTCCTCGCCGCCGAGGACCGCAACTTCTACTCCGAACGCGCCGTCGACATCAAGGCGATGTTCCGGGCCGGCTGGAACACCCTCGCCGGCAAGGGCAAACAGGGCGGCTCGACCATCACCCAGCAGTACGTCAAGAACTACTACCTGGGCCAGGAACAGACCATCGGCCGCAAGATCAAGGAATTCTTCATCGCGATCAAGCTCAACCGCGAGGCATCCAAGAACCAGATCCTCGAGGGCTACCTCAACACCAGCTACTTCGGCCGCAACGCCTACGGCATCCAGGCCGCCGCCCAGGCCTACTACAACAAGGACATCGGCGACATCACCACCGCCCAGGGCGCCTACCTCGCCTCCCTGCTCAACGCACCCAGCGCCTACGACGTCGTCACCCACCCCGAGAACAAGAGCGCGGCCGTCGCCCGCTGGAACTACGTCCTCAACGGCATGGTCAAGGAGGGCTGGCTCAGCGCCGGCCAACGCGCCGCCATGACCTTTCCCGTACCCGGCCGGGTCAAGCCCGCCAACAGCCTCTCCGGCCAACGCGGCTACATCGTCCAGGCCGTCGAGGACTACCTCGTCCAGAACGACATCCTCGACGAGAAGACCCTCGCCACCCGCGGCTACCGGATCACCACCACCCTGGAGAAGAAGAAGCAGGAAGCCCTCGTCAAAGCCGTCGACGACAACGTCATGTCCAAGACCTCGGCCAACCGCGAGGCCGACCGCAACGTCCGCGTCGGCGGCGCCTCCATCGACCCCGCGACCGGCCGCGTCGTCGCCATGTACGGCGGCATCGACTACACCAAGCAGTACGTCAACAACGCGACCCGCACCGACTACCAGGTCGGCTCCACCTTCAAGCCGTTCGTCTTCACCTCTGCCGTCGCCAACGACTCCACCACCCGGGACGGCCGACGCATCACCCCCCGCACCGTCTACGACGGCACCAACAAACGCATGGTCCAGGGCCCCGACGGACCCACCGGATACGCCCCGTCCAACGAGGACGACATCAGCTACGGGCCCATCACCGTCACCACCGCCACCGACAGGTCCGTCAACGCCGTCTACGCCCAGATGGCACAGGACGTCGGCCCCGGCAAGGTCCGGCAGACCGCCGTCGACCTCGGCATCCCCAAGGACACGCCCGACCTCACGGCATCCCCGTCGATCGCGCTGGGCCCCGCCACCGCCAGCGTCCTGGACATGACCGACGCCTACGCCACCCTCGCCGGCCACGGCAAGCACGGCCCCCACATCCTCGTCGACAAGGTCACCAAGGACGGCGCGGCCGTCACGATCCCCGACCGCACCACCAAGCAGGCCGTCGGCCGCCAGGCAGCCGACACCACCACCTCGATCCTCCGGAGCGTCGTCGACGGCGGCACCGGCACCGCCGCCCAGGGCGCGGGCCGCCCCGCCGCCGGCAAGACCGGCACCGCCGAGGAGGACAAGGCCGCCTGGTTCGCCGGCTACACCCCCGACCTCGCCACCGTCATCGCCGTCATGGGCCAGGACCCCACCACCGGCGTACAGAAACCGCTCTACGGCGCACTCGGGCTGCCCCGCATCAACGGCGGCGGCGCCCCCGCCGAGACCTGGGCCCAGTACACCGGCGCCGCCCTGCGCGGCACCCCCGTCAAGAACTTCACCCTCGACCTGGAGAGCGGCGCCGACGACACCCAGCTGCCCAGCAAGGAGAACACCACGCCCGGCAACACCAGGCAGCCGTCCAGAGCCCCCTCCCGCATCACCCCGAGCACTCCGCCCAGCCTGCCCAGCCCGCCGGCCTTCACCCCCTCCGTCCCGGAAAGCTCACCCGCCACCACACCCCCCACCGGCGGCACCGACACCGGAGGCAGTACGGGCGGCGGAACAGGCGGCGGAACCAACACCGGAGGCGGGGGCAACGGCGGAGGCACCACCGGCGGAGGAGGCGGCGGCGGCGGCACCACCGGCAGCGGCGGAGGCGGAGGCGGCACCACCGGCAGCGGCGGCGGCGGCGGAGGCGGAGGCACCACCGGTGGCCTCCTCGAAGGCGCCCGCGGCAGCCGCGCCCCGGGCCGCCTGTGAGAAGTGCTCCGAAAACCCCGGAGCCGGGCGCAGCCGGCCTGACCCGTCAGTGACCCGAAGTCGCCTTCAGCCCCACGACAGCCACCAGCAGCAGACACACGAAGAAGATCCGGGCCGCCGTCACCGGCTCGTTCAGCACCACCATGCCCAGCACCGCGGCACCCGCCGCACCGATACCCACCCACACGCCGTACGCCGTACCGATGGGCAGCGTCCGCGCCGCATGGGACAGCAACACCATGCTCGCCACGATCCCGAGACCCGTGAACACACTCGGCCACAACCGGGTGAACCCCTCGGTGTACTTCATCCCGATCGACCAGGCCACTTCCAGCAGACCGGCGACCAGCAGCAGAACCCACGCCATGACAGAACCTCCGACGACACACACATGAACAACACGGGGTGCGTCGTCTTTGCGAAGCCCGGTACGGCGCGTCTCGTCGGGGTCCCACCACCGTAGCAAAGAACAGGCAAAAGGCCTGGTGACAACGGTCACCAGGCCACACTCACCACAGTCACGCCGACGAACTACAAGTACAGGCCCGTCGAATCCACCGAACCCTCGAACCGGTCCGCGGCCACCGCATGCAGATCCCGCTCCCGCATCAGCACATACGCCACCCCCCGCACCTCGACCTCGGCACGGTCCTCGGGGTCGTACAGCACCCGGTCCCCCGGCTCCACCGTCCGCACGTTCTGCCCCACCGCGACCACCACGGCCCACCCCAGCCGGCGACCGACCGCAGCCGTCGCCGGAATCAGAATGCCCCCGCCGGAACGCCGCTCACCCTCGGGCGAATCGGACCGGACCAGCACACGGTCGTGCAGCATCCGGATGGGCAGCTTGTCGTCCGCGTTCTCGCTCACGCCCCGCAACCTACCTGGCCGACCCGCCACCGCACGCCCGAGGGGGCACCCCGCAACGCAGGACCACTACTTCCTGCGCCGTCGCGCCGACACCGTGAGCAGACCCACCACACCCACCGCGAGCAACGCCGCCGGAATCACCCGCTCCAGCCGCGGCGCACCGTCCTCCGTCACAAACTGGGCCCGCACGTCCGAAACCGTCCGGTTCACCGCGACGAACGCCCGCCCGGCCGTCCGGTCCACGGCCTCGGCGGCCTTCGCCTTCGCATCACCAATGATCGTCTTCGGGTGCACCCGCACCCCGATCTCATCGAGCACCACCGCGAGCTGCTCACGCCTGGTGATGATGTCCGCCTCGATCTGCGCAGGGCTCCTGGCATCCGACACTGCGCCGCCTCCGTGGTCCTCGTCCGGTAAACCTTCATCGACAGTCTGTCAGCTCGGTCGCCCCCGCACCCGGCGGCACCCCTATTACTCTCGGTCCCGTACACCCCACGTACCAACGAGGAGAACCATGAGCGAGCGACTCCAGCCCGGCGACACCGCCCCCGCCTTCACCCTCCCCGACGCCGACGGCAACGACATCGCGCTCGCCGACCACAAGGGCCGCAAAGTCATCGTCTACTTCTACCCCGCCGCCCTCACCCCCGGCTGCACCAAGCAGGCCTGCGACTTCACCGACAACCTCGACCTCCTGGCCGGCGCCGGATACGACGTCATCGGCGTCTCCCCCGACAAGCCCGAGAAGCTCGCCAAGTTCCGCGAGAAGGAGAACCTCAAGGTCACCCTCGTCGGCGACCCGGCCAAGGAGACCCTGGAGGCCTACGGCGCCTTCGGCGAGAAGAAGCTCTACGGCAAAACAGTGACGGGCGTCATCCGCTCCACGATCGTCGTCGACGAGGAAGGCAAGGTCGAACACGCCTTCTACAACGTCAAGGCCACCGGCCACGTCGCCAAGATCATCAAGGACCTCGGTATCTGACAGTCGGGGATTGAGCCGAATGGCCGAAAAAATGTGATGGACATCCCAATCTCCCGTCGATTCGGTTTGCGACCGCCATGACCGCGCAGAAGCCTTCCCTGGAACACCCACCGAGGAAAGGACCCGGCCATGGCGGCCTCCGACCCCCACCAGGCGGCCGACCCTGAAGCGGTCAAACGCCATCCCGCCCTCTTCCGAGCCATCCGCAAGCGGAAGAACCCCAGGTTGCGCCGGACGGACATCACCGTCACGGACGACCAGGCCGTCAAGCGGGCGGTGAAAGCGGCCTCTCTCGGCAACGCCATGGAGTGGTTCGACTTCGGTATCTACTCCTACATGGCCGCCACCCTGGGCCATGTCTTCTTCCCGTCGGGGAGCGACACCACCCAGCTCCTCTCCTCCTTCGCCACCTTCGCCGTCGCCTTCCTCGTGCGCCCCCTCGGTGGCATGTTCTTCGGCCCCATGGGTGACAAGGTCGGCCGCAAGAAGATCCTCGCCCTCACCATGATCATGATGGCGATCGGCACCTTCGCGATCGGGATCATTCCCTCCCACGAAGCCATCGGCGTCTGGGCCCCCATCCTGCTCATCTTCTTCCGGATGCTCCAGGGCTTCTCGACCGGCGGCGAGTACGGCGGCGCCTCCACCTTCATCGCCGAGTACGCCCCCGACAAGCGGCGCGGCTACTTCGGCAGCTTCCTCGAATTCGGCACACTCGCCGGCTACGTCGGGGCCTCCGGACTGGTCACCCTGCTCTACGCACTCCTGGACAACGAGCAGATGGAGTCCTGGGGCTGGCGCATCCCCTTCCTCGTCGCCGGCCCGCTCGGCCTCGTCGGCCTCTACCTGCGACTGCGCCTCGACGAGACCCCGGCCTTCCAGAAACTGGAGGGCGGCACCGCACACGCCTCCGAGGCGGCGGACGGCGTCGAGACGAGCGCCAAGGGCGACCTCGCCAAGATCTTCCGCGAGTACTGGCCGACGCTGATCCTCTGCATCTGCCTGGTCGGCGCGTACAACATCACCGACTACATGCTGCTGTCGTACATGCCGACGTACCTCTCCGACGAGCTCGGCTACAGCGAGACCCACGGACTGCTCATCCTGCTCGGCGTCATGGTCTTCCTGATGCTGATCATCAGCCAGGTCGGCAAGCTCTCCGACCACTTCGGCCGCAAGCCGCTCCTGATGACGGGCATGCTCGGCTTCCTGATCCTCTCCCTCCCCGCCTTCCTGCTCATCCGGCAGGGCAGCATCCCGGCCATCACCATCGGCATGCTGATGCTGGGCCTCTCCCTGGTCTGCATGCTCGGCACCATGTCCGCCGCCCTCCCGGCCCTGTTCCCCACCCAGGTCCGGTACGGCTCCCTGTCGGTGGGCTACAACCTGTCGGCGTCGATCTTCGGCGGTACGACCCCGCTCGTCATCACGGCCCTGATCAGCGTGACGGGCAGCAACCTGATGCCGGCGTACTACGCGATGGGCGCGGCCGTGGTCGGCGTGATCGCCGTGGCCTGCATGAAGGAAACGGCCAACAAGCCCCTGGACGGATCGCCGCCCTCGGTGGAGACGAGCGAGGAGGCGGAGGAACTGGTCGCGTCCCAGACACCGGACCCGAAGTTCTGACCCCCGTCCCCCTTCAACGGCCCGTACCGCTTCAACGGAAGCGGTACGGGCCGTTCCGCATCTTGTCGGACAACGGACGTGACTCTCCGATAAACGGTTCGTTGATCCGTACGGGGCCGCGAACGCGCGGCCGTCGCATTTCCTTGGGCAGGCACACCAGCGCGGCAGGCCGGGCCCGACTCCCTCAAAACGCCCCGATGAAGTACTGGTGAAGCACGACGCCAAGCGACGTACGAACCGCGGTCCTGCGGCGAGCCCTAGTCGAGATCGGCACACCGGAGCGCTGCTCCGAATGTGGAACGAAGCCTGTCTGGCACGGCAAGCCCATCACCTTGGAGGTCGACCACATCAACGGCGACCGGGGCGATGACCGCGCCGAGAACCTTCGATTCCTCTGCCCGAACTGCCATGCCATCACCGACACGTGGTGCCGCGGGGGCGCACGCCGAACAGCGTAGGCACAGAACTCGCCTACCACCCCGGTGGCCTGCCCGGTAATATGGCAGGCGGTCGGCGGCGGTGGTGCAGAGGTGACACAGCAGACTTAGGATCTGTGGCCCGTGAAACGGCTTGAGGGTTCGAATCCCTTCCGCCGCACTGAGCGAAACGGCCTGGGCACCGAGAATCGGTGCGCAGGCCGTTTCCGTGTCTGCGAGCTCACCCCACCAGTTCCCGCACCACCGGCACCAGCCCCCGGAACGCCAAGCCGCGGTGGCTGATCGCGTTCTTCTCCGCCGGGGTCAGTTCCGCGCAGGTCCGGGTCTCGCCCTCCGGCTGGAGGATCGGGTCGTAGCCGAAGCCGTGGGTGCCGGACGGGGTGTGGCGCAGGGTGCCCAGGAGGCGGCCCTCGACCACGCGTTCCGTGCCGTCGGGGAGCGCGAGGGCGGCGGCGCAGGCGAAGTGGGCGGCGCGGTGCGGGGCGTCGATGTCGGAGAGCTGGGCCAGGAGCAGGTCCAGGTTGGCCTGGTCGTCGCCGTGGGTGCCGGCCCAGCGGGCCGAGAAGATGCCGGGGGCGCCGCCGAGTACGTCGACGCAGAGGCCGGAGTCGTCGGCGATGGCGGGGTGGCCGGTCGCCCGGGCGAGGGCGTGGGCCTTGAGCAGGGCGTTCTCGGCGAAGGTGACGCCGGTTTCCTTGACGTCGGGGATCTCGGGGTACGCGTCCGCGCCGACGAGTTCGTGGGTGAGGCCTGCGTCGGCGAGGATCGCGTGGAGTTCGGTGATCTTCCCGGCGTTGCGGGTGGCGAGGATGAGGCGGGTCATGGGTCGATTATCGCCGCAGGCGCCACCGGGGATTACGGGGTGCAGACCTTGCCGATCTCCTTGGCCGCGTCGGTGACCGGGGTGATGTCGGGGGTGTCGTCGCCCTTGTCGATGGAGTCGCGGACGTTGCCGACGCCGTCCCGGAGGTCGTCGACGGCCTTGCCGAGGTCGGCGTTGTCGGTCTTGTCGCCGAGGTCGCCGAGTTCCTTCTCGATGTCGTCGAGGGCTTCGGAGGCCTGGCTGGGGTCGTTCGAGGCGTCCGTGACGGCCTGCTGGAGGTTGTCCACGCTGGTGGCGATGGCGTCGGCGGTCTGCACGCAGCCGATCGCCTTGTCGATGGCGCCGCAGCCGGCCGCCGCGGTGGCGGTCAGCAGTGCGGTGGTGATGGCCAGTGCGGTGCGGTGGCGTCGGTGTCGCGCGGCCATGGTGTGGTCCCTCCCCGGGTGCGGATACACGGACGGGCGCACGGTTCGACCCGTGCGCCCGTACTCGTATCGACGCTGTGGAGTGGGTACTTGGTTGCTTCTTTACCCGGCCCTACTCGCCGAGTGCGCGGCTGAGGGCGTCGTTCTGGAAGGCGGTGAGGTCGACGCAGCCTGCGGCGGCGAGGTCCAGGAGGGCGTTGAGTTCCTTGCGGTCGAACGGCTCGGCCTCGGCGGTTCCCTGGACCTCGACGAAGCGGCCGTCGCCTGTGCAGACGACGTTCATGTCGGTCTCGGCGCGGACGTCCTCCTCGTAGCAGAGGTCGAGGAGGGGGGTGCCGTCGACGATGCCGACGCTGATGGCGGAGACGGTGCCGGTCAGCGGCTTGCGGCCGGGCTTGATGATCTTCTTGCCCTGGGCCCAGGTGACGGCGTCGGCGAGGGCGACATAGGCGCCGGTGATGGCGGCGGTGCGGGTGCCGCCGTCGGCCTGGAGGACGTCGCAGTCCAGGACGACGGTGTTCTCGCCGAGGGCCTTGTAGTCGATGACGGCGCGCAGCGAGCGGCCGATGAGGCGGCTGATCTCGTGGGTGCGGCCGCCGATCCTGCCGCGTACGGATTCGCGGTCGCCGCGGGTGTTGGTGGAGCGGGGCAGCATGGAGTACTCGGCGGTGACCCAGCCTTCGCCGCTGCCCTTGCGCCAGCGCGGGACGCCTTCGGTGACGGAGGCGGTGCAGAAGACTTTGGTGTCGCCGAAGGAGATGAGTACGGATCCTTCGGCGTGCTTGCTCCATCCGCGTTCGATGGTGACGGGGCGGAGCTGGTCGTGGGTGCGGCCGTCGATACGAGACATGGCGTCGACTTTATCGGGTGCGGGGAGCGGGTCGTTGCGGTGCGCGGGTGTGCTTGCCGCCGGGTGCGCCGCAGGCCCCGTCCTGGTGGGGGCGGGGCCTGCGGGGTGTCGGGCCGGTGGGCCCGTACGGGTTCAGCGGTGGGTCACATCATGTCTTCGATGTCGGCGGCGATGGGGTCCGCGTCGGTGCCGATGACGACCTGGATCGCGGTGCCCATCTTGACGACGCCGTGGGCGCCGGCGGCCTTGAGCGCGGCTTCGTCGACCTTGCTCGGGTCGATGACCTCGGTGCGGAGGCGGGTGATGCAGCCTTCGACCTCTTCGATGTTGTCGATTCCGCCGAGCCCGGCGACGATCTTCTCAGCCTTGCTGGCCATGGCCTTCTCCCTGGTTCTTCACGTACATGTGACGGCCCACCATGGGTCCGTTTCGTCACGGTAACGCACGGTTGGCCCAACTTCGCGAGCGAGCAGTCGAGCCATCGCCAATGATGACGATCACCGGTGCCTTGTCTTCCGGGCGGGCTCCGCACCGTACCGCAACTGGTCTACACCAGTTTGCAACGACCCCCAGCCATGGCTTGTTCCGGGAGGATGCCGATGAGCTCCAGCAGCGCAGCGATCCCACAGAAGCGATGGTGGAACGGCCTGTTCCAGGGCCTCCAGAAGATGGGGCGCAGCCTTCAGCTCCCGATCGCCGTGCTGCCGGCGGCGGGCATCCTCAACCGGCTCGGCCAGCCGGACGTCTTCGGTGACGAAGGTCTGGGCTGGAACAATCTCGCCAAGGTGTTCGCGGCTGCCGGTGGCGCGCTGCTCGACTCGGGGCTCGGTCTTCCGCTGTTGTTCTGTGTCGGTGTCGCGATCGGCATGGCGAAGAAGTCGGACGGTTCGACGGCGCTGGCGGCGGTGACGGGTTTCCTCGTCTATTACGCGGTGCTGCACGCCTTTCCGGTGGACTGCGCGGGCGGTTCGACGTTCGTGTCGGGCGGGACCTGGTTCGGTACGTGTGTCACGGACGACGCGCAGGTGACGGCGGCCGCGTACCAGAACCCGGGGGTGTTCGGCGGCATCGTGATGGGTCTGATGTCGGCCTGGTTCTGGCAGCGGTACCACCGGGTCAAGCTGGTGGACTGGCTGGGCTTCTTCAACGGCCGGCGGCTCGTCCCGATCATCATGGCGTTCGTCGCCCTGCTGTTCGCGGCGCTGTGCGCGTGGGTGTGGCAGCCGATCGGTGACGGTCTGACGAGCTTCTCGAAGTGGCTGGTGGACCTGGACTGGCTGGGGTCGGGCATCTTCGGTGTGGCCAACCGCGCCCTGCTGGTGATCGGTATGCATCAGTTCCTGAACACGTTCGTCTGGTTCCAGTTCGGCGATTTCACCAAGCCGGACGGGACGGTCGTGCACGGTGACATCAACCGGTTCCTGGCGGGCGACCCGACGGCCGGTCAGTTCACCACGGGCTTCTTCCCGGTCATGATGTTCGCTCTGCCGGCGGCGGCGCTGGCGATCTATCACTGTGCGAAGCCGCATCGCCGCAAGGCGGTCGGCGGCATGATGCTGTCGGTCGGTCTGACGTCGTTCGTGACGGGAATCACGGAGCCGATCGAGTACTCGTTCCTGTTCGTCGCGCCCTTGCTCTACGCGATCCACGCGGTACTCACGGGTGTGTCGATGGCGCTCACGTGGGCGTTCGGGGTGAAGGACGGCTTCAGCTTCTCGGCAGGCCTGATCGACTACGTCATCAACTGGAGTCTGGCCACCAAACCATGGCTGATCATCCCGATCGGCCTGGGATTCGCCGCGGTGTACTACGTGATCTTCCGGTTCGCTATCACCAGGTTCAACCTCCAGACGCCGGGGCGGGAGCCCGACGAGGTGGAGGAGGAGATCGAGAAAAACCTCACGAAGTAGCCGCTGGGCAGGGCCGCGGCCCCGTTCTGCCAAGGCCCTCGGACCACTCGGTCCGGGGGCCTTCGGGATGTCACCGTGCGTGGGTGATGGCTACTGCAAAGTAGTCGGAAATTGCAGGTTCCTTATCTAACCCTCACCGTGCTACAACTGGTCTACACCACTGAGTGGTCCAGACCACGCGGCATTTCTGCCGCGTTTCTCGAGTCGTCGTCTCCCGTCCCCGCATTGGCCAGGGCGGCGCCTTGCCCAATGGAGGAAGTTGATGTCCACGGTTGGCACCGCACCCGCGGTCACCAAAAAGAGGGGCGCCGGCGCGATGGCGGTCATGCAGCGCATCGGCCGCAGCCTCATGCTGCCGGTCGCGGTGCTGCCCGCCGCCGCACTGCTGGTGCGTCTCGGCAACCCCGACATGCTCGGCCGCGAGTCCTTCCCGACCTTCATCACGAAGCTCGCGGGCTACATGGCCGCGGGCGGCGGCGCCATTCTGGACAACATGGCGCTGCTGTTCGCCGTGGGCATCGCGATCGGCTTCGCCAAGAAGTCGGACGGCTCGACCGCGCTCGCCGCGGTCACCGGTTACCTGGTCTTCCAGAAGGTGCTCGCCACGTTCACCGACAGCAACCTGCCGCAGGTGGCCGGGGTCGTGGACGGCAAGGTCGTCATGAGTGACGCGCCGGTCGACGCCGGTGTGCTCGGCGGCGTCGTGATGGGCATAGTCGTGGCCCTGCTGTACCAGAAGTTCTACCGGACGAAGCTGCCCGACTGGGCGGGCTTCTTCAGCGGCCGCCGCCTGGTCCCGATCCTCTCCGCCTTCGCGGGTCTGGTCATCGGCATCATCTTCGGTCTGATCTGGCCGGTGCTCGGCACCCTGCTGCACAACTTCGGCGAGTGGCTGGTCGGTTCCGGCGCGGTCGGCGCGGGCATCTTCGGTGTCGCCAACCGTGCGCTGATCCCGATCGGCATGCACCACCTGCTGAACTCTTTCCCGTGGTTCCAGGCCGGTGACTACCAGGGCTCCCACGGCGACATCGCCCGCTTCCTGGCCGGCGACCCGCAGGCCGGACAGTTCATGACCGGCTTCTTCCCGATCATGATGTTCGCCCTCCCGGCGGCCTGCCTGGCGATCGTCCACTGCGCCCGTCCGGAGCGCCGCAAGGTCGTCGGCGGCATGATGTTCTCGCTCGCCGCCACCGCGTTCGTGACCGGTGTGACCGAGCCGATCGAGTTCACCTTCATGTTCATCGCCCCGGTGCTGTACGCGATCCACGCGGTGCTCACGGGTGTCTCGATGGCCCTGACCTGGGCGCTCGGGATGAAGGACGGCTTCGGCTTCTCCGCCGGTGCGGTCGACTTCTTCCTGAACCTCGGCATCGCGACGAAGCCGTGGCTGCTGGTTCTGGTGGGACTCTGCTTCGCGGTGATCTACTACGTGGTCTTCCGCTTCGCGATCACCAAGTTCAACCTGCCGACGCCGGGCCGTGAGTCCGACGAGGAGCTGGCTGAGCTCGCCAAGGCCGAGGCCAAGTAGTCCGGTCCTTCCGTACGCACGACGGAGCCCTCACCTTCCCGGCGGAAGGTGAGGGCTCCGTCGTGCGTACCGGGCGTCGTCAGATCTCGTAGACCGCGCCCGGGACCGCCAGCTCCGTCGGGCCGTCGAAGACCTCGCGGGCGTCGGACAGGTTGCGGCCGGCATCGGTCCACGGCGGGATGTGGGTGAGGACCAGGCGTCCCACCTGGGCGCGGGCGGCGAGCTCGCCTGCCTCGCGGCCGTTGAGGTGGAGGTCCGGGATGTCCTCCTTGCCGTGGACGAACGACGCCTCGCAGAGGAAGAGGTCGGCGCCCTCGGCCAGCTCGTCCAGGGCCTCGCAGGCGCCGGTGTCGCCCGAGTACGTGAGCGAGCGGCCACCGTGCTCGATGCGGATGCCGAACGTTTCGACCGGGTGGCGGAGCTTCTCCGTACGGACCGAGAAGGGGCCGATCTCGAACGAGCCGGCCTTCAGCGTGTGGAAGTCGAAGACCTCGCCCATCGCGTGCTCGGACGGGGTGTCGGCGTGGGCGGTGGTGAGCCGCTGCTCCGTGCCGTCGGGGCCGTAGACCGGGATGGGGGCCGGGCGTCCGCCGTCGTGCGGGTAGTAGCGGACGACGAAGTACGCGCACATGTCGATGCAGTGATCGGCATGCAGGTGGCTGAGGAAGATGGCGTCGAGGTCGTACAGACCGACGTGGCGCTGCAGCTCGCCGAGGGCGCCGTTGCCCATGTCGAGGAGCAGCCTGAAGCCGTCGGCCTCTACGAGGTAGCTCGAGCATGCCGATCCCGCGGACGGGAACGAGCCGGAGCATCCGACGACGGTGAGCTTCATGGAGCGTGAACCTCCGAGACGTGGGAGCGGGGAGGGCTCGTGCGGTTCGTGGAGCGGTTTGTCGAGCGTAAGGCGCGACAGAGCCGGTCGCTCCTCCGGAGCGTGCCGTTGTGGGGGAACTCACCTGTGCTGTCACCGGTTCGATGGAAGGGGTGCCGTGCCGGGGGGAGGGTGGGGTACCGGAACAAGCCCCTCCGGCGATTGAGGAGCGGGGGTCCGGGGGCAGCACCCCCGGACACGGCGGACGCCGGGGCCCGGACCTGCGTGGTCCGAGTCCCCGGCGTCCGGGTGAGGTGCGGCGCGAGCCGCTAGGCCCAGAGCTGGCCCTGGAGCGTTTCGATGGCCGCTTCTGTCGTGGGGGCTGTGTAGACGCCCGTCGACAGGTACTTCCAGCCGCCGTCGGCGACGACGAAGACGATGTCGGCCGGCTCGCCGGCCTTGACCGCCTTGTTGCCCACGCCGATCGCGGCGTGCAGCGCGGCGCCGGTGGAGACGCCCGCGAAGATGCCCTCCTGCTGGAGGAGTTCGCGGGTGCGGGTGACGGCGTCGGCTGAGCCGACGGAGAAGCGGGTGGTGAGGACCGAGGCGTCGTAGAGCTCGGGGACGAAGCCCTCGTCGAGGTTGCGCAGGCCGTAGACCAGGTCGTCGTAGCGCGGCTCGGCGGCGACGATCTTGATGCCCTCGACGTGCTCGCGCAGATAGCGGCCGACACCCATGAGCGTGCCCGTGGTGCCGAGGCCCGCCACGAAGTGGGTGATCGAGGGGAGGTCGGCGAGGATCTCCGGGCCGGTGGTGGCGTAGTGGGCACCCGCGTTGTCCGGGTTGCCGTACTGGTAGAGCATCACCCAGTCGGGATGCTGCGCCGACAGCTCCTTGGCGACGCGGACGGCGGTGTTGGAGCCGCCGGCCGCCGGGGAGGAGATGATCTCGGCGCCCCACATGGTGAGCAGGTCGCGCCGCTCCTGCGAGGTGTTCTCGGGCATGACGCAGACGATGCGGTAGCCCTTGAGCGTGGCCGCCATGGCGAGCGAGATGCCGGTGTTGCCGCTGGTGGGTTCGAGGATGGTGCAGCCGGGGGTGAGCCTGCCGTCCTTCTCCGCCTGCTCGACCATGTGGAGCGCGGGGCGGTCCTTGATCGAGCCGGTGGGGTTGCGGTCCTCCAGCTTGGCCCAGATGCGGACGTCGTTCGACGGTGACAGCCGCGGCAGGCGGACGAGCGGGGTGTTGCCCACTGCGGCGAGCGGGCTGTCGTAGCGCATCAGTTCATGCCGCCGGCGACGGCCGGGAGGATGGTGATGCTGTCGCCGTCGCTGAGCTTGGTGGAGATGCCGTCGAGGAAGCGGACGTCCTCGTCGTTGAGGTACACGTTCACGAAGCGGCGGAGCTCGGTGCCGTCGACGATGCGCTCACGGATGCCGGTGTGGCGGGTCTCCAGGTCCTCGAAGAGGTCGGCGAGGGTCTCTCCTTCGGCCTCGACAGCCTTGGCGCCGTCGGTGTAGGTGCGGAGGATGGTCGGGATGCGGACCTCGATGGCCATGGCGTGGGCTCCTGTCGAAGCGGAGTGGTGGCGGTGGGCGTGGGACGCGCGGCTCTGCCCCCGCGCGGGGGTGGTACGTGTGTGGGTGGCGCCCGGCCGGGCGGCGCCGGGCCTCGGCCCGGCTCAGGCTTCGCGGCCGGCGGTCCGGTGGTTCGTACAGATCGCGCTGGAGAGCCGGCACAGATCGACGTGCAGGCGCGCCACGAGCAGCATGCCCGGCGTCTTGTCGCTCACGTCATGGAGAACCATGCGCTCATCGTATCGATTCCCGGTCCGGAATCTGGAATGTGATCTCACCTGGCGGATGGTTGGCGTTCGACAGGCGGACAGGGCCGGGTCGGCGGCCCTGTCCGGCCGTGCAGCGGGATGCCGGTGGCGGGGTCAGACGGCGCTGCAGGCGTCGACGACCTCGATCTCCTCCTCGGTGATCTCGCCGTCCACGATGCGGTACGAGCGGAACTGGAAGGGTCCAGCGCCGTCGGCGTCGGCGGTCGATACGAGGACGTAGTGGGCGCCGGGTTCGTTGGCGTACGTGACGTCGGTGCGGGAGGGATAGGCCTCGGTCGCCGTGTGCGAGTGGTAGACGATCACCGGTTCCTCGTCGCGGTCGTCCATGTCGCGGTAGAGCTTGAGGAGGTCGGCCGAGTCGAATTCGTAGAACGTGGGAGAGCGGGCCGCGTTGAGCATGGGGATGAAGCGTTCGGCGCGGCCGGTTCCGGCCGGCCCGGCGACCACGCCGCACGCCTCGTCGGGGTGGTCGGCGCGGGAGTGCGCGACGATCTGGTCGTACAGCGCCTGGGTGATGGTCAGCATGGCGCCCAGGATAGGACGACGGGCCCCCGCGTACCGAGGAGTGGTACGCGGGGGCCCGCATCGTGGACGCGTCCCTTGGGGCGGCTGCCGGGGCGGCTGCCCGTCCGGGGAAATTCCGGTGGTCTCAGCGGCCGGCGAAGGCCTTGTTCCCGGGGTTGCGGGCCTTGAGGACCAGGTACGAGACGCCGAGGATCAGGGCCCACAGCGGCGCGCAGTACAGCGAGATCCTGGCGTCCTTGTCGATGCCCATCATCACGATGACCATGCCGATGAAGGCGAGGGAGAAGATGCTGGTGTACGGGGCGCCGGGGGCTCGGAAGCCGGATTGCGCAAGGACGCCGCGGTCGGCCAGCCGACGGTAGCGGATCTGGCTGACGAGGATCATGATCCAGGCCCACATGCCGGAGATGGTGGCGAAGGAGACGACGTAGGTGAAGGCGTCGCCGGGCCATTGGTAGTTGATCCAGACGCCGACGAGCATGAGGGCGGCCGAGACGGTGGTGCCGACGAGCGGGGTGCCGCTCCTGGTCAGCCGGGTGAAGACCTTCGGGCCCTGTCCGTTGAGCGCGAGGTCGCGCAGCATTCGGCCGGTGGAGTACATGCCGGAGTTGCAGGAGGAGAGCGCCGCGGTCAGGACGACGAAGTTGACGATGCCCGCGCCGAGACCGAGGCCCATCTTCTGGAAGGCGGCGACGAAGGGCGAGATGCCCGGCTGGAACTCGGTCCAGGGGACCACCGAGAGGATCATGACGAGGGCGCCGACGTAGAAGACGGCGATGCGCCACGGCACGGTGTTGATCGCCTTGGGCAGGACGCTCTTCGGGTCCTTGGACTCGCCCGCGGTGACGCCGACGAGCTCGACGGCGAGGAAGGCGAACATCACGATCTGCAGGGTCATCAGGGTGCCCGTGATGCCGTGCGGGAAGAAGCCGCCGTCGGCCCAGAGGTGGGTGACGGACGCGGAGTCGCCGGCGTCGGAGAAGCCGAGGGTGAGGATTCCGGCGCAGATGAGGATCATGCCGACGATGGCGGTGACCTTGACCATCGAGAACCAGAATTCGAGTTCACCGAAGAGCTTCACGGAGATCAGGTTCACGCCGTACAGAATGATTGTGAAGATCAGTGCGGAAACCCATTGCGGAATGTCGAACCAGAACGTCATGTACTGGGCCGCTGCGGTGACTTCGGTGATTCCGGTGACAACCCAGAACAGCCAGTACGTCCAGCCGGTGACAAAGCCGGCGAAGGGCCCGATGAATTCGCGGGCGTACTCCGAGAAGGAGCCCGACACCGGTCGGTACATGAGGAGTTCACCCAGGGCCCGCATGATGAAGAAGATCACCAGGCCCGCGATGGCATAGGCCAGGATGAGGCTGGGGCCGGCCTTGGCGATGGCCTTGCCGGCGCCGAGGAAAAGGCCGGTGCCGATGGCCCCGCCGATCGCGATCATCTGGATCTGCCGTGCCCCGAGGGCGCGCTGGTAGCCCTCGGCCGAGGTGCCGTCCGCGGCTGCGGCCTGCGGTTCTTCCTGTCCCTTGTCGACCTTCGGCGATGTCATGTGGTGCGCCTTTCTCCACGCCGATCCGCGCCTTGCGGCTGCGGATCAGGTCCCGATCCCCCCGGATATGGATGGAGTGCCGCCGGTGGTTACCGGCCGATAGCGCCCTCGGGAACAGGGGTGGCGTCCCCGAGTGGTCGTGAAGATTTACCACGGGCACATCGGTGATCCACCGGACATTATGTGGCGCACGCCACAGGAAAAAGCGGACAACGGTGTCCAGCTCACTGCAAAGAAGGCCGATCAGGTGACGTGATCGTTATTTGGATTTGAGCGTCCTTTGAGCGAACACGGAGTGGCCCGGCATCTGTGTCGCGTTACGGCATCAGGGTTTCGATGAGCGTTTCCTGGAGTGCGCCCAGCCAGAGATAGGCCATGACCATGGGTTTGCGCGGATCAGTATCGGGGAGCCGGTAGAGCGAGCCTTCCTCGCCGCCGTCCTCGTCGGAGACCTCCAGCCGGGCGCCGATGGTCAGCCGCAGGTCGTTGAGGGACCCGAGCCAGCTGCGGCATTCCTCGGCGGTGAGCCCGAGCACGGCACCGCCGTCCCCGGCGGGAACGAGCGCGTCGAGGGTGCGCACGACGACGAGGGCGTCGTCGCGTTTACGGGTGCGCAGGTCGTTCTCGGTGAAGCGGCGGAACTCGGCGGAAGCGGCGCGCAGTTCGCCGTCGGTGTCGCCGTAGGCCTCGGGGAAGAGCCGGGCCAGGGCGGGGTCGGTGGGCGGTTCGCTGGGGCCCTCGGCGAAGAGCGCGGCGAGCGGGTCCTCGCCCTCGGCGGGTTCGTCGCCGGGGCCGATGAGCTCCAGCAGCTGGACGGCGAGGGAGCGCAGGATCGCGATCTCCACCTCGTCGAGCGCGACGGCCGCGCCGCCGCCGGGGGTGGCCTCGAAGTGGCCGGCCATGGGTTCTCTCCGATGGTGGTCGGGCGGGGCGGGTGGGGTGCTAGTTGCGGTCCTGGGTGAGTGTGGCCCACAGCCCGTAGCCGTGCATCGCCTGGACGTCGCGTTCCATCTCTTCGCGGCTTCCGCTGGAGACGACGGCGCGGCCCTTCTGATGGACGTCGAGCATGAGCTTGCGGGCCTTGTCCTTGGAGTAGCCGAAGTAGGCCTGGAAGACATAGGTCACATAGCTCATGAGGTTGACGGGGTCGTTGTGGACCAGCGTCACCCAGGGGACGTCGGGCTCGGGGACAACGAGGTTCTCCTCGGCCGATTCGGGACGTTCGATCTCTACGGGGGCGACGCTCACCTACCCCATGCTGCCACTCGTGAGGGGGCATCGCACAAACGACCCCGGCACCGCGCCGGGCGCGACACCCCCATCTCGTCACTCTGACGAAATAGGGGTAGCATCCCCGGCATGAACTCTGCGGACCTTGGGCGACGGGTCGGTGTGCCCTCGACAGCGCTCTTCACCGACCAGTACGAGCTCACGATGGTGCAGGCCGCGCTGAAGGCCGGCACCGCCGGCCGGCGCTCGGTTTTCGAGGCGTTCACCCGTCGGCTGCCCGAGGGGCGGCGCTACGGCGTCGTCGCGGGCATCGGGCGGGTTCTGGACGCGGTCGAGAACTTCCACTTCGACGACGAGATGCTCGCCTTCCTGCGCGACCAGAACGTCGTCGACGGGCCGACGCTCGACTATCTGGCCGATTACCGCTTCAGCGGGGACATCTGGGGCTACCCGGAGGGCGAGGTGTACTTCCCCGGCTCGCCGATCCTGCGGGTCGAGGGCTCCTTCGCCGAGTGCGTGCTGCTGGAGACGGTGATCCTGTCGATCCTCAACCACGACTCGGCGATCGCCGCCGCGGCCTCGCGGATGTCGTCGGCGGCGGGCGGGCGCGGGCTGATCGAGATGGGTGCACGGCGCACCCATGAGCTGTCGGCGGTGGCCTCGGCCCGTGCCGCGTACATCGGCGGTTTCGACACCACCTCCGACCTGGCCGCGGGCTTCCGCTACAACATCCCGACGGTCGGCACGAGCGCCCACGCCTTCACCCTGCTGCACGACTCCGAGCGCGACGCGTTCCGGGCCCAGGTCGACTCGCTGGGGCGCGACACGACGCTGCTGGTCGACACGTACGACGTGACGGCGGCGGTCCGGACGGCGGTCGAGGTCGCCGGGACCGGGCTGGGGGCGGTCCGGATCGACTCCGGTGACCTGCTGCTGGTCGCGCACCGGGTGCGCCAGCAGCTCGACGAGCTGGGCGCGACGGGCACGAAGATCGTGGTGACCTCGGACCTGGACGAGTACGCCATCGCCTCGCTGGCCGCGGCCCCGGTGGACGCGTACGGGGTGGGCACGCAGCTGGTGACCGGCAGCGGGCAGCCCACGTGCTCGATGGTCTACAAGCTGGTGGCGCGGGCCGTCTCCGCCGATCCGGCGGACCCGCTGCGGCCGGTGGCGAAGAAGTCGCTGGGCGCGAAGACCTCCATCGGCGGCCGCAAGTGGGCGGCGCGCCGGCTGGACGAGGACGGGGTGGCCGAGGCGGAGGTGATCGGGACCGGTCCGGTGCCGCCGGAGCTGGCCGGCCGGCAGCTGCTGGCGGAGCTGGTCAGGGCCGGCGAGGTGGTCGCGCGGGAGCCGCTGGACGCGGCCCGGGAGCGGCACATCGCTTCGCGGGCGGGGCTGCCGATGTCCGCGATGCAGCTGTCGCGGGGCGAGCCGGTGATTCCCACGGAGTACGTGTGAGGGTGGCGGGGGCCGGAGGCGGTCCGCGGCCGTTTTGCCCCCGATCTCCGGACGGGCTCGAAATTTCCCGGCCGTCCCGAATGCGCAGGCCTCTCCCTAAGGCCGGTTCGAGTCTCTAGGCTCGTTGTCACCCCCGTAACCGCCGTTCCGCTGTTCCCTCCCCCACCGAAGGACACCCGCCATGCACCGCGCCTTGATCGTCGTGGACGTTCAGAACGACTTCTGTGAGGGCGGGAGCCTCGCGGTGGCGGGGGGTGCCGACGTCGCCGCCGCCATCACGGACCTGATCGGCGAGGCCCAGCCCGGCTACCGGCACGTGGTGGCCACCCGTGATCACCACATCGACCCAGGCAGCCACTTCTCGTCGGCGCCGGACTTCGAGCACTCCTGGCCGCCGCACTGCGTGGCCGGTACGGAAGGGGTGGGCTTCCACCCCAATTTCGCGCCCGCGGTCGCCTCCGGGGCGATCGACACCGTCTTCGACAAGGGCGCGTACGCCGCGGCGTACAGCGGCTTCGAGGGCCTGGACGAGAACGGTGTGGGGCTGGCCGAGTGGCTGCGCGACCGCGGGGTGACCGCGGTCGACGTGGTCGGCATCGCCACCGACCACTGCGTCCGGGCCACCGCGCTGGACGCGGTCCGTGAGGGCTTCGCCACGCACGTACTGCTCGATCTGACCGCGGGCGTCTCCGAGGCGACCACGGACCGGGCGCTGACGGAGCTCCGGGAGGCGGGCGTGGTGCTCGCCGGCAAGCCCGTGGTGTAGCCGGAGGGCCGGGTCAGCTCCGCCGGGCCGGCAGGGCGGGCCTCAGGAGCGCCCGGATCGGGTGCCAGAGCTCCTGGGCCCGCTCGGGTCTCGCGCGCCAGAGCACGCCGTCCGGATGGTGCAGGACGGCGGTGATCTCGTCCGGGGTGGGCGGCTCGGCGTTGCCGCGGAGATAGACGGCCCGCAGCCCCAGATTGCGCAGCCGGGTCAGTGCGCGGGCCCGGTTGGCCGCGTGCACCAGGACGCGGACCGGGGTGTCCGGTCCCACGCCCTGCGCCGGACTCGGCAGCGTGATCGCGACGACCACACTGCCGTTCGGCAACTTGCTGAATCCTCCGCCTGCCATACTCCGCGCTCCCCCGTGAGACGTCGTGTCAATAAGAAACGGAACAAGAGGCACCTAAACACGATCGGCCGCCGCCCGCTAGAGGGCGACGGCCGATCATGTTCTGACCTGCGGTGATACCGGCTTACTTGTGCGAGGCGCCAACCTGGACGGTCATCGTGGAGCCGCTGAGCGGCTCGCTGATGATCGAGATCCTGGTGTTGGTGTCAGCGACCTGCACGCTTCCGGTCTTGTTCTCCTTGTACCAGTAGGTTCCCTTGTGGTCATCGAAGACCGGCACGCCGAGCTGCGGCTTGATCTTCGTGGCCACGTCACCGTTGTGGAGCGTGAAGCCGTCGGTGGGGTACCAGCTGAACGGAGCGTCGAAGGGCTGGATCTTGTTGCGGATGACCGTGCCGTCCGCCCACTTCAGCGGCTTGGCGTGCGCGTCGACCGGCAGGATCAGGCCCTGGCCCGGGTGGACCGAGACGTTGTTGTCCTTCTGGGAGGTGTCCCAGAGCCAGACGAGCAGACCGTTCTGGTACGGGTAGTGCTCGACCCAGTCCGGACGGGTGTTGGAGAAGCCGAAGTTGTACGGGCCGACCTTGAGGGTCTGGTCGTAGCTGACGTACTGGCGGTTCTCCGCGAGGTAGTACTGCGGGTAGTCCTTGGTGAACGACTTGCCGACCCGCGAGAAGCCCTTGGCGGTCCAGCCGTTGTCGTCGCCCTCGGCGTTGTCCGTGAAGAGCGCGGCACCGTCGGCGTTGACCGCGATGGTGTCGGCCGCGAAGCCGATACCGCCCGCGCCGCCGTCGGTGGCGTAGCGGAAGCGGATGTCGATCTTCTTGCCCGCGTAGGCGTCGAGCGAGTACGAGAGCTTCTGGTACTTGCCGGAGACGTCGGTCAGGGCCGGCTTGTCACTGGCGTCGCGCGGGATCGCCTTGCCGTCGGCGGTGCCGTCGAGCGCGGTCCAGCTGGTGCCGCCGTTGTCGGAGACCTCGGTGTAGAGGTAGTCGTAGTCCTTCTCGATGTCCCACCAGCCGGCGAGGTCGAGGGAGGCCTTGGACTTACCGGTGAGGTCGACCGGGCGGGACAGGGTGTTGTTGAGGTTGTCACCCATGTCGCTCCACCACTGCTTGCCGCCCTCGGCGGGCGCCGTGACGGCGGTGGTGACTTCCTTGTCGGGCAGCGTGACGACGAGCGCCTGCTTGTCCTTGGTGTTGTACTCGGACACGCCCAGCTTGTGGGTGGACTTCGTCGCGGCCTTGGCCTCGGCGTAGTTGAGCCAGCCCAGCTGGAGCTTGTCCCAGGCGGTCATGTCACCGGGCAGGTCACCGATGCTGTTCTTACCGGTGCCGAGCCAGGAGCCCGCCGACATCAGGGACCAGAAACCGACCGAGTTCTCAGCGGTGTTGGTGGTGTCGTAGAGGTCCGGCAGACCGAGGTCGTGGCCGTACTCGTGGGCGAAGACGCCCAGGCCACCGTTCTCGGGCTGCGCGGTGTAGTCGCCGACCCAGATGCCGGAGTCACCGATCTGGGTGCCGCCGGCCTTGTTGCCGGCCGGGCCGGTCGCGCCGGCGTCCGTGCCGTAGGCGTACCAGCGGTGCGCCCAGATGGCGTTGGTGCCCTCGACGCCGCCGCCGGCCGACTCGTCCTCGCCGGCGTGCACGACCTGGAAGTGGTCGATGTAGCCGTCCGGCTCGTTGAAGTTGCCGTCGTTGTCGTAGTCGTAGCGGTCCCACTGGTCGTACTTGGCGAGATCGGCCTTGATCTGCTCCGGCGTACGGCCCTTGGCCTTCTGGTCCGCGGCCCAGGCGTTCACGCCGTCCTTGACCATGTCCCAGGCGTTGGCGCAGTTGCTCGCACCGCAGTAGTTCGAGCCGTAGCGGGCCTCGTTGTACGGGACCTTGACCCAGTCGGAGACCTCGCCGTCCACCGAGTAGCGTCCGGAGGACGTCTTCTCGTAGTACGTCTTGAGCGAGTCCTTGCCGGCGCCCTTGCCGAAGTACAGGTCCTGGAAGTGGGCCTGGTTGTAATCGGCCTGCCAGGCGGTGCTGTTGTCCTTCTTGGGGTCCGGCTTGGCTATCTTGTTGTGCGCCGGTCCCGGTACGCCGCCGTACTTCGGGACGGGAGGCTTGGGGCCTTCGCCGTCCGGGTCGTACGTGGTCGTGCTGTCGACCTTGTCGCCGAACTCCACCAGGATGGTGAAGATCTTGTCCGTCTTCTCGCGGCCGAGCTCGACGTACTTCTTGTCGTCGAGCTTGACGACATTGGAGCCGCCGCGCTTGGACACCTTCTTGTCGCCGGATATGACCTGTTCCATAGCGGCCTGACGCTGAGCGTCCTGCTGCTTGCTGAACGGGCCTTCCAGGTTGTGCGCGTTGCCCTCGGCCGACCCCGGGTCCCGGCGGTCGACGGCGGAGGCAGCGGTGCCTGACGCCTTGTCATCAGCCTGAGCGGTGGCGAAGGCGGATGCGGTGGCGGCGGTCGCGGCCATGGCCACGACAACCGCCCCGGTGCGAAGCGCCCGTCTCTTAATGATCACGTGATGCAGTCCTCCCCGGCGCCCGCGGCCGCGGCCTGGAAGTGTGAAGGGGCCGCGCGCGGAAACGCGTCACAAGTGACGACATTCGACCGGAGTTACGTGAGAAAAGACAGACCTTGACTTGAACAGACCAAGTGCACTATGCAGGAGCACATTTCCGCTATCCGGACGACTGCTCCGCACCCAACCGGCGCGCCGAAGGCCTTGATCGGCGCGGAGAATGACTCCGTGCGCCCCCCATGCTCCGGCACTGTGGGTTAGGTCATGCTTACTACCCGTTCCGCCAGGGCATCCACCGTCGTAGAGTCGCCTGACAGTGCGACCCGTGTTGAGAGACCGCCCATCCGACGTCCCGAGGACGGATAACGCCATGCCGCGTCCTACTGCTGCACAGCTCTCCTACGGTTCGGTCACCGTTGTCTTCTCGACCCTCGCCATGCTGCTGCTGTCCCGTACGAGTTCGGACCTCGGCATCGCCGTGATCGCTGCGGCCGGGCTCGCGCTCGGCCTGCTGGTGGCCGTCACCGTGCCCGCTCCGCCGCGCCGGAGGACGGCGACGGAGGAGGCCGCGGCGTCCGCACACCAGGAGGCCCGCTCCGGCGCCGGGCCCGGGGGCCACGCCCTGGGCCACGTACAGGGCACGATCCCGGCCGCACGCACGTCCGCGCGGGTGGGCGAGCACTCACTGCGGCGCTGACGCCCGGCGGAGCCGGGAGAGTGCCGACACGCCCTCCCGGCCCGGTCCGAACGAGCCGCGCCGCTCTCAGACCGCGCTCTGAATGTTGGTGGTCACCACCACCGTCTTGGCCGCCTTGTCCTGCAGGCCCTGCCGGTACGGCTTGTCCGTGAACATCAGCACGATGTTGATCAGCCACCACAGGCACGGGCAGCAGAGCAGCGCCGGAAGCCACAGCACCACGGCCCGCAGGAACGAACTGCCGGTGTCCGGCACACTGCCGTCGTTGAGCATCGCGACCCGCAGCTTCAGCAGCCGCTTGCCGAGGGTGCGGCCGTCCTTGTGCGTGAAGTACGTGTCGTAGCCGACGTAGACCACCAGGCCGATCAGCGACCAGACCAGTTGGTGACCGCTGTACGTCTGGGCGAAGAGGTCGCCGACGTTGTCGTTGCCGTTGTTGGTGTTGTTGTTGTTGTTCGACATGTCCAACACGCCGCCCCAGGGCAGCGAGATCAGGTACAGCGGGATCGAGATGATCAGGAAGTCGATCAGCCGGGCCAGGATGCGCTTGCCGGGCTCGGCGAGCGGCGGCATGCCCGCCAGCGGATCCGCAGCGCCGAACTGGCCTCCGCCGTAGGGGCCGGGGTCGTACGGCGGAGGCGGCGGCGCGCTGTCGTAGGGCGAGCCCGACGGCGGCGGCCGGGGCTCGTGCGGCTTCTTGAGGAACGGGTCGTCCTCGGGCGGCTGACCGGACGTCGGCTGATCGTTGCTCATGGGGGCAGTGCACCCCGCCGCACGGGCGCCCGCAACGGCTCAGGTGCTTTCGGGGGAACAGAAACCGCCCGACGGCCCTCACCCGAAGAGCCGTCAGCCGTGCGGGTCGGCTGCGGGGCGCATCGGGCCCTTCTCACCGAGCCGCTCCGGCGGCCCCCGTGCCGGCCGGTCTCAGCCGGCCACGAAGGTGCGGGCCGCCTTGTCGTGCCAGCACTGGCGCCACGGCCGGTCGATCAGGCACCACAGCACGTTGGCCACCCCGATCACCAGGACGCCCAGCACGCCGTAGACCAGCCAGCGGCGCAGCGCGGCGCCGAAGGCGGGCGCCGAGCCGGACTCGATGTCCCGTACGTCGAGTCCGCAGAGCTTCTTTCCGAGCGTACGGCCCCACTTCGCGGTCGGCAGCGCCTCCAGGAGGACGCCCAGCACCAGGAACGCGACGAGGACCGCGGCGGTCAGGCCGGCCGTGGTGGAGTCCAGCAGCCAGACGGTGACCGTCTCGCCGGACAGCCTGGCCGCGTCGATCTTCTCGTTGATGTGGTCCGCGGCCTGCGTCGCGAGGGGGACGGCGATGGCGCCGACGAGCGTGGCCAGCACGGCGGTGTCGATGAGCCGGGCGGCGAACCGCTTGCCGAGGGCGGCCGGACGGGCGGCCGCCCGGGCCGCCGCGAGCTGCTGGAAGTGGTCGTTGACCGGGGGCTTCCAGGGCACGACCGGCTGGTCGGGCTGAGGCGCATGGGGCTGCTGGGGCTGATGCGGAGTTTGGGACTGCTGGGGCTGATGCGGTGTCTGGGACAGCTGGGGCTGATGCGGTGTCTGGGACAGCTGGGGCGCCTGGGATTGCTGGGGAAACGCGGGCCGTTGTTGCTGCGCGGGCACCTGCGGCAGGGCGGCCTGCTCCGGCCGGGGCTGCTGCGGGGTCTGCTGGGCCCAGGAGGCGGCGGCGCCGGGGCCGCGCGTGAGCGGGCCGTTGAGCCGGGCCGGGTCCTGGGCGGCCGGGTTCTGCCGCGCGGGGCCCGGAGCGGGCGCGGAGGCCCGGGACGGGGCCGGTGCGGCGGGCCCGGATGCCTGCGGGGCGGCCGGGGCGACGGCGGGGCCGGTCGCGCGCATCGTCATCGTGCCGTCGGCGGGCGGCTGTTCGGCGGGCTGCTGTTCGGCGTCGCGCGGGACCGGTGGCCTGCGGCCGTGGCCCGCGGCGCGGATCGAGACCGTGCCGTCGACGGGCGGACTCCCCGCGTCGCGGTCGCCGCCGCCGGCGCGCCCGTGGCGGGCGACCCGGATGGCGACGGTGTTCTCGGCCCCGTCAGCGGCGCCGTCCCTCATGCCCGGCAGCGCGCCGCCGGTGGGGTCCTGCCGCACGGGCCGGCGCGGGTCCACCGGAGCGAGGTCGGCGCCGGGGCGGACGGCCGGCAAACGGTCGCCGGAGGAACGAACCGCCGGGGAGCGGTCCACGGGCGGGTCGCCTGCCGGGAGACCGGCCGCGGGCGTACGCGGATCGGGGCTCGGCCCCGGCTGCCCGCCCTGTTGTGCGGGCTGTCCGCCGCCCCAGGAGACCCGGCGGTCGCGCTCACCGCCGAAGCCGTTCTGCCGGGAGACGTCGGCCTGCCAGGCGTGCGACGGTTCGGGCCGTCCGTCGTCCTGCGGCTCCTCGTCGAAGAAGACTGGACCGGTCTCGTCCACCGGGGCGGGGCCGGGCTGTCGCGGTGCGGCCGCCTCCGGGGCGGGTGCCGAGGGCGTCGCCTCCCCGCTCTGCGGGGCGGGCCTGCTCGTACCGGGCACCCACGAAGCGCCGTTCCAGTACCGGACGTATCCGGGAATGGACGGGTCGGGGTAGTACCCCTCGCGGGGGCTTTCGTCACCGGGTGCCGGGGTTGGGGCGCTCATCACCGTGGTCCCGTATCTCTTCGAGGCCTTGGACCGATCGGCAGTTGGGGGGGGGCGGCGTCACGGGGCCGGGCACGCGCGGCCGCGGCGTTGGCGTCCTTCACCGGGGCTCCTCCCCCACGCTCTCGACTTCGCTCGAGCAGGGGGACCCATCTGGCTCAGTCCTTCGCCTCGCAGCTGCACCCGGACCCGCTCCTTCACCCACCACCCAATTGCCGGTCGGTCCCCATACAAGGGTCCACATCTATCAGACACCCGCCTGCCCCCGGGCCGGTCCGGGAGTTTGGGCCACTTTCCGGTCACGCCAAACTTTTTTCCCCGAAGTCGCGTAATGGATGACGGGGAGGGCGCTCTCTCCCTGTGAAGGCCGGTCGCGGGACCGGCTCACAGGCCTCGAAAGGACGCCTCATGCACACCGTCGTGGAACGCGAGCTGGAGCTCAAGCTGGTCCTGTCGCCCGAGCGCAGCATCCCGGTGCCCGCCCGGCTGACGTATCGCACCCGGGACCCGTACGCCGTGCACATCACCTTCCACATCGGCTCGGACGCCCCCGTGCACTGGACGTTCGCCCGCGATCTGCTGGTGGAGGGCGTGTTCCGGCCGTGCGGGCACGGGGACGTGCGGATCTGGCCCACCAAGATCGACGGGCGCGGCATCATCTGCGTGGCGCTGACCTCGCCCGACGGCAACGCCCTGCTGGAGGTGCCGTCCGCCGCGGTGGCCGCCTGGGTGGAACGGACGCTGCGGGTGGTTCCGCCGGGCACGGAGTCCGAACGGCTCGGCATCGACGAGGGCCTCGCCGAGCTGCTGGCGCCGCTGCCGGCCGACGACCTGTGGATGAGCGATCCGTGGCCGTCGGACGAGTCGCAGGACGGGGAGAGTTGAGCGGGCGGGGTGGCGGCGTCAGGCACGTCCTGCGAGGCCTGAGCGTCCTGCGAGGCCGAAGTGGCCGGCGAGATCGAAGCGGCCCGCCACGGTCAGAACACCTTGCCCGGGTTGAGCAGCCCCAGCGGGTCGAAGGCCTGCTTGATGCCCCGGTGCAGTTCCACGCTGACCTCGCCGAGCTCCCGGGCGAGCCACTCCTTCTTCAGCACGCCCACGCCGTGCTCGCCGGTGATCGTGCCGCCGAGTTCGAGGCCGAGCGCCATGATCTCGTCGAAGGACTCGCGGGCCCGCCGGGACTCGTCGGCGTCGGTGTGGTCGAAGCAGACGACGGGGTGGGTGTTGCCGTCGCCGGCGTGGGCGCAGACGCCGATGGTGAGGTCGTACTTCTCGGCGACGGCCGCGGTGCCCTCCAGCATGGCGCCGAGCTTGGAGCGCGGTACGCACACGTCGTCGATCATCGTGGCGGGCTTCACGGTCTCCAGGGCGGTGAGCGACATCCGCCGGGCCTGGAGCAGCATTTCGGACTCGGCCGCGTCCTCCGCCGGCACGACCTCGGTGGCGCCGGCGGCCGTGCACAGCTCGGCGACGGCGGCCAGATCGGCTGTGGGGTCCGGCGTGTCGAAGGCGGCCAGCAGGAGCGCCTCGGTGGAGTCGGGGAGGCCCATGTTCGCCATGTTGTTGACGGCGCGGACTGTCGTACGGTCCATCAGTTCGAGGAGTGACGGAGTGTGCCCCCGCTCCATGATCGCGCAGATCGCGTCGCAGGCACTGGCCGCGCTGGGGAACTCGGCGGCCAGGACGAGCTGCCGGGGCGGCTGCGGCTTGAGCGCGAGCACGGCCTTGACGACGATCCCGAGGCTGCCCTCGGACCCGACGAGGAGCCGGGTGAGGTCGTATCCGGCGACGCCCTTCGCGGTGCGGCGGCCGGTGCTGAGGAGGCGTCCGTCCGCGAGGACGACGTCGAGGCCGAGGACGTATTCGGCGGTGACCCCGTACTTGACGCAGCACAGGCCGCCGGAGGCGGTCCCGATGTTGCCGCCGATGGTGCACATCTCCCAGCTGGAGGGGTCCGGCGGGTAGTACAGCCCGTGCTCGTTGACCGCGCGGGAGAGCACCGCGTTGATGACGCCCGGCTCCACCACGGCGATCCGGTCGACGGGGCTGATCTCCAGGATGCGGTCCATCTTGATCAGGGAGAGCACGATGCAGCCGTCGGAGGCGTTGGCCGCGCCCGACAGGCCCGTGCGGGCACCCTGCGGGACGACCGGGACGCGCAGCGCCGTGGCGGTGCGCATGATGTGCTGGACCTGCTCGACGGTGCGTGGGAGTGCGACGACGGCCGGGATGCCCGCGTCGCAGAAGCTCGCCATGTCGTTGGCATAGGAGGCGGTGATGTCCGGGTCCGTGATCAGAGCCTCGGCCGGAAGCCCCGCACGCAGTAGTTCGAGAAGATCGTCCATGATCCAAGACTGACACCCGGGCCCATTGGTGTGAACCCGTATGCGCCAGCCATCCCAAGACGCGGTGCGATCTTCATACTGACGCAGAGTGATCGGCATGGACGTCACTCCGCAGCAGCCCCCGGCGGCCCCCGGGCCGGACCACTCCACCGACACCGCCTACGCCCCGCCCCGTGAATCCCCTCCGGCCCTGCCGCCGTACCACGCGTCCCTGGCCGAGCCGCCCCCCGCATCGCTGCGCACGACCCTGCGCAGGGCCGCGTTCGGCATGGTGGCGGGTGCGGTGCTGGTGACGGGTGCGGTGGTCGCCGTGCCCGACGAGGACAAGGACGCGGCGCCGCCCGTGTCCGGTCCGGTGTCGCGGGCGATGATGGCGACGGCGGCCGGCTCCCCCGCCTCGCTCTCCGATCTGACGGCGCTCATGGGGGACCGGCAGGCGTGGGTGGGCACCCATCCGTCGGACGCGCAGTCGTGGGCGGTGCTGGGGTCGGCGTACGTGGAATGGGGGCGGCGGGCCGCGGACCCGGCGTACTACACCCGGGCCGAGAAGGCACTGAAGCGGTCGCTGGACGTGCAGCCGGGTGACCGGGGGAACGAGGCGGCCTGGGTGGGGCTCGCCTCGCTCGCCAACGCCCGGAACGACTTCGTGACGGCGAAGAAGTGGGGCGAGACGGTACGGGCCCGGCTGCCGAAGCAGTGGACGGTGTACCCGGAGCTGATCGACGCGTACAACGGCCTGGGCGACCTCAAGTCGGCGACCACGGCGGTGGAGCGGTACGCGGCGCTGCGGGCGGGTGTCCCGTCGCTGGGCCTGACGGCGCAGATGTACCGCGACCGGGGCTGGCGCGAGGACGCGCTCGCCACCGCGCAGGACGCAGCGAACCGGGCGCGGACGCCCGCGGAGAAGGCGGCCTGCCTCTTCCGGCTGGGCGAGCTCGCCTGGGAGCGGGGCGAGCCCCAGGAGGCCGTGGCCCAGTACGGTGCCGCGCTGCGCACCGACCGCGCCCACCACGCCTCCCTCGCGGGCCGGGCGCGTGCGCTGGCGGCCCTCGGCCGCACCGATGAGGCCCAGCGGGACTACCGGGCAGCGCTGGCCAAGTCCCCTCGGCCCGAATACATGCTGGAACTGGGCGAGTTGTACGAGTCGCTCGGCCTGGACGGCGACTCCGTCAACCAGTACACGCGGCTGCGCAGGGCGCTGACCGGGGCCGGGGCCCAGGGCGTGGACGACGCCCTGCTCCTCGGCCGCTTCGAGGCCGCCCACGGCGACGCGAACGCGGCGGTGGAGCAGCTCCGGGCGGAGTGGGGCCGCGGGCACCACAGCGCGGCGGTGGCCGATGCGCTGGGCTGGGCGCTGCACCGCTCGGGCGACTCGGACTCGGCCCTGGAGTACGCGCAGAAGGCGGTCGACTCGGGCGGCCGGAACGCGGCGTACGCGTACCACCTGGGCATGGTCCAGCACGCGTTGAACGACCTCGGTCCGGCCCGCCGCCATCTGGAGGAGGCGCTGCGCACCAACCCGCAGTTCTCGCCGCTGGACGCCCCGCGGGCGCAGGAGGCCCTGGACACCATGGGGCTGCCCCCGGCCCCGGCGGACAGACCGCTGGACAACCGGCCGGCCCCGGAGCCGGCGCCGCCGCAGACCCCGCAGGCGCCGGAGCCGCAGCGGGAAGCGGAACCGTCACCGACCGCCCCGCCACAGACACCCACCCCTTCCCCCACACCCCCGAAGCAGGGAGCGGCGGGCCCGCCGGCGGCGTCCCCGGCCGCGCCGTCCGCCGCGGGACCGTCGTCGGACCGCTGACGGCCGGGGAAGCCGCCCCGGCCGGGGCGGCGCGGACGATTGATGACGGTGTCCGGCTTGCGGTCGGGCACCGACTTCCGCGTCACGGTCCCCAGCTTCAACTGCGCCCGCACCAGCGCCGCCTCGGCCGAACCCGAATCCCAACCCGCGCACGGCCGCTGCGGCGCGCCACCGGGGTTTCGTGTGCGGGCTCCGCCTCCATGCGTTCATCCCCGAACGCGTCCGGAGGAGGTTCGGTCGCGCCGACGCCCTTACGCCCCACGGCGCCGAGCCGCTGGTTCACCCCGTCAGTGCGGGCGGACCACCGCCCTACCGCGCGCGTGTCCCGCCCAGCCCTTCAAGCTGCTCGATGCCCGCGTTGAGCTCGACCAGCAGGGCCAGGAACCGGTCGGTCGTCCCGTCGGCCCACCCCGTCGCCTCGATGAGACGCGTGGCACCTTCGAGGCTGATCTCCCGGTCGGCTTTCAGCCGTTCCAGCCCCAGAGCGGTGGGCCGGTACTTGCGCGCCATACCACCGTCGGGATCCGGGAGGCGTTCCACCAGGCCGTTCCGCAGCATGGGGCTGACCTGGCGGTTGATGGTGGAGACGTCCACGTGGAACGTGTGCGCCAGCTCCTTGAGGGTGAGCGGCCCACCGGCCTCCAGGCGGGTGAGCAGCACGTAGGCGGAGCGCTCAAGGCTCTGGCCGATGCGAGGACCGCGCGAGGCGACGAAATGGCGGGACAGGAGGGTCAGCTCCCGTTCGAGATCGCGCAGCCGACGCTCGTCCTCATCCATGGTCCTGCCCTCCGTAGCAACGCCTCACCTCATCATCGCGCATGCCCGCCGCCACTCGCCCCGGCCACTCGAACCAATTTGTGCACAATGCACATCATGTGTACTTTGAACTAGAGATGCATAGCGCACACCGTCGCCGTGACCGAGACCGCGTCCGCCAACGGGGTCAACGCGCTCATGCGCTCCGTCGGCACCTCCACCGCCAGCGCGGTCATGGCGGCGATCCTCGCGAACATGACCATGAGTCCGGGCGCCTCCCGGATACCGACGGAGCACGGATTCCGCATGACCTACGTCGTCGCGATACTCGCCGCGGCCGTCGGCCTCCTGCTCGCCCTCGCGATCCCGCGCATCCGCGCCGTCGCCCCCGGAGACACCGCACCCGAGTCCGCGTCCGCGTCCGCGTCCGCGTCCACCAAGTCGTCGGCAGCTGTCGGGGACTGACCTCACCGAGACGCTCCGTACGCACCGCAAGCACACTCAAAGGAAGACGAACATGAACCGCCTGCACGAGAAAGTAGCCGTCATCACCGGAGCCGGAAGCGGCATCGGCCGCGCCGCCGCCGCACTCATGAGCAAGGAGGGCGCCCGCGTCGTCGTCGCCGACTACGACACCGAGGCCGCCAACGAGACGGCCGGCCTCATCACCGCCGCGGGCGGCGAGGCACTGCCCCTCACCGTGAACGTCCTCGAAGAGGACTCCATCGCCGAAATGATCAGCGCCACGGTGAACGAGTACGGGGCCCTGCACGTCCTGTGCAACCACGTCGGCGGCACCAACCCGCGCACCGACCTCGACGTGCTCCGGATGGACATGGACGAATTCGACCGCGCCGTCGCCCTCAACGTGCGCAGCACCCTCCTCGGCTCCCGGCACGCGATTCCCCACATGATCCGCGCCGGTGGCGGCTCGATCATCAACACCGCCTCCGTGGCCGCACTCGTCGGCGATGTCCTGCAAACGTCCTACGGCGCCGTCAAGGCCGCGGTGGTCAGCATCACCAAGTCCGTCGCCACCCAGTACGGGCCGCAGAACATCCGCTGCAACGCCATCGCCCCCGGCGCGGTGATGACCCCCGCCCTGGAGAACAACCTCCCCCAGGAAGTGGTCGACAGCCTCAAGCGGGGCAACGCCCTCCCCTACCTCGGCTCCCCCGAGGACATCGGCCACACCATGGTCTTCCTCGCCTCCGACGAGTCCCGCTACCTCACCGGACAGCTCCTCGTGGTGGACGGAGGCATGACCGCGCAGTCCTCCGCCGCGCCCGGACGCCGCGCCATGCTCCCCGCGTAGCGCCTCCGCGGAGCAGGGCCGGGAAGCTGACGGGCCGCCCGGCGGGGACGCGGCCCGGGTCAGGTCGGCCCGCGGGTTCACGAGCACTTCGGACGGCGGACGACCGTCGCCGGACGCCGGACGCCGGTGTGGAGTACGGCGACTTCGTCGTCCGCGTCCGGGGTGCCGCTGCGGAGTGGAACGTCGTTCAGGAGCCGGTCAAGTACGGCCGGGGAATGGACTTCGACTGCCCGTACGCACACATGAAGCCGTGCCCTGGCGACGGCTTCCCGGATGAGTGAGCGCCGGGCGGGGTCGAGTCCTGATCACGGTCCGGCCGTGCCGGTGGAGTTCCCGGAGGGGCAGGTGACAGCCCAGGCCGCCTCGATCATCCGGAAGATCTCGTCCAACGCGGCGTCCGGACTGGGCGCCTCTCGGGCCAGTGAGTAGGCGTCGATCACGAACCTCGCGATCGCCCGGCTCGCCGTTGTGGTCTGCGACAGGCCGGGATCGGCGGCGATGGCCGTTGCCAGCGACTCCGCGTGGCGCAGCCACATCGACTCCTCGTACTCCCGCAGGGCGGGAGATTCGTCGATCATGCGCCAGATCGGGGCGGCGCTGTCCGCCGTGCAGTGTCGGACCAGGGCCTGGATCTCGCGGCGCAGCGCGGGGATGAGCGGCTCGTGCGGCGCCCGGCCGGTGACCGCCTGCGTGAGGCGTTGCTCGAAGTCATCGTCCTGCTCGAACACCAGGGACTCTTTCGAGGCGAAGTGGGAGAAGAGCGTGGTGACGGCCACGTCGGCCTCAGCGGCTACGTCACGGATTCCCACCGCCTCGTACCCGCGTTCCAAAAAGAGCCGGAGGGCCGTGTCGGCGATCTTCTGGCGGGTCGCAGCCTTCTTGCGCTCACGGCGTCCGGGTGGCACGGTCACGCCTTGACACTATCAGATACGAACGTGTATCAGATCCAAAAGACTAACCGTTAGTGTTATGGTCCATCGCATGAAGAGAGTGAGCTTCGCCGAGTTCGGCGGTCCGGGCGTTCTGCACCTCATTGACGCCGAGGAGCCCCATGCGGGCCCCGGCCAGATACGCATCGCTGTGCGGGCGGCGGGCGTGAACCCCGTCGACTGGAGGGTCCGTGAAGGTCAGGTCCTGGGGGCGCATCCGATCGAGTTGCCCGCCGGAGTCGGGCTGGACGCCTCCGGGGTGGTGGACGAGGTCGGCGCGGGCGTCGAAGGGGTCGAGGTCGGTGACCACGTGTTCGGCGAAGGCTCAAGCACCTATGCCGAGTTCGCCGTGCTGTCGGCCTGGGCCCGTATGCCCGAGGGGCTGACGTTCGAAGAGGCCGCCGGGTATCCCTCCGTGGTGGAGACCGCGCTGCGCATCATCGGCCAGGTCGGTGTGCGGTCCGGGCAGACGCTGCTGGTCAGCGGTGCGTCCGGGGGAGTCGGATCGGCGGTGCTGCAGATCGCCCGAGACCGCGGCATCACGGTGATCGGCACGGCTGGGGCCGCGAACCAGGACTATCTACGCAGCCTGGGCGCCCTCGCCACGACGTATGGCGAGGGCTGGGTCGAGCGGGTGCGGCAGCTCGGCCAGGTCGACGCGGCCCTCGATCTGGCCGGCTCGGGAGTGATCGGCGAGCTCGTCGATCTGACCGGGAACCCGCAGAAGGTGATCTCCATCGCCGATCTCGGTGCGCCGGAGCTCGGTGTCCGGTTCTCCGGCGTGGCCGGGAGCGTGCCGGACGCGCTCGCCGTGGCCGCCGACCTCATCTCGCGGGGAAAGCTCCACATTCCGGTCGAGAAGTCGTACACGCTCGCCGAGGCCGCGGCGGCGCACATCGACAGCCAGGCAGGCCACACGCGCGGGCGCCGGGTCATAGTCGCCTGAAAGCCGGATGGGCGGTTCGGGCTCACCCTGAGATGACGGATTGCCTGGCTGAGCGCATTCGCGTGTACGCCGACACCTGACCGAGTGAGGGCCGCGGGACAACCGCGACGGGCGGGCCGGAAAGATCCGGCCCGCCCGTCGCGGTCACCCCGTCCCCGTCACCCCCGCGTCGCTCAGAGGTTGCCGCGGCGCTCCTGCTCGCGCTCGATCGCCTCGAACAGGGCCTTGAAGTTGCCCTTGCCGAAGCCCATCGAGCCGTGTCGCTCGATCATCTCGAAGAACACCGTCGGCCGGTCCTGGACCGGCTTGGTGAAGATCTGGAGCAGGTAGCCGTCCTCGTCGCGGTCCACCAGGATCTTCTGCTCGCGCAGGATCTCCACCGGCACCCGGGTCTCGCCCGCCCACTCGCCCAGCGTGTCGTAGTACGAGTCCGGGGTGTCCAGGAACTGGACGCCGGCCGCGCGCATCGCGCGCACGGAGGCGACGATGTCGTTCGTGGCGAGCGCGATGTGCTGGACGCCCGCGCTGCCGTAGAACTCCAGGTACTCGTCGATCTGGGACTTCTTCTTGGCGACGGCCGGCTCGTTGATCGGGAACTTGACCTTGAGGGTTCCGTCGGCGACGACCTTGGACATGAGCGCGGAGTACTCGGTGGCGATGTCGTCGCCCACGAACTCCTTCATGTTGGTGAAGCCCATGACCTTGTTGTAGAAGCCGACCCACTCGTTCATCCGGCCGAGCTCGACGTTGCCGACACAGTGGTCGATGGCCTGGAAGGTCCGCTTGGCGGGCGTCTCGACGATCGGCGCGGCCGCTGCGTAGCCGGGGAGGTAGGGGCCGTCGTAGCCGGTGCGCTCGACCAGGGTGTGGCGGGTCTTGCCGTACGTGGCGATGGCGGCCAGGACGACGGTGCCGTGCTCGTCCTTCACCTCGTGCGGCTCGGTGAGGCCGAGGGCGCCGTGCTCGACCGCGTAAGCGTACGCGGCGCGCGCGTCCGGGACCTCGATGGCCAGGTCGACGACGCCGTCGCCGTGCTCGGCGACGTGGTCGGCGAGGAAGCGGCCGTGGTCCGTGGCCGCCTTGATGACGGAGGTGAGGACGAAGCGGGCGGAGCCGTTGGTCAGGACGTAACTGGCCGTCTCGCGGCTGCCGTTCTCCGGTCCGGAGTAGGCGACCAGCTTCATGCCGAAGGCGGTCGAGTAGTAGTGCGCGGCCTGCTTGGCATTGCCGACGGCGAAGACGACGGCGTCCATTCCCTTGACCGGGAAGGAGTCGGCCTGCCGTGCACTGTCGGGGGTGCTGTGCATCGTCTCAGTCATGTCCGAAGGGTCTCGCCGCTTCGCAAGGTGCGCAACAGTTCGCGAAATCGCTGGGCAGTCTGTGCAGTGATTGGCCATGATGGGCGGGCTATCTGTACATGCTGACCATGACAGGGACTCCCGGAGGCGGACCGTGGCGATCGATCATCTGGACGGGCGGCTCATCGTGCTGCTGGCGCGTGAGCCCAGGATCGGCGTACTGGAGGCTTCGCGCCGGCTCGGCGTGGCGCGCGGGACGGTGCAGGCGCGGCTGGACCGTCTTCAGTCGAATGGCGTCATCCGCGGATTCGGCCCCGACGTGGACCCGGCGGCGCTCGGCTACCCGGTCACCGCTTTCGCGACGCTGGAGATCAAGCAGGGCCAAGGGGTCGACGTACGGGCGCACTTGGGCGGCGTGCCGGAGGTGCTCGAACTGCACACCACCACCGGGCACGGCGACATGTTCTGCCGGCTCGTGGCGCGTTCCAACGCGGATCTTCAGCGGGTGATCGACCTGGTTGTCGGATTTGATGGCATTGTCCGGGCCTCCACCGCCATCGTCATGGAGAACCCCGTACCCCTGCGCATCATCCCGCTCGTCGAGCAGGCGGCGGGGGACACCGACTGAGCCGAGGAGTGCCGTGTGAGCTTCTGGGAGTATCTGGGCAATCAGCACCAGCAGCTGCTCACCGACACGTTCCAGCACGCCAGCGCCGTCTTCCAGTGCATGGTCATCGCGACGGCGCTGGGCGTCCTGATCGGCGTCGTCAGCTATCGCAGCGGCTGGGGCGGCTCGCTGGCGATCACCTCTACGGCGACCATCCTGACCATTCCGTCCCTTGCCGCGATCGGTCTGCTGATCCCGCTGGTCGGACTCGGTGTGGCGCCGACCGTGATCACCCTGACGCTGTACGGGCTGCTGCCCATCGTCCGTAACTCCGTCGTCGGACTGCGCGGGGTCGACCCGGCGCTCGTGGACGCGGCGAAGGGCATCGGGATGTCGCGGATCACCCGGCTCCGCAAGGTGGAACTGCCGCTCGCCTGGCCGCCGATCCTCACCGGCATCAGGGTCTCCACCCAGATGCTGATGGGCATCGCCGCCATTGCCGCGTACGCCTCCGGGCCGGGGCTCGGCAACGAGATCTTCCGCGGTATCGCCTCGCTGGGCAGCGCCAACGCGATCAATCAGGTGCTCGCGGGCACGCTCGGCATCGTCATCCTCGCCCTGCTCTTCGACGCCGCGTACGTACTGCTGGGACGGCTCACCATCCCGAGGGGGATCCGTGTCTGAGACCGCGGCGGAAGCCGAGCAGGAGCCCGCCGTCAACGCCACCTCCGGTGCCACCATCCAGCTGGAGAACCTGTCCAAGCTCTACCCGGGCAACCCGAGCCCGGCCGTGGACAACGTCTCGATGGACATCAAGGCGGGCGAGACCGTGATCCTCGTCGGCCCGTCCGGCTGCGGGAAGTCGACCACCCTGAAGATGATCAACCGGCTGATCGAGCCGACCTCCGGCCGGATCAGGATCGGCGACGAGGACGTCACCGACATGGACCCGGTGAAGCTGCGCCGGAAGATCGGGTACGCGATCCAGTCGTCCGGGCTCTTCCCGCACATGACGGTCGCGGAGAACATCGCCCTGGTACCGAAGATGATCGGCTGGTCGAAGTCGAAGGTGAAGGACCGGGTCGAGGAGATGCTCGATCTGGTCGGGCTCGACCCGCGCGAGTTCCACGGCCGCTATCCGCGCGCCCTCTCCGGCGGTCAGCAGCAGCGGGTGGGCGTGGCGCGGGCGCTGGCCGCCGATCCGCCGGTGCTGCTGATGGACGAGCCGTTCGGCGCGGTCGACCCGATCACCCGTGACCACCTCCAGGACGAGCTGATCCGGCTCCAGCACGAACTGCACAAGACGATCGTCTTCGTCACCCATGACTTCGACGAGGCGATCAAGCTCGGCGACCGGATCGCCGTGCTGCGCGAGCACTCGCACATCGCGCAGTTCGACACCCCGGAGGCCATCCTCACCAATCCGACGGACGACTTCGTCTCGGGCTTCGTCGGGGCCGGTGCGGCGCTGAAGCGGCTCAACCTCACCCGGGTACGGGACGTGGAGATCGCCGAGTTCCCGACGGTGACGGTCGACGACCCGCTCCAGGAGATCTTCAACAAGCTGCGCAGCGGCCCGCACAACGAGCTGCTGATGCTGGACCGCAGGAACCGCCCCTACAAGTGGCTGCGGCGCGGCGACCTGATGCGGGCCCGCGGTTCGCTGGCGCGGGCCGGGCAGCTGGTGCACGACACGGTGACCAGGGACGCGACGCTGCACGACGCGCTGGAGGCGGTGCTGACCGACAGCGGCGGGCGGGTCGCGGTGACCGGGCGGCGCGGCGAGTTCATCGGGGTCGTCGACATGCACACCCTGATGAACTCCGTGCACGAGCTGCTGGAGGCCGACCGGCTCACCGCCATGGAGCACCAGCACGAGCTCCAGGAGCTGCGCACCCATCAGACCGTGCAGGAGCAGGAGGGCGGTGCGGGCGTATGACTCCCAGCTCTCGTTCCCCCTCTCCGTCCGGCCCCGGCCCCACCGGTCCGGTCCCCGCGTCCGACCGGGACCGCCCGCCGGGCGAGCACGACGTCAAGGGCCATGCCTTCCGTGACGAGGAGGAGGAGCCGCCTCCTCCCCCGGCCCGGCCGGCCCGCCGGATCACCTGGCGCAAGCTGGTGCTGGTACCCGCGGCGCTCGCGGTGGTCCTGATCGTCACCTACGTATGGATCAGCAATGTCGAGCTCGACGCGATCGCGAAGAACTCGCTCGCGGGCGACACGGTTCAGCTGCGCTGGTGGCAGCACGTCAGGCTGACCGCCATCTCGACCTTCTGGGTGCTGATCATCGCCATTCCGCTGGGTATCGCGCTGACCCGGCGGGGGCTGCGCAGGGCTGCCCCGGTGGTCACGGCGATCGCCAACATCGGGCAGGCGACCCCGGCGATCGGTCTGCTGGCGCTGCTGGTGATCTGGCTGGGCATCGGCCCGTCGACCGCGATCACGGGCATGGTGATCTACGCCGTGCTGCCGGTGCTCTCCAACACGGTCGCCGGCCTGAAGGCGATCGAGCCGACCCTGGTGGAGGCCTCGCGCGGCATCGGGATGTCGGCGATGGGGACGCTCACCAAGGTCGAGCTGCCCCTCGCGGTGCCGCTGATCCTGGCCGGGGTACGGACCGCGCTGGTGCTCAACGTGGGCACGGCGACCCTGGCCACGTTCGGGGGCGGCGGCGGGCTCGGGGACCTGATCACCTCGGGCATCCAGACCCAGCGGATGCCGGTGCTGGTGCTCGGCTCCGTACTGACGGTGGTGCTGGCGCTGCTGGTGGACTGGCTGGCCTCGCTGGTCGAGGTCGCGCTGACGCCGCGTGGACTGGAGGTGGGGTGATGGGCCCGGTGGGCAAGGGTACGAGGCGCGGGGTGCGGACCGGGCTGGTGGGCGCGGTGGCGCTGGCCCTGGCGCTCTCCGGGTGCGGCCTGAAGAGCGGGTCGCCGATGGTCGACGACGTGAAGCCGGGGTCCGTGGGGAAGGGCGAGCCGCTGCACGGCGCCTCGCTGACCGTCACCTCGAAGAACTTCAGCGAGAACATCATCCTGGGCCAGATGATCGGCCTGATCTTCAAGGCCGCCGGGGCCGAGGTGCTCGACCGGACGAACCTGCCCGGGTCGATCAGTGCGCGCGAGGCGATCCGCCAGGGCAACGCCGATGCGATGTACGAGTACACGGGCACCGCCTGGATCACGTATCTGGGCCATTCGAAGCCGATCGTCAACCCGTTGAAGCAGTGGGAGGCGGTGCGCGACGCGGACCGGAAGAACGGGGTGACGTGGCTGCCGCAGTCCACCCTCAACAACACCTACGCGCTCGCCATCAGCAAGAAGAACAACGCGAAGTACCACCTGAAGACGCTCTCCGACGTCGCCGCGCTGTCGAAGAAGAACCCCTCGGCGGTGACGATCTGTGTGGAGAACGAGTTCGCCGCCCGCAACGACGGGCTGCCGGGCATGGAGAAGGCGTACGGGATGTCGATCCCTGGCGCCAACATCAAGAAGATGGACGCCGGGATCGTCTACACCCAGGTGTCGAAGTCCAACTCCTGCCTGTTGGGTGAGGTGTTCACCACCGACGGCCGGATCAAGGCGATGGACCTCGACGTACTGGAGGACAACAAGCACTTCTTCCCCAACTACAACGCGGCGCCCGTCATTCACACCCCGACGTTCGACAAGTACCCGGTGATCGCTTCACTGTTGGACCCGCTCAGCGCACGGCTGACCACGGAGGTCGCCCAGACGCTGAACGCCAGGGTGGATGTCGACGGGGACGACCCTCACCAGGTGGCGAAGGACTGGCTGGTCGCGGAGGGGTTCATCAAGGAGGGGTGAGGGATCGGCGGGGCCTACGGGCGCCGTTCCGAGTTCCAAAGAAAGTGATGCAAAGAACCTGTTGCAAAGATTCCTTTGTAACTCTACGATTGAGGCATGGCAGAGAACGAGGCCGGGCCGGACGACACCCCGGCAGGCACCCCGAACATCCACATGGTGAACGCCCGCACCCTGCGCGGGCTGGCCCACCCCCTGCGGCTGCGGCTGCTGAACACCCTCCGGGAGTTCGGTCCGGCCACCGCGTCGAGTCTCGCGGACCGGCTCGGCGAATCGAGCGGCGCCACCAGCTACCACCTGCGACAGCTCGCCTCGTACGGCTTCGTGGTGGACGACCCGGAGCGCGGCAAGGGCCGCGAGCGGTGGTGGAAGGCGGTCCACATGGGCACCGCCTTCAACAGCACCGCGGACTTCCTCCGCGACCCGGACCCGGAGATCCGCGGCGCCATGGGCGTCGTGATGCACGAGATCGCCGGCCTGCACACCCAGGAGCTGAACACCTGGCTCGGCACCCTTCACGACTGGCCCGAGGCGTGGCTGCGCTCCTCCGACCTCAGCGACTTCAAGGTGCGCCTCACGCCCGAACTCTCCCTGGAAATGGCGGAGAAGGTCCACGACCTCATCGAGAGCTACCGGGACCGGGTCCCGGAGGGCACCGAGGGCTCCGCCCTGGTCCGCACCCATCTGCACGTCTTCCCGCGCCCCACCGACTGACCGACCGCCTGACTGAACCGAACTGACTGACCGACTGAGGGGAACACCACGCCATGCATCCCGAGACGCACCTTCAGCTGCACGACCTCCGCTCCGTCGAACTGCGCCGCCACGCCGATGACTTCCGCCTCGTCCACCCCCGCAGCGACTCCGGCCCACGCACCCCGCGCACGGACATGCGGACCCGGCTGGGCTGGACCATGGTCGAAATGGGCCTGCGCCTGATACCGGACCGGTCCGCCGCACCGTCCCGCGCCCCTCGAACGGCCTAGTCCGTGGGCGGGGGGAAGAACACACCGGACCGAGTACCGCTCGTCGCCGTACTGGCGGCCAACTCCATATCCACAGCAGGTACTTCACTCACCCTGATCGGCGTTCCGTGGTTCGTCCTGGAGACCACCGGCAGCGCCGGCCGGGCCGGGGTCGTCGCCTTCTGCGCGACCCTTCCGATCGTCGTCTCCGCGCTGATCGGCGGACCCGTCATCGACCGGATCGGCCGGCGCCGGGTCTCCGTCGCCTCCGACACGGTGTGCGGACTGGCCGTCGCCGCGGTCCCGTTGCTCCACTACGCCGACGCACTCGCCTTCTGGATGCTCTGCGTCCTGATGGCCGTCAACGGGCTGTTCCACACGCCCGGCAACACCGCGCGCTACGTCCTGGTCCCCGACCTCGCCGAACACGCCGGCACCACACTCCCCCGCGCCGCCAGCCTCTTCGACGCGGTCTCGCGCGGGGCCAGGATGGTCGGGGCGGCGCTGGCCGGGGTACTGATCGCGCTGGTCGGCGCGGAGACCGTGCTGCTGCTGGACGCGGCGACCTTCCTCACCTCGGCGGCGCTCATCGCGGCAGGGGTACGGGGCGTGCGCGCCGCCGAGCCCCTCAAGGCCGCGGCACCCGTCTCCCTGCCCACCTACAAGCGTGAACTGCGCGAGGGATACGCCTACTTGCTCGGCAACCGGCTGCTGCTTGGCGTCGTCGTGATGGTCCTGTTCATGAACGGCACCGACCAGGGCTGGAACGCCGTGCTGCTGCCGGTGCACGCGTCGGCCGAGCTGGGCGGCGCGCGCGACCTCGGGCTGCTCACCGCGCTGTTCGGAGCGGGCGGCCTGACCGGGGCGCTGCTGTACGGGGCCGTGGGCCACCGCTGCTCGCGGCGGGCCGTGTTCAGCGTCTGCGTGATCCTGTGCGGGGCGCCGAGGTTCCTGGTCGCGGCGCTGACCGGCACGACGCTGCCGCTGGCCGTGACGATGGTGCTGAGCGGGATCGCGGGCGGCGTCCTGAACCCGATCCTGACGACGGTGATCTACGGGAGCGTGCCCGACGCACTGCGCAGCCGGGTCTCCGGAGCCATCACCGCCGGGTGCGAGCTGGCCATGCCGGTGGGCGGGCTGGCGGCCGGGCTGCTGGTGGAGAGCGCGGGCGCCTCGGGAGCGCTGCTGGCGATGGGCGGGGTGTACCTGCTCGCGACGCTGAGCCCGCTGGTCTTCCCGGCCTGGCGGACGATGGACAGCGAACCGGCCGAGGAGCCGGGTGAGCCCGCCGACGAGCCGGGTGCGGGGCCGGGGTCGGAGTCGGGACCGGGGCCGGGGTCGGAGTCGGAGTCGGACGAAGGGTCGGATGAGGGGTCCGGTGGGGCCACCGGCCGGGCGGGGGCGCCGGTCAGCGGCTAGCCGGGCGGGGGCCGGTCAGCAGCTCGGGACCTTGCCCCCGTGCTCCAGCGCCCGCAGCGAGGAGACCGCGCCCTTCAGGGTCGTGACCGGGATCAGCCGGAGCCCGTCGGGGAGCTCGGCGTGCGCCTCCTTGCACTCGGCCTTCGGTACGAGGAAGACGCTCGCCCCGTCCCGGCGGGCCGCCTGCGTCTTCAGTGAGACACCGCCGACCGCGCCGACCGCGCCGTCCGCCTGGATGGTGCCGGTGCCGGCAATGGTGCGGCCGCCGGTGAGATCGCCCCCGGAGCCGTCACCGTCGAGCTTGTCGACGACGCCGAGCGCGAAGAACAGACCCGCGCTGGGGCCGCCCACGTCCGCGAGGTGCAGGGTGACATCGACCGAGCCGGGCTTCTTGCCGAGATAGTTCAGGGCGGCGTCCACCGCCGAGTCCTGCGACTTCACCATGTCGTCGAGGTTGTGCTTCTCGATCTCCTTCTCGGAGCCGCCGGTCGGGTAGACGGACTCACGGGGCAGGACCGCCCGGTCCGTACGGAACCAGCTGTCGATCACGTCACCGATCCCGACATCGGCGGCGGGCCCGGTCGCCACGATCGTCGTCATCCGCAGCTGGCCCTTGGTGGGCCGGGTGGGGGTGCCCGTGATGCTGATCACGGGGGTGCCGTGGTCGTCCCCGAGCACGTTCGCCGTCGTACCGGGCTGCGCCAGCGTGAACGGCAGCGGCGCGAAGGCGGCCACGCCGAAGAGGGCGAGCACGGGGAGGGCGCAGAGGGCGAGGGTGCGGGGGCGCGAGAGACGTGTGAGCACCCGCCCAATCTAACCGCCCGGCGAACTCAAGCCCGCCCGGCGTTTGAGGGCATCCTCAGCCCGCCCGGCGACTGAGGGCGGAACCGGTGCGCCGGGGCGCCCGTACCCCGCCGCCCGCGCTAGCGAAGCGCGTCCGCGACCTCGCGGGCCGCGTCCACGACCCGGGGGCCGACCCGCTCCGGGACCGCGTCCGCGAGCATCACCACGCCCACGCTGCCCTCGACCCCCGTCACCCCCATCAGTGCGGCCGCCGCGCCGCTCGCCCCGGCTTCGAGCTCGCCGTGGGTGAGGGTGAACGCGGTCTCCCCCACCGGCTTCTGCCGCGCGGCGAGGATCGCCCGGCCCGCGGCACCGCGGTCGAGCGGGTGGCGGAACCCGGCCCGGTACGCCACGTGGTAATCCGTCCAGGTCGGTTCGACGACCGCCACCGCCAGCGCGTCCGTGCCGTCGACCAGAGTGAGGTGGGCCGTGGCCCCTATGTCCTCGGCCAGGGAGCGCAGCGCGGGCAGCGCGGCCTCCCGCACGAGCGGATGCACCTGACGGCCCAGGCGCAGCACGCCCAGGCCGACTCTGGCCCGTCCGCCCAAGTCACGACGTATCAGGGTGTGTTGCTCCAGGGTTGCGAGCAGACGGTAGACCACTGTGCGGTTGACGCCGAGTTTGTTGGACAACTCGGTGACCGTCAGTCCGTGGTCGGTGTCGGCAAGCAGTTTGAGGACACGCAGTCCTCGGTCGAGCGTCTGCGAGGTCTCCGCGGTCACGACGCCCTCTCCTCTTTGGTGAGCGGCGGCGGCTGGTTCCCACGGATTGTGCGCCACCGGTCCCAGCGGCGACGCACGGAGAGGCCGCCGGCCTGGCCAAGGCACCGGCTGCGCTCCGCGGCGGCGTTGCCACGGGGCGTTCACATTTTTGGGACAGTAGCGAGCCAGTCCGCTCAGCGGAAGACCTCGTCCAGAATCCGGGCGCCTGCGGAAAAGCGCTTGTGTCGGAAGAGCATAAGTGCCGGTCAGCGGGGCATCGGCCGAATTCCGCACATCTACGCGCGTCCATGTCGGCCGACGCCCTCGCAACGCTCCGTACACCGGAGGTGAACCGGCGTTAACTCACGGTGAACAATTGCTGGACAGTTTTACCGTTCACCAGTACTTCGCAGGCCCGGATCGACTTCGTGGCCGGGTCCCGGACGGTGAAGTTGAGGGCGAAGGTGCCGTCGAGTCCGATGATCCGGGTGACGTAGGAGTCGGCGGTCTGTTTCCCGTCCGCGGTGCGTCCGGTCACGGAGACCGTGGCGACGGGCGCGAAGCCGCGTCCGGTCACCTGGACCACTGTGCCGACCGGTCCTTCGGGCGGCGAGAGCGCGAACGACGCTCCGGCCGGGGCCGTGCCGTCCTGGACGGTGAAGGCGGCCGTCTCGGTGCGCGGGTTGACGAGGACCTCGCGGACCCGGATCGCGACGGTGTCGGCCGCGTTGACGGTGAAGGTCTGCGAGAACGCCCCGTCAAGGCCGACCACCTTGGTCCGCACCGGGTCGGAGGTCTGCGAGCCGTTCGCCCGCAGTCCGACGATCGACACGGTCGCCACCTTCGCGAAGCCCTGTCCGAGGACGGTGACCGCGGTGCCCTTGGGCCCGGTCGCCGGGGTGAGGACGACGAAGGTCGGGGAGACCGTCAGCTGGGTGAGGGCCTGTGAGCCGCCCGCGGTGACGCGGAGCGCGTGCACGGCGCGCGGGGTGGCTCCGGCGACGGTGACCGTACCCGCGAGGGTGCCGTCGGCGGCGATCCGGAGTGTGGAGCCGCTGATGCGGGCCGCGTCGCAGCCGCTGCCGTCGGCGGCGCACAGCGCGGCGGCCGGGGTGACGCCGGACGGCCAGCCGCCACCGGAGACGCCGATGGCCCCGCCCGGTTTGACCTTGGCCGTGCCCGCCGAGAGCGTCGCGGTGGCCTCGGTCACGGTGAACGGCGTGGTCAGCACGGTCGCCGGGTCATTGCCCTCGTCGACCTGGATCGCGGCGATCGCCGGGTCCGAGACGGTGAAGTCGACACTGAACTTCCCGTCGGGCCCGCTCTTCACATAGACGGCGGTGTCATCGAGGGTCGCCCCGCTCGCGTCGAGGCCGACCGTGTTGATCCACCGGTCCTGGAAGTAGTTGCTCCCGGTGACGGCGATGACGCTGCCGACCGGCCCGCTGCCGCGGGACAGCGCGATCGCGCGGGACCCGTCGGGGACGAAGGCCCGGACGGTCAGGGGCGCGGTCGCCTCCTTCGTACCGTCACCGACCTTGACGAGGTAGGAGCCGTCCGGCACGGCGCCCGCCCCCGCGAGCACGGCGCTGCCGGTCAGCTGCCCGGAGCCGTTGATCGCGAGGGATGAGCCGGCGAACTTGGCGGGGTCGCAGCCGCCGCCGTCCGCCGCGCAGAGCGAGGGTACGGGGGTGGCGGACGGGGTCCACCGGCTGCCCGCCAGGGTGACCGGAGTGGACGGCCGCACCGGGGTGGTGGGGGCGATCAGCGTGGCCGGCTGTCCGGCGCTGCCCTCCGCGGTCACGGTGCCGATGGACCCGCCGCCGCTCGTCACGACGCACGGTGTCTCGTAGTTGGAGCCGAGCACCTTCGTGCGGGTCAGATTGCGCAGCGGGGTGAAGGAGATCGGTCCGCTCGCATTGGCGGGAATGATGAAGTCCCCTTCGTACGGCGGGATCTCGATCGGCTTCCCGGACGGGACGTCGAGGGAGACCTGGGGTCCGGTGACGGTCACCGTGCCGGTGGCGCCGCCGGACATCGCGAGGTCGATGCTCGGGGTGGTGGGCACGTCGCTGAGGCTGAGCCCGCTGGTGGCGGGGGACGGGCCGAGCGTCACCTTCGCATGGACCTTGCCGCCCGGGTCGACGACGTCGGGGGTGAGGACGACGTTCATCTCCTGCGGCCCGGTCGCCTCGCCCTGACCGGCGGGCAGGGTGCAGTGGACGGTCGGGGTGACCGTGCCGGCGTGTGCGAGGGGTGCCAGGGCGGCGGATCCGCCGGTCCAGACGAGCAGGGTCGTGGCGCCGAGGGCGACGGCGCGGCGTAATGCCGAGCCACCCTGCCTTCTCGTACCGATGGGTCTGCGATGCGCGAACATACGACTCCTCCAAAGGAAGCGGAATGTGACTGATCCGAATGCGGAATGGGAAACGCCCGTCCGCTCCATTGCCGTATGGAGCAGACGGGCGTCCGGAAGGGTTTTCCCAGCGACCCCGTTACAGCAGGGTCAGGGTGAGGGTGGCGCTGTAATCTCCGGGCCGGGTGAATTCGGGAACGGTGAGCGAGAGACCGGCATCGGCGTCGAACCGGCCGCCGGTGAACGGACGTGATCCGTCCGGATTCATCCGGCAGAGGCTCGCCGCCTCGCTCCCGAGCGCGGCGGGCGATCCGGCCACCGGCGCCCCCACACTCCCGGACTGCGCGGTGCAGGCCGGTGTCCATCGCACGGCGTCGGCCGGGATGGTGTGCCCGTCGGCGCTCCTGAAGCCGGTGAGGGTGGCGGTCAGCGACCATCCGCTGTTGACGCCGCGGGCGTCCTCCACCTCCACCCGGTTGAGCCGGGCCTTCTGCACCCCGGTGTCCGTACCCAGGACCGTGGTGCCGAAGTCGACGGTGTCACCGGCCTGGGTCATGGACAGCGTCCCGGCCCTGACCTCGGTGGTCAGCCGCTGCTCGCTCTCACCGCCGCCACCGCCGCCCTCGGTGGTGACGGTGAACGGCGCCGTGCGGACGGTCGCCGGGTCGTTGCCCTCGTCGGCCTGGACGGCGACGACGGCATCCGAGATGACGGTGAACTCGACGGCGAAGGTGCCGTCCGGACCGCTCTTGACGTAGACCGCGCTGTCGTCGAGCCCGGTGCCCGCCGCATCGAGGCCGATGACGTTGATCCAGCGGTCCGGGTTGTAGTTGCGGCCGCTGACGGTGACCACGCTGCCGACCGGCCCGCTGTCCGAGGACAGCGAGATCTCCCGGTTGCCGGCCGCGACGGCCTTGACGGTGAGGGGTGCGGTGGCCTCCTTCGTGCCGTCGTTGACCTTCACCTCGTATCTGCCGTCGGGCACCGCCCCGGCCTCGCCGAGGGTCGCGGTGCCGGTGAGCGTGCCGTAGGAATCGATCCTCAGGGTGTGCGAGACGAACTTCAGCGGATCGCAGCCGCCACCGCCCACCGAGCAGAGCGACGGTACGGGGGAGGCGCCCGGCGTCCACTGCGAACCGCGCAGCTTGACCGCGGTGTTCGGACGCACCGGATCGGCGGGGGCGGTCAGGGTGGCGGGCTCGGAAGCGGAACCCTCCGCCGTGACGGTGCCGACGCTGCCCACGTCGCCGACGACGTCGCACGGTGTCTCGAAGACCGATCCGAGCACCTTGGTCTGGGTCAGGGTGCGGACCGGAGCGAGCGAGATCTCACCGGAGGCATCCACCGGAACCAGGAAGTCGCCTTCGTACTCCGGGATCTCGATGGGCTCCCCGGCCGGGACGTCCATGGTGAACTCGGCGCCCCGCACAGTGACGGTGCCGGTGGCCCCGCCGGACATCGCGAGGTCGAGGCTGGGGATGGTCGGCACGTCCTCCAGCGCGATGGCACTGGTGGCGGGCGACGCCCCGAGCGTCACCTTGGCATGCACCTTGCCGCCCGGGGCGACGACCGCGGGCGACAGCTCGACGGTCATCTCCTGCGGCCCGGTCGCCTCACCCTGCCCCGCGGGCAGGGTGCAGTGGACGGTCGGGGCGACCGTGCCGGCCGCGGCCGACGTGGCGAGGTGCGGGGGAAGCGGCGCGGCGGCCCCGACACAGCCCAGCGACAGTACGAAGCAGGCAGCGAGCAGACCGGTCACCCCGGGTCTTCGTCGTCGGATCACCTGACACCCTTTCATGGCCCATTGATTGCGCACATTGAGGAGGTCAGGTGCAGAGAAGTCAAGAGAGAGCGAATTGATCCTTTCGGAAATGCCCGAAAAGCATTTCAGCACGCGTTTCCTGCACATCTGTTGACATCTTCGAAGATCACCGTTTCACTGCACCCGACATGCCGGGCCCGGCACGCAGATCCGCATGTACGGCAAATCGAGCAAGTACGGCGAGCACACAGCGATTACGGCTGGTACAGCGAGTCTGCGGAAATCAAACCGGAAGGAGTTCCACCCGTCATGTCAATCTCTTCAGGCCACACCCCGAGCCGAAGACGCCTGCCGCTGGTACTGGGCGCGGCGTGTTCCGTCGGCGCGATGCTCGCGCTGTCGTCCCCGACGGCCTCGGCCGTCGCCCCGCTCACCGCTACGGCGAGCTACAACTGCGGCTCCTGGGGCAGCGGTCTCGCCACCCTGACCGCCGCCGACTCGGGCACGAGCAAGACCATCAAGATCACCTCCACGGCGATCACCATGCCGGCCGGCACGAGCGCCGACCCGAACAGCATCACGACGACGCTCAAGCTCACCAAGACCTCGGGCGGCGTCACCAGTCAGGTCCAGTTCTCCGCGAAGACCAACCCCGGTCTGAGCGGCGGAAACCCGATCACCCTCGGCCCGCTGAAGCTCACCTCCGGCACCCTCGCGGCCGGGGACAGCACCAATTCCGTGGTGCTGCCCGCTCCCCCGAGCACCACCAACTGGTCGCTGCAGATCGTGGCCTCGTCCCCGACGTCGGCCACCGTACCGTGTGTCGCGACGACCAACCAGTCCGCACCGTTCGTCTGGTAGCGGCGGCCCGCTCATGACACCGGCCCGGGGCGAGGACGGCTGTCCACTGCCCCGGGCCGGTGCCCACGTGCTCCGGCGGGCTCACGTCATACGGGTGGCCCACTCCTGGACCTTCTTGATCCGCTGCTCGATCTGACCGGCGGTGGCCTCCGCGCTCGGCGGCCCGCCGCACACCCGCCGCAGCTCGGTGTGGATGACCCCGTGCGGTTTGCCGCTCTGGTGCGTGTAGGCCGACACCATGGTGTTCAGCTGCTTGCGCAGCCCCAGCAGCTGCTTGTGCGTGACCACCGGCCGGTCGCCGGCCGGCTTCTCCAGCAGATCGGCCTCGGAGGCCGGCTTCTGGCGGCTGTGCGCGATCTGCCGGGTCTGCCGCTTCTGGAGCAGCAGTTGCACCTGGTCGGGTTCGAGCAGCCCCGGGATACCGAGGTAGTCCTGCTCCTCCTCGCTGCCCGGGTGCGCCTGCATGCCGAATTCGGCACCGTCGTACAGCACCCGGTCGAAGACCGCGTCGGATTCGAGGGCCTCGAAGGGCAGTTGCTCCTCGGTCTCCTCGTCCTCCAGCTTCTCCGCGTCGGCCAGGAGCTTGTCCTCCTCGGCGAACGGGTTCTCCTCGTCGCTGCCCTTCTTGGGCTTGTCGAGGACGTGGTCGCGTTCGACCTCCATCTCGTTGGCGAAGTCGAGGAGCATCGGGATCGTCGGCACGAAGACCGAGGCGGTCTCGCCGCGCCTGCGGGAGCGCACGAAGCGGCCGACGGCCTGGGCGAAGAAGAGCGGCGTCGAGATGGTGGTGGCGTACACACCGACCGCGAGGCGCGGCACGTCCACACCCTCCGACACCATGCGGACGGCGACCATCCAGCGTGATGCGTCGTCGGTGAACTGATCGATCTTCTTCGACGCGGCCTTCTCGTCGGAGAGGACGACGGTCGCCTTCTCGCCGGTGACCTTCTTGAGGATCTTGGCGTACTCGCGCGCGGACTCCTGGTCGGTGGCGATGACCAGACCGCCCGCGTCCGGAATGCCCTTGCGGACCTCGGTCAGCCGCTTGTCGGCGGCGCTGAGCACATTGGGGATCCAGTCGCCGGTGGGCGACAGCGCGGTGCGCCAGGCCTGCCCGATGGCGTCCTTGGTCATCGGCTCGCCGAGCCGGGCGGCGATCTCGTCACCGGCCTTGGTGCGCCAGCGCATGTTCCCGCTGTAGCTGAGGAAGATCACCGGGCGGACGACGCCGTCGGCGAGCGCGTTGCCGTAGCCGTAGGTGTAGTCGGCCGAGGACCGCCGGATGCCGTCGTTGCCCTCCTCGTACACGACGAAGGGGATCGGGTTGGTGTCGGAGCGGAACGGCGTACCGGTGAGCGAGAGCCGGCGGGTCGCCGGGTCGAACGCCTCCTGGCACGCCTCGCCCCAGGACTTCGAGTCACCGGCGTGGTGGATCTCGTCGAGGATCACCAGGGTCTTGCGCTGCTCGCACCGGTTGCGGTGCAGCATCGGGCGGACCCCGACACCCGCGTACGTGACCGCGACCCCGTGGTACTCCTTGCTCACGGGGCCGGCGCTGTACTCGGGGTCGAGCTTGATCCCTATCCGGGCGGCGGCCTCCGCCCACTGCTTCTTGAGGTGCTCGGTCGGCGCCACGACGGTGATCTGCTGCACGACGTGGTGGTGCAGCAGCCATGACGCGAGGGTCAGCGCGAAGGTGGTCTTGCCGGCGCCGGGGGTCGCGACCGCGAGGAAGTCGCGCGGCTGCTCCTGGATGTACCTCTCCATGGCGCCCTGCTGCCAGGCTCGCAGCTTGCCGGCCGTGCCCCAGGGGGCGCGGCCGGGAAAGGCGGGTGAGAGGTGGTGGGAGGCGGTAGTAGTCACGGTCTCCGGTTCGGGTCTCTCGGGTACGTGGGGTGCTGTCCGCACGGGCCGGGACGGGCACGCACGCGATACGACAACCGGGCCACCCTACCGGGGGGCGGGGTGCGGTCCGCCCTGGACTCCGCCGCCCCGGGGCGAATTGCGACGGCTCTCACACGTGGTCGGCGACCAGGTCGCCCAGCCCCTGGGAGATGACCTTGACCTCGTCCATCTCCCCCGTGGCGACCGCGATGACCAGGCGTTCCGCCGCGTCGATGTCCGGGCGGAGATCGACCCCGTTCATCGCGAGGAAGGTCATGCACGACAGCCAGGCGGTGCGTTTGTTGCCGTCGAAGAGCGGATGGTTGATCGCCAGGGACTGGAGCAGCGCGGCCGCCTTGTCCACGACGTCCGGATAGGCCTCCTCGCCGAACATGGCCGCGGAGGGCCGGTGGGCCGCCGATTCGAGGAGTCCGGCGTCGCGGACCACGATCTGCATGTCCGGGCAGGCGTGTTCGGCGATGACGAGGATGTCTTCGGAGGACAGGTAAACACAGCTCACTTGAGCCGCTCCATGAGCTCGCCCCACTTGGCCGCCTGCTCCTTCGCCGTCTTGCGGACGATGGCCTGCTGGGCGGTCCTGGCCAGGTAGTCGTCCACGGCCTGGAGCAGTATGGCGTGCATACTCGTCCCCTCCTGCTCGGCACGCTGCTTGAGGGCTTCGGTCTGGTCGTCACGAAGACGCAGGTTCATGGCCATACCAGAACGGTACCACCATGTGGGGCCAGATCAGTACCATCATGTGGGGCCGGATAGGCACCTGTCACCGCTCCCGCACCCGCGTGGCCACCCAGGCCCCCACCATCGCGACCCCCGCCATCGGCAGGAACACCACCGCGAACGCCCCCGGGTGCGAGCCGGACGCACCCGCATCGACGGCCTCGTGCACGGCCCCCACCGCTCCCCCGCCGAGCGCGCCGAACGCCGCGCCGCCCGCGGCCAGCAGCAGGGCGTTGGAGAGTCCGTCGGAGATCTGCAGGGCCGCGGAGTTCGCCCCCGCCTCCTGCGGCGCGGACAGCTTCAGCAGCAGCACGCTGGTCGACGCGATCACCGTGCCCATGCCGAGGCAGCCGACGGCCCAGGCCACGGCGACCGTCCAGACCGGCACCCCGTCGATCAGCACGGCGGGCGCCGCCGCGATCGCCGCGGCGACCAGCACCATGCCGCCCACCATCAACCGCTCGCGGTGCGGCTCCAGGCGCGGCCGGGACTGCAGATACGAACCCAGCGCCCAGGTACCGCCACCGGCCGCGAGCGACAGCCCGGCCATCGTCGGGGACAGGCCGCGCTGGGTGACCAGCATCAGGGGCACGAACGACTCGGCGGCGATGAACGACCCGGCCGCCACCCCGCGCAGCAGCACCACCGAGGGCAGCCCGCGCGCCGCCCGGCCGGTGCCCGGGGGCAGCAGACCGCGGACCGCGGGGACGAGCAGGGCGATCCCCGCGGCGGCCGGCAGCAGCGAGAACCAGTTCCGCTCCTGCCCGGCGTACTGGAGCAGTCCCGCACCCAGCGAGATGCCCAGCGCGAGCGCGATGCGCCGGCGGTCGAACGGCTCGACGGGCGCCGCCGGATCGGCGGGTCCGGACGCCATCCGCCGGATCGCGGGCAGCGCGAGCGCCAGCGGGAAGACCACCAGGACCGGAATGCCGACGAAGACCCAGCGCCAGCCCAGGTGCTCGGTCACGCTCCCGGAGGCCAGCGGCCCGACGACGGACGGGATCACCCAACTGGCCGCGAACCCGGCCATGATCGCCGGCCGCAGCCGCTCCGGGTAGGCCCGGCTGACCACCACGTACAGCGCGACGATCACCAGCCCGCCGCCGAGCCCCTGGACGGCCCGCCCCGCGATGAACATCCACATGGTGCCCGCGGTCCCGGACAGCAGCAGGCCCACCCCGAAGGCGCTGATCCCGGCGGCGAGCGGCCCCAGCGGCCCGCGCCGGTCGGCCCACTGCCCGGAGAGCACCATGGCGAAGAGGCTGGTGGTGAAGTACGCCGAGAAAGCGAACGCGTACAGCGGGATGCCGTGCAGTTCGCGGGCGGCGACCGGCATCGCGGTCCCCACCGCGGTGGCCTCGAAGGCGATCAGGAACACGACGGAGACGATGCCGATGCTGAGCGCCCGATAGGTCCGCCCGAGCACCCCTTCCGGTACTGCGGCGACGACGGTCTCATGCAGGTCATCGGTGTCTTCGGTGCGGGCCGAGACCTCGGCGTCACGCGGTTCCAGGGCGGTCATGAACCCTAGAGTAAGGGGCGAAACCCGCCATGGGCCCTGTCCAGAGTCACTCCCGTTCTGGTCCCATGGTCGTAGGACCGGCGGTCGTTCGTGAACGCCGTATGGCAGTCGCGTTGCGGGGCGGCCGGTGCTCTTGGCGCCGGGACCCCCGGGGCATACGGTCGGGACGAGAACAACGCACGGCCGTGTGCCCGAGAGGCTCAGGGGCTCGACTGCAACTCGAGTTACACCGGTTCGATTCCGGTCACGGCCTCGGTATACGGAAACCGCCCGCCCCTCGTCCGCAGGGGCGGGCGGTTTCCGTGTGTCCGGCGGCGGTCAGGACTTGGCGGCCGCGACGGCTGCCTGGGGCCGGATCGGGAGGCGGTTGATCGGGCGGCCGGTGGCCGCGCGGACCGCGGCGGCCACCGCGGCCGGGGAGGTCACCACGGGGACCGCGGAAGCCGGCTTGGCGCCGAAGGGGGCCACCACATCGCGTTCCTCGACGAGTCTGACGATGCGGATGTCCGGCGCGTCGAGGGAGGTCGGCAGGGCGTAGCCCGTCAGGTCGGGGTGCCGGATCAGACCGCGCGCGGTGCGCAGGTTCTCCGTCAGCGCGGTGCCGATGCCCTGGGTGATGCCCGCCTCGATCCGGGTCGCCAGCTGGGACGGGTTGAGGACCCGGCCGACGTCCTGGGCGACGGCCATCTCCACGACGCGGACCGAGCCGAGTTCGATGTCGACGTCCACCACCGCGCGGATCGCGCAGAACGCGAGGCCGACGAAGGCGTCGCCCTGGCCGGACTCGTCGAGCGGCTCGGTGGGGTGCGGGCGGCACTGGGCGGTGGCCCAGAGCTCCTTGCCGTCCATCGCCTCGGTGACGGTCGTGGACAGCACCCCGTCGTACGAGGTGATCTTGCCGTCGGCGATCTGGAGCAGCTCGGTGGACATGCCGAACTTGTGGGCCAGCGGCTGGAGCAGCTGGGTGCGGACCATCTTCGCGGCGCGTTCGACCGCTCCGGCGGAGACCCAGGTGTGACGGCCGTGCGTGGCCGGGCCCGCCGGGGGCTGGTCGGTGTCGACGGAGGCCACATGGACCTCCTCGATGCCCAGGGTCTCCTGGACGACCTGGCGGGCCAGCGTCGAGAAGCCCTGGCCCGTCTCGACCGCGGCGCAGATGACGGTGGCGACCCCGTCGTGGACCCGGACCGTGGCCGTGGAGACCTCGTCGGCGCCCTCGGCGCCGAGCATGTGGACCATGCCGAGCGCGTAGCCGACCCCGCGCCGCACCGCGCCGGGCTCGCCCGCGCCCTCCGGGCCGCCCGGGAGCAGCCAGTCGTCCTCCGGGGAGTCCTTGGGGAGCGAGGGGAGCGGGAAGTCCCTTACCGAACGCAGGAGTTCGGCGACGGGGGCGGGGCAGGTCACGGTCTGGCCGGTGGGCAGGATGTCGCCGGTGGACAGCGCGTTGCGCAGCCGCAGCTCGGCCGGGTCGATGGAGAGTCTGGCGGCCAGCTTGTCCATCTGGCCCTCGTACGCGGCGCAGACCTGCATCGCGCCCTCGCCCCGGACATGGCCGGACGGCGGGTTGTTCGTACGGACGGCCCAGCCCTCGATGAAGGCGTGCGGGACGACGTAGGGGCCGCAGGCGAACGCGACGGCGGCGGCCAGCGACTCGGACGAGTAGTCGGCGTACGCGCCCGCGTCGAGGAGGATCTGCGCCTCGACCTTCACCAGACGGCCCTCGGCGTCCGCGTGGTGGCGGTAGCGGAGCAGGGTCGGGTGGCGGTGCGCGTGGCCGAGGAAGGACTCCTCGCGGGTGGCGGCCAGTTTGACCGGGCAGCCGGTGCGCAGGGCGAGCAGACCCAGCGGGAGCTGGAATCCGGGGTCCTCGCGGTCGCCGGTCGCGCCGGGGACGCCGGTGACGACGACCTTCACCCGGTCCGGTTCGAGGCCGAAGCAGGCGGCGGCCAGGTCGCGGTCGGTGTGCGGGTCGGTGGAGGCGGTGTAGATCTCGACGCCGCCGTCGGGGCGGGGTACAGCGAGTCCGGCCTCGGCGCCGATCGGCGCCGGATCCTGGCGGCCGATGCGGTACAGGCCCTCGACGATGACCTCGCCCACGATCTCCGGGTCGCCGTAGCGCAGCGGGATGTGGCGGATCAGATTGCCGTCGGGGTGCAGCGGTTCGGCGGCGAAGGCCTTCTCCGGGTCGGTGACCGGTTCCAGCACCTCGTACTCGACGGCGATGGCGGCGGCGGCCAGCCGGGCCGTGTCGGGGTGGTCGGCGGCGACCGCGGCGATCGGCTCGCCGTGGTGGCGGACCAGGTCGGAGGCGAAGACGGGGCGGTCCACGACGCGGCGTCCGTAGGCGCTCTCGCCGGGGACGTCCTCGTGGGTGACGACCGCTCGTACGCCCGGCATCTCGACCGCGGCCGAGGTGTCGATCGACAGGATGCGGGCATGGGGATGCGGAGAGCGGAGCACGGCCGCCCAGAGCAGTCCCTCGGCCCACAGGTCGGCGGCGTACGGGAAGGTGCCCTCGGTCTTGGCGCGGGCGTCGGCAGGCGGCAGCGAGGCGCCCAGGCCGAGCAGCGGCTGCTCGGTCCCGGAGCCGTCGGGGCCGTCCAGTGAAGGGATGCTGATCGCCGTGTGGGTCGCGCCGGCCGCGGTGGCTGCGTCGTTGCTCACGCCATGCCTCCGTCCTGCAGATGGGCCTGCACACTACCCGCGCCGGGGGCCGCCTGGTGCGGGATGCGGGCCTCGTCCTGTTCCGCGGATTCCGGGGCGGGTGCCGAGGCCGCCTCGGCTGCGGCCTCGCGTCCCGCGATGACCTCGTTCACGGCGTCGAGCACGCCGCGGTAGCCGGAGCAGCGGCAGAGGTTGCCGCAGAGCGCCTGGCGGGTCTCCAGCTCGCTGGGGGCGTGGTTGCCCTCCAGCAGGTCGTGGACGGTCATGGCCATTCCGGGGATGCAGAAGCCGCACTGGACGGCGCCGCAGTCGGCCAGCGCCCGCTGGACGTCGGACGGTTCGCCGTCGACGGCCAGACCTTCGACGGTACGGACCTCGCTGCCCGCCGCGGTGGCCGCGGGGACCAGGCAGGAGGCGACGAGACGGCCGTCGACCTGGACGTTGCAGGCGCCGCACTCACCTTGCGAGCAGCCGTCCTTGGCACCGGCGAGGCCGAGGCGCTCGCGCAGCACGTAGAGCAGTGACTCGCCGATCCAGGCGTCGGTGACGGGGCGGTCGGCGCCGTTCACGTGCAGCACGTACGAGGCGGAGGGGTGCTCGCTGGGCAGGTCGAGGGCAGCGGCCGGGGCGGCGTCGGGGTCCGCGGCGCCGAGGTCCATGGCATCGGCGTCCACGGCACCGGTGTCCGCGGCCTCGGCTTCCGGCGCCGACTCGGCGTCCGTGGCCTCGGCATCCGGTGCCGTACCGGCGTCCGGTGCCGCCTCGGCGACCGGTTCGGCTGTGCCGGGGTGCTCCGTGCCGTGCTGCGGCGCGTCCTGGAGGGTCGCCTCCGGCGGGACTTCGTGCGCGGCGTCGTGCGCGGTTTCGTGCGCGCCGTCGGAAGGCTCCGGGAGCGGCGCGGCGGCGTCCACGTCCCCTTCCGCGGCGCCGTCCGGCGCGTCCGGTGCCCCGCCGGGGTCCGTCCCCTGCGGCGGGGTGTCGTCCCCGGCCGCGGGCTCCGGCTCCCGCGTCGCCCAGGGCGCGGGCGCGCCGCCGGGCAGGGTGGCCGGCGGGGTCCGCTCCGCGTACCAGCCGGCGGCCAGCGCGGAGGCCGAGAACTCGCCGGACTCCTCCGGGAGATCGCCGTCGGCGACCGGGATCTGCCACTGGCCGGTGTGTCCTGTGGCCTCGGCGGACTCGGCGAAGTTCCACTGGCCGGTGTCGGCCGGGTTCTCGCGGTACCGGTCCGGATACTGCTCCCCGGACGCCTGCGGCTGGTGCGGGGTCTGCGGGTATCCGTACGGCGTCTGCTGCTGGTTCGGGTCCGGCCAGTGCACCGCCTCGGGGGCCGGCCGCTCCGTTTGCGTGCCGCGTTCCGGCTGGGCCCGCTGGTCCGGTGTCTGGGCGGCCCAGCTGCCGGTGGCCGCGGGGTCGAGCCCGGCGGCCGGGGTCAGCGGGAGGATCATCGGCGGTACGTAGCCCTGGCCGGGCGCGGCCAGCGGGATGTTCGCCAGGTCCTCGGGCGGCAGGTGGACGAAGGCGGTCGCGTCGGCGTCGTACTCGCCGCTCTGGGGGGTCGGCTCCCATCCCCCGTGCTGTTCGGTGTGGTTCTCGTTGCTCACGACAGTGCCCTCCCCAGCGCGCGTCGGGCCAGCGCGGCGACGGTGCGCCGCAGGTGCAGTACTGCGGGGGACAGCGGTGGCGCCTCTCCCCCGTCGGCGGGCGGTGGCTCGTCCGGGATGCAGGCCGCGGCGACGTACTCGCCGAAGGCGGCCAGCGCGTCGGGCGCCAGGCCCCGTTCGCCGTCCCAGTCGATCAGCGAGGCGATCCAGCGTTCGGCCTCCAGCGGCCGCAGCGGCATCGGCGCGATGGCGCCGACCGCGCAGCGCACTCCGCGCCGGGCCGGGTCGAGGACGATCGCGACGGAGGCGGTGGCCCGGCCGGGGCCGGTGCGTCCGGTCGCCTTGAGGAACACCTGCGGGGCGTGCAGCAGGGGAACGCGGACGAAGCCGATCAGTTCGGCGGGCTCCAGCATCTCGCGGCCGGCCAGCAGGTGCGAGACCGGGATCTCACGGCGGGCGCCGCCGGGTCCCGCGATGACCAGCTCGGCCTCCAGCGCGGCGAGCACCGGCAGGGCGTCGCCGGTCGGGGCGGCGGTGGCGATGTTGCCGCCGAGCGTTCCGGCGTTGCGGATCTGGGGCGGGCCGGCGGCGCGCGCGGACGCGGCCAGGGCGGGGATGAGGGCGGCGAAGTCGGGGCGCCCCATGCGGGCGTGGGTGAGTCCGGCGCCGAGCAGGGCGTGGCCGTCCTGGTAGTGCCAGCCCCGGAGTTCACTGATCCGGCCGAGGCCGACCAGCCCGGAGGGGCGCAGGAGGCCCTTGTTGACAGCCGACATCAGGTCCGTGCCGCCTGCCACGGGGACGGCGGCAGGCATGGCGCCGAGTGCCGCCACGGCCTCGTCCAGCGAGGCAGGCAGCGTGACGGACTGCGCCGCCTGCGGTGCTTGCGTGGTCAACCCAGCTGCCCCTTCCCGGTGTCCCGGCTGTCCCGTCTGTTTCGCCGTACGGTACGTGCTCAAAGCCTGGACGTGGCAACTCTGGCACATCTTCGGACCGGCCCGACGCGAGGGTCCGCGAAGGGAGTATCCGTCCCTGGCCAGGGGGATGATCCCGATTCGCACCTCTTCTGCGCAGAGTGTGAATTGCCACTATTCAGCGAAGCTTGTACGACTTATTCCGTCCCACGGGAGAGTGCGGGAGGACCGGGAGAGGGCTCGGAAGGGAGCGGTTCCCGCCGCGGCGGGAACCGCTCCCTTCGCGCGGGCTCACACGAGCGGGGGCGCTCCCTCGATCGGGCGTCCGAGGATGCCGGGCCGCCGCTGCCACGGCAACGGACCGCCCGGCCGCCGGTAGTCGACACCCAGCGCGTCAAGTCGCGCGTAGTGCGTGGCCATCCGCCGCTCGAAGCCGGCGAAGTCCCGTTCCTCGGAGGCGGGCAGGGCCGACCAGGCGACCTCGGCGAGGGCGGCGAGGCGCGGGAAGACCTGGTAGTCGACGCGGGCCCGGTTCTGCATGACCTCGGTCCAGACGTTGGCCTGGGTGCCGAGGATGTGCCGGGCCGCCTCCTCGGAGAGGCCCGGCGGAACGGGTTCGAAGCGGTAGACGTCCTCCAGGGTGCGGACGTATCCGATCGGCATCGGCTCGTCGGGGCCGCCGTCCTGACGGTGGTCCAGATAGACCTGTTGCTCCGGGCACATCACGACGTCGTGCCCGGCCTCGGCGGCGGCGATGCCGCCCGCGTAGCCGCGCCACGAGGAGACGGCCGCGCCCTCGGCGAGCCCGCCCTCCAGGATCTCGTCCCAGCCGATGAGGCGGCGGCCCCGTGCGGTGAGCCAGCTGTCGAAGTGGCGGATGAACCAGGACTGCAGCTCGTCCTCGTCGGCCAGGCCGAGTTCCTTGATGCGGGCCTGGGCCGTCGGCGACTGCTTCCACTGGTCCTTGGGGCACTCGTCGCCGCCGACGTGGATGAACGGCGAGGTGGCGGCCGGGAAGAGTTCGAGGAGTTCCTCGAAGACGCCCTCGAAGAAGCGCAGGGTGGTGTCGGTGGGGGCGAGTACGTTCGGGGTGACGCCCCAGTTGTCCCAGACGGAGAGGGCGGTGGTGTCGATGACGTCGGTGTTGCCGAGTTCCGGGTAGGCGGTGATGGTCGCCTGCGAGTGCCCCGGGATGTCGATCTCGGGGACGACACGGATGTGCCGGGCGGCGGCGTACGCCACGATCTCGCGGATGTCGTCCTGTGTGTAGAAACCGCCGTGCGGGGTCTCGTCCCAGAGTTCGGAGGCCCGGTGGCCGTGCTTCGTGCGCGACCGCCAGGAGCCGGCCTCGGTCAGGCGCGGGTAGCGCTTGATCTCGATGCGCCAGCCCTGGTCGTCGGTGAGGTGGAAGTGGAAGACGTTCAGCTTGTGGGCGGCGAGGAGGTCGAGGTAGCGCAGGACGTCGGTCTTGGGCATGAAGTGCCGTGACACGTCGAGCATCATGCCGCGCCAGGGGAAGCGCGGGCCGTCCTCGATGTCCGTGAACCCGAAGCCGGTCCGGGCGCCGCCGTTGACGGGCGCCTGGCGGAAGGCCTCCGGTCCCAGCAGCTGACGCAGCGTCTGGGCACCCCAGAAGACTCCGGCGGGACCGCCGCCGGTGATCACGACGCTCTCGTCGGGCTGGGTGGTCAGCCGGTAGCCCTCTGGCTCCAGGGCCGGGTCGGTCCGCAGCCGGATCGCGCGCGCGGCGCCCTCGCCGCCCGGTGCGAGCGACAGGCCGAAGGCGGCGCCGAGCGTGGCGCGCAGCCAGCGTTCGGTGGTCTCGGTGCCGGGGGCCGCGGTGATGGTGGTGGACGGATCCAGGACGAATCCGCACCGCCCCCGGTCACCCACGCGCACCGGTGCCGGGATCAGGTCCATGTCCATGACGTCAGTCCTTAACCGCTCCGCCCAGTCCCGAGACCAGGCGTCGCTGTACGAGTACGAAGAAGACCAGCACGGGAACGGTCATCACCGTCGAGGCTGCCATGATCCCGCCCCAGTCGTTCTCATCGGGTTTGAAGAAGACCAGCAGAGCCATCGGGAGCGTCGACCGGGAGGTGTCGCTGATGATGAACGACTTCGCGAACAGGAAGTCGTTCCAGGTCGAGATGAACGAGAAGACGCTGGTCGCCACCAGGCCCGGGAAGACCAGCGGGAAGAGGATCTGCCACAGGAAGCGGGCGCGGCTCGCGCCGTCGATGTACGCCGCCTCCTCCAGGGCGTCCGGGACGGCCTTGACGAAGCCGCGCAGCATCCAGATCGCGAACGGCAGTGAGAAGGCGAGGTGCGGCAGGATCAGTGAACCGAGGGTGTTGAGCTGGCCGAAGTCCCGCATCAGGAAGAACAGCGGGATCGTCAGCGCCTCGACCGGCACCATCTGCGCCACCAGGAACATGATCAGCAGGGTGGTGCGGAAGCGGAATCTGAACCGGGTCACCGCCGTCGCCGCCAGGAAGGCGATCAGCGCCGAGACGATGACGACCGTGCCGGCGACGAGCAGGCTGTTGAGGAAGTAGCGCCCGAAGTCGTGCTGCTGGAAGACCCGGCGGAAGGAGTCCAGGGACGGCGAGAGCGTCCACGGCCTGGGGTGCGTGGACTGGATCTCGCCGGCCGGTTTGATGGCCGAGAGCACCATCCAGTACAGCGGGAAGGCCACGGCGGCGGCGATCAGCAGGGCCACCGCCTCGGCGGCGAGCCGGCCCGGCCGACGGACGCGCAACAGGGACGGCGGGCTCACAGTTCCTCCCCCTGGCGCCTCACCAGGCGCAGATGGACCAGCGTGACCGCCAGCAGGATCACCAGCATCACGACGCCGATCGCCGAGCCGAGGCTGTACTGCGAGGACGCGAACGCCTTCTGGTACGCGTACACGTTGAGCACCAGGTTCTGGCCGGCGATGCCGCCGCCGTTGGTCATGACGTAGATCTGGGTGAAGACCTTGAAGTCCCAGATGATCGACTGGATGGTGACGACGATCAGGATCGGCCGCAGCATCGGCGCCATGACCGACCGCCAGATCCGCCACTGCGAGGCGCCGTCCAGCGCAGCCGCCTCCAGCACCTCGGTGGGGATCGCCCGGATGCCCGCGTACACGGTGACCATCACGAACGGGAACGAGCACCACAGGACTTCGAGGAGCACCAGGGCGAAGGCGCTGTAGCGCCCGTACGTCCAGGAGAAGTCGCCGAGCCCCAGCACCCGGTTGACCGGTCCGAAGTCGGCGTCGAAGAGGAAGACCCAGACGGTCGAGCCGGTGATCGCGGGGGTCGCCCAGGCGCCGAGCGCGGCCATCATCAGCGCGAGCCGCGGCAGGGCCCGCACCCGGGTCAGCAGGACGGCCAGTGCGCAGCCGGCCAGCAGGGTGGCCAGCACGCAGAGCGCCGCGAAGACCAGGGTGGCCAGCAGCACCTGCCAGAACTGGCTGTCGTGGAAGAGCGTCGCGTAGTTGCCGAACCCCTGGAAGGTGGCCGGTTCGCCGCCGCTCACCTGGGCCTGGGTGTACTCCAGGAAGGAGATCAGGCCGAGCTGGTAGATCGGGTAGACCAGCAGCCCGCCGAGCAGGACGAGCGCGGGCAGGAGGTAGAGCCAGGGGGTCCAGCCGGACCGCCGGGCCGGGGAGGCCGCGGGGCGGCGCCGGAGCGGGCGAGGGGCACTCCCGTCCGCTCCGGGTGCGCGGGACGTTTTGTACGCCGTGCTGTTCGCCGTCATCGTCAGCCCGCGTCGGCGAACGCGGCGTCCATCTTCTTCGCGGCGTCGTCCGAGGCGCCGGCCACGTCCTTGCGGCCGCTGACGATCTCCTGGAACATCGTCGGCAGGATCAGCGAGGAGTCGATCTGGCCCCAGGCCGGCGAGGCCGGGACGAACTTGGCGCCCGCGCCCAGGGTCCTGACGAACGGTTCGACGAACGGCTCCTTCTTCGCGGCCGCGGCCAGCACGTCCGTGTACGTCGGCAGGAAGCCCATCGCGTCGAACATCTTCGCCTGGGTCCGCTTGCCGGTCAGCGACTTCATGAGGTCGACGGCGAGGGTGCGGTGCTCGCTGCTCTTCAGCACGCCGATGTTGTTGCCACCCGCGAACGCCGGGGCGACGGAGTTCTCGGCCACACCCGGCAGCGGCACGACCGCGTACTTGCCCTTCACCGTGCCGGCCTCGACGGCCGCGTGGCTGAAGTCGCCGCCGATGGCCATGGCGGCCTTGCCGGAGGCGAAGGCGGTGACGGTCGCGTTGCCACCCATGGCGGCGCACTTGGCGGCCGGGCAGTTGGCGTCGCCGAAGAGCGAGGTGTAGGCGGCGATGCCCTTGCGGGCCTTCTCGCTGTTGATGGCGGCCTTGTACGAAGCGCCGCTCCCGTCGGCCAGTTCGCCGCCGTTGGCCCAGATGAAAGGCATCGCGCCGTAGGTGTACGCGCCGCCCACCGCGAGTCCGTACAGGCCGGGCTTCTCTCGGTGGATCTTCTTCGCGGTGGAGATCAGTTCCGCCTGGGACTTGGGCGCCTCGATCCCCAAGTCCTCGAAGACGTCGGTGCGGTAGTACAGCGCCCTGACGCCGACGAAGAGCGGGGCCCCGTAGACCTTCCCGCCGACCGTCACGGACTGCTTGGCGGTCGGGTCGGTGTCCTCGGCGTCCGCCCAGGCACCGAACTCGGCGCTGACATCGGCCAGTCCGCCGTCCTTCACGTAGCCGGCGGTGTCCGTGTTGCCGTACTCGATCAGGTCCGGGGCGCTCTTGGGGTCGTTGAACGCGGCTTTGACGCGCTGGGCGCGGGTCTCGACGGGGATGTACTCGATCTCGGCCTTCGCGCCCTTGTGGGCCTTCCCGAAGTCCGCGACCGCGGCGTCGACGACCTTCTCCTTGGGCTTGTTGCCCACCTCCTGGAACAGCCAGACGCGCAGTGTGCCGGTCTTCTCGTCCCCCTTGGCGCCGGTGTCGGAGGTCTGCGGCGCGCAGGCGGTGGCGGTGAGACCCGCCAGCACAAGCGCCGCAGCCGGGGCGGCGATTCGGGCAGAAAGCTTCATCCGGGACCCCTACCGGTAGGCGTTGCACCATGCGCAACGCTCGTTTCGTTCTGCACAACTTGCAGGAGGGTAGGTCCAGACGAAGTCGCCGACAAGTGGTCTCAACCACTCTGTGACCCGGGGACGCGGCCCGCGCAACGCCGGCGGGCCCGGAACGGCGAAGAACCCCCGGGGCACGCGGCTGCGTGCCCCGGGGGTTCTCCCGGACAGGTCGGTTCTGCTGCTGCGGACTACTTCTTGTCCTTGCCGCCCTTGCCCTTGTCCTTGTCGCCGCCGGCGCCCATGGACTCGTAGATCTCCTTGCACATGGGACACACCGGGTACTTCTTGGGGTCGCGCCCCGGTACCCAGACCTTGCCGCACAGCGCGACCACGGGGGTGCCCTCCAGGGCACTCGCCATGATCTTGTCCTTCTGGACGTAATGGGCGTAGCGCTCGTGGTCGCCGTCGCCGTTCGACACCTGTGGCGTCGGCTCCACGAGGGTTCCCGTACCTGCCCCGCGCTCGGGCTCAAGAGTGCTCATAACCGCCAAGCGTACTGAAAGCCCGGGGGATCAGTTGAGCGAAGGGTCGTCCGGGTACGTGGCGACCATGGCCAGTTCGCTGCGCTGACGGCGCAGGACGGCTCTCCAGAGGCTCTCCGGGCGCGGCGAGGAGACGTCCCCCGGCTCCGACTCGACGACGTACCAGGCGCCCTCGGAGAGTTCCGCCTCCAGTTGTCCGGGCCCCCAGCCCGCGTAACCGGCGAAGATCCGCAGCGAGCCGAGGGCCGCGGCCAGCAGCTCGGGCGGCGCCTCCAGGTCCACCAGGCCGATCGCCCCGTACACCCGGCGCCAGCCGAGAGGACCCTCGCTCCCGGGGATCACCGCCACACCGAGCGCCGAGTCGAGGGAGACCGGGCCGCCCTGGAAGACGACATCGGGCTCACCGGTCAGACCGGCCCAGGACGCGAGGATGTCGGCGACGCCGACCGGGGTCGGGCGGTTCAGGACCACGCCGAGCGAGCCCTCCTCGTCGTGGTCGAGGAGCAGCACCACCGCGCGGTCGAAATTCGGGTCCGCCAGGGCGGGTGCGGCCACGAGCAGCCGCCCTGTGAGCGAGGACACCTCGGTCATGCCAGAAATGATCCCGCATCTTCGGCTTTCGCGGGGGCCAAGTGCCCCGGTCGTCGCCCTGGGTGCCCGAGCGCAGCTCAGGGCGCACGGGTGCACAAGGAGCGCACAGCCGGACGCCCATCCGGACGGTGACCCTCCGCAAGATCCAGGATGCGGAGCGTGGTGTGGCGGTTTCATGACGTTCGCACACCACCCGCCTTCTTACGGAAGGGGGGCGCACGGCCATTACCCTTTCGATTGGCCCCCTGCCCGACCACTCCGGAACGCGAGATTCATGACCGGCACAGACGATGTCCTGCTTGTCCACGGCGGAACCCCGCTGGAGGGCGAGATCCGCGTCCGAGGCGCCAAGAACCTGGTGCCGAAGGCAATGGTCGCCGCGCTGCTCGGCAGCGGGCCCAGCCGACTGCGCAACGTGCCCGACATCCGTGATGTACGGGTGGTTCGCGGGCTCCTCCAGCTGCACGGCGTGACGGTCCGTCCGGGTGACGAACCGGGCGAACTGATCCTCGACCCCACCCACGTCGAGAGCGCGAACGTCGCCGACATCGACGCCCACGCGGGCTCGTCGCGCATCCCGATCCTCTTCTGCGGCCCGCTGCTGCACCGGCTGGGCCACGCCTTCATTCCGGGGCTCGGCGGCTGCGACATCGGCGGCCGGCCGATCGACTTCCACTTCGACGTGCTGCGCCAGTTCGGCGCGACGATCGAGAAGCGGGCGGACGGCCAGTACCTGGAGGCCCCGCAGCGGCTGCGCGGCACCAAGATCCGGCTGCCGTACCCGTCGGTGGGCTCCACCGAGCAGGTGCTGCTGACGGCCGTGCTCGCCGAGGGTGTCACCGAGCTGTCCAACGCGGCCGTGGAGCCGGAGATCGAGGACCTCATCTGCGTACTGCAGAAGATGGGCGCGATCATCTCCATGGACACCGACCGGACCATCCGGATCACCGGTGTCGACCGTCTCGACGGCTATACCCACCGGGCCATCCCGGACCGCCTGGAGGCCGCCTCCTGGGCGTCCGCGGCGCTGGCGACCGAGGGCAACATCTACGTCCACGGGGCGCAGCAGCGCTCGATGATGACGTTCCTGAACACCTTCCGCCGGGTCGGCGGCGCCTTCGAGATCGACGACGAGGGCATCCGCTTCTGGCATCCGGGCGGCGCGCTGAACGCCATCGCGCTGGAGACGGACGTGCACCCCGGCTTCCAGACCGACTGGCAGCAGCCGCTGGTCGTGGCGCTGACGCAGGCCTCGGGCCTGTCGATCGTCCACGAGACGGTGTACGAGTCCCGGCTCGGCTTCACCTCGGCGCTCAACCAGATGGGTGCGCACATCCAGCTCTACCGCGAGTGCCTGGGCGGCTCCGACTGCCGCTTCGGCCAGCGCAACTTCCTGCACTCCGCGGTCGTCTCCGGGCCGACGAGGCTCCAGGGCGCGGATCTGGTCATCCCGGACCTGCGCGGCGGTTTCTCGTACCTGATCGCCGCTCTGGCGGCGCAGGGGACGTCCCGGGTGCACGGGATCGACCTGATCAACCGCGGCTACGAGAACTTCATGGACAAGCTGGAGAAGCTCGGCGCGAAGGTCGAGCTGCCGGGCGGTTCACTCGTCTGACACGCACTGGCGGACGGATGAACGGGGGCCCGGGGCACTGCTCCGGGCCCCCGTTCGTCCGTCGTCACGGGGCCGGGCGCCCGCCCGCATGGCCCTCAGCGGCCCAGAACGGCGTTCTGCGGCCCGTACGACGAAGGGCGGCCACCCTGGTCGGGGTGGCCGCCCTTCGTCGTGCAAAGGGGGTGTTACTTACCCTTGGCGGCTTCCTTGAGCTTCGAGCCCGCGGAGACCTTCACGCTGTAGCCGGCCGGGATGTTGATCGGGTCGCCGGTCTGCGGGTTACGAGCGGTGCGAGCGGCACGGTGGGTGCGCTCGAAGGTCAGGAAACCGGGGATGGTGACCTTCTCGTCGCCCTTGGCGACGATCTCACCGACGGTCTCGGCGAGCGCGGCCAGCACGGCGTCGGCGTCCTTGCGAGTCACCTCGGCACGGTCGGCCAGGGCGGCCACCAGCTCACTGCGGTTCATGTTGTTACTCCCGTGTTCTTCTTGCCTGTGAGGCGTGAGATCGAAGCCGATGCTGCCAGGGCCCTCGGACAGTCCCCGGACTCGGGTTCGTGTTGAGAACCCTCGCGCCCCGTGGGGTCTCCCCCCGGACCAAGTCCTTGGGAAAGCATCCTGCCCCCACCTGCGGCGGGAAAGCCAATCCGGCACCCTCCGGAGTCACACGAAAAGCGCCACTGCCTCGTCGTGGTGACGTTCCGTCGACTCCCCGAAAGCGGTCCGCAGCGGGTGCGGGGCTCTGCGGGACGCGTCGCCCGCCCACCCTAAAGGGGCGTTTGGGGCGCCGCGACCCGCGACGCGCCGGACATCAGACGGACGTGGGACCCGTCACAGCCGCGCCGGCCGCCTTGGCGGCGTCCCGGACCGCTCCGGCGACCGCTCCGGCGACCTTGTCGTTGAAGACCGACGGGATGATGTAGTTCGCGTTCACCTCGTCCTCGGCGACGACGCCGGCGAGGGCGCGCGCGGCGGCGAGCATCATCTCCGTGTTGACGGTGCGGGACTGGGCGTCCAGAAGTCCGCGGAAGACGCCGGGGAAGACCAGGACGTTGTTGATCTGGTTGGGGAAGTCCGAGCGGCCGGTGGCCACGACAGCCGCCGTCTCGCGGGCGATCGCGGGGTCGACCTCGGGGTCCGGGTTCGCGAGCGCGAACACGATCGCACCGTCCGCCATGGCCGCGACATCGGTCCCGTCCAGCACGTTCGGGGCCGAGACGCCGATGAAGACGTCGGCGCCCACGACCGCCTGCTTGAGGGTGCCGGTGACGGACTCCGGGTTGGTGTTGTCGGCGATCCAGCGCAGCGGCGAGTCGGGCTCGGCGGAGACCAGGTCCTCGCGGCCGGAGTGCACCACGCCGTGGATGTCGGCGACGACCGCGTGCTTGACGCCCGCGGCGATGAGGAGCTTCAGGATGGCCGTACCGGCCGCCCCGGCGCCGGACATGACGACCCGCACGTCCCCGATGTCCTTGCCCACCACGCGCAGCGCGTTGGTCAGCGAGGCCAGGACGACGATGGCGGTGCCGTGCTGGTCGTCGTGGAAGACGGGGATGTCCAGGGCCTCGCGCAGCCGGGCCTCGATCTCGAAGCAGCGCGGCGCGGAGATGTCCTCCAGGTTGATGCCCGCGAAGCCGGGGGCGATCGCCTTGACGATCTCGACGATCGCGTCGGTGTCCTGGGTGTCCAGGCAGATCGGCCAGGCGTCGATGCCGGCGAACCGCTTGAAGAGGGCCGCCTTGCCCTCCATCACCGGGAGGGCGGCCATCGGGCCGATGTTGCCGAGGCCGAGCACCGCGGAGCCGTCCGTCACGACTGCGACGGAGTTGCGCTTGATGGTGAGGCGGCGGGCGTCCTCGGGGTTCTCGGCGATCGCCATGCAGACCCGGGCCACGCCGGGGGTGTAGATCATCGACAGGTCGTCACGGTTGCGGATGGGGTGCTTCGACTGCATCTCGATCTTGCCGCCGAGGTGCATCAGGAACGTACGGTCGGACACCTTGCCGAGGACGACGCCCACGATGTCGCGCAGGCCTTCGACGATCTCGTCGGCGTGCGACGTGGAGGAGGCCGCGATCGTGACGTCGATCCGAAGCTTGTCGTGACCGGAAGCGGTCACGTCGAGGCCGGTGACCGAACCACCGGAGGACTCCACGGCCGTGGTGAGCTGGGAGACCGCTGTGCCGCTCGCGGGCACCTCCAGCCTGACCGTCATCGAGTACGAGACGCTGGGCGCCGTTGCCATGGCCGAGTCCTTCGCTTTCCTTAGCTTCATTGCTACGCGGCCGGAGCTGCAAACAAGAACAGCCCCGCACACGCCTTCAGATATTCGCACCTACCGGTGGGTAGCCGGTAATGACTGCCGCACTTCGGAAAGTGTTTTCCACCATACGAGATATGAGGGCTCCAGCGGAACCCCCGACGGGGCTCGCATCCCGAGTGCGTCCCGGACGCATTCGGGCTGTGTCCGGCCCCGTGAAACAAAAACAGACCCGCGTCACCGGGAGGTGACGCGGGTCTGTCTTCTTCGGTCAAGCGGCACCGGCCCGCCATGCTCGCCTCGCGGCAAGTGGTCGCTCGAAGCGACTAAGGTTGGGCCCGGGGGCTTGGATCGAGCCGATGCCGACTCCAGGCTAACAAACACCCCGGAGAAGTGATTCCCGCGGCGCAGGTTGACCGGAAAAAGGGTCCTCGGCCCGCTGCCCCGCCGTGGGCGTCAGTCCCTCAACAGGTCCGGCACCCCGTCCTCGTCGGGCAGGTCCCGCTCCCCCGACACCACCGTGAGCTGCTGGGTGGCCCGCGTCAACGCGACGTACAGCACCCGCAGCCCCGCCGGGGACTCGTCCGCGATCTCCGCGGGCGAGACGACCACCGTGGCGTCGTACTCAAGGCCCTTCGCCTCCAGACTGCCGAGCGCCACCACCCGTTCGCCGAGCTCCGCGAGCCACTTGCGGGCCTGGTCCCGCCGGTTCATCGCGACGACGACACCGACCGTGCCGTCCACCTCGCCGAGCAGCCGCCGCGCCTCCTCGCGCACGGACGCGGCCAGATCGCCGTCCCGTACGGTCTCGAAGCGCGGCCGGACCCCCGTGGACCGGACGGCGGCCGGTGACTCCATGCCGGGCATCGCGAGCGCGAGGACCTTGGCCGCGAGTTCGGCGATCTCCGCCGGGTTGCGGTAGTTGACGGTCAGGGTGAACCGGCGGCGCGGGCGGTTGCCGAGCGCCTCGTCGCGCGCCGCCGCCGCCTCGTCCGGATCGGACCAGGAGGACTGCGCCGGGTCCCCGACGATCGTCCAGGTGGCGTGCCGGCCGCGGCGGCCGACCATCCGCCACTGCATGGGTGTGAGGTCCTGCGCCTCGTCGACGATGACGTGCGCGTACTCCGTGCGCTCGGCCGCGAGCCGCTCGGCCCGCTCCCACTGGGTCTCCTCCCGCTGCGGCATCAGCTCCTCCAGACCGGTGAGGTGGTCCAGCGGGTCGAACTCGCGTTTGCGCTTCGGCCGGTTCGGGGTGCCGATCAGGTACTGCAACTCGTCCAGCATCGCCACGTCGTGGACGGACAGCGGCCCCTGTCCCGCGCTGTCGAGGCGCTTCAGGGAGCGCGCGAGCCGGCGTACCTCACCCTGGTTGAGGGTCCGGCGCGCCCATCGGGCGAGCCGCTTCTCGTCCGACATCGCGGCGAGCACCCCGCGCGGGGTGAGCTCCGGCCACCAGGCGTTCAGGAACTCGATGAACGGCGTCTCGGTGGAGACGTCCTCGTCGAACGACGAGCGCAGTTCGGCGGCCAGCTCCGGATCGGTGTAGCGGCCCCGGCCGGACGACCTGCTCCACAGCGCGTCCAGCAGCAGTTTGCGGGCGCGCGGGCGCAGCAGGTTGACCGGTGCGGTACCGCTGAGGACGTTGTTCCGGATGCGCCGGAGCTCGTCCTCGTTGAGCTCGGCCCGGGCGCCGAAGGCCACCACCCGCAGCCGGGTGGGCGTGGCGGCCTCCCGCGGAGCCTCCTCCGCCTCCCCGAAAGCCAGTTGGCCGTCGCCCCCGGCGGCCGGCCGGACCGCGGGCTGCTCCAGCGCCCCGCGGGCCGCCTTGCGCAGCACATGGAGGATCCGGGACGAGCCCTTGATCCGGGCGACGGCCGGTTCGTCGTAGGTGGTGGCGCCCGCCGTGCCCGCCGCCTCGTCCGAGAGCGAGCCGACCGCACGGATCGCGACCTGGCCCTCCTCGCCGAGCGAGGGCAGCACCCCTTCGGTGTACGCGACCAGCAGCGGCGTCGGCGAGACGACGAGGATGCCGCCCGCGTACCGCCGCCGGTCCTGGTAGAGCAGGTACGCGGCACGGTGCAGGGCGACCGCGGTCTTGCCGGTGCCGGGACCGCCCGAGACCTCGGTGACCGAGGCGGCGGGCGCCCGGATCACCAGGTCCTGCTCGGCCTGGATGGAGGAGACGATGTCCCGCATGGTGTGGCTGCGGGCCTGCCCGAGCGCCGCCATCAGCGCTCCGTCCCCGATGACGGGGAGCTTCTCACCCTCCTGGTACGCGGTCAGCTCGGGACGCATCAGGTCGTCCTCGACCCCGAGGACCCTGCGGCCCTTGGAGCGGATGACCCGGCGGCGTACCACCCTGCCCGGTTCCTTCGGCGTCGACCGGTAGAAGGGCGCGGCGGCCGGCGCCCGCCAGTCGATGACCAGTGGCGCGTAGTCGGAGTCGAGGACCCCGATCCGGCCGATGTGCAGCGTCTCCGCGATATCGGCGGTGCTGTCCTCCCGTACTGCGTCGTCGGCCGGCTCCACGGAGGTGAACGCGCCGTCGGGGCCGCGCTCACCGTCCTTGCCGAGCAGCAGGTCGATCCTTCCGAAGAGGAAGTCCTCGAACTCGCTGTTCAGCCGGTTGAGGTGGACTCCGGCCCGGAACACCTGGGCGTCGCGCTCGGCGAGCGCTCCGGGTGTCCCGACCTGGCCGCGTTTGACGGCATCACTCATGAGAAATTCCGCCTCGTGGATCTTCTCCTCGAGGCGGTGGTAAACACGGTCGAGATGTTCCTGCTCGACACCGATTTCCCGGTCCCGCAACGAATCGACAGCGGCATCCTGCGCGGCCACTGAGACCCCCTTCTGACGTGCATTGGGCAGCCGTCAACCCTATGCGACGCGAGGCCCGTCGCGCACCTGCCACGAGCATGTGATCTCGCCGGCCGGCGCTTCGGCCCGGACCGGCCCGCCGGGAATCACGGGACAGCCCTACGCACCGACCCTCACCAGCCGCTTCCCGTCGAACGTACGCACCTCGAAGTAGTCGATGTCGCTCCGGGCCATCGCCGCCCCGCCGTGGACGTAGAGCGGGTAGGTGGCGCCGGGGTGTGTGGAGCCCCCGATGCCGTATCCCCACTTCGGTACGGACCAGGAGGTGACGACCTCCTCCTCGCCGGTCCTGGAGACGGCGACCAGGCGGCACTTCTGCGGGCCCCTCACGTTCCTCAGCTCCAGCACCGTGTCGGTGCCCCAGGCCTTCGGCCCCATGCCGATCGTGGCGTCGACCCCGGTGGTGGGGTCGGTGGCCCGGACCTTCTCCTTCATGCCGCGGAACGAGGCGTCCTCGGCGGGCCCGGCGGGCTGCGGGTCCGCCGCCCTTGCCGCGGGCCGGTCGCCGCCGGTGGCCGTCACCGCGAGCAGCGGGCCGCCGATGATCAGGGCCGCTGCCGCAGCGATCAGATACCGGCCCCGCCGGGTGCGCCGGGCGCGCCCGGCCACGACCTCGTCGACCAGCTCGCCGAGCATCCGGGGCGAGGGAGGCGCGGGCACGTGCGGGACCGGGCGGGCGCCGGGCACCTCGGGCGGTGACCCGGCGAGCAGCGCGAGCATCGGCTCCAGGCCGGCGAACTCGTCGAGACGGTCGCCGCAGGCGGCGCAGCCGGCCAGATGCGCCTCGAAGGCGGTGGCCTCGGCGTCGTCCAGGATGCCCAGGACGTACGCGCCCGCGGCATCGTGCCCGGACCCGTCGGCGGGGACGGGGGGATCGCCGGGCCCGCCGGAAGGACCCTCCGGCCGGGGCCCGAAGGGCTCCCACTCGTGGTCGCTCATGCCGTGATCCCCCGCTCTTCGAGTACGAGCTTCATCGAGCGCAGTGCGTAGAAGACCCGGGACCGCACCGTGCCGCTGGGGATGCCGAGCACCTCGGCCGCCTCGTTGACCGTGCGGCCCCTGAAGTAGGTCTCGACCAGTGCTTCCCGGTGGGCGGGGGTCAGATCACCGAGCGCCTCCGAGAGCGTCATCAGCCACAGCGCCCTGTCGATCTCGTCCTCCGCGGGAATGGCCTCCAGCGGCGACGGCTCGACCTCGTGCGGCCGGGCCCGGCGGCTGCGGTGGCCGTCGATGACGATGCGCCGGGCGACCGTCACCAGCCAGGGCCGGACGGAACCGGTGGCCCCGCCCAGTGAACCGGCGTTCTTCCAGGCCCGGATGAGCGTCTCCTGCACCACGTCCTCGGCGCGCTGCCGGTCGCCGGCGACGAGGCGCAGCACGTAGGCGGTCAACGGTCCGGCGTGTTCGCGGTAGAGCGCCCGCATCAGCTCCTCGTCGGGGACGGCGGAGGGGGACGGGGGCGGCTCACCGCGCTGCCGGGCCCCGTGCGGACGGTCATCGGCCACGGCCGCATCCTTGCGCACCCGAACCTCCCGGTCGAGACCTGTTGAGCTCCTTGGTCATGGGTACGGGGATGCGGGGCGATCCATTCAGTCCGGGTCCAGGATTTCCTGCGGGACGGATGCCGCGGGACAGGACCCGCGGCCGCAAGGGTCACGGCACCGCGTTGCGCCGCCGGTGCCGGGCGACCCGTTCGCGGTTCCCGCAGACCTCGCTGGAGCACCAGCGCCGGCGCCGGCCGCGCGAGGTGTCCAGGTAGATCCGGCGGCAGTTGTCGCCCTCGCAGCGGCGCAGCCCGCCCAGGGCCACCGGGTCGGTGAGGAGCTCCACGGCGTCACGTGCCACGGTGGCGAGCAGCGCCCGGCAGTCGGGTTCGGTGCTGAGCCCGCGCACCAGGGCGCCGTTCCCGGTGCGCACGGCGCGCACGGCGGGCGGCGCTCCGGCGGCGAGGGCGTTGACACGCTCCAGGGCTCCCTCGGCTCCGCGGCCGCCGAGTTGCACGGTCAGCAGCCGGTCGACGGCGGTCCTCAACTGCCGGAAGAGCACCAGCCAGTTGTGGTCCACGGCGGCGAGCCGGGTGCCCTGCGGTACGGCCCCGGAGGCCACCAGCCAGTGGGCGAGCCGCTCGGGCCGGTCCAGCGGATCGGGGGCGTCGGCGCTGCCCGCCCCCGTCGCCACCAGGTCCAGACAGAGCCGCCCGGCATCGAACCGCCAGTCGCACGAGCCCTTGCGCGTTGCCATGCGCATGTCACCGCCTTGGGTCCGGCCGACGTCCACACCAGAGTGCCCCTCCCGAACCCCGCCCGTAACCCCTGGCGCCGCGCGGACCCCGGCCGCCGGGCCCCCAGAGGCCCTCGGGTGACCTCCGGCCGGGCGGCCCCTCAGGCGCCGGGCGCGGCCGGTTCCCCGGTGCGCGGTCCGTCGTGCAGGATGCGCTGGAAGAGCCGGTGGTCGCGCCACTCTCCGTCGATGTGCATGTAGCGCGGGGCCAGGCCGAACTGCTCGAAGCCGCACTTGGTGAGCACCCGCTGCGACGCCACGTTGTCCAGGACCGTCCCGGCCTCGACCCGGTGCAGCCGCAGCTCGTCCCGGGCCAGGTCGCAGATGAGCCGCACCGCCGCGGTGGCCAGCCCGCGGCCCGCGCAGGTGACGTCCACCCAGTAGCCGAGCGTGGCGCTGTGGAACGACCCGAGCACGACGGCGTTGAGGTTGAATCCGCCGACCGCCCGGTCCTCCTCGTCCGCCAGCACCCAGGGCATCACGCGCCCCGCCTCGCGGTCGGCCAGCAGTTCGGCCAGCCGCTCGCGCTGCCCCTGCTCGGTGTAGAAGGCGTCGGGCCGCCGGGGCTCCCAGCGGCTCATGTACGTACGGCTGCGGGTCAGCGCTGCGGCGAGGGAGGCGGCGTCGGCCTCGGTGACGGGACGGAGCCGTACCTCCGCGTCGAGCCGGTGGATGTCAGTGATCATCCCCGCACGGTATCCCGGCCCGATCCGGCCGCTCCTGGCTCCCTCGTCGCCGGCCGGCGGCCCCGCGCACCGCTTGGACGCCCGCGTATGGAGCTGCGCGCCTGAGCGATGGAGCGGGACCGCCCCCGCCGCTTCACTGGAGCCATGACAACCAGCCAGGCCCACCGGCCGAACCGCACCATCCGCCACCTCGTGCTCGGTGGCGCCGCAGTCACCACCGGCCTCGTCGCGGGCACGTTCTACGTCTTCTCCTGCGCGGTCATGCCCGCGCTCGGCCGCAGCGACGACCGGACCTTCATCGAGGTCATGCAGAACATCAACGACGTCATAGAGAACCCGGTGTTCTTCGCCGGTTTCTTCGGCGCGCTGACCCTCACCGCGGCGGCCGCCTGGCAGCAGCGCCGCTCCCCCGGCCCGCGCGGATGGCTCTTCGCCGCGCTCGCGGTGTACGCCGTCGCCTTCCTGCTCACCTCGGGCGTCAACGTCCCGCTCAACGACGAGCTCGCACAGGCGGGGAACCCGACGCACATCGCCGACCCGGCCGCCGTGCGGGACCGGTTCGAGGACGCGTGGGTCGCCTGGAACACGGTACGGGCAGTCCTGTGCACCGCCGCACTCGCCCTCCTCCTGCGGGCCTCCCACCTGATGGCACGACAACTCCCTCAGGAATCGCCGCACTTGGCGCCCAACGCCGGATCCAGGGCCAGCCGGTAGCCGCGCTTGACGACCGTCTGAACGATCCCGGGCACGCCGAGCGCGGTACGCAGCCGGGCCATGGCCGTCTCCACCGCGTGCTCGTCCGTGCCGCTGCCGGGCAGCGCACGCAGCAGATCGGCGCGGGCCACCACCCAGCCCGGCCTGCGGGCCAGGGTGTGCAGCAGGGCCATCCCGGCCCCTGGCACCGGGCGCAGCGCGTCGTCGACCAGGACGGCGTGGCCGCGGATCTCGACCCGGTGTCCGGCGATGGGCAACGTACGTGCCCGGGTGGGCAGTTCACGGCAGAGCACCTGGACGAGCGGGCCGAGCCGGAAGCGCTCCGGCTGGATGGTGCCGAGCCCGTGGGCCTGCAACGGCAGTGCGGTGACCGGTCCGACGCAGGCCGCCACGACGTCGTCCCGCAGGGCGCTTAGGAGTTCGGGAAGCATGCCGCGTTCCTCGGCGCGGCGCAGCAGCGAGGCGGCGGCCGGGGCGCTGGTGAAGGTGAGCGCGTCCAGGCCACGGGCGGCGGTGAGGTCGAGGAGCCGGTCGAGCGGGGTGATGTCCTCGGGCGGCATCCAGCGGTAGACCGGGACGCCGATGACCTCGGCGCCCGCCGCCCGCAGCGACTCCACGAAGCCGGGAAGCGGTTCGCCGTGCAGCTGGAGGGCGATGCGGCGGCCCTCGACGCCCTCCGCCAGGAGCCGTTCCAGCACTTCCGCCATGGACTCGGAGGCGGGCGACCACGCCTCCATCAGCCCGGCGGCCCGGACCGCGCCCTTGACCTTGGGGCCGCGGGCCAGCAGCTCGACACCGCGCAGCCGGTCCAGCAGCTGGGCCCCGATGCCCCAGCCGTCGGCGGCCTCGATCCAGCCCCGGAAGCCGATCGCGGTGGTGGCGAGGACCACGTCGGGGGCGCTCTCGATGAGTTCCCTGGTGGCGGCGAGGAGTTCGCTGTCGTCGGCGAGCGGCACGGTCCGCAGGGCGGGGGCGTGCACCACGGTGGCGCCCCGCCGCCGCAGCAGCGCGGCGAGTTCGTCCGCCCGGCGCGCGGCGGTGACGCCGACCGTGAAGCCCGCGAGGGGCCCGTGCTGTTCGTCGTCGCGCATGTGGTCTACCCGGCTCTCGTCCCGCTGCTGCTCGATGGTGCGGAGGACCGACCCTGCCAACGATGCGTGACAGGCTCGGTTCGCCCGTATTTCCCGCCCGTTACGTCATCCGACACCGTGCGGTCATCATCACACCCCGGCGTGGCTGAGCCGGGGCTTCGCCGGGGGGGCCGCGGTGCGGCGAAGGTATACCGCCCGGGTCACCGCGGAACAGGCCCCGTAGAACACGAGGAAGGTCCAGAAGGCCGCCGTTCGGGAAGAACCGTCCCGGCCGGGTTCACCCCGTACTCCGGTCCCCTGAACAGGACCGTCACCGACCACAGAGTCCAGACCCAGAAGCGCGCGTTCCGGCGTGGTGCCGTGAGGTGACCGGTGCGCAACCTTGCTCTCACCGGGCCGGCGCCGGCCCGGTGAGGGCGGTCACCGCCGGTGCGGTCCCGGGGTCCCGGCCGGTTCCGGTGTACCGCGTCCGGCGGCCCGCTTCCCGGTCCGCTTCGGTGCACCGTTGGGCCAGAGCCGGGGCCGCCGCTTCGCCGCCACGTCCTCGACCCAGCCGACCGCGACGATCATCACCCCTATCAGGGGCCAGATCAGGATCAGCACGAGCACGTCGTACGACGCGTCGATGTACGTGTCGAGGTGGTCACCGACCCACGGGATGTTCCACAGCTGGTCGATGATCGGCATCGTCGCCATGAGCAGCAGGTTGTGCCAGAGGTAGATCGTCACGGCCCGGTTGTTGGCCAGGGTGATCGGGCTGTCCCAGCCGGCCAGCCGGCCGGGCAGTTCCTTCCACGAGGGCGCGTACTGGAGCAGGATCGCGCAGAAGCCGAGTGACCAGGTGGCCTGGGCGAGCGGGATCTCGTCCAGGTTCCAGCCCTCCTCGGTGAGGTGCCCGGACGCCCACCAGAGGGCGAAGGCCATGAGGAGCGCGGCCGAGGAGACCGAGATGTAGCGCGGAATCCTGCGCAGCAGCCCGTCGTTGTGGGCGAAGCCCAGGATCCAGCAGGAGCCGAACGTGCCGAAGTCGACGAGCGCCTCGCCCGTCGCCCCGGGCACGGCCACCAGACCGGTGCCGATGACGGCGGTGAGGCCGATCGGCGCGAGCAGCGTCACCCAGGGCAGTCTGCGGAACGCCTTCAGCAGCAGCGGTGAGGCCAGGACGAACCAGAGGTAGGCGCGGATGTACCAGAGCGGGCCCGCCGCCTGCTCGGCCCACGACAGTTCGAGGAAGCCGCCTTCAGAACCGCTCTCCCAGGGGTACGGCGGCGAGCCGATCGGCAGGATGTAGCAGCCCAGCTTGAGGAACCACCAGATGCCCTCCTCCCGCACCGGCTTGAGGCCCATCACGAACATCATCGGTACGACGAGGGCGGCGAACGCCCACATCGGCGGCAGCAGCCTGCGCAGCCGGCCGCGCAGGACGCTCCAGGCGGGCCGGGCCAGCGACCGGGCCATCAGGGAGCCGGCCAGGGCGAACATCACGCCCATGGACGGGAACAGGATGGTCAGCCAGGCCCAGCCGAACAGGTGGTAGACGACGACACGGACCAGCGCGACCGCACGGAGCAGGTCGAGATAGCGGTCGCGGCCGCCCGCCTTCGGCGCGGTGGCCGCCGGCTCCTGCGCGGGAGCGGGCACCGCCGCCCCGGCCTCGGGGGGCAGCGCGTACCGGACGTCGGCGGGCGCCCACTGCTGCTGCACGGGGAACGGCACCGTGTGCGGCTCCCCGGGCGGCTGCTGCGGGTAGGCCGAGGGGTGGCTCGGGTGGGTCATGCGACGGGCCTCCGGTCATTGCTGCTGCCTCGCCGCTGGCTCGGCATCGAGCCGGGCGCCTCCACGGCGCCGGTGCGGCGCAGCTTCTGCCAGCGCAGCCGGCCGCCGGTGAGAGCGGTGATCCAGGACTGAAGCAGCACCACGTACATGAGCTGCCGGTAGAGGATCTGCTGGAGGGGCAGCGAGATCAGATACGTCATGCGTTCCCGGTCGAGCCGGAAGGCGTACGCGGCGCAGACGGCCTGCACCGCCAGGACGCCGAGCCAGGCGACAACCGTCTTCTGGGTGGGGCCGAAGACGAGTCCGTACAGCAGGAAGACGTCGATGAGGGGCGCGAGCAGCGGGGCGACGACCATGAACAGGGCGACGAACGGCAGCCCGACGCGTCCGAAGCGGCCGGAAGGCCCGCGGTCGAGGACCGCGCGGCGGTGCTTCCAGATGGCCTGCATCGTGCCGTACGACCACCGGTAGCGCTGGGACCACAGCTGCTGCACGGACTCCGGCGCCTCGGTCCAGGCGCGGGCGTTCTCCGCGTACACGACGCGCCAGCCGTCCCGGTGCAGGGCCATCGTGACGTCGGTGTCCTCGGCGAGGGTGTCCTCGCTCATGCCGCCGATCCGGTCCAGCGCGTCGCGGCGGAACGCCCCGACCGCGCCGGGGATGGTCGGCATGCAGCGCAGCAGGTCGTACATCCGGCGGTCGAGGTTGAAGCCCATCACGTACTCGATGTGCTGCCAGGCCCCGATCATCGAATCCCGGTTGCCGACCTTGGCGTTGCCCGCGACGGCCCCGACCCGCGGATCGGCGAACGGCTGCACGAGTTCGCGGACGGTGGCCGGCTCGAAGACCGTGTCGCCGTCCATCATCACGATGATGTCGTGGCGGGCGTGCGCGATGCCGTTGTTGAGGGCTGCGGGCTTCCCGGCGTTGCGCTGGCGCACCACCCGTACGTCCGGCAGCCACATCGCCTCGACGATGTCCGCGGTGCCGTCCGTGGAACCGTCGTCGATGACGATGACTTCGACCGGATAGTCACTTGCCACCAGGGAGCGCACCGTGTTGGCGATGCACTCGCGTTCGTTGTACGCGGGCACCAGGACGGTCACCGGGCGGGTGACCGGCTCACCCCAGCTGAAGTCCCGTTTGCGGACCCGGCGCGCGTGCACGAAGGAGAGCAGCAGCATCAGCCCGAAGCGGGTCAGGACCAGCACCCCGATGACGGCGAGACCGACCGCCATCACATCGGTGATGTGCTCCGAGACGTCGACGGCGTGGACGAACGCCTTGCCCTTCCAGAGCGCGAGGCCGGTGACCGGGGTGTGCGCGCTGGGGGCGCCGAGGGCATCGGTGAGGTTGGCGAACTCGTACCCCTTGTCCTGCATCCTGGGCAGGAAGTGGCCGAGCGCGGCCACGGTCTGGGACCGGTCGCCGCCCGAGTCGTGCATCAGGACGATGGCGCCCTTGCCGTCCTTCGGTGTGGCGTTCTTGCTGATGACGCCGACACCGGGGCGCTTCCAGTCCTCGCTGTCGGTGTTGTTGACGACGGTGAGGTAGCCGCGGCTGCCGATGTACTCGGTGACCGGCCAGGACTTGTCGTCCATGGCGTCGGCGAACGAGGAGTACGGCGGCCGGAACAGCGAGGTACGAATTCCGGCCGCGCCCGCCAGCACCAGCTGGTTCTGCGAGAGCTCCCAGTCGATGCGGGCGTGGGACTGGTAGGAGAGGTCGGGGTGGTTGAAGGTGTGCAGCCCGACCTCGTGCCCCTCCTCGACCATGCGCTTCACCAGCTCGGGATAGCGCGAGGCCATGGTGCCGGTGACGAAGAAGACGGCGTGCGCGTCGTACTCCTTGAGCTTGTCGAGCACGCGCGGGGTCCACACCGGGTCGGGGCCGTCGTCGAAGGTCAGCACGATGCGGTGATCCGGGATGCGCAGGGTCTTGGCGGGCTCGGTCGCGCTGCGCGCGTCGATGACCGGTCCGCCTTCGAGGACCTGCTGGGGCACCTGGTCGGTGGCCGCCGGTGGCTGAATCCGGTGGTCGGCGAGGATTTCGCTGTGCACGTAGCCGCGCAGCATCAGCATGGCGAGCAGGGCGACGAGGAGCAGGAACGGCAGCAGATAGCGCATGGGGAGCCTGCGCCGCCGGGTCTGCTTCTTACGGTTGTGCCTGCCCCGTGTGACGGGGGTGGTCATTTACTTGGCGCCTTCTTGCTCTTGCACAGGAGGTTCCGAGGACTCGACGGGCGGTGCCGCGGTGTCCGGCGGCGGTGTCCCGGGATCGGCGGGAGGCGTCCCGGTACTGGTGGGCAGGGTCGAGACCGAGCTTTCGGCGGTCGGCGCGGTGTCATCACCGCCGCTGATCTGGGTCCGGTCCCCGACCGGTACGACGGGACCCGGCGGCGAGGAGCCGGCGCCGGGCGCCGAGGAGCCGGCGGCGGCCGAGCTGCCCGGTACCGGGGCGCTGCTCCCGTCCACCGGGGCGGACTGCGAGGAGCCGGCCGTCGCACTGGGTGTGACCAGGGCGCCCACGCTCTCGCCCGGCGCGGGAGGAACCTGCACCTCTTCCGCCTTCCGGTGCTCGTCCTGGCCGGAAAGCGGCAGGAACGGAGCGCTGGAGTTGCCGCCGAGGACGGCGCCGACGAGCGTCACCGCGAAGCAGACGCAGACCGCGGCGATCACCCAGCCGAACCGCCGGAGCGTCTTGCTCCGCCGCCCGCTCTCGTCGACGAAAACAGGGCCGTCGGAGCCATCCGGAGCGCCGGGTTCCGGGAGCAGCTCAGAGAGCTGCCGTCCCAGACCGTCGAGTTGGATGGTGACTTCGTTCGGCTCGTGCGTGTGCCCCGCATGGGCACCTTCGCGCCAAGTTTCCACTGTTGTACGCACTTCCCCCACTCAAGATCGGGTGCGCGCAACTGACCGGTTATGTACCGCCGGACCGGGCCCCCACCCTGTCCACGCGCCCCCTACCACAGTGCACCCGGACGATGAATGTAGCGCACGCCGAGGACCCTCCGACCCTACTGTCCGGTGTTGTTCACCATGAGGGATACATCTGTTCCGCCTCGTGGTGCGGCCTGGTGCGGCCACCACCCGGGGCGGCTCGGCGATCGAAGCACCTGGCAGAACCGCACGCCGGTGCGCACGCTCCCGCGCGCCGGTCATGGTCGACCGGCCTGCGAGGCAGACAAAAAACGAGGACCCCGTTGCGGGTGGCAACGGGGTCCTCGTTCACATGGGAATTGTGGAGATGGCGGGAATCGAACCCGCGTCCAACGGTGCGGAATCAGGGCTTCTCCGAGTGCAGTTCGCTGCGCTTTTCTCGGCCCCGGAGGTCACGCGAACAAGCCTCCGACAGGCCCAGCCACTGTTTGATTTCCTTCAGGGCCCCGTGACCGGGCCTAGAAGTTTAGATCCCTGAATGATGCCAGGATCCGGGTCGGGATCACCCCCGGGCTGACACTCCGCAGAGTCTTCGCTTAGCTGCTAATTAGGCAGCGAGGGCGAAGGCGGAGGAATCGCGCTTGGAATTGGCGATTATTGGTTGCGACATATGGTTAACGAGATCATTGCCGCTTCCTCGACTCGCTTCCCCTGCTTCGACATCCGCTGTCGAAACCGATCATCCCCATGTTGATTTTTCAAAGGTGGTACACACCCCGTGGGGTGCAGTGCCATCGTACGTGACCAACGCACGCCGATGCCAGCCTATTCCTGGCGGACCGGCCGCCGGCCGGTCCCCGGGGGCCGGTCAGGCGCTCCGCTGGCGACGGCGGGCGGCCGAGACCGCCCGGTTCGTCTCCCTGGTGTCCTGCTTCTCGCGCAGCGTCTGCCGCTTGTCGTACTCCTTCTTGCCCTTCGCCAGCGCGATCTCGACCTTGACCCGGCCATTGAGGAAGTACAGCGCGAGCGGGACGATCGTGTGTCCGCTCTCCTGCGCCTTCGACTCCAGCTTGTCGATCTCGGCCCGGTGCATCAGCAGCTTGCGCTTGCGCTTGGCCGAGTGGTTGGTCCAGGTGCCCTGGACGTACTCCGGGACGTGGATGTTGTGCAGCCACGCCTCGCCGCCGTCGATCTGCACGAAGCCGTCCACCAGGGAGGCCCGGCCCATGCGCAGCGATTTGACCTCGGTGCCCATCAGCGCGAGGCCGCACTCATAGGTGTCGAGGATGGTGTAGTCGTGACGCGCCTTCTTGTTCTGCGCGATGATCTTGCGCCCGGTGTCCTTTTCCTTAGCCATAGTGCGGCCATTTTCGCACTACGACCCACCCCCGAGGCCACTCAATACCGTCTCGGCCCGCTGCTGGGCCCGCGCGCTCACCGCGAGGTCCGGTGTGATGCCGCGGTCATCGACGCTCCGGCCCGCCGGAGTCCGGTAGTGGCCCACGGTCAGCTCGGCCACCGAGCCGCCCGCGAGCTTGCTCGGCATCTGGACGGAACCCTTGCCGAAGGTGCGCGAACCGACCGTGACCGCGCGCCCCCGGTCCTGCAGGGCGCCGGTCAGCAGCTCGGCCGCGCTCATCGTGCCGCCGTCGATGAGGACGACGACGGGGCGCGCGGTGTCGCCCCCTCCGTCCGCGTACAGGGCGCGCTGCTCGCCGTGCACGTCGTAGGTGGCGACCAGTCCGCCGTCCAGGAAGGCGGAGGCGGCGGTGACGGCCTCGGTGACCAGCCCGCCGGAGTTGCCGCGCAGGTCCAGCAGCACGCCGGTGCCCGCCGGTGCCTCCCGGACGGCGTCACGGACCTCGGCGCCCGAACCCTTGGTGAACGAGCCGACTTCGATCAGTACGGCTGCGGAGGGATCGGAACGGTCCGGTCCGAGCCGCCGCACGGTGACGGCCTCGGTGGTGAGACGGGCCCGGTGCAGCGTCTCGGTCCGGCCGGCGGAACCCCGCTGCACCCCCACGACGACAACGCTCCCCGCGGCCGCGCCCGTACGGTCACCGCGCAGCAGGGCCACCACGTCGGAGACCGGGCGCCGGTCGACCCGGTGGCCGTCGACCGTGCGGATCAGGTCGCCCGCACGGATACCGGCCCGGTCGGCGGGGCTGCCCGGCTGGACCCGGGCGACCGCGACCAGCCCGTCGGCGGAGCGTCTGGCGGCGATCCCGACGCCCGTGTACGAGCCGTCGAGGGCCTGCTCGAACTCCTGGTACTCCCGCTCGTCGTACACCGCGCCCCAGCGGTCCCCGCTGCGGCTGACGACCTCCTCGGCCGCCTCCGTACCGGACTTGCCGTCCGCCACCGCGTCGGCGGCGGCATCGACCACCGCGTCGCGGTCCGCGAAGGAGGCGACGGGCCGGGTCTCCGTCTCCGGACTCCGCCCTTCGCCGCGGGGCAGCGCACCGGTGGCGGCGCCGGTGGCGAGCACGCTCGCGAAGACCAATGTCAGGGCCGCCCCGCGACAGAGACCGCGGGGCCCGACACGATGAACGGGGCCAGACATGGCGCTGAGTCTAGGACAACGCCTCCCGGGCGCACGGCTCGTTGGCCCCGCGCCCGGGAGGCGTTCGTCATACCTTGAGGTACTTGCGCAGTGCGAAGAGAGCGGCAACCGCGGGCATCAGCAGACCGATCGCCAGTACCAGCGGGAGCTTGGTGAGGACCGCGTCCCAGCCGATGAAGTCGATCAGGTTCAGCTTGTCCTTGAGCGCCAGACCGCCGTCGATCAGGAAGTAGCGGCCGGCCAGCAGCATGACGCAGGCCAGTACGCCGCCGATCAGACCGGCGAACGCGGCCTCCATGATGAACGGCATCTGGATGTAGAAGCCGGAGGCGCCGACGAGCCGCATGATGCCCGTCTCGCGCCGTCGGCTGAACGCGGACACCCGGACGGTGTTCACGATCAGCATCAACGCGATGACCAGCATCAGCGCCATCACGAAGAGCGCGGCGACGTTCATGCCGTTCATCAGCCCGAAGAGGTTGTCCAGGATGCTTCTCTGGTCCTGGACCGACTGCACCCCGTTGCGGCCGGCGAAGGCGGTGGCGACGACCTTGTACTTGGTCGGGTCGTGGAGCTTGACGCGGAAGGACTCCGGCATCTGGTCCGGCGTGATGTTGCCGGCCATGGGGGAGTCGCCGAACTCCTCCTGGTAGTGCTTGTACGCCTCGTCGGACGACTCGTACGTCACCGTCTCGACGACGTCCATCTTCTTGAGATCGCCCTCGATCTCCTTCTTCTGCTCCCCGGTGACCGCACCCTTGGCGCACTGGACCACCGTCTCCGAATCCCCCTTGCCGCAGAGGTAGATGGAGACGTTGACCTTGTCGTACCAGTAGTCCTTCATCGTGCTGACCTGCTCGCGCATGAGCAGCGCGCCGCCGAACAGGGCGAGCGAGAGGGCGACGGAGACGACGACGGCGAAGGTCATCGTGAGGTTGCGACGGAGGCCGACGCCGATCTCCGACAGGACGAACTGGGCGCGCATGGCGTCCTTTCAGTGCTGGGTGCTCAGTGCTGGTAGCCGTAGACGCCGCGCGCCTGGTCGCGTACGAGACGGCCCTGCTCGAGCTCGATGACGCGTTTGCGCATCTGGTCGACGATGTTCTGGTCGTGGGTCGCCATGATCACGGTGGTCCCGGTCCGGTTGATCCGGTCCAGCAGCTTCATGATGCCGACCGAGGTCTGCGGGTCGAGGTTGCCGGTCGGCTCGTCCGCGATCAGCAGCATGGGCCGGTTCACGAAGGCCCGCGCGATCGCCACGCGCTGTTGCTCACCACCGGAGAGCTCACCCGGCATCCGGTCCTCCTTGCCGCCGAGACCGACGAGGTCGAGGACCTGCGGAACCGCCTTGCGGATCTCGCCGCGCGGCTTGCCGATCACTTCCTGGGCGAACGCCACGTTCTCCGCGACGGTCTTGTTGGGAAGCAGCCGGAAGTCCTGGAAGACCGTGCCCAACTGGCGGCGCATGTGCGGCACCTTCCAGTTGGACATGCGCGCGAGGTCCTTGCCCAGGACATGGACCATGCCCTGGCTGGCGCGCTCTTCGCGGAGGATGAGCCGCATGAAGGTGGACTTGCCGGAGCCGGAGGAGCCCACCAGGAAGACGAACTCGCCCTTCTCGATATCGAGAGACACATCCCGTAGAGCGGGACGGCTCTGCTTCGGGTAGGTCTTGGAGACATTGTCGAATCGGATCACGGATGCACCACGGTCGGCCGGGAGTAGGTGAGCGTGACCATACGCGAACCGGACTGACGCGTGCAGGCGCGCGTACCGGGATGGGTGATTTATGGCGGAACGCAAGCGGACGCGAACCGGGAGCTTCCGTGACCTGTCCGGCGGGCCGCGCCGAAATCCGTGCGAGCTGGCACAGTGGTAGGGGAACGGTCGCGTTTCCGTGAGCGTTGTGCGGAGTGAAGGCTTGTGCGGCTCCGCCGCGCGGGAGGAGGAAAGCGCATGACCTATGACCGATTGGTGTGCGCGAACTGTGCGGCGCCCGTGGCCGAGGGCCGCTGCCCGGTGTGCCGGGCCAGCCGCGCGCGGCTGGAGCAGCAGGGACAGGGCCCCCTCGGTGGGATGAACCCGATGATGCTGATCGCCCTGCTGGTGGTGCTGCTGTGCGCGCTGGCACTGCTCGCCCACCAGGCGGCGTGACCGAAAGCAACCGCCCGATTACCTGAACGGTTCCCGGTTACCTGAATGGTGCCGCGCGGGATGACCTGCACCGGGGCCCCGGGCCTCAACCCGGTACGTGGCCGGTGCGATGGCGCCGGAACGCCCTCCCAGCGCGCTGGGAGGGCGTTCCGGCCGCCGAGCGAGGTGGAGGAGGCCACGGAAGCCACGGAGGCCCCGTTCCGGAGCCCCGGGAGGCGGCCGGGACACGGCGTGATCCTCACTCCCCCGGGTACGACGCGCACGACCAGAGGGGCTCGGACCGCTTCCGCGGTCCGAGCCCCTCTGTTCGTGCAGGTACCGCTGTGGCCGTCAGGCGGCCGTGCGGCCGTTCATCAGGCGCGGGAGGATCCGGAAGCCGATGCCTCCGGCGATCATCGTCGCGGCGCCGACCAGCAGGAACGTGGTCTCGGCAGCACCGGTCTCGGCGAGCTCGTCCTTGCCCTTGCCCTGCTCGGCCGGCTGGTTGCCGACCGAGTCGGTGTCGGTGTTGTCGGCGCACTCGGCGCCGTCGAGGTCGACGGTGCAGGTGCCCGCGTTGCCGCCATCGGTCCCGGAGCCTGAGCCACCGGTCGCAGCGTCGCCACCGCCGGTAGCGTCACCGCCGCCGGCCGCCGCATCGCCACCACCAGCAGTGTCACCGCCACCGGCCGCCGCATCGCCACCACCGGCCGCAGCGTCGCCACCACCGGCCGCAGCGTCGCCACCACCAGCAGCATCCTCACCACCGGCCGCCGCATCGCCACCACCAGCAGCATCCTCACCACCGGCCGCCGCATCGCCACCACCAGCAGCATCCTCACCACCGGCCGCCGCATCGCCACCACCAGCAGCATCCTCACCACCGGCCGCCGCATCGCCACCACCAGCAGCATCCTCACCACCGGCCGCCGCATCGCCACCACCAGCAGCATCCTCACCACCGGCCGCCGCATCGCCACCACCAGCAGCATCCTCACCACCGGCCGCCGCATCGCCACCACCAGCAGCATCCTCACCACCGGCCGCCGCATCGCCACCACCAGCAGCATCCTCACCACCGGCCGCCGCATCGCCACCACCAGCGACATCGGCACCACCGGCGACGTCAGCGCCACCAGCGACATCGGCACCACCGGCCGCGTCGCCACCACCAGCAGCGTCCTCGCCACCCGTGGCGTCACCTCCGCCCGCCGCGTCGTCATCGCCGGAGACACCGATGTTCACGCCGCCCTGGTTGGCCTCGGCATTGACGCCGATACCCGCGACGTCGACACCGATTCCGACGGCCTGTGCCGCACCGGCGGCGGTGAGCGAGGCGCCTGCGGCGATGACCGCACCCGCGGCCATCCGCGCGACGCGGACTCGCGTCTTCTTCGTCATGTGCTGCTACCCCCAGTAGCTGTTCTCGTCAGTGGAGCAGCCATATGCGGGGTCACGGCCCTGCGGGGTTTGCTCCGAACGCCGGCCCACGTCGTGCCGTGGCCGTACCGCCCGCCCCCGATCACACCCGTCCCAGACATACGTACGCTGCTCCAGCAGCCTGGCCAGAGTTAAGGACTACGTCAAGGCCGTTCCGTGCAATGTGCCCCGGTTTGGCGGCGGTTGACCCTCATTCGGAACCACGACTGTGACGCGTTCACCACGCCATCCCCTCAACTCACCCGTTCCGGAACCAGAAGAAGCCCGGGCGGTGATGACTGCCCGGGCTCAACTGCGGTGCGGATGAGGCTACTTCTCGCGCTGCTTGCGCCAGCGGATGCCCGCCTCCACGAAGCCGTCGATCTCGCCGTTGAAGACCGCTTCCGGGTTGCCCATCTCGAACTCCGTACGCAGGTCCTTGACCATCTGGTACGGGTGCAGGACGTACGAGCGCATCTGGTTGCCCCAGGAGTTGCCGCCGTCGCCCTTGAGCGCGTTCATCTTCGCCTGCTCCTCCTGGCGGCGGCGCTCAAGGAGCTTCGCCTGGAGGACGTTCATCGCGGATGCCTTGTTCTGGATCTGCGAGCGCTCGTTCTGGCAGGAGACGACGATGCCGGTCGGCAGGTGGGTCAGCCGGACCGCGGAGTCCGTGGTGTTGACGCCCTGGCCGCCGGGGCCCGAGGAGCGGTACACGTCGATACGGAGCTCGGACTCGTCGATCTCGACGTGGTCCGTCTGCTCGACCACCGGCAGCACCTCGACGCCCGCGAAGGACGTCTGGCGGCGGCCCTGGTTGTCGAAGGGCGAGATCCGGACGAGCCGGTGGGTGCCCTGCTCGACGGAGAGCGTGCCGTAGGCATACGGCACCTCCACCGCGAAGGTGGTCGACTTGATGCCGGCCTCTTCGGCGTACGCCGTCTCGTAGACCTCGGTCTTGTAGTTGTGCCGCTCGGCCCAGCGGAGGTACATGCGCTGGAGCTTCTCGGCGAAGTCCGCGGCATCGACGCCACCGGCCTCGGCCCGGATGGTGACCAGGGCCTCGCGCGCGTCGTACTCGCCGGAGAGGAGGGTACGGACCTCCATCTCGTCGAGCGCCTTCTTGACGGAGGCCAGCTCCGACTCGGCCTCGGCGAGGGCATCGGCGTCGCCCTCGTCCTCGGCGAGCTCGAAGAGAACCTCGAGATCGTCGATCCGGTTGCGCAGCGCCTCGGTCTTGCGGACCTCGGCCTGCATGTGCGAAAGCTTGCTGGTGATCTTCTGCGCCGCCTCCGGGTCATCCCAGAGGGACGGCGCCGCCGCCTGCTCCTCGAGCGCGGCGATGTCCGCCCTCAGCGCATCCAGGTCCAGGACGGCCTCGATCGACCCCATGGTCGAGGAGAGGGACTTCAGCTCTTCGGAAATATCGACGACTGCCACGGGTCCAGCGTAACGGCTGTCGGCGCGGACGTTCCTCGGGCCGCGTGATCGCCGCTCCGCCGCCCCGCCGCACACGGCCCGGCGCGGGCGGGCGCCGGGGCCGGGCTCCTCGCGCTCAAGGGGTGCCGGGGGCGGAGTTCCTGGTGTCCTGCGGGGTCGCGCCCCCGTCGTCATCGCTCATCGCCAGCCAGCCGCCGATGCCGAGTCCGGCGACCAGCACCAGCGCCACCGCGCCCAGGGTGAGGCGGCGCTTGCGGATGGCCGCCGCCTTGTTGCGCGCCGAGCCGGGGCGCGGCCGGCCGGGGGCGCGCGGGGCGCGGGCGGTGCCCCGGGGACCGCCGGACAGCTCGTCGGGGGCCGGGACGCGCATGCTCGTGTGGGTGTCCCGGTTGGAGTCGGGGGACGAGCCGGGGACCAGCGGCACCGCGCCGCGGCGGCGGGGCTCCTCGGCCGCCGGGGTGTACTGCTGCTCGTCGTAGCTCTGCCCGTGCGGCTGGGGCTCCGGTTCGTCGTCCGGCTCGTCCACGTCCAGGGGCGGGATGCCGGCCAGCTGCGGGAGCTGTTCACGCAGCCGGGCCGCCAGTTCGGAGGCGCGCAGCCGGGAGGCCGGGGCCTTGGCCAGGCACTGGACGAGCAGCTGCCACAGCTCCTCGGGGATGCCGGGGAGCGGGACGACCGTCTCGGTGACATGGCGGCGCAGGACGGCGCCGGGGTGGCCGCCGCCGAAGGGCGTGAAGCCCGCGAGGAGCTCGTAGAGCACCGTCGCCAGGGCGTAGATGTCGACGGCGGCGCGGGGCGGGAGGCCCTCGACGATCTCGGGGGCCAGGTAGTCCGGCGTACCGATGATCTTGGTGGCCTTGGTGCGGCGCGGGGTGTCGATCAGCTTGGCCACGCCGAAGTCGGTGAGCAGCGCGGGGTGGGAGTTGCCGGGGCCGAGCGGACCCTCCATGTCGAGCAGGATGTTCTCCGGCTTGACGTCGCGGTGGACCACCCCCGCGGCATGCGCGGCGGCGAGACCGTCGGCGACGTCGGCGACTATCGCGACGGCGGCCTCCGGGGCCAGCCTGCGCTCGCGGTCGAGCCGGGTGCGCAGATCCGTGCCGCGGACCAGGTCCATGACCAGGGCCAGGTCGTTGCCGTCCACCACGAGGTCGCGGACGGCGACGATGTGCGGATGGTCGAGTCCGAGCAGGGCGGTGCGCTCCTGGACGAACCGGCCGACGAGTTCCTGGTCCGACGCGAGGTCCTCGCGGAGCAGTTTGATGGCGACGGGCCCCTCGGGGCCGTCGCCGAGCCACACCGTGCCGGCGCTGCCGCGCCCCAGGATCTGGTGGGCGGTGTACCGGCTGCCGATATTCCGTGCCAAGACTGCTCCCTCAGCGGCTGGCGATTGGGCCCTCGCGCAACAACCCCCGGTCGACAAAGTTACGCGGCGATCGGGGGGTTGCGTGCCCTGGATGGCACCAACCTTCACTTCTGCGTACGAATTGCCGTGGAATTGGCCCGCAGAAGTCGATATAGCTACAGAATTGACAGGGCGTCCGGCTGGATCGGCGGCGCCCCGCCCCGTCAGTTGCCGCTGCCGCCGCCCAGCTTCGAGATCCAGTCGGAGACCGTACCGGCGGCGTCACTGATCGCGTGCCAGTAGCTCTGGCCCTGGCCGATCCAGTCCTTCAGCGGGGTGAGTTCCCAGATCAGCCAGCTCGCGACGACGAGAAGGACCAGCGTGAACAGGCAGCCCTTCAGGCAGCCGAGGCCGGGGATCTTCATCGGGTTGGCACTGCGCTGCCTGGGCTCGCGGGCCGGGCGCTGAGCAGGCTGCTGGGGCTGCTGCGGCGGCGCGTACTGCTGGCGCTGCTGCTGCGGCTGGTACTGCTGTTGCTGGGGCTGGTACTGCTGTTGCTGTTGCTGGGGCTGGTATTGCTGCTGCTGTTGGTATTGCTGCTGCTGAGGCTGCTGCCGGTTCTGCGGGGGGTACTGCTGCTGCCGGCGCTGCTGCTGTTGCTGCGGGGGCTGCTGACGCTGGGGGCGGCGGCGCAGCGGGTCCTGGCTCGGGTCGAGGTACTGGACCTGCGTCTGGTCGTTGCGGTCGCGGGCGGCCTGGAGCTGGGACTGCCAGGGGTGCGGTCCGTCGGACTGCGGGGCGCCCTCGGGCTGCGGCGGGACGGGCGGCAGGACCGCGGTCGGGTCGGCGTGGCCGCCGCCCTGTCCGGCGTTCTGCTGCATGACGCTGGTGGCCGCGTTGGCGTCGTACGAGCCGGCGTTGCTCGGCAGCACCTGCGTCGGGTCCGCCGCTCCGGGCGTCTCGGGGACGGCCGTGGGCGCCGGGTCGGGGGCGAGCAGGGCGGCCACCCCGTCGGCGGCCGCGATCTGCGCGGAGTTCGCGTGCACGCCGATGCCGGCGGCGACGGTACGCAGGGCGCGGGCCAGGTTCTCGGCACTGGGCCGCCGGTCCGGGTCCTTGCTCAGGCAGCGCTCCATGACCGTCCACAGCGGCGCGGGGACGGTGCTGGGGCGGCGGGGCTCCTCGCTGAGGTGCCGCTGCAGGACTTCGAGCGCGGTGCCGCCGGCGAACGGCGGCCGGCCGGTGACCAGCTCGTACAGCAGGATTCCGGCGCCGTAGATGTCGACGGCGGAGGTCTGCGGGCGGCCCTCGGCCGACTCGGGCGCCACATAGGCCGGGGTGCCGACGAACTCGTGCGTCCGGGTCAGCCCCGGGGAGTCCGCGAGCCGGGCGATGCCGAAGTCGGTGAGCATCGGGTGCATCTCGCCGTCGCGCTCGGAGACCAGCACATTGGCGGGCTTGAGGTCGCGGTGGACGACGCCGTCGGCGTGGCTGGCGGCAAGCGCGTCCGCGATCTGCGCGGTGAGCAGCGAGGCGGCGACCGGGGTGAGCGGGCCGTTGTCCCGGAGGTAGCGGTGCAGGTCCGGACCGTCGATCAGGTCCATCACCAGGGCGAGGAGGTCCCCCTCCACGACCAGGTCCCGGGTGCGCACGATGTTCTCGTGGGTCAGCCGCAGCAGCACGGAGCGCTCGCGCAGGAACCGCATCACGACATCCGCGTCGTTGGCGAGCTCCTCCTTGAGGACCTTGATCGCGACGAGCTCGCCGGGCTGGCCGGTGACGGCCGCCTCGGCGCCCGCGGCCTCACGCTGGCGGGCGCGCCAGACGGTGCCCGTGGCGCCGCGCCCCAGCGGCTCCTCGAGCAGGTACTTGCTGCCTACCGGCCGCACGTCATGCGCTCCCTGCTGATCGTGGTGCTTGCGGTCCCCCGGATTCCTCCGGGAGTTTCCGGCCCACTCTAGAGCCTGTCCGGCGGTGGGTGACCGGCTCCGCCCGGTTGCCGCTTTGTCCGGAATTCCCGGAGGGCCGGGTCTCCCCGCCCCCGGGCGCACCGGTTGCGGAGGAAGACGCTCGCTCCGGGCGGATGGTTGCCGCACCGGGGGCGCGCAAGGGCCGCGGGCGCCGGTCCGGACCGGATCGGCCGTGCCGTAGAACGGGCCAAGCATGCACTTTTGGGCGCACAGCCGACCTTTCAAGATCACTTAGCGGTGACCCCCGGGCGTGTTGTCAGTGGCAGGTGCGAGGATGCCTCCAGCACAGAACCGTGGGGTCGGGAGCCCTGCGGTACGTGACGAACCTGTACCGGACGACGCGTCCGTTCCGGGTGGGGGGAATCACAGGGCGTTTCCCCTGCCGGGCACCTCGCGCAGAAGGGACCGCTGACGGCGATGCAGATCCGGCTGACCGTCCTCGCGCCGCGCAGCGGCCACACCCCGGCGCGCGCCTGCGACGTGCTGGTCACCGCCCCCGCGGGGACGGCGCTGGCCACCGTGGCATCCGGCCTGGCCGCGGCCGTCTCCGGGCCCGACGGCTCCCTCGGCAGCGGTGCGGTGGTGCTGTTCGCCGGGCGGGAGCGGCTCGACGCGCAGCGCAGCGCCCTCGGTGAGCCGCCCCTGGTCGACGGAGCGGTGCTCTCGCTCCAGGTCCCGGGCGAGGACGAGTCGACGGACGACGCCGTTCCGGCGCAGCTGCACGTGATCGCCGGACCGGACGCGGGCGGGGTCCACCTGCTGCACGGCGGGCAGATCCGGATCGGGCGCTCGGCCGAAGCCGATGTCCCGCTCGACGACCCCGATGTCTCGCGGCTGCACTGCGCGGTGACCGTCTCGGACGACGGCCGGGTCGCGGTGGCCGACCTGGGCTCGACCAACGGCACCTCGCTGGACGGCGCGGAGGTCCGCGACCGTCCGGTCCGGCTGAAACCCGGTGCGCTGCTGCGGCTCGGCGAGTCGACGCTCCGGCTGACCTCGGGGGCGCGTACGCCGACGCTGGGGACCGCGCCGGACGGCGAGGGGCATCTGCGGGTGGCGGCCAGGGCTCCGGCCGACGCCGACCCGGGACACGGTTTCGGGGACGGCTCCGCCCACGCGTACAGCGCGGCCGTGCCCCCCGGGCCCGGGGGGCACGAGGAACCCGCCTTCCACGAGCGCGGCGCGCGGGACGACGACCGGGGCGGGCACTCCGTGGCCCGGCCGCGGTCGGGCTCCGGGCGCCCCGACCGCTACCCGGACGAGGAAGCGCCCCGGCGGGGCATAGGCGCCTGGGCCCGCCGGCTCGCGGGCGGCAAGGGCGATCCGGTGCACGAGAGCGCGCCGGACGAGACGGCACCGCCGGCCCCGGCCCCCGCCACCTTCACCGCGCTGCCCACCGCTCCGGAGGGCACCTGGCCCGATCCGGCGTCCGTACTGCTGACCGCGCTCGGACCGGGCCCCCGGCTGTGGGAGCGCGACGCCGGGCATCCGGAGGCGCTGGTGGTCCGGCTGGGCACGACCGAGCGGGCCGAGCTGCCGGCCGTGCCGGTGACCGTGGGGCTGCGGGAGGCGGGTTCGCTGGGGCTCGCCGGGCCGCGGGACCGGTTGACGGGGCTCGCCCGCTCGGTGGTGGCGCAGCTGGCCGCCCTGCACCCCCCCGCCGATCTGGAGATCGTGCTGATCAGCACGGACCGGGCGCGCGGGGTGGACGAGCGCCGCCGCACGTGGGCCTGGCTCGGCTGGCTGCCGCATCTGCGCCCGATGCACGGCCAGGACTGCCGGCTGCTGCTCGCGTACGACCGTGAGCAGGCCGTCGCCCGGACCACGGAACTGGTGCGCCGGCTGGACGACGGGCCGCTGGGGCCCGGCTGGGCGAGTCTGGACCGCTCGACGGTCTCGGAGGCCGCCCGGCACTACGAGGGCCCGTTCACCGTGGTGATCGTGGACGGCGATCCCGGCTCCTCGGCGCTGCGTGAGAACACCGCCCGGCTGGCCTCGGCGGGCGCGGCGGCGGGCATCCATCTGATCTGTCTGGCCGAGACCCCGGCCGCCACCCCCACCTCCCCGGTCGCCGCGACCTACGAGGCGGCGTGCCACGCCTCGATCGCCTTCCGGGAGTGCGGGGCGGTGGCGATGCTCAGCGGCGATGTGGCGACGGCGCTGCGGCTGCTGCGCACGTCGGGCGGCCGGGCGGCCGGCCACGGCACGGTCGCCGCGGTGGACGCGGTGTCGGCGCACTGGGCGGAGCGGTTCGGCCGGGCGCTGGCCCCGCTGCGCACGGAGGGCCCGGCCGGGCTGCCGGGCCGGCCGGCCGCGGTGGCGCTCCCGCCCTCCGCCCGGCTCCTGGACGAGCTGGGCCTGGCCCGCGCCACCCCGGCCTCCCTGATGGCCCGCTGGGCCTCGACGGCGGACGAGCAGCCGGGCGCGACGGTCCGCGGCTCGGGCAGCTGGACGGGCGGCGCGGGCGACGGCACCCGCGGCTCGGGCCGCACCGGCGGTGCGGGCCCCCGGGTGGGGGCCCAGCGCACGGGCGGCGAACCATCGCGCCCGCCCGCCGCCCGGGGCACGGACGCCCCGGGCTCGGGGCGCACCCCGTACCCGCAGGGCGCGGACGGCCGGAGCCCGGGTCGCACCCCGTACCCGGCCCCCGTGGAGAACCAGGGCTCCGGCCGCACCTCCTACCCCGACGGCACGTACACCCCGGGCTCCGGACGCACGCCGTATCCCCGCGGCACCGACGGTCGCGGCGGCTCGAACGAGACCCACGCGGGCGTACCGCGCGGCGCCTCCGGTCGCGGCGGGGCGTACGACGGCGCGGGCTCGGGCCGCACCCCGTACCCCGACCGCGCCGACAGCCCCGCGTCCGGCCGCACCCCCCACCCCCGGGTGGGCGGGCAGCGGTACGACGGGGGGCCCGGGGGCACACCGAGTTCGCGCACCCTGCCCGGATCCGACACCCGCGCCTGGGACGGATCCGCAGATGTGAGGGACAACGACAGCCTTCGCTCAGCCGGTTCGGGGCGTTCCTCGAACCGGGTCAGCGGGCCGCGTCAGGGCGACGCCCCCCGGGTCGCCGCCCGCGGCTCCGGGCCGGGCGGCGCGGCAATGGACACCGGTTCCCGCCCGGCCGCCGGGGCCGACGAGGGCGCCGCCTTCGCCGGGCGGCCCGTCGTGGTGCTCGGGGCCGGGCCCCGGGGACCGGTGAGTGTGGATCTCGCCGACGAGGGGCCGCACCTCCTCATCGAGGGGCCGGGCGGCAGCGGCCGTACCGAACTGCTGAGGGCCGTCGCCGCGTCGCTGGCGGCCGCGGCCCGTCCCGACCGGCTCGGCATCCTGCTGGTCGACGGCGCCGGGGGCGAGCGCGGCGAGAGCCTGCGCCCCTGCACCGAACTCCCGCATGTGTTCACGCACTTGGTGGCCTCCGACCCGGTCAGGATGCGGGAGTTCGCGCAGGCGCTGGGCGGCGAGCTGAAGCGGCGGGCCGAAGTGCTCGGCGAGCTCGACTTCGCCGAATGGCACAGCCGGTCCGAAACGACGCGGCGGACGGCCGGTCAGTGGCCGCCGGGCGCGTCCGAGCCGCGCGGCGACGTGGACTCCCAGATGAGCGGAACCCTGCAACTGCGTCCCGCCGCGGCCCGGCCGCCGGAGCCGGGGCCTTCGCCGCTGCCCAGGCTCGTCGTGCTCGTGGACGACTTCGACGCGCTGATAGCCCCGGCGCTCGGCAGTCCGGGCCGGCCGGCCGCCGGTTCGGTCGTCAGGGCGCTGGAGGCCGTGGCCAGGGAGGGCGGCAGGCTCGGCGTGCACCTGGTCGCGACGTCCGCCCGCCCGGACCGCACGGAGGACACCGAGCTGGCCCGCGGGGCCCGGCTTCGGGTCGTGCTCGATCCGCCGGTCATCCCTCCCTCGCCGGACGATCCGGCGCCGGGCCGCGGGCGGCTGGGCCATCCGGACGGGCGGGTGACGCCGTTCCAGGGTGGCCGGGTCACGGGCCGCATTCCGCGTACGGCGACGCTGCGGCCGACCGTCGTACCGCTGGAGTGGGAACGGATGGGCGATCCGCCCACCCGCCGCCCGGTGCGCGAACTGGGCAACGGGCCGACGGACTTGGCCCTGCTGGCCAGTGCGCTGGAGCGCGCGGCGCGTTCGGTGAACGCCGCGCCGCTGGCGCCGCTCGCACCCGCTCACCACTGAAGGGGCGACGGGCCGTTCGGGCCTGTCGTCCCCAATCTCCGTATACCGTCACCGACTTGACGTCACGAGCCCATCACGATCATCGAGTTGAGCCCGAAGTTGGTATTGCGGCACCTGGATGCCGGGCGTAGGACTGTGCGCACACGACCATGTGATGAATGACCGGCACCGTCGGAAGTCCGGCGATGCCGGTCGGTGCACGCGCACAGGAGAGACGGGGCACGGATGCGCACAACGCTTCGGATTCGCAGGGCCGCCATGGTGTTCACAGCCATCGGCGCACTGGCCCTCACCGGCTGCGGCGACGACGGTGACGGCGGAAAGGACAAGACCGAGGGGGGCGCTTCCGAAGGAAGCAAGGACAGCGCGTCGAGCGTCGTACTGCCGAAACTGAACGGCGAGAAGATCTCCGTCGCGGCGGTCTGGACCGGTCCGGAACAGGCCAACTTCGTCAAGGTCCTCAAGGAGTTCGAGAAGCGCACGGGGGCGACGGTCACCTTCGTCCCGGCGCAGGACCCGATCGTCAACTTCCTCGGTACGAAGATCGCGGGCGGCCAGCCGCCGGACGTCGCGATGATCCCGCAGGTCGGCGCGATCCAGCAGGCCGTCGCCAAGAAGTGGGCGAAGCCGGCCGGAGCCGAGGCGAAGGCCCAGCTGACCAAGAACTACTCCAAGGTCTGGCAGGACCTGGGCGCGGTGGACGGCACCCAGTACGGCGTGTACTTCAAGGCCGCCAACAAGTCCCTGGTCTGGTACAACGCCAAGGCCTTCGAGAACGCCGGGGCGTCCGAGCCGAAGACCTGGAAGGACTTCCTGGCGACCGCCGAGACGGTGTCCGCCTCGGGCGTCACCCCGGTCTCGGTCGCCGGCGCGGACGGCTGGACGCTCACCGACTGGTTCGAGAACATCTACCTCTCCCAGGCGGGCCCCGAGAAGTACGACCAGCTGGCCCAGCACAAGATCAAGTGGACGGACCCGTCCGTCAAGGACGCGCTGACCACGCTCGCGCAGCTCTTCGGGAAGCCCGCCCTGATCGCGGGCGGCGCCGACGGCGCGCTCCAGACGGAGTTCCCGGCCTCGGTCACCCAGACCTTCACCGGCGGTGACCAGCCCAAGGGCGCGATGGTCTTCGAGGGCGACTTCGTCGGCGTCAACATCGCCCAGACCAAGGCCAAGATCGGTACGGACGCCAAGGTGTTCCCGTTCCCCGCGGTCGGCGCCGAGTCGCCCGTGGTGACCGGCGGCGACGCGGCGGTCGCGCTGAAGGACAGCAAGGGCGCCCAGGCGCTGCTGACCTGGCTGGCCTCCACCGACGCCGCGAAGATCTGGGCCGAGCAGGGCGGGTTCATCTCGCCCAACAAGTCGCTGGACGCTGCCGCGTACCCCAACGAGGTGCAGCGCACGATGGCGAAGGCACTGGTCGCGGCCGGTGACGCCGTCCGGTTCGACATGTCCGACCAGGCCCCGCAGTCGTTCGGCGGTACGCCCGGCAAGGGTGAGTGGAAGAGGCTGCAGGACTTCCTGAAGAACCCGAAGGACATCGCGGGGACCCAGGCGAAACTGGAGTCCGACGCGGCCAAGGCGTACAAGAGCTGACGGGATGACGACAGCCGCAGCGGGGGGCGCCGACGAGGCGCCCCCCGCCGACACCCGACCCCGCGGCGGGACCTCGGTACCCGCCCCCAGGCAGCCCGGCTCCGGGCAGCCGCCCGCCCGTGAGGTGCCCAGCCGCAAGAGCGTCACCGGCACCCGCAGGGCCATCGCGGCGCTCTTCCTGCTGCCCGCGCTGGTGCTGCTCGGCGCGCTCGTGGTGTATCCGATCGTGTACTCCGTCTACCGGTCCTTCTTCGACCAGGCGGGGACCGGTTTCGCCGGACTCGACAACTACAAGGCACTGTTCACCGACGACACCATCCGTACCGCGGTCAAGAACAACGCGATCTGGGTCGTCCTCGCACCGACCGTCTCCACCGTCCTCGGCCTGATCTTCGCGGTGCTGACCGAACGCATTCGCTGGGGAACGGCGTTCAAGCTGATCGTCTTCATGCCGATGGCGATCTCGATGCTCGCCGCGGGCATCATCTTCCGGCTGGTGTACGACCAGGCACCGGAGCGCGGGGTCGCCAACGCCGTATGGGTGGGCGTGCACGACACGTTCGCCGAATCGACCGGGTTCCCCAAGGCGCATCCGCTGCCCGTCCACCCGCTGAAGGCGGCCGGCGGCGGGTCCTTCGTGACCAAGGTGCCGGTCCGGGCCGGGGAGCCGGTCCAACTGCCCCTGGTCGGGGTGGCGCCCGCGAAGATGCCCGGCGACGCGAAGCCCGCACGGGCCCCCGCGGCGGTGACCGGCGGGAAGATCACCGGCACCGCCTGGCTGGACTTCACCAAGGGCGGCGGCGGGAAGCCCAACGTCATCGACCCCAAGGAGCTCGGGCTCAAGGGCATCAAGGTCGAGGCCGTCAAGGACGGCGCGGTGGTCGCCTCGGCCACCGCCGGCGCCGACGGCACGTTCACGCTGCCCGCCGCGGCGGACGGCGCCGAACTCCGGCTGCCGGCCTCCAACTTCAAGGAGCCGTACAACGGGGTCGACTGGCTCGGGCCGACCCTGGTGACGCCCGGCATCATCGGCAGCTACGTCTGGATGTGGGCGGGCTTCGCCATGGTGCTGATCGCGGCCGGCCTGGCGGGCCTGCCGCGCGAACTCCTCGAAGCGGCCCGGGTGGACGGGGCCAACGAGTGGCAGGTGTTCCGCCGGATCACGGTGCCGATGCTCGCCCCGGTCCTCGCGGTGGTGCTGGTGACGCTGATGATCAACGTCCTGAAGGTCTTCGACCTGGTCTTCATCATCGCGCCGGGCTCCTCGCAGGACGACGCGAACGTGCTGGCGCTCCAGCTCTACCGGTCCTCGTTCGGCACGGACGCGGACCTGGGGATCGGCAGCGCCATCGCCGTGCTCCTGCTGCTGCTGGTGGTCCCGGTGATGCTCTTCAACATCAGGCGGATACGGAAGGAGGGGCGCCGATGACGACACCCTCGACCACGGCCCCGCCCGCCGGGGCGGGCGCCGCCCCGGACACCGGCGCGGCGAAGGCCGGACGGTCGCTCGGCGCCCGGATCGCGGCACGGGCCGGCGGCGGCGTGATGCGGGTCGTCCTGATCCTGGTGGCGCTGTTCTGGCTGATGCCCACCATCGGGCTGCTGCTGTCCTCGCTGCGCAGCGCGGACAAGATCGCGGCGACCGGCTGGTGGAAGGTCTTCACCGTCCCGTCCGAGCTGACCTTCGACAACTACTCCCGGCTGCTGGACAATTCGACGATCACCGATTCACTGCTCAGCACCGTCATGATCACCGTCCCGTCGACCGTCCTGGTCGTGGTGATCGGCTCGCTCGCCGGATACGCCTTCGCCTGGATGGAGTTCCCGGGCCGCGACTGGTGGTTCCTGGTGGTGGTGGGGCTCTTGGTGGTCCCGGTGCAGGTCGCGCTGATCCCGGTCTCCAAGCTCTTCGGCGCGGTCGGCATCTTCGAGACGACCTTCGGCGTGATCATCTTCCACACCGCCTTCGGCCTGCCCTTCGCGATCTTCCTGTTGCGGAACTTCTTCGCGGAGATCCCGCGGGAGCTGCTGGAGGCGGCGCGGCTCGACGGAGCGGGCGAGATCCGGCTCTTCACCCGGGTCGTGATGCCGCTGGGCGGTCCCGCGATCGCCTCGCTCGGGATCTTCCAGTTCCTCTGGGTGTGGAACGACATGCTGGTCGCACTGATCTTCGCGGACTCCGGCTCGCCGCCGATCACGGTCGCACTCCAGCAGCAGGTACGGCAGTTCGGCAACAACATCGACGTCCTTGCGCCCGGCGCGTTCGTCTCGATGGTGATACCGCTCGCGGTGTTCTTCGCCTTCCAGCGCCAGTTCGTCTCCGGCGTCATGGCGGGCGCGGTCAAGTAGCCGCCGGGCGTGATCCACACCCTCCCGGGGCATGTGCGTCAACGCGGGGCAGTCCGGTCAGCCACCATGGACTGCCCCGTCCGCGTGCCCGGGGTGCCGTGGGCCCGCACGCCCCTGGATGACCAAGGTTCACTTAAGGGCGTGGGTAGTATGATAAGTGGGGCCTTCATCAGCCACGCGGTCGACCACATCGACGGCAGAGTGGTGCGTCTACCGGTCCCGGCCGGAATCACCGCGTCCATATCCATGGACCGGACGGCTCCGACCGGCCGGCGGCCCCACCAGGGCCCGGCCCGCCCGCCTCCCGACCACCGCACCCTTGTCAGCCCCCTGCCCGTTCTGCTGAGCGCCCCGCAGTAATCTGTGTGCGCCCCAGTACGCACAGTCCGAGAAAGAGTCTGTATGCCCCGGCTGAGTGTCATCATCCCCGTCCGCCGCGCCCGGGGAAGTCTGCGCGAGTGCCTGGAGTCGGTGCTCTCGCAGTCGTTCACGGACATCGAGGTGATCGGTGTGGATGACGGCGCCCCGGACGGTTCGGGACTGGTGCTGGACGAGTTCGCCGCACGTGACAGCCGGGTCCAGGCCATCCACCTGCCCGAGGGCTCGGGAGCCCACGGCCGCCGCAACGCCGGGGCCGAGCGGGCCACCGGGGACTACCTCCTCTTCCTCGAGGGCCACTACATCTACCTGCCGGGCGCGCTGCAGGACATCGCGGACCGGCTGGAATCCACCGACGCTCCCGATGTGCTGGTGTTCGGCCACCGCAAGCGCCCGTTCCGCGGCAAGACCCGGATGACCCGTTCGCTGGAACTGCTGAGCGGCATGCCCGCGGGCCCGCACACCCTCGCCGCCCGCCCCGGCCTCCTGGACATCGCGCCGGTGTCCTGGAACCGGGCGGTCCGCCGCACCCTCGCCGAGAGCGAGAGCCTGGCCTTCGGCCCCGGCCCGCACGGTGAGCGCATGTACGCGCTGAAGGCGCTCGCCGTCGCCGGTTCGGTCGCCACGCTGGGCACCGCCTGCGTCGAACACCGCCAGCAGCGCTATCTGCCCGGCCTCACGGACGCGGCGGAGCCGACGGCCGGCTCGACGCCGCTGGAGCTGGTCGACGCGTACGGCGAGCTGATGACGTTCGTCGAGGCGCGCCCGGCCCTGAGCCCCGTACGCGGGCTGATCTTCGACCGCGCGGTCCAGGAGCTGCTTTCCGCGTACCCGATGGTAACGAAGCGCCGCAGGCAGTACGTCACCGCCGTCGCCTCGTTCCACAGCGACCACCGGCCCGACGGCTTCACCTTCCCGGGCGGCGCGAAGGGGCTCCGGCCGCAGCTGATGGGCGGCGGGAAGTACGCCGCTCTCGGCGCCCTCGACACCGCCCTCGCCACCCGGCGGAGCCTGCGCACGGCCCCCAGCACGGCCCGGGCCAAGGCGAAGAAGTCGTTCACCGCGCGCTACTACAAGGCGCAGCGCAAGCTTCCGCTGGACCCGAAGCTCGCCGTCTACGCGGCCTACTGGAACCGCGGCGTGAGCTGCAACCCCGAGGCGATCTACCGCAAGGCCCAGGAGCTGGCCCCCGATGTGCACGGGGTCTGGGTGGTGTCGAAGAACCAGGTGGACTCGCTGCCGAAGGGCATCGACTACGTGGTGCCCGGCACCCGCCGCTACTGGTCGGCGCTGGCCCGTGCCACGTACTTCTTCAACAACGTCAACTTCGCCGACCACCTGGTCAAGCGCCCCGGCCAGATCCACGTGATGACCCACCACGGCACCCCGCTGAAGATCATGGGGATGGACCAGCAGAACTATCCGGCGGCCGCGCAGGGGCTCAACTTCGACCGGCTGCTCAAGCGGGTCGACCGGTGGGACTGGAGCGTCTCCGCCAACCCGCACTCGACCGAGGTGTGGTCCCGCGCCTACCCGAGCGCCGCGCGCTCGCTGGAGACGGGCTACCCCCGCAACGACGTCTTCGCGACGGCGACGCAGGAGCAGACCGACAAGATCCGCGAGGGGCTCGGCATTCGCCCCGGCCAGCGCGCCCTGCTGTACGCGCCCACCCACCGCGACTACGAGGCCGGCTTCACCAGCCGCCTCGACCTGGCCCGGTTCTGCGAGACCGTGGGCCCGGACACCGTGGTCATGGTCCGCGCGCACTACTTCTACGGCGGCGCCGGACTCCCCGAGAACCCGTCGATCATCGATGTCAGCGACCACCCGCGGATCGAGGACCTCTGCCTGGCCGCCGACGCGCTGATCACGGACTACTCGTCGGTGATGTTCGACTACGCCCACCTGAACCGCCCGATCGTGGTGCACGCCCCGGACTGGGAGACGTACCGCACGGTCCGCGGCGTGGTCTTCGACCTGCTGTCCGGCAAGCCCGGCGAGACCCCGGGTGCCGTCGCGACGACCACGGACGAGCTGGCCCGGGCGTTCACCGACGGCAGCTGGGACAGCCCCGCGAGCGAGGCACTGCTGAAGGCGTTCCGCGAGCGGTTCTGCCCGTACGACGACGGCCGCGCCGCGGAGCGCGTGGTGCGCCGGGTCCTGCTGGGCGAGGAGCCCTCGGCGACCGGAACCGCCTGACCCACCCGATCGAGGCCGAAGGGCCCGGCACCGGAATGTTCCGGTGCCGGGCCCTTCGGCCTCGATCGGGCTCAGCGCTGCTGGCCCGCCATGACCGTGACGAGGCCGACGACCACGAGCAACGAGCCGCCCCAGGTCCACATCGAGGTCCGCTCGTGCAGCACGGTCGCCCCGGCCAGCACGATCAGCAGATAGCCCAGCGCGTTGAACGGGTACGCGATGGAGAGCGGCACCTTGGCCAGGGTGGACATCCAGGCGAGGGCGGAGACCGCGAAGATCACCAGCCCGACCACCACCCAGGGGCTGGTGGCGGCCCGCAGGGCGACGGAGCCGCCGTGCTCCCCGGCGGCGGCTGCGGCGCCCTTCATCCCGTGTTTGAGCATGATCTGGCCGCCCGCGGACGAGAACACGGCGAACAGCAGCAGCAGCACGCTGGGAAGGGTCAAGACCTTGCTCCTGACGGCGGCGGCCGGATTCTCGGACGCTTGGGCGGCGGTGGGTTGGGGAACGGTCGCCTCAGACGCCGACCCGGTCGGCAGGGACGTACTGCGGGTTGAGGATGTCCTGTACATCGACGTGCTCTCCAGCGATGATCGTCTCGGCCGCATGCGGGGTGAGCAGTGCGACGTGCTGATAGCCGAACAGCGTCGGCCTGATCCGGGTCAGCAGCCTGGACAGCCCGCCGAGTACCGCGGCCAGCGGGCCCCGTCCGAGCAGCGACCAGAACGGCGCCCCCGTCGAGGCGATGTCCAGGACGTCGTAGCCCGCGTTGCGTACCGTGCGGCGCAGGCTGGCCCGGGTGAAGAACCGCAGATGCGTTTCGTCGAGGATGCCGCGGCGGTCGTAGTCGAAGGCGCCGAGCGCGACGCGCATCCGTGAGTACCAGTGGCTGAAGTTCGGAACGGACAGCAGCACCTGGCCGCCCGGCCGGAGCACGGTGGCGACCTCGGTGAGCACCCGCTCGGGGCGGGAGAGATGCTCGATGACGTCCCCGGCGACGACGTAGTCGAAGTCGACGCCGGCCTCGACCGGCAGGCCCTCCTCCAGATTGGCGAGGTGGAAGTACGTGCACTTCTCCCGCACTCCGGGCACCTCGACGAAGTCCACACCGGTCACCTCGTGGCCGAGTGCCTCCAGCCGCTCCGCGAACAGACCGCCGGAACAGCCGAGGTCCAGGACCCGGCCGGGCGGCAGCTTCCGCATCTTCTCCAGGATGACCGCGTGCGAGGAGCCGTCGCCCTCCTTGAAGGCGTACTCGACGGGTTTCGGGATCCATGCGCAGGTGCCGAACCCCTTGACCGCCAGGCGGTATTCGAGGACGTCCTTGACGACGTCCTTCGCGTACTTCATGCCGTTGACGTAGCAGATCTCGTCGCCGTAGTACGTGGGCACGGGGATCTCCTTGATCCGCATTCCCGCGTTGAGCAGCTGGACGATGATCTGGGTGTCGAAGTCGAAGGCGTCGGTGTTCCGGTCGATCGGCAGCCTCTTCAGCGCCTCGACGCTGTAGGCGCGGTACCCGGAGTGGAATTCGGTCAGCTGCGAACCGAGGAGGCCGTTCTCCAGCCGGGTGAGAATGCGGTTGCCCAGCCACTTGTAGACCGGCATTCCGCCCTTGAGGGCAGTGCCGGATTTCATCATCCGCGATCCGAACACCGCTTCGCATTCGCCGCGTTCGATCGGGGCGACCATGTCGGGGAGCAGTTCCGGGGCGTACTGTCCGTCGCCGTGCAGGAGCACGATGATGTCCAGTCCGTGCGCGGCTGCCAGCGCGTATCCGGCCTTCTGGTTTCCGCCGTATCCCAGGTTCTTGGTGTGCCGCATCACCACGGTCCGCGGCATTCCGTCCGCCTGGGACCATCGGCAGCCGGCGGTGAAGGTCGCATCATGACTGGCGTCGTCGAGAATGAGAATCTCGTCGACCCGGGACCGGAAGTCCTCCGGAATCCGGTCGAGGGTCTTCTCCAGCGTTGTCTCCGCGTTGTACGCGACCACCAGGATGCCGATCCTGGGGCTCGGGCTTTCCTTCACGGGGCGTTCTCCAGTTGCGCTCGGTGCTCGGTGCTGGGGTCGAGGACGGTTGGGCGGGGGGACGCGGCGCCGGTGTGCGCGGTCAGTTGACCGCGGAACCGGAGGGCCGCGAGGTACGGGGAGCGCCGAGCGGTGCCCGCTCGGCGGGGGGCTTCGGGGGTGTGTCCGGCTGAGCGGCGAGGATCCGGCGGACGCCGGCGGCCAGGCCGACCGCGAGGACGGTCCATCCGGCGGCGCCCACTTCCAGCGTCAGCTCGTTCCAGCGCACGGCGGAGCGTCCGCTGTAGCCGAGGACGGCCGTCAGCCCGGCCGCACAGCTGTACGCGAGCCCTTCCCAGAACCCGAGAACGAACGCTCCGGCGGCCGCCCAGGTCAGGTACTGCAGACCGGAGGCGGTGGACAGGAGCAGCAGCAGGCCCAGGGTGGCGCCGACGGCCCCGGGCAGCTGACCGGGCCGCAGCCACGCCAGCCAGACCCCGGCCACCACGCAGACCAGCGCGAAGAGGAAGTGCGCGCCGCCCTGCATGGAGGTGATGACGGAATCCGGCAGCCCGAGCACATCGGCGAACCGGACCAGCCCCCAGAGGTGGTAGGTGCCGCCCGCGTACTCCAGGACGTTCTCCCTGAGGTGCTGCGGCACGGTCACCAGCACCGGCCCCCACACCAGGGCGAACAGCGCGCCGAACCCGGCGGCGAAGCGGACCAGCACCGGTCGGCCGCCGCGCAGCGCGGCGACGAACAGCGCCGGGATCACCACCACCGGAATGAACTTGACGCTGATCGAGAGCGCCGCGGCCACCCCCGCGGCCAACGGCGACTTCCGGTCGGCCAGCAGATGGGCGGCGGCCAGGGCGAACGCGATGGCGACCGCGTCGGTGTTGCCGTGGTAGCCGGAGGTGGCGATCAGAACCGGGCTGACGGCGACTCCGACGCCGCACAGCACCGCCGTCCCCTGGGCGGCACGCCGCCGGACGATCTCGAACACGAGAATCGCGCAGCAGAAGTCGGCGATGGACGCGGGTGAGCGGATGAGCGTGGCGAACGACATTCCGAGTTCGGAAAGACCGTTCAGACCGAGCAGCATCCAGCCGGCCAGCGGCGGATGGTTGTAGACGGGCAGTCCGGGCAGCGGGTGTTCATAGATCCGGACGGGGCCGTAGACGGTGACCGCCTTGGCGAAATCCGCGAAGATGCGCACATCGGCCGGGCCCGGCGTATTCGCCGCGATGAGCATGCGAGTCAGGAGGCCGACGGCCGCGGCAACGAGCACGACGGCTCTCGCGCGCCGCACGTCCCAGGACTCGCACCGCATTCGGATACCCATGAAAGCAGAACGTAGCAACCCGGCGACGCTATGCAACGCACCGATGAACACACTTATGGGGCTCGCGGCTCGAGTGCGCTGCGGGTCTGCACAAACACCGGGAATGCCGAATCACTCGAACGGTTCACGCAGTTCGGTCAGTCCGTACGTCAATTCCCGTTCACCGCGGCGTCGTACCGCGGTTCACCACACGCCGGTGCCCGGCCGGTACGGGTACCGGCCGGGCACGTGTGCCCCTGTGGGGGGCGACGTTTCGCGCGATACGCGGACTACAGCATCCGGTCGACCACCCGGGCGGTCGCACGGCCGTCGTCGAGGTCGCAGAAGTCCCGCCGAAATGCCTCGTACGCTTCCGCGTGTCCCGCGATGGCCCGGACCGGGTCGCGCAGGGCGGCGATCAGATCGTCGGAGCCCGGGATCAGCGGGCCGGGAGCACGCGCCTCGAAGTCGAAGCTGAATCCGCGCAGCGTGTCGCGGTAGTGCTCCAGGTCGTAGGTGTGGAAGAGCATCGGACGCCCGGTCTGGGCGAAGTCGAACATCAGCGAGGAGTAGTCGGTGACCAGCGCGTCGCTGATCAGCATCAGCTCGCCGACGTCCGGGTAGCGCGAGACGTCGCGGACGAATCCGGTGCCGCTGTCCGGGAGCCGGTCGGTGACCATGTAGTGACGGCGCACCAGCAGCACGGTGTCCGCGCCCAGTTCGCGTTCGGCCGCGGCCAGGTCGAGCTGGAGGCCCAGGGAGTAGCGCCCGCCGCCCAACTGCTGGTCCTCGCGCCAGGTCGGCGCGTACAGCACGACCCGCTTGCCCGCGGGAATCCCGAGCCTCTCCCGTACCGCCTCGGCGACCTTCGTCCGGTCGGGGGCGTGGAAGAGGTCGTTACGCGGATAGCCGCACTCCAGGACCTCGCCCTCGAAACCGAACGAACGGCGCAGGACGGGGGTGGAGAACGTGTTCGGGGAGACCAGGAAGCTCCACTGCCGGGCGCGCTGCTTGAGCGTGCCGATGTAGGCGGTGTTCGCCTGGATCGTGCCCGCGAGCTCAAGGCCGATGCGCTTGAGCGGGGTGCCGTGCCAGGTCTGGACGACGGTCTGGTCCTCGCGCCGCACGAACCACTCGGGCAGCTGGGTGTTGGTGACGATGTGCCGGCTGCGGGCCAGCGCCTCGTGCCAGGCGGCCGAGCCGTGCTCCACGGCGGTGGCGCCCGCGGGGATGATGGCCTGCTGGTCGCGCACCACCCACAGGTGCTCCAGCTCGGTTCCCCTGAGCACCAGTTCCTCGTAGACCGCACGCGGCGAGTCGGAGAACTGGCGGCCGTCGAAGCTGCTGTAGAGGGCGGCCTCGCGCAGCGGCGCGGTGCGCTGCGCCGCGTAGGAGTCGCTCAACAGCTTCTTGGCGCGCAGACCGCGCTCCGAGGCGGTGAGCACCGGGGCGGAGACGACCAGGAGCTGGTCGCCGAAGCGCCGCTCGATGGTGTAGTCGCGGCCGGTGAGGGTGCGGGTGGCGGGCAGGCTGCGGAAGGCGGCGGCCGGGATGCGCAGCGCGATGTCGCCGCTCTCGTCGCCCGCGCCCTTCTCGCGGAAGAAGAAGTACCAGTTGCCCTCACCGAGCGGGAGCGGGCCGCCGGGTCCCTCGACGGCGTCCGGCCGCAGTTCGGCGCGGAAGCGCCGTGCGTCGTCGTCGCCGGAGAACTCGACCGGGAAGGTCGCCTCCTCGCGGTGGCTGCTGTTCTGGGCCACCAGCTCGACGGGGTGTGCCGGGTCCTCGGGGAAGGTGCCCTCCAGGAACAGCTGCCCGTCATCGGTCCAGCTCGCCAGCTCGACGGCGGGCTGCACGGTGCGGTCGCTGATCAGCAGGTTCCCGCGGGAGCTCGTGACGAAGGCGAGCTCGCGGCGCACGCCGTCCGCGCCGTCGCCGAGCGGGTAGCGGCCGGGCAGCACGGGGCCGGGCACATCGATCGGCGTCCGCTGGTTCTTGGGGCCGACCAGATGGACGCTGTACCCGAGGCTCTTCGGCGCGTCGTCCGCCGTGGGACGGGCCTCGGTGACAGCCGCGAGCGGGAGCTCCGCGGTGAAACGGCGCCAGCCGGCGGCCGAGGACTCGGTGCCCTCGCCCACCGTGACCGGGACGTCGTACGCGGTACCGGTGGCCTTGTGCGTGAGGCCGAGCCGCAGCGCGCCGCCTGCGAGGCGGTCGCGGACCATACCGGACACCACGACGGTGCCGGACGTGTCGCCCGCGCGGTGGGTCTCGAACCGGGCGTCGATCCGCTCCGCGTGCAGCACCAGCTTGTCGGCGTCGAAGGCCGGGACGATCCGGTGGTCCCCGTCCGGCCGGTACACGGGCGGTGCCACGGAGGCCTCGCGGACGGAGGGGAAGGAGCGGCGCAGCAGGCCGTTCCTGGCGATGCCGATCTCCAGCTGCCAGGTGAGCTGCTTGGGGGTGCCGTCGGCGGCGATGCGGAGCTTCGCCGGGTCGATGACCGCCTCGAAGCCCGCCCGGTCGTAGTCGTGCAGGCTCTGGCGGGAGCGGGCGGTGGCCTCCTGCTCGTCGGTCCTGCGCAGCCGCAGCGGCACCACGTTGCGCCGGCCGGCCCGCAGCCAGCCGATCCGGAACTCGCTGGGGCCCGCGGCGACGGGCAGGTTGCGGATGTAGGCGTACCCCTTGAGGTGCAGCTTGCCGTCGCGCCACTGCGCGTCCCGCAGCCGGGCGGCGAGCGGGAGGTCGCGGTCGGCCACGCGCAGCACCTGGGCCGGCACCGGCTGCTTCAGCACCGGGTATTCGGCCTGCCGGCGGCGCACCCCGCGTACGGCGAACGCCCCGGGCTCGCGCTTGTCGTAGGCGAGCAGCGCCAGCAGCTCCTCCATGCGGTGCTCGCGCACCAGGTACCACATCAGGCGCAGCCGCAGCGGGAGTCCGTCGAGAACCGTCGGGTCGACCTGGTCGATGAAGGCGTTGCAGTGCGTCAGGAAGGCCTCGCGGTATTCCGCGTCACCGTCGGGGAGGACCTCCATGAAGTACCAGAGGTCGTTGGCGAGGGCGTGCGCCTCGTAGTGGTTCTTGTCGGCGGACGTGCGGTTCTCCGCCAGGAAGGTGGAGACCCCCTGCACGTGCGCGACCCGGTCGCGGACGCCGCGGACGACGGCCCGGCTGGTGGTGATCGAGCCCGGCCGGTCCCGCCATTGGTAGACGGGGTCCTTCACGATGTCGACGGAGCCGGCCAGGAAGTGGGCCGGCAGCACGACGGGGATGTCCTCGTAGAGCGCGCCGACCGGGAAGGCGAACTCGTGCTTGTCCCAGAAGGAGCGGCGGAAGACCTTGTTGCAGGCGATCCGGTCGCCGAGGAGATCCAGGTCACGGGAGACGTGGGTGCGCAGCCGGGTCGTGGCCATGGGCTTGCGGAACATCGGCGACTGCTGGAGCTTGCCGCCGGCGCGCAGCCGCAGCACATTGCCGGACGCGAGGTCCGAACCGGTCTCCTCCAGCGCCCCGACGAGCAGCTCGTACGCGTTCGACGGGATGATGTCGTCGCTGTCGACGAAGGCCAGGTAGCGGCTCTCCGGGTCGCAGTTGCGGACACCGGTGTTACGGGCGTGCCCCAGCCCGCCGTTCTTCTGGCTCACCAGCCGGAAGCGGTCGTCCTGCGCGGCGAACTCGGCGGCCAGAGCTGCACTGCCGTCGGTGGACCCGTCGTCGACCATCACCACCTCGAGGTCGGTCATGGTCTGCTCCGCGAGGGACTTCAGGCAGTCCGTCAGGAAGAGTTCCACGTTATAGACGGGGACAACGACACTGAGCCGTGGCGGCATGTTGAGCACGTCCGTTCATCGGGGGCCTGGCTGTCCGTATGGCTCAACCGTGTGAACGGTCGGGGGTCACCGGTTACGGTCCCGAACGAGTGACTACGCCTGCACCGTGCTCGCCCCGTGGGCAAAGCCGCTCCGGTCCAGGGTTCGTCCTCGGCGGTGACGGCAGTGCCCGGGGCTTCGCCCGGACGGCCCGGGAGCACGGTGTGGCGCTTGCTCCGGGAGGCCCGGTGGGCGGCCCGCCCACCAGACTATCCGATGGACCGGCAGCTCCTGAAAGCACACTCACACCCCGGTCCGGAGCGGCAACCGGGGACGGACCCGCTCGGAACCACCGGGTCTGCCGCCAGACAAGACGCGGAACGCGCGAGGCCGGTTCCTTCCCGCGGTCAGCGGGTGAGCGCGGCCACGGCCGAGGCCGCCAGATCGTCCAGATACCCCGCGGGCAGCTCGCCCCGGACCACCGCGAGGCGCCAGTAGAGCGGGCCGACGATCAGGTCGAGGGCGCGGTCGGGGTCGCTGCCCTCCGGCAGTTCCCCGCGCGCCACGGCGTCCCGTACGACCACGGCGGCGATGCCCAGCTGAGGGTCGAGCAGGGCGGCCTTGATGGTGGCGGAGATCTCCGGGTTCCGGGCCGCCTCGACGAGCAGGTCCGGAATGACCTGGGAGGCGAGCGGGTGGCGCAGGGCGTAGGCGGCGAGTTCGAGCACGGCGCGGACGTCCCCGTACAGCGAGCCGGTGGCCGGGGCGGGCATGCCCTGCACCGCGACGGCGGAGACCAGGTCGAGGACCAGGTGCAGTTTGGACTTCCAGCGGCGGTAGACCGCGGTCTTCCCGACGCCCGCGCGCCGGGCGATGCCCTCGATGGACATCCGGGCGAAGCCGACCGCGGCCAGCTCCTCGAAGACCGCGCTGCGGATCGCATCGGTCACGTCCTCGCGCAGCACGGCGGCTCCGGCGGGGACACGGCGGCGGCTTCCCGGGTCGGTGGTCATGGCCCGAATCATAGTCCGCTACGACGAAACGGTTGCGTTGCGACGTCGTAGCGCCATACTCTCGGCGTTGCGACGATACGGTTCCGTCCCGTCGCTTGCGTGTGTCCCTCCCCCCTCGACGAAAGCGATCGTGGTGAGCCAGACAACAGCTCCGGCGGCCCCGGCGGCCACCCCGCCCGACGCGTCCCCTCCCGTGTACGCGCCCGGAGAGCTCGCGGCCCTCGCCGCCCGGCACGGGCTGACCGTGAGCGGGGCGAGGCCGTCCCTTCCCGCGTACGTCCGGGAACTGTGGGGACGGCGGCACTTCATCACGGCCTTCGCCACCGCCAAGCTCACCGCCCAGTACAGCCAGGCGAAGCTCGGCCAGATCTGGCAGATCATGACCCCGCTGCTCAACGCGACGGTCTACTACTTCATCTTCGGCGTCCTGATGAAGACGAAGCACGGCGTCCCGGACTACGTCCCGTTCCTGGTCACCGGCGTCTTCATCTGGACCTTCACCAGCAGCTCGATCACCGCGGGCACCCGCGCGATCAGCGGCAACATCGGGCTCGTACGGGCCCTGCACTTCCCGCGCGCCTCGCTGCCCATCGCGCTGGCCCTGCAACAGCTCCAGCAGCTGATCTTCTCGCTGGGCGCACTGGTGCTGATCCTGCTGGTGTTCGGCCAGTACCCGCAGCCCTCCTGGCTGCTGGCCGTACCGGCCCTGACGCTGCAGGCCGTCTTCAACACCGGCATCTCGATGGCCATGGCCCGCCTCGCCGCGCGGACCCCGGACATCGCCCAGCTGACACCGTTCGTGCTGCGCACCTGGATGTACGCGTCGGGCGTGATGTGGAGCATCGGCACGATGCTCCAGGGCGACCGGGTCCCGCACCTGGTGAAGCTGGCGCTGGAGATCAATCCGGCCGCCGTCTTCATCAACCTGATGCGGTTCGCGCTCATCGACAGCTTCGACGGCGGACAGCTGCCCCCGCATGTGTGGGCCATCGCCACGGGCTGGGCCCTGGTGTGCGGCGTGGGCGGATTCATCTACTTCTGGCAGGCCGAGGAGAGTTACGGACGTGGCTGACAGCACTTCGCCCGGAGTACCGACGGTCGTCGTCGACGACGTCCACATCACGTACAAGGTCAACGGCGCCCGCACCGGCAAGGGCAGCGCCACCTCGGCCCTCAGCCGGCTCGCCTCGCGCCGGCAGTCCCCCGGGGTGCGCGAGGTGCACGCCGTGAAGGGGGTCAGCTTCGCCGCGTACAAGGGGGAGGCGATCGGCCTGATCGGCTCCAACGGCTCGGGGAAGTCGACGCTGCTGAAGGCCATCGCCGGTCTGCTGCCCGCCACGAAGGGCCGTGTCCACACCCAGGGCCAGCCCTCGCTGCTCGGGGTGAACGCCGCGCTGATGAGCGATCTGACCGGCGAGCGCAACGTCGTCCTCGGCGGACTCGCGATGGGCATGAGCCGCGACGAGATCCGCGAGCGCTACGAGGGGATCGTCGACTTCTCCGGCATCAACGAGAAGGGCGACTTCATCACCCTGCCGATGCGCACGTACTCCTCCGGCATGGGTGCCCGGCTGCGCTTCTCGATCGCCGCGGCCAAGAACCACGACGTGCTGCTGATCGACGAGGCCCTGTCCACCGGTGACGCCAAGTTCCAGCGCCGCAGCAAGGAACGGATCATCGAACTGCGTCAGCAGGCCGGCACGGTCTTCCTGGTCAGCCACCACAACAAGTCGATCACCGAGACCTGCGACCGGGCGATCTGGCTGGAGGCGGGAACGCTGCGCATGGACGGCCCGGCGAAAGAAGTGGTCGCCGCCTACGAGAAGTTCACCGGCAAGAAATAACCGCCCCCGGCCCGGGAGCGGCACTTCGAGCCCGTCCGGCGATTGAGGACGGGGCGGCCACCGGACACACCCGGCAGCCGCCTCGCCCCCGCCACCGCTACGCGTGCGTACGCAACAGCGTCCGCATCGTCCGCATCGCCACCGACAGGTTCGCCAGGTCGAACGCGTCCGACCCCTGGATCTCCTCCAGCGTGGAGCGCGACCGCGTCAGGATCGCCGCGTTCTTCTCCTCCCACGCCTCGAACCGCTCCTGCGGGGTGGAGGACCCGTTGCCCACACTCAGCACGTCACCCGTGAGCGCCGCGTGAGCGGCGTACAGGTCCTCGCGGATGGACGCGCGGGCCATCGACTGCCAGCGGTCGGCCCGCGGCAGCTCGATGATCCGGTCCATCAGCTGGGTGATGGACAGCCGGTCGGCGAGGTCGTAGTACACCTCGGCGACGGACAGCGGGTCCTTGCCGGTACGGTCCGCGATCGCCACGATGTCGAGCGTCGGGAAGGCGGACGAGAATCCGGCGACGCGTTGCGCCAGCTCGTCCGGGACACCCGCCTCGGTGAGCTCGTCCAGGATCGACTGGTACCACTCCCGGTCGGCGCCCATCAGCATCTTGGGCAGCTGGGCCCAGACCTGCTCGACACCGGCCCGGAAGAAGTCGATCGTCCCGGCGATCTCCAGCGGCTGCGGCCGGTTGCCGAGCAGCCAGCGCGAACCACGCTCGACGAGCCGCCGCGAGTGCAGCCTGATCCGGGTCTGCACATCGGCGGGCACCCGGTTGTCGAGCGCCTCCACGGCGTCCCACACCCTGCCGAGCCCGAAGATCTCACGGGCCGCGACCTGCGTCCGCACGATCTCCTCGATCGAGGCCCCGGTCTCTTCCCGCAGCCGGTGCAGGAACGTCGAACCGCCGCTGTTCACCGTGTCGTTGACCAGCACCGTGGTGATGATCTCGCGGCGCAGCGCGTGCCCGTCGACCGCCTCCGGGAACTGCTCGCGCAACTGCCGCGGGAAGTAGGCGTGCAGCAGCTTCTGCAGGTACTCGTCGTCCGGCAGGCTGGTCCCGATCAGCTCCTGCGCCGCCGTGATCTTCGTGTAGGCGAGCAGCACGGCCAGCTCGGGCTGGCTGAGCCCCTTGCCGGCACTCAGCAGCTCGCGGATCTGCCGGTCGTTGGGCAGGAACTCGAGCCCCCGGTCGAGATGGCCGTCGCGGCCCAGCCGGCGCATGAAGCGCTGGTGGGCGTGGAGCAGCGAGGGCGCCTGCGCGACCGCGTTGGAGAGCGCCGTGTTCTGCGCGTAGTTGTTGCGCAGCACCAGATGACCGATCTCGTCGGTCATCTCGGCCAGCAGCTTGTTGCGCTGCTTGACGGTCATGTCGCCGTCCCGTACCAGCCCGTTGAGCAGGATCTTGATGTTCACCTCGTGGTCGGAGGTGTCCACCCCGGCGCTGTTGTCGATCGCGTCGGTGTTGATCCGGCCGCCGGTGCGGGCGAACTCGATCCGGCCCAGCTGGGTGGCGCCGAGGTTGCCGCCCTCGCCGACGACCCTGGCCCGCAGGTCCTCGCCGTTGACACGGATCGCGTCGTTGGCCTTGTCGCCGACGTCCGCGTTCGACTCCGCGGAGGACTTGATGTACGTACCGATGCCGCCGTTCCACAGCAGATCGACGCGGGCCTTGAGGATCGTCTGCATCAGGTCGGCGGGCGTCATCTTGGTGACCCCCGACTCGATGCCGAGCGCCTCGCGGATGTGCGCGTTGACCGGGATGGACTTGGCGCTGCGCGGGTGGATGCCGCCGCCCGCGGAGATCAGTTCCTTCTTGTAGTCGGCCCAGGAGCTGCGCGGCAGGTCGAAGAGGCGGCGCCGCTCGGCGTACGAGATCGTGGCGTCCGGCTTCGGGTCGATGAAGATGTGCCGGTGGTCGAAGGCCGCGACGAGCCGGATGTGCTCGGAGAGCAGCATCCCGTTGCCGAACACGTCACCCGACATGTCGCCGACGCCGACGACGGTGAAGTCCTCGGTCTGGGTGTCGTGGCCGAGCTCGCGGAAGTGCCGCTTGACGGACTCCCAGGCGCCCCGGGCGGTGATGCCCATGCCCTTGTGGTCGTAGCCGGCGGAGCCGCCCGAGGCGAAGGCGTCGCCCAGCCAGAAGCCGTACGCGACGGCGACCTCGTTGGCGATGTCGGAGAACTTCGCGGTGCCCTTGTCGGCGGCGACGACGAGGTAGGTGTCGTCCTCGTCGTGCCGGACGACGTCCTTGGGGTGCACGACCTCGCCGGTCACCATGTTGTCGGTGATGTCGAGCAGTGCCGAGATGAAGGTGCGGTACGAGGCGATGCCCTCGGCCATCCAGGCGTCACGGTCGACGGCCGGGTCGGGGAGCTGCTTGGCGACGAAGCCGCCCTTGGCGCCGACCGGCACGATGACGGTGTTCTTCACCATCTGTGCCTTGACCAGGCCGAGGATCTCGGTACGGAAGTCCTCGCGCCGGTCGGACCAGCGCAGACCACCGCGGGCGACCTTGCCGAACCGCAGGTGGACGCCCTCGACCCGAGGCGAGTAGACCCAGATCTCGAACGCCGGGCGCGGGGCCGGGAGGTCCGGGATGGACTGCGGGTCGAACTTCATCGACACGTAGTTGTGCGGCAGGCCGCTGTCCGCGCGCTGGAAGAAGTTGGTGCGCAGGGTGGCCTTGATAACGGTGAGGAAGGACCGCAGGATCCGGTCCTCGTCGAGCGAGGCGACCTGGTCCAGGGCCCCGTCGAGCTCTTCGAGGAGCCCGTCGGTCAGCTCCGTGCCCGCGCTCTGGCGCCCCGGCGACATCCGGGCCTCGAAGAGCGAGACCAGCAGCCGGGTGGTGTGGACGTTGTTCTGGAGAGTGCTCTCCATGTAGTCCTGGCTGAAGGTCGATCCGGCCTGGCGCAGGTACTTCGCGTAGGCGCGCAGCACCATCGCCTGGCGCCAGTTCAGACCGGCGCTCAGCACCAGCGCGTTGAAGCCGTCGTTCTCGGCCTCGCCGGTCCACACGGCGGCGAAGGCCTCCTGGAACCGCTCGCGGGCGTCGTCGGCCAGGTGGCTGCCGCCGCCCGTGCCCTGCGGCATCCGCAGCCCGAAGTCGTAGATCCAGGCGTGCGTACGGTCCGCACAGCGCAGTTCGTACGGGCGCTCGTCGACGACCTCGACCCCGAGGCGCTGGAGCGCCGGCAGGACGGCGGAGAGGGAGACCTGCTCGCCGGTCCGGTAGATCTTGAAGCGGCGCTCGCCGGGGGCGGCGCCGACCGGCTCGTACAGGCTGAGGGCGAAGTCCCGCTCGTGCTCCTTGAGGGCTTCGAGGTGGACCAGGTCGGCCACGGCCGCGCGCGCCGAGTGGTCGGCCTTGTAGCCCTCGGGGAACGAGTGCCCGTACTGGCGCAGCAGCTCGGCGGCGCGCTCCTCGCCGCACTCGGCGTTCAGCGCCTCCTGGAAGCCGTCGGCCCAGGAGCGGGCGGCCTCGACGAGCCGGGCCTCGATGCGGTCGGCCTCGGCGTCGGTGAGGCCGGTCAGCTCGCTGCCGGGGGCGACCCGGACGACGAAGTGCAGCCTGGAGAGGATCGACTCGGTGTTCCAGGCGGTGAAGTCGACGCTGGTGCCGTTCAGCTCCTCCTTGAGGATGTCGATCAGCCGCAGGCGTACGCCGGTGGTGTAGCGGTCGCGCGGCAGGTAGACGATCGCGGAGTAGTAGCGCCCGTACTCGTCCTGGCGCAGGTAGAGCCGGAGCCGGCGCCGCTCCTGGAGGTAGAGCACCGAGGTGACGACGGAGCGCAGCTGGTCGGGCGGCGTCTGGAACAGCTCGTCGCGCGGGTACGTCTCCAGGATCTGGAGCAGGTCGCGGCCGTCGTGGCTGTTGTACGAGAAGCCCGCGCCCTCCAGCACCTCGGCCACCTTGCGGCGGACGACGGGCACCCGGCGCACGGACTCGGTGTAGGCGGCGGACGAGAACAGTCCGAGGAAGCGGCGCTCACCGATGACATTGCCCTCGGCGTCGAACTTCTTCACGCCGACGTAGTCGAGGTAGCTGGGGCGGTGCACGGTCGCCCGGCTGTTGGCCTTGGTGAGGATGAGGAGCTTGTGCTCCCGCGCCTTGGCGCGGGCGTCGGCGGGCAGCCGGTCGAAGGAGGGGCTGACCGGGTGCGCCTCGTCCTCGCTGTGGTGCGGGTCGGAGCGCAGGATGCCGAGGCCGGTGCCGGGTACGGCGGCCAGCGCGTCGGAGTCCTTCAGCTCGTACTCGCGGTAGCCGAGGAAGGTGAAGTGGTCGGCGGCGAGCCAGCGCAGCAGCTCCCTGGCCTCGTTCACCTCGTCGTCGGCGAGGTCGTCGAGCGGCTCGCCGGGCAGGTCGTCGGCGATGCGCAGCGCCGCGTCCCGCATCTTCTCCCAGTCCTCGACGGTCTCCCGTACGTCGGAGAGCACGCGCAGCAGGTCGGCCTGGATCTGCTTGAGGTCGGCACGGTCGGACTCACGGTCGATCTCGACGTGGATCCAGGACTCGACGAGCGCGTCGTGCGGCAGCTCGGCCTTGGCGTCCTTCGCCCCCTTGGCGTTCTTGCGCCCGTTCTGCGGACCGGTCGAGATGCCGGCGCCGTCGGCGAGGACCTCGATCAGCTTGCCGGCCACATCGCGTCGGACGATGACCTGCGGGTGGATCACGACATGGATGCCACGCCCCTGGCGGGACAGCTCATTGGTGACAGAGTCCACCAGGAACGGCATGTCGTCCGTGACGACCTCGACGACGGAGTGGCTGCAGGTCCAGCCGTTCTCCTCGACGGTCGGGGTGTGCACCCGGACGTTCGCCGTGCCCTGCGGGCGGTTCTCCGCGAGCCGGTAGTGGGAGGAGGCGGCGCCGAAGACGTCGACCGGGTCCCGGCCGCCGATGTCCTCCGGAGCGGTGTGGAGGTAGTAGCGCTGGAGATAGGCGAGCAGCACGTCCTGGCGCGGACGCTCCTGCCCGGCCCCGTTGCCGTTGTCGGCCCCGGTGGCCGCAACGTGCACCCGGGGGGTACCGCCCGGGCCACCGACACCACCGCCCGGGCTGTTGTCAGCTACCTTGGCGGCCCGTGCGAGCAGCTCGGCCTTGGCTTCGTCCAGCTTGGTCTGCATGTCCTCTGGCTCCTGTCGCGCGCCGTTGCGTGACGTAGGTGAAAAAGACGACGTACCGCCACGACACGGGGTTTCCGGTCTGAGTCGACGCTATGCCGCTATGAGAGACGCCCGGGACCATATTGGCCATTTTTGGCACTCGGGCCGGGCTGAGGGGATCAGTCAGGGCCCGGGTGCTGTGGCACTCCGGGCGCAGGCCGGGGGCTTCGCTGCCCCCGAGGCGTATCGCGCTGATCACGGGGTCCAGGCTATCTCCCCCGCCCCGGTCACCGTCACGAGCCGTATGTGTACAAAAGAAAGCCACGAACTTTGACACTCTGGACAGCGCATCGTGCCGTGGTGTCGCACTCTGGTAACCGGAACAGGCCGACGAACCGTGGGGAGCCCTGCCATGGCACCGAAGATCCTGATCGTCACCGGCGACGCCGCCGAGTCCCTCGAGGTCCTCTATCCGTACCAGCGGCTGCGCGAGGAGGGGTACGAGGTCCACATCGCCGCCCCGTCCCGCAAGATGCTCCGCTTCGTGGTCCATGACTTCGAGCCCGGGTTCGACACGTACACCGAGAAGCCCGGCTACGCCTGGCCCGCCGATCTGGCCTTCACCGAGGTCGACCCGGCCGACTACGTGGCCCTGGTCGTCCCGGGCGGCCGCGCCCCCGAGTACCTCCGCAACGACGCCGGCCTGCGCAAGATCCTCACGGCGTTCTTCGACACGGACCGCCCGGTGGCCCAGATCTGCCATGGCCCGCTGATGACGGCCGCGGCCGGTGCGCTGAAGAACCGCCGTGTCACGGCCTATCCCGCGCTGGAACCGGACATGGAGTCGGCCGGGGCAGCCTTCCAGGACACCGAGGTCGTGGTGGACGGCACCCTGGTCTCGTCCCGCGCCTGGCCCGACCACTCGGCCTGGATGCGTGAATTCCTGACCGTGCTCCGCACCAAGGCCCCGGTCACCTGAGCGAGGGTGCTCCGCGCGGAGGGCCGGGTCACCTGAGCACCGGCTCCCCAGCCGGTGCGGAGCGGGCGGCGGCCGGTACCGGCCGCCGGCTGCCCTACCGGCCCAGCTGCTCGGCGAGGGCCGCCGCTTCGGCCAGGGTGTCCACGACGGGCACCCCGGCCGCCTCCAGGCTGGCCCGGCTGTGCGAACCACCCGTGTAGAGCACCGCCCGCGCGCCGACATGGGCCGCGGCCACCGCGTCGTCCACCGCGTCTCCGATGATCACCGCGTGCTCCGGGGATATCCCGTCCAGCGCCGCGAAATGCCGCTCCATGTGCTGCGCCTTGCTGCCGCCGGAGCGCCCGGTGCGGCCGTCGACGCGCACGAAGTGCCGCTCGATGCCGTATCCCCGCACCACGGGGACCAGTTCGTCGTGCCCGTACATGCTCAGCAGGGACTGGCTCCGGCCGGCCTGCTGCCACCGCGCGAGCAGTTCCGCGGCCCCCTCCGTCAGCCCGCAGCCCTCGCGCTGCTCGGTGTAGTGGCGGTGGAAGACCACGTCCATCAGATCCCACTCGGCCTCGGTGGGCAGCCGGCCCATCAGCCGTTCGTAGAAGCGGGGTATCGGGATGCAGTACATCTCCCGGTACTGGTCCAGGCTGATCGGCGCCACGCCGACCTCACCGAACGCGGCGTTCGTCGCGCCGACGACCGCGGTGTTGTCGTCGAGCAGCGTGCCGTTCCAGTCCCAGACGAGATGCGTGCGGTACTTCTCCTGCGTCCCCATGCCAAGAAAAATACCCGCCGCCACCGACAACCGGTGCTGCGGCCGCCGCCAGGGCCGCTCCGCTCCGCCGTCAGCCGATCAGGTTCGGAATCTCCTGAATGCCGAACCACAGCAGCTCGTGGTCCTCGGCGCCGTCCACGGTGAACTGCGCGTCGCCGTCACCGAGGTCCGCCGCCCCCAGCGCGGCCGCGGCCGCCGTGACGTCCTTGTCCGCCTCGTCCGAGTCGACGTGCACCGCGGCCGCCTTCGCCAGCGCCACCGCGGACGCGATCGCGACCTCACCGAGCGACGAGGCGTCCAGGATGTGGTCCGGGTCGGCGACGGCGTCCCCGTCCGGCACATCGACCGCGACGACGACGCGACGGCGGGTGGCAGCGGGGTCCCCGGCGATCATCCGCAGCGACGCGGACGCGGCCCGGCTGAGCGCCGCGTACTCCAGCTCCTCGATGTCGTCGGAGACGTACCACTCGCGCAGTGCGGGGGTCACCGCGTACGCGGTGAGCGGACCGGGGCCCAGCTCGCCCGCCCGGTGCGCCGCTGCGAGACCGGAGAGGGTCAGGGGGACGTACACGCGCATGGCTTGGCCGCTTTCGTAGTCGGAGACGCCCTCAGGATACGTGCGACGTCCCCCTTTGGGGTTACCTGTACGGGCCCCGCCCCGTCCACCCGGCGACCGCCGCTCACCCTGCCCGCCCCCGCCCCGCTCCCCTCTCCGAACCGGGTCCGCCACCCGGATAGGTGAATTCCGGGTCCGCTCCATCGGCCCCTCCGACGCTTGCGGCCGCGTCCGCCGCCCCCGTAGAAGATCCACAGCAGAAGTTACCGCCCGGTATTTGCCGGGCCTCTGAAGCACGGGGGCGATGAGCAGTGACCATGAACAGGACCCGGCCCGCCGGACGACACGACGCACGCAGGCCCGAGACCGTCCCCTCGCAACGCCTCCGGACGCCCCGGCGCGTCCGCCCCCACCAGTGGTTCGCGGAACGCCTCCTGGCCGTCCTCAGCGGCCAGCGCCCCGTCCACTGGATGCTCGGCCACACCATCGGCGAGGCCTACGACCAGCTCGCCGAACTGGCCCCCGCCACCCCGCTCAGGAGCCGCGGCGCCCGCCCGGTGATCCGCATGTGCCGCGGCGCCCAGCCGGCCCCCGGCGTGGTGGAGGCCTGCGCGAGCATCGCGGCGGGCGAACAGGTCCGGGCCATGGCCTTCCGCCTGGAACAGGGCCCCGACCTCCGCTGGCGCTGCGCCGCAGTGGAACTGGGCAGTGCCCCGGCCCGCCATCCCTGACCGAAGGAGCCCACCCCTCCCCGGTCCCGCCACCCCGGGGCCGGCCCAACCCGCCCGTCGCCACTCACAGCCGGCGCGGCTTCCCATCCGGCACCCACTACGGGGCTGTACGGCCCTCAGTGGCCCTCGCGGCCCCCTCCCGCCCAAATCCCCCTCCCCTGCCCCACCGGCCCACCCAGCCCCCGTTCCAGTCCTCCGGCGTGGGGACTCGCCGTACCGCCACCGCACGGGCCCCACCCCCGCACAACGGCCGGGGCCGGACACCCGTACGGTGTCCGGCCCCGGCCGCGATCCAGCAGTCAGCGCGCGCTACTTCTTGCGGCGCCGCCCGCCCCCGCCACTCTTCTGCGCCTTGCGCCGCTCAGCCCGGGTGAGCCCGTCGGACTCAGCACCGGCCCCGTCACTGTCGACGCTCGCGAAGTCGCCCTCGACGACCCCGCCCTCTCCGTCCACCGTGGGAGCGGAGAAGTGCAGCCGGTCGGGGCGCTGCGGGGCGTCGAGCCCCTTCGCCCGGATCTCCGGACGCGCCGCCGGAACGGCGTCCTCCTTGGACAGCGAGGTCCCCGCGTCCTGCACCGGCACCTCCTCGACCTGCTGCTCGACCTGGACCTCCAGGTTGAACAGGTAGCCGACGGACTCCTCCTTGATGCCCTCCATCATGGCGTTGAACATGTCGAAGCCCTCGCGCTGGTACTCGACCAGCGGGTCCTTCTGCGCCATGGCCCGCAGGCCGATGCCCTCCTGGAGGTAGTCCATCTCGTAGAGGTGCTCACGCCACTTGCGGTCCAGCACCGACAGCACCACGCGCCGCTCCAGCTCACGCATGATGTCGGAGCCGAGCGTCTTCTCCCGCTCGTCGTACTGCTCGTGGATGTCGTCCTTGACCGACTCGGCGATGAACTCGGCGGTGACCCCGGCGAGATCCCCGGCGGCCTCCTCCAGCTCGGCGACCGTGACCTTCACCGGGTAGAGCTGCTTGAACGCGCCCCACAGCCGGTCCAGGTCCCATTCCTCGGCGAACCCCTCCGCCGTCTCCTGGCGGATGTAGTCGTCGATCGTGTCATCCATGAAGTGGCGGATCTGGTCCTGGAGGTCCTCGCCCTCAAGCACCCGGCGCCGCTCGCCGTAGATGACCTCACGCTGCCGGTTGAGCACCTCGTCGTACTTCAGGACGTTCTTACGCGTCTCGAAGTTCTGCTGCTCGACCTGCGACTGGGCCGACGCGATCGCACGCGTGACCATCTTGTTCTCGATCGGCACATCGTCCGGCACGTTGGCCATCGACATCACGCGCTCGACCATCTGCGCCTTGAACAGACGCATCAGGTCGTCGCCCAGCGACAGGTAGAAGCGGGACTCGCCCGGGTCGCCCTGGCGGCCGGAACGACCACGCAGCTGGTTGTCGATGCGGCGCGACTCGTGCCGCTCGGTGCCCAGGACGTAGAGCCCGCCGAGGTCCTTGACCTCGTCGTGCTCGGCCTTCACCGCCTGCTCGGCCTTCTCCAGCGCCGCGGGCAGCGCGGCCGCCCACTCCTCGACGTGGTCGACCGGGTCGAGTCCGCGCTGACGCAGATCCGCCTCGGCCAGGTCGTCGGGGTTGCCGCCCAGCTTGATGTCCGTACCGCGGCCCGCCATGTTCGTCGCGACCGTGACGGCACCCTTGCGGCCGGCCTGCGCGATGATCGGCGCCTCCCGGTCGTGCTGCTTGGCGTTGAGGACCTCGTGCTGCACACCGCGCTTGGAGAGCTGCTGCGAGAGGTACTCGGACTTCTCGACCGAGGTGGTGCCGACCAGGATCGGCTGGCCCTTCTCGTGCTTCTCCGCGATGTCGTCGACGACGGCGGCGAACTTCGCGACCTCGGTGCGGTAGATCAGGTCCGACTGGTCGGCCCGGACCATCGGCCGGTTGGTCGGGATCGGCACGACACCGAGCTTGTAGATCTGGTGGAACTCGGCGGCCTCGGTCATCGCCGTACCGGTCATGCCGGAGAGCTTGCCGTAGAGGCGGAAGAAGTTCTGCAGGGTGATCGTGGCGAGGGTCTGGTTCTCGTCCTTGATGTCCACCCCTTCCTTCGCCTCGATCGCCTGGTGCATGCCCTCGTTGTAGCGGCGGCCGGCGAGGATACGGCCGGTGTGCTCGTCGACGATCATGACTTCGCCGTCGATGACGACGTAGTCCTTGTCCTTCTTGAAGAGTTCCTTGGCCTTGATGGCGTTGTTGAGGTACCCGACGAGGGGGGTGTTCACCGACTCGTAGAGGTTCTCGATGCCGAGCCAGTCCTCCACCTTCGCGACACCGGGCTCGTGGATCGCGACGGTCCGCTTCTTCTCGTCGACCTCGTAGTCGCCGGTCTCCTCGATGCCCTTGAGCGGGTTGCCCGCCTCGCCCTTGGCCAGCCGGGTGACCAGCTTGGCGAAGTCGCCGTACCACTTGGTGGCCTGGTCGGCGGGACCGGAGATGATCAGCGGGGTACGGGCCTCGTCGACCAGGATCGAGTCGACCTCGTCGACGATCGCGAAGTTGTGACCGCGCTGGACGAGCTCGTCCTGCGACCACGCCATGTTGTCGCGGAGGTAGTCGAAGCCGAACTCGTTGTTCGTGCCGTACGTGATGTCGCAGGCGTACTGCTCACGACGCTGGGCCGGAGTCATGTTGGCGATGATGCAGCCGACCTCCAGCCCGAGGAACTTGTGGACCCGGCCCATCATCTCCGAGTCGCGCTCGGCCAGATAGTCGTTGACCGTGATCAGGTGCACGCCCTTGCCGGAGAGCGCGTTGAGATACGCGGGCAGCGTGCCGACCAGGGTCTTGCCCTCGCCGGTCTTCATCTCGGCCACATAGCCGAGGTGCAGGGCTGCGCCGCCCATCATCTGAACGTCGTAATGGCGCTGTCCGAGGGCCCGCTTGGCGGCCTCACGGACGGTCGCGAATGCTTCGGGAAGCAGGTCGTCCAGGCTCTCGCCGTCCGCGTACCGTTCCTTGTACTCGTCGGTGAGCGCCCGCAGCTCGGCGTCGGAGAGGTTGACGAAGTCCTCTTCGATGGAGCTGACCTGGTCCGCGATGCGGTGCAGTTTGCGCAGGATCTTGCCTTCGCCTGCACGCATGAGCTTGTTGAAGACGGACACTGAGGCTGGTCTCCTTGCCGGTCGGGCCTGGCACTGGGTCGTGTTATGGACTCTGGCGCGGGCACGGCAGGTGGGCCCCACCGCAACGGCCATCGTAAGCGAGGACCCCGCCGCGCCGGGAGGGCTGCCACCGCGTTGAGCTCGCAGTGCCCTTCCCGATCAACGGCCCAAGGGGGCCGAAGGTGCCGGGAAGTCCGAAAAGTGCTCGCCCCGCACCCGGGCCGGTCACCAGAATCCGTACATGGAACCGATCACCCTCACCACCGACCGCCTGCTGCTGCGCCCCTTCGCCCCGGGCGACGCGGACGAGGTGCACGCCGCCTGCCAGGATCCGGACATCCAGCGCTGGACGGTCGTCCCCTCGCCGTACGGCCGCACCGACGCGGAGCTCTTCACCCGGCAGTTCTCGCCCGCCGGCTGGCAGGACGACTCCATGTACAACTTCGCCGTCGTGCTGCGCGACGGCGGGGCCCTGACCGGTGCGCTCGGCATCAACCGCCGCAACCAGCCGGGCACCTACGAGGTGGGGTTCTGGACCGCCGGGGAGCACCGCGGCCGCGGCTACATGACGGAGGCGGTCCGCCGCGCCGCCCACTGGACCTTCACCTCGCTCGGCGGGGACCGGCTGGAATGGCGGGCCGAGACCGGCAATGTCCCCTCGCGGGCGGTGGCGCTGCGGGCCGGCTTCCTCATGGAGGGCGACCAGCGCTCCGGACTGCTCAACAAGGGGGTGCGACGCGATACGTGGACCGGTGCGCTGCTCCCGTCCGACCTCGGGCTGCCGGGGACCTGCGCCTACCTTCCGGCGGTGGCCCCCGTCCGCCCGTGAGGACCGCGGAATTCCGGGCCGGACTGTCAGTGCCGCCCTCTAGGGTTCGAGTCATGACGTCTGTGCAGCCTCCCGCAGCCGAACTCTCCGCCGATCAGGCCCGCAGGATCGCCCTGCGCGCCCAGGGCTTCCTGGGCACTCCGGACCGCCGGGCCGGGGTGCCGGGCGTGCTGCGGCATCTCGGCGCCGTCCAGCTCGACACGATCTCGGTGCTCGCGCGGTCGCACGAGCTGATTCCGTACGCGCGCCTCGGCGCGGTCGGCCGGCGCCCGGTGGAGGAGGCGTACTGGTCGGGGGGCCGCGCCTTCGAGTACTGGTCGCACGCGGCGTGCATCCTGCCGGTCGAGGAGTGGCCGCACTTCGCCTTCCGCCGCCGCGCCTACCGCTCGCGCCCGCAGTGGCACCACGACCTGCCCGACGGCACGTACGACACGGTCATCAAGCAGTTGCGCACCGAGGGCCCACTGACGGCCACGGAGCTGGGCGGCGCGAAGAACGGCGGGGAGTGGTGGGACTGGTCGGCGTCGAAGGTCGCCGTCGAGCGGGCCCTGATGTACGGCGAGGTGGTGTGCACCGAGCGGCGCGGCTGGAAGCGGGTCTACGACCTCGCGGAACGGGCCCTGCCCGATGCGGTGCTCCACGACGACCTGGACGACGCGGAGTGCGTGCGGCGCCTGGTGGCGCTGGCCGGGCAGTCGCTGGGCGTGGGCACCCGCGCGGACATCGCCGACTACCACCGGCTCAGGGGCGAGCAGTTCGACGCGGTGGTCGCGGACTCCGGCCTGGTGCCGGTGACGGTGCAGGGCTGGGCGAAGCCGGCCTGGGCGGATCCGGCGGCACTGGCCTCGGAGCCGCGCGGCCGGCACCGTACGACGCTGCTGTCGCCGTTCGACTCACTCGTCTGGGAGCGGGCGCGCACCGAGCGGATCTTCGCCTTCACCCACCGGCTGGAGGCCTACGTCCCCAAGCCCAAGCGGATCCACGGCTACTTCGCGATGCCCCTGCTGGCGGGCGGCAGACTGCAGGGCCGGGTCGACCCGGCGCGTGAGGGCACGACGCTGGTCGCCCGGCAGGTGTCCCTGGCGGGCCCGAAGGCCGTGCCGCCGATGGCGCAGGCTCTGGTCGAGGCGGCGTCGTGGGTCGGCTGCACCGAGGTCCGGCTGGAGCGGGTGGACGCACCGGAACTGCGCGGGCCGCTCACGCGGGAAATAGCCCGCGTCCTGGCGTGACCACGCCTTCCCGGGGCTTTACCCGGCCGCGTCACCTGATCTCGAGGATCTTCTCCCGCATGGCGTAGACCACGGCTTCCATCCGGGAGTGCAGCTGGAGCTTCTCCAGAATGTTGCGGACGTGGTTCTTCACGGTGTTCTCGGAAATGAAGAGTTCCTTCGCGATATCGCGATTGTTCATGCCCGTAGCAACCAGTTTGAGGACTTCGAGCTCACGTTCGGTGAGCCGGGGCGCCGGCACCAGCCGGCGCTCGTCGGTCCGCTGGATCATCGATTTGAACTCGGTGAGCAGTTTCGACGCCATGGACGGACTGATCTGGGACTGCCCGTCGGCGACCGCACGGATCGCGGTGGCGACCTCGTCCGTGGAGATCTCCTTGAGGAGATAGCCGGTGGCGCCCGCCTTGATGGCGTCGTAGAGGTCGGCCTCCTCGTCGCTGATCGTCAGCATGATGATCTTCGCGCTGGGGGCCACCTCCTTGATGGAGGTACAGGCCTCGATACCACCGCGTTTGGGCATCCGTACATCCATCAGCACGATGTCGGGCAGCAGATCGGCCGCCTTGTCGACCGCCTCCGCCCCGTCCCCTGCCTCGCCGACGACCTGGATGTCCTCCTCCTGCGCGAGGACGATCTCCAGTCCTCTGCGGAAGAGGGCGTGGTCGTCGACCACGAGGACCCGGATCGGTTCCTTGTGGGAACCGCTGTCCTCGTCCGTTCCGGTGTGGGCACCGGAAGCAGAGTCGGCATCATTCGCATCGCGCACGGGCCCGAAGGTGTCCGCCATCGTTCCTCCCCCTGAAGGCCATGGCCTGAAGTTCACAAACTGTCCGCCAACGGCAGTTCACAGAGCACCGATTGGCTTGGGCCGCCATGATTTCATGCCTGGACGTCAGAGCGGTGATCCAGTGGTCGCACGCGGGTGCCCCTGGGGGCGCACACGGCGCTCCAGGGGCACCACGGAGGGGGCGTCAGCCGCCGAGCGCACCACCCGCGCCGCCCGCCTCATCGGCGGCCAGCGGGTCGGTCCTCAGGTGGATGACACCGTAGTCGTAGGCGTGCCTCCGGTAGACGACACTCGGCTCCTTCGTCTCGGAGTCCACGAACAGGTAGAAGTCATGTCCTACCAGCTCCATCTCATAGAGCGCCTGGTCGAGCGACATGGGTGCCGCGACGTGCGTCTTCTCGCGCATCACCAGCGGTCCTTCGCCCTGTACCTCGAGCGAGCCGATCCTGGTGGTGGGCACGGGCTTTGCCACTTCGTCGGCGATCAGCACGCCGTCGCCGTTGAACGAAGCCGCGTCCGGCACGACCTCGGCGACCTCGGCAGCTGAGATGCGGCCCGAGCCGCGGCGGCTGTAGCGCTTGTCGTGCTGCTTGCGCAGCCTGGCCTCCAGCTTGCCGGTGGCCAGGTCCAGCGCTGCGTACGGGTCGCCTGCGGCCGCTTCCGCCCTGATGACCGGCCCACGCGAGCGGAGCGTGATCTCCACCCGGTCGGAACGGTCGGCCTGACGGGGATTCGGCTCCTTGGACACCTCCACGTCGAGGCTGATCACCTTGCCGTCGAACTTCTGGATCTTGTCCAGCTTCAGCTTCTCGGCCACGTGCTTGCGGAACCGCTCGGGCACCTCGGTCTTGCGGCCCTTGACGACGATGTCCACGCAGAACTCCGTTCCCGGATCGCTCCGCTCAGTGGCGGAGCATCTCCCTTTTGCACCAGGCCCCGGTGGTAACCGGAGCCGCGGACTCGGTGGCTTCCACCTCCTCCTCCCCCGACGGCGAGGTCTGCACCCCACCGAATTTCCGGATTCTGAACTGCTGGTGGGTCACCTGCCCGAAACCTGGTGTTGCATTCGCCGAGGTCTGGCATTCACCATTCCTCACAACCGAACATAGCCTGCTCGGCCGCCTGTCGGCACCCGCTACTCGCACGTACCTCCGTTCAGGTCTTTTTACCCACTCACTACCTGCAACGATGCAAGTTCACTTCCAGTTCCGGTTTATTTCGAAGGCGGACGGAGACACTGCGACAACGGCACCCTGGAGCGCCCCGGAACCAGTGCTGTCCGGCCCGTCCGTCCGGTCGACCGCCCGTGCCGCCTCGGCCAGTGAGGCACCTGTCGTGAGCAAGTCGTCGACCAGCACCGGCCGTCCGGCTGCCAGCAGTCGCCCGCCCCCGGCCACCACCTCCAGCGCACCCGCCAGATTCGCCCGGCGCGCCCCGGCTCCGAGCCCCGACTGGTCGGCCACCGGACGCCGCTGCCGCAGCACCGCGGCCACCCGGGCCGGGGTGCCCGCACGCCGCAGTTCCGCAGCGGCCGCCAACGCGATCCGGCGCGTCGGATCATGTCCTCGCGCCGCGACGGCCCGGCGCGACGAAGGCACGGGCACGAGCAGCAGGGGTCCCGGCTCGGACGACGGCCCCGCCCCGGCCCGCACGGCACCCGCCAGCGCCTTGCCGAGTGCCCCTGCCAGGCCGAGTGCACCCCGCTCCTTGTGGGCCAGCAGCAGCGCCCGTACCGCGTTCTCGTAGCCGGCGGCGGCATAAACCGCGGGCAGACCGGCCGGCTCCGGCTCAGGCCTCACCCGGCGCGGAACCCCGCCGTGGAGCTGCGCGCCGCACTCCTCGCACAGCTCGGTCCGCGGTCTGCCGCAGCCCCCACAGGCCACCGGCAGGACCAGTCCGGTGATCTCACGCCACCACCCGCGCATAACTCCACTGTGCCCCCGACCGGGCCGCCGGACCACCCCTGTGGACAACCGCCCAGGGGCCGACGGAACCGGGCGGATGCAGGCGGTACGAGGGTGCGGGCGGGTGCGGGCGTCAGCCCGGGTAGACCAGCGCCGAACCCTCCTTGAGGACGGTCTGCCAGTTGTCTCCGGGCAGCAGCTTCACTATTCCGTCGCCCTGCGTGTCCGCCATCAGCGGCAACTGCTCGTCGTCCGCCGCGGCGATCGCCCGCACCTGATTCACCCCGGGCAGCACGCCCGAGGCAGGCGTCGAGCCGTCCGCCTGGACGTAGCGGACCTGCTGCACGCCGCCCTGCTCCTTGCCCACCACCACGAGACGGCTGCCGCCCGACCACGACATCGCGGTCACATCCGCCAGCTGCGGCGCGGCCTGCCGCAAGTCCACCACGGAAACCCGCTCCTTGTCCTGCGGTCCCTGACGCTCGATCCGGCCGATCCTCAGCGTGGTATGGCCGTCGCTCTTGAGCAGCAGTGCGATGCGCACACCGTCCGAGGACAGCCGCAGTCCCTCGATCCGGCTGCCGTTCAGACTCGGCACCGTGACCTCCTGCGGCTTGCCCGCACCACCGGCCAGCCGCAGCAGCCTGGGGTTGTCCAGGTCCCGGTCGGCGACCCAGAGGTCACCCCTGCCGTCCCAGCTGGGCGCCGTCAGACGGTCCTCGGAACCGCCGGCCTTGCTCGTCACCGCCGGGGCCGGCAGCTGGCCGCCCTCGGTGATGGAGGCCACGTAGAGCGCGTCGTGGTGCTGCGAGAGCGCCGCGGCCAACTGCTCGTCCCGGGCCACGCCGACCTCGCTCACCCGCGCCGGACCGGCACCGAACGGCCCGGCCACCGGCTCCGGTTCCCCGCTGCCCCTGGTGCTCCCCGGAATGCGCTGCACATGCCCCTTGGCATCGACGAAGTACTGGCTGTCGGGCCCGCCCGACGAACCGTCGGGGGCGTACTCCTCGGCCTGATCCGACCCGAGCACGCACAACGGCGAACCGTCCGAACGCTGCAGCTCCACCTGCTCGACCCGCGCCGACGTCAGGTCCCGGAGGGTGAAGAGCACCTGCGAGGCCATCATCCGGCAGGAGCGCTGTCCGGCCCCGTCCGCCTTCTTGTTGAGCGGGACCTTCAGTACGTTGCGGTCGTCGGGCGTCAGCGAGATGACGTCCTTCCGCAGTCCCGTCCCCGCCGGGAAACGTGATTCGACCACCGGCCGCAGCCAGTCGGTCGGACCCCTCAGGAGACTGCGGACCGCCTGCGTCACGGTGTCCGTCCCGGTGACGGGGTCCGTCCGGTTACGGATGTAGACCGGGTCGGCGACGAGGGTGGACTGCGCCTCGGAGCGACCGGTCGCGAAGTAGAACTTGTTGACGGAACGGTAGAGCCGCTTGAAGTCCGACTGCCCGAGCACCAGGCCGTCCGGCACGATGTCGATGCGCCACTCCTTGCCGTCCGGCCCGTTCTGCCGCACCAGGTGGAGGGTGCGGGCGTAGTCCGTCTGAGCCAGCGGCTGGTAGGCGTTCTGCTCGTCGACCGTCGCCACCTTCTCGCCGGACAGCGTGTAGGTGACCTCGGTGGTGCTGCGGTCACCCTCGTGGGAGGGCCGGTCGCTCCGGTTCGGCGCCTTGGCCAGCACGGTGGTGAGCGCACCCGGCTTCCAGGCCTTCGACGCCTCCTGCGTGAGGTACTTGCGCGTCGTCCGGAAGTCGGAGTCATCGCTGGTCATCGACTCCAGGAAACCGTCGACCACCTCGTTCGGCGTGGCACCGTCACGCGGTGCGACCGCGTACACCTGCACCTGGGAGTCGCCGGGCTGCGAGGCGTCCACGGCCTTGACGTCCCCGGTGACGGGCATCGAGCCGCACGCCGTGAGCAGCAGGGCGCCGCATCCCAGCAGCACGGTCAGCCCCGCCGCACGTCCGAGGCCGCCCTGATGACGGTCAGTGCCCACGAGTCGTGTCCTCCCGCCCCGGATCCTGCCCCGGGGAGTCGTTGTCGCCGGGCCGCTCCTCGGCGGGCCGCGGAACCACCCGTGCGCCGCTGCCCGGCAGTGCCGCCGGATGCACCGAGACCGGTGCGGTCCGGGCAGCCGCGGGGGCGCGAGCCGGTACCGGCAGCGGTGAGCGGTCCGTACCCGCCGGCTGGGAGGGCACCGCCATCAGCCGGTGCTCGCTGCCCGTGGCCTGCGCGGGGGCCGCCGCGGCCCGCTCCCGGTTCTCCCGGTTGCGCCGTGAGTCCTCGGGCTCCAGCGGTATCGGCGAGCCGCGCAGCGGCTCGTCCGCCGTACGCGGCAGCGTCAGCCGGAACTGCGAGCCGCCACCGGGCTCGCCCCAGGCCTGCAGCCAGCCGCCGTGCAGCCGGGCGTCCTCGACGGCGATCGACAGCCCCAGACCGGTGCCGCCGGTCGTCCTCGCGCGGGCCGGGTCGGCCCGCCAGAAGCGGTTGAACACCCGGGTCGCCTCGCCGGGCTTCAGCCCCACACCGTAGTCCCGGACGGCCACCGCGACCGCTCCGCCGGCCACCCCCATCCGCACCACGACATCGCGGCCCTCTCCGTGCTCGACGGCGTTGACGACCAGGTTGCGCAGGACCCTCTCGACCCGTCGCGCATCGGCCTCCGCTATCACCGGCTGCTCGTCACCGACCACCCGGATCCGGGTGCCCTTGCGCTCGGCCAGCGGCTCGGCGCCACCGATCACCCGTCGCACGACCTGCCGCAGGTCTATCGGCTCGGCCTCCAGCGCCGCGGCTCCCGCGTCGAACCTGCTGATCTCCAGCAGATCGGAGAGCAGCGACTCGAACCGGTCGAGCTGGTCACCGAGCAGCTCCGCGGAACGAGCAGTGACGGGGTCGAAGTCGACTCGCGCCTCATGGATGACATCGGCAGCCATCCGTACCGTCGTCAGCGGTGTCCGCAGCTCGTGCGAGACGTCCGAGACGAACCGCCGCTGCATCCGCGAGAGCTCCTCCAGCTGCTGGATCTTCAGCTGAAGGTTCTGCGCCATCTTGTTGAAGGCCTCACCGAGCCGGGCGATGTCGTCCTCGCCGGTGACCTTCATCCGCTCCTGGAGCCGGCCGGCGGAGAGCCGCTCCGCGATCCCGGCCGCCATGCGGACGGGTGTGACGACCTGGCGCACCACGAACCAGGCGATGGCCCCGAGCAGCACGACCACGAACAGGCCCGCGGTGGCCAGTGTGCCCTTGACCAGAGTCAGGGACTTCTCCTCCTGCGTCAGCGGGAAGACGTAGTACAGCTGGTAGGGGTTGCGGTCGATGTCGTAGAGCCGCTTGCCCACGACGAGACCGGGCTGCGACTCCTGCCCGTTCGCGTAGCGGATCAGGGAGTACGTCTGGAATGCTCCAGGGCCCTTGTTCACGGAATCGCGCAGGCTCTGCGGAATACTCGCGGCCTCGACGCTGCCCGAGCCTCTGGGCGCGCGGGAGCCCTCGTCGGCGCTGAGCGCCACCACGTTGAAGGCGTTCTTCCCGCCGCTGGCGAGCTGGTCGACGAGCTCGGTCCGCCAGGAGTTGTTGGCCGTCGTGCCGTCCGCGGCGTCGCCGCCCTGCCCGGTAGCAGGGGTGAGTGGTGCGTTCGCCTTCTCCTGGGCAGCAGCGAATCCGCCCGCGGCCTGTGTCTGGGCGGCCTTGCCCTTCGCGTCCAGCAGGCCGTTGCGCACCTGCCCGATCACGACCAGGCCGAGCAGCAGCACCACACCGAGCGACATCAGCAGCGTGCCCGCGACGACCCGCAGCTGAAGGTTGCGCCGCCACAGCCGCACCGCGGGCAGCAGCGGACGCCGCACCCAGCGCATCAGCAGACGCGGCACCGGCCCGCCGGGCGCCCGGTTCTGGAACAACCGGCCGCCCCGCAGGAAACGCCCGAAGTGAGACGACGCAGACCCTGAACCGGCAGCCCGCTCCGCACGGACTCCCGGCTCCCCGGGCTTCGGAGCAGCGCTACCCAGGGACATGTCAGCTCGGTCCGGCCTTGTAACCGACGCCTCGGACGGTCACCACGATCTCCGGCCGCTCCGGGTCCTTCTCGACCTTGGAGCGGAGACGCTGAACATGAACGTTCACCAGCCGGGTGTCGGCGGCATGGCGATATCCCCATACCTGCTCGAGCAGTACCTCACGGGTGAAGACCTGCCACGGCTTACGGGCGAGCGCGACCAGCAGGTCGAACTCCAGCGGGGTCAGGGCAATGGACTGCCCGTCCCGCTTCACCGAGTGCCCGGCCACATCTATGACCAGATCGCCGATGGTCAGCTGCTCCGGCGCCGGCTCCTCGGACCTCCGCAAACGTGCCCTGATCCGGGCAACCAACTCCTTAGGTTTGAACGGCTTGACGATGTAGTCGTCGGCCCCGGATTCCAGGCCCACCACCACGTCAACCGTGTCGCTCTTGGCAGTGAGCATGACGATCGGCACACCTGACTCGGCCCTGATCAGCCTGCAGACCTCGATGCCGTCCCTACCGGGCAGCATGAGATCCAGCAGGACCAGGTCCGGCTTTGCCTCACGAAATGCAGCAAGTGCCTTGTCGCCGTCCGCTACGAACGACGGCTCGAACCCCTCACCACGCAGCACAATGCCGAGCATCTCGGCCAGTGCGGTGTCGTCGTCGACGACAAGGACGCGTCCCTTCATAATCGACATCATCCCATTAGCTAATCGTTATCTGCGATGACCTGGCACACAGCTCTGCCAGTCCGACCCCTGTGACCGGGGAGATTACGCCCTCCTCCGTGACGATCGCCGTGACCAGCTCCGGCGGCGTGATGTCGAAGGCGGGGTTGTACGCCGGGGATCCCAGCGGTGCCACGACCACGCCACCCGTTTCCCGGCCGGCTAGCCCGACCTGCGACAATGTGACCTCAGTCACTTCCCGTCCGGGTCTCTGCTCCACGGTGATCGACGCCCCGTCCGCGGTGTCCAGATCCACGGTCGTGGTCGGGGCCACCACGATGAACGGTACGTGGTGATACTTCGCGAGCACCGCCAGCGGATAACTCCCCACCTTGTTGGCCACGGATCCGTCCGCGGCGATGCGGTCCGCACCGATGAGTACGGCATCCACCTCCCCTGCGGCAAACAGCGACCCTGCGGCGTTGTCCGTGAGCAGGCTGTACGGCATACCGCTGCGAGCCGCCTCGTACGCGGTGAGCCTGGCGCCCTGGAGCAGCGGACGGGTCTCGTCCACCCACAGCCGCCTCAGCCGGCCTGCCCGGTGCGCGCCGAGCGCCACCGCGAAGGCGGTGCCCTCGCCTCCCGAGACGAGCGCCCCGGTGTTGCAGTGGGTCAGCAGCTGATGCCCGCCGTCGGGCAGCAGCTCGTCCAGGAGGGCGAGCCCGAACCGCGCCATGCGACCGCTGGCCACGGCGTCCTCCCGGTGCAGGGCCCTGGCCTCTGCCAGCACCTCCGCCGCGGCCTGCGCCGGACCTGCCCCCTTCTCGACCGCCGCCCGGTACACCCCGGCGGCCCGCCGCACGCCGTAGCCGAGGTTCACCGCGGTGGGCCGCGCCCGCTCCAGCAGCCCTGCGGCCACCCCCACGTCCTGGCCCCGTACCGCGGCGAGAGCCACGCCATAGGCCCCCGCGATACCGAGCAGCGGTGCTCCCCGCACCGCCAGCGTCCGGATCGCCTCCACCAGCGCGGGCACATCGGCGCACACCAGCTCGGCTTCCTCCGCAGGCAACCGCGTCTGGTCGAGAAGCACCAGCACCGGACCTTCCGGAGGCTCGTCCCAGCGAAGTACGGAAAGCGCCGAGGGGGCGATGCCCACCGGCGGTTGCGCGTCCTGATCAGCCATCCCCCCAGTCTGCCCGGTGAGCCGCCCACAAATGAAGGGACGAAGGAGATAGAGCACCAGGCCCGGACCGGTGCAACGCGTGGCACGATGGCTGCCAACCTGACGCCCCGATGAGCGGTCAGGACCGTTAAGGAGCGAGAATGAACGACACTCCGGGCTGGGCCTCGCCCGGATCTGCCCCCTCCGACGGCCAGGAGGCGGGCATCCCCCGGCCTTCCGAGCCTGTCGACGGCAACGGACCTGCGGGAAACTGGTCTTCCACGCAGCCGCCCGCAGGACAGTGGTCCCCGCCGAGCAGTTCCGGCACCGGCCCCGGCGCACCGCCACCCGCCCCCGGCTGGGGCGGCCGGCCGCAGGGGCCCGGCTGGGGCGGCCTGCCGGATGCGGCCCGGCCCGGCGTCATCCCGCTCCGGCCACTGGGCGTCGGCGAGATCCTGGACGGCGCCGTATCCACCATGCGCGCCCACTGGCGCACGGTCCTCAGCATCACGCTCACCGTCTCCGTGATCGTCCAGACCGCGATCCTCCTCGTGCAGCGCTATCTGCTGCCCGATCCCCCGTCGGTCGACTTGAACGCCACGGGCTCGGAGGCCCTGCGACAGGAAGCCGACTCGCTCCAGGCCACGTTGCTGAACAACGCCCCGCCTCTGCTCATCACGATGCTCGCCACCATCTTCACCACAGCGGTACTGACCGTGGTGATCAGCCGCTCGGTGCTCGGCCGCCCCGTCACCCTCGCCGACGCGTGGGCCGAGGCCCGGCCCAGGCTGTTCCCGCTGCTGGGCCTGACACTGCTGTTGGCTGTCATGGCCGCGGCCATCATGACCGTCGGACTCCTGCCCGGCTACCTGCTCGGCGACACGGCAGGTGTCGGGCTCGCCTTCCTCGCGCTGCTCGCCACATGTGTCGTGCTGGTCTGGCTGATGGTCCGCTTCTGCCTCGCCTCCCCTGCGCTGATGCTGGAGCGGCAGTCGATCACCACCTCGATGCGGCGCTCCGCCAAACTGATCCGGGGTGCCTGGTGGCGGACCTTCGGCATCCTGGCGCTCACCTGGCTGCTGATCCTCATCGTGACCCTGGTGATCGGGATCCCGTTCGGCATCATCGCGATGATTGTGGACGGCGGCGGTCTGAACGCGTTCCTCACCAATGGCGCCAACAGTCTCGGCTGGCCGTTCCTGATCGTCTCCGGTATCGGCAACGTGGTCATCGCAACGATCACCTACCCTCTCTCCGCGGGTGTCATGGCGCTGCTCTACGTGGACCAGCGCATCCGACGCGAGGCACTCGACCTCGACCTCGCCAGGGCAGCCGGCCTGCCGGGCTACGACAACAGGAGCTGACGCCGTGTCGGGGGCGGGCGGCACAGCGGCGGCACAACTGCTGATCCGGGCGAGCGGCGACATACCCGTGGACACCCCGCGGGTGCCCGGCCGCGAGGCCGCACGGCACGAATTGTCCAAACCGATGTACCACGAGAACGACCCGAACCTCCTCCAGCGTGCCCTCGACCACCTGTGGAAGTGGATCGGCGATCTCCTCTCGTCCGCCTCGGGCGCCGCCCCCGGCGGTCCGGCAGGACTGGTCGTACTGGTACTGATCGTCCTCGCTCTGGTCGCCGCACTCTGGTGGCGGCTGGGCACCCCGCAACGCGGCTTCAGCCCGGCGGACGCCCTCTTCCGGAACGGTCCCCGCAGTGCTGCGGAGCACCGCACAGCGGCCGAGGCGCACGCCGCCGCCGGCCGCTGGAACCAGGCGGTCCAGGAACGGATGCGCGCCATCGTCCGCTCCCTCGAGGAACGCGCCCTGCTGGACCCGCGCCCCGGCCGAACGGCCGACGAAGCCGCCGCGGAAGCCGCCCGCCCGCTCCCCGCACACGCCACGCGACTGCTTGCGGCGGCCCGGCAGTTCGACGACGTCACATACGGTGGCCGCACCGCCGACCAGCAGGCGTATCTGACCGTGCTCGCCCTGGACCTGGAGCTCGGGTCCACCAAGCCCCAGCTGACCGGCGCGCTCCAGGGAGCTGCCGGATGACCGTGGTCACCACCCCTTCCTCCTCGGCCTCCCCGACTCCCCGTCAGGTCTGGATCCGCACACGCGGACTGCTGCTCGCCGTCCTCGTGCTCGTGGCCGCCGGAGTCGCCCTGGCGGCCACCCACTCCGGTGATCGGCACGGACGCCTCGACCCCCGCTCCGCGGACCGCTACGGCAGCCGGGCCGTCGCCGAACTGCTCAAGGACCGTGGCGTCTCCGTCCGCGTCGTCACCACGCTCCAGGACGCCACATCCGCTGCCGGCCCCGACACCACGCTGCTCGTCGCCGCACCCAACCTGCTGACGCCGGTCCAGCAGAACAAGCTCCGCACCGCAACGGCCGACGCCGCCGGCCGCACCGTGCTCATCGCTGCGGGCCCTCCCTCCGTGGGCGCACTGGCCCCCGGCGTCCGAGCGGAGTCCTCCGCCCCGGTCACCACACGTGCCCCTCGGTGCTCCTTGGACGCGGCCCGTCGAGCCGGCGATGTCGAGACGGGTGGCTTCCGCTACGCCTCGGACAGCCTCGACGCCCTCGCCTGCTACCCGGCCGACGGCCTTCCCTCCCTGCTGCTCCTCCGGCAGCCTGCAGCGGGCGACACTGTCCTTCTCGGTTCCCCCGACATCCTGTACAACGACCGTCTGGACAATCAGGGCAACGCTTCGCTGGCCCTTCAACTCCTCGGCTCCCACCCGCATCTGGTCTGGTACCTTCCCTCGCTCGCTGACAGTCCCGCCGCAAGCAGCGGCGGCAACGATGACGACGGTGCAGGGGGCGAGAGCGCAGGCGGCGAGAGCAGCTTCCTCGACCTGATCCCCTCGGGCTGGCTGTGGGGCACCCTGCAACTCGCAATCGCCGCCGTACTTGCCGCCGTCTGGCGAGCCCGTCGCCTGGGCCCCGTGATCGCCGAACGGCTGCCCGTGGCCATTCGCGCCTCCGAGTCCACCGAGGGGCGTGCCCGCCTCCACCGCAAGACCAACGCCCGTGACCGGGCCGCCGCTTCACTGCGCCACGCCTCTCGCACCCGTATCGCCCCCCTCGTCGGCGTCTCCCCCCGGGACGCCCACTCCCCCGTCACGCTCCTGCCCGCCGTCTCCGCGCGCCTCAGCACGACCGACAGCGGCCTCCGAGAACTGTTCTTTGGCTCGGCTCCTTCCGACGACGCCGCGCTCGTCCTTCTGGCAGACCAACTCGACTCCCTCGAAAGGGAGGTTCGTACCTCATGACCGCCCCGCCCCCAGTTCCCGCCGGGACAGCCGAGACCATCAGGAGCGACGATGCGGCCCGCGCCTCCCTGGAAACTCTGCGCTCCGAGATCGCCAAGGCCGTGGTCGGACAGGACCCGGCGGTGACCGGACTCGTCGTCGCACTGCTCTGCCGGGGTCACGTCCTACTCGAAGGCGTCCTGGGTGTGGCCAAGACCCTCTTGGTCCGCGCCCTCGCGGCGTCACTCGAACTCGACACCAAACGCGTCCAGTTCACCCCTGACCTGATGCCCAGCGACGTGACCGGGTCCCTCGTCTACGACGCCCGCACCGCCGAGTTCTCCTTCCAGCCGGGGCCGGTCTTCACCAACCTCCTGCTCGCCGACGAAATCAACCGGACACCTCCCAAGACCCAGTCCTCCCTCCTGGAGGCAATGGAGGAGCGCCAGGTCACCGTCGACGGAACCCCACGTCTCCTCCCCGACCCCTTCCTCGTCGCAGCCACCCAGAACCCGGTGGAGTACGAGGGCACATACCCGCTTCCCGAAGCCCAGTTGGACCGCTTCCTCCTCAAGCTGACGGTGCCTCTTCCGTCCCGTGAGGACGAGATCAACGTCCTGACCCGCCATGCCGACGGCTTCAACCCCCGCGATCTCAAGGCAGCGGGCATACGCCCGGTCGCAGGACCGGCCGACCTGGAAGCCGCTCGCACCGCTGTCGCCAGGACCAGCGTCTCCCCCGAGATCGCCGGCTACGTCGTGGATATCTGTCGTGCCACGCGTGATTCCCCCTCACTCTCCCTCGGGGTCTCACCCCGAGGTGCCACTGCTCTGCTCTCCACCGCCCGGGCCTGGGCCTGGCTCACGGGCCGCGACTACGTGATTCCGGACGACGTGAAAGCCCTGGCCCTCCCCACTCTCCGCCACCGCATCCAGCTGCGGCCCGAGGCGGAGATGGAAGGTGTCACCCCCGACTCCGTCATCACCGCAGTCCTCGCCCAAGTCCCCGTACCCCGATGAGGCGGTGAATCGTGGCCCTCACCGGACGCACCGCGCTGCTCGCCGCTCTGGGGTCACTCCCAGTAGGCATCCTGGCCCCGAGCTGGACGGGCATGCTCGCGGTCAACGCCCCGCTGTCTCTAGCAATTCTGTGCGACTATGCCCTGGCTGCGCCAGTGCGCCCGCTCCAGTTCACCCGATCTGGCGATACAAGCGTTCGACTCGGTGACGGCGCGGAAGTGCAACTCACCGTAGTCAATCGTTCCCGCCGCCGCCTGCGGGCACACCTCCGTGATGCCTGGCCTCCCAGCAGTTGGCAGCCGGGCGCGGAGCAGTCCGCGTCCCGCCACAAGCTGACGATCCCGTCCGGCGAACGCCGCCGCGTCACCACATTCCTGCGCCCCACCCGCCGTGGTGACCGACGGGCCGAGCTGGTCACCGTCCGCTCGTACGGGCCGCTGGGCCTCGTGGCCCGCCAAGGCAATCATCGAGTCCCTTGGACGGTCCGGGTCCTGCCGCCGTTCACCAGTCGCAAGCACCTGCCGTCCCGCCTCGCCAGACTGCGAGAACTCGACGGCCGCACGAGTGTCCTGACCCGCGGCGAGGGTACGGAGTTCGACAGTCTTCGTGCTTACGTCCCCGGCGACGACACCCGCTCGATCGACTGGCGGGCCACCGCCCGCCAGTCTGCCGTCGCCGTACGGACGTGGCGCCCCGAGCGCGACCGGCACATCCTCGTCATCCTCGATACGGGCCGTACCTCGGCAGGGCGGGTCGGTGACGTCCCTCGTCTCGACGCGGCGATGGACGCGGCCCTGCTCCTGACCGCTCTCGCCACCCGAGCGGGCGACCGCGTGGATCTGCTCGCCTACGACCGCCGTGTCCGCGCCCGCGTTCAGCGCCGGGCAGCCGGGGAAGTCCTGTCGGCCATGGTCGATGCGATGGCGCCGCTCGAACCGGAGCTCGTGGAAACGGATACGCGGGGCCTCAGTGCCACGGCTCTGGCGAGCGCCCCTCGCCGTTCCTTGATCGTGCTTCTGAGCAGTCTCGACGCGGCCCCCGTCGAGGAGGGCCTGCTGCCCGTCCTGTCCCGCCTGACCCAGCGCCACACCCTGCTGCTGGCGGCCGTCAGCGACCCGCACATCGAGGAGATGGCCGGCGCGAGAGGCACAGTGGACGCGGTCTACGAGGCAGCTGCCGGTGCCCGGGCCAAGGCTCGACGGCGTCGAACGGCGGACCAGCTCCAGCGCCGCGGCGTAGTGGTCGTCGACGCCACTCCCGACACCCTCGCGCCGGCTCTCGCCGACGCCTATCTGGCTCTGAAGGCAGCAGGCCGTCTGTAGCGGGGCTGCGGCCGCGCCCGATCCGATCAGCGGGCACGTCAGGAAGGACGGACGTGACCCGCTCGGATCCGTTCAAGCCCTTTCTGGTCCGGAACGCAGAAAAGCCCCGTGCCACAAGGGCACGGGGCTTAACTATCAAAAGGAGTTCGGCGGCGTCCTACTCTCCCACAGGGTCCCCCCTGCAGTACCATCGGCGCTGAAAGGCTTAGCTTCCGGGTTCGGAATGTAACCGGGCGTTTCCCTAACGCAATGACCACCGAAACACTATGAAATTAACCAACACCGGAACAAAACACGGCCGTTCGTTATTTCAGAACTAACACAGTGGACGCGAGCAACTGAGGACAAGCCCTCGGCCTATTAGTACCAGTCAGCTCCACCCGTTACCGGGCTTCCACATCTGGCCTATCAACCCAGTCGTCTACTGGGAGCCTTAACCCTTCAAGAGGGTGGGAATACTCATCTCGAAGCAGGCTTCCCGCTTAGATGCTTTCAGCGGTTATCCTTTCCGAACGTAGCCAACCAGCCATGCCCTTGGCAGGACAACTGGCACACCAGAGGTTCGTCCGTCCCGGTCCTCTCGTACTAGGGACAGCCCTTCTCAATATTCCTACGCGCACAGCGGATAGGGACCGAACTGTCTCACGACGTTCTAAACCCAGCTCGCGTACCGCTTTAATGGGCGAACAGCCCAACCCTTGGGACCGACTCCAGCCCCAGGATGCGACGAGCCGACATCGAGGTGCCAAACCATCCCGTCGATATGGACTCTTGGGGAAGATCAGCCTGTTATCCCCGGGGTACCTTTTATCCGTTGAGCGACAGCGCTTCCACAAGCCACTGCCGGATCACTAGTCCCGACTTTCGTCCCTGCTCGACCCGTCGGTCTCACAGTCAAGCTCCCTTGTGCACTTACACTCAACACCTGATTGCCAACCAGGCTGAGGGAACCTTTGGGCGCCTCCGTTACTCTTTAGGAGGCAACCGCCCCAGTTAAACTACCCATCAGACACTGTCCCTGATCCGGATCACGGACCCAGGTTAGACATCCAGCACGACCAGAGTGGTATTTCAACGACGACTCCACAACCACTGGCGTGGCCGCTTCAAAGTCTCCCACCTATCCTACACAAGCCGAACCGAACACCAATATCAAACTATAGTAAAGGTCCCGGGGTCTTTCCGTCCTGCTGCGCGAAACGAGCATCTTTACTCGTAGTGCAATTTCACCGGGCCTATGGTTGAGACAGTCGAGAAGTCGTTACGCCATTCGTGCAGGTCGGAACTTACCCGACAAGGAATTTCGCTACCTTAGGATGGTTATAGTTACCACCGCCGTTTACTGGCGCTTAAGTTCTCAGCTTCGCCGACCCGAAAGTCAGCTAACCGGTCCCCTTAACGTTCCAGCACCGGGCAGGCGTCAGTCCGTATACATCGCCTTACGGCTTCGCACGGACCTGTGTTTTTAGTAAACAGTCGCTTCTCGCTGGTCTCTGCGGCCACCCCCAGCTCATGGAGTAAATCCAATCACCAGTGATGGCCCCCCTTCTCCCGAAGTTACGGGGGCATTTTGCCGAGTTCCTTAACCATAGTTCACCCGAACGCCTCGGTATTCTCTACCTGACTACCTGAGTCGGTTTAGGGTACGGGCCGCCATGAAACTCGCTAGAGGCTTTTCTCGACAGCATAGGATCATCCACTTCACCACAATCGGCTCGGCATCAGGTCTCAGCCTTAATGTGTGACGGATTTACCTACCACACGGCCTACACCCTTACCCCGGGACTACCACCGCCCGGGCTGGACTACCTTCCTGCGTCACCCCATCGCTTACCTAGTACAAGTCTGGTTCGTCGGCTCCACCACTACCCTCAACTCCGAAGAGATCGGGCCGGCTTCACGGACTTAGCATCGCCTGATTCAGTATTGGGCGTTTCAAAGCGGGTACCGGAATATCAACCGGTTGTCCATCGACTACGCCTGTCGGCCTCGCCTTAGGTCCCGACTTACCCTGGGCAGATCAGCTTGACCCAGGAACCCTTAGTCAATCGGCGCACACGTTTCTCACGTGTGTATCGCTACTCATGCCTGCATTCTCACTCGTGAACCGTCCACAACTCGCTTCCGCGGCTGCTTCACCCGGCACACGACGCTCCCCTACCCATCCACACAGGCGTTGGCCCTATATGTGTGAATGACACGACTTCGGCGGTACGCTTGAGCCCCGCTACATTGTCGGCGCGGAATCACTTGACCAGTGAGCTATTACGCACTCTTTCAAGGGTGGCTGCTTCTAAGCCAACCTCCTGGTTGTCTCTGCGACTCCACATCCTTTCCCACTTAGCGTACGCTTAGGGGCCTTAGTCGATGCTCTGGGCTGTTTCCCTCTCGACCATGGAGCTTATCCCCCACAGTCTCACTGCCGTGCTCTCACTTACCGGCATTCGGAGTTTGGCTAAGGTCAGTAACCCGGTAGGGCCCATCGCCTATCCAGTGCTCTACCTCCGGCAAGAAACACACGACGCTGCACCTAAATGCATTTCGGGGAGAACCAGCTATCACGGAGTTTGATTGGCCTTTCACCCCTAACCACAGGTCATCCCCCAGGTTTTCAACCCTGGTGGGTTCGGTCCTCCACGAAGTCTTACCTCCGCTTCAACCTGCCCATGGCTAGATCACTCCGCTTCGGGTCTTGAGCGCGCTACTAAATCGCCCTATTCGGACTCGCTTTCGCTACGGCTTCCCCACACGGGTTAACCTCGCAACACACCGCAAACTCGCAGGCTCATTCTTCAAAAGGCACGCAGTCACGACTGCATGTGCAAGCACACACAGCGACGCTCCCACGGCTTGTAGGCACACGGTTTCAGGTACTATTTCACTCCGCTCCCGCGGTACTTTTCACCATTCCCTCACGGTACTATCCGCTATCGGTCACCAGGGAATATTTAGGCTTAACGGGTGGTCCCGCCAGATTCACACGGGATTTCTCGGGCCCCGTGCTACTTGGGTGTCTCTTAAACGAGCCGTTAATGTTTCAGCTACGGGGGTCTTACCCTCTACGCCGGACCTTTCGCATGTCCTTCGCCTACATCAACGGTTTCTGACTCGTCTCACAGCCGGCAGACCGTGAAAAAGAGATCCCACAACCCCGCATGCGCAACCCCTGCCGGGTATCACACGCATACGGTTTGGCCTGATCCAGTTTCGCTCGCCACTACTCCCGGAATCACGGTTGTTTTCTCTTCCTGAGGGTACTGAGATGTTTCACTTCCCCTCGTTCCCTCCACACTGCCTATGTGTTCAGCAGCGGGTGACAGCCCATGACGACTGCCGGGTTTCCCCATTCGGACACCCCCGGATCAAAGCTTGGTTGACAGCTCCCCGGGGCCTATCGTGGCCTCCCACGTCCTTCATCGGTTCCTGGTGCCAAGGCATCCACCGTGCGCCCTTAAAAACTTGGCCACAGATGCTCGCGTCCACTGTGCAGTTCTCAAACAACGACCAGCCACCCACCACCCCACCCTTACCGGGCGAGTTCACTGGGGCCGGCAACCGAAGGACGACCACGACGGCCGTACCTTCAGATACCCAACAGCGTGCCCGACCCGACCGATCACTCCCCACATTCCACGCCGAAGCAGTACTAGTGAAAAACAACCTGTCGTGCCGAATAGTCAACGTTCCACCCATGAGCAACCAGCACCGAACATTCGCCGGTGTACTGGCCTCTGACCCGGAAAACCGGGTAAGAAATGCTCCTTAGAAAGGAGGTGATCCAGCCGCACCTTCCGGTACGGCTACCTTGTTACGACTTCGTCCCAATCGCCAGTCCCACCTTCGACAGCTCCCTCCCACAAGGGGTTGGGCCACCGGCTTCGGGTGTTACCGACTTTCGTGACGTGACGGGCGGTGTGTACAAGGCCCGGGAACGTATTCACCGCAGCAATGCTGATCTGCGATTACTAGCAACTCCGACTTCATGGGGTCGAGTTGCAGACCCCAATCCGAACTGAGACCGGCTTTTTGAGATTCGCTCCGCCTCGCGGCATCGCAGCTCATTGTACCGGCCATTGTAGCACGTGTGCAGCCCAAGACATAAGGGGCATGATGACTTGACGTCGTCCCCACCTTCCTCCGAGTTGACCCCGGCAGTCTCCTGTGAGTCCCCATCACCCCGAAGGGCATGCTGGCAACACAGAACAAGGGTTGCGCTCGTTGCGGGACTTAACCCAACATCTCACGACACGAGCTGACGACAGCCATGCACCACCTGTACACCGACCACAAGGGGGGCACCATCTCTGATGCTTTCCGGTGTATGTCAAGCCTTGGTAAGGTTCTTCGCGTTGCGTCGAATTAAGCCACATGCTCCGCTGCTTGTGCGGGCCCCCGTCAATTCCTTTGAGTTTTAGCCTTGCGGCCGTACTCCCCAGGCGGGGAACTTAATGCGTTAGCTGCGGCACCGACGACGTGGAATGTCGCCAACACCTAGTTCCCAACGTTTACGGCGTGGACTACCAGGGTATCTAATCCTGTTCGCTCCCCACGCTTTCGCTCCTCAGCGTCAGTAATGGCCCAGAGATCCGCCTTCGCCACCGGTGTTCCTCCTGATATCTGCGCATTTCACCGCTACACCAGGAATTCCGATCTCCCCTACCACACTCTAGCCTGCCCGTATCGACTGCAGACCCGGGGTTAAGCCCCGGGCTTTCACAACCGACGCAACAAGCCGCCTACGAGCTCTTTACGCCCAATAATTCCGGACAACGCTTGCGCCCTACGTATTACCGCGGCTGCTGGCACGTAGTTAGCCGGCGCTTCTTCTGCAGGTACCGTCACTTTCGCTTCTTCCCTGCTGAAAGAGGTTTACAACCCGAAGGCCGTCATCCCTCACGCGGCGTCGCTGCATCAGGCTTTCGCCCATTGTGCAATATTCCCCACTGCTGCCTCCCGTAGGAGTCTGGGCCGTGTCTCAGTCCCAGTGTGGCCGGTCGCCCTCTCAGGCCGGCTACCCGTCGTCGCCTTGGTAGGCCATTACCCCACCAACTAGCTGATAGGCCGCGGGCTCATCCTTCACCGCCGGAGCTTTTAACCTTCCCCCATGAGAGGGAAAGTATTATCCGGTATTAGACCCCGTTTCCAGGGCTTGTCCCAGAGTGAAGGGCAGATTGCCCACGTGTTACTCACCCGTTCGCCACTAATCCACCCCGAAGGGCTTCATCGTTCGACTTGCATGTGTTAAGCACGCCGCCAGCGTTCGTCCTGAGCCAGGATCAAACTCTCCGTGAATGTTTTCCCGTAATCGGGATCACACACACGAGAGCGGAACAATCGAGTCGGAATAAGACCGATCGTTCACTATGTCCTCGCTATGTGCATTGCCTGGTAGAACCACTAATGTGGTCTGCCAGGACTTTCAAAGGAACCTCGAACCTGCCGAAGCAGGTCGGGGTATCAACGTATCTGGCGTTGACTTTTGGCACGCTGTTGAGTTCTCAAGGAACGGACGCTTCCTTTGTACTCACCACCAGAACATTTTCTGGGGCTTTCCTCCGGGCGCTTCCCTTCGGTCTTGCGTTTCCGACTCTATCAGACTCTTTCGTGTCCGATTCCCGGTCGAAGCGGGCCTCGCATTTTCGCTTTCCAGTTCTTCGCTTTCGCGCTTTCCCTTTCCGGCGGTTCCAACCTTACCAGACTCGATCTCGTTCCGTTTCCGGTTCGAATTCGATTTCCAGTGGCCGTTGAAGTGGCCTTGCCTTTCGGCTGATCCGACTTTATCAGAAGCAGTTCGGCCGAACTAATCGGCTTCCCGATCCAAAGAGTGGGAATCAATGGCTCTGCGGAAATTCAATTTCCGGTGAGAGCGAGATGACGCTAACTGCTGGGCCCGAACTTGTCCAGTTCGAGGCAACCGTTCTAATCTACCTCCCCCAGTCCGCCGTGTCAACGGTTTTTTGGGGCGAGGAGGAGACTAGCAGGTCGGGAGAGGCCTACGCACATCAGGCGGCAACCGGGAGTTCGGCGCTCCGTTCGGAGTCGGCAATGTCGCCGGCGTCGCCGGTTCCGGCCGCGCGGCCGCCCAGGATGTAGACGTAGGCGAGGAAGGCCAGCTCGGCGGCGATTCCGATGGCGATACGGGCCCATGTCGGGAGGCCCGACGGGGTGACGAAGCCTTCGATGACACCCGAGACGAACAGGATCAGGGCCAGGCCGATGGCCATGCCGATCGCGGCGCGGCCCTGCTGCGCCAGAGCTGTGCGCCGGGTGCGGGGGCCGGGGTCGATGACCGTCCAGCCCAGGCGGAGACCGGTGCCGGCCGCCACGAAGACGGCGGTGAGTTCGAGCAGTCCGTGCGGAAGGATCAGGCCGAGGAACATGTCGAGCCGGCCGGCCGAGGACATCAGTCCGATACCTACCCCGAGGTTGAGCACGTTGAGGAACAGGATCCAGATCACCGGGACGCAGAGGAATGCGCCCAGCACCAGGCACATGGCTGCGGCCTGGGCGTTGTTCGTCCAGACCTGGGCGGCGAACGAGGCCGCGGGATGGCTTGAGTAGTAGGTCTCGTACTCCCCGCCAGGACTGGTCATGCGGCGGAGGTCTTCGGGGGCGGCGATGGCCGACTGGACTTCCGGGTGGGTACCGATCCACCAGCCGATCAGCGCGGCCAGGAGCGTGGAGAGGACGGCCGTGGGTATCCACCAGTGCCTGGAGCGGTAGACCGCCGCGGGAAATCCTGCCGTGAGGAAGCGCGCGGCGTCGCGCCACGAGGCGCGACGGGTGCCGGTCACCGTGGAGCGGGCCCGGGCCACCAGTTGCGTGAGGCGCGCGATGAGCAGCGGGTCGGGAGCGCTGGACTGGATCAGGGAGAGATGGGTTGCCGTGTGCTGGTAGAGGTCGACGAGTTCGTCGGCTTCCGCGCCTGTGAGCCTGCGCCCGCGGTGCAGGAGGTGATCCAGGCGGTCCCACTCACTGCGGTGGGCGTTGACGAAGACGTCGAGGTCCATGGTCGGCTGCTGCTCCAGGCATGGGTGCGTACGGGTCCGTACTGCTGCGGCGCGTTTGCGGGTCAGCTTGGCAGACTGTGGCCCCGAGGGGCAGGGATGGTCGGCGAAGGGTGGGCGGCGATGAGTGAGCTCGTGACCGGGGACGCGGTCGTGCTGGGGCTGCGGCCGGCGAAACTGCCGAGCCGTGCGCTGGCTCTGGCCATCGATCTGGTGGTGGTGGGGACGGCGTTCGTCCTGGTGTCGGTCGGCCTGGCCGTGGCGACGGCCTCCCTGGACGGGGCAGCATCCGCCGCCGTCTCCGTGGCGACGTTCCTGCTGGTGCTGGTGGGAGCACCGATAGCGGTGGAAACGCTCAGCCACGGCCGTTCACTGGGGAAGCTGGCGTGCGGGCTGCGGGTGGTGCGGGACGACGGGGGGCCGATCCGGTTCCGGCACGCGCTGGTGCGTGGGGCGATGGGTGTCGTGGAGATCCTCATGACACTCGGGGTGGTCGCCTCCATCGCATCGCTCGTGTCGGCGCGTGGGAGGCGGCTCGGGGATGTCTTCGCGGGGACGCTCGTCGTACGGGAGCGGCTGCCGGCGGGCCGGGCAGCCACTGTTCCGCCCCCGCCGCCCTGGCTGGTGGGACGGTTCGCCGGGCTGGATCTGTCGGCGGTTCCGGACGAACTGTGGCTGGCGGTGCGCCAGTACCTGACGCGGATGCACCAGTTGGACGCCGAGGTGGGCCGGACCATGGCCGGTCGGCTGGCCGGAGAGCTCGCCGGGTGGACCGGGGTTCCGGCTCCGGTGGGCGTGCCCGCCGCCGCGTACCTGGCGGCCGTGGTGAACGAACGGCAGACTCGGGACGCGCACCGGATGCTCGCCGCTTCTGTGAGTGAGCGGATGTGGGGCTCGGAGACTGCCCCTGCTGTCCCTGGTGCCCCTGCTGCTCACCCGGTGCCTGTGGCACCCGCGACGCCTGGGGCACTTGGGGCACCTGTTCGGCCTGCGGGGCCCGGGGATGCCGCGGCTCCCCGGGCGGACCGGGCGCGTCCGCCCGCTACCGGGTTCGCTCCGCCCGCCTAGAGCCGTCGTCCCGCCTGATCCGCCGCGTCAGCAACCCTGCGGGGGCACTACGCCTAGCGGGTCGAGGGCGGGGATTCCAGCTCTTCGAGCTCGATGCCCGGGGCCGAGAGGACGACGTCGCCGGCGATGTGGATGGTGTGCTGCTCGCCGGTGTCCAGGGCGTTGACCTGGTATTCGTCCACGGTCAGGGGGCCGTTGTCAGTGGCGTGCGCTTCACTGTTCACCAGGGCCCAGGACTGGTCGACGGTACGGGGGGCGAGGACCGGATCCGTGAAGGCGACGACGCGGAGACGGGTCGCGGGGGAATCGGGGGTGAGGCGCAGCAGGCGTGCGGTCGCGATGAGGAAGGCGGGGGAAGTGCCGGTGAAGGTGTGGGCGCGGACATTGCCTTCGTTGGCGTGAGTGCCGGTCGGATCGGTGCGGACCCAGGTGACGCCTTCGAGGGCGGCGCCGCGGATCTGCCAGCTCGCGGCGTGGAGTTCGAGACGGATCGGGCGGCCGAGTTCGTCCAGGGTGAGATCGATGGATCCGAGGTGGTCGCCGGACGGGGCGGTCGTCTGGGAGACATAGCGCCAGCCGGAGGGGCCGGGGGCGCAGTGGAAGTGCTCTTCACCGAGGGGGGTGTGGTCGTGGAGATCGTGGAGCGAATAACGGCCGCGGGGCATGGGGTCCTTCGGGTTCCTCGGGCTGTGCGGGTGCGGTACGGCGCAGGCCCCCGACACGGGGGTGCGGGGGCCTGCGTTCGTAGCTGCTGCGCTGCGCTGCTGCTGAGTCACCGGGCCTGCTGACGCTGTCGCGTCCGCGGGTTCCGGGCCGGGGGCCGCGGGGTCTGCCGGTGGCCGGTTGTCACTGGCCGGTTGTCACTGGCCGGTCGTGCCGGTGACCGGTCACCGGCGGCCCGCCGCGGTTACGGGATCAGTAGCGGTAGTGGTCGGACTTGTACGGGCCGTCGACCTCGACGCCGATGTAGGCGGCCTGCTCGGGGCGGAGCGTCGTGAGCCTCACTCCGAGCGCGGCGAGGTGGAGGCGGGCGACCTTCTCGTCGAGGTGCTTGGGCAGCACGTAGACGTCGGTCGGGTACTCCTCGGGCTTGCTGAACAGCTCGATCTGGGCCAGGGTCTGGTCCGCGAACGAGTTGGACATGACGAACGAGGGGTGGCCCGTCGCATTGCCCAGGTTCAGCAGGCGGCCCTCGGACAGCACGATGAGGACCTTGCCGTCGGGGAACGTCCAGGTGTGGACCTGCGGCTTGACCTCGTCCTTGACGATGCCGTCGATCCTGGCGAGGCCGGCCATGTCGATCTCGTTGTCGAAGTGGCCGATGTTTCCGACGATGGCCTGGTGCTTCATCCGGGCCATGTCGCCGGCCATGATGATGTCCTTGTTGCCCGTCGTGGTGACGAAGATGTCGGCCTGCTCGACGACGTCGTCCAGGGTCGCCACCTGGTAGCCGTCCATCGCCGCCTGCAGGGCACAGATCGGGTCGATCTCCGTGATGATCACCCGGGCGCCCTGGCCGCGCAGGGACTCCGCGCAGCCCTTGCCCACGTCGCCGTAGCCGCAGACGACGGCGGTCTTGCCGCCGATCAGGACGTCGGTGGCGCGGTTGATGCCGTCGATCAGCGAGTGGCGGCAGCCGTACTTGTTGTCGAACTTCGACTTGGTGACCGCGTCATTGACGTTGATCGCCGGGAACAGGAGGGTGCCGTCGCGGTGCATCTCGTACAGCCGGTGCACACCGGTGGTGGTCTCCTCGGTGACACCGCGGATCTCGGACGCCAGCTGGGTCCACTTCTGCGGGGCCTCGCCGAGGGTGCGGTTCAGCGTGGTGAGGATGTGGGCGTACTCCTCGCTGTCCGCGGTCGACGGGTCCGGGGCCGCTCCGGCCTTCTCGAACTCCACGCCCTTGTGGACGAGGAGGGTGGCGTCGCCACCGTCGTCGAGGATCATGTTCGGCCCGCCGGTGGGGGTGTTCGGCCAGGTCAGGGCCTGCTCCGTGCACCACCAGTACTCCTCGAGCGACTCGCCCTTCCAGGCGAAGACGGGGACGCCGGCGGGGGCGTCCGGAGTGCCGTTCGGACCGACCGCGATGGCCGCGGCCGCGTGGTCCTGGGTCGAGAAGATGTTGCAGGAGGCCCAGCGGACCTCGGCGCCGAGGGCGACCAGGGTCTCGATCAGCACGGCCGTCTGCACGGTCATGTGCAGCGAACCGGTGATGCGGGCGCCGGCCAGCGGCTGCGTGGCGACGTACTCCTTGCGGATCGACATCAGGCCGGGCATCTCGTGCTCGGCCAGGGTGATCTCCTTGCGGCCGAAGGCTGCGAGGGAGAGGTCGGCGACCTTGAAGTCCTGTCGATTGGTGACCGTCGTCATAACGGGCTGCTCCTCGTGATGGGTCGAGGGTGGGTGGGCGGCTCTGCGGCGTCGGGCACACGAATGCCCGAGCTACTCGCAGCGCAGTCCGTCGGAGGCCCTCTCTCCCTCGGCCGGTCCGTGGATACGGACCGATCGACCGCCATCAGCAGCGACGTCTGGCACTGCCGTCGAATCTACACCGAACGGCCCAGCCGCTCCCAGCCCACCGGGTCCGGGAGCGGCCTCGAAGGCGCGTCAGGTAAGTTCAGTGGCCGGTTTCCGTCGGGTCGGCCGGGGGCTCGGGGGCCTTGTCGGGTGCGGATGCGGACGCGTTGGCTGGGGGTTCGGCGGCCACGGCGGTTGATCCGCCCGGGCCGTTGGCCGAGTCCTTGGCCGGGTTGGTGCCGGACCGGGCCGCAGCCTCGTTGTAGATGTCCGGTTCCAGGTAGATGACCCGGGCGATCGGGACCGCTTCGCGGATGCGGGACTCGGCGGCGTTGATGGCGTTGGCGACCTCGGTGGCCGTGTCGTCGTGCTGGACCGCGATCTTGGCGGCGACCAGCAGCTCTTCCGGGCCGAGATGGAGCGTACGCATGTGGATGATGCCGGTGACGGTGTCGCCGTCCACGACCGCGGCCTTGATCTTCTCGACCTGGTCGGTGCCGGCGGCCTCGCCGAGCAGCAGGGACTTGGTCTCGGCGGCCAGGACGACGGCGATCACGATCAGCAGGATGCCGATGCAGAGGGTGCCGATGCCGTCCCACACCCCGTCACCGGTGCCGACGGCCAGGCCCACGCCGCCGAGGGCGAGGACCAGACCGATGAGCGCGCCGAAGTCCTCCAGCAGCACGACGGGGAGTTCGGGGGCCTTCGCGCGGCGGATGAACTCGGTCCAGGACAGCGCGCCGCGGGTCTCGTTGGACTCCTTGATGGCCGTACGGAAGGAGAAGCCCTCGGCGATGATCGCGAAGACCAGTACACCGACCGGCCAGTACCAGGCCTCGATCTCGTGCGGGTTCTTGATCTTCTCGTAGCCCTCGTACACCGCGAACATGCCACCCACCGAGAACAGCACGATGGAGACGAGGAAGGCGTAGATGTAGCGCTCGCGCCCGTACCCGAAGGGGTGCTGGGGGGTGGCCTCGCGCTTGGCCTTCTTGCCGCCGAGCAGCAGCAGCCCCTGATTGCCCGAGTCGGCGAGCGAGTGGACGCTCTCCGCGAGCATCGACGACGAGCCACTGAACAGGAACGCCACGAATTTGGCCACCGCGATCGCGAGGTTGGCGCCGAGCGCCGCCACGATCGCCTTGGTTCCGCCTGACGCACTCATGGGTGCCTGGTGTCCCTTCGTTGGGTGCTGCGGCTCCGGCAGCCGCGGTACGGCCGGACATTGTTGCAGTCCATGGTGCGGACGGTACGTCAGGCCACCACAGTGGCACGGAACAGCGTGCCCGCACCGGACACTTCGGCCTTCTCCCCGGCCGGTACGAAGACCGAGTCGCCGGGTACGAGGCCGAGTTCGCCGGCCCGTGGCGCGCCCGCCGTGCAGAGCAGGATCTGGGGGGTGGCCGCGGTCACGTCGACGGGGTCGGCGCCCGGTGAGAGGTCGAAGCGGGAGAGCCGGAACTCGTCGACCGGCGTCTCGTACAGCTCCTCACCGGACGGGGAGGCCTCGGGGCGCAGGATCCCGGGATCGGTCGCCTCGAAACGGACGATGCGCAGGAGCTCGGGTACGTCGATGTGCTTGGGCGTCAGTCCGCAGCGCAGCACGTTGTCCGAGTTGGCCATGATTTCGACGCCGAGGCCGTCGAGGTAGGCGTGCGGGACTCCGGCGCCGAGGAACAGCGCCTCACCGGGCTGGAGTTGCACGTAGTTCAGCAGCATGGCCGCGATGACGCCCGCGTCGCCCGGGAAGTGGTGGGCGATGCGCGCGTACGGGGCGTACGCGCCGCCGAGCCGTTCCGCGGCGGCTGCCGCGGCGGTCACCGTCTCCGCCATCCGTGCCGGGTCCGCGGTGAGGATCGCCGTGAGGACCTCGCGCAGCGCGGCCTCCTCCGGGTGGGCGCGGAGCAGATCGGCGTACGGCTTGAGGGAGTCGACGCCCAGCCCCTCCATCGCCTCCGCCGCCTCGGTGGGCCGGCGGAAGCCGCACAGCCCGTCGAAGGGGGTGAGGGCGCAGATCAGTTCGGGCTTGTGGTTGGCGTCCTTGTACGTGCGGTGGGGGGCGTCGATCGGGACGGACCGGCGCTCCTCGTCCGCGTAACCCTGCTGCGCCTGGGCGAGGTCGGGGTGGACCTGGAGGGAGAGCGGGGCTCCGGCGGCGAGCAGCTTGAGGAGGAAGGGGAGGCGGGGGCCGAACTTCTCGACGGTGGCCGGGCCGAGTTCACCGACGGGGTCGGCGGCGATCACGTCGGTGAGGGGGTGCTCGGTGGTGGGCTGCGGGGTGCCGGGCCTCGCGTCGGGCGGGGTGCCGGGGCCGGGGCGGGATATCCGGGAGGGGGCTCCGGGATGGGCGCCCATCCACATCTCGGCCTGGGGTTCGCCGGTGGGGGCGACACCCAGCAGGGCGGGGATGGCTGTGGTGGAGCCCCAGGCGTACGGGCGCACGGTGTTGGAGAGCCGGTCCATGGAGTTCGTCCTCGTGCTTTGTGGGATGCGTGGATCTTGTTGGGTGCGGCGTGGAACTCGGGGGTGCCCGGAGCTCAGGGGGGAGAGCTCCGGAAGTGTGTGGGCCCTGCGGCGGGCGTGAAGTCCGGTGTCCCGCTGTGCTGCGGCGTGGTGGTTCAGACGCGGGCTTCCGAGGCGAGGGCCAGGTAGACGGCCGCGAAGTCGGTGACCGCGAGGAGTTCGGCGAGGGCTTCGAGTGTGCTGCCCTCCTCCGGTTCGAGTTCGCTGATCGCCGTCTCGTGCCCCAGGGCGAGTTCGCGGGCCGCGGGGGCCGCGCTCAGGCCGCCGGTGGGCCGGTCCCGGAGCAGGACGACCCGGGCGTGCAGGGCCTCCGGCTCGTCGACCCGGTCGCGGAAGAACTCGTCGGGGTCCGCTCCGGCGGCGAAGGCCCCGGCCAGCAGTCCCCCGTGGGCGGGAAGCGCCTCGGGGAGTTCGGCCGCGAGGGCGGGGCGGCCCGAGAGCTCGGCCAGGACCGCGGCGAAGCGGCGTCCGACCGGGGCCGCGGCCTCGCCCTCGGTCCAGACGAGAGGGAGGCTGTCCGCGAGTTCGGCGGCCAGGGTCTTGGCCGGATTGCTGTACGTGGCAATGGCGGGCCCACAGCGTTGCGCCGTGCGGTCCAGGCGGTCGGCGACGCTCTGCAGCGTCTCCGGGGGCGCGGTGACCAGGCCGACGCGGTCGAGCAGCGCGAGCAGCGGGGTGAACAGTGCCCAGAGGGTGCCCGGGCCTGCGGCCGATGTCTCGGCGTCGTACTCGCCGTGCGGGGCGGAGGCCATCGGTACGACGAGGCCGTGCACGCCGTCGACCGCCTCGCGCAGCGGTGACTGCCGGGGCGCGACGGCCACGACGGTGCAGCCGCGGCGGTACGCCTGCTCGGCGACGAGGGCCAGGCCGGGTTCGGAGCCGTCCGCCGTGGCGATGAGCAGCAGGTCGAGGGAGCCGGCCCAGCCGGGCAGCGTCCAGCGCAGCGCGCCCGCGGCGGGGGCGACGCCGGTGGGGCGGATGCGCGTGACCGGTGCGGAGGCCCCGGCGAGGGCGCCGATCAGGTCGGCTACGCCGGATGCGGCGGTGCCGGAGCCTGCGACCAGGACGGCGCGCGGACGGCCCTGCGGGTTCAGCTCGGCGATTCCGGCCTCCGTCGCGTGCCGGGCGGCGGCGCGGACCCTGGCCCCGGCCTCGGCGGCGCCGCGCAGCAGACCGCGGCGGTCGGCTCGGGCCAGGGCTTCCGGGGCGTCGAGCAACGACTCGTCGAGCATGGGGACGGTCCTCCGATCACGCGCTGATCACCGTGCGGGGTGTGGGGCCCGGTTACGCGGGGCGGCGGGCCTCGTCGACGAGGAGGACGGGAATGCCGTCCCGTACCGGGTAGGCCAGGCCGCAGTCCTTGCCCGTGCAGACCAGTTCGGGGCTGTCGGCCGCCGACCGGTCGTCGAGGGGGGAGTGACAGGCCGGGCAGGCCAGGATCTCCAGGAGGCCGGCTTCGAGCGGCATGGGGTGGGTCCCTTCGGGCGGGCGTGGGCGCGTCTTGTTTTTGATCTTGATCGTGCTTGTGTACTTGTTCAGGGGTCGGGCGACGTCAGCCTACCGCCGGGGTGGTGGGGGCGCGGCCTGGCCGGGTGCGCGGAAGTGCGGTGTGGCGCGATGCGACGGGCGAGGGGGCGGGGCGCCTGCGGCGGACCTTGTCCCCTCCCGTGACCGGGGCTCCGGCCCGGACCCCGCTCCTCAGACGCCGGAGGGGCTGGGAGCACCAGGGGTCCCGGGCGTCCGGATCAGGGCCAGGGCCTCGTCCCGTACCGCCTTCATCGTCTCTTCCTCGCGGGCCTCGACGTTCAGGCGCAGCAGCGGTTCCGTGTTGGAGGCCCGGAGGTTGAACCACCAGTCCGGGGCCGTGACCGTCAGGCCGTCCAGGTCGTCGGTGGTCACGCCCTCGCGGTCGGCGAACGCCGCTCGTACCTCCGCCGTACGAGCGGGCTGGTCGTCGACCGTGGAGTTGATCTCGCCGGAGCCGGTGTAGCGGTCGTACTGGGCGACCAGGGCGGAGAGGGGTGCCTCCTGGCCGCCCAGGGCGGCCAGGACGTGGAGGGCGGCGAGCATGCCCGTATCCGCGTTCCAGAAGTCCCGGAAGTAGTAGTGCGCCGAGTGCTCACCGCCGAAGATCGCCCCGTGTGCGGCCATCTCCGCCTTGATGAAGGAGTGGCCCACCCTCGTCCGGACCGGGGTGCCGCCGTTCTCGCGTACGACCTCCGGGACCGAATGGGACGTGATCAGGTTGTGGATGACCGTTCCCCGGCCGCCGTTGCGCGCCAGTTCCCGGGCCGCGACCAGGGCGGTGATCGCCGACGGGGAGACTCCCTCGCCCCGCTCGTCCACGACGAAGCAGCGGTCCGCGTCGCCGTCGAAGGCCAGGCCCAGATCGGCGCCCTCGGCCAGCACCCGGGCCTGGAGGTCGACGATGTTCCTGGGGTCCAGGGGGTTGGCCTCGTGGTTCGGGAACGTGCCGTCCAGCTCGAAGTACATCGGGACGAGGTCGACGGGCAGGCCCGCGAAGACCGTGGGGACCGTGTGGCCGCCCATGCCGTTGCCCGCGTCCACGACCACCTTCAGCGGCCGGATCGAGGACAGGTCCACCAGCGACAGCAGGTACGCGGCGTAGTCGGTGAGCGTGTCCCGTGCGGTGATCGTGCCGGAGGCGGCGGCCGGCTGCGGGGTGCCGGTCACGGACCACTGCTCGACCAGGGTGCGGATCTCGGCGAGCCCGGTGTCCTGGCCCACCGGTGCGGCGCCCGCACGGCACATCTTGATGCCGTTGTACTGCGCCGGGTTGTGCGAGGCGGTGAACATCGCGCCCGGCAGGTCCAGCGACCCCGACGCGTAGTACAGCTGGTCCGTCGAGCACAGGCCGATCATCGTGACGTCCGCGCCGCGGGCCGCCGCGCCCCGGGCGAAGGCTCCCGACAGGGCGGGGGACGTGGGGCGCATGTCGTGACCGATCACGATCGCGTCCGCGGCCGTCACCTCGACGAACGCCGCTCCGAACTGCTCGGCCAGGGCTTCGTCCCACTGGTCGGGCACGACTCCGCGAACGTCGTACGCCTTCACGAGCTGCGACAGGTCTGCAGTCACGGGACGGTCCTCCTGAGGGTTTCTTCGGACCGCCAAACTACCCGGCGGCCCGGGTCACCCCGTGCTCCGGGGACGCGGAGCGTCACGGCTCGCGCCCGGGAGACGGACGCCGGCTCAGGAGTCGGGCGAGCGCAGCACGCGGAGGTGGCCCCTGCGGGCGACCTCCGCCGGATCCGCGGTACGAGGACCGCCGCCGCCCCTGGGCCTGTCGCCGCGGTCCTGCGGACGCGCCGCTTCCCGGACGGCGTTGGCGAGCGCTTCGAGGTCGTCACCGCTGGGGCGGACGGGCGCGGAGGGGTCGGAGAGCCGGACGACCTCCCAGCCGCGTGGCGCGGTCAGCCGCTCACTGTGCTCGGCACAGAGGTCGTAGCAGTGGGGCTCGGCGTAGGTGGCGAGCGGGCCGAGGACCGCAGTCGAGTCGGCATAGACGTACGTCAGTGTCGCGACGGCAGGGCGGCCGCACGCGGTGCGCGAACAGCGACGTACAGGGCTCACGATGTTGGACGCTACCGCACTCTTGAGCGGGCTGCGACGACTCTCCCTCAGCTCACCCCACCGTGTCGCCCTGTGACCTCGGGTACGGCCGCCTCCGGGGCAATTGCCCTGACCTGCGCGGCAGCAGAAGGGCGCAGGTCGTCACGGCAACGATTCCGGTCACCACTCGCCCCGGAAACTGTCAGGAGACAGAAGGGCAACGGTCATGAGCGGGGCCTGAAACGGGCTCCCTCGTGGCCGGATTGTTCAAGAGCGGACAGGCCTGTTCCTCCCCGGGCGGCCGCCGTCCGCTCGCCCCGCGGAGCGTTACGCTGCGTCGGTGATGGACAGCCCCGTACCGCCCCACCCGTCCGAGCCGCGACCGCGGCGCCGAGACCGACACGGCCGAGGCATGCGTGGGCCCGTCGCCCCGCCCCAGGTGCCGCTCTCGGCCAGCCGGGCGGACAGCTTCCGTGATCTCGTGCAGGATTCCGTGGAGCGGCTGGAGCGGCGCTGGCCCCAGCTGGCCGAGGTCGACTTCGTGGTCCTCGATGTGCCGAGCACCGGGGAGGAGACCGTTCCGCTGGGGAACGCGCTGTCCGCCGAGAAGGAACGGCCGGCCCAGATCGTCATCTACCGGCGTCCCGTCGAGATCCGCACCAAGAACCGCGACGAGCGTGCGCTGCTGGTGCACGAGGTCGTGGTGGAGCAGGTCGCGGAACTGCTCGGGCTCGCCCCGGAGTCGGTCGACCCGCGGTACGGGCAGGAGTAACGGGGCGGGGGCGGGGGCCGCGTTCACCGGCCCCCGCCACTCGCCCGCGTTCAGTCGTCCAGGACCGACAGGTCCTGCTCGGCCGCCGGTACTTCGACCGTTCCGCCGTCGTCCGGCAGCGTCTGCACCGTGAACATCGGGATGCCGTCCTGCGGAAGAGTGAGCGTGCGGGCGGCGTGGACCGGGCCGCCCGACTGCGTCTGGACCGTCAGCGCGTACGTGCCCTTGAGGCCGGCCGGGACCGGCGGGGTGACCGCGACCGTCGTGCCCGCGGCGACCTTGTACGTCTTGCTGACCGGGGTGCCGCCCTTGCTGCCCGCGGACGCCGTGACCTTCACGGTGCCGGCGGCGCCCGGTGCGGTGAGCGAGAGGACCGAGCCCTTGGCCCGGTTGTCGGCCGCGGTCGCCTGCGCGCCCACCGGGCCGGTCGCCGGGATGTACCCGACCTCCTGCTTGTCGCCCTTGCCCCGGACCACCCGCAGCGCGGCCACCACCGGGGTGGCCCTGCCCTTCTGGTCGGGGGTCAGCAGCAGGGAGCCCGCCTCGCCCCGGGTGAGGTTCTTCAGGTCCACCCCGGCCGTCATCCGCGACTTGACGTGGAGATCCTCGTTCCCCACCGGGGCGAACGCGCCCGTCTTGCCGAGGAGCCGCACCTTCAGGTCCGCGTCGTCCTCGCCGGGGGCGAAGGCCACCAGCCGGACCGAGGTCGCGTCCGCCGGGATGCCGGGCAGCACCAGGGTGCCCGCCGGGGCGGCGGAGGCGGTGAGCCAGTCGCTGCCGGTCTCGCTGTCCGCGGTCCTGACGGCCGCGCCCACCCGTCCGGTACGGGTGGTGACGTGGACGGTCACATCGTCGGCCGCCTTGCTGGTCAGGGTCGAGATCAGGACCCGGACGCCGGATCCGGCGGGGACCGTGATGCCCTCGCCGACATCGGACTTGAGCGTGCCGTCCGGACCGTAGAGCTCGATGTCGGCGACCGCGGCGGTGTCGTCCGGGTTGGTGAGGTTGACGTAGTCCTCGCGGGACTTCGCGGTGCTCGCGGCCGGGAACCAGAAGTCGGTGTCGGGTGCCGTGCAGCTGACCCCGAGCACGCCCCGGGAGTCGCCCGCCTCGACGGTGGTGGTCTGCTGGGCGGTCCAGCCGGGCGCCAGCCGGCCGGTGGCGGTGCCGACGAGGGCGGGGGCGTCCGAACCGGACACGTCGGCGGTGGCCGGCTTGCCGGGCTCCTTGAGGGCGACGACGGGCTTGTCCGAGTCGGCCGTCTTGCCCTTGTCCTTGGCCTTTTCCTTGTCGTCCTTCTTGTCGTCCTTAATAGCGGCCGTGGGTGACTTCAGTTCGGCCGCGCCCGCCTCGCCGCCGCTTTTCGCGGCCGGGGTGAAGGACGTGTACGTGGTCTCCGCGAGATCCGAGAGGCCGGGCGCCGGGCAGAGCAGGCTGGACCGCTCCACGGGCAGCCGGGAAGCTGCCCCGGCCTCCGTCGCACCCCCGTCACCGGGCACGGTGAGCGCGGCGAATCCGGTGACGGCGGCAAGGGCGACGGCCCCCGCGATGAGGGACAGGCTGGTGGACTTCACTCGGACTCGCCTCGCGATGCGTTACCGGTCGGCCACGGGTTCTGGCCCGGGGCGGGGTTCTCGTCGGGATTCTCGCCGGGGCCGGGGGCGTGGTTGGGGTTCTGGCCGGGGTTCTGCGGGTCGTACGGCCGCTGATCGCCGTACTGGCCCGCACCGTACTGGGCGTTGGGGTCGTACTGCGCGGTCGCGTCGTACGGGGCGTTGCCGTACTGATCGGCCGTGCCGTACTGGGCGTTGGGGTCGTACTGGGCATGGGGGTCGTACTGCGGGGTCGCCGCGTCGTACGGAGCGTTGGTGTACTGGCCCTGGCCGTACGCGGTGTAGTCGCCCTGCTGCTGCGGATAGCCGTACTGGTCGTACCCGCCGGCGGGGTTCTGCTGCTGCCCGGCCCCGTGCTGGTCGCCCTGGTACTGGCCTTCCTGGTACTGCGGGTAGTCGGTGCCCTGGTACTGCTGGGCGTCCCATTCCCCGTGCTGCTGCGGCACCGCCGCGTACTGGCCGGTGTCCCCCTCGGCCTGCTGCGGCACCGCCGCGTACTGACCCGTGTCCCCCTCGGCCTGCTGGGGCACGAAGACATCATGGTCGTCGGTGGCCGGCGGTTCCGGTTCGGCCGTCTGCCGGGCCGGGGCGTACTCCGCCCGCTCCTCGCCCGTGTCGACGTCCTCGCCGCCTTCCTCGCCCTCCGCCTGGGCGGCCGCGCGCAGCCTGCGCGCCCGGCGTCCCTCGCCCGCGACCGGCTCGGCGGGGACCGGCACGGTCTCCTCGGGCAGGTCGTCGTCGATCTCCCGGCGGCGGCCCGGAAGGGCCAGGACCAGCAGGACCACGGCGAACGCGACCTGGGCCCAGATCCACGCGGAGTGCGTGAAGGACGTCTCGTACGTGAGGTCCAGCGAGCCGCCCTCGGTGGGGAGATCGAAGCCCTGGGCCCAGCCGTCGACGGTCTTGCGGGTCAGCGCACGGCCGTCGAGCGTGGCCTGCCAGCCGGGGTCGGCGGCGTCGGCAATCCGCAGCACCCGGCCGGCGCCGCCCGCCGGGATCTTGGTGTGTGCCTCGACCGGGCGGGAGCCGACCGGAAGCGGCTCGTCACCGGCGGCGGACGGGACGATCATGATCCGGGCGACCTGGCGGTCGACCCGCCAGAGCGCGCTGCCGTCCAGCTGGCTGAGCCGGCTGAGGCCGGGCGTCGCGTCGAGCACCCGGCTCATCTGCTTCGGCGCCCCGTCCCGCACGAGGACGTAACGGATCGCGAAGCCGCTGAGCTGGCTGCCCTGGTCGGCGCCGGAGCCCGCGACCAGGTTGGCGACGACCTTGTCGAGGTGGCTGTTGCCGCCGCCGGCCGCGGCCAGTTCGGCATCGCCGAGGCGTGCGCCGGAGCCACGGACGAGCGTGTACGCGACGGAGGAGGGCGACGTGCCGCCGAGCACCAGGGTGCGCGGCTGGTCGCGGGTGCTGCTCTCCTCGGCGACGAACGCGGGCACCTGCACCGGGTCGCGCCGCTCCAGCGGGCCCGCGGCGCCACCGATCATCCAGCCGCAGGCGGCCAGCACGGGGGCGATCCCCGCAGCGAGCGCGATCAGGACCGCGACCGGCTGGCGCCAGCCGAAGCTGAGTTCGGCGACGCGTACCCGGGCACCGTCCGCGCCGACCAGCGCGGCGGCGATGAGCGCGGCGCCGTAGACGAGGGTGGCCGGTCCCGCCCAGCCCGAACCGTTGGCGAGCCCGGCGAAGGCCAGGCCCACCAGGGCGACGGCCCAGGCGGTCCGGACCGCGAACTGCCGCTCCCCGCGCAGCAGCGCGGCCAGCGCCGCGAGCACGATGCCGAGCAGCAGGACGCCGCCCGCCGCCTTGGGCCCGCCGGGGCTGATCCCGAGCAGGTCGAGGGCGGAGGCCGATCCCGTACCGGTCTGAAGGCCCGCTTCCTCCAGGAAGGACGAGGGGCTGGTCAGGAGCGAGAGCGACCAGGGCGCCAGGACGAGCAGCGGGGTGCCGACGGCGGCGAGGAAGCGGAGTCCGTAGGCCGTGATGTCGTTGCGGCGCAGCGCCAGGACACCGACGCCGAGGACCACGGCGAGCGGCCACACGATGGGGGTGAACGCCATCGTGAGGGTGAGGAGCAGGGTGTACGCCCAGGTCGCGCGCCAGCTGCCGCGGCTGTTGCCGCCTCCGCGCATCCCGTGTGCGGAGACGGCCGCGCGGGCGATCAGGGGCAGCAGGACGAGCAGTACGGCGGTGCCGAGCCGGCCGGTCGCCAGGGCGCCGGTCGCGGCGGGCAGGAAGGCGTACGCGACACTCGCCCAGGCCCGCAGCAGCCGCGAGGGGATCAGCGGGCGGGAGACGAAGTACGCGGTGAGCCCGGCGAGCGGGACCGAGAAGACCAGCAGCAGGGTGAGCGCGAATCCGGTGGAGCCGAGGAACAGCGCGGACAGGGCCGAGATCACGCCCAGGTAGGGCGGTGCGGTCTGGGTGCCGCCGGTGCCCACGGTGTGCCAGCCGTCCGCGTACCGGCCCCACAGCTCGGAGACGTCGCCGGGTGCGGGCAGCAGGGCGCCGCCGGCCAGCGCGCCGCCGCCGATGAGGCTGCGGCAGGCGACGAGCGAGACCAGGAGCAGGACGGCGAAGAGCACCGGGCCCGGCTTGCGCCCGACCCGCTTCAACTTGGCGAACTGGTCGATCTCCAGGAAGTCGGCGTCGTCGCCGCCCGGTCCGGACTCGACGGCGCCGTGCCGCGAGCCGCCGGTCTCGGCCTCCGTGGAGCGGCCGAAGTTCCCGGCGACCTGTTCGACGGTCGCGCGGACGGTGGCGCCGGGCGCCGGGAAGAGCCCGCGCAGCTCGGCCGGGTCGATGGCGCCCTTGCCGCGTTGGCGGCGGGCCGCGAGGATCCGTCCGGGCCGCAGCAGGGTGCCGAGGAGTCCGGCGACCTCGTCGAGCGCCTGGCCGGGCACCTTGCCGACGAGGTAGGCGAGCGTACGCAGCAGGGTGCCGAGCACCAGCCGGAGCAGCGCCCAGAGCAGCAGCTTGCCGCGGGCGTTGACGAGCATCGTGTAGACGGCGCCGGCCTTGTCGACGCGGTGCGGGCTGGAGACGGAACGACCGGCGCAGTCGATGGGGCGGCGTTCGCGGGCGGACGCCTCGGCGTGCCGCAGGACGGCGTCGGGGGCGACGAGCACCCGGTGGCCGGCCATGTGGGCGCGCCAGCACAGGTCGACGTCGTCGCGCATCAGGGGAAGCCTGCGGTCGAACCCGCCGAGCTCCTCCCACACGTCACGGCGGATCAGCATGCCCGCGGTGGAGACGGACAGGACGGTACGGACCTGGTCGTGCTGGCCCTGGTCCTGCTCGCGCCGGTCGAGTCCGGTCCAGCGGCGCCCGCTGTTGGCGATGGAGACCCCGACTTCGAGGAGCTGCCTGCGGTCGTACCAGCCCCGGAGCTTGGGGCCGACGATCGCCGCGTGCGGGTCGTTGTCGACGACGCGGAGCATCTCGGCGAGTGCGTCGGGATCGGGCGCGCAGTCGTCGTGGAGCAGCCAGAGCCATTGCACCGGTTCGCCGTGCGGCAGTTCGGGCAGGTCGTAGGCGTCGTCGCGCCAGGATCTGGTGACCGGGTCCCAGCCGCTGGGGCGCTTCAGGTACGGCAGGTCGTCCGGGGTGAGGACACCGGCGGTGCGGCTCGCCTCGTCGACGGCGGTGCCGAAGCCCGTACGTCGCGCGAGGTGCAGGACGCGGTCGGCGCCGAGCGCCTCGGTGACCAGTTGCGCGGAGTCGTCGGCGCTGCCGGTGTCGGCGGCGACGACGCTCTGCACGGGGCGTTCCTGCCCGAGCAGCCCGGCGAGTGCGTCGGGCAGCCAGCGCGCGCCGTCGTGGGAGACGAGCACGGCGGTGACGACATGCCGGGGGAACTCTGGGGCGGCGGCGGCCGCGTACGGCGCCGTCGAATGGCTGTGCACGGACATCGAGGTACGGGCCCTCCGGCCGGGTCCGGGGGAACGTACCCCCGGGGGCTGCATCGGTGTACACGCGCGCCCTGTCGGGTCGTTGGCGCGTCTCGGACGGGGCCCCACACTAACGGTACGGACAACCGGGGCCGCGCGGAGCGGTTGAACGAGGGCAACGGCACAGCGGCCGAGAGCGGCGCCCCGGGCCCGGGGCGGCAGCGGCGGGCACGGCAATGGCCCGCCGCCTGCGGGCAGGGTGCAGGCGGCGGGCCATCGGGCGAGCGGGGCCGGGGAACGGTCTGCTCCCGGAGTCCGGCATCTTCGGGCCCGGCATCTTCGGGCCCGGCTCTTCGGGCCCGGCACCTTCCGGTCGGGCTCTTCGGGTCAGGCACCCACGGGCCGGGCCCTTCCGGGCCCGGTGTCCCGGGTGCCCCGGCTGCCGCGCGTCAGATCGCGGCCTTCTTCAGGCGCCGTCGCTCGCGCTCGGAAAGACCGCCCCAGATGCCGAACCGCTCGTCCTTGGAAAGGGCGTACTCAAGGCATTCGGACCGGACTTCACAGGCGAGGCAGACCTTCTTGGCCTCGCGGGTGGATCCGCCCTTCTCGGGAAAAAAGGACTCAGGGTCGGTCTGGGCGCACAGTGCGCGCTCCTGCCAGCCGAGTTCCTCGTCCGCGTCCTCGACCAGCAGTTGCTGGAACAGCTCGGTCATGTGCGCCCCTCGTCTGTCTCTTGCGTCCCCGTGATGCGGCCGTTATCGAATCGGCCGAACGACACGAGTGAAATTACAAGTGTGTAGCTTCGTGCCAGTCAAGCGCAGATCTGCTATTGGGCCCGGTATTCACTCTGCGGCACCAAGGGTATGCGGAAAGTGTTCAAATCACCAAAAACCTGACATCTGCCATGGGCTTCGTCGTGTACCCACCCGTCACAGAGGGAAACTGTCCGGAGGGGGGACACGTTGCAATTCGATCACCGAAGCGATCAAGATCACAGTCGGGTCACGGGGCCGCGACCACGTTTGCGGGTGCGTCTGCTGCGCCACATCTCCGCCGCGAGCGCTGAACAAACCTTTCTCCGCCCGGCACAACCGGATGAGGTGAAACATTGACCCCAAATCGGTCATTGGGTTGACAGTCCGAGGTCCTTCAGCTCTCCTTGATGTCATGCCAGCGACCTCAGCGATGCGCGTCACCCACATCCGTGGGTTCCGCAGCGCTGTCCAGGCTCGCTGTTGCTGTTCCAGCTGTCTCAGCTGTTGAAGCCTTCGCGCTCCAGCCAGACGCAGCTCATCCCGGACCCCCGGATCCTCCCGTGCGGCCTCGCGGCCGTTGGTCACCCGGTCCCCGTGGTCTCGCGACACCCCTGCATCCGCACCCGCACTCCCGTGCACTCCTGCCGAGGAACCACCGCACCCATGAACAGCTACAGCGACCTCCAGATCGCCGGCGACCTCCTTGAGGTCCAGCACCTCCTGCGCCCCGCCCGTGAGCACCCCGCCACGGTGGCGGAGTTCGCCGGGCTCGCCCGCTCCATCGCCGGTGACCGCTCCCGGTGGGCCCCGCTCGTCCAGTACGACGCCACCACCCGCTGGTACCACCGGCTGCTCAGCTTTCCCCAGGCTCCCGGCGCCGATCGAGCAGGGGAGACCCCGCTCGGCTACGACGTCTGGCTGCTCAGCTGGGTCCCGGGCCAGGGCAGCGGACTGCACGACCACGGCCTGTCCTCCGGCGTCCTGACCGTGCTGGAGGGCGAACTGACAGAGCGTACGGACCGCGGAAAGCGGACGCTGGGCCACGGCGCCCAGCGCGTCTTCGCCCCCGGCTACGTCCACGAGGTGGTCAACGACTCCCTCGAACCGGCGGTCAGCCTGCACATCTACTACCCCGGACTGACCGACATGCCGATGCACTCCGCCCAGTGCACCCCGGCCGCGGCCACCGTCTGACGGCCCGCCGCCGGGTACCGCGCTTCGCCTGACAAACTGTCCGCATGCGCATTGTGGTTCTGGCCGGCGGTATCGGTGGTGCTCGTTTTCTGCGTGGCCTCAAGGAGGCCGCGCCCGACGCGGACATCACGGTGATCGGCAACACCGGTGACGACATCCATCTGTTCGGTCTCAAGGTCTGCCCCGACCTCGACACCGTGATGTACACCCTCGGCGGTGGCATCAACGAGGACCAGGGCTGGGGCCGGACCGACGAGAGCTTCCACGTCAAGGAGGAACTCGCGGCCTACGGCGTGGGACCCGACTGGTTCGGGCTCGGCGACCGCGACTTCGCGACCCATATCGTCCGTACGCAGATGCTCGGCGCGGGCTATCCGCTGAGCGCCGTCACGGAGGCGCTCTGTGCGCGCTGGAAGCCGGGGGTCCGGCTGCTGCCGATGTCCGACGACCGGATCGAGACGCATGTGGCGGTCGATGTCGACGGCGAGAGCAGAGCCATCCACTTCCAGGAGTACTGGGTGAAGCTGCGCGCCTCCGTCCCGGCCCAGGCGATCGTGCCCGTCGGCGCCGAGCAGGCCAAGCCGGCGCCGGGCGTCCTGGAGGCGATCTCCTCGGCCGACGTCATCCTCTTCCCGCCGTCGAACCCCGTCGTGTCCGTCGGGACCATCCTCGCCGTGCCCGGTATCCGGGAGGCCATCGCCGAGGCCGGGGTGCCGGTCGTCGGCCTCTCCCCCATCGTCGGTGACGCACCGGTGCGCGGGATGGCGGACAAGGTGCTCGCCGCGGTGGGCGTCGAGTCGACGGCCGCGGCGGTCGCCCAGCACTACGGCTCCGGGCTGCTCGACGGCTGGCTCGTCGACACCGTGGACGCGGGCTCGGTGGACGAGGTGGAGTCCGCGGGCATCCGCTGCCGTTCCGTACCGCTGATGATGACCGATGTCGCCGCCACCGCCGAGATGGCGCGACAGGCGCTGGTTCTCGCCGAAGAGGTACGGGCATGAGCGCGGCCCCGGACGCCGCGCCCTCGTTCCGGGTGTGGGCGCTGCCCGGGATGCCCGAGGTCCGGGCCGGGGACGATCTCGCGAAGCTGATCGCCGCCACCGGGCCCGGCCTCGCCGACGGTGACGTACTGCTGGTCACCTCGAAGATCGTCTCCAAGGCGGAGGGCCGGATCGTCGAGGCCACCGACCGGGAGGCGGCGATCGACGCCGAAACGGTACGGGTGGTGGCGCGGCGCGGCACGCTGCGGATCGTCGAGAACCGGCAGGGCCTGGTCATGGCCGCGGCCGGGGTCGACGCCTCCAATACCCCCGCCGGAACGGTCCTGCTGCTGCCCGAGGACGCCGACGCTTCGGCGCGGGCGATCCGGGAGGGGCTGCGGGACATGCTCGGCGTCGAGGTCGGCGTCATCGTCACCGACACCTTCGGGCGCCCGTGGCGCAACGGGCTGACCGATGTCGCGATCGGGGCGGCCGGGGTGCGGGTGCTGGACGATCTGCGGGGCGGGAGCGACGCGTACGGCAATCCGCTGAGCGCGACCGTGGTCGCCACCGCCGACGAACTGGCCTCGGCCGGGGATCTGGTCAAGGGCAAGGCGAACGGGCTGCCGGTGGCGGTGGTGCGCGGGCTCGGCCATGTCGTGGACCCGGCCGGTGCCGGGGGCGCACGGGCGATGGTGCGGGTCGCGGCCGACGACATGTTCCGGCTGGGGACGTCCGAGGCGGTCCGGGAGGCGATGACCCAGCGGCGCACGGTGCGCGAGTTCACCGACGACCCGGTGGACCCCGGTGCGGTGCGGCGGGCCGTGGCCGCGGCGGTCACGGCGCCCGCGCCGCACCACACGACGCCGTGGCGGTTCGTGCTGCTGGAGTCGCGGGACTCGCGGACCCGGCTGCTGGACGCGATGCGGGATGCGTGGATCGCGGATCTGCGGCGTGACGGGAAGAGCGAGGAGTCGGTCGCCAAGCGGGTGCGGCGGGGCGATGTGCTGCGCCGGGCGCCGTACCTGGTGGTGCCGTGTCTGGTGATGGACGGCTCTCACACGTACGGGGACGAGCGGCGGGACGCGGCGGAGCGCGAGATGTTCGTGGTGGCCGCGGGTGCCGGGATCCAGAACTTCCTGGTCGCGCTGGCCGGTGAGCAGCTGGGGTCGGCGTGGGTGTCCTCGACGATGTTCTGCCGCGATGTCGTGCGGGAGGTGCTGGAGCTGCCCCCGTCGTGGGATCCGTTGGGCGCGGTGGCGGTGGGGCGGGCCGCGGTGTCGCCTCCGGCGCGGGGGGTCCGTGACGCGGAGGGGTTTATCGCGGTCCGGTGAGGCTGTGGCCGTGTGTGAGGGGTGGGTTTCGGGGCTCTGCCCCGGACCCCGGTCCTCAATCGCCGGACGGGCTGATTGGGCCAAGCCCGGCGGAAACGTGCGTTGAGGGCTGAGATGGCCGAGCAGGCTGCGAGGGCGGGCTGGATCTTGCCGAGGCCTACAGGCGGGCGATGTCGCCTCTCGTCATTCTCGGGGCGTGGCGGGGTGGAGTGTTGCCGGAGAGCATGATCAGGCGGGTGGCCCGGTGGCGTTGCCCCTCGTAGGGGGAGAGCAGGGCCAGCATCTCCTCGTCGTCTGCGTTCCGGTTGCCGGCCAGCGCGTGGCCGACGATGCCGGGCAGGTGGAGGTCGCCGACCGTCACCGCGTCCGGGGCGCCGTTCGCCCGTTGCAGGGTCTCGGCGGCGGTCCAGGGGCCGATGCCCGGGATCGCCTGGAGCCGGGCCATCGCCTCGGGCAGCTCCATGGCGGCCGCCTCCTCCATGCGGCGGGCCACCCGGACCGCGCGCAGGATCGTCGCGGAGCGCTTGCTGTCGACGCCCGCGCGGTGCCACTCCCAGGACGGGATCAGCGACCAGGTGCGGGCGTCCGGCATGACGTACAGGCCGTACTCCTGCGGGCCGGGGGCGGGCTCCCCGTACTTGCGGACCAGGAGCCGCCAGGCGCGGTACGCCTCGTCCGTGGTGACCTTCTGTTCCAGGACCGACGGGATCAGGGACTCCATCACCAGGCCGGTGCGCAGCAGCCGCAGTCCCGGACGGCGGTGGTGGGTCACCGCGAGCAGCCGGTGGCGCGGGGTGAAGGCCTCCGGTTCGTCAGCCGCGCCCAGCAGCGTCGGCAGCTGGTCCAGCAGCCAGGACGCGCCGGGCCCCCAGGCAGCCGCCTCGATCCGGCCGTCGCGGACGACGACATGGAGGGTGCCGGGGCCCGCGGGGGTGCGGCTGGCCCGTCGGACGGAGCCGTCCGCGGACATCCGGAAGGTGGGGTCGGCGGGGCCCCGGCGCAGCGGGCCCAGGACGAGCCGCAGGTCGAACGGGCCCGGCGGGGTCCAGTCGCGGGTCAGCGCCGCCGGTTCGGGCGTCGTCACCTGGCGCGGAACGGCCGCGTGCGGAGCGCTGCGGGGAGCGAATCGTCCTGCCACGGGTGAGGTCCTCGGTAGTCGGGGGTGCCTGTCGAGAGTACGGCTGATTCCGGCCAGTCGGGGTGTCCTGGGAGGAGTGGCTCGCCCCGGTCATTCGTCCGAGGAGAAGCGCACCGACGCGGCGGGCAGGTGTGCCCCGCACCAGATCCGGATGCCGTCGCGCAGTTCGTTGTCGGCGCCGACCTTGGCCCCGTCGCCGATGACCGCGCCGGCCAGCACCGTACGGCTGCCGATCCTGGCACCTGCTCCGACCAGGGAGTCCGTGATCACCGCTCCCGGTTCGACGACCGCGCCCGCCAGCACGGTGGAGCCCTCGATCCTGGCGCCCGCGCCGATGACGGCGTCGGCGCCGATGACCGTACCGCCGGTGAGTTTGGCGTCGGGGGCGACGGAGGCCGTCGGCAGCACGAGCCGGTCGCCGCACCGGCCGGGGACGGCCGGGGAGGGGGCGCGGCCCAGCACCAGGTCGGCGGAACCGCGTATGAAGGCCTGCGGGGTGCCGAGATCCAGCCAGTACGTGGAGTCGACCATGCCCTGGAGATGGGCGCCGGAGGCGAGCAGTCCGGGGAAGGTCTCGCGCTCCACCGAGACCGGGCGGCCGGCCTCGATGGTGTCGATGACCGAACGGCGGAAGATGTACGCCCCCGCGTTCACCTGGTCGGTGACGATCTCCTCGGGGGTCTGCGGCTTCTCCAGGAACGCGGTGACCCGGCCGGTGTCGTCCGTCGGGACGAGGCCGAAGGCGCGGGGGTCGTCGACCCGGGTGAGGTGGAGCGAGACGTCGGCCCCGGAGTCGGCGTGCGAGGTGACCAGCGCCCGGATGTCGAGGCCGGTGAGGATGTCGCCGTTGAAGATGAGGACGGGTTCGTCCGGGCCGGAGGTGAGCCGTGCCGCGACGTTGCGGATGGCGCCGCCGGTGCCGAGCGGTTCGCGTTCGGTGACGTACTCGATGTGGAGGCCGAGTTCCGAACCGTCACCGAAGTGCGGCTCGAAGACCTCCGCCAGGTACGACGTCGCGAGGACGATGTGCTCGACCCCGGCGGCCCGTGCACGCGCCAGTTGGTGCGTGAGGAAGGGGACGCCTGCTGCCGGAACCATGGGTTTCGGGGTGTGCACCGTGAGCGGGCGCAGCCGGGTTCCCTTGCCGCCGACCAGGAGAATCGCTTCTTTTGCCTCTGTCACAGCACTGTCTCTGCTTCCTGCTGGGGCCGGGCCTGGTTTCGGCTGGCCAGTTTATGCAGACCGGACGGAGTGTCCTTGGTCAGCAGCCCGCAGCAGGCCCCGGGCGCCGACGGCGCCCTTCGTCTCCTTCCCCGTCAGCGGCCCTGGAGCCGGGCCGAACTGGTCCGGGTCGTGCCGAGCTTCTTGTAGAGACGTGCTCCGGGGCATTCGGTTGCGAAACCGTCCCGGTGGCCGGAGATGACGTTGAGTTCGACCACCTTGCCCTTCTTGTACTTGTTGCTTCCGGCCGAGACCAGGTTCACCTTGCCCTTCGGATTGGCCTCGAAGAGACCGAGCTTCCAGGCGGTGAGCTCCGCGACGGCGTCGACCGCCGCGGCGGGCGGGTCGGAGTTGCTGAAGGTCCCGAGCACCGCGATGCCCATGGTGTTGGTGTTGAAGCCGAGGGTGTGCGCGCCCATGACGGCCTTCGTCACGCCGCCGGCCCGGCCCTCGTAGATGTTTCCGCACCTGTCGACGGCGAAGTTGTAGCCGATGTCCCGCCAGCCGTTGCTCTTGACGTGGTACCGGTAGATGCCGCGCAGCACCGAGGGCGCCTGGGAGCAGGCGTAGTTGTTGCCGGTGGCGCTGTGGTGGATGAAGGCCGCCTTGACGGTCTTGGTGTACGCGAAGGCGCGTTCGCGGATCTTCTCGTCGGCACCCCAGCCCTTGCGGGTGATGATGCGCGGGCGGGGCCCGATGTACGGCTTGGCGCCCGGCGCGTAGCCGGCGGCCGCGTCGGTCGCGGACCGGCTCAGGGCGGGGAGCGCGGTGGCGCCCTCCGGTGCGGCGCGGTCGGCGCCGGCGGCGCCGGTGGCGGGGAGCTCCTGCGGGTCCTCGCCGGGGTCGACGAGTTCGAGGTGCAGCCCGGCGGGCAGCGGTACGGGGGTGGCGGAGGCGTCCCGGGTGCCGGGGGCCTCGGGGTTCACCCGGACCTGGACGCCGTCGGATGCGCCGACCCAGAGCGGGGCGGTGGAACCCCGGACGGCACCCGACTCGCGTTCGGCGGTGCCGGGGTCGGCGGAGTGCTCGGCATTGTGCGTCTCCAGGTCCTGCCAGCCGGACCAGCGGCCGGTGCCGGTGGAGCGGGTACGGACCTGGGCGGTGCCGTGGAGTTCGGTGTTCACGTCGTCCCAGACGACGCCGACCATCGAGAACGCGTGGACGTCGCGCTCGGTCAGCCCTTGTCCGGCCGCTGGAGCGGGTTCACCGGTGGCCCGCGCGGAGGTGGCGGACAGCGGGGCCAGGGCCAGCGACTGCGTCGAACCGGGGAGCGCGGCGGGCTCGGACGCCTCGGCGGGCGCGGAGCCCGCGGTGGTCGAGTGGGCGGGGGTGTCGGGGGCGGCGCCCGCGGGCGCGGCGAGCGGCAGCACGAGGGCTGCCGCGCAGGTGACACCTATGGAGGATGCAATGAAGGCACGCATACAGATGATCCTGGGCACAATCAGACAACTCCGGCGACTGGTGTTTCTTCCGGCAATTGACGGCCCGTCTGCCGAACCGGTGTACGAGGTACCCGCCGCACCCGGCCCGGCCCGCCACCGCCCCGTACCCTTGCGCGGATGAACGCCAGCGACCGCACCCCTGCCGACCTGCTGCGTTCCGCGCTTGCCGCGGACCCGGCCCGCCCCATGGTCACTTTCTACGACGACGCCACCGGAGAACGCGTCGAACTGTCGGTGGCCACCTTCGCCAATTGGGTGGCCAAGACCGCCAACCTGCTGCAGGGCGACCTCGCCGCGGAGCCCGGCGACCGGCTCGCGCTGCTGCTCCCCGCCCACTGGCAGTCCGCGGTCTGGCTGCTCGCCTGCTCCTCGGTCGGCGTCGTCGCCGAGGTGCAGGGTGACCCCGCTGCCGCCGACCTCGTCGTCACCGGACCGGACACGCTGGAGGCGGCGCGGGCCTGCCGCGGTGAGCGGATCGCGCTGGCGCTGCGCCCGATGGGCGGCAGGTTCCCGCAGCCGCCCGAGGGCTTCTCGGACTACGCGGTGGAGGTGCCGGGCCAGGGCGACCGGTTCGCGCCGTTCGCCCCGGTGGACCCGGAGGCCCCGGCGCTGACCGTGGACGATATCGCGCTCAGCTCGGCGCAGCTGGTCGCGCGGGCCCGCGAGGACGGTGCCGCGCTGGGCCTGGGCGCCGGATCGCGGCTGCTCTCGGGACGTTCGTACGACACCTGGGACGGCCTCAGCGCCGGACTCTTCGCGCCGCTGGCGACCGGGGGTTCCGTGGTCCTGTGCCGGCACCTCGGGGAGCTGGGCGAGGACGGTCTGGCGCAGCGCGTCGAGAGCGAGCGGGTCACCCGGACCGTGTGACAGCGGCCTGCGCGACGGCGCTCCGCGCGGCAGCGGGGCGCCGCGGTACGACAAGCGGTCCGAGGGCCACCCGTCCGGCCCATCGTGGGCCGAGCCCTCCGGGCTGGGCTTCAACTCCGGTACATGATCTGCGGTACAGACCACTCAAGGCACAACCAAGCGTGAGGTTCAGCCGTCTACTTCTGCAACCGACGGCCCATCGCGCCGCCGAACGTGAAGGATGGACGCAGACGTGACCGAAAGTGGCGGCACTCCGACCGATCCCGACAACTCGGCCGCAGGCGGGGACGAGACGCCGGACGGGTCGCCCCATGCGGAGCGCGGCGAGAAGCCGGCGCCTGAAATCGCCTCGGAGAACGCCGCGCAGGACGCATCCGAGCGCGCTTCGCAGGACACCCCCGCGAGTGCCCCCGGCAGCGCCCCGGGCGGCGAGACGCGCAGCGGACCGGGCGACGGCTCTTCGAACGGCCCGCCGCCTGCGGGCTCCGGGCCGGGTCCGGCCCTCGGCATCACCGTCAAGCGCAAGCGGCACTGGCTGCGCTGGACCGCGCTCGGGGCCTCGTTCGTCGTCCTCGTCGCCGCGGGCACCGGCTGGTGGCTGTACAAGAAGCTCGACGGCAACATCAGGACGGACACCTCCGCGGCCGCCGAGCTCAAGGCGTACGAGAAGGAGCGCCCCGCGTCCGTCGTCCATGACGCGGAGAACATCCTGCTCATCGGCTCCGACAGCCGGGCCGGGGACAACCGCAAGTACGGCCGCGACGACGGTGGCAGCCAGCGCTCGGACACCACGATCCTGCTGCACCTGGCCGCGAACCGGAAAAGCGCCACCGCGATGTCCATCCCACGCGATCTGATGGCGAACATCCCGGCCTGCCACAAGCCGGACAAAACCGCCAGCAAGCCGCAGTTCGCCCAGTTCAACTGGGCTTTCGAGTTCGGTGGAACCGCCTGCACCATCCGCACCGTCGAGAAGATGACGGGCGTCCGCATCGACCACTACATGGTCGTCGACTTCAACGGCTTCAAGGACATGGTCGACGCGGTGAACGGTGTCGAGATGTGCCTCAAGGAGCCGATCAACGACACCGCGGCCCACCTCAAACTCCCGTCCGGCCGCCAGAAGCTCGACGGCGAGCAGGCGCTGGGGTACGTACGGGTCCGCAAGTCGATCGGCAACGGCAGCGACACCGAACGGATGGACCGCCAGCAGCAGTTCCTGGGCGCGCTCGTCAACAAGGTCCAGAGCAACGGCGTGCTGCTCAATCCGACCCGGCTCTACCCGGTGCTGGACGCGGCGACGAAGGCGCTGACCACCGACCCGGGGCTGGACACCCTGAAGGACCTCTACGAACTGGTACGCGGCATGCGCAACGTACCGACGGACAAGGTTCAGTTCCTGACCGTGCCCCGGCAGCCGTACGCCGCCAACCGAAACCGGGACGAACTGGTACAGCCCGCTGCGGACCGGCTCTTCAAGCAACTGCGCGACGACAAGCCACTCGCGGTGGTTCCGGCAGATCAGCTCAACGGTGACGACGGCAAGAACAGCGGCGACGGGGAGGGTTCAGAACATTCACAGGACGAAGACGGCAACAGCCGGTCCGGCAAGGGGCCCACGGGCGGGAAATCGGGTGCTGCGGGCGCCCCTGCCCCCAGTCCCACCCCCACCTATTCGGGCAACAACGCGGCGACCGACCTGTGCAAGCAGTAAAGCAATTACCAAGCGGACATCAACGTTCGGCGTGCAATGGGAAGAATGCCCGCTTGTAAGGGGCGTGGAATGTGTCACGCCCATCGCTCGGCGCCGAACTGGACGGATAGTGTGACGCGATCCGGTTGCTACCGGCCCTCGGGCCGAGCACTTCCGGAGCGAAAGATTGAGCGCCTTATCGGGGAAGGCGCCTCGCGTGGCACCGACGGAGGACTCAAGCAACCGTGGATGCACAAAGCCGTGGGCGGGCGGAGAACATCGATCCCGCAGACCAATGGGTCCTCAACCCGGACACCGGCGACTACGAACTGCGACTGAACCAATCCGGAGGGGATTCGGGCGGCAGCCCGAGCACTTCGGCCCCGCGCGGCTCCCGGCGCAGAGACGCCGTCCGCGAGGACGGCGGCCGGCGGCGGGACTCCCCGCGCGACGGCGCCGGACGTGGTGCCGGTCCGAGCCGCGAAGTGCCCAGGCAGGGCGGTCGCCGTTCGGCCCGCGGCCAGGAGGGATCGGGCTCGTCCTCGTCCTCGAACGAGAACAGCGCCGGCCGCCGCAAGCGCAAGGCCCCGAAGGCCCGCCGCAAGAAGGCGCTGCTCTGGACGGGCGGCGTGATGGCCTTCCTGCTCGTCGGAGTCTCGGTCGGCGGTTACGCGCTGTACCAGCACTTCAACGGCAACCTGAACTCCGTGGACATCGGCAACGCCGGCAACAAGGACGTCGTCACCGCCAACGCGCCCCTGAACATATTGGTCATCGGTACGGACAAGCGCACCGGCAAGGGCAATGAGGGCTACGGCGACAAGGGCAGTACCGGCCACGCCGACACCAACATCCTGTTCCACGTCTCCAAGGACCGCACCAACGCCACGGCGCTGAGCATCCCCCGCGACCTCATCACCGACATCCCGGACTGCACGACCAAGCAGCCGGACAACTCGGAGAAGGTCATCCCGGGCACCCAGAACATCCGGTTCAACGTCAGCCTCGGCCAGGAGGGCCGTGACCCGGGCTGCACGATGGAAACCGTCAAGCAGATCACCGGCCTGAAGGTCGACCACTTCATGATGGTCGACTTCAACGCGGTCAAGGAACTGTCCACGGCCGTCGGTGGCGTCAAGGTCTGCCTCGCCAGGGCGGTCAAGGACAAGGACTCCCACCTCGACCTGCCGGAGGGCCCGAGCAAGATCCAGGGCGAGCAGGCGCTGGCCTTCGTACGGACCCGGCACAGCTTCGGCAATCAGAGCGACCTGGACCGGATCAAGGTCCAGCAGCAGTTCATCGGATCGATGATCCGGCAGATGAAGTCGGACGACACCCTGACCAGCCCGACGAAGCTGTTCAAGCTGGCGGACGCGGCCACGAAGGCCCTGACGGTCGACAAGGCCATCGGCTCCGTGCCGAAGCTGACCACGCTCGCCAAGGAACTCACCAAGATCGACACGAAGAACATCTCGTTCGTGACGCTTCCGGTGATCGACAACCCGGCCGAGCCCAAGCCGATCACGGTGGTCCTGGACCCGGTGAAGGCGCCCCAGCTGTTCTCGATGATGCAGGCGGACACCTCACTGACCGAGGTGGCCGCGCAGAAGAAGGCGGCCAAGGGCAAGCAGGACGCGCTCCTCAAGGGCACCAAGGCCGCCGCCGCCGACGTACGCGTCGATGTCTACAACGGCGGCAAGATCGCCGGCGGGGCCCAGCAGACCGTGACCTGGCTGCAGAACACCAAGGGCGTCCTCAAGTCCACGAACAAGTCCAACGCCCCGGCGAAGGCCGCCAGGACGACGCTGGAGTACGCGCCGAACCAGGCCGACCAGGCCCGCGCACTCGCCGCGATGATGGGGCTCCCCGGATCGGCGCTCAAGAAGGGCACCGCCGATGCGGAAGGTCTCCAGGCGATGGTGCTGACGCTGGGGGCGGACTTCAAGGGCGCCGGCACTCCCATCACCGGTCCGGCCAAGATCGACATTCCGAAGGCCAGTGCCGACAAGGCAGAGTGCGCCAAGTGACACCGGGTCACCGCGCGATATCGCGAGTCTGAGCAGCAGGGGGGTCCCGGTGGGACGGAACAGCACACCAGGGGAGGGAACGCGACCACGGGTCCGGCATGCCGGTCAACTCGGCTGGGACGACGGCCTCTACGAGAAGGGCGGTACGGGCACTCGGGCGCCTGCCGGCGATCCCGCCGATGACGGCGGTGACAGCGGTACGCACCACCGGCGCGGCAAGTCGGCCAATCGTGCCAAGAAGTCCCGCAGGCGGCGCGTGTACCGCTGGACAGCGCTCACGCTGGCGGTGTTGATACTCGGGACGGCCGGCGCCGGATACCTCTACTACCAGCACCTCAACAGCAACATCCGCAGCAGCGAGCGCAGCAGTGGTGACAGCGGCGTCAAGGAGGCCCCGCCCAACTCCCTCGGCGAGACCCCCCTCAACATCCTGCTGATCGGCTCGGACAGCCGCAACAGCGCGGCGAACGTGAAGCTCGGCGGCAGCCGGGACACCGTCGGTGACAAGCCGCGGGCGGACGTCCAGATGCTGCTGCACATCTCGGCGGACCGGAAGAGCGCCTCGATGGTCAGCATTCCGCGCGACACCATCCTCCACATCCCCGAGTGCAAGGACTCCAAGACCGGTGAGGTGTTCGCCCCCAGCGACAACAAGCCGATCAACGAGTCGCTCCAGCGCGGCGGTCCGGGCTGCACCCTCACCACCTGGGAGAAGCTGACCGGCGTCTACATCAATCACTGGATGATGATCGACTTCGCCGGTGTGGTGGCGATGGCGGACTCGATCGGTGGCGTCGACGTCTGTGTGAAGACGGGCGTGTGGGACCGGCCCACCCGGATGGTTCCCGGCGGCTCCGGCCTCAAGCTGCCCGCCGGTACGTGGCCCGTCAAGGGTGAGGACGCGCTGAAGTGGCTGCGTACCCGGCACGCGTTCGGCAATGACCAGAACCGGGCCCGCGCACAGCACATGTACATGAACTCGATGCTCCGCACGCTCAAGGAGCAGAACGTGTGGTCCGACGCCGGCCGGCTGATGAATCTGGCCGAGACGGCCACCAAGGCGCTCCGGGTCTCCGACGAGATCGGCACGGTGAAGAAGCTGTTCGATCTGTCGATGCAGCTCAAGAACGTGCCGCTCAACCGCATCACGATGACGACGATCCCGACGGTCGAGTGGTCGCAGGACAGGGACCGGCTCGTTCCCGTCGAGAAGTCCGCCGACACGATGTGGCAGATGCTCCGTGACGACGTGGCCTTCGACAAGAACGGCAAGTCCGGCGCGAAGGCGTCGGCCTCCGCGAAGCCGAAGGGTCCGCCCGCTGCGGCGCCCAAGACCCTCGGCCTGAGCGTGGTCAACGGCACGGGCTCCGGCCAGGCGCCCGTGTCCGGCCGGGCCCGGAGCGTCACCGAGGCCCTGCAGGGCAAGGGCTTCAGCCAGGCCGCCGCCTCGCAGACCACGGCGCCGCGCAAGGACACGGTGGTTCTGTATCCGCAGGAGGACGGCAAGCAGGGCAAGTCCGACGCGCTGTCCGTGGCCAAGGCACTCGGACTGCCGAATACAGCGGTCAAGGCCGACCCGCAGGCGGGCGGGCTGACCGTGGTCATCGGCGCGGACTGGCGCGACGGGACCGCGTACAAGAATCCGGCGGCGAAGGCGGGCGATCTCCCGGACGGCTCTGACGACCTCAACGCCGCCGACAAGGACGACTGCATGGACGTCTACTCGGTCTACCGGTGGGACGGCGAGAGCTGACGCTTCCTCGACGCAGGTGATGGCCGGGCCCCGGGGGCCCGGCCATCGCCGTTTCCCCCCACCCGGCATCCGCTCGCGACCGCACGCACCGGTGGAACACCTCCGGCCGCGAACACCGCCCGGGCCTACACCTACGGCAAGCACGACTGCGGCTGATCCCGCACGGCTGAGGCCGCCCTGCGCACGGTGCGCCGGGCGGCCTCAGCCGTTCTCCGCGGACGTGGTCAGACGTGCTGCGATCCGCTCTGCACCGCCGGGCGGCGGCTGGCGATGACCTTCCTCGCCAGCGAGCGCGGACTGGTCAGGAAGCCGTACCCCCACGACATGTGCATGGTCGCCAGCGCCACCGGGATCAGCGCCCGCGCCTTCAGCGGCAGTCCCTTGCCGGCCGGGAGCGATCCGGCGACGATGGCCGCGACGTATCCGGCCGGAACGACCAGTGCCCACGGGGTGACGGCGGCGCCGACGATGCCCGCCGCGATCGCGACGACGGCGGTCGGCGGGGCCAGGTAGCGCAGGTTGATCGAGCCGGAGTGGTAGCGGGCCACGACGTGGCGCCAGCGGCCGTAGTCCTTGTACTGCTTGGCGAGCGCCCGGACCGAGGGCCGGGGGCGGTACTGCACCCGCAGCTCGGGCGAGAACCAGATCAGGCCGCCGGCCTCGCGGATGCGGAAGTTCAGCTCCCAGTCCTGGGCACGGATGAACTCGATGTTGTACCCGTCGGCCTTCTCCAGGGCCTCCCGGCGGAAGACGCCCAGGAACACGGTCTCGGCCGGTCCCGCCTGGCCGCCGGTGTGGAAGGCCGCGTTGCCGACACCGATCTTCGACGTCATGGCCGCGGCGACGGCGTCCTCCCAGGCGTTCTCGCCCTCGGCCTGCATGATGCCGCCGACGTTCTGCGCGCCCGTCTCCTCCAGGAGCCGGACGGCGGTCGCGATGTAGTTCGGCGAGAGCATTCCGTGGCCGTCGACGCGCACCACGACCGGATGGCTGGAGGCCTTGATCGCGGCGTTGAGCGCGGCGGGGGTGCGGCCGGTCGGATTCGGCACGGTGTGGACCCGGGGATCCTCCGCGACCAGTTCGGCGGCGATCTCGTCGGTACGGTCCGTGGACGGGCCGAGTGCGATCACCACCTCCATCTCACCGGTGTACTCCTGCTCCAGGATGTGCCGGACGGAGTTCCTGAGATGGCGCTCCTCATCGAGCACCGGCATGATCACGGAGACGGCGGGGTGCTGCGCGGCAGACATATGGTCCTCGGGGGGTCCTCGGGGGCGCCGGGGGTCCGAACCCCACCAGGCGGCGTCATTCGGCCGCCACGTTACCGCGAATGGGGGAACCCGGTGCGCGCCGCCGGGTCGCGGGCCGGGATGGAGATCGTATGGGCCTACCGTGCGACAGATCCCCCTTGCACCGCGGAGGTGTCCCCCCGTGCCCACGCCGCACCGCTCCACCCGCCCGCCGCGGCCCCACGCCGCTCCCCCGCAGCGCAGGCGGCCCAGAAAGCAGGACGAGAGACCGCGCTGGGGCATGCGGATGGTGACCGGACTGTCCGTACTGGTCCTCGGGGCCGGTGGCATCGGTCATGCCGTCGTGACCAACCTGGAGACCGGGATCGACCGGATCGACCCGTTCAAGGACATGAAGAACCGGCCCGCGGGCGGTCACGGCATGAATCTGCTGCTGGTCGGCACCGACGGCCGCGACAAGATCACCGAGGAGGAGAAGGAGAAGTACCGGCTGGGCGGTGCGCCCTGCCACTGCACCGACACGATCATGCTGGTGCACCTGTCGGCGGACAAGCGGCGCGCCAGCATCGTCAGCCTGCCGCGCGACAGTTACGCCGAGATCCCCGAACACCGTGACCAGACCACCGGCAAGGAGCACGCGGCTCACCCGCTGAAGCTGAACGCCGCCTATGCCGAGGGCGGGCCCGGTCTGACCGTGCGGACCGTCGAGCACATGACGGGCGTCAAGGTCGACCACTATCTGGAGGTCGACTTCACCAGCTTCATGACGACGGTCGACACCCTGGGCGGGGTGAAGATCTGCACCACCCGGCCGATGAAGGACTCCTACACCGGTCTCGACCTCCCGCCGGGCACCCACGATCTGGACGGTGGCCAGGCGCTCCAGTACGTACGCTCCCGGCACATCGACGGCGCCGCCGACCTGGGCCGGATGCAGCGCCAGCAGAAGTTCCTCGCCTCGCTGATCAAACAGGCGACCAGCAGCGGGGTGCTGCTGAACCCGGTGAGGTTCCGCGAGGTCGCCTCGACGATGCTGAAGTCGGTACGGGCCGACGAGGGCTTCGGTACGGAGCAGATGCTGGACCTCGGCCAGGCGATGCGGGGCTTCTCCGCCGCCTCGTCCGAATTCGCCTCGGTGCCGATGGGCGATGTCGCCTACCAGGTCAAGGGCATCGGCTCGACGGTGAAATGGGACCCGAAGAAGTCGAAGCAGCTGTTCCAGGCGCTGCGCGAGGACATGCCGCTCACGGTGAAGCGGCCCAAGCAGCCGACCGCGAAGACGGTGGACGTGCCGCCGCAGCAGGTCCGGGTCCAGGTCTACAACGGGACCCCGAAGGACGGCCTCGGCGGCACGGTCGACACCGCGCTGCACGGCACCGGCTTCGACACCACCAGGGCCCCGCTCACCGGGGAGCAGCGCGATCTCAAGCACACCCTGGTCACGTACGACCCCCGCTGGGACCGGTCCGCGAAGTCACTGGCGGCGGCGCTTCCGGGAGCGGAGCTGAAGGCGGTGAAGGGCCAGGGCCCCATGATGAAGGTGATCGCGGGCGCGGACTACGCCACGGTGGAGCGGGTCCGGGCCGAGGAGCCCGACCCGGGCAGGTTCGGCGCGGTCACGGGCGACGAGGTGGTCTGCCCGTAACCGCCGGGAGGGCGTGCGGCCTCAGTCCTCGATGCCGTCGGCGGCGCGCTTCTCGCGCAGTTCCCTGATCGCGCGGCGCCGGGCCAGCCGGTGCGTGCGGCGGATCTGCGCCTCCTGGTAGCGCCGGTTGTCGCGCTCGGTCTCCGGGATCACCGGCGGTACGGCGCGCGGGCGGCCGTCCGCGTCGACCGCCGCGAACACCAGGTACGCGCTGCCCACCTGCTGGGCCGGGGTCGATTCGTTCCACCGTTCGGCCATGACCCGGACACCGACCTCCATCGAGGAGCGGCCGGTCCAGTTCACCTGGGCACGGACGTGAACGAGATCACCCACGCGGACCGGCTCCAGGAAGACCATCTCGTCCATCGAGGCCGTCACCGCGGGACCGCCTGAGTGCCGGCCGGCCACCGCGCCCGCCGCGTCGTCGACCAGCTTCATGATCACGCCGCCGTGCACCGTGCCCAGCAGATTGGTGTCGCTGCCGGTCATGATGTGGCTGAGGGTGGTCCGGGAGGCCGCGGTCGGCTTGCCCGGAATGTCGCCCTCCGGGCGCGGGGCCTGATCTGTCATGCCCTCTACCTTATGCGGGGGCTTCGAGCCCGTCGAAATGCATCAGCTTCGCAACAGCCCAGGTCCGATTTCACTTACACCCTGTAATAGCAGTGGGCCCGCCCTGCACACTGGACCGCATGAGCGATTGGCCCGAGGGCCGGAACAACGACAACCGCGGCGGCAACCGCTACGGACAGGGAAGCGCGAGCGACCGGCCCGAGAGCGCCCGCGCGATGCCGCACGTCCAGCGCCCCGTCCCGCCCCAGCAGCCCGCCCCGCCGCAGCGGCGCCCGGCACCGCCGAGGCAGCCGCAGGTGCCGCAGCAGTCCGGCGGCTACGACGACGGCTCGCAGTACGACAGCGGCTTCAACACGGGCCAGGTCTACGGCGGCGGCAACGGCGGCCGCCGCGGTGGTGGAGGTCACGGCGGCGGACCGGGTGACGGCGGATACGTCCAGGGACGGCCGGCGGCCGCACCGGACTGGCGCCGCCGGATCAAGATCGGCGCACTGGTCCTCGTGGTCGTGGTGCTCGGCGTATCCATCGGTACGTACTTCTGGGCCGACTCCAAGCTGAAGCGCGACGTCGACCTCTCCAAGGTGATCGAGCGGCCGAAGTCGGGCGACGGCACGAACTACCTGATCGTCGGGTCGGACAGCCGCGAGGGCATGACGGCCGAGGACAAGAAGAAGCTCCACACCGGCTCCGCCGAGGGCAAGCGGACCGACTCGATGATGATCCTGCACGACGGCGGCGACGGCCCGACGCTGGTCTCGCTGCCGCGTGACTCGAACGTCGAGATCCCCTCGTACAAGGGCTCGGACTCGGGGAAGCTCTACCCGGCCCGCGGCCGCTTCACCAAGCTGAACGCCGCGTACGCCGAGGACGGGCCCGAACTGCTCGTCCGTACCGTCGAGTTCAACACCGGGCTGCACATCGACCACTACGTCGAGATCGGCTTCGGCGGCTTCGCCAAGATCGTGGACGCGATCGGCGGGGTGGAGCTCGACATCCCGAAGGCGTTCAAGGACAAGAACTCGGGCGCCGACTTCAAGGCGGGCAAGCAGACGCTGAACGGCGAGCAGTCCCTCGCCTTCGTCCGGACCCGGTACGCCTTCGCGGGCAGCGACCTGGACCGTACGAAGAACCAGCAGAAGTTCCTCGCGGCGCTGGCGAGCCAGACGGCGACCGCGTCGACGATCCTCAACCCGTTCAAGCTGTACCCGACGATGGGCGCGGGTCTGGACACCCTCGTCGTCGACAAGGACATGTCGCTCTGGTCCCTGAGCCAGATGTTCTTCGCCATGAAGGGCGTCACGGGCGGTGACGGCACATCCATGAACATGCCGATCTCCGGCTCCACGGGCGGCAACCTGGTCTGGGACAAGGCCAAGGTCAAGCAGCTGGTCGAGCAGCTCAACAACAATGAGAAGGTCACGGTCACCAGCAAGTGACGGCAGCGTGCGAGGGGGCCGGACGGTTCACCGTCCGGCCCCCTCGTATGCTGCCGTCACCCGTCCGCCCGGAGGACCCGTCGCCTGCCCGCCCCCTGGCAGTCACAGCCGCCGCCAGACCCTCCCGTGGGCCAGCAGGGCACGGTGCGGCAGCACCAACTGCCCGTCCAGCGAATCGAATTCCTTGCACAGCACGTCGTACTCCCGCTTCTCGCGAGCCGGTACGGACCTCGACGCCGGGGGCCGCCCGCCGGGTGGCCGCGACCATGCCGGGTTCGGCGTCCACGGCCCGTACGACCGCGCCCCGGCCGACAGCGGCGACGGTCACACTGCCGCTGCCGCACCCCACACCGAGCAGCCGGGTCCCGCGCCCCGCAGCGGCGGCCTCCAGCAGTGCGGGCACCGTACGGGCGCGGAGACGGGCGAAGGTCCGGGCGTGGCTCTCGGCCCGCCCGTCCCAGATGCGCCGTTCACTCACGTCGAACGCGGTCATGCGGCACCTCCGGCCGGGCCTTGCGGCTCCACTTCGTCCAGGTCCTCGTAGAGCGCGTCCAGAATCCGCCCCGTGGGCCTGCCCTCCGGCGACAGTTCGGCCAGGCACCAGCCGGGCAGCCTTGCCTCGGTCTCGGGCGGGAGATCGCCGTCCGCCGGGTCGGCCAGCCCGTAGAGCAGGCCGAACGCGGTCTCCTTGGCGACCTCCCGGGCTATCTCCCCCAGCTCGCCGGGGGTCAGCCCGAGCCGCAGCGCCCGCTCGACGGCCCCACCGGCCAGGCCCTCCTTCCGGTAGGCCTCGACCCAGTCGGGCGCCGCCGCGCTCCAGGCGTCGATGTCCTGCCAGACCATGCGCAGGAACCGGTACCGGGCCAGCTGGGGAATGTTCTCCTCGGCCTCCGAGTCGGCCCAGCCCGGCGCGTCGTCAGCGCCCAGCGCTTCGAACAGGCCGGTCAGCTCGTCGATGTCCGTCATGGGTAGGGAAGGTACGCCACCGGCCCCGGCGGAGCGGAACCGCTCCCGCCATCAGTTCTTCCGTTCGAACCTGGCGGCGTTCGTCTCGTCTGTCACACTGTTCGAGCGCTCGGCGGGCCCGCCAACGGGCAGCACCTGATGGGCTTTCCGGCCTCCTCGAGCTCCCCGGCCCGGCGGACGGCACGGGCAGCGGTCGGTAGCGGGGCGGGGACGGGGCGAATGGTCACGGGGCAGGCGGCTTTACCGGCCGGTTCGGCTCGATGGGCTCGGTCGGCTCGGTGGAGAGGGCCGGCGGTACTCGTTGCCCTGATGCTGGCCGCCTTCACCTTCAACACGGCGGAGAACCTGCCGATCGGCCTCCTGGAACTCATCGCCGAGGGACTGCACGTGTCCCTGCCGTCGGTCGGCCACCTGGTCACCGGCTACGGCGTGACAGTCGCCGTCGCGTCCTTGCCGCTGGCCCACTTCACCCGGACGATGCCCCGGCGCCATGTGCTCACGGCGCTGCTGGCCGCACTCGTCGTGTCCAGCCTGGTCGCGGCTCTGGCCCGCTCCTACGGGCTGCTGCTCGCTGCGCGGCTGCTGACGGCGCTCGCCCAGGCGCTGTTCTGGGCGGTGATGGGGCCGGTCGCGGTCGGCCTGTTCCGGCCGGAGATCCGCGGGCGGGTGGTCGGGGCGCTGTCCGTGGCCGGTTCGCTCGCCCTGGTGCTCGGAGTTCCCGCCGGGACCTGGCTGGGCCGGCAGAGCGGCTGGCAGGTGCCGGTCGCGGGAGTGGCGGCCCTGGGGCTCATCTCCCTGGTGACGATCGCTGTCCTGCTGCCCACCTCCCGCCCGGAGGAGGGGCACGCCGCGTACGGAAGCGCCCCCGACACCCGCCGGTTCGCCACCGTACTGACGGCCGGAATCCTGTCCGCCACCGGGGCGTTCGCGGGCTACACATACATCGTGAAGTTCCTGGGCGACGTGAGCGGCTTCTCCGGGAGCGAGGTCAGCGCCCTGTTCATGGCTTTCGGTGTGGCGTGTCTGGCCGGGGTGAGCATCACCGGAGTGCTGCTGGACCGCTTCCCGAACTCCGTACTGGCCACCGCCGTCACCACGCAGGCGGTGGGCATGCTCGGCCTGTACGCGACCGGGAGCGATCCGGTGGCGGCGGTGGTGTTCCTGGCGCTGACGGGCGCCGCACTCGGGCCGGTGTTCATGGCCACCCAGAACGAGATGCTGCACTGCGCCCCCGGGCGCACGGACATGGCTCTCGCGGCCAACTCCGGTGGCTACAACGCCGGTATCGCGGCGGGCGCCGCACTCGGCGGACTGGTCCTGGCGCTGTCCGACGTGCGGAGCACGTTCCTCATGGGCGGTCTGCTGACGGTCGCGGCCTGCGCGGTCCTGCTGAGCGAGCGACTGCTGCCCGGGGGCGCTGCCGAGAAGCCCCGCACGGGCGCTGAGGAACCTGCCGAGGCCGGCTGACGCCACCAATTTCGGCACCGCCGGGGTCGGGTGCCGGCGAGGCAGAAGCGGTCTCTTCCAGCACCCGGCGCTCCCAAGATCCGTCCCATATCCCCAGACGCATGAGCCGACGCTGCCGGAGCCGCTCCAGAAGAACAAATGGTACGAAGACAAATCCCATGACCAGCCCCCCGAGCGCGGCTTTCCAGAGGTTCTCCGGCTCTGGTGACGACAGCCAGAAGAAGAAGAGCGCGTAGGGAACAGCCATGCAGAGACCGGTGCCGATCGGGTGTCGGGCTGTCCACTTCTGGATCCGAGTCGGACGCCGCTGCCCACCCAGGAGCCGATCCAGAGTCCAGAACGCATCGCTCAGAGACCGCTGCCAGTTCGCCATGGCACGGCAGTTCACCATCGCTAACTCCAACCATCCCAACCACACCGCTCAGACCCGAGCCATTCACGCCTACCTCCGCTGGCGCAACGCGAACGCCCGCCACCCCGACGTGCTGGCCGCCCAACGCCGCGAACGCGCCCGTATCCGCAGCGAGAAGGGCATCCGCTGGGGCGGCCGACGTCAGGCAGCCGCTGCCTGAACTGCCCGCACTCCCAGGCGGCCACGTACTACGGTGGGATACATGTCCGAGCCCTCCGTGCGGGATTTCTACGACGATTTGGCCCACGACTACCACCTGATGTTCCGGGACTGGGACGCGAGCATGGCCTACCAGGCCGAGGTATTGGGCGGGCTCCTCCGCCAATCTCTCGGCGCGGGACCACACACCGTCCTGGACTGCTCGTGCGGGATCGGCACCCAGGCCATCGGCCTGGCCCTGGCCGGGCACCAGGTCATCGGCAGCGACCTGAGCCCGGTCGCCGCCGCGCGCGCCGCCGCCGAGGCGGCGGCCCGGGGAAGCCGGCTTCCGGCCGCTGCGGCTGACATGCGCCAACTGCCGTTCAGAGAGACGTCATTCGACGTCGTCCTCTGCGCGGACAACTCGCTCACGCACCTACTCTCCGGGCAAGATCTCCGGACGGCACTCCTCGGCATGAGACGGGTACTCCGAGACGACGGACTGTTGGTGATCACTGTCCGGGCCTATGCCGAGACGCGTCAGACCAGACCCACGTCGACACCTCCCCAGGTCTCGCAAACACACGACGGCCAAGCGATCACCTTCCAGCTGTGGCACTGGCACGAAGACGGCGAACGCTACGACCTGGAGCACTTCCAGCTCATCCCCGCAAAGAACACCTGGCAGGTCCGAGTCCGCCGGACCACCCACTGGGCGCTGACGCCGCCGCAGCTGACAGGGTTCGTGACTGAAGCCGGCTTCACCAAAATCGCCTGGCACAGTCCGGCCTCCAGCGGGTACTACCAGCCCGTGCTCACCGCACAGCGCGCTCCCTCAGCGCAGTAGCCCAGACATCGGCTCCGCCCTGCCTAACTTTCCGTTCATCCATGGCAAACCGGTGAACGTTGCCGGTCACAGCACTAGTGTGATGCGCCAGAAATCCTGATGGTTAGTCAGTACCCTGTTGTCATGTCACATCCCGGCCCTTCTGCTGTGAAGATCACGTTGTCAGGGGAAGAGCGTGCCGAGTTGGTGCGCCGGACGGAATGGCCAGACCGGCGCTCGGCCGAGAAGGCTCGGATCCTCCTGGCGTGCGCTGAGGGCATGTCGAACGCGGGTGTCGCACGCGTCGTCGGTGTCCAGGCCAAGACGGTTGGCAAGTGGCGTCGGGCTTTCGCCGCAGAGCGGATGGCCGGGCTTGAGGACGCCGGCTGGATCGGCCGACCCAAGGCCGACCTGGTCCTGAACGAGGCTGAGCGGACGCAGCTGACGCAGTGGGCGCGGCGGGCGAAGACCGCTCAGTTCCTCGCGTTGCGAGCCAAGATCGTGCTGCGCTGCGCGGAGGGCGGGACGAACCAGCAGGCCGCGGCCGACCTCGGCGTCGACAGATCGACCGTGGACCGCTGGCGGGCCCGGTTCATCGCCAAACGCCTCGACGGTCTGCACGACGAGCCCCGCTCGGGTCGGCCACCCTCGATCCTTCTCGACCAGGTCGAAGAGGTCATCGTGGCCACCCTGGAGTCGACCGCGGGCAGAGACACCCACTGGTCACGGGCCTCGATGGCTCAGCGCACCGGCCTGTCGAAGTCGACCATCGGCCGGATCTGGAAGAAGTTCGACCTCAAGCCGCACCTGCAGGACTCCTTCAAACTGTCCACCGACCCGCAGTTCGTCGCCAAGGTCGTCGATGTCGTCGGTTTGTACCATCACCCGCCCGAGAAGGCGGTCGTGCTCTGCGTGGACGAGAAATCCCAGATCCAGGCCCTGGACCGCTCACAGCCGGTCCTGCCGATGATGCCGGGCATGCCCGAACGCCGGACCCACGACTACTACCGGCACGGCATCACCAGCCTGTTCGCCGCCTTCAACATCACTGACGGCACCGTCATATCTCAGCTTCACCGCCGCCACCGCGCGATTGAGTTCAAGAAGTTCCTGATCCGGATCGACAAAGCGGTGCCCGTCGGGCTCGACGTCCATCTCGTCTGTGACAACTACGCCACCCACAACACCGCCGAGATCAAAACCTGGCTGGGCAAACACCCCCGCTTCCACATCCACTTCACTCCGACCGGCTCCTCCTGGATGAACCAGGTCGAGCGGTGGTTCGGCCTACTGACCGACAAGCTCATTCGCCGCGGCGTCCACAGGTCCGTGAAGGCCCTGGAGGACGACATCACCGCATGGATCGACACCTGGAACGAGAACCCAAGGCCCTTCACCTGGACCAAGACCGCCGACGAGATCCTCAACTCCCTCGCCGATTACCTCGCCAAGGTCGGAACCGATAGCCAGCAGACAGGGCAGAACTAACCATCAGGATTTCTGGCGCATCACACTAGTGCCGCATCAGGCAACGTTCGCCCTGCTGACGACTTCGCGTAGGCGTTCATGGGTGGCGTGCTTGTTCCGCCAGATTATGTAACGGCGGATCATGCTGCCCTGGGCCTTGTGGCTGGAATGGTCGGTGCCGTCGAGGGCGAAGTACCGCAGGGCGGTGAACTGGGCCTCGATCCGGTTGAGCCAGGAGCTGTTGGTCGGGTGTAGGAGATCTCGACATTGTTCGCCGAGGCCCAGGCCCCGACCCGCTGGCACCGTTTCGTCGTCAGGTGCGGTGAGTAGTTGTCGCAGACGATCGCGATGCGCACGTCCGTCGGGTGAAGCGAGCGCAGGTAGCGGCAGAACTCCAGGAACTTGGAGCGGTTCTTGGTCTTCTTGATGTGACCGTAGAGCTGGTCCTTGGCGAGGTCGTAGGCGGCGAACAGGTGCCTCACCCCGTGCGGGCGGGTGTAGGTCGCCCGCCGGCGGGGCCGGGGCTCACGTTTGGGGTCCTTGTGCTGGCCGCCGCGTTCGGCCCACTGCCGGCCGGGATGAGGCTGGAGATTGAGCGGCCCGAACTCGTCCAGACAGAAGACGACTTCGGGCTCGTCGTCGTCGGGTATGACCTCGCCGTCGGCGATCGAGTAGAGGTGCTCGACACAGGCCTTCTTGGCCGCGTAGTCAGGGTCGCGTGAGGTCTTCCAGGTCTTCACGCGTTGAAAGGAGACGCCTTCCTCGCAGAGCATGATGCGCAGCCCCTCGTGGCTGATCTCGTCGACCACCCCCTCGGCGGCCAGGAAGTCGGCCAGCTTGGCCAGGCTCCAGGTCGAGAACGGCAGGCCGTGCTCAGCCGGCTTGGACTTGGCAATCTTCTTGATCTCCCGACGCTCGGGCAGCGAGAACGTCCTCGTCCGTCCGCCCTTGTATTTTGGGTAGAGCGAGTCGAAGCCGCCCGTGTTGAAGTTGTGGATCACATCGCGGACCCGGTCCGCGCTGGTGAACGTCACCTCGGCGATCTTCGCGACAGGCATGCGCTGGGCGGACAACAGCACCATCTGGGCCCGCCGCCAGGTCACTACCGACGCGGCGCTCCGGCGGACGATCCGCAGCAGCCGCCTGCCCTCGTCGTCATCGATCTCACGGACCTGCACGCGTTCAGCCACGTGATTATTCTGACTGCCCGCTTCCAGACCATGCCGGGCCGCAGACCTGGCTGCTGACGGTTCAGAAGAAGAGGCAAAATGGAATCATGGATGCTGGGATCGCCGCGCTACTCGGCGCCGCCGTAGGTTCTTTCGCCACCATCGGCGCGGCGATGGTGAACGGGCGTGCTACCGCACGCTCGCAGTTTCGCCAGTCGCGTAGGCAGCATCGCAGGGACGCCTACGCGAACTACCTCGGTGCTCTTCACGATCGAGACATCGCCATGGACGCGGTGTTGGGCGCACTCCAGCCAGGGACTCCTGACCTGCTGGATGTGGACGAGAAGGTCCACCGTTTCGTCGAGCTGGCGCGGGACGTCCACCGTGCCGTTGAAGTTGTCAGTCTTGAAGGTCCGCCTTCGATAGTGGAAGCGGCCGACCGTGTGGCTCACGCATCCGGCGACCTCTCCAACGTGATGCGGCGCATGGTGAAGAACGCCCATTCAGGAGACTCCTCCCAGAAGGTGGTGGACACCGCTCTCGCCGCCGAGCGAGAGCACGCCCTCTACCAGGCCGTGAAGGGCTTCCGCGCGGCAGCTGGCGATGTCCTCGGCAATGCGAACTGACCACTCCGTCCTTGCGCCACCAGGGCGACACGCCTCACAACGGTGCAATTCGGCATGGTCCGGTCACCAGGTCAATGCCGTCCAAACACGGCAACCGGGCAACACGTCACGACAGGGCGAACGTTGCCTGATGCGGCACTAGTGTGATGCGCCAGAAATCCTGATGGTTAGTTCTGCCCTGTCTGCTGGCTATCGGTTCCGACCTTGGCGAGGTAATCGGCGAGGGAGTTGAGGATCTCGTCGGCGGTCTTGGTCCAGGTGAAGGGCCTTGGGTTCTCGTTCCAGGTGTCGATCCATGCGGTGATGTCGTCCTCCAGGGCCTTCACGGACCTGTGGACGCCGCGGCGAATGAGCTTGTCGGTCAGTAGGCCGAACCACCGCTCGACCTGGTTCATCCAGGAGGAGCCGGTCGGAGTGAAGTGGATGTGGAAGCGGGGGTGTTTGCCCAGCCAGGTTTTGATCTCGGCGGTGTTGTGGGTGGCGTAGTTGTCACAGACGAGATGGACGTCGAGCCCGACGGGCACCGCTTTGTCGATCCGGATCAGGAACTTCTTGAACTCAATCGCGCGGTGGCGGCGGTGAAGCTGAGATATGACGGTGCCGTCAGTGATGTTGAAGGCGGCGAACAGGCTGGTGATGCCGTGCCGGTAGTAGTCGTGGGTCCGGCGTTCGGGCATGCCCGGCATCATCGGCAGGACCGGCTGTGAGCGGTCCAGGGCCTGGATCTGGGATTTCTCGTCCACGCAGAGCACGACCGCCTTCTCGGGCGGGTGATGGTACAAACCGACGACATCGACGACCTTGGCGACGAACTGCGGGTCGGTGGACAGTTTGAAGGAGTCCTGCAGGTGCGGCTTGAGGTCGAACTTCTTCCAGATCCGGCCGATGGTCGACTTCGACAGGCCGGTGCGCTGAGCCATCGAGGCCCGTGACCAGTGGGTGTCTCTGCCCGCGGTCGACTCCAGGGTGGCCACGATGACCTCTTCGACCTGGTCGAGAAGGATCGAGGGTGGCCGACCCGAGCGGGGCTCGTCGTGCAGACCGTCGAGGCGTTTGGCGATGAACCGGGCCCGCCAGCGGTCCACGGTCGATCTGTCGACGCCGAGGTCGGCCGCGGCCTGCTGGTTCGTCCCGCCCTCCGCGCAGCGCAGCACGATCTTGGCTCGCAACGCGAGGAACTGAGCGGTCTTCGCCCGCCGCGCCCACTGCGTCAGCTGCGTCCGCTCAGCCTCGTTCAGGACCAGGTCGGCCTTGGGTCGGCCGATCCAGCCGGCGTCCTCAAGCCCGGCCATCCGCTCTGCGGCGAAAGCCCGACGCCACTTGCCAACCGTCTTGGCCTGGACACCGACGACGCGTGCGACACCCGCGTTCGACATGCCCTCAGCGCACGCCAGGAGGATCCGAGCCTTCTCGGCCGAGCGCCGGTCTGGCCATTCCGTCCGGCGCACCAACTCGGCACGCTCTTCCCCTGACAACGTGATCTTCACAGCAGAAGGGCCGGGATGTGACATGACAACAGGGTACTGACTAACCATCAGGATTTCTGGCGCATCACACTAGTGTGATGCGCCAGAAATCCTGATGGTTAGTTCTGCCCTGTCTGCTGGCTATCGGTTCCGACCTTGGCGAGGTAATCGGCGAGGGAGTTGAGGATCTCGTCGGCGGTCTTGGTCCAGGTGAAGGGCCTTGGGTTCTCGTTCCAGGTGTCGATCCATGCGGTGATGTCGTCCTCCAGGGCCTTCACGGACCTGTGGACGCCGCGGCGAATGAGCTTGTCGGTCAGTAGGCCGAACCACCGCTCGACCTGGTTCATCCAGGAGGAGCCGGTCGGAGTGAAGTGGATGTGGAAGCGGGGGTGTTTGCCCAGCCAGGTTTTGATCTCGGCGGTGTTGTGGGTGGCGTAGTTGTCACAGACGAGATGGACGTCGAGCCCGACGGGCACCGCTTTGTCGATCCGGATCAGGAACTTCTTGAACTCAATCGCGCGGTGGCGGCGGTGAAGCTGAGATATGACGGTGCCGTCAGTGATGTTGAAGGCGGCGAACAGGCTGGTGATGCCGTGCCGGTAGTAGTCGTGGGTCCGGCGTTCGGGCATGCCCGGCATCATCGGCAGGACCGGCTGTGAGCGGTCCAGGGCCTGGATCTGGGATTTCTCGTCCACGCAGAGCACGACCGCCTTCTCGGGCGGGTGATGGTACAAACCGACGACATCGACGACCTTGGCGACGAACTGCGGGTCGGTGGACAGTTTGAAGGAGTCCTGCAGGTGCGGCTTGAGGTCGAACTTCTTCCAGATCCGGCCGATGGTCGACTTCGACAGGCCGGTGCGCTGAGCCATCGAGGCCCGTGACCAGTGGGTGTCTCTGCCCGCGGTCGACTCCAGGGTGGCCACGATGACCTCTTCGACCTGGTCGAGAAGGATCGAGGGTGGCCGACCCGAGCGGGGCTCGTCGTGCAGACCGTCGAGGCGTTTGGCGATGAACCGGGCCCGCCAGCGGTCCACGGTCGATCTGTCGACGCCGAGGTCGGCCGCGGCCTGCTGGTTCGTCCCGCCCTCCGCGCAGCGCAGCACGATCTTGGCTCGCAACGCGAGGAACTGAGCGGTCTTCGCCCGCCGCGCCCACTGCGTCAGCTGCGTCCGCTCAGCCTCGTTCAGGACCAGGTCGGCCTTGGGTCGGCCGATCCAGCCGGCGTCCTCAAGCCCGGCCATCCGCTCTGCGGCGAAAGCCCGACGCCACTTGCCAACCGTCTTGGCCTGGACACCGACGACGCGTGCGACACCCGCGTTCGACATGCCCTCAGCGCACGCCAGGAGGATCCGAGCCTTCTCGGCCGAGCGCCGGTCTGGCCATTCCGTCCGGCGCACCAACTCGGCACGCTCTTCCCCTGACAACGTGATCTTCACAGCAGAAGGGCCGGGATGTGACATGACAACAGGGTACTGACTAACCATCAGGATTTCTGGCGCATCACACTAGGTAGAACTTCATGGTCCCTCCCGACGCACCGGACCCGCGCCCGACGCCAACGTGATCACGTCACCCGCCAACAATCCGGACGTCGGAGCCGTACTCAAAAACGCGGTCCGCCGCGCTGCGCGAGGCACCGGAAGACATCGCCGACCCCATCGTCGAGCTCACCGCACAGGGCCTGGGCAACCGCCCGGCCGCCCAACAGTGGAGGAACCTGGTGGCCGTGGATACCTCTTTCTGCAAGTCCTTCATGTCGGAGGAAATCCGGGACGAAGGCCGGGTCGAAAGCCGGGTCGAAAGCCGGGTCGAAGGCCGAGCCGCGGAGCCTCCTGGTCGTCCTCGAAGCACGCGGCATCGCCATCACCCACGAGACCCGCGAGAAGATCACCGACTGCAGCGACCCCCAACTCCTGCACCAGTGGATCCGCCGCGCCGTCACCACCTCATCCGCCGAGGAAGTCTTCGCCGAGAAGTAGACGCACGAGCAGCCCCGGGCCCTCGCGCTCCGAGGCAGCAGCACTCGCGGCTTGGGCCCCGGACAGCGCATCGCCCCGCACCCGGCGTGAACAGGGCGCGGGGCGCGGGTCTCGCACGGGCGGGACTCGTGGCCGAGGGACTACGGCAGGTTACGGGCCATGACGATCCGCTGAACCTGATTCGTGCCCTCATAAATCTGCGTGATCTTCGCGTCCCGCATCATCCGCTCCACCGGGTAGTCCCGCGTGTAGCCGTAGCCGCCCAGCAGCTGGACCGCGTCCGTGGTGACCTCCATCGCGACGTCGGAGGCGAAGCACTTGGCCGCGGCGCCGAAGAAGGTGAGGTCGCTGTCGAGGCGCTCGGACTTGGCGGCGGCCGAGTAGGTGAGCTGGCGGGCCGCCTCCAGCTTCATGGCCATGTCGGCGAGCATGAACTGGACGCCCTGGAAGTCGCCGATCGGCTTGCCGAACTGCTTGCGCTCCTGGACGTAGCCCTTGGCGTAGTCGAGCGCGCCCTGGGCGACACCGAGGGCCTGGGCGGCGATCGTGATGCGGGTGTGGTCCAGGGTCTTCATCGCGGTGGCGAAGCCGGTGCCCTCCTCGCCGATCATGCGGTCGGCGGGGATGCGGACGTTGTCGAAGTAGACCTCGCGGGTCGGGGAGCCCTTGATGCCGAGCTTCTTCTCCGGGGCACCGAAGGAGACGCCCTCGTCCGACTTCTCGACGACGAAGGCCGAGATGCCCTTGGACCGCTTGGTCGGGTCGGTGACGGCCATGACGGTGTAGTACTCGGAGACGCCCGCGTTGGTGATCCAGCGCTTCACGCCGTTGAGGACCCAGAAGTCGCCGTCACGGACGGCCTTGGTCTTCATGCCGGCGGCGTCGGAACCCGCGTCGGGCTCGGAGAGGCAGTACGAGAACATGCCGTCGCCCTTGGCGAGCGGGCCCAGGTACTTCTTCTTCAGGTCCTCGGAGCCGGACAGGATCACCGGGAGCGAGCCGAGCTTGTTCACGGCGGGGATGAGGGAGGAGGAGACACAGGCGCGGGCCACCTCCTCGATCACGATGACCGTGGCGAGCGCGTCGGCACCGGCGCCGCCGTACTCCTCCGGTACGTGGACGGCGTGCAGGTCCGCGGCGGTCAGGGCGTCCAGCGCCTCCTGCGGAAAGCGGGCCTCCTCATCGACCGCGGCTGCGAACGGGGCGATCTTCGCCTCGGCGAGCGCACGCACCGTCTCACGGAGCATCTCGTGCTCCTCGGCCGGACGGTACAGGTCGAAATCGGTCGAACCCGCCACGACTCTCACTCCCCAGGATGCTAACTACCGTTAAGTAACCCAATTTTAGGCGCCCGCCCCGGCAGCGGCATAGGAGAGGGAGCCGTGAGCTTCGCGACAGCCGGAATGGAGCGATTCAGAGGCAGGACTATGCTCGTTCACCGCACGTCTGTCCGCATCTCACAGGAGCACTACATGGCCCTCAGGATCACCGTGATCGGCACCGGCTACCTCGGCGCCACCCACGCCGCGGCCATGGCGGAGCTGGGCTTCGAAGTGCTCGGGCTCGATGTCGTGCCCGAGAAGGTCGAACTGCTGTCGGCCGGCCGGGTCCCGATGTACGAACCGGGGCTGGAAGAGATCCTGAAGAGCCATGTCGCGGGCATCGAGGGCTCCAGCGGGCGGCTGCGCTTCACCACCTCATGGGAAGAGGTGGCGGAATTCGGTGATGTGCACTTCGTCTGCGTGAACACCCCGCAGAAGCACGGCGAGTACGCCTGCGACATGAGCTACGTGGACAGCGCCTTCGAGTCGCTCGCACCGCTTCTGACCAGGCCCGCCCTGGTGGTCGGCAAGTCCACCGTGCCGGTCGGCTCCGCGGCCCGGCTCGCGGCGCGGCTCGCTGAGATCGCACCCGCGGGCGAGGGGGCCGAGCTGGCGTGGAACCCGGAGTTCCTCCGCGAGGGCTTCGCCGTCAACGACACGCTGCACCCGGACCGGATCGTCGTCGGCGTGCAGAGCGAGCGGGCCGAGAAGCTGCTGCGCGAGGTGTACGCCGTACCGGTCGCGGAGGGGTCCCCGTTCGTGGTGACGGACTTCCCGACCGCCGAACTGGTGAAGACCTCGGCCAACTCCTTCCTGGCCACCAAGATCTCCTTCATCAACGCCATGGCCGAGGTCTGCGAGGCCGCCGACGGCGACGTCGTGAAGCTGGCCGAGGCGATCGGCCACGACGAACGGATCGGGAAGAAGTTCCTGCGCGCGGGCATCGGGTTCGGCGGCGGCTGTCTGCCCAAGGACATCCGCGCCTTCATGGCGCGCGCCGGCGAGCTGGGCGCCGACCAGGCGCTGACCTTCCTCCGCGAGGTCGACTCCATCAACATGCGGCGCCGCGGCCACATGGTGGAACTCGCCAGGGAAGCCGTCGGCGGCGACTCGTTCCTCGGCAAGCGGGTGGGCGTCCTGGGCGCCACCTTCAAGCCGGACTCGGACGACGTACGCGACTCGCCGGCCCTGAACGTCGCCGGGCAGATCCACCTCCAGGGCGGCCAGGTCACGGTCTTCGACCCGAAGGGCATGGACAACGCCCGCCGCCTCTTCCCCACGCTCGGTTACGCCGAAACGGCCCTGGACGCGGTGCGCGGCGCCGATGTGGTGCTGCACCTGACGGAGTGGAGCGAGTTCCGCGAGCTGGACCCGGCGGTGCTGGGCGAGGCCGCCGGCCGCCGGATCATCCTGGACGGGCGCAACGCGCTGGACCCCGTGGTGTGGCGCGAGGCCGGGTGGACGTTCCGGGCGATGGGGCGGCCGAAGGCCTGATCCCCCGGGCCCGGGGGATCAGGCCTTCGGGCCGAGGCGGGGCCGCGCCGGCCCGTTCCTCAGCCGCGCTTCGCGCGGTAGGTGCGCATCTTCGCGCGGGCGCCGCACACCGACATCGAGCACCAGCGGCGGCGTCCCGCCGGGCTGCGGTCGTAGTACGCCTCGCGGCAGTCCGCCGCCTCGCACGCCTTGAGCCGGGACCAGGTCCCGTCGGCCGACGCGGTGGCGATGGCCGCCGCGACCCGGGCGGTCAGTCCGGGCGGTTCCTCGACGGGGCGCAGCGCCGCGGCGCCCGCCGCGTCCACGGTGACGCGCAGGGGCGCGTCGGCGAGCAGCCGGTCGAGCAGGGGTACCGAGTCGTCCTCGGGCGGGCGATGGCCCGCGTGGGCCAGGCAGACGGTGCGCAGGGCCTCGCGGAGGGCGCGGGCCGCCGGGACGTCCGACTCGGCGAGGGCGAATGCGGCGCGACCGTCGGCCGTATCGAGGGTGTCCGCACCGGTCCCGACGTCCAGGGTGTTGACCAGGGCTTCGACCAGCGCGAGTCCGCCGGGTGCGGAGTCCCTCCCACTCACGGGTTCCCGTTCATTGGTTCTCCATCATGGTTGCGACGTTACCTCCATTAGGGGAGCATGCAGTAACGGTTACTGGTTGAGCAGGTTTGCCGGTAACCGCCTGACCGAATCTGCCCGAGGAGGAAACGTCATGGCTATTGCCGTACTGGGTGCCGTCGTTCTGGACTGCCCCGATCCCGTCGCTCTGGCCGGTTTCTACGCCGAAGTGCTCGGTGGCAAGGTCGAGCAGCAGGGGGACTGGGTGGACCTCACGGGAGGCACCGGCACGCCGCTCGCCTTCCAGGCCGCGCCCGGCTTCGTACCGCCGCAGTGGCCGCGTCCGGACGGCTCGCAGCAGTTCCATCTGGATCTGACCGTGCAGGACATGGACGCGGCGGAGCGGGAGGTGCTGGCGCTGGGTGCGACGGTGCTCGAAGCGGATGACCGGGAGCGGAGCTTCCGGGTGTACGCCGATCCGGCGGGGCACCCGTTCTGTCTCTGCGCCGGCTGAGGGCCGGCCCGCAGGGCCTGCCCGGTCCTGAACCGCCGGACGGGCCCTGGGCAGAACGCGGTCCCGGCCGGCCGGTCAGCCGTCCAGCTGTTCGATCGTGGCGTGCGACGGGCCGCGGCGGGCGGACAGGTCGCGGGACACGTCCTGCGCGGCGCGCAGCACCCGTACCGCGTTGTGCCAGGTGAGCTTGGCCAGGTCGGCGGCGGACCAGCCGCGCCCCAGCAGCTCCGCGATCAGGTTCGGGTAGCCCGCGACGTCTTCCAGGCCCTGCGGGAGGAACGCGGTGCCGTCGTAGTCGCCGCCGATGCCGATGTGGTCGATCCCGGCCACCTCGCGCATGTGGTCGAGGTGGTCCGCGATCGTCGCGACGGTCGCCATCGGGCGGGGGTTCGCCGCCTCGAACGCGGCGTGGATCTTCATGCCCCGCTCGGTGGTGTCCAGGTGGTGCAGGCCCTGGGCGCGCATGTTCTCGTCCGCGGACTGCGTCCAGGCGACGGCCTCCGGCAGGACGAACTTCGGCACGAAGGTCGCCATGGCGATACCGCCGTTGGCCGGGAGCTGCGCGAGGACGTCGTCGGGGATGTTGCGCGGGTGGTCGCAGATCGCCCGCGCCGAGGAGTGCGAGAACATCACCGGTGCGGTGGACGTGCGCAGGGCGTCCCGCATCGTCGTGGCCGCCACGTGCGAGAGGTCGACCAGCATCCCGGTGCGGTTCATCTCCCGTACGACCTCGTGGCCGAACGGTGAGAGCCCGCCGACACCCGGGTCGTCGGTCGCCGAGTCCGCCCAGGCGATGTTGTCGTTGTGGGTCAGCGTCATGTAGCGGACGCCGAGGGTGTGCAGGGCGCGCAGGGTGCCCAGCGAGTTGTTGATGGAGTGGCCGCCCTCGGCGCCCATCAGGGAGGCGATACGGCCTTCGGCGCGGGCCGCCTCCATGTCGTCGGCCGTCAGCGCGCGGCGCAGGTCGGCCGAGTGGCGGGCCAGCAGTTCGGCGACCGCGTCGATCTGCTCCAGGGTGGCGCTGACGGCGTCGCCGCCCGCCATGTCGGACCGTACGTAGACGGACCAGAACTGGGCGCCGACGCCGCCGGCGCGCAGCCGCGGGATGTCGGTGTGCAGATGGGCCGACTGGTCGGTGGCGATGTCGCGGGCGTCCAGGTCGTAGTTGACCTGTTCGCGCAGCGCCCACGGCAGGTCGTTGTGGCCGTCGACGACGGGGTGCTCGGCGAGGAGTTCCCGGGCCCGCTCCAGCTGGTCCATCACTGCCCTACTTCCCGAAGCCGAAGGAGTCGGCGCCCCGGACCTTGGTGCGCAGGCGCTTGCCCTTCTCCGTCGCCTGGTCGTTCAGCTCCTTCTGGAACTCGACCATGCGGGCCTGCAGCTCGCTGTCGTGGGCGGCGAGGATGCGGGCCGCCAGCAGGCCCGCGTTGCGTGCGCCGGCGACCGAGACGGTGGCGACGGGGACACCGGCGGGCATCTGCACGATGGAGAGCAGGCTGTCCATGCCGTCCAGGTACTTCAGCGGGACCGGTACGCCGATGACCGGCAGCGGGGTGACCGAGGCGAGCATCCCGGGCAGGTGGGCGGCGCCGCCCGCGCCCGCGATGACCGCCTTCAGGCCGCGGCCCGCGGCGTTCTCCCCGTACGCGATCATTTCGTGCGGCATGCGGTGGGCGGAGACGACGTCCACCTCGTAGGGGATCTCGAACTCGTCGAGGGCCTTGGCCGCTGCTTCCATGACGGGCCAGTCGGAGTCGGAGCCCATGACGATGCCGACGACCGGCGCGGCGGAGGCGGGGGAAGTCATTCGGTGATCGTTCCTCGCAGGTAGTCGGCCGCGTGCCGGGCGCGCTCTCGCACATCCGCCAGGTCGTCGCCGTAGGTGTTGACGTGGCCGACCTTGCGGCCGGGCTTCACGTCCTTTCCGTACATGTGGATCTTGAGCTGCGGGTCGCGGGCCATGCAGTGCAGGTACGCCTGGTACATGTCCGGGTAGTCGCCGCCGAGGACGTTGCTCATGACCGTCCAGGTGGCGCGCGGGCGCGGGTCGCCGAGCGGGAGGTCGAGGACGGCCCGGACGTGGTTGGCGAACTGCGAGGTGATCGCACCGTCCTGCGTCCAGTGGCCGGAGTTGTGCGGGCGCATCGCCAGTTCGTTGACGAGGATGGCGGGCTTCCCGTCGGCTCCCCGGACCTCGAACAGCTCCACCGCGAGGTGGCCGACCACGCCCAGCTCGGCCGCGATCCGCAGCGCGAGCTGCTGGGCCTCGCCCGCGAGCCGCTCGTCCAGCCCGGGGGCGGGGGCGATGACCGTGTCGCAGACGCCGTCCACCTGGACGGACTCGACGACCGGGTAGGCGACGGCCTGGCCGTGCGGCGAGCGGACGATGTTGGCCGCCAGCTCCCGTACGAAGTCGACCTTCTCCTCGGCGAGGACCGGGACACCGGCCCGGAAGGGGTCGGCCGCGTCCGCCTCGGAGCGGACCACCCAGACGCCCTTGCCGTCGTAGCCGCCGCGCACGGTCTTGAGGATGACGGGGAAGCCGCCGGCCTCGTGGGCGAAGGCCGCGGCGTCGGCCGGGTCCTTCACGATGCGATGGCGGGGGCAGGGCGCGCCGATCTCGGTGAGCTTCGCGCGCATCACCCCCTTGTCCTGGGCGTGCACCAGCGCGTCGGGGCCGGGGCGCACGGGGATGCCGTCCGCCTCCAGGGCCCGCAGGTGCTCGGTCGGCACGTGCTCGTGATCGAAGGTGATCACGTCGCAGCCGCGCGCGAAGGCGCGCAGCGTGTCCAGGTCGCGATAGTCGCCCACGACGACTTCGCTCACGACCAGGGCCGCCGAGTCCTGAGCGGTGTCGCTGAGGAGCTTGAACTTGATGCCGAGGGGGATGCCCGCCTCGTGGGTCATACGGGCGAGCTGACCGCCACCGACCATGCCGACTACCGGGAACGTCACTCCTCCAGGGTATCCGCACGCTCCGGGGCCGCCCGACGATGCCCTGCGAAGGAAACGCGGCGGGGCTGAGCGGGGGCCTGGGCCGTCCCGGAACGGGTGGACGGATGTCACAGCCTCGCCACACCCCTGCCGGTACTCCCGGGCGGCCGGCGGACGGGCTGGTTAGCATGGCCGGGTTGACGGAACCTGAAGACGAACCGACAGACGGGCTGAGCAATCACCATGAGTGAACGGGGCGCACTGCGGGCCCGGCTGGATCTGCTGGCCCGGGAGATCGCCAAGTTCGGCGTGGTCGGTGCGGTCGGTCTGGTCGTCAATATCGCGGTATCCAACCTGCTGTGGCGCTACACGGCCATCCCGACGGTCCGGGCGGGCCTGATGGCCACGTTCGTCGCCATCCTCTGCAACTACGTCGGCTTCCGCTACTGGACGTACCGGGACCGCGACAAGAGCGGCCGGACCCGGGAGCTGACGCTGTTCCTGCTGTTCAGCGCGGTGGGGGCGGTCATCGAGACCGGGGTGCTGTACGTGGCGACGTACGGGTTCGGCTGGAACAGCCCGGTCCAGAGCAATGTCTTCAAGATCATCGGGATCGGTATCGCGACGTTGTTCCGCTTCTGGTCGTACCGGAGCTGGGTGTTCAAGGCGCTGCCTGCCAAAGAGGCCGTGCTGAGTGAGCCGGCGGGGGCGGGGGCCGGGCCGGCGGCTGCGGCTGCCCCGGCTGCTTCGGGGGCGGCGCCCGTGCCGGCTCCCGTTGCGCGGGTCCAGGCGAATGCGGTGCGGCGGTAGCGGGCGGATTGATGGCCCGGGGGCTTCCGGGCGGACGCTCTGTCCTCAATCGCCGGACGGGCTTGATTTTGCCGGCGCCGGCCTGGAAGAGGCGGGCCGGGCTCCGGTCGGGTGTGTGCTTCGGCTGAACCGGATACGGCCCTACCGCACCGGGCGTTCCGGTTCTTTTCTGTTCAGGGCGACTCGGCTGAGGAACAGGGCGAAGACCGGGGGCTGCTGCTGGAGCAGTTCCAGGCGGCCGCCGTCCGCCTCCGCCAGGTCTCGGGCGACCGCGAGGCCGATGCCCGTGGAGTTGCGGCCGCTGATGGTGCGCTCGAAGATCCGCGCACCCAGGTCGGCGGGGACTCCGGGGCCCTCGTCCGTCACCTCGATGACCGCCTGGTTGCCGGTGACCCGGGTGCGCAGGGCGACCGTGCCGCCACCGTGCATCAGCGAGTTCTCGATCAGCGCGGCCAGCACCTGCGCGACCGCGCCCGGCGTACCGACGGCTCGCAGCCCCTGCTTGCCGGAGCGGACGACCGCGCGGCCCTCGCTCCGGTAGGCCGGGCGCCACTCCTCGATCTGCTGCTTGACGACCTCGTCGAGGTCGAAGACGACGGCCGAGCCGGTCCGCGGGTCGCGGGCGTTGGTCAGCAGCCGCTGCACCACGTCCGTGAGCCGCTCGACCTGGGTGAGGGCGATGTTCGCCTCCTCCTTCACCGTCTCCGGGTCATCGGTGACCGAGATCTCCTCGATCCGCATGGAGAGCGCGGTCAGCGGCGTACGGAGCTGGTGGGAGGCATCGGCGGCGAGCCGGCGCTCCGCGGTCAGCATCCGGGCGATCCGTTCGGCCGAGGAGTCGAGCACATCGGCGACCCGGTCCAGCTCCGGCACCCCGTACCGCTTGTGGCGCGGGCGCGGGTCGCCGGAGCCGAGGCGTTCCGCGGTCTCGGCGAGGTCGGTGAGCGGCGAGGTCAGCCGGTTGGCCTGGCGTACGGCGAGGAGAACGGCGGAGATGATGGCCAGCAGCGCCACCGCGCCGATGATCATCAGGGTGCGGCCGACCTCGCGGGTGACGGCGGAGCGGGACTCCTCAATGGTGACCTGCTCGCCGTGTTCGCCCACCTGGGTGGCGCTGATCACGCTGCCGCTGGGGCGCTCGCCCACCTCGATCGGGGCCCGGCCGGGCATCTTCACCAGGGCGTAGCGCTTGTCGTCGACCTGTTCGGCCAGCACCCCGGGGTTGATCCGCTCGGAGCCCAGGAGCCGGCTCTCGATGACGCTGATCACCCGCAGCGCCTCGGAGTCGACGCTCTCCTGGGCGCTGCTGCTGATGGTGCGGGCCTCCACGATGACGAGGGAGACGCCGAAGACGGCGATCACCACGAGCACCACGGCGAGGGTGGAGTTGATCAGTCTTCGGCGCATGAGTGTGTCTGTACGTCAGCTCTTCTCGAAGCGGAAGCCGACGCCCCGGACGGTGGCGATGTAGCGCGGATTGGCGGCGTCGTCCCCGAGCTTCTTGCGGAGCCAGGAGATGTGCATGTCGAGGGTCTTGGTGGACGACCACCAGGTGGTGTCCCAGACCTCGCGCATCAGCTGGTCGCGGGTGACGACCCGGCCCGCGTCGCGCACCAGGACCCGCAGCAGGTCGAATTCCTTGGCGGTGAGCTGGAGTTCCTCGTCGCCCATCCAGGCCCGGTGCGACTCGACGTCGATCCTGACCCCGTGGGTGGCGGGCTGCGGGGCGGGCTCGGTGGCCCCGCGGCGCAGCAGCGCCCGGACCCGGGCCAGGAGCTCGGCCAGCCGGAAGGGCTTGGTGACGTAGTCATCGGCGCCGGCGTCGAGGCCGACGACCGTGTCGACCTCGTCGGCGCGGGCGGTCAGCACCAGGACCGGCACGGTGTGGCCCTCGGCGCGGAGCCTGCGGGCGACTTCGAGGCCGTCCATCCCGGGCAGCCCCAGGTCGAGTACGACCAGGTCGATGCCGCCCTGGAGGCCGGCGTCGAGAGCGGTCGGACCGTCTTCGCGGACCTCGACCTCGTAACCCTCCCGACGCAGGGCGCGAGCCAATGGCTCCGAGATGGATGCGTCGTCCTCGGCGAGCAGTACACGGGTCATGGAGTGATGGTAGTCCGCGCAGCGGACCAGGAGGGAGGTGATCCAAAAGCCCTGCGGGTCTGTACCCCACCCACGATCAGACCTTCGAATATGGGAGTGTGATCGCACTCTGACCTGTGATTCATGTCTCAAGTCCTTCCATATCGGGTTCTGTCATGTCGTATGGTGTCTCAACGCCTGTTGCACGACTCAAAGACCTTTGGGCAGCTATTAGCGCCAAGGGTCTCTTTTGTGTGCAGGACTGGTACCCGCCAGTCCGGAAGTCTCAGTGAATGACCTGTGGGCCGGGCCCGGAACGCCAATGAAGGCACCGGGCGTGGATCCCGACGCGGTGGGCGTACCCGCGTCGGTGCCGGCCTCCCCCCACCGGGCGCGTACCGCTGCAAGTGGCGACGCGTCCCGAGCAAGCAAGGATCGACCATGGCGTCCAGCCTGACGAAGGACCCTGCCAGTTCCCCTGGCGTAGAAAAGACCTTCCTCGGCCACCCCCGGGGCCTGGCCACGCTCTTCATGACCGAGATGTGGGAGCGCTACAGCTTCTACGGCATGAAGGCGCTGCTCCCGCTGTACCTGATCGCCCCCGGCGGCATGCACATGAGTGCCACCACGGCGACGGCGATCTACTCCGTCTACATGGCGATGGTCTACCTGCTCGCCATGCCCGGCGGCTGGATGGCCGACCGCTTCTGGGGGCCGCGCAAGACGGTCTCCATCGGCGCCGGTGTCGTCATCCTCGGTCACATCACGCTCGCACTGCCCAACGCGGCGTCCTTCTTCGCTGGTCTGGTGCTCGTCGCGCTCGGCTCCGGCCTGCTGAAGGCGAACATCTCCACGATGGTCGGCCACCTCTACAAAGGCCCTGAGGACCCGCGCCGTGACGGTGGCTTCACGCTCTTCTACATCGGGATCAACCTGGGCGCCTTCCTCGCCCCGCTGTCCATCGGCACCATCGGCGAGAAGGTCAACTGGCACTTCGGCTTCGCGCTCGCCGCGATCGGCATGGCGCTGGGCCTCGCCCAGTTCCTGCTGGGCTCGCGCCATCTGAGCCGGGAGAGCGATGTCGTCGCCACTCCGGCGACGGCACAGGAGAAGAGCTCCGTCCTGCGCAAGGGCCTGATCTGGCTGATCGTCGCGACCGTCTTCTACGGCCTGCTCGCCGTCACCGGCAACTTCGCCGACTGGGCGCTGCTGCCGATCACCATCGCCGGTCTGGTCATCCCGGTCGCGGTCCTGGTCCGGATGAAGCGCGACAAGGACCTGACCGAGGTCGAGCAGTCCAAGCTGTCGGGCTACATCTGGTTCTTCGTGGTCGCCGCCGTCTTCTGGATGATCTACGACCAGAACGGCTCGACCCTGTCGATCTTCGGTGAGAACTCGACCACGAACAGCCTGTTCGGGTTCGACTTCCCCACGTCCTGGTACCAGTCGCTGAACCCGGTCTTCATCATGGCGGCGGCCCCCGTGGTCGCCTCGGCGTGGCTGTGGCTGAACAAGCGCGGCAAGGAGCCGAGCACCGCCGTCAAGTTCGCCTCCAGCCTCACGCTGATCGGCATCTCGTTCATCGTCTTCATGATCCCGCTGATCGACACCGCGGCCAACGGCGGCCGGGTGAGCCCGATGTGGCTGGTGGCGATCTACTTCATCCAGACCGTCGCGGAGCTCTGCCTCTCGCCGGTCGGCCTGTCGGTCACCACGAAGATGGCCCCGGCGAAGTACAGCTCCCAGATGATGGGTGTCTGGTTCCTCGCGGTCACCGCGGGCGACTCCCTGACCGGTCTCCTCACCTCCCCGCAGCTCGACGTCGACCTGAACACCTCGGCCGCCGTCGCGGTCGAGGCGATACTCGCGGTCGTCGCCGGCTTCGGCATCTGGATGTACCGCAGGAAGGTCACGAAGCTCATGGGCGACGTGAACTGACCTCACTCTCCACAGGGAAGGGGCCTTCGCACCGAGCGGTGCGAAGGCCCCTTGCCTTTGTGCCGTACGGGTTCAGCTCACCGGCCGGACCGCAGCCTGCGCCACGGGGTGAACGTGAACACCGCGCCGCCCAGCAGGATCGCCGTGCCGGCGACCAGGCCGAGTGCGCGCAGGGCGCCGTTGTCCTCGGCGCCGGTGGCCGCGAGGCCGCCGCCGGAGGCCGTGCCGCCGGCCGCCGCCGCTCCGCCGGAGCCCGCGGTGTCACCGCCGGACGCACCGCCCTGCTGGGCGGTGGTGTCGAGTTCGAGCGACGCCTTCGCGGCGCCCTTGACCGTGCACGGGATGTTGATCTTCGAGACGCCGAGCGTGACGTCGATCGTCAGGGTGCCCGGGGTGAGGGTGGACTTGCCGGAGGCCCCCGGCTTGTACGTACCGGTCATGTCGGGCAGGTCGACCGGCTTGCCCGTCTTCAGGGGCTCGGGGTTCCCCGGTCCCTTGACGGCCACGGAGCCCTTGTCGGCGCCGCCGATGACGATCTGCATGGACGGCTTGAGCGCGCCCGCGGGCAGGTCCGCCGGGCTCTCCATCACGCCCTTGGCCGTCTTGACCGTGAGCCCGTAGCTGCCGCCGTTCTTCTTGGCGTTGATCGTCACCTTGGAGGCGATGTCGGGCGGGCCGGGCGACTTGCAGGTGAAGTTGACGGCGACCTCCTTGCCCGGGAAGTCGGTGGCACCGCCGGTGCCGCCGGATCCTGCGGTGGCGCCCCCGGCGTCCGTACCGCCGGTGTCGCCACCGGTGGCCGTGCCCCCGGTGTCGGTACCGCCTGCGCTGGTCGTGCCACCCGCCGTCGTCCCACCGGCGGTCGTGCCCCCGGCAGTCGTGCCCCCGGCAGTCGTCCCGCCGGCGGTCGTGCCCCCGGCGTCCGTGCCGCCGGTCGTGCCCCCGCCGCCGTCCGTGACCTTGATCGTCGCGCCCGGCTTCACCGTCTCCTTCGGGGAGCACTTGGTGTCCGTCGAGATCGGCTTGGAGACGTTGATGTTGTACCCGTCCGGCGTCAGCGTGAGGTCACCCGCCTTCTCCAGCTTCAGCGATCCCTTCATGTCCGGCAGGATCATCGCGGAGTTCTTGGGGATCGGCGGGTTCTGCCGCGGCCCCTCCATCTTCAGGTCGCCACTGGCGGCGCCGCCCAGCTTGACCGTGCCGGTCGGCTGGACGGTGTCCTTGTCCAGGTCCAGGACGTCGGGGTTCCTGGAGGCGGCCGCGACCGTCTTCCACACCACCTCGACGGTGTCCCCGACCTTCGCCTCGGCGGGTGCGGTCAGCTGCACCTGGGTGGTGCCCTGGACGGCCGGCAGTCCGGAGATGGCCGGGGGTATGCACTCCGTCTTGTACGAGATGTCGGCGGCCTGGGCAGGGCTGGCGGCGAACAGCATGCCCGCCCCGCCGATCATCATCGCGACTCCCGCCGCGACCGTCCTGCGTTGCGTACTCACGAATGTCCCTTCGTCGTCGGTCTGTGCTCTGACGGTGCGGAATCAGGGTTGAACCACGGCAACGCGGCCGTGGTGGTGCTCGCGCCCGTCGCGGGCGCGGGGCCCTCGGACGGCGCGGGTGCCCGCCGCAGCCTCGGCAACCGGGCCGTCACATCGGCGAACCGGTCGGGGCCCCGCCGCGACCGGGCCGCCGCGTGCGCGGAGCGCGGCCGTACCTTGTCGACGACCGCCATGCCGATACGGAACACGGCGGCGGGCACGACGAGGCAGAGCAGGATCCAGAAGAGCGTCACGCCCCACGGGCGGCCGACCCCCCAGGGCTGTTCGGCCAGCACCTTCGTGCCGTACTTCAGCGAGACCTGGTAGTCGCCGTGGGCGCCCGCCGTCAGCTCGACGGGCAGCTCGATCCGCGCCTTGCGGCCGGGCTCGATGGTGCCGCGCCACTGCCGGTCCTCCCACTGCGGGGCGTAGACGCCGTGTGCGGTGCCGACCTCGAAGACCGGGTCCTTGACCGCGGCGGAGCCCAGATTGCCGACGGTCAGGACGAGACGGCGCGATGCCGGGGCGCCGAACCAGGTGAGGATGGTGCTGTCGCCCTCCAGCCGGGTGGTGGCGAGGACGGCGAGCTTTCCGTCACCGGTCTGCTTGGGCAGTGCGGCGACGGGGTGCCCGGCGACGACGAACCCGGCGTCGGCCACGGACTGGTCCCCGGTGACCGTGGCGACGTGCACCACGCAGGGGCAGGGTACGGGCGGCTCCGCGACCGGCAGCTTCTTGGCGAACGCGCCCTTGGAGTCGGTGGTGACGGCGCGGCCGTCCGCGTTGGCGCAGGAGTTGGTCCCGCCGATCACCCCGCGGGCGGGGCTGGACTGCCCGCAGACCAGCATCATCAGCAGGGTGTTCGCCCGCCAGCCGCTGCCCTTGACGGTGATCTCGCCGCCCTTGCCCGCCTGCTTCCCGGAGAGCGTGACCGCCGGTTTCGGGTCCGCCGCGCTGCGGCCGGTGGCGTGGGCGCCGGTCGCGGTCAGCAGCAGGGCGGGCAGTATCGCGGCCAGCAGTGCGGCGAGCAGCAGGGCCGCCCGCCCGCGGCCGCCGCTCCGGAGTGCCGCCGGTCCGGTCCGTCCAGTCACGATTCCGCTCCCGCCTTCACCAAGTGCCTCTCGTCGGAATGCTGTTGATGGTCAGGTGACGGGACGGCCCCGTCGTCGCGCCCGCTCCGCCGTGCTCCTCGCCGGCGCCGGTGGGCGTACGTACCAGCGGCGGCCCCGGCCAGGAGCAGCAGCGCGCCCCCGGTCACCGGCACCCACGGGACGAAGAGCGCCGGGGCCGTGGCCTCGCTGTGCGCGCCGCCCGCCGCCGTGACGCGCAGCCGGACGGTGGCGGAGTCGAGGGCGGGGGTGTCCCGCCACGGTTCGGCGAGCCGTACCCGCTGTCCGGGCAGCAGCTCGACGGGCAGGGTGCGGGCGCCGCGTCGCAGCAGGGTGCCGAACACCCCGTCGGCGCTGACGGCGAGACGGGGCGCGAGAACCGCGTTGCCCCGGTTGACCAGGGTGTAGTGGATGGCCCGCCCGGACACCGTGACGTCCTCGACCGTGAGCGCGGCCAGCGTCGGCCCGCCGACCCGCAGCTGGACCCGGACGCCCACCGAGCGGCCGCCGCTCTCGGCGACGATCGCGCCCGGGTGGTCACCGGGCAGTGCGTCCTGGGGCACGGTGACGGAGACGGGCACCTGCGCACGGGTCCGGCCGGGCACGGTCACCTCGGTGGCGGCCGTCCGCAGCCAGGCCCCGGTACCGGTGGAGCCGTGCGCGCCGCGTACCGCGAAGCCGCCCTTCGCGGTGTTGTACGCGTCGGCGCCGCGCAGCCGTACGGTCACCGGCTCCGGGCCCGGGTTGGTGACCGAGAGGCGGTCCTGGAGGACGCTGCCGGGCAGGCCCTCCAGGTAGAAGTACGGTCTCCCGCCGTCCCGGCCCGCGCCGTTCGCCGCGGGCTGCGCCGTCCACGCCGGGGCGGCCGGGTGCTCGCCGGCACCGGCCGCCGCGGTCATGGCGACGGCCCACCACAGGGCGGCGAGCAGCGGTACGGCAAGGGCGAATCGGGTGGCATGACCGGTCAACGGCGGCATGGGCGGCTCCCTGGTGCGTGACGGCGGCGGCGGTTCGCGGGGGTCAGCCCGTGGCCCGCTGCCCGCGCCTGGTCAGCCACAGCACCCCGGCCGCGCCGGTCAGCAGCACGGTGCCGCCGAGCGTGCCGAGCGCCACCGCCGAGTCGAGCGGGCCGGTCTTCGGCAGCGAGGCGTTGGCATCCGGTGCGCTCTGCGCGCCTGCGCCGGCGGCCTTGACGTCGAGGGAGAGCGAGGGGCCCGGGTTGTTGGACGGGGTGCAGGTCGTCGTCGTACCGAGTGCCTTGATGGTGAGCACCCCGGCGGTGAAGTCGACCTTTCCGCTCTTCTTCGGGGTGTACGTCCCCGAAAGGTCACTGATCTTGATGGGGCTGTTGGCGGGGATCGCGGCCGAGTTGGCCGCTCCGGCGACCTGGACCTGGCCCGGGTCGGCGCCGCCCACCTTGATCACCGCGCTGGGGCTCATCGCCCCCTTGCCCAGTTCGACCGGGCTGGAGGAGACGCCCTTCTGGAAGGACATCGTGAGCTTGTAGCCGCTGCCGCTCTTGACGCTCTTGATGTCGATGGGCGACACGGCGGCCTTGTCCCCGATCGGGGTCTTGCACTGGTAGTTGACGTCGACGACCGTCGCGTGAGCGGCGGGCGCGGCCATCAGCACCACCGCCCCCGCCAGCCCGGACGCCAGCGCGAGAGCTGTTCGCTTCTGGTACGACACCTCGAATTCCCCTCCTGCCGGGAGTCGCCGTGCGCCGCTTCCGCGCGGCCCAAATAGCTGACGACACATCAGATTTGGCGCTCAAGGTACGCCCGGGGCCTTGTGGAGGGAAGACAAAGAGCGCGCCGATCCGGCGCGCTCTTCAAGGGGCGTGGGGCCCGGGGGGTACGGCCCCGGGGCAGGCAGGGAAACCTGCGGGCGGCTACGCGGGGGCGGCCAGCTCCGCCCAGACGGTCTTGCCGGGTTCGCCCGGCACCCGTACGACTCCCCAGTCCAGGCAGAGCCGCTGCACGATGAACATGCCGTGCCCGCCGGGCCGGCCGGCCCGGTGCGGGGTACGTGGCGCGGGCTGTCCCGCGCCACCGTCGACGACCTCGACCCGCAGCGCCTTCGGCGTGCACCCGATACGGATTTCCTCGGGGCCCTCCGCGTGCAGGCACGCGTTGGTGACCAGCTCGGAGACGACCAGCAGGACATCCTCGGCGGCCGCACGGCGGTCGGCGGTCGAGGCGGGGAGCCAGCCCCATTCATGGAGTGCCTGACGGGCGAAATCGCGGGCCGTCGGCACGATGCCGCTGACCTGCCGCAGCGACAGCGTGTGCCACCGCCGCTCGACGGACCCGTCGGAGGAAGCGCCGACGCCCGCGTCCGCGGGTGCGTCCGCGTCGGTGTGTGCACCCACGCCTGCGCCCTCCGGCTCGCGGCCGAGGTCGCCCGGCGGATGCTGCCGGGTGGTGCTCATCAGCGCTTCACCTCACCGATTGACCATGTCGCCATCGAACAGATACAGATACGAATACAGATACGGACACTGAATACAGGCACCGGACGGATACGGAGCGTGCAGCTCACCGAGGGCTCGCCGGGGTGTCTCCTGCCCGGCCGAATCGTGACAACACCCACTTCACCCATGTGGATCGCGTGACACTCGCAACACACCAGGCTTCAGGGGCGGTGAAACGCACCGCGATCAGTCTTCCAGGGCCTCTTCGAGGGAGCCGTGAACGGTGAAAACCGCCTCGGCCCCGGTGATCTCGAATACCCGTGCCACCACCGGCAGCATTCCGGCCAAATGGACCCCTCCCCCGGCCGCCTCCGCCTTGAGGCGGGCACCGAGCAGCACATTCAGCCCGGTGGAATCACAGAATTCGAGTTGCGAGCAGTCCACCACCAGGCGCGCGCGCCCTTGCTCGACCGCGCTCTCCAGGGGCTCGCGCAGCAGATCGGCCGTGTGGTGATCAAGCTCGCCCGCCGGCGTCACAACCTCGCTGCGGCCCACGGTCCGGGCTTCGACCTGAAGCCTTCCCCGGTTCGCACTGCCGACCGTCCCGCGGTCCATGCCCGTCCCTCTTCACCGTTCGTCACTGTCCGCATCACTGTGCGTGCAGATGCGTTGCAGCTGTCGCTGACGTTCTTGAAACAGTACGCGTTCCGTGCGCCACGCGGTAGCCGAAGACCTCAACAAACCGGACATATAGCGGCAATTGGAGCTTGTAACGAGCCACACGGACCGGGTAAGGGTAGGGGGACACTCAAAACTTGGCCGGCTTTGGAGGCGCCGCTTCACCGCAGGAACACGTATGGGCATCGGCAGCCATATGCCGAGAACGATGGAGGAGACCATGTCACCCCGGCTCGACGAACCGCGTACCCACAACGCGACGTCAGTATGTCCTCAGGGACTGACCGAATCAGACTCCCCTGTCGCGACCGTCCCGGACGGTACGCGCAACAGCACCACCAGCAGTGACCACAGCGATACCGAAATCACCACCGGCGCACTCGCGGACCTTCCCGAGATCCCGCCCATCGCCGAAATGGGCCCGCTGGACGCCAGGGCGCTCTCGAAGACGCTCTTCGCCCGGCTCGAATCCCTCGAAGAGGGCACCCACGGGTACTCCTACGTACGCAACACGCTCGTCGAGCTGAACATGGCCCTGGTCAAGTTCGCCGCCTCCCGGTTCCGCTCCCGCAGCGAACCGATGGAGGACATCATCCAGGTCGGCACCATCGGCCTGATCAAGGCGATCGACCGCTTCGAGCTCAGCCGGGGCGTCGAGTTCCCGACCTTCGCGATGCCGACCATCGTCGGTGAGATCAAGCGCTTCTTCCGCGACACCAGCTGGTCCGTGCGCGTACCGCGGCGCCTCCAGGAGCTCCGGCTCGACCTGGCCAAGGCGGGCGACGAGCTCGCCCAGCAGCTGGACCGCTCGCCCACCGTGGGCGAGCTCGCCCACCGCCTGGGTATCAGCAACGAAGAAGTCGTCGAAGGCATGGCCGCGAGCAACGCGTACACCGCGAGCTCGCTGGACGCCAAGCCCGAGGAGGACGAGAACGACGGCGCGCTGGCCGACCGGATCGGCTACGAGGACCACGGACTGGAGGGCATCGAGTACGTCGAGTCCCTGAAGCCGCTGATCGCCTCGCTGCCCGGCCGCGACCGGACCATCCTCTCGCTGCGGTTCGTCGCCAACATGACGCAGTCGGAGATCGGCGAGGAGCTCGGCATCTCGCAGATGCACGTCTCACGGCTGCTCTCCCGCACCCTGGTCAAGCTCCGCAAGGGCCTGACGCTGGAGGAATGAGCGGGCACCTCGCAACGCGCTCGCGAGGACTGCCGGACACAAGGACCTGCCCCGACGAAGGGCAGGTCCTTCCGCGTTGTTGACGTGACATCAGCCGTGCTTCCGGGCGCCCGTGCGTTCACCGCGCCGCCAGACCTCGTGCACCAGCGGTACGCCGGGCCGGTAGGCGAGGTGGACATGGCTGGGTGCGTCCAGGACGACCAGGTCGGCGCGGGCGCCGGGGCCGATGCGCCCGATGTCGGTACGCCGCAGGGCCGCGGCGCCGCCCGCGGTGGCGGACCAGAGGGCCTCGTCGGGGGTCATGCCCATGTCGCGCACGGCGAGTGCGATGCAGAACGGCATGGACGAGGTGAACGAGGAGCCCGGGTTGCAGTCCGTGGAGAGCGCGACGGTGGCGCCCGCGTCGAGGATGCGGCGGGCGTCGGGCCAGGTGGCGCGGGTGGAGAACTCGGCACCGGGGAGCAGCGTGGCGACGGTGGCGGACTGGGCCAGGGCGTCGATGTCGGCGTCGGTGAGGTGGGTGCAGTGGTCGGCGGACGCCGCGTCGAGTTCGACGGCGAGCTGGACGCCCGGACCGTGGCCGAGCTGGTTGGCGTGGACGCGGGGGTGCAGGCCCTTGGCGCGGCCCGCGGTGAGGACGGCGCGGGCCTGGTCGCCGTCGAAGGCGCCCTTCTCGCAGAAGACGTCGATCCAACGGGCGTACGGGGCGCAGGCGTCGAGCATCGGGCCGGTGACCAGGTCGACGTATCCGGCCGGGTCGTCGGCGTAGTCCGGCGAGACGATGTGGGCGCCCAGGAAGGTGACCTCGTCGGTGTGGCGGGCCGCGATGCGCAGGGCGCGGGCCTCGTCCTGGACGGTGAGGCCGTAGCCGGACTTGGTCTCGAAGGTCGTGGTGCCCTGGCGCAGCGCCTCGGCGAGGTAGCGGGCGACGTTGGCGGAGAGCTCCTCGTCGGTGGCGGCGCGGGTGGCCGCGACGGTGGTGCGGATGCCGCCCGCGGTGTAGGCCCGGCCGGACATCCGGGCGTTGAACTCCTGGGTGCGGTCGCCCGCGAAGAGGAGGTGGGAGTGGGAGTCGACGAAGCCGGGGATCACGGCCCGGCCTGCGGCGTCGACGGCGTTGTCAGTGGCGGGTGCTTTGCTGGATTCACCGGTCCAGACGACCCGGTCGCCCTCGATGACGACGGCCGCGTCCTGGATCAGTCCGAGGGGGGAATTGTCACCGAGGGAGGGGTCGTTGGTGACCAGTGCGGCGATGTGGGTGATGGCGGTCGTCGTCATCGGGGGACTGCTCTCCTTGCGTGTCGGCTTCGGCGGGGGCGCGGGGCCGGGCGGCTTCTCGGGGCCGCTCAGCGGTGCAGGGCCGCGATGGCCTTCGCGAGTGCTGCGGGGACGTCGGCGACCAGCGCGTGATGTCCGTCGCGCACGATGTGCCGTCCGGCGACCACCGTATGGCGCACATCGGCCGCGGAGGCGGCGAATACGGCTGTTTCGGCAGCCAGTCTGGGTACCGGCCCCGCTGTTCTGACGGAGTCCAGGGCGATGGTCGCCAGGTCGGCGGGCGCACCCGGTTCGAGGATGCCCGCGTCGGGCCGGCCGAGCGCGGCGTGCCCGTCGGCGGAGGCGGCGCGCAGCAGCGCGGAGGCGGTCCAGTGGCCGCGGGTCCGGGTGCGCAGGCGCTCGTTGAGCTCCATCGCACGGGCCTCCTCGAAGAGGTCGATCACCGCGTGGCTGTCGCTGCCCAGCGAGAGCGGGGAGCCGGCCCGCTGGAGGGCGACGGCGGGGCCGATGCCGTCGGCGAGATCGCGTTCGGTGGTCGGGCACATGCAGGTGCCGGTGGCCGTGGAGCCGATCAGCGCGATGTCCTCATCGGTGAGATGGGTGTTGTGGACGCCGGTGGTGCGCGGGCCGAGTACCCCGTGGTCGGCGAGGAGCCGGGTGGGGGTGCAGCCGTGGACGGCGAGGCAGGCGTCGTTCTCCGCGGTCTGCTCGGAGAGGTGGACATGGAGCGGCGCCTGCCTCTCCTGCGCCCATGCCGCGACGGTGGCGAGCTGCGCGGCGGGCACGGCGCGCACGGAGTGGACGGCGGCGCCGATCAGGGCGTGTTCGTCGCCCTTGAGGAGGGAGACGCGCTCGGCCCAGGCCTCGGCGGTGGTGTCGGAGAAGCGCATCTGGTGCCGGTCGGGCTTCAGGTACTGGGAGGGCCGGCTGCCGAACCCGGCGGCGAGATAGGCGGTGTCCAGCAGTGTGATCCGGATGCCGGCCTCACGCGCGGCCGCGATCAGGGCCGCGCCCATCGCGTTCGGGTCGTCGTACGGGGTGCCGCCGGGCGCATGGTGCAGATAGTGGAATTCGCCGACCGCGGTGATGCCGGCCAGCGCCATCTCGGCGTACACCGCACGGGCCAGTTCGTAGTACGTGTCGGGGGTGAGCCGGGCCGCGACCTGGTACATGGTCTCGCGCCAGGTCCAGAAGGTGCCGGAGCCGACCTGGACGGTGGAGCGCAGGGCGCGGTGGAAGGCGTGCGAGTGGGTGTTGGCGAGACCGGGCAGGGTGAGCCCGTGCAGCACGGTGGCGCCGGTCGGCGGGGAGCCGGCTCCGGTCCGCACCCCGGTGATCAGCCCGCCGGACACCTCCAGGACGACCCCCGGTTCGACATGGGTGCCGAGCCAGGCATGGGAGAGCCAGTACGTCACGGTGCCGGGCCTGCCGGTCGGCTCCGTTGCGGGCTCCGTCGCGGGCTCGGCTGTCGGCCTGCCCGTCGGCTCCGTTGTCATCGGCACGCGAGACCTTCCAGTACATCGGCGAGTGCGATCACCCCGGCCACGCAGTCGTCCTCGGCGGCGTGCTCGGCCGGCGAGTGCGAGATCCCGGTGGGGTTCCGGACGAACAGCATGGCGGTAGGGGCCGAAGCGGACAAAATACCCGCATCGTGTCCCGCTCCGGTGCCGAGTACGGGCGCGGCGCGGCCGTCGCCACGGGTGGCGGCACCCTTCAGGATCATGCCCAGCTCGTCGCGCAGGGCGTGCTGGAACTCCACGACGGGTGTGAAGGACTCCCGTACGACGTCGAGATCGATCCCGGCCCGTTCGGCGTGTTCCCGGGCGGCCCGCTCGATCCCGGTGACGACGGTGTCCAGGGTGTCCTGGTCGGCGGCCCGGGAGTCGAGCCAGCCGCGCACGAGGGAGGGGATGGCGTTGACGCCGTTCGGCTCGACGGCGATCTTGCCGAAGGTGGCGAGGGCGCCGGCCAGCTCCGCCTCCCGGCGGGCGGCCAGCACCGTCTCGGCGTACGTGAGCATCGGGTCGCGCCGGTCGGCGAGCCGGGTGGTGCCCGCGTGGTTGGCCTCGCCCCGGAAGTCGAACCGCCAGCGTCCGTGCGGCCAGATCGCGGAGGCGATGCCGACGGGGTCGCCGGTGAGGTCGAGGGCGCGGCCCTGCTCGACGTGGAGCTCGACGAACGCGCCGATGCGGGCGAGCCGTTCGGGGTCGGGCCCGATGGCGTCGGGGTCGTACCCGGCCGCCGCCAAGGCCTGCGGGAGCGTGACACCGTCCCCGTCCCGCAGCCGGTGCGCGGCCTCGACGGTCAGCTGCCCGGCGGCGAGCCGGGAGCCGACGCAGGCGAGGCCGAAGCGGGCGCCTTCCTCGTCGCCGAAGTTGGTGATGGCCAGCGGTCTGGTGAACTCCACCCCCCTGCGGCGGAGTTCATCGAGCGCGGCGAAGGAGGAGACGACCCCGAGCGGCCCGTCGAAAGCCCCGCCGTCCGGCACCGAGTCGAGGTGCGACCCGGTGACGACGGCGTCCCCGGCCAGGGGGTCGCCGAGCCAGGCCCACTGGTTGCCGTTGCGGTCGGTCTCCGGAGTCAGCCCGCGCGCCTCGGCCTGCGCCCGGAACCACGTGCGGCAGTCGGTGTCGGCGGAGGTCCAGGCGTAACGGCGGTAGCCGCCGCTGTCCGGGTGCCGTCCGATGGGAGCGAGCTCCCGCCACATCTCCTGGAAGGACGGGGCCGGCCGGTGTCCGCCCGGCGCCGTCACGCCCCGTCCTCCCGCATCGGCACCCGCACACCCTTGTCGGAGGCGACCGACTCCGCGATGTCGTACCCCGCGTCCACGTGCCGGATGACGCCCATGCCCGGGTCGTTCGTCAGCACCCGGCGGATCTTCTCGCCGGCCAGCTTCGTACCGTCGGCCACCGTCACCTGGCCCGCGTGGATGGAGCGACCCATGCCCACGCCGCCGCCGTGGTGGATGGAGACCCAGGACGCCCCCGACGCCACGTTGACCATCGCGTTCAGCAGCGGCCAGTCGGCGATCGCGTCGGACCCGTCGAGCATGGCCTCGGTCTCCCGGTACGGGGAGGCCACGGACCCGCAGTCCAGGTGGTCGCGCCCGATGGCCAGCGGTGCGGCCAGCTCACCGCTCGCCACCATGTCGTTGAACCGCTCGCCGGCCCGGTCCCGCTCGCCGTAGCCGAGCCAGCAGATGCGGGCGGGCAGCCCCTGGAACTGGACGCGCTCGCCGGCCATCTTGATCCAGCGGTGCAGCGACTCGTTCTCCGGGAAGAGTTCGAGCATCGCCTTGTCGGTCTTGTGGATGTCGGACGCCTCGCCGGACAGGGCCGCCCAGCGGAACGGGCCCTTGCCCTCGCAGAAGAGCGGCCGGATGTACGCGGGCACGAAGCCCGGGAAGTCGAAGGCCCGGCCGTAGCCCGCGAGCTGGGCCTCGCCGCGGATCGAGTTGCCGTAGTCGAAGACCTCGGCCCCCGCGTCCATGAAGCCGACCATCGCCTCGACGTGCTTCGCCATCGACTCACGGGCGCGCAGGGTGAAGTCGGCGGGCTTCTCGGTGGCGTAGTCGGCCATGTCGTCGAAGTCGACCCCGAGCGGCAGATAGGCGAGCGGGTCGTGCGCGCTGGTCTGGTCGGTGACGATGTCGACCGGGGCGCCCTCGGCGAGCATCCGCGGCAGCAGCTCCGCGGCGTTGCCGAGCAGGCCGATGGAGAGCGGCCTGCGCGCGTCCCGTGCCTCGACCGCGAGCTGGAGCGCGTGCTCCAGGGAGTCGGCGCGCACGTCCAGGAAGCGGTGCTCGATGCGGCGCTCGATGGCGCGCGGGTCGCAGTCGATACAGATCGCGACGCCGTCGTTCATCGTCACGGCGAGCGGCTGGGCGCCGCCCATGCCGCCGAGCCCGGCGGTCAGCGTGATCGTCCCGGCCAGCGTCCCGCCGAACTTCTTCGCGGCGACGGCGGCGAAGGTCTCGTACGTGCCCTGCAGGATGCCCTGGGTGCCGATGTAGATCCACGATCCGGCGGTCATCTGGCCGTACATGGTGAGCCCGAGCGCCTCCAGGCGGCGGAACTCCTCCCAGTTCGCCCAGTCGCCGACGAGGTTGGAGTTGGCGATCAGGACCCGCGGGGCCCACTCGTGCGTCTGCATGACGCCGACCGGCCGCCCGGACTGGACGAGCATCGTCTCGTCCTGCTTGAGCGTCTGCAGCGTGCGCACCATCGCGTCGAAGGAGCGCCAGTCGCGGGCCGCCTTGCCGGTGCCGCCGTAGACGACGAGCTTGTCGGGGTGCTCGGCGACCTCGGGGTCCAGGTTGTTCTGCAGCATCCGCAGCGCGGCTTCCTGCTGCCATCCCAGGGCGCTCAGGTCGGTACCGCGCGGTGCCCGTACGGGGCGGGGTCCTGACATGGCAATGCCTCCTCGCGACTGTGAATTTTCTATTCACATCTTGATCGGCTGAATAGCTCCAGTCAACAGGGCGGCGCACCCCGGTCCCGACCGGCGTCCGGACGGCCCCCCTCCGGCGTGCGGCGGGGCATTTTCCCACCGCCACCTGCATGTACCTGTGGAAAATGCCAGAACCTCCACCAGGCGTGAGCACGTTGCGTAACCTCAGGGTCACAGCCGCACGCAGCGTCGGAGGGGAGTCCGCGTGCCCGGAATCGACGAGTGCCTGCTCGACGCCATGAGACTGCCCGGTGCCCGTGGTGCCGCCGTGGTCGACTGGACGAGCGGTCTCGCCCTCGGCACCATCGGTGACTCGCCCAACGGCGATCACGAGGCCACCGCCGCCGAGACGGCCGAGGTGGCACGGATGGCGGCCGAGCAGCCCGCCTTCGCCCTCGGATTACCGCAGCCGCCAACCGCCGCCGACAGTACGGGTGTTACGGGAACGGCGTGCCCGGTCGAGGACGTCATCGTCACCACCCGGGCCGGGTACCACATCCTCCGGTTCGTCGAGACGGACTTCGACAGCAGCGTCTTCCTCCACCTGTGGCTGGACCGCGCGGAGGGCAATCTGGCCCTGGCCCGGATACGGCTGGGCGAGATGGCCGAGCGGCTGGTCCTGGCATGAGAACGACCGCCCCCGCGCCCTCCCCCGCCGCCGCGCTCTCGCCCATGCTCCAGCGCCTCGCCGCCGAACGGGCCACCGGCGCCCTGATGCGCGACCGCGGCACCCTCTACCTCGCCGACGGCAAGGTGGTGCACGCCGAGAGCCCGGCCACGCCCGGTATCGACGTCCTGCTCACCCGGGGCGGCGCGCTGCACCGCGACGGCTGGTGGGACGCGGTCGCCCAGGCGGGCGCCGGACAGCGGGTCGGCCGCTACCTCGTGGACAGCGGCCGGGTGGCGGGCGGCGCGCTGGAGCTGTGCCACCTGGGGGCGCTGTACGACGCGGCGTTCTTCGCCCTCGCCCCGACCCGGACCCCGGCCCGCTTCCGTTACGGGGTCGCCCACTGGATCGGCCCGGTCCGCCCCGTGCCCGTGGACGCCGTGCAGCGCGAGACGCTCCGGCGCCGCGAGCTGCTGGACCGGATCTGGCCCGATGCGGCGGGCGACAGCGCCCCGCTCGTACGGACCGGCCGCCCGCTCGACTCCCCCGTACCACCGCGCCAGCACCGGGTACTGGAGCGCGTGGACGGGGTGTGCACCGCGACGGACATCGCCCAGGAGCTGGGCAGATCGGCGTTCCACACCCTGGTCGACCTGCGCCGGCTGGCCGCCTCCGGGCTGGTGGAAGCGGTCCGGGAGCCGACCGGCCCGGCCGCCCCCGCGACCGCCCGGATCGAGCTGCCCGAGGTCACGGCCGATCCCGACGTCGCCCTGTTGCGCCGGCTCCGAGACGCATTGGAGGCCCTGTGATACGCGCGCTCAGACAGCGTGCCGGGAGGAGACAGCTGATGGTGCCCGAGGCCGAAGTCCAGAACGTCCTGGCCGAACTCCAGCGGCTGCGGGCGCGGGTGCCGCTCCTCGCCGGCGCCCTGGCGGCCAGCACCGACGGACTCGTTCTCGCCCATGACACCCCGGGGGTGGAGGCCGAAGGGGTCGCCGCACTGACCGCGGCCGCGCTCGGCGTCTCGATCCGGATGACGGAGGCGACCGGCCGGGGCGGCTTCCGCGAACTGCTCGTACGGGGCGAGACGGGCTACATCGCGGCGTACGCCGCGGGATCGTCGGCCGTACTGACGCTGCTGGCCGAGGACCGGATCAACGTCGGCAGGCTCCATCTGGAGGGCCGCCGGGCCGGCACCAGGATCGGTCAGCTCGTCGACGCCGCGCTGGAACGCACCCCGCAGCCGGCACCCGGCACACGGCCGCCCGGACCACGCACCCCGCAGGAGCCCGGCACCCTGCCCCACCGCACGACATGACGCGGCCGGCCGCCCCCTGACAACGCGGCCCGCCATCCGCACCGCACAGAGCCTCACCCCACAGAAACGGAACCGGTCATCGCGGCCGGTCAGGGAAAGGAATCAAGCACTCATGGCGAACACCGAAGCGTCACTGAAGGAAGCGATGACGTCCATCGAGGGCACCGTCGGTGTCGCCCTCGTCGACTACACGAGCGGCATGGCGCTGGGCACCCTCGGCGGCGGCAAGGAATTCAACCTGGAGGTCGCCGCGGCCGGCAACACCGACGTCGTACGCGCCAAGCTCCGCACCATGGAACACCTGGGCATCCAGGACGAGATCGAGGACATCCTGATCACCCTGGGCACCCAGTACCACCTGATCCGGTTGCTCAAGACCCGTGGCAGCAACGGCCTGTTCCTCTACCTGGTGCTGGACTCCAGCCGAGCCAACCTGGCCATGGCCCGCCACAAGCTGAAGAAGATCGAGGCCGATCTGGAGGTCTGACCGGCCGGTCAGCGGGAGCGCCGCGCCCCACCGGGCGCGGCGTCCCCCGCCACCGGCCCCGTCGTCCGGTACGCCTCGACCCGCTTGCCTGCGGGCCGCCCGCGCTCCACCCAGTCCGTACGGACCCAGTACAGGGCGTCGTCCCGGCGCTCCCGCTGCCCGATCCGGACGGCCTTGGCCCAGAGCCCGGCCCCGGCCCCCGCGAGCAGCAGCCCGCCCGCCCCGGGCAGCACGAACGCGCTCGCGACGGCCACGAGGAACGCCCCGAGCAGCCACCATCGGTGCCCGCGACGCCAGTTGCGTACCGTCACGGCCCGGTCCTGGAGGAAGTCGGCGCGGCCCGCCCGGGTGGCGCCCCGGGCGAGTGCGGTGTACCGCTTGCCGCGCGCCGAAGCCACGACGGCCATCGTGACCAGGAACAGCGCGGCCCCGGTCAGCAGTCCGATGCGCCGGCCGGTGAGCCCCGGCACCAGTGCCCCGATGGCCGCGGCGAGCAGCCCCGGCCACCACATCGGTGCCGCGCCGGCCCGTACGATCACGGCCACTCTCGCCAACGACTGCGCTCCGCGCCCCACGTCCGTACCCCTTCCGACGGGCCCTGTGCTCGTTCCGTGGGCGCAGATTAGGGGCCGTACATGAGCGATGCCTGAGAAACGGATCGAGGCGCGTGCCCGAGCGGCGCCCGGGACACGGATCAGGAGCCGGACCCGAGCGGCGACCGGGAGCCGTCGTGCTGCGCGGGGGCGCGCGTGGCCGCGCGGTTCACTCGATGAACAGGCCCCGCGCCGCCGCCCTCGCGTCGAACTCCTCCAGCCGCGCCTGCGCGTCCGGCAGGGCGTCGCACATGGACTCCAGGAGCACCCGCCCGAGCAGCATCGGGGCGCAGGCCGTGTCGAAGGCGAGCCCGGTCCCGACGGCGGCCGGGATCAGCAGATCGCTGTGGCCGGCCACCGGGGCGAAGGCGGAGTCCGCGACCGATACCACGGTCAGCCCCTGTTCCCGCGCGTACGCGAGGGCGTCCACGACCTCCCTCGGGTGGCGCGGCAGCGCGAAGCAGATCAGCGCACTGGCCCCGGCCCGGCGGGCGGCGTCGATCCGGTCGTGCAGCATGCTGCCGCCCTCGTCGAGCACCCGGACGTCGGGGTGGACCTTGGCGGCGAAGTACCCGAAGCCCCGGGCCTGCGAGGACGCGGCGCGCAGCCCGAGCACGGGCAGTGGACGCGAGGCGGCGAGCAGCCGCCCGGCCCGCTCGACCGGGCCCGGGTCGGCGAGCAGTTCGGCGAGGTGGCGCAGGTTCTCGATCTCGGCGAGCACCGCCTGCTGGTACTCGTTGTACGTGTCCTGCCCGGTGCCCGCGACAGGTCCGGCCGGGGTGACCTCGCGCAGATGTCTGCGCAGCGCGGGGTAGCCGTCGAAGCCGAGCGCCACGGCGAACCGGGTGACGGAGGGCTGGCTCACCCCGGCCAGCTCGGCCAGCTCGACGCTGGACAGGAACGGGGCGTCGCCGGCCCTTCGCACCATCGAGTGCGCGATGCGCCGCTGGGTGGGGGTGAGCCTGCGCCCCTCGAACAGCTGCTGCAACCTCGCGGCCGGGCTGCTCCCGCTCATCCTGTCCCCTCGGTAGATCCGTCGCGCCGCGGTCCGGCACCGACGAATCCATTCAGCCAGCAAGGCGTCTGCATGTCCATATGCAGACGGCCGCGTTCCGGCCCCGGCCCGGACGGCTCACAGAAGCTCCGCCCGCTGCCGGCTCGGCCTGCGCCGCCCCCAAGCCCGTCGCGGGCCTGCGGGGGAGCGGTGATCACTCCTGGATCAATCACGGCCTTCGGTGTCCGGCGGACCGGCGGCCCGGCGGCCCGCTACCGTACGCGCGTAACCGTCCCGTGACCATCATCAACCTGCTGCGGCGCGGGCCGTAGCAGCCGGCCCGCCGATTCGGCGGCGGGAGGCCGGGGAGCGGGCCGGGGAACCAGGCGACGGCCCCCACGAGTTCCTCGCGTCGGCGTCTCAGCGCCGGAACAGGACGATCACCCGCCCGGCAGGGGAGGAGCCGGTGTGCCTCCCTCTCCGGGCAGTCCCGCCCCCGCGGCCGGCACAGCGCCGATCCCCCGTACAAACAGGGGGGTTAGCCCCACTGACCCGGCCGCCCCGGCTTCGTACCGTAGGGATATGGACGCACCCGACACCGAGCTCAAGAAGGAACTCGACGCCACCCTTCAGGCCCGCAGCGAGCTGGGGGCCGAGTACGAGTCCGCGCTCGTCGAGTCGTTCCTGGAGAAGGTGGAGCAGCGGCTCGACAGCACGCTCGACCGGCGGGTCAGGCGTCATCTCGCGGAGCAGCAGATCGTCGTCGCCCGGGGGGCGAGTTCGCCGGAGCCCCCCGCGGGGCACTTCGGTGAGCAGTACGGATTCGCGATCATCTCGCTGGTCCTGGCCATCCCGCTGTCGGCCATCGGTGTCGCCAACGCGGGCATCCAGGGGCTGGTCGTGGCCTGGCTCGGGATCGTCGGTGTCAACGCCTTCCAGGTCGCCCGCGGCGGGCGGCTCTTCCGGCGCCGGGACGTCGAGGGGCAGAAGTCCGACTGGGAGGACTGAGCGGCGGCGGGAACCGGACGGCCTCGGACCGGAGAGCGGGACGGCGCGGCGGTCCCCGTGCACAGATGTATCGCGGAGACCGCCGCACCCCCGGTTTCCCAGGGGGCGGGACGACGGCGGTCCCCGCGAGGGACGCGGTCCGGGTCAGGGCCGGTCTCGCATCCGGGCGACAGTGGAGGTCCGGGAGCCGCTCCGTAGTCCGTGTCGCCGTACAGGTGCCGGCGGGTTTCCCTGCCGACACCCACCAATCTGCCCGAGCCGTGTTAAGCCGGTGCTGCGGGTACGTGTCGCGCTCGTACCGTTTTCGCGAAGCCCGCGCGCGGGCTCCTCCCGCGGGCCCGGCCTGCGTCTTCTCCCGCGGGCCCGGTCTACGGCTTGGTGACCGCTGCCGCGTCCTTGGCGAGGAAGGCCAGCAGGTCCTGCCTGCTGACCACGCCCTTGGGCTTGCCCTCCACCAGCACGATCGCCGCGTCCGCCGCGCCCGTACCGCCGAGCACCGCCATCAGGTCCTCGACCGGTTCGCCGGAGCCGACCTGCGGCAGCGGCAACGACATGTGCTTCTCCAGCGGGTCGGTGAGCGAGGCGCGCTGGGCGAAGAGCGCGTTCAGCAGGTCCCGCTCGACCACCGAGCCGATGACCTCGGCGGCCATGACGTCCGGATGGCCCGCGCCCGGCTTCACGATCGGCATCTGCGAGACGCCGTACTCGCGCAGGACGTCGATCGCCTCGCCGACGGTCTCCTCCGGGTGCATGTGGACGAGCGTCGGGATCGGGCCCTCCTTGTAGTCGAGGACGTCCGCGACGCGTGCGGAGGGACCGGTGTCCTCCAGGAAGCCGTAGTCCGCCATCCATTCGTCGTTGAAGATCTTGCTCAGGTAGCCGCGCCCGCTGTCCGGGAGCAGGACGACGACCACGTCGTCCGGCCCCAGCCGCTTCGCGACCTCCAGGGCGCCGACGACCGCCATGCCGCAGGAGCCGCCGACCAGCAGGCCCTCCTCCTTGGCGAGCCGGCGGGTCATCTGGAAGGAGTCCTTGTCGGACACGGCGACGATCTCGTCGGTGACCGTCCGGTCGTACGCCGTCGGCCAGAAGTCCTCGCCGACGCCCTCGACCAGATACGGCCGGCCGGAGCCGCCCGAGTAGACCGATCCCTCCGGGTCCGCGCCGATGACCTTGACCGCGCCGCCGCTGGCGTCCTTCAGATAGCGGCCGGTGCCGCTGATCGTGCCGCCGGTGCCGACCCCCGCCACGAAGTGGGTGATCTTCCCGTCCGTCTGCTCCCACAGCTCGGGACCGGTGGTCTCGTAGTGGGAGCGCGGGTTGTTCGGGTTGGAGTACTGGTCGGGCTTCCAGGCTCCGGGCGTCTCACGGACCAGCCGGTCGGAGACGTTGTAGTAGGAGTCCGGGTGGTCGGGGTCGACCGCCGTCGGGCAGACGACGACCTCGGCCCCGTAGGCGCGCAGCACATTGATCTTGTCCGTGGACACCTTGTCCGGGCAGACGAAGATGCACTTGTAGCCCTTCTGCTGCGCGACGATCGCCAGGCCGACGCCCGTGTTGCCGCTCGTCGGCTCGACGATCGTGCCTCCGGGCTGCAGCTCGCCGCTCTGTTCGGCGGCCTCGATCATGCGAAGGGCGATCCGGTCCTTGACCGAGCCGCCGGGGTTGAAGTACTCGACCTTGGCCAGGACCGTCGCCTGGATGCCGGCCGTCACACTGCGCAGCCTCACCAGCGGGGTGTTGCCTACGAGGCTGATCATCGAATCGTGGAATTGCACCGTGTACTCCGGGGTCTCCGAGATGGTGCGGCAAGAGTATGCGTACGGGGGCGGGAATGGGCGAAGCGATTGAACGACGGTGCCTTGGGGGCAGTTAGCTCTGTGTACGGCGGTATCGGCCTCCCCCACGACGCCGCAGGCAATCGTGGGGGAGGCCGCAGGGCAACGAGGAGGTGGACCGGACTGTGTCGAGAGCGAGGGTGGCACGGCGGATCGCGGCGGGCGCGGCCTACGGCGGCGGCAGCGTCGGGCTGCTGGGCGCTGCGGCGGTAGGCGTCGTGCTGGCGGAGGTTCAGCTGGCGAAGCGGCTGGTGGGCGGCGGCAGCGCACCGGTCCCGCCGAGTGCGGACGGGCGGTACGGAGTGGCGTTCGCCGGAGGGTCGGCCCCGCTGCAACTGGTGCTGCTGGGGGATTCCACGGCGGCCGGGCAGGGCGTACGGCGGGCCGGGCAGACACCCGGGGCGCTGCTGGCCTCGGGGCTGGCGGCCGTCTCGGAGCGGCCGGTGGATCTGCGCAATGTCGCGCAGCCGGGAGCCCGGTCGGACGATCTGGAGCGGCAGGTCTCACTGCTGCTGGCGGATCCGTCCCGGGCCCCGGACATCTGCGTGATCATGATCGGGGCGAACGATGTGACGCACCGGATGCCCGCGACGCAGTCGGTGCGCTGTCTGACCACGGCGGTGCGCAGGCTGCGTACGTCGGGGGCCGAGGTGGTGGTCGGCACCTGCCCGGACCTGGGCACGATCGAGCCGGTCTACCAGCCGCTGCGGTGGCTGGCCCGGCGGGCGAGCCGGCAGCTGGCGGCGGCGCAGACGATCGGTTCGGTGGAGCAGGGCGGGCGCACGGTGTCGCTGGGCGACCTGCTGGGCCCGGAGTTCGAGGCGAACCCGCGGGAGCTGTTCGGCCCGGACAACTACCACCCCTCGGCCGAGGGCTACGCGACGGCCGCGATGGCGCTGCTGCCGACCGTCTGCGCGGTGCTCGGGCTGTGGCCGGAGTCCGACCGCCTGGAGGGCGCCCGGCGCGAGGACATGCTGCCGGTGGCCAAGGCGGCCTCCCAGGCGGCCAGGGAGGCCGGTACGGAGGTGACCGGGGCGCGGGCACCCTGGGCGCTCCTCAAGCACCGCAGGCGGCGGCGTCTGCCCGCGGCCACGGAACCGCATCCGCATCCGCAGCTGGGGCCGCCCGGGGAGCAGGGCGGCTCCACCCGGGTGGACCGGCGTCCGGGCACCGACACGGGCACCTCGCCCCGGCACGTATGAGCGGGGTGCCGCACCGCCACCACGACCACCGCCAGCACCGCCACGGTCACCGCCGGCTGACTGAGCGGTCGCTTAGAAAAGAGGCCCGCATCACACGCCCTGTCGGGTGACCTCAGCAGTACGTCCGGGTAACTTCCAGAGCAGTCCAGCCAGACAGCCTTCCAGCCCTCATGGAGCCGCGTGATGCCCGAAGCCGTGATCGTCTCTGCTGCCCGTTCCCCCATCGGCCGGGCCTTCAAGGGCTCGCTGAAGGACCTGCGGTCGGACGACCTGACCGCCACGATCATCCAGACCGCACTGGCCAAGGTCCCCGAGCTGGACCCCAAGGACATCGACGACCTGATGCTCGGCTGCGGCCTCCCCGGCGGCGAGCAGGGCAACAACCTGGGCCGCATCATCGCCGTACAGATGGGGATGGACCACCTTCCCGGCTGCACGGTCACCCGCTACTGCTCCTCTTCCCTGCAGACCAGCCGCATGGCGCTGCACGCCATCAAGGCCGGCGAGGGCGACGTGTTCATCTCGGCCGGTGTCGAGATGGTGTCCCGGTTCGCCAAGGGCAACTCCGACAGCTGGCCGGACACCCACAACCCGCTGTTCGCCGACGCCGAGGCCCGCACCGCGGCCCGCGCCGAGGAGTCCGGTGCGAGCTGGCACGACCCGCGCGAGGACGGTCTGGTGCCGGACGCCTACATCTCGATGGGGCAGACCGCGGAGAACCTGGCCCGGACCAAGGGCGTCACCCGCCAGGACATGGACGAGTTCGGCGTCCGGTCGCAGAACCTGGCCGAGGAAGCCCTCAAGAACGGCTTCTGGGAGCGCGAGATCACCCCGGTGACGACGCCGGACGGCACGGTGGTCTCCAAGGACGACGGTCCGCGTGCGGGCGTCACCCTGGAGGGCGTGCAGGGCCTGAAGCCGGTCTTCCGCCCCGACGGCCTGGTCACCGCGGGCAACTGCTGCCCGCTCAACGACGGCGCCGCGGCGCTGGTGATCATGTCCGACACCAAGGCGCGTGAGCTGGGTCTGACCCCGCTGGCCCGGATCGTCTCCACCGGTGTCAGTGGCCTCTCCCCCGAGATCATGGGCTACGGACCGGTCGAGGCGAGCAGGCAGGCGCTGAAGCGGGCCGGGCTGAGCATCGACGACATCGACCTGGCCGAGATCAACGAGGCCTTCGCCGCCCAGGTGATCCCGTCCTACCGTGACCTCGGCCTGCCGCTGGACAAGGTCAACGTCAACGGTGGCGCCATCGCCGTCGGCCACCCCTTCGGCATGACCGGCGCGCGGATCACCGGCACGCTGATCAACAGCCTGCAGTTCCACGACAAGCAGTTCGGCCTGGAGACGATGTGCGTGGGCGGCGGCCAGGGCATGGCGATGGTCATCGAGCGACTGAGCTGAGCATCGCCGCGTCCCGCTGAACGCGTCGGCGACCGGCCGCGCACGGCCGGAAGGGGCCTGCCACCGGGCCCGCCCGCCGGGCCCTTCGGGCCTTTCGGGCCTTCCGGACCGGCCTGCGTGGCCGGTTCCGAGCCCCGACCGTGACCGAATCTCCCCCAGGATGTGACCTATCTCCTGGGGGAGAGTCATTCCCGCAGGTCACACCCACATCAGGGCTAAACCTCAGGCACAAAGACCTGTCCAATTCGTGACGTAATGCACTGACACATGGTGCCGGTACAGGCCAAGCTGATGTAGGAAGTCGGGGGATCGATTGAAACCGGGAGTATGTCAGTGAGCGCCATGCCTCTTGCCCTGTTGCTGACCACCGCCGCTGCCACGGCCGTGGGCGCCGCTGCTCTGCACGCCGCTCACGGGCTGAGTAAGCAGGTATCGGCCCTTCGAAGGGAGCTGGCCGACGGCCGCGCCCAGGCCGCCACCGTCCCCGCCCAGAGCCGTAACGACGCCACCCCTGCCGCGGAAATACGCGCGGCGGTCGCCGAGGCGCTGGCCGAGGAGCGGGAGCGCGAGCTCGCCGAGGCGCGGGCCTTCTGGGCCTCGCAGGAGGCGCGCGACGCCGCCGACGCCCCGTCCCTGCTGGGCGGTCTGGCCGGGATCGGCGAGGACGCCCCGTTCTTCATGCCGCGCCAGGCGGACTTCGCCGGCCTGGAGGCGATGGACCTCGACGCCGCCGAGGCGCTGGAGGAGCTGACGGAACTGGCCGAGCTGGCCGACATCACCGAGTTCCCCGAGATCGCGGAGTTCGCCGAGGACTCCCCCGAGCTGGCCGCGGCCCGTCGCCGCCATCCCTCGCACCCCGACTTCGTGCCGGTGCAGACACCCGTTGTCACCGATCACGAGCGTACGGTGAACCGTCTGGAAGAGCTCGCCGACAGCCGTACGGAACTCTCCGACGTGCGGCCCGGCCCGCTCGGCACCCTCGACGTCTACGTCTTCGCCGACGGCACCACGCTCTGCATGACCCCCGGCCACCGGGAGACGGCCGAGCGGCTGGCCGAGTCGCTGCGGTCCGGTGAGCACCCGGTGCTGCTGGGCGGTTCCGGGGTCTCCGGTGCGTACGCGCTGACGTTCTCGTGCGGCAGGGAGAACGTGTACATACTGGCCGACCGCGTCATCGCGAGCTTCTAGCCCGCGGACCGGTCGTCCGGCCCCTCCCCCGGCACAGTGACCCTCGCCGGCCGCTGCCCCGGCACACCGCACGCAACGAGCGCCCATCGCCTGTTGCCTAGGCGAACGCCCGCGCGCTCGCTTCCTCGACGAACTGCACGGCCTCGTCCAGCTCCGCCGGCGGGGCCATTTCCAGTGCCACGGCCAGATCCCGCCCCGCGACCGCGAGTTGGTCGCCGATCGCGAATATCCCGGCGTCCGGCATGGTCCTCGGCTCCCGGTCCGGCGTCTCGATGCGCTGAGCCCGCACCGCCAATTGCCTGGCCACGGCCAGCCCTTCGGCCGCCGCTCCCCGCTGCAGCCTGCTCTGCGGGGCGGCACGCAGCCGGTCGGCGAATCGGTCCACGGCAATGATCAGGGGCGTCGTATCGAGCACTCCGCGACCCTACGCGCCCCTCCGGGACGGTTGCCAACGGGCCGACGCTCAGGCACGGTGCCGAAAAGGACCAGTACCGCGCACAACGCCTCGGAGGCGCCGATGTCCCGGGTCTCCTCCGAAGAGGCCCATCGCCATCTGCTCTCCAGAATCCCGCACTGCACCGGTCGTGAGATCTCCGACCGGCTCCGCACCGTCGAGGACGGCCCCGCTCTCCGCTTCGAGGAGAAGGTCAGCCGGCTGCGGAGCGAACACGACCTCGCCCATGGACACGCGAAGGCGATCATCCACGAGTACGACCTGCGAAGAGCGGCCCGCCGACTTCTGTAGCCCCCGTCACCGCGATACGTGAACGGCCCGCAGGCTCCGTCGAGGGAGCCTGCGGGCCGTTCGCGTTTCGCGGCGGATCCGATGATCCGACGGGTCTAGTCGTCGCCGCTGAGGATGGAGAGCAGGCGCAGCATCTCCAGGTAGATCCACACCAGGGTCATGGTGAGGCCGAAGGCCGCCAGCCAGGACTCCTCGCGGGGGGCGCCGTACGCGATGCCGTCCTCGACCTGCTTGAAGTCCAGGGCCAGGAAGCACGCGCCGAGGACGATGCCGATGACACCGAAGAGGATGCCGAGGCCGCCGCTGCGGAAGCCGAGGCCGTCACCGCCGCCGAAGGCGGCGAACAGCAGGTTGACCACCATCAGGAGCATGAAGCCCATGGCGGCCGCCATCACGAAGCCGTAGAACCGGCGGGTGACGCGGATCCAGCGCATCTTGTACGCGAACAGCACACCGGCGAAGACACACATGGTGCCCATCACCGCCTGCATCACGACGCCCGGTCCGATGTACGTGCTGACCGCGCTGGAGATGACCCCGAGGAACACGCCCTCGAAGGCCGCGTACGCGATGATCAGCGCGGGGACCGGGGTGCGCTTGAAGGACTGGACGAGCGACAGCACGAAGGCGATCAGCGCGGCGCCGATCGCGATGCCGTACGACTTGTTGAGGTTGGCCTCGTCGACCGGGAGCAGAGCCCAGGCGACGGCGGCACCGGCCACGACCGTGCCCAGCGTCAGCGCCGTACGGGTGACGACGTCGTCGATCGTCATCACACCGGAACGCGCCGGCGCCTGCGGGGCGCCGTACTGGGCGTCCGGCTGGGCGTAGGGGTTGGTGGCGTATGGGTTGGCACCCGCTACTGGGGCCCCGGCCTGCGGTGCCGCGTTGAAGTTCGCGTAACCGTTGTCGCGGCTGAAGCCCCGTCGCGAGAAGACCGGGTTGCTGCTCCTCATCTCACTCCTCCATGGCCACCCTGCGCGGCCTTGGGACAAGAGTAATGGGTAGGCAAAACAAACTCCCTAGTGCCAGGGGAGGATCTTTCCCCGATCCTCCTCAGGGGCCGGACGGCGGACCCGGCGGTGGGAATACCCCGGCCGCGCACGGCCCCTGATCAGGGCGCGGGCCGTCCGGCGAGGAGATCGCCGGCGCCGGTGCGCCGGTTGACGACACGCCGGCCGACTCTCGTACCGGAGATCAGGCCGGCGTCGCGCAGGACGGCCAGGTGCCCTCCGACGGTGCCGAGCGACTGGCTGAAGTGGAGGGCGAGTTCGGTGCTGGTGGCAGGGCGTTCCAGCTCGTGGAGCACGGCGGCGCGGCCGGTGCCGATCAGCCGTTCCAGGGCGTGGGCGGGCTCCGGCCGGCCGGTGGCGGCGGCAGCGGACGCGCGGGCCGGGTAGACCAGGGGCGTACCGGGCGGGCTGCTCCTCGGAGAGCCAGGTGCCGCTCGTCACACAGACCGGCACGAACAGCATTCCGTCCTCGCCGACGACGCGGTCCGGTCCGGGCTGGTCGCTGAAGCGGATCGCGTCCGCGCCGACCCAGGCGCTGCGGCGGTTCATCTGCTGGAGGGCGCGGGGCCAGCCGTAGGCGGCCAGCAGTCCCGCCCGGTGGCTGACGTCCCGTTCCAGCAGCGCCCGGCGGCGCGGCCAGTCCGGACCGCGTCGCCGGGGCGGCCGGCATCGTCTCCGCCGCCGCAGCCACCCTCCCCCTGGCCTCCCGCGCGGTACGCCACTTGCCCCGGGCCGGGCCCCGTGAGTGACCGCACCACAAGCGCGACAGAGAGATGTGCGTCACATTGAATGGTGTTACGTCTCGCCGAGCTGGTCCGTCGAAGAGGTACAGGCACCAAGAATCTGCAAGGGAGTGCACCATGAACGCCCGTTTGAATCCCTTCGACAGCCCGGTCGCGGCCAAGGCCCTCAAGCACATCATCGCCGCCGGCAACGCGCTCTCGGAGTCCACGCTGCCGCTCGCGACGCAGGAGCTGGTGAAGCTCCGCGCCAGCCAGATCAACGGCTGCGCCGGATGCCTCGACATGCACACGAAGGAGGCCGCGCACGCCGGGGAGACCCAGCTGCGCCTCAATCTGGTCGCGGCCTGGCGGGAGGCCACCGTCTTCACCGACGCCGAGCGCGCCGCCCTGGAGCTGGCGGAGCAGGGCACCCGTATCGCCGACGCGGCCGGTGGCGTCCCGGACGAGGTCTGGGCGAACGCCGCCAAGCACTACGACGACGACCAGCTCGCCGCCCTGGTGCTTGTCATCGCCGCCATCAACGCCTTCAACCGCCTGAACGTGATCACCCAGCAGCCCGCGGGCGACTACGAGGTCGGCCGGCACGGATAGCGCGAAGCGTCCCCGGACGAGCGGTACGCCGAGCACGGGAGGCCTTGGTGCCTCCCGTGCTCGTCAGGAGAACAGGTTCTCCGGGAAGCCGGTCAGGAACATCACCAGCACGAGCCCCATCAGGACCAGGGCGACGACCCCCTCGGTCAGGGCCGCGCGCGGGCTGCCGGCCAGCGTGGCGGTGCGCTTCGGATCGGCGGGGTCGTATCGCACCGTGACCCGCGCGCCCTCGATGAAGCGCCGGTTGCCGCCGTCCTGGAACTCGACCCACTCACCGTTCTGCGCGGTGAACGCGAAGACGTGCCAGGCCCGCCGGTCGTTCGACGAGCCGGTCGCCGAGTCGCGCTCGTACACACGGATGCAGCGCGCCGGCGCGGAGACACCGGAGCGCGCTCCGCGCAGCTGCTGGGCGGTCCGCCCCAGGGACCTGAGCGCCACCAGGGCGACCACACCGATCAGTACGTACGACGTGTTCATGGATTCCTTGGTCCGTCGAAGCCTGCCTTGATTGCTTCTAGCCGTTGCGCAGCCTGTCGGCGAGGAAGCCCACCGCACAGCCCACCAGCAGAACCGCCAGCTGAACCAGGAAGGTGATGACCGTGAGGTCGCCTCCCTGGGACACGTAGATCACCAGTTGCAGGGCGACGGCGGGCGCGAACGCGGCGAGGCCGTGCCGTACGCGCGAATCCCGTGAGGGCGAACGGTGCAGCGCGGCGGCGGCCCAGGTGCCGAGCGCGATGCAGACAGCGGACGGCAGGTGCAGGAACAGGATGGTACGGGCGGGCGAGGCCACGTTCGACGGGTCGTCGCCCGCCACCCAGTCCCATACGACCACCGCGACGCCCAGCTCCGTGATCAGGGTCACCAGGATGCCCGCGGCCCAGGGCAGCATCAGGTCGAACAGCCGGGGCCTGTCACCGGCGGGGGCGGGAGCGTACCCGCGGGATGCGTCAGATCGGGGCATTCGACTGCCTCTTCGTCGTCGGCCGGCGCTCGGGCACTACTTCACCTCGATGCTGTCGACGATCTTCGTCCGGTCGGCGTCGCTCAGCTTGCCCGCCTGGGCGTCGATGCGTACGGAGTAGATCTTGCCCTTGGAGTCGACGCCGGTGATGACCACGCCGTTGACCTCGGCGCCCTTCGGGGGCGACTGCGGCACACCCGTACCGGTGTAGCTGAAGTCGATGCGCTTCGCGCCCTTCGCACCCTTGATGTCGGCGTCCTTGGTGTCCTTCACCTCGGTGGTCGCCATGAGGAGGGCCCTGCCGACCGAGGCCGCGTCGTCCCCGTTCGAGGCGTTTGCGAAGCCGCTCTGGATCGACACCTTGACCGTGGGCCGGTCGCCCTCGGTACGGAGAGCCGCGGCGTCGTTGAGCTTGCCGAGCTCCGCCTTGCCCTGCTCGGTGAGACCGGCCGGGTAGGAGAGCGACACGGTCGGTCCCGACAGCTCCTTCCAGCCGCTGGGCGCGGCCGGTGCGTCCTTCTCCTCCGAGCCGCACCCGGAGAGTGCCAGACCGGCGGTGAGGACAGCGGTCGTGACGGCGACGGCCTGCACCGTCCGGCGGAGGGAACGGTAGGTCATGATCACGTCTCCTAGTACTGATCGATCAGTTCGCACAGTAGCTGTACGGGACGAAGGAGCGCTGCCCGTTGGCGGGAGCCCCCAGGAACTCGGCCTTCTGCAGGTTCTTCTCGCTCTCGGAGCTGGTGTAGGCGCCGTTGATGCCCGCCACCTCCAGATTGACGTCGAGACCGATCTCCTCGGACGAGGAGGAACCGTCGTACTCCTGCTTGCTGACCTGGCCGTGCTGGAACGCGTAGTGGCCGAACGGGTCGTCGGTACCGGGGTCCTCGGTCGGGACCGGCGTGCCGGTGAACAGGTAGTTGAACGCACTGTTCATGCCCTGCCCGGAGAACATCTGGGCCTTGATGCGGTCGGACTCCGCCGGGGAGAGGTTCTTGTCGTCCAGCGGAACCGTGGTCGTGACGACCTGGGTGGTCGTCCCGCCGCCCTTCTTGTTGCCGTTGACGTCCCCCTTGAGGCCGGCGTTGGCCTCTGCCTTCCCCTCAAGGGTCCGCGTCATCGTGATGCTCTTCAGCTTGCCGGTCTTGCTGTCGACCGTGACGGTGATGGCGCCCGTCGCCGAGCCGTTGGCCTCGGCACCGGCCTTGGCCGGTCCGGCCTCTCCCTTCGCGTACGCGCCACCGGTGGCCTTGGCCTGGTAGGTGTACGCGTCGGTGTTGTTGATGTGGTTCTGCGTCAGGGTGACCTCCTGGGCCTCGGAGATCTTGACGCCCGCCTCGATGGTGGCGCCCGGCTTGGGGGCCGAGGTGGTCGTGCCGTCGGGGTTGGTCGTGTCCGGGGCGTTCATCCCCGCGCCGAACTGGAACCCGGCCTGAGCGGCGACCTCCAGGCTCAGCTTCTGGGTGGTGATGTGCTTGTTGCCGAGCTTGTCCTCGATGTTCTTCTTGAGGCGGCTCTCCTTGGCCCTCGGCCCCTTGCCGAACCAGCTGGCGACCTCGGTGGCGCCGCCCACGACCGGGCTGAGATTGGAGAGCTTGTTCAGCCGGTTGAGCTTCTTGTACTCCTGGAGGTCCTTGCGGAACTGGTCGGCTTCCTTCTGGCTGTTGAACACCCAGGTATCGCCCGTGGTTACCGTGAGACCGGCACCGATCTCGACCTTGTCCTTGCCCACATCGCCGATCTTGACGCGGGCCTTGGGCTTCTCCGTACCCTTCACCGAGGCGGCATCCGTGAAGGTGAGCGAGACCTGCTCGTCCTTGCCGTCGATCTTTCCGTCTTTATTGACGTCGGTCTTGGCCTTGGACGTCGTTTCCTCGAAGCCGAATTCGCCGCCGAACTCAATACCGAGCGTCTCGAACGAGACGCCTATCTTGCCGCCCTGCGTACCGGACTTCGTGACCGTCGCACAAGTGATGGGCTCGAAATCGGCGTTGGGATCGCCGCCCGCCTCAGTACCCTTGCCCGTGTCGCACCCGCCGCTGCCGCCGCCGATCGATGCGACAAGGCAGTGGATCCGGTGGCTGATCTGCCCGCCCAGACCGGCCACCGCCATACCGCCGACAAGGGAGACGACGACCAGAATGGTGCCGAGGTACTCGAACGCCGTGGCACCCCGGTCACCCCGTCTGTTGCTGGGTATGGGCTCCCGATACCTCGTCCGCGGCATGGCTTGTCCTCCCGTATGGCCCTAGGGCAGGGAGGCTATGAGAGGTGCGCCTGATACGGCACGGGCCCGTGGGCCCAATCCAGGTCCCAATTCGCAGACGCCACCGGGTCGATGGGACCCGCCCCGCGGACAAAGAGGGCGGTGCGTGGCGGGTTGCACGGATGGCGTCACGCAGCGTGGCGACGGGCCGTGGCATCCGGCCTCCGGGGCCGCCATGCCACGTCGCACGACTTGGCCGGTTCGCATCGCATCGCGCGGCATCGCGCCGCGCCGCTCCGCGCCGCGAGAACGGCCCGCCGGAGAGCCGGCGGACCGTCACGGAAGCCAACCCACAACCCACGTTCACGGTTCATGATTCATGGAAATGGACGGATTGGCGCTTGCCGTCTTGATGCCTTGACGCCTTGATACTGAAAACGCCTTGACGCTTTGTCGAACCGTCACCTCGACGGGAATTCACCGAAGGGCGGACAACTCACATCCGCGGACGCGGCTGACTGCTGCGCGCCGCCATCGCCAGCGCCACGACCCAGCCAACCAGGGTCCAGCCCAGAAACAGATTCAGCACAAGTACGGAGCCACTGTTCGACACCCCTCGCGCGAAAGCGATAATGGTCGGCAGAAAATAGGCCACCACTATGACGACTATGAGCGCTAACCCGCCAATTGACATCACACTCATATGACCCCCCACTACGACCGGATGAGGAAGTCCATTCTCCACAGCCGCCACCGGTTGTCCACAGCGCGTCAGCCATGATCACCGAAGGGTGACCGGCCTCCGCCGCGAGGAACCTCGGCGCCGGAGGCGCTGCCCGATGCGTTGCCGTCCATGCCCGCAGCCCAGGGCTGGCCCGTAGTCCATGGCGGGGGTGTGCCGTCAGCGACGGTCCGGGCGCTGCTCACAACAGTGATGCGGTGTCACGGCACACCGTTGGTGCGGTGTCACGGACGCCCTGTCTCGCCGACCGCCCGGATTCCGGCGCAGAGCAGGCGCACGCTGCGGACGAACTTCTCGTCCGGGCCGTGGACAGCCGCCGCGGCCACGGTCATCGGGAAGCGCCGGTGGAGTTCGGCGACGTCCTCGGCGCTGACATCGATGGCGGGCGACTCGCTCTGTTCCTGGAGCACGTACCCGGTGATGTGGCTGAACACCGTGTCGCCGGCGATGCCCAGGTGCTCGTCCTGGATACCGGCGTCCCTCAGCGTCCGCAGCAGCCGCTCCATGAGGGACAGTGCTCCGGTGCTGAGCACCTTCGGACTGTCGGCGAACATGACCGCGCCGCCTGGATGCCTCAGCAGGCTCCGCCGGAGCGAGACGGCCTGGGCCTCGACCCGCTCCGGCCACCCGGCCCCGTCCGGCAGTGCGGCCAGCGCGGCGCTGCCCGCGTCGTAGGCCTGCTGAGCCAGCCGGTCGGCCATCAGCTGGAGCAGAGCGCTCTTGTTGGGCACGTGGTAGTACATGCTGCCGGCGTGCACGTCGAGCCGCTTCGCCACCTGCCGCATGGACAACCCGTGGTAGCCGGCTTCGGCGAACACCGCCATGCCGGCGTCGATGATCCGGTCTGTGCTCAGCTTCATGAGACCCACTGTAGCCGACTTTCAAACATCGTTTGAAAATTGACGGAGACGCGCCTACTGTCATCACCGACGGGAATCAAACAGCGTTTGAAGGGGGGTGGTGACGATGGGCGGACTGCTGTTCAACGTGACCACGGCGGCACTGATGATGTTGATGCTCAACGGCGGACTGGCCCTCGTCGGCCAGGACACCCTGCGGGGGCGCCGCATCCCGTGGGCGGCGGTGGGACTGACCGCGGTCGCCCTCGCCGGGGTGATCACCCAGCTCTGCTGGTCCGGTGCGATGGACGCCCTCGACAGCGACCCCGCCAGGTCCGGCTGGTGGCGGACCGTCACCGCGACCTTCATGCAGAACGGCGGCCCCCTCGGCGGAGCATGGAACATCGCCACCCTCGCCGTCATCGCTGGCCTGGCCAACTGGTTCTGGGGCGCGCCGCTCACGCTGGGCCTGTTCCTCGCCGGCATTCTCCTGCCCGAGTACATCGACGCCCTGTCCGGCGAGAACGGCCACGGCACCGACCCCCGCAACTTCGCCGGAAGCTCCGGCGCCACGTACTTCCTCGCCGCGACCCTGTCCGCAGCCCTGCTCCTGCGCACGCTGCGCACCGGCCGCCGCCACGACCGGGAGAGCCTGAAGGAGACCCTGCTCGCGGCCGCCGTACCCGCGCTCGGCCTGGCGATCTGGTTCGCCCAGTCCAACGGCCACGGCCTCGTATCCGTCTACGGCTTCGCCCTGGGATCCGCCGCCTGCACCCTCACCCACCGCACCTCGGCCCGCCCCGCACCGGCCGGGGAAGTCCCGCACGAGGCGGCCTGAGTCCCGGCACCGCGCAGCCGGGAGTTCCCGGCCGGGCCCTCGGAACGGGTTGTCGGTCTGGTCGTTACGCCACATGACGGCCCGCAGCGCGAGAATTCGCTGCCGGACGCGGGCGATAGCGCCGCCGGGTGCACGTCCTCAGCCGATGCCCCCGCCGAATCGCGCCGCCGGCACCTTGGACCGATCACCTCTTGACCTCAACCGCGCTTGAGCCAGCACCGTGGTTCACATGAACACGGAATCCACGGCGCACGCCGCAGACGTCGAAGCCATCGGACAGGTCGTAGCCACCGTCGAGCACTCACAGCAGCACAAGAACCCCGATGAGTTCCTTGCCCTCTTCCACCCCGACGCGGTCTGGACGACGGGCGGCGGCAAGGTTCTCATAGGGCTCGGCGCGATCTCGGAGTTCACCCGCAAGGTCCTCCCGGCGACGAACTGGGACGGCAAGGTCACCTACGAGGTGGTCCACGTGTTCTTCATTCGCCCGGACGTCGCGGCGGTCAAGGTTCGGCAGCTCTACCTGGCCCCGGGCGACGAGAGAGAGGGGGCTCCGCTGTACGTGATGTCCAAGCATGATGACGGCCGCTGGTTGCTGACCGCCTGCCAGAACACGGAGGTCGCCGCCGACTGATCGATTTCAGGGACCGGCTGCACGCATGGGGCGAGGGCGTCCAACGTCAGTGTGTGAAGACAGAGCTGGACACCCTCGCCAAACCGGTACCGCGTCTCGGCGTCGCCGACGCTGACCGTAGTGATGTAGCCCTGGCCCTTCACCCAGCCCGTCGGCCATTGCTGGCCAGCCTCGTCCACGGCCTGCTGGAAAAACTCGGCTGACGGTTCGTCATCGAACCGCTCCGTCTGCCAGTCCCCGTCGCGGGCACCGCCCAAGGGATGCACTTCACCTGGTAGCTCGTGACCTCGTCATCCCTGTTCTTACGCTTCGCGATGCACGCCATATCGGGACCGTAGGACAGCAGTGCGCGCAAGGTGCGCCCAACACCCGAAAGAGGGGCATGCGGAATCAGCCGTATATGCAGGTCAGGCAGCATGCGCGCGGTGGTGCCCGGAACCGGACTCGAACCGGATCCGGGCAGGCCGCTGACCAGGCATTTCGTGCCCGACCTGGGCCGCGTCACCCGTTCTGACCCGTCCTCCCCCGTCCCTTCTCGTTCCGCTTCGCACCCGTGCGCCCGTGGGCGCACGGACCATTTGTGGTGGTTCACGCGAAAGGCCTGAGTGTCCAAAACTGGTCACTCAGGCCTCCACACCACTTCTACGTCAGCACCCGAGCAGGGGCTTCGCTCCGGCACACGGAGCCTAGGGTCAGATCGCGTCCGCGACCTTGCACAGCACCGCCACACTCGCCGTGACGTCGTGACTGAGCCGGACCGCGTGGTGCGGCAGTCCCGCCAGCCGGGCCGCCACCTCGGCGCGGGCACTCTCCCGGCCGCCGCCGTTCACGCCGTGGGCCTGCCCGAATACATCCGGGTACCGGTCCTCTGTCGCCCCGGACATGAAGTCGGCCTCGCCCAGCGTGCGGGTGCCGTCGACGACGTCCGGCGCCACATCGGCATCGATCCGGGGGAACAGGAGGGCGGCAGCCACGCCCCCGGTGGCCAGCGGCACATTGAACAGGCCCGGGAACTGGTCCGGGAACACCTGGACCTTCCGCTCCCTCTTCGCGTTCTCCCACAACGGCGTGTGGTCGCCGGCGAGCAGCGCCTCGGTCACCGACTCGTGCTGAGTCGGGTGGAAGCTCCCCCCGTCCCGCAGGTGCTCCCGTGCCCGGACGTCCCAGCCGAGCGAGTGGAGCAGGCCCAGGCCGAGCGCGGCAGCGGACGGCCACGGCACGACCTCGACGCCCCGCTCACCGGTCGGCCTCACCAACACCCGGTCGTTGGCGAGGAGCTGCCAGCCGTGCGAGGCGAGCAGCAGCGCCGTGGTGGTCTTCCCGGCCCCCTTGTCACCGAAGGTGAGGATGGTCGCTCCGTCCCCCGGCCGCAGAACAGCGGAGGAGTGCAGCACGGCCCACCCGTCGCGGAGGAGCTGCCCGCGGATCGCCTCCCGCGCGATGCGGGCGGCGGCCAGGGCGAGCGGCTGCGGATCGATCCCGGCGAGAACGAGACGACTGGCGGACGGTGTGCTGCGGTACGCGATCCCTTCCTCCGGCGACGTCGCGATGATGTCCTCGCCGTCACGCGCCACCAGCAGCGCGTGCTTCGCGTAGTCCACGGGCTCCACGGACCGGCCGTCATGGACGAGGCGGGTGATCTTCTCGTAGGCGTCCTGTTTGACGTCTGCGATCACCACGGATCCGGCACACACGGCGGTGGCGTCCACCGGCGCGGCGTTCCACCACGGGCCGAAGTAACGCAGGGCCCAGCCAGTGACCTCCTGTCGGTTGCTGAGCACGGTTACGGCCGCCGCGGCGGCCTCAAGTCGGGTAGCGCTGATCATGCGGAGATCCTTTCGGTAGGGGCAGGTGCATAGAGGCGATGCCACGCGGTCTGGCTCTGTGCCGGCGTGACTGTCAGGGTGATGAGGCAACGCGGTAGACGAGGAATTCGGCTGTCTCCTCTTCCGGATTCCAGGGGCGTGCACGGGAGCGCACGACAAGGCCGGCCTGGCCCAGGACCCGTTGAAGGTGTTCGTGGATCTCGGTCCAGTGGTTCTCGGCTCCGACGGCAGGCCACCAGGTAACCAAGGCGCAGCGGTCGGCCTCGGGCGGCCACACCGTCTGGGTGATGCGGCGAACGCCGACCTGGCCGTGCGGTGACCTCTGGTCCTGCCGGTTCGGGTGGAGCCCGGCTTCACCCAGGGCGTCGCGAACGAGATCCTCCGGCGCCTGCTCCTGCCACGTCCAGCCGTGTCTCTGGTAGTGCGGCGGGACGGGTTTCGTCAGTGCCCAGTCGGAGTCTGCCGGTGCCCTCCTCGGCAGCACACCGCTGGTCATCCGGTACACGAGCAGTTCGGCGGTGAAGTGGAACCGGGGCGAGCAGCGGAACCGGCTCGGTTCCACGACGTAGCCGAGGGACTCCAGAGCTTGAGCGGTCGCGGTGATCCGCTCACGCCAGTGGTCCTCGGCCCCGGCCGGCACCTTGCCCGTTGCCGCGTCACGGCGCAGCGCGGCGTCCGGCGACCAATCCACGATGACGCACAGCTCAGCTCCCTGGGGCCAGGCAGCCTCGGTGAGCACGTACGCGCGGCACACCCCGATATCCGCAGGCTTCTCACTTCGGCCGTAGCGCAGCCCGTCATCGCCGATTCTGACGAACTGTGTCTCGCCGATACCCAGTTCGCGCAGGTGGTAGTTCACCAAGGTCCGACCGCTCTGCGGGTCGGCCAAGGTGTATGCGGGCTCGGTCATGGGCCCTTCGCGGGTCCACTCATTCACTGCGACTCCTCGTGAGGGCAGAAGGCTGCGGCCAGGGGGCGTGTCCGACTATCGCGGTGTAGGCGTCACGGAGACTGCTGGCCGCAGAGTCCAGACGCAGGCGCTCGGAACGGGTCAGCGGGGGCAGGCACGGTACGGCCTGGCCGCCGTTGAAGCGCAGGGGGAGTCCGAGCCAGACATCCCCGTACGGCACGGACAGCTCCTCGATGCCGTCGGCCAGGCCGAGAGTCATGCGGAGCGCGGACAGCACGGCACCGGCAGGGCCGCAGCGGGTCCGGCCGATGCCGGTCCGGATCAGGGCCGGTCGCCGTTGGAGCTCTTCCACGACGGTGCGCACCGGGACGTCGACCGGGCGGCTGGCGACGGTGGTCGTCGACGCGCACACCACGGCCCGGTCGCCGTGCTCGCCGATCACATGGCCGTGCACGGCATCCGGGGGTACCTGGGCATACCGGGCCAGCAGGATTCGGTACCGGGCGGAGTCGAGGTTCGAACCGATCCCGAAGACCCGGGTGCAGCCGGACGCCTCGGCGAAGACCCGGGCCATCAGGTCCACGGGGTTCGTCACGACGAGGACGGTTCCGCCGAACCCGTGCAGCTCCCGGGCGAGGGCGCCGAGCGCGGGGGTGTTCGCCACCGCGCCGCCGCGTCGGATGTCCCGCGCGGCGGTGTTCTTGAAGTCGGTACGGAGGGCGACGACCACCGCATCGCAGCCGTGGAGGTCAGCGACCTCCCCGGCCTCGACCATAGTGCCCGACCGGGCGGAGACCGCGAGGTCTTGGAGGTCGGCGGTAAGGCCGTGAACCTGATCCGGTCGCCGGGACACCACGAGGAGCCGTCCGGGCAGCGCGGCGGCGACCAGGCTCGCGGCGACGGTCTGCCCGACGGCACCCGCCCCGACGATCCCCACCGCCGAGCCGCTCACCGGGCACCCTTGGTGTTGTGCTCCACTTCGGAAAAGACGGCGTCCAGGAGCCTGGGGCCAGCCATCGACCCCACGAGGAGCGCGCTCACCCGGTCCACGAGGCCGGCCACCGTACGGGCCCGTGCGATGAGGGTCTGCTGATGAGGAGCCAGGGGAAGCCCCGGCGGAGCGCTGAGGCAGGTGCTCAGGATGCTCACGGTGTCCATGAGCCACAGGACCAGGACCTCACGGAGCCGGGCCGCTCGCTTCTGCTCGGGCAACGACGCGACGTGCCGGGCGAGCGTCGAGGCGACGCCCTGCATGATCTGTCGTCCGGACTGCGGTTCCGGATGCCCGATTGCGAGCAGGAGCGTCCGGCCGGTGAGCTTCGCGATGTCCGGCTGCGGTCCGGCCGCCCGCTGCATCGCGGGGTCGATGAAGGTGAGCCGGGCGCCGTCGATGAAGACGTGCTCCGGCTTGAGATCCCCGAACACCACGGTGCCCCGGCGGGATGAGACCGCAGAGCCCATCCGGAGCAGCCTCGACACCGTCCCCTGCACCAGCTCCACGACCTCCTGGCGCTCGCGCTCCGGGAGCCCGCTGTCCTGGCCGAGCGCCCGCAGATAGGCCGTCGTGCTCAGGCCGTTGAACTTCCTGCGGAAGACGCCGACGACGGACCGCTCACTGATCTGTGCAGTTCCTCGCAGGTGCTCGGCACGGGCCGGGCTGTGCAGGTCGCCGAGGCTGAGGAGGACCGCGTCGAGGAGAGAACCCGTCTCCCACGGACGTGCGGCCATCTCGTCAGCCAGGGACGTCCCATCCGCGATCCGGGTAAGGAGAACCCCACCATGCAGGCCGGCCGTCTCACACACCCGAGGGCGCCCTATCCTGCGCAGCGAATCCAGATTCTGCGCCTCCCGGACCGTCAGCAGGTCGGGGCTCTGGACGTAGGCGAGTTGAGCGTCCTGGACCTCCTGCCACGTCCCCCCGGCGCCCCGCAGGATCGACACCAGCGACAGCCCCAGCCAGGAGTACTTGGCGAATAACTCCTCGTGGTCCACCGTGACCCGGCAGACGTACGACGTGATGCTCGGGCACTGCGGGCCGAGGACGATCTCCTTGTCCGGCCACAGTTCTTCGACTGAGCGGGCGATGGCCCGCTGGCTCGCGGTGTGCAGCAGCGCCGCGCTCACCGCCGTGTTCTCGCTCGTCGTGAGTGTCACCAGCCAACTCTCCTTTTGGGATGGGGTGTTGCACCCGCTCCGGGGTGGAGGGCATGAGGCAGGCGGCAAAAACGGGAACCGCCTTGGCCCAAGGCGCCACGCGCCCCGCGGATGCTCGGTCGTCCGCTCGCCCTGCACCGGATGAGGACAGAGGGAGCGCGACGGGTAATCAGGCCCGGTTATGGGCGCGGATCAGGGCTTCGATTCGGCGGATGCACGACAAGCAGCAGTAGTACGGGGCATCCCCGCTCTCCAGGCTCTGTGCGGGTCCAAGCCACAGGACGGGAACGTCGGGCGCCTCGCAGCGCCAGCACAGGCCAGTAGTCCACTCTCGGTCCACGAGGCGACTATCCGTCCTTGATTCCGAGGATCAGGGCACTGAGCAGCGAGGCGAGGAGCACCACGTACAGGATCTGACGAGTGCGCTCATTCACCGGGCTCACCCTCCCTAGGGCCAAGTTCGGCCCACACGCGCTTCCCCCACGTCAACGACTCGACGCCCCAGCGTCCGCCGCTCAGCGCGTCCACGATCGCCAGGCCCCGGCCCGACTCCTCTTCCGATCCAGCCGGCCGGAGATCGGGCTGCTTCTTCGACATGTCCACCACGGCGACCCGTGCCCGCTCGTGGCTCAGCCGGGTCACAGTCACCCGGACTGACTCCCGACGCGCGTGCAGGACCGCGTTCGTCAGCAGCTCGCTGATGACAACCTCGGCGGCGTCTTGCAACCCGTTCAGGCCCCACACGTTCAGCGCCAGGTGCACCAGGCGGCGCGCGGCGCGTGCGGATTCGGGAATCCTCGGCAGTGTCTCCGTGTAGGCGGGCAGCGTGCCCGTTCCGGTCTCGACCATGACGAGCGAACCAATCCTGATATGCCGGGAAGCACGTCGGCCGACCGCCCCCGAAGGAGTCGGCACCGCGAGGGCGGCCGGGGTACGGGTGGCAGTCTCAAGCATCCTGGGGCTCCTCCGCGGCGAGGAAGCCCCGGCCCATCGCGACCAGGGCGGCGACGCGCTCCGGGGGGCACAGCAGACCGGGACCGTCGAGCGGCGAGACCCACCAAGGCCCGCTGTCGTCCGGCGCGGTGACGCCGGGCGCGGGGACCAGGAGCAAGGCGCGCTGCGGGTGCATCACGACGCCGGGGATCGGCCGCAGCCTGGCGACGCGGCCCGGCACCAGCGCGGTGTACGACCCCTCGTTGGAGAAGTCGTCCGGACTGTAGAACAGCGGGCCGTACTCCAGCGCTTCAGCGAGGGGCGCCCTGCACGCCTCCGGGCCGTCGAGACCGACAGCCGCGTGGACGACACCGGCCGGGACGATGACGGCCGCGAACAGGAAGCTCGGCCGCAGCCAGGCCGCCCCGCTCTCCTCCCATTCCGCCTTCGCCTGCGCACTTACCGGAGCGGCCGACAACAGCCAGTGTCCGGAGGCGAGCATCCGCTCGGCACGAGTCGATAACGCCGCTGCTTTCGGCGCAGTACTCGCATCAGCCGCCCGGGGGCGTGTCGGAACGAGGCCGGCGGCTTCGTTATCTCTCGCGTGTGTGCTCGGCATCGTCAGCTCCCGGACGTCTGTCCTTGATGGGCAAATCAGCTTTGAACGAGGTGGCTCCGAGACCTCATATGGCGAGGTCGTGCCAGGCGCAGGCGGCGATCAACGAGCCAACGAACGCGAGGAACCCGAAACAGCTCGGGCTGGCCAGCACGCTCAAGCAGTGCCGGTCACCGGAGACGTCTTCTTCCGGCAGGGGCGAAGCCCACTCAAGGCCGCTCGGCGCGGCAGCATTGCTCACGGCCGACGGCTTCCGTCAGGTTGTCCGGGGCCTCGGGCGACAGCCGTTGTGCCGATGCACGCAGCGAAGGCGTGGCGCTCCAGCAGCCACGACAGGACGTCGTCGTCGGTGGGTTCCCATGCGGAGGTGACGATGCCGTCAGCCTGGCCCGTCTCGAACAGTTCGGCGATGCGCGGCCAGAGCGGCCACGTCATGGCGGGCGTTCCGGGCGGTGCCGTGTCAACGAGTTCGGCGACGATCGTCCAGTCTCGCGCCTCAGCGAATACGCGGTGCGAAGCCAGGGGCTGCCCATCCGCGGGCGCCGGCTGGCAGTCGTACAGCACGACACGGACACGAGAGATGCGAGCAGGAAGTCCCTCGCGGAGTCCGCCGCTCGCTGCCTCGGCCAGAACTGCGCGGCGAGCCCGTTGCTGTGGGGTCCGGTTCATGCGAGAACCGTCCCGCTAACGGGGGGCGACCGGAAGAAACGCCCCGTACGACTCTGCCGATTGGTCAGACCGGGAGTCGCACCAGGCGTATGAGTGGCATATGAGTAAGCGTCAATACTCGTACGTGGCGTACGAGTTACAGCGCGGTTTTAGCAGTGGCGGGCAGGAAACTGCCAGTTCCGGCCGGGGAGGCGCCGATCAGCTTCGACACCCGGCGTAGCCGCGCCGTATTGGCCAGACCAACCTTCTGAACAATCACGGACGGCAGGGCCTGATGGCGCGCCCAGTCTGGAGCAGCGACAAGGGCCTCCTCCAGGGTGTCGAGCGACGCATCGAACATCTTCGCATCCGCCTGCGCCATGGCCTTGTCCATCGCGTACCGGTTCCGGGCCGCTCCAGAGAGCGTCGACACATCCTTGATCGAGTCGATGAGTGTCAGTGCCTTCCCGGTCTGCCCCAGCGCGACGTTCACACCGACCGCCTGCGTCGTCGCCGACACCGGACCGAAGACGGTCCCATAAGCTCGGTGCTCGGCACCCATACGGGCGCCTGTTGCGTGGGACTGCGACAAGTAGTCGGCCGCCCGCTCCTTGTCGCCCATACGCGAGGCGACGACGGCCGCAAAGTTCACGTGGCTTCCATACGCCACCAGCTGGTCCACGGTCGCCTTCGAGAACATGGGCTCGATGTCCACAGCAGACTTCTCCGCCAGGGCGAGCGCCTCCTCCAGCCGCGCGTCCCGCAGGTAGATCCACGACCGGCCCGACGCCACCAGGGCGGCCCGCATGCCGTCCCCCGCACGGTCCGCCATTTGCTGCGCATGGCCGATGGCTGCGTACGCCAGATCGCGTGACCCCATGAGGTTCGCTACATACGCGGCGAGACGGTAGGCGTCCGCGACGAAGCCCCACGCCTCGGACTGCGCGCTAGCAGGTTGCGCGTGCACGTGGGCGCTGGCTTCGGCGAGGAGCAGCGCCGCGACCGCGCCAGCCTCAACATAGTTGCCCTTCCAGTAGAGGTCCCAGCACCGTTTCGTGGTCTGTCGAAGCTCGTCTGCGCTCGGCGCGTTGACGCCCAGGGGTAGCAGCCCGACAGCCGAGTCGTGCACGGCGCAAGACAGTTGACGCATCGTGGTGCGGTCCCCGTGCTCCATCGCTCGGCGCGGCCCCTGCTGCCCGAGAATGACGGACGTGTCGACGCGCAGCGCTGCGGCGATCTTCATGAGCGTCGGCAGGGTGAGCCGCTTGTCCTGCTCCGCCCCCTGGATCGTGGGAAGCGACAGGCCGGTCATTTCCGCGAGATCCGACTGCCGGATGGTCTTTCCCCGCAGGATCTTGATGCGCTCGCCGGTGGTGTACTCACTCCAACGTGGCATGCTGGTCTCCATTTCTAGCGTCCACTAGGAACGGTACTCCCGCCGCGCGGACCGGTATCGGCGGAAGGGCCTTACGAACTTCTTTCGTGAGGCCCTTCCGCATACACGTTGACCGTCCGGCCTGCTTGAGGTGATGGTCCGCGCCGGCGGCGGAGGCGCTCCCGGCTCCTGACCGGCCCGGGCACAAAGGCGCCCCGCTCGGGAGGAGCGGGGCGCCTTCACCGTGCAGGGACTACGGCTTCAATGACCACCCGCTGTCCGCTTCGTCCGTGAGCGTGATCCGGCCACCATGCGCGCAACGGGGCGGTCGCCGATGGGCAGCGTGACCCGGTAGCGATCCTGTCCCGTCGGCCGGGGCTTTATGGTCACAGCGACGCTGGCGCCGACCTGTCGCGCGGCTTGACGAATCACGCTCAGCGTGCCCTCCAACGGTAGGCGGAGGCCCAGCAACAATGGGAAGAACGGGCACCTATTCGGCAAGGGCCTCAACCCCTTTTCGCTCAAGGCCCGTTCCGCTTGAATGCGCTGGCGCCGCCCCATTGGCGCGGCGTCAGCGCTTCTCGTCACTCGATCGATGAGGTGAACTCTTCAGGCCACGGTCTCACTGCACGCAAAGGCCGGTGCACCCGTCGGGAGCGAAGCACCTCATCCGCTACTACTTGGTGCAGGGCAGGCAGGCATCAGAGTTGATCCAGTGGGTCCACCGGGGGCGCCCTGCGTTCTGAGCGACCTTCACCGACACCTGGTGCTGAGTGGCACGGGTGCCCTCCTCCTTGCCGGCCCAGTAAGAGCTCATCTGGCCGTTCTGGGCATACTTGTGGATCTTCTGAGTCTCGCAGTGGGTGTAACTGCCGCCAACGGACAGAGGGCCGACCGACACGGAGATACTCTTGTCCCTGCACGAGCCGTTAGAGTCAGCGGCAGGAGCCCAGTCATCCCACTTCACAGCCGGGCCCTTGGCGGCATTCCGCTCTACACCGTGACCGCAGGACGTAAGAAACGTGGCTGTGTTCTTATGGCATGAGGAGGGCGCCTTGACGCTGTAATAATTCCAGGTCGAGTTGCCGTCGTACTTCGTCACGTAGTCCGACCAGCAGGAGTCGTTGTACGAGAAGTACACGTTATCGCCGAGGAATGACTTGTACTGCGCCTTGCGGGAGAAGCAGTCACTCGCGTACTTCTGCGTGTACGGTGCGACTCGGGCAGCCACATCTGGATCGTCGTTGACGTCCTCCGGGGCTGTTTCGTCCCAGAACACGTCAGCCTTACATCGACTTTCCGCCACGTTTGGGTTGTAGTTGGGGTCTTGAAGAATGTCGGCGCTGACCTCGTAGCGGATGTTCTCTACGGTTCGCGGGGCAACGAGCAGGTCTTGCACATACGTGTCGCCTTCAGCGTCCACGCACTTAACCCCTGGGGCGATCTGCGAACGGATCTGAGTCATGTTGACTTGCAGGACTCGGTAGTCCGTTGCCAGATCCGCTGCACTCCGAACCGCAAGCTGTGGCGCGTCGCCGCTGACGCTGGAGGCGAACTCCGTGAGCGCTCTCCGCCCCTCTGCCGACGATGTGATGTCGCCGGAGTTCGACGACGTCACAGCAACAGATTCCGCACCGGTGGCCGCCTGAGCTGTGCTCGAAGCCGTTACGCCTCCAAGCAGCACTGTAGCAGCAGAGATAGCCACGGCGATTCTTCGTCTCGTTGCTCTCATTTTACCCTCCCCTTGGTTTCTCTGGACGAAGGGAATAGTGCATCACTTGCGTTGCTCCTGTCTCGACCTTTTCGAAACTTGAGCAAAGCATGAGGTCCGAACTCATGCAGAGTGGGTTCAAAAACCCGGGCCTCTATCTTAATGTGACCCGTAAAGAATAGCCGTTACTCAAATGTGCGCGCCGCACACAAAAACGTAACGGGCGCCCCATTTCGGTCATATTGCAACGAGTCGCCCATGTCGGTCCCATAAGGCTCAAGCGGCCATCAGATTTGGTGAGTTTCGTCGTACGGAAGCCAAGGAGAAAGCAGACTGTGCTCAGTTAAGATCCATAGGGCGCACGGTGGTTCCGATGGGCTGCGTCTCAGCAAGGACTGAGGGCCCCTCGCCCCATACCGGAGGAGACTCATGAAACGCGGACTTGCCTTCGCCGTCGTAGCAGTAGCATCCCTCGTCACAGCGTGCGGTACTGGTACGCAGAGGCATGAGGCTGCCCCGACGACTGCTCCAGCAGTCAGCGAGAAGGAGGCGGTTGCAGTCCTCAAACAGGTGGCAGCCGCCCCTGCGGGTGGAGATGGAGTCGACTTCTGCAAGAAGTACGCCTACCAAGTCGGTGCGTGCCAAGCCGTCTGGAAGGAAGCCGCCGCGAACTGCCTCAAGCCAGCCGACCCACCCCGCGTTTTGCGCACCGCGCCAGTGAGAAACTCAAAGACAACTGCGGGGGGGCGTGTCATCGAAGTCGAAGGCCTTACCCGTGGGGGGCAAAGATACGTCTCCCAGGTGTTCGTCACCGCGACCTCCGGCCAGCCCCAATCCTCCATCGGTGTCTACTGGGCCGGAGTCGGTTTGGACGGCTCCCCGCTGTCAGAAAAGAACAAGGTCCCACAGAGTGAGTGCCCGACGAGGAAGTCCACTAGCTGACATCTCAGCAGTTTCGGGGGGGGATCTTCCGGTCCGTGAAACCTTCCGTCCCCAGAACCACGGGGGCGGGTGGCCATCATGAGGTTGCGGCCGGAGGTCTCGCAGCCGGCGGAGATGCGATCGGGGCACCCTCGTCCGGGCAGAGCTGGGCCAGCCTGTGGTTCGCGAGGTCCACGGCATCCCGGAGGCTGGCCCCGCTGTTGGGATACATCTCATGCTCGACGGCAGTCAGCCGGTCCTCGATACCGGAGACCCGTGCCATCACACCGGGGCGGCCAGGCACACCGGGCCGGTCTGATTCGCCGGTCCAGTCATCCATGAACTCATCCACCCTGCCGACCAGGTGCAGCGCGCCACGGACCGCACGCCACACCGCAACCACCGCGCCGGCCAGCACGGTGACAGCACCGCCCCACACCAGGATCACGTCCACGGCCTCGATCCCTGTGCCGTCCATGCTCACCCCTCCTCGGGCGCAGGCGCCCGAGGAGGGGTGTAACGGGTCCTCCACCCTGCCGCGAACGTGATGGTCGTGGGCACGAGGGCCAGGGCGAACGGGCTGAGCGCATCAGGCATCCAGGAGAGCAGCCGCGCGTCGTCCTGGACGGTCGCGAGGATGGCGAGGATGCCGGTCGAGCTGAGGTAGGCCGCGGCCGTAGCCCAGCTAACCTTCTTCTCCACCGGGGTACGAGTGGCCATGAGAGCAGTCCTTTACAGGTTGATGACGTAGGTCCGTGGGGTGATGGCGGTGGCCAGCGCGCCGCTACGGCCAGTAGAGGATCTGTGCCTGGCCGGACACCAGGTCGTGTGTGGCCTGGTCACCGAAGACGGCGTACTCCACCCCCAGTGCGGCGCCGGCATCGACATGCCCGCCCCCATTGGTCACGTCCACGAAGGTGTCCCCGTCCGTGGCGACGCGCTCGACGATCTGCCCGCTCTTGGTGCGCTTGCCGCCCTTGGTCTCGAAGAACCGCAGCTGCACCGTCGCCCCTGCCGTGATCCCGGCCAGGTGCAGCGTCACCGTGCCGGAGTAGTGAGCAGCGCCGTTGACCATCGGGCCGGACAGGGGCACAGTCAGCCACTCGGCGCCCGGACGGGCCGCGACCTTCTTGACCGGGGGGTTGGCTCGTGTGGGCATGTCGTCCTCCGTGGGGTTCCAGCTCGCAGAGTGCCGCAGCCGTTCCGCGACGTCCGCGCGGAGGCTCGGCATGGTGAATCCGATCGGGTCGACCTTGTCGGAGCTCCACTCCAGGTGGCCGATCGTCGATTTGGCCTCGAGGCCCCAGTCGTCGCCCTTCGCGCGGTGGGCGCGGATGACGGCGGCCTGGGCGCGCACGATCGCGTCGTACTGGATGCCCGGCCACGGGTCGTCGCCGTCGCCGAGGTTTTCGCACTCCCACCCGTAGAACCGCTTGTTGCCGTCCGTGCCAGCGGAGTTGCCCCGGGTGGGCGGGCTGGGACGGACGCCGTAGGACTCAGCGATCACCTGTTCCAACACGACCGGGCAGCCGCCTCCGGCGTGGTTGGTGCGGCCGTAGCCGATCAGGTGGACCCGCCCGTCCTTCGCGATCATTCCGTGGCACAACGGGCCGGGCAGATTCGCGTATCCGTCGCGGACGATCGCGACGGTGGCCGCGGTGCCGGACGTCACTGTGCGATGGACGAGCGACCCGTGTACTGGACCCCAGGCGCCCTTGTGGTTCCGGTTGTGGGTACGCCAGTCTCCGACCTCCACGACCGTCAGCCCCTCGGCATGCAGCGCCCGTAGCAGCTCGTCGGCTGTGAGCGGGACGGCCATCACGCACGCCCCGGCCAGTGCCACGTCCCGGCGAGCTGACCGCCTGACTCGTCGTGGACCGAGCCGCCGGCGTCGAGCGGATGGAAGAAGAACCCGGTCGGGTTGGTGACCGTGAGCCCGACGCGGCCCGAGTTATCCGGGTCGACCTCGGTGACGGTCGCCGCGCGGCAGGCCGACGGGAACGCCTGGCTCCCGTCGCTGCGTAGTGGGGTTCCGTGACTGACGTAGTGAACGGTGCGGCCCACAGTGGGCGGAACGGTGGCTTCGCTCATTGGACATCTCCGTGTCGGAGGATGCCCGGCCCACAACCAGCAGCGCTCCGAGTTTAGAGGAGCGCCTGCAGACACGGCCGGACACATGCCCGGACCATCCCCGAATGACGGTGGACATGCGCCGACCTCGGCCTGGTGACGTATGTCTGACCTGCGCGGACACTATCCGGACAGTGTCCGCGCAGGTGTCCGGACAGGTCAGCCGTACAGCTCGATGACGACGACGCCGAACCCGCCGTCCGATCCGGGCTGGGCCTCCCCGCCGATGCTCACGCTGCCGCCGGCACCCCCGCCCCAACCGCGCGAGGCCGTGCCCGGCCCGTGGGTCGCGCGACCGTAGCCGCCGTGCCCGAGGTGGGAGGCACCGCCCATGCCGGCGCGGCCTGAGCTGCCGCTCAGCCGGAGCGCGCCCTCACCGGCGCCACCACCCATCGCAAGCTTCCCGGTCCCTCCGAAGGGCCCGGGGATACCGCTCGCGGTCGTCATGCCGGTACCGCTCGTCATGCTCGCCGTGCCACCGTCGCCGCCGTTGGCCACGACCAGCCCACCGAACGACGAGGCGCCGCCCGCGATGCCTGGCTGATTACCCGAGCCGGCTGCGCCGCCTGCCCCGACCACGATGGTCTCCACCGCGCCCAGCAGGCTGACGTCCAGGAGAGAGGAAGACCACCCGCCGCCGGCACCGCCCGGTCGAAAGATCGCTTCACCGGCCTCGGAGTCGGCGCCGCCTGATCCGCCCCCGCCGCCCTGGACCTGAACCCGAACCCGAGACAGCCACGGATAGTCGCCCTTCTCGAACTGGCTGACGCCCGGGGAGCTGAACGTGAGGACGTCGCGCAGCCCCATCACACCGGGGACCAGGCAAAGCTCCCCCTCGGAGTTCACGACGAAGTACTCACCACATGCGCAGACGCTGGCCAGCGGACTCACCCCTACTCGGGACTGATCGGTGCCCGGCCCACAACCAGCAGCATCACGAGGGTAGCTGTCCACGTGGAAGAGGGGTTGCGGTCACGTGGACGGCGATGTCAGCCCCTGCAGGGGCAGAGGGCAGGAGTCCTAGCTTGTTCTTTATCTTCGGGCTCGGGTCGATGTCGAGAGAGCTCGGGCGCCTGGGTGGTCGATAAAGGTTTGCTGCCTTGTTCGGCGATCGGAAGACTTCCGCTCATGCTTACGACTGCGCGTGACCTGACGCTTGAACACTTCCGGTGGATCGGTGGTCACGCGGACGTGTGGGCGATCTTTCGTGACGCCCAGGCACTGGCCGCGGTGGTCGCTGGTCTCGTTGAACCGTTTCGGGGTGAGCAGATCACGGCAGTCTGCGGGATCGAGTCGCGAGGATTTCTTCTGGGTGGTGCCGCGGCCGTCGAGCTCGGCGTCGGTTTCGTTCCCGTCCGGAAGGGCGAGGGCCTCTTCCCAGGCGACAAAGTCGTGCATCAGTCGGCTCCCGACTACCGACGCCTTCGTCACACGCTGCGACTCCAGCGATCCTCGCTGGGGCCGGGAGACCGCGTTCTACTGGTCGATGACTGGATTGAGACCGGAAGCCAGGCTGCGGCCGTCAGGAGCATGGTCGAGGAGTGCGGGTCGACCTGGGTGGGATGCAGCGTCATCGTTGAGCAGCTCACCGATGCGCCGAACAACGCCCTCGGCACCGTTCGAGGGCTGCTGGCTGCGAAAGACCTCCCACCGTGTGAGTCCTGAGTCCAACCTGCCGGCTTCGAACCGATCTCGAACTTAAGGCAGATTTGCGCAGTTCAGCGGACGTGGGGGCGGCCTTCGTCTGATCATGTGCTCCGACCAAGGTGCACGTGACCGAGACGAAGGCCGTGAGGGTGAGTCTGCTGCCTGATGCTGTTCGGAGGGAAGCGTTCGCGGAGGCGTCACGCTTCCGGGGCGAGTTCTACGCGTGTCTGACTGCTCGGCGCGACGAGTTGTTCGAGCTAGCGGATGCGGTGCTGTGTGCGGACGGTGCGGTGAAGTCCCCGGTGGACCTGACGCTGCTGCCCGAGCACCGTCGTGGGCACGGAGCGATGTACGGCGGCCTGAATCACGGCCGGATCGACGTCGATCGGCTTCGGGCGGTGTTGGCCGGCCTGCCGCTGCCGCGTTTCGACGGCGGTCGCCTGGTCCTGGCGGTCGATGTGTCGCCGTGGCTTCGCTCGGATGCGCCGTGCTCGGCGGAGCGGCTGTTCTGCCACGTCTACGGCCGGGCGAAGACCGCGTCGCAGTTCATTCCGGGCTGGCCCTACTCCTTCGTGGCCGTTCTGGAGCCGGGCGCCACGTCCTGGACCGCGATCCTGGACGCGGTCCGGCTCGGCCCGGCGGACGACGCGACCGCGGTCACCGCCGCCCAGCTCCGAGGGGTCGTTGAACGGCTCATCACCGCAGGCCAGTGGCAGGCCGGGAACCCGGACATCGTGATCGTGAGCGATGCCGGCTACGACGTCACCCGCCTGGCCTGGGTCCTGCGCGACCTGCCGGTCGAGCTGGTCGGCCGGGTCCGCTCCGACCGCGTGATGCGCCTACCGAGGCCACCGCGGATGCATGGTGTTAACGGCCGGCCGCCCAAGCACGGCCCGGAATTCCGGTTCAGCAAGCCGGAGACCTGGCCCGAGCCCGTGATCACCACGGTCAACGACACCACCCACTACGGCAAGGCCGAGACCCAGGCGTGGGACCGGGTCCACCCAAGGCTCACCCACCGCTCCTCCTGGCTCGACCACGACGGCGAACTCCCTTTGGTCGAGGGCACGTTGATGCGGTTGAAAGTCGAGCATCTGTCGAAGGACCGGGATGCCCCGCCACTGTGGTTATGGTCCTCCAAGACCGGTGCCACTCCGGACGATGTGGACCGATTCCGGCAGGCATTTCTCCGCCGCTTCGACCTGGAGCACACCTTCCGCTTCGCGAAGCAGACGCTCGGCTGGACCACCCCGAAACTCCGTAGTCCCGAGGCGGCGGACCGCTGGACCTGGATCCTGATCGTCGCTCACACCCAGCTCCGGCTTGCCCGGCCCCTCGCCAAGGACCTCCGCCGGCCCTGGGAGAAGCCAGCTGCCTCCGCCCGGCTCACCCCCGCCCGGGTCCGCCGAGGGTTCAGGAACATCCGCGCTCACCTGGCCTGCCCGACCCGTGTTCCCAAACCTCGAGGCACCGGCCCCGGACGGCCACCCGGCGTCAAGAACAAACGCCGGGCACCCCGCTACGACGTCGGCAAGACCGTCAAACGCCCCGAGACCCTCAAGGCCATCGGCAAGCCCGGAAGATCTTGGTAGATAAAGAACAAGCCTAGGGCCTGTTTCAGAAGTGGATCACCAACGAGCGTGACGCTCGGCTGCAGCATGCCACCAGCCGGGCGGAGAGGAGGCTGCGACCCGGGCGGTCGGCTGGTCGGGGTGCAGTCCATGGCGTCGCAGAGCGTCGGCGTTGATGTGGACGTCGAACCAGCCGTGCCACCGACCGTCGGCACCGACACCACAGGCCAGATCCCAACGGACCTCGGTCTGGTGGAAGGGCATCCAGTCGATACCCCGATCACGCAGTCAAGCGCGAACGGCCGCCATGGGCCGGAGGCAGCCCGGCAGGTTCTCGTAGGCGGTGACAGTGATCCAGTCGGCGCTCGGCGTGGTCATGGTGTCCATCATGCCCGGCGCCGGTCCGGCATGAGGGCCGACGGCCCTATCAGAGCCACTCGTTGATGGCCGCGACCAGTACGGTCGCCTCATAGCGGACGGCGAGCTTGTCGTATCTCGTGGCGACCGCGCGGTGACGCTTGAGGCGATTGATCCCACACTCCACCGCGTGCCGCTCCTTGTAGTCGTCCTTGTCGAACTTCGGCGGCCGGCCACCGCGGGAGCCGCGCTTCTTGCGGTTGGCGATCTGGTCGCGCTTCTCCGGGATCGTGCAGCAGATCTTGCGTTTGCGCAGGTAGGCGCGATTCGCGCGGGAGCCGTACGCCTTGTCGGCGCGGACCTTGTCCGGCCGGGTGCGCGGCCGTCCCGGGCCGAGCCGGGGCACCCGGATGCGGCCCAGGACGACCTGGAACTGCGGGGAATCTCCGCGCTGCCCAGCCGTGATCACCAGCGACATCGGTTTCTGGGCCTGCTCAACCGCGAGGTGGACCTTGGTGGTCAGTCCACCTCGCGAGCGTCCGAGCCCGTGGTCTTCGGGCTCAGCGAAGACGCCGCCGGGCGGCTCAGCCTGCAGATCCCCCTTTTGCGGGCACCGGCCGCATGCTGGTGCGCGCGGGCGATCGTGGAGTCCACCGAGATGTCCCAGGTGATCAGGCCCTTCGCGTCGGCCTGGGCCTGGAGCTGCTCGAAGATGCAGTGCCAGGTGCCGTCGCGCTGCCAGCGGCGGAACAGACCGTAGACCGTCTCCCATGGCCCGTATCGCTCGGGAAGATCTCGCCACGGTATCCCGGTCCGGGTCCGGAACCGTATGCCGTTGATCAGCTGCCGCTTGCTGTGCACCGGCGGCCGTCCGGGCTTGATGCCCTTCGGCAGCAGCGGATCCAGCACCGTCCACTGAGCGTCAGTCAGATCTCCCCGAGCCACGAGGCAAGATCATCGCACGGCCTTGATCCACTTCTGAAACAGGCCCGATGGTGTCCTGGCTGAAGTGCTCGGCTGACCGGATGTCGCACTCCGCGAACGTGGGGAAGATGTACGTCGCCAGCTCCTTCCGGATCGAGTTGCGGTAGTGCTCCTCAATGCCGGTCCGGTTCTTGACGCTCAGCAGTGCGTACTCGCGGAATCGGTACTTCGTCGCGCTGTCACCGCTACTCACCGTGGTGATGTAGCCCTGCCCCTTGATCCAGCCCGTCGGCCACTGCTGGCTGGCGTCGTCAACAGCTCCTTGGAAGACCTCCGCAGACGGCTCGTCATCAAATCGCTCCGTCTGCCAGTCCCCGTCTCGGGCGCCACCCAGGCGCCACTTCACCTGGTAGCTGGTGACCTCACCGGCCTGATTCTTCCGCTTCGCGATGTACGCCATATCGGGACCGTAGGACAGCGGTGCGCCCACGGTGCGCCCAACACACGGAAGAGGGACATAGGGAATCAGCCGTACTTGCAGGTCAGACCGCATGAGCGCGGTGGTGCCCGGAACCGGACTCGAACCGGTACGCCCCCGAGGGGCAGCGAGGTTTAAGCTCGCCGTGTCTGCATTCCACCATCCGGGCGTGGCGCGCGGCTCCGCGTTGGCACATGACCCTATCCGGGGGGCTCCCCCGATCGGCCGAACACTGGCTCGATGTTGTCTTATTTTATTGACCGTTTGAGGGTGCGTCAGCACACCTGAGAGGCATAGGCACACGCCTGGCGGGGTTGTGGGCGTGGCGACCGGCAATCCGAATTGACGTGAATTCGCCGCACCCACACAGCCGATTCGCCAGGGGCGCGCCACGGATCGCCAGGGGCGCGCCACCCCTACCGGGTGACCGTGTCGTTCACACAGCGCAGGACCGGGTGCCTGCCCAGGGCCTCCGGGTCCTTCAGGACCGCACCTGTGATCATGAACACGGTGCTCTCACCCGGCAGCAGGGCCACGGGCATGCCACCCTCCTCGTGGCCCCGTCGATCCGGTTCTCCATGTCCGCGCGCTTGCCGACGGGCAGGTCCTTGGCCCACCGGAAGCGGACCTGGCCCACCTTGGGAATGCTGGCCTGCCCCCAGCGGCCGCGTACGCGGGTGATGTTCAGGTCCCGGCCTTGCGGGAAGTCCACGGACATCACCGTGCGCAGGCGGGCCATGAAGTTCGGGGCGCATGAGTTCGAGGACGTGGTGGCCCGGCCGGTCCCGCGCGGGTCGACGGCCGCGCCGCGGCAGGACGGCCCACCGGCGGCGTCACCCGTCTCAGGGGCGGTCGCCCGACCGCGCCCCTCAGGGCCGGTGTCATACCGCCTCTCAGGGGCGGTGTCATACCGCAGGAGGACGCGAGGGCCCGCCGGTGCGACTCAAGGCGGCCCCAGGAACGGGCACCGGGACTGACGATCCGCGGCGAAGCGGCGGAGACGATGGAGCAGTGCCATCGAGAAGGGCGCCGCCCCGGCGGCGCCTTCCCTCCGGCCCCGGGCCGAAGGCCCTTCCGTCCCGTACGAACCTGACCCTGGAGTCTCCCGTGACCACCATGACCACCGCTCACCGCGCCACCGCGGTGGCTGCCCGCGCCACGGAACTGTCGAAGGTCTACGGAGAGGGCGAGACCAAGGTGACCGCGCTGGACCGGGTCACCGTGGACTTCCCGCAGGGCGAGTTCACCGCGATCATGGGCCCGTCGGGTTCCGGCAAGTCCACGCTGATGCACTGCGTGGCCGGTCTCGACAGCTTCAGCAGCGGATCGGTGCGGATCGGCGAGACGGAGCTGGGGTCCCTCAAGGACAAGCAGCTCACCCAGTTGCGACGGGACAAGATCGGTTTCATCTTCCAGGCGTTCAACCTGCTGCCGACGCTGACGGCGCTGGAGAACATCACGCTGCCGATGGACATCGCCGGCCGCAAGCCCGACCAGGACTGGCTGCACAAGGTCATCGACATGGTGGGCCTCTCCGACCGGCTGAAGCACCGGCCCACCGAGCTCTCCGGCGGCCAGCAGCAGCGCGTCGCGGTGGCCCGCGCCCTGGCCTCGCAGCCGGAGATCATCTTCGGTGACGAGCCGACCGGGAACCTGGACTCGCGTTCCGGCGCCGAGGTCCTCGGCTTCCTGCGCAACTCGGTGCGCGAGCTGGGCCAGACCGTGGTGATGGTGACCCACGACCCGGCGGCCGCCTCCTATGCGGACCGGGTGATCTTCCTCGCGGACGGGGCGATCGTGGACCAGATGATGCACCCCACCGCGGACGGGGTGCTGGACCGGATGAAGGCGTTCGACGCCAAGGGCCGCACCAGCTGAGCCCCGGGCCCTCACCCGGGCCCCGACGTCGCACCGCCTCGTGCCGCGCGACGCCTGACCCATGCCCCTTTCCGGAACCCCTCCCCTCCCAGGACTGACAGCCATGTTCCGTACCGCCCTGCGCAATGTGCTCTCGCACAAGGCCAGGCTGCTGATGACCGTCCTCGCCGTGATGCTCGGCGTGGCCTTCGTCTCCGGCACTCTGGTCTTCACCGACACCCTCGGAAACGCCTTCCGCAACCAGTCGGCGAAGAACTACGACGACGTCGCCGTCGCGGTCACCACCTACGCCGACCAGCGCGACGCGGAGACGCGCGGCGTCGACACCGCCACCCTGAAGAAGATCCGGGGCCTGGACGGGGTGGAGAGCGCCACCGGCCGGGTCTCCGGCTTCGCCGGGGTCGCCGACCCGGACGGCAAGCTGATCGGCAACGGCTGGTCCAACACCGGCGCCAACTTCTCGCCCGGCAAGGGCGGCAAGGACGCGCAGTACACCTTCAGCGACGGCACCGGACCGACCGCGGCCGGCCGGATCGCCCTGGACGAGGACACCGCGAAGAAGGGCGAGTACAAGGTCGGCGACAAGGTACGGGTCGCCACGAACGGGCCGGTGAAGGAGTACACCCTGTCCGGGGTCTTCACCACCGAGGACGGCGCGGTCAACGCCGGCGGCAGCCTGGTGCTCTTCGACACCGAGGTCGCCCAGAAGCTGTTCCTCAGGCCGGGCGAGTTCCAGGACGTCTCCGTCACCGCCGCGGCCGGCGCCTCCGACGAGCAGCTGCTGGCAGCGGTGAAGCCGCTTCTGCCCAAGGACGCACAGGCCAAGACCGGCAAGGTGCGCGCCGATGAGCAGGCCAAGCAGATCGAGTCCGGCCTGAGCAGCCTCAACAAGGTGCTGCTCGCCTTCGCGGGCATCGCCCTCTTCGTCGGCATCTTCCTGATCGCCAACACCTTCACCATGCTGGTCGCCCAGCGCACCAAGGAGCTGGCGCTGCTGCGTGCCGTCGGCGCCTCGCGCCGCCAGGTCAAGCGTTCGGTGCTGCTCGAAGCCGCCGTGGTCGGTGCGATCGCGTCCGTCATCGGCTTCGTGCTGGGCCTCGGTCTCGCCATCGGGCTGCGCTCCGCGATGAGCCTGATCGGCGGCAAGATCCCGGCCGGTCCGCTGGTGGTCTCCCCGACCACCGTCGCCGCCGCCTTCGGCGTCGGCGTCCTGATCACCGTGCTGGCCGCCTGGCTGCCCGCCCGCCGGGCCGCGAAGATCCCGCCGGTCGCGGCGATGAACAGCATGTACTCGGCGGCCACCGTGAAGTCCCTGGTACTGCGCAACTCGATCGGCGCGGTCATCACCCTGCTCGGCGCGGCGGCGATCGTGGCCGGTGCGTCGCAGTCCGGAAACAGTGCCCAGGCCGCTATCGCGGCCGGTGCCTTCCTGGCGCTGATCGGCGTCATCATCCTCATCCCGCTGCTGTCCCGCCCGGTGATCGCCCTGGTCCGCCCGCTGCTGCAGCGGCTGTTCGGGGTCTCCGGCAAGCTCGCCGCACAGAACGCGGTCCGCAACCCGCGGCGCACCGGTGCCACCGCCTCCGCGCTGGCGATCGGTCTCACCCTCGTCACCGGCATCTCGGTCCTCGGCGTCACGCTCGGCCAGGCGGTCGACCGGATGACGACGGACAACGTCAAGGCCGACTACATGGTCTCGATGGCGAGCGGGGACTCGCTCGACGAGTCGGCGCTCACCGCCCTGGAGCAGGCCGACGGCGTCACCGCCCTCTCGCCCACGCAGTCCGTCTGGCTGACGGTCGGCAAGGCCAACCTCTCGGCGTCCGGCGTCACCCCCGGCGCTGTGCAGAAGGTCCTCAACGTCGACACCCTCTCGGGCTCGATGGACTCCCTGGGCAGCGGCGGGATCGCCGTCTCGGAGAAGACCGCGAAGGCGAACGGATGGAAGACCGGGGACAGCGTCCCGGTCACGTACGAGGACAACAAGAAGGAGAACCTGAAGGTCGGCGCGCTCTACAAGGACAACGACTTCCTGTCGCAGGTCCTGATCCCCCGCGAGAAGGTGGCCCCGCACGAGGGCCGTGCGGACATCCGCGAGATCTGGGTGAAGACGGACGGCGGCGCGAGCGCGGCCAACGAGCAGGCCGTGGTGGACGCGCTGGGTGACAACCCGGGCATGAGCGTCATGGACCGCCAGGACATCCGGGACATGTTCGGCGGCACCATCAACCTGATGATGAACATCATGTACGGGCTCCTCGCGATGGCCCTGATCATCGCGGTGCTCGGGGTCGTCAACACCCTGGCCATGTCGGTCTTCGAACGGCAGCAGGAGATCGGCATGCTGCGGGCGATCGGCCTGGACCGGCGCAAGGTCAAGCGCATGATCCGGCTGGAGGCCGTGGTCATCTCGCTGTTCGGCGCGCTGATCGGGATCGGGCTCGGCCTGTTTCTCGGCTGGGCGATCGGTCAGGCCGCGTCGTCCCAGATCCCGCAGTACGCCCTGGTCGTGCCGTGGGGCCGGATCGCGCTCTTCCTGCTGCTGGCCGGGCTGGTGGGGGTGCTGGCCGCGATGTGGCCGGCCCGCAACGCCGCCAAGCTCAACATGCTGACGGCCATCAAGACCGAGTAGCGCCACACGGCACACGGCAGAGGGCCGGCACCCGCCACCGTGGGTACCGGCCCTCTGTCGCGTCCCGTCCGGCTCAGCCGGTCGCGGACGCCTTCCAGTCGCGGGCGCGCAGCGGCATCCGGGCGGAACCGCCCTGGGCCGGCCGCACCGCCAGGATCTGGTTGACGCCGATCTTGTTGTGCTCGAAGGAGAGCGCGGAGGCGGCCATGTAGAGCCGCCAGACCCTCGCCCGGCCGGGCGAGGTCATCTTCACCGCGAGGTTCCAGTCCTTCTCCAGGTTGGCGACCCAGCGGCGCAGGGTCAGTGCGTAGTGCTCGCGGAGCGACTCGACGTCGCGGGCCTCGAAGCCGGCCTCTTCGAGGGTCGCGACGGTCCGGCCCAGCGGGGCCAGCTCGCCGTCCGGGAAGACATAGGCGTCGATGAACTCGTCCACGTGGTACGCGGACTCGTCCTTCTCCGGGCGTCGGGCGATCTGGTGGTTGAGGAGGCGCCCGCCGGGCTTGAGGAGCGCGTAGACGTCGTCGGCGTACTCGCGGTAGCGGACCGAGCCGACGTGTTCCGCCATGCCGATGGAGGAGATGGCGTCGTACGGGCCGTCCCTGACGTCCCGGTAGTCCTGGACCCGGATCTCGATCCGGTCGGTCAGTCCCTCTTCGGCGATGCGCTTCCTGGCGAAGGCGGCCTGTTCGGTGGAGAGGGTCACGCCGGTGACCCGGGCGCCGTACTCGCGGGCCGCGTGAATGGCCATGGAGCCCCAGCCGCAGCCGACGTCCAGGAGGCGGTCTCCCTCCTTCAGGGCGAGCTTGCGGCAGACCAGGTCGAGCTTGTCGCGCTGGGCGTCCTCAAGGTTCCCGCCGTCCTCCCAGTAGGCGCAGGAGTAGACCATGGACGGGCCGAGGACCAGTTCGTAGAAGTCATTGCCCACGTCGTAGTGGTGGCTGATGGCCTCCTTGTCACGGCGCTTGGTGTGCAGGGCACCGGTGCGGCGGCGTACCTCCTCCGGTGGTGGAGGGGGCGGGGGCCAGGGGCCGGCCAGTTGCAGCAGCCCCTTGGCCGCTGCTCGCAGTTTCGGGTCGCGGACCGGGTGGACGCTGTCCTTCGCCTCCGCACCGCGGTCCCAGATCAGCCCGGCCACCAGGTCCAGGGCCTCGTACAGATCGCCTTCGATGTCGATTTCCCCGGCCACCCAGGCGCGGGCGAGGCCCAGTTCGCCCGGCTTCCACAGCAGCCGGCGCAGGGCGCGACGGTTCCTGATGACGAGGGCGGGGGCACCCGGCGGTCCGGATTCGCTGCCGTCCCAGGCCCGGATGCGGACCGGTAGGGGTTCTCCCAGCAACTCCTGGGCGAGAGCGGTCAGCCGCAACGCGGCGTCTGCCATGGCGCACACCTCCGTGATGGTGTTTCCCAACGTGCCCAGACATGCCCACACATGTCTCGGACCACGCCCCGGCACCCGTTGGCGCCGCGGCGAGGTACACCCCCCTTAACAGTTTCCGGCGGCCCGGCCATCCCGCTACTGCGCAACGGAACGGCAAAATACCTGTAGAGGCCATGCATCCGCCGGGCCACTGGCCCCGGCCCCCCTGTACGGTGCTCCGCCCCGACTCGCCCCGATACGCCGAAGGGGCCGCCCGCACCACGGATGGCGGACGGCCCCTTCGGGCGTTGTGCGACTGCTCTGCACGGATACGGGTATCCGCGGGCGGACCGGGAGGTGCTGGGCCTCCGGTCCGGGGTGCGCGCTAGGAGGCCTTGGCCTTCTCGCCCACCGGCTGGGCGGCGGCGGGGGCCGGGGCCGGCTTGGCGGCCTCGTAGAACTCCTCGCGCGGCGTCTCCATGGCGCCGAGCGAGACGACCTCGCGCTTGAGGAACATCGCGAGGGTCCAGTCGGCGAAGATCCGGATCTTGCGGTTCCAGGTCGGCATCGCCATGCCGTGGTAGCCACGGTGCATGTACCAGGCGAGGCGGCCCTTGAACTTGATCTTCATCTTGCCCACGACGATCATCGCGACGCCCTTGTGCAGGCCCAGACCGGCGACCGCACCCTTGTTGGCGTGGCTGTAGTCGGCCTGCGGGAAGCCGCGCATCCCGGAGATGACGTTGTCGCCGAGGACCTTGGCCTGACGCAGTGCGTGCTGGGCGTTCGGCGGGCACCAGGCGTTCGGGTTGCCGGCCTTGCGGCCGACCAGGTCCGGGACCTGGGCGTTGTCGCCCGCGGCCCAGATGTAGTCGGTGCCCTGCACCTGGAGCTTCTCGGAGGTGTCCACGTGACCGCGGGGGCCGAGCGGCAGGCCGAAGCGGGCCAGCGCCGGGTTCGGCTTCACGCCGGCCGTCCACACGATGGTGTTGGAGTCGACCTCCAGGCCGTTCTTCAGCACCACGTGACCGTCTACGCAGGAGTCCATGGAGGTCGAGAGGAAGACCTCGACACCGCGGGACTCCAGGTGCTCCCGGCCCCAGGTACCCAGCTTCGGGCCGACCTCGGGAAGGATCTTGTCAGCGGCGTCGACGAGGACGAAGCGCATGTCCTCGCGCTTCACGTTCGTGTAGTACTTCGCCGCGTCGCGGGCCATGTCCTCGACCTCGCCGATGGTCTCCGCACCGGCGAACCCGCCGCCCACGAAGACGAAGGTGAGCGCCCTGCGGCGGACATCCTCATCGGTCGTCGAGTCAGCCTTGTCCAGCTGCTCGAGAACGTGGTTGCGCAGGCCGATGGCCTCCTCGATGCCCTTCATGCCGATGCCCTGTTCGGCAAGGCCGGGGATCGGGAAGGTACGCGAGACGGCGCCCATCGCGATGACCAGGTAGTCGAAGGGCAGCTCGTAGGCCTCGCCGACGAGCGGCGCGACCGTGGCGACCTTGCGGTCCTGGTCAATGGTGGTGACGCGGCCGGTGAGGACCTCGGCCTTCGGCAGCACGCGTCGCAGCGGGACGACGACATGCCGAGGCGAGATGCTGCCGGCAGCAGCTTCGGGGAGGAAGGGCTGGTAGGTCATGTACGACCGGGGGTCGACGACCGTGACGGTCGCCTCTCCGTAGCGCATCTTCTTCAGAATGCGCCGAGCTGCGTACAGGCCTACGTACCCACCGCCTACTACGAGGATCCTGGGACGCTCCGTGGTGCTCATGCCATCGAGTATCCACCCCCCTCGGGGGGAGGGCTCGTGAGCCCCTTCACAAGGTATCCCCCACCCTCTGCTACACTTCGCCGCCCACGTGACCCAGGTCATGGCCCCGGAAGGGAACCACGACGCTGCGGCGAACGTTGTTCACCGCTTGTGAGCTGGCCCTTGAGCCGCCGAGCGAGGTGGACCACCCCCTCGGTTCACACTCCCGCAACACCCCCGGAACCGCCCCGTTCGCGTCGCGAGTGACCCCGCACACCCTCCCGGAAGCCCGTCCGGAGCAGAAGTACGCCCCCAGGGGTCCAATTCCTTGTGAAGAAGTTCACGAACTTCGTCGCGACGGGTCTCGGAAGGGGTCCCCCGGGCAGCCCTCAGCGACTCAAAGGTGCAGGCAGGAATGCGTATGAGCAACGTTCCGGCGCCTCCCCGCACCCGGCCCCCCGGAGCCCCGCGCGGGGGCCTCAGGGGGGCGCTGTGCGGCGTCGGCCCCGAGGGGCGCGCTACGCGATGGACCAGCCGATCCCGTCAAGGATGTCGTGCTCGCTGACGACCACCTCATGGGCCCCGGTCCGCTCCATGACGGCCAGCAGGATCAGCGCCCCGGAGGCGATCACATCGACCCGTCCCGGATGCATCGCGCCGATCGCGGCGCGCTCGGCGTGGGTCGAGGCGAGCAGCCGGTCGGTGATCTCCCGGACCTGCTCCAGGGAGACCCGGGAGTGGTGGATCGCCGCGGAGTCGTACGCGTCCAGGCCCAGCGCGATCGCGGCCACGGTGGTGACGGTGCCGGCGAGCCCCACGAGCGTGCCCGCCCCGGTGAGCGGGACGCTCTGCCCGGCCAGGTCCAGGGCGGTGGCGACTTCCGCGCGGATCGCGTCGGCCGCGTCCGGCGTGGGCGGGTCGACGACCGCGCCGTCCCGCGCGAGATGGCGCTCGGTCATCCGGACGCAGCCGATGTCCACGGACCGGGCGGCCCGCACCCGGTCGTCGCCGAGGACGAACTCGGTGGAGCCGCCGCCGATGTCCACGACGAGAAACGGCTTGGCGAGGTCGTCGCGGCCGGTGAGCTCCTTGGTGGCCCCGTCGAAGGAGAACTCGGCCTCCTGGTCGCCGCTGATCACCTCGGGCTCGACGCCCAGGATGTCCAGCACCCCGCGGACGAACTCGTCCCTGTTCTCCGCGTCCCGGGAGGCGGAGGTGGCGACGAAGCGCACCTTCTGCGCGCCGTGCTCCTTGATCACCGCCGCGTACCGCCGGCAGGCGGCGAACGTCCGCTCCAGAGCCTCGGGGGCGAGCCGTCCGGTCCGGTCGACGCCCTGCCCGAGCCGGACGATCTCCATCCGCCGGTCGAGCTCGGTGAGCTCCCCCGTGCCGGGGTCGGCGTCCGCCACCAGCAGGCGGATCGAGTTGGTACCGCAGTCGATGGCGGCCACGCGCGTCATGAAGTACTCCTCATTCAAGCCCCTTCGATTGCGGAGCGGGGGTCCGGGGGGCGGAGCCCCCGTGCGGACGGTCAGTCCTCGTCCGGCGCGCCGTCGGCCGCGTCGGCCGTCCCGCCGTCCTTCTCCTCCGGCGCGCCGCACGGCGACACGCACGGACCCTTGCGCCACCACTGCGGCAGCATCGCGATCGCCTCGTCCCCCAGCGGGTTCACCCCCGGCCCCGCGGCCAGCGAGTGCCCCACGAGCACGTGCAGGCACTTCACCCGGTCCGGCATGCCCCCCGCACTCGGGAAGCCCTCCAGCACCTCGATGGAGTCACGCCGCGCGATGTAGTCCTCGTGCGCGGCCCGGTACGCGGCGGCCAGCTCGGGGTCCGTACCGAGGCGCTCGGTCATCTCCCGCATGACCCCGTTCGCCTCCAGCGTGCCGATCGCGGACGCCGCACGCGGGCACGTCAGGTAGTACGTCGTCGGGAACGGCGTGCCGTCCTCCAGCCGCGGCTGGGTCTCGACCACGTCCGGGTTTCCGCACGGACAGCGGTGCGCGATGGCGCGCAGCCCGCGCGGCGGGCGCCCCAGCTGCTGCTGGAACGCGGCGATGTCCGCGTCGGTGGGCGCGGTGGGCTCGGTCTGGGGAGGGGGCGTTTCCATGCCTGCCTAGGTTCTGATCGGGCTGCTTGAACTGCGGTTCCGCAGATGAACGAGGGAACGCGGGTCAGCCGCGGTCGGCGCTGTCGACGCCGTCCCACAGATTGGAGTGCCACGGCCGGCCGGACTCGTCCGGCTTTCCGTTGCGCTCCTTGACCGCGTCGGGGTCGACCACCGTGTAGCTGGTCTCTCCCGGAAGAAGGTAGTGCAGGTGCTCGCGGGCCAGCCGCTTGATGTACGCGTCGTCCTGGAGGCGCGACTTCTCGTCGCGCAGTTCCTCGGTGCGTGCCTCGGCCTCCTGCGCGAGCCGCTCCTGGTCGGCGATCTCGTCGCGCTGCGACACGTACTGCCGCATCGGGTACGCGAGTGCGACGACCAGGGAGCAGACGATCAGGGCCAGGACGGCCGCCCGGCCGGTGAGGCGGGAGCGGTGCGCCTGACGGCGGTTCTGGGACCGGTAGACGCGGGCTGCGGTCTGCTCACCGAGCAGCCTCAGCCGGGTCGCGGTGGAGAACCGGTCCCGGTCCTTCGCGGCCATGTCTCCGCCTCCCCATTACGCACGTCCGTCCCCGCACACGGTACGGGACCGAGTGCGGGGACGGACGGAGGCCGGGGCGCTGGACCCGGCCGGGCTTGTCAGCCCTAGGGCCTCTCGTTTGGATCATGCCGGGCTCGCGGGGTCCGGCCTGATCCAAACGAAAGACCCTAGCTGTGCTCGTCAGCCTTCGGAGCGAAACCGCGGGAACGCCGAGCGGCCCGCGTACACCGCGGCGTCGTCGAGGATCTCCTCGATGCGCAGCAGCTGGTTGTACTTGGCGACGCGGTCCGAGCGGGCCGGGGCGCCGGTCTTGATCTGGCCGCAGTTCACGGCGACCGCGAGGTCGGCGATGGTGACGTCCTCGGTCTCGCCGGAGCGGTGGGACATCATGCACTTGAAGCCGTTGCGCTGGGCCAGCTCGACGGCGTCCAGGGTCTCGGTCAGCGAACCGATCTGGTTGACCTTGACGAGCAGGGCGTTGGCGGAGCCCTCCTCGATGCCGCGGGCCAGGCGCTCCGGGTTGGTGACGAAGAGGTCGTCGCCGACGATCTGCACCTTGGCGCCGATCTTGTCGGTGATGACCTTCCAGCCGGCCCAGTCGTCCTCGTACAGCGGGTCCTCGATGGAGACCAGCGGGTACGCGGAGACGAGCTCCTCGTAGTACTCGGTCATCTCGGCGGCCGAGCGGGACTTGCCCTCGAACTCGTACTTGCCGTCCTTGTAGAACTCGGACGCGGCGACGTCGAGCGCGAGCGCGATGTCCTTGCCCGGGGCGTAGCCGGCTTCCTTGATGGCCTCGACGATGAGGTCGAGGGCCGCGCGGTTGGACTCCAGGTTCGGCGCGAAGCCGCCCTCGTCACCGAGGCCGGTGGACAGGCCCTTGGTCTTCAGGACCTTCTTCAGCGTGTGGTAGACCTCGGCGCCCCAGCGCAGGGCCTCGGAGAAGGACTCCGCGCCGATCGGGGCGATCATGAACTCCTGGATGTCCACGTTGGAGTCGGCGTGCGACCCACCGTTGAGGATGTTCATCATCGGGACGGGCAGCAGGTGCGCGTTCGGGCCACCGAGGTAGCGGAACAGCGGCAGGTCCGAGGCCTCGGACGCGGCGTGGGCGACGGCGAGCGAGACGCCGAGGATGGCGTTGGCGCCGAGCGAGCCCTTGTTCTCCGTGGCGTCCAGGTCGAACATGGCCTGGTCGATCAGCCGCTGCTCGGTCGCGTCATAGCCGACGAGCTCCGGGCCGATCTGCTCGATCACGGCGAGGACCGCCTTCTCGACGCCCTTCCCGTGGTAGCGGTTGGGGTCACCGTCGCGAAGCTCAATGGCCTCGAACGCACCGGTGGAGGCTCCGGACGGAACAGCAGCACGACCCGTGCTGCCGTCGTCGAGGCCAACCTCGACCTCGACCGTGGGGTTGCCCCGGGAGTCGAGGATTTCCCGGGCTACGACGACGTCGATGGACGGCACGAGGCATCTCCTTCTGGGATATGACGCTGGTTGTGCAGGGTCACTTTGGCCTTGCGACAAGAGCCTAACCGGCCCGGCCGTCTCAGTCGGCCGACCGCCCGTCCCCTGGGACGAAAAAGGACCCAAGAGCTGTCATAGCGGGGCGAACGGCCAGAAATTTACTGACCAGTAACTACAACAGTTGAACAATCAACGCGGAATCCGGTGAGCCGCGAAGCGATGGCCCGGCGACCGGCGAACCCCGGCCCGGCACGCATGGGGGGAAGATGCGGGCCGGGCCGGGGTGCTCAGCGAGGAGGGTGCTGAATCACTTCACCAGGTGGAGCTGCTGACCCGGGAAGATCATGTCGGCGTCCTTGACGATGTCCTTGTTCAGCTCGAACAGCTGCTCCCAGCCGCCCTTGACGTGGTGGTCGGCCGCGATCTTGCTCAGCGAGTCGCCGGTGACGACCTTGTACTCGCCATCACCCTTCTTGACCTTCTCGCCGGTCGGGGTGGTGACGGTCTTCTTCTGCTCCGCCTTGGGGGCGGTCGAGCGGTCAGAGCGGTTGGTGGCCGGGGCCTCGGTGCGCTCGGACTTCTTCGGCTCGGCCTGCTGGGCCGGAGCCGACTCCTGCTTGGGAGCGGTCTCGGTCTTGGGGGCGGTGGAGCCGGTGCCGACACCCGGGTCGACACCGTCGTTGCTCAGGTTGCCGGCACCGGCGCAGGACCAGGCGCCCGGTCCCTGCATGTCGAGGAGCTTCTCGGCCACGGTGATCTGCTGGGACTTGCTGGCCAGGTCGGCGCGGGCCGCGTACTGCGTACCGCCGGCGGCGGCCCAGCTGGACTGCGAGAACTGCAGACCGCCGTAGTAGCCGTTGCCGGTGTTGATGGACCAGTTGCCGCCGGACTCGCACTGGGCGACCGCGTCCCACGTGGAGACGGAGGCCGCGGAGGCGCCGGTCGCACCCATCAGGGGCACGGCGATGGCGGCACCGGTCACACCGGCGAGCGTGGCGATACGGACGGCCTTGGACGGGCGGCGGTGCTTGTTGCCCTTGCTGTTCAGCAGCATCGAGACTTCTCCTCACCGACGCCTGCGAGGTGAGCTGTCGGGTTCGGGCCAAGTGAGTTGCCCGGTCGCACGTCCTAGCGCACGACTTAACCCCAAGCCGGTCCTGATGCGTCTTGCGACGATCGGGCCCGGCACTTACCTGGGTCCCCCGCTCCTGCCTACGGCGCTTTACGCGTCTGTTCCCTTCGACCGACGGCAGGATTCGGCGTGACGATCGACGGGGCCCGCGGTGCGAGCGGTTCCGACCGTAAACACACGCAACCCCCATCTCCAAAGAAGGACATACCGGATAAACAGCCCTTACTTGCATCTGAAGAAGGCCTGTTTGCGCAGGTCGGAACGGATGCGGGGGGAGCTCCCGAACAAGACGCACCAGTTCACGCAAAGAGACCCATGTCTCACTTAGTCAAAAATGGGACATAGACCGCCTAAGTACCCCAGATTTGGGGCGCATTCAGCTGATGATCAGACTGCTTCCGCGGTCGTTCTCATCCGGCCTTCACGCCGAGATCGAGACTCTGGCCAGGGAGGATGAGGTCCGGGTCGGAGCCGACCGCCGCCTTGTTGGCCTCGTACAGCCCGGTCCAGCCGCCGGGCAGCTTCTGTGCGTCAGCAATCGCCCAGAGGTTGTCGCCCGGCCGGACGGTGTACGTACCGTCAGCGGCGGGTGCGCCCTTGCCGCGTGCGTCACCTTCGCCGCGCGAGGCGTGCCGTCCCGAGTCCCGGTCGCTGCCGGGCTTCTCCGGGGCCGGCGCACCGCGGTGCCTGCCGCCCGTGTCCCCGGCCCGGGAGGACCTGCCCGGGGCGTCGGAGGTGTCACTCGCGCCGGAGGAGCCGGATGCCGAGGGCGTGGCGGACGGGGAGTCCGAGGCGTCCGGCGTACGGTCCTTGTCGGCGGTGTCGGCGGTGTCGGCGGTGGCGTCGTCCGACGGGGTCTTCTTGGCGCCCTTGGACGCGCCGTCCGACGGGTCGGCGCTCGCGGACGGGTCCGCGCTCTCGGACGGGTGGGCGGACGGGGTGCTGCCCGGGTCGACGCCCGGCAGGGAACCGTCCACGGCGAGGCCGGAGATGACGGCGCAGCTGGGCCACGCCTTCGGCCCCTGGTCGTCCAGGACCTTCTCCGCCACGGCGATCTGCTGCGAGCGGCTGGCCAGGTCCGCACGCGGGGCGTACGAATCGCCGCCGTAGGACTTCCACACCTCCTGCGAGAACTGCAGGCCGCCGTAGAAGCCGTTGCTGAGGTCGGCACTCCACATGCCGCCGCTCTCGCACTCGGCGACCCGGTCCCAGGTCGAGGCGTCGGCTGCGTGCGCGCCGGCCGCGCCGAGCAGCGGGATGGCGATGGCCGAGCCGGTCACGCCTGCGGCGACGACGATCGCGGGTGCCTGCCGAGGGCGACGGTGCCTGCCGTTCGCGGAGCCCATGGGAATGCCTTCCGTGTGACGGACGAGTGACGGATGAGTCGAACGGTGAACCTAGCGGGACTCGAACGTGTGTCACAAGTCGATGCAGCAGAGATCACGTGAAAGTCACAGAGTTGACAGAGCGTCACCTTCGCCGGGGACGGTCTCGGGGGTGAACTCCACCGGAAGCGTGCGCAGTCCGCGCATGATGAGCCCGCCACGCCAGCGCAAATCGGCAGGTTCCACCGCAAGTCGCAGGTCCGGGAGGCGTTTCAGCAGCGTGGCGAGCGCGGCCTGTCCCTCCAGCCGGGCGAGCGGTGCTCCCAGGCAGTAATGGATGCCGTGACCGTAACCGAGGTGCTGATTGTCACGCCGCGAGAGGTCCAGCGTGTCCGGAGCGGCGAAGCGTTCGGGGTCCCGGTCGGCGGCCGCCAGCACCACCAGCACGGGGTCCCCCTCGGCGACCGGCTGCCCGCCGATCGTCAGCGCCTCGGTGGCGAACCGCCAGGTCGCCAGCTCCACCGGACCGTCGTAACGCAGCAGTTCCTCGACCCCGGTGGCCAGCAGCTCCGTCTCCCCCGCCGCCAGGGACCGCTGGAGCCGCTCGCGCTGCTCCGGGTGGCCCAGCAGGGTGTGGACGCCGTTGCCGATGAGGTTGACGGTCGTCTCGAACCCGGCGAAGAGCAGGATGAAGGCCATCGCGGCGGCCTCGTTCTCGGTCAGGTGCTCGCCGTCGTCACTCGCCCGGATCAGTCCCGAGATCAGGTCGTCCCCGGGGTTCTCGCGCTTGCGGTGGATGAGTTCGAGCAGATAGCCGCGCATCTTCTTCACCGAACGGGCCACCCCGCCGCGGGGGCCGCCGCCGTGGCGGATCATCATGCCCGCCCAGTCCCGGAAGTCGTCCTGGTCCTCGCGCGGGACGCCGAGCAGGTCGCAGATCGCGTAGATGGGGAGCGGGAAGGCGAACTCATGGATGAGGTCCGCCTCCCCCTTCTGCGCGAAGGAGTCGATGAGGCGGTCCGTCAGCTCCTGCACGCGCGGCGCGAACTCCGCGATGCGCCGGGGCGTGAACGCCTTCGACACCAGACGCCGCAGCCGGGTGTGATCGGGCGGGTCGATGTTCAGCAGATGCGTCATCAGCTCCGCCTTGCGCTCGCCCGGAATGCCGGTGCGGCCCTTGGCGTGCGCCGGCTCGGCGTGGTGCGCCGGGTTCTTGGAGAGCCGGGCGTCGGCGAGGGCCTGCTTGGCATCCGCGTACCGGGTGACGAGCCAGGCCTCGACCCCGCTGGGCAGGGTCGTGCGGTGCACGGGGCTGTGCTCGCGCAGCCAGGCGTACGCGGGGTACGGGTCGGTGGCGAACTCCCAGGTGAAGAGTTCGGGGGCGGGCGGCACGGCGTCGGCCGCGCCGGCCGCGTGGGCGGGGCAGCCGGCGGGTGCGGGCGCCGGGGTGGCTCCCGCAGCGTGCGCGGGCGCATCGGCGGGAGTGTCGGCAGGGGTGTCGGCGGGGCTGTCGTTCACCCCCCGACGTTAGCCGCTGCCCCTGGCCGGGCTGGGCGGTCCCTCCCCGATCAAGCCGGACCGGCCGCGTCGGCGGGATGGCCCGCTGTCCCGCCGGTCCTCCCGCTGGTACAAAGCGGTGGCTGCGGGCTCCGGTCCGGAGTGGCTGCATGGCCCGCCGGGCGTCTGGCCCTTGGCTGGTGATCGCGCGCCGGCCGGGCCGAGGGACATCCCCCGCGGCCCGATCGATGCCTCGTCCGGGTCCTGAGTCAGGTACCCCTGGGCGTCGTCGGCAATCCGTGGTCGCGTGCGGATCAGGACGGCTGCGAGGTGGAGTGCGCCTTCGTGGGCGCGGTGATCCAGAACGAGACCGCGCGGCCGTGCCCCGCGCCGGGCTATCCGTTGCCCTCCGCCGCCCTGATGGCGTCCCGGTAGGCGCGGCCCGCGGCCCGCAGGGCGGCCTCCGGGTCGGTGCCGTCCTCCTGGGCGCGCACCGCCAGCGCCAGGAGCCGGTAGCCGATGCCGTCGCCCTCGGGGAGCGCCACGTCGAGTCCGGCGGTACGGACCCGGCCGGCCAGCTTCGCGGCGAGTGCCAGGGCGGGCTGGCCGAGCGGCACCCCGTCGGTGACCGACTCGCGCTGCTTCTCGATCGCCTTGGTCCGCAGCCAGTGCGCGTGGACGTCCTCCGGGGTCTCGGCGGTCTCGTCACCGAAGACGTGCGGATGGCGGTGGATCAGCTTCTCGACGAGCGTGGCGGCGACATCGTCCACCGAGAACGGCTCGTCCTCGTCCTCCTCGGCGATGCGCGCGTGGAAGACGACCTGGAGCAGTACGTCGCCGAGCTCCTCGCGCAGCTCCTCGCGGTTGCCGTCCTCGATCGCCTCGACGAGTTCGTACGCCTCCTCGATGGCGTACTTGGCGAGGCCCACGTGGGTCTTCTGCGAGGTCCAGGGGCACTCGATCCGGATCCGGTCCATGACCTGGACCAGATCCAGCAGCCGGGCGCCCGGCAGATCGTAGGAACCGGGCAGCAGCTCCAGGTTCGGCATCTGCACCCGCCCCGAACCCGCCAGCCTCGCCAGTCCGTCGGTCAGCGGCTGGTTCCCCTCGCCACCGCTGAGCACCACCAGGGTCCGGCCCCCGGCGCAGGCGCCGACGAGTTCCCGCGCGTCCGGAACGGCCGGCTCGACGGTGATGCCCGCCTCGCGCAGATACGGCAGCTGGGGCTGGTCCGGCTCGGCGCACAGCACCCGGTCGGCGGCGTGCAGCGTCTGCCAGGCGGGCCAGGACAGCAGTCCGGGCGCGACCCGGTGGCTGGCGGTGAGCAGGACGATGCGGCCGGGGTCTTCAGCGTTCACGCTGCGAATCTACCCGGCCGCCCGGCCGCTGCTACGCCCCGGCCTCCGCCGCCGCCTGGGCGGGCTTGGTGACCTGGTTGATCCAGGGGGCCTTGTAGTCCGCGAGCTGGATCTGCTGGTTGTTCCAGGTGCCGTAGCGCGGATTGACGTCGACCTTCAGCGCCTTGGACGCCTTCGTCAGCGCGTCGCCGAGGATCTTCGTACCGGCCGGGGTCGACGGGTCGGCGCCGAGTGCCTGGGCGAGCTTGGTCAGCTGGATCTGCTCGCGCAGGAAGGGGTCGATCTGGCCGGGGGAGATCCAGCGCTCCTGGAGCACCGCGGCCCGCAGCCCTTCCTCGCCCTTGTACTGGGCGACGGCCGACTGGCGCATCTGCTGGATCTCGGCACGGCTGACGGTGACCCCGTTGTCCGCCGAGGCCCGGTCCAGGACCCGGTCAAGGATGATCCCGTGCAGCTTGGCGCGGACGAGCTGGCCGGACTGGTCGGTCGCCTGGTCCGCCTGCTTGGAGGCGTCCTGCGCGTCGCGCACGTCCGCCGCCTGGGCCTGCACGGTGGACACCGCGATCCGGTCCCCGCCCACGACGGCTGCCGCGCCGGGGCGGGCCTGGCTGCCGCAGGCGGAGAGGAGCGGCGCTGCGACGAGCAGTGCGGCGGAGACGGTGAGCGCGGTGCGACGGCGGCGGTGCAAAGGAGCCTCCCGAGGAGATTGTGCGGCGGTGCACAAAGCCTTGCGGTGATCGATGTTAGGCAGTGGAACCGGTCCGGGCCACCGATTCGACCAACGATTCGGAAGGAGTTGGGGATGTGGGCTCCCCGGAGCCCCGCTCAGCGCACCGGCAGGGACGTCTTCTGCGGTACGTCCGGCCGCAGCATGATCGTGCGCGAGACCACGAAGGTGATCGGGATCGCCGCCGCGGCCGCGACCAGCGGGGCGTACCGGCTGCTGAACCCGGCCAGATCGACCAGCAGGTAGACACCGCCGGTGGTGATGACGAAGTTGGCGGCGTTGGTGAGCGGGAAGAGCAGGAACTTCCGCCAGGTGGGCCGGGTCCGGTAGGTGAACCAGGAGTTGAGGAAGAACGACCCGGTCATGCTGAGCGCGAAGGCGGCCACGTGCGCGGCTATGTAGGGCAGCCGGGTCAGCAGGGCGAGGTAGCAGCCGTAGTACGTGCCGGTGTTCACGACGCCCACGAGGGCAAAGCGTGCCAGCTGTGCCTTGACCGTCATCGGCGTACGAACTCCAGGGGTTCCGGCTCCGGGGCCGGCCTGCGGACCCGGGTGTTGGTGTCCTGCACCAGGTAGTGCGGGCGGCGCTTCACCTCGTAGTAGATACGGCCGACGTACTCCCCGACCACCCCGACCATCACCATCTGGACCCCGGCGAGGGCGGTGACCGCGACGAGGAGGGTGACGTATCCGGGGGTGTCGACGCCCTTCACCAGGGCGACGCCGACGATCCAGCCGGAGTAGACGAGGGCGAGGGACATCAGCAGCAGGCCGAGGTAGAGCGCGGCGCGCAACGGCTTGTTGTTGAACGAGAGCAGCCCGTCGAGCCCGTAGTTCAGCAGTTTCCCGAAGGTCCAGGCGGAGCGGCCCTCTTCGCGGACGGCGTTCTCGTAGCTGAACGTCGTGGTGGGGAATCCGACCCAGGCGAAGAGGCCCTTGGAGAACCGGTTGTATTCGGTGAGTTCGAGCACGGCGTCGGCGGCCCGGCGCGACAGCAGCCGGAAGTCCCCTACCCCGTCGACGAGTTCCACGTCCACCAGCCGGTTGATCAGCCAGTAGTAGGCGCGTGCGGTGAGCGTCCGGGTGACGCGGTCGCCCTTGCGGGTGCGCCGGGCGATCACCTGGTCGTAGCCGTGCGCGTGCTCCTCCAGCATCCGGCCGACGAGCTCCGGCGGATGCTGGAGGTCGGCGTCCATGATGACGACGGCGTCGCCCTCGGCGTGCTGGAGGCCGGCCAGCATGGCGGCCTCCTTGCCGAAGTTGCGGCTGAAGGAGACGTAGCGGGCCCGTGGATCGGCGGCGGCCAGCTGCCGCAGAATCGGCAGGGTCCGGTCCGTGCTCCCGTCGTCGACGTACACGAGTTGGAACGCGTGACCCAGCCGGGTCATCTCATCCGTCACGCGTTCATGGAAGCGTTCGAGTATCTCTTGCTCGTTGAAACCAGGCACCACCAGCGAGATCAGCACGAATGTACATCAGCCGGTCAAAGTGTCGGGAGCGGATGCCGGGTGTGACCGAGGGGCGGCCATTGGGTGAACTGGCCCGTGCCGCCCGCCGGTCCGCGGCGTCCGCTCCCTGATCCGGCCTGATCCGCACGCGAGACCTTAGAGCCGCTTCGCGCTGCGCAGCGTCGCCGCGTAGTAGCCGTTTCCGTCGAGGCGTGAGGTGCCGCCCTTGTCGCCGATGGTCGGGCCGTTCACTTCCTCCCGGCTGGAGACGAAGATCAGGTGGCCGTCCGAGTCATGGCCCATGTACATGCCGATGTGGTCCAGCCGCTGCCCGGTGCGCTGGTCGAGCTTGAAGAAGACCAGGTCGCCCGGTTGCAGCACATCGATCGAGGTGGGCCGGTCCGCGGCCGATATGCCCTTGAGCGGGATCACATCGGCGCCGAGCTTGGAGCGGGCGATGCCGTTGGCGGTGCGGGGCAGTCCGTCGCCCTGGCCGTCGAGGGGGGCGAGCGGGTAGCGGGCGCGGTAGCCGAGGATCGTCCGCATGAAGCCCGAGCAGTCCATGGACCGGTAGCGCTGCTTCTCGGGCTGACGGGTGACACCGTTGCGGAAGGTGTAGGGGATGCCCAGGTAGTCGAAGAAGTCCGACTGCTCCAGGCGCAGGTCGTTGCCCTCGCTGCCGTTCGGGTTGATGGGCCCGAACTGGGCGTCCCCGGCGTAGGAGACCCCCTCGTCGTCCTTCTTGACCGGCGCCCCTTCGACGTACTGGAAGGCGAAGGCGAACAGATCGTCCTCCTCGCTGCCGTAGAAGGTCTTGAACCAGTCCTTGAACCACTGCTGCTTCTCGGCGCCCTTCTTCCACTTCTCCGGCATCAGTCGCACCCAGTTCTCGGTGACCACACGGGACTTGGTGTTGGTGGGTTCGGCGAAGGTACGGGAGGGGCCGGTGAGCGTGGCGGTGCGGGCGTGGTCGGTGAACGTGGCGAGGACCTTGCCGCCGGCGTCGCGCAGGACCGTACGGGCGGGTGCGTTCAGCCGTTCCCAGGTCTCTTTCCCGGACTTCAGCGCGGCGCCGGCCGGCTTGTCCGTGATGGCCTGGACGGCGGGCGCCTTGGCCTGTTCGTCCTTGCGGAGTTCCACCGTGAAGTACGCGCTGCCGGCGAGCAGCGCGACCACCGTGACGGCGTGCAGGATCTGGCGGGGGCGCTTGGACTGCTTGGTACGGGGAGCGGTCATGAGATCACCTCAGGCAGACGGAAGGGCGCCGAGCAGGATGCCGGCGGTCAGGACGACGTAGGCGAGCAGCGAGACCGAGCCGGTGGCCAGCAGCGTCGCGCCCTTCGGCTGGCGGACCAGCTGGTAGGCGATGAGACCCGGGACGATGAAGCCGAGGGTCTGGTTGGCGTACATCAGCGGGAACTCCACCTGGAGCACGATCATCACCGTCGCCTGGAGGATGACCCCGGTCAGCACCACCGCGGAGAACAGCCGCTTCCCGTAGAGGATGACGACCTTCTGGAGCAGCAGCACGGAGACGTACGTGAGGACGGTGACGCCGACCACCATGGCCGCGCGCTGGAGATCCTCGACGAGGGTCAGCGCCAGCCAGCCGGGGGTGATCATGCCGCCGGGTGAGAGGTTGGTCGTCAGATAGCAGACCAGGGAGAACATCAGGCCGAGCGCGATGCCGATGGCGGCGATCTCGGGCGTCAGGACGGTGGGAATCAACGGGGGTCTCCTGCGCTGTTCTGCCGGCTCTGCTGGTAAGGGTCCTGCGGGGGCTGCTGCCCGTCCGGTTCCGGCTGCCCGTGCCGGTACGGCTGTACGGGCTGCTGGTGCTCCGACTGCTGGTGCTGGTGGTGCTGCTGGTGCTGGGGGTCCGGGTGCAGCGCGGGCTCGAACATGCCGCGCGGCCGGGACTGCGCCGGCGTCGGCGTCGGCATCGGCGCCTGGACCGTGGGGTGCGGCTGGTAGCGGGTCTCGTACGCCTCCGGGTAGGGCGCGTACGGGTCCAGATGCGGCCGGTACTGCTGGAGCGGCATCGTCTCGTCGTGGCGGATGTCCTGCGGAGCGTGCGGTTCCGGCTGCTCGTCCGGGGTCTCCTCGGGCTGCTCGTCCGGGGCGTCGTCGGGCTGCTCGTCCGGGGTCTCGTCGGGCGGGAGTTCGCTGAGGTGCTCCAGCAGCAGTTCGCCCTGGCCGTGGATGTTGCCAATGGCGATCAGTGACGAGTCGGGCCCGAGGCCGCCGAGCAGCTCCCGCATGAACTCCTCCGGATCGCGCCGGTCACCGCCCAGGTCCACCGCGCGGCCGCGCCACTCGGCGGGGATCGCGTCGATGGCGCTCTTGGCCGGGTGGCCGATGACGAAGACCTTGTCGGGCTGGAGATCGGGGATGATCTCGCCCATCTGGCCGTTTCGTTCGACCCGGTCGGGGCGGCAGTTGATGACGACGTTCAGCGGACGATGGACGGCGCCCAGATCCAGCAGCTGGTTGACGTTCATCAGCGTGGACTCGGGGTCGTTGGCCGCGAAGACGTTGGCGAACCGCAGCTTCTTGCCGTCCGGTGTCAGATACCGCTCGACGGAGAGGACTCCCGGGTCCGGCGGGGCCTCGTACATCCCCTTCAGCGCGGTTTCCCGCTCCACGCCGAGCAGTTCGGCGACCTTCAGCGCGATGGCCACGTTCTCCTTGAAGGTGAACCAGCTGAAGCCGCGCAGCTCCGCGTCGCTCACGGTCTCGGGATCGGCGTAGATGAGCTCGCAGTCGCGGGCGTCGGCCTCCTCCTGGAGGATCGCGAACCGGTCGACCTCGGCGGTCACGCAGATGCCGCCCTCCGGCATGGAGCGGCAGAGCGAGCGCGCCACGTCGTCGAGGGTCGGTCCCATCTCGGCCAGGTGGTCCTCGCGCACGTTGCAGAGCACGCCGATCGTGGAGCGGATCAGCTTGGACTGGTTGATCTCCTGGAGCGCGGGCATCACCGCCATGCACTCGATGACCAGGGCCTGCGGGTCGTACGCCGCGGCGCGGCGCACGATGCCGATCTGCTCGACGACGTTGGCCAGGCCGAACTTGCGGTAGACGGGCTCCTCGGTGGCGTCCGGGTGGATGAACCGGGCCGCCGTACCGGTGGTCTTGGCGACGGTCACCAGATCGCCGCCCCGCAGGGCGCCCGCGCAGAGCCGGGTGATGGAGGACTTACCGCGGATGCCGTTCACCAGGACCCGGGCGGGTATGCGCTCCAGGTTGATGAAGTGGCGTCGCTGCTCGACGATGCCCGCTGTCAGCAGGATCGCACAGCACACCACCAGCACGGTGTAAAGGAACAGCACGGCCGGTCAGGTCCTTTCGGCGTAGGTCGTGGGCGCCGTCGGCGCGGGCTCGCGCTTCTGCTGCGCCGGGAGCTGCTGGCGTACCAGCTCCAGGGAGCGGGTGACGGCGCCGACCTCGTCGTGGTGGCGCGGATAGAGGACGGTGCGCCGCTCACCGCCGGCGAGCGCCTCGGCCTGGTCGGCGAGGGCGCGCAGCGGGCGTACGACGATGATGTGCAGCCAGCCCAGACAGGCGATGGCCGCGGCCATCCCCAGCAGCCCGGCGAGCACCGTGAGGTTCTGCTTCCGGTACTCGGGGATGGCGAGGGAACTGGCGGGCTGCCGGCTGACCACGGTCCAGCCGAGGGTCTTCGCCGCCCCGCCGCCGACGAAGGGCGCGGCCGCGGCGATCTGCACCTTGCCGCCGTCGCGGTACAGGATGCCGCTGGGGTGCATGCTGACGCCGGTCTTCTGGTTGGTGCCCGTCACGAGCGTCCGCAGCCGTTCGCCGGGCAGCTCCTGGAAGGCGCGGTAGCCGGTGTTGCCGCCGATGATCCGCTGCTTGTCGTCGACGATGTTGATCTGACCGAGGCCGGGCCGCTTGAGCAGGCCGTTGAGGAAGTCGATGCGGAACTCGCCGACGACTGTGGCGCCGTCGCGGCCGGGTATCCCGGCCTGGGCGGCGATGACCGGCTTCTTGCCGGAGTCGTTGAGCACCCGGATCAGCTGGCTGGATGCCTTGCCGGCCGGCTGCTGCGGAGTGTCACCGGCCTGCGCGACGACCTTTCCTGACGTGTCGACGACGTACAGCGACTGGTAGCGGTCGTGCTCCAGTCGGGTCCGTTCCAGGACGGTGCGCATATCGGCGGGCGAGGTGCCGGCGCCGATCAGGGTGGCCACGGACAGCAGGTCGGCCTGTCCCTCGTTGAGGGCCCGGCGCACCCGGTCGGTGAGCGTGTCGGTCCGCTCGCGCTGGTCGTTGACCAGCTGCTGCGGTACGACGGCGGTGTCATCGGCCCGGTTGAGGAGCAGCAGCATCGGTCCGCACCAGGCGAGTACCAGCACCCCGCAGACGAGGATCAGTCCGCGGGTGCCGAACCGGCCGCGCCGGGGCGGCTCGGCGGACCGGTCCTCACCGAGCAGCTGACGGCGCAGCCGTTCCAGGGAGTTCCCGATCCGGGCGGCTTCGCCGTAGGAAGGGACGCTGACCGGTCGGGTGAGGTCGCCGCGGGTCAGCCGCCGGCTCTCCAGGAAGAGCCGGATCAGCGGCCGCTGGACGGTGCCCAGGAGCAGTGCGACGGCGAGTGCGCCGACGACGACCAGGGCGCCCGCGGCAACCAGGCCGAAGAACGGGCCGGCGGCTGTGGTGGGGTTCTCGGCCACCGCGACCATGGCGACGACGCTGAGGCCGAGGCCGGTGGCGACAGTGGGCTCGCCTGGCTGGACGCCGGCGAGCGAGGCGTAACCGGCGACGCTCCGGTCGCCCGTGTGCAGGCTGCCCAGCAGGCTGCCGCTGACGCCGGGGAAGCCGCCGGAGCCGGGCTCCTTGGCGGACATGGGGTGCTGTCGGACCTTGACCGAGGCGGTCTTCGCGAAGCTCTTCAGCTGCTTGTCGGCGCGTTTGGCGTCGGCGCGCTGGGTGTCGGTGAGCAACTGCTCGGGCTGCGGGATGCCGTCGCTGGAGAGGATGTCGGCGTCCGCGTCGATGACGGCGATGGAGCGGAACTGGCCCAGGCTGATGCCGGGGAACCGCAGATTACTGGAGGCGACCAGGAGTTGCTGCGGGGCGCCGGGCCAGGAGAGCAGCGCGAAGGAGAGCAGCCGGGTCTCTCCGTTGGCCAGCTTCACCATGCGGGGGCCGAGCGCGTCCTTGCCGCTGAGCTTGGTGGTGTCGATCGCGGTGAGGGGGACATTCTCACCGCGTGCGGCGAGCAGCTTGCCGGAGGAGATCTCGACGACCGCTGTGCCGGTCCACTTCTGGTAGACGCTGCTGATCTTGTCGAGCACGGCGTCGGGAGAGACCGGGTCCGCGGCGTTGAACAGGCCGGCGGTCCGCCCCAGGTCGGTGAAGCTCTCGTCGATGGACGCGCGCAGCGCGATTGCGCCGTCCTCGGCGAACTGCTGCTGCGAGGTCAGTACCGCCTCGGGCACCCGGTCCTGCGCCGTGCGGCCCAGACCGAGCGCGGTGATGGCGGCCAGTGAGAGCAGCAGGACCGAGAGGACCGCGATGGGCGGCCGTATACCACCCAACAGCGACATATCAGCCCGGCGGCGGACCTTGTGTCGCCGCTTCACAGGCGAGGCGGCCATGGTGCATCCCTTCTGGAACTTCTTGCGTTTCTGGTACTACCGGCGCTGCAGGAGCTGTCGACACTGCAGGAGCAAACGGAATTTCCGCTCGCTGCTGAACTTCCGCGGCTTCTGTTTCTTTCCGGACGTATCGGACTTCAGGGCGCGTTGACGCGCCCGAAGAATCGAACGTCCACGCGGAAGATCATGACTCGTTCGCATTCCGAACGGTTGTAGCGAAGAGGGCAGTTGTGATGCAGACCACTCGGATCAAGCCACAGAGGAGGCCAGGTAAACCCCGGAGACATCCCGTGTTCACCTGGCCGTCCTCACCCGACTGTCTTCACCGGCCGTCTTCACCCAATGGCTGCACGGTCCGACTGCTCCCACCCGCACGGCCCGGCCTCGCCCGACCATCGCGGTTCGGCCCCCTCGCCCGGCCTCCGCCGCCCGGAGGTCAGCCGGGCAGGTCCTCCAGCGGTTTCAGGCCGTCCTGCGCGGCCCCGCGGTTGAGCATCGTGCCCTGGGTGCGCTCGAACGCCAGCCGGTAGCGGGCCCGTTCCTCGGGCGTCAGCTTCTTGTCGTCGCGCAGCGCCGCGGCCACATCGACGAGCCGGTGGTCCTGGACCGCGTCGGAGGGCGCCGGGTTCGCCTCGTCCGCGTCGGGCGGAATGGTGATGAGCGTCGGCACGTACCGCGCCTTCACGTCCCACGAGCCGCCGCTCTTGTGGAACTCGAACCAGCCGACGACGCCTTCCTCGGTCAGTCCGGACGGCACGTCGTGCCGGGCGACCTGATTGCCCAGTCCGTATGCGATCCAGGTCCCGTCGACCTTCTCCATCGGCTGCACGACATGGGCGTGATGGCCGATGACCAGGTTGATGCCGGTCTCCCGGGCGATCCTGCGCGCCAGCTTGATCTGGGCGGAGCTCGGCTCGGGGTGGTGCTCGCGCCCCCAGTGGATGCTCAGGATGACCACATCGGCGCCGGCCGCGCGGGCCCGCTTCTCGGCTTCCTTGATCCGGTCGAAGTCGTTCTGGTTGACGATCCAGGGCGTACCGGCCGGGACCTCGCGCCCGTTGAAGCCGAAGGCGTACGAGAGCTGCGCGACCTTGACGCCCTTCACATCCATGATCAGCGGCTTGTCGGCCTCGGCCTTGCTGCGCGCCGAACCGGTGTGCTTCAGTCCGGCCTCGTCGAGGGCGTCCAGGGTGCGCTTCACACCGGCCTGGCCGTGGTCGAGGGTGTGGTTCGACGCGCTCGAGCAGGTGTCGTAACCGATCTGCTTCACCGCGGTGGTGATCTGCGGCGGCACCAGGAAGTCCGGGTAGCTGCGGAAGGGTCCGTTCGGCTTGCCCACCACCGGCTCGAAGTGGCAGATCGCCAGGTCGGCACGGGAGATGACGGGCTTCACCCCGGCCATGAGCCGGTAGAAGTCGAGCCCCTGCTTCCCCTCGGCCTTCGCGTCCTTGCGGGCCTGCTCGATCAGCGGCGGGTGAATCAGGATGTCACCGGCCGCGGCGACGGTGAACGACGTCCCCGCGCTCTTGGCCGGATCGCTCCCGCCTGACCCGGCATCACTGCCCAGGAGGGAGCAGCCCGTAGTGGCCAGGGCGAGGAGCCCGGCCAGGGCGGCGCGAGAGGTGAAGGGAACATAAGGACGTCGGGTCACCCATGTATTTTTACTTCAATATGACGAGCAAATGGGCCAAAAATTCGGCGATCTCTGCAACATTGCTGGTCACAGCTGTCGTAGCGGCTGTTGTGGTGCTCGTCACCCCCTCCGGAGGAGGGGATTCCGACAAGGGCCGGCCGCAGCATGCCCGGCCCCGTGACGGCGTCGACCTGGCAGCCCGGATCGACGATTTCACCCAGGGCACGATCCGCCGCAGCGCCTTCCACCCGCCGACGGCCCTGGACCGCCGCACCATCGCCGACGGCGTCGGGCTCTATCTCGACGGCCGCCACAAGGACGCCGCACGACTCCTCGCCGAGGTCGACTTCGGGGTCAGTACCTTCACGGACACGGCCACCGGCCGGCGCTTCGCCGAGATCGCCGACCGGGCCCCGGAGTCCGCCCGCGGCTGGGGGCGCGTGTACATCGACCTGTCCCGCCCCGCTGCGACCTGGTCCGTCCAGGTCCCGCACCCGGTCGCCGACGCCGACAGCGAGAAGCTGGGCGTGGGCGCCTGGCGGGCCACACCGGGCGGGGTCATGGTCCTGGCGGGTGCGAACCGCAGGGCGGGCGAGGGCGACGCGGCCGACGTCGCCCACCGCCGGGACACCGTCTTCCACGCGGTCTGCGCCGAACTGGTCGCCCACCGGCTGCCCGGCATCCAGCTCCACGGCTACGCCGACTCCACCGAACCGGACTACGACGTGATCGTCTCCACCGGGAAGGGCGACCACGGCCGCGCCTGGGGCGAGGGGCTGGCGGCGGCACTGAAGCGGGAGGGCTTCGACGTCTGCCGGGTCTGGGTGCGCCGCTGCTCCCTGGAGGGCCGCACGAACGTCCAGGGCCGAGCTGCGGCAGCGGCCGAACTTCCTTTCCTGCACGTCGAGTTCAGCCGTACGGTCCGATCGTCGCCGCGCCGCACCGCCGACGCGGTGACGGCGATCAGGGAGGCGGCGCGATACTCGGCGCAGAGCGCCGGGGCCACGCGGGCGGAGCGGTCCGCGCGCTGACGAGTACGGCCCTCACCACCTTGAGACCGGCAAACCTGCCCATATCCTCCAGGCCGCCGCCTCGGTGCCGGCGGCGGACCTCAGCCCTGGAAGCTGAGCTGCGGCGGGTGCGTGGGGTCCGCCCGGCAGAGGAAGACGTTCATGGAGCCCCAACGCCCCACGATGACTTGGGTGGGCGTGTTGGCGTCCATCTCCTGCGACGCGGCCAGATCCTCCAGCGGAATCCAGCTGCGGCTCCCGCCGTCCCACTCCTTGCTCGCCACCGTCACCAGCAGGTCCGTCCGAGCCCCACACGAGCAGAGCACGTCGGCGCGGCCTGGAATCACGGGTAGCCACGATCCGCGGTCACGAATGGCCGTCGTTCCCTGCTCTCCCGGTGTGCTTGCCGCGACCATGCAGCACGCCCGGCCGGAGTCCCCGGCCGGGCGTGCTACCTGTCCCGGACCTGGTCAGTCCGGTTCAGTGCACCGCTGCGCTTGCCGGTCGCGGAGAGCGAGCGGTCACGGAGCGTCGTTCTCTACACGTTTCCCAGATGGCGCAGCAACTGCCACCACTCATCGGTCTCCGTGGAACCCGTGATGCGCAGGTACCCCGAGCCGAGTGCCTGCTCCGACACGAACTCGGCGAGGCTGTCCGCCACTCGCTCGAATCGACGGCTCGCCCACCAGGAAGTCAGCATGTCCGGGTAGGTCCAGACCGAGCCGTCCCGGCGATTGACCAGCATCGGATTCTCGTTGATCTTTCCGACGACGAACCAGTCGTCCGGGTCCTCGGGGACCTCGACCCTGTTGGGAGAGATCAGCCCCTGCGACTTCTCGGCGTACTTCCTGTCGAGGATCACCACGGACCCCATGATGGCCCCGTTTGCAGCCATCAGAAAGTCCAGGTACTCCTCCGGAGCATCCAGGTCCGGCCGCCGGGAAACCCCTGCCGGAACGGAGTTGAAGATGCTCCACTCCTCGCTGGAGTCGATGGCTTCACGAGCCCTGGCAAGGCTCTGCCTGAATTCTTCTGTGATCATTAGGGCCCCTGAATGTTGACCGAGATGGGCGTGTAATCCGGCAGATGCATGATCTGCTGCCTGATGCCGACCAATGACTTGGTTGGTGGTGGCATCAAGCATATGGAGATTGCTCCGGACGTCCGGTCCACCCAGCTGGAGTTCCCAGACGTGATCCGGGTTCATGTTTCCGAAGATTCTCCTGCGGGCCGCCGCAACGAATTCCGGGTTCTTGTCGTTGAACTGAGCGTAGACCTTCTTGAAGAAGTTCTGCTTGTAGCCCTTCTCGGTACCGGCTCTCGCCGGAAGAGGATTGGGTGCCTTGACAAGCTTCCCTTCATCACCGAACTGCTTGAGCGCATCGGCCTTCAGCTTGAACTGGGACTTCATAGGTGTAGGTGTGGTCGGCGGTCTCCGCCTCCGCTCCCGTGCCGTGCTGGCGGACCAGCCGGCTCCGGTCGTCGTACTCGTTGCTGACGACGGTCCCGCCCGGGGAGCGCTGTTCCTTCGGACGGCCCGCGACGTCGTAGACCATCGTGAACGTGCGGTCCGCGGCGTCCGGATGGGCCGGGGTGGACGGTTCGATCTCCTTCTCCGCCATGCCCCACGCGTTGTACGTGGTGAGGAAGGCGTTGCCGCGCCCGTCGGTGAAACGCGTACGGTTGCCCGCCGCGTCGTAGCCGAAGGTCGTGGTGACCGACTCCGTCTCCGAGACCGGCTGGACCGCCTTGGTGATCAGCCCCGTCGCATCACTGACGAGCGTGACGGTGTGACCCCGGTAGTCGGTCACCGATGTCGGGTTGCCCACCCGGTCGTAGGTGGAACTGCTGGCACGCAGCACCTTGCCCGTCGCGTCTGGCGGGGCGGGGCTGGGAGAGCCCGGCGGCCCCCGTGCGGATGCTTGGACACGAACGCGGGCCCCCGGAGTGTGCCGGAGGCCCGCGCTCATCCCGCTGCCGGGGCTACAGGCTCATCGGCGGACGGTCGAGGTCGAACAGATCAGGATCCTGCTTGGTCAATTCCTCCTCGAAGGCGGGCCATCCCTTCTTCGTGACGTAATCCGCCTCGACGCCGTGGAGCGGCACCAGCCACACCACGGAGACATGCGTCCCGTTCTCCAGGTCGACGGAGAAGAAGTCGTCGTCGAAGTAGACCGGCATCGCCGCGTAGAGGTGCGTCAGCGTTCCGCCCGGACGCAGCGGCATCGGCAGGGGCACGACGTCCCCCCGCAGCACCGCCGTTCCGGACGTCGCCAGACGCTCCGCCGCCCATTCCAGCACTCCGGGAAAAGGACCGTACTCGTCCCCGGCAACGGGGTGGGTGCAGCCGAGCAGTTCCAGATGCTGGGGATCACCCGTGGTGGGCGAGACCAGGTGCGTCCGGTGCAGGGTGGTGGTGGCGTAGGACTGGACTCCGTCGAGGACGCCGCCGGTGAAGTACCCCACCTCTGCGGCACCCTCCGGAGCGCCGTCCCTGACCGACCATGCTCCGACGAGTCGACCCAGACGTGATTCGAGATGGTCGATCAGAACAGCCATCTTCTTTACTACCCGTCCTCTCTGTTTCCTGCGCCACGGTTGCACGGAACGCATTCGAGTCGTACATCCGTATTGTAATTATTGAGCACCTGCTCGCGAGTCACGTTGGTCGGGAATTTCCGGTTCGACCAACTCTCGGGATAGTGACCGCCGTCCCATTGCCCGCCGCGGTCCTGTCCCTTGGTGGGATCGCCGCCGACCACACCGACACAGTTCGGCCCCTTTCTGGGGCAGACCCGGCCGGGCTGTCCGCTCGCCAGCACACCCACCTCGGCGTCGTTCCACATCTTGGCGAGGACGGGCACCCGGAAGCTCGCGCGGCTGGTCGTCTGACCGGACTCGTTCGTCCCGCGCAGCATCCCGTCCGCGTGAGGCGTGCCCGCCGCGACACGGTCCGGATCGGCGGCGAAACGCCCCCGGTTGCGCCACTGACCGTTGGCGTCCGCGGCCGCGGCACCGACGCCGCACGCGGGACCCTGCGAGCCGTTGTCATTGTGCACCAGCACCGCCGTGTCACCCGCACCCACGTGATACGTGTGCAGGCCCTCGACGCTCAGGTCGTACGTGACGCGCTGCGCCGTGTACGCGTTGACGTCGATCACCACGGTCGGCCGACCCGACTCGCTCTGCAGTTTCTGTCCGGCCTTGAGGTCGGCCGCCTGAGTCCAGGCGTCCTTCGTGGCCTCGTAGAACTGGTGGTGCTCGGTGGTCTGGATCGTCTTCGGGCCCGACTTCGTGGACACGACGACATCGACGAACTCGCGGTCCGTCTTGGTGACGATGACCGCCTTGACCTTGTGCTTCTCCTTCTTCTTCTTGCCCGGTTCGGCCGTCAGGACGTAGTCCCCGACCTTGATCTCGGAGATCGGCTTGATGGTGGCGTTCGCCAGTACCACCGGAGTGGCGCCGGTGAAGCTGTGCGGTGTGCAGCCCTTGCGGCCGAACCTGCTCGCCGCCGCGCCGAACACACCACCGGTCACCGCGCCGACCGCCGAGGCCTTCGCCGCGCCGGAGACGCTGCAGCCCTCCTCGCTGGTCACACAGGAGACGCCGTAGCCGACCGCGCCTTCCGCGGCACCGCCCGCAGCGCCCATCGCCGCACCGTTCAGCGCCTTGCCGCCGACACCGGCGAGCAGACGGCCCACCGCACCGGAGGCCGCGCCGCCGGCCGCACCGCCGAGGGCGCCGGTCACGGCTCCCACGCCGACCGCGGTCACGAAGCCGCCCAGCGACTTGGGACCGTCACTCATCGCGTAGCCCACCGCGTTCGCCGCAGCGCCCGCCAGGGCTCCGCAGCCGATGACACCCACGCCACCGGTCGCCGCCGTACAACCCGCGAAGACCACCACACCGGTGGCCACCGCCGCGATCGTCGACGCGTGCTGTTTCACGAAGTTGGCCGTCGCCTTCGCCGCCTTCTTGACGGCCTTGCCGACCTTCTTGGCGGCCTTCACCACCTTCTTCGCCACATGCACGGCGGCCTTGGCCACCTTGCGGACCGTCTTCTTGACCTGTTTGACGACCTTGTGGACGTATTTCTTTACGCGCTTGTACGTGCGTTTGACATATCTCTTGACCTTTTTGACGCTGTCGGCCACATAGTGCACGGCCTTGCGCACCACACGCTTGGCCTTCTTGACGACCTTCTTGACCGCCTTCTTCACCTTCTTCGCGGCGGCCTTGACCTTCTTCGCGACCTTCTTGACGGCCGTCTTGGTCTTCTTCCAGGCCGACTTCGCGACCTTCTTGACCTTCTTCTTGACCTTCTTGATCGCCTTGTCGACGAAGCTCGGCCAGTGACCCGTCGGGTCCGTCGCCGTCATCGGGTTCTGGTCCGCGTACGCGTAACGGTTCGCGGACACCGACGTCGGCAGCGGGTTCATGCCCACCGTGTCCCGGCTGTTGAACTGGCCGGTCTCCGGCGAGTACCAGCGCGCCGCCATATTGACCTTGGCGGTCTCCGGGTCCGTCCACCCCGACTGGTAGCCGAGACGCCCGACCATGCCCAGCGACTGCTCGACCTTGCCGAACGGGCTGTACGTCGTCGACCCGGTCAGTGCCTCGCCGTCCGCGGTGAACTGGCCCACCACGTCGTCGTGGATGTCGGTCAGCGCGAGCACCGAGCCGATCGCCGACTTGATGCCGAGCAGCGAACCGTCGACGTTGCGGCTGTAGGCCGTACCGCCGTCGGACGCCACATCGTTGCCGACGCCGCTGTACGCGAAGTCGTACACCGAACCGCCCTGGGCGTCCGTCGCCTTCAGCGTCCGGTCCAGGCCGTCGTACGTGTACGTCCGCTCGCCCTCGTTGATCACCCGGTTGAAGGCGTCCGCCTTCACCGACGTCTGCACACCTGCCTCGTCGGTGACCGAACTCATCGTGCCGCGAGCGGTGTACGTGTACGTGCTCTGCCCGTCCGAGGTGAGGCGGTTGCGGGCGTCGTAGGTGTAGGTGTCACCGCCCACGCGCGTCCGGTTGCCCGACGCGTCGTAGCCGTACTGCTCGGTCGCGCTCCCGTTGTTCCAGGACGACAGGCGGTTCGCCCAGTCGTAGGTGTACGTGTTCGTACCCGCCCCGGCGACACCGGCCGTCGTCTTCGACGTCTCGTTGCCGTTGAGGTCGTAGCCGTAGGAGAACGACGCCAGCGACTTGCCGGCCGGCGAGGTCAGCCGGTCGGTGGTCAACTGCCCCAGGGAGTCGTAGGAGAAGTCACGCCTCCCCTTGCCCTGGCCGTACTCGATCGACGTCACGTTGGACTCGACGTCGTAGCCGTACGTCATCGACGTGCCGGTCGCCCCGTCCACGGCCGTCTTCAGCCGGCCCGCCGTGTCGTACCCGAAGGTCGACGTGCCCGACGCGTCCTTGCGCGAGGTCATCGCCCCGTTGCCGTCGTAGGCGAAGGAGGAGGACCCGGAGGGGCCGTTGGCGGAGAGGAGCAGACCGCGGTCGTCGTAGGAGAAGGTGTCCTTCTCCTCGCCCGCACCCGCCACCGAGGTGACCTGGTCGTCCTCGTCATAGGTGTAGGTGTGGTCGGCGGTCTCCGCCTCCGCTCCCGTGCCGTGCTGGCGGACCAGCCGGCTCCGGTCGTCGTACTCGTTGCTGACGACGGTCCCGCCCGGGGAGCGCTGCTCCTTCGGACGGCCCGCGACGTCGTAGACCATCGTGAACGTGCGGTCCGCGGCGTCCGGATGGGCCGGGGTGGACGGTTCGATCTCCTTCTCCGCCATGCCCCACGCGTTGTACGTGGTGAGGAAGGCGTTGCCGCGGCCGTCGGTGAAGCGCGTACGGTTGCCCGCCGCGTCGTAGCCGAAGGTCGTGGTGACCGACTCCGTCTCCGAGACCGGCTGGACCGCCTTGGTGATCAGCCCCGTCGCGTCACTGGTGAGCGTGACGGTGTGACCCCGGTAGTCGGTCACCGATGTCGGGTTGCCCACCCGGTCGTAGGTGGAACTGCTGGTACACAGCACCTTGCCCGTCTCGTCCAGGTCCTTCGTGGCGACCAGCTGGCCGTAGCCGTCGTAGGTGTTCGCGGTGCTGGTGCCGTCGGCGTCCACCGACGTGAGCGGCCGGCCGTCCATGTCGTACGTGAAGCGGCTGGTGGCGCCCGCGGAGTCGGTCACCTCGGTCGTCTCGCCGAGGACGTTGTACTTGTAGGACTCGCTCACCCCGGTCGGACTGACCGTCCGGGAGAGTTCACCTCCCGGGGCCTTGTACTCGTTGATGGAGGTGTACGCCCGCTCGGTCGGCTGGCGCACGATGTCCGTGTCCGTGACCGGGCGGCCCAGGTAGTCCCAGGTGGTCTCCTGGCGGGCGCCGCCGGGCCGTACGGCCGACAGCTGGTCGCCGTTGGCGGTGTACGTGTACCGCGTCGTGGCGCCGCCCGGCTCCCGGACCGAGGCCAGGTCGCCGAGCTGGGTGTAGGTGTACTCGGTGCGCTTGCCCAGCGGGTCGACCTCGGCGGTGACCTGACCGAGCTTGTTGTACTCGTTCCAGGTCGCGGCCGTGATCGGGGCCGAGGCACCCGGCGGGGTGTAGTCCGGCATCGTCGTCGAGGACTCCTGGCCCTCGGCGTCGTACGCCGTGGTCACCACCTTGCCGAGCGGGTCGGAGGACTCGGTGTCCTCCCCGAACGTGTTGTAGCCGGTCATCGAGACCGGCCGCACGCTCACCGGGGTGCCGCCCCCGGTCTCACTGCTGACGGCGGGCTCGGTGACGCTGGTCTGCTGACCGGCCTCGTCGTAGCCGTAGTCGGTCGTGACACCGTTCTCGTCGGTCATCGCCAGCGGCAGGCCGCGCTGGTCCAGCTTCCAGCTGCTGGTGCGGACGGAACTGCCCGCCGCCGGCAGCGTGCCGCCCTTGAGCGCGGTCACCTGGGACGTGGTCAGCGCCTCGCCGTAGACCTGGATGTCGCTGAGCGCGCCGTTGGTGTTCTCCTTGTCGGCGACCCTGCGGCCGATCTGGAGCGGGCCCGTGGCATCCCAGGGAGTGGCGAACGCCGTCGAGGTGCCGGCCTGGACGCCGTTGACGTACAAGCGGATCTGAGCCGCTTCCTGGTCGTACACACCGGTCAGATGGGTCCAGGTACCCGTGGTCACCGCGGCGGTGCCGGAGCTGGCCCGTACGATGACCGGTCCCGACATGTCCGCGCTGTGCCGGTTGAACGTCCAGCCGTACGCCGTGGAGTAGTACAGCTGGAAACCGCTGGCGGATTTCCCGGCCTGGGCCAGGAAGGTGTTGTTGGCCGCGGTGGAGTTCAGCTTGACCCACGTGGAGACGGTGAAGGAGCCGCCCGTGTTGACCACCGCGCCCGTCTGGCCGTAGGCGTTCGCCGTGCCGTCGAAGACGGCGGCGCCACCGTGCTCGGTGGAGTGGGTGACTCCGCTGCCGAAGGTGACGGTCCGGTTCCCGCCGGACGAGTCAGCGGCCGAAGCGCCACTGGTCTCGGCCAGTTTCCAGCGGGCCACCGGTGCGGTGGTGCCGTCGTGGAGGGTGGATCCGGTGACGTTGCCGAGGTTGTCGTAGAGCGTGTCCTCGGTGCTGGTACGGCCGTTGGCCGGGTCGAGGTCGCTCTCCGAGACGACGTTGTCGTCCGGGTCGTAGCTCACCTTCGTGCTCCGGGCGAGCCCGCCCGGGTCCAGGACCGAGGACGTGGTGCGGTCGGACGCGTCCACGGTGAACGCGGAGACGGTCTGCCCGTCGTTGGTGACCTGCTTGATCAGGTTGCCGGCCGCGTCGTAGGTGTTGGCCTCCTCGGTGAAGGAGAGGTTGTTGACCGGGTCCTTGCGCGTCACCGTGGCGGCGAGTCCGTCGTCGGTGTAGGTGTACGCGGTGACCTGGCCCATCGCGTCGGCGATCGAAGCGAGCCTGCCACCCGGGTCGTAGGCCCGGGACTCCTGCACGAGGGTCGTGGCCGGCGAGGGGTTGGCCGGGTCGCCCGTGTAGTTCAGCAGATTGGTGGTGAGGGGTCTGCCCTCCCCGTCGAACGTGTACGTGTTGACGTTGCCGGCCGGGTCGGTCTCCTTGACCTTGTTGCCGTACACGTCGTACTCGAACGACGTGGTGTCGCCGCCCGGGTCGGTCCGGGACGCCATGCGGTTGTAGGCGTCGTAGGTGATCGAGGTGGCGCGGGAGGCGTCACCGCCGGTGAGGTCGGCGACCGTCTGCGAGGAGACGTTGCCGTCGGCGTCGTACACCGTGGTCGTCCGCCCGGTGTGGACGGCGCCGGTGACCCGGTTGGTGACCGGCGGGTCGGTCTCGGTGACGACCTGGTCGTCCTTGTCGTACGTCAGGGTCGTGGTGAGGCCGCCCGGCTGGGCGTCGGACACCTCGGTCCTGGTGAGCTGACGGCCGAGGCCGTCGTACGTGCTCCGCTCCTTCGCTCCGTTGGCATCGGTCACCTCGGCGAGGTCACCGTCGGCGAAGTAGGCGTACTCGGTCTTCCGGCCGCCCGGTGTGACCACCTCGGCGACCAGCCCGGCCGGCGCCTTGGCGGTGCCGCCCTCGGCCGCCGGGGTGGCGGCGGTCGTGTACGTGGTGGTGGCGGTCCGGCCGTTGGGATGGCCCGGCACCGGCGGCGTCGTCACCGAGGTGAGGTTGCCCGCCGTGTCGTACACGTAGGCGGTCAGGTAGGTGTTGTCCGCCGGCCCCGAGGAACGGCCGTCGCGCTCGGTGAGCACCAGGTCGTTGCGTGGGTCCATCGGCGGGAACGCCGTCGTGGCGTCCGGGTAGTACGTGTAGTAGTCGGTGGCGCACTTGCCCGCCGCGGTGTCCTGGCACATGGTCTGGGAGACCGTGTTGCCGCGGATGTCGTGGCCGGTGACCGACCGGTTGCCGTTGGCGTCGGTCACGGTGTGCAGGAAGCCCGCCGTGTCGTAGCCGTATGTGGTCCGCTTGCCGTTGGTGTCGATCGCGGTGAGCAGGCGGTTGCCCATCTCCGCGTCGTACACGTACGTCAGCGTCTTCTCCGTGGGGTCGGTGAGCTTCACCGTCCGCACCGGGGCGACGCCCGCGGAGGCCTTGTACGCCGACCAGTGCTGCTCGACCTGCTCCTCGGTGAGCCCGCCCGCGTGCACGGCGACCTCGGCGATGGAGCCGGTGAAGTAGCTGACGTCGGCGGGCGGGTTGTTCCAGCCCTTGGCGAAGCCCGCACCGATGAAGGTCCGGGTGTTGGCCTGGTCGTTCGGCGCCCCGCTGTAGTCGCCCTGCTTGACGCCGTCGACGTACAGCGCCTGCTTGGTGCCGGTCGCGGAGAGCACCGCGTGGTGCCAGGCGTTGTTGTCGACCTTGTCCTTGGACCCGAACTCCGTGGTGGCCGAGCCGGCCGCGCTGTACCAGTGCCCGCGGAGCTTCCCGTCGGAGCCGACGTACAGGACGGGGCTGTAGTTGCCGCTCGCCCCGGCCGCGTCGTTCACGGCCTTGGCCTGGTCGGCGACCAGCACACCGGGCTTGGCGGTCTTGAACCACAGCTCGACGGAGCGGTCGCCCTTCCCGTGCCAGGACGCGTACGGGACCTCCGCGTACGAGCTGGTGCCGTTGAACTGCGCCGCCGTGACGTCACCGGCGCCGAACGGCCCCGCCACGCCCTGGGTGACGCTGTTGTACGTACCGAAGCCGGTGTGCAGTTCGTTGGCGGCCTGCGCGGCGCCCTGGGTGTCGTCCAGGCGCCAGTATCCGGCCGGGGCCGAGCCCATCACCGCGGAGCGGTAGACCTGGGACGAGCCGGTGACCGTGGCCGGGTTCAGCTTCCAGGTGCCGCCGTCGCCGTCCGTGGCCTGGAGGACCAGGTCGTCGGTGGTGCCGTAGGTCACGGCGGACTGGGTCTTGCCGTTCGGCGTGGTGATCTTGTTGAGCAGCCCCGCGGACCGGTTGGCCGCCTGGTACTGCGCGGTGATGACCGACGGGTCGAGTGCCTCGGTGTAGACGGCGACCTCGGCGAGCTGCCCGGCGTAGTGCCCCAGCTTGTCGGAGGCGTTCATGGCGGGCCAGCCGTCGGTGTTCACCCCGGCGCCGAAGGAGATGTAGGGCTGCTCCCAGTCGTTGATGGTGCCGGCGAGACTGCCCTGCTTGGCGCCGTCGAGGTAGAGCGTCTGGCTGGTGGCCGCGCCGGTGAGGGCGACGTTGTGCCACTTGCCGTCGGTGACGGTGGCCGTGGAGGCCGTCGTGGTCATGCACCCCGGTGACATGGCGAGGCAGCCGCGGAGCTTGCCGTCCGTGCCGACGTACACCGCCGGGGTGTTCTTCTTCGTGTTCGCGACCGGGTCGGCGTCACTGAGCGGCTTGTCCCCGTAGTAGAAGAGGACACCGCCCGCCTGCGTGGTCTTGAACCACAGCGAAACCGTCGTGTACGAGGGCGTCGCGCCGGGGGCGCTGGGTATCTCGACGTACGACGTGGTGCCGTTGAAGGTGGCGGCCTTCTGCGTGGAGCCGGCCAACGGGCCCGTACCGCCGAGGCTCACGTTGCGGTAGAGGCCGTTGAACTTGCCCTGGTTGAGGTCGATCGTGTCGGTGGCGGCCGAACCGCTGGTCTCCCCGAGCCGCCAGTACGCGAACGGGTCCGCGTCCATGACGGTGGTGCGGTAGTGGTTGCCCGTCGCGTAGCCGTAGACCGTGCACTTGGTGGGGTCGGCGGGCGGGCAGACCTTGGTGAGCTGGTCACCGGTGTAGCCGTACTGCCAGACCTGGGCGGTGCTCGCGTCGCCCGCCTTGGCGGCGTCGGTCGTCACGGTCGCCACGTGCGGCGCGGTGGCACCGGCCGGTGTCTGCCAGGCGAAGGCCAGCGAGCGGTTGGAGGTGGTGTTGGTGACCTTGCTGAGCCTGCCGCCCGTGTAGGTGAAGGTCTCCGCACGGTTCGCGTAGTCCTTGATCGAGGAGATCGCGAACGTGCCGGCCCGTCCCGTCACCGCCTGCTGGAAGGCGTAGGCGGTGAAGTCCTTGTCGGTCAGCGTGTAACCGCCGCCCGACGCGGCCGGTGCCAGCCGGGCGTACCGGCCCATCGGCGGCACGAAGGTGCCGTCGCCGTTGCGGCCGAAAGCGACCTGCTCGCCACCCGGGTAGGTGACCACGACGCTGGTGACCGTGCCGGAGCCGTCCTTCACCTCGGCGGCCGTCATGTCGGTGACCGTCGCCCAGCCGGCGCCGAAGGCCCCGTCGGTGCGCGGGTCGCGGCTGTTGTACGAGCGCTCCACCGACAGCGAGGGGCCGACGACCTCGATCTCGGCGTCGGTGTCCTCGGTGGTGTAGTTGGCATCGCTCGGGTCGAACTCGTGGCCGTCGGTGTTCTGGGCGAGGCCGGAGGTGACCGGCGGCTGCGGTACGGCGGTGGCGAAGCGGCTCGCCGAGTACATCACCGAGTCGTATCCGTCGGTGACGCTGACGTACCAGGCGTAGTTCTTGCTCCACTTGAGCTTGCCGGCGGGTATCTTCCAGCTGCTCTTGGTGATGACCCCGGAGGTGGCGACGGGCGTGGTGCTGTCGGTGTCCGCGTCGTACACCTCGAAGGCGTACGTGAGCGACGGCATCGGCCACTTGTCGGCGTCGCTGGCGTAGACCAGCAGTTCCGGCTGGAGGGTGTTCGACTGGTGGTTCTCCGGCGGGTACTGGGCGTTGATCTGCGGCGCCGTGTTGGGCGTGTACGTCAGATCCAGCGCGGGCCGGAAGGCCGCCTTGGTGCTGTTGTCGGAGTGGAACTTCTTCCAGTGCAGCCCGTCGCCGGTCGGTGCGGTCAAAGCCAGGCCGTAGTTGGCACTGCCGGTGGCGACGCCGTCGAACCATCCGGTGGACAGCTTCACCGGCATCTTCACGCCGACGTTCAGGTCGTTGGTGCCGCCCGCGTCGTTGCTGCAGGAGGCTCCCGGGGCGACGGTGGCGGTGCCGATCGCGGCGCCGTACGCCGGACCGGGGTACGAGGTGACACCGGCCGGGGTCCAGGACTTGGTCACCGGGCTCACCGAGAACGGCTCGGCGGTGCAGGTCGCGGACCAGATCGCGTACACGTTCAGCGTGGCGGCGGTGACCCGCTGGCCCTTGAGCGTGGTGCCCAGCGAGGAGAACTGGAGGAACGAGTTCGCCTTGTTGGTGCCGGCGTCGTAGCTGCCGACCTTGATCTGGTTCTCGGTGGAGTGGTCACCGCCGATGGTGCTCTGCGCGTACGTCGAGTTGCCGGCGGCGATGGTCGGGTCGACGGTGACCGGATAGACCCGGGCGGGGTCGTCCAGCCAGTCGCGGTCGGCGGTCAGCCGCAGCGCGGGCTTGCCGTCGGCGGTGGTCAGTTCATAGGTCACGGCCCGGGACGTCGCGGCGTCGCCGGAGCGGGGGTCGGTGCGGGAGTCCTCCATGAAGGCGTGGGGAATGGTGGCCGTCACCTCCCCGTCCCCGTCGGTGAACCGGACGTCGCCGTTGTCGGCGATGCGCGGGGTGAGGCCCTTGAGGTCGAGGGGGAACAGCCAGGAGTTGGGTGCGTCGGCCGACCGCAGGACCAGCCGCTCCTTGAGGCCGTCGGCGAGCGGGGAGAGCAGCAGGTCGGTGTCCGGCAGGACATCGGCGTACGTCGCCGTGTTGTCGGCGTCGACCGTGGGGGCGGCCTTCTTCGCGCCGCGCAGCGCGTAGGCGAGGCTGCGGCCCGATCCGAAGTCGACGGAGGCGAGCTGCTGGTCGGTGGCGTCGGGTGCGAACTCGACGTCGAGCGAGTTGGCGCTCTGCCGGAGCGTGCCGTCCGCGTCCTGGGTCAGCTCGGTGTCGATCGGCTTCCAGGCGCCGTCGGCGGCCTTGAAGTTGGACCGGCTCGCGTAGTGCCGGACCGTGGTCGAACCGTCGGCGTTGACGAAGTAGTCGGAGGTCGCGGTGGACTTCTTCGCGTTCCGCTTGCTGGTCTTCGCGTCGAAGCTCGGTCTCCGTCTGGGCCGGACCGGTGGCCAGCACGACCTCGCAGTCCCGCTGGATCAGGCCGTTCAGATGCGGCAGCGCGTTCGCCGCCGACTGCTCGCCCATGACCGGGACATGAGTGACCCGGACCCGCTTGTCGCCGGAGGCGCGCTCCATGCCCTGCCAGACGGCCGCCGCGGGGGTCCCGGCCGCGATGCCGTCCTCCCCGGTGAGCAGACAGGCGTCGAAGTCCCGGTACTGGCGCGCCCTGGTGTCCGGCGGGCTCGCCGCCTCGTCGTCGCCGCCGAACAGCCATGCGGCAATGACGGCGCAGACCACCACCAGCAGCCCGGCCCCCGCCCACGCGCCCCGGCGGCCGCGCAGCAGTTCCGCCGATCCGTCGAGCAACCGCCGCACGCCGGACCGGCGGCCCCGCGGCTCGGGCCTGACGCCCCGCCAGGTGCGCCGGGTCTTCACTCGGCACCCGCGGCGACGGGGCCGGCGGCGACAGGGCCGGCCGTGCGCCGCCCGGACCCGGCGAACAGGACGTGCGCCGCCGCCCCGAGCGTGGTGACCAGCACCAGCAGCAGGTCCGCCGCGAACTCCGCGCCCCGCGTCTCGGCCGGGGTCAGGGCGGCCCAGATCACCCAGGCCACGTTGCCGGCCGTGAACCCGGCGCACACCAGCCAGTCGGCGGCCCGTCGCCGCCGCGCGGCAACGACGAGGGACGGCACGAAGGACAGCATGCCGAGCGTGACGAGGGGCACCGCGGCCAGCAGGACTCGGGGCGCCGCCGTCATCACCGCCGTCGCCGGACGGGGGCCCACCTCGGCGGCCACGGGCACAGCAGACTTCACGCTCTGTTCCTTACGGGAGGGACGCGGGCGCGCCCGCCCGCGACGGCCGGGGCCGTTCGCACAGACGCCCGACGGATTCGGACGCCGTACAGTACACCGTTCCTTCACAGGTCCGGCACAGCGGGCGCCCCGCCGGGCGGGCCCCGCCCGCGAGCGGGGTCAGCCGCCGCACAGCTCCAGCATGACCTTCTTGTCCGCTGTGGTGACCGGGAGTTCGTACTTCAGCGAGACCTGGGCGAACCGCAGCGCGTACGAGCACCGGACCGGCTTGTACGGCGGCAGCCAGGTCGCGGGGCCCGAGTCGCGCTTGGCGTTGTTGGCCGGGCCGTCCACCGGGAGGAGGTTGAGCGGATCGTTGGCGATCTGCTGCCGCTTGGCCTCGTTCCAGCGGGCGGCGCCCATCTGCCAGTCGTACGACAGCGGCATGACGTGGTCGATCTGGACCTTGGTGGCCTGCTTCTTGCGCCACTCGATGGACGAGCCGGTGTACGGGTCCTTGAGGGTCATCGAGACGACCACACACTTCGAACCCGACCGGAGTTCGACCTTCTTGCCGTCCCGGGCCAGCAGGTCGTTGCGGGTGTCGCAGCCGTTGCGGGAGAGCGGTATGCCGTCGACGGAGTCCTTCCAGGCGTACCCGAACTTGTCCCGCTCGTATCCGGTCTTCGGGCCGCGCCCCTTGGTGGCCACCTTCTCGATGACCTTCCGGGCCGCCGCCCTGTCCGCGTCGGAGGTGAGGGGCGCCAGGCCCGGCTTCGTGCCGTCGGCGTTGTCGAGCGGACTGGCACCGAAGCCGGTGACCGGCCCCCCGCCACCGTTCGAGCCGGCGCCCGGAGATTCGGCACCGGAGGTGATCTTCTCGGGGTCACAGCCTGCCAGGGCCAGCACAGCGGCCACGCCGAGGGCGGGCACCATCACTCGGTAAGCGCGGGAAGATATCACTCGAAGCCGTCCTGACGGGGAGAAAGCCGAACCAACTCGGGAATCCTACGGACGTCTTCCCCGCCGCGACGTGTTCATGACCTCCGTTCACCCCGGATGCGGTCCGAATCACACCTTGCCGATGCCCAGCGTCGTCTCCGAGGGCAGCATCCCGGAGCCGATCACCGCCACCCACAACGGCCCCAGCAACTCGACGAGCCGCTCCCGCTCCTCCTCCCCGAGCTCCCGCCACGGGGCGGCGGCCGCCTCGTCCGTACGCCGCTCGACCTCGGCGCGCAGCGCCCTGCCCGCGTCCGTCGCCATGCCGTCACCCCTCAACAGCCCCCGCTTGAGCAGCCGCTGACGGGCTTCGTCCCACTGCGCCCCGCTCCACCCCCGGCTCGCGAACACCTCCGGCGCCGCCGCGCCGACGGCCGCGAAGGACACCAGCGACTCGACCGGGTCGAGCTCCGCGTGGGCGAGCGCCGCGAGATGGCCGTCACCGCGGTGCTCGCGCAGGACGGTCGCCGCCCGCCAGAGCGCGAGGTGGGGTTCGTCCAGCCAGGGCAGCGCCGCGTTGGCCGCGGCGAGCGGGCGGTCCGCCGTGTCGGCCGCCTCCGTGACGCGGCGCAGGAGCGCGACGGCCTCGGCCGTGTCCGCAGCGGCGCACGCCTCCCCCAGCAGCGTCCGGTACGTGCGGTCGACGGCTCTCGTACGGGCCGCGAGCACGTCGGCGGACGAGGCGACGGACCAGACGGCGGGCACGTGCTCGTCCACCATGGCCGGGCTGAAGCTGTGGAAGGCCCCGGCGACCCGGTCGGCCCCTGCGTCCCCGAGCGGCGCGGCCCGCCAGGCGAAGTAGCTCGGCCAGCGCTCGTCGACCCGGTAGCCGAGCGCGGAGGCCTCCTCGAAGGCCTCCGGCGCGTAGTAGAGGACAGCGTGCAGGGGCTCCAGGAGGTGCCACATCTGCCGTGCGCGACCCAGCTCGTCGGACATGTCTCCGCCTTCCGCAACCACAGGCATCTTGCCAGTGACTAGATCCCCAGAGTGCACCCCACCCCCTAACTTGTCAATGCCTAGATTCCGCGTAATCTGCTGTCATGACCAGCACCCGCGCCTACCACCACGGCGATCTGCGGCGGGCCGTCCTCACGGCCGCCCTCGACGTCATCCGCACCGAGGGCCCCGGCGCGCTGAGTCTGCGCGACCTGGCCCGCCGGGCCGGCGTCTCCCACGCCGCCCCCGCCCACCACTTCAAGGACCGCACGGGCCTGCTCACCGCCATCGCCACCGAGGGCTACGAGCTCTTCGCCGACGCGCTGGCCGACGCCCCGGACCTGCGGGAGCGAGGTGTGCGGTACGTGCGCTTCGCCACCGAGCACCCGGCGCACTTCCAGGTGATGTTCCAGCCGGAGCTCTGCCGCGCCGACGATCCGGAACTGGTGGCGGCGAAGCTCCGGGCCTCGGTGGAACTGCGTGCGGGCGTCAGCGGACTCCCCGCCGCCGGCCGCGGCGAGGACCCGGTGCTCGCGGGCACGGCCGCCTGGTCCCTGGCCCACGGCTTCGCCACGCTGCTGCTGAGCGGCAACCTGGGCGGCGCGGTGGGCGACCAGGACCCGGAGGAGGTGTTCCGGGCGCTCACCGCAGTGATGTTCGCACCGGACGGGACCAACTGACCCTCACCCAAGGGGAATAGCCGGAGCCGATGGGCGCTTGACCGTGTCGCGCGCACGTGATCGACGACTTGGACCCGGGCCCCGCGTCGAACTGTCCACCCGGCGGGATACCGGGCGACGGCCGAGGCCCTGGACCTGAGCAGCCTCGCACGGCCCCGCCGCCGCGCCGCGCCCCGGCCCCGCTCACTCGGCAGTGAACTCGTACCGCACCTCGTGCAGATGGCCCGCCTTCACCATGACGGTCGCTTCGATGGGCCGCTCGGCCTCGCTGTAGACGACGCGCAGCGTCCGAAGAACCGGCAGCCCACCGGGCAGCCGCAGCGCCTGGTGCTGATCCTGCGTGGGCACCCGCGCCGAGACCCGGTCCACGCCGAGTCGCGGCGGGTGGCCCAGTTCCGCGAGCAGCGTGGGCGTACCGCCGGGAATCTTCCGGCGCCCCGTCATCGCCGTGCCGCCGACGATCTCCAGCAGGTAGTACGACGACACGAGTTCGACGGGTTCGTCGTCGACCATGAGGAGCTGGCGCCGCAGGAGCGCGATGCCGCGTTTCGGCAGGCGAAGGGCCTCGGCCACATCTGCGGGAGGTTCGCACTCGGCCACCTCAAGCAGTGTGCTGTGCGCGCGGGAGCCTGTCCTGGCGGCTTCGGTCAGCCAGCGGTACGGCTCTCCCGCACCTGCCGGTGCCATGTACGAGGCTGGGCGGACGGTTCGCTGGCGATGCTCGCGGACCGTTACCCGTCAACTCGCACGGCTCACCGTCGAGATACATGATCCTGCGCCGAGCGACGACACTCTGCCCGGCGGCCACCCCCAGCAGTTCCGCGACCGCCCCCGGCGCCGCTACCTCGCCCGCCTGGACAGGCGCTGACTGCCCCGGCGCCCCTCGGCGGCGGCCTCCGCAGCCCACGTGTCGCCCGGAGCTCCGGAGGGCGCGACGAGATAGGGCACCGAAGCGCTGGTCCATTCACTGCCGCCCATGTCGTTCTCCTCTGCCGCCAACACCTTTCACCAGCCTGCCGCATCACACGGTGGGCGACCCCGAGCCTTCTCCCATCGGTTAAACCTTGCTGGTTTTCGCGAATAGCAGTGCAGTCGCCATCCGTTACGTTCCGCGAGCAAGGCGGTGAACCACCGTGTCCCTGTCTCAGCAACGACGCTTTCCTCGCAGGCGCACCTCTGTTGGTGCCTCACGCGAATTCGTCACCGGTGCCCTCCTCAAGTGGGGGCTTCACTCCCTGGTCGAGGACATAAAGCTGTGCGTGTCGGAACTCGCCACCAATGCGTTGCCGCACGGGGCACCACCCGGACGCGAGTTCAGCGTCGACATCCACCGGACCGAGGACCGGCCGGTCACTGGCGGAGCGGCCGCTTGTCGTCACCCGCATCCCCGACCACGTCCGCAAGGGTGTCCGGGTCCAGGGAGCGGATGCGGGGTATCGGGGAGGGCAGCAGCCAGAGCACCGACAGGGCTCCCCCGACGGCGGCGATGAGCAGGGTCGGCCTCAGTCCGACGAGCGTGGCGAGCAGGCCGCCGGCGACGGCGCCCACGGGCCGTATGCCGTAGTTGATCGTGCTGTACGCCCCCGCGACGCGGCTGCGCATCCGGTCGGGGATCACCGACGCCTGGAGGGAGTTGAGGTTGACGTCGAACATCATGACGCCGAATCCGGAGAGGAACTCGGCCGCCGCCAACGCCCCGGCGCTGAGCCAGGGAGGGCCGCCCGCCGCCGCGGCGATGGCGATCGGCGCCGGGAACAGGACGGCGCCCGCGACGATGCTGCGCCCCACACCCAGCCGCCGCGAGATCGATGGGGCGCACACCGCGCCGAGCAGGGCACCGGTCGCCCCCAGTCCGAGCGCGACACCGATCGTGCCCGCCGAGAGCCCCAGGCTCCGGCTGGCGAAGAGCACGATCAGTCCGCTGCCGGCGACGAAGGTGAAGAAGTTGACGGTCGCCGCGCAGCCGAGAGTGCCCCGGAGCACGGGGTGGCCCCCGACGAACGCGAGGCCCTCCCTGGCACGCCGGACCAGCGAGGGGCCGGCCGTGCCGGTCGCGCCCTTCGGCGGCTCGTCGACCGGGACCCGGCTGATCAGGACCGCCGATGCCAGGAAGGTCAGGGCGTCCGCCACGATGGCGACGGGCGCGGTGAGCGCCTGGACCAGTACGCCACCGATCGCGGGGCCTGCGACGTACGAAACCGAACGGCTGGCGCTGAGTTTGCTGTTCGCGTCGACATAGGAGGCACGCGGAACGAGTCGTACGAAGAACGGCGGATAGGCCGTGTTGAACAGCACCCCGGCGGCGCCCGTCAGCAACGCCACGGCATACAGCTGCGTGAGCGTCACCGCCCCCAGCAGGTAGGCCGCGGGCAGGCTCAGCAGCACCGCGGCGCGCACGAGGTCCGCGAGGATCATCAGGCGGCGTTTGCGGGCCTGTTGATCGACCCAGGCGCCCAGAAGGATCGCGAGCAGGTTGGGGGTCCAGATGAGCGCGGTCAGCCAGGCCACCTGGTTGGCCGAAGCGTTGAGCGCGCCGACAGCGATCAGGGGCAGGGCCAGTTCGGTGATCCGGTCACCGAACTGCGAGACCGAGTTGCCCGCCCAGAACCGGGTGAACCGCCGGTCCCGCCACAGCGATATGGCGGGGGTCCCGTCCGCGCCGTTCACCGCGTCCGCCCCGCCCGGCCCTCGCCCGGTTCCCCGTCACCTTCCGGCAGGGCGTAGCGCATCAGCACGACTTCACGGCTGTCGGCGGGCCGGTCGGCCGGGTCGCGGGTGACGTACGGCGCGAGGACGCGCTCGATCCCGTCCTGGATGGCGGCCAGTTCCGCGGCGGAGACCCTGATCCGGGTGTTGGCGAGCCCGGCGGCCCTGCGCCACGCGGGATCGAGTCCCGGCTCGACCTCGGCCGACCAGCGGACCGGGGCGTCCGCGTAGCGCAGGAACATCTGCCGCGAGAGCTCCCGCGCGGCCGACCGGCCCTCGTCGTCCGCCGGGTCCTGCGACTCCTCGAACCGGAATCCGCGCGCCACCGCCTCCCAGCGCCGGCTCCGGCGGTCCGGCCCGGGCTCGCTGTCGCGCACCAGCCCGAACGCCGCCAGGTGACGCAGGTGCCAGCTGGTCACCGAGGGAGTGGCTCCCACATGCGGTGCCAGTTCGGTCGCGGTCGCCGGTCCGTTCCGGTGCAGGTGGTCGAGGATCGACAGCCGCACCGGGTGCGCCAGTGCCCGCATCGCCTGCGGATCGGTGATCTCGACATCGCCCAGGGGGTTGCTGGAGTCCATGACGCGAGAGCATCCTCTCACGATTCGTGAGAGTCAACTCTCATATCTCCGGCCGCGCGCGATTCCCCCTGGTCCTGAGCCCTTGCGGCCCCCTACGACCCCAGGATCGTCGTGAGGAACTCCCCCGTCCACGCCAGGAGTTCGCGGCCCACGACCGGCTTGCCGCCGATCCGGCCGGCCGTCGGGCGCGGGACCAGGATCTGGTGGAGGGCCGGCTTGATGATCGTCTTCGGGTGCAGGCGCTTCAGGCGGAGCTCCTGCGACTCGCGCAACTCCACCGGGCCGAACCGGATGTTCTGCCCCTGGAGCACGATCTCGCCGACGCCGCAGGCGCGGGCCAGCATGCGCAGGCCGGCCACCAGGAGGAGGTTCTCGACCGGTTCCGGGAGCTTTCCGTAGCGGTCGGTGAGCTCCTCGCGGACGGCCCTGATGTCGTCCTCCGAGGAGGCCGAGGCGATCGAGCGGTACGCCTGGAGGCGGAGGCGCTCGCCGGGGGCGTAGTCGTGCGGGATGTGCGCGTCGACCGGCAGCTCGATCTTGACCTCCAGCGGCGGCTCCTCCTCCTCGGCGCCGCCTTCCAGCGAGGTCCGGTAGCCGGCGACCGCTTCGCCGACCATGCGGATGTACAGGTCGAAACCGACGCCCGCGATATGGCCGGACTGTTCGCCGCCCAGGAGGTTTCCGGCGCCGCGGATCTCCAGGTCCTTCATGGCCACGTACATGCCCGCGCCCATCTCGGTGTGCTGGGCGATCGTGGCGAGCCGCTCGTGGGCCGTCTCGGTGAGCGGCTTCTCCGGCGGGTAGAGGAAGTAGGCGTAGCCGCGGTCGCGGCCACGGCCCACCCGGCCGCGCAACTGGTGGAGCTGGGAGAGGCCGAAGTTGTCGCCGCGCTCCACGATCAGGGTGTTGGCGTTGGAGATGTCGATGCCGGACTCGACGATCGTCGTGGAGACCAGGACGTCGAACTTCTTCTCCCAGAAGTCCACGACCACCTGCTCCAGGGCCTGTTCGGACATCTGGCCGTGCGCGGTGGCGATCCGCGCCTCGGGGACGATCTCGCGCAGCCGGGCGGCGGCCCGGTCGATGGACTCGACGCGGTTGTGGATGTAGAACGCCTGGCCCTCGCGGAGCAGTTCGCGGCGGATGGCCGCGCCGATCTGCTTCTCCTCGTACGGGCCGACGAAGGTGAGGACCGGGTGGCGCTCCTCGGGCGGTGTGGTGATCGTCGACATCTCGCGGATGCCGGTCACCGCCATTTCGAGCGTACGGGGAATGGGTGTCGCGGACATGGTGAGGACGTCCACGTTGGCGCGGAGCTTCTTCAGCTGCTCCTTGTGCTCGACGCCGAAGCGCTGTTCCTCGTCGACGATGACCAGGCCCAGGTCCTTGAACTTCGTCTCGGAGGAGAAGAGGCGGTGGGTGCCGATGACCAGGTCGACGGAGCCTTCGCGCAGCCCTTCGAGCGTCGACTTGGACTGGGACTCGGACTGGAAGCGGCTCAGCGCCCGTACGTTGACGGGGAACTGGGAGTACCGCTCGGTGAACGTGCCGTAGTGCTGCTGGACCAGGAGGGTCGTGGGGACGAGGACGGCGACCTGCTTGCCGTCCTGGACCGCCTTGAAGGCCGCCCGCACCGCGATCTCCGTCTTGCCGTAGCCGACGTCGCCGCAGATCAGCCGGTCCATGGGTACGGACTTCTCCATGTCCTCCTTGACCTCGGCGATGGTGGTGAGCTGGTCGGGCGTCTCCGCGTGCGGGAAGGCGTCCTCCAGTTCGCGCTGCCAGGGGGTGTCCGGGCCGAAGACATGGCCGGGGGCCGCCATCCGGGCCGCGTAGAGCTTGATCAGGTCGGCGGCGATCTCCTTGACGGCCTTCTTGGCGCGTGCCTTCGTCTTGGTCCAGTCGGCGCCGCCGAGCCGGTGCAGGGTGGGCGCCTCGCCGCCGACGTACTTGGTGACCTGCTCCAGCTGGTCGGTCGGGATGTAGAGCCGGTCGCCGGGCTGGCCGCGCTTGGCGGGGGCGTACTCGACGAGGAGGTACTCGCGGGTGGCGCCCTGCACCGTGCGCTGCACCATCTCGATGTAGCGGCCCACGCCGTGCTGCTCGTGGACGATGTAGTCGCCCGTCTCCAGCGTCAGCGGGTCGATGCTCTTGCGGCGGCGGGCCGGCATCCGGCCCAGGTCCTTGATGGCGGTGCGCTGACCGGTCAGGTCCGTCTCGGTCAGGACGGCAAGCTTGAGCTCCGGGTCGACGAAGCCGTGGTCGATCGCGCCGCAGGACACATGGACCAGGGATGGCGAGATCTCCGCCAGATCCGCGTCGAGACGGGCCGGGATGCCCTCGCCGCCCAGCACCTCGACGGTACGGGACGCGAGGCCCTGGCCCTCGGTGACGTACACCGTGCGCCAGCCGTCGGCCAGCCAGCCCTTGGTGTCGGCGAGCGCGCGGGCGGTGTCGCCCCGGTACGCCTCCGGGGCGTGCATCCGGAGCTTGAGGGTGTCGTCGTCCAACTCCTCGTCCGCGGCGAACGGGGAGATCGACCACCACATCATCTCCAGCTCACGGGCCCGGTCGCGGACGTCCGCGATGCCGCGCAGCGAGGCGGCGCCGACGTCGATCGGGGCCTCGCCGCCGCCCGCGGTGGCCGCCCACGACGCCTGGAGGAACTCCTGGCTGGTGGCGACCAGGTCGGCGGCCCGGGTGCGGACCCGCTCCGGGTCGCAGACCACGGCCATCGAGCCCGCGGGCAGCACGTCGATCAGCAGCTCCATGTCATCGACGAGAACCGGTGCCAGGGACTCCATGCCCTCCACCGCGATGCCCTCGGCGATCTTGTTGAGGAGTTCGCCCAGCTCGGGGTGTTGTTCCGCGAGCGCGGCGGCCCGCTCGCGGACCTGGTCGGTCAGCAGCAGCTCGCGGCAGGGCGGCGCCCACAGCCCGTGGTCGGCGATCTCCAGCGACCGCTGGTCGGCGATCTTGAAGTAGCGGATCTCCTCGACGTCGTCGCCCCAGAACTCCACCCGAAGGGGGTGCTCCTCGGTCGGCGGGAAGACGTCCAGGATGCCGCCGCGCACCGCGAACTCACCGCGCTTCTCCACCAGCTCGACCCGGGAGTACGCGGCGGCCGCGAGCGCCTCGACCGTCTCGCCGAGATCGGCGCTCTGCCCGATCCGCAGCGCCACCGGCTCCAGGTCGGCGAGCCCCTTGACCTGCGGCTGGAGCACGGAGCGCACCGGCGCGACGACGACGGAGACCGGCCCGGTCTCCGGGTCGTCCTGCCTCGGGTGCGCGAGGCGCCGCAGCACGGCCAGCCGGCGGCCCACGGTGTCGGAGCGGGGCGAGAGGCGCTCGTGCGGCAGCGTCTCCCAGGACGGGAACTCCGCGACCGTGTCCGGCGGCAGCAGCGTGCGCAGCGCCGCCGCCAGGTCCTCGGCCTCGCGTCCGGTCGCGGTGACGGCGAGCACGGTCCGCCCGGCGTCCCTGGCCAGCGCGGCCACGGCGAAGGGCCTGGCGGCGGGCGGGCCCACCAGGTCGATGTGCATCCGGTGGCTGTCTCCGGCGGCCTTCACCGCTTCGGACAGCGCCGGGTCACGTACGACGACATCCAGCAGACCGTGCAGGCTCATGAAGGGCTTCCGTCCGGGGTAACGAGGGTGGGGCCTGGCAGCCGGCTGCTGCCAGGGGGCAACGCGAAGGGCCCGACACGTCATACGGGCCGGGGCGTCCAGCGTACGACTCCGGGATGACGGCCGCTTCCGCAACGGACATCCGGGGCGGCGCACGGACGCAATCCGGCCCCGGGGCGTTTGGAGGAACGTCCCGGGGCCGGATTCGCCAGTCTACGGTGAGCGCCGCCTCACCCGTCCGTGGCAGCCGTGCTCCTGGCGCCGTCCACGCGGGACCCGGGCCGCGCCCGGAAGTCGACGACCACCCGGCGGCTGGGTTCGATCGCCACGAGGAGAACGGAGTCCGACGCCGGCCTGCGGCGCCCACTGCCCACCGTCCCCGTCAACCCCGCCCCCCCACTGCTGACCGTGTGCGCGGCCGGGCGCCCTTCCCGGGCACGGCCGTGGCAGGAACGTATCCATCCGCCCATACCCACGGCCCTTTGCTTGAGCAAAACATGGGCCTGTCATCAGTAACTTGAGCTTGCCATCAGCAAGGGGCACCGCATACCAGCAGTGGCATATTCTTCGCCCGCCCGCGAGAAGGGCTGATCTCCCCAGGAGGCGGCGCGCAGCCGGTGACCCTTTTCGGGCCACCGGCTGCGCGCTTCCTCTTTCCGGCCCCGCGCCGGCCCTTCTCTATTCCGTCGCGATGGCGTTCAGGACGTTCATCCGGCCGGCCCGGAATGCCGGGACCAGGGCCGCGAACAGTCCGACGAAGGCCGAACCGACGAATACCGCGATGATGGTCGGCCAGGGGATTTCGAGGATCTTCATCCCCTCCAGTGCGAGCAGCTTGTGTGCCACCGCTCCCCAGCCCATTCCGAGGACGAGTCCGAGCAGAGCGCCGAAGACGGCGATCACCACGGATTCCAGCCGGATCATGCGACGGAGTTGCCGGCGGGAAAGGCCGATGGCGCGAATGAGGCCGATCTCCCGGGTACGCTCCACCACCGAGAGCGCGAGGGTGTTCACGACTCCGAGCACCGCGACGATGATGGCCAGGGCGAGCAGTCCGTAGACAATCTTCAGCAGCTGACCGATCTGGTCCTTCAGCTCCTGCTTGAAATCGGTCTGGTCGAACACCTTGATGGTCGGGTCCGTGGCCACGGCGGCCTTGAGCGACTTGTACGCCTGGTCCTGCTGGTCCGGCGCCGCCTTCGCAAACACGATCGCGTCCAGCGGCATGCGGTCGGCCGGGACGTGGCGCGCCGCCGTGGTGATGTTCGTGTACATCGCCCCGGTGTCGAGGGCGGAGTCGTCGGAGGTGATGGCGGCGACCTTCAGCGTCGCTGTCGAGCCGTGCTCGAAGGCGGCCTTCAGCCGGTCCCCGACCTTGATCCCGTGGCGCTTCGCGAACTTCGAACCGACGGACATCGCGTCCTTGCCGTAGGCGGCGGAGAGCTCACCCGACAGCGTGTCGCGCCTGAGGTCCTGCGCGTACGTCGGATCGGCGGCGGTCAGACCCACCTTCTCGGTGCCGCCTCCCGGCAGCGTCAGCTTGGCGTGCACCTCCTTGAGATGGGTGACGTGGGCCAGGTGGGGTGCGCCCTCGACCGCTGCGGAGGCCTGCCGGCTGACCGGCCTCCCGCTGTCGCCGCTGCCCACCTGCACGATGAAGTCGGCCCCCACCGACTTGTCCAGCTCGTCGGTGGCCGAGGCGACCATCGAGGAGCCGACCACCGACAGGCAGGCCACCAGGGCCAGGCCGATCATCAGGGCGGCGCCGGTCGCCCCGGTGCGGCGCGGGTTGCGCAGGGCGTTGCGCTCCGCCAGCCGGCCGACCGGGCCGAACAGGCGCAGGACGACGACGCTGAGCGCCCGAACGACCACACCGGCGAGCAGCGGGCCGATCACGATGAAGCCGATGAGGGTGAGGACCACGCCCAGGCCGAGGAAGAGCGAGCCCTCGCTCGCCTTGTCCGCCTGGGCCGTCGTCCACAGCGCGGCCACGCCGGCGCCGGTGAGGACCAGGCCGAGGCCGGCCCGGATCCAGCCCGACTTGGCGTCCGCCGGGGTTCCGGCGTCGCGCAGGGCGGCCATCGGGGAGACCTTGCCGGCCCGGCGGGCCGGGACGTAGGCGGCGAGGACGGTCACGATGATGCCGAGCGCGAGTCCGAGCACCGGAGTCGTCCAGGCGATGGTGAGGTCCTCGGTGGACAGCTCCATGCCCACCGCGCCCATGACCTTCATCAGGCCGACGGCCAGGCCGACCCCGGCGGCGACGCCGAGGATCGATCCGACGATGCCGAGCAGCACCGCTTCGAGCAGCACGGACCGGTTGACCTGCTTGCGGCTGGAGCCGATGGCCCGCATCAGGCCGATCTCGCGGGTGCGCTGGGCGACCAGCATCGAGAAGGTGTTGACGATCAGGAAGATGCCGACGAGGAAGGCGATCCCGGCGAAGCCGAGCATCGCGTACTTCATGACGTCGAGGAACGAGCCCATGGAGTCCTTGTTGGCCTCCGCGGCCTCCTTCTGGGTCAGGAGCTTGTACGCGGCCGGACCGTCCAGGGCGGTGGCGACGTTCCGCTTCAACTGCTCGTCACTGACGCCCGGTTCGGCGGTGACGGAGATCTGGGTGAAGACGTCGCGGGCGCCGAGCAGTTTCTGCTGGGCGGTGGCGGTGTCGAGGTAGACGATCGCGGCACCGGGGTTGGTGACCTTGAAGGCGGCGATGCCGCTGATCCTCGCCCGGATGTCGCCGGTGACGGCGATGGTGCGCAGCTCGTCACCGAGCTTCAGGTGGTGCTTGTCCGCGGTGTCGGCGTCGACCATCACCTCGGTCGGGCCGCGCGGTGCGTGGCCGGAGGTGATCTCCATGGAACGCAGTTCGTTCTGCGTCCAGTTGCCGGCGATCGTGGGGGCGCCGGTCTCGGAGCCCATGTTCTTGTTGTGGCTGTCGACGACCGTGACGGCCATGCTGGAGACGGAGCCCTCGGCCTTCTTCACCCCGTCGGCCCTCTCGACCTGCGCGACCACGGAGGCGGGCAGCGACTCGGGCTTGCCGTTCTGGGGGGTGTCGTCGGCCTTCGCGGACTTCGGGCTGACGGTGACGTCGGCCGACGTCGCGGCGAAGAGCTTGTCGAACGTGGTGTTCATCGTGTCGGTGAAGACGAGCGTGCCGCACACGAACGCCACCGACAGCAGGACGGCGACGGCGGACAGCGCCATCCGCCCCTTGTGCGCGAAGAAGTTGCGCATCGAGGTCTTCCAGACGGTCATGAGGTCCGCCCGCGCGCGTCGAAGTCCTTCATCCGGTCCAGCACCTGATCGGCACTCGGGTTGAGCATCTCGTCGACGATGCGCCCGTCGGCGAGGTACAGCACCCGGTCCGCGTAGGAGGCGGCGACCGGGTCGTGGGTGACCATGACGATGGTCTGGCCCAGCTCGTCGACGGACTTGCGCAGGAAGTCCAGCACCTCGGCGCCGGCCCGCGAGTCCAGGTTCCCGGTCGGCTCGTCGCCGAAGATGATCTCCGGCTGGGCGGCGAGCGCCCGCGCCACCGCGACCCGCTGCTGCTGGCCGCCGGAGAGCTCGGTCGGCCGGTGCTTCAGCCGGTCGGAGAGGCCCACGGTCTCCACGACCTGCCGCAGCCAGGCGGCGTCCGGCCTGCGGCCCGCGATGTCCATCGGCAGCGTGATGTTCTCCAGCGCGTTGAGCGTCGGCAGGAGGTTGAACGCCTGGAAGATGAACCCGATGCGGTCGCGGCGGAGTTGGGTCAGCTTCTTGTCCTTGAGCCCGGTGATCTCGGTCTCGGCGAGGTGGATCTGACCGGACGTCACGGTGTCCAGCCCGGCCAGGCAGTGCATCAGCGTCGACTTGCCGGAGCCGGACGGGCCCATGATGGCCGTGAACTGCCCCCGTGCGATGTCCACATCGACATGGTCGAGCGCGACGACCCGGGTCTCCCCCACCCCGTACGCCTTGACGACCTGCCGCGCTCGCGCAGCAACAGCCGTACGCCTTCCAGTGCCCCCGTGCCTGGGAATGGTTACAGCCGTTGTCACGGTATTTCTCCTATGTCGGCCAGCGCTGAGTCGTCGCTGTCTGCTCTGAAGTCTGTCGGCCGGAGGGGGTTCGGCGCGCTGGTGCCCAGCGCAGTCTTCGGGTGGGGTTTTCCCCACCCCGTCCCCTGCGGTCAGCCGCAATCGCGGTGTGCGAACAACGCTACGGAGAGGGCCTGACCAGGCACCTCCTCCGCCGGGAGGAACGGCCCCTGGACAGAAATAGGGAGCTCCCCCTAGGGGTCTCGGCCCCTGGGTGGACGGGTTTCTGAGGGGTTGCTCCCATCGGTGCACACGACGGGTGGAGCACCCCGCCCCGGGACGTCCGCCGCCGCTGCCGTCTGCCCCGGGAGAGCCGCAGGTGAGACAGTGTCCGAAATTACGTGCATGGGGAAGGAATCCTGGTGAGCGGCGCGAGCGGCGGTACGGAAGCGATATCGGGGTCAGGACTCGGCCCCGCCCCCTCCCCCGCGAAACCCCGTGGACGCGGCCCCGTCGTCGCGGCCCTGATGCTCTGTATGGCGCTGTCCGCCATCGACGGCACCATCGTCTCCACCGCGATCCCTCAGATCGTCGGTGACCTGGGCGGGTTCTCCGTCTTCTCCTGGCTCTTCTCCGGCTATCTGCTGGCCGTGACCGTCACCCTGCCGGTGTACGGGAAGCTCTCCGACACCTTCGGCCGCAAGCCGGTCCTGATCGCCGGCGTGATCCTCTTCCTGTTCGGCTCGGTGCTCTGCGCCGCCGCCTGGAACATGGCCGCGCTGATCGCCTTCCGTGTCGTGCAGGGGATCGGCGGCGGCGCCCTCCAGGGCACCGTCCAGACCATCGCGGCGGACCTCTACCCGCTCAAGGAGCGTCCGAGGATCCAGGCGAAACTGTCCACCGTCTGGGCCACTTCGGCGGTCACCGGACCGGTGCTCGGCGGGCTGTTCGCGGTGTACGCGGACTGGCGCTGGATCTTCCTGATCAACCTGCCGATCGGGGCCGTCGCCCTCTGGCTCGTCGCCCGCCACCTCCACGAGCCCTCCCGCGTCCGCCGCGCGGCCGGCGCCCCCCGCCCCCGGATCGACTGGGCGGGCTCCCTGGCCGTCTTCGCGACCGGCGCCCTGCTGCTGACCGCACTCGTCCAGGGCGGGGTCGCCTGGCCCTGGCTGTCCCTCCCCTCCCTCGGCCTGCTGGCGGCGACCGCCCTGCTCGCCGCGCTGACCGTGTTCATCGAACGGCGCGCCGCCGAACCGGTCATCCCCGGCTGGGTGTGGCGGCGGCGCACCATCGCCTCCGTCAACCTCGCCCTGGGCGCGATGGGTCTGCTGATGGTCGCGCCGACCGTCTTCCTGCCGACGTACGCGCAGTCGGTGCTCGGCCTCGGGCCGATCGCCGCCGGTTTCGTGCTCTCGGTGATGACGCTGAGCTGGCCGGTGTCGGCGGCGTTCTCCAACCGGGTCTACAACCGCATCGGCTTCCGCCGCACCGCGATCACCGGCATGTCCGGCGCCCTGCTGGTCCTGCTCGCCTTCCCGCTGCTGCCCTATCCGGGCCGGGCCTGGCAGCCGTCACTGATCATGCTGCTGCTCGGCGCCGCGCTCGGGCTCTTCCAGCTCCCGCTGATCGTCGGCGTCCAGTCGACCGTCGGCTGGGCCGAACGCGGTACGACGACGGCTTCCGTGCTCTTCTGCCGCCAGCTGGGCCAGAGCATCGGCGCGGCGCTCTTCGGCGCCGTCGCCAACGGAGTCCTCGCCTCCCGGCTCGCCGACGCCCCCGTACCCGGCCTGCCCGGCGATCTGGACTCCGTCTCGCACGCCCTGGACGACCCGGGCGCACTGAGCGCGGCGGCAACGGACTATCTGCGGCGGGCCGTTGACGCCGCCGTCGACCGGGTCTACCTCGGGGCGGCCGCGGCCGCCGTCGTCGCCCTGCTGGTCCTCGTCTTCGTGACCCCCCGCCGCTTCCCGATCCTCACCGAGGAGCCCGACAGCGCTCCCGCGCCCGGAGGCCCGGCCGGCTGAGGGGAGGGCGTGGCCACCTCCGGCCTGGTCCCGTACGCGGGACTGCCCGGCTCCCTCCCCTTTCGGGGCCCGGAGCCGGGCAGTTGGGTGCGCGTGCCGGGGTCAGCCCCTGGCCGTGGCCACCTCCGGCGAGGCGGCCGCGTCGGCCGTCTCACCGGTGGCGGCGGACCCGCGGACGGCCGGGATGAACGCCGAGATCGCCGCGGCGATGACGGCGACACCGCAGCCGAACATCAGGCCGGTACGGAACCCGGCCTCGGAGGTGAGGGTGAAGCCGCCCGCCTCCGTGGTCATCTGCGAGAGGACCGCACCGATCACGGCGGCGCCGATCGAGGTGCCGAGCGCGCGCATGAGGGTGTTGAACCCGTTGGCGGCTGCCGTCTCGGACGCCGGGACCGCGCTCATGATCAGGGCGGGCATCGCACCGTAGGCGAGGCCGACGCCACTGCTGCTGACCATGAGGAACAGCATCAGCCCCCAGGCGGAGCCCATCAGGAGGATGCCCAGCCCGTAGGCCGCGGCGATGACCAGCACACCGCAGATCAGCGTGAACTTGGGGCCGCGGGCGTCGGTGAGCTTCCCGCCGAACGGGGAGACGATCATCATCATGATGCCGCCGGGGGCCATCCACAGGCCCGCCGCGAGCATCGACTGGCCCAGGCCGTAACCGGTGGCCTCGGGGAACTGCAGCAGCTGCGGTGCGATCAGCATGCCCGCGTACATGCCGAAACCGACGAAGAGCGACGCGAGGTTGGTGATGAGCACCCGGGGGCGGGCCGTGGTGCGCAGGTCGACCAGCGGGTCCTTGGTCCGCAGTTCCCAGAACCCCCAGCCGATGAGCACCACGACGGAGGCGACGAACAGGCCGACCGTCGTCGTGGAGGTCCAGCCCCACTCGGCACCCTTGGAGACGGCGAGGAGCAGGCAGACCAGGCCGACGGCCAGGCCGAGGGCGCCGGGCACGTCGAAACGCTGCCCCTTGGCGCCCGCCGGGACGTCCGGAATCAGGAACCAGATCAGTACGGAGATGGCGAGGGCCAGTGCGGCGGAGCCCCAGAACAGCACCCGCCAGCTCGCGTACTGGGCGACCGCCGAAGCGATCGGCAGGCCGAGGGCGCCGCCGATGCCGAGGGAGGCGCTGACCAGGGCGATGGAGGAGCTCAGCTTCTCCTTCGGCACCACGTCACGCAGCAGAGCGATGCCGAGGGGCACCATGCCCATGCCCATCCCCTGCAGACCGCGCCCGATGATCATGGGGACGACGGAGGACGCGAGGGCGCACACCACGGAACCGGCGAACAGCGGCACCGCACACACGAGCAGCATCCGGCGCTTGCCCAGCAGGTCACCCAGCCGTCCGGAGACCGGCACGCACACCGCCGAGACCAGCAGGGTGACGGTGATCACCCAAGTGGCGTTGGAGGAGGTCGTGTTGAGAAGTTGCGGCAGCTCCGCGATGAGCGGGGTGACCAGGGTCTGCATGACCGCCGCCACGGTGCCGGCGAAGGCGAGCGTAGCGACCACACCGCCCGTTCTGGCTGTCGGCTGGGGGGCATCCATGAGGAGGAACTCCTAGGGGTCGTCGTCTCGTCCACCGAATAGCGATGTGCATCGTACACGCCGAATGTGTCATACACATCACGTGTCCGATGCACGCCGCATGAGAGCATGAGCCGGCGTTCAGCACCCGCCGCGCAACCGACCCCGGAGCAGGAGCAGGAGGCCGCGGACATGGCCAGGCCCACGGACGAGGTGGAGTACGAGCAGATGCTGCTCGGGCGACACGACCTCCCCTACCACCGGGGCGGACGGCACAAGTACGCCCTCATGGAGCGAAGCGCCTACATCCTGCTGAGCCGCATCCGGATCCAGGGACCCATGTCCAACGGCGAACTGAGCGAGGCCTTCGGACTCGACGCCTCCACCCTCAACCGCCAGACAGCCGCGGCGACACGCGCCGGGCTGGCCGAACGCATCGCCGATCCCGACGGCGGCATGGCCCGCAAGTTCCGCATCACCGCCAAGGGCGCCGAACTCCTCGACCAGGAGCGCGAACGGGTCGTGCGCGCCCTGGACCAGATCATGGACGACTGGCCGGACGAGGACATCGCCGCCTTCGCCGGCTACCTCAAGCGCTTCAACAGCGGCATCGAGCACCTCTCCAAGCACCCCTGGCCGCGCCCCTGACCCCGGACCCGCCCGGCCACCGGCACACGCCCCGGGCCCCGGCCCCGCCCCCTCCGCCGGACCGGACGACGCCTCAGTCGCCCGCCGGAGTCACCCGCCCGGTGAGCGCCGCCAGCGAATTGCGTACGTGCGCCATGTGCGCCTGCACCTCCTCGCGGCCCTCCTCGTGCTCCCGCAGAATCCGCTCCGTCTCCCGCGCCACCCGCTCCTCACGCACCCGGGCAGCGGCGATCAGCTCCGCGCCCCGCGCCTCGGCGTCCTCCTGGCCGTGCCGCGCGGCCTCCTCCGTCTCGGCCAGTGCCCGGCGCGCCCCGGCCAGCACGGCCTCCGCCCGCCCGGTGAGCTCCGTGTGCTCCGCGGACTGCGCCGACTCGCCGTCCGCGAGCTCCCGCTCGGCCGCCTTCCACCGCTCGGCGTGCTCCTGCTCCTGATGCGCCAGCACACTCGCCGTACGGCTGCGGGTCGCCTCCATCGCGGCGTCCGCCTCCTCGCGCGCCGCCCCCGCCTCCAGCCGGGCCGCGGCCAGCGCCTCACCGGCCGAGCCCTCCGCCGCGGCCAGCAACTGCTCGGCACGGGCCACCGCGGCCGCCCGCATCGCCTCCGCGTCCGCACGGGCCGACTCCCGCAAGGTCCGCGCCGCCGCGTCCACCGCGTCCCGCAAGGACTGCGCGTCCTCCAGCGCCGCACCCCGCACGGTCTCCACCTCGCCCTCGGCGAGCGCCAGGATCTGCTGCGCCCGCTCCCCCAGCGACGCGTAGTCCTGCGGCGCCAGCACGGCGACGGCCTCGTCCAGCCGGGCCGACTCCGCGATCAGCGTCTCCACCTGCGCCGTCAGCCGAGCCACCTGCTCCTGGGCCGCGTCCCGCTCGGCGGACAGCTCGGCCACCATGCGGTCCACCTGCTCCGGACGGTAGCCACGTCCGCGTACGCCGACGAAGCCGTGCGCGGACACCGGTGCAGAACTCATCCTTGTCGCCTCTTTCCGACTCTCCGACCCGACCATCGAGCAATACGTCAAGGATGCGGCAATTGGCTGAGAAGTCGGAATCCTTTCGATGCTTTCCGGACGGAAGCGACGGGCATCACAGACGACGAAGGCGTGGCGCCCCGCCCCCAGCAGGGGACAGGGCACCACGCCCGATGAAGTACTACGCAGGCCGGACGATCAGATCAAGCCGTCCCACATCTGCTCCAGCAGCACCGACCACCAGCTCTCCGGCGACGCGAGCGCCGCCGGGTCCAGCGCGACGAGCTGCGCCTGGAAGTCGACCGTCCAGCGGCCGGCCTGCTCCGGGTTGAGACCGAACCGCAGCCGCCACATCCGGCCCAGCAGCGCCAGCGAACGGGTGAACTCCGGCAGCCCGGTGTTCACGAACTGCGGCGGCACCGACTGCCCGCCGGGCCCCGCCTCCACCGGCACGGCCACGATGTTCGCCGTTCCGTACTGCACACAGATCGCCCGGCCGAAGTCCGAACCCATCACGAGGTACGACCCCGCGTCGGGCGCCGGCTGCACCTGCCGCTGCATGGCCAGCTCGGCCAGCGTCGGCACCACCGGCTGCCCCGGCTGCGCCCAGAAGAACGGCCCGAAGTCGGCGGGCAGCCCCGCCCACACCAGGGTCCGCGCCACGACCTCCGGCACACCCTGCCGGGACACCGCACGCTGATCGAAGCGCAGCACACCCTGCGGGCCGAAGGCCTGCAGCAGTTCCTCCGCGACGGCCTCCGGCGGCACCGGCATCGCGGGCGGGAGCTGCGGCAGCGGTGCCCGGACCGGCGCCGGACGCGCCGGACCGTCCGCGACCTGGTGCAGCTCGCCCTGATGGGTGAGCAGATGCTGCATGCCCTGCTGCCGGCTCGCGTGATCGGTGCCGTACGGGGCGACGCTGGTGATCCGCACCTGCGGCCAGGTCTCCCGGATCATCCGGGCGCAGTAACCACCCGGCAGTTCACAGGACTCCAGCTCCGTGTGCAGCTCGATGACCTGCTGCGGCGGCACGTTCATGGCCCGCAGCTCGTGCAGCATCTGCCACTCGGGGTGCGGGGTGCCGGGCGCCGAACGGCGGATCAGCTGCTGCTCGCTGCCATCGGGGCCGCGGTAGCGCAGCACGGCCTGGTAGCCGGGGCCGACCGTCGGCTGACCGGTGGGCGCCTGCGGATACCCGTACGCCACGGGCGGCGGGGTGTGACCGGGCGGCGGCACGGGACCGGGGGCGCCCATCGGCGCGCCGGGCGGCCCCGGAGGCTGCGGAGCGGGCGGGCCCATCTGAGCCGGACCCGCGAGCATCGTCGCGGCGTGGTGCACACCGGCGCCGGGAGGCGGCGTCGACCCGGGCGGACCGGGCGGCAGCGGGGCACCCGGAGCACCGGGTGGACCGGGCGGCTGCGGAGCCGGCGGACCCACCTGGCCCGGACCCGCCAGCATCGTGGCCGCATGATGCCCGCCAACACCGGGAGGCGGCGTCGACCCGGGCGGACCGGGCGGACCGGGCGGCAGCGGAGCACCCGGAACGCCGGGCGGACCGGGCGGCTGCGGAGCCGGCGGACCCACCTGGCCGGGCGGCGCGAACACCGTGGCCGCCTGGTGCACGTTGGCACCGGGCGGCGGCGTCGACCCGGGCGGACCGGGAGGGCTGGGAGGCTGCGGCGCACCGGGCACACCCGGCGGACCGGGCGGCTGGGGCACACCGGGCGGGCCCTGCTGCGGGGCGAGCTGCGTCGGCATGTACCCGCCCGCCGGGGCGCCGGGCGCACCCGGTCCCGAGTGCGGCGGCACCGGCGCACCCGGCCGCGCACCCGGAACGCCGGGGGCACCGGGCGGCGGCGGAGTCGTCGCACCCCCGCCACGCGCACCCCGCGGCGACACGGCCGCCTTGCTGGTGGCCTCCTGCGAGATGTCCCTCGCACCGGACCCGCCGGGCGCACCGGGCGCACCGGGCGCACCGGGCGCACCGGGAACGTGAGCCCCGGAACCCTGCGGATCGAGACCGGGCACGAGCGCCGTCCGGGGCAGCTGGCTGCCACCGGACATCAGCGCGGTCGGCGCATCCGCCGGAACCATCCTGGGCGGCGCGCCCTCGTCGTCCGCACCGGAGAGCGGCGGCGCGAACACCGTGGCCGGCAGAGCCACTCCCCCGTCGTCGGAGTCGGAGTTGGTATCGGTCCCCGCCCACGGCGTGGCCCCGACCGGCGGCTGCGGAGAGGACGCCGGAACCCCCGCGTACGCGGTCGGCTCGTAGGTGCCCGGCCCGTCCGGCGGAGAGGAAGGGGAAGGAACGGAAGGAGCAGAAGGGAAGGTGGCGGGAGGAGGGACAGCGGGGGCGGCGGCCGCCTGCTCGCCGGCACCTTCCGTCCGCCGGTCCGGTATGCCGAGCTTGTCCGCCGCCTCCTGGAGCCACTCGGGCGGACTCAACAGGAACGACGTCTGATTCAGATCGATGCGCTGCGGCGGCTGCGGGGCAGCCTGCGCCACATCCGTGACGCCGTACTCCTCCTCGTACCGCCGGATCACCTCGCCGACCGGCAATCCGGGCCACAGCGTCGCCTCACCGCTGTCCCGGGCGATCACCAGCCGCTGCCGGCCGCCGTCCGAGACCGGACCCTCCGCCCGGTCCTCGGCCCACACCACGAAACCCAGCTCGAACTCACGTACCCGCACCTCGCGGTGCTGATACGCCGCAACGTCACCGTTGACCCACTCGTCCGCACGCTCCTGCGCCTGCGCAAAGGTCACCATCGCGCTCACCCCTCCACCGGGACGGCGTGCGCGAAGCCGCCGTCCACCATCAGGTTCGCCACCGTCTCCAACTCCGGCGGGTTGCCCGCGAGACGCTGCAGAAAGGCGTCGAAGTCCGCGCCGCACGGCAGCAGCAGCCGGTCCACCCGCTCCTGCACGCTCCAGCCGTCCTGATCCCGCGCATCGTCGTACGCGCAGAACCACACCGAACCGGTGCCCTGGCCCCGGACCTTCACCGCGAGGATGCCGCCCTGGACGAAACCGACGCCCAGGTAGTCCTTGGTCAGATGGTCCCGCAGGCACTTGTTGACGTACACCAGATCGTTCACCGCGGCCTCGTCGCGCACCGTGAAGAACGGCTGGTCGACCAGCAGACCGAGCTCCGCGTCGAGCGCCGCGCCCACCGGGGCCGAACCGCCCGCCGCCTTCAGGAACGAACGGTACGCACCGGGCAACCGGTAGCCGAGGTCCTCCTCGACCCCCTGGATCTGCTGCTCGCTCACCGCCACGGCCCCCTTCGGGAGCCGGAAGTGCGCGGGCCGGGTCTCCTGGAGCGGACGCGTGCCCCGCTTGTTCTGGTCCACCGCCGTCGTCGCCAGCCCGCCGTGATGCCGCAGCAGCGCCTTCACCTCGACCGGGACCAGCTCCATCCGCCGGCCGCCCGGCACGTGGTGCCAGGTCCAGCCGTGCGGGGTGGCCACCGCGGGAATCGTGTCCCACAGCTCATGGCCACTGGCCGCCAGCGCCGCGTTCGCCGACACGTAGTCCGTGAGCCGCAGTTCGTCGACGCCGAAGCCCTGCGGGGGCTCGGCGATCTCGGCGGCGGCGCGGGCGTACGGCGCGAACTCCGGACAGCCGTTCCCGTCCATACGCACACCTCTGGGGTGGCGGGACGCCCGGACAGGATCCGGGAAGTGCACGAGCTGCCCGGCGTAGGCCCCGTTCGGTGGCGCGGCTTGCTGCCCGAGCCGACCTGTCGTCATGGCGGTTGCCCCCTGCTGCGTCTGGCTGATGAGGACCGACCTGCCCATGGGGGCGGTCCAGGCACAGCCTATGCGGTGCCGCAAGAACGGGTCCCGCCCCACCGGCCCCCGGCCGCTTCCGTCACGAACCGTCACAACGCTGTGCCGGATGAGCGACGGCCGGGCCACTGTCGCGCGACACGCACACACGTTTTCCCGACCCAGCTTTCACACGACCCGACACATTTGGCAGGCTGTCACCGCATACACGGGGGCGTGCACATTCGGCAGCGGCCGCTGCGGGCACGGGAGGGACAACGCACCATGCACACCGCACACTCTGCACACACCGTCACAACCGGGGACCCACGACTCAGCTGGAGCAGCTCCGAAACCAGCCACGCACCCCGCCTGACCCACCGCCGCGACGGCATCCTGCCCGCGGTGGCCGCAGCGCTGTCCGTACGCGGCGAGACACTCACCTGCACCGCGGGCAAGGGCGACCAGCCGCCCGTACTGCACCACCTCGTCCAGGACTTCCTCGACACCCTCACCAGCAGCCAGCGCGAACGCTTCACCGGCCGCTGCCCCGAAGCGATACTGCTCTCCCGGCACCTCACCGCCGCGGAGGCCGGCCGCTCCAAACGAGCCCAGCGCAAGCCCCTCACCAACGGCGAGGCCCGCCGCGCGCTCAAGCACGCCCGGCTCACCGCACGCCGCATCCGCGAGGACGGCGACCCCCTGCACGGCAGCTACGCACCGCCCTGCCGCTCCTGCTCGGTGATGCTCGCCCACTTCGGCGTACGACCCGTCGACCTCACCACGACCGGAGCGGCGACCACCGCCGAGAAGGGCTGACCGCGCCCCCATGGCCGACCGAACCGAACTCCCCGAACAGGCGGGCCCGGCGAACCACGACCGCCAGGCCTCCACCCGCTTCCCCGTCGCCGTCGACGCCGCCCTGCGCGCCGCGGGCTGGCAGCCCGGCCGCTGGGACATCCGGCAGGCCGAGGAGTGGGCCGACGCGCTGCGCTCGCACGCCTCGCCGGCCGGCCACCAGCACGCCGTCTTCCCGTCAGCCGTGGAGGCCTGGGCCGAATTCGGCGGCCTCCACCTCACCGCGACCGCGCCCGGCCGCCAGATCGCACCGACGGCGGTACGGATCGACCCCCTGCGCGGCCTGCACCTGGCCCGGACCCTGGCGGACCTGGGACGCGCCCTGGAGACCGAGGTCGCCCCGCTGGGGGAGGAAGGGGACGGGCAGGCGGTACTCGCGATCGACACCGAGGGGCGGGTCTACAGCATCGACCACACCGGTGACTGGTACCTCGGACCGGACATCGACCAGGCCCTGGCCACTCTGGTCACGGGCGCCCAACCCGCCCGCCTCACCTCGGCCTGACCGGGGCAGGTGCCCCCATCGGGCCCGTCCGGCGATTGCGGACGAGAGCGCTCCGCCCGGGGCCGGTACCGGTCGCGGGCGGGCGCACGCGGAACCCCGGCGCCCACGGCCCGGGTTCCGTCCTCAAACGCCGGACGGGCTTGGACTCACCTCGGGGCCGTCCGCGTCCGGCAGCACCGCCGACACCCGGAAGCCGCCCGCGTCCGTCGGGCCGGAGACGAAGACGCCGCCCAGACCCAGCACCCGCTCCCGCATCCCCACCAGCCCGTTGCCCCCGCTGGGCAGCCCCGCATCCGCCGTGGCCGAGTCCGAGGGACCGTTCTCCACCTGCATGGCGACCTCCGCCCCCCGATGTGCCAGCCGCACCCATGTCTTCGCGCCGGCCGCGTGCTTGTGCACGTTCGTCAGGGCCTCCTGCACGACCCGGTACGCCGTCTGCTCGACCTCGGGCGCGTACGGACGCGTCCGGCCCTCCACCGAGAGCTCCACCGTCATGCCCGCCGCCCGCGACTCCCCGACCAGCGTCTCCAGCTCGTGCAGCCGGGGCCCGTCCTCCACCGCGGCCACCCGGCCGACCGAGGCGAGCGGCACCTTGGTCACCCGGGCCACCATCGGCTCCCCGGTGCGCAGCACCCCGAGCATCTCGCGCAACTCGGTCAGCGCCTGCCGCCCCATGTCACCGACCAGCGCCGCGTTGCGCACCGCCTTCGCCGGGTCCTTGGGCGCGACCGCCTGGAGCGCCGCGGCGTGGACCACCATCAGGCTCACCCGGTGGGCGACCACGTCGTGCATCTCGCGGGCGATCCGGGTCCGCTCCTCCGTACGCGCCCACTCGGCCCGCTCCTCGGCCCGGTCCGCGAGCAGCGACAGCTCCCGCTCCAGCGAGTCCGCCCGCTCCCGCAGGCTCTCCATCAGCCGGCGCCGGGCCCCTATGTAGAGGCCGAACAGCATGGGCGGCGCGGTGAGCCCCAGCGCCATGAAGAGCGACAGCATCGGGACGTACCAGTCGCCGGGGCCGAAGTCGGCACTGGCCGACACGCCCTGACGCAGCCGTACGTACGTGACGATGAACGTGCCCACCAGCGACATGCTCATCAGCACCACGGTGATCCGCCGCGGCACGTCGGACGCGGCCAGCGTGTACAGGCCGACCAGGCCCATCAGGAAGCCCATCTCGGCCGGTGTCGTCGCGACCGACACCAGCACCACGGCGATCGGCCACCGCCGGCGCGCCAGCAGCACGGCCCCGGCCAACAGCCCGAAAAGCACCCCCAGCGGCACCGGCAGCCCGGTGTCCCCCGCGAATTCCACCCCTTCCAACGCACACTCCAGCGCCGAGAACAGCGCCAGTCCCACATCCAGTGCGACACTCCGTCGCCGTTCCCACCACCAGTAGCCGCGGGTGGTCGGTCCCGCCGCTTCCCGGTCTGCCCCCGTTGCGGTCATGGCATCCAGCGTACGGGCGGGCGCATCTCATTTTCGGGTGACCTGGACAGCACGTCGCACGTTCGAACGGGGACGAAACGATCGGTGATCGCCCGAAACAGCGAATCGAACGCCCCGAAGGCCGACCGCGAGAACACCGGCAACGCCTGTCACGGCCGCCTCGTCACCCACGTGACCAAGAGCGCCGGATTCTGTCGTCGCGTACAAGGGGCTTGGTACGGCATAGTGTTGGGTGCCGATCCGGCGACTCGGGCCAATGCCCGGCTTCGTCGGAATTTATCCCCCATGGTGTAATTGGCAGCACAGTAGCTTTTGGTGCTATTTGTCCGGGTTCGAGTCCTGGTGGGGGAGCTCAGCGCACGGGCCCCGACCTCACCGGTCGGGGCCCGCACTCATATCCGGCCCCATGCCCCCCGGTATCCTGCGGATGTCCACCACCCGAAGCCGAAGGACATATCCGTGAGCTCCGAACGCCCGGCAGCCGTCGTCGTCCTCGCAGCGGGTGAGGGCACCCGCATGAAGTCGAAGACCCCCAAGGTTCTGCACGAGATCTCCGGGCGCTCGCTCGTCGGACATGTCGTCGCCGCCTCCCGCGAGCTGGAGCCCCAGCACCTCGTCGTGGTCGTCGGCCACGCGAGCGAGCAGGTCACCGCCCATCTCACCGCCGCGGACGCCCAGGTGCGCACCGCCTACCAGGCCGAGCAGAAGGGCACCGGGAACGCGGTGCGCGTCGGGCTCGACGAGCTGGGCGGGACCGTCGCGGGCACCGTCATCGTGGTCTGCGGCGACACCCCGCTGCTGTCCGGCGGAACGCTTTCCGCGCTCGCCGCCACCCACACCGCCGACGGCAACGCCGTCACCGTGCTGAGCGCCGAGGTCCCCGACTCGACCGGCTACGGCCGGATCGTCCGCGACCCGGCGACCGGCGCGGTCACCGAGATCGTCGAGCACAAGGACGCCACCGAGGCCCAGCGGGCGATCCGGGAGATCAACTCCGGGGTGTTCGCGTTCGACGGGCAGCTCCTGACGGACGCGCTGGGCAAGGTCCGTACGGACAACAGCCAGGGCGAGGAGTACCTCACCGATGTGCTGTCCATCCTGCGCGAGGCCGGGCACCGGGTCGGCGCCTCGGTCGCCGGCGACCACCGGGAGATCCTCGGGATCAACAACCGGGTGCAGCTCGCCGAGGCCCGCCGGCTGCTGAACCAGCGGCTGCTGGAGCGGGCGATGACGGCCGGTGTGACCGTGGTGGACCCGGCGTCGACGCTGATCGATGCCACCGTGACGTACGAGCGGGACGCGATCGTGCACCCGGGTACCCAGTTGCTGGGTTCGACGCATCTCGCGGAGGACGCCGAGGTCGGCCCGAACTCGCGGCTGACGGACACGGTCGTCGGAGCGGGCGCACGGGTGGACAACACCGTGGCGGACGGGGCCGAGGTGGGTCCGGGCGCGCTGGTCGGTCCGTACGCCTATCTGCGGCCGGGTACGCGGCTGGGCGCGAAGGCCAAGGCCGGTACGTACGTGGAGATGAAGAACGCCACGATCGGCGAGGGCACGAAGGTTCCCCACCTGTCGTACGTGGGTGACGCGACGATCGGCGATCACACCAACATCGGTGCCGCGAGCGTGTTCGTGAACTACGACGGTGTGGCCAAGCACCACACGACGATCGGCTCGCACTGCCGTACCGGGTCGGACAATATGTTTGTGGCTCCCGTCACGGTCGGGGACGGTGTCTACACCGCGGCCGGGTCGGTCATCACGAAGGACGTGCCGTCCGGTTCGCTGGCCGTGGCCCGCGGCCAGCAAAGGAATATCGAGGGTTGGGTGGCCAGGAAGCGTCCGGGTAGTGCCGCCGCGCAGGCGGCTCAGTCCGCGACGGAGGAGGCCAGCGGCGAAAGCTGACCGGAATCAGGCGCGTCGCGCACGGCGTACCGTGATAGATGCTCACCCCATTTCGGCTGGCTCGTTGCACATCGGGACATCTGCGTGCAGCGCCAGGAACACGTCTGAGGAGACTGTGCTGTGACCGGGATCAAGACGACCGGCGAGAAGAAACTGATGTTCTTCTCCGGCCGCGCCCACCCCGAGCTGGCCGAGGAGGTTGCACACCAACTGGGTGTCGGCCTCGTGCCGACGAAGGCCTTCGATTTCGCCAACGGTGAGATCTACGTCCGATTCCAGGAGTCCGCCCGCGGCGCCGACTGCTTCCTGATCCAGAGCCACACGGCTCCGATCAACAAGTGGATCATGGAGCAGCTGATCATGCTGGACGCGCTGAAGCGCGCGTCGGCCCGTTCGATCACGGTGATCGTGCCGTTCTACGGCTACGCCCGCCAGGACAAGAAGCACCGTGGCCGCGAGCCGATCTCGGCCCGTCTGATCGCGGACCTGATGAAGACGGCGGGTGCGGACCGCATTCTCACCGTCGACCTGCACACCGACCAGATCCAGGGCTTCTTCGACGGTCCGGTCGACCACCTCTTCGCGCTGCCGATCCTGGCCGACTACGTCGGTGCGAAGGTCGACCGCTCGAAGCTGACGATCGTCTCGCCGGACGCGGGCCGCGTCCGGGTCGCCGACCGCTGGTGCGACCGGCTGGACGCCCCGCTGGCGATCGTGCACAAGCGGCGTGACAAGGACGTGCCCAACCAGGTCAGCGTCCACGAGGTCGTGGGCAACGTCGAGGGCCGGGTCTGTGTCCTGGTCGACGACATGATCGACACGGGTGGCACGATCTGTGCCGCCGCCGACGCCCTGTTCGCGCACGGTGCGGAGGACGTCATAGTGACGGCCACCCACGGTGTGCTCTCGGGTCCGGCCGCGGACCGGCTGAAGAACTCGAAGGTCAGCGAGTTCGTGTTCACGGACACCCTGCCGACGCCGGGTGAGCTGGAGCTCGACAAGATCACGGTGCTCTCGATCGCGCCGACGATCGCCCGTGCGGTGCGCGAGGTCTTCGAGGACGGTTCGGTCACGAGCCTCTTCGAGGAGCAGTAGGCGAAAGCGTCACAGAAGATCCACTTTGGGTGCGGCCTCCCCGCCGGGTAGACTCAGCGAGTTGCTCGGCGAGGGAGGCCGTACTCATAGGTACGGCGGTCCGTTATCGACGCGCTCTTCGTAGCAGGCCTGTCGTGGGCCGGGTGACCAACCGGAGTTTCGTCACCTTACGAGGAGTGCAGTCATGGCCGAGATCAAGCTCAACGCCGAGGTCCGTTCCGAGTTCGGCAAGGGCGCTGCCCGCCGCACCCGTCGCGCCAACCTCGTTCCCGCCGTCATCTACGGCCACGGCGCCGAAGCGGTCCACATCACGCTGCCGGCTCACGAGCTTCAGCTCGCGCTCCGTACCGCCAACGTCCTGATCGGTCTGGAGATCGACGGCAAGGACGCGCTGGTCATCCCGAAGGCCGTGCAGCGCAACGCCCTCAAGGGCAACATCGAGCACGTCGACCTGCTGACCGTGAAGCGCGGCGAGAAGGTCAACGTCGAGGTCGCGGTGCACGTCGAGGGCGAGCTGGCCCCGGGCGGCAACCTGCTGGAGTACGTGCAGAACACCCTGCTCGTCGAGGCCGAGGCCACCCACATCCCCAACTCCGTCACCGTCTCCATCGCGGGCCTGGACGCCGGCGCGTCCATCCTCGCCAAGGACATCCCGCTGCCGGCCGGTTCCGTGCTGGCCGAGGCCGACCCGGACGCGGTTGTCCTCGCGGTCGTCGCCGCTCAGGCCGAGGAGCCGTCCGCCGAGGGCGCCGAGGGCGAGGGCGCCGAGGCCTGAGCCTCGCGCCACCTGCTTGACTGACGGGGCGGCGGTCTCCCTCCGGGGGATCCGCCGCCCCGTTTTCCCTGTCCGTGACCCGCCCGTACGCGAGGAGACCCAGCGCGATGTCCGACGCCACCGACCCCTGGCTGATCGTGGGCCTGGGCAATCCCGGCCCCGAGTACGCGGCGAACCGGCACAACGTGGGCTTCATGGTCGCCGACCTGCTCGCGGAGCGGATCGGCGGGAAGTTCAAGCGGGCACCGAAGGCCCAGGCGCAGGTGCTGGAGGGCCGGATCGGTCCGCCGGGTCCGCTGAGCCGCCGGGTGGTGGTGGCGAAGCCGATGTCGTACATGAACCTGTCCGGCGGCCCTGTGACGGCGCTGCGCGACTTCTACAAGGTGCCGCTCGACCATGTCGTGGCGGTCCATGACGAGCTGGACATCGACTACGGGTCGCTGCGGCTGAAGCTGGGCGGTGGCGACAACGGTCACAACGGGCTGAAGTCGATGACGAAGTCGATGGGGCCGGACTATCACCGGATCCGGTTCGGGATCGGGCGTCCGCCGGGCCGGATGCAGGTCGCCGACTTCGTTCTGAAGGACTTCTCGTCCACGGAGCGCAAGGAGCTGGGCTTCCTGGTGGACCGGGCGGCGGATTCGGTGGAGTGCCTGTTGGCGGAGGGTCTGGAGCGCGCGCAGAGCGCGTACAACTCCTGAGCTCCGGCATACGCGAATCCCGACATACCCACCGGTAATCATGCTGTTTTCAGCCACAGCTTGACCGGGTGCGGGGCGCTGGCCAAGGATCGGCCCCCATGAAGCGCAGCTCCTCCCAACGTGCCCTGCATTACGGCCGCACCGCCGCGCTCGGCTGTGTCGTCCTGCTGCTGCTGGTGGCGGGTGCGCTGTCCTCGTGGGACTCGGCGCATCACATCGTGCTGGCCAAGGGCCGCGAGCACGGCACGATGACGGTCACCGGGTGTGGCAGCGAGGTCTGCACGGGCCCGTACGTGCCGTCGGACGGCGGGTCCGGGCGTTCCCGGGTGTCGGTCGACAAGTCCGTGGCGGCGAAGAAGGGGGACCGTTTCCCCGTCGTCGTGAAGCCGGGCACCTTTGAGGTCGTGCGGACGGGGACGCCGGGCTTCCTGCACGCGTGGCTGCCGCTGGGCGGCGCGCTGGTTCTCGCGGCGCTGGTGATCGGCGGCGGTCTGCGGCTGCCCCGGATCGCGTGGGGCGCCGGGATCGCGGGTGCGGTCCTGCTGGTGGCGACGTTCTTCGCCCTGTGACGGGACCGCACCCGCGGCGGCGTTGATCAGCCGGTGTTGCGCAGTCCGGCGGCTACGCCGTTGACCGTGAGCAGCAGGGCGCGGGCGAGCAGCGGGTCTGCTTCCTCGCCGCGTTCGGCCGCCTGGCGCTGACGGGCCAGCAGGGATACCTGGAGGTAGGAGATCGGGTCCAGGTAGGCGTCACGGATGGCGAAGGTCTGCTGGAGCACCGGGCTGGTGCCGAGCAGTTCGGTGTTGCCCGTGATCTTGAGGACCTCGCTGACGGTGAGCGCGTGCTCGGCCTCGATGTCGGCGAAGACGTGCTTCAGCTCGTCGGGGACGAGCGTGTCGACGTAGTGCCGGGCGATGCGCAGGTCGGTCTTGGCGAGGGTCATCTCGACGTTGGACAGGAAGTTCTGGAAGAAGTGCCACTGTTCGTGCATCTCTTCCAGGACGGTGTCGAGGCCGGCCTCGCGCAGCGCCTTGAGGCCGGAGCCGACGCCGAACCAGCCGGGGACGATCTGACGGGACTGGGTCCAGCCGAAGACCCACGGGATGGCGCGCAGGCCGTCGAGTGAGACGCCCGAGCCGGGGCGGCGGGAGGGCCGCGAGCCCAGGTGCAGGTCGGCGAGCTGGTCCACCGGGGTGGAGGCGAGGAAGTACGTCGGCAGGTCGGGGTCCTCGACGAGCTTGCGGTACGCGGCGTGGGCGGCGTCGGAGACGGTGTCCATGGCCGCGTCCCAGCGGGCCAGCGCCTCGTCGGACTGGCGGGGTGCGGTGTGCAGCGCGGAGGCCTGGAGGGTGGCCGCGACGGTCAGTTCCAGGTTCTCGCGGGCGAGCGCGGGGATGAGGTACTTGTCGGAGATGACCTCGCCCTGCTCGGTCACCTTGATCTCGCCCTCCAGCGTGCCCCAGGGCTGCGCGAGGATCGCGTCGTGCGAGGGACCGCCGCCGCGGCCGACGGTGCCGCCGCGGCCGTGGAAGAGGCGCAGGCGCACGCCGTAGCGGTGGGCGACGTCGCGCAGGCGGCGCTGGGCGCGGTGGATCTCCCACTGGGAGGTGGTGATGCCGCCGAACTTGGAGGAGTCGGAGTATCCGAGCATGACCTCCTGGACGTCGCCGCGCAGGGAGACGAGGCGGCGGTAGGAGGGGTCGGCGAGCATCTCGTCGAGGATGACGTCGGCGGCCTTGAGCTCGTCGGTGGTCTCCAGGAGCGGGACGATGCCGATCTTGGCCCAGCCGCCGTGCAGGTCGAGGAGGCCGGCTTCGCGGGCGAGGACAGCGGCGGCGAAGACGTCGTCGGCGCCCTGGCACATCGAGATGATGTAGGACTCGATGACCTCGGGGCCGAAGCGCTCGAAGGCTTCCTTGATGGTGTGGAAGACGCCGAGGGTCTTCTCGCCCGCGGCGTCGAGCGGGGCCGGGGTCGGCGCGAGCGGGCGGCGGGAGCGGAGTTCCTTGGCGAGGAGCTTCTGCCGGTAGTCGCGCGGCATGTCGGCGTAGCGCCAGGACTCCTCGCCGAGCCGGTCGAAGAGCTGGCCGAGCGCGTGGTGGTGGGCGTCGGCGTGTTCGCGCACGTCCATGGTGGCGAGCTGGAGGCCGAACGCGGAGAGCGTGCGGATGGTGCGGTCCATCCGGCCGTCGGCGAAGAGGCCGCCGCGGTGTTCGCGCAGCGAGGTCTGGATGAGGGCCAGGTCGGCGATGAGCTCGGAGGTGCCGAGGTAGTCGCAGCCGGGGCGGTGCGGGGTGCCGGAGGCGAGGCGCTCGCGGGTGTTGACGAGCTTCTGCCGGATGCAGGTGGCCTTGAGCCGGTAGGGTTCCTCGGCGTTCAGCCGCTTGTAGCGGGGGCTGATCTCGGGGAGGCGTTCCAGGTCGGCCTGGAGTGAGGCGAGGAGCTCGTCGGTGGCTCCGGTGTAGCGGATGGAGTTGGAGAGCAGTCCGCGCAGGTAGTCGACGAGTTCGAGGGCGTCGGTGATGCCGTGCTCGTGCTGGAGGATCAGCACCTCCCAGGTGACGGCGGGCGTCACGTTGGGGTTGCCGTCGCGGTCGCCGCCGATCCAGGTGCCGAAGGTGAGGGGGCGGGTGCCGGCGGGCAGTTCGACGCCGACGCGCTCCAGTTCGGCGGCCAGGTCCTCCAGGACGTCGCCCACGGCGTTGGCGTGGAGCTCGTCGAGGTAGTAGATGGCGTTGCGGGCCTCGTCGGCGGGCTCCGGGCGGACGACACGGAGCTCGTCGGTCTGCCAGATGAGGTCGATGTTCTCGGCGAGCCGGAGGTCGTGGCGGCGCCGGTCGGCCTCGATGACGGGGGTTTCGAGGAGTGCGGCGATGCGGCGCAGCTTGTTCAGTACGGAGCGCCGCGCGGCCTCGGTGGGGTGCGCGGTGAAGACGGGCCGTACGTTCAGGTTCTTGACGGTGGCCCGCAGGTGCTCCGGGTCGGCGTCCTTGAGGCGGTCGGCGGTGCGGGCGAGGAGCCCGCCCTCGGCGGCGCGCCGGTCGCGCATCTCGTGGGCGCGGTGAACCTGCTCGGTGACGTTGGCGAGGTGGAAGTAGGTGGAGAAGGCGCGCACGAGCTGTGCGGCGGTCTCCAGGTCCGTGTCGCCGAGAAGCTGGGCCGCCGCTTCGCCGTCGGTGCGGGTCAGGGCGCGGACCCGTTCGACGAGGTCGAGGAGCTCCTGGCCCTCCTGGCGTACGAGAGTCTCGCCCAGCAGGTCACCGAGGCGGCGGATGTCGGCGCGCAGCTCGGGGCTGGCGGCAGGGGTCTGGTCGGCACTGCTCACAGTGTGCGGCTCCTTGCAGTGGTTGAGCACGGGATCCGGGGCCGCGGCTGGCAGCGGGTGCCACGCCACCCCCGGGAAAGCAGAGTGCGGACCGCGCTGTCCGACCTCTCCAGGATAGGTGTCCGTGCTTTCGGTGCTGTTCGCGCCCCGAAGGGTGTCCGCTGTTCGCGGCGGGTACCTCCGGGGTACGCGCTGTGTCCCCTACCCCGTAAGGCGCCACTCTGTGCCCGGTCGGCCGCTCCCTCTTGTGGCGGGGCTCCGCGCTGCCATACTTACGACGCCGTAGGTTACGCATGCGTAGCCCCGGCTTCCCGTTGCGTTCTCACCCCACAGGGGACTCCCCATGAAGACCAGCCCCGATGTGATCGAGGCCGCTCCGGCGGCCGACGGTCCTCCCTCCGCCACGCTCGGCGGGGACAACAAGCGGTCGATCGAGCAGTTCGCGCTCCTGCTGTTCATCGTCGTGCCGTTCCTGGCCCTGGTCGCGGCGGTGCCGCTGGCCTGGGGCCGCGGTGTCAGCTGGCTCGATCTGGGTCTGATGGTGGCGATGTACTTCATCGGCTGCCACGGCATCACGATCGGCTTCCACCGCTACTTCACACATGGCTCGTTCAAGGCGAAGCGTCCGCTCCGTATCGCCCTGGCCGTGGCCGGTTCGCTCGCTGTGGAGGGTCCCCTGGTGCGCTGGGTGGCCGATCACCGCAAGCACCACCGCTTCTCGGACGCCGAGGGCGATCCGCACTCCCCGTGGCGCTTCGGCGAGACGCTGCCGGCCCTGATGAAGGGGTTGTGGTGGGCCCATATCGCCTGGATGTTCGACGAGGAGCAGACATCGCAGCAGAAGTACGCTCCTGACCTGATCAGGGACCCGGCGATCCGCGGGATCTCCCGTCACTTCCTGTCCTTCACGATTCTGTCGCTGGCGATCCCGCCGCTGGTCGGCGGTCTGGTGACGATGTCGTGGTGGGGTGCGGCCACGGCGTTCTTCTGGGGTTCCCTGGTCCGGGTCGCGCTGCTGCACCACGTGACGTGGTCGATCAACTCGATCTGCCACGCGGTCGGCAAGCGTCCCTTCAAGTCCCGTGACAAGTCGGGGAACGTGTGGTGGCTGGCGGTCCTTTCGTGCGGTGAGTCCTGGCACAACCTGCACCACGCGGACCCGACGAGTGCCCGGCACGGCGTGATGAGGGGGCAGATCGATTCGAGTGCCCGGCTGATCCGCTGGTTCGAGAAGCTGGGCTGGGCGACCGATGTGCGCTGGCCCGACTCCGCCCGTATCGAGTCCCGGCGCCACCCGGCGGAGGCCGACGCGGCATGATTGATGATGTGGCGACCGACGGAAGCACAAGCAGCGAGAAATCCCGCGCACCCTCGACCCGGCGGGCCCGGCGGGTGCGGATGACGGGCAAGGAACGCCGCGAGCAACTGCTGGACATCGGTCGCACCCTCTTCGCCGACAAGGGTTTCGAGGGCACTTCGGTGGAGGAGATCGCGGCGCGTGCCGGGGTCTCCAAGCCGGTTGTCTACGAACACTTCGGCGGCAAGGAGGGGCTGTACGCCGTGGTGGTCGACCGGGAGATGCGCCAGCTCCTGGACATGGTCACCAGCGCCCTGACCGCCGGGCACCCGCGTGAGCTGCTGGAGCAGGCGGCGTTCGCGCTGCTGGACTACATCGAGACGTACACGGACGGGTTCCGGATTCTGGTGCGTGATTCGCCGGTCGCCCAGTCGACCGGCACGTTCGCCTCGCTCATCAGCGATATCGCCACCCAGGTGGAGGACATCCTGGGTCTGGAGTTCAAGGCCCGGGGTTTCGATCCGAAGCTGGCTCCGCTGTACGCGCAGGCACTGGTCGGCATGGTGGCGCTGACGGGCCAGTGGTGGATGAACGCCCGTAAGCCGAAGAAGGCCGAGGTGGCGGCGCATCTGGTGAATCTGGCGTGGCACGGACTGGAGAACCTGGAGTCCAAGCCGCGGCTGATCGGCCACCGCAAGAACTGAGCGGGTGGTGCACGGGAGGGGTTGGCCGTGGCGTGTCCAAGCCGAGACATTGATCCATTGCTAAACCACTTCTGTCGCGGGGGTCACAGTTGTAGAGTCTGTGACCATCCCGGGAACACATTCACCCTGCATGTAATGCACTTGTGAAGACGTTTCTCCCGGTTCCACCACGTACCCCTGGGGGGGCTTTGTCTTCTGTGGAACCCGGCCGTTTCGTTCCCGCGCGCTCGAAGCGCGCGCGGCGGATCGCGGCCTGCACCGCACTCGTTCTCTCGGCCGGCATGCTGCTGGCCGCTCCGGCCTCGGCCGATGACTCGGCGCCCGCGCCGCACCGCGCCACCCAGCCCCGCGTCCCCGCCGCCGACGCGCAGCCCTCGCTGACGCTGCCGAAGCACACCGCGAAGAAGAAGTCGCCGGCCGCGGCCGCCGCGGGCGCCAAGGCCGCGGTCGTTCCCGCCAAGCCGCGCTTCGACGTGGACGCCGACGGCTACAGCGACACCCTGTACCGCGGGATCGACGGGCACTACTACGTCGTTCCGACGAACGGGTCGAGCTCCTACGAGTTCGCCCTGAACCCCGACGACCCGAACGAGAAGTTCAAGGACGTCATCACGCCGGGCGACCTGAACGGCGACGGCAGGCCCGAGCTGCTCACCCTGTCGGCGACCGGCAAGCTCTCGCTCCACCAGGCCTGGAGCGCCGACAGCGCCGGATACGCCGACTGGTCCGGCACCGGCTGGCAGAAGTACAACAAGATCATCGCCGCGGGCGACCTGACCGGCGACGGCCGGGGCGACCTGCTCGCCCGGACCCCGTCCGGCGACATCTACCTGTACGCGGGCACCGGCAACGTCACCAGCGGCCCGTTCAAGGCCGGCGTCAAGGTGGGCTACGGCTGGGCCTCGTACGACCAGATCGTCGGCGCGAACGACGTCAACGGCGACGGGATCGGCGACCTCTACACCCGTACGCCCGCCGGTGACCTGTACTACTACGCCGGTTCCGGAAAGGCCTCGGCGCCGTACAAGGCGCGCGTCAAGGTCGGCTACGGCTTCGACACGTACAACCAGATCATCGCCACCGACGACGCCACCGGTGACGGCCTCGGCGACCTGATGGCCCGTACGCCGGGCGGCACGCTCTACGCGTACGAGTCCACCGGATACGGCACCTTCCTCAAGCGGACCGAGATCGGCACCGGCTGGAACGTCGCGTCGCTCTTCGGGGGCCAGGGCAGCAACCCGACGTTCGGCAAGAACGAGCTGATGGCCCGCACCAAGGGCGGCACGCTCTACTGGTACTACGCGAAGAACAACGGCAAGCTCAGCGCCCGCGTCCAGGCCAGTGACAGCGGCGGCTGGGCCGGCGCCAACATCAGCTTCCCGTCGTCGCTCGACAACGACGGCTACGCGGACCTGCTGGAGACGTACTCCGGCAAGCTCTACAACGAGGGTTCGACCATCAGCAGCGGCTGGGGCGGCTACAACACCCTCGTCGGTCCTGGCGACCTGAGCGGCGACGGCAAGGGCGACCTGCTCGCCCGCACCACCTCCGGCGACCTGTACCTCTACCGGGGCAACGGCTCGGGCACCGGCTTCTCCGCCAAGATCAAGGTCGGCTACGGCTACAAGTCGTACAACAAGCTGGTCGGCGCCGGTGACTTCAGCGGCGACGGTCTGAACGACATGGTGGCCCGCGCGTCGGACGGCACGCTCTACCTGTACAAGGGGACGGGCTCGGCCACCAAGCCCTTCAAGGCGCGCGTCAAGATCGGCACCGGCTACAACACGTACAAGAAGTTCGTGGCACCGGGCGACCTCAACGGTGACGGCAAGGCCGATCTGATCGGCGTCGACGGCAAGGGCGACGTGTACCTCTACACGTCCACCGGCACCGGGACGATCGCCAAGCGGGTCAAGATCGGCTACGGCTGGGACATCTACAACAACATGTACTGAGCGTCCTGTTCGGCGAGGAGCGCCCTGTCCCCGGATTCCTCGGGGGCAGGGCGCTCCCGCGTCTCCAGCCGGCGGCCCGCCCGGCCGGACACCGGCTGCGTTGTTGCCAGACCAGGACATTGATTCGGCACTGAACCAATGCGGTCCCAGTGTTCACAGCTATAGGGTCTGTGAACATTCCGGGAACACTTCGCCCTACATGTGACACATCCATGAAGGCGTTTCACCCGGTTCCACCGCTTACCCCTGGGGGGGCTTTGTCTTCTGTGGAACCCGGCCGTTCTCTTCCCGCGCGCACGAAGCGCGGGCGGCGGATCGCGGCCTGCACCGCACTCGTCCTCTCGGCCGGCATGCTGCTGGCCGTCCCTGCCTCAGCCGACGGCCCGGCGGCCGCACCGCGCGGCGCCGCACCGCGGCCGGCCCCCGACCCGGCCCCGCAGCCGACTCTCGTCCTCCCGGAGCGCACCGCGCAGAAGCCGCGGGCAGCGGGTGCCGAGGGCGCGTCGGCCGTGACCGTCAAGCCACGCTTCGACGTGAACCGCGACGGGCAGAGCGACTTCGCGTACCGGACTCTGGACGGCGAGCTGAACGTCATCCAGAATCGTTGGCAGGGCGGCTTCCCGTACCTCCTCGAACGCGACGAGCCCAATGAGTTGGCCAAGGACATCGTCACGCCGGGCGACCTGGACGGCAACGGCATGCCCGAAATCCTCACGCTGTCGGCGACGGGGAAGCTCTCGCTGCACCAGGCCGTGACCAATGGCGTCGCCGGCCGCGCCACCTGGTCCGGCACCGGCTGGCAGAAGTACAACAAGGTCGTCGCGGCCGGTGACCTGAGCGGTGACGGCCGCGGCGATGTGCTGGCGCGTACGCCCTCGGGCGACCTCTACGCCTACCGGTCCACCGGCAGCGTCGACAGCGAGCCGTTCGAGGCGGGTGTCAAGGTCGACTCCGGCTGGGACTCCTACGACCAGATCGTGGGCGCCAACGATGTCAACCGCGACGGCATCGGCGACGTCTTCGCCCGCACCCCGGCCGGCGACCTCTACCTCTACTCCGGCACGGGCGACATCACGAAGCCGTTCAAGCCACGTGTGAAGACCGGCTACGGCTTCAACATCTACAACCAGCTCGTCGCCATGGACGACATCAACGGTGACGGTCTCGGCGACATCGCCGCCCGCAAGCCGAACGGCGACGTCATCCTCTACCTGGCCTCCGGGTACGGCACCCTCGACCGCACGCCGGTCTCCGGCGGCACCGGATGGAACACGGCGGGGCTGTTCGTCGGCGCGGGCGGCAACCCGGACTTCGGCAAGCACGAGGTCCAGGCCATCACCAACTCCGGCTACTCCTGGTGGTACAAGTCCAGGAACAACGGGCAGTTCTTCGCCCGCAGCACCGGCAACCTGAACGGCCTGCCCAGCGGTGGCATGAACCTGGGGACCAGGGGGCTCGCATCCTCACTCGACAACGACGGCGAGCCCGATCCGCTCTGGGTCCACCAGGGCCAGTTGTTCACGGGGGGCCACTTCATCGGCCTCGGCTGGGATGTCTACAACAGCCTGACCGGTCCGGGCGACCTGAGCGGCGACGGCAAGGGCGACCTGCTGGCACGGGACGCCAAGGGCAACGTGTACCTGTACGAGGGCAACGGGCTCGGCAGCAAGTTCGCGCCCAAGCTCAAGGTCGGCTACGGCTGGGACATCTACAACAAGATCGTCGGCGCCGGCGACCTCAGCGGCGACGGTCTCGCCGATGTGGTGGCGCGCGACACCAAGGGAGACCTGTACCTGTACCAGGGCACGGGCAAGGCCTCCGCGCCCTTCAAGGCGCGGGTGAAGATCGGCTACGGGTACAACACCTACAGGCTGTTCGCCGCACCGGGCGACATCAACGGTGACGGCAAGGCCGACCTGATCGGCGTCGACGGCAAGGGCGACCTGTACCGCTACACGTCCACCGGCACCGGCACGATCGCCACGCGCGTGAAGATCGGCTACGGCTGGGACATCTACAACAACGTGTCCTGAGCATCCCGCCACACAGCACAGCACAGCGCCCCGCCCCCGGAACCCGGTTCGCGGGGCGCTGTTCCACCACTTACCCCTGGGGGGGGCTTTGTCTTCCACTGAACCCCGCCGTTCCGTGCCCGCGCGCTCGAAGCGCGCGCGGCGGATCGCGGCCTGCACCGCACTCGTCCTCTCGGCCGGCACGCTGCTGGCGGCCCCGGCCTCGGCCGATGCCCCGGCGCCCGCACCGCATGGCGCCACCCAGCCCCGCATCCCCGCTGCCGACGCGCAGCCCACGCTGACACTGCCGAAGCGCACCGCGCGGAAGTCGCCGGCGGCGGCCGCCGAGGGCGCGAAGGCCGCGGTCGTTCCCGCCAAGCCGCGCTTCGACGTGGACGGCGACGGCTACAGCGACACCCTGTACCGCGGGATCGACGGGAAGTACTACATCAGTCCGACGAACGGTGGGGACACCTACCCGTTCACCCTCAACACCGACGACCCGAACGAGCGGTTGAAGGACGTCATCACGCCGGGCGACCTGAACGGCGACGGCAACCCCGAGCTGCTCATGCTGTCAGCGACCGGCAAGCTCTCGCTCCACCAGGCCTGGAACACCAACCCTTCCGGTTCCGCCGACTGGTCGGGCACCGGCTGGCAGAAGTACAACAAGGTCGTCGCCGCGGGCGACCTGACCGGCGACGGCCGGGGCGACCTGCTCGCCCGGACCCCGTCCGGCGACATCTACCTGTACGCGGCCACCGGCAACGTCACCAGCGCGCCCTTCAAGGCCGGCGTCAAGGTCGGCTACGGCTGGAACGTCTACGACCAGATCGTCGGCGCGAACGACGCCGACGGCGACGGGATCGGCGACCTCTACACCCGTACCCCCGCCGGTGACCTGTACTACTACGCGGGTACCGGAATCGCCGCGTCGCCGTACAAGAAACGCGTCAAGGTCGGCTACGGCTACGGCGTGTACAACCAGATCATCGCCACCGACGACATGACCGGCGACGGCCTCGGCGACCTGATGGCCCGTATGCCCGACGGCACGCTGTACGCGTACGAGTCCACCGGTGACGGCACCCTCCTCAAGCGGACGCAGATCGGTACGGGCTGGCACGTGGCGTCGCTCTTCGCGAGCGAGGGCGGCAACCCTTACGTCGGCAAGAACGAGCTGATGGCCCGCACCACGGGCGGCACGCTCTACTGGTACTACACGAAGAACAACGGCACGCTCAGCGCCCGCGTCCAGGCCAGTGACAGCGGCGGCTGGGCCGGCGCCGACATCAGCTTCCCGTCGTCGCTCGACAACGACGGCTACGCCGACCTGCTGGAGACACACAACGGCACGCTCTACAACGAGGGTGCGCCCGTCAGCAGCGGGTGGGGCGACTACGACACCCTCGTCGGTCCTGGCGACATGAGCGGCGACGGCAAGGGCGATCTGCTCGCCCGCACCAAGTCCGGCGACCTGTACCTCTACCGGGGCAACGGCTCGGGCACCGGCTTCTCCGCCAGGATCAAGGTCGGCTACGGCTACGGCTACGACACGTACAACGACATCTTCGGCGCCGGCGACCTCAACGGCGACGGTCTGAACGACATGGTGGCCCGTACGCCGAGCGGCACGCTCTACCTCTACAAGGGCACGGGCAAGGCCTCCGCGCCGTTCGAGTCGCTGCGCACGGTGATCGGCGTCGGATTCAGCATCTACAAGACGTTCGCCGCACCGGGCGACCTCAACGGTGACGGCAAGGCCGATCTGGTCGGCGTCAACGGCAAGGGAGACGTGTACCTCTATACGTCCACCGGCCTCGACAGCAAACCGATCGCCACGCGCGTGAAGATCGGCTACGGCTGGGACATCTACAACAACATGTACTGAGCCTCCCGTTCGGCGCGGAAGCGCCCTGTCCCCGGTCCTACGGGGGCGGGGCGCTTCCGCGTCCCCGGACCGCTCCGCCCGCTCAGCCGGTCACCGGCTCCAGGAACTCCAGCCGGTTGCCCACCGGGTCGTGGCTGAAGAAGCGGCGGTGGCCGGGCAGGTCCTCGTCCCACGTCACCTCGGCGCCGCGCTCCGTCAGCCGGGCCGCGTACGCCCCGATGTCCGTCACCCGCAGCCCCGGGTGGGCCTTGCGGGCCGGGCGGAAGTCCGCCTCGATGCCCAGGTGGAGCTGGACCGGGCCCGCCTGGAACCAGCAGCCGCCGCGGGCGGCCAGGACCGGGGGCTTGGCGATCTCGGTCATCCCGAGGGTGTGCGCGTAGTAGCCGCGCAGCTCGTCCTCCGAGCCTGCGGGGGCGGCGAGCTGGACGTGGTCGAGGGCGGCGATCATCACTTCTCCCGGTGGGTGACGGCGAAGATACGGCGGAACGGGAAGACGGTGCCGGACGCCCCCGCGGGGTACGCGGTGCGCAGCAGGTCGCGGTACTCGGCGAGGAAGGCGCTCCTGGCCTCCTCGTCGTCGGCCAGCGCGGTGAGGACGGGGCGCAGGCCGGTGCCCTTCACCCAGTCGAGTACGGCGTCCTCGCCGGGCAGCAGGTGGAGGTAGGTGGTCTCCCAGACGTCCGCGATGAGGCCGGGGCCCGTGAGCCGGTCGAGGTAACCGGCGGGGCTCAGGACCGCGTCGGCGTGGCGCAGCAGGCCGCCCAGCCGGGCGCGCCAGCGCGGAGACTCGGCGAGTTCGCGCATCAGGACGTGGCTGGGCTGCTCGAAGTTCCCGGGCACCTGGAGGGCGAGGGTGCCGCCGGGGGCGAGGCCGTCCAGCCAGGCCGGGAAGCGGTCGGCGTGGCCGGGGACCCACTGGAGCAGGGCGTTGGAGACGATGAGGTCGTACGGTTCCCCGGGCGTCCAGGTCGCGGCGTCGGCCTCGGCGAAGTCCAGCAGCGCGGTGGCGTGGGCGCGGGCCCGCTCCAGCATCTGCGGGGAGTTGTCGTAGCCGGTGATGCGGGCGGCGGGCCAGCGCTCCGCGAGCAGGGCGGTGACGTTGCCCGCTCCGCAGCCGAGGTCGGCGATCCGGGGGGCGGGGGCGCCCGGGAGCGGGGGGACGCGGGCCAGCAGATCGTGGAAGGGGCGGGTGCGGTGGTCCGCGTGGCGCAGGTACTGCTGCGGATCCCAGAGGGGTGCGGTCATGGGAACCAGGATCATCCCGAAAGTATCTTGATGTCAAGACACTCGGATTCAAGAGACTTCATGTCGACAGACCCTCTACACTGATCCACATGGAGGACGAGGTCGACCGACTGGTCGCTGCATGGCGCCGAGAGCGCCCCGACCTCGACGTGGAACCACTCGAGGTCCTCAGCCGCGTCTCCCGCCTGGCCCGCCACCTCGACCGGGCCCGCCGGATCGCCTTCTCCGAGCACAGTCTGGAGCCGTGGGAGTTCGACGTCCTCACGTCGCTGCGCCGCGCCGGCGATCCGTACCAGCTCTCCCCCGGCCAGCTGCTCACCCAGACGCTGGTCACCTCGGGCACGATGACCAACCGCATCGACCGGCTGACCAAGAAGAACCTCGTCGAGCGGCTCCCCGACCCCAGCGACCGCCGCGGCGTACTGGTCCGGCTCACCGCCGAGGGCCGCGACAAGGCCGACCAGTCACTGGCCGGCCTGCTCGCCCAGGAGCGCGCCATCCTGGGCGAACTATCCCGCCACCAGCGCGGCGAACTGGCAGGCCTGCTACGCCAGTTGACTGCCCCGTTCGACAACATCCCCGGCTAGGCCCGGCTCCCGGGGCGCCACCGGATCGGCGGGCCCGACGCCCGCCCGTCTGGCCAGCGCGACCGCCGCCAGCGTCGAGTGCACCCCCAGCTTGCCCAGCACGTTCTGCATATGGGTACGCACCGTGTGCGGGGAGAGGAAGAGCCGCTCCGCCACCGCCTTGCGGCCGAGCCCCGCCACCATGCAGCGCAGCACCTCGCGCTCGCGCGGGGTCAGCGACTCGACGAGCAGTTCGCTCTCGCTGCGGTGCTTGCGGTCAGCCAGCAGCTCCCGCAGCACCCCGGTGAGCAGGGCGGCGGGCAGATGCGTCTCGTCGCGCAGCACACCCCGGATGACCGCGAGCAGCCGCTGGAGCGAGCAGTCCTTGGCGACCCAGCCGCAGGCCCCGGCCTGGAGCGCGAGCGCGGCCCGGCGCGGGTCGTCCTTCTCGGCGAGCACCACCGTGCGCACCGACGGCCGGTCCGCACGGACCCCGGCGACCAGCGAGATGCCGTCGGCCTGCCCGTTCCCCCCGGCGTCCGGAGCGGGCGCCGGCACCTGACCGACGGCCCTGCGGCCGCCCGCCGGGGCCAGGATGCCCAGCTCCGCGTCGACCAGCATCACGTCGTAACCACGCCCCTCGGCGGCCGCGCGCTCCAGACAGCGCAGGGCGGCCGGGCCGCTGCCCGCCGCCGCCACATCGACGTCCGGCTCGGCCGCGAGCGCCGCGGCGAGCGACTCGGCGAAAATGCGGTGGTCGTCGACCACGAGAACCCGGATACGGACCACAGACACCCCCATGCTGTGTGTTCTGGGGCGCCCCGTAGCGTGCGACCCCCGGCAGTGACGGACCGGCACGGGTGCGACACCCGGAACGGGGATTCGGACCTCAGTGCCACGGCCGCCGCCGTGCACCGACTCCCGCCCCGCCCGGGTGTCGCACCCGGCTGTCTCGTACCCCTGAATCAGCACCGGCCCCCACCGGTGCTGTGCATCAGCGTACGGGCGGCGGACCGGAGCGGGAGGCGATTCGCGGAACTGAGGGTCCGGGCGGTCCTAGGGTGTTGTTCATGTTCCGTCTTGAGACAGAAGTGGACCAAGAACGTCGTCAGCTGCTGAACAGGCGGCTCCGCGAGGACAACACCGCGAGGTCGCCGGAGATCCGTGCGCTGCGCGACGGCCCGGCCGCGCACGAAGTCCCGCTGGAGGTATGGGCGATGGACGCCCACGGGCAGCTCGCCGCCGGGCTGACCGGGCGCACCTGGGCGCACTGGCTGCATGTGGACATGCTCTGGGTCGACGCCGGGCACCGCGGCTCCGGCCTCGGCTCGCGGCTGCTCGCCGAGGCGGAACGGGTGGCCCGCACGGACCGGTCCTGCACCCGCTCCCGGCTGGAGACCTGGGGCTTCCAGGCCCCGGACTTCTACCGGAAGCGGGGTTACGAGGTGACCGGGCGGGTCGAGAACTACCCGCCGGGCGTCACCGAGTTCACCCTCACCAAGCAGCTCGGCCGAGAGGCTGTCGGCGACTTCGGACCGCCCGGTCGGAGGTCACCGACCGCCTCTGAGCCGCCCGGGGTTCAGCCGAGCCGGCGGGCGCCCGCGGACGGGACCGCGGGGAAGACGCCGGGGGCCGCGTAGCCCGCCGAAGCGAAGGCCTCCAGGACGGACTTGGTGACGGTGTCCGCCTGCGCCTCCTCCACCAGCACGATCGCCGAGCCGCCGAAGCCGCCGCCGGTCATCCGCGCACCGAGCGCCCCGGCCGCGTTCGCCGTCTCGACCACCAGGTCCAGCTCCACGCAGGAGACCCGCAGATCGTCCCGGAGCGAGACATGGCCCGCGGTGAGGACCGGACCGGCCGCGCGCACATCGCCCGCGTCGAGCAGCGCGATGACCTGCTCGACGCGCTGGTTGTCGCTGACCACATGGCGTACGCAGCGCACGACGGACTCGTCCGCGCCGGCCGCGGCCAGCGTGTCGAGCCCGGCGCCCAGGCCCTCGTACGGAAGCTCGCGCAGCGTACGGATGCCGAGTACGCGGGCGCCCTCCTCGCAGGCCGCGCGTCGCTCCGCGTACGCGCCGTCGCCGAGCGCGTGCTTGACGCGGGTGTCGACGACGAGGAGCTGGAGGCCGTGGGCGGCCAGGTCGAAGGGGACCTGGCGCTGGGTGAGGTCGCGGGTGTCCAGGTGCAGGGCGTGGCCCTCGGTGCAGCAGGCCGAGGCCATCTGGTCCATGACGCCGCAGGGGACGCCGACGAAGGCGTTCTCCGCGCGCTGGGCCAGCACCGCCAGCTCGGCGGCGGTGAGCCCGAGCCCGAACAGGTCGTTCAGGGCCAGCGCGGTGACCACTTCGAGGGCGGCGGACGAGGAGAGCCCGGCGCCGGTGGGGACGGTGGAGGTCAGCTGGATGTCGGCGCCGGTGACCGGGTGGCCGGCCTCGCGCAGCGCCCAGACGACCCCGGCCGGGTAGGCGGCCCAGCCGTGGCCGGAGTGCGGGGCCAGCTCGTCGACGCGGAGCTGGACGACACCGCCCGGCACATCGGTGGAGTGCAGCCGCAGCTCGCCGTCCGTGCGGCGGGCGACGGCGGCCCGTGCGGTGTGCGGCAGCGCGAGCGGCATCACGAAGCCGTCGTTGAAGTCGGTGTACTCGCCGATCAGGTTGACCCGGCCGGGGGCGGCCCAGATCCCCTCGGGTGCGGCCCCGTACAGCTCGGTGAATGAAGCGGTCAGCTCGGTGAATGAAGCGGTCGGCTCGGTGAATGAAGCGGTCGGCTCGGTGGGGGCGGCGGTCGGCTCAGCGTTGTCGGTCATGGTGCGGTGTGCTCCTCTCGGCGGGCGAACGTCCAGGCGTCGGAGACGATTGCGGCCAGGTCCGCGCGGGACGGCTGCCAGCCGAGGCGCTCCCGGGCGGTGGTGGCGGAGGCGACCAGGACGGCCGGATCGCCGCCGCGGCGCGGGGCCGCGGTCTCGGGGACCGGGTGGCCGGTGACCTCACGGACCGTCTCGATGACCTCGCGGACCGAGAAGCCGTTGCCGTTGCCGAGGTTGCAGATCAGGTGCTCGCCCGCGGTGGCGGTTTCGAGGGCCAGGAGGTGGGCCTCGGCGAGGTCCGCGACATGGATGTAGTCGCGGACGCAGGTGCCGTCGGGGGTGGGGTAGTCGTCGCCGTAGACGGAGATCGACTCGCGCTGTCCGAGGGCGACCTGGAGGACCAGCGGGATCAGATGGGACTCGGGGCTGTGCCGTTCACCGCAGCTGCCGTACGCCCCGGCCACGTTGAAGTACCGCAGCGAGACCGCGGCCAGCCCGTGGGCGGCCGCCTCGCCGGTGATCATGTGGTCGACGGCGAGCTTGGTCGCGCCGTAGGGGCTGGTCGGAGCGGTGCGGTCGGCCTCCGTGATGGGGCTGGAGACCGGCTCGCCGTAGGTGGCGGCGGTGGAGGAGAAGACCAGGGTGCGCACCCCGGCGTCACGCATCGCGGCGAGCAGGGCGGTGGACCCGCCGACGTTGTTGACCCAGTACTTCTCCGGGTCGGTGACGGACTCGCCGACCTGGGAGTACGCGGCGAAGTGCAGCACCCCGTCGTAGGAGGCGTCCAGCCACTTCGCCGCGTCCTGGACGCGGCCCTCGATGAACTCGGCGCCGGCCGGCACTCCCGCGCGAAATCCGGTGGAGAGGTCATCGAGGACGGTGACGGCGTGACCCGCCTCCAGCAGGTGCTGGGCGACCACGCTGCCCACGTATCCCGCGCCGCCGGTCACCAGGTACTTCTTGGGGGACTTGCTCACTCGCTCGCTACCTCTCGCAGTCGCGCGGCCGCGGCCTCCGGCGGCACATCGTTGATGAACACACTCATGCCGGATTCGGAACCCGCGAGGAACTTCAGCTTGCTGGGCGTCCGTCGGACGGTGAAGAGCTCGAGGTGGAGCGCGAACTCCTCCCGTCCGGGGATGTCGAACGGCGCCTGGTGCCAGGCCGAGATGTACGGCGTCGGAGGCTGGCCGGGGCCGAATATCCGGTCGAACCGCCTCAAGAGTTCCAGATAGATCTGTGTGAACTCCGTGCGTGCCCCGTCTTCGAGGTCCCGCAGGTCGGGGACGCGCCGGAGCGGGTACAGATGGACCTCGTACGGCCAGTGGGCCGCGTAGGGCACGAACGCCACCCAGTGCTCACCGGAAAGCACGATCCGGCCGCCGTCGGACAGCTCGCGGGCGACGATGTCATCGAAGAGGTTGCCGCCGGTCCGCGCACGGTGCTTCTCCATCGAGCTCAGCATCAGCTCGGTGCGCGGGGTGACGAACGGGTAGCCGTAGATCTGCCCGTGCGGGTGTCCGAGCGTCACGCCGATCTCGGCGCCCCGGTTCTCGAAGCAGAACACCTGCTTGACCTGGTCGAGCCCGGCGAACTCGGCGGTGCGGTCGGTCCAGGCCTCCAGTACGAGGCCGGCCTGCTCCTCGCTGAGACCGGCGAACGACGCGTCGTGGTCGGAGGTGAAGCAGACGACCTCGCAGCGGCCGGAGTCACCGGCGAGCGAGGGGAAGCGGTTCTCGAAGACGACGACGTCGTACCTGTCGTCGGGGATCTCGCTGAGCCGTCCCTCCTGGGAGGGGCAGAGCGGGCACTCGTCGGCCGGCGGATGGTACGGACGGCCCTGGCGGTGCGAGGCGATGGCGACGCTGTCCCCGAGGAGGGGGTCCCGGCGGATCTCGGAGGAGGTCGCCACGGCGTCGAGCGGCCGCCGGTCGACGGCGTCCCGGACCACGTCGTCGCGGCTGTCGTAGTAGAGCAGCTCCCGGCCGTCGGCGAGCGTCGTAACCGTCTTCTTCACCAGACTCCTCTCAAACATAACTCAACACAAGGAACCACAAATCAACAGGCGCGTCAATGAGTCAACGTCAACCAAGTGCGGTCGGATGCGAGCGGGATCTCCTGCGGCCCTCGCGGGACTCTCGTGGGGTTCTCGTGGATTAAGGCCGGATTCCCGGGCCATACGATCACAATCAAACAAAGAACCTCAACGAAACTGTTCATTTTCTGAACACAAAGGCATAGCTTCCCTCGGGTTCAATACACGCAACGAAGCGAGTTCCCCCCATGCACTCACTGGCATCCGGGCTCCGGCTCCCCACGAACGGGCTCGATTACACGATTCTGGCGATCTACTTCGTCGTCGTTCTCGGCATCGGCTTCGCCGCTCGGGCGAGCGTGAGAACGAGCCTCGACTTCTTTCTCTCCGGACGGTCACTGCCCGCGTGGGTGACCGGTCTGGCCTTCGTGGCGGCCAACCTCGGCGCCACCGAGATCCTGGGCATGGCGGCGACCGGCGCGCAGTACGGCGTCGCGGTCGTCCACTGGTACTGGATCGGCGCCATCCCGGCCATGGTCTTCCTGGGGCTCGTGATGATGCCCTTCTACTACCGGTCGAAGGTGCGCTCCGTACCGGAGTTCCTGCTCCACCGCTTCGACAAGTCGGCGCATCTGCTGAGTTCCATACTCTTCGCCTTCTCGGCGGTCCTGATCGCGGGCGTCAACCTGTACGCCCTGTCGATCGTCGTGGAGGCGCTCCTCGGCTGGCCGCGGTCGGTGGCCATCATCGTCGCGGGCATCTTCGTCCTGCTCTACATCACCGTCGGAGGGCTCTCCTCCGCCATCTACAACGAGGTACTGCAGTTCTTCGTCATCCTCGCCGCGCTGATTCCGCTGACCGTGCTGGGGCTCAAGCGCGTCGACGGCTGGGACGGGCTGACCGGCTCGCTGGAGAAGAGTCACGGGCAGGACTTCATGTCGGCCTGGGGCGGTACGGGCATCGGTGACGCCAACCCGCTCGGCGCCAACTGGCTGACGATCGTCCTCGGCCTGGGCTTCGTGCTCTCCTTCGGCTACTGGACGACCAACTTCGCCGAGGTGCAGCGCGCCCTGTCCGCGAAGAACCTCTCGGCCGCCCGGCGCACCCCGCTGATCGCCGCGTTCCCGAAGATCTTCATCGTCTTCATCGTGATGATCCCCGGCCTGGTCGCCGCCGTCCTCGTACCGAAGATCGGCACCCCGGGCTCGGATCTGGCCTACAACGACGCGATACCGCTGCTGATGCGGGAGCTGCTGCCCAACGGTGTGCTCGGTATCGCGGTGACCGGTCTGCTGGCCGCGTTCATGGCGGGCATGGCCGCCAACGTCTCCTCGTTCAACACCGTGTTCACCACGGACATCTGGGCGCGGTACGTGAAGAAGGACCAGCCGGACGCGTACTACCTGCGCTTCGGCCGGCTGATCACGGTGCTAGGGGTGCTGGCATCCATCGGCACGGCGTACATCGCCGCCAGCTTCTCCAACATCATGACCTACCTCCAGACACTGTTCTCCTTCTTCAACGTCCCGCTCTTCGTCGTCTTCATCATCGGCATGTTCTGGAAGCGCGCCTCGATGAAGTCGGGCGTCTGGGGGCTGGTCGCGGGCACCACGGCCGCGATGGTCAACTACTTCGTCATCTACAAGCAGGGCGTCATCGACATCCCGAGCGACCAGGGCGCCAACTTCGTCTCCGCGATCGTCGGGTTCGTCGCAGGTGCGGTCGTCATGGTCGCCGTCACGCTGTTCACGGCTCCCAAGCCGGAGGCCGAACTGGCCGGTCTCGTATACGGAACCGAGTCGCCGGACGCCGATGAGGTACCTGAGGAGGGCGACAGCGCCTGGTACCGCAGGCCGGCCCTGCTGGGCTGGGGTGCGATCGTGCTCGCCGCCCTGTGCTACGTCCCCTACTCGTTCTGATCGGAGTAACTCACCATGTCCGAACTGCACAAGGAAGTCTCCGATCTGGAGAAGAAGTCCGCGACAGCGGCCCGCCTCTTCGACATCAGGCGGATCATCGGCGGCCTCTTCGTGGTCTACGGAGTCATCGTCACCGTCGCCGGGATCAGCCCGTCCGACGCGGACCTGAAGAAGGCCGAGGGCGTCCACATCAACCTGTGGACCGGGCTGGCCATGCTGGCGCTCGGGCTGTTCTTCCTGGTCTGGCTGAAGCTGCGGCCGGCCCAGCCGCCGGCTGCCGTACCGGACGCCCCGGACACCGCGGACGTGCCCGGCGGCTGACCCGCCGAGGCGCCCGTACCACCGGCAGGGGCCGGGCACCGTCAGCCGACGGTGCCCGGCCCCTGCCGCGTCCCGACGGCCGCCCGGTCCAGCAGGCCGGTGCGGGCGGCGAGGGCCGCCGCCTCCAGCCGGGAGCCGACGCCCAGCTTCATCAGTACCCGCTGCACATGGGTACGGGCGGTGCTCGGCGCGATCCGCATACCGGCCGCGATCAGCCGGGTTCCCTCGCCCTCCGCGACCCTGACCAGGACCTCGACCTCGCGCGGGGTGAGCAGCTGGAGCAGCCGCTGCCCCTCGTCGTCCGGCTGGGCCGCCGGGTTGAGCAGCTCGGCGAAGGCGCCCTGGAGCAGTTGCGGCGCGACCGCCGCCTCACCGGCCCGCGCCTTGACGATCGCCCGCTCGACGCCCTCGATGCGCTCGTCGTGACGGACGTAGCCGACCGCGCCGGCCGCGAAGGCGGCCGCGATCCCCAGCGGGCTCGGCACCGGTCCGAGCACCACGACGGCGATCTGCGGACGCTCGCGCCTGATCCTCACGATCGGTTCGAAGGCGCCCGGTTCGGCAGGTGCCGCGGTGCCGAACAGGCAGACCTCCGGTGCCCTGCTGACCACCAGGTCCGCCGCTCCCGCGGTGGGCGCGGCGGCGGCCAGCACCCGGTGGCCACGTAGTTTGAGCGCCGAGGCGAGCGCCTCGGCGAGCAGTCGGTGGTCATCGACCACCATCAGCCGCACGCCCATCGAGCAACCCCCCGTAGCACCGGCAACGGGCCCCCCGGCCCTCTAGACCCGGCAAGTTACACGCTTGTTCGACGCTGCGGGCGCCTTAGTCGGCAGAAGGCCCACTCAATGCCCAATCGTGTTCCGTTCGCGCCCACTTGACGGTCGGAAAACGACCGGCCCTGCCGGTCGACTGATCGACCGGCAGGGCCGGGGGCGGTGCTGACGTCAGATCACTTCGCGGCGAACGCGACGACGAGGTACTCCTTGTCGTTCAGCGAGCCCTCCCGCGGCTTGCTGATCGCCGTCTGGGAGATGTACAGCCGCCCGCTGCCGTACCGGAATTCGGCGTAGTCCGCGGAGAAGCTGGTCTCCGCGTCCCGGACCGACTCGTCGTCCGGGTTCTCCAGCAGCACGGTCTGCTTGAGGGTGCTGCCGTCGATGGAGACGACCTGGCCGCCCTTGTCGTACGGGGGCTCCTTGTACGCGATGATGTTCCCGCCGTCCATGCGGAGCGGGAACATCGTGTAGCGGTCGCCCGCGTCGGCCCGGTCACCGGTCTGCTTGCCGGTGGTCAGGTCGAAGGAGACGATCTCGTTGGTGTCGCCGTACTCGCCGCCGCCCTCGTGCTCCTCGGTGGGCAGGTAGATGCGGTTGTTGCCGACCGCGAGCTGCTGGCAGCTCTCGACCTCGGTGGACCGGCAGTTCGCCGCGTACTTCTCCGCGTCGGCCGGGATCCTGACGAGCAGCTTGCCGGTGGCGGCGTCGATCGAGAAGAAGTCGGAGATCCCGCTGCCGTCACCCGCGGTGTCGCCGACGTCGGCGGCGACGACCAGGGGCTTGGTGGAGACGATGCTCGCGTACTCGACGCCGGGCGGCATCTTGTACGTGGAGATCGGGGCGCCCGTGGTCGGGTTCAGCGCCTGGATGGTGAGCTGGGGGTCGTCGTACTTACCGCACTTGCGGACCACGGCGAGTGCCTCGCCGCCGCCGTAGCCCGTGTCGTAGCAGCCGTCGGTGCTGACCTTCGGCTTCCAGCGCTCGGCGCCGGTGCCCAGGTCGAAGGCGGCACCGCCCTCGCCGCCGGCCGCGGCGACCGTGGTGCCGCTGAGGGTGACCTGATCGAACCGGACGGGGTCGTCGCCGCCGGTGGCGGCGATCACCGTCTTGCTCCACATGAGCTTGCCGGTGCTGAGGTCGAGGGCGGCCACGTGGTTGCAGGTCTGGTACTTGTTCGCCGCGGTCCGCTTGCCTTCCTCGAAGACGACGGCCGTCTTGAAGTCCTTGCTCATGTGCCGGGAGGCGGCGCAGACCTGGCCGGACAGCGGGATCGACCAGAGCTTGGTGCCCTTGTCCTGGTCGTAGCCGATGACCTCGTTGACGCCCGTCTTCACGTACGCCTTGTCCGTCAGCCAGGAGCCGTCGACCGTGCTGACGTCGGTGACCTTGGGCTGCGGCAGCTGGAAGGCGACCGTGCCCCTGGTGTTCGAGGGGACCTTCTCCTTGCCGCCGCCGTCGAGGCCCTTGCCGTCGGTGCCCTTGCTCTCGCCGTCGGTGCCGGAGGAGGTGGAAGCCTCGTCCTTCTTCTTGCCGCCGCCGTCGCCGGAGGCGTACCAGAGACCGCCGCCGACGATCAGCACCACGGCGACCACCGCGGCGACGATGATCTTCGCCTGGGTGGAGAACTTCTTCGGCCCGTTCCCGTTCTGCGGCGGCTGGTACGGCTGCTGCATCGGGGTGGTCGGGTATCCGTAGCCCTGCTGCGGCGGCTGGCCCTGCTGCGGATAGCCGTAACCCTGCTGCGGCTGCTGGCCCTGGGGGAACCCGTAGCCGGGCTGCGGCTGCTGGCCCTGCGGGAACCCGTAGCCGGGCTGCGGCTGCTGGCCCTGCGGCGGCGTCTGCGGGTAGCCGTAGCCGGGCTGCTGCTGGGGCGGGCCGGCGGGCGGCGGGGCGCCGTATCCGCCCTGGGGCGGGGCCGGCTGGGTGGCGGGCGGCTTGCCGAACTGGTCGGCGGGCGGCGGCGTCGGGGCGCCGAAACCACCGGGCGGCGGATCCTGCGGTGCGCCGAACCCGCCCTGGGGCGGCTCGTTGGGCGGCGGCTGGGGCGGCTGCGTCATGGCGTTGCGTACCTCTGGAGAAGGGGGATCAGTCGGTGGGCCGGAACCGGCCGCGGGCGGGTCTGCCGCCGCCCGCGGCCGGCCGGGTTCCTGCGGGTGCCGTGGTGAGCCGTTACTTGCCGAAGGCCATCATGGTCTTCGTCTCCAGCTCTTCCTTGTCGTTGGCGGCGCTGACCCGCCCGCTCGCGATGAACGAACGGCCGCCCGTGTAGAGGACCTTCTCGTCGTAGAAGGTGCTCTCGATCAGCGACGTCGAGTCCGGGTGCTGGAGCACCATCTGCGGGGCGCCGCCGGTCGGCGCGAGGGTGGCGATCCCGCCGCCCTTGTTGTAGCCGGCGCCCACGTAGAGCAGCAGGTTGCCGCCCTCCATCCGCAGCGGCCGCATCGTCCGCTCGGCCGGGGCGTTCGCCTTCCACTTCGTCTTGCCGGTGTTCAGGCTGAACGCGATGACCTTGTTGGTCCGGGCGGAGCCGCTGGTGTCGTCCTGCGTCGCCATGTAGAGCGTGTTGGCGTCGGCCGTGACGCCTTCGCAGCCGTCGACGTACTTGCCGAAGTCGGCGAAGGACTGGCCACAGCTGGTATCGAACTTGTCGCCCTTGTCACTGACCACCTGGGAGCGGAGCGACCCGTTCTCCTTGAGCGCGAGGAGGCTCCACTGCTTCTTGTCGCCGCTGCCCTTGGTCAGCGAGACGATGAGCGGGCTCACCGAGTAGTACCTGTCGATCTCCCAGCCGCGCGCGGGCTTGTACGTCCACTTGGGCTTCCCGGTGACCGGGTCGATCTCCTCGACCTCGTGCTGCGGGTTGTCGAGGTCGTCGGTGCGGCAGCTGGTGGCGGCGATCAGCTTGGTGCCGCCCGCGAAGGAGAACGGCTGGCACTTGCCGTCGCGCTTGCCGAACAGCTCCTTGCCGTCGCTCACCCGGAAGGCGGTGGAGGCGTCGATGCGGCCGACCGTCACGGTGTCACCGCTGATCGCGAGGGAGATGTCCGTCAGTACGTCGAACAGACCGGTGCTCTTGACCGGCTTCTTCCAGCCGGCCTTGCCGGTGTTGAGGTCGATCAGCTGGAGGTCCGAGCAGTCGGCCTTGTCGGTGGTGCCGTTCTTCACCGCGATGACGATCTTGCCGTCGGTGGTGGTCTGCGCCGGTGCGGAGCAGATGTCCGTGCCGAGCTTCAGCGTCCACTTCTGCTTGCCGTCGGCCACCGAGAAGCCGGAGACGGTGCGGTACATGCCCTTGACGACGGTGTCGCCGACTATCCACGGGCCGTACACGTCGGCGCCGGTGCGCGGGAGGTCGACGTCGTTCTTCTGGAGCCAGAGGACCTTCGCCTCGCCGGGCTTGCGCCCGGCGTTCAGGTCGTCGTCGCCCTCACGGCCGGTCCCGTTGCCGTCGCCCTCGTCCACGGACGGCGAGACGGACGGCTTCGGGGCGTCGGTGCTCTTCTGCGCAACGGGCTTCTTGTCGTCGTCCCCGCCGCTCGTGGCCAGGTAGACGCCGCCGCCGACGACCACGAGCGCGGCGACCGCGGCACCGATGATCATCGCGGGCTTCCCCTTGAAGGGGTTGCGGCCGCCGGGACCCGTCGGACCTGCGGCGACCGGTGCGCCGGGGTACTGCTGCTGCGGATAGCCGTAACCGGGCTGCTGCGGCTGGCCGTACGGGCCCGGCTGCTGGGGCCGGCCGTACGGACCGGGCTGCTGGGCGTAGGGACCCGGCTGCTGTTGCCCGTACGGACCCGGCTGCTGGGCATAGGGACCGGGCTGCTGTTGCCCGTACGGGGGCTGCTGCGGCCGGCCCGGCTGCTGCGGGTAGCCGTAACCGGGCGGGGCGGCCGGTGCCTGGGGCGGCTGCGCGGGCGGCGGCGTCTGCGGCGGGCCCTGGGGCGGCTGAGGTATCCCCTGCGGCGGCTCCTGCGGAGCGCCGAAGCCTCCCTGCGGCGGTTGCTGGCTGGGCGGCTGGGTCATCAGCGCGTCCCCCTTCGTGCGGTCCGGTGCCCGTTCCGGACTCCCCCGCGGTTCCGCCGGGGTTCCGGGAGTCGGACAAGACCCCCTGAATCCCCAGTGAAATGGAGCGAATCGGGCATGGATCCCGCAGTGTCACGACAGTCGAGCGGGGCTTCTTTGTACCACCCGCCCCACCGCGGGCCCCGGTTCGGTCCACCCCTGTTCCCAAGGGAGAACCGGCCCGTGATGCCGCCGTTACGCCCCGGCCGTCAGGGCCTTTCGCTCGGACCGGACCCCCGCGGGCCCGGCATGATCCGGCCGAGCGGGCCCCTGGGCTGTCCCGCAATCCCTCAACTGCCGAAAGCCACCAACGACCGCGTCCTGATCTCCTCGTCGTCGATGCCGCTGATCCTCGTCTGCCCGATGAAGGTGCGTCCGTCCACATAGACGATGCGCGGTTCGATGAACTCGCGCTCGACGACGTCCCCCGAAGCCGGGTGCCGCACCACCATCTCCCACTTCCCGCCGGTGGGCGGGAGCGAGGCGATGCCGCCCCCCTTGCCCTTGCTCGGCGCGAGGTACATCAGCAGCTTGCCGCCCTCCGTCCGCATCGGGCTGAGGGACTGGTCGGCCGGGGAGGAGACCGTCCACTTGTGCTTGCCGGTGGCCAGATCGAAGGCGGCGACCTTGTTGCCGTCACCGACCTTGATGTCGACGGGCCCGGTCGACATGTAGAAGGTGTCCGCATCGGCGGCCACCCCGAGGCAGTTGTCGAGGTTGATGCCCTGGACCACCACGTCGGTGTCGCACTGGGGCGCGTAGTCGCCGGGTCCGCCGGAGAGCTGGGAACGGTAGGTGCCGTCGGTGTTGAGCACCAGGATCGCCCACTTGTCCGGCTTCTTGAGCGAGACCACCGGCGGGTCGGCGGAGTAGATCTGCGCGACCTCCCAGCCCTTCTTGACCTTGTACGACCACAGCACCTTGCCGGTGACGGGGTCCCTCTTCTGTACCAGCTGTTCCTTGTGGTCGTCCGCGGCGGTCTGGCAGCTGGCCGCCGCGATGGGCACATCGCCACTGGCGAACCCGAACGGCTGGCAGTTGCCCGGCAGTTTCCCGAACAGCACCTTGCCGTCGCTGACCCGGAAGGCGTCGGTCCTGGAGGTGCGCCCCACGGTCACGGTGTCGCCGTTGATCGCCATCCTGAGGTCGGAGAGACCGTCCCAGACGCCCTTGCGGACGTACGACCTGTGCCAGCCGGCCTTGCCGGTCCTGAGGTCGACCATCTGGAGGGCGTTGCACTCCGAGTCACCCGAGGTGGTGTGTCTGACGCCCAGGACGATCTTGCCGTCGGCGGTGGCCTGCGAGGGCGCCGCACACGCGTTGGTGGGCAGCCGCAGGCTCCACTTGAGCCTGCCGTCCGTGACGTCGTAGCCCGTGACGGTGTGGAACATCGCCTTGACGACGGTGTCGCCGAAGATCCACGGGCCGTACACGTCCTCACCGCCCTCGGGCAGATCGACGCCGCTCTCCTGGAGCCAGAGCATCTTCGCCTCGCCGGGCTTGCGCTTGGCGTTGACGGCTTCGGCCTCCGCGCCGGGGCTGAGCTGGTCGTCGTTCCTGTTCTTCCGCCTGCTCGGCGAGGGCGAGGGGGACGGGTCGGGCGGCCCGGAGCTCAACTCCGGTCCGGCCGTGGGCTTCCCGCTCCCGCCGTCCCCGTCGAGGGCGAACCAGATGCCGCCGCCGGCCAGGAGCGCCACCGCGAGCACGGCAGCGACGATCGTCCCGGTCCTGCCGCGGAAACGCCCCCCGCCCCGAGGCCCGCCGGACTGCGGCGGCTGCGGCGGCTGCTGTCCCGGATATCCGTATCCCTGCGGCGGCTGACCGTACGGGCCTGGCTGCGGCGGATATCCGTATCCCGGCGCGGGCTGGGCGGGCGGTGCGGGTGGTCCGTACGGGCCGGGCTGCGCGGGCGCCGCGTACGGACCGGACGGCTGTGCCGTGCCCTGGCCCGGGGGCGGAAACGTCTCGGGCGGCGGGCCGTAAGGGGCTCCGAACTCACCCTGCGGCGGCTGCTGTCCGGGCGGCTGGCTCATCGGCCCGTCCCCCTGTTCCTTTGTCACCTGCGGTGTGGCACGGTCCGGCTACCGCGCCGGGCAAGATCTCTTTCTACCATCTGCCCCACAGGCCACACAGACCCCATCAACTGCACTCGCCACACCAGCCGCACCCGCCGTGCCAGTTGCACGGGGGTGCGGCCCAACGGTCAGGCCTCCTCGGCCAGTTCCAGCCAGCGCATCTCCAGCACATCGCGCTCCGCCACCAGTTCACGCAGCTCGGCGTCCAGCTTCGCCACCTTCTCGAAGTCCGTGGCGTTGTCGGCGATCTGGGCGTGCAGCGTCGTCTCGCGGGTCGACATCTTGTCGAGCTGCCGCTCGACCTTCTGCAGCTCCTTCTTCGCCGCACGCGTGGCCTGCGGCGAGGCGGACGGGGCGGGGGCGGCGGCGGTCTTCGAGGCCGACGCGGGCGCGGCGGGGGCAGTCGTCCCGGCCATCCCCAGCCTGCGCTCCAGGTACTCGTCGATGCCGCGCGGCAGCATCCGCAGCGACTGGTCGCCGAGCAGCGCCATCACCCGGTCCGTGGTCCGCTCGATGAAGAACCGGTCGTGGGAGATCACGATCATCGACCCGGGCCAGCCGTCGAGGAGGTCCTCCAGCTGGGTCAGGGTCTCGATGTCGAGGTCGTTGGTGGGCTCGTCGAGGAAGAGGACGTTGGGCTCGTCCATCAGCAGGCGCAGGATCTGGAGCCGCCGGCGCTCACCGCCCGACAGGTCGCCGACCGGGGTCCACTGCTTCTCCTTCGTGAACCCGAACTGCTCGCAGAGCTGGCCCGCGGTCATCTCCCGGCCCTTGCCGAGGTCGACCCGGTCGCGCACCTGCTGCACCGCCTCCAGCACCCGCAGGTTCGGGTTGAGCTCGGCGACCTCCTGGGAGAGGTAGGCCAGCTTGACCGTCTTGCCGACGACGACCTTCCCGGCCGCGGGCTGCTCCTCGCCCTGAGTGCGGGCGGCCACGGCCAGTGCCCGCAGCAGCGAGGTCTTGCCCGCGCCGTTGACCCCGACCAGGCCGATCCGGTCGCCGGGGCCGAGCTGCCAGGTGAGGTGGGTGAGCAGCGTCTTGGGTCCGGCCTGGACGGTCACGTCCTCCAGGTCGAAGACGGTCTTGCCGAGCCGGGCGTTGGCGAACTTCATCAGCGCGCTGGTGTCGCGGGGCGGCGGCACATCGGCGATCAGCTCGTTGGCCGCCTCGATGCGGTAGCGCGGCTTGGACGTACGGGCGGGGGCGCCGCGCCGCAGCCAGGCCAGCTCCTTGCGCATCAGGTTCTGCCGCTTGCCCTCCTCGGTGGCCGCGATCCGCTCCCGTTCGGCACGGGCGAAGACGTAGTCGCTGTAGCCGCCCTCGTACTCGTGGACGGTGCCGCGCTGGACGTCCCACATGCGCGTGCAGACCTGGTCGAGGAACCACCGGTCGTGGGTGACGCAGACCAGCGCCGAGCGGCGGGCGCGCAGATGGCCGGCCAGCCAGGAGATCCCCTCGACGTCGAGGTGGTTGGTCGGCTCGTCGAGGACGATCAGGTCCTGTTCGGCGATGAGCAGCTTCGCGAGCGCGATCCGGCGGCGCTCACCGCCGGAGAGGGGCGCGATGACGGTGTCCAGGCCGTGCTCGAAGCCCGGCAGGTCGAGGCCGCCGAAGAGCCCGGTCAGCACGTCGCGGATCTTGGCGCTGCCCGCCCACTCGTGGTCGGCGAGGTCGCCGATGACCTCGTGGCGGACCGTCGCCTGCGGGTCGAGCGAGTCGTGCTGGGTCAGGACACCCAGACGCAGCCCGCCGTTGTGGGTGACGCGGCCGGTGTCCGCGTCCTCCAGCTTGGCGAGCATCCGGATGAGGGTCGTCTTGCCGTCTCCGTTACGACCGACGACACCGATCCGGTCCCCCTCGGACACACCGAGGGACACACCGTCGAGCAGCGCACGGGTGCCGTACACCTTGCTGACCTGCTCGACATTGACGAGGTTGACGGCCACGTACGCTCCAGCTCGAAGGAAAACACTGACCTTCAGCGTAGTCGCCACGGTGCGGAGCTCCGTACGAGCGCCCGCTCACCCGTGCGGGGGCCGGTCCTGGACCGGCCCCCGCACGGCTTCGCGCCTGCGGTACCTTGCCCGAAATGATCAAGGCCCCGGGGGCGGGCCCCGGATTTCGCTGGGTGGGGAACTTCATGGTGGGTCGTACGGTTCGGGGGCTCGTCCCCGTGCTGCTGGTCGCGGGGGCGTTGACCGGCTGTTCGCCGGAGTCGGGCGACGGCACGGGACCGGGTGCGAAGCCGGGCGGTGGAACAGCGGCGAAGAGCGCTGCCGGGAAGACGGCCGCCAAGGGCGGCACGGTCGGGGGCGCCGGTTCCGGGTGCGAGCTGCGGGTCACGTTCGACATGGCGAAGCGGTGGAAGGCGCAGGCGGTCGCCGTCGAGTCCGACTCGCCCGTGGACGCCGCGCTCGGGACGCAGGGCCCGGTCTCCATGGTCTGCGAGATCGACGCGAAGCCCGCCGGGCACATCGGGTTCCTGCGGGTGTGGCAGGGCGACGGCAAGGGCGGCACACCCCGTCAGGTGCTGGAGGACTTCGTGGCGGCCGACGAGAACGCGTCGAGGACGGCGTACACCCGGAGCACGGTCGGGAAGCTGTCGGTGACCGAGGTCGCCTACACCGTCCACAGCAAGATCATGGAGGAGTCGCGTGAGGCGAGGGCCTTCGCCGTCGCCACGCCGGACGGACCGGTCGTGGTGCACCTGGGCGGGCTGGACTCCCAGGAGCACCGGGCCATGCTGCCCGCGTTCGAGCTGGCGAAGCGGAGCCTGCGGCTCGGCTGAGCCCGGCAGGCCGGGGCCGGCCCGCCGGCCGGCCTCCGCGCGGCCCCGGTCAGCAGAGCGAGGCGCCCGGCGCCGGGGACGTGGCGATCCGGACGTCGCGGCACGTCCCCGAGGCCATCAGCGCATCGGCGACCTTGCGGGCGGCTGCCCCGTCCTCGGCCAGGAACGCCGTGGTCGGCCCGGAGCCGGAGACCAGCGCGGCCGCCGCGCCCGCGGTGGTGCCCGCCGCCAGGGTGTCGGCCAGCGAGGGCCGCAGCGACAGCGCCGCGGGCTGCAGGCCGTTGCTCAGGGCGGCGGCGAGGGCGGCGGTGTCACCGGTCCGCAGGGCGTCCAGGAGCGCGCCGGAAGCGGCCGGCTCGGGCACCCGGGTTCCCGCCGTGAGCCGGTCGAACTCGCGGTACACGGCCGGGGTGGAGAGGCCGCCGTCGGCGACCGCGAAGACCCAGTGGAAGGTGCCGCCGACCTCGACCGGGGTCAGCTGCTCGCCGCGGCCCACCCCGAGGGCCGCGCCGCCGACCAGGCTGAACGGGACATCGCTGCCCAGCTCCGCGCAGATGGCCAGGAGCTCGTCCCGGGTGGCGCCGGTGGACCAGAGCGCGTCGCAGGCCAGCAGGGCACCGGCCCCGTCGGCGCTGCCGCCCGCCATACCGCCCGCGACCGGGATGTCCTTGGCGATGTGGATGTGCACCCGGGGGTCGATGCCGTGCCGCCCGGCCAGGGCGATGGCGGCGCGGGCGGCGAGGTTGGTGGCGTCCAGCGGGACCTGGGCGGCGTCCGGCCCGGAGCAGGTGATGCGCAGCTCGTCGGCCGGGGTGACGGTGACCTCGTCGTAGAGGCCGACGGCGAGGAAGACGTTGGCCAGGCCGTGGAAGCCGTCGGGGCGCGCGGCGCCGACCGCGAGCTGGACGTTGACCTTGGCCGGTACCCGGACGGTGACGCTCACTCGGCACTCCCGGCGCTGTCGCTCCCGGCACTGTCGCTTCCGGCGCTGTCGCTTTCGGGCAGCGCGGGCTTGTTCTCGGCGATGGCGGCGAACTCCTCGACGGTCAGTGCCTCGCCGCGGGCCTGCGGCGAGATCCCGGCCGCGACCAGGGCGGCTTCGGCTGCGGGCGCGGAGCCCGCCCAGCCGGACAGGGCCGCGCGCAGGGTCTTGCGGCGCTGGGCGAAGGCGGCGTCGACGACCGCGAAGACCTCGGCCTTGCTCGCCGTGGTCGCGACCGGCTCGGCCCGGCGCACCAGGGACACCAGTCCCGAGTCGACGTTCGGGGCGGGCCAGAAGACCTTGCGGCCGATGGAGCCGGCGCGCTTGACGTCCGTGTACCAGTTGGCCTTCACCGACGGCACGCCGTAGACCTTGTTGCCCGGCCGCGCGGCCAGCCGGTCGGCGACCTCGGCCTGGACCATGACCAGGGTCCGCTCGATGGTCGGGAAGCGGTCGAGCATGGTGAGGAGCACGGGCACGGCGACGTTGTACGGAAGGTTGGCGACCAGTGCGGTCGGCGGCGGGCCCGGCAGTTCCCGTACCTGCATCGCGTCCGAGTGGACGAGAGTGAACCGGTCCGCGCGCTCCGGCATCCGGGCGGCGACCGTGGCCGGCAGGGCGCCGGCGAGCACGTCGTCGATCTCGACGGCGACGACCCGGTCGGCCGCCTCCAGGAGCGCCAGGGTCAGCGAACCCAGACCGGGGCCGACCTCGACCACCACGTCGTCCGGGCGGACTTCCGCGGTCCGCACGATCCGCCGGACCGTGTTGGCGTCGATGACGAAGTTCTGGCCGCGCTGCTTGGTGGGGCGTACGCCCAGCGTCGCGGCCAGCTCGCGGATGTCTGCGGGGCCCAGGAGGGCGTCGGGCTCTGTGGTGCTCACCCGTCAAGCCTACGGCCGCCGGGCGGCCCCGGATCTCGCCCCCGCCGCCTGCGCGGCCAGGGCCGGGGAGAGCGGTGGCGGGGACCGGGGAGACCGTCCGGTGCCCGTCCACGGCGATGCCCTCGTCGGCGAGGAGCTCACCGACGTCGTCCGCGAAGGTGTGCAGGGTGCGGCTCCCCGTCGATGTCCAGCGTCACCGCCTTGTCGTCGGCGATGAACGCGCAGGTGCCGCCCGCCAGGAACGCGACGACGAGCGCCTGCGGCACCAGGCGGCGCAGGTTCTCGGGGCGGCCGGACACCCTGCGCCGCCGCCCCGCCCGCCGCGCACCGGCCCGGCCACCACCGGCAGCGGGCACGGCGCCGGACGCGACGGTGAGGGCGGCGGCCATGGCGGCCTGCGCGGGGCCCGTACGGGAGTCGCGCGCCGGTGCGGCCGCCCCGGCGCCGGGGCGCGGCGGGCCGACGGCGGTGGGCGGGCGCGGTGGCCTCGGCAGGTCGACGGCGGTCGGTGCGTGCGGTGGCCACGCCGGAAGTGTCGGCTCCTCGTGCGGCGGCACGGGCCGCGGTACGGGCGAGGGGCCCGGAACGACGACGGTGGCGGGGCCGCGCGCCGCCGCGTCCGCCGCCCGCCCCCTGCCCCGTACCGCGCGGTGACTGCCCTGCGAATTGCTCACGACGCTCCAGAAGATCCGTACCGGCCGGCTCACTCTTGGCGCCCGGACGACAGCGGAGCGGTGGTGACTCTCCAAAGCGGCGCGACTACCCACCGTCGCGACAGTCGTGGGACAACCGGATCAGTAGTCGAACGCGCGAGCCGTGTTGTCGGCGATCGCCGAAGCCAGGGTGTCCTCGTCGATGCCCTTCACCGCCGCCATGGCGCGCAGCGTGACCGGAATCAGGTACGGCGCGTTAGGCCGTCCGCGGTACGGGGCGGGGGTCAGGAACGGTGCGTCCGTCTCGACCAGGACCAGTTCGGTGGGCGCGACGGCCAGTGCGTCGCGCAGCGGCTGGGCGTTCTTGAACGTCATGTTGCCCGCGAAGGACATGAAGTACCCGGCGTCCGCGCAGATCCGGGCCATGTCCGCGTCGCCGGAGTAGCAGTGGAACACGGTCCGCTCGGGGGCGCCCGCGTCGGCCAGGACGCGCAGCACATCGGCGTGCGCCTCGCGATCGTGGATGACGAGCGCCTTGCCGTGCCGCTTGGCGATCTCGATATGGGCCCGGAAGGACTCCTCCTGGGCGGCCATGCCCTCGGGGCCGGTCCGGTAGTAGTCGAGTCCGGTCTCCCCGACGCCCCGTACGTGGTCCAGCGCGGCCAGTGCGTCGATCTCGGCGAGGGCTTCCTCCAGGGCGCCCCTGCCGCCCGCCTCGCGCGCCCCCTGCCGCGACCGGCCTCCCCCAGCCCCGGGGGGCTGGGAGGTGCCCCCCTGGTCCCCGTGCACGATCCGCGGCGCCTCGTTGGGGTGCAGGGCCACCGCCGCGTGCACGCTCGCGTGGGCGGCGGCGGTCTCGGCGGCCCAGTGCGAGCCCTTCACGTCGCATCCCACCTGGATCACGGTGGTCACGTTCACCGCGGCGGCCCTGGCGAGGCCCTCCTCCACGGTGCCGTCCTGCATGTCCAGGTGGGTGTGCGAATCGGCGACCGGTACCCGGAGGGGTTCGGGCAGCGGCGGGGGTTCGGTACGGCTCATGGCCACGATCGTACGAGGACCGTGGCCCTGACCTCACTTGCGGTGGAAGGGATGCAGCAGGTCGGCGAGGTGCCAGTGGTGCTCGGCCGCGGGGGCCGCGGTGGCGGCCACCGCCTCGGCCTTCCGTTCGCGGGCGTCGTCGGAGGGCCGGCGGTTCTGCAGCAGCTGCTGAACGGTGGAGACCCGGCCGGCCCGCATGATCCGCACGACGTGCCCGCCGCAGTTGGTGCAGGTGGGCGTGGAAAGGGGGGAGGGCACTCGTTCGCCGTCCGCCTTGTAGACCACGAAAGCGTTGTTGGACGCGTCGACGTGGTGCTCTATTTCGTAGGCCTGTTCCCAGCCGTGTCCGCACCTCATGCAGGCGAAGGCATATGCCTCGTGCACGGTGGTTGCTGCGATCTCACTCATGCCTGCTCCTCTTGTCCGCCGGACAAGCACTCCGGAGAATGCGTCCTGTTATCCAGTGGACGCCTTTACCGGCGGAAGCGCACCGGGCCCTGTCGAGTGTTGGAGCGGTCTTGGCCTTCTCGTGGCAAAAGGGGCCGGTACGCGGCTGTCGCTTTGCTTTTCACGATAGTCCTTTGCCCTCCGACGGGCCGGTCCGAGCCGCATTCTTTGCTGCCACTACCGCGTCGAACACGTCGCGTTTGGGCAGCCCGGCCGCCGCGGCGACGGCGGCGATCGCCTCCTTGCGCCGCTCCCCCGCCTCCTCGCGCACCTGCACCCTGCGCACCAGCTCCCCGGCGTCCAGTTCCTCGGCTCCGGAGTCGGCCGCGCCCTCGACGACGACGGTGATCTCACCGCGTACGCCGCTCGCTGCCCAGGCGGCGAGTTCGCCCAGCGGACCGCGCTTCACTTCCTCGTACGTCTTGGTCAGCTCCCGGCACACGGCGGCGCGCCGGTCGGCGCCGAACACCTCGGCCATCGCGGCCAGGGTGTCGTCGAGGCGGTGCGGGGCCTCGAAGAAGACCATGGTGCGGCGCTCGTCGGCGACCTCGCGCAGCTTACCGAGGCGTTCGCCGCCCTTGCGCGGCAGGAAGCCCTCGAAGCAGAACCGGTCCACCGGCAGCCCGGACAGGGCGAGCGCGGTGAGCACGGCCGACGGGCCGGGCACCGCGGTGACCTTGATGCCCTGCTCCACGGCGGCGGCGACGAGCCGGTAGCCGGGGTCGGAGACGGACGGCATTCCGGCGTCCGTGACCAGCAGCACCCGGGCGCCGCCGGTCAGCGCCTCGACGAGTTCCGGCGTACGGGCGGACTCGTTGCCCTCGAAATAGGACACGACACGCCCCGTGGTGTGGATGCCCAGCGCCTGGGTCAGCCGGCGCAGCCGGCGGGTGTCCTCGGCGGCGACGACGTCCGCCGTCTCCAGTTCGGTGGCGAGGCGTGGCGGGGCGTCCGCCACATCGCCGATGGGGGTCCCTGCGAGTACCAGCGTTCCAGTCGTCTCCGTCACAACGTCCATCCTCCCAGCACGGGCGGCGCCGCTCGCACAGATGCGTTCCCTACGATGGCGCGGTGACGAGTACAGCGCCCGATGCCCGGCAGGGCCAAGACGCCGGGGATCAGTACGGCCCGGAGCCGACTTCCTGGCAGCAGCGGCTGCGCCGCTTCGGCCATTCACCGCGGCCCGGGATCGGGCTGCGGGAACGGCTGGTGCCGCCGTACACCCGCCCCGGGAGCCGGCTGTGGGCGGTGCTCGGAGTGCCCCCGGTGCTCGCGGACCGGCTGCTGCGCTGGTCGGCCTGGGGCGGCCCGCTGCTGGTGGCACTGGTCGCCGGGGTGCTGCGGTTCTGGAACCTGGGCAGCCCGCACGCGGTGATATTCGACGAGACGTACTACGCCAAGGACTCCTGGGCGCTGATCAACCAGGGCTACGAGGGGGCCTGGCCCAAGGACATCGACAAGCTGATCCTCAGCGACCCGTCCAAGGTGACCATCCCGGTCGATCCCGGCTACGTGGTGCACCCGCCGGTCGGCAAGTGGATCATCGGGATCGGTGAGCAGATCTTCGGCTTCACCCCGTTCGGCTGGCGGTTCATGGTCGCGGTGCTCGGCACGCTGTCGGTGCTGATGCTGTGCCGGATCGGCCGCAGGCTCTTCCGCTCGACGTTCCTGGGCTGCCTGGCGGGCGCGCTGCTCGCGGTGGACGGGCTGCACTTCGTGATGAGCCGCACCGCGCTGCTCGACCTGGTGCTGATGTTCTTCGTGCTGGCCTCGTTCGGCTGTCTGCTGATCGACCGGGACTGGGCGCGGCGCCGGCTCGCGGCCGCGCTGCCGGTCGACGCGGACGGGGTGCTGCGGCCGGACGCCGGGGTCGCCGAGCGGCTGCGGCTCGGCTGGCGGCCGTGGCGGATCGCGGCCGGACTCATGCTCGGCCTGGCCTTCGCCACCAAGTGGAACGGGCTGTACATCATGGTCGCGTTCGGCCTGATGACGGTCCTGTGGGACGTGGGCGCGAGGCGTACGGCGGGTGCGGTGCGGCCGTACGTGACGGTGCTGAAGCGGGACCTGGTCCCGGCGTTCGTCTCCACGGTGCCGGTCGCGATCCTCACCTACGTCGCCTCGTGGACCGGCTGGATCGTCCACAACTCCCCCACCCGGCACGGCTACTACCGGGACTGGGCGGCGACCGACGGCAAGGGCGGCAGCTGGACCTGGCTGCCGGACTGGCTGCGCAGCCTGTGGCACTACGAGTACCAGGTCTACGAATTCCATGTGAACCTGACGTCCGGTCACACCTACCAGTCCAATCCGTGGAGCTGGATCGTGCTGGGCCGGCCGGTCTCGTACTTCTACGAGGAGCAGAACGGCTGCGCCGCGTCGGAGACCGGCAAGTGCGCCCGCGAGGTGCTGGCCATCGGCACGCCGCTGCTGTGGTGGGCCTCGTGCTTCGCGCTGCTGTACGTGCTGTGGCGCTGGCTCTTCCGCCGCGACTGGCGGGCGGGCGCGATCGCCTGCGGGGTGGCCGCGGGCTGGGTGCCGTGGTTCCTGTACCAGGAACGCACCATCTTCCTTTTCTACGCGGTCGTGTTCGTGCCGTTCCTGTGCCTCGCGGTGGCGATGATGATCGGCGCGATGCTGGGGCCGGCGGCGGGTACCGGGACAAAACACGAATTGGGCCTGCCGACCAGTGATCCCTCGGGCGAACGGCGCCGGACACTGGGGGCGGTCGTGGCAGGCGTACTGGTCCTGCTGATCGTCTGGAATTTCATCTATTTCTGGCCGTTGTACACAGGAACCCCCATTCCGGAGAACTCCTGGCGCGATCGCATGTGGCTGGATACCTGGATTTGACCGTTCCGTTCATGCCGCAACGGGTCGCATTCCGATAACAACCGGCTCCGCTGTCACGGCAGTCCCGTAAGGTGCCCGGAAAAGCCCCCTTGAACGTGTTCAAGGGGGCTTCCTGGGGAGGGGGACCGCGCACATGCGCAGTGGAACGAAGGTGGCCGTGATCGGCGGGGTGTTCGCGGTCGTGGTCGGTGGGGTGGGCTACGGGGCGTACAACGTCCTGGACGGGCTCGGGGACAGTGGCGTCGGGGGCGGCAAGGACATCACGGCCGCCTCGGAAGAGGTGAGGACCGGCCCGGTCACCGAGCAGGAGACAGCCGAGACGTCGAAGAAGTTCCTCGCGGCGTGGGCGAAGGGTGACGCGGCCGGCGCGTCCCGGCTCACCAACAACGAGGCGGACGCCGAGTCACTCCTGACGCAGTACAGCGAGTCGGCTCATGTCACCAAGGCCGTGATCACCCCCGGCACGGCGACCGGCTCGAAGGTCCCGTACACGGTCAGGGCAACCGTCTCGTACAAGGGGAAGACCAAGGCCTGGTCGTACGAATCCGACCTGACCGTGGTGCGCGGCCTGACCACCGGCCACGCGCTCGTCGACTGGAAACCCGCCGTCGTCCACCCGGAACTGCGGGCCGGCGAAACGCTGGAGACGGGCGAGGCGTCGACCGCGTCGATCGAGGCGGTCGACCGCAACGGCCAGGTACTCAGCAAGGAGAAGTACCCCTCGCTGGGCGGCATCCTGGACGAACTGCGCAAGAAGTACGGCGAGAAGGCCGGCGGCTCCACCGGTATCGAGACCTGGATCAACAGCGCGAACGCGGACGGCATCGACAAGACGCTGCTGACCCTGGCGAAGGGGAAGCCGGGCAGGGTCCCGACCACGCTGGACGCGAAGGTCCAGGCGGCGGCCGAGCGGGCGGTGAAGAAGTTCGACAAGACGTCCGTAACGGCCGTCGAGCCGTCGACCGGCGCGATCCGGGCCATCGCCAACAACCCGGCGAGCGGCTTCGAACCGGCCCGGAGCGGAGCGGTGGCCCCCGGCTCGACGATGAAGATCATCACCGCCGCGATGATCATCCAGAACGGCCTCGGCAACGCGAACTCAGCGGTCGAGTGCCCGTCCACGGTGCCCTGGGAGGGCGTGACCTTCCACAACCTGGACGAGTTCTCGATGCCGCATCCCACCCTGAAGACCGCCTTCGCCCGGTCCTGCAACACCGCGTTCATCAAGCCGGTGCTGCCGCTCGGCGCCGGCAAGCGGGACACGGCGCTCCGGGACGAAGCCGGGCAGTACTTCGGGATCGGCCAGGTCTGGCGGACCGGCATCGCCACGGTCGACGGCAAGGTGCCCGCCTCGGAAGGCGCGGAGACGGCGGCCTCGTACATCGGCCAGGGCAAGGTCCAGATGAACCCGCTGAACATGGCGTCGGTCACCGCCACCGCCGTCAACGGACGTTTCCGGCAGCCGTACATCGTTGCGCAGAGCCTGGACAACCGGGTCTTCGCCACCGCGAACCCGCTGCCGGGCGGGGTCTCGGCGCAGCTGAAGGAGATGCTGCACTACACCGCCACGGCCCCGGAGGGCACCGCCACCCAGGCCATGGCGCGCGTGGGCGGCGACAAGGGCGCCAAGACGGGTTCGGCGGAGATCGGCGGTCACGCCACGTCCGACAGCTGGTTCACCGGTTTCAGCAACGACCTGGCGGCAGCGGCCCTCGTCCAGTCCGGCGGCCACGGCGGGGACGCGGCCGGCCCGGTCGTCGCGGAGGTCCTGCTCGCGGGGCCGTGACGGCGGCTCGCACGCCTGTCCGCCCGGCCCGGGAATCCGGCTCGCCCGCCCCTGACCACGGCCGATAGCGTGCGGGGCATGAGCACTTCCGACACCAACGCCCCGGCAGGCAGCGACGGCGCCGCCGCCCACCCCCGATTCGCCGAGGCCCTGCGCGAGCTGGGCCTGGACGTCGAGATCCGCCGCTTCCCGGAAGCCACCCGGACCGCCGCCGAGGCGGCGGCCGCCGTGGGCTGCGCGCTCAGCGAGATCGTCAAGTCGCTGATCTTCGAGGCCGACGGGGTACCGGTCCTGGTCCTGATGGACGGCTCCTCGCGGGTCGATGTGGAACGCGTACGGCAGGAGTTGGGCGCGGCGAAGGTCCGGCGGCCCGGAGCGGATGTGGTCCGGGAGGCCACCGGTTACGCGATCGGCGGGGTGCCGCCCTTCGGGCACCGCACCAGGACCCGGGTGCTCGCCGACCGCGGGCTGCTCGCCCACGAGGTGGTCTGGGCGGCGGCCGGTACCCCGTACACGGTCTTCCCGCTCGACCCCGGGACGCTGATCAGGCACGCGGGCGGCACGGTGGTGGACGTACGCGAGCAGGCCGCATGACGCCGCTGGTGGCCACCGCCGTCCTGATCGCCGCGTTCACGCACGCCGGGTGGAACGCGATCGCGCACGCGATCAAGGACCAGCTGATCTCGTTCACCCTGATCTCCGGCGGCGGACTGCTGATCGGCGCCGCCGCGGCCCCCTTCGTCCCGTTCCCGGCGGCGGAGGCCTGGCCGTACCTGATCTTCTCCGCCGCCCTGCACGTGGCGTACATGCTGCTGCTGATGCGGTCGTTCACCCTGGGCGACTTCGGCCAGATGTACCCGATCGCCCGCGGCACCGCCCCGCTCGTGGTCACCGTCCTCGCCGCCGTCTTCGTGGGAGAGCGCCCGGACGGCTGGGCCACCGCCGGTGTCGCGGTGGCCTCGGCGGGGCTGGTCGGGCTGGCCCTGTGGGGCATCCGCGGCTCCGGCAAGCGCCCCCACTGGCCCGCGATCCTGGCCGCGCTGGCGACCGGTCTCGCCATCGCCGGCTACACGACGGTCGACGGCGTGGGGGTACGCGCCTCGGGCAGTTCGCTCGGGTACATCGCCTGGCTGATGATCCTGGAGGGCACCGCCATCCCCCTCTACGCCCTGTACCGCCGCCGCTCCGCCCTGACCGCCCAGCTCCGTCCGTACGCGGTGCGCGGCCTGCTCGGCGCGGCCCTGTCGGTGACCGCGTACGGACTCGTCCTGTGGGCCCAGACCCGGGCGCCGCTGGCCCCGGTCGCGGCGCTGCGCGAGTCCTCGATCATCGTCGGCGCGGCCATCGGCACGGTGTTCTTCAAGGAACGGTTCGGCGCCCCGCGGGTCGCGGCGGCCGGGCTGATGGTGGTCGGCATCGGGCTGATGCTGCACACGAGTTGAAGTCGGGGAGCCGCCACGGACGCCCCGACTCGATGCAGAGGAGCCGCAACCACGCCGCCGGCCGCGAAGCGATCCAGCCGCGATCCCCGCGCTGCGAGCCACTGCCCCGGACCAGCACCAGGTCACCGGGCCCGCACCACCGCGGCACGCGCTCGGATCGCTTCGCGGGGCGGGAGCGGAGGCAGGCAGGCCTCCCGATGAGCACGAGGTGCCGGCCCTGATCGCCGCAACGGGAGGCCCTGCCTGCCGGAACGCTCATGCGCATGGGCCGGAACGGCACGCGTGCTCAGCCGGGACGCGTTTGGCGGATACGACCCTCACCTGGAGCGCCTGCCGATTCAGGAGATCAGCCGGCGCCAGCTCCGCCGCTACCCGAGCGCCCTGGAGGCCGACCTCGTCCTGCTGGCCACGACCTCCACGGGGAACGGGGTTCCCCTGACCGCCTCCTGACCGGGCGAGGCACCTTCAGCCGCCGGCTCCACCTGGACACGACACCCGCCCGTCCGGACGCTCCACGTGGGCCACCTCACCGACAGCCGGCCTACTGGTAACAGGTTCACGTTGCACACGAGTTGAACACTCCGTGGACCTCCTCGCAGGTCACCCGGCCCCACCGCCACCAAGCTGCCCCGCTCCGGCAACTCCGGGCGGGGCGGAGGTCGTTCACAAACTATTGACACGCTCTTGTCAGGAGCGGAACACTCCGAACCGGGAGAGCGCTCTCCCGCCCTCATGCACCCCCACCCACGCAGCAGGAGGTCTCCATGCCACGGAGGTCGAGAACACTCACCGGACTGCTCTTGTTCACCTCGCTGACCCTGACGACGGCCGGGATCGCCGGGATCGCCGCGACAGCGAACGCGTCCACCGAAACGACGGCCGCGGCGGCGGGTTCGCACGCCGGGCACGCCGCGTACTCCATGCCGGGGATGCCCGGCATGGCCGCCTCCACCAAGGCCTCGGGCGACGACCCGGACGGGGACGGCTACATCATGGCCGACCCGCCGGTCACCGGCGTCACCCCCTCGATGGAGGTTCCGCCGCAGGCGTACTTCCACGAGTTCCAGGCCAAGTGCGCCCCGACGCACACCGCTCCGGACGACCCGATCGTCTACCCGGGGCAGCCCGGGAAGTCCCATGACCACACGTTCATGGGCAACACCACGACGAACGCCAACACCACCACGGCCTCGCTGGAGGCGGGCGACACCACCTGCCTGGCCCCCGGCGACAAGTCCGGGTACTGGATGCCGAGCCTGTTCAACGGGGACACGAAGATCCTCCCCGAGGGCGTCCAGACCATCTACTACAAGTCGGGAGTCACCGACTACCGAAGCGTCCGCCCCTTCCCGAGGGGACTGCGCTACGTCGTCGGCAGCCCGATGCAGACCAAGGACGAGTTCAAGAACCTCAAGGGCACCGTCGAGGGCTGGGAGTGCGGCGAGTCGTTCAAGAACTACGACTTCCCGGCCACCTGCCCGACCAGCCGGGACACCTACCTCAACCTGCGCCTCCAGGCTCCGAGTTGCTGGGACGGCATCCACCTGGACACGCCCGACCACAAGAGCCACATGGCGTACCCGGTGGCGGGCGGCGCCAACTACAACTCCTGCCCGGCCGACCACCCCGTCGCGCTGCCGATGATCGAGTTCAAGATGGCCTGGCCGGTCAACGGAGACATGTCACGGGTGAAACTGGCCAGCGGTGCCGGCTTCTCCTTCCACTACGACTTCATGAACGGCTGGGACGCCGCCACGCTCGACGCGATGGTCACCCACTGCGTCAAGGGCGGCCTCCAGTGCGACCCGCGCGGCTACGACGAGAACCACCCCGGGGCGGGCCCCGTGCTCAACGGGGACTACGAACTCCCGTAGCCCGCACGGCAGCACATCCGCACCCCCGGGTCAGGGGCCTTTTTTCGGCCTGTCTTGGAGAGCGCTCTCCAAGATCACCCGGGCCGCTGCTCCCCCACCGGCCTCCCCCCACCCGCAAGGAGAATGAGATGCGCCAACCCCCCACCCGATCGGCCAAACGCCTCGTGGCCCCCTGGGCGGCCACGGCACTGCTGGCCGGCGCCCTGGTGGCCCTCCAGGCGCCCGCCGCCCAGGCGGCCGGCAGCGTCGTCAAGGTCACCGGTTCGCAGGGTGCCTGGCAGCTGACCGTGGACGGTTCGCCGTATACGGTCAAGGGTCTGACCTGGGGCCCCTCGGCCGCCGACGCCGAGAAGTACATGCCGGACGTGGCGTCCATGGGCGTCAACACCATCCGCACCTGGGGCACCGACGCCACCAGCAAGCCGCTCTTCGACTCGGCGGCGGCCCACGGCGTCAAGGTGATCGCGGGCTTCTGGCTCCAGCCGGGCGGCGGGCCGGGCAGCGGCGGCTGCGTCAACTACCTGACGGACACCGAGTACAAGAACAACATGCTCGCGGAGTTCCCCAAGTGGGTGGACACCTACAAGGACAACCCCGGCGTGCTGATGTGGAACGTCGGCAACGAGTCGACGCTCGGCCTGCAGAACTGCTACGGCGGTGACGAGCTGGAGGCCCAGCGCAACGCGTACACCACCTTCGTGAACGACATCGCGAAGAAGATCCACGCGGTCGACCCCAACCACCCGGTCACCTCGACCGACGCCTGGACGGGCGCCTGGCCGTACTACAAGAGGAACGCCCCGGATCTCGACCTGTACGCCGTCAACGCCTACAACGCGGTGTGCACCATCAAGTCCGACTGGGAGCAGGGTGGTTACGACAAGCCCTACATCGTCACCGAGACGGGCCCGGCCGGTGAGTGGGAGGTCGACGACGACGCGAACGGCGTACCGACCGAGCCGACCGATGTCGCCAAGGGCGAGGGCTACACCAAGGCGTGGGGCTGTATCACCGGCCACACCGGGGTCGCGCTCGGCGCCACGATGTTCCACTACGGCGTCGAGGACGACTTCGGCGGCGTCTGGTTCAACCTGCTGCCGGGCGGCCAGAAGCGGCTCTCGTACTACGCCGTGAAGAAGGCGTACGGGGCGAACACCTCGGGCGACAACACCCCGCCGGTAGTCACGGACATGGCGGTGGACGGCGCCACTTCCGGCGTCCCCACCGGGGGTGACGTGAGGATCAGGACCCGGGCGTCCGACCCGGACGGCGACGCGATCAGCTACCAGGTGCTGTTCAGCAGCAACTACATCGACCAGAACAAGTCGCTCGTCCCCGCCGAGACCAGGAACAACGGTGACGGCACGCTGACCGCGAAGGCGCCGAGCAGGACGGGTGTCTACAAGGTCTATGTGAAGGCCACCGACGGCCACGGCAACGCGGGCATCGAGACCAAGTCGCTGAAGGTGATCCCGCCGAGGGCGGACGGGACGAACGTGGCCCTGGGCAGGACCGCCACCGCGTCCTCGTTCCAGACCGACCCGACCGGCGGCTGCCCGTGCGGTGCGGCCAACGCGGTGGACGGGAAGTCCGACACCCGCTGGGCCAGTGACTGGAGCGACCCGCAGTGGCTCCAGGTCGACCTCGGCACCTCGAAGAGCTTCAAGCACGTGCAGATCGCCTGGGAGTCGGCGTACGCCAAGGGGTACGAAATCCAGACGTCCCAGGACGGGCAGAACTGGACGACGGTGAAGTCGGTGACCGACGGCAACGGTGACATCGACGACTTCGACGTCAATGGCACGGGCCGGTACGTGCGGATCAACGGCACGGCCCGCGGCACCGACTACGGCTACTCGATCTACGAGTTCGGCGTCTACAGCTGACGGGAGACCGGCCCTCATGATGATCACTCGCCCGGGGCGGGCACAGCCCTACGCGCTCAGCCTGTTCCGCATCGTCATCGGGTTGCTCTTCACCTGCCACGGGGTCGCCTCGCTGTTCGGCGTCCTCGGTGACTCACCGGTTCCGGCGGGCACCTGGCCGGGCTGGTACGCCGCTGTCATCCAACTGGCCGGGGGCGCCCTGGTGTTCCTCGGCCTCGGTACGAGAACGGCCGCTCTGGTGGGCTCCGGCTCCATGGCGTTCGCGTACTTCGACGTGCACCAGCAGCGGGGCCTGCTCCCGATGGAGAACGGCGGCGAGGCCGCGGTCCTCTTCTGCTGGACGCTGCTGCTGATCGCCTTCTCCGGTCCCGGCGTGCTGGCCGCGGACCGGCTGCTCACCTCCCGCGGAGCCACCCGGGGGGACGCGGAGAACGCGGAGGGCAAGCAGAAGCGGCACCTGCGGATACCCGCCTGAGGGGACGGCTACCCCGCGCACCGGCCTCCCGGGACTGCCCCCGGGAGGCCGGTGGTGTGCGTGGCGCCCCCTGCCCGCAGCCCTCACACCGCGGCGTCCTCGCGAACCCCCGCGTACTCCTCGCCCTCGGGCCGCGCCTTCTTCGGCAGCAGCAGGGTGATGGCCAGGAAGGCGACCAGCAGGCAGGCCTGGGCGATCAGTGCGTGGCGGTAGCCGGCGGTGAACTCACCCGCCCCGGCCCGGTCGAAGAACACCGAACCGAAGACCGCCACCCCGATCGAACCGCCAATGGACTGCACCGCCGTGAGCACGCCGGAGGCGGAGCCGATCTCGCTGTCGTCGACGGCGGCGAGGATGAAGCTGAACAGGGCGGCGATCACCATGCCCGCGCCGATGCCGGAGACGGCCACGCCCGGCGCGATGTCCCAGACGGAGAACGAGCCGGTGGCGCCGAGCTCGTACCAGAGCAGTCCGGCGCCCGCGAGCTGCACGAGCGGGCCGATCTGCAGGACCGCCCGGCCGATCCGCTCGGCGAGGAACGCGCCGCTGACCGCACCGCCGATCGCGGTCCCCACGGCGAGCGGCAGATTACCGAGACCGGCCTCACCCGCGGTGAAGCGCTGCCCGATCTGGAGGTAGAGGGTCAGGACGAGCTGGCTGCCGACCAGTCCGCCGAAGAACAGCGCGATCCCGCCGAGCCCCACGGTGAACGCGGGCTTGCGCAGCAGCGCGGGTGTCACCAGCGGCTGACGCCCCCGGGCGGCGGTGCGGCGCTGCTGGAGCGCGAAGGCGGCGAAGCCGAGGGCGGACGCGGCCATGCACAGCCAGGTCCACAGCGGCCAGCCGGCGTCCTGGCCCTGGTTCAGCGGCAGGACCAGCAGGGCGCAGGACAGGGCCACCAGGGCGGCCCCCACGCCGTCCACGACCACGGTGCGGTCGCCCGGTCTCTTCGGTACGGCCTTCGCGGCGACGATCAGGGCCACGATGCCGATGGGCAGGTTGACCAGGAAGACCAGCCGCCAGCCCAGGCCCAGGAAGTCGCCCTGGATCAGTCCGCCGCCCAGGACCGGGCCGACGATGCCGCCGAGGCCCAGGACGGGGCCGAAGATGCCGAAGACCTTGGTGAGTTCGGCGCCGGAGAAGTTCTCCCGCAGCAGCCCGAGGCCCTGTGGCAGGAGCATCGCGCCCGCGGTGCCCTGGAGCAGCCGGAAGACGATCAGCGACTCGATGGTGGGTGCGCACGCGCAGAGCAGCGAGGTGAGCGTGAAGGCGGCGAGGCCCAGCAGGAACATCGGGCGCCGCCCGTACCGGTCGCCGAGCCTGCCGCCGAGGATCAGGCCCGCGCCCAGGGTGAGTGCGTAGCCGCCGATCACCCACTGGAGGCCGACCGGGCCCGCCCCGAGCGACTTCTCCAGCTCCGGTCCGGCCACGTTGACGATGGACGCGTCCAGCAGGTCCATGATCTCCGCGACGAGCATCACCGCCAGGATCAGCCAGCGCCACCGGTAGGGGGTTTCCCCGGTCGGATGCGGGCCCTGGTCGGCGCCCGGTGCGGCGATCGGCTCCGTCGCGCTCATTTTACCTCAGATCATTGATTACCAATATTCTTAGCAATATCGAGAGTATCCTGAGCGGCATGGATGTCAAACCGCCCGCCACCGACCCCGCCGCGGTCGCACCGGCGCCCGCAGGCTCCGCGATGACCGGCGACGCCATCCGCGAGCAGCTACGGAACCTGACGCTCCGGCAGCAGCGTTTCGAGCGATATCTGGGGCGGCGGTTGCGGGTGGACGCGGCGGGCCTCGCCGTGATGGACCACCTCGTCAACGTCGGGCCGACGACGCCCACCGAGCTCGCCCGCAGGCTGGACGCCTCGACGGCGGCGACGACCCTGGTGATCGACCGGCTCGTCGCGGCCGGTCACGCCACCCGCGAGCCGCACCCCACCGATCGCCGCAAGGTGATCGTCACCCCGGCCGAGCACTGGGGCGCCACGGCGTACGAGCACGTGGCACCGGTCATCAGGGGCGTCACCGACGCCGCCGCGGAGCTCTCGCCGGGCGAACAGGCCGTCGTGGCAGCCTTCCTGGAGCGGATCGTGGGCGTGTACGACGACGCGACCAACCGCTGACCCGGAGCAGGGCCGGGTCCCGGCGGCACACGGGATACCCACCGCACCGGCCTCCCGGGACTGCCCCGGGAGGCCGGTGCCGCGCTGTGTGCGGTACGGGACCTCAGCGCGTGCTGTTCGCCGGGCCCGCGTACAGATACGTCTGCCGCTGGACGACATGACCGGGCCTGTCGTCCGGGTCGAGGCCGAGCTCCAGGAGGCGGCCGTCGGACGGGGACACGATCCAGTTCGGGCGCAGTGTCGCGGCCGTGGCCATCTTCCAGCCGCCCTTGTCCTCCTCGCCCGCGACCCGCGCCGGCTCCCAGCCCCAGTCCTCCTTGTTGCTCTCGGTGGGACGCGCCTCCCACCTCCAGGAGATCCGGGTGCCAAAACGGCCGTTGCCGTCCTTCACCCCCTCCGTCACCGTGGCCCCGGGCGTCTTCGCCAGGACGCGGAAGAGCGCGGACCGCAGACGCGGTGAGAGGGGTGCGTCGGTCAGCAGCCGGCCGGCCTGCTGGACGGTCTGCTCGGCGGCGTCGTCCGGCCCGTCGGCCCCGGCCGACAGGGCACGCCGCAGCGCGTCCGGCTCCGAGGGCAGATCGCCGAGGCCGTCCCAGCTCACCTCGCCCTTGCCGACGGGCCAACTGGTGCCCCCCGGAATCCTCTTGGTGACGGTCCGGCCGTCCGCGGCCTTGACGACCACCGCGTCCCGGCCCAGAAGGATGTCGTCGGTGTAGGCCCGTCGGCCCTCCACCCACGTCTTCACGGTCGTCCTCCAGTACGGGGCGGCGCTCGGGCTCCCCGCGGCCGCCCGGTCCGCCATGGCGCCGAACACATCGGCCGCCGAGGCGCCGGCGGCGGGCCCGCCGCCGATGTCGGTGACCGGGAGGACGGCAGCGCCCGCCGCGACGGCCGCGACCGCGGCGGCGGCGACGAGCAGCCGACGCCGGCCGGAGCGGGGCCGCACCGCGGGCGCGGGCACGGCGGTCGCCTCGGCGTCCGCGGCGATCGCCCCGAGGACGAGTGAGTGGGCCCGCGCCTGGACGACGGGGTCGAGCGGTTCGGTCCGGCCCGCGCGTTCGAGGGCGGCGGCGCCGGGAAAGTCGAGCACGTCGGTGTACTGGTCGTCGTTCGTCATGCGAAGTCTCCCGTGAGGGTCGTACGGGCGGGGCCGGAGAGTCCGTCGCGCAGCCGGGCGCGGGCCCGGTGCAGTCGGGAGCGGGCGGTGCCGGCGGGTATCCCCAGGGCGGCGGCCGCCTCGGCCGGGGTCAGCTGCTCCCAGGCCACGAGCAGCAGCAGCTCCCTTTCCGCTTCGGACAGTTCGGCGAGTCTGCTGCGCAGCTGCGGGCCCACGGCGGCGGCGTCGAGCCGCTGGTCGACGGCCTGCCACGGGTCGCCCACGACGGCGTCGGCAGGCACCTGCGGGCGATCGGCGGCGCGGGCCGTGGACTGCCGGTGCCGGGCCAGGACGTTCCTGGCGACGCCGAACAGCCAGCCCTTGGCGGAGCCGCGCGCCGCGTCGTAGGTGCCGCGGTGGGCATAGGCCTGGAGCCATACCTCGGAGAGCAGGTCGTCGGCGGCCGCGGGCGCCCGGCGTACGAGATAGCCGTGCAGGGCGGCGGAGTGCCGGGCGACCAGTGGCTCGAAGGCCGTCGGCTCGCGTGCGGCGCGAGTGAGCAGGTCCTCGTCCGGATCCATGGGGTCTCCTGTCCGATCCCGCCCGGGTGGCGGTCTCACCCCGTACTTGCACAGGAGCGGAGCGAGCGTTCGCGGCGGCCCGCTACTCCTTCGCGATCGCCTGCCGGAAGCCCGTGTTCACCGCGGTCAGCCCGCCGTCCACGCACAGCGTCGTCCCGGTGACCCAGGCCGCGTCGCGGGAGGCGAGGAAGGCGACGGCGGCCGCGATGTCCTCCGGCTCGCCGATCCGGCCGAGCGGGTAGAGGCCGCTGACCCGGGAGAGTTCGGCGTCGCGGCCGGACCAGGCGTCGGTACGGATCGTGCCGGGCGTGACCAGGTTGACCCGCACCCCGCGCGGTCCGGCGTGGCCCGCGAGCGTACGGGTGAGGCTGCCCAGGCCCGCCTTGGCGGCGCTGTAGGCGTGGTTGCCGAAGTCCTGCACGCCGTTGACCGATCCGATGCTGACGATCGCGCCCCGGCCGGACGCCACGAGGTGGGGCAGCGCGGCACGCGAGCAGCGGTAGGCGCCGCTGAGTGTGACGTCGAGGTCGCGCTCCCAGACCTCGTCCTGCTCGTCCTCGAAGAGCGCGGCGTCCGCGGTGCACGCGTAGGCGTTGTTCACCAGTACGTCGAGCGCGCCGAACGCCGAGACCGCGTGGGCCACCGCCGCCTCGACCGCCGCCCGGTCGGTCACGTCGCAGCCCAGCGACTCTGCCGTGCCGCCCGACGCCACGATCCGCGCCGCCACCCGCGCGGCCCGGTCCGGGTCCAGGTCGGTGACCAGGACCCGGGCCCCCTCGGCCGCGAGCCGGTGAGCCGTGGCGGCGCCGATGCCCTGGCCCGCACCGGTGATGAGGACGCCGTATCCGTCGAATCGCGCGAGCTCAGCAGAAGTCATAGCGCCGACCGTACTGCGCGGACCAGTGCCTGGGCACGGGGGTCGGCGGTGACTCCCTTCTGCAGACCGTTCGTCACATAGCCGAGCGCGATGCCCGCTTCGGGGTCGGCGAAGCCGAGCGAACCGCCCCGGCCGGGGTGACCGAAGGAGCCCGGGGAGAGCAGCGGGGAGGCCGGTCCGTGCAGCATGTAGCCGAGCCCGAAACGGGTGTTGACGACCAGCACCCGGTCGGGGCCCGCGGACTCCTCGGTGCGGGCCAGCGTCAGCGTGGCGGGGGCGAACAGCCGGTGGCCGTCGACCGGCCCGATCATCGCGGCGTAGCAGCGGGCCAGACCCCGGGCGGTGGCGATGCCGTTGGACGCGGGGAGTTCGGCCGCCCGGTAGCCGGGGTCGTTCTCGTCGGGGAACGGGTCGATGGCGCCGAACGCCCGGCGGGTCAGCGAGTCCGGGTCGCGGTAGGCGTCGACGACGGAGCGCTTGGGGCGCATCCGCAGCGCGCCCGTGCCGTCGCCCGCGGGTGCCTCGGCCGGTCCGATCCGGCCCACCCGGTGTGCCTCGTCCGCCGGGATGCCGAACCAGAAGTCCAGGCCGAGCGGGCGGGCGATCTCCTCGGCCACCCAGCGGCCGACGGTGCGTCCGGTGACGCGTCGCACCAGTTCACCGAGGAGCCAGCTGTAGGTCTGCGCGTGGTAGCCGTGTTCGGCGCCGGGCTCCCACTCGGGGCGCTGGGCGGCGACGGCCCGCGGCCCGCTCACCCCGTCGGCCGCCTCCTCGGGGGTCAGCGTCCGGTCCAGGGCCGGGACCCCGGCGCGGTGGGCGAGGAGGTGGCGCACGAGTACGCGCTCCTTGCCGTTGGCCTTGAACTCGGGCCAGTAGGTGCCGACCGGCGCGTGCAGATCGATCTGGCCGCGCTGGTGCAGCAGCAGCGGGACGGCGGCGGCGATGCCCTTGCCGGCCGAGCGGACGACCTGCACGGTGTCGACGGCCCACGGCTCCACGCCGTCGACGTCTCTGGTCCCGGCCCACAGATCGACAACCTTGCGCCCGTGCCGGTAGACGGTGACCGCTGCCCCGCGGTCGCCGCGCTGCTCGAAGTTACGGATGAAGGCATCCCGGACCGGTTCGAATCCGGGCACCACCGCGCCCCGTACGTCCACGCCTGTTCCCGCGCTCCCGCTCATCCCCCCATGGTGCATTGCGCCGCAGGTCGGATGTGGGGCGGGGCACGACCTCACCCGCGATTGTCAGCGGACGCCGCTGCCAATCGCGGGTGAGGTCGTTACCTCATGTTCACCTTCACGGAGCGCGGGTCGAACCCGAAGGGGAGCTCCAGCCGGTGCGCGCGCATCAGTTGCTCGTCGCAGAGCAGGTCCTGGGTGCGGTCGTCGGCGACGATGACCCCGTCGCTGAGGATGACCGCGCGGCCGCACAGCTCCAGGGCGTACGGCAGGTCGTGCGTGACCATCAGCACGGTGACGTCCAAGGACCGCAGGATGTCGGCGAGTTCGCGGCGGGAGGCCGGGTCCAGGTTGGAGGAGGGCTCGTCCAGGACGAGGATCTCGGGCCGCATCGCGAGGACCGTGGCGACGGCGACGCGGCGGCGCTGGCCGAAGGAGAGGTGGTGCGGCGGCCGGTTGAGGTACTCCTCCATGCCGACCTGCTTCAGTGCGTCGGTGACCCGCTCCTCCAGTTCGGCGCCGCGCAGACCGCTCGACGCGGGCCCGAAGGCGACGTCCTCGCGGACGGTGGGCATGAAGAGCTGGTCGTCGGGGTCCTGGAAGACGATGCCGACGCGGCGGCGGATCTCGGCGAGGTTGCGCTTCTCCACCGGGAGCCCGGCGACCCGGACGGTGCCGGCGCCCGCGTCGAGGATGCCGTTGAGGTGCAGGACGAGCGTGGTCTTGCCGGCTCCGTTCGGGCCGAGCAGGGCGACGCGCTCGCCGCGCGCGACGGTCAGATCGACGCCGAAGAGCGCCTGGTGGCCGTCGGGGTAGGCGTAGGCGAGACCGCCGACCTCCAGGGACGGCGGCGGGGTCGGCACGGGGGCGACGGGGGACTGGCTCATACGGTCCATCCCAGCAGACACACGACGAGGGCGAGCAGGGGGAGTGCCGAGGCGTACGCCCACTGGGTGCGCGAGGCGGTCACCTCGTCGATGACCGGCATGGTGCCGGTGTAACCGCGGCTGACCATCGCGAGGTGGACGCGTTCGCCGCGCTCGTAGGACCTGATGAAGAGCGCGCCGGCCGATTTCGCCAGCACGCCCCACTGCCGTACCCCGCGCGCCTCGAAGCCGCGCGAGCGGCGGGCGATGGACATCCGGCGCATCTCGTCGGTGATCACATCGCCGTACCGGATCATGAAGGAGGCGATCTGGACGAGCAGCGGCGGCAGCTTCAGGCGCTGGAGGCCGAGCAGCAGGGAGCGCAGTTCGGTGGTGGAGGCGAGGAGCACGGAGGCGGCGACGCCGAGGGTGCCCTTGGCCAGGACGTTCCAGGCGCCCCAGAGGCCGGGGACGCTGACGGAGAGGCCGAGCACATGGGTCTGCTCGCCGGGCACCACGAACGGCATGAGCAGCGCGAACGCGACGAACGGCACCTCGATCAGCAGCCGTTTGAGGAGGAAGCCGGCCGGGATGCGGGCGAGTGCGGTGACGCCGGCGATCAGCAGCGCGTACAGCCCGAAGGCCCACACCGCCTCGCGCGGGGTGGTGACGACGACCACGACGAAGCAGAAGACGGCGGCGAGCTTGCAGTGCGGCGGCAGGTCGTGGACGGGCGAGTGCCCGTGCCGGTAGAGCTTGTGGGCGTGCCCCGCGCCCATCAGACCTTCTCGTCGGTACGGGTGGTGCCGTCCGCGGGCTCGTCCGTCGCACGACGGCGGCGGGCCACGACGTAGAAGGCGCCGCTGCCGACGACGAGGGTGGCGCCGACGCCGATCACTCCGGCCAGTCCCCCGGAGATCCGGGCGTCGGAGATGTCCTTGACGCCGTAGTCGGCGAGCGGGGAGTCCTTGGACGCGTGCTCCTCGGCCTTCTTGTCGATGCCCTGGTCGCCGGCGACCTTCTCCAGGCCGTCGGGGCTGGCGGAGGCGTAGAAGGAGACGAAGCCGGCGAGCACCAGCGCGGTGACCAGGCCGGTGGCCCACAGGCCCCGGTTGGAGCGGGCGGCCGGGGCCGCGGCGACGGGCTCGGGGGCGGGTGCGTCGACGAGTTCGCCGTCGATCCGGAGCTTGAGCGGGGCGGTGAGCCCGCGGGCGCCGTGGACCAGGTCGGGGCGTACGGCGATGACGGCGCCGACGGTCAGCGCGGTGATCACGGCCTCGCCGATGCCGATCAGGACGTGGACCCCGACCATCGCGGTGAAGACCTTGCCGATCGGGATGTCGGTGGTGCCGCCGATCCAGTACATCAGCGTGAAGGCGCAGGCCGCGGCCGGTACGGAGACGAGTGCGGCGACGAAGGCGGCGCCGGTCGTGGAGCGGCGGGTGCGCGGCAGCAGGCCGACCAGTCCGCGGAAGAGGGCGTACGCGACGACGGTGGTCACGATGCCCATGTCCAGGATGTTCACGCCGAGCGCGGTGAGCCCGCCGTCGGCGAACAGGATGCCCTGCATCAGCAGGACGACGGAAATACAGAGGATGCCGGTGTACGGCCCGACCAGGATCGCGGCCAGCGCCCCGCCCAGCAGGTGGCCGCTGGTACCGGCGGCGACCGGGAAGTTCAGCATCTGTACGGCGAAGATGAAGGCGGCGACCAGTCCGGCCAGCGGCGCGGTCTTCTCGTCCAGTTCCCGGCGGGCCCCCTTCAGGCTGACGGCCACGGCACCGGCGGCCACGACTCCGGCTACGGCGGAGACGGGTGCGTTGATGAATCCGTCGGGTACATGCATGGGGAGGCTCCGCTTCCTGCGTTCCTGCATTGCTGCGCGGGGTCATGAACCTCTCAATAATAGGACCTTGTTGCGAACTGTTCGCAAGAGCGCTTCCGTCACAACTGCCCAGGGTTCCCACAGTGCTCTTTACGTAAAATATGGGACATTAGAGGACGAAGTCACACATACAGGAGGAGCCGGCCCATGTCCCCCGTGATCAAAGAACATGCCCGCGCCCGGCTCGTCACCGACGCCCGCGACCTGCCCACGGTCCCGGTCGAGCTGCGATACGACACCGCCGCCGCTCCGCATACCATCCGTGTCGCCTTCCCCGGCGGCGCGGAGTGGGCCCTCGAACGCGAGCTACTGGAGCGCGGGCTGCGCGCCCCGGTCGAGCACGACGGCTACCGGATCTGGCCGTGCGGCCGGGCCCAGCTGGTCGTCGAGCTCCATTCGGCGACCGGCGTCGAGGTGGTGCAGTTCGACAGCGCCCCCCTGATCCGCTTCCTGCGGCGCACCCACACCGAGACCAGGACCGAGACCGCCCGCGCCTGAGCGCTCCCCCGTCGTGCGGTGGATGAACCCCCGGGGAGGGTATGACTCGGCGCAGAGGAAGCGACGAATCTGGTGGGGGGCGCCGTGGACGGTGTTGGAGACTTAGCGCAGGGGCTGCGGTCCGTCGAGGTGGTGGGGTTCGGGGCACTGAACGTCGACTACATCGCGAGCGCGTCCCGGCTGTCGGCCGGGATGACGGAGCAGGTGTCGGAATCGACGGCCCGCTTCGAGTGGAACACCGAGGGACCGGTCGACGCCGCGACCATCGCCAGGGCGATCGAGCGGTTGGGCACCTCGTCGCTGGACGCCTCGCTGGGCGGGTCGGCGTGGCTGACCATCTTCACGCTGGCCCAGATGCGGCTCGACATCCGGCTCGGGTACGTCGGGGTGGTCGGCCGGATGGAGACCCCCGGGCTGTCCTTCGTGGGACAGATGGACCGGCTCGGGATCGACCGGCGGTTCGTGGGGCGGCGCCCCGACCTGCTGTGCGGGGTGTGCCTGTCCTACCCGGACGACGTGGAGCGGGTGATGCTCACGCATCCGGGCGCGAACTTCGCGATGGCGGATCACCTGCTTCGGTACGGCGATCAGATCGCCGACTACCTCGCCGCGGCACGGATCGTGCATGTCACCTCCTTCCTGGACGCGGACACGCCCCCGCTGATGCTGCGCGTGCTCACCGACGCGCGCCTGCGCAATCCGGCACTGAGGATCAGCTTCGACCCGGGATTCGACTGGGCCGAGCACCGGAGCGAGGCGATCGACGGAATCCTCGCCCTGAGCGACCTGCTGTTCGTCAACCACCGCGAATTCAGGGCGCTGGGCGAGTACGCGCTCGGCGAGTCCGACGAGGTGCTCTCCGCCCGGGTTCTGGCCCGGTGCTCTGCCACGGCGACGGTGTTCGTCACCAAGCGCTACGACTTCGTGAAGGTCTTCCGTTCCTCCCCGCAGGGCGTCCTTGAGCAGCGGTTCCAACTGCGCAGGCCCGTACGCGAGAAGCCACTGGAGGACGCCACCGGTGCCGGAGACGTGTTCGCCGCCTCCGTCCTCGCGGCAGCCACCTCCCGGCGGCTGCAGGTGGAGCTCGGCTCCTACCTCGGCCTGAGCCTGTCACGGCACCGCACCGCACACCGCCCGGCCTCCGGCGCGTCAGCGCTGGGCCGGGACGGTTTCCTGCAGTCGGCCGAGACCCTGACCGGGCCGGGAGCCCGGGCCACCGCGGTACTGGTGGCCCACGACGGCGGCGCGCAGTGGCAGACCCTTCGGCAGTTCCTGGTCGAGGACTGTCACCTCACGGTCCATGCGCTCAGCGTCGAGCACGCGTCCGGCCCTGAGTACGCCCGGCTGATGCGGGAGCAGCTGGCCCGCAGCGGCTTCGCGGTGTGCGTGCTCTCCGCCACCCGCCTGATGGGCGGCGGGAGCAGGCGCGCCGGCGAGGACACCGTTCACCAGGTCGGCATCTTCCAGGGCTACTACGGCTTCGGACGCGTCGCCATCCTGGCCGAGGAGGGATGCGAACCGTTCTCCAACAACGCGGGTCTGATTCGGCTCGACTACGGGCCCGACCGTATCCACAGCACGTTCTTGGAGTTGGAGCGGATGCTGATCAGGGAGGGCATTCTGACGCGAGGAGGCAGTCGCCATGACCAGTGACCCCACCAACAGGCCGGCGGTTTCGCCACGCCCCGGCTTCGCGCTGGATGTGGTCGGGATCGGAGCCCTGAACCTCGACTACATCACCCACTCCGACCGGGAGAGGGGCTCCGAGCGGGGAAAGGACACCGAGCGCCCCACGCCGCTCGTCGAACGGATCGCCGGTCTGCTCGACGCCGGGCGGCCGGCACCCGAGTGGGGCACGGAGAGTGCCGTTGACGAGGCCACCGTGTACGCGGCACTGGAAGCCGTCAACGCCGCGTCCCTCCAGACCTCGCTCGGAGGCTCCGCCTACAACGCCATCCACACGCTCGCGCAGCTCCAGCTCGACCTGCGCCTCGGATACGTCGGCGTCGCCGGGCGCGTGCCCGGCCCGGGTCTGTCGGCCGTTCAGCAGATGGAAGCACTGGGCGTGGACCATTCGTTCGTCTTCCGCGACGACGAGCACCTGTGCGGCGTGTGCTTCTCCTTCACCGAGGACGGTGAACGCACCCTGCTCACCCATGCCGGTGCCAATGCCGCCATGGCCGACCACCTTGACCGTTCCTTCGACGAGCTCGTCGCCTACCTGTCCGACGCCCGGGTCATCCACGTCACCTCCTTCCTCGACGACCGCACCCCCGCGCAGCTCCTCGCCCTTCTCACGGCGGTCAAGCGGGCCAGCCCCCACACCCTGATCAGCGTCGACCCCGGCCACGTCTGGAGCGCCCAGCCCACCCCGGAGACCGAAGCGATCGTCGCGCTGGCCGACTACCTGCTGCTCAACCACCGCGAGTTCCACGAACTGGGCCGCCGCACCGACCAGGACACCGAGGCGGATGTCGCCGCGCGCCTCCTGGATCGGGTCACCGGCGACCGCAGTGTGATCGTGGTGAAACGCCGCGCGGGAATCCAGTCCTGGCGCCGCGAGAGGGGCAAGGCCCTGGATGACTTCTACTCCCAGGCGGTGCTCCCCGACGACCAGGTCGAGGACGCCACCGGCGCCGGCGACGTCTTCGCCGCCGGCCTGATCGCCGTCATCACCGGAGACCGGCTTCAGGTCGAACTCGGCTCCCTGCTCGGCATGGCACTCGCACGCCACAAGCTGCGCTACGTGGGCAGCCACGGCCACGGCCAGTTCGCCGAGGTCACCCGGGACTTCATCCGCTCCCTGGACGCGGCCCGTCGTACGGCGGGCCGCCCCGTGGGGGTCTTCGTCGCCCATGGACGCAATCCCGAATGGCTGGCCGTCAAGGCCTTCGTGGAGCGGCGGTTCGGTCTGCCCGTCTACTCCTTCGAGTCCGATGCGTGGGGCAGCCGCCAGGTCACCGAGGCGCTCGCGGACTACATGCAGCGCTGCAGCTTCGCGATCTGCGTACTCACCGCGGAGGACACCACGGGGGACGGGCACCTGGTCGCCCGCCAGAACGTGATCCACGAGATCGGCCTGTTCCAGGGCCACTGCGGGTTCGACCGGGTGCTGGTCCTGGCCGAAGAGGGCTGCGAGTCCGTTCCCGCGGTCGCCGCGCCGTACACGATCACCTTCCCGCGCAACGCCATCGACAAGACGTTCTGGCACCTGGACCGGGCGCTCCGGACCCACGGATTCGAGCGTACGTAGTCCCATGCCGAGAGCCCCCGTGCACCAGGTGCACGGGGGCTCTCGTCGCTCCGGTCCCCCGTCCCCACAGGTAACCGGCGCTTCCGGGGCCGCGCTCCGCTCAGGCGCGGCTCCGGAGGTCAGCGGCTCTCCGGCGGCGGCTCAGACGCGGGTCAGCTCGCGCTCACCGCCGGGGTCCGGACCGGCGCCGTCCCCGGCCGGGGCGCCGAGCTCCTTGCGCAGCCCCTCGCCCTCCACGTCCACGTTGGGCAGCACCCGGTCCAGCCAGCGCGGCAGCCACCAGGCGCGCTTGCCGAGCAGGGCGAGGACCGCGGGCACGATGGCCATCCGCACGACGAACGCGTCGAAGAAGACGGCGATGGCCAGCGAGAAGCCGATCATCTTGATCATCTGCTCGCTGGAGCCGATGAAGCCGGAGAAGACCGCCATCATGATCACGGCCGCGGCCGTGACCACCCGGGCGCCGTGCTTGAAGCCGGTGACGATCGCCTGGCCGGGCTTCTCCCCGTGGACGTACGCCTCACGCATCCGGGTCACGAGGAAGACCTCGTAGTCCATCGCGAGACCGAAGACCACACCCACCATGAAGATCGGCATCATCGACATGATCGGACCGGTCTGCTCGACCCCGAAGAGCGAGCCGAGCCAGCCCCACTGGAAGACCGCGACGACCGCGCCCAGGGCCGCGACGACCGAGAGCAGGAAGCCGAGCGCCGCCTTCAGCGGCACCAGCACCGACCGGAAGACCACCATCAGCAGCAGGAAGGCGAGGCCGACGACGAGTGCCAGGTACGGCAGCAGCGCGTCGTTCATCTTCTGCGAGAAGTCGATGTTCATCGCGGTGGAACCGGTGACCAGGACCTCGGCGCCGGTGTCGGACTTGATGTCCGTGCCCGCGTCGCGGATCGCGTGGACCACGTTCTCGGTCTCGACCGAGCTCGGCCGGTCCTTCGGGACGACGGTGATCATCGCCGCGTCGCCGGCCTTGTTGAAGTTGGCCGGGGTGACGGCGACGACACCGGGCATGTCGGAGATCTCGTCGCCGACCCGCTTGGCGGCGGCCTTGCCGTCGGAGCTGTTCTCCGTGTCGACGACGACCATCAGCGGGCCGTTGAACCCGGGGCCGAAGCCCTCGGAGAGCAGGTCGTAGGCGCGACGCTGCGTGGTGCTGGTGGGCTGGGAGCCGTCGTCCGGCAGGCCCATCTCCAGGGAGGCGGCCGGGATCGCGATCGCGCCCAGGCCGAGGACGCCGACGAGCAGCACCCACACGGGCTTGCGCAGCACGAACCGCGCCCAGCGGGTGCCCATGTTCGGCTTGGCCTCGGGCCTGTTCTCGGCCTCGGCGGCCTTGCGTGCCTTGCGCCCCATGACCCGCTTGCCCGCGAAGCCCAGCAGGGCCGGGACGAGGGTGAGCGCGATGAGGACGGCGATGGCGACCGTGCCGGCCGCGGCGAAGCCCATCTTCGACAGCATCGGGATGTTGACGACGGCCAGGCCGACCAGGGCGATGACCACGGTGAGGCCGGCGAAGACGACCGCGGAACCAGCCGTGCCGACCGCGCGTCCCGCCGCCTCCTCGCGCTCCCGGCCATCGGCCAGTTCGGCGCGGTAGCGGGAGACGATGAAGAGCGCGTAGTCGATGCCGACCGCGAGGCCGATCATCATCGCGAGGGTCGAGGTGGTGGAGCCGAGGTCCAGCACATTGGCCAGCGCCGTGATCGACGAGACGCCGATGCCGACGCCGATCAGCGCGGTGAGCAGGGGCAGCCCCGCCGCGATGAGCGATCCGAAGGTGATGACCAGCACCACCGCGGCCAGGGCGACACCGATGATCTCGGTGGCGCCGGTCTCCGGCATCACCTGGAGCGCGTCACCGCCGATCTCCACGGTCATGCCGGTCTTCTGCGCCGCCTCGCCCGCGTCCTCCAGGGCGGTCCGGGTGTCGTCGGTCAGCTCCATCGAGTTGACCTTGTAGGTCACCGAGACGTACGCGGTCGAGCCGTTCTTGGAGACGGCGTTGCCCGTGTACGGGTCGACGACCGAGGCCACCTGGTCCGAGCCGGACTTCAGCCGGCTGGTGATCTTCTTGACGTCGGCCTTGTTGGCCGGGTCCGTCATCTTCTCGTTCCCGGGGGCCTTGAAGACGATGCGCGCGGTCGCGCCGTCGGCACTGGCAGCGGGGAATCGCTGTTCCAGCAGGTCGAAGGCCTTCTGGGCCTCCGTGCCCGGGATCGAGAAGGAGCTGGAGGTGGCGGTGGACGCGGAGGCCGCGCCGAATCCGGCGAGCGCCAGCAGTGCCACCCAGATCAGGGCGACATAGCGGCGGCGCCGGAAGGCGAGCCGTCCGATTCTGTAGAGGAATGTGGCCACGGAGGCGTACTCCCGGTCAGGTCGTGAGTGGAAAAAGGCATGACGAACCAGCCCGACGACGAGAGCGGCGTGTCAGGTGGGGCTTGGGGAGAGGGCGGTGCGAGGGACGGGGGTCAGAGTCCGAGAGCGGGGAGAATCACGGAGTCGACGTAGTCGGTGAGGAACGCGTGGTCTACGGCGCGGTCCTCGATCAGCTGCCGAGCGGTGAACGCGCCGATCAGCATGTGCGGTACGTACTTCAGCGCCGGGTTGTCCGGGCTCAGCTCACCCCGGTCCAGGGCTCGGCCCAGCAGCGCTTCGAGACCGGTCAGTTCCGGCTCGACCAGCAGTTCGCGCAGGGCCTGGAGGAGGTCGGGGTTGTTGTGGACGGCATGGCTCAGACCCCGCATCAGCGCGGCGTCCTTCTCCATCTGGCAGTCATCGGTACGGCTCAGGACGGCATGGAAGTCACCGCGCAGCGAGCCGGTGTCGACCTCGCCGAGGGATACGGGCTTGTTGTGCCGCAGAGCCGTGACGACGAGCTCGGGCTTGCTCCCCCACTGGCGGTAGAGGGTGGCCTTGCTGGAACGGGTGCGCGCGGCGACGGCGTCCATGGTCAGGGCGTCGTAGCCGACCTCGCGGAGCAGGTCGAGCACGGCGGCGTACAGCTCGCCCTCACGCTCGGGCGTGAGCCGTGTGCGTGCCATGTGTCGACCCCCGATCCTCAGCTCGCGCGATGCGTATGTCACTCGATCGAATGTCAGTCAATCGAACGAAACTGTTTCGTACACATCGACGGTACCCCGGGCATCCAGCGAAACGAAGTCGTTTCGCTTGTGTTCCGCACCACAAGTTGCCGCCGCCCTCGTGCACGGAAAGCATTGAGGGGTGAGTGACGACGTCTCGTATCTCCGGTTCCCGCACCTCCACGAGGATCAGCTCTGCTTCGCGGCAGAGGACGATCTCTGGGTCGCCCCCCTCGTCCCCGAGGGCGACCGGCCCGGACGCGCCTGGCGGGTGACCGTCGACCGCACCAGAGTCAGCCATCCGCGCTTCTCCCCCGACGGGACCCGGATCGCGTACACGACCTGGCGCAGCCTCGACCCCGAGATCCATCTGGCGCCGGTCACCGGCGGTCCGGCCCGCCGGCTCACCTACTGGGGTTCGACGGACGCCCGGGTCTGCGGCTGGACGCCGGACGCCGGGGACGCCGCGCAGATCCTCGCCGTCTCCTCGCACCGGCAGCCGTTCTCGTACTTCTCCTGGGCCTACAGTCTGCCCACGGACGGCAGCCCCGGCGGCAGGCTGCCCTGGGGCCCGGTCTCCGACATCGCCGTCGCGGACATCGGGGGCGAGCGCCGCACCCTGCTGCTCTCCGGCACCCCGCCGCACGAGCCGGCCGCCTGGAAGCGGTACCGGGGCGGGGCGACGGGGCGCCTGTGGCTGCACGGCGAGCGGCTGCTCCCGGACATCGGCGGACACCTCGCCTCGCCGATGTTCGTCGCCGGCCGGATCGCCTTCCTCTCCGACCACGAGGGCGTCGGCAACCTCTACTCCTGCCTGCCCGACGGCGGCGATCTGCGCCGCCACAGCGACCACAACGCCTTCTACGCCCGGCACGCCTCCAGCGACGGGCGGCGGGTCGTCTACCAGTGCGCGGGCGAGCTGTGGCTGGCCGACGACCTGGAGTCGCCGGGCGCGGTGCCCCGCAAGCTGGAGGTACGGCTCGGCGGTCCGCGCGCCGGCCGGCGCACCTACCAGGTGCCGGCCGCCAGCCATGTCGACTCGCTCTCCGTGGACGAGACCGGCCGCGCCAGCGCCGTATCGGTACGCGGCAGCCTGTACTGGCTCACCCACCGCGACGGGCCCGCCCGCACCATCGCCGACACCCCGGGCGTACGGGTCCGGCTGCCGGAGATGCTCGGCAGCGGCGGCCAGGTGGCGTACGTGACGGACGCGGCGGGCGAGGATGCGATCGAGATCGCCTACCTGCCGCGTGCCAGCGGCGACCGCGCCCCGCGCCGGCTCGCCTCCGGCCTGGTCGGCCGGGTCCAGGAGCTGATCGCCGACCCGGACGGCGAGACGCTCGCGATGGCCTCGCACGACGGCCGGCTGCTCCTCCTGGACACCGCGGAGGACGCAACCGGCGAACCCGTCGAACTGATCCGCTCCGTCAACGGCCCGGTCCGCGATCTGGCGTTCTCCCCGGACGGGGCCTGGCTGACCTGGTCGCACCCCGGCATCGGCCGCTCGCTGCGCCAGATCAAACTCGCCCGGATCATGGGTGCCGACTCCCCCGTGATCGTCGATGTCACCAACGGCCGCTTCGAGGACGAGAACCCCGTCTTCACGGGCGACGGCCGCTACCTCGCGTTCCTCTCCTGGCGCGGCTTCGACCCGGTGTACGACGTGCACACCGGCGACCTCTCCTTCCCGCTCGGCTGCCGCCCGTACCTGGTCCCGCTCTCCTCGGCGACCCCCTCCCCCTTCGCGCTCTCCCCCGACGGCCGGCCGGCCGCGGGCGGCCTCGACCCGTTGGACTCCGCCGAGGCGGGTACGGCCGAGGGGTCCACGGTCACCGTCGAGTTCGAGGGACTGGAGAACCGGGTCACGCCCTTCCCCGTCTCCGCCTCCAAGTACTCGGCGCTGTACCCGGTCAGCGGCGGCGGACTGGTCTGGCTGCGCTGGCCGATCTCCGGCGCGCTCGGCGAGACGTTCGCCAACCCGGCGGACATGTCGGGCCGGCCGACCCTGGAGCACTTCAGCATCGCCAAGGCGAAGAAGACCGAACTCGTCGGCCACCTCGACTGGTTCGCCGTCAGCGGCGACGCCTCCCGGCTGGTCGTGATGGACGACGGCGAGCTGCGCGCCGTCCCCGCGACCGAGCCCGGCGACAACGACTCCACGGTCTACCTGGACCTGCGCCGCATCCTGCACGACGTCGACCCGGCGGCGGAGTGGCGGCAGGCGTACGGCGAGGCCGGGCGCATCATCCGCTCCTACTTCTGGGAGCCGGACATGTGCGGCATCGACTGGGACGCGATCCTGGACCAGTACCGCCCCCTGGTCGAACGGGTCGCCACCCCCGACGAGTTCGCCGATCTGCTGCGCGAAGTCCTGGGCGAACTGGGCACCTCGCACGCGTACGTGGCCCCCGCCCGCCGCAACGAGGGCCCGCCGCACTACCAGCGGGCGATGGGCATGCTCGGCGCGAACCTGGTGTGCCGGGACGGCGACTGGACCATCCAGCGCATCCTGCCCGGCGACTCCTCGGACTCCAAGGCCCGCTCCCCACTGGCCGGTACGGGCATCAGGGAGGGCGCGGTCCTCACCCACGTGGACGGCCGCCCGGTGGACCCGGTCACCGGCCCCTACCCGCTGCTCTCCGCCGCGGGCGGCACCACGGTCGAGCTGACCTTCCGGCCGGCCGAGGGCGAGGGCCGCTCCCGCCGGGTCGCGATCGTCCCCCTGGTCGACGAACGCCCGCTGCGCTACCAGGACTGGGTGGCCAAGCGCCGCGAGGTCGTACGGGAGATGAGCGACGGCCGCTGCGGCTACCTCCACATCCCCGACATGGGCGGCTCCGGCTGGGCCCAGTTCAACCGGGACCTGCGCCTGGAGGTCTCCCGCCCGGCCCTGATCGTGGACGTACGCGGCAACGCGGGCGGCCACATCAGCGAACTCGTCGTCGAGAAACTCACCCGCACGATCCTCGGCTGGGACCTCACCCGCGACGCCCAGCCCGTCAGTTACGCCTCCAACGCCCCCCGCGGCCCGGTGGTCGCCCTCGCCGACGAGGCGACGTCCTCCGACGGCGACATGATCACCGCCGCGTTCCGCCTGCTGGAACTGGGCCCGGTGGTGGGCCAGCGCACCTGGGGCGGCGTGGTCGGCATGACCGGCCGCCACCGGCTGGGCGACGGCACGGTGATCACGGTGCCGATGAACGCGGCCTGGTTCGACGCGTACGGCTGGTCGGTGGAGAACCACGGCGTCTCCCCCGACGTGGAGGCCCTGCGCACCCCCCTGGACTGGGCGGAGGGCCGGCACGCGGTTCTGGACGACGCGGTCTGGATGGCCCTGGACCTCCTGGCCGCGCACCCGGAGGCGACCCCGCCGACGTACGAGGCGGCCCCCAACCGGCAGCGGCCGCCGCTGCCGCCGCGGTAGGCGTCCGGTCCACCGCGGACATGAAGGAGACGGTGCCGCTGAGTAGCCGGCCTTCGGGGGTGCCGTCGTTGATGCGCTTGCCGCGTACGTCAAGAGGCGGAACCCTTCCCCCCTCAGCGCCCGGCCCGACCACCAGCCGCCGCGTCAGCCGCTCACCCCGGGGCTCACCGCGTCGGCCCGGCCCCGGACCTGCCCGGGCCGGAGCCCGGCGGGCGCCCGTAGCTCGCACCACACCGTCTTCCCGTACGGCCCCTGCTCCACGCCCCACCGCAGCGCGAACGCGTCCACGAGCAGCAGCCCCCGCCCGGACTCCTCACCTCGCGCCGCGATCCGTATGACCGGCCAGACATCGGGCGCGGGATCGCTCAGCCCGACGCGGACCCGTCCGGAACCCGTGCCGCTGACCCGCAACGTGACCGGTGTTCCCTCACCGACGTGCACGATCACATTGGTCAGCAACTCACTGACGCAGAGCAGCAGACCGGGAACGTCCGCTTCCCCGAACCGCGACCGCAGCATGCGACGCATCTCCGGTACGGCCTCCGGCACGGCGAGCAGGTCCACCGTGAACGGCAGCGGCGTCATCCCCCGGCCGCCAGGCGCAGCGCATCGGTCAGCCGGCGCGCGGTCACCACCGTGCAGTTGCCGAGGGCGACGAGCGGCGGGTGGTTCGTCCACCCGGCGAGCGTCAGCGGGTCGACGCCAAGCGACGGCAGGGTGATGCCGTGCGCGGCGAGCGCGGCGCGCAGCGCGTCGATGTCCTCGACGATGTCGTACGTGGGTGTGTCCTGCCTGTCGTGCGCCGAGCCGTCCATCTTCTCGCCCATGAGGAGCCGTACACCTTTCGTTGCTGACTGTGACGAACGCCTCACACGCTGCCGCACGGGTCTCTACCGTGGAAGGGATTACCGCTCCACAGAGAACAGCGCGAAAGGCGGTCAACGGTGGCCACACGCAAGGAGATCGACGGCTCGGCGGGAGTCCCGCAGTTCTACGGGAACGAGCTCCGCTTCAAACGGGAGGAAGCGGGCCTGACCCTGGAGAAGCTGGTGGACGGCAGCTTCTTCGGCATCACGTACCTGAGCGAGATCGAGCACGGCCACCGCCGGATGCCGGTGGAGCTGGCGCGGCATGTGGACCGGGTCCTGGGGACGGACGGGTTCTTCCAGCGGCGGTGCGAGGACGTGCGGAAGGCGAAACGGGGTCCTCACGCCGAATACTTCGCCGAGCTCACGGAAGCCGAGACGCGAGCCCGCTCCATCGGCGAATGGTCAGGCACGCTGATCCCGGGGCTGCTCCAGACCAGGTCGTACGCCCATGCCGTCGTCCAGTCCGCGCACTCCCTGGACACAACGGAGGAGGCCGAAGCCAAGGTCGACGGTCGACTGCGGCGGGCCCGGCTGTTCGACAACCCCAAGAAGCCCGAGTACTGGGTGATCCTGCACGAGTCTCTGGTGCACCAACCCATTCTCCCGCCTGCGGAGATGGCCGAGCAGCTGGATCACATCGCCGCCTTGGTGCAGCGCGGCCGCATCGTTGCGCAGATCCTTCCGTGGAATGGTCCGACCCGCGCGCTCACCGAACTGCCGCTCTTTCTCATGGATTTCGACAACGAGCCACCCCTGCTCTACACCGAGGGGCCCTACCACGGCCAGACCATCGACGATCCGGCGCTCGTGATGCAGTACCGCAAGACATACGATCGGCTGAGGGCCGCCGCACTGCCGCCGGAGGTGTCCCTCACCCTGATCAAAAGGGCGGCTGAGGAGTACCGGCATGGCCAGCACCGATCTTGACCTCAGCGCTGCCACCTGGCACAAAAGCAGCCACAGTAACGGCGACGGCGGCAACTGCCTTGAAGTAGCCGACGGCCTCCCCGGTCTCGTCCCCGTACGCGACTCCAAGCGCCCCGACGGCCCCGCGCTCATCGTGCACGCGGCTGCCTGGGCGCCCTTCGTGGAGTCCGTCAAGTCCGCCTGAAAGCAGCACTGTTCTCGTCACGCCGTCCGAGTAAGCACACCGGCGAACGTTGCACTGTCCGGCTCATGGAGCGGCCCGGTGCGGACGCTCCTCGCGGTAGCCGTCCTCGCGTTGTCCGCCGCTTGCACGATGTCGAGTGACAGCGACGGCGGCGAGGCCGCGTCGTCGTGCGCGGCCCTGGTCGAGTACCAGAACCGCACCTACTTGGGCCGGGGAACGTGAAGGTCACGGTCGGGGAGAAGCTCGGGACCGCCACCGAGCCGCCGTGCGACGACACGCCGAACGATGGCCAGGACGAACCGGCGACGCCGGCCTCGCGAACCGCCTACGCGGTCGAGGGGGTGGCCCCCGGCATCGCGATCGGGGTGGAAGGCGTCGGCTCATGACACGCGCGAGAGGCGCGCCCGGAAACCCGGGCACGCCCCTCACAGCTAACGCGCAGACACGCAAGCGACAGCCGCGTCAGCGGTCGAACTTCTCGCGCATGTCGTCCGCCGCGCCCCGGGCCTTGTCGCGACCCCGCTCAGACGCGCCGGAGGTCCGGTCGGACCGGTCCTGCGGCCGGTCCCGGCCCTCGCCCTTGCCGTCCTTCATCTTCTTCTGCGCCTGGTCGGCAAGATCCTGCGCCTTGTCCTTGAACTGGTCGGCGATGCCCATGCTGTTCACTCCTCTGTGTGGTGCGTGGGGGTTGGCCCCCGGAGGGGCCTCGACCAGACTGACACGGCCGGACATCCATCGCATTTCGATCAGTTACGCTGCGTACGCGCCGCCCGTTCGTCCTGGTCAGCGGCGCCTCCGGCGCCCACAAGGCCCTTGCCGACGCCCTCCAGCCGCGAGCCGTACCTCTTCATCTCGCGCTGGCCGACGACGCCGATCAGCGTCGGCAGGTAGCCCCGCACGGACTGCATCCCGCGCAGCCACCACTGTGCGTACACATGCGCCGAGCGCCGCTCGATGCCGGCCACTATCCGGTCGACGGCCGGGCCGAGCGGGTACGTCCGGTTCGACGGCCAGGGCAGCCGCTGCCGCAACTCCCGCATCACGTCGTCCTCGTCGGCGCCGCGCACCATGTCCGTATCGGTCCAGGAGAGGTAGCCGACGCCGACCTTCACTCCTCGGTAGCCGACCTCCGCGCGCAGGCTGTGGGCGAACGCCTCGACGCCCGACTTGGACGCGCAGTACGCGGTCATCATCGGCGCCGGGGTGATCGCGGCGAGCGAGGCGATCTGGAGGAAGTAGCCGCGGCTCTCCATCAGGATCGGCAGGAACGCCCGGCCGGTGACCGCGCCGCCGATCAGGTTGACCTCGATGACCCGTCGCCAGGCCACCGGGTCGGAGTCGACGAACGGGCCGCCCGAGGCGACGCCCGCGTTGGCGACGACGACGTCGATCTTGCCGAACCGCTCCTTGACCTCCTGCGCGACCCGGGACATCGCCTCGTGGTCGGTGACGTCCGCGTGCCAGTGGTCGCTGTCGCCGTGCAGCCGTTGCGAGACCTTCTTCAGCTCGTCCGGCTCCAGGCCGACGAGCGCCAGTGTCGCGCCGCGCGCCGAGAGCTTGCGGGCCAGCAGCTCGCCCACACCGCGCGCCGCGCCCGTGACGACGACGACCTGACCTTCGAGACTGCGCCTGCCGCTCATGCGACCTCCTCTTCCTTGCTCTCGACTTCAGCCGTTTCGCGCACCGGGAGGCACGCGGTCACCAGTTCCCTTATTTTCTCCGTGACCGCCTCCGGCGCCTCCACCGGCGTCATGTGCCCCAGGCCCGCCAGCTCGGTGAGCCCCAGGCAGTCCGGGAGCGCCGCCGCGATGGCGCGGGCGTGGACGGGCGGGGTCAGCCGGTCCTCCGTACCCGCGATCACCGCGGTGGGCACCCGCAGCTCCCGTACGCCCTCGTCGAGATCGAGGCCGGCCAGGACATGGCCCCAGGCGACCCGGGGGACGCGAGGACAGGCGTGCACGATCCGGGCACAGGTGTCGACCCGGTCGGGAGCCGAACCCGCCCCCATCGTCGCGTACTTGAGGATGCGGCGGGAGAGCGGGGTGACCGGTCCGAGCGGTGCCCGCGCGCCGAGGACGGCCCGGGTGATCCGAGTCCGGACCGCACCGGCCCGCAAGGGCACGACCCGCGATTCGGCGATCAGCCCTGAGCTGCCGGTGCTGCACAGCAGTACGGCGGCCGCGTGCTCGCGCAGACCGGCCCGGCGCGCGGCGGCCATGATCGTCATGCCGCCCATGGAGTGCCCCACGAGTACGGCCTTCTCCGCCGGTTCCAGCGTGGCGGCGAGCACCGCTTCGAGGTCGTCGGCCAGCGCGCCGGTCGTGTATCCGGCGGGGCCGACCGCGGGTGAGGTGCCGTGGCCCCGCTGGTCGTAGGCGATGACGCGGTGGTCCACGGCCAGGTCCCGGATCTGCGCGTCCCAGAAACTGGTGTTGCAGGTCCAGCCGTGGGACAGGACCACCGCGGGGGCGCCGTCCTGTCCGTGCACCTCGACGTGGAGGCGGGAGCCGTCGGCGGAGACGGCCATGAGTTCGCGCACGGGGACCGGCCGGGTGCTCCCGCTCCGCAGCGGGCGGCTCATCCGGCGACCTCCTCGGCGACGGCCTGCCTCGCGTCCCGCTGCGCGGGCACCCGTACGACCTGGTACTCCGAGAGGTCGACCGTCCGCGTCACCTTGCGGAACTCGGCGGTGGTGCCCGGCCAGACCGTGGTGTTGCGCCCGTTGGCGTCCAGGTACCAGCTGGTGCAGCCGCCGGTGTTCCAGACCGTGCGCTTCATGCGCTCCTGGACGCGGCGGTTCCAGGACCCGACCGCCGAGGGCCGCGCGTCGAGCGCCACCCGTCCGCCGAGTACGTCCAGTTGGCGGAGGTAGTCGGCCATGTAGTTCAGCTGGGCCTCGATCATCAGGATCATCGAGGAGTTCCCCAGGCCCGTGTTGGGGCCGATGATCGTCATCCAGTTGGGGAAGCCGGCCGCGCTCGCGCCACGCAGCGCCTGCATGCCGCCCTTCCACGACTCGGCGAGCGTGCCGCCCTCAGCGCCCACCACCCGCTCGGCGATCGGCATGTCCGTCACATGGAAGCCGGTGCCGAAGACGATCGCGTCGACCTCGGCCTCCGTACCGTCGGACGCGACGGCCGTGGAGCCGCGCACCTCGGCGAGGCCGGAGGCGACGACGTCCACGTTGGGCCGGGCAAGCGCCGGGTAGTAGGCGCTGGAGAGCAGGATGCGCTTGCAGCCGATGCGGTACGAGGGGGTCAGCTTGGCCCGCAGCGCCGGATCCTTGATGGAGCGCGCCATGTTGGACTTGGCTATCCGCTCGACCAGACCCAGCTGGTCCGGGTGCTTGGTGAAGGCGCTGACCTGCAACTCCCGTATGCCCCAGAGCAGTCCGCGGCGCGCGGTGCCGGTGAAGGGCAGCGTGCGGTGCAGCCAGCGCTCGGCGCCGCTGATGGTGCGGTCCATCCGCGGCATGACCCAGGGCGGGGTGCGCTGGAACAGCGTGAGCTTCGCGGCCTTCGGCTGGATCGACGGCACGATCTGGATCGCGGAGGCGCCGGTGCCGATCATCGCGACGCGCTTGCCGGTCAGGTCCGCGTCGTGGTCCCAGCGGGCGGAGTGGAAGACCTTGCCGGGGAAGTCCGCGAGTCCGGGGATGTCGGGCATCTTCGGGTCGGAGAGCGGACCGGTCGCGGAGACGACGACATCGGCCAGGACCGTGGTGCCGTTCGCGCTCTCGATGACCCAGTGCAGCTCGTCCCCGTCCCAGCGCATCATCGTCACCTCATGGTTCAGCCTGAGGTGCGGACGCAGTCCGAAGGTGTCCGCGACATGTTCCAGGTAGGCGCGGATGTGCTCCTGCCCGGAGAAGGTGCGCGGCCACTCGGGGTTGGGAGCGAACGAGAACGAGTAGAGGTGGGACGGTACGTCGCAGGCGCAGCCCGGATAGCTGTTGTCGCGCCAGGTGCCACCCACCGAACCGGCGCGTTCCAGGATCACGAAATCGGTGATGCCTTCGCGGCGGAGCCGGACAGCGGCTCCGAGGCCCCCGAATCCGGATCCGATCACCGCCACTCGTACATGTTCGTGCTGGGCCATGCTGCCGCCTCCCCGCGGTACGTCACACGACTCTGCCAGCAATCACTGGCACTGTTGGGAGACTAGAGCAGCTCCGTACCGATGGGTAGGGGTGCGGCGAGGGAAAGTTACCGGCGGTACAACAAGCGGCCTCCGCCGCGGGGCAGGCCGGTAGGGTGCGGGGGTGGCTGACGGACACGAGCACCGCGAATACCGCATGGAGGAGCTGGCCAAGGAGGCCGGCATCCCCGTCCGGACCCTGCGCTTCTACCGGGAACGCGGCCTGATCTCACCGCCGCGCCGCGAGGGCCGCATCGCCTGGTACGACGACCACCACCTGGCCCGGCTCCGCACCATCACGGGCCTGCTGGAGCGGGGCCACACCCTCACCGGCATCGCCGACCTGGCCCGCACCTTCGAGAGCGGCCGGGATGTCGCCGAGGTGCTGGGCCTGGGCGAACCGACCGAGGAGACCCCGGTCCGGCTCACGCCCGAGCAGCTCGCGGACTACTTCGAGGGCGAGTCCACCCCGGAGAACCTGGCGGCCGCGATGGAGCTGGGCTACCTCGGCACGGACGGCGACGAGATCGTGCACATCAGCCGCCGCCTCCTGGAGGTGTCGGCCGAACTGGTGCGGGAGGGGGTCCCGCTCGCCACCGTCCTCGCCGCCGGCCGCCGGGTCCGCGAGCACGCGGACGCGCTGGCCGACCTCTTCGTCGCGACCCTGCGCGACCACAGCACGCAGCAGGAACCTCCCCAACTGCGGCCGCTGGCACGCGCGGTGGTGGACGCGGAACTCTCCATGGCCCTGGACCGGCGGCTGCGCCGCGACGCGGAGGGGGCGGGGCCGCCGGCCTGGTAGGGCTTTGTTACGTCTCTGGGCAAGCGGTCGTCCTGGTGGTTCCTGCTGGTATATCGACACCCTCACCCTCCTCGCCGGCAGCTGAGCGAGACGCGGGGGCGGCCACGACCCCGCCCATGGGTGCGCCGGCCCACGCCCGGTGCCGACTCCCCTCCGCTGCCGTCGAGTTCACCTTCCGTCAACGGGGCAACCATCTGCCTGTCGCGGGTGTCTCCTATGCGAGCCCTCACACCTCGTACGCCGCTGGCTCCACGTACGCGACCAAGGAGAATTTTGTGGGCATTCGCACCATGCTGGCCATAGCCGTCTGTGCTGCCACGGCGTTGTCGGGCGGCACGGCCGTCGCAGCTCCCGGCGGCACGTCCGCGGGTACGGCCGGGAGTACAGCAGCTACCACCGTGCGCGAGGACTTCAACGGGGACGGCTATCAGGACCTCGCCGTCGCCGCCCCCGCCGCCACGGTGGCCGGCCACTCCTGGGCCGGTTACCTCACCGTCAGCTACGGCTCGGCCAAGGGCCTGACGACAGCGAACACCACGGTCATCGATCAGAACACCCCGGGCGTGCCGGGGGTGCCCGGTGACGATCACGGCTTCGGCTACCGGATGTTCGCCGAGGACCTCGACCACGACGGGCTGACCGACCTCGCCCTGGTCACCCATGAATGGTTCTCGTCCGAAGGCTCTGCCATCAACGGCTCCGTCATCGTGCTGTGGGGCAACACCGGCGGCATCACCGGGCAGGGCGCGGCCCGTATCGCGGCTTCGAGCGACACCCAGGTGGGGGACAACCTCACCGCCGGTGACTTCGACGGCGACGGGACGAGGGACCTGATGATGCTTCACGGCGACGACGGGGATTTCCGCAGCGTGCTCTACGGGCCGTTCACCCGGGCCGGGTCGCCCGCCCGCGAGCAGCGGATCAACATGTTCGACACGGACAACTACATGTCGAACACCGCGGCCGGTGACTTCAACGGCGACGGCATCGAGGACCTGTGCACGTTCTACGTGTACGAGAACCACGCCGAGGGCGGCAAGCTGTGGCTGGGCACCCCGAAGGGCCTGTCCACGACCTCGACCCCACTCCCGAGCGCCGCGGCCACAGCGGTCGGTGACTTCGACAAGGACGGCAAGGACGACCTCGCCACCCGGGTGATCCCGAACGGCATCACGGAGGACCTGCCCACGGACCCCGGAACCATCAAGATCTACTACGGTTCCGCGTCCGGTCCGAGCACCACCCGGACGAAGACGATCACCCAGGACACCGCAGGCGTGCCCGGGGTGGGCGAGAAGGGCGACCAGTTCGGCGCCCGGCTCAGCGCGGGTGATGTCAACGGCGACGGTTACGCCGACCTGGCCGCGGGTGTGCCTTTCGAGGCCATCGAGAAGACCAAGGGGGCGGGCGCCGTGGTGCTGCTGAAGGGCGGCGCGGGCGGTCTGAGCGGTACCGGCTCGCAGTCCTTCCACCAGGACAGCGCGGGCGTGCCGGGCGTGGCGGAGACCGGTGACCACTTCGGCGGATCGGTCCGGCTGCTCGACATCAACAAGGACGGGAAGGCGGACCTGGCGGCCGGCGCCCCCGACGAGAACCTCGACGCGGTCGCGGACGGCGGTGCGGTGTGGGCGCTGCGTGGCGCCGCCGCCGGCCTGAGCACGACGGGCGCCTTCGCGTTCGACCCGGTCGACCTGGGCGCCCCGGTGCCGGGATCCCGGTTCGGTCTGGACCTGTCCAACGACAACGGGCCGAACATCGGCTGACGGGCAGCGGCTCGCCGCCGCCGGCCGGTGGCAGCGACGAGGGGGGCCTTCCCGTTCCGTACGACCGGAACGGGAAGGCCCCCTCTGCGTCTCAGGTGGCCGGGGTCAGGAGCGGGGCTCCTGCTCCTGTGCCTTCGCGCTGCGCTCGGCGTTGCGTCCACCCGCCCTAGTAGGAATTGCATCCGTGCACCCCGCACGAGGACGACCCTCCGCCGTGCGATCGCAGGCACCGGGCGCCGCCCGGCCTGGCCGAACGACGCCACCTTGTCGAAAACGCTCTAGCGGCGGGGCGATGCGGCGGCTTGAACCAGGAATCGTGCCAGGTCAGTGCTGCCCGGAAGGCTGTCGAGCGGGAGGGGCTGCGTGGCGACGGCACCCTCGTGCAGTACGAGGAGTTGGTTGGCGAGGGTGGCCGGGTGCGAGCACCCCGCTGTGGCGGCGAGCTCCTTGAACAGGCTCAGCAACCAGAGCTTCTGGTTCGCGGCGATGCGGTATGCGGGATGCGAGGGGTCCGGGAGTTCGGCCAGTGCGTTGATGAAGGCGCACCCGCGGGTGTTGGTTTCGCTCCAGGTCCGCAGCGCCTCGAAGGGTGCGGTGACGGCCTCGGCGGGAGTGGCACTGGCGTCAACGGCGGCACGGACAAGTGACCGCCAGCGCTGGTCGCGTTCCGTGAGGTAGGCCGCCACGAGATGGTCTTTCGAACCGAACTGGTTGTACAGGGTCCGCTTGGACACCCCTGAGTGCTCGGCGATCAGATCCACGCCGACCGCCGTGATCCCGCGGTTGTAGAACAGTTCCTCGGCGGCCGCCACGATGCGCCGACCGGCCGGAGTCATAGACGGCGCTTCCTGCACTGCGAGCCCCTTCACTGATCGGTGTACGGTGGGAGATGTTCACAGATCAGTATACCTTCAGGGAGGTTCAAGCGATGAGTGCGTCCCCGTTCATGCGAGCGGTGCGGATCACAGGGCACGGAGGACCGGAGGTTCTTGAGCTGACGGAGGTCGCTGTCCCCGCGCCGCAGGCAGGAGAGGCGTTGATCCAGGTCAGCGCGGTAGCGCTGAACAACACCGACCTGTGGACCCGAGAGGGCGCCTACGGCTGCCCGGGAGACCCGAAGGCACTGTCGGGCTGGCGCGGCCAGATCGACTTTCCGCGTATCCAGGGTGCCGACGTAGCCGGCCGGGTCGTGGCCGTCGGGGCCGGGGTGGAGGACAGCCTCATCGGCCGCCGCGTGGTCGTCGATCCCGCGATCTACGACACCGTAGGGCCGGACGCCAACCCGGTGGGTCTGATGGGGAGCGAACGCGACGGCGGGTACGCCGAGTACGTGACAGCACCCGTAGAGCGTGTACACGACGTGACGGAATCCCCGCTCACGGACGACCAGCTCGCGACGTTGCCGACTGCCTACGGCACGGCGCTGGGAATGATCGAGCGAGGCCGGCTGCGGAAGGGAGAAACCGCCCTGGTCTCGGGAGCGTCCGGCGGCGTCGGCCTCGCGCTGGTGCAGATCGCGCGTGCGCGCGGCGCAAGGGTGCTCGCCATCAGTAGCGGACCCAAGATCGATGCGGTGCGCGAGGCAGGCGCGCACGGAGTCATCGACCGCGCAGGAGACGTCGCCGAACAGATTCGCGCTGCCGCCCCCGAGGGCATCGACGTCGCACTCGACGTCGTGGCCGGCGAGCTGGTGGGTGAGGGGCTGCCGCTGCTTCGCGAAGGGGGCCGGTGGGTCATCGCCGGCGCACTCGGTGGCTACGACGTGGCCTTTGACGTGCGCCGCCTTTACCTGCACAACGCTCAGGTCATCGGGTCCGCGATGCACACGCCCACGCACTTCGACCTCCTCATGGACCTGGCCCGGCGGGCGGAGATTCAGCCCGTCATCGCCGCGGCCTTCCCACTGGACCAGGCCGCTCAGGCGCAGGAGGAGCTGTCCCGCAGGGGGCACGTGGGAAAGATCGTCATGCACCCCTGAGTTCCGTCCGACGCATCACGGGCGGAGCCATGGGCGGACCGCCGCGACGGTGACGGTGCCTCGGAACGGTGATGCCGGGGCGTTCTCCTTTCGCGGGATGTGTGGCTTCTTCTTCCGGGCCCCGGCCGCGTGCTGCCCCATGCGGGCTCCCGCACGGGCGGCGCACGCGCCCCGGGCGTCCGGCGAATCCCCGCTCCGGGGCAGACGCTCCCCTACTGCTCGTACACCACCGTCACCGGCGCGTGATCGCTCCACCGCTCGCCGTGCGTGGCGGCCCGCTCGACCCACGCCTTCACCGCGCGGGCGGCCAGTCCCGGGGTGGCCACCTGGTAGTCGATGCGCCAGCCCGTGTCGTTGTCGAAGGCGCGCCCGCGGTAGGACCACCACGAGTACGGGCCCTCGACGTCCGGGTGCAGAGCCCGTACGACATCGACGTACGCGGCCTCCCCGAAGACCCGGGTCAGCCACTCCCGCTCCTCGGGGAGGAAGCCGGAGTTCTTCTTGTTGCCCTTCCAGTTCTTGAGGTCGGCCTCCTGGTGGGCGATGTTCCAGTCGCCGCACACCACCACCTCGCGCCCACCGGCGGCGGCCCGCGCCTTCAGCCCGGCCAGGTAGGGCAGGAAGGCCGCCATGAAGCGCTCCTTCTCCTCCTGCTTCTCCGTGCCGACCTCGCCGGAGGGCAGATACAGGCTCGCGACCGTGACACCCGGCAGGTCGATCTCGACGTACCGGCCGCTCGCGTCGAACTCCTCGCTCCCGGCGTCACCGAAGGCGCCGAAGCCGATCTGTACCCGCTCGGGCGCCCGGCGGGAGTAGAGCGAGACCCCGGCACGGCCCTTGGCGGCGGCCGGCGCGTGGACGGTGTGCCAGCCCTCGGGCTCACGCACCTCCTCGGGCAGCTGCTGCGCCTCGGCCCGCACCTCCTGGAGGCAGATCACATCGGCGTCGGTCTGCGCCAGCCACTCGACGAAGCCCTTCTTGGCGGCGGCACGGAGACCGTTTACATTCACGCTGGTAACGGTGAGCATTCCGGCACGATACCGACACCCGCCATCCGCATACATGTACCATCGCCCGTATGAATATCCACACCCGTGCGTTCGACCACCCCGACGCCGTCAAACTCAACGATCGCGTGCAGCTCGAATACGCCGAGCGCTACGGGGACGAGGGCGATGTCACACCGCTGGACGCCACGATGTTCGATCCGCCGCACGGTCGCTATCTGATCGCCTACGACGCGTCGGACAGCCCGGTCGCCACCGGCGGCTGGCGCCCGCAGGAGCGGAACACCGAGGGGTACTCGGACGGGGACGCCGAGCTGAAGCGGATGTACGTGATCCCCGAGGGGCGCGGCCACGGCCTGGCCCGCCGCATCCTGGCCGCCCTGGAGGCCGACGCCCGTGCGGCCGGCCGCGTCCGCATGGTCCTGGAGACCGGCGACCAGCAGCCCGAGGCGATCGCCCTGTACGCCTCCAGCGGCTACGAGCCCTGCGAGAAGTTCGGCCACTACCGGACGTACGACAGCAGCCGCTGCTTCGCGAAGCCGCTGCTGGACATCACGCCCTGAGGCTCCCGGACACCTACCGGACCCGCCCGACGCCCACGTAGAAACCGCTGCGCTCCACGACCGGCGCCGGCTCCTGCCGGTACCACTCGGTGGCCGGGACGAGCCCGGGTTCGACGAGTTCCAGCCCGTCGAAGAACCGCTCCACCTCGACGCGTGTACGCATCCGCAGCGCGATGGCGCCCTTCTTGTACGCCGTCTCGGTCTCCTGCCTGAGCTCCGGATGCTGGTCGGCGGTGCCGTGCGAAAGCACCAGGAAGCTGCCCGGGGGCAGCGCGTCGACCAGGGTGCGGGTGATGCCGTACGGGTCCTGGTCGTCCGGCAGGAAGTGCATCAGCGCGATGAGCGACAGGGCGATGGGCCGGTCGAAGTCCAGCAGCTCCCTGGCCCGTTCGAGGATCGCCTCCGGTTCCCGCGCATCGGCGTGGAGGTAGTCCGTGGCCCCTTCTGGGCTGCTGACGAGCAGCGCCTCCGCGTGACGCAGCACGATCGGGTCGTTGTCCGCGTACACGATCCGGGCCGTCGGCCTGATCGCCTGGACGATCTGGTGCAGATTCGGCTCCGTGGGGATTCCGGTGCCGATGTCGAGGAACTGGTCGATCCCGTCCCGCGCCAGCCAGGCCGACGCCCGGTGCATGAACGCCCGGTTGCGGGCCGCGTTGCCCCGAGCCGCCTCCGGCAGTTTCTCCGCCACCTGCTGATCGACCGGATAGTTGTCCTTGCCGCCCAGCAGCCAGTCGTAGACGCGCGCGGGATGAGGCTTGCTGGTGTCGATCCGCGGGTGGGGTATGCCGGCCGTCACAGGACGCTCCTCTGTACGGGAAACACGGTGCTTGCGAGCGCCCTCAGCGTAAGGGCTGTCCCGGACGCCCGGGCCGACGATCCGCGCCGCACGTTCCGCGACCGGCGGTGGACCCGCCTGAGCAATCCCCTTGCCCTGAAGCGCACTTCAACAACCACACTCCCTCCCACGGCCACCGGGCGACGGCGGCCCGACGGAGGGGACAGCCATGAAGTACCGCACCATCGGAACGGACCCCGCCACCCGGCGCGAGGTGAGCGTCCTCGCACTCGGCGCGATGCTGTTCGGGTCGGTGACCGACGAGAGGACCTCGTTCGCCGTCCTGGACCACTACGTCGAGGCCGGCGGCACCTTCATCGACACCTCCGACAACTACGCCTTCTGGGTCGACGGCGGCCTCGGCGGCCAGAGCGAGCGGCTGCTCGGGAAGTGGCGGCGCAGCCGCGGTGTCGGTGACGAGATAGTCATCGCCACCAAGCTGGGCGCCGCGCCCCTCGCACCCGGCACCGGCTACACCGACAACCCGGAGGGCCTGTCGGCGAAGGCGGTCCGCGAGGCCGCCGAGCGCAGCCGGGAGCGGCTCACGGTGCTGCGCGAGATCGCCGCCGAGACCGGGGCGAGCGTCAACCAGGTGGTCCTGGCCTGGCAGATCGGCGGCCGGCTCCCCGTGATCCCGCTGGCCGGGGCGTCATCGGTGGCCCAGCTGAAGGAGAACCTGGCGGCGGTCGACCTGGAGCTGACGGACGAGCAGCGGGCCCGGCTGGACGGGGCTCACTGACGCCCCGGCCCGGCGGGCATCGCGGGTGACCGCGCGGCCCGCCGGAGCACAAAGACGGTTTCCGGCCTCGCGCTCCGGCGGGCCGCCGAGGCACGATTGCGCGTCCCACGCCCCGATAGCCACTGTGAGTGCTGTATCCATGTGCCGCTCATACGGGGGATCTGATGGCGTTCACGGAGTTCGACACCGGGCTGCTACCGCGGGAGCAGCGGTTCGACTGGTGGCGTCAGGCCGTCGGGCAGGGGGTCGCGCCGACTCACATCAGCAGCGATTTCGCCCCCGACTTCGTGGGAAGTGTGGGCTCCCTCGATCTGGGACGGCTTCAGCTGACGAGGATGTCGTTTCCCGCCCTGCGGTCGCGGCGCACTCCGGAACTGATCCGGCGGGCCGACCCCGAGACGTACGAACTGACCCTGATCCTGGGCGGGTCGATGGGGGTCTCGCAGGGGCGTCACACCACCCGCCTCGCCGCCGGTGACATCACCCTGTGGACATCGTCGCGGCCCTACAGCGGGGAGGCGGTGAGCGGGCCGGTGACCGGGGCCTCGCGCGCGCTCATCCTGCATCTGCCGCGCGCGCTCGTGCCGTTGCCCGAGGCCCGGGTCGGTGCCCTTCTCGCACACGGTCTGCCTGCCCGAGCCGGACTCGGGAAGGTGCTCGGCGACTTTCTCGGCTCGTCGATGGCAGAGGCGGCGGTGCTGGACGAGCGCAGCCGCGCACGGCTCGGCGACACGGGGCTCGACCTGGCTGCCGGGTTCCTCGCCCACCGGCTCGACGCGCAGGAGTTCCTGCCCCCGGAGGCGCGGCACGAGCTGCTGCTGGCCCGTATCGACGTCTTCGTCCGGGACAACCTGGCTGACCCGGCGCTCACCCCCGGTGCGATCGCCGCGCGGCATCACATCTCCGTACGGCTGCTCCATCAGCTCTTCCGGCGGCGGAAGGAGACCGTGGCCGCCTCCATACGACGGCAGCGGCTGGAGGGCTGCTACGCGGATCTGGCCGACCCGCGGCTCCGACGGCTGTCGGTCCAGGACATCGGGGCGCGGTGGGGTCTGGGGAACGGGGCGGCGTTGAGCCGGATGTTCCGCGCCGCGTACGGGATCGCACCGGGCGAGCGGCGGCGCTCGATGCACTCCGTGCACAGAATGTCTGCGCTCCCGGCCAACGACCGGACCACGCACCGCGCCGCACAGTGGTGACGATCCCCATGGGGGGAACGTCAAACGGAGGGGTGTCCCAGTGACTCGGATCCAGCAGCGGACGTACAGACCGACCGGGGTGGGGAGGGTTGTCGTCGCGCTGATGATGGTGCTGGCCGCGTGTGTGGCCACGGCGGGTTCGGCCGACGCGGACAGCCGGCCGGACTTCTCGGCTCAGGCGAAGGGCGCCGGGCTGAGCAGCTCCGAGGCCAGGGCACTTCAGGCCGAGGCCGACGCCAACGTGGCCAAGTGGGGCGGCACTCAGGTGGCCGCCAACAAGATCCGGGTGCCGGGTGGAGAGCTGACGCTCGCCCTGCCCGGGGAGAAGCACGCCCGCAACCTCGGCACGAAGGACGCCGCGCGGGCTGCCGCCTCCTCCTGCCCGTACACCTATGTGTGCGCGTACTCGGGAACGAACTTCACCGGTGACGAGCTGCGCCTCTTCACCTGCAACTACCCGGTCCGTATCTACTGGAACACCACCGGATCGTGGAAGAACAACCAGCGGGCCGGGCTGAGCGCGAAGTTCTACGACAGCGACGAGATTCTGCGCTGGACCTCGCCGGGTGGCTACAGCCAGGACGCTGCCGCGGACTGGCGGTGGGTCTGGTACCTCAGCCCCTGCTAGGGCCTGAGTACCTGGCTCGCCCGGGTGCGGCATGACCACCGCACCGGCCCTGTGAAGACGCATGCCCGTCCGGTCGAAGTGACCGGGCGGGCGTTCGTGATCCGTCCACGGGCCGGCTCGCGAACGGCCCCGCGGTGGTCAGTGCACGCCGCCGGCCACACGGTCGCGGTACTGCTGGAAGCCATGCCATCCCGACGTCTCCCCCGGAGTGATCAGGTCTCCCTCGGAGCAGTCCAGCACCTTGCAGCTCAGAGCTTCGGCGAGACGGAAGACGGTCGTGAGTACGCCGTCGCCGGAGCCCCGGATGTGGAGCATGATCGTGTCCACGCGGTCCGCCGAGCCGATACTGAGCTCCATGGACCAGGTGGGTCCGAGCAGTTCGCCCCAGGCGGGGTCCGAGAGATCTGCTGCGGGGACGGCCCGGGTGACGGCCGCGAGTACGTCGCGGCGGCGGCCGAGCGGGGGCGGGGAGTAGTCGTCGGGGATGTCCTGGACCGAGGTGATCTCGTCAGGCAGGCGGAGAAGAAGCACGTCCCAGCTCATGAAGATCTTCCGGGTAGGACTCGTCGGGTGGTCGGGGTGTCCCAGGCCAGGCGGGAGCCGCACCCCAGCAGGTTGTGGCAGGAGCGCGCCCCGCACCCGGTGGATGTTCGCCCGCCCGGGGCCGTGTGAGCATCCTGGCAGGAGCCACTGACAGCGACCGCGGCCACGACGCGGACGAGAGCTGTCCCGACGCCCTCCGGAAACGCCAAAATCCCGCCCGATCAATCAGATCGGACGGGATTTTGTGAACTCTTCCTGAGCTAGCTCAAGAACAGTTGCTGCGGTGGGGTGTTCACGAGTCCCCCTGACCAGGCGCTCCCGAGGCGCACGAAGATCGCTTCCCAAACCAACGGAGATCGTTTCCCACCCCGCTGCAAGGCTCCTCCTGCGGCAAGTTGGGTCATGACCTGGGCGGAGACAACGCCAGCGGCCTCCGTGCGCACAGGAGGCGGGTGCACGGGGTGGTTCCCGCGCCGCTACGAGGGCGGCGATCTGGGTGGCGAGGATGGTGGCGCACAGGTCGCGCCCCGTCAGGAGCTGGTGGGAGAGGTCGAGTTCGTCGCCGGTCTGGCACACACTGCTCTGCGGGTCGTAATGGAGGCGGCCCGGACGACCGCAGAGGCCAGAAGTTGACGATGAAGATGGGACCGGTCCGTACGGCGCAGGAACGAGCCGATGGACGTGAGGCCCGCCCGGTGGACGGGCCAACGAGCGGGCCGGGGAGCTCCCTGCCGCAAGCCCCTCCCTTCGGGATCACCGGGCACGCCTGGATGGTCGCGGCCAGTCTGCTGAGAAACCTGGAGAAACAGCGGTGTGAGTCTGGTTACCGCCGACTGAGCTCGGGTCACCCAGGAACTCACGCTGGATGTCAAGTTGGCATCCATCGACATTTCCGAGTTGCCGCAGCAGCTCAGCATCGCAGGTCAGGCCACGCACCACATCATCGCGCGTGCTCCACCGCCAATTGGTCTCAGTTCTGAGACTTCACGGAGTCCCGGGAGGAAATCCGCGATCGTGGACGAGCAATTCACAAACCGGAGGCCTCGACTCCAGAGGCAGTTTTCGGTCGATCATGTTCGGATCAAGTTCATCCCCGATCTCGGACTTCCTCCGCGAAGGCGGGATGAAGCAGCGCCGGAGCTGCTGCGTTGCACGGAGCGCAATACAGAATGCGCCCAGGAGGCAGGGAGGGGCGACCCGAGCCATCCCTTGCCTCCGCGACCTTGGGCGTGATTCCTTTCGGCCGTCCCGTTGGGGGCCTTGATTCGGACACGTCAAGGAAGCGCCACTCATCAGTGGCAGCATCACTTCCTGTCGCTGACTGATGGTCCTTCCGTGTCCTCGACATCATCAGCTGAGGAGTACTCGAATGACCCGAACGAAGATCGTCGCAGCTGCGCTACTCACGCTGGCGCTCGCCGTGCCCACGGCCACGGCGGCGGCGGTGGATGCTTACGGCGGGGGCGCACACGGCTGGACTCCGGCCACGAACGACAGCGGAAAGGTGGCCGTCAAGGACAACAGCAGCGACGGCGACCCGGTGAAGGCCGAGTACTACCGGACCGACACCACGGAGACGAAGCGGACCCTGTGGAACCACAGCGGCCCGGGAACTACGTCGTACTCGGCTGACGGGGCAAGAATCTACAAGTTCCAGGTATGCGACGAGAACTACGGAACGCCGGACGATTGCTCGGGGTGGAAGATTTCGTAGGCAGAAGCTCCGAGGCGTCACTGCCGCACCAGCCAGCACACGGCTGGTGCGGCGTCCCCGTTCCCGCGATAAGAGGCAATTCTTCGTGAACCAGAACGATTCGTCAGGGCTCGACGTCAGCGGTCTGAGCTACCAGGTCGGCGGGCGGACTCTCCTCGACTGCGTGGGGCTGTCCGTACGCCGGACTGAGTCGGTCGCCGTGACCGGCCCCAGCGGATCGGGCAAGTCGACCCTGCTGATGTGCATCCTCGGCCTGATCAAACCGCAGGCGGGCACTATCAGCGCAGGGGGTATGGACATCACCAGAGTCGGATCGGCACGGCTCGCCCAGGCGCGGCGGAAGACGCTGAGCATGGTGTTCCAGTTCGGTGAGCTCCTGCCTGAGCTCAGCCCGGTAGAGAATGTCGCTCTGCCCGTTCTGCTCGACGGAGGCCGGCATCAGGAGGCCTACCGGCGTGCGGAAGAACTCCTCGGGGATCTCGGTGTCCCCACCGGCTCCACTCCCACCGGCATGCTCTCCGGCGGCGAACGACAGCGGACCGCCGTCGCCCGCGCCCTGATCACCGAGCCCGCCGTCCTACTCGCTGACGAGCCCACCGGGGCCCTCGATCCGGAGGCCAAAGAGGGAGTCGCCACGCTCCTGTTCACGGCCGCCCGAGACCGGGGGTGCGCGCTGCTGGTCGTCACCCATGACCTCTCGGTGGCTGAGCGTGCCGACCGACGCCACGAACTGCGTGGCGGGATCCTGGCCGAAGTTGGGGCCCTGTGATGGGGAACGTGATCCGCACCGCGGCCACGCTGCTCCGGATCGGTCTTGCCGCAGGCCGCTCCACTCCGGGCGACCGCTTGCGATGGTGGGGGCTGTTCTGTGCGGCGGCTGCCGTCGCCTTCGTCGTCCTGGCGACCGTGGCCACGGTCGCGACGTACGACGGCCGGGAAACTAGGGCAGACGCCAGAGGGCCGGTGATCACCTTCGGGAAGGATGCCGCCCTGCTGTACCGGGAGGGGGCCGACACTGTCGGCAGCAGACCATTCTCAGTAGTATTCGTCCGGCCGCTCACTGCCGAGGCTCCGGTTCCCGCCGGCGTGACCCGCTGGCCGAAGCCGGGCGAGGTTCTACTCTCTCCCGAACTCATCAGGACCGGCAGCGGGGAAGGAATCCTGACCCGTTTTGGAAGGTTCGCCGGCACCGTCACCACGGACGGCCTGGTTACTCCCTCCGAACGGATTGCCTATGTCCGAGTAGGGGACGGGGCGCCGAGGAACGATCCCAGGTGGATGCATGTGTCCGGCTTCGGGAGCAACGGCGGGGCGACGGGAGAGATGGTCGATCAGCCGACGGTAACCTCTCCGATCCTCGCGCTGTGGGCCTTGACCGGGCTGCCCGCCCTCGCCCTGACGGTCGTGGCCGCACGGGTCGGCTCTCGCACTCGCGATCGGCGCAGCGGCCTGCTGCAGGCACTCGGCGGCACCTGGCGCCACCGCATGATCGTCAACACCGGCGAAGCCGCGATCCCAGCCACACTGGGAACACTCACCGCGCTCGTCCCATATGCCATCGCGTCCGTACACAGCACACGCCTGGCGCCCACCGGATACATCCTCGATCACCGCGACGTGTGGGACGCCTGGCTTATGGCCTGCGCCATGGCCGCCGTATCCCTGTTGGTAGTCCTCGGTATCGTGGTGGGCACGCACCGCATTCAACGCAACGGCACGTCCACCCGCCCCACCTCTTTCAGTTCCCGGGTTCCCGCGTGGCGCCTGGCTCTCTGCGGTGTGGGGGTTGCACTAGTCCTGACGAGCCAGTACGTGCCTCGCAGGGCACAGCTCATTGTCTTCACCTCCGGAACCGTAGCCATGTGGGCTTTCCTGTCGTCCGTCGTGGCCCTCCTCACCCGCCACTTGGGCTCTTGGGTCGCCGACAGCGGAAGGCGGAAGGGCCATCCGGGCCGCCTGATCGGCGGACGATGGACGCACGCCCACCCTGGCGTGATCGTGCGCCTAGCCCTTGCGATGGTGATCGGCATCGGCATCGTCGCCCAGATGCAGGTATGGACCAGCAGGCTGGGGGCTCACTCGCAAGCGGCCGTTGCCACGCATCAGCGGATCAAGGACACCGTCATCGAGGTGGCCGCCAGCAACATGACCGCGGCCCAGACCGACCACTTTCGCTCATCTCTGCCGGCAGGCACGGTTCTGCTGAGTCGTACGTTCCATGATCCAGGGCCGCCGAAGGATCCGTGGGTCACGGTCGGAGGGACGTGTCACGACCTGCGCGTGCTGGAGGTGGAGTGCCACGGCAGCACGACGGCACCGACGGGAGGAAACGCCCAGGTGGAGGAGATGCGCCGCTGGTACGGCGACGTGAGATTTGTACAGGCCTCCCGGATCACCGTGAAGGCAGACGGAGAACAGTCGCTCCTTGTCGTGGCCCCTGCCGCTGGGCAGCTTGCCGCGGTGAAGCAGGCCGGGTTCACGCTTCCCAACCCTTCGGTACAAGTGGAGGCATTGGGGGGGAACTGGCTGGGTTCATCGCGTACCCGCCTGCCGAACTGGATCCAACTGTTCGGGATCACTGGCATCCTCTTCATTCTCGTCGCCGGCGCGGTGAGTGCGGCGGCCGAGTTCGTCCGGATCCGGCACGCTCTCGCCCCGCTGTCCGTACTGACCGGACGACGCCGCGTGTTCCGGTCAGTAACCTCGTGGCACCTCACCGTGCCCCTGCTCATTGCGACCGTCATCACGGGAGCAGTGACCGCGTGGCACTCCGTGTTCTTCATCGCCCTGGTGAATGAAGGCTCTGTGTCCTGGGCAGTCCTGGCAGCCGGCATCTCAGCCTGTGCCGCGGTCTCCCTGGCTGTCGGACTCCTTGGTGCACGCGCGGCAGCCCGCGAGGCCCAGAACTGGAAGCCGGCGGCCGACTGACGAAAGGGGCCACCCAGTTACGGCAGCATGGCGGCGCTGTCGTGGGTGTGGGTCCATACAACGTCGGCGGCGCACAGATGGGGCCCGGGTGCTGCGTCAGGGAGAGCCGCTCACGGTCCAGTCGCTGGAACTTGAGCTGTATACGGACATCGGCACCACTTTGCCGAACCCACCTGATCTCCGCGTCGATGAGGGGCCGATTCCTGCGGGAATCGGCCGCTCAATCGCTAATTTGTCTCGCGACGTGGATCAGGCCAGCCCGAGGCCCGTTACCGATGACTGCAGTCATGGGTGGAAGTGGTCGATCCATTTCGAATGGTGGACTCAAGGCGGGCAGGAGTTGTCGGTTGGGGGCATCTGCGGTCACCTTCTGCGATCTTGCTATGCCCGCCCCTACGTTTGGCTGGGGCTCGGAGTGCCATCGGGCTCGGGGATCGGCAAGCGAAGGCGGGGCCGGGATGACGCCACTGTTCGAGCGTCTGGATCAGGAAGAGGCGGTTGTTCGTGGCGAGTTGGCCACGCTGCGCGAGAAGGTCGCGGTGGCCGAGGAGCGGCTGGCTCACCTGACGATCACTCGGGAGACGCTGCTGTCCCTGGGCGGCGAGGACTGCGTCAACCAAGGTGATGCCACGCAACAGGCGACGGCGAGGCCCGCAGCCGAGCCGATGCCGAATGGTCTTGCCTCTGATCCCCAACCTGCCGATGCGGAAGTACCTGCCGGTGGGCCCGCCTCGGGCGGCCCGTTGGAGTGGGAAGTGGCGCGAGAGCGGATGTTGGTGCTGCTGGCGGGGGTGGGTCGGGCGATGAAGGTGCAGGACATTGCGTCGGCGATCGGCGAGGACGTCTCGGCCACGTCGAAGGGGCGGCGGGTGGAGACGACCAGGTCCCGGCTGAAGCGCCTGGCGAAGGACGGCCGCGTCACTGAAGGTCCAACGGCCTGGTTCACGATCTCTCCGGTCGGCGCCGGTAACGAGCGGCAGGAGGATCCTCGGGGGTGATCCGGGGCCGCGAGCGCGCGGCAGGAGAGGGTGGCACCGCCGAGGGATTACCCATCGACTCGGCGGTGCCGGGTGCGTGAGCGCCGTCTGACAGGTGGCTCCCGCGTTTTCGAGGGTAGTTGAGGCAGTCTCCTCTCGATGCGCGGAGCCACGAAACGTCATGCCCGGTCGCTGTTTGGCGTCTTCGGGCATGGATCGAGGCTCAATGCGTTCTCTTTCGATCGATGTTGGTGCCGTTCGGCCACAGGGTGGTGCCGGTGAAGTGTGCGAGGCGGGCGACGGTGGCCACGTCCGGCCAGGACCGTCCCGCGACGAGGTCGGCAATGGCCTGCCTGTTCACTCCAGAGCCGGCGGCGGTCGCACGCAGGCTCAGGCCCTGGTCGTTCAGGACCAGGGCGAGGGTACGTGCGATGAGGCGGACCGCTTCAGCGGCCACGTCGGCGCTCGGCTGTTCGGGCCAGGCTTTCGGATCGTCGGTCAGCTCCCGGGGGGAGCGTGCGCGGGCGCGTCCGCCGACCATGCGCGCACCATCCTGTCCGTTGAAGTTGATCAGCTGTGAATGGCTGCTTGTCCAGCCGGTATGTATGGACCGTGGTCCTTGATCCCGTCACGTCCGTAAAGATCACTCGCTATCGGCCCAAGAGCGCTCCACCTGTCTGGGCCGAGGTCGCTCCGCTGGTGCGGTCGATCGTTGCCGCCGCCGTGACGGCCGTTCCCTATGACGTGGAGCGATTGCTGCACGTGGTCGGCCGGCTGGCGTTGTGGGCCGAGGCGGCAGGGCTCGAACGATCCCCGGACGCGTGGTTGCGCAATGAGGTGATCGACGCGTTCGTACTCTCGAGGGTGGGGGAAATCCAGGGGGCGTCGGTACGGACGTACCGGACGTGGCTGCTGCGTGTCCGCGACGCCCTCGCCTGGAGCGAGCGCGGGGAGGCGCCCCCGGCACGGATACGTGCGGACACAAGCCCGCACCAGCCCTACTGCGCAGCTGAGTTGGCGGGGCTGCGGCACTGGGCCACCCATCTGCCCCGTCAGCAGCGGACCGACGCGCTCGCGTTGCTGGGGCTGGGTGCCGGTCTGGGCCTGATGCCGAAGGAGGTCGCGGCCAGCCGAGGTCTCGATCTGTACCGTCCGAGCCGGGGCGGCCCGCTGCTGCACCGGGGCGTCGACCGGCTGGTCCCGCTTGTCGCCAGGGCGGCCTGGGACACAGTTCTGGGGGAGCTGGCAGAAACGGCGGGCGGCGGCTACCTGTTCCGGCCGAGGCGGACTGTCGAGTACGCGAAGAACCTGATCGGCTCCTGGTCCCTGATCCACCGGCCTCCGCAGGAGCTCCCCGCGGTGTCGGTGGGCCGACTGCGGGCGACGTGGATCGTCGAGCTGATGCGCGCGCATATCGATCACCAGCTGATCGCCCAGGCAGCCGGGCTCTCTTCCGCCGCGTCTCTGGCCCGCTGGCAGCACCTGGTCCCACCCGTGGACGAGCTGACTGCGGCCCGGCTCTTGCGAGGCCCGAAGGCGAGGTGACCAAACCCCGGGCCTGGCGAAGCCCGGAGAAGATCAAGCAGTGCCGGCCACGGCCGGTCACCGACGCGCCGATGGAGATTCCGGACTCCAAGGTCGGACAACTCGATGCGCTCCTGCACGAGTCCGGAGTCCTCCATCTGATCGACACCGAGCTGGGAAATCGGCCAGGCCCGAAAGGGCTCCCGGTGCGGACCGTGCTGGTGGGCTTGTTGCTTGCGCTGCACTATCACCAGAGCGCCAGCCTCGCGGTTGTCTGCCGGGTGCTCCTCGATGAGCTGCGGGCCCCTGCGCGCTCCTGGCTCGGTGTTCCGGAGGGCAGTCGTGTTGATGGCCACGCCAGGATCGCGTTCTCCCGTCGTATCTACCGTTCCTTCGACCGGCTGACCACAGTCGTCGACCCTCACCGCTGTGACCGGCGCAGCCGCCTGCCGGCCGAAGAGGCGAGAGTTGTCGCTGCTGCTTGGGAAGATGCGGACGTCGAGCGCACGCGTCGGCGGGAGCTGTTGCAGGAGATCAGTGACCTCGACTACAAACAGCAACACCGTGGAGTCCAGGGCACCCACCAAGGCGCCCTTCTCGTCGACGGATCCCTCGCCTGCCCCGCCATGCCGCCAGCACTGGCCCACGCGACCACAGGGCTCAACGACAAAGCCGTACGCAGCCTCGATGACGGCACCGAACTCAGCGAGCGAATCGCGGGCCGGGAACCGTACTTCCTCAAGCTCAAGGAGTCCGCCGACGAGCGGGGCGCGATCAGGCTCCAGTGCCCGGCAAGCGGGCCCTCGCCCGCCGTGGTGTGTCCCCGCTTCAACCAGGTCCACCGCGTCCCGGCACCACGGCCGGCCGTGGTCGACCTCACCGACAAGCGGGCCACCGCCGCACACAGCGCGGCCAAACCCACCGTCCCGATCCCTCAAGGTGAACGGCTGCGGCCCCTGCCCCAGGACGAGCTTCCGCGGATCTGCCAGAAGCCCACGATCACCGTCCGCCCCGGCGCCCTCGGCAAGCTCGACAAGTTCCGCCAGGACCGGCACTACCTCCACCCCACCTGGCAGGACGCCTACCGTCCCGAGCGAGCGAACATCGAAGGCCTCAACGGCAGGGCCAAGAGCCACGGCATCGACATCTCCGACCCCACGAAGCGACTCGCTCACGGGAGAGTCGCGCAGACCATCCTGCTCGCGCTGATGATCTGCAGCATCAACCTGCACATCCTCTTCAGCTGGCACCAGACCACCCGAACACAGGCGACCGGGACCGCCCACGGAGTCACCGCGCTCGCTGGATCGGCATCCACGCCCCCCGACGCGGCCGGGCTGCCGCCGCCCATACGGCCGGAGATCTGCAAGACCATCTGAGACCCCAGCACCACAGGCCGGGATCACGCGCGCCCGCATACAGCCCAGAAATGCCTCACGCACCCGAACCACCCCGAAAACATCAGGCCGACGACCGCCCGGCAACCGCCTCCGGCACCGATCGCGTTCGGACAACTCCTCGAACAAACCCCGGAAACGCCAAAATCCCGCCCGATCAATCAGATCGGACGGGATCTTGTGAACTCTTCCTGAGCCAGCTCAAGAACAGTTGCTGCGGTGGACCTGTGGGGATTTGAACCCCAGACCCCCTCGATGCGAACGAGGTGCGCTACCAGACTGCGCCACAGGCCCTTGCAACGAGTGAAACTTTAGCACCCTCACCGGGGTGCTCGGAAATCCGTTCCGCGCTGGTCAGCCGAGCCGGTGTCGCGGCGCGGCGCGGAGGTCTCACTCGTTGGCCGCGCGGGGGCGGTCGTCCTCGTCGTACTGGTCGAAGAGGGGGGTCCGGCCCCGGTCGCGGGAGCGGCGGGACTGGTTGGTGCGCTGGCGGGGCGCCGGGTCCACGGGGGGTGCCGCGGGGTGCGGGGCGGCCGGCTGGGTGGGTTCGGCGGTGCTGGAGCGGGCCGCGCTCCAGGTCTCCGGGTTGCCGACCTCGACGCCGCCCGTGGCGCGCGGGGCGACCGGGGCGGTGACATAGGTCGGCAGCGGGACCGGGACCGGCTCCCAGCTGTCGCCGTGGACCCGGCCTCGTTCGCGCTGCTGGTCCACCCACTCCGCGTGGTCCGTCTGCTCGACGAGGGCGCGGCGGCCGGCCTCCTGCGGGGAGACCGTGGGGGTGGGCTCGGGGACGGGGTGGCGCGCTTCGGAGTCCTCGTCCGACTCCGCGGGGGCCGTCGCGGTGGGCTGGTGCCTGCGCGGGCGGTTCTCGCGGAGGCGCTGCGCCGCCACCTCGGCCCGTCGCCGGTCCATGGTGAAGGCGAATCTGTGCCGCTCCTTGGCGCGCAGATGCACGATGTACGTGCTCAGCAGCACCGCGGGAACCGCGGGGGCCCAGAGGAAGCCGAGGCCGCCGACCGCCGCGACGACCGCGCCGAGCGTGAAGCCGAGGAACAGGACGACGGTGGTACGCCGACGGCGTGCGAGGACCTGGGTGCGCTGCGCACGCCGGGCCCGCTCGGCGTCGATCCCGCCGGGGCGCGGACGCCTGCGCCGGGCGGGTGCGGAGTCGGAGGGGGAAGCCGGCCGTTCCCGGGCCGGGCGCTCCTCCGGCGCACGAGCCGGGTCGTGCACCCGGGCCTCGGTGTGTGCCGGAGGCGCGGAGAAGTTCCGGACGTCGACGGTATCCATTCGATCCGTGCTCGCGTCCGGGTCGGCGTCGGGCGCCGCCTCATCGTCGGTGCGCTCCTGCAGCCCCTTGGCATACCGGCGCTCCATCGCCGCCCGTCCGGACAGCAGCCGGATGGCCGTGCTGAAGCGTTCCGTCGGACGGGCTTCGTTGAGCTCGTCCTGCCTGCGGAGCCACATCGGCACCAAGTAGGCGGCCCAGGCCCCGACGATGACTGCGTAGATCAGGCCGCTGCTGCTCACATCTCACACCGTAGAGGGGTTTGCATGGAGGCATCCGCCAATTGACGCGGTGTGTCGCGCGATCCGGCTGATATCACAGACTTTTTTTGTGATTGTTCGGATCAACAGTCGGCGTTTGCGTGTCCGTTAGCGGTCAAATCGCGATCAATTTCGAACACATATTTCATTTAGTGCGATGTTCGGGGTGCTCCGGACGGGCCCGCTGCCATCTCCGGAGCAGCCCCTCGGGCACCTCCTCGGCGGTGAGCGCGTAGATCAGATGGTCCCGCCAGGCCCCGTCGATGTGCAGATAGCGGGGCCGGATCCCTTCCTCACGGAATCCCAGCTTCGCCACCACCCGCCGGCTGGGCGCGTTCTCCGGGCGAATGCACACCTCGATCCGGTGCAGTCCGACCGCGCGGAAACAATGGTCGACGGCGAGGGCGACCGCGGTCGGCATCACCCCGCGGCCCGCCACCTCCTGGTCGACCCAGTAGCCGACATGGCCCGAGCACATCGAGCCCCAGGTGATCCCGGCGACGGTCAGCTGGCCGACCAGCAGGCCCCGGTACTCGATGGCGAAGGGCAGCATCCGGCCGGCGTTGGCCTCGGCCCGCAGATGGCGGATCATCTGCCGGTACGTGGGGCGCTGGGCCACCGGACCGCCGGGGGCGGGCGGCGGCACGGTCGCCTCCCAGGGGCGCAGCCAGTCCCGGTTGCGCCGGTTGACCTCGCGCCACATGGTCTGGTCGCGCAGCTTTATCGGCCGGAGGGTGACGTCGCCGTCCACCAGGGTCACCGGCCAGGTCGGGACGTTCAGCTCGGGCTCCCGGGTCGGGGGTGATCGCCGCCGCGGAGCTGGTCGACGGCGTGCACCAGGAGTCGGGTCAGGACCGCGAGCCCGTCGCGCACCCCGCCGGTGGAACCGGGCAGGTTGACGACGAGGGTACGGCCGGCCACGCCCGCCAGACCGCGCGAGAGCGCGGCCGTGGGGACCTTGTCCCGGCCCTCGGCACGGATCGCCTCGGGGATACCGGGAATCTCCCGGTCCAGGACACGCCCGGTCGCCTCGGGGGTGCGGTCGGTGGGCGAGATGCCCGTACCGCCGGTGGTCACGATGACGTCGTACCCGGCGGCCACCCCGGCCCGCAGCGCCTGCTCGACCGGATCGCCGTCGGGGACGACCCGCGGCCCGTCGACGGTGAGGCCGAGCCCGGTCAGCGCCTCGGCGATCAGCGGGCCGCCCTTGTCGGCGTAGACCCCGGCGGCGGCGCGGTTGGACGCGGTCACCACGAGGGCGCGGTACCCGGACGGCGATGTCCCCGGTGTGGTCATGCGTCCGCTCCGCCGGGTGCGGTGCGCCGGTAGTCGCCGGACTTGCCGCCCGACTTCGCCTCGACCCGGATGTCGGTGATGACCGCGGCCTTGTCGACCGCCTTGATCATGTCGACGACGGTGAGCGCGGCGACGGACACCGCGGTCAGGGCCTCCATCTCCACGCCCGTGCGGTCCGCGGTCTTCACCGTCGCGAGGATCTCCACCGCGTCCTCGGCCACACTCAGGTCGACCGTGACACCGGAGACGGCCAGCGGGTGGCAGAGGGGGATCAGGTCGGGGGTGCGCTTGGCCCCCATGATCCCGGCGATGCGCGCGGTCGCGAGGGCGTCGCCCTTGGGGACCCCTTCGCCCCGGAGCAGTTCGATGACGCGCGGCGAGACGAGGACCCGGCCGCTGGCACGTGCAACGCGCGCGGTGACGTCCTTCTCGGAGACGTCGACCATGCGGGCGGCGCCCGCCTCGTCGATATGCGTCAGCCTGTTCTGCGTACTCAACTAACTCCGCCTAGCGGTAGGGCGCCGGTTGCCCCTGGGCCGCACCGGGGTGCAGGCCCGGGGTCCGGGGGGTGTCCCCCGGAAGGCACAGCGGCAGATACCGTACCGCCACCCGGCGCGGGTCAGCGGATCAGGATCACCTCGGTGTCCGTGCCGGGCTCGGCGGAGGTGACGTCCTCGGGCAGCACGATCAGCGCGTCCGCCTGGGCGAGAGCGGCGATCAGATGCGATCCGGAACCGCCCACGGGCGTGACGGTGCCCGCCTCGGCGTCGTACGTCCCGCGCAGGAACTGCCGCCTGCCCGCGGGCGAGGACAGCGCCTTGTCGCCGACCAGGGTGGCCCTGGCGGTGGGGCGGTTCACATCCTGAAGGCCCATCAGGGTACGGATCGCGGGCCGCACGAACAGCTCGAAGGAGACGTAACTGGAGACCGGGTTGCCCGGCAGCGCCAGCAGCGGGGTGTGGTCGGGGCCGATGGAGCCGAAGCCCTGCGGCTTGCCGGGCTGCATGGCGAGCTTGCGGAAGTCGATGCCGCTCCCCGGCTCGTCCTCGTCGCCCACCGAGGACAGGGCCTCCTTGACCACGTCGTAGGCGCCGACGCTGACGCCACCGGTGGTGACGACGATGTCGGCACGGATCAGCTGGTCCTCGATGGTGGCGCGCAGCGTCTCGGCGTCGTCGGTGACGGCGCCGACCCGGTAGGCGATCGCTCCGGCGTCGCGCGCGGCGGCCGTCAGCGCGAAGCTGTTCGAGTCGTAGATCTGGCCGCCGGTCAGTTCCTCGCCGGGCTGGACCAGTTCACTGCCGGTGGAGATGACGACGACGCGCGGCCGGGGCCGCACCTTCACCGTCGAGCGGCCGATCGCCGCGAGCAGGCCGATCTGCGGCGGTCCGACCACCGACCCGGCGCGCAGGGCCAGATCGCCCGGCCGGACGTCGCTGCCCCGGTCCCTGACGTGGGCGCGGGCCTCGACCGGGCGGTGGACGCGGACCTCGCCGCGCGCGCCCTCCGGGGCGTCGCTGTGGGCGCGCATCGCGGCGACGGGGCCCTCGCCCGTGCCGCCGTCGGTCCACTCGACCGGGATCACGGCCTCCGCACCGGCCGGCAGCGGGGCGCCGGTCATGACGCGGGCGGCCTCGCCCGGCCCCACCCGCTGGCCGCCGAGGAGTCCGGCGTCGCCCGCCGCGACGTCACCGATGACGGTGAGGACCGCGGGGAACTCCTCGGTGGCACCCTCCACATCGGCGACGCGGACCGCGTAGCCGTCCATCGAGCTGTTGTCGAAGGGCGGCAGGGCGATCTCCACCACGACGTCCTCCACCAGGACGCAGCCCTGCGCATCGGGCAGCTGCAGCTCGATGGGTTCGAGCGGCTTCACCGCGGCGAGGATGTCTTCCAGGTGCTCGTCCACCGACCAGATCGTGCTGCTCAAGGTCTTACATCTCCTCGGTGACGTAACTGCGGAGCCAGGTCCGGAACTCCGGTCCCAGATCTTCACGTTCGCACGCGAGTCTGACAATGGCACGGAGGTAGTCGCTCCGGTCGCCGGTGTCATAGCGGCGGCCCTTGAAGACGACCCCGTGCACCGGGCCGCCGGCCTTCTCGTCCTCGGCCAGCAGTTGCAGGGCGTCGGTCAGCTGGATCTCGTCACCGCGGCCGGGCTCGGTCCGGCGCAGTATCCCGAACACCGCGGGGTCCAGGACATAGCGGCCGATGATGGCGAGGTTGCTGGGCGCGTCGGCCGGTTCCGGCTTCTCGACCAGGCCGGTGATCCGCATCACATCGCCCTCGGCGGTGGGCTCGACGGCCACACAGCCGTACTGGTGGATCAGCTCGGGCGGGACCTCCATGAGCGCGATGACGCTGCCGCCCTCGCGCTCCTGGATCTCCACCATGCGGGCCAGCAGCGGATCGCGCGGGTCGATCAGGTCGTCGCCCAGGAGCACCGCGAACGGCTGGTCGCCGACGTGCGGCGCCGCGCACAGGACGGCGTGGCCGAGGCCGCGCGGGTCGCCCTGTCGGACGTAGTGCATGGTGGCGAGGTCGCTCGACTCCTGGACCTTGCGCAGCCGTTCGGCGTCACCCTTGCGGGTGAGCGCGGACTCCAGTTCGTAATTGCGGTCGAAGTGGTCCTCCAGGGGACGCTTGTTGCGACCGGTGATCATCAGTACGTCGGAGAGCCCGGCGGCCACCGCCTCCTCGACGACGTACTGGATGGCAGGCTTGTCGACGACAGGCAGCATCTCTTTGGGAGTGGCTTTGGTGGCCGGCAGGAAGCGGGTACCGAGGCCCGCCGCCGGAATGACAGCCTTGCTGATCCTGGGGTTCGACTGAGTCATGCGCAGAACCTTAACCGGCAGACATGGGCGGAAGATGAGTCTCCGGTTAACTTTGTCCTCATATATGCCAGTACGAGAGATCCGTGGGTGCCCCGTTGAACGACGACATGTCCGCAAAGGCACTGCTGCGGCGTGAACTGCTCGCCGCACGACGCCTCCTGACAGAGGAGGACGTCGAACGGGCCGCCGCGGTTCTGGCCCGCCGCGCGCTCGGACTCGCCGAGCTCTCCGCGGCCCGCACCGTCGCCGCGTATGTCTCGGTGGGGCGCGAACCGGGCACCCGCGCCCTGCTGGACGCGCTGCGCGCACGGGGCGTGCGGGTGCTGCTGCCGGTGCTCCTGCCGGACAACGACCTGGACTGGGCGCCGTACGAGGGCGCCGGGAGGCTTGAGAAGGCCGGTCGCGGACTGCTGGAACCGGACGGGGAGCGGCTCGGCCCCGGCGCCGTTCTGGAGGCGGACGCGGTACTGCTGCCGGGCCTCGCGGTGGACGGGCGCGGAATGCGGCTGGGCCGCGGCGGCGGCAGCTACGACCGGGTGCTGGCCCGGCTCTCGGCGGCCGGGGCGCATCCGGCCCTGATCGTCCTGCTGTACGACGACGAGGTGGCCGCGCGGGTCCCGGAGGAACCGCACGACCACCCCGTGGACGCGGTCGTGACACCGGCTGGATCACGGCGCTTCAGCGACGGCTGAAGCACCGCGGGCCCGCCCCCGGAACTCCGGGAGCGGGCCCGTGCCCACGGCTTCGGGGGCGGCGCGCCCCTTACGGTTTCAGGGTCAGCGTGTCCTTCGTCGACCCGGTGACCGCGTTCGTCCCGTAGGACCAGTCGAGCAGCTCGCCGTTGACCCACTTGTCCGTCTGGTCGGTGTAGTGCGCGCTGAACGCGTGCCCGGAGGCGCCGGTGAGGTTGATCCAGCGGGACTTGTCCCAGTCCCCCACGTTGAGGACCATCCGCATCGACGGGACCCAGACGACCTCGTAGCCGCCCGCCGCGTTCCAGCCGGTGGCGTCCACCGCGGCCTCGCCGCCGCCCAGGTTCCACGGGCCCCGGTTCAGCACCCGCTGGAGCAGTCCGGGCCCCTCCGTACCGAGGGTCTGGTTCTTCAGGGTCAGCTGGTGCAGCCGGCCCCAGTTCCAGGTGGTGATGTCCTTGCCGAGCTTGGCCGTCAGCTCCCAGCGGGCGTCCTCCATGGCGCGGGCGAAGAGCTCCTCGCGGTTCCCGGTCGCCTTGTCCTTGCGGTTCGCCGGCGCCTTCCACCAGTCGCTGTCCGGCTTGTCCATGAGGTTCTCGACGACCTGGTACCAGCGGTCACCGCCGTCCGGCTGCGCCGAGTCGGGGGCGCGCTGGCCGCATTCGCGTACCCGCTTGTCCTGCTCGTCGACCGGACCGGAGCTCTTGGCCGGGGGCACGTTCAGGCATTCGCCCTTGACCCGCAGCTCCTTGGGGAGCTTGTCGCCGAAGGCCAGCTTGAGGATGTTTCGCCAGACCGCGTTGAAGTACGCGGCCGCCGCCGAGTCGGACTCCTGGGTGTAGTCCCAGCCCTCCAGCAGCTTCTGCGCCTCCCGGACGTCCTTGTCCGAGATGTTGATCTTCATCAGCTCGGGCACCAGCAGCGTGGCGATCTCGCTGGTGTTGTCCATCTGCATCTTCTGCATGTCATCGGTCGAGATCTTCCCGCCACCCTTGATCTTCGACTCGATGAGGTCGTTGATCCGCTGGCTGCGGGTGCCGTAGCCCCAGTCCTTGGTGAGCATGTACGGGTACTTTTCCTCGTCGATGACCGCCTGGTTGGCGGTGACGATGTACCCGCGCTTCGGGTCGTACTCGTACGGCAGCTCGTCGAACGGGATCGGGTCCTTCTTCCAGCCGTAGGCCGAGGACCAGCCGGGGCTGGGCATCGTGCCGTCGCCGGACTTGCGCTGCGGGATCCTGCCCGGCGCCTGGTAGCCGATGTGGCCCTTGGTGTCGGCGTAGATCAGGTTCTGCGAGGGAACCTCGAAGTGCTCGGCCGCCGCACGGAAGGACGTGAAGTCCTTGGCGCGGTTGAGCTCGAAGACCGCGTCCATGGACTTGCCGGGCTCCAGCGCGGTCCACTTCAGCGCCACCCCGTAGCCGTCCGCACGGTCCGGAGCCGCGTTGGTGACGGGCGCCTTCTGGCCAACCTTCTCCAGCTCGCTGGAACGGTCGGAGACCAGCGGACCGTTGTTGGTCTCACGGACGGTGATGTGCCGGTCCCTGCCGCCGGCGACCTTGATGGTCTCCTCGCGGGTGGTGAAGGGCTTCACCTTGCCGTCGTACTGGTAGCCGTCCGCGGAGACCTTCTCCAGGAAGAGGTCGGTGACGTCCGCGCCCAGGTTGGTGAAGCCCCAGGCGATGTCCTGGTTGTGGCCGATGATCACGCCCGGCATACCGGAGAACGTGTAGCCGGCGGCGTCGTACTTGCAGGTCGCCGAGACAGTGCGGCAGTGCAGCCCCATCTGGTACCAGAGCGAGGGCAGCTGCGGCGCCAGGTGCGGGTCGTTGGCGAGCAGCGGCTTGTTGGTCGTCGTGTACTTGCCCGAGACCACCCAGGAGTTCGACCCGATGCCGGTGCCGTTAGGCCCGAGCAGCGAGGGGATCTTGTCGAGGGTGTCGGAGAGCGCGCCGAGCTGGGTGTTGAGCCCCTGTGTGGCGCCCTGCGCGGTGGACGAGCCGAGGCCGTCGGACGGCGTCGCCTGCGGGTCGAACTTCCCGGTGACCGGGGAGATCGCGCCCTCGGCGACGATCGGCTTGTGCTTGTCGTACGGGTAGGGCGGGTACAGGTCCTCGATCTGCTTCGCGTCGAGCCTGCTGGTCATCAGCGAACGGTCGATCTCGTCCTGCATGTTGCCGCGGAGGTCCCAGGCCATGGCCTTCAGCCAGGCGACCGAGTCGACCGGGGTCCACTGCGTCGGCTTGTAGTCGTTGGTGAGGCCCAGCGCCGCGTACTCGACGGAGATGTCCTTGCCGTCGCGGCCCTTGAGGTAGGCGTTCACCCCGTCCGCGTACGACTGGAGGTTCTTCTTGGTCTCCGCGGACAGGACGTGGTCGTACTCCTCCTGTGCGACCTTGCGCCAGCCGAGCGTGCGCAGGAAGGAGTCTGTCTCGACCTGGCCGGACCCGAACATCTCGGAGAGCCGGCCGGCCGTCATGTGACGGCGGACGTCCATCTCCCAGAAGCGGTCCTGCGCCTGGACGAATCCCTGGGCGCGGAACAGGTCGGCATCGGAGTCGGCGTAGATCTGCGGAATCCCGTAGCTGTCGCGCTTCACCTCGACATCGCTGTCGAGGCCGGCGAGCTGGGCGGTCCCGTTGGTCTGCGGGTACGAGGCCCGCACGGTGGATACGGACCAGTACGTGCCGTATCCGATACCCGCGACAAGCGCCAGCACCAGGACGATCACGATCAGGCGGGCGCGTCGCCCCTTCTTCTTGCGCGACCCGCCACCGGCGGTACCGGTGGAGCCGGAAGAGGCGGTTGTGTTGGCGGGCATCGCTGTCCTTCGAGGGGCAGGGTGGTCCTGGGAGTGCAGGAGCAACCATAGGCGCAGCGCCGAAGCCTCTCTGACGCGGTATCGGGATGGTTCGAATTGCGTAGCGATCGCACGAGTACTCGAACGCATCAAGAAAACGTTAAAGATTAGGTAAGGTAACGAAGTACCGGCCGCCGGAACACGCTCCGGCAGGCGCTCGCAGGGAAGGACCGGCCACTGACTGTCCACGCGCTCAACGAGCTCCTGCTCGTCTGCTCACTTGTCCTGCTCGTCGCGGTGGCGGCGGTACGGATCTCGTCACGCAGCGGGCTCCCCAGCCTGCTCCTGTACCTCGGCATCGGCGTCGTCATGGGGCAGGACGGGCTCTTCGACGTCAAGTTCGACAACGCGGAACTGACGCAGGTCATCGGGTACGCGGCCCTGGTCGTGATCCTCGCCGAGGGTGGCCTCGGCACGAAGTGGAAAGAGGTCAGACCCGCCCTGCCCGCGGCGGCGCTGCTCTCCACCGTCGGCGTCGCGGTGAGCGTGGGCGTGACCGCCGCCGGAGCGCACTACCTGGTCGGCCTCGACTGGCGGCAGGCGCTGATCATCGGCGCGGTCGTCTCCTCCACGGACGCCGCCGCGGTCTTCTCCGTACTGCGCAAGGTGCCGTTGCCCGCCCGGATCACCGGCGTCCTGGAAGCCGAATCCGGCTTCAACGACGCCCCCGTGGTGATTCTGGTGGTGGCCTTCTCGACCGTCGGGCCGGTGGACAGCTGGTACGTACTGGTCGGCGAGATAGCACTGGAGCTGGCGATCGGCGCGGCCGTCGGCATCGCGGTCGGCTGGCTCGGCTCGTTCGGGCTGCGGCATGTGGCGCTGCCCGCCTCCGGCCTCTACCCGATCGCCGTGATGGCGATCGCGGTGTCCGCGTACGCGGCGGGTGCCCTGGTCCACGGCAGCGGCTTCCTCGCCGTCTACCTCGCGGCGATGATCCTCGGCAACGCCAAGCTGCCGCACTGGCCCGCCACCCGCGGCTTCGCCGACGGGCTCGGCTGGCTGGCCCAGATCGGCATGTTCGTGCTGCTCGGCCTGCTGGTCACCCCGCACGACCTGCTCGACGACTTCTGGCCCGCCGTCGTCGTGGGCCTGGTGCTCACGGTGGTGGCCCGGCCGCTGGAGGTCTTCCTCTCGCTCGCGCCGTTCCGATTGCCGTGGCAGGAGAAGGCCCTGATGTCCTGGGCGGGGCTGCGCGGCGCCGTGCCCATCATCCTGGCGACCATTCCGATGGTGTCCGGTATCGAGGGCTCCACCCGGGTCTTCAACATCGTCTTCGTACTCGTCATCGTCTACACCCTCATCCAGGGCCCGACGCTGCCCTGGCTCGCGAAGGCCCTCAAGATCGCCGAAGACCCGTCCGAGGCGGCCGACCTGGGCATCGAGTCGGCGCCCCTGGAGCGGCTGCGCGGACATCTGCTGTCGGTGGCCATCCCCGCCAAGTCGAAGATGCACGGTGTCGAGGTCGGCGAACTGCGACTGCCCGCGGGGGCCGCGGTCACCCTCGTCGTACGGGACGACAAGAGCTTCGTCCCCACCCCGCCGACCGTGCTGCGCCGCGGCGACGAACTGCTGGTGGTCACGACCGATCCGGTGCGCGACGCGACAGAGGCGCGGCTGCACGCGGTCGGCGAGGGCGGCAAGCTGGCCGGCTGGCTGGGGACCGACGGGAATCCCGGCGCGGAACCCTTCACCGGGCCACATGTCTCCAATGCGCTCAAGGCCGTGAAGAAACTGGGCCGGATGCCGGACGAGACAGTGGCGCACGAGACGACGGCCCGGGAGATGAAGACCCGCGAGACGAAGGCCCGTGAAGCGAAGGCGCGAGAAGCGAAGGCCCACCAGTGAGAGTGCGCCCGCGTTCGCAGGTTACGGAGGGTGACTGGCGCACAATCGCAGGTTCATACGGAACTCTGCCTGTACCATGAAGGAAACCTGCCCATGCTCCGTACGGCTGTGACGCACCCCGGTGCCGCACAGCCGTACCGCGCGCGTCCGGCAGTGACTGATCCACCGGCATTCAGATCCACCAGATCCACCGACACTCAATGATCTTGATCGACCAACTCTGCCTGACGCAGAGCTGGCGCGACCGTATGGCGGTCGTGGCGTCCTCCGCCTCAGCTGTGAGCGCCCGGCATCTACCGCAGTTCCGCGCGAAGAGGACAGCTCTCGGCAGCCCCTGACCGGGCCCGCACCCAGGTGCCAGCCCGTCCCGCAGGAGCAAGGCCACCAGGCGGCAGAAAGGCATGGACCGTGGCGTCCACGGTCTCCGACCGCCCCGGATACGGGCAGTTGCTGCGCACTCCAGGTGCGTGGACCTTCCTCCTGCCGGGCTTCGCCGCACGGCAGCCCTTCGCCATGCTGACCATCGGCATCGTCCTGCTGGTCCAGCACACCACCGGCTCCTACGGCAGCGCGGGCGCCGTCGCGGCCGTGAGCGGCGTCTCCATGGCCCTGTTCGCGCCGCAGACCGGCAAGCTCGCCGACCGCTTCGGACAGCGGGCCGTACTGCTGCCCGGTGTCCTGGTGCACGCGGCGTCCGTGTCGGCCCTGACGGTACTCGCGCTGGCGGACGCGCCGATCTGGGCGCTGTTCCTGGCGGCTGTGCCGACGGGTGCCTCCATCCCGCAGATCGGCCCCATGGTGCGCGCCCGCTGGGCGGCCGTGCTCGGGGCGGCGCCGGGCCGTGAGGCCTCACCCCTGATGTCCACCGCCGCCGCCTTCGAGTCGGTGACGGACGAGTTCACCTTCGTCATCGGACCGGTCATCGCCACCGCGCTGTGCACGGGGGTGCATCCGGCGGCGGGACTCATCGCGGAAGCCGCGCTGACACTGATCGGCGGGCTGTTCTTCGCCGCGCAGCGCGCCACCCAGCCGACCGTGCGCGACGTCGGTCCCGCCGGCTCCCCGCGGCACGCCTCCGCCCTGTCGGTACCCGGCGTACGGGTGCTCGCGGTGGCCTTCCTCGGGATCGGCGCGGTCTTCGGCGGCATGCAGGTCTCGCTGACCGCGTTCGCCGAGGAGATCGGCAGCCCCGGCTCGAACGGGGTGCTGTACGGAATCTTCGCGGCCGGCAACATGCTGGCCGGGATCGCCTGCGGCGCCATCGCCTGGAAGACCGGACCGCGGCGTCGGCTCATCGCCGGATACGCGGCACTGACCCTGACCGCATCGGGCCTGTGGGCGGTGCACTCCGTGCCCCTGCTGGCCGCGCTCGGGCTGCTGGTCGGACTCTGCATCGCCCCCGCCCTGATCAGCGGCTACACGCTGGTCGAGGCGCTGGTGCCGGCGTCCGCCCGGACCGAGGCGTTCACCTGGCTGACGGGCGCGGTCGCGCTCGGGCAGGCGGCGGCCGTGACGGTCGCGGGGCAACTCGCGGACGCCCATGGCGCGAGCACCGGATTCCTGGTGCCGCTGGTGGGTACGGTGCTGGCGCTGGTGACCCTGCTGGCACTGCGTTCCAGGCTCGTACCGAGCACTTCGGGGCGGACCGTGGCACGTGGTGTCGGTCACCGCGGGCCGGTCACGGTGGACTGATCCAGCGGAATGCGTCACTATGGAGCGTCGTTAGCACTCATTGAGTCAGAGTGCCAGGAGGAACAAGTGCCGACCTATCAGTACCAGTGCACCGAGTGTGGCGAGGGCCTCGAAGCGGTGCAGAAGTTCACCGATGACGCCCTGACGGTGTGCCCGAACTGCGAAGGACGCCTCAAGAAGGTGTTCTCGGCGGTCGGCATTGTCTTCAAGGGCTCCGGCTTCTACCGGAACGACAGCCGCGGCTCCTCGTCGAGCAGCACGCCTGCGCCGGCCGCCGCGAAGGCCTCCGGTTCCGGATCGTCGTCCTCGACGGGGTCGGACACCAAGTCCTCGGCCTCTTCGTCCTCCTCGACGTCCTCCTCTTCGAGTGCTTCGTCGTCGTCCTCGTCCTCGTCTTCGTCGAGCGGTACGTCGGCCGCCTGAGCCGCCGGCCCACCTGCTTCGACCGTGACCCCGCTGATCCACTCGGCGGGGTTCCCGGCGTTTGCGGCCCCGCTACTGTGACCGCATGGTGAACGCAGAGATCGGTGTGATCGGCGGATCGGGGCTGTACTCCTTCCTGGAGGACGTCACCGAGGTTCGCGTGGAGACCCCTTACGGAGAGCCCAGCGACTCCGTCTTCATGGGCGAGATCGGCGGCCGCCGGGTCGCCTTCCTCCCCCGGCACGGACGCGGCCACCATGTGCCGCCGCACCGCATCAACTACCGCGCCAACCTGTGGGCGCTGCGCTCGGTCGGCGTACGCCAGGTGCTCGGCCCGTGCGCGGTCGGCGGGCTCCGCCCGGATTACGGGCCGGGCACGCTGCTCGTACCGGACCAGCTGGTGGACCGTACGAAGGCCCGCACCCAGACGTTCTACGACGGGGAGACCCGGACGGACGGGGTGGCGCCGAACGTGGTGCACCTGGGCTTCGCCGACCCCTACTGCCCCAAGGGACGCAAGGTCGCGCTGGCGGCGGCCCGGGGCCGGGACTGGGAGCCCGTGGACGGCGGGACGCTGGTGGTCGTCGAGGGGCCGCGCTTCTCGACCCGGGCGGAATCGCGCTGGCACGCGGCGATGGGCTGGTCGGTGGTCGGCATGACCGGGCACCCGGAGGCCGTCCTCGCCCGCGAACTGGCGCTCTGCTACACGACGACGACGCTGGTGACGGACCTGGACGCGGGCGCGGAGACCGGCGAGGGCGTCTCCCACGGCGAAGTCCTCAAGGTGTTCGCGGCCAACGTCGACCGGCTGCGCTCGGTCCTCTTCGACGCGGTGGCCGCGCTGCCCGCCGAGGCGGACCGCGACTGTCCGTGCGCGCACGCGCTGGACGGGATCGACACCGGGATCGAGCTGCCGTAGGTCGGGGGCGGGCGAGGGAGATCTCCACATCGGCTGAGCCGTCCACAGGGCTCAGCGGGAATCTCCCGGATGCCGGATCGTGAGGTCTGTTCATGCGGGGCCGATCGATTCCCCGACTCCCTCACCCCAGGCGGTGTTCGACATGCGCTCATCCGGCTCATCAGGCTCATCCGCGTCCCCGCAACCCGCTCCCCCGTCCGCCGGCTCTCCACTGATGTGTGCGCCCGCGCCCGCACCCTGCGGGGTGCCCGCGTTCCCGCCATTGCGGGTACGCGGGGGCGGCGGGCACCGGCTGCGGCGGGCGGTGTGGCGCCGGCGGCGGGCGGTGGCTGCCGGGCTGGCTCTGACAGCGGCCGCGCTGGCCGCCTCGGGGCTCGGAGGGAGCGGGGGCGGTGACGCGGCACACGAAGCGGCCGGCGCGGCCACGGGCACGGCACACCCGGCCGGGACGGCGCGGGAGCGGGCATCGCCGCCAGTGCGGCTGGTATCGGCGCCGGTGCGGATCGCGGATGCGGCGACCGTGCGACTGCTGCGGCCCGGCGACCGCGTGGATGTGATCGCGTCCGCGGGGTCCGGGACCGACGCCCGGGTGCTGGCGAAGAGCGCGCGAGTGGCCCAGGTGCCGGAGCCGTCCACCGGGGGTTCGATGGAGAACGGGGCACTCATCGTGCTGTCCGTGCCGCGAGCCACGGCAGCGACGCTGGCGGGTGCGGGGGTTTCGGCCGGACTTGCGGTGGTCCTGTGCTGATTCGTACTGACGAACCATCATGGCACCTGCCGGCAGTCAGACGTGGTGCGGCGGCTTCTCGTCGAGGAAACGCGCCAGGTCGGCGGTGCTGCCGCCGGAGGGGGCCCGCTCCCCCCACCCCCGGTCCGTGTCGTCCGCCGACTGCTGGTCCAGCGGATCGTCGAAGATCAGTGCCGGTTTCGGCTTGGGCTCGGGCCGGTCCGACGGATCCGGCTTCGGATCACGCGGTCCGGGTGCGGGGGCGGTACTCATACCCCCAGGGTACGGCCGCCCTCCGGGGTACGGCCGCCCTCCGCGGCGCAGCCGTGATGAGCGGTGCGGGTGCGGTCGGCGGTGCGGCCGTGGTCAGCGGTCCTTCGGGTCGAGCGCCCAGAGGCCGAGCACGACGAGGAACGAGAGGCAGAGGAAACCGGCCCCCCACCAGGCGGTGCCGGAGTTGCCCTCCATCCATTCGTCGATGATCACGGTCAGGCCCCAGAGCTGCCCGATGACCACGGTCATGGCCAGGGTCAGCCGGGCCGTGAGCTTCGAGGAGCGCTCCGGCTCCTGGTCGCTGCCGGCTCCCGGCCCCGGTCCGGTGTGGCGGACGCGGGGGTCCCCGTAACCACTGGTGGCCCGGATCTGCGGGTAGCGCTCATGGACGGGCCGGTTGAGTTCGGGCCGGGAGCTGCCCGGGTGGTACTCCGGGTAGTGCGGGACAGGCTCGGGCTCGGGCTGCTGGGCGTCGGTCATGTCCGCCTGCCGGAGGTCTCGGCGTCGGTGGCGTCCGTCGCCCGGGTGGCCGGCGACGCCGGGGTACGGGAGGGGCCGGCGGCCGCGGGGGCCTCGGCGCCCCGCTTGGCTCCGGGGCAGCCGATCCGGGAGGCGAGGTCCGGGCGGTCCTCGCCCAACTGGCGGCAGAGCCCGTGCTCGACGCTCTCGCCGGAGTACGTGGTGCCCACGGCCCAGACGCTGCCGTCGGTCTGCTCGGTGAGCACCACCTTGGGCAGTCCGCGCGGCGGCGGTCCCGCGGTGACCTCGCCGGTACGGGCGTCGAAGACGCCTTCGTGGCAGGGGCAGTACAGCTCGCCCTCGGAGCCCCGGTCCTTCCGCCAGAGCACGGCGCAGGCGAGATGGGTACAGATCGCCGAGTAGCCGACGAGGGTCCCGTCATTGAGCCGGACGGCGACCGCGCGGTCCTCCTCGTCCGGGTAGCGGAAGGCGACGGACTCCCCGGGCAGCAGCTGGGCGCTGATCCTCTTCGGTGCGGGTGCCTTGGCGTCGTCGGGGTCGCCATGGCGCGGGAGGATGCCGGAGGCGACGCCGAGACCGCCGACGGCGAGTCCGCCGGAGACGGTGGCGACGATCCGCAGGTAGTCGCGCCGGGTGGTGAGGGAGTCCGCGGAGATCCGGTCGCGCAGGGCCTCACGCGGGTCCCCGCCGGGCGGCTGGGAGGGCGGCGGGTCGGTGATGCTCATCGGCGGACGTCCTTCCCGTTGATCTCCACGACAGGCAGGCCGCCGGGCACCGGCCACTGGACCTTGTCGGCGGGGACGACCATGGCGACGCCGGTGCGGACCTCGCTCTCGCCGAAGACGAAGGTGTCGGCGACCTGGACGCCGGGGCGTTCGGCCTGGAGCTCCTCGACGGTTCCGTAGAAGAGCGCCCCCGTCGGGCAGACGGTCGCGCACATGGGGGCGAGGCCGTAGGCGGTGCGGTCGTAGCAGAGGTTGCACTTCATCTGGAGCTTGGCCTGGAGGTCGATCTTCGGCACACCGAAGGGACAGGCGTTGACGCAGTTGGCACATCCGATGCAGCGGGTGGTGTCCGCCTGCTGCACCACCCCGTCCGCGGTCACCAGGATCGCGTCGGCGGGACAGACCTCGGCACACGGGGCGACGGGGTCCTCGCAGTGCATGCAGACCGTGGGAAGGGAGGCGACGGACTGGCCCTCGTCGGTGTAGTCGAGGTGGATCATCGACTTGCCTCGGTGCGAGTCGCATTCCCGGCAGGCGGAGACGCAGGCCTGGCAGCCGATACAGCGCCCCGGGTCGATAAAGATCGTTCTGCCCATCATGCGGGACTCAGCTCCTCTCCGAGGTGCCACGGCCCTGCGGGGACGTGGGCGGCAACGGGTCGGTACGGGAGACCTGGGTCTCCGGATAGGCGACATGGCCCGGCGCGACAGGGGGCGCGGGGACCTCGTCGATCTTCTCGGCGTGCTCGATGCGGCAGGCGCACACCTTGTACTCGGGGATCTTCGAGCGGGGGTCCAGGGCGTCGATGGTCAGCGCGTTGGCGGAGGTGGGAACGGGCCAGTGGTACGGGATGAAGACGGTGTCGGGGCGGATCGCCTCGGTGACCAGAGCGGGGAAGACCTCGCTGCCGCGCCGGGTGACGACACGGACCGGTTCGCCGTTGCGGAAGCCGTGGGAGGGGTGGATCTCGGCCCAGGGACGCGGGGTCTGTTCGACGAGGGCGCCCAGGCGGCGGGTCTGGTTGCCGGAGAGGAAATGCGCGACGGTGCGTCCGGTGGTGAGGGACATCGGGTGCTCGTCGTCGTACGGGTCCATCGGCGGGTGCCACTCGACGACCTGCATATGGATCTTGCCGTCGGGGTGGTAGGTCCTGCCGTCCTCGAAGAGACGCGGGGTACCGGGGTGGTCGGTGGAGGGGCAGGGCCAGGCGATTCCGCCCGTCTCCTCCAGCCGTTCGTAGGTGATGCCGTAGTAGTCGTTGACGGTGCCGGCGGAGGCGATCCGGAGTTCGTCGAAGACCTCGCGGGAATCGGTGAAGGCGAATTTGTCGCCCGCGCCGAGGCGTTTGGCCAGTTCGCACATCACCCAGGTGTCGGTCCGTACGCCGGGGGGCGGGTCCTGGGCCTTGTTGTGCTTGACCACGCGGGCTTCGGCGTTGGCCATCACCCCTTCGTCCTCGGCCCAGGTGGTGACGGGGAAGACGACATGGGCGTTGGCGGCGGTCTCGGAAAGGAAGAAGTCGAATTGAGCGTGGAACTCTGTCGCGTCGTACCCCTCCTTGACCACCTTGTAGTTGGGGAGGGAGACGAACGGGTTGTTGCAGATACCGATCAGTCCGCGGATCTCGCGGCGCTGCATCTGCCAGACCATCTCCATCATCGACGTTCCGGCGGGCGGGAGTTCGGACTCCTCGATGCCCCAGATCTCGCAGATCTGCCGGCGGTGCTCCTCGTTCACGATCGAGCGGCCGCCCGGCAGGAGGTCGGACTTCTGGCCGTGTTCGCGGCCGCCCTGCCCGTTGCCCTGGCCGGTGATGGTTCCGTATCCGGCACCGGGTTTGCCGATGTGCCCGGTGGCCGCGCAGAGGTTGATCACGGTGAGGCAGTTCTCGACGCCCTGCGAGTGGTGCTCGATACCGCGGGCGTGCCAGGCCATGGCCTTGGGCGCACGGGCGAAGGTGCGGGCGACCTGGACGATCTGTTCGGCCGGGACACCGCAGATCTCGGCGGACCTGGACGGCGGGTACTCGGCGGCCTTGGCCTTCACCTCCGCCCAGCCGGTGGCGTGGGCGGCGAGATAGGTCTCGTCGGTGAGCCCTTCCTCGATGACCACGTTCAGTACGGCGTTGAAGAACGCCGAGTCGGTGCCGGGTTTGAGGGCGACATGGATGTCGGCGGTGCGGGCGATGGCCGTCTCGCGCGGGTCGATGACGATCAGGCTGGCCCCGCGGTCCCGGGCGCCCCACACGTACTGGGTCATCACCGGGAAGCACTCGCCGACGTTGGAGCCCGCGATCAGCAGGCAGTCGGTGAGCAGGATGTCGGAGAAGGGGTTGCCGGCCCGGTCGATGCCGAAGGCGAGCTTGTTGGCACCGGCGGCGCTGACCATGCAGAGCCGGCCGTTGTAGTCGACGTGCCGGGACTTGAGGGCGACCCGGGCGAATTTGCCGACCAGATAGGTCTTCTCGGAGAACAGGCTGGCCCCGCCGAGCAGCCCGAAGGCGTCGTTCCCGTGGGTCTGCTGGATACGCTTGATCTCGGCGACGGTGAAGTCGAGGGCCTCGTCCCAGGAGACCTCCCGGAAGTCCTCGTCGCGGGAGCGGCGCATCAGCGGGGCGGTGAGCCGGTCGGGGTGGTTCACCTGCTGGTAGGCGTTGATGCCCTTGGGGCACAGGCGCATCCGGTTGATGTCGTGGTTGCGGGGTTCGACGCCGAAGACCTTGCCGCCGCGGTCGACGCGGAGATACATCCCGCACTGGACGCCGCAGAAGCAGCAGTGGGTGGGGACGAGCGTCTCGCCGTTCTGGTCGGCGTGCCACTGGTCGGCGGGGATGCCGCCCGCGTCCCGGAACGCGCGGGTGCCCGGCGGTGCGAGGGAGGGGTCGAGGGGAACGACCGCACGGGTGTCTGCCGCTCGGGGGTCGGCCGCTCGGGGGTCCGCGGTCACTTGAAGCCCTTCTTCACCTGGGAGAGATAGGCACTGCCGCGCAGCACCCGCTTACAGCGCGGGCAGTACTCGGCCCACGCGTCGAAGTCGAGGCTGAGGTCGCGCATGGTGCCGCGGAGGTTGTCGACGTACGGGGCGGTGTCGATGGGCTCCTCGCAGCGGCGGCAGCTGAAGACCTCCTGGTCCTGCCGGCCGGTGTACTTGAACAGCTGCATACCGACCGCGGCGGGCCGCTGGACGATGTGGAAGAACTTCCCGAACGGGATGTAGATGAGGGTGAAGACCACCGACACCATGTGGAGGATCGCCAGGAACTCGTATCCGCCGCCGTGCAGGAAGATCGAGGAGAAGGTGAGCAGCAGACCGGTGACGGAGATGACGATGAGCGCGATCAGCGGCACCAGGTCGTAGGCGAACCGCTGGCCCGTGATGGCGCCGCGGTCCTTCATCCGGCGCCACAGGAAATAGGAGGCGCCGGGGATGACGAGAACGGCCGCGATGTCCAGGCCGTGGAACATCAGCCAGCCGAGGATGTTCAGGGAGTCGAAACCGATGATCTTGAAGCCCCAGATGCGCATCTCGTAACCGGGCCCGGACCCGTTGCCGGAGGTGAAGGTGAACCAGCCCCAGGTCAGCGGGAAGGTGATCAGGGAGGCGAGGATGCAGCCCCAGAAGATCAGCTGGTGGGCGGCCCAGCGGGCGTGGGAGCGGGCGCCGAGGAACTTCTGGAAGCCGAGGTAGGTGGCGATCATCTTCGGCAGGGCGGTGGGGGCCCTGCGGAAGTTGGCGACCGAGAAGAGGCTCCCCCAGCCCTTCTTGAACAGCCGCCGGGCGCCGGGCGCGGAGACCCAGACCGTGTAGCGGTGGGCCACTCCGAAGGCGAGGAAGACGGTGGCCACGGCATAGGGCAGGAGGGCCGAGTCGAAGTTCTCCAGAAGCCTGCTGCCGAGCACGATCGCGATGACGAGCAGGAGGGAGACGATGACGCCGACCGCGGTCGCGCGGGCGGTGGCGGACCGGGGGCTCGTCGCACCGGGACGGGCGGACCCGTCGGCGGACGGTGAGGTACCGGCCGCGGCGGACGAGCCGGTGCCGGCACCGGGGGCGGGTTGCGCGGCGGCAGCAGAGGGTTCTGGTGGCTCGGTCACTCGGTCACCGTAGGGCCGTATGGGGATATTCGCCCTGTTTTATGGCCTTACGGGGTGAGCGCGTCTGCGTGAGACTGCGTGGCCGGGGAGACGGCGAAGGCGGCGACACCCTCGACGCCGGCAGGGTCGTCCGTCAGCCCGGGCATCAGCACGGACCTCACCCATCGTTCGCTTGTGAATGTGTTCACGATATTTCGGCCGCACCTGCTCCCCACACTCCCGCGGGTACGTTCGCCTTGCGCTGCCCAGCAGTCAGCCGCCCGCACAACGATCACCACCACGATCACGACCCGAGCACGAGGAGCACCGGATGACCGGCCAGGACAGCGCGGACCCGCCGAACCGCCCTTCACAGCCGCCACAGCCGCCACAGCCCTCGGATGCACCGCCGCCGGCGGACCGGCGGCTGGACGCGCTGACCGATGTCGCCGGAGTGCGGGTCGGTCATGCGGCGCTCGCGGGCGAGGGGGCGCTCAGCGGCACCACCGTGATCCTCGCCCCGGAGGGCGGTGCGGTCGCCGCCGTCGATGTGCGCGGGGGCGGCCCCGGCACCCGCGAGACGGACGCGCTCGACCCGCGCAATCTGGTGCAGCGCATCGACGCCGTGGTCCTCACCGGCGGCAGCGCGTACGGACTGGACGCGGCCTCCGGGGTGATGGCCTGGCTGGAGGAGCAGGGGCGCGGCGTGCGGGTCGGCGCCGATCCGGCACAGGTCGTTCCGGTGGTCCCGGCGGCGTGCATCTTCGACCTGGGCCGGGGCGGTGACTGGCGGGCCCGCCCGGACGCGTCGACCGGCCGGGCCGCCGTGGAGGACGCCGCGCGCACGGAGCCGGGGGCGGCGGTCGACGAGGGATGCGTCGGCGCGGGTACCGGCGCGGTCGCCGGGCAGCTGAAGGGCGGAGTGGGGACGGCGAGCGTCGTGCTGCCGTCCGGGATCACGGTGGGCGCGCTGGCCGTGGTGAACGCGGCAGGCTCGGTGCTCGATCCCCGTACCGGGGTGCTGTACGGGGAGTACGGCGCCGCCGAGCCGGCCGTCGCCCCGGCGCCGGAGATCCACCACGCGGCGCAACAGCGCCTGGCCCGGGCGCACGACGCGAACACGCGCCCCCCGCTCAACACCACGCTCGCCGTCGTCGCCACGGACGCCGACCTCAGCCGGGCGCAGGCGCAGAAGCTCGCGGGCACGGCGCACGACGGGCTGGCACGCGCCATCCGGCCCGTACATCTGCTGACGGACGGGGACACCGTCTTCGCGCTGGCGACCGGCGGACGAACGCTGGACCCGGCCAACCCGATCGCGCTCAACGACCTGCTGGCGGCGGGTGCGGAGGCCGTGGCACGCGCCATCGTGAAGGCCGTGCGGGCGGCGGCGGGCGTCAGCGGCCGCGAAGGCGGCGGCGCATATCTCTCGTACAGCGATCTCTACGGCACGGAGCAGCACCCGCGGCGGCCGACGGACGGCAGCGGACCGGCAACCGACTCGCCCGCCGTATAAGGAAGTTCGGGCAAAACGCCGGGAACCTTCTGCGTGCGTCGTACGTTTTTCTGAACCCCGGTCACGATGTCAGACCCAGGGACTACGTTATGCACGCATCGGGTAACACGCGGCGACGGCCTGGAGAAGCACCTTGAGCGATCCGTACGAGACAACCGAGCAGCACCTCGAGCGACTCCTGCGACGGGCTCTCAACTCGTTCGACCTGCCCGACAGCACGGTGGAGCGGCTCGGCACAGCGCTCGCCCACAGCAGTTCCCTGCACTCCTCGCACCACAGCTCGGCCCTGCACCGCGAGACCTACCGGCATACGTATCTGCTGGCCGACGGCAGCCCGTTCACCCTCTGGGAGCTGGTGCACTGCGGTCAGCGGCACGCCGAGGACACCCGGCACGGCTCGCAGCCCGGCTTCCGGCAGCACGAGCTGTACGACGACGAGGGCGACGTGCACATCGCCGCGGCCCGGCTCGCAGGCGGCTTCTGCGACGACCCGGTCTTCGGGGACGACGGGCCGCAGGCCGACCTGGACATCCTCACGGCCCTGATGGCCGCGCCCCCGGCACCGCTCCCCCGGATGTACGCCCCGGACAACTCCGCGGACCACGCCCGCCGCGTGCTGCGCCGCGCGGAGAACCGGGACGTCCCGGGCGAGGAGACCGCCCACCTGCTGCGGGCCGCCTTCGCCCACCACATCACGCAGATCTTCGGCCGGCAGTGCCAGGTGGACGGGCGGGACGCGGGCTTCACCCTGTACGAGCACGCCTTCCTGCTCCTGGACGGCAGCGAGACGAGCCTGTGGGAGGTCGAGCACACGGCGACGCCTGACGGCCGCCACATGTGCGAGGTGTACGGCGACGAGCGGGCCGCGCGCGGCGCGATGGAGAGCCGTACGCGCATCTGCTGACCCACGGCGCGCGCACGGCACACGACGGCACCGCGCCACCCGCCGACCCGCGCTGCGGGCCGACGGCCGGTTCCGCGGACAGGACATGACGGTGCCCGCACCCCCCGGGTGCGGGCACCGTCATGTCCTCCGTCCGCTCTGCGTCGCGTCCTGCGTCCGCTCAGTGCGTGAGCGCGGGCTCCTTGGCGGGTTCCGCGGTGGTGTCGGTGGCCACCTCGCCGCCCTCCACGTGCTGCTTCGGCCGGGCCGGCAGCGCGAACATCAGCAGGAAGATGGCCGCGAGCACGCCGGCCACCCACCACAGCGAGTGCTCGAAGGCGTCGGCGAACGCCGGACCCACCTGTGCGGGCGTGAGCCTGTCACCGATCGCCCCGAAGAAGACGACCGAGACGAGCGCGAGCCCCAGGGCGTTGCCCATCTGCTGCACGGTGTTGAACAGCCCGGAGGCGGAGCCGGAGTGCTCCTTGGGCACCTCGGACAGCACCGCGTCGGCCAGCGGAGCCACGATCAGCCCCATACCGACGCCCATGACCACCAGCGGCAACGCCATCTGCCAGGACGTGATCCCCATGCCGTAGCGGTCGGACTCCCAGATGTAGAGCAGCAGCCCGGCGACCATCAGGAGCGCCCCCGCCTGGAGGACCTTGCGGCCGAAGCGTGGCACCAGCTTCTGTACGGAGATCCCGGCGGCGAACGAGACGGCGACCGAGAACGGGATACCGGTCGTACCGGCCCGCAGCGCGCTCCAGCCGAGCCCCTCCTGCATGTACAGCGTCCACACCAGGAAGAAGATGCCGAGGCCGACGCCGAAGGTCAGCTGCACGGCGATACCGGCGGCGAAGCTCTTGACCCGGAACAGCGACAGCTCGACCAGCGGCGAACCGTCCCGGCGCGCCTTCGACCGCTCGAAGAGCACGAGGACCAGGAACACCACGAGGCTGCCGGCCATCGAGAGGTAACCCCAGAGCGGCCAGCCCAGCTCCTCGCCGCGGGTCAGCGGGTAGATCAGCATGAGCATCCCCGCCGTCACCAGTGCCACCCCGGTCAGGTCGAGGCGCAGCGCCTTCGGCGCCTTGGACTCGGTGATGAACTTGCGGCCCAGGATCAGGCCCGCGATGCCGACCGGCAGGTTGATCAGGAAGATCGGGCGCCATTCCAGACCGGCGATGTTCCACTCGGTGAGCAGCGCGCCCAGCAGCGGCCCGGACACGGCGCCGAGGCCGACGATCGCACCGAAGAGACCGAAGACCTTGCCGCGCTCGTGCGCCGGGAAGGTGGCGTGCACGATCGACAGCACCTGCGGGACCATCAGCGCGGCCGTGCCGCCCTGGAGGATGCGGGAGGCGACCAGCATCTCCGGGTTGGCGGCGAAGCCGCACAGTGCGGAGGCCACGGTGAAGCCGCCGATCCCGATGAGGAACAGCCGCTTGCGGCCGTAGATGTCACCGAGCCGGCCACCTGTGATCAGCCCGGCGGCGAAGGCCAGGGCGTATCCGGCGGTGATCCACTGGATCGAGCTGAACGAGGCACCGGTGTCGCGCTTGATGCTCGGGATGGCGATGTTGACGATCGTGACGTCGACCAGGTCCATGAAGGCCGCGGTCATCACGATGGCCAGCGCGAACCACCGGCGGCGGTCCGAGGAGTCCGAGGACACCGCGGGAGCGGCCGCCCCGGACGGCTGGGGTGCGGAAGAAGTCATATGAAGAAGTTAAAGGCCTATTAGGTCAGAACGTGACCCAATGGGCGGGCATCCTGGGTGACATGACCGACACCCCGGCACGACTGCTGAATCTGCTGTCACTGCTCCAGACGCCGCGCGAGTGGCCGGGCAGTGAACTCGCCGACCGGCTCGACGTCAGCCCCCGCACCATCCGCCGGGACGTCGACCGCCTCCGCGACCTGGGATACCCGGTCGAGGCATCGCGCGGTTCGGTCGGCGGCTACCGGCTCGTGGCCGGCACGGCCATGCCACCCCTGCTGCTGGACGACGAGGAGGCGGTGGCCATCGCGGTGGGGCTGCGGGCCGGGGCCGGTCACGCCATCGAGGGTGTCGACGAGGCCTCCGTCAGGGCGCTGGCCAAGCTGGAGCAGGTGCTGCCGTCGCGGCTGCGCCACCGGGTCTCCACCCTCCAGAACGCGACGGTGCCGCTGACCCGCGGTGACGGTGCGACGATCGACCCGCAGACACTGACCGTGATGGCGTCGGCGGTCACCGGACGGGAGCGGCTGCGCTTCGCGTACCGCGCGGGGGACGGCGCCGAGACACGGCGGCAGGTCGAGCCGTATCGCCTGGTGAGCACCGGGTGGCGCTGGTATCTGGTGGCGTACGACCTGGAGCGGGATGCCTGGCGCACCTTCCGGGTCGACCGGGTGAACGATCCGTTCGCGACCGGGGTCCGCTTCACACCCCGTGAGCTGCCCACCGGGGATGCGGCGGCGTTCCTGAGCAGTTCCATGGCGCGCATCAAGCCGGAGCTGGCGGTCGACGTGAGCTTCGAGGCTCCGGCGGAGTTCGTCGCCGCGCGGCTGCCCGCCGCGATCGGCCCGCTGGAGCCGACCGGCGAGCACAGCTGCCGGCTGCGTGCGGTGCTGTCGGACTCGCTGGAGTGGGTGGCGGTGCGGCTGGCGCTGGTCGACTGCGAATTCACCGCGCACCGGCCGCCGCAGCTGGTGGCGTATCTGAACGACCTGGGCGGCAGGCTCACCCGCGCGGCGTCCTCGCCGGCTCAAAAAGGATGAGCCCCGGCGCCAGGGGGGGGTGGGCGCCGGGACTCAGCTCAGGGGGCCGATATGAAGCGGCCCAATTCGGAGGTTACTGGACTTGGGCTCACGCCGCAGCGTCAAAGCCCGTGTCGTGAGCCATTCGCTTCAATTCGAGCAGTGCGTGCTTCTCGATCTGGCGGATTCGCTCGCGGGTCAGCCCGTGCTGCTTGCCCACTTCGGTCAGCGTCCGCTCACGGCCGTCCTCAATGCCGTACCGCATTCGGATGATGGAGGCGGTGCGGTTGTCGAGCTTGCCGATCAGGTCCTCCAGCTCCTCGCTGCGCAGCAGCGTCATCACCGACTGCTCGGGAGACACCGCCGAGGTGTCCTCCAGCAGATCGCCGAACTGCGTGTCGCCGTCGTCGTCCACGGACATGTTCAGGCTGACCGGGTCACGGGCCCAGTCCAGCACGTCACCGACCCGCGACGTGGTGGAGTCCAGCTCGGCGGCGATCTCCGCGTGCTCCGGGTCGCGCCCGTGCTCGCGGTTGAACTCGCGCTGCACCCGGCGGATCCGGCCGAGCTCCTCCACCAGGTGGACGGGGAGCCGGATCGTGCGCGACTGGTCGGCTATGGAGCGGGTGATGGCCTGCCGGATCCACCACGTCGCATACGTGGAGAACTTGAAGCCCTTGGCGTAGTCGAACTTCTCGACCGCGCGCACCAGGCCCGCATTGCCCTCCTGGATCAGGTCGAGCAGGGGCAGCCCGGCCCGCGGATACCTGCGGGCGACGGCAACCACGAGTCGGAGGTTCGACCGGATGAATACGTCCTTGGCGCGCTCGCCCTCGGCGACCAGCGCCTCCAGCTCTTCGCGCGAGGCCCCGCCGGCATCGCTCTCCACCACGCCGTCGAGGATCCGCTGTGCGAAGACGCCCGCTTCGACGGTCTGCGACAGCTCGACCTCCTTGGCGGCATCGAGCAGCGGCGTCCGCGCGATCTCGTCCAAGTACATGCCGACCAGGTCGCGATCGGCGATCTCCCCGCCCACGGCGCGAACACTGCTTGCCCGGTTGGTCCCGCCGGTGGCGGACGAACGACGGGCGACGGCACGGGTTGCCATGCGTGCTCCTTGCTGAGTAGGTCGCGACACCCTTTCGGGTGCCCAGCTTCCGATGGAAACAACGACTGGAATCCGGACAGAATTCCCATGCCTGGCATTCATTTTCGCGATCATGCAGTACCCTGTCGCGCCACCCGGGGAGGGCGCATGGCCAAGTTCGGCACGGAAACGCAGGTCAGGCCAGGTGTCGAGAGCGATTTGGAGGCCCTCACGGACATCTACGACCATGACGTACGTGAGACCGCCCTCACATTCGACACGGTTCCCTTCACTCTCGACCGGCGTCTGCCCTGGTTGCGTGCTCCCACTCCCAAGACGGCCCGCACCGGCTCCTGGTTGCTCAGGATGTCCGTAATGTCGACGGACCGGATCCCCGGATCCTGGGCTGTGCCACGAGCAGCGCCTCCCGCCACGGTGTTCCCCAGGACCGCAGCCGTTACATCCCTAGGACCACAGCCCGTTACGTCCCTAGGTCCACAGCCCCTTGCCTACCTAGGTCCACAGCCCGTTACGGGGAGCCGGTGCGGTGCCTAGCGTGACTCCGCATGGATGACACGACACGCAGGACACCCGACACCTCGGGCACGCTCGACGAAGCACTGGAGCGGCTTCACTCCTTCGGCCCCGAACGGGATGGCTGGCTCAGCAATCACGCCCCGATGGCCGTCGAGGCGCTGGTGCACCACGGCCAGGCACCCGGTGTGCACCGATGGCTGGACCACTACCGCGCGAAGCTGGAGGACATGCCCGACCGGTTCACCGAGGTGACCCCGGCCAACTGGCGCGAGGCCCTGGGCGACCCGCGCCGCATCGCCGACTGGACGGCGTACTTCGAGCGGGAGACGGCCGACCGGCCCTGGCGCGAGGTCCTCGCCGAGTGGTGGCCCCGGCTGCTCCCCGGCATCGCGGCCGGCGCCACGCACCCGGTGATCCGGGTCGGCCACTGCGTACGCACCCTGCTGGCCTCCGGGGAGAACGCGCCCCGGGTCGCGGAACTCGCCCACGGACTCGGCTACTGGGCCGCCCGCCACCAGCCGCTGCCCCCGCTGGCCTCCCTAGCCCCCGCAGCCGACGCCGCGGCCGCGCTGGACGCGGTGGACCGGGTGCCGGACCAGAGCGGCGGCATCCGGGAACGGCTCGGACAGCTCACCGCGTTCCCGCTGTGGCCGCAGCAGCCCGTGGCGGACCCCGACCTCGCCCGAGCCCGGCTGGAGGAGCTCGTACGCGCCGCGACCCACCGCTACGCGGCATACGCGCACGGCTCGCCGATCATGCTGGTGCACGCCGCCACCGCACCCAATGCCGTGCTGCGTACGCTGCCGGCGCTCCCCCGGGACCTGTGGGCGCCGAGCCTGGACGCCGCATGGGCGGCCGGCGCGGCGGTCATCGCCGCGTACTCCCCGGCCAAGCCGGCCGACTACCCGGCCGTGCCCGACGGCCTGACCCCGGAGGAGGTCTTCGCGCGGGCGGCCGCACACGGTGACGACCACACCATCAAGTTCACCGACACCGCGCTGGACGTCGGCGGCCCGACCGCGCTGGCCGCCGCGCTCCGCTCGATCGAGCTGAACCCTCCGGCGCTCTGACCCCATGCTCTGACCCTGCCATGAACCGGGGCCTGTCCGGCCGGCGAACGAGCCGCCGGACAGGCCCCGCGGGCTGCGGGGTCCCGGTCGCCCTAGCCGTACTGCAGCGAGCGCTTGGCCAGTCCCATCCAGAATCCGTCGATCACGCTGCGCCCCCGGTCGAGATCGTGCTCCGCGGCGCCCAGCGTCACGAAGAGCGGGGCGAAGTGCTCGGTGCGCGGATGGGCGAGCCGGCCCGCCGGGGACTTGTTCTCGAAGTCCAGCAGCGCGTCGATGTCCTGCGCCTGCAGTGCGCGGCTCCCCCAGTCGTCGAACTCCGCCGACCAGCCGGGGGTGCCACCGCCCTGATGCCGCAGGGCGGCCAGGTTGTGGGTGAAGAAGCCGCTGCCGACGATCAGGACGCCCTCGTCGCGCAGTGGCGCGAGCTTGCGTCCGATGTCCATCAGCTTCTGCGGGTCCAGCGTCGGCATGGAGATCTGCAGCACCGGGATGTCGGCCTCCGGGAACATCTCCACCAGCGGGACGTAGGCCCCGTGATCGAGCCCGCGGTCCGGGATGTCCTGGACCGGCGTACCGGCGCCGCGCAGCAGCTTCCGGACGCTCTCGGCCAGTCGCGGGGCGCCCGGCGCGGCGTACCGCACCTGGTAGTAGTGCTCGGGGAAGCCCCAGAAGTCGTAGACGAGCGGAATCGTCTCGGTGGAGCCGAGAGCGAGCGGGGCCTCCTCCCAGTGGGCCGAGACCATCAGAACGGCGGTGGGCCGCGGCAGCCCGGCGGACCAGGCGGCCAGCTCACCGGGCCAGACCGGGTCGTCGGCCAGCGGCGGGGCGCCGTGGGAGAGGTAGAGGGCGGGCATGCGCTCCGCAGTGACTGTCATGGCACTCCCCATCCGCTGCTGCTCAAGGTAAGTCTTCTACTGGGCCTTCAGAAGGAACACTTCTTTAACCTTCAAGTTCCCATGTTCGGAGACCTTAGCTCTATCTAGTTCAACTTTCAAGAAAAGGTCGTACAGTGGAGTACATGACCACGGCATCCACCGGTGCGCCGCGCTGGCTCACCGACGAAGAACAGAGCGTGTGGCGGGCGTACCTCCACGCCACCACGCTGCTGGAGGATCACCTCGACCGCCAGTTGCAGCGCGATGCCGGTATGCCGCACATCTACTACGGACTGCTCGTCCAGCTGTCCCAGGCGCCCCGCCGCCAGAAGCGGATGACGGAGCTGGCCAAGGACGCCAAGATCACCCGCTCCCGGCTCTCACACGCCGTCGCCCGGCTGGAGAAGAGCGGCTGGGTGCGCCGCGAGGACTGCCCGTCCGACAAGCGCGGCCAGAACGCGGTCCTCACCGACGAGGGCCACGAGATGCTCCAGCGCTCGGCACCGGGCCACGTCAGCGCCGTACGCCAGGCCATGTTCGACCGGCTCACCCCCGAGCAGGTGCGCTCGCTCGGCGAGATCATGCAGGTCATCGCGGCCGGACTGCAGCCGGAGGGCACGAACGCCGATCTGCCCTGGCTCCGCTGACCCACCGCCCACCGCACGCACCTCTGCCCCGGTTCCGCCGAACGGAACCGGGGCAGAGGCCTGTGAGGCGGCTCCAGATGGCTCTGGATGGCTCAAGGTGGCTCAGTGAGCGACGACCGGGATCTTGAACTCGTCCTCGACACCGTCGGCGGAGCCTGAACCGGAGCCGGAGCCGGTACCACCGGACGTCGTGATCGACGAGGGACGGCCGGCGTTGATGAAGGTCACCGCGATCGCGGAGGCCACCACCAGGATGCCGACGGCCCACCAGATGGCGCCGGTGAAGCCGTGCACCATCGACTGGAGCTTCAGCAGCTCCGGGTCGGTGGCACCGAGCGCGGCGTGCGAGGTGGCGTACGCCGTGGCGGCCGAGGCGGCGATGGTGTTGAGCAGCGCCGTACCGATCGCACCACCGACCTGCTGCGAGGTGTTGACCATCGCGGAGGCGACACCCGCGTCACGCGGCTCGATACCGTGCGTGGCCAGCGACATGGCGGGCATGAACGCCGTACCCATGCCCAGACCCAGCAGGAGCTGCCCCGGCAGGATGACCGCCGCGTAGGACGAGTCGATCTCCAGCTGCGTGAGCAGCAGCATGCCGATGGCGGCGGTCAGGAAGCCGGGGCCCATCAGCATGCGGGCCGGGACCCGGGTCATCAGCCGGGCGCCGATCTGCGTCGAACCGGTGATCATTCCCGCGATCATCGGGAGGAAGGCGAAACCGGTCTTGATCGGCGAGAAGCCCTGGACGACCTGCAGGTAGTACGTGAGGAAGAGGAACAGGCCGAACATCGCGATGATGGCCAGGCCCAGCGAGAGGTAGACACCACCGCGGTTGCGGTCCATCACGACGCGCAGCGGGAGCAGCGGCGACTTGACCCTGGACTCGGTCAGAACGAAGGCCAGCAGCAGCACGGCGGAGGCGACGAACGTGCCGATGGTCAGCGGGTCCGACCAGCCGCTGGACTCGACGCGGGTGAATCCGTACACCAGCGAGACCAGACCCAGCGCGGACAGGACGACGCCCGGAATGTCGAGCGAGGAACGGTTGCGGCTGCCGACCGGCTCACGGATCACGAAGTACGCGCCGACGGCGGCGACGATCGCGAACGGGATGTTGACGAAGAAGGTCCAGCGCCAGTTCAGCGTCTGGGTGAGGAAGCCGCCGAGGATCAGGCCGACGGCGCCACCACCACCGGCGATCGCACCGTAGATGCCGAACGCCTTGGCGCGCTCCTTGGCGTCGGTGAACATCACCGCGAGCAGCGAGAGCGCCGCAGGGGCGAGCAGGGCGCCGAACACACCCTGGAGTGCGCGCGAGCCGAAGAGCATGCCCTGGTTCTGAGCCGCTCCGCCGAGCGCCGAGGCCAGGGCGAAGCCGATCAGACCGACGACGAAGGTGCGCTTACGGCCCCAGAGATCGGCGATCCGGCCTCCGAAGAGCAGCAGTCCGCCGAAGGCGAGGGCGTAGGCCGTGATGACCCACTGCTTGTTGGCATCCGTGATGCCCAGGTCCGTCTGGGCGTGCGGCAGCGCGATGTTCACGATCGTGGCATCGAGCACGACCATCAGCTGAGCGAGCGCGATGAACGCCAGCGCCTTCCAGCGACTCGGATCAGGGAGTCGTATATCAGGTGTTTTTGACATGGGAGTAGCCACCTAAGAGCGCGCTCGGGCGCGCGAAGTCGTGAACCGTGAACCGTGAAAGCGGTCGTGAACCGTGGATGTGGTCGTCAACCGGGAAAGCGGTCGTGGACCGGAATGCGGGGGAGAAGGCTCGGAGAAGCTCGGTGAGGGCCTGGGCCAGGCGCGGACCAGGCGCGGACCGGGCGTGGGTCGGGCGTGGGTCGGGACGAAAGGGGTGGTCGAGGCGTGGCGGACGCGCGGCCGGGCAGCCGTCTCAGGAGCCCGGCGCGATGGTCATGTCCGGCGCCGCAGATCCTCCAAAGTCGCCGCCGTTCCGGTCAGTCGGGACCGGGCCGGGGCCTCCAGACCGTCCAGGAACACCTGGATGTGGCGGTGGGTGAACCGGTCGATGTTCATACAGGCAGTGCCTGGCAGCGGCCGGGTGAGCTGGGAGAGGGCGACCAGTACGTCACCGACGGCGATGTCGGTACGCAGGCGCCCCGCGGACATGGCACGCCCGACGAGTCCTTCGACGGCCTCTTCGAGGCGTCGCCGCTCGGCGAGCAGTTCGGGATGGTCCTTGTCGAAGCCGCCGGACAGCATCGGGCACAGCGCACCGATCCGTTCGTCGGCCGCCGCGTGCACGAAGCGACTGAGCGCAATGAAGGGGTCTCCCTCATCGTTCGCGGCTTCCTCGGCGCGATCGGTGGTGCGAGAGGTGACCGCGAGGACGACCTCATGGGTCAGTGCGGCCCGGTCGGGGAAGTTCCGGTAGAGCGTGGCGTTGCCGACACCCGCGCGGCGGGCGACCTCGTCGAGCGGCACATCCGGCCCGAACTCGACGAACATCTCGCGCGCGGCCGTCACGATCCGCTCCCGGTTGCGCAGCGCGTCGGCCCGCGGGCGGGGTGTACGCGGCTGCGCGGTTCCGGCGGCGGTACGGGCGACGGTGTCCACGACGGCACTCCTTCTCTTCCTGGCCTTCCGGCCGACCTTCCGACTGCTCTTGCGGTCCGTGCTGTTCGTGCGTGTTCGTGCGTGCGTTACTCGGGCGACCCCTCCGCGTAACCGGGGAGCATTTCCCCGCTTCGCAGAGACACAGGTTCAAACGGGGAAAGGATCCCCGGTTATTTCCCGACCCAATGTGACCTACGTCACATCACCTTGAAGCGGGAAAATCCCACCCCTTCGGCGCACCCAACGCGCGGCGCCGTACCACCCGTCACAGGCTGATCGGCAGAGCGCAGCCAGGGTCGGCCGGCTGCCGCGGCCCCGAAGGCGGCTCCATGCAGCAGCCCCGCCACCGGATACGCAAGCACCGTCACCCGGTCGCCCTTGGCGCGGCAACAGCCCTGGTCATCGCGGCGCTGGCCTCGGCCAGCAACACGCTCCCCCTTCCCAGCCGGGCCTCCGCCGGTCCGGTGTCCAGCACCGGACCGGCCGGGATCGGCCCGTGCCGGATCTCGTCGACCATGGGCGTACAAATGTCGGAGGGCATGCCGACACAGCCGGGCTACGCCCGCTCCACCGGTCAGATCCACGCACTCAATCTGATGGTCGACTTCCCGGACGCGCCGGGGAAGGAGCCGGCCATGGACCGGCTCGCCGAATTCTTCCCGCAGACCACCGACTGGTTCCGCACCAGCTCGTACGGGCGGCTCACCTACGTGCCGGAGGCCCCGGTGAAGTCCTGGCTGCGGATGCCGCTGCCGTTCTCGGGATACGGGATCGAGCGTGGATCACCGTACGAACCGGGCTACCGCCACCTCGTCAAGGACATAGTCGCCGCCGCCGACCCGAAGGTGGACTTCAGCGCGTACGACCTGGTCAACATTCTCGTCAGCCCGAACGCCGGACCCTCCGCCCTGGACACCGTGCTGTCCGTGACCTTCTCGGGCAACAACGACGCCCCGTACGCGGACGGCGTGCCGCTCGCCAACACGTCCTTCATCTACAGCCGGCAGGACGACGGCTCGGGGTCGTACGCCCAGAACGGATACCGCGTCCTCCCGCACGAGAACGGCCACGTCTTCGGCCTGCCCGACCTCTACACGATGCAGGGCGGCGGCTCCGTCGGGCACTGGGACATCATGTCCGAGGACTGGGGCGCCAACAACGACCTGCTGGGCTGGCACAAGTGGAAGCTCGGCTGGCTGGACGACAGCCAGATCAGCTGCGCCTCCGGGACCGGCACCAGCGACCACGTCCTCGAGCCGCTGGCCACCCGCGGCGGCCCGAAGCTGGCGTTCGTGCCGCTGACCGCGGAGTCCGGCTTTGCGGTGGAGGTACGGACCCAGTCGGGCAACGATCAAGCGGTCTGCCGCCCCGGCGTACTGATCTACAAGGTGAGCTCGGACATCGACACCGGCCAGGGGCCCATCTCCGTCGCGGACAGCACCAAGGACAGCAGCGGCTGCACCCGGCTGCCCAATGTGCACGCCGAACTCTCCGACGCCCCGTTCCAGCCCGGCCAGACCTTCACCGACCAGGCCAGCGGGATACGCATATCGGTGGTCGACAAGGAGGCCAAGGGGAACTACCGGGTACGGGTCACTCGCCCCTGACCGCCCGCGCCTCCCGCACCTCCCGCTCGACCGGCCCGCGCAGCTCCAGCTTGAGGATCTTTCCAGTGGCGTTGCGGGGCAATGGCTCCCTGGACACCAGCACATGCGCCGGGACCTTGAACGCGGCCAGGCTCCGCCTCACATGGGCCCGCAGGTCCTCGGTCGTGGCGACGGCACCGGGGCGGAGCCGGACGACCGCGGCGACCTCCTCGCCCAGCACCGGGTGGGCCACCCCCAAAACCGCCGCGTCCTCGACATCCGGGTGGTCGTGCAGCACGCCCTCGACCTCGACGCAGTACACGTTCTCACCGCCGCGGATCACCATGTCCTTGAGCCGGTCGACAACGCTGACCCGCCCTTCGTGGACCACCGCCAGGTCTCCGGTACGGAACCAGCCACCGCTGAACGCCTGCGCCGTCGCCGCCTCGTCCCGCCAGTAGCCCCGGACCAGCGCCTGGCCGCGCAGCCACAGCTCGCCGACCTCGCCCTCGGGCAGCACGTCACCCGCCGGACCGGCAATGCGCACCTCCGTGGTGGGGGTCGGGCGGCCGACACTGCCCGGGTGCAGCCGGTAGTCCTCGCCGAAATTCGCCATGACTCCACCACTGGTCTCGGTCAACCCGTACCCGTTGCGCGGCTCGATCCGCTCGCCGTAGCGGGCGGTCAGCCGAGCGACCAGATCCGGCGGAGCGGCGGCCCCGCCCGTGTTGAGCATCTGGAGGCTCTCCAGACCGTCTCCCTCCCGGGTGGCCGCGGCGAGCAGCTGAAGCGCGGTGGCCGGCACTCCGGCGTAGTGCGTCACCCCGTGCTCACGGATCAGCCGCAGCGCTTCCTCCGCGTCCCACTTGCGCATCAGAACGAGTGCGCCACCCGCCGACATCGCGGCATAGAAGCTGGTGAACGCGGCGACGTGGAAGAACGGGAACGTCAGCAGCGAGACCGGCGCCGGCCCCTGTCCCGGGATGACGCCCCGGCTGAGCGCGGAGGCCGCCGCGTGGAACCGCGGATTGCGCGCGGCACCCGCCTGGGCGAGCTGTGTGGCGACGGCACCCTTGGGCCTGCCGGTGGTGCCGGAGGTGTAGATGATCGTCGCGTCGTCCTCGGGCCGGATCTCGACCTCCGGCGGCGCGGCGAAGGGATCGGGCGCGGGCAGGTCCTCGTACCACTCGACCCCGCGCGGCGGCACCGCCCCGCGGGCCTCGCGCTCCTCGTCGTGAAAGACGATCACGCGCGCCTCGGAGCTACGGGCCCAGGCCGCGACCCGCGGCATCCGCTCCCCGTCGACCAGGAGCACCCGCGGTCCGGAGTCGTCGAGCGCATACGTGAACTCCTCCTCGGTCCACCAGGCGTTCAGCGGGACGGCGACCAGTCCGGCCAGCTGGACGGCCCAGAACGCGATCTGCCACTCCGGGTGATTGCGCATCGCCACCACGGCCCGGTCGCCCGGCCGAAGCCCGTACGTCTCGCTCAGCCGGCACGCCAGCGCGGATGCCGCGGCGAAGAACTCCCCGTACGAATAGCTGCGTTCCCCCGCGATCAGGAACGGCTGGTCCCCGAACGCCCAGGTGGTCTCCACGAACTCACGGAGGGTCCTGGGCCCGTCCGCATAGACGAGTGAGCCCGCCTGCGGCCCGTCCTCAGCACGTACGACGGCGAACGGGCCCCCGGGTCCGGTCAGCGCGGCCTCCACCCGGACAGCAGCCTCGGCAACAGCTGTGGCTGCCTCGGTGGCGGCGGGGGCGAGGGGCCGGGGCGCGGGGGCGGCACCAGGCTCGGAATCGAATTCGGCAGCGGCAGCGGGCTCTTCAGCCCCTTCAGCAGGCTCGGGAGCGGGTGTGGCTGGAGTCGGGTCGGTGTGCGACACGAACGACCTTTCTAAGCGCTTGCTCAGGGCTTTCGTGACGCTATGCCCGCGCCCGCACCCCGTCAAGAGATCACCCGGCACCTGGAGTGTCTGGGGTGCCTGGGTGCCTGGGCAGCCTCCCCATCACCCCACCCCCTGTCACAGGGGCTACCTCCCATCCTTGCCACTTTCACCCCCTCCCCGCCTAGGCCTTGCCCGTCCCCGGCAGCGCCTTCATCTCGTCGACCACGGCCCGCTGGGTGATCGCGGTCCGCGCGGTGACGGTGCCGGCCGCTATTCCGTCGGCCTCCCGAATCCGGACCGTGCGCTCACCGAGGTAGTCGTACGACTTCGCGTCGAAGATCCACTCCGTGCGCTCACCCGCCTCCTCGTCGACCCGCGCTATGGCGATTCCGCTCCGCCCCTCCGCGTCCTTCGCCTCGTCCACCAGCACCACACCCGGAATCTTCGCGGCAGCCCGGTACAGGGCGGCAGTCAGCTCGGGTGTCATCAACTGCTCCATCACCAGATCACCGATGACGGTGAAGGCCTCCTGGTTCCTTCCATTGCCCAGCCCCTCGGTCTCGGCATAGATCTTCTTCAGCAGCGCGTCCGGGTCGGTGGGCAAGGTCTTGAGGTAGTCGTAGCTGGGCGCGGACAGATGGGGCTCGACGTCGCTGTCCAGATCCATGCCCTCCTTCGAGGTGGTGCCGTTGTCCGCCTCGATCAGCCAGCCCTTGCGTCCGTCCGGCGACATCCACACCTCGCGCGGATGCAGCTTCTGCACCCATGTCTTCTCCTCGCCGGTGCTGAGGTTGTGTTCCGAAGCGAGCCATGACACCTGACTCTTGACGTAAATGAACTGCCCCGGCCCCGGCTCCGGCAGCGCATCCTTGCCGGCCGCCACCGAGATCCGGTCCACCGTGCCGCCCAGCCCCCGCGTCGTCCCCGGCACCACCCGCACGACAGGGGCGGGCACCAAGGCCTCCGCACCGCCCCCGCCTCCCTGCCCGAGCCCCAGCCGTCCGACGCCCACCACACCGGCCAGCACGGCCACCGCGACCGCCGCACTGATCAACGCAACCTTGCGACGGGACCGGCGCTCCACTACCGGAGGCGGCGGAAAGACCGGGATCTGCCGCAACTCAGCCTGCTGACGCGCCTGGTGCTGCTGAATCTCGTTCATCAAGTGCTCCTCAAGCGTGGTCAAGCGGTCTTGAGGCAGCTCCGGATCGCCCGGCCCCGGGAACAGCCGGGCCAGCTCCACACGGTCGAGCGGCTTTCGCCGCCGCCAAGGGGCGCGAATCATCGGTCACTCTCCTCGTTCGACCGGACCGCTGCGATGCGGTCACCCTGTACTTGTCCGCACACCCCGACCGGTTCCGCCCTGCTTCGTGAGCGCCACAGCTCCCCGTCCGTGAGCTTGCGCAGCCGGATCCGCGCCCGCGACAGCCGCGATCTCACCGTCCCGACCGGCACTCCCAGTGCCTCGGCGGCTTCCGCGTAACCGAGACCTGACCACACGCACAGCGCGAACACCTCCCGCTCGGACCGCCGCAGCTTCCCCAGCGCGACCTTCGCCGCAGCCAACTCCTCGGAATCCGCTATCCGCCCGACCAACTCGTCGGCGAAGTCCGGCAGTACGTCCCGGAGGGGCAGCCGCGCCAGGGCCCGGTCATGGCGCCGGGCCGCGCGCCCCGTATTACGCAGCACATTGACCGCGATCCCCATCAGCCACGGCCGGGGGCTCTCCCCCTCGTCCCGCAACTTCTCCCGCAGCCGCCACGCCTCCAGGAAGGTCAACGACACGACGTCCTCGGCCACGGCCCAATTCCCCGTATTACGCACGGCGTGCCGGTAGACCAGCTGCGCGTAGTCACGGAAGAGCTCCCTGAAGGCATCAGGATCTCCCGCGCGAATGCGGACATGCATCGAGTAGTTCACGTCTTGTCTTGTCCGCCCACCCTCACAAGTTCCAGTGACCCACGTCACACTCCAAGTGTCCGTGATGCGTCATCAACTCGTCGTGCGCCGCTCACGGTGAAGGACGGTGGCGACGAGGGCGCAAGCGAGCGCGATCGGCAACGGGGCGGCGAGGGCCGGATTGATGAAGTCGCCTCTGCGGTCGACGAGCATCGGCACACCCTCGGGGCGCCCCCGCCCGCGCACCTCGCCCTTTCCCTGGCCTTCGAGGAAAAGGGCGAGGAGACACCCCCACAGATAACAGACAGAGGACCGGCGCCACGGCGGCCGCCGTCACAGATACGTCCCGCCACACGGCCGGCGAAGTGTGCCACCGACAGGCCTGCCGGGTGAACCGTGAGCACGGGTACAGGGTGAGGCCCAGCACGGTCGGCGCCCCGGCGATCAGGACGGAGAGCAACGCTGCGAGATTGCGCCCTTGCCGGAGGAGATACCGCCGACTCCGCGATCACCACCGAAAACGCCTTCGCTGGACGTTGCGCAGTTGAGCATGGACATCAGGGAGACGGGAAGGCGGGGAGCCGCCATGCGCGCCGCATGGCCGGGCAGGCAGCGCCTCCCTACCGGAGGACCCCAGGCTCACAGAAATAGCAGGTCAGGAGCGGGCGCACGGCGTCCGATGCCGCCAACCCCATGGGGAGGCCCTTCGCAGGGATGAATCCGCTAGGCTGTCCCTGATCGGTCATTGGTATGTCCCGCCGCCTGCCCCAGCAGGATCGCAGAAGGCGCCACACCCTGTCCGACCAGCGGGCTTGTAGCCCTTGGCGATGACCCGTCCACCGGGTCTTCAGCAAGGCTCCCTCCAAGCCCACGCCTTCGTGGGGTCTGTGGGAAATTACGTCGCCGCAGGTCAGAGCGTGGCTACTGGCGGGCTTGCGAACGAGTCAGCCCCGAATTCCGAACGCTCCGCCAGGCTTGTCCAGGTCAGGCGGGATGGGGCGCCAGGCTTGTGCGGGCCGACCCAGACGGTCCAGCCTGAACCCTCCGCACAGCCTGCCGCCCCCTGAAGCTACCCCTTGACTCACCCATACGACGGCCACGCCTTGCTATAGAAATAGCATACCCGCAGGCTGCGGGTATGCCCACGAACCGCGCCACCTTCCCGCCCTCCACCACATGGGCCGAGCGTCGCGTCTACGCACTCCTGCTGGACGACGAGAATCGACTGATGCTGTGCGGAAGCTGCTGCGGCGGCTGGACCGTTCCCCAGTTCCCGGTCGATCCAGATGTCAGTTTCCGGGCGGCGACCACTCAATTCCTCTCGACAAGACTCCGTATCGATAATCCGCAGTACGGCCGCGTACTCGGCATCCACAAGACGAGTATGAAGGACTGCTGGGAACGGGACCGACCGACCGTTTCGCAGGTATTCATCGTGCGCGTCAGCGCCGGGGACTCGGCGTCGTTCGTGGCGATGTCGCCGCATCACGCGAGATGGGGCGCACGAGATCTCGCCCAGCACCGACGCATGATCTCCCCGGAGGGCGTCATTCTCCTTGCCCTCGGATACGTCGAGGGCTGGCTTCCCGACGGCCCAATTTCCCTGTACTGAGTCACCGAGGAGACTGAACGTGCCGCTGTACGCAATCGAGATTGGCTTGATCCGTCCAGCCCGCCGCATGTCGTGCACCGCTCGCGATCTGCAGTCCGACGGCGAGGCGTTTGAAGTGGTGGAGCAGGGCGAAGGTCTGCTCAACGACGTAGCGGAGCTTGCCGATGCCTTTGATGTTGGGTGATCCCTTGCGGGAGATGACGGGCAGGATCAGTCGGTGACGCAGCTCGTCGCGGTGCGCGTTGGAGCCGTAGCCCTTGTCGCCGAGGAGGGCTTTTGGTCGTCGACGGGGCCGGCCGGGGCGGCCCGCGACGGGTGGGATGCCGTCGACCAGGGCGAGGGTCTGTGTGACGTCGTTGACGTTGGGCGCGGTGGTGATGGCCTTGAGCGGGGTGCCGCGTCCGTCGCAGATCAAGTGGTGTTTGCTGCCCGTCTTCCGCCGGTCGACCGGCGACGGACCGGTGTCGGGCCCCCCTTTTTCGCGCGGCTGTGGGAGCCATCCACGCACGCGCGTGACCAGTCGAGTTCGCCTGCCGCGTTCAGCTCGGTGAGCAGGACCCGGTGCAACCGGTCAAAAACCTCTGCCTTCTGCCACCGGTCCAGGCGACGCCAGCACGTCTGCCCTGAGCCGAACCCCAGCTCCAGAGGCAGCAGTTGCCAGGCTATGTCGTTGTAGAGGACGAGCAGGATGCCCTGCAGGCAGAGCCGGTCCGACACCGGCGACCGCTCCGGCCACGGCGGCAGCAACGGCTCGATCAACGCCCACAACTCATCGTCCACGATCCACGGTCGAGTACCCACACCCTCACGAACGGCCGAATCGTCACACCGGTAACGCCCCACCAGCCAACATCAACAAGATCGTGTTACGAGCTCTTTAGCCGTCACATCCGCCATCATGACCCGGTCAACGAGCATGACAGGACACGGTCACAAGATCTCCGGCTGTAGTACCCGTAACCCGACCCGCTTTCACAGCCAAGCCTGAGGCGTCTCACCGACGTTTCTGGATTCGGCCGTCGAGTTCCTTCGCGAACTCCATCCAGGTCTCTGCGTACTGCCTTGCAAGGTCGACGACCAAGTCCCCATAGTGCGATGGAACTGCGGCGGCCAGCTTGGCCCACCCCTGATCCCCGAGTGCGTTTTGCTGGAGAACCCTCAGAAGGTGTCGCCCCTCCTCCTTGTGACGCAAGGATGGGTCGCGCAGAAGCTTCTCCACTAGTGAGGCGGGGGCTGGCTGCACGAGCCGCATCTTCTGCCCGGTGCGCTGCTCGCCCGACTGCGATCGATCGGCTGATTCAGCCTGATCAGCACCAGAGTGGGACGTGCCGGCTCGCTGTTCCGGCACTGGCGACTCGCCTGACATCAGGCGCTTCCTGACATCGCTCACTGTCGCCGGCGAGATTCCAGCGTGCCGCGCCACCTCGCGCAGAGATGCCTGCGGGTTCTCGGCAATCAGCTCGGCGGCCCGCCTCCGGCCTTCCACGCTGCTTAGCGGACGCACCTTGCCGTCTCTGCCGACACGCGCGCCAAGCGGCGCCGTTTCGAGTGCCGTTCGCCTCACCGTAGCGACCGCCTTCGCGCCCAATCCTGCCGCGCGCGCGATCGCCCGGTCCGACATCTCTGGATGAGAGGCGATTATCCGCGCGGCCGCGGCTCGACGATCCTCACGAGAAAGCGGAAGGCCATGCGTCACATTCGCCTCGACAGCCCGCAGAAATGCCTCCTCCGTGGTGCCTTCGAAAAGCTCAGCATCGATCGTTTCATCGCCCTTCAGGAGGGCAGCCATGAGGCGATGCATACCGTCAATGACGCGCATGCTGCGTCGATCCACGAGAATCGGCGGAAGCGGTACGTCCAGCTCCGCTAAACGGGCGACGTGATCCGCTTCCTGCCCTTCCAGGCGCGGAGACTCACCGGGCAGGAGCATGGAAATGGGAACCGAGATGATCACTCGCTCACCGCCCCTTCCGGCGATGGTCGGTTTGGTCAGACTGACGACGCGATCGGTCCGCGTGGTTTCGATGAGGTCGGCAACAATGTGACGATTCAAGCTTATCCCCCACGTAGATATGCGATCAGAATCTGGCGTCTCGCGACCCTGATCCTGTCAGTTTGAGTTGTTACAGACGAGTTCCTTCACGCTCGACACCCACCGGGGCCGTGACAGCAGGCGAATTAGTCGCGAGTGACGATAGATTCGCCTTGGCCTGAATATATGGGGCCAACGATTTCTCCAGCCGTCAAAAAAATCTGCGGCAGCAGCGATCGGAAGCGTGTGCGTTATTTGCCCGTAGCATCCACCAAGCCAGCTACGGCAACATGCTGATAAAACGCGCCCATGGCGCCATCCCCCCTCAGAATGGCCACTGATACCACCCTGCCCCCTTGGTCACAGTCAAGCAACATTCCAGAACTGGCTGCTCTTCATTCGGTCTTGGCTACGATTTGATACGACCTGCACTGGTGACGCCTCTCACGCATACGCAAGGGCGACCAACACTGGCACCATCGACCCGACCTTTGACATCGCGCACGGCCGAGCCCGGCCATCACGCAGCCTCGCACCTTCGCCAAAAAGGTCGACCCGCTTCCCCCCGAGAAGCAGGTCGCTCTACAGTGGACGGATTGAGCGATTGAGGCGTAGACCACCCGCCTCGCAGATCACCGAAAGGTTACACCATCGCCTTTGAGTGATTCAATCAGGTGGTCAGAGTTCCTTGCGCCAACCTCATGGAGTTCCTGTATGCCCGACCGCGTCTTCGACGGCAGCAAGCTGCGCGATCGCCGCGTGGCCAAGCGCCTGTCGCAGGCCGATCTGGCCGCAGGCTTGAACGTCAAGGTGAACGCCGTCTACCGCTGGGAAAACCACCTGGCCACGCCGCCGCAGGAGCGTTTGCCGGCGATCGCTGCGCTGGTCGGGGCCGAACTTGACGAGCTCTTTCCGCGGCTGGAGCCGCCCAATCTCGCCGATTTGCGCTGCGACGCCGGCATGAGACAGTCGGACACCACGTGCTACACCAACACCACGTCGCCGATGCCAATCCGTGCAGCCGAGCAGGGGAAACGCGCACTATCCGATGAGGCGGTGACGGCGCTGGCAGCCGCCTACAAGGTCACCCGCACCGAACTGTTGGCGGCACAGAAGCGATCGTTCGGCCACAGCGTGCCTGCTGTGAAGAAGACGTCGCCACAGGTCGTCAACACTGTTGCCGAGAAGATCAAGTACCTGCAGACAGAGATCTACCGCGGGACTGCGCCCCTGGACGCAGCCCTCGCCTCGGACGGCAACCGTAAGAGTGGCAGGTCTCTCCTGACGGAGGACCTGGTCAGGGACTTGCGCGCGGGTACGCTGCCGACTGCCCCGGATGACGTTCTCGATGCCCTGGCTCTGGCTTTCGACGTCCCTCCGGTGTTCTTCCGTAGCAGCGATCCGGAGATCGACCGCCTGGTCGTCTCGGCACGCGCCGTGCGCAGTCAGTTCACTGTCATGGCCGCGCGCGGCGGAGAGAGGGAGATTTCACAGGAAGCGCGGGATCAGCTCCGGGAGTTCATCAGCGACACCATGGCGGAGATCCTCGGCACCGATGCGGACAACATGCCGACGTAGCCCCCGATAGGCCCTCCCTAGCCGACCACCTCAAGGTGAGCTGTACCGCCGTCTGTGAGTGCACCGAGCGCCGCGTCCCACAGGGGTTTGCGTGACGGCGGGATCTCGTCCGGAGAGATCTCGCCGGGGGCACTGAAGCGGAATGCGGTGAGTTCACTTTCCTGCAGCACAATCGCTTCCTGCTGCTCAGTGGTGAGCGTTCCGCCGTCGAACACCCAGTAGATGTGCGGACCATCCGAAGTGTGCACATAGGCGGACAGCAGGAGGCGCCCGGGTGTCTGGTCGATACCAAGTTCTTCCTTGAGTTCACGCGTACATGCCTGTCTGGGTGTCTCGCCCTCGTCGACTCGGCCGCCTGGCAGGTTCCAGCCGTGCTTGTATCCGGGCTTGACGATGAGGTACTCGCCATCGCCGTTGGTCAGGACGGCGGCAGCCGACATGGTCGGTTGAGCAGGGCTGGCGTTCACCAGTGACTCCTTGCGTCTGGAGATCAGGCGTAGTTGGCAGTGGTGCTGGCCAGCAGGGCGCGGGCTTCGGCGTTGCGGATGCGCCTGTACGCAGCAGCCACAGCCCGCAAGTGCTGCACTTCGTGCCGTGAGTCGGTGCCGGGGTCGAAGGGGTACGGTGCTGGACCGCCTGGCTTGCCGGAAATTGCAGGGCCCCCGCACAACAGGGCTGAACGGATCCACAGCGCCTCGGCCTGGATCTCGGTGTCCTGGAAGCCATTCGGCGTGCCCTGCGCATGGTCGCGGGCCTGCTCGGCAAGGCCTGTCGGGGCTCGTCGCTGCAGTTCGAAGATCGCGTCGCGGATGTCGACCGTGAAACGGTTGAGCCGCACGAGCAAGGAAGCATCAGGGCTCGCGAACACGTCACGGAAGGTATCGAGGGCCTGGCCGAACGGCAGACGCGCGAAGAGCCGGCTGGGCCGGTAGCGGACGACGTCAGGTGCGGCCATCGCCAACTCCCTCCAGAGCCAGTGCAGCGAGAGGAGGCTGCGGGCCGCCCGGTATCGCTCGGCCCCCGCTCGGCTGACGGGCGCAATGGCGCCGATCCCCCAGAGTAGCGAGAACAGGTAGAGCAAGGAATCGGTAAGTGTCTCCTGGGCTTGGCTGGTGCTGTCGGACACCGCCGTAACAGTGATCGTCACGACGAAGGCGGTACGCAGCAGCACGTAGAGCACAGCCAGGACCATCGCGCAGGACATAAGGATCATGCCTATACGGACCGACCGAATCGGAGTTACTCGGGCTGCGCCGCCCCACTGGACGGCGCAGACCGCGGCGGCGGCACCCATGTAGACGTAGAACAGACCCATGTAGATCGGCAGGCCCAGATCTCCTTCATGGCGCTCCAGGAAGAACAGGGTTCTGGTGTCCGGCGGGTTCAGTAGGAAAATGAACACGGCCGCCATAACGGCGATCGTGCCGCCCGAGGCGCGCGTGGCAACCCGATGGACGACGGCGGATACGCGGGCGCTACGTCGCGCGCCTACGGCGCGATCGGCGTCCGTGTAGACCGCAGTGACGTAGCGCAGCAGGACGCAGATCCCTACAATCGCCGTGGCGTGCTTGACCAGGAAGCCGAGATCGAGGATGCCCGTCGCATCCAGGAGATCGTTGGCAGTCGATGTTCGGCACAACCAGCTCACCGCAAGTGCGGCGAATGCACCCCACAGTGAACGCTCGCGACGGCGCCCGCTCCAGGCAGACTTGACTCTCAGGACGGCCTGAATGAGCAGAATGCTTGCGATCGCGTAGGCGAACGCATCGGTCACGGTCATGGCTTCCTTAAAGCGGGGTATCGCTACTGAACGGGTAGGCGAAGTCTTCGGCGAGGCGTCGGGCCACGGAGTCTTCGATCAGGTTGGAGCTGTTGGCTCGCTGGCTGATGAGGGAGGCCGCGTCCTCGGTGCGCTTCTCAATCGCGGTGTCGTAGCGGCGCCGTCCGGCGGCTTGGCCAGCGGCTACCAGCTGCTCGACTCGCGCTGGTGTGAGGTCTCGCAGGACCTCGTCGGTACCAACGACACCGGTGGCATCCTCCGCCCAGAGGTGGACGAGCTCATGCACTTGTATCTGGAGCTCGTGTGAGGGCGAACCGCCCTTGAGGTGAAGGATCAGGTCGAATGGCCGGGTATCGTGCCTGATCCAAAGACCGCAAAATCCGGTGAGATTGGCTAGATGGGCCGGCATCGGCTTCAGAACGATGCGCCGACCTCGAGCCTGCTCGATATTCGCAACAAACTGATCGAGATCGAAAGGCCGCGGGATCGGCATAGAGGCCACCAGGCCCTCGGTCTCACGCCGCAGCAGACGCTGTTTACGCCGGGTCCGTATCTGGTCGAGAGCTCTGTTCATAAGCCCCACGCCACGTTCTTCCTTCGACGCCCGCGTCATCGTTCACCCCCAAGCCTCGCCACAGTCATCCCCCGAACAATACCCTGCCCCTTTTCCCCGAAAGGGGGCAGGGCACAGACCTTACGCCTGGCCCTATCGGCCCGACCGCGTCCCATTTGCCAGCATATTTCAAGAATGGGGCCAGAGTCCGGACGGACTGCGACGCCCCACCGAGTATCGCGCTAAGCGCCTCCCCCCAATTACACCTACGGCCTGCGGGCTGGACCTACGAACATGGTGGCCACGATAAGCATGTAGCAGCGGTGACAGGAAGCAGATTTTTCAGCGAGGCCGAGAAAACTTGGCCAAAAACATAGTCAACCGGAATTGGAACCCAACGGGAAATACATGACCAAACTGCACCAACTCCTGCCCACCCCTCCCAAAGCGGAGGAAAAAAGGAATGTTTCACCGCCTGATGCAATGGTCTGCCCCATGCGCTTATTAACCAGAAACAGCAGCGCCCCGGGATAAGGTCATTCATTGGCCGTCACTACTGTAGAGATCTTCAATGGCTCAGGTTGCCTCGACTGGAAGCCGATGCCGGTCTTGGCGATGAGGCCATCGATGAGCCCGGGTGGCTACTGCATCCGTTTGCGGCGGGTCTCCACCAGTGCGGGTGAGCCGGTCGGGACTGTGTCTGGCGAGGTTGACCAGCAGGTCTCAGGTGTGACCACACGTCCTCAACCGGGTTGAACACGGGGGCGTAGGTGCGTAGTTGGTAGATGATCAGTCATAATCGGGCGTCGATCAGCTGCCGCATGGCGCGTGTCGGCGTACGGCCATATTTGGCCCTGGCAAGCTTTCGTAAAGTTGAGATATACCCCCTCTGCTCCGGGAATTGGCGTCGGAGCAGAGTCATGAGAATGATGCGGCGACGGGGCAGTAGAACTCCTGGGCATTCCGACCATGATCCACTTCTGGAGCTTGAGGTCGGCGACGCGGTCGTCGTTGACACCGGAGTAGAACAGGGTGGTGATTGCCCTAGCCGACGACCGCGGGTTGGTCCTCGCGGATGGCGTCGGCCAGGCCAACCAAGGTGGGAGGCAGGGAGCCGTTCGAGCCAGCATGCCAGCAAGGCGGTGCCGCGGGAGTCGAGCACGGCAGCGAACTCACTTACCAGGCCGTGGGTTTAAGAGGATGTCTCACGTGGCTGTTCCGCTGATGCGGCATGATGTTGGATCGTGGGTGCTGATCTGTCGCGTCGGCTGGTGCCGGACGAACTGTGGGAGCTGACCGCTCCGTTGTTGCCGAGGTTCACGTCCCGTCCGCAGGGTGGTGGTACGGCTCCGGTGGACGAGCGGGCGGTGTTCACGGCCGTGGTGTACGTGCTGACGAGTGGGTGTGCGTGGCGGTATCTACCGGAGTCGTTCGGTGTCTCACCGGCCACCGCGCACCGCCGGTTCACGGTGTGGACCGAGGCCGGGTTGTGGCGCAGGCTGCACCGGGCGGTGCTGGACGAACTCGGCGCCCGGGGTGAGCTGGACTGGTCGTCCGCGATCGTCGATGCCGCGTCGGTCCGGGCAAAAAGGGGGGCTCGCTGACCGGGCCGAATCCGGTCGATCGCGGTAAGAAGGGCAGCAAACTCCACGTGCTGTCCGAGGCCCAGGGCCTGCTGCTGGCCGTGGCGGTGTCCGGCGCCAACCTGCACGACAGCCAAGCGTTCAAGGCGTTGATTCTCGGCATCCCCGCCGTCCGGTCCCGGCGCGGACCACGTCGGAGGAAGCCGGTGAAGGTCCGTGCGGACAAGGCGTACTACTCCGCCGAGCACCTCCGCTGGCTCCGCGGCCGCAACCTCATCGCACGGATCGCCCGCCCCGGTATCGAGTCCGGCGAGCGGCTCGGCCAGCACCGCTGGAAGATCGAGCGGTCGATCTCCTGGCTCTTCGGATACCGACGCCTCACCGTCCGGTACGAACGAAAAGGCAGCCACTTCCTCGCCTTTCTCGGCCTCGCCGCAGCCCTCACCTGCTACAAGAGACTCGCGAAGCTCGCCACGTGAGACATCCTCTTAGTACTACGTTCGGCGGCACTTCATTCCCGTGAGCCTTACTTGATGGCAAACTGGAGCGAGTCTCCACGGTCCACCCGCGTCCGAAAGAGTGGGTTAGGCGCCCTCCGGGCACACTGCACTCCGGTGCTGACAACGCCGCCGAGCGGCCTGCAATATTCAGTTGACAGCCGGCTCTTGGCCGTTTGAAACGTTCCGGCGCTCGCTCAGGGAAGCTTCGGCAGCCCGGCCATGAGCCATCGCTATGGAATATCTGTGAACCGTCCTGCTCGTGTAACGCAGCGAGCCGGGCCAAGTGCCCGAGCCGCCTCGGCTCTCGAAGGGGATCAACATGCTCGTACCCAGCATCGCGCCCGTAAACTTCGCGTCACGAGCCAGTACGCCAGCTCCTGAGGGCCGCGGCCGATGAAGAGTGCCGCGGTCATCGGCACCGGCGCGATAGGCACCTCTATCGCACTCGCCCTCACCCGCACCGGTGTGTCGGTTCATTTGGACGACGTCAACAGCACGGCGGCCAGGACCGCCGAAGCCATGGGCGCGGGTTTCTTCCAGGCACCGGACGAGCAAGTGGACCTCGCCGTGCTTGCGGTGCCCCCGGCACATATCGCCCCGGTGCTCACGCGCCTGCAGCACATTGGGCTCGCACGCGCCTACACAGATGTCGCCAGTGTCAAGGCGCGCACGCACGACGAGATGCGGGCGGCGAGCACCGACCTGTCCACCTATATCGGGGGACACCCACTCGCCGGCACGGAACGCTCCGGCCCGCTGGCTGCTCGAGCCGATCTCTTTGAAGGCCGACCCTGGGTCCTCACTCCCTCAACACAGACCGAGCAGTCGGTCGTCAACTACTCCCTGGAGCTGGTCACGCTGTGCGCCGGCACTCCGGTCATCATGGACGCCGTCTCGCACGACCGCGCCGTCGCTCTCACCTCTCATGCCCCACACCTGGTCTCCTCGCTGATGGCGGCTCAACTCACCCACGCCACAGAGGCGAGCATCCGTGTCTCAGGGCAAGGCTTGCGGGATGTAACCCGCATCGCAGCGGGGGATCCCGGGCTCTGGGGGGACATCCTCAACACCAACGCCGAGGCGGTGGCGGACGTCCTCGACGCGTACGCAGCCGACCTGGATAGGGCCATCGCCGCGCTGCGCGCCCTGGCCGCTGGCGATCCGGAGGTGCAGAAGCGCGCGACGGACGACGTGGAGGAGCTACTCGAACGCGGCAACCAGGGGCACACCCGCATCGAGCACAAACCAGGTACGACGCTCGTCGATCTCTCCACAGTGACCGTGGCCATTCCCGATCAACCGAAGTCGTTGGCCCGAGTGTTCACGGCCGTGGGTGAGATCGGGGTGAACATCGAGGACATCCGCATCGAGCACTCTCCCGGGCACGGCCAAGGGCTCGTCGAACTCCACGTGCACCAAGGTTCGGCCGCGAAGCTGGCCCGTCTGCTGGGCGCGGGCGGCTGGGCAGTCTCACACTGACATCGGCGCGCGCTGCGGACAAGCCGAGCGGCCCGATCCTCCCACGGGGTTCCCCTAAGCGTAGAAACAGCTCTACGGCGCCGCCCATGAAGGACAGCGCCGCAGGCGCTGGAGCACGGTCTCCTCAGCGGCCCTGCCAGCGAGGTTCGCGCTGTTCGGCGAAGGCCAGCGGACCTTCGATGGCGTCTTCGCTGTGACGACGGCGCTGTTCCCACTCGTACGCCGTGGTGAACGCCTCTTCCAGGGGCATGTCCACCGAACTCATCACGGCCTCCTTGATGGCCCGGACAGCCAACGGGGCACTGCGCAGCAAGTCACCAGTCCACGCATCCACGCAGTCGTCGAGCTGCTCAGGTGGAACCACCTCGTTGACCAGACCGAACTGCTGCGCGACCTGCACCGTCATACGGCGGCCAGTCAGCAGGTAGCCCATCGCAGCCTTCAGAGGGATCTGTCTGGCCAGTCTGAAGGCCCCGCCAGCGCCGGGGACCAGCCCCAACCGGGCCTCCGGCAGAGCGAACACCGCCTGGTCGGATGCGATGACGAAGTCACACGCCAGTGCCAGCTCGAATCCCCCACCTAGCGCGTAACCATTGACCCTGGCGATCACTGGTTTGGTCAGGTTGAACCGCTCGGTCAGCCGCGGCCAGCCGGGCTGTCCGCGGCTCCCGAAGGTCGACCGCGGCACCCCTTCCCGATCTAGGCGAGCTCGCTCTCGCAGGTCCTGTCCGACCGAGAAGGAGCGGTCGCCCGCCCCGGTCAGCACCACGACCCGAACCTCGTCGTCCGCCTCGACGTCGTCCCATATGTCAGCCAGCTCCGCGTGCATCCGCAAGTCCATGGCATTGAGTACAGCCGGACGGTTGAACGTGACCCGGGCGACGTGGTCCTTCTTCTCGTACATGACGTGTGGCTCCTGCGGTCCGCTCACCGCGGGCTCGCCTCCTTGGCCGCTGAGAAGCGTCCCACCTTGTCGAGCACGTCCGCGCTGTACAGCCGAAGTGCCTGCTGGAGCGCGAACTCGGCCATGTAGCGGCGGAAGTCATCCACCGGCTCCTCTGCCAGGTTGAGCATCCGCCGATTGGCAACCACCGCCGGGCCCCGGAGCCGCTCGATGCTGCGCTCGATCGCGAGGTCCAGGTCATCGTTCTCGTGAACCTCGTCGAGCAGTAGCCGTGCATCGGGCTCACCCGCCCATATCCTGCGGCCTTCCAGGACAACCTGCCGGGAGAGCCTGGATCCCACAGCCCTGCCCAGACGGAAGTTGGCAGCGCCGGGAATGATCCCCTCTTTCGCCGCGGGAAGACTGACGAATGCGTCCGACGCCGCGATCACGTGGTCGAAGACGAGCAGGAGCTGGGCACCGCCGCCGATGGCGAAGGTGTCCACCGCAGCAACCCAGGGCTTCTCGACGGTCTTCGCCTGCCAGGCGGCGCCGTCGTCGACGAGCAGTCCGCGCAGGATCTTGTGGATGTACCCGAGTTCGCGTCGCAACAGGAAGTCGACCAGGGAAATGCTACCCCCGTGTAGGGACTTGAGGTTGATGCCGGCGCTGAACACTCGCTTGCCGCGGTAGCGCGGGTGGGTCATCTTGCCGCCCCGCAGCAGACAGACCTCCACACCAGGGTCCAGCAGAGCGAGGTCGACCGCCGTCTCCATGTCCTCGATCTGCCGGTTGTCCTCCGCGTTCAGGCAGTCTTCGCGGCACATGGTCAAGTGGGCCGTACCGTTGACGCGTTCCAGCCTGACGGATCCCAGATCTGCGGTGCCCACCTTGGTGAACTCCGGCAACCGGGCGAGCGCCCTGGGCGTCGGGCGCAGCATGGCGTCGATCAGGTGCGGGCCGGACAGCCGCGAGCGCAGGGCCCTGCTGATGAAGATGCCCTGGTCGATCTCATGGCCCTCCTTACTTGCCTGCGGTCGGACGCGCTCGACCTCGAGCCTCTCGGCGTCGGGCACAAGGCCTGGGAACGCCGTGGCTGCGGCCTCGACCAGTTCGTCCACCCGAAGGTACCGAGTGCGGCCCTCGGTGAGTTCTTCATAGACGGCGTCGGCATGGGTGTCCAGGAAGGCGGCCCGCAGCGCCCGAGTGGCACCGATCGCCGCCGTGGCCACGAGTCGTTGCGACGATGTTCGTTGCTCCGGCTCGGGCAAGCTCGCGAGCAGTTGGTCCGTGCGCGCTGCGGCCTCGGCGAGCGCCGAACGTGCAGCTTCCAGGTCCGCGTGTACGTCGTGGAGTTCCGTTCGGAGTTCAGCCGTGCTCATGAGGTCACCTCGCCAGCGGCTCGGCGCAGGGCGCGATCGCAAGCGGCCAGGTGAACGCCCAGAGCGTCGTCGAAGCTTGTGGTCGGTGCGTCGATCATCAGCTGTCGCCGGATGGCGAGTTCAGATCCCGAGATGGCCCCGGCACGCTCGCGCGCAAGGGCCAGGGCGGTCGCCACGTCGTCCGCCAGCTCGTCGACCAGGTTCAGGGCCAGCGCATCGGCCGCTTCGACGGGTGTTCCGAAGAGCACCGCCCGGCGGATCACGGCGGCGTTCGGTCCCCGCTGCGCGAGACGGTAGAGCGCCATTCCCGGCCAGGTGGCCCCGTCTTCGACGGGCACCGTGAGGCATACGGAGGCAGTCGCAATCCGATAGTCGGTCGCCAACAGCGCCTCCAGGGCCAGGCCCCCGCAGTCGCCGTCGGCGATCGCGATGGTGGCCGCGGGCAGCCGCTCCAGACGGCGCAGCGCGCGTTCCCACTTGCTCACCAAGGCCACCGTCAGATCTCCGGGCCGCGGCTGCCCTACCGGCGCGCCGGACACGTGGACGATGCCCCTGGTCTGCTCTGCTCGGTCCTCGACGCTGTCGCAGAACGCTGCGACAGCTGCCACCTGCTCAGCCGACAGTCTCTGGCGTCCGTCGATTCGCAACACCTGGTCGTCCACGTTCTTCTGGGCTGCGGCCTTGGTCACCACGGTCCCATTTCTCATCTGATTCTCCATCACCATTGCACCAACGCGGTCTCGATGGTCGAGCCAGGGCCCATAGTCATCAGGACGCCGTAGTCGCCGGCCTTGGTGACCTTCTCCTTGAGCAGCCGCTCGTAAGAGAAGAGGAACGAGCCGCTCGACAGATTTCCGTAGTCGCGGAGTACGCCGGTCGTGTGCCGGACGTCATGGCGCGTGAGGCCGAGGTTCACCCGGACCGCGTCGATGACCTTCTTCCCGCCCGAGTGCACCAGCCACTGACTGATGTCGCTGCGCCGCAGTCCGGCCCCCGTCAGTAGACGGTCGACGACCCGCTCCGCATGGGCACCGACCACGTACGGGACGTTGGGATCGAGATAGAAGCTGAACTTCCCCTGCGCGTCGTCCCAGTCGAAGCGCATCGCGTCGATCGCGTCGGTGATGAGGTGGCTTGCAAACCCGAGGAGGCGGGGGCTGCCGGAACCCGATGCGGGATCGGAAGGCCCGTGCGCGGCGTCAGGAGTGTCGGCCACCAGAGCGATCGCGGCCGCACCGTCGCCGAACAGGCTGTTCACCACCGCGGCACGCATCGTCGAATCGATGATATAGGCGGCCGAGCATGCCTCCGCGCACAGCATGACAGCGACCTTGCCGGGGTTGGCCACAGCCCAGCCGGCCGTCGCATTGAGGGCGTTGAGACCTGCGTTGCAGCCCATACCCACTACATCGACCCGGCTGGTCTTAGGGAGGATGCCCATCTCGCGCATGAGGAGGGCGCTCAGGCCGGGGGCGAGAAAACCGGTGGTGGTCACGCAGCACAGGTAGTCGATGTCGGTCAGCTCGATGCCGGAGGCCTCCAGGCAGGCCCGTACGGCCTGAGCACCCATGTCCAGGGCGAGCTTCTTGTGCTTGGCGAGCAGTTCGCCTTGGACCTCCGGGAGGCAGTTGCCATCGGCGTCCTGTGGCGGGACGGTCAAGTACCGTCGGTCGATCGCGCTGTTGAGGAAGACCGAGCGGACCTTCGGATCCGTGATCTTGAAGAGCTCGAGTAGCTCAAGCTGCGAATAGGAATTCTCCGTATTCGCCGTGCCGACGCCGACAATTCTGGCGGCGCCTGTGTTGTTCTTTCCCTCGGGTGCCAGGACTTCAGCGAGGAGGAGGTCCTGAACACCCGCGCTGCTGGTCATCGGAATGTCCACCCCCACATACGGACCTTGCTGCGGATAAGAGGTACTGCTGACAGCATGTCGATCACCCTTCCGGGAGGTTGGCCGAGGTGTTGGAGGAGCGGGGCGAGCTCAGGTGGTAGGCCGCGGGGCAGCCGACTGCGCCTTGATGAAGCGAGCCAGGCGTCCGATACCGTCGGCGATCTCCGCATGGCTCAGATAGCTCACGGAGAGGCGAAGGCCGTGCTCGCCACCCCCTTGCGGGTAGAAGTACGACATGGGTGTCCAGATCACCCCGAATTCCTCCGCTGAACGCTCCAACGCGGCGTTGTCGGCGCGGAACGGGACGCTCACGGCAAGAAAGAAGCCCCCACTGGGCTCGTTCCATCGGATGCCGAGCGCTTCTCTCTCGTCCTTCGGGAACGTCTCCTCGAGCTGCTGGAGCGTCACCCGCATCGCGTCGCCGTAGTACTGAGCCGTCTTGGAGTTGAATTCCGAAGCCCGTCCGTCGGCAGCGAGGAGCATGCCGGCCACCATGGCCTGAGCCACTGGCGATGTGTTCACCGTGACCATGCTCTTGATCTTGGTGAGTTCCTCGGCCAGGAGTCCTGTGCCGCCCGTGCTGTCGACGACCGTCTGATCCGCGACGACGAAGCCGACACGCGCGCCGGGGAAGAGCGTCTTGGAGAGCGAGCCGAGGTGAACAACCCGTCGGTCACGGTCCAGGGACTTGAGGCTGGGCAGCTGGTTACCCTCGCTCACCAGCCTGTAGGGGCTGTCCTCCAGCAGGAGGATGTCCTCGCGGGCCGCCAGTTCGAGGAGCTCATGACGGGTCTTCAGAGGGATGGTGGTGCCCGAGGGATTCGCGTGGTCCGGGATGACATAGAACGCACGAGGGCGGCGTCCCTGAGCCCGCTCCGCGCGGATCGCCGCTTCGAGATCGGCGCACCGGAAGCCGTCGATGTGCTCCGCCACAGCGGTCAACTCGGCATCGAGGAGGCGGGCCGCACCCGTGATCCCGACGTAGCAAGGGCTGGAGACCAGAAGGACGTCCTCCGGACCTGAGATCAGCGCCCGCACCGCGAGGAGCATCGCCTCCTGGCAGCCGACGGTGACCACGATCGACTCGGGGGGAACGTCGATGTCCTCGTCCTTGCGAAGCCAGTCAGCGAGCACATCGCGGATCTGACCGCTGGTCGGACCGTACTGGAAGAGTGCGGAGCGAACCTGGTCCGGCGAGGCTCCACCCGCCACCAGGTGTTCCATGTAGCGACGGAGGTACTCGAAGATCTGCTCGGTCTCAAAGAAGCCGTCGTAGGGACGGCCGGGAGCGAACGAAACCGCGTCGGGGTAGCGGTGCGTGATCTCGTTAAGGAAGTTCATGGTGTCGAGGACCGGGTCACCGAGGCTACCGTGCAGATCCTCTTTGAGCAGGCTCGAGCCGTTCGACGGCAACCGCCCGAGTGCAGTCCCCACCCGTGCTGGAACGTTCGGCCGGGCAACGGCCGCAGCAGACCGCACCAGGTCCGGCCGCACTGCCGTTACCGCGCTCGTACCCGTGAGCGTCATCGCCTCCCTGAGCTCCTCCGTGAGGATGCTCAGAACACGTCGGACGCCCTCTTCCTGACCTACCGCCAGGCCGTGCAGCACGGGCCGCCCCAGCAGAACCGCGTCGGCACCAAGCGCCAGCCCCGCAAGTACGTCCGCGCCGTGCCGTATGCCTCCGTCGAGAAGCACCGGGCAGGCTCCCGCTACCTCCTCCGCGATCTCCGGCAGTACGTCGAGTGTCGCCGGAGCACCGTCCAGCTGCCGACCTCCGTGGTTCGACACCACGATGCCTTGGGCGCCGGACGCGATCGCCTGCTGAGCATCGGAGGCCGTCAGAATCCCCTTGACCAGCACAGGGAGTGAGCTGAAGGAACGCAGCCACTCGATCACCGACCAGTCGAGGGTGGCGTCGAACTCGGACCGCGCGTGTCCACTGGGCGAATCGAAACCGGTACCAGTGAGGTTCGCGGGTTCGATTCCCGGCGGCAGCCGGAAGTCATTACGCAGGTCGCGCAGTCGTCTGCCGAGATGCGGGGCGTCCACCGTGAGGACCAGAGCCTCGAAGCCGGCTCGCTCGGCACGCTCGATCAGCTGACGTGTCGTGTCGCGGTCGCGGAAGCAGTACACCTGCAGCCACAACGGACAAGACGCGGCCGATGCGATGTCCTCAAACGTGCGCCCCGCGAAGGTGCTCACAACGAGGGGCACGCCGGTCTCTCCTGCGGCCCGCGCCGTGGCAACCTCGCCCTCCGGGTCGGCCAGCGTGTGGTAGGCCACAGGGGCGATGGCAAGCGGTGCCGCCCAGGCGCGGCCGAGGATCCGTGTTCCAGTGTCGGGGTAGGCGACGCCGCTGAGTACACGCGTGTTCAGACGTACCCGGTTGAAGGCCTCCACGTTGGCTGCGAGCGTGCGCTCCTGCCCGGCACCGCCGTCGATGAAGTCCCAGACGCCGGGGGACATTCTCTCGCTTGCCTGGGCGGCATAGTCCGCCAAGGTGAGCGCGCTCGACGCGGCACTGCTGGCCCCTGAGCCGTTCACGAGGCAGTCAGACGGTCGCGCTCCACCGCTTCGTACAGGGCACGTATGTTGGCGCTTCCGAATCCGCGGGAACCCTGACGCTGGATGAGCTCGAAGAAGAGTGTGTTCCTCTCATAGGGCGAGCGGGTGAACAGCTGCAGGAGGTGGCCCCATTCATCGCTGTCGGCCAGCACCTGCGCCTCCCGGAGTCCCGCGATCTCCTCGCCCATCCCAGCCAGTCGGTCGGAGAGCATGTCGTAGTAGCTGTCAGGGGTGCTGAGGAACTCCACGCCACGGTCCCGGAAATCGCGCACCGCGGGGATGATGTCGTCCACCAGGAAGGCCAGGTGCTGCACGCCCGGGCCGGCGTTCCGCTGCAGGAAGGCGTCGAGCTGACCGGCCTCTTTCGTCGGGTCAGGTGCCACCAAAGTGAAGATGACGCGCTCGGACTCGCTGCGCACGACGAGCGAGTCCATCGCCTGTCCGCCGACGGCCACGTACTCGGAGGAATAGCGTGAGAACCCGAAGGCGTCCCGGTAGAAGTCGGCGTAGTCCTCCAAACTGCCCCCTTCGAGGCAGATCGCGACATGATCGAGCAGCCGGACGGATCCTGCCGACCGTGGCTGCGACTCCTGCGCGGCGACCCACCGGCGACCGGCGGGCAACGTGGTGGCCGGGCTCTCCAACAGGGGGACGAGCGTATGGGAGACAGCGCCGAATCCCGACACGACAGGGCTTCCGTACGGCGCCCCCATCGACTTGGCACCGGCCGCCACCGCCGAATCGTGGGTCACCGTCACGTCGTCGCAGGTGAATGCGATGTCAGCGATCCCGTCCCCGTGCTCGTCAAGGAACTTCCAGACTCCCCGGCCCGAGGTGACCACCAGCTGCAGTTCACCCTGCCGAAGGAGTGCGGAACTCCGGTCGACCTCCACTGAGTCCGCGACCCGGGTGAAGCCCATGGCTGAGACGAAATACTCGACAGTCGACACTTTGTCCCGCGTGTACATCTCGACGTGCGCTATGTCCCGCACAGCCATTGGGGGTTCCTCCTGAAGGGCCAGGGCTAAGGAAGATGGTCGGTTCTTGTCAGACACCGCCCGAGGCGGGACGTCCGCTTGACGCGCGCTGCGTTTTGGATGTCCCGCCTCTCGATGACAACGGGGAGTGGCTACCAGCGCCATTCCTGCTGGCCGTAGAGGTGGCCGGCCTTGATGCCGCGGTCCTTGCACCAAGTCATGAACTCATCGATCTGCTTGATCTGGTACGTGTCCTCGGTGTACGTCGTGGCCATGACGTGGCCGAGCCAGGGCTCCTCACCCATGGCGTACACATACGCCTCGTTGGCGCCCAGCTCAGTCATGATCGCGGCGGCCTGCTCGGCATTTGACCCCGAGAGCTTGCGGGAGTTGCTCATCTTCTTCGTGATCGGAATGGTCAGCAGAGCCTGGTAGAGCCAGGTCAGCGGCGCGCCGTCGCACTCCATGCCGAGGAAGGCCATGTCCGCGGTGCCTAGGTGCTGCTTGATGTAGCGGTAGAGCTGCGGGTCGATGCCGGAGGAGTCGGCTCCGATGAAGATCTTCTTGCCGGCGAGTTCGGCCCAGTACGTCGACTTGGCGCGAATGTCCAGGTCGCAGTGCTCACCCAGGAACGGTGTCGCGGTGATCTTGCCACCGGGGAACTCCACCTCGTCGAAGTCGTCGACCTCGATCACCGGGAAGCCCTGGTGCTTGAGCATCAGCGCCATCGACGGGTCGGCGAGATTACCCCGCGAGGAACGCGGCACCACGATCGCTCCAATGCGGCCGCGCAGCTGCAGCAGGGTCTCTAGGACGATGTGGTCCTGGTGCCCGTGGGTGATCACCACCAGGTCGATGAAGTCAGGCAGGTCATCGAGGGTGTAGCGGTCACCGGCAGAGCTGTCGGCGCTGATGAACGGGTCGGTCACGATGGCGGCCTGCGGTGTCTGCAGAACCAGACAGGCGTGCCCGAAGTAGCGGATGCGCCCGCCGCCCTCGATGTGCCGGTCCTCCGCGAGACTGGGCTCAGGGCTCAGCATCCCGGACAGCTGTCCCGCCTGGGCGTCGTTCAGACCAAGCTCGTCACGCAAATGCCCCAGAGTGGTGGGGTGCACACGGGACTTGAACAGCTCCTCTAGTCCGGCGTGCCGGAACGGGAGGTCCAGCTCCAGCACGTCCGGCGAAGGCAGCCGAGGCGTACTCAGGACGAACGGGCGCTCGATCCCCGTCTCGAACGACAGCTGGACCGACTGACGCGACTCCTGGTAGTAGTCGCTGGTGTAGACGATCGGCTCCATGAAGCGCATCTGCGCCTGGTTGTCGGTGTCGTAGGCCAGCTCGACCAGGCCTCCCAGCTCCGGCGGGAGCTTCGGATACAGGGGGGTCAGGTCGAACCCGGTCGCGTTGGCTCGCAGCAGCTCCTGGCCGGCGGCGATCGCCTCGGCGAACTGCAGGATGCCCGCCCTGTCCCGCTTGATCGCGGCGAGCAGGTCGCGTACCTCGTCGGCGCGCTCCTCCGGGATATTGATGAAGTAGCCGCCGCGCAGCTCCGGGTTGTTGCTCGCAGCGATATGCACCTGCGGAGACTGCAGATATGACTCGAGGAGCGGCACTTGAAGGAATGCGAGGTTCATTGCCGCTTGCACCGGCGCCATCGTGTATGGCCAGGCGAAGAACCTGTCCACCAGCGGCTCGGCAATAACCTTCGACCGCAGGAACAGCGGCTGGTCAGTCATCTGTACCCCTACCTCCAGGAGAAAGACAAAAGCATCGGCTTACCCGGAACGCGGGCAGGCCGATTCCCCGTGGCTCACTATTCGGGCCACAGTTCATTGGGAACTTGAATCGACACCATCAGGGAAAAATGGCCTGAAGTTCACGGCACCGATGGGGTGTTGCCCTCCAACAGGATGACTCGGGCGCACTCGAACGAACAATGCTCAACAGCCCCAACACCGGTTGAACGCGTGGCCGCCGGTGTCACCCCGGACAACTCAGTGCGCCTGTTCAACTGCGCTGTCACGTCAGTTAAACAGCATTGCTCTCGTCGAGCTTCTCCCAGGCTCCGTCCCCCATGCCGTCAAGTCCTGCCATCCCTGCTTCAGGACGCAGTTGAACGAATGCGAGGGTGTAGGAGTGACCGCACCTGATCGGGATTGATCCACACGGCGGAGCAGTGCCAAGGTGACGTGCTGCATGCTGAGTCCGGGTGCCAGAACGAGCCGTGTGAGCGAGAGTTCGGACGCGCGCCACGCGCGGGCAGATTCAGTTGGCGCCTGCCATGGCGTCAGCGGACACCGCGAGCGCAGACCACCCGAGACTCCCCGCCCTACGACGAGGAGAGTGCCTTGCCCACCACGAGAACTGGTCGCCCATGCCCTTCGTGAACACCAACGGCATCCGGCTCTCCTACCAGCGCTCAGGGCATGGAGAGCCCGTCATGTTGATCATGGGCTCGTCGGCTGCCGGCCGAGTCTGGACCATGCACCAGACACCCGCGCTCAACCGGGCCGGATACGAGACGGTCACCTTTGACAACCGCGGCATTGCCCCCTCGGACGCTCCCGACGGTGACTACTCGCTCGACGACATGGTCGCCGACACCCGCGGGCTGATCGAGGCCCTGGATCTCGGCCCGTGCCACATCGTCGGGACGTCGCTGGGATCCATGATCGCCCAGGAGTTGGCACGCGGCTGGCCGCAACTCGTCCGCTCTGCAGTTCTCTTGGCGAGCAGAGCACGCTCTGATGCCATTCGGCGCGCGCAGTCGGCGGCGGACCGCGCGCTGAGGGGCAGCGGCATCCAGTTGCCGCCTAAATACGCGGCCGCCAAGAAAGCGATCGAAATGCTCTCCCCCGCAACTCTCAACGACGACAGCTCTGTCTCCACGTGGCTGGACATCTTCGAGCTGTCCGATGGCGGAGAGCCCGCTGCAGGTCAAGCTGCGGCCATCGACCATTCCAAGGACCATCGTGCGGCCCTACGGAAAATCAGCGTCCCGTGCCGCGCCATAGCTTTCACCGACGATCTCGTCTGTCCTCCGCATCTCGTCACCGAGGTTGCTGATGCGATTCCGAACTGCGACCTCATAGAGATTGCCGACTGCGGCCACCTCGGATACTTAGAGCGCCCAGACGAGGTCAATACGGCCATCATCGAATTCCTCGACAAGTACTGACTGAGGGACGCTCCCATCCCTCATCGAGCCTCAACTGGCCACATCTCACCGCGCACAAGAGGAAAGCAAGAGAGCGAGGCAGGTTTCCGTGACCCTTCTTGGCGGTCCACAATTGGGCCCGGCAGGCGTGCGGCGAGGTGAAGACGCCATCAAGGGTGCTCGGGTCAAGGCGAGTACTGTGCGCCGGATCCTGCCCTATGCGCGGCCGTTCCGCAGGCAGGTCGCCCTGCTGCTGGTGACCACCGTCATCAGCGCGGGCATCGCGGCCGCGGGCCCATTGATCCTCAAGAAAATCATTGATGACGGCATCCTGCCCGGGCACCTCGCAGTCGTGGTGTGGCTCTGTCTGGGGCTGACCGGTCTGGCCCTCGTGGACGCGGCGGCCATCTTCGTCCAGAGCTGGTGCTCGGGGCGGGTGGGTGAGGGGCTCGTCTTCGAGCTGCGCACCAAGGTGTTCACGCACGTACAGGCACAGCCGCTGGCATTCTTCACGCGAGCGCAGACCGGCGCGCTGATCAGCAGACTCAACACCGACGTGATCGGGGCCCGACAGGCTGTCACCACATTGCTGTCGCAGGCGGTCTCGACCGTCTTGACCCTGGTGCTCACTCTTGGGGCGATGTTCTACCTGTCCTGGCAGATCACCGCCGCCGCCATGGTGATGATCCCGCTCTTCCTGATTCCCGCGCGGCTGATCGCACGCAAGCTGAAGGGGATCGCCAAACGATCCATGCAGTTGGACGCGGAGATGAGCTCGATGATGAACGAGCGCTTCAACATCTCCGGGGCGATGCTCGTCAAACTCTACGGCCGTACGCTAGAAGAGTCAGAGCTGTTCGCCGGCAAGGCGGGCCAGGTTCGCGACGTCGCCGCCAAGGGGGTCGTCTGGGGCCGTCTGCTGTTCATCATCGTCACCGTGCTCACCTCCGTCACCACGGCTCTCGTCTACGGCCTGGGCGGAGCCCTCACGATCAACGGCACGGTCGAAATCGGCACGCTGGTAGCGATGGTTGCGCTCCTCCTCCGGCTGTACGGGCCCATCAACCAGCTGTCGAGCATGCACACCACCGCGCTGATAGCCCTGGTGAGTTTTGAGCGGGTCTTCGAAGTGCTCGACCTAAAGCCGCTCATCGCTGAGCGGCCGGACGCCCAGGAGCTGACAGACCCGGCCCCAGTCGATGAGCTCGGTGGCGAGCGTTCAAGCGCACCGGACATCGAGTTCGACGAAGTTTCCTTCAGGTATCCAGGCGCCGACGAGGTCTCCCTCGCCTCACTGGAGTCGGTCGCGATGCGCAAGCCGGAGAACGCGAGTAGCGTGTTGACCCTTGAGGAGCTGACCTTCCGTGCCCCGGCCGGGAAGCTCACCGCGCTGGTCGGCCCCTCAGGCGCCGGCAAGACAACGATCACTCACCTGGTACCGCGTCTGTACGACCCGACTTCGGGGGCCGTGCGCATTGGCGGCCACGACATTCGGGACCTGACGCTGCAGTCTCTGCGCGACACCGTCGGCGTGGTCACACAGGACGCGCATCTGTTCCACGACTCGCTCCGCTTCAACCTCTCGTACGCCCGGCCGGATGCTGGTGAGGAAGACCTGATCCGGGCCTGCAAAGCAGCCCTGATCTGGGACACAGTCCAAGCTCTCCCCGATGGCCTGGACACGATGGTAGGTGACCGCGGCTATCGTCTCTCGGGCGGAGAGAAGCAACGGATTGCTTTGGCGCGGCTGCTGCTCAAGGCACCGCCGATCGTCGTCCTCGACGAGGCGACCGCCCACCTGGACTCCGAGTCGGAAGCGGCCATCCAACACGCGCTCAAGACCGCGCTCGCCGGCCGTACCTCGCTGGTGATCGCGCACCGGCTTTCCACCATCCGCGAGGCCGATCTCATCCTGGTCGTCGCCTCCGGACGGATCCGTGAAAGTGGAACGCACGATGAACTGCTGGCGATGGGCGGTCTCTACGCCGACCTTTACAACACCCAGTTTGCCCACCAGGCACCGGAATTGCCTTCTGGTGCACCGATTGCGCAGACAGCCACATTGGATTGAGCGAACGGTGCGGCACTTGCGATGGCTTGAGAGAAGCACCGTGCGTATCCATGGCCACGAAGTCACTTTGCTCAGAGCAGCGAGGTCCCCTGCGGTAGGGCCTTGGCCGGAGTGTGAACGAAGGCGCTTCCCCAGGGCCGAGGTCGCGCAAGTCCTCAGCCCTGGAGGTGGCTGCGGCTACTTCTTCTTGGGTTCAAGTTAATTCGTTCGATTCTTGGGACGTTTGTTGGGGCGGTAGCTCAAGCCGTTCATGATGACCTGGTGGCTGGTGTTGCTCAGCCGGTCCAGTAGCAACTCGGCGACGACGGGATCGGGGAAGAGCGGATACCGCTGGGCGCCCGGTTGCTGGTGATGACCAGTTCACACGGGCTGAAGTGGGAGAGTCGTGACCGGTCACAGCCGGGGTCCACGCGGTGGAGCAGGGCCGGTCCGTGGTGATGCCCAAACCCACGCCCGGTCGACGTCAGTGAGCATTTTCAGCGTTGCCTCTCCAGGGTGAGGACGGCCTTGGCGACTGACGTCATGCGGTTCGGGCTGATCCGGGATCTTCGGAAGATCCGCCAGGACTTCAGCAGTGCCATGCCTTGTTCGACGGGCGCGCGGGACCTGGCCAGAGCCCGGTTGACCGTCCGCTGTGTAGGGGGCAACTGCCCGACGGGCCGGCCGTCTGCGTCCGGTGGTGGCCCAGGGGCCGGCGCCCTGGTAGGCGCGGTCGGCCAGGACAGGGACGCCTTGGCGTTCGCAGATCCGGATGATCCGGTGAGTGCGGGCCACGGTCAGGACGTGGCACCGGCCTGGCAAGGCCAGAGAGATCCACAGCACCTGCCCGGTCGGGTCGGTCACGACCTGCACCTTCACGCCGTGGCGACGGTGCTTGTGCGAGTAGTCGGCCCTGCCGTCGCCCACACGGTCGCACTCGGCGAGCGTCCCATCGAGCAGTAAGTACTCCGGTTCGTGCTCACGCAGGACCTTCAGCAGGCCGGGTGCACGGCCAGCCAGGAGGCCGATCACCGCGGTGGCGTAGGCGTGGGCGGTGCCGACCGAGATGCCGAAGCCGGCCGCTATCTGGGCCAGAGTGTCGTGCTTGCGCAGGTACACCAGACCGACGAGCGCGCGTTGGTGCGGCGGGAGCTTGCAGCGGCGGTCACCCTCGCGGGTGACGATGAGCATGGTGACCCACTCGACCAGCGCATGAGGCAGATCGAGTGCGGCAGGATAGGAAACCAACGAGGCACCCGCGCTGATAAGTTGAGACTTAGAACACCCCCCTCAACGGCACGGGTGCCTCGTGCGTTGTGCCTCCGCCGCCGTCACCCCATCGGTGGCCACTCTGAAAATGCTCAGTGACTTCGTCGTCGACCCAGGCGACGGGGCCCCTGCGGCCCGGTCGCCCCAAGCACGCGTCTTCCCGTGCAGGCCGTCCGGCGCGTCCCACTCGGGTCGTTCCGGCCACATCATCACTGCCGGCTCGGGCAGACCGGTCCGCAGCGCGACGCACTCGTTGGCGTCGGCGATCCGCGTCGTCGCCCAGATCAGATCACACGGCGGTGCGGCCTGTCGGCCGACCTTCTCGCGATCGATCCTGCCCACGAAAAGCAGAGGACGCTGCGCAGAGCCGGTCACCGCCGCGCACCCGCGGGGTCTCCCACGCCCGCAGGGAGTCGTCACCGCTAGAGGCCCCGTCCTGTCTCGCCCGAGCGGACGACATCGCGCTGCCCGCCGACAAGGCGCGACACGACGCGGCGGTCCGTGAAGCGAGGCGTGAGGCAGAGCGTGACATGAGCGCAGGGCGTTCGCCGACGCGTTGAGATCGCCCGGAACGAACTCGGTCCGTACGCCTACGGAAGCCGGCTCCCGGTTCCCAACGGAGGCGAAGACGAAGAGTCGTAGCACCACGAAGCGACCGGTACCTGCCAAGGCTGACGCCATCAGGTACACCGCCTGCTCCCGCAGAGAGCCGGGAAGAGGTTGGATCGCGAGCACCGCGGCGGTCGTGGCCGCGTACGCCGCCACCGCTGTTCCGGCGGATTGCAGATGTCTGCGTATCCCACAGCGGTGGTCCGATCCAAAAGTGAAGCGCGCATGTAATTCCGTGCCGAGGAGTGTCCCGGCGACGGTCACCAGGGCATTCGCGACAGCCCAGGGCAACTGCGCTGCGAGCAGGGGCACTGCGGCACTGGTGGCGACGCCCACTCCGCCACCACAGAGTACGAACCGAGCGAAGATGGCGATCGGGGCCATAAGAGACCTCTCCCCCGTGGAAGCGAACACAATGCAGGCATACGCACACGCCGGGACACGTTCACCAGCTACAAAGGCAAGTAGCCACATCAGCGACTAACCGGAGGGCTACTCGCTGACGTGGCTACCGCCTCGTTGAAGACATCCGCAGTACCGCCTCAGAGGAGGGGCTGACGGATCCGCCGGAGACAGAAGAGCGAGAGGAGACCCGCGAGTACCAGATAGCCCACGAGCTCGATCCACTGGAATGTCCAATAGCGATCAGCAGGCTGGTAGGACACGTTGAAGTGCAGGTCCTTCTCGGCCATGCACTTCACTTCCTCGGAGAAGGTGCGCGTGGGGCAGTCACTGATCATCTTCTCCGTGACCGGCTTGCCACTCGAGTTGAGCAGCTTGACCCTGGAATCCAGCACCCAGGCCCCAGGAATGGAGAAGTCCGCGATACTCATCTGCCCATTCGCGAGCACGAGACTCGGGGCCTTGGTGGGATCGCTGCTCATCGCCATCGTCGTCTTGACGGGGGACTGCATGTACGGGCGGACGACGAAGGGAACGAGGACCTGGGTGACAGCGAGGACGGCGAGAGTGATGGCCATCGCCGGCATGGTACGGCGCGTCAGGAGACCGATGGCCGTCGCAAGGACGAAGGCGAAGACCGCGTACCCGATCGGAGCGATGTTCCTGGAAATAAAGGCCAGAGCGCCGAACCTCGCGCCTTCTACCTGGTCGTACGGGCTGGCTGCCCAGGTGAGCAAGATGCTCAGGACACCGATCACCGCCGTGCTGGCGAGGCCGACGAAGAGGAGCTTGACCGTGAGCCAGCGCGCGCGGGTCACGCTCTGATTCCAGACCAGGCGATGCGTGCCTGTCTCAACCTCGCGGGTGATCAGAGGCGCACCCCAGAAGATCCCGATCAAGGCGGGGGCAACGACGAGCACGATACTGGCCAGGGTAAGCTGAGTCTCGTACTGCTCAAGAAAGAAGCTCTTGGCGGTATCGCAGCTGTCCTTCGCTCCGCAACCGGCGATATCGGAGTCGTATGAGCTGCGAAGCTGCATGCCGAGTATGACAAAGTAAATCGCGATGGCTGCCACGGCGGCTGCGGCAGCCAGGGCCTGCACACGGAATTGGCGCCAGGTGAGCCAGATCATCGCTGAGCCTCCAGAGTCTTCGGCGTCGTTCCAGTCAGGGAAGCGTTCGCGGCGCGGCTCATGTAAGCGAGGATGATGTCCTCGAGATCGAGGTGCGTCGCTCCCGAGATCGAGTAGGGAATCGGGCCTGGTGAGTGCACGATCAGCGTGCTCTGGCGAGCGGTGTTGTCCGCCTGGATGACCTCGATCGTCGAGGGCAGGTCATCAAAGTCGCCGGGAGCTCCCACGAGCCGGTAGTGGCTGGCCACCAGGTCATCGGCCTCCCCCGCCATCTGCACGCGGCCCGATCCCATGACGATGAGGTAGTCGCAGACCCGCTCCAAGTCGCCGAGCAGGTGCGAGGAGAGCATGACGCTGGCCTCGAGTTCGGCCACGAATTCCATCAGGTTCTGCAGGAACCCCCTGCGAGCCAGCGGATCCAATGCGGCGACCGGCTCGTCGAAGATGAGCAGCTCCGGCCGCTTGGCGGCGGCAACGGTGAGCGCGAGCTGCGCGCGCTGCCCACCTGAAAGCCCCCCGGCCTTCTGGTCGAGCCCGAGATTGAGCTGCTGGATTCGCCGCTCCGCCAACGACTGGTCCCAGCGCGGGTTCAACTTCGCGCCCAGTCGAAGGTGTTCAGCAACGGTCAGGTTCGCGTAGACCGGAGTGTCCTGGGCCACGAAACCAACACGCGCCAGCTGTTCCGAACTATCCGTCGGCTCACTGCCAAGAACCTTGATGGTTCCGTCGGTTGGCTTGATCATCCCGCACGTCAGCCCGAGAAGCGTGGACTTGCCAGCTCCGTTGGGACCAACGAGGCCGATGACCCGGCCGACTGGAATCTTGAGGTTGCAGTCGGCCAGCGCCTGATGGCGGCCGTACTTCTTACCGAGGCCGTCAGCCTCAAGGACAAGCGTCATTTCCTCACCTTTACGGAAGTTCGGAATGTGGTCATAAAGAGGGCTTCGATACTGTCCGTATCAAGCCCCGCACGGTGTGCCTTCTCGAGCCACTGCTGCAATTCCTGCCGAAGAGGTTCATGAGCGGGAAGTGAATCGTCGGTGAGAGTGCGGGTTACGAAAGTCCCCACTCCCGGGCGGGGGGACACCAGGCCCTCATGCTCAAGTTCTCGATAGGCCTTGAGGACCGTATTGGGGTTGATCGCCACCTTGGCCACGACTTCCTTGACCGTCGGCAACTGGTCCCCGACGTCCAACAGACCTAGCCGCAGGGCCTGTCGGACCTGCTGAACCAGCTGAGCGTACGGCGACACGCCGGTTTGGACATCCAGATGAAAGTCGATCAAGGCATCTCCACCTCCTTGTACTAGGACCCTAGCACAATAGATTGCCAGCCCCAAGGGACTGTTGAGGAGATGAGGACCAGCAGTGCTCGGACGCCAAGAGGCCCCGTCTGACCTGCATGTTCAGACGAGGCCTCGCTTGGCTCAGGTCGTTCCTAGTCTCGGCGCAGCCAATCCGAGATGGCCTCCCATGCCATCGCCAACATGTCGGGCATGACCATGTTGGAGTGCTCGCAGGGCAGGCAGACCACGGAGATCCGGCGTTCGATGAAGGGCTCCCACGGAGCAGTGTGCGAGATACCTGCCGGCTTGCCCTCCTCTGCGACGAGGAGCAGTGCGTCCCCATCGAATCGACCGAACTCGTGCTCATCCTTGATCGCCGCGTTGTTGTGGTACGCACGCGCCATGAGCTTGAGCTCCTCGTCCGAGAAGCCACCGAGCAGGTGCCCCAGCTCGGCACGGATCCTGTCCGCCAGTCCGGCGTCGTCACCGGGCTGTGCGTCACCGGAACGGACATCGGAGCTGCCGGTTGCCATCGGCGGGTAGGCATCCATGAGGATCAAGGACACCTGCTCGCCCTCCGCCCGCAGTTGAACCGCGATCTCGTGCGCCGGAGTTCCGCCGAAGGACCAGCCCACCAGGTGGTAGGGCCCGGACTCCTGCACGGAGCGAAGTTGACGCACGTACTCCGCGGCCATGTCCTTGACGGAGCCCACGAACTCGGCCGTTCCGTCGAGCCCTTGGGCCTGGAGGCCGTACAGCGGATAGTCCTCCGGGATGTACCGGGCAAACGGCAGGTAGCACCAACTCAGTCCGCCTCCTGGGTGGACGAAGAAGAAGGCGGGCTTCGTGCCACCTGTCCGGATCGGCAGGAGTCCGCCGAGCGCGTCCTGGACGGACGACAGGTTCAGCGTGCTCATCAGCCGCGCCGGTGTCGGGTTCATGATCAGGTCCCGCATGGTCACGGAGACTCCCCTGGTCCGCAGAAGCTCCATCAGCGACACCGCGAGCAAGGAATGCCCGCCCAGTGCGAAGAAGTCGTCGTCCACCCCGACCGACGGAATCCCGAGCACCTGGGCGAATGCCTCGCACACGGACTCTTCCAGCACGCCGGCGGGGCCGCGGCTGCCCGAACGTTCACCAGCGGGCCCGGCAGTGTGCTGCGGCGCCGGCAGGGCTCGACGGTCCAACTTGCCGTTCACCGTCAACGGCAGCGCGTCCAGGACGACCACGGCGGACGGCACCATGTACTGAGGCAGCCATTCGGCCGCGAACTCCCGTACAGCACCGGCCAGCACGCCAGGCTCGACGTCCCGGTCGGACGGAACGACGTAGGCGACCAGGCGCACGTCTCCCGGGGCGTCCTCACGTGCGATGACCGAGGCCTGGCTCAGCTGTGCCTGCATGGCGAGCACCGCCTCGATCTCGCCCGGCTCGATCCGGAAGCCACGGATCTTCACCTGATCGTCCGTCCTGCCCGCGAAGACCAGTTGACCGTCCGGCGTCCATCGCGCCCGGTCCCCGGTCCGATAGAGCCGTGAGCCGTCCCCAGCGAACGGGTCCGCCACGAACCGCTCGGCGGTCAAGCCCGCACGCCCCACGTAGCCACGCGCCAGCCCCGCACCCGCGACGTACAGCTCACCGGCGACGCCCACCGGTGTCGGCGCCAGATTCTCGTCCAGTACGTACACCTGGGTGTTCACCACTGGTGAACCGATGGCGACCTGCCCTGCATCGGCGTCACAGCGCCACAGCGTCGCATCGACCGTGGTCTCCGTCGGGCCGTAAGAGTTGAACAACGCCCGGCCCTGCGCCCAGCGGGCCATCACCTCGGGCGGGCACGCCTCTCCCGCCACCACCAGCACGGTCTCCTCACTGATCGATCCCTCATCGAGGGTGGCGAGGACTGCGGGCGGCAGCGTCGCGTGTGTCACTCCTTCCTCGGTCAAGTACTCCGGCAGAGCAGCGCCGAGGCGCCGGTCAGCAGGCACCACCACCAGGGCTGCCCCCGACAGCAGGGCCATCATCCACTCCCAGCCGAAGGTGTCGAAGGCCGCGGACGCGAACTGCGCCACCCGAGCCCCGGAGCCCACGCCCAGGTATCGCACATGACCTGCCACCAGGCTCGCCGCGCCCACGTGCGAGACAAGCACACCCTTGGGGCGGCCCGTCGAACCCGACGTATAGATCACGTACGCCGGGTGCTGCGGCCGCAGCCCGCCCCGCTCATCACCGGTCAGCGGCGCAGCGTCGAAGGCTGCCAGCTCCGCGGCTACCGCCACATCGTCGAGCACCACCCGCGACACCTCCGCGGGCACCACCTTGTCGAGCGCCTCGGAGGTCAGCACGACCCCGACGCCGGCGTCCTGAACGACGTAGCTGATTCGCTCCGCCGGGTGCTCGGGATCCAGCGGCACATACGCGCCCCCCGCCTTCAGCACGGCCAGCAGCGCCACTTGCAGCTGGATCCCTCTCTCGAGGCACACCCCGACCAAAGACTCCGGACCAATGCCCCGACGGACCAAGTACCTAGCCAGCCGGTTGGCACGAGCGTCGAGCTCGGCGTACGACACCTCAGTGCCTCCGGCCACTACCGCCACCGCGTCCGGGGTCCGTGCCAACTGGACCGCGAACAGGTCGGGCACCGTCGCGGCCACGACATCCGACGTCGCCGTGTCGTTCCACTCACTCACGAGCCGGTCCCGCTCGCTGTCGCCGAGGACGTCCACCGCCGACACACGTGTCTCCGGGGCGTCCTCCAGAGCAGCCACCAGGTTCTCCAGGCATGTGTGCAGCAGTCGGCACACCTGCTCCGCGTCGACCGACACCACGGCATCGACCGTCAGAGCGAACCCGGTCTCGGAATCGTCGACGGCCACACCCACGGGATAGTTGGTGGCATCCCGTGTGAACACCGTCTTGATGCCTTGCGAACGGGGCCCGCTCCCCTGGGCCGGCTCAGGAGCCACCCGCTGGCGGTGCCGGTAGTTGAAGATCGACGTGAACAGCGGGCTGTCGCCCGGCACTCCGCTCGCCTGCTGAGCCAGCGCCAAGGGCGCGTGCTCGTGCACCAGCAGATCTGCCAACTGCTCCCTCAGCCCCGCCAGCGTCTCGCGTACGCCGGTCGAGTCGACCCGCACACGCACAGGAAGCGTGTTGAGGAACAGGCCGGGCACCCGGTCCGCGCCCGCTCCAGCGTTCATACGCCCGAACAGGACCGTTCCGAACACGACGTCGTCACGACCGCTGATCGCGGAGAGCACTCGCGCCCACGCGAGGTGGAACACGGTGGCGGCACTCACCCCGAGGGAGCGTGCCAGCTCACGTACCCGGACGCTGACTTCGTCCTCCACCGACAAGTGGGCGCGCACAACGCCGCTGCCGTCGCCATGGACGTCCAGCAGTCCGTACGGTGCCGTGGTCTCCTCCACGTCACCGAGGAGCTCGGCGAAGTACTGCTCGTGCTCCTCGCGCGGCACACCAAGCCTGGACTGTGCGACGAAGTCACGGAACGGCAGCGGCTCGGGCAGTGTGTGCTCCCGTCCCGTCAGGAACGCGCGCAGCTCACCCAGGAGCACATCCTGCGTGGTGTGGTCCTGCACGAGGTGGTGGATGCGCAGCAGCGCAAGCCACCGGCCACTGCCGGGCTCGGCTGTGACATGCGCCCGGATCAGCGGGGCACGAACCAGGTCCATCCTCGCCGCGGACGCCGCCAGCAACTGCTCGATCACATCAGGACCCTGGGGGTCGAGAGTGACCTCCTCGACCGGCAGCACCACTTCGCGCGCGACGACCTGTACCGGCTCGCGCAGGCCTTCCCAGACGATCGACGTGCGGTAGATGTCGTGCCGGTCGACCACGCGCTGCAATGCCTTTAGGAAGGCGTCCAGCCTGTCCCGCGAGTCGAATCCGATGACCCTGGGGGCGGCGTAGACATCCGCGCCACTCTCGGCCTGCAGCAGGTAGTGGAAGAAGATGCCTTCCTGCAGCGGTGCGAGCGGGTACACGTCCAGCGTGTTGATCGCACCCCCTGACACCTGGGCGACGACCTGATCAACCTCTTCGGCCGAAAGGTCGACCAGCGGCAACATGTCAGGTGTGATCGCGGTGGCACCGTCCGGAATCCGTCGGGCCGGTACCTCCACTTGTCCTGGAGCGGCCACCGTGGCCAGCTCCTCCGGCGTCGGCGTCTGGAACAGTGCCCGGACCGAGATGGATACGCCGCGCGCCCGCAGCTGCTCCACCAACGACACGGCGAGCAGCGAGTGCCCGCCGAGCGCGAAGAAGTCGTCGTCGACCGCCACGGAAGGCAGGCCCAGGACCTCTGCGAAGCCGGAGCAGATGATCTCTTCCTGCACCGTCGCCGGGCCTCGGCCCGAGCTCGATGCTGCGGCCGCGTAGTCGGGGGCGGGCAGGGCCTTGCGGTCCAGCTTTCCGTTGCCCGTCAACGGCAGAGCGTCCAGAACCACGACCGCCGAGGGAACCATGTGCTCCGGCAGGCGAGATGCTGCGAACTCACGTACCGACGTGGCGAGTTCCGAGGTCTCGGTGTCCTCGTCATCGGCGACGACGTAAGCGACCAGGCGGACATCGCCGGGGATGTCCTCGCGAACGGTGACGGCCACCTGGGCAAGCTGCGGGTGCGCGGCCAGCGCCGATTCCACCTCGCCCAGCTCGATGCGGAAGCCGCGGACCTTCACCTGGTCGTCGGCTCGGCCCGTGAAGACCACCTGCCCGTCCGACGTCCAGCGGGCGCGGTCCCCCGTCCGGTACATACGGACGCCCATGGTGAAGGGGCAGGCGATGAAGCGCTCGGCCGTCAGGCCTGGCTGCCCCACGTAGCCCCGTGCCAGCTGAGCACCCGCGATGTACAGGTCACCCACCACACCCGGCGCCACCGGCTGCAGAGCGCTGTCGAGCACGTAGAGCTGAGTGTTGGCCACCGGGGTACCCACCGGCACCACCCCGGACGCGACCATCTCCGGTGTCAGACGTGTCGTCGCGACACCGATCGTCGCCTCCGTCGGACCGTAATGGTTGAACACCTCCCGCTCGCCCGCCGCCGCCAGCAGCTCACCGACCAACTCCGGCGAGGCCGCCTCACCGCCCAGCACCAGCGCCTTCGCCGGCAGCGCCGCTGCGGCTCCCAGCGCGGCCACATGCGAGGGCACCGCCTTCAGGAAGTCGATCCGCTGCTCCGCCAGGTAGGAGGCGACCGCCACCGGGTCGGTGACCGCCTCCTCCGCGAGGATGTGCAGCTCGCCACCGGTGGTCAGGCTCGCGAACACCACGGTGTTGCCCAGGTCGGTTGCCTGCGCCTGCAGCACCGCATACCGGCCCCCCGACCCGCCCAATCCGACACGAGCCGGAACCGAGCTGACGTAGTTCGCCAACGCACCGTGCGTCACCGCAACACCCTTGGGACGGCCCGTCGAACCCGACGTATAGATCACATACGCCAACTGACCCGCAGCAACGGTGACGTCCGGTGCCGTCACCGCAGCAGACGCCAGCTGCATCTGGACCAGCGTCCCGTCCACCGCCACCAGCCGCTGACGACCCGCCGGGAGATCATCCAGAATCTCCTCGGTCGTCAGCGTCAACACCGCACGGCTGTCACGCATCATGAACGCGATCCGCTCCGCCGGCTGCGCGGGATCGATCGGCAGATACCCCGCCCCGGCCTTCCACACCGCCAAAATCCCGGCGATGGTCTCCACGCCACGCGGCAGACACAGACCGACCACCGACTCGCCGCCGATCCCCTGCGACCTCAGGTAATGCGCCAGCCGATTCGCCCGACCATCCAACTCCGCAAACGAAACCCCGACACCATCCGAGACCACCGCCACCGCGCCCGGCGTCCGCGCCACCTGAGCCTCAAACAACCCAGGCGTCAAAAGACCCGACGCCTCAACACCCGTGTCATTCCACCCAGTCAGAACCCGACGACGCTCACCCTCACCGAGCACATCAACGTCACTCACGGGTATCGACGGATCCTCGACCACCGTCGACAACACACGAACCAGGCATTCAACAGCCCACTCGACCGTGGATTCCTCGAAGAGATCCGCCGCGCCGACGACCATTCCGCCTATGCCCGCAGGGACACCCTGCTCGTCGAACTTCTCCCCCACCTGCACGAAGAGGTCGAACTTCGCCCCTGCCTGGCCCATCGGCATCCCACTCGCCTGCAGCCCGGCCAGGCCACGCGCGGCCTCACCATCCGTGCTGGCCATCGCGAGGGTGTCCTGGAACGTGAGCATGACCTGGAAGAGCGGCTGGCGCGCCAGCGAGCGGGTCGGTGCCAGCTCCTCCACCAGGCGCTCGAACGGCACATCCTGGTGTGCGAACGCGCGCAGGCCCGTTCCGCGGACCTGCTGCAACAGTTCGCCGAACGTCGGGTTGGCGGACAAGTCGCTTCGAATCACGAGGGTGTTGAGGAAGCATCCGACCAGGTTGTCCAGCGACTCGTCGGTGCGTCCCGCGATCGCGGTCCCGATCGGGACGTCCGTACCAGCCCCCATCCTGGAGAGGGTTACGGCCAGACCGGCCTGCATCAGCATGAACGGGGTCACGCCGCGCTCACGCGCCAGGTTCAGGAGTCGGCCATGCACGTCAGCCGGGACGTCCAGCTTCACGGTGTGCCCCTGGTGCGACGGGACTGCCGGACGAGGACGGTCGTGCGGCAGTGACAACTCATCCGGAACATCCGCGAGCTCGTCACGCCAGTACGCCACCTGCTGGGACAGCACACTCTCCGGATCATCGTCCGAACCCAGCAGCTCCCTCTGCCACAGCGCATAGTCCGCGTACTGAACCGGCAACGCAGACCACTCCGGAGCCTGCCCCTCCAATCGCGCCGAGTAGGCAGCCGACAGATCCCGCGCCAACGGGCCCGTCGACCAGCCGTCGCTCGCGATGTGGTGCACCACGACCACCAGGACGTGCTCGTCCGGCCCCACCGCGATCAGCGATGCACGGATCGGCACCTCGGCGGCAAGGTCGAAGGCGTACCCGGTTGCCTGCGCGACGGCGTCCGTCGGATCCACCGGACCGTCGGAGTCGGTGAGGTCCACCACCTGCAGGTCCCACGACAGTTCCGACGGGTCCAGGATCTGCTGGTAGGGCTCGCCGTCGGCAGCCACCGCGTAGACGGTGCGCAGCACCTCGTGCCGCTCGACCATGTCCCGCAGAGCCGCGCCCAGCGCGTCCTGGTCCAGCCTGCCGGTCAGACGCAGTGCCGTCGGGATGTTGTAGGTGGAGCTCGGGCCTTCCAGCTGCCCGATGAACCAAAGCCGCTGCTGCGCGTACGACAGCGGGATCCGCTCCGGACGCTCCTTCGGCGCCAGCATGGTTCGGGTCGTTTCCTCGCTGCCCAGGTGCGCGGCGACCGCGGTCGGCGTCGGCTCGTCGAACAGCGCTCTGATCGGCAGCTCCATTCCCAGAACCGCTCTCAGGCGGCTCACAAGACGAGTCGCGAGCAGCGAGTGCCCTCCCAACTCGAAGAAGTCGTCGTCCATGCCGACGCTCTCCAAGCCGAGAACCAGCGCGAAGGCCCCGCAAATGATCTCTTCCTGCGGGGTGGAGGCGACTCGGCCCGTGCCCGACGACGCCGTTGCATAGTGCGGCGCGGGCAGGGCCTTGCGGTTCAGTTTGCCGTTCACCGTCAACGGCAGCTCGTCCAGGACGACGACGGCCGACGGCACCATGTGTTCGGGCAGCCGGTCGGCGGCGAACTCCCTGACGAGAGAGGGCAGTTCTTCAGTCGTCTCCTCGTCTTCCGGGACCACGTAGGCGACCAGTCGCTTGTCGCCCGGCACATCCTCCCGGGCAATGACCGCGACCTGAGCGACCTCAGGGGATGCCGCTAGTGCGACAGAGACTTCGCCTGGCTCCACGCGGAAGCCGCGGACCTTCACCTGTTCGTCGGATCGACCCGCGAACACCAGCTGACCGTCATCGGTCCACCGCGCCAGGTCACCCGTGCGGTACATCCGGTCGCCCGAACCGCTATACGGGCAGGCCACGAACCGCTCGGCTGTCATCGCGCTGCGGCCGACGTAGCCACGGGCCAGCTGGTCACCGGCGATGTATACCTCGCCCGCGACGCCGACCGGCACCGGGCCGAGCGAGCCGTCCAGTACGAAGACCTTGGTGTTGGCGATCGGAGAGCCCATGGGGACCACCGGTCCCGAGCCGTCCACGAAGCCCCCGGTGACCATCACGGTCGACTCGGTCGGGCCATAGGCATGCACCAGGCGTCGACCGGAGCTCCACCGTGCGGCCTGCTCCACGGGAATCGCCTCGGCGCCGACCTGCACAGTGGTCACGTCCGGCAGTGCCGTCGGGTCGAGCACGCCGAGCAGCGGCGGCGGCACGTTGACCGCCTGCACCCCCTGCTCGCGGATCATGCTGACCAGGAGGCCGGTATCCGCGCGCTCGGCCTCGTTGGCCACCACCAATGTGGCACCCGCAGCAAGCGTCGCCGCCACGTCCAGCACAGACGCGTCGAAACTGAACGAAGCGAACTGCAGGAGACGAGCGCCGGCGACCGCACCGAGGTTCGGCCCCGCGGTCACCGCCAGGTTCGCCATCGCTCCGTGCGTGACCTGCACGCCCTTAGGGCGTCCTGTGGATCCGGAGGTGTACATCACGTAGGCGAGCTCGTCGCGGTGGAGAGCGAGTTCAGGTGCCGTCGTCGGCTGAACGGCCAGCGCACCGACCACCATCGGATCATCCAGATCCAGCGTACGGATACGGCCCACCGGCAGATCATCAAGCACCTCACCGGTACCGATCAGAACCGACGCACGACTGTCAGCAAGCATGAACGCCAACCGGTCCGCCGGATACTCCGGATCCAACGGCACATAAGCCGCCCCCGCACGCCACACCCCCAAAATCGCCTCGACCATCACCACACCACGCGGCAGACACAAACCCACCACCGACTGCGCACCCACACCCTGAGACCTCAGATAATGCGCCAGCCGACTCGCCCGACCATCCAACTCCGCAAACGAAACCCCCACACCACCCGACACCACAGCAACCGCATCCGCCGAACGCACCACCTGCCCCGCAAACAACTCCGGTAGCAGTGCGGTCTCAATGTCGGCCTCGGTATCGTTCCACTCCGTCAGGACCTGATCCCGCTCATCCGCGTCGAGGACGTCCACCGCAGACATCCCGGTCTCCGGAGCCTGCTCCAGGGCGACCACAAGGTTCTCTACGCAGGTGTACAGCAGCTTGCACATCTGCTCCGGGTCGACGGGGGCTACCGCGCCGACCTTCAGGACGAATCCGGCCGTGGTGTCGTCCACGGCTACAGACACCGGGTAGTTGGTGATGTCCCGCGTGAAGACGGTCCGGATGCCTTGAGATTCGGTGCCACGCGCCTCGTCCGCTCCGTCGGTCGCACTGTGGCGGTGCCGGTAGTTGAAGATCGAGGTGAACAACGGGCTGTCACCCTGCACACCACTGGCCTGCTGCGCCAGCGCCAACGGCGCATGCTCATGCACCAACAGCTCGGCCAACTGCTCCCGCAACCCGGACAGAGACTCCCCGACACCGGTCGTGTCGACCCGTACACGCACCGGCAGGGTGTTGAGGAAGGGGCCTTGCACCCGGTCCGCGCCCTCTCCGGCGTTCATGCGGCCGAAGAGCACCGTGCCGAACACCACGTCGTCCCGGCCGCTCACCGTGGCCAGTACTCGCGCCCACGCCAAGTGGAAGACGGTGGCCGCGCTCACACCGAGCCTGCTCGCCAACTGACGTACCTGTCGTGCCAGTTCTCCATCCAGGAGGAGCAGTGCCCGCTCGGCGTCCGCTCCGCCGCTGAGGACGTCGAGCAGACCATAGGGAGCGGTTGTCTCCTCCACGTCGCCGAGGAGCTCGGCGAAGTAGCGCTCGTGCTCCTCGCGCGAGACGCCAAGGCGGGCCTGCGCCACGAAGTTGCGGAACGGCAGCGGCTCGGACAGTGAATCGCCCTGCCCGGAGAGGAACGCACGCAGCTCTCCCAGCAGCGCTTCCTGCGTGGTGTGGTCCTGCACCAGGTGGTGGATGCGAATCAGTGCCAGCCACCCGTCGCCGTTCGGTTCGGCAGCCGTGTGTACGTCGATCAAGGGGGCGCGGCTCAAGTCCATGCCGACGCCTGCTGCCGCCATCAACTGCTGTGCGGGTGCGGTGCCATGGCAGTCGAGCACGACCTCCTGGATCGGCAGCACCGCCTGACGCACCACCACCTGGGCCGGCTCGCGCAGGCCTTCCCACACGATCGCAGTGCGGTAGATGTCGTGCCGCGCGACCACCCGCTGCAATGCTTCGAGGAGAGCGTCCAGCCGATCCCGCGAGTCGAACCCGAGCACCGTCGGGATGGCGTAGGTGTCATCTCCGCCGTCCGCCAGCAGGTGGTGGAAGAGGAAGCCCTCCTGGAGCGGGGCGAGCGGGTACACGTCCGCGATGTTGGCCGCACCGCCCTCCACCCCCGCGACGACACGCGCGATCTCCTCGGCCGTGAGGTCGACCAGCGGCAGCATCTCGGGGGTGATCTCCTGCGCGCCGTCAGGTATCCCGTTCTGCGGGACCACTACGTGCTCAGGCCCTGCCGCGGCCGCGAGTCCAGCCGGTGTGGGCGTCTGGAACAACGCACGCACCGACACCGACACACCCCGGCCACGCAGCCGCTCCACCAACGACACCGCAAGCAGCGAATGCCCGCCCAGCGCGAAGAAGCCGTCGTCGACTCCCACTTCGGGCAGTCCGAGCACCTCTGCGAACACGCCGCAGATGATCTCCTCCTGCACGGTGGCGGGCGCCCGGCCCGCGCCGGCCGCCGCGGCGAAGTCCGGTGCGGGCAGCGCCGCCCGGTCGAGCTTCCCGTTCGACGTCAACGGCACAGCGTCGATGAGGACGATGGCCGCGGGCACCATGTACCCCGGCAGCTTGCCGGTGGCGAAGCCTCGCAGTTCCCCGACGAGCGAGCCGGTGTCCGCGTCCTGGCCGGACGGCACGGCATAGGCGATCAACTGCTGCTCCCCGGCCGAGTCTTCGACGGGGAGCACCACGGCTTGCGCCACCTCCGGATGTCCGGCGAGCACCTCCGCGATCTCCCCCGGCTCGATCCGGAAGCCGCGGATCTTCAGCTGTTCGTCCGCACGCCCTGCGAAGACCAGCTGTCCGTCGTCGGTCCACCGTGCCCGGTCCCCGGTGTGGTACATCCGTTCACCGGGCGTCCCGAACGGGCAGGCTACGAAGCGCTCAGCGGTCAGGTCGGGCCGTCGCGCATAGCCCTGCGCGAGCCCGGCACCGGCCAGGTACAACCCGCCTGCAACGCCTGCCGGAACGGGGTTCAGCGAGTCGTCGAGCACGAACAGGCGTGTGTTGGCGATCGGTGCCCCCATGGGGACCACCGGCCCGCACCCGGGGTCGACGACCCCGGTGGTCACCATCACGGTCGCCTCGGTGGGACCGTACGTGTTGACGAGGCGCCGTCCGCGCGCCCAGGCATCGGCCTGCTGCACGCCGATCGGTTCCGCGCCCACCAGGATGGTGGAGACGTCCGGAAGCTCCCCGGGCTCGAGCACCCCGAGCAGCGACGGCACCACGCTGGTCGACCGCACGCCCGCATCGCGGACCATGCCCACCAACAGCTCCGTGTCCGACCGTTCGGCCGGGGCGGCAACCACCAGAGTGCCTCCAGCCACCAGGGTCACCGCCACATCCAGTACGGACGCGTCGAAGCTGAACGAGGCGAACTGCAGTACCGGAACGCCAGGCGCCGCGCCGAGGACCGGCCCCAACGCCACCGCGAGGTTCGTCAGTCCGCCGTGCGTGGCCTGCACGCCCTTCGGACGGCCCGTCGAGCCCGAGGTGTAGATCACGTAAGCCAGCTGCTTCGGCACCAGCGTGATCTCAGGTGCCGTCGTCGGCGCCGCGGCGAGCGCCGCGAGCACCTCCGGGTCATCCAGCATGACGACGTGGGCCGCGCTCAGCTCCGCGGTCGACCCTCCGATCCCTACGAGGACGTCGACCTCGGAGTCGGCGAGCATGAACGCGAGCCGGTCGGAGGGGTATTCCGGGTCCAGCGGCACGTAGGCCGCACCCGCCTTCCACACACCGAACAGGGCGACCACGATGTCCACCCCGCGGGGCAGGCACAGCCCCACCACGCTCCGGGAGCCCACGCCCTGAGCCCTGAGGTAGTGCGCCAGACGGTTGGACCGCTCCTCCAGCTCCGCATACGACACCTCGACGCCGTCGCACACCACCGCGACCGCGGTGGGGTCGGCGGCCGCCCGCTGAGCGAACAGCTCCGGCACCAGCGCGTCCGGCAGGGTGCGTGCGGTGTCGTTCCACTCCTCGATCTGTCGGCGCTCCGCGTCGCCCAGCACGTCGACCGTGCTCAGCCGCAGGCTCGGGTCACCGGCCAGCGCTTCCAGGACACGTGCCCACCGTGTCACGAATCGCTCGACCGACTCCGTGTCGAAGAGATCCGCCGCGGCGACGATCGCACCACGCAGTCCGGCCGGAGCGCCCTCCGCGTCAAACGTCTCGGCGGCGGTCACCTCCAGGTCGAACTTCACGCTGGTGGCCCCGGTCTGCCCACCTGTTCCGGCCGGCAGACCACCGGCCCGCACTCCCGGCATGTCCAGGACCGCTCGGGCGTTGTTCTGCAGGGTGAGCATGATCTGGAACAGCGGGTGCCTGGCGAGCGAGCGGTCCGGGGCCAGCTCCTCCACGAGCCGCTCGAACGGCACATCCTGATGGGCGTACGCACCAAGTCCGCTCTCCCGCACCCGAGAGAGCAGCTCGGTGAAGGTCGGGTCGCCCGACAGGTCCGTGCGGATCACCAGGGTGTTGACGAACGATCCGACCAGATCGTCCAGTGCTTCATCCGTGCGCCCCGCGGTCGCGGAGCCGATCGGGATGTCCGTGCCGGCACCGAGCCGGGACAACAGTGCCGCGAGGGCGGCCTGCAGCACCATGAACACCGTCACGCCCTCGGCACGAGCCACTTCGAGGAGGCGTGCGTGCAGTTCGGCCGAGAGGTCCAGAGGCACGCGGTGTCCCTGGTGGGACGCCACCGCCGGACGCGGCTTGTCGAAGGGGAGTTCCAGCTCCTGAGGCAGGTCGGAGAGCACCTCGCGCCAGTAGCCGACCTGAGCGGACAAGAGGCTGCCCTCGTCGTTCTCCTCCCCCAGCAGCTCCCGCTGCCACAGGGCGTAATCCGCGTACTGCACGGGCAGCGGAGTCCACTCCGGAACGCGGCCCTCGACGCGAGCCGCGTAGGCGAGTGTCAGGTCCCTTGCCAGCGGAGCGGTCGCCCATCCGTCACCGGCGATGTGGTGCACCAGCAGCAGCAGAACGCTCTCGTCCGGGGTCACCTCGAACAACGTGGCCCGCAGAGGTATCTCCGCGGCCAGATCGAAGCCGAGCCCCATCGCATCGGCCAGGGCATCCGTGAGGCCTTCCTGCGTCACGCTAGTGACGGTCAGGCCGAAGCCGCTCTCTTCCACGGGCAGAATCCGCTGGCAGGGCCGTCCGTCGAACGCGGGGAACACAGTGCGCAGCACCTCGTGCCGGCCGATGATGTCCCGCAGTGCGTCTTCGAGTGCGGTGCGGTTCAGCGCGCCCGTCAGGCGCAGTGTCATCGGGATGTTGTAAGTGGCGCTCGGGCCTTCCAGCTGCCCGATGAACCACAGTCGCTGCTGCGCGTACGACAGCGGAACCCGCTCCGGACGCTGCATCGGCGCCAGCGCGGTCCGTGCCGTGCCCTCGGCCCCCAGGCGGGCGGCGACGCCGGCCGGTGTCGGCGCATCGAACAGAGCACGCATCGGCAGTTCCACGCCAAGGACCGCCCGCACACGGCTCGACAGTCGCGTCGCGAGAAGCGAGTGCCCGCCGAGCTCGAAGAAGTCGTCGTCGACACCGACGCTCTCCAGGCCGAGAACCTGAGCGAACGCGCCGCAGAGAATCTCCTCCTGCAGGGTCACAGGACCGCGACGCGCACCGGAGGATCCCGCCGCGTAGTCAGGGGCGGGCAGGGCCTTGCGGTCCAGCTTTCCGTTCACCGTCAGCGGCAGCGCGTTCAGGACGGCGACCGCAGACGGCACCATGTGCTCCGGCAGCCGCTCGGCAGCGAACTCCTCGACCAGCGCGGCAAGCTCGTCGGCGTTCTCCTCGTCTGCGGGCACCACGTAGGCGACGAGTCGCTTGTCGCCCGGCAGATCCTCACGGGCGACCACGGCGGCCTGGGCCACGGCCCGATGTCCCACCAGTACGCCCTGCACCTCGCCCGGCTCCACGCGGAACCCGCGGATCTTCACCTGCTCGTCCGCCCGGCCGAGGAACACCAACTGCCCATCCGCTGACCAACGAGCCAAGTCACCGGACCGGTACATGCGCGTACCGGTCTCGAAGGGGCACGCGATGAACCGCTCCGACGTCAGACCCGCACGCCCCGCGTATCCCCGCGCCAACTGATCACCGGCGATGTAGAGCTCACCCGCGACACCCACCGGCACCGGCTGGAGCTGCCCGTCGAGCACGTACAGCTGTGTGTTGGCGACCGGACGGCCGATCGGCACAACCTCTCCGACGGCGTCGCCGACCGTCACCTCGAAGATGCAGCAGCCGACCACCGTCTCGGTCGGGCCATACTCGTTGATCACCACCGATCGCGGCACCCGCTCCAGCCAAGCACTGACATCCGCACCCGGCAGAGCCTCACCACCCACGACCAGACGCCGTGCCGCGTTCTCGACCTCGGCGGCCGACAGCGTCTCAGCCAGCAGCGGCAGATGCCCCGGCACCACCTTCACTAGACCGAACTCATCATGGTTCCGCACGAGCTCCGCGAGCCCCTCGGCGCCACCGGCCTCGCTGACCACCACGGCCGAACCCGACACCAGCGGGACAAGGACGCTCGTGACCGTCAGGTCGAACGCGAGCGACGAGTGCAGGGCGGCGCCTCCGCCGCCTTCTTCCATCCCGTACGCCTGCGCGGCCCAGGTCACGTAGTTAGCAAGGCCGCCGTGAGTGACCGCCACGCCCTTCGACACGCCCGTGGATCCGGAGGTGTACATCACGTAGGCGAGCTCGTCGCGGTGGAGAGCGAGTTCAGGTGCCGTCGTCGGCTGAACGGCCAGCGCACCGACCACCATCGGATCATCCAGATCCAGCGTACGGATACGGCCCACCGGCAGATCATCAAGCACCTCACCGGTACCGATCAGAACCGACGCACGACTGTCAGCAAGCATGAACGCCAACCGGTCCGCCGGATACTCCGGATCCAACGGCACATAAGCCGCCCCCGCACGCCACACCCCCAAAATCGCCTCGACCATCACCACACCACGCGGCAGACACAAACCCACCACCGACTGCGCACCCACACCCTGAGACCTCAGATAATGCGCCAGCCGACTCGCCCGACCATCCAACTCCGCAAACGAAACCCCCACACCACCCGACACCACAGCAACCGCATCCGCCGAACGCACCACCTGCCCCGCAAACAACTCCGGCACAGTCGAGCACGCCGTCTCGACCCGGGTGTCGTTCCACTCGGCGAGGACGCGCTCCCGCTCACCGGCGTCGAGCACATCCACCGCCGACATGCGGGATTCCGAGTTGCCGGACAGGGCGGCCACAAGGTTCTCTACGCAGGTGTGGAGCAGCCTGCACACCTGCTCCGGGTCGGCCGGTCCCACCGAGTCGACCGTCAGACCGAAGCCAATTCCTCTGTCGTCGACGGCAACGGACACCGGGTAGTTGGTGACGTCCCGCGTGAACACCGTGCTGATGCCCTCGGCCCCGGCGTCAGTCTGCTGGCCGGTTCCTGCCTGAGCGTTGTTGCTGTACCGGTAGTTGAAGATCGAGGTGAACAACGGGCTGTCACCCTGCACACCACTGGCCTGCTGAGCCAACGCCAACGGCGCATGCTCATGCACCAACAGCTCGGCCAACTGCTCCCGCAACCCGGACAGAGACTCCCCGACACCGGACGCGCCGGCACGCACACGCACCGGCAGGGTGTTGATGAAGAGTCCCGGAACCCGGTCCGCGCCGATGCCGGCGTTCATGCGGCCGAACAGGACCGTGCCGAAGACGACGTCATCCCGGCCACTGAGGGCAGACAGCACCCGCGCCCAGGCGAGATGGAACACGGTGGCCGCGCTGCCCCCGAGGGAGCCCGCCAGGTCACGGATCTGTTCGGCCACAGCGTCGTCGACGAGCATGCGCGCGCGCTCGACGCCGCTGCCGTCGCCATGGACGTCCAGCAGTCCGTACGGTGCCGTGGTCTCCTCCACGTCGCCGAGGAGCCCGGCGAAGTAGCGCTCGTGCTCCTCGCGCGACACACCAAGACGGGCCTGCGCCACGAAGTTGCGGAACGGCAGCGGCTCGGGCAGCGATTCCTCGCGCCCGGTCAAAAACGCGCGCAGCTCCGCGAGCAGCACGTCCTGCGTGGTGTGGTCCTGCACCAGGTGATGGATGCGCAGCAGCGCGAGCCACCGGTTCCCGCCCGGCTCGGCAGTGACGTGCACCCGGATCAGCGGAGCACTGCCCATGTCCATCCTCGAACCGCACACGTCCAGCAGCTGCTCCACCGCGTCAGATCCCTGGTCCTCGAGCACGACCTCCTCAACGGGAAGCACCGCTTCGCGCACCACGACTTGGACCGGCTCACGCACGCCCTCCCACACGATCGCCGTGCGGTAGATGTCGTGCCGGTCCACCACTCGCTGCAAGGCTGCGAGGAACGCGTCGAGGCGTCCCCGCGACTCGAATCCGACGACCCTCGGCGACGCGTACACGTCGACATCGCTGTCGGCCTGCAGCAAGTAGTGGAAGAACATCCCTTCCTGAAGCGAAGCCAACGGGTAGACATCCGCGACATTGGCGGCGCCTCCCGGAACCTGCGCGACAATCCGCTCGATCTCTTCGGGTGAGAGGTCGACCAGTGGAAGCATGTCCGGCGTGATCTCCGCTGCGCCCGCAGGAATCAGGTTCGGCGGAACCGTGACCTCAGCCGGCCCTGCCGCGGCCGCGAGTCCGGCCGGTGTAGGCGTCTGGAACAACGCACGCACCGAAACCGACACACCCCGGCCCCGCAGCCGCTCCACCAACGACACCGCAAGCAGCGAATGCCCGCCCAGCGCGAAGAAGTCGCCGTCCACACCGACCGAGGGCAGGCCCAGAACCTCGGCGAAGGTCTGACAGAGGATCTCTTCCTGCACGGTGGCAGGACCGCGGCCGGTGCCGGCGATCGCGGCGAAGTCGGGGGCGGGCAGGGCCTCGCGGTCGAGCTTCCCATTCACCGTCAACGGCAGCGCGTCGAGGACGATCACGGCAGCGGGCACCATGTACTGCGGCACCCGCTCAGCCGCGAACGCTCGGACGGCCTCGGACAGCGCAGCGCCGTCAACGGCATCCTGGTCGTCGGACGGCACGACGTAGGCGACGAGGCGCAGGTCTCCATTGGTCCACGCCCGCGACACCACGGCCGCTGCCTGGGCCACCGAGGGATGACTTGTGAGGAGCGTCTGGATTTCGCCAGGCTCAATCCGGAAGCCACGGATCTTGACCTGGTCGTCCGCCCGCCCCAGGTACTCCAAGCGGCCTTCCCGGTCCCAGCGCACCAGGTCACCCGTCCGGTACATCCGCACACCAGCCTCGAACGGGCACGCCACAAAACGCTCACCCGTCAGATCGGCTCGGCCCAGGTAGCCGCGGGCCAGCCCCGCACCCGCCAAGTACAGCTCTCCGACCGTGCCCTCAGCAGCGGGCTGCAGCCGGTGGTCGAGCACGTACGCGCGCGTGTTCGCGACGGGCCGGCCCACCAGCGGACGCTCGCTGTCCGCCGCGTCGAACCACAGCGCGTCCACAGTGGATTCGGTCGGGCCGTAGACGTTCAGGACCTGAGTTCCCTCCGCCCCTCGCATACGCTCCCACAGGGCGCTGCCGGCCGCCTCGCCACCCAGCACGATGAGGCCGGGGCGTGACTCGGGGTTGTCCAGCAGGCCCTGGGCCACCAGCTGTTCGGCGTACGTCGGAGTCAGGTCCAGCACATTGATTCCGTGCTCCGCGACATGCCGGACCATGGCACTCGCGTCACGGCGTACATCGTCGCTGATCACATGCAGCTCGTGACCTGCCACCATCCACAGCAGGCCCTCCCACGAAGTGTCGAAGGAGAACGAGTAGGTGGACGCCACCTTCATGCGTCCGGACCTCTGCGGCATCACCTTGGAGTGGTGGAAGGCGTAGAGGTTGCTGAGGCCTTCGTGCCGGGCGACCACACCCTTGGGACGGCCTGTCGAGCCCGACGTGTAGATCACGTACGCGGAGTTCCCGGGCAGCGGCTTCGCCCATCCGTCAGTGTCCGCGGGCGACAGCGCGGCCAGCGCCTCCACCGTCTCCGGCGAGTCGAGGACCACAGAGGCCACGGAATGCGGCACCAGCGAATCCGTAGCCTCCGACACCAACACCGCGACCGTCGCCGAGTCCTTCAGCATGTACGCGATCCGGTCGGACGGGTACTCCGGGTCGACCGGGAGGTACACGCCTCCCGCCTTCAGCACAGCCAGCAGCGCCACCACCGTGTCGACGCCGCGCTCCAGCACGACGCCCACCACAGACTCCCGGCGCACGCCACGGCCGACCAGCAACCGGGCCAGCCGGTTCGCACGCGCGTCGAGCTCCGTGTAGGAGACCTCCGCACCCTGCGAAACCACCGCCACGGCGTCAGGGGTCCGCGCCACCTGAGCCGCGAACAGCTCAGGCAGCATCGCATCCGCCACCTCGATCGCCGTGTCATTCCACTCCGTCAGCAGACGGTCACGCTCACCGGCATCGAGAACGTCGATCTCGCTGAGCCGAGTGCGGGGATCGGCGGCGAGTGCCTCGATCACGCGCGCCCAACGGCGTGCGACACGCTCGGCCGACTCCACGTCGAACAGGTCCTCCGAGGCGATCAGAGCCCCGCGCAGGCCTGCCGGTGCACTCTGAGGGCCGAACCTCTCGCCCACCCACATTTCCAGGTCGAACTTCGCGGCCGACCCGCCCGCGGACAGCCCTTCGGCCTGGAGCCCGGACAGGCTCAGGCTCGACGAACCCGCGTTCTGCACCGTCAGCATGACCTGGAACAGCGGATGGCGGGACAGCGAGCGGACCGGAGCGAGCTCCTCCACGAGCCGCTCGAACGGCACATCCTGATGCTCGAAAGCCCCGACTCCCGCTTCACGTACACGGTCCAGAACGTCGTCGAAGGTTGGGTCGCCGGACAAGTCGGTACGGATCACCAGAGTGTTGACAAAGAAGCCGACCAGGTCGTCCAGGGCCTTGTCGGTACGCCCGGCGATCGCCGAACCGATCGGGATGTCCGTGCCCGCACCCACTCGGTTGAGTGTCACGGCCATGGCGGCCTGCATGAGCATGAACAGGGTCATACCGCGATCACGCGCCACCCTGACCAGCCGCTCATGCACCTCGGCCGGCACCTCCAAAGGAACGGTGTGTCCCCGGTGCGAAGCCACTGCCGGCCTCGGGCGATCAGCCGGGAGCGTCAGCTCTTCCGGGATCTCCGCCAACGCTGCACGCCAGTAGGCCAGCTGACGCGACATGACGCTCTCGGGGTCGCTCGCGTCGCCGAGCAACTCCCGCTGCCACAAGGTGTAGTCCGCGTACTGAACCGGCAGGGGCTTCCACTCGTGCTGCCCGCCCTCGCACCGGGCCGCGTACGCCGCGGCCAGGTCGCGCGCCAACGGGCCCCACGACCAGGCGTCGCTCGCAATGTGATGCACGACGACCATCAGGACGTGCTCGTCCGGGCCCGTCGCGAAGAGCCAGGCCCGCAGCGGAATCTCCGTACCGAGATCAAACGAGTACCGCGCCGACGCGGCCACCGTATCCGTCAGCTCTCCAGGAGCGACTTCAGCGACGGTCAGCTCGAAATCAGCCTCATCCAATGAAAGAACCCGCTGATACGGCTCACCGTCGGTCTCCGGGAACACGGTGCGCAGCACCTCGTGCCGCCCGATCACATCCCGAAACGCCGCTTCCAGCGCCTCTCGGTTGAGCGTTCCGGTAAGGCGCAGCACATTGGGGCTGTTGTATGTGGCGCTCGGGCCTTCGAGCTTCGCCAGGAACCACAGACGGCGCTGAGCGAACGAGAGTGGAATCATCAGAACTCCTCCTGCTTACGCATCGGCCGCAGCGCGGGCCTAGCTTTCTGTTCATGACTGCCTTGATCTGCGAGCCAGGCGGCGAGTCCGGCCGGTGTCGGCGTTTGGAAGACCGCCCGGATAGGCAGCTCCACACCCGACTCAGCCCTCAACTCACTGACCAACCTGGTCGCCAGGAGCGAGTGCCCGCCCAACTTGAAGAAGTTGTCCTCGACGCCGACCGCGTCCAGGCCGAGGACCGTTGCGAACGCCAAGCAGAGAACCCCCTCCTGGGGGGTGGACGGCTTCCGGCTCGCCCGTGAGGCTGCCGCCGCGTAGTCGGGGGCAGGCAGGGCCCTGCGGTCCAATTTCCCGTTGCCGGTCAACGGCAACGCGTCCAGGACGACGATCGCCGAGGGAACCATGTGCTCAGGGAGCCTCTTGGCGACGAACTCCCGCAGTTCCTCGGAGAATCCAATGCCGCCTCCTGAGGCGACTGCGTACGCAATCAGACGGACGTCCCCTGGGATGTCCTCTCTGGCGACTACTGCTGTCTGCGTGACCTGCGGGTGCGCGGCCAGAGCCGACTCCACCTCGCCCGGCTCCACACGGAAGCCGCGGACCTTCACCTGCTCGTCAGCTCGGCCGGCGAACACCACCTGGCCGTCCATTGTCCAGCGGGCCAGGTCCCCCGTGCGGTACATGCGAACGCCGGGAATGAAGGGGCAGGCGTTGAAGCGCTCGGCGGTCAGACCGGCCTGGCCCACATAGCCGCGCGCCAACTGTGCACCCGCGATGTACAACTCTCCCACGACACCGGGCGCCGCCGGCTGCAGCGAGCCGTCCAGGACGTACAGCTGGCTGTTGGCCACCGGAGTACCCACCGGCACCACACCGGACGCCACCAGCTCCGCAGTCAGGCGCGTCGTCGCGACACCGATCGTTGCCTCCGTCGGCCCATAGTGGTTAAACACCTCACGGTCGCCGGCCACCGCCAGCAGCTCATCCACCAGCTCCGGCGAGGCCGCCTCACCGCCAAGGACCAACGCCTTCGCCGGCAAGGCCGCTTCCGCACCCAGCGCAGCCACATGCGAGGGCACCGCCTTGAGGAAGTCGATCCGCTGCTCCGCCAGATACGAGGAGACCGCAACCGGATCGGTGACCGCCTCCTCCTGGAGGATGTGCAGCTCACCCCCGGTCGTCAGGCTCGCGAACACCACCGTGTTGCCCAGGTCCGTGGCCTGCGCCTGGAGCACCGCATACCGGCCCGCAGAATCAGCGAACCCGACACGGGCCGGAACCGAGTGGACGTAGTTCGCCAGCGCGCCATGGGTGACCGCCACGCCCTTAGGACGGCCCGTCGAACCCGACGTATAGATCACATACGCCAACTGCTCCGATGCCAGGACAACTTCCGGAGCGGTCGTTGGAGCGGCGGCGATCTGCATCGCCACCGCCGCATCGTTCACCGCCACCAGAGCACCATCGACCGAAGGAAGATCGTCCAGGATCTCCTCGGTGGCCAGGGTCAGTACGGCCCGGCTGTCACGCATCATGAACGCGATCCGCTCCGCCGGCTGCCCCGGATCAATCGGCAGATACCCCGCCCCTGCCTTCCACACCGCCAAAATCCCGGCAATGGTCTCCACGCCACGCGGCAGGCACAGACCGACGACCGACTCGCCACCAATCCCCTGCGACCTCAGGTAATGCGCCAGACGGTTCGCCCGCTCATCCAACTCCGCGAACGACACCTGCTGGCTTTGATCGACCAGAGCCACCGCCTCAGGGGTGCGAGCCACCTGCGCTGTGATCAGCCCCGGAACCAGCACACCCGTAGTCTCAACAGCCGTGTCGTTCCAGTCGGTCAGAACCCGACGACGCTCAGCGTCATCCAGCACGTCCACCGCCGAGATCCGCGTCTCCGGTGAGGCAGCGACGGTCTCGACAACTCGCAGGAGCCGGCCCGCGATCCGCTCGGCAGTCTCCGCGTCGAACAGATCCGCCGCGACGATCAGCCGACCGCGAAGACCGGCCGGTACACCCTGAGCGTCGAACTTCTCGCCCATCGAGACAGCGAGGTCGAACTTCGCCCCGACCTTCCCGGCGGACAACCCCCTCACTTGCAGCCCGGTCAATCCCAGGCCCGCATCGGCGTCATCACCTGCCATCGACGTGGTGTCTTGGAAGGCGAGCATGACCTGGAACAGCGGATGCCGGGACAACGAGCGAGCCGGTGCCAGCTCTTCCACCAGCCGCTCGAACGGCACATCCTGGTTGGCGAAGGCTCGCAGCCCCGCTTCCCGCACCTGCTCCAGAACTTCGGTGAAGGTCGGGTCACCGGAGAGGTCGCTGCGGATCACCAAGGTGTTCAGGAAGCAACCGACGAGATTGTCCAGTGCCTCGTCCGTACGCCCCGCAATCGCAGCCCCGATCGAGACGTCATAGCCCCCACCCAGCCGCGACAGCGTCACCGCCAAGCTGGCCTGCATCAACATGAACGCAGTCACCCCGCGCTCGCGGGCCAGCTCCAGCAGTCGAGCGTGCACCTCGGCCGACACGTTCAGTCCTACCGTGTGCCCCTGACGGGAGGAGTCCGCTGGCCTCGGGCGGTCGAAGGGAAGCGCCAACTCCTCCGGAACACCGTCCAGTTCCTCGCGCCAGTACGCCACTTGCTGGGCCAGCACACTCTCCGGATCGTCGGCATCTCCCAGCAGCTCGCGCTGCCACAGGGCGTAGTCCGCGTACTGCACCGGGAGCGGTGTCCGCTCTGGAGCCTCACCTGCGCGTCGGGCCGCGTACGCTGCCGAAAGGTCCCGCGCCAACGGGCCGTTGGACCAGCCGTCGCTCGCGATGTGGTGCACCACGACCACCAGCACGTGCTCCTCCGGGCCCACCGCGAACAGCGAGGCCTTCAACGGAATCTCCGCGCCCAGATCGAATCCGTATCCCGTCGCCCCGGCTACCGAAGCGGCGATTTCCCCAGCCGCCACGTCCACCACCGGCAGCTCGAAGCCTGACTCCGTGACCGGGAGGATGCGCTGGTACGGCTCCCCATCGGCCGCCACTCCGAAGACGGTGCGCAGCACCTCGTGCCGGTCGATCACGTCCCTGAGGGCATCCTCAAGAGCGCCACGGTCCAGGTCGCCATCCAGGCGAAGCACCGTCGGGATGTTGTAGGTCGTGCTCGGCCCCTCCAACTGCCCGATGAACCAGAGCCGTCGCTGCGCGTACGACAGCGGAATCCTCTCCGGACGTTCACCGGCCACCAGCGCCGCGCGGGCGACATCTGCCCGGCCCAGCGCGGCAGCCACTCCGGACGGGGTGGGCGCGTCGAAGAGCGTCCGAATCTCCATCTCCACTCCGAGCACCGCGCGCACGCGGCTCACCAGCCGGGTCGCGAGGAGTGAGTGTCCGCCCAGCTCGAAGAAGTCGTCGTCGACGCCGACATGATCCAGGCCGAGTACCTGGGCGAACGCGCCGCACAGGATTTCCTCCTGGAGGTTGGCTGGACCGCGGCCCGTGGAGGAGATGGCGGCCTCGTAGTCGGGGGCGGGCAGGGCCTTGCGGTCCAGCTTTCCGTTGCCCGTCAGCGGCAGAGCGTCCAGAACCACGACTGCCGAGGGAACCATGTGCTCCGGCAGGCGAGATGCTGCGAACTCACGTACCGACGTGGCGAGTTCCGAGGTCTCGGTGTCCTCGTCGTCCGCAACGACGTAAGCGACCAGGCGGACATCGCCGGCGACATCCTCGCGCGCGGTTACGGCCACCTGCGCCAGCTGCGGGTGCATCGACAAGGCCGACTCGACCTCGCCCAGCTCGATGCGGAAGCCGCGGACCTTCACTTGGTCATCCGCACGCCCGGCGAACACCACCTGCCCGTCCGACGTCCAACGGGCACGGTCCCCCGTCCGGTACATGCGCACACCCGGGACGAACGGACAGGCGACGAAACGCTCTGACGTCAAACCCGGCTGACCCACGTAACCGCGCGCCAGCTGTCCGCCTGCAATGTACAGCTCACCGACGACACCCGGCGCCACCGGCTGCAGAGCGCTGTTGAGCACGTACAGCTGGGTGTTGGCCACCGGGGACCCGACAGGAATCACCCCGGACGCGACCATCTCCGCAGTCAGGCGTGTCGTGGCGACACCGATCGTCGCCTCCGTCGGACCGTAATGGTTGAACACGCCGCACTCGCCCGCAGCCGCCAGCAGCTCACCGACCAGCTCCGGCGAGGCCGCCTCACCACCGAGCACCAGCGCCTTGGCGGGCAGCGCGGCTGCCGCTCCCAGCGCGGCCACATGCGAGGGCACCGCCTTCAGGAAGTCGATCCGCTGTGCTTCCAGGTACGAGGCGACTGCCACCGGGTCGGTGACCGCCTCTTCCTGGAGGATGTGCAGCTCGCCACCGGTGGTCAGGCTCGCGAACACCACCGTGTTACCCAGATCGGTGGCCTGCGCCTGCAGCACCGCATACCGGCCCCCCGACCCGCCCAACCCGACACGAGCCGGAACCGAGCTGACGTAGTTCGCCAACGCACCGTGCGTCACCGCAACACCCTTGGGGCGCCCGGTCGAACCCGACGTATAGATCACATACGCCACCTGACCGCCAGAGAGCGCCACTTCAGGAACCGTTGCCGGGGCGGCGGCGAGCTGCATCGCCACCAGCGCACCATCCACCGCGACCAGCCGCTGACGACCCGCCGGGAGATCGTCCAGGATCTCCTCGGTCGTCAAGGTCAGTACGGCACGGCTGTCCCGCATCATGAACGCGATCCGCTCCGCCGGCTGCGCGGGATCGATCGGCAGATACCCGGCGCCCGCCTTCCACACCGCCAAAATCCCGGCGATCGTCTCGACACCACGCGGCAGACACAGACCGACCACCGACTCGCCGCCGATCCCCTGGGACCTCAGGTAATGCGCCAGCCGATTCGCCCGACCATCCAACTCCGCAAACGAAACCGACACACCATCCGAGACCACAGCCACCGCGCCCGGCGTCCGCGCCACCTGAGCCTCAAACAACCCAGGAACCAACACACCCGACGCCTCAACACCCGTGTCATTCCACCCAGTCAGAACCCGACGACGCTCACCCCCACCGAGCACATCAACGTCACTCACGGGTATCGACGAATCCTCGACCACCGTCGATAGCACCCGAACCAGATAACCCATGAGCCGCTCAGCGGTCTCGACGTCGAAGAGGTCCGCCGCCGCGATCAAAGCACCACGCAGCCCCGCCGGAGCGGCCTGCTCGTCGAAGACCTCCCCTACGGCCAAGGCCAAGTCGAACTTCGCCCCCGCCTTGCCCGCTGGCATGCCGCTCACCTGAAGCCCGGAAAGCCCGGCGGCAGCACTCGCGTCGGCTCCTTCCATCGAGGCGGTGTCCTGGAAAGTGAGGATGACCTGGAAGAGCGGATGACGGGACAGAGAGCGAGCCGGAGCCAGCTCCTCCACCAACCGCTCGAACGGCACATCCTGATGTGCGAAGGCTCGCAGCCCTGTCTCTCGCACCTGCTCCAGAAGTTCAGCGAACGTCGGATTGCCGGACAATTCGCTCCGTATCACGAGAGTGTTAAGGAAACACCCGACCAGCTCGTCAAGTGCCTCGTCCGTGCGACCTGCGATCGCCGCACCGATCGGCACGTCAGAACCCGCGCCCAACCGCGACAGCGTCACGGCCAGACCGGCCTGCATCAGCATGAACAGAGTCACGCCGCGCTCGCGCGCCAACGCCAGCAGCTCGCCGTGCAGTTCGGCGGACACGTCAAGGGCCACCCGGTGGCCCTGGTGCGATGGGACAGCCGGACGGGGGCGGTCGTGCGGCAGCATCAACTCGTCAGGGATACCGGTGAGTTCATCGCGCCAGTACGCCACCTGCTGGGACAGCACACTCTCCGGATCATCGTCCGAACCCAGCAGCTCCCTCTGCCACAGCGCGTAATCCGCGTACTGCACCGGCAACGCAGACCACTCCGGAGCACCACCCGCACACCGCGCCTCATACGCAGCCGACAGATCCCGCGCCAACGGACCGTTCGACCAGCCGTCCGTGGCAATGTGATGCACGGTCAGAAGTAGTACGTGCTCCGTCGGTGCCACCGCGAAGAGCGATGCCCGCAAGGGGATCTCGGCACTAAGATCGAACGCGTACCGCGTGGCGTTAGACAGCTTGTCCGTCAGCGCGTCCGAGTCCGCCTCAGTGAAGGCCAGCTCGAACCCGGTCTCCTCGACCGGAAGAATCCGCTGGTAGGGCTCACCGTCGTCAGCCACTCCGAACACCGTGCGGAGCGCCTCATGCCTGCCGATGACATCACGCAACGCGCCCTCGAGCGCCTTCCGGTCGAGCTCACCGGTGAGGCGCAGCGCCACGGAGATGTTGTAGGTGGGGCTCGGCCCCTCCAGCTGACCGATGATCCACAGTCGGCGTTGCGCGTACGACAGCGGGATCTGTTCCGGACGTGCCATCGGCAGCAGCACGGGGCGTGCCATCTGCTCTCCGCTGAGACGGGCAGCGACGCCCGCCGGCGTGGGAGCCTCGAACAGCGACCGCAGCGGCAGCTCCACGCCGAGCAACGCGCGGATCCGGCTCGCCAGCCGGGTCGCCAGAAGCGAATGGCCGCCGAGCGCGAAGAAGTCGTCCTCCACGCTGACCGAGGCAAGCCCCAGTACCTGCGCGAAGGCGCCGCAGAGAATCTCCTCCTGTGCGGTGGCTGGTCCGCGCCCCGCGCCCGAGGCGAACTCCGGGGCAGGAAGGGCCTTGCGATCCAGCTTTCCGTTCACCGTCAGCGGCAGCTCGTCCAGGACGACGACGGCCGACGGGACCATGTACTGCGGCAGCAGTCCGGCCGCGTGGGCACGCACGGCGTCAGGCAGCGCACCGGTTTCAGCGTCGTCCGACGGAACGACGTACGCGACCAGACGCTTGTCCCCCCGTATGTCCTCGCGAACGGACACGGTGACTTGCGTGACTGCCCGATGCATGGCGATCACGGCCTGGATCTCGCCGAGTTCCACGCGGAATCCCCGGATCTTCACCTGCTCGTCCTCGCGCCCGAGGTACTCCAGGTGACCGTCGGCGTTCCACCTCGCGATGTCGCCCGTGCGGTACATCCGCTCGCCGGGCACGAACGGGGACGCCACGAACCGCTCTGCCGTCCGTGCGCTGTCGCCGACATATCCGCGCGCCAACTGCACCCCTGCCAGGTACAGTTCGCCGCCCACCCCGACCGGGGCCGGATTCAGCGAAGCGTCAAGGACGTACACCTGGGTGTTGGCTATCGGCGTGCCGATCGGTACGGATCCGTCCGTCTGCTCGGGCCGGCAGTGCCACGCCGTCACGTCGACCGCCGCCTCGGTGGGGCCGTACAGGTTGTGGAGTTCCACTCCGTCGTAGAGGTCGAAGAAGCGCGTCTGAGTCGGCAGGGGCAGCGCCTCGCCCGAGCAGAGCACCCGCCGCAGGGTCACGCACTCGCTCGCCGAGGGTTCGGACAGGAATGCGTCCAGCATCGAGGGCACGAAATGGGCAGTCGTCACCCACTGCTCGCGTACGAGTTCCGCGATGTAGACGGGGTCCCGGTGCTCGCCCGGCCGGGCAAGGACGAGGGCGGCGCCGCTCAGCAGTGGCCAGAAAAACTCCCACACCGACACGTCGAAACCAAACGGTGTCTTCTGCAGCACACGTTCGCCCGGAGTCAGGCTGTACCGGGACTGCATCCACGCGAGCCGATTGACGATGCCCGCGTGCGGGACCACCGCGCCCTTCGGACGGCCTGTCGAGCCCGATGTGTAGATCACGTACGCCGGATTGCTTGATGTCGTCGATGCCTCGGGGGCAGTTTCCGGCCTGGAGTCGAGGTCCTCCGCGGTCGCCGGGGCGTCCACCACGACCCGCGCCACGTGCTCGGGCAACGCTTCGTCGAACGCCGCCGTAGTCACCATGCAGACCGCACCGGCATCGGCCAACGTGAAGGCGATCCGATCCGCCGGGTACTCCGGATCCACGGGAAGATAGGCGCTTCCCGCCTTCAGCACGCCCAGCAGCGCGACCACCAGGTCGACACCGCGTTCCATGCATACGGCGACGATCGACTCAGGGCCGGCTCCCCGGTCCACAAGGTGGTGGGCCAGCCGGTTTGCGCGGGCGTCGAGTTCCGCATACGAGACCTCTGCGCCCTCAAAGACAACGGCGACCGCTTCGGGGTTCTGGGCCACCTGGGCCGCGAACAGCTCGGACAGCGTCGCGTCCGGCACGTCGGCCGCCGTGTCGTTCCACTCCGCCAGGAGCTGGTTCCGCTCGCCGGTGTCGAGGATTTCCACCGCCGACATCCGCGTCTGCGGATCGATGGCCAGGGCTTCCAGGACCTTCGCCCAGTGACCGGCGATGCGCTGGGCGGACCTCTCCTCGAAGAGGTCCGCCGCCGCGATCAGCGATCCCCGCAGACCTGCCGGTGCTCCCTGTGAGTCGAACTTCTCCCCCACAGAGACTTCGAGGTCGAACTTCGCCGCCGCTCCCGCGGCAGGCAGCCCGGCAATCTCGAGACCGGGCAGGCTCACCTCCGCCGCACCCGTGTTCTGCACCGTCAGCATGACCTGGAACAGCGGGTGCCTGGCGAGCGAGCGGGCCGGGGCCAGCTCCTCCACCAGGCGCTCGAACGGCACATCCTGGTTCGCGAACGCCAGCAAGCCCGCTTCCCGAACCTGCTCCAGCAGCTCGGCGAACGTCGGATCCCCCGACACGTCGATACGCAGCACGAGGTTGTTGACGAAGAAGCCGACCAGATCGTCCAGTGCCTTGTCGGTACGTCCCGCGATCGGGGACCCGATCGGGATGTCCGTTCCTGCTCCGATCCGGTTGAGCGTCACCGCCAGTCCGGCCTGCAGCAGCATGAACACGGTCACTCCGCGCTCGCGCGCCACCTCCACGAGCCGCTCATGCACCTCGGCCGGTACGTCCAGCGCGATGCGGTGTCCCCGATGGGTCGACACCGTCGGCCGTGGCCGGTCGGCGGGAAGCGTCAGCTCTTCGGGGGCTCCTACGAGCGCTTCCCGCCAGTACGCGACCTGCTCCGACATGACCCCGTCGGAGGTGTCCTCCGCGCCCAACAGCTCTCGCTGCCACAGCGCGTAGTCCGCGTACTGCACCGGCAACGGGGTCCACTCGGGAGCCGCGCCCAAGCAACGGGCCGAGTACGCCGCCGACAGGTCTCGTGCCAGCGGACCGCTCGACCAGCCGTCCCCGGCGATGTGATGGACCACCACCAAGAGGGCGTGGTCGTCAGGACTCACAGCGAACAGGGCTGCCCTCAAGGGGATTTCAGCACCCAGATCGAACGAGCGAGTCGCCCCTTCGGCCACTGCTTCGGCCAATTCCTCCGGGGCCACGTCTACGACCTGCAGCTCGAAGCCGGATTCCTCGACCGGAAGCATCCGCTGATACGGCTCACCGGCGACCGCCGGGAATATGGTCCTGAGCACCTCGTGGCGCCCGATCACGTCCCGCAGAGCGCTTTCAAGTGCTGTTCGGTCCAGTCGGCCGGACAGTCGCAGCACCAGTGGGATGTTGTAGGTCGCACTCGGCCCCTCCAGCTCGCCGAAGAACCACAGCCGGCGCTGCGCGTACGACAGCGGGATCCGCTCCGGACGCACCATGGGTACCAGTTCGGGGCGGGCCGTTCCCACCGTGTCCAGCCGTGCGGCCACTCCGGCCGGCGTCGGTGTATCGAACAACGCCCTCAGCGGCAACTCCACGCCCAGCACCGCGCGCACCCGGCCCACGAGCCGCATCGCCAGCAGCGAATGGCCGCCGAGCGCGAAGAAGTCGTCATCCACCCCGACGCTGTCCACGCCGAGCACCTGGGCGAACGCCCCACAGAGGATCTCCTCCTGTGCGGTGGCAGGTCCGCGCCCGGCGCCCGAGGCGTACTGCGGAGCGGGAAGGGCGTTGCGGTCGAGCTTCCCGTTCACCGTAAGCGGCAGCTCATCAAGCACGACCACGGCCGAGGGCACCATGTACTGCGGCAGACGCTCAGCGGCAAACTGCCTTACTTCCGAAGCCAGTTCGGCTGGCGCGGCATCCGGCTCGGCCGGGACGACATAGGCAACCAGCCGCTTGTCCCCCGTGCTGTGGTCACGCGCGATGACCGCGGCCTGGTTCAGCTGCGGATGGTCGCCCAGCACAGCCTGGATCTCGCCCGGCTCGATCCGGAAGCCACGGATCTTGACCTGGTCGTCCGCGCGCCCCAGGTACTCCAGACGGCCTTCCCGGTCCCAGCGCACCAGGTCACCCGTCCGGTACATCCGCGTACCGGGCTCGAACGGGCACGCCACAAAACGCTCAGCCGTCAGAGCCGACCGGCGTATATAGCCGCGGGCCAGCCCCGCACCCGCCACGTACAACTCGCCTGTAGTGCCGGCGGGCACCGGCCGCAGTTCCCCGTCCAGCGCGTACACCCGCGCGTTGGCCAGCGGCCCGCCCACCAAGGGCCGTTCACTTCCTTCCGCGTCGAACCAGAGTGTGTCCACAGTGCATTCGGTCGGGCCGTACAGGTTGAGGACCTGAACGCCCCCGGCCTGCCGCACCCGGTCCCACAGCGGCCCGCCGAGCGCCTCGCCCCCCAGCATCACGAGTTGGAGGACCGACTCAGGTGTGTCCAGGAGCCCTTCCGCGACAAGTTGCTCGGCGTGCGTGGGCGTCACGTTGATGACATTGATCTCTCGGGCCTCGATGTGCCGGACCAGAGCCGTTGCGTCACGGCGCTCTTCGTCGCTGATGACATGCAGCTCGTGTCCCGCCACCATCCACAGCAGGCCCTCCCACGAGGTGTCGAAGGAGAACGAGGCCGTCAACGCCATCCGCATGCGGTCCGGCCCTTGCGGCATCACTCGGGTGCGGTGGAAGGCGTACAGGTTGCTGAGGCCTTCGTGCCGCGCGGCCACTCCCTTGGGACGGCCGGTCGACCCCGACGTGTAGATCACATACGCGGAGTTCGCGGGCAGCGGGCCGGCCCATTCACCCGGGGCGGCCGTGTCCGGCGACAGGGCGGCAAGCGCCTGCACCGTTTCCGGCGAGTCGAGGACCACCGGCGCCACGGAGCGCGGCAGCAGCGACGCCGTGGCCACCGATGCCAGCACCGCGTCCGGTGCCGCGTCGTCCAGCATGTACGCGTTGCGATCCGCCGGATACTCCGGGTCGAGCGGAAGGCACACGCCTCCCGCCTTCAGGACACCCAGCAGGGCCACCACCATGTCGATGCCGCGCTCCAGGCACACCCCGACCAAGGACTCCGGTGCCACACCCTGTCCCAGCATGTGCCGGGCCAGCCGGTTCGCACGCGCGTCGAGCTCCGCGTACGAGACCTCCACGCCCTGCGAAACCACCGCCACCGCGTCAGGGGTTCGCGCCACCTGCGCGGCGAACAGCTCCGGCAGCGTCATATCCGCCACCTCGACCGCCGTGTCGTTCCACTCCGCCAGGAGCTGGTTCCGCTCACCGGTTTCGAGGATCTCCACCGCCGACATCCGAGTCGTCGGCGCGTCCTCCAGGGCGGTGACCAGGTTCTCCATGCACGTGTGCAGCAATCCGCACATCTGTTCCGACTCGGCCAGACCGATCGCGTTGACGCTCAGGCCGAATCCGGTGCCGTGGTCGTCGACCGACACGCTGACGGGATAGTTGCTCGCCTCCCTTGTCAGTACGGTCCTGATGCCCTCGAGCCCGGTGTCCGCTCTCTGGGCAGCTGCCTGTCCAGCCGTCTGGCTGTGTCGGTAGTTGAAGATCGAGGTGAACAGCGGGCTGTCTCCCTGCACCCCGCTGGCCTGCTGAGCCAGCGCCAGCGGCGCGTGCTCGTGCAACAGCAACTCGGCCAACTGCTCCCGGACCCCCGACAGCGCCTCGTCTGCGCCGGTCGAGTCGACGTGTACCCGCACCGGCAGCGTGTTGAGAAACAGTCCCGGCACCCGGTCGGCACCCGCTCCGGCGTTCATCCGTCCAAAGAGGACCGTTCCGAAGACCACGTCGTCCCGGCCGCTGACCGCCGCAAGTACCCGCGCCCACGCAAGGTGGAACACCGTGGCCACGCTCACGCCGCGCGAACGGGCCGTCTCCCGTACCCGAGCCGCGAGTTCACCGTCGACGTACCGTCGCGCCCGCTGAGCACCACTCGTGTCGCCGCGAACGTCCAGCATCCCGTACGGCGCCGTCGTCTCCTCCACGTCGCCGAGCAGCTCTGCGAAGTAGCGCTCGTGTTCCTCGCGCGCCACACCGAGGCGGGCCTGCGCCACGAAGTTGCGGAAGGGCAGCGGCTCGGGCAGCTGATCACCGCGGCCGGCCAGGAGAGCGCTCAGCTCACCGCGGAGCACGTCCTGCGTGGTGTGGTCCTGGACCAGGTGATGGCTACGCAGCAGGACGAGCCACCTGTCGCTGCCAGGCTCGGCAGCGAGGTGCACGTCCATCAGGGGTGCCCGGCTCAGGTCCATCCACGACCCGCCACTTTCCAGCAACTGCTGTGTCAGATCCCCGCCTTGAGGGTCGAGCGCGACTTCCTTGACCCGGAGCACGGCGTCGCGCATCACTACCTGGACCGGCTCGCGCAGGCCCTGCCACAAGATCGCTGTGCGATAGATGTCATGGCGGTCCACGACCCGCTGCAACGCTCCGAGGAACGCGTCAAGCCGCCGCCGTGATTCGAACGCCAGCACCGTAGGCATCGTGTACGCATCGTTGCCGTGCTCACCACCCATGAGGTGGTGGAAGAAGATGCCTTCCTGTAGCGGAGCAAGCGGGTACACGTCGGCGATGTTGACGGCGCCACCCTCCACCGTCGCGACAACCCGCGCGATCTCGTCGACGGTCAGATCGACCAGCGGCAGCATCTCCGGCGTGATCTGCTCGGTGCCCAAGGGAATCAGGTTCGGCGGGACCGTGACCTCGGCAGGACCGACCGCGGCGGCCAGCCCGGCAGGCGTCGGCGTCTGGAACAGCGCGCGCACCGAGACGGACACGCCACGGCTTCGGAGGTACTCCACCAGCGACACGGCAAGGAGCGAATGCCCGCCGAGCACGAAGAAGTCGTCCTCGACGCCCACGCTCTCCAAGGTCAGCACATGCGCGAACGCCTGGCAGAGGATCTCCTCCTGCACCGTGACGGGCGCCCGTCCACCACCCGCCGCGTACTCCGGTGCAGGCAGAGCCTTGCGATCCACTTTCGCGTTCGCCGTCAACGGCAGCGCGTCCAGCACCACGACCGCTGAAGGCACCATGTGCGCGGGCAGCCACTCCGCGGCGAACGCACGGACCTCGTCCGCCAATTCCTCCGGCACGGCGTCCACTGCCGCGGGCACGACGTAGGCGACCAGGCGCTTGTCGCCGGGAGTGTCCTCGCGCGCGAGGACCGTCGACTGAGCGACCCCGGCGTGCACGGCTAGCGTCGCCTGGACCTCGCCCGGCTCCACTCGGAAGCCGCGGACCTTCACCTGTTCATCGGCCCTGCCCCCGAACACAATCTGGCCGTCGGCCCTCCACCGGGCCCGGTCGCCGGTCCGGTACATCCGCTCGCCAGAACCGGAGAACGGGCAGGCCACGAACCGTTCGGCCGACAGATCCGCGCGCCCGAGGTAGCCGCGTGCCAGACCGGCGCCTGCCACATACAGCTCGCCTGCGACTCCCACCGGAACCGGGGAGAGACGCTCGTCCAGAACGAACACCTGGGTGTTGTCCAACGGCCCGCCGATCGGCAGTACGCCGTCCAACGCTCCGGGCCCGGTCACCACATGCTGCGTCGCGCACAGCGTCACCTCGGTCGGCCCGTACAGATGCCGCACGACGAGCCCGGCACACGCCTCCACGACCCGCTCCACAGCGCCCACCGGCACCACGTCACCGCCGGTCAGCACCTCTTGAAGACCGGCGAAGCACTCAGGGTCCCGCTCCGCGAGGACCCTGAACAGCCCCGCGGTCACATGCGCGTGCGTGAGCCCGAACTCGTCGACCCACCCCCGCAGCGCCCCACCGTCGAGGACCACGTCGGGCGGCGTCACCACGATGCCGGCACCAGACAGCAGCGCGACCCATACCTCGTACGACGACGCGTCGAAGGCATGTGGCGCCAGGAACGACACGCGAGACGCACCCGACAGACCCCAGTGCGACGCGGAAGCCAGCTCCACGAGGTCGCGATGCGTCGTCACGACGCCCTTCGGCACCCCTGTCGAGCCCGACGTGTACATCACGTACGCCGAATTCTCGAGTGCCAGAGACCCATTGAGCTCTTCGTCGCTCAACGCCGACCCGTCCAGCCACGCCAGCTCAACCGCTGTCTCCGGGCCATCCACCGTCAGCACCGGCATCCCCGCCGGCTCCGGCACCACCGAGGCGAACTCGGTCGACGTCAGCACACACACCGGGCCGGCGTCCGCGAACATGAATGCGATCCGCTCAGCGGGATAGTCCACGTCAACAGGCAGGTATGTGCCGCCGGCCTTCAGGACAGCCAGCATGGCCACCACCAAGTCGACGCCGCGCTTCATGCACACGGCGACCATCGACTCGGGTCCCACACCCCGGCTCGCCAACAGCCGTGCCAGCTGATTGGCCCGCGCGTCCAGATCGGCGTACGACAGCTCAGCGTCCCCGGACAGCAGGGCCACTGCTTCCGGGGCGCTCGCCACTCGTTGCGCGAACAGTCCCGGCACCGTCGCCTCCGGCACCGCAATGCTGGTGGCGTTCCAGCCCTCGACCAGCTGCCGACCCTCCGCCACACTCAGTACGTCGATGGCCGAGAGCCGCGTCTCAGGGGCTGTGACGGCCGTCTCGACAACCTTCAGCAGCCAGCCCGCGAACCGCTCGGCCGTCTCCGCATCGAAGAGGTCCGCCGACACCACCAGCCGTCCGCTCACCCCGGCGCGGGCGCCCTGGGCGTCGAATTTCTCTCCCACCGACACTTCGAGATCGAACTTCGCAGTCGTCCCGCCGGCCGAAATCCCTTCAACCTCCAGCCCATGCAGGAGCATGCTCGACGAACCCGCGTTCTGCACCGTCAGCATGACCTGGAACAGCGGGTGGCGAGACAGCGAGCGGGCTGGAGCCAGCTCTTCCACCAGCCGCTCGAACGGCACGTCCTGGTGCTCGAACGCACCGACCCCGGCTTCCCGAACACGGCCGAGGACCTCGTCGAACGTCGGGTCCCCGGACAGGTCGGTCCGGATCACCAAGCTGTTCACAAAGAGGCCGACCAAATCCTCCAGCGCCAGGTCGGTACGCCCGGCCACGGCAGCACCGATCGGGATGTCGGTTCCCGCACCGACCCGGTTGAGCGTCACGGCCATTGCGGCCTGCATCACCATGAACAGGGTCACGCCGCGCTCACGCGCCACCGCGGCCAGCCGCTCATGCACATCGGCCGGAATCTCCAGCGCTACCCGATGGCCTTGATGCGAGGAGGCCGCCGGACGTGTCCGGTCGACAGGCAGCTCCAGCTCCTCCGGTGCGCCCGCGAGTTCCTTCCGCCAGTACGCGACCTGCTCCGCAAGAACCCCGTCCTCGTCGCTGAGCACCTCCCGCTGCCACAGCGCGTAGTCGGCGTACTGCACCGGCAGCGGCTCCCACTCCGGTGCCCGGCCCGCGCACCTCGCCTCGTACGCGGCCGACAGGTCCCGCGCCAACGGCCCCGTAGACCAGCCGTCGACGGCGATGTGGTGTGCCGTCAGAACGAGCACATGCTCTGTTCGGCTCTCGACGAGCAGTGAGGCACGCAGGGGGATTTCAACGCCCAGTTCGAACGGGCGCTGCGTCACCATGGCGATCGCCGTTGTGAGTTCCTCGGAGGCCACCGGCACGAGCGGCAGCTCGAACCCGGTCTCCTCAAGCGGGAGTATTCGCTGGCACGGCTCACCGGCCACTGCGGGGAAGACGGTCCGCAGCACCTCGTGCCGCGCGATCACATCCCGGAGCGCGGCCTCGAGCGACTCGCAGTCGAGCTTGCCGGACAGACGCAGCACCATCGGTGTGTTGTAGGTCGCGCTCGGCCCCTCCAGCTGTCCCAGGAACCACAACCGGCGCTGAGCGAATGAGAGTGGGATCACCGGGACTCCTCCTGCTTGCGCATCGGCCGCAGCATGGGCTTGGTTCTCTTCTGTCGACTGCTTTGATCCGCGAGCCAAGCCGCGAGTCCTGCCGGCGTCGGGGTGGCAAATACCGCCCGAATCGACATCTCCACGTCCAGCAGCGACCGCACTCTGCTCACGAGGCGGGTGGCCAGCAGCGAATGCCCGCCGAGGGCGAAGAAGTTGTCGTCGACCCCGACCACGGGCACTCCGAGCACCTGCGCGAAGGCGTGGCACAGGGCTTCTTCCTGCCTTGTCGCGGGAGCTCGGCCCGTACCCGCCGTTGCTGCGTAGTCGGGGGCAGGCAAGGCCTTGCGGTCCAGTTTTCCGTTCGCTGTCAGAGGCAGCGCGTCAAGCACCACGACAGCGGAGGGAACCATGTACTGGGGAAGCCGATCTCCGGCGAACTTCCGGACGCTGTCCGACAGTACGCTGCTCACGTCGGCGTCATCGGCGGCGACGACGTACGCGATCAGCTGCTTGTCCCCTGCTCCGTCCTCACGGGCTATCACGACGGCCTGCGCCACCGACGGGTGCGCCGTCACAGCGGTCTGCACCTCACCCAACTCGATTCGGAAGCCCCGGACCTTGACCTGCTCATCGGCGCGGCCCGCGTACTCCAGGTTTCCGTCCGCGCGCCAGCGCACCAGGTCCCCGGTCCGGTACAGCCTCGATCCGGCCGGACCGAACGGGTCGGCCACGAACCTCTCGCCGGTAAGGGCCGGACGCCGCAGATAGCCGCGTGCCAGTCCTCCACCCGCGATGTAGAGCTCGCCCACGACTCGGGTGGGAACCGGTGCCATCTGTCCATCGAGGACGTACACCCTGGCATTCGAGATCGGACGGCCGATCGGCGGAGTCGCGTCGCCGACACCGACCGTGTGCCAGCCCGTCGAGTAGACGGTCGCCTCAGTCGGACCGTAGATGTTCGCGACCTTGGCGCCCGGGAAGGCGTCCTGGACGCTGCCCACGGCATCGGCCGTCAGCGCCTCGCCCGCGAGGACCACTGTCCGCGGCCGCGCCTCCAGCTCGCCGCCGCCGATGACCTGGGCGAGCGCGGACGGAACAGCACTGATCAGGCTCACCGACCAGGGCTCGGCCGGCTCGTCGACCAGGGCGAGAAGGTCGCGGACGATCTCGACGCTGCCGCCCGAAACCAGCGGTCCGAAGAGCTCGAACACGGAGACGTCGAAGTTGAGAGAGGTCGAGGCCAGGACCCGCGACAGCTCACCGTCGCTGAAGGCGTCGGCGGCCCAAGCCAGCAGTCCCGCCACCGACCGATGCTCCACCAGTACGCCCTTGGGGCGGCCCGTGGAACCCGAGGTGTAGATCACGTAGGCGGGGTGCCCGGATGTCAGCGCGGCCAGCCGCTCGCCCTGGCCCAGGACACTCGTGTCGAGAGACTCGAGCGTCTCGGCCACGGCTGGCTCGTCCAGTGTGATCCGGTGCGCGCCCGCGGGAAGCGTCCGGCCCGGCTCGGTCGTGGTCAGCACAACCACCGGCGAGGCGTCTTCGAGCATGAAGGCCATTCGCTCGGCCGGATACGCCGGGTCGACCGGCAGATACGCGCCTCCGGCCTTCAGCACGCCGAGCAGGGCAACGGCCAGATCAACGCCGCGTTCCATGCACACGGCGACCACTGACTCCGGTCCCACGCCTCGCCCGACCAGCAGCCGCGCCAACCGGTTCGCCCGTGCGTCCAGCTCCGCGTACGACACTTCAGTGCCCTGGGACACAAGAGCCACGGCGTCGGGGGTGCGAGCCACTTGGGCCTCGAACAGCTCCGGCATCGTCGCAGCCTCGACGTCGACCGCCGTGTCGTTCCACTCCGTCAGGAGCCGATCCCGCTCACCGTCGTCGAGCACGTCCACGCGATTCAGCGGGACATCCGGTACCTCGTCCAGAGCGGCCGCCAGGTTCGCCGCAGCGGTGCACAGCAGTGCGCACACCGCCTGCGCGTCGACCGGGGCCACAGCGTCGACGGTAAGCCTGAAGCCGACTCCGAGATCGTCCACCGCCACCACGAGGGGGTAGTTGGTGCGTTCCCTGGTGAGCAGCGCGCTGACGCCCTCGAGCCCAGTGTCAGCTCCCTGCTCCGACTCGCGAGCCATCGCCCTGGCCGCGACTTGGTTGTGCCGGTAGTTGAACAGGGAGGTGAACAGCGGACTCGTTCCGGGTACTCCGCTGCTCTTCTGCGCCAGTGCGAGCGGCGCATGCTCGTGGGCCAACAACTCGGCCAGCTGCTCCCGCAGCCCGGACAGCGCCTTGCCCACACCGGTCGAGTCGACCCGGACGCGCACAGGCAGGGTGTTGATGAAGGGGCCTTGGACCCGGTCCGCACCGGCACCGGAGTTCATCCGTCCGAACAGCACCGTTCCGAACACCACATCGTCCCGGCCGCTGACCGTCGCGAGTACTCGCGCCCATGCCAGGTGGAACACCGTGGCAGCACTCACACCGAGCGTGCGGGCCAACTCTCGTATACGCGAGGAGAGCTCGTCATCGATCGCGAGCTGGGCACGCTCCGACGAGATGCCGTCGCTGTGTACGTCCAGCAGCCCGTACGGCGCCGTCGTCTCCTCCACGTCACCGAGGAGTCCGGCGAAGTAGCGCTCGTGCTCCTCGCGCGACACACCGAGGCGGGCCTGCGCCACGAACTCCCGGAACGGGAGCGGCTCAGGCAGCGAGTCACCTTGTCCGGAGAGGAATGCGCCCAGTTCCCTCAGGAGCGCTTCCTGCGTCGTGTGGTCCCTGACCATCTGGTGGATCTGCAAGAGGCCAAGCCACCGGCCATTGCCCGGCTCCGCAGCGGCACTCATCCGGATCAACGGCGCACTGCGGAGGTCCATCCATCCGCCGGCCTGCTCCAGCAGCTGCTCGACCGCGTCGGACCCAACAGCGTCGAGTTCGAGCTCATGAACCGGGAGTTCCGCATGACGCGCCACGACCTGGACCGGTTCGCGCAGGCCTTCCCAGACGATCGACGTGCGGTAGATGTCGTGCCGGTCGACCACGCGCTGCAGAGCCTCAAGGAACGCGTCCAGCCTGTCTCGAGAGTCAAACCCGAGGACAATGGGGAGCACATAGACATCACGGCTGTCCTTGTCCGCCATCAAGTGGTGGAAGAAGATGCCGTCCTGCAGCGGAGCCAAGGGGTACACATCCGCCACGTTGGACGCGCCACCCGGCACCTGCGCCACGACCTGCTCGACTTCGTCGGCCGAGAGATCGAGCAGCGGAAGCATTCCGGGGGTGATCACGTCCGCATCTACCGGAATCCGGCGGGCGGGCACCTCCACCTGCTCCGGAGCCGCCTCCGCCGCGAGCCCGGCGACCGTGGGCGTCTGGAACAGCGCCCGCACCGAGATCGACACACTACGCGTCCGCAACTGCTCCACCAGGGAGACCGCGAGGAGCGAGTGCCCGCCGAGCGCGAAGAAGTCGTCGTCGACGCCGACATGCTCCAGGCCGAGTACCTGGGCGAACGCCTGGCAGAGGATCTCTTCCTGGAGGTTGGCTGGGCCGCGGCCCGAGCTCGAGGCTGCGGCCGCGTAGTCGGGGGCGGGGAGAGCCTTGCGGTCCAGCTTCCCGTTGCCCGTCAGCGGCAGGGTGTCCACGGCGACAACCGCGGAGGGCACCATGTGCTCCGGCAGGTGGGTGGCCGCGAACTCACGTACCGACGTCGCGAGGTCGGCCTGTTCGGTGTCCTCGTCGTCGGTGACGACGTAGGCGACCAGACGGACATCGCCTGGCGTGTCCTCGCGAGCGGTGACCGCCACCTGGTCGAGCAGCGGGTGCGCGGCCAGCGCCGACTCCACCTCACCCAGCTCCACCCGGAAACCGCGCACCTTCACCTGGTCATCCGCTCGACCGGCAAACACCACCTGGCCGTCGGACGTCCAGCGGGCACGGTCACCCGTCCGGTACATACGCGCACCCGGGACAAAGGGGCACGCGACGAAACGTTCGGCCGTCAGGCCCGCCTGACCCACATAGCCCCGCGCCAGCTGCGCACCCGCGATGTACAGCTCACCCACCACGCCCGGGACCACCGGCTGGAGCGAGCCATCCAGGACGTACAGCTGGGTGTTGGCCACCGGCGTACCCACCGGCACCACACCCGACGCCGCCATCCCCGGCGTCAGACGCGTCGTCGCGACACCGATCGTCGCCTCCGTCGGACCGTAATGATTGAACACCTCCCGCTCACCCGCGGCCGCCTCGAGCAGCTCACCGACCAGTTCGGCCGAGGCCGCCTCACCGCCAAGGACCAGCACCCTGGCTGGCAGCGCAGTCGCCGCACCCAGCGCCGCCACATGCGAGGGCACCGCCTTCAGGAAGTCGATCCGCTGCTCCTCCAGATACGAAGCGACCGCCACCGGATCGGTCACCGACTCCTCGCCCAGGATGTGCAGCTCGCCGCCGGTCGTCAGACTCGCGAACACCACCGTGTTGCCCAGGTCGGTGGCCTGCGCCTGCAGCACCGCATACCGGCCCCCCGACTCACCGAACCCAACACGAGCCGGAACCGAGGCAACGTAATTGGCCAATGCCCCATGGGTGACCGCGACACCCTTCGGGCGACCCGTCGACCCCGACGTATAGATCACATACGCCAACTGACCGCCAGAGAGTTCCACTACAGGAGCAGTGGCCGGGGCCGAAGCCAGCTGCATCTCCACCGGCGCACCATCCACCGCCACCAGACGCTGACGGCCCGCCGGAAGATCATCCAGGATCTCCTCGGTCGTCAGGGTGAGCACGGCCCGGCTGTCACGCATCATGAACGCGATCCGCTCCGCCGGCTGCCCCGGATCAATCGGCAAATAGCCCGCCCCGGCCTTCCACACCGCCAAAATCCCGACGACCGTCTCCACGCCGCGCGGCAGACACAGGCCGACCACCGACTCGCCACCGATCCCCTGAGACCTCAGATAGTGCGCCAGCCGATTCGCCCGAACATCCAACTCCGCGTATGAGAACGCCTCGCCTTGGGCGACCAGCGCCGCCGCCTCGGGAGTCCGATCCACCTGAGCCTCAAGTAGACCCGGCACCAACACACCCGACGCCTCAACCGTCGTGTCATTCCACTCAGTCAGAAGCCGACGACGCTCACCCTCACCGAGCACGTCCACCGAACCAACCCGAACCTCCGGGTCGTCCGCCACCGTCGACAACACACGAGCCCAACGGTTCGCGATCGCGTCGGCGGCCTCTGCGTCGAAGAGGTCCGCAGCCACCGTCACCGCACCGCGAACACCTGCTGGCGCACCCTCGGCGTCGAACGTCTCGATCACCATCACGTCCAGGTCGAACTTCGCCGCCGGACGAGACGTGAGCACTCGCTCGCCCACCAACCCGGACAACTCCAGTACGGCATCGGCGGTGTTATGCATCGTGAGGACAACCTGGAACAGGGGGTGACGTGCCAGGGAGCGGGTCGGCGCCAGCTCCTCGACGAGGCGCTCGAAGGGCACGTCCTGGTTGGCGAACGCGCCCAGCCCCGCCTCCCGCACACGGCTCAGCGCCTCCGTGAAGGTCGGATCGCCCGACAGATCTGTGCGGAGTACGAGGGTGTTGACGAAGCAACCGACCAGGTCATCCAGAGCCTCGTCCGTACGCCCCGCAATCGCGGACCCAATCGGAATGTCCGTGCCCGCACCAAGACGGGACAACAGCACCGTAAGCCCTGCCTGCAGCACCATGAACACCGTCACACCCTCAGCACGCGCCAACTCCACCAACCGCGCATGCACCTCCGCCGACACCTCAAGCGGAGCACTGTGACCCTCATGACTCGCCACCACCGGACGCGAACGATCAAACGGCAACTCCAGAGCCTCCGGAGACCCCTCCAACGCTCCACGCCAGAAGTCGATCTGCCGCGCCGCCAGGCTCTCCGGGTCCGCCTCCGCACCCAGCAACTCGCGCTGCCACAGCGCATAGTCCGCGTACTGCACCGGCAACGGGGTCCACCCAGGAGCCCTGCCGACACACCGCGCTTCATACGCCACGGAAAGGTCACGGAGAAGCGGGGCCATCGACCAGCCGTCAGCGGCAACGTGGTGGACCATCAACGCAAGGACGTGCTCGCTCGGTCCGGTCGTGAAGAGCCAGGCCTTCACCGGCACCTCGACCGACAGATCAAAGGCATACCCAGTGGCCCCAGCTATCGCATCCGACAGTTGCGCGGAGGTGACATCGGTCACCGGTACGTCCCACGCCAGATCGTCGACGTCCACGACAAGCTGGTACGGCTCGCCGTCGGCCACGGGAAACACCGTGCGAAGCGACTCGTGGCGCGCAATGACGTCTCGCAGTGCCTCGGACAGTGCCTCCTGGTCCAGTTGACCGGTCAGGCGCAGCACAACCGGGCTGTTGTAGGTCGCGCTCGGTCCCTCCAACTGCCCGATGAACCACAGGCGTCGCTGTGCGTACGACAGTGGGATCCGCTCCGGGCGTCGACCAGCCGCCAAGGCCACCCGAGCCGAGCCGGCATCGGCCAGCCGCGCAGCAAGCCCAGCCACCGTCGGCGTCTCGAACAACACCCGAATCTCCACCTCCACGCCAAGCGCCGCACGAACCCGGCTCACCAGCCGCGTCGCGAGGAGTGAGTGTCCGCCCAGCTCGAAGAAGTCGTCGTCGACGCCGACATGCTCCAGGCCGAGTACCTGGGCGAACGCGCCGCAGAGGATCTCTTCCTGGAGGTTGGCTGGGCCGCGGCTCGCGGCGGAAATGGCGGCCGCGTAGTCGGGGGCGGGCAGGGCCTTGCGGTCCAGCTTTCCGTTGCCCGTCAGCGGCAGAGCGTCCAGAACCACGACCGCCGAAGGAACCATCTGCTCCGGCAAGCGGCCGGCCGCGAACTCACGAACTGCGGCTACGAGTTCAGCGGACTCGGTGTCCTCGTCGTCAGCAACGACGTAGGCAACCAGACGAACGTCACCCGACGAGTCCTCTCGTGCAGTGACCGCCACTTGTTCAAGCTGCGGGTGCATCGACAAGGCCGACTCGACCTCGCCCAGCTCGATGCGGAAGCCGCGGACCTTCACCTGGTCGTCGGCTCGGCCCGTGAAGACCACCTGCCCGTCCGACGTCCAGCGGGCGCGGTCCCCCGTCCGGTACATACGGACGCCCATGGTGAAGGGGCAGGCGATGAAGCGCTCGGCCGTCAGGCCTGGCTGCCCCACGTAGCCCCGTGCCAGCTGAGCACCCGCGATGTACAGGTCACCCACCACACCCGGCGCCACCGGCTGCAGAGCGCTGTCGAGCACGTAGAGCTGAGTGTTGGCCACCGGGGTACCCACCGGCACCACCCCGGACGCGACCATCTCCGGTGTCAGACGTGTCGTCGCGACACCGATCGTCGCCTCCGTCGGACCGTAATGGTTGAACACCTCCCGCTCGCCCGCCGCCGCCAGCAGCTCACCGACCAACTCCGGCGAGGCCGCCTCACCGCCCAGCACCAGCGCCTTCGCCGGCAGCGCCGCTGCGGCTCCCAGCGCGGCCACATGCGAGGGCACCGCCTTCAGGAAGTCGATCCGCTGCTCCGCCAGGTAGGAGGCGACCGCCACCGGGTCGGTGACCGCCTCCTCCGCGAGGATGTGCAGCTCGCCACCGGTGGTCAGGCTCGCGAACACCACGGTGTTGCCCAGGTCGGTTGCCTGCGCCTGCAGCACCGCATACCGGCCCCCCGACCCGCCCAATCCGACACGAGCCGGAACCGAGCTGACGTAGTTCGCCAACGCACCGTGCGTCACCGCAACACCCTTGGGACGGCCCGTCGAACCCGACGTATAGATCACATACGCCAACTGACCCGCAGCAACGGTGACGTCCGGTGCCGTCACCGCAGCAGACGCCAGCTGCATCTGGACCAGCGGCCCGTCCACCGCAACCAGCCGCTGACGACCCGCCGGGAGATCATCCAGGATCTCCTCGGTCGTCAAGGTCAGTACGGCACGGCTGTCCCGCATCATGAACGCGATCCGCTCCGCCGGCTGCGCGGGATCGATCGGCAGATACCCGGCGCCCGCCTTCCACACCGCCAAAATCCCGGCGATCGTCTCGACACCACGCGGCAGACACAGACCGACCACCGACTCGCCGCCGATCCCCTGCGACCTCAGGTAATGCGCCAGCCGATTCGCCCGACCATCCAACTCCGCAAACGAAACCGACACACCATCCGAGACCACAGCCACCGCGCCCGGCGTCCGCGCCACCTGAGCCTCAAACAACCCAGGCACCAACACACCCGACGCCTCAACACCCGTGTCATTCCACCCAGTCAGAACCCGACGACGCTCACCCCCACCGAGCACATCAACGTCACTCACGGGTATCGACGAATCCTCGACCACCGTCGACAACACTCGAATCCAACGGTTCGCGATCGCGCCAGCGGCCTCCGCATCGAACAGGTCGGCAGCCACTGTCACCGCGCCACGAACACCTGCGGGCGCGCCCTCGGCGTCGAACTCCTCGCCAACCATCACGTCCAGGTCGAACTTCGCCATGGGCTTACCAAGGAACAGAGCCTTGGAATTAATGCCCGGGAGCACCAACTCCGGGGAAGCGCCCTCGTGTCCCATGGATGCGTTCAGCTTGGTGAAGACAACCTGGAACAGCGGATGCCGGGACAGAGAGCGAGCCGGTGCCAGCTCCTCCACCAGGCGCTCGAACGGCACATCCTGGTTGGCGAACGCCTCAAGCCCCGACTCGCGAACCCGGCCGAGCAGTTCCGTGAAGGTCGGATCGCCCGACAGATCTGTGCGGAGTACGAGGGTGTTGACGAAGCAACCGACCAGGTCATCCAGGGCCTCGTCCGTACGCCCCGCAATCGCGGACCCAATCGGAATGTCCGTACCCGCCCCGAGGCGCGACAGCAGCACCGCAAGCCCCGCCTGCAGCACCATGAACACCGTCACACCCTCAGCACGCGCCAACTCCGCCAAACGCGCATGCACCTCCGCCGGGACCTCGAATCCAGCCGAATGCCCACGGTGGGTCGTCACCGCCGGACGCGGGCGGTCAAACGGCAGCTCCAAGCCCTCCGGAGACCCCTCCAACGCTCCACGCCAGAAATCGATCTGGCGCGCCGCCAGGCTCTCCGGGTCCGCCTCCGCACCCAGCAACTCGCGCTGCCACAGCGCATAGTCCGCGTACTGCACCGGCAACGGGGTCCACTCAGGAGCAGCGCCCGATCTCCGCGCTTCGTACGCCAAAGAGAGATCACGGAGCAGCGGCCCCATCGACCAGCCGTCCCCCGCAATGTGATGCACCACGACGACGAGCACGTACTCATCCGGGCCGGCCGCGAACAGCCAGGCCTTCACCGGCACCTCGATCGACAAGTCGAACGCGTACCCAGCTGCCCGAGCCACTGCGGAAGGCAGCTGTCCTGCGCTGATCTCGTCTGTCGGGAGACTCTCGGCAGGCTCGATGACCGGTAGATCCATCACAGGCTGGTCCCATGACAGTCCATCGAGTTCAAGCAAAGGCACGTCCGACGGCCTTGCCTGGCCGTCGTTCTGAACCACCTGAGTCATCGACAGTTCCCAGGCCGGGTCGTCGATGTCCACGACATGCTGATGCGGCTCGCCGTCAGCCATGGGAAAGACGGTGCGAAGCGACTCGTGGCGCGCTATGACGTCCTTCAGAGCCTGGGACAGCGCGTCCCGGTCCAGCTGACCGGTCAGACGCAGAACAGTCGGGCTGTTGTAGGTCGCGCTAGGTCCTTCGAGCTGGGCTATGAACCACAGGCGTCGCTGCGCATACGACAGCGGAATCCGCTCCGGACGCTCGCCAGCCACCAGCGCCACCCGAGCCGAACCCGCTTCCGCCAGCCGCGCAGCAAGCCCAGCCACCGTCGGCGTCTCGAACAGCGTCCGAATCTCCACCTCCACTCCGAGCACCGTACGAATCCGGCTCACCAGCCGCGTCGCCAGCAGCGAATGCCCACCCAACTCAAAGAAGTCGTCATTGACACCCACGCCTTCAAGGCCGAGGACCTGGGCGAACGCCTGGCAGAGGATCTCTTCCTGGAGGCTGGCCGGACCTCGGCCGGCGCCAGAGACTGCTGCCGCATAGTCGGGGGCGGGAAGAGCCTTGCGGTCCAGCTTTCCGTTGCCCGTCAACGGCAGAGCGTCCAGAACTACGACGGCCGCGGGCACCATATGCTCCGGGAGCTTCCCGACGGCGAACTCGCGGACAGCAGCCACCAGGTCAGTGCCATCGGTGTCCTCGTCGTCGGCGACGACATAGGCGACCAGGCGGACGTCACCGGGGATGTCCTCGCGAGCGGTGACGGCCACTTGGGCAAGCTGCGGATGCGCCGCCACTGCCGATTCCACCTCGCCCAGCTCGATGCGGAAGCCGCGCACCTTCACCTGATCATCGGCTCGGCCCGTGAAGACCATCTGCCCGTCAGCCGTCCAGCGGGCGCGGTCCCCGGTGCGGTACATACGGGTGCCCATGGTGAAGGGGCAGGCGATGAAGCGCTCGGCCGTCAGGCCTGGCTGGCCCACGTAGCCCCGTGCCAGCTGAGCACCCGCGATGTACAGGTCACCCACCACACCCGGGGCCACCGGCTGCAGAGCGCTGTCGAGCACGTAGAGCTGGGTGTTGGCCACCGGGGTACCCACCGGAACGACACCGGCCGCCGCGATCTCCGGCGTCAGGCGGGTGGTCGCGACGCCGATCGTCGCCTCCGTCGGACCGTAATGGTTGAACACCCCGCACTCGCCCGCGGCCGCCAGCAGCTCACCGACCAGCTCCGGCGAGGCCGCCTCACCGCCGAGAACCAGCGCCTTCGCCGGCAGCGCGGCTGCCGCTCCCAGCGCGGCCACGTGCGAGGGCACCACCTTGAGGAAGTCAATGGACCGTTCTTGCAGGTAGGAGGCGACTGCCACCGGATCGGTGACCGCCTCTTCCTGGAGGATGTGCAGCTCGCCACCGGTCGTCAGGCTCGCGAAGACCACCGTGTTGCCCAGGTCCGTGGCCTGCGCCTGCAGCACCGCATACCGGCCCGCAGAATCACCGAACCCGACACGAACGGGAACCGAGGCCACGTAATTCGCCAACGCACCGTGCGTCACCGCGACACCCTTGGGACGGCCCGTCGACCCCGACGTATAGATCACATACGCCAACTGACCCGCAGCAACGGTAACGTCGGGTGCCGTCACCGCAGCAGACGCCAGCTGCATCTGGAGCAGCGTCCCGTCCACCGCCACCAGCCGCTGACGACCCGCCGGAAGATCATCCAGGATCTCCTCGGTCGTCAACGTCAACACGGCCCGGCTGTCACGCATCATGAACGCGACCCGCTCCGCCGGCTGCGCAGGATCGATCGGCAGATAGCCCGCCCCGGCCTTCCACACCGCCAAAATCCCGACGATCGTCTCCACACCACGCGGCAGACACAGGCCGACGACCGACTCGCCACCAATCCCCTGAGACCTCAGATAGTGCGCCAGCCGATTCGCGCGCTCATCCAACTCCGCGTACGAAACCCCGACACCCTCGGAGACCACCGCCACCACGCCCGGCGTCCGCTCGACCTGAGCCTCGAACAACCCAGGCGTCAAAAGACCGGGCACCTCAACACCCGTGTCATTCCACTCAGTCAGAATCCGACGACGCTCACCCTCACCGAGCACATCCACCGAACCAACCCGAGTTGAAGGCTTCTCGGCCAGCAGCTCGAGCGCACGAGCGAACCGGCGCGCGATCCCCGCCGCGGCCTCCGCGTCGAACAGGTCCGCGGCTACCGTCACGGCACCCCGAACACCCGTCGGTGCGCCCTCGGCGTCGAATTCCTCGCCAACCATCACGTCTAGGTCGAACTTCGCCGCCGGACGTGCCGTCGACAGCAGTTCAACTCCCAGACCGGGAAGTTCGAGGACCGGCCCGCTGGTGCCGTCCTGCACGGTCGAGACTGCGTTCATCTTGGTGAGGACGACTTGGAAGAGCGGATGACGGGACAGGGAGCGGACCGGAGCCAGCTCCTCCACCAAGCGCTCAAACGGCACATCCTGGTTGGCGAAGGAACGAAGTCCCGCTTCACGTACCCGGCCCAAGGCCTCGGAGAAGGTCGGGTCTCCCGACAGGTCCGCTCGCAGCACGAGGGTGTTGACGAAGCAGCCGACCAGGTCGTCCAGCGCCTCGTCCGTACGCCCCGCAATCGCAGATCCGATCGGAATATCCGTACCCGCCCCGAGGCGGGACAACAACACCGCAAGCCCTGCCTGCAGCACCATGAACACCGTCACACCCTCAGCACGCGCCAACTCCACCAACCGCGCATGCACCTCCGCCGACACCTCCAGCGGAGCACTGTGACCCTCATGACTCGCCACCGCCGGACGCGAACGATCAAACGGCAGCTCCAGCTCGGCCGGCGAGCCGTCCAGTGCCTCACGCCAGTAGCCGACCTGCCGTGACATCAAGCTCTGCGGGTCCTGCTCGGCACCCAGCAGCTCGCGCTGCCACAGCGTGTAATCCGCGTACTGAACCGGCAGCGAAGCCCACGTCGGGGCACCGCCCGCACACCGCGCCTCGTACGCCGCCGACAGGTCCCGTGCCAGCGGGCCCATCGACCAGCCGTCGCCGGCGATGTGGTGCACGACCAGCACCAGCACGTGCTCATCCGGCCCGGCCGCGAACAGCCAGGCCTTCACCGGCACCTCGACCGACAGGTCGAACGCGTAGCCAGCAGCGTGGATCACTTCATCGGCGAGTTCGGGCTGCGTGTCGGTATCCCTCGGCGTCGACTCCCGAAGGTCCTCGAGCGCCCGGAGGCGGCCGTACGACTCCTTCGTCTTCACGACGTCGACGACGGGCAGGTCCCACGCCAGCTCGTCCAGGCCGAGGACCCGCTGATAGGGCTCGCCGCCCTCGGAGGGGAACATCGTGCGCAGCGCTTCGTGCCGATCCAGGACGTCCCCCAGCGCGGCCTTGAGCGCCTCACGGTCCAGCCTTCCGGTGAGGCCCAGGACGAGCGGTGCGTTGTATGTGGAACTCGGGCCTTCCAACTGGCCGATGAACCACAGTCGTCGCTGAGCGAAGGACAGCGGTATCCGCTCGGGGCGCTGCCTGGCGGCCAACGCGGCCCGAGCAACCCCCGAACCGGTCAGCCGCTCGGCGAGTGCGGACACCGTCGGCGCTTCGAAAACATCGGCGATGCCGACCTCGACGTCGAGCAGCGTACGGACCCTGCTCGCGAGGCGTGTCGCCATCAAGGAGTGTCCGCCGAGGTCGAAGAAGTTGTCGTCGGCCCCTACACCCGGCAGGTCAAGGATCTCGGCGAAGGCAGCGCTGAGGATCTCTTCCTGGGCCGTGGCCCGGCCCTTGCGCACACCGACCGTGTACTCGGGTGCCGACAGGGCCCTGCGGTCCACCTTGCCGTTGACCGTCAGAGGGAAGACGTCGAGGGCCACGACGGCGGCCGGAACCATGTACGCGGGCAGTCCTCCTGCGACGAACTCGCGTACAGAAGAAGGAAGTTCGTCAGCATGCGCACCGTCGGCCGGAATCACGTACGCCACCAGACGCTTGTCCCCGGAAGCTTCCTCCCGGACATCGACAATCGCCTGCTCGACCTCGGGGTGCTTGGCCACCGCGGCCTGCACTTCGCCCAGCTCGATCCGGTAGCCGCGGACCTTGACCTGATCGTCGGCACGGCCGACGAAGGCGAGTTGACCGTCCACGGTCCACTTGACGCGGTCCCCGGTCCGGTACATCCGCGTCCCGTCGGCGGAGAACGGGTCGGCGATGAACCGCTGTGCGCTGAGCTCCGGGCGCCCCAGATATCCGCGGGCGACTCCGGAGCCTGCGACATACAGCTCTCCGGCCACTCCGGTCGGAACGGGATTCAGGGAGTCGTCCAACACGTACACCCGCGCGTTCGCGTTGGCTGTGCCGATGTTCGGCTCATCACCCGGCTCCAGCGGGCCCGCCATCGTCGCGACGACGGTCGTCTCGGTCGGTCCATAGGCATTGATCAGCTGCCGTCCCGGAGCCCAGCGGGACACCAGCTCCCCGCTCAACGCCTCACCACCGGAGAACAGCGTGGACACCGATGCCAGGTCCTCCGCCTCCAGCACGCCCAACGCCGCGGGCGGCAGCAGCAGATGCGTCACGCCATGGCGAGCCACCGTCTGCGTCAGGCCTCCGCCCGGCAGCAGGTTCTCGGCGGGAGCCACCACCAGGCGTCCCCCCGAGCACAGAGCCATCAGCAGTTCCCAGGTGGCGCCGTCGAAGCCCACCGACGCGAACTGCAGCACTCGGCTGTTCTCGTCCAGCACGCACCGCTGTGCCGTCGCCGCCACGAGGTTCACGGCACCGGAGTGCGTCAGCATCACCGCCTTCGGTGCACCCGTGGATCCGGAGGTGTAGATGACGTAGGCGAGACCACCCGGGATCGACGTGACTTCGGGCGCTGTGGCTGGAGCCACCTCCAGGGCGGCGTGCACCATGGCCGAGTCCAGAGCGACAGCAAGCGCTCGGCTGGGCTGCAGACCCTCGAGCAGCCCTCCCTCGCACAGGAGCACCTCGGCCCGGCTGTCGTCGAGCATGAACCTGATCCGCTCCGGCGGGTAGCTCGGATCGATCGGCAGATACGCCGCCCCGGCCTTCCACACCGCGAGCAGCGCCACCACCAGGTCGACACCGCGCTCCATCACGACGGCGGCCACCGACTCCGGTCCTACGCCCAGCTTCACCAGGTGCTGCGCCAAGCGGTTCGCGCGCTCGTCCAGCTCCGCGTACGAAAGCTGGGTGTCCTCGGCAGCCACCGCCACCGCATCGGGCGTCCGTGCCACCCACGAGGTGAACAGCTCCGGGACTGTGGTGCCGGCCACGTCGATCGCCGTGTCGTTCCACTCCGTAAGGACGCGTCGGCGCTCGTCCGCATCCAAGAGGTCTACCTGGCCTGCGAGGTCGGTGGGCGAGGCCGTGACGAGCCAGTTAACGATGTTCTGGAAGCGCCGTGAGATGTCCTGCGCCGATGCCAGGTCGTGGAGGCCGGAGTTCGCGAGGACGTCGAGCTGGAGATCGGCTTCGCCGGGCCTGTCGTAGATGTCGATCCGGCTGTTGTCGCTCGGTCCGGTGGAAAGGCTGTGGGAGGTGACGCCGCAGTCTCCGAACCGCTCCGGATAGTCGAACGACATGACGTTGACGTGCATGGCGCACAGCGAATCGCTGTGCACGAGCTTGAGGTCCCGAAGAGTGTCCTCGTAGCGATAGCGCTGGTGCCGCAGTCCTTCGCGGACTGCCTTGGATATCTGGCGCACGAGGTCCGCGATGGATGTCGCTCGGTCGATCTTGAGGCGCACCGGCATGTTGTTGGAGGTCATGCCGGGAATCCCGAGTTCGCGGCGCCCTGATCGGCCGCTCACCGGCAGGCCGATGATGACGTCCCGCTCCCCGGTCACCCGGTGCCGGTAGATGGCTGCGGCCGCGACCATCAGGCCGGCGAGGCTGGTCCTGAACCGCCGGGCTGCCGCCTTCATCTTCGCGGCGTCGTCACCGTCGATGCCGTCGGTGTGCCGGACCAGGCTGTCCGGCAGCCGCCGGACGCCGTGCCCGCCCACGGTGGCGGAGTCCGGAAGGTCTGCCAGGACGCCGAGCCAGTACTCCCGGTCCTGGGGGAAATCGGCTGAGTCCTGGTACGCACGGTCCGCTTCGATCAGCGCGGACAGCGGCGCAAGGGTTCCCTCATCGGTGGCCTGGCCGGAGAGCAGCGATTCGTAGATATCAGCCAGGCGGGTGGCGAGAATCCTGCCGCCGGTGCCGTCCAGGACCAGGTGGTGGTGACGCTGGTACCAGAAGTACCGGTCCGTACTGAGCTTGAGGACGGCGAAGGTCGAAAGCACTCCGCCGGTCAGAGCGATCGGTCGACGGAGGTCCGCGTGCATCCAGTCCTCGGCAGCCTCGCGCGGGTCCGGCGCGCCACTGACGTCGATGACATGAATCGGGTAGTCGCTCGGGGCGGCAACGTACTGCTTCGGTGTGCCCGCCTCCACACGGAAGCAAAGGCGGACGGTGTCGGCTTCGTCCACCGTGCGCCGCAGGGCTTCTACGAAGAGGTCCACGTTCAGCTCTCCGTGGAACTCCAAGTACTCGCTGACGTTGTAGATCGGATTCTCAGGTGCCAGTTGCTGGGCCTGCCAAATGCCGAGCTGGCCAGCCATCAAGTCCTGAGATTCACTGCCGAAAATAGCCATTCCCGCCCACCCCATACATTCCGACTCGCCTACTGGAAAAGCAGTGGGTCAGCCGCCGTCCAGGCATGCCGAAAAACGCCCAGCTTCCCTGAGATAAAGCTGTGCCTTAATGATTTGCGTTTCGAGGGCTGCTCGTAGCGCCCAGAAACACTTCACAAGGGACCGCTGTTGCTCGGCCGGCCGAAACGGCCGGCCGAGCAAGAGGGCCTCAGTTCCCCATGGCCTCGATCAGGCTCTTGGGCCGCATGTCGGTCCATGACTTCTCGATGTAGTCGAGGCAGTCCTGACGCGCCGCCTCACCGAAAACCGTCTTCCAGCCGTCGGGCACGTCGACGAAGACCGGCCAGAGCGAGTGCTGTCCCTCGTCGTTGACCAGGACCAGGTAGTTGGCATCGGGGTCGTCGAACGGATTAGTCACCACGCCGTCCCTTCTGGGGTGAATGAAATCGGGCAGCCATGGGCAGCCCTGGATCACTATCCGCCAGGCCCTCATGGCTAATCAATCCTCGACGATCACCGGCGATGTTCAACTGCGCTGTCGCACCAGTTAAACGATGCTCCGTCCCTCGCCGCAGCGCCGTCACAGACTTGACCGGCGGCGACCTGGGCCCATCATTGACAAGCCAACTGCGCTCAACTTAGCGTCAGGGCCCACTGGTTGATTAGTTCAGCGCCACGGGTCACTCGCGACTGAGGATGTGCGGCTACTCGGAAGTGGATCTGGAGACGGAATGAACCAGCCCGACGTAACTGCGGTTATGGAAGACCGCTACCGCCCCGTTCTGGCGAACCAGGCCCACAGTGAGACCCTGCGTGACATTTACCGTGGCGTCTACGGGGCCGAATACCCTGAAGAAGTCGAGCCGTTCGGATTTGTGACGATGAGCGACCTTCGATTCCTGGCCGATGCTCTGGGCGAACACAACGTACAGCGTCTGGTCGACATCGGGTGCGGACGCGGAGGACCGGGGCTCTGGGTGGCCCGTGAAGCGGACGCCACTCTGCACGGAGTCGACATCGTGGCCGAAGCTGTCTCCCAGGCGGAGAAGCTCGCGGCGAGGATGGAGAAATCTCCCGAAGCCACGTTCCATACGGCGAGCGCCATCGATACGGGGCTGCCCGACGCCGCTTTCGACGGAGCGATGAGCGTCGACGCGCTGTGGATGGTCATGAACAAGATGGCGGCTTTCGAAGAGCTGGCTCGTATCCTTCAGCCAGGCAGCCCTCTCGTCTTCACCACGTGGGCGCCTTCCCATTTCGACTACACATGGTTTCTGGAGCCGGCGGGATTCTCGGGAATCGAGACACACGAAATCGCCGGGTCAGCCGACCGACAGGTCGCCGTGTACGAGCGGATCCTTCAGGAACGGGCCGCTCTCACAAGGGAGATGGGAGCCGCCGCTGCCGATGTCCTGCTGCATGAGGCGACGGAAGCCAGCAACCTTCTCTCCAGCGTGCCTCGCGTCATGGTGCAGGCGGTCAGGATCTGAGTCCGGGTTGGTTCGCGCCCGGCTTCACCAGCCCGAACTCGTAGGCCACCACTACCGCCTGGACGCGATCGCGCAGGCCGAGCTTGGCGAGGATGCGACTGACGTGGGTTTTGACGGTTGTCTCCGACAGGCGCAGGTGGGCGGCGAGTTCGGCGTTGCTCAGGCCTTGCGCCACCAGAATCATCACTTCCCGCTCGCGCGGAGTCAGAGCGGCCAGCTCGGCGTTCAGAGCCATCGGCTCGGGTTCGGTCTCCGTGTCACGACGGACGGCGTGCCGCTCGACGAGGCGGCGGGTGATGGCCGGTGAGAGCAGTGCGTCGCCTGAGCGGACCATCCGGACGGCAGCGACCAGGTGTTCCGGCGTGACGTCCTTGAGGAGAAAGCCACTGGCGCCGGCGGACAGGGCCGCGTACACGAAGTCGTCCAAGTCGAACGTGGTCAGGATGATCACGCGCGGTTCATGGGCGTACGGCTCCTCCCCTGCGGGCTGAGGATCCGGAGCCGAGCCACGGGACAGAATGCGACGAGTGGCTTCAAGGCCGTCCATCTCCGGCATCCGGATGTCCATCAGGACCACATCGGGGCGTGTGCGCCCGACCGCCTCCACGGCGTCCCTACCGTTGCGCGCTTCAGCGACCACGTCGATGCCGTCGGCACTCAGGATCATCCTGAAGCCGGTACGGACAAGTGCCTGGTCGTCGGCGACCACAACGTGCAGGGGCCGGGTCACGCTGCCTCCAGAGGGATCGATGCTCGGATGCGATAGCCGCCGGAGTGCGGCCCGGCATGCAGTGTTCCACCGTAGACGGAAACGCGTTCACGCAGGCCGATCAGGCCGTGCCCGTTGCCGGTGGCGGCGGACGCACTCGGGCTGCCGCCGGAGTCGGTGATCTCCACCCGCAGAAGGCCTTCGCCGTATTCGACGAGGACCTTCACGCTCGCTCCGGTCGCGTGCTTCACGGCGTTGGTCAGGGCCTCTTGCACGACACGATATGCGGCGAGGCCGATCCCCGGCGGCACCGGACGCGGCGCTCCGCCCACGGTCAGCTCGACGGACAGGCCGGAGCTCCTGACCCTTCCGATCAGCGCCTCCACCTGGTCCAGGCTCGGCTGCGGGGCGAGGCCGGCACCAGCACCGGCAGCCGGATCAGTGGTGCCGTTCCCATCATCGGCCGCCATCGTGAGCAGCCCCATGGCATGTCGCAGTTCCACCATGGCCGACCGTCCGCCTGCCTCGACGGCGAGCAGCGCCTCGCGGGTCTGGTCGGGTGCGACGTCCAGGACCTTCCGTGCGGCCCCGGCCTGGATCACCATCATGCTGACGTGATGCGTGACGACGTCATGCAACTCGCGGGCGATCCGAGCCCGCTCGCGCTCTGCCGCGCGACGTAGTTCCTCCACCCGCTCGCTCTCCAGTGCGGCCATCTGAGCCTGCCGCTCGTCGGCCCGAAGCCTCCACATCCGCAGACCGTTGGCCGCCACCGCAAGCGGGATCAGGACAAGCAGAGGTACGTATTCGTTCGGGACGGTGGGCAGCGCCGAATCCCCGGTCGTGATGAGCACAAGGATTTCCACTGGCACAGACATCAGCGCCAGTGCCCGGTAGGGGCTAAAAGCGACTGCGCTGTACGTGGCGACGACAAAGGCATAGAAGAGGAGCCGTGCCTCGCTGTCCGGCGCCACCAGCCCCGCTCCCATCACGACCCAGAGCACGGCCAGTGGATAGCGCCGCCGAAGCGCCAGCGGCAGTGTCGCCAGGATCGCCGGGGCCACCGCACCGAGCCAGCTGCTGGCTCCCTCAGGGCGCATGCGACGCACACCATCGATGAGCTGGTAGCTCTGGCCCACTCCGACGCTCAACGCATAGTTGACCCCTGCGACGCAGAAGGCCAACGCGAGCACGGCATCGAACACTCGGCTGCGGTTGCTGGGCCGGGGCAGCGGACCGCTCGGGCGCATCAGCGCCGCGGACCCGTCACGCAACCGGTCGGCCACTGACACGTTCATCACCGGCTCAGTCTCACCGACGGCCGGGGGTCACGGCGTCCTCCTTACTACCCCTCTGCGACACGGTCGCGTACTTCTCTCGTCTACTTCCCAGGAATGACACGGCGGCACCAGAGCCGGTCCCACTACGAGGCCACCACAGGTGCCGAAGAGAATCGAGTGCCGCATCGACGGTGCGCAGCAAGGAGTGCGCACCTGTGCCGTACCGCGACCACAGGTGTTCACCGGAATTGAGGGCCTCGCCGTGCGCTGAGCGGTCGGGTACGTTCGAATGGTGAGGCACCCATACATACGCAGGACGCATCTCACGCTGCCCGAGGGCGTGTTGACAATCACGTCGGACGCGAGGGCCCTGGAGGCCGCAACCCGGATGTTCTTCCAGGCTGCACCTCGCTTCAGGCGACGGCTGGACGCTGACAGCGGCAGCACGCCGCGTAACGCCCTCAGCTCCCTCTACTCCCTGTTCAACATATACCGGGACCAAGCGATGGCCGATCCGCCGCCCCCGGCTCTCGGCGGTCCGCTCGTCGCGCCCGTCCACTTGCTGGCCCTGAGAATCCTCACCCGCGGTCTTCGCCTGTTCCTGACCGTCTGGCATCCGCGCCTGGCCGCGTACGAGCGTGCGCACCCCGGCGATGCTCCGGCGGAGTGGGAGGAGTACGCAGCGTTCGCGGAGGCCCTGGATGAGCTACGCCGCTCCGTACACCCGTACGTCGACGCACTCGGCCGGGTCGCAGAGCTCCTGGACCCGGGGCTTCACCTGCGGCGTTTCGGGGTGTGCTGAGCAGGCCGCGGAGAACTTCCCCAGTCGGCGCGGTGTGTTCCGCATGCAAGAGGTCGGGCAGGATGCCCCTTGTCATGGCGTACGAGAAGCAGGTCGGAGCGAAGGTGGAAGGACGGCTGTGGCCCCACCGGCTGGCGGTCGGTGACCGGGTCCGCCGGGACGGTGCCGCGTACACAATCACGTCGGTACGCGGTCGGCAAATCGCCCTCACGGACAACGCTGACCGTGCGCGCGAAGAGGACGTACTGGAACTGTTGTTCGCCCCTGATTTCGCCATGCTCGAATCCTGTGCCGGTTCCGAGCGCGTGGCATGGGACCTCGACGCCGATGGCGCGAGGATGGGCCGGGGGCTGTGGTGGGAGTCGCACATCGTCGAAGTGCTCACTGGGCTACCGGCGGATGCCGCGCCCGGGGCGCGGCCGCGCCCTGGCTTCGACCCCGTGTCCCATTCCCTGGCTGAGCGGGAGCAGGCCAAGGCCAGGGAGCTGGCGGGCATGGGTGTTCCCGGGGCGTCGGCCCGTACCGTGCGGCGCAAGCGGCAGCGCTACCAGGCCCAGGGGGTGGGCGGCTTGGCGGACGGCCGGGCCGGGCGGCGGGAGGCGCCCGGGGCCAGGCTCGATCCGCGGATCGTTGAGGCCGTGCGGGACATCGTGCTGACGCCCGCCGCGGGTCGACTGCCGGGCAGCGAGCGGGTGCGGGCAGAAGTCCTGCGGCGGCTTGCGGAGCCGCTCGGCCGCGGCGAGTTGTCCGCGCCCTCCTGCTCGGCGATCCACCGGTTGCGCACCGAGTTGACGCGTGAACCGTCCGCGCCCGAGGCCGGGAGCAACAGCGCTTCGGAGGTGGGGGAACGTGTGTATCTGAATACGGTGCACCTGCCCGTGCCGGCCCATGACGGGCACGGGTCTCACGGCGGCCTAGGGATCCTGTTCGCCATGGACGAGGCGACGCGGCTCATCCTGACGGCCGTGGTGTTCGCCGACAAGCCCGTTCCGCCCGTGGGACCGGCCCTGCTGGCCCGGATGGGTGTTCCCCAAGACCAGCACCACCGATGGGTCGGCCTGGACAGCTGCGATCGCAGCCGAGGAGCGGGAGACGCGCCCGGTAGTGGGCCGGGCGAGAGTGCGCCGCTGATCCGCCCGTCCGCTCTCGTGGTCGACAGCACTGCCTGGCCAGGCTTGGCTGTGCTGCGCGATTGCTGTGGCCGTCTGGGGATCAACGTACGACAAACGAGCCGGGCGCTGCCGGAACGCCGCGGCGTGGAACGTTCCCTGGCGAGGGCCGCATCGCTGTTCACGGACCATCTACTGACGTTCGCCTCCCGCGCTTCGGGAACGTCCAGTTGGCCGGCGGAGGAGGTTCAGGAACTGCTGGACGCCTGGGTCGCGCGGGTATGGCCGTATGCCGACGATCCCATCGCCGCGTCGTGCCCGGATGCGCACCGGACACCAATGGGACGGTACGAGTACCTGGTGGCTGCCGCGCATTGGACTCCAACCCCTTTCACTCCACGGGAGTTTGCCGAACTGCTCGAAGTGGCCACCCGAGTCGTCGGGCCGTCCGGTGTACATCTGGCGGGCCGGACCTATGACGCTCCGGCCCTGAATCCGCTGCGTTCTACGCGGCCCGCGGATGCCACGGCCGGGCGGCGCGTTTCGGTACGCTGGGATCCGAACGACCTGCGCCGCGTGTGGGTGGAGGGCCCGGACGGTCGGTGGCTGGAAGCCCCGCGGGTGCCCAGGCCGTCAAGTGTGCTGCGAGACGCGCTTGGGCACAGTGGGCGGCAGGAGGTTGTTGCGTATGTCGAGCGGTCGGCGTCTCCCACATCCGGTCGCCCGTCATTCCTCCGGACGATCACGGTCGAGGACGCGGCGGAAGCCTCACCCTCGCCTCGGATCGGCAGCGACGCTGTCACCCAGTCCGACGCCGCGCGCATCACCTATCACGCTCAACTCCCATTGGAGGTTCCGGCCGTCGGCGCCGCCGTGCGACGGATCGGCGAGGCCGTACTCCTCAACCGCACCTCCCTGAGCAGTCGCCACGGAGTCCTGCTGCACGGCCCGAGCGGCAGCGGCAAGACTGTCGCCCTGCAGTGGGCCGCCAGCTACCACCTCCAGTCCCGGCGCGCGCAGTACCCGCCCGACGAGGGCCGACGTCCTGCGATCCACGTCCGACTGGCTCCTGCCACCTCACCTCGTCAGCTTCTGACGGAGCTAGCCCGCTCTCTGAGTACTCCGCTGCGCGGTACGCCCACGACGAGCGACCTCGCACACCATGTCAGCCACGCACTGGAGGAAGCCCGCACCAGCCTCATCCTCATCGACGAGGCCCACCACCTGCACGGTCCTGGCTGGTCCAGGGCCGCGGTCGCCAGCACCCTGGACTTCTTGTGCGACACGACGCCAGCCACTTTCGTCTACGCGGCTCTCGACGCGCCGGACCTGCTGACCTCGTCCCTGACCAGCGTCCCGCACCGCCGCCTACTGTCAGTGGTGCTGGCCGATCTTCCCGAGGACGAGAGCTGGACACAACTCCTGCTCAACGCCGAACAAGCCCTGCAGCTGAGCGCGCATCCGCCTGGCACGCTGTCGGCCCTATCCCGCACCCTGCACCGGCGAACGGGCGGCAATGTGGGCCGGCTGGCCTACCTCCTCCGTGCTGCGGCGGTGCGCGCCATCCAGGACGGCACGGAGGAGCTGACCGGCAGGCTGCTGTCCGAGCTGCCGGTGCCCGGCAGCGGATTTGAACTGCGCGCTACAGCTAAGGGCTTGCCGGGAATCAACACGTCGGTTTGATCTTGTTTTTGTCGAGGTCGAGGAATCTCGCGATGTCAGTCGGTGTGCGAAAGCGAGCGGTCGAGGCAGGGATGTGAATTCCGTGGGCTTCCAGGAGTGGGCGGACGTCTTTCGCCGCGCGGCTGATGGTCATGGCGGTGGTGTTGAAGAGCTGGCCCAGGAGGTCCATGGTCGCGAGTTTTCGCAGGTGGAGCACGGTGGCCAGGACCCGGTCGGCTGAGGTGAGCTTGGGTTTGGCTCCTGTGCCAGGGGCCACCAGGCGTTCGTGGCCTCTGCGGGTGCGGAGCACTTGCTCGCGTTGAATCTCCATCGCTGGAGTCAGCACGTCGATGAGTTCGTTGAGCTGCCGGCGGGTCATCCCGGTCAGTTCCGGGTCCTGTAACGAACGCTGCGTGAGGCGGGCCGGTCCGTCCGCCAGGGCCTCGTCCTGTGTGCTGGTGGTGGTCGTCGTGTCCTTCGGGCGCTGGGGGTGGAGGGTGTAGTTCCAGTCGCCGTGGAAGCGGTGGCGGGTGATGGGCAGGGCGGCGATCTCGTCGTCGCTGACGCGGATGCCGGTGGGGTACTCACCGCTGTCGAGTTCGGCCTGGACGGTGAGGCCGGTGCGGCTGGTGGTCGCAGCGATGGTCTGGAGCATGACTTCATGGCTGGTCAGGGGCCTGCCTCTCCAGTTCATGGTGATGTGGGAGAACAGTCGGTGCTCGATCTTGTTCCACTTCGAGGTGCCGGGCGGCAGGTGACACACCGTGATCTCAAGGCCGGTCTCGGCGGCGAGATCGGCGAGCTGGGTCTTCCAGCCCCGGGTGCGGTAGCCGTTGGAGCCGCCACCGTCAGCGGTGATCAGCAGCCGGCGGGCGCCGGGATAGTCGTGCCGGCCGACCGCCTGCCACCAGCGCCGGATCGAGGCGACGGCGAACGCCGCCGTGTCGTGGTCGGTGCCGATGCTGACCCAGCCGGTGTTCGCCGCCACGTCGTAGATTCCGTACGGAATGGCCTTCTCGGCCTGTCCGGGGAAGTCGTGCGTCTTGACCCTCACGGGACGGCCTGCCGGCTGCCACTCGTGCCCGGCGTTCCTGTAGTCGCCGATCAGCTCCTTCTTCTTGCTGTCCACGCTGATCACCGGGTCACCGGCGTCCCGGTGGCCTCGTGCCTGCTCGTTGAGGTAGCGGAACTGGGCATCCCTGTCGGGGTGCTGGGCACCTTCGATGGTCTTGGCGTTGGCCTGCAGGCTGAAGCCTTCCTCCCGCAGCAGGCCGGCGACGGTATCGGCGGAGACCCGGTGCCCCTGGCGGGTGAGCTCCGCCGCCAGCTTCCGGGTCGACTTCGTCGTCCAGCGCAGCGGCGACATCGGGTCGCCCCGCTCGTCGGGCTCGACCAGCGCCAGCAGTGCCGGCCGCAGCCCAGAGTCCAGCTCGGCCGCCTTCTTCCGCCCTCCGCCGGGATGGCGCACCCGCCCCAACGGGGCCTGACCGGAGTCCAGTTCAGCCGCCCCACGCGAGACCGTGGCCTCCCGGACCCCGGCCGCAGCGGCGACGATCCTGATCCCACCATGCCCCAGCGACAGTGCTTCCGCCCCTATGGCCAGCCGACGCTGACGCTCGTCCAGATGCGGCAACAGCACCTGGAACTTCGCCGCCAGAACGGACTCGATCCCCTCCGGTCTCCCCATACCAGACCAACGAGCCCCACAGCTGGAAGCCACGACTTGTTTCCCGGCAAGCCCTAACTGATCGTTTCAGAATGAAGTTCTGAGTGGACGTTAAGTCCGTTTCTGGTAGCGGCCTCGTCCGGGTTGGGTGAGGAAGCCTTGGCGGAGGAGGCGTGCGAGACGGCTCCGGGTGATGTTGACGGAGGCTTCGTCGGTGGGCATGGCGAGGAGTTCGTGTAGTTCACGGGCCCGGAATGCCTGGCCGGGATGCTGGTTGAAGGCGTTCACGATGGCTTGGTAGGCGGTGCTCGTCTCGGTCTGCGGCGAGTCGGGCTCGGTTGCTGACGGGGCGGTTTCCGCGATGACTTTCCGGGCGGTGTCCAGTTCCGTGAGCCGGGTCTCGGCCTCGGCCAGGGCGGCGGTGAGGTGGTCGATCTGCTCCTGGATTTCCGCGGCGCGCGTGGTGGCCGCCTCGTGCTGGGCCTGGAGGCCGGCGAGGAGTTCGGTGACGTTCACGCGGCCAGTCCGAGATCGTCACGCCAGGCGGGGCTCGGCGTGGTGAGGCGGCGGGCCATGTTCGCGGTGGAGGCCCAGTAGACACGGGAGACGGAGGTGTCGGGCCGGTGGTCGTAGTGGCGGGCCAGCCTCCGGTGCAGCAGCAGGGTCCCGTTGACCTGTTCCACGATCCACCGCCGCGGCTGTGGGACGAAGCCTTTGCCCTGGTCGTCGGGGTTGCGGCGGACGACCTCGACGTCGATGTCGTTCAGCACGCCGTGAATGACGACCTCGTCCTTGAACCCTTGGTCCACCAACGCCTTCTCCAGCCGGTTTCCGCACTTCTCGGCGGCCTGGTCGAGCAGCGCGATGCCGGCGGCGTTGTCATGGGCGGAGGCCGGCAGGACGACCACGCCGATGACCAGGCCCAGAACGTCCACGGCCAGCCCGCGCTTGACGCCCGACACCTTCTTGTTGACGTCCAGTCCGGTCGTGGTCTTCGGGACACCGGCGGCCGCACGCACGGACTGGGTGTCGATGATCACGAGGGACGGGTCCTCTAATCGGCGGGCCTTCTCGCGCACCTGGCAGCGCAGCAGCTCCTGGATCCGCTGGTCCAGACCGTCCTGGCGCCACAAAGTGAAGTAGTAGAACACCGCCGACCAGGACGGCAGGTCATGCGGCAGATAGCGCCACTGACAGCCGGTCCGGTTCTGATAGAAGATCGCGTTCACGACCTCCCGGAGATCACAGGAACCCGGGTCGCCGGTCGCCGACCGCGCCACCCGCTCCTGCTTCCAGCCCGTGATCATCGGCTCCAGCAAGGCCCACTGCTCGTCCGATAAGTCACTCGGATACGGCTCTCTGCCCATGACCCAAATCTCAGCATGTCCATGCCGAGCAACAGGTCGATGCAGCGATCAGTCACACGATCGAGCGATCACGAACCGAGGAAGATCGGACTTAACGTCCACTGAGTCGTCGCAATCAGATGATGCTGCAGGCGAGTTGGAGTAGTCCGAGGTGGAGGTCGGCGCGTATCTCGTAGCGGATGCGTAGTCGCTTGAACTGGTGGAGCCAGGCGAAGGTCCGCTCGACTACCCACCGGGTCTTGCCCAGGCCCGAGCCATGTGGGGTGCCGCGCCGGGCGATCTTGGGTGTGATCCCACGTGCGCGGGCGAGACGCCGGTATTTGTCGTAGTCGTAGCCGCGGTCGGCGCACAGCCGTTGGGGTCGGTGGCGTGGCCGGCCGCGCAGTCCGCGAATGTGGGGTATGGCGTCCAGCAGGGGCATGAGCTGGGTGACGTCGTGACGGTTTCCGCTGGTCAGAGAGACGACGAGCGGAGTGCCGTGCCGGTCGACGATGAGGTGGTGCTTGCTGCCGGGCCGTGCGCGGTCGACCGGCGAAGGTCCGGTGTGAGCCCCCCTTTGAGCGCCCTGACGTGCGAGGCGTCGATCGCGGCGTCGTCCATCTCCAGCAGGCCCTCTCTGTGCAGTTCCGCGAGAAGTACCTCGTGCAAGCGGGGCCACACCAGCCTCGGTCCAGTCCCGCAGACGTCGCCAGGCGGTCACCCCGCTGCAGCCCACCAACTCTGCGGGCACGTCCCGCCAGCTCACGCTCGTGCGCAGCACGTAAACGATGCCCCGCAGAGCAGCACGGTCATCCACCGGTAACTGCCCCGGATACCGATGCCGCCGCGCTGGCCGAGCCGGAAGCAGCGGGGCGGCACGTTCCCACAGGTCATCAGGGACAAGGTCAGCAGACACATAGCAGATCTTGCCGACGGCTCCGGCAACTGACAACCAGCCAGACAAGGTTCATTCTGAAACGATCAGTAACCCGTAGTGGCCAACTTCAGTTGCGCAGCCTCGATAGATCATGACAGTGGAGACCAGACACAGAAGGGTAGCGAGGTAGCTACGACTTCCCGTGTGACGGCTTGTTCCTCGGTGAACTACTGCTAGCCAAAGGCTGTTTGCCACCAAGGGCGCCGTCAGCTCGTCAACTTCAGCCATCAAATCAGCCTTCAGGCAGCGCGTTTGGCAGACAGCTAGCTATCTGACGGCCTACGGTGATGACCATGACGCACCAAGAAGCCCTCCTCGGTCGGCCGATGGACACCGGCGACGAGGCTGCGCAGGTGGTTCGCGAGTGCGACGCCAAACTCGAGGCGTCCGGCGCCACCATCAGTCGACTGCAGGAGTCCCTCCGCGAGGAGACCGAGACGTACGAGGCGATCCGCGCCCTGCGCGAGGAGGCGTCCAACCTGCTCGGCGTCGACGCCCGCCTGCGTAGCATGCGGGAGCACGCGGCGAGGTACGGAGTCCTGCACGGACCGCCGGCACACCAGGCGCCCCTGCATCTCGTACCGGATGGTGAAGACGAGTCGAACGGGCACGACGAGTCAGGTTCCGGGATCCGCCACACTTCCGACGATGGCTCCGGCCATGAAAGCCCTTCCGGCCACGGCCCTGCCTCCGACGCGGCTCCCCCCGAGCAGCAGGCGGCGCGGCGAGCGGCCAAGGTCACGGTCCGGAGCAAGGCGCAGCAGAACGTTCTGACCGCGCTCACCTCGCGTCCCGAGTCGGAACCACTGTGGGGCAGCGAGGAGATCGCGAAGGTACTGGGCACCCCCAGGGAGGCCAAGGCGCGCAAGGCTCTGCGGAACTGCCTGCAGGCGCTGGTCGTGTCTGGTGCGCTGGAGCGGGTCACCCGCGAGGACGACCGCCACGTCTACTTCCGCCCCCTCATGAACTGGAAGTTCGAGTGACTTTGACGCCATAAACTCCCCACACGTCACGCTGCATTGACGTGCTGTGGCCGTCACCGCGGAGCTCCCGCCTGGGTCGAATCAGAGAGGGCGACCGCGGTGACGGCCTGACCTAGACAGGCCGTTTCCGACCATACCCGGCCCCGGCCGGGAGCGTTTGGTATTCGGCTTCATCCACTCTCCACCGATCCGCTTTGCCCCATGGAGTGCCGAATCATCATGCGTATTCACCAGTGCGGATCCGTCGCACCTGCTTCTCCCGCCGTGGAGTGCCGCCCCTGCGGCCGCGCTCGCGCGCACGGTCACGGTGCGCGCGATGCCGGATTTCCGTCACTTGCGGTCGTTCAGAGCGTCTCGTCCGTGACGCCGTCGGGAGCCTCGCCGGGCGCGGGGATGCACCACGTGGCGTGCTGGGGCCACAGCATGACGCCGAGCGCGCCCTCCAGGTCGACCAGGGTGACCATGTCCGGCCACACCTCACCGTTGAGCACGTTGGCGATCACCTGCCGATTGACGCCGCTCTTTCGGGCGAGGGCATTCGCGCTCAATTTCTGCTCCGCCATGGCCTCGCCGAGCCGGCGCGCGACTACCTGAACGACGAGGGCGCCGCGGTGCGGTTCCATCACGGCATGCGGCCAGACACCGCCGACCACGAACGCCCTCGGCCTTCTCCCACGCCTCGTTCCTTCAGCCACGCGACCAGTGTGACGGAAGCGCGCCCGGAGTGCGCACCTGACCACCACCTGCTATTACAGTAGCAGGTTTCTTTGTGGGGATGCCCACCCCTGTCGTCATCTTGGCTGCGCACCCCGCGATCGACCCAATTCACCACTGTCACACGACAACAACCGTTCCGTAAGAACTAGTTGAGGAGACACTCCCGTGTCCAGGTCACGTAGCCGCCAGGTGCCCGACACAGCTCCCCGGCCACCGCTGCCCCATCCCCGCATCCCGGCGGGCACGTACCTGAAGCTGATCCCCGCCGTCGGGGCGCTGCCGCAGCCCTGCCACATCCGTGACATCGCCGCAGCCGCCAGGACCGGCGTGTGGGGTACCGGCATCGCGATGAAGTTCCTGGTGGACTGCGGACTGGTGGAGCCGGTTCCCGGCGCGCGCGGCACCTACCAGGCAACTGCGCAAGCCCTGTCCATCGCCCAGGTCTGGCCGGTCAGCGAACAGGAAGGCCTCGACGCCCTGCGTCGGGTCTGGGGCAAGCTCTGGTTCGTCCAGTCGGCTCAGGCGAGGCTGCGCGACGGCCCCGGCATCCGCGCAGGCCTGCTCCTCACGTTGCAACGGCGACTACCCGAGTCGGGGCACGTATCCGCGGTCAACCGACTTCTCGACCTGATGATCGCCACAGGATTCCTCGTGGAGGAGCCGGACGGCTTCATCGGTTGGCACGAAAGCTCTCCGGCTTCCGTCACAGAACTCACGACAACGGATGAGCCCATCGCTGCTTCGCCATATCCCGCCCGAGCGGAGGGCGGAAACGACGACCTCGCGCGGCCCGTGCCACCCCAGGCGGCGAAGCTGGCCGAGGCCCAACTCGGCCGTTCGCACAACACGGCCGAGGGCGCCACCGCTGGCGTAGCGGCCTCCATCCCGTCCGCGCGCCACGCGAACGCCGCCGCGCCTGCACCGGGCCAGCCAAGCGCCGAAGAATTGCTCAGCACCGCCTTCGGCCTGCACGACGTCCTGCATCTGACCTCACAGGAGGCCGGCACCTTGCATGACCACCTCACCGGATTGCTCGGCATCCTGTCCGACATGCACGAGCGATCCGAGCGCCACAGCGACTCGCTGAACGCGACGCTGCTGACGCCGTGGACCCCCGCGGCCATGGCCGCCTGCAGTCGACAGGACTGGCTCAACACCCACGCATTGGTGCGGCAGCTGGCCGCAGCCGCACCGTTCAGGAGGCAGCCGACGAACGCCTGAGACGAGAACGGGACCCGAGGGCGCTGATTCCTTGGCCGGGACGCGCCCCCGGACCCCTCCGCCGCAACCCGACGACTTCCCGCGCGGCACAGGCCGCGAGAGAGGGGCTTTGGCGTGCCCTCACACAAGACGAGAGCCACCACCCACCGTAACGCGCACTCTCCGCACGCTCCCGCACTTCCCGCAACACACATGACACGCCCATGCGCGGCGCAGTCCGAACCGAATCCGCAGTTCGGAGTCGGCCATGGCTAAGGTCACGCTGCGCCAAGCCGTGCTCCGCGCAGGCCGGGCCTGGGCCGAGCAGGTCGAGACCGGCACCATGCGTCTGCAGACCGCCGAGAAATACATCCAGGCGTGCGAGCGTCTCGTCCGCTACGCAGCAGCCCTCGGCCTGCCCCGCCTCGACGACATCACCGACGCCGTCGCCCAAGCATTCATCGACGCCCCCGGCCGCAACCGCCACGGGCATCTCACCCCCACCCCAGCCGACAGCACCCGCCGCGTACGCAAGTCAGCGGTCGACGCGCTCTTCGCCACCTGCCGTGGCCTCGGACTGACCACCAACGCCCCGCTCATCGACCTGCCACCTATCCCACGCTCCACCCGACTCCCCGCCGGACGCCTTACTGACACCGACATCGACCAGCTGCGCTTCCACGCCGAACGCGGCATGCCCCAGACCCGGCACGCCGCCGTCCTGGGCCTGCTCCTTTCCGGCCAGCACACCGCCGAGATCGGCTTCACCCGCACCACCGACCTCGACTTCGAGCACAACCGCGTCTGGTCATGTGGTGCCACCCGCGTCGCCGCCCGATATTGCTCCCTCGACACCTGGGCCCACGAGGTCCTGCGCCTGCGCGCCGCCTTCGTCCGCGCGCACACGGCCCCCAACGAACCGCACACCCTCGCTACCATCGCCGACTCACCCGCCTACCGCCGACAGTCCAGCGTCTGCACAGCGTTCGGCGAAACCGTCCATGCCAGCGGCACCGCACCTGGCGGCCGCCCCGCACAACCCCGCGACATCCACACCTGGACCGCAGCCAAGACCCTGGCCGCATCAGGCCAGATCGCCGACGTGGCCCTCCGCTTCGGCTTGTCCTCCCTCGACGGCGCCGCCCGCCTCGCCGGATACGAGTGGCGTCCCGCGCTGAGCTGGGAGGGCGAGGAGTGAGCGCGCCTTCGGCCGCACCGGCCCGCAAGACCATCAAGAAGGCAGCGAAGAAGGTCGCGAAGGGGGCCCGAAAGGTCTCAGGGAAGAAGCCTGACTGGATCCTGGGCCCCATCCCTGAGGACATCCTCAGCCCAGCGAACTTCCGGCCCGAGCCCAAAACGCCCGAAGCTCCCAGCGTCTGCGACACCACGCGTCTGAAGCACGTCATCGCCAACCCCGCCCTGTACGAGGTAGCAGCCACCGTCTTCCCGCCCAAGACCCGCAAGGGTCCAGGCAGGCCCGCCCACTACCCGGCCTACATCTACCTGATCTACCTCGCAGCCATCTCCATCTACGACAGTTCCCGGCACACCCAATCCACCTTCTACGAGCCAGATAACTGGAAAATCATTCGCACCGGCATACGCCGCTTCCTTGGCGACGAAGCGGCGGACGCCCTGCCCGAGAACGGGCCCTCGCTCTATCAGTGGAATGACTTCTATCGGAAGAAGTTCCGTCCCTCCATCCATGAATTCCGCAAGGAGAGCAGGGACGCCTGGATCAGGCAGGCCATTGCCCACGGCCTGCTCTCCGAAGAGAGAAGGAGAGGAGATCGGCTCCGGCCGCACCGCAGCCAGACCATCAACGGCGACGGCACCGTGGTCCGCCCTCCTTCAGATCAGACCGAGGAATTCACAGACGACGAGAAGACCGGAGAACGACGACGCCACCGCGTCGATCATGACGCCGGCATCCAAATGGAGGGGGGAGACAGAGCTGTCTACGGAAAGAAGATTGTCTCCTTCTCCGTGCGCCAGGAAGCAAAGTGCCACAGTCGCTTCATCCTCAACGTCGACAGTGCCCGCCACAGGCCCCCGGAAGAAGATCCCGAACGCGACGAAGAGGCATCCGTCGCCCTCCGGCTGGCCCACGAGATCCTGGACCGCGCCCCCGGACTACTCGCCGCCAGCTTCGACACCGCCTGGCGAGGCAAACACCGCGCACCACTGATCCGCAGAGGCCTCATCGTCTTCACCCGGCAGCACGACGGAATCAAGCCCCACCCCCTGACCAAGTACAAGTGCAAGTGCAAGAACGACTGCGAGTGCCAGTACAAGAAATGCACACACGACGTGTACGCCGCCGCCGGTAGATCTTGCGAGCGCCAGATCACAGTGGAGGGGAAAACCATGTACAACCCGCTACCCGTACGAGAGCTCATCGCGCGCGAAGGAAAAACGGACTGGCGCTTCTACCACCGCGTCGAGATCCCTTGCCGTAACGGACCCCATGCCGAACTGATCCCCGTATATGAAACACAGGAAGACAGCGCCATCGACCCCCGAACCAAGCGCAAGCGGTTCAACCGCACCGAGCACCTCCGGCAAATCCCCCCGGGTACGCACCACGGTGACCGGCTCCTCGGCTTCCGCGAAGACAGCGAGTCGTCGAACTCCTCGCTCGACTACTCACACCGCGACAAACGGGTCCCCATGTACGGGGCCGAGGGTGCGCTCCTCGGGTACCTCGGCTACGCCTGGGCGAACAACTCCGTCGCCCTCGCCACAGCCAGCAGCCCCTGACTCAGCCTCCGGCACCTGAGCCACCATCGAGCCTCACCCGCTACACTGGCGGCGATGCGCAGCCTCCACGGGCGGCGCACTGCACAGCTCCAACGGAAGATCGTGTGGGACCTTGCGGACATCGCAGCAATTTCCCACACATTTTCCCACAGAGCCCCGCCTTCGTAGCTCAGGGGATAGAGCACCGCTCTCCTAAAGCGGGTGTCGCAGGTTCGAATCCTGCCGGGGGCACCAGGCAAAAGGCCCCGGACCGATCATGGTCCGGGGCCTTTTGACGGCACCATTTGACGGCAGTCGCGTCTCAGGCACCCGACAGACGGCGCGTGAGCAGGCGGGCCATGTGGCTGATCGCCTCCCGCTGGGTGTCGTGGACCGCGCGGGTGTGGACGTCCGCAACAACAGAGGCTGGGCCGGACTGCCCGGGTGCGCCAGCCTCTGTCACCCAGCCCATCGGCCCGTTCGAGGCTGCACCAGTGATTCCCATTCTGAGTTCCCAGGACGCCGGCGCAGACGGGAACCGTAGGATTTCCCCCATGGTGACTGCGACTGTCCGCGAGTGGCACGACGAGGAGGGGTGGGGCGTGCTCGACTCCCCCGAGACTCCCGGGGGGTGTTGGGGCCATTACTCCAACATCCAGACGAGAGGCTTCCACACACTGTCGCCTGGACAGAAGGTGGATCTCCAGTGGGAAGCTCCAGGCTACCGACAAGACGGGTACGACTACCGTGCGGTGAACATCGCGCCTCAGCCCGCTTGACATCCACACCTGACATCAACGATGGCGTACACACACGGTCTTCAGCAGCCCGGTGTGCCCTCGCACCCTCTGTCTCAGCATGCCGTGAAGCTCCACTGATCGAACTCCTGAAGTGGGTGTCGCAGGTTCGAATCCTGCCGGGGGCACCAGGCATTACGGCGCTGAGCTGGGGTTTATCCCCCAGGTAGGTGCTGAAGACCTCCCAGTCTCCACCCAGGCACTCCCCCACTTCTCACGGTCCTTGTCCTGCTGGGCGCGGTGCCGCTTGAGGGCCTGGACCGTGTCGGAGTCGAGGGCGATGGTGCGCGCTCCGGCGTCGGTCTTGGGATCGTCCTCGTACACCTCCCAGCCGTTCACCACGAGTTGCCTGGCGACCGTGCGGAGCCCGGCGTCCAGGTGCGTGTCGGTCCACCTCTGTCCGCATGCCCCACCTCGCGCGCATGCGGCATCCCTTTCGGTCATGCGGCATCCCTTTCGGTACAGCCCTCGGCAAACGCGGTCACGACTTCGACACCGACGGCCCGGTGACCCGTCTGTGCGGCGCGGAGCGCTTTCTCACCGCTGACCAGCCGGATCCGCCGGCGTATCCGCAGCGCGGGCACCATCCCTGAGCGCTCCGCCACCGCCGACCACCGAAATTGCAGCGCGCACGAGTTGTGCACGCTGCTGCTCCGGGGCAGCTTCCTTGACGGCGAAAGAGTGGACAGCGGCTGCGACCTGAGTCGGTCTCACGTGCACGCCGCACCTGATCATCACGGCCCAGCCCACGACCGACAGAACCTGAAAACATCTGGCAGACGTACCCGGCCGCCGAAGACCGGGCCACCCAGCATTTCCGCCCCTGTGCCCCGCATCCTTCCTGACAGCAACGGCAACACCGCTACCAAGAATGAGAGGTGATCTGGCGTGCCCTCGAAGACGGCCCTGTACGACATGATCCACACCCAGGCTGACGCCATCGCACGGCTGGCGGACACCGACCTGTCGATCCCCGCGGAGAGGCTGGCCGGAGCGCGACGCATCCTGCTCGTCGGCACCGGCACCAGCCAGCACGCTGCCGAACTCGGCGCCATGATGCTTGTCCACGCCGGGATAGACGCCCGCTGGTCTTCCGCTGCTCAGTTCGCTCGCTGGGGGGCACCGCTGCGAGACGGTGACGCCGTGGTGGTGATCACTCACACTGCCGAGACCGCCTTCGCGCTCACCTGCCGGGAGCAGGCTCTGGCCGCCGGCGTGCCGGTCGTCTCCGTCACCGGCATCGGGTCCGGCTGGGCCGACGCCATCGAGACCGTCGAGCGTGAACGCTCCGAGACCTACACCGCCGGCTACACCGCCGCGCTCGCCGTGCTCGCTGGAATTGCCGCCCGCCTGGGCGCTGAGCAGTACGGCCCCCAGGCGCTGCGGCGCACCGCCGAAGCGGTGCGGGCAGCCGTGGCCGACCCGGGGATCGACGGGATCGCCATTCCTGCCCGCTCCCTCGCCCTGATCGGCACCGGCCCATGGGGCGTCACCGCGAGGGAGGGCGCACTCAAGATCCGGGAGGCGTCCCGGACCCTCGCAGAGGGCTTCGAGGCGGAGAACTTCCTCCACGGTTCGGCCGTCCCGTTCGGGACCTCCGACGGACTGGTCCTGTTGGAACCCGCGAAGGATCCGGACGGGTTGGTCGCGGCGCTCGGCGAAGCAGCCCGTGCGGAGGGCATCACCGTCCACGTCCTCGGCCACGGCACCGACGGCCTGCCGCCGGTCCTGGCCCAGCTGCCGATGACCGCCCGGCTCCAACTGCTCGCGGACCGGTTCGCCGGGATACGGCAGCAGAACCCCGATGTGGCCATCGTGGGTGCCTGGGCGGAGAATCAGCTGTGGACTCTGGGCGCCCCCACAGCCTGACGTCTCTACGCAGGGGCCGGGCAGGCCCGAATGGGTCTGCTGCGCCAAGCGCCGTGCCGGCGAGCCCACTTGGGGCTTCGACGGGGCTGAACCGGAAAACGGGCCGCATGATCCGGCCGCGCACGGCCTTCGTAGAGTCAGGCGAATGAATCCGGACCACACTCCCGACACCGACGAACTGCTGCGCGGTACGTACGCACGCCTGCTGCCCACCGAGTCGATCGCCCCTGAGATCGCCGGCTCCCTGCGCTATGCGCGTGTGGTGGCCGACGGCCTCGCCTTCGTCTATGCCCTCGACCGGCCCACCGACGTACGGATCCTCACCGACGTGGACGTGGAGCGCGTCGGCCCGGAGGAGCTGGGGCGGGCGGCGTACGGGAACCTGATGCGCCTGCCCGTCACACACGAGGAGATCCCCCTCGACGGCACGGTCCTGCACTCCTTCTACGGAGACTCGCACTTCGTCGGCAGCCAGGCCCTGTTCCTGTCCGCGGCGGTCCGGCAGGTCACCGGCGATTCGCTTCCGGACGCCGGCGCCCTCGTCGTCATGCCCAGCCGGCACAACCTGGTGTACCACCCGATCGCCGACGGCACGGTGGCCGACGCCGTCAACGCGCTGGCCACCTACGCGCTGGGCGCCTTCGAGGACGGGCAGGGCCCCCTGTCACCGCGGCTCCACTGGTGGCACCGCGGCAGCCTGAAGCCGCTCACGGTGATCGACGAGGAGACCCGTTCCTTGTCCGTCCAGCCGCCGCCGTCCCTGCTCGGCCTGATGAAGGGCCTGGTTCGCCTCGACCGCGCCGGCCGGCTCGCCACCCGTGCCGCCGCCGAGGCGCCCGCCCCCGACCTCGCCGAACTCAGCCGCGCCACGGCCGAGTCGATAGCAGGTCTCGCCCGGGATCCGGGCATCGGCACGGGCGACGCCTTCGCCTCCGCCGTCGCCCACGCGCACGCCCGGTGCGCCACCGATCCCCAGGCGGCGAAGATCGGCACGTGGGACGCCTGGGCCACCGCCGTACAGCTCGGCTCCGCCCTGTTCACCGGCGCTCAGCCGCAGGACTGCCGGCTCGGCGAGGACCTCGTCATCGAGCTGCCGGCCTGCCCCGCCGCGCCGCCCGCGGACGCCCGTGCCTGGCTCGACGCCCTCTACCTGGCGATCGCGTGCCGAGAGGGGGACCGGATCCACCGGCTCTGCCAGGTACCGCTGGAGGCGCTGCGGCAGGACGACTCCGTCGACGCGTACGTGCTGCACTGGATCGACACCCTGCAGGCGTACTTCTCCGAAGACCACTCCATGGACGGGGTCGTGGAGAAGCTGGTCGCCACCATGGAGGCGTCCGGGCCCGACCACGTGACCCACGCCCCGATGGAGTTCGTGAACGCGGTCGACTACCAGCCGATCGCGCTGTTCCACCGTCTCGTCGCACGGGACCACGACACCTTCGCCAAGACACTCGGCGAAGCCCTGGCTGAACACCGGGCCCACTGGGGCGGGTCGGCGGCACCGCGTGCCCACGTGGCTCTGGGACCGCTGGCGATCGCGAGCCTCGCCTTCGACTACGGGTTCCCCATCGATCCCGCCCAGTCGCACCTGCCCCAGTTCCTGCTCAACCGCGAACGAATCGAGGAGATCCCCAGCCCCTGACCGACCTCAGCCCCTGGCTCGGCCCCGGTAGGTCGGCGCCTGTGTGAGCGGCATCGGCCGAACCGGGGCGGCCGTGGAAGTCGTCGGACCCGTCATGCTGACGACGATGCCTTCGCGGTCCCTGCGGAGTGTCGGGCCAGGAGCCCTGTTGCCCCGGAGGGTGACAGGGCTGCCGACGTTGCGGGCTCGCATGGGCCACGCGCTGGTACCCGTATGACGTACGCCTGAGGGCCGTGCCGGTATGCGCAGGCTGGGGGCGGCCCCGTGGGCGGCTGCCTCCAACGTGGCCGAACAGGTGCGAAGTTCCGGGTATGCCGTCATCGCTCGCCAACGGCCGTGGCTGCCGCCGGTGGGTGGCCGTGGCTATCGCCTGCGAACGGCCGTGGCTATCGCCAGCGACATGCCCACGACCAGCACCGACACCACGAGCGAGGCGAAGAACAGGGCCACCAGCCATCCGGCGTTCGCGCCGGTGAGCGTCCCATTGGCGGACGCGCACGCCACCTCCGGCGGGAAGCGCTGTCTTCGTACGTCGTGGCAGGTGTTGGGCAGGTCGTCGTTGATCACGTACGCGTTCAGCCAGAGCAGGACCCAGGTGGCCAGGAAGACGCCCATCGAGGCGAGCGAGACGCCCCACAGCAGCGTCGGGCGATCCGGTGCGGCCTTCACGGCTGCCCGGGCGTCCGCCTCGGCGCTTGCCTCCGTGTCTTGTTGAGGTGGCGTCATGGGGCGGCAGCGTACTGGCAGTACGGCGCCGAAAGCCGTCGAGCCGTGTCAGTCGACATTGGTACCGGCGTCGGCATCGACCTCGGCCAGGAAGTCCAGCACCCGGTCGTTGACCTCGGCGGCGTGGTCGATCTGTGGCCCGTGTCCGGTGTGGCCGACGATCTCGGCGACCGCCCCCGGTATCAGGCGCGGGACGCGTTCCAGCTGCCGCCGCGGGTGCACCAGCAGGCTCCGCTGTCCCAGCACCAGGTAGAGCGGCGTGCGGATGGTGCGCAGTTCGTCCTCGGTGAGGGGCAGCGGGGCCGGGCGGCGTACGCGGTAGGCGCGGACGCTCGCCCTGATCATCGCGCGCAGTTCCGGCACGATGATCACCGGTTGCTCCAGCCAGGCCGCCAGGCGAGGACGCAGCGCCTTGGGGGCGGAGGTCGCGAAGAGGCTGACGAAGATCCAGACGAAGAAGCGGAGCCCGACCTTCTCCAGCCCGCCGGGGTCGAGCAGGGTGACCGACGCAAGGCGGTCGGGGCCGCGATGGGCCTGGTTCAGGGTGAGCCAGCCGCCGTACGACGAGCCCATGAGGTGTACGCGGTCGAGGCCCAGGCCGGACAGCGTCTCGTCCAGCCACTGCGCGGCGCGCTCCGGCTGGTGGATGGGCTCGCGCTGCACGCTGCGGCCCGGATCGCCGGGGGTGTCGATCGCGTAGACCGGGCGTTCGGCACTGAGCGCGGCGGTGTTCGGGTACCACATGGCCGAGCAGGAGCCGGCGCCGTGCACCAGGACGACCGGGGTGCGGGATGCGGCGGCGGGGTCCGTGGGGCCGTACCGGTATACGTGCGTCGTCCCGAAGCCGGTCTCCACGTCGAGTTCCGACCGTACGGGGGCGCCCATCGCGTACAGCGCGTCGCAGGCTGCGAAGTACCGGTCGCGCAGGGCGTCGTTCACATAACGGCCGACGTCGGCCGGGGCGCGGTCGCGGGTCGTCGCATCGGGCACGGTGGGCCACCTCCAGAAGCAGCTCGCTTTTGTGATACGACCGTACCACGTTCGTGGTACGGCGGTACCATGAAGTGCGCCCGGCCTGGGCGGACGAGACGTACGGACAGGTGGAGAAGCGGCCGATGCCAAAACGTGTGGACCACGACGAACGGCGCACCGAGATCGCCCGGGCCCTCGTCCGGGTCGCGGGAAGGCGCGGACTGCACGCCGTGGGGATGCGCGACGTGGCCGCGGAGGCCGGGGTGTCATTGCGGCTGGTGCAGTACTACTTCGAGACCAAGGAGAAGCTGCTGCTCCACGGACTCCAGCAGCTGGCCGAGGAGTTCGGCGAGCGGGTCACCGCCCGGGTCCGGGCCGCCGGGGACGCCCCGGGGCCGCGCGCGACGGTCGAGGCGCTGTTGCTGGCCTCACTGCCCACCGACGAGGAGAGCCGCGCCTTCCACCTCGTGTACACCTCGTACGCCGTACTCGCCGTGACGGACGAGGCACTCGCCGCGCAGCCGTTCCTCCAGAACCCCGACGCCGCCGAGGACACCCTGACCGGCCTGCTCGCGCAGGCGCAGGACGCGGGTCTCGTCCGGCCCGACGTGGACGTACGGACAGAGGCTGTCAGCCTGCTCGCCATGACGGCGGGGCTCGGGATCAGCGTCATGACCGGCCAGCGCGGCGCCGAGGCCGCCATCGCCGTCCTGCGCCACCACCTCGACCGGATCTTCCGGGGCGCCGGGCGCGACAGCTGAGAGGTGCCGGCCGTCCGGCGACCGGCCGTTCGCGCCCGTCCGGTCGCCGCCCGTCCGCGAGGGCGCTTCACCGAGGGCGCTTCACTCAGGCGACGGAGCCGCCCGGACCGCCGGTTCGGCGCCTTCGGCGTGCCCGGGGACGGCCGCGCCCGCGCCCGTGGCCGCGCTCCGGGCCGTGGCCACGATGTCCTGGAGTGCCGTGATGTGCCGGGCCAGGGCCTGCCGGCCGGCGGGCGTGAGGGACAGCCAGGTCCGGGGACGCTTGCCCACATGCCCCTTGCGGACGTCCAGGTAACCGGCGGCCTCCAGCGCCGACGCGGTCTTGCTGAGAACCGAGTCGGACACCTGACAGCCATCACGAACGGTGGCGAACTCCGCCTCGTCGCAGGCGGAGAGGAAGGCGACCACGGCCAGCCGGGTCGGATGGTGGATGGTCTCGTCCAGGGCGGCCCGCTCCCGTCCTGGCGGATCGCCTTTCACGCGAGTTCCCGTAGCGCCCGACTGATCGCCGCGTTACGGGCGATGCATACGCCCCACACGCCGAGCCCCCATACGGCGAACGCCGTGATCCGGGTCGCGGCCCCTCCGGCCCCGAATCCCCAGCAGCACACTCCCGCCAGCAGGCCCGCCGCCAGGACGGCCGGAAGTACGATCCGGCTCCGGCGCAGGCGCGAGGACAAGGACCGCGTCACCCGTACCCCCGCCGCCCGCCGCGCGGCCCGGACGAGCGCGAGCACGGCGGCGAGCCCCAGGAGTGACACGACAAGCGCCACCAGTGCCGCCCAGCCACCCCTGCCCTGACTCCAGGCCTGCACCACGCTCGGCAGCACCAGAGTCACCACCACGGCCGGGCCGTACCACTCCGGAGCCAGCCCGGACCTGAGCCGGGCCCGCTCCCTGGCCGCCTCCACGCCCTTCAGCGCGTCCTCGGCGTACGCCACCGACCGGCCCTCACCCTCCAGGGGTGCCGACTTGTTCTCCTGCGACGGCATGGGCACACCGAATCCTTCCCGAGGGCACGCGAGCAGGCTGACGCCCGTTGGCATGTGCCATCATGGCATTAACTTTCCACCATGGAAAGTACTTGCCGGGGCGGAGCGAAGGCGTCAGCTCCCGTCATCCCGTCAGCGCAGTTCGTCCGGGCACGGTGTTCCCGGCGCCAGCTGATACGGGGCGCCGAGCCGGTACACGCCGGCGCGCGGCGCCAGCAGTTCCGTCCACTCGTCGCCGTACTGGTCCTCCTCCAGCTTGATCAGGCAGCCGTTCGTGTTGACGAAGTCCTTGGGGAGCTCCTTGTCCTCACGCTGCTTGGACTCCTCGGTCTCCTGAGGCCGCTCCAGGCTGCGGCCCTCCTCGTCGACCAGGGCGAGCCAACGCGAGTACGGGATGCGGATCAGCACCCGGCCCGCCTTCTTCACATGGATGGTCAGTTCACCCGCGCCGGCCTCGTCCACCGTCGCCGGTGGATCGGCCAGCGGAACCGGGCTGTCCACCGAGTAGAGCCGCCAGTTGGAGTCGGACCAGATGGGCTTGAGGTACGACTGCCCCTTGCTCACCAGTTCCGCCTCCTGCTCCGCGCCGCTGGAGTCGGGGGAGCCCTGCGGCAGCACCACGTAGTGCACGGCCCAGCGGTCGAGCCACTGCCGGTAGTTGACGGCGTTCAGCGTGTCGTCGTAGAAGAGCGGGTTGCGCTCCATGTCGGCCTGCCGGTTCCAGCCGCGGGCCAGGTTCACCAGCGGAGCCAGCGCGGACGCCTCCCGGTGACTGCTCGGGGGGACCACCTCGACCCGGCCCCGCTCGGCACCGACCTTCTGGAGCTGATTGACCAGCGGAGCCAGCTCGCGCGTCCAGGACGCGGTGGGCGCGGTCCGGACGATGTCGTCGACGCCCTTGAACCCGATCCAGAAGTTCAGCCCGACGAAGGCGAGGACCAGCGCGTACCACCGCCGGGAGCGGGGCTCCGCGTACGGCAGTGCGGCCAGCAGCACCACACCGGCGAACAGCATCGCCATCCGCGACACGTTCGAGCCGATCTGCGAATCCACCACGTACGTCAGCAGCGTCCCGATGCCGTACACCGCGGCCGCGGTCCGTACGGTCCTCCAGTCGCGCGGCACGAGGAAGAAGACCAGGGCCGCGAAGACGAACGGCAGCGACAGCGTCGCGATCGACATCGGCTGCGTACCGGAGAACGGGAACAGCCACGCGGACAGCGCCACCACCACGACCGGAGCCAGCCCCAGCGCGTACGCCCCGGGGCGGCGCTTGTTCAGGAACAGCGCCGCCGCGACCACACCGAGGAAGAGCCCCGCCACCGGGCTGCCGGCCGTCGCGAGTCCGGCGAGGGGCGCGGCCACGACCGCCTTCGCCCACCGCTTGTACCGCCAGCGGTGCGGCCAGCAGAACACCGCCGCCACCGCACCGAGCGCGAACATCATGCCGAGCCCGAACGTCACCCGGCCCGACAGCGCGTTGCACAGGTACGCGAAGACACCGGCCATCGAGCAGGCGATCGGATTGCGGACGGCCCGCACCCTGACCAGGATCAGCGAGGTCAGCCCCGCCGAGACCGTACCGGCGATCATCATCGTCGTACGGACACCGAGCACCGACATCAGATACGGCGACACGACGCTGTACGAGACGGGGTGCATGCCCCCGTACCAGGCCAGGTTGTACGCGGTACCGGGGTGCTGGCCCACGAACTCGGCCCAGGCGTCCTGGGCCGCGATGTCGCCGCCGCTGTTCGCGAAGAAGAAGAACCAGAGGATGTGGACCGCCGCGGCCACCGCAGTCGTCAGCAGGACCGGATGACGAACGCAGCCCCGCTTGAATGCGTCGAGCCGACCGGCGCCGTCCGGTGCGGTTCCTCCGCCCGAGCTCCGTATCCCGTATGCGTCGCGCTTCGCCCGTGTCGGCTCAGCAGTGGTCACTGCGAATCTCCCCGTCCCTCCCCGGACGCGGTGAAACCCGCCGACCTGTTCGCAGCGTGGGCGTCAATTGCCAGAAAACGCGTTCCGGGATACACGCGTTGTTTCTGGGACGCTAGCACGCAGCTTCTGGCGCTGTCCGAAAAGGGCCCTGGGGCGGCATTCACTCATGCGGGATGCTCGATAGCCCCTCAAGATCATCCATTGATGCCCGGCACTCGGTCCGACCCCGCTCCACGTGCCGCAGCAGATCCGACCGCCCCTGCGGTCCGGCGGCCGGCGGTGAGTGTCGTGGACCAGCGGATGGAGCCACTGCCGCTGCCTCTGACCGGCTCGACCGGCTTCTCCCTGGTCCCTTGTGCTCCGCGGGAGAAGCCGCGGAGCACAAGGGACCAGGCCTTCGGATGTTCGGCCGGAAGCCGACCCGGATCAGCTGACGCGGGTCAGCTTCTGGCCGAAGCCCGGTTCCGTCAGGTCCTGCTGAAGGGCAACGGGAGCACTGACCTTGGCACTGCCCGTTCCCACGGTCACCACCCCGACCTTGGTGCCTGCCTTCATGGTGCGCGAGATCTCCTTGCCGTTCCCCGCGACCGAGAGCTCCACGTCGAGGCCCGGCCAGCCCTTCGCCTTCAGGTCTGCGGTCGCGACCAGCGGCGTGTGGCCACCGAAACCGTCATCCACATACCCGACGACATCGCCCTTGTGGACCACCTTGGCCGAGGTCACGGCCTGCTGCGCGCCCTTGATCAGCTTGAGGCTGTTGGACAGCGACATCGCCAGGCTGTCGTACGGCTGGCCCGTGCCTGCCTGCTGCCCCATGACGGCGCCGTAGATCCACAGCTTCTTGCCGTCCACGACGGTGTTGGCCGACCAGATCAGGTTGCCGCCGGCCGGGGTGGAGGAACCGGTCTTGATACCGCTCACACCCGGCTCCAGCAGGATGGTGTTGTTGTTGTAGATCGTCGTGTCGATGCCCTCGATCTTGATCTGCGGGGTGTCGACGATCTCCTGGAAGACCTCGTTCTTCATCACGGCGGCGGCCAGCTTGAGCTGATCGTCGGCGGTGGAGACGGTCGTCTTCTTCAGTCCGCTCGGGTCCGTGTACGTGGTGTGGTTCATGCCGAGCTTCTTGGCCGCGTCATTCATCTTCGAGGCGAAGGCGGCCTCGGAGGAGGAGTCCCAGCGGGCCAGGAGCCGGGCCGCGTTGTTGCCCGAGGGGATCATCAGGAGTTGCAGCATCTGCCTCTCCGTGAACTTCTGCCCCTTGGTGATCGCCACCTTGGACTCGTCCTCGGCCTTGGACTCGTCCTCGGCCTGCTGATCGACAGTGATCTTCTCGCCCTGCTCCTTGCCGGCGAGAGGGTGACCCTGGAGGATCACGTACGCCGTCATGATCTTGGCGACACTGGCGATCGGCGCCGGCTTCTGCGCTCCCGCCGAACCGAGTGAACCGACACCGTCCACGGTGACCGCCGACTGCCCCTGCGACGGCCAGTCGAGCTTCAGGTCGGCACCCTTGAAGGTGTACGTGGGATTCGCCGACAGCGTGAGCACGGGGTCGGGCAGCGGGCGCACCATCTGCACGATTGCAAACGCGATCACCAGCAGGAGGGCCAGCGGCGTCCAGATCTTGACCCTGCGCACGGCCGTGCGGACCGGGGTCTCCGGCGGCGGGGGGGTGTTCGTCAGCTCGGCCAGCAGGTCGAGCGGCGGCCTGGGCGGCATCGGCTGCTGCCGGGTCCGCTCGGCACCGCTGAGCGACATGTCGGGCGGCAGCTGGGCGGCCCAGGACGGACCGGCCGGAGGGGCGGGTTCCTCGGCCTCGGGGCTGCGCGGCGCGGGGGCCGGCCGCACGTCGTCGGCGCGCAGCGGTACGAACTTGCTGGTCCGCTCGGCGGGGGACTCCGGCTTCGGCTTCGCCGTCGTCGGAGGCGTGATCTTCAGCGCCGTCGTCGGCTGGTCGACGCGGGGCAGCACGGGCGCCTTGAAGACGGCCGTCGGCTGATCGACCCCGCCCTTCTTGTCGGTGGCCTGCGCGTTTTCGGTGTCGGGGGTCTGCTTGTCGGGGTCCTGCTCGGGGTCCGACGGCTCGGGGTCCTCCTTGGAGCCCGACGGCTCGGGGTCCTGCTCCGAGTCCGGCTCGGCGTCCCGCTCGGAGCTCTTGCTCGACTCCTCGACGGCCTCCGCGCCGGATTCCGCACGGGTCCTGGGCACTCGGGCCTCGCCGGACGCCTCGTCACCGTCGCGCGGCTCCCCGGCCGGCTCCTCGGCGTCCGCCACCGGCTCGGGCTCGGCTTCCGCCACCGGCTCGGGCTTCGAACCGTCCCCGGCCGGCTCGTCCCCGTCACCGTCCTTCGTCACCCAGGCGGCAACCGCCGCACGCAGCCGCGCATCGCCCTCCCCGGGCTCGGCGGCGTCACTCCCGGGCCCGGCGGCCGCGCTCTCCGGCTCCTCCGCCGGATCAGCCGCACCGGCCTCCGCCGCATCAGCGGCATCAACCTCCGCCGCGACGTCCTCGGCGTCCTCGGCGTCCGCGGCATCCGCACCGGCCGCCCCAGCGGACTCGGCACCCTCCGCAGGCTCCTCGGGCTCCCCGTCCGCCTCCGCGGCACCCGGCTCCACCCCAGGGGCCTCCACCGAGCTCTCAGAGCCTTCAGAGGCCTTCTCCGCGGCTGCGGCGGCCCCGGGCTCCTGGCCGTCGCCCACCACGTCGGACGCTGCCGAGGGCTCGCCCTCGGACGTGCCCTCGGACTCCGCCTCGGACCCCAACTCGACCCGCTGCGTGCTGAAAACGGCTGTCGCCGTGTCCGTCCTGCCACCGGACTCCGCCGGCGAGGCGGGTTCGCGGAAGACCGCGAGCCGCGGATCGTGCTCGCTCCGAGCCGTTCCCGACGACTTCTGCTGCTCCGACTTGTCGGGGGACTCGCCCGCCACCGATGCCTCCTCCATGCGGCGCGGGGGCACCCCCGCGCTGTCCGAACCATCTACCAGTGTCCCGTGTGAACCATTGGCTGGGCTGCTAGACGAGAACGACATACCTACTGGTTCCCATACAAAGCACCCAGGCACCCTCGACAGACAGATGTGAGAGGGGTCACCCTGTCACTCATCCACGCGGGGAGGCATGGATGGGCAGGAGCCGCAGAACAATTCCGGAGGAGCTTCTGTTGCTCGCTCTGGACCCGACCACGGGTACCACAGCGCAGCCGCAGTCGCTCGACCTCGGCCTCGCCGGAGCCCAGCTAGTAGAGCTGGCCCTGGCAGGACGGATAGCCCCTGACGGGGATCGTATCGCCGTGGTGATGCCACGGCCGACAGGAGATCCGACTCTGGACTCCGCACTGGAACTGCTGCGCAGACGCGGCAGCCCGGTCCGGGCCGTCCACTGGATAGGCGGACCCCGACTGGGGCTTCGCCAGATCTACCTCGCTCATCTGGAGCGGTGCGGCATGGTGCATGCCGTGGCGGGCCAGATGTGCGGAGTGCTGCCGACGACTCGCTACCAGGCGACGGACACGGCAATCAGCCGGGACATCAAGGCCCGGCTGGACAGTGCGATCCGCACCGGCGTACCGCCGGACCCGCGGACCGCGGCGCTCGCCGCCCTGGCCCACGCGGTCGGACTCGGCAAGCACCTGTACCCCGGGAACGAGGGGCGCTCGTCGCGCTCCCGGCTCCGGGACCTGATCAGACACGACCCGATGGGCGGTCTCGTGGCGCATGCCGTGATGGACGTCCAGAACGGGGCGGTCGCACAACCGCGCCGCAATCAGGCGGCCGGCGTGCCGTTGCAACCGCAAGCGCAGTCGCAGTCACGCCGCGACAGCATGGCGCACACCGCGGCCCACTAGGGCAGCACGGACGCCGAGGCATCATCCGCACCGCCGCAACAACCGAATACCGCCGCACCGACGTCCCCAAAGACCCGGTTCGGGAGCCGCACCAAGCGCGGGGCAGCCGGTACCACCGGCTGCCCCGCGCCGCTGCGTGTGGCCATTTTCCAGCGCGGCCGGGGGCGCGGGTGGCAATCTGCTGAGCAGTAGATACGCACAGCTACATAGCCGGAGGTGCCGTTTCCGTGCCGTCCAACGTCAATCCCACCGTCAGACGACGCCGGTTGGGTCAGGAATTGCGCCGACTGCGCGAGATCAAGGGCATGACGGCCGAGGAGGTGGCGGAGCGGCTGCTGGTCTCGCAGTCGAAGATCAGCCGCCTGGAGAACGGCCGCCGCTCCATCAGCCAACGCGATGTCCGCGATCTCTGCGGGGTGTACGAGGTCGAGGACCTCCGGATCGTCGACTCGCTCATGCAGATGGCCAAGGACTCCCGCCAGCAGGGCTGGTGGCATGCCTTCGGCGACATCCCGTACAGCGTCTACATCGGTCTGGAGACCGACGCCGAATCGCTGCGGGTGTACGAACCCCAGGTGATCCCGGGCCTGCTGCAGACCCGGCAGTACGCCGAGGCGCTGATCAACGGTGCGCTGCCGGAGGCGCCGCAGACCGATATCGACAAGCGCGTCAGCGTCCGTTCACGCCGCCAGGACCGGATCAACGCCCCGGAGCACCCGCTGCGGCTGTGGGCGGTGATCGACGAGTCCGCGCTGCGCCGGCTGGTCGGCGGCAAGCAGGTGATGATCGAGCAGCTGGAGCGCCTGGTGGAGCTGTCGCACCTGCCGCATGTGACCGTCCAGGTGCTGCCGTTCGACATGGGCGCCCACCCGGGCATCAACGGGCAGTACGCCATCCTGGAATTCCCGGATACCGCGGATTCCAGCGTCGTCTACATCGAGGGAGTCACCAGCGACCTCTATCTGGAGAAGGCGAATGACGTGCAGCGGTACAGCGTCATGTACGAGCATCTGCGGGCGCAGGCGCTGAATGTGGAGCAGACCCGGGATTTCATCGACGGGATCGCGAAGGACTACACCCGCCTGAACCCGGCGTGAACACCGGCCGAACGGGCGATTGAACCAGCCGGCCCGTGAAGTCCGGAATGCGGGAAAAGAAGCGATGTTACGGGTGGGGCGGCGGAACGGTACACCGTCGCCACCTCGTAATGGAAGACCCGCATGGTGCACGCCATCCGGTCGAGTGAACGGCCCCTTCACTCGGGGAGCTTGGCGAGTAGCGTCGATCACGCCAGCAGAACATCGTTGGCGCCACTCACACAATTCTCTGAACCGGAGTGAACATGGCCATTCGTCAGGGTGCTACGGACAAGTGGACGAAGTCGTCGTATTCCGGGGGCAACGGCGCGTGCGTCGAAGTCAGGTCCCCTCTCGTACAGGCGATCGCCGTACGTGACTCGAAGGTCCCCGAGGGCCCTTCGATCGGTTTCGTCCCCGGCGCCTGGAACTCATTCGTGCGCGATGTCGCGAAAGGCGCCCTCGACGCCTGACCGATGAGTTCCCACGCCTTGTCGCCGCACCGGTCCAGGTGCTGCCGGTAGCCCTCTCGCCCGGTTCGCCGTCCTGGCCGAGAGGGCTCCCCGCGGGTCCGCGGGGAGCCCGGAGGCGCGAGAGGGCAAGGGACCGCGGCCCGCCCGGTCAGCGCAGCTGATCCACGTAACGGTCCGTGCCCGGCACGGTAGGAATGAACGGCGCCACCAGCTCCACCCGCCCCAGACCTGATTCCGCGACCGACGCGTCGAGCCCGGTGAAGTGCTCGTCCCAGCATTCCCTCGGATCCTCCTGGAGGAACCAGAGCAGGGTCAGCCGGGTGTCGACGCCCTCGACCTGCTTCACATACGTCATCCGGTCCCCCGGCAACGGGGTGGGACGGAACACCGTCACCATCGCCGCGGGCGACCCGCTCAGCCGCTTCGGCAGGTGCCGTGAGCGCAGCCACTCCAGCAACTCGGCCCGCTGCTCGGGCCCTTCGGCGTCGATCACCTCCAGGACCAGCCCGCGGTACGGATGGTCGAGGGCGTGGAAGTCACGGGGCCCCGCGGCGCCGTCCCGGTAGACCGTCGCCTCGTGGTCCTGGAACGCCGTGAAGACATGGGTGCGGTCCTGGTAGACCCGGCCGTCCCGGTTCAGCCGCTTGTTGATCCCGACGGTCCACTTCATGTGGTCGTCGTAGCGCCCTTCCGTCACCCAGTACGTGGACAGGTAGCAGCCGGCACCGACCGGCGTCGCGACCGCCGACTTCTCCGGGTACCGCAGCTCCTGGAGTTCCCGGGTGGCCACCCAGCGCCGCCCCGCGGACATCCAGGGCATCGCCATCGCGCCGGCGTAGTAGTGGTCGTCCTCGTACCAGCGGTTGTACGCGTACTCGTGGCCCGGATGCGGTTCCACCATGGTGATCAGCGCATGGCCGGGGCGGACCCCGTACGGTCCCAGCGCGGCCAGTTCGGCGTAGGTGCCGCTCCGCGTCCCGCTGTCCCGCGCCGCCTCGTCCGGGATTTCCTCGCTCATGCCGTTCCCCTTCCGTACTCCGCCGGAGCCACCTACTCTGACGCCCCGTCAGAAGAACTGCCAGAGCCGGGAGGCGCCGATGTTGCTCGCGGGGAAGACCGTCATCGTTTCCGGAGTGGGTGCCGGGCTCGGGCACCGGATCGCGGCCACGGTCGTACGGGACGGGGGCAACGCGGTCCTCGGGGCGCGCACCGCGGCCAATCTCGCCAAGTCGGCCGCCGAGATCGACCCCGAGGGGCTCCACACCGCGCACCTGCCCACCGACATCACCGACGAGGCGCAGTGCGAGGCGCTCGCGGCGCTGGCCGTCGAGCGGTTCGGGCGGATCGACGCGGTGGTCCATGTCGCCGCCTGGGACAGCTACTTCGGCGGTGTCGAGGACGCCGACCTCGACACCTGGAAGTCGGTCATCGACGTCAATCTGCTCGGCACCCTGCGGATGACGCGCGCCTGTCTGCCCGCCCTCAAGGAGCGGGGCGGATCGGTCGTCGTCATCGGTACGCAGTCCGCGGTGGCCGCGCCGTCCCAGGTGCGGCAGGCGGCGTACGCGGCCTCCAAGGGCGCGCTCACCTCCGCGATGTACTCCATGGCCCGGGAGTTCGGGCCGGACCGGATCCGGGTGAACACGGTGCTGCCGGGCTGGATGTGGGGACCGCCGGTGCAGGCCTACGTGCAGTTCACGGCCCACACCGAGAAGGTGCCCGAGGCCGAGGTGCTGGGGAGGCTCTCCGAGCGCATGGCGCTTCCGGAGCTGGCCACGGACGGCGATGTGGCGGAGGCCGTGGTGTTCCTGGCCTCCGACCGGGCGCGGGCGATCACCGGGCAGTCCCTGCTGGTCAACGCCGGCGAACTGATGCGCTGAGGCGCCGGCCCGCCCCGGGAGTTCAACAGACCTTTCGGCAGGATCAGTTCTCCTCCTTCTCGGCCGCACGGGACCCGCATCCCGTGCGGTCTTTCTGTGCTCTTCGGCGCTCCTGGACGTGTCCTCGTTCTCTGCACAGCCTGACGAAGTGCCTGCTCATGGTGTGGCCGTCGTCACGTTCACGACAACGCCCTCGCGAGTCAAGAACCAGCAAAATCGTTCGACTCACTGATCCAGGTTCACATCCCTGACCGCAAGGGACCTTGACCGGGGGACCGGCCAGGCGGTTCAATCCCCGATGTCCCCGCTCCCGCACGGGGGCCCCGCTGAACGGCCGTACTGGCGAAGTGCGTACCCGTTCACAAGGCGGACCCCAGGAGGGGGCACATGAACAGTCTCGACTGGGTCGTGCTCATCGGCTACTTCGGTGTGATGATCGCGATCGGACTCTGGTCCCACAAGCGTGTCGACAACGTCAGTGACTTCTTCACGGCCGGCGGCAAGATGCCGTGGTGGCTGTCCGGCATCTCGCACCACATGTCCGGCTACAGCGCCGTGATGTTCACCGGCTACGCCGGTATCGCGTACCAGTACGGCGTCACGTCCTTCGTGACGTGGTCGCTGCCGATCGCCATCGGCATCGGCATCGGCGCCAAGCTCTTCGCCCCCCGGCTCAACCGGCTGCGCTCGCGGCTGCACGTCGCCTCGCCGCTCGAATACCTGAAGACCCGCTACAACATCCAGACCCAGCAGGCACTCGCCTGGTCCGGTCTGCTGCTGAAGATCGTGGACGTCGGTGCCAAGTGGGCCGCCATCGCCACCCTGCTCTCCGTCTTCACCGGCATCAGCCTCACCCAGGGCATCTTCATCACCGGTATCATCACGGCCATCTACTGCACGGTCGGCGGTCTGTGGGCCGACGCGCTCACCGAGCTGGGGCAGTTCGTCATCCAGCTGTTCGCCGGTGTCGCGATGCTGGTCACGGCGATGAGCAAACTGGACGGCTTCAGCACGCTCTGGACGGTCTGGGACAAGCTGCCCGAGGGCCACACGGACCCGACGGCCGGCCCGTACACGGTGACCTTCCTGCTGGCGTACCTGTTCATCAAGACCTTCGAGTACAACGGCGGCATGTGGAACCAGGCCCAGCGCTACATGGCCACGGACTCCGCCGCCTCCGCGACCCGCTCGGCCCGGCTCTCCGCCGTCCTGTGGCTGGTCTGGCCGACGGTCCTGTTCTTCCCGATGTGGTGCGCCCCGCTGCTGGTCCACGCGCAGAAGCCGGACGCCTCCGACAGCTACGCGCTGATGACCGAGCAGCTGCTGCCGCACGGTCTGCTGGGTCTGGTCGTCGTCGGCTTCTTCTCGCACACGATGGCCATGTGCTCCTCGGACGCCAACGCCATCTCGGCGGTCTTCACCCGCGACATCGCCCCGGTCTTCTCCAAGGCGGCCCGCAACTGGAGCAGCCGGGCCGGGCTGCTGGCCGCACGGCTCTCCACGCTCGGCTTCCTGGGCCTGTCGATGGCGCTGGCGACCCAGATCAACTCGCCCACGTTCAAGGACATCATCTCCGTCGTCATCAAGTGGGTCGCCGGTCTGATGGGTCCGATCGCGATCCCGTTCATGCTGGGTCTGCTGCGCCGCTTCCGTAAGTCGGGACCGACGGCGGCACTCACCAGCTGGGCGGCCGGTCTGCTGGCGTTCTACTTCACCAACTACAACTTCGACGGCTCGGTGAAGACGAACGTGGCGCTGCAGTACCAGGTGGCGCTGCCGCTGGCGATCTCGCTGGTGCTCTACATCGCCATCGGCTTCATCAAGCCGGAGGACACCCCGGAGCGCGACGCGGTCATCGAGCAGATCAACTCGGACGGCGACGGGCCCGGCACCGGCGCGACCGTGCCGGCGCAGGGCGTCCCCGGGGACGAGTCGTTCACCAAGGGCGCGAAGGGCATGCGGGGCGTGACGGACTGACGCTCGCGGCTGTACGGAACGTGGGTGAGGGGCGGGTCACGGGACGCGGCGGCTTCCGGTGACCCGCCCCTCACGCCTTTCCGGGGTCCCCGTCGCCCTCGACGTTGGCCACCATCCTGCGCAGCCACCACCGAGGACGGCGGGCTCCCCCGCGTTCAGCCGCGCGGGTAGCGCGCGAGCCAGCCCGCCGCGACGGCGGCCGGGCTGTGCAGGGCGGGGCCCTGGGTCATCTCCATGGCGAAGTCGTCGGCGAGTTCGAGCAGGGTCGCCCGGCCCTCCAGTTCGGCGAGCCAGGCCGGCGGCAGCGCGGTCTCGCCGTGCAGCGCGCCGAGCAGCGCCCCGCACAGGGCCCCGGTCGCCGAGGACGGCCCGCCGTGGTTCACGGCCAGCCGCAATCCGTGCCGGACGTCCTCGCCCACCAGCGCGCAGTACACGGCCACGGCGAGCACCTCCTCGGCGGAGTCCGTCGCACCCAGGGACTCGATGAGGGCGGGCCCGGGTATCCCCTGCCGCACGGTGCCGAGGGCCTGCTGGAGCGCCTCGGTGACGGGTTCGTGGCCCGGACGCCCGGCGAGCAGGGCGAGGGCGTGCTGCACGGAACCGTCCAGTGTCTCGCCGCGCGCCAGCCCGTGCACCATCACCGCGAGGGCGCCCGAGGAGAGCAGGGCGGTGGGGTGTCCGTGGGTCTGGGCGGCGCACTCGACCGCCAGTTGGAGGACCAGCTGCGGCTCCCAGCCGACCAGCAGTCCGAACGGGGCGGAGCGGGTGAGTGCGGCCGAGTCCCGTGCGGCGGGGTGCTTGGGCCGGTCGAGGGTGCCCATGGTGGTGTCGCCGAAACCGTTCAGACATTCCCGGGTGGGGGCGCGGCGGGCGTAGAGCCATTCCTGCCCGCCGAGCCAGCCGTTGTCCTTGCGGCGTTCGTCGGGCCCCCAGTCGCGCTGGGTGGCGGCCCACCGCAGATGCGCCTGGTGCACATCGGTGGGCGGGTGCCAGGCGCCGGTGTCGCGGCGGACCTGGGCGCGGATCAGCCCGTCCACGGTGAACAGGGTGAGCTGGGTGACGGCGGTGACACAGCCGCGTCCGCCGTGGGCGGGGACGAAGTCGGTGACGGCGTCGGCGCCATGGGCCTCGCGGATCTCCTCCAGCGAGAGCCCGCTGACGCCCGCGCCGAGCGCGTCGCCGATGGCTCCGCCCAGCAGCGCGCCACGTACCCGGCTGCGGAAGTCCTGCTGTTCGGCACGGCCCCAGACAGCTGTGGTCCCTGTGCTCACCGTGCCCCTCCCCCTTGGTCCGCCCGTGTGCGACTGCGCGTTAACTGCGCAGCACTGTAATCGAACGACCACACGGTCAAGGGGGCGGAACAGTATGTACGAAGTGGCGGTTCGGTTCAGCTTTGCGCGGCATTCTCCGGGGATTCCCCCTGCATCCGCCGCACCGCCGATATCTCGTTGCGCGGCACGGTCACCGGCGCGATGATCGCCGGATGGCATCCCCCCACCCCGACGGCCGCGCCGGAATCGACGCCGCGCTCGTGACGCGCCTGATCGACGCACAGTTCCCGCGGTGGAGCGGTCTGCCCGTGACGCCCGTGGCGGTCGACGGCTGGGACAACCGGACGTACCGCCTGGGCGACGCGATGACGGTGCGCCTGCCCACGGCCGCCGGATACGTCCCCGCGGTGACGAAGGAGCACCACTGGCTGCCGCGCCTCGCCCCGTCGCTGCCGGTCGCCGTGCCCCCGGTGCTGGCCCTGGGCGCTCCGGGCGAGGGCTATCCGTACCCGTGGTCGGTCCGCCGCTGGCTGCGCGGTGAGACAGCCGGCCCCGACCGCATCGACGGCCTTCCCCGGTTCGCGCGCTCCGTGGCGGACTTCCTCCTCGCGCTCCAGCGCTGCGACACGTCCGGCGGGCCGCTCGCCGGGGAGCACAGCTGGTACCGGGGCGCCTCGCCCGCCCACTACGACGAGGAGACCCGGCGCTGTCTGACCGCGCTGGAGGGCCGCGTGGACACGGACCGGGCCCGCACCGTCTGGGAGGCGGCGCTCGCCGCGCCGTGGCGCGGGGAACCGGTGTGGTTCCACGGCGACATCGCCTCCGGCAACCTGCTCGTCGCCGACGGCGAACTGTCGGCGGTCATCGACTTCGGTACGTCGGGGGTCGGCGACCCCGCCTGTGATCTGGTGATCGCGTGGGGGATGTTCTCCGGCGAGAGCCGGGAGGCGTTCCGGCGCGCGGCCGGCCAGGACGCCGGGACCTGGGCGCGGGCCCGCGGGTGGGCGCTGTGGAAGGCGTTGCTGAACCTGACGGGACCCGCCGGTGCGGACCCCGGGCGGGCCGCCGCCGAACTGCGGGTGGTCGACGCGGTGCTGGCCGACCACGAGCGGTTCGGCTGAGGAGCCTCTCGCCACAGCCATGGGGCGCGCCGAGGGCGGCCCCGCCGGGCCGGTACCGGCCGCTGTCAGCGTCCGGGCAGGTTGACGCGGTACTCGGAACGGGGTTCTGCGCGCATGGAGTTCGCCAGCTCGGCGACGTTCCGCGCCTGGGCGGCGGACAGGCGTCGCACCTCCCACAGCAACGCCGCGGCGTCCACCGCCTCCGGGGCCGCGGGCTGTGGCGTCTCCGGCAGAACGACACCGGTCAGCAGGGCCAGTTCGCGGGCGTCGATCCCCAGCAGGGCGGCGAAGTCCGTCACCAGGCGGGGTGTCAGCTCCTTGCCGCCCGCGCCGATCACCCCGTAAGTGGGTGCCGACAGGTACGTGGGCGTCACGACCGCCAGGGCGTGCGCCAGGCCGGACCGGTTCAAGTTGCGGTACCGGAACATGCGGATCAGCCGTCCTCCCGGACCGTCGGCGAGGGGCGCGGGCTGCTCCGGGGCGAAGCGTGAACGGCGGTCCTCCTGCGGAAGCGAGCGGACGAACCGGAGGAGCTCGTGCCGTCCCGCCGGGGGAAGGTGGACCGCGTCCATCACGATGCGCGAAGCCGGCTGGGCGGCCGCGGTGTCCAGCGGCGCCAGGTCGTCCGGGACCGTCGCACCCGCGAGGACGAACAGGTCGACGGCGTGAAGACCCAGCGCGGGCGCGAGCCGCCGGAGCAACGCCTCGCCGGGGCGCTCGCCCGCGAGCACCGCCCGGACCTCGTCGGCGGCAGGCCCGGCCCGGTCGGCCAACTCCGTTGCGCTGAGCCCTCTGTGGTCCAGCAGCCACGCCAGCCCGGTGCCGAACCCCGGGGCCCCGGTCTCAGGGCCGTCCGTCCCCGGCCCGTGCCCCGTCCCGGTCCGCACCGGCCCCTCAGCCATCGCCGTGCCCCGCGTGTAACCAGTCCCGCCGGCGGCGCTGGCCCGCGTACGCCTCGCCGCATCCCGGCAGGAGCACGCACAGCACCATGAGGGTCACCGCCAACGGCCCGTTGGCGGGCCGGATGAAGAACAGCACGTAGAAGAAGGCCAGGGTTACGCCCCACAGCGTCAGCCGAATCCAGTACACCGGAGACCGTCACCCGCCCTTTCGAAGGTCCCGCCTCGGCTGCCGCGACATCGCGACGTGCCCGCAAAGGCGCCCCAAGGCGCTCCAAGGGTGGCCTGAGTGCAGGGAAGTTACCAGTCCACGCGATCAAGCACGACGCGCTTCCCGGGCCGGGAAGGCCCGCCCGTGACCGACGCCGGGCCGGCCGGTCACGTGCGGGACAGCCCTTAGGGCACCACCGGCAGCAGCTCCGGCAGGTGGCCGTCCGAGGCGGCGGCCGCCGTGACCCGCTCCTCGGGCACCTCTCCGTACAGCGTCGTACGCGGCTTCGCCGGCCGGCCCGCGAGCTCCGCGATGGCCACCAGGTCCTGGACGGAGCGGTACGAGCCGTAACTCGATCCGGCCATCCGGGAGATGGTCTCCTCCATCAGCGTGCCGCCGAGGTCGTTCGCGCCCGAGCGGAGCATTTCGGCCGCGCCCTCCGTGCCCAGCTTCACCCAGCTGGTCTGGATGTTGGTGATGTGCGGGTGCAGGAGGAGGCGGGCCATCGCGATGACGGCCCGGTTGTCGCGGTCGGTCGGGCCGGGGCGGGCGATACCGGCCAGGTAGACGGGCGCGTTGGTGTGGATGAACGGCAGGGTCACGAACTCGGTGAACCCGCCGGTCTCCTGCTGGAGGGCGGCCAGCGTCCGCAGGTGGCCCAGCCAGTGGCGGGGCTGGTCGACATGGCCGTACATCATCGTGGACGAGGAGCGCAGGCCCACCTCGTGCGCGGTCCTGATGACCTCCAGCCAGGTCGCCGTGGGCAGCTTGCCCTTGGTGAGGACCCAGCGGACCTCGTCGTCCAGGATCTCGGCCGCGGTGCCGGGGATCGAGTCGAGCCCGGCCTCCTTCGCGGCGGTCAGCCAGTCGCGGATGGACATGCCGGTGCGGGTCGCGCCGTTGACGACCTCCATCGGCGAGAACGCGTGGACGTGCATGCCCGGGACGCGCTCCTTCACCGCCCGCGCGATGTCGAAGTAGGCGGTGCCGGGCAGGTCCGGGTGGATGCCGCCCTGCATGCAGACCTCGACCGCGCCGACGTCCCACGCCTGCGCGGCACGGTCGGCGACCTGGTCCAGGGAGAGGGTGTACGCGTCGGCGTCGGTGCGCCGCTGGGCGAAGGCGCAGAAGCGGCAGCCGGTGTAGCAGACGTTGGTGAAGTTGATGTTGCGCGTGACGATGTACGTGACGTCGTCGCCGACCACGTCCCGGCGCAGGGTGTCGGCGATCCGGCACAGCTCGTCCAGCGCCGGCCCGTCCGCGTGCAGCAGGACGAGGGCCTGGTCGTCGGTGAGCTTCGTCGGGTCGTCGGCGGCCTGGCTCAGGGCCGCCTTCACATCGCCGTCGATGCGGGACGGGACCATGCCGGGGGCGGCGGCCTCGCGGAGCGCCTCCCAGTCCCCGTACACCTCGTCGAAGTCGTCGCGGCGGTCGGTGGTGCGGCCCTCGGTGTCGATGGTGTGGTGCAGATCGGTGCGGCCGGAGGCGTTGAAGCCCTCGTCGGGCTCCTGCCAGGGCAGCCCGACGGGGATCGCCCCCTCCTTCGCGAGCCCGGTCTCCGGGTCGGCGAGGGCGCGCACGTGCGGGAGGAGGCGCGGGTCGAGCCAGGGTTCGCCGCGCTGGATGAACTCCGGGTAGATGGTGAGCCGTTCGCGCAGCGCGAAGCCGCTCTCGGCGGTCCTCGACGCCAGCTCGTCGATGTGCGGCCAGGGGCGCTCGGGGTTCACATGGTCGGGCGTGAGCGGCGAGACCCCGCCCCAGTCGTCGATGCCGGCGCCGATGAGCAGCGCGTACTCCGCGTCGACGAGGTTCGGCGGGGCCTGGATGCGGGCGGACGGGCCGAGGATGTGGCGGGCGACGGCGACGGCCGCGGCCAGCTCCTCCAGCTCCGCGTCCGGCATCCCGCGCATCGCGGTGTCGGGCTTGGCGCGGAAGTTCTGGACGATGACCTCCTGGATGCCGTGGTAGGCGCGGGCGGTCTTGCGCAGTTCGAAGAGGGAGTCGGCGCGCTCCTCGTACGACTCGCCGATGCCGATGAGGATGCCGGTGGTGAACGGGACGTTGGAGCGCCCCGCGTCCTCCAGGACGCGCAGCCGTACGGCCGGTTCCTTGTCCGGTGAGCCGTGGTGCGGGCCGCCCGGCTCGGACCACAGGCGGGTCGCGGTCGTCTCCAGCATCATGCCCATGGACGGGGCGACGGGCTTGAGCCGCTGGAGGTCGGTCCAGGTCAGCACGCCGGGGTTGAGGTGCGGGAGGAGGCCGGTCTCCTCCAGTACGCGGATCGCCATGGCCCGCACGTACGCGAGGGTGTCGTCGTACCCCTCGGCCTCCAGCCACTCCCGCGCCTCCGGCCAGCGGTCCTCGGGCCGGTCTCCCAGCGTGAACAGCGCTTCCTTGCAGCCCATCGCCGCGCCCTTGCGGGCGATGTCGAGGACTTCGTCCGGCGACAGGAACATGCCGTGGCCCTCGCGCCGGAGCTTGCCGGGCACGGTGACGAAGGTGCAGTAGTGGCACTTGTCGCGGCAGAGCCGGGTCAGGGGGATGAAGACCTTGCGGGAGTACGTGATGACGCCCGGCCGGCCCGCGGCCTCCAGGCCCGCGTCCCGCACCCGGGCGGCGGAGGCGGCGAGATCCGTCAGATCGTCGCCGCGCGCCTGGAGCAGGACGGCGGCCTCGGTCACGTCGAGGGCGACACCGTCGCGGGCACGCTTGAGGGCACGTCGCATGGAATTGGTGGTGGGGCGTCCGCGCTGAGGATCGGTCATGAACCGAGCATACGAGCGAGTAGCCGGCCGGTGACCGGCCGGATCTCCCGCAGGTCGCAGCCGCCCCCGGCATCCCGTCTGCCACAGGCGGCGCCCTCCCCGGCAGTCCGTCTCCCGGAGGTCGCGCCCTTCCTTGACGCCGGATCTCTCGCAGGCCCCGCCCGCCCCTGGCGCCTCGGCCGCGCAGCGGTCCGCGCCCCGTAGGGTCGGCACGGTGATGGAAACGATCGTCTTCGACATCGGCGAGACACTCATCCGCGACGACCGCTACTGGGCCTCCTGGGCCAACTGGCTCGGCGTCCCGCCGCACACGCTGAGTGCGCTGGTCGGGACCGCGGTCGCCCAGGGGCGGGACAGCGCCGACGCGCTGAGCATCCTGCGCCCCGGCATGGACATCAACGAGGCCTCGCTCGCCCGGACCGCGGCCGGGAGAGGCGAGCACCTGGCCGAGTCGGACCTCTACCCGGACGTGAGGCCGGCGCTGGCGGAGCTGCGCGCTCTGGGCGTACGGGTGGTGGTCGCGGGCAACGGGACGGTGCGGGCGGGCGAACTCCTGCGGGCGCTGGACCTGCCCGCGGATCTCGTCGTCACCTCGGACGAGTGGGCCGTCGCCAAGCCGGACCCGGAGTTCTTCGCCCGGGTGCTGGAGGTGTCCGGGGCGAAACCGGGGTCGACCCTGTACGTGGGGGACCACCCGGCCAGCGATCTGTTCCCGGCCAAGTCGTGCGGGCTGCTGGCGGCGCACCTCCGGCGGGGGGCGTGCGGGTACTGGTGGGCGGACCACCCCGATGTCGTCGCCGCCGCGGACTTCCGCCTCAACGCGCTGACGGACCTCCCGGCCCTCCTGGGCCAGGTGCCGGAACGGCCCCGCCCGAGGGCGCTGCGGGCCTTGTAACCCCGGCCGCGCACATCCCGCCGGGCCGGGTGTGCCGAGTTCAACGGGACACGCTCCCACCGCTGGGCGTCGCGTAAAGGCGGTCGAGAACCGCCACCGTCACCGCCGCATAGGCGAGGTGGGGGACGATGTCGGAGACCCAGTCCGACATCGACCAAGTCCGCGGGTCCGTCACGCCCAGAGCCGTCATCGGACCGTTCGTGCCGATCATCGCCCCAACTGCGGCAACAGCGTATTCGGGGGCTCCGGACGGGTGCAGGCCTGCGCTGCGCGCCAGGGACAGCAGGGCTCCCATCCCGAGACCGCTGGCGATTCCGGTCAGCGGGGCGAGTCCCGCGACCCGGTTGTCCAGGGCTGGGCCGTCGCCGGGAATCCTCACATGCAGTCTCGCCGCGAGTCTGCGCAGGGTGACCTCGGGTGTCGCGCTCGCCGGCCTGGCCCGCAACGCCATGTCCGCGTAGCTGACGAGGTTGAGCGCGGTCGTACCTGCGGCGCCGGCCGCGGCTCCGTAGAGAAGTGGACGTATCACGCAGCGCATAGACCCTTCCTCCATCCGTACGGTCCCCCACGGTCCGCACCGGACACGGACCGGAGCACATGGCCACGATCCGGCTGTGCACATCGCCCTGGGTATGGGCCGCTCCGGTCAGGCCCTGGCAATATTCCTGCCCGGCATCGGCTCCGCGAGTGCCTTCCGCCCTTCGGACGCGTCGAAGGGGTCCGCGAAGTACTGCGTCTCGTGCACCACATGCCCGTGGGAGAACTCCATCAGGCTCACCGAGTGGGTGGGCACCCCGTCATACGTGATGACACACTCGCTCACCCACAGATCCCCGCTGCCGACGATCCGGTGGACGGTGAAGTGCCGACTCGCAGGGTGCCCGCCACGTTGCGCCGAAATCGTCGCGCGGCCCCGGAATCGTTCACCTGACTGGGGATAGTCGAGGATCGCGTCCGCGGCGTAGACGGCGTGCTCGGCGTCGGTGTCCCCACGTTCCGATGCTCGCCAGTGTTCCTCCAGGGCGGCCCTGTTGAGCCCTTCGCGCGGAACGGACCCGGTGTCTGCGTTGTCATCCATCTCAATCCTTTCCACGGCCCGCGCTCTGGCCGCCGTCGACGTGGAGGACCTCGCCGGTGACGAAGGACGCCTGCTCGAGGTACACGATGGCCTGGACGACGTCGTCGACCTCTTCCATCCGCCCGAGTGGATGGCGAGCCACGAGTTCGGGCGTGGCCTCCGGGTTCATCGGCGTACGGACGACGCCGAGCGAGACGGTGTTCACGCGGATGCCCTGCCCTGCGAATTCGATCGCCAACTCCTTGGTGACCGCGTTGAGGCCACCCTTGGTCAACGACGCGAGCGCGCACGGCACCCGAGCGTTCGGCTGGTCGACCAGGGAGGTGGAGATGTTCACCAGGTGACCGCCGCCTTCGCCGCGGGAGAGCATCGCGCCGACGGCGCTGCGCGAAACGTTGAAGAATCCGCGCAGGTTCACGCCGACGATCAGGTCGAAGTCCTGGTCGGTGTAATCGGTGAACGGCTTGCCGATGTAGACGCCGGCGCTGTTGACCACGGTGTCGATCCGACCGAACCGATCCATCGCCGCCCCGACGATCCGCTCGCCCGCACCGGGCTCCACCAGATCGGCGCTGAAGGCGAACACCTGCGGGTCCTCGGATTCCGGCATGGAACGGCTGGTGGCCGCGACCGCGAACCCGAGGCCGCGGTAGGCGGTCACGATTGCGGAGCCGATCCCCCCGTTGGCACCGGTGATGACCGCGACTTTCCGGGCGGTGCCCGTATCCGTCGCGTCGTCCAGGCTCACTTGAGGATCTCCAGCATCCGGTTGCCCAGGATCGCGGCCGAAGCCGGGTTCTGCCCGGTGACCAGGTTGCGATCCTCGACCATGTACGGCCCCCAGATCGGGCCGCGGCTGAAGTTGACCCCGACCTTCTCCTGCACATCGGTCTCCAGCAGCCACGGGGCCAGGGGGGCCAGTCCGACGCCCTCTTCCTCCTCGTTGGTGAAACAGGTGATGTCGAAACCCTTGAACGGCGACTCGCCGTGGATCCTGGTCGCCAGCATCGCCGCAGGCGCGTGACAGACGATGAACAGAGGGTTGCCCGAGGTCAGTTGCTGCGTCAGCAGCCGTCCGGCATCGGCGTCCCAGGCGAGGTCCGACATCGGACCGTGGCCGCCCGGCAAGTACACCCCGTCGTAGTCGTCGAGGCGGACATCCGACAGCCGCAGGGGCCGACGCATCACCTCCGCGGAACGGATGACAGCCTCCAATGCGAGGGCGTTGTCATTTCCGCCGACCATCTCGGGCCGTAGGCTCATCATGTCGACGCTGGGGGTCACGCCGTCAGGCGTCGCGACGACGATCTCATGGCCGGCATCCGTCAAGATCTTGTACGGGTTCGCGAACTCCTCGGCCCAGTAGCCGGTCGCGTGCCTCGTGCCGTCCTTCAACACCCAGTAGGTGGCTCCGCTCACGATGAAAAGCACCCTGGCCATGGCAAGGATCCCCTCTCGGACGCCTGTTTCAGGGTTCCGCGGGATGAGCCAGGAAACCGACTCGCCGCCCGCCGGTCTTCCCCCTCTCTCCAATGTAATCTCGATCATTCATGCGCGCGCGCCGGGGTTCGGGGCTCATTCGGCGTACGGCAGCCGGGCCAGGGCCGGCCCTTTCCGGAGCGGATACGGATCGGCGCGTTGACGCGTACGTTCACGCCGGAACTGGTGGAGCACCGGCCGCTCAAGCGGGGGCGAAGTGGCGTCCCGTCGTCCACGGTGAATTCGGGGTCGCCCAGCTCCGCGCGCAACTCCGCCAGTGGCAGATCGTTGAGGTTCGTGCCGCAGGCGTCCCGGCCGCCCGTGCGGGTCCTCCCGGTCCCGTCAGCCCTCGTAGCCGTTGGCGGCGAGGATCTTGTCGATACGGGCGAGGTGCGCCGCCTCCCACTCGTCGAGGGTCTCGGCCGCCTCCTTGGCCACCTTCGCACGGGCGTCGAGCAGCACGTCCTCCTGCCGGGCCCCCGGCGTGACGACGACGCCCTCCTCGTCGGCGACCACGATGTCCCCGGCAGCCACGGTCACCCCGCCGCACCGCACGGGTTCGTTGAGCGGCGTCACGGCCTTCTTGGCCCCCGGGAAGGGGATGACGCCCCGGGCGAAGACGGGAAAGCCCAGCTCCCGCAGCTCGGCGAGATCCCTGAGCACCCCGTTCGTCACGAACGCCGCGATCCCCCGGCGCTGCGCCACGGCGCACATGTTCCCGCCGGCCAACGCGTACTCCACATCGCCCGCTTCGACGACGATGACCGAACCGGGTTCGGCGCGATGAATGGCCGCGTGCAGCATGAGGTTGTCCCCCGGAGGGCACCGCACGGTGAACGCCGGCCCGGCGACCCGCTGCGACGGCCACAGGGGGCGAATCCCGGTGTCCATGACCTGCCCGCGCCCCAGGATGTCGGCGAGGGTGGTCGGTGAGATGTCCCTGAAGCCGCTGATGTCGTACATACGCATCCTCCGCTCGGTGCCACCCCCCGGAACCGGGACGGGCATCGATATTCCACGGTCCACGCGCTTCCCGGTCAACTGGATAGACCCGTCACTGAGCACACAGTTGATTCCGTTTGAGACACCTGGCCAGTACCGGACTGCGTACTGGTGCGGGCTACCGGGCGGTCCACCTGCGCCCACACCGTCTTGCCGACCGTCCGCTCGGCCACGCCCCACTTCGCCGCCAGCGCGGCGACCAGATGGAGGCCGTATCCCGTCTCCGCACCCGGCTCCCGATCAACCACTTCCGGCCGCCGCTCGCCCCGCGCGTCCGACACCTCGACGCGGAGCCCGTCCGCGATCAGGAGCAGCCGCAGCTCGAAGTCCCGCCCCGGCAGGTACCCGTGCAGGACGGCGTTCGCCGCCAGCTCGGCCACGATCACCCCCACGTCGTCGGACAGCTCACTGCCGTACGACACGCCCCACTCGTCCAGCTGATGCACCGCGAGCCGGCGGGCGAGCCGCGCACCGCGACGGGTGGCGCTGAAGCGTTGGACGAACTCGGCGCCCACAAGAGTGATTTCGGCGTTCACGTGACTCAGCGTGTCCGAGCACTCGTACGCTGACCAAGAGAGTGGCCGATCGGCTCGGCCGTCAGCAGATCTTCGCTCCTTGGCCCTCTCCCACCTTCCACTTCGTCCTGGACGAGAGCGTGCTGATCCGTCCCATCGGCGGCCGGAACGTGCACAGAGAGCAATTGCAGAAGCTGCTGCACATCGGTGGGCTCCGCACGGTGCAGCTCCAGTTGATGCCGCTGGACCGCACGGAACAGCCCAGCCTCGACGGCCCGTTCACCCTGGTCACACCCAAGGGACGGCAGCAGGTTGCATACCTGGAGATCCACACGTATCCCCGGCTGATCACCGGTCTGGAGGAGGTCCGTGTGCTGGCTGCACGCTATGGAACGATCCAGTCGGCAGCCCTCACGCCGAGGGAGTCTCTGGCCGCGATCGAGAAGATGCTGGGAGAGCGATGAACGCCGAGCAACTGCGCTGGTTCAAGAGCAGCTACAGCAGTGGCGGTGGCGGCGAGTGCATCGAGGTGGCCGCCTGCCCCACCATCGTCCACGTCCGCGATTCCAAGAACGTCCAGGGCCCCCGCCTCGACGTCGCTCCGGCCGCCTGGTCCGCCTTCGTCACGTACGCCCGCCGGGGCTGACCCGCACCGGATCGCAGGAATCCGCGTCCCGGTGAAACGACGAGCCGCGACCCGGTCCGCCGCGTCGCGGTAACCCACGACGTAAAAGGCTTTAAAGCACTTGGGTAAAGAAATCTCACCAACCCGACCCCACCCGGCGGGCCCGTCACCCGCACGGGTGAGGTTTCCCAACTGAGCTGGATTTGGCACCGGTTGCCTGGCATATGCTCGCCGCACCAAACTTCAGACATGAGACGGCCCCCGGCGGGACAGCAATCCCGAACGAGGGCCTGACCAACGAGGAAGAAGACCCTTCCCGATGGATACCCAGCAGATTATCGCGCCCTCTCCTGCCCCGTCCGCCGGTGTGGTGCATGTCAACATCCGTCACACCAGCGGCTTCACCGTGGTGGGCAATCACCTCAGCCAGCACGAGGAGCTCTCCCTCGCCGCCAGAGGCCTCGCCGTGCACATCCAGTCACTGCCGCCCGGCGCGAGGGTCGGCATCAAGACCCTCGTCGAGCGGCTGCCGGACAGTGAGCACCGCATCGCCTCCGCCCTTCGTGAGCTGGAGGAGTTCGGCTACCTGAAGCGGACCAGGCAGCGCGGACCGGACGGCCGGGTCCACACGCGCACGGTGTCCTACAACCATCCGGAAGCCGCCGCCCTCGGCAAGGAACAGCAGCCCAGGCGCCCGGCCGGGCGTCCGGCTCCGCCCGCAGCACCAGCAGCACCGCAGCCCCAGCCGCAGCCGCAGCCGCCCGCAGAGGCCATCGCGCCCCGGCTCGTGCCCGTACCCACGGCGCAGAAGCCGCCGCCCCCGCCGCTCCCGGCGCCCCGGGACCCCAGGCCCCAGCTGCTGCACGCTGCGGCGGCACTGCTCGCCGGGCTGCGGCACCAGGCGCCCCAACTCGTGCTCACCGAGGCCGACATCGCGTACCTGGCGCCTGCCGTCGCGGCCTGGTTCGAGCGGGACGCCTCGCCCGCCGCCGTACGTCACGCCCTCACGGCGGACCTGCCTCATCCGCTGAGGTTCCCGGCGAAGCTGCTGCGGCACCGGCTCACGGCGCTCCTCCCGTCGGGGCGCTCGCTCCCTGCCGCCTTTCGAGCCGTGCCGCTCCAGAACTGCGACGACTGCGACCGCGCGTTCAGAGCCCCCGAACCGGGCTGCTGCGATGGATGCGCCGCATCGCAGGACCAGGCGGCGTCGGCCTGACGCGGCAGCTCGGGGAAATGGTGATGCGGTCGGGGCTCGGGCCCGTCAGACTCACCGGCATGACTGCGAAGATCGCTCGCATCAACCCCGCCTCTCTGCACGAGACGCCGGGCTATCACCACATCACCGTCGTCGAGGCCGGCCGGACGGCTTACCTCGCAGGTCAGTGCCCGCTCGACGGCAGCGGCGCGCTCGTCGGCGAAGGGGCTCTTGAGGACCAGATCGACCAGGTGGTGGCCAACGCGATGACCGCCCTCGCGGCGGTGGGCGCCCGGCCGCTCGACGTCGTCCGTTCGGTGATCTACGTGCGCAGCGACGAGAGGGCCGTCCTGGGGACCGCCTGGCAGCGACTCACCGACTCGGCCCTCGGACCGGCGTTCACCACTGCCAGCACCCTGCTCGGCGTGTCCCAACTCGGCTTCACAGGGCAGCTCGTGGAAGTGGATCTCACCGCGATGCTGCCCTGAGAGCCGATACGGGCGCGGAAGTTCGCCCGTCAGAGCGTGATCAGATGCGCACCGCGCCCACGATGGAGCCGATGGTGCTCATCGACTCGTAGCGGACGAAGGCGCCCGGGTACGGGGCGTGGAGCACGTTGCCGCCGCCCGCGTAGAGCCCCACGTGCGTGTTGCCGTTGAAGAAGACCAGGTCGCCCGGCTTCAGCTGGCTCTGCGCGATGCGGGTGCCCTGGTTGATCTGGGTGTACGTGGTGCGGGTGATCTCGACACCGGCCTGGTGGTACGCCCACTGGGTCAGACCCGAGCAGTCGAAGGCGCCGGGGCCGGTGGCGCGCGCCTGATACGGCATACCGATCCGCGAGGAAGCGGCCTGGAGGGCGGCCGCACCGCGGGCGGACGCGGGGACCTCCTTGCCGAGTTCGACCCGGTCACCGGTGCCCCGGCTGGCGCGCACCTTGTCGCTGGCGGCGTTGCTGGCGCGTGCCTCGTCGTCGCGCATCTGCTGGCGCTCGGCGGCGGTCAGGGTGTTGAGCACCTTCTGGGCCTCGGCGAGCTTGCCCTGCTGCTGCTTCTTCTTCGCACCGAGCGTCTTGCGGACGTCGGCCAGGTCGTTCAGCTTGTCCTGGGCCTCCTTGCGCTCCTGCGCGAGGGTCCGCTGCTTGCTCTGGATCTTCGTCAGCGACTCGGTCTGCTTGGCCGACAGCTGGTCCAACGCGGAGGCCTGGTCGAGGAAGCTGTCCGGGTCCGAGGCGAGGAAGAGCTGCACCGAGGGGTCGATGCCGCCGGAGCGGTACTGGGCGGCGGCGAGCGAACCGAGCCCGGCACGAAGCGTGTTGAGCTCCTGCTGACCGCGCGCCACCTTGTCCTGCAGCGCGCCGACCTGCTTCTCGAGCTTCTCCTGCTTCTGCTTGGCCTCGTTGTAGTGCTCGTTGGCGACCTCTGCCTCGTGGTAGAGCTTGTCGACCTCCGCCTTGACCTCGCTCTTGGTCGGCTTGGGGTCGGCGTGAGCGGCCTGGGAGGTCAGGGCCACGGCCGCAGCGGCGGTCGCGGTGAGCACGGTCACACGGGCGCGGCTCGGGTTCTTGGGACGACGGTGGGACGCCACGAAGGCGAGCTCCTTCTTCCTCGAGCCGCCTACCGGGCTATGGGGGGACGGGAATCCCCGGCTCCGTGCATGTCACGGAATCGGCGGTTCCTTCGCTGCCACCCCGGATGGGTGATCAACCGTGCGAAGGTTCGAGGGCCAACCATAGTGACCATCTCGTAATCAGTTCAATCTGCGCAGGAAGAATCTCTCCACACCGGGTACTTATTTTGCTCACATCACACGACGTGTAGCCATGCCCTGACGGCCCGTTCCGAAACTTACGGCAAGTCCCGACAAGGCTGACCAGACGCGCGAAAGCCGCTTTTCCTCCTACCAGTTGTCTGGAGGGGCGTCGGAGACTTGTCGGCGGCTGATCTGTCTGCGGGTGATGTGTCGGCGGTTTGTCGGTGAAGGCTGCGACGTTGGCCGGGTTGGTGCTCGCCATGAGCACGCTGCCCGAGCGCAAGGAGCCCGTCACCGTGTCTTTCGCATCCCAGAGCCGGCCGTGGGACGTTCACCGACTGCCGTCTGCCGAGGGCAGAACTTTCCTGGTCACCGGGGGTAACGCCGGGATCGGCTACTTCGTCGCGGAGCAGCTCGCCGCCACCGGCGCCGTCGTGGTGCTGGGCAGCCGCGACGCCGAGAAGGCCGACGCCGCCATGGCCTCGATCCGCTCGCGCGTCTCCGGCGCGCAGCTGCGGCACCTTCAACTGGACCTCGCCGCCCTGTCGTCCCTGAAGTCCGCCGTGGACGGGCTGGACCTCGATCATCTCGACGCGGTGGTCTACAACGCGGGGGTCGCCCTCGACGCCCCGCCGCGTCGGGAGACCGAGGACGGCTACGAGCTGATGTTCGGCACCAACCACCTCGGCCACTTCACGCTCACCCAGCAGCTGGCCCCCCTGCTGTCAGCGGCGCCGGCGGGCCGCATCGTGACGGTGGGAAGCTTCGCGGCGCGGTCCGAGCGACTGGACCTGGGCGATCTGCAGTCGACGCAGGACTACCGGCCCAAGCGCACCTACGGCCGGTCGAAGCTGGCGCAGATGTACTTCGGCTTCGAACTCGATCGCCGTCTGCGGGCCGTCGGCAGCACGGTGCTCAGTGTGGTGGCCCACCCCGGCGGCGCGCTCGACTCTCTCACCCCGTCCCGCCCGCCGGTACGCGTGACCACCCCCGCCGAGCGACTGCGCGCGCTGCCCGCCGGGCTCCTGGTGCAGGGCAAGGACGCCGGAGCATGGCCCGTCGTCCGTGCCGTCCTCGACCCGGCGGTACAGGGAGGGCAGCTGTGGGGGCCGAGGTTCTTCGGCCTGCGTGGCACACCACGGCGTGAGCCCGTCCCCTCCCACATGGCCGATCCGGCGATCGCTGCTCGCCTGTGGGCCGCCAGCGGTGAGCTGGCCGGCACCGATCCGCACCTCGGCTTCCGGTAGATGGAGTCACGCCCGGAGCAGCCGTCCCGGGGCCAACTGCGTTGCCCCTTGCGGCAAACCGGGACTCTCAGTCGCAACCGGTGTCCGGCGGGGTGTCGTTGATCCATGTCATCGAGGCGCGGAGATGGTGACCGGCGAGCACACAGGCCCTAGGGTCGGTCCCCATGACCGAGTCACCCTCTTACCTCCGCGCGACAGCGGATGCCTACGACGCCATGGCCGTTGTCTACGCCGACTTCGCCCGTGACAGCCTCGACGTCCTCCCCCTGGACCGTGCGCTGCTCGCCGCCTTCGCCGAGCTCGCGCGGGCGAACGATGCCGGGCCGGTCGCAGAGCTGGGATGCGGCCCCGGATACCTCACGGCGCACCTGCGGGGCCTGGGGCTGGACGCCTTCGGCATCGACCTGTCCCCGGTGATGATCGGCCTTGCCCGCGAGGCGTACCCGGGCCTGCGGTTCGAGGTCGGTTCGATGGACGCGCTGGACCTGGCCGACGGCGAGCTGGGCGGCATCGTGTCCTGGTATTCGGTCATCCACACGCCACCGAAGGAACTGCCGCCCTACTTCACCGAGTTCCGCCGGCTTCTGCCCCCGGGCGGCACCCTCCTGTTCGCCTTCTTCGAGTCCGGGGGCGGGCCGGTGGAGACGTTCGACCACAAGGTGACGACGGCCTACCGGTGGCCGGTCGACGAACTCGCCGGCCTGGCCCGCGAGGCCGGGTTCGTCGAGATCGGCCGGATGCTGCGCGAGCCCCTCGACGGGGAGCGGTTCCGCCGGGGTCATCTGCTGATGCGCGCGGAGTGAGGCTGCGGGACAGCCCTTAGGGTCCCGCTCACTCATCACTCGACCACCCCTGCGGCCTGCGGGATCGAAGACCTCCTCCATGGAGGAGAGCCGACCGGCCCTCGACCACGGCGCAGTCGCCGAGATCCTCCAGGCAGATGCTGTCCCGTGCCGCGTAGTGAGTGGGTGACCCGGCAGGTGGGGCCGCCGTCGACCAGGCGCTGCCCCGCCAACAGGACCGCATGCGAGGAACAGCGCCGAACTTCACCGAAGCCGATCAGGAATCCGGTGCGGGTGGCGCGGGTGGTCACTCAAGTGTGAACACTCGGCTGGCCGGATTGACCCGGGCCGGCAGTACCGTGCCCTGCGTGGCTCTTCCGAAGCGGTAGGCCGGGACGTCGCTGGTGGACTCGAACGTTTCGAATCCCGGGCCGCTGATCCGCATCAGGAGCCGGATCTGGGCGTGGTCCTCGTTGCTCGACGGGGCGGAGGCAACCGTCAGGACCAGGGCGGTCGAGTCGACACCGACGGCGGCGAGTTGGAGAGTGGCCTGCCGCTCCACGCGGGCGTTGAGGATGGTGCAGTACCCGACCCAGGCAATGAACGCTGCGACCAGGGCGAGGCCTGCGGCGCCCCATGTCCACCCGCCGTGGGTTCCGCCGATGCCGGTGGTGGCCAGGACTACGCAGAAGACGCAGGCCCCGCCCGCGCCCAGCATCAGGATCGCGCCCACGGTGCAGGCGATTACCGTGATCACCGGGCCTTTGGGATCCAGCAGGGCGGGCTCGTGGGGGCGGGTGGTGGCCATGGCCGCACCCTAAGACACTTCGGTGACTTGGTGGCCGTTCCGTGGGCGTGGTTCAGGTTGGCCCAGTCCACTGCGGCCAGGCCGGTCAGCAGGTTCGGCCCGAAGCGGCCACCGGCATCCCGCCGCGGTGCGTGCACGACGCAACCCCGACCGGCACCGGCACGATCGCCAAGCGGGTGAGGATCGGCCACGGCTGGGACATCTACAACCTCCTGTCCTGAGCCTTCTGTTCGGCCCGAAGCGCCCTGTCCCCGGATTCGCTGGGGCGGGGCGCTTTCGCGTCGGCCCACCTGGTCAGAACACCGGCTCAGCGAACAGCTCCCGCAGCCACCGTGCGCTCTCCGCGTCCCCCGTCGTCGCCGGCGCCTCGCCCGCCCCGGGGAAGAGCCGGCCCCAGGAGCACGCTCGGCCCACGGCGGCCAGGCGCCAGGCCAGGCTCACGGCGCGCCGCAGCTCAGCGGGTGTGAGTCCGGTGTCCGTCCACGGGTCCAGGTAGGCGTCACGCAGCTTCGGCAGCACCTGTGGTCCGTGCCGCTCGGCTGCGGTGCGCAGCGGGACGAGGAGGCTGCAGAAGGGGTGGGAGAGGGCGGCGTCTCCCCAGTCGAAGAAGGTGAAGCGGCCCGGTCCGGGGGCGAAGAACTGTCCGTCGTGCAGGTCGGCGTGGTCGAGCGAGTCGGGGATTCCGGTCGCCGCGAGTTCGTCGCACCAGCCGTTGAAGCGGGGGCGCAGTTCGCGCAGTGCCGTGCGGGTGGCGGGGTCCAGGGTGGCGTTCTCCTCGACGAGCCGGTCGAAGGTGGCGGGAAGCACGGCCATCCGGGCGTCCGGGACGCCGAGTTGACCCATTTCCCCTGCTCGGGGGCCGAGCGCGCGTTGCATGGCCGCGTACTGGCGCAGGGGCTCCTCCCACGCTCGCTCGTCGGCGGGGTCCTGGCGGAGCGTGTCCCGGAAGAGCGTGCCGCCGTGCGGGAGCAGCGACCAGCCGCGGGCGGCGTCCACGGCGAGCGGCTCCAGTACGTGGCCGGGGACCCAGCGGGCCAGCGCCTCGGCCAGGCCCGCCTCGAAGGCGGCGGCGGCCGGGTTGGCCTTGAACCACACGTCGGGTTCACCCTCGGCCGTCATCCGTACGAGCACCGACCACGGCCGCAGCCGCACCGCGAGCCGTCTGGTCGTGCGCAGGCCGTGGGCGGCGAGAGTGCGCTCCGCCCAGGCGAGGGCGGCCTCCCGCCAGGCCGGGTCCTGCCAGGGCGTCACCGCGTCCGGGTACCGCCCACGCTCCACCGTCACCGCTGACGCGTCATCTCGCATCGCGTCATTCCATCACCGCCGCCGGCGGCACTCCAGCCGGTTTCCACCGGCCCGCAGCCTTCGGTGAGCCGCTCTAGAGGTATTCCGCGTACGCGTCCAGCGTCCGCAGCACTTCCGCCTCGCCCGCCGGGGGCAGCTGGAGGACGACCTCCTCGATGCCCAGGTCCGTGTAGTGAGCCAGCTTGCCGGCGCCCGGCAGGACCGCGTACGGGACCACCTGGAGGTCCTTCGGGTCGCGGCCCGCCGACTCCCAGGCCGTACGGAGTTGCGGCACGGACTCCGTCAGGCCGCGGCCGCCGATCGGGAGCCAGCCGTCCGCGTACTCCGCGATGTGCGCGAACAGTTTCGGTCCGGCCGCACCGCCGATCAGGGTGCGCGGGCCGACCACCGGGCCGCGGGGCTGCTGGAAGGGCTTCGGGTGGGCGTGGCTGGCCTGCACCGAGCCGAACTCGCCCTTGTAAGCCGTTGGTTCGTCGGACCACAGAGCGCGCATCAGCGCCATGCGGTCGCGGCCGAGATCGCGGCGGGTGCGCCAGTCCACGCCGTGGTCGGCGGCCTCCTCGACGTTCCAGCCGAAGCCGAGACCCAGGGTGAAGCGGCCGCCGGAGAGGTGGTCGAGGGTGGCGATCTGCTTGGCCAGGTCGATCGGGTCGTGCTGGGCGATCAGGGTGATGCCGGTGCCGAGCGCCAGGCGTTCGGTGACCGCGGCGGCCTGCCCGAGCGTTACGAAGGGATCCAGGGTGCGGCCGTACTCGGGCGGCAGCTCGCCGCCCGCCGGGTACGGGGTCTGCCTGCTCACCGGGATATGGGTGTGCTCCGGGAGGTAGAGCCCGGAGAATCCCCGCTGCTCAAGCTGGCGCGCGAGCCGTACCGGTGTGATCGTCTCGTCGGTGAGGAAGATCGTTGTGGCGATCCGCATGCGAGGACACCTCCGTCGTCGTCGGGTGACCGCCCAAACGTATGCCGTCCGGTGCGCAAAACCGAGCCCTCGGCGCCTCCGGGAGGCCAACCGTCGAGCGTGCGCCGACGTGCCCGTACCGCGTACCGGTGTCCGCTGCCGGCGCGACTCCTCGTGGGCGTTCCTCGCGCCCTGTCCCGGCCCCCTGTTCGGCCGGGACAGGGCTCCCCTCGGAGCTTGGCTAACCCAGTCGTGGGGCAGCGTGCAGCGTGGGCTTGGCCAGGCTCATGGCCGCGCCCGGCGACGCGACCTGCATGGTGGCCGCGGTGCCCTGGTAGAACCAGCGCCAGCTGCCGGAAGAGGTCGCGTCGACGGTGGCGGCGACCTTGCCCGCGCTGTTCGTCCGCACGGTCTTCACCGTCGTGTAAGAGGCTGCGCCGGTCTTCCTGAACTGGAGCTTGAGGCTCTGGCCGCTGTACCCCCGGTACTTCAGCGCTTCCCAGTCGGCACGGGCCAGCGTGCCCGTGACCTTGACCTGCTTGCTGTGGCTGAAGGGGTTGGGGCGCGTGGCGGCCGCCGTCAGGGTCGCGGCGCGCTTGAACTTGAACAGGGCGACCCGGTCGAAGAGCCAGTAATCCCCGTCGTTCGCCTGGACGTTGCCCCACGCGGCCCACTCACCGGCGGTGACGTTGGCGTTGGTGTCGCTGTACCAAGGGAAGGAGTGCGGATTGATGCTCATCGTCGCTGTGCACTCCGAGGTGGTGCGGCTCAGCTTCTTGCAGCTGGTCCCCATCCACTCGACCGGGCCGCCCGCGGTGGAGCCGGTGCTGCTCGCGTCGATGTGTTCCAGCCTCTTGACGCCGGAGTTGTCCTTGATCGTCAGCTTGATCGGGAAGGTCACCGTCTTGCTGATGCCGACGATGACGCTCTTGCCGTTGTTGGTCACCGCCTTGGTGACACGGATGTCACCCCGCCCTTCGGCCTGCGCCGATGACGCCCCCAGCACGGTCATGGCCACCGTCATGGCCACCGTGCCCCACAGCACATGTCTTCGCATGTCCCCTCCTTCTCGCCCTCCGCACCAGGTGCCGGTGCGGATGCGTCGGCACAGCGTAGAGGCCGGAATCCGGGCGCCGCGGAACGGCTGGCCTCCCGGCCGTGCGCGGGCGCGTGAGCGCATGCCATCTGGCCCGGTCCGGGTGGCGCTGCCATCATGGGCATCGTGACCCAACTCCAGCTTTCCGGAGCCGCGTTGGCGGCCGCTGTGGGTGTGTACGGAGTGCTGGCCGCCTTGTGGCTGGTGCGGGACCGGTCCGACCGGGCGGCCGCCGCCTCGCTCGGACACCTGGACATCGATCCGTACCATGCCGTCGCCACGGCGGGCGAGGCACACGACGCCGACGGACACGCGGCCGCCGTCCTGATGCTCGAAGGACGCCTGACGATAGACGCCGAGGGACGGCTGAGCGTGACGGACGGCGGCGACGCCGGTACCGGCCACCCCGTCGCCTCCGCCCTGCTGGACGCCGTACGGCGGCACGGTCCGGTCACTCTGCGGAAGCTGCGGCTCATTCCCGAACTGCGCGCGATCCGGGAGGACTTCCTGCGGGAGCAGGACGCGAGGGTGCCGCGCTGGTCCGGCCGCAGGAACGACGGTCTCGGCACGGCGGCCTGCGCGACCGCGCTCGCGCTGTCCTTCTTCTACCCCGTGCAGCGGGTGTTCCTGGGCAAGGAGACGCCTGCCGGGGCCGGGGACCTCCTCTTCGGGCTGTTCCTCGTCGTGATCACCGGCCTGATGCTCGCCGTCCCGCTGGTCTGGCTCACCCTGCGCTTCTGGCCGGACCGCCGCGACCCCTTCCGTGCCCACTGCGCCGGACTCCCGCACCCCGAACCGGCGGCGCTCGACGAGGAACGGCGCGGGCGGCTGAGGACGAGCCTCATGCGCACCGAGCCGTGGGAACGCGAGGACACCACCTCGGTGGACAGCGGAGGAGCCTTCTAGGACGCGTTGGAGAGGTGACTCCGTGCTTTCCGTACGGGGGTGAGCGGGAGGGGCCGGTGGTCTGTCAGGCGACCGTCCCGCCCGCGTCGCGGATCAGCCGCTGGAGCACCTTCACAGCCCGAAGAGGGGCCACAGGCCGCGGGATCGGCGGCGGCCGCCCACCAGTGACCGTACGGTGGCGCCTCGGCGGACCGTGAGGTCAATACGCCTGTGACAGAACGCGAACGTCGCTGAAGACCGCCTGTAACCCGGTGCGAGATAAAAATGATGCAGACCACACGCACCGCGCTCGTTCCGGGGGAACACCATGAAGTACACCCGCATCACCGCTCTCGCCGCCATCGGGGTCGTCGCCACCCTCTCGCTCACCGCCTGTGGCAACGACGGCTCCGGGAAGGACTCGTCCGCCAAGGGCTCCTCGTCCGCCTCGTCCTCGAATTCTTCGTCCTCGGGCGGTGGCTCGAAGTCGGAGGGCGGCTCGGAGGCCGGCAGCGCGAAGTCGGGCTCCGGCGAGGACACCGAGTCCCGCGCCGCCGCGAACGGCGCGAACGGCGCGACGACGACCGGCGGCAAGACCACGTTCTGCAAGACGGAGGACCTGGCCATCGATGCCATGGACGCCGCGCCCGACGAGGAGTCCGGCAGGATCGACATCACCATGATCAACCGGGGTTCGACCACCTGCTCGGCGACGGGCTTCGCGGGTGTCGACATCAAGGACGCCGACAACACCTCGAACCCCATCGAGCGCGGCCACGCCCAGCCGCGCATCACCACCCTGAAGCCCGGCGACGCCGCTGTCTTCAACCTCGCCTACGACATCGACAACAGCGGTAACAGCCTCGCGGACCCGACCAACATCCTGGTGACGCCCCCGAACGAGACCCACACCGTGAGCCTGAAGTGGCCCGCGGGCGCGGGGGAGATCAAGGGCGCCTACACCGACGTTCAGGTCTACCCCACGCACACGACCAACTAGTGTGATGCGCCAGAAATCCTGATGGTTAGTCAGTACCCTGTTGTCATGTCACATCCCGGCCCTTCTGCTGTGAAGATCACGTTGTCAGGGGAAGAGCGTGCCGAGTTGGTGCGCCGGACGGAATGGCCAGACCGGCGCTCGGCCGAGAAGGCTCGGATCCTCCTGGCGTGCGCTGAGGGCATGTCGAACGCGGGTGTCGCACGCGTCGTCGGTGTCCAGGCCAAGACGGTTGGCAAGTGGCGTCGGGCTTTCGCCGCAGAGCGGATGGCCGGGCTTGAGGACGCCGGCTGGATCGGCCGACCCAAGGCCGACCTGGTCCTGAACGAGGCTGAGCGGACGCAGCTGACGCAGTGGGCGCGGCGGGCGAAGACCGCTCAGTTCCTCGCGTTGCGAGCCAAGATCGTGCTGCGCTGCGCGGAGGGCGGGACGAACCAGCAGGCCGCGGCCGACCTCGGCGTCGACAGATCGACCGTGGACCGCTGGCGGGCCCGGTTCATCGCCAAACGCCTCGACGGTCTGCACGACGAGCCCCGCTCGGGTCGGCCACCCTCGATCCTTCTCGACCAGGTCGAAGAGGTCATCGTGGCCACCCTGGAGTCGACCGCGGGCAGAGACACCCACTGGTCACGGGCCTCGATGGCTCAGCGCACCGGCCTGTCGAAGTCGACCATCGGCCGGATCTGGAAGAAGTTCGACCTCAAGCCGCACCTGCAGGACTCCTTCAAACTGTCCACCGACCCGCAGTTCGTCGCCAAGGTCGTCGATGTCGTCGGTTTGTACCATCACCCGCCCGAGAAGGCGGTCGTGCTCTGCGTGGACGAGAAATCCCAGATCCAGGCCCTGGACCGCTCACAGCCGGTCCTGCCGATGATGCCGGGCATGCCCGAACGCCGGACCCACGACTACTACCGGCACGGCATCACCAGCCTGTTCGCCGCCTTCAACATCACTGACGGCACCGTCATATCTCAGCTTCACCGCCGCCACCGCGCGATTGAGTTCAAGAAGTTCCTGATCCGGATCGACAAAGCGGTGCCCGTCGGGCTCGACGTCCATCTCGTCTGTGACAACTACGCCACCCACAACACCGCCGAGATCAAAACCTGGCTGGGCAAACACCCCCGCTTCCACATCCACTTCACTCCGACCGGCTCCTCCTGGATGAACCAGGTCGAGCGGTGGTTCGGCCTACTGACCGACAAGCTCATTCGCCGCGGCGTCCACAGGTCCGTGAAGGCCCTGGAGGACGACATCACCGCATGGATCGACACCTGGAACGAGAACCCAAGGCCCTTCACCTGGACCAAGACCGCCGACGAGATCCTCAACTCCCTCGCCGATTACCTCGCCAAGGTCGGAACCGATAGCCAGCAGACAGGGCAGAACTAACCATCAGGATTTCTGGCGCATCACACTAGTGCCGCATCAGGCAACGTTCGCCCTGTCGTGACGTGTTGCCCGGTTGCCGTGTTTGGACGGCATTGACCTGGTGACCGGACCATGCCGAATTGCACCGTTGTGAGGCGTGTCGCCCTGGTGGCGCAAGGACGGAGTGGTCAGTTCGCATTGCCGAGGACATCGCCAGCTGCCGCGCGGAAGCCCTTCACGGCCTGGTAGAGGGCGTGCTCTCGCTCGGCGGCGAGAGCGGTGTCCACCACCTTCTGGGAGGAGTCTCCTGAATGGGCGTTCTTCACCATGCGCCGCATCACGTTGGAGAGGTCGCCGGATGCGTGAGCCACACGGTCGGCCGCTTCCACTATCGAAGGCGGACCTTCAAGACTGACAACTTCAACGGCACGGTGGACGTCCCGCGCCAGCTCGACGAAACGGTGGACCTTCTCGTCCACATCCAGCAGGTCAGGAGTCCCTGGCTGGAGTGCGCCCAACACCGCGTCCATGGCGATGTCTCGATCGTGAAGAGCACCGAGGTAGTTCGCGTAGGCGTCCCTGCGATGCTGCCTACGCGACTGGCGAAACTGCGAGCGTGCGGTAGCACGCCCGTTCACCATCGCCGCGCCGATGGTGGCGAAAGAACCTACGGCGGCGCCGAGTAGCGCGGCGATCCCAGCATCCATGATTCCATTTTGCCTCTTCTTCTGAACCGTCAGCAGCCAGGTCTGCGGCCCGGCATGGTCTGGAAGCGGGCAGTCAGAATAATCACGTGGCTGAACGCGTGCAGGTCCGTGAGATCGATGACGACGAGGGCAGGCGGCTGCTGCGGATCGTCCGCCGGAGCGCCGCGTCGGTAGTGACCTGGCGGCGGGCCCAGATGGTGCTGTTGTCCGCCCAGCGCATGCCTGTCGCGAAGATCGCCGAGGTGACGTTCACCAGCGCGGACCGGGTCCGCGATGTGATCCACAACTTCAACACGGGCGGCTTCGACTCGCTCTACCCAAAATACAAGGGCGGACGGACGAGGACGTTCTCGCTGCCCGAGCGTCGGGAGATCAAGAAGATTGCCAAGTCCAAGCCGGCTGAGCACGGCCTGCCGTTCTCGACCTGGAGCCTGGCCAAGCTGGCCGACTTCCTGGCCGCCGAGGGGGTGGTCGACGAGATCAGCCACGAGGGGCTGCGCATCATGCTCTGCGAGGAAGGCGTCTCCTTTCAACGCGTGAAGACCTGGAAGACCTCACGCGACCCTGACTACGCGGCCAAGAAGGCCTGTGTCGAGCACCTCTACTCGATCGCCGACGGCGAGGTCATACCCGACGACGACGAGCCCGAAGTCGTCTTCTGTCTGGACGAGTTCGGGCCGCTCAATCTCCAGCCTCATCCCGGCCGGCAGTGGGCCGAACGCGGCGGCCAGCACAAGGACCCCAAACGTGAGCCCCGGCCCCGCCGGCGGGCGACCTACACCCGCCCGCACGGGGTGAGGCACCTGTTCGCCGCCTACGACCTCGCCAAGGACCAGCTCTACGGTCACATCAAGAAGACCAAGAACCGCTCCAAGTTCCTGGAGTTCTGCCGCTACCTGCGCTCGCTTCACCCGACGGACGTGCGCATCGCGATCGTCTGCGACAACTACTCACCGCACCTGACGACGAAACGGTGCCAGCGGGTCGGGGCCTGGGCCTCGGCGAACAATGTCGAGATCTCCTACACCCGACCAACAGCTCCTGGCTCAACCGGATCGAGGCCCAGTTCACCGCCCTGCGGTACTTCGCCCTCGACGGCACCGACCATTCCAGCCACAAGGCCCAGGGCAGCATGATCCGCCGTTACATAATCTGGCGGAACAAGCACGCCACCCATGAACGCCTACGCGAAGTCGTCAGCAGGGCGAACGTTGCCTGATGCGGCACTAGTGTGATGCGCCAGAAATCCTGATGGTTAGTTCTGCCCTGTCTGCTGGCTATCGGTTCCGACCTTGGCGAGGTAATCGGCGAGGGAGTTGAGGATCTCGTCGGCGGTCTTGGTCCAGGTGAAGGGCCTTGGGTTCTCGTTCCAGGTGTCGATCCATGCGGTGATGTCGTCCTCCAGGGCCTTCACGGACCTGTGGACGCCGCGGCGAATGAGCTTGTCGGTCAGTAGGCCGAACCACCGCTCGACCTGGTTCATCCAGGAGGAGCCGGTCGGAGTGAAGTGGATGTGGAAGCGGGGGTGTTTGCCCAGCCAGGTTTTGATCTCGGCGGTGTTGTGGGTGGCGTAGTTGTCACAGACGAGATGGACGTCGAGCCCGACGGGCACCGCTTTGTCGATCCGGATCAGGAACTTCTTGAACTCAATCGCGCGGTGGCGGCGGTGAAGCTGAGATATGACGGTGCCGTCAGTGATGTTGAAGGCGGCGAACAGGCTGGTGATGCCGTGCCGGTAGTAGTCGTGGGTCCGGCGTTCGGGCATGCCCGGCATCATCGGCAGGACCGGCTGTGAGCGGTCCAGGGCCTGGATCTGGGATTTCTCGTCCACGCAGAGCACGACCGCCTTCTCGGGCGGGTGATGGTACAAACCGACGACATCGACGACCTTGGCGACGAACTGCGGGTCGGTGGACAGTTTGAAGGAGTCCTGCAGGTGCGGCTTGAGGTCGAACTTCTTCCAGATCCGGCCGATGGTCGACTTCGACAGGCCGGTGCGCTGAGCCATCGAGGCCCGTGACCAGTGGGTGTCTCTGCCCGCGGTCGACTCCAGGGTGGCCACGATGACCTCTTCGACCTGGTCGAGAAGGATCGAGGGTGGCCGACCCGAGCGGGGCTCGTCGTGCAGACCGTCGAGGCGTTTGGCGATGAACCGGGCCCGCCAGCGGTCCACGGTCGATCTGTCGACGCCGAGGTCGGCCGCGGCCTGCTGGTTCGTCCCGCCCTCCGCGCAGCGCAGCACGATCTTGGCTCGCAACGCGAGGAACTGAGCGGTCTTCGCCCGCCGCGCCCACTGCGTCAGCTGCGTCCGCTCAGCCTCGTTCAGGACCAGGTCGGCCTTGGGTCGGCCGATCCAGCCGGCGTCCTCAAGCCCGGCCATCCGCTCTGCGGCGAAAGCCCGACGCCACTTGCCAACCGTCTTGGCCTGGACACCGACGACGCGTGCGACACCCGCGTTCGACATGCCCTCAGCGCACGCCAGGAGGATCCGAGCCTTCTCGGCCGAGCGCCGGTCTGGCCATTCCGTCCGGCGCACCAACTCGGCACGCTCTTCCCCTGACAACGTGATCTTCACAGCAGAAGGGCCGGGATGTGACATGACAACAGGGTACTGACTAACCATCAGGATTTCTGGCGCATCACACTAGTGCTGTGACCGCATAGGTTCACCGGGTTTGCAGGTCATGCTGCGACGGCGAGGGGGCGTCCTCCCCAGCGCATGCCCTTCTCGCTGCGTATTCGGGCGCGTTCTCGTCGCTGGGCTGTGAGGACGTCGGGGTGGCGGGTGTTGGTGTTGCGCCAGCGTAGATATGCCTGCAGTGCGCGCGTCTGAACCGTGTGGTTCGGGTGGTGGGAGTTGGCCAGGGTGAACTGTCGTAGGGGCCCGAAGTGGGCCTCGATCGGATTCGCCCAGGAGGCGTTGGTCGGGGTGAAACACAGCTCAACACGGTTTTTCTTCGCCCAGGCCCGGATCTTGGCGCCTTTGTGGGCGGACAGGTTGTCCATGATTACGTAGATGGGGGCGCCATCGGGCCGGGCAGCGCGGATCGACTTCAGCGCGGCCAGGGACTGCGCGGCGCCCTTGTGGCGGCGATTGACGCCCCACAGGACGTCGTCACCGATGGAGTAGCAGCCGTGGAAGTAGGTGACGCCGTGGGTGCGGTGGTAGGTGGCCGGGATCCGCTGGGGTCGGTTTCGTGGCGCCCAGCAGGATCCTGCGGTGGGGCGGATGCCGAGCGGCCCGAACTCGTCGAACGCGAAAACACGGTCTGGTAAGTGCTCCAGAACGTGCTCGATGCGGTCCAGTTTGACGTCTCGTTGCGGGTCGGTGGACTCCTTCCAGGTCTTGGTGCGTTGGAAAGTAACGCCGCGTCGCGACAGGAGTATGCGCAGGGCCTCGCGGCCGATGCGGATCACGCGGTCGGGGACTCTGCGCAAGTAGGCGGCAAGTTTGCGGATCGACCAGCGGGTGAAGGGCTGGCCTAGTTTGACCGGGCGGGTGGTGGCCATCGCGATGACGAAGTCCTCGTCGTCAGCGTTGAGTAGGCGGGGACGGCCTCCCGCCCACTGAGGGTCCAGGCAGGCCAGGCCGATCTGTCGGGTAGGCCCGACGCATTACTGCGCCGGGCCCCCCTCAGAACCGGACGTGCGCCATTAAGCGCATCCGGCTCAAGCAGACCGCTGTGGGCGGCAGTTGTTTTGATTCTCATGGCTCCCGGCATGGAGCTGCCGATGGCAGCCGGCGTGCAGAAGTTCGAGATTCTTCCAAGCGGAGCCAGCGGCACCTGCGCCCGTCTTCTGGTGGACGCTGAGCGTACGGGAGCCGTATTCGAACCATCTCGCCCATTCTCGGACGTTGTCGGGCTCGTATTCCGCCCCCGCAACCAGATCCAGCCCGCACTGGGTACACAGTCCCCTCTGTCGCGCCGCAAGCCAGACATGAGACTTCTTGTCCGCCTGTGGGAACCCGCGCTTTTGGTTCCGTGCCGCCCAGTATTCGGTCAGCATTGGATCATCTTTGGACGATGTGCCCTTGACGATCACATGCCTGCTGATCCTGGTCCAAGAGAACTTGTGGACATGGAGGCCGCTACGGCGATCCCCGAATACCCACTTGTCCTTGCTGCCACTCTTGAACTGGCCCCAGTAGCGGTGGGCAATCCATCGCCAGCTTTTGTTCCTGTGGCCTGCTATGCCCCACCTCCGCAAGGCGGTAAAGACATAGTCGTCAAGATTATGGAATATCTCACTTGACACAACGGTACGATAGTAGGTCGCCCATCCTTTGATGAAAGGATTGAGCTGCCGGATTAAAGAATCCACCGACTCGCCCCGCCCATCCCGGACGATCTCCTTGATCTTGCGCCGCGCCTTCTCCACGGCACCCCTGCTCGGCTTGATGATCAGCTTTCCCTGATACCTTCGGATATTGAATCCGAGGAAGTCGAATCCGTCATCAACGTGGACCACGCGGGTCTTCTCGTCATTGAAGGCCAACCCCTTCGGCGCCAGCCAAAGGCCCAGTTGTCTCCTGACCTTTCCTGCCTGTTCCTCCGTGGCACAGAACACCGCGAAGTCGTCCGCATATCTCACCAGCGCAGGGGGCGGGTTCCTTACGCCCGCCCGACTTGTCGGGTCGACATCCGCCCCGATAGCCGTCGCCATCCCGTGCAGAGCGATGTTCAGCAGCAACGGGCTGATCACGCCGCCTTGCGGAGTGCCCTCCTCCGTCGGCGCGAACCTCCCCCTGTCCATCACCCCCGCCTTCAGCCAGCGCTCGACTGCCTCCCTCCCGGGAAACGTGCCGACCGCCTCCATCAGGCGCTCATGGTTGATGCGATCGAACGCTGCCGCCAAATCCGCATCCAGCACCCAGAGCCTCCTGGACGCCTTCTTCGAGGCCACATTGAAAATGAACCCGATCGCGTCATGGCAGCCTCGGCCCGGTCTGAACCCATAACTCCTGGCCTCGAACCGTGCCTCCCACTCAGGCTCCAGCGCGTTCTTCACGCGGGCCTGGTGGACTCGATCCCGGATCACCGGAATGCCAAGTGGCCGCACTTTCCCATTGGCCTTAGGGATGTATACACGCTTGACGGGCATGACTTCGAGCCCGGACTCGGCACTTATTTGCCGTACTAGCCTCGCCCGGTCCCTCGGATTCAGGGCACGCTCTCCATCTATCCCCGCCGTAGCCTTGCCGGAGCTTGTCTGCGTCACTCGCTTCACACTGACCAACGTGTTCGCGTGAGATCGCAGCATGAGCTTCTGAAGATTTCGAACCCTCTTCAGATCTCCAGCATTTGCCGCCTTGAAGATTCGCTGCCTGAGCTGCCTTACGCGTAGTTCAGCCCCGGCCCAGTCGATACTGTGCCAGTAGGCTGATAGTTCCGCGTCAATGCCTCCGTTTGCCGGGACGCGCGAGGCGTCACACGTATTTTTTCGGCTCATCCTCCCACCTCCTTTGCATCTAACTTGCAGCACTGTTCGGGTTGCTGTTCAGTTTCACTTCAAAGGTCCACCAGATTCGCGTCTGCACCCTTTCGGGTCCGAGCACGGGGCCCGGTATCCACCGAGTTATAACCGGCGAGGGAAGTCTCGTCTATCCGGTCTTTCCTCTGAGCTTTCGCCCCAGCGGCATTCGCTTCTCGAATCTTCCTGTTCCCGCAGCGGAGTTGGGCCCTCGTTGCCTCGGGCTTACCGGATAACCCTCCGGACCACTACGGGGTTACCGTGTTCCACACATCCAAGTTGCACCCAGCGAGCACGCCCTCTATGACCCGGGACAAGCGGTGATCATCGCCTCGGCGATAACGAACACCGAGGCCGCCTGATGCTTTGCAACATCCAGTCCTTCCGCCGCCGTTTACAGACCACAGACGCGGCGTCCACCTTACGAGCCGTAAATACAAGGGTTCACTCTCGTTCGTCCTGCTGGGCTTCCCCTGCTTGTAAGTCCGCGGTGGCCCCGCAGTCTCCTTGAGCAACTACCCCGGCTCAGCACCACGCCGTTACCAGCGTCGCGCCCGGGGTCGGGGACCGGTCCTTGATCACCGACCGGAAGAGCGGCTCCCTTCCCTTGCCTCTCTCACTTGGAATGTGCGACCTCACGTCGCACCGTTGAAGCGGTGGATGAGATCACGCACGGTGTCCTCGTCAGCGGCCACGAGCTGGGCGATGACCGGCACCCGGTTCCCGCCGGCCGACGCCAGCAGCATCATCGCGCGGCGGTAGCGCACCGAGCTGGTGCTGCCCCGGCGCACGATCTGCTGCAGTCGTTGCCCCTCCTGGTCGGTCAGTCTGCGTACTCGCACCGGTTCCGCCATCGCTTCTCCCCTGCAGGACGGACCAGTCCCGCCCGAACCCGGCGCGCGACTCGCCTAGCATCTCCTGCCATGAGCGATTCGGAGTCCCTTCTCGACTGGCTGCAGAACTGGTACACGCAGCAGTGCGACGGCGACTGGGAGCACGAGTGGGGCGTGAAGATTGCCACGCTCGACAATCCCGGCTGGACCATCGAGATCGATTTGACGGAGACGGACCTGGAAGGACGCGACTACAACCTCCAGGAGGTCAACCGCGGCACGCAGGACTGGGTCCGCACCTGGATAGCTGAGAAGACCTTCCACGCCGCGTGCGGTCCCGGAAACCTCACCGAGGCCCTCACCCTGTTCCGAACCTGGGCAACAACGACCGCCTCCTGAGCGGGTGCAGGGCCGGAGATACCCAAACCGGTGAACCTTTGCGGTCAGAGCACTAGGAACCCAGGCCGCCCCGGCCGCGGCGGCCTGCCCGAGCGCCGCGAAGCGCTCCCTACGACCGGTACCGGTAGAGGTCGCGGAGCAGGGCGATCTCGGCTCCGTGGTGCAGAAGTTCCCGGTTCACCCACCAGACGATGTCGATGAACGGCTCTTCCGCGTCACTGCCGTGCGGGTACGTGCAGTGGCCGATCCTGTCGAGCACGACTTCGTCGGCGGCGAGCAGGGCCTCGCGCCAGGCCGCGGCGGCGGCCGAGAAGCCCGCGATCGCCCCGGCGGCGTCAGGGCTCACCCGGTAGTCGCCCTTGGTGAGCGTGCGGGTACCGCCGGCGTGATCGGCGCGGACGGCCAGCATCTCACCGAGGTGGGTCAGCCTCCAGGCGATCGTGGTGAAGGGCGGCGGCACCGGGTGCGGCGAGTCCGCCGAGTCCCGGCCCCAGTCACCCGCCCCCACCAGCGCGGTGGCGCCTGCTCCCGGCCGGTCCACCTGACGGCGGACCGACCAGCAGTCGGGCACCGGCTCCCAGAGGTACTCCGCGTCAGTCATGGGGGTGGCTTCGACCTCCACTCCGTTGCCGCTGTCCACCACCGGCCCCTCGATACGGCCGAGCAGGCGCTCGCAACCGAAGTCGAACTGGTCCAGGAGCGGCACCAGGCGTGCGGGTATCTCGATCTGACTGCTCATCACGTGTCCTTCACTCCCGCGAGGGAGCGGGTTGCGGGTACCGGTGAGACCGGCAGCCACGGTACCGGCCGGGCAACGCCGGCGGCCGTGATCAACGCCGAGCGGGATCTGTGGCCCCGGCCTCCCGTCCCGCCCCGAACTCCCCGCGTTCACACGGCATTCATCGCCCCCCGCCACGGTGTCGGTACGCACACTCGTCTCGGCCCACCGCACCCCGGGGAGCGCCCACATGCCCGAACCGATTCCCGCACCGCATCCCGCACACCGCCCGATCGCCAGGCGTGGCCTTGTCGTCGGTACGGCCGCCACCGCCCTAACGTGGGGGACCGTGAGCTTCGCCGACGCCGACGAGGGCGGCCCCCGGACCCGCACCGTGCGGGGTGTCCTGCCCGCCGGGTCGCCCGACTACGTGTATCTGCCGGTCGACGTCCCACGCGGGGTCGCCGAGATCGCGGTCTCGTACACGTACGAGAAGACGCCCGTCCCGGCCGGGACGCAGGGCAACGCCCTCGACATCGGCATCTTCGACGAGCGCGGCACGGAGCTGGGCGGGCCGGGGTTCCGGGGGTGGTCCGGCGGCGCGCGCGGCACCTTCTTCATCCGGGCCGACGAGGCGACCCCCGGCTATCTCGCGGGACCGGTTCGGGCCGGGACCTGGCACATCGCGCTGGGCCCCTACACCGTCGCCCCTGAGGGGCTGCCGTACGAGGTGACGGTCACCCTGCGCCCCGGGCCCACCGCGGCCACGCCGCGGCCCGTGTATCCGCCGGAGCGCGCCAGGGGGCGCGGGCGCGCCTGGTATCGCGGGGACTGCCACCTGCACTCCGTCCACTCGGACGGCAAGCGGACCCCGGCCGAGATCGCGGCCGCCGCGCGCGCGGCCGGGCTCGACTTCATCAACAGCAGCGAGCACAACACCACGTCCGCGCACGGCGCGTGGGACGGGCTGTGGGGTGACGATCTGCTCGTCCTCACGGGCGAGGAGGTCACCACCCGCAACGGGCACGTGCTCGCGCTCGCCACCGACCCGGGGACGTTCGTCGACTGGCGCTACCGGGCCCGGGACAACCGGTTCGGGCGCTACGCGAAGGCCGTCCGCCGGGCGGGCGGCCTGGTCGTGCCCGCCCATCCGCACGCCACCTGCATCGGCTGCCACTGGAAGTTCGGCCTCGGCGAGGCCGACGCGGTGGAGGTGTGGAACGGGGCGTACACCCCGGAGGACGAGATCGCCCTGGCCGAGTGGGACAACTCCCTCGTGGCGGCCACCCGTTCGTCGAAGCCGTGGATTCCGGCGATGGGCAACAGCGACGCGCACCGGGAGCCGGACCGGATCGGGCTCCCGCAGACCGTCGTGCTGGCCGACGACCTGTCGCGCGAGGCGATCGTGACGGGCATCCGCGCCGGGCGCTCCTACATCGCCGAGTCGTCCGCCGTCAGCCTGTCCTTCGGCGCCTCCGGCGGGCGCGGGCGCCATGCCGGGATCGGTGAGCGGCTGCGGGTCGAGGGGGACGGCACCCCCGTCACCGTCCGGCTCGACGTCACCGGGGTGCCGGACTGCACCGCGCACTTCGTCACCGACCAGGGGACGCTGTTCACCGCGGTGCTCCCGACGTCGGGCACGGGGACGGTGGAGTGGCGTACGACGCCCGCCTACGCCGCCTATGTCCGGGCCGAGGTCCGGCACCCGGCCGCGGTGGCGGGGCTGCCCGGGGCTTTGGCGGCACTGACCAATCCGGTGTTCCTGGAGGGTTAGGCGAAAGACCCCGGGCCCTTTCGTCCGGATCAGGCCGTGCTCTCCTGCACCTGGCTCCACGCCGACTTCGGTGTGTACACGGTGGTCCTGGGCTTGGCCGCCACCGCGGGGGTCCGCCGGTCCGAGCTGTCCCAGCTGGCCCGGGCGGTGTACCGGACCGGCCCGCCCGCCGGGGTCATGCCGAGGGCGGCCAGCTCCGACTGCGGATCGGTGGTGCGGCTGAACAGGCCGCCCGCCGAGACCGCCCCGGAGGGCTGGAACCCCATGGCCGTCGGGGCCTGCGCCGTGGCGTAGAAGTGCGCCTCGCCACTGATGGTGAAAGAACCCCGGGTGGTGTTGTGCAACTGGGCGTCGCTCTCGATCAGCGAGGTCATGCCGAAGGTGTCGTGGCCCCCGTCGCTGATGGTGCCGTCGGCGCCGACCACCCACAACTCCCAGTACTGGAGCTCGCTCCCGTTGACCGTCCCGCCGGTCTTCACGTAGGTGTCCAGCCCCGGCCCGTCGATCGGGGACCAGCCCTGGCCGGTGTGCCGCTCCACGGCGAAGTCCCTGGTCACCTTCTGGATGATCACTCCTTGTTGCGGGTTGGCGATCTCCCACTCCCGCACCCGGGAGAAGTAGCCGCAGACCCCTTCCGCGTTCTCGTCGCTCTGGACCGCGGCGCCAAGGGCCGGCGCGGGCCCGGCGGCAGCCGGAGCCCGCTGCACGGCGGCGTGGTCCCGTGCCGCGCCCCCGGTGCTGCGCTGCACCCCGGCCTCGGTGGTGGCATGCGGACGCGGTGCGGCCATGACCCGGTGCGCGTTGGCCTCCGCCGCCCGCTCGAAGCGGTCGGAGGGGTCCGAGACCTTCAGCCCGGTCCCGTCGTCCGTTCCCGCCACCGGCCCCGAACGCTGCTGGACCACATGGGTCAGTTCGTGGGCGAGGGTGTGCTCGTCGGTCTTCGCGCCGCCCAGGACGATGTGGTTGCCGGACGTGTACGCGCGGGCACCGATCTCCGCGGCGGAGCGCTGGGCGGTGGCGTCCGTGTGCAGCCGGACATCTGAGAAGTCCGTGCCGAACCTGGCCTCCATGTCCTCGCGCACCGGCTGTTCGAGCGGGCGGCCCGTCGTGCCCAGCACGTCGTGCACCGCCGACCTCTGAACGGGGCGGTCCGCGAGCATCCGGGCGACCGCGGCGTTGCCCACGGTTCGCTGCAGCACCGCCATCTCCGCGGCGGACCCCGGTGCCGCGACCGGACCGGGCGGCCGGTCGGACTCGCGGTCCTGCGGTCGTGGACGCTGGGCTCGGGTGGTGCGGCGTTCCTGCTCGTGCTCGGGCACGGGGCCTCCAGCCATCGGTCCCTCCCATTGATACCGCGTCGGGCCCGGTCGGCCAACGGGCGCCCGGGGCGGTACGGGGGCACCCCTGCTGCACTCCTCGGACACCGCTCGGCCCGGCGGACCCCGCGCGCGGCAGGCTGCCTGCCCGCCGGGGCGGCGCTGCGCCGTGTCCGCAGGGCCCGGGAACCCGCGCTACTCCAGCCGGACCTGCCCGGCAGGCCGCGCGCGGTCCGGGGCGGGTGCCGCGAGGGTACGGAACCGCTGGGCACAGGCGCGTCGTTGCACCACCGCCAGCCCCGCGACCACCGTGCCGAGCACCAGCCATCCCGCCGGTCCGGCAGCCATCACCACGCCGGTCAGCAGCGGGGGCCCGGCGGACTTCTGGATGGACTGCGACATGCCCGCCACCCCGAGATAGACAGCCCTCGCGTCCGGGGGCGCCAACAGGACGGCCAGCTCCCATGAACTCACCGACCGCATCAGCTCCGCCAGGGTGACCAGCACCGCCGCGGCGAGCAGGACCGCCGCGGCCGTCCAGGTCCCGCACCGGGTGGCGGCGGCCAGGAGCGCGCAGCACGCGAACATCAGGCCGCCGTACACCAGCAGTGCCCGGACCGTCCGGTGCGGGCCCTCGGCCCGCTTCGACACGGCCAGTTGCAGCACGACGACCAGCACGGTGTTGATGACGAGGAAGGCCGGTACGAGGGCGTGCGGTGCGGAGGTGCGGTTCACCAGCCACAGCGGCAGGCCGACGCCGAGGACGGAGTCGTCGAGGTTCATCGGGATGTCGAGCAGGACGAACCGGAGGTAGCCCCGGTCCCGCCAAGGGCTCTTCGGCCGGGCGGAGTCACGCTCGACGGCGGCCTTCGACGCGGTCCGCGACGATGTTCCTCCCGGGTGCGTGGCCTGCGGGGACGCGGTCTCCGGCGATGCGGTCCCAGCGACCGCCGTCGCCCGTGCCACCTGGACCGTCGCCTCCCGCAGCTCGCCCGTGCGCCACACCAGCACCGCGGCGACGACGAAGGACAGCGCGTTGCCGAGGATCAGGGCGCGATAGGCGTCCGTGGTGCCCACGGCCAGGCCGATGGCCGCGATCCCGGCGCCGACCCCGTAGCCCGCGTTGGCGGCGCTGCGGGACAACGCCTGGTAGGCCGCGCGCCGTTCACCCGCCGCACGGGTGGCGAACAGCATCTCCAGCGTCTTCGCCGCCCTGTCCCCCAGGTAGGTGACGGCGACGACGGGCAGCAGCGCCTCGAAGCCCGAGCACAGCAGCACCAGGGTCAGGGTCACCAGCCGGAGCAGATGGCAGCCGATCAGCAGCGGACGCAGCGGGAGGCGGCCGGCCAGCCGTCCGGCCAGGGGTGAACCGGCGATGCCCGCCACCCCGGCCGCCCCCAGCAGTACACCGATCTGCTGAGCGCTCAGATGCGTCACGAAGGTGAGGTACAGAACCGACGACGCCGCCCACAGCCCCGATCCGGTGCGGTCGACGGACAGGGCGAGCAGCATGATCCGGGCGTCCCGGCCGCCCGGCGGGTTGCGCAACTGCGTCAGCAGCCCCGGCCCGCCCCTCGGCGCCCGCGCACCCCTGTCCCTCATGGTGCGTCGCACCGCCCACCCCCGGATACCTCGGCATCAACAGCTCTGCGGCCCCGCAGACCGGGGGAAGCCTGCCGCGAGTCATTCTCGATGTCAAGATACTTGATGGCGAGATACTTGCTCGGCGTCTCGCCCCGCCCCTGTCAAAGCCCCTGATCACGCCCCTGTTCACGCACCTGTTCACGCACCTGTTCCTGCCCGTGGGAACGAGCTCGTCCTACGCGCCCCCGGCCGGGCGGCCCTGGTCCCGGCCGGCGTGGGCCGGGCGGGACGGCGGGTACCGGAACGGCCGGACGCGGGCTCAGCCCGGCCAGACGATCGCCTGGAGTTCGCTGTACGCGTGCAGGGCGTACGAGCCGACATCGCGTCCGACACCGCTCCGCTTGAAACCGCCGAACGGGGCCTCCATGTTCCGGCCGATGGTGTTCACGCCGACCCCGCCCGCCCGCAGCCTGCGGGCGACGCGGAAGGCGCGGGCCACATCGCCGGACCAGACGTAGTCGATCAGTCCGTAGTCGCTGTCGTTGGCCAGCGCGATGCCCTCCTCCTCGTCGTCGAAGGGGACGACCACCACGACCGGGCCGAAGATCTCCTCCCGCACGACCCGCATGTCCGGCGTGCAGTCGGCCAGCAGCGTGGGCGCGACGTAGAAGCCGCGGCCGGTCGGCGCGGGGCGTTCGCCGCCCGTGACGATCCGGGCCCCCTCCTTGCGGCCCAGTTCGACGTACGACTCGATGCGGTCCCGGTGGGCGGCGGAGATGACCGGGCCGACCACGGTGCCCTTCGCCGTCGGATCGCCGACCGTCAGGTACCCGGCATACCCCGTGAGCTTCTCGATCAGGGCGTCATGGGCGCCCCGTTGGACCAGGACGCGGGTCGGAGCCGTACAGATCTGACCGCTGTAGAAGGAGAACGTGGTGCCGATGCCCGCCACCGCCGAGTCGAGGTCGGCATCGTCGAGCACCACGGCGGCGCCCTTCCCGCCCAGCTCCATCAGCTGCCGTTTCATGGACCGGCCGCAGACCTCGGCGATGCGCTGCCCGACCGAGGTGGAGCCGGTGAAGCTGACCATGTCGACGTCGGGCGAGTCCACGGCCGCCTCGCCCACCTCGGCCCTCGAACCGCTGACGACGTTGACGACGCCCGCCGGTACACCCGCCTCCGCGAGGGCCTCGGCCATCCGGTAGACGGAGAGCGGGTCCTGCGGTGCGGGCTTCACGACGACCGTGTTGCCCATCGCGAGCGCGGGGGCGATCTTGCCGGCCGGGTTGGCCCAGGGGTTGTTGTACGAGGTGATGCAGGTGACGACGCCCACGGGCTGACGGACGGCGAGCGCCCCGAAGATCCCGGCCCGGCCCATCGGCCCGGCCTCGTTGATCTGCGGCGGTACCGCCTCCTCCACCGGTTCCAGCGCGCCCTTCGCGTACCGCCGGAACCGGGCGGCGCCGACGGCCACCTGCATCCCGCGCGCCGTGCCGGTGGTGGCGCCGCTCTCCGCCTGGGCCAGGGCGGCGTTGGCCGCGAAGTCCCGCTGCATCAGGCCGGCGGCGCGGTCGAGGATCGCGGCGCGTTCCTCGGGGCGGGTCCGGGACCAGGTGGCGAAGGCCTCCCGGGCGGCGGCGGCCGCCTCGTACACCTGCGCGCGGCTCGCCTCGGGGGCGAGGCCGACGACGTCCTCGGTGGCCGGGTTGATCACCTCGTAGTGACCGTCGGCGGGCTCGGTCCACTCACCGCCGATGAACAGCCGCTGCTCATGGGACCGGTCGACGCTCATACGGTGCTCACCGTCCGGGTGTCGCGTCCGGAGCGCAGCACCGTACCCGGAACCGCGCCGGTCACCTTGTCGTCGCGGAGCGTCTCCACCCCGTTGACCCGGACCGACACGATGCCCAGGGCCTTGGAGTCGAGCCGGGGGCTGTCACCGGGCAGGTCGTGGACGAGGGTGGCGGGGCCCGCGTCGATGCGTTCGGGGTCGAAGAGCACGAGGTCGGCGTGGAAGCCCTCCTCGATGCGGCCGCGGTCGCGCAGGCCGAAGAGGCGCGCGGGGTCGTCGGTGAGCATCTTGACGGCCGCTTCGAGCGGGACGAGCTTGCGGCCGCGCAGACAGTCGCCGATGAAGCGGGTGGTGTACGGGGCGCCGCACATCCGGTCCAGGTGGGCGCCCGCGTCGGAGCCGCCCAGCATGACGTCCTCGTGCTCCCAGGTCCGCTGCCGCAGCGCCCAGGAGTCGGGGTCGTTGTCGGTGGGCATCGGCCACAGGACCGTACGCAGCTCGTCGGCCGCGCAGATCTCGACGAGGCAGTGGAAGGGGTCCTGCCCGCGCTCGGCGGCGATGTCGTTGACGACCCGCCCGCCGAGGCCCTCGTTGGCCGCGCTGTAGGTGTCCCCGATGACGTACCGGCCGAAGTTCGCGAGGCGGCGGAAGACGCCCGCCTCCTTGCTGTTGGCCCGGCGCAGCATCTCGGTCCGGGTGTCCGCGTCGCGGAGCCGCTCGATGCGCTCGGGGACGGGCAGGGACAGGATGTCGCCCCAGCCGGGGATCAGGTTGAGGGCGCAGAACGTGCCGAACGACATGTTCATCGGGGTCAGGATCGGCATCGTGAGCGCGACGATCCGGCCGCCCGCGCGGCGGGCGCGTTCGCTGGGGACCAGCTGGCGCGGAACCCGCTCCGGGACGGCGGCGTCGATGGTCAGGACGTTCCAGTTGAGCGGGCGCCCGGCGGCTGCCGTCATGTCGACGAACAGGTCGATCTCCTCGTCGGAGAACTGGTCGAGGCAGCCCGCGACGATCGCCTCGATCTGGGTGCCCTCGTGCTCGCCGACGGCCCGGGAGAGTGCGAGGAGTTCCTCGGGCAGCGCGTGCCGGGAGGCGACGGGCTGTCCGTCGCCGTCGGCATGGGTGGAGGACTGAGTGGTGGACAGGCCCCACGCCCCGGCATCCATCGCGTCATGGAACAGGGCGAGCATGGCGTCCAGTTGAGCGGGGGTGGGCTGTCCGCCGACGGCAGCGGGGCCCATCACGTGACGGCGCAGGGCGCAGTGCCCGACCATGAACCCGGCGTTGACGGCGATCCGCCCGTCGAGGGCGTCGAGGTACTCGCGGAAGCTGGACCAGCTCCAGTCGACGCCCTCCTCCAGGGCCTTGAGGGCCATGCCCTCGACCCGCGACATCATGCGCCGGGTGTAGTCGGCGTCCTCGGGCCGGTCCGGATGGAGCGGGGCGAGGGTGAATCCGCAGTTGCCCCCGGCGACGGTGGTCACGCCGTGGTTCATCGACGGGGTGGCGTACGGGTCCCAGAAGAGCTGGGCGTCGTAGTGGGTGTGCGGGTCGACGAAGCCGGGTGCGAGCACGAGGCCGGTGGCGTCCTCGGTGGTCGCGGCGGGACCGGGGGCCGTACCGGGTTCCGCGATGACGGCGATGCGGCCGTCGCGGATACCGATGTCCGCGAGGTAGGAGGGTCCGCCGGTGCCGTCCACGACGGTCGCTCCGCGGATGAGGTGGTCGAGCATGACGGGGTCCCCTTCTCGGTGGTGGTGTAGCGCCTTCTCGGTGGTGGTCGCGCCTGCTCGGCGGGGGGGGTGAGGTGGTGGTGGGGGTGGTTGGTGCGCCGGGGTGCGTACGGCCGCGGTACGCACCCCGGCTCGCGGAGCGGCGGTCCGGGAAGACGCCGCTCGTTCGTAGCGGGGGCTCCGCCCCGGGTCCGGGAAGGACTACGCCGCGTCGCGGAACCGCGTGGTCCGGTGGACCGGATCCGTGTCGATCTTCGGGATCACGTGCTCACCGATCAGCTTGATCGAGTTGATGGTGTCCTCGGGGCTGATCCCGATCGGCAGCCCGAAGCTCAGCTGGTCCGCGCCCGCCCGCTCCCACCGCCGGCACTGCGCCAGCACCTCGTCCGGATCGCCGCAGATCATCAGCTCCTCGGCGATGAGGAGTTCGATGATCTCCTCGGAGTACTCCGGCAGCAGTTCCGGCCACTCCGGGATGCCCTCGGGGCGGGGGAACGTGTCGTGGTAGCGGAACAGCAGCGACTGGAGGTAGTTGAGCCCGCCGCCCACCGCGATCTCGACGGCCTTCGCGTGGGTCTCGGCGCAGATCGCCGTCGAGGTGACCATCACGTTGTCGTTGACGAAGTCACCGATCGGCTCGGCGTCCTTGACGGCCGTCTTGTAGGACTCGACGACCCACTCCATGTCGGAGACCTTCTGGACGCTGAAGCCCAGCACGCCGAGCCCCTTCTTGCCCGCCATGGCGTACGAGGACGGCGAGCCGGCCGCGTACCACATCGCCGGGTGCGACTTCCCGTACGGCTTGGGCAGGATCTTGCGCGGCGGCAGCGACCAGCTCTTGCCCTGGAAGCCGACGTACTCGTCCTGGAGCCACATCTTGGGGAACTCCGCGATGGTCTCCTCCCAGAGGTCCTTGGTGTGGTTCATGTCGGTGATGCCCGGCATGAACCCGAGGATCTCGTGGCTGCCCGCCCCGCGGCCGGAGCCGAACTCGAACCGCCCCTCCGAGAGGTGGTCCATCATGGCGACCTTCTCGGCCACCTTCACCGGGTGGTTGACCGGTGCGAGCGGGTTGAAGATCCCGGACCCGAGGTGGATGCGGTCGGTGGCGTGGGCGAGGTAGCCCAGGTACACGTCGTTGGCCGAGATGTGCGAGTACTCCTCCAGGAAGTGGTGCTCGGAGGCCCAGGCGTACTTGAAGCCGGACTTGTCCGCCTGGATGACGTACTCGGTCTCCTCGATCAGCGCCTTGTGCTCTGCCCCGGGGTCCGCCTTGGCCCGCGCGGCGGGCACATACCCCTGTACAAAGAGCCCGAATTCCAAGGGGGTTCACCGTCCTCAATAGTTTCTGACACTCCGTCAGATTCCGATGCGTCCGACTGTTCCACCGACACCCCGACCCGTCAATACCTGACGCCTCGTCAGGCCAGATGGGTGGTGCGGTCAGAAGAGGCTGACCCCGGCCAGCCACCCGCCGTCGATGACGAACGGCTGCCCGGTGATGTACGAGGAGTCGTCCGAGGTCAGGAAGAGTGCGAGCGCGGCGACCTCCTCGGGCCGGCCGATCCGCCCGAGCGGGACGAGCTTGCGGTAGAGCTGGTCCACCGCGGCCTTCGACTCCTCCGGGTCCGCGGACGGGTCCAGCGCCGCGGGATTGGTCATCGCGGTGTCCACGGCACCGGGGCAGACCGCGTTGACCCGGATGCCCTTCGCCGCCAGCTCCACCGCCGCCACCTTGGTCAGACCGAGCACCGCGTGCTTGGTCGCGGCGTACGCGCCCACGAACGCCATGCCGGTCAGCCCGGTGTACGAGGCCGTGTTGACGATGGTGCCGCCCCCCGCGGCCTCGATCTCCGGCGCGACGGTCTTGATCCCCAGGAACGCCCCCACCTGATTGACCTGCACCACCTGCTGGAACTCCTCCAGCGGCGTGGTCACCAGCTCGTTGAACCGCAGGATTCCCGCGTTGTTGACCAGCCCGTCGATCCGCCCGAAGGCGCCCTTCGCCGCGGCGACCGCCGCCTGCCAGTCCGCCTCCTGGCTCACGTCCAGGTGCACGAACAGGGCGGTCTCCTCCCCCAGCTCCTTCGCCAGCGCCTCGCCCTGCTCGTCGAGCACATCGGCGATCACCACCCGCGCACCCTCGGCGGCGAAGAGCCGCGCCTCCTGCTCGCCCTGCCCGCGCGCCGCGCCGCTGATCAGCACGGTCCGCCCGTCCAGCTTGCCCATGGCCTGACTCCTACCTGTCGAGGTGAGGTGCGACATCGGCGGCGAACGCCGCCATCTGATCGGTCAGTTCGGCCCTGCTGCGGCTGCGGAACCGCACCTGTATCTGGTGCACGCCCATCGCCGCGTACTCCCGCAGCGACTCGGCGAGCGCCTCCGGCTTCCCGCTGAGGGTGCGCCGCCCCACGGACCAGTCCGGCTCGCCCACGTACAGCGGCTCGGTGATGGCCCCGACGACGATCGGCTCCTCCACCCCGGCCGCCTCCCGCAGGGCGTGCAGCCGGGCGATCTGCTCCGGCAGCTTCCCGCGCGGATCACCCTGCGGAAGCCAGCCGTCCCCCCGCACGGCCGCCCTGCGCACCGCGGCGGGCGAGGAGCCGCCCACCCAGACCGGCACCCGTTCCTGGGCGGGCCGGGGCAGCTGGCCGAGCCCGCTGAAGGAGAACCGCTCCCCGGCGAACTCCGGGTACTCCTCCGGCCCGAGCGCGGCCTTCAGCGCGTCGACGGTCTCGTCGAGCACGGCACCGCGCCCGTCGAAGTCCGCCCCGAGCGCGTCGAACTCCTCGCGCACATGTCCGGCCCCGACCCCGAGGATCAGCCGGCCGCCGCTGAGGTGGTCGAGGGTCGCGTACTGCTTGGCGGTGGCCAGCGGATGCCGCAGCCCGACGACGGCGACATGGCTCATCAGCAGCACGCGCTCGGTGACCCCCGCGAGGAACGAGAGCGTGGCCACCGGGTCGTACCAGACGGTGCTCATCCCCTCCGCGAGCCGGCGCGGAATGGCGACATGGTCGCAGCTCGCCAGATAGGCGAACCCGACACGGTCGGCGGTGCGGGCGATCTCGGCGAGGTCGGCCGGGGTGGCCCCGGCCTCCCACGGCTCCGCGTAGATGGCGCTCTGCGACTGGATCGGGAGCTGCATCCCGTACGACAGCGGTCCGGCGGGCAGTATCGGCACCGGTCGGCCTCCTTTCCTCTAGGTCAGCCGAGTCCGCCGGTTCGACGTCGGGGCCGCCGAGGCCCACCGGGATTCACCGAGGTGAGTCACGACAGAACTGATGCCACGTCAGATACGAACCGGCGGGGCCATCGTCGTACCTGACGGTGCATCAGACAAGAGGAAGGGCAGTGGGATCGCACGTCTGCACCGTCACGGCATCACCCGCGGACCGGCCGCCGTGCGGCGGGACTCCTCCGGGCCTCAGTCGAGGTAGGTGAACGGGGTGTCGGCCGAGTTGTCGGTGTCCACGTCGCTCACGCTCCACACGCGGAACCTGGGCTTCTCGTAACCATCGCCCTGGTCCGCGGGCACCTTCACCTCCGCGACGCAGCCCCCGTCGGGACCCGCGATGACATCGCGCATGTCGACTTCCATCTTCGGGCTGGTGTCCGAGAAGCTGATGCGGAGCTGATCCCCGGGGGCGAAACCGCTGATCGTGAGCGTCACGACGGCCCCGGTGGCCGCCATGTCGGGAGAGGCGACGACTCGCGGACGCGCGTCCGGCGTGGACGCGTTCGTCGCCCCGCTCGGCAGCTTGTCGACCGGCCGGTCCGACGGGGACGCGGACGGCCCGGCTGCTCCGGGCGAGGCGGACGCCGTCTCGGAATCCTCTGTCGAGGCGGCCGACGGCGGCGCGTCCGAGCGGGAGCCCCCGCCGGACAGCGCGGCCGGAGCGATGATCGCAGCGACGACTGTCGCCGCTGCGGTGATCGTCGCCGCGATGATCGACACGCGGTGCCCGCCGCCTCGCGGATCCGGCGGACCAGGGACCGGTACCGGGGGGCCCGGAGGCAGGGGCGGTACCGGGGGCCGGGCCGGTGGAGCGGGCGGCGGCGTCGGAACGGGACGGGGCTGACCGTCGGGGTCGGACACGCGGCGGCCTCCTGCTGAGCACACGAAGATCGGTGAAGCCGATCAGAATACAGGCGGCCGCGGGGTATGTCGTGACCAATTTCGCGTGCTGGACGGCGTATTGGCTCCCCGAAGGGGCCAGGCAACGCGTCCCGGCCGACGAGTCGGAGCCCGACGGGCAGCCGAACACCACGTGGTGGACGCCTACTTCCGGTACAGCTCCTCGATCTCCGCCTCGAAGTCCCGCGTGATCGCGTCCCGCTTCAGCTTCAGCGACGGCGTCAGATGGCCGGCCTCCTCGGTGAAGTCCACGGTCAGGACGGTGAACTTGCGGATCGACTCGGCGCGCGAGACGAGCCGGTTGGCCTCGTCGACCGCGCGTTGCAGCGCGATGTGGAGCTCCTCGTCGTGGACGAGTTCGCGCAGCGGGACGTCCTCCTTCTTCATCATCCGGCGCCAGTGGGACAGCCCGTCCGGCTCCAGGGTGATCAGGGCGGTGATGAACGAGCGGTTGTCGCCGACCACCATGCACTGGCTGACCAGCGGGTGGGCGCGCAGCCAGTCCTCCAGCGGGGCCGGGGTGACGTTCTTGCCGCCCGAGGTGATGATGATGTCCTTCTTGCGGCCGGTGATCGTGAGGTAGCCGTCCTCGTCGAGCGCGCCCAGGTCCCCGGTGGCGAACCAGCCGCCGTCCAGCGCGGGAACGGCCTCGCCGCGTTCGGCGTCCCAGTAGCCCTGGAACACCTGGCCGCCGCTGAGCAGCACCTCGCCGTCCTGCGCGATGCGGACGGCGGTGCCGGGCATCGGCCAGCCGACCGTGCCCAGACGTGGTCTGAGGGGTGGGGTCACGGTGGCGGCCGCGGTGGTCTCCGTCAGGCCGTAGCCCTCGAAGATCTCGATGCCGGCGCCCGCGTAGAAGGCGGCGAGCCTGCTGCCCAGCGGGGAGCCGCCGCAGATCGCGTACCGGACCTGGCCGCCGAGCGCGGCCCGGATGCGGCGGTAGACCAGCGGGTCGTACAGCGCGCGGGCCGCCCGCAGCCCCAGGCCGGGGCCGGGGCCGGTGCCGTGTTCGGCGGCCTCGACGGCCTGGCCGTACCGCTGGGCGATCCGCGCGGCCCGGTCGAAGGACGAGGCGCGGCCCATCTTCTCGGCGGTGGCCCGGCCGGTGTTGTAGACCTTCTCCAGTACGTACGGAATGGCCAGCAGGAACGACGGTCTGAACCCGGCCAGGTCGGCGAGCAGGTCCTCGGTCTTGATGGACGGGGCGTGGCCGAGGCGGACCCGGGCGCGCAGGCAGCCGATCGCGACCATCCGCCCGAAGACGTGCGACAGCGGCAGGAACAGCAGGGTGGACGCGGGGTACTTGCTGACCGATGTGAAGACCGGGTGCAGCAGCTCGATGGCGTTGTCGACCTCGGCGAAGAAGTTGCCGTGGGTCAGCACGCAGCCCTTGGGACGGCCGGTGGTGCCCGAGGTGTAGATGAGGGTGGCGGGGGTCCCCGGTTCCAGCGTGGCGCGCCGGGCCGCGACGGCGTCGTCGGGGACGTCCCTGCCGGTCTTCTTCAGCCGGCCCAGCGCGCCCGTGTCGAACTGCCAGAGGTGGGTGAGGTCGCCGAGCTGCTTGCGCTCCTGGCTGATGACGCGGCTCTGTTCGGCCGTCTCGACGGCGCAGGCGACGGCGCCCGAGTCCTGGAGTATCCAGCGGGCCTGGAAGGCGGAGGAGGTCGGGTAGATGGGGACGGTGACCAGACCGGCGGCCCAGGCCGCGAAGTCGAGCAGCGTCCACTCGTACGTCGTACGGGCCATGATCGCGATGCGGTCGCCGCCCCGCAGCCCCTCCGCGATCAGGCCCTTGGCGACGGCGAGCACCTCGCCCGCGAAGTCCGCCGCCGTCACGTCCTGCCAGCTGCCGTCCGGCTGCTTGCGGCTGAGGACGGCGTCGGCCGGGGCCTCGCGGGCGTTGTCGAAGGGGATCTCGGCGAGCGAGCCGCGGCGGACGGGCGGGGCGAACGCCGGTACGGAGACCTGCTGGACGCTTCCGTCGGCCGCCCTGACCTTGGTCGGCTCGACCAGGACGGGCGCGGTGGATGTGGCGGGTGGCGTGGACACGTGCGGCTCCTCGAAATCGGGGTCGGGCGGGTTCGGTTCCGGCGGGACAGGCCCTGGACGTGTCAGGCGCGTTCCAGGATCGCCGTGACGCCCTGGCCGCCCGCCGCGCAGATCGAGATCAGCCCGCGGCCCGGGGTGTCCCGCTCCGCGAGGAGCTTGGCGAGGGTGGCGACGATCCTCGCGCCCGTCGCGGCGAACGGGTGCCCGGTGGCGAGTGAGGAACCCGCCACGTTGAGCTTTTCCCGGTCAACCGGGGCGAGCCCCGCCTTCTCCCAGGCGGCCAGCGTGGCGAGCACCTGGGAGGCGAAGGCCTCGTGGACCTCGAAGAGGTCGAAGTCCTCGACCGTCAGCCCGGCGCGCTCCAGCAGCCGGGGCACGGCGTACGCGGGCGCCATCAGCAGACCGTCCTCCCCGCCCACGTAGTCGACCGCCGCGGTCTCGTACAGCGAGAGGTAGGCCAGCGGTTCCAGCCCGTGCCGCTCGGCCCACTCCTCGCTCGCCAGCAGCACCGTCGCGGCACCGTCGGTGAGCGGGGTGGAGTTGCCCGCGGTCATCGTCGCGTCCGGGTGGTCCGCGCCGAACACCGGCTTCAGCGTGGCGAGTTTCTCCACCGTGGAGCCCGGGCGCAGGTTCTGGTCGCGGTCCAGGCCGAGGTACGGGACGACGAGGTCGTCCAGGAACCCCCGGTCGTACGCGGCGGCCAGGCGCCGGTGGCTGGTGGCGGCGAGCAGGTCCTGCTCCGCGCGGCCGATGTCCCACTGGCGTGCGGTGACCGCCGCGTGGTCGCCCATCGAGAGACCGGTGCGCGGTTCGGCGTTGCGCGGGATGTCCGGGACGAGATGCCGGGGACGTACGCCCGCGAACGCCTTGACCCGGCCGCCCGCCGACTTCGCCCGCCGGGCCGACAGCAGCAGCCTGCGCAGTTCGTCGTTGACGCCGAGGGGCGCGTCGCTCGTGGTGTCCGCGCCGCCCGCGACCGCGGAGTCGATCGCACCGAGCATGATCTTGTTGGCGGCGGCGATGACGGCCTGGAGGCCGGTGCCGCAGGCCTGCTGGACGTCGTACGCGGGGGTGCGCGGGTCGAGCCGCGAGCCGAGCACGGTCTCCCGGGCCAGGTTGAAGTCCCGGCTGTGCTTGAGGACCGCGCCCGCGGCGAACTCGCCGAGCTGCTGCCCCTGGAGCCCGAACCGCTCGACCAGACCGTCCAGCGCGGCGGTGAGCATCTGCTGGTTGGAGGCCTGAGCGTACGGCCCGTCCGAGCGCGCGAAGGGGATACGGCTGCCACCGATGACCGCGACCCGGCGGGGTTGCGGGAGTGCGAGGGGGATCAACTCGACCAACTCATCTCGACCAGCTCCTGACTCTTGAGTAACCTTACTCTGGAGTAAATCTACGACCGAGCAGGGAGTCTGGACAATGGCCGACCGCTATCTGCACTTCACCGGCACGGCAACCGGCCGATTTCTGACCCGGAGAATCGGCCTGCCGCAGCCCGCACCACTGCGCCGCTGGTCGCTGGAGACCCAGTCGCTGACCGGCCCGGTCCTCCACCTCACCGCCGGGGACTCCACCGCCACCGATGAGCTGGGCGCGATCCTCGCCGCGACCGGCCTGGAGGTGAGGGCGAGCGCCGACCGGCCGGCCGCGGTCGTCCTGGACGCCACGGCCGTCGACACCGCCGCCGGGCTCGGGGACGTGCACGCCGCGCTGCACCCCGTCGTCCGCTCGCTCGCACCGGGCGGCCGCATCGTCGTCGTCGGAGTGCGCCCGTCCCCGGACGACCACCACCAGGCCGCCGCCCAGCAGGCCCTCGAAGGCTTTGTGCGCTCGCTCGGCAAGGAGATCGGCAAGGGCGCGACCGTGCAGCTGGTGCGCCTCACGCCCGGCGCGGTCGAGGGCGCCGAATCCACCCTGCGCTTCCTGCTGTCGCCCCGGTCCGCCTACATCAGCGGCCAGGTCATCGAGGTGTCCTCGGCCACCCCCGGCCCGGTCGCCGACTGGGCCGCCCCGCTCGCCGGACGTACCGCGCTGGTCACCGGCGCGGCCCGCGGCATCGGCGCCTCGGTCGCCTCGGTGCTGGCCCGGGACGGCGCCCACGTCATCTGCCTGGACGTTCCGCAGGCCCGGGAGGACCTGGTGCGCACCGCCGACCGGCTCGGCGCCACCGCCCTGGCGCTGGACATCACCGCGGACGACGCGGCCCCCCGGATCTCCGCCGCCGCCCCGGACGGCCTCGACATCCTCGTCCACAACGCCGGCATCACCCGTGACCGGCGGCTCGCCAACATGGCCGCCGACCGCTGGGCTTCCGTCATCGACGTCAACCTCGACAGCGTCCTGCGCACCACGGACGCGCTGCTGAAGACCGGCACCGTCAACCGCGGCGGCCGGATCGTCGCCACCGCCTCCATCGCGGGCATCGCCGGCAACAACGGCCAGACCAACTACGCGGCCAGCAAGGCCGGCATCATCGGCCTGGTCCGCTCGCTCGCCCCGCGCGCCGCCGCCGACCACGGCGTCACGGTCAACGCGGTCGCCCCCGGCTTCATCGAGACGAAGATGACCGCCGCCGTCCCGCTCTTCATCCGCGAGGCGGGCCGCCGGATGAACTCCCTCTCGCAGGGCGGCCTCCCGGTCGATGTCGCCGAGACGACCGCCTGGTTCGCCCAGCCCGCGTCGAGCGCCGTCAACGGCCAGATCGTCCGGGTCTGCGGCCAGAGCCTGCTGGGGGCGTGACCCGGTGGCGAGCCTGATCCTGTCGCTGGCGCGCGGAGCCGCCACCTCCCCCTTCAAACGGGCCGGCCGGCCAAACGCCGCGCTGCCGGCCGACCGGGCGACCCGCCCGGCCGCACCCGTCGCCGCAAGGCCGCTGGCCGCGTACCGCAGGATCTGCGGCTTCGCCGATCCGGGCGCCCTGCCGGTCACCTACCCCCACGTCCTGGCCTTCCCGCTCGCCATGCGCCTGATGACCCGACGGCGCTTCCCGCTGCCGGTCACCGGACTCGTCCACACCTGGATCGAGATCACCGCACACCGGGTGCTGCATCCCACGGACGAACTCGAACTGACCGTGTACGCAGCTGGGTTGACGCCGCACCGACGCGGCACCGAGGTCACCGTGGTCACCGAGGCGCGGCTGTCGGGCGAGCTGGTGTGGGAGTCCCGCAGCGGCTATCTGTCCCGGCACGCGACGCGCACCGGGACGACAGCAAAAGCCACTGGGACGACGCCGGAAACCACCGCCGCGCCCCCGCCCGCCGCAGCAGTGGCGCTGCCCGCCATCGCCGAGTGGCGGCTCCCCGCCGACCTGGGACGACGCTACGGAGCCGCGTCGGGCGACCGCAACCCCATCCACCTCTACCCGCTGACGGCACGGCTGTTCGGCTTCCCGCGCGCCATCGCGCACGGCATGTGGACCGTGGCCCGCTGCCTCGCCGAGGCCCCGCGGCCGCACCTGATCCATACCGTGCGGGCCGACTTCAAGGCGCCCGTCCTGCTGCCCGGCACCGTCACCTACGCCTCCGACGGCACCGGATTCCAGCTCCGCGACGGCAGCGGCGACAACGAGCGCATCCACCTCACCGGAACGGCGGCGCCCCGGACCGGCGGCTGAGGGCCGTCCCGTGACCGCGGGGTTCAGCGAACGAATGGGGCGCCCGCCGGGGGCATGGCAGGGTCAGGCCAGAGGTGCGTACGGACGTGGAGGCGCGTCCGCCCGCGGTCCGCTCGACCGGACCAGAACACCGGGTCAGTTCACCGGGCGCGCCCCGCGGCCTGCCCCCGCGGCTGCCAGGAACGGCCGTGCATGAGGTTCTCCAGACCGGCCCAGGAGAAGTTCATCAAGGTGGCCGCGGCCTCCTTGGCCGAGACGCCCGGAGTCTCGTTCGCCCAGCCGGCGAGCGACTCCGCGGCACCCACCAACGCCTGCGCGAGACCGGCCACATCGCGGTCGGGAAGCGCCGGATCGTGGTGCGCCTCGCGCGCCGCGGCTCCGATCAGACCCGTCACGAACGCAACGATCTCGTCGCGCATCACGCCCACCTCGGTGGCGAACGGCTCCCCGTGCGTACGCGCCTGCCGGTACAGCACCGCCCAGCCGTCCGGGTTCTCCGCGGTGTGCGTGAAGAACGCTTGCAGCCCGGACCACAGCTGGCGATCGGCGGGCAGTCCCGGCTCCGCCCCCGCCTGCACCGCCGCGAGCAGCGCCTGCGCCTCGCGCCGGATGCACGCGGTGAACAGCTCGTCCTTGGAATTCAGGTACAAATACACCAGCGGCTTGGACACCCCGGCCAACTCGGCGATCTCGTCCATCGAGGCGGCCCGGTAGCCGCGCTGCCCGAAGGTCCGCACCGCGGCGTCCATCATCTGCTGCTCGCGCACGGCGCGCGGCATCCGTTTGCCCTTCACAGCACCCACGTCGGCTCCCTCCCGCCCCCGCTGCACTACTCCCCGGTAAGAGTACGGCGCAGGGCTCGGCCCCGTGGTGCGGGCCGCGTCCCGCGACGCCCCCGGTGGCCGGTGAACTACGCAGGAGCAACGACGACTGTGCCCCGTACCCAGGTGTGAGGGTACGGGGCACAGTCGCAGGCGTCAGAAGGGTTCAGCGGGGTCAGGCGGGGACGGGCACCTTCGCCGGCTCGCTGTCCCGCACCTCGGCGTCGTCGACCGGGGAGGCCGAGGCCGAGTTGTACGCGTCGTGGTCGAGGATCTTCTCGCGGGCCGAGACGAGCACCGGGACCAGCGCCTGGCCTGCGACGTTGGTCGCCGTCCGCATCATGTCCAGGATCGGGTCGATGGCCATCAGCAGGCCGACGCCCTCCAGCGGGAGGCCCAGCGTCGACAGCGTCAGGGTCAGCATGACCGTGGCGCCGGTGAGACCGGCGGTGGCCGCCGAGCCGATCACCGAGACGAACGCGATCAGGATGTAGTCACCGACACCCAGCTGGACGTCGAAGATCTGCGCGATGAAGATCGCGGCCAGCGCCGGGTAGATCGCGGCGCAGCCGTCCATCTTGGTCGTCGCACCGAACGGGACCGCGAAGGAGGCGTACTCCTTCGGGACGCCGAGGCGCTCGGTGACCTGCTGGGTGACCGGCATGGTGCCGACCGAGGAGCGCGAGACGAAGGCCAGCTGGATCGCGGGCCAGGCGCCCTTGAAGAACTGGAGCGGGCTGACCTTGGCGACGGTGGCGAGCAGCAGCGGGTAGACGCCGAACATCACCAGGGCGCAGCCGATGTAGACGTCGGCGGTGAACGTCGCGTACTTGCCGATCAGGTCCCAGCCGTAGTCGGCGATCGCGTAGCCGATGAGGCCGATGGTGCCGATGGGGGCGAGCCGGATGACCCACCACAGCGCCTTCTGGAGGAGCTCCAGGACCGACTCGCTGAGGGTGAGGATCGGCTTGGCCTTCTCGCCGAGCTGAAGCGCGGCGATGCCCGCGACGGCGGCCATGAAGACGATCTGAAGGACGTTCAGCTCGGTGAACGGCGTGATGACGTTGTCCGGGATGATGCCGGTCAGGAAGTCGAGCCAGGAGCCGGCGTGCTCCGGCAGCTTGCCGTCCTTCGGGGTGAGGCCGGTGCCCGAGCCCGGGTTGGTGATCAGGCCGATCGCGAGGCCGATCGCGACCGCGATCAGCGAGGTGATCATGAACCAGAGGACGGTGCGGCCGGCCAGCCGGGCGGCGTTGTTGACCTTGCGCAGGTTGGTGATCGACACCAGGATCGCGAAGAAGACGAGGGGCGCGACAGCCAGCTTCAGCAGCTGGATGAAGATGTGGCCGACCTTGTCGAGCGTGGTGTAGAGCCAGTCGATGTCCTGGCTGCGGGCGAGCCAGCCGAGCAGGACGCCGAGGACGAGACCGGCGACGATCTGCGCCCAGAACGGGATCCTGGGTATGCGGAAACCGGAGCCGGAGGGCTCATCGGTGGTGGCGGACGCGGGGTTCGCGGACACGGACACACTCCAGATGTGACGCATCGGGACGCACGGGGACGATGTGCGGGGGGACGGGGGGTGCGGCGCCCGCGTCAGGGGCGGCGCCGCTGCATGATGCCGTTCAGACGTTGCGGCAACAGACCGCGGACATACAGCGGCAGAGATCGACATGCAGGCGCGCCACGAGCGGGATGCTCGGGGCAGGTCGGAGGCGCACAGCTGTCTTCATGTCGAACACGTTAACACTTAAACTTTGAGAACCTCAAAGGTCTTCTTTGGGATGCGACCGCGGGCGACCACCCCACGAAGGGCGGAGGAACGCGAAAACCCCAGTACAGGAGCGGTCGCTCCGGCGCTGGGGTTTCGAAGAGAAAGGGGGTGGGTGTGAGGGAGCTTACATTTCCCTTACCCGGCACTCACTGGGTGACGCTGTCCTCGCGGGTCCGGTTCGCCTCAAGGCGCGCCTTGGTCCGGTCGACCCTGGAGACGATCTGCTCGGACATCTCGTCGCGCTGCTTGCGCAGCAGCACGTAGCTGAGCGGCGCGGAGAGCACGAGGGCGAGCAGGATGACCCAGATGACGTTCGAGCCTCCCGCCCCGGAGGGGAGCAGCCCGAAGTTGACGGCCACGGCGGCGAGCGCGAAGCAGCCGACGAAGATACTGAGACGCATCGCGGTGTACCGGATCATTGCGCTCGGCTTGGCAGCGGACACAGCTCGCCTTCTCTCTCAGTGACAGTCCTGCCCGTCCAGTGAAGCATGCCCCGCGATCGCCCGGTTCGGAGGGCTCCGTGAAGCACCCCCGGGCTCCTCGCCGAAGGGCCCGGCCGGCCGTTCTCAGCCGAGCGGCAGCAGCATGCTGATGTCGTCGCGGTCGTCCCCCTCGGCCACCCGGATCGCCCCCGGCACCCGCCCGACCTCCTTGTAGCCGCAGGAGGCGTAGAACCGGTCGGCCCCCGTACCGCCCCGGCAGGTGAGCCGGATGGCCTCGACGCCCCCGATGGTGCGCGCGGCGTCGGCGGCCGCGGCCAGCAGGGCGCGCCCGTATCCGCGGCCCTGGTGGCGGGGGTGGACCATCACCGTGTAGAGCCAGACCCAGTGGGCCATCAGCCGGTGCGTGTTGCGGGTGAGGAAGGCCGTGGCCGCGACGGCGCCCTCCTCGTCGTAGCCGACGAGGAGCCGGGCGCGCTCCTCGGCCATGGCGGTGAGGTGCTTGACCAGATCGGGCCGGACGTCCTCGACCGTGACGGGCGGTACGAAACCCACCGCGCCGCCTGCGTTGGACACATCGGTCCAGAGCGCGGCGATACCGTCCCGCAGGGACTTGTCGAAGGTGGGGTCCAGCTCAAAAGTAAGTGCCATAAAGGCAGATTAACCATTACGAGCCCTGCCCTCAAACCCCGTCCGGAACGCGAGAAAGCTCCGGCCGGGACGGCGGCCGGAGCTTTCGTACAGCGCTGCGCGCACCGAGGGCGCGCGCCGGTTCAGACCCGCATGGGCTGCGGCGACTCGCGCCGCTCCGCGTCCGGGCCGGGGTACTCGCGGATGATCTCGTACCGGGTGTTGCGCTCGACGGGCCGGAAGCCCGCGTCGCGGATCAGGTCCAGCAGATCGTCACGGCCGAGCTTGTTCGGCGTGCCGTAGTTGTCCGCGTCGTGCGTGATCTTGTACTCGACGACCGAGCCGTCCATGTCGTCCGCGCCGTGCTGGAGCGCGAGCTGGGCGGTCTGCACACCGTGCATCACCCAGAAGACCTTGACGTGCGGGACGTTGTCGAAGAGCAGCCGGGAGACCGCGAAGGTCTTGAGCGCCTCCGCGCCGGTCGCCATCGTCGTCCGCGCCTGGAGCTTGTTGCGGATCTTGCCGTCCTTCATGTCCACGAAGTCGTGCTGGTAGCGCAGCGGGATGAAGACCTGGAAGCCGCCGGTCTCGTCCTGGAGCTCACGCAGCCGCAGCACGTGGTCGACGCGGTGACGGGGCTCCTCGATGTGCCCGTACAGCATCGTCGCGGGGGTCTTGAGACCCTTCTCGTGCGCGAGCCGGTGGATCCGCGACCAGTCCTCCCAGTGGGTGGCGTGGTCGACGATGTGCTGACGGACCTCCCAGTCGAAGATCTCCGCGCCACCACCGGTCAGCGACTCCAGACCGGCCTCGATCAGCTCGTCGAGGATCTCGGAGGCGGAGAGCCCGGAGATGGTCTCGAAGTGGTGGATCTCGGTGGCGGTGAACGCCTTGAGGGAGACCTCGGGCAGCGCTTCCTTCAGCGCGCTCAGCGAACGCGGGTAGTAGCGCCACGGCAGGGTGGGGTGCAGCCCGTTGACGATGTGCAGCTCGGTGAGGCTCTCGCCCTCCATCGCCTTCGCGAGGCGGACGGCCTCCTCGATGCGCATCGTGTACGCGTCCTTCTCGCCCGGCTTGCGCTGGAAAGAGCAGTACGCGCACGACGCGGTGCACACGTTCGTCATGTTGAGGTGACGGTTGACGTTGAAGTGGACGACGTCGCCGTTCTTGCGCGTACGCACCTCATGGGCCAGACCGCCCAGCCACGCCAGGTCGTCGGACTCGTAGAGCGCGATCCCGTCCTCGCGGGTCAGCCGCTCGCCGGCCCGGACCTTCTGCTCCAGCTCGCGCTTGAGTCCCGCGTCCACTAGGGCGCCTCCCATTTCTCTGCGTAACAGACTTCGCTCACCGTACTCCCCCGTCCGGCGCGGCCCGGTGACCCCCTCGGCTCTCCCCGTCAGTCCTCCTCGGGCAGGTCGCCGACCCGGTTCTCCCACTTGGTGGACAGCACGATCGTGGTACGGGTCCGCGAGACGCCCCTGGTGCCGCTGAGCCGGCGGATGGTCTTCTCCAGGCCGTCCACGTCACCGACCCGCACCTTGAGCATGTAGGAGTCGTCGCCCGCGATGAACCAGGCGTCCTCGATCTCGGCGAGGTCCTTCAGCCGGTGCGCGACGTCCTCGTGGTCCGCGGCGTCGGAGAGCGAGATGCCGATCAGGGCCGTCACCCCGAGTCCGAGGGAGGCCGCGTCGACGGTGGCGCGGTAGCCGGTGATGACTCCGGCGGTCTCCAGCCGGTTGATGCGGTCGGTGACGCTGGGCCCGGAGAGCCCCACGAGCCGCCCCAGCTCGGCGTACGAGGCCCTGCCGTTCTCCCTGAGGGCCTGGATGAGCTGCCTGTCCACCGCGTCCATGTGACTGGAACCTTCCATTATTCAGCAGTTTCGCGAATCTACGTGTAGAATCTAAGGCATGCAGGCGTCAGAGCCTGCAAATCTTCCCGAGCATCCAAAAAATGCTTTCGAATCTTCAGGAGTGAAAACACCGTGTACACGATCGAGATGGCCTACGCCCGGATGCGCGAGCTGCAGGACCTGGCCAACCGCTCGCGTGCCCACCAGCCCGCCGCTGCCCACCGGGTCGACCGGACCCGCAACCCGCGCGCAGCCAAGAAGCGCTGACCCCACCCGGATCAGCCACGGGAGCCGCCACCGAGCTCTCCCTCCCAGCGGCGGTACAGCTGGTGCGGCACCCCTGCCGCGTCCAGCACCCGCCCCGCGACGAAATCCACCAGGTCCTGGATGTGCGTCGCACCCGCGTAGAACGCCGGAGAGGCGGGCAGCACGACCGCGCCCGCCTCGTCCAGGGCCACCAGATGCTTCAGCGTCTGCCCGTTGAGCGGGGTCTCGCGCACCGCGACGACCAGCTTCCGCCGCTCCTTGAGCGTCACGCTCGCGGCCCGCTGCAACAGGTCCTTCGAGAGCCCGAGCGCCACCCCGGCCACACACGCCGTCGAGGCCGGGACGATCAGCATCCCCTTCGCCGGGTACGACCCCGAGGACGGCCCGGCGGCCAGATCACCGGCGGCCCAGTGCCGTACACCGGACAACTCCACCTCGAAGGTGCGCGGCTTGCCGTCCGCACCCCGCGCCAGCCAGCCGCGCAGGTCCTCCTGCCAGTGCGCGTCACGGAACGCGATCCCGGTCTCGTCCAGCAGGGTCAGCCGCGACGCCCGGCTCACCACCAGATCGACGCTCTCCCCCGCGGCCAGCAGACCGCGCAGCACCGCAGCGGCGAATGGTGTGCCCGAAGCGCCTGAAACCCCGACAATCCAAGGCTGTCGCTGCTGCTGACTCACTGAAATCCCGGAATCCACAGGACCGAGCCTATCCGGCACGCGCGACCCGGAACCGAGCCAGGGGCTCCGTACGTTCCGACGGATGAAGGGGGGTGCGTTCCATGAACGCCACGCACACGACGACCGGAGCCCGTGCCCTCGTGGCGGGCGCGGTCATGCTGGGCTGGGTCGGGCTGCTCTGGGTGCTGGAGGGCATCGACCTCGCGACCGGCCACAGCCTGGACAGCCACGGCATCAGCCCGCGCGATCCGGGCGAGCTGCTCGACATCGTGCCCGCCGCCTTTCTGCACAGCGGCTGGGCGCACGTCGCGTCGAACAGCGTCCCGCTGCTGGTCCTGGGCTTCATCGCCGCCCTGGGCGGCCTGCGCCGCTTCGCCGGCGTGGTGCTCACCGTGATCGTGATCGGCGGCCTCGGCGTCTGGCTCACCGCTCCGGCGAACACCGTCACGCTCGGCGCGTCGGGCGTGGTTTTCGGCCTCTTCGGCTATCTGCTGGTCCGCGGCTTCGTGGACCGCCGCCCGCTGGACGTGGTCGTCGGCGTGATCATCGCCGCGGTGTACGGCTCGCTGCTCCAGGGCGTCCTGCCGACCGATCCGGGTGTCAGCTGGCAGGGCCACCTCTTCGGCCTGATCGGCGGAGCGGTGGCCGCGTTCGTCCTGCGCCGCGGCGCCCGGCCGCTCAGACCGTCAGGCCCCGCACCAGCAGATCCAGCAGGGCACACGCGAACAGGGCCATTCCGATGAACCCGTTGACCGAGAAGAACGCCCGGTTCAGCCGCGACAGATCGTGCGGCCGCACCACCCGGTGCTCGTACACGAAGGCCACGGCGACGATCACCATGCCGATCCAGTAGAAGAGCCCCGCCTCGGTGGCCAGTCCGAACCAGACCAGCAGGCCGGTCGTCACCGCGTGGCAGACCCGCGCGCCCCAGAGCGCGCCCGGAATGCCGAACCGCGCCGGGACCGAGAGCACCCCGTGGGCCCGGTCGGCCTGCACGTCCTGGCAGGCGAAGATCAGGTCGAAGCCGCCGATCCAGATGCCGACGGCCAGCCCCAGGATCACCGCGTCCCACGACCAGCTCCCGGTCACCGCCAGCCAGGCACCGACCGGCCCCATGGCCTGGGCGATCCCCAGGATCGCGTGCGGGTAGTTCGTGAACCGCTTCCCGTACGGATAGACCACCATCGGGATCACCGCGAGCGGCGCGAGCGCCAGACAGAGCGGGTTCAGCAGCGCCGCCGCACCGAGGAAGACGACGACGGCGACGAGCGCCCCCGTCCACGCGGAGCGCACCGACACCGCGCCCGTCACCAGTTCACGGCCGGCGGTACGGGGGTTGCGGGCGTCGATCTCCCGGTCGATGATCCGGTTCGCGGCCATCGCGAAGGTGCGCAGCCCGACCATGGCGATGGTGACGAGCAGCAGGGTCGCCCAGTGGATCGACTCGTCGTCCTGGAACATCGCGGTCAGCGCGGCGATGAACGCGAAGGGCAGCGCGAAGACCGAGTGCTCGATCATCACGAGCCGCAGGAACGCCTTGACCTTGCTGTTCGGTTGCGCGGGCTCGGAGCCCAGAGTCGCTTCGGCGGCGCTCACAGTCCGTATTCCTTCCACCGGCGGTCGACCTTCGCCGCCGTGTCCGGGTCGGACTCGACCATGTCCGGCCAGCCCCCGTCCCGGGTGTAGCCCTCCTCGGGCCACTTCTTCGTCGCGTCGATACCGGCCTTGCCGCCCCAGAACTGCTGGTAGGAGGCGTGGTCGAGATGGTCGACGGGCCCCTCGGCGACGGTCAGGTCCCGCGCGTAGTCCGTATTGCCGAGCGCCCGCCAGGACACCTCGTGCAGATCGTGGACGTCGCAGTCGGAGTCCACCACGACGATCAGCTTGGTCAGCGACATCATGTGCGCGCCCCAGATGGCGCTCATCACCTTCTGGGCGTGCTTCGGGTACTTCTTGTCGATCGAGACGATGGCGCAGTTGTGGAAACCGCCGGACTCGGGCAGGTGGTAGTCCACGATGTCCGGCACGATGATCTTGAGCAGCGGCAGGAAGAACCGCTCGGTGGCCCGCCCCAGCGGCCCGTCCTCGGTCGGCGGCCGGCCCACCACGATCGACTGGATCAGCGGACGCCTGCGCATCGTCACGCAGTCGATGGTCAGCGCGGGGAACGGCTCCTGCGGCGTGTAGAAGCCGGTGTGGTCGCCGAACGGCCCCTCGGGCAGCGTCTTCCCGGGCTCCAGCCAGCCCTCGATGACGACCTCGGCGTTGGCCGGGACCTGGAGCGGGACGGTCTTGCAGTCGACCATCTCGATGCGCTTGCCCTGGATGAACCCGGCGAACAGGTACTCGTCGATGTCCCCGGGCAGCGGCGCGGTGGAGGCGTACGTCACCGCGGGCGGCGCCCCGAAGGCGATGGCGACCGGCAGCCGCTCACCGCGCCTGGCGGCGACCTGGTAGTGGTTGCGGCTGTCCTTGTGGATCTGCCAGTGCATCCCGATGGTGCGCCGGTCGTGGCGCTGGAGCCGGTAGAGCCCCAGGTTCCGTACGCCGGTCTCGGGGTGCTTGGTGTGCGTGAGACCCAGGTTGAAGAACGAGCCGCCGTCCTTGGGCCAGGTGAACAGCGCGGGCAGCCGGTCCAGGTCCACGTCGTCGCCGGTGAGGACGACCTCCTGCACCGGGGCGTTCTCGGCCTTCACCTTCTTGGGCGGTACGTGGACCATCGTCCCGAGCTTGCCGAAGGCCTCCCGGACCCCGACGAAGCCGTGCGGAAGCTCGGGCTTGAGCAGCCCGCCGATCTTGTCGCTGATCTCGGAGTAGGACTTCAGCCCGAGCGCCTTGAGGAGCCGCTTGTCGGTGCCGAACACGTTCATGGCCAGGGGCATCGAGGAGCCCTTGACGTTCTCGAAGAGCAGCGCGGGCCCGCCGGCCTTGTTCACCCGGTCGACGATCTCACCGACCTCCAGGTAGGGGTCGACCTCGGCCTTGATGCGCTTGAGCTCGCCCTCGCGCTCCAGAGCCCGGAGAAGGGATCGAAGATCGTCGTAAGCCATGCTGACCAGTATCGGCCACCGGTCGCCCCGGGCCCGTCACCGGGTCCGGGTCCCCCGGCGGCGCAGGCGGAGACAACGCCTCGGCCAGGGCGGACGCGGCCGGGCAGAGCTGCTGGGCTGCCGCCCTCGCCCGGTGTTCACGTCCCGCGTACGTCACCCGGCTCCGTGCGGCCCCCGTCGCCACTGCCGTACGGGGGCCGCCCGCCCCTGCTCTCGGCGATCCGCAGCGCATCGGCCAGGCACTCGGCCAGGCGGGCTGCGGCAAAGCGGAGCTCCGTCGCCGACGCACCGGGGGCGGCGATGATCGGCCGGGCGCAGCCGAGGACCTCGGCGCCCATGCCCAGTTGTACGGCCTCCATCTGGTCCGCCACCCGCGACACGTATCCATGGCCGTCCGTACGCAGGTAGCACGGTCCACCGTCCGGCCGGGGCCATGGCAGTAACCGGGCACGCGAGGCGTCGAGTTGCTCTGGGGCGCTCATGGTCATGAGACTGGATCGGTGGACCGGTCCGGTCAAGCTATTCGCCGCTTCTTCCGCCCATCGGGTAGCTCTCGATCTGCTCCCAGAGGTGCCCGGGCGTCACACCCTCCTCGCACACCAGCACCTCGCCCGCGTCGTCACTCGCCGTGTGAAGGACGACCGCCACGGCGACCGGTCCGCTGAGCCCCAGGGACTCGGCCTCGGAGGCGGAGGCCAGCCGGACCGAGGTCACATCGGCCCCCTGGACCGGAGACCTGCCGAGCGTCCGCGCCACGTAGTGCGTGGTGCCCTCCGCGATCGGCCCCTTCTGGGCGAGCCTCGGGCAGCGGTCCGACACGCTCTCCGGGAACCAGGCCGTGACCAGCGACAACGGCGAGCCGTCGTCGAGCAGCATCAGCCGGTCACGGCGAAGAGCGAGGGCCCCGGTGCCGAGCCCCATCGCCTCGGCCACCCGCCTGGGCGGCTCCTCCTTCCCCGGCGCCCCCAGACGCCGGAAGGGGCTCCCGCCGGACACCCGGGACGATCCGGCGAATCGCCGGCCCACCGGGCGGGCCACCGGGGTCTCCACGACCGTGAACCCCGTGCCCTGCCGGGCCGCGACAAGCCCGTCGCCACGCAGGACGTCCATCGCCTTGATGACGGTGGCGCGCGACACCGCCCACTGCTCGCACAGGTCGCGCCCGGAGGGAAGAAGATCACCCGGCCCGAACTCGCCCTCCGAAATCCTGATGCGCAGGGACTCGGCGATCTGCTCGTACTTGAGTAGCGGCACAGCGTCCTCCTGGTGACTGGACAGGTCAACCGGCTAGGTTAGCGCAGGGATTCACCCGCTGCGGCTCCGGCCAGGAACCCCCGGCCGGGAACAGGACGGACTTATGACGGCTCACCAAGTCCCCACGGGAATCATCGAGTTCTACACCTCCACCATCAACGAGGCGGACCGGCTCAACGTCCCGGCCGACGGTGTACTGGAAATGGTCCGGACACAGGAGCTGCTGCGTCGCCACCTCCCGCCCGCCCCGGCATCCGTGCTCGATGTCGGCGGCGGCCCGGGGACTCATGCGCGATGGCTCTCGGACGACGGATACCGCGTCCACCTCGTGGACCCGGTGCAGCGCCATCTCACCGAGGCCGGGGACTGCGGCTGCACCGTCGAGCTGGGCGACGCACGGGAACTGAGCGCGCCGGACGACTCGTACGACGTGGTTCTGCTGCTCGGCCCGCTCTACCACCTCGTCGAAGCCGCCGACCGTATGACCGCCCTCGCCGAAGCCCGTCGTGTGGTCCGGCCCGGCGGGCTCGTCGCCGCGGCCGGCATCAGCCGCTACGCCTCGCTGTTCGAGCACACCGCCCTCGCGCACCTCGACAGCGCCTCGCTCCAGCAAGGCATCGCCAAGATCCTCGCGACCGGTTCGCACGACGGGAAGAAGGGCTTCACCGAGGCGCACTTCCATACGGGCGCGGAACTGGAGGCGGAGATGAGCGAAGCCGGTTTCACCGGAACCCGGGTGTACGGGATCGAAGGTCCCACCTGGGCACTGCTGAAGGCGACCGAGCGGCACACCCGCGAATCCCTCACCCAGTCGCGCATGTTCGCCTCCGCCCTCGCGGCGGCCCGCATGGCCGAGCCCTACCCCGATCTGCTCGCCGCCAGTTCCCATCTGCTCGCCGTGGGGCGCAACTGACACCGGCTACCCTGGGCCCGTCACCGGGGCGGGGCTCTGCCCCGCCAACTCTCCCCTGGGGGACTCTTCCACCATGCTCCGGGCCCTGATCTACCTCCTGCCGCTGGCGCTGACGATCTACGCGTTCATCGACTGCCTGAACACCCCGGAGGACGAGGCCAAGCACCTGCCGAAGATCGCCTGGGTCTTCATCATCCTGCTGTTCTGGATCGTCGGCCCGATCGTGTGGCTGGCCGCGGGCAAGGTGCGGGAGGTGCCCGCCGACGGCCGTACGCCCTCCGAGTGGCACCGCGGCCGGCGCACCCGGTGGGTGGCGCCGGACGACAATCCCGACTTCCTCAACTCCCTGAAGGACGAGCACAAGAAGGACGAGTCGCTCCTCAAGGACTGGGAGGCGGACCTGCGCCGCCGGGAGAACGAGCTCAAGCGGCGCGACAGCGGGGCGGGTCCGGAGGAGTCGGCGCCGCCCGCTTCGTAACGCACGCGGGATCAGACGTACAGCAGTTGCCCCAGCCGGTTGAGCAGGGGCAGCAGTGCTGTGCGCTCCTGCGGTGTGAGCGCTTCGAGCGCACCGTGCACGGCGTGCATCTCGGCGCGGATCGTGCGGGCGAGCCGGGTGCCCTCGGGGGTGCGGCTCGCGACCTTGGAGCGGCGGTCGCCCGGGGCGGGGGCGCGGCCGACCAGTCCGCGGGTCTCCATGCGGCTGATGAGGCCGGTGGCGTTGGACGCGTCGCAGACGAGGTGGGCCGCGAGCGCGCTCATCGGCATGGGTTCGTTGAGCGCGATCAGCGCACGGGCCTGCGAGGTCGACAGGCCGTGGCGGGCGGCGACGGCGGTGAGGTCGTCGTGATGGCCGCGGACGACGACGGCCAGCGGCTCCAGGAGGTCTTCCGGGGTGGGGGCGGCTCGATCGTCCGGAGCAGTGACGGCGCGGGGCGTCGGTTCGGTGGTCATGGTCGGCCATTCTTCGATCGGCATCCGCCGACATTTATTTGACATGCTCAATATTTGGCAGTTACATGAAATCGATTGCTTGAGCATATCAAGTTCTGAGCGGGTCCCGCTTCCCAGCTGAACCCGCATGTGAACCCGCACTTCGCCCGCCCGCAGGGAGTACCCCCCATGCCCTCCGTACTGTTCGTTCTCACCGGCGCCGACCACTGGACCCTCAACGACGGCACCACCCACCCCACCGGGTTCTGGGCCGAGGAGCTGGCCGCGCCGCACCGGGTCTTCACCGAGGCCGGATACGCCGTCACGCTCGCCACCCCCGGCGGCGTCACCCCCACCGTCGACGCGGGCAGCCTGGCGGCCGCCGCCAACGGCGGACCGGAGCAGGCCGACGCCGTCGCCGCGTACCTCGACGCGATCGGCCCCGAGCTCCGCGCCCCGGCCCGGCTGGAGGACATCCACCCGGACCGGTACGACGCCCTCTTCTACCCCGGCGGTCACGGGCCCATGGAGGACCTGGCCGTCAGCGCCCTGTCCGGGCGGCTGCTGACCGGCGCGCTCGACTCCGGCGTCCGGCTCGGCGTGCTCTGCCACGCGCCGGCCGCACTGCTCGCCGCCCGGCGCGAGGACGGCGGCTGGCCGTTCGCCGGCTACCGCATGACCGGGTTCAGCAACGCCGAGGAATCCATCGGCGGACTCGCCGACAAGGCGCCCTGGCTGCTGGAGGACCGGCTCGTCGCGCTGGGCGCCGACTACACCGCCGCCGCCCCCTTCGCCCCGCACACCGTCACCGACCGCACCCTGCACACCGGCCAGAACCCGGCCTCCTCCGAGCAGCTCGCCCGTGAGATGGTCGCCGCGCTCGCCCCCGTCGAGTCCCCGGCCGAGACCGTCGACCGTCTCCGCACCACCTTCCGCACCGGCCGCACCAAGAGCCTCGACTGGCGCACCGACCAGCTCCGGCGGCTGCGCGCGCTGCTCACCGAGCACGGTGACGAACTCGCCGACGCGCTCCACGCCGACCTCGGCAAGAGCCGCAAGGAGGCGTACCGCACCGAGATCGACTTCACCGTCCGCGAGATCGACCACACGCTGGAGCACCTGGCCGACTGGCTGCGGCCCGAGCCCGCCCCCGTACCGGCCCGGCTGGGCGGGGCGAAGGCCCACACCGTGCAGGACCCGCTCGGTGTCGTCCTGGTCATCGCGCCCTGGAACTACCCGCTGCAGCTGCTGCTCGCCCCGGTCGTCGGCGCGCTGGCCGCCGGCAACGCCGTGGTGGCCAAGCCGAGCGAGCTGGCGCCCGCGACCTCCGCCGCCGTCGCCCGGCTGCTGCCGCGCTGTCTGGACGAGGACGCGGTCGCCGTCGTGGAGGGGGCGGTCCCCGAGACCACCGCGCTGCTCGCCGAGCGCTTCGACCACATCTTCTACACCGGCAACGGTGCGGTGGGCCGGATCGTGATGGCCGCCGCGGCGAAGCACCTCACTCCGGTGACGCTCGAACTGGGCGGCAAGTCACCGGTCTTCGTCGACCGGGACACCGACCTGAAGGCGGTCGCGGGCCGGCTGGCGGCCGGCAAGTTCCTGAACGCCGGCCAGACCTGCGTCGCCCCCGACTACGTACTGACCGACCCGGGGACCGGCGCCGCCCTCGCGGACGCGCTCGCCACCGCCGTCGAGGAGCTGTACGGGGCGGACGCCTCGACGCACCCGGAGTACGGACGGATCGTGAACCGGCGCCACTTCGACCGGCTGACGGGCCTGCTCGGCTCGGGCCGCACGGTGACCGGCGGGACGTACGACCGCGACGCCAAGTACCTCGCCCCGACCGTGCTGGCCGACGTGGCACCGGACGCGCCCGTGATGCGGGAGGAGATCTTCGGCCCGGTGCTGCCGATCATCTCGGTGGACGGCCTCGACGAGGCCATCGCGTTCATCAACGACCGGGACAAGCCGCTCGCGCTGTACGCGTTCACCGAGTCGGACACCGTACGCGAACGGCTGGTCGCCGAGACGTCGTCGGGCGCCGTCGGGATCGGGCTGCCGCTGGCCCATCTGACCGTGTCGGACCTGCCGTTCGGCGGGGTCGGCGAGAGCGGTATGGGCAGCTACCACGGCCGCTACTCGCTGGAGACGTTCAGCCACCGCAAGGCGGTCCTGGACACCCCTCTCGCCTCATGAGCACCACCGGCGCCCCCGGCCGGGACGCGGCGTGGCTGGCGACCGCCCTCGACGAGGCCCGTGCCGGTCTCGCCGAGGGCGGCATCCCGATCGGCGCCGCCCTGTACGGGGCGGACGGTGCGCTGCTCGGCCGGGGCCGCAACCGCCGGGTGCAGGACGGCGATCCGTCCATGCACGCGGAGACGGCCGCGTTCCGGGCCGCCGGGCGGCAGCGCTCGTACCGGGGCACCACGATGGTGACGACGCTGTCCCCCTGCTGGTACTGCTCGGGTCTGGTGCGCCAGTTCGGGATCTCGCGGGTGGTGATCGGTGAGGCCGGGACGTTCCGCGGCGGGCACGACTGGCTGGCCCGGCACGGGGTGGAGATCGTGCTGCTCGACGACGCCGACTGCCTCGATCTGATGCGCGGCTTCGTGCGCGGGAATCCCGCGCTGTGGAGCGAGGACATCGGCGAGGACTGATCCCGGACACGGTCCGGCAGCCGCCCAAAACCGGCAACGGCTGCCCCACACCCGCGGGACGGGGTGGGGCAGCCGGAGGGCGGGCCGCGGAACCCGCGGCCGGGGGTGCCGTTCCGCACCCGTGGTGTGAGGTCTCAGACGCCGGCGTAGGAGTGCTTGCCGGTGACGAAGATGTTCACGCCGTAGTAGTTGAAGATCCAGCAGCCGAAGGCGATCAGCGCCAGGTAGGCGGCCTTGCGGCCCTTCCAGCCGGCGGTGGCGCGGGCGTGCAGGTAGCAGGCGTACGCGACCCAGGTGATGAAGGACCAGACCTCCTTGGGGTCCCAGCCCCAGTAGCGGCCCCAGGCGTCGCCCGCCCAGATCGCGCCCGCGATGATCGTGAACGTCCACAGCGGGAAGACGGCGGCGTTGATCCGGTACGAGAACTTGTCGAGGCTCGACGCGGCGGGCAGCCGGGAGAGCACGGACTCGGCGAACGCGCCCGGCCGGCCCCCGTTGGCGAGCTTGTTCTCGTAACTGTCGCGGAACAGGTACATCAGGGTGCCGACCCCGCCGAGGAAGAACACGGCGCCGCAGATGATCGCGGTGGAGACGTGGATCCACAGCCAGTACGAGTGCAGTGCGGGCACCAGCTGGTCGCTGGAGGTGTACAGCACCGTGGTCGCGATGCCGAGGTCCAGCAGGACGGTGGTGACCAGGAGCAGCCCCATCCAGCGGACGTTCTTCTTCAGCGTCAGCAGGGTCAGGTACGCGCCGACCGCCACCACGGAGAAGGTGATGGAGAACTCGTACATGTTGCCCCAGGGGGCACGCTGCACGGACAGGGCGCGGGCGATGACGCCGCCCGCCTGGACCAGGAAGGCGAGCACGGTCATGGAGACCGCGATCCGCCCGTACAGGTCGCCCTTGAACGTGCCGCCGGCCGCGCCGGGCCCGTCCGGGACGTCACGGGAACCGGCCGCGGAACGGGTGATGATCTTCGGCCGGTCCAGTACGGCGGTGCCCCCGGCCTTCTGCGCGACCTCGACCTTCACCGTCGGCGCGGCGGCTTCCCCGGTGGTCAGCGCGGCGGCGGTGCGCCCGACCTTGCTGCGGCTGCCGAACACCCACTCCGCGATGTGCGCGAAGAAGGCCAGCGTGTAGACGGCCATCGACGAATAGATCAGCACATTGCTGGTGTGTGCCAGATTCTCGTTGGTTGCGGCGGCGAGATTCACTTCTCAGCCCCTTCGGAAGGTTCTGCGGAGGACGCGTCGACGGCGTCGGGGTCCGGATCGGGATCAGGGTCGGTGTCAGGACCGGGCGCTGTGGGCGCCACGGCGTTGAGCGTGACCGCGAGATCGGCCAGCTCCTCGGGAAGCTTCGCGGACTCGCTGCGGCCGAGCCCCGCCATTTCGACGACGGTGACACCGTCGCTGCCGCGTACGGCCCGGACCCAGACCCGGCGCCGCTGGATGAAGAGGGAACCGGCGAGACCGGCGATCGCGCCGATGGCCCCGGTGAGCGCCCAGCCGCTGGCGGGCTGCTCCGAGATCTGGAAGCTGGCCCACTCCTGGAGGCCCTCGAACGTGATGGAGCCGGCCCCGTCGGGCAGCTTCATCGTCTCGCCGACGAGCAGCCGCTTCTTGACCTGCTCGCCCTTGGAGTCCTTGAACTCCTTCATCTTGGTCTTGTCCAGCTGGTACACGTTCTGCGCCAGCCCGGAGTCCGGCCCGAGGGAGCCGTGGAAGCCGTTGAGGGCCAGCACCGGCATGTCGGCGGCCGGGAACTGCGAGTACATCGTGCCCTTGCCCTTGCCCGCGAAGGTCGGCACGAAGAACGCCTGGAAACCGAGCTGGTCCCGCTTGCCGTTCTTGTCCCGGTAGCCGTCCAGGACCTTGATCGCGCCGCTCGACGTGACGTTGTTGTCGAGGGGCAGCAACGGCACGGCGGCCTTGTAGACCTCCTTGCCCCTGCCGTCCTTGACGGAGACGACGGGCGCGTAGCCGTGGGCGTTGAGATAGACCTTGGTGCCGTCGACGACGAGGGGTTCGTTGACCTTGATGACGGACTTCTCGGGCTTGCCGTAGGCGCCCTTGGAGTACGTCACATGGGCCTCGTAGGTGCGCGGCGTGCCGATCTGCGGGCCGCTGCGCTCGTACGTGCCGACGAACTTGTCGAGGGTGAAGCTGAAGGGGACGAGCGAGTCGTTGTCGAAGAGCGAACCGGACTTGAAGTCGTCGTACTGGGTGATCGTGTTGGAGAAGCCGTCGCCCTCGACGATCAGCTTGCCGCCCTCGGACTTGAAGAGCTGCCCCACGGCGAAGGCCACCAGCATCACGATGAGCGCGATGTGGAACATCAGGTTCCCGGCCTCGCGCAGATAGCCCTTCTCGGCGGCGACCGCGTCCCCGTCGACATGGGCGCGGTAGCGGCGCTTGCGCATCAGGCCGAGCGCGGCCTCGCGGACCTGCTCGGGCTCGGCCTCGGTGCGCCAGGTGGTGTACGCGGGCAGCCTGGTCAGCCGCTTGGGCGCAAGCGGCGGGCGGCTGCGCAGCTGGCCGATGAAGGTGCCGGTGCGCGGCACGATGCAGCCGATGAGCGAGATGAACAGCAGGATGTAGATCGCGGAGAACCACACCGAGCTGTAGACGTCGAAGAACTGGAGCTTCTCGTAGATCGGCGTGACGGTGGTGTGGAGCCCCTTGAAGGTCTGCACCTTGAGCTCGTCGACGCTGTTCTGCGGGATCAGTGAGCCGGGGATGGCACCGAGCGACAGCAGGAACAGCAGGATCAGCGCGATCCGCATGGAGGTGAGCTGGCGCCAGAACCAGCGGGCCCAGCCGATGACTCCCATGGCCGGCAGGGTGGCCAGGGACTCCTCGCGCGGGGCGGTGGAGAGCTGGGAACCGGCCGCGCCGAGTTCACGGGCGGTCTCCCGGTCCTGCTCTGCGCGCACCTCCCGCTCGTCGGGGCGCTCGCGCTCCTGGGGCGGGTTGGACTTGGTGTTGCTCATTGGAACTCAGATCCCCACAGTGAAGCCGTTGGACCAGCCCTGCAATTCCTGCATCATGCTGCCCCACGCGCCGGTCAGCAGGAGCAGCCCGGTCACGATCATCATGCCGCCGCCGATGCGCATGACCCAGACGTAGTGGCGCTTGACCCAGCTGAAGGCGCCGAGCGCCTTGCGGAAGGCGACGGCGGCGAGCACGAAGGGCACGCCGAGCCCGAGGCAGTAGGCGACGGAGAGTATGGCACCGCGCCCGGCGGTCGCCTCGGTGAACGCCAGCGCGTTGACGGAGGCGAGCGTCGGACCGAGGCAGGGCGTCCAGCCGATCCCGAAGAGCGCGCCGAGCAGCGGGGCTCCCACCAGGCCGGTCACCGGCTTCTTGTGGATACGGAACTCGCGCTGCGTCATCCAGGGCATCAGGCCCATGAAGAAGATCCCCATCAGGATCATCAGCACGCCGAGAACCTTGGAGAGGGTCCCGCTGTACTCCTGGAGCGTCTGGCCGAAGTAGCCGAAGAGCGCACCGCCGGAGACGAACACGGCGGTGAAGCCGGCCACGAAGAGTGAGGCCCCCGCGACGGTCCTGCCCCGTCGGGCATCGCCCAGATCCGTGCCGCTGACCCCGGTGACGTAACTGAGGTAGCCGGGGACGAGCGGCAGGACGCACGGCGAAAAGAAGGAGACGAGCCCGCCGAGCAGGGCGATCGGCAGGGCGACCAGCAGGGCCCCGCTCAGGACCGTCTCGTTCTGGGTGGCGGCGAGGGTGATCACCTGATCACTTCTCCGCGATCAACGGGTCGATCATCTCGTGCAGCTTGGTGTCGTCCAGCGCCGCCAGGGAGCGGGCGGCGATCTTCCCGTCCCGGTCGACGACGACGGTCGACGGAATGGTCTGCAGGTTCAGCATGCCCTTGGGGAAGCGGAGCAGGAGCTTCCCGGTCGGGTCGTAGAAGCTCGGGTAGGGGACCCCGAAGTCCTTCTCGAAGCTGATCGCCGGGCCGCGCTGCGGGTCACGGGTGTTGATCCCGAGGAACTGGACGTCCTGGCCGGTGGCCTTGGCCACCTTGGTGAAGTACTTCGCCTCCAGGCGGCAGGGGCCGCACCAGGAGCCCCACGCGTTCAGGACGACGACCTTGCCCTTGTAGTCGGCGAGGTCGAGCTGCTTGCCGTCCAGGCTCTCGCCGTCGAGCTTCGGAGCGGTGGCGCGGTCGCCCCTGGCCACCGTGGAGATCCCGCCGGTGCCGGTGACGAAGTGCGTATCGCCGCCGCCGCCGGTCTTGTTGTCCGTGCCGCACGCGCTCAGCGTCAGTGCGAGCGCGGCGGCCGCCGCGGGGGCGGCGAGCAGGGTGAAGCGGCGTCGGGATGCGCGGCCATAGCTCATGTGAAAAGTTTCGCATGGCGGTTTCGGGGATCTTGGGCACCCCCCTCGGTGCCCGTAAAGCCCGTTGTCAGGCTTGTTTAAAGAAGGCGTTCCAGCCGCCCTCGGGCGCCTGTCCGACGCCAAGCGTACGGAGCTTCGCGAGCACCGCCGGGTCCTGGACGTCCAGCCAGTCGACGAACTGCCGGAATGAGACGAGGCGCACATCCGGCTTCCCCGCGATGTGCTTGAGCGCGGCCTCGACCGCGTCCATGTAGATGCCGCCGTTCCATTCCTCGAAGTGGTTTCCGATGTAGAACGGGGCGCGGTTCGTCTCGTACGCGCGCTTGAAGCCGCTGATGTACGCCTGGGTGGCCTGTTCGCGCCAGCCCGGATACCGGGAGGGCATTCCCTTGGTCGAATTCTGCGACTGGTTGGCCAGGATGTTGTAGTCCATCGAGAGGACCTCGAAGCTGTGGCCGGGGAACGGGATGCCCTGGAGCGGCAGGTCCCAGACGTCCATGCGCTTCGAGGGCCACACCTGGGTGCCGCCGGGCGAGCTGGCGTCGTAGCGCCAGCCGAGCTTCTTCGCCGTGGGCAGCAGATTGTCCTGTCCGAGCAGACAGGGGGTGCGGCCGCCGACGAGTTCCTTGCGGTAGTCGAAGGGCAGCGGATCGAGGTCCCTCCAGCCGGTGTTGGTACGCCATTCGGTGACGAAGGAGACCGACTGATCGATTTCGCTCTGCCACTGGGAGGCGGACCAGTTCTCGACCGATCCGGAGCCGCCGCAGAAATGCCCGTTGAAGTGGGTGCCGATCTCGTGGCCGTCGTACCAGGCCTGGCGTACGTTCTTCAGCGTCGCCTTGATGTGATCGTCGGTGAGATAGCCGATGTCGGAGGCGCCGACGGGGTTGTTGGGCGGGCGGTAGAGCGACTTCTTCGATTCGGGCAGCAGATAGAGCCCGGAGAGGAAGAAGGTCATCGCCGCGTTGTGTTCCTTGGCGAGTTCCAGAAAACGCGGGAAGAGCCCGTTGCCGACCTCGCCGGCTCCGTCCCAGGAAAAGATCACGAACTGCGGGGGCGTCTGGCCCGGTTCGAGCGGGACCGGCGCGACCGGCTGGCGCGGCTGCTTTCCGGTATCGGCGGTGGAACCGTCCCCGATGGACCTGACGTCCTTCTTCGCGGGCCCGGTCCCCTTGGCGGTCCCGCCGCCGCCCTTCTCGCCCTTGCCCGGACCCGCCCGGCCTGTGCCGGAGGAGTCGGACGAACTGCAGCCCGCCATCCCGATGGCGGCCGCGGCCCCAAGTCCGGCTCCGAGCAGACCCCTTCGGCTGATGTCACGCATGCGGTTCCCATCTGCGGTCGTTTTGCCTCAAGTCCATACAAACTGCCAAAGGCTTAGATGGGCGAAGCAACACGAGGGTTCCCCGAATACCACACGATTCTTTACGTAACCAGCCCCCAGCCTTGACCGAACGCAAGAGCGAGTCTCTTCTGCCGAGTCAAGCCTGCCCGGGTACATCCGCCCGGTCCGCGCACACATCCAGCCCGTCATCCGCGCACATCAAGCCCGTCCGGCGATTGAGGACGAAACACCCATCACGAAAAATCCGGGCCCGCCCACCGGCCGTAAACCGGAGCGGACCCGGACCGAAGACCCCCGGCCGGAGGGCCGGCTACGCGCCGAACCCCTTGGACGCGCCCTTCACCGGCTTCGCCCCCGCCAGCAGGTGCGCCGGCACCAGATCCCGCGCCGGCTCCGCGTACCCGACCGACACGATCTTGTCGCCCTGGTAGGTGAAGCTGGTCAGCGAGGCGAGCGTGCACTGCCGCTTGCGCGGGTCGTGCCACAGCCGCCGCCGCTCCACGAAGCTCCGCACGATCCAGATCGGCAGCTGGTGGCTGACGCACACCGCCTCGTGCCCGCGGGCCGCGTCACGCGCCGCGTCCAGGGCACCCATCATCCGTACGACCTGCTCGACGTACGGCTCACCCCACGACGGCCGGAACGGGTTCGTCAGGTGCTTCCAGTTGTCCGGCTTGCGCAGCGCCCCGTCACCGACGCCGAAGGTCTTGCCCTCGAAGACGTTGGCGGCCTCGATGAGCCGCCCGTCGGTGGCGAGGTCCAGGCCGTGCGCCTTGGCGATCGGCGTCGCCGTCTCCTGGGCGCGCTCCAGCGGGGAGGCGACGACATGCGTGATGTCGCGCTTCTCCAGGTGCTCGGCGACCCGGTCGGCCATCTGCCGGCCGAGCTCGGAGAGGTGGTAGCCGGGGCGGCGCCCGTACAGCACTCCGTCCGGGTTGTGCACCTCTCCGTGGCGCATCAGGTGGACGACGGTGATGTCCTTGCGGCCCGTACCGCCGCTGTTCTCACTGGTGCTGCTGTCGCTGTTCTCGCTCATGCGGTGGCCTCCGATGCGGCGCGGGCTGCGGCGGGCAGCGCGGCGGCGATCCGCTCGACGGCCCGGGTGTCGTGGGCGGTGGAGACGAACCACGACTCGAACGCCGACGGCGGCAGATAGACGCCCTGCGCCAGCATCGAGTGGAAGAACGGGGTGAAGCGGAAGGCTTCCTGCTGCTTGGCGTCCTCGTAGTTCCGGACCGGCCGGTCCGTGAAGAAGACCGAGAACATGTTGCTCGCCGCCTGCACGGTGTGCGCGACGCCCTCCTTGGACAGGGCCTCGCTCACCAGCCCCCGGATCTCCGCGGACACCGCGTCGACCTTCGCGTACGCGGCGTCGTCCAGCAGGCGCAACTGGGCGAGACCGGCGGCGGTCGCCACCGGGTTACCGGAGAGCGTGCCGGCCTGGTAGACCGGGCCGGCCGGGGCCAGGTGCGCCATCACGTCGGCGCGCCCGCCGAAGGCCGCGGCCGGGAAGCCGCCGCCCATCACCTTGCCGAAGGTCATCAGGTCGGGCCGCACCCCGTCGATGCCGAACCAGCCGGCCTTCGACGTACGGAACCCGGTCATGACCTCGTCGGAGATGTACAGCGCGCCGTTGGCGGCGCAGATCTCCTTGAGCCCTGCGTTGAAACCGTCCAGTGGCGGCACGACGCCCATGTTGCCCGGCGACGCCTCGGTGATCACACAGGCGATCTCGCCGGGCTGTGCGGCGAACGCGGCCCGCACGGCCGCCAGGTCGTTGTACGGCACCACGATCGTGTCGCCGGCCTGAGCGCCGGTGACCCCCGGCGTGTCCGGCAGCCCGAAGGTCGCCACCCCGGACCCGGCGGCGGCGAGCAGCGCGTCGACGTGGCCGTGGTAGCAACCGGCGAACTTCACGATCTTCGCCCGGCCGGTGAAACCGCGGGCGAGGCGGATCGCGGACATGGTCGCCTCGGTGCCGGACGACACGAGCCGTACCTGCTCCACCGGCTCGACCCGGGCGACGATCTCCTCGGCGAGCGCGACCTCGCCCTCACCGGGCGTACCGAACGAGGTGCCGCGGGCGACAGCCTCCTGAACTGCGGCGATGACCTCGGGGTGGGAATGGCCGAGAATCATCGGCCCCCACGAGCACACGAGGTCGACGTACTCACGGCCGTCGGCATCGGTGAGGTACGGACCGGTACCGGACACCATGAAGCGGGGCGTACCGCCCACGGCCCGGAAGGCACGTACGGGAGAGTTCACGCCGCCGGGCGTCACGAGGGACGCGCGGTCGAAAAGCGTCTGCGAAACTGGGGCGTCATAGGGAAAGCTCACACATGCCATGGTGTCAGAGCCACGGACGGTCTTGCGGACAGGTGTTTCACCGGACGTTCGCGGGGGAGGTCACTGACACGATGATCGGGTTGCGCGGCGGGGGCTGTGTCTCCCAGTTAGTAGTCGGGTGGATGAGATATGCATCGCGGTGGCGGAGTGGGCGAAGGGACCGACGACCTGGGGCCCGAGCCTGCCCGGCGGGGTCGGCACCGGCGCGAGGCTGAGCGCAGACAGGGCATACAGGCCGGTGGTGCGCAGGTGGGCGGCGGAGCCGGAAGCAGGAGTGGTGGCCGGGTGGGGGTGACCTACAAGTACTTCGGGGCCCCCGACGGGGCCACTGCCGCACGCGTGCCCATTTCCATGCGCCCGGAGGAGCTCGGCGGCGACGAGCTGGGCATGGGCGGCATGTTCAGCAAGATCAAGCCGGAGACCGTGGCCGCGATGGTCCTCACCGGCATACAGGGCATACCCCTGCACAAGGTCCCGCCGCTGGAACTGGTCGTCCTGCACCCCGACTACGCTGTGGTCAGGCTCCCGATGACGGTCGTGGACCCGCTGCGCGGCGTCGGCGAGGAGTCGGTGGGTGCCGCTGCCTTCATCTGGTCCACCGTCCCGGACCGCGGCGGTCCTCGCGATGCGTACAACGTCTACCAACTGCTCCACGAGTGGCAGGACTTCAGCCATCGCCTGCACGATGCGGGGCATCAGGCGTACTGCCTGGTCTGGCCCTGAGCTGGGATTCCTCGGGAGACGGGCGGGGTTTTCGGACCTCCTCCATGCCAGTGCCGGAGAGCCGGTCAAGGGGCCAGGGCGCATCGACGGCGCTCCGGTTTCGACGGAGGCACTGATGTGCCCGGCGCGTCGGGCGCACGACCATCGCTGTCGGTCTCGACTTCGGCCCCGGCTTCACCGAAGGCATCGTCGATCGCCCGGCGCGTGCGCGTCCGGGAATCCGCTCGGTCCGACGCGGACCAGCTCTACGTGAAGTACGGCTCCCGGGAGCAGGTCGTCGAAGCCGCCACGCGTTCGAGCGCGGCCGTGGACCACGAACTCGGCCTGGAATTCCGCCACTGCTCCTGTGAAGTCCTCCTGGCGGCATGACCCGGCCATCACCCGCTCGGAGCGCGGGCGCGGCGAGGCCACGGCTTTGTCCACGTTGAGGACGGCGGCGGGCCCGAGGCCACAGCGTCATCGCCGGTCCGGTCCATCCCCGTGCTGGTCTTCGCCGGCGGCATCTACGCCGCAGGTGAGAGCTGGTGGCGGCGCCGGCACCCGGCGCCGCCCTCCCCGTACACCCATCAGGCGGCCCGGCTCGCCGAGCGCGCGACGCTGGTGGACGCCGAGAGGATCGTGGACGGCGCGTACGAGGCCGTCGGCGCGCTCTTCGACGGACCGCGTGCGCCGGGCACACGATTTCCGGCCACGGGCGTCACCCCCGGGGCCGCTGCCAGCCAGGGTCGCGACCGGTCAGTGCCAGCACCCGCGCGAAGGGGCTAGCCCCCTCCGGTACGGGGAACGGCTCGCCGAACACCTTCGCCTCCCGGGCCTTCGGCGCCATCGCGACCATGGCCGTGGCGAGCTCGCTCACCACGTCCGCGTCCGGCACGAACTCCTGACCGGTGGCGCGGGCCAGGTCCCACCCATGGACGGTCAGATCGCTGAGCGCCATGTGGCCGACGGTCCGGGCCGGGAACCCCAGGGAACCCGCGGTCCCGTCCTCCGCGCCGGGCCGGGCCCACGCGTCGACCAGCGCGGCCGTCTGCTCGCCGAAGCGCTTGCGCCAGTCCCCGGTGACGGCGTCCGGGGTCTCGCCGAACTCCACCTCCTGCCGGGCCGCCAGGGCCGTGAAGTTGTCGACCACCTGGGTGAGGTGGCTGACCAGGGCGCGGACGTCGTACTCCGCACAGGGTGTGGGGTCGCTCAGCCGGCTGTCGTCGATCCCGCAGACCACGGGCAGCGCGCCATCGGCCGCCGCATCCAGCAATTCACTGATCTTCTTCATGGTTCGACCATGCACGCCACGGCGGCGCGGGTCTTGAAGAAACGCGACGGGCGGGACACCGGATCGGCCGCGGCACTAGGATCGGCCGTCATGGCTGGCCCCCGAGGTCCCCGGCGTGACACCCGCGGCATCGTCGACGCCCCCGAACTGTTCACGCACGTACGGTTCCGGCGTCGCGAACCCGCCCCCGAACTGCGCCCGTACCTGGAGCACTACTGGCTGATCGACTGGGATCTGCCCGAGCCGTACACCTCCCACCTGGTCCCCCACCCCAGCGTCAACCTGGTCTTCGAGCGGTACGCGGGCTGCGGCGACGACGAGGCCGGATTCGCGGAGGTCTCGGGCATCGGCCTGGAGCTGTTCACTCAGAAGCTGGAGGGGCGGGGGCGGGTCTGCGGGGTGCAGTTCCGGCCCGGCGGCTTCCACCCGTTCGCACCGGAGCGGCCGGTGTCGGAGTGGACGGGACGCCGGGTCCCGGCGGCCGAGGTGTTCGCGCCGCCCGCCGCGCCGTCGGCCGTCCTGGACCCCGCCCGGGAGGACGAGCGGATCGCGGCGCTCGACGCGTACCTGCTGGCGCTCGGCCCCGAACCGGACCCGCAGGCCGACCGGGCGATGGCCCTGGCCGAGCTGGTGCGCACCGACCGCACGGTCCGCCGTGTCGGCGGACTCGCCCGCGCCGAGGGGGTGTCGGTGCGCTCGCTCCAGCGGCTCTTCGCCACGTACGTCGGCGTCGGCCCCAAGTGGGTCATCCTCCGCTACCGCATCCACGAGGCGCTGGAACGAGCCGAATCGGAGCCGGCCGTGGACTGGGCGCAGCTCGCCGCGGATCTCGGCTACAGCGACCAGGCGCACCTGGTCAGGGACTTCACGGCGACGGTGGGCGTGCCGCCGACCGCGCTGACCGCCCGCTGACCTCCCCCTGACCGCCCCCTGACTGTCAGTGCCCCGTCCTACAGTTCTGGCATGGAGCGCACCGCAGCATCATCCGTACGGATCGAGCCCTGGTCGGACGACGACCTGGAGCTGCTCCGCCGGGCCAACGCACCGGAGCTGATGGGCCATCTGGGCGGCCCCGAGTCGGAGGAGCAGCTCATAGGGCGGCACGGCCGCTACGTGGCACTGAGTGCGGACCGGACGGGCCGGGGCAGGATGTTCCGCATCGCGCTGACCGGCGAGGACGAGGCCGTGGGCACCATCGGCTTCTGGGAGCGCACCTGGCAGGGCCAGGAGGTGTACGAGACGGGGTGGGCCGTTCTCGCGGGGTTCCAGGGGCGGGGCATCGCGTCGGCCGCGACCGTGGCCGTGGCCGGGCAGGCGCGCGCCGAGCACCGGCACCGCTATCTGCACGCCTACCCGTCCGTGGCCAACGGCGCGTCGAACGGGGTGTGCCGCAAGGCGGGGTTCACGCTGCTCGGCGAGTGCGAGGTCGAGTACCCGCCGGGCCATCCGCTGCTGACGAACGACTGGCGACTGGACCTCCACCCGGATCAATGACCGGGACCGGCCGGGGCACTGGCCGGATCACCGACCCGTTCACCACCCGGACCGCCGCCCCCGGGGCTGCGCTCGCGCCCCCACGCGTTAAGCGTTTGACGACCGAGCCCGCCTCCTGGACATTTAGCTGCGCAACGCAGTTTATGTGCGCAACAAGCAATTGACCGACCCTGCCGGACACGGACACCCCCAGGAGACTCACCGCCATGCTCACGCTCGTCACCGGATGCCGCGGCCGCGTCGGCTCCACGCTCGCCTCGCTCCTGCACCGGGGCGGCCACGCCGTCCGCGCCGCCTCCCGCAACCCCGCCGAGCTCTCGCTCCCGGCCGGCATCCCGGCCGTGGCCTGCGATCTCGGCGACCCCACGACCTTCGCGGCCGCGCTGGAAGGCGTCGACTCCGTCTTCCTGTACGCCGAGCCCTCCCACATCGACGACTTCCTCGCCGCAGCACGGGCCGCCGGGGTCGGGCACATCGTGCTGCTCTCCTCCAGTTCGGTGCTCGCCCCGGACGCCGCCTCCAATCCGATCGCCGCCTCCCACCACGCGGTGGAACAGGCCCTGACCGCCTCGCCGCTGACCGCGACGCTCCTGCGGCCCGGCGCCTTCGCGGGCAACGCGTACCAGTGGTCGGGCGCCTTCCGGAGCGGGCACCCGGTGGACCTGCCCTACCCCCGCAGCCAGACGAGCCCGATCGACGAGACCGACATCGCCGAAGCGGCCCTGGCCGTCCTCAGCGACGCCCGGCTCCAGGGCGCGGCGTATCACCTGACCGGCCCCGAATCGCTCACCGCCACCGAGCAGGTCGAGCTGCTGGCCGCCTCCTCCGGCACCCCCGTGACCGTCAACACCGTGAGCCGGGACGCCTGGAAGGAGTCCGTCTCCCCCTTCATGCCGGCGGAGATCGCCGAGGCGCTGCTCGGTTACTGGGCCGCCACCGACGGCTCACCGGCCGAGGTCACCGACGACACCGAGAAGCTCACCGGCCGACCGGCCCGCACCTTCGCCGCCTGGGCCGCCGAGCACGCCGCCGCCTTCCGCGCCTGATCCCGCACGCCGCACACCGGCACCCCGGCCCGCCCCGCCCGAAATCCGTGGCCCGCGCACCCGGCCCAGTGGCATCCTGATCAGGTGAACGGACCGGAGATCCACCTCGAAGTCGCCCCTGAACTGAGGCTCTTCGTCGCGCACGACCGCCGCAGGGGGCGGACGGCCGTGACCACCGACGGCTCGTCCACCCTCGGCCATGTCGTCGAATCGCTCGGAGTCCCGCTCACCGAGGCCGGACAGCTCCTCGTCGACGGCCGCCCCGTCCCGTTCTCGCACATCCCCGCCGCGGGCGAAGTGGTCGACGTACACGCCGTGCGGCGCCCGCAGCACGTGCCGGGCGCGCCCCTGCGCTTCCTCCTCGACGTCCACCTCGGCACCCTCGCGCGGCGGCTGCGGCTGCTCGGCGTCGACGCCGCCTACGAGTACGAGGACATCGGCGACCCCGCCCTGGCCACGCGTTCGGCGAAGGAACAGCGCGTCCTGCTCTCCCGGGACCGGGGGCTGCTCCACCGGCGGGAGATCTGGGCGGGGGCGTACGTGTACAGCGACCGCCCCGAGGCGCAGCTGCGCGACGTGCTGGAGCGGTTCGCGCCCGCGCTCGCCCCGTGGAGCCGCTGCACGGCCTGCAACGGACAGCTGGCGGCGGCCGACAAGGACACCGTGGGCGGACGGCTGGAGGACGGCACGCAGCGCTCGTACGACGTCTTCGCGCAGTGCACGGAGTGCGACCGGGTGTACTGGCGCGGCGCCCACCACGCCCGGCTGGAGGCGATCGTCACCGAGGCGGTGCGCGACTTCGGCACCTCCCCCGCCGGCCCCCCGGACCCGTCCGGCGTCTGAGCCCGACGCGGCACTCCCGCCCGGGAGCCCGGCCTCACTCCGGCCCGCCGCCACTCTCCCGCAGCCCCGCGATCTGCACCGCGCTCAGCTCGACCGTCCGCCGCATATGGGCGATGAGCAGCGCGACCTCATCGTCGTCGTAGGCCTCGAACATGGCCGCCCAGCCGCCGCTCAGCTGCTCCCAGACCGCCCCGAACTCCGCCATCCGTCCGGGCACCGTCGCGACGAGCACCCGCCGCCGGTCCACCGTGTCCCGTGCGCGCGTGACGTAGCCGGCCCGCTCCAGCCGGTCCACCAGCCGGGTCGCCGACCCCGTGGTGAGCCCGGTCAGCTCCGCGATCCGCCCCGTGGTGACGGGAGCCGCCTCCAGGCTGAGCAGGTTGAGGCACTGGAGATCGGTGGGGTGGAGCCGCAGCCGGTCGGCGACGGCCTGGTTGAACAGGGCGTACGCGGCCATGTAGCGGCGCGACACGGCGGAGAGCTCGGCGAGCATCGCGGCGCGGCGGCGGGGGGCGGAGGACTTCTGCGGCATGCAGAAAGTGTACGGAGCAGAGATCACTCGCCGCTCCCCCAAGCGCTCGCGGATGGGCTACCGCGTGTCATGCGGGCGGGGGTGCGGGGGCTGGTGATGCTCGGTCAGGACGGCCAGCAGGCGGATGAGTTCGTCCTGCCCGCCGGGGGTGAGGGGGGCCAGGAGTTCGCGCTGGGCGTCGGCGATGAGCGTGTCGAGGCGCTCCAGGCGGCGGCGGCCTGCGGGAGTGAGGGTGATGACGTTGCGGCGGCGGTCGGCGGGGTCCGGTTCGCGGCGGACGCATTGGGCGTCGGCGAGCTCGTTGAGGACGGCGACCATGTCGCTGCGGTAGATGCCGGTGCGGCGGCTGAGTCCGGCCTGGCTGGCGGCACCGGCCTCGTCGAGCGCGATCAGCACGGCGAAGTGCCACTTGTGCGCGCCTTCGGCGGCCAGGCGCTCGCTGACGAGCCGGTCGGCGACGGCCGCGGCCCCGGCGAGCAGGCGACTGGGGATGGTGCGCAGCCGGGCCGGGGTGGGTTCGGGGGTCGGGGTCGGGCTCATGGGGGTCCTCCGCCTCTTGTGTTAGTGCCACTAACAGTCTACCTTCGTTAGTGGCACTAACGTTTACGTCCTGAACGAATCCTCTGGGAGTGAAGACCGTGATCAAGCCGTTCCGCATCGACATCCCCCAGGCCGACCTGGACGACCTGACCGACCGCCTCTCCCGCACCCGCTGGCCCAACGAGGTCGCCGGCGCCGGATGGGACTACGGCTTCCCGCTGGCGCGACTCAAGGAGCTCGCCGAGTACTGGCGCAGCGGCTACGACTGGCGTGCGCATGAGGCCGAGCTCAACGAACTTCCGCACTTCACCACCGAGATCGACGGCCAGAACATCCACTTCGTCCACGTCCGGTCCTCGAAGCCGGACGCACTCGCGCTGATCCTCACCCACGGCTGGCCCGGTTCGTTCCTGGAGTTCCTCGATGTGATCGAGCCGCTGTCGCGCGACTTCCACCTGGTGATTCCGTCCATCCCGGGTTACGGCTTCTCGGGGCCGACCCACCAGCGCGGCTGGGACATCGTCCACGTCGCGAGGGCCTGGGCCGAGCTGATGCGCCGTCTCGGATACGAGCGCTACGGCGCGCAGGGCGGCGACTTCGGCTCGGGCATCTCCATGGCGCTCGGCGCGGTGGCACCCGGGCAGGTCGCCGGGGTCCACGTCAACTACCTGCCGACCCGGCCGGACCCGGATGCCGGCATCGAACTGTCCGAAACGGATGAAGCACGGCTGGACAAGGTCCGGCAGCTGATGGCGAACCGCCCGCCGTACCAGGCCCTGCAGGCCACCACCCCGCAGACCATCGGCTACGCGCTGACCGACTCGCCGGTCGGCCAGCTGGCCTGGATCGCCGAGCGCTTCGCGCAGTGGACCGACCCGCGCTCGACGATCAGCGACGAGCGGATGCTCACCGACATCTCGCTGTACTGGCTGACCGCCACCGCGGCTTCCTCGGGGCGGCTGCACCGCGATGCGCCGCGGCGGATCGAGCCGTGCCCGGTGCCACTGGGTGTGGCGGTGTTCGCACACGACATCACCCAGTCGGTGCGACCGCTGGCCGAGCGGCTGTACGACATCAGGCACTGGTCGGAGTTCGAGCGCGGCGGCCACTTCGCCGCGATGGAGGTGCCGGAGCTGCTCGCCCAGGACGTCAGGGACTTCTTCCTCACCCGCGTCGAGCACGACCAGCAGATCGCCACCCACTGAGTGGCGATCACTCGCTCCCTGGTGTCCGAGCCAGGACCGCGAGGCCTGGACGGCACGTCAGAAGACGTACTCGTCCCCGGTGGCCGGCGCCAGCACCTCGTGTTCGCTGTTCTTCGAATTCCGGTCCGTCGCATCGCCGTTCCACACGGTGTCGATCCGGACGACCACCTCCGCCGGGCGCCCCAGAAGCTGCAGTTCGAGCGCGAGCTGCCGCTGCGAGCCGTCGGCGCGCAGCGGGCCCGTCCGGCACAACACGGTCTGCCGGTCGGCCTGCAGGCATTGCCCGGGCAGCTCCTGCCGGCCGGAGAGGGGTACGGACACCCGTAGCCGGACGGTCGCCCCCGCGAGGTCCGAGGGTCCGCTGTTCTGGCTGACCAGCCAGATACCGAGCCCGGTGCCCCACAGCGAGACATGACCGTGGTGCGACACATCGGCCTCCGGTGCGATGCCCCGCACCATCGGCGAAACCACCGGCGCACCGACGGCCGCGGCCGTCCCGCCCGCACCCAGCGCCAGCGCCGACGACATTGCCGCCGCAGCGGACACCCTCAGCAGAGCCTTACGCGTCACTACCATGTCCTGAAGATACAGATCTGCACGAATTAACCACATATCCCGACTGGTTCGGCGCGTCTCCGGGTTCCGCATGCCTCCCGGCGCCTCCCGCCTCGCCGCGCATGACACGCTGATCGCATGTCCGTGGTCCGCTCCATCGCCCTTTTCGTCGTCGCCGCGCTCTTCGAGATCGGTGGCGCCTGGCTCGTCTGGCAAGGCGTCCGGGAACACCGCGGCTGGGCCTGGATCGGTGCGGGCGTCGTCGCGCTGGCCACGTACGGCTTCGTCGCCACGCTCCAGCCGGACGGCGAGTTCGGGCGGGTGCTCGCCGCGTACGGCGGGGTCTTCGTCGCGGGGTCGATCGTCTGGGGCATGGTCGCCGACGGCTACCGGCCCGACCGCTGGGACGTGACCGGCGCACTGGTCTGCCTGGCCGGCATGGCCGTCATCATGTACGCCCCCCGCAACCACTGACCGCGCCCCTGCCTATCCTGGCCCCGTATCGATCAGCTGTTCCGAGGAGCCCGCCATGGCCGCATCCCCCATCGCCGTCATCACCGGAGCGAGCAGCGGCATCGGTGCCGCGACCGCCCGGCAGCTGGCGGCCGCCGGTTACCGCGTCGTGGTCACCGCACGCCGCAAGGACCGCATCGAGGCGCTCGCCGCCGAGATCACCGCGGCGGGCCACGAGGCCACGGCCTACGCCCTGGACGTCACCGACCGCGCCGCGGTCGACGAGTTCGCGACCGCGTTCCGCGGCCTCGCCGTGCTGGTCAACAACGCCGGCGGCGCGCTCGGGGCGGACCCGGTCGCCACCGGCGACCCGGCCGACTGGCGCCAGATGTACGAGACCAACGTCATCGGCACCCTCAACGTCACCCAGGCCCTGCTCCCCGCCCTCACCGCGAGCGGCGACGGCACGGTGGTCATCCTCTCCTCGACCGCGGGCCTCTCCGCCTATGAGGGCGGCGGCGGCTACGTGGCCGCCAAGCACGGCGAGCACGTCCTGGCCGAGACCCTCCGCCTGGAGATCGTCGGCACCCCGGTCCGCGTCATCGAGGTCGCCCCCGGCATGGTCAAGACGGAGGAGTTCGCCACCACCCGCTTCCGCGGCGACACCGAGAAGGCCGCCAAGGTCTACGCGGGCGTCGACGCCCCCCTCAGCGCCGACGACGTGGCCGACACGATCACCTGGGCCGTCACCCGCCCCAGCCACGTCAACATCGACCTCCTGGTGGTCCGCCCCCGCGCCCAGGCCTCCAACTCCAAGGTCCACCGCACCGCCTGACCGGCCCCGCCCGGCAGGAAGGCCGGAGTGAGACCACCCCCGTGGACCTCACCCCGGCCCACCCCCGCCCGGCCCTCGCCCCGTCCGGCGCGCTCAGCCCTTCACGCAGATGACCTGCTTCAGCTTCGCCACGACCTCCACCAGGTCCCGCTGCTGATCGATGACCTTCTCGATCGGCTTGTACGCACCCGGGATCTCGTCCACGACACCGGAGTCCTTGCGGCACTCCACACCCCGCGTCTGCTCCTCCAGATCCTTGGTGGAGAAGCGCTGCCTGGCGGCGTTCCGGCTCATCTTGCGGCCCGCGCCATGCGAGGCGGAGTTGAAGGACTTCTCGTTGCCGAGGCCCTTCACGATGTACGAGCCGGTACCCATCGAGCCCGGAATGATCCCGAAGTCACCCGAGCCGGCCCGGATGGCACCCTTGCGGGTGACCAGCAGGTCCATGCCGTCGTACCGCTCCTCCGCCACGTAGTTGTGGTGGCAGGAGATGACCGGCTCGAAGGTCACCCCGGCCTTCTTGAACTCCTTGCGGACCACGTCCTGGAAGAGCGCCATCATGATCGCGCGGTTGTGCTTCGCGTACTCCTGCGCCCAGAACAGGTCGTTGCGGTAGGCCGCCATCTGCGGGGTGTCCGTGACGAAGACCGCGAGGTCGCGGTCGATCAGGTCCTGGTTGTGCGGCAGCTTCTGCGCCTCGCCGATGTGGAAGGCGGCCAGTTCGTTGCCGATGTTCCGGGAGCCGGAGTGCAGCATCAGCCAGACCGAGCCCGCCTCGTCGAGACAGAATTCGACGAAGTGGTTTCCCGCCCCAAGCGTTCCCATCTGCTTCGTAGCACGTTCCTGACGGAATTTGACCGCATCGGCCACCCCGTCGAACCGCTGCCAGAAGTCGTCCCAGTCGGTCGGAGCGAGCCCGTGCAGCCGGCCCGGGTCCACCGGCTCGTCGTGCATCCCGCGGCCCACCGGAATGGCCTGCTCGATCTTCGACCGAAGCCTGGTCAGGTCCCCGGGAAGGTCGTTGGCGGTCAGCGAGGTCTTCACCGCGGACATGCCGCAGCCGATGTCCACGCCCACCGCGGCCGGGCAGACCGCACCGTGCATCGCGATGACCGAGCCGACCGTGGCGCCCTTGCCGAAGTGGACGTCCGGCATGACGGCCAGGCCCTTGATCCAGGGCAGCGTGGCGACGTTGCGCAGCTGCTGCATCGCGACGTCCTCGACCTTGGCCGGGTCGGTCCACATGCGGATGGGGACCTTCGCGCCCGGCACCTCTACGTACGACATAGTTCCTCGATTCCCCCGATAAGCCTGAAAGCGCAAAACCGGGGCCAAGGTCGGCAAAAGTATCGGTCGACCGGCATCCACAGCGGCGCGTGCGATACACATTGTGTCCACCCGCCGCCGACGAGCGGCAACCGTTTTTCGCACGAAGGGAGCCCAGGACCGTGCGACGAATGGCGTACGCCTCCGGCGCCGTGCTCATCGCAGCGCTCGCGGCCGGCTGCAGCAGCGGCACCGGAATCGATGATTCCGCCACCGACAGCAAGCCCGGCGCCGTGGCCTCTTCCACCGCACCCCCGGGCAGGTACCGCACCCTTCCGGAGGCCTGCCGCTCCATCGCACCCGCCACCCTGAAGGACCTGCTGCCCGGCGCCGCCGAACTGCCCGAGGCCCAGCAGGAGAAGGTGTTCGACGGTTCGCCCGCCGTCACCTACGACACCGACCGCCGGGCCGGCTGCCGCTGGAAGACCGAGGCACCCGACGGCGCCCGCAGCCTCTTCGTCGACTTCGAGCGCGTCGTCTCGTACGACCCGGCCGTGAGCGACGACGACCGCGCCCGCGCGGTGTACGCGAAGAAGGAGGAGGCCGCCGACCTGCCCTCGGCCTCCACCCTGCCCGGCGGAACGGGAAACAGCACCCCGGACTCCCCGTCCGGGACCGCGAGCGGAAAGCCCGGCAAGGACGCGGGCAAGAGCACCGCCGCGGACGGGAAGACCGGCGGGGACACCACGGACGGCAGCACGGACGGCAGCACCGTCGAGAGCCTCCAGCCCCGCGTCCTCGATTCACTCGGTGACGGCGCATTTCTGGACGATCTGCTCACCCGGGCAGGTTCCACCGCACAGCACCGCACGGTGAGCGTGGTATTCCGCACATCGAACGTCATCGTGACCATCCAGTACACCGCGCAGCCGGCCCTCTCCACCGAGGTCCCCGACAGCAGGGAACTGCAGGAGAAGGCCCAGGCACTGGGCCGGAAACTGGTCGAAAGGTTCAGCGAGTAACCCCGTCCCCGGCCGGTCCGGCCCCACCGCCGGCCGCCCCGCGACCCATCCGGCCGAGGCGGCATCCGGCTGCCGTCCGTCGTACCGTGGCCCTCCGGAACCACCGCCCGCCGACCGCCCGCACCATGCCGGCGCCCACGCCCACCGACCGTCCGGCCGCCCGAACGCCGCGCCACCCGAGTGAAGGAACCATGCACCGATCAGCCCCGCGACTCACCCGCATACTCGCCTGCGCCGCCGTTCCGGTGATGCTCGTCGTCGCCGGCTGCTCGTCGGACTCCGACAGCGACAAGGACAAGGCCTCGGCCTCGTCCCCCGCGCCGGATGCGACGAAGTCGGAACCCACGGTCGCCGCCGCGAAGTTCGCCGAGCTGCCCGACCCGTGCAAGTCGATCACCGCGAAGACGGTCAAGTCCCTGGTCCCCGCGGCCAAGGACAAGAAGGGCACACCGGGCAGGTCCAGCGATACCGCCGCCCGCGGCAGCTGCTCCTGGAACGGTCTGGACGACAACGGCGTCAAGGGCTCCCAGTACCGCTGGCTCGACGTCGGCTTCACCCGCTTCGCCTCCGACCAGGCCCTGGGCAGCGGCGCGGACCGGGCCGGGGACGACCTCACGAAGCAGCTCACCAAGGCCAAGGCGGCCGAGGGCGCGAAGAAGCTCGTCACGACTCCCGTCAGCGGCATCGGCGACCAGGCGACCAGGGTCACGTACGACCTCGACAAGACGGGCGAGGACTTCAAGTACGCGACGGTCGTCGCCCGTACGGGGAACGTCGTCGTCACCCTGACCTACAACGGCGCGGGCTACGCGGGCGCGAAGACCCCGTCCGCCGACGACATCCTGAAGGGCGCCGAGAAGGCCGCCAAGGAGGCGGTCGCCGCCGTCGCCGACGCCAACGGGAGCCCGCAGGCGAGCGCCTCGCCGGACTCCCCCGAGTCCTCGGGCAAGGCAACCGACAAGGCGACCCACAAGGTGACCCACAAGTCCTCGGACAAGGCGGCGTCGAGCAAGTCCTCGGGCAAGGCGATCCACAGGACGACGCAGTAGCTCTCCGGCCCCGAGGCCCCAACACCCCAGCGCAGAAGCGGATTCACGAAGCCCGGTCCTCTCCGAGAACCGGGCTTCGCCCCTCCCCGCGCAACGCATCGCACCCGCGTGTGCCAGGCTGTGCCCGCCAGAACTCGAAAGCGCGCCTCCGGACCGGAGGCCGGGGACGAAGAAACGGGAAGGGGATCGCGGGTGGCCGCGATGCAGCTCACACGCACGCACCGCATACTCATCGGGCTCGTGGTCGCCGGTGCGGTGCTCATCGCAGCGATCGGCTTCGCGGGCTCGTACGCCGCCGTGCGCGAACTCGCCCTGGAGAAGGGCTTCGGGAACTTCTCGCTGGTCTTCCCGATCGGCATCGACGCAGGCATCTGCGTCCTGCTCTCGCTGGACCTGCTGCTGACCTGGCTGCGCATCCCGTTCCCGCTGCTGCGCCAGACGGCCTGGATGCTGACCGCCGCGACAATCGCGTTCAACGGCGCGGCCGCGTGGCCGGACCCGCTCGGCGTCGGCATGCACGCCGTGATCCCGGTGCTGTTCGTGGTCGCCGTCGAGGCCGCCCGGCACGCCGTGGGCCGGATCGCCGACATCACGGCCGACAAGCACATGGAGGGTGTCCGCCTCACCCGCTGGCTGCTCTCCCCCATCCCGACGTTCCGGCTGTGGCGGCGGATGAAGCTGTGGGAGCTGCGGTCCTACGAGCAGGTCATCAAGCTCGAACAGGACCGGCTGATCTACCAGGCCCGCCTCCAGGCCCGCTTCGGCCGCAACTGGCGCCGCAAGGCGCCCGTCGAGTCCCTGATGCCGCTCCGCCTCGCGAAGTACGGCGTCCCGCTGGCCGATACCGGCCCGGCCGGACTCGCCGCCGCGGGCATCGAACCGGCCCTGCTGCCCCCGGCCCCCGCCCCCGCCCCCGCCCCCGCGGCAGCTGTCGCCGCCGTCGAGACGGCCCAGCCCCAGCAGCCCGAACTCGTCGGCGCCCCGCAGCAGGAGCAGTACGCCGAGCCGGAGCCCCGGAACCAGCAGCCCCAGCCGCAGAGCGCCTTCCAGCCGCACTCCCAGGCCCAGGAGCAGACGCAGGCCCGGACGCAGGCCCAGGCCCCCGTCCCCGCCTCGCACGAGAGCCCGTGGTTCGCGGCACAGGCGCCGGACGGCGCGTACGAGGGCTCGTACAACCCGACGTACGTCGACGTCCATGAACCCGGCCCGGTCATGATCCCGACCGGCCCCGGCCGCACCCGCCCGCTGGGCAACGTGGGCACGATCGGCGCCATGCCGGCCCCCCGCGGCGAGCAGCAGCCGCTGCCGGAGCACGAGGCGCCCGAGGCCCTCGCGGCCGACGAGGTCCCTCAGGAGCCGAAGCCCGTCGCCGAGGCGGCCGAGGAATGGGCCGAGGAATGGGCGCAGGAGGACGCGGAGTTCAGCGAGATCGCCTATGAGGTCTTCGCCGCGTTCGTGACCCAGCACAGCACGTACCCCAGCATCGAGGTCCTGGACATACACCTGTCGGACGGTCACAACGTGCGGCACCCGCGCAGCGCGGCCCTGCTCCGCCAGCTGATCCAGGGCTTCAAGAACCGCTACCACGCCGAACTCGAAGCGGACCACATCGCGTAGGCCGCACGGAGCGAAGGCACCTGGCGAACAACACCGTCGAGAACAGCGGCAACGCCGAAGGGCCGCCACCCGCGAAACGGGGTGGCGGCCCTTCGCCGGTCGTCGTTACGCGCCGAGCAGCCTGCGCACCCGGTCCGCCCCGACCGCGAGCAGCAGCGTGGGCAGTCGCGGCCCGGTGTCCCGGCTGACGAGCAGCCGGTACAGCAGCGCGAAGAACGACCGCTGCGCGGACTTCAGCTCGGGCGTCGGCTTGGCGTCCGCCTCAAGCCCGGCCAGCGTCTTCGGCACGCCGTAGACGAGCGTGGTCAGCCCGTCCAGCGACCAGTGCGAGTCGAGGCCCTCCAGCAGCAGCCGCAGCGATGCGCGGCCCTCGTCGTCGAGCGAGCCGAGGAGCTCCTTGTCCGGCTCGTCGCGCACGATGGTGCGGGCCTCGGCCGGGACCTGGGTGGTGATCCAGCTCTCGGCCCGGTCCAGCCGCGGCCTGACCTCGTCCAGCGAGGTCAGCGGGCTCGAAGGGTCCAGCTCGCTGAGGATGCGCAGCGTCTGGTCCTCGGCCCCTGCGGTGATGTCGGCGACCGAGGCGAGGGTGCGGTACGGCAGCGGGCGCGGGGTACGCGGCAGCTCACCGGCGGCCGTCCCGATCGCGCGGGCGTACGCGGCGGCGTCGGCCGGCAGCACGGAGCCGTCGGCGACCTTGCGCTCCAGCGAGTCCCACTCGTCGTAGAGCCGCTGGATCTCCTGGTCGAAGGCGATCTTGAAGGACTGGTTGGGCCTGCGGCGCGCGTACAGCCAGCGCAGCAGCGGGGCCTCCATGATCTTCAGCGCGTCGGCCGGGGTCGGCACACCGCCCTTGGAGGAGGACATCTTCGCCATGCCGGAGATGCCGACGAAGGCGTACATCGGCCCGATCGGCTGCACGCCGTCGAAGATCTCGCGGACGATCTGGCCGCCGACGACGAACGAGGAACCGGGCGAGGAGTGGTCCACCCCGCTCGGCTCGAAGATCACGCCCTCGAACGCCCAGCGCATCGGCCAGTCGACCTTCCAGACCAGCTTGCCGCGGTTGAACTCCTTCAGCCGAACCGTTTCGGCGAAGCCGCAGGCCGCGCAGGTGTAGTTCAGCTCGGTGCTCTCGTCGTCGTACGACGTGACCGTGGTCAGGTCCTTCTCGCAGTTGCCGCAGTAGGGCTTGTACGGGAAGTAGCCGGCCGAACCGCCGCTGCCGTCGTCCTCGCTCGCCGCGCCGGAGCCGGCCTCGGCCTCCAGCTCGGCCTCGTCGGCCTTCTTCTGCTGCGGCTTCCTGCCCTTGCCCGGCGCACCGCCCGCCGCCGGGTCCTTCTTGGTCCGGTAGCGGTCCAGGACGGCGTCGATGTCGGCGCGGTGCCGCATCGCGTGCAGGACCTGCTCGCGGTACGTGCCCGCCAGGTACTGCTCCGTCTGGCTGATTCCGTCGTACTCGACACCCATCTCGTCCAGCGCGTCCGTCATCGCGGCCTTGAAGTGCTCGGACCAGTTCGGGTACGCGGAGCCGGCCGGGGCGGGCACCGAGGTCAGCGGCTTGCCGATGTGCTCGGCCCACGACTCGTCGACACCCGGGACGCCGCTGGGCACCTTGCGGTAGCGGTCGTAGTCGTCCCAGGAGATCAGGTGCCGGACGGTGTGGCCGCGGCGGCGGATCTCGTCGGCGACCAGGTGCGGGGTCATGACCTCGCGCAGGTTGCCCAGGTGGATCGGGCCTGACGGGGAGAGACCGGAGGCGACGACGACCGGTTTGCCAGGCGCACGACGCTCCGATTCGGCGATGACATCGTCCGCGAAGCGGGAGACCCAGTCGGTCTCGGTGCTGCTCTGACTCTGAGCCACGGTCGGCACGTCCTTCTCTCTTGTAGGACTCATAGGGGCGCTCGCCATTCTCCCAGGTACGGCCCACAGCGCGAAAACGGCTTTACACACCGTGGAATACTTGGGTCCATCCCTTGTACTCCTACGGAAACGGCAGCCAGCTGATGGCCTCGGTCAATTCCCTCGCTTCCACGCTCCAGCAGCAGCTGGCGGACGCCCTGACGGCAGCTCTGCCGGATGCCGGTACCGCGGACCCGCTGCTGCGCCGAAGTGACCGGGCCGACTTCCAGGCCAACGGAATCCTGGCCCTCGCCAAGAAGCTCAAGGGCAACCCGCGCGAGCTGGCCGCCCAGGTCACGGCCGCCCTCCCGGCGAGCGATCTGATCAAGGACATCGAGGTCTCCGGCCCCGGCTTCCTGAACATCACGCTCTCCGACAGGTCGATCATCGAGACGCTCGCCGCCCGCGCCGCGGACGGCGAGGGCCGGCTCGGCGTCCCGTACAGCAGCGCCGTGGGCACCACCGTCATCGACTACGCCCAGCCGAACGTGGCCAAGGAGATGCACGTCGGTCACCTGCGGTCCGCCGTGATCGGTGACGCGATGGTGCAGATCCTGGAGTTCACCGGCGAGTCCGTGGTCCGGCGCCACCACATCGGCGACTGGGGCACCCAGTTCGGCATGCTCATCCAGTACCTGGTCGAGCACCCCGACGAGCTGGACCACGAGGGCGGCAAGGCCGACGGCGAAGCCGCCATGTCCTCGCTCAACCGGCTCTACAAGGCCTCGCGGGTGCTCTTCGACTCCGACGAGGAGTTCAAGGCCCGCTCGCGGGACCGGGTGGTGGCCCTCCAGGCCGGTGAGGCGGAGACGCTCGCCATGTGGCAGCGGTTCGTCGACGAGTCGAAGATCTACTTCTACTCGGTCTTCGACAAGCTCGACATGGAGATCAGCGACCCCGACATCGTCGGCGAGTCCGGCTACAACGACATGCTGGAGGAGACCTGCCGCATCCTGGAGGAGACGGGCGTCGCCGTCCGCTCCGAGGGTGCGCTCTGCGTCTTCTTCGACGATGTGCTGGGCCCGGACGGCAACAAGGTCCCGCTCATCGTCAAGAAGACGAACGGCGGTTACGGCTACGCGGCGACCGACCTCTCCGCGATCCGCGACCGGGTGCGGAACCTCAAGGCGGACACCCTGCTGTACGTGGTGGACGTGCGGCAGTCCCTGCACTTCAAGATGGTCTTCGAGACGGCCCGGCGGGCCGGCTGGCTGACCGAGGACGTCAAGGCGCACCAGCTGGCGTTCGGCACCGTCCTCGGCAAGGACGGCAAGCCGTTCAAGACCCGTGAGGGCGTCACGGTCAAGCTGGAGGACCTGCTCGACGAGGCGGTCGAGCGGGCGACGGCCGTGGTCCGGGAGAAGGCCGAGAAGGTCGGTCTGACCGAGGAGGAGATCGTCGAGAACGGCCGGTACGTCGGCATCGGCGCCGTGAAGTACGCGGACCTGTCGACCTCCGCCGTGCGGGACTACAAGTTCGACCTGGACCAGATGGTGTCGCTGCACGGCGACACGTCCGTCTACCTCCAGTACGCGTACGCGCGTATCCGGTCGATCCTGCGCAAGGCCGGCGACGCGAAGCCGGTCGCGCACCCGGAGCTGGAGCTGGCCCCGGCCGAGCGGGCGCTGGGTCTGCACCTGGACCGGTTCGCCGAGGTGCTGTCCGAGGTGGCGGCGGGCTACGAGCCGCACAAGCTGGCCGCGTACCTCTACCAGCTGGCTTCGCACTACACGACGTTCTACGACCAGTGCCACGTCCTCAGCGACGACAACTCGCCCGAGGTCGTCGAGAACCGGCTGTTCTTCTGCGACGTCACCGCCCGCACGCTCCACCAGGGCATGGCGCTGCTCGGCATCCGGACGCCCGAACGGCTCTGACCGCCACGCGTTCCCGACACGCCGTGCGTTCCTGACGCGAGGGGCCGCTGACACTCTCCTGGCCTACCCGGAGTGCTGTCAGCGGCCCTTCACGCGTCCGGCCGGGCACGACTGCGCGCGGTGGATGGCTCTCAGGAGGCTGTGACGCCCACGGTTGTGACGTCCGCGCCGATGTCGCACCAGGTGGTGGAAGTGCCACCGGACACCGCGCGGTTACCGAAGTGCCGGTAGGTGCCGTATCCGGGCTTGAAGCAGTCGATGAACTCGGTGAACGCTCCGCCCGTACAGCTGATGGAGGCGCCGTGATGTCCTGCGCTCCCGACCAGAGGTTTGGGGTTTCCGCAGGAAAGCCCTGACGCGGATGCCGCGGCCGGCGAGGCCACTCCCAGCAGCCCCCCGCCGGCCAGTGCGAGGGATGCGGCGACAGCTGCGACGCGGTGGTGACTACGCACGTTCGTCTCCTCTGAGGGTCGGACCGAAGTGATCGGTCCGATTCAGCCTGATCCACCCCGGACTGATCCACTAGACCGCCCGGACCAACTGGCCGAAAGCGTCATACCGCCCCAGGTGGGATGAAACGAGCGTCTGCCATCGACCGGCGCCGGTGGGGACGGCCGGACGGGCAGACGCCGAAGCGCGCGATGCACGAAATGAGTGGCGGAGGGTTAGCCGAAAATCGATCACGGACAGTTATTCGACGAACGCGATGCGTAGTTGACACTCCCGGCTCCCGGACGGGAGCCACGGGGCTTGGCTGCGGGAACTACTCGGGCCGTCCCAGCGCCCACCCGGAGACGTCGGACAGCCGCCCACGCCACAGCGGCAGCCGCAGCGGAGCCGCACCGCCGAACACGAGCGTGGCGTCGCGCAGATGAATCCAGCGGGGGAGCTGCTGCGCGTCCTCGTCGGCGCGGAGCTCCTTGATGCCCTGATCCACCGTCTCGGGGAACTCGGCGATGAGGTTGGCGCCCTCGCCCTCGACCTGTCGCAGACTCCTGGACCAGTCCGCCTTCCAGGCCTCGTGCCCGATCACGTCACCGTGCAGCACACCGGCCGGGATGGCCAGCGTGAGCGGCAGACCGGAGCGCATCTCCCGGTCGAGGAGCTGGATCAGCAGCTGGAGCTGGAGATCGGGCACCGCCTCGGTGATCACCGCGGTCGAGTCCGGTGAGCGGTCGACGGACTCGTTCATGGGATGTTCCCTTCGCCGCGGCGGTCGTCCCGGAACCGTATCCGGGCGAACCGCATTGTCTGGTGCCGCTCACCTGCCCCGAAGGGGCCACCGCACGCCTCGAATGGAACGGCCACCCGTACGGACGAATTTCGGATACACGGCAATGGCTCGGGTACACGCAGCCAAGACCGGCCACCGAGCCTTTTCCTCTGGGGTGAATCCACATGAACGACCAATGCGCCGCACCCGACTTCTCCACCGTGGAAATGTCCTCGGAGGCCGCACCCCCGCCGCTCCGGGCCTCGGATGCCCGCGAGGCCGCCGCCGTCTTCGTCGCGAAACTGAGTCCGGCACCGTCCACCCGCGCGGTCCAGAATCTGGTGCTGCTCTCCTCGGAGCTGGTGACGAATGCGATCCGGTACGCCGGAGGAGTCACCGCCCTGTCGTTCGGGGCCGATCAGGGTGCGCTGCACGTGCGGGTCGTCGACCCCAGCCCCACCCATCCGCAGTGCCGCGTCCCGGACCTGACCGGCCGGACGGGCGGCTTCGGCTGGCCGATGGTCCTCCGGCTGGCCAGCCACGTCACCATCCACCGTCACGGCAGCCGGGGAAAGACCATTCTCGCCACACTGGCGCGCTGAACGGTTCACCGGCCGATGAGTTCAGCGACCGCCGTCACAGAAAGCGGCGGAACGGCACGACCGACGCCTCCCGGATGCGCTGCACGACCGACCGCCGCTTCCAGCGCCCGCCCTCGATCAGGACACTCGCCTTCATGTCCTGATCGAAATGGCCGTCCAGCGTCGCGGTGAACGTACGGTCCATCACCGCGAGCATCACTTCCTCGTCGTGGTCCAGCGAGCGCCGGTTGAAGTTGGTCGAGCCGATCAGCGACGCGACGCGGTCGACCGTGATGGCCTTGGTGTGCATCATCGTCGGCTGGTACTGGAAGATCTTCACGCCGCAGGCGGTGAGGTCCTCGTAGTGCAGTTGTCCGGCCAGTTGGCAGACCCGCTTGTCGGTGTGCGGTCCCGGCAGCAGGATCTCCACATCGACCCCGCGCCGCGCGGCGGCACAGAGCAGTTCCACGAAGTACGTGTCGGGCGCGAAGTAGGCCGTGGTGAGCCGTACGCGCTCCTCGGCGGACTCCAGTACGACGCGGAGCAACGTCTGCATGTCCTGCCAGCCGACACTGGCCGAACCGCGCACGACCTGGACGACCGCCTCCCCGCGCGGCTGCGTCCGCAGGAACCGGTCGCGGGCGTCGAACAGTTCCTCGTGGCACTCGGCCCAGTTCTGCGCGAACGCCGCCGCCAGTCCGTCCACAGCGGGTCCGCGCACCTGTACGTGGGTGTCGCGCCACTCGTTCTCGTTGCGGGCGTCCCCGCACCACTCCTCGGCTATCCCGACGCCCCCGGTGAACGCTGTCTCCTCGTCGACCACGAGGACCTTGCGGTGGCACCGGTGGTTCTGCTTCAGCGGTGAGAGGTGCAGGGGTTTACGGAACCACGCCACCTGGACCCCGGCCGCCTCCATCCCCGCGAGCTGGTCCTTCTCGATCAGCCGGCTGCCGAACCCGTCCAGCAGCAGCCGGACCCTGACTCCGGCCCGAGCCCGATCGGCCAGCGTCCGGGCGAACTCCCCGGCTATGTCGCCACGCCAGTAGACGAAGGTCATCATGTCCACGGTGTGCTCGGCGCCCCGGATGCTCTCCAGCATCGCGGCGAAGATCGCGTCACCGTTGCGGAGCGGGACCAGCTCGTTTCCCTCGGTCGCGGCGATTCCGATGAGCCGCTCCAGCCGCCGTCGCAGCCTGAGTGCGCGCTCAACGAGGAGCGCGGTCTCCTGCTCGGCGGAGGCCTCGGAGGTGGAGGCGTCGGAGGTGGAGGCGTCGGACGTGTCCGGGCGGAGGTGCTCCGGTCTGTCGTCCATGGTGCTGGTCATACGTCTCCTCGACGGTCGTCGCTGGGCGGTTCCGTGCACCGCTCCCTGTGGAAGTTGCCCCGGGCACCTTCCCGCGACTTCGCCGTCCACGCGTTCGATCGCCCGCGTTACGGCTCACACAGCGCCCAGGAGCCCGAGCACCTTCCTGACCGCCTCGACCACCGGCTCCCCGACCGTCGACACCGTGGCCGCGATACCGGCGACCGCCAGCAGCGCGCGATGCCGCTCCTCCGGCGCCTGCGGCGGGACGCCCTGCCCGGTGAGGGCGGGCAGGTTGTCGTCCAGGACCCGGGCACTGGCCGGCGGGAGCTGCCCCCGCAGCTCACCGACCAGCCGCAGCAGTTCCCGTAGCGCCTCCCGCAACTCCGGGGAGACGGCTTCGGCGGACGGCGCGAAATGGTTGTTCTGGATGCCCGTGTTCCCCGAGCCGCCGTACATGTTCACGTTGTCGCCGCTCATGAATTCGCAATCCCCACGTTCCCGGACCCTCCGTACATATTGACGTTGTCCCCGAAGTGGTAGATCTGGGGACTCGCGCTGATTCCCTCCACCCGCACGGTGAACTCGGCCTCCGGATGGTCGATCGCGTGGGCGATGCGACCGACGAGCTGAATCAGTTCACCCGGATCACGGCTGGTCACCATCGCCGTCGACGGCCCCGACGTCTCCACCGCCAGCACGAAGTGCGAGCGGGCCGAGAGGACCTGGGTCAGCTCCAGCAGGTAGTAGACGAACCCGCCCACCGTCCCGAGCCACACGAGGAAGATGAACGGGCCACCACTGCTCTCGCCCCGGCCGATGGACGCCACCGCGTCCACCAGCAGAATGAGAACGGTCATGCCCACCGCCAGCGCGAGCGTCAACGCCACGCGCTTGCAGAACAGCGTGATCGCCTCCTTGCGTCGCGGACGCAGCACGAACGTGAAGACGCGGGCGATGTTCTCCAGCGGATACGCGGCCGGCCCGACCCACAGCAGCCGCTTGCTGACCCGGAGATCCACCGAGTGCACGAGCAGCGGCGAAGGCGCGCCCATGGGGCGCGGTGGTACGGCCGGTGGCTCCATGACTCCCCCTCGAATGATCGCTCACCGCGAAGGACCCATTAAGCGCCGCACCCTTTGTCGGTGCAAGCCGAAATCATTCAACGAAACTTCACAGCAACGGAGTTGGCGAGATCCGACCACCTGCCCCACCGTCCGCCCCGGAGCACCCCGCACGACCGGCAGGCCCTGCGCACACCTTCCCTGACCTGCGAGATCGACATCAGATCCGCGTTGACCGGCCTTCGGCCGACAGATTTTCGAGGACGACGACGACCACGACGACGAGGCCGAAATGGCCTCCCACCAGGACCGTCCTCCTGAACGGGACCGGGCTGAACCACGGCCACTCGGTCGCGGCCATGCTGCCGGCACGGGACACGGTCCTCCCCGAGGAGCCATCGGGCTCCTCGCCGAGGCCTCCGGCCGTCACCGCTCCCTGCGGAACTGACACCAGACCACCTTGCCGGGGCTGCGCTCCCCCACCCCCCACCCGTCGGAGAACGCCGCCACGATCAGCAGCCCCCGCCCCGACTCCCCGGCCGGCTCCCGCGCCACGGGCGTCCCGTCCCCGCTGTCGTGCACCTCGACCCGCATCAGCCGCCCCGCCTCGCTGAGCAGCAGCCGCACCCGGTACCCGCGCCCCGGCGGCACCCCGTGCACCAGGGCGTTGGTCGCCAGCTCGCTCGCACAGAGCAGTACGTCGTCGGCCCGCGCCCCGTACCCCCAGTCCTCGGCGGCGGTCCGCACGAACTCCCGCACGGACCGCACCGATAGGCGCTCGCGCCGGTAGAACCGCTCGCGCATGAGCACGAGTTGCATCGTCTCGTTCATGAGACGAGAGTCACACTCCGTGACTACGCTGATGCAGTACGTGCACCCGTACAGATTTCTTGTACGGGCCGGTCACGCGTGAAGTACGGACGAGAGTGGGGAGTGGGGACCGTATGCACCCCAGGAATCGGCAGCGCAAGAACGCGTCGGCAATGAAGCTCGTGGGCGCGCTCGTGGCGCGGTTCCGCATCGCCGCAGGACTGACCCAGCGCCAACTGGCCGAACAGGCCTGCGCCCAGCCGGAGACCATCGCCTCCATCGAACAGGGCCGCCGCACCCTGCTCCCTCCCCTGGCCCGCGTCCTGGACAGCCTCCTGGACACGAAGGGCACGCTGGAGACGGCGGTGGACAACATGCCGGAGGTGGACCTGATCCCGGCGTGGGCGGAGCAGTACATGGACCTGGAGCGGTCGGCGCTGGCGTTGTCCTTCTTCGCCAACCAGGTTCTGCCCGGCCTGTTGCAGACGGAGACGTACGCGCGGGCCGTCTTCGGCAGCCGCGTTCCGGCGTTCAGCCCGGAGGAGATCGACACCCACGTCAGCAACCGGCTGGAGCGTCAGGAGATCATGCGGCGCACACTCCCGCCCACCACGAGCTTCATCATCTCCGAGGCGATCGTGCGGGCACCCCTGGGCGGCCCCGTGGTGCATGAGGAGACCCTCCGCCACCTGCGCGCATGTGCCGATCTCCCCGGATTCGCGCTCCAGATCATGCCCCTGGACCGGGCCACGCACGCAGCCCTCGCCGGCCCGTTCATCCTGTTGGAAACACCGGACTACCAACGCATCGCCTACACCGAAACGCAGCGTGGCAGCCAGCTCATCTCCGACCCGGACGAGGTCAGCATCTTGTCGCAGAAATATGCGATGCTGCGAACGCAGGCCCACAACGTCGAGGATTCGAAGGGTCTGCTGGACCGGCTGCTAGGAGAGTTATGAGCACCGCACGTGTTTGGTTCAAATCCAGCTACAGCGGCAGCGACGGTGGCGAGTGCCTCGAAGTCGCCTACGACTGGCGGAAGTCCAGCTACAGCAGCGACGAAGGCGGCGAGTGCGTCGAGGTCGCCGCTCACCCCCGCGCCGTGCACGTCCGTGACTCCAAGAACCCCGAGGGCCCCGCGCTCACCCTCGCCCCCACCGCCTGGGCCGCGTTCACCGGGCACGTAGGACGCTGACGGGACGAGTGTCAGTGGGGGCGCCTAGGGTTTTGGCATGGCGATGCTCCCGAATCCCCTCCGCTCTCCGGCCGACACCGGGCTGGAACTCCCGCCCGGCACACGCGTGGTCGACACGGCCGACGGCGCGTGGGACGAACCACTGCTCTGGTACGGGGACGAGTCCGCGTCCCCCGGCTCGTGGGCCGCGCTGCGCGCGTTGGGGCGGCCCGTCGGGCTGCTTCCGGTACTGATCGACGGCGGGATGCGCACCCAGTGGCCCGAGCACTGGGACCTCATGCCGGCCCGGACGACGTACCCCGGGGACCATGACGCCGAGGATGTCCTGAGCGAGGTGTGGGAGGCGTACGCCGAGGACGAACTCGACCTCGACGACTCCGCGACCGACTGGCCGGGCCTGGCTCCCGTGCCGGCCGAGGCGGGGCCGGACACCCCGGACGGTCTGGCGGCCGAGATCGCGGACCAGATGACCCAGATGGACTTCTCGCCGGCCGGAATGCGGGCGGCGCTGGTGCCCGCGCGGCGCAGCGCGGACATACCGGCGGCGATCGGCTGGTCGGGGCCGCTCAACCACGAGAACGACGTGGCCCGGCTCTGCGCGGTGCTGCGTTCCTGGGAGGACCGGTTCGGGGCACGCGTCGTGGTGCTCGGCTTCGACACGATGGTCGTCTCCGTGAGCCGCCCGCCGACCACGGCGGCCGAGGCCGAGGCGCTGGCCGCCGAGCACTTCGCGTTCTGCCCGGACAACATCCAGCAGTCGACGCTCAACACCCTCCGGACATACGCGGAGAAGGCGGTGCTGAACCAGGAGACGTGGGCGTTCTGGTGGGACTGAGCCCCAGGGGCTTTCCGCTACTACGGGGACTGAGGGGTGGGGAGAGTCGGCTGTGCCGTGTTCTGGGGCGAGACCGGCTCGATCCCGCGGCGTCGGCTGACGAGCACGATGATCAGGGCGACCTGGAGCACGATGATGAGGACGAGGCCGGGGTAGGCGACGGGCTCGGTGCCGACCATGCTGGAGAACAGACTGGTGTCCCACAGCCCGTGGACGAGCATCGGCAGGAGGATCACGCCGCCCACACGCAGGCACAGGTAGAAGAAGTAGCCCGAGGTGCAGACGACCAGGGCCTGAATGATCGCCTGGGCGCCCTGGCCGATGGCGTTGCTGACGTGAGCCAGGCCGAAGATCACGGATGACCAGAGGGCGACCTTGCCCTCGCTGAATCCGGCGCGCTTGAACACGTGGACGCCGATGCCGCGGAACATCAGTTCCTCGCCCACACCGACGAACAGTCCGAGCAGCAGCAGGCAGCCGACCAGAGCGGCGCTCTGGTCGCCGAGGTGGCCGTAGTTCAGCCCGACAAGGGCGGCGAGCAGCATGGAGATCGGTACCCAGCGCACCCAGCGCCGCACGGGCGCGCGGTAGCGCAGCACTTCGCCCCACCAGCCGAGCCAGGTCACCAGTGCGGCCACGAACACGATCGAGGCGCCGATCGGGATCAGCGCGTTGCGAACGAGCGACTCGGTGGTCGGGAACTGGCTGTCGGAGGAGGAGGTGTCCACTCCGGTCAGCTGACCGATTCCCTGGATGATTCCCAGGTAGACGATCACCGCCACCAGGAACCACGGCCACGTGAATGTGCGCCCGACCTGCTTCTTCTCCGCCTCGGCTGTGTCCACCGGCCCCACCTTCACTGTCAACGGCATTGCCGCACCCGCCGCGTCGTTCGCACGGTGATCGCCGAATCTTCCCATGTCACGATCTAATAGGACTATAGGTGAACACCCGACTCACCTACCGCCCGCGAGGAGCCCGCGCAGTCCGGCGACATGGGCGCTGATGTCGCGTTCGGCGGGCGGGGCGGCCGGGGCGTCGGTGGCGGTCCTGGGCTGGTGGCAGGGTTGGCAGAGGCCATGGGGGAGTGCTTCGGGGCGGCCGGGGGTGCCGCATTCGGTGCACTCCATCATCACGCGCCGGACGGGGGCCCCGGCGGGTGGCGGTGTGGGGGCGGTGGGCAGTGCGGGCGGGATCTTGTCGTTGAGGCGGTGGCGGAGGAAGCCGACGGGTGAGTCGACGCGGGCGGGCAGTCCGGCGGTGACGGCGCGGGTGAGGTAGTCGGCGCCCACGCCGCGTGCGAGCCAGCGCTCGGCCAGGGGTGCCAGGGCCGTGCAGTCGGCGGCGGAGAGCGCGAGGCGCGCGTCGGCGCGCCCGAGCCCGGCCAGCGCGAGGTACGCGGGCGAGGGCGGGGGCGGGGCTCTCGGTGCGGGGCGCGGGGGCCGGTTTCCGTACGGGTTCGGGGACGGAGGCAGGGGCGGGCTCGGGCGCCAGATGGTTCGCCCACCATTCGCTGTCGTGGGCGGTCCGCGACCAGTAGGTCCGGAACACCCACCGCACCTGGTCACCGCCACCGACCGCGCACCGTACGCGCCGCAGATGCCCGGCCACCGACAGCGCGGTCAGGGCGGAGCCGACGGCCTGCTGTCCGTACAGCGGGATCTGCTTGGCGAGGCACTTCACGCTCATCGTGGCGCCCTCGGGCAGCCGCTCGATGAACGCGGCCACATACCGCACCCGCAGGGGCAGCAACGCGAAGTCATCAGCGAGGGGCGGAAGTTCGTCCGGGACGGATCGCTTGCCGTAACCGGGATGGGCCATCGGGCACGGGGCCGGCACTGCGGACGCGGGCAGAGCGGGACTAAAGTTCTGAGGAGCCACGAGATCGTTTCCTTTGCTTGCGATCTTGAGGTCAGACCCCGGCCGGTGCGATTACACCGCGTCGGGGTCGCTTCGTTCTCGCACCGTAGACAGTCGCCACGCACCGTCGCAAGCTGTCACCATTAGTCATACTTGCTGGCCGTGACGGGTCAGGGAGGTCGGGAAGGTTTTCCCAACCACCCTTCTCTCCCTACCGGTTAAAGGAAGGCGCTCGAATCTCGGAGCTCGTGTCCCGGGTCTCGAATCCCGAGCCTCAAGCCCCGGCCCGGCCCCGCCCCTCATACGCTCGAACGAGTGAATCGCCCCACTCGAATCCCGGGACCCGAGACCCGAGCCCCGAGATTCGGGTGGGCGTCAGAGGGAGGGGGCCTCCCACTTGGAGGTGTCCCTGTTGTAGCGGTACTCCGGCCGTCCCGCGATGCTGCTCGTACGGAACGGCTTTCCGCCGTCGTCGATGCGCATCGTGCCCGTCTGGCCGCCGCTGCTCCACTCCAGCTCCAGGTACCACCTGACGTCGTGGCCCTCCACATGCGCGTCGAGGTCGAAGACCTCCACATCCTTGGAGGAGACGCTGAACGGGAAGTCCTTCGGCGGGACCTTCTTGTCCCCCTGCTGCCCCGCCACGGGCGTGAGCGCGGGACGGCTGTTGTCCAGGCCGATATCGAAGGACTGGGGCTCGATTCCGCTCCCGCAGCCCTCGCCCATCGAGAACGCGGACCGCTTCAGGGGCGCGTCGCGGTTCAGCACCCGCACGTTCATCCTTCGCAGGACGACCGCCTGCTGCGAGGTGCCCTGCACGGTGAGTTCGAGCTTCATCTGGCCGCCGTCCACCCCGCCCAGCGCACGGGCCCAGCCACGGGTGTCCTGCGGCACGGGCGGCGGAGGCACGAAGTCGGCGTCCTGGTCCAGCAGGTAGTACTGCCCGCAGGGCTCTTCCCAGTTGTACGAGCTGATGGTGACGGTCGGCGGCCGCCCGGTGGCAGCCTTCGGCACGGATTCCGTGTGGTGCGCGGCGGGCTTGGAGGTGCCCGCGGACGGAGTGGGGGACCCGGTGTCCGCGGAAGCGCTCGGCTTCCGCGAGGGGCTGGGTGACGCGGAGGCGCTCTTCGAGGCCTCGGCCACGGTGTCCGCCTTCTTGTCGTCATCCCCCGGGTCCGTCGCGTGCGGGGTACCCACGGCGGCGTCCTCGCTCGCCCCGGCGAGCTGGTTGGCGACGACGGCGGTGGGCACGGTGAGCGCGACGACGGCCGCCGCGGCGAGCAGCACGCGCGTACGGGCCGACGCGCGTCGCCAGCGGGCGGCCGGGGCGGCGGACGCGGCCGGGTGCTCACGCTCCAGGTCGGAAGCGGGCGCGGACTCGGGTGCGGACGCGGGCGCGGACTCTGCTTCCGGCTCGCGTCGACGCTCGGGCTCGGGAGCCGGCTCGGGAGCCGGAGCCGGAACCTGAACCGGAGCCGAGGCATTCGCCGCCGCCCCGTTCTCCGGCTTCCCGTTCTCCGGCTTCCCGCGTCGCCGCGCGGCCTCGGCGACGATCCACCGCCGGTGCAGCTCCACGAGTTCGTCGGACGTGGCCCCGCACAGCCGGGCCAGCCGTTCCACGGACCCGTACTCGTTGGGGACGGCGTCCCCGTTGCAGTACCGATGAAGCGTCGACGTGCTGACGTGCAGCTTCGCGGCGAGCACCCCGTAACTGCGTCCCGAACGGTCCTTCAGTTCCTTGAGCAGGGCCGCGAACTCTTCGGCCTCCGGCGTCGCCACTGCAGCGTTCCCCCTCCTGATTCATCCCGGAACACCGTTCCAGGGACGTGGAATCTGCCCAGGTCACAGTACGCGCAGGCATTCCAGCATCCCCAATGGCTCGGCAGGTGTTGCGGCCGGAATCCGCCGCCCCGCAAGCTGTGGACACACCGCAGAGAGCACAGGGGACGAGCAATGCGAACCCTCTTCCGCATCGAGCTCATCGATGTCCTGGCCGTCGGCGTAGTGATCGTGACCGGCACGGTCGTCATGATCCTCATCCGCCAGTACTGAACATCCAGCGCTGGACGTCCAGCACTGAACCGCACAGACCACCACCACTTCACGGGGAGTACCACCATGCGCAGCAACCGCATCCGCACCACCGCCCTCGCCGCCACCGCCCTCCTGGCCGCCCTCTCGCTCACCGCATGCAGTGGTGACAACGGCAGCACGAACGACAACGGCAAGGCGGCAGCGTCCGCTCCGGCAGGGGACAGCGCCGGCAAGCAGTCCCAGCCCCCGGCCGCCGCGCCGGAGAAGGACGCCACCGACGCCGACGCGCAGACCGACGGCACGTCGAAGAACGCCGCGCCGCCCGTCACGAAGAGCGGAAAGGGCGCCGACACCGGCTCCACCAGCCAGGTGAGCAAGAACTCCAGCGGCAAGACCACCAGCAGCAAGCCCGTCACCTGCACCGGCACGAACGCCAAGACCACGGTCACCAAGGTGAGCCGCCCCATCAACCACCTGCTGCTCACCGTGACCAACGCGGGCAGCCGCCCCTGCTACGCCTACTACGCCCCGATGCTCCGCTTCGACGACGCGCAGGCCGTCTTCCCGATCCTGAAGGACAGCCAGCCGCAGGCCGTCGTCACGCTCGACCCGGGCCAGTCCGCGTACGCCTCCATCGGCCTCACCGGCGAGCCCGGCAGCGGCCCGGCCCCGCGCAAGGCCACCCACCTCAAGGTGTACTTCGCCGACCGTAACTCCGGCTCCACGGGCGCCCCGGCCGAGCTGCCGCTCCCGGCCAACACCTACTGGGACGACAACGGCTTCGTCACCTACTGGCAGACCGAGATGGCCGACGCCCTCCAGTACTGAACAGCCAGTACTGAACAGCCAGTACTGAACCGCCAGTACTGAACCGCCGGCGCTGAACCGCACAGACCACCAGCACCACCACCAGCAGCACCACTTCACGGGGAGTACCACCATGCGCAGCAACCGCATCCGCACCACCGCCCTCGCCGCCACCGCGCTCCTGGCCGCCCTCTCGCTCACCGCGTGCAGTGGTGACAGCGGCAGCAGCGAGAGCAGCAAGGCGGGAGCGGCCGCCCCGGTGGCGCACACCATCGACAAGCAGGCCACGTCCCAGCCCGAGTCCCAGTCCCAGCCCCAGACCGCCGCACCGGAGGAGGGCGCCACCGACGCCCCCGCCGCCAACTCCGGCACCAAGACCGGCGGCAGCGGCAGCGGCACGACGAAGAACACCGCGCCGCCCGCCACGAGCGACGGGAAGAACACCAGCGGCTCCACGGACAAGGCAGGCAACACTGCCGGCCCCACCAGCAGCAGCACCAAGACGGTCACCTGCACCGGCAGTAACACCAAGGTCACCGTCACCAAGGTGAGCCGCCCCATCAACCACCTGCTGCTGACCGTGACGAACGCGGGCTCCCAGCTCTGCAACGCCTACTACGCACCCAAGCTCCGCTTCGACGACGCGCAGGCCGTCTTCCCGATCCTGGAGGACAGCCAGCCCCAGGCCGTCGTGACACTTGAGCCGGGCCAGTCCGCGTACGCCGCCATCGGCCTGACCGGCGAGCCCGGCAGCGGCCCCGCCCCCCGCAAGGGCAGCCACCTCCAGGTCAACTTCGCCGGCAAGAACCCTGTGGGTTCCACGGGCGCCCCCGCCGAGCTGACGCTCCCCGCCAACACCTACTGGGACGACAACGGCTTCGTCACCTACTGGCAGACCGAGATGGCCGACGCCCTCCAGTACTGAGCCCCGTCCGCCCCATCTGCCCTGCCCGCCCCCCGTCCACCCCGCCCACCGGCGGGGCAGGCGGGGCGCGGGCGCGTACGGGGAGTGCGCCGCCTCCCACGGGGAAGCCACACACAATGGACCGGACAGAGAGCCTCATCGATCAGTTCCACGCACAGCCCCCCGAGAGCGACAAGCGGCGCGAACTCGTCGCGGGAATAGGCGACATACTCGCGGACCGGCCCGACCACCCGGCGGCCCTGCCGTTCCTCGCCTCGGTGACCGAGGACACCGAGGAGTACGAGCTCGCCAGGATCGAGGCCACGACGGCCCTGCGGCTGTGGCCGCCCACGGACGGCACGCACCGCCGGCGGGCCGCCCGCGCACTGCTGGCCGTGATGCGCGGGCCCGACGAGGACCTGGTGCGGCAGTACGCGGCCATGGCGCTGGGCCCCTACGCGGACGACCCGGAGGTCCACGACGCGATGGCGGCCGCCGTCCTGCGCGACGAGGACCAGCTCGTCCGGGACAACGCCCTGGCAGCGCTCAGCCACGCGGGCCCGAGCGAGAGCCGGGCCGAGGTGCTGCACCGGCTGGCCGACGACCGGACACTGGGCCGGGAGGCCGCCCGCATCCTCGCGGCCTGGGGTCACGGACCGGGGGCCTGAGCGCCGGTCCCCGCCCCCGGGCCGGGACCGCCGCACCGGCCGACATGTGGGGCATCGTTCATCGTTTCCCCGCAAAGGCTGCCCGGTGCGCGTGCGCCACCCGTGCTGGGCGGGGCCCCGAGACAACCTGATCACGATCCGGAACATCTCCTCTCACAAGTCCGCGCCCCCGCCGTGGACGGTGAACGAGGAGCTGAAGCATGGCCCGACGCCCCATCCGCCCGAAACGCCCTCGCGTGCGCCGAGTCGACTACCCCCGCCGGGGGAGAACCAACTGGCTCCGCTGGGCCCCTTCCTGGCGGCAGGTGCTGAGCGCGGCCCTGCTCGGACTCACGGCGCTGGCCGGGCTGTTCGCCGCCGTGTACGCGTCCGTCGACATCCCGGACGAGAACGCCGAGGCCAGCAGGCAGGGCACCGTCTACTACTGGGCGGACGGCAGCCAGTTGGTGAGCGTGGGCGCGGTCAACCGGCAGAACGTCACGCTCGCCGACATACCCGACTCGATGGAGCACGCGGTCATAGCCGCCGAGAACGAGACCTTCTACTCCGACGCGGGGGTATCGGTGAAGGGGATCGCCCGCGCGGCCGTCAGCATGGTCGAAGGCGGTGAGACCCAGGGCGGCTCCACCATCACCCAGCAGTACGTGAAGAACACCTACCTCAGCCAGGAGCAGTCGGCGAAAAGGAAGTTCAAGGAGTTCTTCATCTCGCTCAAGCTGAGCAACAAGCAGAGCAAGGCGGAGATCCTCCAGGGATATCTGAACACCAGCTGGTTCGGCCGCGGCGCCTACGGCATCCAGGCAGCGGCGGTCACGTACTACGGAATCCCCGCGAAGAACCTCGATCCCAGCCAGACCGCGATGCTCGCGTCCCTGCTCAAGGGGGCGGAGGAGTACGACCCCTCGGGCGGCAAGGGCAACCACCAGCGCGCCGTCGACCGCTGGGAGTGGATCCTGGACCGGCAGGTCGAGAACGGCATGATGACGAAGGCCGAGCGGGCCACGTACAAGAAGTTCCCGGAGCCGCGGGACGCGGTCAAGCCGACCAGCCTCGGCGGCCAGACCGGCTACCTCGTCGACATCGCCAACAAGTACATCAAGAAGCGTTCGGGCCTCACCGCCAAGGACCTCGCCCGGGGCGGCTACCGGGTGCACACCACCTTCGAGAAGGACAGGGTGCAGCAGCTGGAGCGGGCCGTGCGCAGCGTGCGCAGGCACGACCTCGCCCCCAAGAAGCGCCCCGCGGACAAGTACGTCGAGGTCGGCGCCGCATCCGTCCGTCCCGAGGACGGGGCCGTGGTCGCGGTGTACGGCGGAGCCGACGCGACCACCCGTTTCGCCAACAACGCCGACACCGCGGGCGTCCCCGTCGGCTCGGCCTTCAAGCCCTTCGTGCTGGCCGCGGCCCTTCAGAAGGGCGGCGGAATCACCCTGGACAGCGGCTACAGCAGTACGGGGCGTCTGATCACGGGCGGCCCGCGCCCGGCGACGCCCACGACCCCCTCGGGTGGCGGTGTCCTCCCGGTGCCGGTCCTGGTGCCGACGACCCTGCGCGACGCGCTGATCAGATCGGCCAACCTCACCTTCGAACGGCTCGGCAAGGACATCGGGCTGAAGAAGGTGAAGGAGATGGCGGTCGCGGCCGGGCTGCACGAGGAGAGCCTGGCCCGGCTGGACAAGTCCTTCCCCCTCGGCACGTCCACACCGAGCGCGGTCAGGATGGCGGACGCGTACGGCGCCTTCAGCAACGGCGGTATGCGGGCCGAGCCCTACTCGGTGACCGGGATGACCCGGGACGGCGAGGCCATCGAGGGCTTCGGGAAACCGGCGCCGCAGCGCGCGATGGACGCCTCGGTGGCCAACGATGTGAAGGACACCCTGGGCATCTCGGCCTGGACGTCGCTGGCGCAGGACAAGAAGTTCGACGCGTTCGCCGGTTCCGGGACCCTCGACGACCTCTCGGCGGGCGCGACCGACGGGGACGACCGGATGAAGTCGGCCTGGTTCATCGGCCACGCCAAGGGGCTGACCACGGCCGTGACGATGTTCCGCAACAAGCCGGGAACCCCTCAACTGCTGGGCATGCAGGGCGTGGGCGGGGACGACTCGGAGCGCGGCAATGTCTTCCCGCTCCGGATCTGGACCGCCTACGCCACCGCGAAGTAGGCCCACCGGCCCGGTAGCGCCGTACGCGAAAGTCCCGCCCTGGTACCGGAGTTCCTCACCGGCCGGGCGGGACTTTTGCGTACCCGCTTCAGGAGCCGGCGCGCCCCAGCCGCTGCGCGACCTCCGTCGCCCAGTACGTCAGGATCATCTGCGCGCCCGCCCGCCGGATACCGGTCAGGCTCTCCATGATCGCCGCGTCCCGGTCGATCCAGCCGCGCTCGGCGGCGGCCTCGATCATCGCGTACTCACCACTGATCTGGTACGCGGCGACCGGCACGTCCACCGACTCGGCGACCTTCGCCAGGATGTCCAGGTACGGTCCGGCCGGCTTGACCATGACCATGTCCGCGCCCTCGGCGAGGTCGAGCGCCAACTCGCGCAGCGACTCACGGGCGTTGGCCGGGTCCTGCTGATACGTCCTGCGGTCACCCTCGAGCGAGGAGCCGACGGCCTCGCGGAACGGGCCGTAGAAGGCGGAGGAGTACTTCACCGTGTACGCGAGGATCGAGACGTCCTCGTGTCCGGTCTGGTCCAGCGCGTCGCGGATCACCCCGACCTGGCCGTCCATCATGCCGCTGGGGCCGACCACATGGGCGCCCGCGTCGGCCTGGACCTGGGCCATCTCGGCGTACCGCTCCAGCGTCGCGTCGTTGTCGACCCGGCCGTCCTCGGTCAGCACACCGCAGTGGCCGTGGTCGGTGTACTCGTCCAGACAGAGGTCGGACATGACGACGAGATCGTCACCGACCTCCTCGCGGACCGCGCGCAGACCGGCCTGGAGGATGCCCTCGGGGTCGGTGCCCGCCGTGCCCCGGGCGTCCTTCTTCTCGTCCAGCGGCACACCGAACAGCATGATCCCGCTGACCCCGGCCGAGACCGCGTCGACCGCGGCCTTGCGCAGGGTGTCCAGGGTGTGCTGCCGCACCCCGGGCATGGCCGAGATGGCGACCGGGGCGTCGATGCCCTCGCGCACGAACGCGGGCAGGATCAGATTCGCCGGGTCGAGCCGTGTCTCGGCGACCATCCGCCGCATCGCGGGGGTCGTCCGCAGCCGTCGGGGGCGAGAGCCGGGGAAGTTTCCGTACACAGTCATCCTTCGAGACTAGACCCGCACACATCACCGTCTTACCGACACCCGTGCCGGGAAAAGGGGCCGGGGAACGGAGAGGGGCCCGGCCGCTCCGCGAAGAAGCAGCCGGGCCCCGCACTCGTCCCGCGGATCAGGTCGTCGTACGACGCCGCCGCGCACCGGGACGCCGCTCGCTCGGCCGCGTCACCGGGTCACCGGCCTCCTTCGCCGCGTCCCGGCGCTGCGCACCGAAGGCGGCGAGCGCCTCGGCGAGCTTGTGCACGGACGGCTCCGGGGACAGGACGTCGACGCGCAGACCGTGCTCCTCGGCGGTCTTCGCCGTGGCCGGGCCGATACACGCGATGACGGTCACGTTGTGCGGCTTGCCGGCGATGCCGACCAGGTTGCGCACCGTCGAGGACGAGGTGAAGAGCACCGCGTCGAACCCGCCGCCCTTGATGGCCTCACGCGTGTCGGCGGGCGGCGGCGAGGCGCGGACCGTGCGGTACGCGGTGACGTCGTCGACCTCCCAGCCCAGCTCGATGAGACCGGCCACCAGCGTCTCGGTGGCGATGTCGGCACGCGGCAGGAAGACGCGGTCGATCGGGTCGAAGACCGGGTCGTACGGCGGCCAGTCCTCCAGCAGACCGGCGGCGGACTGCTCACCGGACGGCACCAGGTCCGGCTTCACACCGAAATCGACGAGCGCGGCGGCGGTCTGCTCGCCGACGGCCGCGACCTTGATCCCGGCGAAGGCACGGGCGTCGAGCCCGTACTCCTCGAACTTCTCCCGGACGGCCTTCACCGCGTTGACGCTGGTGAACGCAATCCACTCGTAGCGGCCGGTGACCAGGCCCTTGACCGCGCGCTCCATCTGCTGGGGCGTACGCGGCGGCTCGACGGCGATCGTCGGGACCTCGTGCGGCACCGCGCCGTACGAACGCAACTGGTCGGAGAGCGACGCCGCCTGCTCCTTCGTACGCGGCACGAGCACCTTCCAGCCGAACATCGGCTTGGACTCGAACCACGCGAGCTGGTCGCGCTGGGCGGCGGAGCTGCGCTCCCCGACCACGGCTATGACGGGCCGGTGCCCCTCCGGCGACGGAAGGACCTTCGCCTGCTTGAAGAGCTGGGCGATGGTGCCCAGCGTCGCCGTCCAGGTGCGCTGCCGGGTCGTCGTGCCGCCGACCGTCACCGTCAGCGGGGTGTCGGGCTTGCGGCCCGCCGAGACCAGCTCACCGGCGGCCGCGGCCACCGCGTCGAGCGTCGTCGAGATGACACACGTGGCATCGCTCGCGCCGACCTCGCTCCAGCAGCGGTCCGAGGCGGTACGGGCGTCGACGAACCGGACGTCCGCGCCCTGCGCGTCACGCAGCGGCACCCCGGCGTACGCGGGCACCCCCACGACGTTGGCGACACCCGGCACGACCTCGAAGGGAATACCGGCGGCCGCGCAGGCCAGCATCTCGCCGCCCGCGTGACCGTCCAGGCCCGGGTCACCGGCGACGGCACGGACGACCCGCCTGCCGCCCTTCGCGGCCTCCATGACAAGATTGGCCGCGTCCCTGAGAACGGGAACACCGACGGCTGTTGACTGCGCGTCAACAACCGTCAGCTCAGGCGTGCTTACGCCTGCCCGCGCATGGCAGCGAACGACGCCGAGAACGTCCGGCTCGGCGACAAGAACGTCCGCGCTCGCAAGCGCCTCGACGGCGCGCAGAGTCAGCAGTCCCGGGTCGCCGGGACCGGCGCCGAGGAAGGTGACGTGCCCTGCGGACAGGACAGGGAAATCGGATGCGGCGGGGCCGGTGGGGCTCAAAGTGCTCGCTCCCCCATAAGACCGGCCGCACCCTTGGCGAGCATCTCGGCCGCGAGTTCGCGACCGAGGGCCGCCGCGTCGTCGTGCGACGTGGGGACGGGACCGGTGGTGGACAGCTGCACCAGCGAGGAACCGTCGGTGGACCCGACGACCCCGCGCAGGCGCAGTTCGTTGACAGCCTGACCGTCGGCCAGGAGGTCGGCCAGCGCACCCACAGGTGCGGAGCAGCCGGCCTCCAGGGCGGCGAGCAGGGCACGCTCGGCGGTCACGGCGGCCCGGGTGTACGGGTCGTCGAGCTCGGCGAGCGCGGCGGCGAGGTCAGCGCTGCTGGCAGCGCATTCGATCGCCAGTGCTCCCTGGCCGGGAGCGGGCAGAACGGTGTCGACCGACAGGAAATCGGTCACCTCACCGGTCCGGCCGAGACGGCTGAGTCCGGCCGCGGCGAGTACCACCGCGTCCAGTTCACCGCTTCGTACAAAACCAATACGCGTATCGACGTTGCCGCGGATCGGCACGGTCTCGATGCCGAGGCCGTGAGCGCGGGCGTACGCGTTGAGCTGCGCCATCCGGCGCGGCGAGCCGGTGCCGATCCGGGAACCGGGCGGCAGCTGCCCGAGGGTCAGCCCGTCCCGCGCCACCAGCACGTCACGCGGGTCCTCGCGCACCGGCACCGCGGCCAGCACCAGACCCTCGGGCTGAGCGGTGGGCAGGTCCTTCAGCGAGTGGACGGCGAAGTCCACCTCGCCGCGGAGCAGGGCTTCGCGCAGCGCGGCGACGAACACGCCGGTCCCGCCGATCTGCGAGAGCTGCTCCTTGGAGATGTCCCCGTACGTGGTGATCTCGACGAGCTCGACGGCCCGCCCGGTCACCTCGCTGACGGCCTCGGCCACCAGGCCGGACTGCGCCATGGCGAGCTTGCTGCGCCGGGTCCCCAGCCGCAGCGGCTTGGTGGCCCCCGCGCCCAGGGGTGAGTTGTCGGTCATGACCGCCCTCGATTCGGGTCGTTCAGGTCTGCCCGGGAGACGGCGGCGACCGTCTGCGGGTCGAGGTCGAAGAGTTCCCGCAGCGCATCGGCGTACCCGGCGCCGCCGGGCTCGCTGGCGAGCTGCTTGACCCGCACGGTGGGCGCGTGCAGGAGCTTGTCGACGACGCGGCGCACGGTCTGCGAGATCTCGGCGCGCTGCTTTTCGTCCAGGTCGGGGAGGCGTCCGTCCAGCCGTGCGATCTCGCCCGCAACCACTCCGGCGGCCATCGTGCGCAGGGCGACGACGGTGGGAGTGATGTGGGCGGCGCGCTGGGCGGCACCGAAGGCGGCGACCTCGTCGGCGACGATGGTGCGCACCTGGTCCACATCGGCGGCCATCGGGGCGTCGGCGGACGCCTCGGCGAGCGACTCGATGTCGACGAGGCGCACACCGTCGAGGCGGGCGGCGTCGCCGTCGATGTCACGGGGCATCGCGAGGTCCAGCAGGGCGAGGCGGACCGGCCCGGTGGACTGGGCGGGCACGGTGACCCGGCGGACGGCCTGCGCCTGCGCGGTCGCGGTGGCGGAACCGTTCTCCACCCACGCGGCGTGCTGGTCCGGCTCGGCGGGCGGCGCGGCGACAGGCGCGGCGGGTGCCTCGCGCGCGTCGAAGTCCAGCCCGAGCGCACCGGCGACGGCCTCGGCGCTCAGCACCAGACCGGTCGCACCGGTGCAGGAGACGACGACATCGGCACGTGTCAGTTCGTCGGAGACCGTGGCCATCTCCACCGCGTGGGCCGCCACCGAGGCACCGGCGGCCTGGTTGAGGATCTCGACCAGCCGGTCGGCGCGAGCACGGGTGCGGTTGGCGACGACGATCTCGGCGACACCGGTACGGGCCAGCGTCGCGGCGGCCAGCGAGGACATCGAGCCCGCGCCGATCACCAGGGCGCGCTTGCCCTTCGCCCAGACACCGGGGTCGCGGCCCTCGGCGAGCTGCTCCAGACCGAACGTGACGAGCGACTGCCCGGCCCGGTCGATCCCGGTCTCGCTGTGGGCGCGCTTGCCGACCCGCAGGGCCTGCTGGAAGAGGTCGTTCAGCAGCCGGCCGGCGGTGTGGAGCTCCTGCCCCAGCGCCAGCGCGTCCTTGATCTGACCGAGGATCTGGCCCTCGCCCACGACCATCGAGTCCAGTCCGCAGGCCACCGAGAAGAGGTGGTGGACGGCCCGGTCCTCGTAGTGCACATAGAGATACGGAGTGAGCTCGTCCAGACCGACGCCGCTGTGCCGGGCGAGCAGGGTGGACAGCTCGGCGACGCCCGCGTGGAACTTGTCCACGTCGGCGTACAGCTCGATGCGGTTGCAGGTGGCGAGGACGGCGGCCTCGACCGCGGGCTCCGCGGCGAGGGTGTCGCGCAACAGCGCGGCCTGGGTACCGGCGGCCAGCGAGGCCCGCTCCAGCACGGAGACGGGGGCGCTGCGGTGGCTCAGCCCTACGACAAGGAGACTCATGCCGGCATCACGGCGGGCATGTCCCCGTCGGGTCCCTTCCGGCTGGTGGTCGTGGCGCGCACGGGCGGTGCGGCCGGGTCGGGGGCACTGTCCGCGGCGGCGTCCTCGCCGGCCTTGCGCTGCTCGTGGAAGGCGAGGATCTGGAGCTCGATGGAGAGGTCGACCTTGCGCACGTCGACGCCGTCGGGCACCGAGAGCACGGTCGGGGCGAAGTTGAGGATGGAGGTGACACCCGCGGCCACGAGCCGGTCGCAGACCTGCTGCGCCGCGCCGGGCGGGGTGGTGATCACACCGATCGACACGCCGTTCTCACTGATGATCCGGTCCAGGTCGTCGGCGTGCTGGACGGGGATACCCGCGACGGGCGTTCCGGCCATCGCGGGGTCGGCGTCGATCAGCGCGGCGACCCGGAACCCGCGGGAGGCGAAACCGCCGTAGTTGGCGAGCGCGGCTCCGAGGTTACCGATGCCGACGATCGCGACCGGCCAGTCCTGGGTGAGGCCGAGCTCACGGGAGATCTGGTAGACGAGATACTCGACGTCGTAGCCGACGCCACGCGTCCCGTACGAACCGAGGTAGCTGAAGTCCTTCCGCAGCTTGGCGGAGTTGACTCCCGCCGCCGCGGCGAGCTCCTCGGAGGAGACCGTGGGGACCGAGCGCTCGGAGAGCGCGGTCAGCGCACGGAGATACAACGGAAGTCGGGCGACGGTGGCCTCGGGAATTCCTCGGCTACGGGTCGCCGGTCGGTGGTTTCGGCCAGTTGCCACGGTGCTCCTGCGGGATGAGCGGGGCTGCAGGCGGCCGCATGTCCCATGGCCGCCCCGTCGAATGCAGGCTATGTCTTTGTGAACGCGTGCACAAAGATAGTGTCCGATTTGTCCGGTCAAAGTGACCGGGGTCACGCACATTCGTCGCGCGATCCAGGAACCGCCGATCGCATCAGCCCGTTGCAGGCCCGAAGGGGGCAAGGTGGTACACGCTCCTCACGACTACACCCCCGGGACCACTCAAAACGCCCATGATGGTAACCGGGTTTCACTCAGGAAAGCAGCGCACTGCGCAGTCTTACCGGGTCCACCCGCCAGAACGTGTGCTGTTCGTTATCAATGAGGACCACGGGGATCTGCTCCCAGTACTCCCGGTACAGCTGCTCGTCCCGGGTGATGTCCTTCTCCTCCCACGACGCGCCGGTCTCCTCGCAGACTTCCCGCACCACCAGCCTGGCATCGTCACAGAGGTGACACCCGGGCTTCCCGACCAGGGTCACCACCCGGTCCGCGGGCTTCTTCTTCGTACGACGCAACAGGGCACTCATGCCCTCCATTCTGCGCCGCGGACGGAGCTGCCCGGCCCCTCATCCCCTACGCCCGGAATCACCCGATTAACAATTCGGTCCCCGAGAGTTCACGCCACCGCATCCCGGCAGGTCGGGAAGGGCCGGGCCAACTGGCTATGCTCACGGCATGGCCGCTCTTGGATGGCTCACACCCCGTAGGCGTTCCGCGACAGCACGGAGCGTGCTGGCAGGCGAGGCAGCAGCAGAAGCAGCGCGGAAATCGTCGCTCGACGCCGAGCGGTCCGCGGACACCGAAGCCGATGCCGGCGCCACGCCCGGCGCGGAGGCCGAGGAACCGGAGTTCCCCGTCGTCGGCGACGACCGGGCCGCCGCCTTCTTCGACCTCGACAACACCGTGATGCAGGGCGCCGCGATCTTCCACTTCGGTCGCGGCCTGTACAAGCGGAAGTTCTTCGAGCGCCGCGAACTGACCCGGTTCGCCTGGCAGCAGGCCTGGTTCAGGCTGGCCGGCGTCGAGGACCCCGAACACATGCAGGACGCGCGCGACAGCGCCCTGTCCATCGTGAAGGGCCACCGCGTCTCCGAGCTGATGTCCATCGGCGAGGAGATCTACGACGAGTACATGGCCGACCGCATCTGGCCCGGCACCCGCGCCCTCGCCCAGGCCCACCTCGACGCCGGACAGAAGGTCTGGCTGGTCACCGCCGCTCCGGTGGAGACCGCCACGATCATCGCCCGCCGCCTCGGCCTGACCGGCGCGCTCGGCACGGTCGCCGAATCCGTCGACGGGGTCTACACCGGGCGTCTGGTCGGCGAACCCCTGCACGGCCCCGCGAAGGCCGAGGCGGTACGCGCCCTGGCCGCGGCGGAGGGCCTGGACCTGGCGCGCTGCGCCGCGTACAGCGACTCGCACAACGACATCCCGATGCTGTCCCTGGTCGGACACCCGTACGCGATCAACCCCGACACCAAGCTCCGCAAGTACGCCCGCGCCCGTGACTGGCGGCTGCGCGACTACCGGACGGGCCGCAAGGCGGCCAAGGTCGGCATCCCGGCCGCGGCCGGGGTGGGCGCCCTCGCGGGCGGCACCGCCGCCGCCGTCGCCCTGCACCGCCGCCGCCGCTGACCCCGGCCGCACCCACCGGCCGGGTCACCCCGCCCGACCACAACCTGTCGCGACGGCTGACAGATCCCGAAATAATTCGATCAATAACCGGTCACGATGCGCTACTTAATGTGTCGAATAGTCGCTACAGAAGCGACGTAACCGGTGATTTGAGCAACTGGGTGTAGCACTGCCTGTACGAAGCGTTATTCTCCTCAGACGCATTCCGGAACCCACCACTCACTACGACGAGTGACGGTTCCGCACTGCACGTGATGGAAGCTCTGCCTCTGGGAGTCCCGTGTACCCACACGTCGGGGTTGACGCCTCGGGCCTGGCTACGCTGCGCGCAACGGTCGCCGACCGCTTGCGCGGCTTCGTCCCCACCGCGTACGCCGTACCCGCCTTTGCCACCCCTGCACCTGCCGGCCCTTGCTACGCCCTGGCCGAACGCGGTGCGGCGGTCGGAAGACGCAGCAACCGCGGCGCAACGACCACGTCCACCGTTCGTCGGCCGACGGCCGACAGCGACAGCGCGCGCATGATGGATCTCGTCGAGCGCGCACAGGCCGGTGAGGCTGACGCCTTCGGCCGCCTCTATGACCAGTACAGCGACACCGTGTACCGCTACATCTACTACCGCGTGGGCGGCAAGGCGACGGCGGAGGACCTCACCAGTGAGACCTTCCTGCGCGCCCTGCGGCGTATCTCCACGTTCACCTGGCAGGGCCGCGACTTCGGCGCCTGGCTGGTCACAATCGCCCGCAACCTGGTCGCCGACCACTTCAAATCCAGTCGTTTCCGGCTGGAAGTGACCACCGGCGAAATGCTCGACGCCAACGAGGTCGAGCGCAGCCCCGAGGACTCCGTCCTGGAGTCCCTCTCCAATGCCGCACTGCTGCAAGCCGTGCGCCGACTCAACCCGCAGCAGCAGGAGTGCGTGACCCTGCGCTTCCTGCAAGGGCTCTCGGTCGCCGAGACCGCCCGAGTGATGGGCAAGAACGAGGGCGCGATCAAGACCCTGCAGTACCGCGCCGTCCGCACCCTTGCCCGGCTCCTTCCGGACGATGCCCGCTGACCCCATCCCGGACCGAATCACTCTCGGCAATACGATCATCACCCACTGGTCCGATCATCTTTCGTGCGTAACCCAAGTGCCGCGCCACTCGTTGTGCCGGTTGCAGGCCCCCTGTCGTCACTCCATGTCCGCAGACACTCACTCAATCGTGTGGATGCGCTCAAGGTGTGCAACCTTCCGGACCCTCAGGGGAGTCGACCGTCATGACGAGAGGAGGTGCCGCCAGTGATCGCGAACGTCTCGGCACACCGGCGGGCGAACGCCTTCGCCCAGGCCGTGGAGGAGCAGTCGCTCCGCGGTGCGGCGGCCGTACAGCCCGAGGACCCGGCCGAACCGGCCGACCGCGGAACGCTGTTGGCCCTGGCGAACGGCCTCGGTGAGCTACCGAAGCCGGCGTTGGATCCCGAGGTCAAAGTGGTGCAGCGAGCCCAGCTCGTCGCCGCCATGGAGGCCGTGTTCGCCGCGGGCGGTGCGCCCGCGGCCACTACAGTGCCCGAACAACGGGGCAAGGGGGCCCACCGGGCATCCCCGCTCCGCAAACTGCGCCCCAGATCGCGCTGGACGAAGGGCCTCGCGGCCGGCGGACTCACCGTCGGTGTGGCCGCGGGTGCCTTCGGCGGAGTGGCCGCCGCCAGCTCCGACGCCCTCCCGGGTGATTCGCTCTACGGGCTGAAGCGCGGCATGGAGGACATCCACCTCAACCTGGCCGGCAGCGACACCGACCGCGGCGAGGTCTACCTGGACCAGGCGTCGACGCGGCTCAGCGAAGCCCGCAGGCTGATGGAACGCGGCCGCGCGGGCGACCTGGACCACGAACAGCTCGGCGAGGTCAGACGCACGCTCAACGGCATGACCCACGACGCCACCGAGGGCCACCGCCTGCTCCACGCGGCCTACCAGCGGGACGGCGCCATCGGCCCGATCCAGACCCTGGACTCCTTCTCCCGCTCGCACCGCGAGAGCTGGACCAGCCTCCGCGACCGGCTGCCCGTCCAGCTGACCGAGCTCGGCGACCAGGTGAGCTCGGTCTTCGCCGCCATAGACGAAGAAGTCGCGCCGCTGCAGTCGCTGTTCCCCCGTACCCCGGAGAAGAACGGCGGATCGCAGCGGTCCGGCTCCACCGACACCGGTACGGCGCCCTCCTCGCACCAGCCCTCCCCCGCGTCCTCCTCACCCGCCGACGCGCACGACGGCCACCAGGGCAGCAGTTCCTCGCCCCACCCGTCTGACTCGGGCAGCACCCCGGCGGACGGTCTGATCGGGGGCGGCGCGGACGACCTCTTCGACCCGCCGTCGCCGGACGCCACCGAACCGTCGAAGGACACCCCGAGCACGGCGCCCACGCCGGACATCACCCTGCCCCCGCTGATCCCCGGCCTGATCGGAGGCCTCGGGATCGACAGCAGAAACGAATCCTGACCCGATCGCCGGACGGGCAGCACCAAGCCCGTCCGGCGATCGCGGACAGCCCGCCCGGACGGGCCGGGCACCTCAGAAGAACACCGATCGCCGCTGCACCAGCAGCTTGTACAGCGTGTGCTGGATCTGCTCCCGCACCTGATCCGTCAGATTGAACATCAGCATCGGATCCTCCGCCGCCTCCACCGGATACCCGTCCGTGGGAATCGGCTCACCGAACTGGATCGTCCACTTCGTCGGCAACGGCACCGCCCCCAGCGGCCCCAGCCACGGGAACGTCGGCGTGATCGGGAAGTACGGCGTACCCAGCAGCCGCGCCAGCGTCTTGGAGTTGCCGATCATCGGGTAGATCTCCTCCGCCCCCACGATCGAGCACGGCACGATCGGCACCCCGGCCCGCAGGGCCGTCGACACGAAGCCGCCCCGCCCGAAGCGCTGGAGCTTGTACCGCTCGCCGAACGGCTTGCCGATGCCCTTGAAGCCCTCCGGCATCACCCCGACGACCTCGCCCTGCCGCAGCAGCCGCTCCGCGTCCTCCGCACACGCCAGCGTGTGCCCGGCCTTGCGGGCCAGCTCGTTGACGACCGGCAGCATGAAGACCAGGTCCGCGGCGAGCAGCCGCAGATGCCGCCCCGCCGGGTGGTTGTCGTGCACCGCGACCTGAAGCATCAGCCCGTCCAGCGGCAGCGTCCCGGAGTGGTTGGACACGATGAGCGCCCCGCCGTCCGACGGAATGTTCTCGATGCCCTTCACCTCGACCCGGAAGTACTTCTCGTACACGGGCCGCAGCACCGACATCAGCACCTGGTCGGTGAGTTCCTTGTCGTAGCCGAACTCGTCGACGTCGTACTCACCCGTGACCCGCCGCCGCAGAAACGCGAGCCCGCCCGCGATCCGCCGGTCCCAGCCACCCCGTTCCACGTCCTGGGGAGCCACCGCAGCCTCCTCCGGCTCCTCCGGCGGCAGCCCGCCGTCCAACTGCCCCGGCAGGGCGCTCACGGACCCGTTGCCGCGTCCGGGGGAGCGCCGCCGCACAGCACGCGGCGAGCCCCCCGACCGCGAACGGTCGTCATCGAACGGAATGACCTTGGCATCCGCCATCGTCGGTGCGCTCCTCTACCTGCCGCTCGGAGTCGGGTGTGTGTCGCCGCCGGCCCCGGTCATCCCCGGAGCCCCGCCGGTCCCCCCGGCGAACGGCATCCCTGCCAGTCTGCCGACGGCCCGGCCCACCGCCTCGGGCGGCAGCAGCCCAGGTCCCCGGCTGCGCGCGAACTCCGCGAACGTCTCCACCGTGGTGAACCGCGGCCGAAAGCCCAGGGTCTCGCGCATCTGGACCGTGGAGACCACCCTGCCATGGGTGAGCAGCCGGATCTGCTCCGGCGAGAAGTCCGTCATCCCGACCGTACGGAGCGCCTGACCGACCCAGGTGACCGCGGGCAGCAGCAGCGGCATCGTCGGCCGCCCCAGCCGCCGCGAGCACTGCGAGAGCAGCAGCACCCCGTCCCCGGCGATGTTGAAGGTGCCGCTGTTCAGCGTCCCGCGCCGCGGCTCGCTCGCGGCGATGCCGAGTACGGCGATGACGTCGTCCTCGTGCACGAACTGGAGCCTGGGGTCGTACCCGAACACCGTCGGCAGCACCGGCAGCGACAGATAGTCCGCGAGCGGCGAATCCGCGTCCGGCCCCAGGATGTTCGCGAACCTGAGCACGCACACGGCCACGTCCGGCCTGCGGCGCGCGAAGCCGCGTACGTACCCCTCGACCTCCACCGCGTCCTTCGCGAAGCCCCCGCTCGGCAGGGACTTGGGCGGGGTGGTCTCGTGGAAGACCGCCGGATCACGGGGCGCGGAGCCGTACACACCGGTACTGGACTTGATCACCAGCCGCTGAACGGCCGGGGCCTTCTGGCACGCACCGAGCAACTGCATGGTGCCGATGACGTTGGTCTCCTTGACCGCGGTACGGCTCTGGGCCCCGAGCCCCTTTCCGCTGACGTCCAGATGGACGACGGTGTCGACCGAGTGCTCGGCGAGGACTCTGGCGATGGCGGGCTGGCGGATGTCCGCACGCACGAAGACGGCGTCCCCCAGCTGGTGGCCGGGCTCGACCGCGTCGACCGCGATCACCCGGTCCACGCCCGGGTCACGCTGGATGCGCCGCACGAACCGGCCGCCCAACTGCCGGGCCGCTCCCGTGACGAGCACGACCTTCCCCAAGATCAGCGCCTTCCGTCGGTCTCCCGTGAAGTGAGTCGGCGGAGTCCTCGAAGAGGTTCTCCCCCGGTCGTCACCGTAGCGGGTGGACGTTGCCCTGTGATGACCGCGCGGCAGGCTTGTGCCGCGTCATGGCCCGAATGCGTGCACCTGCCGTGCGCATGGTCCGCACAGCACCGCAGCCCTCCCGCCGGAATGGCGGAAGGGCTGCGGATTTCACGAACTGCGTTCGCCTACTTCTTGTTGCGACGCTGAACGCGCGTGCGCTTGAGCAGCTTGCGGTGCTTCTTCTTGGCCATCCGCTTGCGCCGCTTCTTAATGACAGAGCCCACGACTACCCTCGCTCACTTCTTCTTCACTGGTGCGGGGCGTCTGGGCCCACACGACCTACGTCGGCCTAGCCTACCCGCCACCGGGTGAGGGACGTAATCCGAGGGGAATGTCAGGCCGTCCCCACCCCCACGAAGGACTCCCGGAGATACTCGTGAACCGCTTGCTCCGGCACCCGGAAGGACCTGCCCACCCGGATCGCCGGCAGATGACCGCTGTGCACCAGGCGGTACACGGTCATCTTCGACACTCGCATGACCGAGGCGACTTCCGCCACGGTCAGAAACTTGACCTCGTTGAGAGGCCTCTCGCTGTCAGCAGCCATGATCCACCTGTACCTTCCGCACGCGACGCGCCCCGGCTTCCCCTCCGGTGACTCTTCGTCGATGTGCGCTCACTCCCCAGATTAGGGGCGGGTGATGCGAGTGGGGAAGAGGAGAGACGATCGGCCGCCTACTGTGACAGACACGCCCGATTGAGTACATAGCGCGTGAGCGGCAAGTAGTAGGCGGACCGCACGGCGTCGTCGACCGGAACGACGACCGACACCCTCCCCTCGGCCTCGCCGACGAACAGCGCCGGATCGTCCGTATCGGCCAGCCCGATCGCCTCGATGCCCAGCTGACCTGCCCCGCAGACCCAGCCGTGGTCCCCGACGACGAGTTCCGGCAGCGGCCCACGGGCCTCCACGGCAGCCTCCAGGGCGACCCTGACCGGCAGCGGGGAGTGGGAGTGTGCGCCGGTACCACCACCGGGCACCCGCACGCCGGGTTCGCGCACCAGCGCGACTCCCCGTACGTAGTCAAGGTTGTACGTGCGTACGCCGAACCGGGTCGTTATGTCGATACATCGCCCCTGCGCGGGGGTGAGTACAGCGCACCCCACCGACGACAAAGCGTCTGCCAGCGCTGCGTAGAAGCCGAGCAGCCGGTGCGGATGTCCCGTCCCGAACAGCACCGGCGCCCGCCGGAGAGCCGCGTCCGACAGCCGCGCGGCAAACGCGTCCAGCCCCGCCAGCGTCCGCTCCGGATCGATCACATCAGGACCCGAGACATGCGCGGGATCGTCCGAGACCCCGCACTTCTCGGCCATCAGACGGAGCAGCTCCCGCTCCCCCCAGCCCCGTCCGGGATCGAGGCCGAGTGTCACCCGGGGGTCCCTGGCCGCGAAAAGCCGATAACTCCGCAGGCTCACCTCCCGCGAGGTGGCCACGGGACCGGCCAGCCGGGCCGCCAGCAGATGCGCGCGCAGCGCTCCGGTGCTCAACACCCTGCCGATGCTCCCGCACCCGCACCGCCCAGGGACCAAAAGCCGGATTACGCCCCACAGTTGGCGTAACCACCGCACCCACCGACCGGGCGTCAGGTCAGCAGCCCCCGCAGCGGAAAGGCCGCCCGACGGCTCGCCAGCACCGCCTGGTCCAGCCGGTCCGCCGGGTCGTACCCCTCTTCCCACGACTTCCACGACGGGGTACGGCCGTCCGTCATCCGGGCCGGCCCGAGCTGCCGGGTCCGCGCGTAGACCTCGTCCCGCCAGGACGACGGGATCACCGACTCCGGGTCCACCGGCGCATGGGCGGCGATCCCCACCAGATGCGTCCAGGACCGCGGCACCACGTCCACCACCGCGTAGCCGCCCCCGCCGAGCGCCACCCAGCGCCCGTCCTGCGCGTACTCATGGGCGAGGTCGTGACAGGCCGCCATCACGGCCCGCTGGGCGTCCAGCGACACCGCGAGATGGGCCAACGGGTCCTCGAAGTGCGTATCGGCCCCGTGCTGCGTCACCAGGACCTGCGGCCGGAAGTCCGCCAGCAGTTCCGGCACCACCGCGTGGAACGCCCGCAGCCATCCCGCGTCCCCAGTCCCGGCCGGCAGCGCCACATTCACCGCACCGCCCGCACCCGCCCCCGCACCGGTCTCCTCCGGCCAGCCGGTCTGCGGGAAGAGTGTCCGCGGGTGCTCGTGCAGCGAGACCGTCAGCACCCGCGGGTCCTCCCAGAAGGCCGCCTGCACGCCGTCCCCGTGGTGCACGTCCACATCGATGTACGCGACCCGCTCCGCACCCAGCTCCAGCAGCCGCGCGATGGCGAGCGCCGGGTCGTTGTAGATACAGAAGCCCGACGCGCTGCCGGGCATGGCGTGGTGGAGCCCGCCGGTGAAGTTCACCGCGTGCCCGGTCTGCCCGCGCCACACCGCCTCCGCCGCGGCCACCGACTGCCCGGCGATCAGCGCCGACACCTCATGCATCCCGGCGAACGCCGGATCGTCCGTCGTCCCGAGTCCGTAGTTCTGGTCGGCGTGGTCCGGATCCGCCGAGGCCGCCCGCACGGCCGCCACATAGTCCGAGCGGTGCACGAGCCGCAGCGTGGACTCCCCGGCGGACTTGGCCGCCACCACATCCACCGCACGGTCGAGACCGAACGCCCGCACCAGGCTCATCGTCAGGGCAAGTCTGACCGGGTCCATGGGATGGCTGTCCCCGAAGTCGTATCCCGTTACTGCGTCATCCCACATCAGCTGTGCGCGGCCGCTCATGCCCGCCACCGTATCGGGCGGGCTCCGCACCGAACGATTTGGCGTACACGAGCATCGCGAGCACCAGCGCCATCGGTACGAGCATCGCGCCCCGATAGCTCCAGGCGTCCCCGAGCGCCCCCACCAGGGGCGAGCCGACCAGGAACCCCACGTAGTTGAAGATGTTCAGCCGGGCGATCGCGGTGTCGCTCGCACCGGGGAACAACCGCCCCGCGGCCGCGAACGTCTGCGGCACGATCACACACAGCCCGAACCCCAGCATGGTGAACCCGAGCATCCCGACCCAGGCCCCGCCGGCCATGGCCACCACACCGAACCCGGCCGCGGCCAGCACGCTCCCGAACCGCACCACGGCCACCGCCCCGAACCGCCGCACTCCGAAGTCCCCGACGGCCCGCCCCAGCAGCGTCGTCACCATGTAGACGTTGTAGGGGACGGTCGAGAGCTGCTCCGAGCTCCCCAGCACGTCCTGCAGATACTTGGCGCTCCAGTTGGAGACCGTCGAGTCCCCGATGTACGCGAAGCTCATCACCAGACAGAGCGGCATCAACAGCTTGAACGAGACCGAGCCGGCCTTCCCCCGCTCCGCGGCCTGCCCCTCGTCCTCGTGCTTCCCCTCGACGTACCACCGGCTCCCGACGAGCGCGACGGGCAACAGCACCACCACGACCGGAAGGTACGAGACCAGCAGCGACAGATCCCAGTGCGCCCCGGCCCACGCCATCGACGCCCCGGCGATCCCGCCCAGACTGTACGCGGCATGGAAGCCGAGCATGATGGAGCGTCCGTACGCCCGCTGAAGGCTGACCCCCATCATGTTCATGGACGCGTCCAGCGCACCGACGGCCAGCCCGAAGGCGCCCAGCGCCAGGGCCGCTTCCCACAGCTCGCTCCCGGCACCGACACCGAGCAGCGCGAGCAGCACGACGGGCTGCGCCCACCGCAGGACCACCCGCGGCCGTACCCGCGCGACCACCTTCTCGGTGACCACGCTGCCCGCACCGGCCAGGATCGGCACGGCAGCGAGGAACACGGGCAGCAGGCCGTCGGATATCCCGTACCGGTCCTGAATGGCGGGGATCCGCGTCACGAGAAGAGCGAAGGTGACGCCTTGCACGAAGAAGCTCAACCCGAGGGAGGCTCTGCCGTGCCGCAAACGTGCATCTGTCATGGGCGCGAGCGTAGAGCCAGTTTCTACCCATGGGTAGATGTGTCAGGCAAGCAATTCCCTCAGCTGTCCCATGTCGGAGAAATGCCCGGTCACCCCGGCCAGCCGGTCCGCCGGCATCATCGACGTGAACCCGTACACGTCCATCCCCGCGGCCCTGGCGGCCTCCACCCCGAGCGGGCTGTCCTCGATGACGACGCACCTCTCCGGCGGCACCCCCATCCGGTCGGCGGCGTGCAGGAACAGGTCGGGCGCCGGCTTCCCGCGCCCCACGTCCTGCGCGCTGAAGATCCACTCCTCCTCGAACCACTGGTCGAGCCCGGTCTTCAGGTGCCCGACCCGGATCCGCTCGTGGCTGCCGGAGGACGCGACGCAGTACGGGACCCCCTCGGCGACGAGATCCCCCAGCACCTCCTCGGCGCCGGGTACGGGTTGCAGCTCCTGCCGGAACGCGGCGAACACCCGCGAGTGGAACGTGTCGTCGAAGTCGGCGGGCAGCTTCTCCCCGCCCTGCTCCTCGATGAGGTCGTGCACGCGGTGCATGGCGGCCCCCATGTAGTCGCGGAGGGACTCCTCGTACGAGGTGGGGTGCCCGAGCTCCGTGAGGTAGCCGGCCAGGATGGTGTTGGAGATCGGCTCGCTGTCCACGAGCACACCGTCGTTGTCGAAGATGACCAGTTCGTAGCGCATGTCACGACCTTAAACTGTCCGGAACGCAGAAAAGCCCCGTGCCACAAGGGCACGGGGCTTAACTATCAAAAGGAGTTCGGCGGCGTCCTACTCTCCCACAGGGTCCCCCCTGCAGTACCATCGGCGCTGAAAGGCTTAGCTTCCGGGTTCGGAATGTAACCGGGCGTTTCCCTAACGCAATGACCACCGAAACACTATGAAATTAACCAACACCGGAACAAAACACGGCCGTTCGTTATTTCAGAACTAACACAGTGGACGCGAGCAACTGAGGACAAGCCCTCGGCCTATTAGTACCAGTCAGCTCCACCCGTTACCGGGCTTCCACATCTGGCCTATCAACCCAGTCGTCTACTGGGAGCCTTAACCCTTCAAGAGGGTGGGAATACTCATCTCGAAGCAGGCTTCCCGCTTAGATGCTTTCAGCGGTTATCCTTTCCGAACGTAGCCAACCAGCCATGCCCTTGGCAGGACAACTGGCACACCAGAGGTTCGTCCGTCCCGGTCCTCTCGTACTAGGGACAGCCCTTCTCAATATTCCTACGCGCACAGCGGATAGGGACCGAACTGTCTCACGACGTTCTAAACCCAGCTCGCGTACCGCTTTAATGGGCGAACAGCCCAACCCTTGGGACCGACTCCAGCCCCAGGATGCGACGAGCCGACATCGAGGTGCCAAACCATCCCGTCGATATGGACTCTTGGGGAAGATCAGCCTGTTATCCCCGGGGTACCTTTTATCCGTTGAGCGACAGCGCTTCCACAAGCCACTGCCGGATCACTAGTCCCGACTTTCGTCCCTGCTCGACCCGTCGGTCTCACAGTCAAGCTCCCTTGTGCACTTACACTCAACACCTGATTGCCAACCAGGCTGAGGGAACCTTTGGGCGCCTCCGTTACTCTTTAGGAGGCAACCGCCCCAGTTAAACTACCCATCAGACACTGTCCCTGATCCGGATCACGGACCCAGGTTAGACATCCAGCACGACCAGAGTGGTATTTCAACGACGACTCCACAACCACTGGCGTGGCCGCTTCAAAGTCTCCCACCTATCCTACACAAGCCGAACCGAACACCAATATCAAACTATAGTAAAGGTCCCGGGGTCTTTCCGTCCTGCTGCGCGAAACGAGCATCTTTACTCGTAGTGCAATTTCACCGGGCCTATGGTTGAGACAGTCGAGAAGTCGTTACGCCATTCGTGCAGGTCGGAACTTACCCGACAAGGAATTTCGCTACCTTAGGATGGTTATAGTTACCACCGCCGTTTACTGGCGCTTAAGTTCTCAGCTTCGCCGACCCGAAAGTCAGCTAACCGGTCCCCTTAACGTTCCAGCACCGGGCAGGCGTCAGTCCGTATACATCGCCTTACGGCTTCGCACGGACCTGTGTTTTTAGTAAACAGTCGCTTCTCGCTGGTCTCTGCGGCCACCCCCAGCTCATGGAGTAAATCCAATCACCAGTGATGGCCCCCCTTCTCCCGAAGTTACGGGGGCATTTTGCCGAGTTCCTTAACCATAGTTCACCCGAACGCCTCGGTATTCTCTACCTGACTACCTGAGTCGGTTTAGGGTACGGGCCGCCATGAAACTCGCTAGAGGCTTTTCTCGACAGCATAGGATCATCCACTTCACCACAATCGGCTCGGCATCAGGTCTCAGCCTTAATGTGTGACGGATTTACCTACCACACGGCCTACACCCTTACCCCGGGACTACCACCGCCCGGGCTGGACTACCTTCCTGCGTCACCCCATCGCTTACCTAGTACAAGTCTGGTTCGTCGGCTCCACCACTACCCTCAACTCCGAAGAGATCGGGCCGGCTTCACGGACTTAGCATCGCCTGATTCAGTATTGGGCGTTTCAAAGCGGGTACCGGAATATCAACCGGTTGTCCATCGACTACGCCTGTCGGCCTCGCCTTAGGTCCCGACTTACCCTGGGCAGATCAGCTTGACCCAGGAACCCTTAGTCAATCGGCGCACACGTTTCTCACGTGTGTATCGCTACTCATGCCTGCATTCTCACTCGTGAACCGTCCACAACTCGCTTCCGCGGCTGCTTCACCCGGCACACGACGCTCCCCTACCCATCCATACTCCCGTTGGGGATATGTGTATGAATGACACGACTTCGGCGGTACGCTTGAGCCCCGCTACATTGTCGGCGCGGAATCACTTGACCAGTGAGCTATTACGCACTCTTTCAAGGGTGGCTGCTTCTAAGCCAACCTCCTGGTTGTCTCTGCGACTCCACATCCTTTCCCACTTAGCGTACGCTTAGGGGCCTTAGTCGATGCTCTGGGCTGTTTCCCTCTCGACCATGGAGCTTATCCCCCACAGTCTCACTGCCGTGCTCTCACTTACCGGCATTCGGAGTTTGGCTAAGGTCAGTAACCCGGTAGGGCCCATCGCCTATCCAGTGCTCTACCTCCGGCAAGAAACACACGACGCTGCACCTAAATGCATTTCGGGGAGAACCAGCTATCACGGAGTTTGATTGGCCTTTCACCCCTAACCACAGGTCATCCCCCAGGTTTTCAACCCTGGTGGGTTCGGTCCTCCACGAAGTCTTACCTCCGCTTCAACCTGCCCATGGCTAGATCACTCCGCTTCGGGTCTTGAGCGCGCTACTAAATCGCCCTATTCGGACTCGCTTTCGCTACGGCTTCCCCACACGGGTTAACCTCGCAACACACCGCAAACTCGCAGGCTCATTCTTCAAAAGGCACGCAGTCACGACTGCATGTGCAAGCACACACAGCGACGCTCCCACGGCTTGTAGGCACACGGTTTCAGGTACTATTTCACTCCGCTCCCGCGGTACTTTTCACCATTCCCTCACGGTACTATCCGCTATCGGTCACCAGGGAATATTTAGGCTTAACGGGTGGTCCCGCCAGATTCACACGGGATTTCTCGGGCCCCGTGCTACTTGGGTGTCTCTTAAACGAGCCGTTAATGTTTCAGCTACGGGGGTCTTACCCTCTACGCCGGACCTTTCGCATGTCCTTCGCCTACATCAACGGTTTCTGACTCGTCTCACAGCCGGCAGACCGTGAAAAAGAGATCCCACAACCCCGCATGCGCAACCCCTGCCGGGTATCACACGCATACGGTTTGGCCTGATCCAGTTTCGCTCGCCACTACTCCCGGAATCACGGTTGTTTTCTCTTCCTGAGGGTACTGAGATGTTTCACTTCCCCTCGTTCCCTCCACACTGCCTATGTGTTCAGCAGCGGGTGACAGCCCATGACGACTGCCGGGTTTCCCCATTCGGACACCCCCGGATCAAAGCTTGGTTGACAGCTCCCCGGGGCCTATCGTGGCCTCCCACGTCCTTCATCGGTTCCTGGTGCCAAGGCATCCACCGTGCGCCCTTAAAAACTTGGCCACAGATGCTCGCGTCCACTGTGCAGTTCTCAAACAACGACCAGCCACCCACCACCCCACCCTTACCGGGCGAGTTCACTGGGGCCGGCAACCGAAGGACGACCATGACGGCCGTACCTTCAGATACCCAACAGCGTGCCCGACCCGACCGATCACTCCCCACATTCCACGCCGAAGCAGTACTAGTGAAAAACAACCTGTCGTGCCGAATAGTCAACGTTCCACCCATGAGCAACCAGCACCGAACATTCGCCGGTGTACTGGCCTCTGACCCGGAAAACCGGGTAAGAAATGCTCCTTAGAAAGGAGGTGATCCAGCCGCACCTTCCGGTACGGCTACCTTGTTACGACTTCGTCCCAATCGCCAGTCCCACCTTCGACAGCTCCCTCCCACAAGGGGTTGGGCCACCGGCTTCGGGTGTTACCGACTTTCGTGACGTGACGGGCGGTGTGTACAAGGCCCGGGAACGTATTCACCGCAGCAATGCTGATCTGCGATTACTAGCAACTCCGACTTCATGGGGTCGAGTTGCAGACCCCAATCCGAACTGAGACCGGCTTTTTGAGATTCGCTCCGCCTCGCGGCATCGCAGCTCATTGTACCGGCCATTGTAGCACGTGTGCAGCCCAAGACATAAGGGGCATGATGACTTGACGTCGTCCCCACCTTCCTCCGAGTTGACCCCGGCAGTCTCCTGTGAGTCCCCATCACCCCGAAGGGCATGCTGGCAACACAGAACAAGGGTTGCGCTCGTTGCGGGACTTAACCCAACATCTCACGACACGAGCTGACGACAGCCATGCACCACCTGTACACCGACCACAAGGGGGGCACCATCTCTGATGCTTTCCGGTGTATGTCAAGCCTTGGTAAGGTTCTTCGCGTTGCGTCGAATTAAGCCACATGCTCCGCTGCTTGTGCGGGCCCCCGTCAATTCCTTTGAGTTTTAGCCTTGCGGCCGTACTCCCCAGGCGGGGAACTTAATGCGTTAGCTGCGGCACCGACGACGTGGAATGTCGCCAACACCTAGTTCCCAACGTTTACGGCGTGGACTACCAGGGTATCTAATCCTGTTCGCTCCCCACGCTTTCGCTCCTCAGCGTCAGTAATGGCCCAGAGATCCGCCTTCGCCACCGGTGTTCCTCCTGATATCTGCGCATTTCACCGCTACACCAGGAATTCCGATCTCCCCTACCACACTCTAGCCTGCCCGTATCGACTGCAGACCCGGGGTTAAGCCCCGGGCTTTCACAACCGACGCAACAAGCCGCCTACGAGCTCTTTACGCCCAATAATTCCGGACAACGCTTGCGCCCTACGTATTACCGCGGCTGCTGGCACGTAGTTAGCCGGCGCTTCTTCTGCAGGTACCGTCACTTTCGCTTCTTCCCTGCTGAAAGAGGTTTACAACCCGAAGGCCGTCATCCCTCACGCGGCGTCGCTGCATCAGGCTTTCGCCCATTGTGCAATATTCCCCACTGCTGCCTCCCGTAGGAGTCTGGGCCGTGTCTCAGTCCCAGTGTGGCCGGTCGCCCTCTCAGGCCGGCTACCCGTCGTCGCCTTGGTAGGCCATTACCCCACCAACTAGCTGATAGGCCGCGGGCTCATCCTTCACCGCCGGAGCTTTTAACCTTCCCCCATGAGAGGGAAAGTATTATCCGGTATTAGACCCCGTTTCCAGGGCTTGTCCCAGAGTGAAGGGCAGATTGCCCACGTGTTACTCACCCGTTCGCCACTAATCCACCCCGAAGGGCTTCATCGTTCGACTTGCATGTGTTAAGCACGCCGCCAGCGTTCGTCCTGAGCCAGGATCAAACTCTCCGTGAATGTTTTCCCGTAATCGGGATCACACACACGAGAGCGGAACAATCGAGTCGGAATAAGACCGATCGTTCACTATGTCCTCGCTATGTGCATTGCCTGGTAGAACCACTAGTGTGGTCTGCCAGGACTTTCAAAGGAACCTCGAACCTGCCGAAGCAGGTCGGGGTATCAACGTATCTGGCGTTGACTTTTGGCACGCTGTTGAGTTCTCAAGGAACGGACGCTTCCTTTGTACTCACCACCAGAACATTTTCTGGGGCTTTCCTCCGGGCGCTTCCCTTCGGTCTTGCGTTTCCGACTCTATCAGACTCTTTCGTGTCCGATTCCCGGTCGAAGCGGGCCTCGCATTTTCGCTTTCCAGTTCTTCGCTTTCGCGTTTCCCTTTCCGGCGAGTCCGACTCTATCAGATCCTTTCGGGCCTGATTCCCAGTCAGCGGGGTTTGTCTTCCTGGCTGTTGGGCCGTTCCGACGAGTGAGACTTTAGCGGAATCCAGGGCCCCGACGCTAATCGGGGTCACGTTCCTTCGAACGTGGATTCCTCATTTCGCGAATGCGCACGCAGAGGCAGGCGACAGCTGTCGCTGGCTCGTTGTGGTTACTGCGGAATGGCTGTCCGGGGACCGACCGGGGTCGGCGCTCACGTCGGACAACTCGGAGCACACTACGGATGCGGACCGGGCGTGTCAACCCCAGGTCCTGCCGGGGTGTGGTGGAAGGCCAGGCGGTAGTCGCGGGGGCTGGTGGACAGGTGGGTCGCGAAGTGCTGGCGCATGGTGATCTCGCTGCCGAAGCCGGTGCGGCGGGCTACCTCGGGGAGGGCGAGATCGGTGCGCTCCAGGAGCTTCTGAGCTGCGGCGATGCGTTGGGTGATCAGCCAGCGCAGTGGAGCGGTGCCGGTGGTCGCCTGGAAGTGGCGGGCGAAGGAGCGCGGGGACATGCCCGCTCGGGCGGCGAGGCCGGCCACCGTGTGCGGTTCGGCCAGATGTGTCAGGGCGAAGGCCCGTACCGCGGCGAGGGCGTCGGCGTCGCGGTCGGTGTGCGGGGTGGGGTGCTCGATGAACTGAGCCTGGGTGCCGGTGCGGAAGGGCGCCGTGACCATCGAACGCGCGATCGTCGCCGCGGCCTCCGCGCCGTGGGTCGTACGGACGAGGTGGAGGCAGAGGTCGATGCCCGCCGCCGTGCCCGCGGATGTCCAGAGGTTGTCGTCGTGGACGAAGAGGGCGTCGGGGACGACGGTCACGCCGGGATGGCGGGTGCGCAGGAGGTCGGTGAGGTTCCAGTGGGTGACCGCTCGCCGGCCGTCCAGCAGTCCCGCCTGGGCGAGCGTGAAGGCGCCTCCGCAGAGGGCGGCGATCGGGGTGGCGCGGGCATGGGCGCGGCGGAGCGCTTCGAGGACCGGCCCGGGGGCCGGTGTCAGGTGGTCGTCCAGGCCGGGGACCACGATCAGGTCGGCGCGGGGCAGCCAGGCGAGCGTGCGGTCGGGGGTCAGCGAGAGGCCGCCGCGCAGCGGGATGGGCGCCGGGTCGGCCGCGGTGCGGCGCAGCTCGAACGCCGGCACGTCCCGGTCGGTGCGGTCCACGCCCCAGACCTCCGTGATGACCGAGACGTCGAACGCGCGGATGCCGGGAAAGGAGACGAGGGCGATCCGGGACGGGGCGCGGGCGGGGGCGGGTGTGGCGGTCGTGTCCGGGGGCGTGGCCATGCTGGCAGTAAAGCATCGATCGATGGCTTTTTGACCTCTGGGCCGCCGGGGTCCGGGGCGGCAGCATCGTAGCCATGGATATCGCGGAGAACGCAGCGCTGGTCGTGGTGGACGTGCAGCAGGGATTCGAGGAGGAGGCGTACTGGGGGCCGCGGAACAACCCCTCGGCGGACCGGAACATCGCCGGGCTGATCGATGCCTGGCAGTCGAGCGGGCGGCCGGTCGTGTTCGTACGGCATGACTCGCCCAAGCCGGATTCGCCGCTGCGGGTGGGATATCCGGGGAACGGCTTCAAGCCGTACGTGGAGGAGCGGCGGGGAAAGGGCGGTGGGCCCGAGCTGTTTCTGACGAAGAGCGTGAACTCGGCGTTCTACGGGACGCCCGATCTGGGGGCGTGGCTGCGCGCGGGCGGGGTGCGGCAGATCGTGGTGGCCGGTATCCAGACCAATATGTGCGCGGAGACGACGGCACGGATGGCGGGGAACCTGGGGTACGAGGTGTTCTTCGCGCTCGATGCGACGTACACCTTCGACGGGGCCGGTCCGTGGGGGTGGACGCTCGGCGCGCAGGAGCTGGCGCGGGCCACCGCCGTGTCGCTGCACGGCGGTGGGTTCGCGGAGGTGGTGCGCAGTGCGGAGCTGATCGCAGCCGCCGCGGAGTAGCTCAGCCGTTGCCGGAGGCGAGTTCGCGGCTGCGGTCGCGGGCGGCTTCGAGGGCCGCGATGAGGGCGGCGCGCACGCCGTGGTTCTCCAGTTCGCGGATGGCGCTGATGGTGGTGCCGGCCGGGCTGGTGACCGCCTCGCGGAGCTTGACCGGGTGCTCGCCGCTGTCCCGGAGCATCACGGCGGCGCCGATGGCGGCCTGGACGATCAGGTCGTGGGCCTGGGCGCGGGGCAGGCCGAGCAGGATGCCGGCGTCCGTCATCGCCTCGACGAGGAAGTAGAAGTACGCGGGGCCCGAGCCGGAGAGTGCGGTGGCCGCGTCCTGCTGGGACTCGGGGACGCGCAGGGTCTTGCCGACCCCGCCGAAGATCGCCTCGGCGGTGGCCAGGTGTGCGCCGGTGGCGTGGCTGCCCGCGGAGATGACGGACATGCCCTCGTCGACCAGGACGGGGGTGTTCGGCATGACACGGACGACCGGGGTGGCCTCGGTGAGGCGGTCCTCGATGAAGGCGGTCGTGATGCCGGCCGCGGCGCTGATGACCAGGCGGTCGGCTGCGACATGGGCGGAGAGCTCGTCGAGGAGGCGGGCCATGTCCTGGGGTTTGGCCGCGAGGATCAGGATGTCGGCGCGCTCGGCGGCCTCGGCGTTGCTGACGGAGTCGACCCCGTAGCGGTTGCGGAGCTCCTCGGCGCGTTCGGCGCGGCGGGTGGTGACCAGCAGGTTCGCCGGGCGCCACCCGGCCCGGATCATGCCGCTGAGCAGGGCCTCGCCGATCTTGCCGGTGCCGAGGACTGCAACTGTCTGGGTCATGCGGTTCACCCTCCGGGCGGTGCCGGCGGTTCTGGGTGCCGGCTGTTCTCGGTACGCGTGCCCGCCATCCTCGCACCGGCCCGTCAGGTGGTGCGGCGGCGGAGGGTGGCGGCGCCGAGGGTGAGGACGAGGAGTGCGCAGCCCGCCACGATCACGATGTCGCGGATGAAGTCCCCGGTGATGTCCGTGTGGTGGAGGACCTCGTTCATGCCGTCGACCGCGTACGACATGGGCAGGACGTTCGAGATCGCTTCGAGGACGGGTGCCATCTGGTCCCGGGCGATGAACAGTCCGCAGAGCAGGAGCTGCGGGAAGATCACGGCCGGCATGAACTGGACCGCCTGGAACTCGGATGCCGCGAAGGCCGAGACGAACAGGCCGAGGGCCGTACCGAGCAGGGCGTCGAGCAGGGCGACCAGGAGCAGCAGCCACGGTGATCCGGTGACGTCCAGGCCGAGGACCCAGAGGGAGAGGCCCGTCGCCAGGAGGGACTGGAGGATGGCGACGGCGCCGAACGCGAGGGCGTAGCCCGCGATCAGGTCGCCCTTGCCGAGCGGCATGGCGAGGAGGCGTTCGAGGGTGCCCGAGGTGCGCTCGCGCAGGGTGGCGATCGAGGTCACCAGGAACATCGTGATCAGCGGGAAGATGCCGAGCAGCGAGGCGCCGATGGAGTCGAAGGTCCTGGGGCTGCCGTCGAAGACGTAGCGCAGCAGCGTGATCATCAGGACCGGGATCAGCAGGAGCAGCGCGACGGTGCGGGGGTCGTGGGTCAGCTGACGCAGGACGCGGACTGCGGTGGCGAGGGTGCGGGCGGGGCTCAGGACGGGCGAGCCGGTCACCGGGGGCGGTGCCGGGGTGTCGCGCGTCGTGCTCGTAGGCGTACGCGTGCTCATCGGGCGTTCTCCTGACGGGTGGCGGCCGCGTCGACCAGGTGGAGGAAGGCTTCTTCGACGGTGTCGGTGCGGGAGGCGGCGCGCAGTGCCTCGGGGGTGTCGTCGGCGAGGATCTCGCCCTCGCGCATCAGGAGCAGCCGGTGGCAGCGCTCGGCCTCGTCCATGACGTGGGAGGAGACGAGGAGGGTGGTCCCCCGGTCCGCGGCGAGGCGGTGGAAGAGGCTCCACAGATCGCGCCGGAGCACCGGGTCCAGGCCGACGGTGGGTTCGTCCAGGACGAGGAGTTCGGGGGTGCCGAGCAGCGCCACGGCGAGGGAGACGCGGGTGCGCTGGCCGCCGGAGAGGGTGCCGGCGAGGGCGTCGGAGTGGCTGGTCAGGTCGACCTCGGTGATGGCGCGGGTGACGGCTTCGCGGCGGGCATCGCGGTGCCGGCGGCCCGGCTGCAGGATCGCCGCGAAGTAGTCGAGGTTCTGCCGGACGGTGAGGTCGGTGTAGACGGACGGCGCCTGGGTGACGTACCCGACCCGCGGGCGGAGGGTGGGGTGGCCGGCAGGGCTGCCCAGGACGTCGAGGGTGCCGGTGACTTTGGCCTGCGTGCCGACGACGGCTCGCATCAGGGTGGATTTGCCGCAGCCGGAGGGGCCGAGGAGCCCGGTGATCCTGCCTGGCTCGACGGTGAAGCCGAGGCCTTTCAGGACGGTGCGGCTGCCTCGTACGACGGTGAGGCCGCGGGCCTCGATGGCGACGCCCGAAGAATTCATCATGTGATGAATTTTGTCTCGGCGGCGGGCTGCCGTCAAGGGAGCCGGGCGTCGTCGGGCGGGGGCTCAGCGGATGGCCACGCTCAGATCGACGACATAGGCCTCCTCCACCGTGCCGTCCGGGAAGCGCTGCGCGAGGTGCTCGCGCTCCTCGGAGAGACAGCGCCGGGTGGGCTCGTCGCCGAGGACCAGGAAGGCGGAGTGGCTGGCGAGGTTGGCGAGGTGGGTGGCCAGGGGGACGCGCCGGGTCCAGGGCACACGACGGTGCACGAACGTGAGCTCGGACGGCAGATCGCGGGCGGAGACGGGCGAGCCGTGGACACCGGTGGCCCGGGGGCGGTTCACGGGCGCGTTCCCGGCTGCGTTCTCGTTCTCGGGCCCGCCCTCCGCGGGCACCTCGACGGCGAAGAAGCGGCGCAGGCGCGCGTCCTGTTCGGCGATCCACGGGACGGCCGGGTCGGCGACGTTCCACCACAGGGCCAGCGCGCCGCCCGGCCGCAGGACGCGCACGGCCTCGGGGGCCGAGCGGGCGGGGTCGGTCCAGTGCCAGGACTGGGCGTACGTGATCAGGTCGGCCGAAGCCGCGGCGAAGGGGAGGCGGTTGCCGTCGCCCCGTACCAGCGGGATGTCCGGCAGGGTCCTTCGCAGTTCCGCCGCCATGCCGGGGCCCGGTTCGACGGCGACGACCCGGGCGCCCCGGTCGTGGAGGCGGCGGGTCGAGATGCCGGTGCCCGCGCCGACGTCGAGGGTACGGGCGCCTCGCAGGGGGCGGCCCGCGAGTTCCTCGACGGCGTCGAGGAGGGCGTCCGGGTAGCCGGGGCGGGCCGCGCCGTACTGGGCGGCGGCGCGGTCGAAGGACAGGGCGCGCGGGGGTGCGGACGAGGGACGCGGGGACCGGCTGGGGTCCGGGTTATCCGTAGTGGCCATGCGGCCATGGTGGCTTCGGCCGGGCTGCCGGGTCGAGGTGTTCAGCGGCGTCGCGGGGCCGTGTCGGCCGGTCCCGCGACGCCGCCGGTCGCGGACCGTCAACCGGTCCGGGGCGGGTGGGACGGCCGGGCTCCACGGGCCGGGCCGCCTTCCGGCCGGGCGCGCCGCGCTACTTGCGGCGGGCCTTCTTCGCCTTGGCCGTCCTGCGGGCTGCCGGATTCCCGGTCCGTGCCGACCGCCGCTTCGTGAACCGGACCTGGGCCTCCTCGTACTCCGTGCGCCGGAGCTTCTCGCCCGGCGCCTCGGTGAACGTACGGATGAAGTACGCGAGCAGCGCGCCGATGAAGCCGATGGTCTTGAGGCCGCGCAGATTGTCCTCGCGGCCGGGGTCGGCCGGGCGGCTGCTGAAGCCCTCCCACGTCTTGCGGAAGGCGATGGCGCTGCAGACGGCGAACATCAGGACCACCAGCATGCCGACGAAACTGCCGACATCCGCGATCTCCAGGCCCTGGTAGGCGAACCGCAGCACGAAGCAGGAGGCAACGGTCGCGGCGAGCGAGCCGACGGCCACTCCGGCGCGGCGGAGACCGTAGTGGCCGTCGTGGGCGACCCAGGTCGTGCCGAAGAAGCGGATGGGCTCGGGCTGCGGACCGGGGGCGGTCGCGGCGGCGCCGGCGGATGCCGTCGCGGACTCGGTGGTGCCGGGCGCGGTGTCGTCGGAGGTCTCGCTGTTCTCGCTCACGAGGCCGATTGTCCCAGGGCCGGGCCCGCACCCGGGTCAGCCGGGCGGTGGGGCGGTGGCGCCGCGCCCGTCCGGTGCGGGGCGCGGCGCCGTCGCGCGTCAGCCGCAGTGACTCCACGGGCTCGTGTACGTGTACGTACCGACGCCCGCCTCGATCATGCCGCCCCACTTCACGCAGTGGCTGCCCGCGGCGAGCCGGACCGGGCCCGCGTACGAGGAGTACGTGCCCTGGTCCTTGGCCTGTTCCTTGCCGTCCCCGTCCACATCGAGCCAGGCGCCGGTGGTCAGCGCGTGACCGCTGGTGGCGGAGGCGTGGAAGGTGACCACGCAGTTGAACTTGGTGCTCGCGTTGTAGAACAGGTAGACGCGGGCCAGTTCGACCGACGAGTTCCGGAACGCGTGCGAGTCGATCTGGGTGTACCCGGATCCGCAGACACCGGCCGGAGTGGCGGCGGCCGAAGCCGCACCCGCCGGGACTGCGCCGAGGGCCGCGAGGGCGGCGACGGCTGACGCGATGACCGCTGAGCGACGTACGGAGACGACCGCTGAGCGGCGTACAGAAGTGCGCATACTCCCCCATTCATGATCATGCATGACAAGGGTGCGAGCTTACTGCGACCACCTGGTCACAGGGAGTGCTTTTCGGGCCACAACACCTCGCGCGGGACGTCGGCCGCGGTCAGGGCCCGCTATGAGTCCGGCCCCTCACGGGAGGGGCCGGACACCGGAGGGTCAGCCGAGCCTGGAGACGTCGCGGACGGCGCCGCGGTCCGCGCTGGTCGCCATGGCCGCGTAGGCGCGCAGCGCCGCCGAGACCTTGCGCTCGCGGTTCTTCGGCGCGTACACACCGTTCAGCGCCTCACGGCGGGTGGTCAGCTCGGCGTCGGGGACGAGGAGCTCGATCGAGCGGTTCGGGATGTCGATCCGGATCCGGTCGCCGTCCTCGACGAGCGCGATCGTGCCGCCGGACGCCGCCTCCGGCGAGGCGTGGCCGATGGACAGGCCCGACGTCCCGCCGGAGAAGCGGCCGTCCGTGACCAGTGCGCAGCTCTTGCCGAGGCCGCGGCCCTTGAGGAACGACGTCGGGTAGAGCATCTCCTGCATACCGGGGCCGCCGCGCGGGCCCTCGTAACGGATGACGACGACGTCGCCCTCCTTGATCTCCTTACGGAGGATCTTGTCGACGGCGTCGTCCTGCGACTCGCAGACGACCGCCGGGCCCTCGAAGGTCCAGATCGACTCGTCGACGCCGGCCGTCTTCACGACACAGCCGTCCACGGCGAGGTTCCCCTTGAGGACCGCGAGCCCGCCGTCCTTGGAGTACGCGTGCTCCATGTCGCGGATGCAGCCGCCGGCCGCGTCCAGGTCGAGGGTCTCCCAGCGCTCGGACTGCGAGAAGGCGGTCGCGGAACGGACGCAGCCGGGGGCCGCGTGCCACATCTCGACGGCCTCCGGGGACGGAGAGCCGCCGCGGATGTCCCAGTTCTTGAGCCACTCGGCGAGCGTGTCGGAGTGCACCGAGTGCACGTCCTCGTTGAGCAGCCCGCCACGGTGGAGCTCGCCGAGGATGGCGGGGATGCCGCCGGCCCGGTGGACGTCCTCCATGTAGTACGTACCGCCGGGCGCCACGTTGGGGGCGACCTTGGAGAGGCAGGGGACCCGGCGCGAGACCTCGTTGATGTCGTCGAGGTCGTACGCCAGCTCGGCCTCCTGGGCTGCGGCCAGCAGGTGCAGGATCGTGTTGGTCGAGCCGCCCATGGCGATGTCCAGCGCCATCGCGTTGTCGAACGCGGCGCGGGTGCCGATGGCGCGCGGCAGGACCGTCTCGTCGTCCTGCTCGTAGTAGCGCTTGGTGATCTCCACGACCGTGCGGCCGGCGTCCTCGTACAGCGCCTTGCGGGCGGTGTGCGTGGCGAGCACGGAGCCGTTGCCGGGGAGGGAGAGGCCGAGGACCTCGGTCAGGCAGTTCATCGAGTTGGCGGTGAACATGCCGGAACAGCTGCCGCAGGTGGGGCAGGCGTTCTCCTCGATGCGGAGCATGTCCTCGTCGGAGACGCTCTCGTCGACCGCGTCGCTGATGGCGTTGATCAGGTCCAGCTTGCGGACCGTGCCGTCGACGAGGGTGGCCTTGCCGGCCTCCATCGGGCCGCCGGAGACGAAGACCGTGGGGATGTTGAGGCGCATCGCGGCCATCAGCATGCCCGGAGTGATCTTGTCGCAGTTCGAGATGCAGATCAGTGCGTCGGCGCAGTGCGCCTCGACCATGTACTCGACGGAGTCGGCGATCAGGTCGCGGGACGGGAGGCTGTAGAGCATCCCGGCGTGGCCCATCGCGATGCCGTCGTCGACCGCGATCGTGTTGAACTCGCGGGGCACCGCGCCCGCGGCCTTGATCGCGTCGGAGACGATCCGGCCGACCGGGGCGAGGTGGGTGTGGCCGGGGACGAACTCCGTGAAGGAGTTGGCGACCGCGATGATCGGCTTGCCGATGTCCTCGCTCGCTACGCCCGAGGCCCGCATAAGGGCGCGGGCGCCCGCCATGTTGCGGCCGTGGGTGACAGTGCGGGACCTCAGCTGGGGCATCGTCTCTCGCTCCTTCGACAGAAAAGACTGGTTCCGAGCGTACGCCTCGGCGCCAGGATCTGGACGCAGTGTCCGAAATCCGGGATCGGGCGCGCGGGTGGGCTGTGCCCGCAGCGGAGTGGTGAGCGCCAGCGCGGAGTGCGAGGAGTACGCGGTGGAGGGGTCAGTCCTCCGTCAGGTAGCGCTGCAGCGTGGGGGCCACCATGGCGATGATCTTTTCCGGGTCCGCCGATGCCAGCGGCTCCGCCTGGATCACGTACCGCAGCACCGCGATGCCCACCATGTGCGACGCGGCCAGTTCCGCGCGGAAGGTGGCGTCGGGGACGTCCAGCTGCTCCGCGATCCGGCCCAGCAGCCGCCGCAGCACGAAGACGCGCAGGACCTTCGCCGCCGCCTCGTGGGTCATCGCCGAACGCATGATCGCCAGCAGCGGGGCACGGGACACCGGGTTCTCCCATACCTCGATGAAGTAGCCCGCCAGCCGCTCGCCCAGGCCCTCCGTGCCGCTGCCGAGCACGTCCGAGAGCTCCAGGGTGGGCTCGAAGGAGACCTCGACCGCGGCGGCGAAGACCTCGTCCTTCGTACCGAAGTAGTGGTGGACCAGTGCCGCGTCCACGCCGGCGGCCTTCGCGATGCCGCGCATCGACGTCTTGTCGTAGCCGCGCTCGGCGAATTCGGTGCGGGCGGCCTCCAGGATGCGGGTGCGGGCATCGGGGCCGGTCGCCGCCTCAGTGCGGGAGGGGCGGCCGCGGCGTCTGGGGCCCGGGCCGCCGGCGCCCGTCGTCATGGGCGCGGCACCTGGGCGGAGGACGAGGCGAGGTGCAGCCGGGTGAAGGCCAGCGCCTCGGCGAGATCGGCCTCACGTTCTGCGGTGGACATCGCCCGGCGGGTGTTGACCTCGACGACGACATGGCCGCCGAAGCCGGTGCGGGCCAGCCGCTCCAGCAGCTCGGCGCAGGGCTGGTCGCCCCGGCCGGGCACCAGGTGCTCGTCCTTGCCGGAACCCTTGCCGTCGGCGAGGTGGACGTGGGCCAGCCGGTCGCCCATGCGGTCGACCATGGCCATGCCGTCCGTACGGGCGGTCGCGGTGTGCGAGAGGTCCACGGTGAAGTGCCGGTAGTCGTCGTTGGTGACGTCCCAGTCGGGGGCGTACGCGAGCATCTCCCGGTCCCGGTAGCGCCACGGGTACATGTTCTCGACGGCGAACCGCACATCGGTCTCGTCCGCCATCCGCCAGATCCCGGTGACGAAGTCACGCGCGTACTGCCGCTGCCAGCGGAACGGCGGGTGGACCACGACGGTCGACGCCCCGAGCTTCTCCGCGGCCGCCCGCGCCCGCTGGAGCTTGACCCAGGGATCGGTGGACCAGACACGCTGGGTGATCAGCAGACAGGGGGCGTGAACAGCCAGTATCGGCACCTGGTGGTAGTCCGAGAGGCGGCGCAGCGCCTCGATGTCCTGGCTGACGGGATCGGTCCAGACCATGACCTCGACACCGTCGTAGCCCAGACGCGCGGCGATCTCGAAGGCCGTCGCCGTCGACTCCGGATAGACGGAGGCCGTCGACAGGGCGACCTTCGCATCCGGGATGCGCACCACTGGTTCTGCCACGCAGACAGCGTACGGGCCGCGGTGCGCGGCGCCGAGAGAGCCCGGCGGAAAGTGAGAAGGGCCATGGCGGTCGCCGCGCCCGTCCGCGGCGGCCGTCAGGTCAGGGCCACCGCGTCCGGCGTGGGCAGATGGTCCAGGCGGCGCAGGATGACGCCCTCGCGCAGCGCCCAGGGGCAGATCTCCAGGTCCTCGACGCCCAGGAGGTCCATGGCGCCCTCCGCGACCAGCGCGCCCGCCAGCAGCTGGGCGGAGCGGCCGTCGGAGACGCCGGGCAGTCTCCCGCGCTCCTCGGCCGTCATCGTGGCCAGCTTCGGCACCCACTCCTCCAGTGCCTTGCGGCTGAGGGTGCGCTGCACGTACAGCCCTTCGGTGGAGCGGGCGGCGCCGGCGATCCTGGCGAGCTGTTTGAAGGTCTTGGACGTGGCCACGACGTGGTCGGGGCGGCCGAAGCGGGTGAACTCGCCGACGCTGCGGGCGATGCTCGCCCGTACGTGCCGGCGCAGCGTCTTCACCTCCGCCTGGTCCGGCGGATCGCCCCGCAGCCAGCCGGCCGTGAGCCGTCCGGCGCCGAGCGGCAGCGACACGGCGGCGTCCGGCTCCTCGTCGATGCCGTACGCGATCTCCAGCGAGCCGCCGCCGATGTCCAGAACCAGCAGCTTGCCCGCCGACCAGCCGAACCAGCGGCGGGCGGCTAGGAAGGTGAGCCGGGCCTCCTCCGCGCCGCTGAGGACGGCGAGGCCGATGCCCGTCTCGTCCCGTACCCGGGCCAGCACGGTGTCGGCGTTGCTCGCCTCCCGTACCGCCGAGGTGGCGAACGCCAGCACGTCCTCGCAGCCCTTGTCCTCGGCGGCCTGGGCCGCGTCGGCGATCGTCGCCACCAGCCGGTCCACGCCGAGCGGGCCGATCGCGCCGTCCTCGTCGAGGAGCTCGGCCAGGCGCAGCTCCGCCTTGTGCGAGTGCGCGGGCAGCGGGCGGGCGCCGGGGTGCGCGTCCACCACCAGCAGATGAACCGTGTTCGACCCCACGTCGAGGACTCCGAGTCTCATACGCAGAACGCTACTGCGGCCGCGGTCTTACTCTTGGCGCGTGCCAAAGACGAAAAAGGCGAAGCCGGACAAAGTCACGAAGAAGCAGAAAACGAAGCAGGAGATGCAGCAGCCGAAGACAAAGGGACCCAACGGGTCCGACGAGACGGGGATCGACTTCGCGCGGGCGTGGGTGGAGTTCCCGGACCCCGCCGACGACGAGCAGGTCTTCCGCTGTGACCTGACCTGGCTGACGTCCAGGTGGAGCTGCATCTTCGGCAGCGGCTGCCAGGGCATCCAGGCCGGCCGCGCGGACGACGGGTGCTGCACGCTGGGCGCCCATTTCTCGGACGAGGACGACGAGAAGCGGGTGGCCGGTCATGTCGCCCGGCTGACTCCGGATCTGTGGCAGTTCCACGACGTGGGTACGGAGTCGGGCTGGGTCCAGACCGACGACGACGGGGAGCGCCAGACGCGGCGCTGGGAGGGTTCGTGCATCTTCCAGAACCGGCCCGGCTTCGCGGCGGGCGCGGGCTGCTCGCTGCACATCCTGGCCCTGCGGGAGGGCAAGGAGCCCCTGGAGACCAAGCCGGACGTGTGCTGGCAGCTGCCGGTCCGCCGTACCTACGACTGGATCGACCGGCCCGACGACACCCGGGTGCTCCAGGTGACGATCGGTGAGTACGACCGCAGGGGATGGGGGCCCGGCGGTCATGACCTGCACTGGTGGTGCACGTCGGCGACGTCGGCGCACGGAGCCGGGGAGCCGGTGTACGTGTCCTACCGCCCCGAGCTGACCGAGCTGATGGGCAAGGAGGGGTACGACCGGCTGGCCGGGCTGTGCGAGGAGCGGCTCTCCTCGCTGCTGCCGATGGCGCCCCACCCGGCCGATCCGGCGTAGTTCCGGGGCGGTCCCGCCGGCCGGTCCGGCGTAGTTCCGGAGGGGCGGTCCCGGGCGGTGGTGCTTCAGTGCGCCGGGGGCGGGACGCTCGGGTTCTTTCCCGGGCCGGTCGTGGTCGACGGGCCCGGGGACTGGCTCGGCCCGCCCGGGTCCGTCGGTGTCGTGGTGGGGTCCGTCGGGCCGGGCGTCGGTTCGGTCGGGTCCGGTGTCGGCTCCGTGGGGTCCGGTGAGGACGACGGGACGGGCGGGCGCGGATGGAGCGAGCCGCCCGGCCGCGAGGGGTGCGGTCTGCCGCCCGACAGACGCCTCCCGCCGTACCCGTGAATCGCGACGGCCGATCCCGACGGGGTGAGGGCGACCCGTGCGGTCCAGTGCGAGGCCGGTTCGCGCCCGTGGTCGACGAGGACCCGGATCGTGACGCTGCCGCCCGCGGCGAGCTTCCCGGACGAGCTGCTGAGGCGCAGCCAGGACGCGGGGGTCCGGGCCGACCAGGCGACCGGGCCGGCCTTCGACGCGGTCAGGGTGATCATCGTCGTGCCGCCGACCAGACGCGCCTCGACGGTGAGCCCGCCCGCGCCGTGCCGACCCGTGTCCGGCCCCTCCTGCGTGTCCACACTGATGACCTCGGCCGAGACGTCCGGGAGGCCGTCGTCGTCCGTGAAACGGGGGCCGGACTCGGGGGTGGCGTTGCCCGCGTTCTCGTAGCGGTCGTACGGGTCGCCGCCGCGGCTCCCGTCCATCTCGGTCGCGGCGACCGAGACCCCGTCGTGCCCCTCGCCGATGAGCGGTGCGCCCCGGTAGGCGGACCACAGGGCGATCACCGGGGCGGCGACGACCGTGGCGACCACCGTCGTCGTCATGACCCTCGACCGCAGCCGGTCCCGGCGCGCGGCGTGGTCCTTGGGGTCCATCGGGAAGCCCGCCCGGTCGAACCGCGGAGTGGCGGACCGATTCTTCTGATGCTTCTGGGCGTGAATCATGGCCACGTAGGCGGACGGGCGCGGCGCCTCGACGACCGCCAGCGCGGCGGCCGGGGTGACGGCCGCCCCGGGCCAGGGGCCCTGGGCCCCGGCCCGCTCGGCGGCGCGGCGGCAGCGGGGGCAGTCGTCCACATGCCGTACGAGCTCGCGGCGCAGGGTGGTGGAGAGCAGTATGCGCCGATCGCCGGTGAGCCTGCTCGCCGTGGGGCAGCTGCCCGCCGCGACGACGGCGAGCGCGGCCCTGGTCCGCTCCACCTCGCAGGCGGCCGCGGCCAGGAGTTCCCTGGCGGCAGCGGCCTCCAGACCGAGGACGGCGGCGACCGCGGCCGGGGTGAGCCGGTGCCGTACCGCGAGCTCCAGCGCCTCTCGCTGTTCGGGGGTGGTGCCCGCGGCCTCGGGCCAGGCCAGCTGGGCCAGCTCGCGGCGGTGCGCCTCGGCGGCCGCGGGGGTCTCCGGGGCGGGCGCGGACTGCGGCATCGCGGACCGGGGCGGCGCGGCGGGGGTCTTCGTCTTCGGTGCGTGGGTGGCCACGGAAGGTGGGGGCGTACGCCGTCCCGCGCGCACTCCTTGCACGGCGGGGGCGCGGCGGTTCTCCTTCGCCGACTGCCCATGCGCCCGCGCCTTGTCGTGCTGACGGTGCGCGTGGCGGCCCTGCTTCTGCTCGGTGAGCCTGCGCAGGCACGTCCACCTGGCCAGCGCGTACAGCCAGGTTTTACGTTCCTCCTCGTCCGCGGGACACCGGCCGCCCTGCCGTTCCGCCAGCGCGAGCACCCCGCCGAGCGCGTCGGTGGCGGCGTCGTGGTCGCAGAGCACGGAGAGGCAGTAGGTGAACAGGCCGTCGAGATGCGGCTCGTAGCGGGCGGGCGGCTTCTTCGGTGAGGAGTGGGGCGCACGCTGCTGCGTCCAGTGTGCGCCGGGGGTGCTCGCGGGGGTCTCCAGCCTGCTGCTCGTCACCTTGCGACCGTAGGCAGGACGGGGCACGACCCTGGTGCCCCTTGAGCAGATTTAACCCTTACGGGTGAACGTATCGCTTGAAAGCGGAAGGGATCGGAAGAGATCGGGCGGATTCCCTGATTCCCGGCGGGAAGGGGCGTGCGCTCCCCCCCGGCGGCACCGCGCCGGACGGCGCTGTCCGAGGTCACCTATACGGTGGCGCCATGGCTGCCCGTACGAAATCCGCGAAGGACCGGCCGTCCTACCGCTGCACGGAATGCGGCTGGACCACCGCCAAGTGGCTCGGCCGCTGCCCCGAGTGCCAGGCCTGGGGGACGGTCGAGGAGTTCGGCGGCGCCCCCGCGGTGCGGACCACGGCGGCCGGCCGTGTCTCCACCGCCGCGCTCCCCATCGGACAGGTCGACAGCCGGCAGGCCACCGCCCGCTCGACCGGTGTCGGCGAGCTGGACCGGGTGCTGGGCGGCGGGCTGGTGCCCGGTGCCGTCGTACTGCTGGCGGGCGAGCCGGGCGTGGGGAAGTCCACGCTGCTGCTGGACGTGGCGGCCAAGGCGGCGAGCGAGGAACACCGCACGCTCTACGTCACCGCGGAGGAGTCCGCGAGCCAGGTCCGGATGCGCGCCGACCGGATCCGGGCGATCAACGACCACCTGTACCTGGCCGCCGAGACCGATCTGTCCGCGGTCCTGGGCCATCTGGACGCGGTCAAGCCGTCCCTGCTGGTCCTGGACTCCGTACAGACCGTGGCCTCGCCCGAGATCGAGGGCGCGCCCGGCGGCATGGCACAGGTCCGCGAGGTCGCCGGGGCGCTCATCCGCGCGTCCAAGGAGCGCGGTATGTCGACCCTGCTGGTCGGCCACGTCACCAAGGACGGGGCGATCGCCGGGCCTCGGCTGCTGGAGCACCTCGTCGATGTGGTGCTGTCGTTCGAGGGCGACCGCCATGCCCGGCTCCGGCTGGTACGCGGCGTGAAGAACCGGTACGGGGCGACCGACGAGGTCGGCTGCTTCGAGCTCCACGACGAGGGCATCACCGGTCTCGCCGATCCGTCCGGCCTCTTCCTCACCCGCCGCGACGAACCCGTGCCCGGCACCTGTCTGACCGTCACGCTCGAAGGCAAGCGGCCCCTGGTCGCCGAGGTGCAGGCGCTCACGGTCGACTCCCAGATCCCTTCACCCCGGCGCACCACCTCAGGGCTCGAAACGTCCCGGGTGTCGATGATGCTGGCCGTACTGGAGCAGCGCGGCCGGATCAGCTCGCTGGGCAAACGGGACATCTACAGCGCCACGGTCGGCGGCGTGAAGCTCACCGAGCCCGCCGCGGACCTCGCGATCGCGCTGGCGCTGGCCAGTGCGGCGAGTGACACACCGCTGCCCAAGAATCTCGTGGCGATCGGCGAGGTGGGTCTCGCGGGCGAGGTCAGAAGGGTCACGGGGGTCCAGCGCAGGCTGGCCGAGGCGCACCGTCTGGGCTTTACCCACGCACTGGTTCCGACCGATCCGGGGAAGGTCCCGGCCGGTATGAAGGTCACGGAAGTCGCCAACATGGGCGACGCGCTGAGAGTGCTCCCGCGCCGGTCTCGTACACAGGCCCCACAGGAGGACGGCGCACGCCGGTAGACTTTGCCCTGGTCTCGCCCGTCCGTACGAACGGTATGAGGGACGTGGGGTCTTTCGACTGGCTCCGGCCTGATCCGAACGAGAAGCCCCAAGGGCACCGCAAACCTGTGACCGGAGGAGTGCAGTGGCAGCCAGCGACCGGGCAGCATCGCCCGGAAAGTCCGGCCAAGGCACCGGTAACGAGGCGCTGATGCGCGCCTCGTTGACCGCCGTCGCGCCCGGAATGGCCCTGCGGGACGGCCTGGAGCGCATTCTCCGTGGCAACACCGGCGGGCTGATCGTGCTCGGCATGGACAAGACCGTCGAGTCGATGTGCACCGGCGGCTTCGTGCTGGACGTGGAATTCACCGCGACCCGGCTGCGAGAGCTGGCGAAGCTCGACGGGGCGTTGATCCTCGACAAGGACATGACCAAGATCCTGCGGGCCGGCGTGCAGCTGGTCCCGGACGCCTCCATCCCCACCGAGGAGACCGGCACCCGCCACCGCACGGCGGACCGGGTCTCCAGGCAGTGCAATTTCCCGGTGGTCTCGGTCTCGCAGTCGATGCACCTCATCGCGCTGTACGTGCACGGGCAGCGCCGGGTCCTGGAGGAGTCCGCCGCGATCCTCTCCCGCGCCAACCAGGCCCTCGCCACGCTGGAGCGGTACAAGCTCCGGCTCGACGAGGTCGCGGGCACGCTCTCCGCTCTGGAGATCGAGGACCTGGTGACCGTCCGGGACGTGACCGCCGTCGCACAGCGTCTTGAGATGGTGCGCCGGATCGCGACCGAGATCGCCGAGTACGTGGTGGAGCTGGGGACCGACGGCCGGCTCCTCTCGCTCCAGCTCGACGAGTTGATCGCGGGCGTGGAGCCGGAGCGCGAGCTGGTCGTGCGCGACTACGTGCCGGAGCCGACCGCGAAGCGGTCGCGCACGGTGGCGGAGGCGCTCACCGAGCTGGACGCGCTGTCCCACACCGAGCTGCTCGAACTCCCCGTCGTGGCAAGGGCGCTGGGCTACAGCGGCTCTCCCGAGACGCTCGATTCGGCGGTCTCGCCGCGCGGCTTCCGGCTGCTGGCGAAGGTGCCGCGGCTGCCCGGGGCGATCATCGACCGGCTGGTGGAGCACTTCGGCGGCCTGCAGAAGCTGCTCGCGGCGAGCGTGGACGATCTCCAGACGGTGGACGGGGTCGGCGAGGCGCGGGCGCGGAGTGTGCGCGAGGGCCTGTCGCGGCTGGCCGAGTCGTCGATTCTCGAACGGTACGTGTAAGGGCTCTCCCGTAGCCCCGAGGGGCGCGCGCCCCTCGGGGCGGCGCGGTGCCGGTGGCGGCGTCCAGTGCCCGGTCAGTCCTTGGCGAGGACGAACGAGGCGCGCTGCACGGGCTCGCCCGGCGCCTTGGCCTCGACCAGGTACGTGCCGGGTCCGGCGCTCCCCGCGGGCGGCGTCGCGCACTTCGGGGCGCTCTTCGCGCGGTTCCACTCCACGGTGTGCACGACGGTCGCGCCCGCCGGGACCTTCAGCAGCACGGCGGCCGCGTTGCGCGGGCAGTCCTTGGAGGACCACACCTCGTTGTCGTCGCCGCCGGCCTCGGTGATGGTGAGCACCGCGCTCTTCGGGCCGAAGTCGGCCTTGCAGGCGGTGGCGGAGGTGTTCTTGGCGATCAGCCGGAACTTCGGCTTCTCGCCGGGTCCGTAACTGACACCGCTCTTCAGGGTCAACTGCAGTGCGCCGGGCGTGCAGTCGGGGACCGAGGAGCCGGCCGGGAGCCGCTGTCCGGCGGTGGCGCCACTGCCGCCCGATCCGGAACCCGAACCGCCGTCCGTGCCGCCGCCCGAACCGGAACCGGCCTTGCCGGAGCCGTCGTTGCCGCCGCCCGAGCCGCCGGAACCGGTGTCCGAGCCTCCGCCGCCGCTGCTGTCGCCTCCGCCGGAGTCGCCCGACTCGTCGCGCCCGCCGGGCTGTTCGCTGATGGCCGGGCCGGAACCGGAGGGTCCTGGTGTGATCGCGTCGGTGGGACCGGAGCCGGGGGCCCTGGAGTCGTCGTGGTTCCCCTTGCCGTCACGAGAGGTGACGGCCCATACGACCAGCAGCGCGAGCAGCGCAATCAGCGTCGCCGCTACCGCCCTCCGTCGCCAGTAAATGGTGGAGGGGAGCGGCCCGATCGGATTACGCAGAGATCCCACGGCTCAAACTGTACGAGAGATCGGCCCCAACTCCCGCCCCACCCGCCGCCCCGATCTCCAAGATTTGCGGATCATCATCCCGGCACCGCCCGTTCGCGCCCCCGCAGTCCACGAGACGGCCACCGCGATGATCGCCCAACGTGATCAGGGGCGTTGGATACCTACCCTCCGTCACCTGGGTAGTTCACATCTGAACGGAAATCTGAAGGGAAAGCGGTCCGCCGCACACGGAACCCGGTCCGGTGGATCCCGGTGCCCCCCGCCGCACGGAAGGCGGGCCGCCGGACCCGAGGGGGCCAGTTGCCGCAACCGGGTCCAGGGGGTGCGGCCAGTTGCCGCAACCGGAGGTCCGGTGGCGTGGGGGCAGACGGGTGGCACTATCACTCCAAGGGCTCTTATGAGGGGTGACACCCCCGTGCCCCGGTCCGTCGCCTGCCCTTCCGTGCCAGGATCGGATGTGCGATGACTGCCACAACAGCGACACAGACGCCCCCCGCCTCCCTCCACACCCCCGTCATCGGGTGGTTCGACCAGCACGCCCGCGATCTGCCCTGGCGCCGCCCCGAAGCGGGCGCCTGGGGTGTGATGGTGAGCGAGTTCATGCTGCAGCAGACCCCCGTCAACCGGGTGCTCCCGGTCTACGAACAATGGCTGGCCCGCTGGCCGCGCCCCGCCGACCTCGCGGCGGACCCTCCCGGCGAGGCGGTCCGCGCCTGGGGCCGGCTCGGCTACCCCCGGCGCGCACTGCGGCTGCACGGGGCCGCCCAGGCAATAGCGGAACGGCACGGCGGCGACGTACCGAGCGAGCACGCCCAGCTGCTCGCGCTGCCCGGGATCGGTGAGTACACGGCGGCGGCCGTGGCCTCGTTCGCCTACCGGCAGCGGCACGCCGTCCTGGACACGAACGTCCGCAGGGTCTTCGCGCGGGCCGCGACCGGCATCCAGTACCCGCCGAACGCGACCACCGCCGCCGAGCGCAAGCTCGCCCGCGCGCTGCTGCCCGACGAGGACGAGCGGGCGGCGCAGTGGGCCGCCGCGACGATGGAGCTCGGAGCCCTCGTCTGCACCGCGAAGAACGAGGACTGCACGCGCTGCCCGATCGCGGAGCAGTGCGCCTGGCGGCTGGCCGGGAAGCCCGCGCACCAGGGGCCCCCGCGCCGCGGCCAGACCTACGCCGGTACCGACCGGCAGGTGCGCGGCAGGCTGCTCGCCGTGCTGCGCGAGTCGGTGGCACCGGTATCGCAGTCGGCGCTGGACGCCGTGTGGGAGGAACCGGTGCAGCGCGCCCGTGCGCTGGACGGCCTGGTCGCCGACGGCCTCGTCGAACCGCTGGCGGGCGGCCAGTACCGGCTGCCGCTGACCTGACGGCCGGGCGGGACTCTCCCGCCCGGCCCCCCCGCGTGAACCCGTCCGCACCCCCGCAGGGGCCTCTTTGCCCCACTCCTCCTGTGCTGTTACACAACCGATGGGCAGCCGTGCGTCGGCGTATGGCTGCTCCGCACAGCCTCGTGACAACCGCTCCGTAGCGTCACCGACGTCAGCCCGACGACCAAGCGGCTGGCGGCGGTACTACGGGGTTCCACGGGGATGGAGGCGGTTGTAATGGCGCAGGGCGAGGTGCTCGGATTCGAGGAGTACGTACGTACCCGGCAGGAGGCGCTGCTGCGCAGCGCACGCCGGCTGGTCCCCGACCCCGTGGATGCGCAGGACCTGCTGCAGACCGCCCTGGCCCGCACCTACCGCCGCTGGGACGGCATCGCCGACAAGTCCCTCGCCGACGCCTACCTGCGCCGGGTCATGATCAACACCCGGACCGAGTGGTGGCGGGCCCGCAAGCTGGACGAGGTCCCCACCGAGCAGCTCCCCGACGCCAGCATCGAGGACGGCACCGAGCAGCGTGCCGACCGCGCCCTGCTGATGGACGTCCTGGGTGTGCTGGCTCCCAAGCAGCGCAGCGTCGTCGTGCTGCGACACTGGGAGCAGATGAGCACGGAGGAGACCGCCGCGGCGCTCGGCATGTCGGCCGGTACGGTGAAGAGCACACTGCACCGCGCCCTGGCGCGGCTGCGCCAGGAGCTGGAGAGCAGGGAAGAGGCGGGCAGGGAGGCCCGGATCCGAGAGGACCGGGAGCACCGGCCGGCCGTCCGTGCCGCGGCGGCTCCGGTGCGGCCTCGGACACAGACCGGGGCCCCGGGGATCGGGCGTCATGACGAGCGGGGGCGGGAGCGGTGCGCGGCCTGACAGGCAGCGGTGACGGCGGCGACGCAAGCGGCGGCGCGGTCACCGGCGGGGGAAGCGGGAACGGGACCGGTACCAGGGGCAGACGGTTCCCGGCCCGATGGGCGGCGAGCAGTACGGCTCTGGCCGGGCTCGCCGTCGTCGGGGTGTTCGCGGTCAGCTGCTCCACCGGTGGCACCGGCACGCGCGACGAGGGCCCGGCGGGTACCCAGCCGGTCGCCCGGATCACGCCGACCGCCACCACGCCGTCCAAGGCGAAGCCGACCCCCCGGGTCGATGCCGTGGCCCTGCTCAAGGCAGATCCGAAGGTGGGCGAACGGGTCCGGACGGACCTGAAGCCCTGCACGGGTGACGAGTACCCGGTGGACACCTCGTACGGGAAGCTGACCGGGGGATCCGCCGCCGACGTGGTGGTCAACGTGATGACCTGCGGCGATTCGGTGGGCGTCGGCACCTATGTGTACCGGCACCGCGACAACGGCACGTACGACAACGTGTTCACCACCGAGCAGCCGGCGGTCTACGGGACCATCGACCGCGGCGATCTCGTGGTGACGACACAGGTCTACGGGAAGAAGGACTCGGTCGCTTATCCCTCGGGCGAGGAAGTGATCACGTACCACTGGGCGAACACCCGGTTCACTGAGCAGGACCGGGTGCACAACGACTTCAACCGAGCCGTCGGTGCCGGGGAGGGGGACTTCCCGGAGCCCACGGAACCGACGAAGAACTGAGAGCTTTCCGATGGCCGAGACCCATGTCCTGTTCGTCGAGGACGACGACGTCATCCGCGAGGCCACCCAGCTCGCGCTGGAGCGGGACGGCTTCGTGGTCACCGCGATGCCCGACGGCCTCCAGGGCCTCGACGCGTTCCGGGCCGACCGGCCCGACATCGCCCTGCTCGACGTGATGGTGCCCGGACTGGACGGGGTGAGCCTGTGCCGTCGCATCCGCGACGAGTCGACGGTTCCCGTGATCATGCTGTCGGCCCGTGCCGATTCGATCGACGTGGTGCTCGGCCTGGAGGCCGGGGCCGACGACTACGTCACCAAGCCCTTCGACGGCGCGGTCCTGGTCGCCCGGATCCGCGCCGTGCTGCGCCGCTTCGGCCACGCCTCGGGCGGCCGTCCGGGCGGCGCCGACGGGACGGAGAGCGGGCCCGAGGGCGGGGTGCTGGTCTTCGGCGACGTGGAGATCGACACCGAGGGCATGGAAGTGCGCAGGGCCGGCGAGCAGGTGGGCCTGACCCCGACCGAGATGCGGCTGCTGCTGGAGTTCTCGTCCGCGCCCGGCACGGTGCTCTCCCGCGACAAACTGCTGGAGCGGGTCTGGGACTACGGCTGGGGCGGTGACACCCGGGTCGTGGACGTCCATGTGCAGCGGCTGCGTACGAAGATCGGCCAGGACCGGATCGAGACGGTCCGCGGCTTCGGCTACAAGCTCAGGGCATGAGGCGGCCGTCCCTGCGGACGAGTGTCCGCTGGAAGATCAGCATCGCGATCGCGGCGGTCGGCGCCCTGATCGCGGTCGCGCTGAGCCTGGTCGTTCACAACGCGGCCAGGGTCTCGATGCTGGAGAACGCCCGCGAGGTCCAGCTGGAGCGGCTGACCTACGCCCAGCTGCTCTACGAGGCGACGAAGACGAAGAAGGCCGACCCCCGCTTCGGCGCGAAGCTCAACGACCCGACGATGCCGAAGAGCCTGCGCCAGGAGACCCGGAAGAACCGGCGTGCCACGCATGTGGAGGACGGCGGCGGGGTGCCGGACGTCTGGGCGGCCGTACCGCTGGCCAACGGCGACGTGCTCTCGCTGCACACCCGCTTCGCCGACCGCTCCACCACGATCATGGGCGATCTGGACCGGGCCCTGATCATCGGATCGGTCTCGGTGGTCTTCGGCGGCTGCGCGCTGGGGGTGCTGATCGGCGGCCAGCTGTCGCGGCGGCTGCGCAAGGCGGCGGCCGCGGCCGGGAAGGTCGCGCAGGGCAATACGGAGGTCCGGGTCAGGGATGCCGTCGGCGGCGTCGTCCGGGACGAGACCGATGAGCTGGCCGGTGCGGTGGACGCCCTGACGGACGCGTTGAACGAGCGGATCGAGGCCGAGCGCCGGGTCACCGCGGACATCGCGCACGAGCTGCGCACCCCGGTGACGGGGCTGCTGACGGCGGCCGAGCTGCTGCCGCCGGGCCGCCCCACGGAGCTCGTACGGGACCGGGCACAGGCGATGCGCACGCTCGTCGAGGACGTGCTGGAGGTGGCCCGGCTGGACAGCGCGTCCGAGCGGGCCGAGCTGCAGCAGGTCGCGCTGGGCGACTTCGTGAGCCGCCGGATCGCGCTGCTGGACCCGGAGGTGCAGGTCCAGGTGGTCCACGAGTCGTGGGTCAGCACCGATCCGCGCCGGCTGGAGCGCATCCTGGGCAATCTGCTGGGCAACGCCGCAAGGCACGGCTCCACCCCGGTGGAGGTCACGGTCGAGGGCCGGGTGGTGCGGATCCGCGACCACGGTGCGGGGTTCCCGGCGGCGCTGCTGCGCGAGGGGCCGAGCCGGTTCCGTACCGGAAGCACCGACCGGGCCGGACACGGGCACGGGCTGGGGCTGACGATCGCGGCCGGCCAGGCACGGGTGCTCGGCGCCCGGCTGACCTTCCGCAACGCGGCCCCCGAGGGCGCGGCCCCGGGCACCGGCGGGGCGATCGCCGTGCTGTGGCTGCCCGAGCACGCGCCCACCGACACCGGCAGCTACCCGATGCTCCAGCTGGCCGAACAGCGCGACCCCGAATCGAACGGCAGGACGGCCGCGGACACGGAGCCCGGCCGCGACCAGCCGGACGGCTGAGCGGGCCGGGCGGGACGGACACGGCAACGGGGGAGGCCCCAGGGGCGCGCGGGATGCGCGCGCCCCTGGGGCCTCCCCCGTACGGCTCTACTCGCTGTCGGACACCGCCGCCGGTACGGGCTCCGGCCCCGCTCCGCGCAGCGGAACCTCCTTGACGAACAGCGCCGCCACCAGGGCGACCAGTCCGACCGAGGCACCCACCAGGAAGGCGATGTGCGTGCCGGACGACACCGCGAACTGGTACGCCTCACGCACCGGAACCGGCAGCTTCGCCAGGCTCGCCGCGTCCAGCTGGGCCGAGCTCGCGGTGGCTCCCCCGCCGCCGCGCGCCGCCATCTCGTCCTGCACCCGGCCGGTGAACAGCGCGCCCATGATGGCGACACCGAAGGAGCTGCCGAGCGTACGGAACAGGGTGGTGGCGGACGAGGCGACGCCCATGTCCTTCAGCTCGACGCTGTTCTGCGCGACGAGCATCGTGATCTGCATCAGGAAGCCCATGCCGGCACCGAGCACCGCCATGTAGACACCGGAGGTGAAGCGGGTGGTGCCGGTGTCCATCTGCGAGAGCAGGAAGAGGCCGACGACCATCAGGATCGAGCCCATGATGGGGAAGATCTTGTACTTGCCGCTGCTGGTGGTGACCCGGCCGGCGATCAGCGAGACGATCATCATCGACAGCAGCATCGGCAGGAGCAGCAGTCCGGAGTTGGTCGCGGACGCGCCCTGGACGGACTGCTGGAAGAGCGGCAGGAAGAGCACCGCGCCGAACATCACGAAGCCCGACATGAAGCCGACCAGGGACATCAGGGTGAAGTTGCGGTTGCGGAAGATGTGCAGCGGGATGATCGGTTCCGAGGCCTTCGTCTCGACGAAGAGGAAGCCGGCCAGTGACGCGACACCGATCGCGATGAGCTCCATGATGACGGCGGAGTTCCAGTCGTACTCCGAGCCGCCCCAGGTGGTGACCAGCACGATCGAGGTGATGCCGACCGTCAGCAGCCCGGCGCCGAGGTAGTCGACCTTCGACTTGGCACGCTCCCGCTTGGGCAGGTGCAGTACGGCGGTGACCATGCCCAGGGCGACCGCGCCCAGCGGCAGGTTGATGTAGAAGCTCCAGCGCCAGCCGAGGTGGTCGGTGATGGTGCCGCCGACCAGCGGTCCGCCGATCATGGCGATCGCCATCACACCGGCCATCAGACCCTGGTACTTGCCGCGCTCGCGGGGCGGCACCAGGTCACCGATGATCGCCATGACGCCGACCATCAGACCGCCGGCACCGAGGCCCTGGATCGCGCGGAAGCCGATCAGCTGTCCCATGTCCTGGGACATTCCGCTGAGGACCGAGCCGATCAGGAAGAGCACGATGGACGTGAGGAATATGCCCTTGCGCCCGTACATGTCGCCGAGCTTGCCCCAGATGGGGGTGGAGGCGGCGGTGGCCAGGGTGTAGGCGGTGACAACCCAGGACAGGTGCTCCAGCCCGCCGAGGTCACCGACGATGGTCGGCATCGCGGTGCCGACGATCAGGTTGTCGAGCATGGCCAGCAGCATGGCGATCATCAGGGCGAGCATCACCACCCGGACGCTGCGCTGCTGCGGCTCGCGCTTCGGCTCGCGGCCGGCCGCCTTCCCGCCCGTCGCCGTCTTCAGGTCCGACATGTTCCCCAGCTCCCCTGATCCCCTGAACACCGGACCCTTACTTGCCGCCCGGCTAGTTGACTACACTGGGGGAAAGTACCCCCGCAACTAGCCGGGCGTCAAGTAAGTTTGGGAGAGCACCATGAGCAGCACGCCGCAGCCGCGCCGGGGCAACACCCGCCAGCGCATCCAGGACGTCGCTCTGGAACTCTTCGCCGAGCAGGGCTACGAGAAGACCTCACTGCGTGAGATCTCCGAGAAGCTGGACGTCACCAAGGCCGCCCTCTACTACCACTTCAAGACCAAGGAAGACATCCTCGTCAGCATCTTCGAGGACCTCAACCGGCCCGTGGAGGACCTGATCGTCTGGGGCCGGGAGCAGCCACGCACCCTGGAGACGAAGAAGGAGATCCTCGCCCGCTACAGCGACGCGCTGACCAAGGCCGCCCCGCTCTTCCGCTTCATGCAGGAGAACCAGGCGACCGTACGCGACCTGAGCATCGGCGCGACGATCAAGGGCCGGATCCTGGGGCTCGTCGACCTGATCAAGGACCCCGAGGCGCCGATCATCGACCAGGTGCGGTGCTTCAGCGCGCTCTTCACGATGCACGCCGGCATGTTCGCCCTCAAGGACGTCGACGGCGACCCCGAGGACAAGCGCAAGGCCGTCCTGGAGGTCGCCGTCGATCTGGTGACCCAGGCGCATGCCCCGGGTTCCGACCAGTAGCGGATCGGTGTCGCGGCCGGTCAGACGTTGACGCCCTCCTTGTGCAGGTAGTTGACCGGGTTGATCGCGGAACCGTAGTTCGCGGTGGTCCGGATCTCGAAGTGCAGGTGCGGACCGCTGGAGTTGCCGGTGTTGCCGGAGAGGGCGATCTTCTGCCCCTTCTCCACGGACTGGCCGATGTGCACGTCGATCTGCGAGAGGTGCGCGTACTGCGAGTAGGTGCCGTTGCCGTGCTTGATCACGATGGCGTTGCCGTACGCGGGACCGTCGCCGCCGCCGTTCGGGCCGGCCTTCACGATGGTGCCCGTGTGCGCGGCCTCGACCTTGGTGCCGATCGGCACGGCGAAGTCCTGGCCGGAGTGCTTGTGCGACCAGCGGCTGCCGTCGTTGCCGAAGCTCGCGCTGAGCTCGTAGTGGGAGACCGGGGTCTCCCAGCGCAGCTTCGAGGCGGCCTTCTTCTCGGCCTCGGCCTTCTTCTTGGCCTCATCGGCCTTCTTCGCAGCCGTGTGCTCGGCGGCCTTGCCCTGCGCGGCCGCCTGCTGGGCGACGGCGTCGGCCGTGGTGGTGCTCACCAGGCTCGCGGTGGCGGCGGTCCCCGTCGTGCCGACCGCGAACGCAGCGCCCGCACCGAGAACCATCGACGTACCCAGACCGGCCGCCACCACGGCGCCGCGCACACGGGAAGCGGACGGGCGGTGGGAGTGCTTGAACGTAACGCGCTTCGACATAAGCGGAAACCTCCGAAGATGACTGGACCCGGCGTACCGGCCGGGCTGGCCATCCCTTGGTAACCCGCATCCCCACCTGTGCTCAAACCCCCCATCTACGAAGAAAAGCCGTAGCCGAAGCCCTGGGAATTCACTTCCACGGGTCCCGGAACCCGCCCCTCCCGCCCCTTCGGATCTCTTCGTCCGGAGACGTTTAACCCCAGTTCCAAACCGCCCTAATCGGACATGTGCCCGCCATTGGGGCGCTTCGCCCTGTAGCCCCCAAGGTCCCGCCGCACGCAGGGCCGAAGGCCCCTCCCGCGATCACGCCGCCTCCTCCTAAGTCGCCTAGTAGGCCTCGAAAGGGCTGTGTGCCTTGTCACCGCCGGTGGGACCAAAGGCCGTCCGATTCGGGACCTTCGGCGGGCAACCTGACTACGCTGGCACGGCGAAACCGATCGGCTCCCGGGGGGACGGCCCATGACCGGCAACACCGCAGGTACGGGCGGAAACGGCGGCGGCAGGACGACGGACACGGGACGCCACGACGGCATCGAGCTCGCCGACGCCGTCGAGTCGGCCCGCTCGGCGGACTCCGGAAGCTGAGAGGGCTCCGGCTGGACATGAGCCGTCTGCCTCCCACCGCACTGCTGGCCACGGTCGGGAACGGGCTGTTGTTCGCACTGGACCTCGACGGCCTCACGGCACACCGGCTGAGCGAGGTGCCCGCGCACCCGCAGGTGACCGTGCTGACGCTCAGCGGCGAACGCCCGATGACGATCGACGCGCTGCGCGGCTGGGAACACCCGTACGACCTCGACCTGAGGTCCCCCACGGCGATTCCCCCCATGTGCGCCGCACTCCGGCAGTCCCCTCAGGTGACGAGCCTGACGGTGCGGGCGGGTGTCTCGGAGTTCCTGGGCGCGGCCGTGGTCCCGTCGGTCACCACGCTCAGGCTCAATCCGTTCGGGGAACTGCAAGACCTGGGCCCGCTCCCCCGGGTCTTTCCCTCGCTGAGGGCGCTCCGGCTCACCCCTCACCCCCGCGGTGCGGCCATCGATCCGACCCCGCTGGAAGTGCTGCCGGGCCTCACGGTCGACGTCACCGGATTCGTCGAGGTGTCCGGCGGCAAGGGGCTTGAGGTGGGCCGCTGAGCACACGGAGAAGGGGCTGCCCCGGACCGGTCGAAACCGGTCCGGGGCAGCCCCTTCGGTGCGCTCGGGCGCTACGCGCCTGTCACGCTTCCTTCGTCATGTTCGGGCCGGCGCCGCCTGCCGCCTGCTCGATCGGGGGGACGTCGGGCAGAGCCGACTTCTCCTCGCCGCGGAAGGTGAACGTCTTCTCGTCACCCTCGCCCTCGGTGCCGACGACCACGATGTGACCGGGGCGCAGCTCACCGAAGAGGATCTTCTCGGAGAGGATGTCCTCGATCGAGCGCTGGATCGTCCGGCGCAGCGGCCGGGCGCCCATCACGGGGTCGTAGCCCTTCTTCGCCAGGAGCGACTTCGCTTCCGCGCTGAGCTCGATGCCCATGTCGCGGTCCTTCAGCCGCTCGTCCACCTTGGCGAGCATGAGGTCGACGATCTGGATGATGTCTTCCTCGGTGAGCTGGTGGAAGACGACCGTGTCATCGACACGGTTGAGGAACTCGGGCCGGAAGTGCTGCTTGAGCTCTTCGTTGACCTTGTTCTTCATCCGCTCGTAGTTCGTCTTCACGTCGCCCTGGGCGGCGAAGCCCAGGTTGAAGCCCTTGGAGATGTCCCGGGTCCCGAGGTTGGTCGTCATGATGATGACCGTGTTCTTGAAGTCCACGACCCGGCCCTGGGAGTCGGTCAGGCGACCGTCCTCCAGAATCTGGAGCAGGGAATTGAAGATATCGGGGTGGGCCTTCTCGACCTCGTCGAAGAGGACGACGGAGAACGGCTTGCGGCGCACCTTCTCGGTGAGCTGACCGCCCTCTTCGTATCCCACGTACCCGGGGGGAGAGCCGAAGAGGCGCGAGACCGTGTGCTTCTCGCTGAACTCCGACATGTCGAGGGCGATCAGCGCGTCCTCGTCACCGAAGAGGAATTCGGCGAGCGTCTTGGAGAGCTCGGTCTTACCGACACCGGACGGGCCGGCGAAGATGAACGAGCCACCGGGGCGCTTCGGGTCCTTCAGACCTGCTCGCGTACGGCGGATCGCCTGCGAGAGGGCCTTGATGGCGTCCTTCTGGCCGATGACGCGCTTGTGGAGCTCGTCCTCCATGCGCAGCAGACGGGAGGACTCCTCCTCCGTCAGCTTGAAGACCGGGATGCCGGTGGCGGTGGCGAGGACCTCGGCGATGAGCTCGCCGTCGACCTCGGCCACGACGTCCATGTCGCCGGCCTTCCACTCCTTCTCGCGCTTGCTCTTCGCCGCCAGCAGCTGCTTCTCCTTGTCGCGGAGAGACGCTGCCTTCTCGAAGTCCTGGGAGTCGATGGCCGACTCCTTGTCACGGCGGACGCCCGCGATCTTCTCGTCGAACTCGCGGAGGTCCGGCGGCGCGGTCATCCGGCGGATGCGCATCCGGGAACCGGCCTCGTCGATCAGGTCGATCGCCTTGTCCGGCAGGAAGCGGTCCGAGATGTACCGGTCGGCCAGCGTCGCGGCCTGGACCAGCGCCTCGTCCGTGATGGACACGCGGTGGTGGGCCTCGTAGCGGTCGCGCAGACCCTTGAGGATCTCGATGGTGTGCGGCAGCGACGGCTCGGCGACCTGGATGGGCTGGAAGCGGCGCTCGAGAGCGGCGTCCTTCTCCAGGTGCTTGCGGTACTCATCGAGCGTCGTGGCACCGATGGTCTGGAGCTCGCCTCGCGCCAGCATGGGCTTGAGGATGCTCGCCGCGTCGATCGCGCCCTCGGCGGCGCCCGCACCCACCAGGGTGTGGAGCTCGTCGATGAACAGGATGATGTCGCCGCGGGTGCGGATCTCCTTGAGCACCTTCTTCAGGCGCTCCTCGAAGTCACCGCGGTAGCGGGAACCGGCGACCAGCGCACCGAGGTCGAGGGTGTAGAGGTGCTTGTCCTTGAGGGTCTCGGGCACCTCGCCCTTGACGATGGCCTGGGCCAGGCCCTCGACGACCGCCGTCTTGCCGACGCCGGGCTCGCCGATGAGGACAGGGTTGTTCTTCGTACGGCGGGACAGCACCTGCATGACCCGCTCGATCTCCTTCTCGCGCCCGATGACCGGGTCGAGTTTGGATTCACGAGCGGCCTGGGTGAGATTCCGGCCGAACTGGTCCAGCACCAGGGAGGTGGAGGGCGTGCCCTCCGCGGGGCCGCCCGCTGTGGCCGCCTCCTTGCCGCCCGAGTATCCGGAGAGCAGCTGGATGACCTGCTGGCGCACCCGGTTCAGGTCGGCGCCCAGCTTCACCAGGACCTGGGCTGCGACGCCCTCGCCCTCGCGGATCAGGCCGAGCAGGATGTGCTCTGTGCCGATGTAGTTGTGGCCGAGCTGAAGGGCCTCGCGGAGCGACAGCTCCAGGACCTTCTTGGCTCGGGGAGTGAAGGGGATGTGGCCGGACGGGGCCTGCTGGCCCTGACCGATGATCTCCTCCACCTGCTGGCGGACCGCCTCGAGCGAAATCCCGAGGCTCTCCAGGGCCTTAGCGGCGACACCCTCACCCTCGTGGATCAGGCCCAGGAGGATGTGCTCGGTGCCGATGTAGTTGTGGTTGAGCATCCGGGCTTCTTCCTGAGCCAGGACGACAACCCGCCGCGCGCGGTCGGTGAACCTCTCGAACATCGTTAATCGCTCCTCAGAGCGGTCAGGCAGTAAGGGGTCGGTCCCCTCCCTGTCCTTCCGCAGCTTAGTCCCGCAAGCGGGGACCGCTCATTTCAACTGCCGACACCCGGCCCTGCTTCCCGGGGGATCTCCCGCCCCGAACGCCGACAACTGCTCCAACCCGATGGTGCGAGACGATGTTCCCGCAGGCCAGGCAGATACCCCTATCGCCAGTACGCCGATGGCGAACGCGAGACGTCCGGTGGCTTGCGTGTCGCCCCTCCCACTAGGGATGTCTTACCCGCAATTACAGACAGTCCATGCGGCGTACGCGGGTTCCCTCCGCTACGGGCGAACATCTTCTTACGCGTGAATGCGCCTGTACGCCCCCAACCCGGACACACTAAGCGTTCGACCGAGGACTCTGCGTAACCCCTGGGCCGGATCCGGAGTTCTTCCGGCATGGCCCCCACCGTCCCGCCTCCCCGCACTCCGCTTCCCGCTCGCCAGGACGGCCGTGCCGGGGGTGAACCGCGGGGCGGCTGCGCCCGGTGGTACGAGCAGGAGCTCGGCTGGGCCACCGCGGGCGTCGCCCCGGTGCGGCTGCTGACCGGGCTGCGGTTCGACGCTCTCGTCGTCCCCGCCGCCGCCGGTCACGCGGCGCTGCGCCGGGTGGGCCGCGCGGGGCCGGTGGCGCTCACCGGTGAGCGGATGAGTCTGCTGGTGGCGGCCGGAAGCGCGGATGAGCTGCCCGGGCTGCTCGACTGGCTGGAGTGGGGCGGAGTCGCCCTCGCGCTGACCGTTCTCGGCACGGGCGGCCGGATCACCGCACCGCCACCGCCGGGCCGGCCGGGCCCGCCGGGGGCCGCCGTATGGCTGCGGCCCCCCTGGCCACTGCGCGAGCAGGAGGGGGAACCGGTGCTCCCGGCCCTCTCCGGCTTCGGGAGCAGGGGTGGGGATGCTCCCGATCTCGTCCGGCTCGTGGACGCCGTGGCGACTGAATGCCACCGGGCCCGGCTGATGCGTGCCCGGCCATGGCCGGCCTCCGATGAGTCGGCTGCTCAGCCGTTGGCCTTCTCGTAAGCCTCACGGATGTCCGCGGGAACACGGCCGCGGTCATTCACATTGTGGCCGTTCTCGCGCGCCCACTTACGGATCTCGGCGGTGTCCTTGTTGCCGCCGGGAACCGCACGGCCCTTGCCGCGCCCGGAGGCGGCACGGCCACCGGTACGGCGGCCGCCCTTGGCGTAAGGCTCGAGCAGCGTACGGAGCTTGTCCGCGTTGCTCGTGGTGAGGTCGATCTCGTAGGTCTTGCCATCCAGCGCGAACGTGACGGTCTCGTCCGCCTCGCCGCCGTCGAGGTCGTCAACAAGAAGGACCTGAACCTTCTGTGCCACCGGATTTCCTTTCATCGAAAATGGAGTACGCGGAAAGGAAACCGCTTTTCCCCGGAAAACACAAACCCTCGGGAGAGGTTCAGCAGCGGAAGAAGACGGGAAACGTGCGCGATTCGGACATAGAGCTCGGGGTTCTTCCGACTGTCACAGGTGCAGAAGCATCCGACTGTTACCCAAGGTGTTCGGCTTCACCCGTTCGAGACCGAGGAACTCCGCGACTCCCTCGTCATAGGAACGCAGCAGCTCGCTGTAGACATCTCCGTCGACCGGCGTCTCTCCGATCTCCACGAAGCCGTGCTTCGCGAAGAAGTCGACTTCGAAGGTGAGGCAGAAAACCCGTCGCACGCCCAGCCAGCGGGCGGTCTGCAACAACTTGTCCAGCACTTGGTGCCCGACTCCGGCGCCCTTGATGCTGTGATCGACCGCGAGAGTACGGACTTCGGCGAGGTCTTCCCACATCACGTGCAGTGCACCGCAGCCGATGACCCGTGCGTCCTCGTCGCGTTCGGCGATCCAGAACTCCTGGATGTCCTCGTAAAGCGTGACCGTCGCTTTGTCGAGCAGGATGCCTTCACGCACGTAGCCGTCGAGGAGACGTCGGACGGAGGCCACATCGCTCGTCCTCGCACGCCGGACGGTGATGGCTACGTTTATAACCGACGGTTCGGTCTGGAAATCGGTTTGCGGAAGCTCTGAGGACATACCCCGACGCTATCGCCCGGCCTCCGGCTCCGCTCCATCGGCCGCTTCGGCGGCTTCATCGACACCTTCACCGGCCGCGCCGACTGCTTCATCGGCCACTTCACCGCCCGGCGGTACGGCGTCCTCGGGAAGAGCGGGCACAACGATCCGCATGGCGTCCCGGAGAGCCTCACGCTGCTCGGCCGACATCATGCCGAAGAACGCGACCAGTGCGGCGGCCGGGTTGTCACTCCTCGACCAGGCTTCGTTCATCAGTGCGGCCGAGTACGCGGCACGGGTGGAGACCGCCGTATATCGATATGCGCGGCCGTCCACTTCCCGGCGCACCCAGCCCTTCTGATGGAGATTGTCCATTACCGTCATGACGGTGGTGTAGGCGATGGACCGTTCCTGCTGAAGGTCCTCAAGGACTTCCCGCACGGTGACCGGACGGTTCCATTGCCAGACCCGGGTCATCACGGCGTCTTCCAGCTCTCCCAATTGGCGGGGCACAGCGTCACCCTAGTGCCAAATGTCTGGAATGGCCGGTTATTCACACAACAAAAGGGCGTACGGCTCTCTCGGAGCCGTACGCCCTTCGTACGGTGCTGTGCGCAATGCGCGCGGTTTTACGGAGTCAGACCGCTTCGGTCCGCGGAGCCTGGTGGGCCGACTCCGCGCGGCTGATCGCCGCATCCACGGCCGCATCCTCTTTGGCCTTGTTGGGACCGCCCTGACTCTTGACGATCGTCACGACCAGGCCGATGAAGAAGGCTGCCATCACCACGGGGGGCACAAGCGCGGATACGTAGTCCATGCCGTCCAGAGTAGCGAGCCCGGTACGGACTTCCGCGCACCCCCTCCGCCGCGTGCCGGGCCGCCCGCCGCGGGCTACCCCGTGGCGCGCTGCTGCGGCGGGGGCACCGGGCGGCGACGGGGCGGGAAGACCTCCGAGGGCTTCGGTGCCGGACGCTCGGACGGCGCCGCCGGGCGGGCCGGGGCCGCCGGGGCCTTCGGCTTCTCGGGCTCCGCGGCACGGCCGCCGGGCAGCGCGAGCAGCCGGCTGCGGGGCGCGGGGGTCGTCGCGGAGACGGCGCGCCCGGCCAGTCTGGTGCGCACCGAACGCTCCGCGAGCACCGAGCAGCGCTCCAGGAGCGCCGCGGCGACCGGCCCGCCGCGCAGGGCGCGCAGCGCGGCCAGGTCCTCGGGGCGGGGGTCGTACCCGGCGGCGAGGGCGTCCTGGAGGAGCTCCAGATAGCCGCCGAGGGAGCCGGGCAGGGCGTTTCGGTAGCGGACGAGGTCGGCGAGGAGGAAGGCGCGCAGCCGTCCCGCCTCGCCGACCGTCTCGTCCACGGAGCCCGCTAGCCGCAGGCAGTCCTGGACGTCCTCGTCGGGCAGGGGCACGGGATGGAGGGCGATGGCGAGGGCACGTCGGAGCACTCGCAGCTCGTCCGCGCTGAACGCCATACCGCCGCGTGATCCGTAGGGCGTGGGCATAACGCGACAATACGTGCTAAATGGACAAAATCCGTTTAACTGGCCGTCGGGGCGGCGCGGCGGCTCCGATGAGCCGCCGCACGCCGAACCGCCGGTCAGGGCCTCGTGACCGGACCCGGACTACAGGCGCGACACGTTGCGCTCGTACACCAGGCGCAGGCCGATGAGCGTGAGCCAGGGCTCGTGCTCGTCGATGACCGAGGACTCGCCCAGCACCATCGGAGCAAGGCCGCCCGTCGCGATGACGGTCACGTCGTCGGGGTCGGCCGCCAGTTCCTTCTTCATCCGCCCGACGACACCGTCGACCTGGCCCGCGAAGCCGTAGATGATGCCCGACTGCATGGCCTCGACGGTGTTCTTGCCGATCACGCTGCGTGGCCGGGCCAGCTCGATCTTGCGCAGCTGCGCGCCCTTGACGCCGAGGGCCTCGACCGAGATCTCGATGCCGGGCGCGATGACGCCGCCGGTGTACTCGCCGCGGGCGGAGACCGCGTCGAAGGTGGTGGCCGTGCCGAAGTCGACGACGATCGCCGGACCGCCGTAGAGGTCGACGGCGGCGACCGCGTTGATGATGCGGTCCGCGCCGACCTCCTTCGGGTTGTCCATCAGGATCGGCACGCCCGTCTTGATGCCCGGCTCGACGAGAACGGCGGGGACGTCGCCGTAGTAGCGGCGGGTCACCTCGCGCAGCTCGTGCAGGACGGCCGGGACGGTGGAGCAGATGGCGATGCCCTCGATCCCGTCGCCCAGCTCCATCCCCAGCAGCGGGTGCATGCCCATCAGGCCCTGGAGCAGCACCGCCAGCTCGTCCGCGGTGCGGCGGGCGTCGGTGGAGATCCGCCAGTGCTCGACGATCTCCTCGCCGTCGAACAGGCCGAGCACGGTGTGGGTGTTCCCGACGTCGATGGTGAGCAGCATCAGGCGCCGGCCCCGTCGGTGTCGCGGAAGTCCAGGCCGATGTCGAGGATCGGTGAGGAGTGGGTGAGCGCGCCGACGGCCAGGTAGTCCACGCCGGCCTCGGCGTAGGCGTGGGCGGAGCCGAGGGACAGCCGGCCGGAGGACTCCAGGACCGCGCGGCCGCCCACCAGGGCGACGGCCTCGGCCGTCTGCGACGGGGTGAAGTTGTCCAGCAGGATCAGGTCGGCGCCCGCGTCCAGCACCTCGGCGACCTGGTCCATGGTGTCGACCTCGACCTCGATCGGAATGTCCGGGAACTCGTCCCTGACCCGCTTGAAGGCCTCGGCCACCCCGCCCGCCGCGATGACGTGGTTGTCCTTGACGAGCGCGGCGTCGGACAGCGACATGCGGTGGTTGACCCCGCCGCCGCAGCGCACCGCGTACTTCTCCAGGGCGCGCAGGCCCGGGGTCGTCTTGCGGGTGTCGCGGACCTTGGCCTTCGTGCCTTCGAGCACATCGGCCCAGGCCCGGGTGGCGGTGGCGATGCCGGAGAGCCTGCAGAGCAGGTTGAGCGCGCCGCGCTCGCCGGTGAGCAGGTCGCGGGTGCGGGTGGTGACGGTCAGCAGCTTCTGGCCGGGAACGACGCGGTCGCCGTCCTCGACGTGCCGCTCGACCTCGAACTCGGACGTGCAGACGATGGACAGGACGGCCTCGGCAACGTGCAGACCGGCCACCACACCCGCCTCACGGGCGGTGAAGTCGCCGGTGGCCACGGCGTCCTCGGGGACGGTGGCCACGGTGGTGACGTCCACCCCGCCGTCGAGGTCCTCCGCGATGGCGACGTGCGCGACGTCCTCGACCTGGACCGGGTCCAGACCCGCGTCGGCCAGGAGCTGGGCGAGCGACGGGTCGAGGCCGCACTCCAGATCGTCCAGGTCGTAGCCGTCGTCCCCACCGCAGCCGCAGCCGTCGCCGCAGCCACCCGCGGCAGGTGCGGGCGCGCCGATCTGGATCAGCGGTACGTCCACGGGTGTGGGGCGCGGATTCTCTTCGGGCGTGCTCACGGTTACGGCTCCTCGGGAGTGGGGTGGGTGGTGCTTGCTGGTGCGCAGTCTGCTGCCCCGGCCGGGCGTACGGGGCCGAACGCCTCGGTATCCGTCCGACGGAGGACCAGCTGCCGGTCGGGGGTGAGCCGTACGACGAGGTGGCGGCGCCAGCTCTCGTCGTCGCGCTCGGGCCGGTCCTCGCGCCAGTGGCAGCCGCGGGTCTCCTCGCGGCTGCGTGCGGCGGCGACCAGGACACGGGAGACCAGGAGCAGGTTGGTGGCCTCCCAGGCCTCGACGCCGGGCACCGCGAGCTTCGGCTCGGCCGCCCCGGCCTTCAGGGCCGCGCTGCGGTGCAGGTCCTCCAGTTCCTCGGCGGCGGTGGCGAGGCTGTCCGCGGAGCGCAGGACGCCGGCGCCGCGGGTCATGATGCGCTGGATCGTGCCCCGGGCCTCGGGGGCGAGCAGCGGCGAGGTCACCGGGTGCGTGACGACGGCCTCGGCGCCCGCGCGGGGGCGGTCCGCGACGATGTCGGCCGCGATGCGCTCGGCGAACACCAGCCCTTCGAGGAGCGAGTTGGAGGCCAGCCGGTTGGCGCCGTGCACCCCGGTGCAGGCGACCTCGCCGCAGGCGTACAGGCCGGGGACCGTCGTACGGCCCCGCAGGTCGGTGCGGATGCCGCCGGAGGCGTGGTGCGCGGCCGGGGCGATGGGGACCGGCTCGGTGACCGGGTCGATGCCGTGCGCCCGGCAGGCCGCCAGGATGGTGGGGAAGCGCTGCTCCCACATCTCGGCGCCGAAGTGACGGGCGTCGAGGTACATGTGCTCGGTGCCGTGCAGCTGCATCTGGCGGATGATGGCCTTGGCGACGATGTCACGCGGGGCCAGTTCCGCCAGTTCGTGCTGCCCGACCATGAAACGCGTGCCGTGCGCGTCGACGAGGTGGGCACCCTCGCCCCGTACCGCCTCCGACACCAGGGGCTGCTGGCCCTCGGAGCCGGCGCCGAGGAAGAGGACCGAGGGGTGGAACTGGACGAATTCGAGGTCCGCGACCTCCGCGCCGGCCCGCAGCGCGAGTGCCACGCCGTCGCCGGTGGAGACGGGCGGGTTGGTGGTGGCGGAGAAGACCTGGCCCATGCCGCCGGTGGCGAGGACCACCGCGGGGGCGTGGACCGCGCCGACGCCGTCGTGCTGGCCCTCGCCCATGACGTGCAGGGTGACGCCGGCCGTACGGCCTTCGGCGTCGGTGAGCAGATCGAGGACCAGGGCGTTCTCGACGGTGTGCAGGGCGGCCGAGCGGACGGCTTCGACCAGGGCGCGGGAGATCTCCGCGCCGGTCGCGTCGCCGCCCGCGTGGGCGATGCGGCGGCGGTGGTGGCCGCCCTCGCGGGTCAGCGCGATGTCGCCGTCGTCCGTGGTGTCGAAGTGCGCGCCGATCCCGATCAGCCGCCGCACGGCGTCGGGGCCCTCGGTGACGAGCGTGCGCACCGCCGCCTCGTCGCACAGGCCCGCGCCCGCGACCAGAGTGTCGTCGAGGTGCTGCTCGGGGGTGTCGCCCTCGCCGAGGGCGGCGGCGACGCCGCCCTGGGCCCAGCGGGTCGAGCCGTCGTCGAGCCGGGCCTTGGTGACGACGACGGTGGCGAGGCCCGCGGCGGCGCAGCGCAGTGCGGTGGTGAGGCCGGCCACGCCGGAGCCGACCACCACGACATCGGCGTCGATGGACCAGCCGGGGGCGGGGGCGGTCAGCCGTATTCCGGTCACGTGGTGGCTCCGAAGGTCAGCGGGATGTTGTCGATGAGCCGGGTGGCGCCCACCCGGGCGGCGACGGCGAGTACCGCGTCACCGGCGGTGCGGTCGTCGGGGATCTCGGTGAAGTCCGCCGGGTCCACGAGCGCCACGTAGTCGAGGTCGAGCGGGGGCTGCTCGGCCGCCGCGTCGTCCAGGACCGCGCGGGCGGCGGCGCGCACGGCGGCCGGTCCGCCGTCCGGCCTGGCGCGGGCGACCGCCTGCGCGTCGGCGGCCAGCCGGGCCTCGCCGAGCCGGGTGAGCCCGGCGGCCCGGTCACCGCTCGACCCGCCGGCCAGCGCGCGGGCGTGCAGCGCCTGCTGGGCGGCGAGCCGGTCGCGGGCGGCGAACAGGGCCCGGGACAGCGCGAGGGCGGTGTGGCGCTCGTACGCGTCCAGGAAACGGTTGCGGCTGGAGAGCGCGAGGCCGTCGGGCTCCCGGGCCGTCTCCACCCCCACGATCTCCACGGGGAAGTTCAGATCGCGCACCATGCGGCGGATCAGCGCCAGCTGCTGGGCGTCCTTCTGCCCGTAGAACGCGAGGTCCGGGCGGGTGAGGTGGAGCAGCTTGGCGACGACGGTGAGCATCCCGTCGAAGTGCCCGGGGCGCGAGGCCCCTTCGAGGCGCTCGCCCATCGGACCGGCCGAGATCCGGACCTGCGGTTCCCCGCCGGGGTAGACCTCGTCGGCGGACGGGGCGAAGACCACGTCGCCGCCGGCCGCGCCCACGAGGGCGAGATCGGCGTCGAGGGTGCGGGGGTAGCGCTCCAGGTCCGCGGCCTCCCCGAACTGGAGCGGGTTGACGAAGACCGTGACGACGACCTGACCGGCCGGGCCGACGGCCGCGCGGGCGGCGCGGATGAGCGAGGCGTGGCCCTCGTGCAGGGCGCCCATCGTCATCACGGCGGCGCGCTCGGGGCGGGTCCGGGGGGCGCCTGCGGCGTTGCCGGCGGTCACGGCCGGGGTGTACGCGTCGAGCTCCGCGGCGGTGCGGAGCAGGGTGGCGGCGGGGTCGGTCATCGGGACTCCTCCGGTCCGGTGCGGCCGCCGTCGGCCAGGACGCCGAGCAGGTCCTCGGCGAGCTCCGGCTTGAGCATGCCGTGGGCGAGCGCGCGGTCGGCGGTGGCGCGGGCCATCGCGACGTACCCGGCCACCGTCTGCGGGGCGTGGGTGCGCAGTTCGCCGATGTGCGCGGCGACCGTACCGGCGTCGCCGCGGGCGACCGGGCCGGTCAGGGCGGCGTCACCGGAGCGCAGGGCGTTGTCGAGCGCGGCGCCGAGCAGCGGGCCGAGCATCCGGTCGGGGGCGGCGACCCCCGCCGTGCGCAGCAGCTCCATCGACTGGGCGACCAGCGTGACCAGGTGGTTCGCGCCGAGGGCGAGAGCCGCGTGGTAGAGCGGGCGGGACTCCTCGGCGATCCACTCGGGTTCGCCGCCCATCTCGATGACGAGCGCCTCGGCCGCGAGCCTCAGCTGTTCGGGGGCGGTGACGCCGAAGGAGCAGCCGGCCAGCCGCTGGACGTCCACGGAGGTGCCGGTGAACGTCATCGCCGGGTGCAGGGCGAGCGGCAGGGCGCCGGCCCGCAGCGCGGGGTCCAGCACCTTCGTGCCGTACCGCCCCGAGGTGTGCACGATCAGCTGCCCCGGCCGGACCGCGCCGGTCTCGGCCAGGCCCTCGACGAGGCCCGGCAGGGCGTCGTCGGGGACGGTCAGCAGGACGAGCTCGGCGCGCGCCAGGACCTCGGCGGGCGTCACCATGGGGACGTCGGGGAGCAGGTCGGCGGCGCGGCGCACCGAGGCGTCGGAGACGCCGGAGACGGCGACCGGGCGGTGTCCCGCGAGCCGCAGGGCCGCGGCCAGTGCGGGGCCGACGCGGCCCGCGCCGACGACGCCGACGGTGAGGCGGGCGGGGCGGTCCCTCGCGTCGAGGGGCTCCTTGGGGGCTGTTGTATTCACGCGGCAGGTGCCTTCCGTTCCAGTCCGCGGGGGGTACCGGACGATTTCTCTGCATGCTACGCCAGCGTTTCGTCCGGCTCCCGACTGTCCACAGGCTGTGGGAAACCCGACTGACCGGGCCGGTCGGACAGGGGGCAGACGGGGGTTCGAATAACCCGTGGGCGGGAGCCCGGTTCTGCGTGATGATCGTCCCATGGCAGACATGAACGAGCAGGCGCGCGACGAAGCGGCGGACGAGGCACCGGGCCCGGACGGACCCCAGGACGCGGGCCAGTTCCCGCGGATCCGCCGGATCACCGCGTGGCAGCGGGCCGAGCGGACCCTGTGGCGGGCTCCGATGGACCGCTCACTCGGCGAGCAGCTGGCCGCGCTGGCCGCCGACGCCGGCGCACTCACCGATCTCGGGCAGCCCGTGGACATCTACGGGGACGGCGTGGTCGCCGAGCTGGAGCAGCGGATCGCCGAGGTGCTGGGCATGGAGGCGGTCGCGTTCTTCCCGACCGGGACGATGGCCCAGCAGGCCGCGCTGCGCTCCTGGGCGGGGCGCAGCGGCAACCCGACGGTGGCGCTGCATCCGCTCGCCCACCCCGAGATGTACGAGCGCGGCGCGCTGTCGGTGGTGAGCGGGCTGCGTACCGTCCACCCCACGTCCGAGCCCCGGCTGCCCACGGCGGACGAGATCCGCGACTTCGACGAGCCGTTCGGCACCCTGATGCTGGAGCTGCCGCTGCGGGACGCGGGCTTCGTCCTGCCCACCTGGGAGGAGCTGGAGGCGGTGGTGGCGGCCGCCCGCGAACGCGATGCGGTGGTCCACTTCGACGGGGCGCGGCTGTGGGAGTGCGCGACGCACTTCGGGCGGGAGCTGCCGGAGATCACGGCGCTCGCGGACAGTGTGTACGTGTCGTTCTACAAGACCCTCGGCGGGATCTCCGGGGCCGCGCTCGCCGGTTCCGCCTCGCTGATCGAGGAGGCCCGGACCTGGCGGCACCGGTACGGGGGCCAGCTCTTCCAGCAGTTCCCCGCGGCGCTCTCCGCCCTGAGCGGCCTGGAGCGGGAGCTGCCGAAGCTGCCGTCGTACGTGGCCCACGCGCAGGTGGTGGCCGAGGCGCTGGCCGAGGGCTTCGCGGAGGCCGGTGCCGGGTGGTTCCGGGTGCATCCCGACCCGCCGCACACGCACCAGTTCCAGGTGTGGCTGCCGTACGCGCCCGAGGTCCTGACGGAGGCGTCGGTGCGGCTGGCGGAGGAGACGGGCACGGCGCTCTTCCGCATGTGGCAGCCGGCCGGCGCCGGGCCCCCCGGAATCTCCTGCACGGAGGTCACCGTGACCGAGTCGGGGCTGACGTGGACGGCGGCGGACGTGAAGGCGGCCCTGGGCGACTTCCTGAAGCTGGTGGCCGAACAGGAGCGGCTCGCCCGGCAGGAGTGAGGCGCGCCCGGCGGGCCCCGATTGACGCCGGCCGTCAATCGGGGCCCGGCCCGCCCCGCTCACCCCGCACCATGGAGGGGTGAGCGTGACCATCGACATCACGGGGCTGGACCCCGGGCGCATCGTCTTCGAGACCTCCCCCCTCGCCGAGCTGGGGCTCGCCCTGCACGCGCTCTCCGAGCCGGGGCACCACCCGGGCCTGCACGGCTGGGCGACGGCCACCACCACGGCGCTGGAGCCGGATCTCGCCGACCGGCTGCACGAGGCGGAGTTCCTGTGGCGGAACACGTTCTCGGACATCTTCATGCCGTTCGCGGGGGTCCGCGGCGGCAACGGCAGGACGGGCGCCTGCCTCGCGGAGGACCTGGACATCCTCGACCGGCTGGACGACGAGCGCTTCGTCGCCGCGGCCCTGGAGTTCACCTGCGCCACCCAGTACGGGACCGGCGCGCCCTCGCCCCTCGTCAACGCCGGGATGCGGGCCCGCGCCCTGGACATGGCGGCGGCGCGCGGCCCGCAGCAGGTGGAGTTCACCCAGCGGCTGCTGACCGACCCCGCCTCCGTACGCCGCTGGACACGGCGCCTCTTCGAGGACTGCGACCAGGCGTTCTTCGCGGACACCTGGCGCCGCACGCGGGTCCAGCTGGTGGCCGACGCCCGGCACAAGACGGACCTGCTGCGGCACAGGGGGCTCGGCGAGGCGATGGGCGCGGTGTCCACCGCGGTCTCGCTCGACGCGGCCGGGGACCGGATCCGCATCGACAAGCTGACCGAGGGCTCGACCGACGCCACCGACCCGGCCGTGGGTCCCGGGATCACCTTCATCCCGACCAGCTTCGGCTGGCCGCATCTGACGGTGCTGCACGCGCCGGGCTGGCGCCCGGTGATCCACTACCCGGTGCACCGGCCCGAGCTGCCCTCCCCCGCCTCCGTCGAGCTGCTGCAGCTGAGGATGGAGGCGCTGGCCCACCCGATGCGGATGCGGCTGTGCCGCAACATCGCGCGCTCCCCGTACACGACCGGGGAACTCGCCGATACACACGGCATCACGGCACCCGAGGTCTCCCGCCATCTCACGGTGCTCAAGAAGGCCGGTCTGATCACGACCCGGCGGCGCGGCCGGTACGTACTGCACCAGCTGGACCTGACCGTCGTGGCGCGGCTCGGCAGCGACTTCCTGGAGGGCATCCTGCGCTGAGAGGCTGTCGGGTGACCTCCGACCGGCGGTCGGAGGTCACCCGACAGCCTCTGAGGCGCGCGCCCGCGCTCAGCCCGCGCCGCCGCCCGCGCGCACCAGCCCGGTCTCGTAGGCGAGGACGACGACCTGCACCCGGTCCCGCAGGCCGAGCTTGGTCAGGATGCGGCCGACATGCGTCTTCACGGTCGCCTCGGAGAGCACCAGCCGCGCGGCGATCTCGCCGTTCGACAGGCCCTGCGCCACCAGCAGCATCACCTCACGCTCCCGTTCGGTGAGCTTGGCGATGTCCTTGTGCCGCGGTTCGGCCGTACCGCTCGGCAGCATCGGCGAGAAGCGGTCGAGCAGCCGGCGGGTGGTGGACGGCGCGACGACCGCGTCACCGCTGTCCACGGAGCGGATCGCGGCGAGCAGTTCGCCCGGCGGCACGTCCTTGAGCATGAAGCCGCTGGCCCCGGCCTTCAACCCGGAGAACGCGTACTCGTCGAGGTCGAACGTCGTCAGGATGAGCACCTTGGGCGCACCGGGCTCCGCGCAGATGCGGCGGGTGGCCTCGACGCCGTCCAGCCTCGGCATCCGCACATCCATCAGCACGACGTCGACCGCGGTGGACCGGAGGTTCTCGATCGCCTCCACGCCGTCGCCGGCCTCCGCGACGACCTCCATGTCCGGCTGCGCGGCCAGCACCATCCGGAAGCCGGTACGCAGCAGCATCTGGTCGTCGACGAGCATCACGCGGATCGCCATGGGGTCCCTGTCTCCTGATTCGTTCTGCGGTCGGCCTCGGCGGGCAAGGCCCTAGGTGGCCGGTTTGAGCGGCAGCAGTGCGCTGATCCGGAATCCGCCGCCGGGGCGCGGCCCGGCGTCCAGCGTGCCGCCGACCATGCCGACCCGCTCGCGCATGCCGATCATCCCGTGGCCCGCGCCGTCGGCGCCGCCGTCCTCGTACAGTTCGTGCGCGGCGCCCCGGCCGTCGTCCTCCACCAGCAGGCCGAGGCCGTCGTCGAAGTACACCAGCCGCACACTGGCCCCGGCGTTCGGGCCGCCGTGCTTGCGCGTGTTGGTCAGCGCCTCCTGCACGATGCGGTACGCGGTCAGCTCGACGCCGCTGGGCAGCGGGCGCGGCGTGCCCTCGATCTTGAAGTCGACGGCCAGACCGGACTGTCTGACCTGGTCGACCAGGTCCTCGATCTGCTCGACGTCGGGCTGCGGGACGTACTCCCCGCTCTCGCGCACGTCTCCCGTCCTCAGCACACCGAGCAGCCGCCGCATCTCCGCGAGCGCCTGCCTGCCGGTGCTGGAGATCGTCTCCAGCGCCTGCCGGGCCTGGTCGGGTGCCGCATCCATGACATAGGCGGCGCCGTCGGCCTGCACCACCATCACCGAGACGTTGTGCGCGACGACATCGTGGAGTTCCCGGGCGATACGGGCCCGCTCGGCGGCCACCGCGACCTTCGACTGCGCCTCGCGCTCCCGCTCCAGCCGGGCGGCGCGCTCCTCCAACTGGTCGAAGTAGGCCCGCCGGGTCCGCATCGAGTCACCGAGCACCCACGCCAGCACGAACGGCACCGTCATCACGATGACGATGAACCCCTTCTGCGCCCAGCCGCCCGGCTGCTCGTTCGGCCAGCGGAGCTGGGCGAGCCCGGCCGCGCACAGGCTGCACGTCAGGGCGAGCCGGGACGCCCAGCGCTCGCCGACGGTGGCCACCGTGAAGGTGATCACCAGCATGGCGAAGTTCGCGGTGGTCGGTCTGACCCCGAACACCAGCTGGACGACGCCCATCGCGATCGCGAGCAGCAGCATCTTCTCGGGTGCGCGGCGGCGCAGTGCGACGACGACGCTGAGACCGATGATGACCGGCACCACGGCGAAGCGCTCACCGGCGCCGCGCCCGGCACCGCCCGCCACAATGGTCACGCCGGAGAGCCCGAGGAGGAAGACAGCCCAGAAGCTGTCGACGCCCGTCGGGTGTCTGCGGATGAAATCGTAGAGGCGCTGCACGTAGCCCAGCGTAGGGACAGCCGACAGGTGAGTGGGTCAGCCAAAGGGCCGATCCGGGTCCGGAGACCGTACTCCCCAAGGTGGAGACTTGGATATGTGACGGATGACTGGCGCGGGTGGCAGGAGGCGGCCGAGACCGCTTTGTACGGGGACGGGGGGTTCTACCGGAGCCCCGAGGGGCCCGCGGGTCATTTCCGTACCTCCGTGCACGCTTCCGGGCTGTTCGCCACGGCCGTCGCCCGGCTGCTGGTCAGGACGGCCGGCGAGCTCGGAACCGGTTCGGTGGACCTGGTGGATCTGGGGGCAGGGCGCGGAGAGTTGTTGACGGGAGTGCTCGCCGCGCTGCCGGCACAGGGCGGCGGCGGTCTCTCGGTACGGGCGTACGCCGTGGAGCTCGCCGCGCGGCCCTGCGGTCTGGACCCACGGGTGGAGTGGTGCGCGCAGCCCCCGCGGGGCGTGCGCGGGCTGCTGTTCGCCAACGAGTGGCTGGACAACGTGCCGACGCCGGTCGCCGAGACTGATCCGGACGGCGTCGACCGCTACGTCCTGGTCCGGCCGTCGGACGGTACGGAGCGGCTGGGCGAGCCGGTGAGCGGGGCCGACGCCCGGTGGCTGAGCCGCTGGTGGCCGTCGGCGGGACCGGGCAGCCGGGCGGAGATCGGCCGCCCGCGCGACGAGGCGTGGGCGCGTGCGGTGTCCACGCTGTCCGGCGGGCTCGCGGTCGCGGTGGACTACATGCACCTGCGGGAGGCCCGGCCGTCCTTCGGCACCCTGACCGGCTTCCGGGCGGGGCGCGAGGTGCGCCCGGTGCCGGACGGCAGCTGCGACCTCACCTCGCACGTGGCGCTGGACGCGTGTGCGGCGGCGGGCGGCCCGGCCGCGGAGATCCGCACCCAGCGCGAGGCGCTGCACGGGCTGGGCATCAGCGGCGGGCGCCCGCCGCTGTCCCTGGCGACGAGCGACCCGGCCGGCTACCTGCGGGCCCTGGCCGGGGCCGGTGAGGCGGCGGAGCTGACCGAGCCGGGCGGCCTGGGAGGCTTCGGCTGGCTGACGCAACGGGTGTGACGGAGTCCGCGGCCGCAGCGGCTTAGTCCCCGGCCCGGCCGCAGGGAATACTGTCCCGCATGACGGAGACCACAGTCGGCATCGGCGGCGCGGCGGAGAGCACCGACATGGTGCTCAACATCGGCCCGCAGCACCCCTCCACGCACGGCGTGCTCCGGCTGAGGATCGTCCTGGACGGCGAACGCGTCCAGCACGCCGAACCGGTCATCGGCTATATGCACCGCGGCGCGGAGAAGCTCTTCGAGGCCCGCGACTACCGGCAGATCGTGATGCTCGCCAACCGCCACGACTGGCTGTCGGCGTTCTCCAACGAGCTGGGCGTCGTGATGGCCGTCGAGCGGATGCTCGGCATGGAGGTCCCGGAGCGCGCGGTCTGGACCCGTACCCTGCTGGCCGAGCTGAACCGGGTCCTCAACCACCTGATGTTCCTCGGCTCCTACCCGCTGGAACTCGGCGGGATCACCCCGGTGTTCTACGCGTTCCGGGAGCGCGAGGAGCTCCAGACCGTGATGGAGGAGGTCTCCGGCGGCCGGATGCACTACATGTTCAACCGGGTCGGCGGCCTCAAGGAGGACCTCCCGGCGGGCTGGCTCGGCCGCGCCCGGGACGCCGTCGCCTCGGTCCGGTCCCGGATGGACGTCTACGACAAGCTGGTGCTCGGCAACGAGATCTTCCGGGGCCGTACCCGCGGGGTGGGCGTGCTGTCGGCCCGCGCCGTGCACGCGTACGGGGTGTCCGGGCCGATCGCCCGCGCCTCGGGCGTCGACTTCGATCTGCGGCGCGACGAGCCCTACCTCGCGTACGGGGAGCTCCAGGACACCCTGAAGGTCGTCACCCGCACCGAGGGCGACTGCCTGGCCCGGTTCGAGTGCCTGCTGGACCAGACGCACAACGCCCTGGACCTGGCGGACGCCTGCCTGGACCGGATGGCGGACCTGGCGCCCGGTCCGATCAACCAGCGGCTGCCCAAGGTGCTCAAGGCCCCCGAGGGCCACACCTACGCCTGGACCGAGAACCCGCTCGGCGTCAACGGCTACTACCTGGTGTCCAAGGGCGAGAAGACCCCGTACCGGCTGAAGCTCCGCTCGGCCTCGTTCAACAACATCCAGGCGCTCACCGAGCTGCTGCCCGGCACCCTGGTCGCCGACATGGTCGCGATCCTGGGCTCGCTGTTCTTCGTCGTCGGCGACATCGACAAGTAGCCCGGCCCGCGGCGGCGGGAGAGCAAGGCTCCCCGCCGCTACGAGATCGCGCTGCGCAGCTCCGCGACGTCCAGTTGTTCGGTCTCGTCGTGCGCGGTCAGGTCGATGACCTTGCCGACGGCCCGGTTCTCGGCCGCGCCCGTGCGGTGCGCGGCGAGTGCCTCCTCGCCCACCACGTCGGCGAGGTCCTCGTTCTGCACGGACTCGATCGCGGCGTGCGCCTTCTGCGTACCGAAGAAGTCGAAGCTCCCCTGCGGCACCAGGTGGCGGCGGGCCGCCGCGTACGGGACGACCGCGCTGGCGGCCGGCACGGCGCGCCGGGCGGGCAGTGACTGGGACTGGGCCTGCCGGGGCGGCGCGGGCAGGGCGGCCGCCGGGCGGCGGTGCTGCCCGTCGCCCGTGGCACCGGCGTGCGCGGCCGCCGCGTGCTTCCCCTGCCGCTCCTCCGCCTCCCGGGCCCGCTCCGCGAGGTCGCGCTTCCTGGCCTGCTCGGCGGTGCGCCGCGCCTCCTGGAGCGCCCCGTTGCGCGTGAGGTCCTCCAGCGCCTGGGCGGCGCGCAGATATCCGGCCGGCGTCGGGGTGCTGCGCGCGGCGGGCAGTTCGCGGGGCGGCGCGGCCGCCTCCAGGGCGAGCTGGCGACGGCTCTCCAGCACACTGGCGCGCTCGGTCTCGGCGTTGGCGTACCGGCGCAGCAGCGCGGCGTGCTCGCCACGGAGCCCGGCGAGCTCGACGCGCTTGCGGCGCAGCTTCGTCTCCAGACGGGCGCGCAGTTCGCGCGCCTCGTCCAGATCGGCCTCGATCTCCGCTATGCGTTCCTCGGCCCGCCACTCGTCGCCGGCGCGGGCGCGGGTCAGCTCCGCGACGCGACGGCCGGCCTCCCGGTCCCAGCTGCGCATCAGATACGCGCCGGTGAGGGCGGCGGCCGCCGCGGCGGCGACGAGCGCGCGCAGGGCCAGGGGTTCGGCGAGCAGCCAGGCTCCCGCGGCACAGAGGACCGAGGCTCCGGCCACGACCGAAGGCGGAAGGATTCTGTGCAGAGGTGGCGAATGGCGATGGCGTCCACGTGGCATGGCCTGAAATTTACCGTGCGTACGGGCTGCTTGGGGGGCCGCCCGGCAATCTGTTCCCCGCCGGTTACCTGACGGCCCCCGAAACACTCACTTCCGCTCCCGCGCAGGGACTTCCCGTACGCCTTACGGGGCCCCTTCCGAAGCTCCTCCGCGAGCCTTCGCTACTTCTTGATCAGACCTTTCGACTGAAGGTATTCCTTGGCCGCGTCCTCGGGCTTGGCGCGCTCGGCGTCGACCTTGCGGTTCAGTTCCGCCAGGTCCTCGGTGGTGAGTGCGCCGGTGAGCTTGCCGAGCGCGTCGGCGATGTCCTGGGCGCCCGCGTCCTTGGCATTGAGGACCGGCAGAATGTTGTCCGCGTTCTGGAGCTTCTTGTCGTCCTCCAGGAACACCAGGTCGTAGGTGTCCAGCACACCGTCCGTGGTGGTGGTGAGGACCAGCTGGTCCTTGCCGTCCTTGACCGCCTGCTTGGACTGCGGGGTGCCGACACCCTTGGGGTCGATGCCGGTGACGTCGATGCCGTAGGTCTTCTTCAGTCCGGGTGCGCAGAACGGCCGCACCTCGCACTCGTCGCCCGCCGCGATCTTCACCTTCACCTTGGAGGCGCCGAGGTCCGAAAGGGTCTTGAGCTTGTTCTTCGCGGCGAATTCCTTGGTGACCGCGAAGGCGTTCTGGTCGAGCGCCTTACCCGCCGGCAGCACCTTCAGTCCGCGCGGCGTCGCCAGCTTCTCCAGTGCGGCGACCGTGGCCGCGGTGTCGCCCGAGGCGACCGGCTTCTCCTCGGGCGCCTTCGCCCCGTTCGCCTTGGCGTTGAGGAATTCGGCGATGGTCGCGGCGTATTCGGGTACGACGTCGATCTCGCCCTTCTCCAGGGAGGGTTCGTACAGTTCGCGGTTCTTCACGGTGGTGACCGAGGTGCTGTATCCGGCGTCGGCCAGGATCTGCGCGTACAGCTCCGCGAGCACCTTGGACTCGGTGAAGGCGGCGGCGCCGACGACGAGCGAGCCCTTCTTCGCGGAGTCGTCGCCGCCGGCCGGTCCACCCTTGTCCTTCTCCAGGCTGTCACCGCCGCAGGCGGCGAGCGAGCCCGCCAGCGCGACGATGCCGATGACCGCGCCGGCTATGCGCGAGGTCTTGCTCATGTTGTTCTCCGTCCAGGGCAACAGGGCCACATGCGATATGCGATGTCGGATACGAAACGGGCCGGGCTCACACCGTCCGGCGGCGGCGAAGCGGTGACAGCATCCGGTCGAGGGCGACCAGCACCGTCTCCACCAGCAGGGCGAGCCCGGCGACCAGCAGGGCCCCCGCGACCACCTGCGGGGTGTTGTACGTGTTGAAACCGGCGGTGATGATCCGGCCGAGACCGCCCTGGCCGACCATCGCGGCGATCGTCGCCGTGGCGACCACCTGGACCGCGGCCGAGCGCAGCCCGGTCATGATCATCGGGTAGGCCAGCGGCAGTTCGACGCGTACGAAGAGCTGGCCGCCCGACATGCCCATCCCGCGCGCGGCCTCCGTCACCGAACGGTCCACCTCGGTCATCCCGACGTAGGCGTTGGTCAGCAGCGGCGGTACGGCGAACAGCACCAGGGCGATGATCGTCGGGACATAGCCGCTGTTGCGCAGCGGCGAGACCATGAAGAGCGCCAGCACCGCGAAGACCGGGACCGCCCGCCCCACGTTGGAGATGTTGACGGCCAGCGCGCCGCCCTTCCCGATGTGCCCAAGGAAGAGCGCGACGGGCAGCGCTATGGCGCAGGACAGGGCGAGCGCCACCCCGCTGACGTACAGATGCTCGGAGAGCCGGTGGGACACCCCGCTCTCCCCTGACCAGTTGGCGCCGGTGGTGAGCCAGGTCCATGCCTCGCCGAGAACTCCCATGGGTCAGACCGCCTTCGCCGTGCCGGCCGTGTCCACGGCGTCGTGGGTCCTTGATATGCGGGTCCACGGGGTCAGCAGCCGCTGCACGCAGAGCAGCAGCAGGTCCGCGACGACCGCGAGCAGTACGCAGAGCACCGAGGCGGCCAGCACCTGGGCCTTGAAGAAGCTCGGCAGCGCGTCGTCGATGAGGTTGCCCAGGCCGCCCCGGCCGACGATCGAACCGATCGTCGTCAGCGCGATCGTGGAGACCGTGGCAATCCGTATCCCGGCCATCAGTGCGGGCATCGCGAGCGGCAGCTCCACCTCCCACAGCAGCCGGGCGGGCCCGTAACCCATGCCCCGCGCGGCTTCCTTCGCCTCCTCGGGTACCGCCTCCAGACCCGCCAGGATGTTCCGCACGAGAATGGTCAGCGAATACAGCACCAGGCCGGTGACGACCAGCGCCGCGGAGAGTCCGAAAAGCGGCAGCAGCAGCGAGAACATCGCGAGCGAGGGCACGGTGTAGAGCACCGTGGTCAGCCCGAGCACCGGTCCGGCGAGGCGCCGGCTGCGGCGGGCGAGCAGTGCCAGCGGGAATGCCACGGCGACCCCGATCGCCACCGAGACCGCGGTGATCCAGATGTGCTGGACCGTGGCATCGGTCAACTCCTGGCTGCGGGAACGGAGATACTCCCCGCAGATCCAGTCGTTCGTCACCAGGCAGTTCTGTGCGGCCATCTTGTCCCCCACCTCCCGATCGCCCACTCGTACTGATGTCCGGCGAGCCTATCCTCGACCACTGACAATCACGGAAGCCGTTGTATTCCAGCAACACGTCCTTCACAAAACACGCGCCACAATGGGGAACCATGATCCGTTTCGAGCACGTCACCAAGCGGTATGCGGACGGCACCACCGCCGTCGACGACCTTTCCTTCGAGGTCGCCGAGGGTGAACTCGTCACGCTCGTCGGGCCATCGGGGTGCGGCAAGACGACCACCATGAAGATGGTGAACCGGCTGATCGAACCGACCGAGGGCCGGATATTCCTCGACGGGGACGACATATCGGCCATCGACCCCGTCCAGCTGCGGCGGCGTATCGGCTACGTGATCCAGCAGGTCGGTCTGTTCCCGCACAGAACGGTCCTGGAAAACACCGCTACCGTGCCCCATCTCCTCGGCTGGAAACGCGGAAAGGGCCGCGAACGTGCGGCGGAACTCCTGGACCTGGTCGGACTCGACCCTTCCGTTTATGGTGACCGATATCCGGAACAGCTGTCCGGAGGTCAGCGCCAACGCGTGGGCGTGGCAAGGGCGCTGGCCGCAGACCCGCCCGTACTGCTGATGGATGAGCCTTTCGGCGCGGTCGACCCGGTCGTCCGGGAACGGCTGCAGAACGAATTCCTCAAGCTTCAGGCGCAGGTCCGCAAAACAGTGCTGTTCGTCACGCACGACATCGAGGAGGCCGTCCGCCTCGGCGACCGCATCGCCGTCTACGGCCAGGGCTCGATCGAGCAGTTCGACTCACCGGCCACCGTGCTCGGCGCCCCCGCCACCGGCTATGTCGCCGATTTCGTCGGCGCGGACCGCGGGCTCAAGCGGCTCTCGGTCACCCCCATCGAGGAGAGCGACCTCGACCAGCCCCCGGTCGTCCACCTCGACGACCCGCTGGCCACGGCGACCGAACGGCTGCGCGCCCAGGGCGCGCGCTGGGCCGTCGTACTGGACGGCGAGGACCATCTGCACGGCTGGATCCCGGCCGGTGACGCGCTCACCGCCACCCAGGGCACGGTCCGGGAGCACGCCCGCCGGATGGAGGCCTGGCTGCCCGTCGGCGCCCCGCTCAAACAGGCGTTCGCCACCATGCTCCAGCACGACGCCGGCTGGATCGCGGTCATCGACAAGGAGAGCGCGGGCCGGTTCCTGGGCGTGCTCACCCCGGCCCGCCTCCATGAGGCGCTGCGCCGGTCGATCGACGCGGACGACCGGGCCGTGCCGCGCGCCGAGGTGGCCGTGGAGAGCGTGGAGAGCGTGGCCAAGACCGCGGGGCCGTGAGCGCGGGGCCGCGGGGCGGCCGGACCGGGGTCAGTTCTCGCTGAGCCGGCTGCTCATCCACTCCAGGGCGGCGGGAATCTCCCGGCGCCAGGTGTTGAAGTTGTGCCCGCCGCTGCCGAGCACGATCGACGAGGCCTGCGCGGGCGACCTCACCTTGGCCAGGAACTTCCGCGTGTCGGCGTAGTTCGCCTCGCCGTGGCGGGACGTCGTCACCAGGAAGGACGAGTCGGGCATCGGCCGGTGGTCCAGGGTCCACAGCAGGTCGGCGTGGTCGCGTGCCCGCTGGTCGCCGTGGAAGAGGTCACCGGTCGTCGGGTCCTCGGCCGCCCTGTAGTAGGCGGAGAGCCCCGCGCTCGCCGTGAACCGGCCCGGGTGGTGCAGCCCGATCTTCAGGGCGCAGTAGCCGCCGGTCGAGTTGCCGATGACGCCCCAGTTGCGGGCCCGCTTGCCGACCCGGTAGGCGGCCGAGATGGCCCGCGGCAGGTCCTGCGCGAAGAACGTCTCGGTCTGCGGACCCCCCTTTATGTCCACGCACTCGGTGTCCCGCGGCGGCGCCAGCGTCGGCCGCAGCATCACCAGGATCATCGGCTGCGACCGCCCCGCTTTCACCTGATCGAGTGCCGTGCGCGGGTACCGCAGCCCCTTGAGGAGGTTCTCCGAAGTGCCCGGGTAGCCCGTGAGCACCACGACCGCGGGGAATTTCCGCCGGGCGTAAGCCTCCTGGAAGTACTCCGGCGGCAGATACACGTACGCCGAGCTCTCGATCTTGGAGTGCCGCCCCGCGATCACGACCTTGTCGATCCGGCCGCCCCTGGTGGGCAGCGATCCGCCCGGCACATCGGGCCGCTGCGTCCCCACCCGGACGATGTTCTTCGCGGCCAGGGTCCCGGAGGCACGGTCGGTGACCACGCCCAGTTCCTGCTTCTGGCCGAACAGGTCCGCCCAGGAGCCGTAGAAGAGGAACGAGTTGTTGGCCAGCAGGCCGACCGAGGCGAAGACCGCTAGCTGGGTCGCCAGCAGCAGGCCGACCCTGCCGAACACCATGGGCACACTGCGCCGGGCGAACCGCGGCCAGAGCCAGATCGTGACGGCGAACAGCACGACGGCGAGCGCGATCGCCAGGATCAGCACTGCCTTGCCGGTAAGGCCCATGGCGGTTGAACTTTCTTGTCAGGAAATTTCCGGGATGCGGGTGAACCCACAGCCCGGAAGGCTCGTCCTAGAGGTCGCACATCGTCCGCAGGGCTCCGGCCGACGGACTCCAAGAATCTCTCGCGGAACCACGGGAAACCATGTCTGTCACGCTAGATGGGGATAAATCGGGATCGGTTCCGAATAGCGCACGCAAGTTCGTGCGCGGACCGCGACCAGAAACCGTACCGGTGCTCGTCGGCACCGCCTGCACCGTAGTCGGCCTGATCGATGTCGCCTCCGGGGTCTTCCCGCGCTTCCGCCACAGCCGGATGCACACCCTCGCCGAGGTCCTCCCCGGCGCCCTCGGCCCCTTCGCCGCCGCGCTCTCGCTGAGCGCCGGCGTCCTGCTGCTGCTCCTGGCCCACGGCCTCAAGCGGCACAAGCGACGGGCCTGGCGGGCGGCCGTCGTGCTGCTCCCGGCCGGTGCGCTGTCCCAGTTCCTCTACCGGCACTCGCTGCTGGGCGCGGTCGTCTCACTGACGCTGTGCTGTCTGCTGGTACGTCATCGGAGTGAATTCGCCGCGCTCCCCGACCCGCGCAGCCGCTGGAGGGCGCTGGCCAACTTCGTCCTCCTCGGCGCGGGTTCGCTCGGCCTCGGCCTGGTCATCGTCAGCGTCCACCCCGGCCGGCTGGTCGGGAACCCCAGCATCGCCGACCGGCTCCAGCACGTGCTGTACGGCCTGTTCGGCTTCGAAGGCCCGGTCGAGTACGCCGGTGTCACCTCCTGGACCGTGGGGTACTCGCTCGGTGCGCTCGGCCTGCTGACCGCCGTCACCACCATCTACCTCGCGTTCCGCCCCGAACATCCTGCCGCCCGCCTCACCGAGGACGACGAGGTCCGGCTGCGCGCGCTGCTGGAGCGGCACGGCCGCCGTGACTCGCTCGGCCACTTCGCGCTCCGCCGCGACAAGGGTGTGGTGTTCTCCCCCAGCGGCAAGGCCGCCGTCTGCTACCGGGTGGTGTCCGGGGTGATGCTGGCCAGCGGCGACCCGATCGGCGACGTGGAGGCGTGGCCGGGCGCCATCGAACGGTTCATGGACGAGGCCAGGGCCCACTCCTGGACGCCCGCCGTGATGGGCTGCAGCGAGACCGGCGGCGAGGTCTGGACCCGCGAGACCGGCCTCGACGCCCTGGAACTCGGCGACGAGGCGGTGGTGGATGTCGCGGATTTCTCCCTCGCCGGACGTGCGATGCGCAACGTACGCCAGATGGTGAAGCGCATTGAGCGCGGCGGGTACGAGACCCGGGTCCGGCGCGTGGCCGACATCGGCGAGGCCGAGCTGGCCCGCATCCGGCGGGCCGCGGCCGACTGGCGCGGCACCGACAACGAGCGCGGCTTCTCCATGGCGCTCGGCCGGATCGGCGACGGCGCCGACGGGGACTGCTTCATCGCCACCGCCCACAAGGTCGACGAACAGAGCGCCGAATCCCCGTACGGCGATCTGAAGGCCGTGCTCCACTTCGTCCCGTGGGGCACCGACGGGATGTCCCTGGACCTCATGCGCCGCGACCGCGCCGCCGACCCCGGGATGAACGAGTTGCTGATCGTCGCCTCCCTCCAGGCCGCACCGCGGCTCGGCATCACCCGCGTCTCGCTGAACTTCGCGATGTTCCGCTCCGCGCTGGCCCGCGGCGAGAAGCTGGGCGCCGGACCGGTGCTGCGGATCTGGCGCGGACTGCTGATCTTTCTGTCGCGCTGGTTCCAGATCGAGTCGCTGTACAAGTTCAACGCCAAGTTCCGGCCACGCTGGGAGCCACGTTTCGTGGTCTACCGCACCGCCCGCGATCTGCCCCGGATCTCACTGGCGGCCATGCAGGCCGAGGGGTTCGTCAACTTCGCGCTCCCCCGTCCGCTGGCCCGCAGGCTGCCGCAGAGCGGACGGCGTCCGTGCGCGCACGCGCCGGCCACCGCCGGGGAGCACAGCGCCCACGCGGCGTGAGGGGCCGCCGAACAGGGCACGGCGTCCGGGACGGAGCCTGTCCCGCTCGAACGAAGTCGAGAGCCCGGCAAAGGAGCTGTCGGGGCGTTCCGGTATCGCCGCGGGGTGCCGTGCCGGGCGCCGCGACCCCGGCCCTGACCCTCCGGACAGGCTCTAGGCTGGGCGTATGAGTACGTTGCGTGGACGAGGCACGGTCCAGGGCCTGCCGGAGTGGGACCGCTGCGCGGTCATGGGTGTCGTCAATGTGACCCCCGACTCCTTCTCCGACGGGGGCCGCTGGTTCGACACCACGACGGCCGTCAAACATGGTCTCGACCTGGTCGGCGAGGGCGCCGACCTCGTCGATGTCGGCGGTGAGTCGACCCGCCCCGGCGCCAGCCGGGTGGACGAGTCCGAGGAGCTGCGCCGGGTGGTCCCGGTGGTCCGGGGCCTGGTCTCGGAAGGGGTCACGGTCTCCGTGGACACCATGCGGGCCCGGGTCGCCGAGCAGGCCGTCGATGCCGGAGCGGTCCTCGTCAACGACGTGAGCGGCGGCCTCGCCGACCCGGACATGGTCCCGGTCGTCGCCGCCGCCGCGGTGCCCTTCGTCGTCATGCACTGGCGCGGCTTCAGCGAGTCCATGAACAGCCGGGCGGTCTACGGGGACGTCGTCGCCGAGGTCGTCGAGGAGCTGCGGGTCCGGATGGACGCCGTGGTCGCGGGCGGTGTCGCGGCCGAACGGATCGTGATCGACCCCGGTCTCGGCTTCGCCAAGGACGCCGGCCACGACCTCTCGCTCATCGCCCGCCTGGACGCGCTGCACGACCTGGGCCGCCCGCTGCTGGTCGCCGCGTCCCGGAAGCGTTTCCTGGGCCACGTACTGGCCGGAGCGGGCGCCGCCCCGCCGCCCGCCCGCGAACGCGACGCGGCCACCGCCGCGATCTCCGCGCTCTCCGCCCGCGCCGGTGCCTGGGCCGTCCGGGTCCACGAGGTACGGGCCACCGCCGACGCCGTACGCGTCGCCCGCGCCGTCGAGGGAGCCGCGTGAACGAGTCGCGGGACGAGCACGCGGACGCGGCCGCCGACATCGAGGCGGTCGAGCAGGCGAACACCGCCTTCTACGAGGCGATGGAGCGCGGGGACCTCGACGAGCTCACCGCCCTCTGGCTGCCCGGCGAGGACCTCACCGTCTCCTGCGTCCACCCCGGCTGGCCGGTGCTCACCGGCCGCGGCGAGGTGCTGCGCAGTTACGCCCTGATCATGGCGAACACCGAGTACATCCAGTTCTTCCTGACCGACGTCGGGGTCTCCATGACGGGCGACACCGCCCTGGTCACCTGTACCGAGAACATCCTCAGCGGCGGTCCGGCCGAGGAGGGCAGCTCACTGGGGCCGCTCGTGGGGCAACTGGTGGTCGCCACCAATGTGTTCCGGCGCACTCCGGACGGCTGGAAGCTCTGGTCCCACCACGGCTCGCCCGTTCTGGCCGAAACCGGTGAGGAAGAGGACGAAGAGTCCCCCACCTGAATGGGTACAAGCCCGGTGGAGGCTCGAAAAGCAGCTCCCAGGGATTGGAATCGGGCGCATCCGGGTATCAGCGGCTACCAGCCCCGTGCGGTCCCCCGCGGCCCCCACGGGCGAGTGCTGTCGGTGCTCGCAGGTAGATTCCAATGAGGGCAGGACGCCGCCCGCACGCGGCCCGTGCCCCTACGACCAACAACAGCAGGAGTGATTCGCGTGGATCGTGTCGCGCTGCGCGGCCTCAAGGCCCGTGGGCACCATGGCGTCTTTCCCCGGGAACGGGAAGAGGGACAGACGTTCATCGTGGACCTGGTGCTCGGCCTCGACACCCGTCCCGCGGCAGCCGCCGACGACCTGACGAAGACCGTGCACTACGGCGTGGTCGCGGAGGAGGTCGTCGACGTCGTCAAGGGCGAACCGGTCGATCTGATCGAGACGCTCGCGGAGCGCATCGCCCAGCAGTGCCTCAAGCACGAAGGCGTCGAGGAGGTGGAGGTCGTGGTGCACAAGCCGGATGCGCCCATCACCGTCCCCTTCGACGACGTCACCATCACCATCACCCGGAGCCGAGCATGACTGCATTTTCTACCGAGGGGCAGAGCGACCCGACCGTACAGCCGGTTCCCGCCTCCGTGGTCGAGCAGGTGGACGCCGCGGACATCACCCTCTCCAACCCCAAACGCGCCGTGATCTCCCTGGGCTCCAATCTCGGCAACCGCCTGGAGACCCTGCAGGGCGCCATCGACGCCCTGGAGGACACCCCCGGCCTCCGGGTCAAGGCGGTCTCCCCGGTGTACGAGACGGAGCCGTGGGGCGTCGAGGCCGGCTCCCAGCCGTCGTACTTCAACGCGGTGGTCGTCGTGAAGACGACGCTGCCCCCGTCCTCCCTGCTGGAGCGCGGCCAGGCCATCGAGGAGGCCTTCGACCGGGTCCGGGAGGAACGGTGGGGTCCGCGCACGATCGACGTCGACATCGTCGCGTACGCCGACCTGGTCTCCGACGACCCACTGCTCACCCTCCCGCACCCGCGGGCCCGCGAGCGCGCCTTCGTCCTCGCCCCGTGGCACGACGTGGATCCCGCGGCCCAGTTGCCCGGCGTCGGCCCGGTGGCCGATCTGCTGGCCGGTGTCGGCCGCGGCAGCGTACTGCCCCGGGCCGACCTGGAACTCCGGCTGCCCGAGTAGTCGTTAGGCTCACAGGAACAGCAGGACGGATCACAGGCGGCGAAGGGCGGCTCACCCGGTGAAGCAACTACGGCTCGGAGTACTGGCCGGCCTCTTCGTCGGCGCCGGGGTGCTGTCCTGGGGCGGCGCCCGCCTCTGGGACGCCCTCGGCACCCTGCCGAGCGTGCCGCTGGCCGCGCCCATCGTGCTCGCCGTGATCGCCGTCGTCCTGCTGGCGACGGCGCTCTCCATCCGCTCCCGGCTGCGCGCCCAGCGTGAGCGCCGGCCGGGCGCGAAGGGCGTCGAACCGCTGATGGCGGCCCGCGCCGTGGTCTTCGGCCAGGCCAGCGCCCTCGTCGTCGCCCTCGTCTCGGGGATGTACGGCGGCACGGGCGTCTTCCTGCTCGGCTCCCTCGACATGCCGGCCCGCCGCGACCAGGCGATCTACGCCGGCTTCGCGGTCCTGGCCGGCATCGCGGTCATCGCGGCGGCCCTGTTCCTGGAGCGCGTCTGCAAGCTCCCGGACGACGAGGACGACAACAAGAACGCGGCGGGGGCCTAAGGGCGTGCAGAGCATTAACTTGCGTGTTGTAGCCCTTGACACCGCTGCTCAAGCAGGGTGTTCGACAGCAAGTTGTTTACCGGCACGCCCTAAGGGCTGTCCCGCAATTCCCGGCGGGCGCGCGACGACAGCTACGGCACCTCGCCGCGTTCCCAGGATCCGCCGGGGTCAGCGCGCCATGATCAGGCTCATGGCCTCGGCACGCGTCGCGGGGTCACGGAGCTGGCCGCGTACCGCCGAGGTCAGCGTCTTCGCACCGGGCTTGCGGATACCGCGCATCGACATGCACATGTGCTCGCACTCCACGACGACGACGACGCCGCGCGGCTCCAGGATCTTCATCAGCGAGTCGGCGATCTGGGTGGTGAGCCGCTCCTGGACCTGCGGCCGCCGGGCGTAGACGTCCACCAGCCGGGCCAGCTTCGACAGACCGGTGATCTTGCCGCTGGTCGCCGGGATGTACCCGACGTGGGCCACCCCGTGGAACGGCACCAGGTGATGTTCACAGGTGCTGAACACCTCGATGTCCTTGACCAGCACCATCTCGTCGTGGCCGAGGTCGAACGTGGTCGTCAGGACGTCCTCGGGCGTCTGGTACAGGCCCGCGAATATCTCCTTGTACGCCCGCGCCACCCGCCCCGGGGTCTCCCGCAGCCCTTCCCGGTCCGGGTCCTCGCCCACGGCGAGGAGGAGCTCACGTACGGCCGCCGCGGCCCGCTTCTCGTCGAACTCGCCGATCGAATCCTGGCCGTCCAGCGTCACCGGGTCGGTCATCTGTGCCTCGTTCCTCTGAACTGTCAGCTGCGTGGACATCCGCGCAGACATACGAAAGCCGCGCCCCCACAGGCTAAAACCTGGAGGGCGCGGCTTCCATTCCGGGCCTGGTCGAACCCCTGTGACGGGGATCGCACGGTCCGGTATCTAGCTCTCGGGTCGCTCCTCGGGGATCGACTCGGTGGCCGGGACAACGTCCGCGACCGACGAACCGTTCGCCGTGGTGGCGCCGTTGGTGAGGGCGAGCTCCTTCGGGGAGAGCACCGGCGGCCGGGTGGACGGCGTGCGCCGGGCGGAGCCGGTCCACGCCGGACGCGCCGGACGCCTGACGATCGGAGCGAAGATCTCGGCGATCTCCGCCTTGCCGAGGGTCTCCTTCTCAAGGAGCTGGAGAACCAGTGCGTCAAGAACGTCCCGGTTCTCGACCAGGATCTCCCACGCGTCGTTGTGCGCGCTCTCGATGAGCTTCTTGACCTCTTCGTCGACCAGCGCGGCGACCTCTTCCGAGTAGTCGCGCTGATGGCCCATCTCGCGGCCCACGAAGGGTTCGGTGTTGTCGCCACCGAACTTGATCGCACCGAGCCGCTCCGTCATGCCGTACTGCGTGACCATCGCGCGGGCCGTTGCCGTGGCCTTCTCGATGTCGTTCGCAGCGCCGGTGGTCGGATCGTGGAAGACCAGCTCCTCGGCCGCGCGCCCGCCCAGCATGTAAGCCAGCTGGTCGAGCATCTCGTTGCGCGTCGTGGAGTACTTGTCCTCCTCCGGGAGCACCATCGTGTAACCGAGGGCGCGGCCGCGGGAGAGGATCGTGATCTTGTGGACCGGGTCCGACTGAGGTGAGGCCGCCGCGACCAGGGCGTGTCCGCCCTCGTGGTACGCGGTGATCTTCTTCTCCTTCTCGGACATGATCCGGGTCCGCTTCTGCGGACCCGCCACGACGCGGTCGATGGCCTCGTCGAGCATGCTGTTGTCGATCAGCTTCTTGTTGCTGCGCGCCGTGAGGAGCGCCGCTTCGTTCAGCACGTTCGACAGGTCGGCACCGGTGAAGCCGGGCGTACGACGGGCAACGGCGCCGAGATCGACGTCCGGTGCGACCGGCTTGCCCTTCTGGTGGACCTTGAGGATCTCCAGCCGGCCGATCATGTCCGGCCGGTCGACCGCGATCTGCCGGTCGAAGCGGCCCGGGCGCAGCAGCGCCGGGTCGAGGATGTCCGGCCGGTTCGTGGCGGCGATCAGGATGACGCCGCCCTTCACGTCGAAGCCGTCCATCTCGACGAGCAGCTGGTTCAGCGTCTGCTCGCGCTCGTCGTGACCGCCGCCCATACCGGCACCGCGGTGCCGGCCGACGGCGTCGATCTCGTCGACGAAGACGATCGCCGGAGCGTTCGCCTTGGCCTGCTCGAAGAGGTCACGCACCCGGGAGGCACCGACACCGACGAACATCTCGACGAAGTCGGAACCGGAGATCGAGTAGAACGGGACGCCCGCCTCGCCGGCGACGGCGCGTGCGAGCAGCGTCTTGCCGGTACCGGGAGGCCCGTACAGCAGGACACCCTTGGGGATCTTGGCGCCGACGGCCTGGAACTTCGCCGGCTCCTGGAGGAACTCCTTGATCTCGTAGAGCTCCTCGACCGCCTCGTCCGAGCCCGCCACATCGGCGAACGTCGTCTTCGGGGTGTCCTTGGTGATCAGCTTGGCCTTGGACTTGCCGAACTGCATGACCTTGGAGCCGCCACCCTGCATCTGGTTCATCAGAAACAGGAAGACGACCACGATGAGAACGAAGGGCAGCAGCGAGAAGAGGATCGAGACGAACGGGGACTGCTTCGACGGCGAGACGGTGTAACCCTTCCCGATGTCACCGCTCTCGAACTTCTTCTGCAGCGTGTCGGCCAGCTCGACGCCCTGGTTGCCGATGTAGCTCGCCTGGAACTTGCTGCCGGACTCGCCGGAGAGTTTCTGGCCGTCCTTCAGCTCAATCTTGAGGATTTGATCGTCACCGGTGGTGAGCTTGGCCTGCTCCACCTGGTTCTTACTGATCGCCTGGATCACCTTGCCGGTGTCCACCGTCTTGTAGCCGCCGGACGAGCCGACGACCTGCATCAACACGACCACGGCGAGGACGGCCAGCACGATCCACATGACCGGCCCACGGAAGTATCGCTTCACGTCCATCCATACGGAGCGAAGTCGCCCCGTCCCTCCTGCCCGTAGGTAAATGCTGCGTGTGAGTAAAGACTGTTCTTCGGACGGTACCCCAGCATTGTCACCGACGACCGCCGGGGACGTCTGTCAAACCCGCCTTCGAAGGCTCAACGGCGGGAAATCCGTGAGGGTTCCCCGGAGTCGGCGCGGGTTGCGCCGCGTCGTGGTCAGCCGCCGTAGACGTGCGGGGCGAGGGTACCGACGAAGGGGAGGTTGCGGTACTTCTCCGCGTAGTCCAGCCCATAGCCGACGACGAACTCGTTGGGGATGTCGAAGCCGACCCACTTGCAGTCGAGCGCGACCTTCGCCGCGTCGGGCTTGCGCAGCAGGGTGCAGATCTCCAGCGAGGCGGGCTCGCGCGAGCCCAGGTTCGACATCAGCCAGGACAGGGTCAGGCCCGAGTCGATGATGTCCTCGACGATCAGGACGTGCTTGCCCTTGATGTCGGTGTCCAGGTCCTTGAGGATCCGGACGACACCGGAGGACTGGGTGCCCGCACCGTACGAGGAGACGGCCATCCAGTCCATGGTGACGGGGGTGGACAGGGCGCGCGCCAGGTCCGCCATGACCATCACCGCGCCCTTGAGGACACCGACGAGGAGCAGGTCCCTGCCCGCGTACTCCGCGTCGATCTTCGCGGCCAGCTCGACGAGCTTCGCGTCGATCTCTTCCTTGGTGAGGAGCACCGACTGAAGGTCGGTGCCCATGTCCTTCTCGTTCACCCGCGTCTCTTTCTTTGCCTGCCGGGTCCGGGTGGTGTCCCGGACCTGCGCGGCCGCTCGCCTGCATGTCAGCCGCTTGTGCGTCAGCTCTGCCGAATCACCAGTCTGCCACCCTGGCGCAGGGCTTCGACGCGGCCGGGGAGGTTGATGGCCTGCTGGCCGCGCCATCCGGTGATGAGACGGTCGACTTCCTCGATGTGCCGGGCGAACAGGGAACCGGCCGGGGAGCCCGCCTCTATGGCCGCCCGGCGCAGTACCCGGCGGCGGACGGCGGGCGGCAGAGCGCAGAGCTTGGCGCACTCCAGCCGGCCCGCGTCGTCGCGTACGTCACGCTCGGCCTCGGCGGCCCAGGTGTCCAGGGCGTCGGCGTCGTCACGGGAGAGCTGCGCCGTACGGGCCAGGGCCTCGACGACTCCTTTGCCCAGCGCCTTCTCCAGGGCGGGCAGGCCCTCGTGACGCAGCCGGGAGCGGGTGTAGGCGGGGTCGATGTTGTGCGGGTCGTCCCAGACCGTCAGGGACTGGACCAGACAGGCCTTGCGGGCGGTCTGCCGGTCGAGCTGGAGGAAGGGACGGCGGTAGCGGCCGGCCGGGCCGGACGCGGCGGCCATGCCGGAGAGGGAGCGGATGCCGGAGCCGCGGGCGAGGCCCAGCAGCACCGTCTCCGCCTGGTCGTCGCGGGTGTGGCCGAGCAGGACGGCGGCGGCGCCGTGGCGTTCGGCCGCCGCGTCCAGTGCGGCGTAGCGGGCGTCACGGGCGGCGGCCTCGGGCCCGCCGCCGTGGCCGACCTGCACCGCGACGGCCTCGACCGGGTCGAGGTCCATGGCGGCGAGACGGCCGACGACCTCGGTGGCCCGGGTGTCGGAGCCGTCCTGGAGGCCGTGGTCGACGGTGATCCCGCCGGCCCGGACGGCGAGTTTGCGGGCCTCGAAGGCGAGGGCGGAGGCGAGTGCCATGGAATCGGCGCCACCGGAGCATGCCACCAGCACCAGCGGGGTATCGGGGCGTTCGGGGAGTGCGGCGCGCCGCCTGCCGGTGCCGGCTTCGGCGAGCTCGGGGTGCGGGGCGCGTCCGGCGTGCGGAGCGCGTTCGGTCTGTTCGGTGAAGTCGGTGAGTACGTCGTGGAGTACGCGGCGGACCGCCAGGCGTATCGCCGCGACCGCAGGATGGGGACCCATGTCCGGTGCCCTTCGTGAAGTTTCGGAGAGGTGCCTCGGAGTGCCGGGACAGGAAAGAGTGCCGTCACTCAGAGTGCGTCGATGGTGACAGAGCAATGCGGTCCATCGAGCATTGCACGCCTTCCCATGCCCCTACGGTCCCTCGGATGGGTGATTACCGGCGCGTTCGCCTGTGGCCACGAGCCCCTGTTCGCGCCGTGATCATGACTCTGCCCTACGGTGCACCCTCGCGATCCAGTCCTCCGGCTTGGCGATCTCCGCCTTGGTCGGAAGGGTGTTGGGCGAGGTCCAGACCCGGTTGAAGCCGTCCATGCCGACCTCGTCGACCACGGCGCGCACGAACCGCTCGCCCTCCTGGTACTGGCGCAGCTTGGCGTCGAGGCCCAGGAGCTTGCGCAGCGCCTGATCGAGCCGGCTCGCGCCGCGCGCCCTGCGCTGCTGGAACTTCTCCCGGATCTCGCCGACGGAGGACACCACCTCGGGGCCGACGCCGTCCATCACGTAGTCCGCGTGCCCCTCCAGCAGGGACATCACCGCGGTGAGCCTGCCGAGGATCTCGCGCTGGGCGGGGGTCTGCACGACCTCGACGAGGCTGCGCCCGCCGTCCTCGCCCTCCTCGCCCTCGGGCCGGCCGCCGGCCAGCGACTGGGCGGCCTCGCGGAGCCGTTCCAGCACCGTCATCGGGTCGACGTCGGTCTCGTCGAGGAATGACTGGATCTCGCCCTGCAGATGGTCGCGGAGCCAGGGCACCGCGGTGAACTGGGTGCGGTGGGTCTCCTCGTGGAGGGCGACCCAGAGGCGGAAGTCGTGCGGGTCGACCTCCAGCTCCCGTTCGACGTGGACGATGTTCGGCGCGACCAGCAGGAGCCTGCCGCCGCCGTCGGCCGAGGCGGGGAGGTCACGGGTGGCGGGGGCGAACGTCTCGTACTGGCCGAGGACCCGGGAGGCCAGGAACGACAGCAGCATCCCCACCTCCACCCCGGTCACCTTGGAGCCGACCGCGCCGATCACGGCGCCGCCCGTGCCGCCGCCACGCCGTTCCTCCATCTTCTCCAGGAGGGGGCGCAGCAGCTCGCGGAAGCCCGCCACGTTCGCCTTGATCCAGCCGGTCCGGTCGACGACCAGGACCGGGGTGTCCTCCGGTTCGGTCCCCTCCGGGATCATCCGGGTGAAGGCACGGACGTGTTCCTCCGCGGCCTTGGCATGCCTGCGCAGCTCCGCGACGACCTCGCGGGCCTCCTCGCGGCTGATCTCGGGCCCCGGCCGCACAAGTCGGGTCGCGGTCGCAACCGCGAGATTCCAGTCGACCATCCCCGCACCACCGATGCTCGTCATGCGTCAACCGTACGTGCTCGGCCCTTGATGCGGTGAGGTGTTGACCGGCTCAGCTCTTACCGGCGGCCAATGCGGTCGCGAGCGAGTCGAGGCCGGACTGGGCGCCGGACGGGTCGGTGGTGCCCGATGCCAGGAAGGCGAACGCGAGCAGCCGGCCGTGTGCGTCGACGACCGTTCCGCAGAGGGTGTTGACGCCGGTGAGCGTGCCGGTCTTGGCGCGGATCAGGCCGGTGCCGCCGGACTTCGTCGTGTAGCGGCCGCTCAGCGTGCCGCTGAAACCGGCCACCGGGAGCCCGCTGAGGACGGAGCGCAGTTCGGGGTGGTCCGGATCGGCCGTACGGGCGAGCAGACCGGCGAGCAGTGCGGCGGTGACCTTGTCCTGGCGGTTCAGTCCGCTGCCGTCGGCGAAGTTCACGCCCCTCAGCGGCAGTTTCAGCTTCTTCAGCTGGGCGGTGACGGCCCGTCGGCCGCCGTCGAAGTCCGCCGGTTCGCCCGCGGCCAGCGCGGTCTGCCGGGCGAGCGCCTCGGCGATGTCGTTGTCGCTGTTGGTCAGCGCCCGCTCGACGAGGCCGGACAGCGGGACGGAGAGGTGCTTGGCGACGGCCCTGGACTTCGCGGCCGCCCGGCCTGCACCGGGTCCGGACCCGGTGTCGATCCCGGCCTCGTGCAGCAGTTCACCGAAGGCGTCGGCGGCGTCCCGGGCGGGGTCCTCGCTGCGCGGGGCGGGTCCGCTCGCGGTGTCGTCGAGGCGCCCCTCATTGACCATCAGCGCGCTCAGCGGGGCGATGTTCTCGTTGGGGCCGATCGGGTGGTGCGCGGGCCCGGAGTAGCCGGAGGCGTCGTACCGGAGCCGGACCTCGTGGGCCCCGGCGTCCTTCAGCGCGCGTGCGGTGTCGGCGGCCAGGGCGCGCAGGGCCGCCCGGTCCAGGGTGGGGTCGCCGCCGCCGACCAGGGTCACGGTGCGGGAGTCGGCGGAGGCCCGGACGGTGGTGGCGATGCGGTGGTCGGGGCCGAGCGCGGTCAGGGCCGCGACCGTGGTGGCGATCTTGACCGTGGAGGCCGGTGTCATGGGGGTGTCGGCCCCCTTCCCGTACAGCCGCTCGCCGGTGGCGGTGTCGATGACGACGGCGCTGGGGCGGGGTCCGAGCGCGGGGTCCTTCAGCAGCGGGCCCAGTACGGCGCGGAGTCCGGCCGCTTCGCCGTCCGGGGCATCGGGGGCGTCCGGCGCGGACCGGTTGGCGGCGGTGCCCAGCGCCGCGAGCACGGCCGGGGCGCTGGGGGCGGGGGCCGGTCCGCCGGGCGCGTCGGGGTCGTGATGTGCGCCACCTGTACGGGCCCGGGCGGCCGCCCAGTCCTGCTCGGCCTTACGCTGACCCGAGTCCCAGGGACCGGCGGCAAGGACGGCGCCGGCTGCGAGCGCCAGGCCGAGAACGGCGGAGACGGCCGTGAACTGCCAGTCGCTCAGCCCGTTCCGCAGGTCGAGGTGGTCCGTCAGGGCCGCCCTGCTGAGCTTGCCGAACGGATTGATCGACGGTCTTTTCACTGGCTCTGCCACCGTTGACCAGCCCCTTTCGCGAGCACACATCTCCGTGGGGGACACTTAACCATCAGTCGTATGTGTTGATCATGGAGGAGCCACCCGTGGAGTTCGACGTCGTTATCGAGATCCCGAAGGGTTCGCGGAACAAGTACGAGGTGGACCACGAGACCGGTCGGATCCGCCTGGACCGTCGACTCTTCACCTCGACCAGCTACCCGGCGGACTACGGTTTCGTCGAGAACACCCTCGGCGAGGACGGCGACCCGCTGGACGCGCTGGTCATCCTGGAGGAGCCGACCTTCCCCGGCTGCCTCATCAAGTGCCGCGCGATCGGCATGTTCCGGATGACCGACGAGGCCGGCGGCGACGACAAGCTGCTGTGCGTACCGGCCTCCGACCCCCGGGTGGAGCACCTGCGCGACATCCACCACGTGTCGGAGTTCGACCGCCTGGAGATCCAGCACTTCTTCGAGGTCTACAAGGACCTGGAGCCCGGCAAGTCCGTCGAGGGCGCCGACTGGGTCGGGCGCGCCGAGGCCGAGGCCGAGATCGAGAACTCGTACAAGCGCCTTGAGGCGCAGGGCGGCGCTCACTGACGTTCCGCCAGCGGTTCCGTCTACGGTTCCCCTCGCGGTTCCGTTTATGGCTCTGTGCACGCGACGGGCGGCATACCTTCACCGGTGTGCCGCCCGTTTCGTGTGTGCGCCCATCTCCGCGGCCATACTGGGCAGGAGCGCTGCCGAAGACGCGCAGCCGATGGTGAGTGAGGTCAGTGGTGGCGGAGCCGGGCGGTCCTGAGGACCAGAAGCCCCAGTCCGACGAGGCACGCAGCGCATTCTCCCAACCCGCCGGGGTGGGGAAGTCGCCGCCGCCCGAGGAGGACCACCCGACGTCGGAATTCGCCCTTCCGTCCGGTCTGACGCCTGAGCCGCAGGGTTCGGGATCCGCCTCGGGAACAGGTTCCGCTTCCGGCTCCGGAGCGGCCTCGGGATCGGACACGATCGGCTCGGCCTTCGCCCCGCCGCGCACCTACAGCGCCCGGGACTCGCCCGCCTTCACGCCCGCGCACGGCATTCCGATGGTCCGGCTGACCAAGGAAGCCCCCTGGCAGGACCGGATGCGCACGATGCTGCGGATGCCGGTCGCCGAGCGCCCGGCGCCGGAGCCGGTCCAGAAGCCCGACGACGCGGGTCCCGCGGTGCCGCGCGTGCTCGACCTGACGCTGCGTATCGGGGAACTGCTGCTGGCGGGCGGCGAGGGCGCCGAGGACGTCGAGGCGGCGATGTTCGCCGTGACCCGCAGCTACGGTCTCGACCGCTGCGAGCCGACCGTCACCTTCACGCTGCTGTCGATCTCGCACCAGCCCTCACTGGTCGACGACCCGGTGACGGCGAGCCGTACGGTACGCCGTCGCGGCACCGACTACACCCGGCTGGCCGCGGTCTTCCGGCTCATCGACGACATCACCACCGAGGAGGAGGTCTCCCTGGAGGAGGCCTACCGGCGCCTCGCGGAGATCCGGCGGAACCGGCATCCGTACCCCGGCTGGGTGCTGACGCTGGCCGGCGGCGGACTGGCCGGTGCGGCATCGGTGCTGGTCGGCGGTGGCGCGCTGGTGTTCGCGGTGGCGGCGCTCGGCGCGATGCTCGGGGACCGGCTGGCCTGGCTGTGCGCCGGGCGCGGGCTTCCGGAGTTCTACCAGTTCGTCGCGGCGGCGATGCCGCCCGCCGCGATGGGCGTGGCGCTCACCCTCACCCACTGGTCCGACGTACGGCCCTCGGCGGTCATCACCGGTGGGCTGTTCGCCCTGCTGCCGGGGCGGGCTCTGGTGGCAGGGGTGCAGGACGGTCTGACCGGCTACTACATCACCGCGGCCGCGCGGCTCCTCGAGGTCATGTACTTCTTCATCGGCATCGTCGCCGGGGTGCTGCTGGTGCTGTACGGGGGCCTCCAGCTGGGCGCCGAGCTGAACCCGGAGGCCCGGTTCATCTCGCACGACCGGCCGGTGATCCAGATCCTGGCGTCGATGGTGCTGAGCCTGGCCTTCGCGATCCTGCTCCAGCAGGAGCGGTCCACGGTACTGGCGGTGACCCTCAACGGCGGTGTGGCCTGGGTGATCTACGGGGCGATGGCCCGGACCGGCGGTATCTCACCGGTGGCGGCCACGGCGGTGGCCGCCGGTCTGGTGGGGCTGTTCGGGCAGTTGTTCTCGCGCTACCGCTACACCTCGTCGCTGCCGTTCATCACGGCCGCGATCGGTCCGCTGCTGCCCGGTTCCGCGACGTACTTCGGTCTGCTGGGCATCGCGCAGAACGAGCTGGACCGGGGACTCGCCTCGCTGTCGACCGCGGTGGCGACGGCCGGGGCCATCGCCATCGGGGTGAACCTGGGAAGCGAGATCTCCCGGCTGTTCATGCGGGTGCCGGGTGCCGTCAGCGGCGCGAACCGCCGCGCGGCCAAGCGGACGCGCGGCTTCTGAGGCGACGAGAAGGGCCTGGGAAGGGAGGGCCCGGGGAGGGCGGGCCCGGGAAGGGCGTCAGCGCTTGGCGTGACGGCCACGGCGCCCGGCGGCCGGGTCCTGGCTCTCGTCGTCTCCGGCGGCCGCTACCTTCTTCGACTTGCTGCGGGCCCGCAGGAACTCGATGCCGATCGGCACGACCGAGATCAGGACGATCAGGATGAGCATCGCCTCGATGTTCTTGTGCACGAACTCGATCTTGCCCAGGACCGCGCCCAGGAGCGTCACCCCGGCGCCCCAGAGGACCCCGCCGATGATGTTGAACGTGATGAACGAGCGGTAGTTCATCCGGCTCACACCGGCGATGATGGGTGTGAACGTCCGCACGACGGGCACGAAGCGCGCCAGGATCAGCGACTTCGGGCCGTACTTCTCGAAGAACTCGTGGGCCTTCTCGACGTTCTCCTGCTTGAAGAGGCGGGAGTCCGGGCGGTTGAAGAGCGACGGGCCGACCTTGCGGCCGAAGAGATAGCCCACCTGGTCACCTATGACCGCGGCCAGCGCGACCAGGAGGCAGACCAGCCACAGCGGGGTGTGCAGCTTGTCCGTCGTCACCAGCAGACCCGTGGTGAACAGCAGGGAGTCACCGGGCAGGAAGAACCCGATCAGCAGCCCGGACTCGGCGAAGACGATGACCAGCACACCGATCAGCCCGAACTGCCCGATGAGATGGTCCGGGTCCAGCCAGCTCGGTCCGAGCGCAAGCGTATTCAAGGGTCCGGGCTCCAGGATGTGGTCGATGGCGGCTGCGTGGCCGCCCAAAGCTATCAACGCAACGGAGCCCCTCCGGGTTCCACTGGCCCCCACGGAGATGCACATGGGGCGAACCGGGGCAAAACTCGATCCCAGGAGGTGCCACAACCATGGGCATTGAGGATTACGGCGGCGGCCAGACGGCACAGGCCGATGTGCTGGTCGTCACCACCAATGACGTACCGGGCCACCAGATCACCCAGGTCATCGGTGAGGTGTTCGGCCTGACCGTGCGCTCCCGCCATCTGGGCAGCCAGATCGGCGCCGGCCTGAAGTCCATGATCGGCGGCGAGCTGAAGGGTCTGACCAAGACGCTCGTCGAGACCCGCAACCAGGCCATGGAGCGGCTGGTCGAGCAGGCGAGGGCGCGGGGCGCCAACGCGGTGCTGATGATGCGCTTCGACGTGACCGAGGCGGCCGACGTGGGCACGGAGGTCTGCGCCTACGGAACGGCCGCGGTGATCAGCAAGCTGTGACCGGTCACGGGGGTGGGGAGCCCCACCCCCGTGAGCACGCGTCCGCCTACTCCTGACGCTCCGCGTTGGCGTCGATCGCGTCGCGCAGGTGCTCGGCCAGGCCCGTCCGCATCGACTCGTAGAACGCCTTGAACTGGGGATCCGCGACATACATCGCGCCGAGCCCCCGGTGGATCTCCGTCGTGCACTCGTAGAACCAGGTCGTGATGTGGAGCCGGTGCTCCTCCGCGAGGTCCATCGCGCGCTCTCCGGTGGCCGGCTCACCGGCCGCCATCAGCGCGTCGTACCGCTCACCCCAGGAGGCGACCTCCGCCTGCATCCGCTGCCAGTCCTGCTTGGTGTAGCGGGCGGTCCGGCGCTGGGACTCGGCGTAGGCGCCGGTGCCGCCCCAGCGCCGCTCGGCCTCCTCCGCATGACGCTCCGGGTCCTTGTCGCCGAAGACCTCGAACTTCTCCTCGGGCGTGAGATCGATGCCCATCTTCCGTGCCTCCATGGCTGTCTCGACCGCTGCGGCCATCCGCTGCAGTTCGGCGATCCGGTCCGACAGCAGCGCGTGCTGGCGGCGCAGGTGTTCCTGCGGGTCCGCGGCCGGGTCGTCGAGCAGGGCCGCGATCTCGTCGAGCGGGAAGCCGAGCTCCCGGTAGAACAGGATCTGCTGGAGCCGGTCGAGATCGGCGTCGTCGTAACGCCGGTGGCCCGCGTGGCTGCGCCCGCTGGGCGAGAGCAGCCCGATGCCGTCGTAGTGGTGCAGGGTGCGCACCGTGACCCCGGCGAATCCGGCGACCTGTCCCACGGAGTGCTCCATGGCTCCGCGCCCCTTTCCGTGTGCTGAGTACGTGTCCGAGCCTGCGCCCTGACGTGACGTGAGATGCAACCCCGAAATACCGCCGCACTACGACCTTTTGGAGTGTTATAAGGCTTTTGCCTGGTTATGGTGAGCCGATGTCCACCGACTCCGCCGTCTCCGCCGAAACGGCCCCCGCGCGCCGGCTGCTGCCGCTCCTCGTACCCTCACTGGCCGTCGGAGTGGCCTCGGCCCTCGTCCTGCTCGGCGTCAGCCTGCTCGCGGACCAGTTGCAGGACGTGCTCTGGGAGACGCTCCCCGACGCCCTGTCGATCGGCCGGTACTCCTCGCTGTGGATGATCGTGATGCTCACGGCGATCGGCCTGGTGACCGGTCTGGCCATCCGGGCCGTGCCCGGCCGGGCCGGACCCGATCCGGCGACCACGGGCCTGGTCGATGCGCCGCTGGCGCCCGGCGTGGTGCCGGGGCTGCTGGTGGTGACGGTCCTGGCGCTGGCGGGCGGGGTCAGCCTCGGCCCGGAGAACCCGATCACCGCGGCCAACATCGCGCTGGCCTACTGGGCGGGGCGCCGGTTCGCGCCGGACGCCCCGGCCGCGCTGTGGGTCGCGCTCGCCGCGGCGGGCACCATCGGCGCGCTGTTCGGCACGCCGGTCGCCGCCGCGCTGATCCTCTCCGAGACGCTGGCCTCGCGCCCCGGCCCCGGAGCGCTCTGGGACCGGCTCTTCGGCCCGCTGGCGGCGGGGTCCGCGGGGGCGCTCACCATGACGCTGCTCGCCCACCCCAGCTTCGACCTGTCGATGCCCGACTACACCCACACACACTGGGGCGACCTGCTCTCCGCAATCGTGATCGCCTGCGCCGGGGCGGTGCTGGGGCTGGCGGCGGTGTACGCCTTCCCGTACGCGCACCGCACCTTCCGCGCCCTGCGGCATCCGGTCCTGGCGCTGACCCTGGGCGGACTGCTGCTCGGCCTGCTCGGTGCCCTGGGCGGGTACCTCACCCTGTTCAAGGGGCTGGACGAGGTGAAGGAGCTGACCGCCGATCCGGACGGCTGGTCGGCCGGCCGGTTCGCCCTCATGGCCGTGGTGAAGGCCGCGGCCCTGCTGATCGCGGCGACCTGCGGCTTCCGGGGCGGGCGAATCTTCCCGGCGGTGTTCTCCGGCGTCGCGCTGGGCCTGTGCGCCCACGCCCTGGTCGACGGGGTGCCGATCGCCGTCGCGGTGACGTGCGGGGTGCTCGGAGTGCTGCTGGCCATCACCCGGCAGGGCTGGCTCAGCCTGTTCACGGCGGCGGTCCTGGCCTCCGACTCGGCCCTGCTCCCGCTGCTCTGCGTCGCCTCGCTGCCGGCCTGGCTGCTGGTGACGGGGCGGCCTCAGATGCAGTTGCACGAGGACGGTACGCCGCTGCGGTGAACCCGGGCGGGTGGCGCCGCGGCCGGGCCCGTCCGACGCGCCGGACCCGCACGCTATCCGTATCGTCTGATTGATCCGCCTATGCACGGCCTCGCGGCCAGGAACCGGGAAGGGCAGGTCGGCGATGCCGCTGCACAAGGACTCACCCCGCAGTGAACCGTCCGCAGAGCACCGCAGGCTGGCCCTCAACCCGTTCTTCGGGGAGGCCGATCCGACAGCGGGAATGGAGTCCGCGCCACCCCGGCACAAGCTGCCGGACGGGGCGCTGCCGCCCGCCACCGCGTACCGCCTGGTGCACGACGAGCTGATGCTCGACGGCAACTCGCGGCTCAATCTCGCCACCTTCGTCACCACCTGGATGGAACCCCAGGCCGGGGTCCTGATGGGCGAGTGCCGCGACAAGAACATGATCGACAAGGACGAGTACCCGCGCACCGCCGAGCTGGAGCGGCGCTGCGTGGCGATGCTCGCCGACCTCTGGAAGGCCCCCGACCCCTCGACGGCCGTTGGCTGTTCGACGACCGGGTCCAGCGAGGCCTGCATGCTGGCCGCGCTCGCGCTCAAACGCCGCTGGGCCGTCCGGAACGCCGACCGGTACCCGGCGACCGCCCGGCCCAATCTGGTCATGGGCGTGAACGTGCAGGTCTGCTGGGACAAGTTCTGCACCTTCTGGGAGGTCGAGCCGCGCCTGGTCCCCATGGAGGGCGACCGCTTCCATCTCGACCCGCAGGCAGCCGCCGACCTCTGCGACGAGAACACCATCGGCGTGGTCGGCATCCTCGGCTCCACCTTCGACGGCTCCTACGAGCCCATCGAGGAACTGTGCGCCGCCCTCGACGCCCTCCAGGAGCGCACCGGCCTCGACATCCCCGTCCACGTGGACGGGGCGTCCGGGGCGATGGTGGCACCGTTCCTGGACGAGGACCTGGTCTGGGACTTCCGGCTCCCCCGGGTCTCCTCGATCAACACCTCGGGGCACAAGTACGGGCTGGTCTACCCGGGGGTCGGCTGGGTGCTGTGGCGCTCGCCCGCCGAGCTGCCCGAGGAACTGGTCTTCCGGGTCAACTACCTGGGCGGCGACATGCCGACCTTCGCGCTGAACTTCTCCCGGCCCGGCGCGCAGGTGGTGGCGCAGTACTACACCTTCCTGCGGCTGGGCCGGGAGGGCTACCGGGCCGTGCAGCAGGCGTCCCGGGACGTGGCCCGCGGGCTGGCCGAACGGATCGAGGACCTGGGCGACTTCCGGCTCCTCACCCGGGGGGACCAGCTGCCCGTGTTCGCGCTGACGACCGCGCCGGAGGTGACGGCGTACGACGTCTTCGACGTGTCGCGGCGGCTGCGCGAGCGCGGCTGGCTGGTGCCGGCGTACACCTTCCCCGCGAACCGGCAGGACCTGTCGGTGCTGCGGATCGTGTGCCGCAACGGCTTCTCCTCGGACCTCGCGGAGCTGCTGCTGGAGGACCTGCGGCTGCTGCTGCCCGAACTGCGCGGCCAGGACCACCCGTTGAGCCGCGACCATGACGTGGCCACGGCGTTCCACCACTAGGGCCTTTCGTCTGGATCAGGCCGGACCCCGCGAGCCCGGCATGATCCAGACGAGAGACCCTAGGCCGTGCGGCCGGGCCCCCTCAGTGGCTCAGCCGCGCGAACCGCCGCACGGCCAGTGGGAGGAACACCGCGAGCAGCGCCAAGGGCCAGAGCACCGCGAGGAGCCCGGCGTGGGCGGCGGCCCAGGAGTCCCCGCCGCCGCCCGGGTTGCCGAACAGTCCGCGCACCGCCGTGGCCGTCGCCGACATCGGGTTCCACTCGACGACCGCGCCCAGCCACCCCGGCATCGACTCCGGCGCCGCGAACACGTTGGAGAGGAAGCCGACCGGCCAGACCAGGATCTGTACCGCTTGCACCATTTCCGGCCGCCCGGCCACCAGCGCCAGCAGGATGCCGAGCCACAGCATCGCGAACCTCAGCAGCAGGAGCAGCCCCACCGCCCCCAGCGCCGCGGCCGGCCCGTCGTGCCAGCGCCAGCCCATCGCGTACCCCACCGCGGTCATCACGGCCAGCGCGGCCACCGACTGGAGCATGTCCGCGACGGACCGGCCGACCAGCACCGCGCCGGAGACCATCGGCATCGAGCGGAACCGGTCGACGACCCCCTTGTCGAGGTCCCGGGTGACCGCGAGCATGGTCGACTCCAGGCCGAAGGCCATGGTGAGCGCGAGCATGCCGGGCACCAGGTACTCGGCGGTGTCGCCCTCGACGCCCCGGCCGCCGCCGACCAGGTAGTTGAACATCAGCAGGAGCATCACGGGGAAGACCAGACCCACGACGACCTGCACCGGCTGCCGTGCCCAGTGCGCCAGTTCGCGCCGGGTCATGGTCCAGGAATCGGCCGCCGCCCAGCCCGCCGCACTCATGCCGCCACCTCCACATCGTCGGGCCCGCGCCCGGTCAGGGACAGGAACACCTCGTCCAGCGTCGGACGGCGCACCGCGATGTCCTCCGCCTCGATGCCCGCCTCCTCCAGCACCCGTACGGTCCGGGCGAGCGTCGCCATCCGGGGCCCGGCCGGTGCGCCGGCCAGCCGCCGGTCCCGGTCCACCACCGCGCCGCCGGTCAGCAGCCCTGCCGCCCGGTCCAGTTGCGCCGCGTCGCGGACGACGACGTCGATCCGGTCGCCGCCCACCATCGCCTTCAGCTCGTCGGCCGTGCCCTCGGCGGCCACCCGTCCGCCGTCGACCAGCGAGATCCGGTCCGCGAGCTGGTCGGCCTCCTCCAGGTACTGGGTGGTCAGCAGTACGGTCGTGCCGCCGCCCACCAGGGAGCGCACGGCCGCCCACACCTCGGCCCGGCCGCGCGGGTCGAGTCCGGTCGTCGGCTCGTCCAGGAAGAGCACCTCCGGGTCCGTGATCAGCGAGGCCGCCAGATCGAGCCGCCGCCGCATACCGCCGCTGTACTCCGCGACCGCCTTGCGGCCGGTGTCCGCGAGCCCGAACCGGTCCAGCAGTTCGCCCGCCCGGACGCCCGCCCGTCGTGCGCCCAGGTGGTACAGCCGCCCGAACATCTCCAGGTTCTGCCGGCCGCCGAGCCGCTCGTCGACCGCCGCGTGCTGCCCGAGCAGCCCGATCCGGCGCCGGACCTCGCCCGCCCGCCGGCGCACGTCGCATCCCGCCACCTCCACCCGGCCCTCGTCGTACCGCAGCAGCGTCGACAGGATGCGGACCGCGGTGGTCTTCCCCGCGCCGTTGGGACCGAGCACCGCATGCACCGTGGAGCGGGCGACCGTGAGGTCGAGCCCGTCCAGGGCCCGCTTCGCGCCGTATCGCTTGTGCACTCCTTCGACGACGATCGCGTCGGTCAAAATCGCCACACCCCCTCGTAGTCAAATTTGACTAGCAAGGGAAAGGTATCCGGCCGGACCGCATTCGTCAAACTTGATTAGTGAGCGTCCCCGGGATCGGCGACCCCGGTCGCGTACGGGTTCTCCTCGCCCTCGGCGAGCACCCCGACGAACGGATCGCCCTCACCCGCGAAGGTGTACGCCCCGCCCTCGATCCGGGCGATCAGCCCACGCGTCCAGTCGGCTCCCGCGTCCGCCGAGTGCACCCACATGTTCATGATCTCGCCGATGTGGCCGATCGACTCGGGGCCCGCCTGCGGCGTGTAGTACTCGGTGACCGACGTCCGCCACCTGGCCAGACCCGCCACCCGCTCCTTGAGCAGGGACACCGCCTCGGACCGCTCCAGGTCGACGATGCCGCCCAGACCCGCCGACAGCACGTCCAGCTTCTGGTCGTACGAGGTCAGCGCCGCGCGCAGCAGCGTGAAGTACTCCTCGTCGCCCTGCTCGGTGATCTCGTACTCGGTACGCGGCGGGCCGCCGGCCGTGCTCGGAGCGACCTCGTGGGCGAGCAGTACGCCCTGCTTCGCCATCTGCTTCAGTGCGTGGTAGATCGATCCCGGCTTGGCGCTGGACCACTCGTGGGCGCCCCAGTACTCCAGGTCGTTGCGGATCTGATAGCCGTGCGCCCGGCCGTGCTGGCGCACGGCACAGAGGACCAGCAGCCGGATCGCGGACATACCCACACACCTTTCTACTCAACTTTGATGAGAGTAGCGGTGCGTGATTCAGAGCGGGAAAACGCTCCGGCCGTGCTGGATCGATATCCACTTCTGGGTGGTGAAGGCGTCCACCGTCGCCTCGCCGTTCAGCCGGCCCGTCCCGGACTTCTTCTCGCCACCGAAGGCGACCAGCGGATCATCCTGGACGGTGGCGTCGTTGACGTGGAACATCCCGCTGCGAATGCGCCGGGCGAACCGCACCCCGCGTTCGGCGTCCGCGGTGTGCACGGCGCCGCTGAGCCCGTACGGGCTGTCGTTGGTCATCCGTACGGCCTCCTCCTCGCCGTCGAACGTGACCAGCAGCGCCACCGGGCCGAAGATCTCCTGGGAGAGCAGCGGGGAGTCGGCCGCGAGCCCGGTGAGCACGGTGGGCTCGACGAGATTGCCGCGGGTGCGGCCCCGGACCAGTGCCGTGGCCCCCTCGGCGACCGCCTGGTCGACCAGGGCGGTCAGGGCGTCCGCCTGGAAGGTGTTGATGACCGGGCCGATCTGGGTGTCGGGGTCGCGCGGGTCCCCGGTCCGCAGCGCTGCCACTCGTGCGGTGAACTTCTCGGTGAACTCGGGCGCGACGGCGCGGTCCACCAGTATCCGGTTGGCGGCCATGCAGACCTGGCCCTGGTAGACGAAGCGGCTGAAGACCGCGGCGTCGACCGCGTAGTCGATGTCCGCGTCGTCGAGCACCACCAGGGCGCTGTTGCCGCTGAGTTCGAGAATGGTGCGCTTGAAGAGCGCGCCCGCAGTCGCACCGACATGGCGGCCGACCCGGTCCGATCCGGCGAAGGAGATCACCTTGGGGACGGGGTGCTCTATGAACGCGTCGCCTATCTCGGCTATGTCGGTGACCAGGACGTTGAGCAGCCCGGCCGGCAGTCCCGCGTCGTGGAAGATCTTGGCGACCAGCCCGCCGCCGGCCACCGGGGCGTTCTGGTTGGGCTTGACGACGACCGCGTTGCCGAGCGCCAGGGCCGGCGCGGCCGACTTCATCGTCACCAGGAAGGGGAAGTTGAAGGCGCTGATGACGCCGACGACCCCGACGGGCTGCCGGTAGAGCCGGTTCTCCTTGCCGTCCAGCGGGGAGGCCAGGATCCGGCCGCCGGGGTGCAGCGCCTGATGGGCGGCCTCGCGCAGGAACTCCTGGGCGGCGCGGAGTTCGTACCACGCCTTGGACCGGATGCCGCCCAGTTCGTCGATGACGGCCTCGACGATCTCGTCGGCCAGCTCCTCGGTGATGCGCAGGGCCCGTTCCATGACCCGGGCGCGCTCGTACGGACTCGTGGTGGCCCAGGCCCGCTGTGCGCGCTCGGCCGCGCGGTAGGCGCGGTCGACCTCTTCGACGGTGGCGATGGTGATCGCGGCGAGCTTTTCCCCGTTGTAGGGATTGAAATCGATGATGTCCCACGAGCCGGTGCCGGTGCGCCATTCACCGTCGATGTACTGGTCGGCCAGCTCGCGGAAGAATGACATGCGATCCCTTACTGCAGGTGCAGACTCCTGTGGGGCTGTCATGGTACTGAAATATCAGGAGAGTTGGAGAAGTCCCCGCAGCAGATCCCGGCTCTCCTCGGGACCCGGGCTGTCCGCGTGGAGCCGCACCATCGCCTTTTCGTACTGGGCGACTTCTTCGGCCTTGTCCAGATAGAGCGCACTTGTCAGCTGCTCCAAATAGACAATGTCCGACAGATCGGATTCCGGGAATCGCAGCATCGTGAAGGAGCCGCTCTCCCCCGCATGTCCGCCGAAACTGAAGGGCATCACCTGGAGAGTGACGTTCGGCTGTTCCGACATTTCGATCAGATGCCGCAATTGCTCGCGCATCACCTCGCGCCCGCCGTACGGACGGCGCAGCGCCGCCTCGTCCAGCACGGCATGGAAGCGGGGGGCGCGCTCGGCGACGAGGGCCTTCTGCCGCTCCAGCCGCAGCGCGACCCGGCGGTCGATCTCGGCAGCGGGGGCGCCGCGCATCCCCCGGGAGACGACCGCGTGGGCGTAGCCCTCGGTCTGCAACAGACCGTGAACGAACTGGACTTCGTAGATCCGGATGAGCGAGGCCGCCCCTTCCAGACCGATGTACGTCTGGAACCAGCCGGGCAGCACATCGCCGAAACTGTGCCACCAGCCTGCCACGTTGGCCTCACGGGCCAGGCCGAGCAGGGAGTCGCGCTCCACCTCGTCCGTGACGCCGTAGAGCGTGAGCAGGTCCTCGACGTCCCTGGCCTTGAAGCTCACCCGTCCCAACTCCATGCGGCTGATCTTCGATTCGGAAGCCCGGATGGAGTAGCCGGCCGCCTCACGGGTGATACCGCGCGAGTCACGCAGCCGTCTGAGCTGTGAGCCCAGCAGGATGCGCCGCACCACGGATCCACTCGACTCGCCTGCCGCCACTGGTCCAACCCTCCCCATCGCTTCCCTGGCATCGGGGCTCCCCCTGAACCCCAAGAGCCGGATTCTGCCATCAAAACGCTTCAGCCCGTACTCATTCGATTACGGAAATGGGAAGACTTGCCCAAGTCTCCAAAACTCCACACAGGAAGAAATGAGCAAGAACCGGCACGGGGTCGGACAGGTCAGGCGCGTGCACGTGCATCTGCCCTTGCATCTGCCCTGCGCATTCGGAACCATGGGTGTCGCGCACCTGCGTGCTCGTTCGTGTTGTGCCGCTGTACCCGAGTACCCGTAGTACCGAGACAGCCGCGAATCCCGGGAGTGCCTCGCATGGGGACGAATGGATCGACGATGCTCGAGCCGTTACGGCAGGGGCTTCCCCCCATCGATCCCTCTGCCGTCTCCGGATCAGCCACCTGTACGCTGCCCGCCCGCTACGAGGCCGTCGGCGGGGCCAGGCAGTTCACCCGGTCGACCCTGACCGGCTGGGGTCTGCACGAGCGGTTCGACGATGTCGCGCTGGTCGTCTCCGAGTTGGTCACCAACGCCCTGCGGCACGCGCTGCCCGCCGACATCCCGCGCGAACCGCAGGACCCGCCCGTGCGGCTGCATCTGATGCGCTGGACCTCGCGGCTGGTGTGCGCGGTACGCGACCCGAGCCAGGCGAGCCCGGTGGCGTCCGAGGCCGCCGACTGCGCGGAGTCGGGCCGCGGCCTCTTCCTCGTGGAGTCCTTCAGCGACTGCTGGGGCTGGCACCACTCACCCGTACTGGGTACGGAGGGCACCTCCGGCGCGGCGCTTCGCGGGAAGGTCGTCTGGGCGCTTTTCCGGCTGTCCGACCCGGCGTGACACACCGACGGCGGCACCGGACGACGCCGCGCGCGGCGGCGGGCACGGTGTCGCACGGTCGGGCGGAGGTCAGCCCTCCGCTATGAGGTGGTCGAACTCCCCGTCCTTGACGCCGAGCAGCAGCGCCTCTATCTCGGCCGGCGTATAGACCAGCGCCGGCCCGTCGGGATGCCGCGAATTGCGCATCGCCACATCCCCGTCGGGCAGTTTCGCGAACTCCACGCAGGATCCTTGGGAGTTGCTGTGTCTGCTCTTCTGCCAGGCGACTCCGCGGAGCTCTGTCGCCGCCATGCCGTTGTACACGTGGTGCACAGGACGCTCCCCGAGTTGCAAGGTGCAAGTGTCAACTGTCTCGGATCATAGCTGTGTTCAATTTCCCGTGCATGAGCGGATGCATGGGCAGATGCACGTGCACGCGCGGTGTTGCTTTGATTACAGCTTCTCGCAGGAGAGACGAATGACGGGCCGGTTCGGCTCCCGATTCCCCGAGTTGACCCTCTCCAGCCCGTTGCGACTCACTGGTAGCTTGGACGGTCTTTCGTCACCCAGGGGGAATTCCACATGCGCAAACTCGTACGTACCGGCGCAGTTGTCGCCACCGGCCTGCTGACCGCGCTCGCGCTCACCGGGTGCGGCAGTGACAGCGACAAGGGGGACACGGACAGGAGTTCCGGCTCCACCGCGACCCCGGCGCCCGTCGGCAGTGACGGCTCCGGCTCCTCGACGGGCGGCGAGGACGGCGCTGCCACCGGCGGGCTCAAGGCGCTGGAGGGCGCCTGGGCCGGGCAGACCGACGGCAAGGCCGTCGTGCTGTCCGTCGCATCCGGGAAGGCCGTCGTCGTCGCCGACTCCCATGTCTGCTCGGGCAGCGCCAAGGGCGCGGACCAGGTGACCCTGGAACTCAAGTGCGCCGACGGCGACACCGACCGGACCGCGGGAGCCGTCGAGTCCAACGACGGCAAGACCCTCGTCGTCTCGTGGGACGGCGGGACCAAGGACACCCTCGGCAAGACCGACGCCGACTCGCTCGAAGGACTGCCCGGCCTGCCGACCCCGTAACACCCGCGCCTCCTTCGCGTGTTCGGCGTCCCGGCGGCGGCCGCGCCCTCAGTCGTCGGACGGGCCGGGCCGCGAGCCGCCGTCCAGGCCCCGGGAGAAATCCTCCAGGGCTTCGAGCAGGAGGTGGGCCCCGTTCCGTACGACCGGGTCCGTCCCTCCTTCGCGCAGCCGCTCCTCCTCGTCCCACTTCTTCAGCGCCTCCCGTACCGGCCCCCAGTCCGGCACCCGCCGCTCCCGCACCGCTTTCGCGCCCTGCTCGGTGGCCCGGCGCAACGCCTCGGCCAGCGGGCCGGCCTCCGGTACGGGGGTGGCGCCGCCCTCCGGGAGGTGCGCCTCCATCAGCATCGCGACCCGGCCGAGCTGGGAGAGGGCGTGCTGGGTGTCGTCCGCGGCGGCGTGCGAGAGACCGCGGTGGCGCACCGGTTCGTGCTGGGCGGTGGCCACCGCCTCCTGCCAGGCGACACGGGCCGCACGGGTGCGCAGCAGCGCGTCGCGGACGTCGTCGTGACCGCGGTCGGCCGGATCGGCGTACTGGTCGACGACCGCGGCGGCGTACCGGCCGTCCTCCTTCAGCCAGTCGCCGAGCCGGTTGTGCAGCCGCGGGGTCTCCCACGCCGGGTAGACGGCGTACGAGACCATCGCGAGGAGCCCGCCCGCGAGGGTGAGGACGACCCGTTCCAGCACGGTCTGCGACCAGTCGTCGCCCGCCATGCCCAGCAGGAAGACGACGTACGCGGCGACGCAGGCCTGCCCGACCGCGTAGCCGGTGCGCATCAGCAGGTACATCAGCAGGGCGCAGACCACGGCGAACGCGGCGGACAGCTCCACACCGGGGTGGGCGGTCTGGACGATCGCGGTGGCGAGGAAGACCCCCACGATGGTGCCGCCGAAGCGGGCCACGGAGCGTTCGTACGTCTTGGAGAACTCCGGCCGCATCACCATGACGGCCGTCATCGGCGCCCAGTAGCCGTGGCCGTACGGCAGCAGGGTGCCGAGGAGGTAGCCGACGCCCGCGACGACGGAGATCCGGATGGCGTGCCGCAGGATCGGGGAGCCGCGGTGCAGCTCGCCCCGCATCGACTTGAGCACGACCGGGACCAGCCGCAGCAGGGTGGGGCGCCTCTGGTGCTCCGCCGGCCCCCGGCCCCGGCTCGCCGCGATGGCGTCGGCGGCCTCCTCGGCCTCGGCCCGTTCCTCCTTGGTGCCGTCGCCCTCGGCCGCCTCGATGACGTCGGAGAGCAGGGCGGCGAGCCGGTCGGCGGCACGGAGCGGCGGACCGGTGAGCAGCGCCCCGGTGTCGGGGGTCTTCAGCGCGGCGACGGCGGGCGCGGGGAGCCGCACCGGGTCGCCGTGCCGGATCGCCCTGGCCGCCGCGTCGAGCAGCGATCCGGCGGCGGCGAGCAGCTCACGGACCCGGTGGCGCTCCGGACCCTCGGCCGGTACGCCCATGGCCGGGTCCGCGAGCGAGGCGAGCACCGGTCTGATCCGCTCGGCGACCCCGCGTGAGCCGTGCAGCTCGGCCGGGCGGCGGCGGGCCTGGCGCGGGGTGACGGCGGCCGCGCTGCGGGCCTCCATCAACGGCACCGGATCGAAGTGGGCGACCGGATCGTGGCGCAGCCGGCGGGCGTAGTCCGCCTCGGCGGCCAGCGCGTCGGCCAGGGCGTCGCGCTGGACGCCCCATCTACGGACCGGGAACAGCACGATCAGCGCCGCCTGGACCACTCCGCCGAACGTGATCATCGCCCCGTGCAGGGCCGCCTGGGCGACGGAGGTGGGCAGGGTGACCGTCACCAGCATGATCGCGACGTTGGACGCGGCGATGATGCCGCCCGTCGGGCCCGCCGCCCAGGCCAGCCCGGCGAGGAAGGTCCAGAGCACCAGCAGCACCATGAAGAGCAGGAGACGGTAGCCGGTGACATAGCCGATGAATGTCGACACGCCGAGGCTCACGCCGGAGACCAGGGCGAGCACCGGCCGCGGCCGCCAGCTGCGCTGGAAGGTGGCGATGGCGGCCTGGAAGGCGCCGAAGGCGGAGCTGGCCGCGACCACGGGCCCGAAGAGGGCCAGGCTCACGCCGATCACCAGGGCCAGACCGGCCGCGCCGCGGATCGCGATCAGCGGTTCGAGGCGCCGCCGCTCGATCGTCAGCCCCGAGCGGGCGGTCTCCTTCAGCGCCCGGAGCCAACTCATGCCCAGAGCCTAGCTGGAATTGCCGTTATGCCCGACTTGTCGGAATCGACCTCATGGCGTCCGCCGCCCTCGCACCGGTTCGCCCGTCGGCCTCAGTCGGAGATCTCCGGAGCGTCCGCACCCATCCTGGCTCGGTCCGCGGCGGCCGTCCCATGGATCCAGCCGTCCGGGTCGGTGGCGCCCCGCACCCGGGTGGTCGTGGTCTGCGGGAACATCCGCTCGGCGGTGTCGGTGACCGCCATGTCGCGGGCGGCCAGCACGGGCAGCAGCCCGGGGTCCGCCGCGGCGGACGGGCCGGCCGCGGCGCCCTCGGCATCGGCCGCCGCGGTGGCGCGGGCGGTGCCGTCGGCCAGCCGGCGGCCCAGCCGCTGGGCGTAGGCCATCAGGAAGGACTGCCGGAAGGTCTTGGTCCGTTTGCGCCCGCCGGCCCGCTGGCCCGCCTCGGCCCTGGTCATCGCCACGGTGCCCTGCACCAGCAGCGAGGTGTGGAGGAGCTCCACGGCCTCCAGGTCCGGCTCGAAGCCGACGACCGTCGAGAAGCCGAGATCACTGTTCCACACCGCCCGGCAGCGGTTCGCGGAGGCGACGGCGTCGAGCAGGATCGCCTTGGCCGTCTCGTACGGGGCGTCCACCCCGATCCGGCAGGCGCCCGGCGCGCGGCTGCTGTGCGAACGGGCGGCGAGCAGCGCCTCGTCGATGCTGTGCCGGGCCATCAGCTCCTGCGCCTTGGTGGTGAGCGCCTCCGCCTCCTCGGGGAACCCGGTCGCCTCCGCCTTGGCCAGCAGCGCCCGGATGCGGGTCAGCATGCGGGGTTCGTCGTGCGCGGGCGGCAGGCGCAGCCCGTCGCGCGGCGCACCGGGCGGGGGCCCGACGGGTTCGATGGCGGGCAGCCGCAGGAGCAGCCGGTACAGCCCGAGAAGTTCGCAGGCGTACGAGAACCGATCGGGCCGGCCCGGCGGCACCCCCGGCGGCAGCTCGTCCAGCTGGGACTGCCAGCGGGGCGGCAGCCGCTCGTACCGCCGGACCTCCGAGGTGATCAGCCCGGCGGTCAGACCGGCCCCGCGCTCGTCGAGTTCGCGACGGACGACCCGCACGACATCGGCGGGCAGCCAGCCGCGCTCCCAGGCGCGCCGGACGAACTCCTCGCCGCGCCGCAGCAGCTCGGCGTCGGCCGCCGGATCGGCGGCGAGGAGGGAGGCGCCGGTGTCGAGACCGGCGTCGCCGTCCGAGTAGAGGGCGGCCGCGAATGCCTGGTCGATCACCGGTTCCATGAGGTCAGGGTAGGCGTGGCGGGGCCGGTGGAATTCATCCACAGGCTGTGGATGAATTCCACCGGCCCCGCTCCGGCGTCCGTGGCCGACCGGCCCAGGGGCTGGGTCAGGGCAGGAGGACGAGCTTCCCCCGTACGTGCCCCGCCTCGCTCAGCCGCTGCGCGTCGGCCGCGTCGACGAGCGGCAGGGCCCGTTCGACCGGCACCCGCAGCTCGCCGTCGGCCGCGAGCCGGGCGTGCTCGGCCAGCTGCGCCCCGGACCGGGAGCCGCCCCCGGAGAAGGCGATCCCGTACTCCGCCGCCTTCGGGTCGGCGATGGTGACGATGCGGTCGGTGGTGCCGCCGCGCAGCTCGATGGAGTCCGGCAGCGCACCGCGCCCCGCCACGTCGAAGACCGCGTCCACACCCTGCGGGGCGGCATCGCGCACCCGGCCGACCAGTCCCTCCCCGTACTCCACCGGGGTCGCGCCGATCACCCGCAGATAGTCGTGGTTGGCCGCGGACGCCGTACCGATCACGGTCGCGCCCCGCGCCGCCGCCAGCTGCACCGCGGCCGATCCGACGGCTCCGGCCGCCCCGTGCAGCAGCAGTGTGTCGCCCTCGCCCACCGCGAGCTCGTCCAGGACGCGCTGAGCGGTGTTCGACGCGATGGTCAGCGCCGCCGCGTCCTGCCAGCTCAGCTCGGCCGGCTTGGGGGCGACGAGCGTGGCATCGGCCAGGGCGTACTCGGCGTAGGAGCCGGTGGCGCTCCAGCCGAGCACCTCGTCGCCCACCTCGACCCCGGTGACCCCTTCCCCGGTCCGGTCGACCACCCCGGCGAACTCGACGCCCGGGATCGCCGGGAGCGAGGTGGGGAACGCCTCCTCCATCCAGCCGTGCCGGATCTTGTAGTCCATCGGATTCACCCCGGCGGCCATGACCTTCACCCGCACCTGCCCCGGACCCGGGTGCGGGTCCTCGACCCGGGCCGGACGCAGGACCTCGGGTCCGCCGAACTCCTCGAAAACGATCGCTTCCATCGCGCCTGTCCCCTCGGTGGCTGCTCCGGGCCCCGAAGCAGGCCCCTGCCGATCCTCCCGTCTGCGGCGCGCACGCGCACGTCGCCCCGCTGTCAGTGCCGGGTGCCAGACTCGGCCATATGACCGAACGCTGGGCCCTGGCCACCACGGAGAGCGGTGGCGCCCGCCTCGTCCCGCTCGACCGCACGGGCCTGCCCACCGCCCCGGTCGCGACCGAACCCGACCTGGTCGAGGCCGTCCGCTCCCGCCCCGGAGTCACCCGCTGGGTGTGGCGCTCGACCGCCGAGATCTACCCCCGGCTGCTCGCCGCCGGGGTGCGGGTGGCGCGCTGCTACGACATCGAGGCCGCCGAGTCCCTCCTGCTGGGACACGAGGGCCGGCTGGGCGAACCCCGCTCCGCGGCCGCCGCCCACGCCCGGCTGCTGGGCGCCGCGGTGCCGCCCGATCCGCCGCCGCGCTCGGCGGTGCCCGGCTCCCAGTCCTCCCTGTTCGAGCCCAGGTCCGGCACGGACCTGCCCTTCGACGCCCTGCTCCAGGTGTACGCGGACCAGCTCGTCCGCCACGACGCCACGGACCGTCCGGCCCGGATGCGCCTGCTGACGGCCACCGAGTCGGCCGGCATGCTGGTCGCCGCCGAGATGCACCGTTCGGGTCTGCCCTGGCGGGCCGACGTCCACCGGGACGTCCTCCAGGAGCTGCTGGGCGAGCGGTACGCGGGCGGTGGCGAGCCGCGCAAGCTGGCCGAGCTGGCGGACGAGGTGTCCGCCGCCTTCGGCCGCAGGGTCCGCCCGGACCTCCCCGCCGACGTGGTGCGGGCGTTCGCCCAGGCCGGCATCAAGGTGAAGTCGACCCGGCGCTGGGAGCTGGAGGAGCTGGACCATCCGGCGGTGCGACCGCTCGTCCAGTACAAGAAGCTGTACCGGATCTGGACGGCACACGGCTGGAGCTGGCTCCAGGACTGGGTCCGCGACGGCCGCTTCCGCCCCGAGTACCAGCCGGGCGGCACGGTCAGCGGCCGCTGGACGACCAACGGCGGCGGGGCGCTGCAGATCCCCAAGGTGATCCGGCAAGCGGTCGTCGCCGACGAGGGCTGGTGCCTCGTCGTCGCGGACGCCGACCAGATGGAGCCCAGAGTGCTGGCCGCGATCTCCCGTGACCGGGGCCTCATGGAGGTGGCCGGCCACGACGGCGACCTCTACACCGCACTGTCCGACCGCGCCTTCCACGGCGACCGCGACCACGCCAAGATCGCCCTGCTCGGCGCCGTCTACGGCCAGACCTCCGGGGACGGCCTGAAGAATCTGGCCGCCCTGCGCCGTAGATTCCCGCATGCCGTCGCCTATGTGGACGATGCCGCGAAGGCCGGCGAGGAAGGCCGTCTCGTACGGACCTGGCTCGGCCGGACCAGCCCGCCCGCAGCAGGCAGCGGGGACGACGGGGAGGCCGGAATCCCGCAGGAGGGCGACGATGCTCCGGCGACCGGCTCCGAGCATGCGGCGGACGGCGGCTTCACGCCCGGCTACGCCTCGTCCAACGCCCGTGCGCGCGGCCGCTTCACCCGTAACTTCGTAGTGCAGGGCAGCGCCGCCGACTGGGCGCTGCTGCTCCTGGCCGCCCTGCGCCGGACGATCACCGCCGCCGGGCTCCGGGCCGAACTGGTCTTCTTCCAGCACGACGAGGTGATCGTGCACTGTCCGCAGCAGGAGGCCGAGACGGTGGTGGAGGCCATCCGGGCCGCCGGTGAGCTGGCCGGCCGGACGGCCTTCGGTGAGACACCGGTGCGCTTCCCGTTCACCACGGCGGTGGTGCGGCGCTACTCGGACGCGAAGTAAGGGCCGGATCGCAGGTCAGGGGCTGTCCGGCGCGCGCCGCCACGGACGACGCCGCCCATCACCGCCCCGGCGGCCGGCGGCCGGGGTGCGGAACACGGTGAGTCCGTGGTCCTGGGGACCGGAGGCGGCCAAGTGCCGGTGGCGGTTGCGTCCGTTGAGCAGATGGATCGCGAACGCCACCACGGCGATCATGCCGATGACTACCGCGACGGTGATCAGGGTCTCCATGCCTCATGCCCTCCTCGGGCCGTCCCCCGCGTCCCTCCAGGCTACTGCGCAACCACCCGCGGCGGCGGCCCGGGGAGCGGGCCGGGCCGGGATACGGAGTGTGCCCCGGGGAAGGAGCCCGGGGCGCACGCGCGGCGGTGGTGCCCGCCGGTCCGCTCGTCTACCCGCGTTCCCACAAGGCGGGGACGTTCGGCGGCTCCCAGCCGGTCAGGGCGGTGTGCGCCTGCAGACAGCGGTACGCGACCCCGCCGTACGTGACGCGGTCTCCCGCGCGGTAGACCGCGCCGGACGCCCAGCTGCCGCCCGGGCCGGTCGGCGGGTCGGTCGGATCCGTCGGGTCCTGCGCGACGTCGAGGACGAAGTCGAAGGACCCCTCCTTCCCGGAGCCGACGGACCGGACGTTCATCAGGAGCGCCGGGTCGAAGATGCTGTCGGTGTTGTTGCGCGGCTCGTTCGGGAAGTAGAGCTGCGTGGTGAGAATCCTCGAGCCGGGCGCCTGGGCCTTCACATGGATGTGCCGGGTGCGGCCGGGATACAGGCCCGCCACGACCGTGGAGAGGGTGAACGCCCCGGACGCGTCGGTGAACTGGTGCCCGCGGAAGCCGAATCCGCTCATGTCGTACGCGCCGTTGGTGTCGGCCTGCCAGAAGTCGAGCAGCACCCCGGGGATGGGCTTGCAGGCCCGCCCGAAGACATAGCCGCTGACGGTCAGCCGGACGCCGGGCGTCCCGGAGGTCACCAGGCTGGTGCGCAGCGGGGAGTTGGGCTTGAAGTACGGGCCCTCGATCTGGTCGTGGGTCGGGTCGTCGCCGTCGTCGCAGTCCGGGGTCGGGGCGAGCGGGACGCCGGTGGAGCCGGTGTCGCGTGCCAGCGCCACCCCGGTCCCGGCGAACAGCGGGACGGCGGTGGCCACCAGGGCCGCTTTGAGCAGCGTCTTGCGGCTGATCCGCCGGTCTTCGGAGAAGCGGTCGATGGGGTCGGGGGTCATGGCGGACTCCTCGGGATGGTGGGGGAAGGGCATGCGGGTGCATGGGGGTCCCGGGCGCTGCCCGGGGCCCCGCTCCTCGATCGCCGGAGGGGCTCGGAGCGCGGCAGGGGTGCTACAGCGCCTGCCACAGCGCGGGGACGTTCGCGGGCGTCCAGCCGGCCTGGGCCTGATGTCCCTGGAGGCAGCGGTATCTGGCGGAGCCGTACGTCACCACGTCGCCCGCGGCGTACACGGTGCCGGCCGCCCAGCTCCCGCCGGGATCGGTCGGCGGGCCGGTCGGATCGGTCGGGGTGGCGTTGGTGACCAGGGTGAGTCCGTATGCCTGGAGGGCGGGGTTCACCGGCTGGAAGTACGTCGTGCCGCCCTGGGAGCAGTTGCCGGTGCCTCCGGAGGTGACGCCCTGGGCCTGGCTGCCGGAGACGAACGAGCCGCCGGAGTCGCCGGGTTCGGCGCACACGTTGGTGCGGGTCACTCCGGAGACGGCGCCCTCCTGGTAGGTGACGCTGCTGTTGCGCTGCTGGACGGTGCCGCAGTGCCAGCCGGTCGTCGAGCCCGAGCGGCAGACCGACGAGCCCTCCAGCGCCTCGGTGGAACCGGTGACCGTCACATCGCCGGTGCCATAGCCGTTCACCAGCGGCCGCGGGGTCCAGCCGGTGTTCGCGGCGACCCAGGAGTAGTCGCGGCCGGGGAAGGTGGAGCCCTGGAAGGAGCCCTGGGCCTGCTGGTTGTAACCGCTGGTGCTGACGCCCGGGGTTCCGCAGTGCCCGGCGCTGACGAACCCGCCCTGGGTGCCGCGCTTGACGGGGAAGCCGATGGAACAGCGGCCCGAGCCGTTCATGTAGTACGCGTCACCGCCACGCAGATCCGTGAACGTACGCGGTGCGCCTGTCGACTGACTGACCGTCACTAACTGCCGCGACACTCCGGCCGAGGCGAGGAAGGTGTCGGCTGCGGCGCCGCGGCCGGCCTCGACGACGACGCGGTTGGTGCGCACATCGACGTACCAGACGGGTATGTCCTTCGGCGCCCGGTGCAGCGCCACCCGGTCGAGGGCGTCCTTGGCCGAGGTGAGTTCGGCCAGGCTGTGGGCGACGACGACGGCCCGCGCACCGGCCTCGGTGATCCTGGCGGTGTCCGCCGCATCGGTCGTGGCGACGGTCAGTTCAGCCGCGTCACCGCTCACCCGGGCCCCGGCGAAACCGGCGCCGAGGGAGTGCCGCAGCCCGGCGGCCACGGCTGCCGCGCGGGTCTCCTCGCCGACCCTGGCCCGTGCCCGGCCGGCGGTCAGTCCGAGATCCCGCCGCATCGCCTTGAGCAGACCGGGAGAGAGCCGGTCCGCCCCGGCGGCGGGGGCGTCGGCAGCGGGTGAGGGATCGGCGGACGCGGTGCCGGTCAGCCCGGCCAGGGCGAGCGCGCCGACGGCCACGGTGGCGGTACACGCGGCCAGTGCACGTCTTCGGAGCATGGATCTCTCCACGGAACTCTCCTTGGTTGCGGGGGAATTGCCGTCAACGTAGCCGCGCGCACCCGGCTCCAGGAGATCCCGTCCACCCCATCGCATCACGTTATGGGGCAGCCGTGACCGGCGGCGATACGGTCAAACCCCGTTCCCGGCCTCCCCGCGTGCGGCCCGCACGAGTAGGTTCCCCTCATGCGAATAGGCCAACTGCTCGGCACCGGACGCTCCGCCGACGTATACGAACTGGACGAGGAGTGGGTCCTGCGGCGCTATCGCGTCGATCTGGACGCCACACGCGAGATGCCCGTCATGTCCTACCTGTCGGCCTCCGGCTACCCGGTCCCCCGGCTCGGTCCGCTGCCCGCGTCGGCCGGTCCCGGCGACCTGATCATGCAGCGCCTGACCGGTCCGACGATGCTGGAGTCCCTGATCTCCGGCGCGCTCGGCGGGGACGAGGGCTCCGCCGTGCTGGCCGGTCTGCTCGCCGATCTGCACACCGTCCCGGCCCGGCTCTCGGCGCATCCCGAGGACCGGATCCTCCACCTCGACCTGCATCCGGGCAACGTGATGCTGACGGCCGACGGCCCCATGGTGATCGACTGGAGCAACACCGAGGAGGGCCCGCCCGCCCTGGACCGGGCCATGACCGCGCTGATCCTGGCCCAGGTCGCGGTCGATCCCCATATCCCGGCAGCGGCGGGCGCCCGCGCGCTGCTGGACACCCTGATGCCCCTTCTGGCCGCCGACGACGGCATCCCGGCCCGCCATCTCGCCGCCGCGGCGGCCCGCCGCGCCGCCAATCCGACGATGAGCCCGGCCGAACTGGCCCTCATCGACGAGGCGTCGGACCTGGTCGCGTCGCTGTCGGGGTGACGGTCTCCTCCGCGACCGGGAGTGGATCAGCTGTCGCGGGGGCGGCCGTGAGCCCGTCCGCGCCGCAGGGCCCCGGTCACTCGCGTGTGCCCGCGAGTTCGACCGGCCGGGTGCGCAGCGCGAGCGAGGCGGGCAGCACGGCGAAGACCACGGCCAGGGCCGCGCTCGCCGCCACCACGAGGCCGACGGTGCCCCACGGGACGACGACGCCGGACCCGACGTCGAGCCGGCCGAGAGCGGTCCGCACGCCGAGCAGGTTCAGCGCGGCGACGACCGCGCCGAGCACCGCGCCCACCGCGACCACGGCCAGTGCCTCCACCCCGACCAGCCGCAGCACCTGCGCCTTCGTCGCCCCGGCGAGACGGAGCACCGCCAGGTCCCGCACCCGGTCCGCGGTGGCCATCACCTGTGTGTTGGCCAGCGCGATCCCCGTGTACACCAGGGCGATCGCCAGAATCATCAGCAGCCCGAGCCGGGTACTGCCGCCGGTGCGCGGGTGGTTGGCCGTCACCCACTGCGCCGTGGTCCGCACGTCGGTGCCGGTCGCCCGGCCGGCCGCGTACAACTGCTTCCCGACGGCAGACCGGTCCGCACCGGTCCGGACCCCGACGTCGATCCGGTCGATCCCGGCGCCGGCGGCGTTGTGCGGGGTGAGGTAGACGCCGTTGTTGCCCGTGCCGGCGGAGAGCACGGCCACCACCCGCAGGGTGACCTTGCGGCCGTCGCCCAGCCAGACGCCGACGCGCTCGCCGATCGTCGTGGTCAGCCACTCCTCGTTCACGACGATGCCGCCGTCGTCGAGGTCGGCGAACCGGCCCGCCACCACCGGCAGCGCGGACACGGCGGCCGCGTCCGCCGGGTCCACCGCCCTGGCCTCGGAGCGGACGAGCGCCGTGCCCTCCTCGAGCACGGTCACGGAGGTGGAGCGCGAGGCGCTGACCGCGGCGCCGGGGATGTGCCGGGCCCGTTCGGCGAACCGCGGGGAGAGCGTGCCGCCCCCGCCGTCCGCCGCGGCCACGAAGTCCGCGGTCGCCTGGGTGCGCGCCTCGGCGGCCTTGGCCGCGTCGATGGTGGCCGTCGTGCCCATGAGCGAGGCGGCCAGGGCGACGGTGACGATCACGGGAGCGGCGACGGCAGCCGTCCGGCGCAGCCCGGCGGAGGCGTTCTCCCTGGTCAGTACGCCTGTGGCGCCGGGCAGCTGAGCCGGCAGCCAGGTGAGGAACCGGGTGACGGGACGGACCAGCACGGGCGCGAACAGGGCGAACCCGGTGATCAGCAGCATCGGCTGGGTGAGGTACGTCTTGCGCTTGAGGACACCGCCGGGGTCCTGGACGAGCAGGGCAGCCACCAGCGCGATCCCGGTCAGCAGTACGGCCGCGCCCAGCAGCACCCGGCTCAACGGCATCGAGCCGCTGTCGACGGCGGATTCGCGCAGCGCCTCGACCGGTCCGGTCCGGCCCGCCCGGTGCGCGGCGGCGACCGCGCCCGCCAGTGCCACGGCCAGCCCGGTCCAGAACGCGGCGTGCAGCGGCCAGCTCTGGTCACCGATCGCGAACCAGTGGGGGGCGATCCCCTCGCCGACCATCCAGGAGGCGAGCCGGGGCGCACCGAGCAGGCCCAGCCGGCAGCCCGCGGCCGACGCGAGTACGCCGACGAGGACGGCTTCCGCGTACACCAGCCGGCGCACCTGGCCGGGGGTGGCGCCCGCCGTGCGCAGCAGGCCGAACTCGCGGCGGCGCTGAGCCACCCCGTAGGAGAAGGTCGAGGCGACCACGAAGACGGAGACGAAGGCCGTGATGCCCGCGGCCGTGCCCAGCAGGGCGTTGACCGAGACCAGGGCCTCGGCGTCCCGGTCCGGATCGGGGTCGGCCCGGCGCCGGTCGTCGCCGGTGAGGACCGCCATCGCGGAGTCCCGGCGCACGGCCGCGCGCACCGCGGCCGGATCGGCGTGCACCACCACGGCGTCGATGTCCGGGGAGATCCTGGCAGCCTCGGCGGCGGTGAAGAACACCGCGGTCTCGAAGCCCGCCGGTCGCACCGTACCGACCACGGTCCTGCTGCCGCTGCCCGCCGGGGTGGTGACGGTGATCCGGTCCCCGGTACGCACGGCGGAGCCGTCCCCCGCCGTCACGACGACCTCGCCGGCCGCGGCCGGGGCCCGTCCGGAGGTGAGCCGGTAGGGGGCGGCGGCCGCGACCGGCCAGGGGTGCCCGACGGTCCCCCGGCCGTCGGCTCCTTCGCCGTCGCCGTCGCCGTCGCCGTCCAGGACGGTGTTTCCGACCGAGACGGGGAACGTGCGGTCCTGCGCCGTGCGGCCGAGTCCGGCGAGCTCGGCGGCGAGCTTCGCGGGGACCGGCCGGGGGTCGGTGAGCTTCTGCGTCCGGACGCCGATCGGGGTCTCCACCCGCAGCCGGTCCTCGCCCCGGACCAGGACGGGGGCCGCGGCGAACCGCTCCGGGCCCTGGTGCGGGGCGGCGAACGTGGCCGCGAGCGCCATCCCGGTGGTGGCGACGATCCCCACGCCGAGGGCCAGCGCGATGAAGGAGCCGGCGAAGGTGACCCAGCGGGTCCGGATGCCCTGGAGCACGAGGCTCAGCACGGGACCGCCGCCATCCTCGTCATACGCGCGGCGATCTGCTCGGCGGCCGGGGAGTGCAGCTCGCCCTGGACCCGGCCGTCGGCGAGGAACAGCACCCGGTCGGCACAGGAGGCCGCGACCGGGTCGTGCGTCACCATGATCACGGTCTGGCCGCCGTCGGCCATGGTGCGCAGCATCGAGAGCACCTCCCGTCCGGTGGTGGTGTCGAGCGCGCCGGTGGGCTCGTCACCGAAGAGCACGTCGGGCCGGGTGACCAGGGCGCGGGCCAGGGCAACCCGCTGCTGCTGGCCGCCGGACAGCTCGCCGGGCCGGTGCCCCGCCCGCTCGCGCAGCCCCACCCGCTCCAGCACGTCGAGGACTTCGCCCCGCTTGGGGCGGCGGCCTGCCAGCCGCAGCGGAAGCGCCACGTTCTGCTCGGCGGTGAGGGAGGGCAGCAGGTTGAACGCCTGGAAGACGAAACCGATACGGCTGCGGCGCAGCAGGGTCAGCCTCCGCTCGCTGAGCCCGGTCAGTTCGGTGTCACCGAGGAACACCCGGCCGCCGGTCGGCCGGTCGAGACCGGCGGTGCACTGGAGCAAGGTGGACTTGCCGGAGCCGGACGGGCCCATGACGGCGGTGAAGGTGCCCCGCGGGATGTCCAGGCTCACTCCGTCCAGCGCGGTCACCGCGCCGGATTTCCTGCCGTAGGACCGGGTGACCGAACGGAGTCGGACAGCTGCTTGATTCATGGTCCAAGCCAACCGCTTCCGCGCTTGCGGCACATCGCAGCGAGCGGGAGTCCCCAGGGTGGAGGTAGCTCCACCCTGGGGGGTCGACGCTGCTGGGTGGTCCGCCTCCCCCGCCGCGCCCTACCGTTCCCCCATGTCCTCCTCCCCCGGCCTTCGGCAGGCACTGCGACAGCGCCGCTACGTACGCGGCGGGTGGCCCTGGCGGGCCGCGCTCTATCTGCTGACGAGCGTGCCCATCGGCATCGCGACACTCACCGCCCTGCTCCTGCTGGCGGCCGCGGGCAGTGTGCTCACGGTGGTCCTGATCGGCATCCCGCTGCTGCTGACCCTCGTGCTCGCGGGCATCCCGCTGGCCTCGCTGGAACGGCGGAGGCTGCGGCTGCTCGACCCCCGGCCCCTCGCCCCGGCACACCGCGAACCGGATGGCACCGGACTGTCGTCCTGGCTGCGCACCCGTCTCCAGGAGCGTTCCACCTGGCGCGAGTTGGGGTACGCGCTGCTGTTCGCCCTGGTGCTGTGGCCGCTGGAGGCGCTGGCCGTGGGAACCGCCCTCACGGTCTGCGGCGGCCTGATCGCGGCGCCCGTGATGCTGGCGGCGAGCGGCGGCGAGGAGGTCCGGGTGCTCAAGATCTGGCTCGCCCACTCCTACCCGCCCGCCTTCGCGGCACTGCTCGCCGGGGTGGTCCTGCTGCCGTTGTCCGCGTATCCGCTGGGGGTGCTGGCGGCCGGCCGGGCGATGCTGACCCGGCAGCTGCTCTCCCCGCCGGAGGCCGGACTCGACTCCCGGCTCCAGGAGTTGGGCCGCTCCCGGATGCGGCTGGTGGACGCCTTCGAGGCGGAGCGGCGCCGGATCGAACGCGATCTGCACGACGGTGCGCAGCAACGGCTCGTCGCCCTCTCCATGACGCTCGGCCTGGCCCGGCTGGAGAGCCCCGCGCAGCCGCTGGCCGGACTCCTCGCCAAGGCCCATGAGGAGGCCGGGGTCGCCCTGGTGGAGATCAGGGAGCTGATCCAGGGCATCCACCCCCAGGTCCTCACCGACCGGGGGCTGCGGGCCGCCGTGGAGGATGTCGCGGACCGCTCGGTGGTCCCGGTGGACGTGGAACTCGATCTGCCGGACCGGCTGCTCGAAGCCGTCGAGACCGGGGCCTACTTCGCGGTCTGCGAGGCGCTGGCGAACGTGGCCAAGCACAGCGGGGCGAGCCGGGCCCGGGTGACCGGCCGGACGGAGCGGGGCCGGCTCGTGGTGGAGGTCTCGGACGACGGGGTGGGCGGGGCCGTGACCAGCGGCGGAACGGGACTTGAGGGGGTGGCCGATCGTCTCTCGGTGCTCGGCGGCCACCTGCTACTGTCCAGTCCCCCCGGCGGGCCCACGGTGTTCCGCCTGGAGGTCCCCGCCCCGCCCGCGAACAAAAGGACCTGATCGTGCGGATCGTACTGGCCGAGGACAGCGTGCTCCTGCGGGAGGGACTGGTCGGCCTGCTGGAGCGATTCGGCCACCAGGTGGTGGCGGGCGCCGGAACGGCCGGCGAGCTGATCGCGGCCGTCACCGAGCACCGCCCGGACATCGTCGTGACCGATGTCCGGATGCCCCCCGGCTTCTCCGACGAAGGGCTGCGCGCCGCGATCGAACTGCGCACCCGGCAGGCGGACCTGCCCGTCCTCGTACTCAGCCAGTACGTCCAGCGCACCTACGCCGAGGATCTGCTCGACTCCGCGGACGGCAGGGGCGTCGGCTATCTGCTCAAGGAACGGATCGGCCACGTCGAGGAGTTCATCGACGCCCTGCACCGGGTCGGCGCAGGGGACACGGTGGTGGATCCGGAGGTGGTCCGCCAGCTGATCCGGCACCGCAGGGACCCCATGGCGCGGCTGACGGCCCGCGAGCAGGAGGTGCTGGCCCTGATGGCGCAGGGCAAGTCCAACGCCTCCGTCGCCGCGGCGATGACGGTCAGTGAGGGCACGGTCAGCAAGCACTTCGGCAGCATCCTGGGCAAGCTCGACCTGTCACTGGACGACACCACGAACCGCCGGGTGCTGGCGGTACTGGCATACCTGCGGGGCAGCCCTTAGGCCGGCGCCGGACCCGAGGCCGGCCTCAGCCGGCCGGCTCCGAGGTCGCGCCCGCCGTCCACTCCGCGTCCGGAGCCCCGTACACGGAGACGAGTTCGGCCGCCAGCTCCGCGAGCCGGGCCTTCGTTCGCGGCGGGCCGAGGACCTCGATCTGTGCTCCCAGCCCGGCCAGTTGGGAGGCCAGCACCTCGGGTGACGGGCCGTCCACCTCGATCTCCAGCCGCCCGTCCGCGGCCCCCGCGCCGATCCGCAGCCGGCCGCCGAACAGCCGTCGCAGGATCACCTCGGACCCGGGGTCGGCCAGGGCCCGCGCCGTCACCGCGTGCATGCGGTCCTCCACCGCCGCGGCGAGGGAACGCCAGGCCGTGGCGAGATCGAAACCGTCCGGCCGCACGACGGGTTCACCGGTCGCCTCGACGGACGTGACACGGCTGAGCCGGAAGGTCCGCAGACCGTGTTCGGTACCGGCGACGAGATACGCGGCACCGGCCTTGGACGCGAGCCCGAGCGGATGCACCGTCCGCTCACCGGCCGGCCTGCCCGGGCCCGCGTAACCGAGCCGGACCTGCACCCCGTCGATCACCGCCCGCTGGAGCGCGTCGAGCCGGGGTGCGTCGGCCGTGACCGCGGTCCGCGACCAGTCGGTGGCATCGGTGACTCCGGCGCGTGCCGCCGCCTCGGCGTCCGGACGCAGGGTCGTCGGCAGGGCCCGTACCAACTTGCGCAGGGCCGTACGCAGTTCGGGCGTGGCCGAGGACGGCCCGGCCAGCAGGAACAGTGCCCGGCTCTCGTCGGCGGTCAGCCCGGTGAGATCGGTACGGGCTCCGCCGACGAGCGACCAGCCGCCGCCCCGCCCGCGCTGCGAGTAGACGGGAATCCCGGCGGTGGCCAGCGCCTCCAGATCGCGGCGGGCCGTACGTTCGGCCACGTGGAGTTCGGCCGCGACCTCGGCGACGGTCACCCGTCCACGCGACTGGAGGAACAGCAGCAGCGCCACCAGACGATCAGCTCTCATGCCGGTCATTCTCTTCCGGAAACTGGCCAGAAGGTGGCCAGTTTCGCTTCCAGGATGAGGCCATGACCGACAACACCACGCACCACACCGCCCACCGCCACCCCGGCACCGCCCCCGCCGATCCCCGCACCGCCCTGTGGAAGGCCGTTGGGACCCGGAGGTGCTGGCGGGACCGCTGGCCGCGATGCGACGCGCCGGAGCCGCCGAACCACGCGGCGGCCGGGTGCCGTTCGCCGCCGTGGTGGAGGTGGACGCGGACGCGGCGGACATCGACCGGCTCGTGTCCTGGTACGGCCGAAAGCCGTGAAGGCGTACCCGACAGCAGACCCCCGACAAGACGCCCGACAACCAGAGGACATGAGCACATGATCGTCGTGACCGGAGCCACCGGAAACGTAGGACGCCCACTTGTACAGGCACTCGCGGCGGCCGGAATGGAAGTGACGGCGGTGTCCCGGAACGCCTCCGCGGACGCCTCCCCCGGAACAGGGGCGGTACGGCACTACCGCGCGGACCTCGCCTCTCTGGGCAGCCTGCGCCCCGCGCTCGACGGCGCCGACGCGCTGTTCCTGCACGACACGGGGGCGGGTGCGCAGCTCCTGGAGGTGCGGGACATCTTCGACGCCGCGAGGGCGGGCGGGGTGGGCCGGATCGTGCTGCTGTCCTCCCAGGGCGTGGCCACCCGGCCGCAGTCGGCCTCCCATGGAGGCGTGGGGCGGTCCCTGGAGGAAGCCGTACGGCAGTCGGGCACGCAGTGGACGATCCTGCGCCCCGGCGGCTTCGCCTCCAACGCCTACGCCTGGGCCGACTCGGTCCGTACCCACCGGATCGCGGCCGCGCCCTTCGGCGACGTGGGTCTGCCGGTCATCGACCCGTCCGACATCGCCGAGGTCGCCGCCGCCGCGCTGTACGGGGACGGCCACGCGGGAAGCACGTACGAGTTGACCGGCCCGGCCCTCAGCACACCCCGGCAACGGGCGCGGACCCTCGCGGACGTACTCGGCGAACCGATCGCGTTCATCGAGCAGAGCCGCGACGAAGCGCGTGCGCAGATGCGGCAGTTCATGCCCGAAGCGGTGGTCGGGACGACACTCGCGATCCTCGGCGACCCCACCCCCGCCGAGCAACGGATCAGCCCCACCACCGAACAGCTCCTCGGCCGCCCGGCCCGTACCTTCGCCGAATGGGCCGGCCGGAACATCGAGGCCTTCAAGTAACCATTCAAGTAACCAGAAGGAGCCTCATGCGACCGCAAGCAGCCTCTCTTCAGGGGCGGTTCACGGACGCTTGGTCCGCCACAGCCACCCGGTGCCGGCCAGCGTCACGATGAACGTCAGAGCGACGACCGACCAGCGCAGCGCCGGGTCCACACCGCTTCCGTCATCCGGGAGTGCGACGATGTACCAGCAGATCTTGATCGCGAGGGGGACGAGAAAGGCCAGGGCCACCCCGGTCCACTTCTCGGCCTTGGTCCAGTAGCGGGCCCGGCACACGATCACGACACCACTGACCAGTCCCGCAATGGCTATCCAGTTCAGGATTATGTTCCGGGCCAGGTAGGGCAGGACGGTGCTGACCAGCAGGAGGACCAGGGGCAGCCACACCGGAGAACGGCGCCGGCCCGGCTTCCGGGCCTTCGCTCCCGCGGTGCCGCCGAGCTCCTGGAACGCCGTCGCGGCGATCACGCGGGGGTCGCCCACCTCGCGCAGGATCTCGCGGGTGCTGCCGGGCCGTTCGGCAAGCGCGACCTCGATGTGTTCGCCGAGGTCGGCGATGAGTTCCTGGCGGGCCTCGGGCGGCAGGGTCGACGTCTCGCGTTCGACAGCCGCGAGGTAGTCCTGCACCAGTGTTTCATCGGTCTTCAAGAGTGTGCCCTTCCAGGTGCTCGCCGGGGCTCTTGCCCGGCGTGAGGAGTTGGTCGACTGCGTCACGGAAACCGGGCCAGATCGCGGTGAACTCCGCGAGCGCGGCCCGGCCGGCCCCGGACAGTTCGTAATACCGTCGCGGCGGACCGGACGTCGACTCGCGCCAGGTGGTGACGGCCAGCTCGTCCCGCCGCAACCGCGACAGCAGCGGATACACGGTGCCCTGGCCGGTCGCCAGGGCACCGGTCGCCTGAAGCTCGCGGAGCAGCTCGACGCCGTACTTCGGTTCATCCCGCATCAGCGCGAGAACGCAGTACTCCAGCACTCCCTTGAGCAGCTGGCTTTCGGCCTTGCCCGAGGTCTGGCGTCCCGCCTCACCTGGTTCCATGCATTGCAATGTACCAGGCGAAGCACCGCACTGACCGAACCGTCCACCACCCCTCCTCCACCCCTTCACACCTGAGGTCCTGTGACCTTCCGAACGATTCGAGCTACCGGGGCGGCGATTCGGGCCACCGGTGCCACCACCAGCCCCCGCCGGGCTTGGACACCGGAGTGAGGGGCAAGCTGGAGCCGCTGCGCGGGAAGCTCACGAAGCCGGCCAACCGCGGCCGGCCGCACAAACGGCCCGACCAGCACAAGCATCCCGGAACAGCGTCACTGAGCCGGGATCGGCTGGGTGAGGTTCACCGGGTTGCCGTCGGGGTCCTGGATGTGGGCGACGCGCTGTCCCCACGGCATGTCGTTGGGACCGCCGCGGACCGAGCCGCCCAGCGCCGTCACCCGGCCGAACGTCTCGTCGACGTCGTCGACACCGATGCTGAGCAGGATCCGCGGCGCCGCCCCGGTCCCCGGGTCCGTCTTGGCCACCAGCCCGAGATCGGTGTCGCCGATGCGCAAGCCGATGTAGAAGGCCGGGCCGTTCTCCGGTACCCGGAAGATCTCCTCGGCCCCGAACAATTTCTTGTAGAAGCCGATCAGGACGTCTTGGTCGGCAGTGATGATCACCGGCTGGATGGTGGACATAGCACTCCTGTCGAGAACGGTCGTGTCGCTGGGTAGACCGTTCGAGGACGGTGAACTCATCGGCAAATCCGCCCTGCCGGACGATCTGCACCCCGGACTGCCGCCCACGACCCGTACGAGCGGCCCGAAACGGGGTCACACCACCCCTGCTGACCAGCCACTTCAAGATGGCGCAGCCTCAGTGCCGGGAAGTCCCCACGGCCGGTCGGTGCGTGCGACTGGCGAGAGTCGGCCGGCCGTGGGGAGTGGCGAAACCCCCGGGGCGACGTGAGGCGTTCCGGGAGCTTCGCCTGGGCTGGCGCCAAACGGGATCGGCGGTCCGGGCGCAGCAGGTGTCAGTTTGTCGCCCAGAGCGCTGCTCGCGCGATGACGCGCGGGGCGCATTGCGTATGTCACTTCATCGGACGAAGCGCATCCGGCGGGTGGACGGAGCACTCACATGTCGGCTACCGGTCCACGCGATCAGCAGTCGAGTGGCTTCTGGACTGCTGCGGCCGCCCCGTGCGTACTGGGCGGGGCGCCGGCCGTGGGCGTCACCGCCCACCACCAGGCCGGGCCACCGCCCCGGCCACAGGTCACAGGTCACAGGTCACAGGTCACAGGGAGGGTGTCGCCGCCGTGGCCGTCTACGCCAAGGACGATGTTCACCCGGAACGGGTGGGATGTCGCCGAACACGCAGATCTCTGCATGCCACAACTCTGATACAAGGCTTCGTTGATCTCCACAGACAGCATGTGCCGACTCTCTCCGGAGGTAGTTGGTGATCAGCCGGCTCTGGAATGTGGATGAGAAACGACGGGCGCTGCGTGGATGCGAACGTGGGGACGGCCGACCGCGAAGGGTGGCAGGCCGTCGAGGCAGGTAGCAGCGGAGGCGGTACCTGATTCCGATCTGCGATGGCCGGGTGAGAGAGAGCAGCCCTTGATATCCGCGCGGATTCGACCGGCGATCAATCACTTGACCCGGTCCGTACGGTGTCCGGGTGAAGGACATTCTGATCGACGAACTCCGCACCGCGTATGACACCCAGCTCCGTGGTGTCACCCCGCCCGGCGGCAGCGCCCGCATCGAGAAGGACGGCCCATTGACGCGTGTCGTCGGTTGGCACCGTGGCTTCGTCACGGGCCCACGCGACCTCGGTGTGTGCGGGGCAGACCTGGACACGCTCATAGCGCGGCAGCGTGACTTCTACGCTGCCCGCGGTGAGGCGGTCGAATGGAAGACTCGCTCCCACGACCTTCCCGCCGACCTCACCGACCGGCTCACGGCGGCCGGCTTCGTCGCCGAGGACAGCGAGACCGTGCTCATCGGGCAGTCCGCGGACCTTGCCGCAGATCCCGTTCTGCCCGAGGGTGTGACACTGCGCCGTGTCACCGCCGGATCAGACCTCCAGCGCATCGCCACTATGGAGAGCGCCGTCTGGGGCGAGGACTGGAGCTGGCTCGCCGACGACCTGACCGCTCGGATCGAGAACGCCCCGGAGAACACCATCGTCCTCGTTGCCGAGGCACGTGCCGAAGTCGTCTGCGCCGCCTGGCTGGTGTTCAAGGACGGCGTCGACTTCGGCGGCCTCTGGGGCGGCTCAACGCTTGAGGAATGGCGCGGACAGGGCATCTACCGGGCCATGGTCGCCCACCGAGCCCAACTCGCCGCCGCCCGCCAGGTCCCCTACCTCTACGTTGACGCCTCAGCCGACAGCGCCCCGATCCTCACGCGCCTTGGCCTGCACGCGGTCACCACGACCACACCGTATGTCTGGTCGCCCTGAGCGGTGAAGGTCTTGGTCCGGCCGCCGATGGACTCGTTCGAGGCCATGGCGTCGCTGTTCCTTTCCTCGCGTTCCGTCAGGACCTGGAAAAGGAGTTCGGCGCTGCGGCGGTCCAGTTCCATGTAGCACTACTGCCCGATGAAGCCGGATACACGGGCTCGCCCGGAGTAATGCCGTGTCTCCGGCGAGGTGGCGGTTATGGTCCATTTCCTGACGGTTGTCTTCCGTCGTGTCCGATTCACGAGGGGCGTCATGGACGACAGACAGGCCGGGGACGGGACAGCCGGCAACGACGGGGCATCCGACCCACGCCATAAGGCCGAGCCACTCGAAGCGGCCGATCAGCCCCGCGCGGCCGGTCCGGCGCCATCGCGTGACTCCCACTCATCCGGCACCGCGACGGCCTCAGGGCGGTCCGGTTCGACGCTCCAGCAATCGGCGGCGCACAAGCCCGCGCTGTCGGATCTGTTGCGGGACGGGCCGCCGGTCGGCCCGACCCGGCGGGGGTTCTGGCGCAGCCCGTTGCGTGGGCCCTGGCTGACGTCCGTGCTCGGCGCGGTACTGCTGGTGGGCATCACGCTGATGTTCGTGACGGGACTGCTCTCGTACGCCGCGTACAACCCCGACCTCGGCGCCAACGACAAGACTCCGGACCGGGGCTGGCTGGGGTTCTACCTGTTCGCCTGGCCCACACACCCGTACTGGCTCTACCGGCTCACACAGGGCGTCCACGTCACGCTCGGCATCGTGCTGATCCCGGTGCTGCTCGCGAAGCTGTGGTCGGTGATCCCCAAGCTGTTCTCCTGGCCCCCGGTCAAGTCGGCCGGCCACGCGCTGGAGCGGCTTTCGCTGCTGCTGCTCGTGGGCGGGGTGCTGTTCGAGTTCGCCACCGGAGTACTCAACATCCAGCTGGACTACATCTTCCCCGGCTCGTTCTACCCGCTGCACTTCTACGGTGCCTGGATCTTCATCGGCGCCTTCGTCGTTCACGTCGCCTTCCGTATCCCGCTCATGGTCCGGATGCTGCGCAGCGGCCGTCTCCGCGAGGAGCTGCGCGGCCCGGCGAAGGCGGGGCGGAAGAACTCGGCGGACCCCACGGATCTGGTGACCCCGCACCCCGCAGCGCCCACCATGTCGCGCCGGGGCGCGCTGGGCATGGTGGGGGCGGGCTCCCTGGTGCTGCTCGTCGTGACGGCGGGACAGAGCATCGGGGGTGCCCTGCGGTCCACCGCGCTGCTCGCGCCGCGCGGACAGGACCCCGGGCCGGGCCCCAACGGATTCCAGATCAACAAGACCGCGGTGAGTGTGGGGATCAGGGCGCGCGATGTGGGCCCTGCCTGGCGACTCGTCGTGCGGGGGCCTGGCCGGGAGAAGGTCTTCACCCGTGATCAGGTTCTGGCCATGCCGCAGCACACAGCGGCGTTGCCCATCGCGTGTGTGGAGGGATGGTCCACCGAGAACCAGGAGTGGAGCGGGGTGCGCCTCATGGATCTGGCGGCACTCGTCGGGTTCACGGACGCGGTGCCGCGCGTGTTCGTCCAGTCCGTTCAGCGGGCGGGGTCGTTCCGTTCGACGACGCTGCGCGACAACCAGGTCAGCGATCCGCGCTCCTTGCTGGCTCTGCGAGTCAACGGGGCCGACCTGTCCCCGGACCACGGCTACCCGGCGCGCATCATCGTCCCGGCCAACCCGGGCGTCCACAACACCAAGTGGGTCACCCGGCTGACCTTCGGGGAGAACGCGTGAACCGCCTCCGCACCCTGTACGGAGCCTCGCCGCTCCATCTGCTGCTGGTCCTGTGCTCATTCGCCCTCACCGGCTTTGCCGGAGTACGGCTGCTCAGCGGCGCCGAGCCCTGGAAGGTCGTCATCTGGTTCGTCGGCGCCGCACTCCTGCACGACCTGGTGCTGCTGCCCCTCTACACCGTGACCGACCGCGCCGCCCAGACCCTCCTGGGTGAGCGCCGGGAGCCTGCCGCGGCAGATGAAGCCACCCGGTCGGGCCAGAGGTGGATCAACTACGTCCGGGTTCCGGTCTTCCTCTCCGGTGTGCTGTTCCTGACGTACTTCCCGCTGATCCTGGGACGGGTGAGCTACCGGTACACCCTGTACACCACGCTCTCCGCCGATGTGTTCCTCGGGCGCTGGCTGCTCATCACAGCCGTCCTGTTCGCGCTCTCCGCCGCGGCCCTGCTGATCCGGATGGGCCGTTCCCGCCCCCCGAAGCGGACACCGCCCGCGGCCCCGGCCCCGGCGACACCGCGCGAACCGGGCAAGAGCGGACCGGACCCCGAGACATCGCCGTGACCGAACGCGAGGAACCGGCGGCATCCAGGTCCTCCTGCCCTGCCCCGCCCGCCGGTCAGGCCGGACAGCTGTGAGCACGCGCCCGATCGGCGACTACGCCCTGCTGTCGGACTGCCGCTCGGCAGCACTGATCTCCACAGAGGGTTCCCTGGACTGGCTGTGCCTTCCCCGCTTCGACAGCCCTGCGGTCTTCGGCCGCCTGCTCGACGAGGAGGCCGGCCACTGGTCGGTCCGCCCCACCGGGCCGAGCGAGGTGGTCCGCCGCTACGTGCCGGAAACCCTGGTGCTGGAAACCACCTTCCGTACCGCCACCGGCACGGCCGTCCTCCTCGACGGTCTGGCGATGGGGCACCGAGAACGCGGACACGCGCTCGGAGCGTCCTCACCGGGCGTTCTACTGCGTCAGCTGACCTGCACCAGCGGCTCGGTGGCCGTGGAGACCAGTTTCGCGCCACGGCCCGAGTTCGGCCTCGTCCACCCGGTGATGTCCGTCGTACGGGGCGGGCTCAGCGCGTACGGAGGCAGCCATCGCCTCATCCTGTCCACCCCTCTCCCGCTGCGGATCGACGGTTCGACCGCGCATGGCGAGACCGAGCTGCGGGCGGGCGAGCGGCTCGAATTCGCCCTGTCGTCCCTCTCCGTCTGGGGTGACGACGAAGCGGAGCCCTGGCGAGGAAGGCGCATCCGTCGCCGGCTGAGCGACACGATCAAGGGATGGCGCTCGTGGACGCAGATCCACCGGGGCTACCGCGGCCCGTGGCAGGAGGAGGTCAGCCACAGCGGACGCGTGCTGCGGGCACTGACCTTCACGCCCACCGGTGCCATCGTCGCAGCGGCCACCACATCCCTTCCCGAGAGCGTCGGGGCCGACCGCAACTGGGACTACCGCTACACCTGGGTCCGTGACGCCAGCTTCACTCTCCAGGCCCTGTCCACCGCGGCCTGCGAGAAGGAGAAGGCCGCCTACTTCGGATTCCTCGCCCAGGCTGCGGCGACCCAGCTCGACCGCGGCGTCGACCTCCAGGTCATGTACGGCATCGGTGGTGAAAGGGACCTCAGCGAGCGCACCCTCACCCACCTCTCCGGCTGGCGCGGCAGCGCACCGGTGCGCGCCGGCAACGACGCGTGGCGCCAGCACCAGCTCGACGTCTACGGCGAACTCCTCGACGCAGCCCAGCAGACTCGCCCTCGCAGCGCGTGGTTCGACCCGTCCACCCGCACGTTCCTCCTCCAGGCGGCCGAGACCGCCGCCCGCCGCTGGAACGAGCCCGACCAGGGCATCTGGGAGGTACGAGGGCCCAGCCGCCACTTCGTCTACTCGAAACTCATGTGCTGGGTCGCACTCGACCGCGCCATCGACCTCGCACCCACGCTCGGGGCAACCGCCGAACACGTCACGTGCTGGCGCGACACCCGCCAGACGATCCGCACCGCCATCGAAACCCAAGGGTGGAACCCGCGCATGGGAGCCTTCACCCAGTCGTTCGGATCGAACGAACTCGACGCCTCAGCCCTCATGCTGCCCCTCGTCGGCTTCCTGCCCGGCGACGACCCCCGGATCCGGTCCACCGTGACAGCGATCATGGACCAGCTGACGGACCCTCGCGGACAGGTACGCCGCTACCTCGGCGACGACTTCGCGTCAGACGAGGGCGCGTTCCTGCTCTGCACCTTCTGGCTCGCCCACGCCTTGGCCCTGACCGGCGAGGTCGCCCGCGCCCGCGACGTCTTCGATACCGCTCTCGCCTGCGCCAACGACGTCGGTCTACTGGCCGAAGAAGTGTCTTCCACCACCGGGGAAGCCCTGGGCAACTACCCCCAGGCATTCAGCCACATCGGCCTCATCAACGCGGCACGCGCCATCCACCGAGCCGAAGAGGCACGCCACGATGTCACCACAGGGACCGCATCGGACCGGTGATCCGTTTCGTGTGACATCGCGCCGTGCCCACGCTGGTACTCGGCGGTCAACGTCAGCTCCGACAGAGAGGTGACCGGCCCGTCCGCGCGCAACACCCGCGTCGGTCAGCTCGAAGAGCGCGTCCGCGCGGGGGTAGAGGCAATCGTAGGACTCGGTTCGGAATTCGGACAAAACACCCAACTGCCCCACGTCGAGGCACGCGGACGGAAGACTCATGGCAACTGCCTGTCTCTCGTGCTTCGTTACTCGACAGCCCGAAGCGTGAGGGACGGCCGCGCGCCATCTCCGGGAAACGACCGATCCGGGCAGGTCACAGCCCGGTCGAGTTCGAAGAGAAGCACTACGCCAACCGGGCAGCGACCGAACCGTGAACCTGAAGCCACGTCAACCCGCCCTGATCGGCGCGTCAGCCACTCCCGCGCAGCGGGGGAACCCCGGATAGATGATGATCCTGTCAGCGTCTCGTCACGTTCCGGTAAAGCCATGGCCAGAAAATCTCCTTGACAGCTCCTCGGCCCGGGTGATCAGCTTCGCCTCGGACATGGCTGCGGAACGTGACCAACTCCGGTACGCGGCCGCGACATTGGGGGGCTGATGTCCGAAGTCAGGGAGCAGACCGGGCTGTCCCGACGCAAGCGTGCCGTGGCCGCGATGGCGGCGGGCGCCGTCGTGCTCGCGGGTGCCGCCCTGTGGACCTCGTCCTTCGTCAAGTCGCCCGCCCAGGCCGCGGCCGACGCCGGACCGCCGGCCCGCGACGTGCTCACCGCGCCGGTCGAGCGGCGCGTCCTGGCGGACACCGTCGTCACCCGCGGCACCGTCTCCGCCTCGCAGACGGTCAACCTCGCCCCGGTCGGCACGACCGTGGACGGGTCGACCGCGCCCGTCGTCACGAAGGTGATGGTCCGCTCCGGCCAGACGTTCCCGGCGGGCCGGGTCCTTGTGGAGGTCTCCGGCCGGCCGGTCTTTGCGCTGCCGGGTGCCCTCCCCGTCTACCGCGACCTCAAGCCCGGCAACCACGGCGACGACGTCCGCCAGCTCCAGCAGGCCCTGACGTCGGTGGGCCACTCCACCGGATCCGACCCGTCCGGCACCTACGGCCCCGGCACCAAGCAGGCCGTCGCCGCGCTCTACGCCGCCATCGGCTACGAGCCCGTCCCTGCCTCGGGCGTGGCCGAGGGCACGGACGGCGTCCCGGTCGGCGCCGCCCGGGACGGTGTGAAGCAGGCCCAGCGTCAGCTCGACGGGCTGCTCAGGACCAAGCCCGGGAAAATGCGGGACGCCGACGCGATCCGCTACGCCCGCGAGGACCTGGCCGAGGCGCGGACGCACCTCGCCGAGGCCGAGGCGAAGTCGGGCCCCATGCTCCCCGCCTCCGAGGTGGTCTTCCTCTCCGGCTTCCCGGCCCGCGTCGACTCCATGACCGCCAAGGTCGGCAGCGAGGTCGGCGAGAAGCTCGCGACCGTCTCCGCCGGCCGGCTGGTGGTCAAGGGATCGCTGGGCGCCCAGGAGAAGGGCCTGATCCGTCCCGGCCAGAAGGTCGAGGTGCTGTCCGAGGTCTACGGCGACAAGGTGACCGCCACGGTCGCCTCGGTGGCCGACGTCCCCACCGCCGCCGAGGGCGGGGACCAGGGCGCGGCCGCGGACAGCCAGGGGTACGCCGTCGTCGTCAAGCCCGGCGCCCCGCTCCCGGCCCGGCTCGCCGGGCAGGACGTTCGTCTGACCATCGAGGCCGCCACCTCGGGCAAGAAGGTGCTCGTCGTCCCCGTGTCCGCCCTCTCCGCCGGGGCCGACTCCCGCACCAGCATCACCGTCCTGGACGCTTCCGGCGGGCGGCGGCGCGTCGAGGTCCGGGCCGGCACCTCCGGGGACGGCTACACCGAGGTCGTTCCGGCCGAGGGCGCGCGGCTCGCCGCGGGCGACAAGGTCGTCGTGGGCGTCGCGCGGTGAGCGACGGCCAGGTCGCACCTCCGGTCGTCGAGTTCCGGGGCGTCGGCCTCACCTACCCGGGACCACCGCCGGTGCGGGCGCTGCGGGAATGTGAACTCGCCGTACGCCGGGGCGAGTACGTCACGGTCGTCGGCCCCTCCGGCTCCGGCAAGTCGACCTTCCTCAACATCGCTGGGCTGCTCGACGCGCCCAACGAGGGCCGCTACCTCCTGGACGGCATCGACACTGCCGCCCTCGGCGACGCCGACCGCACCGGGCTGCGCGGGCGACGGATCGGGTTCGTCTTCCAGAGCTTCCACCTGCTGCCGCACCGCTCCGCGCTGGAGAACGTGATGCTGGCCATGGTCTACAACTCCGCCGAGCGCCGCGCCCGCGCCGGGCGGGCCCGCGAGGCGCTGGAGCGGGTCGGCCTCGGCCACCGCACCGATGCGCTGCCCACCCGGCTGTCCGGCGGTGAGCAACAGCGCGTCGCCGTCGCCCGCGCGCTGGTCGCCCGGCCCTCGCTGCTGCTGTGCGACGAACCGACCGGCAACCTCGACACCGCCACCGCGGAATCGATTTTGCAGCTCCTGGACGAGCTCCACCGCGACGGCATGACCCTCCTCGTGATCACGCACGACCCGGACGTCGCGGCGCGCGGCCAGCGCACCGTCACGATCCGGGACGGCATGCTCAGCGAACAGGTGGTGGCCGCGTGAAGCTGCGTCCGCGCAGGGCGCCGCGACGCGAGCGGTCCCATCTGAGCCGGCGCGACCTGCTCTCCGAGTGCGCCGCCGGCATCCTGCAACGCCCCGCGCGCTCCGCGCTCACCGCGCTCGGCACCGTCCTGGGAGTCGGCACCTTCGTCGTGGTCCTCGGCCTCACGGCCACCACGTCCTCGCAGATCGACTCCCGCTTCAATGAGCTGACCGCCACCCAGGTATCCGTCGAGGACACCGGCGGCGAGCAGCCCGAGTACCTGGCGAACGCCTTCCCGGCCGACGCGGACCGCCGCATCGAGGCGCTCAACGGCGTGCGGAAGGCGGGCGTGTACTGGCCGGTGCGGCTGGCACCGGAGCAACTCGTGTCGGCCGCGCCGCCCGGGACCGGCGGCGAAGGGGAGCGGACCGAGGTCGTCGCGGCCTCCCCCGGGATCCTCGAAGCGGCCGGACCCGTCCTGGAGCAGGGCCGGACCTTCGACGCCTACCACGACCGGCGGGGCGAGAACGTTGCGGTGATCGGCTCGGGGCTGGCCGCACGGCTGGGCATCACCACCCTGGAGACCGCGCCGGCGGTCTTCGTGGGCGACCACGCCTTCACCGTCATCGGCATCGTCGCGGACGTCGAGCGCAGGGCCGACCTGCTGCTGTCGGTGGTGGTGCCGCGGACCACCGCCGAGCGGATCTGGGGCGGCCCGGACCGCGGCGCGCGGGCGCAGATGCTCATCGCGACCGACCTGGGGGCGGCCCGGCAGATCGCCTCGGAGGCAGCCCTGGCCCTCGACCCGGCACACCCCGAGTACTTCAAGGCGGTGCCGCCGCCGGACCCGCGGAGCCTGCGCGGCCGCGTCACCTCCGACCTGGACGAACTGTTCATGCTGCTGGCCGGCATCTGCCTGGTGATCGGCGCGGTCGGCATCGCCAACACCACCCTGGTCGCGGTCCTCGAGCGCACCGGCGAGATCGGACTGCGCCGCGCCCTGGGCGCCCGGGGCCGCCACATCACCCTCCAGTTCCTGGCCGAGTCGGGCGCCCTGGGTGCGCTCGGCGGCCTGATCGGCACCAGCCTCGGCACGGTCACCGTCGTCGCCATGGCGGTCGTCCGCGACTGGACCCCCGTCATCCACCCGGCGACCGTCGTGGCCGCCCCCGCGATCGGGCTGATCACCGGGCTGCTCGCGGGGCTCTACCCCGCCTGGCGGGCCAGCCGCATCCAGCCCGCGGAGGCCCTGCGCCGCTGATCCGCCCCGCCCCTCCACGCCTGCAAGGAAGAGATGTGCGAAAGACGACGAAGGCGGCAGTGGCCGCACTGTTCACCGGTGCCCTGCTCCTCACGGGGTGCGGCGGCGACTCCGACGAAACGGCCGCGCCCCGGCAGCCGGACAACTCCATCGCGCCCGCGTCGTCCAGCCTCACCACGGACCTGGCCCTGCCCGTGGAGGCGTACATCTTCTCGGAGTCCGAGATCGCCCAGCTGACCCGGGCCATGAGCAGCCTCGCCGTGGACTGCATGAAGGAGGCCGGCTTCGCCTACCGGCCGGACGACAACCAGTCCCCGGACATCGGTGTCATGGACCGCCGCTACGGCGTCGCCAACAGCCACACCGCGCAGGCCTACGGATACCACTTCCCGGCCCCGCCGGCCGGGCGGGACAGCGCCCTCAAGTCGCTGAGCAAGGCGGCCCGCGTCACCTTGTCCGGCGAGCCCCTCGCGGACGGCACGTTCGATTCCGGTGGCGGCTGCATCGGCAAGGCCAAGAAGCGGCTCGCGGGCAGCGCCGACGAGTTCGGACCCGACGAGGCGGCCCGCACCCTCAACCTGAGCAGCTACGCCCGCAGTCAGAAGGACCCCCGGGTGCTCGTCGCCTTCCGTACCTGGTCGTCGTGCATGACGGCCAAGGGCTACCGCTACGACTCGCCCATGGACGCCATCGACAACCCGGACTTCGCCGGCAAGAAGGCGGACCAGAAGGAGATTTCGACGGCCCGAGCGGACGTCGAATGCAAGAAGAAGACCGGACTCGTCCGTGCCTGGTTCGACGTCGAATCCGAGTTGCAGCGCAGGGAGATCGAGAAGGACCCCGAGACCTTCGCCCGGATCGAGCGGCACAAGACCGACCAGCTCAAGCGTGCCGCAGCCGAACTCGGCCAGTCCAGCTGACAACACCACTCAGGCAACACCACTCAGGGAGAACATCATGCGTATCCGTCAGTCCGCCGCGGCCGCCGCGCTGGCCGCCGCCGGCACCCTGGGCATGCTGGCCACCGCCGCGCCCGCACAGGCCGACAGCATCCCCGACAGCCTGTGCGGCGGTGTCATCGATAGCCACTACTGCCTCTGGTACAACTCCAACCAGAAGGGCGGCTGGACCGCCACGACCGGGAACGTCGCCAACTGGGACAACTACAGCGGCAACGGGTACCCGATGAACTTCTCGGACGGCGGCCAGGGCACCAACGGCGTCGGCACCCACGTGAAGAACAACGCCGCGTCCTACGCCAACAGCGACGACAGCAGGACCGGCGTGTCGTACTTCAACTCCAACTACGCCGGCGCCTCCGACGTGGCCCCGCCGCGCGACAAGGGCAACCTCGTCAACACGTACAACAACAACGCGTCCTTCCGCTGGCGCTGACCAACCGAACCGACCACCCGAGCCGACCACCCTGAGCCGACCACCTGAGGAGAACATCATGCGTATCCGTCAGTCCGCCGTGGCCGCCGCGCTGGCCGCCGCCGGCACCCTGGGCATGCTGGCCACCGCCGCGCCCGCACAGGCCGACAGCATCCCCGACAGCCTGTGCGGTGGTGTCATCGATGTCGACTACTGCCTCTGGTACAACTCCAACCAGAAGGGCGGCTGGACCGCCACCTACGAGAACATCTCCAACTGGGACAACATCGGCGGGTACCCGATGATCTTCTCGAACGGCGGCGACGGCACCAACGGCGTCGGCACCCACGTGAAGAACAACGCCGCGTCCTACGCCAACAGCCACGACAGCAAGACCGGCGTGTCGTACTTCAACTCCAACTACGCCGGCGCCTCCGACGTGGCCCCGCCGCGCGACAAGGGCAACCTCGTCAACACGTACAACAACAACGCGTCCTTCCGCTGGCGCTGACCGGGTGACGCGCCGGGCCCCTCTCCTTCGGTCCTTCCGGAGAGGGGCCCGTCCTCGTCTCACCAGGTGAACGCCGGGTCCACGTGCATGCAGGCGCCCGTGTCCGCCCCGTTGAGGGCCTCGGCGGACTCGGGCGTCTTCTCGTCGTCGGTCCTGGACGGCTCGCGCCAGTCCCATGCCGTCACCACCGACTACGGAACAGAGCCGAACGTTTGACAGACCCATGGGGATGTCCGCCCCTTCCTGGACTTCGCGCCGTGCGCGCCATTCAGGCGACTCGCCGCCCTCTCGCCGCCTGCAGGGCAGGAACAGGCTCGCCGCCGCGACGCGTAAATCAGGCTCCCAGGAGCGCCGGCTGGCCGCCTTGGATGTGGGTCATGCCACGTGGGCATCGCAGGCCGGCCCGCTGAGAACGTCGCTCACAGGCAGCGGGTCAGCGGTGGTCATCACCACACCACGGCCGCAGACGGCACGCTCGTTACAAAGGGAGGCCGGTCCGCTCCGCTCACGCATCGCTCACGCAAGCAGCTCCACGACATCCCCGTCGTCCGGCTCGGCATGCCCCGGACATGAAAAAACCCCAGGTCACGGCGAGTGAGTCCTGGGGTAATTCCGAGCCGCCTTCGGGATTCGAACCCGAGACCTACGCATTACGAGTGCGTTGCTCTGGCCAACTGAGCTAAGGCGGCACGCCCTGCCACACCATGGTGCGATCAGCAGCGGGCCCAAGTCTACACAGTTTCCAGGGGTGCTCAGTACCGCCCTGTCGCCAGGGTGTAGTCGCAGGTCAGTGGCGGGGCGGGTGGGGTCAGGAGCACTTCTTGCCGTCGCTCGGCGGGGTGCCTTCCAGAAGGTACGTGTTGATCGCCGTGTCGATGCAGTCGCTGCCGCGGCCGTACGCCGTGTGGCCGTCGCCCTCGTAGGTGAGGAGGGTCCCGGAGGAGAGCTGGCCGGCAAGGCCCTTGGCCCACTTGTACGGGGTGGCCGGGTCCCGGGTGGTGCCGACCACCACGATCGGGGCCGCGCCCTCGGCCTTGATGCGGTGCGGGGTGCCGGTGGCGCGGACCGGCCAGTAGGCGCAGTTCAGGGAGGCCCAGGCGAAGCCCTTGCCGAAGACCGGGGAGGCCTTCTCGAAGGTGGGGAGCGCCTGGGTGACCGCCTTGGAGGTGGTGAAGGCGGGCGGGAGGTCGATGCAGTTCACGGCCGCGTTGGCGTACATCAGGTTCGCGTACGTGCCGTTGGGCTCGCGCTCGTAGTAGCTGTCCGCCAGGGAGAGCAGGCCGGAACCGTCGCCCTTCTCGGCAGCGGTGAGCGCCTCGCGGAGCTGGGGCCAGGCCGACTCGTCGTACATGGCGGCGATGACCCCCGTGGTGGCGAGGGACTCGCCGAGCTTGCGGGGGCCACCCGTGGGAATCGGTTTGGCGTCGAGGCCGGCGAAGAGCTGCTTCAGCCTGTTCGCCGCGTCGGAGGCGGACGTGGTGCCGAGCGGGCAGTCCGCCTTCTTGACGCAGTCCCCGGCGAAGGACTGGAACGCCGTCTCGAACCCCGCGGTCTGGTCGCGGTTGATCTCGACCGAGGGAAGCGACGGGTCCATCGCACCGTCGAGGACGAGCCGGCCTGACCGTGCGGGGAAGAGTTCGGCGTACGTCGCGCCCAGGAAGGTGCCGTACGAGGCCCCGACGTAGTTCAGCTGGTCGTCGCCGAGCAGAGCGCGCAGGACGTCCATGTCACGCGCCGTCTCGACGGTGGAGACATGCGGCAGGATCTCCCCGGAGTGCTGCTCGCAGCCCGTGGCGAACTTCTTGAACGCACCGCTCAGCGCGGTGACCTCGCCGGCGTCGTCCGGCGTCTGGTCGACCTGGGTGTAGGCGTCCATCTGCGGACCGGTGAGACATTCGACGGGTTCGCTGCGCGCCACCCCTCGCGGATCGATGGCCACCATGTCGTACCGGGCCCGCACCTGGGCGGGGTAGCCGATCGCGGCGTAGCTCTGGAGGTAGCCGATGGCCGATCCGCCGGGGCCGCCCGGATTCACCAGCAGGGAGCCGATCCGCTTGCCGGGCCCGGTGGCCTTCTTGCGGGAGACCGCCAGCTTGATCTCGCCGTCGTCCGGCTTCGCGTAGTCGAGCGGCGCCTTCATCGTGGCGCACTGGAATCCGGTGACGCCGCAGTCCCGCCAGCTGAGGTGCTGCGCGTAGAACGTCTTCAGCGCCGCGGGGACGGGGGAGACAGCTGCCCTCGGCATTGACGACGAGGCGCTCGTCGTCGAACTTCCACTGCTGCAGCCGGAGATGAGGAGGCCGGCAGTGCCGAGCGCGATGGCGAGGGTGCGGAGCGGGCGCCTGGTGTCCATGTCCGGAGCGTAGCCGCCGGGCGACGACTCGCCCGATTCCCTGCTCATCCGGGTGATTCGGTGACACTCGGTGGATCGATGGGCAGTGGATGATCCGGGGGCATGGCGCTGGACAGCGGTGGCCGCTGGACAGTGGTGTCCGCTGGACCCTGATGGCCGCCGGACCCGTGACGTCAGCCGGCCCGCAGCGCCATCGTCATGGCCTCGACCGCGAGCAGCGGGGCCACGTTGCGGTCCAGCGCCCGGCGGCAGGCGATCACTGCCTCGATCCGGCGCAGGGTCCGCTCGGGGGTGGACGAGCGGACGATGCGGTCGAGGGAGTCCTGCGCGTCGGTATTGGCGATGGCGATCCGCGAGCCCAGCTGGAGAGCGAGCACGTCGCGGTAGAAGCCGGTCAGTTCGGTGAGTGCCAGATCGAGGCTGTCGCGCTGCGTACGGGTCTTGCGGCGCTTCTGCTTGTCCTCCAGCTCCTTCATCACCCCGGCCGTGCCCCGCGGCATCCGGCCTCCGGCGGACGCGCCGAGCGCGGCCTTCATGTCTTCCGTCTCTTTGACGTCCACGTCCTCGGCGACCTGTTTCGCGTCGTCGGTGGCGGTGTCGATCAGCTCCTGCGCGGCCTTGAGGCAGCCGCCGATGTCCTCGACGCGCAGCGGCAGTTTGAGGACCGCCGCGCGACGGGACCGGGCCCGCTCGTCCGTGGCGAGGCGGCGGGCCCTGCCGATGTGGCCCTGGGTGGCGCGGGCGGCGGCCGCGGCCCGCTCCGGGTCGATGCCGTCACGCCGGATCAGGACGTCGGCGACCGCGTCGACCGACGGGGTGCGCAGCGTGAGGTGACGGCAGCGGGACCGGATCGTGGGCAGTACGTCCTCCAGCGAGGGCGCGCAGAGCAGCCACACGGTACGGGGCGCGGGCTCCTCGATCGCCTTCAGCAGGACGTTGCCCGCGCCTTCGGTGAGGCGGTCGGCGTCCTCCATGACGATGACCTGCCAGCGTCCGACGGCCGGGGAGAGCTGGGCGCGGCGGACCAGCTCTCGGGTCTCCTTCACACCGATGGAGAGCAGGTCGGTGCGGATCACGTCGACATCGGCGTGCGTACCGATGAGGCTGGTGTGACAGCCGTCGCAGAAACCGCAGCCCGGCGCCCCGCCCAGGGCGCGGTCCGGACTGGTGCACTGCAGAGCGGCGGCGAAGGCGCGGGCGGCGGTGGACCGTCCGGAGCCCGGCGGGCCGGTGAACAGCCAGGCGTGGGTCATCTTCGAGCCGGACGGCACCGGCTCTCCCGCCGAGATGGCGGAGACCAGCACGTCGGCGTCCCGGGCGGCGGCGCCGAGCTGCTCCTGCACCCGGTCCTGGCCGACCAGGTCGTCCCATACGGACATGGGTCACCGCCCTTCCGGTGGTGTGCGGCCGCGCTGCCCTTCCGTGGAACGGCGGCGCGGCCCTGTGCGGCTCTCGTCATGGCTCTCGCCGTGACTCTCGTCGATCAGGCGCCGATCAGGCGTCGATCCGGCTTCCCATTGTGGGGGACGGGTCTGACAATCCCGGCAGACCGGGTGACCGGTCACCCGGTGACCGGCACGAAGAGGGAGTCCCGGGCAGCCCGGGACTCCCTCCGCGTACCGGATCAGCGGCGCGGGCGACGTCCCCGGCCCGAGGACGCGGGGCCCTCGTCGTCGTGGTCGCCGAGCAGTTCGTCCGCCAGTGTCGGCAGATCGTCCAGCGGGGTCTCCTCCGCCCAGTCGGGGCGGGGCCGCCGGGACGGCCGGCCGGAGCGCTCCTGCTGGTCCGGGGCCGGCTGCTGGGGCGCGTGCGGGTCGGTGACCTGCGGGAGCTCGCGGGTGCGCTCGTTCTCGCGCTCCGGCACGGAGCCGGCCGGGTGCTCGTCGCGGAAGATGCCCCGAGGTACCCGGTCGGCCGGATCGGCGTCCCGCACGGACTCGCGGCCCGCGTCCCGTACCGGCGGAAGCACCGTCGTCTCGTCCGTCGCGCCTGTCGCGTCCCGCCCGCCGGAGCGCTCGGACGGGTCGGTGACCTTCGGGATCATCGTCGTCTCGGCCTCGTCGGAGGGCCAGGTGGCGGACGAGGACCGGGAACGGGAACGGGTGGCGCCGGACGACGGCTCCCCCGGGGAAGGAACCGGCTGAGTGATCTCGTTCGGGTTGACGATCGGGGTCGGCACCGTCAGCTCGTTGTCCGGCCCGGACGAGCCGGACGACGAGGACGAGCCGGACGCCCTGGACGACCCGGACGACCGGGAAGCCCTCGCGGCCGCCTCGGCCTCCGCCGCTTCCGCCTCGGCCGCGGCGGCTTCCGCACGCGCGGTCTCGGCCGCCTCAGCCGCTTCGGCCTCGGCCTGGCGGCGTGCCGCCTCGGCCCTCAGCAGCGACTCCTCGGCCTTGCGCTGCTTCTCAAGACGCTGCGCCTCGGCCTCCCGGCGTTGCCGCGCCTCCTCCTCGGCCTGGCGGCGCAGCCGAGCCTGCTCGACCTCGCGGGCCGCTTCCTCGGCCTCCAGCCGGGCCCGCTCCTCCTCCGCGATCCGGCGGGCCTCCTCGGCGCGCTGCCGGGCCTCCTCCGCCTGGCGTTCGGCCTCGCGCCGGCGTGCTTCCTCCAGCTCGCGGCGCTTGCGCTCCTCCTCCTCGGCGCGGAGCTTGGCGAGCTGTTCCTGCCGCTCGCGCTCCAGGCGCTCCTCCTCGGCCTTGCGCGCCGCCTCTTCCTCGGCGAGGCGCCTGGCCTCTTCCTCGGCGGCCTTGCGTGCCGCTTCCAGGGCCTTGATCTCGGCCTCGGAGAGCGGAAGGAGCTGGTCGAGCCGGTGCCGTACCACCGTGGTGATCGACTCCGGTTCCTGGCCGGCGTCCACCACCAGATAGCGCGTCGGGTCGGCCGCGGCCAGTGTCAGGAAGCCGGACCGCACCCGGGCGTGGAACTCGGGCGGCTCGGACTCCAGCCGGTCGGGCGCCTCGGTGAACCGTTCGCGCGCGGTCTCCGGGTCGACGTCCAGGAGCACCGTCAGATGCGGTACGAGCCCACTCGTCGCCCACCGCGAGATCCGGGCGATCTCGGTCGGCGCGAGATCGCGCCCGGCGCCCTGGTAGGCGACGGACGAGTCGATGTAGCGGTCGGAGATGACGATGGCGCCGCGTTCGAGCGCCGGACGCACGACCGAGTCGACGTGCTCGGCACGGTCGGCGGCGTACAGCAGCGCCTCGGCACGGTTGGAGAGCCCGGCCGAAGACACGTCGAGCAGGATCGACCGCAGCCGCTTGCCGACGGGCGTGGCCCCGGGCTCCCGGGTGACGACGACCTCGTGTCCCTTGGCCCGGATCCACTCGGCGAGCGCCTCGACCTGGGTGGACTTGCCGGCTCCGTCGCCGCCCTCCAGGGCGAGGAAGAAACCGGTCGCGGCGGGTGCGACGGCCGGATCGCCGCCACGCAGCGCCTCGCGCAGATCGCGCCGCAGCGGCACTCCGGAACGGTCGTCCGTCTTCGCGAGCACGATCGCGGCAACCGGCAGCAGCAGGGCGCCGATCAGCATCAGGGTGAAAGCGGCACCGCCGTGCGCGAAGACGAAGTCACCGGCCGTCAGCCGGTGCGTACCGATGGCGGCGGCCAGCAGCGGGCCCCCGACCGCGCCGAGCGCGATCAGGACCCGGACGACGGCCTGGAGGTGTTCGGTGGTCCGGGCCCGGCGGAATTCCTCGGTCTCCTGATCGACGAGGACATGGCCGGTGTTCGCGGCGACGCCCGCCGCGTACCCGGCGAGCACCGCGATCAGCACGACGGTCGCCGTGTCCGGCACCAGGCCCATCACCAGGAGCGCGACTCCGGTGACGGCGGTGGCCAGGGAGAGCAGCCGTCGCCGCGACAGCGCCGGCAGCACCTTGCCGGCGGTGCGGATACCGACACCCGTACCGCCGGTGAGGGCCAGGATCAGCAGCGCGAGGGTGGCGGGGCCGCCGCCCAGGTCGGTGGCGTGCAGTACGGCGGCGGCACCCGCGGCCGCGATCGCTCCGGCGACAGCGGCGCAGGTCCCGACGATCAGCGGGACGGCACCGGTACGGCCCTTGTCCGGTCCGCTGCCGGTGGTCGGCCGGCGCAGCCCCTCCAGGGGGGAGCGCGGCCGGGGCGTGGCCGTACCGGGCAGTTCCAGGAAGTACAGGATGGAGATGGAGGCGGAGAACAGCCCGGCCGCGACGTACGAGCCGAGGGCCGCCTGGTGGAAGGAGAACCAGTCCAGGCCCGAGCCCAGCAGATTCCCGATCAGCGTGGCCACCAGCAGCACGGCCGCGGCGACGGGGACGGCGGCGAAGTCGGTCCGCAGGGAGAGCCGGCGCAGCGCGTCGAGGTGGTCCGGCAGCGGGCGTACCGCGGCGCCCTCGATGGGCGGGGCGGGCAGCAGCGCGGGAGCGGCACTCTCCTTGGCGACCCGCCACAGGCGTTCACCGACGCCGGTGACGAACACGGTGATCAGGATCATCATGAGCGCCCGGTCGGGCATCCAGTCGATCCACAGCGGCGCGACGACCAGCAGCGCGAGCCGCAGCCCGTCCGCCCCGATCATCAGCCACCGCCGGTCGATCGGCCCGCCCGGCGCCGTCAGGGTCGTCAAAGGCCCCAGAAGTACGGCTCCGAAGAGCAAGGTGGAAATAATCCGGGCACCGAACACGGCGGCGACGGCAAAGGCCGCCCCGCGGTATCCGGATCCGAATGAGCCCTCAAGGACCGCCGCTTGCAGCGACAGCAACACCAGCACGAGAAGGGCGAGTGCATCGCCGATACCGCCGACGAGCTGGGCGCTCCACAACCGCTTCAGCGGGGGAATACGCAACAGGGCTCGTACGGCGCGCTCGCGTGAGTCTGCGGCAAGTGTGTCGGAGGTGGGGCTCACGACCGTTGGCTGCTCGGCTCGCGTCATCCGCCCAGCCTATCGGGAGCAGACCGGTGCCCGGGGGCCGCGTCCGAACATACGACCGCCAGGCACCCGCTCCACACCCGTTCCCACCGCGGTTCCAGCCCACCACCCCGGGCAACCGCCATCCCAGCCCCTCCCCAGCCCGCCACCCGACTGGCCCATCCCCCAGCCCCTCCGGATCCCAGCCCCTCCGTTTGAGGAGCGGGGGCCGGGCGGAGCCCCGGATACGGGAAGGGGCGCGGAGGGGAGGGACAAGGCCCGCCGCAGGCGCACCCCACCCGCCCCCGGCGCACCGCCCGCCACCAAGAGCACCAAACAAACGCCGGACGGGCTGGAGAGACATCTCCAGCCCGTCCGGCGTTCAGGAACCCCGCGAGGTCACTCCTCCGTCGACGCCGCCGCAGAAGCGGCCTTCTTCGCCGCCGTCGCAGTCGTCTTCTTGGCCGCGGTCTTCTTGGCCGCCGCCGTCGTCGTCTTCTTCGCGGCGGTCTTCTTGGCCGCGGCCGCCTTCTTCGCAGGCGCCTTCTTCGCGGTCGCCTTCTTGGCCGGGGCCTTCTTCGCCGTCTTCTTCTTGGCGGGCCCCTTGGCCCGCTTCTCGGCGAGCAGTTCGTAGCCGCGCTCCGGCGTGATCTCCTCGACGCTGTCGTCGGACCGCAGCGTCGCGTTCGTCTCGCCGTCGGTGACGTACGCGCCGAAGCGGCCGTCCTTCACGACCACCGGCGCCCCGCTCACCGGGTCCGTGCCCAGTTCCTTCAGCGGCGGCTTGGCCGCGGCCCGGCCGCGCTGCTTCGGCTGGGCGTAGATCGCCAGCGCCTCATCGAGCGTGATGTCGAAGAGCTGGTCCTCGGAGGTGAGCGACCGCGAGTCCGTGCCCTTCTTCAGGTACGGGCCGTAGCGGCCGTTCTGCGCGGTGATCTCGACGCCCTCGGCGTCCTCGCCGACGACGCGCGGCAGCGACATCAGCTTCAGCGCGTCGGCCAGCGTCACCGTGTCCAGCGACATCGACTTGAAGAGCGAGGCGGTCCGCGGCTTCACCGCGTTCTTGCCGGTCTTCGGGGTGCCCTCGGGCAGCACCTCGGTGACGTACGGGCCGTAGCGCCCGTCCTTGGCGATGATCTGGTTCCCGCTGACCGGGTCAGCACCGAGTTCGAAGTCGCCGCTCGGCTTGGCCAGCAGCTCCTCCGCGTACTCGACGGACAGTTCGTCGGGGGCCAGGTCCTCGGGGACGTCCGCGCGCTGGTGGCCCTCGGAGTCCTTCTCGCCGCGCTCGATGTACGGGCCGTACCGGCCGACCCGGAGCTTGATGTCGTTGCCGACGGGGAACGAGGAGATCTCGCGGGCGTCGATGGCGCCGAGGTCGGTGACGAGCTCCTTGAGCCCGCCGAGGTGGTCGCCGTCGCCGTTGCCCGCGTCGGAGGCCTTCCCGGCGCCCGCCGCCTCGTCCCCGGCGGTCGCACCGAAGTAGAAACGCTTCAGCCACGGCACGGACTGGGCCTCGCCCCGCGCGATGCGGTCGAGGTCGTCCTCCATGCGGGCCGTGAAGTCGTAGTCGACGAGCCGGCCGAAGTGCTTCTCCAGCAGGTTGACCACGGCGAACGAGAGGAACGACGGCACGAGCGCCGTCCCCTTCTTGAACACGTACCCGCGGTCGAGAATCGTCCCGATGATCGAGGCGTACGTCGACGGACGGCCGATCTCGCGCTCTTCGAGCTCCTTGACCAGCGAGGCCTCGGTGTATCGGGCCGGCGGCTTCGTCGCGTGACCGTCGACCGAGATCTCGTCCGAGGTCAGCGCGTCACCCTCGGCAACCTGCGGCAGCCGGCGCTCACGGTCGTCGAGCTCGGCGTTCGGGTCGTCGGCGCCTTCGACGTACGCCTTCATGAAGCCATGGAAGGTGATCGTCTTGCCGGACGCGGAGAACTCGGCGTCCCGGCCGTCGCTCGCCCGGCCGCCGATCTTGACGGTGACGGAGTTACCGACCGCGTCCTTCATCTGGGAGGCGACGGTCCGCTTCCAGATCAGCTCGTAGAGCCGGAACTGGTCGCCGGTGAGGCCGGTCTCGGCAGGGGTGCGGAAGCGGTCGCCGGAGGGGCGGATCGCCTCGTGCGCCTCCTGCGCGTTCTTGACCTTGCCGGCGTACGTGCGCGGCTTGTCCGGCAGGTAGTTCGCCCCGTACAACTGCGTGACCTGGGCCCGGGCCGCGGAGATCGCGGTGTCCGAGAGGGTCGTGGAGTCGGTACGCATGTAGGTGATGAAGCCGTTCTCGTACAGCTTCTGCGCGACCTGCATGGTGGCCTTGGCCCCGAAGCCCAGCTTCCGGCTCGCCTCCTGCTGGAGGGTCGTCGTGCGGAAGGGGGCGTACGGGGAACGGCGGTACGGCTTCGACTCGACGGACCGGACGGCGAACGTGGACTCGGCGAGCGCGGCGGCCAGGGCGCGGGCGTTCGTCTCGTCCAGGTGCAGCGTCTGGCCGGATCCGGACTTCAGCTGCCCGTCCGGACCGAAGTCGCGGCCCTGGGCGATACGGCGCCCGTCGACCGCGCTGAGGCGGGCGGTGAGCGTCGAGGGATCGGAGGCGTCACCGGTGCGGCCGGTGGCGAACGTGCCGGTCAGATCCCAGTACTCGGCGGAGCGGAAGGCGATGCGCTCGCGCTCCCGCTCGACGACGAGGCGGGTGGCGACGGACTGGACGCGGCCCGCCGACAGCCGCGGCATGACCTTCTTCCACAGGACCGGCGAGACCTCGTAGCCGTAGAGGCGGTCGAGGATGCGGCGGGTTTCCTGGGCGTCGACCATGCGCTGGTTGAGCTCGCGCGGGTTGGCGACGGCCGCCCGGATCGCGTCCTTGGTGATCTCGTGGAAGACCATCCGGTGGACCGGGACCTTGGGCTTGAGCACTTCCTGCAGGTGCCACGCGATGGCTTCGCCCTCGCGGTCCTCATCGGTGGCGAGGAAGAGTTCGTCCGACTCGGCCAGCAGCTGCTTGAGCTTCCTGACCTGGGCCTTCTTGTCGGCATTGACGACATAGATGGGCTGGAAGTCGTTCTCGACGTCGACGCCGAGCCGACGCACCTCGCCGGTGTACTCGTCCGGCACCTCCGCGGCACCGTTCGGGAGGTCGCGGATGTGCCCGACGCTCGCCTCGACGACGTATCCGGGGCCGAGATAGCCCTTGATCGTCTTCGCCTTGGCAGGCGACTCGACGATGACGAGTCGGCGGCCGCCCTGTGCGGTCTCGCTGGTCGGGGACAACTTCGCTCTTCTCTCCGGTCGACGCTCGGTGGGCATCCGGGCAGCGCGATCGCGCTGCCGACGGTGCTGTCGCTGCGGAGTGTGACGGTACAACCCGCCCCCGTGTCAAACGGCAAAAGCCCGCAACGGCCACTCGAACGGTAACCCGACTTCCGCCTTTCCTGCCGCCCGGCCCGCTCGGTCCGCCGCGCGCAGGGCGGCTGCCTGCGGGTTTCGGGGGCGCTGTGGCTGCGCTGCGGGTGCCGGGGGCGAGGTGCGGGCAGTCCGGGCGTGTTCCGGGCCCGCTCCGGGCGGCGAGCGGTTCGCGGCAGATTCGGACGCGTGTTCAGATCCGGATTCGGACACGCGTTCAGGCATCTGTTCAGACGCGTGTGAAGCACCACACCCCGAGGACGAGGAAAACCGCGCCGAACACAGTGGCCAGCGCGGCGGAGGCGACGGGGCTCACCCTGTGCGCCACCGGCGCGCGGTGCAGCACGCACGCCCCCGTCCACAGCAGCAGCGCGGCACCGAACAGCGCGAATGCCGTTCCGGCGAAGACCGCAGGTCCGCTCTCCATATCCGTACGCCTCTCTGTCCCCCCGGCGCGGACCGGGGCGGGTGCCCGCGGTCGTACCGCGCCGTACGGCTTCGTGTCGCACCGTTTCGGGGGGAGGCTCGCACCGCGGAACGTCGGCGACGCGAACCCCGGGTGAACAGCGGGTCCGGCCTGTGAACACGTCATCCGTACGTGCGGCGCATCCGTACGTGCGGCCGACGACTACCGGTCGTACGTACGGATGCGCCGCACGCCCTCACATGACGTCGAGGCGCCCCCGGCCGACAACTCACACGCCGCGTCGGCCGCGTGGGTCAGCGGCAGTACGTCGCCACGGCGAGCAGGACCGCGGCCGGCCCGGGCAGGGCGCCAACCGGAATCCGCGGACCAAGCAGCAGGCACGCCGCGAAGAGCGTGAAGGCGCTGATGAAAAGGCTGTTCAGTACCTACGTCAGAGCGCGGCCGGACCAGAGCGGAGCAGCGGCGCGGGCGAGGCGAACAGCGTCTCCCGCGTGCCGGGCCGACGTTCTGCACGGCTCCGCCCGACCCGAAGGGGACCACGGACCAGCTGCCCGTGAACCCCCGTCCCGACGGCCGCTGTGAGCAGCCGTCGGGGCGCCAGTCGGGGGCGCCAATCGGGGGCGTCGGTCGGGGGCGTCGGTCGGGGGCGTAGCAGGCGCGGTGCGGCATCGTGAGACCCAGCCGCGGAAGGGCGTCCTACGGCGGGCAGATCGCGATCCGTGTCGCGCCGAGCGAGGGCGCGTCCAGCTCGATCCGGATCATCCGGCTGTCCGGCCGGCCGGGGGCACCGGCTCCAGGAAGCCCTCCTCGACCAGCAGCCGGATGGCCTGCGGCGTGCGGTCACGCAGCAGCACCGGGTCCTCGTTCATCAACTGGGCGATGGCGTCGAGGATCCGACCCGCGGGCAGCGATCCGTCGCACACGCCCGCGAATCCGGCGCCGACCGCGTCGACCTTCGTCGCGCGTCGCATACCGCGGTTCTGACGGAGCACCACATGTTCGGGGTCCTCCGCGCCCGGCATCCCGACCTGCTCCTGCACGACCTCGGCGGCGAGGGTGAAATGGCCGGCCAGAAGCGCCGCGTCATCCTGGTTCCGCAGGTAGTCCTGACGGGCGAAGTGCGTCTCGATGGCAGGTCCGAGCGGCTGCTCCACCGCGTGCGGCCACTCCTCGATCACGATCGAAGGGGCCCCGGCGGCTGCTGCGGCGGACTTCCGCAGCGTGATCCAGCCGAAGCCGACGCCCTTGGTCCCGCTGGCCTCGAACTCGTCCAGCCAGGCGTCGTACCGCGCGGCGTACTCCGCGGGCTCCGCGCGGTGGTCGCCGCTGTCGCGCAGCCACAGCTCCGCGTACTGCGTGATGTCCTGGACCTCGCGCTGCACGACCCAGGCGTCACAGCCGTGCGGCACCCAGGAACGCAGCCGGTCCTGCCACTCCTCGTCCTCGGTGTGCTGCCAGTTGGCCAGGAAATGGGCGTAACCGCCCTCGTTCAGCCGCTCGCCGGTCTGCTGCACCAGGGTCCGGCACAGGTCGTCGCCCGCCATGCCGCCGTCGCGGTAGGTGAGCCGGGCGCCGGGCGAGATGACGAAGGGCGGGTTGGAGACGATCAGGTCGTACGTCTCGTCGGCGACGGGTTCGTAGAGGGAACCCTCGCGCAGATCGGCCGGGGCTGCGCCGGACAGGGCGAGAGTGAGCCGGGTGAAGCCGAGGGCGCGCGGGTTGAGATCAGTGGCGGTGACCCTGGTGGCGTGCTGCGAGGCGTGCAGCGCCTGGATGCCGGAGCCCGTACCGACATCGAGGGCGGAGGCGACAGGCCTGCGGACGGTGATCCCGGCGAGGGTCGTGGACGCGCCGCCGATACCGAGGACGACGCCCTCCTCGTGCGAGCCGATGCCGCCCGCGCCGCCGACGGCGCAGCCCAGGTCGGAGACGATGAACCAGTCCTGGCCGTCCGGCCCGCTGTACGGCCGCACGTCGACGGACGCGCGCACCTCGCCGTCCGACTCGGTCAGCCAGCCGTCCGCCACGCATTCCGGCAACGGCAGCACGGCAGCCGCCCGCCCGGCCGGAACCGGGCATTGGAGGAGGAAGAGCCGCACCAGCGTGTCGAGCGGCGCGTCCCCCCGGGTGGCACGCAGCGCGGGAACGGTCTCGCTGCGGGCGAGCGCGGCGTAGGCGGGCGCACCGAGCAGGTCGAGGAGCCCGTCTGCGGTGAAGGCGGCGGCGAGCAGGGCTTCGCGGAGCCGGGTCGCATGGTCGGGTGCGGGAAGGCTGGTCTTACTCACGTGACCCATTGTGGCGGCTCCCACTGACAACGGCAGCGGCCCGCCGGCCCGCCAGGGGCCGCCGGGCCGGTCGTACGGCCGCCGGCCGGCGGTCGTACAGCTGCTCGTTCGGGGTGTGCGGCCGTGGCCGGGAGCTGCCCGGTTACGACTTCTCGCTGGGCGAGGCGGAAGGAGACGCCTCCTTCGAACCCTTCGAGTCCTTCGGGTCCTCGGAGTTCTTCGAGTCCTTCGAGGGCGAGGGCGACTTCGAGGAGCCGGCCGACGGCGATGCCGAGGCCGTCGGCTTCTGGCAGCCCTCCTGCTTGGCCATCGCGGTGCCGACCTCGCCGGACTGAAGCTTCTTCAGCGCCTCGTCACCGTTGGTGCTGATCTTGTTCAGCTCGTCAGCGATGTCCTTGAGGCCGTCGGCGAACTTCGCCTGGTCCTTCGTGTCGAGGTCATCGACCTTCTTCTGCAGATCCGCGTACGCCGCGGAGGAGGCGTTGAGCTCCTTCACGGCCTCCTTCTGCGTGGTCTCACCGTCGTCGACCGGCGGCGGACCCGCCGAGTCGACCGCCGAGCCCAGCGCCTTGTAGGCCTGGGAGATCTGCTGGAAGGCGGCCGAGTCGGTCTTCTGGACGTCGGCGGGCTTGCTGTTGTCGGCGGTCTGCTGCTGGATGGAGGCGTTGGCGTTCGCGATCTTCTGCAGCTGGGGCTGGACCTGGTCACAGACCTTTTTGGCCCAGTCGTTCACCTTGTTGTCGCTGTCGTCGCTGCAGCCCGACAGCGTAAGTACCAGTACCGCACCGCCGGACAGCGCGGCCGCAAGCTTCTTGTTCACCGGATTGGTCCCTTCCAAGGCTCTCGGCCCCGGAACTTACACGTCGAGCGCCCTTCATCCGGGCGCCGGGCGTCCGATGGGTGACCTTTTGCAGCCATTTGCACCAAGCAAAGTGAGGGAGATACAACTCACCCACACAACCCCTGCGTACGGGAACGCCTGAACGAACTAGTACTCCAGCCGGACTTCTTCATTGGCGCTGGTCAACGGCTTGGGCGTGGGGAGTGTAGCGGGCTGGAACGGGAGTGGGGCGGTTCTTTGCCGGGCCGTCCCACGAACGTGTGGCCGCGCTGCTTGGAGTGGCAACGTTCCGGGCAGCCCGCTCGCATGAGTGATTCACCAACGGGCCTGTGGGAAGAGGGACTTGCTGAGCTGCTCTTGCGGATCGGAGGACGTTTTTCCCGCGTGGAATCCCGGCGTCGGATGCGGGACTACGTTCGTGGGCTTCTTGGCCCTGTGGGCCGCAAGAACGGCTGGCAGCTCGCCGAATACGCTGGCCACGCCACCCCCGACGGGCTGCAGCACCTGCTTTCCCGGAGTCGCTGGGAGGCCGACGAGGTCCGCGATGACCTGCACACCTACGTCGCCGAGTACCTCGGTGCGGACAACGGCGTGCTGATCATCGACGACACCGGCTTCGTGAAGAAGGGCACCACCTCCGCCGGCGTCCAACGCCAGTATTCCGGCACCGCAGGCCGCACCGAGAATTGCCAGATCGGGGTCTTCGCCGCCTACGCCACCTTCCGCGGCCACACCCTGGTCGACCGCGAGCTCTACCTGCCCAAGTCCTGGACCGAGGACCGTGAACGCTGTCGGGCTGCCCGTGTCCCCGACGACCGCGTCTTCGCCACCAAGGGAGAGCTGGCGCGGGCCATCATCCTGCGTGCCCTCGCCTCGCCCCTGCCCGTCGGCTGGGTCACCGCGGACTCCGCCTACGGCCAGGACTCCCACTTCCGCCGCTTCCTCGAAGACCACCAGCTCTCCTACGTCGTGGCCGTGCCCAAGTCCCAGCAGGTCCACGGTCCGCGCATCGACCACCTCATCGGCCACGCCCCGCCCGAAGCCTGGCAGCGGCTGTCAGCAGGAAGCGGCGCGAAGGGCGAGCGTTTCTACGACTGGGCCGCAGCCCGCCTGCCCGCTGTGTGGGAATTCGACGGCGACGAACCGACCCGGCAGCGCTGGATGCTGGCCCGCCGCAGCATCGCCAAGCCCGACGAACTCGCCTACTACCTCGCCAGCGCACCCCTGGAAGCCACCGTCGCCGACCTCGTACGCGTCGCCGGCTGCCGCTGGAAGGTCGAGGAATGCTTCCAGAGCGCGAAGAACGAATGCGGCCTGGACCAGTACGAAGTCCGCCGCTACGTGGGCTGGTACCGGCACATCACACTCGCGATGCTCGCGCATGCCTTCCTCGCAGTCCTGGCCGGCCAGGAACGAGAAAAGGGGGCACCGAGCGGGACACACCCGACCTCGTGGACCTCACACCGGCCGAAATTCGACGTCTGCTGGCAGTTGAACCCAGCCGCCGTACTCCGGACCGCGACCACGCGATGAGGTGGTCCCACTGGCGTCGCCGACATCAAGCACGCGCCCGCCACTGCCACTACAAGCGGCGCGGCCACACGTTCGTGGGACGGCCCGGCAAAGAACCGCCCCACTCCCGTTCCAGCCCGCTACACTCCCCACGCCCAAGCCGTTGACCAGCGCCAATGAAGAAGTCCGGCTGGAGTACTAGGGCCTGTTTCAGAAGTGGATCAAGGCCGTGCGATGATCTTGCCTCGTGGCTCGGGGAGATCTGACTGACGCTCAGTGGACGGTGCTGGATCCGCTGCTGCCGAAGGGCATCAAGCCCGGACGGCCGCCGGTGCACAGCAAGCGGCAGCTGATCAACGGCATACGGTTCCGGACCCGGACCGGGATACCGTGGCGAGATCTTCCCGAGCGATACGGGCCATGGGAGACGGTCTACGGTCTGTTCCGCCGCTGGCAGCGCGACGGCACCTGGCACTGCATCTTCGAGCAGCTCCAGGCCCAGGCCGACGCGAAGGGCCTGATCACCTGGGACATCTCGGTGGACTCCACGATCGCCCGCGCGCACCAGCATGCGGCCGGTGCCCGCAAAAGGGGGATCTGCAGGCTGAGCCGCCCGGCGGCGTCTTCGCTGAGCCCGAAGACCACGGGCTCGGACGCTCGCGAGGTGGACTGACCACCAAGGTCCACCTCGCGGTTGAGCAGGCCCAGAAACCGATGTCGCTGGTGATCACGGCTGGGCAGCGCGGAGATTCCCCGCAGTTCCAGGTCGTCCTGGGCCGCATCCGGGTGCCCCGGCTCGGCCCGGGACGGCCGCGCACCCGGCCGGACAAGGTCCGCGCCGACAAGGCGTACGGCTCCCGCGCGAATCGCGCCTACCTGCGCAAACGCAAGATCTGCTGCACGATCCCGGAGAAGCGCGACCAGATCGCCAACCGCAAGAAGCGCGGCTCCCGCGGTGGCCGGCCGCCGAAGTTCGACAAGGACGACTACAAGGAGCGGCACGCGGTGGAGTGTGGGATCAATCGCCTCAAGCGTCACCGCGCGGTCGCCACGAGATACGACAAGCTCGCCGTCCGCTATGAGGCGACCGTACTGGTCGCGGCCATCAACGAGTGGCTCTGATAGGGCCGTCGGCCCTCATGCCGGACCGGCGCCGGGCATGATGGACACCATGACCACGCCGAGCGCCGACTGGATCACTGTCACCGCCTACGAGAACCTGCCGGGCTGCCTCCGGCCCATGGCGGCCGTTCGCGCTTGACTGCGTGATCGGGGTATCGACTGGATGCCCTTCCACCAGACCGAGGTCCGTTGGGATCTGGCCTGTGGTGTCGGTGCCGACGGTCGGTGGCACGGCTGGTTCGACGTCCACATCAACGCCGACGCTCTGCGACGCCATGGACTGCACCCCGACCAGCCGACCGCCCGGGTCGCAGCCTCCTCTCCGCCCGGCTGGTGGCATGCTGCAGCCGAGCGTCACGCTCGTTGGTGATCCACTTCTGAAACAGGCCCTAGCTTGATCTTTAACCTCGGGGTCCGAACGGCTCGTCGTACTTGATCACTCGGATTGGTAACTGCCGTACACACGGGCGGCCTTCGGCTGAGCATGTGATCCGACCAAGGAACACACAACGCTCAGCACGAAGGCCGTGGGGATGAGTCTGTCGCACCATGCTGTCGGGCAGGATCCGTTTGCGGAACTGTCACGCTTCCGGGGTGAGTTCTACTCCTGTCTGACCAAGCGTGCGGATGCGCTGTTCGAACTCGCGGACGCGGTGTTGTGCGCGGATGGTCCGGTCCGGTCGCTGGTGGAACTGTCGCTGGTGGGCGAACACCGTCGCGGGCATGGCGGGCTCTACGACGCCCTGTCCGCGGGCCGGGTCGACGTCGCCCGGCTGCGACGGGGCCTGGCCACGGTGCCGCTGCCACGGGCGGCGGACGGCCGGCTGGTCCTGGCCGCCGACCTGACCTGCTGGCTGCGGCCCAGTGCCCACACCTCACCGCAGCGGATCCTGTGCCACACCTACGGGCGGGGCAGGGACCAGCACATTCCCGTGCCCGGCTGGCCCTACTCGGTGATCTGCGCGCTGGAGACAGGCCGCAGTTCCTGGACCGCACCGCTGGACGCACTGCGTCTGGCACCGGGCGATGACGCCGCCACCGTCACTGCCGGGCAGATGCGCGATCTCGTCGAGCGGCTGATCGATGCCGGGCAGTGGAAGGACGGCGATCCGGAGATCCTGATCGTCGTGGACGCCGGCTACGACGTGCCCCGCCTGGCCTTCCTGCTCAAGGATCTACCGGTGCAGGTGCTGGGCCGGATGCGTTCGGACCGTGTCCTGCGACGGTCGGTCCCGCCCCGCGAACCCGGTGTCCGGGGTCGGCCGCCCCGCCATGGCGGCGAGTTCGTATTCGGTGACCCGTCCACCTGGAACACTCCCGACGCGCAGACGGTGACCGCAACCCGCCTCTATGGCACCGCCGTCGCCCGGGCCTGGGACCGGCTCCACCCGAGACTGACCCATCGCTCGGCCTGGACCGCTCAGCTGGGTGCTTTGCCGGTTATCGAGGGCACGGTGATCCGTTTGCAGGTCGAGCACCTGCCCAGCGGGGCAACACCGAAGCCGGTCTGGCTGTGGTGGTCAGGGCTCGACGCCACTGAGGCGGAAGTCGATCTGCTCTGGCAGGCATTCCTGCGGCGCTTCGACATCGAGCACACCTTCCGGCTGTTCAAACAGACCCTGGGCTGGACCTGCCCGAAGATCCGCAGCCCCGAAGCCGCCGACCGCTGGACCTGGCTGATCCTCGTGGTCTTCACCCAGCTCCGGCTCGCCCGCCCCCTGGCGGCGGACCTGCGCCGACCCTGGGAGAAGCCAAGTCCCGCGGACAGGCTTACCCCTGCACGAGTCCGCCGCGATTTTCGGCACCTCCGGCCGAAGGCCGCCTGCCCAGCCGGAGCACCGAAATCCTCTCAGCCCGGCCCAGGACGGCCACCCGGCCGCAGAAACAACCAACCCACCGCACGCTACGACGTGCACACAGTCGGCAAACCAGACTCCACAAAGCGACGGACGAAGAAGCCAACGACTCCACGTCCACGCCGCACAGGTTAAAGATCAAGCTAGCACTCGTTCGGACGGACCAACGGGCGGACGACGCATCAGAATGCCTCGCCCGCCCGTTCCTTGACCTCACATCGTCTAGCCGTGCCGACCGGGAGCGTTGTTGACGCGGCCTCCCTGCGACGGGCGGCTCACTGCACGGCCGCCGGGTCGGCCGGCCTGGCCGAACTGCCCCCGTCCTCGCCTCCGGAGCCGCCCTCGTCCCCCACAGCGATCCCGCGCCGCTTGGAGACGTAGACCGCACCGACGATGACCCCGATGGCGAGCACGGCCACCACCGCGCGCACCCCGGCGCTCGCGTCCGCGCCGTAGCTGAACTTCACCACCGCGGGTGCGATGAGCAGTGCCACCAGGTTCATCACCTTGAGCAGCGGGTTGATCGCCGGGCCGGCCGTGTCCTTGAACGGGTCACCGACCGTGTCACCGATGACGGTCGCGGCATGGGCGTCGCTCCCCTTGCCGCCGTGATGACCGTCCTCGACGAGCTTCTTGGCGTTGTCCCACGCACCGCCGGAATTGGCGAGGAAGACCGCCATCAGCGTCCCGGTGCCGATCGCACCGGCGAGATACGAACCGAGCGCCCCGACCCCGAAGCTGAAACCGACCGCGATCGGCGCCAGCACCGCCAGCAGACCGGGCGTGGCCAGCTCGCGCAGCGCGTCCTTGGTGCAGATGTCGACGACGCGCCCGTACTCGGGCTTCTCGGTGTAGTCCATGATCCCGGGGTGCTCACGGAACTGCCGGCGCACCTCGTAGACCACCGCCCCGGCGGACCGGGACACCGCGTTGATGGCCAGGCCGGAGAAGAGGAAGACGACCGCGGCACCGAGGATCAGGCCCACCAGGTTGTTGGGCTGCGAGATGTCCAGGCTCAGCCCCATCTCCCCGGCCGAGGCACCGACGTCGTCGACCGCGGTGGCGATCGCGTCGCGGTAGGAGCCGAAGAGCGCCGCCGCCGCCAGAACGGCGGTGGCGATGGCGATGCCCTTGGTGATGGCCTTGGTGGTGTTGCCGACGGCGTCCAGGTCGGTGAGGACCTGGGCACCCGCGCCGGTGACATCGCCGGACATCTCGGCGATGCCCTGAGCGTTGTCGGAGACCGGGCCGAAGGTGTCCATGGCGACGATGACCCCGACGGTGGTGAGCAGCCCGGTCCCGGCCAGTGCCACCGCGAAGAGCGCCAGCATGATCGACGTACCGCCGAGCAGGAACGCCCCGTAGACGCCGAGCCCGATCAGCAGCGCGGTGTAGACGGCGGACTCCAGACCGATGGAGATACCGGCGAGTACGACGGTGGCCGGCCCGGTCAGTGAGGACTTGCCGATGTCCCTGACGGGACGCCGGTTGGTCTCGGTGAAGTAGCCCGTCAACTGCTGGATCAGGGCTGCCAGCACGATGCCGATGGCCACGGCGACCAGGGCGAACACGCGCGGATCCCCGCCGTGCGAGGTGATGGACGCATCGGTGACACCGTCCAGATCCGCGTACGAGGACGGCAGGTAGACGAAGACCGCCACGGCCACCAGAGCGAGCGAGATGGCCGCCGAGATGAAGAACCCGCGGTTGATGGCGGTCATCCCGCTGCGGTCGCTGCGCCGCGGGGCGACCGCGAAGACGCCGATCATCGCGGTGAGCACGCCGATCGCGGGCACGATCAGGGGAAAGGCCAGCCCCGCGTCGCCGAAAGCGGCCTTGCCGAGGATGAGCGCGGCGACCAGCGTCACGGCGTACGACTCGAAGAGGTCGGCCGCCATGCCCGCGCAGTCCCCGACGTTGTCGCCCACGTTGTCGGCGATGGTGGCGGCATTGCGCGGATCGTCCTCCGGGATGCCCTGTTCCACCTTGCCGACCAGGTCGGCACCGACATCGGCGGCCTTGGTGAAGATGCCGCCGCCGACCCTCATGAACATCGCGATCAGCGCCGCACCGAGTCCGAAGCCCTCCAGCACCTTGGGCGCATCGGCGGCGTAGCCGAGCACCACGCAGGAAGCACCCAGGAGACCGAGGCCCACGGTGATCATGCCGACCACACCCCCGGTACGGAATGCGATCTTCATTGCTTTGTGCGAAACGGCGGTGAGATCCTTTTCCGGTTCGCCTTCCGCGGGAGTCGCCTCACGCGCGGCGGCAGCCACCCGCACATTGCTCCGGACGGCGAGCCGCATCCCGATGTATCCGGTGGCCGCCGAGAAAAGCGCACCCACCAGGAAGAACGCCGAACGGCCTGCGCGCTGCGCCCAGTTGTCGGCCGGAAGCAGCAGAAGCAGGAAGAAGACCACGACGGCAAAGATGCCTACGGTGCGCAACTGCCGGGCGAGATAGGCATTTGCGCCTTCCTGGACGGCCGCCGCGATCTCCCTCATGCGGTCGGTGCCCTCACCTGCCGCCAGCACCTGGCGTGCCAGCAGCTGGGCGAGCAGCAGTGCCGCGACGGCGACGACCGCGACGACGATCACGATGACACGGTTGTCATCGGTGAGTACCGCTGCCGCAAGAGTGGTGGGTGGGTCGGAAAGTGCGGAAAACTGCGTCAGTTCTGCCAGTGGTGTGGTGCCGAACCCCGCCATACGTCCTCCTTGACGCTCAGCGCTCAAGACGTGGACGGATTGTAGGTAGCAGAACACGATCAAAACAGTGCGCGGTAAATGTAATTGACCTTCATCCACCGAACGGCAATTGATCACCTTCGCCGACTGGACCGAATGCAGTAATGGGGCAGACGCATTGTCCGTAGACCACTGATCAAGCAGAAATGAAAAAGGCCCTGCTCAGCAGGGCCTCGAAAACTGATCAAGGGGTGACCACCCGCGCCACCGGGCCGGCCGAACCGCCCCGGGACGCGCCCCTCTCAGGGCTGTACCGTTGCCGGCGTCTTCGGCCAGCTCATCCGGATGACTCCGCCATCAGCGCCGGATCTGACTTCCACGTCGTCGACCAGGCCGCTGATGACCGCGAGGCCCATCTCGTCCTCGCCGTCGCCCTCCGGATCGGGTTCCGGCTCATCCGGTCCCACGCCGGGCGTGGCGCCGCGTCCGGACACGCCGGATACGGCCCCGTCACTGCCCGGCCCCGGTACCTCGTCGCCGACCTCGATGGAGAATGACTTCTCCTCCTCGGTCAGAATGACTGTGACGGGAGCGGTGATGCCGTGGCTGCGGTGCAGCCCGACCGCGCGACTGCATGCCTCTCCCACGGCGAGTCTGACCTCGTCGAGCACGGCCTCGTCGACCCCGGCCCGGCGCGCCACGGCAGCCGCCACGAGGCGGGCCGTTCTGACGTGTTCGGGCTGGGCGCTGAAGCGGAGTTCAACGGTGGCCATGCAATCCCCCTCGAACGTACGTGTGTGCATTCCAGGAACCGGGCGGGTGGCCCGGCACTCCTGGCTCTGTCTCTCCGAAACACCGCCGACCGACGCACCTGCCCGGCACCCGCCGGACACCGGCCCGACGGATGCTGTCCGGACAATGTTCGACCGCTGCCTGACGGCTGACGGCTGGCTGACGGCTGATCGTGTGAGCGACCGGCCGTCAAACAGACCGGCAAAAAAAGATCAGCCAACGACCGCCGACCGAGTGACGGGCCGATGACGGACGCCAGCCACCGGAGTCCACCGGCCGCCGACGAACCGCCGTCCTCACTCCAGCTGTCTTTCTCCGGAGCTGCCGACGGCACCGACCGCGGTGGCGCCCGCTGCCGCCGGACCGGCCCTTGAGCCGATCCGACCGCGGGCAGGCCGTCAGTCGGTTGCCGCGACGGCCTCGTCGACCGTGGTGTGAATCGGGAACACCTTGGTCAGACCGGTGATCCGGAAAATCTTGAGAATGCGCTCCTGGTTGCAGACCAGGCGCAACGAGCCCTCATGGGCCCGAACACGCTTCAAGCCGCCCACGAGCACGCCGAGGCCGGTGGAGTCGAGAAAGTCGACGCCTTCCATGTCGACAACCAAGTGATAGCTGCCGTCATTCACCAACTCGACCAACTGCTCGCGCAGCTTGGGCGCGGTATACACATCAATCTCGCCACCGACCTCGACGACCGTACGGTCGCCACCAGGGCCGGACACATTGCGAGTCGACAAGGACAGGTCCACGGATCCTCCAGCACCTTGCTATCGAGCGGTCGCCCCTCGGTCTCCCCGGCGGAGCCAGGGGACGGATCGCCAGCCGCGATGGCATTCAATCACTTACCAGCTGTCATGCACGACGCCTTGGGACCATTGTCCGCCTCGCCAGTGACACACTCGGTCCCGATGGCCAAGAATCACCGCCCCAGTCGACCGCCCGAGAGCGGGGGCTCCCGCCCCTCTCCGGACATGGTCCTCGACCGGCTCGCCGCAGGGGCGAACCGGTCCGCGCGCATCACTCATACGGAGCACTTGCCCCCGCGTACGGGAACCCATGCCATCTGGCCCGATCGCATCCGTCCAGAAGTGATCGCCGCCATCCAGAAAACCGGAATCGATCATCCCTGGGCCCATCAGGCGGCTGCGGCGGAGCACGCTCTGGACGGCGAGTCGGTCGTCATCGCGACCGGCACCGCCTCCGGCAAGTCGCTGGCCTACCTCGCCCCGGTCCTCAGCGCCCTCCTGGACGGCTCCGAGGCTCCCAACGGCCGTGGCGCGACCGCCCTCTACCTCGCCCCCACCAAGGCCCTGGCCGCCGACCAGAGGCGCTCGGTGAAGGAGCTCGCGGCCCCGCTGGGCAACGGGATCCGTCCCGCCGTCTACGACGGCGACACCCCCGTCGAGGAACGCGAATGGGTACGTCAGTACGCCAACTACGTCCTCACCAACCCCGACATGCTGCACCGCGGGATCCTCCCGTCCCACCCCCGCTGGTCCTCCTTCCTGCGCGCCCTGCGCTATGTCGTCATCGACGAGTGCCACACCTACCGGGGTGTCTTCGGCTCCCACGTCGCCCAGGTGGTGCGCCGGCTCCGCCGCCTGTGCGCCCGCTACGGCGCCGATCCCGTCTTCCTCCTGGCCTCCGCCACCGCGGCGGAGCCCTCGGCCGCGGCGGGCCGCCTCACCGGCCTCCCGGTCGTCGAGGTCGCCGACGACGCCTCCCCGCGCGGCGAACTGGTCTTCGCCCTGTGGGAGCCGCCCCTGACGGAGCTGCACGGCGAGAAGGGCGCCCCCGTGCGCCGCACCGCCACGGCGGAGACCGCCGACCTGCTCACCGATCTGACCGTGCAGGGCGTGCGCTCAGTCGCTTTCGTACGCTCCCGGCGGGGCGCGGAGCTCATCTCGGTCATCGCCAAGGAACGCCTCGCGGAGATCGACCGCTCCTTGCCGGCCCGCGTCGCCGCCTATCGCGGGGGATATCTGCCCGAGGAACGCCGCGCCCTGGAACGCGCCCTGCACTCCGGTCAGCTTCTCGGCCTGTCCGCCACGACCGCCCTCGAACTCGGCATCGACGTCTCCGGCCTGGACGCCGTCGTCATCGCGGGCTACCCCGGTACGAGGGCTTCGCTGTGGCAACAGGCCGGCCGTGCGGGACGAGCGGGCCAGGGCGCCCTCGCCATCCTGGTGGCCCGTGACGACCCGCTGGACACCTTCCTCGTCCACCACCCCGAGGCGCTGTTCCAGCAGCCGGTGGAGTCGACCGTCCTCGATCCGGACAACCCGTACGTCCTGGCCCCCCACCTGTGTGCCGCCGCGGCGGAACTGCCGCTCACCGAACCCGACCTGGAACTCTTCGGGCCCGCCGCGGCCGAACTGCTGCCACAGCTGGAAGCCGCGAAGCTGCTCCGCAGACGGCCCTCGGGGTGGCACTGGACCCGGCGTGAACGGGCGGCCGACCTCACTGACATCCGGGGCGAGGGCGGCCGCCCCGTCCAGATCGTCGAGGAGGGCACCGGACGGCTGCTGGGCACCGTCGACGAGTCCGCCGCCCACACCGCCGTCCACGAGGGCGCCGTCCACCTCCACCAGGGCCGCACCTACCTGGTCCGGAAGCTGGACCTCGAGGATTCGGCGGCACTGGTCGAGGAGGCGAATCCGCCGTACTCGACGACCGCACGCGACACCACCGCCATCGCCGTACTGGAGACCGACACCGAGATCCCGTGGGGCGACGGACGCCTGTGCTACGGCTCCGTGGAGGTCACCAACCAGGTCGTCTCTTTCCTCCGTCGCAAACTGATCAGCGGCGAGGTACTCGGCGAGACCAAACTGGACCTCCCGCCCCGCACCCTGCGCACCCGCGCCGTGTGGTGGACGGTCACCCAGGACCAGCTCGACACCGCGCGGATCAACCCGGAGATCCTGGGCGGCGCGCTGCACGCCGCCGAGCACGCGTCGATCGGGATGCTGCCACTCTTCGCCACCTGTGATCGCTGGGACATCGGCGGCGTGTCCGTCCCACTGCATCCGGACACCTTGTTGCCGACGGTCTTCGTGTATGACGGCCACCCCGGAGGTGCGGGGTTCGCCGAACGCGCCTTCCACACCGCGCGCGGCTGGCTGACCGCCACGCGTCAGGCCATCGCTTCCTGCGAGTGCGATGCAGGCTGCCCGTCCTGCATCCAGTCCCCGAAGTGCGGCAACGGCAACGAACCGCTCCACAAACGCGGCGCCGTGCGCCTGCTTACCGAACTCCTGCGATCCGCACCTCCCGACCGGGCCGAGCCGGCGACAACGAGCCCCCCGAATCCCCCGGCGGCACCGGACCCATCAGCGGAACCGAGCCCTCCCGAACCTGACGCCCCTCCCGCGCCGCCGGGCTCTCCGGGCTCTCCGGGCTCTCCGGGCTCTCCGGGCTCTCCGGGCTCTCCGGGCTCTCCGACGGCCCTGTAGCCACAGGAGCCGTCGTCGCCGGCCCTGCCCGGGACCTGACCTCCGGTGAGTACGGCCCGAGGCGCACCCGGGCCGCCACATCGGCGACCTCCCCCCGCACGGCGCACCGCACCACTTCCGCCCCCTGCGCCGTGGCGACCTGCTGGGCGGCCCGGCAGGCTGCGACCGGCCCTTCCAAGGCCCGGTCCGCCGCTGCCAGGGCCGCCAGGTCGGCCGCGCCTCCGGCCCGGTGCCGAGCCACCACCACCTGCCCGAGCGCCAGCACCACCGCAAACACCGTGCACAGCGTCACGGTGGCCACCGCAGCCCACACGGTGGCCATCCCCCGGTCCCGCCGCTCGCAGCGCCCACAGATCCCCTGTAGCCATTCGCACAGCGCTCGCCGCCCCGACCGCATCATGGCGTCGCCCCCACCATGTCCTCGGCCGACGCCACAGCCTCCGCTCTCAGCGTGACGGCCAGTGGCCCCGGGCCCGGGGTCGGTGCGGTCACCCTGACCCGCCACAGCGCCCCGGTCCGTTGCACCTCGACCCCAGCCCGGCCCGGCGCCGCCGAAAGGGCGGCCTCCCGCACCTGTGCCTCCGGTTCCGAGCGGGCCGCCGCCCGTGCTCCGGCCCGTGCCGCGTCCACACACCGAATCTGGGCCGATGCGGCCATCAGGGCCCACAAAAGGGCGAGGGTGAACACCACCAGCACCGGAATCGCCATGGCAGCCTCCGCCGTCACCGCGCCCCGGTCACTCCGCCACCGCACCGGCCCGGATCGCTCACCGGCCCCCTCCCCAGGACCCGGCACCAGCGCTGCGCCGGTCTCAGAACTTCGCATCGAGGGCGTCCTTCAGCAGTGATTGCAACTGCGCCATGACCGGTGCACTGGTGACCACCTTGTAGAGCACCGCAGCGAACGCACAGGCGGCGATCGTCCCCACCGCGTATTCGGACGTCGTCATGCCCCTGTCCGACCGAGCCCCGCGTACCAGACTCCGCACCCAATTCATTACTTTCCGCATGATTTCAAACCCCCGCGAGATAGATTTCTACCCGAATTGGCCTATTGACCGCATGAACCGTTATTGACCGCATGAACCGTTGTTGGTGCGTCAGGGATTCAGCAATCCCGTCGCCAGACCGATCACCACGGGCGCCACTCCCACCACGAGAAAGGCGGGAAGGAAGCAGAGCCCGACAGGCGCGGTGATCAGTACGCCGGCCCTCTGCGCACGCGCCACCGCCGCGCTCGACCGCTCGGCCCGCATCGCTTCGGCCAGCCTGGAGACCGGCTCCGCCGCCGGAGCGCCGGTCGCAGCGGCCCGGTCCAGACAGCGGGCCAGAGCGGCAGCTCCAGGTATCTCCCCGAACCTCCCCCAGGCGACGGCGGGGTCCCCACCGAGCCGGATCTCCGCCGCCGTCCGGGCCAGCTGTTCACCGACCGGCCCACCCAGCGACTCCCCCACCGCCTCTGCCGCCTCTCGCGGACCCGCCCCGACGGAGATGCAGGCCGCCAGCAGGTCGGCAGCCAGCGGAAGCTGACGTACTGCCTCCGCGGCCTTCGCCGTCTCCTCGGCCGCGACATGCGGCGCCTTCCCCAGCCGAGCCCGCTGCCACCGCCAGGCGCCGTAGCCCGCCACCAGGCCAACCGCCCACCCCAGCAGACCGCCTACCAGAATCCAGCTCGCCGGCACGACACCCAGCGCCGCCGCCCACTGCCTGGCCGGAGCACCGGCCACCAGTGGGCCGAGCCGACGCCGAACCCGGCCGACTGTGCCGACACGGCCGCCAGAACGCACCGAACCCAGCTCGTCCACCGCCAGAATCGCCGCTCCCCTGCGACGCACCCGCCGCCCGGTCCGCCGACCGGCCAGGGCAAGCGCCAACTGGGTGCACACACCCGCCGCCGCCCCAATGGCCCCCAGCCTGTGGACAACTTCACCGAATCCGGCGCTCATACCGCTTCTCCCGCCCGGACGATGCGGCCGGCCCAGGCCAGACCGGCCGCCTCCAGCAAGCCGCCCGCCACCAGGCAGACCAGGCCGGCCGGACTGTGCAGCAGCACCCTCAACGGATCCGCCCCGAGCGCGGCACCAAGCCCCATGCCCAGCACGGGTAACAAGGCCAGCACCGCAACCGTCGACCACGCACCGGCCAGTTGCGCCCGCAGCTCCTCCCGCCGACGCCGCTCGGCCCGCAACGAGCCCTCCAGCCGGTCCAGACCGGCCGCGAGTCCGGCCCCGCCGTCCACCGCCACCCGCCAGCAGGCGGCTACTCCGGCGAGCCCGTCCAGGCCCGGTTCGCAGGCCGCCTGTCCCAGTGCTCCCGGGACATCGCCCCCGAACCGCGCCGCAGCCGACACCCCCGCCTCCGCCACGCCCAACGCCCCTGTTCCGCGGACCGCGACGAGCAGCGCCTGCCCCGGTTCGCGGCCGGCCCTCAGCTCACCCACCACCGCACCGCACAGGTCCACCACTCCGTCGGCCCGGTGCTCCCGGTCCTCGCGCAACTTCCTTCTCCGCAGCCATCGCCGCACCAGCGGCACCGCGACCGCCCCAGCGGCCATCGGCAGCACGGACTCGCCAAGGACCCCCAGAACCAGAGCCACCGGCAGGCAGAGCCACTCCCACCGCCCCCTCAGCCGCACCTGGAGCCGCCTCCGACCGCTCTCCCACCGCTCCCCCGGGGGCGACTCCGCAGCCCCTCCGGCGAACAACTCCGCCGCTCTTCGGCGCCCTTGGCCCCGCCCGGCCACCACCAGCCAGGCAGCCGCTCCCGCGCACAGCGCCGCCGCATGCACCGCCTCCGGCATCGCCACCTCCGCACCGGTCACAGCTCACCCCCGATCAGCGACCGCAACGCCTCCAGCCCCGCTCGCGCTCGAATCCGGCCGCGCCCCACCGCAGTGCCGGTACGGTCACCACCAGCCCCGCCGCATCCCGCTCCAGAACCTGGACCTCGGCAATCCGCCGCCGCCCGGCCCGGTCCCGTACGAGATGAACCACCACGGACAGCGCCGCCGCCAGCTGGCTGTGAAGTGCCGTACGGTCCAACCCCGCCGCCGTCCCCAGCGCCTCCAGCCGGGCCGGGACGTGCTCGGCCGCGTTTGCGTGGACCGTCCCCGAGCCGCCCTCATGGCCGGTATTCAGCGCAGCCAGCAGTTCGGTGACTTCCGCACCCCGTACTTCCCCGACCACCAGCCTGTCGGGCCGCATACGCAGGGCCTGTCGCACCAGGTCCCGGAGCGTCACCTGCCCGGCACCCTCCTGGTTGGCAGGACGCGATTCCAGCCGTACGACGTGCGGATGGTCCGGACGCAACTCGGCGGAGTCCTCGGCGAGCACGATCCGCTCCTGCTCCCCGACCGCACCCAACAGGCTGGCGAGGAGCGTTGTCTTTCCGGCCCCCGTTCCTCCACTGATGAGGTAGGAGACCCGGGCCTCCACCAGCGCCCGCAGCACCCGGTCACCACCTGGGGGTACGGTCCCCGCCGCAACCAGCTCGCCCAGCGAGAAGGCCTTGGGACGGACCACCCGCAACGACAGGCAGGTCGATCCGACCGACACCGGTGGCAGCACGGCGTGCATCCGGGTCCCGTCCGGAAGCCGCGCGTCCACCCAGGGCCTGGCATCGTCCAGCCGCCGCCCCGCCACGGCGGCGAGCCGCTGCGCGAGCCTGCGCACCGCCGCCGCGTCGGCGAAGGTCACCCCGGTGAGTTCGAGTCCGCGGCCCCGGTCCACCCACACCCGGTCGGGCGCGGACACCAGGACATCGGTGACCGCCGGATCCGCGAGGAGCGGCTCCAGCACGCCGGTCCCGATCAGCTCGCCACGCAGCTCATCTGCGGCGCAGAGCACTTCGGCGTCCCCCAGGAGTCGCCCCTGCGCCCGCAGCGCGGCCGCGACCCCGGCCGGGGTCGGCGCCGCTCCGCTCCGCGCCAGCCGCTGCCGAACGGCGTCGAGCAGCGCCTCGGTCATGAGGCACCTCCGGCGGCCGGTCCTCCGACGGCCGGTCCACCGGCGCGCTCACCGGCGAGCGCCTGGTCCCAGAAGGCCGAGCAGAACCTGGCAAGCGGCCCGCGAACGCTGCCGCCGGGCGGCTCACCCATGTCCTGCTCAGCCAGCAGGCCTTGCTCCAAGGGAAGTTCGCCGGCCAGTGGAAGCCCCATGGCACGCGCCACCCATTGTTCGTCGAGGCCGGACGCGTACGGCCCGCGTGCCACCACCCGGAGGTCGTCGAGCACCATCCCCGCCATCGACGCCACCCGTTTCGCCGCGGCGACCGCCCTCAGTTCCCCGGGCACCACCACAAGCCCGAGGTCCAGTTGCGCAAGGGCCTCGGCCACCGCCTCATCGACACGGCGCGGCAGATCGACGACCACCACCCCGCCGAGCCTCCGCGCGGCGGCCAGGACTGCCTGCATGGCCTGTGGCGGGATGACCACCCAGTCGTCACGGCCCCAGCTGAGCACTCGCAGCCCGTGCAGCGCGGGCAGCGACTCCTCCAGGGCGCCGCCACCGACGCGCCCCTTGGAATGGGCGAAATCAGGCCACCTCATGCCCTCCGCCCGTTCGCCGCCGAGCAGCACATCGATGCCACCGCCCAGCGGGTCGCCGTCGATCAGCATGGTCCGCCGCCCGATCCTCGCCGCGGTCACCGCGAGTGCGCAGGCCAGCGTGGACGCACCGGCGCCACCCCGGCCGCCGATCACCCCGACGGTGAGCGCCGGCCTTCCGACGCCTTCCGTCGCGTTGGCGATCTGATCGACGAGCCAGTTCTCCGAATCGGGCAGCCGCAGCACATATTCGGCCCCGATCTCCACGGCCCGGCGCCAGACATCGGGCGCGTCCTGATCGCGCCCGACCAGCATCACGCCCCGCCTTCGAGCCGCCCCGCGGCACCGCGGTGCCGCGTCGTCCCCGACGAGGACCATGGGCGCCCGCTCCCAGCCCCCTCGCCGATCCGGCAGCGTGTGATGGACCTCGGGCTCCGCGCCGGCGGCCGCGCACAGCCTCAGCAGATCGTCGAGCAGATCCACATCCTCGGTGACGATCAACGGCCCGCCCCGCCGCAACCCGACGGCCTGCAAACGATCCCGTGCACTGGATTCAGCCACGATCTCAGCCCCCTTCTTCGCTCACCTTCACCGCGGTTTCGCGGCGGTCTCGGAGCGTTCCGAGAACGGTGATTCCGCAACCCGTGGACTTCACGGGTGGAATCACGGTGCAGCGCTTCAGGAAATCGTGTGGATCTTGCTCAAAAACTGTGGACAACTCCGCCGTTGTGAATATCCCCGTCACTCGAACCGGCGGCTTCCGGAGAGCAGCCCTTCCGTCACGCATCGTGACGAGGCATGCTGATGTGAGTTCAGCGCAGTTGCGGGTCGCCGCGGCCGAGAAGGAGGAGAAATGCTTGATTCCGAGCGACAGAAATGCGTCCGGACATGCGACGACCCCCGCCGGGGGGGAGAGCGGGGGTCGTCCCCACGGCCGACTCGGGGGGGGAGGAGCCGGACCGGGTTAGCACGGTCGCGAACGATCCGTGACTTCCATGGTGTACCCGAGCGCCTTCTCAGGCAAACCCACGCGCCGGAGTTTACGCCGAATGGTGGGCCTCTATGCTCTGCCTTGTGGAAAACTGCTTCTTGCCGCGCACAGCAGCCTTCTTTGACCTGGACAAGACGGTCATTGCGAAGTCTTCGACGCTGACCTTCAGCAAGTCCTTCTACCAAGGCGGGCTGATCAACCGCCGTGCCGTACTGCGCACTGCGTACGCACAGTTCGTGTTCCTTGCCGGGGGCGCAGATCACGACCAGATGGAGCGGATGCGCGAGTATCTCTCCGCGCTCTGCAAAGGCTGGAACGTCCAGCAGGTGAAGGAAATTGTCGCCGAGACTCTGCACGATCTGATCGACCCGATCATCTATGACGAAGCGGCAACGCTCATCGAGGAACATCACACCGCGGGACGCGATGTGGTCATCGTCTCGACCTCCGGCGCCGAGGTCGTCGAACCGATCGGTGAGCTGCTCGGTGCCGACCGCGTCGTCGCCACGCGCATGGTCGTCGGTGACGACGGCTGCTTCACCGGCGAGGTGGAGTACTACGCGTACGGGCCGACGAAGGCAGAGGCCATCAAGGCCCTCGCCGTTTCCGAGGGCTACGACCTCGCGCGCTGCTACGCCTACAGCGATTCCGCGACCGATGTGCCGATGCTGGAGTCCGTCGGCCATCCGCACGCGGTCAATCCGGACCGTGCCCTACGCCGCGAGGCGACTCTCCGGGAGTGGCCGATTCTCGTCTTCGACCGCCCGGTCCGGCTCAAGCAGCGATTGCCCGCCTTTTCGTTGCCGCCGCGCCCGGCACTCATGGCCGCGGCAGCAGTGGGCGCAGCCGCTCTCACCGCCGGACTCGTCTGGTACACCGCCCGCCGGCGCACCGCTGCGGCGTCCGCATGACGCAGCCCGCCCTCGGCCCCGTCGGCGGACACCCGGACGACGAACGCCCCTCCCCGCCCAACCGGGCCACCGACCACCTCGGATACCCCGGAAATCAAGCGCGGGCCGCCATTACTGCTCCCGAATTCCCTGCACACCCAATTGAACCGACTAGTCCGTAATTGAACCCAAAAGTAAAGAAGTGCCGCCAGCACTACCGCTCACCCGGCCCCAGGAGTACAAAGGACTCAACGGCCCGCGAGACCAAGGACATCCGTGAGGATGACCCGTAACGCAGAGAAGGCCCCACGGACCGCGCATGAAAGCCGGGCACCCACGCGACGTCGACCCGTCGATTACGGGCCAGCCGCACCAGGAACGGGCGAAGTACCCGACCTGATGGGCATATATAGAGGACGCTTGGTAACCGGGCGGACATGCCAGCGGCGGTACCGAGGTCGGTACCGCCGCACCCCTTTTCGCCAGGCACTCCCCGGCGTCCGAGCCGCCGAAAATCTCCGGCCGCCCGGTCGTTACGCGGCGCCGCGCTGGAGCGCCTCGCAGACCGCCGTCGATTCCCGGACGCCGAGTTCAGCCGCGCGCCCGCAGTGCGCGATCCAGGCCGCCATCCCCTCCGGCGTTCCCGACAGATAACCCTCGAAGGCTGCTACGTACGCCGCCCGCCCCTGCTCGGCATGGCCGACCTCCGCCGGACAGATCGACTTCGGGTCGAGCCCGCTGCCGATCAGCACGATCCGCTCGGCGGTCCGCGCGACCAGGCCGTTGTACGAACCGAAGGGACGCAGGGCCAGCAGTTCACCGTGCACGACCGCGGCCGTCACCAGAGCGGGCGCCTCACTCCCCGAAAGGATGAGCCCGCTGAGCCCTTCCAGCCGCCCCGCCACCTCATCGGCGTCGGGCAGCGGCGCTTCGATCAGCGGCTCATCCACCGGCTCACCCGCCAGGCGGGGCCGGCCGACGGCATCCTCGGGCGCCGCGCCACCGGCCGCCACCAGATGCAGCCTCGCCAGCACACGCAACGGCGACTGCCGCCAGATGGAGAGCAGTTGGCCCGCCTCTGCGGTCAACCGCAGAGCAGCCCCGACCACACGCGCTTCGCTGTCTCCGGTGAAGTCGGTACGCCGACGCACCTCTTCCAGGTTCCAGTCCGCACCGGAGAGCGCGGCCGACCCACGGGCGCCCCGCAGGGCCGCCTCCGAGGTGACTTCGTTACTGCGGCGCCGCATGACGCGGTGACCGTAGACGCGGTCGACAGCCTTGCGCACGGAGTCCACCGCGTCCGTCACGCCCGGCAGGGTGCCCAGCGTGGCGAGCGGGTCCGAGGGAGTCGTACTCATAAGTAGCGAGGCTACGCGCCCCTCGCGCGCCTGCTCCCCCGGAGTGGCCTTATTCACGAAGCTCGACGACGGATAGCGATCGTGCCACTACCCTAGGTGAACATGAAGATCGCTTTCGTAGGGAAGGGCGGCAGCGGCAAGACCACGCTGTCCTCGCTCTTCATCCGCCACCTTGCCGCCAATGAGGCCCACGTCGTCGCGGTGGACGCCGACATCAACCAGCATCTCGGGGCCGCGCTCGGCCTCGACGAGGAGGAGGCCGCAGCACTGCCCGCCATGGGAGCGCAGCTGCCTCTGATCAAGGAGTATCTGCGCGGCAGCAATCCCCGCATCCCTTCGGTCGAGACGATGATCAAGACGACGCCGCCCGGCGAGGGCTCGCGACTGCTCCGTGTGCGCGAGGACAACCCGATCTACGACGCATGCGCGCGCACGGTCGGGCTCGACGACGGGGACATCCGGCTGATGGCCACCGGGCCGTTCACCGAGTCGGACCTGGGGGTGGCCTGCTATCACTCCAAGGTCGGCGCGGTCGAGCTCTGCCTCAACCATCTCGTCGACGGCCCCGAAGAGTACGTCGTGGTCGACATGACCGCCGGCTCGGACTCCTTCGCCTCGGGAATGTTCACCCGCTTCGACATGACGTTCCTGGTCGCGGAACCGACCCGCAAGGGAGTCTCGGTCTACCGTCAGTACAAGGAGTACGCACGTGACTTCGGAGTCGCACTGAAGGTCGTCGGCAACAAAGTGCAGGGGGAGGACGACCTGGAGTTCCTGCGCGCCGAGGTCGGCGACGACCTGCTGGTCACCGTCGGCCATTCCGACTGGGTGCGGGCCATGGAGAAGGGCCGCCCAGCCCGCTTCGAGCTGCTGGAGGCGGACAACCGGATGGCCCTGCAGGCTCTGCAGAACGCCGCGGAGGACTCGTACGGACAGCGCGACTGGGAGCGTTACACGCGACAGATGGTGCATTTCCATCTGAAGAACGCGGAGAGCTGGGGCAACGAGAAGACAGGGGTCGACCTGGCAGCCCAGGTGGACCCCGCCTTCGTGCTCGACGAGCACGGTGCCCAGACCGGGGCAGCCCAGCCGGCCTGATCGGACGGTGCCCCTGACCGAGTTCGGTACGGGGCACCCCCAACACGGCCGGCCGGTGCCGGGCCGGTTCCAAGCTGCCCGGCACCGGCCGGCCCCGTCCATCCGGGTGGTCGGGTTCGGTCACCGGCCCGTCGGGCGCCGGTCACCGGCTGGGGCCGCTCGGGCACACGGGACACGGCAGCCCCAGTCGGCCGCATCCTCACTTGCGGGCGTCCGGGTCGGCGGGCTTCCCGGCCGACCCGGCGGGCACCTTCGCGGCAGCCTTGTCCTGCTCCTTGCTCTTGCTCTTGCCCTTGCCGGGACTCGCGGCCCCGCCGAGGAAGGCCGTCCAGCTCTTCTTGGGTGCCTCACCGACCTTCAGCGTGCCGAGCTTCGCGAGCGTCGCCGGATCCTGCGCGTCCAGCCAGTCCGCCAGCTGCTTGAAGGACACGCATCGCACACCCTGCTTGGTGCAGACGGTCTCGATCGTCTCCTCGATGGCGCGCATGTACGTGCCGCCGTTCCAGGACTCGAAGTGGTTGCCGATGATCAGCGGTGCGCGGTTTCCGTCGTACGAGCGGTCGAAGGCCTGGAGCAGGCCGTCCCGCATCTGGTTGCCCCAGTACTCGTGCTGGTCCGGGTCACCCTGCGTCGTACCGGACTGGTTGAACATGAAGTTGTAGTCCATCGACAGCGTCTCGAATCCGCGCCCCGGCACCGGGACGAGCTGCATCGAGAGGTCCCAGATACCACTCTTCTTCTTCGGCCAGACCTGGTCGTTGACGCCACTGGAGTCGTAGCGGAAGCCCATCGAGCGTGCGGCCGCCACCATGTTCTTCTGCCCCTCCAGGCAAGGGGTGCGGCCGCCGATGAGCTCCTTGTCGTAGTCGAAGGGCAGCGGCTTCATGCCCTTGAGCTCGGGATCGTTCGACTTCCAGCCCTTCACGAAGGACTTCGCCTGGTTGATCTCGCTCTTCCACTCGGCAACGGACCAGGTGCCGACTCCACCGTCCTTGCCGCAGAAGTGGCCGTTGAAGTGGGTGCCGATCTCGTTGCCGTCCAGCCAGGCACCGCGGACCTGAGTGAGGGTGTCCCGGATCCCCTTGGTGTCGTTGAAGCCGATGTCGGAACTGCCGGCGTTGTGCTTGGGCGGGTCGTAGAGCTTCCGCTTCGCTTCCGGCAGCAGGTACACGCCGCTGAGGAAGTACGACATGTTCGCGTCGTACTTCTTGCCCACCTCGCGGAAGTGCGAGAAGAGCTGCTGACTGTCCTCCCCTGCGCCGTCCCACGAGAACACCACGAACTGCGGGGGCTTTTGACCGGGGCCCAGCCGCTGCACCGCGGGCTGCTTCGGCTGAGCGCCGGTGAAGGCCGTGGAGCCGTCACCGATGAGCCGGAACGCGCTCTTGGGAGCCTCGCCGACGACCTTCTTCTTCGCCCCGGCCGCTCCGTTCACGACACCGGACCCGGATTCGCCCGACCCGGAGCAGCCGGCCACTCCCGCGACCAGCGCAACGGCCATGACGCCCAAGGCGATCCTCTTTGCGGCGGTCATCATCCGCCCACCCTCTTCCTTGCAGGTTTGGTTGCGCTGAAGTGCCGGCGTGGCGCGGTCAAAGTCGCACGCACTGCACACAAATCCGTGCGACAGGCCGAATGAAAAGCTGCCTATTCACTGGAATGGGTGGTTAGATGGACCATTTGCCCTCAATCGTGGACACAGATCTTTACTCTCCATTACGATCTATTTACCGAGAGTTGAGATATCCCGCCGCTGCACGCCGTGACCCACGGCCGCGTCCCACGTTCCGCGACCGCGCTGCCCCGGAGGAGACGGGAAACATGCCTGCCTGCGTCCCCACTCGCCATGACCACTCATCCCGCAGTTCGCGCCCTCCCCGGTCATCCGGGGTCAAGCGACCTCACAGCCCGCCGCCGCGTCGCGGCGGACGATTCCGCATCGCGGGCGCCGACCTGTCCGCATCGATCACCGTCTTCCTGCTCGCCATCCCCATGTCGCTCGGCCTGGCCGTCGCCATGGATGCTCCGCTGGAAGCCGGTCTCATCTCCGCCGCGGTCGGCGGCATCGTCGCCGGTCTGCTCGGCGGTACCCCGCTCCAGGTCTCCGGGCCGTCCGCCGGGCTGACCGTGGTGACCGCCGAGCTGATCCAGATCTACGGCTGGCGCACCACCTGCGCGATCACCATCGGCGCGGGTCTGCTGCAGATCCTCCTGGGTTCACTGCGGGCCGCTCGCAGCGCGCTCGCCGTCAGCCCCGCCATCGTGCACGGCACGCTCGCCGGCATCGGCGTGGCCATCGCGCTCGCTCAGCTGCACATCGTGCTGGGCGGCTCACCGGAGAGCTCAGCCGTCTCCAATGCCCTCACCCTGCCTGGCCGGTTGGAGCAGGTGGGCCCCGCCGCACCGCTCATCGGCGGTCTGACCATCGCGATTCTGGTGCTGTGGCCCCGGATTCCGGGGCGGCCCGGCCGCGTCATGCGGCGGATTCCGGCGGCCCTGGTCTCCGTGGCCGTCGCCACCGCCGTGGCGGCCTTCGCGGCACCGTCGATCGCACGGGTCGATCTGCCGTCCTGGCGCTCGCACGCCCTGCCCGAAATGCCGCAGGGACCCGTACTCGGCCTGGCCACGGCCGTGTTCACCATGATGCTGGTGGCGAGCCTGGAATCCATGCTCGCCGCCGTCGCTGTGGACAAACTGGCCGCCGACCGGAGCAGCGAGCGGTCTGCCGACCCGGCTGTCGAACGGGACGACGATCAGCCGGTCGAGCGCCCGCCCGAGAAGCCGTCCGAGCACACGGCCGAGCGCCCCCCCGAGCACATGGCCGACCTCCCCGAGCCCGGCTCAGGCCCGGCCTCGCCCCCCGTCAAGCGCTCGGACCTCGACCGGGAACTACGCGCACAAGGCATCGCCAATGCGGTGTCGGGCCTGCTGGGCGGGCTGGCGGTCTCCGGTGGCGCGGTGCGCAGTTCGGCGAATGTACGGGCCGGGGCGACCAGCCGCGCTTCCACCGTGCTGCATGGCGTCTGGGTGCTGCTCGCCACCGGTCTGCTGGTCACCGCGCTGGAGTGGATCCCGCTGGCCGCCCTCGGCGCGCTCGTGATGGTGGTCGGCATCCAGATGGTGAACTTCGCCCACATCCGCAATGTCCACAGGCACCGGGAATTCCTGGTGTACGGGGCGACGATCTCCGGAGTACTGCTCTTCGGTGTCCTCAAGGGCGTGGCGATCGGGATCGCGGTGGCAGTGGCCGTCGCCCTGCACCGACTGGCGCGGACCAGGATCACCGTGACCGAACAGAGCGGCCAGCATCTGGTCGTCGTACGGGGCCAGTTGACGTTTCTGGCTGTGCCACGGCTCAACCGGACGCTGGGCCAGCTGCCCCAGAACGCGGACGTGGTCGTCGAGCTGGACGGCTTCTTCATGGATCACGCGGCGTTCGAGATGTTCCAGGACTGGAGCAATGCCCACACCGCCCACGGCGGCCGGGCCGTCTTCGCCGGCAGGTCCGGTGGCCGGATCGCCGAGCCCGCCTCGGCAGCGCACTCCTGCTGCCGCCCCTGGACACCATGGCGCAACCATCACTGTCACGACCGGCCCGAGCAGGTACCCCTCACAGGCTTCAGGCGCGACCGCCGCATCCCAGGCACCACCGCCGAGGTCACCACATCCGCTGAGCCTGCCAAGGCCACCGAGTCCGCCGCGACCCCCGCCGGCACCACCACCCAACTTGCCCCGGACATGAAGGACAGCCCCAGCCACGTCCTCGTATCCGCCGCCCTGCACCCCGCACCCACTCCCGCCTCACCCCCGGCGGGCGTCACCGACACCACCGGCGCCACGCCCGATGGGCTCACCCCCACAGCCGCCGAGCAGCCCCCCGGCCGTTCAACCGACTACGTACCCGACCACACAGCTGCCCCACCGCGCCGGGCCGGCGGGCAGCGACTGGTCAGCGGCCTCAGCTCGTTCCAGCGCAATACGGCGCCCCTGGTGCGTGAGGAGCTGGCACGGCTGGCCAGGGAGGGGCAGCGCCCCTCGCAGCTGTTCATCACCTGTGCGGATTCCCGCCTGGTGACGAGCATGATCACGGCAAGCGGTCCGGGCGACCTGTTCACCGTACGGAACATCGGAAATCTGGTGCCGCCGCCCCATTCCGCGAGAGGTGACGACTCGGTGGGTGCGGCGATCGAGTACGCGGTGGATGTGCTGGGGGTGGAGTCCATCACCATCTGCGGGCACTCCGGCTGCGGCGCGATGAACGCGCTGCTCGGCGCCGGACCCGAAACCCCGGACACGCCTCTGTGGCGCTGGCTGCGGCACGGTGTGCCCAGCCTGAAGCGAATGGCTTCCAAGCGCCACGCCTGGGCCCGGATCTCCGGCCGGCTGCCCGCCGATGAGGTGGAACAGCTCTGTCTCACCAATGTGGTCCAGCAACTGGAGCATCTGCGGACCCATGGATCGGTGGCACGACGCCTCGCGGAAGGCACGCTCCAACTGCACGGCATGTACTTCCACGTGGCTGAGGCCCAGTCGTATCTGCTGACCGAAGGCATCGGCGCGGGCCAGGGGCTCGACGAGGTCTTCGAACGGGTCAGCCCCTCCGCCCCGTACGATCCCTATGAACCGGCCGAGTTGGCGCGTACCGGCGCCTGAACCGGGTACACCTCGGGTCCGTGAGACCGTGTGGGTCCCGCCTCCGCATCGCCGTGCACCGTGCACCACCGCACGGCACCTCGGCACTCTGCTCCACCCCGCCGCGGGGGCGGGATCGTGCCTCCATACACGAAACACAGGTCTAAACCAATTCCCGGCAGACACTTGTCACCCGGCCTTTGGCCTGATGAGCTGTGCCCCGGGACACAACGGACACCCTGGGAATGGGAGATGTCGTGAGCAACGAAAGCCTGGCCAACCTGCTCAAAGAGGAGCGGCGGTTCGCACCGCCTGCCGATCTGGCCGCGAACGCCAACGTCACAGCCGAGGCGTACGAACAGGCCGATGCGGACCGGCTGGGCTTCTGGGCCGAGCAGGCCCGCCGCCTGACTTGGGCCACGGAGCCGACCGAGACGCTCGACTGGAGCAATCCGCCCTTCGCGAAGTGGTTCGCGGACGGCAAGCTCAACGTCGCGTACAACTGCGTGGACCGCCACGTCGAGGCGGGGAACGGCGACCGGGTCGCCATCCACTTCGAGGGAGAGCCCGGCGACAGCCGTGCCATCACCTACGCGGAGCTGAAGGACGAGGTCTCCCGCGCCGCCAACGCCCTCACCGAGCTCGGTGTCGGCAAGGGCGACCGGGTCGCCGTCTATCTGCCGATGATCCCCGAGGCCGCCGTCGCGATGCTGGCCTGTGCCCGGATCGGTGCGGCGCACTCGGTGGTCTTCGGCGGCTTCTCCGCCGATGCCATCGCCACCCGCATCCAGGACGCGGACGCGAAGGTCGTCATCACCGCCGACGGCGGATACCGCCGCGGCAAGCCCTCCGCGCTCAAGCCCGCGGTCGACGACGCCGTCTCCCGTATCGAGAGCGTCGAGCACGTCCTCGTCGTCCGGCGTACCGGACAGGACACCGCGTGGACCGAGGGGCGCGACGTCTGGTGGCACGAGATCACCGGCCGTCAGTCCACCGAGCACACCCCTGAGGCGTTCGAGGCAGAGCAGCCGCTCTTCATCCTCTACACCTCGGGCACAACGGGGAAGCCGAAGGGCATCCTGCACACCTCCGGCGGCTACCTCACGCAGGCGGCGTACACGCACCACGCGGTCTTCGACCTCAAGCCGGAGACCGATGTCTACTGGTGCACCGCCGACATCGGCTGGGTGACCGGACACTCGTACATCGTCTACGGCCCGCTGGCCAACGGCGCGACGCAGGTCATGTACGAGGGCACACCCGACACCCCGCACCAGGGGCGCTTCTGGGAGATCGTCCAGAAGTACGGCGTCACGATCCTCTACACCGCGCCGACCGCGATCCGTACGTTCATGAAGTGGGGAGACGACATCCCCGCCAAGTTCGACCTGTCGTCGCTGCGCGTACTCGGGTCGGTCGGTGAGCCGATCAACCCCGAGGCCTGGATGTGGTACCGCAAGCACATCGGCGCCGACACCTGCCCGATCGTGGACACCTGGTGGCAGACCGAGACCGGCGCGATGATGATCTCGCCGCTTCCCGGTGTCACGGCGACCAAGCCGGGCAGCGCCCAGCGCGCACTGCCGGGCATCTCCGCCACGGTCGTCGACGACGAGGCCCGCGAGGTCCCGGACGGCGGGGGCGGCTACCTCGTCCTCACCGAGCCGTGGCCGTCGATGCTCCGCACCATCTGGGGCGACGACCAGCGGTTCCTCGACACCTACTGGTCGCGCTTCGAGGGCAAGTACTTCGCGGGCGACGGTGCCAAGAAGGACGAGGACGGCGACATCTGGCTGCTCGGCCGGGTCGACGACGTGATGCTGGTGTCCGGGCACAACATCTCGACCACCGAGGTCGAATCGGCACTCGTGTCGCACCCGTCGGTCGCCGAGGCCGCCGTGGTCGGCGCGGCCGACGAGACGACCGGCCAGGCCATCGTCGCGTTCGTGATCCTTCGCGGTACGGCGACCGCCTCCGATGAGCTGGTGGCGGAGCTGCGCAACCACGTCGGCACCACGCTCGGCCCCATCGCCAAGCCGAAGCGGGTCCTGCCGGTGGCCGAGCTGCCGAAGACCCGCTCCGGCAAGATCATGCGGCGTCTGCTGCGTGACGTCGCGGAGAACAGGGAGCTGGGGGACGTCACGACGCTGACGGACTCCTCGGTCATGGATCTCATCCAGACCCAGCTTCCGTCGTCCTCCTCCGAGGACTGAGCGTTCCTCCCGAGAGCTGAGCGCTCCTCCCGAGGACTGAGCTCCCCGAAGGGCATCCGGCAGCGCGCCGGATGCCCTTCGGGCATTTAGGGTGAAGATCACCGCTCACGGCCCCGCGCACCCCGGGTAGAGTGGCAGCTGGTCAATAAAACGACAAGAAATCTCCAAAGGGTGTGCCGGGAAGTCTGGTCGGCAAGTGCATCAGCCATGCCGTCGCTGCCGTACCCACCCGGAGGTCCTCTCTCGTGGCCGCGCCCACCCCCGCACCCCCCTCCCCCCGCCGCACCTTCCTGGGACGCCAATCGCTCCCGGAGCGGAAATACCTCACCGACGCACTGCGTACCGAAACCGTCGGCGGAGTCATCCTGCTGGTCGCCGCGGTGGCCGCGCTGATCTGGGCGAACACCTACGGATCGAGCTACACGAGCGTCAGCCACCTCCACTTCGGGCCCGAGGCGCTCGGTCTGCATCTCTCCGTGGCGCACTGGGCGGCCGACGGACTGCTCGCGATCTTCTTCTTCGTCGCCGGGGTCGAGCTCAAGCGCGAACTCGTCGCAGGTGAACTGCGCGATCCGAAGGCCGCCGCCCTGCCGGTCGTCGCCGCACTCTGCGGCATGGCCGTGCCCGCGGTCGTCTACACGCTGGTAACGGTGCTCGGCAATGGGTCCACCAGCGGCTGGGCCGTCCCCACGGCCACCGACATCGCCTTCGCGCTGGCCGTCCTCGCGGTCATCGGCACCTCGCTGCCGTCCGCGCTCCGTGCGTTCCTGCTGACCCTCGCCGTCGTCGACGACCTCTTCGCGATCCTGATCATCGCCGTCTTCTTCACCGACACCATCGACTTCGTCGCGCTCATCGGCGCCTTCGTCGGCCTGGCCGTCTTCTACCTGCTGCTGCGTCTCAACGTCCGCGGCTGGTACATCTACGTACCGCTCGCCCTGGTCATCTGGGGGCTGATGTACAACAGCGGCGTCCACGCCACCATCGCCGGCGTCGCGATGGGCCTGATGCTGCGCTGCACCAGGCGCGACGGCGAGGAACACTCCCCCGGGGAACGCATCGAACACCTGGTCCGCCCGCTGTCGGCCGGTTTCGCCGTACCGCTGTTCGCGCTCTTCTCGGCCGGGGTCTCACTCTCCGGCGGCGCACTGGCCGGCGTGTTCACCCGGCCCGAAACACTCGGTGTCGTGCTGGGACTCGTCCTCGGCAAGACGATAGGGATCTTCGGCGGCACGTGGCTGGCCACCCGGTTCACCAAGGCGGAGCTGAACAAGGAGCTGGCCTGGGCCGATGTCTTCGCGGTCGCCTCGCTCGCCGGGATCGGCTTCACCGTCTCGCTGCTGATCGGTGAGCTCGCCTTCACCGGCAACGACGACATGATCAACGAGGTCAAGGCGTCGGTTCTGCTCGGCTCCCTGATTGCCGCCGTACTCTCCGGTGTACTGCTCAAATTCCGGGTACGCAGATACCGGGCGCTCTCGGACGCGGAGGAGCTCGACGAGGACGAGTCGGGGATACCGGACGTCTATGAACAGGACGATCCGGAGTACCACCTGCGGATGGCCGCGATCCACGAGCGGAAGGCGGCCGAGCATCGCCGCCTTGCCCAACTGGCGGGGGCAGCGAGCAACAAGCCGGACAGTCCGGCATGATCTGACATCGGATGTGTTGAACAGGAGAGGGAGTCAGGCATGAGCGACCCCGGCAATTACGCGGGCAGCGCCGACCGCAGTCTCGGCCAGCTGGTCGCCTCGGCGACGGCCGAACTGTCGGCGCTGGTACACGACGAGATTGCCCTGGCCAAGGCCGAGGTGCGACAGGACGTCAAGCGCGGCGTCACCGGCGGCGTGGCGTTCATCGTCACGGGTGTGCTGATCCTGTTCGCGATCCCGGTGCTGAGCTTCGCGGCCGCGTACGGAATCCACAACCTGGGGCTGGGCCTCGCCTTGTCGTTCCTGATCGTGGGCGGCGCGTTCATCCTGCTGGGGATCCTGCTCGCACTCTTCGGCTACGCCAAGTTCAAGAAGGTCAAGCCGCCGGAGAAGTCCATCGCGTCGGCGAAGCAGACCGCCGCCGTCCTCCAGGGCGTCAAGCCGCACCCGCGTCCGGGCATCGCCGCGAACGCGATCCTTCCGGCGGGCGGCAGCACACTTGCGGACAAGGCCATCGAGAACCGTCCGGTCCAGGACAAGGCGTCAGCTGTGGCACGCTCATCGACATGACGGTCCCCGATTCCAGCGCATTCGGCCCAGTGGGCCCGGACGACCGGGCGGGCCACGAAGGGCCGGCCGGTCCCCCGGCAGACCCTTCCGCCACACCGCCGCCCTCGGCCTCAGCGTCTTTCACCGGCCCGCTGGGCCCCGCGGCCGGGTCCGGTGGCCCCGTCCGCCTGGACGGCCCCTGGACGCACCGCGACGTGGCGGCCAACGGCGCCCGCTTCCACATCGCCGAAATGGGTGAAGGGCCACTGGTCCTGCTCCTGCACGGCTTCCCGCAGTTCTGGTGGACCTGGCGCCACCAACTGCCCGCGCTCGCCGACGCGGGGTTCCGGGCGGTGGCGATGGACCTGCGCGGAGTGGGCGGCAGCGACCGTACGCCCCGGGGTTACGACCCGGCCAACCTGGCGCTGGACATCACCGGCGTGATCCGCTCGCTCGGCGAGCCCGATGCCGCCCTGGTCGGCCACGACATGGGCGGCTACCTCGCCTGGACGGCCGCGGTGATGCGCCCGAAGCTGGTGCGCCGGCTGGTGGTCTCCTCGATGCCGCATCCGCGGCGGTGGCGCTCCTCGATGCTCTCCGATTTCGCGCAGTCCCGCGCGGGCTCGTACATCTGGGGCTTCCAGCGGCCGTGGGTGCCGGAGCGTCAGCTCGTGGCGGACGACGCGGCGTTGGTGGGCCGGCTGATCCACGACTGGGCGGGGCCGCGGACCGCGGGCTTCCCCGCCGACGCGACCGTGGACGTCTACCGGCGCGCCATGTCCATTCCATCGACGGCGCACTGCGCGATCGAGCCGTACCGCTGGATGGTGCGCTCGCTGGCCCGCCCGGACGGCATCCAGTTCAACCGGCGCATGAAGCGGCCGGTGCGGGTGCCCACGCTGCATCTGCACGGTTCACTCGATCCGGCGGTACGCACCCGGAGTTCGGCGGGGTCCGGCGAGTACGTGGAGGCACCGTACCGTTGGCGACTTTTCGACGGTCTGGGGCACTTCCCCCACGAGGAGGACCCGGCCGGGTTCTCGGCCGAACTCATCAGCTGGCTCAAGGATTCCGAGCCCGACCGCTAGCCGACGGGCACACACGTCCTACGAACAGCCACTTGCCTGACGCATAGGCCAATTGGCTGACGGATGGGCGGTTACCGACCATGAGCCACGGGCAGACGTCGGGGTATGGGCTGGACGCACGACTTCGGTGACGCAGCACGCAATCGTCGCTCGACCGCCACGGCGGGTCCGGGCACTCATGAGGGGAGCGGCCTCCAGGGCCGGGTGCACACTATGCATGTTCTGCATGATCCCCGGCTCGGCATCCCGCGCATTCTCCGCCGCCGGGCCCGCTGGGTCTCCGCGCGGTTGCGCCACCCGCGCGGATGACCCCACGATCCCCGCGGATGACCACCCGGCCTCCGCGGACGGCCTCCCGGTCACCCACCACCATCACGCTCTGAGCCCCTCGCGCCCCGGCTCGCGGGTTCCCGGCTCACGGGTTTCTGCCCGGCCGGCTCCCTCGCCCGGCCGGGACGAGGGGCCCTAGGGCCTGTTTCAGAAGTGGATCAAGGCCGTGCGATGATCTTGCCTCGTGGCTCGGGGAGATCTGACTGACGCTCAGTGGACGGTGCTGGATCCGCTGCTGCCGAAGGGCATCAAGCCCGGACGGCCGCCGGTGCACAGCAAGCGGCAGCTGATCAACGGCATACGGTTCCGGACCCGGACCGGGATACCGTGGCGAGATCTTCCCGAGCGATACGGGCCATGGGAGACGGTCTACGGTCTGTTCCGCCGCTGGCAGCGCGACGGCACCTGGCACTGCATCTTCGAGCAGCTCCAGGCCCAGGCCGACGCGAAGGGCCTGATCACCTGGGACATCTCGGTGGACTCCACGATCGCCCGCGCGCACCAGCATGCGGCCGGTGCCCGCAAAAGGGGGATCTGCAGGCTGAGCCGCCCGGCGGCGTCTTCGCTGAGCCCGAAGACCACGGGCTCGGACGCTCGCGAGGTGGACTGACCACCAAGGTCCACCTCGCGGTTGAGCAGGCCCAGAAACCGATGTCGCTGGTGATCACGGCTGGGCAGCGCGGAGATTCCCCGCAGTTCCAGGTCGTCCTGGGCCGCATCCGGGTGCCCCGGCTCGGCCCGGGACGGCCGCGCACCCGGCCGGACAAGGTCCGCGCCGACAAGGCGTACGGCTCCCGCGCGAATCGCGCCTACCTGCGCAAACGCAAGATCTGCTGCACGATCCCGGAGAAGCGCGACCAGATCGCCAACCGCAAGAAGCGCGGCTCCCGCGGTGGCCGGCCGCCGAAGTTCGACAAGGACGACTACAAGGAGCGGCACGCGGTGGAGTGTGGGATCAATCGCCTCAAGCGTCACCGCGCGGTCGCCACGAGATACGACAAGCTCGCCGTCCGCTATGAGGCGACCGTACTGGTCGCGGCCATCAACGAGTGGCTCTGATAGGGCCGTCGGCCCTCATGCCGGACCGGCGCCGGGCATGATGGACACCATGACCACGCCGAGCGCCGACTGGATCACTGTCACCGCCTACGAGAACCTGCCGGGCTGCCTCCGGCCCATGGCGGCCGTTCGCGCTTGACTGCGTGATCGGGGTATCGACTGGATGCCCTTCCACCAGACCGAGGTCCGTTGGGATCTGGCCTGTGGTGTCGGTGCCGACGGTCGGTGGCACGGCTGGTTCGACGTCCACATCAACGCCGACGCTCTGCGACGCCATGGACTGCACCCCGACCAGCCGACCGCCCGGGTCGCAGCCTCCTCTCCGCCCGGCTGGTGGCATGCTGCAGCCGAGCGTCACGCTCGTTGGTGATCCACTTCTGAAACAGGCCCTAGCTTGATCTTTAACCTGTGCGGCGTGGACGTGGAGTCGTTGGCTTCTTCGTCCGTCGCTTTGTGGAGTCTGGTTTGCCGACTGTGTGCACGTCGTAGCGTGCGGTGGGTTGGTTGTTTCTGCGGCCGGGTGGCCGTCCTGGGCCGGGCTGAGAGGATTTCGGTGCTCCGGCTGGGCAGGCGGCCTTCGGCCGGAGGTGCCGAAAATCGCGGCGGACTCGTGCAGGGGTAAGCCTGTCCGCGGGACTTGGCTTCTCCCAGGGTCGGCGCAGGTCCGCCGCCAGGGGGCGGGCGAGCCGGAGCTGGGTGAAGACCACGAGGATCAGCCAGGTCCAGCGGTCGGCGGCTTCGGGGCTGCGGATCTTCGGGCAGGTCCAGCCCAGGGTCTGTTTGAACAGCCGGAAGGTGTGCTCGATGTCGAAGCGCCGCAGGAATGCCTGCCAGAGCAGATCGACTTCCGCCTCAGTGGCGTCGAGCCCTGACCACCACAGCCAGACCGGCTTCGGTGTTGCCCCGCTGGGCAGGTGCTCGACCTGCAAACGGATCACCGTGCCCTCGATAACCGGCAAAGCACCCAGCTGAGCGGTCCAGGCCGAGCGATGGGTCAGTCTCGGGTGGAGCCGGTCCCAGGCCCGGGCGACGGCGGTGCCATAGAGGCGGGTTGCGGTCACCGTCTGCGCGTCGGGAGTGTTCCAGGTGGACGGGTCACCGAATACGAACTCGCCGCCATGGCGGGGCGGCCGACCCCGGACACCGGGTTCGCGGGGCGGGACCGACCGTCGCAGGACACGGTCCGAACGCATCCGGCCCAGCACCTGCACCGGTAGATCCTTGAGCAGGAAGGCCAGGCGGGGCACGTCGTAGCCGGCGTCCACGACGATCAGGATCTCCGGATCGCCGTCCTTCCACTGCCCGGCATCGATCAGCCGCTCGACGAGATCGCGCATCTGCCCGGCAGTGACGGTGGCGGCGTCATCGCCCGGTGCCAGACGCAGTGCGTCCAGCGGTGCGGTCCAGGAACTGCGGCCTGTCTCCAGCGCGCAGATCACCGAGTAGGGCCAGCCGGGCACGGGAATGTGCTGGTCCCTGCCCCGCCCGTAGGTGTGGCACAGGATCCGCTGCGGTGAGGTGTGGGCACTGGGCCGCAGCCAGCAGGTCAGGTCGGCGGCCAGGACCAGCCGGCCGTCCGCCGCCCGTGGCAGCGGCACCGTGGCCAGGCCCCGTCGCAGCCGGGCGACGTCGACCCGGCCCGCGGACAGGGCGTCGTAGAGCCCGCCATGCCCGCGACGGTGTTCGCCCACCAGCGACAGTTCCACCAGCGACCGGACCGGACCATCCGCGCACAACACCGCGTCCGCGAGTTCGAACAGCGCATCCGCACGCTTGGTCAGACAGGAGTAGAACTCACCCCGGAAGCGTGACAGTTCCGCAAACGGATCCTGCCCGACAGCATGGTGCGACAGACTCATCCCCACGGCCTTCGTGCTGAGCGTTGTGTGTTCCTTGGTCGGATCACATGCTCAGCCGAAGGCCGCCCGTGTGTACGGCAGTTACCAATCCGAGTGATCAAGTACGACGAGCCGTTCGGACCCCGAGGTTAAAGATCAAGCTAGAGCGCACACGCCTGACTGTCGACCTGCTGGTTGGCGGTGCGGCCCTGCGCGATGTCCTGACGGATCTCGTCGGCCGTCAGCGCGTAGCCGGTGTTCGGGTCGTCGAGCGACTTGGCGAAGACGACTCCGTACACCTTGCCGTCGGGGGTCAGCAGCGGTCCGCCGGAGTTCCCCTGGCGGACCGTCGTGAAGAGCGAGTACACATCGCGGCGGACGGTGCCCCGGTGGTAGATGTCCGGGCCGTTGGCGTCGATACGGGCGCGGACCCGCGCGGCCCGCACGTCGTACCCGCCGTTCTCCGGGAAACCCGCGACGATCGCGCCGTTGCCGGTCGCGGCGTCGTGGTCGGTGTCGGTGAAACCGAGCGGCTTCGCGTCGAGATCCGGGACGTCGAGTACGGCGATGTCGCGCCGCCAGTCGTAGAGGACGACCTTCGCGTCGTACAGCCGTCCCTGGCCGCCGATCTGGACGGTCGGCTCGTCGACGCCGCCGACGACGTGGGCGTTGGTCATCACCCGGCGGTCGGAGAAGACGAAGCCGGTGCCTTCGAGAACCTTGCCGCAGCTCGGGGCCGTACCGACGACCTTGACGATGGACTTCTTGGCGCGGGCGGCGACCGGGCTGCCCCCCAGGGCCGGATCGGGGGCCTTGACTTCAGTGATCGGCTCGTTGGCGAACGGGCTGAAGACCTGTGGGAAGCCGTTCTGCGCGAGGACCGAGGAGAAGTCCGTGAACCAGGTGGAGGCCTGGGGCGGCATCACCCGGGAGATGCCGAGCAGCACCGAGGAGCTGCGCACCTCCTTGCCCAGCGTCGGCAACGAGGTGCCGGCCAGTGCGGAGCCGATCAGCCAGGACACCAGCAGCATCGCCACGACGTTGACCAGTGCGCCGCCCGTCGCGTCGACGGCGCGCGCGGGCGACCACGTGATGTACCGGCGGAGCTTGTTCCCCAGGTGGGTGGTGAATGCCTGGCCCACCGAGGCACACACGATCACGACGACGACCGCGACGATGGCGGCCGTTGACGAGACCTCGGAGCCGTCCGTCACCTGGTCCCACAGGATCGGCAGCAGATAGACGGCGACGAGACCGCCGCCCAGGAACCCGATCACCGACAGAATGCCGACGACGAACCCCTGGCGGTATCCGATGACCGCGAACCACACGGCGCCGGCAAGCAGCAGGATGTCCAGCACGTTCACCGTCTATAGCCTCACAGATTCGTCACCGGGCCCGTACGTCTCTCTGGGTCCGGGCGGGCCCGGAGCAGTGGAGCACGGGTGTCAGCCTGTCATGCGCGCCAGTCGAGCGGCACCTGCTTGGCTCTGTCCCAGGGGCGCTCCCAGCCCGCGAAGTGCACAATCCGGTCGATCACACCGGCTGTGAACCCCCATACGAGTGCGGATTCGACCAGAAATGCCGGGCCTCGGTGACCGCTGGGATGGACGGCCATGGCCCGGTTCGCCGGGTCCGTGAGATCCGCCACGGGGACCGTGAAGACCCGCGCGGTCTCACCCGGGTCGACGACTCCGACCGGGCTGGGCGAATGCCACCAGCCGAGGACAGGCGTCACCACGAAGCTGCTCACGGGGATGTAGAGCCGGGGCAGCACGCCGAACAGCTGCACACCGTGCGGATCGAGGCCGGTCTCCTCCTCCGCCTCCCGCAGCGCGGCCCTGAGCGGCCCTGTCGTCGCCTGGTCGCCGTCCTCGGGGTCCAGGGAGCCGCCGGGGAAGGAGGGCTGCCCGGGGTGCGAGCGCAGGCTCCCGGCGCGCTCCATCAGGAGCAGTTCCGGCCCGCGCGCGCCCTCGCCGAACAGGACGAGAACGGCCGACTGCCGTCCCGCTCCGCTCTCGGGCGGCAGGAAGCGGCTGAGCTGCTGCGGCTCGACGGTGCGCGCGGCGTGCGCGACGGGGTCCAGCCAGCCGGGCAGGCCCTCAGTGGTGACGGTGATCGAGGCCTCGCCGCCGGCACCCGGCCCGGGCGCGGCCGACGGCGCGGCGTCCGCGTCCGTGCTGTGTTGATGCGTCTTCATGGGCACCCCTCGTCTCACAACGCCTGTCGTCACGCATTTCGTTCCGGAGCGGCGCCCGGGTCAGCCGGCGCCCAGGGCGGGGGCGGGGGCGCCCGGGTACTCCGGCGGCGGGCTCAGCCGCTGACCCGGCCGGCCCCCCATCTCGTACTTCAGAAGCTTCCGGGCCTTCTCGGGGTCCGTCTCGCCCTCTCCGTACGAGGGACAGAGCGGGGCGATCGGACAGGCGCCGCAGGCGGGGTTGCGGGCGTGGCAGATGCGGCGCCCGTGGAAGACGACGCGGTGCGAGAGCATCGTCCACTCGCTCTTGGGGAAGATCTCCGCGATCTCCGCCTCGACCTTCACCGGATCCTCCTGCTCGGTCCACTTCCAGCGGCGCACCAGCCGTCCGAAGTGGGTGTCGACAGTGATCCCAGGTACGCCGAAAGCATTGCCCAAAACCACATTGGCGGTCTTGCGGCCGACTCCCGGCAGGGTCACGAGGTCCTCGAGCCGTCCGGGCACCTCGCCGTCGAAGTTGTCCCGGAGGGCGGCGGAGAGGCCCAGCAGCGACTTGGTCTTGGCGCGGAAGAAGCCGGTCGGCCGAATGATCTGTTCCATTTCCTCCGGGACGGCCGCGGCCATGTCCTCGGGGGTGGGGTACGCGGCGAAGAGCGCGGGAGTGGTCTGGTTGACCCTCAGATCGGTGGTCTGGGCGGAGAGCACCGTGGCGACGAGAAGCTCGAAGGCGTTCCGGAAGTCCAGCTCCGGATGGGCGTAGGGGTAGAGCTCGGCGAGCTCACGGTTGATCCGGCGAGCCCTGCGGACCATGGCCAGGTGTGATTCCGGCTTGGCCTTGGCCTTGGATTTCGGTTTCGGCGTCGGCTCGGTCTTCCGTTCGGTCTTCCGCTCAGGCGTCGGCTCGGCCTTCGGCTTCGAGTCCGGCTTCGAGTCCGGCTTCGATCCGGTGCCACTCGCTGATCCCACCCGCTCCGCTGATCCCACGCGTTCCGCCGATCTCAACCGTTTCATCCGCCCCGCCGGGCTTTTTGTCGCATTTTTCGGTTCGCTCGCAGCCTGTTCGCCCACAGCGGAATTACGGCCTTCCGACACCCCATCAGCCCCCTTGGCCTGCACTCTCACCGGCGTTCTGGACACCCGGCCAGCCTAGAGCCAGCCACCGACATCCGCCCCGGTCACTGACGATCCGCCCCCGATCGGCCCCCTGCCGTACGTTCCGGGACGCGCGTGCGTCAAACTGGTTTGTGATTGATCGCACTGTTTTACCGTCCGGCATGATGGGGACCACGGTTCCCAGAACAGGCCGACAAGGAGAGAACTCGTGGACGACGTTCTGCGGCGCGCCCCGCTTTTCGCGGCGCTCGATGACGAGCAGGCCGCGGAGCTCCGCGCCTCGATGAGTGAGGTGACCCTCGCGCGCGGCGACGCGCTGTTCCACGAGGGCGACCCGGGTGACCGCCTCTATGTGGTCACCGAGGGCAAGGTGAAGCTCCACCGCACCTCCCCCGACGGCCGCGAGAACATGCTGGCCGTCCTCGGTCCCGGCGAGCTGATCGGTGAGCTGTCGCTCTTCGACCCGGGCCCGCGCACCGCCACCGCGACCGCGCTGACCGAGGTGAAGCTCCTCGGCCTCGGCCACGGCGACCTCCAGCCCTGGCTGAACGTACGCCCCGAGGTGGCCACGGCCCTGCTGCGCGCCGTCGCCCGGCGCCTGCGCAAGACCAACGACCAGATGTCCGACCTGGTCTTCTCCGACGTGCCGGGCCGTGTCGCCCGCGCGCTCCTCGACCTGTCGCGCCGCTTCGGCGTCCAGTCCGAGGAAGGCATCCACGTCGTGCACGACCTGACGCAGGAGGAGCTGGCCCAGCTGGTCGGCGCCTCCCGCGAGACGGTCAACAAGGCCCTCGCCGACTTCGCCGGCCGCGGCTGGCTGCGGCTGGAGGCCCGTGCGGTGATCCTGCTCGACGTGGAGCGGCTGGCCAAGCGGTCCCGCTGACCCGTCGTGCACAGCGTCCGAGGGGCCCCGCCGATCGGCATCGCGGGGCCCCTCACGCATGACCCCGCGTGGGACTTCGTACGAGCCCCTCGCGGGTGGGGACACGGCCGCAGGCCCCACGGCACCCGCCGGCCGGTCTCAGATCAGGCCGTGCTCGTCCAGGTACTCCAGCTGCGCCCGCACCGAGAGCTCGGCGGCCGGCCACAGCGACCGGTCCACGTCCGCGTACACGTGCGCCACCACCTGCGACGGCGTCCGGAACCCGGCCTCCACCGCCGTCTCCACCTGGGCCAGCCGGTTCGCGCGGTGCACCAGGTAGAACTCGACCGCGCCCTGCGCGTCGTCCAGCACCGGCCCGTGCCCCGGCAGCACCGTGTGCACCCCGTCGTCGACCGTCAGCGAGCGCAGCCGCCGCAGCGAGTCGAGGTAGTCCCCCAGCCGCCCGTCCGGATGCGCGACCAGCGTCGTACCGCGGCCCAGGATCGTGTCCCCCGTCAGCACCGCACAGTCGGCGGGCAGATGGAACGAGAGCGAATCCGCGGTGTGGCCAGGGGTCGGCACCACGTACATCTCCAGCCCGCCGGTCGTGATCACGTCACCCGTGCCCAGGCCCTCGTCACCCAGACGCAGCGCGGGGTCGAGCGCGCGCACCTTCGTACGGGTCAGCTCGGCGAACCGTGCCGCGCCCTCGGCGTGGTCGGGGTGGCCGTGAGTGAGGAGCGTGAGCGCGATCCGGCGGCCCGCCCGCTCGGCGGTGTCGATGACGGCCCGCAGGTGGACGTCGTCCAGCGGTCCCGGGTCGATGACCACCGCGAGATCGGAGTCGGGCTCGGCGACGATCCAGGTGTTGGTGCCGTCCAGCGTCATCGGCGACGCGTTGGGCGCGAGGACGTTGACCGCGCGGGCGGTGGCGGGGCCGGACAGCACCCCGCCGCGCGGCTGTCCGGGCAGCGCTGCCGCGTCACTCATGCCGCCCCACCGCCCGCGCCGCCCGCCGGGATGTGTTTGGTGAACTCCGCGTGCCCCGGCCAGCTCAGCACCAGCTCGTCGCCCTCCAGACGCGCCTGTGCGAGTACGGGGGCGAGGTCCTGGGCCGATGCCGCCTCCAGCGCCTGTACGGCGGTGGCGTAGTCCCTGAGTCCGCGCAGCGTCGAGACGGTCGGCGGCATCATCAGCAGCTCGCCGCGGTCGTAGCCGTCGGCCGCCTCTCCCGGGCCGATCCACACCGTGCGGTCGGCCTCCGTGGAGGCGTTGCGGGTGCGCTGGCCGGCGGGGAGCGCGGCCACGAAGAACCAGGTGTCGTACCGGCGCGGTTCGAACTCCGGAGTGATCCAGCGCGCCCACGCGCCGAGCAGGTCCGAGCGCAGGACCAGCCCGCGGCGCTCCAGGAACTCGGCGAACGACAGCTCCCGTGCGACCAGCGCCTCGCGATCGGCCTCCCAGTCCGCGCCGGTGGTGTCCGTGACGACGGTGTCCGCGCTCGGGCCCGCGAGCAGGACGCCCGCCTCCTCGTACGTCTCGCGGACCGCGGCGCAGACGATCGCCTGCGCCTCGGCGGGAGTGGCGACACCGAGCCGCTGCGCCCAGCTCTCCAGTGCGGGTCCGGCCCAGCCGACGAGCCGGTCGTCGTCGCGCGGGTCGACCCCGCCACCCGGATAGGCGTACGCCCCTCCGGCAAAGGCCATCGAGGTGCGCCGGCGCAGCATGTGGACAGTGGGTCCGCCCCCGGTACCCGCCGCGGCGTCCCGGAGCAGCATCACGGTGGCGGCCCGACGGGGGGTCGCGGCCGTCAGTTCGCCTGTGGCGAGGGCCCGGATCCGGTCGGGCCATTCCGGTGGGTACCACTGACCATTGGACATGGCCGGAGGCTATCCGGAACCGCGTCGATGTTCGAGAGGGGCGGTGGTCCGCACATGCCCTGTACACAGACGGTCAGCTCCGGCACACAGAAGATCCCGCCCGGTCGTCGTGACCGGACGGGATCAGGAGGGGGCGGCGGCGAAGGGCCGGCTCAGGCCCCGGTCAGTTCGACCTGGACCTCGACCTCGACCGGCGCGTCCAGCGGCAGCACCGCGACGCCCACGGCGCTGCGCGCGTGCACACCCCTGTCGCCGAGCACCGCGCCGAGCAGCTCACTCGCGCCGTTGATCACGGCGGGCTGGCCGGTGAAGTCGGTGGCCGAGGCGACGAAGCCGACGACCTTCACGACGCGTGCGATCCGGTCCAGGTCGCCCGCGACCGACTTCACCGCGGCGAGCGCGTTGAGCGCGCAGGTCTTCGCCAGCTCCTTGGCCTCGTCGGGCGTGACCTCCGCGCCGACCTTGCCGGTGACGGCGAGCTTGCCGTCCACCATCGGCAGCTGGCCCGAGGTGTACACGTACACCCCGGACTGCACGGCCGGCTGGTACGAGGCCAGCGGCGGCACGACGTCCGGCAGGGCCAGCCCGAGCTCGGCGAGCTTCGCCTCGACGGCGCCCGCCACTACTGCTTCTCCCGCTTCAGGTAGGCCACGAGCTGCTCGGGGTTGTTCGGGCCGGGAACGACCTGGACCAGCTCCCAGCCGTCCTCGCCCCAGGTGTCCAGAATCTGCTTGGTCGCGTGCACGAGAAGGGGCACGGTCGCGTATTCCCACTTGGTCATGGCCTGACTGTAATGCCTGTGCAATCCACGGGACGCGCAGCCTCGTGCGTAGCCTGCGGTACTACTGGTTAGGCTCGAATACGTGAGCAGGTTCCAGGTCGTCAGCGGCAAGGGCGGTACCGGTAAGACCACGGTTGCCGCCGCCCTCGCGCTCGCCCTCGCGACCGAGGGCAGGCGCACCCTCCTCGTCGAGGTCGAGGGCAGACAGGGCATCGCCCAGCTCTTCGAGGCGGACTCCCTCCCCTACGAGGAACGCAAGATCGCCGTAGCACCGGGCGGCGGGGAGGTGTACGCCCTGGCGATCGACGCCGAGCGCGCCCTCCTCGACTACCTCCAGATGTTCTACAAACTCGGCAGCGCGGGCCGGGCGCTCAAGAAGCTCGGCGCGATCGACTTCGCCACCACGATCGCACCCGGCGTCCGGGACGTCCTGCTGACCGGCAAGGCGTGCGAGGCCGTGCGCCGCAAGGACAAGCAGAACCGGTTCGTCTACGACTACGTGATCATGGATGCCCCGCCGACCGGCCGCATCACCCGTTTCCTCAACGTGAACGACGAGGTGGCCGGGCTGGCCCGGATAGGCCCGATACACAATCAGGCCCAGGCCGTGATGAGGGTGCTGAAGTCCCCGGAGACCGCCGTCCACCTGGTGACCCTGCTGGAGGAGATGCCGGTCCAGGAGACCGCCGACGGCATCGCCGAGCTCCAGGCCGCCGAGCTGCCGGTGGGCCGGGTCATCGTGAACATGGTGCGCCCGCATCTGCTGGACGAGGACGCGCTGCGCACCGCCGCGGGCGGCCGCCGCAGGGAGATCGCCAAAACGCTGACCCGGGCCGGCGTGACCGGCTCCGCGGGCCTCGTGCGCCCGCTGGTCGAACAGGCCGCCGAGCACGCCCAGCGGGTCGAGCTGGAGCGTGAACAGCGCGCCGTGCTGGCAGCCCTCGGACTGCCGGGTTACGAACTCCCGCTGATCGGCGAGGGCGTGGACCCGGCCGGGCTGTACGAGCTGGCGATGGAGCTCCGTAAGCAAGGGGCGGGCGAAGGACCGGCGGGACAAGAGGTGGGTTCATGACATCGGACAGAAACCGGGACACAGACACGGGCACGGGCACGGGCACAAATGCCGGCGCGGACGGGAACTCGGGCGCGGACGCGCCGACAACCGCCCCCGCCCTGGACACCGACGCGCTCCTCGACGACCCGGGCATCAGGATCATCGTGTGCTGTGGTTCGGGCGGGGTCGGCAAGACCACGACCGCCGCGGCGCTCGGTGTACGCGCGGCCGAGCGCGGTCGCAAGGTCGTCGTCCTCACCATCGACCCGGCCCGCAGGCTCGCCCAGTCCATGGGCATCGACTCGCTGGACAACATCCCCCGCCGGGTCAAGGGGATCGAGACGCGTGGCGATGGTGAGCTGCACGCCATGATGCTCGACATGAAGCGGACCTTCGACGAGATCGTCGAGGCGCACGCGGACGGCGAGCGGGCCCGCGCGATTCTGGAGAACCCCTTCTACCAGTCCCTGTCGGCCGGCTTCGCGGGCACGCAGGAGTACATGGCGATGGAGAAGCTCGGTCAGCTCAGGGCGCGCGAGGAGTGGGACCTGATCGTCGTCGACACCCCGCCGTCGCGTTCCGCGCTTGATTTCCTGGACGCGCCGAAGCGGCTCGGCTCGTTCCTGGACGGGAAGTTCATCAAGCTGCTGATGGCCCCGGCGAAAATGGGCGGCCGGGCCGGGATGAAGTTCCTCAACGTGGGCATGTCGATGATGACCGGAACGCTCGGCAAGCTGCTCGGCGGCCAGTTCCTGAGGGACGTACAGACCTTCGTCGCCGCGATGGACACCATGTTCGGCGGGTTCCGCACCCGCGCCGATGCCACGTTCAAGCTTCTCCAGGCACCCGGCACGGCGTTCCTGGTCGTCGCGACGCCGGAGCGGGACGCGCTCCGCGAAGCGGCGTACTTCGTGGAGCGGCTGGCCTCGGAGGACATGCCGCTGGCGGGTCTGGTCCTCAACCGGGTGCACGGCAGTGAGGCCGCCCGGCTCTCGGCCGAGCGCGCGCTGGCCGCCGCAGAAAATCTTGATGCCGCCGGCATTGTGGATCAGAGGGCCGGGAAGGCTGGACTTCGTGAGCCCGCCGACTCCCCCAAGGCCGGGACCGCACAGACCACGGACACCGCTGGAGCCGCCACCCCCGACCCGTCCGAGCATGCCTCGGAGCACGAGTCCGCCGACACACCCGATGCCACGCCCGAGGCCGGAGCCCCGGCCGACACCACAGCCTGCGCGGACTCCGCGGACTCCGCGCATCAGTCCGCCGACACCGACGCCGGGGCCGCCGAAGAGCAGCCCACCGGGCCCGCCGAGCAGCAACCCGCTGTCTCCGTCGAGCAGCTGACTGCCGGTCTGCTGCGTCTGCACGCCGAAAGGATGCAGGTGGCCGCGCGCGAACAGCGCACACGCGACCGGTTCACCGCGCTGCATCCCGAGGTGGCCGTGACCGAGGTGGCCGCGCTGCCCGGAGATGTTCACGACCTCGCAGGGCTGCGAACCATCGGGGACCGGCTCGCTACCGGTTCTGCCCCGGCCGGAGCTGCGTAGCCGCCCCGAAACCGGAGCTGCGCAGTCACCCCGTGATCCGTAGTACGCGTCAGGACGCACGTAAGTAGGCGTCAGAACGCACGTACCGCGCGGTCCGCCCCCTCGGGGCCGGACCTGTCGTCCACCGGCCGGGGCTACCCCACGGCGGCGAACGTCTCGTGCAGTTCGTCGTCCTCCAGCCCGATCGCCACGGGCAGGATGCCCGTGGACCGCTCGTACTCGCCGCGCGCGGTCTCCAGCAGCCGGCGCCAGGACGTGACGGTCGGGCGCCTACGCAGCAATGCGCGGCGCTCCCGCTCCGTCATTCCGCCCCACACGCCGAACTCGACGCGATTGTCCAGCGCATCGGCCAGGCACTCGGTCCGCACCGGACATCCGGTGCACACCGCCTTGGCCCTGTTCTGCGCTGCCCCTTGTACGAACAGTTCATCCGGATCGGTAGTGCGGCAGGCTGCCTGCGCACTCCAGTCGGTTACCCAGCCCATCCCGGCGCCGTCCTCTCCCGAATCGAGGCTCCCCCACGGCGACAGCGGCATATTCACCGCTGCCAGTTGAGGACGTTACGGAAGGTGGCGACAGCACAACACCCCCTTCGGGCCCAATCTTGAATGGCCCGAACGGACTATGCGTATGCGGCAGATCACCCAGGGGAGTGAGGTGAGGACATGCGTGACTATCCAAGAAGAATCGGGACAGACCATCTGCGTCACAACGGACGTTCGATGACACACGAGGCGATTTCGGGAGCGCCTGAATCGTGGCCGGGTCACGCACGGGTCATGCAGGGGGGTTGATACGAAACCGGACTGCTGTGACAGTTGAGAGCAGCTTAGGCCAAGGCATATACCTGTGTCCGGCGAATGAGAACGTAGGCTGCCCCCATGCCAAAGAAGCGCTCGGGCGGGGGTCTCACGACGACCCAGCAGGCCGCCAAGTTCCTCGGTGTCGCCGCACTCTCCGGAGTGGTCCTGGCGGGCATCGCGCTGCCGGCCGCCGGAGCACTGGGTCTCGCCGCCAAGGGAACGGTCGACGGATTCGATGAGATCCCGGCCAATCTGAAGACTCCACCGCTGAGCCAGCGAACCACGATCCTGGACAACCAGGGCGGCCAGATCGCCACGGTCTACTCGCGTGACCGCACCGTGGTGCCGCTCAAGAGCATCTCCCCGTACATGCAGAAGGCGATCATCGCGATCGAGGACGCCCGCTTCTACGAGCACGGCGCGGTCGACCTCAAGGGCATCCTGCGCGCGATGAACCGCAACGTTCAGTCGGGCGGGACGGCGCAGGGCGCGTCGACCCTCACCCAGCAGTACGTGAAGAACGTCTTCGTCGAGGAGGCGGGCGACGACCCGGCCAAGGTCGCCGAGGCCACCCAGCAGACGCTCGGCCGCAAGGTCCAGGAGCTGAAGTACGCGATCCAGGTCGAGGAAGAACTCGGCAAGAAGAAGATCCTGGAGAACTACCTCAACATCACCTTCTTCGGACAGCAGGCGTACGGGGTCGAGGCGGCCTCGCAGCGCTACTTCTCGAAGTCGGCGAAGGACCTGAAGGTGGAGGAGGCGGCGCTGCTGGCCGGCATCGTGCAGTCGCCCAGCCGCTATGACCCCGTCAACGACAAGGAGGAGGCGACCAAGCGTCGCAACACCGTCCTCCAGCGGATGGCGGATGTCGGGGACATCTCGAAGGAAGAGGCGGCCAAGGCCCAGGCGACCCCGATCAAGCTGAAGGTCAAGCGGCCGCAGAACGGCTGCATCACCGCCGTCAGCGGCTCCGGCTTCTTCTGCGACTACGTACGGCAGATCGTCACGGGCGATCCCGCCTTCGGCAAGACCGCGAAGGACCGGGCCAAGCTCTGGGCGGTCGGCGGGCTCACCATCAAGACGACGCTGGACCCGCGCTCGCAGGCCGCCTCCAACGAGGCCGCCACCTCCCGGGTCAACAAGGACGACAAGATCGCCGACGCGGTCGTGCAGGTGAAGCCCGGCACGGGCCAGATCATGGCGATGGCCCAGTCCCGCCCCTACGGGCTGGACCAGTCCAAGCACCAGACCGTGCTGAACCTCAACGTCGACCACAAGATGGGCGGCAGCTACGCCGGCTTCCAGGTGGGGTCGACCTTCAAGCCGATCACCGCGGCGGCCGCGCTGGAGAAGGGGATCAGTCCGGCGCAGAGCTTCACCTCGGACCACCAGATAGTGCTGCCCGGCGAAAGCTTCCGCACCTGCGACAACCGGCCGGCGGACAACCGCCCCTGGGAGGTGTCGAACGAGCTGGAGGAGGAGAAGGGCACCTTCGACATGACCAGCGCGCTGAGCAAGTCGATCAACACCTACTTCGCGAAGCTGGAACAGAAGGCCGGTCTCTGCGAGACCCTCTCGATGGCGGACAAGGTCGGCTACATCCGCGGCAACAACAAGCCGCTGCAGCCGGTCGCCTCCACCACCCTCGGCGGTCAGGAGTCGACACCGCTGGCGATGGCCTCGGTGTACGCCACCTTCGCCAACCGCGGCAAGTACTGCTCCCCGATCGCGATCCTCTCGGTGACCAAGCCGGACGGCAAGCAGATGGACGTCCCGAAGTCGAAGTGCACGCAGGCCATGAGCGAGCACACGGCGGACACCATCAACCAGATGCTCAAGGGCGTCGTGGAGGACGGCACCGGAAAGCAGGCCGGTCTCAGCGACCGTGACAACGCGGGCAAGACCGGTACCACCGACGAGCGCAAGAACGCCTGGTTCGTCGGCTACACACCGAACCTGTCCACGGCGGTGTGGGTCGGCAGTGACGGCGCCCAGCAGCTCCCGATGAGCAACATCACCATCGGCGGCCAGTACTACGAGGACGTCTGCGGTGGCTGTCTGCCCGGTCCGATCTGGAAGACGGCAATGACCGGCTCCCTGAACGCCTCGGAGACACCGGGCTTCACCCCGGTCGACGTACCGCGGTCGAAGCCGAAGGAAGACAGGGGCAGGAACAGGGACGAGGACAAGGGCAAGCCGGGCGACGGCGACAAGCCCGGCGACAACAGCCCCTTCCCCGGCACCAGCATTCCGCCGGACCTGCTCGGCGGAAACACCGGCCACGGCCGCGGTCAGAACGACGGCGGGAAGAACGGTCACTGACCTGCTCCTGCCACTGCCGCCGCCGTAGACATGAGGGTGGGGCGCTCCCGGTCCGGGAGCGCCCCACCCTCATGTCCACGGCAGTTTCATATCTACGGCAGTTTCGTGTCTACGGTCCTTGACCGGCCACGGTGCTACGGAGCCACCGCGCCTCACCGACCTGCCGGACGGCTCGTCGGCCTGCCGAGCGGCCCACTACCGAGGGCGGCCCACCGACCCGCCGGGGGCGGCCCACCGACCCGCCGGGGGCGGCCCACCGACCCGCCGGGGGCGGCCCACCGACCTGCCGGATGACTCCCGCGGCCTCAGCCCGCGAGGAGCTTCTTGACCTCGGCGGCCACCCGGCCGCCCTCCGCACGCCCCGCGACCTTCGGGTTCACGATCTTCATCACGGCGCCCATCGCACGGGGCCCCTCGGCGCCGCCGGCCTTCGCCTCATCGACGGCGGAGGCCACGATCGCGGCCAGCTCGTCGTCGCCCAGCTGCTGCGGGAGGTAGGCGTCGAGCAGCTCGCCCTCCTTCTTCTCCCGCTCGGCCTGCTCAGTCCGGCCGCCCTGGGAAAAGGCCTCGGCCGCCTCACGGCGCTTCTTCGCCTCCTTGGCGATCACCTTCTGCACCTCGTCGTCGGAGAGTTCTCGGGCCGACTTGCCGCTGACCTCCTCCTTGGTGATCGCGGTGAGGGTCAGCCGGAGCGTGGACGAGGTCAGCTCGTCGCGCGCCTTCATGGCCGTGGTGAGGTCTTCCTTGAGCTTGGACTTGAGCGTGGTCATGTGGTGATTGTGGCAGGTGCGGGGTGCCCGCCGCCCGCCGGTTTTCCTGTCGGCACGCACGGTCTGCGACGATGGACCCATGCGCGCACGCTACGGAGTACCCCTGAAAATCACGGCGGTCACCGCCGCGGCCGGCGCCGTCGGCCTCGCCTACGCGGCCGGATTCGAGGCCCGCTCGTTCCGCCTGCGAAGGGTCACGATCCCCGTACTCCCGCACGGAGCACGTCCGTTGCGCGTCCTGCAGGTCTCCGACGTGCACATGGTGAGCGGCCAGCGCAAGAAGCGTGCCTGGCTGCAGTCCCTGGCCGGACTGCGCCCGGACTTCGTCGTGAACACCGGCGACAACCTCTCCGACCCGGAGGCCGTCCCGGAGCTGCTCGACGCGCTCGGACCGCTGATGGAGCTCCCGGGTGTGTACGTGTTCGGCTCCAACGACTACTACGGTCCCAAGCTCCGCAACCCCGCCCGCTACCTCTTCGAGAAGACCGCGGGCAAGCACGGCCTCAACGGGAACGCCCCGGCGGTCGGCGTCGTCCACAACCCGTGGGAACCGATGCGGGACGCCTTCGACGAGGCGGGCTGGCTGAACCTCTCCAACACCCGCGGCCGCCTCAAGCTCGACGGCCTGGAGCTCGCCTTCACCGGCCTCGACGACCCGCACATCAAGCGCGACCGCTACGCGGAGGTCGCAGGCGGCCCCGAGTCGGGCGCCGATCTCTCCATCGGCGTGGTCCACGCCCCCTACCTGCGTTCCCTGGACGCCTTCACCTCGGACGGCTACCCGCTGATCCTGGCCGGCCACACCCACGGCGGCCAGCTCTGCATCCCCTTCTACGGAGCCCTGGTCACCAACTGCGACCTGGACACGGACCGCGTGAAGGGACTCTCCTCCCACTCCGTCGACGGCAACCGCGCCTACCTCCACGTCTCGGCCGGCTGCGGCACCAACCGCTACACCCCGGTCCGCTTCGCCTGCCCCCCCGAGGCGACCCTGCTGACCCTGACGGCCCGGGACGCGTAGGCCCTCACCCGAGGCCTTCACCCGAGGCCTTCACACCCCCTCGGCCGAGCCCTTCGTCCGCACCCTTCCGACGTACCCCACCCTGGTACCCCTCACCCGCACCCCGATCGGCACAAAAACCGGATTTCGTCTCCGGCCGCCGGTGGGCTAAAGTAATCGATGTCGCCGGGACACCGACGACGATCGGGGTGTAGCGCAGCTTGGCAGCGCGCTTCGTTCGGGACGAAGAGGTCGTGGGTTCAAATCCCGCCACCCCGACAGCCGTAAGACCAGGTCAGGGGCCTGATCCACTCAGTGGATCAGGCCCCTGAGTGGTTTCCGGGGGCCATCTTGGGAGCCGTTTGGGAGCACTGGTGAACTACCTGGGTGCCAACGATGCCGGATCCGGTTTCTACCAGCTGGCCAAAGACCTCCGGCTTCTGCCTATGAGTGCATCCGCAGACGAGAAGTTCGAGTTCTGGATTACGCAGGTAAAACGGCTCTACGAACGCCATGGGGCGAGCCCGGCCGTGGCCTGAGCACTACGGGCCAGTGCAGCAGGTAAGCAGACCGGCACCCACGTAGCCCACCACCCTGGTTGAGTCCGAGCCGACATGAACCGGCTGGGAGCTTCCGCGCCCGTACCGTCGGACGAAGCCGCAGTCGGTACGGGCGCCAAAGACGCAGTCAGGCGTCGAATCCGCCGAAGCGCGCACGGTAGGACTCCAGGTCCTCCTCCGTGATCTTCGCGAAGAGGACCGGCGGGACGGTGAACGGCGTGCCGGCCGGGACCGAAGCCAGGGACTTCGCCTCTTCGGCCGTCACCCAGGTCGCGGTGTCGCTCTCCAGCGCGAAGGCACCACGCATGGCGGCGGCCGAGGCCGGGATGAACGGTTCGGAGACGATCGCGTAGAGGTGGATGAGGTTCATCGCCGTGCGCAGGGTCAGGGCCGCACCCTCCGGGTCGGTCCTGATCTCCAGCCAGGGGGCCTTCGCCTCCAGGTAGGAGTTGCCCGCCGACCACAGGGCGCGCAACGCGGCGGCGGCCTTGCGGTACTGGAGGGCCTCCATGTGCTCCTCGTACTCGGCGAGGAGCCGCGCGATCTCACCGCCCAGGCGCGTTTCCGCCTCACCGGCGGCGCTGCCGGCCGGGACCTCGTCGCCGAATCTCTTTCGGGAGAAGGACAGCACGCGGTTGACGAAGTTACCGAGCGTGTCGGCCAGGTCCTTGTTTACCGTGGCGGCGAAGTGCTCCCAGGTGAAGGAGGAGTCGTCGGACTCGGGGGCGTTGGCGATCAGGAAGTACCGCCAGTAGTCGGCCGGCAGTGTCTCCAGGGCCGCGTCGGTGAAGATGCCCCGCTGCTGGGAGGTGGAGAACTTGCCGCCGTAGTACGTCAGCCAGTTGAAGCCCTTGACGACGTCGACCTTCTTCCAGGGCTCGCGGACACCGAGCTCCGTGGCCGGGAACATCACCGTGTGGAACGGGACGTTGTCCTTGGCCATGAACTGCGTGTAGCGGACGGTGTCGTCGGCCTCGTACCACCACGACTTCCAGTCGCGGCTCTCACCGTCCGGGGCGGCGTCCGACCACTCCTTCGTCGCGCCGATGTACTCGATCGGGGCGTCGAACCAGACGTAGAAGACCTTGCCCTCGGCCGCGAGCTCCGGCCAGGTGTCGGCCGGGACCGGGACACCCCAGTCCAGGTCGCGGGTGATGGCGCGGTCCTGCAGGCCCTCGGTCAGCCATTTGCGGGCGATGGACGAAGAAAGCTGCGGCCACTGCTCCTCGTGCCGGGCCACCCACGCTTCGACCTCGTCCTGGAGCCTGGACTGGAGCAGGAACAGGTGCGTGGTCTCGCGGACCTCCAGCTCCGTGGAGCCGCTGATCGCCGAGCGCGGGTTCAGCAGGTCGGTCGGGTCCAGGACGCGGGTGCAGTTCTCGCACTGGTCGCCGCGGGCCCTGTCGTAGCCGCAGTGCGGGCAGGTGCCCTCGATGTAGCGGTCCGGCAGGAAGCGGCCGTCGACCGGCGAGTACACCTGGCGGACCGCCCGCTCCTCGATGAACCCGTGTCCGTGCAGCCTGCGCGCGAAGTGCTGGGTGATCTCGGCGTTCTGCCGCGAGGAGCTGCGGCCGAAGTAGTCGAAGGCCAGCTGGAACCCGTCGTACACGGCCTTCTGCGCGTCATGGGCCTGCGCGCAGAACTCCGCCACCGACATCCCGGCGGCCTTGGCCGCCAGTTCGGCCGGCGTCCCGTGCTCATCGGTGGCGCAGATGTACAGGACGTCGTGACCGCGCCGACGGAGGTACCGGGAGTACACGTCCGCCGGAAGCATCGACCCGGCCATGTTGCCCAGATGCTTGATCCCGTTGATGTAGGGAAGCGCGCTGGTGACCAGGTGTCGAGCCATCCTCGGATGCTCCATTTCGTGCGTACGGCGCCGACGACGGTGCCACGGCGAGGCCGGAAAGGTGTGCGGCGGACGCGACCGCTCGGGCCACTCAACCGTGTCACACGCGGTGACGGCCTGATCCGCAAGGCGCCGCAACCGTATGGCACCCGGCTGCCACGCCGACGAGCCGTTTGCCCCTCGGCCGAGGCGGTGCGCCTGGGCCGCTGCCGCCTTCCGCTCAACTTCTCGGACGCGGACGAGTCCGCCGCCGATGGAAGACGCGATCAACGAGCGGCAGGACCTGCCGATTCGGTCGCTGGTCGCGCGGCCGGCGTTGGCATGTCACGTGGTACGTCGCGCGGCATGCCACGCGACATGTCGTGCGGCCGGTCAAGCACTCGATCGAGTGGAGGTTTCAGGCCATAGATGTGGTTTGGGTGAAAAATACCTCCTCGGACGCGATCATTCGGCCGTGATCTCAACAATCCGGACGGAACACCGTCCCAAGTCCCGCCTCCTGGCCGGGATCGGCGCACTCACCGTGCTGACCCTGCTCCCGTCGTTCCCGGCCGCTGCCGCGTCCGCGCCCGCGCACGACGCGTCGCCGCAGAGCGCCGGGCAGGCCTCGCCCCGCGTGGTGACCGCGGCCGAACGCAGGACCGCCGCGTACCTCGGTTCGCTGCGGAACAGGCCCGCGCGGCTGAAGGCCTTCTTCAGGGATCTGCCCAAGGGGGGTGACCTCCACAACCACTTGTCGGGCGCGGCCACGACCGAGTACCTGATCAAGCTCGCGATCGAGAGGGGCCTCTGCATCGACGCGACGATGACGGCTGTGGCGCCGCCGTGCGGGTCGGGCACCAGGCCCGCGTCCGATGCACGGACGGACGCCGCCTTCCGGCAGCAGATCATCAGGGCCTGGTCCATGCAGGACTTCCCCGCCGATCAGTCCGGGCACGACCACTTCTTCGACACCTTCGGCAAGTTCAGCCTGGCGACCTGGGACCGCGGCAAGCTCCTCGCCAATGTGGCCGACACCGTGGTCGAGCAGAACCAGTTCTATCTGGAGACCATGGTCACCCCGGCCTCCGACAGCGCCAAGAAGCTTGCCGACAAAGTGGGCTACGACGCCGATCTGGCCGCCTTCCACCGCAAGCTCCTGGCCGGCGGGCAGCTCGACCGGGTCGTCGACGAGGCGGTCGCGGAGGCCGATGCCGCCGACGTCCAGTTCCGGGCGACCGCGCACTGCGACACCGCGCGCCCCGATCCGGGCTGCCGACTGCCCGTCAGGTGGATCTCCCAGGTCTCCCGGGGCAGCACCCCGGCACGGGTGTTCACCCAGATCGCGGTCGGGATGAGGCTGGCGGAGCGCGACCCGAGGTTCGTCGCGGTCAACCTCGTACAACCCGAGGACGGGGAGAGCGCGCTGGCCAACTACCGGCTCCAGATACGGATGCTGAAGTACCTGCACGGCGAGTACCCGGGCTCCCACCTCACCCTGCACGCCGGTGAGCTGGCCCCTGGCCTGGTCAAGCCCGAGGATCTGACCTTCCACATCCGCGAGGCCGTACTCGTCGCCGGTTCCGAGCGCATCGGACACGGTGTGGACCTGGTCCACGAGGACAACTGGCGGCAGCTCGCCCGGACGATGGCGCAGCGCAAGGTCGCGGTCGAGGTGCCCTTCTCCAGCAACAAGCAGATCCTCGGTATCGCGGGCAACGACCACCCGTTCAACGCCTACCGTCGCTACGGCGTCCCGGTGGTCCTGGCCACCGACGACCCGGGGGTCTCGCGGATCAACATCAGCCACGAGTACCAGTACGCCGCCAAGACCTACGGCCTCAGCTATACCGAGCTGAAGGACCTGGCCCGCGCCTCGCTGGAGTACGCGTTCCGCGACGGCCGCAGCCTGTGGGCCGCCGGCTCCGCCCCCTCCGGCTACCAGCTGGTCCCCGCCTGCCGCAGCGACCGGCCCGGCACCGGGCGGCCGAGCCCGCGCTGCTCCCGCTATCTCGCCGCCAGCCCGAAGGCGGCGACGCAGTGGCGCCAGGAGGCGGCCTTCGCCGCCTTCGAGCGTGACAACGGCGGGCGCGGCTGACGCAGCCCGCACATGGGCATTCGTCCGGGTGCGGGGATCTCATGTCCCGTACCCGGACGTGTTGTTGAGGGGGGGGTGACGTACGTCGAGCAGCCCGCCCGTGTCGCCGAACATGCGGTAGATGGCCGGTGGCTGCACGCCCGCGGTGACCGCGACCGCGGGTGGTGACGGCGTCGCGGCCCTCGTGCGCGAGCAGGGGCGGACGGTGGTGGCGCGGACTCAATCCGCTTACGGGACAGGTGAAGAGGGCGGACCGGGGTGCCCGTACGGTCCGTCCAGGGCCGCCCACTGGAGCAGCATGATGGTTTTGGCATCGGCGATGTCCCCGCTGCGGATCATCGCGAGCGCCTCGTCGAAGGGGAGTTCCACGGTCGCGATGTCCTCACCCTCCTCGGCGACCCCGTGCCCGTACTCGTCGGCCACCGCGGACACGGGATCGTACGGAGCGGCGTAGAAGTGCAGGCGTTCGGTGACCGACCCCGGGCTCATGTAGACGGTGAACACCGGCTCGGGGACACCGATGACGTACCCGGTCTCCTCGGCCGCCTCCCTGCGGATGGCCTCCTCCGGGGCGTCACCGTCCAGCAGCCCGGCGGCGGCCTCGACCAGCATTCCGTCGGGGTGCCCGTTCACGTACGCGGGCAGACGGAACTGCCGGGTCAGCAGCACGGTGCGGCGTTCGGTGTTGTGGAGCAGGATCGTGGCGCCGTCGCCCCGGTCGTACGTCTCGCGCTGCTCCCGGCTCCAGTGCCCGTCGCTGTGCTGGTAGTCGAAGGTCGTCCGGCGCAGGACGTACCAGTCGCAGGAGAGCACCTCCACATCCCTGACGCGCACCCGAGGGTTGCCGGTCAGGTCCCGGCCGTGCCGGTCCAGGCCGGTGCGCCCGCGCCGGTCCGGGGTGTCCAGGCCGGCGGTCACCGGGCGGCCGGGATGTCGTCGAGGCCGGTATAGACGTCCAGGCCCAGCTCCCGGGCCGTCGCCACCATCCGGTCCGCGCCGCCCGAGGGGCCTCCGATGCGCAGTACGGCGTCGCAGCGCGCCAGCAGGCGTTCGGCGACGGGGTGGAAGATCTCCTGGAAGACCGGGTCGCCCGGCCCCGTGCTCCCCGCGGCCTCCACCAGGGGAAGGGCCAGGGCCTCACCGGTGAGCGGCAGGTGACCGGCACGGAAGAGTGCCAGTGCGGTCCGGTTCATCGCGCGCACATGGGCGTCGAGCTTGGCCGGGTCGTCGCCGGTCCCCGACCGGTAGGGGCCGGCGACCAGGATCATCAGGGGGCGCGGGACGGCGGTCATGGCAGGTGCTCCTCGCAGTGGGACCGGGTTCGGGGCGGGTCGGGCCGGGTTCAGGCCAGGGTGATGCGGACGCCCGCATCGCGCAGGGCCGTGAGGGTCTGGGGGCCGCCCGGGTGGGTGGCGGAGTCCTCGGCGGCGGCGTCGGTGACGAAGTCGTCGACCTCGCCCAGCGGGGCGACCTGGCTGAACGCGCGCACCCCGAGCTTGGTCGCGTCCGCCACCGCGATCGTCCGGGTCGCTCCCGTCAGCGCGGCCTGCTTGACCGCCGCGTCGTCCAGCGAGAACTCCGACCACCCGTACTCGGCGTGCACACCGCCGATGGACAGGACGAAGCAGTCGAAGGCCAGCGCCTCCAGCGTGCGCAGCGCCAGCGGGCCGACGAGGGACCGCTCGCCGGGACGGGACCGGCCGCCGACGACCAGCAGATCGATCCCGGGCCGGTCCGCCAGGCTCACCGCGGCCTGCAGACTGAGGACCGCCACCGTGAGCGGGGCCCGTTCGGCGAGGTGCTCCGCGACATGGACGGTGGTGGTGCCCGCGTCGAGCAGCACCCTCGAACCCGGCTCCACCATCGCGGCCACCGCCGCGCCGAGCCGGTCCTTGGTCGCGGCCTGCCACGGCTCGCGCGCCGAGAACCCCGCCCCTTCCTCACGGGACCGCGTAGCGACGGCGCCTCCGTGCACCCTGCGCACCAGCCCCTGGCGCTCAAGTGCGTCGAGGTCCCTGCGCACGGTCATTTCGGAGACCCCCAGCCGATGGGAGAGCTCCGACACGGAAACCCGGTCGGAGCCCTGCACCAACCGCAGGGTCAGGTCCAGACGATTAGCGACACCCATGGCTCATTTCTAACACAGTCATGTTTGTTTGAACATTTCTGTGTGCGAGCACCGGCTCGGGCGCGGGCCTGCCGGGTGCGCTTCCCGTCAGCCCGCGAGATGGGCGACGGTCGGGGCCACCGTGCCGAAGAGGTCCGCGACGGTGGTCAGGGCGGCGGACCGGAGGGTGGCGGCGGGCAGTGTGCCGCCGCCGGGGGCGGGCAGGGAGCGGGTGGCGGTGGCCTCGGCCACGACCGTGGGCCGGTAGCCGTGATTGAAGGCGCCCTGGGCCGTGAAGGTGACGCACATGTGGGTCATGAACCCGGCCAGCACCAGGTCGGCACCGGCGCCCCGCTCCCGCAGGACCTTCTCCAGGTCCGTGCCGTGGAAGGCGTCGGGGAACTGCTTGACGACGACCGACTCCCCCTCGACCGGGGCCACTTCGGGGCTGATGGCCCCGATCTCCGCGCGGATGTCGTACGGACTTCCCTCGCCGCCGTCGTTGACGATGTGGATGACCGTCGCACCGGCCTCACGGGCGGCGGCCAGCAGGCGCGCCCCTGCGGCCAGGGCGGGTTCGGCACCTTCCAGCGCCATGACGCCGGTGCGGTAGGTGTTCTGGAAGTCGATCATCAGGAGGGTGGCACCGCCGAGGCGGGGCAGCGTGCTGTCGAGACCGATGACATCGCGCAGGGACGTGGAGACGCTCATTGCTGAAGGTTCCTTTCGGGTTCGGGCGTGACGGAGCCGCCGGTCGGCGGGATCGCGCGCCGGCTGAACGGAGCGGAGAAGGGACGGGACGGGTCAGGTCGTTGTGCGGAAGCGGCGGCGGTAGGCGGCCGGGGTGGTGCTGATCTGCTTGCGGAACGCCCGGTGCAGCGTCTCCACCGAGCCCATACCGGCCGCCGCCGCGACTCGTTCCAGCGGCTCATCGGTGGCTTCGAGCAGCCTGCGCGCCGCCTCGACCCTGGCCGCTTCCACGTACGCGGCCGCACTGGTGCCGGTCTCCTGCTGGAAGACCCGGGCGAAGTGGCGCTCGCTCAGGCACATGCGTTCCGCCAGCGCGGATGCCGAGAGGTCGGCGTCCAGGTGCCCGGTGATGAACACCCGCAGCTCGTCGATGTCCCGGCGGGCCGCGGCCGGCCGGCTCAGCGGGACGCTGAACTGGCTCTGGCCGCCCTGCCGTCTGAGGTACATCACCAGCTGCCGGGCCACCACCAGTGCCAGTTCCTCGCTGTGGTCCTCCGCCACCAGCGCCAGGGCCAGGTCCATGCAGGTGCTGATGCCCGCACCCGTCCACACCTTGCCGGAGCGCACGAAGATCGGGTCGGGGTCCACCCTCACCTCGGGATGGTCGGCCGCCAGCTGCGCGGCGGTCGACCAGTGAGTGGTCGCCCGCCGCCCGTCCAGAAGGCCCGCCGCCGCCAGTACGTGCGCGCCCACGCACACCGAGGCGATACGGCGCGCGTGCGGAGCCGTGGCCCGCACCCAGGCCACCACCTCGTCGTCGACCCGGGCCACCGGCCCCTCCGGGCCCATGTCGACGGCACCGGGCACCAGCAGGGTGTCCACCGCGGCTCCCACCTCGGCGAACGCCAGGTCCGCCACGACACGCACCCCCGCCGACGTGACGACGGGACCCCTCTCGGGACCGGCCAGCCTGACCTCGTACCCCGCATCGCCACCGGTCTCCCGGTTGGCCAGGGCGAACACCTCGGCCGGACCGGTGACGTCGAGCAGGTCGACGTCGGCGAAGACCGCGATCACGACGCGGCAGGTGCTGGAGGACATGCGTCCATCGTCACCGCCGCACCGCATGACCGCAATGACGGCTATCTGTCACATTCGGACACCGGGCCCACCGGGCGGACGCTCATCAGACCCACCGGGCGGATGCCCGTCAGGCCCACCATGCGGATGCCCCATCAGGACCGCATCGGGCCGAGGCGCGGCCGCCCGGCGCAGCGGCGCGCGCCGGGGGTCCGCCCGATGTCTCGCCGCCCCTGACGACCATGCATCCAGCCGCCGGGCGAGCGCCTGCGAAGTGACGGTCGGATAGACGTAAACCCCTTGTTTCGGGTGGAGTTCAAGGATTATCTACGCGCGGAGCTACGGCCGCCGAACGATCATTCGGGCAATTCCGGCAGGTTCCAGTCTGGCTATTACCGACTGGTACCCGTAGCTGCTACAACAGTTGACGCTCAATCAACCCCCCACCCACCCCCCACACTTCGGAGGGCCGACAGCTATGTCAGTACGGAGATTCTGGGCGTCCGCATCCACTCTGCTCCTCGCCGCCGCAGCCGCTCTGGGTATGGCCCAGCCGGCCTCGGCATCCTCCTCGGCCGCCACCGGCGGGTACGTCGCCCTGGGCGACTCGTACTCGTCCGGCGTCGGCGCGGGGAGCTACCTCTCCGACAGCGGTGACTGCCGGCGCAGCACCAACGCCTACGCCTACCTCTGGGCGGCGGCGAACTCGCCGTCCTCGTTCGACTTCGTCGCCTGTTCGGGCGCCACCACAAGCTCGGTGGCGAGCAGCCAGCTCGGCCCGCTGAGCTCGTCCACCTCGCTGGTCAGCGTGACCGCGGGCGGTAATGACGTCGGGTTCGCCGACGTCATGCAGGACTGCGTGCTGTCCGGTGAGGCCGCCTGCCTCGCCGCCGTGAACTCGGCCGTCTCACAGATGAACGGTTCGCTGCCGGCCGGTCTGAGTTCGCTCTACGGGTCCATCCACTCGAAGGCCCCGCAGGCACATGTCGTGGTGCTCGGCTACCCGCGCTTCTACAAGATCGGCGGAAGCTGCATCGCCGGGCTCACGGAGGCGGAGCGCACGGCCATCAACAACGCGTCCGACGTGCTGAACGGCGTCATCGCCAAGCAGGCCGCCAACGCGGGATTCACCTTCTCCGGCGTTGCCGACGAGTTCACCGGGCACGAGCTGTGCTCCGGCGACCCGTGGCTCCACAGCGTCTCGATCCCCATCGAGAACTCGTATCACCCCAAGGCCGAGGGACAGTCGGGCGGCTACCTGCCCGCCTTCAGCTCAGCCGCGTAGGACCACGGGAAGCAGCGGCGCGGCAACGGGTGCGGAGCCCCGGCTCCCCGGCCCTGCCGCGCTTCTGCTGTTCCTCTCCCCGCCCGGCCGCGCTCAGTACCGCTCGACGAGATGCTCCCGGCCCGCCGGGGGCTCGTACGGCTCGGGCCAGAAGTCGGTGATCTCGCTGATCCGCCCCTCCGCGTCGAACGTGAAGAAGTGGATGGCGTGCATCTCCCTTGCGCCGACCGTGAACAGCGTCCGCACCGCCACCTGCCCTCCGTCCCGGTCGGCCACTATCCGCTCGACCCGCACCCGCCACTCCCCCGGGTACTCCCGGTTGAAGCTGACGTACCGCTCCTTGCCGCGGATGCGCTCGCGGGTCTGCGGCAGGTCGTACAGCACCTCGTCGGCGAGCGTCGCCGCGAAGGTGTCCCAGTCGCGGAGGCCGGCCGCGGTCCAGTAGCTCTCGACCGTGGCACGCGGATCAGCAGTCGTGGTCATGATGCGAGTCTGGACCCCAGCACTGACAATCGCCCTGACCATGGGCAATGGCCCGCCCGGCTCCGGCTCCGGTGCTAGGGAAGCCGTTCGGGCCGGGTCGCCTTGATCGAGTACATCAGCGGGATGCGGGGCCGGTCCGCCGGGAAGCGGTAGCAGCCGTCCGACTGACGCTCCAGCGCGGGAAAGCGTGCGAAGAGCGAGGCGTCGTGCTCGTGCAGGAACTCGATCCGGAGCCCCGCCGCGGCCAGGGCCGAGACCACGCTGCCCACCGGGTGCTGCCATTCGACGCTGCGGTTGTGAACGGTCGGCGCGTCGAAGTCCGCGTACGTGCCCGGCGTCTCGTCCACCCAGGCGTCGCGGCTGAAGTAGTCGTGCACGATCCGGGTGCCGGTCGCGTCGTCGAGGCAGTCGGTGAGCGGATGGAACTCCGCCAGGTAGAGGAAACCCCCGGGCGCGACGAGCGAGGCCGCCGTCTCGGCCCAGCGGTCTATGTCGGGCAGCCAGTTCAGCGCGCCGACGCCGGTGTAGACGATGTCGTACGAGGAGTCCGGGACGGCCTCCGCCGCGTCGTGGACGTCGGCGGCGACGAACGCCGCCCGGTCCGGGGGCAGGCCGAGGTCCCGGGCGAGCGAGCGGGCGGTCTCGACGGCCGGTTCGGAGAAGTCGAGACCGACGACCTGGGCGGCGCCGTGCCGGGCCCAGGAGAGGGTGTCGAGTCCGATGTGGCACTGGAGGTGCAGCAGCGTCCGGCCCGTCACGTCCCCGACCTCCGCCAGCTCGAAGGCGCGCAGGGAGTCCTTGCCCGCGCGGAAGGAGTCGAGGTCGTAGAAGTCACTGCCGGTATGGATGGGCACACGTTCATCCCACATCGCGCGGTTGGCCTCGCGCCAGTCGGCGGGTATCGGTGCATGCATGTCCGCGAGGTTATCCACAGGCTGCCGACGGGGCGAACGGATTGTCCGCGGCCCGGCGCAGAATGGGGAGCATGACTGAGACCACTGGTTCGACGACCGATTCCGTTCCGGAGTGGGAGCAGCGTTTCCGGGCTCCCCGGGTGTCCCTGCCCGACTGGGCGGAGGACGCGCCGGACCGCGCCCTGTTCGTGTCCAACGCGACGGGAACGTACGAGCTGTACGCCTGGGACCGGGCGACCGGTGAGCAGCGCCAGGTGACCGACCGGCCCAACGGGACGACGGACGGCGCACTGACACCGGACGGCGAGGCCATCTGGTGGTTCAACGACACCGACGGCGACGAGTTCGGGGTGTGGATGCGCCGGCCGTTCCGCGACGGCGAGGGCGGCGCCGAGGCCGCGAAGGACGAGCCGGCGGCGCCCGGACTGGAGCCCTCGTACCCGGCCGGGCTCGCGATCGGCCGGGACGGCACCGCGGTGGTAGGCCGTTCGACGGACGAGGACGGGACGACGGTCCACGTCGTACGGCCCGGGGCGGTGCCCGTCGAGATCTACCGCCACCGCGAGTCGGCCGGGGTCGGCGACCTGTCGCACGACGGGACGCTGATCGCGCTGGAGCACACCGAGCACGGTGACGCGATGCACTCCGCGCTGCGCGTGGTGCGGCCGGACGGCACCACGGTCGCCGAGCTGGACGACACCGAAGGGGGCACGAAGGAGCTGGGCCTGGCCGTTCTCGGCTTCGCCCCGGTGGCGGGCGACACCCGGCTGCTGGTCGGGCACCAGCGGCGCGGCCGCTGGGAGCCGATGATCTGGGACCCGGTGGCGGGCACCCAGACGGACCTCGCCGTCGAGCTGCCCGGCGACGTGGGCGCCGAGTGGTACCCGGACGGCTCCGCGCTGCTGATCGAGCACGGCTTCGAGGCCCGCAGCGAGCTGTGGCGGTACGGGCCGGCGGCGGGCGACGGCACCCTGGTGCGGGTGGAGACGCCCACCGGTTCGGTGTCCGGGGCCACCGCCCGCCCGGACGGCACGGTGGAGTACCTCTGGTCGTCGGCCGCCGAGCCGCCCGTCGTCCGGTCCACGACCGGTGCGGTGGTGCTCGATCCGCCGGGTGCGAAGGCTCCGCGGTCCGTGCCGGTCGAGGACGTGTGGGTGGAGGGGCCCGGGGGCCGGGTCCACGCGCTCGTCCAGCGTCCCGCGGCCCCGGCCGAGGGGCCGTTCCCGACCGTCTTCGAGATCCACGGCGGCCCGACCTGGCACGACAGCGACGCCTTCGCGGGCGGGCCCGCCGCCTGGGTGGACCACGGCTATGCGGTCGTCCGGGTCAACTACCGCGGCTCGACCGGCTACGGGCGGGCCTGGACGGACGCGCTCAAGCACCGGATCGGCCTGATCGAGCTGGAGGACATCGCGGCGGTGCGGGAGTGGGCGGTCAAGTCCGGCCTCGCGGACCCGTCGAAGCTGGTCCTGGCCGGCGGTTCGTGGGGCGGCTACCTGACCCTGCTCGGCCTCGGCACGCAGCCCGGCGACTGGGCCGTGGGCCTGGCCGCGGTCCCCGTCGCGGACTACGTCACGGCGTATCACGACGAGATGGAGGGCCTGAAGGCGATGGACCGCACCCTGCTGGGCGGGACGCCGGAGGAGGTGCCCGAGCGCTTCGAGGCCTCGTCGCCCCTGACGTACGTCGATGCCGTGCGGGCCCCGGTCTACATCTCGGCGGGCGTCAACGACCCGCGCTGCCCGATCCGCCAGGTGGAGAACTACGTGGACCGGCTGAAGGACCGCGCCGCCGCGCACGAGGTCTACCGCTACGACGCGGGTCATGGCTCGCTCGTCGTGGAGGAGCGGATCAAGCAGGTGCGCCTGGAGCTCGACTTCGCCGCCCGCCACCTGGGTACGCCGGGCCGTACCGGCACGGATCAAACCGCGTAGGAGCCGTATAAAGGGCTGCTCCACGAGTGCCCCGCTCCGGACGGCCGGAGCGGGGGACCGTACCGTGGAGGGGTGTACCGGTTCCTGCTGACCCCGCGATGGTGGGGGATCAACCTCTTCGTCGTGCTGGCCATCCCGTTCTGCGTGTTCATGGGCACCTGGCAGCTCGGCCGCTTCGAGGACCGCGTGCAGACGCACGAGGCCGCCGACAAGCAGCCCGCTCCGGGCACGAGGACCGCCAAGCCGCTCGACGAGCTGCTGCCCGTCGACACGGTGACCTCCGGCCGTCCCGCCACCGCGACCGGTCGGTACGCCGACCAGTTCCTGGTGCCCGGCCGGAAGCTGGACGACCGGAACGGCTTCTACGTCGTGGACATGCTGCGCACCGACAGCGGCAAGGCGCTGCCCGTGGTGCGGGGCTGGCTGCCCGGGAAGGCCGGACACACCTCGGTGCCGGCCGCGCCGACCGGCGACGTCACCGTGACCGGCGACCTCCAGGCCTCGGAGAACCCGGCCACCGCGGGGGTCGACGCGACGGGCGGGCTCCCCGACGGCCAGGTCGGCATGATCAGCGCCGCGTCACTCGTCAACCTCGTGCCCTACGACGTGTACGACGCGTGGGTAACACTCCAGCAGCCCGACACCCCGGCCGCTGCGGGTGCGGGTGCGGGCGCGGCCAAGGGCGCCGCTGCCCTGCGCCCCGTACCGGCCGCCGCGGCACAGGGCACCGGGCTCGACCTGAAGGCCTTCCAGAATCTGGGCTACCTGTGCGAGTGGTTCGTCTTCGCGGCGTTCGTGCTCTTCATGTGGTTCCGGCTGGTCCGGCGTGAGGCCGAGGCCGTCCGGGACGTGCGACTGGGCCTCGTCGCCGACACGGACGCGACCCCGGACCGGGACGCGGACACGGGCCCGGAGACACCCGCGGCCCCCTGAACGCCGAGCCCGGCCCAGCTCAGCTCAGCCCAGTCCGGTCCCGAGGGGCAGGGGCGCCTGCCCGTACCCACGGCCCGCCCCACTCCTCCTGCGCCGCTCCTGCGTCACTCCTACGACGACGGCTCCAGCGCGCCCGTCCGGTAGATCGTGCCCGCACAGGCGTTGGCGATCTTCGTCTCCGCGACCGGCGCTCCCGGTTCCGGAGTGTGCTGCACGGAGACGCTGCCCTGCGCCGTCCCTGCCCCGTCCTCGCTGCCGAGCTGCGCCTCCGTACCCGTTTCGGTGCCCCCGGTCCCGCTGCCCGTACTGGCACCGTCCGAGCCCCCGGCGTTGCCGGCCGCACCGTCCGTCGGGGTCGGGGAAGGTGAACCGCCGGTCGACGGGCAGGTGTCCCCCGGAACCCAGGCGAACTGCACCTCGTACGCCATCTCCGGCTTCAGCAGCACCGTCGACTCCTCCTCGGCGGGATCGGGCAGTCCGGACGCCGCGTCCCCCTGGGTGTGCCGCACGACCACGATCCTGGCCGGGTCGGCCGCGCCCATCGCCTCGAAGCCCACCGTGCCGCCGCTGTTCACCGAGCAGTTCTTGCCGGAGACATTGGCGATCCGGAACGTTCCGTACACCGTGCCGTCGGCACCGGCCGCGCCGGTGCTGGCCGAGGCGACCCCGAGCTGGTCGGGCGAGCAGGTCGGCATACCGGCCGCCGCACTGGCCTGCGGGTCGGCCGAACCGCCGGCCACGGTGCCCTGCACGCCCTGGCCGCTGCTGGCGGACGGGCTGGCCGAGCTGTCGGGAACGCCGTCACCGGCGTCCTCCCGCCCGTCGCTCCCGCCGCCGCCGTTCGCACCGCCGGAAGCCGGTCCGGGCTCCTCGCCGTTGCCGCCCTGCGCCCGCTCGCCGTGACCGGCGATCGCGGGGCTGGCTGCGTTCGAGCCCTCGGAGTGCGCGACATGGACGAAAGCGGGGATCGCGGTGCCGATGAGCAGGGCCGCCGCCGCCGCTCCGACGAGCGCCTGCCGCCGCCGGGCCCGACGGGCGGGCACCGCGCGGTACAGATGGTCGAGGCTGCCGTCGCGGGGTTCAAGGTCCTGCACGGCGCCGCGCATCATCCGGCGCAGCGCGTCCTCGTCGACGTCCCCACCATCGCCGGAGCCTGATCCGGAACCTGATCCGGAACCGGAGCCGCTGCCGAAGAGGTCGGTCAGCAGACCGGCCGCCAGGGTGTCGGCGGGAGCGTCGACACCCCTCAGGGGCGTCGGTCCCACGACCGCGCCGGGCTGCGTGCCCGGTGCCGCGTCGCGGTCCGCGACCGGTTCCGTATCGCGGTCCGTGCCCGGGGTGCTGTCCGGCCCGTGATTCACAATTCCGTTTCCAGTCCGGTCAGTCCGATGTCCGAATGAGGGCCCGTGCCGGTGGCCGTGCTCGCCTTCGTGGCCGTGCTCGCCTTCGTGGCCGTCGCGCCGGCTCATGCCTGCGCCTCCATCACCACGCGCAGCGCCGCGATTCCGCGGGAGCCGTACGCCTTCACCGAGCCCAGGGATATCCCCAGGGTCGTGGCGACCTGCGCCTCGGTCATGTCCGCGAAGTAGCGCAGCACGAGTACCTCCCGCTGGCGCCGTTGCAGCCCCCGCATCGCCTTGATCAGCGCGTCCCGCTCCAGTTGGTCGTACGCACCCTCCTCCGCGCTCGCCATGTCCGGCATGGGCTTGGAGAGCAGCTTCAGCCCCAGGATGCGGCGACGCAGCGCGGAGCGGGAGAGGTTGACGACGGTCTGGCGCAGGTACGCGAGTGTCTTCTCGGGCTCCCGTACCCGGTTGCGTGCCGAATGCACGCGGATGAACGCCTCCTGCACGACGTCCTCACAGGACGCCGTGTCGTCCAGCAGCAGGGCCGCGAGGCCGAGCAGCGAACGGTAGTGGGCGCGATAGGTTTCGGTGAGATGGTCAACGGTAGTTCCGGCTGCCACGCTGTCGTCAGCGCCCTCGCGCTGTGACGGCAGCCCTGCCGGGCGCGTAGCGGGCATGGGCGCGATCACCGGCATACCGCCGGGCGCGCGGGGCCGTCTGAGCGGTCGCACCGAAGCGCCGCGCAAGGGGCCCACCACTGTGATATCGAGTACCTCTGCCACGCCAGTTGGACACGTTTCCCCCCGTCAGGGTTGTACGCATACGGCACCGCGTTTGACACCATGCGAAATGCCTTCATACGTAACCGCTCTTCCCCAAATACCCCGAATGTGCGCCTCGTCGCGCAAGAAGTGACGGCATAGACGCGCGCCGCCCGACCAGCGGTTGCAACGGGCCGAAAGGTCATCGTCGGATACCGCGACACCCCAGCTCAAGAGGTTCAGACCAGCAACTTGCTCACAGGGCATTCACAGAGCGTACAAAACAGGTTCGATCAGGACCGGGGAAATTCGACAGCCACCGATTCGGCGATCTGCGCCACGTTCAGCGCGGCGCCCTTGCGGAGGTTGTCGCCGCAGACGAAGAGCTCAAGCGCCCTCGGCTCGTCCATCGACCGGCGGACCCGGCCGACCCAGGTCGGATCGGTGCCCACCACGTCGGACGGGGTCGGGAAGTCGCCCGTCCCGGGGTTGTCGTACAGCACCACACCGGGCGCGGTCGCCAGGATCTCGTGCGCCCGGTCGACCGTGACCTCGTTCTCGAAGCGGGCGTGCACGGACATCGAGTGGGTGGTGATCACGGGGACGTACACACAGGTCGCCGACACCCGCAGGTTCGGCAGATCGAGGATCTTGCGGCACTCGTCGCGGATCGCCAGCTCCTCGGACGACCAGCCGTCACCGGCGTCCGTCCCGGCCCACGGCACGACGTTGAGGGCGACGGGTGCGGCGAACGGGCCGCCGTCCGTGTCCCCCACGACCCGGCGTACGTCACCCGGCTTCGTGCCCAGTTCGGTACCGGTCACCACCGACAGCTGCTCGCGCAGCGCGGCGACGCCGTCGCGCCCGACCCCGCTCACGGCCTGGTACGAGGACACGATGAGTTCCCGCAGCCCGAATTCGGCGTGCAGCGCGCCGACCGCGACGATCAGCGCCAGCGTCGTGCTGTTCGGGCTCGCGACGATGCCGCGCGGTCTGATCCGGGCGGAGTGGGGGTTGATCTCGGGGACGACGAGCGGAACGTCGCCGTCCATCCGGAAGGCCGCGGAGTCGTCGATGACGACCGCGCCCTTGGACGCGGCGAGCGGCGCCCAGCGCTCGGACACCTCGTCGGGCGCCAGGAACAGCGCCACGTCCACGTCGTCGAAGACGTCCTCGGAGAGTTCGAGGACCTCGGTCTCCTCACCACGCACGACCAGCTTGCCGCCGGCCGAACGCGGCGAGGCGATCAGTTTCACCTCGCCCCAGATATCCGCGTGTTCCGAAAGGATCTGGAGCATGACACCGCCGATCGCCCCGGTCGCGCCGACGACCGCGAGCGAAGGGCGGCGTGCGGTCATCGGCCGGTGCCCCCGTACACGACTGCCTCGTCGGAGTCGCTGTCGAGACCGAAGGCGGAGTGCACGGCGCGCACGGCCTCGATGACGTCGTCGGCACGGGTGACCACTGAGATGCGGATCTCGGAGGTCGAGATCAGCTCGATGTTCACGCCCGCGTCGGACAGCGCCTCGAAGAAGCCCGCGGTGACGCCCGGGTTGGTCTTCATACCGGCGCCGACCAGGGAGATCTTGGCGATCTGGTCGTCGTAGCGCAGCGAGTCGAAGCCGATGGCACCGCGGCTGCGCTCCAGGGCGTCGATGGCCTTGCGGCCCTCGGACTTCGGGAGCGTGAACGAGATGTCGGTCAGACCGGTCGACGCGGCGGAGACGTTCTGCACCACCATGTCGATGTTGACCTCGGCGTTGGCGATCGTACGGAAGATCGCGGCGGCCTCGCCCGGCTTGTCGGGCACACCGACAACGGTGATCTTGGCCTCGGAGACGTCATGGGCGACTCCGGAGATGATCGCGTGCTCCACCTGCTGGTCCCCTAGCGGCTCGTTGCTGACCCAGGTTCCGCGCAGTCCCGAGAAGGACGAGCGGACGTGGATCGGAATGTTGTAACGGCGTGCGTATTCCACGCACCGGTGCAGCAGCACCTTGGAGCCGGACGCCGCCAGCTCCAGCATGTCCTCGAAGGAGATCCAGTCGATCTTCTGGGCCTTCTTGACGACCCGCGGGTCGGCGGTGAAGACACCGTCCACATCGGTATAGATCTCACAGACCTCGGCGTCCAGCGCGGCGGCGAGCGCCACCGCGGTGGTGTCGGACCCGCCGCGGCCGAGGGTGGTGATGTTCTTGCCCTCCTGGCTCACCCCCTGGAACCCGGCGACGATGGCGATGTTGCCCTCGTCGATCGAGGTCCGGATGCGGCCCGGCGTGACATCGATGATCCGCGCCTTGTTGTGGACCGAGTCGGTGATGACGCCGGCCTGGCTGCCCGTGAACGACTGGGCCTCGTGGCCCAGGTTCTTGATCGCCATGGCCAGCAGGGCCATGGAGATCCGCTCTCCGGCGGTCAGCAGCATGTCGAACTCGCGCCCGGCGGGCATCGGTGACACCTGCTCCGCGAGATCGATCAGCTCGTCCGTCGTGTCGCCCATCGCTGACACCACGACAACCACCTGGTTGCCGTTCTTCTTGGCATCGACGATTCGCTTGGCGACACGCTTGATGCCCTCGGCATCGGCTACGGAGGAACCTCCGTACTTCTGCACGACCAGGCCCACGTGCGCTCCTCGCTCAGTCCATTGCTGCGGTCAGCTCAGTTTAACGAGCAGCCCGGAATCGCCTCGCCGATATCATATGCTGAGATGTCCCGCTCACCACGTGATCATCGGCGCGCCGTTCCGAACTGCTCGTACGAGGCTGTTGCCCGCCGATCACCCGCGCACTCCCTCATGTGTCCCAGCCCACACGCCCGGCCGCGGCATTCGGGGGCGTCCGCCCCGGCTGTCAGGCCGGGGCGCCGAGGTCGACCGGTTCCGGAGAGGTGCGCGGGCTGGTGCTCTGCCGGCGTCGTACCAGGAAGCACGAGACGGCGCCGACCGCGATCACGACGATGGGCAGCACCAGGGTCGGCCGCATCGCGTGGACGACCCCGTGTTCGTACGTGGACGCCGCCGCCTGCTCGATGTGACGGGCGAGGCCCGTCGGCGTTCCCCGCGGCAACTGGATCGCTGCGCCGTTCTGCCCGACGCCGGCCTCCTGACCGCTCCTGGCGGCGTCGCGGAAGCCCGCCAGGAAGGGGCCGCGGACGTCGGCCGGGAGACCGGCAGCCCGCTCGGCCGCTTCGTCCTGCAGCGAGACGGCCAGACGGTTCTGCAGTACGGCGCCGACCGCTGCGCTGCCGAACACCGTGCCGACCTGGCGGATCGTGTTCAGCACGCCGGAGGCGGCCCCGGCCATTGCGGGCTCCACGTTGTACATGGCGACCGTGACCATCGGACCGAACACGCAGCCGATGCCCACCCCGGACATGATCAAGGCGGGCTGGAATTCCCACCACGCACGGCCGACATCGGTGACCCAGGTGAGCCAGGCCATGCCGCACGCGAACAGGGTCAGGCCGGTCATCAGGACGTACTTGCCGCCGATCCGGTCCGCCATCCGGCCCGAGACCGGTGACAGCACCGCTGACACCACCATCGCCGGCGCCATCACGAGTCCGGCCGTGAGCGCGCTGAAGTGCAGCACCGACTGGAGATAGATCATCACCGGCAGGAACAGGCCGAGCATCCCGACCTGGACGGTCGCGGCCACGAAACTCATGACCGCGTAGTCGCGGTCGCGGAAGAGCACGAAGGGGAGCAGCGGTTCGTCGTGCTGCCGGGCGCGCTGGTGGATCAGGAACAGCCCCAGCAGCAGGGCGGCGCCGCCCAGCAGTGCCCAGATGCCGACGCCCCAGTCGTACCGCTGGCCCTCGGTGAGCGCGAAGGTGAGGCACACCAGCGTCATCGCGGCGAGTACGACGCCCACGACGTCCAGCTTCCGGCGGTTCCCCTGCCTGATGTCGGGCACGAGCCTGACGGCCATCAGGAGCACGATCGCGCCGATCGGGACGTTGACGAAGAAGATCCACCGCCAGCCGGCCGTGCTGACCAGGAGCCCGCCGAGAGTGGGCCCCGCGATCGTGGCCACGCCCGCGACCGCGCCCCAGACGCCGAGTGCGACGCCCCGGCGTTCGGCCGGGAACGTGCCGATGATGATCGTCATCGTCTGCGGCATCAGAGCCGCCGCGCCCAGTCCCTGTACGGCCCGGGCGGCGATGAGCTGGGCCGGGTCCTGCGACAGGCCGCACAGCACGGAGGCCACGGTGAACAGCGCCACGCCCCCGATGAACATGGCGCGCGGCCCGCGCACATCGCCCAGCCGGCCGAACATGATCAGCAGCGCGGCGAGGACGAGGATGTAGATGTTGATCACCCACAGCACCTCGTCCAGCGACGCGTGCAGGCTGCCCATCATGCTGGGGATGGCGACGTTGACCGCCGTCAGGTCCAGCAGTGTCATGAAGAATCCCAGGCTGAGCGTCAGCAGCACTGCCCAGGGATTGCCGCGCCATCCACTCATTCGTATCCCCTCCATGGCTCGTCGCAGCCCCCGGTCAGGCGCTGCCCCTCAGAGTTCGCCCCGGCCGGTTCGACCAGGCCGTCGCGCCGGTCAGGGCGGCGCGGGCGTCGTCGGCCGAGGCGAATCAGGCCACCCTGACGAAAGAGCGGCGTCAGCTCCTGGGAGGCGCCTGAAGACTCCACAGCCGTCCGTCGGGGTCCCGGACGGTCATCTCCCGGGTCCCGTAGTGCGTGTCCTCGAACGGGGTGACCACCTCCACGGCGGGACCGGGACGGAAGGCGTCCGCGTCGGACACCTTCAGCGCCACCTGCATGCCGGGCTCCCGGTCCTCGGGGATCTCGACGACGACGAGGTAGGCACCCTCGCCGTTGCGGAGTACGCCGGAGCCGTCGCCCTCCGAGGTCTCCAACTCGTAACCCAGCGACTGGAAGAAGCTCGCGGTCTTCCCCCAGTTGTGGGTCTCCAAGAACATCGCCTCGATGCCTTCGGTTGCCATGTCATGACTCCTTTCCGGATGAGTGCTGCCGCTGCCCGTGGGCGTCGTCGAGGTAGGCACGCAACGCCTCGGCGACCAGCGCCGACAACGACATCTCCGTCTCGATCGCGTGATGCTTGACCTGCCTGATCAGCTCTAGCGGCAGATACACGTTGAACTGTTTGACCTCCGTATCACCCATGAGGGAGATGCTAGCATCCTAGATACCTAGCCAGATAGTCCATCGACAAGGACCCGCTCATGTCTGCTTCTGCGGCCGCCCCGCACGACCCGGTTGTCGTCCGCGCGGGCGATGCCGAGCAGTTGCCCGAGATCGGCCACTACCTGCTGGCTGACGCCGGCGCCAGCAACGGCGCGCTCAGCGCCCACCGCATCCAGCTCGCCCGCGGCGCCGACGGCGCCGTCCCGCACCGGCACGACCACGCGTCCGAACTGTTCTTCGTCGTCGACGGAACGCTGGAGGTGCTCATGGGATCGAAGATCATCACGGCCGGCTCCGGTGACTTCCTGGTCGTCCCACCACGCTGCGACCACGCCTTCCGCGCCGGCCCGGAGAGCACCGCCGATGCCCTGATCGTGATCACCCCTGGCATCGAACGGTTCGACTACCTACGGCAGGTCGCCAGAATCCGCCGGGGTGAGGCCGACCGCGACAGCCTGCTCACCGAGCAGCACCGCTACGACACCCACTTCGTCACCAGCCTCACCTGGCAGGGCACCACCAACGCCTCCCGGCCCGAGGAATGCTCGGGGTGACAGCCCCTGCGGGCCGCGTTCAGCCGCCCGCCCTCGGCCCCGGTACGGCCGGGCGCCCCGCAGCAGCCCGCAGCCCGGCCACCTTGGCCGCGACGTCCGTACGCTGCCGGGGACGGGCCAGGAACGTGTCCGGGATGTCGCCCGTCGCCCCGTTCGCCTCGTCCCGGTCGATGTCCGCGCGGCAGTCCACGCAGACCCCGTCCACGAGCGTGGTGGTGCTCTCGTCCTCGTCGCAGAAGGCGCACATCTCCAGCGCCGCCACGATGGTCTCTTCCACTTCCCGGAACTTGTTCTTCTTCGGCTGCGGTACGGGCGGCATCTTGTTCTCCAGTCGGGTACGGAGGAAGGCTCCGGCGGAGTGCACGGAAGCCGGCAGTCCTGCGACGAGCACCTGGCCGACCTGCTCACGACCCACCCCGCGCGCCAGCCACTCCTGCACCAGCGGTTCCAGGGCGACGCATTCACCCTCGGAGAGCTGGAGCCTCGGCTCCCTGCTCCCCAGCCCGGCGAGCACGCCGTACGCCTCCGAGCGCGCGGCCGGAACGCCCGGCTCGGGCTCGGCGGACCGCACCGTGTCCGGCGCCGGGGGCTGCCCCGGCGCGTCCACGCCCCGGATGTACCGGATGTACCGAGTCCACCAGGCGGCGTCGCGGGCGGTGCGGGCGAAGAACGTGCGCGTCACCCAGCGCAGCCCGCTGCCCTCCACAGCGATCTGCACCCGGATACGGCGCAGGTGCCCGGCCCTGGTCAGCCGGTCCAGCGCACTGCGGCACGCCTGCTGCCCGTAGTCGGGCAGCTCCTCGGCCAGCACCTTGTAGCCGATCGCGGCACCCTCGGGCAGCCGGTCGATGTACGCGGCGATCGCCGCTTCCCGGGTGAGCAGATGCGCGAAGTCGGCCGCACCGCGCGGGGCTTCGTCGGGGACGAGCCGCTTGCCGTAACCGGCTTTGGCCATGCGGTGGGCGGGCGCGCGCAGGGCAGCACTAACATGAGCAGAAGTCATGTGGATCGAGTCTCTCTAGTTCTTCGATCTATCAGGACGAGATCCCGGTTGGTGTTGGCTCACCGCCGGGATCGTCCGTTTTAAGGACTGTTACACCGAACCTAGAGCGTGCACACGCTGTGACGCAAGCCGATCACCGAAAGTCATCCGCGCAGGTGATACGCGGGACTTGGGAGGGTGGGTGGGTTCAACCTCACCACCCATTCCCACAGAAAGAGGCTCGGACTCCGAGGCTCGCGGCTCGGGGCTTGAGCCTCGGGCGGACCTGCGGAGATTCAATGGCCGGCGGCACCGGTCGCGTACGCGAGGAACTCCGCCCAGGGCTCTGCGGGGACGGTCAGTTGGGGGCTGTCGATGGACAGCTTGGAGTCGCGGATATGTATCGCGGTGGGGCAGGGGGCGACCTGGACGCAGTTGTCCCCCTCGGATCCGCTGTACGTGGACGTGCGCCAGCTCAGGGCGGCTTCGACGCAGGCGCCCCCTTCGGAGTCGCTGTAGCTGGACTTGAACCACTGCCGGTCGTCGCTCATAACTCATCCACCATCCGCTTGATGAAATCGGCAGACCCCGCTGAACTGAGGGCCTCCATGCGGAGCATGCTAATTCGCTCGGCCTGTGTCCCAACCACTTCCGCGTCAGCAGTGAGCTGACTCATCGACGGGCCCTCCGTGAACGCCAACCGCTCGTGGTCAACGGTCTCCAGCAGCAGCATCGGCCCCAGCAAAGAGGCCGCTTTGGCTTTCGCGTACGGCAGCACCTGGACCGACACGTTACGCAGTCGCCCCACCTCCAGAAGGTGGACCAGTTGCCCCTTGTCCACGTAGGAGCCGCGCAACGCCGCCTCGTACAGGATGAAACTCAAAGCGGCTGGCGGGGTGCGGCCAAGGATCGCCTGCCTCTCCAACCGGGCCGTCACTCTTGTCTCAACCGTCTCTTCATCAAGAGGCGGCCAGTGATCGCTGATCAGAGCTCGCGAATACGGACGTGTCTGCAACAGCCCCGGGATCAGGATGGTTTCGTACCACCACATACTTGCCGCTTCGCGCTCCCGCGCCATGAAGTCGAGCGACTTGAAGGAGTACTTCTCCCGCCGGACAAAGTCCTTCGCGGCGCTCAGCAGCCCCTCCGCCCGGAGTAGCGCGTCCGCCGCATCCAGCAACTGAGGCGTCGGCATCCGTACGCCCTGCTCCATCGACTTGATCGTGTCCGGGGCGTACTTCGCCGCCGCGCCCAGCTCCTCCCGGCTGACGCCCGCCCGCGTACGCCAGCGTTTCAGCTGGTCACCGCAGTAGCGCCAAGCCGCGGGGGGCGGGTCCTGAACTGACACAGCGGCCACCTCCAAGGGATACACATCACCGCGTATCGCAGCAGTCACTACCGAGCGTAGCCACTGCACCAGCACCGTGTAGCCATGACGCGAGCAATTCACCGCCCCGACTGGGTCCCCGCCTCCGGGCACCAACTCCGCATGAGCGGGGTTCACTTCGACACCCTGCGCATCCAGGGCATCCGGGGCGAGGAGGTCGCGGCCCGGCTGGGGCGGCTCACGGGGGACGATGCCGGCCCGATCGTGTGGCAGGGGACCGGGCTGCGCTGGATGTACTTCCTGCTGCCGCCGCGCACCGCGGGCGACCGCGCCTGGCCATTGGACGTCGAGCGGTTCGGGACCCGGCACCAGGTCGGCTACGTCGGCGTACCGGCGCTGAACGGGCACACCTGGCCGCTGATGTGGCAGTCCTGGCCCACACCGACAGCGCCCTTCGTGGACGCGGAACAGCTCTGGTCTGCCCTCGGACAGGCCGATCACCAGTGATCAGGCTGCGCCGACGATCCGGTCGCCGTACTCGATGGAGAACGTGATCTTGGCTCCCAGCGCCGACGCGTAGGTGCGCATGATCTCCAGGTTGTGGATCTCACCGCGTTCGATCTGGGAGACCCGCGCCTGGGAAATCCCGACCGCCTCGGCCACCTGCACCTGGGTGAGGCCTTGAGCCTCACGGATCTCACGCAGGCCGTGCCCCAGCACATACGCCTCGGTGGCAGCGCGTGCGACCTGCTTGCGCCCCTCCCAGTCGGCGTCGGACGCCTCGGGGTTACTCTCCCGCAGCCGGCGCTTCACGTCGGCCCAGTTGCTGTACTGAGTCATCGAACGCCTCCGTCTTCCCCGTGCCCCCGTCGACCTGGACAGGTATTCCTCGTAGCGGTTTCTTGTCTCCGCAGGCACCCCTTTGACCACACCACCAGGAGGAACCAGTGTCATACCCGCGACTGCTCACCCCCGAGGAGAAGCTCGCCGACGCGAAGAAGCTGTTGAGCCTCCCGCGTATCGTCGTGATCTGCGGCTCCACCCGCTTCATGACCGAGATGAACGAGGCCGATCTGCGGGAGACCAAAGCCGGAAAGATTGTCGTCAAACCGGGCTGTGACATGAAGTCGCCGCACGAACTCCGGTCCGATCCTGTCGAGGCCGAGGCGCTGAAGGTTCGACTCGACGAGCTGCACCGGGCGAAGATCCGGCTCGCTGATGAGGTGCTCGTAGTCGGCGACTACATCGGAGACAGCACCCGAGCCGAAATCGCCTACGCCCGGTCGCTGGGCAAGCCCGTGCGGTTCACGCACCCCGAAGTCGACCCTGACGCCTGACCGCCCGCTGCCACCTCGACAACCAAGGCCGGCAGCCCGCCGCCTGACCGTCTCGCGGTGGCTTCGGCCGCCGCGCACCCCACACCCTCCGCAGGCATCCCTTGGAATTGACCATCTCAGTGGCACCGCGCTCGGGCCAGGGCCGTCCGCTACGTGACCGGGCGCAGCCCCAGCGGGCCCGCGATCTCCTCGACCATCACGCGGCCGGCCTCCTCGGCCAGGTCGTCGTCGCCGGCGTCCAGGCCGGTGTCCAGGCCGTCGAGCGCCTGGAGCGGCTGGTTCAGGCGGATATGGGCGATCAGCGACTGGAGGGCACGCAGGGTGGCGGAGGCGGTGGAGCCCCAGTTGGAGAAGTAGGAGAACTGCCACCACCACAGGGCCTCGGTGGTGCGGTCCTCCTCGTAGTGGGCCAGGCCGTGGCGCAGGTCCGTGACCAGGTCGGCCAGGTCGTCGGAGATGCGGGCCGGGACCGGGGCCTTGCGGGGCTCGTACGGGTCGAAGACCTCGGAGTAGACGTCGATCGGCTCCAGCAGGACCGCGAAGCGCTCGCGCAGCCCGTCCGCGTCCGGTTCGGCGCCGAGGTCCGGCTCGTAGCGCTCGTCCGGGAGGATGTCCTCGTACGCGCCCAGCCGGCCGCCCGCCAGCAGGAGCTGGGAGACCTGGAGCAGCAGCACCGGAACGGCTTCTTCCGGCTCCTCGACCCTCGACACCTCGGTGACCGCGACGATGAACGTCTTGATCTGGTCGGCGATCTGGACCGCGAAGTCGTCGGGGTCCTGGGTGACAGTGTTCAGCGTGGCGTCAGACATCGAGGAGACCTCCCGTGGGCACGGTCGGAGACGTTGAGTAGAAGATAACTGCGCTGAACGTAAAGCCGCCGTGAGGCCTCGGAAGAGAGGCCGGGGGCGGGGCCGGAAGGGGTACCGGCAGCGGGTCAGACATCGAGCAGGCGCCTCCCCTCGAAGGCGCGGCCGAGCGTGACCTCGTCCGCGTACTCCAGGTCGCCGCCCACCGGCAGACCGCTGGCCAGCCGTGTCACCCGCAGCCCCATCGGCTTGACCATCCGCGCCAGGTACGTCGCGGTGGCCTCGCCCTCCAGGTTGGGGTCGGTCGCCAGGATCAGCTCCGTGATGGAGCCGTCGGCCAGCCGGGCCAGCAGCTCGCGGATGCGCAGATCGTCCGGACCGACGCCCTCGATGGGGCTGATCGCCCCGCCGAGTACGTGGTATCGGCCCCGGAACTCGCGGGTCCGCTCGATCGCGACGACGTCCTTCGGCTCCTCGACGACGCAGATGACCGTCAGATCGCGGCGCGGGTCGCGGCAGATCCCGCACTGCTCCTGCTGCGCCACGTTGCCGCAGATCGCGCAGAAGCGGACCTTGTCCTTGACCTCCAGGAGGGCATGGGCGAGGCGGCGCACATCCGTGGGCTCCGCCTGAAGGATGTGGAAGGCGATCCGCTGCGCGCTCTTGGGACCGACGCCGGGCAGCCTGCCCAACTCGTCGATGAGGTCCTGAACCACGCCTTCGTACAACGGAAAGCCTTTCCTGCCGCCTGGTCGGCCGCGTCGTGGTACGTACCGTAGGGGGTGCGTACCGTCTTGGGCATGTCCTAGGACATGCCCTTGGTCAGAAGGGGAGACCGGGCATGCCGCCCAGGCCCTGGGCCAGCGGGCCCAGCTTCTGCTGCTGGAGCGTCTGGGCGTTCTCGTTCGCCGCCTGGACCGCCGCGACGACGAGGTCCGCGAGCGTCTCGGTGTCCTCGGGGTCCACCGCCTTCGGGTCGATCACCAGGTTGCGCAGCTCACCGGAGCCGGTGACCGTCGCCTTGACGAGACCGCCGCCCGCCTGGCCGTCGACCTCGGTCCTGGCCAGTTCCTCCTGGGCCTCCGCGAGGTCCTGCTGCATCTTCTGGGCCTGCTGCAGCAACTGCTGCATATTGGGCTGACCACCACCGGGAATCACTGTCACTCCAGGCATTTCGACGACAAATGTTTCGGTACGCCGAGCCTACGTGGTCCCCGGGCGGCGCGCGCCACCCACTGGCGAGCAACTCTTTCGAGTGAGATCGAGTCAGCGAAGGCAGGACTCCTATACCTGATCACAGGCTCCGCGCACCCGGGAATACCGCGATTTCGACCACGCGGCCCACCATTCGGCGGTAGGAAGGGCATGCGTCCCGGTACGCGCACGCGCACCCACCGTCACGCAAGGTTACGTATGGGGCACTGCCGGTCGCAGCGAGCCTCAGTGAGCAGAGGGCAGATATCCCGCCCATCGTCGAGGACGCGGTCGACAGCACGCGTCGTCATGCAGCATGCAGAGGAGTACCCCGGTGAGTCAGCCGGAGATGCAGCCCGAAGGGCCGCCCCGCAACGATTCCGGTGTGCCCGGTCCGGCCGGTTCCGCCCCTCCTTCCGGTACGGGTTCCGGCGCGCCGGGCCGGGATCTGACCGGAGCGCCCTTCCCGCTCGGCGACTGGGGCGAACCCGCCCAGCGGCTCGACGAGCTGTACCGCTGGGTCGAGGCCGAAGCCCTGCGCACCGCCGACTGGTATCTGTGCGACCGGGTGTGGAAGCGGCGTGGGGCCAGGGTGCTGCGGATGGGGACCGCGGCCGGTGCGGTGGCGGGCGCGGCGCTGCCGCTGCTCGATCTGACGGGGGCGCTGCACGGCGCGGCGGGCTGGGGCTATCTGTCGCTGCTGCTGGGCGCCGCGTGCATGGCGTGCGACCGGTACTTCGGCCTGACCTCGGGGTGGATAAGGAATCTCGCCACGGCACAGGCCGTGCAGCGGCGGCTCCAGGTGCTCCAGTTCGACTGGGCCTCGGAGTGCGTACGGGAGGTGCTCGGCCCGACCGAGGGGACGGCGAGCGAGGCGGCCGAGCGGTGCCTCGGCGTGCTGCGGCGGTTCTCGGAGGACGTCACGGAACTCGTGCGGTCGGAGACCGCGGACTGGATGGTGGAGTTCCGGGCCGGTCCCGCGCCGATGGGGACGCAGGCGCTGGTGTCCGGCGGCACGGGTGGCGGGCGTGCCGAGCAGGGCGCACAGCCGGGGAGGTTCCCGCTGCAGTCGATGGGCCGGCCGAACATGCCGCGGCAGCGGCCGCCGGAGTCCCCGCGATGACCGGTGATCACCGTGATTCCGGAGGGGCTCCGGCGGGGGGTCCGGCGGGCGCCTTGTCCGTCAGCCGCCCGCCGGCTCGTCCGTCAGCTGAAGATGATCATTGAGCCCTGGGCGAGGCTGCGGGTGACCGCCGCGTGCAGGCCGAGCCAGACGTGGCGTTCCCGGGCGAACGGGTTGTCGTCGTACGGGATCGGGACCGCCGGTTCCTCCAGTTCGGTGGGCGCGGCGGGCGGCAGCGGGGCGGCCGGCGGGTTGGCCGGGTCGATGCCGATGGACGGGGCGACGAACTCCAGCTCCCGCAGCAGTCCGTGCGAGGAGCCGAGCGGGCCGCCGCCCTCCAGCAGGTCATCGGTGGAGATCGGGTAGGCGAAGTCCAGGGGGACGTACGCCCCGGCGTGGTCGTAGTGCCACACCAGGTGCGACTGCTGGGCCGTCGGCTCGAACATCTCCAGCAACTGCTCGTAGTCGCCGCCCAGTTCGTCCACGGGCGTGACGGCGAGGCCGCTGATCTGGAGCAGATAGGCGCGGCGCAGGAAGTGCAGGGCGTCGTAGTCGAAGCCCGCGACCGGGGCCACGTCTCCGGTCAGGCCCGGCATGTAGGCGTAGACGGGCACGGGCGGCAGCCCCACCTCACCCAGCGCCTTGTCGAAGACGGCTATCTCCTCGGCGAAGGGGTTGTCGGGGCTGTGGCACAGCACATCGACGAGGGGGACCAGCCACAGGTCACAGGCCACGAAGTCTCGCTCTCCAACTGGTGCGTGCGATGGTCGGGACAGCGTAATGCGGCCGGCACGTCGCGGACAGTGGTCCCCCATGACCGACTTCGGGGACCGGTGCCGGTCAGGCTCCCGGCCGCGCCGGGTCCGCGGGTCCGGCCGCCTCGGGCGGCTGCGGTGTGTGACCGGGGTGGGCCGGGTCCCCGGCCGCCAGCCGGTCCGCCCAGCTCAGCGCGTGCCCGTTGTAGTCGTGGACCACCACGCGCAGCGCGTCGCGGTCCCGGAGCGTGACCGCGGCGACGAGGTCGGCGTGCCCGTGCCAGAGCCAGTCCCGTACGTCCGCGTCGCCGCGCAGGTACGGCACGGCGAACACCCAGGCCTGGACGCGCAGCCGGTGCAGGAAGTCGCTGATGTACGTGTTGCCGGCGAGCGCGCCCAGCTCCCGCCAGAAGCGCAGGTCGTAGCCGATGAGGATGTCCAGGTCACCGCCGCGCGCCGCGCGGGCGGCCTCCTCGGCCCGGCGGCGTACGGAGACGAGCGAGTCCCGGCGCTTCAACTGCTGGGCCGGGGACGGGGGCTGCTCACGGAAGACGTCCCGGATCACCCCGTCCATGACCAGAGTGCGGGCCTCCACCATCGCCCGGTAGTCCGCGACGGTGAACTGGTACACCCTGAATCCGCGGTGCTGATCGGATTCGAGCAGGCCCTGCGCGGAGAGATCGAACAGCGCTTCGCGGACAGGCGTCGCGGAGACGCCGTACTGCTCGGCGATCTGCTTGACGGTGAACTCCCGTCCCGGCTGAAGACGCCCCGCAAGCACCTCGTCACGCAGCGCGTCCGCGATCTGCTGCCGCAGCGTACTGCGCGTGACAGCTCCGCTCGCGCGCATGAGCGCCCCTCCCCAGTTTCGGTTTCGGCCACCTTAGACCGAGCCCATCGGCCGCACCGGCCGGGCAGGTGCGGGGAGGGGAGGGGCGCTGTGTGCGGACGGGTGCTACACGGTGTGCTCGTCGGCCACCGACAGCGCGGCGTCGAGCGCTGCGAGCCCCTCCTTGGCCTCGGCCTCGGTGACGTTGCAGGCCGGCACGGCGTGGGTGCGGTTCATGTTGATGAACGGCCACAGGCCGTTCTTCTTGGCCGCCGCACCGAAGGCCGCCATCGGGGCGTTGTCGGCGCCCGTCGCGTTGTACGGGACCAGCGGCTCGCGGGTCTCCTTGTTGCGGACCAGGTCCAGCGCCCAGAACGCGCCGAGGCCGCGGACCTCGCCGACCGACGGGTGGTTCTCGGCCAGCTCGCGCAGACCGGGGCCGAGGACCGTCTCACCGATGCGGGTGGCGTTCTCGATGACCTTCTCGTCCTCCATCACATGGATGGTGGCGACGGCGGCGGCGCAGGCCAGCGGGTGGCCGGAGTAGGTCAGCCCGCCCGGGTAGGGGCGGGTGTCGAAGGTGGCGGCGATCTCGGCGGAGATCGCGACGCCGCCGAGCGGCACGTAACCGGAGTTGACGCCCTTGGCGAAGGTCATCAGGTCCGGCACCACGTCGAAGTGGTCCGCGGCGAACCACTTTCCGGTGCGCCCGAATCCGGCCATCACCTCGTCGAGGACGAAGACGATCCCGTACCGGTCACAGATCTCGCGGACACCGGCGAGATAGCCGGGCGGCGGCGTCATGATGCCGGCCGTGCCCGGGATGGTCTCCAGGATGATCGCGGCGATGGTCGAGGGGCCCTCGTAGGCGAGGGTGTCCTGAAGGTGCTGGAGCGCGCGGGCGCACTCCTCCGCCTCGGTCTCGGCGTAGAACGGCGAACGGTAGAGGAACGGGGCCCAGAACCGGACGACGCCCGCCGAGCCGTTGTCCGACGCCCAGCGGCGCGGGTCACCGGTCAGGTTGATCGCGGTGGAGGTGGCGCCGTGGTACGAGCGGTAGGCGGAGAGCACCTTCGTGCGGCCGGTGTGCAGCCGGGCCATCCGGACGGCGTTCTCGACGGCCTCGGCGCCGCCGTTGGTGAAGAAGATCTTGTCCAGGTCGCCGGGGGTGCGCTCGGCGATGAGGCGGGCGGCCTCGGAGCGCGACTCGATCGCGAAGGCGGGCGCGAAGGTCGTCATCTTCCCCGCCTGCTCCTGGATCGCGGCGACGACGGTGGGGTGCTGGTAGCCGATGTTGGTGTAGACGAGACCGCTGGTGAAGTCCAGGTAGCGGTTGCCGTCGTAGTCCCAGAAATACGCCCCCTCGGCGCCGGCGACGGCGAGCGGGTCGATCAGGCCCTGGGCGGACCAGGAGTGGAACACGTGCGCGCGGTCGGCGGCCTTCACGGCCGCGCCGGCGGCGGGGTCAGCGGCGTCGGCATGACGGGGATGAGGGGTCATACGGCGAGCGTAGGCCGCGGCGGGCGCGGCCCGGTATGGCCACCTTGTATGGAGTGGGGCGTGTGGTTCGGCAGGGTGTCGGGTCCGGCGCGAGGGCCGATGCATTGACAACATGTTGTCGTAGTGACAGCGTGTTGTCATCAGTGTTCTTCCTGCCGCGGAGGCCGTCATGACCCGCAGGACCGTGTATCTGGCCGTGTACGACACCTACGCCGACTGGGAGACCGGGCACACCACCGCCCACCTCGCCCAGCACGGCTTCACCGTCCGGACGGTGGGCCCGACGACCGACCCGGTCACCAGCATGGGCGGGCTGACCGTGCGCCCCGATCTGGCGCTCGCGGAGCTGCGCCCCGAGGACGGCGCGCTGCTGATCCTGCCGGGCGCCGGGCTGTGGGACGCCGGCGACGAACTGGCCCCCTTCGCACGTGCCGCCCGGACCTGCCTGGACGCGGGCGTTCCGGTCGCCGCGATCTGCGGGGCGACGGCGGGGCTGGCCCGCGAGGGGCTGCTCGACGAGCGGGCGCACACGAGCGCGGTGTCCTTCTATCTGGCGGCCACCGGCTACGGGGGCGGCAAGCACTACGTCGACGCGGACGCCGTCACCGACCACGGCCGTGCCGGTCGCGACGGGGCCGGTTCCGGTGGGGCGGGTTCCGGTGGGGCGGGTTCCGGTGGGGCGGATTCCGGTGGGGCGGATTCCGGTGGGGCGCTGGTCACCGCCGGGCCGACCGAGCCGGTCGCGTTCGCCCGCGAGATCCTCGCCCTCCTCGGTGTGTTCGAGGGCGAGAAGCTCGACGCCTGGTACCGGCTCTTCCATGACTCGGACGCGAGCGCGTACGAGGTGCTCCAGGGATGAGCCGCACGGAACAGGACCGGCTGAGCCGGACCGCTCTCGGTGTCTTCCGGCTGAACGGCCAGTTCCTCTCCCTGTCGGAGGAGCTGGCCCGCCCGGCCGGGCTGACCGCCGCGTGGTGGCAGGTGCTCGGGGCGGTGCTGGCCGAACCGTTGCCCGTCTCCGGGATCGCCCGGGTCATGGGCATCACCCGGCAGGCAGTGCAGCGGATCGCCGATCTGCTGGTGGGCAAGGGGCTCGCGGAGTACGTACCGAACCCGGCCCACCGCCGCGCGAAGCTCCTGCGCCCGACCCGGGAGGGCCGCACGGCGATGTCCCGAATCGGCCCCGGCCACGCGGAGTTCGCGGCGCGGCTGTCCCGGGAGCTGGGCCCGGAGGAGTTCGCGGAAACGGTACGCGTGCTGGAACGCCTGGCCCGGGCGATGGACGCGGTGCACCACCCGAGCACGGCCGGTGCTCCGAGCCCCGCCGACGCCTCCGGCCCACCCGGCGGTTGAGGGCACGGACCGGCCACCACCCCCCGCCGGGGCACAACCGCGCCGCTATTCTCGACCCGTTCGGCGTGTCGCCGTACGGGGGAGGACTGCACACCATGGAAAAGCTCGGCTCCGTAGATCCGCAACGCATCGGCGCCTACCGACTGCTGGGCAGACTCGGCGCGGGCGGCATGGGCCAGGTGTACCTGGCCCGCTCGGACCGCGGCCGCACCGTCGCGATCAAGCTCGTACGCGAAGAACTCGCCGAACAGCAGGAGTTCCGCGACCGGTTCAGGCGGGAGGTGATGGCCGCACGCCGCCTCGGCTCCACCTGGACCGCCCCCGTACTGGACGCCGACACCGACGCCGACGTGCCCTGGGTCGCCACCGGCTACGTCGCCGGACCGTCCCTCCAGACCACCGTCTCGGGCCGCGCGAGCACCTCGGCGAGCCCCGCCCCCGGCGCGTACGGACCACTGCCCGAGCGTTCGGTCCACATCCTGGGCAACGGTCTCGCGCACGCCCTGCGGGCCATCCACACCGCCGGGCTCATCCACCGCGATCTCAAGCCGTCCAACATCCTGCTGACGATCGACGGCCCCCGGGTCATCGACTTCGGCATCGCCCGCGCCCTCGACACCGTCACCGACAGCGGCCTCACCCGCACCGGGGCCCTGGTCGGCTCCCCCGGCTTCATGTCGCCCGAGCAGGTGCGGGGCGAGCGGGTGACCACGGCGTGCGACGTGTTCTGTCTGGGCTCGGTGCTGGCGTACGCCTCGACCGGGCGGCTCCCGTTCGGCGATGCCGCCAGCGGGGTGCACGCGCTGCTGTTCCGGATCGCGCAGGAGGACCCGGACCTGACCGGGGTGCCGGTGGACCTCGTGGAGCTGATCCAGGACTGCCTCCGCAAGGACCCGGCGGCCAGACCGGTGCCCGACGAGATCCTGGACCGGCTGGCCGAGGACAACACGTCGGAGCCCTGGCTCCCGGGCGCGCTCCTCGCCCAACTCGGCCGCCACGCCGTGGAGCTGCTCGACTCGGAGGACCCGCAGGACGCGGAGGGGCCGGGAGAGGCAGAGGCTCCTGAGAACGCGGCGGCCCCTGAAAGCGTGGCGCCCCCTGAGGACGCGGTCCCGCAGGACACACCGCCCCCGCCCCCCGCCGAACCGGCCACGTCACCGGAGCACCCCGCACCGGGCAGCACCCACCCCCCGCGCACCACGGCCGGCCCCCAGCAGCCCGCCACCCCGGCGGCCGGACCACCGGTGCCCGGGACGTACTCCCCCGGGACGTACTCCGGGACGCCTTCCCCCGGGTACGGATATCCGCAGCAGCCCGCGCAGCCGTACGCGGCCGCGTACCCGGCCGCGACCCCCGCCCCGGGGTACGGCTATCCGCAGCAGCAGAGCCCCGACCAGGGCTATGCGTACGGCTATCCCCAGCAGCCCGGTTTCGGCTCCACGCCCCCGTACGACCCGCAGTACCCGACCGGAACCCAGCCGCCCGCCCCCGGGCCGGCCCGCCGGAGAGCCGGCTCGACCGTCGCTCTCGTGGCGATCGCGGTGCTCGTCGCGATAGGGGCCGGCGGCTCCGTCTACGCGCTGATGAGCGACAGTGGCGGCGACACCGCCTCCCCGAACCACTCCACCACCCCCTCTCCCAAGGACGACTCCTCCGACTCCGGCTCCAACTCCTCCGACGGCACCCAGGACCCGTCCCCCACCGACGGCGGCGAGGACGGCGTCCCCGAGGCCTACCTGGGCACCTGGTCCAGCGGCATCGACAACGCCGTCGGCCACTCCACCCGCGAACTCGTCATCCAGCAGGGCGGGGCCGGCGACACCGTCCTCAGCCTCACCGCGGAGGGTCCGACCGATGCGGGCGGCACCTACCGCTGTGTCTTCCAGGCAGCTCTGACGGATGCGGCCACCGGAGAAGACCCGCTCCGGATCGGCCCCTCCACCGTGACGCTCGGCGAGCCCATGTCGTCCTGCACACCGGGCGGTCCGACCACGCTCACCCTGCTCCCTGACGGCACCCTGAGCCGCGAGAACACGGACACCGGCGAGAGGCTCACGTACACGAAGTCCGAATGATCAGGGCAGGCCGCGCGGTACGAGACCCACGGGACGGCCGGATGCCTGCCGACCATAATGTGTACGCACCGTGAAGGTCATGCCATACCCTGCGTTCCTGTGCCGCGCCCCTTTCTCGTCTACGGGTGGCAAGCGGCCCTCTTTTACCGTGGGGGTAGAGATCAACAACTTCCGTATGCGCAGGGTCTCCACCGCGACTTCGATCGCGGTCCTGTTCAGCTCAGTGGTACTGGTCGGCGGTGCGGCGAATCCGGCCGCGGCCGACTCCAGCAGAATCCTTCCTGCAAAGTCCGTCGGCGACATCCTCGCGGACGGTGTGCACAAGCACGTCTTCATCAGTGACCCGACCGGCGGCAAGGTCCTCGTCGCCGACTACAGCGGGGCGGTCGTCGCGACGATCCCGTCGCTGCCCGGAGTCACCGGGCTCGACCTGTCCGCCGACTCGGGCACGCTCTACGCCGCCGTCCCGGGCGCCGACGCCATCGTCACGATCGACACGAAGGCGCTCAAGGAGTCCGCCCGGTACGCCACCGGCGAAGGCACGGACCCGAAGTACCCGGCCCTGGCCGGCGGCAAGCTCTGGTTCGGTTACGGCTCGGGCGGCTCGGGCCACATCGGCTCGCTCGACCTGAACGGCGCCGAGCCGGTCGTGACCCTGGACCCGGAGGAGAACGGCACCTGGTACGCGGCGCCGACCCTGGCCTCCGCGCCCGGCGCGCCCAATGTGCTGGCCGCCGGCATCGAGAGCCAGAGTCCGACGGAGCTGGCCGTGTACGACGTGGCCTCGGGCACGGCCACGGAGACCGCGCGGACCCGCACGGACGGCGCCAACCTGCAGGACCTGGCGCTCAGCCCGGACGGCACGCAGGTCGTGGTGGCCAGCGGGTACCCGTACGTCCACCAGGCGTACCGGACCTCCGACCTCACTCCCGGGGTCGCGTACCAGTCCGGTTCGTACCCCAACTCTGTCGACATCGCCCCGGACGGTACGGTCGCCGCCGGCATCGACGGGGTGTACTCGCCCGACGTGTACGTGTACAAGCCGGGCGCCTCCACCAGCAAGCCGGTGCGGACGTTCGACTTTCCCAACACCGGTACCAGCAGCGGTTCGGACACGCTGGTCCCCGCCGGGCTGGCCTGGGCACCGGACACCAGCCTGCTGTTCGCCGTCACGGTGAACAGCAAGGACGTCCGTTCACTGCGGGTGCTCACCGACACCGTCAAGTCGCGGACCACGGTCACAGTCACCGCCCCAGCGAAGTCGACGCGCGCCAAGAAGCTCACCGTCAGCGGCAAGGTGACGTCGGGCGGCGCGTTCGCGGCGGGCGCCAAGGCCACGGTGACGCGTACCGATGTCGAGTCACCCAAGGGCAAGGCCCTCCCCGCGGTGACGCTGAAGTCGAACGGGGCGTTCTCCTTCTCCGACACCCCGCCCGCGGGCGGCACGGTCACGTACAAGGTGTCGTACGCGGGTGACGCCATCCACTCCGCCGGATCGGGCTCCGGCAAGGTCGCCGTCTCCCGTGCGGCCACCTCGCTGACCCTGAACCGCAACAAGGCGCTGTACGCGTACGGCACCGACGTGTCGTTCACCGCGCACCTCGGCAAGACGTACAAGAACCGCACCGTCGAGCTGTGGGTGGACCCGTACGGCACGGACAAGCCGAAGAAGCTGGCGAAGACCGGAAAGGTCAACTCCAAGGGCAATCTGTCCACCACGGTCGACATGACCCGGGACACCACCGTCACCGCCGTCTTCAAGGGTGACGGCCGCTACGCGTCCAAGACGGTCACGTCCACGGCGTACGCGAAGGTGAAGGTCTCGACCGCCGTCGCCAAGCAGTACAAGACGGCCAAGATCGGCTCCACCTCGTACGCGTACTTCCACAAGAAGACCGACCCGGTCTTCACCACGACGATGAACTACTACAAGAACCGCTCGTTCAAGCTGTCGCTGGAGCTCAACTACCAGGGCAAGTGGTACGACGCGGGCTCGCAGTACTTCAGGCTCGGCACCAACGGCAAGACCGCCGTGACGCTCAAGGGCACTCACGAGACGGGATACCGGATGCGTGCCCGCTCCTCGTACGTGAACGGCTCCTCGGGCGACTCGGTCAACTCGACCACCCACGGCGCCTGGAAGTACTTCATCTTCACCAAGTAACCGCAGCGGCACGTTGGATGGGGTGGCGGACGGGCATCGACAGCCCGGACGCCACCCCGCCCCCTTTGGGTCCGAAAGGCCCTAGACCAGCGGCTTGACCGACATCAGCAGGTGCTGGTGCGGCGGCTGCGACGCCCCTTCCGCCGTGGCCATCGCGTCCTCGCGGGTGTCATGCCCGGTGACCATGGCGCGCTGCCCCGGACCCATCAGCCGGAACCGGACGACCGGTGCGTCGAACGAGGCCAGCGCGTCCATCAGGTAGGAGGGGTTGAAGGCGACCGCCATCTCCTGGGCGCCCGCCAGCACGGCGGGCAGCCGCTGGGACGCCACGTCGTCCTCGTAACCCGCCTGGAGCAGCACCGAGTCCGTGTGGAAGGCGAGTTGGAGCGGGCTGTCGTTGTCCGCCACCACCGAGACCCGCTTCACCGCCTCGACCAGGGGCTCGCGCTCCGTGACCGCCGTGACAGGGTCCGACATCGCGAACAGCTTGTCGTGGCGGGGCAGTCGGCCGTCCAGGAGCCGGACCGTGGTGCGCATCCCGGCCAGCTCGAAGCCGGCCGACCCGTTGTCCAGTGCGAGGCTGACCATGCCCGCGCGGCCGAAGGAGCGGGCGATCTCGGTGAGCCGGCGGGCCGAGACCACGACATCCGCCGAGACGTCCGCCGCCCCGGGCTTCCAGCCGAGCGTGCGGACCGCGAAGCGGTACCGGTCCGTCGCCGCCAGGGTCATCCGGTCGCCGTCGAGCCCCAGCCGGATTCCGGTGAGCGTCGGCAGGGTGTCGTCCCGGCCGGCCGCCACCGTCACATCCGCGACGGCCGCCGCGAACTCCTCGCAGTCCACCGCCCCGAGGACCTCCGGGAGCGGCGGCAGCGACGGATAGTCGTCGAGCGGCAGCACCGAGAGGCCGAATCCGGCTCCGCTGCCCGTCACCGTGAAGCGGGAGCCCTCCACCGCGCACTCCACCGCGCCCTCGGGCAGCACCCGGCAGACGTCCAGCAGCCGGCGGCCCATGACGAGCACCTTGCCGGGCCTCAGGATCTCGGCGTCCACCTCGATACGGGCGGACGCCTCGTAGTCGAGGCCGGAGATGCACAGCCGGCCGTCCGCCGCTTCCAGCAGCAGACCGCCCAGCACAGGAACGGGTGATCTCGTGGGCAGCACCCGGGCCGCCCAGGTGACCGCGTCGGCCAGTGCGCCGCGCTCGATCCGGAACTCCATGGTGGTGACCTCTCCTCGTGCGCCGGCGACCATCTCTGGTCCTCGACGCTAAGGGTCACCACTGACAACGGAGCGAGGAGGCGGTTGCGCCGACGACAGCGGCCACCCCCGTGAGCCGCTGCCGTCGTCCCCCGTGCCTCTCCCCCGAAAGGCCCGCAACCGCGTTCGGACTCTAGGCCGCGGAGCAGGAGCCGGTAAAGATTCAGTTCGCACTGTGTGGGCGGTGAGGGGTATCAGTCCGCACAACCAGGCCGGTACGCTTCACTCCGGTTCCTGGCAGGAGCGGGGGAAGTGTGCACGCGCGCGGTCGCGCCGACGACGTCATACGGATGCACGGGCTCGCCCGCTCCGGCGGCTCGCGGGAACTGCTGCGCTGGGTGTCCGGCCGTGCCGACGGCTGGGCGGGACTGCTCGGCCGCGAGGGCACCGTCCTGTACGGCGTCGCCCGGGACCCGGATGCCGCGAGCGCCGGATCGGCCGCCCTCGCGGCCGAGGGCGCACGGGAGCTGACGGCGCTCGGGGCCCGCTCCCTCTCGTTCGACAGGGGGCCGCACACCGCGCTGCTGTTCGCCCTGGAAGGCCCGCCGGGCACCGCCGCACCGGTCCTCGCCGTGATCGGCCGGCGCCCGCTGCCGGACCGGCTGGCCGTGCTCCTCGCCGACGCGGCCCTGCCGCTCACCATGTGCTGGGCGGCCGAGACCGTCGAGCGCAAGCGCCGTCGCGTCGATCTGGCGGAGTCCCGCGGCCGCGAGGCGGTGCTGCATCTGCTCATGACCGGCCAGTTGTCGATCGCGCACCAGGTGGCGGGCGCGCTGAGGCCCGCCCTGCCCGACCCCGTCCGGGTCTGTGTCGTCGAGTGCTCGGGCGGCGGCAGGGACGAGGTGGCCCGGATCTGCACGGAGCTCTCCGGCGGCCGGTCCTGGATTGTGCGGTGCCCGGTGTACGCACGCCATCTGATCCTCATCGTGCCGGCGGGACCGGAACCGGCGGACGGGGGGCTCGGCCCGGAGGTGGCCGCGGTGGTGGACGACTGCGTCGTGGGCATCAGCCAGGACGTACCGCTGTCCGACACGGCGACCGCGTACCGCCAGGCCTTCCACGCGCTGGCCGTCGCCCGCGGGCTGCCCGGCCGGCACGCCGGCTTCGGCTCGGCACCCGAGCCCGCGCTGGTGGTCGGCGCCGAGGGTGCGCGGTGGGCCGACGCCCTGCTGGCCCCGCTGCTCGGGCATCTGCCGCGGCGCAGCCAGGACCCGGGCAGTCAGGAACTCGCGGCGACCCTCGCGTCCTGGCTCGCGTTCTCCTCGCACGCGACCTCGCACCTGAAGATCCACCGCAACACCCTGGCCGCACGGCTGCGGCTGATCGGCGAGCTGCTGGACCTGGATCTGAACCGGGTCGCCGACCAGGCCGCACTCGATCTGGCCCTGGCCGTCCGCGCCACACCCGCCCTGCCCAGGTCCGGCCGCCCGGCCGGGGACGCGGCGGCGCCCGTCCTTTCGCTGGACGAGATCCTGCGCAGCCCGGCGGTCCGCTCCTGGGCGGCCCAGCAGGTGGGCCCACTCGGCACCCCCGCGGCGGCGGACAACGCCTCCGACCCGTACACCACCCTGCGCGCCTGGCTGGAGTGCGAGGCCCAACTCGGGCCGACGGCCAAGGCGTTGTCCATCTCCGTACCCGGTGTGCGCAAACGCCTCACCCGGCTGGAGACCGTGCTCCAGCGCTCGCTCCTGCGGACGCCGAGTGCCCGCTACGACCTGTGGCTGGCGTTCCGGGCGCTGGACCTGACCGAGGGCGGACAGCCGAACGGGGGGCGCCGCCGGCCGTGAGGCCGCCAGGCGCCCCCCGACGGGAGCTCAGCGGGTCAGCAGCTCAGGTTCGATCCGGGCGTCGTGCCGAGGATCGACACGAAGGCCTGGTACTTGTCGATCCGGCTCTGGACCTGGGCGGGGTTGCCGCCGTTGCACTCGATGGAGCCGTTGATCGAGCGGATCGTCTCACCGAATCCGGCGCCGTTCACCATGGCGTTGTGGGCCGTCATGGTGCCGGGTCCGTTCTGGGTGTTCCAGTACCAGAGGCCGGTCTTCCAGGCCACCGCGGCGTTCTGCTCGACCAGGTAGGGGTTGCCCAGCAGGTCGATGCCGAGAGCGTCACCGGCGGCCTTGTAGTTGAAGTTCCAGCTGAGCTGGATCGGGCCGCGGCCGTAGTACGCGGACTGGCCCGCGGGACAGCCGTAGGGCTGGCTGCTGTCGCAGTAGTGGGGGTAGTTGGCCGTGTTCTGCTCGACCACGTACACCAGGCCGCCGGTCTCGTGGCTGACGTTGGCCAGGAACGCGGCCGCCTCCTGCTTCTTCACCGTGTCGCTGCCGGTGTTGGCGAAGCCCGGGTAGGCGCTCAGCGCGGCGGTGAGACCACTGTAGGTGTAGAAGGAACTCCGGCCCGGGAACATCTGGTTGAACTGCGCCTCGCTGACGACGAAGCCGTCGGACGAGCCGGGGCCGCCCGGGTCCGTGCCGCCGCTCCCGCAACTGCCCTGATCGGCCCAGACGTCGGAGCTGCCGGGCTTCTCGTTCTGGGTCCACCACTTGGCGGTCCAGTTGTGCCCGTTGTACGAGGCGGCGCCGCCGCCCGTGTAGACGGACGAGGAGTTCCAGGCAGCCGCGCAGTCGGCCGCCGATGCGGTGGTGGCGGGAAGGACGACAAGCGCCGCGACGACCGCGCCCAGCGCGGCGAGCACGCCCATGATGCGTCTGATCATGTGAACACTCCTTCGGCGCGGCGCACCGAGCTCATCGGTGCGCCGCCATGGGGGGTGCCGACACTCAAGCGCTGCTGGTCTGGACCTGTCAAGGTCCAGACCATCGTAAGGAAACCTTCCCAGCCCGCCACCCCCGCACGGAGGCACCGCCGCCCTCACAGGCCACAGGCGCCCTCAACAGGGCCTATTCCGGAGGGAGTCACTCCGCGCCCTCACCCGGAACGGGGACGGGCCCGAAGGTAAAACCTTCGGGCCCGTCCAGCATTCGGGACGCCCTACTGTCCGACCGGTCAGCCGCGCACCCTTGCCCTCACACCTGTCGCGCCGTCAGCAGGTGAGTCCGGAACCCGGGTTCGTGCCGATGATGCCGGTGATCCGCTCGTACTTGGCGACCCGCGCCCGCACCGATGCGGGATTGCCGCCGTCGCACTCCAGCGCGCCGTTGAGCGAGCGGATCGTCTCGCCGAATCCGGCGCCGCCGACCATGGCCTCGTGCGAGGTCATGGTGCCGGGACCGTTCTGGGTGTTCCAGTACCAGAGCGCGGTCTGCCAGGCGACCGACGGGTCCCGCTCGACCAGCCACGGGTTGTTCAGCAGGTCGAGGCCGAGCGCGTCACCGGCGGGCTTGTAGTTGAAGTTCCAGCTGAACATGATCGGGCCGCGACCGTAGTACGCGGACTGCCCGGCCGGGCAGCCGAAGGGCTGGCTGTAGTCGCACTTGATCCAGTAGTTGGCCTCGTTGATCTCCTTCACGCACTTGAGGCCGACCGACTCGAAGTCGGCGTGCGTCAGGAACGCCGCCGCCTCCCGGCTCCGCATCGCCTCGGTCCCGGTGTTCGCGAAGCGCGGGTAGGCGTGCAGGGCGTCGATCAGCCCCTGGTACGTGTAGAAGGGGTCGCGGTCCGGGAAGATCCTGTCGAACTCCGCCTCGCTGATGACGAAGTCACCGACCCCGCCCGTACAGGCTCCGCCGTCCTGCCACACGGTGGTGGCGCCCGGATTCTCGTTCCGCGTCCACCATTTGGCCGTCCAGTTGCGGCCGTGGTGCGAGACGGCGCCGCCGGCCGTATAGGCCGTCGAGGAACTCCACAGCGGCGCGCACGAGGCGACGGGGGCGGGGGCCGCCGCATGCGCCGCGGCGGGAAGGAAGGCAGCCGTCGCGACGACGGCGCTCAGTGCGGTCAGAAGGCTCTTGATGCGGTTCAGCGCTGCTCACTCCTTCGGCAGGGCACACCGAACGGGCTCCGGCATGCGTCCCGGCACCCCGACACCCAACCCCCACTGGTCTGGACCTGTCAAGGTCTAGACCAGCACCCGGTATCCGCCCGGTCGCACCGCACCCCCGACCGCACGGCGAACAGCAGGCGAACGTCGGCCGAAGGTCTCGCCCGACGGCCCCAACTCCCTTGCCACACACGTACGGTGGCGCGAACCGCAGACCGGCGGCGCGGGTGCGCGGGCACCCCGGGGGGAGCTGGTGAAGGCCGTGGAGTGGTTCAGCGCCGAGAACATCGTGGCCGTGCTCACCGCCGTACTGGGCGTCCTCGCCTCCATCGGCGTGCTCTGGTACGAACGCCGGGTGCCCCGCCGCAAACGCATCGGCTACCGGGTGCAGATGGACACGCCGATCGGCAGCGACGTCAGCCAGGGCCGGGCCAACGTCCGGCTCGGGCTCTTCGACGAGACCCCGGACATGTCCGACGCCACGCTCGTCCTGCTGCGCATCGAGAACGACGGCTCGCAGTCCATCACCCGCGGCGACTACACCGGCCCCGACGAACAACTCCACGGCCTGGTGGTCGAGTTCACCGAACGCCGGGTTCGCGGAATCGCCGTCACCCACTCGCCCGGCGCGGACCACCTGATGGACCACTTCACCCCGGCCGCCGGACTCCGCGAGACCGGCTCCCTCATCCGGCTGCCGCGCGTCCCGCTCAACCGGGGCGAGCACTTCAAGCTCCTGGTCCTGCTGACCGGTTCACACGTGGGCAGCCCGATCCGGGTCACCGGCGGCATCCGGGACGGCGAGGTGACGCCGAACAAGGCGGCCCGCCCCGACGAGAAGCCCCCGCTGTTCGGCCGGGCCGCCCGGTTCATCACCGTCGCGCTGACCGTCTGCGTCGTCACCCTGGCCTCCATCATCCTGGTCCGGGACGACACCCCGCCCCCGATCGGCTGCGCCCGCGGCGAGCTGACCCTGACCGGCTCCACCGCCTTCGCACCGGTCCTGCGGGAGCTGGCGGTGAAGTACGGCAAGGCGTGCGAGGGGGCCACCGTCACCGTGGACGCGCACGGCAGCACCGCCGGGATACGGGAACTGGCCGACCGGGGCTCCGAGGCCGGGAAGTCCGGCTCACCCGCCCTCGTGGCCCTCTCCGACGGCCCCAAGCCGAGCGGCTTCCCCCAACTGCGCGAGAACCGCGTCGCCGTCTCGCTCTTCCGCCTGGTCGTCAACGACCGGGTCCCGCTGAAGAACCTGACCGGCGACACCGTCCGCCGGATCTACCGGGGCGACATCCGCGACTGGAGCGAGCTGGGCGGCCCCGACCTCCCCGTACTGCTGGTCAGCCGGGACGCCAACTCCGGCACCCGCGAGGTCTTCCAGCGCCGGGTCCTGGGCCGCAACGAGCCCGCCCAGTCCTCCCGCGACTGCACCACGAAGGACGACCCGCGGGCCGCCGTCATCCGCTGCGAACTCGACTCCACCGAGCAGGTCCTGGCCGAGGTCGGCCGCCTCGACGGCGCGATCGGCTACAGCGAACTGCGCTCCGGCACCAAGCCCGCCGGGGCGCACCAGATCGCCATCGACGGCGACGCCCCGTCCGTCGACACGATCGGGACCAGCCGCTACCCGTACCGGGAGATCGAGTACGCGTACACCTACGGCAGCCCGCCCGCCGACTCACTGGCCTCCAGCTTCCTGGCCTACCTCAGCCGGGGCAGCGGCCAGGACGTCGTCCGCACCCACGGCCACCTGCCCTGCGCGACGCCGGAGGGGCTGCGGATCTGCGGGGAGGGGTGAGCGCGGGCACGCGAGGAGGGCCGGGAGCGGGTACGCGGGAGGGCCGGGGCACATGCGCCGCCCCGGCCCTCCGTCCGCTCCCGTGCGCTTACAGGAACGAGTTGATCTCGATCGTCTCGGTCCGGCCGGGGCCGACCCCGATCGCGGAGATCGGGGCGCCGGACATCTCCTCCAGCGCCTTCACGTAACCCTGCGCGTTCTTCGGCAGGTCGGCGAAGGTCTTCGCCTTGGTGATGTCCTCGGACCAGCCCGGCAGCATCTCGTAGACCGGCTTCGCGTGGTGGAAGTCGGTCTGGTTGTACGGGAGCTCCTCGACGCGCTTGCCGTCGATCTCGTACGCCACACACACCGGGATCTGCTCCCAGCCGGTGAGGACGTCGAGCTTGGTGAGGAAGAAGTCGGTCAGGCCGTTGACCCGGGTCGCGTACCGCGCGATCGGGGCGTCGAACCAGCCGCAGCGGCGGTCGCGGCCGGTGGTGACACCGCGCTCGCCACCGATCCGGCGCAGCGCCTCGCCGTCCTCGTCGAGCAGCTCCGTCGGGAACGGACCGGCGCCGACGCGCGTCGTATAGGCCTTGAGGATGCCGATGACCCGGCTGATCTTCGTCGGGCCCACGCCGGAACCGGTGCAGGCGCCGCCCGCGGTCGGGTTCGACGAGGTGACGAAGGGATACGTGCCGTGGTCGACGTCGAGCAGCGTGCCCTGACCGCCCTCGAAGAGGACGACCTTGCCCTCGTCGATGGCGTTGTTCAGGATCAGCGTCGTGTCGGCGACGAAGGGCTTGATCTGCTCCGCGTACTGGAGCATGTCCTCGACGACCTTGCCGGCCTCGATCGCGCGGCGGTTGAAGACCTTGGCCAGAAGCTGGTTCTTCTGCTCCAGGGCCGCCTCGACCTTCTGCTCCAGGATCGACTCGTCGTAGAGGTCCTGGACGCGGATGCCGACCCGGTTGATCTTGTCGGCGTACGTCGGGCCGATACCGCGCCCGGTCGTGCCGATCTTGCGCTTACCGAGGAACCGTTCCGTCACCTTGTCGACGGTGACGTTGTACGGGGTGATCAAATGGGCGTTACCGCTGATCAGCAGCTTGGACGTGTCCACGCCGCGGTCGTTCAGCCCACTCAGCTCGGAGAGCAGGACGGCCGGGTCGACCACGACACCGTTTCCGATGACCGGGGTACACCCCGGTGACAGGATTCCGGAGGGGAGGAGATGCAGTGCGTACTTCTGGTCGCCGACGACCACCGTGTGGCCGGCATTGTTGCCGCCTTGGTATCGCACCACATAGTCCACGGATCCACCGAGGAGGTCGGTGGCCTTCCCCTTGCCCTCGTCACCCCACTGAGCACCGAGCAGCACAAGTGCGGGCACAGGCGTACACCCCTTCCGGGCGGGGCATGTCCAAGGTCAGGGGGCGTACGTAAACGCCGTGCATGCCGCACGACGTTGTACGACACGGCCTGAACCGTCGAACCGGGTGCCCCGGAATAGACCAAGCCCCTGGCGCAATAGCGCAAGGGGCTCTTGCACCAAGATGCTACCCGAGGAAGGACCGAGGTGTCGGCTGCCCAGCCCCCCGGTAACGGTGCGCCCCGTCTGCTGGTGGTGATCGATCCGGTCGCCCGCCGGACGGACGGCGAGTCCGTGCGGATCGCGAGGGACGTGCTGAGCGCCGGCTCGCACGCCAAGATCTGCCTCCCCGACGGGCCCGAGGAATTCGCCCGGGCCCTCTCCCGCAGGGGCGGCCGGCGGCCGGTGGTGGTCGGTGACGACCGGGCGCTGAGGCGGGCGGTGGCCCAGCTGCACCGGGAGCGGGAACCGGCCGGAAGCACCCTTTCGCTGATCCCGGTCGGCGCCGCGGCGGCACTGGAACTCGCCCGTTCACTCGGCGTGCCGACGAGTGCGGTGGCGGCGGCCCGCACCGCGCTCGACGGTGCGGTGCGACGGCTGGACCTGCTGGTCGACGACAGCGACGGAGTGGTCCTGGGTGCGCTGCGCATCCCGGCCCCGAGCGGCGCACCGGGCACGGAGGCCGTCCACTCGGGCGTCACCGCGGTCTGGGACACCTGCCGCTCCCTGGTCCGGACCCTGGTGCACCCGGCGCCCGCGGCCCTGCCCGCCCCGCTGCGCACGCACCGGCTGCGGATCGAGGCGGACGGCGTCCTGCTGAACGATCTGGACCGCCCGGTCGAATCGGTGACGGTGACCTCGGGGTGCGGCGACGGCGGCCTCGCGGAGGTGACGATCCACCCGCCGGACGGCGACCCGGTCACCACGGAGGCCAAGGCCGTCACGGTCTCCGGCGCGGACTTCCGCTACCGCGCGGACATACAGGTCGGCGGGCCGGTGAGGACGCGCACCTGGACGGTGCGGGCGGGCGCGTGGGGGCTGATGCTGCCGGTGCCGGCGGGGTAGCTCCCCCGAGTGCCTCCCCCGCGCCGGACCGGCGTGCGGGTGCCTTCAGGCGCCCGTGTAGCCGTCGGCCGTCGGGAGGTCGAGCGTCTTGCGGTGGTCGTGCCAGCGGGCCATCAGCCCCTCCAGCTCCGACTGCAGGAACTCGAAGAACGCCGCCGTCTCGGCGATCCGGGCACCGGCGGGCGTGTGCTCGCCGAGCGTGCGGGCCCCCTCCCGGAGGGTGCGCTCCCAGCGGGTCAGCACCTGGTCGCGGCTGGCGAAGGTGGTGTACCAGATCTCGTTGTGCAGGCGGTAGCGGTCGCGGCGCGAGCCCGGTTCGCGTTCGCGGCCGACCATGCTGACCTGGGTGAGGTAGTTCACCGCGCCGGACACGGCGGCCGGGCTGATCTGCAGCGCCAGGGCGAGCTCGGCCGAGGTCATCGAGGCGTCGTCGTCGGCGAGCAGGGCGGCGAAGACCCGGGACGCCATCCGCTGCATCCCCGCTTCGGTCATCTCGGACGCGAACCGCTCGACGAAGCGCGAGACCGCCTCCGCGTCACGCTGCGCGGGGGCCCCGCCCGCGTCCTGGCGGTCCCCTGCGTTCTCCGCGGATTCGCTGCTCATCAGCCCCATCGTCTCCCTGCGTCTGCCCGGGTGCCCGGGCAGACTCCGGCCCCGTCACTCGTCCGAGTTTATATGTTTCCTTAACTTCACAAATTTGTGAAAGTAGCGTACGTTCAAAATCATGACGACGGCAATCACCGTGGCCGGACTGCACAAGTCGTTCGGCCGGACGCACGCATTGGACGGGCTCGACCTGACCGTCGAGTCCGGTGAGGTCCACGGCTTCCTCGGGCCCAACGGATCCGGGAAGTCCACCACCATCCGGGTCCTGCTCGGCCTGCTGCGGGCCGACGCGGGCGCCGCCCAGCTGCTCGGCCGCGACCCCTGGCGCGACGCGGTGGAACTGCACCGGCGGGTGGCGTACGTCCCCGGCGACGTCACGCTGTGGCGCAACCTCTCCGGCGGCGAGGTGATCGATCTGTACGGGCGGCTGCGCGGCGGACTGGACGACGCCCGCCGCGCCGACCTCGTGGAGCGGTTCGAGCTCGACCCGACCAAGAAGGGGCGTACGTACTCCAAGGGCAACCGGCAGAAGGTGGCCCTGGTCGCCGCGTTCGCCTCCGATGTGGACCTGCTGATCCTGGACGAACCGACCAGCGGGCTCGACCCGTTGATGGAGGAGGTCTTCCAGAGCTGCGTCACCGAGGAGCGCGACCGCGGGCGGACGATCCTGCTCTCCAGCCACATCCTCAGCGAGGTCGAGTCGCTCTGCGACCGGGTCAGCATCATCCGCCAGGGGCGGACGGTGGAGACCGGCTCGCTGGCCGGGATGCGCCATCTGACCCGCACCAACATCAGCGCCGAACTGGCCGGAGAGCCCAACGGACTGGCGGGGCTGCCCGGGGTGCACGACCTCGACATCCAGGGGCGGCAGGTCACGCTCCAGGTCGACACGGACAAGCTGGACGCCGTCCTCAAATCGCTCTCGGCGTCCGGGGTCCGGTCGCTGACCAGCACCCCGCCCACGCTGGAGGAGCTCTTCCTGCGGCACTACGCGGCGGACACCGGCCAGGTCGCGGAGGTGGCGGCGCGATGACTGCCGTGACCATGACCGCACGGGCCGACGCCGGTCGCCGGACCGGGACCGGACAGCTCGCGGGGACCTGGGTCCTGCTGAGGCTCGCCCTGCGGCGCGACCGGATCATCATGCCGCTCTGGGTGATCGTGCTCGGCGGCTCGTTCTCCTCCGTCGGGAAATCCATCTCCTCGCTCTACGGGACGGACGCCCAGCGCGCCGAGCTCGCCGCCTCGATGAACGGCAACAGCTCCCTGCGGGCGATGTACGGGCCGGTGTTCGACGACTCCGTCGGCGGGCTCGTCAGCTGGCGCATGATCGCCTTCGGCGCCGCGCTGGCCGCGGTGATGAGTCTGGTCGTCGTCGTGCGGCACACCCGGGAGGAAGAGGAGACCGGACGTCAGGAGATGCTCTCCTCGGCCATGGTGGGACGGCGCGCCCCGCTGACCGCCGCACTGCTCGCCGCGGTGGTCGCCAATGCCGCGCTGGCCCTGGTGATCATGGCCGGGATGGCCGGGTCGGGGGCGGGCGGCGCCGGGGCGGTGGCGATCGCGTCGGCCGTCGCCGGAGTCGGTGTGCTGTTCGCCTGCACCGCCGCGATCGCCGCTCAGTTCACCGAGAGCGCCCGGCTCGCGAAGGGGCTGACGGCCGCGGTGATCGGCGCCGCGTTCGTCCTGAAGGCGGCGGGCGACTCCGCGACGGCCGACGGTTCGTCCGTGTTCACCTGGCTCTCCCCCATCGGCTGGGCGGAGAACGTCCGGCCGTACGCGGACGAGCGGTGGTGGGTGCTCCTGGTGATCGTCGCCGCCGTGGCGGTGCAGTGCGCCGCGGCGTACGCGCTGACCGGGCGGCGCGATGTCGGCATGAGCTTCCTGGCGACCCGGCCGGGGCCCGCCCGGGGCCGGATCTCCACGGCGTTCGGGCTCGCCGTGCGGCTCCAGCGCGGTGCGCTACTGGGATGGACGGTGTCGTTCGCCGCGGTCGGCGTCGTCTTCGGCGGGCTGACCGGCGGAGCGGCCGATCTCGTCGGGGACAACGAGAAGACCAGGGAGATCTTCGAGCGGATGGGCGGACAGGCCGGTCTGACCGACGCGTTCCTCGCCTCGATGGTCTCCGTGCTCGGCACGGTGGCAGCGCTGTACATCGTCTCCTCGGTGCTGCGGCTGCACGGCGAGGAAACCGCCGGGCGGGCCGAACCAGTGCTGGCGGGCGGGGTCGGCCGGATCGGCTGGGCGGCCGGCCACCTGCTCATCGCCTTCGGCGGCGCGGCCCTGATCACGGTGGCCGGCGGCCTCGGCCTGGCCGCGGGATACGGGCACGAGCTGCCCGCCGTGCTCGGCGCCTCGCTGGTGCAGCTGCCCGCCGTCTGGCTCCTGGGCGGGGTGACGGTCCTGCTGTACGGGGCGCTGCCGAAGGCCGCCGCCGCGGCCTGGGGACTGGTGGGGCTCTGCCTGGCGCTGGGCTGGATCGGCCCGGCCCTGAACCTGCCGCAGCCGGTGATGGACCTGTCGCCGTTCACCCACCTGCCGAAGCTGCCCGGGGCGGGGATGGAGTGGGGTCCGGTGGCGCTGCTCACCGTGCTCGCGGTGGCCCTGGTGTCCGGCGGTCTGGCGGCGCTGCGGAGGCGGGACATGCTGAACTGAGCGGGGCGGCCCGCACCCGGCCGGTCACAGCTCGACGCGCAGCTCCTTCACGCCCCGGATCACGTACCCCGGATTCCACTCCGGCTCCGCGACCAGCCGCATTCCAGGCGCCCGGCGGAGCAACTCCCCGAAGGACGCAGCCAGTTCCACCCGGGCCAGCGGGGCGCCCAGACAGAAGTGGATGCCCGCGCCGAAGGTGATGTGCGGGTTCTCCTGCCGGGAGAGGTCCAGCGTGTCCGGGTCGGGGAAGCGGGCCGGGTCGCGGTTGGCCGAGCCGAAGAGCAGGGCCACCTCGGAGCCGCGCGGAATGACCGTGCCGCCGATCTCGATGTCGTCGAGCACCCAGCGCTCGAACATCTGGAGCGGGGTGTCGTACCGCATCAGCTCCTCGATCGCGGACGGCAGCAGCCCGTGGTCGGCCCGCAGCGCGGCCAGCTGCCCGGGGTGGCGCAGCAGCGTCCACCAGCCGTTCACCGTGGTGTTGACGGTCGCCTCGTGTCCCGCGTTCAGCAGCAGCACACAGGTGGAGACCATCTCCTGCTCGGTCAGCCGCTCGCCCTCGTCATGGGCGGCGATGAGCGCGGAGATCAGATCCGTACCCGGGTTCCCGCGCCGCTCGGCGATCAGTTCGCGCAGATACGCGGAGAAGTCGAGCGAGGCGCGGACGGCGGCGCGGGCGGTCTCCTCGGACGGGTTGAGCTCGTACATCCCGCAGATCGCCGCCGACCAGGGCCGCAGCGGCGCACGGTCGGACTCCGGGATGCCGAGCATCTCGGCGATCACGGCGACGGGCAGCGGCTCGGCGACCGCCGTGAGCAGATCGCCCCCGCCCTGCGCGACGAAGTCGTCGACGAGCCCGGCGGCCAGCCGCCGTACGGTCGGCGCGAGCTGCTCGACGGTGCGCGGGGTGAACGCCTTGGAGACCAGCCGCCGGATGCGCGTGTGGTCCGGCGGCTCCAGGTCCAGCATCCCCTGCCCGTTGAGCGTCTCGAACGGCTCGTGCTCGGGAGGCGGAGCCGTCCGGCCGAACTCCTCGTGCGTGAACCGGTGCAGATACGTCCGGCCCAGCCGGCGGTCACGCAGCAGCGCGGACACATCGGCGTGGTGCGGCACGAGCCACTGGTCGGTGGGCTCGAAGTAGTGCGCCCGGCCGGTGGCCCGCAGCTCGGCATAGGCGGGATACGGATCGGCGACGAACGCCGCCGACCACGGGTCGAAGGGGGCGGCGGAACCGGAGGCGGCACGCGTGGGCTGGTTCATGAACCGACGCTAACCGGCCACCCGCCACCGGGCCAGCCCTCCCGGGGGCCGCACCCACCCGCCCTCCCGGGGGCCGCACCCGCTTGCAGGACGGCGCGAGCGGCCCGGGCCGCGCAGGCGCTCAGGACGGCGTGACCAGCCGGGCCTCGTAGGCGAAGACGGCGGCCTGGGTGCGGTCGCGCAGGCCCAGCTTGACCAGGATGCGGCTCACATGGGTCTTGATGGTCGACTCGGCGACCACCAGATGCGAGGCGATCTCCGCGTTCGACAGGCCCTGGGCGATGAGGACCAGCACCTCCGTCTCGCGCTCGGTGAGGTCGCCGATCCGGGCGAGCGCGGGCGGGCGCGGGGCGGCCGTGAGCTTGGAGAACTCGTTGATCAGCCGCTTGGTGACGGTGGGGGCGAGCAGTGCCTCACCGGAGGCCACCACCCTTACACCGTCTGCGAGCTGACGGGCCGAGGCGTCCTTGAGGAGGAAGCCGGAGGCGCCCGCGCGCAGCGCCTGGTAGACGTACTCGTCGAGGTCGAAGGTGGTCAGCACCAGTACCTTGGCGTCTCCGTCCGCCGCGACGATCTCGCGGGTCGCCTCGATGCCGTTGAGCTCCGGCATCCGGATGTCCATCAGCACCACGTCGGGGCGGAGCGCCGCGACCTGCGAGACGGCCTCGCGGCCGTTGACCGCCTCACCGGCGACCTCGATGCCCGGCATCGCGTTGAGCAGCACCGAGAAACCCTCGCGGACCATCATCTGGTCATCGACGATCAGTACCCGGATCGTCGCACCCGCGTCGGTCGTCATGCCTGCTCCACGGGGGCGTCGGAGGGGGTCTGCTGGACGGGGATGAAGGCCGCGACCTCGTAACCGCCGTCCGCGGTCGTCCCGGCGGTCATCTCACCGTTCAGCATCCCGACCCGCTCCCGCATCCCGGTGATCCCGTGCCCGGCCCCCTGCGAGGGTTTCACCGGGCCGGTCGGCGGGCCGTTGACGACGCGCAGTCCGAGCCCGCCCAGCACATAGCCGATCTCGACCTCGGCGGTGGCGCCCGGCGCGTGCCGCAGGGTGTTGCTGAGGGCCTCCTGGATGATCCGGTACGCCGACAGCTCGACGCCCTGCGGCAGTTCGCGCACCGCGCCGGTCACCGTCTTCCGCGTCGTCAGGCCCGCCTCGCCGACATTGGCGAGGAGGCCGTCGAGCTCGGCCAGGGTGGGCTGCGGCGCGTCCGGCACCTCGTAGCCCTCGGTCCGTACGACACCGAGCACCCGGCGCAGTTCGGTGAGCGCCGCGACGGCGTTCTCCCGGATCGTGATGAACGCCTGCTCCAGCTCGGGCGGCGGATTCTCCACCCGGTACGGGGCGGCCTCGGCCTGGATCGCGACGACCGACATGTGGTGGGCCACCACGTCGTGCAGTTCGCGGGCGATGGTGGTGCGCTCCTCCAGCAGCGTGCGCCGGTCGCGCTCGACGGCGGTGACGGTGCGCTGCACGGTGACCTCGCGCTCCGCCTCCCGCCGGATCTGCACCAGGCTCACGACGAGCAGGGCGAACGCGGAGGTCACGGCCATGGCCGCGGTGTTCGACGAGGTGTCCCAGCCCAGGTTCTCCAGGAGCGTGCCGAACAGCAGGGTCAGGCCCCACATCCAGGCGGCGGTGCGCGGCCGGGTCCGGGCCGCGACGACGACCAGCACGACCAGGTGGGAGAAGAAGATGCTCGGCCCCCACAGCTCGTCCACGCCTCCGAAGACCGCGCTCACCGGGGTCAGCGCCATCGACATCCAGAAAGCCCCGACCGGCCTGACCAGCGTCATCGCGATGCAGGCGGCGGGCAGCAGCCCGGACAGCAGGACACCGGCGTTGCCGGTGCGGGAGAACCCCGTCATGAACGCGATCAGCGCGGCCCCCAGCACCACCGCGTGCGGCGTCCACCCGGCACCGGACCGGAGCCGCTCCGGCAGCCGCCGGGTCAGCGGCCCGTCGGTCCGCATCGGCGGCAGCGGGCGGTAGGCGAACGCGTCCTGGATGAGGGCCTGCCGCAGGCCGCCTATGGCCCCTACGGCCATCCGGAGCTCCGGGTTTCTGGTCTTGGTCTCGGTCACGCTTCCACGGTAGGCGGCACGGCGAGCGGGGTCGTCAGTACAGATACGGATCCTGGACCGTCCGTCGCAAGTACTACCCGGGTCCGCCGCCGGCCGCGTACCGCGGGTTCACCAGGCCAGCTGGGCGATCTCCTCGGCCACCACCGCGCACGCGTCGGCCGCCGGATCGATCAGCGGGAAGTGCCCGACGCCGGGCAGCAGGGTCAGCCCCACGGTCTCCCCCTCCTTCGCGGCCGCGTCGACGAACGCCTCCACGACGGCCTGCGGCACCGTGAGGTCCGTGGTGCCCTGCACCACGGCGGTCGCGATGCCGGTGGGCAGCAGCAGCGCCGGGTCGGCGTGCGCGCTCCGTGCGGCGAAGTCCTCGTCGGTCCCCAGGAACTGCCCGATCGCGCCGGAGCACACATCCAGTTCGACCGCGCGGGTGAAGTCCGCGATCGGTGCGAGGGCCACCACGCCGCGCAGCGCGGGCGGGCGCGGCAGCCGCCACGGCGAGCCCTCCGGCAGTACGTGCCGGGCGGCGGCCCACAGGGCGAGCTGCCCGCCCGCCGAGTGCCCGGTGACGACGATGCGCCGGGCGTCCGCCGCGGGCAGCTCCCGCGCCAGCAGCTCCGGCAGCGCGTCCATCGCCGCCGCGACGTCGTCAAAGGTCTCCGGCCAGCGGCCGGCGACCGGGCCAGAGCCGCGCTGCTGCGGGATCTCGCTGCCCCGCCGGTACTCGACGCTGGCGACGGCGAACCCGCGCCGGGCCAGGAATCCCGCGAACGGGGACACGTGGAGCCGGTCGTACGGCGCCCGCCACGCCCCGCCGTGCAGGACGACCACGACGGGCGCGCCGGTGCGTCCGTCGTGCGGGGCGTAGAAGTCGATCGTCTGGTCCGGGTGGCTGCCGTAGGCGGCGGAGGCATCGGGGGCGACCACCGGATGCGAGAACGCGGACTCGGTCTCGGCTGCGTCCTGATCACGCGCGGCAGAATCCGACATGCTGCTCCAACCGTCCCCTGACAATGCCCAACTGGGCTGACCTGCGGGGACGGTATCAGTATGGAGCCGTTCCCCGCCCCGGTGGCGGTCACTGGGGACGCCCGCCCGGCCGGGTCGCTAGTAGGACGGGTCGTACATCCCGCTCCGGAGGTCGGCGAAGAAGAAGATCCAGGGGCTTTCCCTGGAGTCCTCCTCGGAGAAGACCAGCGGGTCGAGGCCGGCGAACTCCTCCAGTATCCCGTCGGCGAAGCGGTCGAGTTCACCGTGCGGCGAGAGGACGACGGGGCCGGTCCGCTCGCGTTTCATCCGCAGCTTGCGCCGGTGCAGCAGTTCCAGCATGTGCCGGAGCGAGGAGAGGTCCGTGTGCACCGGACGGAAGTCTCCGACGAAGAGCGCCATCCGGTCGGGGTAGGCGTGTACCGTGCCGTCGCCGAGGTGGAGAAAGAGGTACCAGCCCTGGACCGAGCCGAAGAGCAGCAGATCGCCGAAGTCCAGCTCCGCGATCTCGACCACCTCGCCGAGGCCCACCACGCTGCTCGTCTCGACCACGCAGTCGTCCGCGGCGAGGGGCGGGGCCATCCGGAAAGGGCCCTGCGGAAAACCGGCTTCGCACAGCACCCGGAGGTCCTCCCGGCGTCGCACCACATCGGCGAGGACCGCGCGCGAGGCCCTCACATAGCCGGCAGGGCAGCTCCCGCCGTCACCGTCACCGCCAGGGTGGATATCGAAGATCATGCGGTGCAACCCCTCGCCGCCGACGGCCGTCGCACGCCATTCTTCCCACTCCCGGGTGGGCCCGGAACCCGTCCGGCGACCGGGGCGAGCCGGTCGCCGGACTGACCAGGGAGCCTACGCCGCCGGAGCGGCCAACACCTCGGCGAGCAGCCGCGCCGCGCGTTCCGCGTCGGCGAATCCCACGTACAGCGGCGTGAATCCGAACCGCAGCACGTCCGGGCGGCGCAGATCCCCGACGACTCCGCGTGCGATGAGCGCGCCCATCACCGGTTCGGCGTCCTCACACCGCAGCGCGACCTGGCTGCCGCGTTCCGCGTGGGCGGCCGGGGTGACCGGGGTGACGCGTCCTTCGGGGACGTACGCCGCGACGCACTCCAGGAAGAAGTCCGTCAGCGCCAGGGACTTGGCCCGTACCGCCTCGACCCCGACCCCGTCCCACACGTCGAGGGACGCCTCCAGGGCCAGCATGGACAGGATGTCGGGGGTCCCGACCCGGCCCCGTACGGCGCCGTCGGCGGGCGCGTACCCGGGGGTCATCGCGAACGGGTCGGCGTGCGACGTCCACCCCGGCAGGGGCGAGTCGAAGGCCGCCTGATGGCGTGCGGCGACGTACAGGTACGCGGGCGAACCGGGGCCGCCGTTGAGGTACTTGTACGTGCAGCCGACCGCCAGGTCCACCTCGTGCGCGTCCAGCCCGACGGGCAGCGCGCCCGCGCTGTGGCACAGGTCCCAGACCGCGATCGCGCCCGCCGCGTGCACGGCGGCGGTGAGTCCGGGCAGGTCGTGGAGCCTGCCGGTGCGGTAGTCGACGTGGTTGAGCAGGGCGGCCGCGGTGCGCGGACCGAGGGCGTCAGGCACATCGGCGGGGGCCACGGGGACGATCCGGTGACCGGTCATCCGGGCGGCCGACTCGGCGATGTACCCGTCGGTGGGGAAGGTGTTCGCGTCGACCAGGATCTCGTCGCGGCCCTCCGGCGCCAGCCGGGTCGCGGCGACGACGGCCTTGAAGACGTTCACGCTCGTCGAGTCGCCGACGACGATCTGCCCCGCGGCCGCCCCGACGATCGGGGCGATGCGGTCGCCGATCCGCTCCGGCGCCGTCCACCAGCCGCTCTCGCCCCAGGACCGGATGCGCAGTTCGCCCCACTCGCGGGTCAGGACGTCCTGCAGCCGGGCGGGCACGTGGCGGGGCAGCGCGCCCAGCGAGTTGCCGTCCAGGTAGACGGTGTCGTCGAGCGTGAACAGCTCGCGCAGCGGCGCCAGTTCGTCGGCGGAGTCGAGCGCCTGGGCGCGCTCCTGAAGATCAGACATGGCTGCGAGCCGTCCAGAGCTCGGGGAACACGTTCTTCGTGGCGCGCTTCTCCAGCCAGGCGACGCCGGCCGAACCGCCGGTTCCGGTCTTGGAGCCCATGGCCCGCCGGGTGGCGACGAGGTGGTCGTTGCGCCATCGCCACACCAGCTCGCCGACATCGGTGAGCGCCTCGCCGAGCCGGACCAGGTCGTCGTTCTGGTCGGGGTTGGCGTATATCTCCGCCCAGACGGCCTCGACCTCGGGCGACGGCTCGTACTTCTGGCTGAGGTCGCGGCCGAGCACGGCCTGGGGCACGGCGTGGCCGCGCCGGGCGAGCAGCGCGAGGGTCTCGTCGTACAGCCCCGGCTCGCCGAGCGCCTTCTCCAGCTCGGCGTGCACGCGGGGCGCGCCCCGGTGCGGCACGAGCATGGACGCGGACTTGTCGCCGAGCAGGAACTCCATCCGCCGGTACATCGCCGACTGGAAGCCGGAGCCCTCGCCGAGCGCGGACCGGTAGGAGTTGAACTGGGCGGGGGTGAGCTGGGCGAGCGGCGTCCAGGAGGCGTTCAGCGCCTCCAGCTCCCGCACCGACCGCTTCAGCGCGTCGCGCGCGACCGGCAGCCGGTCCTCGCGCAGGGCGTGCGCGGCCGTCTCCCACTCATGGACGATGACGGTGAACCAAAGCTCCATGACCTGGGTGGTGACCAGGAAGACCATCTCGCCCGGGTCGTCGGAGCGAAGGTGCTGGAGGTGGGTCAGGACATCCGCCTGGACATAGTCCTCGTACGGAGTCGTTCCCGCGAAGTCGAGGTGCGGGGTCTGCGCACCGGTGGCTTCGGGGTCGGGGTGAATCGTCGACATTGCTGTCTCCTCGACACGAGCTTCCGGGTAGCGGTCCGCCCCTTCCGTGAGGTGGTGGAGCTCCGGTCCCCTGCTCGCATCCTAAACGCCTGTCCCGGGGACGCGCAGACCCCGCAGGCAGTGGTACGTCTGCGGGGTCTGCGCGGCAGGGGCCCGACGGGCCCCGGAAAGTGCTAGCCGAGCGTCTCGGCGGCGGTCGGTGAGGAGTCGCGGAGGAACGACGAGCAGCGCTCGTACTCCTCCTGCTCACCGATCGACTGCGCGGCGCGCGCGAGGGCGTGCAGGGCGCGCAGGAAGCCGCGGTTCGGCTCGTGCTCGAACGGCACCGGGCCGTGGCCCTTCCAGCCGGCCCGGCGCAGTGCGTCCAGGCCGCGGTGGTAGCCGGTGCGGGCGTATGCGTACGACTCGATGACCCGGCCGCCCTCGAACGCCTCGTCGGCAAGCTGCGCCCAGGCCAGCGAGGAGGTCGGGTACTTCGCGGCGACTTCGGCGGGCGCGACGTCCGCCGCGAGCAGCTCGCGCGGTCCCGGGTCGTCGGGCAGGTGGGTCGGGGCAGGGCCCCCGAGCAGGTTCTCGTGGATCGACATGGGTCCAAGTGTGCCTGGCACCGGCGCCGCCGGGGCACCAAGGGCGCACAATGCCCGCCCGGGACGTTCACGGGTCGTCCGCCTGGCGTGCCGCTTCCGGGGCCGGCTCCAGCGGCGGGGCGGCAACGCCGCAGTGCACCGCGCACTCGGGACGGGCGGTGTCCCGTACGGCCGTGGGGGGCGTGCGCACGGTCGACCAGGCGATCAGCGCGCCAAGGACCAGCAGCCCGGCGCACATCGGCATGGCGCGCCGGAAGGTCGCGGCGAACTCCCCGGCGTTGCGGTAGGCCTCCGGCCCCATCCCGGCGAGCAGCGGCAGCGCGGCCACCGCGATCAGCCCGGCGGCACGGGCCGCGGCGTTGTTGATCCCGCTGGCGAGGCCGGCCCGGCCGGTGTCCACGGAGGCCAGGACGGTCGCGGTGAGCGGGGCCACCACGGTGACCAGTCCGACGCCGAGGACGGCGACGGCCGGCAGCACGTCGGTCAGGTACCCGGTGACGGTGTTCGAACCCGGCCCCACCCGCAGCATCAGCAGCATTCCGGTGGCGGCGATCAGCGGGCCCACGGTGAGCGGGATGCGGGGGCCGATGCGCTGGCCGAGCTCGCCCGACCTGGCCGAGAACAGCAGCATCAGGACGGTCGTCGGCAGCAGCGCGGTGCCGGCGCCGAGCGCCGAGTACCCCGCGACGACCTGGAGCTGGATCGCGGAGAGGAAGAAGTAGCCGCCGAGCGCCGCGTACACGCAGAGGGTGACGATGTTGACGGTGGTGAACTGCCGGGAGGCGAACACCGACGGCGGCAGCATGGGGTACGTCCGCCGCCGCTCGACCTGGACGAACGCGACGCCGAGCAGCACCCCGCCGACCGCCGCCCCGATCACGGCCGGGGAGGCGCCCAGCCCCGGCGCCTCGATCAGCGCGTACGTCACCAGCGCGAGGGCGAGCGCGCCGAGCGCCGCCCCGAGCACGTCGAAGCGGCCGTGCGCGTAAGGGTTCCGGGACTCCGGCACGTGACGCAGGGCGATGGGCGCGCAGACGGCGGCGAGCGGCAGGTTGAGCAGGAACACCCACCGCCAGCCGGGCCCGTCGACGAGCCAGCCGCCCACGAACGGCCCGACGGCGGCCCCGACCCCGCCGAACCCGGACCACAGCCCCACCGCGCGGGCCCGGTCGTCCGGATGGAAGCTCGCCTGGATCAGGGCCAGTGACCCGGGGGTGAGGAGCGCCCCGCCGACGCCCTGGAGGGCGCGGGCGGCGATGAGCACGAAGGCGTTGGGCGCGATGCCGCAGAGCAGCGAGGCGAGGGCGAACCACACGACCCCGATGACGAAGACCCTCCGCCGCCCGTACCGGTCACCGAGCGCCCCACCGAGCAGGATCAGCCCGGCGAGCGTCAGCATGTAGGCGTTGACGGTCCACTGGAGTGCGGCCAGGTCGGTGCCGAGGTCCTCGCCGATACGGGGCAGGGCGACGTTGATGACGGTGGAGTCGAGCATGGCCATGCTCGACCCGAGCACGGTCGTCAGGACGACCCAGTGCCCGGCGGCGGAGGCGACACGAATCCCGGGCCCGTCCGCCTCACTCTTCTCCATGCCCCCAGCATCAACGCCGACCGCCCCCGGGGCCACCGGGGGAACGGAACAACTCAAGCCCCTCCGGCCAACTCAAGCCCCTCGCGCAATCCACCTCAGCCACGCAGCTCAGGCCCCTCAGCCGGCCAACTCAAGCCCCTCCGGCGATTGAGGAGCGGGGGTCCGGGGGCAGCGCCCCCGAAACGGCCCATGCCCCGCACCCCAGCACCCCCGCTACGCGGCCACCCGTACCGCCTCCACGCCCCGGATCAACGCCGCCAGCCCCGTCTCCACCTTGCTCCGCGCGCACCCCACGTTCAGCCGCACGAAGCCCTCGGCCCCGTACACGCTCCCCGGCATCACCGCGACCCGCTCCCGCTCGATCAGCACCCGCTGGAGCGCCTCGTCGTCCTCGACGCCCGCCTTCCGCAGGTCGATCCAGGCCAGGTAGCCGGCCTGCGGCGGTTCCCACCCCAGCTCGGGGAAGGCCGCGTTCAGGCGTTCCCCGACCAGGGCCAGGTTCCCGGTGACATACGTGCGGACCGCGTCCAGCCACGCCCCGCCCTCCCGGTACGCGGCGATGTGCGCGGTCAGCGAGAGCACCGCCGGTGAGGCGAGCCCCTCCGCGGTCTGCATCCGGCGCAGGAACTCCGTCCGGTCGGCGGGCCGTCCGATGATCCCGTACGAACCCGTCAGTGCCGGGAAGTTGAAGGACTTCGACGCCGAGGTGATGACCGCCCAGCGCCCGTCGCCCGCCACCCGCGGCCACGGCACGTGCCGACGTCCGCCGTGCACGAAGTCCGCGTGGATCTCGTCGCTGATCACCGCGACCCCGTGCCGCGCGGCGAGCAGGGCCAGCTCCGCCAGCTCCGCCTCCGTCCACACCCGCCCCGTCGGATTGTGCGGCGAGCAGAGCAGGAGGACCTTGCTGTCCTCACGTGCGAGCTCCCGCTCCAGCGCGGCCGCGTCCCCCAGCGGCACCCCCCGCAGCTCCCGCCCGAGCCCGGTGACCGCCTTGCGGAAACCGTCGTAGGTGGGGGTGTGAACGACGACGCCGTCCCCCTCCGCCGTCCACATCTGGAGCAGCTGCGAGAGCTGGCTCAGCACAGAGGGCGCGTACACCAGCCGGCCGGTGTCGATCGTGGTGCCGTACCGCGTCGCGTACCAGTGGGCGATCGCCGACGTGAAGTCGTCCTGCTGCCAGTCGGTGTAGCCGAACACGCCGTGGTCGAGACGGGACCGCAGGGCGGCCAGCACCTCGGGGGCCGTCTCGAAGTCCATGTCCGAGATGGTGAACGGCAGCAGCCCGTCCACCCCGAACCGGTCCGCGACCCCGTCCCACTGGACGCACCAGGTGCCGCGGCGGTCGATGACGGTGTCGAAGTCGTAGGACGTGCTCACAGCTGTTCCCTCGGATCGTTCCTGCCGGGTACGGACATGCCGTGGGCCCGGCACCCCAAGGGATACCGGGCCCACGCACACATCCGTACGGGACTACTTCAGCTTGGTGCCGGTGGACCGCAGGTTGGCGCAGGCCTCCGTGACGCGCTTGGCCATGCCCGCCTCGGCGGACTTGCCCCAGCTGCGCGGGTCGTAGACCTTCTTGTTGCCGACCTCGCCGTCGACCTTCAGCACGCCGTCGTAGTTGCGGAACATGTGGTCCACGATCGGGCGGGTGAAGGCGTACTGGGTGTCGGTGTCGAGGTTCATCTTCACGACGCCGTTCTCCAGCGCGGTGGAGATCTCCTCGGCGGTGGAGCCGGAGCCGCCGTGGAAGACGAAGTCGAACGGCTGGCTGCCGGCCGGCTTGCCGTACTTGGCGGCGACACCCACCTGGAGGTCCTTCAGGAGCTCGGGGCGCAGCACGACGTTGCCCGGCTTGTAGACGCCGTGCACGTTGCCGAAGGACGCGGCCAGCAGGTAGCGGCCCTTCTCGCCCAGCCCGAGCGCCTCGGCGGTACGCAGCGCGTCGTCGACGGTCGTGTACAGCTCGTCGTTGATCTCGTGCGTGACGCCGTCCTCCTCACCGCCGGTCGGGGTGATCTCGACCTCAAGGATGATCTTGGCGGCGGCGGCCTTGGCCAGCAGCTCCTGGCCGATGGAGAGGTTGTCGGCCAGCGTCTCGGCCGAACCGTCCCACATGTGGGACTGGAACAGCGGGTTCTGACCCTTGGCGACGCGCTCCGCGGAGACCTCGATCAGCGGACGCACATACGTGTCCAGCTTGTCCTTGGGGCAGTGGTCGGTGTGCAGCGCGACCGTGATGTCGTACTTGGCGGCGACGATGTGCGCGAACTCGGCCAGGGCGACAGCGCCCGTGACCATGTCCTTGTTGTACTGGCCGCCCAGGAACTCCGCCCCACCGGTGGACATCTGGATGATGCCGTCGCTCTCGGCCTCCGCGAAACCGCGCAGCGCAGCGTGCAGGGTCTGGGTCGAGGTCACGTTGATGGCCGGGTAGGCGAACTTGCCTGCCTTCGCCCGGTCGAGCATCTCGGCGTAGACCTCGGGGGTTGCGATGGGCATCTGTCCGCTCCTTGGGATGTGCGGGTGTGCGTTGCTGGTTCCCTGACCTGGGGGCGACGTCATCGTCGCCCCCATCTTCCCAGACTCTGGGTTCGGCTCCACCCGGCGCACTCCCCCATCGTTCGGGGCCACCGGTTGCGGACATACGACAAGGGCGGCCGGTTTCACGTGAAACCGGCCGCCCTCAAAAGAAACCGCAGGTCAGGACAAGTCAAGGTCCGCGACCGAGTACACATGGACATACGGGAGCCCCGCCTCGGCGATGGCCGGAGCCGCGCCCCGCTCCACGATCACGGCGACGGCGACGACCTCGCCACCCGCCTCACGCACCGCCTCGACAGCGGTCAGCGGCGAGCCACCCGTCGTCGAGGTGTCCTCGACGACCAGGCAGCGACGGCCCTTGACCTCGGCGCCCTCGATCCGGCGCTGCATCCCGTGGGCCTTCTGCGCCTTGCGGACGACGAACGCATCCAGCTCCTGACCGCGAGCGGCGGAGGCGTGCAGCATCGAGGTGGCGACCGGGTCGGCACCCAGCGTCAGCCCGCCCACGCAGTCGAAGTCCAGCTCCGCGGTCGCGTCGAGCATGACCTGACCGACCATCGGAGCAGCCTTGCCGTCCAGCGTGATGCGGCGCAGGTCGATGTACCAGTCGGCCTCCAGGCCGGAGGAGAGCGTCACCTTGCCGTGTACAACGGCCTTGTCCTTGATCTGCTGCAGCAGCTCAGCGCGTACGTCTGTCATGGCTACGAGGATAAGGCGCCCGGCACCGGCCCGTTCGCGCGGCGGCGGCCCGTACGCGCACCTCCACCGGCTCGGAGGCCGTCGGCGGCCTCGGACCGGGCGGCAGCCGCTCAGAGCCTGCGCCAGCTCCAGGTCGTCGCGATCTCCAGGGGTTCGATCGGGGTGACGTAGCGGGGAGCGGTGTTCAGTCCGTTCGGCGGACCCGACTGCGGCTCCACACAGACCGCCTCGGCCTGCTCGTCGTAGACCACGACCCACTCGGTCCGGCTCTTCACGGTCAGCTCCAGCTGCTCCGGCCAGGTGAGGGTCACATCGACGCCGTCGGGCATCCCGAAGGCGTCGTCCCACGGTCCGTCCAGAGGCGGAATCCGGCGGCCGGTCGGCAGATGGTCCTCGCCCCGCTCCTCCTGCCAGGCCGCGTCGAAGCCGATCCGCACGTCCTCGCCGCCGAGGCTGCGCCGGAACCAGGGGTGCCAGCCGGCCTGCGCCGGGAAGGAGTCCCCGTACGTCTCGATACCGAACGCCAACGTGACCGAGTCCTCGGCCAGTTCGACGGTCTGCGTCACCCGGCCCGGGTACGGCCAGGGGGCGGCCAGGTCGTAGTAGAACGAGGCCTCCGTCCCGGTCTCCCGGGCGATCTGCCAGGCCGTGTCACGGCCCGTGCCGTGAATGGCGTGCGGCGGGGCGGTCAGCGGCATCCGGTGCAGGACACCGCCGTTGCGGAACTGCCCGTTCTCCATCCGCCCGCACCACGGCACCATCGGGAAGCAGCCGTACCGCTCCCCCTGCCGCAACAGTTCGGTACCACCGATCCGCAGGCTGCTGACACGGCAACCGTTGGCGGGGTTCACGGTCAACTCTGCGTCGCCGACGGACAGCCGGACGTCCTTCTCGCTGCTGCTCACACGACGACACTACTGGCGCGGCTACCTCCGGCGCCGCAGCGCCCGGCCCACCACCACGGCGGAGGCGATGGCGAGGGCGGCCGCCGGGGCCACCCAGCGGAGCGTGGCGCCCGCACCGGTCGAGTCGGGCGACGGCACGGGGGCGTACCGGCCGCGCGGCGGGGCGTGGTCGACCTCTTCGGCGCTGCGCCCGATCATGGTGCGCCGGGCATGTGCGGCCTCGGCCGGAGGCCCGTCCGGGACGGTGAACTCGATCCCGGACACCGGGTCCAGTGAAGGCGGCGGCACCGGGGTGTCGAAGACCGAGGCCCTCTCCGGCGGCTGCTCCCCGGCCGGCGCCTCGTCGGCGGCGGCGTCATGCGTGGTCGGGGCCTCCTCGGCACCGGTGCCGTCCGCCTCCTCCGCGGCCTCCTCGATGGCCTTCTCCACCGCGTCCCCGACGGACCGCTCCTCGGAACCGGCCACGGACGCGGACCCCGCGGCGTCGTCCACGTCGGCCCCGTCGTCCCCCGCGCCGTCCACGGGGTCCTGGGTCCCCTCGTGCGCGGCGAGCGCCTCCGTCACCAGCTGCTGTACGAACCGGTCCAGCAGGCGGTGGGCCGCGGTGAGCGCCGCCGTCGAGTCCAGCTCCACCAGGCGGCCGTCGCCGCCCACCGTGCCCTCGAACCCGATCGCCGTACCGCCGTCCCGTTCCGTCAGGCGGACGGTCAGGGCCAGCTTCGCCGAGCCGGTGCCGCGCGCCTCCGCCCCCTCGCCCGTCACGGAGACGCCGTACGCGGTGTCCCCCTCCGCGACGCCCGTCAGCGCGGTGAGCCGCAGCGCGCCCCGGTAGGTGATGGTGTGGCCGCCGACCCGTACCTTGAGCCGGCCCGCCAGCGGGCCCGCGGACGCGTCGGCGTCCTGCTGGAGCCCCGGCACACAGCGCGCGACCCGGGCAGGATCGCCCAGCGTCCGCCGAAGGACAGGGACCGGAACCGGAACGAACACCTCATGCTCCATGGAAACCGAGCCTACTCAGCCCCGGGCATCACGTCACCGCTTCCGCCCCTCCGGAGCCACCGCCACCGCCCCGTCCCGTACGGCCCACGGCTCCCCGTGCCGGTCCCGCCCGTACGGCTCACGGCACTCGCTTCCCACTCGCTCCCCAGTCGGGGCAAGCGCTCACGGCTCGTCCCAGTACCTCGGGTGCACCAGGGTCGAGGGCGCCAGCCCCGGCAGCCGGCCGGACTCCGCCCGCCGCCCCGCCTCCCGGAGCACCGGTTGCGACAGGGACCTCAGCTCCGGCGCCTCCGGGTCCAGCGCGAGCGCCGGGGTCCGGCCGAGTCCGGCCAGCACGAACCCCCAGCCGTGCACCTGCGTGGCCCGGCCGGCCGCACGGTCCGGGCCCGCCTCGAAACCGGCGTGCCGGCCACTGATCCGGTAGGGGCGGGTGTGCAGTCCCGCCGCCCTCATCGACGCCTCGACCGTCCAGTACGTGTGCGGCCGGCCGAGCGGCGGCCCCCCGTGCACCACCAGCCGGCCGCCGGGCGCGAGGGCCTCGGCGACCAGACCGTAGAACTCCGCCGAGTAGAGCTTCGTGCTGGCCGAGACCCCCGGATCCGGCAGGTCCGAGATCACCGCGTCGTAGCGGCCGTGCGCCGCCCGCAACCAGGTGAACGCGTCCCCGGTCACGGCCGTCAGCCGCGGGTCCCGGTACGCGTGCGCGTTCAGCGCGGAGAGCGCCTGGTCCGTACGGGCCAACCGGGTGACGGCCGGGTCCAGCTCCACCAGCGTGACGCTCCGCACGCCGGGGTAGCGCAGCACCTCGCGGGCCGCCAGACCGTCGCCGCCGCCCAGGATCAGCACCCGCGCGTGCGGCCCGTTCATCACCGGGTGCACCAGCGCCTCGTGGTACCGGTACTCGTCGCGCGAGCTGACCCACAGCCGCCCGTCCAGATAGAGGTCCAGGGAGCTGCGGCCCGCCCCGGTCAGCACCACCTCCTGGACGTCGGTCTGCATCGCGACCCGCACCCGGTCCCCGTACACCGCGCGCCTCGCCGCCCGCTCGAAGTCGTCGGCCAGCACCGCGGCCGTGGCCAGCAGGGCGATCACCGCCACATTGACGGCGATGAGCAGCCACCGGGACCGGCAGGTGAGATCCCGGCGGAACACCCACAGCACCAGCGCCCCGCCCGCCGCCGCGTTGACCGCACCGGTGAACAGCGCCCCGGTGAGCTGTCCGAGCATCGGCAGCAGCAGGAACGGGAACGCCAGCCCGCCGACCAGCGCCCCCACGTAGTCCGCGGCGAACAGATCGGCGACGGCCCCGCCCGCGTCCTGCCGGTCGACGCGCTGGATCAGCGTCATCAGCAGCGGGATCTCCGCACCGATCAGGACCCCGATCGCCAGCGAGAAGCCGACCAGCGCGTACCGCGACTCCCCGATCCAGGCGAACGTCGCGTAGAGCACCAGCGCGGAGGAGCCGCCGACCAGCGCGAGGGCGGCCTCGATCAGACCGAAGCCGACCGCGGCCCGACTGCATAAACGTTTCGCGAGCAGAGAGCCGATCCCCATGGCGAACACCATCACGGAGAGCACGACGGACGCCTGGGTGACGGAGTCACCGATCAGATAGGAGGCGAGCGCGACCAGTTCGAGCTCGTACACCAGACCGCACGCGGCGCAGACGAAGACCGCGGCCAGCACGAGGTACCGGCCGGTCCGCGGTCGTACGGGAAGCCGCGCCGCGCCCCCTCGCAGCGACACCTGCTGGTCGATCATGCCGCGAACGCTACGTCACTGGAACGTCGCCGCTTGTCACCCACAAGGATGTAAGTGACTCAACCGCAACGGAGTTGGCCCCCGTCACAGCACGGCGGCCGGTAACCGCACACCCACTCGGGTGCGCGTCACCACCAGCTGTCCCTCCTGCGGGTACGCGTGCCAGGTACGCCACCGCACCTGCCCCTCGGTCCGCTGGGCGAGCATGGCGGTGAAGGCGTGCGGACTGCCCGGGAACGTCCCGGCCAGGCCGTGGGGATGGTCGGCGACGAGCGCCAGGAGCTCCTGCGCGCGCCCCGCGAACGAGCCCGCGCCGAGCGTCTCCACGCGGGCCGCGAACTCGTACTCCCAGTCCCCGAGCCGCTTGGACACACCGAGGGGCAGCGGTGTGCTGCTGCCCGGCATACAGGCGACGGTTTCGGAACAGCTGCCGCGGTCCTCCTCCAGGAGGACCTGATGGGAGGCGCCGAGCAGGCGCAACTGGAGTTGGGCGCCGTCGAGATGGAGGTCGAGCACGGCGAGCGCCGGGAGCGGTTCACGCCCCAGCGCCCAGGCCAGATCGGCGGCACGGGTGTCGGAATAGGCCGTATGGAGGGTCGTGAGCATGGGTCGGCTCCGCAAAACACACATGGACACATGGACAGGGGGGACGCCCCCGACGTGGTGCACGTGGGAGGTGGAAAGCGCCCGATCAGGTCCAACTGGGGTCCGAGGGCTGAATGTTCTCTCCACCGAGGGAATCACGAACTAAGCCTCACTCGCAGTGTTTTTCCCCAACTTGGCGTGGTTTCCATCCCCTCGGGGGCCTTCCGGTTCACCTGTTCACCGGCGACTCGCCGAAAGGCCCAACAAAAAGGTGTCCGGCGGGACTTGGAGCGGGTTCGAAGCCCCGTCCCACGTCCCGCCGGACACCTCCGCCGGCACCGGGCCGTCGTACACCCGCCCGGTCGCGGACCAGCTGCCCCGTGTCAGCTGCCTCCGCCGCATCCGCCCCCGCCGCCGCACGACGAACCCCCGCCGCACGAATGGCCACCGCCACAGGAGTGGCCGCCCGAGTGGCCGCCCGAGTGACCGCCCGAGTGACCGCTGCCGCTGCCGCACGACGAGCCGCCGCCGCCCCCCGCCCACCAGCTGCCGCCCGCCGCACCGCCACCGGCCGCACCGCGCCGGCGCTTGCTCCCGACCGGCCGCTTGCCGCTGCTGCCGGCGCCCGCCCTCGCCGAAACGAGAACCAACAACGCCACGACCACGAGCACCGCGATGATGACCACCTTCACGGACCTCACGTCCTTCCGTCCCCCGAAGCGAGTCCCCCGCTTCTCACCGGTTCCTACGTGCAGGAGGGGGATGCCCCCGCCCCCGTTCGGCGAAAGCAGACTTGAGCAACTCCAGAGCTTCCGCGCAGGATGGCGGTCATGACACAGGGACGACCGCTGCTCAACCGCCGCCTCGCCGAGTTCGGCACGACGATCTTCGCGGAGATGTCCGCGCTGGCCGTCCGCACCGGCGCCATCAACCTCGGCCAGGGGTTCCCGGACACCGACGGCCCGGAGGAGGTCCGCGAGGCCGCGGTCCGGGCCCTGCGCGCCGGGCACGGCAACCAGTACCCGCCGGGGCCCGGGGTCCCCGAGCTGCGCACCGCGATCACCGAACACCAGCTGCGGCGCTACGCCCTGACGTACGACCCGGACACCGAGGTCCTGGTCACCGCGGGCGCCACCGAGGCGGTCGCGGCCTCGATGCTGGCCCTGCTGGAGCCCGGCGACGAGGTCATCGCGCTGGAGCCGTACTACGACTCGTACGCCGCCTGCATCGCCATGGCGGGCGCCACCCGCGTCCCCGTCACCCTGCATCCCGAGCCCTCGGCCGGCAGCTACCGGCTGGACCTCGACGAGCTGCGCGCCGCCGTCACCCCCCGCACCCGGCTGCTGCTGCTCAACACCCCGCACAACCCCACCGGCACCGTTCTGACCCGCGAGGAACTCGCCGCGATCGCCGCCCTGGCGTGCGAGCGCGATCTTCTCGTCGTCACCGACGAGGTCTACGAGCACCTCGTCTTCGAGGGCGAGCACCTGCCGCTCGCCTCGTTCCCCGGTATGCGCGAGCGCACGGTCACCATCAGTTCGGCCGGCAAGACATTTTCGTTCACCGGCTGGAAGGTCGGCTGGATCACCGCGAGCCCCGAGCTGGTGACGGCGGTCCGCTCCGCGAAGCAGTTCCTGACGTACGTCTCCGCCGGCCCGTTCCAGTACGCGGTCGCCGAGGCGCTGCGGCTGCCCGACAGCTACTTCGACACGCTGCGCGCGGATCTGCGGGCCAAGCGGGACCTGTTGAGCGGCGGGCTCGCCGAGGCCGGTTTCGAGGTCTACCGCCCGGCCGGCACGTACTTCGTCACCACCGACATCCGCCCGCTGGACAGCAGCGGCGACGGCTTCGCGTTCTGCCGGTCGCTGCCGGAGCGGTGCGGGGTGGTGGCCGTGCCGAACGCGGTCTTCTACGACCACCGGGAGCAGGGCGCGCCCTTCGTCCGCTTCGCGTTCTGCAAGCGGACGGAAGTGCTGGCGGAGGCGGTCTCCCGGCTGAAGGGCCTGTGAGAAAGCCCGGCGCGGGGAGCGGTCCGATGGGACCCGCTCGCCGCGCCGGGCTGTCGCCGCGCGCTGTGGCTCAGGCCTCCGGAGCGGACTGCTCGGTGCCGTCGGCCGGCTCCGCGCCGTCCTCGGCCGGTGCCAGGCCGAGGCGCTCCAGCAGCCACTTGTCGAACTCGATCGAGGCCCGCACCCAGCTGACCGTCGAGGAGACGAAGTGCTCCAGGCTGACGCCGGTGCCGATGAGCATCTGCGCCTCACCGATCAGCCGGACCGAGGTGCCGGTGTCCTCGGCGCCCTCCTCGGGCTCGTGCGTGTGCGTGTAGACCTTGGGCCACAGGGTGCGGCGGTTCCAGTCGTCGATCGCGTCGAGCAGGACCGGGCGCTGGTCCGTGTCGTGCGGGCGGTCGTAGAACGTACGGACCGAGAAGACCTGCTGCTCGCCCTCGCCACGGAACATGAAGTACGTGCGGAAGTCTTCCCACGGCGCTGCGAGGTCGCCCTCGTCGTCGATGACGTACTTCAGCTCCATCTGCTCCAGGAGCTGCTTGACGAGGTCCTGGTCAGGAACGACGGGGCCCTCCGGTCCTGCGGCCTGCGGTTCGGGCTGGCCCCCGAAGTTAGGAATCGAGGACGGATCGATGCTCACCGTAATTTCCCTTCGTGCGGTTGGCTGCCATCCTCTCCCATGCCGGGCGGGGCATGGCAAGCGGGAACGGCCCCGATCCGCCACAAGCTGATATCCAGCCGGTGGGGACCGGGGCCGCTGTGTGCTCCGGTTGTGCCGTGCGCGCTCCGGTCAGGGGGCGTGCACTCCCTTTTCGGGGCTCACGGGGGGCGCACTCCCGTGACGAGCCGCGCCGACGACCAGGCCGTCACCGTCCCGGTCCACCCGGACCGTGTCGCCGTCCGTGATCTCGCCGGAGAGGATCTCCTTCGCGAGCCGGTCGCCGATCGCCGTCTGGATGAGCCGGCGCAGCGGCCGGGCGCCGTACGCCGGGTCGTTGCCCTTCTCGGCCAGCCAGGCCAGGGCGGCCGGGGTGACGTCGAGGGTGAGGCGGCGGTCGGCCAGCCGCTTGGCGAGGCGGTCGATCTGGAGCCCCGCGATATGGGCGAGCTCGTCGCCGGACAGCGCGGAGAAGACCACCAGGTCGTCCAGCCGGTTGAGGAACTCCGGCTTGAAGGACGCCCGCACGACGTCCATGACCTGCTTCTTCTTCTCCTCGGGCTTGGTCAGGGGGTCGACCAGGTACTGGCTGCCGAGGTTGGAGGTCAGGATCAGGATGGTGTTGCGGAAGTCCACCGTCCGGCCCTGTCCGTCGGTGAGCCGCCCGTCGTCCAGGACCTGGAGCAGGATGTCGAAGACCTCGGGGTGGGCCTTCTCGACCTCGTCCAGCAGGACGACGCTGTACGGGCGGCGGCGGACCGCCTCGGTGAGCTGGCCGCCCTCCTCGTAGCCGACGTAGCCGGGCGGGGCGCCGACCAGCCGGGCCACGCTGTGCTTCTCGCTGTACTCGCTCATGTCGATGCGGACCATGGCCCGCTCGTCGTCGAAGAGGAAGTCCGCGAGGGCCTTCGCCAGTTCGGTCTTGCCGACGCCGGTCGGGCCGAGGAAGAGGAACGATCCGGTGGGCCGGTCCGGGTCGGCGATTCCGGCCCGGGTGCGCCGCACGGCGTCCGAGACGGCCTGTACGGCCTCGGTCTGCCCGATGAGGCGCCTGCCCAGCTCCTCCTCCATGCGCAGCAGCTTCTGGGTCTCGCCCTCCAGCAGCCGTCCGGCCGGGATTCCGGTCCAGGCGCCGACGACATCGGCGATGTCGTCCGGGCCGACCTTCTTCTTGACCAGCGTCTCCTCGGGCTCCTTCGCTACTACCTGCTCGGCCTCCTCGGCCTCGGCCAGCTCCCGCTCCAGCTCGGGGATCTCCCCGTACAGCAGCTTGGAGGCGGTGTCGAAGTCGCCGTCGCGCTGGGCCCGTTCGGCCTGTCCGCGCAATTCGTCGAGGCGCTCCTTCAGCTCGCCGACCCGGTTGAGACCCTGCTTCTCCTTCTCCCAGCGGGCGTTGAGAACGCGCAGCTCCTCCTCCTTGTCGGCGAGGTCGCGGCGCAGCTTCTCCAGCCGCTGCTTGGAGGCGGCGTCGGACTCGTTCTTGAGGGCCAGCTCCTCCATGTGCAACCGGTCGACGGCGCGCTGGAGTTCGTCGATCTCGACGGGCGAGGAATCGATCTCCATGCGCAGCCGGGAGGCCGCCTCGTCGACGAGGTCGATGGCCTTGTCGGGAAGGAAGCGGGAGGTGATGTAGCGGTCCGACAGGGCCGCGGCGGCGACCAGCGAGGAGTCCGCGATCTGCACCTTGTGGTGGGCCTCGTAGCGGCCCTTGAGCCCGCGCAGGATCGCGATGGTGTCCTCGACGGACGGCTCCGCCACCAGCACCTGCTGGAAGCGGCGCTCCAGGGCGGGGTCCTTCTCGATCCGCTCGCGGTACTCGTCGAGCGTGGTGGCACCGACCATCCGCAGCTCGCCGCGGGCCAGCATGGGCTTGAGCATGTTGCCCGCGTCCATGGCGGAGTCGCCGCCGGCTCCGGCGCCGACGACGGTGTGGAGCTCGTCGATGAACGTGATGATCTGGCCGCCGCTCTCCTTGATCTCGGAGAGGACGGTCTTCAGCCGCTCCTCGAACTCGCCGCGGTACTTCGCGCCCGCGACCATCGCGCCGAGGTCCAGCGAGACGAGCCGCTTGTTCTTCAGGGACTCGGGTACGTCGCCCTTGACGATGCGCTGGGCGAGCCCCTCGACGACGGCCGTCTTGCCGACGCCGGGCTCGCCGATGAGCACGGGGTTGTTCTTGGTGCGGCGCGAGAGCACCTGGACGACGCGACGGATCTCCTGGTCACGGCCGATGACCGGGTCGAGCTTGCCCTCGCGGGCGGCCGCGGTGAAGTCCGTACCGAATTTCTCCAGGGCCTTGTACTGGCCCTCCGGGTCGGGTGTGGTCACCCGGCGCCCTCCCCTGCTCTTCTCGAACGCGTCCAGCAGCTTCTTCGCACTGGCCCCCTGCCCGTCGAGGATCTCACCGGCGCGGCCGCCCTCGGCCGCGACCCCGATCAGCAGGTGCTCGGTGGAGATGTAGTCGTCGCCGAGCTCCTTCGCCCGCTGTGCCGCGTCGGAGATGACGGCGAGCAGCTCGCGGTTGGGCTGCGGCGGTGCGACGGTCGACCCGGTCACGCTGGGCTGCGCGGCCAGCAGCCGTTCCGTCTCGGTGCGAACGGCGATCTGGTCCGCCTCGACGGCGGCGAGCAGATCGATGATGTTCTCGTTGTCCTCGCCCGCGAGCAGCGCAAGCAGCAGATGCCCGGGGGTCAGATCGGGGTGCCCGTCCTTCACGGCCCTGTTGGTGGCCGCGTTGATGGCGTCCCGGCTCCTGTTGGTCAGCTCGGCGTCCACGTGCGCTCTGCCCTCCTTGCTACGACTGGCCCGTACTCACTTCTGACACGCTGAACGTGCATAAAGTTGAGTCTATTCCACTCAAGGCAAAAACAGCCTGCTCCCACACCGTTCCGCCCCTCATGTCCGAGTGAACCGGCCGGTCCGCCCGCCCGCCACCGCAGAGCGGCGCGGGGCTGCCTACCCTGACCCCATGGCAGTTGACGTACGCGATCCCGGGCCCGAGTACCTCGCCTTCTGGCGCGAGCCCCATCTGTGCACCCTCACGACACTCCGCCCCGACGGCACCCCGCACGTGGTCCCGGTGTGCGTGACGTACGACCCCGAGGCCGGCCTCGCCCGCATCATCACCGGCAGGAACAGCCGCAAGGTCGCCAACATCCTGGCCGCGGGCCCGGACGGCGCACGGGTCGCGGTCTGCCAGATGGAAGGGCGCCGCTGGGCGACCCTGGAGGGCGTCGCCAGGGTGCGCACGGAGCAGGACAGGGTCGAGGACGCGGTACGCCGCAAGACGGCCCGCTACGGCCGCGCGCCGAAGCCCAACCCGGACCGGGTCGCCATCGAGATCACCCTGGACCGGGCGCTCGGCCGAGGCTGACCGGAAACGGACAGCACAACGGCGCCACCGTGTTCAGGTCACGGTGACGCCGTTGTGTGGGGGAGTGTCTGAGCGACGTGGAACGACGGGGGATCGCTCAGGCACTGCGGGGGGTGGCGGCGATGGCTTCAGGTTCGAACAGCTGGTGGTCACGCTGTGCGAGGTTCACAAAAATCATGTCGTACCGAACAGCGCAGCGCACGGGCTGCGGTGCTCCACGCGGCTTGCGGAGGCACCGGTAGGCGCGGACTTCCCCGTCGTCCTCACGGGCGACGACGACCGGGTCACCGAACAGAGTGACCATCAACGAGTCACCACGGTGGGGGAGTGCCGTGACGAGGTCGATGAAATGCCACCCTGAGCGGTAGGCGGTTGCCATCTCGCGCCGGAAGGTCCGGTCGTCGGGCGGGGTGGTCACAACTCCGCCCTGTTCCCCACCGAATTGCCCCAGCCGACGTCGTCCTGGTGAAGGCCACCGGCGGCAGCCGGCTGTACATTGCCCCAACCGACATCGCCCTGGTAAAGGGCGACGGCAGCGCTTGTCCGCGCATTGCCCCATCCAACGTCCGGAGTAGAGCCATGCGCCACGAGCAGCAGTGCAGCAGCCGCAAACGCAGTGCCAAGCACTGAGCGAAGCATTCTCTTGTACATAGTCGGCTTCGTCCTCACTTGATGGATCCTCTCCCCCGCTCTTCAAGAGACGATGGCTCATTCGGACGCGTCAAAGCCACAGGAGCGATGCATCATGTTCCTGAATGTTCAGGACCCTGGGGGGTGGAGTTTTACCTATAATGGACACGAAACCGACACATACTCATGCGGTCACGAACCTGTGCACCGAGGGGGCCAGGCTGTATGCGGCCGCGCTCAGCGTGGGCCGCCTCGCCCGCGCCGAGGTCAGGCCCGCGCCCTGCCTCGTCAAATTCGGTCTCCTGCTGCCCGACCCGGACGACGCCTCATGGCTCCGCCCGGTTCCGCCTTCCGCCGCCCTGGCGCAGCGCCTTCACCCGCTGGAACGCGAGATCCAGGATCGCAGGCGGACTTCGCTGGAGCTGGCTGACGCCTTCGAACCATTCCTGGCCATCAGCGCCCAGAGCCCCGCGCCCACGCACGCGATCACGGTGCTGGAAGGCATCGACCGGATCAACGGGGCGCTCGACCTGGCCATCGCCGAGAGCCGGACGGAAGTACTGACCGTCCAGCCCGGAGGCAAACGCAGCGAAGAGGTCCTCAGCGAGGCCCTCACCCGCAGCAAACCTCTCATAGATTCCGGCATCAGCGTCCGTACCCTGTACCAGCACACGGTCAGGCACAGCCAGCGCACGTTCGCCTACGTCGACCTCATGGCCGGCGCCCGGATGGAGATCCGGACGCTCGAAGAGCTCATCGAGCGCCTCATCATCTGCGACGACACCGTCGCCTTCATCCCGGTCCAGGACGACCAGCCCATCGCCCTGGAACTGCGGCACCCCGGACTGGTCGCCTACCTGACGAAGGTCTTCGAACAACTCTGGCGCAGAGCTGTCCCGCTGGACGAAGCAGCCCCGTACGACCCGGCCCGCGACGGCATCACAGGCGTCCAGCGCGCCATCGCCACGCTGCTGATCGAGGGGCACGTCGACGAAGCGATAGCCCGGCGGCTCGGCATGAACGTCCGTACCTGCCGAGCCCATGTCGCCAAGCTGTCCGCCGTACTGGGAAGCACCAGCCGTGCACAACTCGGCTACCTGATAGCCCAGTCAGGAATCCTCGATCAGGACTCCTGACCGGGCGGCACCGAACGGTCCCCACCCCCGGGCCGGAAGCATGGCCATGCAAGGGGGAGAGACATGGCCACGCCCCCGATCAGCCGGGGGAGTTCCCGGCTCCCCCGACAAGACCCACAGTGGCCCGCGGACTACGCTGCCACCACCGTCATCTTGCTGCACTGCCAAAAGTGGGGGGGCACGAATGGGCAGGGATGAGGACACAACGGCGCACCCGCACGGCGACCGCCAGCTGTGCGACGCGGCGATCCGCGTCTACACCGAGGCACTGAGCGCGGGACGGATCCCCCGGAGCGCCCTCGAACCGGCCCCCTGTCTCACCGAGTTGACGCTGGTCCATCCCGACCCGCAGGACGACGCCTGGATACGTCCCGTGCCGCCGTCCGCCGCCCTGGCCCATCTGCTGCAACCCGTCATCCGGGAGATCCACGAGCGCATCAGGCTCACCGCGGCCCTCGCCGACTCCCTGGCGCCGCTGGCCTCCGTCGCCAGTACGGATCCCAATCTGGCCATCACCGTGCTCGAAGGCATGCCGCTGATCAACGCGACCATCCAGAACGCCCTGAACGGCGCACGGGACGAGATCCTGACGTTGCAGCCGGGCAGCAGCCGCCCGGCGGAACAGCTCAAGGAGGCGCTGGCGCGCGCCCTGTCCGCCGTCGGACAAGGAGCGACGCTCCGCCACATCTACCAGCACCCGACCCGCTACAGCCCGACGCTGAAGGCGTATCTGGGCGACATACCCGCGGGCCACATCCAGGTCCGCACCACCGAGCAGACGGTCGAGCGGCTGTTCATCTTCGACCGCACCGTGGCCTTCATCCCGGCCAATGCCGAACGCGACGTGGCCCTCGAAATCCGTCACCCCGCCCTGGTCCACTATCTGACCCAGGTGTACGAGGTCATGTGGGCGCAGGCCACCCCGCTCACCGAGCCCCTGCCGGCCGCCCCGGCGGACAGCTCCGTGACCGCGGTCCAGCTCAGCATCGCCCGGCTGCTCGTCGAGGGGCATGTCGACCAGGTGGTGGCCCGCAAGCTCGGCATCAGCGTCCGTACCTGCCGCGCCCACATCTCCAAGCTCATGCAGACCCTCGACGCCACCAGCCGCACCCACCTCGGCGCCCTGCTCGTCGAGTCCGGCCTCGCCGCGCCCCGACCGGGACGGCACGAAGGCCCGCCGCCCCGCGCGAGCGGGACGACGGGCCTCGGTGAGTGCTGAGGTATTACTCCCTGGGCCGCTTGGGCCGCCAGACCACCAGTGCGCTGGTGTGCTGCACATCCTGGTACGGCACCAGATCGCGCCGGTACGAGGCGTGCACCTGCGCCTCGCGCTGCTGCAACGCCGCCGCCGCCCCGTCCACGGCCGTCGAGAGCTCGGCGACGCGCTGCTGGAGCGCAGCGACCTGGTTCTCCAGCTCGATGATGCGCTTGATGCCGGCGAGGTTGATGCCCTCGTCCTGCGACAGCTGCTGCACGGTGCGCAGCAGCTCGATGTCGCGGGCCGAGTAGCGCCTGCCGCGCCCGGCCGTGCGGTCGGGCGAGACCAGGCCGAGGCGGTCGTACTGGCGCAGCGTCTGGGGATGCAGTCCCGAGAGCTGGGCCGCGATCGAGATCACGTACACCGGGGATTCTTCGGTCAGTTCGTACGGATTACGTCGGCGGCCGTCCATCTCAAGCTCCCTTCGCTGCCTGGAACAGCTCCGCCCGCGGGTCCTGGTCCGCGGTCGCCTTGCGATAGGCCTCCAGGGCGTCCCGGGCGTCCGTGCCCAGGTCCTTGGGGACCACCACCTCCACGGTGACCAGCAGGTCGCCGCGGCTGCCGTCCTTGCGCACCGCGCCCTTGCCGCGGGCGCGCATGGTGCGCCCGTTGGGAGTGCCGGGCGGAAGCTTCAGGGTGACCGGCGGTCCGCCGAGCGTGGGGACCCTCACCTCGCCGCCGAGCGCCGCCTCCGTGAAGGTGACGGGCACGGTGACCGTGAGGTTGTCGCCCTTGCGGCCGAAGACCGGGTGGGCGTCGACGTGGACGACGACGTAGAGGTCGCCGGCCGGTCCGCCGCGCTCGCCCGGACTGCCCTTGCCGCGCAGCCGGATCCGCTGGCCGTCGGAGACGCCCGCCGGAATCCTGACCTGCATGGTGCGGGACGACTTCGCCCGGCCGCTGCCCTTGCAGACGTCACAGGGGTCCTGGGCGATGAGGCCCCGGCCCTTGCAGTCCACGCAGGGATCGGTGAGCGAGAACCCGCCGCCGGTGCCGCGCGAGACCTGGCCGGTGCCGACACAGGTCGGGCAGACCCTGGGGGTGCCGTTCTTGTCGCCGGTGCCGGAGCACGCCTTGCAGGGCGCCTGGCTGGACATCCGCAGCGGGACCGTGGCCCCGTCGACCGCCTCGGTGAAGCTGAGCGTCACCTCGGACTCGATGTCCTGGCCGCGGCGCGGCTGCACCCGGGTGCCGGTACCGCCGCCCCGGTTGAAGAGGCCGCCGAACACATCGCCCAGACCGCCGCCACCGCCGCCGAAGCCGCCGGCTCCGCCGCCCTGGCCGCCGCTCGGGGCGCCTCCGAAGAGGTCCCCCAGGTCGAAGTTGAAGTTGCCGCCACCGCTGCCGGGTCCGGGGCGGAAGCCGCCGTTGCCGAAGAGGGCGCGAGCCTCGTCGTACTCCTTGCGCTTCTTGGTGTCACCGAGGATGTCGTTGGCCTCGGAGATCTCCTTGAAGCGCTCCTCCGCCTTGTTGTCACCCTTGTTGGCGTCCGGGTGGAACTCGCGGGCGAGCTTCCGGTACGCCTTCTTGATCTCGGCGTCCGTGGCGTCCTTCGGGACGCCGAGAACCTTGTAGTAGTCCTTCTCGACGAAGTCCTTCGTACTCATCGACGTCCCTCCTTCCGGACGACCGGCCCAGGGCCTTCCGCCTGAATCCTGCCGGGCTCATGGAGTCCGGCCTGATCCAAACCAAAGGCCCTGATGACCGGGCGGTGTGCCGCCAAGTGGTCGGACGGAATGTCAGACCTCCTCGCCGCCACCGCTCTCCTCGTCGGCTGCCTGCTCTTCTTTCGCGTCCTTCGCGGTCGCGGGCGTCGCCCCCGGCTGGGGTTCGGCCACGGCCACCCGTGCGGGACGGATGGTGCGCTCGCCGATCCGGTACCCAGGCTGCAGGATCGCCACGCAGGTCGTCTCGGTGACGTCCGGCGCGTACGAGTGCATCAGGGCCTCGTGAATCGTCGGGTCGAAGGGCTCGCCCTCCTTGCCGAACTGCTGCAGGCCGAGCTTGGCGACGACCGTCTCCAGCGATTCGGCCACCGACTTGAACCCGCCGAGGAGCTCGCCGTGCTCCCGGGCCCGGCCGACGTCGTCGAGCACGGGCAGGAGCTCGGACAGGAGACCCGCGACTGCGATCTCCTTGACCGTGACCCGGTCCCGCTCCACGCGGCGGCGGTAGTTCTGGTATTCGGCCTGGAGCCGCTGGAGGTCGGCCGTGCGCTCGGCGAGCGCGGTACGGACCTGGTCCAGCTGTGCCGTCAGACCGGCTGTCTGGTTCGCGTCCCCGGCGGGGGCCGCCGCCTCCTCCGAAGAGGGGGTGGCGGCCTCCGTCCCGGCGTCTTCAGAGGTGGCGCCGGAGGGGACGTCGGGCTTCTCCTCGAAGCCCGGAGTCTCCTCGGTCACGCCGCACCGCCCTTGGTGTCCTTCTCGTCGTCGACGATCTCGGCGTCGACGACATCGTCCTGAGCGTCGCCCTGGGCCTGCTCGGTACCCGGCTGCGGGCCGCCCTCGGCCTGGGCGTTGGCGTACATCGCCTGGCCCAGCTTCTGGGAGACGGCCGCGACCTTCTCGGTGGCGGTACGGATCTCGGCGGTGTCCTCGCCCTTGAGCTTCTCCTTCAGCTCGGTGAGCGCGGTCTCCACCTCCGTCTTCACGTCGCCGGGGACCTTGTCCTCGTTGTCCTTGAGGAACTTCTCCGTCTGGTAGACGAGCTGCTCGCCCTGGTTGCGCGACTCGGCGGCCTCGCGACGGCGGTGGTCCTCGTCCGCGTACTGCTCGGCCTCTTCGCGCATCCGGTTGACCTCGTCCTTCGGCAGCGAGGAGCCACCGGTGACGGTCATCTTCTGCTCCTTGCCGGTGCCGAGGTCCTTGGCAGCGACGTGCATGATGCCGTTGGCGTCGATGTCGAACGCGACCTCGATCTGCGGCACGCCACGCGGGGCCGGCGGCAGACCGGTCAGCTCGAACATTCCGAGCTTCTTGTTGTACGCCGCGATCTCGCGCTCGCCCTGGTAGACCTGGATCTGCACGGACGGCTGGTTGTCCTCGGCCGTCGTGAAGATCTCGGAGCGCTTGGTCGGGATCGTGGTGTTGCGCTCGATGAGCTTCGTCATGATGCCGCCCTTGGTCTCGATACCGAGAGACAGCGGGGTGACGTCGAGCAGCAGGACATCCTTGACCTCGCCCTTGAGGACACCGGCCTGGAGCGAGGCGCCGATGGCGACGACCTCGTCCGGGTTCACACCCTTGTTGGCGTCCTGGCCGCCCGTGAGCTCCTTGACGAGCTCGGCGACGGCCGGCATACGGGTCGAGCCACCGACGAGAACGACGTGGTCGATCTCGGAGAGCTGGATGCCCGCGTCCTTGATGACGTTGTGGAACGGGTTCTTGCAGCGGTCCAGGAGGTCCGCGGTGAGCTGCTGGAACTGCGAGCGCGTGAGCTTCTCGTCCAGGTGCAGCGGGCCCTCGGCCGACGCCGTGATGTACGGCAGGTTGATCGAGGTCTCCGTCGAGGACGACAGCTCGATCTTCGCCTTCTCCGCGGCCTCGCGGAGACGCTGGAGAGCCATCTTGTCCTTGGACAGGTCCACGCCGTGCCCGTTGGCGAACTGCTTCACCAGGTAGTCGACGACGCGCTGGTCCCAGTCGTCACCACCGAGGTTGTTGTCACCGTTGGTGGCCTTCACCTCGACGACGCCGTCACCGATCTCCAGGAGGGACACGTCGAAGGTGCCGCCACCGAGGTCGAAGACGAGGATCGTCTGGTCGTCCTTGTCGAGCCCGTACGCCAGCGCGGCGGCCGTCGGCTCGTTGACGATACGCAGGACGTTCAGGCCCGCGATCTCGCCGGCCTCCTTCGTCGCCTGACGCTCGGAGTCGTTGAAGTACGCCGGGACGGTGATCACCGCGTCGGCGACCTTCTCGCCCAGGTACGACTCGGCGTCACGCTTCAGCTTCTGCAGGATGAAGGCGCTCATCTGCTGCGGGTTGAAGCTCTTGCCGTCCAGGTCGATCTTCCAGTCAGTGCCCATGTGGCGCTTGACGGAGCGGATGGTCCTGTCGACGTTCGTCACTGCCTGGCGCTTGGCGACCTCGCCGACCAGAACCTCGCCGTTCTTCGCGAAGGCGACGACGGACGGCGTGGTCCTGGCGCCTTCGGCGTTGGTGATGACGGTGGGCTCGCCGCCTTCGAGAACGCTGACGACGGAGTTAGTCGTGCCCAGGTCGATGCCGACCGCACGTGCCATTTCAATTCCTCCTACTGACTACTTGAGTGGATCTGGCTCAAGGATGCATGACATCGCTCCCGGAGTCAACAGACCTGAGTCGAGGCGACTCAACTATCGTGCACACACCCCGCGCCACCAGCGAATTGTGCACTTTTGTGACGGCGGACACACGTCACATACGGGTCACACAGGGACGGATTCGAGTCGGCCCCGGGGCGACACCTGCCCGCCCCGGGGGCCACACACCCCTCACCATCATCGCGTCATGGGATCGTTCTGTCACAAAATGCCGCGAGCCGCACAAAACCGGCGCCCGATCCCAGCAGTCGACCCCAGGCAGGTGCGAACGATGCAGACGCAGAGGCCGAGACAGCGGCAGATGCCGAGGCAGGGGCGGAGGCCGGCGCGGCGTGCGTGGCAGCCGCCGAGGCAGCCCCGCACGGCGAGCGCCCTCGCGGCCCTGAGGGCACTGGCCCCGGCAGCACTGCCGCGCCCCACCTCCAAGCGCGCCCTGGACCTGCTCCTGGGCTCGGCCCTCCTGCTCCTGGCCGCCCCCGTCCTCGCGGCGGCCGCCCTCGCCCTAGCCGTCGTGCGGCGCCCCGGCGGCGTCCTGACACGCTCCCCCCGCACCGGACTGGCGGGCAGGCCCTTCGTGCTGCGGTCGCTGAGCACCCGGCGACTGCGGCTGGACAGGCTCTCCCGGCTGCCCCACGTCGTACGCGGCGAGCTCTCCCTGGTCGGCCCCGAACCGCTCGCACCGGGCGACGAACGGGGCGCGGCCGCCGGTGCGCGGGACTGGCGGCGGGAGCTGAAGCCCGGACTGACCGGCCTGGCGCAGGTACGCCACCGCTCCACGATGCCGTGGGACGAGGCGGACCTCCTCGACCAGCACTACGCCGAGCACCACCGGATCGCCCTGGACCTGGCGATCCTGGCCGAGGCCGTGCACACGCCGGTGCGCAGGGCGGTCCGCGGCCTCACCCGGCACGGCCAGGCTTGCCTGAGCGACACAGATCACCGCCTGCCCAACTACAGCGCGGCAGAATAAGTGGATAGTGTCAGCACAGACTGATTAAGTTACTGCTTAGTAATTCCCAGTACTCGCCAGTGAACGCTGGATCCCACCCTCGCAGGCCCGAGGAGCCCCCAAATGCAACTCGCCGCGATCATCGTGTCGCTGGTGCTGACCGTGGTCGGCGTTGCGCTCATCGCCCGAGCCGTCGCGCAGATCTACCGGTTCGTCACGCTCGGACAGCCGGTCCCGGCCGGCAGTCGCACCGACAACCCGAAACAGCGCTCGATCACCCTGGCCAAGGAGTTCCTCGGCCATACCCGGATGAACCGGTGGGGGATCGTCGGCTTCGCGCACTGGTTCGTCGCCATCGGCTTCCTGACGCTGCCGCCGACGCTGCTCCAGGCGTACGGACAGCTCTTCAAGGCCGACTGGGTCCTCCCGATCATCGGTGAATGGCTGCCGTTCGAGCTGTACATCGAGTTCATCGGGCTGATGACGACGGTCGGCATTCTCGTACTGATCGCCATCCGGCTGCTGAACCTGCCCTCCCGGGCCGGCCGCAAGTCGCGGTTCGCGGGCTCGAAGGCCTGGCAGGCGTACTTCGTCGAGTACGTCATCCTCGTCATCGGCCTGGCGATCCTGACCCTGCGCGGTCTCGAGGGCGCGATCCACCACGTCGACGGCTACGGGGCCGCGTACTTCGTCTCGTACCCGCTGGTCCTCGCGTTCAAGGGACTCGCGCTCGGCACGCTGCAGAACCTCATCTACTTCACCGCGATGATCAAGATCGGCGTCTCGCTGATCTGGATGATCACGGTCGCGCTCAACACCAACATGGGTGTCGCCTGGCACCGCTTCCTCGCCTTCCCGAACATCTGGTTCAAGCGGAACGCCGACGGGGCGGTCGCCCTGGGCGAGCTGCAGCCGATGACCTCGGGCGGCAAGGCGATCGACTGGGAGGACCCGGGCGAGGACGACACCTTCGGTGTCTCCCAGGTCGAGCAGTTCTCCTGGAAGGGCATCCTCGACTTCTCCACGTGTACCGAGTGCGGTCGCTGCCAGTCGCAGTGCCCCGCCTGGAACACCGGCAAGCCGCTCTCCCCGAAGCTCCTGATCATGTCCCTGCGCGACCACGCGCACGCCAAGGCCCCGTACCTGCTGGCCGGCGGCGGCAAGGACATGGAGGGCAACGAGAAGGCGACCGCGGAGCAGCTCAAGGACGTCCCCGCGGCCGCCCTCGCGGAGGCCGAGCGCCCCCTCATCGGGACAGCCGAGGAGAACGGCGTCATCGACCCGGACGTGCTCTGGTCCTGCACCACCTGCGGTGCGTGCGTGGAGCAGTGCCCGGTCGACATCGAGCACATCGACCACATCGTCGACATGCGCCGCTACCAGGTGATGATCGAGTCCGCGTTCCCGTCCGAGGCGGGCACGATGCTCAAGAACCTGGAGAAGAAGGGCAACCCCTGGGGGCTCGCCAAGAAGCAGCGCGTCGAGTGGACCAAGGAGGTCGACTTCGAGGTCCCGATCGTCGGCCAGGACGTCGAGGACCTCTCCGAGATCGACTACCTCTACTGGGTCGGCTGCGCGGGCGCCCTGGAGGACCGCGCCAAGAAGACGACGAAGGCCTTCGCGGAGCTCCTGCACATCGCGGGCGTCAAGTTCGCGATCATGGGCGGCGACGAGAAGTGCACGGGCGACTCGGCCCGCCGCCTGGGCAACGAGCCGCTGTTCCAGCAGCTCGGCCAGGAGAACGTCGCGATGCTGAACATGGCGTTCGGCGAGGACGACGAGGACGACTCCACCAAGAAGGCGAAGTCCCAGAAGAAGATCGTCGCGACCTGCCCGCACTGCTTCAACACCATCGCGAACGAGTACCCGCAGCTCGGCGGCGAGTACGAGGTCATCCACCACACGCAGCTGCTCCAGCACCTGGTGGACGAGGGCAAGCTGATCCCGGTGACACCGGTCGAGGGTCTGATCACGTACCACGACCCCTGCTACCTGGGCCGTCACAACAAGATCTACTCGCCCCCGCGCGAGATCATCGCCAAGGTCCCGGGTCTGCGGAACGAGGAGATGCACCGGCACAAGGAGCGCGGCTTCTGCTGCGGCGCCGGCGGTGCCCGGATGTGGATGGAGGAGCGGATCGGCAAGCGCGTCAACAACGAGCGCGTCGACGAGGCTCTCTCCCTCAACCCCGACATCGTTTCCACGGCCTGCCCGTTCTGCCTCGTCATGCTGACCGACTCGGTCAACGGCAAGAAGAACGACGGCAAGGCGAAGGAGTCGATCCAGGTGGTCGACGTCTCGCAGCTGCTGCTCGACTCCGTGAGGACTCCGGCCGATCCGGCGGGCGAGCCGGAAACGGCGGACACCCCGGAGCCGGAACCGGTGAAGTAACCGGTACCGCGCCACCGCGGTGCACAAGCGGCCGGACCTGCCTCGGGGGCAGGACCGGCCGCTTCTGCTTTCCCGCCCCGGTGACGCATCATGTGGGACGGCCACCGGGACGGGTGCGCACCGACGGATGGACGAGAGGTACGCGCCGCAGGGGGATGCGCGGGGTGTACGCGGCGTGCGAGGCATACGAAACGGACGAGGTACTCCAGTGCGGATACGTATCGCAAGGGCGACGGCCACCGCTGCGGCCGGCTGCGCCTGCGCCCTCCTGCTGACGGCCTGCGCGGGCTCCCCGGCCTCCGGGCCGGGCAAGAACGGCGACGCCCCGCCCACCGCCCTGTCCGGCCTCGCGGGCGCTGAGCGCCGGCCCGTACCGCACGGCAGCGGCAGCCACACCCCCGACGACTTCAACGGCGACGGCCGCCGCGACCTCGTCCTCAACAACCTGGTGAAGCCCGCGGCCGACAGCCACGGCGACGACGCGGGCATCGGCATCGTGTACGGCTCCGCCTCCCGGGGCCTCGACCCGTCGGTACGCCAGCTGCTGAGCGCGCACGCGAACGCCGCCAGGATCGGCGGCACCCTCCCGTCGGCGTTCGACGCCGAGGCCTCGTGCGATCTGGACCAGGACGGCTTCACCGATCTGATCGTGGCCACCGACCCCCCGTACAACGGCATCGGCCGCCCGCCCGTACCGCTGCAGATCCTCTTCGGCTCCCCCGCGGGCCTCACCGGGAAGGCGGTCGCGCTCCGCATCCCGGACCGGGCCCGCTTCGGCAACGAGTGGCCCGACCACCCCGTCTGCGGCGACTTCGACGGCGACAGGAAGCCCGATCTGGCCGTGACGGCGAGCTCGGGCCGGCTCAGCTTCCTGCGCGGCCCCTTCACCCGCGACGGCCGCCCGCACGCCGCCGGGGGCACCATCCCGGGGGCCGGCCCCGCGCTGTCCGCCCCCGAGCCCCGGGCGGACACGAACGGCGACGGCTACGACGACCTGGTGTACGCCGCCCGCCCCCACGAGCCCGGCACGGCCGCCAAGGGCGCCCTGCTGCTCGGCAGCCCCGACGGACCGGGCCGGCCGGGCGGCCCGTACCGCTTCAGGGCCCCGGCCGGAGAACTCCCGGCCGCACCGCTGCACCGCAAGGCAGCCCCCACCACCGACCCCGCCGACCCCGCCGGCTCCCCCGCCCCGGCCTCCGCGGAAACGACCCTCCTGATCCGCTACGCGGACTTCGACGGCGACAAGAAGCCGGACACGGTGGTGCGCACCCACCGCGGCGAGACGGCGGACCTGATCGCCCTGTACCCGGCGGCCGCCCCGGACCGCCCGCTGATCACGTTCACCAGCGCACTGTTCAACGCGGGCTGACCACACGCCTCGCGCACCCGGCGGGACCCTGTGGAGAGCACCCCGGGGTTCCCTTAGGGGATGTCACAGCTAGGCCGCAAAGGCGGGCCAGTTCCCCCGCCCCACCCACCCGCCCCGGACGGACCAGGTACGTTCGATTACGTGGCTGGATTCAGGATCGGACGCGGCCGGGACAACCGCACCCCGCAGCAAGCGCAGCAGCAACCGCGGCAGCAGCCGTACGGCAATCAGGCACCACCGCCGTACGGACAGCAGCAATGGCCGCCGACGGGAGGAAACAGCGCCCCGCACAACAGCGGCGGCTACAACGGCGGTGCCCCGAACAACGGCGGCCACCACCCGGGCGGCGGTTACAACGGCGGCGGCTACAACAGCGGCGGTTACAACAGCGGTGGAGCCGACGAGCCGGAGTACTTCTCCGACCCGTACCCCCAGCCCCACCAACCGCAGCACCCCCAGCAACCGCATCAGGGCGACCCGTACGCCAACAACCCGGGCCACACCCAGGCCTTCAGCATCAACGAGGACCCCTACGGCGACGGGAACACCTATCGCGCCGGCCAGGCCCCCGTCCAGCCCGCGGGCCCGCGCCTGCACTGGAAGCAGCTGCTGAGCGGCATGGTGACGCGCCCTGCCCCGACGTTCTGGCAGATGCGCGACTACCCCGTCTGGGGCCCGGCGCTCATCGTCACGTTCCTCTACGGCCTGCTGGCGCTCTTCGGCTTCGACCAGGCCCGCGACGACGCGATCCACTCCCCCGTCGGCAACGCCATCCCCTACGTCATCATCACGGGCATCGGCTTCGTGCTCGGCGGCCTGGTGCTCGGCGCGGTCACCCACACACTCGCCCGCCAGCTGGGCGGCGACGGCGCCTGGCAGCCGACGGTGGGCCTCTCCATGCTGATCATGTCGATCACGGACGCCCCCCGCCTGATCTTCGCGCTGTTCCTGGGCGGCGAGAACTCCCTGGTCCAGATCCTCGGCTGGCTGACCTGGCTGGCCGCGGCTGCGCTGCTCACCTCCATGGTGAGCAAGTCCCACGACCTGCCGTGGCCGAAGGCGCTGGGCGCGAGCGCGATCCAGCTGATCGCGCTGGTATCGATCCTCAAACTGGGCACGATCTGACCCGACCCGAAAAGACCCCCGAGGCCATGCGGCCCCGGGGGTCTTTCACGTCCCGTCCACGTCCGCACAGCCATCCGCCGCCGCGTCCGCGTCCGCCATGGCTCAGGCGTCCAGAACCTGCCCGCTGCGCCGCACGACGGGCTTCTCCACACTCCAGGGGAAGTTGATCCAGCGATCGGTCTTCTTCCACACGTACTCGCACTTCACGAGCGAGTGCGACTTCTCGTAGATGACGGCGGACCGCACCTCGGCGACATGATCGATACAGAAATCACGCACCAGCTTCAGCGTCTTCCCGGTATCGGCGACATCGTCGGCGATCAGGACCTTCTTGTCCGAGAAGTCGATGGCGTTGGGCACGGGCGCCAGCATGACGGGCATCTCCAGCGTGGTGCCCACCCCCGTGTAGAACTCCACATTCACCAGGTGGATGTTCTTGCAGTCCAGCGCGTACGCCAGCCCGCCCGCGACGAAGACCCCGCCCCGCGCGATGCTCAGCACCACATCCGGCTCGTACCCGTCGTCGGCCACGGCCTGCGCCAGCTCCCGCACGGCAACCCCGAAGCCGTCGTACGTCAGGTTCTCCCGCGCGTCATCGCCCATCGGGCATCACACCTGCGTCCGGTGGAAGTTCATGTACGAACGCGACGCGGTCGGACCGCGCTGCCCCTGATATCGCGACCCGTACCGCTCGGAGCCGTACGGGAACTCCGACGGAGACGTCAGCCGGAACATGCACAGCTGACCGATCTTCATCCCGGGCCAGAGCTTTATCGGCAGCGTCGCCAGATTCGACAGCTCCAGGGTCACGTGCCCGGAGAACCCCGGATCGATGAACCCGGCCGTCGAATGCGTCACCAGCCCGAGCCGGCCGAGCGAACTCTTGCCCTCCAGCCGCGACGCGAGATCGTCGGGCAGCGAGATGACCTCGTACGTCGAGGCGAGCACGAACTCACCGGGGTGGAGGATGAACGCCTCGTCCCCGTCCGGCTCGACGGTGCGGGTCAGATCGACCTGCTCAATGGCCGGATCGATATGCGGATAGCGGTGGTTCTCGAACACCCGGAAGTAGCGGTCGAGCCGCACGTCGATGCTCGACGGCTGCACCATCGACGTATCGAAAGGATCAATACGTACGCGTCCGGCGTCGATCTCGGCCCGGATGTCCTTGTCTGAGAGAAGCACCCACCGAGGATACGCAGAACGCGCGGACCCACCCACATCGGGCCGCCCCGCGCGCCTGTCGCCACCTTCCCGGAAGCCCTACCGCTCCTCGAACACCACCGGCACGGCATGCCGCAACCGGGCGCAACGAGGACAGCGGATAAGCCGCCCGGGACCGATCCGCCCGGACCCGAGCTGCTGCATCGGGAACGAGGCGGTAGCGAAAACGTGCCCTTCGGCACAGCGGACGACGGTGCGCTCCAAGGAGTCCATCAAGTCCCTTCCCCATCAAGCCGTGGACGAGAAAGCCACATTAGGGGATGAACAGGACGCCACTCCACGCGGCACTCCGACGCCCCACGCTACGCCCCCAACTCCCGCCCCACTCACCCGCATCCACCCCTCAACACGACACACCCCCACCACGCCCCACGCCTGGGCCCACACATCGAGGGGCCCGCAATGGGGTACAGTGTCGGACGATGCGTTGCTGGTCAGCCAGTGCGCCACGCGGGTGTAGTTTAATGGTAGAACATGAGCTTCCCAAGCTCAGAGCGCGAGTTCGATTCTCGTCACCCGCTCCGTGATGAAGGCCCTGGTCTCCGACCAGGGCCTGTTTGTTGTCTAGACCATTTTCAGAGCCCGTGCCATTCGCGTGCCATAACGGCCTCCCGAGCCGCATCCATAGTGGATGCGTCACCCCTCAGGGCGGGCGAGGCACCAGCGGGTGAACCGTCGCACCTGCTGGCCGGAGTTCGTGAACAGCGACTCGACCAGGTCGACACCGGCACAGGCCCCGCGAGAGAGAACCGGGCCGTGCGCCCGTCACCTCTCACCCGTCACCTCTCACCCTGCAGCTCGACACACGCGCAAGCCGCGTCATGGGTACCGTGCTGGAGACGAACTCTGTACGGACAGACCGGTGATCGCGCCGGGGCGTCCGGCGGCCGGGAGGTGTCCTGATGCTGGAGGAAGCCGAGGAGATCGGCAAGCGCGTCCGCAGGGCGAGGCTGCGGTTGGGCATACCGCAGGCCGACCTGGCGACAGCCCTGGGGAAGTCGCAGGGCTGGGTATCGAAGATGGAACGTGGCCTGATCGAGCTGGACCGGGTCGGGCTGCTCAACCAGGTGGCCGCGGAACTGCACATCCATCCGAACGACCTGATCGGACGCCCGTACAGCAGCTCCCCCGACGACAACCAGTGGCAGGTCGCCGCCTCGTCGATCCTGCGCGAGCTGCGCCGCTACGACCTCGTCCCCGTCTTCGACGGGGCCCCGCGGCCCGCATCACATCTGTGGCGTGAGGTAACCCGGCTTCACCGCCTGCGGGACACCGCCTCAAACGTGGCAATTCTCCGGGTTCTCCCGGACCTGTTCCGCGAGGCACGCGCCCTGGCGGAGGACTCGGAGGGACACGAGCGGGAGGAGGCGTACGCCATCTACGCCGTGTGCTGCAAGTTCGCGCACACCGCCGCCCACTCCCTCGGGCACCCCGAACTGGTCGCCATGACCTGCGAGCGGGCCGCATGGTCAGCCAGGTTGTCGGGAGATCCGGTGCTGCCTGCCGTCGCCGACTGGATGAGAGTCTGGGACATGTGGGCGACGGCTGACTGGGCCGACGCTCTGGCACTCTCGGACAAGGCGATCACCTCGGTGGAGCAGGAGTACGACCGTGGCGAGCAGCTGGCCGTGCGGGCCTGGGGCACGCTGCAGCTGCGGGCCGCGGTCTCTGCCGCCCGAGCCGGCCGCGCCTCGGAGGCCGAGGACCGGATCGGACACGCGAAGGTTGCTGCCGAGCGCATGGACGCGTACGTCGGGGCACCGGTGTACGACCGGCATTCGCTGACGTTCTCCGCCGGGAACGTGCAGATCCACGCGATCAGCGTGGCCCTGGAAATGGGCAAGCAGGGCAAGGCACTGGAGATAAACCGCCGTACCAGCCCGGGGCTGGTGGGTTCGCTGCCCAACTCCCGTCAGGGACACCACCACATGGACGTCGCGCGCGCCTGGCTGTGGGACGGGAACCGGGGAAAGGCCCTGGCAGAGTTGGAGACGGCCGAGCGGATCGCGCCCCAACTCGTACGGAACCACCCCATCGCCCGCTCGACGCTTCGCAGCATCGTCTACGCGGAACGAGCAGTCACGCGGGAGAAGCTGCGGCGCATGTCCGACCGCTTTCACCTCGACGGATAGGGGTCGTATTCCTCCGGCTCATATTCGAGGGTTGCCCTGTCCCTAACTTCAGGGCATGACGCGACGACATTCTCCCCACCTTCCCTCCCAGGGAGCCGGATTAGGTACCGCAGCTCCCTTCGTTGCCCGGCTCGGCGACCTCGCCACCGACAGCGCCCGCGAGGACCGCGTCGGGGTCGTGGTCGCTCTCCCTGGCGAGGGCCCCGCCACGACGTACCACCTGCGCCCTCCCGGGGGCGGGACCCAGTGGTCGGCGCCCGCCGACGGGACGACGCTCAGGCCCGTACCGGTGAAAACCACCCATGCCACGCTCTCGGCCGGACGGGACGCGGTCTACGACCCGCGGGCCCGGCAAGGGTCGGTTCCCGTCGAGTTCCACTTCGATGACGGCTCGACCCTCGACGGCGCGCTCATCCTCACCTCTCCTGAGCTGGAGCGGTTGCACTCGCAGACCAGCCGCCTCCTTGACGCCCACGAACGCGCCCTCGGCGGCACCTCGTGACCGGGGCTCGACGCCGCCATGCCCGAAACGCCGCGTCCAGAACCGCACAGCCCGACCACGGAAGCCGAATCGCGCTCACGTTCCTGGCCATCGCCGGCCTGGTCGGCCCGGCCTGGGCACTGCGTGAGCACGCCGGCCCGCTCCTCGAAGGCGCTGGTCACCGGCCCTCCGCCGTCGCGGCGGACGCGAGCCTGACCTCCGACCGCTGAGGCCGCTCCCGGCACCGAGGCCGCTGCCTGCGCTCGGCCGCCGGAGCCTCTCACGCTGCTCTCTCGTCGAGCGGCGCTGAAGAACCGTCCCGCTCAGCGCGGCTTCGGCTGCCCGGAGCGGGACAGCCTGCACCCCGTCAGCCATCTGGAACATCCACGCGTGATTCTCCAGGGAGGGATCGTGGACATCCCGTACATCGTCATCGACCAGCTCGTCCCCGACCAACAGCAGGTCTGGAAGACGTACTTCGGCGACGCCGACCGTCCCCGCTACGTCGAGGAGGGTATCTGGCGCCGCACCCAGGAAAAGGCCACCGCCAGCCAGTCCGGCTGGGCGGCCTCCGACGACGCACGCCGGCGGATCATCCACTACCGCTACCGGTACGGCTTGGTGCCCACCACGGCTGCGCCGGCCATCGGCTTGACCGACCTGTACCTCTATCACTCCGCGTCCGCGCCGTCCGACGAGATCGACGCGCACCACGACGCCCTGTGGGATTCACTCGCCACTGGCGGCTGGAAGGAGGCTCCCGGTGGATTCTTATGGACCCGGCGGGATCTGAAGTGCCGGATCACCGAGCACGACGTCCACCCCCAGGACGCCGCTGCGGGCCGCACCCTCCCAGTCGGCTACCGGAGCCTGGACGTGCAGATCGCCTCTGTGTCCTACGCGCCGCCGCCCGCTGTCCGGCAACTGCCGTGGAACGTGCTCTCCACCGGAATCCGGTTCAAGGACCGCCCCGGCACGCCGACCCGCGTCCCGGACCTGTCCGTCCTCGCGGACTTGCGGCCGTTCCAGGTGGAGATCGGATGCGGTACGTCGGTCGAGGCGGGGATCCCGCCCCTGCACCGGCTCCACGAGATCTACCGGGTCACCGACCGCCAGGGCCACGAGCCGCGTGAGCATCGCTGCACTCTCTCCCCGACAGCGGACAGGCTCCTCCATGAGGTGCTGACGGAGCCGGAGGAGAAGACCGCGGAATTCGTGGAGATGTTCCGTGCCTGCTTTCTGGCCGAGCCGACTCCGGCCATGCGGGCGCTGAAGGAACTGAAGGACACCGGGCACCTCGTCGGTCCGGTCATCACCAACAACTTCGACGTGCTCGCAGCGCGCGCCGGACTCGACGAGTGCTTCATGCGCCGCTACGACCAGGCCGTACCCGACGTCGAGTGGGTCGACGGCGCCAAGGCACTCCTCGTCGTCGGCCTGCACGCCGACCGACGCAAGGTCCAGGCTCGCGCCCGTGCTCGCGGCATGCAGATCGTCTACCTGGACCCGGAGGGCTTCTGGCACGACGGCCAGTTCATGCCGTACCCGCTGGAGGGGCCCCAGGACGGTGACCTGGTGTGCCGGGCAACCGCCGCTGAGGCGTTGCCCGCACTCGTCAATCTCCTGAAGCAGCCCGCTGGTTGATTCACCTGCACAAAGAGGGCCGCGCCGGATGGTGGCGCTAGCGTGACGCACCCGGCCGGCCCGGACTCCCCGGGCGGGCGAGAGGCAAGGAAAGGAGCGTCGACCCCATGCGCGTATCCGTCATCGGCTGCGGTCACCTGGGCATCCCCCACGCCGCTGCCATGGCCGAGATCGGCCACGAGGTCATCGGCGTGGACCTGGACCAGGCGAAGATCGACCGCCTCAACGCCGGCGAGTGCCCCATCTACGAGAAGGGCCTCCCGGAACTCCTCGCCACCCACACCGCATCCGGGCAACTGCGGTTCACCACCAGCCTGGTCGAGGCCGCCGAGTTCGCCGACATCCACTTCCTCGCCGTGGGCACGCCCATCGACGCGGACGGACGGAGCTACGACACCGGGCAGGTCTTCGGCGCCGCCCGCGCCCTTGCGCCGCACCTGACCCGCCCGACCGTCATCGTCGGCAAGTCCACGGTCACCGTCGGTACCTCCCGCGACCTCGCCGCCCTCCTCATCCGGCTCTCCCCGGCCGGTGAGGATGTGGAGGTCGTCTGGAACCCCGAGTTCCTCCGCGAGGGCCACGCCATCGACGACACTCTGCGACCCGACCGGATCGTCGTCGGCGTCCCCTCGGCCCGCGCGGAGGACGCTGTACGCCAGGTCTACGCACCTCTCCTGGCGAACGGGATCCCGCTGTTCGTCACCGACCCCGCCACCGCCGAACTCATCAAGGGCGCTGCCAACGCCTACCTCGGCATGAAGATCTCGTTCATCAACGGCGTCGCCGACATGTGTACCGCCGCCGGAGCCGACGTCCAGCAGCTCACTGAGGCCATCGGACTCGACCCCCGTATCGGCCGCGGCGGCCTCAACGCCGGACCCGGCTACGGCGGCGGCTGCCTCCCCAAGGACATCCGCGCCTTCACAGCCTCAGCCAGCACCCTCGGAGCCACCGAGGCAGCAACCCTCCTGCGGGCGGCAGAGCAGGTCAACGAATCCCGCCCCACCGCTGCGCTGAAGCTCATTGAGCAGACCCTCGGCCACCCCGTCGACGGCGTACGCATCACCGTCTGGGGCGCGTCCTTCAAGGCCGGAACCGACGACGTCCGCGAATCCCCGGCCCTGGCCATCGCCGCGCTCATGCACCAGCGCGGCGCGACCGTCACTGTCCACGACCCCCATGCCGTACCCACCGCACTGCGCCGCCACCCCGAACTCGACTACTGCGAAACCCTCGAAGGCTCCATCGCGGCAGCCGAGCTGATCGTCCTGGCCACCGAATGGCCCCACTTCCGCGAGGCCGACCCCAAGGCCCTCGCCCCACTGGTCGCGGACCAGGTCCTCGTCGACCTCCGGAACCTCATCGACGCCGATGCCTGGCGCATGGCCGGATGGACCGTACGCCAGCTCGGGCGACCCGCACAGGAATAGCCGAAGCCATCGAACCGGAGGTCCGCCGTGGACACCCTGTGGGACAACATCGAGAAGCTCTCCGCCGTCTGCCGAGCGGCTGGCGCACACCTGCCTGACGAGGAGCTCAAGGCACTCCAGGTCGGCAAAGTCGCCGAGGAGGCCGGCGAGGCCATGCACGCCCTCCACGGGCTGAAGGGCCTCACCACCTGCGACGACGCCCACACCTGGTCCGAGGTCCAGAACGACCTGGTCGGCGCCGTCATCGCGGCCCTCCTGGCCATGCACTACGTCGACCCCACTGGCGCCCGCGCCACCTTCGACGAGATCCTCCACCGTCGGACTCGCAGGGGACGCGAGGCCGCGGCCTGACACCTCCGAACATGGCCGTCGACCGCGTCTGGTGGGCGCGGTCGACGGCCATGTTCGGGCACGAGTCACGGCAGGCACCTGATCACGGCGCGGTAGAACTCTTCCTCTCCCCGTCAAGCGGCTCGCTCCGCTGGAGCGAGCCGCCTTGACGGGGAGAAACACTTTGGCTGGGGCGGTCAGCTATTCAGATCCGAAAAAGCTCCCAAGAATCAGATCGAACTCGCAAACTTGAGAAAAATCATCACCCATGATCGCCCCACGAAGGGCGTTGGCATCGCGATGCTCGTCACAGAACGCTTGAGCTGCAGTCAGCTTGTCACCGGAAATTGATTCCGGATAATAATCTTCGATCGCCCCACGTTCTAGCACGTAGATCTTTTCATCACGCAGGGACGAGATGAGATTTGTCTTTGCCTCGCCGATTTCTTGGCTTGGTGGGTTTTTTACCAGCTCTGCCCTGACATCACGAGTGACGGCACGATGAAAGAATTCATCTACCGTCTTCCGCAGGTCTTCCCATTCGCATTGTCCGACCGAGAAAAGCTGACCCGCTTGGGCGGCATCGCGCCACAATTCCTTCATCGCAGGTGCGTCGCGTAGCTTCCGAGCCATGTTGCTCGAGATATCAGTCTCGCCGCGCTCACCTCTAGCGATAGTCTCTCCTACCACTTCCATCAAGGCTTTCTGCTTGGACGCACACTCGGCGCTTGCCCCCAGTTTATTGAATCCCTCAACCAGCGCATCTAGATCCGCCAGAACGGCGACCGCCACACCAAATTCCTCAAAGAAGCCCCTATACCGCGCAATGCTTGACTTCCCGTTGACTTTAGCGATAGCCACCGAACGCTTGCCAAAATCCCACTCCGGGCTCAGAGTCCTGGCAATATGGGGAATCAGGATGTGGTCACTATCCCCCTCCACGAGGAGCACCTTATCCGAGAAGAACGCGGCATCATTATTCTCCTGGCGGATCATCTGAAATTGATCCTTGGCCTTCAGATGCGACAGATCAACAGGATAGGCCACTGCAGAGGGTGGGAAAGTAGACCTGTCTTTCGCGATCTTCACAAAAGTCCCGGTTGCTTGCGGACTATAGAAGGATGTCGAGTGAGTGCTAACCAAAACGTGGTGGTCCTGCGAGAACACGCGAAGGGCTTCGAACAACTGCTTTTGAGCCCGCGGATGCAAAAATAGCTCAGGCTCCTCGAAGAGGAGGAGGTAGGGCCGCGATTTTGCAGTCGACGAGCGATCGCGCATCGCAGTTCTGAGCTCGGCATACGTTCGGAGAATCGCGAAAGTGACAGACCGACGGAGACCGTCTCCTTTACTCTTGAACGCACCCCTGACACCATCATCGACTGTGATTGTCGCATTAGAAAGAACACTCTTGAGGTCTGGTGGAGGAATCTCGATACTAACTCGCGTATCAGGGAATGCGGCCTGCAGATTGCCCTCGACGATTTGCTCGATGTTCCTTACCTCTTCAAGCCGCCCGTCATTGACTGCCCCGTCCGGGAGTGCCTCTACGTTGAGATACCCACGTAGTTTTCCGAACAGCTCGTCAACGTCGGCCAGCTGCGGCTTGATCTGCTCAACCAGTATGCCTAGCAGCTTGCCGAATGAAGCACTTTCAGAAGTCTTAAGATCATCCGAAAGTTCTTTTACGGCGGGAATATAAATAACTTCCGGGAGCAGGGCCTGAATAGACTTCTCCATCCCGGTCGGCAGATCGACATCACCCTTAGACCGCTCAGATTCATGCAGAGAGTGAGCGAGAGCAGCGATTGCCTCTTTCACATCCTTCTGAGTTGCCTTCGGAGGCAAAATCTCCCGCAACTCAGGGAACGCATAAACCGCACTCGCTTTAAGTTCTTCCCCTCGCTTTCCAGCGACCATTTCCTGAACAGAGGAAGGCCAATATTTCTTATTCGAAGGAACGTCATCAACCTGCCTCAGAATCCCCTTTCCCGGCGCTACATACACGCGCGAAAGCGTCAACCTCCCACCATCTGCGACTTTCTCGATCCTACCCCTGTGCTCTTCGGCGAGTCGCGCCAGATCCTCATCTTTGATTTCATCCAGAGTTACTTCAATACGCAGAGGCTCCTCCGCGTCGTAAAAATCAGAATCTTTCAAAACTGGACCGCTGAAGAAGATGTCCAACGCCTGCAGAATGGAAGACTTTCCCGCATTATTCTCACCGATGATGCAGCCGAAAGGAGATATCGGCATACTCAGGTCACGAAGGCCCCGATAATTTTGTACTTTTACGTTAGAAATCAGCACAGGAGCCCTCTTAGTCCCTCTATCCCGAAGCTCTCAGCTTTGGGATGGTTTGGCGTCTGGTCAGCCTAGAACCACGGGGTGCATGTGGGGGGTGTTTTCCCTGAGATTGATGGTCCGATCGCTGAGCCACCGCACCTGGGTCAGGGGCCGGCCCCGTGTCATGGAGCCTGTGGCCGAACCCTGTCGTGCCAAACCTGCGCCAGATAGGGTCAAGCGGCGGTGAACCGTGGCGTTTTCGGCAACTGGCCTCTTCTGACCCACCTGCCCACCCGGCGTACGCCACTTGGCAGCACCGTTGAATCCACCCGTGCCCCATCCGTGCCCTTCGGAGCGGACACCAGCGGTCAAGCACGGTGCCCAGAGACAACGCCAACCTCGACCGATCCAGCCAAACATGCAGGTCAGAGCCGCTACAGTCGTTCAAGAACCGTTGATTCCCAAGCTCAGAGCGCGAGTTCGATTCTCGTCACCCGCTCTTTCACGAACCCCCAGGTCATGGACCTGGGGGTTCGTCGTTGCCCAGACTTCCCCGGGCGTCGCGCACCACCTGCGCACCACCTGGCCCCTTGTTCTCGTAGGCTCGGGCGAATGTCGCTGCGGTGGCGGCCACGGCCTGGCGGAGTTCGGCCCGTGCAACGATCTCGACATCCCACCGAGCCTCAGCAACTCGCAGCAGGCGTGCTCGGTGCCCTCGACTGGGATGACCGCCTCGACCCATCCGTCGTCACCGCCGGCGGTCGCGGTGGAGCCGAAGGCCCTCACCACCGCAAGGGCAACGTTGCCGAGCAAGCGCCAGCATTCCCGGGGAGAAAGGCGGACGGTGGCTGTGCCGATGTAGCAGCGGGCCCGGAAGTCATCGAGGTAGGAGACCCAGTACACGCCAAGGTCGAAGTCCTGCGGCCGGTCGAACCGCTCGTCGCCCAGCATGGGAGGGGACCGAAGAACCCTTCGGTCCCCTCCCACGTCCGGTCAGAGCCAGGAGTCCCAGATGCCGTACGCCGTCGATCGGGTCACGGCCTCGACGCCCGAGGCGTCGAGCCGTACGACGCGGTAGTAGTACAGGCCGAGCCGGTCCTCGTGCACCGTGGTGTCCATGTAGAACGCGGCGTCACCCATCGCGCCCTCCGCCAGGGCGACGTAGGCGGCAGTGACGGGGTCCCAGCGCTCCACGCGGTAGCTCGCGAACCGGGAACAGTCCCCGAGTCCGGAGCTTTCGGAGCAGCCGACGTACAGATCCGGGTACTGGCCCTCACGGACCTCGGTCTCCGTCCAGCCCGGCGGCTGGGTATCGGGCAGGGTGACCGAGACCTCGGCGGGGTGGAGGACGCCGAGTGGATCGTCGCGGTGATCGTCCATCGCGGCCACCTTGTAGACGTGGGTGGTGCCGTCCGGCACTGTCGGGCAGAGGATTTCGGTCCTGGTCAGGGAGCTGCCGGTCCAGCAGTTGTTCTTCCAGACCGTCTCACCGCTGTCCGGGTCGGTGACGCCCTGCCACGCGCGGTAGCCGGAGACATCGGTGTCGGCGGGCGGCGTCCAGGTCAGCCGGACGCCGAGCGGGACTCGTTCCGCGGTCAGGTCCTGGACCGTGGCGGGACGCTGGGTGTCCGGGGTTGTCTCCGTGGCGGGCGGGCCGGCCTGCGACACATGTCCGTACCGGTCGGTCGTCACGACTCGGTACTCGTACGTCGTCTCCGACTTGCCCTGGACGTCCCAGCAGCTGCCGTTGACCTGTTTGCGGGCGGACAGAGGAGCATCGTCGTCCGCCCAGGTCCAGTACGTGTCCGGGTCATCCAGCGGCTGGTCCACTGAGCTGTTCGGCTTGCACTGGTCCACGATGTCGGTCTCGCCGGTCGCGGTGTCGGTCCGGATGATCTTGTACGTGGGAAGAGGCCGCTCGTCAACGGTCCACGGGTCGACGCTGCTCCACTCGACCATCACACCCTCGTCGAACCTGTTGGCAGTGGTCTTGAACGCGGGGATTGCCTCCGGACGGTCGGCCAACTTCAGAGTGATCTCCACCGGCGCGGCAGGATTGCCCTTGGCGTCCAGCGAGCGCACCGCGTACCGGTAGCTGTCGGCGACGGCGGCCGACTGGCGCGGCACCATGTCGGTCCGGGTGCTGGGGCTCCCCGCGGGAAGAGCGTCGGCGTAGCCGCCGGTCGCCGGGTCGTACTGGAGGACCTGGTACGAGGCGGCCCCGGTGACGGGCGACCACACCAAATGCGGAACGCCCGACCGGTACTCGGCGCGGAGCCCCGTGACGGCGGCGGGCGGGGTCAGGTCGGGGGTGGTGAACGTCGTGCAGCCGAGTACGCCGACCAGTTCCCGGCGGCGTCCCGGGCCCGCCCCCGGTAGGTGACCTTGCTGCCGTCGGCCCGGTAGCCGGTGTCACAGATCGCACCCTTGGTGCCGGAGTAGACGGTGCTCCAGCGCTTCGTGGTCGCGTCGAGCCGCTGCATCTCGTACCGGGCGATGTCGGCGGCGTTCTTCGCGGTGGTGACCAGCTCCGGTGCCGCGTAGGGCTGGTCGGCCGGGCAGGCATCCCATTCGACAAAGGGCGCGGCGGGCGGCGTCCTGTCGACGGTGGTGACGAGCTTGTCGGAGCTGCCGCCGGATACATTGCCCGCCTTGTCTACGGCCCACACCTCGTAGTAGTAGGCCGCGCCGGTCTTGGGCAGCGCGCTGTCGGTGTACGACGTGGCGGTGGTCGTCGCGAGCTGCTTGCCGTACGGCGCGCCCTTCAGCCGCCGGTAGACCCGGTAATTCGCCAGGTCCATCTCCTTGCTCCTGGTCCAGGTGAGCTTGGCCGCGCCGGTGGCGGGGTTGTACGAGACGGCCGTGCCCGTCGGGGTGAGGGGCTTGACCTTGTCGTAGGCGGCGGAGGTGCGCGGCGTATAGGTGAACCTGACGTTCGCGGAACCCGTCCAGTTGACGAAGTCGAAGCGGATCGTGTGCTTGCCCGCGGGGATCGTCACGTTGACCGTCTTCTTGACGGTGGCGGAGACGTTCTTCCACACGTTGATCTTCCGGACGCCATCGAGGTAGACGCGCATTCCGTCCTGGGCGGAGGCCGTGAACGCGAAGGGACCACCGGAGCCGAAGTCGCGCGTCACCGACCAGCGCACGCCGAAGTTGTTGGACGGCACGCCGGAGACGGGTGCTCCCTTGCCCCAGTTCTGGTCGATCGCGGAATCGCAGTCTGTCTTCTTCGGCGTGCCCGAGAACGTCGTGTTCGCGAAGAACTGCCGCTTGAAGACGGGGGAAGTGCAGTTCACCGCCGCGGAAGCAGGTACGGCGGTGGCGTAGAGCACTCCGCCTGCCGCGGCCAGAACCAAGGCGGTGGCGGTCGTGCGTCTGGCTGGGTTCATCAAGTCCTTCAGTCCTGTTCGGCGGCCGATGTCGGTCAGACGTCGCCGAACAAGACGGACAAGAGGGCCGGTTGGTTGTACGAGCCTCAGCCGTAACAGCTCAGACGCTGGGGCACGGTCTCCGTAGCGACTCCCGTGCCCCATCCGTGCCCGGCAGAGCGGACAACAGCGGTCAGGTGCGGTTCCCAGAGACCGTAGCCATACACCCCGCCTGACGGGAAAACACAGGTCAGAGCCCCTTCAACGGCCCAAGAACCGTTGATTCCCAAGCTCAGAGCGCGAGTTCGATTCTCGTCACCCGCTCCACGAAAGAGCCCCAGGCCAGCCGCCCGGGGCTTTCTTGTTAGCCCGGAGCGGAATCCGGATGTCGCCGACTGGCTTCGGTCAGCCAGGCCGGGGTGTACATCAGCTCAAAATGGGCCCTGCCGCGCCGCCCCGCCCTCATGCTGTACCAGCGACCTACTCACGACATTGTCGCGTCCGATGCCGTGCGGTCCACCGGGTGACGTGCAGCCGATCCCTAGGGCGCGCACCCGGTGCGGGTGGCGCGCTGCGAGTTGCTGGGCCAGGCGTCCGCCCATGGACGTGCCGTAGACGTCGGCCCCGTCGATACCGAGGTAGTCAAGCACCGCGACCACGTCCAGGGCGAAGAGCTCGGTGCCGTAGGGCTTGTGGGGCTTCTCGATCTCCCCGTGTCGCGGAGATCGAGGGTGAGGGTGCTGCGAGCCACGGGCCGCGTGGAAGTCGTCGCGTACCCCGTCCCGTCAAGGGTGGTTGTTCGCCTGGCCCGCCGGCAGCACCAGCGGTGGCCCCTCGCCCTGGACCTGGTAGGCGATCCGGACCCCGTCAGGCGTCGTCATGTGCGGCATTCGACTTCTTCCTTCTCACAGGCCGGATTCAGCACGCGTCACGGCGCCGAGAGCGTCCGGCCGGCCCTTTGCCGATCGGGGCCACCCATCATTCGAATCGGCAGGCACTGTGTCATCAGAGCGTTCACCGCGGTGCTTCACTTCTCCGTGCCGTTTGCGGAGCAATCGAGGAGCGACCCGGCGGTGCAGCCGTACAGAGTGCTGCTCCACCCGGTCTTCCTGAAGTCATAGTCCACCTCGTCGCCCTTCTCACCTGGCGTGGCTTGTCGTGGAAGCCGGAGAGAAGCTCCCACTCAGTTGCTGTCCGGCGTGCGCTCACCAAGCTGTAGGACCCGGGCAGCGGGGAAACTCCACTGGCCGAGTAGGCCGTCGTGTCGCAGCAGTGACGTCATCAAGGGCTTGAGGTGCGGCCGGGGAGTCAGGCGGCGATGAGGTCCTGCTCACGGTCCGGCGTTCCGACCTTGGGCTGCTTGTTCGGCAGCGCGAGCCGGAAGACCTTGTGCCACGCGGAGAACACCTGCTTGGGCAGCGGGCCGGTGATGTACTCCAGCTCGTACTTCTCGAACAGCGCGCGCACCTTCACCGCGACCTCGGCGTACCGGTTGCTCGGCAGGTCCGGGAACAGGTGGTGCTCGATCTGGTGCGACAGGTTGCCGGTCATGAAGTGCATGGCCTTGCTGCCGCTGATGTTCGCCGAGCCCATCATCTGGCGCAGGTACCACTGGCCGCGTGTCTCGCCCGTGATCGACTGGCGTTCGAAGACCTGTACGCCCTCGGGGAAGTGCCCGCACATGATCACTGAGTGGGTCCAGATGTTGCGGACCAGGTTCGCGGTGAACGTGGCGCCGAGTGTGGTGAGGAATGAGGGGCCCGACAGCAACGGGTGGATCACGTAGTCCTTGAGCACCTGCTTGCGGATCTTACGGCCCACGGCCTTGGCCCGCGCGCGGAACTCCGGGTTCTTGCGGCGGCGCTTGGTGAGGTTCTTGCCGAGCTCCAGGTCGTACGCTGCGATGCCGTACTCGAAGAAACAGGCGTTGAGGAAGTTCCACAGCGGCTGGCCGAGGTGGAAGGGGTGCCACTTCTGGTCCTCGTCGACGCGCATGATGCCGTAGCCGAGGTCGTTGTCCTTGCCGATCACGTTGGTGTACGTGTGGTGCAGCTCGTTGTGCGAGTGCTTCCACTGATCGGACGGCGAGACGTGATCCCACTCCCAGGTGGTGGAGTGGATCTTCGGGTCTCGCATCCAGTCCCACTGGCCGTGCAGGACGTTGTGGCCGATCTCCATGTTGTCCATGATCTTCGCCACGGACAGCCCGGCGGTGCCGAGCACCCACGCGGGCGGGAAGATCGAGAACAGCAGCACACCCCTGCTGACCAGTTCGAGCTTGCGCTGTACCGAGATGACCTTACGGATGTAGGCGGCGTCCTTCTCACCGCGGCCGGCGATCACCTCGTCGCGGATCGCGTCCAGCTCGCGGCCCAGCTCCTCGATCTGCTCCGCGGTCAGGTGGGCGGTGGGGTCGATGGCGGTCAAGGTGTTCCTACCGTTCGATGTCGCAGGGGCCCGCCGCGGCGGACACGCAGGTCTGGATGAGGACGCCCGGCTCGGCCTCGGTGATCTCGCCGGTGCGCAGGTCGCGGACAGCGCCGGCCTTGAGCGGCGTGACGCAGCCGAAGCAGATGCCCATACGGCACCCGGAGGGCATGAGCACGCCGACCTCCTCGCCGATGTCGAGCAACGGCGTGGCGCCGTCCGCGTCGATGGTCTTGCCGGTGGCGCTGAACGTGACCTCGCCGCCGTCGCCGGCGACAACGATGCCGGGGCGGAACCGTTCGGTGTGCAGGCGTTCTTGGACGCCCTCTTCGGTCCAGTGCTCTTCGGCGGCGTCGAGCAGACCTGCGGGCCCGCAGGCCCAGGTCTCGCGCTGGGCCCAGTCGGGCACGAGTTCTTGGAGACGGGCGATGTCGAGCTTGCCGTCCGTGTCGGTGTGCACCTCGGTGAGCCGAAGCTTCTTGTCCGCGACCAGACTGTGCAGTTCCTTGCGGAAGATCACGTCCTGAGGCTGTGGCGCGCAGTGGACCATGACGACGTCGTCGAGTTCGATGTCGCGCAGCATGCCCATCACGGGCGTGATGCCGCTGCCGGCCGTCAGGTAGAGCACCTTGGCGGGCTTGGCCTGCGGCAGGACGAAGTCACCGGTCGGCTGGTCGAGCTGGATCAGCGTGCCCGGTTTCGCCCTGCGGACCAGGTGGTTGCTGACCTTTCCGTCCGGGATCGCCTTCACGGTGATCGTTACACGGCCGTCCCGGCGGTTTGTCGGCGAGGTGATGGAGTAGGCACGCCACAGGCGCACTCCGTCGACGTCGACTCCGATCCTCACGTACTGGCCGGCTGTGTGGCCGCGCCAGCCCCGCCCCGGCCTGATCACGACAGTCGCGGCGTTATCGGTCTCGGAGTGCACGGCCTCGATGCGCCCACACAGGTCAGCGCCCGCACGCAGCGGGCTGACCAGGTCGAGGTAGTCCGACGGCAGCAGCGGCGTCGTGACCATCTCCAGCAGTTTCCACGCCCTACTGCGGAGGGCTCCACTCGTCATGACTCCAGCTTGCTGCGCCTCTAGGCGTAAAGTCCTGACCACAGGACGTAAATCTGGTCGACTGAATTGTTCGCTGGGAACAAAAATGAGCTATGCGATCCGGAGGGCCAGCGAACTGAGCCTGGATGAGACGACGGTCACCGCCCTTCGGGCCGCACTGAAGACCACCGCCGACGAAGTCGTCCAGGCGATCATCGACGAGGTTCCTCCCTACGCCCATGCCTTGTCGGGCCGCATGGGCGCCACCATCCGCAGAGCCGTCCGCACCGCCCTGGCGCACTACCTGGACCTTGCGAGCGGGAACGCCACAGGCGGCGACGCCGGGGACGCCGCCTACGAGCTGGGCCGCGGCGAGGTGCGCGACGGCCGTTCGATGGACGCCCTGCTCAGCGCCTACCGCGTCGGCGCCCGGGTCGCCTGGCGATGTCTGGCAGCGGGTGCCGTACCCGCAGGTCTGCCCGCCGCCGAGGTCGCAAAGTTCGCCGAGCTGACCTTCGCCTACATCGACGAGCTCTCCGCCGCGAGCGCCGCGGGCCACGCCGACGAGCTGGCCGCCCGGGGCAGAGCCCACGAGCGCCACCTGGAACACCTGGCCCGCGACCTCCTCGCCGGCGCGAGCCCGGACGTGCTGCTGGCCTCCGGCCAACGGGCCAGGTGGCAGCCCCCGGTTTCGCTGACCGCCGTCCTGCTGCCCGCCGCCCAGGCCCGGCCTGCCTACCGGACACTCGACCCGAGCACCCTCGTCCTCGACGATTTGCCGGATGCCACCGGTGTGCTCCTCGTCCCCGATGCCGACCGATCACGTCTCCTACGGCAGCTGACCGACCGCGCCGCCGTGGTCGGCCCGGCCCGGCCATGGACCCACGCGTCCGCCTCGTACGCACGAGCCCTACGCGCACGCTCCCTTTCCTCTGACATTCGCGACACCGAGGACCACCTGCCCGACCTGGTGCTCAGCGCCGACGAGGACGCGTTCGCGGACCTGCGCGCCCGAGCCCTCGCACCGTTGCAGACCTTGCCTGCCGCAACCGCACGACGGCTGGAGGAGACGTTGCGAGCGTGGCTGCTGCACCAGGGCAGGCGGGACGAGGTCGCGGCGGCATTGTTCGTCCATCCCCAGACGGTTCGATACCGGATGTCGCAACTGCGGGAGCTGTTTCCCGATCTCGCATCACCACACCGGGTCCTTGAACTGACGCTGGCGGTCGGTCTCCGGGTCCGCTGACGCGTCACCCGTCTACCGCCGCGTCCGCGAGCGTCCAGAAATCGTGCTCGTTCCCGGTGCCAAGCCGCTATGACCCTGGAAAACGGCTTTCCGGTCGTCGCGACAAGGGGCCGGGCCGCTCGTCCCAGGGACCACCGCCGTCCTGCGGCGGCCCGTATCTCCCTCCCGGCAGCCGGACGACCGGCCGGGGCCGACCTGGCACACCGCGCGAGGGATGATGGGATGGAGTACGAAACGTGAGGTCAGGAGCTCCCATGACAAAGCTGGTTCACCGACCTCGTGAGGACGCGGAGTTCAATTTCATCCTCGGGAGAAGCAAGGTTCCGGTCCTCGCATACTTCACCGGGGCATGGCCCAAGGCAATCGAGCCCTGTCGGGTGATGGATTTCGTCGTGGGCGACATCGCCGCCGCCTACACGGGCCGCCTGACGGTCGTCCGCACCGACATCACGCGTTGCCCGGCGGCAACCGAGCGATACGGGATCACCGGAGCCCCGTCCTGCCTCCTGCTGAAGGAGGGAGCGGCGGTGGCGCACGGCACGGGGCCCATGACCATCGACGAGGTACGGAAGTTCCTGGACGGTCACCTCTGAGCGGCCGCTGCGGCGCCCGGACCGCCGCTTCTCGTCGCGTTCGAGACGGACGCGGGCGGGTTGGCAGCCCATCGCCCGCCTTACCACCGCAGGGCGGTTCGAGGTCGTGCGCGAGACCGTGCTCAGGTACTGGCGGGACAATGCGGCCCCCGGGCAGAGCTTCGCTTCGTGGGTGCGGCCTCCGACGTAACCCCCGAGACCGCCAGGCACGGTCTCCTCGTCCAGCGCCGCATGCAGACCGGGGGGTCGGCCCGCGCGCGGGTTCCGCCGGTCATCGGGTTGGGCGGGTGGTGGCGAGTTCAGAGGCGCATTCAGGGCCAGTATCCGCTGTACGGTCGATCTTCGACCCCGTTGCCCGAGTCTCTGGGTCAGGACTCGACATCGAATTCGAATTCGTCGTGGCGGCGCTCCGCGATCTGCTCCGGAGAACCCTCTTCACGACGTCCACCCCTACATCTACATCCCGTCTGGAGACTGTCACGGACGCGGCCGTCGCGGAGGTCTCGCTGGAGGACTGCCCAACTCGGCCGTTGAAGCCCTTGGCCGCCGCCTCCGCTCGTGCCCCATCCGTGCCCAGCAGAACGGGCACCAGCGGTCAGGTACGGTGCATCGAGGCCGCCCCGACCCTGTGCGTCTCGGCCCACCGTGCAGGTCAAAGCAGGAACGACCGCTCAAGAACCGCTGATTCCCAAGCTCAGAGCGCAAGTTCGATTCTCGTCACCCGCTCCACGACGAAGGCCCTGGTCGGAGACCAGGGCCTTGTTTGCGGTCGACATCGCGCGACGCGAGACCCGCCACCGCAGTCTTCGGCTTCCACACATTCGTCGCTGCGCCCATCGCGAAGTCAGCGTCATCGAGATGGTCAACACCAGGAACCCTGTTCATCCCGCCTGGGCCATCAGGGGCTCGGCTTGAAGAGCTCGAAGACGGGCAGGTGGCTCGCCCAATTGCTGCCAAACAAAGCCATGAGTATCAACACGGACCAGGCGGTTCCTACGGCAGCCATCGCCATGTCCGGCAGGCCGAGGAAGGCCAACCCGACAACGCCTCCAGCGATCAGCACAACTGCGGCGGCTACCCGTAGCAGCTCTCGGTCGCGGACCGGCTTCTTGCCTTCCAGCAAAGGCTTGGGGAGGAGCGCTCCAATGCATCCGTCCACATACTGTTCGGCGATCGTCGCGACCAAGCCGGCGATCTCGCTAAGCGCTTCGGCCTGGGGGCTGTGATCCAGAGCAGCTTCCGCCTCGCGCAGCTTGGCCACCACCTGGCCAGCATGGGCCTTCAGCTCTCGCCGCCGGGGAGACAGGAAGGCGACTGTTCCCGAACGGCGATGCGCTCGCATCACGTTCCCTTCGAGACGGCGCAGCGCGGCCCCCACAGCGAAGAGCTTCTCCGGCCGCTGAGCGTGGCTGGCGCCATGCGCTTCCGCGCAGGCTCGAATCGTTGCCCTGCACGCCGAGGTGAGCTGGTTGCGGACGAACGGAAGACCGGCGCCTCTCGTCTTCACACACAGCTTCATGAGCAGCGTGACCAAGATGGCCCAGGCTGCCAGCCAGTGCCAATGTGGCTCCCGCCCGCGGTAGAGACCCAGCACAATCACGAAGTACACGACCACGACGTACGCGAGCATGACCGCAGCAAGCATGAAGAAGAACCACGGGAGATCCGCTGCGGACGCATGTCTGAGAGCAACCTTCATTCGCGGTGGGATGGGCCACCATCCATATCCCAGCCGATCAAGGTCAACGCGAAGTTCAGCTACCGACTCGTCGCCCCAGCCCCGTACACGCCGTCCCCACCGCGCCCGTAACGAGATGTTCAGACTCATGGCCGCGAGCATGCCACCTGGCACCGACAGCGGCGGTACGTCACTGGTGCCGACCGCAGGGCGCCATAACCGAGCAGGAAGGAAGGGCGTGCCACAACGTGCCAGTAGGGGCAGTAAACAGCGGTCAACAGCAGGCAGGGAAAGACGCCACCCACTTTGCTGGTTGGACTCGTTTCCGCAGGTCAGGGCCCAAGTAGTGGCCCGAGCGCCGGTTGCTTCCCAAGCTCAGAGCGCGAGTTCGATTCTCGTCACCCGCTCTTCGAAAGGGCCCCCAGCCACTTGGCTGGGGGCCCTTTTCGTTGCCCGCCTCATAGACTCCGGGCAACGAGGTCATCCCAGACCGCAGCATGTCTCTTTTCAGGTTTGTAGGGATCTCCTTTGAGTCAAGGGCCGTATGAAAGTGCCAGTCAGCTGCTGGCTGACCTATTCACGTCCGAGCCAGCGGAGAGGCGAAGAATTTTGTCCCAAATAGCCATAGCAGCCACAGCGGCGGCCGTAGCCAGGGCGACGCCGACGGCTGATGAGGCCAGGGCAAATACGATGCCGGCGAGACAGAGGGTGAACGCAGATCCTCGCAACACCTGCTGTCGCCACGCTCTGCGCTCCCGGTGGCTATGCAACAGCTCGTCGCCGGATGCGTCACCGGGCGCGAGATCTTGCAGCTGACCGCTGGCGAGGACTTTCAGGATTCTCTCGACTCCGAGCAGAGCACGCTTCGCACCGTCGATGCGATCAAGTTCAACCCCGTCCCGAAGCTCGCGCACGAGGGCGGCCGCTGCTGAAAATCGAGCCACGACCTGGGGCATGGGGTTGCGGCCGTCAGGAAGCGCACGTTGCAGGGCGTATCTCTCCAGCGCAATGGCGAAGTCCTCCAACGCTTGGACTGCCGCGACATGCGGGGAGTTGAAGGGCGATGCCGTCAGAGGCACCTTCCCCTTCACTTCCAGAGGCTTGAGAAGTGCCTCATAGGCCCTACGCACCGTGGCTGTCACAGTCTCAGTTGTCCACCGTTGCATGCCTTGGTTCGAAACAAGTGAAACAATCACGCCAGTGATCAGAATGGGCGTCACGAGAGCCCCGACAGCGAGGGCATCGCGCCAGACGTGCCAGGCTGTGCTTTCAATGGTTGCTGCAAAGACCAGCCCCGTTGAGAAAGATGTCACGACAGGGACGATCACTTTTATTTCGAGCGCCCTCCTCGACACCTGGTAGAGGACGTCTTCACGCTCCAAGTAGTCCAGCGTTGGATAGTCGGGACGTGTCGCCAGGGAGCTGCCGCGAATCTGACGCACCAAGTGGGCGCGACGACGACGTGCACGCACCCGCGCACGAGCCCAGCAGAGCCGCTCCAAGAATGTCCTTTTACCTCGGCGCTGCGACGTTGCCGTCATGGTCAGGGCCCATATTGACGTTGTCCAAGCAACGAAGACGAGCGCCACAAGGTCGGTTTTCGACACACTCTCCCCCTCCCGAAAGTTGTAAGACTCAGCCCCCACCTCGCGCAGCGAACAGTCGGCAGAACTCGATAGAGAGCATGTCAGAGGTGCCGGATCCGGTCGGCCGGCATCGACGCCTCCTCCACAGCCAGTCCGGTGGCCAGACACTCTCGATCGCCGCGGGCGATCTGGGGGTGGGCATCACGTTGGTGCTTGGAGCGAGTTCCACCGCCGATCTCCGAGATGGGCACTGCGGGCAGCGGCGTCATCGGCCCCGCCGACGGGGCAGCGGGCCGGTGTCCTGCTCGCGGGAGTGATGTAGGCGGCCCGAGCGGCTCATCGTCGGCTCTTCCTGGATAATCGATGCATGGCATCACAGCCTCGTCTCTCCGACCTCCGTCGTGCCAAGTTCGTCCGGCGCCTGCCCGCAGCGCTGTCCGAGCTTGCCGGTCCCAAGCGCGGCCCGGTGCACCTGCCGCTCCACCTTGCCTGGTCGGGGTTGACCACGTTCGACCTCGACCGGCCCCGGCTACGGATGAGCTACTACCGGATCGTGCTGGCCGAGGGCCAGCACGACGACTTGGTCCAGTACCTCGACCAAGACCTTCTCGTCGGCCTGTGGCCCACACTGCGCACACTGGTCAGCCCTGATGTCCGCGAGGTCTGGGAGAGCGCCTTCGGCGAGCTGGCCGACAGCGCGCGGGCCGCTGCGTGAAACTCACGGGCCTGCACCGCCGCTTGCTTGCAGACGTGCTTGCGGTAGGTGGCACCTACCCCCTCGCGCTCACCGGCGGCTACGCGGTCCAGGCACACGGCCTGGTCGACCGGCTCAGCCAGGACCTCGATGTCGCGACGGAGAACCCGGATCCCATGGAGGACATCGCGACCGTCGTGCGCACCGGACTGGAGCGGCGCGGATGGCAGGTGGAATCCCTGGAGACAGATCCGCTGTCCGCACGTCTGATCGTCACCGACCCTGCCAGCCGTGAAGAGTGCGAGGTCGACATCCTCAAGGAAGCACTCTGGCGGCCACCCGTACACACCGAGCACGGCTTAGTGCTGTCCCTCGAGGATGTCGTCGGGACCAAAGTCCGCGCGCTGTCCGACCGCGGACTCGCCAGAGACTTGATCGACGTACAGGCCGCCGCGAACCGCTGGAGCCATGTCGAACTTGAGGAACTCGGACGGCGCCATGCCCGCGACTCCTTCGACCTGAGCGAGCTCCAAGTGCGACTGGGTGGCGCCGACTGGATCGACGACACAGAATTCGCCGCCTACGGACTCGACGAGCAGGCAATCACCGGGCTGCGGCAGTGGGCACAGGCATGGGGCGACGACATCGGCGAACGACTCCAGGAGCTGGAAGCTCCGGACGAAGACTGATGGCCGCATGGAGGCCGGATGCTCGACAGGACACATCGGGCTGTTTAGACCTCGCGGCCATGCCCCATCCGTGCCCAGCAGAGCGGACAACAGCGGTCAGGTACGGCTCCCAGGGACCATAGCCAACCATCCCGCCCAGCGGGAAAGCACAGGTCAGAGCACCTTCGGTAGCCCAAGAACCGTTGATTCCCAAGCTCAGAGCGCGAGTTCGATTCTCGTCACCCGCTCCATAGTGAAGGCCCTGGTCGGAGACCAGGGCCTTGTTTGTTGTCTAGACCATTTTTAGGGCTCGTGCCATTCGCGTGCCATAACAACCCTTCCCATCTGCATCAATAGTGGATCCGTCACCCCTGAGGGCGAGCGCTCCACTACCGGGTCCCGCATCGTGAGATCACTTCCAAGTGCCCTGCGTCACACACACAGTGCGGACTGTCTGCTCCTGCGCGATCAACGCCGCGCAGCCCGTGGGGCGGACGGTCCGGGCGGACGTGGCACCAGCGGGTGAACGGTCGCCCCACCACGCCCCGAAGCTGCAGCCGACTGTTGGCGGCGCACGTCGAGATCGATGTTGGCGGCGAGCCTGCGCTGATGCTCCTTGGTGGAGTGCTGATAGATCAGCTGCGCGCGCTCGGATGACTGGCCGGCTCGGACCATGAGGTCCTTGAGCTTGGCACCGGTGTCGGCCGCGAGCGTGTTGCCCGTGTGCCGGAGGTCGTAGAAGCGGAAGCCTTCGGGCAGCCCCACCTTGTCCCGGGCCCTGCGCCACTTGCGGCCGAACGTGGTGCCGCGCAGTACCGCTCCCCTCTCACCACCGAAGACAAGCCCGTCCACCCCCGGCTGGGCGAACCATTCCAGGTGTCGGCGGACGTCCTCGTGGAGGAATGACGGCAGCACGATCTCTCTTCGGCCCGCCCGGGACTTGGGAGCGCCGACCACGCGGTGACCGGTGTTGAGCTCCGGTGCGGCACGGCGAACCCAGAGCGTGCCGGAGTCGAGGCCCACGTCCCGCCGACGGAGCTCGGCGAGTTCCTCGGGCCGCATCGAGGCGAAGGTACCGAGCAGAACCATGAGGCGCCAGCGCAGACCGATCACATCTGCCGCGGCGAAGACCTGCTCGACCGTCGCCACCGGCCGCTCGTCCGCGTCCTCTCGACCCGCTCCGCGGATGCGGCAGGGGTTCTTGCGCAGCATGTCGTCCTCGACGGCGGTCTCCATCACGGCTTTGAGGAGCCGGTACGACTTGGCCACAGTGGTGGCACCGGTTGCAGACAACCGCTCCGCCCGCCAGGCTCTGACCCGAGCGGGGCTGATCATGTTGACGTTCATCTCGCCGAACGTCGGCTCCAGATGGAGCCGGAACAGCCGGCGGTACAACTCAGTCGTGGTCGGGGCGAGGCCACGTTCCGCGATCCAGCGTGTGGCGTAGTCGGCGAACGAGACCGCCCCGGCGGTCGGGTCGAGCCAGTCGCCCCGCATCTGGTCCGCTTGGACCTGGACGAGGAACGCCTCTGCATCGCGCCTGGTCTCGAAGGTTCCGGAGCTGGCCGCAGGATGTCATCGGCCGTGCTGGGGTAGCGGGCCTGGTAGCGCCCCGAGGGCAGTTGTCGTATCGCGCCGAATGTGCGGCGCGGCGCCTTCTGGCGCGGACGGGACCGGTCCCCGCACAGCTCGGTCCCCTGGGGACGGTCCCCCTGACGTACCGTCGGGGACCGGTCCCCGAAGAAGCCGGGAAACCGCAGGTCAGTGGGGACCGTCTACGGCATTCGGTCGGTCCCCGAGCTCACGCCTCAGAGCTCAGAGCTGCGGGACCAGGCCAGCGGGGACCGGCATCCGACGCAGTCGGTCCCCGCCGTCTGCGCAGCAAGCCGTGCCCAGGTCCCCGGGACCGCATCGTGCTTCATGCCGGTGGCTGCCAACGCGTACCGGCGAAGCGCGTGACGGCGGAGTCGAGGAGACGGCCGAACTCCGCCGGGGTACCGATCCGGGGACCTTCGGTGAGGACCTCGCCCTCGGTCAGCGCATCGAGGTCTGCCCAGCCTCCGCGATACAGGACAAGGTGCAGCTCAGCCCATCCATCACTGCCCTGGATGCGCAGACCGATCGAATCCGGATCGCTCACACGGGTCCGGTCGGTCTCCAGCGGCTGCGGCCAAGGCGCAACGCCGTCCCGCCAGGTGATCGGACAAGGAACGAGCCCCGCGGTGCTCCAGGCAGAGAGACGCGCGGTGATCTCGGCGGCGGCCGAATCGAGATCAATGACGTGGTCCATGCAGCAATCCTCCCCGGTCGCCACTCACCCACGCAGGCCCTGACCGAGTTCCGGCCAGCCCAACTGTCCAGGGCCGAACACCAGTCAACGTTCGACGCCCAGCCCCCCACCTCGGAAAGAGACCCATGCACGGCACGCAGCACGAACCCCCCAGCAGACCGAGACAGCAGATGAATCGCCCCCAGGCACCAGGCGGAGCAAGGTATGGCGTTGGACCGTCCAAGGGCCGGTCCCACGCAGTGCCCGCCCCAGGGGTGGCGGGGACATGTGTGGCACTGCTCGGTCCGGGCCGCACCCGAGGACCGGCCCCTGTCGGACGAGGGGTGGGCAGCCGTCGCCCGCCGCTTGCTCAACGCCACCGGCATCGCTCCGGACGGCGACCCCGACGCCTGCCGGTGGGTCGCCGTCCGCCACGCCGAAGACCACATCCACATCGTCGCCACCAAGGTCCGAGGCGACCTCCGCCCATCACGGAACTGGAACGACTTCCTGCGCGCCGACAAGGAACTCGTCGCCATCGAGAAGGGATACGGGCTCCGCCAGGTTCCGCGCGGAGACCACACCGCCGCCAAACGCCCCACCCGCGCTGAGCAGGAGAAGGCCCGCCGCACGGGCAATGCCCGCACCTCCCGCGAGCACCTGCGCACCATCGTCCGCACAGCAGTCTCGGCGGCCACGACCGCAGCGGAGCTTTTCCAGATCATCGAGGGGACCGGTGCCCTCGTCGACGTCCAGTACCTGCCGTCCGGCGATGTCCGCGGCTACAAGGTCGCCCTCAACGGCGACACCAACGCCCAGGGCGAGCCGGTCTGGTTTTCCGGCTCCACCCTTGCCCCCGACCTCTCCTATCCCAAGATCGCCGAACGCCTGACAGCCACCGAGACGAAACTGACGGAACGGACTGGCACCACGGCCTGGCGGCGGTTCGCCGTCGCCGTCGACCAGACGCCTGACCACCTCGCCCACGACGAGGACGAGGCAGGACAGGCCCACATCACCGTCCTCGCCGAGGCCCTCGACGCACTCCCTCTGGTAGCCCCTGTCGGCCTCCGGCCACAGCTCGTCCAAGCCGCCACCGTCTTCGAGCGCGCCGCCCGATCCCGTATCCGCGCCCCGCACCAGCAGGCCCAGGCCACCCGCTGCGCGGTGAAGGCGGTCCTGCGCGAGCCCGCCCCGCAAGACGGAGCCCTCCTCACGATCGTCCTCGACGCCCTCCTGCTCGCGGTCATCGCCGCCCAGCACTGGTACCGCAGCCGTGAACACCACCAACAGGCCGAAGCCGCCCGCCAGACCGTCACGCACCTCCGCACCGCCTACCGGGAAACGGCCACCGAGCCCCTGGCCACGCTTCGGCAGCGCGGGACACGGCTGACTGAGACTCTGCGCCGCCGACAGGAAAACAGTTTGAGCCGGGCCCTTCCCGAGCTGGCCGAACAGATTCTCGCGGAGTCCGGCTGGCCGTCTCTCGCCGCCACCCTCGCGCGGGCTGAAGCCGTCGGCCACGAGCCCACCGCTCTCGTCACCCAAGCCACCGTCCGACGGGAAACCGACACCGCCACCAGCCTCAGCGAAGTCCTCATCTGGCGCCTCCACCGCCTCGCGGACCTGACCTGACCTCTGGCACCACCAGCAGCGCCCCGGCATCCCCGTCGGCCGCCTACCGCCAGACCAACACCCGCTTGCAGCGCCGCACGCACTGAACCTCACCCCAAGAAGCCCACCCTGGAGATCTACCCCGTCGCCAGCATCCTCCCGAGGCTCGACCCCGACGAGCTACTCGCCCTCGCCAAATCGATCAAGATCGAGGGTTTGCACCAGGACATCGTGCTAGGGCCGGAGCGGCCCGGGAGACGGGTCAGTGGGTGGTGGGGATGATCGTGGGGCAGGACTCCTCATAGGCCAGGATGCCGGAGGGCAGGAGGTAGCCGTAGTAGATGGCGTCGCCGGTCTTCGGACCGACGATGCCGTCCGCCGAAAGGCCCCGGCGTCGCTGGAAGTCGGTCAGGGCCGCGTAGGTCGCCTGCCCGTACACGCCGTCGCGCACGATCCCGTACCCCGCCAACTGCAGTGCCTTCTGCACACAGACGACCGCGTCACCGCGCTGATCGGGCTTGACGTACGGGACACCCACGTCGGCCTGGGCGACGCCTGCGAGCGAGGTGACGGCGATGGCGGCAGCGCCGAAGGCGACGGCTCCGCGCCGGAGGGCGGTCTTGATCATGGAAGGTCCCATCTTGTAAGCGGTCACGGGCCGCCCCGACAGGACAGCCCGTGACTCGGACAGGACTCATGCTCAAGGCCGCGTCACGCGTCCCACCAGGACTTCCCGTCCCAGAGACGTCCCGGACCGATCCCGGGCGCGCGGGACGCCGCGACGGCTCAGGCCGTGGCGCGGAGCAGCGGTGACGCCGGAACCGAGGCGACCCCGAGCGCCAGCGTCACGGTGGCGGCGGCGACGGCGGGCATGTGGTCCGGGGGCATGAGGATGATGGTCCATGGCTGGGTCTCGCCATTGCCCCCCGTATTACCGAGGAGCATCATCGTGATCACCCAGGCGACGGGAACGATCACCGCCACCTGGTATCCCGCCACCCAGCGGGCCACCAGCATCAGCCCGACCAGGAACGCGGTGTTGCGACCGGCGGTATTCGCGGTAGGGGCGTCCAGCAGCACCGCGACGGCCTGCGCCACCGCGATCGCGGTCAGCGCGGTGGCCAGGACCAGCGCCTGATCGAACCGGGCGACCGGACGGCAACCCGAAGCCTCGGCGGACCGGAGGCTGCTGCCGAGCACGTGAGCGAGCCCGATGCAGACGATGAGCGGCGCGAAGAGCACGATCGGCCTGGCCGCCTCACTCCCCAGGGACGGAAGCGAGACGAGCGTGTCACCGGCGGCCCCGGTCACCGCCGCGTAGGCCACCAGAGCGACCACCAGAACAGGGACCTGCCGGGTCCTCACCCACCACAGCATCCGATCACCCTTCCACGGGAGGGGCAGCCGGCATGGTCTCCGGAGCGGGCTTGCACTGCTGGAGCAGCCTGACGTTGCGCGTGTACCAGGACAGCTGCTCCTCGGGCGACAGCTTCGTCACCTTCCGCACCACGGACGCCAGGCGCGGGTCGGCGGCTCGCTTCTCGCTGTACTGACCCCGGATCGCCTCCTCGTCCAGGCCGGCCTTGACCATGAGCCACGCCGCGAGCGTGCCCACGTTGCCCTCTTGGACGTCGGTGGAGGTGTCGCACGGCGGGATGACGGGAAGAGCCGACGCCGCGACGCTGGCCTTCAGATCCACGTCGCGCATGTCCCTGTAGAGGAAGAGCCGCCACGTCTGCTTGTCGATGTGGGCCGCCTCGGAGACGAAGGCGAGCTCCTTCGGCGGCTTCAGCCCCGCACCCACCAGAAGGGGAACGACCTCCTTCGACGCCTCGGTCAGCGGGCCCAGGCTGGCGGCCGCCTCCACGGGAACACAGACCCGGGGCGAGCCGTCGGCACACACCGGCGCGTCGGTGCGGGCCTGCGGCGGCGGGTCCCCGGTCCAGTCCCGTACGGGTGCGACGGCCGACGCGGTGAACACACCGAGGCAGACCGCGGACGCGACGGCCGCGGCCCCGATCCGTACGAACCGGTTACGACGCCACCGGGCGATCTCCGCGCTGACCAGGACAGCGGCCAGAAAGCCGGTGGCCATCAGCATCGGCACCACCAGGGCCATCGGGTTCACCGTGATCGTGACGTCACCGTAAGGGGCGTCGAGCCACCCGGTGAGCTCCCGCAGCCACATCGGGGACGTGATCGTGACGGGCATGACGAGGCACAGATAGTCCACGACGAGGATCACGGGGGTGGCCAGGATGCGCGGCAGCATCATGCCCAGGCCGTAGCCGACGACCGTGTGGACGACGATGAGGTACCCGGCCATGGCCAGCACGCCCGGGTGCGGCCAGTCGTGGGCCGCACCCGTCTGCAGTCGCACGGTGATCAGGCACGCCACGACCGCCGCCACTCCGAGCAGCGCCACCGGCCACAGCACGCCGAACGCGATGGCGTACCGGCCGCGCACCGCCCCCAGCCGGTGGACGCCCGCCCGTCGCAGGCGCCCGGCCTCCCAGGCGGCGAACGCCGCGCAGGCAGGGGCGTAGAAGGGCAGGGTGTGCCCGACGAGAACCGTGTTCCCCGCCCAGTAGGCCGGCTCGTTCGACGCCTCGTGAGCGGTGACCAGCCACACCCATCCGAGGACCAGCGGCGCGATCCAGACAGCGCCGGTCGTACGCAACGCCGTCGCTACGCGCATACCGGCCCCTCCTCCCGGACGGTGGCGTAGTACGCGGCCTCCGCGAGGCGCCCGGGCGCCGTGCCGTGCGGGGCGAGAGCGAGGAAATCGCGTACCTCACCGGCGAATCGGACGGTCCCGCGGTCCAGCACGACGACGTGGTCGTAGGTCTCCTCCAGATCGGCGACCTCGTGCGTCGAGAGCACCACATGCTGGTCGAGGCCGCTCAGGATCTCGTGGAAGACCCGGCGCTGGCGGGGGTCCATGCCGGCCGTCGGCTCGTCCAGCAGCAGGACTTCGGCCTCGTGCACCAGTGACTGGGCGACGCCTATCCGGCGTTGCTGCCCGCCGGACATCCGGCGGACCTTCTGGCCGGCGAGATCGGCGAGCTCGACCCGTTCCAGCGCGCCGAGCGAACGGTCCCAGGCGTCCCGCCGGTTCATGCCCTTCAGCCACCCGACGTACGCCACCTGCTCGCGGGCGGTCAGCCGGGGCACCGATTCGATCTGCTGAGGCAGCCAGGCGATGCGCCGCCGGAACGCGGTGAGGTCACCACGCCGCGTGGTCGCCTTCCTCCCGTACACAACGGTGCCCGAATCCGGCCGCAGCACGGAAGCGGCCAGTGACAGCACGGTGGACTTCCCCGCACCGTTGGGACCGAGGAACACCGTCCGCCCGCGCGGAAAGTCGATGGTGAAGCGCTGAACGACGGGAACGCGACGGCGATAGCCGAAGTCGACCGACTGAAAGCCGATGGGCATGGTGCGCACTCTCTTGTGGTGGGAGGCCCGCACCGGTTCGGTGCGGGCCGTGTCGTGCGTCAGATCACCACATGTGCACGCGCGAGACCGTCAGCGTCGGCCCCGCGGAGGTGTTGCCGTTCACGGCCTTGACCTTGAAGAACAGGTCATCGCCCTTGCGGCCGGTCCACTCACCGTGAGACTGGCCGCCGCCGAAGCATGCGGTGAACGTCTGCTTCTCCCAGTTCTCGTTCGGGGTCGTGTAGTTGTAGTTGATGAGCTGAATCTGCGTCGACTCGGTCGCGTTCCCGTGGTCCGAGGTCACGCACTTGTAGAAGTCGATGATCGTCGGGGCCGTGCCGATGTCGGTCTTGCTGGAGCTGAAACCGGACACCACGCCCTGCATGTAGCTGTCGATCGAGTACAGCGAAATGCCCCCCTGCTTACCGCTGTAGGCGTCTTCGGCAGACGCGATGGGTGCGGCGGCAAGAGGGAGCACAGCCACACATGCCACTACGGCGCGGCTCTGCAGATATTTCGCGACGTACGCATGGTGACTCCTGGTTTCGATGAGGTTCACGAGACCGAGACCGGCCTCGCCGCCTGATCCGGAGGCACTCCCCCCAGACGAAGCGATCGAATCTTTACCCGCAGTTGACGAGACCGTCGGGGAATGATCACCATCGTGTTGATTTCGTGATCAACGTTGTTGAGTTTCAAGCCAATTGAGGCGCGATCCAGCGCAGCGCAAAGCTTTTCCCCGGTTTCCCGCGCGGGACGCGTCTACGGCCTGACGGGTGCGGCCGACCTGGCCGCGCGCTCGATCCTCGCGCGATGCGCCGCGCGGGCATCCTCGTCGATCGGCTGCTCGTGTTCGGGACGCAACCCGGTCCGGCCGTCGAGGCCCTCGCGCAGGATGTCGGCGTGACCGGCATGCCGGATGGAGTCGCCGAGGACGTGGACCAGGACGGCGAACAGGGTCGTGTCGTCATAGGGTTCCGGCCACCACGGCACATGACCGGGGGCATCGAGGGGAAGCGCCTCGATCGTCGCGTCCGAGTGCTCCCAGGTGCGCCGGTAGAACCCGACGACCTGCTCGCAGGTCTCCCCCTCGGCCGCCCACAGATCGCTCCCATCGGCATCCTGCCACCGGGGCAGCGGCTCGAGCGAAGGGCGGCCGAAGACCTCACCGAAGTACCGGGCCTCGACGGTGGCCACATGCTTCACAAGCCCGAGCAGATTGGTACCGGACGCCGTCAGAGGCCGCCGGGCGTCGTACTCGGACAACCCGTCGAGCTTCCAGAGCAACGCCTCACGGTCGCGCCGCAGCCGCCCGTACAAAACATCTTTGGCCAACCCATCGATCATGCCCCGGACCCTGCCACGAAGCCCCCGCGCCCTCAAGGCGCGCCCTGCTCACGCGCGGAGCGGTCCATTTCCGTCTAGGGCCTGTATCGAGTCGTGATCAATCTGCGGGATTCGCCGTCGCTTCGGGGGCGGATCCTGTAGTCCGGTGTGCATGACGCGGAGACAGCTGACGGACGAGGAGTGGGGGTACGTGGAGCCGTACTTGCCGATCGGCGAGTACGGGCCGTACCCCACGAAACTGCGCGAGCAGTTCGAGGGTGTGATCTGGAAGTTCCGCTCGGGCGCGCAGTGGCGGGAGATGCCGGCCGAGTTCGGCGCTTGGCCCACCGTGTACAACCGGTTCCGCCAGTGGCGGGATGCCGGGGTCTTCGAGAACCTGCTGGAAGGTCTGATCGCGAAGGCTGCGGAGCGGGGCGAGGTGGACCTTTCGCTGGTCAGCGTGGACTCCACCACTACACGTGCCCACCACGACGCCGCCGGGATGCGCCTTGATCCGGAGACGCTGGACGCCCTGGAGAAGGCGGCCGAGGAGGAGAGGACCCGCTCAAAGGGGGCGACAGCGAGGAACAAGTCGGGCAGGACACCGACGTCGAGGCCCGGCGGGTCGAACGGCGACGCGTCCGGCGACGCCGCAAGCTCCGCCTGAAGGCCGCCCTGCTCGGCCGCTCGCGGGGCGGGCAGACCAGCAAGGTCCACGTCGCTGCCGACCGCAAGTGCAGACCGCTCGTCCTCACGCTCACCGCCGGACAGGCCGCCGACAGCCCGCAGTTCATCCCCGTGCTCAACAAGGTGCGGGTTCGCCTCCCGGTCGGCCGTCCCCGAACCCGGCCCGACGCGGTCGCCGGAGACAAGGCGTACTCCTCCCGAGGCAACCGCGCCTACCTGCGCAAACGCAGCATCAAGGCAGCCATCCCGGAGAAGAAGGACCAGACCGCCAACCGGAAGAAGAAAGGCCGCCGGGGCGGCCGGCCCCTCACCCACGACGCCGAGCTCTACAAGGACCGCAACACCGTCGAGCGCCTGATCAACAGGCTGAAGGCATGGCGCGGCATCGCCACCCGCTACGACAAGACCCCCGAGAGCTACCTCGCCGGACTCCACCTCCGCGCCTCCATGATCTGGATCAAGGACCTCACGCGAACCACTCATTGATCACAACTCAATACAGGCCCTAGTGCCGGATCATGCTGCCCTGCTCCTTGTGGTCGGCGTGGTCGGTGCCGTCGAGGGTGAAGTAGCGCAGGGCTGTGAACTGGGCCTCGATGCGGTTGAGCCAGGAACTGTTGGTCGGGGTGTAGGCCATCTCGACGTTGTTGGCCGCAGCCCAGGTGCCGACGCGCTGGCACTTCTTCGTGGTCAGGTGCGGGGAGAAGTTATCGCTGACGATCGCGATCCGCACGGTCGGAGGAAGCCGATCAAGAGGCGGACGCAATTCCTGGAGTTCTGCCCGCGTAGAGGTGCTCGACGCGGGCCTTCTTGGCCGCGTAGTCCGGATCACGGGAGGTCTTCCACGTCTTCAGGCGTTGAAAGGAGACGCCTTCCTCGCGGAGCAGGATGCGCGGGCCGCACCGGCGGTGACCGTGCCACAACGTGCCAGTAGGAGCGGTATAGAGCGGTCATCACAGGTGACGATACGACGCTCGGATCCGGGAAGCATCAGCCTGTTCCTGCAGGTCAGGCGCCATTGATGCCTGGGCACCGGGTGCTTCCCAAGCTCAGAGCGCGAGTTCGATTCTCGTCACCCGCTCCACACGAAGGCCCAGGTCAATGACCTGGGCCTTGTTTGTTTCTGGCTGTTAAGGCTCCGTGTCGAGGAGTCGGGCGGCCTCGCGGGGGTCCATCAGGTTGGACCAGGCTTGTTCGGCGGGGAGCAGGTCCCGTTCCGGCAGGGCGTATTCGGGGTACCAGCCGTCGGCCTCGCAGCCGGGGACGTTACGCAGGATCAAAGTGGTGAGGTTCGGCGGGACCGAACCCGTGATCCGCACCGCGAGGTAGGTTTCGTGGCCGTCGTCGGCGCGGACCTGAAGGCCGACGGTGAAGGTGTCCAAGTCCACCGTGTGCTCCTGACCGTCCCGGAGGGTGGCACGGCTCAGGGTCAGAACCGTGGTCCGGAGCCGCCGGACGAAACGGACTCCAGCTTCGGCGCGATAGCGGACGTGGTCCTCGCGAGCGGGGAGCAAGTGGGCGGTGTACGTGGCGGACTTGAGCGCGTCGGTGTTGCCGGCGTTGTAGCGGGTTCGGGCAGTCTTGCCGTCGGCTTCGAGAGCGGCGTAGAAGTCGTCGGTGGAGCCGTCCTCGCGGCGGCCGGCCGCCACCAGCCACGGAAGATCGGCGTCCACTCAGACTGCCCCGCGCCAGCGCTGGACCTTCACCTTGAACAACACCTGGTCATCGACAGCGCGGATGCGCTCATGCTTGGCATCGTCCGCCGCGAACTGCTCGGCGGTCTTCGCCAGGATCGGGTGCTCGATCTCGTCCAGGGAGTCGGTCACCGCCGGTAAGGGGAGTCCGAGGTCATCGCGTAGGCATCGCAGGGTGGGCCTGGTGGGTCGCATCGCAACGGGACCGGTCATTCGTCGATCCCGCCGACCGCGTCGATCTCCTCCGCGGTCAGACCAGTCAGGAGCATGACGTCCGACTTCAGGGAGCCGTCCAGGACGCTGAGCGCTTCCACCATGCCCTCGCGCAAATCCTCACGCCGCTGGTCCAGGTACACCCGTACCGCCTCCGCGACCAGGTCCTTCTTCGTCAGGCCCAGGAAATGCGCGCCCTGGCTGATCAACTTGTCCGTCGCCGGGTCCACCTTGAGCGGCGCCTGCCGGGGCGGCTTCGAAGCCGTGGTCATGAATCCCACCTCCACACTCACGGTACCTTAGTACCTCAAGCAGGAGTCTCTTGCCAGCGCTGCGATGAGACGCAGCCCGCCGACCGCTGGCGCTACGGCTCCGAATCGATGACAGCCGACCGGATCGCCCTGCAACAGATCGCCACGGGGATGAAATCGCACGACGACGAGCGCCTGATCCAGCGCGGTGGAACTTTCCCACCCACGGCACGGTGGCATCGACCGCCGCCGTGCCCCATCCGTGCCCTTCGGAGCGGACAGCAGCGGTCACGTACGGCCCCCAGAGATCTCGCCGACCTCGCACACCCCGACCAAACATGCAGGCCAGGGCCACTGTGGCAGTTCAAGAACCGTTGGGTGATCGCTACGCGTTACGGCAACGCCGATCTCGGTTGGAACCACTTCTCCGGCAAGCACAACATCAAGAGGTGCCGGGTGGTCGACGCGGCCCTGGCCGGGAGGGTCGACAAGAAGAACGGAGGCAGACTCGAGTACTACGGGGTCGCCCGCAATCAGACCAAGCTGGTCACGATCGTGGTCATCGTGCAGTACGCCCGTCGTACGGCCGATGGCGAGTACGACGGGGGCAGGGGCAAGAAGATCGGTGTCATCACGGCCTACTGCAAGGGCATGAACAGGTGCCCGGACTGGATCAACGAGTGAACGACTCCGGCGGGAAAACGGCCGAGCAGCAGGCGTACATCACGCGCTTCCTCCTCGACTACACAGCGGTGCCCCTTGCCGGGGGGACCTTCCTGCGCGGTGTGCTGCCGGCGAGGGATGCGGTCCGGGTCGTGACCGGAACGGCTGACACGGTGGCGCCACACGAATTGGTTTCCTATGAAGTGCCGTTGTCGGACGAGGACGAGGAGCCGGTGACCGCCCCTCTGGTGCTTGGCTGGACGCGCACGCTCGCATCCGGCCCTATCCCCCACACGGACGCGACCGTGATGGGCATGCCCCTGGTCCGGGTGGACACCACCGTCCTCGAACCCGCCGACTCGACCAGTACGGATCAAGCGCTGCGTGTGCTGCGCACGCTGGCCTGGCCGTTCGTCGAGACTCCGCCCAGCCCCGCACTCTGCGGGTTCCTCTTCACCGGCCAGGACACCATGCGCCTCTACCTCGCAGTCGAGAAGGCCGACGGCCTGATCGCGGCCGACGTACAGCTCACCGGCGCGTTGACCGCCCTGCTGGCCGCCCTGCCCTCACTCATCGGCGAAAAGGAACGCTGGGTGACAGACACATCCGACCCCCACTGTGTCCACGCAGTCGACCTGACCACCTGGTAACGACCGGCCACGCAGCCCGGACCAGGCAAGCCCGTCCGAGCGGTTGCCCGCACGGGAAACCCGTGCCACAACGTGCCAGAAGGGGCGGCAAACAGCGGTCACCAAGGGTACTGACGAAGCAGACGGGACGATGCCACCGGTGCACGTTCCCACAGGTCAGATGCTGTTCACGGAACCAAGTACCAGATGATTCCCAAGCTCAGAGCGCGAGTTCGATTCTCGTCACCCGCTCCGTGCAAAAGCCCCAGGCCAGCGGCCGGGGGCTTCTTTGCCGTCTGGTCTGCTTCAGCGGGTTCGACACCACCTCCGCACCACCAGCCCTCGCGTCACCTCACTCGGCACCCGAAGTGCCCCGTCAGCAGGTCAGCGAAGACGGGTAGGCCGGCCTTTGAGAGACGGGCGACGGCATCAGCGAGGGTGACTGGCGGGTTGCGCTTCTCTCCAACAAGCCTGACTACCGTCTCCGCCACCTCGTGCGGCAACTCCTTGTACAGCTCACACAGGTACGTATCTGGATCGATCACTCGGACGCCGCGCGCGGCCAAATCACCGGCAGGGAAGTCGGCAAGGTTCCACGTGATCAGCGCGTCGGCACCAGCCGCCACCGCTGCCGCCGAGTGATGCCGGTCGTCGGGGTCACCACCCGGCATGTCATCCACGAGGTGCCCGTATACCGCCGCGTCGATCTCGCAGTCGGGGAAGAAACGCCGGACGGCTTGGGCAACCGCGGCGGCCGACTTCGCCGAACGCTTTCCCTCCCGGACGATGACCCGTTCCCACTCGGCGAGCAGCCGTTCGGACCACACGATCTCGTGAATAGCGTCCTCGGTGAGAGCCAGCATCACGTCCATGACCGAGAATGGAAACAGAACGTTGGTGTCCACAAAGACCCGCGCTGCCACACTCCCCCTCTTTCTTCACTTCGACGGCTATCCGTGACGCCCGGATCAATCGGGCAGATCGACACCCTCCAAGACGTCTGCGATCTGGCGCCGTCCCTCTCGGCGGCGCTCACGCTGCCGCTGGAACACCAGCACGTCCGCAAGGCGGACCACCCGGTGACTACTGCCCGGCAGGTTCGTCGAAGGGATGTCGCCGGCATCAAGCAAGCGTGCGACGAACGGCCGAGAGAGACCCAGAAGCTCAGCGGTCTCAGCGGGCGACAGCTGCGTCTCGGACGCCAGAACCGTCACCGCATGCCCACGGGCAAGCTCACCGGCCGAGGTCAGGAGCAGGCGGACCAGCTCCCCGGGCAGCACGAGCTCACCGCCATCCCGGGTGCGCACCAACACTTCGACCGCCTCCGGCGCCATCCGAGCAGTCGCCGCCAGCACGCCCTGGTGCGAGGGATTCGGCTCCACCTTCTCGGCACGGGCAAGAACGCTGGAACGAGCCATGGTCGCCTCCAATCAGTGACCCCGCCTACGCATCATCTGAAATAACTGTAACTTGGGGATCCGGTGCGGGCAACCCCAGGGCAGACGAGATCTGCCGCGTCCCGCCCGAGCGACTTGTCCTGCTCACCGGTCTACGGGCCAGCGGCCGGTGGAGACCCTCCGAACGGATACATGAGCAGTACAGGCAAAGCTGACGCCCACTCCACCGGGCATCCCGGCAGACCACACCAGCACGCTGGGCAACGCGCACCCCCTGCCAACACCTCTCCCCGTCACCGCGCAAAAGGCCGTGCCACAACATGCCAGTAGGAGCAGTAGACAGTGGTCACCAAAGGAACCGACGTAGCAGTCAGGGCCTGACCATCGGGGCGCATTTCAGCAGGTCAGAGCGCATGCGCAAGGTCAAGTACCGGGTGATTCCCAAGCTCAGAGCGCGAGTTCGATTCTCGTCACCCGCTCTTCCACGAACCCCCAGGTCAGTGAACTGGGGGTTCGTCGTTGTCTAGACCTCCCTAAGCGCCTTGCACCACCTCCGCACCACGTGACCCCTTTTCGCACCCCCGCGCGCCTTGTCACGGGCCGCCCGCACCATCGTGTCCTTCAGCGTGGCTCCCGAGCGGGTCGAGAGGGTGTGGCCGGTGTGCCGGAGGACGTAGAGACGGAAGTTCTCCGGCAGACCGAGCGTGGCCTTGCGCCACTTCCGCACCAAGACGGACCGACGGAACGGCTTGACACTCTCCCCGACGAACAGCAGGCTGTCCGGCCCCTTCTCGGCGTACCGGCTCATGTGCCGCTGAAGGTCCTTCCGCGGGAACTCCGCAGCACGGCCACGCGGTTACCGGACTCCGGTCTCATCGCCCTTTTGCCCGTGGCCGGCTCCGTCCGTGCGTCGGCTGCGACTGACGGCAAGGAGCCCGATCAGCGAGTAGTCGACACGGCTCGGAAAGAAGGGCCGCCACGGCACCCGGCGGACATTCAGTCTTCGTCGCCCTCGTCCTCGTCCACCACACCGGTTGCGGGATATCCGTCTTCAGTCACTACCGCCTTGCCAGTGACCGTCTCGATCGCCTCGACCAGGGCCTGCTGCCGGGCTTCGAAAAAGCCTGCAAAGTCATCCTTGGCGAGCAGCGCGGGATCAACCAGATGGGTACGAATGTGGTTGGCCACCGTGTCCGCGTCCACCTCGGCGTTCCTCGCGAGCCTGGGGAGATAGGCAGAGGGCGCCGTCCCGCCGATGATGCGGTTGGTGCGTCCGGTCAGAGGGGTCTTGTTGACGATTGAGTTGTAAGTGCCCCGGGCGATGTTCTCCCGCTCGCACCACGCCTGCGGGAAGATGTGGTGGATGTCCACGGCCTCCGCGAAGTACTCAGTGATCTCGGTCTTCTCACCAGTCCGCCAGTCGATGGCACCTTCCTTCATCAGAAGCGCGTAGATCCCCTTGTAGGCGGCGCTGTTGCGGGTGCGCAATGTCAGCAGGCGGCTTTCACTGAACCGGGCGTCGCGGATGGTGCGAGGTTCGGCCCCGGTGCCGCGCACCCAGCCCACGGTTTCGGGGAGGTCGTGGCTGAACCTGGTCTCCGTCGAGCCGCCGTACAGCTCGCCGAACACACCGCACCAGTACCAACGGGCCAGCTTCTGCTGCGCACCAGCCGGTTCGGCCTGTGCGCCGAGCGTGCTGAGGATCGCGGCGAGAGGGATCAGCTGGGTGCCGTAGGGGAGGAACTTGGTGTCGAAGAGGTACTGCTGGCGGAGGAACTTGGCGGCGTCCTTGAAGCCTTGGACGACCAGTGGTGCGTAGCGGCGGTACTCGTCCAGACCCAGTTCCAGCATGTCCTTGCGCTTGCAGCCGATTCGCGGCAGACGTTCTTCGTCAATCCCGACGGTAGCGGCTTCGGCGCGCCGGGCAGCCGTTGCCATCAGGGTTACAGCCTGCAGGAAGTCGGTGTTGGCAACCTCTTTAAGGACGCGGTACTCCGGCGCCTTCCACGCGGCCCGGACCACATTGTTCCAGTGGTCGCGCAGGTCAAACTCTTCGGCGGCATATGTGGCGGTGAGTAGCTCGAAGACTGTGAGAGTGACACCGCCGGTGTTGACCTTTTCGAAGACCTGGCAGACAGCCTGCCTCTCGGTCTGCTTCCCTAGTTCGATCACCGGCACCTGGTAGAGCTCGAAGGGGCGGACGAATGCCTCCTCGAAGTCCCGCCACCACTTGCGGCCGTCCTGCCCCTGATCCTTCCAGTAGTCCTCGTAACCGTAGCTCCAATCGCGGTTGGAAAAGAGCTGGGAGAGTGGGAAGAGCCGGGCCGCATATTCCTTCTCCGAGGTCGAGTAGTCCTCGATGAGATCGCCACGGAAGCTGCGGACCACCCGGTCCGCCGGCAGAAGGCGGATGGCGTCTTCACGGTCCGCATGAGGGTCGAGAGCCTTGACCATGTCGACGTAGAACCAGCCGGTGATCCGCTGCTTACGCTGGTTCTGTGTCTCGACCGGCTTGCCGAGCATGAGCGACTGGAAGAGCGAGGTCATCCGCTGCTGTCCGTCGAGAATCAGGGTATCCGGTTCGATGCCCGGGGGCGGGGTGGCGCCCTCGACCGGGCGACACTTGAAACGGACGTCACCACCGGTCTGCAGCAACATGAGGGTGCCGACCGGGTATCCACGAGAGATCGAGGCGAGTAGGCCGATGATGTTGTGGTCCGGCCACACCCAGCCGCGCTGGAACTCCGGTAACTGCGCTTCGCCCTCTGCCACCCGCCGCAGCAGTTTGACCAACTGAATCTTGTCGATCCCGAATGCTTGCTCAGTCACGACCCACCCCCTCCTCGACACTGAACGCTGCCGAGAGGTTACCGGTGGTCGAGTGAGCACGAGGCCGGTGCTGAAATTCAAGTCGATGGGGGCGGCGTCTGCCCTCTCGCCAAGGGCCGTCGCGCTGCGTCGGCTCGGGATCGATACACGTCTCTCCCTGCCCCAGGCGGCCGGAGTCGTGACTTCGAGGTAGCTACCAAGGCCCTTTCGCATACCCATCAGGAAACCGACGCTTGCCCCCGCGAGCAGCCAAAGCACCGCACAGCGACATCCCGCATACTCCAGTATGCTGGACGTATGTCCTCGACGACTCGCATCACCGTCACACTCCCCAGCGACCAAGTGGCGGAGCTCCGCAAGCTCACGGACAACGTCTCCGGCTACGTGGCGGAAGCCGTGGCCCGCCAGATCCGGCACCAGCTCCTGGGCGACGACCTCCGCCGCCACGAGGAAGAGCACGGGCCCTTCAGCGACGAGGAGCTCGCCGAGGCCCGCGCGAAGATCTTCGGCTCCGCCGGCTCCTCCAAGGACGCGGACGCCGCGTGAGCGAGCGCATCGAGACCGTCGTCCTGGACTCGGAAGGGCTCTCCGCCTGGATCACCCAGGACCGCAAGCTCCTCGCGATGCTTCAGGTCTTCCACGACATGGGAGCCGACCTGGTGATCGGGGCCAACACCATCGTGGAAGTCACCCACTCCCGCACCAACATGCCACGCCTGAACTGGACCCTGTCCCGGATCAAAGTGGAACCGGTCACCGAACAGGCGGCGAAAACGGCAGCGGAGCTCCTCAAAGCCGCCGGGCTGCACGGACACAAGTACGCCATCGACGCCACGGTCGCCGAGGTTGCCCTGCGCCAGCCGAAACCCGTCGCCCTCCTGACCTCCGACAGGGACGACATGACCAAACTCTGCGGCAATCAGGTACGCGTCATCCCCCTCTGACTCGCCGCCCGCCCGGCGCACGCGCCTTGGCAGCCTGTGTTGCACCGCCAGCCGCGTGCCCCATCCGCAGCCAGCAGAGCGGACAACAGCGGTCAGATGCAGCTTCCAGAGACCGGGGCCATCCGCCTGTGACGTGCGAAGGTCCAGGTCAGGGCCCCTCTGGCAGCCCAAGCACCGCTGATTCCCAAGCTCAGAGCGCGAATTCGATTCTCGTCACCCGCTCTTCTTCGGAGCCCCAGGTCAACGACCTGGGGCTCCGGTGTTGTCCGAGGGGTAGTAAGTGACCCGGCGTACGGCCAGGTCAATCGCGGCGATGAAGGGATGCCCGCGGTTCAGGAACAACCGCGAGAGGGAGGTTCAGGCGAGTCGGCCGCGGATTCTCCAGAAGCACAGGACTGCCAGCACCGCGGTCAGGGCGGCGAAGATCGCGGTCTCGACCCACTGGAACGTCCAGTAGCGGTCAGCCGGCTGCTCGGAGATGTCCACGTGGATGTTCCCCTTGGCCAAGCAGCCCGGCATTTCGTTGATCGACTTGTTGTTGGTGCAGTCCTGGTACCAGTCGCTGTGGCCGATCTCCCTGCCTGCGGAGTCGAGAATGGCGCTGGTCTTCACCACCCAGGGCCCGCCGGGCACTCGCAGGCCGCCGATCTCACCATAGGTACCGATCTTTGTCAGACCGCTGATCATCTGCGAGGTGAGCGGCACCGAGGTGCGGACCGGAGTCTCGTAGTGCGGCCGTACCAGCGTGGGCATGACGACTTGGAGGACGGCGAAGAGTACCAGGGTCGTTCCCATGGCGGGCACCGTGTGGCGGATGAACAGGCCGAGAGCACTGCCCAGCATGAAGGCGAAGGCGGCGTAGGCGAGCGGCGCGATATCGCGCGAGCCGAACAGCACCGGCTCGAACCGGTTGTTCAGGACGTCGTTGACCGGACCGGAGGCCCAGGTCAGCAGGAGACTGAAGACGCCGGACACGGCCATGCTCAGCAGGCCGATCGACCCGAGCTTGACCGCCAGCCACCGGCTGCGGGTCACGCTCTGATTCCACACCAGCCGGTGGGTGCCGTCCTCCAGCTCACGGGTGACCAGCGGCGCCCCCCAGAAGACGCCGATGGCGCCGGGGACAGCCAGCAGCAGATAGCTGAGCAGGTCCACCTCGAAGCCGTACTGGTCGGCGAAGGCGGCCAGCACGCCGGAGCAGTTGTCACGGCCCGCACAGTGCGCGAGGTTGTCGTCGTATCCGCTGTGGATCTGCTGGCCCAGGTAGACCAGATGGATCGCGAGGAGCAGCAGCGCACCGAGGCCCACCAGCGCCTGCACGCGGAACTGACGCCAGGTCAGCCAGATCATGAGTGGGTCTCCGTGGGCATCGGGGCGGGCTGGGCGGCGGTCTGGTTCGCCCGGGTCATGTAGGCCAGGACCAGCTCCTCCAGGTCGAGGGCGTCCACGGTCCAGGAACTGGAGGCCGGCAGCCCGTCGTCGGCGCGGACGATCGCGGTGGTCTCCCGCGGCGTGTGATCGACGCTGATGAACTCCACCGCCGCGGGCAGCGCCGCGACGGCGTCGCGGGCCCCGACGAGCCGGTAGTGGCTCGCCAGCAGCTCAGGCACATCGCCGGCGAGCTGGATCCGGGATCCGGCCAGCACGACGAGGTAGTCGCAGACCCGCTCCACGTCGGCGAGCGCGTGCGAGGAGAGGATCGCGCCGGCACCCAGTTCGGAAACGGACTCCATCAGGCTGTCCAGGAAGCCGGAGCGGGCCAGCGGGTCGAGCGCCGCGGCGGGCTCGTCGAAGATCAGCAGCTCCGGTCTTTTGGCTGCCGCGACGGTGAGTGCGAGCTGGGCGCGCTGACCGCCCGAGAGCCGGCCCGCCTTCCGTTTTGGGTCCAGTCCCATCCGGGCGATCCGCCGCTGCGCGAGCCGACCGTCCCAGCTCGGGTTCAGCCGGGCGCCCATGCGCAGGTGGTCCGCGACGGACAGGTCGGTGTATACGGGCGTGTCCTGCGCGACGAAGCCGACCTTGGCCAGGTGGGCCGGGTTCGCGGCCGGCTCCGCGCCGAGCACGCGGATGCTGCCCGAGCTCGGCCTGATCAGCCCGCAGGCCATGTTCAGCAGCGTCGACTTGCCGGCGCCGTTGGGACCGACCAGGCCGATCACCCGCCCCTGCGGGATGTCCAGGTCGCAGTCGGTCAGCGCCTGGTGGTGGCCGTAGCGCTTGCCGAGCCGCACGGCTTCCAGTACCGGTGTCATGTGTTCCTCCCGAATCAGCCGCGCGAGCCGCGGTTCTCGCGCGACTTCCTCACGAACCGGTAGATGCCATAGCCGACCGCGAGAAGGACGGCCAGGTTGAGGGCCCACCATGTGTACAGCAGCGGGCTTCGCACGGTCTTCTCGGCGTGGGCGGCCGAGACTGCGAGCGCAAGAGGAGCGGAGATGAGGTCTGCCATGGCCACAGCCTGCTGACCGCGCCGCGGTCCCCGCACCGACCGGAGGAACGGTTCAGGTGCCCCCGAGTCGTACTTTCGGCCGGTTCAGCGGCCGGTGGTGATCGCCTAGCGTGAGCCCGGTGAGCACGGGACATCGACCGGCCTGGGGGCCGAGGACCGCCGTCAACACCATCCTGGGGGTGGTGTTCTCCGTGGTGTTGGTCCTGATGGCCGTCCAGTACGCCGGCCAGGGCCGCGTCTGGGCCTTCGACAGCACGGTCGGGGCGGTGATCTGCCTGGTCGCGCTGGGACGAGAGCGGCACCCGGGCCGGGCGGCCGTCATCGGCCTCGCCGTCGCGGGGATCGCCGGCCTGACCGCCCGGCTCGCCCACCTGCCCGGCGAGCCCGGCGCCGCCGCGGTGCTGGCCCTGCTCGTCCTCGGCGGCTCCGCGATCAGGGCGCTGCCCTGGCGCCAGGCGGGTGGTATCGCGGTCGGCGGGCTGGCACTCATGGCCGCCGGCCTGCTGTCCAGCGAGGCTCCCAGCACCCCGTTCCGGGTCGGTACGCAAGTCTGGGTCCTCGCGCTCGGTATCGGGCTCGGGCTGCGCTTCCTCGACTTCCGCCGCCGTGCGGCCGCCGAGGCCGTACGGCGCGAGGAGCGCCTCGCCCTGGCCCGGGAGCTGCACGATGTGGTCGCCCACCACATCACCGGCATCGTGGTGCAGGCCCAGGCCGCCCGCCTGGTCGGCCGACGGCGACCCGAGGCACTGGACGGCACCCTGACCGACATCGAGGAAGCCGGCAGCGTGGCGTTGGTTGCCATGCGCCGCGTCGTCGGCCTGCTGCGGGACACCGACGACGCGACCACGACCTCCCCCACTGTCGCGGGCCGGGAGCAACTGACCGACCTCGTCCGCCGGTTCGAGGGCCACGGCCCCGAGGTCAACCTGCACCTGCCCGCTGACCAGGTGGCCTGGCCACCCGAGGTGAGCACCACCGTGTACCGGATCGTCCAGGAATCCCTGACCAACATCGCTCGGCACGCCGCACACGCCCGCTCGGCCACCGTCCACATCGCCCAGGAGCATGACGGCGTCACCGTCACGGTCCACGACGACGCTCCGGGCGGTCCGGCCCGCCATCTGCATCAGGGCGGCTTCGGGCTGATCGGCATGCGCGAACGGGTCGAGGCCCTCGGCGGCACGCTCACCGCCGGCCCGGAGCACGACACCGGCTGGTCCGTCCTCGCCACCCTGCCACTCCCCGCGGGAGACCGCTGTTGAGCATCACCGTCCTGCTCGCCGACGACCAAGCGATGGTCCGCCGCGGCCTGCGGCTCATCCTGGAGGACCAGGAGGACATCTCCGTGGTCGGCGAGGCGGCGGACGGCGCCGAGGCGGTCGAGCTGGCCCGGCGGATGCGCCCGGACGTCTGCCTGGTCGACATCCGGATGCCGAAACTGGACGGCATCGAGGTCACCCGGGCCCTGGCAGGCCCTGGCGTGGTCGACCCACTGCGGGTGGTCATCGTCACCACCTTCGACCTCGACGAGTACGTCCGTGGCGCCCTGCACTCCGGGGCCGTCGGCTTCGTACTCAAGGACGCCGGCCCGGCCCTACTGGTCGAGGCTGTCCGCGCCGCGAACAGCGGCGACGCCCTGATCTCCCCCTCCATCACCCTGCGTCTGCTACGCGACCTCGCCCCTGCCCGGAAGGCGACCGCGGCCCGGCCCGTCCAGCCGCTCTCCGCCCGCGAGATCGAGGTCGTCCGCGCCATCGCCAGGGGCCGTACCAACCAGGAGATCGCCGCCGCCCTGTTCATCTCCCTGAGCACCGTCAAGAGCCATCTGGCGACCATCCAGACCAAACTCCAAGTCCGCAACCGGGTCGAGACCGCCGCCTGGGCCTGGGAGAGCCGGCTCATGGACTCCAACCAGACACCCTGACCAAGGGACCGCTGCCCGGCGCTCGTCGCAGTTCCGACTGCGTTCAGCCCTGTCCGGGCCGTCCGGACCTCGGATCACGGGCAGCTCCGCCGAGGGTCAGGATGCCGCGTCCGCCCCGGTCGGCCGGGAGGGGTCTTGGCGACTGAGCGCTCGTCCCTCCGGTGTTGCTCTCGCGCCCGTGTCCAAGCCCGAGATCGGCGCAGTGACTACCGAGCTCTTCGGCGCCTTCGACCATAGGGGCGACAAGGATGCCGACGTGGCGCGGATCCGACGGCTGGTTCTTCCAAGCGGCGTGATCGTCAAGACCGCCCCGGAGTTCACGGTCTACACCGTGGATGAGTTCATCGAGCCTCGCCAGCAGCTACTGTCCGACGGTCGACTCGTCGAGTTCTCCGAGGTGGGAGACCTCCGAGCGGACGAGGTCGCAGGCGATATCGCCTCGCGGTTCGGCGAGTACCGCAAGTCCGGAATCTTGGCCGGTGAGCCGTTCGAGGGTGCCGGGACCAAGACCCTGCGTGGGCGAGTCCGGACGAGGAAGCCCAGGTACGGGTGTCTGCAGTCCGGGCAACAGCGGGCCGGTGGACGCTGTGGGAGTACTTCCCTACGGCGCCGGCCTCGCCCGGCGGCACTCGTCGCGGCGCCGGAGCCGCCTCTGCCACCGCCCCGCCTCAGGGCGCATGTCGTGCCGACCCATGTCGCCCCTGCCGACCCCGAGCGCGCGGCCGCCGTCATGGATCTGTGCACCTGCCTCTCAGAGCTCGTCTCGGACCTCGCCGAGCGGTACGGCGCAGAGGCGCGGGCAGGCGGGGTGGATGAGTGCGGGACGACGATCTCCACCTGTCGTTCCACCCATGGGTCCAGGTGCGCGAGGCCCTGCGCCAGCACTCTTGAGGGCATGACAACGACCGAGTGGATCACCGACATCGCCCTCGTCCTGATCGTCTTCCGGCAGCTGCGGGAAGGCCGTCTGGACCTCAAGACCTTCCTGATCCCGCTGGGGATCGTGGCCTTCGTGGCGCACACGTACCTCGACAGCGTGCCCGCCGCGGGCAACGACCTGGTGCTGATCGGCGCGCTCATGGCCGTCGGCGCGGCGCTCGGCATCGCGGGCGGCGTCTACACCCGCATCCGGGTTGCGGGCGAGCACCTGCTGATCAAGGCCGGCGCGGTCTCCGCGATCCTCTGGGTGCTCGGCATGGGCGCCCGCATGGGCTTCCAGTTCTGGGTCTCGCACGGCGGCGCCGACAACGTCGCGCGGTTCAGCATCGCCCACCACATCACCACCGACCAGGCCTGGGTCGCGGCCTTCGTCCTGATGGCACTCACCGAGGTCGTCACGCGACTCGCGACGATCTTCATCCGGAGCCGGATGGTGAACGGCAGGCAGGCGCAGACGACCGCAGCGACGCACCCGGCGCCCTCTCTCGACCGCACGGCCTGACCGTGGACTATGGTCACGCCGTGCCCGAAGCACAGAGCGTCCCAGAAAAGCAGAGCGCCCCTGCGGAGCAGAGCGCGCCCGGTACGGGCTCGGCCCCGTACCGGGCATCCGGCGCCCTGACCTTCACAGGTCACGATCCTCGCGTGGGCTGGGTCCTGACCCTCTGCGTCATCGGCTCCGCGTTCATCACGGTGCGGCCGATCGGTCTCAGCGGCCGGGGCCTCGTGGTCGCCGCGCTCATCGTCGTCAACTCCCTCGCCCTCCTCGCCCGGCACCTGCCCGAGCACAGGGTCCCGCCCCGCGTCGCCCTGATCTGGCTGACCCTCGGCATCGTCGCCGCGGCCGCCCTGATCGCCGTCAGCCGCAGCGGGTCGAGCTACCTCTTCGCGTTCTTCATCGTCGGCCACGCCGGATACCGGCTGCAGCCCAAGCCGGCCCTGGCCCTCGCGGCGTTCTGCAGCCTGCTGTGCGGCGGAGTCCTGTACTTGCGCATCGGCCCCGGCCACCACCTGCTGCCCTGGGCGGTCGGTCTGGCCACCGGCACCCCGGTCGTCCTCGGCATCATCAACCGCAGCCGCCGACGCGCCGTCCAGGCAGTCATCGAGGCCGCGGAGTCCGCCGAGCGGGCTGCCCGCGCCGAGGCCCAGGCCGCCGTCCTCACCGAGCGGGGACGGATCGCCCGCGACGTGCACGACGTCCTGGCCCACTCCCTCGCGGGCATCAACATGCAGCTGGAACTGGCGGACGCCCTGATCGAAACCGGTGACCTGGAGAAAGTCCGCGAGGCGAACCAGAAGGCGCACAGCATGGTCAAGGAGAGCCTGAAGCAGGCCCAGTGGACCGTGCACGCGCTCCGCGAGGACTCCCTGCCGCTGGTGGGCAGCCTGACCGCGATGCTCGACTCGTCCGGCCACCGCGACGCCCTCACCCTCACCGGCACCCCGCGCGACGTACCGTCCCAGGTCACGCAGAACCTGCTGCGGATCGCGCAGGAGTCGCTGACCAACGCCGTCCGGCACGCGCCCGGCGGCGAGGTGCACGTGGAGCTGACGTTCGATGCCGCATCGACGACACTGAGGATCCGTAACAGCGCGGCGACCCGTGCGGTGCGCGCGGGCGTCGGCAGCGGAATGGGGCTGATCGGCATGCGGGAACGGGTCGCCCTGCTGGGTGGCACGATCACTGCGGGCCCGGTCACCGAAGGACCGGACGAAGGCGGCTGGCTAGTGGAGGCAGTGATACCGGGATGAGTGAACCGACGCAGAATCCCCAGCGGCTGCGTGTGATCGTCGCCGACGACCAGGCTGCCGTACGGGAGCCGCTGGCCGCGGTCCTCGGGCTGGCCGAGGACATCGACGTCGTCGCCTCGGCCGCCGACGGCACCGAAGTACTCGCCGCAGTCGCCGCAGGCCCGGTCGACGTGGTCCTGATGGACCTGCGGATGCCGGTGATGGACGGCACCGAGGCGACCCGGCGGCTCACCGAGGAGCACCCCGAGGTCGCCGTGGTCATCCTGACCACGTTCGCCGACGACGACTCCATCCTGGCCGCGCTGAGCGCCGGCGCCATCGGCTACCTCACCAAGAACGCGGGACGCCAGGACATCACCCGCGCCATCCGCGCCGCCGCCGCCGGGCAGTCCGTCCTCGACCGCGAAGTCCAGAACCGCCTCCTGGAGACGGTCCGCACCAAGCCCCCGGCCCCCGGACAGCCGCTGCCCGGCGACATCACCCCGCGCGAGCGCGAGGTCCTCACCCTGATCGGCCAGGGCCTGCCGAACCGTGCCATCGCCGAGAAGCTCTTCATCAGCGAGGCCACGGTGAAGACGCACATCAACAACCTCTTCGCCAAGGCGGACATCAAGGACCGCGCCGACGCCGTGCGCCGCGCCCTCGGGGCAGGCCTGGCCTGAGTCGCCGAGATTCTGCGGCCTCCACCTCGCGCGGCGATACTCTCCGCGCGTCTCAGCAGATCAGGAGGGGCGTCATGCTGGTTGGGGCTGTGGACTTCTGCACAAATCATCCGGTGCTCCTCATCGGATCCACCGATCCTCCGGAGCTGGACTGGGACAACGCGCCAGCTTGTAGCGACGGCAAACACATCGTCGTCCAGACTCACGGGCAGACCGCGCTCACTCGGGTATCGATCTGGAACCGCGCTATGCCTGTCATGGGAGACGACGTCTTCGACGGGGTGCTGAACGTAGAGGGGTCACGGGTATGCGCGGCCGACAACGAGGCCGCATGGACGCTCGCGACCCAGGTCGTGGACAGGATCGGGCTGCGCTGGGACGGGTCGCCGACGCCGTTCACTCGCGCCTGAGCGCCGCAGTCGTGTACGAGTGATCGCCGTGCCCGCTGCGTGCCCGCTGCGTGCCCGCCGGGGCGGTGAACCACGGTGACGGCAGTCGGCTCACTCGACGCCGCCCAGGAAGCGGCATCGTCCCATCCCATCTGCTCGAAAACGGTGCGGACGGTGGCGATGAAGCGTGCATGCTGCCCCGGCTCGCTGCGCCGACCGCGCCCCCATCGCCAAGAAGATCACCCTCGTGGGTTCGGTCAAGTGGCTGGAGAAGAAGCCCTTCGACAACCGCGGCCTCGCCCGCCTCTTCACCCGTCGCTCCCAGCCGCCCAGCGCCGATGCCACCACACCCCTGCTCGCCGTCACCCGCAACGGCTGCACCGCCGACGTCCCCGCTCTCACCTCAGAGGACCTCCATGACGCCTGGACCTGAACCTGTGACCGGCCGTGCCATTACGTGCCAGTCAGAGCGGTAAAGAGCGGTCATCACAGGTACCGATACGACACTCAGATCCGGGAAGCATCAGCCTGTTCCCGCAGGTCAGGTCGCGCATTGACGCCCGAGCATCCGGTGATTCCCAAGCTCGGAGCGCGAGTTCGATTCTCGTCACCCGCTCCATGCAGCACCACCTCAAGGCCCCAGGCCGACAGCCCGGGGCCTTGTTGCTACTCAAGGCCGATCGAGTGCCCTGTGTGCCCGTTCTGCGCCCAACGCGTCCATCAGCTCCTTCCGGTCGTCAGTACCCCACGAGCACATATGCCAACTATGATAGTTGTTATATGCTTCAGTGTATGGAGACGAAGACGTACACAACCATCGACCTGCGCAAGGGGATGGGCGAGATCCTCGACCGGACCCGGATTGCCGGTGAGGCCGCCGCCATCACCCGTAGGGGGAAGACGGTCGCCTACTTGGTGCCGGCCGAGTGGTTCGAGCAGATGGCCCGTCGGCACCAGTCGCACAAGGACCGGCACGAGGCGGCCTGACCCACCCTCCAGACCAAGGAGCCGGAACCATGCCCGCCCATGCACTCCACTTCGATGGGTACGAGGGGGAACCCCTGCGGTTGCCGCCCATGCCCGAACACACACCTCAAGCACTTCGGTTGGCGATTCAGGAACACACTCCGCACCTCCTCCCGGACTTTGAGGCTCACTGGAAGCGCGTCATCGGCGACGCCTTCAACATCACCCCCGTGCCGGCCTTCATGCGCCTGTGGTGGACGCAGTACGCCATCGCGCGGAATCCCGTCCTCGACTCACACCTTCGCGACCTCGAAGCCCGCGCCGCCAAGTCCGAGGACCCCGAGGAGTCCATCCGGCTTCTGGAGGAGTACAGCCACCTCCGGCACGAAGCCGCCGAGAGGAAGCCCGGAGAGTGATCGACGAACCACTCCGGCCGCCTTGGCAAATCGACTGGACGAAGCAGGCGCAGCACGACTTACAGAGCAAGAAGCGGACCTCCACGATCACGTACTTCTTCGGATCCACGGCGAAGTCGGCGACCATCGGCTGCGGGCTCGTCGGGCAGCACGCACCTTCTTTCCCGCCCGGCCGGCTCGGGCACCGGGCGGGGGTGGGGCCGGCCCGCGTCGGCACCGCTCAGGAGCGGTGAGCCGCTTGGAGCGGCGGCACCGCCGCGTCACCGGCGACGGCGTTTACCGCACGTTCCAGCACCGGGCGGGCTGCGGCTCTGCGCATGCGGGTCCCTGGCGATCAGCCTCTCGCGTCTCGTGCGGAGCGCCGCCGCCGAGACCGCGTCTGGAGGCGCTCAGCCGCTGGGTGACATAGCGTTTTCCGTGACGGGCCGGGGCCGACAGTAGTGATACGGAACGGCGGACCAGCAGTGGAGCAGCACGGGAACGGGGCTTCCCCGCAGGCGGACGACGGATGGTGGTCCGGCCATCTGCATGAGCTCTGGCGTGTCGCCGAAACGGCGCCGGACGTGACAGGGCTTGCCGATTCTCTCTACGGCATGCTGCTCCGTATGCCCGGTGTTCTGGCCGTCGTGGGCACCCGCTGGACCGGCGGGCTGCTGCACGATCTGCGGAGTGTCACCCTGGCGGAGCCGACGCCTTCGTTCATGAAGTTCGAACAGGATTTCGGCGAATCGGGCGCTTCCGGTGCTCCGGACGGCGATCCGGCTGTCACGGTTCACGAGGTGTCGGAACTCGACGGCGCCATGCCGCAGGTCCAGGTTCTGACGGCAGCGGGCGCGCGGAGCGTGGCCGAGTGTGCCGTGCCGCTGGGGCAGGGCGGCTGGGCGTCGTTCATGGTCGGCACCGCAGACAGGGACGCGGTCGATGCGACGCTGCGGACCCGGTTGAAGCAGGTGGCCGAGGTCGCCATGGTCTCGGACAGGCGGATCATGGCGAGGCGCGACGCCGAGCTGCTTCAGGTGAGTGACGCCTTCCTGGCGGAGGCGTCGTTGCAGATGGATGCCAGCCTTGACGTGGAGAGGACCGTGCGCCGGGTGGCTCGCACGGCGGTCCCCGCCGTCGCCGAGGGGTGCGTCCTGCATCTGCTTCACGCCGGCGGACTGACCCCCGTGTCCTCCGCACATATGGACGCGGGTGAACAGCAGTGGCTCGGCAGGGTTGCGGCCGAGGACCCCTGGCTGACTGATGTGCTGCACCGAGTAATCGACAGCGGCCAGGGGCTGGTACTGAGAAGTGAGGAGCTGGAAGGGGGGCCCTTCGGGCCCGCGTCATCCGGGGCGGGGCGTGCCGTGAGCGCGCTCAGCGTCAATCCGCTCAAGGCCCGGGGCCGGGCCCTGGGCACCCTGACGTTTCTCTACCACCAGGCGTTCGCCGCCGAGGGGGCCTCGCGGTTCCTTGCGAATCTTGCCGACCGGGCCGCGCTGGCCATCGACAGCAGCGCCCTGTACGAACAGCGGCGCCGCCACGTGGTCTCTCTCCAGCGGCATCTGCTCCCGAGGGAGCTACCGCGGATTGCGGGGCTCACGCTGAGTTCGGCATACGAGGTGGGCGACGTCTCGCTCGATGTGGGCGGTGACTTCTACGACGCCGTCCCGGGGGCACAGGGTGGTGTGACCCTCCTCATCGGTGACGTCTGCGGTCGCGGGGCGGAGGCAGCTGCACTCACGGGGCTGGCCCGCCATACCCTGCGCACCCTCCTCGAGGACGGCAGGACGCCCGAGCACGCGCTGGGACGGTTGAATCAGGCCCTGGTCAGGGAGGGCACGTCCCGTTTCGTGACAGCGCTGGTGGCGGTACTGGTGCCCGACGGGAAGGGATTCCGCCTGTGCTATTGGAGTGCTGGACATCCGGCGCCTTTGATACGGCGTGAGGACGGCACCGTGGAGGAGCTCCCGGCCCACGGGGATCTGCTCGGTGTGCTGGAGGACATCGGCTACGGGTCCGGGGCGACGCACGTCGCACCGGGGGACACACTGGTGATGTTCACCGATGGAGTGACTGAGGCGAGAGCGGCTGACGGAACGTTCTTCGAATCACGTCTGCGGAACGCGGTGGCGCAGACGGGCGCCGGTGAGGCACTGGGGTTCGCCGAGCGGCTGGCAGAGGCAGTTGTGGAATTCCGGGCGACGGGCGCCGACGACATCGCCGTGCTCGCCGCACGGGCGGAGGTGATCGGATGAGCGGGGCCGCCGAGGAGCACAGGGTCGATCACGACCTCGTCTGGGTGCTCGAGGATTCGGCGGAGGACGCCGAGGCCATCGCGCGGGCGCTCGGTCGCACCCACCCCGGTCTGACGCTGGAGTTCACCGACCGGGGAACCGGATTCGTCGAGCGGTTGCTGCAAGCCGCACGCCGACCGGGGCTCGTCCTCCTGGACCTGAACCTGCCTGGTCTCAGTGGAGGCGCAGTGCTCCGATCGATCCGCTCCCGGCCCGAACTGAACGACGTGGCCGTGGTGGTCTTCACCTCGTCCACCGAACCGGAGGAGGTGGACACGAGCTACGCGGCAGGCGCCGACAGCTACATCTACAAGCCGGTCAACTTCGAACTCTTCCGTACGGTGCTGAAGGGGGCTGTGGACTACTGGCAGCGAAAGGCGAAGGGCAGGGACGAGGGCCCTGCCGCTCAGCCTCCTTCCTGACCCAGAGTGAAGAAGAAGGTGGTCCCGCGGCCCGGTTCGCTGTCGAGCCACAGCTCGCCGCCGTGCCGCTCGACGATCCGCTTGACGATCGCGAGTCCCACGCCGGTGCCGCCACCGCGCTCGCCCGGCCCGTGCAGTCTGCGGAACAGCTCGAACACATCGTGCTGCTGGTCGGACGGGATACCGATGCCGTTGTCGCGGACCACTACGGTCTGCTGCGGGGGCCCGCCTGACGGTGGACGGAGCATGTCGACCCGGACCTCGACCGTGCGATCGTCCCGGTCGGCGGCGTACTTGGCCGCATTCACCAGGAGGTTGACCAGGACTTCGTAGAGCCGGTTCTCGTCGGCGTACACCTCGGGCAGATCATTTCTGATGACCCGCACGTGGCCCTCGGCCAGACGTTCCCCGGCCACGTCGAGTGCGGAGTCCAGCGCCCGGCCCAGTGGCACACGGGTGCGGTGCAGTCCGCCCCGGCCCAGTCGGGCGAAGTGCAGCAGCGAGTTGAGCAGGTCGTCCATCCGGCCGGCCAGTCGCCGCATGGTGAGCATCCGGCGGACGGTGGTCGCGTCGAGCTCCGCTGCGGCGTCCTCGATGACGAAGGTCGCGGCGTTGGAGATGCCCCGTAGCGGTTCCTTGAGGTCGTGAGCTGCCACATGGGCGAATGCGTCGAGGTCGGAGTTGGTGATACGCAACTGTTCGTTCAACGCTGCCAGTTCCGCCTCGTGCCGGAGTACGAGTCCTGTCAGCGTGCGCCAGAGTTCCTGCGCGGTGGCGCGGTCGGTCGGCGTCCAGGGCAGGCTCTGTCCGTGTACCACCGCGCGGAAGACGGCACCTGAGCCGCGAGGGGTGAGCCGTTCGCCTCGCGGTCCGACCTGGACGGGTCTGGAAGGGTCGGCGGCCCATTGGCGGGCTGTCGGACGAGCCCTGCGGAACCAGGCGAGGAAGTCACCCGAGCGGCTCAACGCCACCATCATCACCCCCGCCGGACCGCTTTCCGCCATGTCGTCGGGATGGTCCGGTTCCTCGGAGAGGCGGTCCGTACTCCAGACCGTGCCGGGCGCCAGGCCTGCCGCGCGGGCCCGGAGGTTCTCCAGCAGAGCGGGTGGAACACTCATCCCGCTGATGACGCTGCGACCGCCTCGGCAGAGCACCGCGCCATCGGCTTCCAGCAGTGTTCTGAAGGCGTCGTCGCCTGCCAGGAGCGAGTCCTCCAGGTCTGACGTCACCCGGGGGATGATCTGACCAAGGCGCTCGCGGGATGCGGTGAGCGCCTCGGCCTGCTCTCGTTCCTCGATGACCGCGAGTTGGAGGGAGAAGGCCACGCCGAAGAACTCACATGCTGCCCGCAGTTCCGGAGGGATGGTGACGGCGTCGTAGCCATGACAGGCGATCAGCCCCCAGAGCTCACCCTCCCGGAGGACGCTCACCGACATCGACGACTTCACACCGATGTTCCGCAGGTACTCCAGGTGGAAGCCGGACACGGTACGCAGTACAGAGTTCGACAGGTCCAGTGGCAGGCTCGAATCGGCTCGGAGCGGAGGGTGCAGGCCCACACTGATGTCGTCCACGTCGGCGATCGCCCGGATCCAGTTGTCTCGGTAGAGCCGCCTCGCCTGGGGCGGGATGTCACTGGCGGGGAACCATAGCCCGAGCCAGGGCTCGTGGCCGGCGGTGAGTTCCTCCGCGACCACCTCTCCCGGCCCGTTCTCTCCGTCGAAGCGGTAGGCGACCACCCGGTCGAAGCCGGTCAGCGCACGGATCTCATGGGTGGCCTCCCGGTAGCACTCAGCCGCTGTCCTCGAGGACCGCAGACGAGTCAGGGCCCGCCGGACTCCCTGGTAGAAGTGTGCGAAGTGCGGCGCCGCGACTGCGCGCGGCTCGCACTCCAGGACCAGTAAGGGCCCCTGCCGGTGCGCGGTCACATCGAACATCCGGGGGGCGCCCGCCACATCGATGGAGACAGGGAGAACCAGGCTTGCCGCCTCATGCTGAGCGCCGATCTCGAGCGCCTCGGCCCACTGCTCGGGGGACAGCACCCGCGTGATGGGCCCCCCGACCAACTCCTCGGCCGCGATCCCCAGCAAGCAACCGGTGTTCAGGGCTGCGGTGTCCACGGTGCCGGTATCGGCCTCCACCGCGAGCAGGGTGCCGTGGGACTGGATCCTGCCCAGCCGGTGAATGGGCTCCTGGGCACATTCACTGAGGTCGAAGCCGAGGGCCGCTGCGGCTTCGGCCTCCCGCCCCTGGTCCGGAAGGGACATCTCTTCTCCCACGTTCCGAGTTCGCGATCCGGTCCAGTAGGCCTGTCGGATCGCCGTGATCCTTCCACGGCACCCTGCTGCGGAGGGGCTGCCGCGGGCGCGTGTCGTCGCTCCCGGCAGCGGCCGCCTGCCGCCGGGGTGCCGGTGCGATCAGCCTGGCCTCCGCGCTGCCCACCCGCTCTCCCAGCGTGGTGGTCCTCGACGAGATGCCCTACCTCGTACGCGAGGACCCGAGCTTCGAGGGGACGCTGCAGAAGGCATTCGACCGGACGTTGTCGAAACTGCCCGTTCTGCTCATCCGCACCAACGACCCGGAGATCGACATCGTCGGCGCCGACCGCGCCCCCATCGCCAAGAAGATCACCCTCGTGGGTTCGGTCAAGTGTCTGGAGAAGGAACCCTTCGACAACCGCGACCTCGCCCGCCTTGTCACCCACCGCTCCCAGCTTCCCGGCGCCGACGACACCACCCCCTTGCTCGCCGTCACCCGCAGCGGCTGCACCGCCGACGTCTCCACTCTCACGCCCCAGGACCTCCATGACGCCTGGACCTGAATCTGTGACCGGCCGTGCCACTACGTGCCGGTCGGAGCGGTGGACGCGGTGAGCGGTTCGAGCCGCTGCCGCTCGGCCTTCAGTTCGGAGCGGGCGGTGTCCTTCGGCGCCCGGGTCCGCCCCGCTCACGCGTCCGACCCCGGCGGCCGGGAGCGGCGTGGGGCGTACGGGGCGCCGCCTCACGAGGGCGCCCCGTACGCCGTCGCCTCACGCCGCGTTCAGCGCCACCGTCGGGTGGAGACGGGAGGCGCGGACCGCCGGATAGAGGCCCGCGACCACGCCGATCAGGAGGGTGGCGGCCAGGCCGCCCGCCAGGGACCAGGGCGGGACGACCGCCGTCCACCCCTGGACCTGCGCGAAGCCGTATGTCGCTGCCGCGCCCAGCAGCGCGCCCGCCGCCCCGCCCAGGGCCGACAGGAGCAGCGACTCGGTCAGGAACTGGAGCCGGATCGCGTTGCGGGTCGCGCCCAGCGAGCGGCGCAGGCCGATCTCCTGGCGGCGCTCCAGGACGGAGATGACCATGGTGTTGGCGACGCCGACACCGCCGACCAGGAGGGCGACCGCGCCCAGGCCGAGCATCAGGGTCGTCAGGCCCTCGTCGGTGGCGGCCTTGGCGGCCAGCGCGTCCGAGGGGCGGGAGACCTTGACCCCCGCCTCGTTGCCGGGGCTGATGGTGCGGGCCAGGATCGCCCGTACGTCTTCCACCGAGGCGTCCGTGGAGCGCTCGAAGAGGGTGGTGGGGTGGCCGTCGAAGCCGAAGTAGCGCTCGGCGGCGGGGAACCCGACCAAGGCCACCCGGTCCAGGGTGGGGACCAGTTCGATCGGTTTGAGAATACCGACGACGACCACGCGCGTGTCGTTCATCATGATCGTCTCGCCGGCGCGGCTGATGCCGAGGCGGTCCGCGGCCACCGCGCCGAGGACCGTCGTCGGGAGGCGTTCGCCGACCGGATTCAGCCAGGCGCCCTTGTCGACCTCGCCGCCGAGCGTGGACAGCAGGTCGATGCGGGCCGCCTGGGTGGTGACGCCGGCGGTGCGCTCCTCGGGGACCACGTCGCTGCGGCGGATGCGGGCGTCGACGTCGGCGGTGGCCGTGGCGTACCGCACCGGGCCGACGCGCTCGACCATCGCGACCGCGTTCTCGGGGAGCTTGATCTCCCCGCCCATGGCGTCCTCGCCCGCCTCGGCGGTGAGGAGGTTGGTACCGAGGCGGTCGAGCTGGGCCATCAGGTCCGCGCGGCTCGACTCGGACAGGCCGACGACCGCGACCATGGTCGCGATACCGATCGCGATGCCGAGCGCCGAAAGCACCACGCGCGCGCGACGTGCGCGAAGGCCGACCGCACCGACGCGGAGCATGTCGCGGACGGAGAGGCGGGAGGGCTTGAGGTCATTCCTCATGAACCGGCCCCTTCCGCGCGTGAGGAGGCGGGGCACGTGCCGGAACGCGAGTCCGAGACGATCTCGCCGTCCCTGAAGCGGACCCGGCGCGGCAGCGAGTCCGCGATCTCGTTGTCGTGGGTGATCACGCAGATGGTGGTTCCGGACGCGTGCAGCTCGTGCACCAGCTCCATGACGATCGCACCGGACGCGGTGTCCAGCGCCCCGGTCGGTTCGTCCGCCAGCAGCAGCCGGGGGGCGCCCACCAGGGCACGGGCGATGGCCACGCGCTGCTTCTCGCCGCCGGACAGCTCGTTCGGCGTGTGCGAGGAGCGATGGTCCAGCCGCACCTTGGCGAGCGCTTCCCGCGCACGCGCGCGCCGTTCCTTCAGCGGTACGCCCGCGTACAGCAGCCCGTCGGCGACGTTGTCCACCGCGTCGCGCCCCGCCGCCAGGTGGAAGTGCTGGAACACGAAGCCGATGTGACGGGCACGCAGGGCGGAGAGCCGGGAGTCGGAGAGTTCGGACACGTCGTACCCGGCGACCCGGACGGTGCCCGTGGTGGACCTGTCGAGAGTGCCGATGACGTTGAGCATCGTGGACTTACCTGAGCCGGACGGGCCGACGACGGCGAGCAGTTCGCCCTCTTCGACGGTCAGGTTCACTCCGCGCAGAGCGTGGACGCCGCCGGGGTAGGACTTGGTGACGTCCCGCAGTTCGATCACCGGGGCCGGTGTCATGACTTCGCCACTCCGACCTTCATGCCCTCGCGCACGTCGGGGCCACTGACCTCGATCTGCCCGTCGGCCGTCATGCCCGTCTCCACCCGCACCATCTTCGACGTGGTGCCCCGGACGACTTGGAGGCCGTAGCCGCCGTTCTCGCCGCGCAGGGCGACGACCGCCTCGATGGGAACCGCGAGGACTCCCCTGCGCGCCTCGCTGACGAACTTCACGCTCGCCGACGCCTTGGCGTCCTCGCCAGAGGCGGCGCCCGCCCCGCCGTCCAGGACGACCTCGACGGTGATGCCCTCCGGGGCGACCGCACCGCCCTCGGATGCGGACTCCTCGGGGCGCACCGTCCCGGCGACCTTGCCGGCCACGGTCTTCCCGCTCGGCAGGGTGACCTCGACCTTGGTGCCGCTTGAGGTGAGCGCGCCGTCGGTCTGCTCCAGTTGCGCCCGTACGACGGGCCTGGTGGAGGCGATCGTCAGGACCGTCCCGCCCGGGACGACCTGGTCGGCGAGCGCCGCGTCGGCTTCGGCCACCTTGACCCGGTCGGGCTGGAAGACGACATCGCCCTTGCCGACCCTTCCGGTGGTGTCGCGGTTCAGGGTCTTCTGCCACTGCTTGACGGCAGCTTCGGTGTCCTTGTCGTACCACGGGTCGACGTACAGCTTCGGCCCGAACCCCAGGTCGCGCAGATTGCGCTCCAGTTGGAGTACGTCACTGCCCCGGTCGCCCGCCTTCATCTCGCGGAACATCGGGACCGGACCGTAGAGGAGGGTGACGGGCTTGTCATTCAGCTCGTAGAGCGTCTGCCCCCTTGCCACCGTCCTCCCTTCGGAAGCGGCCACCGTGACCGTGCCCTCGACAGCGGACTTGACGGCGCGGCGCTGCGCGAAGTCGAGCTTGCCGTCGACCGTCTTGGACTGCACGAGGTCGGTGCGTACAACGGCCGTTGTGGCGGGCGGCAGGTCGCCGCCCCGCCCGGAGGCGCCCGCGTCGCCGCCGTCACCGAGGAACAGGAATCCCCCGGTGACGGCGGCGGCGACGGTCACCGTGCCGAGCGTGAGGAGGGCGGTGCGGCGCTTCACTGCATGCCGTCCAGACCGTCGAGCAGCTTCGTCTCGCACGCCTTGCGGGCCTGCTTGTACGACGGCGACTCCTCGTCGAAGGCCCGGGACGTCGGGTTCGGCCGGCCGCCCGGCTGGGCCTTGCCCCCGCTCATGGTCGGGTTGGTGAACTGGGAGACGCCGTTGTCCCGCATGCACTTGGCGTGCGCGAGCATCGACTCGTAGGCCTTCTGCTGGTCGATCTCGGGCTCGGCTGTCAGGGCGGCCTGCAACTCGTTCACGCAGACGCCGTTCTCGCCGCCCTTGATGCCTTCGTTGCGGCCGGGGCGGGAGCCGATCTCGTTGATCTTCGTCCAGTCGAAATACCCGCTGAGCTTGGGGTCGGGGAAGTCCTTGTAGCCGCCCTTGGCGCGCATGCACTGGACGTACTTCATGTGGGCGTCGTAGGAGGCGCTCCTGCTCGCGGGCCGGGTGCTCGGCCTGCTCCCGCCCTCCGCGGCGCTCGCGGACGGCGCGTCCGGTACGTCGGCGATCGCGTCGTCCTTCTTCGCGCCGCCTGCGCTGTCGTCACCGCCGCCGCAGGCGACGGAGAAGACGAGTACGGGCACGGCTACGACGATGGCCATGCGCAGCCGGGCGGTGGTGCGGGGAGGCGTCCTGAGGAATCTCATGCGTTTCACGTTCGCCGCCGCGGATGATGGCCCGTCCATGGCCACATGATGGGAACGTAACAATACCCCCGGCCTGCGCTTCCGCCCCTGTGCGGGGTAGTCGCACACGGTCCCCGCGTGCCCATAATCGGCCCCATGCCGCATGTGCTGCTCATCGAGGACGACGCGTCCGTAAGGGACGGAATGGAGCTCGTGCTGCGCCGGCACGGATACGGCGTGGACACCGCCGCCACCGGCGAGCAGGCCCTCGCCCTGCTGACCGGGGAGCGGGGCGCGCGGGTCGAGCTGGCCGTACTCGACCTGATGCTGCCCGGCATGGACGGCTTCGAGGTGTGCCGCCGCATCCGCGCCCGCTCGGCGACCCTGCCGGTCATCATGCTGACCGCCCGCGGCGACGACCAGGACATCGTGACGGGACTGGAGGCGGGCGCCGACGACTACGTCGTCAAGCCGGTCACCGCGCCCGTCCTGGAGGCCCGCATCCGGGCCGCCCTGCGCCGTGCGGAGCCGTCGCCGTCCGGGTCCGCTTCCGGGCGGGCGGGCGGCCCGCCCGACCTCGGGGGCCTGCGCATCGACCGCGCCGCGCTGACCGTCACCAAGCACGGCGTCCCGGTCGCGCTGCCGCCCACCGAACTGCGGCTGCTGTTGGAGCTGTCGGCCTCCCCCGGCCGGGTCTTCAGCCGCGAGCAGCTCCTCGAGTCCATCTGGGACCACACCTTCCTGGGCGACTCCCGGCTGGTGGACGCGGCGGTCGCACGGCTGCGGGCCAAGCTGGAGGACGTACCGGCGAAGCCGCGGTACATACAGACGGTGCGGGGCTTCGGCTACCGCTTCGGGCCGCTGTGAACCGTACGGACAGAGGCTTGCACGGCGCCGCCCCGGAGAGCCGCTCCCGGCGGCTCGTCGGCGGGCTGCGCATCCGGCTCGTCGTCGCCTTCGTCGTCGTCGCCCTCATCAGCGCGGTGACCGCGACCGCCCTCGCGTACCGGGACGCCCGCACCGCCGTCCTCCAGCGCACCCAGAACGCCGCCGTGAACGACCTCCGCGAACGGGTCACCGCGGTCGCCGCCGACTTCGACGTACCGCCCGACCAGTCGTCGCTGTCCCGGTTCACGGCGAAGGTCTCGGACGGCATCGGCGCCCGCACCGTGGTCGCCCGCTACCAGGACCTCGTCGCGGCATCCGACTCGCTCGCCCGGACGGAGGACCGGATCACCCCCGAACTGCGCGCCGCCGTACACACCGGGGACGAGGCCCGGTTCCAGCGGGTGGTGTGGCGGGGCGATCCCTATCTGGTCGTCGGCATGCCCGTGATGTACACCGACGGGGACCGCCGCACCTCCGGCCTGGAGGTCTTCGCGATCGCCGATCTGCGGGCCGAGCGCGACGACACCGCCGCCCTGCTGGACTCCGTACGGGCGGGCACCGTGCCGGTGGTGCTGCTGGCCGCAGTCCTGGCGCTGCTGGCCGCGAGGACGGTCCTTCGTCCGGTACGAAAGCTGCGCCGGGCCACCCGTGAGCTCGCCGCCGGGGACCTCGGCAGCCGGGTCGTCATCACCGGCCACGACGAACTCGCCGACCTGGCAAGGACGTTCAACGAGACCGCCGACGCGCTCCAGGCCTCCGACGCGGAACTGCGTGAACAGGAGGCGAAGGCACGCCGCTTCGTGGCGGACGTGTCCCACGAACTGCGCACGCCCCTCGCGGCGATGACGATGGTGGCGACCGTCCTGGAGGAGGACGCCGACCAGCTGCCGCCGGACGCGGCTCGGGCGGCCCGTACCGTCGGCGCGGAGACGGCGCGGCTGTCCCGGCTGGTCGAGGACCTGATGGAGATCTCCCGCTTCGACGCCAAGACGGTACGGCTGAACGCGGCCGAGACGGACCTCGCCGACGCCGTACGCGCGTCGCTGGCGCTGCGCGGCTGGACGGACCGGGTGCGGACACACCTCGACGAGGGCGTACGGGCGGTGGTCGACCGGCGCCGCATCGACGTGATCGTCGCGAACCTCGTGGGCAACGCACTGCGGCACGGAGCCCCGCCGGTCACCGTGACCCTCGGGACGGCCCACGCGGCAGACGGGGAGTGGGTGACGCTGGAGGTCTCCGACCGCGGTCCCGGGCTGCCGCCGGGGGCTCGGGAGCGGGTCTTCGACCGGTTCTACAAGGCGGACTCGGCCCGCACGCGTGGCACGGCCGACGACAGCGGACAGGGCAGCGGCCTCGGTACGGCGATCGCGCTGGAGAACGCACGGCTGCACGGCGGCACGATCGACGTGGCCGATGGACCGCAGCACGGCGCGGTGTTCACGCTGCGGCTGCCCCTGCGGCGTACAGGAGAGGGCACGGAGTGAAGAAGGTCAGGCAGGGGCTCATGGGCGCGGCGCTGGGGATCGCCCTCATGGGCTGCGGCGTCCAGCCGACCGGAGTGATAGGCGCGGGCGAGCCCGCGTCCGGGCTGACGCGCGGGGCCCGGCTGTACTTCGCGTCCGCCGGCGGACTGCGCGGGGTGCCCGTGCTCGACAGGGAGATCAAGAGCCTCGACGCGGTGGTGAAGCTGCTCCTCGAGGGACCGCCGCCCGCCGAGCAGGCCGACCGGCTCACCTCTTTCGTCCAGATCCCCGGCTTCTCGGTGACCGGAACGGGCGCCCACGTCACGGTGCACCTCTACGGCGCCTATCCGGAGACGGGGCGCGACCAGGGAACGGGGCAGCTGGTCTGCACGCTGGCGCGCACCCAGTCCGTACTCGAACCGAAGGTCAGGACCGACGACGTCAAGGTCACCCTGCGGCCGTCCGAAGGCGCCGTGCTGGGCCCCTACCGGTGTGCGGAATTCCTCAACGGCTGAAGTGGGCAGCTGAGTTCGCGGCAACGTTCCGGGCGCGGTGAACTGCCGTCCAACCAGGTCGGCAGGGCCGTCGGACCCGGGCGCGGGCCGGGTGGTGCGGGGTGCTCGGATCTGATCACGCCGCGCAGACCGGCAGCTCGCGTGAGCCGTCATCGTGATCTCCTCGGCCGGCTGCCGGTCTCGGAGACCGCGGGCCGAGGGCGGGCGGGAGACGAAGTGGACGGCGCCCTGCTCGGCCGGGCGTCACGGTGGGCTGCGGGTACCTGACTCGGCCGTCATGGGCGCGGCGGCTGTGGCGGCGTACGGGGAACGGGCCCGGCCGGTCCGTCTGCCCTTCCGGGGCGAGGTGGTCCGGGCGGACCCGCCGGAACCGGAGCCGGACGCGAAGACGGCCAGTCGGGACCCCGTGGTCCCGAGTGGCCGTCGGATCCGCGCCGTCAGGAGACGCGGATGTCCGACCAGTTCGTGGCCTTGCCGGCCTGCGACCGGTTGCCGAATCCGCCGTGGCCGTTGCCCCGGTTCAGCCAGGCGCGGCCGGCCTTGTCGAGCGAGATGAGATCGGCCCGGCCGTCCCCGGACAGGTCGAGCCCGCCGACCACGTCCTTGTAGGAGGTGCCCCAGTCCTTGAAGACCAGCGACCGGGGCGTGAACGTGCCGACGCCGGTCCCCCTGAACCGCCACAGCTCGTTCGACGCGTCCAGGGCCAGCAGGTCGTTCTTGCCGTCGCCGTCGAGGTCTCCGGCGGCGATCAGCCTCTTGTAGCCGCCGAAGCCGGACCCGGCGAGCGAGCGGGCCTTGAAGCCGCCCGCGCCGTTGTTCGCGTACACGTACAGCTTCCCGGTCGAGGCGGACCGGGCCAGCAGGTCCGCCCGGCCGTCGCCCGTCAGGTCGCCGGGCGAGACGACAGCGTCGTACCCGCTCCAGTCCGAGGACACCTTGACGTGGAACGACTGCTGGTCGGGCAGCCCGCCGCAGACCGTCGGGTAGACGCGGGCCTCGCCCTTCGGGTAGCGGACGAACACGTCGTTGCAGCGGTCGCCGTCGAGGTCGCCGAACGGCAGCACGAGCGTGCCCGTCGGCCAGTTGCTCGCGCGCTGCCCCGCGGACAGCTTCGTCGAGTCGCCCGCGTACACCTTCAGCCCGGTGCTGTTGCGGCCGAACAGGTCGGCCTTGCCGTCGTCCGTGTGGTCACGCCACTTGGGCAGCGCGCGGCTGGTGGTGGTGGCCTGGTAGACGCCGTCCAGGGCGAAGCTGTTCTTCTCGGTCAGCTTGTACTCGTCCCAGAGCACGACGGGCCGGCCGAGCGCGTCGGCGGCCACCCGGGGCGCCCCGGTGAACTGGGCACTCGTCGCGCTCAGCCGCCGCGGGGCGGACCAGGTGCCGCCCTTGAAGACGGCGGCCATCGTGTACTCCTTGCCCGAGTAGCCCTCCCGCCACGTCACCGTGACCGTGCCGCCCGAGGTGGCGGCCGCGCCGATCGCGCGCACCTGCTTGTGCGTGGAGAAGGTCTGCGTGTACGGCTGCCAGGCGCCGGTCGCCGCCGAGCGCACCGCGTACCAGGGGCCGGTCGAGTAGCCCGGCCCGCCGGCGACGAAGAGGTCGCCGTTGGGCAGGTGGACGGGCGCCGCCATCCCGGACGTGCTGCCGTAGTTGGCGGCGGTCCGGGGAGTGCTCCACTGCGTGGCGCCGGCGGGCCGGCGCGAGTGCATGAGGTGCGCGGCGTTGTCGTAGAACACGTCGAAGCCGCCCTGCGGATGGGCGAACACCTTCGGGCGCGCCAGGTCCACGCCCGGGACCGGGAGGCCCTTGACCGCGGTCCAGGCGGACGCGCCGGGGGCCTTCTCCAGGGCGACGACGGCCTTGCTTGCCTGCCACTGCCACACCAGCAGGGTGGTGCCGTCCTTGGCGACCGCCAGGTCCATGCCGGAAATGTCCCGGCTGCCGGACGGCGGCTGCTCGTTCAGGTCGGCCGGAGCGGTCCACGCGGCCTGCGGGCCGGTCTTCTCTGCGGCCTTCACGACGCCGGAGACCGACCACACGGCGACCAGCCGGCCGTCGGGGGCCGCCGCCAGGTGGTGGTAGCCCTTCTGGGGCACCGCGGCGACGTACTCGGGCTCGGAGAAGGCCGTCGCGCCGGGCGTGAGGGTGGCCACCTTCAGCCAGTAGTTGTCGTGGTCGTCGGCGCGCTGGGCCCGCCAGACCAGGCGCACCGAGCCGTCGCCGAGCGAGACCAGCTCGGTGTTGTACCCGCCGGCGTCCGGCCAGGTCTGCGGGGCGAGCCAGCGGGTGCTGCCGGCGGTCCGGATCCGGGTGGAACGGGAGAGCCCGTCACCGGTGAGGGAGACGAGGGCGCCGTTCCCGGCCGACTCCAGGGCGTTCAGCCCGCCCGAGGTGGAGGCGGGGTCGGGGTTCGGAGCGTGCAGGGTGCGGGTGCCCCACGGACCCGGCGCACGCGTCTCGACGGCGGCCGGAGCGGTACTGGTGGCCGTGGCAGTGGTGTGGGCTGTGGCGCCCACGGCCGGGGCGGTGGTGTGGGCGGCGGCCGGGGCCGCGACCGCCAGGGCGAGGACGGGAGTGAGCACGATGCCGAGCACCGCGCGAGACTGCGAAGTCATGGGAATGCCCCCCCGGGCAGGGCGTATCCGGTGGCACGGATTCGCCAAACTGTTCGAATAAGTCAGGCGCAGCGTATATCAGCCAAGATCGGCCCGCGCAGAGGATTTCCCTCCCGCTCAGAGGAATTCGGCCAGCCCGTCCAGCGCGCAGCAGCTCGCGGATTCGGGGTGACTACGCAGCATCCTCCCCCCGGGGCCGCCATCGGCGCCCGTTCCCCCAGCTCAGAGGTTACGCACGGGGCCAAGTGCCAGGTGATCCCCAAGCCCAGAGCGCGAGTTCGATTCCCGTCACGCGCTCCATGATGAAGGCCCTGGCCGGAGACCAGGGCCTTGTTCGTCCCAGGAGTGGTGGCTGTCTGCCATCGTCTTCTCGGTCCGCACCGGCTCCAGTGGTACTCGCCACCGAGGCCGAGGTCAGGGTGGCCGAACGGTCCGCCGCGCCTCGCTCTCCCCCTTCCCCGACCTCCGGGGCCTCGGTGCGGTGGGCGGGCCCCCGCACCGCGGCGCACTCCCTCGCCCCGGGGTGAAGGTTCTTTTTAGCCAATACTTTCGCGCCAAAATGCGGCTGTTTTTGAGGTTTGATTCGGGCGGGCGCGGTACTGCTCGCCCCGCCCGAATCGTCAAGGATACCTATCCATGAAAATCGGAAAGTAAGCCGCATTTTTATCCGTTGACCTCCTGCGGGCACACGGATAGCATCCAAATCTATTCGCCCCTGAGGAGAGAATTAGCATGCGTAAGACATTGGTTTTCGCCGTCGCCTCGGCCGCCGCGGTGGGCTCACTTTTCGCTTTCTCCGCACCCGCGCAGGCCGCTTCCGGTTCGTGCCCCAAGGAATCCTCCACCGGAATAGGATTCTGCCTGTATTACAACTCGGGCCAGGCCGGCGCCTATTACAGGTGGAGCGGGAACACGGGCGGGGTCTCGAACCTCGCCGGTCTGGTGTACCCGAACAACGGCGCCGGTGCGGGACAGGCCGTCAAGAACAATTCCGCCTCCGCCTCGTACACCATGGGCGGCGGCTGCGTGTGCAGCGGTGAATACGTGCGTGTCTTCTACAACTCCGGCTACCTCGGCAACTACGACACCGTGACGTCGAACACCGACAAGGCGCTCGTCAAGACGTACAACCAGAATGCCTCGTGGTCGGCCTACAGCAACCTGTAGCAGCCGTCCTCGTCATGGGTGCCCGCCACGAGAAATGGGCGGGCACCCGCCCTTTTCCGTATCCGGCATTCCGACGCGCTCTCGACGGGCAGATTCAATCATGCGAGCCAGAATGAAGTCGCTCACCCTCGGCCTTCTTTTTCTCACCTTTTCGGGCGGCCTGATCTCGGCGTGCAGCACCACGTCTCCCCCGGAGGGCGAGGGCTCCGTTCCCCGGCCTTCGAAATCGGGAATTCCCGCCTCGGCCGCCCGGCCGGACAAGCTGACCGATCCCCTTCCCGGGCTCGAATTCCCCGTCGAGGCGTACCTGGAGTCGCCCGGGCAGTTGCGCGAGGTGGCTCTGGCCCAGCGCTCTCTGCTCGTCGGATGCCTGACCTCGGAACACGTCGCCTACCGCCCTCCGGAGCCCTCCGCTCGGCGGGCCCCCGCACTCACCGCCGGCCGCTACGGACCGGTGAACGAGGAACAGGCGAGCTACGGATACCACTTCATGATGGCCGTGACAGCCGCCCCGGCCCAGCAGAGCCAGCCGCGCGCCGATGAGCAGAAGGCCGTCGAGGAGTGCTCCGGCAAAGCGGCCGGGCGCTTCCCCTCCCTCGACGACGGCGGCGTGCCCGACCGCATCAAGGCGGCCAGCTACAAGGACTCCATGAACGAGCCCGGAGTACGCGCCGCTTTCACCCGCTGGTCGACGTGCATGGCGACTGCGGGTTTCGCGTACGCGACGCCGGAGGAAGCCATGCGCGATCCACGGTGGAATTGGCAGGAGGAGCAGGCGAGCGGTACGGAGATACGCGCCGCTCGGCAGGACGTCGCCTGCAAGGAGAAGACCGGACTGGTCACCAAATGGTTCGGCGCGGAGACCGAAATACAGAAGGAAGCCGTCAAGGCGGAAGGAGCGAAGCTCCGAGAGGTGCGCGCGAGGATATCCGAACGAGCGGAAACCGCCCGCGAAGTCCTCACGCCCTGACCGCGGAAACCGCCCGCACTCAGCCGACGACGTGAACGAGCGTCCCCTTTGTGGCAAAATCCCATAGCGCTGTTCCGTCCGCGACGCTCTCGCGAATCGCGCCGGTCTTCACCGTGCTGTCCGGTGCGGGAGAGGCCCCGTCAACGGCGTTGGAAAAGGCTGATTGCGTCCCAAAATAGACCGCGTGCTCAATTCGCACACCATCGCTTCCCGTGCCCTCCGCACGGCGGAAGGTCACCGGATGCTTCCCCTCCGCCGGGGGCACATTGCCCGGCCACACCGTGAAGGTACGGGCGGCGGACTCACTCTCGGAGATCAGCCAGACCCTTTTCTGGGAAAGCGAATACACGATCCGCCGCCCGGTTCCGGAGTCATCGGGAACCTTGTACGTCTTGGGCTTGGTGGCGGAGGGGTGGGGCTTCGCACTCGGCTTGGGCTCGGCACTTGCGGTATTCTTCGCAGGCATGTTCCGGGAAGCCTGCACCGACAAAAAGGAAATTGCGGCGAGGGCAGCGGCCAGCAAAACGACGATCCAGACACCGGAGGATATCCTGCGGGTCGACACCAGACTGCTCCCTCTATGTCATGCTCTGCCCTTTACGGGTCAGCGTTCACGATCATCAGCCTATCGGAGCCCCAGAACTTCGGTGCAGTCGCGTGACGCCCGGTTCGTGGTGGCCTGCCAGGTGAGCGGCATCGCTGATCCCGTCCGCCCCTGACCGGGGCCGGTCGCCGGTGCGCGGAGAACAACCTCAACCACTGCATCGGACAGTCCACCGCGAGTATTTCTCCGTCGCCCTTCAGGCGGCGTGCCTGCGGGCCGCACTGGCGGTGACCACCGTGCCATAACGTGGCAGTAGCGCCGATATGGAGCGGTCGGCGCAGGTGCCGTTGCGACACTCGAATCCGGAAGCAGCAGCCATTTTCCGCAGGTCGGGTGACCTATTGACACCTGAGCGCCGGGTGATTCCCAAGCTCGGAGCCCGAGTTCGATTCTCGTCACCCACTCCACGCGAAAGCCCCAGGCCGGCAGCCTGGGGCCTCCTTGTTGTCCAGATCAGTTCAAGAACCACGCACCTGCCCGGCCACCGCACATAGCGATCGCTTCGCGCTGTCGGCCGGCGCTCGGACGCCGCGCCCTTTCGGGGGCGTCACGCCCTGCTCCCCGGCGGCGGGTTCACGCGATCCGCGAAGATGCCTTCCAGCATGCCGGTGGCCTGCCCGACTTCGATCAGGTAGCCATCCGGATCCCTGAGATAACACCGGAGCTCGGCCTTGCGGTCGAGGGGTTCGGTGAGAAACCGCGCACCCTTGGCAACCGCCTGCTTGTAGAAGGCAGCGATGTCGCTCACCCGCACGTTGAGGAAGGAGGACACGGGGTCACCGGGTTCGGGAGCGGTGAGGACGACATCGGGTTTGTCGGGCGTGGGGCCGCCGCCCGGGTTCATGATGATCCAGCCATTGGCGATCTTCACGATGCAGGGGTTCTCCTCCAGCACCACCTGGCCACCAAACACGTCGGCATAGAAGCGACGCGAGATCGCGACGTCCCGCACGGTCAGAAAATGGGTCAGCGCCAGCCCCTGCACGGGTGTCGGCCAGTCGTCACGCGAAGCCATGAGGGTCGTCCTTCCACTTGTGTTCGTTGTCCACTCGCCTGCCGATTTCTCCACGGCCACCTGGACACGCCCCGGTTTTCGCGGGGGCACGGGCATCCTGACGGGCGGTGCCCACCGCATCCGCGAGCCTGCCTACCGGTCGGCCCATCGCTCCGGATCGGTCTCCAGCATCGTCCGGTCCCATTCGGCCCGGTCCGCGGCTGCTACGTAGGTGCTCTGCAGAAATCCGGTGAGTGTGCGGTCCGGATCGTCGGCGGTGCGTACGGCTTCGTACGGCAGCAGAAACTGACCGTTCTGCCGGCTGTAGAAGGCATCCGACGGGGTCACCGGACTGTCGGCGAAGCCGGCCGGTTCGGGGTAGGCGTACGAGTAGAAGGCCCCCTCCTCCCCGCCGCCGGGCCAGAACCCGCAACTGCTCAGCTCGTGCGAGTAGCCCTCCACCATGACCCAGTCACCGCAGTTCGGCGCGCCTCCGGGATGTCTGGGTGCGCGGCGCCCGGAGAACCGGGTGCACGCCAAGTCCATGGCCCCCCAGAAGAAGTGCACCGGGCTCACCTTGCCGACGAAGCGTCCGCGAAATGCGCCCAGAACACGTTCTGCCTGAAGGAGTTGCCGCCAGAACAAGTGCGCCGCACGCGGGTCGTAGGTGCGGTGCTGGTAGTCCGCAGAGAACGGAATCGCCAGGTCGACCTCGTTCGGATGATCCTGGATGGTTGTGGGTATCCCCAGTTCCTCCAGCGCTTGCCCGATGCGGACACGGAAGTCGGCCACCGCCATGGGCTCCAGACTGATACTGCGCGCTCCGCCGTCGCTGGTGCGCAGATGCAGCAGGTGGTCGACGAAGTCGAACTCGATGTCGAAGGCTCCAGCTCCATGGGGCACGGCGGAGGTGGTCAGCCCCCGCGGACTGACATAGAGGGTCACCTGCCACCAGTGGTTGAGCATGGGCGCGTGCGCCAACCGGACCTTGCCGACAATCTGCGTCCACATGTGGAGCGTCTGCCGGGTCTCGACCCAGTCATCGACACGCAACCGCGGCCACTGCGACCCGGTCCGGGAGGATTCCTTCATCACCATGCTGATGGTCCTCTGCTCGACAACGTCAGGCAGTCTCGCGCGTCGGCGCTCACCCCCGGTACGCCGTGGCCTCAGGCCGGAGGGCGCCCGCAGCAGTCCCCAGAGCCGCACCGCCTTGCCCTCGGTCGACGGGTGGCCCAGCAAGGACCGGCCAGGTCGGCCGTCGGACGAAGGGGGGTGAGCCGATCCCCGTCTCGACCACCTTGCGCGAGGTTCTGCTCCCCCGCAACCTCAACCCCCACTGAGACCCGCGATCGAGAACCAAGGAACCGAGGCGCCGCACACGGAAGCCCGCCTGCGCGACGGTGGCGATTGGCGGTCGGCGGACGACTCCCACGCTGCACCTTGCCGGGTGCCGCACGCTCCCGCGGCGAATGGCGCTGATCCGTGCCGCCGACGCCTCCGACGCGATGGCCATGGCCCTCATGCCGGGGAGCCTGTTCCGACCAGCCGACCGTCCCACGACCGACCCGCCGAGGTCCCAACTGTCAGTGCCGTCTGCTGTGATGACGAACGGAGAGAACGACGCACAATGCGGAGGCGGAACAGTGGGCACGTGGGGCGCGGGCAACTTCGACAGCGACACGGCGGCGGATCATCTCGCGACGCTGGTCGACCGGCTGGTGACCGAGGTGACGGAGGCGATGGCCGGCGATCCGGTGGAGCTCGAACCGGACGAGTACTGGGGTGTGACCGTCCCCTGCAACCTGGAGCTGCTGCTCGTCCTGGCCCGGCAGGGATGGGTGGGCGTGACCCTCCCGTCGCCCGAGACGATCCGGACCTGGCACAAGACGTTCCTGGCTGTGTGGGAGCGGACGATCGACGACTTGGAGCCGGAGCCCGCATACAAGGTCGAACGCAGGGCGGTACTCAACGAGACGTTCGAACACCTGGCCGAGGCGTCGGCGGCAGCGGAGTAGCGGCCGTTGCGGCGCCTAAGGGCTGCTTGGCGTTTGTCCTCGACGACTCGCGGCACCGTCACGCTGTCCAGCGCCGAGGTGGGCCGGTCCGATGCCGCCGCGGTTCGATCGCGCGGCTTCCGGTCGCCGACGTGCTCGGCATCGCTGGCAGGACGTGGTCATGCGGAGGAGTCGGGTGCCGGTGCGCCGTGGGGCCGAGGGATGAATGGCGACGTGCTCGGGCCGACGAGTGGTTCCTCGTGCAGCTGAGAATCGTGCGCCTGAGTGAACAGCGTCCGGACTCCGGTGGTGGTGAGAACGCGTTCGAGGAACGGGGGCGCGTTGTCCAGGTGGAGCCGTATGTCGCGTGCGGTTGTCTTGCGGCGGATCGCCAGGAAGGTGGAGATGCCCATGGAGTCGCAGAGCGTGAGCTCCGCGCAGTCGAGGTGCAGCTCCCGCAGATCTGCGTGTGAGGTGAGGCATTGGTCGGCACGCTGGGCCAGTTCGTCGCTGGTGTCGTAGTCGAGGGCACCGGCGATGTGCAGGTGTGCGGTGCCCGGCCCTGCTTCAACGGTGACGGTGAAGGAGGAGTGGGGCAGGGGGATCATGCGGTTGCTCCGAGGTGTGTTCCGGCTGGTACGGGTGCGCTGTCCAGGGCGAAGCGCGCCCGGTCGAGCAGCCGGGTGGATCGGGGAAATTCCTTGAGTTCGGTTGCCAGGATCTTCAGGGCCGGGCGCAGGGACTGGGCGGGGACGCGGCGGGCGGTGAGGATGCCGACGGTCCAGGTGATGAAGGTGGTGAACAGGTCGTCGTCGTCGGTGTACAGGGCCACGGTCAAGAACTCGACCATGTGGGCGATGTCCTCGGCGGTGCGTTCGCGCTGCTGAGCGGTGTAGGCGGCCATCGCGGGGAAGCGGACTTCCAGCTGGGTGAGGACCTGTCTGACGAGCCGGTCATGAGAACGGGCGACGAGCGTGTATTCCTGGTCCGCTAGATGGGGCAGGTCGTCGATCTGCTGACGCCTGGTGGCGGGAGTGGCTGCGATGCCGTCTGCCAGTTGCTGGGCTGCGACGCGCGCATCGGGAGCCCAGGCATCGGCGCCGAGGAGGCGGGCGTAGCGGCCATCAGGCCCGAAGGCGGCCCCGCCGACGAGGACGGGGACGCCGATGGCCTGGCACGCGGTGATCGCGGCGTGGGCGGTGGGCAGTCGGGTGGGGATCGAGGAGGAGAGCGCGACCGCGTCCGCACCGCTGTGGTGCAGGTGGGCGATGAGGTGCGGGGTGGGTACCTGAGCGCCGAGAAAGTCGACCTGCCAGCCTCGCAGGGTGAGGACTTCGGCGAGGAGACGGGCCGGCATGACGTGCCATTCCTGGTCCACGCACGCCACGGTGATACGCCCGAGGGAGGCTGTGGTGCGGGTGGCGGGGTGGTGGGCGAGGGCGGCTATGACGCGCTCGGTGATAGCAGTGGCGGCGTGCTCCTGCGCGACGCTCAGACGGTTGGCCTCCCACTCGGCACCGACCGTGGCCTGCACCGGAGCGATGAGATCCAGCAGAACCGTCTCCGCGGCCAGGCCGCCGTCCAGCGCAGCGAAGACGATGTCCGCGGCACTGAATTCGTCGCGTGCGGACACGGCCGTCCACAGCTGGTCCCGCAGAGCCGGGATGTCATCGGTGGCGCGGTTGCTCTGTGTCATGCGGTGTACCTGCCCCGGGTGCGGCCGTTCACCGCGCTCAGGTGGGTGGTGCGGGGGGCACTGATCGCGACGACGGCCATGTCGTCGTGGCTGCCGTCGCGCACCCACGACGAGGCGAGCATCTGGATGCGTTCGACGACGGCCTCCGCCGGCATGTCGGCGCAGTCCGACAGGGCTTGCTTCAGGCGCTCTTCACCGAACATCTGGTTGCCGAGTGGCCCGCCACGGGCCTCGGTGAAGCCATCGGTGTAGAGCAGGCAGGTCTCGCCCGGCTGCAGGACGGCCTCGACGGAATGCGCCTCGACTGTTTCGAGGGCTCCGATCAGCGTGCCGTGCGTGGGGACCTCTTCGACGCTGCCGTCCAGACGGACCACCAGGGGGACGGGGTGGCCCGCCGACGTGAGGCGTAGCCGTACCTGGTTCTCGGCACGGTGCACCGAGGCCATCACCAAGGTCGCGAACCGGGTGTGGTGGGAGTTCAGCAGGGCCCCGTTGAGGAGCTGCAGCATCCGTTCGTGGTCGTCGGCCATCGGAATCAGCGCCTGCAGCGTGTTGCGGATCTTGCCGGTCAGAACGGCCGCGTCCAAACCCTTGCCACACACGTCGCCCAGGATCACCAGCGACGCGTCGGACGAGGTGGCGGCGGGGTGGACGTCGTAGAAGTCACCGCCCACCCGCTCACCGGCCTCGGCGGGCCGATAGCCGCCGGCGAACTCCACCCCGTGCACCCGTTGCAGCTGGGGCGGCAGCAGGTCACGCATCAGCGTCTGAGTGATGGCGCTCTGCTCGCTGTACAGGCGGGCAGCCGACAGGGCGGCACCGGACCGGGCGGCGAACAGCCGCGCAAAGATCTCTTCGCTCTCGCTGAACTGCTCATGGTCAGTGCTGCGCAGCAGGACCAAGGCTCCGGCGGGCACACCGTGGCCGGGCAGGGGGGTGATGACGACGGAGCCGATCGTCCCGGTGAAGCCCTGCGGAAGAATCCACTCGGGCAGTGTCGCGGGGTCGATCCACCGTGAGGGCACCGGGGGAAATCCCTGCAGCGCCTCGCTCAGGCCCGGGAGCTGAGACGGGTCGGAGTCGACCAGCGTGCGGATGACGTCCTGACCGGCGATCGCATGGGCGACGGGCAGCCTGTTGCCACGCGCCGGGGTGATGACGACCGCCGCGTCCGCCAGGTGCTCAGCGGCCAGCTGAGCGGTGACGACCATGCACCGGTCGGTGTTCAACGAGGCCAGCAGAACGTTGGACGCCTCCGCGAGGAACCCGGTGCGCTCCCGCTCCGCCACGAGCGCCTCTTCGGCCAGACGCCGGTCGGTGTCATCGACCAGCCACCACACCACGGTCCCGTTCTGGCCCCGGGTGGGATGCGCCTCGAAGCTCTGTGTCCCGATGAACCCCGACACCGAGGGAAGACCCTCACCATCCAGGCCTTCCCGCGCCCTGAGTGGCCTTCCCGCCGCCTCCTGGTGGGCCTGCGCCAGCCAGTCCGGAACCGCGTCCGCCAGGCTCGTCCCGAGGACAACACCTTCCAGCAGGAGGGTGGCCGCGGCGTTCGCCTCCACCACGGTGCCGATCTCGTCGGCCATGAACACGGGGTAAGGCGCCAGGGCCCAGAAGTCGGACCTGGAGCGCTGCTCGGTTCTCGTAACGGAGATTCCCTCGGTAGAGGCCATGGAGGGGGCCCGCCTGAGGCGAACCGCACCACCCTTCCACTGGAAGAAGAATTACTTGCCGGACGGCAAGCATCTCTCAGGCGCGTCCCTCACGACAACCCGGACCCACACGCGAGCTTCCGCGGACGGCCTGACGGGTGCGATCCTCACGACTCGGGCCCAGGACCTTCACGCACCAACCACCGAAGTGGCTTGCGGGGACGACGGATTCAGCCGGTGGCGCGGCGACCGTGCCAGTCCAGACACATCACCAGGCAGTCGTCCGCCGCCGGGCTGGAGCCGCGATGCCCCAGCAGTTCGCGCAGCATCGCCCTGGGCACCTGTGACGCGGGCAGCAGACTCGTACCGGTGATCGACCGGGCCAGCGCGTGCACGCTGTACCTCTCACCGCCGGGCGACAGGGCATCGTAGACACCGTCGCTGATGAACAGCAGCCGATCGCCAGGTTCGACCTCGAAGTGCTGCGGTACGTAGGCAGTGTCCTCGAACATCCCGAGCGGCATCTGCGGTTCCAGGTCGATGGCCTCGACCGCGCCCCTGCGCAATCGCCACATACGGGGTGAACCGGCGTCGATGATCTCCACGTCCCCGGTCGGGAGGTGGAAGCGGAGCAGCAGCGTCGACAGGTACCGCTCCCCCCGGTGCTGCCCGTGGATGGCCTGATCCGCCAGGTAGGCCTGGCCACCGAGGTCCAGGCCGGCGCGGCGGGCGTTGCGCAGGGAATTGACCGCGAGGTTGGTCAGCAGCGCGGCGTCAATGCCTTCGCCCATGCCGTTGCTGACCGTCAGGTACAGGTCATCCGGATAGGACGACCAGTCGAAGCTGTCGCCGAAGATGGCGTACGCGGGTTCCAGCTGGGCGCCGATGCTGTACTCGGGCCGGGCGCACGAGCGACCGGGCAGCAGCTGCCACTGCATCTCGGCTGCCAGGGTCAGCCGCTCCGCCCTGCGGGCCTGCAAAAACACATCGGTGTCCCGCTCCGCTACGACCACCTCGTGTGCGAGCGCATCGGCGCACTCCTGCAGGTCCTCCAGAACCTGGGCCTCCGTTTCGCCTCCCTCCCCGACCGGCAGCGTGACGCTCAGGACACCCAGCCGGTCCCCGCGGACACTGACCGGCAGATGCACGGTCACCGTGGAAGCAGAGCTGTCGCGCACGCAGTGCGGTTCCTGGGCGCCGAACGCCCGCCCAGGTGCGCTCTCATACGCCGACACCGGTGAGCCTGTGTGCGGCAGCACGCCCACGGGCTGCAGCCTGGTCATGGCATAGTCGGCCATCAACAGCTCCACGGACCGTGCGTGGTGGCGGCGCTCGATCAGCGAGCGGAGCACATCGAAGATCTCGTGGGGCGCGGCCTCGCGCAGAGCACGCTCGACCGCACTGGGTCTGTCCACCGGTACCGGACCTGCTTTCCTTCACATATCTTCATCTAAGAGACTGACGACGTCGACCAGCCGGAACGGGCGCAAACGGCCCACTCGGGAGTGTCACATGAGCGAGGCCCCCACAGCCCTTCCCCAGCGGCCCTCCACTGCCGTGCCCGAGATCAGCCAGGTCCTGGAGCTCCTCGAAATCGCCTGGGAACGCGGCCGCGGCACGCTCAGCACCGCACCCCTCTCCGCCGCCCAGACGCGCGTGCTGTACATCATCGAACGCGAACCCGGCATCAATCTGGGCACCCTGGGCAGCCACCTCTCAGCAGCCGCTCCATCCGTCACCCGACTCTGCGACCGTCTCCAGGCAGCCGGGTTCCTGCGCAGAACCCCCCGGCCCCAGGACCGCCGCGAAATACAGCTGGAACTCACCGACGCCGGCGCCGCACACCTGCGCGACATCAGGAACCGCCGAGGACAAGCTCTGCACCAGGCCATGGACCGCATGACCCCGGACGCGCGAAACGCACTCGCCATCGGACTCAGTGCACTGTGCGACGCGGTCACGGAGCCCTCCCAGCCCCCCGGTCACCAGCAGACCGCCTGACGGGCCCATCGACTCCGGGCCATCCGGCCGAGGGCACGCGGGATGCCGAGTCACCCGTCTGATCACGGCCTGGCGACGACCCGGACCGTCGCGAGCAACAGCGCAAACATCAGCACAGGCACCAGCGCAGGGACCAGCACCAGCAGGCTGATGGGCAAGGGGATCCGCCCCTCTTCCCATCCACTTGCCCCGCCAGGTATCTTGCATCGCATGGAACCAGGTGATTCGGCCAAGCAGGCCCGGGCAGCCGCCCAACTGCGCAAGGGTGTCCTGGAGTACTGCGTACTCGCCCTGATGCGGGACCGGCCCCGCTACGGTGTGGAGCTCCTCCACGCCCTGGAGGACTCCGGCGCCCTGGCCACCAGCCAGGGCACGGTCTACCCGCTGCTCTCCCGGCTCCGCCGCGACGACCTGGTCACCACCACCTGGCAGGAATCCGCCTCCGGACCGCCCCGGCGCTACTACGCGCTCACCGACAGCGGCCGCGCCGCGCTCGACGAGTTCACCCGCGTCTGGCCCGGCTTCCGCGACGCCGTCGACGCGTTCCTGACCGCCCCGAACTCCCCCACCGGAGACCTGGGATGAAGGCATCTGCCGACCCGGTACGCGACACCACTCCGCCGGCTCTGCGGCCCGGCTCTGCGGCGACCGTGCGTCGCGGGGTGCGGTCGGGGGCCTGCGGGTAGGGAGGGGATCAGCGGGAACCCGCACGCGTACGCCGGATCGAGTTCCGCTCGGCGAAGGCGCTACGCGTCGGCGAACGGATCACCCCGCACGCCGGCCAGCCGGATGAGACCCGGGCTGTCTCCATCGGTGGTGGCGACGTAGATGGTGTACCCCCATCCGCGTTCGGCCGCGTAGACCGAAACCCAGGCCAGGAGTTCGTCGACGTCGACCTCGTCCAGCACCTCGTACTCGTGTGCGGTGACGGCCGCCCTGTCCCAGAGGTACACGCGGTAGCGGGCATGTTCCTGCTCCCAGGCAGTGGCCCGGGGATCAATGGCGCGGATGTCCATGGGAGAGCCTCAGCGGAGAGGGGGCTCCTTGAGCCCAACGGGCTTGCTGTGGCCGTCGTCGGTACTGCCGGAACGGCACGGCACAGCTCTCCGGCCTTCGATGAAACCGGTGTACTCGCCCCGTGCGGGGCCGCGTCTTGGTGTCGGTGCGGAAGAGGCCTCAGTCAGCGGACGGGGAAACCGTAGGAGTACCCCTGCTGCTTCAGCCAGGGCAGGATCTCGCGCAGAGCGGCCAGGGTCTGGGAGCGATCCCCTCCGGCGTCGTGGAAGAGGACGGTCGGCCCGTTGGAGATCTCGCTCTTGACGGTGGCGACCATGGTGTCCGCACCGGGACGCTCGAAGTCCTTGGTGTCGACGTTCCAGCCCAGCGGCCGCATTCCCCGGGACGCGGCGAGGTGCCGGCTGTACGGGGTGAAAGCGCCACCCGGGGCCCGGTAGTACTGCGGCCGGACGCCTCCGGACGCCTTGGTGATCATGCGCTCGGCATCCAGGATCTGCTGGGACTGGTAGGCCTCGGACTTGGTGTCCATGGCGGTGTCGTGCGAGACGGTGTGGTTGCACAGCCGGTGCCCGGCGGCCACGACCGCCTTGACCAGGTCCGGGTGCGCCTGGGCCTGCGTGCCCACCATGCAGAACGTGGCCTTCACACCGTTGTCCTTGAGCAGTTGCAGCACCTGCGGCGTCCAGACCGGGTCCGGTCCGTCGTCGATGGTGATGTTGACGCCCCGGGCGCCCCGGTCCGAGGCGTGCGCGATGTCTTCCGCCACCTTGGCCCGGTCATGGGACCCGGCGTCCGGCGCCGAGACACGCGCTTCCGGCTGCCGTCCCCCGACGGTGTCGGCCTGTGCGGTCCACACCGACGTGGCAGCGGCCACCGCCGTCACCCCGAGCGCCGCCGCGAGAAGCCGGCTGTGCCATCCCCTTCCCTTGTGCTTTGCCATGTTCGCCCGCCCCTTTGCTGTCTCCGCCGATGCCGTGCACCCATCTAGACACACGAATGCCCCTGCAAGATCCCTCGGTTACCGATCGCGGACAAAGCTGCAGGCGGCCGGCGACAAACGCGGGAGTTCCGCGACAGGCGCGGGGGCGCGACGGACGAAGGCCGCCCCGAGCGCACAGGCGAAGCCGGCCGCGAGGTAGGCGAGGTGGTAGCCGACGAGCTGGTCCTCGCTGGTCGCTGCGACCAGGACCATGACCGCCACCCCGACGCTGGCGCCGATCTGCTGTGCCACGACGTTCACCGCGCCGGCGACCGCGTGCCGTTCCGGCGGAACGCCGGTGAGCGCGGCGGAGGTCATCGAGGGGAAGTTCAGCCCCTGGCCGATACCGCTGATGACCAGGCCGGGCAGCACGTGCAGCGCATAGCTGCCGTGATGCGGTGTGCTCATCCACAGCGCTGTTCCTCCGCCGATCAGGACGAGCCCGACGGCCATCAGCGCGCGCGGCGTGTGCCTGGCCAGCAGGCGGCCGGTGGCGTAGTTGGCGGTGAGGAACACGGCCAACGACATCGGGACCAGCGCAAGACCGGACTCGAGCGGAGAGTAGTTCAGCATCCCCTGGAGATACAGGGGTGCGAAGAACAGCATCCCGACCGAGCCCATGTACTGGAGGAACGCCGCCAGGCTCGCGGCCCGTACCGACGGGACCCGGAAGAGGCCGAGCGGAAGCAACGGGTCGGCGGTGCGGTGTTCGCGCACGACGAAGAGCGCCAGAAGGGCCACTGCGGCGCAGAGTGCGCTCCATGCCACCGCGCCGTTACTGCTCGCGCCGACGACCAGCAGGGTGAGGCCCAGCGTGCCCGATATCGCACCGGGCAGATCCAGCCGGCCGCCGCGTCCGACACCGTGGGGCAGACCGGCACGCGTCACGGCCAGCACGGCCAGCCCCACCACCACCGAGAACCACAGCACCGAACGCCAGCCCAGGAACTGGGTGAGTACACCGCCCAGCAGCACCCCGCCGCTGAAGCTCGCGGCGCCGACCGCGGCGTACACGCTGAAGGCGCGGTTACGCGCCGGACCGGCCGGAAACACCTCGGTCAGCAACGCCAGTGCGGCCGGACCCGTCTGTTCGTGCCCCCGGGCTCGACCGCGCAGAGCCTGTGGCGCGAGCATCTGGCCCCGCTCGGTGTGCGGTTGCTGCTGCGGGTGGTGTCCGACCTCGCCGAGGGGCGGCGGATCGAGGTTCCCCAGGACGAGAAGGTGGACCTGGGAGCCCGCGATAGGCGCGCCGCCGCTGTTCAAACCGGAACTCATCGCGCTGCCGGGAACGACGTCCGTCGATGGCAGCAGGTGGGCGCTTCACTCGCGGTGACGGTCGGCCGGGTCAACTGGACCGGAACCGCCGCGGGTTGGCCGGTCGGACGGGTGGCGTACGGTCTCCACGCCGAGTTCGGCGAGCAGTCCGCGGATGCGCCGCTCGATCTCGTCCCGGACCGGGCGGATCGTCTCGACGCCCTGTCCGGCCGGGTCGTCGAGTTTCCAGTCGCGGTAGGTCTTGCCGGGGAAGACGGGGCAGGTGTCGCCGCAGCCCATGGTGATCACCACGTCGGACGCCCGCACGGCGTCGGCGGTCAGGACCTTCGGCGTCTCGGCGGACATGTCGATGCCGAGCTCCGCCATCGCGGCGACCGCGGCCGGGTTCACGGCGGCGGCCGGATCGGACCCGGCGGAGCGGACCTCGACCCGGCCCGGCGCGAGGTGGGTGAGGAAGGCGGCCGCCATCTGTGAGCGGCCGGCGTTGTGGACGCAGACGAACAGCACCGACGGCTTGGACTCAGACACGGGCGGAACCTTCCGGGGCGACGGCCGGTCCGGCCGTCGGTGCGGACTGCGGGAAGAAGCGACGGGCGGCCAGGGCGACGTAGACCAGGCCGATGAGGACGGGCACCTCGATGAGCGGGCCGACGACCCCGGCGAGGGCCTGACCGGAGGTGGCACCGAAGGTGGCGATGGCGACCGCGATGGCCAGTTCGAAGTTGTTGCCGGCGGCGGTGAACGCCAGGGTCGTCGCCTTCGGGTAGTCGAGTCCCACGGCACGGCCGACGCCCATGGACCCGGCCCACATGACGGCGAAGTACACCAGCAGCGGCAGCGCGATCCGCAGGACGTCGAGCGGCTCGGAGGTGATGGCGTCGCCCTGGAGCGCGAAGAGCACGACGATCGTGAACAGCAGCCCGTACAGGGCGAACGGACCGATGCGCGGGATCAGCTTCGTCTCGTACCAGCTGCGGCCCTTGGCCTTCTCGCCGATCCGGCGGGTGAGGAATCCGGCCAGCAGCGGGATGCCGAGGAAGATCAGCACCGAGCGGGCGATCTCCCATACGGAGATGTCCAGGGCGGTCTGTTCCAGGCCGAGCCAGCCGGGGAGCAGGTCGAGGTAGAACCAGCCGAGCAGGCCGAAGGCGATCACCTGGAAGACGGAGTTCAGGGCGACGAGGACGGCGGCGGCCTCGCGGTCGCCGCAGGCGAGGTCGTTCCAGATGATGACCATCGCGATGCAGCGGGCCAGGCCCACGATGATCAGGCCGGTGCGGTACTCCGGCAGGTCGGGCAGGAAGATCCAGGCGAGCGCGAACATCAGGGCCGGGCCGACGATCCAGTTCAGGACCAGGGACGGGACCAGCAGGCGTGGATTGCGGGTGACGGTGTCGAGGCGGTCGTAGCGGACCTTCGCCAGGACCGGGTACATCATCACGAGCAGGCCGAGCGCGATCGGCAGCGAGACCCCGGTGACCGTCACCTTCGCCAGCGCGTCCCCCAGGCCAGGGACGAGGCGGCCCAGACCGAGTCCGGCGGCCATCGCGAGGAGAATCCACCCGGCGAGGAAGCGGTCCAGGAACGACAGCCGCCCGGCGACCGGCCCCGCGGGCGCCGCGGTGCCGGCGCTCACGAGCCGGCCCCGGCGGGGCGGGTGAGGATCGCGGCCAGCCGGTCGGTCATCTCGGGCAGCAGCCGGTAGTACACCCACGTCCCGCGCCGCTCGGAGTCGATGAGCCCGGCCTGCTTCAGCAGCTTGAGGTGGTGGGAGATCGTCGGCTGGGACAGCTCGAAGGCGGGAGTGAGGTCACAGACGCAGACCTCCCCGCCCGCGCGGGAGGCGATCATCGACAGCAGCCGCAGCCGGACCGGGTCGCCCAGCGCCTTGAACACCGTCGCCAGCGTCCCGGCCTGCTCCTCGTCCAGCGGGGCGGTCAGCAGGGCGGGGCAGCATGCGGGGCCGTCCTGGCCGAGCACCACGAGCTCTTGTTTCGACATACTTCTATGTTGACGTTTTTCGATGCAAGGCGCAAGGTTGAATCGACAGGCATCGATACAACCTGATGCACCTGATCGAGGAGACTCATATGTCCCGTGCCCAGCTCGCGCTCAACGTCGCCGACCTCGAAGCCTCGGTGGCCTTCTACTCCAAGCTGTTCGGCGTCGAACCCGCCAAGCGGCGCCCCGGCTACGCGAACTTCGCGATCACCACCCCGCCGCTCAAGCTCGTCCTCATCGAGGGCGAGCCCGGCCAGGAAACCCGCCTGGACCACCTCGGCGTCGAGGTCGACACCACCGAGGAGGTCAGCGCCGCCACCACCCGCCTCAAGGACGCCGGGCTCGCCACCTTCGAGGAGAACGACACCTCCTGCTGCTACGCCCTCCAGGACAAGGTGTGGGTCCACGGCCCCGGCAAGGAGCCGTGGGAGGTCTACGTCGTCAAGGCCGACGCCGGACTGATGGGCACGAGCCCCGCCCTGGACGGCGACACCTGCTGCTCCGGACAGAGCGGGAGCGCCGGTCCCGAGGCGTCCGCGCCCGCCGCTGCGGGCTGCGCCTGCGGCAGCTGACCGGCGCCGCACGCCACGGCCCGAACGCCGCCGCCGTGACCGTCTCGGCAGGGGCATGGCCGACGAGCCCACCGGCCGGGCGACGGGAGGACCGCTCCATGGCCCGGGCCGGCAGTGTGCGGGCCCGGCGCACCGGAAGTTCGGGCATCTGCCGTTCGACAGCGGATCGAGACGGGCGGCCACATCATGGGCTGCCAGCCGTAACCACCCACCGGACGGGCTGCTTTGAGGCTCGCACGTACCGGGTACCGAAGTCGTATGCGGACGTGGGTACATGGCTTGGGGGCCGGGCGATGGGTGGAGGCTCTCCTCCCGGGGGTGGTGCGGCGCGTGCTGAACGGGGCGGAGCCGCAGCCGCGAGGTGTTCCGCGTCGGGTGCTGACGGTGGTGTCCGCCGATCTCGACACCACCACCGGTGCCGGTGCCGTCTGGGTCGTGTGGCGTCCGAGGTCCGCAGCGGCGCGTGAGCACACCGCGCTCCTGGAGCGGCACGAGGGACAGTGGCGGAGCCTGGGTGTCGCCAGCGCCCCGGCGGAGGAACCCGACGACGTCGACGTGATCGAGGTCCGGGGCGGCGGGGGCACCCTCTGCCCCACCCACCGCCATGACCCGCCGCACTCCCTCGCCGGGGCTCCGTGGATCAGCTGCGCCACAATCCACCTCGGGCGGGAGGTCGGCCGCCTCCTCGTGGGCAACCGCCGCATCGACGCTCCCGAGCAGCACAGACTCGTCGTCGCCTGGATGACCACTCAGGCCGCCCGCGGCACCCGCCCCCTCATCGTGGCTCTCGGGCGGGACGGCACCGAACTCTCCCGCCTCGGCCCCCACGACAGCCTGGACACGCACACCTGGGCACGGCTGCGGGAGGATCTGTAGGCCGCCGCTCCCGGGCACGGCCGCCGCCCGGCAGAACACCGGGGGCCGCCTCTCGTCTGGATCACGCCGGGCTCGCGGGGTCCGGTGCGGCACCCTGATCCAGCCCGGTCCGAACGAAAGACCCTAGCCCCGTTCCGGCGAAGCCCCGGTGAGCAGTCGGACCGCGACGGCCGCCAGCCAGCAGAGTCCCGAGCCGGCTCCGAGGGTGAACACCAGGACCGAGGCCGCGGAGGCCATGAATCCGGTGAGGACGACGACCGGTGCGATCCGGGAGGCCAGGGCCCAGCCGCGGTGACCCCGGGCCGCCAGTGGACGGGCCAGGACGAGGAACGCGGCGGACAGCGCGAGGTAGCCGATCCCCCCGCCGGCCATGTGGCCCGCGCCGTGCGCGCTCATCGTGCCCACATCGGGGGAACCGACGGGGAAGCCGCCTCCGGCATCGGCCTGGAAGACCGCGGCGACCAGGAACGAGGCGCCGAACACGGCGATCAGGACCGGCCCCCAGGTCCCGCCCGGTTCCCGTCTCAGCACGCGGCGCAGACCGATCGACCCGATGAGCAACAGGGCGCTGGTGACCACGAAGTTCACGGTCTGGATCCAGCCCAGGTCGCCGAGGGCGAGCTGGCTGATCGCGTTGCGGGTGAAGTCGAAGCCCTCCCGTGCGAAGCCCTGGACGATACCCGCCCCGAGGAACAGCGGGCCCGCGACCACCGCGCCGGCCAACAGCCGTCGGGAGGCCGACGGGGAAGCGGTTATCGAACTGGCGGCGGACTGACGGGTGTTGAGTGTCTGAGTCATGGCGGGCCTTCCTCGTCCGAGCGTTGTCGCATGTATGACCGACGACGCACGGTGGAGTAATCGACGCAGACTCTGTGATCTGAGTCACAGTCGGTTCGAGGGTCGGGCGGGGAGCACCGCAGGCTGCTGGCGGGCACGCCCTGCGGCGGCGAACCCCTGCTCGCTCCACAGGGCGGGGCGGCACCGGACACGGGCAGGTACGTCCCCCGCGCGCAGGTCCTGACCCTCCCGCCGGCCCGGCAGGAGGGGTATCGCGCCGGGCCGGCCGGCGCGATACCCCTCGGATCGCTCGGCCCCGTCGCCCCGTGGGCGTTCCGGGGCGGGCGTCACTTCTGCCAGCCGACCGTCTCCGGGAGCGGGGTGTTGAAGATGGTCGCGCCGACGTTGGCCAGGCCCTTCTTCACGCCGTAGGTCGAGGGACCGCTGAACAGCGGCAGGAAGGCGTACTGCCGCAGCGCCTTCCGCTCCACCTTGTTGACCGCCGCGGACTGCTGGTCGAGATCGGCGATCTCCGTGGTGGCGCGGATCTCCTTGTCCAGCGCCGGCGTACCCGCACCGGTGATGTTGGAGTCGCGGTCCGAGCAGTAGAAGTCGCACAGGTAGCGGGCGCCGAACGGGTCCATGGAGCGGTTGCCCGAGAGGAAGAGGTCGAAGCGCCGGTCGCTGAGGACCTTGGAGAAGTCCGCGTCGTCGCCCTTCTTGATGACGAGGTGGACGCCGACCGGCTTCAGCATCGCGGCGAGGGCGCCCGCGGTGGCCTTGCCCAGCGGGTCGTCGCCGAGGAGCGTGTACCCGACGTCGAGCTTCTTGCCGTTCTTGACCCGGACGCCGTCCGCGCCGGGCTTCCAGCCCGCCGCGTCGAGCGCCTTCCCCGCCTCGTCCGGCGCGTGCTTCAGTACGGCCGAGACATTGTCCTGGTAGCCCTTCTGGAAGCTGTACAGCACCGCCGAACCGGGCAGCGGCTCCCGGTAGTCGAGCCCCTGGAACTGGATCTTCGCGATCTGTGCCCGGTCGATGCTCTGCGCGATGGCCTTGCGGACAGCCGTCTCCGAAAGGACCGCGGACTTCGTGTTGAAGTAGAGCGCGTACTCGAAGGGGCTGCCGCCGCTGCGGATCTCGGTGCCCTTGAGCCCCTTGATCTGCTTGAGGCTCTCCGCGTCGACGGCGGAGGTGTAGTCGAGCTGGCCGTTCTTGAAGGCGTTGACGCCCGCGGTCGACTCCAGGTTGACGAAGACGCGCTTGTCGAGCCTGCCCTTCTTGCCCCACCACTTCGGGTTGCGGGCGAAGGTGATGTTGCCCGAGTGGGTGTCCCACTTGGCGACGGTGTACGGGCCCGCGCCCCACTCCGGGTGGGCCTTCTTGACGTACGCCTTGTTGAAGTTGTCGACCGTGGCGGCCTTCGGGTGCAGGAAGGTGGTGAAGAGGGTCGACCAGGAGGCGTTGACGCCCTTGAAGCTGATGACGGCCTGCTTGGCGTTCTCGCCCCGCTCGACCGAGGTGATCTGGTCGTAGCCGTCGGTGGAGGAGGCGGCGAAGTCCTTGTCAGAACCGTTGTTGGCCTTCCAGGTGGCCTTGATCGCCGTCCAGTCGATCGGGGTGCCGTCGTTGAAGGCGGCCTTCGGGTTGATCGTCAGGGTGACCTTCTGGTCGCCGCCCTCGACCGCGATCTTCACCTCGCTGTAGTAGTCCGGGTTGTACTGCACCTCACCGGTGGGCGAGTACGTGATCGCGGCTGCGTTGTACCAGCCCCAGACCCGCGACGCGGTCAGCGTCGCGTTGACGTTGAACGGGTTGCCCTGGTCGTCGAAGGTGCCGACCGTCGTGTAGGTGCCGCCGTCCTTGATGTTCTCGTACGGCTGCGGGTTGTAGTCGACGGCGGCCGACGCGGCCTTGGGGGCGTCCTTCCCGTCCGGACCGTCCGCGTCCGTCCCGGAGGAGGACTGGCACGCGGTCGCTGCAACAGAGACGGCGGCGACGAGGGCCAGGGGCAGAGCCAGTCTTGCGCGCATGGCGAAAGGTTCCTTCTGATTCGGTGGAGCCGGACAGGGAAGCCCGGTGGGGGGCTGGACGAGCGGCAGCGGGTACGGACGGCGGGGCTGCGCACAGGAGTTGGACTCAGGCCGCGTGACAGGCGTACTGGTGGCCGGGCTGCCCTGCCACCTCGGTCGGCGCGGGACGTTCCGTACGACAGCGCCGCCGTACGTCCTCGCCGGCGAGGCGGTAGAGCGGACAGCGGTCCACGAAGACGCAGCCCGTCGGCACCCGGACGGCGCTCGGCTGCTCGCCCTCCAGCACTACGCGTTCACGGGTGCGCTCCCGCTGCGGGTCCGGCACCGGGATCGCCGACAGCAGCGCCCGGGTGTACGGGTGCCTCGGGTCGGAGAAGATCGTCTCGGTGTCCCCGGTCTCGACGATGTGCCCCAGGTACATCACCGCGACCCGGTCGGAGATGTACCGGACGACCGCTAGGTCGTGGGCCACCACCAGGTAGGCCAGGGCCAGTTCGCGCTTGAGCCGGGCCAGCAGGTTGATCACCCCCGCCTGCACCGACACGTCCAGGGCCGAGAGCGGCTCGTCCAGGACGAGCAGTCTCGGTTCCGTCGCCAGGGCACGGGCGATGCCGACCCGCTGGCGCTGACCGCCGGAGAGCGCGGCCGGGAACCGGTCGCTCACCGCGGCGTCCAGACCGACCAGCGTGAGCAGCTCACCGATGCGGGAGCGGATCGACTCGCGGTCCCGCCCGATGGCCTGGAGGGGTTCGGCGAGCAGCTGGTGGACGGGCAGCCGCGGGTCCAGGGCGTCCAGGGGGTCCTGCATGACGATCTGTACGTCCCGGCGCAACTCCCGTACCCGTGCGGTGGAGCCCGCCGCACCGACGTCGGTGCCGGCGATCTCGATCCGGCCGCCCTCGGGCCGCCTGAGCCGGAGGATCTCCATCAGGGTCGTGGTCTTGCCGCTGCCCGACTCGCCCACCAGGCCCAGGGTCTCCCCGGCCCGCAGCTCGAAGCTCACCCCGCTGACGGCGTGCAGCGTGCCGACCCGGCGTTTGAGGACGGCCCCCTTGGTGACCGGGAAGGTCTTGACGAGGTCCTCGACCCGGAGCACCACCTCACCGGGCTCGGTGCGGGGCGCCGCCCCGTCCACCGGGGCGACGGCTCCGGCCCGGTCCACGTCCCCCGCCGGGTCCAGCGATCCGTCGACGGTCTCGTCGGCGCGCAGACAGGCCACGTCCCCGTGCCCGGCGATCTCGCGCAGCTCGGGTTCGTCGGTGCGGCACGCGTCCAGCACCAGGGCGCAGCGGTCCGCGAAGGGGCAGCCGGTCGGAAGGCCCACCAGGGCGGGCGGTTCCCCGCCGATCGGGACCAAGGGCCGGTGGACCCCGCTGTCCACGGTGGGCACGGCGGCGAGCAGCCTCGCGGTGTACGGCATCGTCGGCCGCCGGAACAGCTCGTCCACACCGGCCCGCTCCACGAACCGGCCCGCGTACATGACGGCGATGTCGTCCGCGTAGCCGGCGACGACCCCGAGGTCGTGCGTGATGAGGACGAGGCCCGCTCCGGTCTCCTCCTGCGCCAGTCGCAGGACGTCGAGGATCTGGGCCTGCACGGTGACGTCGAGGGCGGTGGTGGGTTCGTCGGCGACGAGCACGGAGGGCTTGTTGGCGATCGCCATGGCGATGACGACGCGCTGGCGCATACCGCCGGAGAACTCGTGCGGGAAGGAGCGGGCCCGGTTGCGGGGATCGGGGATGCCGACGAGGTCGAGCAGTTCGACGGCCTGCTCCCAGGCCGCCCGCTTCGTCAGGTCCTGATGGATGCGCAGGGTGTCGGAGAGCAGTCTGCCCACGGAGAAGATCGGGGTGAGCGCGGACAGCGGGTCCTGGAAGACCATGCCGATGGCCTTGCCCCGTACTTCGGAGAGCGCCTTGTCCCCGAGGCCGATCAGCTCTCGGCCGCCGAGCAGCACCTGCCCCCGCAGGTCGGCGGAGGGCGGCAGCAGCCCCATGATGCCCATGGCGGTGGCCGACTTGCCCGAGCCGGACTCGCCGACGATGCCGAGGGTCCGGCCCGGCAGCAGGTCGAAGCCGACGCCGCGCACCGCCTCGACGGTTCCGGCCTCCGAGGGGAAGGAGATCCGCAGGTCCCGCACCGAGAGCACCGGTGTGACGGCGCCGTCGGGCAGCCCGGTTCTGGACAGCGTTGTGGTGCGTGTCATCGTCGGCCTCCTGCCGCGCCGGTCACGGACATCGGGTCCAGGGCGTCGCGCAGTCCGTCGCCGACGAAGGTCATCGACACGGTGAGCAGGACGACCAGGCCCGCGGGGAAGGCGAAGAGCCAGGGGGCGCTCGTGACGGTGCTCGCCCCGTCCGCGAGCATCGTGCCGAGCGAGACGTCCGGGGTCTGGACGCCGAACCCGAGGAAGGACAGGGCGGTTTCGCTGAGGACGGTCGCGACGACTCCGAGCGTCAGGTTGACGATCAGGAGCGAGCCGAGATTGGGGATGATGTGGCGCAGGATGATGCGCAGTGGGCCGACCCCCATGAATTCGGCCGCCGTCACGTAGTCCCGTTCGCGCAGTGAGGTCGAGACGGACCAGATCACCCGCGCGGTCGACATCCAGCCGAACACCGTCAGGACGACGATGAGGACCCGCCAGTCCCCGGCGAGCCGGTTGGAGACCAGGGCGAGGATGAGGAAGGAGGGGACGATCAGCAGGAAGTGGATGACCGCGAGCGTCGCCTTCTCGGCCCGGCCGCCGAAGTACGCGGCGCTGGAGCCGATGAGCGCCGCGACGACGACGGTCAGGACGGAGACGCTCACCGCGATCGCCAGGGACCGCTGGAGCCCGTGCACGGCGGAGGCGTAGATGTCGTTGCCGCCCTGGTTGGTGCCGAACCAGTGGGCGGCGCTCGGCGGCTGGGTGAGTGCGGCGAAGTCCGTGTCGGAGTACGTGTACGAGGTGAACAGCCCGCCGAACGCGCTGAACAGCACCAGCAGTACGAAGATCACCACGCCGACGACGGCGAGCCGGTTGCGCAGGAAGCGCCGCAGGTAGAGCCGGCCGAGGCCGAGATTCCGCCCGTTCCCGGGGGCGGGGAACGCCTCCTTTGCCGTCGGCGGCGGGGCGCCGGTGGTCACGTCCGCGGCCACGTCAGCTCACCCTCACTCTCGGGTCGAGGAGGGCCGTGGCGATGTCCGCGAGGATCGCGCCGACCGCCGTCAGGACGGCGGCGAAGGCGGCCGTCGCGACCGTGCCGTGCACGTCGTTCTTGCTGATGGTCTGGATGAAGTAGCGGCCCATGCCGTTCCAGCCGAAGATCGTCTCGGTGATGATGGCCCCGGTGAAAATCGCCGGGACACTGAACGCCACGGACGTCGCCGTCGGGATGAGCGCGGTCCGCAGGGCGTGTCTGCGGATCGCCTGGGTCCGGGTGAGTCCGGTGGCCCGTGCGGTCCGTACGAAGTCGGCGTTGATCGTGTCGAGCAGCAGCGAGCGCTGCGTCAGGTGGTAGCCGACGTAGCCCATCAGGGTCAGGGTCAGGGTCGGCAGGATCAGGTGCAGGAAGCGGTCACCCATGGTCGGGAGGAATCCTTCGACGTTCGGTGAGTTCTCCCCGGCGACGTAGAGGAAGCGCAGCCCGGCGTGCTGGTTGAGCCAGATGGCGACGAAGACCACGGCGAGCGCGGCGACGGACGTCGGGATGTTGAACACCGCGATGGAGACGGCCTGCGACACCCGGTCGCCCCAGCCGTACTGCCTCGACGCCGTGTACACACCGAGTGATACGCCGATCACCACGGAGAGGACCGTCGCGATGACGACCAACTCGGCGCTGACGAGGGAGCGGTAGCCGATCTCGCCGTTGACGGAGACGCCGGTGGGGGACCTCCCCCAGTCGAAGTGGACGACCACCGAGGTGAACCAGTCCCACCACCGGTGCACCACCGGTACCCGCGGGTCCAGGTTGTAGGGCGCGAGGGCCTGGTCGATCCGGGCCTCGCTGCGGACGGGCCGCAGCTCCTTGAAGTTCGACCGCGGGTCCAGGAACCAACTGGCCAGGAAATACGTGGCGTTGGTCGCCACGACGATCATCAGCAGCCAGCCCGCCGCCTTGCGCATCACATAGCGCACCATGCGCGGCACCTCCTCCCCGCACGCGGAACCGCGCACGAATCCGCACGCGAAACCGCGCACGAACGGTGCGCTTCGGGGTCGCCGGGGCCGGGGGACGTCTGCATGTGCCGCTGAGCTTTCTGGGGGGGGACGGGCCGTGAGCACAGATGTGCGGGCGTCAGTCTGGTCCGCACCTCCGCGGTGCCACCAGATCCCGGCTGCTCTCGCCATGACACCGAAATACCGCCGTAGCAAACGGTCCGGACATGTCAGGATCCGCACCCCGGGGCGCATGGGGCGACGCCTCGCGGTATCAAGCCGCTGAACTGGTCTTTCAGGCCAGGAGCGGCTCCTGCCGGACGACGCATACCGGGGGCGCGTGCGGGGAAATGTCCCGTACGCGCCCCCGGCCGTCAGGTCGTTACGGGACGAGCTTGAGCAGCTTGTTCGGGGAGCCGGATCCGACACCCGTGAGGACGCCCGACGTCGCGCCGTTCACGAGTGCCGAGGCCACGGCCGCCGGGGAGGCGCCGGGGTGGTTCGTCAGGTAGACCGCGGCCGCACCGGAGACGTGCGGCGCGGCGAAGGACGTGCCGTCGCCGGTGTACGTGGCGCTGTCCGAACTGTTCCAGCCCGCCGTGATGCCGGAGCCCGGCGCGAAGATGTCCACGGCGGAGCCGTAGTTCGAGTAGCTCGCGCGGGCGTCGGTCCTGGTCGTGGCACCGACCGTGATCGCGGCGGCGACCCGGGCGGGGGAGTAGTTGGACGCGAGCGCCCCCGAATTACCCGCCGCGATGGAGTACGTGACCCCGGACGCGATCGACCGGCTCACCGCGTTGTCCAGCGTGGTGCTGGCGCCGCCGCCGAGCGACACGTTCGCGACGGACGAGGCGACGTGGTTGGCGGTGATCCAGTCGACCCCGGCGATGACCCCGGCGGTGGTGCCGGAGCCGTCGTTGCCGAGGACGCGCACGGCGACGATCTTCGCCTTCTTCGCCACCCCGTAGGTGCTCCCCGCGACGGTCGTGGCCACATGGGTGCCGTGGCCGTACCCGTCCTGGGCAGTGGTGTCGTTGTCGACGAAGTCGTAGCCGTACGAGGCCCGGCCGCTGATCTCCTGGTGGGTGATGCGCACCCCGGTGTCCAGGACGTAGACGGTGGTGCCGCCGCCCGCCGAGTCCGGATAGGTGTACGTGCCGCTCAGCGGCAGGTTCGCCTGGTCGATCCGGTCGAGGCCCCAGGGGGCGTTGCTCTGGGTGGCGGTCGCGTGGACCTTCTGGTCCTGCTCGACCGAGGCGACGGCCGGGTCGGCGGCCAGCCGCTTGGCCCCGGTGCTGCTGAGAGCCGCGGCGTAGCCGTTCAGCGCCGATGAGTAGGTGCGCTCGATGCGGCCGCCGTAGCCGGCTATGAGCTGCTTGCCGTCGGACCCGGACGCCTTGAACCCGGCCGACTGCTTCAGCGTGACGATGTAGCTTCCCGGCACCGCCTCCGCTGCCCCGGCGTGCAGAATTCTGCCCTCCGGCGCGGCCGCCTGGGCGGGTAAGGCCGCACCGACCGCGGCTGCCAGGGCCGCGGTGGTCGTGGTGGCGATCAGAGCGGCGATCCGCCGCTTGACGTTGCGCAATGCTGCCATCGGGAGGTCCTCCTCGAACGGTGGCGCGCGAGGGAGTCCGCGCGCCCATCGGGTGCGGCGTACGGGGTCCGTATGCCGCAATCGACGATGGCGCGGTGGATTCGGGCCGGGCAAGCGATCCCGGGATGCTGTCATGACCTCGACATAGCATTGACGGTGCGTCAACTTCACGCAACACAAGGCAACATGGTCTTCGCGCAACGTGCACGATCCGCCGTCACCAGGTCACCGGCAGGGTCCGCGGGGCCCTGGTGGTCTGCCCGGTCCGCCAGCTGGGCGGACCGGCGGCGCGGAGGCCGGGCAGGCGGCGGGTCAGGGCGGTCAGAGCTTCCTGGAGCTGTACGCGGGCGAGCTGCGCGCCGACGCAGAAGTGGACGCCGTGACCGAAGGCAAGGTGGCCGACGGCGGACCGGGTGAGGTCGAGCACGCCGGGGTCGGGATAGACGTCCTCGTCGTGGTTGGCGGACGCCATGAGCGCGATGACCGACTCCCCCTCCCCGACGGTCACGTCCCCCAGCCGGACGCTCTCGGTGGCCACCCGCACATTGGCGCCCATGGCGGCCTGGGCGTACCGCAGGAGCTCCTCGACGGCGCCCGGGACCCGGTGGCCCTCACGGCACAACAACACGTACCGCTCGGGCTGTTCGAGCAGGAGATGGACGATCCCGGCCAGCCGGTTGGCCGTGGTGCCGTAGCCGCCCGTGAACAGCACGAGGCAGAACGAGACGAGCTCGCCCTCGCTCAGCCGGTCACCGTCGTCGCGCGCCGCGATGAGCGTGCTGAGCATGTCGTCGGCGGGATGGGCCCGCTTGGCGGCGACGAGCCGGGTGAGGTAGACGGTCATCTCGTGTACCGCGGCGGTCACTTCGGCGTTCTTCGCGGTGGTGCTGCGCAGGGTGCCGTCCCAGGCGTCGAGCAGGTCGGCGTCCACGCGTGGGGTGCCGAGCAGATCGCAGATGACGGTGAGGGGGAGGAGCCGGCAGAAGTGGGGGACGAGGTCGGCCCCCGTCCCCTGCGCGGTCTCTGCCACCTCCGTCATCCTCGTCAGCAGCTCGTCCGCCAGGCGCGCGATGTCCCGGCGCATCGCCTCCGACCTGGGGACGGTCAGCGCGGGCGCGACGAGCCTGCGCAGCCGGGAGTGGTCGGGCGGATCGGTGGCCAGGATCGAGTCGGGCAGGGCCGTCGTACGGCCTCCCGGCCCCTTCCCCCGGGTCGCGCGGCTGCGGCTGAACCGGGGGTCGGCCAGCACCCGGCGCACGTCGGCATGGCGGGTGACGAGCCAGGCGGTGCCGCCGCCGGGCATCCGTACCCGGACGACGGGTTCGTGCCGGCGCAGCTCGGCCAGCTCCGGCAATGGGTCGAGCCCGTCCGCATGGCCGAGCGGGAACGACCGCAGCCGTTCGGCCGGCGGATCGGGCCGTTCCTCTGCACCGGGCTGCCACAGCTGATCGGGCTGGCTCATGCGGTCCTCCGTGGGAGGTAGCGGTTGTGCGGGACGTCGTACTCAGCGGGATTCGTACACGGACACGTGGTAGGTGCTGTCCCGGGTGAAGGGAGCGCCCGCCCAGCTCCCCCAGCGCTCCTTGAGCCGCAGCCCCGCCTGGCGTGCCATCAGGTCCAGTTCTCCCGCGCCCGCGTAGCGGAACTCGACGCGCATCTGCCGGGTCCGGTCGTTCTCGTGGATGACGTAGTGCGAGCTGTAGCGCTGGACCGACGGGTCGATCCGCCGGTAGCACAGGACCAGGTGGTCGTCCCCCTCGGAGACGACCTGGGAGCCGGTCGCGGCCACCGCGAGGGCCTCGGGCACGTGCGAGTCGAAGACGAAGACGCCGCCGGGCGCGAGGTGCTGCGCCACCTGGGCGAAACAGCGTGCCTGGTCGGCCTGTTCGCGGAGTTCGAAGAAGGTGCCGGCCGCGAGGTAGACGAGGGAGAAGACGTCCCGGTCCGGCACCGGCACCCGGGAGAAGTCACCGATGGTGACGGGCAGGTCCACGCCGCCGGGCTTGGCGCGGAGGCGGCCGACCATGGCCTCCGACGCGTCGATGCCGTGCACGTCGAGGCCGCGGGCCCGCAGGGGCAGGGCGATGCGGCCCGTACCGATGCCGAGTTCGAGCACCGGCCCCTCGCCGGCCAGCCCTTCGAGGGCGTCCACGGTCGCGCCGCTCACCCCGGGTTTGCCGAACCAGCGGTCGTAGTCGTCCGCGAACTCAACTGCGTAGTGCGGGCGTCGGTCCTGGGTGGTGGGGTCGGACGTCATGCGGGTGCGGCTCCTAACCGAAGGGGTGGGGGCGCCCGGGGCCGCTGCCCGTGGGCAGCGGGAGGGCGCCGGGTGCGATGACGCGTACGACGTGAACGCCCGCGTCGCGGGCGGGCCGGGAGGTGGTGTCGACGAGGATCACGTCCTGGCCGGTGTGCTCGGCGAGGATGCGAAGGGGGTCGCTCGGATCGGCCCGCGCGGAACGGGTACGGGCTCCCGGCGGACCGGCCTCCGGCGCGCGGGCCGGTCCCCACAGGCTCAGGCTGTCCTGCCGGTGGTACGCCCACAGCGCGTGCCGCACGGCCGTCCCGGGCGGGGTCGTGCCGTGCCACTGCGCCCAGGCCCGCCGGGCGGTCTCGGTGCCCATGCTCCAGCGCACCATGAGCGCTTCGTACGCGGCCTTCTCGACCAGCGCCGGGAGCGTGTCCGGCGGCCCGCACCGGGCGCCGAAGGCCTGTCCCGTGCCGTCGGGCCGGTGCAGGCACGCCACCACGCAGGCGGCCCCGGCCGGTGCGGGCAGCGCGAGCGCGGTGACGACCAGCCCCCGCGCCTCCGTGAGCGCGCCCAGCGCTCCGCCCAGCTCCCCCGGCAGCCGGCACGGGGGCCACTCGGCCGGCCCGTACCAGCTGCGGCGCACCAGATCGCGTTCCAGCACCTCCCACGCCGCGTGCCGCGCGGCGGCCTCGCGGTCGGGGTGGGAGGCGACACCGGTGGAGCCGGCCGACGGCATGGCGCCGCAGCCGGGCGGGGGCCGGTGCCGGAGGTACGCGGACCCGGCCGGTACCCGGATCCCGGCGCCCCGCACCGTACGGGCGCGCACCCACAACCGGCGCTCCTCCGGTCGTACATGGGGCTCCAGGGCGGGCACCCCCTCGCGGCGGAGCTCGCTCCAGGTGGCGACGGTCCCGGCGGCGGCCTCGGCCTCCCGGCCCGCCACGATGTTCCCCATCCGTTCGAGGAGTTCGCCGCGCGCACCCCGGACGACCTGGTCCCTGTCGTGTCCGGTGGCGCTGCCGACGATCACCCGGGCCCCGGAAACGGCAGCGGCCCCCTCGAACGCGGCGGACCGGGCGGCCACCCGCGCCATCAGGACGCCGGGGTGGTCGGGGTAGGGCACGAAGACCTGTGGCGTCCACGCACTCACGCGGGTCCCCCGGGGGCGGAGTCCTCGGGTGCGTAGCCGCTGTGGCGGGCGGGCTCCCCGATCACCGCCGCGCACTCCGCCAGCACGGTCCGGCCGTGCGGGGTGAGGCTGTCCGTGTGGGCTGCCAGGGTCCGGACGGCCTGCCGGGCGCCGTCCAGCAGCTTCGCGTACCGGGCCCCGACCGCCGCCGGACCGGGGGGCAGGAACGGTTCCCCGGCCAGTGCGCGGTAGAGCAGCACGCTGCGCGCGAGGACGACCGTCTGCTGGAAGAGGCCGGTCAGGGGACGCGGGTCGGCCCGCAGCGGGGTGGCGACCAGCACCGGTCCGCCCTGATCCGCCCCGCCCCGGCCCGCCCGGTCCGGCAGCAGGAAGGGCTCGGCCACCGCCGCCGCGTTGCACCGCGTGTGCGCCCCCTCATGGACCAGCGCCTCGGCACACCTCACGACGCCGGGCACACCGTCCTGACTCCCCTGCAAGCGACTCCTGTTGACGAGCACCGCACCATGCACGGCGAAGTCCGTGAATCCGTCGATCGCCGCGCCTCCGAGGAGCGCGACCTCGACCACCGTCTCCCGCAACTCGGCCGCGCTCTGTGGCCAGACCCGCTCCAGCAGGCCCAACGCCGCTTCCATCAGGTCCCGTTCGGCCGCCTCCCACTCGACGACGTCCGCCGTCACCGCCGGCGCGTCCGCGCCCCGCGCCGGAACCGACCGCAACGCACGCGCCACACTGCGGCTCAAGTGCCCCTGCGGTGCGGCCGCCCCGCAGACGGGGGCGGGCGGCACCCGGTCGAGCCGCTCCGAGAACGACCGGAGCCGGTCCGGGCCGAGCGGACCCGACCGCAGGGCGCGCTGCACCAGATGAACGATCTCGACGGCCGCCGGATGGTGCAGGGACTCCTGCGGCACCCTCAGATCCGCCCGGTCGAGCACCGTACGCATCCGCTCCCGCAGCGATGTCCGGTCCTCCACGGCACCTCGGGCACTCGGCTCCACCCGCATGCGGCCCTCCCCCTCTCTCGCCACTCCTCCTGGGTCGGTCACGCCATGACGCACCCCGCGCCGACGACACCGTGCGGCGGGCCGAAGCCCGCCGCACGGTGCGCGCAGTGGTGCCGACTCCCCCGACGTCCTAGTCGGGGACGTCGATCATCAGGGCGAACTCGGGAAGCTCCTCTTCCGTGACCTCTTCGATGTGCTGGGTCTCCTCGTTCATGACGGACTCCCTTCACCACACCGGTCCCACCGCTCTCGGAAGGAATCCACCCGGCAGGCTCATCGTTGGGGGACGGGCCCGCCGTTGCCAATGGTGATCAGGCGGCGACGATGCGTGGCGGACAAGGTGTCGTGGGCCGGAATCCGGCTTGCGGCGGGACCGCGCCCACTGAACGCCGCACGCCGTATCGCCGGTATACGCGCGTGCGGCCGGGTACGGGTCACGCACTCAGGCCCCGGCGCACTCCGCAACCCCGCCGATCGCGCCGATCGCGACGACGGCACGGCACGGCAGGTTGTCCAGAACCCGGAGCGGCCCGTGGTGATCAAGCGGCCCGTGGTGGTCAAGCGGCCTGTGGTGATCAGGAGCCGGGCGCCACGATCGTCTGCCCGCCCGCCTTCCCCGCCGCGATGGCCCGGTCCTCCGCCTCGTACGCGAAAGCCGTCCGCCCCCAGCGCGCTGCCAGTCTGGGGAACACCTCGCGCCGCTCCCGTCCCCGTACTTCGTCCACCAGCCGGGCCACGGTCTCCGGCAGCGAGGCGGCGTAGTCGTGGACGGGCCGGTAGCCGAGTTCGCGCTCGGCCCTGCTCACGTCCATGACGAAGGAGTGCTGCAGTGACCACGGCGTCCGCCCGAGCCCCGGCGCGCCGGGCCCCCGGATCAGGTACTGCTCGCTCTCGCACCCGAGGACCGCGTCCACGGCGGCGGCCATCTCCCGTACGGTCGGCGGCCGCGGGTCACCGGCGTTGAGCACCCGCCGGCCGGGGCGCAGGGCGGCCCGCAGGATCAGTTCGGCGAGGTTGCGGGTGCCCGTGGGGTGGCGTGGGTGTCACGCGCACCGAGGGGGCGCCGCCGGTGGTGGACGCGGAGCCGGTCGGGCCCTCCGGCGTGTCCCTGGCGGGTGAGCCCAAGGGCCGCGCCATGACGCAGCAGGACCTCGACGACGTCATCGCCGCGTTCGCCGACGCCGCGGCCGCCGCCGAGCGCCTCGGCTTCGACGGTGTCGAACTGCACGGTGCGCACGGCTACTTGATCGACCAGTTCCTGTGGTCCGGCAGCAACCGGCGCACCGACGCGTACGGCGGCGACATCGTCGCGCGGACCCGGTTCGCGGCGGAGATCGTGGCGGCCTGCCGCGCGGCCGTGTCGGACGCCTTCCCTCTCTTCTTCCGTATGTCCCAGTGGAAGATGGACGCCTACGCGGCGAAGCTCGCGCAGACGCCGGAGGAACTGGCCACCCTGCTCACGCCGCTGGCCGAGGCCGGTGTCGACGTCTTCCACGCGTCCACCCGCCGCTACTGGCTGCCCGAGTTCGACGGCTCCGACCTGAACCTCGCCGGCTGGGTGCGGAAGATCAGCGGCAGGCCCACGGTCACCGTCGGATCGGTCGGCCTGGACGGTGACTTCTTCAGCGCCTTCCAGGGCAACGGCTCCGAGGTCACGGGCATCGACCGGCTGCTGGACCGGATGGAGCGCGACGAGTTCGACATGGTCGCCGTAGGCCGTGCGCTGATCGCCGACCCCGAGTGGGCCGCGAAGACCATCGACGGGCGCACCGGTGACATCACACCGTTCGGCGCGGAGATGCTGAAGACCCTGCGCTGACCCGACGGCCGTCCGGCCCTTGTCCGGCGTGATCCAAACGGGAGGCCCTAGGGTTGCCGGGTGGGTGTCAGCGGGGAAGTGCGAGCGGGTACGGGTGACGTCGGCGATCGGCTGCGGGGCGGCCAGGAAGAAGAACCGGCCGCCCCGCCCTGGTGGCGGCGGCAACGCGTGCCGCTCGTCGCCGTTGCCGTGGTCGTTCCGCTGTACGTCGTGTGGGCGCTCGTCCTGGCCACCGGCGGCGGCGACCTGGCCGCGCAGCTCGCCTGGTCGGGGTTCACCGCACGCCACCCGGGTTCGGCGTACAACCTCTCCTGGTACGGCGGGATCCACACCGCCGGATACAGCGTCTTCTCCTCCTATCTGATGGCCTTCCTCGGTGTCCGTACGGTCTCCGTGGCCGCCGGGCTCGCCGGCTCGTGGTTCATCGCCCTGCTGTTCGTACGCACCGGGATGCGCCGGCCGCTCGTCCCCGCGGTTCTCGCCTCGCTCGCCCTGTGGTGCAACGTCGCGTCGGGGCGCACGACGTTCGCGCTCGGCGTCGCGATCGGGCTCGTCGCCTGCCTGTACGCCCACCGCACCGCGGTCCCCGTCGTGGCCGGGGCGCTGGCGGCGATGGCCAGTCCGGTCGCGGGGCTGTTCCTCGTGGTGGCGGGGGCGGCGTACCTCCTCGACCGGCAGTGGCGGAAGGGCGTGGTCCTGATCGTCCCGTTCTTCGTCGTCGTGGGAACCGTCGCGCTGCTCTTCCCCGGCGGCGGCGAGCAGCCCATGCACAGCGGCCGGCTGTGGATGCCGCTCATCGTCTGTGCCGCGCTGGCCGTCGCGGCGCCGCCGGGGCGCGAATGGCGCGTACCGCGATACGGCGCCGTGGTGTACGCCGTCGGCGTCGTCCTCGTCTTCCTCGTCGCCTCCCCGATCGGCACGAACGTCGAACGGCTCCTGGGTCTCGTCGCCGTCCCGGTGCTGCTCGCGGCGCTCATGGAACTCGTCCGGAAGAGGCTGTTCGTTCGCACCCTCGTGATCGGCGTTGCCCTCGGGCTGTCCGCCAACTGGCTGGCCGACAAGACCGTGGACGACCTCAAGGTCTCCGACCACAAGCCGTCCTGGGCCGCCCGCACGGACGGCGTCGTCGGCGAACTGCGCCGCCTGAACGCCGATCTCACCCGGGTGGAGGTCGTCCCCGCCCGCAACCACCGGGAGGCGACCGTCCTGGCCCCCCACGTGAACATGGCACGCGGCTGGAACCGCCAACTCGACGTGGAGCGGGGGCGGCTGTTCTACGACGGGACGCTGTCCCCGGCCACCTACCGTGCCTGGCTGGACCGTTGGGCCGTGGGGTACGTCGTGCTGCACCACGGGAAGCCCGACGGCCCCGCCGAGGCGGAGGCGGCCCTGGTGCGGAGCGGGCTGCCGTGGCTGCGGAAGGTGTGGCGGGACGACGGCTGGACCGTCTACCGGGTGCGGAACGCGGTGCCTCTGGTGCCGGCTCCGGCCGCGGTCGTGAGCGGCAGCGAAGCCGATCTGGTGGTCCGGGTACCGGAAGCGGGCTCGTTGACCGTGCGGCTCGCGTACTCGCCGTGGCTGCGGGCGCGCGAGGTCGGCGGTGACGGCGCCGGTGGATGCCTGCGGCAGGACGGGGACTGGACGGAGCTCACCGTGCCGAAGGGCGGCACCTACCGGCTGGACTCGGCCTACAGGCTGTCGCGCGACGGCAGCGGCTGCTGAACCGGGGCTGCGGACACTTACTGGGCGGGCTCCGCGGGCCCGGCGGGCTCGTGGGTGATCAGGTCTCCGGGCTGGCACCCGAGGATGTCGCAGATCCTCGACAGGGTCGAGAAGCGGATGGCCTTGGCCCGCCCGTTCTTGAGCACGGACAGGTTGACGACGGTGATGCCCACCTGCGCGGACAGTTCGGTGAGCGTCATACCGCGCTCGACCAGGAGCCGGTCGAGGTGGATGCGGATCGAGTGCAGTTCCTCTTCCGGCATCAGATGGTCCCTTCGAGGTCCTCTCGCATACGCACGCCTTCACGCATGATCTTCCCAAGGATCACACCGGCGAGACCGGCGAACACGAGCACCATCGGTCCGGAGACGGTCGGCCCGGAACCCACGACCGGCGCCATGCTGTCGACCAGCCAGGACTGCGACCACCCGACGACGAGGCCGGCCACCGGTGTGCCCACGGCGACGAACCAGCCGAGAGCGCTGAGCCGCCCGGCCACCGCCTCGGTGAACGGCCCCTGCCGCAGCACGGTCGTCAGCAGCCGGGAGAAGAGCAGCAGCGCGAGAGCGCCGAACAGCAGCCAGGGCAGTTCGCCCCCCAGGTCGGCCGCGCGCTGGCCCACGGAGGGGCCGTTCCGGCAGAGCCGCGTGACGCTGCCCGCCGCCTCCACGCCCTTCGCGACCGGCAGGCCGTCCGACGCCAGCCGGGCGTTGGCCCAGAAGCCCGTCTCCACGCAGACCGCCCCGTCGTCGAGCATGTGGGTGACCCCCGTGCCGAGGAAGGCAAGCCCGCTGAGGATCGCCAGCCCGAAGGTCACCGAGGCCAGTACGCTCGTGAGTCGCGTGTTCATCGCACCCCTACCCATCGATTAACGATATGCCCACCCTAGAGGAGCATATCGATAAACGACAAGTACGCGGCCGCCGGCGAGCCCGGTGCGATGCGGACGTGATCCCCTAACGCCGTTGCAGCAGACCGCCGTTCATCGCGACGACCACCGCACGCGTACGGTCGTTGACGTCGAGCTTGGCGAAGATCCGCAGCAGATGGGTCTTCACCGTGGCCTCACCGATGAACAGCCGCCGGCCGATCTCCCCGTTGGACAGTCCGTCGGCGACCGCGTCCAGCACCTCGGCCTCGCGGGCGGTCAGCGTGACGGGCACCGGCCGGCGCATCCTGGCCACCAGCCGCTGGGCGACCCGGGGGGCCAGCACCGTCTCGCCGCGGGAGGCCGCGTGGATGGCGTCGACGAGCTGTTCGCGGGTGGCGTCCTTGAGCAGGTAACCGGTGGCGCCCGCCTCCACGCCGCGTTCGATGTCCGCGTCGGTCTCGTACGTAGTCAGGATCAGGACGCGGGTGCCCGTGGGACCCGCGGCGATCTCCGTGGTCGCGCCCACCCCGTCCAGGACCGGCATGCGCAGGTCGAGCAGGGCCACGTCCGGCCGGAGCCGCTCGACGAGGCGGACGGCCTCCCGCCCGTCGCCCGCCTCCCCGACGATGTCGACGCTGGGTTCGGAGCCCAGCAGGGCGACCAGACCGGCGCGCATCACCGTGTGGTCGTCGGCCAGGATGATGCGCAGCGGGGCGGCTTCTGCCGCGGGGTCGGATGTCATGTCACACCTGGGACCTGTCGCTCAGAGGGATCGTGGCGAGGATGCGGGTGCCGTCACCGACCGAGCTGGTGACGGTGAGACCGCCGCCGAACTCCGCGAGGCGCCGTCTCATGCCGTCCAGCCCGAAGCCGTGGGAGTCCTCGACGACGAACCCGCGGCCGTCGTCGGTGATCTCCAGCTCCACGCCGTCGGGCTGCCGGGCCAGGACGACGCCCACGGTGGAAGCCGCGGCGTGCTTGCGTATGTTGGCCAGCGACTCCTGGGTGCACCGCAGCAGGGCGATCCGGGTCGGCTGGTCGCACTCGACGTCCGCCAGTTCCGCCGTGACCGTGAGGCCGGTGTCCTCGGTGAAACGGTCCAGGGTGCGGCGGAGCGTCGTGGCGACCGATCCGGCCGCCACACCGCTGCTGGGGGCGGCGCCGACCAGGACCCGGGCCTCGGCGAGGTTCTCCCGGGCCGTCTGCTCGATGGACTGGAGCTGCTGGGCGCTGCGGTCGGTGTCCACGGCCAGCTGGGACCTGGCCGCCTCCGCCAGCACGATGATGGAGGCGAAGCCCTGGGCGAGGGTGTCGTGGATCTCCCGGGCGAGCCGCTCGCGCTCCTCGGCGGCGCCCTGGCGCTGGTACACCTCGGCCAGTTCGACCTGGGTGCTCTTCAACTCGGCTCGCAGAGCGGCCCGTTCGTCGCGCTGTGCCAGCGCCCTGGGAGTCAGTACCGCCATCACGACGGCGACGGCCCAGACAGCGAGGGAGGAGATGGTGTTGGTAAGGAAGACATCGGCCCGCCCGCCCTCCCGCAGGCTGCCGCCGACCGTGATCGCCAGGGCGCCGAGGCCGGTGAGGAGGACCGCGCCCCTCGGACTGTCGGCGAAGACGATGAACTGCGCGAGCGTCACCGTGTAGAACACCCCGAAGCCGTCCCCGAGGCACGAGACACCGCCCAGCACCACGACGAGCACGCACAGATAGCCGTACGGGCTCAGCACCGGGTTGCCGGGGCGCCTGCGCACCAGCGCCCAGCAGAGGGCGAGCACGGCCATCAGCGCGAGCAGCCCGAGCTTCCGCCCCGGGGGCGTGCCGCCCAGCAGGGTGATCAGGGTGACCAGGGCGATCAGCGCCCAGGAGAGCGCCTCCCACCCGTGGAGCACCCAGATCCAGAACGGATCGCCGCGCTGCGGCCGTTGAAGCATGCCCGTCAGATTACGTGCGGGAGCGCGGGGGCGGCCGGGGCGGTGCTCCTCGTTCGCCGTGAGGGGCGCAGCGGGCGCCAGGCGCGCTCGCCCAGGAGCAGCAGTGCGGAGGGCAGGATCATCATCCGGATGACCACGGCGTCCAGCAGCACCGCCACCGCCAGGCAGAAGCCCATCTGCTTCATCTCGGTGAGGTGCAGGAAGACGAAGGCCGCGAACACGGTGACCATGACCAGCGCCGCGCTCGTGACCACCTTCGCGGACCGGGCGATGCCGTCGAGCACCGCCTCGCGGGCCGGCATCCCGTGCTCCATGGCCTCCTTGATCCGGCTGACGACGAAGACCTGGTAGTCCATCGACAGACCGAAGAGGATCACGAAGAGGAAGAGCGGCACCCTGGAGGCGATCGCGCCGAGGGAGTCGAAGTCCAGCAGGTTCTCCGCCCAGGTGCCCTGGAAGACCAGCACGAGCGCGCCGAGCGCGGCCGCCGCCGACAGCAGGTTCAGCACCACGCCGATCAGGCCGACGACCGCGGAGCGGAAGGCCACCGCCGTCGTCGCGAAGGTCAGCAGCAGCAGGAAGCCGACGACGAGCGGCAGTTTGTTCCGCTCGTGGTGCACATAGTCCTGGCCGCGGGCCACATCACCGCTCACGGCCGTCTCCACGCCCGTCAACTCACCGACGGTGGACGGAATGTACCGGTCCCGGAGGTGTCCCAGTGACACGATCGCCTCGTCGGAGGGCGCCGGGTACGGCACCCCCAGCTCCAGCACGCTGATCCGGCCGTCGGCGGAGGTCCGCAGCACCGGCTCGGCGTTCCGCGCGAAGAGCGGGTCCGCCTGGGCCCGCCGCCCGAGCTCCGTCAGCGCCTGCCTGACCTCGGGTGCCCGGCCGGGGGCGGAGCGGGCCACGACCTCGTGCTTGACCAGGAGTTCGGGGTACGCGGCGGTCAGCCGGTCATAGACCCGCATGGCCGGGATGGCGCGGGAGAAGGTGTCCTTGCCCGGGTCGATGAGCTTGAGGCCCAGGGCGGGCGCCGCCACGGCGAGCATGACCAGCACGGACACGCACAGGGTGATCCCGGGGTGGCGCTGCGCGGGCCGCATGAGGGCGTCGAACAGCCGCCCGTTCTCGGGCTTCGCGGGCTTCGTCACGCCGAGTGCGCCGCGCTTCGCGCGCCGGGCGGCCTTCTTGGCGGCGCGGCGTTCGGCGCGGTGTCCGAGCTTCACCAGCAGGGCGGGCAGCACGGTGAGCGAGCTGATCACGGCCACGGCGACGACCAGGATGGTGCCGGTCGCCAGCGAGGAGAAGATGACGTCCGTGGCGAGGTAGAGGGTGGCGGTGGAGACGATCACCGCGAGGCCGGAGACCACGATGGCGCGGCCCGCCGTGGCCGCCGCGAGCTCCACGAGCGCCTCGGGACCGAGCCGTCCCGCCGCGCGGGCCCGCTCCTCGCGTTCGCGCTTGAGGTAGAAGAGCGTGTAGTCGACGCCCACCGCGAGTCCGATGAGCAGGATCATGTTGGTCCCGACGCCGGGGTCGGGCATCAGGTGCGAGGCCAGCATGGCCAGGCCCATCGTCGCGGCGATCGAGGAGAGTGCCAGCAGCAGCGGCACTCCGGCCATGACCACCGAGCCGAAGACGATCAGCAGGATGACGAGTGTGACCGGCAGGGTGAGGCGCTCCGAGAGCGTGAGGTCCTTGCCGCGCTGGTCGTTGACACCCTTGGAGATGGCGGGTGAACCGGTCTCCTCCACGATCAGCTCCGGGTAGCCGGCGGCCACCTTCGCGCTCGCGTCGAGGAGCGGGACGACGTTCTTCCTGGCGTCCAGTTCGGCGCCCTTCATGACCACGGCCACCCGCAGGGCCGTGCCGTCCTTCGAGCGGACCGGGGGCGCCACCTCCGCCACCTCGGGGAGCGCGCTCATCCGGGCGGTGACATCGCGGGCCGCGGCGGTGGCCTTCGCGGTGTCCAGGGGGCCGGACGCGGCCCGGATCAGGATGTGCTCGGTGGGCCGGCGCTGGAGGCCGCCGTCGGTGGCCATCGACTCGGCGTGGCCGGCCTCACCGACCCAGAAGTCCTCGGTGGTGGCCGGGTTGCCGCCTGCGGTGATGCCCGCGCCGAGGCACAGCAGCACGAAGACGAACCAGCCGACGATCGCTTTCCACGGGTGCCGCGCGCTCCAGCGGGCCATACGTACGGGTCGCATTCTCATGCGTTACATGCTGGTCCGCGGGGCCCTGCGCCCGGCAGCCCCGGCCGGTGGAACCCGTTGTCCACCGGTCGGTGGACAACGCACCGGGGGCCTGCCCCCGTACGCGGTCAGAGCCGGGCGTCGAGCCGGGCCTTCGCCTCGGGCCATTCGTCGGCGAGCAACGAGAAGTAGACCGTGTCGCGCCAGCTGCCGTCGTGGCGGCGGCGATGGCGCCGCAGCACTCCTTCGCGCCGGGCACCGAGGCGCGCGATCGCCGCCTGGGAGCGCTCGTTGAGGTGGTCGGTCTTCAACTGCACGCGTCCCATGCCCAGTTCCTCGAACGCGTGGGTGAGCAGGAGCAGCTTGCTCTCGGTGTTGACCGCCGACCGCCAGTGCGCACGGCCGTACCAGGTCCAGCCGATCTCCAGGCGCTCGTTGGCCACGTCGACGTCCAGGTACGTGGTCCAGCCGACGGCCTGGCCGCTCGCGCGGTGGATGACGGCGAACGGGACGTACACGCCACGCCGTGCGTCCGCGAGCAGGGCCGTCAGCTTCTCGCCGAGTTCCTCCCTGGTCCGGGGGGTCGGTCCGCCCTGCCAGCGCCAGACCTCGTCGTCGCGGCCGCCCGCGGCGAAGAGGCCGTCGAGGTGGTCCGGGGAGAGTGGTTCCAGGCGGACGTGGCGGCCGGTCAGGGTTACGGGAAGCGGGTGCGTGGCAGGCATGACGGCACCCTAGCCCATTACGAACTAGGCAGAAAGCGAATATGCACTAGCGCAATAGTTCCGGGACGGGAGCGGCCGCGGCCGTTCACCTTGCCTTGCGCAGAGCCGCCGCCGCGGCCCGGATCGCGGGCAGTTCGGCGTACAGCGCCTCGCCCGGACAGTTGGTCCGGTACGCGTCTCGGTGGCCCGATACGGCGTGCAGCACGGCGACCGTGCCCTTCGGGAACCTGCTCGCGTCGCTCGTCGAGACCAGCCGCACCGTGCCACGCGGATCGGCGCCCGGCACCAGCTTCCACGCGGCCACCTTCGCGAGGGCCCGCAGGAGGACCGGCGGCACCGTGGCCCCGCGCCCGTAGTCGCCCAGCACCGCGATGCCCACGCTGTCGGCGTTGAAGCCCGTGGTGTGCGCGCCGCGGACCGAACGCCGGATGCCGCCCGCCCGGCCCTCGTAGATCGTCCCGCACCGGTCGACGAGGAAGTTGTAGCCGATGTCGTCCCAGCCGTTGCCCTTTATGTGGGCCTCCTCCACCGCCCGCAGCATCCGCGGCACGTCCGCGCAGTCGTAGTCGCTGGACTCCCCCGTGTGATGGATGAAGACCGCCCGCACGGCGCCCGTGTAGTCCGCCGGCTCCCTGACCATGCGCTCGTCCGCACGCCAGGCCGCCCGGCTGACGACGGCCGGCTGCGGCGCCCCGCGCGGCACCGGGCGCGGCCGCTCGTGGGCGGCGGCGGCCGGTGCGGGCAGCACCGGCCGCACCGGGGCGTCCCGCAGCGCCAGCAGGGTGAGCGGGAGGACCGCGGCGCCCAGCGCGAGTCGATGGGGCCACATGGGACCACCCTGCGGCCTCGCCTCCGGGCCCGCAGATGCGGTGGCCGATCGGGTGAACGGCCGGGGGTCAGTCCCTGTTCCGGCCGAGGAGCAGCTTCCACGGGGCGATCGCGGACTCGATCTGCACCCGCAGACCGAGCTTCGACTCACCGCTGACCCGCTCCTCGAACCGGATCGGGACCTCGACGATCCGCAGCCCGCGCCGGACCGCGCGGTGGTTCATCTCCACCTGGAACGAGTACCCGTTGCTGCGCACCGACGGGACGTCGATCGCCTTCAGCGCCGAGGCCCGCCACGCCTTGAACCCGGCGGTGGCGTCCTTCACCCCGAGCCGCAGAATCGCGTTGACGTAGAAATTCGCCCACGCGGACAGCGCCTTGCGGTGCCGGGGCCACTCCGTCGCGAGCGAACCGCCCTCCACATAGCGCGATCCGATCACCACCGCGGCGTCCTCGGCGAACAGCGTGTCGACCATGACCGGCACCCTGGACACCGGATGGGAGAGGTCGGCGTCCATCTGGATCACCACGTCCGCGCCCTCGGCGAGCGCCCGCGCCATCCCCGCCACATAGGCCCGGCCGATTCCGTCCTTCTCCGTCCGGTGCAGCACCCCCACGACGCCCCCGGTCTCCGCCGCGAGCCGGTCCGCCACCTCGCCCGTGCCGTCCGGCGAGTTGTCGTCCACCACGAGAACGTGCAGGCCGGGCAGGCCCAGGTCCATCAGCAGGCCGACGAGGACCGGCAGGTTCGTCCGCTCGTCATAGGTGGGTACGACCACCACGATCCTCACAGGCGTCTGAGCCACGGCCATTCCCTCGTGTCGGTCCCTCGTGACACCGCGATCGGCGCGGACGGCCGCGCGAGCCTAACACCGGGGTTCTTCGCGCTCCGGAGCCGCACGAGGCCCGGCACGCCCCCGCACGGCCCACGCGATAATCTGGAGAAAGCGGGGCCGGAGACGGCCGCTGCGCGGCGGTGGGGCCCGCCGTACCCGAACCGCGGCGCGATCGCGCCGCCAACGGTCCCTACTTGCGTACGAGCACGCCCGCGTCCGGCGGGCGCCCCGGCAGGTAGGAGAGGTGTGCCCGACAAGCCCCTGAACCCCCAGGCCCCGGTCGTCGCGGCGATCGCGCTCGGCGGTGCGGCCGGTGCCTGCGCGCGCTACGGGGCGTCGCTGCTGTGGCCCACGGCGACGGGCGGGTTCCCTTGGACGACCCTCGTCGTGAACGTCATCGGGTGCGCGGCGATCGGCGTGTTCATGGTGGTGATCAGCGAGGTATGGACGGCCCACCGGCTGGTGCGGCCGTTCTTCGGTACCGGGGTGCTGGGCGGGTTCACCACCTTCTCCACCTACGCCGTGGACATCGAGCGCCTCGTCGACGCGGGCCGGGCCCGCAGCGGCCTGGTGTATCTGGGACTGACACTGTTCGCGGCCCTCGCGGCGGTGTGGAGCGCGGTGTGGCTGACACGCCGCGTGCTGGCGTGGAGGCAGTCATGAAGACACCGAGGACCGAACGTGCCCTGCGCCTGACCGTCCTGGTCGGGGAGTCCGACGGCTGGCACCACCGGCCGGTCTACACCGAGATCGTGCACCGGGCGCACGCGGCGGGACTGGCGGGCGCCAGCGTGTTCCGCGGCATCGAGGGATTCGGTGCCTCGTCGGTGATCCACACCCAGCGGCTGCTCTCGCTGAGCGAGGACCTGCCGGTGGCGGTGGTGATCGTGGACACCGAGGAGAAGGTGCGCGCCTTCCTGCCGCTGGTCAAGGAGCTGATCGGCACCGGCCCGCTCGTCCTGGACGCCTGCGAGCTGGTGCGTTGGGGCGAGGCGGAGGAAGCCCGGTGAACTGGCTGCTGGTGATCGCCGGCGCCGCGGTCGGCGCCCCGCTGCGGTACCTGACCGACCGCGCGGTGCAGTCCCGGCACGACTCCGTCTTCCCGTGGGGGACGTTCACGGTGAACGTGACGGGCTGCCTGGTGCTGGGGCTGCTGACCGGCGCGGTGACCGCCGGCGCCGCCTCCTCGCACGTCCAGCTGCTGCTCGGTACCGGGCTCTGCGGGGCGCTGAGCACGTACTCGACCTTCAGCTACGAGACCCTGCGACTGGCCGAGGACGGCGCGCGGTTCTACGCGGCCGCCAATGTGGCCGCGAGCGTCGTGGCGGGGCTGGGCGCGGTGTTCGCCGGCATCACGCTCGCCGAGGCGCTCTGGGGCTGACCGCCGCAGGACGCACGACGCGCCGAGGCCCGGCTCCCCCTCGGAGGAGCCGGGCCTCGGCGGGTGGTGCGGTGGTTCAGGCGTCCTGTCCGGGGGTCCCCAGCGCGGCCGAAGCGGCCTCCATGGGGCTCAGCTCCACCGGAGCGGACGGCGCCGGTACGGACCGGCAGGTGAAGCCGAGACGCCCCAGCGCCCTGGTCACCTCACCGGCCGTGAAGTCGCGGCGGTCCTGCCGGGTGATCACTTCACCCACCTGCTTGACCGGGTAGACACGACGGCTGATGATCACCGAATCCCCGGTGACGGGTTCGGGCTTGATGCCCTTCATCGATGCCTCGACCTCGTGCTTGAAAAGGTCGAAGGGGAAGCGGGCGATGACGCAGCGCATAGTGCCTCAACGGGGTCGGGGAGCGGAACCGGACGGGAACGCGGGTATCGGTCAGGCTGCACGGTTGCCGGAGGACCGGCGCTGCGCACCGCCGCCCCGCGACTGGGAGGACGACGACGAGGACGACGAGGTGCGCCGGGCCTGGGCCGGACGGCTGCGCCGGCCACGGGACGAGGACCCGCCCTTGGGCCGCTCCGACACCGGCGAGGTGATGACGACGGGCACGCCCGAGGGCGCCTGCGCACCGGTGATCCGGCTCAGCTCGGCCTCGCCGGAACGGACCTGGGCGATCTGCGGGGTGATCCCGGCGTCGGCCATCAGGCGCGTCATCTCGCGGCGCTGGTTGGGCAGCACCAGCGTGACGACACTGCCGGACTCCCCGGCACGGGCGGTACGGCCGCCGCGGTGCAGGTAGTCCTTGTGGTCACTCGGCGGGTCGACGTTGACCACCAGGTCGAGGTTGTCGACGTGGATGCCGCGGGCCGCGACATTGGTGGCGACCAGCACCGTGACGTGCCCGGTCTTGAACCGGGTCAGGGTGCGGGTGCGCTGCGGCTGCGACTTCCCGCCGTGCAGCGCCGCCGCCCGGACCCCGCTGTTGAGCAGGTGGTCGGTGAGCTTGTCCACGGCGTGCTTGGTGTCCAGGAACATGATCACGCGGCCGTCGCGAGCGGCGATCTCCGTCGTGGTGGCGTACTTGTCAGCGCCGTGGACGTAGAGCACGTGGTGCTCCATCGTCGTCACCGCACCGGCGGCGGGGTCGACCGAGTGGACGACCGGGTCGTGCAGGTAGCGGCGCACCAGCAGGTCGACGTTGCGGTCCAGGGTGGCCGAGAACAGCATCCGCTGGCCCTCCGCCTGCACCTGGTCGAGCAGCTCGGTGACCTGCGGCATGAAGCCCATGTCGGCCATCTGGTCGGCCTCGTCCAGGACGGTGATGGAGACCCGGTCCAGCGAGCAGTCGCCGCGCTCGATCAGGTCCTTCAGCCGGCCCGGAGTGGCGACGACGACCTCGGAGCCGCCGCGCAGCGCGGCCGACTGACGGCCGATCGACATGCCGCCGACGACCGTGGCCAACCGCAGCTTGAGCGAGCGGGCGTACGGGGTGAGCGCGTCGGTGACCTGCTGGGCCAGTTCCCGGGTGGGGACGAGCACCAGGGCCAGCGGGCGGCGGGCGTCGGCGCGACGGCCTTCGATACGGGCCAGCAGGGCCAGACCGAAGGCGAGCGTCTTGCCCGACCCGGTACGGCCGCGGCCCAGTACGTCACGGCCGGCCAGCGAGTTCGGCAGCGTGGCCGCCTGGATCGGGAACGGTACCGTGACGCCCTCGGTGGCGAGCGCCGACAGCAGCGGCGCGGGCATGTCCAGATCGGCGAAGGCCTCCACGGCGGGCAGCGCCGGGGTGATGGTCTGCGGCAGTGCGAACTCGCCCTGCTTGGCGGCGGGCCGGCGGCCGTAGCCACCGCCGCCACCCGAACGCTGGGCCGGGGCGCCGAAGCGGCCCTGGCCGCCCTGGCGGCCCGGGGCCTGCGAGCGGAAGCCGCCGCCCGAACGGGAGCCGCCGGAAGTGCGGGAATAACGGTCATTTGAGCGAGCTGTGCGGTCGCGGTTCATACAGAACCCTTCCTCGATATGGCGCGTATCGAGGAATTCATTGCGGCGACGAGCGGCACAAGAATCGCAAGAACGGGCCGTTGGCATACGTGAACGAAGCCCGGCAGCCGGTCTTGAGCCGATACGGGCCCGGCCGAACCGGGTCCGGTGCTTCGCAATGACGCGGCGAGCGGGCCCGCGGAGCGGTCCTGCAGGTCACGTCACGGGGCTCCGGCGGGCCGGTGTTCCGGTCCGGGAGCCATGGCGGATCGTCCGCCACACGGTGAAGATCGTGGTTCTGGGCGCCTGCCCGGCAGCTCGTGGCGGTGGTGCACCGGCACGGCATCGCTCGGGGGTGGGCCCGGAAAAGCAACGAGCTGGGGCCCGCACCCCAAGGTGCGGGCCCCAGCTGCGCGAAAGCATCTCAGCGCGTGAGCGCCGGAGCAATCAGGTTCACGCGGGGGTGATGTTCTCCGCCTGCGGGCCCTTCTGGCCCTGCGTGACGTCGAAGTTCACCTTCTGGCCCTCCTGCAGCTCACGGAAGCCGCTGGCGGCGATGTTCGAGTAGTGGGCGAAGACGTCAGCGCCGCCACCATCCTGCTCGATGAAGCCGAAGCCCTTTTCCGCGTTGAACCACTTGACGGTGCCAGTAGCCATGTTCTATCTCCTTCTGGGGCAGAGCCCGGGGACTCGCACTGTGCCAGTCCCACGTCGCCGCGATGATTACCCCATCCGGATAATGAACCGGAAATACAAAAGTGCACCCACCAGCCCATTTAGCTGAGGAGAGCACTTGGAGTCTTTGGGAACCACAACTGCAACTGAGATCTACAGTAGCACAATGAAAGCGGCCGGGCGCGGCAAGTAATTACACTCCACCCGGCGTGTCATAAACCCTCATCGCACATTGCGTAAAATTCTGTGCTTGTCGCTGTAGATATTCGCCGCCGCACGGGGCAGTGCTCCGGCTCCCGACGCCCTGACCTCCCCCCTGATTCAGGACCAGGGGGGAGATTACGGGCAGTTCGACCGCTGCCTCAGCCGCGCGCGAACCTCAGCGTGATCAGCTCGAACGGCCGCAGCGACAGCTGGACACCGCCGTCACCGAGCTCGGGCACCACCGCGTCGGCCAGCGGCCGCTCCAGCAGGTCGGTCACCGCCACGCCGACGGCCTCGAAACCGGCCGCGAGCCGCACCCCGGCGCGGCCGCCCGTCGACTCGTAGAGCCGTACGACGAGGTCGCCGCTCGCGTCGTCCGCCAGCTTGACCGCGCTGACCACGACCGCGTCGTTGTCGACGGTCACCAGCGGAGCCACCTCGCGCTCACCCGTCACCCGGCGCTCCGGCAGGTTGATGCGGAAGCCCTCACGGACCGCGTCGCCGATCCCCGCACCCGGTGCGAGCGCGTGCCGGAAGCGGTGCACGCCCTGGTCGGTCTCCGGGTCGGGGAAGCGGGGGGCGCGCAGCAGGGAGACCCGCACGGTGGTGGTCGTGCCCGCGTCGCTGTCGCGGACCGTGCGGGTCACGTCGTGCCCGTACGTCGAGTCGTTGACCAGGGCCACGCCCCAGCCCGGCTCCTCCAGGTGGACGAAGCGGTGGTTGCAGGCCTCGAACTTGGCGGCCTCCCAGCTCGTGTTGGTGTGGGTGGCCCGGTAGAAGTGCCCGAACTGCGTCTCGGAGGCGTACCGCTCGGCGTGGATGTCCAGCGGGAACGCCGCCTTGAGGAACTTCTCCGTCTCGTGCCAGTCGACCTCGGTGTCGATGTCGAGCCGCTTGACGCCCGGCGCGAGGGTCAGCAGCTGGGTGACCTTCGAGTCACCGAAGCCGCGGACGATCCGTACGGATACGGCGCCCTCCTCCTGGACGGGGGTGAGCTCGTCGAGGTCCGTCAGGTCGGTGACGGTGTTGCGGTAGAACTCATCGACGTCCCAGGCGTCCCACATGTTCGGGAAGTCCGGGTGGATCTGGAGCAGGTTCGCGGCCTGGCCCGGGGCCACCGTCTCGCGCCCGGCACCGATGTCGTACGCCGAGACGACCAGTCCGCGGGCGTCGATCTCCACCCGGAGCAGACCGTTGTCCAGGACGAACCCGCCGCCCTCGCGCGGTGCGAGCGTGCCGCCGCCGGCGGCCGTGACGGCAGTCGCCGCACCGGCCGGGACGCCGCCGCGGGCGTGCGGGGCGGAGTTGAAGAGCAGGGTCCGTCCCGTCGCGGTATCGCCGGCCAGCGCGCGCTGCGCGGTGTCGACGATGCCGTTCAGCTCCTCGGCGACGGCCGCGTACGTCTTCTCCGCCTCGCGGTGCACCCAGGCGATCGACGAGCCGGGCAGGATGTCGTGGAACTGGTGCAGCAGCACCGTCTTCCAGATCCGGTCCAACTGCTCGTACGGGTAGGCGGAGCCGGTCCGCACGGCGGCGGTGGCGGCCCACAGCTCGGCCTCCCGCAGCAGGTGCTCGCTGCGGCGGTTGCCCTGCTTCGTCTTCGCCTGGCTGGTCAGGGTGGCGCGGTGCAGCTCCAGGTAGAGCTCGCCGACCCACACCGGTGCGTTCGGGTACTCCGCCTCCGCCTTGGTGAAGAAGTCGGCGGGCGTCTCCCAGGTGACCGTCGCGGAGCCTTCGAGGCTGCGCATCCTGGCCGCCTTGGCGATCATCTCGCGGGTGGTGCCACCGCCCCCGTCGCCCCAGCCGGTCGGCGCGAGGGAGTGCCGCGCGACTCCCTTGTCCTTGAAGTTCTTCGCCGCGTGGGCGATCTCGCTGCCCTTCATGGAGCAGTTGTAGGTGTCGACGGGCGGGAAGTGCGTGAAGATCCGGGTGCCGTCGATGCCCTCCCACTGGAAGGTGTGGTGCGGGAACTTGTTGGTCTGGCTCCACGAGATCTTCTGCGTGAGGAGCCACTTGGAGCCCGCGGCCTTGATGATCTGCGGCAGTCCGGCCGCGAAGCCGAAGGTGTCGGGCAGCCACGCCTCGTCGTTCTCGATGCCGAACTCGTCGAGGAAGAAGCGCTTGCCGTGCACGAACTGGCGGGCCATCGCCTCGGAGCCGGGCATGTTGGTGTCGGACTCGACCCACATGCCGCCGGACGGCACGAACCGCCCGTCCGCCACGGCCTGCTTGACCTTGGCGTAGACCTCGGGGCGGTGCTCCTTGATCCAGGCGAACTGCTGGGCCTGCGACATCGCGAAGACGAAGTCGGGCTCGTCCTCCAGCAGGGCGGTCATGTTGGACGTCGTACGGGCGACCTTGCGGACCGTCTCGCGCAGCGGCCACAGCCAGGCCGAGTCTATGTGGGCGTGGCCGACGGCGCTGATGCGGTGCGCGGACGGCTGCGCGGGCGTCGCGAGGACGGCGGCGAGCTGCTCGCGGGCGGCGGCCGCGGTGCCGTTGACGTCCTGGAGGTCGACCGCGTCGAGCGAGCGGCCGATGGCCCGCAGGATGTCCCAGCGGCGGGCGCCCTCGACCGGCAGCTCCTGCATCAGCTCACCGAGCACCTCCAGGTCCTGGACGAGGTTCCACACGTTCTCGTCGAAGAGGGCGAGGTCCATCCGGGCGAGGGTGTACTGCGGTTCGCTGCCCGCGGTCTCCTTGTCGCCCAGCCGGGTCGGCAGGAAGGGGTGGTAGTCGAGGATGACCGGGTTGGACGCGGCCTCGATGTGCAGCAGCACCTCCTCGCCACCGGCTGCGGGGGCGCCGACGCGCACCCACTGGTTGCGCGGGTTGAGGCCCTTCACCGGAGTGCCGTCGGGGCGGTAGACGAGGCCCTCGCACTGGAAGCCCGGCATGTTCTCGTCGAAGCCGAGGTCGAGCAGCGCCTCGACGGTCCGGCCCGCCCAGGCCTCGGGGACCGTCCCGGAGACCCGGAACCAGCAGGTGCCCCACGGGGCGCCCCACCGGTCGCCGACCGCGATCGGTTCGGTGGCACCGGCCAGCCCCTCGGCGACCGGGACGGGCTCGCCCGGTGCGTTCCAGACGGCGACGTCCAGCGGTACGGATTCCGGGTATACGGCCGGCCGGATGCGCTCGTCGAGGACGCGCTTCAGACGGGCTTCGACCAGACTGCGGTCGTCGTGCATGAGGGTGGCTCCGATATGGGTGGGGTGCGGGTGGGGTGGATTACCAGCGGTGCGCGACGGAGGCGGCGCCGGAGGTCGTGTACAGCTCGCCGACGGCCCTGACCTGGAAACGAGCGCTTTTCTCGCCCGGTTCCCGCCGAAGGCCCGGCACGAAGAACGCGGTTCCACAGGTGCCGCCGAGGAAGCGCCGGGTGCCGTCGGGCAGGACCCGGTGCAGCTCGTAGTGGCGCGGGGCGGCGGGGGCCCGGTGCCAGCCGAAGCGCAGGTCGGTGCCGCCGGCTCCCGAGGACGCGCCGGTGACGCGCAGTCCGGCCGGTGCGGACGGGGTCCGCGCCGTGTCCCGTACGGCCAGGGCTCCGAGCCGCCAGCGCACCGGACCGGCCGCCGTGAGGCGCACCCCCAGCGCGCGGACGGTCCCGGAGAGGGAGTTCAGCCGGAGGGTGGAGGTGGTCCAGCCGGTGCCGCCCGCCCGGAGTTCGCCCGCCGGGACACAGGTGTACGCGATCGGGTCCCCCGGCCGGTCCGGCTCGTGCAGGGCGACGGCGAGTTCGACGGTGACCGGTCCTGATTCCGTGTCGGTCCGGTGGGTGAGCTCGACGACGGTGCGCCGGGTGAGCGGCAGCCGGGTGCCGTACAGCTCGACGGTGGCGGGGGCGTCCAGGTCGCCGTCGACCAGCAGGCTGCTGCCACCGCGCCAGGCGTCGGTGAAGTCGAAGGCGACGGACGGGGTGCGGCCCTCGGTACGGACCACCCAGCGGCGGCCGGGCAGCCGGTCCTGGAGGCCGAGGTGGTTCCACTCGGAGTCCGAGGAGACCCGGCCGTCCTCGTACCAGCGCAGACCGTGGCCGGTGTTGAACGTGGTGGCGAACGGCAGGCGGTCGACGGTCGAGCGGTCGGCCACCGCCGTCGCGGGGGCCCGCCAGCCGCCGGCGCGGTCGGGGCGGGCCGGGTCGAGGGACTGCCCGGTCCAGAACCGCTGGTCGGCGGCGTGGAACTGGCCGGGGGTGCGGTCGTCGGGGAGGTGGTTGAGGGTCCACTCCGGCCGGTAGAAGCCGTAACTGACGGTGTGCGGCCCCTCGGCCGGAATGATCGCGTCCCAGTCGACGGACCGGTTCCAGCCGGTCGATTCGACGTCGACGCCCGCCCACAGGTCGTAGCGGCTCCGGCCGACGGCCTCGGCGGCCCTCCCGGAGGCGGCGAGCGTCGCGGGGGTCCAGCGGAAGTCCACGAACATCGAGTCCGCCTGCTCGAACAGCGCCGTGTTCTGCGCGTTGAGGGCGCCCTGCCAGCCGACCTCGCCCCGCACCGTCATCGCGTCGTACCAGGTGATGCGCAGGCCCGCCGCCTCGCCGCGGGCCCGCAGGTCGGTGACGAAGGCGAGCATCTCGGCGCCGAGCGCGGCGTCCCCGCCCTCCGTCTCCGCGTTGATGAACCAGCCGTCGAAGCCGTACGCGAGCGCCGCCGCCACGAGCTTCGCGGCCAGCGGGAAGCGTCCGGCACCGTCGCGCTGCACGAGGTCGCGCGTCCAGCGCAGCTCGCCGCCGTGGTGCACGGGCGGCAGGAACACGGTGCCGAGCACCGGGACGCCGTTGCGGTGCGCCGCGTCCACCACCGGGGCGTTGGGCGCGAGGATCAGCCCCTCGCCCGCCGAGCCGCCCCAGAAGACGAGTTCGTCGATGTACGCCCAGTGGTTCAGGGCGTAGGTGTCGGCGGTGGCGGAGCCCTGGGACGGGTTGCCCGCGGTGTTCCCGAAGGCGACCAGGGAGGTGATCCGTGCCTGGCCGGTGCGGGCCGTCGTGTTCACCGGGACGGGGGTGAAACGCTCCGCGAGCGGGACGGCCGAGGTGTTGAACGCCAGGTCGGGGTCGCTCTCGGGGCGCCACGCCTTCAGGCTGCGCCAGGTGACACCGTCGCCGGGGTCCCCGGCCGGCAGTGAGTCCGGGAACCAGTAGGAGGCGTACGGCTGCCGCGCGCCCCCGGTCCGGTCGCCGGTGGCGGCCGCGGCGGAGCCCGCGGAGGCGGGGGCCAGGAGGGCGGCGGCCGTTCCGGCGCCCGCGAGGACCACGGTGCGTCGGGTGGGGGCGGCCGGGCGGGGCTGGGGCCGGTTCATGGTGCGCTCCGTATCGTGTGAGGTGCGATTCCGGTGCTGTGCGGGGCGGTTGGGGGCGGGGTGGTCACGGACCGGGGCGCGGTCACCGGACCTGGTCGGGTGTGATGACCTCGGTGATGCCGCGGGCGGCGAGGTACTGCGGGTCCCCGGCCCTGCTCGCGAGGACGGTCGTGGGCCGGACCCCGTCCGCGGTGAGCCGGGCGAAGGCCTCGAAGACCTCGCCCCCGGGCGCGCAGGTGGAGCGGCGGGGCGCGGTCGTGTCGTCGCCGGTGCCGACGACGAGGGCGGTGGTCCGGGGCGCGGGTCGGCGGGTCCTGCCGCGCTGCTCCTCGACGATCGCGGCGATGGCCCGCCCGGCCGGCTTGACCTGCCGGTCGTTGGTCAACAGCCCCAGCCCGTATTCGAGTTCGGGGAAGTCGGCCAGTGAACGGGACACATCGTGGGAGCACCACCAGGTGACGCCCCAGACGTCCTCGCAGTCCAGCGCGTTCTCGACGGTCGCCGCGGTGAACTCGGCGGCGTGCTCGGCCGGGATCAGCGGGGCGGGGGCGCCGACCTCCTGGAGCCAGACCGGCCGGTGCGGGTCGAGGGCCCAGGCCTTGGAGAGCTCGATCAGGTAGGCGGCGTGGTGCTCGGTGGCGGTGCCGGTACGGCCGTGCCGCTGGGCGGTGCCGTTGAAGACCCAGGAGTGCACGGCGGTGACGGCCCCGATCCGGGCCGCGTGCGCGGGAGTGAAGGCGTGGTCGTCCTGGTACCAGGAGGCGTCGTACTCGGCGTGCAGATGGAGCTTCCCGGGCGCCCCCTCCTCGCAGGCGTCGAGCATCCGGGTCAGCCAACTGCCCGCCTGCTCGGGGGTGATGCGGTCCGGGTCGGGGTGCGGCTCCCCCGAGAACTGGTTGATCTCGTTGCCGAGCGTCATCCCGATGAAGTGGGGCCGGTCGGCGAGGGCGGCGGCCAGGGTGCGCAGGTACTCGGCCTGTCCGGCGACCACGTCGGGATCGGTGAAGATGTTGCGCCGGTGCCAGGTCCGGGTCCAGGCGGGCAGGAAGTCGAAGCTCGACAGATGGCCCTGGAGCCCGTCCACGCTGACGTCGAGCCCGCGTTCCGCGGCGGCGTCGGCCAGCTGGACGAGCTGCTCGACGGCGCGCGGGCGGATCAGGGTGCGGTTGGGCTGGAAGAGCGGCCAGAGCGGGAAGACCCGGATGTGGTCGAGGCCGAGACCGGCGATCGAGTCCAGGTCGGCCCGCACGGCGTCGAGGTCGAAGTCCAGCCAGTGGTGGAACCAGCCCTGGCTGGGCGTGTAGTTGGCGCCGAATCGGAGCGGGGAGGGGCTCATACGGAACAGGCATCCTGGTTCTGTGGTGCGGGGGCGGCGGTCGGTTGCGGCCGGTCCTGCGGGCCGGGGCCGGGCGGGTCAGCCCTTGACGGCGCCTTCGCCGACGCCCCGGAAGAAGAAGCGCTGCAGACCGGCGAACAGCACGATGAGCGGAAGCACGGCGATGATGGTGCCCGCGGCGACGAGCCGTTCGTCGTTCGCGAAGGTGCCGTGCAGGTAGTTCAGCCCGATGGTCAGGGTGAAGTTCTCCGGGTCACTGAGGACGATCAGCGGCCACAGGAAGTCGTCCCATGAGCCCATGAAGGCGAAGATCGCGACAACGGCGAGGGTGCCCTTGACCGAGGGCAGCGCGATCCGGAGGAAGCGCTGCCAGACATTGGCACCGTCCACGAAGGCCGCTTCCTCCACCTCCTGCGGAAGGTTCAGGAAGGCGTTGCGCATCAGCAGGACGTTCATCGCCCCGATGGACCCCGGCAGCAGCACCCCGAGCAGGGTGTTGTTCAGCCCGAGATCACGCATGGTGGTGAACTGGGCGATGATGATGCCCTCCACGGGGACCAGCATGGCGAGGATGAACGCCAGCGTCGCGGCCCCGCGCCCCCGGTAGCGCAGCCGGGCCAGTGCGTAGCCCGCCAGTGCGGCGCCGACGCAGTTGGTGACCACGTTGGCGGCGGCGACCTTGAGGGAGTTGAAGGCGTAGTCCCACACCGGGATGGTGTCGGCGACCCTGCTGTAGTTGTCCAGGGTCGGATCGCTGGGGAAGAACTTCGGCGGCGAGCTGAAGATGTCCTCGCCCGGACCCTTCAGCGAGGTCGAGAGCTGCCACAGGAACGGCCCCACGGTCAGCACCAGTACGGCGAGCAGCAGCACGTACCGCAGGACGAGCTGCCAGGGCGGGACGCGGCGCCCTTCGGCGTCGGTGGTCTTCAGGAAACTCACGCGTCCTCCTTGCGGTCGGCGCGCAGCACCAGGAGCATCAGGCCGACGGTGACGACGAAGATGACGACCGAGATGGCGGAGGCGTATCCGACCCGCCCGGTCAGCCCGGTGCCGACCCGCTGGACGAGCATCACCAGGGTGGTGTCCTCACCCGCCGGGCCGCCGGAGGGGCCGGCCATCAGATAGACCTCGGAGAAGACCTTGAAGGCGGAGACCGAGGACAGCGCCGCGACCAGCACCATGGTGGAGCGGATGGCGGGAACGGTGACGGTGAAGAAGCGGCGCACGACCCCGGCACCGTCCACGGAGGCGGCCTCGTGCAGCTCCCTCGGTACGTTCGACAGCGCGGCCAGGTAAATGATCATGTAGTAGCCGAGCCCCTTCCAGACCGTGACCGCCATCGCGCTGCCCAGCAGCAGCCATTGGTCGCTGAGGAAGCCGACCTTGCCGATGCCCACGGCCTCCAGGACCGCGTTGATCAGCCCCCGGTCGTCGAGCATCCACACCCAGATCAGGCCGACGACGACGATGGACGCGACGACCGGGGTGTAGAAGGCGGAGCGGAAGAAGGTGATGCCGGGGATGTGCCGCTGGACGAGCATCGCCAGCAGCAGCGGCAGGATGACGAGTGCCGGGACGACGACCAGGACGTACAGCGCGCTGTTGCGCAGACCGGTCCAGAACATCTCGTCGTGCAGCAGTTCCCGGAAGTTCGCCAGGCCGACGAACTTCCCCGGGACCAGGGTCCGCCGGTCCGTGAAGGCGTTGATCAGCGTGCTGAGGAACGGGTAGAGGCTGAAGGCGCCGACCACGATCAGTCCGGGGGCCGCGAACAGCCAGGGGCTGAGGGGCAGATGGCGGCTGATCCGGCGGGCGGGGGCGGGGGCAGGCGTAGTCACTGGGGGGCTCAGCTCTGCTGCAACAGCCGGTTACACGCCTTGACAGCGTTGTCAAGGGCTTCCTTGGGGCTCTGCTTCCCCTGGAGCGCCCTGGCGATCTGGTTGCGCAGCTCGGTCTTCATCTGGTCGCTGAACAGGACCGGCGTGTAATTGACGGCCGTCTTCAGGGACTTGGCGGCGGCGACCCGGACGCGGGTCTCGTCGGTGCCGTCCTCCTTGGTGAAGTACGGGTCGTCGAGCGATCCGGCGGTGCTGGGGAAGATGGCGACCTTCTTCGCGAACTCCATCTGGCGGGTCGCGTCGGTCATGTAGTGGGCGAAGGCCACGGCGGCGGGCTTCTGCTTGGTCTGCGCGTTCACCATGATGCCCATGACGTACATGTTGGCCTTGCCGGTGCTGCTGACCTGGTCGGTGATCCCGATGTTCTTGTAGAGGCCAGGGGCCTGCTTCTTGAAGTTGGCCAGGTCCAGCGCGCTGCCGGGGTTCATCGCCACGGACTCGGTGAGGAACTTGTGCCCCGAAGACTCCGGGGTCGCGGTCAGGGCCTGCGGGTCCAGCGCCTTGGCGTCGTACAACTCCTTGAAATGGGTGAGGAGTTCGATGCCCTTGGCGTCGTTGAAGGCGAAGCCGGTGCCTTCCTTGTTCATCAGCTGTCCGCCGTAGCGGCCGAAGTCCTCGATGGTGGGCACGTTCGCGAGGGTGGCGACCTTGCCCTTGCTCTTCTCGGCCAGCTTCAGGCCGTCCGAGAAGACCTCGTCGTACGTGGACGGCGGATCCTGCGGGTCGAGCCCGGCGTCCTTGAGGAGGCGCTTGTTGTAGAACATCGGCCCGGTGTTGAGGTACCAGGGGAAGGCGAACGTCCCTTCCGTGCCCGGTATCTGATGGCTCTGCCAGGCGCCGGGCAGGTACTCCTTGCGGTACTTCGACGCCGCCTTGTCGAGGTCCAGCGCGATGCCCGCCTTGGCCAGCGGGGCCACCAGGTCGGGCGACACATTGACGACGTCCGGCAGGGTGCCGCCGGCCGCGTCCGCGCTGATCTTGTCCGCGTAGCCCTCGCCGGGCCGGTCGACCCACTTGACGTCGGTTCCCGGGTACTTCTTCTCGAAGTCCGCGATCACGCCGTTGAAGTAGTCCTTGAAGTTCGCCTGGAGGTTCCAGGTCTGGAAGGTGATCTTGCCTTCGACCTTGCCCGAGGCATCGGACGAGCCGGTCCCCGACCCGCCGCCACAGGCGCTCAACGGCAGGACGGTGGCGAGGACGGCGGCAGTGGCGACTGCTCTGCGAGAGATGCGCACGGTGAACGGCTCCTTTGCTCGGACCAGGCGTGCGGACGGCGAACCGGAGGTCGCGGACCGGCCGGATGCGTTCGCCCAGCAGACCCTGCAATGCGCGTGACTGAAAGTCAATACATTTCCCGCAACTAAGCCGCACCCTTCGGCATACTCGCAGGTCAGAGCGGAGTCGAGACACATTGAAGATCAATGACTAATGCGCTTTAGGTGCCATCAGCTCAAGCGCATTAGTTGTCGGAGCACCTCACTCGACCAATGGACCCGGAAGCCCTACGATGCCCCCGGGGGAGAGCGAACCCGACGACCCATGAGAGCCACAGGGAACGCAGGAGAGAGGCACTCGGTGACACCGAAGAGGCCGCCGGCCGGGGACACTTCGCCGGCCAGACGCACGCCCGCACGACGGCCGACCATGAAGGACATCGCCCAGCGGGCCGGAGTGTCGGAGAGCGCCGTCTCCTTCGCGCTCAACGACCGCCCGGGGGTCTCGGCGATCACCCGTGACCGAATCCGGCGCGTGGCCGAGCAGTTGGGCTGGCATCCGAGCACCGCGGCCCGTGCGCTGTCGGGCGAGGGCTCGGCCACCGTGGGTCTCGTGGTGGCCCGTCCGGCGGCGAACCTGGGCGTGGACTCCTTCTTCCTCCAGCTGATCTCCGGCATCCAGGAGGTCCTGGCCGAACGCCGGCTCGGGCTGCTCTTCCAGGTGGCGGAGGACGTGACGGCCGAGTGCGCGGTCTACCGGCGCTGGTGGGCCGAGCGGCGGGTCGACGGCGTACTCGTCGTCGACCCGCGCACCGATGACCCCCGCGTCGGCCTGCTGGACGAACTGGGCCTGCCCGGCGTCGTCATCGGCGCCCTCCCCGGCAGCGACACCGGCCCCCACCCGGGCCTCTCGCAGATCCGCGCCGACGACGCCGGAGCGATGGCGGCCGTCGTCGGCCGGCTGCACGAGCTGGGGCACCGGCGCATCGTCCACATCGCCGGGCTGCCCTCACTCGCGCACACCGACCGGCGCATCCGGTCCCTGCGCATCGAGGCCGACCGGCGCGGACTGACCGAGGCCCACTCGGTGACCACGGACTACTCGGACACCGAGGGCGCGGCCGTGACCCGCCGGGTGCTGGAGCAGGACACCCCGCCGACCGCGCTGATCTACGACAACGACGTGATGGCCGCGGCCGGGGTGGCGGTCACGGCGGGCCTCGGCTTCCGGGTCCCGGCCGATGTGTCGGTGGTGTCGTGGGAGGACTCCGCGCTGTGCCGGCTGACGGCTCCGTGGCTGACCGCGCTGTCCAGGGACACGGTCGCGTTCGGGCGGCTCGCGGCGCGGGAGCTGACCGCGCTGCTCGACGGCGGCACGGCGCACACCATCCAGGTGCCGCTGCCCCGCCTCATCGAACGGGGCAGCACGGCGGAGGCGGCGGTGGGGTGAACAGCCGGAAAGCGCGGCCTCAGAGGCTGATCAGCCGCCCGGAGCGGGCCTGCGCAGCTCCTCGTTGAGCCGGAGCGCCTCTTCGAGCTGGTCCTCCAGGATCACGATGCGGCAGGCGGCCTCGACCGGCGCACCCCCGTCGACGAGCTCCCGGGCCCGGGCGGCGATGCGGAGCTGGTAGCGGGAGTAGCGGCGGTGGCCGCCCTCGGACCGCAGGGGGGTGATCAGCCTGGCCTCGCCGATCGCACGGAGGAATCCGGGCGTGGCGCCGATCATCTCCGCGGCGCGGCCCATGGTGTAGGCGGGGTAGTCGTCGTCATCGAGACGGTCGGTGGGATGCGGAGGGGTATCGGGGGGCATGGGCACCTGCCGCGTGTCGCCGACTTCGTTGACCGGAGGAGAAACTCTCGTTGTGCGAGCCATCGTCTCTATCATAGCCGCGACAGATTTACCTGGCCGGACGGGGGAAGTTATCTGAGCAGGCCGTCCCCGGGGCCGCCGGCCCGGCCGCGCTCCCGGCCGTTTCCGCCGTATCCGCGGGCAGCGGACACCGCACCCGCCAAGAACACTGACCGGCGGGTCAGTTGATGACTGCGGGACCTCGGGCCATAATGCACGGGTAGCCCTTCACGCATCCCCCGTCGTGAAGGGCTACACCCCTGTGCGCACCTCTCCCCGTCACGGGAGGCCTCGTTCGCGCACGCCTCGTCGCCGAATTCACGGGCAAGGGGCTCCCCTCGTGGTCCCCTGCCCGTGTTTTTTCGAGTTAACAGTGACGTAGAGTATTTGCGCAACCCTGCCTCTGTACACCGGCACAGGATGTGCCGCTACGTCCCCGTTCGATGCGCCCGCGGCTCCCGCGCCGGGGACGACGGACCGGGTTGGTTACAGTACGAGCCCGTTGACCGAATCGGACACCGCGCGGCGCCGGACAGGCACCGGGCGGGGGACGGACACGTGGGGGGCCGGATGGACAGCGGCGAAGAACGCGCGCCGGAGCTGCGGACGCTGCGGCAGAAGGTCGAGTACATGGTCGAGAAGACCTTCCCCGGCCGGAAGATCTCGGGGCGGGTCTTCGCGGACCTGGTCAAGGAGCGCGGCGGATCGCTCTCGCACAGCTACTTCTCCAACATCCTGGCCGGCAAGGTCACCCAGCCCTCCGAGGACATCCTCAAGGCGCTCGGCCTCGGTTTCGGCGTGGACTGGCGCTTCTTCAAGGAGGAGTCCGAGGTCGTCGACGACGTCGTCGACGGTCTGCAGTTCCTGGCCAAGCGGCGCACCGGGGAGATCAGCGGACTGGCCGGACGGGGACTCGACGAGGACGGACTGCCCCCGGAGCTGCTGCAGTTCGCGCTCGCTCTGCTGGAGGACGCGAAGAGCCGGCAGCGCCCGGTCGACGGCGGACCACGGAGTTAGGCCCCATGTCCCTGCGCCAACTGCGGAAAGAGTGCGAGGCCGGACTGGCCGGGCTCCCCCTGCCCGCGCCCTTCTCGATCGCCGGACTGGTGGCGAACATGGAGGCGGCCGGCGGCCGCACCATCGTGCTGCACGAGATGCCCGACCGGCTGGCGCGCGTCAACGGCGCCTGCGGGCTGCGGCTGAAGGCCGGCGGGACCAGCTTCGTCCTCCACCGCCGGCGCCCCACCGCGTACCAGACCCAGCACGTCATCCTGCACGAGCTGTGCCACGAGTGGTTCGACCACGGCACCTCGCTGGACGCCGAGCAGCTCCAGCGGCTGCTGCCCGTCTTCGACACCTCGCTGATCTCCCGGGTCGTCGGCACCGACGCGCTCCGGTCCCCGGACGCCGTACAGGCCCGCGCGCAGTACGACACCCACGACGAACGCATGGCCGAATTCGGTGCCTCGCTCATCCCTCGGATGGCCAGGGAGGTGACGAGCGATGACATGGTGGGGCGGCTCGCCAACTCGCTCTCCCGCCCGGTCGCCCACCGCCGCCGCGGTCTGTTCCGCCGCACGTAGCACCGGACCGGCCCCCGGTCCGCAGCCGACCCCTTTCCCCCCACCCCGAGGACGTCCGCCGTGACCCCGCTCGACCTGGCCGGCTACCTGATAGCCGGCCTGATGACAGCCGTCGCCCTGTGGCGCATGCCGGCCGCCCTCTGGGGCGACGAGGAGGACAGACGCCGCCGGGCCCTGTGGGGCTGCTACGCGGGATTCGCCGCCGCCCTGTGGACCAAGACCCGGGTCGTGCGCATCGGGCTCAACGACAGCTCCGTCACCGACCTCTCGGTGCTGATCAAGCACTACACGGCGACCGTCGCGATCCTGGCCATCCTCAGCTACATCGTCGCCATCTACGGCCAGTACGCCGACGCCGGGGACGTCCCGCGGCACGTACGGTTCGCCCGGCTGATCCAGCAGGTCGCCGCGAAGGCGTCGGTCGCCACGCTGGTGCTGCTGACGGTGCTGTTCTTCACGGTCGTCGACCGTTCCGTCCCCTCGGACCGCTTCGTCGCCGACCACGCCGGGCAGTGGGGCGCGACGCTCTACATGAGCGTGTTCTACCTCTACCTCGGCACCGCGTCCGCCGTCTGCGCCTACCAGTGGGCGCTGGCCACCGCGAGCGCCGGGCTGCGCCGGCTGCGGATCGGCCTCGGCATGATGACGTTCGCGATGTTCATCGGGGTCGGATACACCGTCAGCCGGACGCTGTTCCTCTGGGTGAGCGTGATCGACCCGCCGAGCGAGGCCTTCGCGCTGGACTTCGACGAGATCACCGAGGCCTCGCAGGTCGTGCTGTTCACCTTCTTCGCGGTGGGCGCCTCCATCCCCGCCCTGAGCAACGTCCGCCGCCGGGCGAAGCTCTGGCGCGCCCAGGTGCGACTGCACGCGCTCTGGTACGAGTTGATGGCGGCCTTCCCCGACCAGCCCTTCGACCCCCCGGCATCGCTGGTCCGCGAGCTGACCCGGTTCGACACCCCGGCGGACCTGCGGATCGACCGCTGGGCGGCGGACATCGCCGACGCGGTGGAGAAGCTGCGCCACTACGCCCCCGACACCCTCCTCGCGGCCGCCGGGGCCGCCGCCGGGGCCGGCACCACCGACCGGGAGCGCACGGGACCGCTCACGGACGCGTACTGGATCAAGGCAGCCCTCGCGGCCCACGGCGACGGCGCGGCCCCGGGGGACGCGGCGGCCTTCGGCACCCAGCACGCGACCGACCAGGACGGCGAGGTCGCCTGGCTGGTCCGGGTCGCCGCCGCGTACCGGACGGTCACGGCGGAACGGGCCCGGCAGGTCCTGGAGTCCTCCGCAGCAGCCAAGGAGCAGACAGCATGAGCACCGCCGACACGTCCGACACCGCCAACAGCGCCGACGCGTCCGGCCCGTCCGACACCGCCGACAGCGCGGGGACCGCCGCCCGCACCACCTCCACCGCCCGTACGGTGACCGATGTCTTCCAGCCACGTAATCTCCTGCTCGCCGGGATGCTCGCGACCGGATTCGCGGCGGCGGGCGAGTGGACGGGGCTGCTGTGGGGACTGCTCGGCGCCCTGTGCGCCGGGATCGTCCCGGCCGGCTACATCGAGTGGGAGCGCGGACGCGGCACCTGGGGCGACCGCCATGTCGTCGACCGCACCAAGCGGGCCCCGATCTTCCTCGTCATCCTCGGCTCCATCGGCACCGGTTCGGCGGTCATGGTGCTGGGCGGCGCCCCCACCGGCATCCTGACCGCGATGCTCGGGCTCTGGGCGATGACCGTCGTCCTGCTGGCCGTGAACACGGTCTGGAAGATCTCGGTGGACGCCTCGGTCGCCTCGGCCGTCGTCGCCCTGCTCGCCGTGGTCCATTCGCCGTGGTGGCTGTTCGGGTACCTGATGACGGCCGCCGTGTGCTGGTCACGGGTCGCGCTCGGCTACCACACGGTCGGCCAGGTGACCGCCGGGACCGCGCTGGGCGCGGCCACGGCCTGCGCGTTCCTGTTCGGCTGAGCCGTCCGGGGGCGGGAAGAGGGGGACGCCGGAAGCCGTCCCGCCGAACGGGTCGGTTCTTACGGTCCCGTGACGTGCCGACCGCGCAACCGCGCCCACCGGCCGCCGCGCCCTAGCGTTGCGCTCATGCGCGTACTGGTCACCGGCGGAGCCGGGTTCATCGGGTCGGAGATCGTCCGGACCCTCACATCGGCCGGGCACGAGGCGGTGGTGCTCGACGCCCTGCTCCCCTCGGCGCACGGCGAGGGAGCGGACCGGCGGGCCGACAGCCGGCTGATCGTGGCGGACGTGCGCGACCGCGAGGCCGTGGACCGCGCGCTGCGCGGCATCGACGCCGTGTGCCACCAGGCGGCGATGGTCGGCCTGGGCAAGGACTTCGCGGACGCCCCGCAGTACGTCGGGTGCAACGACCTCGGGACGGCCGTGCTGCTCGCCGCCGCGGCCGCGGCCGGGGTGCGGAGCCTGGTGCTCGCCGGATCGATGGTGGTCTACGGCGAGGGCCGCTACGACTGCCGGCTCCACGGGCCGGTCCGGCCGGGGCCGAGGGCGCAGTCCGATCTGGCCGCGGGCCGGTTCGAGCCGCTCTGCCCGTCCTGCGGTACGGAGCTGACCCCGGGGCTCGTCGGCGAGGACGCGCCCGTGGACCCGCGCAATGTGTACGCGACGACCAAGCTCGCCCAGGAACACCTCGCCTCCTCCTGGGCCCGCGCCACCGGCGGCCGGGCGCTGTCGCTGCGCTACCACAACGTGTACGGGCCGGGGATGCCGCGCGACACCCCGTACGCGGGAGTGGCCTCGTTCTTCCGCTCGTCCCTGGCCCGGGGCGAGTCGCCGCAGGTTTTCGAGGACGGCGCCCAGCGGCGGGACTTCGTCCATGTGCGGGACGTGGCGTCCGCGAACGTGGTGGCGCTGGAGGCCGTTGCCGGGCTCCGGCCGGGCGGCTTCGCCGCGTACAACACCGGGAGCGGGGAGCCGCACACCATCGGCGAGATGGCCGCGGCGCTGGCGTCGGCCCACGGCGGCCCGGCCCCGGTAATCACCGGTGAGTACCGGCTCGGGGACGTACGCCATGTCACGGCCGACTCCCGGCGGCTCCGCGACGAGCTGGGCTGGAAGCCCGCGGTGGGCTTCGCCGAGGGGATGGCGCAGTTCGCGGCGGCCCCGCAGCGGGACATGGCCACGAGCTGACCGGCCCGCTGCCCCCGCGTCCGCCGCCCCCGCACGCTCACGCCACCGGCAGGGTGACCTCGAAGCAGCAGCCGCCGGTGACGTTGCGGACCTCGGCCCGGCCGGCGTGCGCCTCGACGATCCCGCGCACGATGGCGAGCCCGAGGCCCGCGCCGGCCGGGGGCGTACGGGCGTGGCTGCCGCGCCATCCGGTGTCGAAGACCCTGGCCAGGTCCTCCTCCGGGATGCCGCCGCAGCCGTCGGTCACCGACAGGACCACACCGCCGCCGGTGCGTTGCGCGGCCACCGCCACGGTGCCGTCGGCGGGGGTGCGGCGGATCGCGTTGATCAGGAGGTTGCCCAGGACCCGGCTCATCTCCTTGCCGTCGACCTCGACGGGCACCGCCTCGATCCGGTCGCCGACCAGCCGTACGCCGTGCTCGCGGGCCAGCGGGTCGGCACCGGCGAGCGCGTCGCCCACCAGGTCGTACACGGAGATCCGGGTGGGGGTCAGGGTGAGCGAACCGGCGTGGATGCGGGAGAGCTCGAAGAGGTCGCCGACCATGTCGTTCATACGCTCCACCTCGGTGCGTATCTGCCGCAGATAGCGCCGCGAGTCGACGGCCATGCCGTCCTCCAGCGCCTCCGACATGGCCCGCAGTCCGGCGAGCGGGGTACGCAGATCGTGCGAGATCCAGGCGACGAGTTCCCGCCGCGAGGTCTCCAGGGCGCGCTCCCGTTCGCGTGAGCTGTCGAGCTTGGCGCTGGTGGCGGCCAGTTCGCGGGTGAGCGCGGCGAGTTCGGCGGTGGCCGGGGCCGCAGGGGCCGCGAAGGTGCCGCCGTCGCCGAAGGAGCGGGCGGCGAGGGTCAGGTCGCGGCTCCGCGCGGCCACCCAGCGGCCGAGCAGCATCGCGGTGAGGAGCGAGACGACGGCGGCCATGGCGACGACGGTCGTGACCACCTGGAGGTCGTGCGGCGACAGGAACATCGCCCAGGCGACGGCCAGCGTCCCGGCGAGCATCGCGGTCACGGCGACGGCGGCGACGACGGTCAGCGAGACGACGAGCGAGCGGTGCCGGAAGAACCGCAGCACGAGCGCGCCCAGCAGCCCGGCCGCCGCCGCGCCCAGGAACGCGAAGAGCGCGATGAGGAGCATGTCCGTCATGACGGCGCTCCGCAGGCGTCGGGGGCGCCGGCCGGCAGGTCCAGGCGGTAGCCCACACCCCAGACCGTACGGATCAGCTCCGGGCGGGCCGGGTCCGCCTCGGCCTTGCCGCGCAGTCGGCGCACATGGACCGTCACCGTCGACAGGTCGCCGAAGTCCCAGCCCCAGACCTCGCGCATCAGCTCCTCCCGGGTGAAGACCCGGCCCGGGTGGCGCAGCAGGAAGGCGAGCAGGTCGAACTCGCGCAGGGTGAGGGCCAGCACCCGGCCGTCCCGGCTCGCGCGCCTGGCCGCCGGGTCGAGGACCAGGCCCGCGCCCTCGATCAGCGCCGAGCGGCCGGCGGGTACGGCGGCCGCGCCGGCACGGCGCAGCACGGAGTCGACACGCAGGACGAGTTCGCGGGGGCTGAACGGCTTGGTGACGTAGTCGTCCGCCCCCGTCTCCAGGCCGAGGATGCGGTCGTCCTCGTCGCCGCGCGCGGTCAGCATGATCACGGGCACCGGTCCGTGTGCCCGCATCCGGCGGCAGACCTCGAAGCCGTCCATGCCGGGCAGCATCAGGTCCAGCACCACCAGGTCGGCGCGGCGGCGGGCGAAGCACTCCAACGCGGCCGGGCCGTCCGCCGCGCGGGCCACGTCGTAGCCGGCACCGGTCAGGTATCCGGCGACGACCTCGGAGACGGTCGGATCGTCGTCCACGACGAGAACGTGGCCGGGGACGGGGACGGGGGCAGGGGCAGGTTCACGGCCGGGGGCAGGGGCGGGGTCGGGGGCAGGGGCGGGGTCGGGGGCCTCGCCCCCGGCTCCCCGGCCCTCGGACGCCGGACGGGCTGGAATGGCGGGCTGCATGGCCCCACCCTGGCACCCGCTCCCCGCGCGCCGGGCGCGCGGACACCGCCACACGGTCGATGTCCACGTTTCGTAAGAAACCGTGGCCCGAATTGTCGGTTTCGGCTCCGTAGGGTGAGCCGGGTGACCGACTCCCCCGATAACTCCGGCCCCCGCGCCGACATCGTGCTGCCCTGTCTGGACGAGGCCGCCGCCCTGCCCGGGGTGCTCGGCGCGATCCCGCGCGGCTGGCGCGCGATCGTCGTCGACAACGGCTCCACCGACGGCTCGGCCGAACTGGCCCGTTCACTCGGCGCGACGGTGGTGCACGAGCCGCGGCGCGGTTTCGGCTCCGCCTGCCACGCCGGGCTGCTCGCCGCCGAGGCGGAGTTCGTCTGCTTCTGCGACTGCGACGGGTCCCTGGACCCCGGGCTGCTCCCCGGCTTCGTCCGCCGGATCGCGGACGGCGAGAGCGATCTGCTGCTCGGCCGCCGCCGCCCCGACCGGCTCGGCGCCTGGCCCCTGCACGCCCGCGCGGGCAATCTGGCGCTGTCCCGGCTGCTGCGCAGACGTACCGGGCTGCGGCTGCACGACCTGGGGCCGATGCGCGCCGCGCGCCGGGCGGACCTGCTGGCGCTCGGCCTCACCGACCGGCGCAGCGGATACCCGTTGCAGATGGTGGTGCGGGCGGCGGACGCGGGGCTGCGGGTGGCCGAGACGGATGTCCCGTACCTCTCGCGCACCGGGAAGTCGAAGGTCACCGGCACCTGGCGGGGCACCTGGCACGCGGTGCGCGACATGCGCGCCGTGCTGGGCGAGGCGCCCGTTCCCGTGGGGGTGACCCGGTGAACCCGACCGCGTGTACCGGCGCCGGGCCCGGAGCGACCGGCGGAACGAGCCGCACAGGGGCCGGAGCGGACGCAACGACGAACCGCGCCACAACCGGAGCCGTCACCGGAGCCGAAGGCGAAGCCGTCGGGGCGGTGACCCTGCTGGTCATCGCCAAGGAACCGCTGCCCGGCCGGGTCAAGACCCGGCTGACGCCGCCCTTCACCCCGCAGGAGGCCGCCCGGCTCGCCGAGGCCTCGCTCGCCGACACCCTGCGCACCGTCCTCGCCCTGCCCGCCGCGCGGCGGGTGCTCGTCCTCGACGGGGCGCCCGGACCCTGGCTGCCGCCGGGCATCGAGGTGGTGGGCCAGTGCGCGGGCGGTCTCGACGAACGGCTCGCCGCCGCGTTCGGCGGCTGCACGGGGCCGACGCTCCTCATCGGCATGGACACCCCGCAGATCACCGCCGCCGATCTGGCGCCCGCGCTCTCCCCCGGTTCCTGGGACGGCTGCGACGCCTGGTTCGGCCCGGCCGAGGACGGCGGCTTCTGGGCGCTGGGGCTCGCCGAGCCGGACCCCGAACTGCTGCGCGGGGTACCGATGTCCGTGCCGGAGACCGGCGCGGTGCAGCGCCGCCGGCTGGTCGAAGCCGGGCTGACGGTGCGTGATCTGCCCCGGCTGCGGGACGTGGACACGGCGGCCGACGCCGTGGACGTCGCCGCCCTGGCACCGCACGGCCGGTTCGCCGCCGTGCTCGCCGCACTGACCGGGGCGGTGGCCCGATGAGCCAGACGGTTCCCCAGCACGAAACGGTCCGCCCGCCGCCCCCGGACGCCACCTCCTGGAGCACCGACCCGTACGCCAACGCCCTGCGCAACGGCCACGGCCCGCTCTTCCTGCGCCGCACGGACGGCTGGCTGCTGCCGCTGGACGTGGAGCGCTGGTGCGCGGGCGCGGACGCCGCGGACCTGTCGGCGCTGCACCGCTGCGAGGGACCCGTCCTGGACATCGGGTGCGGGCCCGGCCGGCTGGTCGCGGCGCTCGCGGCCCGCGGCCACCGCGCGCTCGGCATCGACGTGAGCGAGGCGGCGGTGGCCCGCACCCTGCGGGTCGGCGGCTCCGCGCTGCACCGCTCGGTCTTCGAACCCCTTCCGGGCGAGGGCCGTTGGGGCACCGTCCTGCTCGTCGACGGCAACATCGGCATCGGCGGCGACCCGCGCCGGCTCCTGCACCGGACGGCGGCCGTGCTCGCCCCCGGCGGGCTGCTCATCGCGGAGACCGCGCCGCAGGACATCGACGAGCGGGTCCGGGTCCAGCTGGACGACGGACGCGCCGACCGGGCCCGGCCCGCGCCCGCCGCACCCTTCCCCTGGGCCCGGCTCGGCACCCCGGCACTGCTCCGGTACGCCGGGCTCCTGGGCTGGCTCACCGCGGATCAGTGGGAGGCGGACGGCCGCACGTTCGTCTCCCTGCGCCGCAGCCGCAGCGTCCTGACGACCGGCCAGAGCGCCGACCACGCGAACAGCGTGGCCGTGATCAGCAGCCAGTTCCCCAGGAACACGTCGGGGGAGAGGCCGCTCGCCGGTTCGTAGCGCTTCGTGTGCCGGGTGATCAGCGGCCACCACATCAGCAGGAGCAGACCGGACAGGAAGACCGGCACCGGACGAAGCCGACCAGGCCGGGGCGCGGGCCGAGCGAGCGCCGCAGCAGCAGCAGACCCGCCGTCTGACGTCATCCGGCTGCTGTCCGCCGTGGCCCCGGTCGGGTGCGGAATCTGACGGTTCGGTGACGCGCCCCGTCAGCACCCGCCCGCACCGCCCCGGCGTGCATACCGTGCCTGGGTGAAGACCAAGGACCGCCCGGAGCAGCGCACCGAACCGGAGAGCGACCACCGCACCGGCCACCGCCCCGACCTGGCCGCGGCCGGTGCGGGCGCACTGCTCGTCGTCGCCGCCGCCCTCGTCGGCTGGGCCGTGGAGAACGCCGACCACACCCTGTACGTCCACTGGCCACCGCTGCTGGCGACCTGGTACCCGCACATCGGCCCCGGCACCGCGGCCGCGCCCACCGTCGCCGTGGCCGTCATCGCGTACGGTCCCGTCCTCGCCGAACGGCTGCCTTGGCGGACCCTGCTGCTGAGCTGCTGGGGCGCCTCGCTCGCCTGGGTCTTCTCCCTGGCGCTGATCGACGGCTGGGGCCGCGGCATCGCCGAACGCCTGACCACCAAGCACGAGTACCTCAGGGTCATCGGCCGCTTCGACGACATCGGCGCCGCCCTGCGCGGCTTCAACGACCACATCCTGATCGGCCCGCCGGGCAACTGGCCCGCCCATGTGGCCGGCCACCCGCCGGGCGCCACCCTCACCTTCGTCCTGCTGGACCGCATCGGGCTCGGCGGCGGCGCCTGGGCCGGGGTCTGGTGCATCGTGACCGGCAGCACCGCCGCGGTGGCCGCGCTGATCGCCGTCCGCGTGCTGGCCGACGAACGCACCGCCCGCCGCGCCGCGCCCTTCCTGGTCCTCGCACCGGTCGCGGTCTGGGCCGGCACCTCGGCGGACGGCTACTTCGCCGCCGTCGCCGCCTGGTCCGTCGCCCTGCTGGCCCTGGCCGCGACCGGGAAGGTCCGCAGCCCCGGGGCCGCCGCCCTCGGCTCGGGGCTGCTGTACGGCCTGACCTGCTACCTCAGTTACGGTCTGGCGCTCATCGCGCTGCTGCTCCTGACCGTTCTCCTGCTCACCCGGACCGCCCGGCCCCTCCCCCTCTTCGCCCTGGGGGCCCTGGTCGTCCCGGTCGCCTTCACACTGGCGGGCTTCAACTGGTGGGAGGCCTACCACCTGCTGGTCGAGCGCTACTACCAGGCGGCGGGCGGATTCCGCCCGTACTGGTACTGGGTCTGGGCCAACCTCGCCTGCACCGTGACCGCCGTCGGACTCGCGACGGTCGCGGGTCTGCGCCGGACCGCGGCGGCCGCGCCCGGGGCCGTGCGAGCGCTGCGGACGGGGACCACGGCCGCACCGCAGCGGCTGGTCCTGCTCGTGCTCGCGGCGTTCCTCATGCTGCTGGCCGCCGACCTGTCCGGGATGAGCAAGGCGGAGACCGAACGGATCTGGCAGCCCTTCATGCTCTGGCTGCTGCCCGCCGCCGCCCTGCTGCCCGCGCCCGGCCGCCGCGGCTGGCTGGCCGCCCAGGCCGTCGTCGCCCTGCTCGTCAACCACCTGCTCTGGACGGGGTGGTGAACGAGACGGGTGGTCGTTGAACCACCCGCGCCCCGGGTATGGGTGGTTCCGTGCCGACATTCGAGATCACCACAGCAAGCGCGGACGACATCAGGATGATGGCGGACTGGGCCCATGCCGAGGGCTGGAACCCCGGCCTGACCGACGGTCAGGCCTTCTTCGCCGCCGACCCCTGCGGCTTCCTGATCGGCAGGCTCGACGGTGCGCCCGTCTCCTGCGTCTCCGTGATCCGCTACGGCGTGGACCACGGCTTCCTGGGCTTCTACCTCACCCGCCCGGAGCTGCGCGGCCAGGGCTACGGGAGCCGGCTCTGGGCCACCGGGACGGCCCGGCTGGGCGGGCGGAACACCGGCCTGGACGGGGTGGTGGAACAGCAGGCCAACTACCGCAGATCCGGCTTCCGCCCGGCCTGGACGAACATGCGGTACGAGGGACTGGTGCCGGTGGACATCGCGCCGCCGCCCGGCGTCACCCTCGCCGACGCCCGCACCCTGCCCTTCGGCCAGGTCACCGCGTACGACCGCCGGTTCTTCCCGGCGGAGCGCGACGGCTTCCTGGCGGCCTGGACCACCATCCCCGGCCGCACCGCGCTGGTCGCGCTGCGCGAGGGAGAGGTGCGGGGGCTCGCCGTGCTGCGCGCCTGCCGTACGTCCTCACGCATCGGCCCGCTGTACGCGGCCACGCCGGAGACGGCCGCCGCCCTGGTCAGCGCGCTCGCGGCCACCGACCCGTCCACCCCGGTCGCCGTGGACGTACCCGACGTCAACCCGGCGGCGGTACGGCTCGCCGGACAGCTCGGGCTCACCCCGTCGTTCGAGACGGCCCGCATGTACACCGGGCCGGCTCCGGACGTCGATCACACCGGGCTGTTCGGCATCACCAGCCTCGAACTGGGCTGACCGCTACGCCCGGCCGTGGAGCAGCTCCAGGACCCGGTCCCTGAGCAGCTCGTACTCCTCGCGCAGGCGGACGATCTCCGGGGGACGCGGAATCACCGTGCCGCCGCAGACGATCTCCTCGGGGGCGAACTGCTCACGGGTCAGGTCGATCTCCGTCCCCGGGCCCAGCCGGTTCCACCAGTGGTAGTCCGTGCGCACCCCGTCGACCCGGACCTCACCGCGTATGAGGTCACCGCCCAGCAGGTCGTGCAGGACCAGGGCGGTGACCCCGCACTGGTCCCGGGCAGGATTGCCGGGGGTCCAGTGCGGCCGGTGCTCGGGCGTGGTGGTGTCGGCGCCCCAGCTGCTGCGCACTGCGGCCTCGATGTCGGCGAGGAGGAACGGCTTCATGACACCGATCCTCGCAGCCGCCACTGACAGCGCCCCGGGCCGTCGGGCTCACACCTCTTCGGGCTCACCTGCCCCGGGCTCGCCCCTCCTCGCTTTCGCCCCGCCGCGCATCCGCCGCCAGGGGGCGAAACGGGCCCGCGAGGCCATCACCGCGATATCGTCCTCGGCGCCCGGACCGAAACGGTCGAGCACCTCGTCCAGCAGTTCCTCCAGATTCCCGCTCTCCGGCAGGGTCAGCTCCCGGAGCCGGCCGACGGACACGTCGATGTCCTCGCCGCGCCGCTCCACCAGGCCGTCGGTGTACATGAACAGCACCGTGCCCGGGGTGCACCGCACCTCCGTCGTCCGGTAGCCGCCGAACCCGGTGCCGAGTGGCGGCCCCGCCGTTACGTCGCCCAGCCGGGTGCCCGCCGCCCCGGGATCGATGAAGACCGGCGGCAGATGGCCCGCGCTCGACACCTGGCACATCGCGCCGGACCGGTCGACCACCGCCAGCAGACAGGTCGCCGCCCGGTCGAGACCGGACCGCTCCACCATCCGGTCGAGCTGCTCCAGGATGCGGTGCGGCGGCAGTTCCTCGTCGGCGAGCAGCCGCAGCAGCGAGCGGTAGTGACTCATCGCGACGGCCGCCTCCACCCCGTGCCCCATCACATCGCCGATCGCCTTCAGGTGGCGTCCGTCGCGCATCGGGATGATGTCGAACCAGTCGCCGCCCACCAGCACGCTCCGGTCCGCCGGCAGATAGCGGGTGGCGACCTCGATGTGCGGGTGCGGCTGGCGGGGTTCGGAGAGCAGGGAGCGCTGGAGCTCCAGGGCGATGGTGTGCTCGTGGGCGAACCGGCGCGCGTGGTCGAGGTCGACGGCGGCCCGTCCGGCGAGCTCCCGGGCGACCACCACGTCCTGCTCCGTGAAGGCCGGCGAGTCCCCCGCCCTGACCAGGCCGAGGACGCCGATCGGCCCGCCGCGCACGGAGAGCGGAACGATGACCGCCGAGTGCATCCCGAGGGCCCGGTAGGTGGCAACCCGTTCGGGGGAGGGCGCGGCGCGGCCCAGTCGCTCGTCCCCGGTCAGGTTCTCGATGACCGGCTGGTTGGTGGCCAGACAGCGCGTCACCGCCGCTTCCTCCTGGTAGTCGACGTAGTCGCCGGCCACCCCGAACCGCGCGACCCGCGCGCGCAGCCTCGGCACCGCCGTCACCGCCGCCCGCCTCAGTCGGGTCACCCCGGGCGGTGCGGGACGCACCGGCGGGGCGACGTCCGGCGGGAAGACCTCGACCGTGGCGAGATCGGCGAGCCCCGGGACGACGAGGTCGACCAGCTCGGCGCAGGTGGTGTCCATGTCGAGCGTGGTGCCGATGCGGGTGTTCGCACTGTCCAGGAGACTCAGATGGCGCCGGGCCTGGGCCAGCTGGCGCTGCTCCTCGTCGGAGGCCGTGACCTCCAGCAGGATGCCGGCGACGCCCACCACCCGGCCGGCCACCTCCAGCCGGTGGTAGGCGCCGTGCCAGTAACGCCGGGCGGAGGCGGACATGGCGGGGGTCCGGCCGCTGGAGGTGATCTCACGGGACCGGCCGTCGGAGAGCACCGCCAGCATCAGGTCCTCGCGGGCGTCGACCTCGGGGAGCACCTCGGCGACGGTGCGGCCCAGGTGATCGGCGGCCGGGACGCCGTTGAGCCGTTCGAGGGCCGGGTTCACATAGAGGTAGCGCAGCTTGGTGTCCAGGACCCCCACCCCGGCCGTGGTTCCGCCGATCAGGGCCGCGAGCGCCATGGTGTCGAGCGGCGGCGGACTGTCGGCGTACACATCGGCCTGCAAGGCAACCTCCTGTGACCGGGCGCGGGCCGCCCGACTGCCCGGCCCTCCATCGTCGGCCGCCCGCACCGCCCCCGCATCCCCAGACCGCCCGCACCGGCCGCCCGAACCGGAACCGCTCGCCGCCGATCAGCGGGGGCTGCCCGGCGGCACCGCCCCGCTCGCCCCGCTCATCCCGCTGTCCGCGCCGCCGGGATCAGCCGGTCCGCATCCACCGCCCCGTCCTCCGCCGGGGCCCCCGGCGGCAGCCGCAGGGCCTCGGCGACGGGGCCGGGGAGCGGGGACAGACCCAGCAGCCCGGTGACCAGGGCGGTGGTCAGCCGGTGCCAGGCGGGGGCGCGGCGGAGCATCGCGTGGTCGCTGCCGTGCACGGTGACCAGACAGGTACGGGCCCCGGCCCGGCGGGCCCGTGCGGTGAGCGTGCGGGAGGCCGCCGGACTGGTGACGCGGTCGCGGGTGCTGTGCACGAGGACGACGTCCCGCCCGGCGAGCTGCTCGACCGGGTCCCCGTCCGGGCACCACGGGGCGAGACCGACCACACCCCGTACCAGCGGATGCCCGGCGGCGTGCAGTGCGGCGCGGCCGCCCATCGAGTGCCCCACCAGCACCACCGGAATCTCCCCCGCCGCACGCCGCAGCTCGTCCAGGGCGCGCACGGCATCGTGCAGCGGGTCCGCCCGGGACCCGTTCCAGCCCCGGTGCCCGTACCGGACGGCGCGCACCAGGACGCCCCCCGCCATCGCCCGCCCCAGTGCCTGCGCGAACGGACGCATCCGCAGCGCCGGCAGGTTGAACGGTCCGGGCAGCGGCGCCCCGAGCCCGGTCTCCCGTCCGCCGTGCAGCAGGAGTACCGCCGCCTCGGGCGGTTGTCGTAGCGTCATGCATACCTCCTGGTGCGGATGGGTGAAGCCGTACCGAGCATGCTGTACGGAGCACGGGCGGCACCACCGCCGCAGCGCCGGACACCAAAGGACACGCCATGGGATCTTCACCGCAACTCGGCAGCACCGTCCAGGACTTCACACTCGCGGGCGGCGCGCTCGACGGTGACGCGTTCGAACGCCGCGACTACACGCTCTCCGCCGCCCGCGGCCGGGCCGTGGTCCTCGCCTTCTACCCCGGCGACAACACGGCCGTGTGCACCAAGCAGCTCTGCTCGTACTCCTTGGGCATGGAGACCTTCGAGGGACTCGACGCGGAGGTCTGGGGGATCAGTCCCCAGGATGTGGACAGCCATGAGTCCTTCGCCCGCGCCCACAGCCTGCGCATGCCGCTGCTGGCGGACACCGGCCGTGAGATCGCGCGGGCGTACGGGGTGGCGGCGCCCGGCATCGGGGTACGGCGGGCGGTGTTCCTGATCGACGCCGAAGGGGTACTGCGCTGGAAGCACGTGGCGCTCCTCGGCGCCACGTTCCAGTCACTGGACACGCTGGCCGGCCACCTCTCCGGCATCCAGAGCGCTTAGAACACTGCCGGGCCCCGGCAGTGTCGCCGGACCGGTATGTATGGGACCATCCAGCCAGTTCGACGGAAATGTTCGGGGGATTCCGCAGATCGGGAGGGGTGATCACGTGACCTTGTTTCTCGGTCTCGGTATTGCGGGAGTCGTGCTGCTCGCACTGTCCCTGATCTTCGACGGAATCCTCGAAGGCCTCTTCGGAGGCGTACTGGACGGCCTCTTCGACGGGCTGCTCTCCCTTCCGGTGATCGCCGGCTTCGTCTCGATGCTCGGCTTCGGCGGCGCCATCGTGCTCGGCACGACCGGCGTCGGCACGTTCGCCGCCGTCGGGGCCGGTGTCCTGGCCGGTCTGGTCGCCGCCTGGCTGACCTGGAAGTTCAGCCAGGCCCTGATGCGGGACCAGACCAACGCCACGCCGCGGGACGCGGATCTCATCGGCTCGGCCGGCTCCGTGGTCACGGCCATTCCGGCCGACGGCTACGGCGAGGTACTGCTGCGGTTGGGGGGTCATGTCGTGAAGCTGTCGGCGAAGAGCCCCGTGCCGGTCGAACGCGGCACCGAGATCTGGGTCGAGGCCACACTCTCGACCACCTCGGTCTCGGTCCGCCCCGTCGAACGCTGAGCCGGCAAGCCGGCCGGCCACCACCGCTCGCAACAGAACTGCCGTCCCCGTCGGGAGGCAGAGGGGGACACCCTTATGAGTCCAGTCCTGATCGCCATCGTCGGAGTCGTCGTACTCCTCGTCCTGCTGGCCCTCGTGGTCATCACCCGCTACAAGGTCGCCGGGCCCAGCGAGGCGTTCATCATCACCGGCCGCCGCGGCAAAAAGTCCGTCGACCCGGTGACCGGGCGGGCCAGCATCGACAACAGCGGCCAGAAGGTCGTCGTCGGCGGCGGCGTCTTCGTCGTGCCGTTCGTCCAGCAGAAGTTCACCCTGGACCTCTCCAGCCGGCACATCCCGATCGCCGTGCGCGGGGCCGTCACACTGCGCGGGGTGAAGTCCAACCTCGAAGGCGTCGCGATCGTCAAGGTCGGCGGCAGCGAGGACGCGATCCGGGCCGCCGCCCAGCGCTTCCTGCAGCAGCAGAACGGCATCGTCGGCTTCACCCAGGAAGTGCTCTCCGGCGCGCTGCGCGCCATCGTCGGCCGGATGTCGGTCGAGGACATCATCCGCGACCGGGCCGCGTTCGCCGGCCAGGTGGCGGAGGAGGCCGAGGCCAGCCTGTCCGGCCAGGGCCTGATCCTGGACGCCTTCCAGATCCAGGACATCACCACCGAGGGCTCCTACCTGGAGGACCTCGGCCGCCCGGAGGCCGCCCGCGCCAAGCAGGAGGCGGACATCGCCGAGGCGATCGCCCGCCGCGCCTCGGAGCAGGCCCGGCTGAAGGCCGCCGAGGAAATCGCCATCGCCGAGCGGACGTTCTACCTCAAGCAGGCCGAGATCAAGGCCGAGACGGAAGCGGCCGCCGCGAAGGCGAACGCCGCCGGTCCCCTCGCCGAGGCCGCCCGCCAGCAGGAGGTCCTCCAGGAGCAGGAGAAGGTCGCCGAGCGCCAGGCCGCACTGACCGACCGCGAGCTCGACACCAAGGTCCGCAAGCCCGCCGACGCCGCCCGTTACCAGGCCGAGCAGGAGGCGGAAGCCCGCCGTATCGCCCAGGTGAAGCAGGCCGAGGCGGACGCGGAGCGCTCCCGCCTGACCGGTGAGGGCGAGAAGCTGCACCGCTCCGCACTGGCCGACGCCGTACGCATCGAGGGCGAGGCCGAGGGCGCCGCCATCGCCGCGAGGGGTTCGGCCGAGGCCGAGGCCATGCAGAAGAAGGCGGACGCCTTCGCCCAGTACGGCGACGCGGCCGTGCTCCAGATGCTCGTCGAGGTACTCCCGCAGGTCGTCGCCAAGGCGTCCGAGCCGCTGAGCGCCATCGACAAGCTGACCGTGATCTCGACGGACGGCGCGAGCCAGCTCTCGCGCACCGTCACGGACAACGTCGCCCAGGGCATGGAGCTCCTCAGCTCCACCACGGGCGTCGACCTCGCCGCCCTGCTCAAGAACCTCAAGGGCGCGACCCCGAAGACGGAGATCCCGGCCCAGTCGGACACCGCCACCACCACCGCCCAGAACGGCAAGATCGAAGTCACGGACTGACCGTCCACCACAGCAACACCCACACGTGCCCGGCCGGTTCCCCACCGCCCGGGCACGCGTGCGTCCACCCTCGCCCCGCAAGATCGACGCGCACGGTCAGCGCCCCTGTCCAGATCAGGCGAAGGGGAGCACCCCTACGGGCCCTCGGGGCCGGTGTCTCTCGCTCGCATGGCGGCGGCCGCCTCCAACAGGGACCAGCCGTCGACCTCCTCCACCCTCCGCTCGTCCGGTTGCCACCCACGGGCCAGTGCCACGTCGAGCAGCGCCCGGACGGCGCCCGGTTCGTGCAGGTTCAGGTCCGGGCCCCGGATGAAGCCCACGTCCCCGGAGCCGAGGGGTGCCCCGCCCGGGACGTACCGGCCGGGGCCGCGGTCAAAGACGATGCGCAGCGGGCCGCCGGTGCCGGACGGCTGCGGGGACAGCGTGAGGGTCTGGCGGCAGTCCGCGGGGCTGCCGTCCTTGTTCCGGTGGCTGTGGCGCATCGTCCACATGTACACGCGCCCGGAGGCGACCAGCCGGCGCGGTGTATCCGAACGGCGAGGCATGTGGCCGAGGGTATGCGGCCTGATCAAAACGAGGCACCCCTCCGGTGATCAAACCGCCCGCCCCCGTCACCGGAGGGCCGAAACCCGCACCCCCGGCGCAGCGGAAGGTCCGGTTAGGGTAATGCGGGACTAAAGAGATCACCAAGTGCGTTTTGTGAGCGTCGCACTCCTCGGGAGGAAGCCATGGGAACCCACCGCACCACGCTGCCCGGAGTCGGAGTGCAGTACGACTACACCACCGAGTCGGGCCAGCACATCTCCGTCGTCGTGCACCACGACGGGCGCCGGTTCATCGGGTTCTACGACCAGGACGATCCTGATTCGTGCCGGCTCTCCGTACCCCTGACTCCACAGGAGGCCACCGGGCTCGCGCACCTCATCGACGCTGCGCCGATCGACGCCGTACGGACCGATGGCATTGATCTGGTCACCGAGCACATACCGCTCGGGACGCGATCCCCGTACGGCGGCCGGCTGCTCGGGGACACCCGGGCGCGGACCCGGACCGGGGCCTCGATCGTGGCGGTGTTGCGGACGCACAGTGCGCATCCGTCACCCGGGCCGGACTTCCGGCTGGCCATCGGGGACACGCTCGTCGCCGTCGGTACGCGCGAGGGCGTGGACACGCTCTCCGAGATCATTGCGGAGGGCTGATCGTGCACGACACGACCGCACTGCTGGTGGAGCTCGGCTCCGTCATTCTGGGGCTGGGCATCATCGGGCGGTTCGCCGGGCGAATAGGGCTCTCGCCGATCCCCCTCTATCTGCTGGCCGGACTCGCCTTCGGCCAGGGCGGGCTGCTGCCGCTCGGGGCCAGTGAGGAGTTCACCGCCGTCGGCGCCGAGATCGGTGTCATCCTGCTGCTGCTCCTGCTGGGGCTGGAGTACAGCGCCAGTGAGCTCGTCACCAGTCTGAAGACGCAATATCCGTCCGGGGCCGTGGACTTCGTACTCAATGCCACCCCCGGCGCCGTCGCCGCGCTGCTGCTCGGGTGGGGGCCCGTGGGCGCCGTGGCGCTGGCCGGGGTCACCTGGATCTCTTCGTCCGGGGTGATCGCCAAGGTCCTCGCCGATCTGGGGCGGCTCGGCAACCGGGAGACGCCCGTCATCCTCGGGGTGCTGGTCATCGAGGACCTGTCGATGGCCGTCTATCTGCCGCTGCTCACCGCGATGCTCGCGGGCGTGGGCTTCGCCGGGGGGAGCATCGCGCTGCTCGTCGCGCTCGGCACCGTCGGGTTCGTGCTCTATCTCGCGCTGCGGCACGGGCGGCTGATCAGCCGGGCCGTGTCCTCCGACAATCCCGAGATGCTGCTGCTCGTCGTGCTCGGGCTGACCGTCCTGGTCGCCGGGGTGGCCCAGCAGCTTCAGGTCTCGGCGGCCGTCGGGGCGTTCCTCGTCGGCATCGCGCTCTCCGGAGAGGTCGCGGAGGGCGCGCGCAAGCTGCTGACCCCGTTGCGGGATCTCTTCGCCGCCGTCTTCTTCGTGTTCTTCGGGCTCTCCACCAATCCCGCGGAGATCCCGCCGGTGCTGCTCCCGGCCGCGCTGCTGGCCGTCGTCACCGTCTTCACCAAGATCGCCACCGGCTGGTACGCGGCCCGGCGGGCCGGTATCGGATCGCGTGGGCGCTGGCGGGCGGGCGGCACGCTCGTCGCCCGCGGCGAGTTCTCCATCGTCATCGCCGGTCTGGCCGTGGCGACCGAGCCGCGCATCGGCCCCATCGCCACCGCGTACGTCCTGATCCTGGTCATCGTCGGCCCGCTCACCGCGCGCTGGACCCAGCCCGCCGTCGAACTGATCCAGAAGTGGCGCGGCAAGGACGGCGGCACGGCTCCCGGGGCCGGCAGCGGCGCGGCTCCCGCCGCCCGGGTGACCGTGCCGCGGGAGGAGCTGGCTCCGACCGCCGACTGAACGTCAGCCGTCCGGGGCGGCGGGGAGGTCGGGCACCCAGCCCAGGGGGTACGCGTCCGCGCCGCCCCCGGACACGGCCGGCTCGCCGCCCGCCGCGGTGAACGCCGTCAGCGCCTCGATCAGCGCGGACCGCTGCTCCGGCGCGAGGCGTTCGACGATCGAGGCGATCTCCCGGCGGCGGCCGGCCGTGACGTCCTCGACCAGCTGGAGCCCCTCCGGGGTCACCCGCAGCGCCGTCTCGCGGCGGTTGGCCGGGTTGACCTGCCGTTCGGCGAGACCGGCGACGATCAGCCGGTCCAGCATGCGCATGGCGGTCGACGGATTGACGCCCAGCCGCTCGGCCAGTGAGACCAGCTTGGCGTCCCCGTGCGTGGCCAGGACCACGAGCAGCCGGAACTGCGGCAGCGTCACCCGGTCCTCGAACGCCGCCAGCGACCGCGCGGAGACGGCCACCAGCAGTCTCGACGCCGTCAGCACCGCCCGCGTCACCGCATCGACGTCGTCCCGGCGCGGGGCGGACGGTCGTTCCTCAGATGCCTGTTCGTGCGCGGCCATGCCCCTTTGTACCGTGCCGGACGGCCGTACTCGCACCCGGGCCGGACCGTGACCGAAAGGTGTCGTACCGGCCCCCCGGCCCACGGCGTGCGACGGTGGCGCACATCTTTGGATTGTGCAACGTTTGCACCGTGACGCATCAATCCGAAGCTTCGCCCGAACCCCGGCACCCGGCCCCTCCGACCGGCTGGCGGCGTACCGCCGTCCGGCTGCCCGTCCATATGTTCCGGGTCGGGCTCGGACCACTGTTCCGGGGGCGCCTGCTGCTCCTCGTCCACACCGGGCGCACCTCGGGACAGCCGCGCCGGACCGCCGTCGAGGTCGTCGAGTCCGCGACGGTGGACGGCCGGCGGAGCTGGACGGTGGCGTCCGGATTCGGGCCCGCCGCCGACTGGTACGCCAATCTGAAACGTACGCCGCAGGCCACCGTGCAGGTCGGCCGCCGGTTCCACGCGGTGACGGCGGCCGATCTGCCGGCCGAGGAGGGCGGCGAGCTGATGGTGCGGTACGCGCCCCGGCACCCCCGGATCGCGCGGCGGCTCTGCTCGTACCTGGGGTTCGCGGTCGACGGCAGCGCGGAGGGCTACCGGGCCGTGGGCGAGTCCATCGCGTTCGTACGGCTCACGGAGGGCGTCCGGACCGCCGGCAGCGACCGCTGAGAGCGGGCAGCGACCGCTGAGGGCCGGGGTCAGGCCCGTACGGGTGCGGGCTCGTCCACCAGGTGGGACTGCGGCACGCCCCGCCGGTAGAGGGTCACCGTGAGCAGCAGTCCGACGGCGAAGAAGCCCGCGGACCACCAGTACGCGGTGGAGTAGCTCTCCAGCTGGGCCTGGGCGACGGCGGCCGGGGTCGGGCGGCGGCCGGCCAGGTAGTCGGCGGCCGCGCTGGTGGCGAGGGTGTTCAGCAGCGCCGTACCGATGGAGCCGCCCACCTGCTGGCTGGTGTTGACCATCGCCGAGGCCACTCCGGCGTCCCGGGCGGAGACCCCGGCGGTGGCCAGGTTCATCGCCGTGGCGAAGATCATGCCCAGTCCGAGCCCCAGGCAGACCAGCGGGGGCAGCACATGGGCGAAATAGGTGCTGTTCAGGTCCAGGGTGGTCAGCCACACCATGCCGCCCGCCGCGATACCCATGCCGAGCGGCACGATCGGTTTGGCGCCGACCCTCGGCACCAGGACGTTGGTCGTCGTCACGGACGTCACGATCATCACGGCGATCATCGGCAGGAACGCCAGACCGGTACTGACCGGCGAGTAGAACAGGCTCTTCTGCAGGAAGTACGTGAGGAACAGGAACACCCCGAACAGGCCGCCGCCGGAGATGAACATCGCGAGGTACGACGCGGCCCGGTCCCGGTCGAGCACCACCCGCATCGGCAGCAGCGGATGCGCGGCCCTGGTCTGCCACCACACGAACGCCGCCACGAGCACCACCCCGGCCAGCAGGAATGCCCAGGTGTCGGGTGAGCTCCACGGATGCGTCTCGGCCCTGGAGAACCCGAACACGATGCAGAAGAGCCCGGCCGAGACCAGCACGGTCCCCGGGATGTCGAGCTTCGGGCGGTCGGTGGGCGCACCCGCGGTGAGCAGGCGCCAGCCGCCGACGAAGGCGACGAGCGCGAACAGCAGGTTCACGTACAGGCACCAGCGCCAGTCCAGGTACTCGGTGAGCACCCCGCCGAGCAGCAGCCCCACCGCGCCGCCCGTGCCCGCGATGGCCCCGTAGATGCCGAAGGCCTTCGCCCGTTCCTTCGGGACGGTGAACGTCGTGGTGAGCAGGGAGAGCGCGGCCGGGGCCAGCAGCGCGCCGAACATGCCCTGGAGGGTGCGGGCCAGCACCAGGACCTCGAAGCTCGGGGCGGCACCACCGATCGCCGAGGCCACCGCGAAGCCGACCAGCCCGGTCAGGAACACCACCCGGCGGCCGACCAGGTCGGCGATGCGGCCGCCGAGCAGCAGCAGCGAGCCGAAGGCGAGGGCGTACGCCGTCACGATCCACTGGCGGTTCCCGTCGCTGAAGCCGAGGTCCTGCTGGGCGGAGGGCAGCGCGATGTTCACGATCGTCGCGTCCAGCACCACCATCAGCTGGGCGAGCCCGATCACCGCCAGCACCCACCAACGGTGCGACGGACCGCGCCCCTCCCCGCTCTCGGCCGATTTCCTTGGCTGACGCGCGTGTCGGGCCATGGTGTGGATCTCCCTCGTTGCGCACACCGCCAGAATCCCCCGACTGATCACGCTAGGTGGAGGTGGGCCTGCCCGCATGCGGGGAGCGTCGCCGGGGCACGGTCCTGCCGGGACCCGGCAGAACCGGGAGATCGGCAGGTGGGCGGCTCACACCTCCTTCGCCGGCCAGTCCAGCAGCCGGGCCCCGATCACCGCCGTCTGCAGCGTGTAGCGGTGCATCGGGTCGGAGGGGTCGGAGCCGGTCAGCTGGTGGATCCGCTCCAGCCGGTAGGTGAGGGCGCGCACGCTCAGCGCCAGCCGGCGGGCCGTCTCGGCCGCGACACAGCCCGACTCGAAGTACACGGACAGCGTCTTGAGCAGCGGTTCCGCACCACCCCGCGCCTGCTGGAGCGGGCCCAGCTCGCTGCGCACCAGATCGGACATCGCCTGCCGGTCCCGGGTCAGCACCGGGTAGACCAGCAGGTCGGCGGAGTACAGCACCGGATCGTCCAGGCCCATCCGGTCGGCCAGATCGAGCGCGTCGAGCGCCTCGTCGTACGACTGGACGACACCGCCCGGGCCCCGGTGGGCGCGGCCGACGGCGACCCGGCCGCCGTCCGTCGCCGCGTGCGCCTGCTTGGCGAAGTACCTCAGGACGTCGGGCTGACTGCCGGGCGCGATACAGATCAGCCGCCCGTCCTTCGTCGTGATGAGGATCTTCCGGCCGCCGAACCGGGCCAGCAGCGCCGACTCCACATGCCTGGGCACGGCATCCGTCTCGGTGTACGCCTCGGGGCCCGCCGCCACCGCCACCGCATGGGCGCGGGAGAGCCGCAGCCCGAAGCGCGTGGCCCGCTCGGCGAGCCGGCCCAGGTCGCTGCGCCCGTACAGCAGGTCGTCGATGAACTCCCGGCGGGCCGCCTCCTCCCGCCGCACGGTGAGCCGCTGCGCCCGCTCGAAGCCCTCGGCGAACGCGTCGACCGCCTGCTCCGCCGCGGCCAGCACGCTCTCGGCGACCGCGGCCACGGCGGCCGTCGTGGCGCCGGGGGCGGCGGCCGGCCAGGAGGTACGGGTCTCGGCCAGGTGCATACGGACCAGGGCGCGCAGCTGGTGTCCGGCCTCGGCGGCCTGCCTGCCCAGGGCGCGGCGGGTCTCCACCTCCTCCCGGGTGAGCCGGCGTCCGGTGACGGCGACCTCCCCCAGTACGCGGGCGTAGCCCTCGAGAAAGCTGTCGGGAATCTCCGGCTCCGGCACGCGTACGCCCCCAGTTCTGCTTCGTTACTGATATTTACACAACGCTTACGGCCCAGTGCCGGTGCCCGGCATCGAGGGTGGAGAAAGATTGCCGTATTCCGGCAGTGCGACGGCCCGGCCCCGGATGACACGATCCGGTCAGCACCAACCGGGGGACCACGGGGGAAACACGGGGGTGCAACGGGGGGACGGGGGACGATCCGGCTGCTGCGGTACCGCTGACGGCGGTACCGCAGCACCTGGGTCACGCCGGACCACGCGCAGACGCCGGCACGTCGTGCCGGCGCGACGGCAGGGGGTGGGACCGATGCGGGAGTTCCTGACAGCGACGTTGTCCTTCCCGGCCGTTCTCTTCGCCGCGGCGCTCGTCGTCGTGATCGCCTTCTGGCTGCTCGTCCTGGTCGGCGCGGCCGACCACCACGCGTTCGACGCGGACCTCGACGCCGATCTGGCCGGGGTCGGCGGTGTGCCGGTCACCGTCTCGGTATCCGTGATGGTGGCCGTCGCCTGGTTCACGTCCCTGACCGGTTCGGTCCTGCTGCACCGCACCGCCACCACCGGTACCACCCGGGCCGCGCTCGCCGTCGGCGTCCTCGTCGGCGCGCTGCTGATCGCCTGGGCCGTGGTGCGGGTGCTCGTGCACCACTTCCGCCGCTTCTTCCCGGACCAGCCCCCGCCATCGCGCCAGGACTTCCTGGGCCGGGTCTGCACGGTCCGTACCGGCTCGGTCGGTTCGGACCTCGGCCAGGCCGAGGTCGCCGCGGCCGACGGGTCCACCGCGATCGTCCAGGTGCGGCAGTTGCGGCCGCACGACGCGGAGCTGACCTCGGGGAGTTCGGGGCTGCTGTACGCGTACGACGCCGCGGGCGAGTTCTTCTGGGTCTCGCCGTACGACAAGGCGCTCGACCCGGGACCGCCGCAGCCGCTGCCCACGCACCGGCGTGCGGCCCCCGGCCACACCGCCTGAGCCCCGCGCCCACCCGCACCGCACCGCCGCGCGCGGCACCGGTCCGCACCGCCACGCCCGGACAGCGAGCCGTGCCCCTCCACCTCTCATTCTCCGTACCACCAGCCGCCAAGGACTGTCATGGAAGCCATCTCCTTGGGCCTCGGCCTGCTCATCGCCGTGGTCCTGCTCATCGCGATCGCCCTGCTGCTGATCGTCACCCGGCTCTTCCGCAAGGTGGAGCAGGGCAAGGCCCTGATCATCTCCAAGACCAAGAAGGTCGATGTGACCTTCACCGGTGCCGTCGTCCTGCCGGTGCTGCACAAGGCCGAATCGATGGACATCTCGGTGAAGACCATCGAGATCCGGCGCACCGGGCGCGAGGGGCTGATCTGCCAGGACAACATCCGCGCCGATATCCACATCACGTTCTTCGTACGGGTCAACAAGACCGTCGAGGACGTCATCAAGGTCGCCCAGGCCATCGGGACGGAACGGGCCAGCGACAAGGTGGCGATCCAGGAGTTCTTCGCCGCGAAGTTCTCCGAGGCGCTCAAGACCGTCGGCAAGCAGCTGGACTTCGTCGACCTGTACACCAAGCGCGAGGAGTTCCGGGACCGGATCATCCGCGTCATCGGCACCGATCTGAACGGCTACCACCTGGACGACGCCGCGATCGACTTCCTCGAGCAGACGCCGATGGTGCAGCTGGACGGCGCCAACATCCTTGACGCACAGGGCATTCGGAAGATCACCGAGCTGACCGCGATCGAGCACGTGCGGACCAACGAGTTCCAGCGCACCGAGCAGAAGGAGATCACCCGGCAGGACGTCGACGCCCGGGAGACCATTCTGGAGCTGGAACGCCGGCAGGCCGAGGCCGAGATCAAGCAGCGCCGCGAGGTCGAGACGCTGCGCGCCCGCGAGGAGGCGGCGACCGCCCGGGTCCAGGAGGAGGAACGCCTGGGTGCGCAGGGGGCGTTCATCCGGACCGAGGAGCAGCTCGGCATCCAGCGGGAGAACCAGGCGCGGGAGATCGCGGTCGCGCAGAAGAACCGCGAGCGCGTCATCGCGGTGGAGAACGAGCGCATCGAGAAGGACCGGATGATCGAGGTCATCGGGCGCGAGCGGCAGACCGAGCTCAACCGGATCGCCGCGACGAAGGAGGTCGAGGCCGAGCGCCGCGAGGTCGCCGATGTGATCCGGGAACGGATCGCGGTCGACCGTACGGTCGCCGAGCAGGAGGAGTCCATCAAGACGCTGCGGTCGGTCGAGGAGTCCGAGCGCACCCGCAAGTCGGTGATCATCGCCGCCGAGGCGGAGGCCCAGGAGCAGCTGGTCAAGGACATCAAGGCCGCGGAGGCCGCCGAGGCCTCGGCCACCCACCGGGCGGCCGAGCAGCTCACGCTCGCCGAGGCCCGGCTGAAGACCGCGGACCTGGACGCCCGCGCGAAGCTGCGGCTGGCCGAGGGCGTCCAGGCGGAGTCGGCCGCGGCCGGCCTCGCGGAGGTGCAGGTACGGGACGCGGCGGCCGAGGTCATCGAGAAGACCGGCCTGGCCGAGGCCGAGGCGACGTCCGCCCGGCTCAGGGCCGAGGCGGAGGGCTCCAGGCTGAAGGCGCTGGCGGCGGCGGAGGGTACACAGGCCCAGGCGACGGCCGACGCGGCGATGATCGGCGAGAAGCTGAAGGCCGAGGCGGCGGGGCTCACCGACAAGGCGGCCGCGATGGCCGCCCTGGACGACGCCTCGCGCGGCCACGAGGAGTACCGGCTGCGGCTGGAGGCGGAGAAGGAGATCCGGCTCGCCGGGCTGGATGTGCAGCGGCAGGTCGCCGAGGCGCAGGCGACGATCGTGTCCGCCGGGCTGGAGAACGCCGACATCGACATCGTCGGCGGGGAGTCGGTCTTCTTCGACCGGCTGGTCTCGTCCATCTCCATGGGCAAGAGCCTCGACGGCTTCGTCGGGAACTCGGACACGGCGCAGGCGCTCGCGGGGCCGTGGCTGAACGGCACCTCGTCGTTCACGGACGATCTGACGCGGGTGCTGGGGTCGGTGTCGTCGGGTGATGTGCAGAACCTGACGGTGTCGGCGCTGCTGATGCGGATGATGGCCGCGCCGGGGGTGGGGGGTGCGGGGGCGGACCAGGTCCGCCGGCTCCTGGACCACGCGCGGGAGCTGGGCCTCGCGGACGTACGCCTGAACGAGGTACCGGCCCCGTCCCGGAACGGTACGCCGGTGTCGTAGCCGGACGCGTCGCCCCGGCCCCTCCGGAGCAACGCCCTGTCCTCGATCGCCGGACGGGCTGGAAAGGCCGCCCGCGGATCCACGGCAGGGGCGGGCCGGTCAAGCCCGTCCGGCGGTTGAGGACGGACGGTGCCCCGGTGGCACCCGAACCCCGGTCGAGCCCGTCCGGCGATCGAGGACAACGCCGGGCCGCCCGGCCGCCCCGGACCCCACAGATCCGCCCACCCGTAAGGAGCCGCCCCGCATGGACACCGGAACCCCGCCGCCCCCGGGCGGCCCCGTGGAGGCCGGGGCCTACGACGTGCTGCGCCGCCGGCTCGGCACCCAGGCCGCGGAGCTCACCCGCCGGGCCGAGGCGCTCAACTCCCGCCGCACGGAGGAGTTCGGCTCCACCGGACTGCGGCTGCTCGGCAGCGAGCGCATCCGTACCGAGCAGCCCTCCACCCCCCGCGACCTCGTCGCGATCGGCGGCCGGCTGCTGTTCGGCTTCGAACGCGGCCCCGGCCGGGGCGACGAGCCCGCCGTCGACGACGTACTCGCGCTGTACGACGCCGAGCTGACACCCGGCACCGGCCCGCTCCTCACCGACGAGGCGTTCGTCCGCGAGTTCAACGGGCTGCACCGCTACTACCGCGACGCCCGGCTGCTGCGGCTGCGCCGTACCGACGGCCGGCTCCTGGCCGTGTTCCGGACCGGCGAGAGCGCCGAGGACATCCGCGTCCTGCGCTGGGCCCTCGACGCCGACGGCACACCCGGCGCGTTCCTCGACGCCCGCGGCGAACGCGACCACGTGTTCCCGCCGTCGCACGACTTCACCTGGACCGTCGCCGGACGCGAGTCCCACCTCCCCGGCCGGCACCCGCACATCGCGATCGGGGGTACGGGCGACGGGAGCGACGCGCGGCTGTACGTCACCACCCTCGGCGGCCACCTCACCGTCAAGACCGTCAACGACACGGACACCCCGGACGGGATCTACCGGGAGCCGGTCACCGAGCCCCTCCAGTCACTCGCCGACGCCGAGGTCGAGTACGCGGAGCTCGGCCCGCTGGTCCTGCTCCGCATCCGCCCGTACAAGGAGGAGGCCACCCGCCACCTCGTGTTCAACTCGCTCCTGGGCACCGTGCTGCGGCTGGACGGCATCGGCCCGGCCTGCCACCGGCTCCCCGAGGACCAGGGGATCATCTTCCCCGGCGGCTTCTACCTGACCACCGGCGCCGCCAAGACCTTCGACATCGCGCGGCCGCTCACCGAGCCCGCCTTCGAGGGGGCCGTCCGCTCCCCCAACGGCGAGGACGTCCTCTACGCGTTCCGCTCCCGGGACAACGGCCGCAGCCTGCTGCTCCCCTACAACGTGATCCGCCAGGAGGTCGCCACCCCGCTCCAGGGCCGCGGCCACGCCCTGCTCGACGACGGGACGCTCGTACTCCTGCGGGAACCGGTGGAGGGCCCGGACGCCGGACCGGCCCGGGTGCACCCGTTGCAGCGCTGGCAGACGCCGTACGTCTCCGACACCTACGCCGCCTCCCGCCCCGCCGGCACCGGCCCGCTGGCCCGGATCGGCAACGCCGACCTGGTGCGCGGCATCTCCGACTGCCTCGCGCTCGCGCACAGCGCCGACGCGACCAGCCCGACCGGCGCGGTCTACGCGCGGCTGGTGGCCGACTGCACCCGGGCCACCGACCGCTACCACTGGCTGGGGGACAGCGAACTCGGCTCTCTCGCCGACCCGTTGACCGCGCTCCGGGACACCGCGCAGCAGGTCCTCGCAGAGTTCGAGGGCGTCCAGGAACTGACCCGGCAGGCCGCCGACGCGCTCGCCGAGAGCGCGGACCGGATCACCGCACTGGTGCGCCGGGTCCGCGGCGAGGCCCCGCAGTACGCCGCCGACTGGGTCACCCGGCTCACCGAACTCCGCACCGCGCACGGCCATCTGGCCACGCTCGGCGAGATGCGGTACGCGGACACCGAGCGGATCGCCGAACTCACCGCCGCCACCGCCGACGACCTGGCCTCGGCCGGCCGGCGCGCGGTCGCGTTCCTGGCCAGGGACGGCGCGTTCGCCGGGTACCACGAGGACATCGCCCGCCTCACCGAGGAGGCGTCCGCGCTCGCCACCGTCACCGACGCCGCCGCGCTCGGCGACCGGCTGGCGGGGATGACGGACGGGCTGAGCACGGTCACCGACGTCGTCACCGGGCTCGACATCGGTGACGGCGTGGTCCGTACCTCGATCCTGGAGCGGATCGCCGAGGTGCTCGGCGGGGTGAACCGGGCCCGCGCCACGCTCGACGCCCGCCGCCGTGAACTCCTCGACCACGAGGGACGGGCCGAGTTCGCCGCCGAGTTCGCCCTGCTGGGACAGGCGGTGACGGGGGCGCTGGCCGCCGCGGGCACCCCCGGTGCCTGCGACGAGCAGCTCGCGCGGCTGTTGCTCCAGCTGGAGAACCTGGAGGCGCGGTTCGCCGAGTTCGACGACTTCCTGACCGCGCTGGGCGAGCGGCGGACGGAGGTGTACGAGGCGTTCTCGGCCCGCAGGCAGACCCTTCAGGACGCCGTCGCCCGCCGCACCGAGCGCCTCGCCCAGTCCGCCGTCCGGGTGCTGGACACGGTCGCCCGCCGCAGCGCCGCGCTGCCCGACGCGGACGCCGTCCACACCTGCTTCGCCTCCGACCCGATGGTCGCCAAGGTCCGCCGCACCGCGGCCGAGCTGCGCGAACTCGGCGACGCGGTACGGGCCGAGGAGCTGGAGGGGCAGCTGCTCGCGGCCCGCCAGGAGGCCCTGCGGGCGCTGCGCGACCGCAGCGAGCTGTACGCGGACGGCGGGGCGACCATCCGGCTGGGCCGCCATCGGTTCGCGGTGAACACCCAGCCGTTCGATCTGACGCTGGTCCCCCAGGGGGACGGGCTCGCGTTCGCGGTCACCGGGACCGACTACCGGATGCCGGTCACCGACCCGGCCTTCGTCGAGACCCGCCCGTACTGGGACCAGCAGCTGCCCTCCGAGTCCCCGTCCGTCTACCGCGGCGAGCACCTGGCCGCCCGGCTGCTGGCCGAGCAGGGCGCGGACCGGCTGGCCTCCCTGGAACCGGACGAACTCGCCGCATTGGTCAGGGAGTCCGCGGCAGCCGCGTACGACGAGGGGTATCAGCGCGGCGTCCACGACGAGGACGCCGCAGCGATCCTGACCGTACTGCTGCGCCTGCGTGCCGGAGCCGGACTGCTGCGCTGCCCGCCCGCCGTCCGGGCCGCCGCCCAGCTCTTCTGGGCGCACCGGGCGGACGAGGCCCGACGGACCTCCTGGACCCGCCGGGCCCGCTCGCTGGCCCGCGCCCGCGACACCTTCGGGCTCGCCCCGGCCGTCGCCGCGCTCCAGGAGGAGTGGGCGGGCGTCATCGCGGGCGAGGGCTCGCGGGCCGTCGCCTCGTACCTCTTCGAGGAACTGACGAGCGGCCCCGAGGGGTTCGTCACCAGTGCCGGCGTCCGCACCTTCCTGGACAAGTTCCGCCGTACCACCGGCACTTCGGCCTACGACGAGGATCTCGCGGCCCTGGGGGACGACCTGCCGGCCCGCCGCCAGCTCGTCGAGGGGTGGCTCAGCGCGTACTCCCGCGCGAGCGGCTCGGACCTCGACGACGGCGATCTCGCGGAGGCCGTCGCCGTGGAGCTCTGCCCGGAACCCACCGTGCGCCGGTACGAGGGCGAGGCGCCGCTCACCGCGACCGTGGACGGGCTCCTCGGTGTCCACCCGCGCATCGACCGGGGCCGGCTGCCCCTGCGGATCGACGAACTCCTCTCCCGTACCGAGGAGTTCCGCACGGTCACGGCGCCCGGCTTCCGCGCCTACCAGCGACGGCGCACCGCACTGGCCGCAGCCGAGCGCACCCGGCTGCGGCTGGACGACCACCGGCCGCGCGTGGTGTCGGCGTTCGTCCGCAACCGGCTGCTCGACGAGGTGTACCTGCCGCTGATCGGCGACAGCCTCGCCAAGCAGCTCGGCACCGCCGACGCCGACCGGCGCACCGACTCGCAGGGCCTGCTGCTGCTCGTGTCGCCGCCCGGCTACGGCAAGACGACGCTGATGGAGTACGTCGCCGACCGGCTCGGCCTGGTCCTCGTCAAGATCAGCGGACCCAACCTCGGCCACGACGTGACCTCGCTGGACCCCGCGCAGGCGCGCAGCGCGACCGCGCGCCAGGAGATCGAGAAGATCAACTTCGCGCTGGAGGCGGGCAACAACACCCTCCTCTACCTCGACGACATCCAGCACACCTCACCGGAACTGCTCCAGAAGTTCATCCCGCTCTGCGACGCCACCCGCCGGATCGAGGGCGTGCGGGACGGCGAGCCGCGCAGCTACGACCTGCGGGGCAAGCGGTTCGCGGTGTGCATGGCGGGCAACCCCTACACCGAGTCCGGGGAGCGGTTCCGGATTCCCGACATGCTCGCCAACCGGGCCGACGTCTGGAATCTCGGCGAGGTGCTGAGCGGCCGGGAGGACGTCTTCGCGCTGAGCTTCGTGGAGAACGCGCTGACCGCCAACCCGGTGCTGGCCCCGCTCGCCGGGCGGTCCCGCGACGACCTCGCACTGCTGCTGCGGCTCGCCGCCGGCACGGAACCCGCCTCCGGTGCGAACCGGCTGGAGCACCCGTACGCGCCCGTCGAGGTGGAACGCGTCGTCGCCGTGCTGCGCCATCTGCTCACCGCACGCGACACCGTTCTCGCCGTCAACGCCGCCTACATCGCCTCGGCGGCGCAGACGGACACGACGCGCACCGAACCGCCGTTCCGGCTGCAGGGCTCGTACCGCAACATGAACCGGATCGCCGAGCGGATCGTGCCCGTGATGAACGACGCCGAACTGTCCGACGTCATCGACGACCACTACGCGGGCGAGGCCCAGACGCTCACCTCGGGCGCGGAGGCCGCCCTGCTGAAGCTCGCCGCACTGCGCGGAACACTCGGTCCGGAGCGGGCCGCCCGCTGGTCCGCCGTCACCGCCGGCTACGTCCGCGCCCAGGCGCTCGGCGGGCCGGACGGCGACCCCGTGACCCGTGCGGTGGCCGCACTGGGACTGCTCGCGGACCGGATCGCGGCGGTCGAATCGGCGATCAGCCGGGCGGCGGACCCCCGCCAGCTCCTCGCCCGGCCGCCGTCCGGGCCCCCCGGGGACCACTGACGGCGGCGATCGGAGAAGCGACCCCGAGAAGGGAACAGGCATGCTGGGTCATGTGCCCCCACTTCCGCAGCAGCCCCAACGCTCCCCGTTCTCCGGCCACATGGTCGTCTGCGGCGACGACGCGCTCGCCCAGCGGCTCGCCGTGGAACTGCGCTACGTCTACGGGGAACGGGTCACCCTCGTCCTGCCGCCGGGGCCCGATCCGAGACGGCCGGAACTGCCGCTGACCGGGCGCGGGCGGGCGGCCGCCCTGTTCGGCCGGATGTCGTCGGCGATGAGCCGCAACGGCGGCAACGGCGCCGGGAACGGTGACAGCGACACCAACGCCGGGGTGGAGGCGGTGCGCATCCTCCAGGCGCCCGAGCCCTCCGACGAGGCGTTGGAGGAGGCCGGTGTCGACACGGCCGCCGCGCTCGCCCTCGTCTACGACGACGACGAGCGCAACATCCGCGCCGCGCTGACCGCCCGCCGGCTCAACCCCCGCGTCCGGCTGGTGATCCGGCTCTACAACCGCAAGCTCGGCCAGCATCTGGAGACCCTGCTCGACCAGGCGGCCGCCGTCGCCTCGCCGGGGCTCGACCAGACCGCGCTGGACGCCTCCACCACGGTCCTGTCCGACGCCGACACCGCGGCCCCCGCCCTCGCGGCGACCGCGCTCGCCGGATCCAGCAAGGTGATCCAGGCGGAGGGCCTGCTCCTTCGGGCCGCCGAACGCACCCCGCCCCGCGACGGCCAGGTCGCCGACCCGGGCCTGTGCACACTGGCCCTGCTCTCCTCCACCACCCATGACCCGGCGGGCACCGAGGGCTCCGACAGCAGCGGCGACGAGGGCCCCCGGCTCCTGCCCGACCAGACCGAGGTGGCCGCGGCGACCGGGCGCGGAACCGTCGTCCTGGAGGCCGTCAGCCAGAGCGGTCCGGCCTCCCCGACGCCCCGGATGGGCGGCCGGGGCGCACCGCTGAGCCAGATCTTCTCGCGCCGGCTGCGCTGGTCCGCGCTGGGCGTCGGCACGGCCGTCCTCGGACTCGCGGTGGCGTCCACGTTCACCACCGGGGACGATCCGCTGCACGCCGCCTATCTGACCCTGCTCGACCTGTTCGCGATGGGCGACCCGGCCATCGGCGATCCCACCGCCCGCCAGATCATCCAGCTCCTGTCCGGGGTCGCCGGGCTGATGCTCCTGCCGCTGCTCGTCGCCGGGGTGCTGGAGGCCTTCGGCTCGCTCCGTACCGTCTCCTCGCTGCGCCGCCCGCCGCGCGGGCTGTCCGGACACGTGGTGCTGCTGGGCCTCGGCAAGATCGGCACCCGCGTCCTCGTCCAGCTGCGCGAACTCGGCATCCCCGTGGTGTGCGTGGAGGACGACCCGGACGCGCGCGGCATCCCGGTGGCCCGGCGGCTGCACGTGCCGGTGGTCATCGGGGACGTCACGCAGGAGGGCGTGCTGGAGGCGGCGAAGATCCGGCGCTCCCGCGCCCTGCTCGCCCTGACCAGCATCGACACCACCAATCTGGAGGCCGCGCTGTACGCCCGCTCGGTCAAGCCGGATCTGCGGGTGACGCTGCGCCTGTTCGACGACGAGTTCGCCACCGCCGTCTACCGCACCCTGCGCACCGCCCACCCGCAGGCGCTGACCCGCTCCCGCTCGGTCTCCCATCTGGCCGCGCCCTCGTTCGCCGTCGCCATGATGGGCCGGCAGATCCTGGGGGCGGTGCCGGTCGAGCGGAAGGTGATGCTGTTCGCCGCGATCGAGGTGGCCGGGCATCCGCAGCTGGAGGGCCGGACGGTGGAGCAGGCGTTCCGGTCCGGCGCCTGGCGGGTCCTCGCGCTGGACGTCGCCCCGACCGCCGACCGCCGCCCGGACCTGGCGGCGCCCGTCCCGCCCCCGCAGGCCCCCGGAGCGGGCACGGAGCGCCCCGGCGGCCTCGTGTGGAACCTGCACCCCGGGTACGTGCTCCAGCCCACCGACCGGGTGGTCATCGCCGCCACCCGGCGCGGTCTGGCCGAACTCCTGCGCAGGCGGGGCTCGTTGACGCGTCGCTGACCGGTCAGGACGAGTGGCCCCGTACCAGACCCCCCATGACCTCCCGCACCTGCGTCAGTGTCGCGTCGGCGATGGCGTTGGCGCGCTCGTTGCCGGCCCGCAGCACGGACCGGACGTACCCCATGTCCCGTGCGTACTCGGCCCGTCGGGCCCGCATCGGTGCCAGCCGGGTGTTGACCGCGTCGGTCACGGTCCGCTTCAGGGCGGCCGCGCCCCCGCCGCCGATCTCCCCGGCCACGTCGTGCGGATCGCGGTCGAGGCAGAGCGCGGCCAGCAGCACCAGGCCGGACACGCCGGGCCGCGCCTCGGGGTCGTAGGTGATGTGGCGGTCGGCGTCCGTTGTCGCGCCCTTGATCAGGCGTGCCGTCTCGTCGGCGTCGGCGCTCAGCGCGATGGAGTTGGCGCGGCTCTTGCTCATCTTGGTGCCGTCGGTGCCGAGCAGCTGCGGCACGGCGGAGAGCAGCGCCTCGGGTTCCGGGAAGACCTGTCCGTAGCGCTCGTTGAACCGCCGGGCGACGGTCCGGGCCACTTCGAGGTGGGGCAGCTGGTCCTGGCCGACCGGCACCAGATTGCCCTTGCAGAACAGGATGTCGGCCGCCTGATGGACCGGGTAGGTGAACATCAGACCGCTGACGGAGGACTGCCGGGAGTGCGCGATCTCGTCCTTGACCGTGGGGTTGCGGCCCAGTTCGGCGACGGAGACCAGGCTCAGGAACGGCAGCAGCAGCTGGTTGAGCGCGGGCACGGCGCTGTGGTTGAAGATCACCGAGCGTTCCGGGTCGATGCCGACGGCCAGGTAGTCCAGCAGCAGCCCCTCCATGGTCGCGACGAGCCGTTCGGCGACGTCCCGGTCGGTGAGCACCTGGTAGTCGGGGATGACGACGAACGTCTCCACCCCGAGGTCCTGGAGCCGCACCCGGTTGTGGAGGGTGCCGAAGTAGTGCCCGAGGTGGAGCGCCCCGGTGGGCCGGTCGCCGGTCAGGACCCGGAAGCGGGCGGGGTCGCGCCGGATTCGCTCCTCCAGAGTGGTCTCCGGGGCGGCGTCGGCACAGGTCGTGCTCATGAGTGGGTCTCTCCTCGCGTCGGTGTGTGCGTGGAGGACGGCCCGCCGGGCGAGGAGCCCGTACCCGCAAGAGGGCAGAGAAAAAGGGCCGTCCATGTCGAACGGCCCTGGTCCCGCGCAGAAGAGGTGGCCGCTCCTAGGAGGAGCGCCACCAGTTCCGGCACGGTACGGAGGTCATGCGGGGATGGTAGCGCGCCCCGGCCCCACGGCACGGCACATTCAACGAGGCACTGAGCCCGCTCGGGGCGTGGGGCCGGGAGCGCCTGCTCGGCGGGCGGAGCCCGCACACCGAGGAGCCCGGCGGCCCGGCGGCCTGATCCCCGCCGGGTCGCTCATTTCTTGGCGTGTTCGCCCACGTAGAACAGAATCCAGACGAAGCCCGCGAACAGGTGCGTGGCGAAGACGTAGATGAAGACGCGCAGGGCGACGCCGCGTTCCTTCCAGGCCTCGCTGCCGCCGCCGTAGTCGCGGTCCGTCTCGCGCGCGGGCCGCGGCGCGCCGCCGTCTCGCGCGGGGCCGGTCCCGCTCATGTCTGCCTCCGTCGACGCGGGGCCCGGGCGGCCTCCGTAGCCGTTCAGCGTACCCAGACCCGGCGCCGGACGGCCTCGTGGAATAGAGAGAGGGGGTACTCCGTTGTAGGGTGTGTTCACATAGTTCAATGTTCAACAATATTGGAGGCGGGCGCCATGCAGTTCGGGATCTTCACCGTCGGGGATGTCACCACCGACCCGACGACCGGCAGGACGCCGAGCGAGCACGAGCGGATCAAGGCCACGATCGCCATCGCGCAGAAGGCGGAGGAGGTCGGCCTCGACGTCTTCGCGACCGGCGAGCACCACAACCCGCCGTTCGTCCCGTCCTCGCCCACGACCACCCTCGGCTACATCGCCGCCCGCACCGAGAACCTGATCCTGTCCACGTCCACGACGCTGATCACCACCAACGACCCGGTGAAGATCGCCGAGGACTACGCCACGCTCCAGCACCTCGCCGACGGCCGCGTCGACCTGATGATGGGCCGCGGCAACACCGGCCCCGTCTACCCCTGGTTCGGCAAGGACATCCGCCAGGGCATGCCGCTTGCCATCGAGAACTACGCCCTGCTGCACAAGCTGTGGCGCGAGGAGGTCGTCGACTGGGAGGGCACGTTCCGTACGCCGCTCCAGTCCTTCACCGCGACCCCGCGCCCGCTGGACGGCGTCCCGCCGTTCGTCTGGCACGGCTCCATCCGCTCCCCGGAGATCGCCGAGCAGGCCGCGTACTACGGCGACGGCTTCTTCCACAACAACATCTTCTGGCCCATCGAGCACACGAAGAAGATGGTGAGCCTCTACCGGCAGCGGTACGCGCACTACGGGCACGGCACCGCCGAGCAGGCCATCGTGGGCCTCGGCGGCCAGGTGTTCATGCGGAAGAACTCGCAGGACGCGGTACGGGAGTTCCGCCCGTACTTCGACAACGCACCGGTCTACGGGCACGGCCCCTCGATGGAGGACTTCACCCAGCAGACCCCGCTGACCGTGGGCTCCCCGCAGGAGGTCATCGAGCGGACGCTGTCCTTCCGGGACGCCGTCGGCGACTACCAGCGCCAGCTGTTCCTGATGGACCACGCGGGGCTGCCGCTGAAGACCGTCCTGGAGCAGCTCGACATCCTCGGCGAGGAGGTCATACCGGTGCTGCGCAAGGAGTTCGCCGCCCTGCGGCCGGCCGGGGTCCCCGAGTCCGCGCCCCTGCACCCGGCCGTCGTCGCCGCCAACGCGAAGGAGAGCTGACACCGTGTTCGCCACCGAACCACTGAGGATCGTCGCCGTCTCGGCCGGGCTGAGCCGCCCCTCGTCGACCAGGCTGCTGGCCGACCGGCTGGCCGGGGCCGCCCGGGACCGGCTGGACGCCGAGCAGGACCGCCCGGTCGAGATCCGGGTGATCGAGCTGCGCGACCTGGCCGTCGACATCGCCAACCACCTGGTGACCGGGTTCCCCTCGGCCACGCTGGAGGAAGCGATCGCGGCGGTGACGGAGTCGGACGGGCTGATCGCCGTCAGCCCGGTCTTCACCGCCTCGTACAGCGGGCTGTTCAAGTCGTTCTTCGACCTCGTCGAGAACACCGCGCTGACCGGTAAGCCCGTCGTCGTCGCGGCGACCGGCGGGACCGCCCGGCACTCGCTGGTGCTGGAGCACGCGATGCGCCCGCTCTTCGGCTACCTGCGGGCCGTCACGCTGCCGACGTCGGTGTACGCGGCGTCGGAGGACTGGGGTGCGTCGGGCGACGGGTACACCGACGGACTGCCGGCAAGGATCCGGCGCGCGGGCGGTGAGCTGGCGAGCGCGATCACCGGCGGCCGGGCCGTCTCCGGGGCGTCCAGGGCCCTCGGCCTGGACGACGAGGTGGTCCCGTTCGAGGAGCAACTGGCCGGCCTCCGGCAGACCTGACCGACCCGGGCGCCGCGCTTTCGTCCGATTTGATTAGAGTTGGGCGGGAGGGCGCGTCGCCGGGAATCCGCACGGCGCACCCCTGCAACCGTGCCGAACCGAGCTGGAGGCAGAGATGGGCAGGATCGTGGTGGGCGTTGACGGCTCCGAGTCGTCGATCAAGGCACTGCACTGGGCCGTACGCCAGGCAGAGCTGACCGGTGACACGGTCGAGGCCGTCAACAGCTGGGAGTACCCCTCCACCAGCTGGGCGTCCATGATGCCGGGCCTGCCGGAGGACTTCGACCCGCAGGCCCTGGCCACCGTGTCGCTCACCGAGGCGCTGGAGGAGGCCCTCGGCGCGGTGGGTGCCGCAGCGGTCAGCAAGGTCGTGGTGATCGGCAACCCGGCGCAGTCCCTGCTGGACCGGGCCAAGGGCGCGAGTCTGCTGGTCGTGGGCGCGCGCGGATACAGCGGCTTCAAGGCCACCCTGCTCGGCTCGGTCAGCCTCCACGTCACCCAGCACGCGCCGTGCCCGGTGACGGTGGTGCGCGGCTGACGCCCGACGCGACACGAGCAGGGGGCGGGCCCGCGCGTTCAGCACGATCGCGCGGGCCCGCCCCGTGCCGTCACAGCGCCACGACGTCCGCCACCGCACAGGCCACGTTGTCGGGGGTGCCCGCCGCACCGGCCAGCGCGACCAGCTCGCGCACAGCCGTGCCGGGGCCGTCCGCCGCGGCGAGCACGCCGGCCAGTTCCCTGCCGTCGACGACCGCCGAGAGCCCGTCCGAGCAGAGCAGATAGCGGTCACCGGCACGGGCGTCCCGCACCCCCAGGTCGGGACCGGAGCCCTCGGCCGGCCCGGAGCCGTCCTGGCCGCCGCCCGACAGCGCCTTGAGCAGCAGCGCCCGCTGTGGGTGCGAGGCGGCCTCCTCCTCGGTGAGCGAGCCGTCGTCGATCATCGACTGGACCAGGCTGTGGTCGTGCGTGATCCGGAACAGTTCGCCCCCGCGCAGCAGATACGCCCGCGAGTCCCCGATGTGCACGAGCCCCAGCCGCGCACCCGTCCACACCATCGCGGTCAGCGTGGTCCCCGACTCGTCGGGCGCCCCGCTCCCCGCCACCGCGTCCCGCACCGCTCGCGCGGCCCGCTCCGCCGCGTCGTGCAGGATGTTCAGCAGCTCCGCGGCCGGCACCGCCGCCCGCACCACCGGTTTCAGGGCGTCGATCGCCGCCGTGCTCGCCCCCGCGCCGCCCTCGCCGAACCCGTCGGCGACCGCGAGCAGCCGGGCTCCGGCGTACGCCGCGTCCTGGTTGGTCTCCCGCACCGCACCGATGTCGGTGCGTGCCGCGTACCGGATTCCGAGCGTTCCCACCTGTGTCATGGCTTCCTCCGTCGACAGCTGGTCGATGAGGAAGGTGGCGAGGTCCCGGCGGACCGCTGTCTCGGCCTCGACCTGCGCCCAGTACCCCCGGATCGCCGTGGCGGCCGCGCCGGCGTCCAGCGCGATCACCTCCGTGATCCGGGCGAGCGGCATGCCGATCCGGCGGAGCCAGGCCACCAGCCTGGCCGTCCGCGCCTGCGCCCGGCCGTAGTACCGGTAGCCGTTCACCGGGTCGACCAGAGCGGGCCGCAGCAGACCGAGCTCGTCGTATCGGCGCAGCGTCTTCGCGGACAGCCGGGACAGCCGGGCGAACGCCCCGATCGTCATCAGCGCCGCTTCGGGCGGCCGCCCCTGCCCGTCGTCCGTCACCTCGTGCCTCCTCATACCGGGCGGTGCTCGCCCGGCACGCCGATCCTTGGCCTTCCCCCGCGGAGAAGGTCAAGGATGGCTCACGGAGGGATGCGCACCGGGGCCGAGGTGCTCAGTTCTCGTGCGTGTAGAAGACGTAGAACGCGGCTACCAGCATGGCCGCCCCGGTCAGCAGGCCCAGCACCGAGGCCGCGAGCACGCTCTTGTCCGACAGGCTGTACAGGAAGCCGATCGAGCCGCCGAACAGCGCGCCGTAGGCAGCCGCCCGCAGCTCGCGCGGCAGCCGCTTCTGCATCCGGCCCAGGCCGAAGCAGAGCACCGCGAGGACGGCGCCCGAGATCAGTCCGAGGGCGAGCTGCCCGCCCGTGAGCACTCCGCCGCCCCGGACGATGGACGTCGCGTACCAGCCGAGGATCACCCCGAGCGTGACGGGCAGCGCCCAGCTGAGGATGGAGTGACGCTGTGCGGGCGCGCGCGTTCCGTGTGCCTGCACCGAAGCATGTGCGGCCATGGCGGGAAGCTCCTTCCGTCGCCCCCTCTTCCCTCCAGCGCACACCTGCTCGCGCCGCCCGGCAACTCGAATGGCGCACGGCCCGGAGCGCTCCCGGCCCATCCGGGATTCCCTGGTGAGGTGCGGACCTTCTTCTCCACGGCGCTCTCGGCGGCACTTCTGGTGCTCCTCGCCGTTCTGGTGCCGCTGAGCGCGCTCTCCGCCTGGGTCGATCTGGAGATCGACAACACGGACCGCTACGTCGCCGCCGTGGCACCGCTCGCCTCCGATCCCGCTGTGCAGAAGACCGTGGCCGACCTGATCACCGACGAGGCGATGAAGCAGATCGACGTCGGTCCGCTCACGGACACCGTGCGCGGCTTCCTGCACCAGGCCGTGGAGTCCTTCACCACCACCGATGCCTTCCGGGCCGCCTGGACCGCCGCCAACCGCACCGCCCACGAGGCCGTCACCGCCGCGCTGGACGGCGGGAGCGGCAAGAGCGTCACCATCGACCTGGCGCCCGTGACGGAACAGGTGAAGCAGAACCTGCTGGACAACGGGGTGCCGTTCGCCGACCGCATCCCCATCGAGCACACCGACATCCAGATCGTCTCCGCGGACCGGGCCGACCAGCTGCGCCAGAGCTTCCGGTGGCTGCGGGCCGCGAGTATCTGGCCGGCCGTCGGCACGCTGGTGTTCGCCCTGCTGGCCGTGGCCGTTGCCTGGGTGCGCGGCGGGCCCGGCCGCCGGGGCTCCGCGCTCGCCGCGCTGGCCGCCACCGCCGTCGCCGGAACCGGCTTCGCGGCCGGCGCGCTGCTGCTGCGCGGGGTGATCGCCCTCGCCCGCAACCGGGTGCTGGCCGAGGTGCCGGGCAACGAGACCGACGGGGCGGCCGCGGTCTACGACGCGCTGACGGCGTCCCTGCGCACGACGGTGTGGATCGTCTTCGGTACCGGACTGGCCCTGGCGGTGTGCGCGGTGGCGGCCCGGATCTGGGCCCAGCGGGTGCTGCCGGTACCGACGCCCGACGCGTGACGGATGCGTCCCGCGGGCGCCGACGTGCGCGCGCGGGCGGGCCGGGGAAGAGTGGATTGCGTGCACTGGCCGGGGCTACTGGGAGGTCTTCCATATGCGAGCCATCGCCGTCGGCGCATTCCGGGCCGACCCCGCACTGGTCGAGGTCCCCAAGCCGGAACCGGCATCCGGCGAGGTACGGGTGAGGGTCGAGTACGCCTCCCTCAACCCCTACGACTGGCAGACGGCCGAGGGCTCCCTGGACGGACAGGTCCCGCATGTGTTCCCGCTGGTCGTCGGCGTGGACTTCGCGGGCCGGGTGGACATGATCGGCGGCGGCGACAACCGCTTCCGGGTCGGTGACAAGGTCTTCGGCCGGGCCGGCCCGCCGGTCGGCGCCGGTACGTACTGCGACTACGTCTGCGTCCCGCAGGACGCCGCCATCACCCTCGTCCCGCGCGGCCTGGACGCCCGGATCGCGGCCGCGCTGCCGTCCGCCGGGATGGCGGCCGCGCAGATCCTGGAGACGGCGGTGCTCCGCGGCCACGAGAGCCTGCTGATCATCGGCGCGGCGGGCGGCGTCGGCAGCTGTCTGACCCAGCTCGCCAGGGCCCGGGACGTGCGCGTGATCGCGGCGGTGCGCGGCGACGAGCGGTCCAGGATGGGGTCGTTGGGAGCCGCCGCCACGGTCGACACCACCCGGGGCCCGACGGCCGACTCGGTGCGGGCGGTCTGCCCGGACGGCATCGACGCGCTGGCCGATCTGGTCTCCGGCACCCCGGAGGCGTTCGCGGCCCACGCCTCGACGGTCCGGCCCGGCGGTATCGCGCTCAGCACCCGCGGCGTCGCGGCCGGGGCGGCGCTCCCCGAGGGCGTGCGCGGCATCGACTTCCGGCTCGACCCGAGCCCCGTCCTGCTGGACGTCCTGGCCGCGGGCGCCGCGGAGGGCGTGCTGCGCGTCCCCATCGACGTCGAACTCCCGCTGGAGAAGGCCCCGCAGGCCCTGGACCGCAACCGGACCGGCGGGGCCCGCGGCAAGACCGTCATCGTGCTGCGCAACCACGGCCGCCGCTGAACCGCGCCACAAGGACATCTCCAAGCTCACCGAGAGGAACGAAGACGTCATGGACGACCAGGAGCACGACATCATCGGCGGCATCGACGGGCTCGTCGCGGAGGAGCGCACCCTGCGCGACCGCGGCGGCCGGGACCCGGGCCTCACCGCCGAGGAGCAGAAGCGACTGCGTACGGTGGAGGTCCGGCTCGACCAGTGCTGGGACCTGCTGCGGCAGCGCCGCGCACTGAGTGAGTTCGGGGAGGACCCGTCACAGGCCCGGGTCCGCCCGGCCGACGAGGTCGAGGGATACCGCGGCTGACCGCTGAACACCGGAGGGGGACGCATTGTCAGGCACCGGTTCCGCCGCGGCACCGCGGCGGGGGATGCCGCCCGTCTGGCTCCGGTACGGACTGCGCCCGCAGCCCACCCCCGTCCCCTGGGCCGCCGTCGCCCGCGCGTCCGTCGCCCTGGCCGCGCCGCTCGCCGCCGGATTCGCCGTCGACCGGCCGGTGTACGGGGCGCTGGTCTCCATGGGCGCGCTCTCCGGCGTGATCGGCGACACCGCCGACGCGTACCGGATGCGCATCCTCAACATCGCCGTGCCGCAGTTGTTCGGCGCGCTCGGCATCATGATCGGCACGCTCGTGCACGGGACCGGCTGGGGCGCCGTCGCCGTGCTCACGGTCATCGGGCTCGTCTCCGGCATGATGTCGACGATCGGCGCCGTGGCCTCCGTGTCGGGGCTGCTGCTCCTGCTCAACTCGGTGGTGGGCGCCGGGCTCCCGATGCCGGACCCCTGGTGGGTGGCGCCGCTGCTGCTGACGCTCGGCGGACTGTTCGTCCTCGCCCTGACCCTGCTGGCCTGGCCGCTGCGGCGGAAACTGCCGGAACGCGTCTCGGTCGCCGGGACGTACTGCACGGTCGCCGATCTGCTCGCCGCAGCCGGCACCGACGCCTACGAGGAGAAGCGGCAGGCCGTCACCCACTCCCTCAACACCTCCTACGACCTGGTCCTCGCCCGCCGCGCCCGCTACCACGGCCGCAGCGGCGCCATGGTGCGGATGCTGTCGCAGCTCAACGTCATCATCCCGCTGGTCGAGGCGGCCCCGGCGGTGCACCTGCGGCGGCGTCCGCTGCCTCCCGAGATCCCGGCCGCGGTGCGGAAGCTGGCCGACGACATCGAGGAGAGCCGCACCGGCGGCGCCGAACCCGCCCTGCCCGCACCGGACTCGCCCGCCACCCTGGCCGTGGACAGTGCCCTGCGGCACGCCGCCGCGGTCGTCCACAAGGCCGAACCCGATCCGTACAACGTCGACGACCGGCTCGGACGGCCCGCCGCGCTGGGTGTACGTGTGCGGCGCGCCACCCGCAACGTGCTGCTGTCCGGGCCCTCGTGGCGGTACGGGCTGCGTCTCGCGCTCTGCATCGGGCTGGCCCAGTCGCTGACCTCACTGGTCGACGTGCCGCGCTCCTACTGGGTGGCGCTGACCGTCACCTTCGTCCTCAAGCCCGACTTCGGCTCGGTGTTCTCCCGCGCCGTGCTGCGTTCGGTGGGCACGGCCGCGGGTCTCGTCATCGCGGCGCCGGTGCTGGCGAAGGTGCCGATCGGCTGGTGGGACGTGCCGGTGATGGTGCTGCTCGCCGCGCTGATCCCGGCGTTCACGGCGAAGGGTTACGCCTTCCAGACGGCGGCTGTCACCCCGGTCATCCTGCTCCTGTCCGACCTGCTGAACCATCAGGGCGTGCACCTGGTCTGGCCGCGCTTCCTGGACAGCCTGATCGGCTGCGGCATCGTCCTGGTGGCCGGATACCTGCTGTGGCCGGAGAGCTGGCACACCCGGATCGGCCACCGACTGGCCGACGCGGTGACGGACATCGCGGACTACGTGGCCTACGCCTTCGAACCGGACGCCTCCGGTGACCGGGCGGAACGGGTACGGGCCCGGCGCCGCATCTACCGCGATCTGTCGTCCGTACGCTCCGAGTTCCAGCGCGCCCTGACGGAACCGCCTCCGACCGGCCGCCGGGCCGCCGCGTGGTGGCCCCTGGTCGTCGCGGTGGAACGCATCGTGGACGCCACGACCGCGGCCCGGGTCCGCGTCAACCACGGGGCGCCGGAACCGGACCCGGCAGAGGTCGCCGAGGTGCGGCACCAGCTCCGCGAACTGGCAGCGGGCATCAGGGCGAGCAAAGTGCTGGTGGAGGTGCGCGCCGAACTCCCCGGCGACGAGGAGGGCGTACTGGCCCCGCTGCGCCAGGAGGTGGCAGCGGCCAGGGCGATCGCGTCCCCGCAGCCCTGACCCCACCCCCGCGCGCCCGCGTCAAGCCCGTCCGGCGCTTGGGGACATCCTCGGAGCCCGCCCGGCGATCGCGGGCGGAGCGGCCGCCGGACGACCCCGGTCACTCCGCAGCCGGCCCGTCCCCCCGCAACCGCTCCATCTCGCGCCGGTCCCGCTTCGTCGGCCGACCCGCCCCTCGGTCCCGCACCGGCACCTGGATCGCGGCCTCACGCGGCGGCGGAGGCGGACTGTTGTCGACGAAGCACTCCGCCGCTACCGGAGGCCCGACCCGCTTCTTCACGATCTTCGACACGACCACGACCCGGTCCCGGCCCGCGTGCCGCAGCCGTACCTCGTCGCCGACGTGCAACGCCTGGGCCGGCTTGGCACGCTCGCCGGCCACCTTCACATGCCCCGCGCGACAGGCGGCGGCAGCCTGCGCACGCGTCTTCGTCAGCCGGACCGACCAGATCCAGACGTCGACCCGAACGCTGCCCGCCGCCTGCGGCGCCTCACCGGAAACCATGCTTCCGACTCTAGTGCGCCTCCTGCGCGAGGGACCCGGCTGCTCGCGTCAACCCGGCAACTCGGCACTACAGAAATACATGTGAATGACGTACATCAGACCACCACTCCACGGTTACAGGACTCGGTCCGGAATCGGTTTCGGCTCAGTTGTCCCTCAGGCGGGCCGCGCCACCGAACGGCCGGATCCGGCCGCTAACCTTACGTATCCGCCCTGGCCAGGGATCAATTCCCGCAGTACGGACATTCATCGCACCCAACTCACGTGAAAGGCCTCGCCCATGGGCATTCGGAGCTTGCTGCGCAAGGTGTTCGGCCGTGACGTCACGGAGCAGGACGGCCGGACGACGGCCACGGTCCCGCCCCAGGGCGAGCGCACCCGGCCCGCGGAGTCGGAGTCGGTGGCGGTGGACGAACCGGTTGTGCAGGCCGAGCCGGATCCCGAACCCGCCCCGGCCGCCAAGGTCTCGGTACCGGCCCCGGCCTCCCCCACCTCGTCCCGGTCCACCTCGTCCGGGTCCGCCACGTCCCAGTCCGCCAAGGACGACGGCGATCTGGCGACGGATCTGGTGGCAGCCGCCTTCGACAAGGCCGCCGCCCCCGCACCCAGGGCCACACCCACGGTGCCGTCGCAGGGCTCCGGGCCCAGGACGAAGGCCGCGGAGGCGAAGACGGAACCGAAACTGGAACCGGAGTCGAAGTCGGAGCCGAAGTCGGAGCCGAAGCCGGAGCCGAAGTCGGAGTCGGAGTCGAAGCCGGTCGAGGAAGCGGCGGATGCCGTGGCCCCGGAGCCCGTTGAGGTTCCGGCAGCGGCCCCCGCCGCCGTGGAGCCGGTCGCCGCCGAGGTCACGACTGAAGCCGAGGCCGAAGTCCCCGCCCCCGCCGAGCCGGTCGCCGCCGAGCCGGTCGCCGCCGCGACCGCGCCCGAGCCGATCACCATCGACATGGACCCGGCCCCCGAACCGGAACCGGAACTCGTACCCGAAGCGGAGCCCGAACCGGCCGCCGCAGCCGCCGCGGCCGCCCCGGCCTCCGCACCCGCCGCCCCCGTCGCCGCCTCGGAGACTCCGGAGATCGCGGAGATCACGGAGATCACGGTGACCCCCGTGTCCCCCGTGTCCCCCGCCGACGGCAAGCCCGCGCTCTCCCTCGCCCGGGTCAAGTCCCGCGCACCGGAGCTCGTCGCCCCGTACAAGGCCGCCCAGGCCGGGCTGAAGGCGCACGGGCTGACCGGCCTGCGCGCCACCGTCTACCTGGTCCTGGACCGCTCCGGCTCCATGCGGCCGTTCTACAAGGACGGCAGCGCGCAGCACCTGGGCGACCGCACCCTCGCTCTCGCCGCGCACCTGGACGAGAGCGCCACCGTCCAGGTCGTCTTCTTCTCGACGGACATCGACGGCACCGGCACGGTCGAGCTGTCCGGCCACGAGGGCCGGATCGACGAGCTGAACGCGGGCCTCGGCCGGCTCGGCCGGACGAACTACCACCGCGCCGTCGAGGAGGTCGTCGCGCACTACGAGAAGACCGAGGCCACCGGCCCGGCGCTGGTGATCTTCCAGACGGACGGCCCGCCGGACGCCAAGCAGGCCGCCCGCCAGGCCCTGACGGACGCGGCACGGCTGCCGCTGTTCTTCCAGTTCGTCGCGTTCGGCGACGCGGACGGGAAGAGCTTCGACTTCCTGCGGAAGCTGGACGCCCCGAACGCCGGCTTCTTCCACGCGGGCCCCGCCCCGCGCGAGGTCGCGGACGCCGCGTTCTACCGCGAGGTGCTCGCCGCGCTGCCCGCCTGGGTCGCCGCCGGAGCCTGATCGGCCGGCAGGCGTACGGTCACGGCGAGCCCGCCCTCCGGGCCCGGCACCGCCGTGACCGTACCGCCGTGCGCCACTGCTACAGAACGTACGATCGAAAGACCGAGCCCGGAGCCGGGCCCCATCCGGTCCCTGCCCTCGCCCCGCCGGAACGGCTCGAACAGCCCGGGAATGTCCGCCCCGTCCACCACCGGACCGGTGTTGCGCACCACGAGCACCCCGTTCCCGCCCCCGGTGGCCAGCGACACCTCCACCGTCCCGCCGGGCACGTTGTACGTCACCGCGTTGGCCAGCAGATTGCCCACCAGCTGGGCCAGCAGCATCCGGTTCCCCAGCACCGCGCAGGGCACGGTCTCGACCGTCACCCCCGGATGCCGGCCCGCCTCCTCCGCCACCACCCGGGCCAGGTCCACGTCCTCCCGCTCGCCCTTCGCGAGCCCGCGCTCGCTGCGCGCCAGCACCAGCAGTCCCTCGATGAGCCGCTCGCTGCGCCGGTTGTTGTCCAGGAGCGTCTGCCGGGTCCGCACGAGGTCGTCCGGCGTCGGGTCGTCCAGGCCGACCTGGATCGCCGCCCGCTGGGTGGCCAGTGGGGTCCGCAGCTCGTGCGAGGCGTTGGCGATGAACCGCCGCTGGCTGTCGAAGGCCCTCTCCAGCCGGGCGAGCAGCGCGTCGAGCGTGTCGCCGAGCTCCCTGAGCTCGTCGTCGGGGCCGCTGGAGGCGATCCGCTCGTGCAGCGTGTGCTCGGAGAGCCTGCGCGCCTTGGCGGTCATGGCGTGGACGGGCCGCAGGACCCGCCCCGCGGTCCACCATCCGACACCCACCGCGCAGGCCGTCATCACGAGCAGCGAGGCGGCGGACCAGATGAGCAGCTGATGACCGGCCGCGTCGCTGACGTGGTCGGTGAGGTCGTAGACGGTCGGCGGGCCGAGGTTCCGGCGGGTGACGAGGGGGCCGTTCACCGCGTAGCCGGGCTGGACGACCGCGGCCGTGCGGGCGATGGAGCGGGCCTGCGAGTCCGTACCGGCGCGGGAGGCCAGGTTGACGGTGACGAGCAGGGCCGTGCCGAGCACCAGGAACACCCCGCCGTACACGAGCGCGATCCGGGTCCTGATCGTGGAGTGCGGCACCCGGGCCGGACGCTTCACAGGGCGTACCCGACACCCTGCACGGTGCGGATCACCGCCGGTTCGCCGAGTTTGCCGCGCAGCTTGCTCATGCAGACGCGGACGGCCCCGGTGAAGGGGTCGGCATTGGCGTCCCAGGCCCGCTCCAGCAGCTCCTCCGCGCTCACCGTCCCGCCATCAGCCTCCAGCAGCAGCTGCAGCACGGTGAACTCCTTCGGCGAGAGGTCCAGCTCCCGCCCGTCGCGGGACGCGGTACGGCGTACGGTGTCGAGCCGGATTCCGTACCGCTCCAGCTGCGGCGGTACGGGGCGGGCGCTGCGCCGCCGCAGCGCGCGTACCCGCGAAACGAGTTCGGGGAACTCGAACGGCTTGCCGAGATAGTCGTCGGCGCCCAGGTCGAGCCCGGAGACCCGGTCCTCCATGGACCCGGCGGCGGTGAGCATCAGGATTCTGGTCCGGGAGCCGGAGGCCACGAGGCCGCGGGCCACGTCGTCGCCGTGCACCCGGGGCAGGTCGCGGTCCAGGACGACGACGTCGTAGTCGTGCAGCCCCAGATAGGCCTGGGCGGCATCACCGCTGTACACCGTGTCGACGGCGAACCCCGCCCGCCGCAGCCCGGTGGCGACCAGCTCCGCCAGGATCTCCTCGTCCTCGGCGACCAGTACCCGCATCGTGATGTCCTCTGCCTCGTGCATGCGTGTCCACTCCATCCCAGGATGCGTCTTTGCTACGGGAAGCGATGTTTCGCAAAGCTCTCCGAGAAGCTCGCCGCGAAGCGCTCCGCGCCCGGCGCCGGGTTTATCGGTGCGAGTGGACCTCCCCCGGACCGTTAGGATTTCGACCATGGCGGCCACTGGATCAGAGAAGCAGGGGGGCGAGGACGTGCGGAGTTTCTACGTCTCGACCCCCATTTACTACGTCAACGACGCTCCTCACCTGGGCCACGCCTACACGACCGTCGCAGGCGACGTGCTCACCCGCTGGCACCGTCAGCGCGGCGAGAAGGTGTGGTACCTCACCGGCACGGACGAGCACGGTCAGAAGATCATGCGCACGGCCGAGGCGAACAACGTCACACCCCAGGCGTGGTGCGACAAGCTCGTCGAGGAGGCCTGGAAGCCCCTCTGGGAGCACCTCGGCATCGCGAACGACGACTTCATCCGTACCACGGAGAAGCGGCACACCGACCGTGTGCAGGAGTTCGTGCAGGACCTGTACGACAAGGACGAGATCTACAAGGGCGGATACGAAGGCCCGTACTGCGTGGGCTGCGAGGAGTACAAGCTCCCCGGCGACCTGATCGAGGCGGAGGACGGCACGAAGCTGTGCCCGATCCACAAGAAGCCGGTGGAGATCCTCAAGGAGGAGAACTACTTCTTCAAGCTCAGCGCGTACGGCCCGAAGCTGCTGGAGTTCTACGCGGCCAACCCCGGCTTCATCCAGCCCGAGTCGGCCCGCAACGAGATCGTGAACTTCGTCAAGCAGGGTCTCCAGGACCTGTCGATCTCGCGCTCGACCTTCGACTGGGGCGTCCCGGTCCCGTGGGACGACAAGCACGTCATCTACGTATGGGTCGACGCGCTGCTCAACTACGCGACGGCGGTCGGCTACGGCGCCAACCAGGAGAAGTTCGACGGTACGTTCCCGGCGAACGTGCACCTGATCGGCAAGGACATCCTGCGGTTCCACTCGGTCATCTGGCCGGCGATGCTGATGGCGCAGGGGCTGCCGCTGCCCGGCAAGGTCGTCGCCAACGGCTGGCTGATGGTCGGCGGCGAGAAGATGTCGAAGTCGAACCTGACGGGCATCAAGCCGCAGGATCTGACCTCGCACTTCGGCGTGGACGCCTACCGCTGGTACTTCCTGCGGGCCATCGCGTACGGCAGCGACGGCTCGTTCTCCTGGGAGGACTTCACCGCCCGCTACACCTCCGAGCTCGCCAACGACTACGGCAACCTGGCCTCGCGCCTCGCGGCCATGGTCGGCAAGTACTACGGCGGTGCGCTCCCCGGGGCCACGGCCGCGGGTGAGGCCGAGCAGGCGGTGCGGGACGGGCTGGCGAAGGCCGTCGCGACGGCCGACCGGAAGATCGGCGAGGAGCTGGACTTCCAGGGCGGCATCCTGGCGATCTTCGACTTCGTGAAGCAGGTCAACGGCTACATCACGGAGCAGGAGCCCTGGAAGGTCGCCAAGGACGAGTCGCCCGAGGGCCGGGCCCGTCTCGCGACGATCCTGTACACGGCCGCCGAGGCGCTGCGCGGTGTCGCGGTCCTGCTGAACCCCGTCATGCCGGACACCTCGCAGAAGCTGTGGGAGTGCCTGGGCGCCGAGGAGTCCCTGGGCGCGCTCTCCGGACAGCGTGTGCAGGAAGCCGCCGGCTGGGGCCGGCTGCCGGCGGGCGCGACGGTGACGAAGGGCGCGGTGCTGTTCCCGCGCCTGGAGGAGAAGCCCGAGTAAGGGGTTCGTACGTACGCGAGAAGGGGCGGGACCACACTGACGGTCCCGCCCCTTCTCGCGTGCCGGGCTCCGGCTCCGGCTCCGGCTCCGGCTCCGGTCAGCGGACCCAGTTCTTGAGCGGTTCGGTGTCCAGCTCGATGCCCACCGGGTCGGGCAGCCGGACCGTCTTGCCGAACGGGACCGTCACCACCGTCTCGTACCGCACACCGTCCGGCTGGGAGTGCACGAACTCCAGTCGCAGCGCTTCTTCCGCGCGTATGGCATGACGGGCCAGGTCCTCGAAGACCTCCTGTGTCAGCACACCGTCGTCGACCACGCTCACGCCTGCCTCCTCGAGAGCCGGTCGGGCAGTCTCCAGGTTACGGTCCGCGGACCTGGCGCGCAGCGACTTCAGCCGCCCAGGGACGCGGCGTCCCCCATCACGACGACGGGGTCCTTGGCCGGGTCGAGGAGGCTCAGCAGCTCCTTCATCCGGTCCTCGCTGATCGAGACGCAGCCCTGGGTGGGGCCGCCGTGGTCGACGTGGATCCAGATGCCGCCGCCACGCTCCGTGCCGAGCGGACGGGTGTGGTCCAGGGGGGAGGTGCCGGGGAGGCGGTTGTAGTCGATGGCGATGACGTAGTCGAAGGAACCCTCCAGCGGCTCCCCGTGGAAGCCCTCGCCCTCCACCGTGAAGTCCGGGCTCAGGTCGTACGGGAACACCGTGGACGGGGGATCGAGCCGGCCGCCCGCCGCGGTCAGCGTGTAGACGCCGACGGGTGAGCGCAGATCGCCCTCCCAGTGCTCGGCCGTCCAGCCGTTCAGGGCGTTGTGGGCGGCCCAGGGCGCCGTGGCCCGCCAGTCCGCGGCGGGGCCGTCCCGGGTGTAGAGCACGGCGGTGGAGCGGCTGGAGTCCGGGGACTCGCCCGTGACGACGAACACCTGCCGGGTGCCTGCCGGGATCGCCGCCCTGGTCCGCGGGCCGAGCCCCGGGATCTCCCGCGGCGGGGCGGGCGACGCTCTGGGCGGTGCGGCGGCGGGCCCGGCCGCCGACGCGCCGCCCGCCGACGGGCCGGGAGCGCCCGCGGTCCTCGTGGGGGCACCGCGCTCACGAGAACCGACGACGCCGCCCGTTCCGCACGCGGCCAGCAGCAGGACGAAGACGGCACAGACGACGTACGGGAGCCGCAGGGGAACGCTCGGACGGGGCACGGACACGGTGGCTCCTCAGCAGTCGGCGGCGAAGCCGCGGGGGCTTTGCGGACGCGGCGTGAGGTCCGCTGTGCCGATGTCGGCCCAGGCAGTCTTTGCCGCAGCCGGGACCGGCCAATCCGGCACCGGGGCCATCCGGCTGTACCCGTTCGCGTGATTCATGCACTTGTATGCGCGCAGCCCTTGTCGGTGCACGTCTGTCGGCGCACATCACGAAGGGCCCGGAACCGGGTACTGCTCCGGTTCCGGGCCCTTCGGCTCCGCGGGGGAACGGAGGCCTGAGGAGGCGTCGGTGGGCCGATCGGCGCGATCGGGTCAGGTCGGTGCGATCACATCCCCGTCCCGTCCTGCGTCCCGTCCGGGTCCACGCCCATGGTGATCGAGCCGACGACACCGCGCGCCATGTGGTTCTTCCGGTACGAGAGCTTCATCAGCCCGCCCGTGACACCGCTCTGGTCGTAGATGGTGTCCTCGGTGAGGGTCGTGCGGGTGGTGGTGCTGGCCGAGTACGGCTCGGCCTTCGCCGAGTCGAGGACCGCGGACTCCGCGAAGAAGAACTGGCCGGTGTGGCAGGTGTGCCCGCCCTCGTACCCGGCGTCGGTCATCCTGCCGCCGACGTGCACCTTGGTGTGGATGTGCACGGCACGGCCCTGGTACCAGCCCGGGAAGATCGTCCGGAACTCCACGTACCCGTGCTGGTCGGTGAGCTGAGTGCCCCGCAGATAGCGCTCGTCGTCGGTGGGCTCGCTGTGCCCGCCGCCACCGCCGCCGGGGCCGCCGGGGCCGCCGGTCGGGGGCGTACCGGTGGGGGCGCCGGTCGGTGCGTCCGTGGGGGCGCCGGTCGGCGGGGTGCCGCCGCCCGGACCGCCGGGACCGCCCGTGCTCATGCTCTCGTATCCGGAGTAGACGCCCAGGGCGTCGCAGTGCCAGATGTCGACGGCCGCCCGCTTGAGCGGCTTGCAGGTGTCGGAGTCGATCACCTTGAGGCGGAGGGTCATCGGGATGCCCTCCTTGTCCTCGGTGATGTCCTTACGGATCTTGTCGGCGTCGATGTAGTACGGGCCCTCGGTGGTCTCCGAGGTGAGCCGGTAACACGCCTCGCCCTGCCCGGTGGGCTTCTTCCCGCCGCCGCTGCCGCCACGTTCGCCGCCGCTCTCACCGGCCGAGGCGTTCGCGACGGCTCCGGCTCCGATTCCGGCCGCGGCCACGGCCGCGCCACCGGCGAGGATCATCCGGCGACGGGTCAGATCCTTCTTGTGCGCGGGTCCCTGATTCTCTGTCATGCAGGGGAGGCTAGGGAGCCCAGCTGGCAGGGGCGTGAGCACAGGCTGTGGGTTCCTGTGTGATTGCGGTGCGGGCCGCATCCCCGTGTGGGCAGGCCGTCCGGTGCGGGCAGTCGGCACGGCCGGGACACGGAACAGCCCCCGGCCGGGTGGCCAGGGGCTGTTTCACGTGAAACCCGGTGCAGCTGACGGGCTACTTCTCGGTGGCGTCCTTCGCGGGCGCGACCGGCTTGCGGAGCTGGATGTTCAGCTCGCGCAGCCGGGTCTCGTCCAGCACCGTGGGAGCACCCATCATCAGGTCCTGGGCGTTGCCGTTCAGCGGGAAGGCGATCGTCTCGCGGATGTTGGGCTCGTCGGCCAGCAGCATCACGATGCGGTCGACACCCGGGGCGATGCCACCGTGCGGCGGGGCGCCGAGGCGGAAGGCGCGGAGCATGCCCGCGAACTCGTGCTCGACGGTCTCGCGGTCGTAACCGGCGATCTCGAAGGCCTTGAGCATCAGCTCGGGCTCGTGGTTACGGATGGCGCCGGAGGACAGCTCGATGCCGTTGCAGACGATGTCGTACTGCCAGGCGAGGATGTCGAGCGGGTCCTTCTCCTCAAGGTCCTTCAGGCCGCCCTGGGGCATCGAGAAGGGGTTGTGCGAGAAGTCGATCTTCCCGGTGTCCTCGTCCTTCTCGTACATCGGGAAGTCGACGATCCAGCAGAAGCGGAAGACGCCGTCCTCGAAGTGACCGGCGCGCTTGGCCGCCTCGACGCGGACGACCGACATGATCTTGGAGACCTCGTCGAACTCGCCGGCGCCGAAGAACACGGCGTGGCCGGGGACGAGGGAGAGCCGCTCGGTGAGGGTCTTGACGTCCGTCTCGGTGAGGAACTTGGCGATCGGGCCCGCCAGCTTGCCGTCCTCGCCGACCCGGACCCAGGCGAGGCCCTTGGCGCCGTGCTCGACCGCGTAGTCGCCGAGGCCGTCGAAGAACTTCCGGGACTGGCCCGCGGTGTCCGGCACCGGGAGGGCGCGGACGTGCTTGCCGGCGAACGCCTTGAACTCCGAGTCCGCGAAGACGTCGGAGATGTCCACGAGCTCCAGCTTGGCGCGCAGGTCCGGCTTGTCGTTGCCGTACTTCAGCATCGACTCGCGGAACGGGATGCGCGGGAAGGGCGAGGTGACGTGGCGGCCGTTGCCGAACTCCTCGAAGAGCTCGGTCATCAGCCTCTCGATCGGGCGGAAGACGTCCTCCTGCTCGACGAAGGACATCTCGACGTCGAGCTGGTAGAACTCGCCGGGCGACCGGTCGGCACGGGCGTCCTCGTCGCGGAAGCACGGCGCGATCTGGAAGTAGCGGTCGAAGCCGGAGATCATCAGCAGCTGCTTGAACTGCTGCGGGGCCTGCGGCAGCGCGTAGAACTTGCCCGGGTTCAGCCGGGACGGGACGACGAAGTCACGGGCGCCCTCGGGGGAGGTCGCGGTGAGGATCGGCGTCGCCATCTCGTTGAAGCCGAGGGCCACCATCTTGGAGCGGATCGAGGCGATGACGGAGGAGCGCAGCATGATGTTGCGGTGCATGCGCTCGCGGCGCAGGTCGAGGAAGCGGTACTCCAGACGCCGCTCCTCGTTCACCCCGTCCTCGGCGTTGATCGTGAAGGGCAGCGGGGCGGCCTCGCCCAGCACCTCGACCTCGGTGACCTCGATCTCGATCTCGCCGGTCGGGAGCTCCGGGTTGACGTTGTCGGCGCCGCGGGCGGACACCTTGCCGTCGATCCGTACGACGGTCTCCTTGGTGAGCTTCGCCAGGGCGTCGTTGCCGGGCGTGCCGGGGCGGGCGACGAGCTGCACCAGACCGTAGTGGTCGCGCAGATCGATGAAGAGGATGCCACCCAGGTCTCGGCGATTGTGCAGCCAGCCGCTCAGCCGGACGTCGGTGCCGACGTCAGAGGCGCGGAGCTCGCCGCAGGTGTGGGACCTGTACCGATGCATCGTCGTTCATCCAGTCTTCGCGGTTGGGGGCGGATACAGCCACCCCAGGCTACCGCCCGCGACCGGACCGTTTCATTGCCATTGTCCCCAGCAAGATCACCGGTGGACCCGGGACGGGCGACCCTCGGTGGCGTTTGGGCCGTACATCTTCATAAAGTGGGGCAATGCGCACCGAGGATGTCCTGGCCGCGACCGCGACCGGTCTTTGGCGCTGGGACAACGCAGCCGGGACGGTCACGCTCGACGCGGAGGCGGCCCGGCTGCTGGAGCTGCCCTCCGAGCCAGGTGCCTTCCGTGAGTCGGAGGTGCGCTCCCGCTTCCATCCCGTCGACTGGAACGAGGTCTACGGGGTGGTCAACCTGGCCGTCGCGGAGGACACGCTCGCCGAGGCCCGGCTGCGGATCGTGGACGAGCGCGGCCGGGTGCTGCGTACCGTACGGAGCCGCTCCAAGCCGCTCCCGGCCGACGGCGGCGCGGACTACGTGCTGGTCGGCACCCTCCAGGAGGTCGCCGAGCCGCAGCCCGGCACCACCGGGGCGCACACCCCGATCACCGGCGACTGGCGCCGGTCCCGGGAGGCGTTCCTGCTGGACGCGGGGCGGGCGCTGGCCGAGGCCCGGTCGACGGAGGAGGTGCTGCGGGTGGCCTACTCGCTCTCCATGCCCGGATTCTCGCCGGAGGGACTGGCCGTCTTCGGGGTCGAGGGCGAACGGCTGACGATCGTCGGGCACCACGGTCAGCACGCCGGTGACGAGGGCCCCTTCAACGACATGCCGCTGGAGACCGACTACCCGGCCGCGGAGGTCGTACGGACGGGGCGGGCGATCTATCTGCCCACCGCCGAGGACTACTACGCCCGCTACCCGGCCGCCTGGCCGCTGGCCCGCCGGTTCGAGCGCCACTCCTGGGCCTTCCTGCCGCTGATCGTGGCGGGGCGCACGATGGGCGCCTGGATGGCCGGCTTCCGGCATCCGGTGGCGTTCTCGCCGGACGAGCGGTCCGTGCTGACGACGGTGGCCCGGATGCTCGCACAGGCGCTGGCCCGCGCCGGGATCGCCGAGACCGAGCGAGAGCTCTCGCAGGGGCTCCAGCGCACGATGATGCCGTCCCTGGTGCTCAGCGTCCCGGGGATGACGGTGGCCGCACGCTATGTGCCGACCGGCGGCGGGCTCCAGGTCGGCGGCGACTGGTACGACATGATTCCGCTCCCCAACGGCCGTATCGCCCTCGTCATCGGCGACGTCCAGGGCCACGACGTGCGGGCGGCGGCGGTGATGGGCCAGTTGCGGATCGCCCTGCGCGCGTACGCCTCCGAGGGGCACCGCCCGGACGCGGTGCTCTCGCGGGCCTCGCGCTTCCTCTCCGGGCTCACCGACGCGCACGACGACGCGGAGCACACCGGAGCGCGCTTCGCGACGTGCCTGTACGCGGAGGCCGACCCGGAAACCGGCACGCTCGACATCGCACGGGCCGGGCACCCCGACCCCGTGGTGATGACCCCGGACGGGACCGCGGTCATCCGGCAGACGGCGGGCGGGCTCCCACTGGGCATCCAGGCGGACACCGACTACCCGACGACCCGGGTCACGCTGGAGGCCGGGGAAACGATCATGCTCTGCACGGACGGGCTGATCGAGACCGGCGGGCACGACCTGGCCACCGGCTGGGTCCGGCTCCGGCCGATCCTGGAGCGGCACACCGACGATCTGGAGAAGCTCGCGGACGCCTTGGTGCAGGCGGTGCACGGGCCGGCCTCGCACTACACGACGGGCCCGCTCGCGGACCGGCGCGAGGACGACGTCGCGGTGCTGCTGCTGCGCCGCGAGGGCACCACGTCCCTGCGGACCGCGCCGCGGCGGACCGCGCTGACCATCGCCCAGGCCGAACCGGAGCGGATCTCGGCGGCCCGGCAGCAGGTGCGCGAGATGCTGCACGACTGGGCGGACCCGGAGCAGGTCGACTCGGCCGTGCTGATGATCTCCGAGATGGCCACGAACGTGCTGGTCCACACGGACGGGGACGCGCTGCTGGTCGCCCAGGCCAGCGGGGAGCACGGGGAGCGGCGGCTGCGGGTGGAGGTGGCCGACGGCAGCAACGAACTGCCGCACAAGCGGCGGCCCGGGGAGATGGCGTCCAGCGGGCGGGGTCTGGTGCTGATGGAGATGCTCGCGGATGCGTGGGGGGTCGATCCGCGGGGTGCGGGCAAGTCGATCTGGTTCGAGCTGTACGAGTCGGCGGAGCCGGTGGAACTGGTGGAACTGGCGGGGGTGCAGCCGGTTCCGGAGCTGGAGCCAGAACCGGAACCGGACCGGTAGCCCCCCTCGGGCGCCAGGCTTCCGTGCTCAGGCGCCGGACGGGCTCGGAGGTGCGCCGGGGGACGTGTCCGGGGCGGGGGCTTCCGCGTCCGGGGGGGCTGGTGGGGGCAGCTGGCCCTTGCGCAGTTCGCCGAGGATGCCGAACGCCGCCGCGCACAACGGGACCGCGAGCAGCATCCCCAGCAGGCCCGCCACGCTCGCGCCCGCCGTCAGCGCGATCATGATCGTGGCGGGGTGCATCTGGACCGTACGGCTCTGGATCATCGGCTGGAGGACGTGGCCCTCCATCACCTGTACGGCGAGCACCACCCCGAGCGCCCAGAGCGCGATCACGAAACCCCGGTCCGCGAGCGCCACCAGGACCGCGACGGCGCCCGAGATGAAGGCCCCGAGGTACGGGATGTAGGCGCCGACCAGGACCAGCGCACCCAGCCCCACCGCACCGGGCACCCGCAGGATCAGCAGGCCGACCGTGATGCAGACGGCGTCGATGAGCGCGATGAACGTCGTACCGCGCATGAAGCCCTCGACGGCCTCGAACGCCCGCCGGCCCATCGCCTCGACCAGGTCGCCGGCGCCGCGCGGGGCGATGGAGTGCGCGAGCTGCGCGGCCCGGTCGGAGTCGCGCAGGAAGAAGAAGGTCAGCAGGAGCGCGAGCACGCTCGTGGCGATGAGCGAACCGACCAGGCTGAGGCCGCTCAGCAGCCCGCCCGCGGCGCTCGCGCCGAACTTCTCGACGAGCTTCTTGCCGCTGGTGGCCAGGTCGTCCACATTCGTGTTGCCGGTGACGCCGAAGTGGTCGACGACCCACTGAGCGGCTTCCTTCAGCGACCGGACGATCTGGTCGCCGGTGTCGATGAGCGCGGTGACGACGATGTAGCCGGCGCCGCCGACCACCGCGACGAGAAGGACGCAGGTGAACCCGGCCGCCACCGAACGGTTCACCCCGTGCGCGGTGAGCCTGCGGTGGACCGGACCGAGCAGCGCCGTACCGAGCAGCGCGAGCAGGACGGGGGTGACGGCGGTCTTGAGGGCGACACACAGCCAGATGGCCACCGCGGCGACGCCGGCGACCAGCAGGACGACACCGCACCAGGCGGCCAGTCGCCGCGCACCGATGGGCAGGAGGGGCTTCTGGGTCTGCACCCTCCCACCCGATCACGCCGCGGGGGCGATGTCCCGCTCGCGCCGCCGTACGAGTGACGCACCGTCATACGGCGGCGGCGCGGCTCACATCCCGTGGACGGCGGGCACGGTGCCGAGGCGGCCGGCCTGGAAGTCCTCGAAGGCCTCCTTCAGTTCGGCCTGGCTGTTCATCACGAACGGCCCGTAGTGCGCCATCGGCTCCCGGATGGGACGCCCGCCGAGGAGGACGACCTCCAGCTCCGGGGTGTTGCCGTCCTGCTGCTCGTCCGCGCGGACGGTCAGCGAGGAGCCGGCGCCGAAGACGGCGGTCTGGCCCATGTGGACGGGCCTGCGGTCCTCGCCCACGGTGCCGCGGCCCGCGAGCACGTACGCGAGGCCGTTGAAGTCCTCGCGCCACGGCAGGGTCACCTCGGCGCCGGGGCGCACGGTGGCGTGGATCATCGTGATGGGGGTGTGGGTGACACCGGGGCCCTCGTGGCCGTCGAGCTCGCCCGCGATCACCCGGAGCAGCGCGCCGCCGTCCGGGGAGGCGAGCAGCTGGACCTGGCCACCGCGGATGTCCTGGTAGCGCGGGGCCATCATCTTGTCGGCCCTGGGCAGGTTCACCCAGAGCTGGAGGCCGTGGAAGAGGCCGCCCGACAGGACGAGCGACTCCGGCGGCGCCTCGATGTGGAGCAGCCCGGACCCGGCCGTCATCCACTGGGTGTCGCCGTTCTGGATGGTGCCGCCGCCACCGTTGGAGTCCTGGTGCACGAAGGTGCCGTCGATCAGGTACGTGACGGTCTCGAAGCCGCGGTGCGGGTGCCAGGGGGTGCCCTTGGGCTCACCGGCCGCGTACTCCACCTCGCCCATCTGGTCCATCATGATGAACGGGTCGAGGTGCTTGTAGTTGATCCCCGCGAATGCGCGGCGCACGGGGAATCCCTCGCCCTCGAACCCGCTGGGCGCCGTGGTCACGGCGAGCACGGGACGGGCCACGGCGTCGGCCGGGGCGGCGACCTTGGGCAGGGTCAGCGGGTTTTCGACGGTTACTGCGGGCATGGAAGCCACCTCCGGGGACTGTTCTGAAATCAATTTAGTTGAATGGTGAACATCCTGCAAGGCGGCTTTCATTCCCGCACCGCCCAAAACAGCTCCCGCACCGCCCAAAACAGCTCCCGCACCGCCCGGAACAGCGCAAGGGGCTCGTACCGCCGAGCGGTACGAGCCCCTTGCGAGGGGGAGTGGGCCGGCGGTCAGCCGTACATGCGGCGCATCGCGAAGTCGACCATCTGCTCCACGGCCTTGGCGTCGAAGACCATGCGGTGCTCGCCCTCCATGTCCAGGACGAAGCCGTAGCCGGTGGGCAGCAGGTCGATCACCTCGGCCCCGGTGATCACGAAGTACTTGGACTCCTTGCCCGCGTAGAGCCGCAGCTCCTTGAGCGTGGTGAACATCGGGATGACCGGCTGCTGGGTGTTGTGCAGCGCGAGGAAGCCCGGATTGTCACCGCGCGGGCAGTAGACCTTCGACGTCGCGAAGATCTGCTGGAAGTCCTCGGCGGCCAGCGAGCCGGTCGTGAAGGCCCGTACCGCGTCGCCCAGCGAGGGCGGCGAGGGTTCGGGATACAGCGGCTGCTCGCCGTAGCCGCCACCCATCGGCTGCTGTGCGCCCTGATTCTGGTCGTAGCCGTACATGGGACAAAGAGTAATCGGACACATCTCTGCCTCGGGGGGTTGCGTCTTATTACTGACGGGTAGCATCATCGTAGAGGTCAGCTGATACGTCCGGGCCCCGCCCCGACCGCGCGGCAGACCGGTATCCGCGAGCCCGTCGCCCGTTTCTCACCCTCCACGGGGCGCTGCGCGCCACTGCTATTGATTACGGAGCCTTCCCATGGGGCACTACAAGTCGAATCTCCGCGACATCGAGTTCAACCTCTTCGAGGTCCTCGGGCGCGACAAGCTGTACGGCACCGGACCGTTCGCGGAGATGGACGTCGAGACCGCGAAGAGCATCCTCGACGAGGTCGCCCGCCTCGCGGAGAACGAGCTCGCCGACTCCTACGCCGACGCCGACCGCAACCCCCCGGTCTTCGACCCGGAGACCAGCACCGCACCGGTCCCGGAGAGCTTCAAGAAGTCCTACCAGGCCTTCATGGACTCCGAGTACTGGCGCCTGGGCCTCCCCGAGGAGATCGGCGGCACGACCTCCCCGCGCTCCCTGATCTGGGGTTACGCGGAGCTTCTGCTCGGCGCCAACCCGGCCGTGTGGATGTACTCCTCCGGCCCGGCGTTCGCCGGCATCCTCTTCGACGAGGGCAACGAGGCACAGAAGAAGATCGCCGAGATCGCCGTCGAGAAGCAGTGGGGCTCGACGATGGTGCTGACCGAGCCGGACGCCGGTTCCGACGTCGGCGCGGGCCGCACGAAGGCCGTCGAGCAGGAGGACGGCTCCTGGCACATAGAGGGCGTGAAGCGCTTCATCACCTCGGGCGAGCACGACATGTCCGAGAACATCATTCACTACGTACTGGCCCGCCCCGAAGGTGCGGGACCGGGCACCAAGGGCCTGTCGCTCTTCATGGTCCCGAAGTTCCACTTCGACTGGACCACCGGCGAGCTGGGCGAGCGCAACGGCGTGTACGCGACGAACGTCGAGCACAAGATGGGCCTCAAGGCGTCCAACACCTGCGAGATGACGTTCGGCGACCAGCACCCCGCCAAGGGCTGGCTGATCGGTGACAAGCACGACGGCATCCGCCAGATGTTCCGCATCATCGAGTTCGCCCGCATGATGGTCGGCACGAAGGCCATCGCGGCGCTCTCGACGGGTTACCTGAACGCGCTGGAGTACGCCAAGGAGCGCGTCCAGGGCACCGACCTGTCGCAGTTCATGGACAAGACGGCCCCCAAGGTCACCATCACGCACCACCCCGACGTGCGCCGCTCGCTCATGACGCAGAAGGCGTACGCCGAGGGCATGCGCTCCCTCGTGCTGTACACCGCCTCCGTCCAGGACGCGATCCAGGAGAAGGAGGCCGCGGGCGAGGACGCGAAGGCGCTGCACGGCCTCAACGACCTGCTGCTGCCGATCGTGAAGGGCTACGGCTCGGAGAAGTCGTACGAGCAGCTGGCGCAGTCGCTCCAGACGTTCGGCGGCTCCGGGTACCTCCAGGAGTACCCGATCGAGCAGTACATCCGTGACGCCAAGATCGACACGCTGTACGAGGGCACGACGGCCATCCAGGGCCAGGACTTCTTCTTCCGGAAGATCGTCCGCGACCAGGGCGCCTCGCTCAACACGCTCTCCGAGGAGATCAAGAAGTTCCTCGCGGGCGCCCAGGGCAACGAGGAGCTGTCCGGCGCGCTGGACTCGCTCGCCAAGGCCGCCGTGGACCTGGAGGCGATCGTCGGCACGATGATCACCGACCTCACCGCGACCGGCGAGGACGTGAAGAACATCTACAAGGTGGGCCTGAACACCACCCGCCTGCTGCTGGCCTCCGGCGATGTCGTCGTCGGCTACCTGCTGCTCAAGGGCGCGTCCGTGGCCGCCGAGAAGCTGCCGACCGCCTCCGCCAAGGACGTCGCCTTCTACCGGGGCAAGATCGCCGCCGCGAAGTTCTTCGCCGCGAACGTCCTGCCGGGCGTCGGCGCCGAGCGCGCGCTCGCCGAGTCCGTCGACAACTCCCTGATGGAGCTGGACGAGGCCGCGTTCTAGGGCTTCCGCAGTTGGAATCGCCGACAGCACCGCCACCCGGACACGCTTCCGGGTGGCGGTGCTGTCGTAGCGCAGGACGGCGACAGGCCCTCCGCGGCACTGCCCCGACGATAGCCGCGTCACGCCGGGGGACGACGGTGAATTCTCTGCCACGGGCCTGGTTACAGTGAAGAACATGAGTTCTTCCCTCCGCTTCGACCGCGGGCACACCGACGATCTGATGGCCTTCCTGATGGCCGGCCCCTCCCCGTACCACGCCGTGGCGGCCGCCGCGTCGAAGCTGGAGAAGGCCGGTTTCCGGCAGGTCGAGGAGACGGCGGCCTGGGACGGAACGACCGGCGGCAAGTACGTCCTGCGCGGCGGAGCGATCGTGGCCTGGTACGTGCCCGAGGGCGCGGGGGCGCACACCCCGTTCCGGATCGCCGGGGCGCACACCGACTCACCGAACCTGCGGGTGAAGCCGCTGCCCGACACGGGCGCCCACGGCTGGCGGCAGATCGCCGTGGAGGTCTACGGCGGCACGCTCCTCAACACCTGGCTGGACCGGGACCTCGGCCTCGCCGGGCGGATCTCGCTGCGCGACGGGACGCACCGGCTGGTCGACATCGACCGGCCGCTGCTGCGCGTCCCGCAGCTGGCCGTGCACCTGGACCGGTCGGCCAACCCCGACGGCCTGAAGCTCGACCGCCAGAAGCACATGCAGCCGATCTGGGGCCTCGGGGACGTGGAGGAGGGCGACCTCATCCGGTTCGTCGCCGAGGAGGCGGGCGTCGATGCCGAGGACGTCACCGGCTGGGACCTGATGCCGCACCCCGTCGAGGCACCGTCCTACCTGGGCCGTGACCGCGAGCTGGTGGCCGGGCCCCGGATGGACAACCTGCTCTCGGTGCACGCGGCGGTCGCGGCGCTCGCCGCCGTGGCCGGACAGCCCGACGCGCAGATCCCGTACATCCCGGTGCTGGCCGCCTTCGACCACGAGGAGAACGGCTCGCAGTCCGACACCGGCGCGGACGGACCGCTGCTCGGCACGGTCCTGGAGCGTTCGGTGTTCGCCCGCGGCGGTACGTACGAGGACCGCGCCCGCGCCTTCGCCGGCACCGTCTGTCTCTCCTCCGACACCGGCCACGCGATCCACCCCAACTACGGCGAGCGGCACGACCCGACGCACCACCCGGTCGTCAACGGCGGACCGATCCTCAAGGTCAACGTCAACATGCGGTACGCGACCGACGGCAGCGGCCGGGCCGTGTTCGCGTCGGCGTGCGAGAAGGCGGGCGTGCCGTGGCAGACGTTCGTCTCCAACAACTCGATGCCGTGCGGCACCACGATCGGCCCGATCACCGCCGCCCGGCACGGCATCCAGACCGTCGACATCGGCGTGGCCATCCTGTCGATGCACAGCGCCCGTGAGCTGTGCGGCGCCGACGACCCGCATCTGCTGGCGACCGCCCTGGCATCGTTCCTGGCGGGCTGACCGCAACGGCAACCGCCACCGCACACATGGTCGTTGCCGGGCCGGGTACCCGCTCCTTACACGGCCCGGAGCTTCCGGGGCATCGAGGAGGCGGAAACTCATGGGACTCGGAGGATGCATCATTCTCATCGGTGCGGGGGCGATACTCGCCTTCGCGACCGACTGGGAGATGGACAGCGTCAACGTCGACATGGTCGGCTGGATCATGATGGTCGTCGGCGTCATCGGCGTCTTCGTCTACGCGAGCGTCATGCGGCGCCGCCGCATGGTCGTGCCCCCCACCACAGTGGTTTCCGAGGACGAACGCCGTCTGTGACCCGGCCGGGTGCGCCCCGCAGTCCGGGCGCACCCCCTCCCCGCTCTCCGGGAACGCCGGATATTCTGGGATCTTGTCCGTGACCCGGCACCGGGCGCGTCATGCCCGGAAGGGGAGCCGCTCGTGGAGTTCCGGCTGCTCGGCACCGTCTGCGTCGACACGCAGACCGGGCCACTGCCCCTCGGCCCCGCCAAACGCCGCAGCCTGCTGGCCGCCCTCCTGCTGCGCGCCAACACCCCCGTGTCCGTGGCCCGGCTGTCGGACTGCCTGTGGGACGACACCCCGCCGCTGCACGCCCGCACGGTCGTCCAGGGTCATGTGTCGCGGCTGCGCGCCCTGCTGACGGGCGCGGACGCGGAGATGTACGGGGTCGAGCTGGCGACGCTCGGCGACGCGTACATGCTGCGGGTGCCGGAGGCCCTGCTGGACTCCCAGCGGTTCGAGGAACTGCTGATGCTGGCCCGGGAGCAGCGCAGCCCGTCCGACAGCGTGCTGATACTGAAGGAGGCCCTGTCGCTGTGGGAGGGTCCGGCGCTCACCGGTACGTACCCCAGCGCACCGCTCCAGGCGGCCGCGCACGCGCTGGAGGAGTCCCGGCTCACGACGGTCGAGCAGCTGGCTCACGCCTACGCCGTGCTGGGCGAGCACCACCGGGCGGCGGCGGTGCTGCGGGCCGAGGCAGTGGCCCATCCGCTGCGGGAGTCGCTGGCGGCGGCCCTGATGACGGCGCTGCACCGGTCGGGGCGCCAGTCCGAGGCGGTGGACTGCTTCCACCGCACGCGGCGGCTGCTCACCGACGAACTGGGCATCGGCCCCGGACGCGAACTGGCGGACGCCTACGCGCAGATCCTCCGCGGCGACCCGGAACCCGCACCGGACCTTCCCGGCCGTACGACGGTGGGCGACGGGGCCGGGGCCGGTACGCCGGCCGGCACCGGAGCAGGTACGCCGGGCGGCGCCCCGGGCCTCCACGCCCACCCCACCGATCTGCTGCCCCGCGCCCCCCGCGGCTTCCAGGGCCGGGCGGCCGAGCTGGCCGCGCTCTCCCGGGCGGCGGCCGGCGAGGCGCCCGTCTGCCTGCTCACCGGACCGGCCGGGGTGGGCAAGACCGCCCTGGCCCTGCACTGGGCCCGCCGCGCCCCCGCCGCGTTCCCGGACGGGCGGCTCTTCGCCGATCTGCGCGGGTTCGGCGACACGGGGGAACCGACGCCGCTGGAGGTCCTGCGCGAGTTCCTGCTCGCGCTCGGCGTCGCGCCCCGCCGGGTCCCGGAGTCCGCCCAGGCCGCCGCCGCGCTCTTCCGCTCGCTGACCGACCGGCGCAGCCTGCTCGTCGTCCTCGACAACGCCCGTGACTCGGCCCAGGTCAGGCCGCTGCTGCCGGGCGGCACCGACTGCGTCACGCTGGTCACCAGCAGGCACCGGCTGGACGGCCTCATCGCCTCGGACGCCGCCCGTCCGGTACCGCTGGACGTGCTGGAGCCGCCGGACGGCACCGCCCTGCTGGCCGGGGTGCTCGGCGAGGAGCGGGTGCTCGCCGAACCGGTGGCGGCCCGTCGGCTGGCCGAGCTGTGCGGCGGACTGCCGCTCGCCCTGCGGGTCACGGCGGCCCGGCTGGCGGGCCGCCCGCACCGGACGCTCGCCGGGACGGCAGACGAACTGGCCGACGAACGCAGCCGGCTGACGTATCTCGACGTGGAGGACACCGGGGTCTCCGCCGCGCTGCGGCTGACCGTGCAGCAACTGCCGCCGGACACCGTCCACCACTTCGCCCGTCTCGGCCACCACCCCGGCAGCCATTTCGACCCGTACACCGCCGCCGCGCTCGCCGGCAGCGACCCGGTCGTCGCCACGGCGGCGCTGGAGCGGCTCGCCGCCGCCCACCTCGTCAGCGAGACGGGTCCCGGGCGCTGGGTGCTGCACGATCTGGTGCGCCTCTACGCCCGCGGCCTCGATCCCGCGTCCGGGCCCGACGCCCTCGTCGGTGTGCTCGACCACTGCATCGCGACCGCGCTCGCCGCCGCCGACACGGCCGAACCGGGCGGCGAGCCCTGCTTCGTCCTGCCGGAGGACTACCGCCGGCCGACCGCCGTACGGGATTTCACCGACCGGGCCGAGGCGATGAACTGGCTGGCCACCGAGCGCGAGGACCTGTCCCTGGCGGCCGCCGCCGCCCGCGGTGCCGGTCTCGACGACCGCGCCTGGCGGATCATCCTGCTCCAGTGGCCGTATGTGGTGTGGCGGGTCCGGGACGGCTGGGTGCCGATGCTGGAGCTGGCGCTGGACGCGGCGGTCGCACGGAGCGACCCGTACGCCGAGTCGCGGGTGCGCAATCTGCTGGGCTGGGTGCTGTCGGAGGAGGGCAGGACCGCGGAGGCCGAGGCCATGCTGGAGCCCTCGCCCGGTCTGGCCCGGCGCGCCGGTGACCGGCTCGGCGAGGCGACGGCCCTGATCAACCTGGCGATCGTCCAGGCCGAACAGGGCGGTCTCGACGAGGCGTTGGAGGGCTGCGGGCAGGCCGTCGCGCTGGCCGGGAAGGAACGCGACGCGCACACCGAGATGCTCGCCCTCCAGCACCTCGCCCGGATGCAGCTCGCGGCCGGCCGCCCGCAGGACGCCCTGGACTCCGCCCGGACCGCGTTCGACCTGGGCCCCGAGCACGAGGAGGCCGCCCGTCGCGTACTCCTGCTGACCGTCAGCGGCGAGGCGCACCTGGCCCTCGGCACGCAGCGCGAGGGCATCCGGCTGCTGGACCTGGCGGCCGCGGAGGCGGAGCGCGACGGGTACGACGAGGGCGCGGTGCGGTCGCTGGAGGCGCTGCTGCGGGTGACCTCGGGGACGGAGTACGTACGGCGGTACGAACAGGCGGTCCGGCGGCTCACCGACGGCGGGCCCTGACCCGCCCGGCGCCGAGGGCATCGCCGTCGACCCGGCGAAGTACAAGACCGGCTACTGGACCTACGGGCTGCGCAACGGCGCCGACGACTTCTGAGCCGCCCGTCCCCGTCCCCTCCGGACGGCTGTCAGCTCTGCTCGTCCATCCCCGCGAGCACGAGCGGCAGCCGGGGCGTCCCCTCCGCGACCACGCGGACGGGGACGCCCCAGTCCTGTTGGTGGACATGGCAGGCCGGGTACTCGTTCGCGGGGTCGTCGTCGCAGGACGCGGCCATCGCCGAGACGTGCAGGACGCCCTCGGTCACCCCGTCCGCGAGGACCAGATCGCGGAACAGATCGGTGCCCGCACCGTCGCCCCCGGCCAGCAGCTCCGGCGGGGTCGAGGAGACCAGCAGCCGGGTCGAGGGCCCGTACCGGGTGTCCAGCTTCTGGCCGGCGGGCGCCTGGAAGACGATGTCGAGCCGGAGCGCGCCCGGGGCGATCTCGGTGGCGACGCGCTGGGTGCGGTGCGCGGAACCGGCGACGCGTACCGCCTCCTCGGGCAGCCGCAGCCTGGTCAGCCGGTGCCTGGCGGACTCGACGACCACGAGATCGCCGTCCACGAGCACGGCGTCGCTGGGCTCGCGCAGATCCGTGGCGAGCGTGGTGACCTCACCGCTCGCCGGGTCATAGCGGCGCAGGGCATGGTTGTAGGTGTCGCAGACGGCGACGGACCCGTCGGGCAGTGCGGTGACGCCCAGCGGGTGCTGGAGCAGAGCCTTGTCAGCGGCCCCGTCGCGGTGGCCGAAGTCGAAGAGTCCGGTGCCGACCACGGTGTGGACGGCGCCCTCCAGATCGACGTAGCGCAGCGCGGACGTCTCCGAGTCGGCGACCCAGAGCCGCTCCGCGGTGGCGGCGAGCCCGGACGGCTGGGCGAACCAGGCCTCGTCGCCCGGACCGTCGACCAGGCCCTCGTTCGTGGTGCCGGCCGCGACCCGTACGGTGCCGTTCCCGGGGTCGTACGTCCACAGCTGGTGCACGCCCGCCATGGCGATCCAGAGCCTGCCGTCGAACCAGGCGACGTCCCACGGGGAGGAGAGGTCGACCTCGCGGCCCGCGCCACTGGTCGGCGCCCCCTGCCACCACTGGCGGCCGCTGCCGGCGAGGGTGGTCGTCGTACCGGTCGTGAGGTCGAGCGCGCGGATCGCGTGGTTGACCGTGTCGGCGACGGCGATCCGCCCGTCGGGCAGCACCGCCAGCCCCTGCGGCTCGCTGAACCGGACCTCCTCGGGCCCGCCGTCGGTGAACCCGCGGTCGCCGGTCCCGAAGTGGCGGCGGACGCTCTCGCCGTCCGCGTCCAGCTCGACCAGCCGGTGGCGGGTGGTGTCGGAGACCAGGAAGCCGCCGTCGGCCAGCAGCAGTGCCTTCCCGGGGAACCGCAGATGCGTCGCCACCGGCTCGGGCGCCACGTACGGCCCGTCGCCGCGTCGTAGGGTGCCCTTCGCGGCGTGCTCGGCCTCCAGCTCCTCGACGAGCTTCTCGATGGCGTGGGCGTGGCCCTCGCCCGCGTGCTGGGCGACGACATATCCCTCGGGGTCGACGACGACGAGCGTCGGCCAGGCGCGGACGGCGTACTGCTTCCAGGTCGCGAGCTCGGGGTCGTCCAGCACCGGGTGGTGCACCTCGTACCGCTCGACGGCGTCGACCACGGCCTGGTGCTCCGCCTCATGGACGAACTTCGGCGAGTGCACGCCGATGATCACCACGGTGTCGCGGTGCTTCTCCTCCAGCTCGCGCAGCTCATCGAGGACATGCAGGCAGTTCACACAGCAGAACGTCCAGAAATCCAAGATCACAATGCGTCCTCGCAGGTCAGCGAGGGTGTACTGCTGGTCGCCTGTATTGAGCCAGCCGCCCTTGCCGATCAGTTCGGGGGCCCTGACGCGCGCACGTGTTGCCATGTGAACAGTCAACATCACCGTGGCGTCCACGCATTCCACAGGTGCCTCGGGGAACCTGTGAGCCATGAGACTTCTCGTGCGTGAGCGACTGTTCGGCATCGGCGACGACTACTGGATCGAGGACGCGGACGGCCGCAAGGTCTTCCTCGTCGACGGCAAGGCCATGCGGGTGCGGGACACCTTCGAGCTGAAGGACGCACAGGGCCGGATCGTCGTCGAGATCCGGCAGAAACTGATCAGCCTGCGCGACACGATGCTCATCGAGCGCGACGGCGAGCAGCTGGCCAAGGTCAAGCGGAAGCGGCTGTCGCTGCTGCGCAACCACTACCGGGTCACCCTGGTGGACGGCACCGAGCTCGACGTCAGCGGCAAGATCCTGGACCGCGAGTTCGCGGTGGAGTACGACGGGGAGCTGCTGGCCCAGATCTCGCGCCGCTGGCTGACCGTCCGGGACACGTACGGGATCGATGTCGTGCGGGAGGACGCCGACACGGCGCTGCTGATCGCGGTGGCGGTGTGCGTCATCGTGCTCGCGGAGAAGGAGCACGAGGACTGAGCGGCGGCGGTGCCTGTTTCACGTGAAACAGGCACCGCGGAAGAACCCACGGTTGTACGCGGCTGTCCGGTGGTACGTGACGGTCCGAGGACAGCCGGCGGCACTATCCGAGGACGGCAGGCGGCGCGAGCCCCAGCCGGCGGTCCTTGAGGGCCGGGAACTGCTCCCGGGTGGCGGCGACCCGGGAAGGATCGAACTCCACGCTCAGCACCTCCTCGCCCGCGCCCGCCTGCGCGAGCACCTCGCCCCAGGGGTCGACGACGATGCTGTGCCCGGCCTGCGGGACTCCGGCGTGGGTACCGGCGCATCCGACGGCCAGCACATACGCCTGGTTCTCCACCGCCCGCGCCTGGGCGAGCAGCGTCCAGTGGGCACGGCGGCGCTCGGGCCAGCCCGCCGCGACGACCAGGGTCTCGGCGCCCGCGTCGACCAGCCCGCGGAACATCTCCGGGAAGCGCAGGTCGTAGCAGGTGGCGAGCCCGATCGTGGTCTGCGGCAGGGCGACGGTGACCAGCTCGTCACCGGCGCCCATCATGACCGCCTCGCCCTTGTCGAAGCCGAAGCGGTGGATCTTGCGGTACGCGGCGGCCCGTTCGCCCTCGGGGGTGAAGACGAGCGTGGTGTTGTAGAGGGTGCCGTCGTCGGCCCGCTCGACGAAGGAGCCGGCGTACAGCCAGACCCCGGCATCGGCGGCGGCCTTGGCCATCACCTCGTGCGTGGGACCGCGCAGCGGTTCGGCCTCGGCCTCGAACTCCTCGTAGGCGAAGGCTCCGACCGGCCAGAGCTCGGGCAGGACCACCAGATCCGCGCCCCGCTGGGTCGCGATCAGCGAAGCCACGCGCCCCCTACGGGCCTTGACGGATTCGTCCGGGTCTACTGCGATCTGGATGAGAGAGGCGCGCACACTACCACCGTCCTGGCATATGAGCCGTCAACACGGGCCTACGATCGTCACACGAAAGCACTGCCGGGGTGCCTGCTCGCAGCGTAACTTGGACCGACCGAACCTCACTGCAGCTCGCAGCCCGCCGTCCGCGCCCAGTTCTCCAGCCCATGCACCGCAGAACCGCACGAGGGGTCCCGTGACCGTCCATCCCAGCCTCCAGACCTACGCCGACGCCTGGACCCACTCCATCGAGTCGATAGCCGAGCTGGTGAGCCCGCTCACCGAGGGGGAGTGGAACGGCCGTACTCCATGTCCCAACTGGTCGGTGCGCGACATCGTGTCGCACATCATCGGCATGGAATGCGAGCAGCTCGGCGATCCGCGCCCCATCCACACACTGCCGCGCGATCTCTATCACGTGCAGAACGACTTCGCCCGCTACATGGAGATGCAGGTCGATGTGCGGCGCCACCACACCGCACCGGAGATGACCTCCGAGCTGGAGTACACCATCATCCGCCGGGCCCGTCAGCTGCGCAACGAGACGCGTGCCCCGGAGACCATGACGCGCGCGCCGCTCGGCGCCGAGCAGACCCTCGAACTGGCGCTGCGGATGCGCGCCTTCGACGTATGGGTGCACGAGCAGGATCTGCGTACGACGCTGGGGAAGCCCGGCAATCTGGACTCCCCCGGTGCCACGATCGTCCGGGACACGCTGCTGGCCGCACTGCCGAAGGTGGTCGCCAAGGACGCGGGCGCACCGCCCAACTCGGCGGTCGTGCTGGATGTCCACGGACCGGTGGAGTTCCTGCGCACCGTCCGGGTCGACGCGGAGGGCCGCGGTTCGGTGGACGGCGCACCGTCGCTGGGCCCGGCGGTGACGCTGGCGATGGACTGGGAGACGTACGTACGGCTGGCCTGCGGCCGGGTGCGGGCGAGCTCGGTCGCGGACGACATCAAGGCCGAGGGCGACCAGGACCTGGCCGCCGCCATCCTGCAGAACTTCGCCGTCACCCCGTAGTCACGGCAACCGGCGACGCCCGCCCCGCAGGGGGACGGGCGCGCCGCCGCGTCCACGTCCCCTACGCGGGTACGTGTACGGCCTCCACCCGGCTGATCACATGGTGCTCGCGCTCCCGGTGCGCGGCCCTGGCCCGCAGCCGCAGGATCTGCACGACCCCGAGCGCCTCCAGGACGAAGACCGAGGCGAACGCGATGCGGTAGTTGTCGCCGGTCGCGTCCAGCAGCACGCCGACGGCGAACAGTGTGGTCATCGACGCGACGAAGCCGCCCATGTTGACGATCCCCGAAGCGGTGCCCTGGCGCTCCGGCGGGTTGGCCGGACGGGCGAAGTCGAAGCCGATCATCGACGCGGGCCCACAGGCACCGAGCACCACGCACAGCGTGACCAGCAGCCACATCGGCGCATGGTCTCCGGGGTGCAGGATGGCCGACGCCCACAGCAGCGCCGTCATCGCGACCGTGCCCAGCGCGAGCGGGACACGGGCCGCGTGGTGGCGGGCGATGATCTGCCCGTAGACGAGGCCGACGGCCATGTTGGAGAGCACCACCAGGGTGAGCAGCTCCCCCGCGGTCCCCCGGCTCAGCCCCTGCGCCTCGACCAGGAACGGCATCCCCCACAGCAGCAGGAACACCATGGCCGGGAACTGCGTGGTGAAGTGCACCCACATCCCGAGCCGGGTGCCCGGTTCCCGCCAGGCGGCGGCGATCTGCTTGCGCACGTACGTCCCGCCGGCGTGCTCGGCGGGCGGCGGCGCGTGCCCCTCGGGATGGTCCTTCAGGAAGAGCAGCAGCAGGACCAGCACCACGACCCCGGCCAGCGAGCTGCCGACGAAGGTGGTGGTCCAGCCCAGGCCGTGCAGGGAGCGGGCGATCACCAGCGTCGAGACGAGGTTGCCCGCCATCCCGAAGAGGGCGGCGACCTGCCCGATCATCGGGCCGCGCCGGGCCGGGAACCAGCGCGCCCCCAGCCGCAGCACGCTGATGAACGTCATCGCGTCGCCGCAGCCCAGCAGGGCGCGGGAGGCCAGCGCGGCACCGTACGAGGGGGAGAGCGCGAAGCCGAGCTGCCCGAGGGTGAACAGGACGGCGCCGATGGTGAGCACCTTCTTGGTGCCCAGCCGGTCCACCATCAGGCCGACGGGTATCTGCATGCCCGCGTAGACCAGCAGCTGAAGGATGGAGAAGGTGGAGAGCGCCGAGGCGCTGACGTCGAACCGGTCGGCGGCGTCGAGCCCGGCGACGCCCAGGCTGGTGCGGAAGATGATGGCGACGAAGTAGACGGCGACCCCGACGCCCCAGACCATGGCGGCCCGCCGGCCGCCGGGCGGATCGCCGGGCAGGGACAGCGTGGGGGCGGCGGCGGAACTCACCGGTCCTCACCCCTGACCAGCACCTTGACCCGGCTCACATGACGGCGCACGACGTGCGCGGCACCGTCCGCGTCACCGGCCCTGATCGCCTCCAGCAGCTCGCCGTGCTCGGTGATGTTGGCGGCGATCCTGCCGGGGTGGGCCTCCATGACGGCGACGCCCATCCGCAGCTGGCGGTCGCGCAGCTGGTCGTAGAGGCGGGACAGGATCTCGTTGCCGGCGTGCCGGACGATCTCGGCGTGGAAGCAGCGGTCCTTGACCGAGACGGCGGCCAGATCCCCCGCCTCCGACATCTGCCGCTGCTCCTCCAGCAGCTCCTCCAGCCGGGCGATCAGCTTCGCCGACGCGGGCACGGCCCGGCGCACGGCGAACTCCTCGACGAGCAGCCGGGTCTCCACGACGTCCGCGATCTCCTGCGCGGAGACGGCGAGCACCAGGGCGCCCTTCTTCGGATAGAGCTTGATCAGCCCCTCCACCTCCAGCCGCAGCAGCGCCTCGCGCACGGGCGTGCGGGAGACCCCCACGGCGTCCGCGAGATCGCCCTCGGTGAGGAGCGTCCCGCCCTCGTACCGGCGGTCCAGGACCGCTTCCTTGATATGGGTGTAGACGCGCTCGGCGGCGGGGGGCCGCTTCACGGGCGGACGGACGGGGGACGAGGCTGGGGCAGGCATGCACACAGCATAGATACAACACGCATACAGGCATCGGCGCGTCCGGATTGTGGACCGCGCCGGGGGCGCACCACCCGCGCCATCCGTGCACGCCCGGCGAACGCGGGTACACGGCGGACCCGGGGCGCGCAGGGAACGCCCCCTGAGGTCAGAGGCGGGCCAATGACAGGGACCGGCAACACCGGACGGGGAGATTCACCCCCAACTCCCTACAACCATGCATCCACCTCATACGTCTCACAACGCGCGGCACCCTCATGTGGCCGCATTCCAGGGGCATTTGGAGCGTTTGACTTGAATATCAAGATTCAGGGCATAAGCCGCGTATCGGCTACCGCCACGGTCGCCCTCACCGCAGGTGCCGTCATCGCGGGAGGCGCGTTCGCCTCCCAGGCCCAGGCCGCCGCGCCGAAGCCGCCGACGATCGTCGCCAAGGGCGGCTTCGTGATGAACGACGGAACGGGGAAGACCCTCTTCACCAAGGCCGCGGACACCCGCCGTTCCACCGGCTCCACGACCAAGATCATGACCGCCCGGGTGGTGCTGGCCCAGAAGGGCCTCAACCTGGATTCCAAGGTCACGATCCAGAAGGCGTACAGCGACTACATCGTCTCCAAGGGCGCGTCCTCGGCCCGCCTCATCGTGGGCGACAAGGTCACGGTCCGCCAGCTGATGTACGGACTGATGCTGCCGTCCGGCTGCGACGCCGCGTACGCCCTGGCCGACAAGTTCGGCTCCGGCTCCACGCGCGCGGCCCGGGTGAAGTCGTTCATCGGCAAGATGAACAGCACCGCGAAGACGCTCGGGCTGAAGAACACCCACTTCGACTCGTTCGACGGCATAGGGAACGGGTCCAACTACTCGACCCCGCGCGATCTGACGAAGCTCGCCAGCAGCGCGATGAAGTACTCCACCTTCCGCAGCGTCGTCAAGACCAAGTCGACGAAGCAGAAGGTCACGACGAAGAGCGGCGGCTACCGCTACATGTCGTGGACCAACACCAACAAGCTGCTGGGCACCTACAGCGGCGCGATCGGCGTGAAGACCGGCTCCGGCCCGGCGGCCAAGTACTGCCTGGTCTTCGCCGCGACCCGCAGCGGCAAGACGGTCATCGGCACGGTCCTGACGGCCACCTCCGAGTCCACCCGGACCGCGGACGCGAAGAAGCTCATGGACTACGGCTTCAAGAAGTAGCCCGCCCGGCCGGCTTCAGGAAGCGGTACCGCCCGGCGGCGGCCGACGAGGGGCCCGGCGCACATCACCACGTGCGCCGGGCCCCTCGGCGTCCGGGGCGCCGGTCGCGGACGCCGCGTACGACCCTGAACTGTCAGAGGCGCCCAGTACGGTCGTCCCATGGCAGCCAAAATCGATCTGACGCTTGACTGCGCGGACGCACAGGTCCTCGCGGTCTTCTGGAAGACGGCCCTCGGCTATATCGACCGGCCGCCGCCGCCCCCCTTCAGCACACGAGAGGAGTGGTTCGCCTCCTTCGACCTGCCGGAGGACGACCATGTCGACGACTCGGCGTGGCTGTGCGACCCCGACGGCGCCGGCCCCGGCCTGTCCATCCTCAAGGTCCCCGAGCCCAAGACGGCGAAGAACCGGCTCCACATGGACGTCCGAGTGCCGGGGCACGGCACTCCCGACGAGCGATGGGCACGGATCAAGGCGGAGTCCGAACGCCTGGTGCGGGCGGGCGGTGCCGCCCTGGAAGTATTCGACGGGCACCATGTTCTGATGGCCGACCCGGAGGGCAACGAGTTCTGCGTCGCGGCCGCCTCCGCGTGACGGACCGGCACGAGCTGCCCGGTCCCGGCTGCGGACACGCGCCTCGCGCGTGTGTCACGAGGCGCGCGGCAGCCCGAGCCAGTCCTGCCACGTGATGTCCCGGCCCAGGTAACGGGGCCGCAGGAACGGCCAGTCGGCGGCGATCCACTGCGGCACCAGCGCGTCGAGCGCGCGTTCCGCCTCGCCGCCGACGAGGCCGTCCACCACCCACCAGGAGACCTCGCCGTCGGAGCCGGTGCGCTCGGGCGGGTCGATGTAGACGCAGCCGAGGACCGCCGTCTCCTCCGCGTCCAGCAGCGCGTAGTTGAACGACTTGTGCGCGGCGATCTCCTGCTCGTGCCGCACCAGGTCGAGCCGGTCCTCCTCCTGGGTCATCGTCTCCGGGGGCCAGGCCCAGGCCGGGCCGAAGATCTCCCACAGGCGCTCCCGGGAGCCCATCACGGCGGGGTAGTCCAGCGGGGTGTCCGCCTCCCGGATCGGCCGCAGATGAAGCGCGGTGCCGGGCACGGGTACGTGGACGGGGCGGACGAAGTCGTCGGGCAGCCAGCTCATGAGTGCCGACGCTACCGCCGTTCGGCGCGGAACGATCCGTTCAGCCGCCCACCCGCTCCACCGGAATCCACACCTCCGCCTCCGCGTGCGTGCCGTCGTCGGGCGGCCTGGTCGATCCGACGGATCGGGAGATGCTGACCTTGTTGCTCGGCTGGTACGGCCGCGACCGTGACCGGCTCCGAGTCGCCTCGGGCCGGCCACGGTCGCGGTCGGTGCGCAAGGGCTAGCCGGAGATCTGATCCGGTATGTGCAGCAGGACAGTGCTCGACGAGGACCCGGCGGGCCCGCCTTCGCCGTAGACCATCAGATCGTGGTTCTCGTTGATGCCGAAGCTGTAGGTCGGCAGGAACCAGCCGTCCCCGGGGATCATCGCCGACAGATCCCAGAGCCGGCCCTGCGGATCCCACATCGCCGAAACCTCGAAGTCGGGCTGCAGTTCCACGGTGCCGAGGATCCAGCCGTCGGCGGTGATCTTCTCCGCCTTGGCGTTGAACCCGTAGTCCGGCAAGCGCTTCATTCCGGCTTTCGGCGTCCAGACGAACGCGTCGTCCCCGCTGGCGCCGACCACCGAGCCGGTCGCGTTGACGCCCAGGGCAACCGAGTCGGACTGCCCGGGAAGGGTGCCGAGATCGGTGATCTTCCCGGTTGAGGTCTTCCAGGTGACGGCTCGCACTTGCCCCTCAGCGGTGCGCGACGACCCGACCGCAGTGCCTTGGGCGTTGATCGCCCTCGGCTGGGTTTCCGTGGTGTCGCCCGACAGGTGGGCCAGCTTCGCGTAACCGCCGCTTCTGGTCCAACTGAACGAGTCCACGTAGGTGTGCCCCTGATCGTTCTCCCGGTACTGGAGGCTCGCGAACCCGACGACGGTGCCGCTGTCGCTGACGCCGGTGGCGAACCCGCTGTCGTAGGCCCTCTCCCGCCAGTCCGGCAGCCCGAGATCCGTCACACTCCCGTCGGCCGCCCACGCGGCCGGCCGGGTGCCTTCCTCACCACCGTAATAGAGCATCCCGGCCGATTCCCGGTGCTCATTCATGTCCAGTGCCGAGCCGTTCTTCGCCCTCCCCAGGGCCAGGTCGGTGAACCCGGCCTCCTTGGTCCAGGTGGTCGGCGTCATCGTGGAGTTGAACTGCCGATCACCCGCGACGACGCCGCTGTTGGTGAGTTTGGCACCGACGAAGGGCCTCTCCCATTTCACCGCCGACAGCTTCGGCGCGACAACGCTGTTGATCCTGACCTTCGCCGCGCCGACGATGGTGCCGTCCGCGTTGGCCACTCGGACCCGGCCGATCACCGGCTCGCTCGTCCGGGTGACCGCGCTGAGGTCGATGTCGGCGGCCACCGGCATCGACTGTCCCGGCTTGAGCCGCAACGCCTTGTCGGACTGTGCCGTGATGGTCCCGATGCCGCGGGAGAACATCTCCTCGTGATAGTCGAAGGTCACCGGGCCGGACGCGACGTCGGCGCCGGTCACCACCACGTAGTAGGTGCCAGGTGCCGGATCGTCCATGACGATGCGCTCCACGCCCGGGCCGATGTCCATGCTGGTGGCTGCGACGCCGCGGGCTCCGACGATGTACATGTCGAGATCGGCATCGTCGGCGCGCGGGGTCAGCGTCACGTCCAGTCGCGTCGACTGCCGCGGCACGTCGACCCGATTCGCCGTGAGCTGTCCGTTGGCGACGGTGGAGAACAGGTTCCGGACAAAACCGAGTTCACCGTCGGTGGCCTTGAGCTTCGCCGTGCCCCAGGTGTTCGTCCCGGTGAACTCGACCGACGCCTTCTGGTGCACGGTGGCCGAGGGCAACGTCGTCACGTCCGGCGCAAACGACATGCCCTGCAACGAAATCGACGCGGTGAAAGGGTTGTCGGCGGTCTCGGAGGTCCGTCGGGCTTCCACGACGAACTCCCAGATGCCCGCCTTGGGCCGCAGCACGGCCCTGGATCGCGGATCGCATCCGGCCGGATCGCTGTATCCGGTGTAGCAGTGATTGCTGGCGTTGGAGTCTGCCGGGATCCCGTCGGGACCGATGGGCAGGACGCGCATCTGGCTGCCCCTGGCCAGTCCGCCGAGGTTCAGCTGCAGGGCTTCGACGCCCTGCGGCACCGCAACCAGGAACGACGTCGCTTGGGCGCGATCAAGGGTTCCGGTCCTGCTGACCTGATAGGCCGGGCCGCGCAACGGATCCGCCGCCAGCACGGTAACCGCCACGAACCGGTCGATGCCGACCGTAGCCGGATCGTCGATCGTCATGATCGCACTGTGCACACCGGTTGTCGCCGGAGTGGCGGTCACCGTCACGGTGTTCGAGGTGCCGCGCCGCGACGAGAGGGTCTTCGGCGCCCGGAACGTGCCGTCATTGCCGATCCAGCCGATTCGGCTACTGGTGTTCCCGGCCTTCCCGTTGGTCCTGGTCACCGTCACCGGGTAGGACTTGCCGGTCGCGACCGGCTGCCCACCCGACCCGGGCAGGCACCGGTTGTAGATCCCGGCGCCGCTGTTCGGGGCGGCCAGATTGCCCGACAGCGCCGTGCACACCGGAGCGGAGACGTCATAGTTGTCGACCCGCACGCCCTTCGAGAGCTGCTTCCAGGCGGCCGGGATGTCGACCAGTCCGGCGCCCTGGGCGGTGGTCGGCACTCCGTCGATGTGTGCCGCCGTTCCGGTCAGCACGGCGCGCAGCGCCGTTGGACCGGATTCGACGTTCCGGGACTTCGCCGCCGACAGCAACAGGGCAGCGGCTCCGGCCACCTGGGGTGCCGCCATCGAGGTTCCGTTCGCCATGCCGTAGCCGACCGGCAGCGAGTAGCGCGCTTCCGGCACGACCTCGCCTTCCAACCAGCCGGGGATCGAGGAGATCGCCGATCCCGGGGCGCTGACCGCGGGTGCGAGCGCGCCGTCCTCGGACGGGCCGTGGGAAGAGAACCCGAACAGTCCCTGCGGTGCGTCGACCGCGGCACCGTAGTTGGCCCACCAGGTCTCCTTGCTCACCGACGCTGCGACGGCCAGCACCGACGAGGAGACCCCCGGGGCGCCGACGGTGTTGGTGCCCGCGCCCTCGTTACCGGCCGCCACCACGATCTGCACGCCGAAGCGGCTGGTCAGCGTGTTGTACAGCTGGGAGATCACGTCGGATCCGTCGTTGAGCGCCGGCAGTCCGCCGATCGACAGGTTGACCACATCGACGCCGCGATTGACGACCAGGTCGATCATGCCTTCGGTGAGCGCCGCCTCTGTGCAACCGCCGCCCCAGGTGCAGGCCCGGGACGAGACGATCTGCGCGCCCGGAGCCACACCGTGCATCGCGCCGCCGAGCAACGACGTGCCGGCGGTGATTCCCGCGACATGGGTGGCGTGCGACCCCGACGGCAAGCCGATGTTCACGTAGTTCGCCACCTTGCCGACGTCACTGCCGCCCAGCGGCGACACATCGACGTTGTCCCGGTAGTCCACGACGTACGGAATCCGCTCGGTGACGGCGGTTTGCGGATCTTCGGTGCCGAAGTGGCCGATCTGCCGCTGCCGGCCGTACGGCAGCATCGCCGGCGCATCGGTGAAGTCGTGGTCGCCGTCGGCATCCACCCACATGCGGTGGGTCTGCGGGTCGTACAGCACGCCGAACCTGTCGGTGGTGGTGCCGTTGTTGTTGAGATCGCCACCGAAATCGCTCTGGGTGGTGCTCATCTCGTAGAACAGGCCGAGTTGGAACGAACCCTCCGGGGCCGTCCAGTCGGCCCCGGCGTAGTTGAACCGGGGCCCGGTCACCGCCTTGCTCATCCGCACCCAGGTTCCGTCGCCGTCCGTCACCGGATCGGTGGCCGTCACCCAGTCGACCACCTTCGGCCGCCCGTCGCTGGTCTTCTGCAGGGCCGGATGATCGAGGTCGACGCCGGTGTCGAGCACTCCGACAGTGATCCCGCGCCCGTCCCACTTCTGATGCGCCGCAACGAAATCGACGGCACCGATGTCGTTGACCGGCATATACGGATTGTCGGCCGGCGTGGTCGCGTTCGGCGCCGCCGGATGAGCGGCCCTCGCCCCGGCTCCGGCCGGGCTGACGGCGTTGCCCGGCTCCGGGCTCGGCACACGGAACGTCTTGTCCAGATCGATGGCCTTCACCACCGGGAGCGCGGCCAGGCTCTGGACCTTGCCGGTCGGGACAGTGGCCCGCACATAGCCGATCTCGGGCTGGACCTTGCCCACGGAGCCGCCGGCCTTGGCGACGGCCGCCGTCACCTCCTTGGTGTTGCCTAACTCGGCGAGCAGCATCACCGTGACGGTCTTGGTCTCGGTGGCCTGCGCCTGCTGCAGCACCTGGGTGTCGTGGGCCCCGAGCTTCTCCGAACTCCTGCCGGCCGGCGCCGTGGCGTCCAGCGGCTGGAATCCCTTGTCGTCCGTGGTCGGCCGATACGGATCGTCGGCCGCCGGCGACGGATCCGCAACGGGCGCCCGCGGGCCGCCCGCCCCCGGACCGTCCGTCGCCGCCGCGGCGCTGGGCGACTGGCCGATGATCAGGACCGCAGCGGTCAACACCGCTGCGCCGATCGTAGTGAGTGGTTTGGGTCGCTTACGTCTCACGCTGCTCCTTCTGGTGACGTGTCCCGGCTCGGTCGCGAGCCCGTCCCGGAATCTCGCAGCGGAACCGGCGCGCAGCAATGGGCCGGGTCCGGCGGATGTGTGACATGGCGGCATCCCGCCCCGCATCAACGCACCTGTTGTCGGCACCACAGCGGCACGGCCGGTCATCGAGTTTCAGTCACTGGGGAGTTGACCGGGGGGCGGGGGCGGGAGCGGGGTCTAGCGCCGCAGCGCCGCGATCGCCGCGTCGAAGGCCGAGTCGCGGTTCTTCGCGAACTCCTCCTCGGTGAAGACCGGTGTACGGATGTGGGGCGGGATGCCCGCGCCGTCGAAGGTCTGCCCCGAGCGGCTCAGGAACTCCTCGTTCGGCAGCCAGACCGCCATGCCGTTGGGCAGCACGCGGTCCAGCGTGTCCGAGAAGACGCCCTGGGTGGGCTCCCCGATCCGGATGGTCCCGCCGGGCCGGTCGATGAGCGCCTGCGCGAAGGTCTCGCCCGCGCTGAACGTCGTCCCGGCCGTCAGCACCGCGACCGGACCGCCGTAGCGGGGCGCGCCCTTCGCGGGCCGTACGGGGACGGGCTGCGGCCGGGTGTACCGGGTGCGCTTCCGGTAGGCGGTGTACGGGGTGTCCGTCAGGCGCTCCGCGATGTGCACGCCGAGCGCGTCGGAGCCGCCGCCGTTGATCCGGACGTCGATGACGAGCCCGGTGAGCGAAGCCGTGCGCCCGGTGGTGAGGACCGCGTCCAGCGCCTGGTCCAGCTCGGCCAGTTGGGCCGCGTACGAGGAGTCCTTCTTGTTGTACCCGCCGAATCCGGAGATCCGCAGATAGCCCAGCCCGTCCGGCAGGTCCGCGTAACTGATCCGCCCTTCCGCGAACTCCCGCGGCTTCCCGCCCTTGAGGTCGCGCGCCACGATGTGGTTCTTGATCCTGGCGTCCAGCGTGTCACTGGGCATCGCCGTACCCGGGCGCACCCCGGCGAAGTGGCGCTCCCCGTCGAAGACGGCGACATGCGCGTCGTAGAGCGGCTTCACCATGTCGCTGAAGAGGGAGAAGAGGACGTCACGGCTCGTGTCCGCGTGCACCTTCGGCCGGTAGGTGTCCCGTACGGCATGCCAGTCGATGCCCTTGGCGGCAAAAAAGGGGTAGTTCTCCTCGAAGGACTGCCAGAAGACGTCGAACGTCGTCACCGGGTCCGTGGGCACGGGGTGCTTGCACGCCTGCGGCAGCGCCCTGATCCGCCGCAGTTCCCTGCGCCCCGCCGAACCGGACAGCTCCAACGACCCGGCCGCCGGCCGCACGGTGAGGAGCGTCCCGTCGTCGGCGCTGAACACGCCCTTCCCCGTCTGCTTCGCGGATTCGCCCTTCAGGCAGCTCACCGAGGTCGTCTGGTACTCCTGCAATCGTCCGTCCGCGATGCGCAGCACGGTGCCGTAGCCGTTCACCCGCCAGGTGCCGTCCACGGCCGGCGGTTGCGCCGCCGCGGCGGGCACGATCGCCCCGCCTGTGAGTGCCAGTGCCACAAGCGCCGTTGCGGCCTTGGAATTCCTGAGTCGCACAGTCTCCCCGTTTCCCCGTACGCGATCCGCGTCAGGGAACCGACGATCGCCGACCGCCGGCCGGGACGACATCCGACGGGCAGGTGTATCGGCGGGGGGATATCCCGTGCACCCTGAGGGCGGACAGCGTCATGCTCCCGACGGAGCGGGGTCCGCGTCCGGGCCCTGGACCTCGAATGCCTGAGCCACCGCGAGGCTGTCCTCGTAGACGTGGTGCCGGGTGACCAGACCGTGTTCGACCGTGAGGTGCAGGGCGAAGCGTGCACGGTAGGCACGTCCGGTGGACCGGGCGGTCTGCCGGATCTCGCCGATCACGACCGCGTCGTCGCCGTCCACGAGGATGCGCTCGATCTCGGTGGCCGCGGACCCGGGCACGTGGTGCTCGGCAAGCTCGCGGAAGTGGGCGGCGGCCTCGGCGCGGGTGGACCGGTGGCGGATCCACGGGGTGGCGGTGCGGCCGTGTTCGGCCTCCGGCCAGTCCAGCTTCCAGTCGACTCGCTCGGCATACAGCTCGGCGATGCGCTCGGGGTCGCCCTCGCCGATCCGGCGCAGCAACTCCTCGACGGCGGCGCGCGTGGTCGTGGACGTGACAACTGCCATGGCTGCTCCTCCAGTTCGCGACCCACGTCCTCCGACGTGGACGTCACCATTGTTGCCGGAACGGGCAGCCCAGGGCGATTACCTCACGGGTAAGCGCACACCCCGGCGTTACCGGCTCTCACCCACGCGAACTACGGTGGCAGGGGCCATTGCCTGATCGGTCTGCCCGGATTCATCCGGGACCCCGGCGCGAGATCCCTGTCGCGCGACCTCTGGTTCGTTCACGCCCTCGGCCCGCAGACGGCCCACTTCGGCCGTGAGTTCTTCCACCCGGCGGGTGAGCGCCTGGACGCACACCAGGAGGACGCCATTGGCGTCGACCGGGTTGATGGTGGTGTCGTCCTGGTTGAAGCCGAAGGCGGCGTGCCAGTCCTGAGCCATCGGCCCGATGTGCCGCACCTCTTCGGGCTCCCAGAGATAGCGCCAGCTACTGACGGGCAGCGCGGCCACGGTCTCCAGGACCGCATAGCCGCTGACGGCGCCGGCCGCAGCCACACCGCCGCTCTCCCGCGCCTCAGCCGAAAGCCGAGCCGGGGCACTGCGATCAGGGACCCGGGACCGCCGGCGGAAGACCCGCACCGCTACCGGCTCCAGTCGATCAGGAGCACGTCCCGCTTGAGCTTGCGGTCACTGAAGAGCAGACTTCCGTCGTCTCCCACGGTGATCGCCCCGTGAGCGGAGGCCGGGGTGTGGATGCCGTCCCCGACCAGCACCGCGTTGTAGCCGGTCAGCAGTTCCTGGACCGTGCCTGGGCCGAGATTCTCCGATGCGCTGATCCCGGCGATGCCGTTGTAGTTCGTGTAGGCCGCCCCCAGCAGTCGACCGCCGGTGGTGTAGAACTGCACCTGCGCTCCGCGGATGGGCTGTCCGGTGACAGCGTCGACGGCGGTCGCGGCGAGGTTCTCCAGCTGCATCTGTGTGACGTTCAACGAGCCCTGACTGGCTGACAAGTTGACCGGCTGGAGACTGGGGCACTCCGCCCCGCTGCACGATGGCGCCGACGGGGTCTCCGCCGAAGCGATGGCGCCGCTGCCCACGCCCACCGATGCCAACGCCGCGGCCATCACCGCGGCAGCCTTACGACCCAAAGTGGTCACATCTACCCCAAATTGAACTACCCCGCAGGGTCCGAACAGCGCACTGGACCGGGACGAGCGGGGGCGCGTGCAATACGCGACGAATGCCGCCCTCTTCCGGACGATTCGACGGATCCTATGGCGCCCAATTCGGCTCAACCACATCAAAAATGGTAGTTCGCCCGATCTGATGAAGGATGGGGTCCTCGCGCCGCGGGGTTGATCGCGGGGGCGGCGGCTCTGGGCACAGCTTGACGTTCAACGTCGCCGGCCGATCGACCCGCTGAGACATCCGGAATCCGAGAGACCGGTCAGGCAACGGACCCTGCCTGCCGTGACGCGCTTCAAAACCATTGGAACAGCGCCACTGTGCGCGGTTACCGTGCTGCCGACCCACGTCGTCTACGCAAGGGCGTTCCGTTGTACACCGTTTGAGACCTCCCGAGTGCTGATCTGTCGCGCGTCGCACCTGTGCGCCGCGCTGCTTTTTGCTGCGGACTTCTCACTGAAACCGGTGTACTTCTGTGCTCAACAACTGGGTCGTCATGCCCACGTGCCTGCCACGCGTTCTCCGCCGCTGCCACACGTGCGCGTCCGAGAGCTTCCGGACGAACGGCAAATTCCGCGTCAACGCGCACCACAAGCTGCTCGACGCCTGGCTCCTCGCTCTCTGCACCACTTGCGGGGACACCACAAAGCTCACGGTCCTGGAGCGCACGCATGTGCGCTCCATACGGCCGGAGCTGCTGGACCGGATGCACGACAACGACCCCGGCCTGGCGGCCGAGCTGCTCCAGGATCCGGTCCTACGGCGCCGCAATCGCATCGCCCTCGACTGGGACGGCGCCTGGCGCCTCGACACCGGCGAACCGGATCACCCGGACCACGAGGTGATCGACATCTCGGTCCGCTTCGCGGCGCGGATTCCTGTCCGGCCGGTGCGGCTGATCGCTGAAGGGTGCGGTCTTCCGCGGGCGGAGGTCGAAAGGCTGATCACGGAGGGGAAGCTCGTTTCGGCTACCCGGCTGAGCGGCAAGACCTCCGGCGACTTTGCGTTCATGCTCAAGCGCTGAGCTGTACAGGGGAGTTCAGGGCCTGTCCGGCGAGATCCACCGGACAGGCCCTGGTGTCGGCCGACTGGACTTGCCGACTACTGTTCGACTGTGAGAGCCCAACGGACGTCCGAAGGCGCCGACACCCGCACACTGCCCTCAGCGCGAGCTCCTTTGACCCTCATTTCGTTGTAGGTACTGCTGACTTCCCCCTCTACGCATTCCAGAGGGAAAGATACGCCTACTGGCTCGATGAACACCTTGAGTGTTCCCTTGCCCTGGCAATTCACCTGAATCGCCAGCGGCTCGACTCCGCTTCCGGCCCCAAGCGGCATCTCGGCATTTCCGTGTTTCGACGCCGCGGAGAGCAGGACTTTCCCGTCATTTACGGGCTTGGGCGCTACCGTGACTTTCTCTCCGTCAACATGACCAGCCCTGTCGCTGCTCCGAGAAGGAGTGGCGACTGCCGATTTCGAAGCTGACGGGTGCGTTGTTGCGGAGTCCCCATCGCCACTGCATCCGCTTACCCCCAGAGCGACCGCGACGGCCAGCAGGGCGATGCCGCGACTGGAACCGGCACCCCGCGAGGCGGTCAGCCTTCCCACGTGTACCGGCCCACGTTCTTCCCGGCCGGCGGCGCGACGTCTATCGTCCCGGGCTCTGATCCAGTCTCAATAATGCCCATAAGAACCTCCCCATTGTCCGCATCCCACCGGAGCGGCCGTGACCATAGTTACTCACAGGAAAGGCAGCGCACACAGTTTTTCGATGCTTATCTGAGCTCAATTTGAGGTCCTCTCCGAATCGCGATCACATCCGTGAACCAGCAATAGGGCCAGAATCAGATCCCGGCTCGACACAGAGGCGGCACATGGATGACTCGGGCGAGAGTTCCCCCGCCCCGGATTGAGGCGCGGTGAACGACGAGGACGGCTTCACCAGCTCGGTGCCCCGGTTGACGGTGCAGCGGAGCACGCGGAGTCATCAATGACGAGCTTTCCCCCACGCGAAGGGGGGCTGGCCCCAGCACCGACCGGCCCGTTGCCCGGATGGCCCAGCAGGACTCGGACAACGAAGCTGAATACATAAGGATCAATCGAACAAAAAGGACCCCTCTGTGTTCAGCTTCGCACCGCCCCGCCGCCGAGCCGCCCGCACCGCTGCCGTCGGCGCTCTCGCCGCCGCTGCCTGCGTCACCGTCATGGCCGGCAACGCGGGAGCCATCGTCAACGGGTCGGACTCCACCGAGAGCTACCCGTTCATGGCGACCATCCCGGAGTCGGCCCCGACACTGGGTCTGCACGACGGGACCTGCGGGGCGTCACTGATCGATGAGCGGTGGGTGCTGACGGCGGCCCACTGCGTGAAGGGCGAAGGCCTGGAGCTGGACGGCATCGTGCGTGTCGGCAGCGACCAACGCAAGTCCGGTGGCACCGTCCGGAAGATCGACCGGACCTTCGTCCACCCCGACTATGTGAACGGCGACGGCAAGGCCGCCAACAAGAACGACCTGGCTCTGGTACGCCTGGACCGGCCGGTCACCGAAAAGCCCATCAAGATCGCCGAGCAGGCCGGGCATCCCGGCACGCCGACCCGGCTTCTGGGCTTCGGCACCACCGCCGACACCGAGTTCAAGTTCCCGGACCGGCTCCAGGAACTGAACACCCGCAGGGCCGCCGCATCCGAGTGCGCGCCCGGCTACGCGGACCGGACCCGGCTGTGCACGATCACCACGGTGCCCAAGGCCATGGCGTGCTTCGGGGACTCCGGCGGACCGCAGGTCCAAAAGGGCCGGGACGGCAGCTGGGAGCTGATCGGCGTCACCTCGGGGCCCGGCGCCCCGGAGGTGCCGTGCTCGCAGGGTCCCGGCCTCTACACCAGCGCGCCCGCCTACGCGGGCTGGATCGGCACGACCATGAAGACCCACAGCGCCCCGCCGGCCGCGGCCAATGGCTCCGGCCTCGCCGACACCGGCACGAACGACAACACCGCGGCGATCGCCGGTGTGGCCGCCACGCTGATCGTCGCCGGTGGCGGCACCGCCGTCGCGGTGCGCCGCCGCAAGGCCCGCCGCGCCGCCTGACCGCCGCGTCGAAGGCCGCTCAGCTCGTGAATACGTCGGCTGCTCAACGGGGGGCACGGGCACCGAGGTCACCCTCGCCGCGAGCCTCGGTTCGGTACGCAGCCGGGGCCGGGGGCCGTACGCGAAAGGCGCGTCCTACGCCCCCCGGCCGAAGGCCTCCCGGAAGGCGTCCCACGCGGCGGGGGCGAGGAGGATATGGGGGCCGATGGGATCCTTGGAGTCGCGGACGGCTATGACCCCAGGGACATTGCCGGCTACTTCGACGCACTCGCCGTTGCCGCTGCTGTAGCTGGACTTGACGAACTCGAAGTGGGGCACGACTACAGCTCCTTGCGAATACGCCCAATCAGAGCGATGGAATCGCGGGGAGCGAGTCCGTTTCTGGCGACACGGCCGAACGTGACGTTGTGACGCGCGGCATCCGTCTCGCTCTCCAGCCACAGCGTAGACGACGTGGTGTCCATGTAGACCACGTCCATCGCACCGGGTTCAGCGAACGACACCACGCTAAAAGCGCTGGTCATGCCCGGGTGTGAGCCCGCCAGGAAGGGGACAACCTGCACCGTGACATTTGGCTCGGCGGCCGCCTCTGCCAGACGTGCCAGTTGCGTACGCATCACTTCGCGACCGCCCACCAGTTGCCGCAAGGCGCCTTCTGCGACGATCGCCCACAGAGCGAGCGGGTTGTTGTCCGCCAGGCGCCCCTGGCGAGCGATCTTCGCTTCGACGAAACGCTCGATCTCCTCCGGGTCGTCCCAGTCCGCGTTGCCGACTGCGAGCGCCCTGGCGTAGTCCGGTGTCTGAAGCAGTCCGGGCACGAACGCCCCTTGCCAGGTTCTGATCCCCGTCGCGATGTCTTCGAGCGCGACGTACTCAACCAGAGAGCGCAGCTCCGGGTACTGATTCCACCAGCCCTTCGCCTTGCGACGTTCCCTGTCGAGCCGGGCCACCTCCAGCAGGCGACTGATGAGCTTCGCGTCCGCAAGGCCATAGAACTCGCAGAGAGTGCGGATGTCCGGGTCCCTCATCGGAACCCATCCCCGCTCCATCTTCACGATCTTCGAGTTGGTCGCACTGATGACCTGGGCGGCCTGCTGCTGCGTCTTCCCGGACGCAGCACGCAGGCGGAACAGCTCGCTACCAAGTCTGCGGCCGAGGACAGTTGACGACCGATTGCCTTGCTGAGTCGCTCGATTCACCGACTCAGTGTCTCGTCCCGCAAGGCCGGTAGTCGACCACCATCACCCATTGGGGACAAGTGTCTCCGTTTCACTTGCGCGCAGTTCTCAAGGGTCGCTACGTTCGGCATCACTCCGCTCACACAGCGGCACCGCTCGGCGGAAGTTCGCCGCCCCGCCCCGCGCCCGAACCGGCGCCCCGCAGGCGCGACATCGCCACCGCCCCCTCACCGAGAGGCCCGCTTCCATGACCGCAGCCCAGGAGAAGGTCCCCGCCCCCGAGCCCGTCCTCCGCGAGGACCGCCTCGACTACACCCCCACCGCCCGCAGCGTCAGCCTCTGCCGGCGTCGAGCCGTGCGGCTGGTGTCCGAGTGGGGGTACCCCAACCACGTCGCGGAAGTCGCCTTGCTGGTGAGCGAGTTGGCGACCAACGCCCTGCTGCACGGCTCCATGCGGGGACGGCTCTTCCGGGTGCACCTCATCCTCACCGCCACCACCCTGCGTATCGAGGTCAGCGACCCCCCGGGGCGAGCGGCTGCCCGGCCTGCGCGAGGCCGGGGACGACGACTGCTACGGGCGCGGACTGCTCATTGTCGCCCGGCTCGCCGACCGCTGGGGCGTCGAGCCGCGCTCCGTCGGCAAGACGGTCTTCGCCGAACTCGCCCTGCGCAGGCGGGCGGACGTGGCTGTGCGCCCCTGAGGCGCGCGTCGCCCGGTACGGTGCCCGGCCATGGGCGAACTGATCCTGATCAGGCACGGTCAGACCGAATGGGGCCTGTCCGGGCAGCACGCCGGCCGTACCGACGTTCCGCTGACCGACGCGGGCGAGGCAGCAGCCAAGGCCTTGGCTCCGAGGCCGGCCCAACGGCACCTGGCCGCCGTTCCGAGCAGCCCGCTCACCCGCGCCATGCGGACTGGCCCAGCCGGCGGGACTCACATATGTCAGGCCCGATCCCGATCTGGTGGAGTGGGACTACGGCGGGGCCGCACGCACCGACGCGGTGTTGGACCGCATCCGGCCACTGCTGGCCGACGGTGACGTCCGGGCACGCTCAGCATCCTGGCCACCGAGGGCGGGCAGCCGGTCGTCTCCGCGTGGAACGTCCGGTAACAGCGGAAGGTGGGCCCGCGCACACTTCGCACGGGCCCACCTGACACAACTGCCGCCGGGGCGACTACGCCCAGGTGATCAGCCGCTTCGGCTGTTCCAGGATCGCGGCGACATCCGCCAGCACCTTGGAGCCGAGCTCGCCGTCGACCAGGCGGTGGTCGAAGGAGAGCGCCAGGGTGGTCACCTGGCGGGGCTTCACCTTGCCCTTGTGGACCCACGGCTGGAGCTTGATCGCGCCGACCGCGAGGATCGCGGACTCGCCCGGGTTGAGGATCGGCGTACCCGTGTCGACGCCGAAGACGCCGACGTTGGTGATGGTCACCGTGCCGCCCGCCATCGCGGCGGGGGACGTCTTGCCCTCGCGGGCCGTGGAGACCAGTTCGCCCAGGGACGCGGCCAGTTGCGGGAGCGTCTGCTCGTGCGCGTCCTTGATGTTCGGCACGATCAGTCCGCGCGGGGTCGCGGCCGCGATGCCCAGGTTCACGTAGTGCTTCTGCACGATCTCCTGGTTCGCCTCGTCCCAGGCGGCGTTGACCTCGGGATGCCGCTTGATCGCGACCAGGAGCGCCTTGGCGATGATCAGGAGCGGATTGACCCGCACCCCGGCCATCTCCTTGTCCTCCTTGAGCTCCGCGACCAGCTTCATCGTGCGGGTCACGTCGACCGTCACGAACTCGGTCACGTGCGGCGCCGTGAACGCGCTGCCGACCATCGCCTGCGCGATGGCCTTCCGCACGCCCTTGACGGGGATACGCGTCTCCCGCGCACCCATCGAAGTGACCACGGCCGGAGCCTGCGCCGAGGCCGGGGCCGGGGCCTCGGCCTGCACCGGCGCGGGGGCCGGGACCGGGACCGGGACCGGCGTCGCCGCCGCGTGCACGTCGTCGCGGGTGATGACGCCGCCCTCGCCGGTCGGGACGACCGTCGCCAGGTCGATGCCCAGGTCCTTCGCCAGCTTCCGTACCGGAGGCTTCGCGAGCGGCCGGGTCCCGGGTACGGCGGGTGCGGTGCCGTACCCGTTCATCTCGCCCTGGATCGCGGCGGACGCGGCGGCCGGCGGGCCGGTCTCCGTGCCCTTGCGGGCGCGCCGCTTCGTGGAGGACTCGGCCACGCCGTAGCCGACCAGGACGGGCGTACGGCCCTTCGGCGCCTCGGCCTCCGGCGCGGCGGCGGGCGCGGGGGCCGGCTCAGCCGGAGCCGCAGCCGGAGCCGGAGCCGGGGCCGCGGCCTCGTCACCGCTGCCCGGCGCCACGTCCACCGCGATGATCACCTGGCCGACGTCGACGGTCGTGCCCTCGCCGAAGCGCAGCTCGTGCACCACCCCGTCGAACGGGATCGGCAGCTCTACGGCCGCCTTCGCCGTCTCGACCTCGCAGACGACCTGGCCGTCGGTGACGGTGTCGCCCGGCTGGACGAACCACTTGAGGATCTCGGCCTCGGTCAGTCCCTCGCCCACGTCGGGCATCTTGAACTCACGGAAGCGAGCGGCGTTGGAAGTTTCGGTCATGGTTGTCACGCCCCAGTCCTCAGTACGCCAGCGAGCGGTCGACGGCGTCGAGCACACGGTCGAGACCCGGCAGGTACTCGTCCTCCAGCCGGGCCGGCGGGTACGGGACGTGGTAGCCGCCGACCCTCAGCACCGGTGCTTCCAGGTGGTAGAAGCACCGCTCCGTGATGCGAGCGGCGATCTCCGCGCCGGAGCCGTAGAACACCGGCGCCTCGTGCACCACGACCAGCCTGCGGGTCTTCTCGACCGAGGTCTGGATGGCGTCGAAGTCGATCGGGGACATCGAGCGCAGATCCACGACCTCGATCGACTTGCCCTCCTCCTGGGCGGCCGCGGCGGCCTCCAGGCAGACCTTCACCATCGGGCCGTACGCGACCAGCGTGAGGTCCGTGCCGGTGCGGGCGACGGAGGCGCGGTGCAGCTGGCCGGGGATGGACTCGGTGTCGAGCTCGCCCTTGTCCCAGTAGCGGCGCTTCGGCTCGAAGAAGATGACCGGGTCGTCGCTCAGCACGGCCTGCTGCATCATCCAGTAGGCGTCCGACGCATTGGACGGGGAGACCACCTTCAGGCCCGCGACGTGCGCGAAGAGCGCCTCGGGCGACTCGCTGTGGTGCTCCACGGCGCCGATGCCGCCGCCGTACGGAATCCGCACGACGACCGGCAGCTTGATCTTGCCGAGCGAGCGGGCGTGCATCTTCGCGAGCTGCGTGACGATCTGGTCGTACGCGGGGAAGACGAAGCCGTCGAACTGGATCTCCACGACCGGCCGGTAGCCGCGCAGCGCCAGGCCGATCGCCGTACCGACGATGCCGGACTCGGCGAGCGGGGTGTCGATGACCCGGCCCTCTCCGAAGTCCTTCTGGAGGCCGTCGGTGATCCGGAAGACCCCGCCCAGCTTTCCGACGTCCTCACCCATGATGAGGACCTTGGGGTCGGTGTCGAGGGCCTTGCGCAGCGACTCGTTGAGCGCCTTCGCGATGGACATCTTTTGCATGGCCATGGCTACTTGCCCTCCTCGGCGAACGATGCCTGGTAGGCGGCGAACTGGGCGCGCTCCTCGTCGACGAGGGCGCTCCCGTCGGCGTAGGCGTGGTCGAAGATCGCGAGGCGGTCCGGGTCGGGCATGGCCCGTACCGCTTCCCGCACCCGCTTGCCGAGGATTTCGCTCTCCTCGTCGAGGCCGGTGAAGAACGCCTCGTCGGCTGCGCCCTGCTTCTCCAGGTACGTGCGCAGGCGCAGGATCGGGTCCTTGGCCTCCCAGGAGACGCGCTCCTCGTCGGCCCGGTACTTCGTCGGGTCGTCGGAGGTGGTGTGCGCGCCCATCCGGTAGGTGAACGCCTCGACGAGGGTGGGCCCCTCGCCGCGCCGGGCCCGCTCCAGGGCGGACCGGGTGACGGCCAGGCAGGCCAGTACGTCGTTGCCGTCGACCCGGACGCCGGGGAAGCCGAAGCCCTGGGCACGCTGGTAGAGCGGCACCCGGGTCTGCTTCTCGGTCGGCTCGGAGATCGCCCACTGGTTGTTCTGGCAGAAGAACACGACCGGGGCGTTGTAGACCGCGGAGAAGGTGAACGACTCGGCGACATCGCCCTGGCTGGAGGCGCCGTCACCGAAGTACGCGATCACGGCCGAGTCCGCGCCGTCCTTGGCGACGCCCATGGCGTAGCCGGTGGCGTGCAGGGTCTGCGAGCCGATGACGATCGTGTACAGGTGGAAGTTGTTGGTGGTCGGGTCCCAGCCGCCGTGGTTCACACCGCGGAACATCCCGAGCAGATTGGTCGGGTCGACGCCGCGGCACCAGGCCACGCCGTGCTCACGGTAGGTCGGGAAGACGTAGTCGTCGTCGCGCAGGGCCCGGCCGGAACCGATCTGGGCGGCCTCCTGGCCCAGCAGCGAGGCCCACAGGCCCAGCTCGCCCTGACGCTGGAGGGCGGTGGCCTCGGCGTCGAAGCGGCGGGTCAGGACCATGTCCCGGTACAGGCCGCGCAGCTCTTCCGCGGTCAGGTCGATCGAGTAGTCCGGGTGCTCGACGCGCTCGCCCTCAGGCGTCAGCAGCTGTACGAGCTCGGGTCCGGAACTCTGTGGCGTCTTCGCGGGCGTCTTCGCGGCGCTGGTCCGCTTGCTGCTGCGTCGCGGTTTGCGCGCGGCAGCAGTGCTCTCCACGGTCACGTGCGTGCTCCTCCGTCGGTCCGGCCCCCGGGGTCTGCCGGGAGACCAGTGCGGCTCGCCTGTGTCCGTACCCGTGCACGGGGTGGGGTGCCGCTCGGTCCGGGAACAGGCGTGACAGGTGCCCCGGCGAGCGCCCTGCTATTAGGCACGTTACCCAGTGCTTCGTGTAACTGCGAAACCCTATCTGACCTGCGATTTTGCTTGGATATCCAAGTAAATCGAAGAAATCGGGAACTCTCGCTGGTCACAGCACTGGGAACAGCCTTGCAGGCAGCCGGAACAACGGCACGTTATCCCGCCGGACAGCGGCAGGGAAGGGGTGAGTGTGTGAGACTGCGTTTGTGCGCAAAGAAGGAAAAATCACGGTTTTTCTGCTTGATGACCATGAAGTCGTCCGGCGCGGAGTCCATGAGCTCCTCTCGGTGGAGGACGATATCGAGGTGGTCGGCGAGGCCGGTACCGCGGAGGACGCGCTGGTCCGCATCCCCGCGACCCGGCCCGATGTCGCCGTCCTGGACGTACGGCTGCCGGACGGCAGCGGGGTGGAGGTCTGCCGGGAGATCCGGTCGCAGGACGAGTCCATCAAATGCCTGATGCTGACCTCGTACGCCGATGACGAGGCACTTTTCGACGCGATCATGGCGGGCGCCTCCGGATACGTGCTCAAGGCGATCCGGGGCAGCGAGCTGCTGAACGCCGTACGGGACGTGGCGGCCGGAAAGTCGCTGCTCGACCCGGTGGCCACCGCGCGGGTGCTGGAGCGGCTGCGCGAAGGCAAGAAGGGCCGCGGCGACGACAAACTCGCGGGTCTCACGGAACAGGAGCGCAAAATCCTGGATCTGATCGGTGAGGGGCTGACGAACCGGGTGATCGGGGAGCGGCTGCATCTCGCCGAGAAGACGATCAAGAATTACGTCTCCAGCCTGCTCTCCAAACTCGGCATGGAGCGCCGCTCGCAGGCCGCCGCCTATGTGGCGCGGCTCCAGGCCGAAAAGCGCTGAACGGTACGCAACCGGGAAGCCGGTCCGTACGGAAGAGCCGCGGCCCCGGGCAGACTCGGGACTTTGGTCCCCCGACGCCCGGGGCTGCGGCCTCTTATTCCGTCCCTCTCGGTGACGCACAGTGGAGGTCATGTCCACCGAGGAAGAACTCCACGCAATCGACCTGCTCGGCCGGGTCCCCTACGGTCGGCTGGCGACGAGCATGAGGGCGCTTCCGTTCCTGACGGTGGCCCGCCACATCGTGATCGACGGCCGGGTCGTCCTGCGGATGCACAGCGGCCTCGGCTACCACGACGCCTGCAACGGCACGGTCGTCGCGTACGGGGCGGACAACTTCAACGCGGCCACCTCGGCGGGCAGCCGGGACCTGTGGTCCGTGCAGTTCACCGGGCCCGCGGAGACCGTCGAGCCGACCTGCGTCCAGCGCGAACTCTTCGGTCCGGTCCCCGTCGAGGTGAACGGGGAGCCCTTCACCCCGGCCTATCTCCGGCTCGACCCGCACTTCGTCAGCGTGCACACTCTGGACTTCCACGCAACTCGTCACGGTGCGCAACACAGCGTGATCTAACATCTGGCGAGTGCCGCGCTCATCTGTAACCCTCCCGCCTGTTCCCCCGGTCGGCGAGGTGCTCCGCCGCTATCCGCACGCAGGTGATCCGCTCACCTGCAAACCCCTGGACCAGGGCCTGCTGAACCACGGATACCGGGTCTCCACCACCCGGGGTTCCTACTTCCTCAAGCACCATCTGGACGACTCCACCGGCGACCGCGCCACGATCGTCCGCCAGCACCGTGCCACCCAGCGGCTCCAGTCACTCGGAGTACCCGTTGCCCCGCCCATCGAGGACACCGAGGGCGGCACCGTCGCCGAGATCGGCGGCCGCTGCTACGCCCTGCACCCCTGGGTCGACGGGCTGCACCGGGCCGGCGCCCAGCTCACTGTCGCCCAGTCGGTGCGTCTCGGGGCGCTCCTCGGAGCCGTACACACCGGTCTTGAGCAGGTGATGGAGGCGGGCGCGGGGGCCACGGGCAGCCTCCCCGGCCATGCGAGCCCGGACCCCGCCGACACCTTCGCGCTGATCGACGAGCTGCTGGCCGCGGCGCGCGGCCGGCGGCCCCGGGACGCCTTCGACGAACTGGCCGAGCACCGGCTCCTGGAGCGGCGCACCCTGCTGGACCAGCACGCGGACCGCCGGCCGCCCGCGCCCGGGGTTCCGGCGACCGGCTGGGTGCACGGCGACTTCCACCCGCTGAACGTGCTCTACCGGGGCGCCGACCCGGTGGCGATCCTCGACTGGGACCGCCTCGGCGTGCAGCCCCGGGCGGAGGAGGCGGTACGGGCCGCGGCGATCTTCTTCGTCCAGCCTGCCGGTGAGCTGGAGCTGGTGAAGGTGCGGGCGTACGCGCGCGCCTACCGGCGGGCGGCCGGGGCCGGGGCCGCCGAGCTGGCCGCGGCGGTGCACCGGGTGTGGTGGGAGCGGCTCAACGACTTCTGGATACTGCGCTGGCGCTACTGCCTGAACGACCGAAGGGCCGACCCGCAGTTCCCTGCGGTGTCGGCCCTGGCGGTGTGGTGGACCCGTGAGTACGACGCGGTGCGCGAAGCCTTCACGGACTGAGAGCGGTTGGCTACGGGGTGGTGCCCACCGTCCCCGCGGCGGTGCCGGCGCTGGCACCCTCCGCGGTGCCCGGCTCGCCGGCCGCTCCGCCGGTCGGCGTCGTGCCGCTCGTGTCGCCGTTGGCGCCGCCGTCGGTTGTCGTGCCGCCCGTGTCGGTGCTCGAACCGCCGTCCGTCGCCGTGCCGCCCGTGTCGGTGCTCGTCCCGCCGTCCGTCGTGGTGCCCGGTGCTGTGTCCGTCGGGCTGGGCGTCGGGGGCTCGGCGGTTTCGCTCGGTGTGGTCGAGGGGGTGTACCTGGGCTTGTGCGGCGTCTGCTGCTGATCGCCGCTGGAACTCCCGGGCTGCTGGGTGTCCTGGGTCTGCTCCTCGGTCGGCGAGGGTGAACTCTTCTTCGGGGAAGGAGAGCTGGACGTCGGCGCCGGATCCTTCGCGGGCGGCCCGCCGCTGCCCTTCGTCGCGTTGACCGCGATGGCGACGCCCGCACCGATCGCGATCAGTGCCAGCACGACGAACAGCCACAGCTTGCCGCGGCCGCCACCGCCCGGCCGGCCGCCGCTGCCGTCGTACCCGCCGTCGTCGGGGTTCATCGGCGGCAGGATCGGCCCCTGCGAGGTGTCCCCGTGCTGCGGGTGCCCCATCGCATGGGTGGCGCCGGTCATGCCCCCGGGCGGGGTGGCACCGCCCTCGTGCGTCACGACCGGGCCGGTGTTCCACGTACCGGTGTGGCCGCCCTGGACCTGGAGCATCTGCAGGCTGTACTGGACGAGGCCGCGCATCTCCTCGGCGCTCTGGAACCGGTCGTCCGGGTCCTTCGCGAGCGAGCGCATGACAAGCCCGTCCAGCTCCGCGGGCACCGCGTCGGAGACCTCCGACGGCGGGACCGGAATGTCCTGAACGTGCTGGTACACGACGGAGAGCGGCGTCTCACCCGTGAACGGGGGCCGCAGTGCGAGGAGTTCGTACAGGAGGCAGCCGGTGGCGTACAGGTCGGAGCGGTGGTCGACGGCCTTGCCCAGCGCCTGCTCGGGGGAGAGGTACTGCGGCGTGCCCATGACCATGCCGGTCTGGGTCATCGTCGACTGCGCGCCGTGCAGCGCACGGGCGATGCCGAAGTCCATCACCTTGACCGCGCCGGAGTGCGTGATGATCACGTTGGCGGGCTTGATGTCCCGGTGCACGATCCCGTGCTGGTGCGAGTAGGCGAGCGCCTCAAGTACCCCGGAGACAATGATCAGGGCCTGCTCCGGAGGCGGGGCCTCGGCGTTGAGCAGCAGGTCACGGATGGTGTGGCCCTCGACGAGCTCCATCACGATGTACGGGACGGTCTGGCCGGCCACGGTGTCCTCGCCGGAGTCGTACACCGCCACGACCGCATGGTGGTTGAGCCCTGCGACCGACTGGGCCTCGCGCGTGAACCGGGCCTTGGAGACCGGGTCCTCCGCGAGGTCGGAGCGCAGCAGCTTCACCGCGACCGTGCGTCCGAGCCGGACGTCCTCGGCCGCGAAGACCTCGGCCATACCGCCCCGGCCGAGCCGGTGGGTCAGCCGGTAACGCCCGTCGCCGACAACACCGCCGATGCCCCAGGAGTCGGTGCCATCCGGAACTCCGCCGCCGTTTGCTTCGGGTTCGGGTGCCATCAGTCCTCGCCGTCGTATCTGTCCGCGCGTCCGCGGGTTCTCACGGTGCCTTGCTGCATTGCCACGTCACGCTACAGCCTTCGTCGGACGCACCGATTTCGAGAGGGACCGGCCATCCAACCGGCTGGCAAGCCGCCCGCGCAAATTACATGCGGTTCCTGTAACGCTTCCGAGACGCTTCTTGTGCGTAGGGTCACGGAACGGGCACCCGGCTTGACGTGTCGTACCCCTCGGGCAGACTTGGCGCGTCATACGGATCTTCGCGTGAGTCGCGCGCCCGAGGGGGAAGTCAAGTCATGAGCCAGGACGGCGCACAAGGGGCCCAGGGGCGCTACGCGGGCGGTTCGGTCGCCGGCGGCCGCTACCAGCTGCGTGACCTGCTCGGCGAAGGCGGGATGGCGTCCGTATACCTGGCGTACGACTCCGCGCTCGACCGGCAGGTCGCCATCAAGACGCTCCACACGGAACTCGGGCGCGAGCAGTCCTTCCGCGAGAGGTTCCGGCGCGAGGCCCAGGCGGTCGCCAAGCTCCAGCACACCAACATCGTCTCCGTCTTCGATACCGGCGAGGACGAGCTCGGCGGTGCGCTGATGCCGTACATCGTCATGGAGTACGTCGAGGGGCAGCCGCTCGGCTCCGTGCTCCAGGCCGACATCCGCAGTCACGGTGCGATGCCCGCCGACAAGGCGCTCAAGGTGACGGCCGATGTGCTGGCCGCCCTGGACACCAGCCACGAAATGGGCCTGGTCCACCGCGACATCAAGCCCGGCAACGTCATGGTGACCAAGCGCGGCATCGTGAAGGTCATGGACTTCGGCATCGCCCGCGCCATGCAGTCCGGCGTCACGTCGATGACGCAGACCGGCATGGTCGTCGGCACCCCTCAGTACCTCTCCCCCGAACAGGCCCTGGGCCGCGGGGTCGACGCGCGCTCCGACCTGTACTCGGTCGGCATCATGCTCTTCCAGCTGCTGACCGGCCGCATCCCCTTCGACGCGGACTCGCCCCTGGCCATCGCGTACGCGCATGTGCAGGAGGAGCCGGTCGCGCCGTCCACCATCAACCGGTCGATCACCCCGGCGATGGACGCGCTGGTCGCCCGCGCGCTGAAGAAGAACCCGAACGAGCGCTTCCCGAGCGCCGCCGCGATGCAGGACGAGATCACCCGGGTGCTGGGCGCGGGCGGCCAGACGGGCGCCCCGGTGATCGTCAGTGGCACCGGCGCAGCGGCGAACAGCGGCTCGGGCGTCGGTTCGGCGGTCTTCCCGCCGGTCGACCAGTCCGCCCCGGCGCCGCAGAGCGTCCAGACGCCGTACCAGCCCGGCCCGTACCAGTCGCAGCAGCAGCCCGGCCCGTACGGTCCGCCGACGCCCGCGCCGTCGTACGGCTACCCCCAGTCGGCCCCGGCGTACCAGAGCCAGGCGCCGATGTCGCCGATGCAGCAGCAGACCCCGCCGTATTCGATCTCGCCGCAGACGGCGTCCACTTCTTCGGGCGGCGGCGGGTCCAAGCGAAACGTTCCGGTGATCGTGGGCTCGATCGTGGTGGCCCTGATCGCGATCGGCGGCCTGGTCACGGTGCTCTCGCTGAAGGGCGGCGACAAGGGCGACGACAGCCCTTCGTCGAGCGATTCCCAGGCGGCCGCCGACCACAAGGATCCGGAGCGGAACCGGACGATGAAGACCGAGGCCTGCACGGACGCGCTGGAGGACAACGACGACCCGAACAAGGTCGACGCCCCGAGCTTCCTGTACAAGGACATCATCTCCGCGCGGCAGTGCGCGGACGCGGCCGGCTGGACGATCAAGCAGATCAAGGTGCCGGGGAACGCCTACGCGGAGGACCAGGTCGTCGACCAGTTCCCCACCTCCGGAACCGCGGTGCCCAAGACGGGTGCCCACTTCGAGCTCCGTATCGCTACGGGTGACCCGGCGTAGTACCGGTACTCCGGGTCAGCTGGGGCTTCGTCGGCGCAGTCCTGCCCGGGGCCATCCATCCGTCCGCATCACCTGAGATGCCGGACACACCGTCACATGTGACGCTGACCACATGGCTTCAGGACACCTCTCCTCGCCGCCCTCAAGGCGCGTGGCCTGCCTTGCACTCACGGCAGCCGCGGCACTGGGGGCCGTGACGGGTGGCGAGGCGCACGCGGGACCGCGTGCGGCAGCCGGGGGTCCCGGGCCGGTCAGCACCTCCGTGGCGCCGCGTACGGCGGCGACCGCGCAGCCTTCCGGTGCCGCGTCCCCTTCCGGCACCGCTTCCCCTTCCGGCACCGCTTCCCCATCCGGCGCCGCGTCCCCATCCGGTGCCGCGTCCTCTTCCGCCGCCGCGCCCGGCCCGTCCCGCTCCCCGGCCGGCGGGACGCCGTCCGCCACGCCCACCGTGCCGCCTCCGGAGAACCCTTCCGCCCCGCACGCACCCAGCGCGTCCGCGGGCCCCCCGGCCGCGCCCGCACCGCCCGCGCCCCTGCCGTCCGCGCCCTCGGGCCCCCTGTCCGGCGCCTCCGGATCGCCCTCGCCGAGCGCCGGGTCACCGCGGCCGCAGGACGAGCAGTCGCCGTTGGCGGGGCGGCCCGCCGGGGAGGGGCGACAGCGCCCCGGACGACAGCTGACACCCCAGGAGACCGCGCAGGCGGACGACGCCGCCGAATCGGCGGACGAGGAGAAGGAGTCCGCCGCGACGGAGCCCGCCGCGCTACCGGCCGTCACCCCTGCCCCGAGCGCATCGCCCGAGACCGGCCGGCGCTCGCGGCAGGCCCTCGGCAAAGCGGCCGTACGACAGGTCAAGGAGATGTCGCTCGGCGTGGGCATCGCCCTGGTCGGGCTGGGTCTCGGCTTCCTCGCGCTGCGCTTGCGCCGCACCGGCTGATTGCCGCACGCGGACCGCCCCAGCCCCTTCGCACCAGGTCACGGACTTGCGCCCATCGACATACTCGGTATACATACTCAGTATGTCGATCCGCCACGGGCTACTCGCCCTACTGGAACGGGGGCCGCGCTACGGCTCCCAGCTCCGCACCGAATTCGAGTCCCGCACCGGCTCCACCTGGCCGCTCAACGTCGGACAGGTGTACACGACACTCAGCAGGCTGGAGCGTGACGGCCTGGTCGCCCAGGACGGCGAGGACGACCAGGGGCACTCGCTGTACTCGATCAGCGACGCCGGACGAACCGAGCTGCGCAGCTGGTTCGAGACCCCCGTCGACCGCAGCAATCCGCCCCGCGACGAGCTGGCCATCAAGCTCGCCATGGCCGTCGGCGCGCCCGGCGTGGACATCCGGGCCGTCATCCAGTCCCAGCGTCATCACACCGTGAAGGCGATGCAGGACTACACCCGCCTCAAGGCGCAGGCCCTCAGCGACGTGCCCGCCAACCGCGACGAGGTCGCCTGGCTGCTGGTACTGGAACAGCTGATCTTCCAGGCCGAGGCGGAGGCCCGCTGGCTGGACCACTGCGAGGCCCGGCTGGTCCGTCTCGCCGAGGCCGCCGCCACGGAGCCGGAGACCAGCACGCCCGCGCCCGGCCCCGCGCGCACCGCACGGGCCCGCGCACGCCGCTGAGCCACGGCGGCCCCACACCGCTGAGCCACGGCCCCGGCGGCTCGTCCGCCCGCGACACCGACCACAGAACCGTTCCAAGGGGGAACAACCCGTCATGTCACTGCACGCCCCGTCCCCAGCCGCCCCGCCCCTGTCGGTGGATGCGCCGGTGCTCGAACTCCGCTCGCTCACCCGTACCCACGGCACCGGCATCGCCGAGGTGCACGCCCTGCGCGGCATCGACCTGTCGGTGCACGCCGGTGAGCTCGTCGCCGTGATGGGACCCTCCGGCTCCGGCAAGTCCACCCTGCTGACGATCGCCGGCGGCCTCGACACCGCGACCGCGGGCCAGGTCGTCATCGAGGGCCAGGACATCTCCGCGCTCGGCCGCAAGGGCGTGGCCGCGCTGCGCCGCCGCAGCGTCGGCTACGTCTTCCAGGACTACAACCTGATCCCCGCCCTGACCGCCGCCGAGAACATCGCCCTGCCGCGCGAGCTCGACGGCATCCCGGTGCGCAAGGCGCGCAAGGAGGCCCGTGCCGCGCTGGAGGAGATGAACCTCCTGGAGATCGGCGACCGCTTCCCGGACGAGATGTCCGGCGGCCAGCAGCAGCGCGTCGCGATAGCCCGCGCGCTGGTGGGGGACCGGCGCCTGGTGCTCGCCGACGAGCCGACCGGAGCGCTCGACTCCGAGACCGGCGAGGCCGTCCTCGCACTGCTGCGCAATCGCTGCGACCAGGGCGCGGCCGGTGTGATGGTGACGCACGAACCGCGGTACGCCGCCTGGGCGGACCGGGTCGTCTTCCTGCGGGACGGCTCGATCGTCGACCAGACGCTGAGCAACGCCGGGGCGGACTCGCTGCTCGCCGCCGGGGGCACCGAATGAGCGTCTTCACGGGGTGGCGCGCCGCCCTCCGGATAGCCCGGCGCGACGCCGTGCGCGCCAAGGGCCGCAGCGCGCTGGTGATCGCGATGATCGCCATCCCCGTGCTCGGCGTCACCGCCCTCGACGTGACGTACCGCAGTGTGGAGCCCACCACTGCCGAGAAGCTGACGGCTGAGATGGGTTCGGCCGACGCGCTGTTCAGCGACCCCGGTTCCGGTCCGATGGATCAGTCGGTCACCGGGGACAACTACGGCAACGTCAGCGACACCCCGCCGTCCGAGGACGCGCCGCCACTCGACCTGCGGACGGCGTTCCCGCAGGGTGCGCGGGGCATCAGCAGCCAGTCCGTGCCCGCGAGCGTCACCACCGGGTACGGCATCGCGGACGTCGACATCCTCGAGTTCCGGACCTCGGACCGGATGGCGCGCGGCAAGCTCGACCTCGTCGACGGCTCGTTCCCGAAGGGCACCGGCGACATGGTCGCCACCGAATCGTTCCTGAAGTCGGCCGGGCTGCACATCGGTTCCCACATCACCGTGCGCGGGCCGGAGCAGAAGTACACCATCACCGGCGTGGTCGAACAGCCGGACGACCTGAAGACCAAGGCGCTGTACGCCGATCCGGGCGCGGTCATCGCCCCCTGGAAGACCGTCGCCGCCCACGACAAGAAGGTGCTGCCGCCGAACGCCGGCCCCCTGACCTGGCTGGTGACGGCGAACAGCGGAAAGGGCGTCACCTGGCCCGACGTGATGGCGGCCAACAAGAAGGGCGCCCTCGTCGTCTCCCGCCAGGTCGTGCTCGACCCGCCGCCGGACTCCGAGGTCCCCCTCATCCGCACGCTGGGCCGCACCCCCACGGCCGGCACCTCCAGTGAGCTGAGCGCGGCCCTCATCACGGTCGTCGCCATGGCGGTCCTGGAGATCGTGCTGCTCGCCGGACCGGCCTTCGCCGTCGGTGCGCGCCGCTCACGCCGTCAGCTCGGTCTCGTCGGCACCTGCGGCGGGGACCGGCGCCATGTACGGGCCGTGGTCCTCTCCGGTGGTCTGGTGCTCGGCGGCGCCGGAGCCGTCGTGGGGGTGGTGACCGGGCTGGTGCTGACCGTGGTGTTCCGGCCGCTGATCGAGGACCAGGCCGGACACCGCTTCGGCTCGCTCGCCCTGCATCCGAAGGAACTGCTGGCCATCGCCGTGATCGGACTGGTCACCGGGCTGCTGGCGGCCTTCGCCCCGGCGATCGTGGCGAGCCGGCAGTCCGTGCTGGAATCGCTCACCGGGCACCGCGGGGTCCGTCGCAGCTCCCGGGTCCTGCCGATCGTGGGCGCCTGCGCCCTGGCCCTCGGCATCGCGATCGCCGTCCTCGGCGGCACCACCGGCAGCTCCGGCAAGGTCGCCGCCGGCTCGGTGATCGCCGAACTCGGGCTCCTCGGCTGCATCCCGGTGATCGTCGGAATGCTCGGCCGGCTCGGCCGCGGGCTCCCGCTCTCGCCCCGGATGGCGCTGCGCGACGCGGCCCGCAACCGCGGCAGGACCGCCCCGGCGGTCGCGGCGGTGATGGCCGCGGTCGCGGGATCGGTGGCCATCGCCACGTACATGTCCAGCTCCACCGCCGAGTGGGACTACGACTACACGCCGATGCTCAGCGAGAAGGCGGTCGTGCTCTCCACCATGGACGCCAAGGCCACCGAGCGACTCCCGCTGGCCCGGGCGGCGGTGGAGCGGAACATGTCGCCCACCGGCCAACCCGCCGAGATCTCCCGCGTCTGGGCGGGCAGCGACTGCAACACCTACTACGAGGAGAACGGCTGCGGCTCGCTCGAACTGGTCAAGCCCACCGGCAAGGGGCACGACTGCCCCCTCAACTCCAAGGGCGCCAAGGCGCTCGCCGAGCGGCTGACCGCCGAGGAACACCGCAGCATGATGCACTCCCCCGCGTGCATGGACGAGCGCTACAGCATGAACACGTTCGGCAGCGACGGAAGCAACATCGTCGTGGGTGACGCCACGCTGCTGAAGACCTATGTGAAGCTCGACGACCCGGCCGCCGCGAGGGCACTGGACGCGGGCATCCCCGTGCTGCTCAACCAGGCGTTCGCGAAGGACGGCGAGGTCACGGTCAAGGCCGTCCACCGCTACAGCCCCAAGGACAAGAAGAACCGCGCCGACCACCCGGGACCGGCGAAGAGGACGACGGACCGGATGAAGGTGTACGTCGCGGCCGCGAAGTACGCCGAGACCCCCGGAATCCGCATGATCATGCCGGAGAAGGCCGCACAGCGGATCGGCCTGCACACCGCGGTGTACGGCAGTGTGTACGCCGTCTCCCACCGGCCGTCGGACGCCGATACACAGCGGACCGAGGCCGCGATCGCCCAGGCGGGCGGCGGCGTCTATCTGCAGTCCGGCGAGGGTTCGTCCGGCCGCGAGGACGTCATGCTGCTGGTGCTGACGCTGTTCGCCGGTGTGGTGACCCTGGGCGCGGCCGCGATCACGACCGGGCTGTCCAAGGCCGACGCCGAGGCCGACCTCACCACGCTCAGTGCGGTGGGCGCGCCCCCGGGGGTGCGGCGGACCCTTTCCGGGTTCCAGTGCCTGGTGGTGGCGCTCACCGGGGTGCTGCTCGGCACGGCCGCGGGGCTGGTGCCCGCGGTGGCGCTGCGCCTGATCGACCTGCGCAACGCGATGCGGCAGATGCGGCTGGACCCCATGGAGTCCGCGTACACCCCGATCGTGCTGCCCTGGCCGACCATCGGGCTGCTGGCCGTGGTCGTCCCGCTGCTGGCCGGGGTGCTGGCAGCGGTGTTCACCCGCTCCCGGCTGGCGCTGTCACGGCGCGCCGGATGACCGGGCGGGAGGCCCCGGCAGCGGGCTGACCGGCTGCTTCGGAGTTGTTCCGGTGCCCTCGGAAAAGGTGGATCACACGTTTCCGGGGGCACCACAGTGTTGTACGGCAGGTGTACGAGACAATGGACGACATGGAGATGCCGAGGAATGAACGGTCGCAGGAGCACCCCCAAGTCCTCGTGGTGGGACAGGACGGAATGGCGATCGGCGGCGGTGGCACTGACGACGAGTCGCGCGAGATCCCGGTGACGGAGATGGTCGAGCAGCCCGCGAAGGTCATGCGCATCGGCAGCATGATCAAGCAGCTCCTGGAGGAGGTCAGGGCGGCGCCCCTCGACGAGGCGAGCCGCGTACGCCTCAAGGAGATCCACGCCAGCTCGGTCAAGGAGCTGGAGGACGGCCTCGCGCCGGAGCTGGTGGAGGAGCTGGAGCGGCTCTCGCTGCCGTTCAACGAGGAGTCGGTACCCTCCGAGGCGGAACTCCGGATCGCGCAGGCCCAGTTGGTGGGCTGGCTGGAGGGTCTCTTCCACGGCATCCAGACGGCGCTGTTCGCCCAGCAGATGGCGGCCCGCGCACAACTGGAGCAGATGCGCCGCGCCCTGCCCCCGGGCAGTGGCCACGAGGAGGAGGAAGGCAGCGGCGACCCGCACGGGGCGATCCGCTCAGGCCCGTACCTGTAACCCGCACCCGCACCCGCACCGATCAGTCATACCCGAAGGGCCCGGCACACGATCTTCGTGTGCCGGGCCCTTCGGGTAGGGGTGACATGGAGTCGGCCGGTGATTCAGGAAGTGGGCCGTGCTCGGCTCAGGCCGCTGCGGGCGACCGGAGCAGCACCTTGCCGATGTGCGTGCTGGACTCCACCACCCGGTGCGCTTCGGCCGCGTCCCGCATCGGCAGCGTACGGTCCACCACCGGCCGCACGACGCCGTCGGCGATGAGCGGCCAGACGTGCTCGCGTACGGCCGCGACGATCGCGGACTTCTCAGCGAGCGGACGCCCGCGCAGCGAGGTCGCGGTGACGGCGGCCCGCTTGCTCAGCAGGGCGCCCAGGTTGAGTTCGCCCTTGGCACCGCCCTGGAGACCGATGATCGCGAGCCGGCCGTTGACGGCGAGCGCCTGCACGTTCCGGTCCAGGTACTTCGCACCGATGATGTCGAGGATGACGTCGGCGCCCGCGCCGTCCGTCGCCTTGCCGAGCTCCTCGACGAAGTCCTGTTCCCGGTAGTCGATCAGGATGTCGGCACCGAGCTCGGCGCAGCGCGCCAGCTTCCCGGGCCCGCCCGCGGTCACCGCGACCCGGGCGCCGACCGCCTTGGCGAGCTGGATCGCCATCGTGCCGATGCCGCTGGACCCGCCGTGCACCAGCAGTGTCTCGGTGGGGCGCAGATGGGCCACCATGAACACGTTGGACCAGACGGTCGCGGTCACTTCGGGCAGCGCCGCGGCGAGGACGAGGTCGAGTCCGGCCGGTACGGGGAGCAGCTGCCCGGCGGGGACGGCGACCTTCTCCGCGTAACCGCCGCCGGCCAGCAGCGCACACACCTCGTCGCCGACCGACCAGCCGGTGACGCCGGGACCGATGGCGGAGATCCGGCCCGCGCACTCCAGCCCCGGGTAGGGGGAGGCGCCGGGCGGCGGGTTGTAGAACCCCTGCCGCTGGAGCACATCCGCGCGGTTGACCGCGCTGGAGACGACATCGACGAGGACCTCGCCCTCACCGGGTACGGGATCGGGCACCTCGGCCCACACGAGCGCCTCGGGGCCACCGGGTTCGGGGATCGTGATCGCATGCATGGCCGCGAGGCTACTCCGTGCGGTGCCGACGGCCGCCGCGAGGCGCGGCCGGACGGGTCTGCGGGACGGCCGGCCGGGCTCGGGTCAGGGGCGCGGGGCCGTCGGCGGGGTGTGGTTGATGGGCGGTTCGTTCGTGACCCGCACGATGGTGATCAGCCGGTCCGTCAGCTGGAGCGGGCTGGCCACCGGATCGTCGTAACCGAGCAGCCGGTGACCGCGCAGAACGCTGACCACGAGATCGTCGGTCTCCCGGACGTTCTTGCCCACCTCGGCCTTTATCACCGGCCGTTCGACCAGATCGAGCCCGCTGCCCTGCTGGATCAGGTCCTCCATCACCGTGCCCGCGCTGGGGCTGAGCACGGAGAGGCCGAGCAGCCGGCCGGCCGCGCTGGCACTGGTGATCACGGCATCGGCACCGGACTGCCGCAGCAGCGGGGCGTTCTCCTCCTCGCGCACCGCGGCGACGATCTTCGCACTGCGGTTGAGCTGGCGCGCGGTCAGCGCGACCAGTACCGCCGTGTCGTCGCGTTGGGTGGCGATGATGATCTGACGCGCCTTCTGCAGCTCGGCCCGCAGCAGCACATCACTGCGCGTCGCATCACCGAGCACTCCGGTGTACCCCTCGGCGTTGGCGATCTCTATCACCTTGGACGCCGGGTCGACGATGACGATCTGATCTTTCTTCAGGCCGGTGGCGCAGAGGGTCTGGATGGCCGAACGGCCCTTCGTGCCGAAGCCGACGACAACGGTGTGGTCACGCAAGTTGGTTCTCCAACGCTTCAGCCGGAAGTCCTCGCGGGTCCGCTCCGTGAGGACCTCAAGGGTGGTGCCGACCAGGATGATGAGGAAGAGCACGCGCAGCGGTGTCACGAGCACCACATTGGTGAGCCGGGCGCCGTCGCTGTACGGGGTGATATCGCCGTACCCGGTGGTCGAGAGGGTGACCGTCGCGTAGTAGACCGCGTCCAGGAGGTCGACCTTGTCGTCGGCCGCGTCATGGTAGCCGCCGCGGTCGGCCCAGACGATGAGCACCGTGGCGGCCAGCACCATCAGGGCCATCATCAGCCGCTTGGCGACCTGTCGCGCCGGTCCGTCGACGACCCGGCGCGGGAGCATCACCCGGGTGGGTACGACATGCTCATCGGCGCGCCTGGCCATCGCGTCATGGCCGGGAAGTTTCACGTGAAACACCCTTCAGCCCACGGCGTCGCCGGGGCCCACGGTAGATCGAGGATCTCCACCTCGGTGCCGGACCGTACCCCGCCCGGCTCCACGACGGCCAGCCCGTCCGCGGCAGCGATCCCGCGCAGCATGGCTGGACCGTTGTAATGCAGGGGTACGACGTGATCGATTCCGGCGCCGGTTCCGGTTCCGGCGCGGGCTCCGGTTCTGGTTCCGGTTCCGGTTCCGGTTCCGGCGCGGTGGGTGAACTCGCGGGCGCCTTCCGTGCGATGGATCACGGGGACCAGCCGGGTGTCGTGCGGGTGGCCGTGCACCTCGTCACGGACCGCGACGCGGTAGAGGTCCTGCGAAGTCCGGCCCGCCAGCCCGCTGAGCAGTGGCTCGGCAAGCGTGAGCAGCCCGGACACGGCGGCCAGGGGGTTACCGGGCAGCCCGACAAGATACGGCCCTCCGGCACGGAGCCGGGCCAGCAGCATGGGGTGGCCGGGGCGGACGGCGACACCGTCGACGAGCAGCTCGGCCCCCAGATCGGCGAGCACGGGGTGCACATGGTCGACCGGTCCCGCAGCAGTGCCGCCGGTGGTGATGACCAGATCCGCGTCGGAGGCGACGAGCGCCTTGCGGAGGGCTTCCGCGTCGTCTCCGAGGCGGCGGGGCGCGGAGACCTCGGCACCCAGCGCGCGCAGCCAGGGGCCGATCATCGGGCCGAGTGCGTCACGGATCAGCCCGTCGTGCGGCAGCCCGGCCGTCAGCAGTTCGTCGCCCAGGACCAGGACATCGACGCGCGGCCGGGGGCGGGTGAGCAGTTCGTCGTACCCGGCGGCAGCGGCCAGCCCGAGAACGGCGGGCGTCACCAGCGTTCCGGCGGGGAGGAGTTGCTCTCCAAAGCGGCACTCCTGTCCGCGCGGCCTGATGTCCTGCCCGGGATTCACCTGTCGCTGCGCGTACAACAGTCCCTTCGCACCGTCGGCCTGAGCGTGTTCGCTCCGGATGACGGCGGTGGCGTCCGCCGGGATACGGGCTCCGGTGGCGATGCGCACGGCGTCACCGTCGGGGAGCGGGGCGGGGGCGGCGTGGCCCGCGAGGACGCCCTCGTTCTCCCGGATGTGCCACGGGCCCGGGCCCGCGACGGCCCAGCCGTCCATGGCGGAGGTGTCGAAGGACGGGAGATCGGTGAGGGCGGCGAGCGGCTCGGCCAGCACGTGTCCGAGCGCGTGGTCGAGGGGGAGACGTCCGGTGCGGGGAGGAACCCCGCGCCCGGCGCGGGCCGCGACGGCACGCGCCTCGCCCCACGCGGTGGCGTGGGTACGCCGCCGGGCCTGCGCGGCGGGGCGGCGTCCGCCCTCGGAGGCCCGGTCGGCGGCACGGCCGGAGGCACGGTCGGCGTTTCGCGGGGAGCCGGTGTAGCCGGGGGAGCCGGTGGAGCCGGGGGAGCCGGTGGAGCCGGTGGGACTGGCAGGGTCTCCGGGGCCCCTGGGGTCGGGCTGCGGCGGGTCCGATGGCGACGTCGGGTCCGGCGACCGGTCGGGGCCGGGGCCGTTAACAGGTTCAGGTCCAGTACCCGGGCCGCGGTACGGCTGTCGGCCGACCAGCGCAAGAGCCTGCGCGACGGCCCGCTCCTCGTCGGCCTCGGCCTCGGCCTTCGCCGCGCGTCGCGCTTCGGCGTCAGCGGAGTCGACGGAATCCAAGGACTCAACGGACTCGGCGGCGCCCTCCGCGTCGGCCAGGTCCTTCGCCCCGGCCGGGCCCTTCCTCTCGGCCGGGTTCTGCACGGCAGCCGGGGGCCGCCCGGTACTGCCACTGCGACCCGTCATGGCGTCTCGGTCTCGTCCGCCCAGCGGAGAGCGAGCGCGGCGGCCTTACGGGCGGCCTCGGCCACTGCCTCGGGCCCGCCCCCGTCGCTGCTCGCCTTCGCCGCCGCGTACCCGACCAGGAAGGTCGTCAGGGGCGCGGCGGGCCTGGCGACACCGTGGGCGGCGTCACGGGCGAGGTCGAGCAGGACGGCGGTGTCGACGTCGATTTCGATGGCCAGTTCGTTCTTGACTGCGGTGATCCATTCGTCCAGCACCGTCCCATGTTCTCTGATCCGGGCCCGGGCCGAAGCGATGTCCTCCCAGGTGTCGCAGTCGAACGAGGCGAGCGGGTCCGCAGCCACCCGGGAGAGCCGCAGCTCGTGCGTCAGCAACCGCAGGGGCAGTCCGGCGAGTCCACCGTGCTCCGCGGCGAGCAGTGCCAGTTCGCGGCGCAACGGTTCCGCCCGGTAGACGGCCACCAGCGGCTGGTCACGGCCGTCCTGATCGGTGCAGACAGCGCCTTCCAGGCCGTCCCGGCCGACGGCTGCCAGCAGGGACCCGACCGTGTCCGCCCCCAGAAACGGCAGATCGGCGGAGAGCACCAGAAGGCGCTCCGCCGCCGTGTGCCGCACCCCGGCACCGAGTGCGGCCAACGGACCGCCGCCCTGCGGCTCTTCGCGCGCCCACGTCACGGGGCGCACCGTGGGCCGTCTGCCCCCCACCACCACCGTGGTCCCGGCGTCGCCACAGGCCGCGAGCACCCGGTCGAGCAGCGCACGGCCACCGATCCGGAGCCCCGGCTTGTCGGCACCGCCGAGCCGCTTCGCGGCACCTCCGGCGAGAACGATGGCGTCATACGCGGTCATGCCCCGAGTATGCGGGCCGTCCGGCCCGGTGGGTCCTCCCCGTCCGCGCTCCCGTGGATCAACGCGGAACGGAACGCGGAACGGAACGCGGAACGGAACGCGGAACGGAACAGGGAGAACCGGAAGAAGCGGGAATACCGGCGGCGGTGCCTACAGCGCCCGCAGGAGCACCGCCGGCTGTTCCACGCAGTCGGCCACGTAGCGCAGGAAACCTCCCGCCGTGCCGCCGTCGCAGACCCGGTGGTCGAAGGTCAGCGAGAGCTGGACGACCCGCCGCACGGCCAGCTCGCCCTCGTGCACCCACGGCTTGGGGACGATACGGCCGACACCGAGCATCGCCGCCTCGGGGTGGTTGATGATCGGGGTCGAGCCGTCCACCCCGAACACCCCGTAGTTGTTGAGCGTGAACGTGCCACCGGTCAGCTCAGCCGGCTTCAGCGTTCCCGTCCTGGCGGCCTCCGTGAGCCGGGTGATCTCGGCCCCGATCGACTCCGTGCTGCGCGCCTGCGCATCCCGTACGACCGGGACGACCAGCCCCCGCTCGGTCTGGGCCGCGAACCCGAGGTGGACACCGGACAGCCGCACGATCTCCCGTGCTTCCTGGTCCACCGTGGAGTTGAGTTCGGGGTACCGGGCCAGGGCGGCTGTGCAGATACGGGCGAGCAGGGCGAGCACCGACACCTTGGGCCCGGCACCGGGACCACCGGCGGCGTTCATCGCCGCCCTGGCCGCCATCAGCTCGGTGGCATCCGCGTCCACCCAGCAGGTGGCGTCGGGGATCTCGCGCCGGCTGCGCGCCAGCTTGTCGGCGACCGCGCCCCGTACCCCGCGCAGCGGAACCCGTTCGCCGCCTGGACGTGCCGATGCCTGGTCCGTCACCGCGGCCTCCTGCGGGGTCGCGGTGACCGACCGGATGGCGGACTCCACGTCGGCCCGCAGGATCAGCCCGTCGGGCCCTGAGCCCGAGAGCTGGCGCAGATCGAGGTCGTGCTGCCGCGCGAGCTTGCGCACCAGCGGGGAGACGACGGCGACCGGCCCCTGTGCCCCGTCCGGAACGACGGCGGAAGCCACGACCGCAGCGGGCACCGGAGCAACGGAAGCAACCGGAACAGGCTGAGCAGCAGAAGTGGCGGCGGCGGCGGCGGGCGCCGAGAGTCCCTCCGGCCGTACCCGCTTGCGGCGCACCGGCGGTGCGCCGGTTCCGTACCCCACCAGCACATTGCCGGACCCGGACGGTTCCGCCCCGGCGGCCCCCGTACCGGACCCGGATTCCGCCGTACTCCCCGACGGCTCCACGGATCCGACCGCGACCGTCAGCAACGGTGCCCCGACCGGCAGTTCCGTACCCTCCTCGCCGAACCGCGCGGTCACCACGCCCCCGTACGGGCACGGCACCTCCACCATCGCCTTGGCCGTCTCGACCTCGACGACCGGCTGATCGATGGCGACGACATCGCCGACCTCCACCAGCCAGCGCACGATCTCGGCCTCTGTCAGTCCCTCACCGAGATCCGGAAGCTTGAATTCGAGTACCTGCGGCATCAGTGCTCCGCCTCCCACTGCAGTCGCGCGACGGCGTCGAGCACCCGGTCCACGCCCGGCAGGTGGTGTCGCTCCTGCATCGGCGGCGGATACGGGATGTCGAAACCGGCGACGCGCAGCACCGGCGCCTCCAGATGGTGGAAGCAGCGCTCGGTGATCCGGGCCGCGATCTCGCCGCCCGGACCGCCGAAGCCGGTGGACTCATGGACGACGACCGCACGGCCGGTGCGCCGCACGGAGGCGGCCACCGTCTCGTCGTCGAACGGCACCAGCGAGCGCAGATCGACGACTTCGAGGTCCCAGCCCTCCTCGACCGCGGCCTGCGCGGCCTCCATGCAGACGGGCAGGGAAGGCCCGTACGTGATCAGGGTCGCGCTGCGTCCGGGCCGGCGCACGACGGCCCGCCCGATGGGCTCCACGGGGGCGGGCGCGTGCGGCGACCAGGCCGCCTTCGACCAGTAGAGCCGCTTGGGCTCCAGGAAGACCACCGGATCGTCGGAGGCGATCGAGGCCCTCAGCAGCCCGTAGGCGTCATCGACGGTGGCGGGCGTGACGACATGGAGACCAGGAGTCGCCATGTAGTACGCCTCCGAGGAGTCGCTGTGGTGCTCGACGCCGCCGATTCCGCCGCCGTACGGCACCCGGACCGTGATCGGCAGCGGCATGGCGCCCGCGGTCCGGTTCCGCATCTTGGCGACATGGCTGATGAGCTGCTCGAACGCCGGATAGGCGAAGGCGTCGAACTGCATCTCGACGACGGGCCGCAGCCCGTACATCGCCATGCCGACGGCCGCCCCGAGGATGCCGGCCTCGGCCAGCGGGGTGTCCGTGCAACGGTCCTCGCCGAACTCCTTCGCCAGGCCGTCGGTGATCCGGAAGACACCGCCGAGCGTCCCGACGTCCTCCCCGAGGACGTGCACGGAGGGGTCCTGCGCCATCGAGTCGCGCAGCGCACGCCCGAGGGCCTGCGCCATGGTGGCGGGTTTGGCCTTCGCCGTCCGCTCTCCGGCCGTGGCCGCTGCGGTGGTCATCGCCCTGCTCCCCCGTCGTCCGTGCCGTGCTGCTCGTTCTCCGCGTCCAGCTCGACGCGCAGGCGGGCCGCCTGCTCACGCAGCTGGGTGGTCTGCTCCGCGTACACATGGGTGAAGAGATCCATCGGGTCGAGCACCGGATCCGCGTTCATCCGCTCGCGCAGTCCGGCCGCCATCCGCTCGGCGGCCGTGCGTGCCTCCTCGATGCCGTCGGCTCCGAGCAGCCCGCGCCCGGTCAGCTCCCGCTCCATGAGCTGGACCGGATCGTGGGCCCGCCACGCCTCGACCTCGCTGTCGCCGCGGTAGCGGGTCGCGTCATCGGCGTTCGTATGCGCGTCCATGCGGTAGGTGATGGCCTCCACGAGCGTCGGGCCGCCGCCGCTCCTGGCCCGCTCGACCGCCTCGGAGAGGACCTGGTGCACCGCCGCCGCGTCGTTGCCGTCGACCAGCCGGCCCGGCATCCCGTACCCCACGGCCTTGTGCGCCAGGGAGGGTGCCGCGGTCTGCTTGGCCAGCGGTACGGAGATGGCGAAGCCGTTGTTCTGCACGAGGAAAACGACCGGGGCCTTCCAGACGGCCGCGAAATTGAGCGCCTCGTGGAAATCGCCCTCGCTGGTGCCGCCGTCGCCGACCATGGCGAGCGCGACCACGTCATCCCCCTTGAGCCGCGCCGCGTGCGCCAGGCCCACGGCATGGGGCAGCTGGGTGGCGAGGGGGGTGCAGAGCGGGGCGATGCGGTGCTCGCGCGGGTCGTAGCCGGTGTGCCGGTCGCCCCGCAGCAGGGTCAGCGCCTCGACCGGATCCAGCCCCCGCGCCACGGCCGCGAGCGTGTCGCGGTAGCTGGGGAAGAGCCAGTCCCGCTCCTCCAGCACCAGGGCGGCCGCGATCTCGCAGGCCTCCTGCCCCGTGCTCGACGGATAGACGGCGAGCCGGCCCTGCTTGGTGAGGGCGGTCGCCTGGGTGTTGTAGCGCCGGCCGCGCACCAGCTCGGCGTAGAGCCGCAGCAGCAGTTCCGGGTCTGCGTCGGCCGCGGCGTCCGTACCGAGCACACGGTACGGCTCGGGGTCCGGGAGCAGCGGCGCCGGGTCGGTGAGCGGCTTCCACGCCGGCGGCGGCGTGGGCCGGTAGGCGGCCGCGCCGGGCAGCTCTTGGACCGTCATGACAAGCACCTCCTGGCATCGAGGGGTATCGAGCGGCAACTGTCGACGTCGGGGGTGCCCCGACATCGAGGGGTGTCGAAATATGTCGAAATATCAATGACTGCGTGAGGCACGCATGTGGTGCGCCTCACCTACCGATTGTTCGGTCGCGAGCGCATTTTGGCTACAGGCGCCGTCAGCCTGTGGACAAACGGTTCTCCACAGCCTGGGATGGGGACAGCTCGTCCAGGACAGGGAGGCGCGGGAACATGGCAGCTGAACAAATGGCTGACGGGGGCGAGGACCCCGGCCGGATTCCTCCGGCACGCCCGCTCGACTCCATCGACCGCGCCATCCTCCGGTTGCTCCAGACGGACGGCCGCGCCTCGATACGGTCGGTGGCCGATCGCGTCCATGTGTCGCGCGCCAACGCCTACGCCCGGATCAACCGGCTCATCGACGACGGGGTGATCCGGGGCTTCAGCGCGCGGGTGAACCATGAACGGGCGGGGCAGGGGGCCTCCGCCTACATCACGCTCAAGATCGTCCAGAATTCCTGGCGCACCGTTCGGGAGCAGCTCCAGGCGCTGCCGGGAGCCACGCACATCGCGCTGGTCAGCGGCGATTTCGATGTCCTGCTGCTGGTGCACACACGGGACAACCGGTCACTGCGCGAGCTGGTGCTGACCAGGATCCAGTCCATCCCGGAGGTGCTCTCCACCCGCACCCTGCTGGTGTTCGAGGAGACGGACCTGGCCCCGGGCCCCGACCGCCCCACGGAGCTCACCTGAGGCGAGACAGGACGGGCCGTGGGCCCAGCGCGGCTCAGCGGCTCAGCGGCTGGACTTCATGCCGTCGAAGGCCAGCTGTACGACGGTGTCCGCGAGCTGGTCCCGTTCCGCGCCGCCGTCCGGCAACGGCCGGTACCACTCCACCAGGGAGTTGACCATGCCGAAAAGCAGCCGGGTCGCCAGGCGTATGTCCACGTCGGAACGGAGGTCGCCGTCCGCGACCGCGGCCTTGAGCAGATCGCCCACCCGCTGGTCGAACTCGCGCCGCCGCTCCAGCGCCCAGCGCTCGGTCTTCGTGTTGCCCCGCACCCGCAGCAGCAGCGTGACGTAGGGCAGTTCGGCTATCAACACCTCGACGGTACGACGGGTGACGTACTCGACCCGCCCGATCGCGCGACCGCGCGTCGCACCCGACTCGTCGAGGATTCCGAAGAGCCCGTCCAGCGCCCGGCTGACCGCTCGCCGCAGCAGTTCTTCCTTGCCGGCCACATGGTGGTAGATGGACGACTTGGAGATCCCCGCCGCCTTCGAGAGGTGCTCCATGGACGTGCCGTCGTAACCGCGCTCGTTGAAGACACGGACAGCGACGGTGAGCAGGGTCTCCGGGGTGTACGTGTCCCGCTTGGCCGTGGTCATGCCAGCGATCCTCCCCTACGAGTTGTCCACAGGTTTCGTGGGGCCCCTTGTCCCGACCGATCGTTCGGTTACTCTAACTCTGTCCGCCCGTCCCTGCCCAGCTCGATGAGGAGTTGGTCCGTCATGGCCGCCGAGCTCTCCCCGCACCAGCTGACCGAGAAGCACCGCCCCACGCTCGACCGGGCCCTCGACGCGATCCGCTCGCGTGCCTACTGGTCCCCGCACCCCGAGCACCCGAAGGCGTACGGCGAGGGCGGCTCCCCCGGCAGCCTGGGCGCCGCCGAGGGCAAGGCCGCCTTCGACGCCGTGCTGAACACGCGTGTCGACCTCGGCCAGCCGGGCACCGACGGGTGGACGGGCGGGGAGATCTCCCCGTACGGACCGGAGCTCGGCGTCGAGTACCCGCACGCCGATCCGGATGTCCTGATTCCGGCGATGCGCGCGGGGATGCCGGCCTGGCGCGAGGCGGGGCCCGAGACCAGGGCCCTGGTCTGTCTGGAGATCCTGGCCCGGATCAGCGCCCGCACCCATGAGTTCGGCCACGCGGTGATGCACACCAGCGGACAGGCCTTCATGATGGCGTTCCAGGCCGGTGGCCCGCACGCCCAGGACCGCGGCCTGGAGGCGGTGGCGTACGCGTACGAGGAGCAGATCCGCGCTCCGCGGACGGCGGACTGGTCCAAGCCCCAGGGCAAGCGCGACCCGATCGAGCTGCACAAGACGTTCACCGCGGCGGGCCGCGGCATCTCCCTGCTGATCGGCTGCAACACCTTCCCCACGTGGAACGGCTATCCGGGCCTCTTCGCCTCGCTCGCCACCGGCAATCCCGTCCTGGTCAAACCGCACCCCCGTGCGGTGCTTCCGCTGGCCCTCACCGTTCAGCTGGCGCGCGAGGTGCTCACCGAGGCGGGCTTCGACCCCAACCTGGTCGCCCTGGCCGCCGAGCGGCCGGGCGAGGGCATCGCCAAGTCCCTGGCACTGCGCCCCGAGATCAGGATCATCGACTACACCGGATCCACGGCGTTCGGTGACTGGCTGGAGGCCAACGCCCTTCAGGCCCAGGTCTATACGGAGAAGGCCGGGGTCAACACGATCGTCCTCGACTCCACCGACGACTACCGCGGCATGCTCTCCAACCTGGCGTTCTCGCTCTCCCTCTACAGCGGCCAGATGTGCACCACCCCGCAGAACCTGCTGATTCCCCGCGACGGCATCACGACGGACATCGGCGAGAAGACGTACGAGGACGTGGTCGTCGACATCGCCGCAGCGGTCGCCGGACTCCTGGGTGACGACGCACGGGCCAACGCCCTGCTCGGCGCCCTGGTCAACCCGGAGGTGCGGGCCCGTCTGGAGGCGGCCGCGAAGCTCGGCGAAGTCGCCCTGCCCTCAAGGGAAGTGGCCAACCCCGACTTCCCGGACGCGGTGGTCCGTACGCCACTGATCGTCAAGCTGGACGGCGCGAAGCCCGACGACGACTCCCCCTACCTGTCGGAGTGCTTCGGCCCGGTCTCGTTCGCGGTCGCGGTCGACTCGACGGCGGACGCCGTGGCACTGCTGCGCCGCACGATCCGCGAGAAGGGCGCGATGACGGTGGGCGCGTACACCACATCGCCCGAGGTGGAGGGCACACTGGTGGACGTCTGCCTGGACGAGTCGGCCCAGCTCTCGCTGAATCTGACGAGCGGGGTGTACGTGAACCAGACGGCGGCGTTCTCCGACTTCCATGGCTCGGGCGGCAACCCGGCGGCCAACGCGGCCCTGTGCGACGGAGCTTTCGTATCCAACCGCTTCCGCACCCTGGAAGTCCGCCGCCAGCGCTGACGGCGCCCTCCATCCGCCCCCGTCCGGCATGTGCGGACCGGGGCGGACCGGGGGCCCGGAGACGGAGCCCCCGGGTACGGGCCTACACGCCCGCCCCGGGGATGTCCGCATGGCGCTGCACCCACGCGTGCATGGCAATCGCCGCCGCCGCCCCCGCATTGATCGACCGCGTGGACCCGAACTGCGCGATCGAGCACACCATCGACGCGTGCTTACGGGCCTCCTCGGTCAGTCCGGGCCCCTCCTGCCCGAACAGCAGCACACAGCGCCGCGGCAGCTCGGTCCGCTCCAGCGGCACCGCGCCCGGCAGATTGTCGATGCCGATGATCGGCAGCCCCTCGGCCTCCGCCCAGGCGGTCAGATCCGTGGTGTCGGGGTGGTGGCGGACATGCTGGTAGCGGTCGGTGACCATCGCCCCGCGACGGTTCCAGCGCCGCCGCCCCACGATGTGGATCTCCTTGGCGAGGAACGCGTTCGCGGTGCGCACCACCGAGCCGATATTGAAGTCGTGGCCCCAGTTCTCCACCGCCACGTGGAAGTCGTGCCGCCGCAGATCCAGATCGGCGACGATCGCCTCCCGGGTCCAGTACCGGTACGCGTCGCCCACATTGCGCCGGTCGCCGTGGGCGAGCAGCTCGGGGTCGTAGCGCTCGCCCACGGGCCAGGGCAGCGGGTGCGGCCCGACGCCGATCTCCGCCCCGAACCCGTCGTCGTACTGAGCCGGCTCGTCCACCACGGGCGGCTCGGCCGTCGCGGACTCATCGGTCGACGGATTCCTGCTGGTACTGCCGGTGCTCCCGGTCTCGCTGCTCACCCGACGAGCGTATGGCCCCCGCCGCCGCTGTGCTGCGGTGCCTCCCGGTCCTCGGCTCCGTCCCGGGTCCCCGGGACCTTGCCGCGCGGCCGGAACAACAGCTCGCGCCCGAGCGCCGCCCGGCTCCCCAGCCACACCAGGAAGACGGTCGGCAGGAAGACGGCGTCCGCGGCGATCATGGCCATCGAGAAGAAGGGCAGCCCCAGCAGCAGGGCGATACCGGCGTGCTCGCCGATCATCACGACGAGCAGGACGTTCTTGACCCGCCGGTTGAACAGGGTGAACGGGAACGCGACCTGCACGATGACCGTGGCGTACGTCAGCACCATCACCATCACCCCGCTTGAGGCGAGGATGTCGGAGAGGCCGGGCCACGGCGTGAAGTAGTGGAGCTTGAGCGGGTAGTACAGCGCCGTGCCGTCCTGCCACCTCGAACCCTGGATCTTGTACCAGCCCGCGGTGGAGTAGATCAGGCAGACCTCGGCCATGATCACGACGAGGGTGGCGTTGTGGGCGAGGTTGGCGATGATGTCGAGCAGGGTGCGCGACTCGCTGTGCGGCGCGTACCGGTTCACGGCCCACCATGCACCGTGGCCGGTCCACAGAACCCAGAACAGCACCGGCAGCCAGACGGTTCCGCCCAGGCTGTCCGTCACCGTGGCCCCGAGCAGAACGGCGCCGAACGCCACCCACAGCAGCGGACCGGCCACGTCCCCGCGCACCGGACGTCCCCCGCCGGCCTCCCCGCCACCTACCGGCTCCCCGCCCCCGTCCGCGGCCCGGACCGCCTGTGCTCCGCGCGCGGCGCGCCGGGCGTCCAGCGACCAGACCTGCCCGCACCGGGTCAGCACCAGGTAGATCGCCATCAGGTGGAGGACGTTGTCGCCGCCGTCGCCCATGAAGATGCTGCGGTTCTGCAGCGAGAGGACTCCGGCCATGAACAGGATGGACACGGCGCGGGTGTGCCAGCCCACCAGCAGCAACACCGCGGCGAGGATCGCCAGCGCGTACACGATCTCGAACCAGACGGTGCTGTCCGACCACATGAGTGTGGTGAAGGCCTGGTTGTTCGATATCAGCTGCTCCGCCATGTCCCAGCGCCACGGGGCGTTCGGGCCGTACATCTCGTGCCGGTGCGGCAGCTCCCGCAGCAGGAACAGCAGGTACGTGGCGGAGAAGCCGATCCGGATGACGGCGCTCTGGTACCGGCCGAGGGACGAGGCGGTGATGCGCTGGATACCGCGGGCGAGCCGGCGGTCGGGGCCGGGCGTGCTCACTGGTCCGTCTCCTTCGGGTCCGCCGCACCCTCGGGGAGGTCGGCTGCGGTGACGGTCCACCAGGGCAGTACCCGGTAGGACGGTTTCGTGCTGATCTTCTCGTTGCTCCACGCGGGCGCCGCGACGGACCGCACCTCGGAGCGGACCTGGATCCGTTCGACGGTGCCGCCGTAGTCGTGTTCACCGAGGCGCAGCATGACTATGCGGCGGATGTACTGCTCGGAGAGGGTGCCGCGCAGCCCGTTGGCCCGGTTCTGGCTGTCGTGGGACCCGAGGTAGAAGTCCCAGCCCCGGCGGAGCTCGTTCTGCTGGACGTGGCTGGGCAGCGGATTGCCGCGTATCGCCTTGCCGTCCTCGCCCGAGAGGTTCATCCAGGGGGTGGTACGACGGCCGTCGGCACCGGCTATCTCAGCACGTACGTGCACGGCGATGTTCTGCTGAAGCGGATTGGGGGCGAAGAGCTTCCAGTTCTGCTCGAACTCGGGATAGATCCATTCGTCGACCCCCTTGCCGTGCTGCTTGGTCAGCGTATTGGAGGGGGCGACATGCAGGAACACCATCGCCAGCTGAGTGCAGGTGATCAGCCCGATCACCGCCAGCGCCACAGCGGCGGCGACCTGGTACGGAAACGACAGCGCCGCGATCCCGGTACGGGACTCCGACCCGGTACGGAACTCCGACCCGGTACGGAACTCCGACCCGACACGGGGCTCGGGCTCCGTCTCGGGCTCCGGACCAGGCTCCGGATCGGAATCGGGATCGGTACGAGGTTCAGGCTCGGCACGCGGTTCAGGAACCGTTGGAACCCTCCCTGAATCGGGCCCGGCAAAGCGCCCGTCCCCACCGCCGACGCCCCTGTCGTCGTACGAATCCATCCCGCCCCGATCCCCGTCGATCCCGGTCAGTTATCCACAGGGTTGACACCCTACGGGCCGCAGACTCACCATTGAAGACATTGAACCGAACGATCGGTCGGTAGGGAGTCCGGGATGGCGGCAGTGACTGCGGGCCAGACAGCGCAGGCGACAGCGGGCAGTAGGGATGGGGCGGACGGGGCCTTGGCGGCGGCTTTCGACGCCGCGGTGGCGGCCGACGAGCGCATCGAGCCGCGTGACTGGATGCCTGACGCCTACCGCGCCTCGCTGGTCAGGCAAATGGCCCAGCACGCCCACTCCGAAATCATCGGCATGCAGCCCGAGGCCAACTGGATCACGCGAGCGCCCTCGCTGCGCCGCAAGGCGATCCTGATCGCGAAGGTGCAGGACGAGGCGGGACACGGTCTCTATCTGTACAGCGCCGCCGAGACCCTCGGCACCGGCCGCGAGGAGCTGCTCGACAAGCTCCACGCGGGCCGTCAGCGGTATTCGTCGATCTTCAATTACCCCACCCTGACCTGGGCGGACGTGGGCGCGATCGGCTGGCTCGTGGACGGCGCCGCGATCACCAACCAGGTGCCTCTGTGCCGCTGCTCCTACGGCCCCTATGCCCGCGCGATGGTCCGTGTCTGCAAGGAGGAGTCCTTCCACCAGCGGCAGGGCTACGAACTGCTGCTGGCCCTCAGCGGCGGCACGGCCGCACAGCACGAGATGGCCCAGGACGCGGTGAACCGCTGGTGGTGGCCGTCCCTGATGATGTTCGGCCCGCCGGACGACGCCTCGTCGCACTCCGCCCAGTCGATGACCTGGAAGATCAAGCGGCATTCCAACGACGAGCTGCGGCAGCGCTTCGTCGACATCTGCGTCCCGCAGGCAGAGGTACTGGGGCTCACCCTCCCCGACCCGGACCTCCGGTGGAACGAGGAGCGCGGTCAGCACGATTTCGGGGCCATCGACTGGACGGAGTTCCAGGAGGTCCTGAAGGGGAACGGCCCGTGCAACGAGGAGCGCCTCACACAGCGCCGCCGGGCGCACGAGGAAGGCGCCTGGGTGCGCGACGCCGCCGCGGCATACGCACAGAAGCAGACAGTTGTACCGAACGGGGAGGCGACAGCATGAGCAGTTCGACCGACTGGCCATTGTGGGAGGTATTCGTGCGCTCGCGGCGTGGCCTCTCCCACACCCACGCCGGCAGCCTGCACGCCCCGGACGCCGAGATGGCCCTGCGCAACGCTCGCGATCTGTACACGCGCCGGTCCGAAGGGGTCTCCATCTGGGTGGTGCCGTCCAACCGGATCACGGCGTCCTCGCCGGACGAGAAGGACACGTTCTTCGAGCCGGCCGGCGACAAGCCCTACCGGCACCCGACGTTCTACAAGATCCCGGACGGGGTGAAGCACCTGTGACCGCGGCCCTCGCCCTCGGCGACGACGCGCTGGTGCTCTCGCACCGGCTGGGGGAGTGGGCGGGCCACGCCCCCGTACTGGAGGAGGAAGTGGCCCTCGCCAACATCGCCCTGGACCTGCTGGGCCAGGCCCGCCTGCTGCTCTCCCTGGCCGGGGACGAGGACGAGCTGGCGTATCTGCGCGAGGAGCGCGCCTTCCGCAACGTCCAGCTGGTCGAGCAGCCGAACGGCGACTTCGCCCACACCATCGCCCGTCAGCTCTACTTCTCCGTCCACCAGCACGGACTGTACGAGCAGCTGGCGGCCGGTGACGGCGAGTTCGCCGGGATCGCGGCCAAGGCCGTCAAGGAGGTCGCCTATCACCGTGACCACGCCGAGCAGTGGACGCTGCGCCTCGGTGACGGAACGGCGGAGAGCCACGACCGGATGCAGCGCGCGGTGGACGCGCTGTGGCGTTTCACCGGTGAACTGTTCCAGCCCGTCGAAGGCGTGGAGGTGGACTGGAAGGCCCTGCGGAGCGACTGGCTGGCATCCGTCACCGACGTACTGGAACGGGCCACGCTGACGGTACCGGCCGGGCCGCAGTCCGGCGCCTGGACGGCCGGAGCGGGCCGTCAGGGCATCCACACGGAGCCTTTCGGCCGGATGATCGCCGAGATGCAGCATCTGCACCGCAGCCACCCGGGGGCGTCATGGTGACCTGGACGGCACTGGAGGAGGAGCTGCGCCACCTCGCGGGCTCCGTCCCCGACCCGGAGCTGCCCGTGCTGACCCTTGAGGAGCTGGGTGTGCTCCGGGGGGTGGAGATGCTCGCACCGGGCCGCGTCAAGGTCCGGCTCACCCCCACCTACACCGGCTGCCCCGCGTTGGAGACCATGTCCACGGACATCGAGCGCGTGCTGCTCGACCACGGCATGACCGAGGTCTCCGTGGTCACCGTCCTCGCCCCGGCCTGGTCCACGGACGACATCAGCGCGGAAGGCCGGCGCAAGCTCACGGAGTTCGGCATAGCGCCCCCTCGGTCGCGTGATGCGGCCTCCCCCGCCGCCGGGCCCGTGCCGCTCGCCCTGTCGGTGCGCTGCCCGCACTGCGGCTCCACCGACACGGAGCTGCTGAGCCGGTTCTCGTCGACTGCCTGCAAGGCGCTGCGCAGGTGTGTGACATGCCGCGAGCCCTTTGATCACTTCAAGGAGTTGTAGATGTTCCATCCGCTCCGGGTCAGCGCGATCGAACGGCTCACCGACGATTCGGTGGCCGTCGAGTTCGCCGTGCCGCCGGAACTGCGCGAGACGTTCCGCCACAAGCCCGGCCAGCACCTCAATGTCCGCTACACCGTCGCCGGTGAGGAGGTCCGCCGCTCGTACTCGATCTGCGCACCGGCCACCGAGCAGCCGGCCGACCCTGCGCTGCGGGTGGGCATCCGGCTCGTCGACGGCGGCGCGTTCTCCACGTACGCGCTCAAGGAGCTCGCTGTCGGCGATCAGGTCGAGGCGATGCCTCCGATGGGCCGCTTCGTGCTCACGCCGCGCGCCGGGCAGTTCGCGGCGGTCGTCGGCGGCAGCGGGATCACCCCGGTGCTCTCCATCGCGGCGACGCTGCTGGCCCGGGAGCCCGACGCCTCGTTCTGCCTGATCCGCAGCGACCGGACCGCTGCGTCGACGATGTTCCTGGACGAGGTCGCCGACCTCAAGGACCGCTATCCGGACCGGTTCCAGCTGGTCACCGCGCTCTCCCGGGAGGAGCAGCAGGCCGGCCTCCCCTCGGGCCGGCTGGACCGCGAGCGGCTCACCGGTCTGCTGCCCGCGCTGCTGCCGGTGGCCGAGGTGGACGGCTGGTACCTGTGCGGTCCGCTCGGTCTGGTCCGGGCAGCCGAGGGCGCGCTGCACGGTCTGGGCGTCGAGCGGACCCGTATCCACCAGGAGATCTTCCACGTCGACGACGGGCCCGGCACGGCAGTCCGGCCCCGGATCGAGGCCCCGGTCGGCAGCATGCTCACGGCGACCCTGGACGGCCGCTCGGGCACGTGGCCGGTGCAGGACGGCGAATCGCTGCTGGAGACGGTGCTCCGCAGCCGCTCGGACGCGCCGTACGCCTGCAAGGGGGGCGTGTGCGGGACCTGCCGGGCCTTCCTGGTCTCCGGCGAGGTCCGGATGGACCGCAACTTCGCGCTCGAACCGGAAGAGACGGGGGCGGGCTATGTGCTGGCCTGCCAGTCCCATCCGGTGACCGGGGAGGTGGAGCTCGACTTCGACCGGTGACTGTTCCGCCCACCGCAACGCAGTTCGCCCGTCACCGCGCACTGCACCGCACCTGTTCCCTTCTTGTAGAACCTGTTCTATCTTGACGCTCCGTCAGGTCCGGGTACGGGCGCAGCGGTTCGCGGGAGGCCAGGACAGTGGACTTCACCTTCACCGAGGAACAGCAGGCAGCCGCAGAGGCGGCACGAGCGGTCTTCTCGGGCGTCGAGCCCGACGCGGTTCCCAGCCCCGCACTCGTACCGGGTGCGGTGGCCGAGGACATCGACAGGCCGCTGTGGGCCGGTCTCGCCGCCGGGGATCTGCTGAGCCTGACACTGTCGCCCGAGCACGGCGGAGCCGGCCTCGACCTGATCGCGCTCTGCCTGGTGCTGCGCGAGTCCGCGAAGGTCCTTGCGCGGGTCCCTCTGCTGGAGACGTGCGCGGTCGCGATGACGCTCCAGCGCTACGGGGACCAGGAGCTGGCCGCCGAGCTGCTGCCCGGCGTCGGCCGCGGTGAGCTGGTCCTCACCGTCGGAGCCAATGGGCGCACCGGCCACGATCCGGCCGAACTCGCCGTCACGGCCCGCCCGGCCGACGACGGGCGCGAGGCCGACGGGGACGCCGGCGACGGCTCCGAAGCTGTCTGGGTACTCGACGGTGTGCAGTCGGCCGTGCCGTGGGCGCAGGCGGCGGACTGGATCGCGGTGCCCGCCCACACCGGGGACGGCCGGGCCGTTCTGGCCCTGATCCGCCGCGGCCACGACGGCGTCACCATCGCCGAGCAGGTCTCCACCAGCGGTGAACTGTTCGGCGAGGTACGGCTGGACGCGGTACGGATCGCCCGCCGCGAGCTGATCGACGCCGCCGGGGCCTGGGAATGGCTGCACGCGCTGCTCACCACCGGAACCTGCGCACTCGCGCTGGGCCTGGGTGAGGCCGTCCTGGCCATGACGAGCCAGTACACCGGAAAGCGCGAGCAGTTCGGCTTCCCCGTGGCGACCTTCCAGTCCGTCGCCGTACAGACCGCGGACCGATACATCGACCTGCGGGCCATGGAGGTGACCCTCTGGCAGGCGGCCTGGCGGATCGCCACCGGCGGGAGTGGCACGCTGCCCGCTGCGGGCGATGTCGCCGTGGCGAAGATCTGGGCATCCGACGGGGTCCGCCGGGTCGTGCAGACGGCACAGCACCTGCACGGCGGCTTCGGCGCGGACACCGACTACCCCCTGCACCGCTTCCACGCCTGGGCGAAGCAGATCGAGCTCTCCCTCGGCCCGGCCGCGGCCCACGAGGAGGCACTGGGCGACCTGCTGGCCGCGCACTCCCTCGACTGAACTCGACTGAACGCACCGGCGCCGAGGAGCCCGGACAAGGCCCGGGTCAGGAGACGCCTTGGCCGGGGGCCGGACAACGCCCCCGGCCAGAAGAAAGAGGGCAGGGACCGAGGAGGCCCCGCCCGAAGAAGCCCCGGTCAGACGACGAAGGCCGGGTTCCCGCTGTCGGTGACCATCGGGCGCCCGGCACCGTCCCAGGCGAGCATTCCGCCGTCGATGTTCACGGCGTCGATGCCCTGCTGCACCAGGTACTGGGTGACCTGGGCGGACCGGCCGCCGACCCGGCACATCACATGCACGCGCCGGCCGTCCTGGGCGGCCTCGGTCAGCTCACCGAAGCGGCCCACGAAGTCACTCATCGGAATGTGCAGGGCACCGTCGACGTGCCCGGCCGCCCATTCGTCGTCCTCCCGTACGTCCAGCACGAAGCCGTCCGCCGGCACCGCCGCGACATCGACCGTGGGAAGCGGGCCGAAATTCATGGGTCATGCCTTCTCTCGTCAATACGCTCCGAAGTCACCGGAAACGCTACTGCACCAGACCTGCCAGTTCAGCCTCGCGCTGCGACACCTCGCCCAGCAGCTGATCGGCGATCTCCTCGAGCAGGTGATCCGGATCGTCCGGGGCCATCCGCAGCATGGCGCCGATCGCACTCTGCTCCAGCTCCTGGGCGAGCACCGTCAGCAGTTCCTTGCGCCGGGTCAGCCAGTTCAGCCGGGCGTAGAGCTCGTCGGCCTCGCCGAGCTCCGCCTCCGGGACTGCCGGCCCGGCCGCCCACTCCTGGGCCAGTTCCTTGAGCAGTGCCTCGTCCCCACGCCCGTACGCGGCGTTGACGCGGGTGATGAACTCGTCCCGGCGGGCCCGCTCCTCCTCGTCCTGGGCCAGATCCGGATGGGCCTTGCGCGCAAGCTCGCGGTACAGCTTGCGGGCCTCCTCGGTCGGCCGGACCCGCTTCGGCGGCCGGACGGGCTGCTCGGTCAGCATCGCGCTCGCCTCGGGGGACAGCCCGTCGGAGTCCATCCAGTCGTGGAACAACTCGTCGATACCCGGCATGGGCATCACGATCGCCCGCGCCTCCTGCGCCTTGCGCAGATCCTCGGGATCGCCGGTCCTCGCGGCCCGTGCCTCCGCGATCTGCGCGTCGAGCTCGTCGAGACGCGCGTACATCGGGCCAAGCCGCTGGTGGTGCAGCCGGGAGAAGTTCTCCACCTCGACCCGGAAGGTCTCCACCGCGATCTCGAACTCGATCAGGGCCTGCTCGGCCACCCGCACAGCGTGCGCGAGCCGCGCCTCGGGCCGCGCCTGCCCGGCAGTTCCGCCGCCGGCACCGTCAGCGGTTCCGGCGGCCTCGGCCTCGCCGGGCGCCGCGGTACCGGGCTCCGCGGCGCCGGCCTCTCCAGTACCGGGCTCCGCGGCGCCGGCGGCCGGGGCTCCGGCGGGAGCGGTCTCCGTGTGCGCGTCGGCCGGGCGGCCGGGCTGCTCGTGCTGCCGGTCGTCGTCCTGCCGGTCATCGTCGTTCCGGGTGGTCGGCACCCCGGCGGCTTCGTGGGTCACCCGTCCAGCGTATGGCCACGGCCCGTGCCCCGGGGACGCGCGGTCGGCGGAACGGGCGTCACACCCCCGGCTCGGCGGCTATCCGGCCCGCGCCGATCGCCCGCTCGAGCTCGGCATGATCCGCCTCAGTACGGTCCGCGTAGGTCACCGCGAACGCCGCCATCGCCTCGTCCAGCTCGTCGTTCTTGCCGCAGTAGCCCGCGATCAGCCTCGGATCGGCGCTGTGCGCGTGAGCGCGGGCCAGCAGCGCGCCGGTCATCCGGCCGTAGTCGTCGACCTCGTCGGCTGCCAGGGCCGCCGGGTCGACGCTGCCCTTGCGGTTCCTGAACTGCCTTACCTGGAAGGGCCGCCCGTCCACGGTCGCCCAGCCCAGCAGGATGTCGCTGACGACCTGCATCCGCTTCTGCCCCAGCACCACCCGGCGCCCCTCGTGCACCACCTCCGGCACGTCGAACCCCACGGCGGGCAGATGGGGCGCCAGCACCGAGGGCCTGGCCTCCTTCACCTGCAGCACCAGTGGCTCACCCCGGTGATCCAGCAGCAGCACCACATACGACCGGGTGCCCACACTCCCCGTGCCGACCACCCGGAACGCCACATCGTGAATCGCGTACCGGGCGAGCAGCGGGACCCGGTCCTGCGAGACGGTGCACAGATAGTCGCCGAGCCCCGCCGCCACGGACGCGGCCTCCTCGTCCGGCACCCGGCGCAGCACCGGCGGTGCGTCGATGAATCGGCGTCCGCCGTCCTCGGAGCCCTCCGTGGACTTCGCGGCGAAGCGGGCGCTGGTGTTGTTGCGGGCCTTCTCCGAGACCCGCTCCAGCGTGCCGAGCAGATCCCGCGCGTCCGTGTGCGAGACGAGTTCCTCGTCGGCGATGGCATTCCAGGCGTCGAGCGCCGGCAGCTTGGCCAGCAGCCTCATCGTCCGCCGGTAGGCGCCCACCGTGTCGTACGCACCCCTGCGACAGGTCTCCTCGTCCGCGCCCACCTCGCGGCCTGCGAGCACCAGTGAGGTGGCAAGGCGCTTGAGATCCCACTCCCAGGGGCCGGTCACCGTCTCGTCGAAGTCGTTCAGGTCGATGACCAGGCTGCCCCGCGCATCGCCGTACAGCCCGAAGTTGGCCGCGTGGGCGTCCCCGCAGAGCTGGGCGCCCACCCCGGTGACGGGGGTGCCCACCAGGTCGTGGGCCATCAGCCCGGCCGAACCCCGGAGAAAGGCGAACGGGGTGGCAGCCATCCTCCCCACCCGGATCGGCGTGAGCGCGGGCACCCGGCCCCGGTTCGACTCCTCGGCCGCCCGCACCGCATCGGGCCGGTCCGCAGGCAGGACCAGCGAGGCGTGCGAGGACCGGGGCACACGCTCACGCAGCGCCTTGCCCGCATCTCTCGGTGATTGCGGGCCGCCCCGGTCCATCGGGTGAGCGCGGCGGGCGAACCCGGGCACCACCGGAATGCGCGGATCGTCCGTCACGGCCCGCCGCACCGGCACTGTCGCTTCGACCTCACCCATGGCGCACAGCTCCCCCGACCTCGCTCGAAGCCGCCGTCCGGCCCCCCGGTCCCACATCAACTACCGACGACGCTACCGCCGTTCACCGGCGTCCGTCTGCCCCTGTGGATGACCGGTGGATGACCGGCCGGACCGCCTGTGGACAACTCCAGCACCTGCCCCCAATGCCCGCTCCGCCGGTCCCCGTACACAGCAGCCCGTCGGCCGGCAGCGGCCGTCAACAGCCGCCGTCACCGTCCTTCAGATGCTTCTCCGCCCAGCGCCCCAGCTCCTTGAGCGCGGGCTCCATCGCGGCACCGGCCTGCGTCAGGCGGTACGAAACCCTGAGCGGCGGACCCTCGTCGACCTCCCGGACCACCAGGCCCGCTGTCCCCAGTTCGGACAGCCGGTCCGAGAGCATGCGCTCGCTGATGCCCGGAATCGCCCGCCGCAGATCGGCGAAGTGCACGGGCTGCTGAAGCAGCACGGAGACGATCGGCCCCGTCCAGCGCTTGCCGAACAGCTCGAAGACGCGAGTGATGCTCACGTCGACCCGCCGGCACGCCTGCTCGCTGTGATCCGCCATACGCCCAGGGTACTGCGCCGCCGTGAGGGACTTACGATTCGTAAGTCCCTATGTTATTAATAGGTACGCACGAAAACTTGGGTCGCCTCACCGGCCCGCCACCCCACCGAACCCCGCCACGCCACCGACACCCCGTGGAGACCCCCATGGCCACACTGCTGCACCTCGACTCCGCCGCATTCCCCCAGGGCTCCGCGTCGCGCGAGGTCACCGCCGCATTCGTCCGGGCCTGGAGCGAGCAGCACCCCGACGGGCAAGTCGTCTACCGCGATCTCGCCGCCGACCCGCTGCCGCACCTGAACGCCGCGGCTGTCGCCGCCGGCGCCGAGCACCCGCTGCGTGGCGAACTCGCCGCCGAGCTGGCCGCTGCGGACGCGGTCCTGATCGGTGCGCCGATGTACAACTTCACGATTCCGTCGACGCTGAAGGCATGGCTCGACCACGTGATCATCGCCGGGCACAACATCGGGCCCGACAGCCCGGTGGCCGGCACCCCGATCACGGTCGTCGCCAGTCGCGGCGGTTCCTACGCCGCCGGCACCCCGCGCGAGGGCGCCGAGTTCGTCCAGAACTATCTGGCGACGCTGCTGACGTCCATGTTCGCCGCCGAGGTCGACTTCATCGTCCCGGAGCTGACCCTGGCCCACAGCAAGCCGGAGATGACCGAGCTCATCCCGCTCGCCGAGACCTCCCGCGCCAAGGCGCTCACCGACGCCGCGGAGAAGGCCAAGAGCCTCGCGTCCCGGCTCGCCGCCTGAGACACCCGAGATACCTGAGACGTCCGAGACGTACGGGAGCCGCGACCCGAGCCGTGAGGCCATGGCGCATGCGACAAGGAAGGCCGGAGTCAACGGACCCCGGCCTTCCCGCATAACGATCCCAGCACTCCCGGCCCCGCGCCGACCCGGCCCGCATCCCCGCCGACGCCCCCACCAGTGCCCAGCGGCAGCCCCACCGACAGCCTCACCAGGGAGAACCAATCGGGCGTTTCACGTGAAACCAAGCCCGGCCCCCATCCCCACGAGCCCCGGCATCAGCCCTGCTGTGCCCCGAGTCGGAGAGCAAACCGAAGAAGCCCCGCAGACCATGGTCTGCGGGGCTTCCCTGTTGTGCGCGAGGGGGGATTTGAACCCCCACGTCCCTAAGGACACTGGCACCTGAAGCCAGCGCGTCTGCCGTTCCGCCACTCGCGCAAGAGTGGTGTTTCCAGCGACTCTCACTTTTCGGTGCGAGCCCCTGGCGACATCCGGAAGATTAGCACGCTGGACAGGGTGGATTCACATCCGTTTGTTTCGCCGAACGCCTGACGGGAACCGGGAACCCGGAGCGGACGCCCCCCACTCCTCCTGAGTGCACCCAAGGTGCGGGACACTGTCAGGAGGCCGCCTCTACGATCCGTGTGAGGGGGGACACTCATCCGCAGTGCAGACAAGGGGAACCAGCCGATTTCCCGACGCGTGGATACGATCAGTAAGCAGTACAGGGACGACGACACCGGAGGAGGTGCCCCATGGGAGTCATGAAGCGTTTCGAGCAACGTCTCGAAGGTCTCGTCAATGGCACTTTCGCCAAGGTCTTCAAGTCCGAGGTGCAGCCGGTCGAGATCGCTGGAGCCCTCCAGCGGGAGTGCGACAACAACGCCACCATCTGGAACCGCGAGCGGACCGTCGTCCCCAACGACTTCATCGTCGAACTCAGCGCCCCCGACTACGAGCGGCTCAGCCCGTACTCGGGCCAGCTGGGCGACGAACTCTCGGGCCTGGTGCGGGACTACGCCAAGCAGCAGCGGTACACCTTCATGGGCCCCATCAAGGTCCATCTGGAGAAGGCCGACGACCTCGACACCGGGCTCTACCGGGTACGCAGCCGCACTCTGGCATCGAGTTCGTCACAGCAGGGCCCGCCCGACCAGCAGGGGTTCCAGAACCAGTCCGGACAGCCGGCCCCGTCCGCGCGTCCCGGTCATGGTCGCCCCGCCGCCCCGCAGGCCCCTGGCGGCTACGGCTACCCGCCCACCTCCGCCCCGCCCATGCCCGCGGCCCCGCCGCCGGGCTCCGGGCGTCCCGCGACACCCTCATCCGACCGGCGCCCGCCGGCCAATCCCAGCCCCCTGCCGAACACGCAGGTGCGACGCTGGATCGAGATCAACGGCACCCGCCATCAGATCTCCCGCCCGACGTTGGTGATGGGCCGCAGCACCGACGCCGACGTGCGGATCGACGACCCCGGCGTTTCCCGCCGGCACTGTGAGATCCGGACCGGAACGCCCTCGACGATCCAGGATCTCGGGTCTACCAACGGCATCGTGGTAGACGGGCAGCACACAACCCGCGCTACGCTCCGCGACGGCTCGCGGATCGTCGTGGGCAACACCACCATCGTTTACCGGCAAGCCGAAGGGTGAAGCGGGGGCAATGTCAGAGCTGACCCTTACGGTCATGCGGCTAGGTTTCCTGGCTGTTCTGTGGCTGTTCGTGATCGTGGCCGTCCAGGTCATCCGAAGCGACCTGTTCGGAACGCGCGTGACGCAGCGCGGCTCACGCCGCACCGCGTCCGACGCGCGCCCGCCACAGGCACGCCAAACCGCCGCGGCACCGCCGCAGCAACGTCAGCAACCCGGCCGCCAGCGCCGGGGGGCACCGACCAAGCTGGTCGTCTCCGAGGGCACTCTCACCGGCACCACGGTGGCGCTCCAGGGGCAGACCATCTCGCTGGGCCGGGCCCATGATTCAACGATCGTGCTGGATGACGACTACGCGTCCAGCAGGCATGCCAGGATCTACCCCGACCGTGACGGCCAGTGGATCGTCGAGGATCTCGGGTCCACCAACGGCACGTATCTGGACCGGACCCGTCTCACCACCCCGACGCCTGTTCCGCTGGGCGCGCCGATCCGGATCGGCAAGACCGTCATCGAGCTGCGGAAGTAGTACGACAATGAGCGAGCGGAGCGAGCGAGCCGCGGCGGCCCGGGCATCGGACCCGGCCGGGCTCCCGACCGGAGGGTGGGCAGTGTGGCTCGAGACCGGCTGTACCCCGAGCCGACGGGCGAGGTGCGCATGAGTCTTTCCCTGCGCTTCGCCGCCGGATCGCACAAGGGCATGATCCGGGAAGGCAACGAGGACTCCGGCTATGCCGGACCGCGCCTTCTCGCCATCGCCGACGGAATGGGCGGCCAGGCAGCCGGTGAGGTCGCCAGCTCCGAGGTGATCTCCACGCTCGTCCAGCTGGACGACGACGTACCTGGCTCCGACATCCTCACCTCGCTCGGTACGGCGGTCCAGCGGGCCAACGACCAGCTGCGCATGATGGTCGAGGAGGACCCGCAGCTGGAGGGCATGGGCACCACGCTCACCGCCCTCCTCTGGACCGGTCAGCGTCTCGGCCTCGTGCACGTCGGCGACTCACGCGCGTACCTGCTGCGTGACGGCGTACTGACCCAGATCACGCAGGACCACACCTGGGTCCAGCGACTGGTCGACGAGGGCCGGATCACCGAGGAGGAGGCCACCACCCACCCGCAGCGCTCCCTGCTGATGCGCGCGCTGGGCAGTGGCGACCACGTCGAACCCGACCTCTCCATCCGCGAGGTCCGGGCCGGCGACCGTTACCTGATCTGCTCCGACGGCCTCTCCGGCGTCGTCTCCCACCAGACGATGGAGGAGACGCTCGCCAGCTACCAGGGCCCGCAGGAGACCATCCAGGACCTGATCCAGCTCGCCCTGCGCGGCGGCGGCCCGGACAACATCACCTGCATCGTCGCGGACGTCCTCGACGTCGACAGCAACGACACCCTGGCCGGGCAGCTCAACGACACCCCGGTCATCGTCGGCGCGGTCGCGGAGAACCAGGCCGCCCAGCTGAACGACGGCGGCGCGATGGAGACCCCCGCCGGACGCGCGGCAGGCCTCGGCCGTCCCGTCCCGCCTCCCTCGGGCGGCTTCGGCCCCCCCGGCAGCGGTGACGACGCCGGCTACGACGGAATGCCGGACGGATCCTTCGGGTCCTACTCCGACGACGACTTCGTCAAGCCCGGCGGCCGCAAGTGGCTCAAGCGGTCGCTGTACACCGTGCTGGCGCTGGCGGTCATCGGCGGCGGTCTGTACGGCGGCTACCGCTGGACCCAGACCCAGTTCTACGTCGGCGCGAAGAACGACAACGTCGCGCTGTACCGGGGCATCAGCCAGGACCTCGCCTGGGTCTCGCTCTCGAAGGTGGAGGACGACCACCCCGAGATCGAACTCAAGTACCTCCCGCCCTACCAGCGCAAGCAGGTCGAGGCGACCATCGCCGAGGGCAGCCTCGCCGACGCCCGCGAGAAGGTCACCGAACTCTCCACCCAGGCGACCGCCTGCAAGAAGGACGCACAGCGCCGCGCGGCCGAGAAGAACGCTCTCAGCGACGAGGGCCAGGCCGGCAGTACGGACACGGACGCCACCAAGACGTCCTCGACGTCCGGCGCCACCAAGACCAAGCAGACTTCAGCGACTCCCACTCCTGGTCCCAGCCTCTCGGAGGAAGAGAAGAAGCTGGTCCCGCAGTGCGGTAAGCAGTAAAGCCGTAGGGGGCCTTCAGCACTATGAGCGTTGTCACCAACACGACCACGATCGGCGCGATCGACGCACCGAGCCGGCGCAACACCGAACTGATGATGATGGTCTTCGCCATCGGCATCTCGGTGTTCGCCTACGCCAACGTGGGCCTCGCCATCGACGGCAAGCTGCCCTCCGGCATGTTCGGATACGGGCTCGGCCTGGTCCTGCTCGGCGGCGTGGCCCACCTCGTGGTGCGCAAGTTCGCCCCGTACGCGGACCCGCTGCTGCTGCCGCTGGCCACGCTGCTCAACGGGCTGGGGCTGGTGCTGATCTGGCGGCTGGACCAGTCGCAGCGGCTGATCAACCGGGCCGAGTCCGCGTGGGGCAAGTTCACACCCGACGCCCCGAAGCAGCTGATGTACTCCGCGGTCGGCGTCGCGCTGCTGGTCGCGGTTCTGATAGTCCTGAAGGACCACCGCATCCTGCAGCGTTACACCTACATCTCCATGGTGGCAGCGCTGGTCCTGCTAATCCTGCCCATGTTCTTCCCCGCGGTGAACGGCGCGAAGATCTGGGTCAGCCTCGGCCCCTTCTCCATCCAGCCCGGCGAGTTCGCGAAGATCATCATCGCGATCTTCTTCTCCGGCTACCTCATGGTGAAACGTGATGCCCTGGCCCTCGCCAGCCGCCGCTTCATGGGCCTCTACCTGCCCCGCGGCCGCGACCTCGGGCCGATCCTGGTCATCTGGGCGCTGTCGATCCTGATCCTGGTCTTCGAGACCGACCTCGGGACGTCGCTCCTGTTCTTCGGCCTCTTCGTGATCATGCTGTATGTCGCCACGGAGCGGACCAGCTGGATCGTCTTCGGCCTGCTGATGTCGGCGGCCGGCGCCGTGGGTGTCGCCACCTTCGAGCCGCACGTGCAGTCGCGAGTGACCGCATGGCAGGATCCGTTCGCCTGCTACTCCACCGACGTGAGCGGCGCCTGCGAACAGATCTCCAACGCGATCATGTCCTTCGGCTCCGGCGGCACTCTGGGCACCGGCTGGGGCCAGGGCCACTCCGACCTGATCGGCTTCGCCGCCAACGCCGACTTCATCCTCTCCACCGTCGGTGAGGAACTCGGCCTCGCCGGAATGATGGCCGTCCTGCTGGTCTACGGTCTGATCGTCGAACGCGGCGTCCGTACCGCACTCGCCGCCCGCGACCCGTTCGGCAAGCTCCTCGCGATCGGCCTCTCCGGCGCCTTCGCCATCCAGGTCTTCGTCGTCGCCGGCGGTGTCATGGGCCTCATCCCGCTGACCGGTATGACGATGCCCTTCCTCGCCGCCGGTGGATCGTCCGTGATCGCCAACTGGGCCCTGATCGGGATCCTGATCCGCATCAGCGACACCGCGCGCCGCCCCGCCCCGGCCCCCGCACCCTCCTCCGACGCCGAGATGACCCAGGTGGTCCGCCCGTGAACAAGCCCCTGCGCCGGATCTCGGTCTTCTGCGGAATCCTCATCCTGGCTCTGCTCGTACGCACCAACTACCTCCAGTACGTACGGGCCGACGAGCTCAACACCCGCGACGAGAACCGCCGGGTCCGTATCGAGCGGTACGCACACGAGCGCGGCGACATCATCGTCGACGGCGGCAAGGCCGTCACCGGGTCCAAGGAGACCAAGGACAGCGACTTCAAGTTCAAGCGGGTCTGGCAGGACGGCCCCATGTGGGCCCCGGTCACCGGCTACTCCTCGCAGGCGTTCGACGCCTCGCAGCTCGAGAAGCTTGAGGACGGCATCCTCACCGGCAACGACGACCAGCTCTTCTTCGACCGCACCCTGTCGATGTTCACCGGCAGCAAGGACAAGCAGGGCGGCAACGTCGTCACCACGCTCAACGCCGCCGCGCAGAAGGCCGCCTTCACCGGGCTGGGTGACAAGAAGGGCGCCGTCGCCGCCCTCGACCCGCAGACCGGCGCCATCCTGGCGCTCGCCAGCACGCCCTCGTACGACCCCTCGACCTTCGCGGGCAACTCCAACAAGGACTCCAAGGCCTGGCAGGCGCTCCAGAAGGACAAGGACAAGCCGATGCTCAACCGGGCATTGCGCGAGACCTACCCGCCCGGCTCGACCTTCAAGGTCGTCACCGCGGCGGCCGCCCTGGAGAACGGCCTCTACACGGACATCGACGCGAAGACGGACTCCCCGCTGCCCTACCGCCTTCCCCTGACCACCGGGAACCTGGAGAACGAGGGCAACATCCCGTGTGAGAACGCCTCGCTCCGGGAAGCGCTGCGAATGTCCTGCAACACCGTCTTCGGCAAGATCAGCGATGACCTCGGCAACCAGAAGATGATCGACGAGGCCGCCAAATTCGGCTTCAACAAGGACGTCTTCACGCCGGTCCGCGCCACCGCGAGCATCTACCCCAAGGACAACCGGCCGCAGAACGCCATGGCGGGCATCGGCCAGGCGTCCAACCGCGCCACCCCGCTCCAGATGGCGATGGTCGCCTCCGCGGTCGCCAACGACGGCAAGCTGATGCAGCCGTACATGGTCGCCGAGCGCCAGGCCCCCAGCCTGGACGTCATCTACACCCACGAGAAGGAACAGCTCAGCCAGCCCCTCTCGGGTGAGAACGCCCAGAAGCTCCAGGAAATGATGAAGACCGTCGTCGAGACCGGAACGGGGCAGAACGCCAAGATCCCCGGCGTCACCGTCGGCGGCAAGACGGGTACGGCTCAGCACGGTCTCAACAACAGCGAGAAGCCGTACGCCTGGTTCATCTCGTACGCGAAGACCGACAGCGGCTCTCCCGTCGCCGTCGCCGTGGTCGTCGAGGACAGCAAGGCCAACCGCGACGACGTCTCCGGTGGCGGCCTGGCCGCCCCGATCGCGAAGGCCGTCATGAAAGCGGTCATCGACGGCAAGAAGTGACGCCCATCACGCCGGGCACCATATCCGCACGTTGGGATACCGGTCGGATATCAGCTATGGGCTGCGGGCTGATCAGGTAGTGCGCGGCCGGTAGCGTATGCGCGGACAGCACACCGCCGGACCGCACACCGGTGCGGTCAGGACTGACGGAGAGGGCTGGAACAGTTATGGAAGAGCCGCGTCGCCTCGGCGGCCGGTACGAGCTGGGCTCGGTGCTCGGCCGTGGTGGCATGGCCGAGGTATACCTCGCCCACGACACCCGGCTCGGCCGCACCGTAGCTGTGAAGACGCTGCGGGCTGATCTTGCCCGCGACCCGTCCTTCCAGGCCCGGTTCCGCCGTGAGGCCCAGTCCGCCGCCTCGCTCAACCATCCGGCGATCGTCGCGGTGTACGACACCGGTGAGGACTACGTCGACGGGGTCTCGATCCCGTACATCGTCATGGAGTACGTCGACGGCTCGACGCTCAGGGAGCTGCTGCACTCGGGCCGCAGACTGCTGCCGGAGCGCACCCTCGAAATGACGGTCGGCATCCTCCAGGCGCTGGAGTACTCGCACCGTGCGGGCATCGTCCACCGTGACATCAAGCCGGCCAACGTCATGCTGACGCGCACCGGCCAGGTCAAGGTCATGGACTTCGGCATCGCCCGCGCCATGGGCGACTCCGGTATGACGATGACCCAGACCTCGGCCGTCATCGGCACCGCCCAGTACCTCTCCCCGGAGCAGGCCAAGGGCGAGCAGGTCGACGCGCGATCGGACCTGTATTCGACGGGTTGCCTGCTCTATGAGCTGCTGACGGTCCGGCCGCCGTTCATCGGCGACTCACCTGTCGCGGTCGCCTACCAGCACGTACGGGAAGAGCCGCAGACCCCCAGCAACTTCGACCCCGAGATCACGCCCGAGATGGACGCGATCGTGTTGAAGGCCCTGGTCAAGGACCCGGACTACCGCTACCAGTCGGCCGACGAGATGCGCGCCGACATCGAGGCCTGCCTCGAGGGCCAGCCGGTCGCCGCCACCGCGGCGATGGGCGCGGCCGGTTACGGCGGCTACGACGGTTACGGCAACGACCAGCCCACCACCGCCATGCGCCCCGCGGACCAGAACGGCGCCCAGACCTCGATGCTGCCCCCGGTCAATCCGGACGACGGCGGCTACGCCCACGACGACCGGCCCGACCGCCGCCGTCAGAAGAAGAGCAACACCTCGACGATCCTGCTGGTCGTCGCGGGCATCCTGGTGCTGATCGGGGCGGTCCTGATCGGCAAGTCGGTCTTCGGTGACTCGAACAACGGCGGCGACACGTTCGCCGCGCCCAACATGGTCGGTTCGACCGTCAAGGGCGCGAAGAGGCTCGCCGACAACACCAACATCGTGCTCAAGCAGGGTCCGAAGGAAGCGTGCAAGGACCAGCCCAAGGACAAGATCTGCCGCCAGACCCCGACGCCTGACGAGAAGATGAAGGAGAACGACACCCTCACGGTGTTCGTCTCCACCGGCGCGCCGAAGGTCACTGTCCCGGACGTCACGGAGAAGTCCGAGGACAGCGCGCGCAAGCTCCTCGAGGACCAGGGCTTCACGGTCACCGTCAAGTCGGTGGAGTCCGCCGAGAAGACGGGGACCGTCCTGGACCAGTCCCCGAAGGGCAACGCCAAGGCCGAGAAGAACTCCGAGGTCAAGCTCTCGGTCGCGACGGAGGAGCTCCTCACGGTGCCGGGCCTGGACGGCCGCTCGTACGACGAGGCTCTGACACAGCTGACACAGCTCGGTTTCACCAACGTCGCCAGGACCGACACCGACAGCGAAAAGCCCGCGAACGAGGTGATCGGCCAGACCCCGGAAGCCAACTCGAAGGCGGGCAAGGACGCCGCGATCATCCTGAAGGTGTCCAAGGGTCCGCCGGAGCCGACGACAAAGCCCGTTCCCGAGGTCAGGACGACGAAGGTCTCCGAGGCCAAGCAGATCCTGAACGATGCCGGCTTCACGAACATCCAGTTCGCGGAGGGCAGCTCGGACAACGACAACGCCAGGGTGACCGGCATCGACCCGCAGCCGAACACCCAGGCCGACCCGGCGAACACCACCGTCACCCTCACCACGATGGGCGGCGACGGTCCCGGCGGCGGAGACGGGAACATCTTCGGCGGCCCGTCCGGCTCCCGGCACTGACCCACGTCTCACCCCGTCCGCGCATCCGGCACGGACACAGCGCAGGGCCCCGGCACCGCAACGGTGACCGGGGCCCTGTGCTGTGGTCCGGACGGAGTGAGGGGAAGGGGAGAGGGGACGGGGAGAAGAGGGGGACGCGCGTCAGCGCAGCTCCGCCGGCTTCGTACGGTCGCGGTCGACCTTCTCCGTACGGACCAGCTCGCCCCACACGATGTAGCGGTACTTCGACGTGAAGACCGGCGTGCACGTCGTCAGCGTGATGTAGCGGCCGGGCTTCTTCTTGCCCGAGCCCTTCGGGACCTCCTGGAGCACGTCGACGTTGTACTTCGATGTCTCCGGCAGCTCCTTGAAGACCTTGTAGACGTACCAGGTGTCCTTGGTCTCGAAGACGACCGCGTCCCCGGTCCGCACCTTGTCGATGTTGTGGAACTTCGCCCCGTGGCCGTCCCGGTGGGCGGCCAGGGTGAAGTTGCCCTTCTCCGCAGAAGGGAGCGCCGACTTGACCGGGTCGGTGTAGTAGCCGGCGATGCCGTCGTTGAGGTTCTCGGTGTCGGTGCCCTTCTTGACGAGCACCTCGCCGTTCTTCATCGACGGGACGTGCAGGAAGCCGATGCCGTCCTTGGTGTCCAGCGCCCCCGGGCCGCCGGCCCAGCGGTCGCGGACGGTGTGGCCCTGCTTGGTGGCCTCGCGGTCGGCGAGCACGTTCGTCCACCACAGGGAGTAGACGACGAAGAGCCCGAGCACCAGGCCTGCGGTGATCAGGAGTTCGCCGAAGACACTGACCGCGGTCGCGACGGGATGGCGGCCCCTGCGCCGCACCGGGGGCGCGGACTCGCCGGTCTGCTCTTGGTCCTCGGTCCTCGCTGCCACCGCACCGTCCCTGTCGTGATGATGTTCAGCCCGTTCAGCCCACGAGCGCGTCGGGCTTTCCCTTGCTGCGCGGCCGTTCGTCGACCATCTTGCCCCAGACGATCAATCGGTACGTACTCGTGAATTCGGGCGTACAGGTCGTCAATGTGATGTACCGACCGGGCTCGGTGAACCCCGACTGCGGCGGCACCGGGCCGATCACCGACACATTGGACGGCGAGGTCTGGGGCAGCACGCTCGTCATCTCGTACGTGTAGTAGGCGTCCTGCGTCTCGACCACGATCGGGTCGCCGGGGCGCAGCCGGTTGATGTAGCGGAAGGGCTCGCCGTGGGTGTTGCGGTGGCCGGCCAGCGCGAAGTTGCCCTGCTTGGCCGACGGCATCGCCGTGCGCAGCGGCTTCTCGGAGTAGTGGCCGACCATGCCGCGGTCGAGCACCTTGTCCTTGCTGGTGCCCTCGGCGATCGGCGTGACCACGTCCAGCTTCGGGATGTGGATGATGGCGAAGCCCTGCCCGGCCTCGAAGACACCGGGGGCACGTTTGCCGCTGGCCCAGTCGTCCTGGATCTTGTGCGTCTCGTTGCCGGCGATCTGGTCGGCGCGCACGTTGGTCCACCACAGCTGGTACGTGACGAACAGCAGCATCAGGACGCCCAGCGAGATGAACAGTTCGCCGACCACCCGGCTGACCACGACGGCGGGGCTGTCCTTGGCCGCCCGCGCCGCCCGTCGCGCCTCGACCCGCGACATCGGCTTCGCGGCGGCGGCCTGCCCGGACGCCGGCCCCGGCTGCGGGTCGGGACGCCTGCGGCCGCGGCCCTTGGCCGCACGGCGGCGTTCGGCCCGGCCCCCGGTGCCCGGCGCGGCACCGGCCGCGCCCGTCTGCGGACCCACGCCGATTCCGCCGCCGGCCTCATCGGTGGTCCTCGGTTCCTCTTCCACGGATTCCACCGTTGCGACGGCCGGTACGGCTGCCATGGCCGGCAGGGCTGCCATGACTTCCGTGGCGCCCTCGGCCGCCGGATCACGTTCCGGTTGCGGGCGGTGTGCCGTTCGCGCGGGGGGGACTATTCGCCGGGTGTCCGGGGTCCTGGTGTCCGGGGTCCGCAGTGCGACGGTCTCGTCCTGCCGAGGGGGCACTGCGGCCGGGGCCGCCGGGACGGGCGCCTGCCGCCCGTACCAGTCCCGTTCGTATCCCTCGGGGTCGTACCACTCGCGCGGAGGTTCCTGAGCCGCCTGCGGCCCGTGTGGCGCCTGCGCAGACGGCGTACCGGCGCCGCCCGGTCCGCCGTCCGGGCCCGCCGTTCCCCCGAGAACGTCCTCCGCCCGGGACCAGGGGGAGGCGTGCTCCCCCGGCAACGGATCGTTCAGCGGGTCCGCCAGCTGGCCGACCGCCGCCTCGAACGCGCCTGCGGCCCCGTGCGTCCCCTCTTCGGGCGGGCCGTCCTGACCGGCGTCGCGTCCGTGGCGGGGTGGGGTCACGCGACGGCCTTGCCCACCACCGGCGCGAGCCCCGCCGACCTCTCGACGGCTCCGGCGTCACCGCACTGCGCCAGCCAGTTCGCCAGCATCAGGTGGCCGTGCTCAGTGAGCACCGACTCCGGGTGGAACTGCACTCCCTCGACCGCCAGCTCCCGGTGCCGCAGCCCCATGATGATGCCGTCGGCCGTGCGCGCGGTGACCTCCAGCTCCTCGGGGACCGTGTCCGGTTCGGCGGCGAGCGAGTGGTAGCGGGTCGCGGTGAAGGGGGAGGGCAGACCGGCGAAGACGCCCTTGCCCTCGTGGGTCACCGGGGACGTCTTGCCGTGCAGCAGTTCGGGGGCGCGGTCCACGACACCGCCGTACGCCACCGCCATCGACTGCATCCCGAGGCAGACCCCGAAGACCGGGACGCCGGTCGCCGCGCAGTGCCGCACCATGTCGACGCAGACGCCCGCGTGCTCGGGGGTGCCGGGGCCGGGCGAGAGCAGAACGCCGTCGAAGCCGTCCTGGGCGTGGGCCGTGGTCACCTCGTCGTTGCGCAGCACCTCGCACTCGGCGCCGAGCTGGTAGAGGTACTGGACGAGGTTGAAGACGAAGCTGTCGTAGTTGTCGACGACCAGGATGCGGGCGCTCATCGGCCGGCCCCCGTCGCGCCCGCGCCGTCGACCGTCACATCGCCGAACGGAAGCAGCGGCTCCGCCCACGGGAAGACGTACTGGAACAGCACATAGACAACCGCCACGGCGAGCACGAGCGAGATGAACCCGCGCACCCACGCGTTGCCCGGCAGATGACGCCAGATCCAGCCGTACATGCTGACCCCTCCATTCGGTACGGGACCAGACTAAAGGGCCGGGGCAGGGCCGTGGGTCAGCTGTGGAAAGCTGCCGGCCTTCCTTCGGTCACGGGCTGGGTCGCGTCCAGGTGCGCCCAGGCGATCAGCCGGTGGCTGCTGCCCCACTCGGGCTCGCAGGTGGTCAGCGTCAGGTAGCGGCCGGGCCCGTCGAAGCCGGACTTGCGCGGGACGGGGTCGATGACGCCGATATCGCTCGGAACGGTGCGGTAGGGCTTCTTGTCGATGCGGTACGTGAACCACGTCGTCCCGTCCGTCAGCAGCACCGGGTCCCCGGGGCGCAGCTTCGGGAAGTCCTTGAAGGGATCGCCGTACGTGCGGCGGTGACCGGCGACCGCGAAGTTGCCGGTGGCTCCGGGACGGGCGGTGCCGCGGTAGTGCCCCAGGCCCTTCTGCAAGGTCTTGACCTCCGTGTTCTCCAGGACGGGCCACTCCCAGCCCTTTCCGAAACGGGGTATGTAGAGCATCGCGAACGGCTTCCCGTCGCGGTACGCCCTGGGAGCCGGGGGCTTCGGACCCGGCGATGACGGTGCGGTCGGCGGTGCGGTCGGCGATGCCGACGGGGCGGGCGCGGACACCGTCCCCCGCGCCCACTGGCGCTGCAGGTCGTCGATCTGTCCCTCGGTCGCACCGGCGGCCTTCACCCCGGTCCAGAACAGTACATACACCACAAACAGCACGATCAGGGCACCGATCGTGATGCACAGTTCGCTGAACGTCCTGACGATCAGTCGCACCGACACCGGTCGGCCTCCCCGCAGCTGCTCGCTACTTCACCGGCTCCGCATAGTGGAGATCCACTGTGCCCGAGTAGCCGGGAAGAGTCACCGCCTGGCGCTCATCGACTTTCCAGCCGAGCCCGTACGCCTTCACGTACAGCAGGTAGTTCTGGATCGCCGGGGAGGCGTTGAGCGCCTGCTTGAGCTTGCCGGGGTCACCGACGGCGGTGATCTTGTACGGCGGTGAGTAGACCCGGCCCTGGAGGATCAGGGTGTTGCCGACGCAGCGCACCGCGCTGGTGGAGATCAGCCGCTGGTCCATGACCTCGATGCCACCGGCTCCGCCCTGCCAGAGGGCGTTGACGACCGCTTGCAGGTCCTGCTGGTGAATGACCAGGTCATTGGGTTGCGGATCGGGGTAACCGGGGTTCGCGGTGGCGTTCGGCGGGGCGTCGTCGAGGGTGACGGACACCGCTCGGCCGGAGAGCTTCTTGGTGCCGGCGGCCCGCTCCAGCGCCTTGAGCCGGGCGTCCTCCGCCGTGGTGCTGCCGTCGTCGCGCTGGGCGAGGGTGTCGATGTCCTGGCGCACGGACGCGGCGGATTCCTCCAGGGCCGCGTTCTTCTCGCTGCGCTGCTGGATGAGGTCGGAGAGCTTCAGCAGCGAGGAGTCGGTGCGGATGTTGGTGCCCTTGGCCGTGTTCGCGCTGGTGACGAAGATGAGACCGGCCAGGGCGAAAACGGCAGCGGTGAGCACTCTGACCGGATACCGGAGGGTGCGCCGGACCGGGCCTGGGGGAGAGTCGGCAGAATTGCTCAACGTACCCTTATCTCCTTCGGCGCCACGGAAGCACTACGCTAACGGACGCCCGGGGGAGGCAGCATTTCCCCCTCGCGCCACACCCGGCGTCAGCCATCAGTTCCCTGCGCGGTAACGCAGCGCATCGACAGGAGAGTTCCTCGTGCCGAAGTCACGTATCCGCAAGAAGGCCGACTTCACGCCCCCTCCGGCGAAGCAGGCAACCAGCATAAAGCTGACCAACCGCAGTTGGGTGGCGCCGGTCATGCTGGCGCTCTTCCTGATCGGCCTGGCCTGGATCGTCGTTTTCTATGTGACCGACGGCGACCTGCCGGTCAAGGCACTGGGGAACTGGAACATCGTCGTCGGCTTCGGCTTCATCGCCGGCGGCTTCGGCGTCTCCACCCAGTGGAAGTAGCTCCCCGAAGCGCGTAGCACCACGGCGGACCCCGGTACCGCAACCCTTGCCCTGAGTTACCCACAGCGTTATCCACAGGCGGGGGAAAAGGTCAGACGATCTGTGGATAACTCCTTGACCGTTGACTCCGGTGTGACTGCAGCCGCCCCTGACCGGGGCAGCACGCCCCTTGTCCCTGCTGGAAAAACCCAGCTCAGCGACAAGGGGCACAGTTGTACCCGCTGAATGCACAAGATCAGGTGCACGCTGTGGACAACTTCGATCACAAACGGTCCGTATCGAGCCCTCAGGTCAGCGAGGCCGTTCTGAGGACCACGATCAGGACCACCACGACCAGGGCCGCGGCGCAGGTGCCGTACTGCACCAGATTCCGCCGCTCGCGCGGGGCGTGCACCATGCCGATGGCGATCAGCGTGCCCGCGATCAGCCCGCCGACATGTGCCTGCCAGGCGATTCCGCCCCAGGGGTTGAAGGTGATGACCAGGTTGATCGCGAGAAGCGCGAAGACCGGGCGCATGTCGTAGTTGAGCCGGCGCATGAGCACCGCGGTGGCGCCCAGCAGACCGAAGATGGCGCCCGAGGCGCCCAGCGAGGGCTGGTTCGGCTCGGCGAGCCAGTAGGTCAGGGCACTGCCCGCCAGCCCCGAGAGCATGTAGAGCGCGAGGTAGCGGGCGCGGCCGAGCGCCGCTTCCAGCGGACCGCCCAGCCACCAGAGCCCCAGCATGTTGAAGGCGATGTGCCACACCTCCTGGTGCAGGAACATCGACGTCACCAGCCGGTACCACTGGCCTTCCGCAATGCCCTCGGGCGGACCGCCGTAGTAGAAATTGGCCCGGCCCAGGAGCACCAGATCGCCGACCAGCGCGCTGTTGGCCAGCACCGCGACGAACACCGCGACGTTGATCCCGAGCAGGATCTTGGTGATCAGCCGGGGATCCGCCGCGACCGAGCCGCCGGCGATCGTGCGCGGCCGGGCGGCCGCCGGGCTGTGACCCGTGCCGGATCCCTGCCGGACGCAGTCCGGGCACTGGAAGCCGACCGAGGCGCTGACCATGCAGTCCGGGCAGACCGGGCGGTCGCAGCGGGTGCAGCGGATCGTCGCCTCACGGCCCGGATGGCGGTAACAGGTGACCGGACCGTCCACGGGAGCGGACGCGTTCTGCTCGCCCGGCGGCTGCTGGTCCATCGGTCCCATCACTTCCCGGTCCCCTCGGTCCTCGTCATCGCGGCAGGGCACACCGAGCCGCCCTGCACGTCCGTTCTGTCATCAAGTACGGACGGGCGGGGCAGTTGGTTCCCGGGCGGATCAGAGAGTGAGCGGCCGGCGACGCTCGGCAGTCAGCGGGTCTCGACGACGACCGACTCGATGACCACGTCCTGCAACGGACGGTCGGTGCGCGCGTTGGTCTGGGCGGCCGCGATGGTGTCGACGACCTTCTGGCTCGCCGGGTCCGCCACCTCACCGAAGATGGTGTGCTTGCCGGTCAGCCAGGCGGTCGGCGACACCGTCACGAAGAACTGCGAGCCGTTGGTCCCCGGGCCGGCGTTGGCCATCGCCAGCAGGTACGGCTTGGTGAAGGCGAGGTCGGGGTGGAACTCGTCACCGAACTCGTACCCCGGGCCGCCCGTGCCGTTGCCCAGCGGGTCGCCGCCCTGGATCATGAAGCCGCTGATGACGCGGTGGAAGACGGTGCCGTCGTACAGCCGGTCCTTGGACTTGTTCCCGGTCGCGGGGTGGGTCCACTCGCGCTCACCGGTGGCGAGCTCGACGAAGTTCTTGACCGTCTTGGGCGCGTGGTTCGGCAGAAGCCGGATCTCGATGTCGCCCTGGTTGGTCTTCAAGGTGGCGTAAAGCTGCTCGGCCACGATCTGCCTTCCGTAAGTCTTCTCTGACGTCCACCGATCCTCGCACGGACCACACCCCGCGTCGTCCGGCCCGCCCACGCCTCCCCGCCCTTCTCCCCGCTGCCCGCCGCGGCTTCCGACGGAAACGAATGCGGCCAAGTGCGTGACGAACCGGCGCGTGCCGGGCCGAACCGTGGCATTGTCGTCGACAGGCTCCCCTTGCACCTCATTGCCCGAGGGTGTCCCTCATGACCTGAATGACCCGGATGCCCGCCCCAGGTGCCGCACAGGCTCCGGGTAGGCATGATCTCGAACTGGGTGGAAAGGCGGAGTACCAACCCGCCACCAAGGAGGAGGATCCCGTGACCCGCATCGACAGCGTGCGCGCCGCAACCGACTCGGCGAGGGACAGCGTGCAGCACGCCGCGGAAGTGGCGGCCCCCTACGCCGACACGGCCAGGGAACAGGCCGTTCACTACGCGCAAGAGGCCCGTACGCTGCTCGCGCCGAAGGTTTCGAAGGCAGCCAAGCAGGCTCGCGTCCAGTACGGCGCGCACCTCGCACCACGTATCGAACTCGCCCTTACGCATGTGCCCCCCAAGGTCGACGAGGCCGCGCAGCGCGCCCGTCAGGTCGCCAGGAGCGCTGCGGACTACACCGTTCCCCGCGTCGAGCACGCGATGGCCGCGGCCCAGCCGGTCGCCCAGGAGGCCACCGCTCGCAGTGCCGCCGCCCTGGCCGCACTGCGCGGGCAGGTCACGCCGAAGGAAATCAGGAAGCTGACCCGGAAGCACGAGCGGCGGGCCAGGGCCGGCCGCGTGTCCAAGGCACTGGCCGTGGCCGGCATCCTGGCGGGCAGCGCCTATGCCGTCTGGCGCTGGTGGGACAAGCAGGCCAACCCCGACTGGCTGGTCGAGCCGCCCGCTCCCACCGAGGTCGACGACCGTGCCCCGCTGACCTCGGTCGACGGGAGCGGCTCGACGGCCCTCGACCCCGACGTCCAGGGCAAGCAGGCCGACGCGGAGACGGACGGACCGGACGCCGTGGACGGCACGGACCTGGACGACCGCCCCTGACCGGCCGCTCAGCAGCAGTAAGGAGAACGGGCGCCGGAAGACCTCGCGGTCTTCCGGCGCCCGTCGTTTCCCCGGGGCGGCGCACCGAACCGCCACGCGTCCGCAGGGCCGGCCGCCCGCAGGACGCGGTGGCATCGGGCTCCGCGGACGCAGGATCGTCAGAGCGGGTCGGGGGCGGTGAAGACCACCACGCGGACATCTTCGGCACCATCGGCAAGCATCTGCGTCCGGGCGGCCCGATCGGCGTCTGCGCCGGCAACTTCCGCGACTCCAGCGGCAAGGTCACCCCGCTGGCGTTCGACATCGGGCACGCGCTGTCGGAGGTGCTGGAATTCGAGGGCGAGATCTACTTCGAGTGGAGCACGCCGTCGGAGAGCCTCACCGGCGACCACTGCCTGCTGTTCTCCGCCGCCGGCTGCTGATCCGGCTCAGACACCGATGATCTCGAACGGCATGGTCGGCACGTTGTTGAAGCGCTCGCCGAAGCGCGTGTGCTTGGTGGTGAGGTAGCCGGCGACGTCGGCCATCGGGTTGTCCGGCGGCAGCGACGCCAGATAGCCGGCGTGCGCGGCCAGCGCCTCGATACCGGCGTCCATGCCGTCGGTGACGTCGATGGCGTGCCCGGACTCCGGGAGCCGCCGACAGCCACGAAGCGCACGCCGTCCCACGGCGGGAAGCCCTCGTCGACGAGTTCGGGGAAGACCCAGGGGTTGCCGGCGTCGGCGGCCGCGTCGAGCAGTGCGACGCCGACGTTGCGGTGGTCGGGGGTGTTCCAGTCGCCGCTGCGCCACCGTTCACAGAAGTTGATGGTGACCAGCGCGTCCGGGCGGTACTTGCGGATCGAGCGCGCGAGGTCACGGCGCAGCGGCAGGCCGTACTCGATGATGCCGTCCGAGTGGCCGAGGAAGTCCACGTCCCGCACCCCGACCACGGCCGCGGCCCGCAGCTGTTCCCCGGCGCGCATCGCACCGGTGGCATCCGGGGCCATGGTGGCGATCCCGGCTTCGCCACGGCCGCCACGGCATAGGCGACGAACTTGCCCTGCGTGGTCCACCTGGCGACCGCGCAGGCGGGCCCGTACTCCAGGTCGTCGGGGTGCGCGACGACGCACAGCGCGCGCTCCCAGTCCGCCGGCATCGGTTCGTACGGCTTGGTCATCGTGCCTCGCCGGGGGTGCGTGTCGGCCGGGTCGTGGTCTCCGGGGCGGATAGCAGGCACTCCTCGAAGACGGCGAGCGCGCGCAGGTGGTAGCAGCGGGCGGCCCGGCCGAGGCTGATGTTGTGGCCCACGGTCATGAGGGCGAGCTTGCCGCCGTAGGAGTGGGCCAGCAGCAGGAAACCCCGCCCCACGGCGTGCCGTTCGGCGAAGGAGTCGAGCTCCGCGGGCAGGACCTCGGCCTGCTCGTCGAGGGTCAGGCCGGCGGGTACCCGCTCGGCGGCCCGGCGGGCCGGGACGGCGGCGGCCAGCGAGCCGACCGCGAGGGAGACCAGGCAAACGAGGAGCAGCGTCCCCCCAGGACAGCGCCGGGGAGTACTGCTCCATCGCACCGCCCCAGCCCCCGTAGGCACGATGCGCCCACTGATGGGCACAAAAAAATGCCCCCTGAAACCGCGTTCTCGCAGGTCAGGGGGCATTTGGCAAGTGGAGCCTAGGAGATTCGAACTCCTGACATCTGCCTTGCAAAGGCAGCGCTCTACCAACTGAGCTAAGGCCCCGAAAGCGGGCAGCACCGGACGCACCGGCATCGTGGTCACCGCCGCAGACCAGAGTACCCGGTGATCCCCTCAATCCTCCAAAAGACAGGGGCTCCCGGCCGACGACCACGCTCCGTAAGATGCTCGCGAGGTTCGCAGCAGCGAAGCCTCAGCGAAGGGGAGACGCTATGGATGCAGCACAGCAAGAGGCGACGGCCAGAGCCAGGGAACTTCAGCGCAGTTGGTACGGGGAACCGCTGGGTGCGCTCTTCCGACGGCTGATCGATGATCTGGGCCTGAACCAAGCCCGGCTGGCGGCGGTACTCGGGCTGTCCGCCCCCATGCTCTCCCAGCTCATGAGTGGTCAGCGGGCGAAGATCGGTAATCCGGCCGTGGTCCAGCGCGTCCAGGCGCTCCAGGAACTGGCCAGTCAGGTCGCGGACGGCAGTGTCAGCGCGGGAGAGGCCACCGACCGGATGGAAGAGATCAAGAAGTCCCAGGGCGGCTCCGTACTCACCGGCACGGGCCAGACGTCGTCGACCAGCGGGGCGCCCACCGTGCGCCGTGTGGTCCGCGAGATCCAGTCGCTGCTGCGGTCCGTCGCGGCGGCCGGTGACATCATCGATGCCGCGGACTCCCTCGCCCCGACGCACCCGGAACTGGCAGAGTTCCTCAAGGTGTACGGGGCAGGACGCACCGCGGACGCGGTGGCGCACTACGAGGGACACCAGAGCTAGACCGGGGTACACACCGGCAGCCGCAGTATCCGGGCACGGGCACACGCACCGGCCGAGGGCAGGAACGGGGAGCGAGCGCAGCGCAATGGGTGAGGTCTTCGCTGGTCGGTACGAGCTGATCGATCCGATCGGACGTGGTGGGGTCGGTGCTGTCTGGCGTGCCTGGGATCACCGGCGCCGCCGCTATGTGGCAGCCAAGGTCCTCCAGCAGAGCGACGCACACACGCTGCTGCGCTTCGTCCGCGAACAGGCGCTGCGGATCGAGCATCCGCATGTGCTCGCTCCGGCCAGTTGGGCCGCGGACGACGACAAGGTCCTGTTCACCATGGACCTCATCAGCGGCGGTTCGCTGGCCCATGTCATCGGTGACTACGGGCCGCTGCCCCCGCGGTTCGTCTGCACGCTGCTCGACCAGCTGCTGTCCGGACTGTCGACGGTGCACGCCGAGGGGGTCGTGCACCGGGACATCAAGCCCGCCAACATCCTCATGGAGGCCACCGGAACCGGCCGGCCGCATCTGCGGCTGTCCGACTTCGGCATCTCCATGCGCAAGGGTGAGCCGCGCCTCACCGAGACGAACTACGTGGTGGGAACGCCGGGTTACTTCGCGCCCGAGCAGATGATGGGCGCGGAGCCGGACTTCCCGGCAGACCTCTTCGCGGTCGGCCTCGTCGCCCTGTACCTGCTCCAGGGGAAGAAGCCCGACTCCCAGGCGCTCGTCGAGCACTTCGCCGCGTACGGCACACCCAGTGCTCCGCAAGGCATCCCCGAGCCGCTCTGGCAGGTGCTCGCCGGGCTGCTGCAACCGGACCCCCAGGCCCGCTTCCGTACGGCCACGGGCGCGCGCAAGGCGCTGACGGCCGCGGTCGAGATGCTGCCCGAACCCGGGGCCGAGGACGAGCCGGTGGAGGTCTTCGACCAGATCGGCCCGCTGCCCGCCGGTTTCGGCCCCGCGGGGCCGGTACCGGCCCCGCGGCAGACAGGCCGACCGGACGCCCCGCACGGGCAGACGCAGGCAGCCCAGGAACCCGGGCAGCAGGCAGGCCGGCACGCCGCACCGCAGTCGTACGCACAGCCCCCTGCCTCGATGTCGGAGACGGGCAGCTTCCACCTTCAGCCGCCCCCGCAGCACCCCGCCGCCACGCCCCAGGCGGCGCAGCCCGTCACTCCCGGCACTCCCCATCCGGCGCATACGGCGTCCCCCCACCCCGCCGCCCCTCCTGACCTCTCACAGGCCCCCACGGCCGCGGTGCAGCACGAACAAGCGCTCACCCGTCCGTACACCGCTCAGCAGGTTCCCGTTCCCGGACCGGGAGTTTCCGGGGCCGGGGCTCCGCCGCACTTCGCGCAGGCAGCGTCGTCCCAGGTCATACCCCCGTCGCACACCGCGGCGCCCGCTCCGCGAAAGCGGCCGGGACCGTCCACGAAGGTGGCGGTCCCGGTGCTGCTGGTGGCGTTGATCTGCTTCGCCGTGGGGATCTGGGCCCTGACCCAGGCCTGAGCGACGAACCCGGCCCGACGCGGGCGGCAACGGCGGCCCGCGTCCGGCTACCAGGCCTGGGGCGGTCCTCCGTACGGCTGCTGCTGTCCGGCGTCGGCCGTCCCAGCCGGTGCCGCGGCCCGTCCGCGCCGTGCCAGCAGCATCCACCCGCCAAGTCCGAGCACCAGCACGGCGCCCGCGCCGATGCCCGCCGCGCCGAGCAGCTTCATGTTGCCGCTCCTGCTCTTGCTCTCGGCGGCCTGCGAGCCGCTCTGGCCGTTCCTCGCCATGTCCTTGTCGTCCTGCGTGACGCCGAAGATCCCCGCCTCGCCCTTGTACGGCGTGGTCCCGGCTGCCTTCCCCTCGACATTGACCGTGAGAGTCAGCGGGAACGGCTTGGAACCGTAGGGCTTGGCGACGTCCGGGCTCAGCGTGACGGACAGGTAGTACCAGCCGGCGAAGCGCATCGCACTGACGCTGGTGTCGGAGGCGAACCTGTTCCGGTACGCCACCGGAGGCACCGGGTCCAGGGACATCGAGGCCGGTTTGCCCGAGTAGGCCATGGGGGAAGCGCTGTCGACATGGCCCTGCGCCGGATTGTCCAGGGACATCGCGAGCGCGCCGCTGATGTACTCGTCCTCGTCCGGGACGGTGCTGTTGCCGAGACCGGCGGTGGCGAAGATCTGCTGCCCCCAGTCCAGCGGAACCCGGTAGAAGAGGGTCTGTCCGGGGACGACCTCGTCCTTCCACTCACCGGTTTCCAGGCTCGTCGCGTCGTAGTAACTGCCGCCGCCGTGCCTGCGGTTGTCCGTGGCCCGAGTCGCCGGCTTCGGTGAGGCGGACGGCCAGTCCTCCGGCGCCTCGGGCCGCGTCGAAGGCTCCTTCGCGAGCTGCGGCTCCGACGCGTACCGGATCTCCAGCTCCCACTCCCCGCGCCCCGAGGTGGTTTCGCTCTGCCGCTCGATCAGGACGTTGTACACCCCGGCGCCCTGACAGCTGCTGCTGTCCTTGTCCACGGTCCGGTAGGCGTAGGCGGCGATGGGCCGCGGGTACTCGGCGGACCCGAACCGGGCGTTCTCCGAGCTGCACCCCAGGTCCGACTTGTCCCTGATGCTGATCGCGATGCCGTCCCCGTAGGCGACCTTGCCGCCGTCCTTGGGCACGACGACGGCCGAGACGTAGGCGTTCGTCGTCTCCTCCAGGTTCAGCCGGTAGTAGAGCTTCTCGCCGAACTTGATCGAACTCCGGTAGACCGAACCGGCCGTGAGATCCCTCGCATCGGTGTTGACCGCAACGCCGCTGATCGCCTGCGCCTTCGGATCGAACGTGTACGCCGCGGGCCCGTCCGCCCCGTACGCCTGCCCCGGCAGCGCCGCCACCGCGCACATTGCCGCGACCGCGGCCAGCGTCGCCCGGCCCCTGCTGCGCTGCCTCATCACGCGCTTCCCCTCGTCGACCGTGCGGCTGCCCCGCGGCGGTTGCGTACATATACGAACACGGCGGCCGGCAGAGCCACGACGGCCGCCCCGGCGGCAGCCGCGATGCCGGTCCATCCTGCCCCTCCGGCACCACCGCTGTCTGCGGACGCGATCGAATCGCCCTTCTTGTCCGCATCCTCGTCAGCGCCGCTGCCGGACCCGGCCCGCACGGGGGCCCCGTGTTGCGGCCCGGTCCGTTCCGCGCCGAGCACCGACACCCTCAGCACCAGAGCGATCTGCGGATTCTCCGCGATCTCGGCGGCCCGGGCGCCCAGCGTCACCGAAATGTAGAAGCCGCCCCCTGCGTGCACCGGCTGCACATTGTTCCGGTTCTCGTAGCGGTTGGTCCAGGAGACCGGGACGCCGCCCATCCGCAGGGCCGAGGGCCGGCCGTTGTACATCGTGGTCGAGGTGAACTCACCGCCGCCGGTGAGCGGATAGCGGGCCGGGGTGTAGAGCCGGGTCGCCCCGTAGGAGTACGTGGCGGAGCCGCGGTCCACCGTGGGCTCGTTCGCGAACTCCACGTCGTAGCGCACCTGCTGGCCCCAGCCGGCCGGAACCCTGTACCAGAGCGTCTGGGACGGCAGGATCCGGTCGCGCCACACGCCCTGTCCGATCGCCCTGGCATCGTTGAAGCCGGTGCCGCCCCGCACATCGCGGGGATCACCCGCGGGCAGCGTGGCCTCCTTGCCGCCACTGCCGTACTCCGCCTGCGACTGGGCGGGCGTCACACCCTTCTCCAGCGGCGCCTCGACCCCGTACACGAGCTCCAGCGGCCAACGCGCGGCATCGGAACCCTTCTTGCTCTCCCGTTCCACCACCAGCCGGTAGCGGCCCGCACGGTCGCAGGTGCGGGTGCCCTCCTCGGAGCGGATCCGGGCGACCGCCGACGTCAGCGGGGCCGCCCCCTCCTTCTGCTGGAAGCGCTCGGTGTTCGTCCCGCAGGAACCGTGCTCGTCGTACTCGATCCTGGTGCTCAGCGCGTCGAACGTGTCGACGGCCGCCCCGGGCTGCGGCACCGCCGTCGCCGCGAAGTCAGCCGTGGACACGGCATCCAGATCCACCGCGTAGTACCGCTTCTCGCCAGGCCCGATGGTGTCCAGATACTGCCCGGGTACGAGCACCGGGGACCGGTCGGCCGTGGCCGCGCCCGCCACCCGCTCGCCCCGGAAGCGGTACCCGTCCGCGGAGAGCTGGGAGGCGCGCTGGAGCTGACGGGCCAGCGACTTGGCGTCCGGGGCGTCGTAGTACCGCCCGTTGCCCGCCTTCGCGACGCATTCGAGCTGCTCGCGGGCCGCGCCCTTCACCTGGAAGCCCACGGTGTCGATCCGCAGCCCGGCCCCGTCCTTGCCGAGCTGCTCGGCGACCTCGCAGGGCTGCGGCGTACCGCAGTTGTCCTCGCCGTCGGAGATCAGCAGGATCGTGCGCGTGCCGATGGCGCCGCCCGCGGGCTGCGGCAGATCCTGCGCCGCCTTGCGGAGCGACAGGCCGATGGGGGTGTCGCCCCTGGGCCGTACGCCTGCGACCGCCCGCTTCACCGCGGCCCGGTCCAGCTTCCGCACCGGCGCACGAGCCGGGTGTCCGTACAGCCCTGCGGCCGGTCGGCGCCGTAGACCCGCAAGCCCGTCGGATAGCCGTCCGGAAGGCCGTCCACGACCGTGCCGACGGCTGCGCGGGCGCTCTCCATCCGGGTCCGGCCCGTACCGTCGTCGTCCCCCATGGAGCCGGACGAGTCGAGCACCATGACCAGGCTGCCGCTCCCGTCGGATCCGGCCGCGTCCGACGCGGCGGAGGCCTCCCCGGGCGCCGCCACGGCCGGCAGCGCGCCTGCCACCAGAGCGAACAGCGCCCCGCCGATCAATGTCCCCGCCCGCGCCGTGCGCCGGTGGTTGCGTGCACTCATCCGTGCCCCCTCGACCGAACTCCCCAGCCTCTTTGCTCAAGCAACCTATTGATTTGCGTAGGTGAACTCAAGAGCACAGGCGTCACGGTCCCGCAACAGCACGAAGCCCCGGCCGCTCAGGCGACCGGGGCTCGCATCAGGCTGTTCTGTCTCACACACCCGAACCTGCGGGCACGGAGTCAGTCGCCTCCGTCCACAGATCCTGCTCGGCGCGATCCGCCTGGATCTGGCGGTACACGAGGAGCCCGCCGATGGCGGCCAGTGCGACCAGGAGAAGCTTCTTCACCGCGCGACCTCGTCTTTCCTTGGCGTAGGGGACTTCTGCCGCCCGACTATACACACCGGCCGATATCGACCGGTGACCTCCCCGCAACCCAACTGGGGCCTGCGGAAAAGCGATCGTCGGAGGATCGGGCCACCCCCGTCACCACCCCGCCACCACCCCCGGAGAGGGCCCGGACCCGGCCGATCGGGAGCAGTTGCACCATACGAGTGGTGTTCATCTGAACATCGGCACATCGGCAGCGTCGGTCCGCGAAATCGCGAGCCGAATCCACATCATCAGGAAGGTAAGCAAAACGGACCATCCGAAAGTGAGTGAGGGGCCATGAGCACCTACCGGGCCAAGAACCTCTGGACCGCCTTCATCACCGCGTTCTTCGCACTTCTCGCCGCACTGGGCCTCGCAGGCTCCACCGCGTCGGCCACGGAAGCCACGGTCACGGAGCCGGCGGCCACGACCCACAAGCACACGGGTGCGACCGCGGCAACCGCGAACACCCCGTCAGTGCGATGGACCCTTCCGCGTGACCGGGCACTGCCACCCACGATGAAGCAGCGCATCCGCGCCGAGGCGCACGGCTCCTCACCCGCCACCCGCCATCTGTCCGCAGACACGGCGGACACCGCGAACACCACAAGCACGGCCCGCGCCTCGCACGGGGCACCGGCGGGGGACGCCTCCCTGCTGCCTCCCTGAGAGCGGCGCACCTGACACCCAGAGCCCCCGGGCCGGTTCACACCGGACGGGGGCTTTCCCGTGCGCCCACCACGGCGGCACCGGACATCCCTCCCTGCCGGAGTGACCGGAGCGGGCCCCCGCAGCCGTACCGTGCCGTTGCGCTTCTGGACTTCTGGGCTTCTGGGCTTCTGGGCTTCTGGGCTTCTGGGCCCCGTGCCTCTGTGCCGCTTGCGGCGGAGCTCTGGCGCCGGAGCTCTGGAAGCGAGTGGTCACCGGCTCCGGCTCCGGCTCCGGCTCAACAAAAGAGGCGGGAGTTCACGCAACTCCCGCCCAACACCACACCCCGCCCACGCAGAAGGCCCGGTCTCTCCGAAGAGACCGGGCCTTCTGTTGTCACTGTGGGGCTAACAGGATTTGAACCTGTGGCCTCATCCTTATCAGGGATGCGCTCTAACCAACTGAGCTATAGCCCCGCCGCGCTGTGCGCTGACTTCTGAAGATTAGCGCACGTCGTGGCCAGTCCCAAAATCGATACCCGCGTCGCTACTCGTCCTCGGCCAGCGTGAGCTCGACACCGCCCACGAAGCCGGCCGACAAGTTGTAGATGAAGGCACCCAGCGTCGCCAGCGCGGTCGCCAGAACCACGTCGATCACCGCGATGACCGAGGTGAAGATGAGGACCCTCGGCAGCGACAGGAACGCCTGCAGATCGAAGCCACTGCCCTCGTTCGAACCGGTTGCCTCGCTGATCGTGCCGCCCACGGTGTTGAAGACGCCCATCGCGTCCATCACCATCCACAGGACCGCCGACGCCACCACCGTGCAGATGCCGAGTGCGATGGACAGCAGGAAGCTGACCTTCATCACCGACCACGGATCGGCCTTGGCCACCCGCAGACGCGCCTTACGGGTACGCGGAGTGGTCCGCGCCCCCGTCCGCGGTTTGCGGGACGCCTGTGCCGTGCCCATGCCCTGCACGCCGCCCTGCTGGGCGGCGTGGGGGTGGCCCCCCTGTGTCCCGCCCGGAGGCGAGGGGTAGGCCTGCGGCGGGTGGTACGGCCCCGCCTGGCCAGGTGCGGGCTCGCGCTCACCGGGCAACGGCCCGGCCGAGTAGCCCTCGTACTGGGGTTGAGGACCCCGGGTATCCGTCACAGTGCCCCCTTGGGAGTCCGTGGCAGGGCCACGGGCACCGTTCGCGCCGGCTCCGGAAGCGGCCGAACCGGCGCCCGTGGCTCCACTCACGCTTTACTCCTCGTGCTCCCCGGTCGAGGGCGTCGTGCCCTCGACAGTGCTCTCACCAGTCGCGTCGGCCGTGGTGGCCTCAGCTGTCACTGCCTCGGCCGTCTCGCCGTCGGCGTCGGTGGGACCGTCGACCTCTTCGGCCTCACGACCCGCCTCGGCGTTACGCGCGATCCCGACAACGGCATCACGCTTGCCCAGATTGATCAGTTGGACGCCCATGGTGTCACGGCCCGTCTCCCTGACTTCATTGACTCGCGTACGAATGACACCGCCGCCGAGCGTGATGGCAAGGATCTCATCCGTAGCCTCGACCACCAGCGCACCGACCAGCGAGCCCCGGTCCTCCACGATCTTGGCGGCCTTGATGCCCAGACCGCCGCGACCCTGAACGCGGTACTCGTCGACAGGGGTCCGCTTCGCGTACCCGCCGTCAGTGGCAGTGAACACGAAAGTACCGGGCCTGACGACATTCATCGAGAGGAGTTCGTCTCCCTCGCGGAAACTCATGCCCTTGACGCCCGAGGTGGCACGGCCCATCGGGCGCAGCGCATCGTCCGTCGCAGTGAACCTGATCGACTGGGCCTTCTTGCTGATGAGCAGCAGATCGTCCTCGGACGACACCAGCTCCGCACCGATCAGCTCGTCGTCCGAGCCGTCCGCCGTCTCGCGCAGGTTGATGGCGATGACGCCACCGGAGCGGGGCGAGTCGTAGTCCTTCAGCGCGGTCTTCTTCACGAGACCGCCCTTCGTGGCCAGGATCAGGTACGGCGCCGCGTCGTAGTCGCGGATCGCCAGGATCTGCGCGATCTGCTCGTCCGGCTGGAAGGCCAGCAGGTTGGCCACGTGCTGACCGCGCGCGTCCCGTCCGGCGTCCGGGAGCTCGTAGGCCTTCGCGCGGTAGACGCGGCCCTTGTTGGTGAAGAACAGCAGCCAGTGGTGCGTCGTCGACACGAAGAAGTGGTCGACGATGTCGTCTTCCTTGAGCTTCGTGCCGCGCACGCCCTTGCCGCCGCGCTTCTGCGAGCGGTAGTCGTCCGTCTTCGTGCGCTTCACATAGCCGCCGCGGGAGATCGTGACGACGATGTCCTCCTCGGCGATCAGGTCCTCGATGGACATGTCACCGTCGAAGGGCACCAGCTTGGAGCGCCGGTCGTCGCCGAACTTGTCGACGATCGCCGCCAGCTCCTCGCTGACGATCTGCCGCTGCCGCTCGGGCGACACCAGGATCGCGTTGTACTCGTTGATCTTCGCCTGGAGCTCGTCGTGCTCGGCGGTGATCTTCTGGTGCTCCAGCGCGGCCAGCCGGCGCAGCTGCATCTCCAGGATCGCGTTCGCCTGGATCTCGTCGATCTCCAGCAGGCCCATCAGGCCCTCACGCGCGATCTCCACGGTGTTGCTGCGCCGGATGAGGGCGATGACCTCATCGATCGCGTCCAGGGCCTTGAGCAGGCCGCGCAGGATGTGCGCCCGCTCCTCCGCCTTGCGCAGGCGGAACCGCGTACGCCGGACGATGACCTCGATCTGGTGCGTCACCCAGTGGCGGATGAACGCGTCGATCGACAGGGTGCGCGGCACCCCGTCCACCAGCGCCAGCATGTTGGCGCCGAAGTTGTTCTGCAGATCGGTGTGCTTGTACAGGTTGTTCAGTACGACCTTGGCGACCGCGTCCCGCTTGAGCACGACGACCAGGCGCTGCCCCGTACGCGACGAGGTCTCGTCCCGGACGTCCGCGATCCCGCCGACCTTGCCGTCCTTCACCAGGTCGGCGATCTTCTGCGCGAGGTTGTCGGGGTTGGTCTGGTACGGGAGTTCCGTGACCACCAGGCACTGGCGGTTCTGGATCTCCTCGACCGCCACGACCGCGCGCATCGTGATCGAGCCACGGCCCGTGCGGTACGCGTCCTCGATGCCCTTGCGGCCCACGACGAGTGCGCCGGTCGGGAAGTCCGGGCCCTTGATCCGCTCGAGCAGGGCATCCAGGAGCTCCTCCTGCGAGGCCTCCGGGTGCTCCAGGTACCACTGCGCGCCGGACGCGACCTCGCGCAGGTTGTGCGGCGGGATGTTGGTCGCCATACCGACCGCGATGCCCGCGGAACCGTTGACCAGCAGGTTCGGGAAGCGCGCCGGCAGAACCGTCGGCTCCTGGTTGCGGCCGTCGTAGTTGTCCTGGAAGTCGACGGTCTCCTCGTCGATGTCCCGGACCATCTCCATGGACAGCGGCATCATCTTGCACTCGGTGTACCGCATGGCCGCGGCCGGGTCGTTGCCCGGGGAACCGAAGTTGCCGTTGGAGTCGACCAGCGGCATGCGCATCGACCAGTGCTGCGCCAGGCGCACCAGGGCGTCGTAGATCGAGGAGTCGCCGTGCGGGTGGTACGTACCCATGACGTCACCGACGACACGGGCGCACTTGTAGAAGCCCTTCTCGGGCCGGTAGCCGCCGTCGTACATCGCGTACAGGACCCGGCGGTGGACGGGCTTCAGACCGTCCCGCACGTCGGGCAGCGCACGCGAGACGATGACGGACATCGCGTAGTCGAGGTAGGAGCGCTGCATCTCCGTCTCGAGCCCGACGGGCTCGACACGCATGCCCACACCCACGACGGCGGGTTCCTCTTCGGGTGTCACAGGGGTGTTCTCGTCGGCCATGGTTGGTCAAAGTCCTTTCGCGCTGCGGCTTGCTTGTACGGCCGACTCAGATGTCGAGGAAGCGGACGTCCTTGGCATTGCGCTGGATGAAGGAGCGCCGTGCCTCGACGTCCTCGCCCATCAGCACCGAGAACAGGTCGTCGGCCTGCGCCGCGTCGTCCAGGGTGACCTGGCCCAGCACACGGTGGTCCACGTCCATCGTGGTGATGCGCAGCTCCTCGGCGTTCATCTCGCCGAGGCCCTTGAAGCGCTGGATCGAGTCGTCCTTGATCCGCTTGCCGTTCTGCTTGCCGAGGGCGACCAGGGCGTCGCGCTCACGGTCCGAGTACGCGTACTCGAAGTCGTCCCGGCCCCATTTGATCTTGAACAGCGGCGGGCGCGAGAGGTACACGTGACCGGCCTCGACCAGCGGGCGCATGAAGCGGAACAGGAAGGTCAGCAGCAGGGTGTTGATGTGCTGGCCGTCGACGTCGGCGTCCGCCATCAGAATGATCTTGTGATAGCGGAGCTTCTCGATGTCGAAGTCCTCGTGCACCCCGGTACCGAACGCCGAAATCAGCGCCTGGACCTCGGTGTTCTGAAGGATCTTGTCGATCCGCGCCTTCTCGACGTTCAGGATCTTGCCCCGGATCGGCAGGATGGCCTGGTACATCGGGTTACGGCCGGACTTCGCCGAACCACCGGCCGAGTCACCCTCGACGATGAAGATCTCGCACTTCGTCGGATCGTTGGACTGGCAGTCGCTCAGCTTGCCAGGCAGCGAGGCGCTCTCCAGGAGCCCCTTGCGCCGGGTCAGGTCACGGGCCTTGCGGGCAGCGACCCGGGCCGTGGCGGCCGCGATGCCCTTGCGGATGATGTCGGCCGCCTCGTTCGGGTTGCGGTCGAACCAGTCCGTCAGCTGCTCATGGACCACCTTCTGGACGAAGGTCTTCGCCTCGGTGTTGCCCAGCTTGGTCTTGGTCTGACCCTCGAACTGCGGCTCGCCCAGCTTCACCGAGATGATCGCGGTCAGACCCTCGCGGACGTCCTCGCCGGTGAGGTTGTCGTCCTTCTCGCGCAGCAGCTTCTTGTCCCGCGCGTACCGGTTGACCAGCGAGGTCATCGCCGCACGGAAGCCCTCCTCGTGGGTACCGCCCTCATGCGTGTGGATCGTGTTCGCGAAGGAGTAGACGCTCTCGCTGTACTGCGTGTTCCACTGCATGGCGATCTCGGCCGAGAGGAGTCGCTCCTTGTCCTCGGCCTCGATGTCGATCACCGAATCATGGATGACGTCGCCCTTGCGCGAGTTCAGGTACTTCACGAAGTCGACGATGCCGCCCTCGTAGTGGTACGTGACCGTGCGCGCCTGCTCCTCCTCGGCGACCTCGGCCACCTCGGCGACATCCGCGCCCGCCGTCGCCTTCGCCGACTCACGCTCGTCGGTGAGCTTGATCGTCAGACCCTTGTTGAGGAACGCCATCTCCTGGAAGCGGCGCGACAGGGTCTCGAAGGAGTACTCGGTCGTCTCGAAGATGTCCCCGTCGACCCAGAAGGTGACGGTCGTGCCGGTCTCTTCGGTGGCCTCGTTACGGGCCAGCGGCGCCGTCGGCACACCGAGCTTGTAGTCCTGGGTCCAGCGGTAGCCGTCCCGCCTGACCTCGACCGCGACCCGCGCCGACAGCGCGTTGACCACGGAGACACCGACACCGTGCAGACCGCCGGAGACGGCATAGCCGCCGCCGCCGAACTTGCCGCCGGCGTGCAGCACCGTCAGTACGACCTCGACGGCCGGCTTGCCCTCCGACGGCACGATGTCGACCGGGATGCCCCGGCCGTTGTCGATCACCCGGACCGCGCCGTCGGCGAGGATCGTGACATCGATCGTGTCGGCGTGGCCGGCCAGCGCCTCGTCGACCGAGTTGTCGACGACCTCCTGCACCAGGTGGTGCAGGCCTCGCTCACCGGTCGAGCCGATGTACATGCCGGGCCGCTTGCGGACCGCGTCCAGGCCCTCCAGGACGGTGATCGCGCTGGCGTCGTACGAGGCTGTCACCTCGTTCGAGGCGGAAGCGGCGCCGCTCTCACCGGGGGTGGACGGAATGTTCTCGTTGGGGTTGCCGGAATCGGCCACGAAGCGCCCTTTCTGGCACAGCACAGGCCGTTCTCCGGGCAGGCGGGAGCGGCTGCGTCGTTCGGCTTGTATCGACGAATCCCGCAAGGACGCGGGATTGTCCACCAGTCTACCGGTAGCGCCGACCCGAATGGGGGTTTGCCGGTACCTGAGTCCGCATGTGCCGCCCTGAATGAGCGGCTGACGACTCCCCATATTCGGGAAGGGGCCTCAAGAGGCTCACACGGGCGTTGAGCGCTTCGGCCTGTCAACCTCCCGCTACCGTGAGGGACGCCCGCTCGACGACGTACGGTTTCAACCACCGCACACCCGCACAACACGGAGTCCGCAGGCATCGGGGACAACCGGGGCGCACCTCACCGCGGCGCCCTCCGCCAGAGTCGGCACACTGGCCTCGGAAACGGGTAAAAGGCCAGCTCAGCCGTAGGTGTCGCCCGGCCCCTTGCTCCCCGGAGCGCGCAGCGGACCGAACCTGCGCTGCGGCCCTCCCGGCCCCAGTACCTTGATCATCCGCACGGTGCCGTGCCCCAGATCCGCGTTCAGCCGGGCCACCAGCTGGGGCGCCAGCAGCCGCAGCTGGGTCGCCCACGCCGTCGAATCGCACTGCACCGTCAGCACCCGCTCCGCGGGATCCTCGTCGTAACGCAACGGCACACAATGATTGGCCAGATCATCACCTACGATCTGCGGCCAGCGGCCCATCACACCGCCCACCGCCGCGGGTGCCTCCCAGCCGCGTTCGGTGATCAGCCGGTTGATCGCCGCACCCAGCGGCAGCGGATCGCGGCCGTCCGCCCGCGCCCCGGACCGCAGCCCGCCGCCCCGCCGGGCCTGCTTCTTCTGCTGCGCCGCCGCACCGCGCGCCCGCGCCTGCTCCTTCGCCGCACGCAGGGCCACCCGCGCCAGGTCCACCCCCGAGGGCTCCGGCGGCTTCGCCGCTGCGGAGGACGGTTCGCGCGGTGAGCCGGCCGGCCCCTCCGGCAACGGCTCCGGGCCGTCCGTACGGCCGCTCACAGCCGTTCCACCTCACCGGCCGACACCGCGTACCGCGTACCTGCGAGCACCCCCGGGACGTCGTCGTCCACCGCGGCCGTCACCAGCACCTGCTCACCCGGAGCCACCAGCTCGGCCAGCCGCTCGCGGCGACGCGCGTCCAGTTCGGCGAAGACATCGTCCAGAACCAGCACCGGCTCGTTGCCCTCCGAGCGCAGCAGATCGTACGAGGCCAGCCGCAGGGCCAGCGCGTACGACCACGACTCCCCGTGGCTCGCGTACCCCTTGGCCGGCATTCCCCGCAGCCCCAGCACCAGATCGTCGCGGTGCGGGCCGACCAGCGTCACGCCCCGCTCGATCTCCTGCTTGCGCACCTCGGCCAGGGCCGCGATCAGCTGCGCGTACAGCTCCTCGCGCGTACGGGCGGGGTCCACCCCCACACCCGGTCCCACGCCCACCTCGGCGCCCACCGAGCTGCGGTACTCCAGCGTCACCGGCCCGCCGCCGGGCGCCACGTCCGCGTACGCCTTGTCCGTCAGCGGCTGCATCGTCGCGATCAGATCAAGCCGCTGCGCCAGCAGCTCGGCGCCCACCCGGCCCAGGTGCTGGTCCCATACGTCGAGCGTCGACAGGTCCATCGAACGGCCACCGTGCCTGCGCGCCATCGCCGCCGACTTCAGCAGCGTGTTCCGCTGCTTCAGCACCCGCTCGTAGTCCGATCGCACCCCGGCCATCCGCGGCGAACGTGCCGTGACCAGCTCGTCCAGGAACCGGCGGCGCTCCCCCGGATCGCCCTTGACCAGCGCCAGATCCTCCGGCGCGAACAGCACGGTCCGTACGATGCCGAGCACATCACGGGGTCTGACCTGCGACGATCGATTGATGCGGGCGCGATTGGCCTTACCCGGATTCAGCTCCAGCTCGATCAGCTGCGAGCGCTCGCCCTGGGTGACCGCGGCCCTGATGACAGCCCGCTCCGCCCCCATGCGCACCAGCGGCGCGTCGGAGGAGACCCGGTGGCTGCCGAGCGTCGCGAGATAGCCGACGGCCTCGACCAGATTCGTCTTGCCCTGGCCGTTGGCCCCCACGAACGCGGTGACGCCCGGGTCGAGAGGCACCTCGACCCGGGCGTACGAGCGGAAGTCGGCCAGCGACAGATGCGTGACATGCATGGTGTACGCCGACCTTCCCGGCTTCCTGCTCCGTGCTCCGTAGTGCGGGCGGACGCCCGGTCCGGCCCGCTCCTCGTTGCTGCTGCTTCTTGTTCTCGACTACTTCTTGTTCTCGACCGCGTGGCCACCGAACTGGTTGCGCAGCGCGGCGATCATCTTCATCTGCGGGGAGTCGTCCTGGCGCGAGGCGAACCGGGCGAAGAGCGACGCGGTGATCGCGGGCAGCGGCACCGCGTTGTCGATCGCGGCCTCCACCGTCCACCGGCCCTCACCGGAGTCGGCGGCGAAGCCGCGGAGCTGGTCCAGGTGCTCGTCGTCGTCCAGCGCGTTGACCGCCAGGTCGAGCAGCCAGGAACGGATGACCGTGCCCTCCTGCCAGGAGCGGAAGACCTCGCGCACATCGGTGACGGAGTCGACCTTCTCCAGGAGCTCCCAGCCCTCGGCGTAGGCCTGCATCATGGCGTACTCGATGCCGTTGTGAACCATCTTCGCGAAGTGGCCGGCACCGACCTTGCCCGCGTGGACGGAACCGAAGTCGCCCTCGGGCTTCAGCGCGTCGAAGACCGGCTGGACCTTCGCGACGTGCTCGGCGTCGCCGCCGTACATCAGCGCGTAGCCGTTCTCAAGGCCCCAGACACCGCCGGAGACGCCGCAGTCGACGAAGCCGATGCCCTTGATGCCGAGCTCGACCGCGTGCTTCTCGTCGTCGGTCCAGCGGGAGTTCCCACCGTCCACGACGATGTCACCGGGCGACAGCAGCTCGGCCAGCTCGTCGATCGTGGACTGGGTCGCGGCGCCGGCCGGGACCATCACCCACACGACCCGGGGGCCCTTCAGCTTGCCCACAAGCTCTTCGAGGCTGTGGACATCGGCGACGTCCGGGTTGCGGTCGTAACCGATGACGGTGTGGCCTGCGCGGCGGATGCGCTCGCGCATGTTGCCGCCCATCTTGCCGAGGCCGACGAGACCGAGCTCCATCAGAGATTCCTTAAGCGTTGTGCCGATTCGTACCCAGGACCGAGCCTACGCCCGGCCGGGGACAGGGCGACGGGCATGCTCGGCGCTGAGCGTGCCCGTCGTCGCCTGCCGTGACAGGACCGGTGACCGGATCAGCCGGAGAGGCGGACCGGCATGATCAGGTACTTGTACGCGTCATCCGCCTCGGCATCCACGGCGGCACGGCCGCTGAGCAGCGCGGGCTTGGTGGACGTCGTGAAGGAGAGCTGGGCGACCGGGGAGTCGATCGCGCTCAGACCGTCCAGCAGGAAGGTCGGGTTGAAGGCGATCGAGATGTCGTCGCCCTCCAGGACGGCGTCCACGCGCTCCACAGCCTGTGCGTCGTCGCTGGAACCCGCTTCCAGGATCAGCACACCCTGCTCGAAGCTGAGCCGGACCGGGGTGTTCCGCTCGGCCACCAGCGCGACGCGCTTGACGGCCTCGACGAACGGGGCGGTCTCGATGACCGCGACCGTGTTGAACTCGGTCGGGAAGAGCGTGCGGTACTTCGGCAGATCGCCTTCGAGCAGCCGGGTGGTGGTCCGCCGGCCGGCCCCCTCGAAGCCGATGAGACCCTCACCCGCGCCGGAGCCCGACAGCGCCAGCGTCACCGTGTCGCCGCTGGTGAGCGCCTTGGCGGTGTCCAGCAGCGTCTTGGCGGGCACCAGGGCGACCGCGGAGGCGTCGGCGTTCTCCGGCTTCCAGAGGAACTCGCGGACCGCGAAGCGGTAGCGGTCGGTGGAGGCCAGGGTGACCGTGTCGCCCTCGATCTCGATGCGCACACCGGTGAGGACGGGCAGCGTGTCGTCGCGGCCCGCTGCGATGGCCACCTGGGCGGCCGCCGAGGCGAAGACCTCGCCGGGGACCGTTCCGGTCGCCGTCGGCATCTGCGGCAGCGCGGGGTACTCCTCCACAGGAAGGGTGTGGAGTGTGAATCGCGAGGAGCCGCAGGCCACGGTCGCCCGTACACCGTCTGTGGAAATCTCCACCGGCCGGTTGGGCAGGGCACGGCAGATGTCGGCGAGCAGCCGGCCGGAGACCAGCACCGTGCCGTCCTCCTCGATCTCGGCATCCACCGAGACCCGGGCCGAGACCTCGTAGTCGAAGCTCGAGAAGCTGAGCGCGCCGTCCTCAGCCTTCAGCAGAAGGCCCGCAAGAACGGGCGCCGGCGGCCGGGCCGGGAGGCTACGGGCCACCCAGGCCACAGCCTCCGCGAGTACATCGCGCTCCACCCGGATCTTCACCGGAACCGCCTCCTGCTGTTGCTCGCTCGCCCTGCTGGCCTTCGTCGTCTGGTCGGGTCGCTCCACCGATGAGAGGGGAGGCCGCCGGGGACCAGTCTGACGTACGGCACCGACACTCGGTGCTGCTCGGGGTCAAGTCGCGACAACAGGTTCGGGGAGCTCCGGCGCCGAGTTGTGCACAGGCCCCACTTCGAAGCGGATTCCGAGCTAACTAGAGGTAGTAGTAGTAGTAGGGCCTGTGGAAACCGTGGATAACGTCGTTTCCGCAGGTCAGGCCCTGTTTTTTATCCACCGACCCTGTGGGTGGAACCGGTGGACAACCCGGGGTTTCTGTGGACACCCGAAAGTTCTGCACAACCGGTGCACAGGGCAGGGGGGTTTCTCCCCAGGTCTGTCCCCAGCTTTACCCAGCTTCCCCACAGCCCAACCGACCCTCTTGGTGTGACGCCTTTCACTCGGTGCGGTGAAAGCGGGTGTCACGTTGCCGAACAGTGGACGGAGGTGTGGAGAAGCCGACGGAAGCTGGGGACAAGAAGGCCCTCCCTGTGGGCAGCCGGTGGACAACGATGACGGGCCCCTGTGGACGAAAAACTTGTCCACAGGCTGTGGATCATTGTTGACCACAAATCCCCAGGCCCCTGAGCTGGCCTGATGGAGTATCGACTGCCGTGCCTGTGGAAGCAGTATGGACAACTTTTCAATCCCCAGGCTGTGGAGGGGAGATTGTGCCCAGATCTGTGGAGAACGGCCCCTCCACGGCGGGTATTCGAACAGCCGGGACGGGCCGGAACCCCCGAGAACCCCGCGCACAGCCGACCCGGACCGCTGCCGGAGCCGTTTCGCACCGCTGTCGGAGCCCTTTCGGACCGCTGCCCGAGCGCATGTGGGACCTGCCGGGGCCGCGTGGGAGCCGCTGGGGAGCCGTTTCCGGGTCTCCTCGGGTCTCTCGGGGTCTCTCCTGGGGGCGCTTGCGACCCCGGGCCGCGGCTGCCGGTCAGGTGGCTCCGGCCGCGCCCCGTGGAACTGAGAAGGGCGCTGGGGGACCGGTGGGTCCCCCAGCGCCCTTTCGGTGCCCGGATGCGCGGCTGTGTGACGAGGTGGTGGTCCGTCAGCCGTTCTTGATGCGGTTGGTGAGCTCGGTGACCTGGTTGTAGATGGAGCGCCGCTCCGCCATCAGCGCGCGGATCTTCCGGTCGGCGTGCATCACGGTCGTATGGTCGCGGCCGCCGAACTGAGCGCCGATCTTGGGCAGCGAGAGGTCCGTCAGCTCACGGCACAGGTACATCGCGATCTGGCGTGCCGTCACGAGCACGCGGCTGCGCGAGGATCCGCAGAGGTCCTCCACCGTCAGCCCGAAGTAGTCCGCGGTCGCCGCCATGATGGCCGGCGCGGTGATCTCCGGGGCGGAGTCCTCACCGCCCGGGATCAGGTCCTTCAGCACGATCTCGGTCAGCCCGAGGTCCACCGGCTGGCGGTTGAGGGAGGCGAAGGCAGTCACCCGGATCAGGGCGCCCTCCAGCTCCCGGATGTTGCGTGAGATCCGCGAGGCGATGAACTCCAGCACCTCCGGCGGAGCGTTGAGCTGCTCCTGCACCGCCTTCTTACGGAGGATCGCGATGCGCGTCTCCAGCTCGGGCGGCTGCACATCGGTGGTGAGACCCCACTCGAAACGATTCCGCAGCCGGTCCTCCAGGGTCACCAACTGCTTGGGCGGCCGGTCGGAGGACAGCACGATCTGCTTGTTGGCGTTGTGGAGCGTATTGAAGGTGTGGAAGAACTCCTCCTGCGTCGACTCCTTGCTCGCCAGGAACTGGATGTCGTCGACCAGCAGGATGTCGACATCGCGGTACCGCTTGCGGAAGGTGTCGCCCTTGCCGTCGCGGATCGAGTTGATGAACTCGTTGGTGAACTCCTCCGAGCTCACGTACCGCACCCGGGTGCCCGGGTAGAGGCTGCGGGCGTAGTGCCCGATGGCGTGCAGCAGGTGGGTCTTGCCGAGTCCCGACTCCCCGTAGATGAAGAGCGGGTTGTACGCCTTGGCGGGCGCTTCGGCGACGGCGACGGCCGCGGCGTGAGCGAAGCGGTTCGACGCCCCGATGACGAAGGTGTCGAAGAGGTACTTCGGGTTCAGCCGGGCGTGCGGCTCACCGGGGCCCGGTGCGGGCGCGGGCTGCGCGCCCATCGGCCCCGGTACCCCGCCGGGCCGGCCGGTACCGCCGCCCTGCCGGTGCTGGGGCTCCTGCATGTCGTGGCGCTCGGGCCGCTGGGATTCGTAACCCTGGCGCTCGGGAGGCTGCTGGCGGTAGTCGTGCTGCGGCTGCTGCTGGGAGCGGCCGCCTCCGTAGGGCTCGCGCCAGTGCTCGCCGGAGGTGTCGCGGTCCTGGAATCCGCCGAGCCGGGGCTGCTGCCAGGAGAGGTCCTCCTGGGAACGGGGCCAGGCGCCGGGCTCGGGGCGCTGCTGCTGGTAGTCGGGGTAGGCGGGCCGGGCGGTCGGCATGCCGTCGTCCGAGGGCCGGTGGCCGTATCCGTCGTAGGAGTCGTTGTGCTGCCGCTCGTCGTGCTGCGGTCCCTGGTAGCGGTGCTGCTGCTGGGACTGGTGCATCGGGGGCGCCGGCGGGTTCGGCGGCTCGCCCGCGGAGTCGTCGACCGTGATCGCGATCCGGATCGGGCGGCCGCACTCGCGGCTCAGCGTCTCGCTGATGAGCGGAGCGAGCCGGCCCTCCAGGACCCGCTTGCCCCATTCGTTGGGGACGGCGAGCAGCGCGGTGTCGGCGACCAGGGCGAGCGGCTGGCACCGCTCGATCCACTGTTTGTCCTTCGGCTCGATGCCCTGCTGGCCCTCCCCGAGGAGCTGCTCCAGCACTCGTGGCCACACTGCGGCAAGATCGGCAGGTACGTCAGCCACAAGGCACGCTCTCTCGCTGGTCCCACGAATGTGTGTTTCTCGGGACGGGATGGGTCGGGATGGGTGAGGACCGGCAGGCGGGAAGAAAAAGAACCGGGGTTCAGCCACGGTAGTCAGGCCGACCCGCGCGGTTCAAGTCGTTGTCCACAGGCTGTGCACAATGGAGGCTGCGACAAGGCTGGTTTGACCGGATGGCGTAGCCGCGCGTACCGTGACCAGGTCGAGTTGTCGATGGCTGCTGCCGCCTGCCTCCGATGGGCAAAGATCACGATCTGTGATTGTGAAGCGGTGCACTAGGGCGTTTACGCGAGTCTCTCGTGGGCGCACGGTGACAGCCAGGCGATGTCCCGCCAACACACGAATCATTTCTGGAGCCCCCGAGTGAGCAAGCGCACCTTCCAGCCGAACAACCGTCGTCGCGCGAAGACCCACGGCTTTCGGCTGCGTATGCGCACCCGTGCCGGCCGCGCGATTCTCGCGTCCCGCCGTGGCAAGGGTCGCGCCAACCTGTCCGCCTGATCGCGTACAGGTCGTTATGACGTGCTGCCTACCGAGAATCGGCTGAGGCGGCGCGAGGACTTCGCGACCGCAGTACGACGAGGACGCCGGGCCGGCCGCCCGCTACTCGTCGTCCATCTACGCAGCGGTGAAACGGACCCGCACGTGACTGGGGAGACTGCTCCCCCGCCGCGTGCGGGTTTCGTTGTCAGCAAAGCCGTGGGTGGCGCGGTCGTCCGCACAGCGGTGAAGCGAAGGCTTCGCCATCTGGTCCGAGAACGACTGGCCCTGCTGCCCCCCGGTAGCCTGGTTGTCGTACGCGCGTTGCCCGGAGCGGGCGACGCCGACCATGAACAGCTGGCCCGAGACCTGGACGCCGCCCTTCAGCGGCTACTGGGAGGGGGCGCGCGATGAAGTACCCGCTGCTGGCTCTCATCAAGCTCTACCAGTGGACGATCAGCCCACTTCTCGGGCCTGTCTGCCGTTACTACCCGTCGTGTTCCCACTATGGATATACGGCGATCGACCGGCACGGAGCGATCAAGGGAACGGCGCTGACAGCCTGGCGCATCCTGCGATGCAATCCGTGGTCACCCGGCGGCGTGGATTACGTACCACCACGCAAACGTCCGCGTTGGCACGAACTGCTGCGAGATCTTTTCCGCGGCGGTAAGGGCGGGGACTCCGCCGCTGATGTGCCTCCCGGGGGATCGGCCACCGATCTCCCGAGCTCGGCCGCAGAGACTTCGCCCAATGCTCAAGGAGCCTGATTAGTGGACACGATTGCCAGTCTGTTCAGCTTCATTACATGGCCTGTTTCCTGGGTCATCGTCCAGTTCCACACGTTGTACGGGGCGATCTTCGGCCCCGACACGGGATGGGCCTGGGGTCTGTCCATCGTGTCCCTCGTGGTGCTGATCCGTATCTGTCTTGTTCCGCTGTTCGTCAAGCAGATCAAGTCGACGCGGAACATGCAGGTGCTCCAGCCGAAGATGAAGGCGATCCAGGAGCGCTACAAGAGCGACAAGCAGCGTCAGTCCGAAGAGATGATGAAGCTGTACAAGGAGACGGGTACCAACCCGTTGTCCTCGTGCCTTCCCATCCTGGCGCAGTCGCCGTTCTTCTTCGCCCTGTACCACGTGCTCTCGGCCATCGCGTCGAACAAGAAGATCGGTGTCATCGACCAGTCGCTGCTGGACAGCGCGCGTCAGGCACACATCTTCGGTGCTCCGCTGGCCGCGAAGTTCATGGACAGCGCGGACAAGGTCAGTGCGCTCGGCGCCTCCCTGGTGGATGTCCGGGTCGTCACCGCGGTCATGATCGTGATGATGTCGGCCTCGCAGTTCTTCACGCAGCGCCAGCTGATGACGAAGAACGTGGACCTGACGGTCAAGACGCCGTACATGCAGCAGCAGAAGATGCTGATGTACATCTTCCCGCTGATCTTCGCCGTCATGGGTATCAACTTCCCCGTCGGTGTCCTCGTCTACTGGCTGACCACCAACGTCTGGACCATGGGTCAGCAGATGTACGTGATCAACCAGAACCCGACGCCGGGCAGCAAGGCGCAGGACCAGTACCTGGGACGTCTGCTGAAGAGCATCACCACCCACGGTGAGGTGCGCGGCAGGACCAAGCGCAATACGGTCAAGCGGATCGTGTCCAAGGGCCCGGACCGCAATGACATCGAGCGGAAGTTCATCACGGGACTGGCCAAGCTCGGCCTCGCCGCCCAGGAGGACGGCACGGTGGAGAAGAGCGATACCGCCGTGGCCGACGCCGAGGGCGGCGCCGCGCAGCGGCGTCAGCAGCCCAAGCGCCAGACCAAGGCGCAGCGTCACACCGGTGCAGGTCAGCAGAGCGGGGCCAAGGACACCGACTCCAGTGAGTCGGAGCCCACGACCTCTCTGCAGAAGAAAGCGCCGCAGGACGACAAGCCCAAGCCGGCGGGCAAGCCCGCGTCCGGCTCCTCACGCCAAGCCAAGTCCGGACAGCGCAAGGGCCCGCAGCGGCCCAAGCACCCGTCCAAGAAGTAAGAAGGAGTCCATCCGTGACGGAAGGCACCACCTCCACGGCCGCTGAGGGAAGCGACACCTTGACCCGCCTTGAGCAGGAAGGGGAGATCGCAGCGGACTACCTTGAGGGCCTGCTCGACATCGCCGATCTCGACGGCGACATCGACATGGACGTCGAGGCTGATCGGGCCGCGGTCTCGATCATCAGCGAGTCGGCACGTGAACTGCAGAAGCTCGTGGGCCGCGACGGTGAGGTGCTGGAGGCGCTCCAGGAGCTGACGCGGCTGGCCGTGCACCGGGAGACCGGTGACCGGAGCCGTCTGATGCTCGACATCGGGGGTTTCCGGGCGCAGAAGCGCACGGAGCTTGCCGAGCTGGGTGCCAAGGCCGCGGACGAGGTCAAGAACTCCGGTGAGCCGGTGAAGCTGGATCCGATGACGCCGTTCGAGCGCAAGGTCGTGCACGACGCGGTTGCGGCCGCGGGTCTGCGCAGCGAATCGGAGGGCGAGGAGCCGCAGCGCTTCGTCGTCGTCCTTCCGGCCTGACCGGCCCTTCTCCTGTCGGCCCCGTCTGTTCGCAGACGGGGCCGATCTTTGTCAGCCTGATAGTCAGCCACCCATGGTGCGGTAGTGCGGTATGGAAGGACGGTTCCCGTGACGGAGGAAGTAGAGCTTCCCCAGGCGCCCGAAGAGGCCCGGGAGGTATTCGGTGAGTGCTTTCCTGAGGCCGTCCGATACGCCGAACTGCTGGCCGATGCGGGGGTCAAGCGAGGGTTGATCGGTCCGCGCGAGGTGCCGCGGCTGTGGGAGAGGCACCTGCTGAACTGTGCGGTGCTCTCCGAGGTCGTCCCCGACGGCGTCACGGTCTGCGATGTGGGCTCGGGTGCCGGGCTTCCGGGGATTCCGCTGGCGCTCGTGCGGCCGGATCTGAAGATCACCCTGCTTGAGCCGTTGCTGCGGCGGACGAATTTCCTCCAGGAGGTCGTCGAGCTCCTGGGCCTGGATCATGTGACGGTCGTCCGTGGCCGGGCCGAGGAGGTCCTGGGGACGCTTCAGCCGGTCCATGTGGTGACGGCTCGGGCGGTGGCTCCGCTGGACCGCTTGGCGGGCTGGGGAGTGCCGCTGCTTCGCCCGTACGGCGAGATGCTGGCACTCAAGGGCGATACCGCCGAGGAAGAGATCAACGGCGCGAGGGCGGCCCTGAGCAAGCTCGGAGTGCTGGAGACCGAGGTGCTGCATGTGGGCGAGGGTGTCGTTGATCCGCTGTCCACCGTGGTGCGTGTGGTGGTGGGCGAGAGTCCGGGTGGTGTGAGGTTCGCCGCAAAGAGAGCCAAGGCCGCGAGGGTCAGCCGGACGCGCCGTCGTCGCTGACTCATCCGGTTGCGTTGCGTACATGACCGTTACGCACCGTTTAGCGCGTGTATTGGTGATGCTTCGCGCGGGGAGGCGTACCTACCCCGCGCGGAGTGTCGTGCCCCTGTAGCTACGCTGCAGGGGCATCGTGTTTCACGTGAAACGTCGCTCTCTGCTGCATGGAATTATCGGCCGCGGTCGTGCGGCTGCCACGCCTCGCCATCGCAGGCCCGTTAGGGCTACGGAGTTGTCCACAGAAGTGGATTCATCCACAGAAGAGCGGGCCTCGCTGGTTCGCGACCCTGAAAGCATGGCAGGCTCTGCTCATTGCGAGCCTGAAGTCGAGGAGAGTGAATCCTTGCGGTCCGACGCCAACATCGCGGGACCGATGACCGATCCGGTCCCCGGTCCCCGATCCGAATCGGCGGTGGACGGTGTTTCACGTGAAACACCGCCACCGATGGACGACACACCCATCGGTCGCGCGGCCCAGCTGGCGGTCGAGGCCCTTGGCCGCGCCGGCGAGGGGCTGCCGCGGCCTGACCAGACGCGCGTCATGGTGGTGGCCAATCAGAAGGGCGGAGTGGGTAAGACCACCTCGACGGTCAACCTTGCCGCGTCACTTGCCCTTCACGGTGCTCGTGTTCTGGTGGTCGACCTGGACCCGCAGGGGAACGCCTCCACGGCGCTGGGGATTGACCACCACGCCGAGGTCCCCTCGATCTACGACGTTCTGGTGGAGAGCAAGCCGCTCTCCGACGTGGTTCAGCCCGTCCCGGACGTCGAAGGTCTCTTCTGCGCCCCAGCGACCATCGATCTCGCCGGTGCGGAGATCGAGCTGGTGTCGCTGGTGGCGCGGGAGAGTCGACTCCAGCGGGCAATCCAGGCCTACGAGCAGCCGCTGGATTACATCCTCATCGACTGCCCGCCCTCACTCGGTCTCCTGACGGTCAACGCCTTGGTGGCCGGCGCCGAGGTGCTGATCCCGATTCAGTGCGAGTACTACGCGCTGGAAGGGCTTGGGCAGCTGCTGCGCAACGTCGACCTGGTACGGGGGCACCTCAACCCCGACCTCCATGTGTCGACGATCCTGCTCACCATGTACGACGGCCGGACCAGGCTCGCGTCGCAGGTTGCGGAGGAGGTGCGCACCCACTTCGGTAAGGAGGTGCTGCGCACCAGCATTCCGCGCTCGGTGAGGATCTCCGAGGCACCGAGCTACGGGCAGACCGTGCTCACCTATGACCCGGGCTCCAGCGGTTCCCTGTCATATCTTGAGGCGGCACGTGAGATCGCTCTGCGCGGGGCGGGGTTGCAGTACGAGGCGCAGCACGCCCACACGGGCAGTCGGAACAGCCAGCAGAACACTTCGGAGGGGATCCAGTGAGTGAGCGTCGTAGAGGGTTGGGGCGAGGGCTCGGTGCCCTGATCCCCGCCGCTCCGCAGGAGAGGCAGGTGCCGTCCACCGGCGCTGGTGCGTCCTCTCCCGCAACGGCTCCGGTCATGACGGCCGAGCGCGGAGTGGCTGCCGCCAAGGTGACCACGCTCGGCATGGTGCCGGAGCCGAGCGTGCCTGTCTCGGAGCCAGGCGGGGCCGACGGGCCGAGCGAGGTGGCGGGGGCGTACTTCGCCGAGATTCTTCTCGACTCCATCACGCCGAACCCTCGTCAGCCCCGAGAGGTGTTCGACGAGGATGCGCTTGCCGAGTTGGTCACCTCCATCAAGGAGGTGGGCCTTCTTCAGCCTGTCGTCGTGCGGCAGATCGGCCCCGAGCGCTTTGAGCTCATCATGGGCGAGCGGCGCTGGAGGGCCTGCCGTGAAGCCGGTCTGGAGCGGATCCCGTCCATCGTCCGGGCCACGGATGACGAGAAGCTGCTTCTGGACGCGCTCTTGGAGAACCTTCACCGGGCTCAGCTCAACCCGTTGGAGGAGGCGGCGGCGTACGACCAGCTGCTCAAGGAATTCAAGTGCACGCATGACCAGCTGGCCGACCGCATCGGACGGTCCCGGCCGCAGGTGTCCAACACCTTGCGTCTGCTGAGGCTGTCGCCCCCGGTGCAGCGCAGGGTCGCGGCCGGGGTGCTCTCGGCGGGACATGCGCGTGCGCTGCTGTCGGTGGATGACTCCGAGGAGCAGGACAAGCTGGCGCACCGCATCGTGGCCGAGGGGCTCTCGGTGCGTGCGGTCGAGGAGATCGTGACGCTCATGGGCTCCCGGCCCACGAGCGCCTCCAAGGCCAAGGGGCCCCGGGCGGGCGGTCGGCTGTCGCCGGCGTTGTCTGATCTCGCGTCCAGGCTCTCGGACCGCTTCGAGACCCGAGTGAAGGTCGATCTCGGGCAGAAGAAGGGAAAGATCGTCGTCGAGTTTGCCTCGATGGAGGATCTGGACCGCATCCTCGGCAGTCTCGCTCCCGGCGAAGGCCGTGTGCTGGACCACGGCCCGTCGGAGGAGTCGGCAGAGGACGCGGAGAGCTGACGTTCGGAGCGACGCTGGGCGGGCTGTGTTCCGGAAGGACGGAACACAGCCCGCCCTTTGCTTTCTCTCGGTGTCAGCTTGATCCCGTGGTGGATACGATGCGTTCTGGCAGGCCACATCCAGTTGATCCACCTCCGCGAACGGAGTACACCTCCCGTCGCACACGATGCGGCGGGCGAGGGAAGTGAGGAACAGCCTTCATGGGGCGTCGGCTCGCACCGCTCACGCTGGACAACCTTCCCGATCTTCCCGAGCGCTGCCGCTCCTGTGTCTTCTGGGAACTTGATCCGGTGCGTGGGGCAGCTGCGGTCAAGGCCGGCAGGCCTGGGGCCGAGAAGGAGGCCTGGATCTCCAGCGTCCTGCTGGAGTGGGGATCCTGCGGCCGTGTCGTCTACGTCGATGATGTCCCGGTCGGCTTCGTTCTCTACGCACCTCCGGCCTACGTTCCGCGGGCTGCGTCCTTTCCGACAAGCCCCGTCTCCCCCGATGCCGTCCAGCTGATGACTGCCTTGATCCTGCCGGGCTACCAGGGGCAGGGCCTCGGCCGGGTCATGGTGCAGACCGTCGCCAAGGATCTGCTCAGTCGCGGATTCAAGGCGATCGAAGCATTCGGGGACGCCCGCTGGAAAGAGCCCGCCTGCGTGCTGCCCGCAGACCATCTGCTGGCAGTGGGATTCAAGACCGTACGAACGCATCCGTCTCACCCGAGGCTGAGACTGGAGCTGCGTACGACACTTTCGTGGAAGGAAGATGTCGAGCTGGCCCTGGACCGGCTGCTGGGTGCGGTCCAGAAGGAGCCGGCACTGCGACCGCTGTGATCCGAGATCCGTAGGTGCCGTGAAACGTGAAACGGGCCCATCCCCGAGGGGTGGGCCCGTTTCACGTGAAACATCGGACGGCGGTACTGCCTTACTCGGTGATGAAAGCATCCAGGTCGCGGAGGATCGCGGCCTTCGGCTTGGCGCCGACGATGGTCTTGGCGACCTCGCCGCCCTGGTAGACGTTCAGCGTCGGGATGGACATGACGCCGTACTTGGCAGCGGTGGCCGGGTTCTCGTCGATGTTGAGCTTGACGATCTCGATCCGGTCGCCGTGCTCAGCCGCGATGGCCTCCAGGGAGGGGGCGATCTGGCGGCACGGACCGCACCAGGCGGCCCAGAAGTCCACCAGTACGGGCTTGTCGCTCTTCAGGACGACCTCGTCGAACGAGTCGTCAGTCACGTTCTTCAGCGCGCCGGCCACGGCGGCCTCCTTAACTTCGCGGGGTGTGGGGGTGAGGCTTGGATCAGACGGTGGCTGCGGCAGCCTTCTCGTCGTCGGCGAGCGCGGCAAGGAAGCGCTCGGCATCGAGTGCGGCGGAGCAGCCGGTGCCGGCAGCGGTGATGGCCTGCCGGTAGGTGTGGTCGACGACGTCGCCGGCGCCGAAGACACCGGTGACGTTGGTGCGCGTCGAGGGGGCCTCGACCTTGAGGTAGCCCTCGTCGTCGAGGTCGAGCTGTCCCTTGAAGAGCTCGGTGCGCGGGTCATGGCCGACTGCGATGAACAGGCCGGTCACGGGCAGCTCGGAAGTCTCACCGGTCTTGGTGTTGCGCAGGGTCAGACCGGAGAGCTTCTGCTCGCCGTGGACCCCGGCTACCTCGCTGTCCCAGGCGAACTTGATCTTCGGGTCCGCGAAGGCGCGGTCCTGCATGGCCTTGGAGGCACGCAGCGAGTCGCGGCGGTGGACGATGGTGACCGACTTGGCGAAGCGGGAGAGGAACGTTGCCTCCTCCATCGCGGTGTCGCCGCCGCCGACCACGGCAATGTCCTGGTCCTTGAAGAAGAACCCGTCACAGGTCGCACACCAGGAGACGCCGCGTCCGGAGAGGGCGTCCTCGTTGGGCAGACCGAGCTTGCGGTGCTGCGAGCCGGTGGTGACGATGACGGCCTTGGCGCGGTGCACCGTACCCGCGGTGTCGGTGACGGTCTTGATGTCACCGGTGAGGTCGACGGAGACCACGTCGTCCGGGATGAGCTCGGCACCGAAGCGCTCGGCCTGGGCGCGCATGTTGTCCATGAGCTCCGGGCCCATGATTCCGTCCTGGAATCCGGGGAAGTTCTCCACGTCGGTCGTGTTCATCAGCGCGCCACCGGCGGTGACGGCACCCTCGAAGACCAGCGGCTTCAGCGAGGCGCGCGCGGTGTAGAGGGCGGCTGTGTAGCCCGCGGGGCCGGAGCCGATGATGATCACATTACGCACGTCGCTCACGGGTTTCTTCCTCGTCTCTGCAGACTGCCTACTGTCCACGCCTACTGGGGTCGGTTCAACGACTCTCACCCCACCCAACGGATCCTACGGGGGATGCATTCCCGACGTGCCGGGGCGGCATCTCGCGTGATGCTCAGGGGCGGGCGTAGGCATGGGTCAGCAAGAGCTTCCCCTTGGCTGGAGGGTCTGCGGCGACGCATGCCGCATCGACGACGTAGGCCTCGACACGGCTCGCATCGGTGGGGTGAGGAAGGACAACGAGGAAGGCATCCGCGCCTTCGTAGGTGCCCTTCTCGACGGCGAGGGCGGCGGCGTTCCGCCCGATGCCCTGCTCAACACAGGAAGGGATGACCACAACGGGAGCGCGAAGCGGCGCTTGCGGTGACGCGGACCCGGGAGAAGCGGTCTCCGGCGAGGACTTCGTATCGATGGACGGTGCCTGCTTCCCGCCGTCCGACTCCTTTGGGCTCGACGGGTCCGTGCGGGAGCTCAGGAGACTATGGACACGCTCTTCGAGCGTGGAGTGCGAGAACGTTTGTGAGCTTGCCTTCGAGGCGTCGGCTCCGCGGTCTGAGGCACTGAGGTCGGCGGAGTTCTGGGACGAGGAGACGTTCTGCAGCAGGAAGACGCTCACACCGACCGCGGCGGCGCCCAGTGCGGTGCCGAGCACCGCCGTGCGGCGGCGTCGCCGCACCGACCGCCGGCCGGGACCGGTGGCGGCACGTGAATGTCCGGCGGGGCGGTCCGCGAGGTCCTGCACCGTGGCAGCGTGCTCTGTTTCACGTGAAACATCTGTCTCAACGTCGGATGCAGTGGAAACGGCACGGGCTTCGTCGGCCAGCGCGGCATCGATGCGGTCCGCTATATCGATGGGCATGGTCTGCGGGGCAGGCATGGAGCCCAGCAGACTGCGAATCTCCTCCAGCGACGCCTGGACGTCGGAGCAGAGCTCACAGCTGTCCACATGGCGGCGGACATCCGCTGTGCGGGGCGGTGAGAGCACGCCTTCGGTGAGGTCGGAGATCTCTGAGACGTCCGGGTGCTGCGTTGTGTCGGCCGTCGATGTCATGTGCGCCCACCTCCGCCCTTCACTCCAGCTGGATCGCTCGTTGCCGCATCTCTTGGTCCCGCTGCCGGTGGGACGGATGTTCTCGGTGGCCGGTTCCTTTCCGTCTTCCGTTCATCGCCGTCTCCGGTTTCCCTGCGGAGATGGGTGAGCAGCGGGGCCAGTCGGGCACGGCCCCGGGCGCAGCGGCTCTTCACGGTGCCGACCGGTACGTCGAGGATGCGGCCCGCCTCTGCCACCGGGTAGCCCTGCATATCGACGAGGACGAGTGCCGCGCGCTGCTCGGCGGGGAGGGTGGCGAGTGCCGCGAACAGTTCGCGGTGCAGGTCCTGCCGCTCGGCCGGCGCCTCGGCGGACTCGTGCGGCTCCAGCAGCTGGTCGAGCCGCTCCGGATCGTTGACGGGAGAGGTCTTCCGCGAGGACGCCTTGCGGACCCGGTCGAGACAGGCGTTGACGGTGATGCGGTGCAGCCAGGTGGTCACGGCGGACTGGCCACGGAAGGTGTGGGCGGCGCGAAAGGCGGAGACCAGGGCGTCCTGCACGGCGTCGGCCGCCTCCTCGCGGTCGCCCAGCGTTCGCAGAGCCACGGCCCACAGCCGGTCGCGATGACGCCTGACGAGCTCGCCGAAGGCGTCGGGTTCACCGGCTACATGGCGAGCGAGGAGGTCTGAGTCGCTGAGTTGCTCGGACGGCTCGGCGGCCACCTCCCCCTCCCTCCCTCTCTGAGTCAAGGTGCGTCTGTCTATCACGGTTCCCGTGAGGAGGGGGAGGGGGCAGAGTCGGTCAGCCGAGAACTGAGATCTCCGAGATGCCTCCGCGGTAGCCGCTGCCGGTGTCGTCCGAGGGGAGCTCCGTGATGTGGATGAGGACGTAGCGGGTCCGCACCGGCTTGGTGAGGGTCTCCTTGAGGCTGCTTCCCGCCGTTCCGAGCTGGGTGAGGCGCTGTGGGAAGTCCGAGAGGGACGAGGGTGCGGAGGCGCTCTCGTCGGCCGCCAGTACCTCGGCCTTCTGCCCGCTGCGATACATGGTGATGTCGATGCCCGAGACGTCCTTCACGCTTCCCAGGTCAACGACTATGCCGCTGCCGTCCTTGCGCGACGGGAGGTTGCCGAAATTCGCGTAGCCCTGGTAGCGCGGAGTGATCCACGAGGTGTCAGGCTTGCCGTCGATGGCATTCGGTACGGCCTCCTGCTTGATCCCGGACCCACTGGGCATGAACTCCGCCGCATCGGTGATCCGCAGGGGCACGGCAGGAGGCGGCGGGACTTCGTCACCGTTCCGCGGGTCGCTCTGCGTGGTACCGGGGTCACCCGAGCTGTTGTCCTTGTCCAGGAGGGTCTCGGCGAGCTGCCAGCTACCGAGACCCAGTGCGGCGATGAGCAGCGCGGACACGGCCCACTTGAGGGCCTTGCCCGTGCGGCTCTGGAGCGGGGCGGGCGGTATGACGTGCACGGACTGGGTGGGCGGGGCGCCCGGCCCGGCCGGGCGGCCGTAGGTGCCTTGCTGGTACGTGGTCCGCTGGTACTCGGGCGGTGCGGTGAACGTGGGCTCGGGCGGGCGGATGCGGGGCATCGCCGCGACGGCCCTCGCGAGCTCGTCCGGGGTGGTGCACGGCTGCTCCTGGCGGGAGGCCGTGGCTCCGTCGTTGGCGAGCGCCCGCATGGCGATCTCGGAGAGACCGCGGTGGACGCCGGCCCGCACCTGGTCGGGTGCGATCAGGCCCACGCCCTTGGGAAGTCCGGTGAGGCCGTAGGCGTCGCTCTCGTACGGCCAGCGCTGGGTCAGCGCGGCGTAGAGCAGGGCGCCGATCGCTTCGGTGTCGGCGCGCTGGGGGCTTTCGGACGTGATGCCCCGCAGCGCGGCGTTCACCGCGAGGCCGCGGATCCGGTACTGGCCCGAAGAGCTGCGCAGCACCGCTCCGGGAGTGAGCCTCAGATGGGCCAGCCCCTCACGGTGTGCGGCCGCCATGGCCTGGGAGATCTGACTGACGAGCTGGTAGGCGTCGTGGGCGTCCATCGGGCCCGCGCCCAGCAGGGCGGTGAGCTCGGTGGCGTCCGGAAGCCACTCGTGGACGACGTAGACGAGGTCGTTCTCCTCCACGGCATCGAGGACCTGCACGAAGCGGGGGTCGCCGAGCAGCGCGGAGGAACGGGCCGCGGCCAGCACCGAGCGGGCTCGCGGATGGTCGGCGGGAAGGAGATGGACGCCCACCGCGCGGCGCAGTTTCTCATCGACAGCACGCCAGCTGCTGAACCCGTCCAGACGGGTGACGCACTCCTCCAGCCGGTAGCGCCCGGCAAGTTTGTGACCACTGTGCAGGTCAGGGGTCGACACGGGGTCTTCGGAGCCTGTCGGCTCGTCCACCGCTTCCTGGGGGCCTGCGCCCGTTGAATCCTGAGCTTCTGCCGTGCCGTCGGTCGTGGCCTCGTCCGCCTTGGCGGACAGCGGCTCGTCACCGCTGTTGTCGGCCACGTCAACGGCAGCCGTGCTACGTTCCGCCACCGTCGTTCCTGCCTCCCCATCCGTTGCGCGATGCCAGCCAGCTCTGCACAGTCTCGCCAATTGTGCCCATACTCCGGCACCATGCACGACACGCGGGGACCGGCGATGGTTGTGCGGGCCGGTGATCCTCAGCGGCCGAGCCGTCCCCGGATCATGCCGACCATGCCGTTGATCTCTTCGATCCGCATCCGCTTAGCCGCGACGACGAAGACTCCCAGCAGTACGATCCCACCGCAGACCAACGCGATGAGCGAGCCGGAGGCGCCGTCGCCGAGCACGTGGAGAAGAGCGAATCCCACGCCGCCGCCGATCACTGCCCCAGGAATCGCGGCGAGGCACAGCCGGGCGTAGGTGCGCAGGACGTGGGCGCCGTCCAGATCGCCGCCCAGACGGTTGCGCAGCCGGCGCCACGCGATGCCGACGCCGACGGCGTAGGCGAGGCCGTAGGAGCCCGCCATGCCGACCACGGCCCACTGGGCGGGCAGAACGAGGTAGCAGATGGCCGAGGCGGCTGCGTTGACCACGGCGACGATGACGGTGTTGTAGAAGGGGGTGCGGGTGTCCTCGTAGGCGTAGAACCCTCGCAGCACCACGTACTGCACCGAGTAGGGGATCAGCCCGAGGCCGAAGGCCATCAGGATGAATCCCATGGAGCGGGCAGCCTCGGGGCCACTGGAGGCATAGAGCAGCGTGCACATCGGAACGCCCAGGGCGAGGAACGTGAACGCGACCGGCACGATGGCCACGGCGGAATTGCGCAGGCCCTGCGAGATGTCGTCGCGGACCGCGCCGGGGTCGTTGTCGTGTGCGGCACGGGAGATACGGGGCAGCAGGGCGGCCATGACCGAGACGGTGATGATCGCTTGCGGCATGCCCCAGATCAGCTGGGCGTTGGAATAGGCCAGGATGCCCGCCCCGTTCCTGCCCGACTCCTTGCCGGCCGCGGTCGCGAGCTGGGTGACGATGAGGACACCGGCCTGGTTGGCGAAGACGAACAGGACCGTCCACTTCGCCAGCTTGACCGTCTTGCCGAGCCCGTGGCCCTTCCAGTCGAAGCGCGGCCGGAACCGGAATCCGGCCTCGCGCAGGTACGGGATCATGGCCAGGGACTGGACGATCAGGCCCAGCAGGGTGCCGATGCCCAGCAGCCGGACACCTTCCGGCGGGATCGTCTGGACGCCCATGTGGGACTCGTGCGAGGTGCCGTAGACCCAGATGAACATGCCGAAGGTGAAGATCATGACGATGTTGTTGAGGACCGGGGTCCACATCATCGCGCCGAACTTTCCGCGGGCGTTGAGGATCTGGCCCATCACGACGTGCACACCCATGAAGAAGATGGTGGGCAGGCAGTACCGGGCGAAGGTGGTGGCCACGTTGTTGGCGGCGGGGTCGTTCGCGATCGGCAGCGACATCAGCCGGATGAGCCAGGGCGCGGCGAAAACGGCGAGGGCGACGATCAGGCCGAGCGCGACCATCACGAGGGTCAGCAGCCGGTTCGCATAGGCCTCGCCGCCGTCCTCGTCGTCCTTCATGGAGCGGACGAGCTGGGGGACGAACACCGAGTTGAGGCCGCCGCCCACGGTGAGGATGTAGATCATCGTCGGCAGCGTGTACGCGATGGTGAAGCTGTCGCCGAGCAGGGCCGCGCCGAGCGCCGCGGTGATCACCAGACTGCGTACGAATCCGGTGAGCCGTGAGACGAGGGTGCCGGCCGCCATGACCGCACTGGACTTCAGCAGGCCGGAGGCCCGGCCGCCGCCCCCGGACTTCGGCGGTACGGGTGCGGGGGCCGGCTCGGGCCTGGCCGGGCCGGGCGATCCCGCCGGGCCCTCCTGGTCCCTGAAGAGGTGGGCGAACGCATCGGGTTCGTCGCGGTCCGCCGAGGCCTGGGTGACGAGATCGTCCACGCCGACGAACTGGGTGGTCGCGGCGTCGTCGCCGTACGGCAGATGCCGGGACGGACCGTCGGGCTCGGGCGGCGGGGTCTGTGCCCAGATCCGGGGGTCGGGGGCGTACGGGGCCGCGGGCGGCTGCTGGTAGAGCGGCTGGGGCTGCTGATAGGTGCCAGGAGGCGGCGGCGGATGCGCGGCGCGGTCGTACAACGCCTCGCCCACCGGATCCTGCGCCGAGAGGTCCTGGGCCCGGTAGGGGTCGTAGTCGTACGCGGCCTGCAGATACGGATCGGGTGCCGGTGGCACCTGCTCCGGCCCAGGGGGCACCGGAGGACCGCCGGAAGACCCAGCTCCGCCCGTACCCTGACCGCGGTCACCGTCGTACGGCGCGTTCATCGAAACCCCACCTCATCGTCCCCGGCCGACCGGCCACGACAGACATCGCTCAACGGTCCACTTTCTCACCCGTGCCCGACGGCTCCGCGCTTTCGGGACCGGTGTCCGGCGTCGGGTCACTCGGCTGCTCGGGTTCACTGCCGTCGTCGCCCGCCGCGCCGCCCGCGTTGGCGCGCTTGCGATGTGCATACATCCTGATGCCGGCGAGGACCAGCAGCAGCAGCCCGCCGGCGATCACGAGAAGCACGGTCGGTGTCAGCTCGGACACCTTCACGGTGAAGTTCATCTCCGCGCCGTACGGTGTCCCGTCCTCGGTGTACAGCTGTCCGGTCATCTGGACCTGACCGTTGATGTTGGCCGCGGCGTCGAACTTCACGGACTGACTGTGACCGCCGGCGATCTGGATCGGCTGCTCCGCCACGGCACCGTCGTCGTTCAGCTTGAGGCGTGTCGCGTTCTCCGACCTCAGCCGCAGTACCAGATGGTCGACATCCTGAAGCAGTCTGTTCTGCACCGTCACGGGGATGGTGGCGCTGCGGCCGGACAGGGTGACGTCCGACTTGGAGATGAGCTGGACCTCATTGACGAGGCTCTGCAGATAGGTACGCACCGAGTCCCGGTACTGCTGGGCCTCCAGGGGCTTGCCCCGCCACGACGTCGACATGGAGCGGTTGACCGCGTTGCCGAAGGGGGTCACCACTCGCTCGGGCTGGGTGAGGATGACCTGGAAGTTGTTGAGGGAGGCCTGGGTGGACTTGATGTCCTGGAAGGCCTGGGTGGGCAGCTCCTGGCTGCGCAGCTTCTTCGGGTACCGGGACGCCCGCGGGACCTCTGTGGTCGCCTTCGCGTCGGGCTTCGCCTCCGCCGCCTGGACCAGCCCCTGGGACTGCGTCCAGCGGCCGTCGTCGAGGGCGTGCAGGGCACGGGCCATCGACTGGGCCTGGGCGACCGTCGGCATCCGCTGGGGTGCGACGACGACGCTTCGGTCCTCGTCCGTGTCCTGCTCGGCCAGAGAGAGCGTGAGGGCGAGGAACTTCTGCACGGCGAGCGTGGAGTCCCCGGCCTTCGTCATGTCGCCCTGGAACGCCGTGGAGAGCCGGGCGTCGGAGACCACGGCGGTCGTGCCGCCGCCGATCGGCCGGGCGGCGGTGGGCGTGTACACCAGGTCGCCGGTCTCCTGAAGGCTGTCGCTGCGGGCGATCACGTTGTGGGCGCCGGCCGAGGTGGCGACGTCCACGATGGAGGGGTCGACGGCACCGTCCACCGGCCATGCGAAGTCCGTCGACGGCTTCAGGTGCAGGATCGTCTGCACGGTCGTCGCGGCCACCTCGCTGGCGTTCTGGAGGTGGCTCAGGGTGCCCGACACGTTCTTGCCGCGGTGCGCGATCGAGGCCAGGTCGGGATCCCCGAACGGCAGCGCGATGACCTTGCCCTCGGTCACCGCCGCTTCCAGTGAGGTGAGCCACTGCTTGGCCACGTTCTGATTCGTACCGGCGATCGTGGTGTCACCGGACTTGACCCGGTAGTCCCGTGTCATCGCGTCGACACTGGCCAGCAGATCCGGGTCGATGACCCAGGTCACGGGCAGCTGCCTGCCCAGCGACACCATCTGTTCCAGCCGACCGCCGGGCGCGATCTCGGCGGCCAGGTCGTCGTCGGCGAACACCGGGGTCTGCTGGGAGTCGGAGCCGGTCTCCGCGGTGAGGTGCGCCGATGCGATCAGGGGCCAGGCGTAGCTGATCCGGGGCTTGGAGTCGCTGTCCGTGCTCTGCCAGGGGAGGAACGTCCGCTTGATCCCGAGCACCTGGTCGTACAGAGCATGGGGCGTCCGGCCCGACAGGGTGACGCCGAGCTGGTACACGCCGTCGTCGCCGAGCCCCAGCTTGCTGACGGGCACGGACAGGGTGAAGTCCTGGCTGATCCCGGAGGGAAGCTTGGCGATCTTGACCGTGTACTTGCCGCCGACCGGCGACGGGTCGGCGCCGGGCAGGTATCCCGTGCGCCGGTTGGCCGCGTCGATCGAGGTCCTGCTGAAAAGCCGGGGCCCCACGCGCAGATCGACCTGAGCCGCGGTGACGGTCTCCTTGCCCTTGTTGGTCAGAGTGCCGGAGACGGTGAGTGTGTCCCCCTTCACAGGGGCGCTCGGAGTCACCGTGTCCAGGGACACCGCGACGGTGCCGGAACCCGTCGGGGCCTTGCTCGTCTCGCCGGCCTGCGCCACCGGGGCGGTCACCCCGGCCAGCAGGGCGGCGACGAGCGGAGCCCCGGCAAGCACGGCGGCTGTGCGCCGCAGCCACCGGCGGGCAGGAGAGGGATTCATCCCCTGGAAGTCTGCCGCCTCGGCCACGCGCCTACCCGTCCCTCGTCGTCGTGAGCTGCTGTCGATCGTCGTCCGTTGCTGCGTCCACGCATGGTAACGATGTGCGCGGGGCCCGAGTGCTGGGGAGTGCGGCACATGATCGGGAGAGTCTCGCAGGGCTGAAGGAAACCATGACGCCCGGGCCGGTCCGGGCACGTACCCTTTTCTGTTGTGCCGAACGCCAATGAAGACAACTCCAGCGCCCTGACCCAGGTGCAGCACCGCGCAGTCAGTGAACTGCTCCGGGTGTCCCCGGTCGCCGACGACCTCGCCCGCCGATTCCAGGATGCCGGATTCAGTCTCGCCCTGGTCGGCGGCTCGGTCCGGGACGCACTTCTCGGCAGGCTCGGGAACGACCTGGACTTCACGACCGACGCCCGTCCCGAGGCCGTCCTGAAGATCGTCCGGCCATGGGCTGACTCGGTGTGGGAGATCGGGATCGCCTTTGGCACGGTGGGCGCCCAGAAGGACGGCTACCAGATCGAAGTCACCACATACCGGTCCGAGGCGTACGACCGAACCTCGCGCAAGCCGGAAGTTTCCTACGGCGACTCCATCGAGGAAGACCTCGTCCGCCGTGATTTCACGGTCAACGCGATGGCCGTCGCGCTGCCGCAGAAGGACTTCATCGACCCGCACGGTGGCATCGAGGACCTGGCGGAGTGCGTCCTGCGCACCCCCGGAACGCCTGAGGGATCTTTCTCCGACGATCCCCTGCGTATGCTGCGCGCCGCACGCTTCGCCGCGCAGCTGGACTTCGAAGTGGCTTCCGATGTCGTCGCGGCGATGACGGAAATGGCGGACCGGATCGAAATCGTCTCCGCCGAGCGGGTCCGTGAGGAGCTCAACAAGCTCCTGCTCTCCTCGCACCCCCGGAAGGGGCTGGCGCTCCTTGTCGACACGGGACTGGCACAGAAGATCCTTCCCGAGCTTCCCGCGCTCCGGCTGGAAAGTGACGAGCATCACCGTCACAAGGATGTGTACGAGCACTCTCTGACCGTTCTGGAGCAGGCGATCGACCTGGAGGAGGACGGTCCGGACCTCGTTCTGCGTCTTGCCGCCCTCCTGCATGACATCGGCAAGCCGAGGACCCGGCGCTTCGAGAAGGACGGCCGGGTCTCCTTCCATCACCACGAGGTCGTGGGCGCCAAGATGGTCAAGAAGCGGATGACCGACCTCAAGTACTCCAACGACATGGTCAAGGACGTCTCGAAACTGGTGGAGCTGCATCTGCGCTTCCACGGGTACGGCGACGGGGAGTGGACCGACTCGGCGGTCCGCCGCTATGTGCGTGACGCCGGTCCTCTGCTGGATCGGCTGCACAAGCTCACCCGCTCGGACTGCACCACGCGCAACAAGCGCAAGGCCGCCGCCCTCTCCCGGACCTATGACGCGCTGGAGGAGCGCATCGCGCAGTTGCAGGACAAGGAGGAGCTCGACGCGATTCGGCCGGACCTGGACGGCAACGAGATCATGCAGATCCTGAGCGTCGGACCGGGACCGGTCATCGGCAAGGCGTACGCGTTCCTGCTGGAACTGCGCCTGGAGAACGGGCCTCTGGGGCATGACGAGGCAGTGGCGGAGCTAAAGAAGTGGTGGGAATCGCAGAGCTGAGCCCCGCGAAGGCGGTACGGCCGCGAGGGCTGCCGGTCATGTTTCACGTGAAACATGACCGGCAGTGCATACGCTGAGGGTGCTGTTTCACGTGAAACAGCACCCTCGGCCGGTTCTGCGTCCGGCGCCGGGGGATCAGCCCGTCGGCTTGATCGGCCTGAGGCAAAGCACCAGCGGCATCCCCTGCGAGGGCGGACCGCCTGGCGGGCTGCCCTCAGGGTTGCTGACCGTGATGCGGGCACGCGCGCTATAGAACCTCACCGGCCCGGCTCCAGCGGAACAGGGCCGCGGCCACCACGGCGTAGAGCACGGCCACTCCGATCACGACCGCTGCCGACTTCCCGTCAGGAGGCAGGACCAGGGCGGAGACTGCGGCGGCGCCCACGAACGCCACGTTGAACAGCACGTCGTAGAGCGAGAAGATCCGGCCGCGGAAGGCATCGTCCACCGAGGTCTGCACCACCGTGTCCGTCGCGATCTTCGCCCCCTGGGTGACGAGTCCGAGCACGAACGCGGCGACGAGCACCGGCGCGGGGGTGAACCACAGCCCCAGTGCCGGCTCAAGGACGGCGGCCGCCGCCGCGCACACCATCATCCAGCGGAACCGGCCGAGCCGTGCCACGGCCCAGGGGGACAGCACCGCCGCCGCGAAGAACCCCGCACCGGATACGCCCACCGCCAGCCCGAGCAGGGCCAGTCCGTGGGACTCGGTGTCGGCCCAGGCGTACCGGCACAGCATCAGGACCGTGACGGTCAGCGCCCCGTAACAGAAGCGGATCACCGTTATGGCGGCCAGCGCCCGTGCGGCATGCTTGCGTTCCGCCAGATGGCGCAGTCCGGCGCCGAGCCCGCGGGCGGTCGTGGCCAGGGCCCTGCTCAGGTGGAGACGGCCGCTGCTCCGCTCCGGTCCGAGAAGTCCGGTGGCAAGGCTCAGGGACGCTACCGCCGAGGCAAGGTAGAGCCCCGCTCCCAGCAACACCACCGCCGCATCGGAGTCCGCCAGCAGCAGTCGTACGACGAAGGCGAGGCCACCGCCCGCCGTCGCGGCGAGTGTGCCCGCGGTCGGGGAGAGGGAGTTGGCCAGCACCAACCGGTCCCGGTCGACGACACGCGGCAGGGCGGCGGAGAGGCCGGCCAGGACGAAGCGGTTCACCGCGGTGACACACAGGGCCGAGGCGTAGAAGAGCCAGTCGGGGGCGGAGCCGATGATCAGGAGTGCGGTGCAGCACGCGAGTGCGGCGCGCAGCAGATTGCCGTAGAGGAAGACCTGACGGCGGGGCCAGCGGTCCAGCAGCACTCCGGCGAACGGGCCGATGAGTGAGTAGGGCAACAGGAGTACGGCCATCGCGGAGGCGATGGCGCCCGCCGATGCCTGTTTCTCCGGGGAGAAGACCACGTGCGTCGCGAGGGCCACCTGATAGACGCCGTCGGCCGACTGGGACAGCACCCGTACGGCCAGCAGGCGGCGGAAGTTCCGAAGACGCAGGAGAACGCACAGGTCACGCACGACGGGCATGGGAGCAAGGGTCACATACGTTGAGGGTCCCCGGGCGGATTGCCCGGGGACCCTCAACGGTGCGGGAGCCAAGGAGCGTTACCGCTCCCCGCTGCGCCGCGCCGACGTACCTGGGGCCGTTCGTCTGGATTCGGCCTGAACCAGACAGGAGGCCCTATTCAGGTGGCGTCAGTTGGAGACCTCGCCCTTGATGAACTTCTCGACGTTCTCGCGAGCCTCGTCGTCGAAGTACTGGACCGGCGGGGACTTCATGAAGTACGAGGACGCGGAGAGGATCGGGCCGCCGATGCCGCGGTCCTTGGCGATCTTCGCAGCGCGGACGGCGTCGATGATGACACCGGCCGAGTTCGGGGAGTCCCAGACCTCGAGCTTGTACTCCAGGTTCAGCGGAACGTCACCGAAGGCGCGGCCCTCAAGGCGCACGTACGCCCACTTGCGGTCGTCCAGCCAGGCCACGTAGTCCGACGGGCCGATGTGGACGTTGTCCGCACCGAGCTCGCGGTCACGGATCTGCGAGGTGACGGCCTGCGTCTTGGAGATCTTCTTGGACTCAAGGCGCTCACGCTCGAGCATGTTCTTGAAGTCCATGTTGCCGCCGACGTTCAGCTGCATCGTGCGGTCCAGGACAACGCCCCGGTCCTCGAACAGCTTCGCCATCACGCGGTGCGTGATGGTGGCGCCGACCTGCGACTTGATGTCGTCGCCGACGATCGGGACACCGGCCTCGGTGAACTTGTCCGCCCACTCCTTGGTGCCGGCGATGAAGACCGGGAGGGCGTTGACGAACGCGACCTTGGCGTCGATGGCGCACTGCGCGTAGAACTTCGCAGCGACCTCGGAACCGACGGGCAGGTAGCAGACCAGCACGTCGACCTTGCGGTCCTTGAGGATCTGGACGATGTCGACCGGGGCCTCGGTCGACTCCTCGATGGTCTCGCGGTAGTACTTGCCGAGCCCGTCGTGGGTGTGGCCACGCTGGACGGTCAGTCCGGCGTTCGGCACGTCGCAGAGCTTGATGGTGTTGTTCTCGCTGGCGCCGATGGCGTCCGAGAGGTCGAGGCCGACCTTCTTCGCGTCGACGTCGAAGGCGGCGACGAACTCGACGTCCCGTACGTGGTACTCGCCGAACTGGACGTGCATCAGACCGGGCACCTTGCCGGCCGGATCGGCGTCCTTGTAGTACTCGACGCCCTGGACCAGCGAGGCGGCGCAGTTGCCCACGCCGACGATGGCTACGCGAACCGAACCCATTCCGGTTGCTCCCTGTGTGTAATGGATGTTCCTGATGAGGTCCCCGCGGATCTGCGGGGACCTCACTTGGCGGTGTCGCCGGACGGATCCGGCGGGTTGTTACCCCGCCGGGGCAGGCCGTCCGGCTCTCCTGCGGTGTTCTGCTGAGCTGAGCCCTCGGGCGAGGATCGTCGCTGATCCCGTCCCGACCGCTCGCTCTCGATGAGCTCGTTCAGCCAGCGCACTTCGCGCTCCACGGACTCCATGCCGTGTCGCTGAAGCTCAAGTGTGTAGTCGTCGAGTCGCTCGCGGGTGCGGGCCAGAGAGGCGCTCATCTTCTCGAGACGTTCCTCCAGCCGGCTGCGACGGCCTTCCAGCACCCGCATCCGCACCTCGTGCTCCGTCTGTCCGAAGAAGGCGAAACGAGCAGCGAAGTGCTCGTCCTCCCAGGAGTCGGGGCCGGTGTGCGAGAGCAGCTCTTCGAAGTGCTCCTTACCTTCCGCCGTCAATCGATAGACGATCTTGGCGCGGCGCCCTGCCAGAGAAGAGGAAGGGGCCACAGCACGGCCGGAGCCGGGCGGAAGATCTGCCGGAGCGTTTCCCGGCTCCTCGATCAACCAGCCGTTGGCGACCAGCGTCTTGAGGCAGGGATAGAGGGTTCCGTAGCTGAAAGCACGGAAGATCCCCAGCGATGTGTTGAGACGTTTACGCAGCTCGTAGCCGTGCATCGGGGACTCACGAAGCAGTCCGAGGACAGCGAACTCGAGGATGCCGGAGCGTCTGCTCAACCTCGCCTCCTCCTTCTCCGAGTGCTCTCGCTGTCCCTGTGCTCAGCCGATATGCCGAGCCGATGTACCGAGCTGATGTATCGACTCGATACATCAGCACGATAGATCGGACTCCGGGTTGGGGCAAGGGGGGCCTTAGTGAGCGGCGTCACATCGCTAATTCTTAGGAACCGACTTGCGTAATTTGAGGTGAAGTTCGGTCCTAGGCGGGTTTTGACCGTGCGTAGTCTGTGCGGCATGCAGACCACCGGGAACCGTGTGACGCCCGACCGCGTCAGTCTCCGCGGACTGACCGGATGCACTGCGGACGAGCCCGTCGCAGGGATGGTCCGTCATTCGGGGGGACCGGATCTCAACTGCCGCTTCCAGGCGTTCTCGCCTGCCCGAGGAGTAGTCGTTCGATGAGCGAGCACCGTCGCAAAACGCCGCAACCGCAAGGTGGCGGGCGCGCCGCGACCAGACGAGCCACCCAGCAGTCCTCAGGACGCCGCGCGGCACCGTCACACGGAGTCACATCTGAGTCACCTTCCGGTTCGCACGGCGAGGACGCCCCGTACGGCGGGCGTGCCGCTGCGAGACGGGCCGCCCAGCGCGGCTCCGGCGGCCGCGGTGGTTCCGACGGCGGAGGGCGCCGCCGCGGCGGTGGCGGCGACGGGCCGGAGGGCCCCGACCGGGGCCGCGGGCGCGGAAACCAGCGCCCGGCCAAGAAACGCTTCATCGACTACCCGCGTGCCGGTAAGTACGGCGTGCGGCGCTGGGTGCCGTCGTGGAGGCTGGTCTCCAGCCTCTGCATCGGCTTCCTCGGCCTTCTGATGGGACTCGCCGGCCTCGCGTACGCGATGGTCGCCAAGCCCGAGGTGAAGGCGGCCGCGAAGGCGGAGAACAACGTCTACTACTGGGCCGACAACACACAGATGGTCGCCACCGGTGGTGAGGTCAACCGGCAGGTCATCGGCTACGAGCAGATCCCCGAGGCGATGCGCAACGCGGTCATCTCGGCGGAGAACAAGTCCTTCGACCACGACAAGGGCATCGACCCGATGGGTATCGCGCGCGCCCTGGTCAACATGGCCAAGGGCGGCCAGACCCAGGGTGGCTCGACCATCACCCAGCAGTACGTCAAGAACTCGCGGCTCTCCCAGGAACAGACCCTGAGCCGGAAGTTCGAGGAGCTCTTCATCACGCTGAAGGTCGGCAAGGAGGAGGACAAGAAGACGGTCATGGCCGGGTACCTCAACGTCTCGTACTACGGACGGGGCGCGTCAGGTCTCCAGGCGGCGGCCCGTACGTACTACGGCAAGGACGCCAAGAACCTGAACCCGAGCCAGTGCGCCTTCCTCGCGACCCTGCTCAAGGGCGCCGGCTACTACGACCCGGCCGGTGTCCCGGAGGTCGACCCGAAGGAAGCCACCCGGGAGAAGAACCTGGACCGGGCGACGAAGCGCTGGAAGTGGATCCTCGACGAAGAGGTGAAGGACGGCCGGATGAAGAAGTCCGAGCGCGACAAGTACCAGGACTTCCCGATGCCCGATCCGCCGAAGAAGGACGCCCAGCTGGGCGGCCAGACCGGCTACCTGGTCGACCTCGCCAAGTCGTACTTCCTCAACAACAACACTCACCACGTCACCGCCGAAATGCTCAGCCAGGGCGGGTACGAGATCCACACGACCTTCGACAGGGAGAAGGTCGGACAGCTCAACAAGGCGGTCAAGAGGGTCTACGACGAGAAGATGGACCCCAAGAAGCGCCCCGACAAGGACACTCACGTCCAGTTCGGTGGCGGGTCGGTCGATCCGGAGACCGGCGCCATCAAGGCGATCTACGGCGGCAAGGACGCGACCCAGCACTACACCAACAACGCCGACCCGACGGGCGCCGCGGTCGGTTCGACCTTCAAGCCCTTCGTGCTGGCAGCCGCGATGGAGTACGGGAAGCGGGACCCCGCGGGCATTGCGGATCAGGGCGATTCGCAGCGTAAGAAGGTCTCGCCGAAGAGCATCTACAACGCCGACAACAAGCTCAAGATCAAGAAGTACAACGGCGACATCTGGACCGACGAGAACGGCAAGGAGTGGCTGCAGACCAACGACGGGAACGAGTCGCGAGGCGACATCACCCTTCGTGAGGCCATGCAGTGGTCCGCCAACTCCCCCTACGTCCAGCTGGGCATGGACGTAGGCACCGACAAGGTGAAGAAGGCGGCCATGGCGGCCGGTCTGAAGGACGACAGGAACATGGCGGACTCGAACGTTCCGTCGTTCTCCATCGGTACGTCCTCGCCGAGCGTGATCCGGATGGCCGGCGCGTACGCCACGTTCGCGGCCAGCGGCCAGCAGCGCGAGCCGTTCTCGGTCACCCAGGTGAAGAAGCTCGGCAACGTGATCTACCAGCACGAGACGGTCACCAAGCACGCCTTCGACAATGTCGTCGCCGACAACGTGACCGACGTGCTCAAGAACGTCGTCGAGAAGGGCACGGGTACGCCCGCCAAGCTCCCGGGCCGTGATGTGGCGGGCAAGACGGGTACGACGGACGACAACCTCTCCGCCTGGTTCGTCGGCTACACCCCGCAGTTGTCGACCGCGATCAGCATGTACCGGCTGGACGACAACGAGAAGCACAAGAACCGCAAATTCGAGAAGATGTACGGGACCGGCGGTGAGGAGAAGATCCACGGCGCCTCGTTCCCGGCCCAGATCTGGCACGACTACATGGCCGAAGCGATGAAGAACGAGAAGGTCGTGGCGTTCCCGAAGGCGGAGCCGATCGGCGAGACGCTCTACGGAGGCGGCGCGAGCAGCCCCGAGCCGACGCCCAGCTACACGCCTCCCCCGAGCCCGCCCCCGTCGCCGTCCGACACGCCCACACCGAGTGCCCCGACCTCTCCGTCACCCGACCCGTCCGAGACCTGTGGCACATGGGACTGGCCCTGCCAGAACGACGGTGGCGGTACGTCTGAGGGCGGGGACAACGGCGGCACCGATTCCGGCACGACCGGCGGCACGCCCGGCACGTCGGCGGGCAACGGCGATCCCGGCGGCTCCAGTCCGCCCCCCGGCGACGGCGGTAATGGCAACGGCAATGGCAACGGCAATGGCAACGGCAACGGCAATATCTTCGGTGGCCCGGCCGGGTAGCGCCCGGCAGGCAGCACCGTTCGCCCGGCCCGCAGGCCGGCGCGAGGCGATCCGAGGGACATGACGAGGGCCGCCGCACCCCAGGGTGCGGCGGCCCTCGACGTTCGCACAGCCCGGTACGGCAGGATGTGCGGCATGCCAAGTGCAGAGGACACGAGCGTGCATCAGGAACGGTCCGTCGTACGGCCCACGCGCGAGGACGAGGTCGCCGCGGCCGGCAGCGAGCTGATCGGTGGGAGGTCGGGCCGCTGGTCGCGGCTCGGCAGTACCGCGCTCACCCCCGTGGGCGCCGTCGCGCTGGTGGCGCTCGGGATGTTCGCGCTCGGCATGGTGCAGAAGCTGCCCTGCTACAACTGGGCCTGGTTCCAGGGCGCCGGCTCCCAGTACACCCACGCCTGCTACTCGGACATTCCGCATCTGTACGCCGGACGCGGCTTCTCCGACGGCCTGGTGCCCTACTTCGACCGGCTGCCCGGCGATATGCAGTATCTGGAGTACCCCGTGCTGACGGGGGTGTTCATGCAGATCGCCTCCTGGCTGACCCCGGGTGGTTCGATCCAGCACCAGGAGCAGGTGTACTGGCTGGTCAACGCGGGCATGCTGATGATCTGCACCGCGATCATCGCCGTGTGTGTCGCGCGCACGCACCGGCGCCGCCCCTGGGACGGCCTCCTGGTGGCGCTCGCGCCCGCCTTCGCCCTCACCGCCACGATCAACTGGGATCTGCTGGCCGTCGCTCTCACGGCCGCGGCGATGCTCATGTGGTCCAGGAGCCGGCCGTTGGCGTTCGGCATCCTGATCGGGCTGGCCACGGCCGCCAAGCTGTATCCCGTGCTCCTGCTGGGCCCGGCCTTCGTGTTGTGCTGGCGGGCCGGGAAATGGCGGGCGTTCGGGGTGGCGACGCTCGGCGCGGCGGCATCCTGGCTGGTGGTCAACCTGCCGGTGATGGTGTTCGCGCCCGAGGGGTGGAAGAAGTTCTACACCTTCAGTGAGGAGCGCTCGATCGACTTCGGCTCCTTCTGGCTGATCATCACACAGCGCACCGGTACCGCCATCGAGGTCAGCACGGTCAACACCGTCTCGACCCTGGCGACGGTCGCGCTGTGCGCCGCCATCGGCGCGCTGACGCTGACAGCGCCGCGCAGGCCACGGTTCGCGCAGCTCGCGTTCCTCGTCGTGGCGGTGTTCATCCTCGTGAACAAGGTCTATTCACCGCAGTACGTGCTGTGGCTGATCCCCCTCGCCGTGCTGGCCCGGCCGCGCTGGCGGGACTTCCTGATCTGGCAGGCGTGCGAGGTCATGTACTTCCTGGGGATCTGGATGTACCTCGCCTACACGACGAGCGGTGACAAGCACCAGGGCCTGCCGACGGAGGGCTATCAGCTGGCCATCGCCCTGCATCTGCTCGGCACGCTGTACCTCTGCGCCGTGGTCGTGCGGGACATCCTGATGCCGGAGCGGGACGGTGTGCGGCGCGACGGATCGGACGATCCGTCGGGCGGGGTGCTTGACGGGGCGCCGGACGTCTTCGTGCTGGGCCACGCGGCCGCGCATCCGCCGCGCAACGCCGCGCTCACGGTCGAGGGGCCGCGCGTGGAGTGGGGCCCCCGGGGTACTCCGGGTACTCCGGCCGCCGACTGAGCAACGGCACGGGGCAGGCGCTCCGGGGCCGCCGTCGTCGCGGCGGCCCCGGGCGGCTCAGCGGTCGACGAGGCGGTCGAACTGCGTGGTGGTGTGGCGCAGGTGGGCCACCAGCTCGTCGCCGACCCTCGGCTCCTCGGCGTCCGAGGGCACGAACAGGATCGACACCTGCATGTGCGGCGGCTCGGCGAACCAGCGCTGCTTGCCGGCCCAGACGAACGGCGACAGATTGCGGTTGACGGTGGCCAGGCCCGCACGGGCGACCCCCTTGGCGCGCGGCATCACGCCGTGCAGCGCCTTCGGGGCCTCCAGGCCCACCCCGTGCGACGTTCCGCCCGCGACGACCACCAGCCAGCCGTCGGAGGCGGCCTTCTGCTGCCGGTAGCCGAACCGGTCTCCCTTGACGACGCGCGTGACGTCGAGCACGGCTCCCCGGTACTCCGTCGCCTCGTGGTCGCCGAGCCAGAGCCGGGTCCCGATGCGGGCGCGGAAGCGGGTCTGCGGGAACTGCTGCTGAAGCCGGCCCAGCTCCTCGGCCCGGAGATGGCTGACGAACATCGTGTGCAGCGGCAGCCGCGCCGCCCGGAGACGGTCCATCCAGGCGATGACCTCCTCGACCGCGTCCGAGCCGTCCGTGCGGTCCAGCGGCAGGTGCAGGGCGAAGCCTTCGAGCCGTACGTCCTCGATGGCTGCGTGCAGCTGTCCGAGCTCCTCCTCCTTGACGCCGTGCCGCCTCATCGAGCTCATGCACTCAATGACGACCCGGGCGCCCACCAGGGCGTGCACGCCGTCCACGGACGACACGGAACGGATGACCCGGTCGGGCAGCGGCACCGGCTCCTCACCCCGCCGGAACGGTGTGAGCACCAGCAGATCGCCGCTGAACCAGTCCTTGATCCGCGCTGCTTCGTAGGTGGTGCCGACCGCGAGCGTGTCGGAGCCGAAGCGGATCGCCTCGTCGGCCAGCCGTTCGTGGCCGAAGCCGTACCCGTTGCCCTTGCAGACCGGTACGAGCCCGGGGAACTGGTCGAGCACGGATTTCTGGTGCGCCCGCCAGCGCGCGGTGTCGACGTACAGGGAGAGCGCCATGGCCGGTCCGGAACCTTTCTGGTGGCTGCGGTGTATCAGAGGTATGAGGAGCTTCTTGAAGAGCCCATTGACTTCACGAACGCGTTGACTTCACGAACCCATTGAAACGAATGAAGCCGGTTTCGTCAGCCTTGCGCCGCGGATCAGCGGCGGGACATGTACATGTCGAGCGCTTTGTGCAGCAGCTTGTTGAGCGGGAAGTCCCACTCGCCGAGGTACTCCGCCGCCTGACCGCCGGTGCCGACCTTGAACTGGATCAGCCCGAAGAGGTGGTCGGTCTCGTCCAGGGAGTCGGAGATGCCGCGCAGGTCGTAGACGGTGGCGCCCATGGCGTACGAGTCACGGAGCATCCGCCACTGCATCGCGTTCGAGGGCCGGACCTCGCGCTTGTGGTTGGCCGAGGCGCCGTAGGAGTACCAGACGTGGCCGCCGACGATCAGCATGGTCGCGGCCGCGACGTTCTCGCCCTCGTGGCGGGCGAAGTACAGCCGCATCCGGTTGGGGTCCTCGTTGTTGAGGGCCGTCCACATGCGCTGGAAGTAGCCGAGCGGGCGCGGCCGGAAGTGGTCTCGCTCGGCCGTGATCTCGTACAGCCGCTGCCACTCGGCGAGCTCGGCGTAGCTGCCCTGGACGACCTCGACGCCGGCCTTCTCGGCCTTCTTGATGTTGCGTCGCCAGAGCTGGTTGAAGCCCTTGTGGACGTCTTCGAGCGAACGGTTCGCCAGCGGCACCTGGAAGATGTAGCGGGGCTGTACGTCACCGAAGCCGGCGCCGCCGTCCTCGCCCTGCTGCCACCCCATCTTCCGCAGCCGGTCCGCGACTTCGAAGGCGCGGGGCTCGATGTGGGTGGCCTCGACGTCGCGCAGGCGCTTCACGTCGGGGTCCTGGATTCCGGCCTTGATCGCGTGGGCGTCCCAGCGGCGGATGACGACCGGCGGGCCCATCTTCACCGAGAAGGCGCCCTGCTGCTTGAGGTGCGTCAGCATCGGCTGCAGCCAGTCGGCCAGGTTCGGGGCGTACCAGTTGATGACCGGGCCCTCGGGCAGATAGGCGAGGTATCGCTTGATCTTGGGCAGCTGCCGGTAGAGCACCAGGCCGGCGCCGACGAGCTCGCCGCTCTTGTCGAACCAGCCCAGGCTCTCCGAGCGCCACTCGGCCTTCACATCCGCCCATGCCGGCACCTGCATGTGACTCGCCGCGGGCAGACTCTGGATGTACGCCAGATGCTGCTCTCGGCTGATGGTCCTCAGGGTCAGGCTCATGCGGGGCGCTCCTCGGCAGGTGTGTCCCCATCGGTCAGGGGCTCCGGCTCTCGCGCCGAAGCCTACTGTGACCGGGAAGCGCGCGGTCTGGCCCTGTCGTACCCGGACGGTTCCGGCAGGTGGTGCGGGGGGCGGCGCCGGGCTGCGACGCCGCCCCGAGCCAGTGCCGGGACCGCTGATTCCGGCGTACTCAGCCCACCACGCCGCCGAAGAGACCGCCGTGGGCCATGCCGAGGAAGAACCCGATGGCGGAGGCTCCCATACCGAGGATCAGCGGGAACCTCTCCCGCGTCGTCACGGAGATGTACTGCCCGTACGCGCCTACGAGAATTCCGACGAGCCCGGCCCACGAGCTGATCAGATGCAGGCTGTGGAACATCGCCGTCACGAACGCGAGGACGCCGAGAGCCAGCGTTACCGCAACCAGGGCGTTCTGGAGCGGATGGGCCTTTCCGTCCGTGGCGAAGAGGGAGACGGACGAGCGGGGTCGCACTGCGTGTGCCATGGAGTACCTCCTGGCCGAAAGGCGGCGCATCGTGGCGCCGCTCACACCCGATGTGTACAGATTGCGTCTCCTGACCACCGGATTTCAACCGGAAGCCTGTCTACAGGTACTCTGGACGGTCTGCACCGGTGTCTGCCCAGGCCACCACAGGTCAGCCCCTTCTCGAAGGAGGGCGTTGTCAGTGGCGGCTGTTTTACTCGGAGACACTGTTGCTCACGCATCACGACCCTCCTGCCACGGAACGACCGTGGCCGCTGAGTCCAAAGGAGGTGGGTTCCACATGCGTCACTACGAGGTGATGGTCATCCTCGACCCCGATCTCGAGGAGCGAGCAGTCTCCCCGCTGATCGAGAACTTCCTCTCCGTCGTCCGTGAGGGCGAAGGAAAGGTTGAGAAGGTCGACACCTGGGGCCGTCGTCGTCTCGCTTACGAGATCAAGAAGAAGCCCGAGGGCATCTACTCGGTCATCGACCTGCAGGCCGAGCCTGCGGTCGTCAAGGAGCTCGACCGCCAGATGAACCTGAACGAGTCGGTCCTCCGGACCAAGGTCCTCCGTCCCGAGATCCACTGAGCTTCTAGCTCAGTGGTCATCGGGTTCGAGTAGCAGCAAGCAGCCAGAAGCAATCCCCGCCGAGAGGTTCATCCATGGCAGGCGAGACCGTCATCACGGTCGTCGGCAATCTCGTCGACGACCCCGAGCTGCGCTTCACCCCGTCCGGTGCGGCGGTCGCGAAGTTCCGCGTCGCGTCCACTCCCCGCATCTTCGACCGGCAGACCAATGAGTGGAAGGACGGCGAAGGCCTGTTCCTCACCTGCTCGGTCTGGCGGCAGGCGGCGGAGAACGTCGCCGAGTCGCTCACGCGAGGCATGCGCGTTGTCGTGCAGGGCCGGCTGAAGCAGCGGTCGTACGAAGACCGCGAGGGCGTCAAGCGCACGGTCTACGAGCTGGATGTCGAGGAAGTCGGCCCCAGTCTCAAGAACGCCACCGCCAAGGTCACCAAGACCACCGGTCGCGGTGGCCAGGGCGGCCAGGGCCAGGGTGGATACGGCGGCGGTCAGCAGGGTGGCGGTAACTGGGGCGGCGGTCCCGGTGCTGGTGGCCAGCAGGGTGGTGGCGGTGCTCCCGCCGACGACCCGTGGGCCACGAGCGCGCCGTCCGGCGGCCAGCAGGGCGGGGGCCAGCAGAGCGGCGGAGGCGGCTGGGGCGGAAGCTCCGGCGGTTCCGGTGGCTCTGGTGCATCTGGCGGCGGCTACTCGGACGAGCCGCCCTTCTAAGGGCAGCTCGTACCCCCACTTCTTGATCACACAGGAGAAACACCATGGCGAAGCCGCCTGTGCGCAAGCCTAAGAAGAAGGTCTGCGCGTTCTGCAAGGACAAGACCCAGTACGTGGACTACAAGGACACGAACATGCTGCGGAAGTTCATTTCCGACCGTGGCAAGATCCGTGCCCGCCGCGTCACCGGCAACTGCACTCAGCACCAGCGTGACGTCGCCACGGCTGTCAAGAACAGCCGTGAGATGGCGCTGCTGCCCTACACGTCCACCGCGCGATAAGGGAAGGGTGACCGAATCATGAAGATCATCCTCACCCACGAGGTCTCCGGCCTCGGTGCTGCTGGCGACGTCGTTGACGTCAAGGACGGGTACGCCCGTAACTACCTGGTTCCGCGTGGCTTTGCCATCCGCTGGACCAAGGGTGGCGAGAAGGACGTGGCGCAGATCCGCCGCGCCCGCAAGATCCACGAGATCGCCACGATCGAGCAGGCCAACGAGATCAAGTCCAAGCTCGAGGCCGTGAAGGTCCGTCTGGCTGTTCGCTCCGGCGACGCCGGCCGTCTCTTCGGCTCCGTCACCCCGGCCGACATCGCCTCGGCGATCAAGGCTGCCGGTGGTCCGGACGTCGACAAGCGTCGCGTCGAGCTCGGCTCGCCGATCAAGACGCTCGGCGGACACCAGGTGTCCGTGCGTCTGCACCCCGAGGTCGCTGCGAAGCTCGGCATCGAGGTTATTGCTGCCTGACCAGGCCGCATCTCAGCAGAACAGTGAAGGGCCGCACCTCTTGAGGTGCGGCCCTTCGCCGTTTCCGGCTTCGGGAGCTTGCTGGATGCCTGGCTGTTTCACGTGAAACGGCCAGGCATCCAGCGGCTCAGCGAGCGGCGCCGGTGACCAGCCACTTGCCTGAGCGGGTACGGATCCAGAGAGTCGCCATGCGAACGGCCATCATCAGAGCCATCGCGCACCACAGCGCTGTCAGCCCGCCGCCGAGGGCAGGAACCAGCAGGGCCACCGGGGCGAAGACGGCCAGGGTGACGAGCATGGCCCAGGCCAGATACGGACCGTCCCCGGCGCCCATCAGTACGCCGTCCAGAACGAAGACGACCCCGGAGATCGGCTGGGTCAGGGCCACCACCAGCAAGGCGGGGAAGAGGGTGTCCTGGACGGACTGGTCGCTGGTGAACAACGGCACGAACAGGGGACGGGCGAGAACGATCAGCACTCCGAACAGCACACCGGAGGCAACGCCCCACTCCACCATGCGGCGGCAGGCCTCACGGGCGCCCTTTGCGTCATCGGCCCCCAAGTACCGCCCGATGATGGCCTGCCCGGCGATGGCGATGGCGTCCAGCGCGAAGGCCATCAGGCTCCAGAGCGAGAGGATGATCTGGTGCGCGGCCAGGTCGGTGTCGCCCAGCCGGGCGGCGACGGCGGTGGCGATGAGCAGGACGGCGCGGAGTGACAGCGTACGGACCAGGAGGGGCACCCCGGCCTGGGCGCTGGCCCTGATGCCTGCGGCGTCGGGGCGCAGCGAGGCCCCGTGTCGCCGCGCGCCTCGGACCACCACGACGAGATAGGCGACCGCCATCGAGATCTGGGCGATCACCGTGCCCCAGGCCGATCCGGCAATGCCGAGTCCGGCGCCGTAGACGAGCCCCGCGTTGAGGGCTCCGTTTGCGGCGAAGCCGCCGATGGCGACATAGAGCGGGGTGCGGGTGTTCTGCAGGCCCCGGAGCACACCGGTCGCGGCCATCACTACGAGCATCGCGGGGATGCCGAGGCTGGAGATCCGCAGATAGGTGGTGGCGTAGGGGGCCGCGGTGTGGGAGGCACCGAAGACTTCCACGAGCCAGGGGGCCAGAGGGAGAGTCACAGCGATGACCGCGAGGCCGAGCAGGATGGCCAGCCAGATGCCGTCCATGCCCTGGCGGATCGCGGAGGTCAGGTCCCCGGCACCGACCCGCCGGGCGACCGCTGCTGTGGTGGCGTAGGCAAGGAAGACGAAGATGCTCACGGCGGTCGTCAGGAGGGCCGCGGCAACGGCCAGGCCGGCCAGTTGCGGGGTCCCGAGATGGCCGACGATGGCGCTGTCGACCATGACGAAAAGGGGCTCGGCCACGAGGGCGCCGAAGGCGGGAACAGCGAGCGCGATGATCTCGCGGTCGTGCCGACGGCGGCTGGGTGGCGGGCTCGCCGGTGCCTGGGTCATGGGGGTCAATCTAATCTTCCACAGGTAACAGATGCAATCCCTTATTGATCCTTACATGTGTGGGAGTTCGGTGTTCTGCTGCGCGTGGTTTGCCGTGATCTTGCGCCGACTCGGAAAGTTTTTCTCCCCCACAGCCGGTGGATGGGGAACGTGCAGGTCAGGCGGGTGATGGTGGGGGTGCTATGAGTTTGTCCACAGTGCTGTCCCCCGGTCCGTGCACAGGTTCTGCATGGTTCTCCACAGCATCTGGTCCGTCGTCCACATGCCCTGTGGATAACCAGATTGGCTGACGGTGCCGGGAGGCCTAACGTGGTGCGGCGCCCCCACCCCGTTTCGGCCCTGGAAACCGGCAGAACCCGACACACCGCAACCGGAGTCGGGCGTCTTGTTTGTCGGTGCCGTGCCGTAAGAAAGAGTGGCACGGCTAGGTCCGCGGAGCGGACGGGAGGAGGTGGCCGGATGAGTATTCCCGAGCCTTTGGACGACCCCTGGGCCGACACCGGTCCCAGTGACCGGCTGCCTGTTTCCCGTCAGCGCCGGGGTGAGGGCCGGGACCGCACCGAGCAGCACGACCGCGGCCGGGAGAGCAACGACTGGGAAGGCGGCTCCCCGGGATTCGAGCGGGTGCCGCCCCAGGACCTCGACGCGGAACAGTCCGTCCTCGGTGGCATGCTCCTGTCCAAGGACGCCATCGCCGATGTCGTGGAGATCATCAAGGGCCACGATTTCTACCGCCCCGCCCACGAGACCGTCTTTCAGGCGATCCTCGACCTCTATGCCAAGGGCGAGCCGGCCGACCCGATCACGGTGGCGGCCGAACTCGTCAAGCGCGGCGAGATCACCAAGGTGGGCGGAGCCCCGTATCTGCACACCCTGGTCCAGTCGGTGCCGACCGCGGCCAACGCTTCGTACTACGCGGAGATCGTTCACGAGCGGGCGGTACTCCGACGTCTCGTCGAGGCCGGCACGAAGATCACGCAGATGGGATATGCGGCCGACGGCGATGTCGACGACATCGTCAACTCCGCACAGGCCGAGATCTACGCCGTCACCGAGCAGCGGACCAGTGAGGACTACCTGCCGCTCGGCGACATCATGGAGGGCGCGCTCGACGAGATCGAGGCGATCGGTTCACGCAGCGGCGAGATGACGGGTGTACCGACCGGCTTCACCGACCTCGACGCTCTGACCAACGGCCTCCACCCGGGCCAGATGGTCGTCATCGCGGCCCGGCCCGCCATGGGTAAGTCCACGCTCGCCCTGGACTTCGCCCGGGCCTGTTCGATCAAGAGCAACCTGCCCAGCGTGATCTTCTCCCTGGAAATGGGGCGGAACGAGATCGCGATGCGACTGCTGTCCGCCGAGGCGCGGGTGGCACTCCACCACATGCGCTCCGGCACCATGACCGACGAGGACTGGACGCGGCTGGCGCGGCGGATGCCGGATGTCTCCGCCGCCCCGCTCTATATCGACGACTCCCCGAACCTCTCGATGATGGAGATCCGGGCGAAGTGCCGTCGCCTCAAGCAGCGCAACGATCTCAAGCTGGTGGTCATCGACTATCTGCAGCTGATGCAGTCCGGTGGATCGAAGCGTGCCGAGAGCCGTCAGCAGGAGGTCTCGGACATGTCCCGAAACCTCAAGCTGCTGGCCAAGGAACTGCAACTGCCGGTCATCGCACTCTCCCAGCTGAACCGTGGCCCCGAGCAGCGGACGGACAAGAAGCCGATGGTCTCCGACCTTCGAGAGTCCGGTTCCATCGAGCAGGACGCCGACATGGTGATCCTGCTGCACCGTGAGGACGCCTACGAGAAGGAGTCACCGCGGGCGGGCGAGGCGGACCTGATCGTGGCGAAGCACCGTAACGGTCCGACGGCGACGATCACCGTCGCCTTCCAGGGGCACTACTCGCGCTTCGTGGACATGGCGCAGACCTGACCGGCGATGTCGCAGGTTGTGGTCAAGGTGCCGGTGCCGCCGCAGACAACGGCTTACCGGTGGATGCAGGAGCTGGAGCGACGCCATCCGACGTTCCGGCTGAGCACGCAGCGCAACCGCGACGTCGCCGACCGACCCCGGGGCGTCTACGGAAAGCTGCGGCCCACGCGGCCGGGCGAGTACGTGCTGATGAACACCACGCGGCTGGAGGTGTTCGCGCCCGACCCGATGACGCTGCGGTGGATGCAGGCGGAGTTGACCGTTGCGATGGACTGTCAATGCTCTAGGCACGCCGCGCCGGGCGTGTGGCGAGCGCCGCGCACAGGGCCGCGAGAGGGAGTTCCGCGGCCGCGGCCATGACGACAGCGGTGGCCAGTTCCGGGCCGGGAGCGGCAGTGGCGAGATCGATGCAGGTATCGGCGAGGAGGAGCACTGCCGCGGCGGCCGCGGGCGCCCGGTGACGAGTGCCGGCGCACAGCAGGCGGCTGCCGGCGGTGAGCAGCGCGGCGGCCTCCAGGGCGTCGAGGGTGACCCAGGCGGCGGCCTCGGCGGGCGGCAGGGTCCCGGCGAGGTAGCCGAGCCAGGGCAGCAGGGCGAGCCCCGCGCCCATCAGTATGCGGCTCTGCCAGCAGCGGGCGCGGCTGAGGTGCGCGGAACCGCGGGCGGCGCCGAATGTGGGGCAACTACCCGTTCGGGAAGGGGAGGTGAAGGCGATGAAGGCCACGACGGAGGTCTCCTCCGGTGTCACGAACCCGGCCGTCGGGCTCGTGATCAACCCTCCGATTTCCGACGGCAGGAGTCAGTAACACCGCTGTCCGTCTTGGGGTGGCACTAGCTATACCCCTGATACGGACGGCAGTTGCATGGCAGACTGCGGCGCCCGGCACCTACGTTTAGACCATGAAAATCCCGCCTCGGCAGCGGCGTGCGCTCAACCGCCTGACCCGCGATACGTCCTTCCTCGCTCTAGGGGCGCCGCTACACCTCCTCATGGGGTTCCTGCTGCTCATGATTTTCGGCCTCGTGTGGGAGGTCATCGCGGGGCGGGACAGCAGCGCGCCGGCGGTCCTGGGGTTTGCGCTGGTGCTGACGGTGTTCGCCGTGCCGGCGCTGACCGCGGCCCAGCGCTGGCGTTTCCGGCAGCTGCTCGGGATCGACATCCCCCGCCCGGGGTGGCGGCGGCCGTGGCGCCAGTTCGGTCACCACTGCCTGGTCGGGGCGCTGTTCGGCTGGCTCGAAGTGTTGGTGGTGGGGCTGCTGGTGGCCGGGGTGAGCGCGTCGCTGACCTTTGCGTGGGTCTACGCGCTGCCCTGGCAGTGGCGGATCGAGCATCTCGGCTACTCCGTACAGGCGGGGTACATCTCCGTGGCAGGGCTGGTCGTGCTGGCCACCGTCCCGGGCCTGGCCGCCGCCCTCGTGCGCCTTGAGAGCCATGTGGTGCCCGCCCTGCTCGGCCGCAGCAGGGAAGAGGACCTGGCGCGGCGGGTCGAGGACCTCACCGAGAGCCGGGCCGGGGCAGTGGACGCCGCGGATGCCGAACGGCGCCGTATCGAACGGGATCTGCACGACGGCGCCCAGCAGCGACTGGTGTCGCTGGCGCTGAATCTGGGTCTCGCCAAGGCCACGCTGGCGGATCTGCCGCCGGAGGCGCGGGAAGTGATCGACACGGCGCACCGGGAGGCGAAGGAGGCGATCGAGGAGCTGAGCGGTCTTGTGCGTGGGCTGCACCCGGCCGTCCTGGACGAACTCGGGCTGGATGCGGCGCTGTCGGGACTCGCGGCCCGCGCCCCGCTGCCGGTACGGCTGCGTGTGGATCTGCCGCAACGGCTGGCGCCGGCGATCGAGGCGGTCGCGTACTTCGTGGTCTCCGAGGCGCTGACGAATGTCGCCAAGCACGCACAGGAGTCGACCCGGGTGGATGTGACGGTCACCCGGCTGGGCGAGATAATGCGGGTGGTGATCGCCGACGATGGTCTGGGCGGCGCCGATCCCTCCAAGGGGAGCGGTCTTGCGGGGCTTGCCCAGCGCGTGCGGTCCGTGGACGGAACATTCCGGATGAGCAGCCCCGTGGGGGGCCCGACCATGATGAGCGTGGAGCTGCCGTGCCCGAGATGAGGAGTGCCGCGCCTGGCACGGGACAAGAGGCGCCCGATGTGCGGTGTGAGATGCCCGATGTGCGGCGTGCCGTGATCGCCGAGGACTCCGTACTGCTGCGGGTCGGACTGGTCAAGGTGGTGGAGATGGCTGGCTTTGAGGTGGCGGCCGAGGTGGGCGACGCACACGGGCTGCTGGCCGCGGTCGAGAAGCATCGGCCCGACCTGGCGGTGGTGGACGTCCGGATGCCGCCCGGCTTCACGGACGAGGGGGTGCGTGCCGCGCTGTCGATCCGCCGGAGCCGGCCGTCGACCGCCGTGTTGCTGCTCTCCCAGTACGTCGAGGAGCGCTATGCGGCCGACCTGCTCGCCGCCAACATCAGCGGGGTGGGCTATCTGCTCAAACAACGGGTCGCGGATGTCGAGGAGTTCATCGAGGCGCTGCAACGGGTGGCGGACGGCGGTACCGCGCTCGACCCGCAGGTCGTCGCCCAGCTATTGGTGCGGCGGCCGAGCGATCCGCTGGAACGGCTGACGGCCCGCGAACGGGAGGTGCTGGCCCTGATGGCCGAGGGCCGCTCCAACGCGGGCATCGCCGCCCAGCTCGTGGTCAGCGAGAGCGCGGTCGCCAAGCACATCAACAACATCCTCGCCAAACTCGACTTCCCCAAGGCGGACGCCGACCACCGCCGGGTACTGGCGGTGCTGCATTTCTTGGGAGTGGGTGTCTAGTGATCCTCCCGGCCGGCAAGCTTGCCCCCGTCGCGTCGTCCAGCACGCACGCTCGCCGCGTTGGCCAAAAGCCCTGGTAGTCCCTTCCCCAAGCTCTCAACTTCGTTCAAGCAGGGGAGACCCCATCCAAGGACTTCCGGCCGCCTTGCGATCGCACGCACTGGACGACGCTCGGAGTACTGGGCGCCACAGACGCCTCCGGGCCCGCGCGCCGAGGAAAATGACACGCACCATGGGAATCCGGCACTGACACGATGCTGGAACGGTGCGCGAAGCCGCACGTCGGCCGAGGTGACGGTAAAACAGGTAATGGGAACCGACAGATGCTGTGGGGTGTCAGATTTCATGTCGGGACCCCACGGCTGGTGCCGGATGGAAGCCGGATCCGACGCGGCGCCGAAACGTGCAGGTCGCGGCTGTACCTCGTTCGCGTGGAAACGCCGACGCCTGCTGAGCGGCCGCGCCGGGAACAGCCGGCCCGGCCGGCACGGTTGCATCGACTGAGGGACCGGCGCCGCGCGGGCGGGGATCACGGAGACCACGAGGTCGTCCGCCCCACCAGGATCCGGGCCCCAGGATCGCGGTACGCCCGCCGCGCACTCGGACCAAGACGTATTTCTGCAGGAGGACTGTTTCATGACAGACCGGCCCTTGACGCTGATGGCAGTACACGCCCATCCCGACGACGAGGCCACCGGAACCGGAGGAGTCCTCGCGCGGTACGCGGCGGAAGGCATCCGCACGGTTCTCGTGACGTGTACCGACGGCGGTTGCGGTGACGGACCGGGGGGTGTCAAGCCGGGCGACCGGGGGCACGATCCGGCGGCCGTCGCCTTGATACGCCGTCAGGAACTGGAGGCGAGCTGTGACGTCCTGAAGGTCAGCGACCTGGAGATGCTGGACTATGCCGACTCCGGGATGACCGGCTGGCCGAGCAACGACGCCCCCGGATCCTTCTGGCAGACCCCCGTGGAGGAAGGCGCCGCCCGGCTTGCGGAGCTCATGCGGCACTACCGGCCCGATGTGGTCGTCACCTACGACGAGAACGGCTTCTACGGCCACCCCGACCACATCCAGGCCCACCGCATCACGATGGCGGCGCTGGAGATGACCGAGCTGACACCGAAGGTGTACTGGACGACGATGCCCCGCTCGATGATGCAGGGGTTCTGGGAGACCCTGCGCGAGTTCCAGGAGGACATGCCGGAGCCGGATCCTGCCGAGGTCGCCGCGATGGCAGAGATCGGCCTCCCCGACGATGAGATCACCACGTGGGTGGACACCACCGCGTTCAGCGGTCAGAAGTTCGATGCGCTGGCCGCGCACGCCAGTCAGGGCGAGAACATCTTCTTCCTCAAGATGGGCAAGGAGAGGTTCGGCGAGCTGATGGGCATGGAGACCTTCGTACGGGTCAAGGACGCCACCGGCGCGGCCGTACCCGAGAACGATCTCTTCGCCGGTCTGCGCTGATCCGCCCGTCCGACCGGGGGCCGGGAAAGCTCATCGGCCGCACAGCGCGATCGAGCGGGTCACAGACCCGAAGGCTTGTCCGGGCGAGTTCCGTTCCGGCAGCCCGCGTCCAGGCCCTCGCCGACGGGGTCCGACCCGAGCGGCGAGAGCCTGCAGACGTTGTGGGTTCTCCACAGCCGCGCCATCTTCTCAGAGCTGACCGCATTCCGGTCCGGGCACTCGGCCGACGGCCCCGTCGCCGCACGACAGTCTTCCTCTGATGGGCTCCCCACTACGTGGGGAGCCTCGTGCCCCGCCAGCGATCGGGCGTCATCAGATAGGCGACCGCCATATCGCTGAGCTGGTCGGCGAACTGCTTCCACGCCGGCCTGCCGGGCAGCTTGTCCGGCCGCAGCACGGCGTGGATGCACGCCCCCACAATGGTCCGCGCGATCACATCGAGAGCCATCCCGGGGTCCGACCGCAGGATCTCCGCTCGGTGCGGCTCGGCAGCCTCAAGGAGCAGCCGTCGCGTCTCGGCGAGTGCCCGCCTGCCCCGTTCCTCCGCCTCCGACTGCGGACCCGCGTGCAGCAGGAAGGGGAAGAACCGGCCGCCGTCGCCCATCGCCTCGGCCAGGACGTGCGAGTAGACCTCGATCACACCCGCCAGGCACCCGTCCGCGGTGCTGAGCCGCGCGCTGAGGCGCCCCTCCACCTGGGTCAGTATCCGGTCCTGGACGGCGGCGATGAGCTGTTCCTTGCCCGCGAACCGGCGGTAGATCGCGCCCACAGAGACACTGGCCCGTGCGGCCACGGCGGCCATGGTGAAGTCCTCGAACCCGGCGGTGGCCAGCACGTCCTCAGCGGCCTGCAGCACCCGCTGCAGCTTCTCGCGGCTGCGCGCCTGCTGGGGTTCGCGAAAGCCGTCCACGGGCGCTGCCTCTGACATCACGAAGGGCGATGGTACAGGCCCGTGATCGGCGCGCCCGTGGTGTGTTGACATGTGCATCTCTTCCGCAGCACGATGTGAACCGGAATGTCTGTTCGCATTTTACGCTCTTGTTCCCCCGGAGAGATGTACACATGACGACCGCCGAACCCATCGCCCCCCACGACATCCGCACGCTCCTCTCGACCATCGGTGCGCGGCTCCACGAACTCGCGGACACCGGGTTCCGCAGCGACAGGGACAACACCGACCCCTTGGACAACCTGGCACTCCTCTCGGAGACAGGTGCCTCCCGCATCGTCGTTCCCGCCGCCTACGGCGGCCTGTGGGACGGCACGCCGCTCGGCGGCATCGGCGCCTTCATCCGTGCCATCACCGAGATCAGCACCGGGGACGGCCCCACCGGACAGAACTGGGCCACCACCGGACTCGTCGCCCGCGAGGTCTTCGACGAGAACAGCGGCCTGCCCGAGGAGACCCGCCGGGAATTGGCGGACCGGCTGCTGAACGAGGGCCTGAGGCTCGTCGCGTCCAACGCTGAGACGGGCGTGAACGGAAAAGTCACCGCCCGCCCCGTGGACGGCGGCGTGATCCTCAGCGGGACCAAGTCCTTCAACACCAACAGCGGCGGCCACGGAATCGCCAACGTCGGATGCCTCCTGCAAGGGGAGCACCCTGCCCGCCACCACGTGCTGGTGGAACTGACCCACCCCGATGTCGAACTGCACGGCGACTGGGACAACATGGGCCAGCGCGGTACCCGCAGTCAGACCATCACCTATCACGACGTCTTCGTACCCAACGGATGGCACTACGCCGCGAACACGCCGTCCCCGGCATTCCTCGGCGCGGTGATGCTGCTGCACTCCGCCTTGATGCAGGGCATCGGGGACGGCGCCCTCACCGCCCTGATCCAGTACGTCCGCACGATGAAGCGCGGCACGCTCCCCCAGTTCGCCACCGCGGCCGAGGACCCCCTGATCCTGCGCAGGATAGGAAGCCTGTCGAGCCGGCTGGCAGCTTCCCGTGCGCTTCTGTTCACCGCGGCCGATCAGATCGAGGCCGCCCACGACGGCGCGATTGAAGCCGCCGCGGTGGACTGCTTCCGTGCCAAGGCCGCCTGCGTGGAAGCTTCTCTTGAAGCCGCCGGCAGCATGCACGAGGTGGCCGGGGCCCGCAGCACCTCGAACGCGTACCGGCTCGACCGCTTCTGGCGCAATGCACGCACGTTCGCCTCCCATGACCCCATCGACGCCAAGAACGTCTACGTGGGCATGTTCGAGGTGTCCGGTGAGCTTCCGCCCCTCTCGACGATCGTCCGTATCTGATGCCGGATCAGCCCTACTGCGGAATGGACCGTTCGTGACAGGCGCAGCGTTCGCCTTCCCCGCACACCTCGACATGCGACCGGAACGGTCCGGCACCGGACGATGACGACGGCGGTCCCGATGCTCCGGCCGGTTCCGTGACGGGCAGGCACTCGGCGAGCAGGTCGACGACGTCGTTCCAGGCGCGCTGCGCGTGCCGTGGGTGGTAGCCGACGCCGGGGAGCACGGTGTGGTCGACCGGCGGGTGGTGGAAGGCGTGAAGGGCTCCGCCGTAGACCGCGAGGCGCCAGTCGACGCCCGCGGCCTGCATCTCGGCGGTGAACGCGTCCCGTTGTGCGGGCGGCATGATGGGGTCCTCTGACCCGACCCCGGCCCACACCGGGCAGCGAATGCGCGCCGCCTCGCCCGGTCGGCCTGTGGTCAGCGCGTTGACCGTCCCGATCGCGCGCAGGCTGGCGCCGTCGCGCCCGAGTTCCAGCGCGATTGCGCCCCCGGTGCCGTAGCCGACGGCGGCGATCCGGTCGGGGTCGGTCCGCGGTTCAGCCCGCAACACGTTGAGCGCCGCGTGGCCGATGCCCCGCATCCGGCCAGGGTCGGCGAGCAGCGGCATGCAACGCGCAAGCATCTCCTCGGGGTCGCCCAGGTAGCGCCCGCCGTGGAGGTCGAAGGCCAGGGCCACGTAACCCAGCTCGGCGAGCGCCTCGGCCCGGCGGCGCTCGACGTCGCTGAGCCCCAGGCCCTCTGGTCCGAGCAGCACCGCGGGCCGGCGGCCGATGCCGGCCGGGAGCGCGAGGTGCCCGGTCATCGTCAGGCTGTCGGCTGGGTACTCGACCGTGCGCGTTGCAATCGTCGTCATGGGACTCGACAGTAGCGATCGTCGAGCGCGGTCGGGCAGGTCTTCACCGTCGGCAGAGAACGGTCACAAAGATGCCTGCCACAGCGGGAGTTCCTCGACCATGGACGCCAGGTCCTTCACGCTTTCGGAGCCGCTTGGTGCGTATGGAGGTTCGCGACGGAGGGTTCATCAAGGCAGGGAGAGATCATGGCGGTGCTCGCAGGAAAGGCAGCTGTCGTTACCGGAGGCTCACGGGGGATCGGCCGGGCTGTCGTGCTGCGGCTCGCGCGGGATGGAGCGACCGTGGTCTTCAACTACGCGCAATCCCGGGACGCTGCGGATGAGGTCGTGCGACAGGCTGAGAAGACGGATGGGAACGCTATTGCGGTCCAGCTGGATCTGGCCGAGCCCAGTGCGGCCGAGGAGTTGTTAGCTACTGCCGAACGCCGACTCGGCGGCCTGGACATTCTGATCAACAACGCGGCTACACGGTATCGCCCGGCGCCACGGACACCGATCTTCTGAGAGCGGCCAACAAACCGGAGTGGCTGGCGGTGGCCATCGGAATGACCTCGCTCGGACACCTCGGCCAGCCCGAGGACGTGGCGGACGTCGTCGCTTTCCTTGCGGGTCCGGACGGACGTTGGCTGACGGGCCAGAACATTCGTGCCAACGGAGGCCTCTGCGAGCTCCGCTCCCGTGTGGTTGCCGTCGAAGAGGGCCGTCACGGGTACGGTCACGACGACGGGACCCGGGCGGGCCGCGAAATATGGTCGCCCCGGGCGGTCCGGGGCGGTAGTTGTTGATGATGACTACTCCTGTTGAACAGTTGCTTCCGGGTACGCAGCGCGCTCTGCTGCACCGCATCGCCACCGCCCAGACCGAAGGCCGCTCACCCTCCTTGGCCGCCGCTGTGCAGCGGCAGGGACAGACCGTCTGGAACGGCTCCCGCACCTGTGTCGACGGCCATGGCCCCGATGCCGACACACAGTTCAGAATCGGGTCCCTCACCAAGACGTTCACCGCGGTGCTGGTCCTGCGGCTGCGTGACGAGGGCCTGCTGGATCTGGCCGATCCGCTGGAGAAGCACCTGCCCGGAACGGGGGCGGGCGAGGCCACCATTCATCAGCTGCTGGGCCACAGCGCCGGACTCGGCGCGGAGTCGCCCGTTCCCTGGTGGGAACGGACGCCGGGCAGGCTGCGTCCCGAGCTCGCCGACGTGCTCGGTGAGCAGACCCGGATGCACGCTCCCGGCCGGCGTCACCACTACTCCAACCCGGGCTACACAGTGCTCGGAGCGCTGATCGAAACCATGCGTGGCGCGCCCTGGGCGCAGGTTCTGCGGCGTGAGCTCCTGGAGCCGCTGGGCATGCACCGTACGGGTCCGGAGCCGGAGGCACCCCATGCCGGGGGCTGGGCCGTCCATCCGTGGGCGGATGCCATGCTGCCCGAACCGGCTGAGGACCTCGGACTGATGGCGCCGGCCGGTCAGCTCTGGTCCACCACCGCCGATCTCCTCCGGTTCGCCGCCTTCCTTGCCGAGGGGGACGACCGGGTGCTCTGCACCGCTTCCGTGGAGGAGATGAAGGAGCCGTCCGCGCCGCCCGAGTCGGGGGACTGGGAAGGGAATTACGGTCTGGGGCTTCAGGTGATCCGGCGGAAGGGCCGTACGCTCGTCGGGCACACGGGGTCGCTTCCTGGATTTCTGGCCGCCCTGTGGTTCTGCGCCGAGGAGAATGTGGCCGCGGTCGTGTTCGCCAACGTCACCTCGGGTCCGCCGATCGGCGAGGTGGCCGCCGAGCTTGTGGACATCGTCGCCGAGGCTGAGCCCCGCATCCCGGAGCCATGGCGCCCGCTGCCCGAGGTGGACGCCGCACTTCTTGCGCTCACCGGCCCCTGGTACTGGGGCACGCGTCCCAACATCCTGCGGCTGACGCCCGATCGCGGACTGGAACTCCGCGGCCTCCGCGGCGATGGCCGCGGCGCTCGCTTCACCGCCCGGCCCGACGGCACCTGGATCGGGCTGGACGGCTATTACGCGGGGGAGACGCTGCGGATCGTCCGTAACGACGACGGCAGCGTGAACCATCTGGACCTGGGTTCGTTCGTCTTCACGCGCGAACCGTACGACCCCGCAGCAGATGTTCCGGGCGGGGTGGACGAGAACGGGTGGCGTGGCCTGGGAGGCTGAACGTCGTGTTTCACGTGAAACGCGGACCGGTCAGAGGGTGCCTGTTTCACGTGAAACACGGCAGCGGACCGGTCAGTCCGTCAACTCCCGTTCCAGCGGGGTGCGGAAGCGCGGTGTGATCCGCGCTTGCCCCACCCAGCCTGCCAGCCGGGATGCCTCCTCCTCGATTGCCGCGGAGGCGTCCCGGCCAGTGTCGGTCAGGAGCCGCCACACCGGCTCGCCGTTGGCGCGCTGTGCCCAACCGCCGATGATGCGGCCGTTCCACCACACGGTGGGGCCGATGTTGCCGGAGCGGTCGAAGAGGGCTGCCCGGTGTTCGGCGGCGAGGTGGAAACCGCGGTCGGCCCAGCCCATCGCGCTCGGGTCGAGCGCGGGCAGCAATGCCGCCCAGGGTTCCGGCGCCGGTTCGGACGCGGTGTCACCCGGCGCGACCCAGGCGGTGGAGCCGCCATCGAGCCGTACCTCCTCGGCTCCGACGGCCGCCAGCGCCTTGCTGACCTGCCCGAGCCCCCAGCCCGTCCACCACTTGAGGTCGGTCTCGGTCGCGGGGCCGTAGGAGCGGAGCCAGCGCAGGGCCAATTCCGCTTGTGCCCCGGCGGTTGCCGGTGCCGGCCGGGGTTCGGCAGCCGTCCAGCGGAACTGGCTGGACGTCCAGGAGCCCCGGGGCCGGTCCCGGCGGATCCGGCCTTCGGCGGCCAGTATGCGGATGACCCGGGAGGCCACCCCCTGTACCGCCTCGTACTTCTTGCCGGGGAAGACCGTGATCTTCGTACGCAGGGCCGGTACGGCGGCGGAGAGTTCGCTGCCGGTGGCCGTCCCGCGGGCGGTCAGGGCGGACAGGGTGGCCTTCTCCGTGTCTTCCAGCCAGCGCCCGCCCAGGCCCTGGCCGTCCTCGGCCAAGTGCTTCAGGAAGGTCCGGCGTTCCTTGGCCGCCACCGCGCGGGCGTTCGACGCTTCGATCTGCGGGGCCAGCGCTTCCGACACGGCGAAGAGGGTGTTGCGCATGGAGAGCAGCCGGACCAGTGACACGTCCTCGTACAGGGGCTTCTCCACGGCGGCGACGTTCGGTGTGCGGAGCCGGGCGCAGACAGACAGGAAGACGGTGGCCGCGTCGGTGGCGTGCAGCGCGACGAGGGCGTCGGCCACGGCCACCGGGGAGTCGGACCGCAGGGCGGGTGCCAGGAGATGGCGCCTGGCGAGCCTGGTCCGGCGCTGTTCGTCGCTGATGCGGTGCACCGTCGACCCCCTCGGATGCCGGTCTGCGGTCAGAGAGCGAGCTTGAAGCCCACGTGGCTGGCGACGAAGCCGAGCCGTTCGTAGAAGCGATGTGCGTCGGTCCGGGTCGCGTCCGATGTCAGCTGGACCAACTGGCAGTCCTGGCGCCGGGATTCGTCCACCGCCCACTGGATCAGCCGGGTGCCGAGTCCGCTGCCGCGTTCGTCTTTGTGCACACGGACACCCTCGACCACGGAGCGCGTCGAGCCGCGTCGGGAGAGGCCGGGGATCACCGTCAGCTGGAGTGTGCCGACGATCCGGTCCGCGCGCACGGCGACCATCAGGTGCTGGTTCGGATCCCCGGCCAGCCGCTGGAAGGCCGCGTGGTACGGCGTGAGGTCGTCCGGCGACTCGCGCCCGGCACCCAGCGCATCGTCGGCGAGCATGGCCACGATCTCGGAGAGGTCGTCGATGCCCGCGGCACGTATTTCCAGATCGCTCATGATCAGCAGCCTACGCAGCCGCCTCGGGCCACGCGGTGGCAATCGGGCTACACGGGGACCTTCAGCCCCTCGACCGCCCGCACGAGCGGGACCAGCTCGGGGTTCTTGGCGGCCTCGTCGAGTGCGGCGCGCAGGGCGGTGTCATTGGTCGGCCTGGCCTCGGCGAGCAGAGCGAGACCCGCCTCGGTGACATCGGTGTAGATGCCCCTGCGGTCGGTGTCGCAGAGGTACCGGGTCAGCAGATCGCGGTCCTCCAGGCGGGTGACCAGGCGGGTGGTGGCGCTCTGGCTGAGTACGACGGCGTCGGCCACCTGCTTCATCTGCAGATGTCCGCCTGGTCCGCTGTGCTGCCGGCTCAGTACGTCCAGCAGTGAGTACTCCCTCACGCTGAGGTCGTGCCGGCTCTGCAGGGCACGCTCGATACGGGCCTCGATCTTCCCGTGGAGCAGGGAGAGCGCGCACCAGCCCTGGGAGAGGGCGGTCAGTGCCGGGTCCGTCGCTGTCATGGGTGTCTCTCCTCCGTGCTGGAGCCGCTTACGTACAGGATAGGCGACGTGCGCAATAGCCCGCGCTTGCAATTAACCTGCGCCTGCAATTATTGTGGACGCTCGTAAGACGCAGACGCAATCTCCAGGGAAGGTGTAACCCATGCCGCTCGCGCTCCTCGCCCTCGCCATCGGGGCATTCGGTATCGGAACCACCGAGTTCGTGATCATGGGGCTGCTCCCCGAGGTTGCTGCGGACTTCCAGGTCTCGATCCCGGCCGCCGGCTTCCTCGTCACGGGCTATGCGCTCGGTGTCGTCCTCGGTGCCCCGTTGATGACCGTTCTCGGCACCAGGGTCACTCGCAAACGCATGCTGATGTTCCTGATGGGGCTGTTCGTCGTCGGCAACGTGGTGTCAGCGACCGCACCCGTCTTCGAGGTGATGCTCGCCGGCCGGGTCATCGCCTCCCTCGCCCACGGTGCCTTCTTCGGCATCGGGTCGGTCGTCGCGGCCGATCTGGTCGCGCCGCACAAGAAGGCCGGTGCGATCGCCATGATGTTCACCGGCCTCACCGTCGCCAACGTCGTCGGTGTCCCGCTCGGCACCTACATCGGGCAGAGCGTCGGCTGGCGGGCCACGTTCTTCGCCGTCGCCGCCCTCGGCGTCATCGGCCTTCTCGGGGTGGCCAGGCTCGTCCCCGACCAGCCCCGCGCCGAAGGTGTCCGGCTCCGCCACGAACTGGCCGCGTTCCGTAATGTGCAGGTCCTGCTCGCCATGGCGATGACGGTGCTGGGCTTCGGGGGAGTCTTCGCAGCGATCACCTACATCACACCGATGATGACCGAGATCGCCGGCTACTCGGCTTCCTCGGTCACCTGGCTGCTGGTCCTCTTCGGACTCGGCATGGTCGGAGGCAACCTGCTCGGCGGCAAGCTCGCCGACCGCCACCTGATGCCGCTGCTGTACGTGTCGCTGGGCGCGCTCGCCGTGGTCCTGTCGCTCTTCACCCTGACCGCGCACAACAAGATCGCGGCAGCCGTGACCATCGTGCTGATCGGGGGCCTTGGCTTCGCGACCGTGCCCCCGTTGCAGAAGAGGGTGCTCGACCAGGCGGCGGGCGCCCCGACCCTCGCCTCCGCCGTGAACATCGGCGCCTTCAACCTCGGCAACGCACTGTCGGCATGGCTCGGTGGCGTCGTTATCGCTGCCGGTCTCGGCTACACCGCGCCCAACTGGGTCGGCGCGGTCCTCGCGGCCTCAGCCCTGGTACTCGCCGTCGTCTCCAGCACCCTGGAGCGCCGCACGGCCACCCGGAGCCGTCTCGTCGCCAGCCACATCCCGGAGCCGGCCGCCGTACCCATCAAGGAGCCATCCCCATGAGTACCCTCACTGCCGCCGTCGCCCCGCTGACCACGCAGGACGCGGAGACGCTCATCGAAGCAGCCCGGACGGCCGCCGAGGCCGCAGGCGTCGCCGCGGCGGTCACGGTCCTCGACGCGGGCGGCCATCTGCTGGCCTTCCGCCGCGACGACCGGGCCGTTCTCATCGCCGGCGAGACCAGTACCCGCAAGGCCTACACGGCACTGCAGCTCAACGCCCCCACGGCCGACCTGGTCGACGCCGTTCAGCCGGGAGGGCCCTTCCACACCCTGCCGACCGCGCTGGACCGGCCGCTGCTGTTCATCGCCGGTGGTGTCCCGGTCCACCGCGACGGCCGCCTGATCGGCGCCATCGGCGTCGGTGGCGGGGCGCCCGAGCAGGACCACGGGTTCGCTGCGGCCGCTGCGGACAGCCTCGTCTGAGTCCGTCCGCCCTGCCGGCAAGGTGCCACGGCGCACCGCCCCAGTGGGATCTGCTGGAACCCATTGAAGTGTGCCCACCGGGACGAGCCGGCCGAGACCGCGGACCGGCGGGACCACCCGGACCGAGGCCGGGAGGTCAGCCCGTCGCCACGCTCAACGGCGCGAAGCACTGCGTCCAGTCCCCCGGCTGCTGCTCCCCGAGGCTCATCACCGTGGTCGCCGATTCGGGCCGAAGCCCGCGTTCCCCGAGCCAGCGGAGCAGTTCCTCGTGACGGGCGTCGATGTCGGCGCGCAGTGGCCGTTCGGTCGCCCCGGCGAGCGAGGACACGAGGAGCTTGGCCGTGGCGGTGTCCCGCGCGACGAGGGGGCCGACCACATGGCTGCCCGAGCTCGGCCACAGCGCCGCGTAACCGACGAGCTCTTCGCCGTCCTCGGCCACCCGCAGGTGGTCGGCGAAGGCGGGGAGGCGTGTCAGGAGGTGCGTCCGGTCGAGGCCGAAGGCGTTCCCGTCCAGCCGGAGCATGGCCTGAACGTCCCCGGCCGAGGCAGGGCGAACAGTTAGGCCGGGGCGGACCCCAAGATCTGGGTGAACGCCCGCGTCCGGACTGCCGGGCCCGGCAGTCGGCCGGAAATGCCCGCTCATCCGCTCGGCCCGGCCCACCGCGGTGAACCCGAGCTTCTCGTAGAGCGGCCGGCCCGGTGCCGTCGCGTAGAGGCTGAGGGGAGCGCTCCCGGTCGATTCGATCACCTGGCGCATCAGGTGTTGGGCGACCCCCTGCCGGGCGTAACGTCCGGCGACCAGCAGCATGCCGATGGCGGCCATGCGCGGACCGTAGGAGGTCACCACACAGGTTGCCATCAGGCCCTTGCCGTCCGGGTCGTCGATGCCGAAGCCCGTTCCCGCCGCAAGGAGCAGCCCCCAGCGGTGCTCATCACGCGGCCAGCCGCGGTCCTCGCAGAGATCGGCGCAAGGGACCAGATCGTCCCGGGTGAGGCGCCGGATCGGCAGACCGGCGAGCGGGCGGGGCAGTGAACTGGACATGGGGGTCAGGCTCTCCGACGCGATGATCGCTCGTCCACCGTTTTAACGGAACTGGCCGAGACCCGCAGCCGCCTGCCATGCCGTGCCGGCCCCCACGGCTTCAGGACCGGGATGGCTGTGACGAAGAAATAGGCCACCGCCGCCACCGGCGGAGCAACGGCCAGGGTACGGAGCGACGGCCAGCGTACGGAGAAACGATCGGAGTGCGGAGCAGCGGTCATGGTGATGTCGGCCGTTTCACGTGAAACAACGGTGCAGGGGGCGGCTGGCCGGTCGTCCGGCGAGGGGCAGTGCCCGGACACGGACGTACCCACGCCCGGCCCCGGGACCCGATCAGCCCAGATCTGTCGCGTGCATCGCACGGACGCCCTCGATGTTGCCGTCCAGATAATGCCGCAGCGACAGCGGTACGAGATGCACGGCAGCGATCCCGACCCGGCTGAACGGCACCCGTACGACGTCGTACTCCCCGCAGGGGGCGTCGATCTCGGGTCCGTGGCGCAGGGACAGGTCCATCGAGTCGAGTCGGCAGACGAAGAAGTGCTGGACCTTGACGCCCTTCACCCCACTGCTCTCGATGTGCTCCACGGTATCGACGAAGCAGGGGACCACATCGGTGATCTTTGCGCCGAGCTCCTCGTCCAACTCGCGGTGCAGGGCATCGACGACGGTCGCGTCCTCGGGCTCGACCCCGCCGCCCGGCGTGAGCCAGTACGGATCTACCCCCGGCTTGGTGCGCTTGATGAGGACGAGGTCGTTGCCGTCGAGCAGGATGGCGCGTGCGGTGCGCTTGACCACGGGACGTTCGGTCATGGCAAGAGAGTGGCCCGCTGGACCCGTTCTGAAACACCCGAGGGCTGCCGGACCGTTCTGAGGTCACCAGTCGGCTGCGGCACGCAGCAGCCATTCGTGCGCGCGAGCGAGATGCGGCAGTGCGAGCGTGCCGGCCCGCGCGGCGAGGAAGTAGGTGCGCAGCGGGGGCACCGGAGGGTCGAGGAGGGCCACCACCTCACCCCGCTCCAGTGCGCCCTCGCAGAGATAGCGGGGCAGGACGGCCAGTCCGGCACCCGCCGCCGTGCATTCCAGGACCGCCCGAAGATCCGGTGCGATGACGGCCCCGGCGGCTGCGGGCCGGCTGTCGAAGACCGCGGCCCAGTAGCGGGAGACGAGCGGCAGGCTCTCGTGTACCTCCACCACCGGCAGCTGTTCCAGGACCACCGGGCCGTTGCGCCGCAAGGTCCCCGGACCGAGCCGCCCGGCCCAGCGGGGCGCGGCGACCAGGACGTGCTCCTCGTCGCAGAGCGGGGTCGCGGTGAGCAGCCCGCCGCGCGGGCGGGCCGTCACGATGGCCAGATCGTGGTGTCCGGCGGCCAGGCCGTCCAGTGTCTCGTCGGTGTCCGCGGAGAACGAGCTGCGCAGGGCGAGGCCCTGGGTGATGAGTGGCGTGAGCGCGGGCAGCGCCCGTAGCGAGGTGAACTCCGGCGGACCCGCCAGATGCAGCGTCCGAACGCCCGACTCGTCGTCCAGTTCCGTCTCGGCGATCTCCACCAGCGCGTCCAGATGGGGAGCGGCCCGGTGCGCGAGTTCGTCTCCGATAGTGGTGGGAGTCACACCGCGGGCTCTGCGCAGGAAGAGCGGGCGGCCCAGCTGCCGCTCCAGGGTGCGTATCTGGGACGTCACGGCCGGCTGGGAGAGGCCGAGGAGTGCGGCGGCCCGGGTGAACGAACCCGCCCGGTGCACGGTGACGAACGTGCGCAGCAGGGCCAGGTCCATGTCCTGTCCCTCCCACCGTGGCGACGTGTCGGGCCCGGACAACCATAAATATGTCGATAGGCCGCTGCCGCTACTGTGATTGGACACTGACGCAGAGTCAACTAGCCTTGTCGAGGCGGTTCTTCGCGTGGAGAGAGCGGAGGGCCGGGACGGTCCGAGCCACGAGGGGGGAGGCTCGGACCGTCCGTACCGCGCCGGCTGCCGCCGGTAGGCCGCTCAGCCTCCGTCGACCGCCTCGGCCAGCGCCCGTTCCACGTCGGCCACCAGGTCCGCCGGGTTCTCGGCGCCGACCGAGAAGCGGATGAAGCCTTCCGGCACGGCGTCGCCGCCCCAGCGGGCCCGTCGCTCGGCGGTGGAGCGCACACCGCCGAAGCTGGTCGCGTCCTCGGCCAGCCGGAGCGCCGAGAGGAAGCGCTCGGCGGTCTCCCGGTCGGCCAGCACGAACGACACCACGGAGCCGAAACGCCGCATCTGCCGCACGGCGTTCGGGTGCGAGGGGTCGGTGGGCAGCCCGGGATACCGCAGTCCGGTCACCTCCCGATGCCCGGCGAGCGCCTCGGCCAGAGCGAGGGCGTTCGCGCACTGCCGCTCGATCCGCAGTTCCAGGGTGGCCAGTGAGCGGTGCGCGAGCCAGGCTTCCATCGGCCCGGGGATCGCGCCGACCACCTTGCGCCAGCGCCGTACCCCTGCCGCCAGCCCGGGATCGAGGCAGGCCACGTGGCCGAGCAGGATGTCGCCGTGCCCGGTCATACCCTTGGTGTCGCTGGCCACCGAGAAGTCGGCCCCCAGCTCCAGCGGGCGCTGGCCGAGCGGGGTGGCGAGCGTGTTGTCCACGGCCACCAGCGTCCCGCCCGCGTGCGCGGCCTCGACGAGCCGCCGCACGTCGCAGACGTCGAGCCCGGGGTTGGACGGGGTCTCGATCCACAGGAGCCTGGCGCCCTCCAGGGCGGCCAGCTGGGCATCGCCCCCGGTCGGGGCGGTCCGCACCTCGACTCCGTAGGCCTCCAGCTGCGCCCGTACCAACGGGAGTGCCTGGTATCCGTCGTCGGGCAGCACGATCACGTCACCGCTGCGCGCCTGGGACAGCAGCACGGCCGAGACCGCCGCCATTCCGGAGGCGAAGACCGTGGTCTCGACACTCTCTCCCGGCGCTTCGAGCTCGCCGATGGCCCGTTCCAGATGGGTCCAGGTCGGGTTGGTGTCACGGCCGTAGGTGTACGGGCCGGTCGGGTCGCCGGAGAGGTGGAAGTGCGCGGCGAAGACCGGACCGGGGAGAGTCGGTTCGTACTGTTCCGGTGCCGGCAGGCCGGCACGTACCGCGCGGGTTCCGTCGCCCATGGTGCTCATGCTGCGTCCTCACTGCTCTCCCCGGTCCGTCACCGGTTCTGCCTGCACTGTTCCAGGTGTACGCGGGTCAGTCCTCGTCGGGCAGGACGACGTTCAGCGCCCAGGAAACGATCGAGATGATCAGTCCGCCGAGGACGGCGGTCCAGAAGCCGTGGACGTGGAAGCTCAGATTGAACTGGTCGGCCAGCCAGGAGGTCAGCATCAGCATCAGTGCGTTCACCACCAGGGTGAACAGCCCCAGCGTGAGGATGAAGAGGGGCAGTGTGAGCAGCTTCAGGACCGGCTTCACACAGAAATTGACCAGGCCGAAGATCAGAGCGACCACGATCAGGGTGAGTATCTTGCGGCCGGTGCTGCCGCCGGTCAGCGTGATGTCCTGGAGCAGCCAGATGGCCACTGCCAGCGCACCCGCGTTGGCGATCGTCTTGACTACGAAATTCTTCATGTGTCTGATCGTGGCAGACACGATCGGTGGCGGACACCGGCTGGGCAGAGGCAAGGGACGGACAGGCCATGAAGGCATTCAGACTGGACGAGCTGGAAGCGGAACGGGCCGCCAACGACGGCGCGTATCTGCAGTTCGTACGCGAACGGAACATGTCTGTCGGCCTGTACGCGCTGGACGCCGGTGAGCTCGACCCGCAGCAGCCGCACAAGCAGGACGAGGTCTACCTGGTCGTCAGCGGGCGCGCGTCGATCACCGTGGGCATGGAAACCACGCAGGTGGGCAGAGGAAGTGTCGTGTATGTCCCTGCCGGCACGGCCCACAAGTTCCACCACATCACCGAGGACCTGAGGGTGATGGTGGTCTTCTCGCCGCCCGAGGGCTGAGGGGACCGGGAGGCGGAGCCGTCTCTCGGGGATCCCTCAGGGTTCGATCAGGGGAGTTCAAGGGCTGCGAGGCCCCCGCCGACCACCTCCGCACCTCTAGCATCGAAGCAGGAACTCACAGAGACGAGGTAGGACGATGGCCGTGCGGGAGATATTCGCGGGAATGCCCTGGTGGGTGAAGTGGATCGCGGTGCCCGTCATCGCGATCGTCGTGTTCGGCGGCCTGATCGCCAGCGTGGTCGGCTTCGTCGTCTGGCTGCTCTTCAAGGTCCTGATCTTCGTGGTCCTGGTCGGCGGGATCGTTTTCCTCGTGCGGAAGTTCATGTCGTCCTCCTCCTCGCGCGGCGACTGGTAGCCGCGCGAGGAGGCCGGACGGTTAGCCCAGCTGAGCTAAGCGGAAGACGAAACAGCCACCCCTTCGGGAGCTGCCGATACAGTGGAAGTCCGCTGCCGCCACCTGGGAGAACACCGTCAGTCACCACCTGACCAGTGGTGGGCACGGCATCCGGCCTCCGGATCCAGGCCTGCGGCAGACATGTGGGGGCGGCCTCCACAGGCGGGCTGACCGCCCGTCACCATGCGTGGGGGTGACCGTTGACCACGGCATCGAGTACCGCTGTGCCGACGTTGATCGGATCGGTACAGCGGGCGCTGAGGCTGCTGGAGGCCGTGGGCGCCCATCGCGACGGGGCGCCGGCCAAACAGCTCGCACGGGAGGCGGGGCTCCCGCTGCCCACCGCCTACCACCTGCTGCGCACCCTCACCCATGAGGGGTATCTGCGCCGGGAGAACGGTGTCTTCCTCGTCGGTGCCGCCGCCGAGCGGCTGGTGGACGACGGCGCTCTGCATAACCGGCGTAGCCGGATGACCCAGTCACTGGGCCGCTGGCGGGACATCATCGGAGCCCCGGTGTACTGCGCCGTCTACCGCGACGGTGAGATCGAACTGGTCGCGGTCGCCGACACCCCGGCAGCGCCCGCGGTGGACGAGTGGGCCGCCTTCCAGGAGACCGGGCACGCCCACGCGATCGGCCAGTGCCTGCTGAGCCAGCTCGACGAGAGGGCTCGCGAGGACCACCTGGACCGGCATCCGGTGCGTCCGCTGACCCGCTACTCCGTACGCGACCGGCCGGCGTTCCTTGAACGGCTGCGGTCGCTGGAGCGAATGGAACCTGTCATCGAGCGACAGGAGTACGCCCTCGGGACGGTCTGCGCGGCCATCCCGATCGCGGCCGGATTCACGGCTGCGGCGATGGCCATTTCGATACCTCTCGACCAGGAAGAACGGTTGCTCCCCGCAGTCGAACGACTACGTGGCGAAGTGGCCAGCCTCTTGCGTTCGTTCGTGTTCTCTATCAGTATCTGAAAAATCACTCCTTGTGATCTGCTATCGCGTGCACCACGATGGCGTCAATAGGGCCATGGGGGATCATTCCTGGCCAGATTCATCTACTGCGGGGTTGAACGATGCGCGAGTCGGTTCAAGCTGAGGTCATGATGAGCTTCCTCGTCTCCGAGGAGCTCTCTTTCCGTATCCCGGTGGAGCTCCGGTACGAAGTGTGCGATCCGTACGCGATCCGGATGACCTTCCATCTGCCCGGCGACGCCCCCGTCACCTGGGCTTTCGGCCGTGAGCTGCTGCTCGACGGCCTCAACAGCCCCAGTGGCGACGGCGACGTACACATCGGGCCGACTGAGCCCGAAGGGCTGTGCGACGTCCACATCCGGCTCCAGGTGGGGGCGGACCGCGCTCTCTTCAGGGCAGGTACGGCACCACTTGTGGCGTTTCTCGACCGGACGGACAAGCTCGTCCCACTCGGGCAGGAGTGCACGCTGGGTGACTTCGAGGGCAATCTGGAAGAGGCATTGGGGCGAATTCTGGCCGAGGAGCAGAACGCCGGCTGACGGGAACCGTGCCTCAGGCCCCGGGTGCCGGTCGAACACCACACCTGCCGAACGGGTGAATCACTCTCTGTGCCCAACCGTTCAGGACCTCGCCCGTCGGCGGCGTCCTCTGCCAGTCCGTACGGGTGCCGAAGCCCAGGCTTCCGCGCCGAGCCCCGTACGGTCCGCGGAGACGACCAGTGCCGCGAGCGCGGTGGTCACCGGCACCGAGGCGACCAGCCCGATCGAGCCGACCAGTGTTCGCACGATCTCCTCCGCCACCAGCTCGCTGTTGGCTACCGTCCCCATGCTGCTCTGGGCGATGGAGAACAGCAGCAGCAGCGGAAGCGCGGCGCCCGCATAGGCGAGCACCAGGGTGTTGACCACCGAGGCGATGTGGTCCCGTCCGATCCTGATCCCTGCCCGGTAGAGCTGCTTGGTATTCATCGTCGGGTCCGCCTGGTGCAGTTCCCAGACCGCCGACGTCTGGGTGACCGTCACATCGTCGAGCACGCCCAGCGAACCGATGATGACGCCGGCCAGGAGCAGACCGCTCATGTCGATGTGCGGATACAGGCCGTGGATGAGGCCGGTGCTGTCGTCGGTGTTCCCGCTCAGACTCGCCCAGCCGATGAAGAGCGAGCCGAGCAGCCCGATCAGCAGCAGTGAGATCAGGGTGCCGATGACGGCGACCGAGGTGCGGGCGGTCAGCCCGTGGCAGATGTAGAGGGCGATCAACATGATGGCGCCGGCCCCGACGACCGCCACGAGCAGCGGATTCGAGCCCTGCAGGATGGCCGGGAGGATGAACAGGGTCAGCACGGCGAACGACAGGGCGAGCGCCACCAGCGCCATGACCCCGCGCAGCCTGCCCACGACGACCACCGCCACGGCGAAGATCCCGGCCAGCAGTGTCATCGGGAACTTCCGGTTCACATCCGTCACGGAGTACTGGAGGTCATGGGGCGCGTCGGGGGCGTACGAGACCACCACTGCCTGCCCCTGGCGCAGTTGCCGTGGTGCGTCGGGCTGGACCACCTCGATGAACGTGCGCCCCTCGTCCTTGCCACTCGTGACCTCGACCGTGGCCTTCTCGCAGAGTCGGGCCCCGTCGCCACCGGTGGCCGGGTCCCCCGTCGGCGGCGTGGTCTCGCCGCTGGTGGGCATCTGGGCCGCGTTCAGGTCCTTGCAGTCGACCTTGTCGATGTTCACCACCTTCGCCTGCTGAGTCTGCCGGTCGAAACCGACACCGGTGCGCTCGTGCGCCGGCGCACCACCGGGCCAGAGCACCACGAGACCGACGACGACCGCGGCCGCGAACGGGATCAGCACGGCGGCGATCACCTTGCGCAGGTGCGTGGAAACGGGCGCGGCCGGGCCGTGCGAGTGGGTGTGCTGATGGCTCGCCTGCTCGGGAACGATATGGGGGGACGTCACCGGCCGATCATCGCAAGAAGAGCAGGGCCCTCTGGCCAGCACACCCGCGGGGGCGTTAGCGTGGCGGCACCTTTGCACACGCGGGAGCTCGGAGCACCGGGCTGAGAGGGCGCTGATCTCCGTACGTCCGTACGGGACAAGCTGCGCCGACCGCCGAACCTGTTACCGGGTAATGCCGGCGTAGGGAGTAGGTCTCATGACCACAGCGGACGCACGCACGCCTGCCTCCAATCAGAGCGACGAGGCCGGGAAGTCCATCGGCTGGCACAAGGGGTACGTCCAGGGCTCGCGCCCGGACCTCCGGGTGCCGGTCCGGCAGGTGCACCTCACCAACGGCAAGGACGTGACGCTGTACGACACGTCGGGGCCGTACACCGATCCCGCCATCGACACCGATGTCCGCCGCGGACTCGCACCTCTGCGGGAGAACTGGATCATCGCCCGGGGCGACACCGAGGAGTACGCCGGCCGGGCCGCGCGGCCCGAGGACGACGGGCTCAAGCACACCTCACCGCGCGGGGGACTGCGCAATCTGGACGCGGTCTTCCCCGGCCGTCCGCGCCAGCCGCGGCGCAGCCGGGACGGGCGCCCGGTGACCCAGCTCGGGTACGCCCGCCGGGGCGAGATCACCCCGGAGATGGAGTACGTGGCGATCCGGGAGAACGTCGCGCCCGAGGTGGTGCGCGAGGAGATCGCCGCGGGCCGGGCCGTGCTGCCGGCCAACGTCAACCACCCGGAGATCGAGCCGATGATCATCGGCAAGCGGTTCCTGGTGAAGGTGAACGCCAACATCGGCAACTCCGCGGTGACGTCCTCCATCGAGGAGGAGGTGGACAAGATGACCTGGGCGACCAAGTGGGGCGCCGACACGGTCATGGACCTTTCCACCGGCCGCAACATTCACACCACCCGTGAGTGGGTTCTGCGCAACTCCCCGGTGCCGATCGGCACCGTCCCCCTCTACCAGGCCCTCGAAAAGGTCGACGGCAGGGCGGAGGAGCTGACCTGGGAGATCTACAAGGACACCGTCATCGAACAGGCTGAGCAGGGCGTCGACTACATGACGGTCCACGCCGGCGTACGCCTGCCGTACGTGCCGCTGACGGCCCGCCGCAAGACCGGCATCGTCTCCCGGGGCGGCTCGATCATGGCCGCGTGGTGCCTCGCGCACCACAAGGAGTCGTTCCTGTACGAGCACTTCGAGGAGCTCTGTGAGATTCTCGCCTCGTACGACGTGACGTACTCGCTGGGCGACGGGCTGCGCCCCGGATCGATCGCGGACGCCAACGACGAGGCGCAGTTCGCCGAACTGCGCACGCTCGGCGAACTGAACACGGTCGCGAAGCGGTTCGGCGTCCAGACCATGATCGAGGGACCGGGACACGTCCCGATGCACAAGATCAAGGAGAACATCGACCTCCAGCAGGAGATCTGCGAGGAGGCGCCGTTCTACACGCTCGGCCCGCTGACCACCGACGTCGCTCCGGCGTACGACCACATCACCTCGGGTATCGGCGCCGCGATGATCGCCTGGTGGGGGACGGCGATGCTCTGTTACGTGACGCCCAAGGAGCACCTCGGGCTGCCCAACCGGGACGATGTGAAGACCGGGGTCATCACCTACCGGATCGCGGCCCATGCCGCGGACCTCGCCAAGGGGCACCCGGGGGCGCAGGAGTGGGACGACGCGCTGTCGGACGCCCGGTTCGAGTTCCGCTGGGAGGACCAGTTCAATCTGGCGCTCGACCCGGACACGGCACGGGAGTTCCACGACGAGACGCTGCCGGCCGAGCCGGCGAAGACGGCGCACTTCTGCTCGATGTGCGGTCCGAAGTTCTGCTCGATGAAGATCTCGCACGACATCCGGCGTGAGCACGGCGGTTCGCAGTCGGAGATCGAGGCGGGCATGGCGGAGAAGTCCAGGGAGTTCGCGGCCGCGGGCAACCGGGTCTATCTGCCGATCGCGGACTGAGGCAGGGCGCGTCGTACCGGCGGGCCCCGCCGGCCGGTACGACGCGCCGCGCGTTCCCTCGGACCCGGAGACGGGCTTGTCGGGAACGTGGACCCGGTCAGTCCATTTCGTGTTCCGGCCCGCCGAAGTCGGGGCTGGTGAAGTCCGGACTGGTGAAGGTCGGCCGGGGCGCGGCCGCCGGGCCGTCGTCCGGGCTGGAGAAGTCCGGCCTGCTGTAGCCGATCTTCGGGATGCGGTTGGCCGAGGGATACGGGGTGCGGGCGGCGGGGGCGGCGCCGGGGTCGGCGAGCGCGTCCCGCAGGAACGGCAGGATGCCCCGCTCCAGCAGTGCGTGCCGCCAGGCCTCCCGGGCGCGCGCCACGTCCTCCGGCAGTTCCTCGCCGGGATCCTCGGCGGCCAGGGACGTGGAGCCGTTGCGCAGGGCGGCGATGAGGAGGCCGACGGCGGCGATCAGGATGGCGGCCGCGGTGAGCGCCGCGAAGACCCAGCCCGCGCCGACCATGGTCCCCGCGAAGGACGGTGGCGGGCTGAGCATCTTCAGGATGTAGCCGACCAGCAGGAATATCACCGCGGCCGTGCCTGCCAGCACCGGGGCCAGCACGGTGACGACGGCTCCTATGCCGGCGCCCGACTGGTTGGGGTCGTCGGCGCCGGTTCCCCGGCCCGCTTCCTGGTCGGGACCGGCGGGCGTGGCGCGCAGGTCCTCGCGGGCCTTCACGTAGTGCTCGTACTCGGTGGCGGCCGTGGCGGTGATCAGGGCGGTGGCGGCCATCGCCATGGTGCGCAGCTGCACCGGGTTGAGCCGTTCGCCGACTGCGGCCAGATCCGGTCGTTCATGGGCGTGACGCAGCGCGTCGTCGAGGATCCGCTCGTACTCGGGGCGGTCCTCGGTCAGCAGGTGCGGAGCGCTGTTCATGTGCATCCCCCGATGCTCCGTAGGGCCTGTATGCCCGATATGACCGGGCGGTTGGGCGGAAACGGAGGAGAGCCTGCTACTGGTACGCCGATGGTAGAGCGCCCACGGCACAGGGTGACAGGGGGTTTCCGGAAATAGGCCCAGTGATCGGCACGGTCGAGTCGTTGATGCGTCTTCCCCGAAGACCGTCAGTCATGCAGCGGGAGTTGGACGACCAGTAGCTTTCCGGCCATGGTCACTCCGCCGTCCATGGCGATGGCGAGCCCGTCCGCGTACACATGGGGGCCGTCCACCCGCGGGTCGGCACTGTCCTCGCCGTCCTCGGAGCCGACCTCGCCGAGCAGATACGGAATGGGGCTGTGGCCATGGACGACGCGTCGGCCGCCGTAGGCCGCCATCAGCTCCTGGACGGCCTGCGGACCCGAATCGTCGCGGAAGGCGAAGCGCTTGGTGAGCTTGCGGAAGAGGTCCCAGCACTCATCGGCGTCGTTCCGCGTCAGAATGGCGTGCACCGTGTCGTTGACGTCCTCGATGGTGGTGCCGTAGTCGAGGTACGCCGTCGTGTCCGAGTGCATCAGCAGATGCCCGTCCTCCTCGACGACCGCGTCGAGCCGGGACATCCACTGGAGGTGGACGTCCTGGAGCCGTTCCATATCGGTCTTCTGGCCGCCGTTGAGCAGCCAGGCGGCCTGGAAGGTGGCGGTGCCGGCGCCGGAGTTCACCGGAGTGTCGCCGAACCGCTTGGCGCCCAGGAGCAGCAGTTCGTGGTTGCCCATCAGCGCCTTGCAGTAGCCACCCGCGGCCGCGGCCTCGGCGGACAGCCGCATCACGAGGTCGATGACGCCGATGCCGTCGGGTCCGCGGTCGGTGAAGTCGCCGAGGAACCAGAGCCGCGCGTTGCCCGCGGACCAGTTGCCCTCGCCGTCGATCAGACCCTGTTCGGCGAGGGCGGCGTGGAGCTCGTCCAGATAGCCGTGGACGTCGCCGACCACGTACAGGGGGCCGAGCTCCGGATCCTGCGCGGGCCGCGGTTCGGGCACGGCCCGCACCCGGACGGTGTCCTCGCGGGTGATCACCGGAAGGTCGCGCTCGGTGGGGGTGTACCCCTCCGGCACCTCACCTTCCGGGAAGGCGTTCCCCGGGTGCGGAGCCGCAGGCGGCGCCGGGGACTGCGCATAGGGCGGTACGCGGAAGTCGCGCAACGTCGCCGCCCGCACCGCGGGTTCCTGACCGGCCCCCTGTGTCATCGACCCCTCCACCACCGTTGCGCCGCCGTACACCTGACGGGCCCTGCTGGTCGGGGTGGTCCGCGGTGTCGTCCGCCCATCATAGGAATGCGAATCGTGCTCTGTGACGCACCAGGGGTGGTGAATCCGAACGCACGCCGGGTTCTCCGGTCGATTGATCCCGATTGGTCTGATCAATCCCCTGCCGGAGAGCGCGGCGCGCTGACCGTGGTGCGGGGCGGACGTCGTTGCGAGGAGGCCCGGACGATGAGCTCCGTCGGTATCACCTGCTCCACCGGGCCGTCCTGGTCGACGCCCTCGATGGCGTCGATGAGCAGTTGTACGACCGCCGTGCCGATTCTGCGCGGTTTGAGCGAGAGCGTGGTGATGGGCGGCTCGGTCGTCGCGTAGACGGTGGATTCGCTGCAGCAGACCAGCAGCAGGTCCTCAGGGACGCGCAGGCCGTACCGGCGGGCCGCCGCGAGCAGATCGGTGCCGTTGGGGTCGAAGAGCCCGTAGACGGCGTCAGGGCGGTCCGGACGGGCCAGCAGCCGGTCGGCGGCCACCGCACCCGCGCACGGGTCGTGGGCGGGGTAGGACTCGTACACCGGATCCTGGCCCACCCGCTCGCACCAGTGGAGGTACGCGGTGGTGGACAGCCGGGTGTACGTGTCGGTGGTGGTTCCGGTGAGCAGCCCGATGCGGCGGGCCCCGGCGGCGGCGAGGTGGTCGAGGAGATCGAGCACGGCTGCCCGGTGGTCGTTGTCGACCCAGGCGGTGACCGGGAGGGTCCCGGCCGGCCGGCCGTCGGAGACGACGGGCAGCCCCTGGCGGACGAGTTCGGTGACGACCGGGTCCTGGTCGGAGGGGTCGATGACGACGGTGCCGTCGAGGGCGACATTCGACCAGACGTCGTGGCGTGAGGTGGCGGGCAGGATGACGAGGGCGTAGCCGCGGGCCAGTGCGGCGGAGGTGGCCGCTCTGGCCATCTCGGCGAAGTACGCGAATTCGGTGAAGGTGAAGGGTTCATCCCCGTAGGTCGTCACGGTCAGGCCGATCAGGCCGGACTTGCCGGTACGGAGGGTTCGGGCCGCGGCGGAAGGGCGGTAGCCCAAGCGCTCAGCGACCTCGCGGACATGGCGACGGGTGGCGTCCGGGAGCCTGCCCTTGCCGTTGAGCGCGTCGGAGACGGTCGTGATGGAGACTCCGGCGGCGGCGGCCACGTCCCGGATTCCTGCTCGTCCCCGCCTGCCGCCGCGCCGGGGGGTCTCCGTCCGGCTCACCTGGTGCTTCCCTGCTGCTGTCATGGCGAGCCGATAGTAGGGCTCGTACGGGCAGTTGGTCCGATCGCATATGCACTCGTTGACAGGCACGTTTCTGCATGGTCATCAGCGACCAATGGCCTTGTGAATCAAGGGCGTTATCGGGCGAGACCATCATGTGTCGGGTGTCGGACCGGATGGGCCTGCCGAACGGGCGATGTCTCGAAGAGGTCTCAACTCACCTCTTCGAGGGACGCGCGCCACGGAGTGAGCCACCGGCGCGCGCCAGGGAGAGGAGCGCTCCCCCTCATTCCGGGGCCCACCGGACGAATCCGCCGTCCCGCCATTCGCAGGGGCGCTCAATCCTCATAAGGTGAGCAGTATTGATGTGTACAGACGGTCGAGGAGGACCTGCGGTGAGCCAGACGAGCCCCAAGCTGCGCGCCGAGCTGGACGGCGTTCCCGCCTATGTGCCGGGCAAGCCGGCCGCGGCGGACGGACCGGTCGCGTTCAAGCTGTCCTCCAACGAGAATCCGTATCCGCCGCTGCCGGGGGTGATGGAGTCCGCGATGGCCGCGGCCGCGCACTTCAACCGCTACCCGGACATGGCCTGCACCGGCCTGATGAACGAGCTGTCCGACCGCTTCGGCGTGCCGGTCTCGCACCTGGCCACCGGCACCGGCTCGGTCGGTGTGGCGCAGCAGCTGCTGCAGGCCACCTCGGGGCCGGGCGACGAGGTCATCTACGCCTGGCGCTCCTTCGAGGCGTACCCGATCATCACGCAGGTCAGCGGCGCGACGTCGGTGAAGGTGCCGCTGACCGACGGTGAGGTGCACGACCTGGACGCGATGGCGGACGCGATCACCGACCGGACCCGGATGATCTTCGTCTGCAATCCGAACAACCCCACCGGCACCGTGGTGCGCAGGGCCGAGCTGGAGCGGTTCCTGGACCGGGTGCCGGGCGATGTGCTCGTGGTGCTGGACGAGGCGTACAAGGAGTTCATCCGCGACGCCGATGTGCCGGACGGCATCGAGATCTACCGGGACCGGCCCAATGTGGCGGTGCTGCGGACGTTCTCCAAGGCCTACGGTCTGGCCGGGCTGCGGGTCGGCTTCGCCGTGGCCCACGAGCCGGTGGCGGCCGCGCTGCGCAAGACCGCGGTGCCGTTCGGCGTCAGCCAGCTCGCGCAGGACGCGGCGGTGGCGTCCCTGCGTGCCGAGGACGAACTCCTGGGCCGGGTGGGCTCGTTGGTGTGCGAGCGCCAGCGGGTGCAGGAGACGCTGGCGCGACAGGGGTGGACGGTTCCGGAGTCCCAGGCGAACTTCGTCTGGCTGCGGCTGGGGGACCGTACCGCCGACTTCGCCGCGGTCTGCGATAAGGCCGGAGTGGTGGTCCGGCCGTTCGCGGGCGAGGGCGTGCGGGTCACGATCGGCGAGGACGAGGCGAACGACCTGTTCCTGAAGGTGACGGAGTCGTACCGCAAGGTGCTGTAGCGGACACCGCCGGACGCGTCCGGCGGCCGTGGCCCTACCTGTCTGGCGGTCGTAGCCGTACGTATTCGCACGCGTCCGTATGAAGGAAGGCCCTGTACCTCGATCGCGAGGTGCGGGGCCTTCTGCGTGCCTCGACCTCGGGCCGGAGCGATGTCTGCTTCGGGGGAAATGATCAGTACGTCCTCGGAGGGGTACCCCGGCCGAGAGTTCGATACGAGGGTGCGCCATAATTGCTTGTGAATGTGAACGCGTTCACAAGCGTGTCCTGCTTTCTCCCCTGTTCAGTCGGATTCAAAGGACAAAATGCCGGTGCAACTACGGCGACGTAAGGAGAAGACGACGTGGAGCTAGCTCTGGCGCCGGAGACCCTGGCGCGATGGCAGTTCGGAACGACCACCGTCTACCACTTCCTCTTCGTTCCCCTGACGATCTCGCTCGCCGCGCTCACCGCAGGCCTGCAGACCGCCTGGGTGCGGACGAACAACGAGAAGTACCTCAGGGCCACCAAGTTCTGGGGAAAGCTCTTCCTGATCAACATCGCCATGGGCGTCGTCACCGGCATCGTCCAGGAGTTCCAGTTCGGCATGAACTGGTCGGACTACTCGCGGTTCGTCGGAGACATCTTCGGTGCCCCGCTCGCGTTCGAGGCGCTGATCGCGTTCTTCTTCGAGTCCACCTTCATCGGCCTGTGGATCTTCGGCTGGGACAAGCTGCCGAAGAAGATCCACCTGGCCTGCATCTGGATGGTCTCGCTCGGCACCATCCTCTCCGCGTACTTCATCCTGGCGGCCAACTCCTGGATGCAGCACCCGGTCGGCTACCGCATCAACAAGGATCGCGGGCGCGCGGAGCTCACCGACTTCTGGCACGTGCTCACCCAGAACACCGCGCTCGCCCAGTTCTTCCACACCATCACGGCGGCCTTCCTGGTCGGCGGGGCGTTCATGGTCGGCATCGCCGCCTTCCACCTGGCCCGCAAGAAGCACATCCCGGTGATGCGGACCTCGCTGCGGCTGGGGCTGGTGACCGTGGTGGCCGCCGGTCTGCTCACGGCCGTCAGCGGTGACCAGCTCGGCAAGGTGATGTTCAAGCAGCAGCCGATGAAGATGGCTGCGGCCGAAGCGCTGTGGGACGGGCAGAACTCCGCGCCCTTCTCGATCTTCGCGTACGGAGATGTCAGCAAGGGGCACAACTCCGTCGAGATCTCGATCCCCGGAATACTGTCCTTCCTCGCCGACGACAACTTCAACTCGTACGTCCCCGGCATCAACGACATCAACAAGGCCGAGCAGGAGAGGTTCGGGCCCGGCGACTACCGGCCCAACATCCCGGTCGCCTTCTGGAGCTTCCGGTGGATGATCGGCTTCGGGATGGCGTCCTTCGCCCTCGGAATCCTGGGACTGTGGCTGACCCGGAAGAAGTTCATGCTGCCACCGGGGATGCGGACCGGTGAGGACGAAGTACCGCACCTGGTCCTGTTCAAGAACAAGGCGCTGAGCCCGAAGCTCGCCAGGTGCTACTGGATCGTCGCCCTGTGGACCCTGCTCTTCCCGCTGATCGCCAACTCCTGGGGCTGGATCTTCACCGAGATGGGCCGCCAGCCCTGGGTCGTCTACGGCGTGCTCCAGACCCGCGACGCGGTCTCCCCCGGCGTCTCGCAGGGCGAGGTGCTCACCTCGATGATCCTCTTCACACTGCTCTACGCGGTGCTTGCCGTGGTCGAGGTCAAGCTGCTCGTGAAGTACATCAAGGCCGGGCCCCCGGAGCTCACGGACGACGACCTCAACCCGCCCACCAGGATCGGCGGCGACCATGACGACGCCGACCGGCCCATGGCCTTCTCCTACTGAGAGCACAGGAGCCGAGAGATGGAACTCCACGACGTCTGGTTCGTGCTCATCGCCGTCCTCTGGATCGGCTACTTCTTCCTGGAGGGATTCGACTTCGGGATCGGTGTGCTCACCAAGCTGCTGGCCCGGGACCGCAAGGAACGGCGGGTCCTGATCAATACGATCGGGCCCGTCTGGGACGGCAACGAGGTCTGGCTGCTCAGCGCCGGCGGAGCTACCTTCGCCGCGTTCCCCGAGTGGTACGCCACGCTGTTCTCCGGCTTCTACCTGCCGCTGCTGATCATCCTGCTCTGCCTGATCGTGCGCGGTGTCGCCTTCGAGTACCGGGCGAAGCGGCCCGAGGAGAAGTGGCAGACCAACTGGGAGAACCTGATCTTCTGGACCTCGCTGATCCCGGCCCTGCTCTGGGGCGTGGCCTTCGGGAACATCGTGCGCGGCGTGAAGATCGACGCGGACATGGAGTACGTGGGCAACTTCTGGGACCTGCTCAATCCGTACTCGATCCTCGGCGGGCTGGTCACGCTCTCCCTCTTCACCTTCCACGGGACGGTGTTCGCGGGGCTCAAGACGGTCGGGGACATCCGGGTCAGGGCGCGCGGGCTGGCCCTGAAGCTGGGCGCGGTCACCGCGGTGCTGGCACTGGGATTCCTGATCTGGACCCAGGCCGACAACGGGGACGGCTGGAGCCTGATCGCGATGATCATCGCTGTGGTGTCCCTGGTCGGGGCGATCGGCGCCGTCGCGGCGGGGCGAGAGGGCTGGTCCTTCGCCCTCTCCGGTGTGACCATCACGGCCGCGGTCGCGATGCTCTTCCTGACGCTCTTCCCGAACGTCATGCCGTCCTCGCTGAACGATGCCTGGAGCCTGACGGTCACCAATGCCTCGTCCACCCCGTACACGCTGAAGATCATGACCTGGTGCGCGGGGATCGCCACTCCCGTGGTGCTGCTGTACCAGGGCTGGACCTACTGGGTGTTCCGCAAGCGGATCGGTACGCACCACATCGCCGACGCCCACTGAACGCAGTGAGTGCCTTGACCGAGCCGAACCCCATGGGGTGTTTCACGTGAAACCGATCGACCCGCGCCTGCTCCGCCACGCCCGTGCCACCCGCCACTTCCTGGTGGCTGTGGTGGTACTCGGCCTGGCTGGGGCGGCGCTGGTCATCGCCCAGGCCATGCTCGTCGCCGAAGTGGTGGTGGGCGGTTTCGAGGACGGGCTCACCGGGTCGGGGCTGCGCACCCCACTCCTTCTTCTCGCCGCGGTCGCGCTCGGCCGGGCCCTGGTCTCCTGGCTCACCGAGCTGGCCGCCTACCGGGCCGGCGCGGCCGTCAAGTCGGAACTGCGCGGACGGCTGCTCGACCGGGCGGCGGCGCTGGGCCCGGAATGGCTGAGCGGGCAGCGCACCGGCTCGCTGGTGACGCTCGCCACCCGGGGGATCGACGCGCTCGACGACTACTTCGCGCGCTATCTGCCGCAGCTGGGGCTCGCGGTGGTGGTCCCGGTGGCGGTGCTCGCCAGGGTCGTCACGGAGGACTGGATCTCGGCGGCGATCATCGTCGTCACCCTGCCGCTCATCCCGCTCTTCATGATTCTGATCGGCTGGGCGACCCAGTCGCGGATGGACCGTCAGTGGCGGCTGCTCTCGCGGCTCTCCGGGCACTTCCTCGACGTGGTCGCCGGGCTGCCGACGCTGAAGGTCTTCGGCCGGGCCAAGGCCCAGGCCGAGTCCATCCGCACCATCACCTCGCAGTACCGGCTGGCGACCGTGCGCACGCTGCGGATCGCCTTCCTGTCGTCCTTCGCCCTGGAGCTGCTGGCGACGCTCTCGGTGGCCCTCGTCGCCGTCACCATCGGCATGCGGCTGGTGCACGGCGAACTCGACCTCTACACCGGTCTCGTGGTGCTGATCCTCGCGCCGGAGGCCTATCTGCCGCTCAGGCAGGTGGGGGCGCAGTACCACGCCGCCGCCGAGGGCCTCTCGGCCGCGGAGGAGATCTTCTCGGTCCTGGAGACCGAGCCGCGTGCGGGCGGTACGCAGGAGGTCCCGACATCGCTGCGGCTGGAGCTGGAGGGCGTGACCGTCCGGCACGCGGGGCGCACCGAGCCCTCGCTCGCCGGGGCCTCGCTGGTGGTGGACGAGTGCGAGACCGTTGCCCTGGTCGGCCCGAGCGGCGTCGGCAAGTCCACCCTGCTGAACGTGGTGCTGGGTTTCGCCGCACCCGACGAGGGGCGGGTGCGGGTCGGCGGCACCGATCTCGCGGACCTCTCCCCCGAACGCTGGCGCGAGCGGATCGCCTGGGTCCCGCAGCGCCCGCACCTCTTCGCCGGCACGATCGCGGAGAACGTACGGCTGGCCCGGCCGGAGGCGGACGACAGCGCGGTGACGGCCGCGCTGCGCGACGCCGGGGCGTACGACTTCGTGACGGAGCTGCCGGACGGCGCCGCCACCCTCCTCGGCGAGGACGGCTCGGGTCTCTCCGCCGGACAGCGGCAGCGTCTCGCGCTCGCCCGCGCGTTTCTCGCCGACCGGCCGGTGCTGCTGCTCGACGAGCCGACCGCGAGCCTGGACGGCGAGACGGAGGCGGGCATCGTCGAGGCGGTACGCAGACTGGCGGCGGGCCGGACCGTGCTGCTGGTGGTGCACCGGCCGGCGCTCCTGTCGGTCGCCGACCGGGTGGTGCGGCTGGAGCCGGGTGCGACGAGCGGACCGGCCGATTCGACGGAGCCCCCGGTGTCCGCCCTGGTGCCGCGCCCGGCGGCCGCTCCCGATGACCTCACCGGCGACGGGGCGGGGCGGGAGCCCGAGGTGCTGCGGGACACCGTGGCCCGGACCGGGCACGTGCTGGCCCGGGTCAGGGAGGCCGCCGGGGCACAGCGCGGCCGGCTCGCGCTCGCGCTGCTGCTGGGCAGCCTCGCGCTCGGCTCGGCGGTCGGTCTCATGGCCGTCTCCGGCTGGCTGATCTCCCGCGCATCCGAACAGCCCCCGGTGCTCTATCTGATGGTCGCGGTGACGGCGACCCGCGCCTTCGGTATCGGGCGGGCGGTCTTCCGCTACGCCGAACGCCTCGTCTCGCACGACGCGGTGCTCAGGATGCTCGCCGAACTGCGCGTCGCCGTCTACCGGGGCCTGGAGCGCATCGCGCCCGCGGGTCTGCGCCGGACCCGGCGCGGGGATCTGCTCTCGCGGCTCGTCGCCGATGTGGACGCCCTGCAGGACTACTGGCTGCGGTGGCTGCTGCCCGCCGGGACCGCGGTCGTCGTGGGAGCGGCAGCCGCCGGATTCACCGGCTGGCTGCTGCCGGAGGCGGGCGCCGTGCTCGCCTCCGGACTGCTGCTGGCCGGGGTCGGGGTGCCGCTCGTCAGCGGCGCCTGTGCCCGGCACGCCGAGCGGCGGCTGGCGCCCGCCCGCGCCGATCTGGCGACCCGGATCACCGACCTGCTCGGCGGGACCGCCGAACTGACCGTCGCGGGCGCGCTGCCCGGACGCTCGGCGAAGACCCGGGAGGCCGACGGCGTCCTCACCCGGATCGCCTCCCGGGCGGCGACCGCCACCGCGCTCGGCGGCGGGCTCACCGCTCTGATCGGCGGCCTCACCGTGGTCGCCGCCGCACTCGTCGCCCTTCCCGCGGTGGCCGACGGACGGCTGGCCGGCGTGCAGCTCGCCGTCGTCGTCCTCACCCCGCTGGCCGCCTTCGAGGCCGTGACCGGTCTGCCGCTCGCCGTGCAGTACCGGCAGCGGGTCAGGCGGAGCGCGGAGCGGGTGTACGAGGTACTGGACGCCCCGGTGCCGGTGTGCGAACCCGCCACCCCGGCCGAGGCGCCCGCATCGCCCTTCCCGCTGGAGGTACGGGGGCTGTCGGCCCGGTACGCGGGAGCGCGGCACGACGCACTGGACTCCGTGGACCTCACGCTGGAGGCCGGTCGGCGCATCGCGGTCGTGGGGCCTTCGGGTTCCGGGAAGACCACGCTCGCCCAGGTCCTGCTCCGCTTCCTGGACGCGCGGGCGGGGACGTACCGGATCGGCGGCGTGGAGGCGTCCGCACTGGACGGGGACACGGTCCGGCGGTTCGTCGGGCTGTGCGCCCAGGACGCCCACATCTTCGACAGCTCCATCCGGGAGAACCTGCGGCTGGCCCGTACCGGAGCGACCGACGCGGAACTGCGCGGCGCCCTGGCACAGGCCCGGCTGCTCGACTGGGCCGAGGCGCTGCCGGAGGGCCTGGACACCCTCGTCGGCGAACACGGCGCCCGCCTCTCCGGCGGCCAGCGCCAGCGGCTCGCGCTGGCCCGGGCGCTGCTGGCGGACTTCCCTGTGCTCGTTCTGGACGAGCCCGCCGAGCACCTCGATCTGCCGACCGCCGACGCCCTGACCGCGGACCTGCTGGCGGCCACCCGAGGACGTACGACGGTGCTGATCACTCACCGGCTCGAAGGCCTGGACGCGGTCGACGAGGTGGTGGTCCTGGAAGCGGGCGCGGTGGTGCAGCGGGGCCCGTACGCGGCACTCGTGGCGGTGGACGGGCCGCTGAGCCGGATGCTGGCGCGCGAGCGCGAGACCCTACGGGAGCCGGGCGAGGTCCTGGATGCACGGGTCTGAGGCCTGCGGGTCCGAGGTGTCCGCGCCGATTCCCGACTTTCCCCAATAAAAGGGACTAACTACGCTCTGGGTATGTCAGAGCAGGGCCCGAAGCACCCGAAGCACCCGAAGGACTCGACGCATCCGGCGCACCCGAAGGACTCGCTCGAAGCCGCGACGGAGGCGACCCGCAGTCTGCAGGGCCTGTCCACCGAACTCACCGCCCGCGTGCCGCAGCTGCTGGAAGCCATGCGCTCCGTCGGCACCGGGCTCGAACTGCACACCACCCTCGACCGGATCTGCGAGACGGCGGCCGAGCTGGCCCACGCCCGCTACGCGGCCATCGGCGTCGTGGACGAGGAGGGCAAGGGGCTCTCGGACTTCGTCACCTACGGAGTCCCGGAGTCGGTGGCCACCGAGATCGGCCACCGGCCGGACGGCCACCGGGGTCTGCTCGGCGCCCTGATCCACGACCCCCGCCCCGTGCGGCTCGCCGATCTGACGGCCGACCCGCGGTTCGCCGGATTTCCGCCGGGCCATCCGCCGATGCGGACCTTCCTCGGCGTACCGATCCGGGTGCAGGGCGAGATCTTCGGCAATCTCTATCTGGCCGAGAAGGACGGCGGGGGTGAGTTCACCGACTACGACCTGCACATGGTGCGGGTGCTGGCCACCGAGGCGGGCATCGCCATCGGCAATGCCCGGCTGTACGAGGCCGCCCGGCAGCGAGAGCGGTGGATCGACGGCTCGGTGGCCGTGACCACCGCCCTGCTCTCCGGCGGGGACGCCGACGACGCGCTCGCGGTCGTCGCCGAACAGGCCCGCCATCTCGCCGCCTCCGACGCCGGGATCGTGTTGCTGCCGGCCGAGGAGGGAGGCCTGGAGATCGTCGCCGTGTCCGCGGAGGAACCGGTGGCGGCGCTCGGGGTGATCATCCCGGCGCAGAGCCCGATCGTGGGGATGCTGCTGGGCGGCGAGGCCGTCTTCGTGGACGATTCGGCCACCGACCCCCGCATGGTCACCAGGCTGGCGGACCGGTTCGGGCCGAGCATGCTGCTTCCGCTGCACAGTGGGGGCCGGGTGCTCGGCGCGCTCGTCACCCCGCGGGCCCGGGGCGGCCGGCCGTTCACGGAGACGGAGCGGACCCTCGCCGCCCAGTTCGCCTCACAGGCCGCGCTGGCGCTGATGATGGCCGAGGCGCAGCGGGACCGGGAACGGCTCGCGGTCTACGAGGACCGTGACCGGATCGCCCGGGACCTGCACGACCTGGTCATCCAGCGGCTGTTCGCCACCGGGATGATGCTGGAGAGCGCCCAGCGCCGGTCGGACGTGCCGGAGGTGCAGACCGGCGTCGGCCGGGCGGTCGACGAGCTGGACGTGACCATCCAGGAGATCCGCACCGCCATCTTCGCGCTGCAGCAGGAGCCGGCCGAGGCGCCGTCCGGGCTGCGCACCCGGGTGCTGCGCGAGATCAACATGGCGGCGGTCCCGCTGGGCTTCAAACCGTCGCACCGCTTCCTCGGCCCGGTCGACTCCCTGGTCGGCGAGCTGACCGGCAAGAACCTGATCGCGGCGCTGCGGGAGGCGCTGTCCAACGCCTTCCGGCACGCCGTCGCGTCCCGGATCGACGTGGTCGTGGACGCGACCGCCACGCTTCCCGACGGGCGGGACGCGGTACGGCTCACGGTCGCCGACGACGGTGTGGGCATCCCGCCGGGCGGCAGGCGCAGCGGGTTGCGGAACCTGGCCCGCCGGGCGGAGTCGCTCGGTGGGGCCAGCTGGTTCGGGCCCGGCATCGGGGAGGACGGCGGCGGTACGACGGTGGTGTGGCAGGCACCGCTCTGACACCGTGCGAGTCATGCCGCCCGAGCCGTGCCGCGCGAAATGCCGCGCGGCATCAGCAGCATCAGCGGCGTACGCGTGGGTCGCGCCGGTTCAGCGCTCCGTGCGGGACAGGATCCGCTCGGCGATGATCCGCTCGATGACGACGGCGACGCCGTCCTCGTTGTTGGTGACCGTACGGCCGGTGGCCGCCGCCAGGGCGGCCGGGTGGGCGTTGCCCATCGCGTACGAGGTGCCGGCCCAGCTCAGCATCTCCACGTCGTTGGGCATGTCGCCGAACGCGACGACCTCGGAGGGGGAGATGCCGCGCTCGGCGCAGCAGAGCTCCAGCGTGCTGGCCTTGGAGACGCCCGGTCCGCTGACCTCCAGGAGGGCGGTCGGGCTGGACCGGGTGAAGGAGGCCCGCTCGCCGGCGGCCGTCCGGGCCAGGGCGAGGAAGTCGTCCGGGGCCAGCTCGCCGTGGTGGGCGAGGAGCTTCAGCACGGGGGCGCCGGTGCCCGGTGCCTCCTCGTGGAGCAGCTTCTCGGCGACGGCCACGGTGGCGCCGGGATCGAGGTGGAAGGGCGGGTAGGCCGGCTCGTAGTGGATACCGGTGGCCAGTTCGACCGCGAACGAGGTGCCGGGCGCGGCCGCGCGCAGGGTGTGCACGACGCCGAGGGCGGTCTCCCGCTCCAGGGCGCGGACCTTCAGCAGTCTGCCGCCGTCGTGCAGGTCGGCGACGGCGGCGCCGTTGGCGCAGATCGCCAGGCCGTGGCCGTGGACGTGGTCGCTGACGACATCCATCCAGCGGGCGGGGCGGCCGGTGACGAAGAAGACCTCGATCCCGGCTTCCTCGGCGGCGGCGAGCGCCGCGACCGTACGGTCCGAGACGGTCTTGTCGTCCCGCAGGAGGGTGCCGTCCAGATCGGTGGCGATCAGCCGGGGAGCGGCAGGAAGAGGGGAATCGGTAGCTGAGGTCACCGCTCCATTCTCGCGTACCGGGGTGCACGGGCGTGCGCAGGGGCGCACATCTGAGTACGCGCGCTTCTGAACAGGGGAACATTCCGCTGGCATATGCCGACGGATTCACCTGCGTCGCGACCGGGGATTGCCTGCCGGACGCTGGCACGGCTGCTTACCGGACCTGCCCGCCGGCCGGCCGATGTGCTGATTTCATCGGTCGGTGACGGCGCCCGTGCCGCGCGTCGGCGGGACGTCCCGCCGAGGAGATCCGCGTACCTGATGGGGAGACTCAAAGTGCCACTGTCTGTGAGCGAACTGCGTTCCAGGGGCGCCGCGTTCCGGGACCTGCACAACGGACCTGAACCCTTCGTGATCCCCAACCCGTGGAACGCGGGCACCGCCCTGATTCTGGCCGGGCTCGGCTTCCCGGCGCTCGCGACGACCAGCGCCGGTCTCGCCGCCACCCTCGGTGTGCCGGACGGCGCCGGTCTGCTGGCCCGCGACATGGTGCTCGCGAACGCCCGCGAGATCGTTGCCGCGACGCCGCTGCCGGTCTCCGCCGATCTGGAGAGCGGATTCGCCGGGACCCCGGAGGGCGTCGCCGAGACCATTCGCGCGGCGGCGGACGCGGGACTGGTGGGCGGCTCGGTCGAGGACGCGACGGGACGGCCGGGCGATCCGGTCCGTCCGCTCGCGGAGGCGGTGGACAGGCCGGCGGCGGCGGTGGAGGCCGCCCGCGGCCTGCCCTTCCCGTTCACCGTCACCGCACGCGCGGAGAACTTCCTTTACGGGCGCCCCGACCTCGACGACACGATCCGTCGTCTGCGGGCCTACGAGGAAGCGGGCGCCGACGTCCTCTACGCGCCCGGACTGCCGTCGGCCGAGGCCGTGCGCGCCGTGTGCACCTCGGTCGGGCGGCCGGTCAACGTCCTCGCGGGGAGCGGGCAGCCGACGTTGGACGTGGCCGCGCTCGCGGCCTGCGGGGTGCGCCGGATCAGCCTCGGTTCGACTCTGTCCCGGGCGGCGCTGGGCGGATTCGTCCGGGCAGCCCGTGAGGTGCTCGACCACGGGACCTTCGGGTTCGTGGAGGAGGCCCCGGCCTACGCAGACGTGAACCGGTGGATGAGGCGTCCGCCCGTACCCCGGATCCCGGATACCGACGCCAGGAAGTGAGCGCCACCACCGCGCCCACCACCGGGGTCACCGGCTCCGCGCCACCACCGCGCCCACCACCGGGGCCACCGGCTCCGCGCCGGTACCGCGGCTGGACGGGTGGCCTCGGACGACAGAGCGGCGGGACGTAGGCTCGGGGCATGAGTCTGCGCCTGAGCACCGTGATCCTGCCTGTCGACCGCTGGCACGGGGGAGGCCGGGCGAAGTGGCAGCGTGCCGAGGAGCTCGGCTTCCACGCGGCGTACACGTACGACCACCTCTCCTGGCGCACCTTCCGCGAAGGCCCTTGGTTCGGTGCTCTGCCCACCCTCACCGCCGCCGCGGCGGCGACCACCCGCCTGCGCCTGGGAACCCTCGTCACCTCCCCGAATTTCCGGCATCCGGTGACGCTCGCGAAGGAGCTGATCTCCCTCGACGACATCTCCGGTGGGCGGATCACGCTGGGGGTCGGCGCGGGCGGGAACGGCTTCGACGCGACGGCGCTGGGGCAGGAGGCGTGGACGCCGCGTGAACGCGCCGACCGCTTCGGCGAGTTCGTGCCGCTGCTCGACCGGCTGCTCACCGAGGACGCGGTGACGCAGGAGGGGGACTTCTACTCGGCCGTCGAGGCGCGGAACATCCCGGGCTGTGTGCAGCGGCCCCGGCTGCCCTTCGCCGTCGCCGCGACCGGCCCGCGCGGGCTCAGGCTCGCCGCGCGGTACGGGCAGGCGTGGGTGACCACGGGCGATCCCAAGCTCTACGAGGAGGGCACGCCGGAGCAGTCGGACGAGGCGCTGCGCGGCCAGGTCGCGAGGCTCGGGGCTGCGTGCGGGACGATCGGGCGGGATGTGGCCGAGCTGGACAAGGTCCTGCTCACCGCGTTCACCCCGGACCGCTCCACGATGCTCGACTCGGTGGACGCCTTCGTGGACTTCGCGGGCCGGCAGCGCGAGACCGGGTTCACCGAGATCGTGGTCCACTGGCCGATCCCCGACTCCGACTTCGCCGCGGACGAAGCCGTCTTCGAGCGCATCGCGACGGAGGCCGTTCGCCAACTGGGCTGACCCGCGGCGGTCCCGTCCCGGCGGAGGGACTCGAAGCCCCGGTCGGACTCGCGGCCGGGGGCCCGTACACGTGGTGGCTCAGCGAGTCTGGCGGCTCACCGAGTGGGTCCTCCCAAACCGCGCTGCCGTACGGACGGTGCTTCACCGTGCCGCCGCGCGCATCTCCTTCAGAGCCTCCGCGACCAGCGAGATCTCGTCGATGAGGGTCTTCTCCGGCGCGCTGGGACTCATCCGGAAGCAGCGTGTGACGTGGCCGTTCGGCAGCGGCGCGGAGGGGGCGTCGACGAAGAAGTGGCGCCCGTGGACGACGAACACCCGTTTCTCCGTCAGCCGCCGGTACAGCTCGATGTCGTCGAACCACTCGTGGTCGATCCACACCCAGGAGAACATCCCCCGGCCCCGGAGTGGCTCCGCCAGCCGAGGGCCGGTGGCAGCTGCTCGGCGAGCAGCTCGTCCACCAACTCCCGCCTGCGGCGGTAGTGCGGGGTGATCGCGTCGCGGGTGACCTCGTCAAGGCTCCCTCCGTGCAGTGTCGTGGCCGGCGCCGGCGGGGGCAACTGGGAGGCGTGCAGGAACGAGTGGGAGAGGAAGGAGGCAAGCGCGCCGCCCTGCCGGGGGTCACCGATCGCGAAGCCGACGCGTTCTCCCGGCAGCCCTGCCCTGGAGGCGGAGAAGCAGTTGACGACGTTCGGGTGACGAACCGGCTCGACGGGCGCCTCGCCGATCCGGGGGAGCCGAAGCCGGCTTCGGCGTAGCGGCGTTCGCCGGGTAATTCTTGTCCACAGGTTTGATCCACAGCCAACTCGAGTTATCCACAGGGAATTTGACGATTCTGTGGACAAGTGGCTTGCCATTTAACCTATTTGGTCAATTTGCTGAGCATTGGCGTGAGATGAGGCAAGTGTGTCCAATGTTCTTGCTTGTACCTCACGTTCAGTGGCCGCTGCGACGAAGGCCGAGACGTGCCCGCGGCCAACCAGCCGCTCCACGGCAGTGATTGTCCCGGACGGAAGGGCTACCGGTACCGGCGGACGCGCCGCACTGCCCGCGGTGAAGGGTTCCTCGGCGGTGAGGTGGTGCTCCAGGTGACGGGTGGCGAGCGTCCGCATTGCCCGAGCGAGTTCGGCGTCCACCGTCTGCTGGGCGAGCGGGCGGAGTTTGCGGACCATTGAGGCGGCCTCGGCCGCGTCCGCGTCCGTCGGAGGCCGATGACCGAGATAGCGGGCGAAAACATGCTCCGTGGTGAACTCCAGGAAACGGGAGGCTATCTGCTCGACCTGGCCCCGAAGCTCCCTCAGATGCCCGGAGATTGCGCTGAGCGGAACGCCGGCCGCGTACAACTCCACCGCGACCGAAAGCTCTTGGGGGCTCGGCACGAGGAATGCGTCGTCCCGTCCGGGGATCCGTTCGAGCACGCCGAGGTCCACCGCCTCGGCAACGGCCTGCTCGTCAGGAGTGCCGCCGAACTTCACGTCCAGCTCGGCCCGGGTGATCCGGTCCGCCCGTTCGTCGGTCCACGGTCCGTGCACCTCGGCGACGAGCCCGAGCACCCCGCCGAGGCCGCGGCCCGTGTCCCACGCCTCCAGCAACTCCTTGATGCTGGCCAGCGTGTAGCCGCGGTCGAGCAGATCGGCGATCTGCCGGAGCCGGGCGAGATGGGTGTCCCGGTACACATTGGCCCGGCCCCGCCGCTCCGGGGTCGGCAGCAGCCCGCGGTCCTGGTAGGCGCGGATCGTGCGGACCGTGGCACCGCTGGCATGTGCCAGGTCCTCGATCCGGTACTCCGCGGCCGCCCGGCCGGCCGAAGGCCCGGGGCCGCTCACAGCGGCGGCTTCAGCCGGGCGATGCCGCGCAGCGTCCCGGGGCTGAGCCGGGACAGGAACCGTGCGGCATGGGACTCCGGCGTCACCGGGACGACGGCCTGGTTGCGGACGACCGCCCGCAGGATCGCCTCGGCGACCTTCTCCGGCGGGTAGTTGCGGACTCCGTACAGCTTGCTCGTCCGTTTCCGCAGCCGCTGCTCCTGTGCCGCGTCGGTCCCGGCGAAATGGGTGGTCGCGGTGATGTTCGTGTTGACGATGCCGGGACAGACCGCGCTGACCCCGATCGACTTCTCGGCGAACTCGGCGCGCAGGCATTCGCTGAGCATCAGCACGGCGGCCTTCGACGTGCTGTACGCCGGAAGCGCGCGCGAGGGCTGATACGCCGCAGCGGAAGCCGTGTTGACGATGTGACCACCCTGCCCGCGCTCGGCCATCTGCTTGCCGAAGAGCCGACAGCCGTGGATGACACCCCAGAGATTGACGTCGAGGACGTGTCTCCAGTCCTCGGCGGTCGTCTCCAGGAACGAGCCGGACAGCCCGATCCCCGCGTTGTTGACCAGCACGTCGACGATCCCGTATTCGGCGGCGACCTTCTCGGCGAGCTTCTCCATGGCCTGTTCGTCGCTGACGTCGACCGTCTCCGCCCAGGCGGCCGGGGCGCCGATCAGCCGGGCCAGTTCCGCCGTTCGGGCCGCACCGTCCGCATCCCGGTCCACGGCCACCACCCGGGCGCCCGCCTCCGCGAAGGCGAAGGCGGTGGCCCGGCCGATGCCGCCTGCCGCGCCCGTCACCAGGACGAGCTGGCCGCCGAACCGGTCCGCGTGCGCACCCTTCGGCGCGGTGTCCCGCACCGGGATGCCGCCCTGCGGAGCCGCCTCGTTGGCGGCGGCGAACTCAGCGATCCAGGAAGCCAGCTGGTCCGGCCTGGTGCGTGGTACCCAGTGCTTGGCCGGCAGTGTGCGGCGGGTCAACTGCGGTACCCATGACTCAAGGTCGTCATAGAGCTGCTCCGACAGGAAGATGTCACCGGTCGGCGTGATCAGCTGGACCGGCACATGCGCGTAGGCGTCGGCGCGGGGCCTGCGCAGCCGGGTCCGGACGTTGTCGCGGTAGAGCCAGGCCCCGTGCGCCGCGTCGTCGGGCAGGGACGCCGTCGGGTAGTCGCCCGGCGGCACCTTCTCCAGCCGCTCCAGGATGCCGGGCCACCGCTTGCCGAGCGGGCCGCGCCAGGCGAGCTCCGGCAGGACCGGCGTATGCAGCATGTACACGTACCAGGACTTGGCGCCCTGGCCCAGCAACTGGCCGACCCGGCGCGGGGTGGGCCGGGCCACCCGCTGCTTGATCCAGTGTCCGAAGTGGTCCAGGGAGGGGCCGGACATCGAGGTGAAGGAGGCGATGCGGCCCTCGGTGCGGCTGACCGTCGCGAACTCCCAGGCCTGGACCGAGCCCCAGTCGTGCCCGACCACATGCACGGGCCGGTCCGGGCTCACCGCGTCGACGACGGCCAGGAAGTCGTCGGTCAGCTTCTCCAGGGTGAAACCGCCGCGCAGCGGAACGGGCGCCGTCGAACTGCCGTGACCGCGTACGTCGTACAGCACGACGTGCCACTGCTCGGCCAGTTGCCGGGCGACCTGCGTCCAGACCTCCTTGCTGTCCGGGTAGCCGTGCACGAGCACGATCGTCGGACGCGTCGCCTCGCCCAGCTCGACGACGCACAGCTCGATACCGCCCGTGGCCACCCGGCGCTCGCGCGCCCCCGGCAGATCCCGCAGACTCATGCCGCCACCCTCTCCTCGGCCCAGCGCCGCACGTGCGGCAGATCGTCGTCCAGCCAGAAGGCGCTCTGCTCGGGGTCCCGTGAGTCGGTGACGACCAGGATCTCCTCGAACTTCGCGCCGGTACCCCGGAATCCGAGATGGGGTTCGACCGCCCACAGGCCCGGCTGCGGGGGATGGTCGGAGAAGCGGTACGGGCTCCAGAGCGGCGACCAGCCGTCCCGGTGTCCGTGGACCGCATCACTCAGCAGGCCCTTGAGCGACTGGGTGCCGAACCCGAACACGTGCGGCGACCAACGCCGTTCGGCCACGCGGTCGACCTTGTGGGCGATGACTCCGAAGGGGTACGCGCGGTGCCGATTGGCGTAGCCCTGCCTGATCATCAGGCGCTCGACGTCCTCGTAGATCTCGCGCAGCGGGCGCCGCTCGCGCACTTCGCGCAGGATCAGCTCGCGATGGACCTCCAGGTCGGCGAGCAGCCTGTCGTGCAGCGGGTGCAGCCCCAGGCAGCCGGAGTAGCCGATGTCCGCGGTGAATCCCCGGTACACCGGGGCCATGTCGAGGATGAACGGCATCCCCGGTTCCAGCTGCCGGTTGGTCGGGAAGAACTGCAGCGGCACCTTGAAGCCGGTGAACGCCGTGCGGTCCCCGAACCAGGCGAAGGGGAGATGGAACCAGTCCCGCACGCCGCGCTCGCGCAGCCACTCGCGCTGCATCCGGGCCGCGTCCCGCTCGGTCACCCCCGGCTTCAGACGGGCGGCGACCGCTTCCGCGCAGGCGTACGCGAGACGCTGCACGTCTCTGAACCCCTTGAGCTCCGGGGCCCGTTCGTCGTTCACTCGCGAGGCCATGCCACCGTCCGTTCCCTGCCGTGTGCGGTACGTGCCCGTAACGTGACACTGATGAATGTGACAATGTCCGGCGGCTACGTCAAGGGGTGTGCGGGACCTGTGGACAACTCCGCGGACCACCGGCGCGACCGCCGGGACCAGGCCGTGTCCCCGAAGTCCCGGGGCATCGGCCTCCTCCTTCACGGGGTCCCCCTACGGGTCCGTACATCTGGAGTCTGACGAGAATCCAGCCGCCAGGTCTGACGACGGGTGTGGCCCGCGCCACTACCGTTCATGACGTGACTGTCATTGCGACCGAAAGCCTGAGCAAGCGGTTCCCCCGGGTGACCGCGCTTGACCGGCTCTCCTTGGACATCGGCCCCGGTGTGACCGGGCTGGTGGGCGCCAACGGAGCCGGCAAGTCCACGTTGATCAAGATCCTGCTGGGTCTGTCTCCCGCCACCGAGGGCCGGGCCGCGGTGCTCGGGCTCGATGTCTCGACCAGCGGCGCCGCCATCCGGGAACGGGTCGGCTACATGCCCGAGCACGACTGCCTGCCGCCCGACGTCTCGGCCACCGAGTTCGTCGTCCACATGGCCCGGATGTCCGGACTGCCGCCCACCGCGGCGCGCGAACGCACCGCGGACACCCTGCGCCACGTCGGCCTGTACGAGGAGCGCTACCGCCCCATCGGGGGCTACTCGACCGGCATGAAACAGCGGGTGAAGCTGGCCCAGGCCCTGGTCCACGACCCGCAGCTGGTCCTCCTCGACGAGCCGACCAACGGGCTGGACCCGGTCGGCCGCGACGAGATGCTCGGCCTGATCCGGCGGGTGCACACCGACTTCGGCATCTCGGTCCTGGTCACCTCGCACCTCCTGGGCGAACTGGAACGCACCTGCGACCACGTCGTCGTCATCGACGGCGGGGCGCTGCTGCGCTCCAGCTCCACCAGCGAGTTCACCCAGACCACCACGACCCTCGCGGTCGAGGTCACCGACAGCGACACCCACCCCGACGGCACCGACGCGCTGCGCCGCGCCCTCACGGGTACGGGGATCAAGCTGGTGGGTTTCGACGGCCTGGACACGGAGGGGCTCCCGGGTGCGGGGCACATCCTGCTGATCGAGGCGACCGGCGAGGAGACGTACGACATCGTCCGCGACAGCGTCGCCGGCCTCGGGCTCGGCCTCGTCCGGATGGAACAGCGCCGCCACCACATCGCCGAGGTCTTCCGTACCGAAGAGGCACCGGCAGCGCAGGCCGCGGCGCAGACCGCGTCCGTGGCCGCCGGGGCCGTACAGCAGAAGGGGAGCGGTAGCGATGAGCACTGAGACCGGCGTCGCGACCGGGAGCGAGACCTCCCGGATCCACAACATCGGCTATCGCGCCTACGACGGCCCGCGCCTCGGCCGCGCCTACGCACGCCGCTCGCTCTACTCGCAGTCCCTGCGCGGTACTTTCGGGCTCGGCCGCTCGGCCAAGTCCAAGGTGCTGCCCATGCTGCTGTTCGGCGTGATGTGCCTGGTCGCGGCGATCATCGTGGCAGTGGCCATCAACATCCCCGACTCGACGAAGCTGCCGGTCAAGTACACCTCGTACGCGGTCTATCTCCAGGCGGTCATCGGCCTGTTCCTCGCCTCGCAGGCACCGCAGTCGGTCTCCAGGGACCTTCGTTTCAAGAGCGTGCCGCTGTACTTCTCCCGGCCGATCGAACGGGGCGACTACGTCGCCGCCAAGTTCGCCGCCATGGCCTCCGCACTCTTCGTCCTCACCGGTGTGCCGCTTGTCATCCTCTACGCGGGCGCACTGCTGGGGAAGTTCGACTTCGGCGACCAGACCAAGTGGTTCGCCCAGGGAATGGTGTCGGTGGCTCTGCTGTCCGTACTCTTCGCCGGCCTCGGCCTCGTGATGGCCGCCCTCACCCCGCGCCGGGGCTTCGGTGTCGCTGCCGTGATCGCCGTACTCACCATCTCCTACGGTGCGGTCTCCACCGTCCAGGGAATCGCCTGGTCGACCGGGTCCACCGGAGCCGTCCCGTGGCTGGGGCTCTTCTCCCCGATCACCCTGATCGACGGTGTGCAGACCGCGTTCCTCGGCGCCACCTCCGCCTTCCCCGGAGGGGAAGGCCCGGGAGCCGGTGCCGGAGTGGTCTATCTGATCGTTGTTCTCGCGCTCGTCGCCGGCTCGTACGCCGTACTGATGCGCCGCTACCGGAGGGTCGGGCTGTGACCACCATCGAGATCGACCACACCTCCCGCTGGTTCGGCAATGTGGTCGCCGTCAACGACGTGAGCATGACCGTGGGGCCGGGTGTCACCGGTCTGCTGGGTCCCAACGGCGCGGGCAAGTCCACGCTGATCAACATGATGGCCGGATTCCTCGCCCCGTCCACGGGTACCGTCACGCTCGACGGCAAGGCGATCTGGCGCAACGAAGCCGTGTACCGGGAGATCGGCATCGTGCCGGAGCGGGAGGGCATGTACGACTTCCTGACCGGCCGCGAATTCGTGGTGGCCAACGCGGAACTGCACGGTCTCGGCGACGCCGAGGCGGCAGCCGCGCTGGTCACGGTCCAGATGGAGTACGCGCAGGACCGCAAGATCTCGACGTACAGCAAGGGCATGCGCCAGCGCGTGAAGATGGCCTCCGCGCTGGTCCACGACCCGTCCGTGCTGCTGCTCGACGAGCCGTTCAACGGAATGGACCCGCGCCAGCGGATGCAGCTGATGGAACTGCTGCGACGGATGGGAGCGGAGGGTCGCACGGTCCTCTTCTCCTCCCACATCCTCGAAGAGGTCGAGCAACTCGCCTCGCACATCGAGGTGATCGTGGCCGGACGGCACGCCGCGTCCGGCGACTTCCGGAAGATCCGCCGGCTGATGACGGACCGCCCGCACCGCTACCTCGTACGGTCCAGCGACGACCGCGCGCTCGCTGCCGCGCTCATCGCCGACCCGTCGACAGCCGGCATCGAAGTGGACCTGAGCGAGAAGGCCCTGCGCATCCAGGCGGTCGACTTCGGACGCTTCACCACGCTGCTGCCGAAGGTGGCACGCGAGCAGGGCATCCGGCTGCTGACCGTTTCGCCGTCCGACGAATCCCTCGAATCGGTCTTTTCCTATCTCGTAGCGGCCTGAGTAGTGGCCGATAAGGAGCTGTGAAGCGTCATGTACGACCCCACAGTCGCCCGGCTCACCTACCGGGCCCTGCTCGGCCGGCGCCGGGCCGCCATCCTCTTCATCCTGCCCGCACTGCTGGTGATCATCGCGGTGGCGGTACGGATGTTCGCCGGGGCCGATGACCAGGTCGCCTCGGATGTGCTGGGCGGCTTCGCCATCGCCACCATGGTGCCGCTGATCGGCGTGATCGCCGGAACCGGAGCCATCGGTCCGGAGATCGACGACGGCTCGATCGTCTACCTGCTGGCCAAGCCGGTGACCCGGCCGACGATCATCTTCACCAAGCTGATCGTGGCCATCGCCGTGACGATGGTGTTCTCGGCGGTGCCGACCCTGGTCGCCGGCCTGATCCTCAACGGCAACGGCCAGCAGATCGCGGTGGCCTACACGATCGCCGCCCTGGTCGCCTCGATCGCCTACAGCGCGCTGTTCCTGCTGCTGGGCACGGTCAGCCGGCACGCGGTGGTCCTCGGACTCGTCTACGCGCTGGTGTGGGAGGCCCTCTTCGGCAGCCTGGTCCCCGGTGCGCGCACGCTCAGCGTCCAGCAGTGGTCTCTCGCGCTGGCCGAGAAGGTCGGCGGGGGCGGCGCCATCACCTCCGACGTCGGACTGCCGCTCGCGACGGTGCTGCTGATCGCGGTCACCGTGGCGGCGACCTGGTACGCGGGCCAGAAGCTGCGCACCCTGAAGCTCGCCGGCGAGGAGTGAGCGCAGAGAGCCTGCGACGCGACAACCCCCGTCCGGTGGACGGGGGTTGTCGCATGTCGGACAGTAATACGCGTAACTGTACGGATATCGGTTCGTTGTCCCGGATGCGTGGAGGCAACTGGAATCCGTGACGTCGAGCTTTCGTGAATTCGGGGAACGCCGATGCCGGTGGGACACGTCTGCGGACGGCGCCCACCGGGTCGGCCATTGAGCAAGTGGCAACCGTGAGCGTCCTCCGCCCCTGAAGCCCGGGGAGAGGGCTGTCCCCCGTCGCTTTCACGATCGGAAGGCCTGCTCATGCCCACGGAAGTGGCCCTGCTCGAATCGCGCGCGCTGCGCGTCGAACAGATGGAGCGCGTCGACGCTCTCGACAAGGTGAAGAGCCTTGTCATGCTCCCGGACGGAATCCATGTCCGCACAGAGGACGTGGCCCGTTACTTCGAAGTATCCACAGAGGTCGTCAAGAAGGTGATCCAGCGCCACCGCGCGGAGATGGAGGAGAACGGCCTCAGGCTGCTGCGCGGCTCTGACCTGCGCGTTTTTAATAGGGACATGATGTCCCTATTGGATGGCGGGGAGGGTGAAAGTTATCCACAGGCGCACGCGCAGCTCACGCTCTACACCCGCAGGACCGTCCTCAACGTCGCGATGCTTCTTCGCGACAGCGACATCGCGCGCTGCGTCCGTACGTACCTCCTCGACGCCGAGCAGGACCTGCGGGCGGGATACGCCTCGCTCGAACACCGCGTCACCCGGGTCGAAAGCTGCCTGGCCGGAGTCGGTACCGCCCTCCAGGAGCTGGGGCCGGTGCTCAACCGGATGTCGTTCAGGCTCGACAGCCTCGACCGGAGGCTGGAGGTCACGCAGCAGGTGATCGGTGCCATGAGCGTGCGGCTGGGCGGGGTGTCCGAGGACATCGTCCGGCTCGACGGGCGGATGGACGCGCTCGCGCGCGGTCTGAAGGATCTCAGCCGCCGCAACAGGAGCCGCTGACGAACCCCGGTGTCCGGTGCCACCCGGCACTCGCCGCCCGTAAATGAGTGGCACCGGACATCGGGCGCGCCGCACAGTAGGCAGTACGGCACCCGCCGGGAACGGCACCGCAGACCGGGAGAGGAGCGCGACGATGGCCGGAAGTCCGAGTCCGTCGAGCTCCCAGCAAGGCGTGCCCGAGCGGGCCGCGGAGTAGTCAGCGACTGCTCCGCCGAGCCGCTCCGAGCAGTACGCCGGGGCGGCCGTTCACGCGCATCGCGCGCGGCCGCCCTCCCCCGGAGGATTGGCCGAGTGGTAAGGCAGCGGCTTGCTAAGCCGTCGTCGGGGTCCCTAAACCCCGCGCGCGTTCGATCCGCGCATCCTCCGCCTCAGGCAGCCGGCCCCGAAGGCCGCTGGAGCAGCTGCTCCAGCACCACGGCGATCCCGTCGTCCTCGTTCGACGTGGTGACCTCGTGGGCCACGGCCTTCAGATCCTCGTGCGCGTTGGCCATCGCCACACCGTGCCGCGACCAGGCGAACATCGGGATGTCGTTCGGCATGTCACCAAAGGCGATCGTGTCCGCCGCCTTCACCCCCAGCCGGCGCGCGGCGAGCGAGAGGCCGGTGGCCTTGCTGAGCCCCAGCGGCAGGATCTCCACGACCCCGGGGCCGGCCATGACCACGTCGACCAGGTTGCCGACCGCCGCTCGGGCGGCCTTCGCCAGTGCGTCGTCGTCCAGATCCGGGTGCTGGATGTAGACCTTGTTGAGCGGGGCCGCCCACATCTCGGCCGCGTCCTGTATGAAGACGGCCGGCAGCGGACCCTCCTGCACGCGGTAGCCCGGACCGACCAGCACCTCGCCGTCCAGCCCGTCACGGCTGGCCGCCAGCGCCAGCGGGCCGACCTCCGCCTCGACCTTGGACAGTGCGAGACCGGCGAGCTGCCGGTCCAGGGTCAGCGAGGTCAGCAGCTTGCGCTCGCCCGCGTGGTAGACCTGCGCGCCCTGGCCGCAGACCGCCAGGCCCTCGTAGCCCAGGTCGTCCAGGATGTGCCGGGTCCACGGGACCGCGCGGCCGGTGACGATGATGTGCGCCGCACCGGCCGCGGTGACCGCGGCCAGTGCCTCGCGCGTGCGCCCGGAGACCGTGTCGTCCTCACGCAGCAGGGTGCCGTCGAGGTCGGTCGCGACGAGCTTGTAGGGAAAGGTCACTTGGCGACCGGCTCCAGAACCTCACGCCCGCCCAGGTACGGACGGAGCACCTCGGGCACCCGCACCGAACCGTCGGCCAGCTGGTGGTTCTCCAGGATCGCCACGATGGTGCGCGGTACGGCGCAGAGCGTGCCGTTCAGCGTGGACAGCGGCTGGAGCACCTTCTTGCCGTCGCGGGTGTCACGCATCCGCACGGACAGCCGGCGGGCCTGGAAACCGTCGCAGTTGGACGCGGAGGTCAGCTCGCGGTACTTGCCCTGCGTCGGGATCCACGCCTCGCAGTCGAACTTCCTGGAGGCCGAGGACCCCAGATCGCCGGTGGCGACATCGATCACCTGGAAGGGCAGCCCGAGAGCGGTGAGCCACTGCTTCTCCCAGTCCAGCAGCCGCTGGTGCTCGGCCTCGGCGTCCGCCGGGTCGACGTACGAGAACATCTCGACCTTGTCGAACTGGTGCACCCGGAAGATGCCACGGGTGTCCTTGCCGTACGTACCGGCCTCGCGGCGGAAGCACGGCGAGAAGCCCGCGTAGCGCAGCGGCAGCTTGTCCGCGTCGATGATCTCGTCCATGTGGTACGCCGCGAGCGGTACCTCGGAGGTGCCGACCAGGTAGTAGTCGTCCTTCTCCAGGTGGTACACGTTCTCCGCGGCCTGGCCGAGGAAGCCGGTGCCCTCCATGGCGCGCGGACGGACCAGCGCCGGGGTGAGCATCGGGATGAAGCCGGCCTCGGTGGCCTGGGCGATCGCCGCGTTGACGAGGGCGAGCTCCAGCAGTGCGCCGACGCCCGTCAGGTAGTAGAAGCGCGAGCCGGACACCTTGGCGCCGCGCTCCATGTCGATCGCGCCGAGCGCCTCGCCGAGCTCCAGGTGGTCCTTGGGCTCGAAGCCCTCGGCACCGAAGTCGCGGATGGTGCCGTGCGTCTCCAGGACGACGAAGTCCTCCTCGCCGCCGACCGGCACGTCCGCGTGGACGATGTTGCCGAGTCGCAGCAGGAGGTTCCTGGCCTCCTCGTCGGCCTCGTCCTGCGCCGCGTCGGCCGCCTTGACGTCGACCTTGAGCTGCTCGGCCTTCTTCAGGAGCTCGGCGCGCTCCTGAGGGGAGGCCTTGGGGATGAGCTTGCCGAGCGATTTCTGCTCGGAACGGAGTTCGTCGAACCGAACCCCGGACGACCTGCGCCGCTCGTCGGCGGAGAGAAGGGCGTCGACGAGTTCGACGTCCTCTCCACGGGCGCGCTGGGAGGCGCGAACACGGTCGGGGTCCTCACGAAGCAGGCGAAGGTCAATCACCCCTCCAGGCTACCGGTGTCGGCTTCCGTAGCTCGAACCGATATTGACGAGCGTGTCACTTTGCCCGAATTGCCGGTATTGGTAATGCTGGAGAGGAATCCTGGGCGAGTGCTTGGATGCCATCGTCAATAAAGAGGCCCTATTCCCCTAAATGGGGCAGAAGGGTTCATGGGTCTTGACGTATCAGCCTTGCCTGGAAGGGGAGTTGACCGCCACTTGTCCACAGGGAGGGGTGGTTCTCGAAAGTTATCCACAGGCTGTGAGGAAGATCTGTGGACGCGGAGGAGATCATTCCGAAAGTCGCGTGAAGCCTCATGGAATCCCGCTTCAAGCCCACCCAGCACGCTCGTCCGGGTGGGAATTCCTCGCCCTAAAGAGTTGATCAATGGAATTGAGGTGACACCGGGCGTCCTGCTGATCTGTGGACGGATCTGGGTGGACTGGGAGATTTGTCGACGATGTCGCATTGCGGTGTCGACTTGTCCCCAGGTCGAGACGCGTCCCTGTGGATAACTTTTCCGATGCCGATGATCCGCTGATCGCACCGGAAGAGCGGACGCGCGGAAGGGCAGGAGCGCGAGGGCACGCGGCCGTACGGGGCGAGACGCGTGGGCGTACGGGTGTGAGGCGAGTGGATGTTGGGGCCCGACAGGCCGCGGACCGTCAGGCCCGCCCGTCCTGGTTCCGGGCCAGCCAGTCCGAGGCCACCGTGAACTCCGCGTCCGACGTACCCGGACGCAGCCGGCGTACGTCCGCCGGCGTCACGCCCGCCCGCGGATAAGAGCCGAGGAAGCGGACGTTCGGGCAGATCCGCTTCAGCCCCATCAGCGCCTCGCCCACCCGGCGGTCGGAGATATGGCCCTCGGCGTCCACCGCGAAGCAGTAGTTCCCGATGCCCGCGCCCGTCGGCCGGGACTGGATCAGCATCAGGTTCACCCCGCGCACCGCGAACTCCTGGAGCAGTTCGAGCAGCGCACCGGGATGGTCGTCGCCCAGCCAGATGACCACCGACGTCTTGTCCGCACCGGTCGGCGCCGCCGGCCGGGCCGGGCGGCCCACCAGCACGAAACGGGTCTGGGCGTTCTCCGCGTCGTGGATCTCGGTCACCAGCGGTTCGAGCCCGTACGTCGCCGCGGCGAACTCACCGGCGAAGGCGGCGTCGTACCGCCCCTCCTGCACGAGCCGTGCACCGTCCGCGTTGGACGCCGCCGACTCCCATACGGCCTGCGGGAGGTGGGCGGCCATCCAGTTGCGTACCTGCGGCTGTGCGGCCGGGTGCGCGGTGACCGTCTTGACGTCGGACAGCTTGGTACCGGGGCGTACGAGCAGCGCGAAGGTGATGGACAGCAGCACCTCGCGGTAGATCATCAGCGGTTCACCGCTGGTCAGCTGGTCGAGGGTGGTGGTGATGCCGCCCTCGACGGAGTTCTCGATCGGGACGAGTGCCGCGGCGGCCGTGCCGTTGCGCACCGCGTCCAGGGCCGCCGGCACGGAGACCATCGGGACGAGCTCACGGGTGGCGGCTTCCGGGAGCGTACGGAGGGCGACCTCGGTGAAGGTGCCTTCGGGACCGAGATAGGCGTAGCGCGTGGCGGACATACCGTCACCCTAATGCGCCGTGGTGGCTCAGGACTCCAGCAACCGCTGTCCCACGTACTCCCCGGCCGCCGCACCACCCGGCACCGCGAAGAGGCCGCTCGCCTCGTGGCGGAGGAAGGGCGACAGGGCGTCTCCCCGGTCGAGTTTGCGCTGCACCGGTACGAAGCCCCGCAGCGGATCCGCCTGCCAGCAGATGAACAGCAGTCCGGCGTCCGGGGTGCCGTCCGTGGCGATGCCGTCGTGGTACGAGAACGGGCGGCGGAGCATGGCCGCTCCGCTGTTGCGCTCGGGGGAGGAGATCCGGGCGTGGGCGTTGTCGGGGATCAGCAGCTTGCCGTCGGGGCCCGCCTTGTCGAGATCCATGTCGGTGGTCTCGGTGCCGCCGCTCAGGGGGGCGCCGTCCGCCTTGCGTCTGCCGATGACCCGTTCCTGGCGCTCCACCGGGAGCTTTTCCCAGTCGTCGAGCAGCATCCTGATCCGCCGGACGACCGCGTACGAGCCGCCGGCCAGCCATTCGTACGTCGCTTCATCGGCGCCGGACGGGACGAAGACGCGCCGGTCGAAGTCGGTGTCGGCCGGTTTCGGATTACCGGTGCCGTCGATCTGGCCCATCAGGTTGCGGGCGGTCATCGGCTTGGCGGTGGCGCCGGGTGTGCGGTTGAACCCGTTCATCTGCCAGCGCACGGTGGCCGTCGAAGCGGCCTCCTTCTGTACGGCTCGCAGCGCGTGGAACGCGACGAGAGCGTCGTCGGCGCCGATCTGCACCCAGAGGTCGCCGTTGGAGCGGGCGGTGTCGAGGTGGTCGGCGGAGAACGGCGGCAGCGGGTCGAGTCCCGGTGGCCGGCGGCCGACCAGGCCCGTGCGTTCGAAGAAGGTGGCGCCGAAGCCGAAGGTGACGGTCAGTGAGGACGGCCCGGCATCCAGCGCGATGCCGGTGTCGTGCCCCGTACCGTCCGCCGCGCCACCGGCGGTGGGCTCGCCCGCCATCAGCCGCTGCGCGGCGGCTGACCAGCGGCGCATCAGGGCGGCCGCCTCCTTCCGGCCGGCGCCGGGGACCAGGTCGAAGGCGATGAGATGGCCGCTCGCCTGAAGCGGGGTGGTGATCCCCGGCTGATGTTTCCCGTGAAACATCACCTCTGAGGAGCCGACGGAGGTCAGCGCGGTCGGCGCCTTGTCCCGCGTCGCGGCGTAGCCGGTCGCACCGCCGGCCGCCCCGAGCACCAGCCCGGCGGCCCCTGCCACACCCGCCGAGCCGAGCAGCCGCCGCCGGGAGAGGGCGCCGGTGGTCCCGGGCACGGCATCTTCGCCGGGCCGCTTGTTCCCGGGGTGTGAACCGATGCCGTTGTTGGCGCTGGTTGCGTTGTCCGCGCTGTTTGAACTGTTTACGCTCACGATCCTGCTCAGCCGATCTTCACGTTCTTGTCGACCGTCGTCTGGTCGATGTCCGACGTCCGTACGGTCGCCGAGACGTTCCAGTTGCCCGCTATCGGGATCTGGACGCCGGTGGATGTCCAGTGCCCCTCGGCCAGCCGGACCGGGACCACCGGAAGGGGGCCGATGTCCTTGGACTTCAGGGTGAGGGCGACCTTCACCTCGGGGACGTCCATGGCCTTCCCGTTGACGTCCTCGATCCAGAGGTGGAGCACATTGGTCCCGGTACGGCCCGGGTCGATGTCCACCCGGACCGTGCCCTTGCCGTTCTCGCCGCCGGTGTCGAAAGGCAGCGTGAGGTTGACGGGACCGCTTGCCGCGGGGGCGGCGGCCGCGCTCGACGCACGGGCCGCCTCCTCCTCGGTACGGCCGGGCTCGGTCGAGGTCAGGATGGTGGTCACCGCCAGCAGAGCCACCGCGACGCCGACTTCGGCCAGCACCGAGCGGCGGAGGCCGGAGCGGTCGGGGTCGGCATCACGCACCCGCTTCCTCTCGGCGGTTGCCACGGCGGCCTTCTGGCGGGCGAGCTGGACGGCCCGCGCCGGGTCCTGCGAGGTGGCATCTTGCGACGCCGGGTCCTGTGACATCAGGTCCGGCTCCGGGTCGGGCGCGGCTTCGGCTGCGGGTGTGCCTGCTTCGGCCGCTGCCTCGGTCTCAGCCTTCGGGGCCGCGACCGCGACCCCGCCGGCCGCCAGCCGCGCCGTCCACCGGCGTGAGACCGATGCGACGCCGACGAGGACCGCGACGAGCCCCACCTTCACGAGCAGCAGCTGCCCGTACCCGGTGCCGGTCAGCGCGGACCATGAGCCGAGCTGGCGCCAGGACTGGTAGATCCCGGTGGCGGCGACCACGAGGACACTGCCGAACGCGATCCGGGAGAAGCGCCGTACGGCGTCGGCGGTGACGTCGGGGGTGCGGTACAGCGCGACCAGCAGGGCCGCGAGCCCGCCCAGCCAGGTCGCTACGGCCAGCAGATGGAGGACATCGACCGGCATGGCGATCCCCGGCTGGATACCGGTCGACGCGTGCTCGGCGAGGGCCCAGGTCCCGGCGATCCCGGCGGCGATGACCGCGCCGCCGATGGCGAGGCCGAAGGTGAGGTCCTTCTTCTCGCGCTCGTCCTCGCGCTTCGCGTAGGCCCCGAACAGCACGGCGATGAACAGCGCACTGGCACCGAGCAGCAGCAGCCGCGAGACGAGTGCGGCGCCGGGCTTGGTGTCGAGGACCGCCTTCAGCCCGTCGAGGTCGAAGGCGTCCGCGAGCTTCCCGGAACCGGTGTACGGGTTGCGCAGCAGCAGCATGGCGAGGGTGGCCGCGGTGAGGGTCATCCAGCCGCGCACCACGAGGCGTTGCAGCGGGCGCGCGCCCGCCCCGCGCTGCCAGCAGGCCAGCACGAAGGCGGCGCCGCCGGCGAGCACGATGAAGCCGGCGTACGCGGCGTAGCGCGCGATGTCGTAGAGCGTGCCGACGAGACCGCCCCCGGCCTCGTTCTCCGGGAGGGCGACGGTGGTCTCGGAGGGGGCGCCGATGGAGAAGGTGAAGGCGCCGGAGACCGGATGGCTGTCGGCGGAGACGGCCTGCCAGGCGACGGTGTACGTGCCGTCGGGCAGGCCGGTGTGCAGGGCGACGCCGTATTTCACGGTGGAGCCGCTGTGCAGATCGAGCGGGGCGGCCTCGGTGTCGGCGCGCTTGCCGTTCGGGTCCAGGATCCGGATGGAGCCCTCGCCCACGGCGACCTGCTCGGAGAAGGTCAGCGTGACCTGTTTGGGTGCGGTGTCGACCACCGCCCCGTCCTGCGGATCGCTCCCGGTGAGCGCGGCGTGAGCCGACGCGGGACCCGCGACCGCCAGCAGCAGACCGAACACCACGCCGACCAGAGCGGCGAGGAGTCCGGCCTTGGCGAGCGGCCGGCGTGTGGCGGATACGGACGGGGGCGGCCCGAAGTGCGGGGCGGTGGCTGTCATGGTCTGTCAGTCCCTCACTGCTTCTTCGGGTTGTGGGTGGTCTCCTTCACGGGAAGGTCGACCTTGATCGGGTCGGTCTTCTCGAAGTGCAGCTCCACGGACACCTTGTCGCCCTGCTTGGGCCGCTGCTTGAGCTTCATGAACATGATGTGGTTTCCACCGCGTTCCAGGTCCAGCTCACCGCCCGCGGGTACCGTGAAGGACGTCACCATGCGCATCGTCTGGTTCTTCGTCTCGTGGATCGTGACGTCGTCCGAGAGCGGGCTGGTGACGGAGGTGAGCCGGTCGGAGCTGCCGCCGCTGTTCTGCACGACGAGGAAGCCGGCCGCCATGTCGTTGACGGGCTGCGGCATGAACGCGCCGCTGACCTTCAGCTCCGGCTTGCTGTCCGAGGAGGAGCACCCCGCCAGCGTCAGCCCCGTGGAGAGGGCCAGGACGCCGGCGAGGGCGGTGCGGCGGTTCACGGCTTCTCCCCCTTGATGATCTTGGGGAGGTCCTTGGTGTAGTCGTCGGGCGTGGTGTCCTCGCCGTACAGCACGTACCCCTTGTCGGTCTTCGGGGAGAACGCGATGACCTGCGAGCCGTGCATCGAGATGACCGTGCCGTCCTTCTCCTTCTTCGGCGCGTCGATACCGATGCCGATCTGCCGGGCGCCCGCCTGGATGGTCGGGAAGTCGCCGGTGAGACCGATGAAGGACGAGTCCTGGGACTTGAGCCAGCTGCCCAGCGAGGACGGGGTGTCCTGCTCCGGGTTGGTGGTCACGAAGACGACCTGGAGCTTGTCCCGGTCCGCCTCGGGGAGGGACTTCTTGGCGATCGCGATGTTGCTCATGATGAGCGGGCAGACGTCGGGGCACGTGGTGTAGCCGAAGTAGATGAGCGTCGGCTTGCCCTTGGTCTTCTCGCGCAGGTCGTACTTCTTGCCGTGGGTGTCGGTCAGGACGAGATTCGGCTTGGTGAACGGATCGTCGAGCACCGTCGCGGCCTTGGTCCTCGCCTCCGTCGAGACGTCGGCGATCGGCTTCTTGCTGTCGTTGTCACTGCCGCCGCAGGCGGACAGGGTGAGTGCGGCCGCGGCGACGAGCGCCGCGGCCAGCACAGACTTCTTAACCATGGAGCACTGATTCCTGATGGGTCGGTGTAACGGGTGGGGCTTCTGGACGGTCAGGCGGTGCGCCGACGGCCGGCCAGCACGCCGAACGCGACACCTGCGACGCCGATGACGATGCCGACGACGCCGAGGACGCGGGCCGTGGTGTCGCTGGAGGAGGACGCCGAAGCGGTCGTCTCCTTGTCCTTCGACTGGTCCGCGGCAGCGTTCTTGCCAGTGGAGCCGGCGGCCGCGGCGCCGTGCGCGGCATCGGTGGCAGCCGTCAGCTTGAGGACCGGAGCGGGGCTCTCGGGCTCTTCGGCCCCGTCCTTCTGCTCCTCGATCCAGCGGACGACTTCCTTGTCGTCGTACGTCTGGATGGCCTTGAACACCAGTTGGTCGGCGTTCTCGGGGAGCTGGCCGACGGAGAGCGGGAACTGCTGGAAGCGGCCGGGCTCGATCTTGGCGCCGTCCGCGGTCCAGGTGACCTTGGAGACGGCCTCGTTGATCTTCTTGCCGTGCATGTCGAGCGGCTTGGCCAGCTTGCTGGTGGTGACGTCGATCTTCCAGCCGGGGATCGCCTGCGGCTGGACGGAGGCCAGCGGGTGGTCGGTCGGGAAGTTGACCTCGAGCTTGGTCGTCGCGGCGTCGTCGCGCTCGTTGGGGACCTTGAAGTTGATGACGGCGTAACCGCCCTTGGCGGCCTCGCCCTGCGGCTGGACGCTGACGTGGGCGGAGGCCGTACCGGCGAGGATGAGCACGGTGGACGCGGCGACGCCGCCGGCGAGGGCGATGCGGGAAACGTTCATGTCAGGGATCACTCCACAAAGCACGAAGGAAAGGTGCTCCGCCGCGCGGGTGCGCGACGGCATCGCGACACCTCTTCCTCACGAGCGGCGGGTGCGCGCCGACCCGCACCGGCACCGGAGAGGTGCCTGCGAGGGGCGCGCGTGCATCGCGTGGAGGGCGTCGCGTCAGGCTGCGAGAGCGCATACGGGCGGCGGCCCGCGTCTGATCACCATGTGCTGCAAGGGATCCCCGGTGACCGGGGGCGGTGCGTCCACGGCCGTACGGAGGGTGCACGGCCCGGTCGCCGGTCCGCCCGGAAGGCCGGCGCGCAGGGCGGACACGAGGACGAGCGCCGCGCGCAGCGCCCGCAGCCGGGCTGCGGCCGCGACCTGCTGGGCGCCGTGCGCCGACAGCCGGGCGAGCCGGAACAGGGCGATCTCACCGCGCCGCAGCAGCCAGCCGGTGGCCAGCGCTGCCAGCAGGTGGCCGAGCAGCATGGGCAGGCTGGGGAACATTCCGGCGAGGCCGGCCGCTCCGCCGGTGCCGGCCATGCCGCCGGAGGAGGCGGTGGCCAGGTGCTGATGGGCCTGCTCGGTCACCGATGCCGGGTCGATGCCCGCGGTGGTGACGATGCGATGGGCGTCGGTGGCGCTCAACTGCGCGGGGCCCGCCCCGCAGACGAGGCCGGCCGCGAACCGGATCAGCGAGTCCTCACCGGCCGCGGGCTGTTGCGTCGCGGTGTGCGTACCGACACCGAAGAGCGTGTGCAGTGCGATCTGTCCGCCGGCCAGGGCCGCCGCGATCGACGGCAGCGAGCGTTCGCGGCCGGCCAGTGGTACCGCCACCGCGAGAATCCCGAGGAATCCGGCGAGCAGGGTCCACCCGGGCACCGCCACGCAGGAGGCCAGTGCGTGTCCGGCCGCGGACAACACGACGCAGACCGCGGCGAACACCGCGGCCCTCAACAGCCGCAGACCGGCTCCGGCGCGTCCCACAGACCTAGACATGGCCGGGTCATCATCGCACTGCGACCCCGGCCGCCGTACGGCAGGTCCGGAAGGTCACCTTCCGCCCGATTGGCTGCGCACCGGGCTGTTGGGGATGGTTGCGGACGGGGTAGGAGACGCCTTGTGGGCGGGCATGCACAGGTGTGGCAAGCCCGGGTATCCGCCGAATGAGCGGTCTCACATCCCGTCTGTGCTTACGAACGGCATCGGGCGGCAATACGTATCGGTATGTCGAGCCGCAGCCAGGAGGCTGGAGCATGAGCATGTGGTGGTCACTCCATCTGCGGCGCGAAGCTGCGAGCGTTCCGCTCGCCCGTCGTTTCCTGCTCGGCACCATGGAATCCGCGGGCGTGGACCCGGACATCTCCTTCGACCTGTCGGTCGCGCTCAGCGAGGCCTGTGCGAACGCCGTCGAGCACGGCGGGGCCCATGGCGGCCCGGACGATGCCGGGAAGATCTGGGACGCATGGGAGGAGCCGTCCAGTACGGCCTGCGGGCAGTACCGGGTGACCGCATATCTGGACGGCGAGAAATGCCGCATCGAAGTCTCTGATTCCGGTCCCGGCTTCCCCGCCCGGCGCACGCATCGCGACGCCGCACAGCAACAGCACGATCCGTACCGACAGGAACCGCAGCAGTACGAACTGCGGCAGTTCCAGTCACAGCAGGCAGCGCATCCGCCGCTGGCCGCCGAGAGCGGGCGTGGCCTCTGCCTGATCGAGCAGCTCGCCGACCATGTCCACTTCGGCAACCGGCCGGGGCGCGGCGGCGCGGTGGTGAGCTTCGACAAGATCCTGAAATGGCGGGAGGACGCCCTGCTCATGGTGTCCTGAGCAGGGCGCCCTCCGGCGCGCGTCGGCGGCCCGTAACCGGCCGGTGGCAGGTCAGCCCTTGAGCCGGGCCATCCATGCCTCGACCTCGTCGGCCTGACGCGGCAGCTTGTCCGAGAGGTTCCGGTTGCCGTCCTCGGTGACGAGGATGTCGTCCTCGATCCGGACACCGATGCCGCGGTACTCCTCGGGGACGGTCAGGTCGTCGGCCTGGAAGTAGAGACCGGGCTCGACGGTGAGGCACACCCCGGGCTCCAGCGTTCCGTTGACGTACGACTCCGTCCGCGCGGCGGCGCAGTCGTGGACGTCCATGCCGAGCATGTGGCCGGTGCCGTGCAGGGTCCAGCGGCGCTGCAGGCCCAGCTCCAGGACCTCGTCCACGGACCGGTCGCCGAGCAGACCCCACTCGACGAGCTTCTCGGTGAGGACGCGCTGCGCGGCGTCGTGGAAGTCGCGGAAGCCGGCGCCGGGCTTCACCGCCGCGATACCGGCCTCCTGGGCCTCGTACACCGCGTCGTAGATCTTCCGCTGCAGCGGCGTGAACGTGCCGTTGATGGGAAGGGTGCGGGTCACATCGGCGGTGTAGAGGTCGTTGGTCTCCACGCCGGCGTCGAGCAGCAGCAGCTCGCCGGAGCGCACCGCGCCGTCGTTGCGCACCCAGTGCAGGGTGGTGGCGTGCGGGCCCGCGGCGCAGATCGAGCCGTAGCCGATGTCGTTGCCCTCGATGCGGGCGCGCAGGAAGAACGTTCCCTCGATGTACCGCTCGCTCGTCGCCTCGGCCTTGTCGAGGACCTTCACCACGTCCTCGAAACCGCGCGCGGTGATGTCGCAGGCCTTCGCCAGCTCGGCGATCTCGAAGGCGTCCTTGACCACGCGTGCCTCGGAGAGGAAGACCCGCAGCTCCTCGTCGCGCTCCGCGGTGACCTTGTCGGTCAGCGCGGCCTCGATGGCGGCGTCGTGGCCGCGGACGTTACGGACCGGGCCGGTGGCCTCGGTCAGCGCGGCGGGAAGCTCCCGTACGTCCTTCGCCGGGATACCGAGCAGCTGCTCGGCCTCGGTGAGGGAGTGGCGGCGGCCGACCCACAGCTCGCCCTGGCCGTCGAGCCAGAACTCGCCGTTCTCACGGTCCGAGCGCGGCAGCAGGTAGACGGTCGCCTCGTGGCCGCCGTCCTTCGGCTCCAGGACGAGGACGCCGTCCTGGGTCTGGTCGCCGGTGAGGTACGCGTACTCGGTGGAGGCGCGGAAGGCGTACTCGGTGTCGTTGGAACGGGTCTTCAGCCGGCCCGCGGGAACGACCAGCCGCTCGCCGGGGAAACGCGCGGAGAGCGCGGCGCGGCGGTCGGCGGTGTGCCCGGCCTGAGCGATCGGCTCCAGTCCGTGCAGCTCGGTGTCGGCCCAACCGGACTTCATGCTCGCGGCGAGCTCGTCGGAGACGCCCGGGTACAGGCCGTTCTTCCGCTGCTTGACCGGCTCTGCCTCTTCGGTCTCCGGGTTCTCCGGGGTGAGCTCCTCAGACACGACTTGTCTCTCCTTGATACGACACTGGGCCCCCTCCATCGTACGGGCGTACGAAAGGGGGCCCAGGGCCGGAAGACCTCTTACCAGGATTGCTCGGACCACCGTGAACGGACCGGCGGCACCGCGGCGGCTCAGTCGAACCGTGCGGCCAGCACCACCACGTCCTCGGTGTCGTCGCCCTGCTCGGGCCCGTCGGGCAGCATGGTGCGCAGCACATGGTCGGCGACCGACGCGGCGTCATGGCGCAGCGCCCTGGGGACGCTCGCCGCCGCCGAGTGGAGCCGGGCGAACGCCCGGTCCATCGAGTCCCCGGCCCGGCGCAGCAGGCCGTCGGTGTACAGCAGTACGGTCTCGCCGGGCGCCGGGGCGATCTCCACGCTCGGCGCCTCCCAGCAGGCGAGCATGCCCAGCGGCGCGGACAGGGTGGTCTCCACGTACTCGGTGCGCCGGTCGCCGACGATCAGCGGCGGGGTGTGCCCGGCCCCGGCCAGCAGGATCTTGCGGCGGGCGGGCTCGCAGTAGGCGAAGAGCGCGGTCGCGGAACGGGCGGGTTCGGTCAGCCGCAGCAGGAGCTCAAGATCGGAGAGTACGGCGACCGGGTCCTCGCCCTCCATCACCGCGTACGCCCGCAGGCCGGCGCGCAGCCGTCCCATCGCGGCCAGGGCGCTCGGCCCGGAGCCGCTCACCGAGCCGACGGCGAGGCCGAGCGCACCCTCCGGGAGGGCCAGCGCGTCGTACCAGTCGTTGCCGCCCTGGGGCGCGGCGTGATGGCGTATGGCCAGTTCCACGCCGGGAATCCGGGGCATCCGGCTGGGCAGGAGCTCCTCGGTGACGGTGGCGACATCGGTCCTGGCCCGCTCCAGCTCCAGCAGCCGGGCCAGGTGTTCGGCGGCGTACCCGGTGTACAGGCCGACCAGGTGGCGCTGGCGCTCCAGCGGCTCGGCGGGTTCGTCGTAGAGCCAGACGGCGGCGGCGAGCCGGCCGGTCCGGTCGGTGGTGATCGGCAGTGCGTAGCTGGCGGCGTAGCCGAGCCGGGCGGCGACCTCACGCCTGCGGGGGTCCAGGCCGGTGTCGCCGGGCAGGTCGGGGGTGGTCAGCGGGCCTTCGGCGTTGGGCAGACCTTCCAGGATCCGTCCGTAGGACGTGGCGCTGCGCGGCACCGTCTCGATCTGGCCGAGCTCCGCGTGGGCCAGTCCGAGGCCGATGGTGCTGACGGGGCCGCGGCGGTCGGACGGTTCGAACGCGATCAGCCCGCGGCGGGCTCCCACCAGAGCGGCTCCGGCGTCGAGCAGTTCGTGAAGTGCGTCGTCCAGGGTGCTGGTTCTGGCCAGCCGCTCGGTGAGTTCGTGCAGCGTGGTGAGGTCGGAGACCCAGCCCGCCAGACGGTCCTGGACGAAGGCACCGGGAGCGGCGGGCACCTCGGAGAGAGGCCCGTCAGTGTGCGTCGAAACCGGAACTGTGGGATCGATTCCAGCCACTTTCGGCAGGTGCGGGGCGCTCATGGTTGCCGGCTTTCCGACTGGTGTTTTTCGTCGAATAGCATCGCAAACCCCCATGTCATTCTGCGCCGCTATCAGTGCATCCACATGTACACGCACAAGTGAGGCGATGTCCAGCATTGTCCCCACGGGATTTGTGGTGTCCAAGTGATAACTAACTTGGCCAAAAAATGCACCCTGCGGAAGCTATTTGCGGTCGACTGGGTCTGCTCGGGCAGGAGGTGCCCTCGGGGTGAAGTCCCGAGGGGAGCGTCATTCCGGGCATGCTGGGTACGTAGTCGATAGATGGCCAGGGGTGGTTCCGACCACTCCCGGAACCTGGCAGCGGGCCCGGACGTCCTCATCTGTGACGGCCACGCCCCACCCCTGAGTGGCGAGGTTGTACGTACGGACGGCAGGCGCGATACGCGCCCTGCGCCCCGCCACGATTTCGACTGGAACCGGCTCGATTCGGCTCAGCACAGCTCACGCTCGGTAGCGACGACCAACCCGTACCGCAGGCTCGACGAGCATGTACACACAGTGAATTTCCGCACACGCGATGTGACGCACGCGTGGTGTGATGTGGACCCTCGGCGTTCAACGGAAAGGAACGAGCGCTCATGCGCGAGATCCTCGGAAGGCGACGCAGGCTCCGGTTCCGGGACAGGCCCGCCCAGCTCGACGCGGCCCTGGCCTGTGCCACCGAGTGGCGGTGGCCGGTACTCCCGGGAGTGGGGCTACAGACGGCCGACGGCCGCGGTGAGCGCGGCTGCGCCTGCCCCGATCCCGAGTGCGCCGTGCCCGGCGCGCACCCCTTCGATCCCGGACTGCTCGCGGCGACCACCGACCCGCGGATGGTGCGCTGGTGGTGGACGAACCGGCCCACCGCGCCGGTCGTGCTGGCCACCGGCGGGTCGGCTCCGTGCGCACTGAGCCTGCCGGCCGCGGCCGGTGCCGGGGCGCTGGCCGGACTCGACCGGATGGGGGTGCGGCTGGGCCCCGTGGTGGCGACGCCGACCCGGTGGTCGCTGCTGGTCGCCCCGTACACCCTCGAACGGCTCGGTGAACTGCTGCACGCGCAGGACTGGGTGCCCAGTTCGCTGCGGTTCCACGGTGAGGGGGGCTATCTCGTCCTTCCGCCGTCCGAGACCGGTGCGGGGCAAGTGCGCTGGGAGCGGGCGCCGGACCGGGTCTCCCGGCTGCGGCTGACGGGCGGAGCGCCCGTCGCGGCGGCCGCCTCGCCTTGGCTGCCGGACGTGGGGACGGTTCTGGACGCGCTGGTCGAAGCGAGCAACAGCGCCCCGGACGGCGGTAGCCGGCTCGCCTACTGACGGGCGGGCGGCGGCAGCGCGCCGGGATTTCGGCGCGACGTCAGGAATTGCCGCACACCGGGCAGCTGGGGCCCGCCGGGGATACCCGCAATGGTGTGCTGCTGGATCTTCCGGGCGGTCGGCCGCCGCCATGGCCTTGTACCGGCTGTGCAAAGCACGCCGGTACAAAGTTGTTCGGCGGTCGGCTTTCTGATGCCCCCTCCGAAACGCGTTCGAAGAATGTTCGAGTTTCTCTTTCGAGGATCACTTCAGACGTTGTCAGAGGGCTGTCCGGGCGCTGTCGCGGTGTTTCTTCGGCTGCATTCCGGCGGAAGCCGCATTCCTGCGGGTGTCCGAAGGTCCGGCGGACGGCTCCGGCCGGCGCCTTCCCGCCCGGCGCCGGCGGGCCCTGCGGCTGACGCGGGATCCGGGGGTGTGCGGCGCCGCTGCGGGCACCGGATCCGATCCGGGTTCTGTGGGGGCCGGACCCAATCCGGTTTCATCCGAGCCGGGTTGACGCAGGCCAGTGGCCTCTGCTGTCCGAGCTGACGGGAGCGCCGTGAGCCGTCGGAGGCCGGGCAGCAGATGGCGGGGCTTGCGTCACTGAAGGGCTCGTCCGGGGACCGTGTCAGGTCTGTGCGCGGTTCACGCGCCGTGCGTGCGCCGTGGGCGCCGTACCCGGAAATGAGGATGCCCGGTCGCTGGCGACGGGGGATGCACCAGCGACCGGGCTTCTAGAACGGTAACAAGAGATCTGCCGTTCGCAAATTCGATCTCATGTATTCGGACAGCGATTTACCTGTCAGTACGGTCAGTTGTGACGCGAGTCACCGTACGGTCCGGGCGGTGGTCACTGTCAGCTGAGTGTCACTTGGCGGTTGGTGAGCCCGCCGCGCGCCCGGCGCTCCTCGGGGGTGAGGGGCGCGTCCGAGGCGAGCGCCGTGGCCAGCCGCTCCGCGAACACGGCGGCGGGCTTCTCGCACTCCTCGGCCCCCATCGCGCTCGGCAGATCCCAGACCGGGACCATCAGGCCGTGCGCGCGGAAGGAGCCGACCAGCCGGGTCCCCTCGCCGAGGGACGAGACTCCGGCGGCGTGCAGCCGGGCGAGAGCGTCGAGGAGCTGCTCCTCGGGGTGCGGCATGACCCACCGGAGGTGGTTCTTGTCCGGCGTCTCGCACCAGTAGGCGGCGTCCACCCCGGTGAGCAGGACGGTCGGGATCGCGGCGTCGTTCGCGCGCTCCAGGGAGGCGGACACCTCGGCTGTGGTGTTCTCCGAGTCCGGCACCCAGAACTCGAAGCCCGAGTGCACGACCGGCGCGAACGGCGCATCCGGGTCCAGGACATCCTGCAACCGGGGCCCGTCGGCCGGAACGCGCCGGGCGGCGACGGGCGAGCCGGGCTCGGTCTCCAGCGCCCGCTGCAGGGTGTCGGCGAGGTCCCGGCTGAGGTCACCGGAAGAGGTGTCGTTCTGCAGGGCGAGCAGGACCGAGCCGTCGTCGCGGCGCAGCGCGGGCCAGGCCATCGGGAGCACGGTCGCGAGCGTCACGGACGGCACGCCCTCGGGCAGCCCGCCCTTCAGCGTCAGCTCGACCGTGGCCGCGGGGACCAGTTCGCGCAGCGCGACCCAGTCGCATTCGCCGGCCAGTCCCTCGAAGGGGCGCTGGACCAGCTCGGTCACGGCCTGGGCGGCGGCGCGGCCGTGGCAGGCCTTGTAACGGCGGCCCGAACCGCACGGGCAGGGCTCGCGAGCCCCGACCACCGGGATCTCGCCGTCCTTGAGTTGCTGCTTCCCGGCCTTGGTCTGAGGGCGCTTCTTGGCCATGGTGGGCTTTCTCCCGGTTGCGACGGTGCGACAGTGCGGTCTGGGCCGCGAGCCTAGCCGCCCGTGCGGTGTCCGGGGCACAGCTGCCCCAGCCGCCTGCGGGCACGGGCCCGCGAACGCCGCGTTTCGGATGCCGCGCTTTTGGTGCCGCCTTCCCGGTTGTCGTACCGCTTCGCCCGCGTGTCCAGCCCGCGGGGCTCGCCCGCGTGGGCCTGCGACGCGTCAGCCCACGGGGCTGCGCCCGGGTCAGCCCGCGTCGTCGAAGGCGTCGGCGAGATCCAGCCCGTCGAGCCCCGGCACGACGGGCATTCCGGTCGCACCCGGCAGCACGGTCGTACCGGTTGCCCGTCCGTTGCCCTGTCCGCCCGGCCGGCCGCCGGGGCGCCCCGGCCCCTCGTTGACCAGCACCCAGACCGTGACCTCGCCGGACGAGTCGTCGCGTACGCCCCACTTCTCGGCGAGCGCGCTGATGATGTTGAGCCCTCGGCCGCCGCGCGCGGTTACCGACGGAGTGGCCGGAACCGGTCGGGTCGGACCGCCTCCGTCCGTCACCTCGACGGTCAGCCCGCCCGTTCTGTCGACGCGCCAGGCGGCGCGCACGTCGCCCTCTCCCACGTCGCTGTGCCGGCCCAGCGGCCTGCCGTGCCGGCAGGCATTGCTGAGCAGTTCGGAAAGGATCAATACAGCATCGTCGACGACCGAATCCGACACCCCGTGGCTGCGCAACTGCTCACGCATCCGGTGCCGTGCCTGGCCCACGCCCGCAGGGCCATGGGGAACGGCCATGCTCGACGACGTGGGCACTTCCTGTGCCACCACCAACGCCACCCCCGAGACCTCCTTTGCCCCACGCCACGGAGTGGATGCCCCCCTGGGCTGGGCCGGAAACCGGCCAGTGGTCTGCCAGTGACGCACTCGTAACGATCGAGTGCAGCCCGAATGCGCCGGTGTACTCCCTGTTACTGATATGAAGAGCGTCCCAATTGTGACAGGACCTGCCTCGGGCGGTTCGTGATGATCGCCTCCACTCCGAGCCGGACGCAGAGGTCGACGTCCTCCGGTTCGTTGACCGTCCAGACGTGTGCCCGGTGGCCCGCGCGGTGCAGGCGGTCGATGTAGCCGGGGTGACTGCGCACGATCCGCATCCCGGGACCGGCGATCCGGGCGCCGGCCGGCAGCCGTCCGTCGCGCAGTCGCGGCGAGACGAACTGCATCAGATAGACGGTGGGCAGATCCGGTGAGGCGTCCTGGACGCGGTGCAGGGAGCGGGCCGAGAAGCTCATGATGCGGACCGGAGAGGGGCCCCCGGCCGGCGGTGCGTCGAGCTCGAAGCGCTTCAGCAGATGCAGCAGCCGCTCCTCGACCTGGCCCGCCCAGCGGGTCGGGTGCTTGGTCTCGATGGCCAGCTGGAGCGGACGCCCGGCGGCTCGTGTCTCGACGAGCAGTTCGAGCAGCCGTTCCAGGGTGAGTACCGAGGTGAGCTCGCCCGGGACCGGGTCCCAGTCCGGGGACTCCGATTCCTCGCGGTCCTTCCACGAGCCGAAGTCGAGGGCGGCGAGCTCGGAGAGCTCCAGGGCGGAGACCGCGCCGCGACCGTTGGACGTACGGTTCACCCGACGGTCGTGTACGCATACGAGATGGCCGTCGGCGGTGAGCCGTACGTCGCACTCCAGGGCGTCGGCGCCGTCCTCGATCGCCTTCCGGTATGCGGCCAGGGTGTGCTCGGGGGCGTCGTCGGACGCGCCTCGGTGTGCGATGACCTGGATGGGATGCTGCGTGGTGTGCTGCTGCCGTGCTTGGGTCACCGCGTCATGGTGTCACCGGCGGGCCCGCGGGCGCGCGAACCTTGCGACGCGGGACCGTTTTGCCCGATGTAAAGACCCGTGCGCGGATGCACAGGTCCTGCTTACAGTGGTCTGACGTGCTGTGGGAAAAGCTGACTCCAGACACGTGCACAGCGGATCTCTTGCCGAATCATGATGTGGAACCGAGGAGTACAGAGCTGTGAGCACAGAGAACGAGGGCAACGAGGGCACCGCGGCCGAGGCCGCCCCGTCCGTTCCGTCCGCACCTCCAGTGCCGGCCGATGCTCCCCAGGGGCCTCCTGGAAGCGCGCCCCCGGCCGCTGAGCAGCCGGATGTGACGGCTGTGCAGCCGCAGGTCCCCCCGGCCCATGACCCGGCGACCACGCCCATGGCCCAGGTCCCGCCGGCGCCGCAGCCCCACACGCCCCCTCCCGCACCGCAGTCGGCAGCGGATGCCGGCTGGCCCCCGCCCCCGCCCGCAGTCCCCGCCTACGCCCACGGCGCACAGGGCGGCGGCCCCGTGTGGGGCCCGCCCGGCCAACCGCAGACACCCGACTCCCCCCGTAAACGGCGTGCGGGCGGTCTGGTGGCCGCGGTGGTCGTGGCAGCGCTCGTGGCGGGCGGAGTCGGCGGAGCCCTCGGCTACTGGGCCGCCGACAGCAATGACGGCTCCGGCTCGTCCGGTTCGACCACGGTCGCGGCGTCGGCCAACCCGCAGGACCTCAAGCGCGACCCGGGCACGGTCGCGGGGGTGGCGGCCAAGGCGCTGCCCAGCGTGGTCACCATCGACGCCCAGGGCGGCGACGGCGAGGGCGGCACCGGCACCGGCTTCGTGTACGACAAGGAGGGCCACATCCTCACGAACAACCACGTGGTGGCCTCCGCCGCGGACAGCGGTCAGCTCACCGCGACGTTCTCGAACGGCAAGAAGTACGGCGCCGAGGTCGTCGGCCGGGCCGAGGGCTACGACGTCGCGGTCCTGAAGCTGAAGAACCCGCCGCAGGGGCTCACCCCGCTGGAGCTGGGCAACTCGGACCAGGTGGCGGTGGGCGATTCGACGATCGCGATCGGCGCCCCGTTCGGCCTGTCCAACACGGTCACCACGGGCATCATCAGCGCGAAGAACCGCCCGGTCGCCTCCGGTGACGGCTCCGGCGGCAGCAACTCGTACATGAGCGCCCTGCAGACCGACGCCTCGATCAACCCGGGCAACTCCGGCGGCCCGCTGCTGAGCGCCGGCGGCGCGGTCATCGGGATCAACTCGGCGATCCAGTCGACCGGCAGCAGCACCGGCCAGTCCCAGGCGGGCTCCATCGGCCTCGGCTTCGCGATCCCGATCAACCAGGCGAAGAACGTCGCCGAGCAGCTGATCAAGACCGGCCAGCCGGTCTACCCGGTCATCGGCGCCACGGTGACGATGGACGAGAAGACCGGCGGCGCGGTCATCTCGGACCAGGGCACGGGCGGCACGGCCGCGGTCCCGAAGGACAGCCCGGCGGGCAGGGCCGGTCTCAAGCCGGGTGACGTCATCACGAAGTTCAACGACACCGTGGTCGACAGCGGCCCGACCCTGATCGGCGAGATCTGGACCCACAAGCCGGGCGACAAGGTCATGCTGACCTACAAGCGCGACGGCAAGACCTCGACCGCCGAAGTCACCCTGGGGGAGCGCAAGGGCGACAGCTGACCGGCTAGGCTGTCCTCGCGTCGAAAGCGGGTCGCGTTGACCGCCGACGCGGGGTGGGTTGCCCGAGCGGCCTAAGGGAACGGTCTTGAAAACCGTCGTGGCAGCGATGTCACCGTGGGTTCAAATCCCACACCCACCGCACAGGTCAGAGTATGTGCAGGTCAAAGGGCGGGTCTCCGGTTCGGAGGCCCGCCCTTTGTGCTCACCCTGTCTCACCCAGGATCGCCCATATCTCGGTGGTGACCAGTGCGTATGGGCCATGTGTGGGCCAGGCCCGCGCGATCATCCCCCGTTGAGTCCTTGCTCGATCAGGGCGTTGGCGCGGTCCTGCTGCCCGCGCAGGATCTTGGCGTAGAACCGGAAGAGCACCGTGAGGCTGTGCCCCGCCCGTCGGGCGACTTCCACCGGGTCGACACCCGAGTTGATCCACAAGGACACTCCCGCGTGCCGGAGGGAATACGGCACGTCTGCCAGAGGCGTCTTCGCTTCCTTCGCTGCGAGGGCTTTGAGCCGCGCCGCGTCCCAGAGATTGCAGTACTCCGTGGACCGCACCCGACCTCCCATCGCCGCGCGGAAGAGCTGGCCTCCCTCGGTCACCCCGTACTTCGCCTTGTGGTCCCGGAGCATCGCCGTCAGCACGGGAGGGATCGGCACGGACCTGGTCGCGGTCCGGGCTCGGCGTTTGAGACCCCGCTGTTCGAACGACCGCCCATCGTCGGTCCACCCCGCACCGACCTCGGGACGGCTCCCCGCGAGGATCAGCTCACCCCAGCCCGTCTCGGGAAGGGTGCAGTCCGAGTCCCGGAGAGCCGCGATCTCCGAGGGCCGCATGGCCGCGTAGTACAGGCAGCCGAAGAACGCGGCCATGTGATCGCCCCGCGCGCTGATCTGCCGTACGGCGTCGATGAGGGCGGCGGCCTGATCCGGGTTGGGGACGTAGCGAAAATCCACCTCGTCATCCTTGTCGGGGGCCGACCAGTCCACCCGGCCCAGCGGGTTGGCGGGGAGCGTGCCGCGCTCAACGGCGTACCGCAGGGTGTTGCTCAGAACCATGCGCTTCCGGTTCGCGGTGTTGGAGGCTGCGGGCTTCCCGTTGAGCTTCTTCGACAGGGCGTCCAGGGCCGCTCGCACCCGCTCCGACCGGCTGACCTCGGTCATCTTGACCGTGTTCGTTGAGATCCACGCGAGGGCAGCCGCAATATCCGCCGGCGGTTCCTCCCCCTGGTGACGAGGGCACAGTGCCTCGTCCGGACCCGTGACCGCCCTGAATGCCCATCCGTACAACGCCTTTCGCAGGACGGCGTCCTTCGGTGCCCCGCGTGATGTGGACAGGAAGGCGGGCGTGACGGTGGCGAGCGTCTCGGCGATGCTGGCGCGGTGCTTGGCCGCCGCCTTCGGCCACTTCATCAGCATGTAGGCCGTGGCGTGCTCGAACCACGTCGGGGTGTTCAGCGCCTCGAACTCTGAGACAGGAAGACCGGTCTCTTCGTCGAACTGCTCCCGGTTGCGAAGTGCGGTCATCAGTTCTGAACTCCGGCCGGTGGCCTGCGGCTTGAGCTTGAAACTGCGCGAATGGGCGCGCTCGCCCACGCGCCACCGCAGCTCGAACGGCTTCGGACGGCCCTTGCGCTGCCTGATCGACCAGATGTCTACGTCATACGTGAGCATGGCTCTCCAAAAACGCGAGAGGGCCCGCCGTTCGGCGGGCCCTCTCGAAGCGGGGCGAATCAGGCGGCGGTCTGCTCGTACTGGCTCAGCCAGGCGTCCAGGTCGGCACGGCGGACGCGGATCTGCTTGTTGGGCAGCTTGATGAGCTTGGGTGCGAGGCCACGGGCGCGCATGCGGTAGAAGGCGGCGCGGCTCATGCCGAGTTCGACGAGAACTTCGGGGAGTTTGAGCATCTGAGGGCGTGCCACGGTGTGACTCCTTGGCTCGGTTCGGTCTCACAGGTGCGGTTACGTCGGTTACGTCGGTTACATCGCAGGTCAGGGGCCCCTTTTCTGTAACCGATGGGTGGGGTGTAACCGATGGCGTGCGGTTACAGGTGGCGGGGGACCGGGGTGGTGTAACTGGAGGTGTTCCGGTTACACCACCCCGATCGGTTACAGAAGCGCCGCAGGTCAGGAGCCCATCGGGAGGGGTGTAACCGATGTAACCGAGGATTCCGGGGGCGGGGGGCAGTAGCGGTTCCAGGCGTCTGTGAGGTCGTCGCGGTGGTAGCCCTTGACGATCTGTCCGCCGATGCGCAGTGGCCGGGGAGAGATGGGCTTGCTCTTGGCGGTGACGTATTCCTTGAGGGTCTTGGAGAGGGTGCGGGCGTTGAGCGGGCGGCCGTCGAGGTCGCCCCAGGGCGATTCCTCCATGGCGTTGAGCAGGTGCAGGATTTCGATGGTGGAGACGGTGTCCTCGCCGGGGAAGACGTGGTCGCGCAGGTCGGTGAGGAGCTTGACTCCGAGCGAGGCGCGGTCGTCCTCGTTCACGGCGGTGACGAGATCGACGCAGGCTTGCCGGGCCCGGTCGGGCCAGGTTCCGCCGGCCGCGTCGGCCACGGCGAGCAGTGGTTCCCAGACGTCTGCGGGCCGGTCCGTGATGCCCTCGGGCATGTCGGGGAAGGCGCCGTCGACGCGGGGCCGGACCTGCTCGGCCCAGGTGGTGAGCTGGTCGCGCAAGGCGTGGCCCTGTGGTTCGTGGATGCGGGCCCGGAAGGGTTCCACTCGCTCGTTACGGGCGCGGCGCCGCATTCGGATGATGACGGAACGGGCCAGGATCGTGTCTGGCAGCGAGCCGAGCCCGCCCATGGCGACGGCGCAGTACGAGGGGAAGGCAACGACCGTCTGTGTGCCGCCGTCGCCAACGCACCGGTAGGAGACGCCGCTCTTGCGGTGACCGGCGTTCAGCAGTCCGCGCAGATCCTCGTTGTCCTTGGCCTTGGGCCCAAAGACGGTGTCGATCTCGTCGAAGAGAATCGTGGGCCGTCCGGCCTCGTCGGCCACCGCTCGGAAGAGTGCGGCGGGTGAGGCGTTCACGGCGTGCATGGGGTGGGGTACCAGGGTGCTGATGACTTCCAGTGCCCGGGTCTTTCCGCTGCCGGGCTCAGGGGAGAGGAAGGCGAGCCGCGGAGTGGAGTCGAAGCAGTCGAGCAGGTGCGTGTGTGCGTCCCACAACGCGACGGCGACGTAGGCCGCCTCGGTCGGGAAGGCGTTGAACCGGCGGTGGAACGTCTCCACTGCATCGAGCAGGGCGGAGCCGTCGATGAGCGGGGCGGTCGGTGTCGCGTTCATGCGGCGATGCCTTCCTGGTCGGTGCGCAGCGGGCAGCGGGTGCGGTGGTCGGCGTGGTCGGTGATCAAGGCGAGTGCCTTGCGTTGTCCTGCGGCGAAACGGTTGCGGCCGCATTCGCACACACTGGTCACGGTCGGCACCGCGCCGCGGGGTGCGGTGATGGTGAGCCAGGCGATGGGGTAGCGGCCGTCTCCCGTCTGCTGGTCAGGGAGAACAGCAATGGGGACGCCTTCGGTGACGCCCTTCGGCGCACCACTGCCGGATGCGGTCGGGGCCGGTTCGGCGATGCGGGGGCCGGTCGGGGGTGTCTGGACGCTCTTAAGTGGGGGATTCCTGGGCGCCGTCATGCGGTCCTGCCCGTGGGGTTGTTGGCGATGGACCAGTTCAGTGCGCTGGTGATGGCAGCCCTGCACTCGGATTCGCGCAGGCCGGCCGCCAATCCGCCCCAATTAAGAGCCTCCTCGACCTCACTGCGGCTGAGGTCGCCGGACGCGACGAACCGCCCCAGAGCGCGGGCGGCCCGGACCAGCGTCCAGTTCCGCACGCCCTCCCCGGCGGCGGCCACTGCGGCGCGTTCGGCCTTGAGCGCGGCTGCGGCGTACCTGGACGCCCGGTGCGGCGAGGGCGCGGCCATCAATGCCCGCGATGCCTGAGGGGGCATCAGGAGGGTGTACAGCCATTCCGGGAGCGGGGCGGGCGGTGTGGGGTCGGTGACGGTGTAGGCGCCCGTGGGGGTGAGGCTTCCGGCGGCGACGACGTATCCGCCGTGGGCGCGGGTGTCGATGAGCTTGCCGAGCCTTCCCGCACTGTTCGTGAGCCGGATGCCGGGTGGGGCGGTGAAGTAGCGGTGGTGTCCGCCGCTCGGGGTCCGGGTCCGGTAGGTGGCGGGGACGGCCTGGTCGGCGCGCTCGCAGAGCGCTTGGAAGGTCGTCACGCCGGAAGGCGTGTCTGTGCTGCTGTTGGGCTTGGGCATGTCGAGGTCGACGACGACCAGCCCGGACGGGCCCGTGGCGATCCCGATGTTGTACGGCCGGTCGGCCCATGCCCGCCGGATGCGGTCCGGGTCGGTGGTGGCCCGGTCCTCCCATTTGCGGTGTCCGCCGGCGCAGTCCCCGAGACCGGTGCAGGCGGTCTCGCCGTGGAGGGCGGGGCGCTTGTCGCCGGGGCGGAGCGGGAAGACGTGCCAGCCGCGTTCGGCTGCTCGTAACGCCGCATCGAGCAGCGGGGTGTTGCGTTCGTGGGTCATGCTGGGGGTCTCCAGTTCTCTGATGTGGATGGCTGGACAAGGGCGGCCCCAGGCTTTGGCGAGACGGGGGCCGCCCTCGGTGTGTTCAGGCGATGTCGAGCGCGAGCTGTGAGGGCGCGAGGGGCGCGGGCTCGGCTGCTTCCACGGCGAGGAGGGTGCGGTATGCGGTGTGGGCCTGGTGGATGACGACGCCGTTGCCGAGGATCTTGAGCTGGTCGGAGCGGGAGAGTCCCAGGTCCGTGCCGGTCACCCAGCCGGGGTCGGCGCCCATCATCCATTCCACGAACGCCGGGGACAGGCGCCGGTTGTTCTTGGTGCCGGGTTCGGTGGGCTCGGGTGCGGGGCGGCCCAGGACCTGTTCCCAGCGGCGGATGGCGGGTCCGTAGTCGGTGCCGTTGGTCGCCACCCACTGCCCGTCCAGTCGCACGGCCTGGCCGGGGAGGTAGTAGTGCCCGGCGGTGTCGGGCTGGTTGGGTCCGCCGTGCGGTCCGTCGGATGCCTTCGGGGTGGGCAGCAGGTTGACGATGACTTCGTTGAGGGGGCGGGAGTTGGTGCCGATCAGGTTGGAGGCGCCGGATTTCCAGTCGCGGGCCGCGGGGGTGGGCAGGAGGGTGACGGCGGTGCGCAGGTTCATTCCGCCCTGCCGTTTGTCCGAGAGGCCGGGGCCCCCGGTTCCGTCGGCGGCGGCCGGTGTGGGCAGCAGCCTCAGGTGTTCGCCGGGGGAAGCAAGAACACCACTTCGTCCTCCAGCGTGGGCCCGTGCCCGCCTGCCTTGCGCTTGTCCGGGTGCTGTGGGCCGCCGTTGCGCCCCAACTGTGAGGTGGGGGTCTTCAGCAGCGGGATACGCGACGGCGAACCAGCGGTCGCGTCGGTGGCAGGCTCCGACTTCGGGATCTCCAGCGCGTAGGCACATCCACCGCGCGTCGTACCCGATCGCGGCCAGGTCGGCGGCGACGACGTCGAGTCCCCGGCTGCGGAGGGCTGCGACGTTTTCCAGGAAGACGAGTCGGGGTCGAAGGTGGCGAACGGCTTGGGCGATGGTTTTCCAGAGTCCTGAGCGGTCACCGGCGATTCCTCCCCTAGGTCCGGCGTTGGAAATGTCCTGGCAGGGAAACCCGGCGGTCAATGCCGCCGGCCGGGGCCGCGTCGCGGCCAGGGCCACCCAGTCGACGGCCTTGATGTCCCCCAGGTTGGGGACGTGCGGCAGCCGGGCGGCGAGCAGCCGGGAAGCGGCCGGGTCCTTCTCACCGACCATGACCGTGGGCAGACCCGTGACGGCGTGCACGGCCTGGTCCAGCGCCCCGGACCCGGTGCACAAACTGATGTTGCCGCCGTCCGGCGGCACGGTGGACAGATGCGTCATGCTGGCTGTCTCCAGTTCTCTGATGTGGATGGCTGGACGACGGCGGCCCCGGTCATTGGCGTGAGGGGGCCGCCGTCGGCGTAGCTACAGGTCGTCTTCGGTGTCGTTGATGGGGCCGCAGTAGCCGAGCGGGCTGGAGGCGTTGTGCGCGCGTTCCAGCGCGTCGGTCAGTGCGGTGGCGAGCCGTTCGGCGTCGCGCAGCGCGGCCGCGGCGGTGGTGGTGTGCTGGGTGGGGGTGCCGTGGTCGGCGGTGAGGTGTCCGGCCTTGTGGAGGTCGGCGAGCGCGATGGCGATCTGGTCGAACGCCTGCGGCAGCCGGTGGGCGAGCGAGGCGAGCGAGCCGATCGCGTTGTAGATGGTGCCGGGGTAGGCGATGCCGGGACCGGTGCGGGTGGGCAGGGTGGCGTGGTTGAAGGCGCGTACGGCGTCGGCGGCCTTGGACGGGTGCCGGGCCGGGTCGGTGTTGCGGGTGGTCATGGGCGTCCTTTCGGGGGTCAGTTGTGGAAGCGGTCGGAGGTGGGATGTTGGTCCAGCCACGCTTCGGCGCACACCTTGTGGACCGGTTCGCGGTCGTGGGAGCGCATCGGGGTGGGGCGCCCGCACAGGACGCACGGCAGGTCGCGGGTGGCGTCGAAGTGGCGGGCGGCCCGCCAGTCCAGGAGCGGCATGCGGAATCCCTTCCTTCGCTCGTCCAGGGAGGTAAAGGCACCCCCTTGGGATAAGCGCGTGGAGCGGGGTTTCGGGGCTCTGACCTGGGATGCCTCCCTGCCTCCCTGAACATCATTTGCGCAGGTCAGACACAGGGAGGCGGGGCAGGGAGGTGGTCAGGGAGTTCTCCCTGCCTCCCTGACCGGCCAGGGGTGCGCCTCCCTCTACTGGGAGGCGGAAGCGGAACCGTCGGTGTCGCGGTTGGTGAGGGCGCGGGTGACGCGTTCGCGGCCGACGACCATGCGCCCGTCGGACTTGTAGGGCTCGGCCCCGGTGCCGTCCAGCACGCGCTTGAGGTCGGCGAACGTCCACTTGCTGTAGGTGTCGTTGCTCAGCACGGTGAGGCGCTGCAGCACGTCCTGGGTGACGAGACGCGACGCGTCCTTGAGCACAAGAGCGATGTCCGCGAGCGCGTCCCGGTCCTCGCCCTGCTCGATGACGTGCAACGTGGTGACCCCGCCGTTGCGCAGTGCCTTGGCGCGGTCGGTGATGGCTCGGGCGTCGTCGTCGTCGATGTAGTGCGTGCGCACGGTGATGGACGCCTGGCCGGCCGGGATGACGATGCCGTCGGAGGCGACGACGAGGGTTCCCCGGTCCAGTCCGGGGCGCAGCAGGTTCGGTGCGGCGCCGCCGTCGACTGCCTTGTCTCCCAGTGCCATGCGGGCCTGGGATTCGGTGCCCAGGGCGAGTGAGGCGCGGGTGTGGGCGCCTTCGCGGACGAGCTTGGGGAGGTTCTGGTCGGTGGGGTCCTGGGTGCCCTGCCACATCAGGACGTTGACCGCGCGCCCCTGGTTGTGGAGCTTGCGCACGGCCATGAAGTACCGGGAGTTGGCCTTCGAGCCGCCGTACGGGCGCTTCTCGTCGTCCTTGACCGGGCACATGAACGCGACCTGCGCTTCATCGACCAGGACGACCAGGGCGGGGAACTTGGTGCCCGGGGGTGCCTGGATGCGGCGGTTCATCTCGTCCACCGCGCCTTCGACCATCTCGGTCACCTGGATGACGTGGTCGTCGGTCGGTCCCTGGATCAGGGTGGTGGCCAAGCCGTCGAACATGGCCCAGTCTCCGACGCCCTTGAGGTCACCCATGAGGAACTGCACCGACTTGTCCAGTGCCAGCCACAGGGCCAGCGAGCGCAGCGCCACGGTCTTGCCCTGGTTGGACAGACCGGTGATGAGCAGGTGGCGCTGATACAGGCTCATGGCCGCCGCGTCGCCGCGCAGGTCCTGGCCCCAGGGGGCGCGGCCCTTGGCGTAGTCGGCGGTCAGGGTGTCGTCGGTGGTCAGCGGGGACGGGCCGATCGGCTCATCGAGCGCGCCGCTGTCGGCGACCCAGAGCCGGACGGTTCGGGCTGCCTGGGGGATGGTGATGAACACTTCGTGCTCATGCCGGGCGAGGTTCTCGGCGAGCTTGCGCCGCCGCTTCTGCACCTCGTTGGTGGAGACGCCGGAGGGCAGGGTGACGTCGACTTCGACGCCGCATCCGGCGATCCGGATCGGTCCGAGCATCGCCGCACCGGCGTCGCCCATCTCCTTGATGGCGGTCCGTAGTGGGGCGACTCCGAGGTCTCGCAGGGCGGTGACGACGATGGATGGGGTGAGCGGCGCCCCGGCATCCTCGCCGCGGGTTGCGGTGGGCAGGGCCCATGCGGGTGCGGCGCCACGGTGACGGCCGACGGCCCAGACCCCGGCCAGTGCCGCCCAGGGGGCGGCGGCGACGAGCGGCCCCCACACGATGGCGGCGATGACGACGAGCAGGCGGATCAGGTCGATGAACGCTTTGAGCGGGGTGATGACGTCGGCGGGGTTCTTGTTCGCTATGGCCAGTGCGATCCCGATCACGATCAGGGTTCCGACCCCGCCGGCCGTGCCGAGTGCCGCACCCTTGACGACCTTCTCCGGGGCGGTGAGCAGGTCCATGCGGCGGCGGTGCCGGTCGGTGCGGAAGCGGTGCAGGCGCTCTTCCCACTCGCCCGCGGCTTCGTAGTTGCCCACGGCTTCGGCGGCCCGCAGCATCCGTTCGTAGCGGGCCCCGGTACGGCCGTCCCACGCCCGGCGGGTCACGATCCTGGTGCCCCCGATGACGTAGGAACCGTGCCGCACGACCGCACGGCCGGCGGTCGTAGTGCGCTCATGCCGGACCGCCCGGACCACGGCACGGCCCGTACGCCGCCACACCCGCACCGGCCGCACCGCGACAGAGGCCGGTGCGGGTGTGGGGGTGTCGAGCGGGGTGGTGGTGGGCGGGGTTTTGAACAGGTGGACGACGTTGTTGGACATGGTTGCGTCTCCCGTCAACTCCCCCTGATCTGGGGGTAGTAAGGGCGTATGGGTGAGGTGAGTGGTGCGGGTGCGGGGTGTGGTCACCACCAGCTCGACGGCTTCTTGACCGGACGGCCGTTGGCGGGCGTGAGGACGTCGAACGGGAACGGGCCGTGTTCCATCCGGACCCCGAACGACTTGATCCAGTACCAGTGGAAGGGGAACGAGCGAGCTCCCAGCTCCATCAAGGCGATGGCCCGGTGATGTCCGTCGGCCACGTACACGTCCGGGTAGCGGTCACTGATGCCGAGGATGATCGGCTTCTTCAATCCCTTCCGGGCGATCGATTCCGTCAGCTCTTCGACCTTCAGCCGGTCCTTTTCGCGGTGTGTGAACTGGCGCTTGGCGTCAGCCCATTTGCGGAACTCGGTGGGCCTGATCTGCCGGTCGTTGAGGAACGACGTCTGCATGTCGCCTCGAAACAGCATCAACATGTCCTTCCGACGGACTGACGAGGTGCGGGGGTGGGTTCAGCGGTCGGCGCGCAGTACGGCGCGTTCGGCGCGGCGTACGGCGTCCTCGGCCTGCTTGCGGGCCTGGCGGGCGGCGGCGCGGTCGGTGCGGGCGACGGTGCGCTCGGTGGCCTTGGCGTTGGCCAGGGTCTGGCGGGCGTCGGCCTGCACCTGGTGCAGGGCCCGCAGTTCCTGGGCGCCGCGCTCGGCGGCGCGCTGGTCGATCCGCTCGATCGCCTTCTCGACCTTCGGGTCGACGCAGTCGGCGAGGGCCTGGCGGAAGCCCTTGCGGAACAGCCGTGCACGCTCGTGCTTCTCGGCGGGGGTGTAGCTCTCCATGACGCTGACTCCTCAGCAGTGGTGAACGGGCGGGTGAGGGGTGCTGGGTTGCTGCTAGCGGTTGCGGGCGATCCGGTCCCAGACATCGCGCTGGGCGCGGACGGCCCGGGACGTATTGACGGTGATGCCGTGACGGCGCTGCATGTGCGCGATGCGCAGTCGCTCGGCAGCTCCGGGGGTGTTCACCGCGCGGCCGTAAGAGCCGCAGGAGCACTTGAAGTGCCAGCCGCCTCGTGAGGAGGCCCGCTCGACAAAGGAGGTCTGAGACACGGGAAGGGGTCCTCTCGCAGAGTGTGTCCGGACTGTCCGGCTCTCCGCCCGCCCCGGCCACTGGCCGGGGCGGACAGGCAACCGTCAGCGACGCCCGCGTGCCTTACGCACCGCACCGGCTGCGGCCTTGCCGTCCGTGCCACCAACCGACCTGACGACGGTCACGACGCCCCAGACCATGACCGCGGCAAGGAACGTGAGCATCGCGAGGTTCGCGGCGATGGCGGTCAGGACACCGACGAGGAGCGGGCCGAAGTAGACGCCGGCCGCGACCGCTCCGGCGCCGACACCGGAGCCGAGCGCGAGGCGCTGGACCGTGCGGTCGGGCGGGGCGTGGTGGATGTGCTGGACGATCTGCTGCGGCGCGGCCTGCGGTGCGGGCAGGTGGGCCGGGTCGGCGTAGGTGTAGGTGCCGTCCTGGAGCTGGATGACGGTGACCGCCCGGTGGGCGGGCAGGTTGGGGTCCATGCCGGGGTCCTTCCAGGTCAGACGTTGGGGGTGTCGGCGCAGGTCACGCACATGCCGAGCGAACGCGGGATGCAGTACCCGGCATCGCGAAGGCAGTTCGGGCAGGTACGGCGAGCCCGCATCGCTGCTTCGAGCGCTGCGGCACGGCCCGGGGTCATGGGCCGTACGGGCTTGGCCCGGTCGATGCGGTAGAGGTAGGCGACCAGCGGTTCGCGGCGGCGACGGGGGCGCTCCACCACGGCGGCGACGCCCTGCCCACCGGGCCGCAGCCCCAGCGCCCGCAACTGCCGGCGTGTCGCATATCCGTCCGGGGCCAGGCGCCACCGGTATTCGGAGAGCGTGGCCATCAGGCGACCATGCGCTTCCACGCCGCCCGCAGCCGCACCTCTGACGCGGAGTGGCCGGCCGCCCGGAACCGGGTGGCCATCTCGCGGTAGGAGAGGGCGGGGGTTTCGCTGTGTCGGATCTGGTCGACCATGGCGTCCAGCGCCTCATCGGTGAGGGCACCGGCCGACTCCAGCTCGAACGCCGATACGGGCTCGGTGGGGCCCCAGACGGGGAGTTCCCAGCGGGGTGTGACGCCGGGTGTGACGCGGGTCGTCACGCTGGTCAGCGCCCGTCCGGTGCCCTCACCCTCGCGCGCTGTTTCCAGCGTCGACCAGGCCCGGGACAAGGCGTTGGCGGTCGTGGCCTGGACGTGTGCGACGCGGGCGCCAGCCTGCGTCACGGCCATCAGCCGGGTCTCTTCCGTGGCGGCTTCCGACCGGAGTCGGGCGCGGGCCACGGCGGCTTCGTCGCGGGCTTCCTGCTGGATGCCCTGGATCGCGTCCAGGGCCTCACCGGTAAGCGCGGTCCGCTCCCACAGGCCGTGGACCAGCCACAGGGCTTTGGCGGCGATGGGCAGCCAGGCGACGGCCAGCCACGCGCCGGTGGACTCTTCGGCGGTGAGGGCGTGGGTGATCAGTACGCCGGTCGCGATGAGCCCGAAGGACCAGCCGACGGCGGTGACCACGTTGCTGTGGTCGCCCTGCGCGGCCAGGCGGCGTTCGTAGGCGAGGGTGGCCAGCCAGCCGCCGTCGATCCCGAGACCGACGACCAGGGCGACGGGCCACGGCATCGCCGTGCCGAGCCACATCACGACCACGGCCAGAGTGAGCACCATGGACACCGCCGTCATGCCGACGGCGGGCAGAACGGTCTTGGCGTTCATGCGGCACCCCCGAGCGTGAGGAGAGCGGCGAGGACAAGCAGAGCGCCGCCCGCGCAGGTCAGGTCCACCGCACGGCGCAGGCCGGTGAACTTGGTGACCGCCAGGCGGGACAGGCCCGCGATGTCCGCGCTGAGGTCGCCGGACAGGGTGGCGGGGATCTGCTCGGCGGTGAGCGTGGCCCACAGCGGGAAGCCGTGCCGGCCGCGAAGGTTCGGGCGGACCGACCGCAGCAGCAGACCGGCCGCCGCGACCAGCAGCCCCATCCCCAGACCGCCCACCACGTAGGCGGGGAGGTTCAGGGGGGCGTCCTTGGCGACGGTCCAGGCACCGGCCAGGAGCGCGCCGACGAACGCGAGGAGCAGCCCGGTCTTGGTGTCGGTCCGTGCGATCTCGGCCTTTACCTCCGCGTGAGCGGCGGTGAGAGCCTGCTGAGGAGTGAGGGTGTTCATGCCCCCACCCCCGGAACCTGCGACGCGGCATTCGCCAGCACGCGGCGAGCGGCCAGCACCTTGCGGCCGGCCCGGCGAATCCGCCGCTCGTCCACCTCGTTCGCCGGCCGGTCGATGGTCATGATCTGCGCGTCCAGCAACTCGACCTCGGCCCGGATGAGCGGCATCTCGGCCTCGATCGCGGCCAGCTCGGCAGCCGACGGCTCGAAGTCAAGCGAGGCTGCCGTAACAGTGGTCTGAAGTGCAGCGATGGTCTTCATGGGTCGTTTTCTCCTAGCGGTAGGACGGCCCAGCAACAGCGGCCCCGGTGTTCGAGCACCGGGGCCGCGCGCCGTCTGTGATGAAGCGGGAGATGCGCCTCCGGCTCCCCTCTGCCCCGCCCGTACAGCCCCGCAGGAAGCGGTCTGGACGGACGGGGGAGGCAACCGGCCGCGTGAGCGGCAGATCAGGCGATGACGCGAGGGGCTTACCGGTCCGGCCGGTCCAGCACGGACGGCGCCCACATACTTCGCTGGCTCACGGGTGGTCCTCTCGGTTGTTCGGATCAGGGCAATCACTGCAAGGGGGATCTCGTCCCCACTCGCCGGCCGTTGCTCGCGGTCACCGGGCCACCTCGCCAGTCGGGCCGAAGCCCTGTCTCCTGGCCTTTAGCGGGATTGCAGCGTCCCCGCCCTCTGCCTCTGCTCACCAGCGGGCCGGAGCCCGCATCTGGTGCGCACCAACAGATAAGCATCTGGTGCGCACCAGAGTCAAGGATGTTCGGCTACTCGATGGCCGCTCTGCCTTGGCGGTGCCTAATCAGAAGACCCCGGAAGGTGTGGTGGTCGGTAGCCAACAGCGCTTAACAAAGCTCCTGTTAACCCCTATTGACCTGCGGTGATGTGGTGCATGCTGGACTGGACAGCGACGGCATCTATCGCCCGGCGGTGGCACGTGAGTGAAGGACTTCGGGGCGCGCGCAAAAATCGCGGATGGTCCCAAGAGCGGCTCGTCCATGAGATCGAGCGGTACGCCAGACAACACGCGTCGGATGTCGCTTCGACCGCGAGTTTGCGTGTGTATGTCTCTGAATGGGAGAACGGCAAGCGGGTGATCTCAGACCGCTACGCAGTGATCCTGCGACGCCTTCTCGGGGTTACGGACGGCGAGCTGAGGTCTTCCGCCGCGGCTGTGCAGGTGCTCACCGCAGACGGTTATGACGACTTGCTCAGTCGGATCGACACGGCGGGCAGCGTTGGCGACAGCATGGTGGAGTCCTTCAACGCGCAGACAGAGCTGCTACGAACGATGGACCGTCAGATGGGCGCATCTGGCCTTGTTGACCAGATGGCCGGGCACCTGGCCCAGCTTGAGGAAACGCTGAATTTCGCCGTCTTGCCGCACACGCGTCGGCCTGTGGCGCTTGCCTTGACTGGTGCAGCAACTTTGGCGGCGTGGCAGGCGTTAGACGCTGGAGCAGTGGATCGAGCATGGCGTCACTACGAGCTCGCGAAGAGGGCCGCGAGAGACGCAGAGGCCCCCATGTACCTGGCTCACGCGATGGGGGAGCAGGCGTACGTTCTGTGCGACGCCGGCCGCCCTGTCCTGGCCGTCGACCTCGTACGTGACGCACAGAGGGTTCTCGGCCGACAAGGCTCTCCCCGCCTACTGGCGTGGCTCCACGCAACAGAGGCCGAAGTGTGTGCCCGCGCAGGTCTGTTGGTGGATTGCAGACGAGCGCTCGACGCTGCCGCCGCGAGCATCCCGGGCGGAGCGGAGGACCGGGACCCGGACATGCTGAGCATCTTCCTGAACGGCTCGCACCTCGAACGGTGGCGTGGCAACATCCTTGCGATGGTGGGCGACGGCGACGCAGTTACCGAGCTGTACGGGGCTCTTGAACGCGTGGATCCGACATTCGTTCGGGCACAGGCAGGACTCCGATGCGACCTCGCGCAAGCTCACCTTGCGCGAGGTGAATACGACCAGGTCGACACGCACCTGCGGGCCGCGCGTCTGCTGGCCAGCCGCACGGGGTCTGTACGGCATCGCCGTCGTATCGATCTCCTCACGCAGGAGTTGTAGGGAGCCCGCTCCGGTTCGCCAGCACGTGCAGCAGGCCGACCAGAGTCCCGGAACCCATCAGATCCCCCTGAGCCATCAGGCGCGGCACGTCAGCCAGGGGGACCCACTCGACGTGGCCGGCCTCCTCCGCATCCGTGGGCTCTCCCACGTGCTCGGCGCCCCTACCCACGAAGATTTCGTGAGGCGAGTCGACCATCCCAACCATGGGCTGATAGGTGACCGCATGGTCCAGATTGGTCGGCCGCCACCCTGTCTCTTCCTCAACTTCGCGGACTGCCGTTTCGTGGGCGCTCTCGCCGGGATCCACGATTCCTCCGGGAAGTTCCCAACCCCACTGCTGAGGAACGAATCGATATCGCCAAAGCAGGAGCACGCGGTCCTGATCATCTAGCACGACGGAGATCGCGACGTGTTGAAGCTTCACTACGTGGTGCTCGAACCGCTCAACTCCAGGGGGTTCGACATCCCAGAGTTCGAGCTTGACCCAGCGATTGTCGTAGAGGGTCCGTGTGCCGTGAACCTTCCACGGCGCACGTTCCTCGGGGCGGGAGACGCTGGCGCTTCCGGGGATCAGGTACGAGCTGCGACCTCGAACCTCGATTGCCCCCTCGGCTACGAGCTTGGCGAGTACCTGCCGCAGGGCTGTGCGGCCAATGCCGAGTTCTTCCACCATGGCACGCTCGGAGGGCAGCTTGTCACCGGGCGCCAGCTCGCCGGATGCGAGTCGTGCACGGATTGCCGCGTAGACCTTTGCTGACTTGGGACCCATCCGTGAAGCACTCTCCGTTCTGAGGACCTGTTGGTGGTGCGGACCAGGGTACGGGCTGCGTGAGTCGACTTACGCAGCTCTCAGAGGTGAACCGGCTGGCCAGCGCGGCGGGGCCATCTACGCCCGCGAGTCATGCACGTGGCGGACACCCTGGCCTAGATGCGAATCTCATGGGCCATCTGTGGGCCGGGAGGCCAGTAGAGAGGGGGAAGCGCCGTATCCTCGCAGGTCACAGCGCTATGAATGTGATCGAAGTGTCGGTCTTGAAAACCGTCGTGGCAGCGATGTCACCGTGGGTTCAAATCCCACACCCACCGCAGATGAACGGCCCCCGACCAGTACGTATGGTCGGGGGCCGTTCGCATGTCCGGGCGCCGGGAGGCCCGACGTCACCTCGGGGGTTCGCAGCGGGTTGTGGTGAGGCGGGCCGCGGAGGCGATGGTTGCGCGGGCCTCGTGTTCCGGGAGGCCGGTGCGGGCGGCGGCTTCGGTGAGGGCGTCCGCCAGGGTGTCGCCGAAGCCGTGTTCGTAGGCGCGGCAGGCGGCCCAGAAGAGCCGGGTGTTGCGCTGCCCCTCGTCCGCCGCGAGGACGAACCGGATCAGGCCCCGGCCCCGGTCGTCGGGGTGGCTGTGGTGGCGATGCGTGGGTGCCGGGGGCGTCAGCAGTCGGAGGAGGGCGCCGGGGCAGGGGGCCGGCGGGAGGCTGCCGGTGCCGGGGACGAGCCGGTAGGTGCCGCGGAGGGTGGACGAGCCGGGGCCGACCAGGTAGCCGCCCGTGCCACGGATGTCGATGCCGGGTGCGAGGCGGCCGGCGGAGTTCGGAACGGCCACTTCGGGCGGTCCGGACAGCCAGATGTGGCGGCCGCCGCTGGGGGTGCGCACCGTGACGGTCGGCGGGATGGTGAACAGGTGTTGCAGGGCAAGCTGTTGCAGGGCCGCCGCGGAGTCGTTCCGGCCGGTGGTGTCGATGTCGAGGTCGATGCCGATGAGGTGGTGCGGGGCCCGGCCGCAGGCGATGCCGTAGCCGGTGGCCCAGGGGGCGGCGGCGAAGAGGGCGCGTACGGCGGCGGGGTCGGTGGTGGCGTCATGGACGCCGTGTCCGGGCAGGCCGCAGGCGCCCCGGCAGCTGCGCGGCCGGTCGTCGCCGCGGTGCGGGGAGCGCAGGGCGGGGAGCTTGGTGGCGGACAACGGGATGACGGGGAGCCCGTGTTCGGCCGCGGACAGTGCGTGGGCCAGGGCCAGGGTGAACGTTCGCCGGTCGGTGATGGCCATGATTCTAGTTTCGTACTAACGTTCGAATAAAGGAAGAGGGGGAGAGGTCTGCGGGTGGGGTGCGGCGTGCTCTGGCGGAACGCTTCTTCTCTTGCGGGACAAGGGTTGTGGGTGTGTGCCCGGCTGATCTGGGAGTCTGTGATGTCTGGGGGTTTATCGGCTCTTCCTCACGCTTGCGAGGGAATCGAAAAGCATGGGTGGTTCGCCGGGGTGGCGGTGGGCAACCTTGATCTCGCGACGTCGTGACCAGCGCCCCGGGCGGTCGGCCAACTGACCCGGGATCAGCCTTACTTTCGGTTCCTGGAGGAATAGACATGGCAAGCATCCGTACCGCTCGTGCCCTCGCCGTTGTTGCCGCTCTGCCCCTCGCCGCCGCTCTCCTCGGCGGTGTGGCCCAGGCCGACAACGGTTCGTTCGCGAACGACGGATCGAACGCGGGTGTGGCCGCGATCAGCGGCAGTGGCGTCGGCGGGGACAACTTCGGCAATTCGTCCACCTCGCAGCAGCAGGCCATCGGGGACGGGGCGTCCAACCACAGCAACTCCGCCCAGGTGAACGGCTCCGCATTCACGGCCATCGACCAGTCCAGTCACAACCTCGCGGTGAACTTCACCAATCTCTGGTGATCCGGTGCCTGCCGCGGACCGGTCGGGGGGCCGGGCCGCGGTTGGGGGGACGACGGCCTGCGCGGTGTCACTTCGGTGGCGGTGCGCAGGCCGTTCGTCGTTCCCGGGGTGGAGGGAAAGGGGAGCGGCCGGTGAGCGTCTGCTGTCAGGTGCCTTGACAGGTGAACGGAATCTGACGGACAGTCAGAAACCCTGATCCGTCAGCCTTTCCCGGGAGGCAGCCGCCGTGCATCTGGCCCCTACGGAGCGCCAGCTACAGCTGCGCACCGAACTCCGCACGTACTTCCGCGATGTGATGCCGGAGTCCGGCCGCCGGACCGGTCCGGCGGCCGAGGACCCGGCTGAGCAGCGGCGACTGCTGCGTCGTATCGGCGCGGACGGGATGCTGGGACTCGGCTGGCCCGTCGAGTACGGCGGGCAGGGGCGTGGTGCGGACGAGCAGTTCGTGTTCTTCGACGAGGCCTACCGGGCGGGCGCCCCGGTCTCGATGGTCACCCTCAACACGGTGGGCCCCACCCTGATGAAGTACGGGACCGAGGCGCAGAAGGAGTACTTCCTGCCGCGGATCCTGGCCGGTGAGCTCGTCTTCGCCATCGGCTACAGCGAGCCGGAGGCCGGTACCGATCTGGCGGCGCTGCGGACCAGGGCCGTGCGGCAGGGCGACTCGTGGGTGATCGACGGGCAGAAGATCTTCACCAGCAACGCGCAGAACGCGGACTGGATCTGGCTCGCCTGCCGTACGGATCCGGACGCGCCCAAGCACCGGGGCATCTCGATCGTCCTGGTGCCGACGGACGCGCCCGGCTTCTCCTGGACGCCCATCGAGACCGTGGGCGGGCTGACCACGACCGCCACGTACTACGACGGCGTACAGGTGCCCGTCACCGGGCTGGTCGGTACGGAGAACGGCGGCTGGGGGCTGATCACCAACCAGCTGAACCATGAGCGGGTGGCCCTGGCCGCGATCGGGATGCAGGCCGAGGACTTCTACGACGCGGCGCTCACCTTCGCCCGTACGCCCGATCCGGTGACGGGGCGGCGCCCGGTTGACGAGCCGTGGATCCGGTCCAGGCTGGCCGAGGCGTATGCCCGGCTGGCGGCAACACGCCTGCTCAACTGGCGTTTGGTGGGGGATGTGGGGGCCGGTGCGCTGGCTCCCGGCGACGCGAGCGGCGTGAAGTTCGTGGGTACCGAGAGCGCCGTAGAGGTGTATCGGATGTGCCAGGAGATCACGGGCGATGCCGGAATGATCCGGGGCGGTTCGCCCGGCTCCTTCGGGGACGGGGAGCTGGAGCGGATGAACAGGGCGGCACAGATCAACACCTTCGGGGGCGGGGTGAGCGAGGTGCAGCGGGAGATCGTCGCGACGATGCGGCTCGGGATGAAGAGGGGGAAGCGGTGATGGCAGGGCAGGGCGTGCGGGACGAACTGTACGAGCGGCTCAGGGTGTACGAGGGGCGGGCGGCCGCCATCGCCGGCAGCGGCAAGGATCTGGTCAACGAGCCCATGATCAGGCACTGGTGCGAGGCCATGGGGGACACGAACCCGGCATACACCGGCCCCGGCGCCATTGCCCCTCCGGCCATGCTGCAGGCGTGGACGATGGGCGGGCTGTCGGGGCACACGGACCGGGGCCAGGCCCACGACGAGCTCTTCGGCCTGCTGGACGGGGCCGGGTACGTCTCGGTGGTCGCGACCGACTGCGAGCAGGAGTATCTGCGGCCGCTGCGGCCCGGTGACCGGATCACCTTCGACGCGGTGATCGAGGCGGTGTCGGAGCGGAAGACGACGAAGCTGGGGACGGGCTACTTCATCACCACGCGGATGGACGTCCGGGCCCAGGACGAGCCGGCGGGGACGCACCGCTTCCGGATTCTCAAGTACCGGCCGGCGGCGAGGGCGGCCTCGGGGGCAAAAGGCACGGGGGCAAAAGCCGCAGGGGCAAAGGGTACGCAGGCCCAGGGCAAGGGGGCTCTGGCCGAGGGCGTGGAGGGAAAGGGGACGCAGGGCGACCGGACGCAGGGCAACCGGACGCAGAGAAACGGGACGCAGGTCGACGGGACGCAGGTCGACGGGACGGAGCGGTCCGGGGAGCGGCGCGGTGGCAGGAGCCTGCGGCCCCGGCCGGTGATCAACCGGGACAACGCCGGATTCTGGAAGGGCGTCTCCGCACACCAGCTGCTGATCCAGCGCTGTGGGGCATGCGGCACCCTGCGCTTCCCCTGGCTGCCCGGCTGCAATGCCTGCGGGTCGTCCGAGTGGGAGGCGGTCGCGGCATCGGGCGAGGGCACCGTCTTCTCGTACGTCGTGATGCATCACCCGCCCTTCCCCGCGTTCAGCACGTCGGAGGAGGCCGGGCCGTACGCGGTGGCGCTGATAGAGCTCGCGGAGGGCGTCCGGATGGTCAGCAACGTGATCGGGGTGCCGTACGACAAGGTGCGGGTGGGAATGCCGGTGCGGCTGGAATTCCTGCGTACGGACCCCGAGCTGGAACTGCCGGTCTTCCGGGGGAGTGAGGGCTGACATGGATTTCACACCCACTGAGGAGCAGACCGCCGCGCAGGGGCTCGCCGCCCGGATCTTCGGGGATCTGTCGGTGCACGAGCGTCTGGTCGCGGCCGGCACCGGTACGGACGCCGAGCTCTGGAAGGAGCTCTGTGCGGCCGGACTGCCCGGAGCGGTCGAGGAGATCGGACTCCTCGGCCTGGTGCTCCTCCTGGAGGAACAGGGCCGGACGACCGCGCAGGTGCCCTTCGCGTCGAGCTGTGTGTACGGGCTGCTCGCCGTCGCCGGACACGGTACGGACGAACAGCGCCGGCGGCTGCTGCCGCAGCTGCGGGACGGTACGGCGGTGGCGGCGGGGGCCTTCCCGGCAGGCGGCGCCGTACAGGCCCGGCCGGAGGGGGGATTGAGCGGCGCGGTGCCGCTGGTGCCGTGGCTGAGGGAGGCGACCCATGTCCTCGTCGCGGCCGCGGACCGGTCGCTGTGGATCGTACGGACCGCGGACGCCGGGGTGCTGGCCGAGCCGGTGGAGACCACGGCCCCGTGGTCGGCGGGACGGCTCGTGCTCGACGGGGCATCCGGGGAACGGCTCGGTGGGACGCGGGCGTACGAGGAGATGCTCGCAACGGCCCGGACGGCGTTCGCGGGCCTGCAGGCGGGGGTGTGCGCGGGCGCGGTGGCGCGCGCTGTGGAACACGCGGGCACGCGTGAGCAGTTCGGGCGCCCGCTCTCGACCAATCAGGGAGTGCTGCTGCGAGCCGCCGACGCCCATATGGACACCGAGGCGATACGCGTCACCGCGTACGAGGCCGCATGGCTCCACGACCGGTCGCTGCCCTGCGCGGCGCAGGCGCTGACCGCCGCGTGGTGGGCGTCCGAGGCGGGGAAGCGGGTCGTGCACGCGGCGCAGCATCTGCACGGAGGTACGGGCGCCGACCTGGACCACCCCGTGCACCGGCACTTCCTCTGGGGGCGTCAGCTCGACGCGTATCTCGGCTGCGGCAGCGAAGTGCTCCAGGAACTCGGCGGACTGCTGGTGAAGGAGGGATCGCGGTGAAGGTCGGCGAAGAGCTGGCACCGCTGGAGATCGCGGTGACCCGCACCCTGATCGTGGCGGGCGCCGTCGCCTCCCGCGACTACCAGGACGTGCACCATGACGCGGAACTGGCCCGGGAGAAGGGCTCCCCGGACATCTTCATGAACATCCTGACGACCAACGGGCTGGTCGGGCGGTATGTCACCGACCACTTCGGGTCCTCGGCGGTGCTCAGAAGGGTCGCCATCAGGCTGGGCGTCCCGAACTATCCCGGCGACACGATGGTGTTGAGCGGCAAGGTGACCGCTCTCGGCGACGACGGGACGGCCGAGGTGTCGATCGTCGGGGTCAACGGGCTCGGCAGGCATGTCACCGGCACGGTGACCATCAGCGTTCCGGAGGGATCCGCATGAGCGTGCGCAGGGCCGATTCGCTCGGCGGACGGGCGGCCGTGGCCGGGATCGGGGCGACCGAGTTCTCCAAGGACTCGGGACGCAGCGAACTCAAGCTGGCCGTCGAGGCCGTGCAGGCGGCGCTCGACGACGCGGGGCTCAGCCCCGCCGATGTCGACGGACTCGTCACGTTCACGATGGACACCAGCCCCGAGATCACCGTCGCCCAGGCGGCGGGCATCGGCGAGCTGTCGTTCTTCTCCCGCATCCACTACGGCGGCGGGGCGGCCTGCGCGACCGTCCAGCAGGCGGCCCTCGCCGTTGCCTGTGGGGTGGCCGACGTGGTCGTCTGCTACCGCGCGTTCAACGAGAGGTCGGGGCGGCGCTTCGGCTCCGGGGTGCAGCAGCGGGAGCCCACCGCCGAGGGCGCGGCGCTCGGCTGGAACCTGCCCTTCGGGCTGCTCACCCCCGCCTCCTGGGTCGCCATGGCGGCCCAGCGGTATCTGCACACCTACGGGCTGACGCCGGAGGCCTTCGGCCACGTCGCGGTCACTGACCGGCGCCATGCCGCGCGCAACCCGGCGGCGTACTTCTACGAGAAGCCGATCACCCTCGCCGAGCATGCCGCGTCCCGCTGGATCGTCGAGCCGCTGCGACTGCTCGACTGCTGTCAGGAGACCGACGGCGGGCAGGCGATCGTCGTCACCAGCGCGGAACGGGCCAGGGACCTGCGGCAGCCGCCCGCGGTGATCGTCGCCGCCGCGCAGGGAGCCGGGCGGGCCCAGGAGCAGATGACCAGCTTCTACCGGGACGGGCTGACCGGCCTGCCGGAGATGGATGTCGTCGCCCGCCAGCTCTGGCGGAGCTCCGGCCTCTCCCCCGCCGATATCGACGTGGCGATCCTGTACGACCACTTCACCCCGTTCGTGCTGATGCAGCTGGAGGAGTTCGGCTTCTGCGGACCGGGTGAGGCCGCCGACTTCGTGGCGGCCGACGCGCTGCCCCTGAACACCCATGGCGGCCAGCTGGGAGAGGCGTACCTGCACGGGATGAACGGCATCGCGGAGGCGGTCCGGCAGATCCGGGGCACTTCGGTGAACCAGATACCGGGGGCGGCCCGGTCCCTGGTCACGGCCGGCACGGGGGTACCCACCTCGGGTCTGGTCCTGGGCCGGGAGGAGTGAGCGGGCGCAACCGGTCCGCGGTGCGCGGTCTCCGGGGCGACCCTGAGGCCTGCCGTACGGCCCTCCACCTAGAGGAGGTGGAAGGGGGACCGGACCTACACCCTGAGGCGGACCCGGTTTCGGGACCTGGGGGCGATCCCCGGGGCGGCGCCCGCTCCTAGCGTGGAAGCATGACCACGCCAGTCTGCACGGACACCTCCAGGGGAGCCGCTGCCAACGCGGGACGCACGCCGCACACCCCGCACGCGCCGCTCGCCGGGCACCCGCCGCACACATCGACGGCCCCGCGTGCACCGCATGCCTCGGTCGCTCCGTACGCGGTGCCGCGTACGTCGGCCGCCGCGCGCACGACGTACGGTGCACGCGCTCCGTACGTCCCGTACCCGTCGTTCACGTCGTTCGTGAAGGCCCGCGGGCCCGTGCTGCTGCGCGCGGCCCGCTCGCTGACCGCGAATCCCAGCGACGCCGAGGACCTGCTGCAGACCGCTCTCACCAAGACGTATGTGGCCTGGGAGCGCATCGAGGACCACCGGGCGCTCGACGGCTATGTCCGCCGGGCTCTGCTGAACACCCGGACCTCGCAGTGGCGCAAGCGCAAGGTCGACGAGTTCGCCTGCGACGAGGTGCCCGAGCAGGAGACGGTGCCGGGGCCCGACCCCGCCGAGCAGCAGTCGCTGCACGACGCCATGTGGCGGGCCGTGCTGAGACTCCCCGACCGTCAGCGGGCGATGGTCGTCCTGCGCTACTACGAGGACCTCAGCGAGGCGCAGACGGCCGAAGTGCTGGGAGTGTCCGTCGGCACGGTCAAGAGTGCCGTGTCCCGGGCGCTCGGCAAGCTGCGTCAGGACCCGGAGCTGGCACCGGTCAGATGAGGCGGCGACTCCGGCCGGGAAGCGAGGCGCCGGGCCCGCCGATGTCCCCGGACGGTCGTGTCCTCGGCGGTGTCCCGGACGGTCATGTTCTGGCGGTGTCCCCGGCCGTGGACCTGGCTGGCGAGGCCACGTCGGGCCTGGTCATGGACATGCCCGAGAGGGGTGCGGCCATTGCGCACGGATGGTGTGATTTTGCCGGACGGCACCGATTCGTACGCCCGGGACTAGTGACATACCGCTCGGTATGTGCGCAGAATCAGCGGAACCTTACTGCCGCGTAGCGCCCACCGGGAGGACGCCGTGCTCAGCACCATGCAGGACGTACCGCTGACCGTCACCCGCATCCTGAGCCATGGGATGACCATTCACGGGAAGTCGCAGGTCACGACCTGGACCGGAGAGCCCGAGCCGCAGCGGCGCAGTTTCGCCGAGATCGGCAGGCGGGCCACCCAGCTCGCCCACGCCCTGCGTGACGAACTCGGGATCGACGGGGACCAGCGCGTCGCGACGCTGATGTGGAACAACGCCGAGCACGTGGAGGCCTACCTCGCCATCCCGTCCATGGGCGCCGTGCTCCACACCCTCAACCTCCGGCTCCCCGCCGAACAGCTGGTCTGGATCGTCAAGCACGCCGACGACAAGGTCCTCATCGTCAACGGCTCCGTGCTGCCCCTCCTCGCGCCGCTGCTCCCCCAGCTGACGTCGCTGGAACACGTGGTCGTCGCGGGCGCCGGTGACCGTTCCGTCCTCGACGGCGCCGTGCCCCGGGTGCACGACTACGAGGAGCTGATCGCCGGCCGGGCCACCAGCTATGACTGGCCCGAGCTGGACGAACGCCAGGCCGCCGCCATGTGCTACACCTCCGGCACCACCGGGGACCCCAAGGGCGTCGTCTACTCCCACCGTTCGATCTACCTGCACTCCATGCAGGTCAACATGTCCGAGTCGATGGGCCTGACCGACAAGGACACCACCCTGGTGGTCGTCCCCCAGTTCCATGTCAACGCCTGGGGTCTGCCGCACGCGACGTTCATGGCCGGTGTCAACATGCTGATGCCGGACCGCTTCCTGCAGCCCGCCCCGCTGGCCGACATGATCGAGCGGGAGAGGCCGACCCACGCCGCCGCCGTTCCCACCATCTGGCAGGGCCTGCTGGCCGAGGTCATCGCCAATCCGCGCGACCTCACCTCCATGGCGCGCGTCACCATCGGCGGCGCCGCCTGCCCGCCCTCCCTCATGGAGGCGTACGACAAGCTCGGTGTCCGCCTCTGTCACGCCTGGGGCATGACGGAGACCTCGCCGCTCGGCACCATGGCCAACCCGCCCGCCGGACTGACCGAGGAGCAGGCGTGGCCCTACCGCATCACCCAGGGCCGCTTCCCCGCCGGTGTCGAGGCACGGCTGGTCGGACCCGGCGGCGAACACCTGCCGTGGGACGGCGAGTCGGCCGGTGAGTTGGAGGTGCGCGGCTCCTGGATCGCCGGTGCGTACTACGGCGGTGCGGACGGCGAGGTGCTGCGGCCCGAGGACAAGTTCAGCGAGGACGGCTGGCTGAAGACCGGTGACGTCGGGGTGATCAGCGACGACGGCTTCCTCACGCTCACCGACCGCGCCAAGGACGTCATCAAGTCCGGCGGCGAGTGGATCTCGAGTGTCGAGCTCGAAAACGTACTGATGGGGCACCCGGATGTGGCCGAGGCGGCGGTCGTGGCCGTCCCGGACGACAGGTGGGGCGAGCGTCCGCTGGCGACCGTGGTCCTCAAGGAGGGCGCGAGCGCCGACTACCAGGCGCTGAGGGCTTTTCTCGCGGAGCAGGGCATTGCCAAGTGGCAGCTGCCTGAGCGCTGGTCGGTCATCGTGTCCGTACCGAAGACCAGCGTCGGCAAGTTCGACAAGAAGGTGATCCGCAAGCAGTACGCGGAGGGCGAGCTGGACATCACCCAGCTCTGAGCCGGGTACCGGCGGCCGACGGCGAGTACAGGACGAGGGCGGTACGGGAGAGATCCCGTACCGCCCTCGTCCTGTACGGTCCGGTCAGTTCGTGCCGATCTTCGCGAGCAGGTCGACGATGCGTGCCTGCACCTCGTCGCTCGTCGAACGCTCCGCGAGGAAGAGCACGGTCTCGCCCGAACTCAGCTTCGGCAGGTCCGACTGGCTCATGTCGGCCGAGGTGTAGACGACCAGCGGGGTGCGGTTCAGCTGGCCGTTGGCGCGCAGCCAGTCGACGATCCCGGCCCGGCGGCGGCGTACCTGCATCAGGTCCATCACCACCAGGTTCGGCCGCATCCGGGTCGCCAGCGAGACCGCCTCGCTGTCGGTCGCGGCGCACGCGACCTGCATACCGCGGCGCTCCAGCGTCTGCGTCAGCGCGTGCGCGATGTCCTCGTGCTCCTCGATCAGGAGGACCCGGGGCGGGTGCTGTTCACTGTCGCGCGGGGCGAGTGCCTTCAGGAGTACGGCCGGGTCGGCGCCGTATGCCGCCTCCCGCGAGGCCTGCCCCAGACCGGCCGTCACCAGTACGGGTACCTCGGCCGCCACCGCCGCCTGGCGCAGCGACTGAAGTGCCTTGCGGGTGATGGGACCGGTCAGCGGGTCCACGAAGAGCGCGGCGGGGAACGCCGCGATCTGCGCGTCGACCTCCTCGCGCGAGTGCACGATCACCGGCCGGTAGCCGCGGTCGCTCAACGCCTGCTGGGTGGAGACATCGGGCGCCGGCCAGACGAGCAGCCGGCGCGGGTTGTCCAGCGGCTCCGGGGGCAGTTCGTCGTCCGCGGGCTGCGGGGAGGGGCGGTTGGCGACCTCGACCGCGCCACCGGGGCCGTCCAGCGGCTCCGGTCCCTCGGCGGCCCCCTCGTCGGGTGCCCCAATGGCGTACGCGCGTCCTTCGGCCGCCGGAGCGGGCAGCAGCGGCCCGGAGCCCGAGCCCTGCACCGTGCCGCTTGTGCCGCCGGGGCCGGGGCCGCCGGCACCGGGCTGCGGGTTCGCCGGCTGCGGTGCCGCGGCAGCGGGCGCCGGAAGGGCGGCCTGGTCGGCCGGGTCGCTCTCGGGTGGTGCGGCGAGCTTGCGGCGCCGGCCGGCGCCGCCGAGTGTCTGGTTCTGCTGGTGCGTGATGTGCTGGGCGAACGGCACGCCCTGCCCGAGCGTCCGCACGCTGAACGCGCGCCCGTGCGTCGAGTCCGAGGACTCACCGGGCATGGGCGCCTCGGCGGGCAGCGGCTGCCTCCGTGCGTCCGGTCCGGGCACGAGGGTCCGCGGACGGGACTCGTCGGATCCGGTGGGACCGTCGGGGTCTGCGGGGCCGCGGGCGTTGCCGGCCGGGGTCGTGCCGGTGGTGTGCGTGGTGCGGCCCGCCCCGGGCCACTCCGAGTCGCCGTCGGGCTGCTCCCCGGGAGCCCCGGCCGCCGCAGCCGGACCCTGGATCCGGCCCTGGCCCGGTACGCCGTCCTGCTCCCAGCCGCCGTCCTGCTCCCAGCCATTGTCCTGTTCCCAGCCACCGTCCTGCGCTGCGGCCGGTGCCGGCTGCGTGGACGGGGCAGCGGGTGCGGACGGGGCGCCATGCTCGGGCAGAGCGGAGGGAGCCGTCTCGGGCAGCCCCGATGCCCCGGGCGGCTGCTGCGGCGGGGCCGCCTGCGCGTCCGCGTGCCGGGCCCGGCGTCGTCCGGTCGGCAGCGGGTGTGCCTGTGCCGGGGTGTGGTCGAGGTCCGGCGGACCGGACACCGCGTCGTGACGCCCCGGCAGCGAGGCGTCGGCCTCGGCGACGGGCGGCATCTGGTCGGCGGCGTTCGGCGGCAGCCGGTCGGCGGCGGCGGGCGGCAGGGCGAAGGGGACCCGAGGGCCCGTCGGTTCGGCCTGGGCGGCCCGGTCCTGTGCGACGGAGAGCGCGCGCCGGGCCCGTCGCCCGGTCGGCTGCTGCCGCGCGGGTACGGGCGCGGATTCCGGAGCGGGCGCGGCCGGACGGGCCTCCTGAGCCGACGCCAGCGGCCGGGCGACCCCGTCGAGATCGGAGAAGGCCGCAGGGCCCTGGGACTCCACGGCGTTCACCGACGGCATGGCGGCAGGAAGGGCCAGCCGGCTCTCCCCACCCTGGCGCGCCCGGTGTCCAGCGGCCGGTACCGGCGTCGGCGCCTCGGCCGGAACGCCCTGAGGCGGCACGGTCTGCCCGCGCTGCGGACGGCCCCCGGCCCCCTGAGCGCCCTCGGCCGCCGTCACCACGGACCCCTCGGACGGGGCAGCGGCAGCGGGCAGCGCCAGGGCCTGCCCCGGTCCCTGCTGTCCGTCGGCGACCTGGGCGCCGGTCTCCGCCGGGCTGGGCCGGCCGCGCCTGCGCCCGGAACCCCCGCGCTGCCCGGCCGGAATCTGTTCGTGCGGGTTCGGCCCGTCGTGCTCGACGGCAGCCGCGGACGCGGACGGGCCCACGGACTCGTCCGCGGTTCCGGCCGCAGGCCTGCGCCGGGCCCGCCGCCGCCCGGTCGGTTCGCCGGCCCCGGTGTCCCCGGCCGCCGCCCCGGGCTCGCCCGCGCCCTCGGAACCGCCCACCGGGCTCTCCAGGAAGGCATCCGTGGAGGCCCTGCGCCCCCGGCGCCGCCCCCCGCCGCCCTCATGACCACCCGCGGCCCCTGGAGCCACCTCAATCGCCTGAGAAACCTGAGGAACCTGAGGTGCCTGAGAAACCTGAGGTGCCTGAGAAACCTGAGGATCCTGAGGGACTTCCAGAGCCATCGGAGCCCCGGGAGCCATCGGCCCCTCCGGAGCCATGGGGGCCTCCGCAGCCCCGGGAGCCGTCGGAGTCCCCGGAACCTCCATACCTCCCGGGCTCCCCGGAACCTCCATACCTCCCGGGCTCCCCGGAACCTCCATACCTCCCGGGCTCCCCGGAACCTCCGGGGCCATCGGAGGCACCGCTGTCCCCGAGCCCGCGCCCAGCGGTACTTCGAGCACGTACGCGCTGCCGCTCATGCCCGGCATCTCGTGTGTCTGGAGCACGCCGCCGTGCGCCCGCACGATCCCGCGCACGATCGGCTCGTGCACCGGGTCTCCCCCGGCGAACGGTCCGCGCACCTCGATCCGTACGACCTCACCGCGCTGTGCGGCGGCGACGACGACCGTCGAGTCGACGTAGCCACCGCCCGGCACCAGCCGTGCCTTGCCGGTCGAGTCGACCCCGGCGACGTCCGCGACGAGGTGCGCGAGCGCGGTCACCAGCCGCCCCGCGTCGACCTCGGCCTCGATCGGCGGCGCGTGCACCGCGAACTGGGCGCGGCCGGGGCCGATCAGCTCGACCGCGGCGTCGATACCGGCCGTCACCACGCCGTCGAGCAGCACGTTCGTCTTGACGAGCGCTTCGGAGCCGCCGTCCAGGCGCTGGTAGCTCAGCACGTTGTCGACGAGCGTCGTCATCCGTGCGTAGCCCGCGGCCAGGTGATGCAGGATCTGGTTGGCCTCGGGCCACAGCTGGCCCGCGGGGTCGGCGGCGAGCGTGGACAGCTCGCCGCGCAGCTCCTCCAGCGGTCCGCGCAGCGACTCGCCGAGCACGGCGGTCAGCTGGGTGTGACGGGCGGACAGGTCCGCCAGCTGCCCGGCCTGTTCCTCCATCCGGTCGGCCTGCTCCTCCAGCGCGGAGGCGTACCGCTCGGCCCGGTCGGCCAGTTCCGCGGCGTGCAGCTCCGTCAGCCGGGTGATCTCGGCGGTGTGATTCGCGGTCAGTTCGGTGACTGCGCCGGTGTGGTTCGCGGTCAGTTCGGTGATCTCGGCCGAGTGCTGCTCGCCGAGTTCCTCGTACGGCCTGCGGTCGGTGAACGTCATCACCGCGCCGACCAGCTGGTCGCCGTCCCGCACGGGTGCCGTGGTCAGGTCGACCGGCACCTGCGCGCCGCTCTTGGACCACAGGACCTGCCCGCGCACCCGGTGCTTGCGCCCCGACTTGAGGGTGTCGGCCAGCGGCGATTCCTCGTACGGGAACGGCTCGCCCTCGGCCCGCGAGTGCAGGATCAGCGGATGCAGCTCCTGGCCGCCCAGGTCGGTGGCGCGGAAGCCGAGGATCTGCGCGGCGGCGGGGTTGACCAGGACGACCCGGCCGTCCGTGTCCGTGCCGACGACACCCTCGGAGGCGGCCCGCAGGATCATCTCGGTCTGGCGCTGCGAGCGGGCCAGCTCGGCCTCGGTGTCGACGGTGCCCGACAGGTCGCGCACGACGAGCATCAGCAGCTCGTCACCCGTATAAGTGCCGCTGTAACTCACCTGGACGTCGTTGTACGCGGCCTGCCCGTCCTCCAGGCTGGCGCTCGTCACCTCGACGGGGTACTCGTTGCCGTCGGTCCGCCGCGCGGTCATCCGCGTGGGCTTGGTACGGCCCCGCTCGTCCGCAGCCTCCGGCCTCCGCATCGACCCCGGGATCAGCTTGGAGTCGAACTCCGGAAGCAGATCGAGCAGTCCGCGTCCGACGAGCGCGGTGCCCGGCGTCTCGAACATTTCGAGGGCGATGGTGTTGGCGTTGACGACCGTACCGTTGCAGTTGACGAGCAGAAGCCCGTCCGGAAGGGCGTCGAGTATGGCTGCGAGGCGAGCAGCGCCTCGGGATGGCCTGCTGCTCACGACGACGCTTCCTCCCTGATTACTGCACCTTGCCGACAGCGGCCCCATCTTGCCCCTCGGGCCTCAGGCTGTCACTGGAGGAGTCTAAAGGCAGGGGAGGGGCAAGGGGCGGCGGATGAGGGGGAGCTCTCACCAAGGTTCTGTGCATACGGTGTACGGCTCTGGCCCATTACGCGCCCCGTGCGCCCTCCCGCGCCCTGCGCAGCCGCTGCTCAGCGGACGTTCGGGAGCACCGGGCGCAGGCTGTTCCAGCGCCCGATCTCGCACCCGTTGGTCCGGTCGAACGCGGCATCGATGCTTCGCCCCCGCCAGCTACCGGTGACCCGGGCGGTGGCCGGCCCGCCGTACTGCTGCGTGCACATCGCGTCCGGGGAAACCGGGGCGAACGGGTCCGCGCTCTCGCCCGGCAGCTGCGCCAGCCGGTCGCAGGCCTGCCGCGCCGCGGGGTGGCTGCCGCCCGCCGGATCGCACTCCAGCTCGTAGCTGCCGTCCGCCGCCGGGTCCCCCGATCCCGAGACGACCACGGTCAGATGCGTCCGGCCGTCGTCGCCCTGGAGGAGGGGCAGCGGCAGCAACGGCCGCGGCAGCGGACCGGCCGAAGCCGTCGCGGCGGGGGCGGCGGCGGACAGTGCGGCAAGGGACACGACAGCGGTGAGGGCGAGGCGACGCAGCATGCGGGCTCCTGTGCTCGTGCACGTCGGCGGCAGTGGCCGGCGACGGAGGGGAACGGCGGGGGCGGCGCCCCCGCATGACTAACGCTTCGCACGCCACGGCGTTGCGCAACGCAGACGCTTTGCCCTAGCGGCCGGCTGCCTAGTAACGTAGGCGGCGATTGGTGACGCAGTGCTCAGCTGTGTCATCATCTGCACGCACCACCCGCGCTTGCGCGGGGTGTGCTGGAGGCGTCGCCTAGTCCGGTCTATGGCGCCGCACTGCTAATGCGGTTTGGGTTTTAAAGCCCATCGAGGGTTCAAATCCCTCCGCCTCCGCTTGATCACCGAAGCCCCGTGCCACTGGCCGGGGCTTCGGTCGTTCGTGCGTCGGGGTGGGGCTGGGCGGGGCTGGAACAGGGTCGGGACTGGGCCGATCGGGGGGTGTCTCGAACCGGTGATCTCGCAGCTCAGCAGTAGTGCGGCTAATGGATTTCGCGTCACGGCGCAGGTCATGTAATGTTGTTCTCGCAACGCCGACGGGGCAGAAAAAAGCCCGGAACGCACAAGCACTCGTAGCTTAACGGATAGAGCATCTGACTACGGATCAGAAGGTTGCAGGTTCGAATCCTGCCGAGTGCACAGCAGGCGAGAGGCCCCCAGGAGAAATCCTGGGGGCCTCTCGCGTTGCCCGTGCGGCAGCGAAGTACAGCAACCGTGCCCATCGCTGTCAGCCGGTACCGCCCATGGCGCCGGACAGCCTGCCGATCGCATCGCGTACTTCTTCCTCGCTCGCTTCGGCGTAGACCTCCCTCGTCATGGCGATCTGTGAGTGCCGAACGATGCGCTGCGCGATCTTCGGATGCACTTTGAGCGCGACCAGCAGCGAACTGCATGTGTGCCGGGTGTTCCGCAGCGGGATGACCCGCAGGCCGGCTCGGAGCGCGAACATTTGGGTGAGGCCCAGGGCCGTATGCCGTGCCCTAAACGCGATGGGCGGGAGCCGGGCGGGACCGTGGTGGGAGGCAGTACGCCGCGTGCACGGTGATCGTGCCGCCCGCCCCTGACGCGCCGTGGATCATTACGCGTTCCTCGTCTCCAGCGGCGATTGGCCGGCCGCAGCGGTCGCACGTCATCGCTGTGCCTCCCAGCACGACCGGCAGCTGCGCGGGAACCAGCGGACCACCGATCCGTGCGCCTTGGTCAGTCGCGGGCCGAGGTCGCGGACCGCCCCGGTGTGCAGGGCCGTACCGCAGAAGACGCAGTGCACGCCCCGTTGCTGCTGGGAGGACAGCGCCACGACCGGAGGCAGCGTGACGAGCCGCCTGTCGGGTGGGGGTACCGGGGTGGAAGGATGGCGCATGGTCGGTCTCCTGGTGATCTCAGGTTCTGACTGGCCCCGGCCGAGCGGAGGTGCGAACTCCGGGCCGGGGCCGTTCTGTTGCTACGGGACCGTTGGTCGGCCTCGCGAGAACGAAGTTAAACCCCGGGGTTGATTGCGTCAAGCCCGGGGTTTACAGTCGTGCTGGCCGCGCCGCAGGAGGGAGCGCGGGGATGGTGAATGACCCTGAGCAGATCCAGGAGGTGAAACGCCTGGTGGAAGCCATCGCGGCATTCAGGGACATCGAGGACGACGAGGCTTGCGCCTTGGCCGTGTCGCGGGCGTTGGAGGAGTGGCCCAGCTACCAGACGAAGCTTCGGCAACTTCGGCAGCAGCGTGTCAACGCCCTGAAGGAACAAGGCAGGACATGGAAGGACATCGGGCAGCTCCTGGGAGGCATTTCTGCGGCCCGTGCCCAGCAGATCGGCAAGGGTCAGAGCGGAGCGCAACGGCGTCGGGCCGACCGGGAAGCACAAGGGCCTGCCGCTGGATGAGAACGGCCGAGCGGTGTAGAGACCGCCCGGCCGTAGTGACCAGCGGGTGATCAGCCCGCCGATCCGAAATCCACCCTGAAGAGAAGGATTCGCGTTCGATCGTAGGGCCGGTACCGGCGTGGTGACCACTCCCATGCCCTGAGCCGTCGTCCGGAACGGCTCCGCCCCCCCTTTGAATTCAGCGGCCCCACCGGCCGCTCCTCACCCCACGGACTGTGATGCGCCATCCCACCGGCGCGGCTTCGTGCTGCGCTTCTCCGTCATGCCCGGATCCGGCATGGACCCCCGTGCCTCGCCTCCTTCAGGAGCTCGATGCGACGGCTTCCCGGAGCGCCCGGCCGCGTGCGTGGCTGCGGGCGGTGATGTGGCTCGTCGAGGCGGGTCTGCACCGCCGGGCAGGGGCGACGACGCTGGTCGTCGCGCGGGATCTGGCCGGGCGGATGGACTACCGGCTCGGGTTCGTCCTGTACGACCTGGAGGGTACGGCTGCCCGGTGCGGGGTGTCGGTGGCGACGGTGAAGCGGCACGTCCGGGTGTTACGGGAGTTGGGTGCGCTGGTGTGGCGGCGGCACGGGACGAAGCGGAACCTGCGTCTGCCCGGCCGCCGGTACGCGGGCACGGCGACGGTCTACGCGGCGACGATCCCGGCCGTGTACGACGCGGCGATGGGCCACCGTCTGGAGGGCGCCGGCTACGGGGCGCGGGTGTGCGGGGTGACGGACGCGGGCCGGGACCGTGCGGTCGAGGCCGGGCGGGCGAGAACCGGGGCTCTGGACAACCCGTCTGTGGGAAAACGCAGTTCAGGCGGGCGTGCGCCCCATTCTTCCGGGCCCCACCACGACGTACGCAGAGCTGATGTGAGTGGGAAGTTGAACTACACCTCGCGCAGGCGCGCGACATCCGGCCGTCCGGCGCGGCGGTCCCCGCTTCAGGTGGCCCGGGACATCGCCACCGCCCGGCAGGTGCGGCCGCTCGTAGGATGGACCCAGCACGAGGGGCTGCGCCGTCTCGCGTACGCGCTGCGCCCGCTCATCGACCGGGGCCTCGACGCGCGCGACATCGCGGCCGAGCTCTGCGGCCTGGCTGCCGGATGGCGGCCGGTCCGCCCGGCGGCCTGGATCACCGCCGCTCTGGCGCGGGAAGGGGAGCCCGTGGGGCATGGGCGTACGGACCCGCCCGAGGCGTTCCGCCGCTCCGTGACCGATGCGCGGGAGGCGGGGGCCGTGGTGGGTGCCGACGGCCCGTCGTACGGCATCGAAGGGCTGACCCGTGGGGAGGTCGTCCAGTTACGGTCGGCTGCCGCGACGGACCCGGGTCTGGTGCTTGCCGCCCTGGAGAACCTTGGGGAGCGTGACACCCGTCGGCTGTACACGAACCGGCTCGTGGATGACGTGCTGTTGTACGAGTTCACCGGGGTGCGCCGTAGGCGTACCGGCGCTCGGCACGACTCTGCCCTCAGGTGATCGGTGTGGGCGGCGAGAGGATCCGTACAACACGACGACAGAGGCGAGGAAGAGCCCGTGAAGAGACAGACCCCGCGCAGCGCTACGGCCTTGTACGCGATAGCGGCGACCTGCGCCGCCATAGGCGCTCTCCTGTGGTTGCGAAGCCGGACCAGCACGGGGCTCACGCTCTCCGGTGTTTACCTGCACGGATCCTCCATGGACGCCGACAGCTACAGCTCGTCGGCCTGGCGGGTGTGGTCACCGGTAGTGCCCGAAGAACGTCTTGGCCTGTATCTCCTCGCGGCAGCGCTGGTACTGGCTCTGGCGGGGCGCCTGGTCGCCGTTTGGCGCGAATGAACCGCGTCGGAGCGACGCTCCCTGCGACAGCGTGTGCGCGGGGAGCGTGCGCCCGTCAGGCCTCGGCGTTGGCGACCGCGGCCTCGTGGGGCTGCTGCTCGGGCCGGGCGACCGGCCGGCGCCTGGCCGGGAGGCCGAGGGTCGGGTGGGCGACGCCCCAGGCGGCGCCCTTGCAGACCAGTTCCTTGTAGACGGCGGCGAGCCGCCCGGTCAGGGCCGCGCTGACGGCGCGGTCGTCCGCGGTGACGTACTGGATGAGGCCTTCCCTGCGGCCCAGCGAGATGCACTGGTTGAAGTAGCGGAGCGGGGTGTCCGGGAGCTTGCCGCCGGTCAGGCGTGCCGCGATGGTGTCGGCGGCCTGCCATGCGGCGGGGGTGCCCGAGGCGCACGACATCCGCAGGGGCTTGTCGCCGGGGCCCATCGCCATGGCCGCGTCGCCGACCGCGTACACGTCCGGGTGCGAGACCGAACGCATGGTCCCGTCGACGACGATCTGGCCCGTGCCGGTGACCTCCAGGGCGGTGGCCCTCGCGATCGGGTGGACCGCGAAGCCGGTGGTCCACACGGTGACCGCGGCCGGGATGGACGTGCCGTCGGAGGCGGCCACGCGGTCGGCGTCGACGCCGGTGACGGCGGTGTCTTCGTGCACGGTGATGCCGAGCCGGTCGCAGACCTTCCGCAGATGCAGGCGGCCCTTGGGTGAGAGCCAGTCGCCGAGCCCGCCTCGGGCGGCGAGGGCGACGTCGAGGTCCGGGCGGGCCTCGGCGATCTCGGTCGCGGCCTCCAGGCCGGTGAGGCCGCCGCCGACGACGACCACGGGCTGTCCGGCGTCCAGGCCGGCCAGGCGCTCGCGCAGCCGGAGTGCTCCGGGGCGGCCGGCGATCTCGTGGGCGTGCTCGGCGGTGCCGGGGACGCCCTGGGTGTTCCAGCTGCTGCCGAGCGCGTACACGAGGCTGTCGTAGGCCAGCTCCTGCTCCTCGGCGCTGTTCGCGTCCCTGACGGCGACCGTCTTGCGGCCGACGTCGATGCCGGTGACCTCCGCGAGCTTCAGCTCGACCCCGGTCCCCGCGAACATCTCGCTGAAGGGCCGGGGCCTGAGGTCCTGGCCGACCGCCAGCTGGTGCATCCGGACCCGCTCGACGAAGTCGGGCTCGGCGTTGACGAGGGTGATGGTGACGTCTTCGCGGCGCAGGCGCTTGGCGAGGCGCCCGGCGGCGGTGGCTCCGGTGTATCCGGCTCCGAGAACGATGATTCGGTGCTGCATTTCCCTGCTCCTGTCTCGCGCGGGTTCGCCCCTTGAACCGGGCAGCCCGCCGTTTCCTGACAGGAGCAGGGTGTGATGCGCCTCACATCGGACTAGAAGGCGTTGAACAGGGGGTCCCCGTGGTCGCCGACGGCCGCCCAGCGCTGGGTCGCGCGTTCGAGCTTGTCGGGGTTGACCTGGTTGAGGATCGCGGCGATGCCCTCGGGGGTGATCTCCAGGCACATGATCCCGACGACCCGGCCCTCGAAGACCGCCACGATGGCGGGGGCGCCGTTGGCGGTCGTGGCGTAGACCCCGGGGGAGCCGCCGACCAGGGCGCGCATGGCCTTGCCGGGTTTGAACAGGCCCCGCATGAACGTCGCGACCGCGAGGGCGCCCTCGAACGCCTTGGCGCGGGCCGGGACCTTTCCGCCTCCGTCGCCGATGGAGACGGCGTCCTCGGTGAGCAGCCGCACCAGCGGCTCGGTCCGGCCGCTGGTGGCGGCCGCGAGGAACTCCCCGACGATCCGCCGGGCGGTCGCCTCGTCGATCTCGGTGCGGGTCCTGCCCTCCGCGACGTGCTTCTTGGCGCGGTGCAGGATCTGCTGGCAGGCGGCCTCGGTGAGGTCGAGGATCCCGGCGATCTCACGGTGCGGGTATCCGAACGCCTCCCGCAGCACGTACACCGCCCGCTCGTTGGGGGAGAGCCGCTCCATGAGGGCGAGCACCGCGTACGAGACCGATTCGCGCTGTTCGGCGGTGTCGGCGGGGCCGAGCATCGGGTCTCCGGCGAGCAGTGGCTCGGGGAGCCACTGGCCCACGTACATCTCTCGCCGGGCGCGGGCCGAGGTGAGCTGGTTGAGGCACAGGTTGGTGAGCGCCTTCGTCAGCCAGGCCTCGGGGACCTCGATACGGTCGACATCGGCGGCCTGCCAGCGCAGGAAGGTGTCCTGTACGGCGTCCTCGGCCTCGGTCGCGGAGCCGAGGAGGCGGTAGGCGATGGCCTCCAGGCGGGGCATGGAGGCCTCGAACCGCGCCACGTCGTTCACGGTCAGGGGCATGGCCCGGATTCTAGGGGCTGTCCCGCCGGGGATCGCGGGACAGTCCTTGGGCCGTGTCCGCGAAGTCCCCGGGCCGGCGACGGCGCTGTAGGTACTTTTGGCCACGGAACAAGGGAGCTCGTGCGTGGAATGGCAGTGCACCGGGCTCCGGTGGCCCGAGGAGCGTGGCGGTCCCGTGCTCGGGTGGCGGAAGGGGCGGGCGGTCCGGGGGAGCGCGCTGGCGTACGGGACCGAGTTCGGGTTCCGGGCCGAGGGGGTGCGGGGCTGTGCCGGGGCCCGGGGGAACGCGTGTCCGGTGGGGGCCGTGGTGGCGGCGCGGAGCACCGGGGGCAGGTGTCCGGAGTGCGGGCGGCTGGACCGGGCGCACTCGGTGGCGGCCGACACGATTCCCGATGATCCGCGTACCTACCGCGTGTACCTGGCCTGGTTCGGGCCCGGGATGGTGAAGGTGGGGATCACCGCCGAACAGCGCGGCGCGGCCCGGCTGCGGGAGCAGGGGGCGGTGGTCTTCAGCTGGCTGGGGCGGGGGCCGTTGATGGCGGCGCGCCGGGCCGAGGAGTTGCTCCGGGCCGCGCTCGGGGTGCCGGACCGGATTCCGTACGCGCGAAAGCGGGCGGTGCGGACGGAGCTCCCCGGGGCGGCCGGGCGGTCCGGTGAGGTGGCGGAGCTGTACGGGCGGGCGGTGGCGCTCGACGGGGGCGGCTGGCCCGAGGCGCTGGAGCGGCTGCCGTTCGAGGCAGTCGACCACGCGGGGATCTTCGGGATCGGTGAGGCCGGCAGGGCCGGTGAGGTGGGGGGGATCGGTGGGGTTGGCGGGCAGGGCGGTGCGGTGCGGGCGGTGACCGGGCTGGTGGACGGGGGCGCCGTCGCGGGGCGGCTGGTCGCGGCGGCCGGGCCGGATCTGCATCTGGAGACCGGTGCGGACGGCGTCGTCGTGGTGGACACCCGGCTGATGACCGGCTGGGCGCTGGCGGCGGCCGGCCCGGAGGCCGGGGTGAGCGTGCCGACCGTCGGCGTCGGGGGCGGCGTGTCGCAGGACGGGCTGTTCTGAGATCGTCGGGCGAACGGGCGAACGGGCGAACGGGCGAACGATCGGGCGGTCGGGCGAGCGGCGGTCGGATGGATGGGAGAGGGTGCCGGATGAGTGATGACCTTGCAGGCCGCGATGGAGTGGTGCGGTTCTGGGAACGGCTCGGGCTGCCGGGGCTCATCGACGTCCATACCCACTTCATGCCGGAGCAGGTGCTGCGCAAGGTCTGGGCCTACTTCGACTCAGCCGGTCCGCTGACCGGGATGGAGTGGCCGATCGCCTACCGGCACGACGAGGACGAACGGCTCGCGCTGCTCCGTTCGTTCGGTGTGCTCCGGTTCACCTCGATGCTCTACCCGCACAAGGCGGGCATGGCGGCCTGGCTGAACGGCTGGGCGGCCGGGTTCGCGGACCGGGTGCCCGACTGTCTGCACACCGCCACCTTCTTCCCCGAGGAGGGCGTGGAGCGGTACGTGGCGGAGGCGGTCGGGGCCGGGGCGCGGGTCTTCAAGTCGCATCTGCAGGTCGGGGCGTACGACCCGAACGATCCGCTGCTGGAACCCGTGTGGGGGCTGCTCGCCGAGGCCGGGGTCCCGGTCGTGATGCACTGCGGGTCCGGGCCCGCGCCCGGGAAGCACACCGGGCCACAACCGGTCGGCCGGCTGCTCGCCAGGCATCCCCGGCTGCGGCTGATCGTGGCGCACATGGGGATGCCGGAGTACACGGAGTTCCTGGCGCTCGCGGAGGCGTACCCGGAGGTGCGGCTCGACACGACGATGGTGTTCACCGACTTCACGGAGGACTTCACCCCCTTCCCGGTGGCGGAGCGGGGGCGGCTCGCGGCGCTCGGGGACCGGATCCTGCTGGGGACGGACTTCCCGAACATCCCGTATCCGTACGCCCATCAACTGCACGCCCTGGAGCGGCTGGAGCTCGGGGACGACTGGCTGCGGGCGGTCTGCCACGACAACGCGAAGGCGTTGTTCGACTGCTGACGCGGTGAGGGCCGGGGCCGCCGGGCCCAGGGCGGTCCCTCCTCCCGTGCCTTTCTCAGGGAATTCACAGAATCGGGAAAGAACTCTCTCAGAGGCGTCTCACAGGGTTGGGGCATGACGACGACGACCTCGCCCCAGGGGCGTACCGAACTGCTCAGGCCGGACCGCAGCCCCGTCCGGGTCCTGGTCGTGGACGACGAGGCCCCGCTGGCCGAGCTGCTCTCCATGGCGCTGCGTTACGAGGGCTGGGAGGTGCGCAGCGCCGGGGACGGCGCCGGTGCCGTCCGTACCGCCCGTGACTTCCGGCCCGACGCGGTGGTCCTCGATGTGATGCTGCCCGACATGGACGGGCTCGCCGTCCTCGGCAGGCTGCGCCGGGAGCTCTCCGACGTACCGGTGCTGTTCCTGACCGCGCGGGATTCCGTCGAGGACCGGATCGCCGGGCTCACGGCGGGCGGCGACGACTACGTCACGAAGCCGTTCAGCCTGGAGGAGGTCGTGGCCCGGCTGCGCGGGCTGATCCGGCGCTCCGGTACGGCGGCGGTGCGCAGCGAGTCGATGCTCGCCGTCGGCGACCTGACGCTGGACGAGGACAGCCACGAGGTGAGCCGGGGCGGTGCCAACATCCACCTCACCGCGACCGAGTTCGAGCTGCTGCGCTTCCTGATGCGCAATCCGCGCCGGGTGCTGAGCAAGGCGCAGATCCTGGACCGGGTCTGGAACTACGACTTCGGCGGCCAGGCCAACGTGGTCGAGCTCTACATCTCGTACCTGCGCAAGAAGATCGACGCCGGCCGGACGCCGATGATCCACACCCGGCGCGGGGCGGGATATCTCATCAAGCCCGGTGAGTAGGAGGGAGAGCAGCCCCGCGAGCAGCCCGGTGAAACGGCTGGTGAGGTTGCGGAAGGGGCCGTGGACGCTGCGGACCCGGCTCGTCGTCTCCGCGGTGACGCTGATCGCGGTCGTCGCGGCCGTGATCGGCTCGGTCACCGCCATCGCCTTCCACAGCTATATGTACGGCAAGCTCGACGACCAGCTGCGCGACATCGCCGTCCGGGCCGAGCGGATGCCGGGTGCGCCCGTACCCGGTGGGCTCAAGGGCAAGGAACCGCTCGGATTCATCGGCGGGGGAGGCCAGCCCCTCAATACGTTCGGCGCCGTCCTCGCGGACGGCGCGGTCACCGATTCGGTGGTCGTGAAGGACGGCGGGCCCGGCGTGCAGCCGAGCAACGAGCCGCTGACCGGGGCCCAGCAGGATGTCCTGGAGGCGGCCGGAGTCCGCGCGGACCGCAACGCGTACGACGTCGAGATGCCCGGACTCGGCGGCTACCGGGTGGAGGCCGTCCCCATGAGCGACGGCACGACCGTCCTCGTCGGCATTCCCACCGCCGAGGTGAGCAAGGCCCTCAGCACCCTGATCCTCGTCGAGGTCTGTGTGACCGGGGCCGGGCTCATCGCCGCCGGGATCGCGGGCGCCGCCATGGTCACGGTCGCCCTGCGGCCGCTGCGCCGGGTGGCCGCCACCGCGACGCGCGTCTCCGAAATACCGCTGCACAGCGGCGAGGTCGCCCTCTTCGAACGGGTTCCCGGGGCGGAGGCCGATCCGCGGACCGAGGTCGGCCAGGTCGGCGCGGCCCTCAACCGGATGCTGGGCCACGTCGGTTCGGCCCTGGACGCGCGGCAGAAGAGCGAGATGCGGGTCCGGCAGTTCGTCGCCGACGCCAGCCACGAGCTGCGCACCCCGCTCGCCTCGATCCGCGGATACGCCGAACTGACCCGGCGCGGCCGGGAGAGCACCGGCCCCGACACCCGGCACGCGCTGGGGCGGATCGAGTCGGAGGCCGAACGCATGACGGGCATGGTGGAGGATCTGCTGCTGCTCGCCAGGCTGGATGCCGGACGGCCGCTCTCGTACGAGAGCACCGATCTGTCACCGCTCGTCATAGACGCGGTGAGCGACGCCCGCGTCGCGGGCCGGACGGCCTCCCCGGACGGGCCCGGACCCACGCACCACTGGCGCCTTGAACTGCCCGAGGTGCCCGCGACCGTACGGGCCGATCCGACCAGGATCCAGCAGGTGCTGGTCAACCTGCTGGCCAACGCCCGTACGCACACCCCGCCCGGGACCACGGTCACGGCCCGGGTGCGCGCGGGGGCCGGGTATCCGTGGGTCACCCTGGAGGTCCAGGACAACGGGCCCGGCATCCCGCCGGAGCTGCTGCCGCACGTCTTCGAACGGTTCGCGCGCGGGGACGCCTCGCGCTCCCGGCACGCCGGGTCGACGGGGCTCGGTCTCGCCATCGTGCAGGCCGTCACCGCCGCGCACGGCGGGCTCGCCGAGGTGCGTTCGGTGCCGGGGGACACGGTGTTCGCCGTCCATCTGCCGGCGGACCCGGGGTGCGGGGACGGCCCGGAGCACTCACAGGGGGGCCACAGGCTCAGCACACGGGTGTGACAGCGCGGTTGGCGAGTGTCGATGTCATGCGAACCGACACTCCTTGGGGCACCCTGCCGGCCCGGGAACACCTCCTGGCCGGCGCGGGCGATGTGGCAGGTGCCCCCGTACTCGATGTGGTGGTACCCGTCTACAACGAGGAGAAGGACCTCGAACCGTGTGTGCTGCGGCTGCACGACCATCTGGCGCGTACCTTCCCGTACGACTTCAGGATCACGGTCGCGGACAACGCGAGCACCGACCGGACCGCGCAGGTGGCGCGGCGGCTCGCGGCGGCGCTTCCCCGGGTGCGGTCCTTCCGGCTGGAGGAGAAGGGCCGGGGACGGGCGCTGCGCACGGTCTGGTCGCACTCGGACGCCCCGGTCCTCGCGTACATGGACGTGGATCTCTCCACCGATCTGAACGCGCTGCTCCCGCTGGTCGCCCCGCTGATCTCCGGCCACTCCGACCTGGCCATCGGCTCGCGTCTCGCCCGCAGTTCGCGGGTGGTGCGGGGGACGAAGCGGGAGTTCATCTCGCGGGCGTACAACATCATCCTGCGCTCGTCGCTGGCCGCCCGGTTCAGCGATGCGCAGTGCGGGTTCAAGGCGATCCGCCGTGATGTCGCGCAACGGCTGCTGCCGATGGTCGAGGACACCGGCTGGTTCTTCGACACCGAGCTGCTGGTGCTCGCCGAGCGGGCCGGGCTGCGCATCCACGAGGTGCCGGTCGACTGGGTCGACGACCCCGACTCGACGGTCCACATCGTGCGGACCGCCACCGACGACCTGTTGGGCGTCTGGCGGGTCGGGCGCGCGCTGGCCGTCGGCGCGCTGCCGCTGGACCGGCTGGCCCGGCCCTTCGGCGACGACCCGCGCGACCGGCGGATCGGCGGGGTGCCGGGCGGACTGGCCCGGCAGCTGGTCGGGTTCTGCGTCGTGGGCGCCCTCTCGACCCTCTTCTACCTGGCCCTGTACTCGCTGTTCCGGCTGGGCGCCGGCCCGCAGATCGCCAACGGGGGCGCGCTGCTGGTGTCGGCCGTCGCCAATACGTCGGCCAACCGGAGGCTCACGTTCGGGGTGCGCGGCCGGGGCGGAGCCGTACGCCACCAGGCACAGGGCCTCGTGGTGTTCGCCATCGGCCTCGCGCTGACCAGCGGTTCGCTGGCCGCGCTGGGGGCGGCGACCGGAGCGCCCTCGCACTCCACCGAGCTCGCCGTGCTCATCGCGGCCAACCTCGCGGCAACGGTGCTGCGCTTCCTGCTCTTCCGCGCCTGGGTCTTCCCGGACCGCGACGGCCGTGAGCACGGCCCGGACCGCGACGGCCTCGCTCACGGCCCGGACCGCGCTGCCGCGGTTCCGGCCTCCGCGCTCGCGGACCCTGCCCCCGTCCCCGCTCCGGCCCCCGCCCCCGTCCCGGCCGATGACACCCGCCACGACCTGAGGAACGCCCGATGACCACGCTCCGTCCCGATCACCTCACCTCCCCACCGGACGCGCCCCCGCCCGCCGCCGCGACCGTGAACCACGGGCGTCCCGGCCGGTCGTTGCCGCACCGCGTGTGGCGGGGCCGGCCCGAGGACCCCGGCTGGGCGCGTCCGGCCTTCCTCGGCATGCTGCTGGTCATCACGGTGGCCTACCTGTGGAACCTCAGCGCCTCCGGCTACGCCAACTCCTTCTACTCCGCGGCCGCGCAGGCCGGCAGCCAGAGCTGGAAGGCCTTCTTCTTCGGCTCGCTGGACTCGGCCAACGCCATCACCGTCGACAAGCCCCCGGCGACCCTGTGGCCGATGGCCGTGTCAGTGCGCGTCCTCGGCCTCAGCTCCTGGGCGATCCTGCTGCCGCAGGTGCTGATGGGCGTGGCGACGGCCGGGGTGCTGTACGCCTCCGTACGGCGCCGCTTCAGCGCCGCCGCCGGGCTGATCACCATGGCGGTGTTCGCGCTGACGCCCGTCGCCGCGCTGATGTTCCGCTTCAACAACCCGGACGCGCTGCTCGCGCTGCTGATGACCGTCACGGTCTACTGCGTGCTGCGCGCGATGGAGCACGGCCGCACCAAGTGGCTGGTGTGGGCGGGCGTCGCGGTGGGTCTCGCGTTCCTGTCCAAGACCCTTCAGGCGTTCCTGATCCTGCCGCCGCTGGCGGTGCTGTACGCGGTGTTCGCACCCGTCTCCCTACGCAAGCGGTTCGGCCAGCTGGGGCTCTCGGCCCTGGCGATGGCCGTCGCGGGCGGCTGGTGGGTGGCGATCGTCGAGCTGTGGCCCGCCTCCTCACGTCCGTACATCGGCGGCTCGCAGAACAACTCGTTCCTTGAGCTGACCTTCGGCTACAACGGGCTCGGCCGGATCAACGGCGAGGAGACCGGCAGCGTCGGCGGCGGGGGCGGCCCCGGCGGCGGGTCCGGCGGTCAGTGGGGCGAGACCGGCATCGGCCGGATGTTCAACTCCGAGATCGGCAGCCAGATCTCCTGGCTGCTGCCCGCCGCGCTGATCCTGCTCGTCGCGGGCGTCTGGCTGACCTGGCGGGCAGGGGGGCACCTCCCAGGCATTAAGCGCTGGGGGAGGACGGACGCGGCCCGGGCGGCCTTCCTCGCCTGGGGCAGCTCGCTGCTGATGACCGCGGGCGTGTTCAGCTTCATGGCCGGCATCTTCCACCAGTACTACACGGTGGCCCTGGTCCCCTACATCGCGGCGCTGATCGGGATGGGCGTCACGGTCCTCTGGGAGGAGCGGTCCCGCTGGTGGGCGGGTGCCGCGCTCGCGCTCACCGTCGTCGCGACGGCACTCTGGTCGTACGTGCTGCTCGGCCGGACCCCGGACTATCTGCCGTGGCTGCGGCAGGCCGTACTCGTCGCCGGGCTCGTGGGCGCGGCGGGCCTGCTGCTTGCGGCCCGGCTGGGGCGCCAACTGGCCCTCGCCGCCGTGGGGCTGGGCTTCGCCGCCTCGCTGGCCGGACCGGTCGCCTACACGCTGAACACGCTGAACACCGGGCACCAGGGCTCGATCGTCACGGCCGGTCCGTCCGCCGGCGGGATGGGCGGATTCGGCGGCGGTGGCGGCCGCGGCGGCATGCAGCCTCCGGGCCGGGGCAAGCAGCAGGGCAATCAGCAGGGCGGCGGCATGGGCCGGCCGCCCACCGGCGGCCAGGGCGGGCAGCCCCCGACCGGCAGCCAGCAGGGCCAGGGCCGGACCGGCACATCGCAGCAGGGGCAGCAGCCGGGTGCCATGCCCGGCACCGGCGAAGGCTTCCGGGGCGGCGGCGGTGGTGGCGGCGGCATGGGCGGGCTGCTCAACGGCGCGTCCGTGGACACCGCGGCGAAGAAGCTCCTGGCGAGGAACGCGGACGACTACACCTGGAGCGCCGCGGCCATCGGCTCGCAGAACGCCGCCAGTTACCAGCTCGCCACCGGCGATCCGGTGATGGCGATCGGCGGCTTCAACGGCAGCGACCCGTCCCCGACGCTCTCCCAGTTCAAGAAGTACGTCGAGGACGGCCGCATCCACTACTTCATCTCCAGTGGGGAGGGCGGCGGTGGCGGCATGGGCGGCAACAGCGGTACCTCGTCGAAGATCTCCACCTGGGTCGAGGCGAACTTCAAGAAGGTCACGGCGGGCAGCGCCACGTTCTACGACCTGACCCAACCGACCTGACCCGGCCGAAGATCAGCTGAGGCTCAGCGCCGCAGCAACAGGTCCGCGACAACGGGGCGGTGGTCCGAGGCAAGCGTCTCGGCCACCCCCGCGTCGCGTACCCGCACGGTGTCCTTCGACACCGCCACGTAGTCGATCCGCTGCACCGGGTCCTGCGCCGGGAAGGTGGGGCCGCCCGGCTCGATGTCCGTCAGGTTCTCCCACAGCGGGGCCAGCTCGGGAGCGGTCGGCGCCGCGTTGAAGTCGCCGAGCAGGATCTGCCGCACGGGCCGCTGCTCCTCCTTCTGGTCCTCGGCCATGATCCGGCGGGTGTCCGCCACCTGGGCGGTGCGTACGGACGGGTCGCCGCGGTAGTCGAGGTGCGTCGCGTACACGTGCACGGGCAGCCCCTTCACCCGCAGGACCACCTCGCCGAATCCGGGAGCGGGCGCCGGTACCGGGTTCGGGTCCTGGGTGGAGAGCCGGGTGATGTCGTGGTTCTCGGCGCTCACGATCCTGTACCGGGACAGCACCGCGACCCCGAACTCGCGCCGCGGCGCACCCGCAGTCGCCGGGTCGAGGCTGTAGATCGGGGCGAACGACACCCGCATGCCGAGCCGCCTGCCCAGCTCGCCCGCCAGGTCCCGCCACTCGCTGCGGGCGCCCCAGTGGACGTCGACCTCCTGGAGCCCGATCACGTCCGCGTCCAGCGAGCGGAGCTCGGCCACCTGCCGGCCGAGATCGAAGACGTTGTCCATGCCCGCACCCGCATGGATGTTGTAGGTGGCGACACGCAGGGGCACCAGCCGCTCCCGACCGTGCCCGGCGGCCGACGCGGGAGGCGCGAGCGCCGTTCCCAACAGGCCCGCGGCAAGCAGGACTTCCACCGTACGACGACGCAGTGACATACCACTCCAGCCCTTGTCGGATCAGCGATCGGCACCGTATCGCGGGAAAGTCGGTTGTAGGCCGCACAGGAGCGGCTATACGGTGTACAACCGCTTCCCTGTACACCGTATAGGGCCATGACCGAACGCCCGGGAGTCCGTATGACGGCGACCGCCGCCGAGCAGAACCACCTCTCGCCGACGAGCCATCCGCAGCGCTGGCTGATCCTCGGTGTCATCTGCCTCGCACAGCTCACCGTGCTGCTCGACAACACCGTCCTCAACGTCGCGATCCCCTCCCTCACCCGCGAACTGGACGCCTCCACCGCCGATGTGCAGTGGATGATCAACGCCTACTCGCTCGTCCAGTCGGGTCTGCTGCTGACCGCCGGCAGCTCGGCCGACCGCTACGGCCGCAAGAAGATGCTGATCACGGGGCTCGCGCTGTTCGGCATCGGCTCGCTGGTGGCCGGGCTCGCCCAGTCCTCCGCGCAACTGATCGCCGCGCGGGCCGGGATGGGCATCGGCGGTGCGCTGCTGATGACCACGACGCTGGCCGTCGTCGTCCAGATCTTCGACGACGCCGAGCGGGTGAAGGCGATCGGTGTCTGGTCGACCGTCAGCTCCCTCGGCTTCGCCGTCGGCCCGCTGATCGGCGGGGTGATGCTGGACCACTTCTGGTGGGGCGCGATCTTCCTGATCAACATCCCGGTCGCCGTGATCGGCCTGGTGGCGGTGGCGCGGCTGGTGCCGGAGTCCAAGAACCCGACCGGGGACCGCCCCGACCTGCTCGGCGCGCTGCTCTCCACCATCGGCATGGCCGCGGTCGTCTACGCGATCATCTCCGGGCCGGGGCACGGCTGGACCTCCGGCCAGGTGCTGCTGACCGCCTTCACCGGGGTCGCCGTCCTCACCGGATTCGTGCTGTGGGAGCTGCACATCCCGTATCCGATGCTGGACATGCACTTCTTCCGGAACCAGCGGTTCGTCGGCGCGGTCGCGGGCGCGATCCTGGTCGCGTTCGGGATGGGCGGCTCGCTCTTCCTGCTCACCCAGCAGCTCCAGTTCGTGCTCGGTTACGGTCCGCTGGAGGCCGGTCTGCGGACGGCTCCGCTGGCGTTGAGCGTCATCGTCCTCAACCTCGCCGGGCTGGGCGCCCGGCTGGTGCCCAAGCTCGGCACGCCCGTCACCATCGCCTCCGGGATGGGGCTGCTCGCCGCCGGTCTGGCCTCGATCGCGCTGCTCGGCCGGGACGGCTACGGGGGCATGCTGCTCGGCCTCGTCGTGATGGGTGCGGGCATCGCACTCGCCATGCCCGCCATGGCCAACGCGATCATGAGCGCGATCCCGCCCGAGAAGGCGGGCGTCGGCGCCGGGGTCAACGGCACCCTCGCCGAATGCGGCAACGGCCTCGGGGTCGCGGTGCTCGGCGCCGTGCTGAACTCCCGGTTCGCCGCGCTCGTCCCGACGGCCGTCGGGGCGGCCTCCCTGCCCGCCGCACTGGCCGCCGCGAACGGCGAGGGGGAGCGGCAGCGCATCACGGACGCCTTCGCCTCGGGGCTGGCGACGAGCCAGCTGGTCGGGGCGGCGGCGGTGCTGGTGGGCGGTCTGCTGGCCGCCGTGCTGCTGCGCCGTGCGGAGCGAGGAGAATCGGCCCAGGCTGACCCGGCCGCGGTAGCGGCATAGCATCGGGCGGGACGTACCGGACCGTGCGACTCCGATTTCTGGGCATGGAGGACGTACCCGGTTCGTCCCGCCGGCGAGACAAGGGAGTGCGCCATGGTGTCCGCGGCCGATCGCGTGAAGAACCCTGCCAGGACGAGTGTGTGGCTCGACGGCAGGTCACCGACGCGCAGCCGGAAATCCGACCAGCCGGCCGGGCTGGACCGGGAGCGGATCACGGCGGCGTCGGTCCGGCTGCTGGACGCCGAGGGCCTCGCCAAGTTCTCCATGCGCCGCCTCGCCGCCGAGCTGAACGTCACGGCGATGTCCCTCTACTGGTACGTCGACACCAAGGACGACCTGCTGGAGCTGGCCCTGGACTCGGTCTTCGCCGAGATCGCGCCCCCGCGCACGGACGCCGACTGGCGCGAACGGCTGCGCGAACTGGCCACCAGCTACCGCAGCATGCTCGTCCGGCACACCTGGGCGTCGGCGCTGGCCGGGAACTTCCTGAACATCGGCCCGCACGCGATGCTCTTCTCGTACGCCATGCAGGACGTCGTCCGGGCCACCGCGCTGCCGCTGCGGCACCAGACGGGCGCGATGTCCGCGGTCTTCCAGTTCGTGTACGGATTCGGCACGATCGAGGGCCATGTCGTGCAGCGCTCCGCGGACGCGGGGCTCAGCCAGGACGAGTTCTACCGGCAGGCGATGGGCACGATCAGCGCCCAGCCGCAGCTGAAGGAGCTGTTGGCGGCCTCGCGGAGCCTGATGGAGGCGCGGGGCGGGGACACCGTCGAGGAGATGCGCGAGCGGGACTTCGCCTTCGCCCTCGACCTGCTGATCGCGGGCATCGAGGCGATGCGCGGGCGCGGGTAGCGCCCGTCCCTCCGGAGCTCCGCGCGCCCGGCCCTCCGGGGGCTGTCCGCGGCCGCCGTCAGTAGCCGCGTGCGGGGTTCACGGCGAGTGCCGGGACCCGGCCCGCCATGAGCGCCCGCAGGCACGCCGCGAAGTCCGTGATGATGTCGTCGTCCGCCGTGATGCCCGCGGAGTGCGAGGTGACCACCGTCCGGGGCAGCCGCCAGCAGCGGTCGCCCGGTGCGGCGGGCTCGTCCGCCAGCACGTCGAGCACCGCGCGTCCCACCGTCCCCGCGTGCAGCGCGGCCTCCAGCGCCTCCAGGTCCACGGTCGCGCCCCGGCCCACATTGATGAACGAGGCGCCGCCCATGGCCGCGAACCGGTCCGCCCCGAAGTAGCCCGTCGTCGCCCCGGTCAGCGGAAGCGCGGCGATCACCCAGCGGGCGGCCACCGGCTCGTCCGGACCGGCCGTCGCGTCGAAGCCGGGCGGAGGGATCGCGCGCGGGGTGCGCGCCACGCCCACCGTCCGGATGCCGCAGGCCCGCAGCAGCCCGGCGACGGCCGAGCCGATCCGGCCGGTGCCGTGGATCAACGCGGTCTGCCCGGAGGCGAGTTCGGAGGGGATACGGCGCCACTCGGCCCGCTCGTGCTGCGCGGCGAACTCCGGTACGGACTGGCAGTCGGCCAGCACCCAGGCCAGCACGTACTGTGCGATCCGCTCGCCCATCCGGCCCACCGTCCGGGTGAGCAGCGCCCCGGACGGCCACGGCCCGGCGTCCAGAACCGCGTCGGTCCCGGCGTTCACGCTGTGGAACCAGAGCAGCCCGTCCCCGCGCAGCGCCTCGGGCAGGGCGGCCCCCACGTACACGTAGGGGCCGGCCGGCACGGTGTCCTCCGGCTCCACCGGCCGCCCGGCGATCCGCTCCAGCGAGCGGACGACGGGCGCGGCGAGGCCGGGCGCGGCCAGCAGCCGCGCCCGCGCGAGGTGTTCGGTGCTGACCGGCGGGACGGTCACGGGGCGGGCCGCCCGGCGCCGGTGAGCCGGACGGTCACCCGGTCAGCCATCGGACGCAGGCCGTGCCGGGAAGCCGCCCGTCGCGACCGGGCTCCACCGCTCGGGAGTGACCCTGATGATCGACTTCCCCTGCTTCACCATCGCCGCCCGGTACTCGTCCCAGTCGGGGTGCTCCCCCGAGATGGTGCGGAAGTACTCGACGAGCGGCTCGACCGAGTCCGGTGAGTCGATCACCTCGGCCGAGCCGTCGATCTGCACCCACGGCCCGTCCCACTCGTCGGACAGGACGATCAGGCTCACCCGGTCGTCCCGCTTGGCGTTACGGGTCTTGGCCCGTTCGGGGTACGTCGAGATGACGATCCGGCCCGCGTCGTCGACGCCGCAGGTGAGCGGGGAGCCCTGGGGGCGGCCGTCGGACCGGGTGGTCAGCAGGACCGCCCGGTGCCTGGGGCGTACGAATGCCAGCAACTCGTCGAGTTCCACGATGGTGTTGGTCGCGATGTTGGGTGCCATGGAACAGACCCTATGACCGCGGGGGTTACGCGGCCGGAAGGGAATCGCCCTGCACGGCCTGGATGTCGAGCTCCACCCGCAGCGTCGTGCCGATCGCCGAGATGCCCGCCTGGATCACCTGGTTGTAGTTCATGGCGAAGTCCTCCCGGCGCAGCTCGGCCGTCGCCCGGAACGCCGCGCGCACACCGCCCCACGGGTCGGGGCCGGTGCCGAGGTAGGTCAGGTCGAGGTCGATGGGGCGCTTCACGCCGTGCAGCGTGAGCTCGCCGTGCACGGTCCACCGGTCGGGGCCGGCCGGGGTCAGCCCGCTGGAGCGGTAGGTGATCTCCGGGAACCGGTCCGTGTCGAGGAAGTCCGGCGACCGCAGGTGCTTGTCCCGCATGCCGTTGCCGGTGTCGATGCTGGTCGCGCTGATGACCGCGTCCACCCGGGACCGCTGCAGGTCCTCGGCGATCTCGATCCGGCCGCCGAACTCGGTGAACCGGCCGTGCACGCTGGAGATCCCCAGGTGCTGGGCGACCGCGCCCACCGAGCAGTGCGCCGGGTCCAGCGACCAGGCGCCCGGCGGCGGCAGCTCCACACCGCCCTGGCGGGCCAGCACCACCGTGCCGGCCTCGACCCGGCCGCTCGCCGTGACGAGGGCGGTCGAGGCGGCGGGGGCGTACCCGACCGCCGTCACGATCACGGTGTACGCGCCCGCGGACAGCGGGGTGTCGGCGCGCACCGCCCCGTCCTCGTCGGCGGCGGCCCGCAGCACCTGCGTCCCGGTCATGTCGGTGACCGTCACGACCGCGTGCTGGACCGCCCAGCCGTCCCGCGTCCGTACCTGTGCGCGAAGTCCCATCCCGTTTTCTCTCCTTGCTCAATGCCCCGTCCGCTCACGGAACGGGTCACTCAATGAGTCGGGCCCCGGGGCGGGGACGGCAGGCCGTCCCCTGCCTGCCGTCCCCGCCACCGGGGCCCATTTCCACCGGCCGGGACAGCCTCTCCGCTCGAGGGCCGTCCCGCCAGGGGTCTTGACTACTCGCCGGGGTGGGCGAGCTCGATGTCGTGGCCGTCGACACCGCGACCGGCCACGGTCAGGGCGCCTGCCACCGGCGGGTATCCGGTCGCGATGACCGAGTACTCGCCCGCGTCCAGGTCGGTGAAGGCGTACGCCCCGTCCTCCCCGGTCGTCGAGTTGGCGATCACGTTGCCCGCCGCGTCGATCAGTGTGACGCGGGCGTCCGGCAGCGGCCGCAGACCGGAACCGGCCCGCACGACACCCTGCACCAGCGCACCGGACCGCAGTGCGGCGTCGACCCGGGTGACACCCTGGCCGCCGACCTCCACGGGCAGTGCCATCGGGCGGAACCCGGCCGCGTTGACCGCGACGGTCACCGAACCGGGGACCAGCTCACCGAAGGTGAACTCGCCCGTCACACCGGACTTGCCGGTGGCCAGCACGTCGCCGCGGACATCGGTCACGATGATCATGGCGCCCTCGACCGGCGAACCGCTCTCGGCGGCCCGCACGGTCCCGGCCAGCCCGCTCGTACCGGCGAGCAGGATGTCGTACGCGAGCGGCTCCTCGCCGACGACCACGGTGGACGCCTGCGGCTGGAAGCCGTCGGCGGACGCGATCAGCACGTACGAACCGGCGCCCGGGGCGTTCAGACCGTAGCTGCCGTCGGCCTGCGCGGCCGAGATGCCCAGCTGCCGGCCGCCCAGCGAGATCAGCGTGACAGCGGCACCGCCGACGGGTGCGCCCTCGGCGCCGCGCACCACACCGCTTACCGCGGTGCCCTGCAGGGTCGCCACCGGAGCGGCCTGAGGGGTGTCGACCGCGGTGACGCCGGCCGATCCCTCGGAGACCAGTGCGGTGGTACCGGACGGGACCCCGGCGAGCGCCGCCGTCTCGACCGGAACAGCCGCCTCGACCGGAGCCGGTGCCTCGGCCCGCGCCGGGGCGTCGTTCGCGGCGTTCGTCCTCAGCGCGACCTCCTTGATGAAGATCGTGATGATGAAGGCGAGCAGGGCGGCCGGAGCCGCGTAAAGGAAGACGTCACCGACGCCGTGTCCGTAGGCGGCCTCCACGACCGTACGGATCGGTGCGGGCAGCTTGTCCAGGTCGGGGATGCCCCCGCCGCCGGTGCCCATGGACGCGCCCTGGGTACCGAGGTCCGCCAGGCCGTCCTTGACGTAGTGGGTGACGCGGTTCGCCATGATGGCGCCCAGTGCCGAGACACCGATGGCACCACCGAGCGAGCGGAAGAAGGTGACGACGGAGCTGGCCGAACCGAGGTCCTTGGGGTCGACCTGGTTCTGGGTGGCGAGCACCAGGTTCTGCATCATCATGCCGACGCCGAGCCCCATCACGAACATGTAGATCGCGATCTGCCAGTACGCCGTGTCGTACCGGATGGTGCCGAGCATGCCGAGCCCGGCCGTGATCAGGAAGCCACCGCTGACCAGCCAGGCCTTCCAGCGGCCCGTCCTGGTGATGACCTGGCCCGAGATGGTGGAGGAGAGGAACAGACCCGTGATCATCGGGATCGTCATCACACCGGACATCGTCGGCGACTTGCCGCGCGCCAGCTGGAAGTACTGGCTGAAGAAGACGGTGCCCGCGAACATCGCGATACCGACGAACAGCGAGGCGAGCGAGGCGAGCGTGATGGTGCGGTTGCGGAACAGCCGCAGCGGGATGATCGGCTCACTGGCCCGCGACTCGGTGAGGACGAAGAGCAGCGCGAGGACCACCGAGCCGGCCAGCATCACGCCGGTCTGCCAGGACATCCAGTCGTACTTGTCGCCCGCGAAGGTCACCCAGAGGAGCAGCAGCGAGACGGCGGAGCTGATGAAGAAGGCCCCGGTCCAGTCGACCTTGACCTCGCGCTTGACGACCGGGAGCTTCAGGGTCTTCTGCAGCACGACGAGGGCGATGGCCGCGAACGGCACACCGACGTAGAAGCACCAGCGCCAGCCCATCCAGCTGGTGTCGGTGATGACACCGCCGAGCAGCGGGCCGCCGACGGTGGCGACGGCGAAGACAGCACCGAGGTAGCCGCTGTAGCGACCGCGCTCACGCGGGGCGATCATCGCGGCCATCACGATCTGGGCGAGGGCGGAGAGACCGCCGACGCCGATGCCCTGCACCACACGGCAGGCGATCAGCATGCCGCTGCTGGTCGACATACCGGCGACGACCGAGCCGAGGACGTAGATGACCAGTGCTATCTGGACCAGCAGCTTCTTGCTGAACAGGTCGGAGAGCTTGCCCCACAGGGGGGTGGTCGCCGTCATGGCCAGCAGCGAGGCCGTGACGACCCAGGTGTAGGCGCTCTGGCCGCCGCCGAGGTCGGAGATGATCTCCGGCAGGGCGTTGGTGACGACGGTGGACGACAGAATCGCGACGAACATGCCGAGCATGAGCCCGGTGAGTGCTTCCATGATCTGCCGGTGTGTCATCGGCGTGCCGTCGGAGGAATCGTGCCCTCCGTGCTTGGCGTGGCCGCCCCGCACACCGGTTGGTGTGGTCGTAGCCATTTAATTCCTTGTCTTTGCTTCTGTTACACGGGTGTACGGGTGTACGAGCCGTCGTTGCTGTCGGCCGGCCGGGAGCGGCAGTCGCCGCTGTGCCTTCCGGGGGCGCACCCGCCGGAACCGCGGCAGGAGAAGCTGTCGCGCAGCCGGGCCAACAACGTGTTGAGCTGCCCGACCTCTTCGTCGGACCAATCCTGGAGGTGGTGGGCGAACATTTCGGTGGTCCGGCAGTTCAGGTTGCCGAGCACGTCCTCGCCCGCGGGGGTGAGTCGCAGGATCCGGGAACGCTTGTCCGCCGGGTCCGGAGACCGTTCGATCCAGCCGCGTTCCGCTACGTGGGCGACATGTCGGCTGGTCACGGACATATCGACGTCGAGCAGCTCGGCCAGTCTGCTGATCCGTATTTCGCCGTGCCGGCTCAGCAGAGCCAGTACGGCCGCGGACCCCGCGGGGCATTCGGCCGGCAGGGTGCGGGCGAGTCCTCGTTTCACGGCGCCGATGGCGCTCAGCTGCCGGGCCAGTTCTTCGTACTGACTCCGTGCGGCCACGGGACCCCCAGACATCTCACACCGGTCACCTTGTTGCTTAGGGCAACCATAGAAGCCGTTGGTTGCTGCAGGCAAACGAAATAGGGCTTGCATAAGTAAAGGAACGCAAAAGGCTCCGTAGGGGTGGAGTCAAAGCCCCAGCGTCTGCGGTGCGCGAGTGGTGGATGTGTCTCGTGCCACACGAGAGGTGCGGGTGGCGCGGTCCGGAACCCGGTTTCCGGGTGGATCGGTCCACTCGTCGGGCGCTGCGGCGCCACGCGCGAGCGGCGCGTGATCGCCCCTCGCGCATATATACGGGAGGGCAGGCGGACGGGGACGGCCTTCGTCCCCAAGTGGCCCGGGACGCAACGGTGTTGCCCGACCGGAGCGACACCGGAACCGGTGCGGGTCACCGAGTGGGGTCCGGCGGGCCCGGAGGATTCCCCGCCGTGTGTCCGCGCCTTCCCCGCCCCTCACCCGTTGCTTCCGCACCGGTTCCCCCCGCTGAGGTCTCGCGCCTTCACCGCCCCGGGGGTTGGGCGCCTGCGCCGAGTTCGCTAGGGTCCTGCGACATGGCACACAACCCCCACGCCCCGCAGGGTCCCGAGGGCACAAGCGACCCGGCAGGCAACACGCAGATGTTCCGCGCCTTCGTCGACGAGGGCGAGCCGCAGCGTCGGCAGCAGCCCGCGGCCGTGTCGTCCGGCCCGAGGACCGGATTGATCGCCGCGGTCGTCGCGGTGATCATCGTCCTCGGCGCGGTCGCCTGGCTCGCGCTCGGCTGACCGGCCCTCCGGTCACCCCGTCCCCATCCGTCACTTCCAGACGGCGGTGACGTCCCGGGTCTCGACATGCATGCCCAGGGGCACCCGCCAGGCGTCCACACAGACGGTGTACGTCTTCTCCCGCGCCGCTCCCGCGCCGATCGGCGCGGGCAGCGGCGCTGTCGATTCCCGGGTCGCCCAGTCGATCCCCAGCCCGCCGATGATGTGCGTGGCGAAGGTGACGGTGCCCGAACGCACCGGTGATCCACCGGTGTTGCGGAACTCCACGGTCACCTTCTCGCACCAGCGCTTGTCCGCCGCCGCGCGCCCGGGTGCGCCCACCTCCAGTACGGCGGCTCCCGCGGGGGCGGTGGAGCCCGGCGCGGACGGGGTCGCGGGGCCGGTGGGGCCACCGGAGTCGGAGCCGCCCGCGGGACTGCCGCCTGTGGGGCTCGCGCCGCCCGTGCTGCCGCCGCCGGTCGTGCCGCCGCCGCCGCCCGCGCCGCCGGACCCGTCCGCCGCGCGGCCCGGCGCACCCGGTCGCCCGGCATCGGCGCCACCCGCACCGCCTGAACCACCCGCACCGCTGACCTCGGCACCGCCGCCCGCACCGCGGGCCGCGGCCGAGGAGCCCGGCGAGGGCGAGGAGCCCCCGCGTCTCCCGGCACCGCTCCGGTCGCCGCCCCCGCGCTCGTCCCCGTCCAGCGGGACCAGCGTGACCTTCCCCGAGGGCGCCACCGCCCCCGAAGGGGCCTTTCCGGGGGCCGCCTGTGCCGCGCCGACGGCCGTGTAGCCGTCGCCGCCCGTCCCGTCGCCGCAGCCTGCCAGGGACCCGCCCAGGCACAGCACGGCCGCCGAGGCGGCGATCACGGTGCCCCGGCGGCCGGGCGGGCCGAATGTCTGACGTCGCATCGCGCCAGTGTGGCTGACGGTCCGTCAATTCGGAACCCTTGCGCGGCTGCGCGCAGGTCAGTCGGCGATGAGCCCCTCCCTGAGCTGGGCGAGCGTGCGGGTCAGCAGGCGCGAGACGTGCATCTGCGAGATGCCGACCTCCTCGCCGATCTGCGACTGGGTCATGTTGGCGAAGAACCGCAGCATGATGATCTGCCGCTCCCGGGGCGGGAGTTTGGCCAGCAGCGGCTTGAGGGACTCGCGGTACTCGACGCCCTCCAGCGCCGCGTCCTCGTATCCCAGCCGGTCGGCCAGTGAGCCCTCGCCGCCGTCGTCCTCGGGTGAGGGCGAGTCCAGCGAGGAGGCGGTGTAGGCGTTGCCGACGGCGAGGCCGTCGACGACGTCCTCCTCGGAGACCCCGAGCGCCTTGGCCAGCTCCGGCACGGTCGGCGAGCGGTCGAGCTTCTGGGCGAGCTCGTCGCTGGTCTTGGTGAGGGCGAGCCGCAGCTCCTGGAGCCGGCGGGGCACCCGTACCGACCACGAGGTGTCGCGGAAGAAGCGCTTGATCTCGCCGACGACGGTGGGCATCGCGAACGTGGGGAACTCCACGCCGCGTTCGCAGTCGAACCGGTCGATCGCCTTGATCAGGCCGATCGTGCCGACCTGGACGATGTCCTCCATGGGTTCGTTACGGCTCCGGAACCGCGCCGCGGCATAACGCACCAGCGGCAGGTTGAGCTCGATGAGTGTGTCCCGCACATAGGCACGCTCCGGGCTGTCCGTTCCATCGGGACCCGGTGCGGGACCCAGTGCGGCGAGCCGCACGAACAGCGAGCGGGACAGCGTGCGGGTGTCGATGGCTTCCGACGAGCTGGTGAGCACAACGGGTGCGGGTGCGCTCTTGGTGAGCGTGAGCACCTTCGAGCTGCCCTGTTCTGCGGACATGCCACCCCCTTGAGGTCGCGGACGGTCGCGGTGGCCGCGACCATCGGAGGAACGCAGCCTCCACCTGAATACCGGAGGGGAGGCGGCGGCAAACGCGGTTCCCGCAGAATGTCACATGTCGGCAACGCGCTGTAGTGACTTGTCGACAAGTCTTGGGGGAGTCTGTGGGGTTAACAGCGGGTATGCCGTATCTGGTCCGAGAGGAATGCCCGAGGAGCGTCTTACCCGTTCCGGTTACGCCTCGATCCTGTTTGCGGATCGGAGTCGGGCGAAACTTCGGGCGAGGAGCCTTGACACGTGCATCTGGGAGACACCCAGTTCCGCGCTGATCTGGGACTGCGTCAGATTGCTGTAGTAGCGCAGCAGCAGGATCCGCTGCTCGCGCTCGGGCAGCTGGACGAGCAGGTGCCGGACCAGATCGCGGTGTTCGACCCCGGCCAGGGCCGGGTCCTCGTAGCCGAGCCGGTCCAGCAGGCCGGGCAGCCCGTCACCCTCCTGGGCGGCTTCCAGTGAGGTCGCGTGGTACGAGCGCCCCGCCTCGATGCAGGCCAGCACCTCGTCCTCGGAGATCTTCAGCCGCTCGGCGATCTCCGCGGTGGTGGGTGAGCGGCCGTGAGCGGTCGTCAGGTCCTCGGTGGCGCCGGTGACCTGGACCCAGAGCTCGTGCAGCCGGCGCGGCACGTGGACGGTCCGTACGTTGTCCCGGAAATACCGCTTGATCTCGCCGACCACGGTCGGCATCGCGAAGGTCGGGAACTGGACGCCCCGTTCGGGGTCGAACCGGTCGATGGCGTTGATCAGCCCGATCGTGCCGACCTGGACGACATCCTCCATCGGCTCGTTGCGGCTCCGGAACCGCGCCGCGGCGTACCGCACGAGGGGGAGGTTCGCCTCGATCAGCGCCGTCCGGACCCGGCCGTGCTCCGCGGTGCCCGGCTCCAGCCCCTTGAGCTGCCCGAAGAGCACCTGGGTGAGCGCCCTGGTGTCCGCGCCCCTGGTCCTGGCGGGCGTGACGGTGTCGTCGGGCGTCTCGGTCTCGATCGTCTGCACCGCCTGCGGCTGCACCTGCACCGCCTGCTGCACCGTCTGCGGCTGCTGCACCTGCTGCGGCGACTGGACGGTCTGCGCCGTCCGGGCGGTCGGTGCCGTCTGGACGGCCTGCCCCGTCTGGGCGGTCTGGGGAGGCACTTGAGGCGCTGTACTGGCCGGCACGATGACGCCACCCCTTTGCGGTCAACTTCGGTCAACTCATCCGTCAAAAGCGGTCATAGCATCACAAGACATGTCCACTATGTGCAAGCACCCTATTGCGCCGTGTTGACCTCGAATCGGTTTAAACACAAGAAAAGCCCCTCACCGCTGTGGTGAGGGGCTCGCAGGGCCGAAGGAGTCAGAACGGGTAGTCGGCGATCACCCAGGTGGCGAATTCACGCCACTGACCGGCGGCCGCCTGGTGGGCCGGATGCTCGATGTAGCGCTTCAGCGCGGCCTCGTCGGCGACGGCGGAGTTGATGGCGAAGTCGTACGCGATCGGCCGGTCGGTGATGTTCCAGGCGCACTCCCAGAACTCCAGCCCGGGGACCTTGTCCGCCAGTTCCTGGAAGGCCCTGGCCCCCGCGACGACCCGCGGGTCGTCCCGCTCGACGCCGTCGTTCAGCTTGAACAGGACCAGATGGCGGATCATGGGCGTACTCCTACTTCACCAGCTCGGTCATGAAGTCGCCGACGCTCTGCGCGGCACTCGAAACGCCCTCGAACCCTACCTGGACGAGGTCCGCGGCCCGGGCCGGGGAGGTGATGATCGTGTAGAGCACGAAGACGACTATCAAGTAGAGAGCGATCTTCTTCGCTTGCACCATCGGCCCCTGACTCCCCTTCGATCCCCTGCGCGGTCGGGCGAGTCTATCCGCACGAATGGCCGTATCCGTGTGGTGTTTCCGATCACTCATCCGGACTTTAAGGACCAAGGACCCGGAGATCGGGGCCCTTTGCCCGCCCGCGCGGCTTCTGCGGCGAAGCAGGATGGATGACGAGCCCGGCGGATGTGGCAGGAAGTCCGCGGGGCGAGGAACGGGACCTCTCTGTGGGGTCCTCGCCGCGGCCTACCCCCGATCGCGGCGAGGGCTGGTAGGGCCTGTTCTCATCGGGGGGAGCGGCTTGTCCCCCCGATGCCGCTTCCCCCGACCTGAATCAGTGCGGTGGCCCCGGGTCAGCCTCCCTGTCACCGGGGCCACCGCGTTATCCGGACGAGCCGGGTCACGTGCGGCGGGGTCCCGCACCAGGCGCTCGATCGGGATCCGGTTGCTGTACATGTCCGCGAAGGGTGTGCTGGAGGGCGAAGTCCTCTCCGGCCGCCTCAAGCGCCTCCAGCCGACGCCGGCCGCTCGCGGCGTCCTCATCGACACCGGCCGCACCGGCGAGGGCCGCTGCCTCGCCCCGGACTGGACGCAGGGTGAGCAGGGTTATTGCCGCCACACAGAGGAAGACCAGTTCGAAGTGTGCGGTGACGGTGCCATGGCAGCGACCGCGAAGTGGAATCGTGCTCCTCGTACGGGTGGGGCGCACCCGTATGAGCAACCCAGACGTCTGCTGGGTCTGGAGCACCACGACTGAGACGGAAACTGAGACGGAACGCAGTGAAGGGGCAGACCCAAACGGGTCTGCCCCTTCATCTACCTGCGGTAGCGGAGGGATTTGAACCCTCGGTGAGTTTCCCCACACTCGCTTTCGAGGCGAGCTCCTTCGGCCGCTCGGACACGCTACCGAGAGAGAGCTTAGACCATCCCGGCCGTCCTTCGAAATCCGATTCCCGAAGGCACCGCCCGGACGCGGGGACGCCAGGTCAGCGGTGGCGGAAGAAGGCGGTGAGACGGGCCGCGCAGTCGGCCTCCAGCACCCCGGGGATCACCTCGGGGCGGTGGTTGAGCCGACGGTCGCGCACGACGTCCCAGAGCGAGCCGGCCGCTCCGGCCTTCTCGTCCGGGGCTCCGTAGACGACCCGGGCCACCCGGGACTGCACCAGCGCACCCGCGCACATCGTGCAGGGCTCCAGCGTGACCACCAGGGTGCATCCGGACAGCCGCCATTCGCCGAGCGCCGCGGCGGCCCGGCGGAGGGCGAGGATCTCGGCGTGCGCGGTCGGGTCGCCGGTCGCCTCGCGTTCGTTGTGTCCCGTGGCGAGCGGTGTGCCGTCCGGGGCGAGGACGACGGCGCCGACCGGCACATCGCCGGCCGCCGCCGCCCGGTCGGCCTCGTCCAGGGCGCGGCGCATGGCCGCCCGCCACGGGTTCCGTACGGGATCGTGCGGTGGATCGTGCGGTTGGGGCTGGTCCTGCGGGTGCGGTGCTTCGGTCACCCGCGGACCTTAACGGACGGTCTCCAGAACCTCGGCCGCTCCCAGCGCGTCCGCGATCTCCACCAGTGCGTCCGTCCGCAGCATCAGCAGCTCCGCCTCGGGGAGCCCGAGGTCGGACAGGATCCCGGTGTCACCCAGGGGACCTGCCGGTACGGCGTCGAGCCCGTCGTCGTCATCGTTGTCGGCGGTGTCGTTGTCGTTGTCGGGGGCGTTGTCCGGCTCGCCGTCCTCAGTACCGTCGAGTCCGACGAGCTCTTCGAGGGCGGCAATCGAGTCCTCGGCCCCGGGTTCGCGGCCGAGCAGTTCATCGGTGAGCAGGATCTCCCCGTACGAGGAGCGGGTGGCGGCGGAGGCGTTCGAGACGTAGATACGCGGGTCCTCCTCACCGTCCACCCGGATGACGCCGAACCAGGCGTCCTCCTGCTCGATGAAAACGAGCACCGTGTCCTCGTCAACCGAGGCTTCACGGGCCAGCTCCGTCAGATCGGACAGGGTCTCCACATCGTCGAGATCCGTGTCGCTCGCTTCCCACCCGTCTTCGGTGCGCGCGAGCAGTGCGGCGAAGTACACCGTGACTCTCCCACTGGTCTAGGGGCCTCTCGTTCGGATCAGGCCGGGCTCGCGGGGTCCGCACGCCCATCTGCGGCGTTGTCGTCAATCACCGACGCTCCGCGTTTCCGCAATCCTCCGCCTCGCAGCTGCACGCACCGGACCCTGCTCCCTGATCCGGCCTGATCCAAACGAGAGACCCTAGGTGTGTCGGTCCGGCGGGAGGGCAGTCGGTGGTCCGGCTGCCCTGCGTCCCGCCCATCGGAATCGTGGCAGAAACGAGGGCCCGGCGAGAGCAGTTCGGACGTTGCGTCGGCCACCAGTTCTGTCCGACCCCGTCGGCAGGGGGTTCTTCCGCAGGCCGGACGGCTACCAGCGAAACGTCCGCATCCGCATGGCCTGGCGCATTCGGGCGGCCTTGACGCGCCGAGGCTGGACCCGGTCGCGCAGCGCCTTGGCCTCGTGAAGCTCGCGGAGGAACTGGGCGCGGCGCCTGCGGCGCTGTGCGTCGGTCTCCTGCGCGTCGGTCTCCTGCGTGTCCTGCGTGTCCCGTGTGTCCTGCGTGTCCCAGAGCTCGGGAGGGCCCGCCCCGTCCCGTTCGTACTGTGCCCCGTCCGGCATCGGCTCATCACCCCCAGGCTGGGTCCGTATGCCCCCACCTTCCCCCCGAACGTGTGATTGATGCCAGCGCACGGGTGCGGGAGGCGCGGCTACTCTGGGTCCCATGCGGATCCACGTCGTCGACCACCCGCTGGTCGCGCACAAACTCACCACCCTGCGCGACAAGCGCACCGACTCCCCGACCTTCCGGCGCCTCGCCGACGAGCTGGTCACCCTGCTCGCGTACGAGGCCACCCGCGATGTGCGCACCGAGCAGGTCGACATCGAGACCCCGGTGACACCCACCACCGGCGTGAAGCTCTCGTATCCGCGGCCCCTGGTCGTGCCGATCCTGCGGGCCGGCCTCGGCATGCTCGACGGCATGGTCCGGCTGCTGCCGACCGCCGAGGTGGGCTTCCTGGGCATGATCCGCGACGAGGAGACGCTTCAGGCGTCCACGTACGCGTCCCGTATGCCGGAGGACCTCTCGGGCCGCCAGGTGTACGTCCTGGACCCGATGCTGGCCACCGGCGGCACGCTGGTCGCGGCCATCCAGGAGCTGATCAAGCGCGGTGCGGACGACGTCACCGCCGTCGTGCTGCTCGCCGCGCCCGAGGGCGTCGAGGTGATGGAGCGCGAGCTGGCGGGGACGCCGGTCACCGTGGTCACCGCCTCGGTCGACGAGCGGCTCAACGAGCACGGCTACATCGTGCCGGGCCTCGGCGACGCGGGTGACCGGATGTACGGCACCGTCGGCTAGGAGGGCCCGGCAGCCGGGGCCCTCCAAGGGCTCCAGGAGCCCCGCCCGCCCCGCGCGGTCCTCAGCAGGAGGACGGCGCGGGGGCCGGCTTGGTCAGCGCGGTCAGGGCGGTGGAGGCTGCCTGGGGCGTGCTGAACGCCTTGAACTTCGTACCGATGATCAGATCGACGTCCGCGGACTTGCGGGCGTCGGTCTTCGTCGCGGCCCCGGGCAGCTGCGTGCCGAGCACCGGGAAGGTGCCGTTGACCGCTGTCGGAGCGCCGAGCAGTATCCCGGTACCGGTGACCTTCTTGTCGTACGCGGCGGGGGCGTTGCCGATCTTGCCGATCGCGAACCCGCGCTTCTTCAGCTCATCGGCCGCCGCCTTCGCGAGCCCGCCGCGCGGGGTCGCGTTGTAGACGTTGACCTTGATCTTCGCGGGCTTCGGCAGTGCCGCGGCGGGCGCGGACGGCTTGGCGGACGGGCAGTCCGCCTTGCGGTCGGCGGCGCTGGCCGCCTTGTCGCCGCCCGTGAAGACGTCGATGAGCTGCAGCGTGCCCCATCCGGCCAGCCCTAGGGCGACCACGGAGGCGGTGGCCGCGAGGACCAGTCTGCTGCGGCGGGGGCGCCGCATTTGTGGGTACTTGTCACCCGTGATGCGGTATTTTCCGCCCATGCCGGGGGGAGTGAGCATGCTCATGGGCGCAGCGTAGTGCGGCCCGGTGATGATGCCTACTAAATGATCAATGGATCGCACCCGTCCGAGTGGGAAAACACCCGAACGAACCCTGCGGGCGGCGGTGTGGGGCGGTGTCTCAGCCGAGTTCGAGCACGCGGGCGTGCAGTACCTGGCGCTGCTGGAGCGCGGCACGGACCGCGCGGTGCAGTCCGTCCTCCAGATAGAGGTCGCCCTGCCACTTCACGACGTGGGCGAACAGGTCGCCGTAGAACGTGGAGTCCTCGGCGAGGAGGGTTTCGAGATCCAACTGGCCCTTGGTGGTCACGAGCTGGTCGAGGCGGACCGGGCGCGGCGCGACATCCGCCCACTGCCGGGTGCTTTCCCGGCCGTGGTCGGGATAAGGCTGGCCATTTCCGATGCGCTTGAAGATCACACGGAAAGCCTACCGGTCAAGAACCTCCGGGCGCAGCCATGGGACGGGACTGCGATGCAGGCCACGAGGTCATATAAGCGTCGATTCCGGAATTGAGGCCGTGATGAGTGGCAGCGACAGCACGGGCGGGGGCGCGCTCGGGGGCGCGGAGGGTGGTGCGATCGGTGCCTCCGGTACCGGAGGTGCGCTGCCCGAGCAGGCGCGGGTGGGCCGGGAGATCTCACGCTCGCTCTTCGGTACGGCCCGCCGCAGACGGTAGTGAGGACGGGGCGCTCACCTGCTCCTGGCGCCGGCCTTCGCCGCCTTGGCGGCCTGTTTGGCCTCCTGCTTGTACGCGCGGACCTCGGCGAGCGACTCGGGGCCGGTGATGTCGGCGACCGAGCGGTGCGAGCCGGCCTCCCCGTACGGCCCCGCCGCCTCGCGCCAGCCCGGCGGCCGGACGCCGAACTGCTTGCCCAGCAGCGCCAGGAAGATCTGCGACTTCTGGGTGCCGAACCCGGGCAGGGCGTTCAGCCGCTTCCGCAGCTCGGCCCCGGTGGCGGCATCGCTCCACACCCCGCTCGCCACCCCGTCGTACTGCGCCACCAGGTACTGGCAGAGCTGTTGCACGCGCTTGGCCATGGAGCCCGGATAGCGGTGCAACGCGGGTTTGGCGGTGAACAGTTCGGTGAACGCCTCGGGGTCGTACACGGCGATCTCATGGGCGTCCAGATCGTCCCCGCCCATGCGCTGCGCCAGGGTGTACGGGCCGGAGAAGGCCCACTCCATCGGCACCTGCTGGTCCAGCAGCATGCCCACCAGGGCGGCGAGTGGACTGCGTCCGAGGAGCTCGTCCGCCTCCGGCTGCTGGGCGATCCGGAGGGTGATGTCCTGGTCCTTGTTGCTTTTGGTCATGCCCCGATCATCGCGAGCGCGGGGTGCGACGGCCAGCACCATCACCGCCTGTGGAGCTGTTCGCGGCCGATTGCAGCCGTTTGCCGCTGTTACCCGCCGTTCTCCGGCGGTTCTCACCGTCTCCGTTCCGCGCCGGCCTCATGTCCTGGACCGCCCTTGGCCGCCGAGCCGGTCCGCGCGCGCGTCGGCCTCGGTGAGCCCGGCCCGCGGCCCGTGCACCATCGCGACGGCGACGGCCCGGCCCGGTTCGGCCATCCGGCACCCCCTCCTCCGGTTTCGGGAACCTGAAAGGCCCACGTGTGCGCGCCGGATACGGACCGGTGTCAGACCGGCACCGGTGCACCCGGCGGCGCGGCCGGTGCGGACCCCGGTTCCGGCTCCGGCGACCGGCGCGCGGTGCGGCGTTCGGCCTGCGGAAGATGCGCGACGACGTGTGCGTGGAACCGGTCCACGGCGTCGTCGACGCTGCGGATGAAGCCGGATTCGGCGTTGCCGCGCGAGCCGCCCATGCCCTTGAAGAGGGAGAGCCGGAATCCGGCGATCCGGCTGCCGTCCTTGGGGAGCATGTCGCCCGGCTCCGGACGGAGGCGTTCCAGGGTGCCGCGCGGACCGCTGTGCCCCTCGACGAGCGTTTCGACGTGGAGGTCGGCGGGAGCCTCCGCCAGCTGCCGCATCAGACGTTTGGCCGAAGTGAGGGGGTACGCCCCCTCCGGCACCGGGATCTCCACCGAGGTGCGCAGCTTCCCGGTCCGCAGGTCGGCGGTGATCGTGATGATGCCGGGCGAACCGTCCACGCGGAGTTCGGCGGTGAGCCGGCCCTCCTCGCAGAGCTGGTCGGCGAGGGCCGTCCGACGCGACCGCGCGGTGGTGCCGCGCTGGGCGCGCTGCACGGGGAGGGCCTTCTGGCCCAGTTCACCGCCGAGCCGCAGACAGACCTGGCGGATGAGCCGCTCCCAGCTCTCGATGACCTCGACGGCGCGCGGATCGCCCTGGCTGAGCGTCTCCGTGTCGATGCCGTTGCGTACGGGGACCCACGACGGGCCCATGTTCTGGAAGCCGTGGCAGCCGGAGTTCTCGTGCTGGAGGTAGTGCACGAGCTCCTGCAGGAGCCAGGCGTGAGCGGCGTTCCCGACGCCCTCGTGCCGGATCAGCATGTGTGCCTGGTGGGCCACTTCGGCCCACGACAGGTGCCGGAGCGCGACCTTGTGCTTGCGCCGTCCGTCGGTCTTGACGTCGACGAGCGGACTGCCCTCCAGGGCCACGTCGTTGGACAGCGTGATCACTGCCTCGTAACCGCGGCGGGCGGCGATGTCCATGTAGTTCTGGACCTGCTCGGACTTCAGCGCGTTGCCGTTCGTCTTCGTCTCCACGAGGGCGGTCCACAGCTTGCCCGCCCGCTCCACCCGGATCACACCGTCGGGACGTCTGGGGGTGTCCCCCTGCGGGAGCGAGACCTCGGTGAAGGTCTGCATACGGCCGGCCGGAGCACCGAAGACCGCTGTCAGCCGGCGTCCGAACTCCGGTACCTGGGCCATCACCGACAGCAGCACGGAGGTCGCCCGCACCTCCCGCTCCCTGTCGCTCTTGAGCGTCGGGGCGGGGAACAGCCGGGCGGCCCTCCACGCGTCGTTCTCGGCCAGCGACTTCTTGGCCACGGCCGGGAGGGTCACCTTCTTCTTCGCGGTCCGGGGGCCGCGGGCGCGCTTGGGCGGGGCCGTCGCCGGACCAGTACCCTCATCCCCGGCTTCGCCAACCGGCTGCCGGGGCACGGAGCCGGGCTGCCCGGCGGGGACCGGTCCGGGGGCCTCGCCGGCGCGGGACGGGGAACCGCCCGCGGCATCCTGCGCACTCGGTGGCGCCGCCGCTTCGCCGGGGCTTCCGGTCCCGCGCCCGTCCAGGCCGTCGTTCCCGGACTCCGTTCCGACCTGGTTCTCCTCCTCGTTCTCTCCCTCGTCGTCGATGTCGATCCCGAAGTCCGTGGCGAGACCCGCCAGTCCGGTCTCGTACCCCTGGCCGATGGCCCGGTACTTCCACTCCGTGCCCCGTCGGTACAGCTCACCGAAGATGAAGGCGCTCTCCACCCCGGCATCGGCGATCGAGAACCCGAGGAGCACCTCTCCGGTGCGGTCGGCGACCGTCATCCGCAGATCGTCCAGTTCACCGAAACGCGAGCCGCCGTACCGGCTCGCGGCCACCACGAGGCGTTCGATGTCCGCGGGTACGGCGGTCAGGTCGAGGCCGATGCGGTCCTCGCTGCCGCTGTCGGTCGGCGTCTTGCCGAGCAACTGCACGCTGCCGTCGGCCGCGGCCGGGTTGTTGTAGTAGAAGAAGTCGGCGTCGGTGCGGACCTTGCCGTTGCCGTCCAGCAGCAGTACGGACACGTCGGCGTCGCCGTCCCCGGCGTTGCTGCTCCAGCTCAGACTGGCGATGACCGAGCCGGCCTCGTCGCTCAGGTCCGCGAGGCCGACGTTGGCCCCCTTGGTCATTTCACGCATGCAGTCCCCCCAGACACGCAGCCGTGTCGGGACGCGCCCTGGCAGCGGCAGCATGTTGATCCGTGACACAGCGCAATCCGCTGCACACGAGGAGAACGGTAACGTCCGGAAGGAGGAGGCGTGAAGGAATCATGAACTCCGGGTGCGTGCTGCACCGAGCCCGCCCGAGATCCGCTGAGACCCGGTGGGATCCGCTGCGGCTGAGCGCCGCAGTCGGCCCCTGAGCGTCCCGGCCGGCCGGTGGTCGCCCTGCGGCAGCAGCGCACCGAACGCATCGATCACGCCGCAGTCGTCCGGATCGGCCCGTCCGCCGGTGAGCCGCTCCTGCGACCATGCCTGCCGGGCGGCTTCCGGCCGGCGGAACAGGAACGGGCATGTTCCGCACCAGAGGCGGAGTTCGAGGGTGGGTCCTCCGTCGACCGTGAGCAACCTGCGTCCCGGCCCGTCTCCGGTCTCCCGCTGCTCAGCCTCCGAAGCGCGACCGCGCCTCGGAGTCCAGGACACCGGGCCTGCACGGTTCGCCCGTTCTGATCATCACGGACCGGCCGGAAGGGACCCTGCGGATCGGTGTCACCGGCTGCCGGGCGCGCCGGGGTCGTAGGCTCGGGTGCTGAGGAATGAGTGACCAGGGGGAGCAGCGGTGGCGTTCGGCAGAAGCAGGAAGACCGAGGAGCCGCCGGTGGAGCCGGTGGCATGGGCGGACGTCCGCACCTTCGTGGTCAGCAGCGAGGAGAAGCCGGTAACCGTCAAGCGCAAGAAGGGCGTTCGCGGACCGCGTGCGGTACGCGTCCCCAAGGGCGGCAAGGACTTCCGGGTCAACGCCCCCTGCGCCTACCTCGCCCCCGCCTCGCGCGCCGCCGCCGGACCGTCGGCCACCGGCCTCACCCTGTACGAGGACCCGGAGGCGCGGCAGTTGCTCTGCTACGTCGACGAGGCCCGGGAAGTGGACGGGGAGCGGCACCATGTGGTGCGCGACGGGCAGGGCGGGGTCCTGGGGACGCTGCGCCGGATACCGCCGCGGCGGCCCTTCCGGCACACCTGGCGCATCGACCAGCCCGGACACCCCGAGATCGTGGGCCGCAACGAGTGGGCGGCCGGTGACTCCGCGAAGGAAGCCGTCGGACGTGTCGCCGTCAAGGCGGCCATCGGGCTGGTGGGGGCGCTCGCGGACTTCGGTGCGGAGGGCGGCGATCAGCCGTCCAGGCCGCGGACGCTCGAATGGACCGTGGACGGCGAGGTGGTGATGGTCTCGGAGGGCAGTGCGCAGGTCACCGTGAAAGCGGACTGGGTCGACCGGCGGCTGGCGTTCGCCTTCGCGCTCGTGGGCGACCGCTGACGCCGGAGCGGTGCCCGACCGCTGATGTCGCAGCGGTGCCGATCGCCGTCGCCCGCTGGACCTGGAACGGCGTTCACCGCAGCGGATCGGTCCGGTCGCGTGGGGCGGCAGGCCCGGCTCGGGCCGTATGGGGCGGGTGCCTCCGGGGGTCTCGGCCGGGCGCTACGCCGCGGGGCGCGGGCTGCCGTGGAAGACCTGGCCGGTGTGCCAGGAACGGTGGGTGGCGGCGATGGGACGGATGCCCGGCTGGGGGCCGATGACCGGACGGCCGGCGAGCGTGATGACGTGCTCGCGGGCGGCCGTGCTGCGGCCGACGAAGCTCTGCGAGACCAGGATGCGGTGACCCTCGCCCTCGCGGTGGCCCTCGCCCTCGCCCTCGCCCTCGCCGAGGCCGAGTACGCCTTTGTCGAACAGCTTGTGGTGCAGTGAGCACAGGCACAGCCCGTTCTCGACGTCGTCCGGTCCGTCGAACGCCCACCAGCGCACATGGGCGGCCTCAAGCCCGACCGGCACCGCGCCGATCCTGCCGTCGTACCCGCAGAAGGCGCACTGGTACTCGTACGCAGTCAGGACCGTCTCCCGCATCCGCCGGTCCCGCCGCCTGCGCGCGGCCGGGAGCACTCCGGTCTCGGCCTCCTCCAGCTCCAGGCCGACGGCTTCGCACAGCTCGCCGTGGAGCGAGGGCGGGAAGTTCAGATCGAGCAGCACCCGTGCCATCCGGCCGAACAGGGACGGCTCCCGCCGCAGCGCCGCCCGCAGCTCCGGCGTCAGGCGGCCGGCGGCGCCGGTCGCGCGCAGTTCCCTGACCCCGGTCCCGGGACTGCCGGGCCCGCGCTCGGTACGCACCTCCCACACGCCGTCACTCACCAGATGATGGAAGGGATAGGCGGGGGTCGTCCGGTTCCCGGGACCGTACTCGGCGAGCAGTCGCCCCAGGTCCTCCTCCACCGCGCTGTACCGCAGCTCCTCGTCGGCGTCCTGCTGGAACCGGCTGAGTGCGTACAGGAACAGCAACGGTTTGTGCGGAGCCCGCGCTCCGCTCCTCGTCCACTGCCGCAACTGCGCGGTGCGCTCGACCCAGTCCATGGTCGGCGATCGTAGTGGCGGTCCGGTCCGGCGCTCGGTCGCGGGGGCCCCGCCGCGGTGGCCGGCCGGACATCGAGTCGCGACGAGGATCCCGGCTACCCGGGCAGGACGCCGTGAAGGCCGGCGAGGGCGAAGACCCTTTCGTCGTCGCGCAGGTGGCACCGGGCGTGGAGGCAGGGCGGGTCGAGTACGAGCCGGCTGAGGGCGCGTGCGGTCCGGTTGTCCCAGGCGGCGACGTACTCGACGGTGCCGGCGGCGACGGCACGGGCGAACCGGCGGACATCGCTGTACGCCGATCGCTGTACGCCGGGTTCTTCGCGTACGCGTCGACGATCTCCTCGGTGTCCGGCTGATCAGGCAAATTTGAACGGAGCGCTCCGCTCCGATAAATTCGAGTCCACCTGCCGGGCGGCATGACAGTCGTGGCGTGAGAGTGCGGCGCACGCGGTTCACGCGCGGTCGTGACGCCTCCGGGCCCGCTGCCCAGCCGCCGTCACAACGGCGCCCGGGACGGCGGCCGGACCCATGCCGGGCGGACCGCCCCGCTCCCACGCGGCGTGCTGCCGCCCCTCAACCTCAGAAGGAGTCGTCAGTGGACGACAACAGAACCCAGCACCGCGGCGCGATGGCATCGCGGCCGAACTTGGTGCTGGCGGCACTGCTTGCCGCGGTGGGCTGCTTCTCGCTGATGCAGACCCTGGTCATTCCCGCGATGTCCGTGCTCGCGCAACGCCTGCACACCGACACCGCCACGGCCGGATGGCTGATCACCGCATTCCTGCTCGGCGGGGCCGTCCTCACCCCCGTACTGAGCCTGCTCGGCGACAAGTACGGCCACCGACGGCTCCTCGTGATCGTCCTGCTCGTATTCCTCGCGAGCACCCTCGGGGGCGCCGCCGCCCCGAACATCGGCTTCCTCATCGCGATGCGCGCGGTGCAAGGCGCCTCCATGGCCTCGCTCCCGCTGGCCCTCGCCATCGTCCGCGAAGCGATGCCCCGGGAACGGATCGCCTCCAGTTTCGGCACCACCGCCGCCATGCTCGGCGGCGGCGCGGGCATCGGGCTGGTCCTGGGCGCCCTGATCATCCAGCACACCTCGTGGCGCTGGATGTTCGGCGTCGAAGCGGTGTTCATCGCCCTGGCGACCCTCATGGTCATCGCCTGGGTGCCGGAAAGCCCCGAACGGCACAGCAAGCGCGTCGACGTGCCCGGGGCCGTCCTCCTGGCCGGCGGGCTCGTCGCCCTGCTCCTGGCGATCACCGAAGGCACGAAGTGGGGCTGGCTCTCCGCCGGAGTGCTGTCGCTCTTCGCGGCCGCCGTGGCGCTCTTCGCCGTACTCGGTGTGGTGTCGGCCCGCCGGTCCGACCCGATCCTCGACCTCCGGCACATCACCCATCTGCCGATGCTCGTCACCAACCTCGCGGCGCTGCTGATCGGTGTCGTGCCGTTCTTCTTCTACGTCCTGGTCCCGCAGCTGCTGCAGCTGCCCAACGGTCTGCCGCCCGCGCTCCGCCCGGCGGCCTCCTACGGAGGCGGCCTGACCATCGTCCAGGCCGCACTGCTGGTGCTGCCCAGTTCGGTCTGCGTCGTCCTGGCCGGGCGGACCGCGCACTGGCTGCGTGGGCGGCTCGGCGCCCGGGCGCCCCTGGCCGCATGCATGACGCTGATGACGTCGGGAGCCGTGCTCACCGCGTTCTTCCACGGCTCCCCGACGCAGCTCGCCCTGTGGTTCTGCCTGATCGGCCTCGGTGCGGGCTACGGGTACGCGGCACTCGCCGACCTGGTCGCGGCCCTCGTGCCGCGCCGCGAGATCGCCGCGGGCAACGGGCTGAACACCGTCATCCGGACCGTCGGCAGCGCCGTGGGCAGCCAGCTCTCCGTCGGCTTCCTGCAGACCTTCACCGTGGACGGCACGCCCGTGCCCGCCGAGAAGGCCTTCACGGTGGGTTTCTGGGTCGCCGCCGCGCTCGGTGCCCTCGGTATCCTGCTCGTCGGGGCCCTGCGCATCCGCCCGCACCACGAGGAGCCCACGACCGAGCCCACCGTGGCAGCACTGGCAGCACCGGCTCCGGTCCTCAGCAACCCGCACTGACCCAGTCAGCCCGCCCACGGGGCAGGACCGCGTTGACTGCCGCACCGAAGGAGCACGAGCATGCGCGCCGACCGCACCGGACCGCCCCGCGGACGCCAGAAGGAAGCCGACCGCAACGACGAGCGGATCCTGCGTGCGGCACGTGAAGTCTTCGCCGAACACGGCTGGGACGCCCCCGTCTCGGAGGTCGCCCGCCGTGCCGGCGTGGGCATGGGCAGTCTCTACCGGCGCTACCCCGCCAAGGAGGACCTGGCCCAGGCGCTGCGTGTGGAGGGCATGAACGAGCTGGCCTCCCTGGCCCGCACCGCCATGGCCGACCACCCCGACCCCTGGGCCGCACTCGTCGCCTTCCTGCGAGCGACGCTGTCCGCCACCGGCACCGGCTCCCTCCTCCCCCTCATAGGGGGCCGCCTGCCCGCCACCGACGAAGTGGACGCCGCGGACGACTGCCTCCGGGCGGCACTCGACGTCCTGGTCGACGCCGCCCACCGGTCCGGCGCACTACGCCCGGACTTCAGCTCGGCCGACCTCCTGCTGCTGCTCGCCCACCTCAACGCCCGCCTGCCCACGACCACCGAGCGCGCGGTCGAACTGCACCTGCGCTACCTGGACCTCGTCCTGAGCGGTCTTCGGAACCCCGCGAACACGGGCATCCAGCCGGTCGGCCCGCCCACCTGGGCGGAGCTGAGGGATCTCTGGAACGCCCCGTGACCCCCCCCGCCCGTACTTCCAACAGGGCTGCCCGGAGGCCGAGACGGGCTTCCAGCCGCGCGAGCCCTGGGCGGGGGCGCCACCGAATTCCCGGGCCCCCGCGCGGCCCCCTCACGCCGATGGCACCGGCCCCCGTGGCGGGGGCCGGTGCCATCAGGTCCAGGTGGTGCGCTCGGGCACCGTCAGCGCGGGACGCGGACCCCGGGCGTCAGCCCTGGCGCGCGTCCGTGACCTTCCCCGTGAGGAGGGGGCCCTCCAGCCACTCGTTCTCCTTGAGGATGTACACCTGCATCCGCAGGGATTCCTGCGACTCGGTCAGCGCGTCGGTGACCGTGGGCACGGACACTTCGGTGCTCGTCTCGCCCTTGGGGACGGACGCCCAGAGGGAGGGACTGTCCGTGGACAGGGGCCGCTCCGGGTCGGCGGACTCGCCGAGCCCGGAGAGCCATTCCTCGTCGACGTCCTTCGTGGACAGCTCCGTGCCCTCGTTCACCGGCATGAGGTCGAACCGCGTCTCGATGGTGGTGTCGGCGGGCTGGGAGAGCGCTACCTTCCAGGTGAGCTTCTGGCCCTCGGTGACCGAGTCGGCGACCGGGGTCACGCTGACCGTGGGCATGGGGTCGTCGTTCTCGACGAGCACGCCCCCGAAGGCGCCGCCGACCGCCGTGCCGCGCACGGCCTTGGCCGCGACCTCGTGGCGGAGGTCGTAGTTGTAGCGGGAGTTGCCCTTGACCGTGATCGACACGCCCACGGAGCCACCGGCCTTCACCGTCACGGTACGGACGGTGGACGTGTAGGTCTCCGGGTCGCGGACGGCGAGCTTGACCACGCCGGTGCCCTTGCCGGTGACGTGGACGGGCACGTGGTAGGTGCGGGTGCCGGAGTCGCCCTCCTTGACCGTCAGTCTGCCGATGTCGACACGCGGGAGCGCGACGGGGCGTACCGCCGGGGTGCCGGGGCGCCAGCCCCAGGCGTCCATCAGCCAGAACTCGCCGGAGCTGCTGCGCGGGGTGAGCTCCAGCGACTGCGTCCGCTTCAGGTCGGCACCGGCGCTGACGGCGGCCTTCAGCGGGACGCGGACCTCACGCGCCCAGTGTGCGGCCGTCGATGCGGAGCCGGGAAGGCCGTCGACGGTGACCTGACCGAGCCTCACCCGCTTGCCGGAGGTGTCGGTGAGGGCGATGTCGAGCCGGGTGCCCCGGGTGTTCGGCGGCACGATCACCCGCAGGGCGAGCGCGTCGGAGCCCGCCAGCGAGAAGGCGCGCTCCGGCGTCAGCCGGACCGGGGTGCCCGGTTTGGTCCAGCGGGCCGTGACCGCGTTGCGGCCCGGCTCGCTGGTGGTGTCCGCCCAGGACGCGAAGTGCGGCGACCTGCCGGGGTCGGAGTCCGGCCTGCAGGCCCGGGTGGTGCTCGTGGTGATCTGCCGGCACACGCGCCCGTTCGTCACCGAGAGCGGGTCGTCGGGCCGGATCGCCGGGGTGCGGTGGCCGCCGACGGCGTGGGTCAGGACCCGGGCGGGGCCGGCCGAGGGTGCGCGCCGGTCGGAACCGTCGAGCAGCGGGCGGACCCGGTCGTCGCCCGCGAGGAAGAGCCGCGCGGCGGCGGCGATATAGGTGGTGCCCGCCGTCTGCTGCTGCTTGGCGCTCAGGCGGGTCCTGGCCTGTGCCGAGCAGACCGGGTCCGGGTTGTTCTCGTCGTCCCAGAAGTCGTCGGCTGCCGGGGCCTCGGCCTGGCCGGGCGTCCACTCCGTGTTGAAGAAGTTGTGGTTGGCGCCGACCATGTACACCGCGCTGTGCAGCGCCGTGCCCCGGCCGATGCCCCGGGTGCCGTCGAGGTAGATCTGGCCCTGGAGGTCGCTCACATCGCCGTCACAGCCCGGCAGGATGGTCATGGAGGGCACGTCGGGTGTGGGGTTCTGGCCGAAGATGGTGGGGCCGATCAGCACGGTGCCGCGGATCCGCCAGCCCACCGGGCCCCGGTAGCCGTCCTCGGCGGGCGGCGGCGGGGAGACGCTGTCGAGGGCCGCCCGGTTGACGCCCTCGCCGCCCCGGGAGTGGCCGACCAGGAGCACTTTCGACAGGTCCGCGGGCTCCGTCGCGCGCACGGCCTCGGGGGCCTTCGCGGGGTTCGCGCCCCACGCCGCCCAGCGGGCGAGGTGCCGGCGCACCAGGGACGAACGGGCCTGCGCCCCGAAGTCGGCCGCGCGGCCGTCCTGCGCGTTGACACCGTTCGCGGAGATGGAAACCGTCACATAGCCCTGGGACGCCAGGCGCTTCTGGTCGTGCAGAAAGCCGCGGTAGCTCGGGACCGCCTTGTGGCCCGGCTTGCACGGCCACTGCATGCCCGCACTGTTCTTGCCGGGCTCGTAGCAGGTGGCGCTGCGGCCGTGGAGGAAGAGCGCCAGCGGTCGCTTCCCCGGCGCGTCCGTCGGGCCGACGACCGTGGCACGCATCTCCACGGGCTCGGCGTAGCCCGGCAGCCTCACCGACTTCAGGACGTACTCACCGCTGGTGGTGCGGTACTTACCGGCGACACCGGGGTCGACCGGGTTGGCGGGGAACGGCTCCTGGGGCACCGCCAAGGCCGTCGAGCGTCGCTGACCGGGTGCCTGGTCCGCCCCTGCGGCGTCCAGCCGCCGCGAACCGGCGACCACCTGGAGTTCGCTCGCCCGGCCGATCTTCGCCCTGTCGAGGCGGAGCCGGAAGGTGCGTTGGTCGGGGGAGGGCTCCGCGACGCCGAGGGTGTGCTTCCCCGAGCGGAACTCGACCGGGGCGCCGCCCATGCCCACGGGCTCGGGCGAGCTCCAGACCAGCTCCCCACCCTCGACACGCCACCCCTCCGGCAGCCGCTCCCCGGAGGCGCCCGGCGGCGCGCCGGGTATGGGCTCGGCGGCCGGTTGCGCGTGCGCCGGCCCCGGCACACCCGCCGCCAGCGCCACGGCCGCCAAGGCAGCCGTCAGCGCGCGTGAGACCTGTCTCACGATGGTGTCTCCTCGTCGTTGGTTGTGCTTCAGCGCCCCAGGAATCCCAGGAGCACCCCCCGCACCGGGGAGAGGGTGACGTGTCGTCACCGGTTGTCCCGCCTCGGGAACCTGACAGGAATCTGACAGGAGCCAAACAGGGGCCAAACAGGAGCCGGACGGGAGTCATGGGGGCGGTCCGCTGATCGAGGGATCCAGGCCCGGAGCGGCGGTCCGACGTCCGTGCGGCGAACCGTGACCTGCCCGCTGCGACGCGAATCGCCTGGCTCTTCGTGGCCGCACTGGCTTCCGCAGTCGTCGCCCTGTCGGCCTTCATGCCGAAAAGGTGGTCAGGGACAGGACAACCCGAGGCTGTCTTCGTAGCCGACTGCATGGTCTTGTGCCTCGGGGTGCTGACCGCGGCCTTCGATACCTGACTGGACAGCGAGCGGAACGCCAAGGCCCGGACAGGCAGGGCGAATTCGAGGGGTCGTTGCAACACTGCTGGTCAGCTGGCTAGGTCCAGTAGCTTAGCGAGGCGCTCGGCTGGGGTTTCCCAGCCGAGCGTTTTGCGTGGGCGGCTGTTGAGTTCGGCGGCCACGACCTTCAGGTGGTCGGGGGCGTGGGCGGACAGGTCGGTGCCCTTGGGAAAGTACTGCCGCAGCAGGCCGTTCGTGTTCTCGTTCGATCCGCCCTGCCAGGGGCTGGCTGGGTCGCAGAAGTAGACCGGGATGTCGGTAGCGACGGTGAAGGCCCGGTGGGCGGCCATCTCCGAGCCCTGGTCCCAGGTCAGAGAACGCCACAGATACGGCGGCAGGGTCTGGACGGTAGCGGCAAGTGCGTTGCGGGTGGCGATGGCGCTGTGGCCGACCGGCAGATGGACGAGCATCACGTAGCGGGTGGCTCGTTCGACGAGGGTGCCGATGGCGGAACGTCCGTCCTTGCCGATGATGTGCGGCGGTCGATGCCGACGATCCGGGCCGCCTCCCGGGTGCTGTAACCCTGCTCGATGAGCTGGAAGTATGCGGCCCGCTCACGGGCCAACGGCCTCCGCCTCTGCGGCTTCCTGTCCTTGCGGATCTCGAAGCCCACGACACCCCTTGAACTGGGGTGTTGCAACGACCACTAGTACTCCAGCCGGACTTCTTCATTGGCGCTGGTCAACGGCTTGGGCGTGGGGAGTGTAGCGGGCTGGAACGGGAGTGGGGCGGTTCTTTGCCGGGCCGTCCCACGAACGTGTGGCCGCGCTGCTTGGAGTGGCAACGTTCCGGGCAGCCCGCTCGCATGAGTGATTCACCAACGGGCCTGTGGGAAGAGGGACTTGCTGAGCTGCTCTTGCGGATCGGAGGACGTTTTTCCCGCGTGGAATCCCGGCGTCGGATGCGGGACTACGTTCGTGGGCTTCTTGGCCCTGTGGGCCGCAAGAACGGCTGGCAGCTCGCCGAATACGCTGGCCACGCCACCCCCGACGGGCTGCAGCACCTGCTTTCCCGGAGTCGCTGGGAGGCCGACGAGGTCCGCGATGACCTGCACACCTACGTCGCCGAGTACCTCGGTGCGGACAACGGCGTGCTGATCATCGACGACACCGGCTTCGTGAAGAAGGGCACCACCTCCGCCGGCGTCCAACGCCAGTATTCCGGCACCGCAGGCCGCACCGAGAATTGCCAGATCGGGGTCTTCGCCGCCTACGCCACCTTCCGCGGCCACACCCTGGTCGACCGCGAGCTCTACCTGCCCAAGTCCTGGACCGAGGACCGTGAACGCTGTCGGGCTGCCCGTGTCCCCGACGACCGCGTCTTCGCCACCAAGGGAGAGCTGGCGCGGGCCATCATCCTGCGTGCCCTCGCCTCGCCCCTGCCCGTCGGCTGGGTCACCGCGGACTCCGCCTACGGCCAGGACTCCCACTTCCGCCGCTTCCTCGAAGACCACCAGCTCTCCTACGTCGTGGCCGTGCCCAAGTCCCAGCAGGTCCACGGTCCGCGCATCGACCACCTCATCGGCCACGCCCCGCCCGAAGCCTGGCAGCGGCTGTCAGCAGGAAGCGGCGCGAAGGGCGAGCGTTTCTACGACTGGGCCGCAGCCCGCCTGCCCGCTGTGTGGGAATTCGACGGCGACGAACCGACCCGGCAGCGCTGGATGCTGGCCCGCCGCAGCATCGCCAAGCCCGACGAACTCGCCTACTACCTCGCCAGCGCACCCCTGGAAGCCACCGTCGCCGACCTCGTACGCGTCGCCGGCTGCCGCTGGAAGGTCGAGGAATGCTTCCAGAGCGCGAAGAACGAATGCGGCCTGGACCAGTACGAAGTCCGCCGCTACGTGGGCTGGTACCGGCACATCACACTCGCGATGCTCGCGCATGCCTTCCTCGCAGTCCTGGCCGGCCAGGAACGAGAAAAGGGGGCACCGAGCGGGACACACCCGACCTCGTGGACCTCACACCGGCCGAAATTCGACGTCTGCTGGCAGTTGAACCCAGCCGCCGTACTCCGGACCGCGACCACGCGATGAGGTGGTCCCACTGGCGTCGCCGACATCAAGCACGCGCCCGCCACTGCCACTACAAGCGGCGCGGCCACACGTTCGTGGGACGGCCCGGCAAAGAACCGCCCCACTCCCGTTCCAGCCCGCTACACTCCCCACGCCCAAGCCGTTGACCAGCGCCAATGAAGAAGTCCGGCTGGAGTACTAGGTCCTGTTTCTCGGATCATGTACGGAGCCAGATCATGAGTGCTGCGAGTGTGACGGTGCCGAGGTAGATGTAGGCGCGTTTCTCGTAGCGGGTCGCGACGGCGCGGAAGCCTTTGAGGCGGTTGATGGTGCGTTCGACGGTGTTGCGCTTCTTGTAGAGCTCGCTGTCGAAACCGGTAGGCCGACCGCCGCGTGAACCTCGGTTCTTGCGGTGTCTCTGCTGGTCGAGACGTTCGGGGATGGTGTGCCGGATTCCGCGTCGTCGCAGGTAGCGGCGGTTCTTCCGGGACGTGTAGGCCTTGTCCGCCAAGACATGGTCGGGCCGGGTGCGTGGCCGGCCGACTCCGGCTCGCGGCACCAGAACCTGTTCCAGCACCCGCTCGAGCTGGGGTCCGTCTCCGTAGTGTCCGGGTGTCAGGACGAAGGCGAGGGGCCGGCATCGTCCCTCGGCAACGAGGTGGATCTTGGTGGTGAATCCTCCGCGGGAACGTCCCAGACATTCGCCGACCTGACCACCTCCTCCAGGCGGATGGTCAGTCTCCGCAGTACCGGATCGACCTGGTTCGTCCCCCACTTGGCCCCCTTTGAGGGACGGCGGCCGGGGGCGCTTTCCTCGCACCGGCGGCGTGCTGGTGGGCTCGCACGGCTGTCGAGTCCACCGACACGTCCCAGTCGATGCCGCCCTCGGCGTCCTCGGCTACCTGGATGCGAGACAGCAGCATCTGCCAGGTTCCATCGGCTGACCAGCGACGATGTCGTTTATAGACCGTCTCCCATGGCCCGAATCGCTCCGGCAGATCCCGCCACTGCACGCCGGTCCGCACCCGGTAGAGAACCCCGTTGATCACCCGGCGGTGATCGCTCCACCGACCTCCACGCGTACCACCAGGAGGTAGGAACGACTCCAGCCGATCCCACTCCGCATTCGTCAGATCCCCACGGCCCATGAACCCAGCCTGGCCCCAACACCCCTCGCAGGTCAGGAGATCCGAGAAACAGGACCTAGAACTGAAGCAAGCAGCGGGGCCCTTCAACGTATTACCCGGTGAGAGTAATGGAGGAGGATGCGGGATTCGAACTTGTGAGGCGTTGCCCCCAAAACGCTTTCCAAATTTGTTGGTGGTCGCTCGGGCTGAGTGCGGGGGCGTTCGCCTGCGTTCATGTCCATCCGTCCGTTCGGCCGGGCTTGCCGTTGTGTCCCGGATGAACGCCGATGGCCGTTGCTGAATGAGACGGAAACCGAGACGGACGGCCACGATGTCGTGCGGTCCTCCCAGTTGGACCAATTCACGTCCAGTTGCACACATCACCATTGAGCGATTCGCCATTGTCTGCAATTGGCGTGTCGGGCAATTCTGGCATGGTCGCCCTTGCTACTGTGCGCCTCGTTGAAATCGTCCACAAAGGACCGATTCGCGTCAACTGGCGGTCGAGGGGACACGGACCATGTACGACTTTTCTCGTCGCGGACTGCTCAAGGCTACGGCGGTCGCCGGCGCCGGCGCTGTCGTCCTCCCGGGTGGTGCGGCTGTAGAGGCCCCGGGAGCGAGCGCCGTGACTGGAGGGGCCGAGAGTGTGAAGTGCCCGCCGGCGAAACTGACCGGACGCATCGTCCGTCCCGACGACCCCAACTACGCTGAAGCGAGCCTGGGCTGGGACGAGTTGTTCGTACACTATCCGCTGGTCATTGTCTACGCCCAGAAGACCCAGGATGTGGTCAACGCCCTCACGTGGGCGCGGCAGCATGACGTCGCGCTGAGGGTGCGCAGCGGCGGCCACAGCCTTGAGGGCTGGTCGAACGTGGACAACGGCATCGTGATCGATGTCAGCGAACTCAAGTCGGCTCACATCGACACCGCCGCTCGTACGGCGACGGTCGGCGCCGGGCTCAACCAGTTGGAAGCGGTGACCACGCTCGCGAAGAAGAACCTCGCGGTGACGACCGGAACGGAGGGCAGCGTAGGCCTGTCCGGCGCGACGCTCGGCGGCGGCTTCGGCTTCCTCAACCGCTATCTCGGCATGGCCTGTGACAGCCTGATCGGCGCCGAGATCGTCGTTGCGGAAGGCGGCGACTGCGCCGAGGTCATCAAGGCGGATCTGAAGAACCATTCGGACCTGCTCTGGGCGCTCCGAGGGGCAGGCAACGGCAACTTCGGGATCGTCACGTCGCTTACCTACAAAGTGGCGCCACTGAAGAGCGTCACTTATGTGCAAGCGACGTGGGACGGCCTCGGGGACCTGCACAGGGTCTTCGACACGTGGCAGCGCACGGCGCCGGTCGCCGACAACCGCCTCGGCACCCAGCTCGAAATTCACAGAAACCAGATCCTGCTGTTCGCGGTCCTCGCAGAAGGAACGCCTGCGGAGGCGAAGAAGCTGCTGGCCCCGATCCTGTCGGTCGGTCGTCCCGATGTCTCGGTGCAGGTCGGCAACTGGGGCGAGGTATACGCGGGATTCCAGATTCCGACCGCGGACGAGCCCGCGAACTGGAAGTTCTTCTCGCAGTTCACCAACAAGCCGTTCCCGAGGAAGGCGATCAGCGTGGTCGCCTCGTTCATGCGGGACGCACCGACGGACGACAGCAACTTCTTCACCCAGGCCTTCGGCGGAGCGGTCAGGAAGAGCCCCCGCGGTGGCACGGCGTTCCCTCATCGCGATGCGCTCTTCTACTCCGAGCCGGGTGCCGGCTGGGGGACCCGTGGAGAACCGGACAGCGGCGACGAGTTGACCCCGCAGGCCCAGGCCTGGATCGCCGAGTTCAGCCAGGCACTGCGGCCCTACGTGAGCGGCGCCTACGTCAACGTGCCGAACGTCGGCATGCAGGACTGGGAAACCGCCTACTGGGGATCCAACTTCGACCGGCTGCGCAAGATCAAGGCAAAGTACGATCCCCGCAACGTCTTCCAGTACGAGCAGAGCATCCCGCCCGCGTTCTGCTGATCGACAAGCCGAGCCCCCTCCCGGCCGGGAGGGGGCTCAACTATGACCCCCTCGTCCCGAACTACCGGCACGACGGTCGCCGAGGGCTGTCGGCCCAGCCACATGGGCTGCGGGGATCAGCCACGGTTGTGGGTCGTCGTGGACGCGATCACGGGATGGGAGCCCGGGGGAGCGGCCCGGATGCGCGCTCGATACATGCACATCACCAGCCCCATGCTCCGCAAGGTCGCGCAGCAAGTCGCGCACGCGCTCCGGGAGCTGCCGAAGACCGACTGAGACGGAAACCGAGACGGCCGACGTCGAAGAGCCCCACCGCAAGCGGCTCGCGTCGTTCGGCGGATGCTGCGCCCAGGCAGAATTCCTACTTGTTTGATAATGTCGGTTCCATGAGCGAGATTCCTTACAGCGTCGGCGAAGGGCCGGCCACCAGGGTCAGTCTCTCCCTCCCCGAGGGGACGGCGGAGGCGATTCGCCGACGGGTCGGCAAGCGTGAGTTCTCCGCGTTCATCACCGAAGCGGTGGAGCGCGAGCTGCGCGGTCAGATCCTGGATGAGTACCTGGCCGACTACGAACGCCGCCGGGGGCCGATCTCCGAGCACGAGCAGGAGCGGGTACGCCGGGTCTTCGACGAGGTGTTCGCCGAGGAGGGGCAGTGGCCCGCCGCAAGCTGAGCCACGAAGGCACCCTCGTTCTCGACTGCGAGGGCCTCTCGAAGTTCGTCAGTGATCACGAGCCCGTCGTCGCCCTCATCGCGGAAGCCCGCAAGCGGGGCATGGAGGTGGTCATCAGCGCACTCACCATCATTGAAGCGGTGCATCGTCGGACCGAGAAGGCGCGGCTCGCCTGGGTCCTGTCCGGCGTGCGGATCGTGCACATCGGTGATGAGGAGGCCAAGGCCGCCTCAGCCATGCTGATCAATGCTGGGCTTCATGGTCACGAATACGCCATCGACGCCGCCGTGGCCGAGATGGCGCTGCGGCAGCGCCGCCCGGTCGTCATGATCACCTCGGACATTGACGACATGACGAAGTTGTGCGGCGACAGAGTGCGCCTCGTCGCCGTGTAGTCGACGCCCAGGACCTGAACGTCAGGATGCAAGGTCGGCCCGTACGTTTTGTCCCGGCGCGGCGTAGCCGGGTCGGTGGACCAGTCGGTAGCGCCCAGGGCCGCGAACGGTGGCGTGGCCGGACGGCTCGTCCTACGTGGTGCCGTGAGGCGCAGCAGCCGCGCGTTGGCCTCGTCCGGAGCGAAACGGTCCGGGGCGAATTTCGTGGCGGACCGAAGTCCGAGCCACACCAGCATGGCGTGGTGTTCCTCATGTGCCGGGTCGGCGAGGATCACTTTGAGATCGCTGTAGCCGGGGGTGCCGTCGCAGTCCTCGGGCGGGCACGTCCCGGCACCGTCCGTGCAGTACGGACAGTGAGGCCCGGCTGAGGCTGTCTGCACCTGCTCCACGGTGATGAGGTGCTCCCAGGAGTCCCCGAAGTCGTACGTGTACACGAAGTGGGCGCCCGGTTTGAGCAGGGTGGCCAGTGTGGGGGTGCGCTCGTCGCGTAGTCCGAGTCGCCGCCGGGACGACCGTACTGGACACCGTCGATGGTAAACGCGTGCATGTGGCAGTTCTGCCGGCCCATCGCGTCCTGGATCACGGAATGAAGCCGGTCCAGGCGGATCGCGGCGGGCACCAGCAACTGCCGCCAAACCGGGGGGTCGTCTACGTCGGCGAGCTCGACGAGGATCCGCAACACGGCGTCGCCGGGCTCGGGCTCGCCGCGCATCCGGGCCGTCTCGGTACGGCCGTCCGTCGTCAACTTGACCCATACATAGGTGGGATGGGCAGCACCCAGGGGGACCAGGGCCTTCAGGACCCGTTGGATGTCGTGGTCGTTGGCGGTATGCAGATGCCCCAGGCGGTCGGCAGCAGGCGCCCGCCCGCGGTCCGCAGCAGTCGTGCCGCCTTCGCCCACTCGACCAGCAGTGTGAGGTGGTACAGCTCCTCGCTGGATTTCGCCTTGAACGTACGGTCCCCGATCACCGGGTCCATCCGGTCGCCGGTGTCCAGAACCTCCACCAGTGCTCGCGCGTCGGCAAGCGTCACACGGCCGGTCTGGGTCAGCTTGCGGCCCGCGCCGACCCAACCGACCAGCGCTCGCACCTGCTCGACGGTCCCGCCCACTGTCTCACCCATGCCGACCTGCTTGTTCCGCTTCGCATCCCGTATCACTCGAACCCAGGACGGCAGCACCGCCGGCGCACCCTGTGCTTCGCATGGGGCGACACGGAGGTGCCAGACTGTGACGGTGACAACACGCGACGAGGAACTGCTGGCCCGGGTCCGGGAGATGAGGGAGCGCGGCAGCGCGCCGAAGCAGATCGCGAAGGCGCTGGGGCTACGCCCGGCTCAGGCGACCGCGCTGGTCAGACGGGTTGCCGAGGCGGCACTGGGGAACATCGCGCCGGATGAGCGGCCGGTGGTGGGCTGCTGGGTCAACGCGGGCTGGAGCGCGGGACTGGACATGGCCAAAGCCCCGGACTGGGCGGCGGCCGACCCTCTCGGCCAGGAGCCGGACCCGGGCACGGGCGGCTTCGCCCAGATTCTCCTGGCCCGCCAGGAACGTGCCAGCAGGGTGACAGTCACCGGGTTCCTGGTGGACGTCTACTGCCTGGGAGTCAAGAACGTCACCGACCCCGAGGTGATGGGGTCCGGATCCCTGACCACCTACGTACCGGTGTACTACTCGGCCTTCGATCATCGGCCGCTGCCGATCGGCGTGGAGCAGGCGCAGACGATCGTGCACGATGCGGTCGCCTACGCCCGCGGTCTTGGCTTCGAGCCCGCGGGCGGCTTCGCGGACGCAGCAGTGCACCTGGGTGCCCCGACCGGCGACCGGCCCGTCATCGGCTTCGGCAGGGACGGCAAGCCGTTCTACCTCTCCGGCCCCTACGACAACCCGCGCAAGATGGTCCAGACCCTCGAGCGCACCTGCGGTCCGGACAACTACGACTACGTTGCCCATCTGTAGGAACGGGACGCGAGCGGCACGAAGCGGGGAGCACGAGCAGTGATACCGGGCGAACAGCAAAAGGAGCCCAGCGGCGCTCCACGGGTCCGGCACACCGAGCACGAGGCGCAGGTCAACCTGCTGACGGTGCTGCGCCTGTGTATGACGCAGAAGCTGCGGTGCAGCGAAAAGACCCGCCGCCCCAGCACCGCCACCGTCTCGGCGGTCGCCGACGTCCTGGACGGCGGCGACTTCTATCCGCACGAGGCCATCGCGGCCTTCGCCTGGCCGATGCTGCTCCAGGCAGGCGGCCTCGCCCAGCTCACCGGCGGTCGGCTGGTGCTGACCACGCGCGGACGGGCCGCGCTGACCCGGCCACCGCACCTGACCATTCCTCAGCTGTGGCAACGCTGGCTGAACAACAGCCTCCTGGACGAGTTTTCCCGCGTCGAGGAGATCAAGGGTCAGCGCTCGGCGAACGTCCTGAGCGCCGCCAAACCGCGCCGCAAGCTCGTCGGCCAAGCGCTGGCCGGCCTCACCCCGGGCGCGTGGATGTCCATCGACGGCCTGTTCACAGACATGCGCGCGGCCGGACTGGATCCAGTCGTCCACCGCAGTGAACGCGCACTGTGGAAGCTGTACCTGGAGGATCCGCAATACGGCAGCCTCGGCTACGACGGCCACCACGGCTGGTCCCTCCTCCAGGGCCGGTACACCCTGGCGGTGCTCTTCGAGTACGCCGCCACGCTCGGCCTCATCGACATCGAGTACGTCCCCCCGGCGGGCGCCCGCGATGACTACCGGGACAACTGGGGTGGCGACTACCTCGACCAGCTCTGCCGCTACGACGGCCTGTCCGCACTCCGCCTCAATCCCCTGGGCGCCCACGCCGCCGGCCTCACGGGCGACTACGCCCCTGCCCAAGACCCCGGCTCGGCCGTCCCGACGGGCAGCGTCACCATCCTGGCGAACTTCGACATCGTCGCCTTCGACGGGCTGCCCTCCGCCGACACACTTCTCCTGGACGCCTTCTCCGACCGGAAAACCGAACAGGTCTGGACGCTCACCACCGCTTCTCTTCTGCACGCCCTCGACCGCGGGCACACCCTCGACGAGCTCCGTGGCTACCTGGACCAGGCCGCCTCGCACCCCGTGCCCCAGACCGTCACCACCCTGCTCGATGACACTGGCCGTCGCACCGGCCGACTCCGCGATGCAGGTCAGACCCATCTCATCGAATGCGCGGACGAGACACTGGCAGCCCTCATCGTCAGCGACCGCCGCCTGCGCGTGCTGTGTACCCGAATCGGCGAGCGCCACCTTGCGGTCTCCCCCGACCGTCTGCCGGCGTTCCGCAAGGCCGCCCTGGCCCTGGGCTACCCGCTGGCCTGATGGCACGAGGAGAGCCGCTTCGGGGCCCCTCTGGCCGAGGCCGGGCCGCACGTCGTTGCGTGACCACTGATTGTCGGCAGGGGGCGCGTTCGCCGCATGGGCGAAATGTCTTGAATGTCGGAAATGGCTGAGACCGAGACTGAGACCACCAACGTCGAAGGCCCCCGCAGCGAACTGCGGGGGCCTTCGACGTATTGCCCGGTGAGAGCAATGGCGGAGGATACGAGATTCGAACTCGTGAGGGGTTGCCCCCAACACGCTTTCCAAATGTTCGCCTGGAGGTTCGACGGTGTGCGCCGGTGTTCTGACCTGCGGTGGAGTCTGCTGCGGCGGGCTCCCCGAACAGTGCTGTACATCAGTGAATGCAACCCAAAATGCAACCATGGCTCCGCTGGTTTGACGAGCCAGTCCGCTGCCGCCGGGCCAGCATCTCCGACGACATCGTCCATCAGGAGAAGTAGCGGCTCGCGCTCGGGCTGCTGGACAACGTGACCGGTTGGGTACTGACCGCCTCGGTCGTGGGCGCGGATGCGGGCTACGGCGTCAGAACCCCCTTCCGCCACGGCCTTGAGGAACGGGGCTGCCGTACGCGAAGGAGGGCCAGTGGGCGGCAGCCGCCTTCGCTGGCGAGGGGGATCTTGCACGTCAGGCCGGCCTGAGACCGGCCAGGACCCTGTCGAGTGGATGCCGCCGCTGCACGAGGCGTACTGCCGGTACGTGGGTGAGTGGACGGCCCCCAGCTCCGTGGGGGACCAGACAGAGGTCGATACCCTCGCGGTGTACGTGGAGACATGCGAGCCCAGTGTCGTCCGCGTCCCCCGCTCCGTAGCAGGCGTCCTGCAGGGAGGGCGCAGTCCCCCGGGAGTCACCGGGTGTCACGGGCCGCCGAGGCGGCCGACCTGCCAGTGCCCCCGGCCCGTGGCGTCCACGAACATCGGGTGGGTGTCCAGCACATCCAGGACGGCGGCCATCTGTTCCTTGTGGTTGGAGCCGGGGACGGCCTCGCTCAGGCGCTGCACGATCGCCGTGCGGGTCTGGGGCTCCCGGCACTCGGTAACTGTCCGGGCGACCTTGTGTAGAAGCGTGTCGCCGGGCGTACCCAGCTCTGCCTTACACCACCGGTTCTCACCGAGAGTGTGCCGCGCGGCATGTGCGGCCAGCCGCGTGGAGGCATGCTCAAGCACCATGGGGAGCACCGGCGTCCGCTGTACTGGGACTTTCGGGCGCTTCCTCTTTCGCGAGTCCCAGTACAGCGCCCCGACCAGGGCCCCGCTCGCCACGACCAACGCCAGCTGCTTCCGCTCGCTGAGCTGGGCCACCGCAGCTTTGGCCAGGTAGCCGGTCATGTTCGCCGCGATACTGGCCTGCCGTTCCAGGTCGGCCATCCGTCCTTCCGTCACCCCCACGTGCCCCAGAGCCGCGCGGAGGGCAACGTAGTCAGCGTCCGCGAGCCCGCTGTCGACCAGGTCCGAGTCGGTCCCGATGACGACCACCGGGGCGATCACCCCTGCCAGCAGCAGCATCGGGACATCGGAGGCGTCTCGTCCCGCGAGGACCTGAGCTTGAGGGGTCATTGGTAGACCAGCGGCGTCCACGACGTACAGGACAGGTGCGTACCGGGAGTGCCACAGCTCCAGCGCCCGCCCCAGGTCGAACCGGCCGCCCTCCCGGTGTCGGTCGGCCAGAACTCGCGGTACTTCCTCCCACACGTGAATAGGGATCAGGCACCGCACCGTCCCCGCCCGCGCCCCGGCGACGAACGACGACGGGTCCCGCCGCCGGGTGGCAGCGATGATGTCCGAGGTCAGCACAGACGTGTCCAGTAGCGCGCGGCGTAGCGGCCCGCGCTGGTACAGAGTGCGCCGCACGGGCGGCGGCAGGTCGTTCATCTGCGCATCTTAGTGGGGGTGTTGACCGGCCGGTGCGGGATTTCGGTCCTGTGCGCGGGCGGCACCGCCCCTCCGGAGAGCGGCGCTCTGCAGCGCGGCTACTGGAGGACCGGGGGAGGGTTCCTCCAGGTCCCCCTCACCAGGATGCTCGCAGGTGTCCCGACGAGGTGGGGCGCCCAGCCCGCCTGGCTCATGGCCGTACTCCAGCGGAACTGGCGGGTGCAGCAGTTGTTGGTGCAGCCGAGCTCTCTGGCCAGGCCAACCGTGGTGAGCACCGCGTACTGGAGGAGCACACTTACGGCGTTGGTCGCGTGGTGTGCGTGGATGGAGATCTTGCCGCCTGTGGTTTGGCCTGCGATCCCAGGGCTGTGGACCTTGAGTTGTCCCTTGTCCTGGTGGGCGAAACCATGGCGGACTTTGACCATCGTGTCCAAGAACGTGAACGCGTCTGCCCCAGCCAGTTGCGCGGTGCCGCTGGGCCAAGTGTTGGTCCCCCCGGTCTCGCTCTCTGATACCCGAACTTGCCAGTCCCAGGCGGCCATCGGGTCATACCGGAAGAAGGTCCAGAACAGTTTCCGCAGGTTGGTGGGGCTGGGAGTCTGGACCATGCCGTTGGGGCCGGCGACGGTGTACCACTCCTTCCGCGGAGGTTTAGCCGACGGATAGTGCTCCTGAGCTGTTATGGCGAGGTCTTCGGTGAAGGCTTCGAGTGCGCCGACGGCCGCGACGACCACGGCCCGGTTCAGAGCGGAGTGCTCCGCTCCGGGCTGGCCGTTGCCCCCTTTGCCCTGTGCCTGGCGCTCGGTGGTCTTCCGGGTGAGGCGTTCCTGGGTCGCCCGGTGGATGAGCTGCGCGTCCCGGAGATAGTCGGTCATCTTGTCCAGTGGGGGCTGGAGAGGGTGCAGCAGGCGTGCCACGCGGAGTCCTTCGGGGAGTGCGGTGTAGCGGGACCTCGGATCCTAGGTCCGCGCGGCCCGGTGCGACCCATCGCTGTTGAGAGAGAGGTTCGAAGTCTCAACTCGTCTTCGCAGCTGCCTCGTTGGTCCCCACTTTTGAGATAGGGCAGCTGAAGACCCACGGTCCTGCCGGGGAAGGCAACGGAACGTCTGGAGTACGGGGAGCATCTCAGCCGAGCAGTTCGGTCACCAGTTGATCCAGTTCCTCGGCGTCGGGGGAGGAGAGAAGGAAGTCCCGCAGGGTGCGACGGATCTTGATGTAGCTGCTTTCCCTGTCGAACTGCAGCTCAGCGATCCGCCCCGCTTCCGCTTCCCCCAGCTCGGCAATCCGTACGTGCTTGGGGTCGGATGGGTCGAAGTCGGGGATGGGCAGTTCCCACACGGCCTTGTCGATGTGCCGCTCGTCCTTGCCGTAGGACATCAGCGGGCGGACGGCTTCCGTGAGGCGTGGAGCGTTGAGGAGCGCAAGGAGGTACATGCCCTCCTGCCGTGTGGCAACCGCAGCCCAGTACAGGACGTGCTCAATAATCGCGTTCGGATCGTCCACCAGGGCGGCAGAGACGTGCATTCCGGATGCGCCGTACACCACACGCAGGGGCGCTCCGGGGAGCTGTTCAGTCAGTTTTTTCCGGAAGTTGAGCTGTTCGGTCAGAGAAAGCCGTTCGCTGGAGCGGTTGTCATCCCAGAGTCGTTCGGCGTCACGCCACCAGATCGCCAGGTCTGGATATCGGTCGAGGTGGTCGTGTTCGCCGTCCATGAGGGTATTCGTCCCCTCGATGGGCAGGACGACCTTATCGGCGCCCATAACCCGGTAGGGGACGACGTGCTCGCCGAGCAGAACGGGCCGGACGAACTGCTTCTCGACCGATCCTTCCCGGTCGGGGAGTTCCTTCCAAGGCTTCTTCTCCAGAGTGCTGCGCTGGGAGCGGACTGACACTCGGCCGCCGCCGAGGCCGAGAGAATTGGCAGCCTGCTCCTTGACGAAGAAGAGGACCTTCGGGACAACGGTAGCCCCTTGCCCGAACCGATCCCGGTAGGGCGAGCTGATCAACCCTTCCTTGGGGTAGCGGAGATCGCCCGCCTTTCGGGTGATCCAGCCCTTGGCGTGTTCCCAGCGAGCTGCGCTCTTGGCGATCTTCCCGGTCCAGATCTCGGTCTGCTTTGGCAGTGCGACGGCACTGTTGCCCTGTTGTCCGATGGCAAGGGGGCGCCGGCGGCCGAAGACTACGGCAGCGGCACGGGGAAAGAAGTGTGGGCGAAGTCGGCGCAGGTCCCAGGAACCAGTGAAGTTGACCTTGACGGGATGGTCGGGGTCCGCCCATTCCCCGCTGCGGAAGCCAGCCCAGTACGGTCGGTCCAGGACCGGGTTGGGGACGACGAAGGCGAACGCCCCGTCTGCGCGAAGATACTGCTGCACGGTCCGGGCGATGAACAGACCGGACAGGTCCTGGTGGGTGGCGACCTCGAAGCCGCTCCACAGGCCACGGGCCTGCATCATGTCTTTGAAGGTCTTCTGCATGTCGGCCGACATGTGCCGATAGGAGAGCCAGGGTGGGTTGCCGATGAGGACGTCTACGCGGTTTTCAGCGCGCGACAGCCACATGGGGCGGGCCAGGTTGCGAACGTAGTAGGACCAGATGTGGTTGCGGCCATCGTCGACCAGGTCGCAAAGGACGCGGAAGTTCTCCGTCAGTTCGTCACGATCGTCACTGTCTGTGACTCCATGCCGGTTGAAGACAGCACCGAGTGAAGGCACCTTTCGCTTAGTTCGGTGCGGGTCGGCCGCCTTGTCGGCAAGTTCGTTGACGATCGCGTCGAAGCGACTGGCATCCTTCAGCAAGGCTTCGGAGAAGCGAAGTTCGTTGGTGAAGAGCTGGTTTCCCGTGCCGGTCTGAATGACGAGGTGGCCGTGGTCGATGAGGTCAGTGCGCCGCCCCCACTGGATACTGTCGCCCAGGTAGACAGGGACGCTTATGGGACCGCGTTCCTCAGAGGTGAGCGTGTCGCGGCCGATAGCGAGAAGGTAGGTTACGCGGGCCAGTGCCACAGCGACAGGGTGTAGGTCGATGCCGGCTACATGGTCGTGCAGGCCGTCCAATGCTTCGCGCAATGGCCGTCCAGCGTCTTGCGCGGCAGCCAGGTAACGTCGGACGCCGTGGAAGAGGAATGTGCCGGAGCCGCATGACGGGTCCATGATCCGCTGATGCAGTGGATCGGAAACAGCTTCGGCTACCGTGGCTTCGGCCAACCAGTCCGGCGTGTAGTACTCCCCCTGCTTCTTACGGGTCTCCGGGGCGATCACCGACTCGTACAGAACTTTCAGTACGTCGTGTTCGACCTTCGACCAGTCGAAACCGGCGAGGCGGCGGGCCAGATCTTGGACGAAGCCCTCGCCGCCCTCGGTTTCCAGGGGCCAGCCGAAGAAGTCCGATTCGACCACACCTGAGATCCTCGCCCGTGCGAAGAGCTGACCGTAGACCAGCGAGGCGGGTGAGGTGTCCTTCACATCGATGCCCATCACCGCGTGGGCGATGATTGAGGCCGTGTTCACCAAGAGCGTGTGTTCGATGAACAGATCATCGCTGTCCTCGAACTGGGCACCCAGTGCATCACGTAGCAGACGTGCCCACAGATCGCGCTTCAGCTGGACGGTCGGCCGACTCTTGTTCTCCTCGTACAACGCGGCCAGGACCGCCTTGTCGATGGAGTGTGCAACGCTGTCCGCTCCAAGGCGGGTAGCGATGGCATCTGGAGTGGGGGCCGCGCCCTCGGACGTTGCCAGGACGCCCTCGAGCCAACGGACCAGGGTGAGCGCGTTGCCGTTGCGTTCCCGCGCATCGAGACGGTTCACCTCGTTCAGCTCGTTGTTGACCAGCGCATAGGCACGCCAGTCGGCACCGTCGGTGAGGATGCCGACGTGCCGCCGCTCGCGCTGCTCCGTCCGAGCCCGCACATACTTAGCCAGCTGCTCGATCGCGTCCTTGCGGATCTTCGGCCGACTGATGTCCTTCTTGACCTCGACGACGGTCGCGCCCATCTCAATATCGATGCGGTGCCCGGTGCCGTCGCCCACTTGCGCTTCCAACACAGGAATCAGAAGGTCCTGCTCGCCGAGGTTGAGGTCTGCGTCCATCAGGAACTGGCGGATGTCAGCCTGCAGTGTCGCCTCGGCGCGAACAGCCTTGCGCTCGATGACACGCTTAAACACGGTTTCGAGTGCGGTGGGCGAAGAGGGGACGGAGAGCGTCACGGCGAGAGCTCCAAGAGCATCATGGTGTACAGGGCAGCGAGGGAAAGTGTGGTCCAGTCGACCATTGTCGTGCAGGGGCGGGTGTCAGCACAGCCCTGCTGAGCGAATCCGTATTTTCTACTTGCCGCAGGTCCAGTTCCCTTTCCCTGCACAGGAACGGCGGCGGGAGCTGGCTGTCCCGTCGGAATCCTGGCATACGACTGACTTCGGCTCTTGCAGGGCATGGAATGGGCCATGGGCGAAACGATGCTGACGTGGGCGACGCAGGTAGCCGAAAGGGAGCTCAGTGACGCGCTTCCCCGGCGGTGGGCGCATTCGCAGGGCGTGGCGGCACGTGCTGCCGGGCTCGGCCCGGCCCTGACAGCGGACGTGGAGCTGTTGATTGCTGCTGCTGTGCTGCACGACGTGGGATACGCGCCCCGGCTGGCGGAGACGGGGTTCCACCCGCTCGACGGGGCGCGGTTTCTCCGGGACGAGCACGGTGCTGATGAGCGGCTGGTCCGGTTGGTAGCGAACCATTCGTTCGCGCTGTTGGAAGCCGAGGAGCGCGGGCTGATGCGGGTTCTGGAACGCGAGTTCCCCTTGCTGGATGAGGGGCTACTTGTGGACGCGCTCGTATACTGCGACATGACAACGACGCCCGATGGCGAGAGAACCACTGCAGCTGAGCGGGTGGCGGAGATCGTGAGCCGCTACGGGGTGGACAGCCTCGTGGGGCGGTTCATCCGCAGGGCGGAGCCGGACATCTGTGCAGCCGTCGGCCGGGTGGAAGCGGCATTGGTCGCTCAGCCCAGGTAGGGGTACGTGCCGGCGAGGTAGTCGCCGATCTGCTGGCGCATGCTGGGATGGATGTCGTACTCGTCCAGGTCGCTCGGCAGGACGTAACGGACCCCGTCGGCCTCGTCGTTGATCGTGGGCTCGCCGCCCACCGGGCGGCCGATGTAGGTGTTCTCGTACTGCTGGCGAATCTCACCGTCGGTGTAGGCCACGATGTGGTTCGGGTTCGTGTAGACCCCCAGGAACCCCGTGACCTCGGCGATGATCCCGGTCTCTTCCAGGCATTCCCGCACGGCGCACTGGGCCGCCGTCTCGCCGATGTCCTGGGCTCCTCCGGGCAGGGCCCATTGGCCGGTGTCCCGGCGGCGTTGGAGCAGTATGGCGCCGTCGTCGTCGACGACGAGCAGGTTATTGGCGGGGATGAGCGTGTTCGCCTTGGGGGCCTTGGGGTCGTTGTAGTACTCAGTCCTGCCCATGTGGCGAGGGCTCCTCCTGGTCTGGTGTCCAGGGCCGTGCGGTGGCCCAGACAGCTTCGAAACTCTGAGCGTAGTTGTCGAACCAGCCCGCCGTGTCTGCTCTGCGGAGATGGAGGAGGGGGTTGGCGCTGGCCGGCTGGCCCCAGACGTGCGGGTTGATCAGAAGGTCATCGTCGTACCGGAACATGGAGGTGTAGAGCGTGGTGTCGTGCAGCCTCACCTCGCATCCGGCCTCGGACAACAAGGGCCGGTAGTAGGTCAGGGAGGCACGGATCTTGGCGGCGAGTGTGTCGCCGATTCCCTCTTCGTGGCCCCGGATTGCTGCCGCCTGGCCCTTCGAGTCGCCGAAGCAGAGCCGCACTCGCACCCCGCTCGACGCGCGCTCGGCGAGCATCTTGGCGACGTGGGGGTTGGACTGGGCGAAGAAGGTGCCGGAGAAAACGAGGACGCTGATCTGTTCCTGGGCGCCGTCGAGCAGCGACAGCCACGTGTCGCGCGGGACGCTCGCCCGGTTCTGGTAGGTCCCGATCAGCTCCTGTCCTGAACCAGTGAGCTGCTGCTGCGTGCTCGGCGCCGGTGCGGGCCAGAGGAACAGTTCCTCCACCCGTAAGTGCTTGGCCACGCGGAAGCGGTGGCGAGGATGGGGAACGCGTCCGCCGAGCCACCGGCCAACGGTCTTGGGGTCCACCTCGCAGACTTCGGCGAGTGATTCGGGTGGGATGCCGCGCTGGGCGAGCACGGAGTGCAATCGCTCGTTCACAGACGCCATACAAGCCGAGACCGGTCAGGAGCGGCAAGGACGTTTCGGGACGTTCCACGGAAGGAGGGGGTCATGGCTGCTGTATTTACGCTGGATGCATGGAGCTCATCGTCCTGTGGGACATCGACCACACCCTCATCGAGAACGCCGGGGTCAGCAAGGAGATCTACGCCGCCGCCTTCACGGCCCTGGCGGGAAGGGCGCCCGCAGGGCCGGCGCGGACGGAAGGGCGTACGGACCGGCTGATCATGCGCGACATGTTCGAGCGGAACGGCTTGGCCGAGCCGGACTGGGCAGCGGTCGAGGGGGCGCTGTCCGACGCAGGGGAGGCGCGTCTCCAGGACCTCAGCCGTCGGGGAACAGCCTTGCCCGGCGTACGGGAAGTCCTGAAGGAGGTCTCTGTACGCAGCAGTTGGGTGTCGTCGGTGCTCACCGGCAATATCGCGGACAACGCCCGCGTGAAGGTCGCGGCCTTCGGCCTTGATCCCCTCCTCGATCTGCCGGTCGGTGCCTACGGGGCCGATGCCCTCCAGCGCCCCGACCTGGTCGCTGTGGCCCGGGAGCGTGCCCAGCGGCTGCGGGGCGCCCCGGATGGCGTGCCCGTCGTGCTGGTCGGAGATACCCCGAGGGACGTGGAGGCCGCGCTCGCCACGGGCTCCGAGATCATCGCGGTCGCCTCCGGCGTTCACAGCCCCCAGGAGCTGGCAGACGCCGGTGCCCGTACGGTCCTGCCTGATTTGACGGACACCGGCCGTGTGCTCGGAGTTCTGGAGATGCTGGCCGCACGCTGAAACGTCCCAGGACGTCCTCGGAGCGTCCCGATACGCGGTGACGAGGTCCGTACCTGTCCCGCCACTATCAGGTCTCCCACCAGGCAAGCGCCCGAAGGAGACCCTCGTGATCAGCGAAGTCACCGGGATCCGCAGGATCCGGATGCTGTACCTGCAGCTGCTCTACCGCTGCAACTTCGAATGCCTGCACTGCTTCCACGGCAAGCGGCTCCAGCATGCCGACGCCTTCACCACGGACGAGGCGGTCAACCTCCTCACGCTGATGCGTAACGAGTACGGCACCGAGGCGGTCACCCTGCTGGGCGGCGAGCCGTTCGTCTACCGCGACCTCGCCCAGGTCGTCCGGTACGCCAAGCGGGACCTGGGCATGCAGGTCGAGATCTGCACCAACGGCTACCGCATCGAGCGCCGGCTGACCGAGATCGCCCCCGACCTGGACCTGCTCCGGGTGTCACTGGAGGGCATCGGCACGACCAACGACAAGATCCGCAAGTTCGGAAGCTACCGGAGTGCCCTGAGCGCCCTCGAAATCGCCCAGCAACTCGGCGTCCGGGCCGGCGCGACCATGACGGTCACCTCACGCAACATCGACGAGGTCCTGCCGCTCGCCCGCACGTTGCAGCACCACGGGGTGGAGCAGCTGAAACTCCACTGCCTTCGGCTGGTCGGCAACGCAGCGGATCACCCCGAGCTCCTCGTCAACGACGCCACGGCCTACACCCGTCTGCGGGAGCGCCTGGCCTCGGCCGAGCTGGGCATCGAGGTGATCCTCGACGAGGACCTGTCCGAGCTCGGTGCGCCGGACGCCTGCCTCCCCGCCGGGGGCCCTGTGGAGATCGAGCGGATCGAGGCCGACCCGCGTGGCGCGCTCACCATGTCCTGCAAGGCTGTCGGCAAGGACTCGCACGCCTTCTGGTACGACAAGGTCGCCGACCACATCGCCCACCGGCCTTCCGCCACTGACGAACTCACCCTCGCGGTGCCGGACGTGGTGTACGGACGTGTCTGACCCGGCGTCGTTCGAGAGCGTCGAAGGGCTCCGCGGCACCGGCAAATCCACCCTCGCCCCCATGCTCGCGGCGGCCCGTGGCGCGGTACTGCTCCCGACCGTGCCACCCGCCTATCAGGCACTGCGGCAAGAGGTTGACCGGCTGGGAAACGCAGAGGCACGCATGTGCTTCTACCTCTCGGCCCTGCTCACCGCCACCGATCAGATCCAGCGGTACCTGTCCGCAGGCACCCCGGTCGTCGTCGAAAGCTACTTCGCACGCTGTCTGGCCAACCACCGCGCCTTCGGAGCCGATCTCTCCGTGTCCCTGCCGCCGGGCATCCCGCGTCCCGTCACCCACTACCTCGTCTGCGCGGAGGACGAGCGCCAGCGCCGACTCGCCCGACGCGACAAGCCTGTCTCGCGTTGGGACACCCTCGCCGAGATCACCGCAGACAAGATCACCGACGCCTACGCCTCGTTCCCAATGCACCGCGTGAACACCACCGGACTCACCCCTGACGAGGCACTCCGAGCCGTCCTGAGCACCCACCCGCAAGGAGAGCAACCCCGTGCAGACACCCAGCATGTGGCGGCACACCCTCACCTTCTTCCCCCAGTTCCTCGCCGCGCTGAAGGAGCGTACGGAGCCTGACTCCACGGTGACGGTCATCGGCGCGAGCGACGGCAGACTCGTCGTACCCCTGGCCGCGGCCGGCTACCGCGTCATCGCCATCGAGCGCGACCCGCTCGCCCTCCACGGCGGCGAGGTCCAACTTCCGGGTGACAGAACCGGTCACGCGATGGGCATGATCGAGCGGCTGAAGCAGGAAGGGCTTCACGACCGTGTCCAGGTCGTGGAGGAGGACTTCCTCGCCTCCGAACCCGTCACCGCGCCCTGCGACGCTGTCTGGACGAGCTGCTCGTGGCATTACAGTGCCAACCACCATCGGCCGTTGGGCGAGTTCGTCGATCGCATGCAGCGCCTGGTCCGGCCCGGCGGTCTGTTCGGCGCGGAGTTCATGATGCCCCTCACGCAACGCCACCACGTGCTGGAGCACTACACATCCCCCGAGAAGCTGCGGCGTTACTTCATCGGGGACTGGGACGTCCTGCTCACACTGCGGACCAACGAGTTCACCGAGCAGGCGCACGTCGGACAGCTGCAGGACCACAACCACCGCATGGGCCTTCTCCTCGCAGCCCGCGCGTCCACCCCCTCCTAGAGCTACGGGAAGAAGGACATATGAAGCACGAGTACGAGGCCAAGTTCCTCGCCGTCGACGTCGACGGCCTCCAGGCCAAACTGACGGCGCTCGGAGCCGTTCAGGCATTTCCGCGCACCCTCCTCACCCGGAAGATCTTTGAGAACGACGCCCTCGAAGGCGGCGCCTGGGTCCGCCTGAGGGACGAGGCCACCCGCTCCACTCTCACGCTGAAGCAGGTCACCGACTCCACGACGATCGACGGCACCACCGAGATCGAGACCGAGGTGTCCGACCTGCACGCTATGGCCGAGATCCTCCGCAACGTCGGCCTGCGCGAAGTCCGCTACCAGGAGAACTTCCGCGAGGAGTGGCGCCTGGGCGAAGTCGCCTTCGACTTCGACACCTGGCCGGACCTCCCCACCTTCGTCGAGATCGAAGGACCCGACGAGGCATCGGTCCGCCAGGCAGCCGCCCTGCTCGACCTCGACTACACCGAGGCACGATTCGGCAGCGTCGACGAGATCTACAAGAGCGAGGCCGGCAGGGACATCCTGGCCGAGCCCACGCTCCTCTTCGCTGACAACGACAAGCAGGCTTCGGCCAGGGCAGCTGTCCCGAGCGAGTGATCTTGGGGACGAGCTGTGTTGATAGAACTGGCCGTGACGCCTCGGGTCATACCCGGCATCGCTGAGTTCGCGCGCGGCGGTCTGCCCGCCACAGCAGACACTGACGACGGCAATACGTGGACTGACGGTTTCTGCTGGCTCTACTGCGGCCAGCGATGGACCCGTGTTCTATGGATCGGCCCGGTGAGTGTGGCGGGTGCCCAGGCGCCGATGTTCGCCTGCGGCCCGTGCATCCGCGTCTTGCAGGAGCAGGTCTGGCAGTCCCTCCTCCTTCACGACGAACCGACTCGCCCGCCACCTGTGAGCACGGCTTCTGCAACCGAGCAGCCTGAAGGGCGCCGCGTTGGAAAGCATCGCGCGCGGGGCGGCATGTTCCGTCGGGAGTGAGGTTCCGTCGGGAGTGAGGCCGAGAACGGACAGTGGGCGCATCAGCGGCTGGGCCGGTCACCACGCGTGGTGACCGGCCCAGCCGCTGATATACAGGCGCCTCTCCGACGTAGGTCCACGCTTCCGGGGCTCACGGGCGTCCTGAGGAGACCCCCGCCGACGTTGCTGGCGGGTCTCTGGGGATCTGGCTCTCCTGCCGGGTCAGCGTCGGTGGCGGCTCGGCTGGCTCGTGGGCGCTGCGGTTGTCCTCGGCTGGTCGTTAGGTGAAGGGGCGCCAAAGGCTGATGCGCTGACGCTTCGTAGGCGGGCTGCCTCGGCGCGGCGGTTGGGTGCGGGGTTGCGGCTGGTGTGCTGGATGCGGGTGATCAAGACGCGGGCCGGTTGGCGGGCGGTGGTCAGTTCACGTTGGGCTGCGGCTTCCTTGAGGAGCTGGTGGGGTTTGTGGCCGCTGGCTTCGGCGTCGGCGAGGACGGTGGCGAGGGTGGGCCAGCCCGGGTCGGTAAGGATCCGCTCGGCGTGTTCGGGGACGGCTGCGCGTACGTCGTTGGCAAGAGTGCGGCGGGTCCCTTCACCAGGGCGCCGAGCTTCAAGTTTGGAGAGCGTCGGAGCGAGCGCGGCGTCGGCTGCTGACTGGAGGTGCTGGACGGCTTGGCGGGCAGCATCGGCCTGGTGGGCGTGGCCCTTGGCCTCGTGCCAGCGTGCGGCGAGGATGGCGGCCCAGAGGAGTGCGGCGGTCAGGGCTGCGAGGGTGCTGCCGTCGGGGCCGGTGGCGGTGTGTGCGATGTCGCGGGCCGCGGTCCGCAGGGCGTGGGCGGCACGGTCCTCGGCCCGGATCTGTGACCGCTGTGCACGGGCGAATGCCGCACTGGCTGAGCGCAGTTGAGCGCGATGGTCGGAGGGTGCTGCTTGGGCGGTGGCTTCGATCAGTTCGCCCAGAGCACTGATGTTCGCCTGTGTCCGTGCGTCTTCGTCGGCGCTCGTGGTGGTGGTCTCTGGGCGAAGGGTGTCGAGGGCTTGGGTTGCCTGATGCCAGGGGGTGGTGGGTCGGTCGCGACGGGCTGTGGGGTGTTCCTCAGGCGCGATGGTTTCCAGTCGGGCCTTGAGCTTGGGCAGGGTGAGGTCGGGGGCGATCTTCCCGCCGGGGTGGTAGATCTGCTCGCCGTCCTTGTTGAGGTCGCCTGGCCTGCCGACGGCGTAGCCGAGGAGGTCTCCGGAGGGGCCTCGGCGGGGCTTGACCAGGATGTCGTCGGCTTCGAGGTAGGCGAGGAGTTCCTCGGCGCTGGTGGCGTGCGGGATGGCGGCGCGGATGCGGTCCTGGAGCCACTGGCGGCTGGTCTGCTCCCAGCCGAGGCGCTCGGCCTTGTGTATCTCGGCCTGGGCGGGCCGACGCCCGGCGGTGCGGTCGCCCTTCTTCAGGCGGCGCAGCCCGTAGTCCTTCTCGATCTGACGGCATTCGTCGCCGACGCGGATGCCGCTGTCGTGCAGTTTGGGGCGGCGACCGTCTTCGCGGACTGTGGTGGCGAGGATGTGGATGTGGTCGTCGGCGTGGCGTACGGCGATCCATCGGCAGGACAGGTCGTCGCCGTCAGGGGCGATGCCTGCTGCGTGAACGATGCGCTGGGCGATCTCGCCCCACTCGGTGTCGGAGAGATGGCGGTCCTCGGGTGCGGCGCGGACGGGGCAGTGCCAGACGTGGTCGGTGACGGGTTTGCCGAACTCGCTGTTCCGCAGGCGTACGGGCTCGTCGAGGTTGCGGGCAAGCTGGGTGAGGGTGGCGTTCTCGTCGCGTCCGGGGTCGGGCATGCCGAGCATCGCGTAGCCGGTCACCAGGTGCGGGTCGAGGTGTTCGTCGTGTCGGCCTGGGCCGTAGAGGTAGGCGAGCAGGCCGCGGGTGTTGGCTCCGGTCGGTTTGATGGCGGCGATCATCCGGTCAGACCTCCGTTGGGTCAGTGGGCCGGCGCAGGGCTTCGGCGATCAGGGCGAGCAGGTGGTGGAGTTCGTCGAGGCGCTGGCGGATGTCGGGCGGGGTGAAGTCGCTGTTGAGCGCGCGGGCGAGCTGGTTGACGTTGACGCCGATGCGGTTGAGCTCGCGCAGCACCTGGGCGCGGAACATATGGGTGCGGCGGCGGTCCTCGGACAGGGGAAGGTTCGCGGTGAACCGGCCGGTGACGAAGGCGAGGACGATGTCGGCGGCGAAGCCGGATTCTCCCTTGTAGCCGTGCTCGGCGGCGGCCTCCTGGAGGGCGGCGTGCTCGTCGGCGGTGAAGCGCAGCGGGCCGACGCGGACGGTTCGCTTGGTGCCGGTGAAGCGGCGGATCGCCGGCTGGACGCTCTGGACATCGCGCTCGCCGGCCGTCGGCTCGGCGGTGGGCGTGGGGTGAAGGATCTGATGCTGGACGGTACGGATCTCGTCCTGGTCGGGGCCTCCCTCGGCCCCGGCCTCCCGGTCCGGCGCCCCCTGGCGCTGGCCCGTCTCCGCCACCCCCGGGGCGGAGACCCCCGAAGACCGGCCATGAGTCGGACTCGGAGTACTACTGGCTCCGCCAGGAGCCGTCCGTCCGAACGCCCGCCGCAAACGTTCCGCCAGCGTAGGCGACTTCGTCAGTGTCGGCGGCCCGTCGATGGAGCCGTCAGTGTGGTTCGTGTCGTGGGTCACGGATAGCTCTCCGGAAGGTGTGGGCCGGGTGGTGGCGTGCGGAGGCCACGGCTACGACTGCGGGAGTGTGGATGAGTGAGGGCGGCGGAGAGGCGGGGACCGCTTGACCGGTGGCCGTAGGAGTTCCGGCCACCGGGATGGCGGGCGATCAGTCGACGTTCCGACCGATGCCGGGTTCCGACCGGAGGACTTCCATGACTTCGGTCAGCCTCTGGCCGCCGACCGTATGTCCTTTGGCCCGTATGGCCTGTTGCACGATGCCCCGTGTGAGCTTGCGCTGCTCGGCCGCAGCGATCCGCCCGATCTCAACCAGTTCCTCGACCGTCGCGCTGACCGGACGCCCACCACGCGGCTGGTCCTCCGAAATCCGGGGCGACGGCGTTCGGCCGGAGTCGGTTGCCTGCGGATTGGCGATGCGTTCGGATGGTGTGGCCCGCGGTTCCGGTGCCTCGGCGGAATTGAGTGCCGGGCGGTCGAGGGGCCGGTCGACCAGTTGGTGGATCTGCCGCATCAGCACGCCGAAGGCCAGCAGGGCTGCGGTCGGGGGAACCGCCGCGACCACGTAGTCGAGCAAGGGCACGACGCTCGCGTTGCCCGTGCCGCTGACACCGGCCACGTTGAGCGCAATGGATCCGACCGACCCGGTAGCGGTCAGGGTGACCGCTCACCAGTCGGTCACTCGGCGGAGGCCGGCGCGGAGCATGAGCAGTTCGCCCGCGACGATGAAGGCGTCCAGGGTCGCGGGCCAGGCCCATTGCCGGACCGGGGAGCTTCCCAGGCCATGCTGTCCGGCGACTTGGGCGAGGTGTGCGTAGGAGAGCCAGAAGCCGCCGGCGGTGAGGGCGATGATGACGGTTCCGGCTGCGGCGAGGGCGTACCGCTCGGCGGCATGCTGGGCCGTTGCTTGTGGCTTCACGTCCTGGACGTGATCGGCGTGGGGCATCGCGTTGCCCTGCTGGGTGGTGTCATGAGGCGTGGCGGGTGTGGTCATGCGGGTTCTCCGGGGTGGTTCTGCGGAGGCGATCACGGCGTTCACGCAGGGGGCGTACACGCGAGCCCCCTTCTAAAGGGGGGCTCACGCGTGAACGCTGGTGTGCGTGTACGGCGTGAACGATCGCGTGATCGTCTGACCTGGGGTTTCGTTTTTGGCGTGTACGCCTGGGGCGGGGCGTGCGCCGGTGCGCGGGGGAGGGGTGCGTGTACGCCCTCGTGTACGGTCCCGGCGTTCGGCGATCAGGTCAGGAGACGGCGCCGATATGGCGGACTGAGGCGCGGTAGCGGGCTTGCTGGCCGCCTCCGGTGCCGCCTGCGGTGCCTTCGGCCTTGCCTGCGAGTCCGGCCCTGACGAGTCGGTCCAGGGTGCGCCTGGCTTTCTCGGTGGCCGAGCGCTCGGGGTTGTTCTGGCCGCTTTGGATCATGGCCAGCTCGCGCACGGTCAGTCCGTCGGGGCGCTGGCGCAGGATGGCGACCGGGTCGAGGGCGGGGTCGAGCGTCGAGGTGCCGCGTTCGTGGTCGTGGATGACCTGGAGGGGGCCGATCTCGCCGGTGGGGGTTTTGAGGTGGTGCAGGGTGACGGCGAGGTCGCCCGCTTCCCCGGCGATGAAGAGGACGCTGCCCGCGCCGGAGGTGATCCAGGTGGATCCGTAGACCCGGTCCAGGGTGGGCTTGTGGGCGCGTGGGGCGCCCTCGGTGGCCTTGCGCTGGTGGTGGAGTTCCATGATCTCGACGCCGTTGCGCATGGCTCGCTGGCGGGCGTTGTTGTAGGCGACGCCAAGCGCGTCGTCGACCAGCGTGCTCACCGCGTCCTTGAGGCTGTCGATCACGATGGTGTCGGCCTGGTGGGCTGCGGCAAGGTCGGCGAGAAGGTCGGGCTCCTTGTCCAGACTGGCGGGCAGGGGGCCCTGCCAGACGGCGAGCCCGTCGCGCAAGCGCTGCTCATGCTCGGGCCCGACGCTGCGGGCCATGGCGCGGGCGATCTGCTTGTACCGGTCCAGCGCGAGGTAAAGCACCCGTCGGCTCGGTGCGACCGGCATGTCCAGGACGCTGTCCGACAGGCCCAGACGAGCGAGGATCACCTGGTGGGCCAGCGTGGTCTTCCCGACCCCCGGCGCTCCAACAATCATCAGGCTCTCTCCCGACGACCAGGCCGTCTGCTCCCGAGTGCCCCAGAGAGGTTCGGTGTCAGTGCCGGTCTCGGTGACGAAGCGCCATCCGTCGGTGATGAACCGGGAGAGTCGGCCCTGTCCCGAGGCCAGCGCACGCTCGCGCTCGGCCTGGACCTCTGCCTCCACCTCGCTGCGGATGGCATCCGGATCGGCGCCCGGCTCCATCGCCTGCTGAGCGGTCCGGATGCCGGAGGCGCGCAGACGCCTGAGGTCGGCCATCGTGCGCACGATGCCCGCGTAGTAGGCGGCACTGCTGGCGGAGGGCACGGCGTCGGCGAGCTGGTGGACGTACACCACACCGCCGACCCGCTCCAGGTCGTCCTGGGCGCGCAGCTGGTGCGACAGGACGATGGGGTCGGTCGGCTTGTCCTCGCTGTGCAGGGCGAGGATGGCACGCCAGACCGTCTCGTGTGCGGGGCGGTAGAAATCGGCCGCGTCGAGCAGCAGGCGCACTTCGTCGATCACCGCGCCCTTGTGCATGCAGGCCCCCAGCACGGCAGCCTCGGCGTCGACGTCGTGCGGCGGAACCGCGGTGAGGTCGCCGGCCGTGGGCTGGCGACCGGTTCCCGCGAGGTGTGGCGCGGTCGGCCGGGGTTCGTCCATACTGGACATTGAGCTCCTCAACTTGCGGGCCGTACGGGACGGCGAATCCCAGGCCACGCGGGTCAATCGTTCAGGGATGGGCGGTTACGAGAGTTCGTGCTTGGCCCCCGACGTTCGTAGCGTCGGGGGCTTTTTGCGTTCACCGCTGTTCGAGGGCGGACGTCTACAGTACCTGACGTTTTTGGAAGCGCAACGGTTGCATTCGGCTCCGGAATGGTGTTTAGTTTTCACCATCGCCCCGGCTGTTCGTCGGGCCCCAGCAAGGAGGTGCAGTGATGAGCAGTGACGAAGGCGCCTCCCGCGCGGGGCCGGACCGGCCGCCGGCCGAGGAGCATGTCGCGGAGCGGATCAAGCTCGAACGCGAGGCACGCGGGTGGAGCACGGTCACGCTCGCCGAGCGGATGGCTGATGCCGGCCACCCGGTCAACCAGTCCGCGATCTGGCGCATCGAGAGTGGGAAGCCCCGCCGAAGGGTCAACCTCGATGAGGCGCTCGGCTTCTGCAAGGTCTTCGATCTGACCTTCGACGAGCTGACCAGCCCGCCCGGCCAGCTCGCCAATCCGCTGGTCCGACGTCTCGTCGGCGAGTACGTCGCGAGATGGAGGGAATGGCGGGATCTGGGCAAGGACATGCGCCGAATCCAGGACGAACTGGCGGCGTACACGGACGCCAATCCCAACCAGGACGACATGGTCAAGGCGCTACTGGCCCACGAGCTGACCATCGCCTCGAATGGCGAATTCCATCACCACCTTGGAGCGCCAACTCGGCTTCGCAGCTACCTCGGCGAGCGCATGGACGCGCCGTCCGAGCAGAGCTGACTCGGCCCCTCGCTGCTACGAACAGCGCAGGTCTTGCCGTCTCCGGCTCTTTCTCTTCTCTTCACGCCCATCCCTGAACGACTTGCCGACCTAGCGGGATTCGCCGTCCCGTGGCCTGCCAGGAGAGGACCCTCCCTTGCACCGAAGCGACCTTCCGCTTGCCCTGATAGCCGACCTGCTGGACGTCCCCGAGGACGACCTGCGGAACCTGATCTCCGAAAGTCGGCCCGCCCAAGACGAGACCACCCTTGTCGCCTTCACCGTCGCCGAGGCCGCGCGACGGATCGGCATCGGCCGCACGAAACTGTACGAGTACGTCACCTCCGGCGAGATCGCCTCGGTCAAGATCGGTAGTTTGCGCCGCATCCCAACAGAGGCGGTGAACGACTTCCTGGCTCGGCGTCTCACGGCCGGCGACTTCGGGACCGCAGCATGACCCGGGCCGGGACGGCGAAAGGCCGTCAGCCCAATGGCGCCTCGTCGATCTTCTACGGCAAGGACGGACGCTGGCACGGATACGTGACCGTGGGCACCAAGGACAACGGTGCACCCGATCGGCGCCACATCAGTCGGAAGACCCGCCCTGACGTCACCAGGGCCGTCCGCGAACTGGAGCGCCAGCGGGACAAGGGAGCCGTCCGCAAGACCGACCAGAACTGGACGCTGGAGACCTGGCTCGTCCACTGGGTCGAGAACATTGCCGCGCCGAACGTCTCCGAGAACACGATCGACGGCTACCGTGTCGCGGTCTACCACCACCTCATACCCGGCCTCGGTGCCCACCGCCTGGCGAAGCTGGAGCCAGAGCACCTGGAGCGCTTCTACAAGAAGATGCAGGACAACGGAAGCTCGGCCGGCACCGCTCACCAGAGTCACCGGACCGTCCGTACCGCCCTCAATGAGGCGGTGCGGCGGGCTCACCTCACGGTCAACCCAGCAACGATCGCCAAGGGCCCTCGTGTTGAAGAGGAGGAGGTCGAGCCGTACTCGGTAGAGGAGGTCCAGCGCCTGCTCGCCGAAGCGCACAAGCATCGCAACACCGCACGCTGGGTCATCGCCCTCGCGCTCGGCCTGCGACAGGGCGAGGTCCTCGGCATGCAGTGGAGTGACGTCGACTTCGAACTTAATGTGATCCGCGTGCGCCGAGGCCGGCTGCGGCCCCGCTACCAGCACGGCTGCGGCGACCGCTGCGGGCGTAAGCCGGGCTTCTGCCCCCAGAAGATCAACACCCGGCGTGAGACCAAGAGCGTGAAGTCCCGAGCCGGTCAGAGGCCCATCGGCGTCCCGGGTGAGCTGATGGAGCTACTTCGCCAGCACAAGGAGGAACAGGGCCGCGAGCGGAAGCGCGGACGGGACCTGTGGACAGAGAAGGGGTACGTCTTTACCTCGCCGACCGGCGAGCCTCTGAACCCGAACACGGACTTCCACAAGTGGAAGGACTTGCTGAAGGCGGCGGGAGTCCGCGACGGTCGCCTCCACGACGCTCGCCACACCGCAGCGACCGTCCTGCTGATCCTGGGCGTCTCTGACGCGGTGGTGGACGGAATCATGGGGTGGGAACCGGGCAAGTCCGCGCGGATGCGCCGCCGTTATCAGCACCTGACCAGCCGCGTCCTCAAGGACACAGCGGACAAGGTCGGTGGGCTGCTTTGGCCCCGGGCTGGCGAGCCACCCGCCCTCTGATCCTGCTGCAGGGGGGCCATGCGGGCTCCGATCCGCCAATGGTCGGAGCCCGCACTCTGCGCAGAGGCTGGCGACCCTCTGAACACTGAGATCCGGCGCCCTTGGGCTTGAGCCTCTTATGCCTCTACGGTGAATGCTGCTTCGTATCCGTCGCCGATCTTGATGTCCTCGTAAACGACGGTCTGACACAGCCGGTTCCATCGGTTGCCCAGTAGAACAGCAAGTCCCATCGGGCAGGCGAGGAAGAGATGCATGCGCTGAACTCGGCGAGTGGAGCGGCGGAGATGATCGCGGATGCCCACTGCCAAGGCGTTGGCGGCGGTGCTGCCATGGACGGAGCCGTCATTCGCCTTACCGCTCGGCGGGGCGAAGACGATGAGCTTACCGACCGGGAGGTTCTGCTCGCGCAGGTACTCCAGGACGTCGCTGGTGATCTCCGTTGCGACCGCGATGGCGACAGCGATCTCGTCGCCTTGGCCAAGCTCGTACTCAGCGACTTCCGGGGCCAAGGGGGTCTCGAACGGGTCGTTGGTGGACCAGAGCTCGCTGCCGGCTCTCCCCCGCTGCAGCGCTGCCAGGTCGGTCCCTGTGACCATGCGGAAGGTGGTACCAACCAAAAAGGCTGGCGCTAGACGGATGCTGCCCGTGACGGAGACGGCGGTCGTACCGGCGGGGAGGCGCCCGGGCGCGGCCTCAATGTCCGCCTGCAGCTGGGCCCAGGTATTCGGCGACAAGGGTCGACGCTTTGTGTACTCGGATTCGCTTTCGAAGCGGTCAACCCAATCAATGGCGTGGTCGGCGTCCGGGGCCATCGGGTCTGGCTTAAGAGTGGCGATCGACAGGACGGCCCGAGCGGGGCCGGCCTCCAGGCCCAACTCGGTGACGGCACTCTCGACCATGGCCAGCGTGAGCTCGCGCTGGCCATCGCGGACCATCTTGGCGACCCATCCGGCTCCCGCCTCCAACGCCCGCTGGTCGTTGTGTAGACCCGCGACGGCCATCAACAGCTGCAGATATTCCTGGTACTTGACCATGTTCACTGACAGGTCGAAGTGCAGAACCGACAGCAGGTCGAGGAGTTCAGCCTCGGTTAGAGCTGCTTCCTCGGCCCACCGGGCACGGGCCTTGCCGCGATCCGACTTGTCTCCGCCGACGCCTGCCTTTGGCATCAGAAGCCCGGTGCGGGCATCGCAGACCTTCACCAGATCATCAGCAGGATCGGCCGCCCGGTTGGTGACCAAGTGCAGCTCGACGCTGCCGCCGTCTGCGGTCAACTGCTTCCACGTCCTGGCGATCTTCTTGAGAATCGACGGGCCACCGCTGTTGCTGGGCTTGGTCAGGTATTCCACGTTGACCGGTGTGGCGCTGTCGACCGCGTACTTGACCTGCTTGTAAGTGCTCGGAGGAACATCGCGCAGCATGACGACGTCGTCGAGATTGCCGACGCCGTCAAGCTCGACGCCGACGGCGCGCACAGGGTTATGCGAACGGGCGGCGTTCTCCCGGAGGAGGGTCAGGCATGCCTCCCAGGCGACTAGCCATTGGTAATAGTCACCGGTGGTGCGGACGCTGGTGGGGCCGGGGGCGGGGAGGTGGGCCATCAGCGTTCCTCGGTGAAGACGGGGGTGGGCTCCATCTCCTCGGCAAGGGCGAGGAGGTCCTCGTCCATGACGGGCCGGTCGGGGAAGGCACGGAAGACAGCTGCCGGGACCAGGCGCTGGGTGAGGTCGGAGAAGGTGTAGCCGGGGCGTCCCTCAGTAGGGCCGGTGAGCACGACTACCTTGCGGACGGTCTCCGGTCGGATGCCGAGTCCGTCGAGAGCCTGAGTGAGGACTGCGTGGCGTTGCTCGTCGCTGGGGCGGGTGAAGGTGAATGTGGCCGCGGCGCGGCGCATGACGGCCGGGTCGAGGGCGCCGACCCGGTTGGTGCACAGCACGATGACGACCGGGAGCGCGGCGCCGGTCAAGCCGTCGATGCCGGCCAGGAACGCGTCGACGCCGGCGCGATCCTCATGGTGCATCTGCTGGGCCTCGCGGGACTGCACCAGGGCGTCCGCCTCGTCGACGACAAGAAGCTGCACTGCGCGTGCTCCCCCAGAGCCCGACGCCCGCTTGCCCACTGTGTGCATGTGGGTAAAGGCGTCTCCAATGAGCGAGGTCATCTCGCCGACCAAGCCGCTGCCGCGGGTAGCGAGCTTGAGCCGGTATAGGTACACCGGCAGATCGAGCCAGTCGGCGAGGTCGCAGCCGAAGGATTCGGCCAGCGCGGACTTGCCGGAGCCGACGTCGCCTGCGAAAACGAACAGCGGCGCCCGGTCTGCGAACAGAGCGAGAGCGGCGACGTCGCCACCGTGGTACTGCGCGGCCCAAGACCGAAGCCGGCGCGGATCCGCGAGGAGCGCGGCTTCCTTGCGCAGGCGCAGCTTCGTCTCGTCCAGGCCGATCAAGCGGTCGTAGCGGGCGCGTCGGGTGGGCTCGGGCAACTCGATGACGGGGTGGAACAGGTCGTCCTGGCTGGTCACGTGCTCGTTCCTCCTGCTCAAAGGCTTCGGACTAGTAAGCGACGTAGACGTCGCGTGAGACTCCCGTGCCGTTTCGGGCGTAGCCGTGCCCCGTGGTGCCGGTGCCCGCGACGGCACTCGGGGCGGTGCCGGTCGTCCGGGAGATCGGCAGGGCCTCCTTGACCCCAGCCTTCTGGCTGCTGGTCAGGAGCCAGAAGGCAGAGCTGTAGTCCAGGAAGCTATGAAAGGTGTAGCCGGTGAGGTCGACCGCGTCAGGGAAGCTGCCTGGCCGGGAGTCGATGAGCTGGCCGCCGGCCGTGGCCTTATAGCGCAGGCGGAACTTCCAGGCGTTGGTTGCCGTGTCGCGGAAGCCGTAGTCGACGGTGTCGAGATAGCCGTCGCGCAGGAGCAGGGCGACCTCCTCGGCGAACTTCTCGATTCTCTCGAGGGAGGGCTCGCCGTAGAGGTTGTACAGCAGGCGCAGGTCCGCAGCGACTCTGCCTCCGACGTAGCGGGCATCGGTGATCGTGAACGAGCCGGAAGCGGATCTGGAGTACGAGCCGGTCATGGTCACTCTCCCGGGAAGGTGGGGCCGAACAGCTCGCGCCAGAGGTCGAGCGCCTCACTCTTCGTGGTCGCGTAGGCGGCCGTCGTGAGCGTGTCGAGGGTCGTCTTGGCGTGGTTGACCAACCGCTGGCGGTCGAACTCGGTGTAGCCGCGAGCGACATTGTTTTCCGGATTGACCGGGTCCCAGACCTGGATAGGGTCTGTCGTCGCGCTCACCTCGTCGGCCGTGTAGTAGTCGGTGAAGGTGATCGGTGTCTTCAGGCCGGTGCGGACGATGTAGGAGAGGACCTGCTCGATCGCCCGCGGATAGTCGTCAACCTGCAGCGGCTGTCCGTTCCAGCCGACGTCCCAGAGGTGCGCGACCAAGAGTTCAATCAGGAAGGACTTGCAGCGCAGCTGCGGATCGCCCTCCTTGCTCTCCCGGACCCATCCCTTCAGCAGGCGGATAAGCTCCCGGTAGCCGTCGCCGGCCTCCCCCTTGCGCTTTTCGATGAAGCGCAGGTGCAGCGTGACCGAGGTGAGTACCTTGATGCCGCCACTGGTGACCAGGTAGCCCTGGTCGTCCGGCTCGCCGGTGTAGAGCACCGGCACCACGTCGATCTTCAAGCCGGAGCCCCGCATCGTGATACCGACGGCGTGGTCGGAGAGCTTGAAGTCCTCCGCAACCTTCGTCTTGCCATAGACCTCTTTGCAACGCTTCTCCAGCCAGGCCAGTGCCGTCGAGACGTCGATGGCGGGATCGCCGACGCGCAGGTACGCGGCGACATCCGCGTCAGACCCTGTGCCGCGCCTGCGACGGATCGCTGTGTGCTTGGCCGTGCTGCCGGATGCTCGGAGCTTCACGAGGTCGAAGTCTGGGTGGGCTGCGATGTAGTCCTCCAGCCGCTCCCGCAGGTAGTTCACCTGGCGGCGGCGTTCCTTCGCCTCCTCCTTCGGCACGTTCACCTTGCTCTTCGCGTACGCCTTGAGGACCTCGTGGTCGACGTAGCTCTCCCCCGCCATGGCTGTCCGCCCCTTCACCCGAGAAGCCGATCGGTAGGAGAACAGACTTACCACTCACCACCGACAAAGCCGGTCGAAGTTGCGAGGGATGCCTAGGTGCCGGTAGTGGACCGTCTGGCGGTTCCAGGCTGGGCCGCCACACGAACTGCAACCAGAACTGCAACCACCAACGTCGAAGGGCCCCACCGCAAGCGGTGGGGCCCTTCGACGTATTGCCCGGTGAGAGCAATGGCGGAGGATACGAGATTCGAACTCGTGAGGGGTTGCCCCCAACACGCTTTCCAAGCGTGCGCCCTAGGCCACTAGGCGAATCCTCCGCGGCAAACAATACAAGACGTTGAGGAGTGCTCGCGAACACGTTCCCCGTCGGCGGTCCCGGCGGGGGCCTGAGGGGTGGGGAGGTGGACTTGCGGGGGCGGGGATCGGCTAAGGTGGGCGTCAGCCCCTCACGTGGCGCTATCTGACTGAACTCCCCCAGGGCCGGAAGGCAGCAAGGGTAGGTTGGCTCTGGCGGGTGCGTGGGGGGCCCTTGCGTTTCCCGGGCCGTCGAGCGGGTGTCCGTGGCCGTCCGGCACGTGTCCGGGGGCCCCGGTCTTCGTGGTGGATGTGCTCTCGGGGCCGGTGGTGTGCCCGGCCCGGGGCCGGTTGTCGGTCCGTCCCTATAGCCTCGTATGTGTGTCGTCCCTTGCGCTGTACCGCCGCTATCGCCCCGAGTCGTTCGCCGAGGTCATCGGTCAGGAGCATGTCACTGACCCCTTGCAGCAGGCCCTGCGGAACAACCGGGTCAATCACGCGTACCTGTTCAGCGGTCCGCGCGGCTGCGGCAAGACGACCAGCGCGCGCATTCTCGCCCGCTGTCTGAACTGTGAGCAGGGGCCCACGCCCACGCCCTGCGGGGAGTGCCAGTCCTGCCAGGACCTCGCGCGCAACGGGCCGGGTTCGATCGACGTGATCGAGATCGACGCCGCTTCGCACGGTGGTGTGGACGATGCCCGTGATCTGCGGGAGAAGGCGTTCTTCGGGCCCGCGTCGAGTCGTTACAAGATCTACATCATCGACGAGGCGCACATGGTCACGTCGGCGGGGTTCAACGCCCTGCTGAAGGTGGTCGAGGAGCCGCCGGAGCACCTCAAGTTCATCTTCGCGACCACGGAGCCCGAGAAGGTCATCGGCACGATCCGGTCGCGTACCCACCACTATCCGTTCCGGCTGGTGCCTCCGGGGACGCTGCGCGACTACCTCGCCGAGGTGTGCGCCAAGGAGGACAGCTTCGTCGAGGACGGGGTGCTTCCGCTGGTGGTGCGGGCCGGCGCGGGCTCCGTGCGTGACTCGATGTCGGTCATGGACCAGCTGCTGGCCGGCGCGGCCGACGACGGTGTGACGTATGCCATGGCGACGTCCCTGCTCGGTTACACGGACGGCTCGCTGCTCGACTCCGTCGTGGACGCCTTCGCGTCGGGTGACGGGGCCGCGGCGTTCGAGGTCGTGGACCGGGTCGTCGAGGGCGGCAACGACCCGCGTCGCTTCGTCGCCGACCTGCTGGAGCGGCTGCGCGACCTGGTGATCCTGGCCGCGGTGCCGGATGCCGGGGAGAAGGGGCTCATCGACGCCCCGGCCGATGTCGTCGAGCGGATGCAGGCCCAGGCGTCCGTCTTCGGGGCCGCCGAGCTGAGCCGCGCCGCCGACCTGGTCAACGAGGGACTCACGGAGATGCGCGGGGCGACCTCGCCGCGCCTCCAGGTCGAGCTGATCTGCGCCCGGGTACTGCTGCCCGCGGCCTTCGACGACGAGCGCTCACTGCAGGCACGGCTGGACCGGCTGGAGCGTGGCGCGTCCTTCGCCACCACCGGACCGGGCCCCGCCATGGGGTACGTCCCGGGGCCCGAGGCACTGGCCCACGCCCCCGTCGCACCGCAGGCGCCACAAGCACCTCAGGTATCTCAAGCACCGCAGGCCCCTGCTCCCGCGCCGTACCCCGCCGCGCAGCCGGACGCCGGGACGGGGCCCGCCGCCGCGCGTGCCGCCGCACGCGGGGATGCGCCGCCGCCGGCCCCGGTGCAGGCGGCCCCGCCCGCCGCGCCCGTACAGCCGCCGCCCGCCGAGGCTCCCGCGGCCGGTCAGCGGCCCGGCGCCTGGCCCGCCGCGGCCGCGCCCGAGCAGGGGCGCCGGCCCGGAGGCTGGCCGACCGCCTCCACCCCCGGCCAGGCTCCGGCCTCGCAGGCCGCCCCCGCACCGGCCGCGCCTGTTGCACCCGCCTTGGGGCCCGCCGCCCCGGAGCCGGCCCCGGGGATGACCCAGGGCGCCGGACAGGTGCGCAACATGTGGCCCGACATCCTGGAGGCGGTCAAGAACCGCCGCCGGTTCACCTGGATCCTGCTCAGCCAGAACGCCCAGGTCACCGGCTTCGACGGCGCCACGCTCCAGATCGGCTTCCTCAACGCGGGTGCCCGCGACAACTTCACGAGCAGCGGCAGCGAGGACGTGCTGAAGCAGGCATTGGCCGAGCGCTTCAACGCCCAGTGGAAGATCGAGGCGATCGTCGACCCGTCGGGCGGCGCCGGACAGCCTCCGCAGGCCGGCGGCGGCCGCCCCTCGGCCCCGCCCGCACCACAGCGCCCGGCGCCGCCCGCGCCGCAGCAGCAGTACGAGCCCCGGCCGGCCCCGGAGCGGCAGCAGCCGGGGGGCGGCGAATCCGCCGCGGCGCCCGCGTCGCCGCCGTACACGGCTCCCGAACCACCTCGTTCGGTCGCCCCGGAGGACGACACCGCCGAGGCCGACGACCCGGACCTGGTCGACTCCGCGCTCTCCGGCCACGACCTGATCGTCCGCGAGCTGGGCGCCACGGTCGTCGAGGAGTACACCAACGAGTAGAAGCGCGCCGCGGGGGACCGGGGCCTGTCCGCACCGGATCACGGCCGGGCTCCCGGCGCCTGCCACGGCACCTCGCCGCGTTACCGGAAAGCCGCGACAGCTCGGCCGCCGAAACGCCCCGGCAGCTCCGCTGTCGAGACGCTCCGGCGCCCCGTGACGCACCGCAGCGGACGCCGCGCCCTGGCCGCCCCCTGTCCGTCCCCGATCCGCCGGGCAGGCCCCGGCCCGGTGTCCACGGACCGGCGCCCGTCAAGCCCGCCCTGCCCCGGCGGCTAGGCTGCACCCCGTGAAGGTCCTCGTCATCGGCGGCGGCGCCCGCGAACACGCCCTGTGCCGCTCTCTCTCCCTCGACCCCGACGTCACCGCTCTGTACTGCGCCCCCGGCAACGCCGGCATCGCAGAGGTGGCCGAACTGCACCCGGTCGACGCACTCGACGGCGCTGCCGTCGCGCGCCTCGCCACTGAACTGGGCGCCGAGCTGGTGGTCGTCGGCCCGGAGGCACCGCTTGTCGCCGGGGTCGCCGACGCCGTGCGCGCCGCGGGCATCCCCTGCTTCGGCCCGTCCGGCGAGGCGGCCCGGCTGGAGGGCTCCAAGGCGTTCGCCAAGGACGTGATGGCCGGGGCAGGCGTTCCGACCGCCCGTAGCTACGTCTGCACCACCGCCGCCGAGATCGACACGGCCCTCGACGCGTTCGGTGCTCCGTACGTCGTCAAGGACGACGGTCTCGCCGCCGGCAAGGGCGTCGTCGTCACCGATGACGTCGAGGCGGCCCGCGCCCACGCGCTGGCCTGCGACCGCGTGGTCATCGAGGAGTTCCTCGACGGCCCCGAGGTGAGCCTCTTCGCCATCACCGACGGCACCACCGTGCTGCCTCTCCAGCCCGCCCAGGACTTCAAGCGCGCCCTCGACAACGACGAGGGCCCGAACACCGGCGGCATGGGCGCGTACTCCCCGCTGCCGTGGGCCGACCCCAAGCTGGTCGACGAGGTCATGCAGTCGGTCCTCCAGCCGACCGTCGACGAGCTCCGCCGCCGCGGTACGCCCTTCTCCGGGCTGCTGTACGCGGGTCTCGCGATCACCTCGCGCGGCGTACGGGTCATCGAGTTCAACGCCCGCTTCGGCGACCCGGAGACCCAGGTGGTCCTGGCCCGGCTGAAGACCCCGCTGGCCGGCGTCCTGCTGGGCTCCGCCAACGGCACCCTGGACGAGCTGCCTTCGCTGAAGTGGCGCGACGACGCGGCGGTCACCGTGGTCATCGCCTCCCACAACTACCCGGACACCCCGCGAACGGGTGACCCGATCGAGGGCCTCGACGAGGTCGCGGCACAGGATGCCCCGCATGCGTACGTCCTGCACGCCGGGACCCGGCGGGACGGTGACACGGTCGTCAGCGCGGGCGGCAGGGTGCTCTCCGTCACCGCGACCGCCAAGGACCTCGCGGGCGCCCGTGAGCGCGCCTACGCGGCGGCGGCCCGGATCCGGCTCGACGGCTCCCAGCTCCGTACGGACATCGCCAAGAAGGCCGCGGAGGCCTGAGCCCTCTCGCCCCCGATCGCGGTCCCGCCCGCGATCGGGGACCTGCCCGCGATCGCGGTCCCGCCTCCGCCGACGCGCCGTTGCCCCATGGACAGCGGCGCGTCAGCAGCTTTGCCCAAAGCCATTCCATCGAGTGACGGCTGAGCCATCCGGATGACGCCCGCCGAAGGCCCAACTAGGGTGCGGCGCAAGCTTTCCGGCACTTGGCCCACCGGCATTGCGATGTCAGTGACGGGTGCCACAGTGGGGGAGTGAGCAACACCGTCGCGAGGGCAGAGGGGGTGACATCCAGCCGTGTCCGGTACCGGTACAGGTGAGGAGTTGGGTGCGCAGGCCGCGCGCGCCCGGGCGCTCGCCCTGCTGCGCATCCGCAGCAGGGCGACGGCGGTGGCGCTGCTGCCCGCGGCCGTCGCCGTCGTGCTGTTCGCCGCAGGCGCACAGGGATTCGTCGTCGGCGGTGGCTGGGACGCGGTGAGCTGGGCCGTGACGGCCTGCGCCGTCGTCGTTCTGCTGGTCGCGGCAGCCGTCGCGGTCGCGGTGGTACGGGCGAGGCCGGCGGTCAGCCCGACCGTTCCCCTCACCGAGAAGGCGGCCCCGGACCTCTACCGGCTGGTCCGTGATCTCGCCGATCGCCTCGACGTGCCGGCGCCCTCGGCCATAGCGCTGACGCCCGACTGCGACAGCTGGCTGGAGGACCGCACCCACCCGGCCGCCGACCGTGCGGCCAAGGAGGCCGCCCGTCGGGACCAGGACGGTCCGGGGGCCGGTCCAGGACGCCGCAGGGTGCTGGCCGCGCCCGTGCTGGTGATCGGGTCGCCGTTCCTCTGGTGGATGCGCGTCGCGGAGCTGCGGGCCGTGCTCGCCCCGGTCGTCGCGGGCACGGGCTCCGCCGCCCACCCCGACATAGCCGCGGCCCGGCGCTTCGTCCGGGGACTGGACGGGGCCGTCGCCGACGCGGCCGCACCCGCCCAGGGCCCCGTGCGCAAGGTTCTGCGGCTGCCGCACGCCGTCATCGGCCGGATCGCCCGACTGCTGCTGCGCAGCTGCCACAGCCATGCCGCGGAGATGGAGCGCGGCGTCGCCGCCGCGGCGTCCACCCGCGCCCAGGCGGTGGACTACGGGCTGCGGATCGCCGCCCAGGAGCAGGTCGGGCTCGCCTACGCGGGCTGGGACCGGCTGCTCACGCGGGTCGCGCTGCCCGCCTGGCGGATGGGGCGCTGGCCGTCCCGGCTGGACGCCGGTGTCGTCTCCGCCCTCACCGAGCTCTCCCGGCGCGACCGGCTGGCCGACGGGTTCACCTCCCGGCTCGGCGAACGGCCCGCCTGCGACCTCCTGGAGGAGCCGGGAGCGGCCGACGAGGCGGCGTCCCTGCTGGCCGCCCGGCTCTTCCACGGCGGCCCCGCGGAGACGGGGCCCGACTGGTCCCCGGTGGACTGGCAGCAGTATCCGGAGGAAGTCGTCGACCGGAAGTGGCGCACGGAGGCGGCCCGTCTGCACCGCGTCCTGGACGACATGGGCGTACCGCCCGCGTCCTCCGCCGGTGCGCCCGACGTGGGCGGTGCCGCGGTGCCCACACTGGCCCGCGTCGTCGAGCATCTCGTCGCGGGCAACGGCAACGGCAGCGGTGAGGAGCTCGCGGCAGGTATCAGTGCCGCGGTGGCCCGTGACGAGGCCCAGGCGCAGGCGCAGGCCCAGAAGCAGGGACAGAGCCAGGGCCAGGGACAGAACCAGGGACAGAACCCTCAGCCGGGATCCGGTGGAGTCAACGGTTCCGGTGTTCCTGGTGTTTCAGGTGGCTCCGGCGGGGACGTGCTGGACTTCTGGGGGCCCGACCCCCTCCCGCTGTTCCCGCTCCAGCCGCCCCGTACGGGGACCGAGCTGCTCGCCGATCATGTCGCGGCGATGGTCTGCTGCGCCGCCGTCGACACGGCGGGCGCGGCCCCCGGCCTCGACTGGCTCGACGGGCCCGCGCTGCTGATCGACGGCGAACGCCGGTCCGATCTCGGCACCCCGGTTCTCAGCCTCGTCGAGGACGGCGACGCCGGCCCCCTGCGCTCCTGGCTCTCCTCGGTCGGTGTGCGCACCGACAAACCCGTCCGTCTCGTCTGAAACGGTTTCGAGCCGAGCCGTAGCCGAGCCATAGCCGAAGCGTTCCGAGATGTTCCGTGGCGCTCTGCTCCGTTCCCCGGCCGTTCCGAAGCGCAACTGGGGTGATATCGAGGCATATCGCCGGTGCACGGCACCCAATACCCGGAAGCTCAGGCTCCGTTAACGTCAATTCGCGACGAACGGTGACGGAGTGGATGCGTTATGTGATGTGCTGGGGACCGGCGCTGACAGTCAGCGCACCACTGTTGTTCCGGGGGCCTGAGAGAGGGAAGCGCGTTATGGGGGCGGAGCAGATTCGTCGTTGGGAATCAGGTGCCCTCGCGCACGCCGTCACCGACCCCTTCGGGCAGGGGCCGCTCCCCTGGCTGCGCGGCAGCGAGAACTACTTCGACGACACCGGCCAGGTAGTGCCCTGGTACGCCGATCCCACGCTGCCCCGCGGCTCCACCGGCGGCGGCACCCGTACCGCCGACGACGTGCACCGACAGATCAAGGGCTTCACTTCCACCGGCGCCGCGGCCCCCGGTGAGGCGATCGACTTCCACATCACCGTGGACCCGCCCCAGCAGTTCTCCGTGGACATCTACCGCATCGGCCACTACGGGGGCGACGGCGCCGCCAAGATCACCACGAGCCCGCGGCTTTCCGGCATCGTCCAGCCCGCACCCCTGGCCGCCGACCGCACGGTCTCCTGCCACCACTGGTGGCAGTCCTGGCGGCTCCAGATCCCCACCTACTGGTCGATCGGCGCCTACGTCGCCGTGCTCACGACGGTCGACGGATACCGCTCCCACATCCCGTTCACGGTCCGCGACGACCATCCGGCCGATCTGCTGCTGATCCTCCCGGACATCACCTGGCAGGCGTACAACCTCTATCCGGAGGACGGCCGCACCGGCGCCAGCCTCTACCACGCCTGGGACGAACAGGGCCGGCTGCTGGGCGAGGAGGACGCGGCGGTCACCGTCTCCTTCGACCGCCCCTACGCGGGCGCGGGCCTCCCGCTGCACGTCGGTCATGCCTACGACTTCATCCGCTGGGCCGAGCGCTACGGCTACGACATCGCCTACGCCGACACCCGCGACCTGCACGCGGGTCGCATCGACCCGACCCGTTACCGGGGCCTGGTCTTCCCCGGCCACGACGAGTACTGGTCGGCCCCCATGCGCCGCACCACCGAGCGCGCCCGCGACAACGGCACCTCCCTGGTCTTCCTCTCCGCCAACACCATGTACTGGCAGGTCAGCCTCGCACCGTCGGCGTCCGGCGTCCCCGACCGGCTGCTCACCTGCCGCAAGCGGCACGGTCCGGGAAAGCCCGCTCTCTGGCGCGAGGTCGACCGCGCCGAGCAGCAGCTCCTCGGCATCCAGTACGCGGGCCGGGTCCCCGACCCCCACCCCCTGGTCGTGCGGAACGCGGAGCACTGGCTCTGGGACGCGACCGGTGCCGGTGAGGGCGACGAGATCGACGGCCTGGTCGCGGGCGAGGCCGACCGCTACTTCCCGCGCACCACGCTTCCCGAGCACGACAACCGCATCCTGCTCGCACACTCCCCGTACCAGGACGGCGAAGGCGTGACGCGCCACCAGGAGACGTCCCTGTACCGGGCCCCGTCCGGGGCGCTCGTCTTCGCCTCCGGCACCTTCGCCTGGTCCCCGGCCCTGGACCGCCCCGGCCATGTGGACCCCCGTATCCAGCGGGCCACCGCCAACCTGCTCGACCGCATCTGCAAGCGCGCCTGAGGGCCACCGTGCGCCCCCTCGCCCCCGCCGCACCCCTGCGCAGCCGTCCGCACCCGGATACGGGACAATCGGAACGACTCCTGGATCAACCTACGCGGAGGCAGCGTGTCCGGATTTGTAGAAAAGCCCGAGCCCGTGCAGGTACCGGGTCTCACCCACCTGCACACGGGCAAGGTGCGCGACCTGTACCGGAACGAGGCCGGTGACCTCGTCATGGTCGCCAGCGACCGGATGTCCGCGTACGACTGGGTCCTGCCCACCGAGATCCCGGACAAGGGCCGCGTCCTGACCCGGCTCTCGCTGTGGTGGTTCGATCAGCTCGCCGATCTCGTACCGAACCACGTCCTGTCCACCGAGCTGCCCGCCGGCGCACCGGACGACTGGGCCGGCCGCACGACGATCTGCAGGTCGCTGCGGATGGTCCCGGTCGAGTGCGTCGCCCGCGGCTATCTGACCGGCTCCGGACTGGTCGAGTACAACGCCTCGCGCACCGTCTGCGGTCTCGCCCTTCCCGAGGGCCTCACCGACGGCTCCGAGCTCCCGGCGCCGATCTTCACCCCGGCCACCAAGGCGGCCGTCGGCGACCACGACGAGAACGTGAGCTACGAGGAAGTCGCCCGCCAGGTCGGCGCCGAGACCGCCGCACAGCTGCGCCGGACGACGCTGGACGTGTACGGCCGGGCCCGTGACATCGCGCGCGAGCGCGGGATCATCCTTGCGGACACGAAGTTCGAGTTCGGCTTCGCGCCCACCGCCGACGGCGGCGAGGAACTGATCATCGCGGACGAGGTGCTGACCCCGGACTCCTCGCGCTTCTGGCCCGCCGCCACCTGGGAGCCGGGCCACGCCCAGCCGTCGTACGACAAGCAGTTCGTGCGCGACTGGCTGACCTCGCCGGCCTCCGGCTGGGACCGCAAGAGCGAGCAGCCGCCGCCGGCGCTGCCGCAGGAGATCGTGGACGCGACCCGGGCCAAGTACCTGGAGGCGTACGAACTCCTCACCGGCACGCCCTGGCAGTAGCCGCCCCGCAGCACACGAAGAAGCCCCCGGCCGAAAGGCCGGGGGCTTCTTGCTGAACGGAGCGGACGACCAGGTTCGAACTGGCGACCTCAACCTTGGCAAGGTTGCGCTCTACCAACTGAGCTACGTCCGCAAACGCCGAAGCGCGAGGACTACTATACCCAACCCCGCTCCCGCGCGAGACGCACCGCGGCGTGACGGTTCTCGGCCCCGAGCTTCGAGGCCGCCGACGAGAGGTAGTTCCGTACCGTTCCCTGCGTCAGTGAGGCCCGCTCCGCGATCTCCGCGACCGGCGCCCCGTCCGCGGCCAGTTCCAGCACCTCGGCCTCGCGCACGGTCAGCGGCGAGTCCCCGGCCGCGATCGCGTCGGCTGCCAACTCCGGGTCCACATAGCGGTTCCCGGCGTGCACCGTACGGATGATCCCGGCCAGCTGACGGGCGCTGACGGTCTTCGGCACGAACGCCCGCACACCCGCCGCGAGAGCCCGCTTCAGGTGGCCCGGCCGGCCGTGACTGGTCACGATCATGGTGCGGCAGCCCGGGAGTTCGGACCGCAGTGATGTGGCGACGCTCACACCGTCCGCCCCCGGCATCTCCAGGTCCAGGACCGCCACATCGGGGCGGTGCGCACGGGCCATGGCCAGCGCCTCGGGCCCGGTCGCCGCCTCGGCGACCACCACCAGGTCGTCCTCCAGCGCGAGCAGCGCGGCGAGCGCGCCCCGGATCAGGTGCTCGTCGTCGGCGAGCAGCACCCGCACCGCAGTCATCGTCGCTCCTCCACAAGGGCCACAGGGTCTTCCGTACGCGATACATCACCGGAAGCCGTACGTGACGCGGCGCCGGGCTTCCGGCCCGGGTCCGGGCGGGGCAGCGGGATTCTCGCGGTCAGCCGGAAGAGTCCGTCGCCCGCCGTTCCCGCGTCCAGCGAGCCGTCGAGGGCGCCGAGCCGTTCGCGCAGTCCGGCCAGCCCTGAACCGCTCCCGTCGGAACCCTGCTCCCCGGTAGCGGCCGTCGTCGACGCGCCGTCGTTCTCGACGCCCAGCACCACCTCGTCCGCAGAGGCGGCGAGCCGGATCGTGCAGTGTCGGGGGTCGCCGTGCCGCAGCACGTTGGTGGCCGCCTCACGCACCACCCAGCCGAGCGCGGCCTGGACGGGCGCGGCCAGTTCGGCGCCGCTGTCGCCCACCACCGCGCACTCGATCCCGGCCGCCCGCAACACGCCTGTCGCCCCGGCCAGTTCCGTACTCAGATCGGCTTCCCGGTAGCCCCGTACGACATCGCGCACCTCCTGCTGGGAGGCGCGGGCGATCCGCTGCACCTCGACCATCTGGTCCACCGCCTGGGGTCTGCCGCGCTGGGCCAGCTCCACCGCCAGCTCGCTCTTGAGCGCGATCACGGCGAGATTGCGGCCCAGCACGTCGTGCATGTCCCGCCCGAACCGCAGCCGCTCCTCGGCGACCGCGAGCCGGGCCTGCACGTCCCGGGCCTCCTCCGCCTGCCACATCACGCTCAGGCTCCAGGTGCTCGGCCGTACGGAGACCAGGACCAGCACACAGCCGAAGAGCGTGGCAGGCACCACCCCGGCCAGGATCCCGCCCCGCACTCCGGCCGCTGCGAGGACGCCGGTGGTCAACGCGACGAGGGCGAGCGACTGGACCAGGAACGTGCGGACCGGGACCAGCAGGACCTGCGTCATCACCAGCGCCATCGGTGCGTTCATGGCCATCAGCAGCAGCCCCGCTCCGCCGACCCCGTCCACAGCGGCCAGCGCCGCCAGCAGTCCCAGCCCCACCAGCAGCAGGGCCAGCGGCGCGGCCATCCGCCGCCGTGGGAACACGGAGGTGCCGAGGTAGTGGGCGTACGACGGCCGCACATTGCGGTTGCTCAGCCCGCACTGCGCCAGGCATACGACGAGCAGCGCCAGGCCCAGCGCCAGCGGGAGCGACGCATGGCGGATGTCCTTCTTCAGCGGAACCAGCTGCCAGGACAGGGTGAAGAGCCAGGGGATCACCAACACGGTCAGCCGCGAGTACAGGTCGATCCGTTCCAGTTTGCTGCGTTCCTGCCAGCCGCGGCGCCAGCCACGTACGCGCGTCAACACGGCACCACACCCCTCAGCGTCGCGGATCCCAGCGGAACCACCGCTTGACAGCAAACACCGCGAGCACGGTCCAGACCAACCCGGTCAGCGCGGCCCCCAGCAGTTCGGTGCCCTCGGCGCCGCCGAGCCAGCCGGCCCGTACGAGTGTCATCACTCCGGTCAGCGGCAGCAGCTCACACACCGACGCGAGCCGGTCCGGAAGGATCTCCAGCGGTACGAAGAGCCCCGAGCCCATCATGGAGGCGAAGAACAGCGGGAGGGTCGTGAGCTGAGCCGTCTGCACGGTGCGGGTGATCACGGAGGTGGCCGCCGCCAGCGCCGTCAGCAGCACCACGCCCGTCACCAGCCCCAGCAGGAGCAGCTCGGGGTGTTCAGGTGCGCCGAGGCCGAAGAAGGCGGTACCGGCCACGACGATCACCGCGGTCTGCGCCAGGGCCAGTGCGGCCGCGGGCAGCGCGGTTCCGGTCAGGATCTCCCCGTCGGTGACCTCGCCGGTACGCAGCCGCTTGAGGACCAGCTCCTCGCGCCGCGCCACGTAGGCGGCGACCATGTTCATGTAGACGGCCTGGATCAGCACCGTTCCGATACCGCCGGTGAGGGCCGCGCCGGCGACGGTCAGCCCGGTCCCGCCGAGATCCATCTGCTCGAACGTCGATCTCATGGCCGTGACCATGGCGGCGGGCATCAGCAGCGCGACGAAGAGGGCCGTCCTGTTGCGGGCGAGCAGCGTCAGCTCGGCCCGTCCGAGAGCGGTCAGCCGGCCGCGGACCGTCGTGGCCGGGGCTCCGGCCGTCGCGGTGTTCGGGCGCGTTGTCGCGGTCGTCATGCCACAGCCACCTTTTCGTTCTCGTTCTCGGTTCCGGTCCTGCCCTCGGTCTTCGCCGAGGACCTCGCGATGTCGAGGAACGCCTCTTCGAGTGAGGCCGACCGGGCATCGAGCCCGATCAGCTGGACGCCCGACTCCGTTGCCCAGCGCAGGAGTTCGGCCAGTGACTCCTGGAGGCGGTGGGTGCGGATCTCGATCCGCGGGCCGTCGGCCCCGGCGTGCAGACTCAGCGGCAGCCGCCCTGCCGCGGTTCCGGCGGGGAGCTCGAACCGAATCCGGGACGGGCGCGCGGCCGTCACCTCCGCGGTGGTGCCCGAGGTCACGATCCGTCCCCGGTGCATGATCGCCAGCCGGTCGGCGAGCGTCTCGGCCTCCTCCAGGTAGTGCGTGGTGAGCAGCACGGTGATGCCGCCCTCCTGGAGCCGGCGCACCAGCGCCCAGGTGTCGCGCCGCCCCTCGGCGTCGAGGCCGGTGGTCGGTTCGTCGAGGAAGAGCACCTCGGGCCGGCCGAGGAGGGCCAGCGCCAGATCCAGTCGCCGCCGCTCACCGCCGGAGAGCTGCTTGACCCGGACGCGCGCCCGGTGGCCGAGCCCCACCAGGTCCAGGGCCTCGCCGGTGGGCCGGGCCCCGCTGGTGCATCCCGCCCACATCCGTACGGTCTCGGTGGTCGTCAGGTCGGAGGGGAAGCCGCCCTCCTGGAGCATCACCCCGATCCGCGGGCGGACCGCGGCGCGTTCCTCGAAGGGGTCGTGGCCGAGCACCCGTACCGTGCCGCCGTCGGGGCGGGCCAGTCCTTCGAGCAGTTCGACGGTGGAGGTCTTGCCGGCGCCGTTCGTGCCGAGCAGGGCGAACAGCTCGCCGCGTGCCACGGAGAAGGTGACGCCGGTCACAGCCTCGAAGCCGCCCGCATAACTGCGTCGGACACCGTCCGCCTCGATCACGCACTCATGGGGAAATTCGTCGGGGGTCATGACTCAAGGCTTCCGCCCGGACGGCGCCGGGAGCAGTGCGAGCTGTCATCGCAGTGCATGACAAACGTCATGGGGGTGCGGAGATGACCGAGATCGAATACGAAGAAGCCCCCGGCCAATGACCGGGGGCTTCTTGCTGAACGGAGCGGACGACCAGGTTCGAACTGGCGACCTCAACCTTGGCAAGGTTGCGCTCTACCAACTGAGCTACGTCCGCATTGCAGCCACTCGGCTTTCACCGGTGGAGCGAGCACTACTCTACCCGATCCACCGGAGTGGTTGAGGAAGAGTGATGCAGAGCGGGTGACAGGAATTGCACACTGCGCCTTCCCCCTGGAAGGGGGATGTTCTACTACTGAACTACACCCGCACGCTGCTTGAGGTCCGGCTTTTCGGCCTTGCCCTTCGGCGTGCTCCAGACTCTAGCCGACCTGCAGGGGTATCGCGCAAGTCGGCTCCCGCGAGGTGTCGTCGGGGAGGCCGGTGCCGGGCGGTCCGGCGCCCCCGCCCGGCACCGGCCGTCCGGCGTTTCCGCTCAACTGGCTTCTTGGAACGCCTCGTAGACCTTCTTGGGAATCCGGCCGCGGGCCGGCACCTCCATCCGGTGCGAGCGGGCCCAGGCGCGCACTGCCGCCGGGTCGGGCGCGAGTGAGGTGTGCCGGTAGGAGACGGGAGTCTTGCCATGCTTGCTGGCATTTGTCTGCTTTCGGCCGGCCGCCATGTACGGGGCCAGGGCCTTGCGCAGTTTCTTTGCATTGGACGGATTGAGGTCGATCTCGTACGACTTCCCGTCCAGCGCGAAGGTGACCGTTTCCGCTGCCGCTCCCCCGTCGATGTCGTCGGAGAGTGTGACCACTACGCGCTGAGCCACGGATATCGGTCCTTTCCTGCGGCACCTGCGCGTCTGACATGCGCGGATGCCGGCCTTCCGGCTGTGAGCGCGGATGAGGGCCGACTGGTGCCGGCCGTTCCGGGGCAATGTCGCTTTCCCCGGTAATCATTTGTACAGCGATGTGCACCGCATTGTGAAGCCCACCCAATTACGTGCGCGTGTCAGCCTGCTATGTGTGCTGCTGGTAGGGATTTTTTCACAGGATTTTTCGCATCCGTTGCCACATCCCGTTGCGGCATCCGTTCCGTTCTCGCATCCGTTCCCGTGCGTGTTCCCGGTTCCGTTGCCGCTTCCGTGGTTTGCATCAACTGCATCAGTTGTCGCGGCCGATATCCCGGCGTGATCTGGGCCACCTGATATCTACCCGCGTAGATTTTCTGGACAGGTACGCTGAGGGGACCCGCGGGGGTCCTGGGGAACCCCCCGGAGAAACAGCCGCACCACACCACCACACCGGGAGTGCCAGTGGCACGCGTCGTAGTCGACGTCATGCTCAAGCCCGAGATCCTCGACCCGCAGGGACAGGCTGTGCAGCGTGCGCTGCCCCGTCTCGGCTTCGAGGGAATCGCGGACGTACGTCAGGGAAAGCGTTTCGAGCTGGAGATCGAGGGGCCGGTCGACGAGGCCGCCCTCACCCGTATTCACGAGATGGCCGAGACGTTCCTCGCCAACACCGTCATCGAGGACTTCACCGTGAAGGTGGAGAAGGCCGAGGAGTCGAAGTGACTGCTCGTATCGGAGTCGTCACCTTTCCGGGCACCCTCGACGACCAGGACAGCCTGCGGGCCGTACGCGTGGCGGGCGCCGAGCCCGTTTCGCTGTGGCACCGCGACAAGGATCTGCACCAGGTCGACGCGGTCATCCTGGCGGGCGGTTTCTCCTACGGCGACTATCTGCGGGCCGGAGCCATCTCCCGCTTCTCGCCGGTCATGGAGACCGTGATCGAGCAGGCGAAGGCGGGCATGCCGGTCCTCGGCATCTGCAACGGCTTCCAGATCCTGACCGAGGCACATCTGCTGCCCGGGGCGATGCTGCGCAACAACCACCTGCACTTCATCTGCCGCGACCAGAAGCTGCGCGTCGAGAACGCGGGCACCGCCTGGACCTCGGACTACTCCGAGGGCCAGGAGATCTCCGTTCCCCTCAAGAACATGGACGGCCGCTACACCGCCGACGAGCACACGCTCGACGAGCTGGAGGCCGAGGGCCGCGTCGCGTTCCGCTACGTGGACGTCAACCCCAACGGCTCGCTGCGCGACATCGCCGGCATCTCCAACGCCGCGGGCAACGTCGTCGGTCTGATGCCGCACCCCGAGCACGCCGTCGAGCCGCTGATCGGCACCGGTCGTACCGACGGTCTCGGCTTCTTCACCTCGATCATCAAGAAGCTGGTCAACGCATGAGCCTGGACACGGTCAAGCACGCGGCCGAAACCCCGGACACCGAGCAGCCCTGGAAGGAACTCGGCCTCAAGGAGGACGAGTACGCCAAGGTCCGCGAGATCCTGGGCCGCCGTCCCACCGGCGCCGAGCTCGCCATGTACTCCGTGATGTGGTCCGAGCACTGCTCCTACAAGAGCAGCAAGGTCCACCTCAAGCAGTTCGGCGAGAAGGTCCCCGACAACGACGCGATGCTCGTCGGCATCGGCGAGAACGCCGGTGTGGTCGACGTCGGCCAGGGTTACGCGGTCACCTTCAAGGTCGAGTCGCACAACCACCCCTCGTACATCGAGCCCTACCAGGGCGCGGCCACCGGCGTCGGCGGCATCGTCCGCGACATCCTCGCGATGGGCGCGCGGCCGGTCGCGGTCGTCGACCCGCTGCGTTTCGGCGCGGCCGACCACCCCGACACCAAGCGCGTCCTGCCGGGCGTCGTCGCGGGCATCGGCGGTTACGGCAACTGCCTGGGCCTGCCGAACATCGGCGGCGAGGTCGTCTTCGACGCCTGCTACCAGGGCAACCCGCTCGTCAACGCCGGCTGCATCGGTGTGATGAAGCACGAGGACATCCACCTGGCACAGGCCTCCGGCCCCGGCAACAAGGTGATCCTGTACGGCGCCCGCACCGGCGGCGACGGCATCGGCGGCGTCTCCGTGCTGGCCTCGGAGACCTTCGAGTCGACCGGTCCGGCCAAGCGCCCGGCCGTCCAGGTCGGCGACCCGTTCCAGGAGAAGCTCCTCATCGAGTGCACCCTGGAGATCTTCAAGGAGAAGCTCGTCGCGGGTATCCAGGACCTCGGCGGCGCCGGGCTCTCCTGTGCCACCTCCGAGCTGGCCTCGGCCGGTTCGGGCGGTATGCGCGTCGAGCTGGACACCGTGCCGCTGCGCGACTCCTCCCTCTCGCCCGAGGAAATCCTCATGAGCGAGTCGCAGGAGCGCATGTGCGCGATCGTCGAGCCGCAGCACGTGGACCGCTTCCTGGAGATCTGCGAGAAGTGGGACGTCATCGCCACCGTCATCGGTGAGGTGACCGAGGGCTCGCAGCTGGAGATCTTCTGGCACGGCGAGCAGATCGTGGACGTGCCGCCGCGGTCCGTCGCCCACGAGGGCCCGACCTACCACCGCCCGTTCGCCCGCCCGTCCTGGCAGGACGCGCTCCAGGCCGACGACGCCGGCAAGCTGGCCCGTCCGGCCAACGGCGCCGAGCTGCGCGAGCAGGTCCTGCGCCTGGTCTCGTCCCCGAACCAGGCCTCCAAGTCCTGGATCACGGACCAGTACGACCGCTTCGTGCAGGGCAACACCGTGCTCGCGATGCCCGAGGACGCCGGCATGGTCCGCATCGACGAGGAGTCCAACCTCGGCGTGGCCATGGCGACCGACGGCAACGGCCGGTACGCGAAGCTCGACCCGTACACCGGCGCGCAGCTCGCGCTGGCGGAGTCGTACCGCAACGTCGCCGCCTCCGGCGCCAAGCCGCTCGCGATTTCGGACTGCCTGAACTTCGGTTCGCCCGAGGACCCGGACGTCATGTGGCAGTTCGCCGAGGCCACCCGTGGTCTGGCGGACGGCTGCCTGGAGCTGGGCACCCCGGTCACCGGCGGCAATGTGTCGCTGTACAACCAGACCGGTGAGACGGCGATCCACCCGACGCCGGTCGTGGCCGTGCTCGGCGTGATCGACGACGTCACCCGGCGCACGCCGGTCGCCTTCAAGGAAGAGGGCCAGCTCCTCTACCTGCTCGGCGACACGCACGAGGAGTTCGGCGGCTCGGCCTGGTCCGAGGTCGTCCACAGCCACCTCGGCGGTATGCCGCCCAAGGTCGACCTGGGCCGCGAGAAGCTGCTCGGCGAGATCCTGATCTCGGCCTCCCGCGACGGCATGATCGACGCGGCGCACGACCTGTCCGACGGCGGTCTGATCCAGGCGGTCACCGAGTCCTGCCTGCGCGGCGGCAAGGGTGCCCGGCTGGTCGTGCCGGACGGACTGGACGTGTTCACCTTCCTGTTCTCCGAGTCGGCGGGACGCGCGATCGTCTCGATCCCGCGCAGCGAGGAGCTCCGCTTCAACGACATGTGCGGGGCGCGGGGTCTGCCCGTGGCCCGTATCGGTGTCGTGGACGGCGAGGAGATCGAGATCCAGGGCGAGTTCAGCATCCCGCTGAGCGAGCTGCGTACGGCGCACGAGGGGACGATCCCCGCACTGCTCGCGTAGTTCTGCCTGCGCACGGTCACGGAGGCCCCCACCCGGTCCGACTGGGTGGGGGCCTCTCTGTCTGCCGTGGTCGATTCCGGGCGCTCTTCCGCCGGTCGATTCCCGTGCGCCGACTCCGGTGCGGCGCTTTCGCGTCCCATGTGTCGGCTTCGCGCACCCCCTTGCACTGGATTACGTAATTACGTAATCTGAATGAATGGAACTGGAGGAACGTGTCTCGGAGCTGGAGCGGCGGCTTGAGGCGCTCGTGGGTGACCACCCGGATGCCCCGCGCCCGACGGGGGCCGACTTCTGGGCCCTGGAGGGGCTGAAGCAACAGCTCTCCGGGGCCGGGGTCGCCGATGGCGGTGTGCTGTACACGGGCGCGGTGCGGCTGCCGACGGGCGAGCGGTACGAGTGGCAGTACGGCGCGCTCACGGAACAGCTGCTGGAGGGCGGAGAGGCGGGAGATCCCGGGGAGCCGGGCGCCGACTGGTCGGATGCCGCCGAGTCGTTCGCCGCGCTCGGGCATCCGGTGCGGCTGCGGTTGCTGCGGGAGATCCTCGGCGGCCGGCGCACGGCCGCGGAGCTCGCCGCGCTCGACGAGACCGGCACGACGGGGCAGATCTACCACCACCTGCGTCAACTGACCGGTGCGGGCTGGCTGCACACGACGGGGCGGGGGCGGTACGAGGTCCCCGGCGTCCGGGTGGTGCCGCTGCTGGTGGTCCTCACGGCGGCCAGATCCTGAGGGGCGCGTACGAAGGAAGACAGGCAGTCCGGGGAACGCGTACGACGAAACAGACACGCCAGGGGGAAGTCATGTCCGTCCGTAAAGCTGTCATGGTGCTGTACCGGGTCTGCTGGATCGCCTTCTTCGTGATGGTGCTCATCAGCCTCTTTCCCCGGCCGCCGTTCCCGTACTGGCTGACCTGGGTTCCGGCGGCCGCCGCGGTCGCCCTCGCTCTGACGACGGGCCGCAGGGGCCGGGCAGCGGCGGCGGACCCGCGGCCCGCGGTGGAGGTCGAGCCACCGGTGACGGGGCGCTGGACGGCTCTGAACAGCCCGGCGGACAAGGTGCCCAGCCACGGGGTGCACGCCTACGGGCAGACGTACGCGATCGACATCGTGGCGGAGCCCGGGGCCGAGTCGGAGGCCGAGCCGAAGGCCGGGTCCGAGGGCGAGCCTGTGCCGGTCCGTCCGAAGTTCCGCAGCCTGTGGCCCGTCGCCCGGCGCAACCACCACTTCCCGGCCTTCGGGGCTCCGCTCCTCGCGGTGGCCGACGGCACGGTGGTGCACGCCTCGCACGGCAGTCGCGACCACCTCAGCCGCAACTCCATCCCCGCGCTCGTCTACTTGATGCTGATCGAGGCTTCCGTGCGGGACGTGCGCGGTGCGGGCGCCATCGTCGGGAACCACATCGTGCTGGACCTGGGTGACGGCATGTATGCCATGTACGCCCATCTGCGGCACGGCTCGCTCCGGGTGCGCGAGGGGGAGAAGGTCCGGGCCGGGCAGCCTCTCGCCGAGTGCGGAAACTCCGGGAATTCCACCGAACCGCATGTGCATTTCCAGCTGATGGACGATCCGGACCTGGATGTGGCAGTCGGAATTCCGTTCACCTGGCGGGGGATAGGCGTTCCGGCGAACGGCGAGGCATTCACGGCCGGCGCAACCGCACACGGAAGTCCGGCCGGGGAGCCGGGAGGGGCTCAGACCTCCTGAGTCCGGACGGCCCCGGGCAGCCGGGTGGCCAGGAATGCGGCCAGGATCATCACGCCGGTGGCGCAGCAGAACACACGACGAACGCCTTCTGCGACCAGCCGGTGGTGCGGGCGGGGAGCTTCAGCAGGGTGATGGCCGCGACGAGTACCGCGATTCCGACCGGAAGGTTGACGTAGAAGATCCACCGCCACCCGGCGTGGTCGGAGAGGGCTCCGCCGATCCAGGGGCCGAGCGCCATTCCCGCACCGGCGATGACGCCGCCGAGGTTGCCGCCTCTGCTGCCGCCCGCACGGCTGTCCCCGCCTTCGCCCCTGCTCCTGGTGCTGCCCGCACTGTCGTCCTCGCTCCTGGTGCTGCCCGCGCCCTGGCCGTCGCTCCCGCTGCCGGACTCGTACTGCGACCCTCCGAGTTCGCGCAGGACGACCATGGTGACGCTCATCAGGCCCCCGCCACCGATGCCCTGGAGGGCGCGGGCGGCGATCAGTTCGCCCATGGACTGGGCCATTCCGCACACGGCCGAGCCGTCCAGGAAGGTGGCGAGCGCGCCGATGAAGACGTTCTTCGAGCCGAGCGAGTCGCAGAGTTTCCCGTACAGCGGGAGCGCGGCCGTCGCGGCGAGCTGATAGGCGGCGATCAACCAGGCGATCCGGTCGACGCCGTGGACCGGATCGAGTTCACGGACGATCGGCACGGTCGCCGAGGTAACGATGTTCGAGTCGAGCATGGCCAGCAGGATCGTGGTGATGCAGAGGACGAAGCCGATGGTGCGGTTCCGGCTGGTGGATCGCGGGCTGGTGGATCGCTGGGCCTTGATGGCCGTGGACCGGGTTTCGGACATCGTTTCGGGCATGGCGGGGCTCGCCTCCGGGACGGCATGGCGCCGCTGTGGTCGGCACCACTCTCCTCACGTGAACATACTCAGTCAAATTTTCATCCGAGATTAAGTTTCATCCTGGTACAGTGATGGCATGACCGAGGGGCTGAGCCTGCGTGAGCGCAAGAAGATCCAGACGCGACGCCGTCTGCTGAGCGAGGCCACGAAGCTCTTCACCGAGCGAGGCTTCGACCAGGTCTCGGTAGCGGAGATCGCCGAAGCGGCCGACGTGTCGAAGATGACGGTCTTCAACTACTTCGACAGCAAAGAGGACCTGGTCTTCGCCCCGATGGAGGAACACATCGGGGATGTCGCTCAGGTGGTCCGGGACCGGGAGCCCGGTGAGTCCGCGGTGGCCGCCGTGCGCCGCCACTTCCTGACCGCCATCGAGAACCGGGACGCCTCGGTGGGTATGAGCGATTCGCCGGTGGCACTCGGACTCCTTCAGCTGATCCAGCAGACGCCCACGCTGCTCACCCGGGCCCATGCCTTCTTCGTGCTCTCCTTCGACCAGCTGACCGATGTTCTGGTCGATGAGGGCGAGGAGCCGGCCATCGCGCGCATCGTGGCCGCTCAGCTCATCGGCACCCGCAACGCCCTGATCACGGAGAACCACCGACGGCTGCTGGCGGGGGAGCCGGTCGAGGAGATCGCCGCGGACGCCGTGGTGATCGCCGGGCGCGGGTTCGACCTGCTCGAAAAGGGCCTGGGCGACTACGCGACCCGGGCCCAGGGCGAGATCTGAAAGCCCCGCCCGCTCCCGTCCGCCCCCTGCCTCGCCGGGACCCGCCCCGCCGCCGGGACCCGCCCCGCTGCTCCCTCCCGCGAGGACCCGCCCCGCATCCCCGCCCCCAGCCGCCGGGGGCGAAGCCGTAGGCTCCTCGTCATGCCGCCGTCCCAGAAGCGCGCCCGCCGCTACGACCCGATCAGGACCCGCACCGCGGTCCTGGCACAGTTCGCCCATGTCCGCGCAGCCGTCGGCGCCCTGACGACCCAGCAGCTGGAAGGGCCGAGCGGCCTCGGCGACTGGACGGTGCGTGAGCTGGCCGTCCACCTGGCCATGGCGCTCTCACACGTCAGCCGGAACCTGGAGCTCCCCGAGCCGGCCCTCGCCAAGCCCGATGTCACGCTCCTGGAGTGGCCGTTCTCGACCGCCGGGCGGGCCGGACGGATCGCGGACGACACGTCGGCGCTCGCCGCCGGACACCCGGATGTGAACGCGCTGTACGGGGAGGTCGCCGACCGCTTCGAGTCGCTCGTGGCCGGCGCCTCCGAGGACCGGCTGCTGCCCACCCGGGCCGGCGCGATGCGGCTCGGCGACTTCCTGGTCACCCGGACCGTGGAGCTCGTCGTCCACACGTACGATCTCAACGAGGCGGCCGGGCTCGACATCCCGTACGACCGTCAGGCGCTCGCCGCCTGTACCCGGCTGCTCGCCGACGCGCTGGCGGAGAAGGCGCCGGGCGGCTCGGTCGAGGTCAGGGTTCCACCGTTCGCCGTCGTCCAGTGCGTCCAGGGCCCGAAGCACACCCGGGGCACCCCGCCCAATGTCGTCGAGACCGATCCGGTCACCTGGTTGCGACTGGCGACCGGGCGAACCGAGTGGGCACAGGCGCTCGACGAGGCGAAGGTCAGCGCCAGCGGCGAGCGGGCGGACCTCGCCGGGCTGCTTCCCTTGATGGGCTGACGGGACCCTGACCGGCCGCCGGCAGCCACGGTTCGAGACCGACCGACCGGTCTGCGGCAGCCCCGTCCCGTCCGGTCCGGTCCGTCCCGTCCGGTCCGGTCCGTCCCGTCCGGTCCGGTCCGTCCGGTCCGGCGTTCCCGGAGCCCCGGAACCCCAGAGCCCGGCCGGAATCTCCCCGAGCCCTGCGTCCCGAGATGCCGCATACCGGTCGCCCCGGTGTGAGGCTCACCACGAAACGAGCGTTCGGCCACCCCGTCGCACGCCCCTGGGCGCCGGCTCACGGAGCGCCACGAACCGGTCTGCCGGGTGCCCGGCCCGCTGGCCGGAATCAGTCGGTAATCCGCCGGTGATCCGGGCGACGACTGCCCTGCGGCCCTCGCGGCGGGCCGCCCGCCATCGCGCCATGATCACTCCGTGTGACCGTCCCTGCGGCATCCGGAGGCGGCTGCGGGGGCGCTCGCCCTGTGCTCCGGCCGGGTGTCCCCATTCGGACCAGTGGTCGATCTCGCCTACACTCGGTGGTGTGCCTCGTGGTGATGGACGACTCAACCACGACCTGCTCCCCGGAGAGAAAGGCCCCCAGGACGCTTGCGGCGTCTTCGGTGTCTGGGCTCCGGGCGAAGAGGTCGCCAAGCTCACCTATTTCGGACTGTATGCCCTGCAGCACCGTGGACAGGAGTCCGCGGGCATCGCAGTGAGCAACGGGTCCCAGATCCTGGTCTTCAAGGACATGGGACTGGTCTCGCAGGTCTTCGACGAAACTTCTCTGGGATCGCTCCAGGGCCATATCGCGGTCGGTCATGCCCGCTACTCCACCACCGGTGCCTCGGTGTGGGAGAACGCGCAGCCGACGTTCCGTGCGACCGCGCACGGCTCGATCGCCCTGGGTCACAACGGCAACCTGGTCAATACGGCTCAGCTCGCCGAGATGGTCGCCGACCTCCCGCGCAAGGACGGTCGCGCCACCCAGGTCGCCGCGACCAACGACACCGATCTGGTGACCGCGCTGCTCGCCGGCCAGACCGATGACGAGGGCAAGCCGCTCACCATCGAGGAAGCCGCCACCAAGGTGCTCCCCGAGACGAAGGGCGCCTTCTCCCTCGTCTTCATGGATGAGCACACCCTCTACGCCGCCCGCGACCCGCAGGGCATCCGCCCGCTGGTGCTCGGCCGGCTGGAGCGCGGCTGGGTGGTGGCCTCCGAGTCCGCCGCCCTCGACATCTGCGGCGCCAGTTTCGTCCGCGAGATCGAGCCCGGCGAGCTGATCGCCATCGACGAGAACGGCCTGCGCACCTCCCGGTTCGCGGAAGCGAAGCCCAAGGGCTGTGTCTTCGAGTACGTCTACCTGGCCCGCCCCGACACCGATATCGCCGGGCGCAACGTCTACCTCTCCCGCGTGGAGATGGGCCGCAAGCTGGCCGCCGAGGCCCCGGTCGAGGCCGATCTGGTCATAGCGACGCCGGAGTCCGGCACCCCCGCCGCCATCGGTTACGCGGAGGCCAGCGGAATCCCGTTCGGCGCCGGACTGGTCAAGAACGCCTACGTCGGCCGGACCTTCATCCAGCCGTCCCAGACCATCCGGCAGCTGGGTATCCGGCTCAAGCTGAACCCGCTCAAGGAAGTCATCAAGGGCAAGCGCCTGGTGGTCGTCGACGACTCGATCGTCCGCGGCAACACCCAGCGCGCGCTGGTCCGGATGCTCCGCGAGGCGGGCGCCGCCGAGATCCACATCCGGATCTCGTCCCCGCCGGTGAAGTGGCCCTGCTTCTTCGGCATCGACTTCGCGACCCGCGCCGAGCTGATCGCCAACGGCATGTCCGTCGACGAGATCGCCACGTCGATGGGGGCCGACTCGCTCTCGTACATCTCGCTCGACGCGATGATCGAGGCGACGACGATCGACAAGCCGAATCTCTGCCGCGCCTGCTTCGACGGCGAGTACCCGATGGAGCTTCCGGACCCGGAGCTGCTCGGCAAGCAGCTGCTGGAGACCGAGCTGGCGGCAGGCCCTGCGGCGACCGCCGCGGCCGACGCGCTGCGCCGTCCGTGACCCGGACCGTCCGGCAGCCTTTCCACCAGCCCCGTATCTCCACACGAAAGATCCCAGGCAATGTCTGAGACAACAGGTGCTTCCTACGCGGCAGCGGGCGTCGACATCGAGGCCGGCGACCGTGCCGTCGAGCTGATGAAGGAGTGGGTGAAGAAGACCCAGCGCCCCGAGGTCGCGGGCCTCGGCGGCCTCGGCGGCTTCGCCGGACTCTTCGACGCCTCGGCCCTCAAGCGTTACGAGCGTCCGCTGCTCGCCTCCGCCACCGACGGCGTCGGCACCAAGGTCGACCTCGCCCGCCAGATGGGCGTGTACGACACGATCGGCCACGACCTCGTCGGCATGGTCGTGGACGACCTGGTCGTCTGCGGCGCCGAACCGCTGTTCATGACCGACTACATCTGCGTCGGCAAGGTGCACCCCGAGCGTGTCGCGGCCATCGTGAAGGGCATCGCCGAAGGCTGTGTGCTGGCGGGCTGCGCCCTGGTCGGCGGCGAGACCGCCGAACACCCCGGCCTGCTCGGACCGGACGACTTCGATGTCGCCGGCGCCGGTACGGGCGTGGTGGAGGCCGACCGGCTGCTGGGCCCCGACCGCATCCGCAAGGGTGACGCGGTCATCGCGATGGCGTCGTCCGGGCTTCACTCCAACGGGTACTCGCTCGTCCGACACGTCGTCTTCGACCGGGCCGGCTGGACGCTGGACCGCGAGATCGAGGAGTTCGGCCGGACGCTCGGCGAGGAGCTCCTGGAACCCACCAGGATCTACTCGCTGGACTGCCTGGCGCTGACCCGTACGACCGAGGTGCACGGCTTCAGCCACGTCACCGGCGGCGGCCTGGCCAACAACCTGGCCCGGGTCGTCCCGGACGGACTGCACGCGACGGTGGACCGCTCCACCTGGACGCCCGGCGCGGTCTTCGACCTGGTGGGCAAGGCCGGTCAGGTCGAGCAGCTGGAGCTGGAGAAGACGCTCAACATGGGCGTCGGCATGATCGCGATCGTCCCGGCGGAGTCGGCCGACGCGGCCCTGACGACACTGGCCGACCGCGGCGTCGACTCCTGGATCGCCGGCGAGATCACGGACCGCGGCGCGCACCCGACGGGTGCGGAGCTCGTGGGCGGGTACGCGCGCTGAGTGCGGGCACGGAAGACGGCACCGGACGCCGGGCGGGTCGACATGATTCGCCCGGCGGACGGGGACGGCACGTCCTCCGGATCGGGACAGCACAGAACCCGGTCCGGAGCAGGCCCGGACCGGGTTGATGTGTCAGCGCGAGGTCAAGCGCCGCGGCGCTGTGACGACGGACCGGACTGGTCGTCCTCGTCCTCGTCATCGTCGTCGTTGTACTGATCCGCGTACTGTGCGTACGGGTCATCTTCCTCGTCGTCGTCCTCGAACGGCTCGGCGTTCGGTGGTTGACTCGAAGGTGATGCGCCCAGCTCATTGGCCAGACGCGACAGGTCAGTCCCGCCGCTGCTGTACTTCAGCTGACGGGCGACCTTGGTCTGCTTGGCCTTTGCCCGGCCGCGCCCCATGGCTCGACCCCCTCGGTGACGGGGCTCGACGGCCCCAGAGTCTTGACACGCGTTCATGTTTCAGGACGGACTCTCGGTAGAGAGACCGTGCCTGTAGAGCTTTAACGGTACCTGCTTCCGCGGCCATACGGTACGCCGCCCGCATCACACGCCCCGGAAGAGAACCCGCGAGGAGCCCCGTCCTCGCTGGTCAACTGCGATTTTAACCTCTTCTGGGCATGCGACCCGCCGACCGGGGTGAGGCATGTCTCCCCGACCGGCGGGTACAGCATTCCGTGCACAGGGGATGACGCCCCGTAGGGCCCCGGGCGCGGTCAGCGACGGACGGCGTCGGCCATCCGCTGCTCGGCGATCCGGTCGGCCGCGGCAGCCGGCGGAATGCCATCACTCTTCGCACGTGCGAATATGGCCAGCGTCGTGTCGAAGATCTTTGCCGCCTTGGCCCGGCACCGGTCGAAGTCGAAGCCGTGCAGCTCGTCGGCGACCTGGACGACGCCGCCGGCGTTCACCACGTAGTCGGGTGCGTAGAGGATCGAGCGGTCCGCCAGATCCTTCTCGACGCCCGGGTGTGCGAGCTGGTTGTTGGCCGCGCCGCACACCACCGAGGCGGTGAGCACCGGAACGGTGTCGTCGTTCAGCGCGCCGCCGAGCGCGCACGGGGCGTAGATGTCCAGGCCCTCGGTACGGATCAGTGCCCCGGTGTCCGCCGCCACGGCGACGCCGGGGTGCTTCTCGGTGACCCGGCGCACGGACTCGTCCCGTACATCGGTGATCGTGACCAGGGCTCCGTCCGCCAGCAGGTGTTCGACCAGGTGGTGGCCGACCTTGCCGACTCCGGCGACCCCCACTTTTCGGCCACGCAGCGTCGGGTCCCCCCAGAGGTGCTGGGCCGAGGCCCGCATGCCCTGGAAGACGCCGAACGCGGTGAGCACCGACGAGTCGCCGGCGCCGCCGTTCTCGGGGGAGCGGCCGGTTGTCCAGCGGCACTCGCGGGCCACGACGTCCATGTCGGCGACGTACGTGCCGACATCGCAGGCCGTCACGTAGCGGCCACCGAGCGAGGCCACGGACCGGCCGTAGGCCAGGAGCAGTTCGGTCCTCCGGGTGCCCTCGAAGGCCTCCGGATCGCCGATGATGACGGCCTTGCCGCCACCGTGGTCGAGCCCGGCCAGGGCGTTCTTGTACGACATTCCGCGCGCGAGGTTCAGCGCGTCCGCGACGGCGGCCTCCTCGGAGGCGTACGGATAGAAACGGGTGCCGCCCAGGGCCGGGCCCAGGGCGGTGGAGTGGATGGCGATGACGGCCTTGAGGCCGCTGGCACGGTCCTGACAGAGCACGACTTGTTCGTGGCCCCCCTGATCCGAGTGGAACAGGGTGTGCAGGACGCCGTCGGTCACATCGGTCACTGTGGTGACTCCCAATTACGAAGCGGCGGGAAGACCCTCCTGAAGGTGGGGAGGGCCCCGGACCGACCGGCACGGACGGTCCGTGGGCATGAGCTTAAGGCCGCCCGTCCCGCACGGACGGAGATCTGATCCGGCGGGGCGGATCACCCACGAGCGGAGTACGGGCGTGACACGATCGCTGCATGTCGGTGGTGTCTTCGGTGCCCGTCCCATACGCGTCCTACCTCAGGGTCTACGAGCCACTGGCGGCCTTCCCGGAGGCCGAACGCGCGCACTGGGCGCGCTATGCGGGCCGGGCCCGGATCCCCACGGCGCAGGACGAACTGCGCCGCTCGCTGGCCGACCTGGCGGCGACCCCGCCGGCCGGTGTCCCGGCGCACGAGAGCGCCGACGCGTTCGTCGCCGAGGTGGACGGTGTGGTGTGCGTCTGCCCGTGGCGGACCCGGCTGCGCGGCTGGCTGGCGCTGGACGGTCTCGCGGACATGTTCCCCGGGCCGGTGCTCGACGCCGTGCTGCCGCCGGTGGTGCGGGGGCAGGCCCTCGCCGACCACGAGCGGTGGTCGCAGCGCAATCCGGACGCCCGGCCCTGGATCAGGACGGCGGTGTGGCAGGTCCCGGTGCGCTGGTTCGTCCTCGTCTCGGACGAGGAGCGCGAGCACCGGGCGGCGGGCGAGGACGGCGAGCCGGCCGTGCTGCGGTACCGGACGCCGATGGTCCAGGCGCGCCGCCGGCTGGCGCGGGCGCTGAAGACGCTGCGCGAGACGGTGGACGAGGGGCCGCTCACCGGCGGCCTGGTGGATGTCGGCCGCTGGCTGGAGGAGTTCCATCCGCGCGCCCTGGTCGAGCTGGACTACGGCGGGCTGGTGCACGCCCTCCCGGCGCGGCACCTTGCCGAGGACCGGAGCGCCGCCGATGTGGCCGAGGGCATCTCGGCGCTGCGTGCTGGTGACACCGAGGCGGCGAGCGAGGCGTACGCACGCCTTTCGGAGCGCTGGAGGTCCGTAAGGGATCGCCAGTTCGCGAACTGACAATCGATGAACCTGCGTCCTGTGTGACACGTGAGGGTGAAGAGGCGGAAGCGTACGCCTGATGTCTCAGGACCTACGTCCCGAACCGGGCCTTTGCCTCAAGCGTGATGGATAGCACTTACGGGGCCCTTGCGCCCTTACCTACTCCTCGTGCCAAAATAGGACAAGGAGTCCGGGGAGGGCTCTATTCGTCCAATTATGGGCGGAGTGCTCTGCATTGCGTTCTATGGGGGGTCTGATGGCTCCTGATCGCTCTGTGACTGATCGTCACAGTGGTGTGACTGTCCGCTATGGCATGGTCCATCGGCTTCCGTCGCTGATGAACACCTGGGAGGGCAATTCCATCGGTTTGGCCGACGTGGCTGGACGGATGGTGTAGTTGTAGTGCCGAGGACAAGCCGTTCGTCCTATAACCGACTCGGCCCGCGTCCGCCATTTCGGGCAACGCGGGTCAAGGTGCAGAATTTAGAGGAAAGAACCGAGATGGTTCGGTTCTCCCGAGGAGGCCGCTCATGACCGCTCGCACCCCTGATGCCGAGCCGCTGCTGACCCCGGCTGAGGTTGCCACGATGTTCCGCGTGGACCCGAAGACGGTTACCCGTTGGGCCAAGGCAGGCAAGCTCACGTCCATCCGCACGCTCGGTGGACATCGCCGGTACCGCGAGGCAGAGGTCCGCGCACTGCTTGCGGGTATTCCGCAGCAGCGCAGCGAGGCCTGACAAACCCCTGTCGCCGCAGCACAACCGGGCTTTTGGGTCCCCCAACCCGCACAGCCCACCCATAGCTCCATATGACGGGCGCCCGCCCCAACGGGCGCCATACCTGTGTCGTGCAGGTCACGTCGTCAGATCGCGCTGGACTCCGCCGGGTCCAGCGCGATCTTTTTTGTGCGCACACGGCTTGCCGGCACCCGCACCCCGGCCCGCGGCTCCCCGCCTGTTCAGGCCACTGGAAACCGGACGCCCGGTTGGCTCCCGATGGGTCTCGTGCGGGCTTGCTCGGGTCTGTGCGGGACTGTGCGCCCTCGTCCCGGGAAGGCCGGGCCGGGACGGTTCGGGGCCTCCTGGGCGGGTCCCGTCCGAGTGGTGCAATTGCACATATTAAATTCGCCAGTTGTAGGAAGGGAGTAAAGTCACCCCTTCTCAAAACTGATTTGGTGACTCCCGTCACACGGCAGGACTCTTGCCAAGTACGAGCCTGCCACTGCATAGGGGTGCGACAGCGCGCCATTGGTCACGTGGCGGGAGGACTTTCGTCCTCCGTCCGCCGGGGGGCGGACCGGCCGTCATGGGCGGGTCCGGAGCCTCCCGGTGACGGTGCATCGCCGCGCGACGCCCCGGCGGCCCACGCGGCGGCCTTCCAGGGCCCTGTGGGCGGCCGGGGCGGGCCGGTTGGCTCCTCGGTCGGTTCCGTCGCCGGAGAGGCCGTCACGGGCTCCATGGCGAGCCGCAGCAGCCGGGCGCAGACCGCGCAGTGCCGGGTGAGGTGGCGGTAGCCGGTGGCGGCCGCCAGATGAGCGCGCAGCAGGGCGCGGATCTCGTGCCGGGGAGTCCTTGGCCGGTCCGGGGGCCGGGGCGGGGCCGGTTCGCGGGCGCCGCCCCCGTCCGTCCGAAGCCCCCCGTCCGTCCGGAGCCTCTCGGCCGTGCGCAAATCCTCGTCCGCCCGGAACCCCTCGTCCGCCCGGAACCCCTCGTCCGTGGATGCCGCCATCCCCGCCACCTCCCGGTGGATGCGCGCTGCCCCGCGCCGTGAAAACAGGGACAGCCCCTGTTTTCTGAGTACTCGTCGCCGGACACCGGAGTCAATACGCGCGAAAGCCCGGATCCAGTGGATCCGGGCTTTCGTTACTGCGGTCCTGACGGGATTTGAACCCGCGGCCTCCACCTTGACAGGGTGGCGAGCACTCCAAACTGCTCCACAGGACCAGGTTTTCGCGGCTGCCTTGCGGCTGGCTGCGAAGACAGACTGTACAGGAGGTCAGAGGGTGCGGTCGACCTCACTTCCGGTGGCGGGGCGATTACCCGGCCACCGGCGGACGGTTACGGGGCGGCGGCGTCGATCGCCTTCACGATCCGCTTGTCGGAGACGGGGAACGCGGTGCCCAGCGCGTGCGCGAAATAGCTGACGCGCAGCTCCTCGATCATCCAGCGGATGTCCAGGACCTCCTGCGGGACGGGCCTGCCCTGCGGCAGCTGTTCGAGCAGCCAGGCGTACTCGTCCTGCATCTCGTGGACCTTCTCCATGCGCGAGGTGTCGCGCTGGACGTTGGTCGGCATCTGCTGGAGCCGGCGGTCCTCCGCCACCAGGTAGCGCATCAGGTCGGGCAGCCTGCGCAGCCCGGTCGCGGTGACGAACCCGGGCGGGACGAGACGGGCGAGGTGCTCCCGTACATCGGTGACGTTGTTGATCAGGACCAGGCTGTTGGTGGCCTTCAGCCGGCGCTCGCACGCCTGCCAGGCCGCCAGGATCTGCTGCACCTGGCCGATCGTGCGGACGGTGAGGTCCACCAGATCGGCGCGCACCTTGTCGTACAGCTTGCGGAACGACGCCTCGTCCCAGGCGGGGCCGCCGTGCGCGGCGATCAGCCGGTCGGCGGCGGCGGTCGCGCAGTCGTCGAACAGCGCCTGGATGGAGCCGTGCGGGTTGCGGGACAGGGCCAGCTTCTGCTGGTTCGTCAGCTTGTCCGAGGCGAACTTCGCCGGGTTCACCGGGATGTTCAGCAGGATCAGCTTCCGGGTGCCGCGCCACATCGCCTGCTGCTGCTCGGCCTCGGTGTCGAAGAGCCGTACGGCGACCGTCTCGCCCTGGTCGACCAGGGCCGGATACGCCTTCACCGGCTGGCCGGCCCTCCGGGTCTCGAAGATCCGGTCCAGGGCGCCGATCGTCCAGTCCGTGAGGCCCGAACGCTCGATGGACTCGCCCGTGGGGCCCGCGGTCGCCGCGGCGGCCTTGGAGAGGGCCTGCCGGGCCTTGGGGCGCAGCTGGATCTTCAGCGCCTCCAGGTCCTTGTCCTCGGCGACCTTGCGGCGCCGCTCGTCGACGATCCGGAAGGTGATCTTCAGGTGGTCCGGGACGCGGCTCAGATCGAAGTCGTCGGCGGTGACCGGGACGCCGACCATCCGCTGGAGCTCGCGGGCGAGGGTGACCGGCAGCGGCTCCTGGAGGGGGACGGCCCGGTCCAGGAACTTGTCCGCGTAGTCCGGGGCGGGCACGTAGTGCCGGCGGATCGGCTTGGGCAGGGAGCGGATCAGCTCGGTGACCACTTCCTCGCGCAGGCCCGGGATCTGCCAGTCGAAGCCCTCCGAGGTGACCTGGTTGAGCACCTGGAGCGGGATGTGGACGGTCACACCGTCGGCGTCCGCGCCGGGCTCGAACTGGTACGTCACCCGGAACTTGAGCTTCCCCTGCCGCCAGGAGTCCGGGTAGTCGTCCTTGGTGACGCTCCCGGCCTTCTCGTTGATGAGCATCGAGCGCTCGAAGTCCAGCGCGTCCGGCTCGTCGCGGCGCTTGTGCTTCCACCAGGAGTCGAAGTGCGCACCCGAGACGACGTGCTCCGGGATCCGCTGGTCGTAGAAGTCGAAGAGCGTCTCGTCGTCCACGAGGATGTCGCGGCGCCGGGCACGGTGCTCCAGCTCCTCGACCTCGCTCAGGAGCTTGCGGTTGTCGTGGAAGAACTGGTGGTGCGTGCGCCAGTCGCCCTCGACCAGGGCGTTGCGGATGAAGAGGTCCCGCGAGGTCTCCTGGTCGATACGGCCGAAATTGATCTTGCGCTGGGCGACGATCGGTACGCCGTACAGCGTGACCCGCTCGAACGCCATCACCGCCGCCTGGTCTTTCTCCCAGTGCGGCTCGCTGTACGTGCGCTTCAGCAGGTGCTGGGCCAGCGGCTCGATCCACTCCGGCTCGACCCGGGCGTTGACCCGCGCCCACAGCCGGGACGTCTCCACCAGCTCGGCCGACATCACGAACCGCGGCTGCTTCTTGAAGAGGGCCGATCCGGGGAAGATCGCGAACTTGGCGTTGCGGGCACCGACGTACTCGTTCTTCTCGGTGTCCTTCAGCCCGATGTGCGACAGCAGACCGGCCAGCAGCGAGGTGTGCACCGACTGCTCGGAGGCGTCCGTACCCGTCGAGGACTCCTCCAGCTCGAGTCCCATCTGCTTGGCCACCGTGCGCAGCTGCGCGTAGATGTCCTGCCATTCGCGGATGCGCAGGAAGTTCAGGTACTCCTGCTTGCACATCCGGCGGAAGCTGGAGGAGCCGCGCTCCTTCTGCTGCTCGCGGATGTAGCGCCACAGATTGAGGAACGCCATGAAGTCGGACGTCTCGTCCTTGAACCGGGCGTGCTGCTGATCGGCCTGCGTCTGCTTCTCGGACGGCCGCTCGCGCGGGTCCTGGATGGAGAGTGCGGCGGCGATGACCATGACCTCGCGGACACAGCCGTTGCGGTCGGCCTCGATGACCATCCGGGCCAGGCGCGGGTCCACCGGCAGCTGGGAGAGCTGGCGGCCGAGCGAAGTGAGGCGCTGACCCTTCTTTCCCTCCTGGGGGGACTTCTCCTCCTGCTCCAGCGCGCCCAGCTCCTGGAGGAGCTGCACACCGTCGCGGATGTTGCGGTGGTCCGGCGGATCGATGAAGGGGAACTTCTCGATGTCGCCGAGGCCGGCCGCGGTCATCTGGAGGATGACGGAGGCCAGGTTCGTCCGCAGGATCTCCGGGTCCGTGAACTCCGGACGGGTCAGGAAGTCGTCCTCGGAGTACAGCCGGATGCAGATGCCGTCCGACGTACGGCCGCAGCGGCCCTTGCGCTGGTTGGCGCTGGCCTGCGAGATCCGCTCGATCGGCAGCCGCTGGACCTTGGTGCGGTGGCTGTAGCGGGAGATACGGGCGTTGCCCGGGTCGATCACGTACTTGATGCCGGGGACGGTCAGCGAGGTCTCGGCGACATTGGTCGCCAGCACGATCCTGCGTCCCGTGTGGCGCTGGAACACCCGGTGCTGCTCGGCGTGCGACAGGCGCGCGTAGAGGGGGAGCACCTCGGTATGTCTGAGGTTGCGTTTGCCCAGCGCGTCCGCGGTGTCGCGGATCTCCCGCTCCCCGGAGAGGAAGACCAGGACGTCGCCGGGGCCCTCCGACTGGAGCTCGTCGACGGCGTCGCAGATCGCGGTGATCTGGTCGCGGTCGGAGTCGTCCGTGTCTTCGGCGGCCCCCTCCATCAGGGGGCGGTACCGCACCTCCACCGGGTACGTACGGCCGCTGACCTCGACGACCGGGGCCTCGCCGAAGTGGCGTGCGAAACGCTGCGGGTCGATCGTCGCCGAGGTGATGACGACCTTCAGATCCGGGCGCTTGGGCAGCAGCCGGGCCAGATAGCCGAGCAGGAAGTCGATGTTCAGCGACCGCTCGTGGGCCTCGTCGATGATGATCGTGTCGTACGCGAGCAGCTCGCGGTCCGTCTGGATCTCGGCGAGCAGGATGCCGTCCGTCATGAGCTTGACGAAGGTCGCGTCCTGATTCACCTGGTCGGTGAAGCGGACCTTCCAGCCCACCGCCTCGCCCAGCGGCGTCTTCAGCTCCTCGGCGATCCGCTCGGCCACCGTGCGGGCCGCGATCCGGCGCGGCTGGGTGTGCCCGATCATGCCGCGGACGCCACGCCCCAGCTCCATGCAGATCTTGGGGATCTGGGTGGTCTTGCCGGAGCCGGTCTCACCGGCGACGATCACGACCTGGTGCTCGCGTATCGCCTCCAGGATCTCGTCCTTCTTCTGGCTGACCGGAAGCTGTTCCGGGTACGAGAGGGCAGGCAGCCGCCCGGCCCGCAGGGCGAGCCGCCCGGCTGCCTTCGTGGCCTGGACGGCGATCTCGTCCAGCACGCCTTGCTGGGCCTCGGGCTGACGGATGCGGCGCGCCCCTTCGAGGCGGCGGCCGAGCCGGTGGGCGTCGCGCAGCGAGAGCTGCCCGAGCTGGGACTGGAGATCGGCGAAGGAAGTAGACATACGGGTTCCAGGATCTCACCCGGGCCCGAGGAACGGCGAACCTATTTCGCGCGGGCTCGGTCACGGAGTCGGCAGGGTGGGGGTGGGCGCGATCACAGCACGTACCATTCCGGACAGTTGGACTCCCGTGAACCCCATGAACTCCGTCCGCAGAACAGCCCCAGGAAGGCCGGTCGCCGTGCCCCGTTCGCAGTGGTGCTGCCTGGTGGCGGCGCTCGCGGTCGTCCTGGGGCTGTTCTGCGGACAGTCGACGGCGGCCCGGACGGCAGTCACGGCGCCGGTCCGGGCGGCGGCCGTCGTGGCGTCCCCGGTACCGGTCCCGGGCCCGGTGCCGGCCGTGGCAGTCGCCACGGACAGCGGGGACCGGGTTCCGGGCTGCGGCAGGGACGGGAAGCGCGAGGGCGGCGAGCCCGCCGTTCCCGGCCGGGCCCGAGGGGCCCAGGACCAGGCGCCGGGCCTCGCCGAATGGGGCCTGCCCGTCGCCACCGGACCGGGGCCGGTCAGGCCGCCCGCTCCGACGGCGCTGCGCGGTCCCGACGCGGCCGCGCCCGGCCCGGTGGAACTCTCCGTACTGAGGGTGTAGACGGCCCGCACCTCCACGGCCGTCCCCTCACCTCTCCCGCATCGCCAGCACGGAGTTCCGCATGTCCAAGTCCATGCCCATGTCCACGTCCAAGCCGTCCCCGCAGTCCAATAAGCCGGGCAGGTCGAACAAGGCCGGCAAGTCGAGGAAGCCGCTCGTCTACGGCGCCGGGGTCGTCGTGGCCGCCGCCCTGTTCGGCTACGTCTCCTACCTGGCCACCGCCCCCGACTCCTCGGACTCCGGCTCCTCCGCGGTCGCCGATGTCACCGCGGAGCCCGATGCCGGCGTCTACCCCGAGCTGGCGAAGCTGGCCCGGCGCGACGCCGGCGACAAGCTGGCACAGGGCCGGGCGGACGCGCCCGTCGTCCTCATCGAGTACGCCGACTTCAAGTGCGGCTACTGCGCGAAGTTCGCCAGGGACACCGAACCCGCCCTGGTGAAGAAGTACGTCGACAACGGCACCCTGCGCATCGAGTGGCGCAACTTCCCGATCTTCGGCGCCGAGTCCGAGGCCGCGGCGCGCGCCTCCTGGGCCGCCGGACAGCAGGGCCGCTTCTGGCAGTTCCACAGCGCCGCGTATGCCGAAGGCGTCAAGGAGAAGGGGTTCGGCAAGGACCGGCTGAAGGCGCTCGCCCAGCAGGCGGGGGTGGCCGACCTCGACCGCTTCCAGGCCGACGCGGACGGTGCCGCGGCCGCGGCCGCGGTGAGCAAGGACCAGGAGCAGGGGTACGGAATCGGCGCGACCTCCACCCCGTCGTTCCTGATCAACGGCCGCCCGATCGCCGGGGCGCAGTCGACGCAGACCTTCGACCAGGCCATCGAGCAGGCGGCGGAGCGGGCGAAGAAGCCCGGCAACGCGGGCGAGGACGCCAAGGGCGCCGCGAAGTGACGGCCGGGATCGGCTACTTCGCCGCGCTTCTCGGCGGGCTGCTGGCGCTGCTCAGCCCGTGCAGTGCCCTGCTGCTCCCCGCCTTCTTCGCGTACTCCATCAACTCCACCTCGCGGCTGCTCGCCCGGACCGGAATCTTCTACGCGGGCCTGGCCACCACCCTCGTCCCGCTGGGCGCGGCGGGTTCGTACGCCGGACGGCTCTTCTACAGCCACCGCGACGCCCTCGTCCTCGGCGCGGGCTGGCTGATCATCGGGCTCGGCGCCGCCCAGATCGTCGGACTCGGCTTCGCCTCGCGGCGGATCGCCGCCCTCAGCGGCCGGATCCGTCCCACGACCGCCGTATCGGTCTACGCGCTCGGAGCGGTCTACGGACTGGCCGGCTTCTGTGCGGGACCGATCCTCGGGAGCGTCCTCACCGTGGCGGCCATCAGCGGCAGCCCGGCGTACGGCGGACTGCTGCTCGCCGTCTACGCACTGGGCATGGCGGTACCGCTCTTCCTGCTCGCGCTGCTCTGGGAACGGTTCGACCTGGGCCGCCGGGCGTGGCTGCGCGGGCGTGTCCTGCGGCTCGGCCGCTTCGAACTGCACACCACGTCACTGCTGTCGGGGCTCTTCTTCATCGGGCTCGGCGCCATGTTCCTGGTGTACGACGGGACGACCGCGCTGCCCGGGCTGCTGGACGTGGACCAGTCGTTCGCCGTCGAGCAGTGGGCCCAGGGTGTCGGCGAGCATGTGCCGGATGTAGTGATGCTGGTCGCGGTGGTGGCCGTGGTGCTGCTGATGCTCGCGGTACGGGCCGGGCGCCGCCGCCGTGCGCAGGCCGCAGAGGCCACGGACACCACAGACACTGCGGACGAGCTGAACACCGCCGACCGGGAGGGTGTCTGACACGACGAAGGCCCCGTCCACCGGACGGGGCCTTCGGGTGGTGGCTGGGGCCGGGATCGAACCGGCGACCTATCGCTTTTCAGGCGATCGCTCGTACCAACTGAGCTACCCAGCCACGCAGCTCATACGGGCTGCAGCGGTCCTGACGGGATTTGAACCCGCGGCCTCCACCTTGACAGGGTGGCGAGCACTCCAAACTGCTCCACAGGACCAAGCTTTGTGCGACTAAGTGTCGCACAGGTTGTGCGTGCCCCCAACGGGATTCGAACCCGTGCTACCGCCTTGAAAGGGCGGCGTCCTGGGCCACTAGACGATGAGGGCAGAACTGCTCATACAGTCGCTTCTTCATCTGTCGCCCGAGGGAACGTAAGAAGCATGTGACTGACTTCCCCTCAAGAGGTTCCGCTTCTTCCGCAACCTTTGAGGTTCCAGAACGGCCAAGCCCTGACCGGCGCCCTTGGGCACGTCGGAGACTGTACTACGGCGTTTCGGTGTCAGCCAAACCGAATAGGGGAGGGCGTCGCGTCGGCCGGCTTCTCCTCCGGCAGATGGCGGCTGACCTCGGCCGTCGTCAGGCCGAGACCGCCCAGCGTGATCTCGTCCCAGGCCTGCAGACGCCGGGTGGAGCGGTCCAGATAGAGCACCGAGGCGAGCACCTGTTCCGGCTTCTTGTTCTGTACGGCGCGCAGCCCGCCGCCGCCCGTGGAGCCCTCGACCTTCAGCCGGGTGCCGAGCTTCATCACCTCGTTCTGCCGGTGGTGCACATGACCGGCCAGCACGAGCGGGACCGTGCCGTCCGTCTCCCGGGCCGCGGCCGGCTCATGGGTGACGGCGATGTCGACCGGGGTGCCGGCGCGCCGCTGCTCGCGCAGGGCGGCCGCCAGCCGCAGGCCCGCCGTCCGTTCGACGTCCTCGGCCTGTTCGGGCCCGGTGCGGTCCGGGGTGAACTCCGGGTCCCCGATGCCCGCCACCCGCAGCCCGCCGACGTTCACCGCCCGGCCCTCGTCCAGCACGTGCACGTTCTTGAACCGCTTGGTGTGCTCCAGGTACTTCTGGGTGATCGCGGAGTCGTGGTTCCCGCGGACCCAGACGTAGGGGGCGCCCAGATCGCCGACCGGGTCGAGGAAGGTGTTCTCGACGGCGGCGCCGTGGTCCATCGTGTCGCCCGAATCGATGATCACGTCGATGTCGTACTGCTCGACGAGCGAGCCGATGATGTGCCAGGCCGCGGGGTTCAGATGGATGTCGGAGACCTGCAGGACACGGAGCGTGGCGGGGTCCGGGCTGTAGACGGGGAGCGTCGAGGTGGCGTCGTACAGCCTGGTGACGTTGGTGACCAGCCGGGCCAGCTCCCGCTGGTAGACGTCGAAGTCGGTGACGATCGAGCGGGCGTCGCCGACGACGGAGGGGGCGCTGGAGAGCAGGCCGGAGAACCGGGGCTCCAGGACCGACTTCGGGTTCCAGGTGGCGTACGCGCTGACCCCCGAGGCGGCCAGCAGCGAGAGCGCGAGCCCGCCGGCCGCGAGTGCGCGGCGGGGCCTGCGGTAGACCGCGAGGCCCAGCGCGGTGGCCCCGGAGACGACCGCGACGCAGGAGCGCACGGCGAGCTCGCGGGTGCCGGCGGCGACATCCCCGGTGACCTCGTCCTCCAGTCCGGAGAGCCGTTCGGGGTGCTGGACCAGGGCCTCGGAGCGGACCGGGTCGAGGCGGTCGACATCGACGTCGAGCCGGACCGGGGCGTGGTGCGAGTCCAGTTCCAGGGCGCCGAGCGGGGACACGTTGATCTTGGTGCCGCCGCTGAGCGAGGGGCGCAGGGTCATCGTCGTGTCCATCGGGCCGACGGTCGTACGCACACTGCCGACGGCCAGCAGCCCGAGCCAGGCGCCGAACAGCACGACGGTGACCAGACCCAGCGCGCGGGCGAAGGGGCGCGGCGGGGCGACGAGCGCGCCGCCGGCGCGGCGGCCGGTGCGCGGCCGGGGGCGGTGCCGGACACGGGCTGCTGCGGCGCGGAACGGGTCGCGGGCCATGGGGCGACTGTGCCCCGGTCCGCAGGGAGGTATGCGCTCCGGGCACCTCGGGGCGTGTCCTGCGGCGGTGCGTGACAATGACGGGGTGCTGGAGATGACGCGGGAAGAGTTCGAGGAACTGGTCGGCGAGGCGCTGGACCGGATCCCGCCGGAGCTGACCCGGCTGATGGACAACGTCGCGGTCTTCGTCGAGGACGAACCGGAGGCCGACGATCCGGATCTGCTCGGGCTCTACGAGGGCACGCCGCTGACCGAGCGCGGTGAGTGGTACGCGGGCGTGCTGCCGGACCGGATCACCATCTACCGCGGGCCGACGCTGCGGATGTGCGAGTCGCGCGAGCACGCTGTCGCCGAGACGGAGATCACGGTGGTCCATGAGATCGCCCACCACTTCGGCATCGACGACGAGAGGCTGCACGCGCTGGGTTACGGGTGAGGCGCCGCGGGCGGCGACGGCCACTCGTCCGGATCATGCCGGGCCCGCGGGTTCCGGCCTGATCCAAACGGAAGCCCGAGGTGTGAATGAGGTGTGCGGGCCGGTCCCGGGGCGTGTCCCCGGCGGGGCGGCGGGAGTTGGGCACAGCGCTGCCCGGCTCGTTTCCGTACCGCCTCGTCCTTCTTCGCGCCCCCCGGAGGTGCCCCCGTGCGCCAGTTGTCCGTCCCCGTCCGTTGGGCGGCCGTCACCGTTGTGACGATCGCCGCGTCCACAGGCTGTATGAGCGTCGGCGACGGCGGCGGGAAACCGGCGCCCTCGCGGTCCGCCGCACCGAAGGGGTCGGTGGCCGGCCCCGACGGCTCCACGGCGGCCGGTACCGGCCGGGCCCGTACCGGCGGCGCCGAGGCGCACTCCGAGCGGGAGGCCGCCGAGTCCGGCGCCCCGAGTGCCCCCGCCGGCCCCTCGGACAGTCCCGGCACGGGGTCCGCCGAGCCCGGCCGGGTCCGGGGCGGCCGGCTGTCGGCGCCGCCGCTCCAGCCGTCGGAGCCAGGGGTCCCGGAGCGGCCGGACCCCCCGGCCCCGTCCGAGCCGCAGGCCCCTGAGCCGTCGGTTCCGCCGGAGCCCGAGCCGGAGCCGTCGGAGCCGCCGGCGGTTCCTTCGGCGTCGCCCGCCGCGCAGCTCCGCAACGACGCGATGGGCGCGCAGGGCAACGTGGACGACATGCGGACCCCGGAGGCATCACCGCAGGTGGGACCGGCTTGAGGGGGTGGCCGGCGGGGGTCGGCTTGCGCGATGCCGGGGTTAGTGCGTATGGTAGTAGATCGTTTGATCCATTGCCCGGCGCCGACACAGAAGAGCGCCGTGTGGCGCGTACTCTCCCTTGCCGTGGCTGGACCGCATTGAGGCGGTCGAAATTGCGAAAACACGGAGTTACGGGCGCGTGCCGAGACTCCGGAAGGTTTCGCATTTCGCATGTCAATTTCCAGTTCTGACCACACCGTGCTGCCCGAGAACATCGAGAACGACGAGCTCGTCGAGGCCGCAGAGGCCGTTGTAGCCGAGTCCGCCGTCTCCATCAAGGACTACATCGCGGCTCCCCAGGCCGACACCGACGCTCCTCAGGCCGAGAAGGCCGAGAAGGCCGAGAAGGACGTCACCGACGCTCCGCAGGCCGAGCAGGCCGACACCGACTCCGCCGCCGACGAGGCGGACGCCGAGCCGACCGTCACCTTCGGCGACCTGGGCCTGCCCGAGGGCATCGTCCGCAAGCTCGCGCAGAACGGTGTGACCGCGCCTTTCCCGATCCAGGCAGCGACCATCCCGGACGCCCTGGCCGGAAAGGACATCCTGGGCCGTGGCCGTACCGGCTCCGGCAAGACCCTCTCCTTCGGTCTGCCGACGCTGGCCTCGCTGGCCGGCGGCCACACCGAGAAGAAGAAGCCCCGCGCGATCATCCTCACCCCGACCCGCGAGCTCGCGATGCAGGTCGCGGACGCGCTGCAGCCGTACGGTGACGTGCTCGGCCTGAAGATGAAGGTCGTCTGCGGCGGTACGTCGATGGGCAACCAGATCTACGCGCTGGAGCGCGGTGTCGACGTCCTCGTCGCCACCCCGGGCCGGCTGCGCGACATCATCAACCGGGGCGCCTGCTCCCTGGAGAACGTCCAGGTCGCCGTCCTCGACGAGGCCGACCAGATGTCCGACCTGGGCTTCCTGCCCGAGGTCACCGAGCTGCTCGACCAGATCCCCGGTGGCGGCCAGCGGATGCTCTTCTCCGCCACCATGGAGAACGAGATCGGCACCCTGGTCAAGCGCTACCTGAGCAACCCGGTCACCCACGAGGTCGACTCCGCCCAGGGCAACGTCTCGACCATGTCGCACCACGTCCTCGTCGTGAAGCCGAAGGACAAGGCGCCGGTCACCTCCGCCATCGCCGCCCGCAAGGGCCGCACGATCATCTTCGTCCGCACCCAGCTGGGCGCCGACCGCATCGCCGAGCAGCTCGTCGAGGCGGGCGTCAAGGCGGACGCGCTGCACGGCGGCATGACCCAGGGTGCCCGTACCCGCGTTCTTGAGGACTTCAAGAAGGGCTACGTCAACGCGCTGGTCGCGACCGACGTCGCGGCGCGCGGTATCCACGTCGACGGCATCGACCTGGTCCTGAACGTGGACCCGGCCGGTGACCACAAGGACTACCTGCACCGCTCGGGCCGTACCGCCCGTGCCGGCAAGTCCGGTGTCGTCGTCTCGCTGGCGCTGCCGCACCAGCGCCGTCAGATCTTCCGCCTGATGGAGGACGCGGGCGTCGACGCCTCGCGTCACATGGTGCAGGGCGCGGGCGTCTTCGAGCCGGAGGTCGCCGAGATCACCGGTGCGCGTTCGCTCACCGAGGTCCAGGCCGACTCCGCGAACAACGCCGCCAAGCAGGCCGAGCGCGAGGCCGCCGACCTGACCAAGCAGCTTGAGCGCATCCAGCGCCGTGCCGTGGAGCTGCGCGAGGAGGCCGACCGCCTGGTCGCCCGTGCCGCACGCGAGCGGGGCGACGACCCCGAGGCAGCGGTGGCCGAGGTCGCCGCCGAGGCGGAGGCCGCACTCGTGGCCGCCGCTTCCGTGCCGGAGCAGCAGGCCGCGCGCGAGGAGCGCCGCGACGACCGCGGCAACTTCGAGCGCCGGGACAACCGCGGCGGCGACCGCGGTGGATACCGCGGCGGCAACGACCGGGTCGGCGAGCGCAGTGGCCGTCCCACCGGTGGCAACGGCTACCGCGGCAGCAGCGACCGTCCGTCGTTCCGCGGCAGCAACGACCGCGGCGGTGACCGTGGCGGCCGTTCCTTCGAGCGTCGTGACAACGACCGTCCGTCGTTCAACCGTGACAACGACCGTCCGTCGTTCAACCGCGACCGTCGTGACGACCGTCCGTCCGGTGGCTTCCGCTCCGGCGGCAACGACCGTCGTGACGACCGCGGCGGTGACCGTGGCGGCCGTTCCTTCGAGCGTCGTGACAACGACCGTCCGTCGTTCAACCGTGACAACGACCGTCCGTCGTTCAACCGCGACCGTCGTGACGACCGCCCGTCCGGTGGCTTCCGCTCCGGCGGCGGCGACCGTCCGGTCAACCGTGACCGTCGTGACGACCGTCCGGCGGGCGGCTTCCGCTCCGGCGGCGGCAGCGACCGCCCGACCGGTCGCCGTGACGACCACCGTTCCACGGGTACCGGCACGAGCACCGGCTCCTTCGGCCGTCGCGACGACAAGCCGCGCTGGAAGCGCAACGGCTGATCTCCGATCGCCTGACTGCTGATCAGGGCCCGTACATCACTTCGGTGGTGTGCGGGCCCTGTTCTGTTTGAACCGGTTCGAATCTCCCTGTCGCCACCTGTGGGACTGCTGTTAAAGTCGGCCCACTTGCATGAGGGGTTGGGGCCGGGGGGCTTTCACACTTCGCACAGACCGCGGCACGCTGCCGCGTCCTCCTCATGCTCTTCTTGAAGTTCCCGGGAGGGACTGGGTTTGAGACGCAACACAGTTGTACGCAGCGCTGTCGCGATGATCGGGGCCCTTGGTATCGGGGCGGGGTTCGTGCCCCTCGCGGCAGGCGCCACAGCCCCGCCGCCGGCCGAACTCGTCATCCCCGCAGGGCAGAACCAGAACCCCAACGCCGGCCGCCTGGTCGGTGCCGGGGCATCCGGCTATCTGTGGGGGCAGGCCGGTGAGGGCTACAACTGGACCTCGTACGCCGATGGTTCCACCCGGGCGGTAGCGGTTCCGGCCGGCCTGCGGGTGGCCCAGGTGTCCGGTACCGATGTGGTGACGTTCACCGGTACGTCGAATCCTGTCCAGCGGGACATGGGCACGGGCCAGGAGTGGACCCTCATGGTCCCCGCCGGCCAGTGGTACCGGGCGAGCTACGGCGCCACCGTCGTCACGATCGAACAGAAGGCCGACAGGGTCGCCATCATTCACCTCCTGACCTGGGAGAACGGCCAGGTGGTGGACAGCGCGGTGACCGGCCTGCCGGCAGGGGCCACGGCGCTGGACGTCCAGGGGCACGGCGACCGGGACGGCGTGTTCGTCAGGGCCATGGTGAACAGCCGGCCAGTCGTGTACCGGCTGGACGCATCCGGACTCCGTCCCACGGCGCTCTTCGACAACCAGGTGAACGGGAGCGGCCCGCAGGTCGTCGAGCGGTTCGGCAACAGGGACACCTACCGGGTGTGGAACCTGTCGGACCTCTCGAAGCCCGCCCATGAGCTCACCCTCCCCGATGTGAGTCCGGCACAGATGCTCGGAGTGGTGGGCAACGACGTGCTGTTCACCCGTCCTTCCGCCACGGGTGGTTCCCCGGACCCCTCGGTTGCCGACCACACCGTCCTGGCGGTCCCGGTGACCGGCGGCCCCGAGCGGGTGGTCCTGGACCGTGCGGCGTCGATCGCGGCGTTCGAGCCCGACGGGACCATGCTTCTGGGCAGGGCACCCGAGAAGCAGGGCGCGGCGTATTCCGTGTACGCGTTGCGGTCGGGGAAGGACGGGGCGCTGTCGACGGGCCGGGTCGCCGAAGTGCTGGCCGTTCCGACCGTGGTCGAGGGCATGAGCATGGCCCAGGGCCGTATGCACACCATCGACAGAATCCCGTTCGGCAAGGCGCGGCTGCGCCGCACCGACATCTCGGTGAGCGGCAGCCCGACGGCTGCGGCGCGCGAGGACCGGGGGTTGTTCAACGACTACGCCGGATGCGACCGGGACTGGTGCGAGGAGGTTCAGTCGACCGGTGACGGCCGGCTGGCGTACCAGGGGATCAACGGCGACGGGCTGAGCGTTCTCGACGAGACGGCGGCCCTGCCGGCCCGGAAGGTCAACGACCAGTCCACGTACCAGCAGCCGCACGACACCATGCAGGCGTCCGGGCGCTACACCGTGGCAAGGATCCCCGGCCCGGCATCCGAGGACTACCGGCCGCGCCTCCAGGTCATCGACCTGGACACCGGGAAGGCGGCCTACACCGGCCCGGCCCAGCAGCAGTACATGCCGGCCTTCGCGATCGACGGAAGCACGCTCTGGGTCGAGGGCGCCACTGCCGGGGTCGTGCAGGCACTCGACGTGCGGACGGGCAAGGCCGTCCGCACCGTTGACGTCGGTGACTGCAACATCACGGACCTGCGGGCGAACGGCACCGACCTCTACTGGGAGTGCGGGGTGACGACGTCGGGGGTGTACGGCACCGTCACGAAGAAGTCGATCCGGCTCCCGGCCCACCGGTCCGCCATGCTCGGCGACGGATACGTCGGCTGGGAGAAGGACGGCGTCCTCCGGGTGACCGATGTGCGGGGTACGGCCGGAACGCGCACCGTCGGCAGCCCGGCCAACGCAGAGCCGGGCGAGGGCTGGACCCTCGACCGGTTCGGCGGCCCGCTCGTGTACGCGGACAAGGGAGGGAACGTCCACGTCGTTCCCTCCGGCGTGAAGACCTCCGCGCTCTCCGTCCGGGACACGGACGCCGCCGCGTCGGTCCATGCCGCGAGCGCGTCCTGGTCGCCCCGCTGGTGGCTGTCGAAGCCCGCCGCGTCCTGGCAGTTGACGCTGAAGAACAAGGCGACGGGTGCGGCCGTCCGCACGCTCACGGGCGGTGAGGCGCGTGGGCTGGTGAAGGCGGGGTGGAACGGGAAGGACGCGGCGGGGCGGCTGGTCGCCAACGGCGCGTACACCTGGACCCTCACCGCGAAGCCCGCCGACGGCCAGGGCACGGCCCTCACCACCTCGGGCACGGTGAAACTGTCCGGCGGCGCCGCCGTGGCGCGGGACTTCGTCGGCAACGACGGTTTCGGTGACCTGCTGGCGTTCACCCCGGCCGGGGTGGCCGACTGGCGTGCCGGTACGGGCACGGGAACGGGCCGGGTCGAGACGAAGTTCTCCGGCTCCGGCTGGACGGGCGCGAACACCGTGACGGCGACCGTGCCGTTCGAGGACGTCAGCGGTGACCGCTGCAACGACGTGCTGGTGCGGATGAAGACCGGCGAACTGCGCACGTACAAGCCCGCGTGCGGTGCCGCGCTGAAGCCCACCACCCCGTACACGAAGATCGGTACGGGCTGGAACATCTTCAACGCGCTCACCTCGCCCGGCGATCTGACCGGGGACGGCCACGCGGACCTGCTCGCCCGCGAGACCTCGACCGGGTCCCTGTACCTGTACAAGAGCAAGGGCAACGGTTTCTTCGAGCCGCGCGTGAGGATCGGCACCGGCTGGCAGAAGTACCTGCTGGCCGGGATGGGCGACCTGAACGGCGACGGCAAGGGCGACCTGCTGGCCCGGGACGGTTCCGGTGTGGTGTGGCGCTACCCCGCCACCGGCAAGGGGACGCTCGGGACCCGGGTCAAGGTGGGCTGGGGCTGGACCATGTACGACTCGATGGTCGGGGCCGGTGACCTGAACGGCGACGGCAAAGCGGATCTGCTGGCGCGGGACACGTCCGGGGCACTGTGGAGCTACCGGGGCGACGGCAAGGGCGGCCTGGCCGCGCGGGTGAAGGTCGGCGGCGGCTGGCAGATGTACGCGTGGCTGTCCTGATGCGCGTACGCAGCATTCCGTCTGTCGCCCGGGAGGGGATTTCGTTGACCGTGTTCGTTCGTGGCCGTACGGCACTGGTGGGGGCCGCGCTGGGGGCGACCGTCCTCGCGACGGCCGCCGTACCCGCCACGGCCGCCCCTGGCGGGGCTCCGGCCACCGTGGTGACCACCGGCGTCCGCGGCCTCGACTTCGCCGGTGGGCGGCTGGTCACCGCGGAGCGGAGTGGCAGCGGTGACGCGATGGTCTTCGAGCGCCGGGTGTCCGCCGACGGCGTGACCGTGGGGGCGCGGGAGAGCCGGTCGTACGCCGGGCCCTTCGCCAACGGCGCGCACTTCAGGACGGTGCCCTGCGACATGGGCTCCTGCGTGGAGCTGGTCGCCTCGGGCCACGGGGACTACGGCGTCGTGTTCGTCGACGGCGACGACGCCGGCACCGAGAGCGTCCAGTTCTGGCGGCCCGGGGACTCGTACCACGGCGGCGATGTCCACTACCCCGCGGGCACCGCGAAGCTCGTGGACCTGACGGCCCGCGCCTATGTCGTCAACGGCGGAGCCCCCGTCAAGCAGCGGGCCGACATGTACCCGAGCTACTACGCGAACGCCGACCCCATCGTCCGCAGCCCCACCGCGGCCTCCGTCTGGGGCACCTCGCTCTGGGCGGCGGCCTCCACCACGGGTGCGCTCACCGCGACCGACATCGAGAAGAACAAGGTCGTGGAGAAGGCGGCCACCGGCGCCCCCTGTGTGATCAAGGAGGTCCGTGCGGTCGGACGCTGGGTCTACTGGAACTGCGGGACGACCGGGGCGGCCGGTGTGTACGACCGGACGGCGAAGAAGTCGTTCACCGTGCCGTCCGGGCCCGCCCTCGTCGGCGACGGGTACCTCGTCCGGCACGACCGGACCGCCGGAAAGCTGCTGCTGACCGACTTCCACACCGGCAAGGCGACGGTCACCCGCGTGGTGGCCGACCTGCCCGCCGGGAAGACCGCCGACCAGCGGCGGCTGACCTGGGCGGTGGACAAGTTCGGCGGGGACATCGCGTACGTCGACGCCGCGAACTCCGTCCACATCGTGCCCAGCGAAGTGCCCGCGCAGCCCCTCGCGAAGATCGCCTCCGACGTCGGCGGCACCTCCATCGACATCAAGGGCGTCAATGGCCTGGAGGCGTGGCTCAGCACCTGGCAGTTCAACAAGCCCGTCAACTGGACGTACACCGTCAAGGACTGGACCGGCAGTACGGTGCGCACCCTGAAGGGCGCCGGCTCCGGCACCGAGGCGGACGTCGCCTGGGACGGCCGGACGGACGCGGGCGGATACACGGGCAACGGCCGGCACGCCTGGACCCTGAAGGCGACGGCCGAGGACGGGTCCGGGACGTACACCACCAGCGGGACCATCGGGGTGGGCGGCGCCGTGGCGGGCTTCCACGACCAGGGCGGATACAGCATCGGCGACCTGGTCACCCTCAACTCCTCCGGCTCTCTGACCGTCCAGTTCGGGCAGACCCCGGGCAGCTTCGACGGCAAGAAGTCCGGTTCCGGCTGGCCGGCCGGCACGCTCGCCGTACCGTTCGCGGACACCGGCAGCGACCGCTGCTCCGAACTGCTCGTACGGATGCCGGGCGGCGAACTGCGCCAGTACGCCGGCCGCTGCGGCACCTCCGGGTACACGCCGGCCGGCAAGCACACCACGATCGGCACGGGCTGGCAGCAGTACGACGTACTGACCTCGCCCGGCGATCTGAACGGGGACGGCCGGGCCGACCTCGTGGCCCGTCAGACGTCCACCGGCGACATGTACTTCTACGCGGGAGCGGCCGGCGGGAAGTTCGCGCCGAAGGCCAGGATCTTCACCAACTGGAAGACGTACGCCCAGATCACCGGCGTCGGCGACATCACCGGCGACGGCCGCCCCGACCTGCTCGGCCACGACCGCGACGGCGGCCTGTGGCGCTACAACGGCCTGGGCAACGGCAGCTTCGCGCCGCGGGTGAAGGTGTTCTCGGACTGGGGGCGTTCGTACAACGCGGTGGTGGGAGTCGGAGACCTGAGCGGCGACGGCAGGAACGACATCGTCGTACGCGACCCGGCGGGGAAGCTGTTCCGCAACAACGGCAACGGCAAGGGCTCGTTCGGGGCCCGTACGCAGATCGCCACGGGGTGGCAGACGTACAAGGGGATCTTCTGAGGCACTGAGGCCCCGGCCTCCGCCCCACGGGGCCGGGCCGTCGGTGCATGTCGTGCCCCCGGCGAGGGAATCGCTGGGGGCATGACAAACAACCCCAGTGAGACCCGGTCCGGTCCGTCCGACGGGTCAAGCCCCTCCGGTCCGTCGGATCCCTCACCCGCGACCGCCGTCTCACCCACCTCCCCCGCCTTACCAGCCCCTCCCGCCTCACCCGTCTCCGATGAGGAGCGGCTGGCCGAGCTCGGCTACACCCAGGTTCTCGCCCGCCGGATGTCGGCCTTCTCCAACTACGCGGTCTCGTTCACGATCATCTCGGTGCTCTCCGGCTGCCTGACGCTCTACCTGTTCGGCATGAACACCGGCGGCCCGGTCCTGATCACCTGGGGCTGGGTCGGCGTCGGCCTGATGACGCTGTTCGTCGGGCTCGCGATGGCCGAGATCTGTTCGGCGTACCCGACGTCCGCCGGCCTGTACTTCTGGGCCCACCGGCTGGCTCCGCCGCGCTCGGCGGCGGCATGGGCGTGGTTCACGGGCTGGTTCAACGTGCTCGGCCAGGTCGCGGTGACCGCCGGGATCGACTTCGGGGCCGCGTCGTTCCTGGGCGCGTACCTGAACCTCCAGTTCGACTTCGGGATCACGCCCGGCCGCACGATCCTCCTCTTCGCCGCGATCCTGTTCCTGCACGGCCTGCTGAACACCTTCGGGGTAGGGATCGTCGCGTTCCTCAACAGCGTGAGCGTGTGGTGGCACGTGCTCGGCGTCGCGGTCATCGTCGGCGCGCTGACCTTCGTACCGGACTCCCACCAGTCGGCGTCGTTCGTCTTCACGGGGTTCGTGAACAACACCGGCTGGGGCAGCGGGTTCTACGTGGTGATGATCGGGCTGCTGATGGCCCAGTACACCTTCACCGGATACGACGCCTCCGCCCATATGACGGAGGAGACGCACGACGCGGCGACGGCGGGCCCGCGCGGCATCGTCCAGTCGATCTGGACCTCCTGGATCGCCGGCTTCGTCCTCCTCCTCGGCTTCACCTTCGCCATCCAGTCCTACGACGGAGCCCTGGCCTCCCCGACCGGCGCCCCGCCCGCCCAGATCCTCCTGGACGCCCTGGGCGCCACCACGGGCAAGCTGCTGCTCCTGGTGGTCATCGGCGCCCAGCTCTTCTGCGGCATGGCGTCCGTGACCGCCAACAGCCGCATGATCTACGCGTTCTCCCGGGACGGCGCCCTCCCGTTCTCCCACGTCTGGCACACGGTCAGCCCGCGCACCCGCACCCCTGTGGCGGCGGTCTGGCTGGCCGCCATCGGCGCCCTGGTACTGGGCCTCCCGTACCTGATCAACGTCACCGCGTACGCGGCCGTCACCTCCATCGCGGTGATCGGCCTCTACATCGCCTACGTCATCCCCACCCTGCTCCGCCTGCTGCGCGGCGACTTCCGGCCCGGTCCCTGGCACCTGGGCCGCTGGTCCCGCCCCATCGGCATCGTCGCGGTGGTCTGGGTGGCGGTCATCACGGTGCTCTTCATGCTGCCCCAGGTCTCACCCGTCACCTGGGAAACCTTCAACTACGCCCCGGTCGCCGTCCTGGTGGTCCTCGGCTTCGCCGCCACCTGGTGGCTGGCCTCGGCCCGTCACTGGTTCCTCAATCCGGATCACAAGCGCACGATCGCCCGCAATACGCCTCGCTGAGCGAGGCCGCCTCCACGATGACGGGGCCCGGCAACCGATACCCGATCGGCGGCCGGGTCGCGGCGGGCTATGCTCGGGGGTGATTCGGCGAGGGCCGTTAGCTCAATTGGCAGAGCAGCGGACTTTTAATCCGTTGGTTGTGGGTTCGAGTCCCACACGGCCTACCAGACCCCTCGGGGTCAGAACCCTCGTTGACCTGCGTCAACGGGGGTTCTGTCGTTTCCGTGACCTGCTCGACGGGCGAATCCGTAGCCGAGGTGGTCACCGTGTGGTCACGCTCACCGTCGGTCGGCGCAGTTGGCGCGGTGCGGCGGGCGCGGGGTAGCAGCCGCCGCCCTTGCGTGCGTTCCGCCCGCCGGCCACCCTCGCCGAGACCCGCCACCTCACCGCATGGGAGTGGTACCGCCTCGCCACCGAGTGACCCGACGACTACGAACGCCTCGTCGGCCGCCCCCGCATCCGAGCATGACCGACCCCGGCGCCCTCACCGCCGGGGCCTCTCAGTGCCCACACCCCCGATTGCGCGCAAGCCGACAGCCCACCCACTTGTCCGCAATTTCCCGCAATCCCCGGGCCGTCAGCAGCCATCGGCCGCACCCTGGTCCCCTGACCGCAGGCGACCGGAGGCGACCGGAGGGCAACATGACGCTCAGGTTCATCGGCACCACCAGCGACGATGGAGACTGCCCCACCCTGTACGAAATCGAGGAAACGGACGAGATCCTTGTTCAGGGCGACCGCGAGACCGACCCCGGCCACCTGGCCCAACTTCGCGATGTGAAGTCGTCAGAGACGTTCGTACGCGTCCCCCGGGCACTCCTCACCCGCTACGCCCCCAGAGACGACGCCCCCACGCTTCAGCCGTTCGCGTCGATCTCCCACCTGTTCCGCGACTTCCGGCACACGGCCTGGCGGCTGGAGATGCGCCGCGGCTACGCCACCGACCGAAACAGCCCCAAGTGGCAACGCTGGCTCAATGGCGAGGACATCAGAAGCGACCCCGGCAACCCCTGGCGGGAGAACGTCACCGCCCAGACCGAGCAGGGCAAGAGGTTCGAACGCGTCCGCATCGTCGACGAACCGCTCACCCAGGGTCAGGAATTCCTTCGCGCCAGCACCCCGGGCAACATTGCCGCAGGCGAGGACATCCGCCACCTCACTCGTGCCGAGGCCGACCGGCTGCGCCTGCCCGATGACGACTACTGGCTGTTCGACTCCAAGATCCTCGCCCGTTTCGCGTTCGACGAGGACGACACCACCCTTGGCGTCTACGTCACCGAGGACCCCGCCCAGGTCCTCGCCGCCTGCCAGGCCCGCGACGCCGCATGGCACCACGCCGCACCTGCAACCGAGTTCGCCAAGCAGGTACGTTCCGCGATGTGAGCACCGACTTTCAGACCGCGAGAGAGGCACTCGGCGCGCGCCTGCGGGAACTGCGCACCGAGGCCGGCCTCGACGGCAAGGACCTGGCCACCAAGCTCGGTTGGCAGACCTCGAAGGTCTCCCGGCTCCAGAACGGCAAGCAGACGCCCAGCCGCGACGACCTCACGGCGTGGGCGCAGTCGTGCGGCCAGGGCGACACCGAAGCCGAGCTACAAGGACTCCGCGCCGGACTGGAGATGAAGCAGCGCCACCGCTCATGGCGACGGCAGTTGGCGGGCGGACACCGCGGGCGGCAGGAAATCGCCGTGCGGCAGACCGAGAAGACGACGATGATCCGCGGTCTGGAAGTCTCCCGCATCCCCGGTCTGTTTCAGACGCCGGAGTACGCCCGAGCCATCTTCGAAATCAACGCCGACTTCCGCGGCATCCCAGCCACCACCGAGGCCGCCGTAGCGGCCCGCATACGTCGCCAAGAGGCGCTCTACGACCCGGAGAAGTCGTTCCGGTTCCTCGTCTGCGAAGCTGCTCTCTACCACCGCGCGTGCCCGGCCGACGTGATGGCCGAACAGCTCGACCGCCTGTACACCCTCATCGGGCAGCGGCGCATCGAGATAGGCATCATCCCCTTCGGCACGCAGCTGCGCCGCACCGCGCCGCACGGCTTTTGGATCTACGACCGGCGGTTGGTCATCGTCGAGACGATCAGCGAGGAACTGTGGCTCACCGGTGACGACGACCTTGCCCTGTACGAACGCGCGTGGGAATGGCTCGCCGAGGCCGCCGAGTACGGATCGCAAGCCCGTCGCCTCATCGGCCGCGCCCGCGCCTCTCTGGATCCCTTGTAGGCAACCGGCCGCAACCTGCCCCACGGCGCCCGCAATCACGCGCAATCGGCGCACGGCCGCGCAATCGCGTTCCCTACCGTCCCGATATGACCACACGGACACCCACGCCGCGCATCCAGAACATCCCGTGGTCCCCCGCTGAAGAGGCGGCGTACCGCGTCCTCGTAGAGCACACGGGCGGCACCGAGACGACCGGCCCCTGTCCCCGGTGCAACAGTCCCGAACGTGACTGCGAGACCGGCACCGAGATGCGTAGGGCACTCCGCGACGCCACCCGCGCCCGCAGCAACCAGACGCCGAACCGATGACCGACCGAACCCAGCGAGTGAGTGACGAGCAGACCCTCATGACGATGCGGGTCTCCCGCGACAGCGGCCGTACGTGGGAGCCGCAGAAGACCATGCGCGGTACGGACGACCTACCCCCACTACTGACCTCTGCGTGGCCGCCGTGCGAGTGCCATCAGTGCCGCGCCCCGTAGACCGCCCCGCACGCTGGTGGCGACGCTCCCCCCGTAGCGTCCGCCGATCGCCAGCGTGCGGGGCTCACGGTCCGACGGGCTCGGCCTACTGCCCGCATGGCGCCTGGCCCGGCACACCACCGCATAGGGCCCATTCACGACCAGGGTGTTGCGGTCCGCGATGACTGGCCAAGGGCTGCCCTATTCGCGGCCAGCGTGTGGGCGATGATCCCTCGCCCCGTGGCAGCCCCGCCCAAAGCCACTTCGCTGCCCATCCGGCGACCTTTCCCATCCTGCCCCGTCCTACAGTCAACAGAGGGGTTCTCGGGGCTCAGGGTGCCGACGGGCTTCGCACCAAAGCTGCGACCCGCCCACGAAGTTGTCCACCATCACCGACTGACAGCACCAACTTCGCGTGGAACCGGAAGCGCAGAGGAGGCGTCAGCACCAACGTGCTCGATACATTAGGGGACGTTAGCTTTCCTGACTGGGATCACTGCGCCAACGGGGCCGACGGAACTGCTGATCCCGCGGGGTGCCGGGGGGTGAAGGTACCTGGATTCTCCGCATGCCTAGCCCACCTCGATGAGGCAGACCGCGCGTCGTACCTCGGCGGACTGCGGCCAGGCGATGCCGTCGACCATCGGGGCACGCCTTTCCATACCGTGCTACTCAGAGACTTGCTCGACGCTCTCAGAGAACATGCTGGCAGCCCGACCCGGATCGGTGTCGCCTCTTTCCAAGAGGCAACATTTCACGGATCGGCGATTTTTTCCGAAACGGAGTTTACGGGCGCGGCGAACTTCGATCGTGCAGAATTTGATGTCGCGGAATTCAGCTCGGCCTCATTCGCTGAGAGGGCATCTTTTGATGAGTCACTCTTCAATGAGTATGCCTACTTTAACGAATGCATATTTGTGCGCGGCGCTAGCTTCTTGGAAGCGGTATTCCGTAAGCCTGCATTTTTCGATGCTGTGGGGTTTCTTGAATTCGCCTTCTTCTCGGCTGTCACTTTTAATGATCTGGCCTTCTTTGGTGAAGTGCTGAGCTCGGGTGATTTCGATTTAAGTCGGGCCACCTTCACTGCGGCTGCGCCGAGGCTCGGGCCTCTGCTGTGCGGAGGTACCTTGATTCTCGACTACGCATCGTTTGCAATGCCCGTCACTATTGAAGCCGGGGCAGAGCGCATAACGTGCGAACGAACTCGATGGGATTCCACTGCCACTCTGCGGCTTCGTCACGCGACATTGGATCTCGCTGATGCCGTGTTGACGCAGCCTGTCTCGGTAATAGCCCATCCTGTCCCATTCAGCCGTAGCGACCGTCTCAACGAATCGGGAGTTCGTTGGTCTCAGGCAGGCCTCAGTGTCGAGTCTCTTCGCGGTGTCGATTGCGCGATGCTCACCATGTCTGATGTCGATCTCACATCATGCCGGTTCTCTGGCGCCCTGCATCTAGATCAGCTTCGCCTCGACGGGCATTGGGCTTTCGCTGGCACACCACAAGGGCGGCGCTGGCACCGAGGACTTCCCTTCAGGTGGACCCGCCGGCAAGTCATAGAAGAGGAACGCCAATGGCGTGCTCTGCCTGGTCGCCCTGCTGGACTGTGCCGCGGATGGGGAATCCCTTGCGAGAATGAGCACGACGTCCCCGGTCTCGCCACGCTTACGATTATTTACCGGCAGCTTCGAAAATCCCGGGAGGACGCGAAGGATGAACCGGGTGCTGCCGACTTCTACTATGGAGAAATGGAGATGCGCCGCCATAGCTTCGGATGGCGCAGGGCCGAACGCTGGCTTCTTTCCGCGTACTGGCTGCTATCTGGTTACGGGCTTCGGGCCTCCCGCGCCCTCGGCTGGCTCATTATTGCAATGCTGGTCACGGTAGTGCTGATGATGGGATTCGGACTGCCCCAGAACTCGCCAAAGCAGGAAGCAACCGGAACGGCACCGACCAGCGGGGGCAGGGTCACCTTCGAGATCGACAAGGAAGACCCGAAGAACCCAGTGAGGGATCGGTTCACAAGCAAGCGGTTTGAGAAGGCGTTGAAGGTCACGCTTAACTCGGTCGTGTTCCGGTCCAGCGAGGGAGACTTGACCACATCCGGTGAGTATATCGAGATGGTGTCCAGATTCTCGGAACCGATCCTGCTTGGTCTGGCCGCACTCGCCATTCGCGGGCGGGTGAAGCGATGACCCCCATTCCGTCGTTCTGGGAGAGGCCCGTGCTCAGCACCGTTGCAGCGCTCACCTTGTAGCCGCTGCAATCGGCCGGGTTCGCGCGCAAGGGCTGCCCCGCAATTTCCGGCGGGCGCGCGACGACAGCTACGGCACCTCGCCGCGTTGTCGGAACGTCCACATACATCCAGTATGCGGACGCCCCTCCGCCTTGCGATGCACCGCATCCGACGCCGCGCGCTGATCCGCCAGGAATTGCGGGACAGCCCTTAGCTTGATCTTTATCCTGTGCGGCGGGGACGGGGGGTTGTTGACTTTTTCGTCCGTCGCTTTGCGGGGCCTGGTTTGCCGACTGTGTGCACGTCGTAGCGTGCGGTGGGTTGGTTGTTTCTGCGGCCGGGTGGCCGTCCTGGGCCGGGCCGTGAGGATTTCGGTGCTCCGGCAGGACAGGCAGCCTTCGGGCGGAGGTGCCGGAAATCTCGGCGGACTCGTGCGGGGGTCAGTTTGTCCGGCGGGCTCGGCTTCTCCCACGGCCGTCGGAGGTCGGCGGCCAGCGGGCGGGCGAGTCGGAGCTGGGTGAAGACCACCAGGGTCAGCCAGGTCCAGCGGTCGGCGGCTTCGGGGCTGCGGATCTTCGGGCAGGTCCAGCCCAGGGTCTGCTTGAACAGGCGGAAGGTGTGCTCGATGTCGAAGCGTCGCAGGAATGCCTGCCAGAGCAGGTCGACGTCGCCGGTGGTGGCGTCGGTGCCTGACCACCACAGCCAGACCGGCTTCGGTGTCGCGCCGCTGGGCAGGTGCTCGACCTGCAAACGGATCACGGTTCCTTCGATGACCGGCAGGGCGCCGAGCTGGGCCGTCCAGGCAGAGCGGTGGGTCAGTCTCGGGTGAAGACGGTCCCAGGCCCGTGCGATGGCGGCGCCGTAGAGGCGGGTTGCGGTCACCGTCTGGGCATCGGGAGTGCCCCAGGTGGCGGGGTCACCGAAGACGAACTCGCCGCCGTGGCGGGGCGGCCGCCCCCGGACACCGGGCTCGCGGCATGGGACCGCGCGTCGCAGGACACGGTCCGAGCGCATCCGGCCCAGTACCTGCACCGGTAGGTCCTTCAGCAGAAAGGCCAGACGGGGCACGTCGTAGCCGGCATCCACCACGATCAGGATCTCCGGGTCGCCGTCCTTCCACTGCCCCGCCGCGATCAGCCGCTCGACAAGGTCACGCATCTGCCCGGCGGTGACAGTGGCAGCATCATCGCCCGGCGCCAGACGCAGCGCGTCCAGCGGTGCGGTCCAGGAACTGCGGCCCGTCTCCAGCGCACAGATCACCGAGTAGGGCCAGCCGGGCACGGGAATGTGCTGGTCCTTGCCCCGTCCGTAGGTGTGGCACAGGATCCGCTGTGGTGAGGTGTGCGCGCTGGGCCGCAGCCAGCAGGTGAGGTCGGCGGCCAGGACCAGCCGGCCGTCCGCCGCCCGCGGCAGCGGCACCGCCGCCAGAGCCCGTCGCAGCCGCGCGACGTCGACCCGGCCTGCAGACAGGGCGTCGTAGAGCCCGCCGTGTCCGCGACGGTGTTCACCCACCAGCGACAGTTCCACCAGCGACCGGACGGGACCGTCCGCACACAGCACCGCGTCCGCGAGTTCGAACAGCGCATCCGCACGCCTGGTCAGACAGGAGTAGAACTCACCCCGGAAGCGTGACAGTTCCGCAAACGGATCCTGCCCGACAGCATGGTGCGACAGAGTCATCCCCACGGCCTTCGTGCTGAGCTTGTGTGTTCCTTGGTCGGATCACATGCTCAGCCGAAGGCCGCCCGTGTGTACGGCAGTTACCAATCCGAGTGATCAAGTACGACGAGCCGTTCGGACCCCGAGGTTAAAGATCAAGTTAGCCGCGGATCCACGCGGTACGCAGCAGGGACGTACGCGGGTACGGGCATACGGTCGGGGGGTCGCCGCGGCGCCCGGCCTCGGTTCCCTCGATCACTGCCCGTGTGATGTCCTCGCGTGTACCCACCATTCCCCCTCTTGACCTGCATGTATGACAGGGCCCGCCCGTGTCCGACGGGTGAGCGCTCTCGCGTCACACGACCTACTCGCGCCCGTCGGACACCGGTGCCACCAACAACAGGTCACAGGTCCGAATGGACAGTACCGACGGCCGCCGGCCGCCGTGAGCCTGGGCCCACAGGTCCGCGTACCGATGCGCCTGCGCCACGAGCCGCACCGCGTGTCGGACAGCGTCCGACGCCGTCACACCGGGCCCCTGCAACAGGGCCAGGTCGTCGTCAAAGTTGGCTGTACGGCGCACGGACACTCGCTGCTGACTGCTCATCGGCCGTCCTCCGCGTGGTCGATGCACGCGACGCACGCGAAGAGCTGGACGCCGGCGCGGTCGCCCACCGGCCGCATGGCCGCAGTCTCGGTGCCGCAGGCGACGCACGCACGGCCGTCTGCCTGCGGGGCGTTCAACTGTTCCGGGATCGGTACGGTGATGCTCATGGTCTGACTCCTTGATCGGAAGGGCTCGGATCAAGGCGCCTTGCCGGTGTTGCGAGCACCGGAGCGGCGCCGCTCTGTGTCGGCGGCGCGGTGGCGTGGTCACGTGAGTGGTCACGGATGCGCTGTAGCTAGCCGACACGGGGCGGCACCGGACGGAGGAGCCCTACCCCGCTGACCTGCACGGGAGCAGAGATTCGTCACCGGGCATCACCCGGCGGCACATCTGAATTCGAACTTTTAATCCGTTGGTTGTGGGTTCGAGTCCCACACGGCCTACGCGATGCAGGGCGGGAAAACTCCATCTGACCTGCTACTTAGCGCCCCGACTGGCTTCATCCGGTCGGGGCGCTTCGTCGTTCCGGGGCTCTTGCGTGAGCGATGCGTGAGCGGACGGTCCGACAGCAGGCGCTACGGAGGAAGCCTTACGGGCACGTGGCACCAGGGCAGCGGCGGCTTCGGCGGCAGCCTTGTCGACCTCGGGCAGCAGGCTCGTGTGCGTGTCAGAGGTCAGCGTGATCGTGGAGTGGCGCAGACCGCGCAGAGTGATGGGCGGCAGATCCGTGGTGGCGAGGATGCGCTAACCCTGTGGGTGGCGGCGACGCATCTGCAGACGGCGTGGCAGCATGCTCCGCGGCTGGCCGTGGTGGAGCCGGGGAAGCAGCGCATGGGCGTCGGCGGACGCCATGTCCGCGTAGTCGGGCCCCGTCTGCGACCTCGGAGGCTCCGGCGTGTCGGTCAGGCCGAACGCAGGGCGTCTGTCGGGGACACCCTGGCTGCGCGCAGTGCCGGGTAGATTCCGGCGACGGCCGCTACCAGCACTGATACCAGGGGTCCGGCGATGACCGTGTAGAGCGGGATGGAGGCGGGCCAGCCCTGTGCGAGGGCGTAGCCGTAGACCGCGAGGCCGCCCACGAACAGCCCGCCGACTCCTCCGATGAGGCCCATCAGTACGGCCTCGATGAGGAACTGGACGGCGATCTGGCCGCCTCGGGCGCCCAGCGCGCGGCGCAGTCCGACCTCGCCGCGGCGTTCCATCACTCCCACCACCATGGTGTTGGCGATGCCGACGCCGCCCACGAGCAGGGCGACCGCTGCGAGGGCGAGGACGAGTCCGGTGAGGGAGTTCTTGGTCTCGGCCCGTGCCGTGTACAGGTCGGAAGGGCGGCTGACGGCGACCGTGCTCGGGTTGGCGGGGTCGGCGGTGGCTCCGGCAACGGTCTGTACGTCAGGGACGCGTTCGGGGTGGGCCCTGAGGTAGACCATGGCGGCGGTGCCGTCCGCGCCCAGGTGGGCGGTGGCTTCGGGCCAGCCGACCAGGGCGGCGGTGCCGAGCTCGGGTGCGAGCTCGTTCGGTGCCAGGATTCCGGTGACGACGAACCACTGTCCGCCCAGCCAGACCCGCTCGCCCGGCGCGGTCACGCCGAGCCGGAGTGCGGCCTGGTCGCCGAGCACGGTCATGGGGAGGTTCTCGCTCGCCTTGTCCAGCCAGTGTCCGCTCTGCAGGGTGGCGTGCAGGACGTCGAGCAGGTTGAGCCGGGCGGCCAGCACGGTGAGGCTGTTGGTCTGCTGCGCCGGGACCAGGTCGTTGCGGTAGACCTGGGCCTTGGTGGCCCCGGTCGCGGTGACCTGTTGCACGGGGGCGATGTTGGCCAGCATCTTCTCGGCCGTGGGCGGCAGCGGCACCGGCTTCTGGTCGGGGCCGTTGCCGGGGGCGACGGTGATCAGGTTGGAGCCGAGCCGGTCCAGGCGCTCCAGCAGGTGCGCCTGGTTGGAGGCGGAGATCCCGGTCACGGCGATGACGGCGGCGATGCCCAGGGAGATGCCGAGTGCGGACAGGGCGGAGCGCATCTTGCGGGTGCGCGGTCCGATCATGCCGAGGCGCAGCATGTCCGTCGGGCGCAGCCGGGTGCGTCGCAGGGGTGGCGTCATCGGACAGCTCCTGCGGGGTGCGGGCCGCGTTCGTCGAAGTCGATGCGGCCGTCGTGGAGGGCGATTCGCCGGGGGAAGGAGGCGGCCAGCTCGCGGTCGTGGGTGATGACGACGACCGTGGTGCCGTTGGCGTTCAGGGTGCGCAGCAGCTCGACGACGGCGGCGCCGGAGACGCTGTCCAGGGCTCCGGTGGGTTCGTCGGCGAGCAGCAGTGCGGGGCGGCCGACCAGGGCGCGGGCGATGGCGACGCGCTGCTTCTCGCCACCGGAGAGCTGGTCGGGGTGGTGGCGGAGTCGGTGTCCGAGGCCCACCTCGCGCAGGGCTTCGACGGCTCTGGTGCGCCGGAGTGAGGCGGGGGCACCGCTGTAGAGGAGGCCGGTGGCGACGTTCTCGACCGTGGTGAGCCCGGACAGCAGGAAGAACTGCTGGAAGACGAAGCCGATCCGGTGGGCGCGCAGGGCGGCCAGTTCGGGGTCGGAGAGCGCGGACAGGTCGCGTCCTTCGAAGTGCAGCTTCCCCGCAGTGGGCCGGTCGAGGGAGCCGAGCAGCGCGAGGAGGGTGGACTTGCCGGAGCCGGAGGGGCCGACCACGGCGAGGAGTTCCCCGGCTTCGACGGTGAGGTCGATGCCGTGCAGGATGCGCAGCGGCGGTGATCCCGGGTACTCCTTGGTGATGCCGGAGAGTTCCAGCACGGGTGCCCTGCCGGGTGGCTGAGGGGACATCACTTCGGGATCACCACCTGGGCGCCGGCTTGGACGTCCCCGGTGATCTGCGCCTTGGCGTCGGCGACCAGTCCCAGCTGGATCCTGACGAGCCGGGTGGTGGTGCCGGAGACGACCTGGACTCCGTAGCCGCCGCCGTCCAGGGCGAGCAGCGCGGTGACGGGGACGATGAGCGCGTCGCTGACGGTCTCGCCGACGACGGTGACGGTCACGGAGGAGGGCCCGGCCTGCTCGGCCTGTCGCTGGTGGTCCAGTGCGATGGTGACGGTGGTCTTGTCCGCGCCGTCCGAGCCGCTGTCCCCGCCGTTGCCGGAACCGCCGTGGACCAGTGAGCGAATGCGTCCATTGATGGTGCTGCCGTCGGCCAGCTTCACGGTCACCCGGCCATTGGGCTTGAACTGGGAGAGCTGGCTGTCGGCGGGCTGCGCGGTGGCGACCAGGTCGGTGCCGGTCACGGTCATGACCGCGGTGGCCCCTAGGGCCGAGCCGAGCTGTGCGCCGAGCTGCTGCACCCGCACGGTCGCCTGAGGCAGCATGACGACGCTGCCGAGCGTGACCGTCCCCGTCTGCTTCTCGCCGAGGGACTTCTGCCAGCGCTTGACGGCGGTGACGGTGGCAGGGGTGAACTTCTGGTCGGCCGTCAGACCGAGTCCGTCGGCGTGGCCGAGCTTGATCAGGTTGCGTTTGAGCTGTTCGATGTCGGGTCCGTCACTGATTTCGGGGCCGAGGTCGCGCCACATCGGCCGGTCCCCGGTGAGCAGCACCACGGGCCGTCCGTCGACCTCGTAGAACTTCGCTCCCGCCTTGACGACGGCGCCGACGGCGGGCAGGGCGGTGATGGTTCCGTGGCCGGAGGCGATGACGGGAGTCGGGGTGTCGTAGCTGAGCGCGCCGCCGACCTGGATGCCGGTGGACAGCGAGCCCTTCTGCACCGCGACGGTGCCGTGGCTGACGGACGGCTGCGCGGAAGCGGTGCCGTGGTGCTCCCAGGGGCGCATCGCGGCGAGCGCACCCGAGCCGCCGAGCGCGGCGACCAGGACGAGCGCGACGACGACCTTACGGCGCTTCTTTCGCGTGGGAGCGGGCGAGGTGTCGGCGGGGGCGGTGGTCTCCACAGTGCGGCTCATGATCACTGACCGATCGAGTAGCCGGGCATCGGGAGCTTGCCGCAGGCCGGCTGGATGGCGTCCCACGCGGCGGTGTTGAACGATTTAGCCGGGAAATTGAGGATGCCGCTCTTGGGGTCGGGGTCAGGGATGCCCGCGTAGCCGTGCTTCCGCGCGCACGCGACGAAGGCGCGCCCTTGCTCGACGAACTTCTCGTTGCCCTTCTGCTGGACCTGGTGGATACCGGGGACCTTGGCGTCGCAGGCCTTGCTCGCCGCGTCGAAGCCGTTGGCCGAGCCGGGACCGTCGACACCGGTTCCGGAGGCCGGGAAGGTGATGTTGCCGTCCTTGTCCTGCTCGACGCTGGTCTGCCCCTGCTTGTGCATGCAGTCGACCCAGGCCCGCCGGACCGCGTCGTCGTCCTGCGGCTTGCTCTCTCCAGTGCCGTCGCCCCCGGCCACGCTGGGCGCCGTGTCCTGTGAGGAGCATCCGGTCATTACCAGCGCCGCCGTCACGGCGGTCGCCGCCAGTACGGTCCGTATGGTCTTGGTAGGCATTTCCTGCTCTCCCTGCTGGGCGTCGACATTGACCTCCGCCATTCCTACGGACCGACGAGTTATGCACGGGTGAGTGTGTGCCTAACCGCTGGCTAACGCCTGCCGACGCATCGTTGACCAGGGCAGGCCAGGGCAGGCCAGGGCGCCGCGAGTGGAGGGCAAGAGCATGCGAGTGCTGATCGTCGAGGACGAGGTGGACCTGGCCACGATGCTCGCCGAGGGCCTGCGCGCCGAGGGAATGGTCTGCGAGGTCGCCCACGACGGCGCCCGCGCGCTCGAAATGACGGCCGCCGCCGAGTACGACGTCCTGCTCCTGGACCGTAACCTGCCCACCCTGAGTGGGGACGCCGTCTGCCGGGCCCTGAACACAGCCGGCTACCCGGCCAGAATCCTGATGCTCACCGCCGCCGGCGCCCTGGCCGACCTGGTCGACGGCCTCGGCCAGGGCGCCGACGACTACCTGGCCAAACCCTTCTCGTACCTGGAGCTGATCGCCCGGCTGCGCGCGCTGGGCCGCCGCTCCCCTGCCGGCAGCAGTGCCACCGTGCTGAGCAGGCACGGCGTCAACCTGGACACCGTGCGCAGGGTTTCCGAACGCGACGGCCGGCCACTGAAGCTGACACCCAAGGAGCTCGGTGTGCTGGAACTACTGCTGGCCGCGGACGGCGCCCCGGTCCACACCGAGCAACTGCGGGACAGCCTGTGGGACGCGGCGCTGGACCCGGCCACCACCGCCGTCCGGGTCACCGTCCACTCGCTGCGCCGCAAGCTCGGCGACCCGCCACTGATCACCACCGACCCCGGCTACGGGTACCGGCTGTGAGCCGAGCCCGGACCGGTCGCCGTCTCTCGCTGCACGCGCTGCCCCTGCGCGGCCGACTGACCCTGATGACCACGACGGTCTTCGCAGTCCTGGGCAGCGGACTGCTCCTGCTGAACTGGCTGAGCGCCCGCCAACTCCTGAAAGACAACCGCTACCGCATCGATCCCGCGAGCGTGCTCGCTCCCGCCCAGACGGCGCCGAGCCCCACCGCCACCCCGCAAGGCCCCTCGATCCCCGCCGCACTCACCAGTCCCGCCGAGCGCTTCGAGGACTTTCAGCACACCGTCCTCAGTGATCTGCTGCTGCGCTCCCTGCTCCTGCTCGCCGTCTTCACCGCACTCGCCGGGCTGCTCGCCTGGTGGGGCAGCAGCCGCTCACTGCACCGCCTCAGCCAGGTCACTGCTGCGGCCCGGCGGATCAGTACCGGCAGCACCCTGGACGAACGGCTCGGCCTGACCGGCCCGCACGACGAGGTCCGCGAACTCGGCGACACCTTCGACACCATGCTCGACCGCCTGGACCGCAGCTTCACCGCCCAGCGCCGCTTCACCTCCCACGCCTCGCACGAACTGCGCACCCCGCTCACCCTCCAGCGCACCGCCCTGGAGATCCCACTCGCCCAAGGCCGGGTCCCGGCCGACCTGAGACCCGCCGTCCAGCGTGCGCTGGACGCCAACGCCCGCAGTGAACAGCTGATCGCGGCACTGCTGACACTGGCACGTGGCGAGAGCGCACAGCTGACGCCGCAACCGGTCGACCTCAAGGACGCCGCCAGGGACGCCTTGGCGGACCTGGCCGACGAGGCCCGGACGGCAGGCATCCGGATCACCGCAGACCCGGAGCCCGCCCCGGTCACGGGCGACCCCTCACTGCTCCGGCAGATCGCACTGAACCTGCTCGCCAACGCTGTGCGGCACAACCACCGCGACGGCACGGCGACGGTGACCACCGGCACCCTCGGCGGCCTTGCCTTCATCGAAGTCGGCAACACCGGCCCGGTATTGGACCCGGACGAAATCCCCGCCCTCTTCGAACCGTTCCAGCGCGGTCGGGAACACCGCAGCGACGGGACCGGGCTGGGACTGGCCGTGGTCCGGGCGATCACCCTGACCCACCACGGCGAGCTCACCGCCACCCCACGCCCCGGCGGCGGCCTCACCGTCCGAGTCGAACTGCCCGCCACACCGGAGTCACCGCACGTACCACCACGCTGATCGCGCTCGGTGGCGTCACCACAGCCACCTTCACGCCCGGCCCCTACGCCCTGCTGATCGCCTTGTCGGTCGCGGCCGGGATGGTCTGCGGCAACCTCACCCTGCTGCAGGCCACAGCCATCACCGACCGATGGGGCACCACCCGCTACGGCCGCCTGTCCGGACTCCTCGCAGCACCTGCGACCACCGCCTCAGCACTCGCCCCCTTCGCCGGCGTAGCGCTGGCCTCACCACTCGGCGGCTACCCACTCCTCTTCGCGCTGCGTGCCGCGCTTTCCGGACTTGCGGCACTGATCGCCCTGGCTGGTCGGACACGTCGGGCAAGGTGACGTGCAAGGTGCCGGAGGTGATGCGGAACCCGGCACGGTGATGGCGGCCGTCCCGCTTCCCGGCGCCCGGTCGCCAGGGGGCTGTGTCCGGGCGCCGGGCTACCGTTGATGCGCAACACCGCGTGGAGGGAGCCGCATTGACACGGGTTGCGATGATCGGCGGGGGGATCGGCGGTCTGGCCGCCGCGTTGTTCCTGGCGCGTCGGGGGCATACGGTCACCGTGCTGGAGCGGGACGACCGCCGGCCGGGGCCCGATCTCGACGCGGACTTCTTCGACTGGCGCCGTCCCGGAGTGCCGCAGGCGAATCAGCCGCACGGTCTGCTGGCGCCGGTCCGTACCGTGCTGCGGGCCGAGACCCCGGACGTGTACGACGCGGTACTGCGCCTGGGGGCCATCGAGCGCAACGAGTTCGAGTGGTTCGCCGAGCCTCCGCCCGGCCGGCCCGGGGACGAGGACCTGGTCACGCTCCAGACCCGCCGCATCGTCCTCGAAGCCGCCCTGCACGACGCGGTGCACCGCGAACCGGGGATCGACATGCGGCTCGGGGAGGCCGCCGAAGGGCTCGTCCTCGACCGGCACGGCGAGGTCCCTCGGGTCACGGGGGTGCGGTCCGCGTCGGGGCGCCACGACGCGGATCTGGTGGTCGACGCCGGCGGGCGACGCTCCCCGGTGACGGGCTGGCTGTCCGGGGCGGGCTGCCGGGACGCGGTCGTGGAGAACCACCGCATCGGGATCGCGTACGTCTGCCGCTGGTACCGGCTGCGCCCGGACGGGCCGCGCAACCCGGGGCGGGTCAAGGCGGGGTCGGTGGCGGCCTTCGCGGTCGGCGGGGTGTTCCCCTCGGACAACGGCACCTTCGCGGTGTCCCTGACCGTGTCCACCGCCGACCCCACCCGGGGGGCGCTCCGGGATCCCGCGGTCTTCGAGCGGGTGGCCCGGACGTTTCCCGCGGTGGCGGCGTGGCTGGACCTGCGGCCCGAGGCGATCTCGGGGGTGCTCGCGATGGGGGGCCTGGACAACCGCTGGACCGGGCTCGCCGACGCGTCCGGGCCCGTGGTCACCGGGCTGGTCGGGATCGGGGACGCGGTCACGTACACCAATCCCACGATGGGCCAGGGCGTGGCCCTGGCTCTCCGCGCGGCGCAGTGGGTGGCCCGGCAGGCCGGCACCGCCGGGGACGAGCCGGCGTCGTTCGCCGCCGACTACCACCGCTGGACCGAGCAGGCGCTGCGCCCGTGGTTCGACATCCAGGTCGCCATGGACCGGGCCAACGAGGCCCAGCTCAGGAGCCCCGCACGGGCGTCGGCGCAGCCGCCGACCGCGGTGGCCCGCGAGAAGGCGGCGCTGTCCGCCTGTTCCTGGGACGACCCGGTCGTGATGCGGGCGCGGGCCCGTATCCGGCATCTCGTCCTGCCCGCCGATCAGGCGTACGGCACCGAAGAAGTGCGCGCCCGCCTGGCGTGCTGGCTGGCGGACCACCCGGATTTCACACCCGGATTCGACGGCCCCGCACGGGAGGAGTGGGAGTCCGCCGTGCGGCGCACGGAGACGGCGACGGTGCCCGGTCGGGCACCGTCGCGATGAGCCGGGGCCGCCGGGCCGCCGGGCCGCGGGGGACGCGGAAGGCGCCGCGCCGTGGGGCAGCGGTCAGACGAGGAGCTTCGCCTTCGCTTGCTGGTACTCCTCGTCCGTGATCGCGCCCTTGTCCTTGAGGTCGGCGAGTCTCGTCAGATCCTCGACGTGGCTGCTCTTCGTCGCGCCGCCCGCGGTGTCCGTGCCCGCGGCCTCTCTCACGTAGGCCTTGAAGGCCGCGTCCCGGTCCCTCGCGTCCTTCAAGTCGCGCGACCCCATGGACTTGCCGCGGGCGATCACGTAGATCAGGACGCCCACGTACGGCAGCACCAGAGCCAGGACCAGCCAGCCGGCCTTGGCCCATCCGTGCAGGTCGTCGCTGCGGAAGATGTCCATGATCACGCGGAACAGAAGGAACAGCCACATGATCCAGAGGAAGAACCACAGCATGGTCCAGAAGAGGTTGAGCAGCGGGTAATCGTCCATCGTCCACTCCCAGGGCGCCGCGTCGAATGGGTGAATACGAAGTTATTCATATCACCACATTTCACCCTTCGCTCGGTGGGTTCCGCGAGCGATACAGGCCGGGATGCGGGGAGTAACGTGGACGTGTCGAGGGAGGCGTGGGCCTCCGGGAGGCGGTTCGCCTCGTGACTGTGATGACGTGTTCGTACACGGACCTGCGGCGGTGCACGCGTGCGCGCGGCAGATGAGTCCGGCCGGAGCCCGGTCGGGGCGGTGGGGCGTGTCACCGTGCCGATCCCGCCCGACGGGGCAGGGGAAGTCCTGGTGGCCGTACGGGGCGGTTCCGAGGCCTATACCGCCTGGTCGGCCACGTCGATCGACAGGGACGTACGCATCGTGGTCGTCGACTTGGTCTCGGCACGCACCGTGGTCGTGGAGCCCTTGCCGTCCTGACCCGGGAAGTGACGTCTGACAGGAGTCCTCTCATGTTGTTCTGGCATGTTCCCGCCCCCAACGAGGCGATGCTCATATCGGGTTCGAAGCGGCAGACGCAGGACACGCAGTTCCGGATAGTCACCGGCCACGGAAGCTTCGTCCTTCCGATCAAACAGAAGGCGCGGATGCTGTCCCTCGCGCTCCGGGAGGCGGAGATCACCGAGGACTGCGTCACCCAGCAGGGCATCCGCCTCACGGTCCGGGCCGTTTCCGTCTTCAAGGTCGGCGACGACGCCGTGTCCATCGCCAACGCCGCGCGGCGCTTCCTGTCCGAGCAGAACCAGATGGAGGAGCTCGTCGGCCGGATCTTCGCCGGACATCTGCGTTCCATCGTCGGCGGACTGACCGTGGAACAGATCATCCGGGAACGCAGCCGGGTCTCCCAGGAGGTCATCGCGGGCAGCCACGGTGAGATGGAGAAGCTCGGCATCGTCGTGGACGCCCTCCAGATCCAGGAGATCGACGATGCCACCGGGTACATCGACAACCTGGCCGCCCCGCACGCCGCCGCGGTCGCCGGACAGGCCCGGATCGCGCGTGCCAAGGCCGATCAGCAGGCCGCCGAACGCGAGCAGCAGGCCTCCGCGCTCAAGGCCGAGTACGAACGGGACACCGCGATCAAGAGGGCCGGATTCCTCGCCGAGACGGAGCAGTACAACGCCCGGGCCGCCCAGGCCGGGCCGCTCGCGCAGGCCAGGGCATCGCACGAGGTCATCGACGAACAGACCGCGCTGGCCCAGCGCCAGGCGGGACTGGCCGCCCAGCGGCTGGAGGCGGAGGTCGGGCGCCCGGCGGACGCCGAGGCCTACCGGCAGCGCACGCTGGCAGAGGCAGCCCGTGATCAGGTGAAGTTCCAGGCGGACGGAAGCGCGTACGCCGAACGGACCCTCGCCCAGGCTCAGGCGGACGCCAACACGGCCCGCGCCGTGTCGCTGCGGGAAGGCAACCAGGAACTCATCGCGGCCAACCGCATCGTGGAGAACCTGCCGGCTCTGGCCGACGCGGCCGCCCGCGGGATGTCGGGAGCCAGCCTCACCGTGCTCAACGGCACCGACGGTGTCAACCAGATGGCGGCGGGCGTCGTCGGCCAGGGGCTGGCGATCCTTCAGTCGCTCCAGCGCGGCACGGACAGCGGCACGGACAGCGGGGCGGCCCCGGACCGGGACACAGGGGACCGGGACCAGGACCAGGACCGGACACCCAGGATCGCCGACGCGGAATGACACGGACGGCGACCGGAGGCCGGCCCCGCCCGCTCGTGGGGGCGGCCTCGGGTCGCGTTACGGGCCTTGCCCGCCAGAAGCGGGCCCGGTACGGCTGCGCCCCCGGTAGGGCTGCTCCTCCGGTACGGCTACTTCTCCGGTACGGAGACGGGGAGCGCAGCCGCCTCTGCGCGCGCAGTCGAGGTGACCTTCCGGTGGTGCGCGATGATTCCTATGAAGCCTGCGAGGAACCCGCTGACCAGGCCGGATATCGCGTGATTGACCGCGTTGACCGATTCGCTGTCCGGCATGCCGATGATCGCGTAGTTGACTCCCGCGCTCATCACCGCCCCGATCACTCCGCCGATCACGCCACTGATGACGGCACCGCGCAGCGGTGAGGCCGCAGTGGCTGCGGGGGCGGACGCGGGGGCGGGGGCGGGAGTGAGCGGTGCGGTCATCGGCGGAGGCCCTCCAGACAGGCTGCGATGAGAGACCGGGAGCGGCTTGCGGGGCACGGCAATGCGCGCTCCCGGGTCTGCTCGCACGGGCAGCCCACCGGTCCGGGGGATGCAGCAGATACCTTGCGGCAGAACACGTGTTCCTCGCAACACCTTCTCATTTTCGACACTTTGACGTTCTTGGCGTGGCCTGCCGGTCTTGAGTGCGGCCCCGCCCCGCTTACCGGTGACTGATCCGATGGGGCGGCAAGAAGCATGCAGGGGGCTGCTGTTGGGGGTTTGCTGCATTGATCCACCCCTTTGCCAAGGTCGTTGACGGCCATTGCGGGTGGTTGGGGCGCGGCCGGGGCGGGGTGGCAGTGCGTGTGCGGGGAGCGTGCGCGGGGTCGCCCCCTGGGCTCGTCATGGCGCCGTCAAGGGGGCGAGGTGGTGGGGAGTCGTTCGAGGGGTGGGGCGCGCGGGGTGGTCATGAGTGCGTCGAACATGCCGTAGAGTTGTGTTTACCGACGCGGGGTGGAGCAGCTCGGTAGCTCGCTGGGCTCATAACCCAGAGGTCGCAGGTTCAAATCCTGTCCCCGCTACTGAAGAATCAGACCCGGCACGCATAGAGCGTGCCGGGTCTGATTCGTTTGTACATGTGTACGTTCGCCGGGCCGTCGGCCCGCCGGCCTGTGCGATCCGCGCGGCGCGCGTACTCCTATTGGCCGTCGAGGGGTCGCCCCGCGACCGCGCTCCGGGAAGTCTGGGGGTGGTGCGCGGTATCGTCCGCGGCCGTGAGCGCACCGGGCAGGAGACCACAGGTGGGGAAGCGGCAGCAGCGGCGGGGGAGACGCATCGGGGAGATCCGCAACCACCGGTTCGTCCGGGCGCTGCCTGGCCTGATCATCGTCGGCGGGCTGATGTTCGACTTCCTCACCCCGCCCGCCTTCACGGCCGTTCCGCTGTTCGCCGCGGCCCCGCTGATCGCCGCGCCGTTCTTCTCACTGGCCGGCACCATCCGTGTCGGGATCGCCGCACTGCTGTGCGTGGCGGGGCTGCGGCTCTACAGCGGAACGCTGTTCCAGGTCGTGCCGGTCATCGAGCTCCTCACCGTTCTCACCGTCTCGATCCTCGCGCTCTTCATCAACGGGGTCGTCCGGCGCAGCAACGAGCAGCTGGCCTCCGCACGGGTCATCGCGGAGACCGCCATGCGCGCGGTGCTGCCGACGCCGTCCGACCGGATCGGCGGGCTGTACGTGGCCGCGCGGTACGAGGCGGCGCAGGCGGACGAGTTCGTCGGCGGCGACCTGTTCTCGGTCACGGACACCCCGTACGGGGTGCGGCTGGTGGTCGGGGACGTGCGCGGCAAGGGTCTGGACGCGGTGGAGGCCGTGGCGGTGATCATCGGCGCGTTCCGGGAGGCTGCCGAGCAGGAGCGGTCGCTGGAGGGGGTGGCTCAGCGGCTGGAGCGTGCGCTGGCGCGGGAATCGAGCGGGCTCGGCGGCCTCGACGCGGCCGAGGGGTTCATCACCGCCGCGCTCGCCGAGATCCCGCCGGGTGCGGCCCGGGTACGGATCGTCAACCGCGGCCACCCCGAACCGCTGCTGCTGCACTCGGACGGGGCGCTGGAGGTACTGGAGCCCACGCTGCCCGCGCTGCCCCTGGGAATGGACCTGGGCGTGTGGCCGGACCGCGCCGACGAGTGGGAGCTGCCCCCCGGGGCGACGCTCCTCCTCTACACGGACGGCCTCTCCGAGGCCCGTGACGCCGACGGGGTCTTCTACGACCCCGCCGAGCGGCTGCGCGGACGGATCTTCCCGGGCCCCGAGGAACTGCTGTCGGCGCTGACCGATGACGTACGGCTGCACACCGGCGGGGTGACGACCGACGACATGGCGCTGCTCGCCGTCGTGCGCCCCCGGGAGGTGTCGCGACCAATGCCACCGTGCGTAACCGTAAGGGACCCCTCCGCATAACATTTGACGCAATGTCAGAAAACAGATAACGATTGAGGGGCGATCAACTCGCCCGTTTCCACCCGGTTGTGTCCTGTAAGTCCAGGCCGAAGACGTGAATGATCAGTCGGAACGGCTTGGAATCGGACCCGTGTGTCTATTAACGTTCGATAACGCAGCGCGGTTGTCCCAGCCGCCGTCAGAGGCGGCACCGTGCGCGAGCGCCGAATTCCGCAAGGGAACCGGGGAACCACCTACATGGGGTGAATCGGGCATCTCTGTCTCGTTGAGAGGCGGAGGAACCCGTAGGAGACCTTCCTGCTCCGAACCCGTCAGCTAACCCGGTAGGCGAGAAGGAAGGAAAGGAGTGCGCCCCAGTGGCGTCCAACAAGCCTGCCCCCGAAGCCCCCTCCTGGTTCGTGCCCGAACACGGAAATGACTTCGGAACCGGGCCCGGTGCTGTCTACGGCACCAACCACGGAACCGCTTACGGGACCGACCACGGAACCGCATACGGAACCGATCGGAGCAGCGAGTCCGGCAACGGCTTCCTGGCCGACGAGGCCGGACCCGACAAGGCGTGGGAGGAATGGAATCCCACCGAGGAGTCCGTTCGCCCCGTACGCGGCAAGCACCGCGTCGCCAAGCAGCGCAACGGTCTCGCCCGTAGCTCCACCGTTCTCGGCGTCGGTGTCATCGCGGCCGTCGGCGCGGGCGGCATGGCCTCCGCGCAGAGCAGGCCGCCGGTCTCCATCTCCCTTCCCGATGCCATCTCGGACAATCTCCCCGAGGCCAAGTCCCTGCCGGGTGTCGGCGCGTTGTTCTCGGGTGAGTCCGAGGCGGAGAAGGCCAAGGCCGAGACCGCTTCCGCCCCGCTGACGACGGCCGGCATCACCACCACCGAGGCCGAACAGGGCACGACGGACGCCGGCGAGGCGCTCCGCGCCCGCATCCTCCAGCAGGCCGAGCAGCAGCAGGACTCCGCCGACGCGGAGGCCAAGGCGGCCGAGGAGAAGGCCGCCGCGGAGAAGGCGGCCGCCGAGGCGAAGAAGCAGCAGGACGCCGCAGAGGAGAAGGCCGCCGCCGCGAAGAAGAAGGCGGCGGAAGAGGCGAAGAAGAAGGCGGAGGCAGCGCGGCTCGCCAAGCTCGCCGCCAGCTACGCCATCCCCACCTCCTCGTACACGATCACCTCGACCTTCGGCGAGGCCGGTTCGATGTGGTCCTCCGGCTACCACACGGGCCTCGACTTCGCGGCGCCGACCGGTACCCCGATCAAGGCCATCCACAGCGGCACCGTCAAGTCGGCCGGCTGGTCCGGCTCGTACGGCTACCGCACGGTCCTGGAGCTTGAGGACGGTACCGAGCTGTGGTTCTGCCACCAGTCCTCGATCGGTGTCGGCGTCGGCCAGAAGGTCACCACCGGGGACACCATCGGGCGCGTCGGCGCGACCGGCAATGTGACCGGCCCGCACCTTCACCTTGAGGTCCACACCCCGGACGGCACCGGGATCGACCCGATGACCTGGCTGCGTGCCCGGGGCCTGACGGTCTGAGGCCGCCGCGCGGCCGGAGCCGGGATCCCCGTTCCCGGCCCGCTGCCGTGCCCTGTGCCGTTCGTTCCCCGTGCTGTTCCCCGACCGCTGAACCCCGGCAGCCCTGACGCTTCCCCCCCCGACGTCAGGGCTGTCGGTCTGTCGAGACGCCTGTCCGTCCGTCCTCTCCTCCTCCCCGCCCCCCGCTGCGTCGGCCCGCCCCCGTGGCCGTGGCCGCGCAGTGCGCGGAACGCTGTAGCTGTACAGGGCATGGAATAGCGCGAGCGGCGGAACGGGTTGTTCCATTCATGACTACTCTCCGCAAGCTCGGCTCATCCAGCCTCCAGGTCTTCCCGCTCGCCCTCGGCGGCAACGTCTTCGGCTGGACCGCCGACGAGGCGCAGTCCTTCGCCGTCCTCGACGCGTACGCGGCGGCAGGCGGCAACTTCATCGACACCGCCGACACGTACTCCTCCTGGGTCCCCGGCAACGAGGGCGGCGAGTCGGAGACCCTGATCGGCAAGTGGTTCGCGGCGCGGGGCAACCGTTCCGACATCGTCCTGGCCACCAAGGTCGGTGCCCACCCCTCGTACAAGGGACTCTCCCCCGCCACCATCAAGGCCGCGGCCGAGGAATCGCTGCGCCGGCTCGGCAGTGACCACATCGATCTCTACTACACGCACTTCGACGACGAGACGGTCCCGGTCGAGGAGATCATCACCGCCCTCGACCAGCTGGTGAAGGACGGCAAGGTCCGCGAGATCGCCGCCTCCAACATCACCCCGGAGCGGCTCCGCGCCTCGCTGGACTTCTCCGAGCGCGAGGGGCTGGCCCGTTACGTGGCCCTGCAGCCGCACTACAACCTCGTCTCCAGGGACACCTACGAGGGCGAGCTCCAGGACACCGCTGCCGCCGCCGGGCTCGCCGCGGTCCCGTACTTCGCACTCGCCTCCGGCTTCCTCACCGGCAAGTACCGCCCCGGTACGACCGTGGACAGCGCGCGCGCCGGAAAGGCGGGCCTGCACCTGGAGTCGGAGCGCGGGCAGAAGGTCCTCGCCGCGCTCGACAAGGTGGCGCAGGAGCGGAACGCCGAGATCGCGACCGTGGCGCTGGCCTGGCTGGCGTCCCGGTCGACCGTCGCCGCCCCGATCGCCTCCGCCCGTACGGTCGAGCAGCTGCCCGCGCTGGTGGCCGTCGCTGATCTGCGGCTCACGGACCAGGAGCTGACCGAGCTCACCGAGGCGTCCGCCTAAGGGCTGCCGGTACCGGACTGCCGGTCGCAGATCGGCCGGTCGCAGGTCTACTGGCCGTAAGGCTGTTGGCCGTCGGGCGGCGGGTTGCAGGGCGCCGGGTTGTGGAGCGGTGCGTTGTACGGGGGCTGCGTGTACGGCTGACCCGCGTACGGGTTCTGGCCGTACGGGGGTTGGCCGTACGGATACGTGGGGTGCGGGCGCGGGGCGTGGCTGCCGTAGGGCTGGTACGTGCCGTGTCCCGGGTACGGCTGGTGCGCCGGAGGCGTGAACCGGGGACGCAGACGGCCCGTCGCCTGCGCCGCGTACGCCAGTGCGGGTCCGGCGACCTCCCGGCGCTGCCACAGATGGTGCAGCAGCTCCAGCTCGCGTTCGGCCAGGTCATGGCCCGCCGTGCCGCGGCGGGCCTGCCGGCGCAGAAACGCCAGTGACGTCGCGAACGACTCGTACTCGGCGACCGCACGGGCCGCCGCCTTGCCCTGTGCTTTGGCCCGGGCCCTGGCCTGGGCGCCGATCGGGGCCGGTACGTAGCCCTGGCGGCCGTACGGACCGCCACCCGCTGCCGCCGCCTGCCACCGGCGTGCCGTGTCCCTGGCCATGCCGCGGGCCCGCATCGAGGCCAGGGCGAGGGGCTCGGCGGGGGACAGCCAGCCGGCCGCGGCGTAGGCGGGCAGCTCGACGGCCAGAGTGCGCAGCTCGCGCTGGCGGGACCAGATCGCCAGCCAGGTCACCAGGCCGAAGGCGGGCACCATGAACACGCCGTACACCGCGTAGAAACCGTACGGGCCGAACGTCGACGAGCCGTTCCACAGGGCGTGCATGCCCATCGCGAGGACCAGGCCGAGCAGCGGCAGCGCGATGCGGCGGAAGCGCTGATGGCGTGCGCTGCTCGCGGCGATCCCGAAGCCGATGCCCGTCATGACGGTGAAGAGCGGATGCGCGAACGGTGACATCACCGCCCGTACGAAGAACGTCGCGACGGTCACCGATACGAAACCCGAGCCCATCTCCTGGTCCTCGCCGAAGGCGTTGCCCAGATAGAGGATGTTCTCGGTGAAGGCGAAGCCCGTCGCGGCGAAGCCGGCGACGACCACACCGTCGACGATCCCGTTGAAGTCCCGTCTTCGGAACAGGAAGAGCAGCAGCACGGCCGCGGCCTTGGCGCTCTCCTCGACGACGGGCGCTATCACCGTGGCGCCCAGCGTGTCCGCGCTGCCCGGGTCGGCGGTGGCCGTGGCGATCCACTGGGTCGCGAACGAATTCGCGAGGATCGCGACGAGGGCGGCCGCGCAGGCACCCCAGGCGAAGGCGAACAGCATGTTGCGCCACGGGCCCGGTTCGACCCGGTCCAGCCAGCGGAACGCCGTCATCAGCAGCGGGACCGGCAGAACCGCAAGCCCCAGACCGACGAGGAACCCCTGCGTGCCCGTCTGGTCGCGGACCAGAGCGAGGATCACCAGGCCGCACAGGGCCAGCACGGTGAAGACGGCGACGACGCGGAGCGTCCTGCTCCGCCACAGCATCCCGACGCGGCGCGGCCGGTAACGCCACTGGCCCCGCTCCGGCACGGCAGCCAGGATCTCGCCGACCCGCTGCTCCTCGAGCACCGGGACGGCCGGCTGCGACTGCCGCTGCTGCTGCACAGAACCGTCGGACACCCCACGACCCTAACGAGGAGGACTGACAACGGCCATGGCGTATCGCCGGGCCCGGCCACGGGGCCCTGTTCCGGTCCGGCTCAGTGGCGGGCGAAGAGCAGGTCGTGCACGACATGGCCCTTGTCCAGGCCCTGCCCCTCGAACCGGGTCAGCGGCCGGAACGCGGGCCGCGGCGCGTAGCCGCCGTCCGCCGCCGTGTTCTCGAACCGGGGGTGCGCGGTCAGCACCTCCAGCATCTGCTCGGCGTACGGCTCCCAGTCGGTCGCGCAGTGCAGGACCGCTCCCGGCCGCAGCCGCCGCGCCACCAGGTCGAGGAACTCCGGCTGGATCAGCCGGCGCTTGTGGTGGCGGGACTTGGGCCACGGGTCGGGGAAGTACACCCGGAGCCCGTCCAGCGAGTCCGGTGTCAGCATCTCCCGCAGCAGGATGATCGCGTCGCCGTTGGCGACCCGGATGTTGGACATGCCGTTCCGGTCCGCGAGGCGGAGCAGATTGCCCTGGCCCGGGGTGTGCACGTCGACGGCGAGGATGCCCGTGCCCGGGTCGTCGGCGGCCATCTGCGCGGTGGCCTCGCCCATTCCGAAGCCGATCTCCAGCACCACCGGCAGCCCGTCGAACAGCGCGGGCAGATCGAGGACCCGCAGCCCGTCGATGTCCAGGCCCCACTTCGGCCAGAGCCGCTCCAGGGCGTCCTGCTGGCCGGGCGAGACCCGGCTGCGGCGCGGCTGGAAGCTGCGGATCCGGCGCTCGTGGTGCGAACCGGCGGGATCGGCTGCGGGGCCGCCGGGAAAGCGGGGCTCCTGACGCAGCCGGCGCTGGCGGTCCAGTGCCGCGGTGCGCAGATCGTCCGGGATTCCGGCGGTGGCGGGTGCGACGGGCGCGGGCTCGGCCCCGGGCGCGGCCGCTGCCGGTTCGGCTCCGGGCGCGACGTCGCCGGGCGTCGTGGGGGAGGGGTTCATGGGCTCAGACACAATGCCCTGATTCTACGGCGGGCGGTTTCCACCCCGTCCCCTGTGCCCGCAGGAGCGCCCTGCGCGCCACCTCCCGCCCGATGGGCAGCGAGGCCGTGGCGGCGGGCGACGGAGCGTTCAGCACATGCACCGTGTGCGGGGCCTCGCGGATCAGGAAATCGTCCACCAGGGTGCCGTCCCGGAGGACCGCCTGGGCCCTGACCCCGGCCGGGGCGGGCCGCAGGTCGGCCTCGGTGACGTCGGGCAGCAGCCGCCGCACGGCCGCCGTGAAGGCGTGCTTCGACAGTGAGCGGTGCACCTCGCCCGCCCCGTACCGCCAGTGTCTGCGCGCGATCCGCCAGGTGCCCGGCCAGCTCAGCGTGTCCATCAGCTCACGGGGGCGCACGACCGGCCAGCCGTAGCCCTCGCGGGCCAGCGCGGGCACCGCGTTCGGCCCGACGTGGACGCTGCCGTCGTGGCCGCGGGTCAGATGCACGCCGAGGAACGGGAACGCCGGATCCGGCACCGGATAGACCAGGCCGCGCACCAGATCGGGCCGGGCCAGCTCGTAGTACTCCCCCCGGAAGGGCACGATCCGCATCCCCGGGTCGTCGCCCGCCAGCCGGGCCACCCGGTCGCACTGCAGCCCCGCGCAGTTGACCAGTACCCGGGCCCGCACCACCAGGCCGTCCGCCGTCCGCACCGCGACGCCCCAGGGCCGTCGGTCGATCGCGGTCACCTCGGCGCCGAACCGGATCAGGCCGCCGCCGGCCCGTACCTCGTCGGCGAACCGCCCGGCGACCGCGCCGAAGTCGCACACCCCCGTCGTGCCCACCCGGATCGCGGCGAGGCCGCGCACCCGGGGTTCGTACTCCGCGATCTGGGCCGGCCCCAGCTCGCGCACCGGAAGCCCGTGCTCGCGGCCGCGCTGCACCAGCGCGTGCAGCCGGGGCAGCTCGGCGCGCCCGGTCGCGACGATCAGCTTGCCGGTCACCGCGTGCGCGATGCCGTGCTCCCGGCAGAAGTCGACCATCTCGGCGGCGCCGCGCACCGCGTACCGCGCCTTGAGTGAACCCGGGCGGTAGTAGATGCCGCTGTGGATCACCCCGCTGTTGCGCCCCGTCTGGTGGCGCGCGGGGCCCCACTCCTTCTCCAGCACGGTCACCCTGGTGCCCGGAGCGGTCCGCGTGATCGCATACGCGGTCGACAGACCGACGATCCCGCCGCCGATCACCAGCACATCGCAGTCGTACGCCGCGTGCGTCATCATCACGCCACCTCCCACCCCGATAGTGCACTGACCCACTGACAACGCACTCAAACCCGCCAGGGCCAGCGTGGCGCCCGAAATTCCGGCGGCGCGGGGGCACCGGACCGCCGGTGCCCGGCCCGTTCACCGGAGCGGCTACGCGGGGGCCACCAGCAGCGGGCGGGCGCGTTCCCGCAGCTCGGCGACGCGCGGCTCGTCCCCGTAGGGCTCCAGCCGGTGCAGCAGGTCGCGCACGTACTCGGTGGTCCGCGCCGACGAGATGCGGCCCGCCACCTCCACCGCGCGGGTCCCCGCGGCGCAGGCCGCGTCCAGGTTCCCCGACTCCAGCTCGGCGACGGCCGACACCACGAGCCGCAGCCCGTGCGAGCGGACGAACTCCTCGGTCGGCCTGGACAGCGCCTGCTCGGTGAAGCGCCGCACCTGCCGCGGCGCCTTGAGGTCGAGGTGGCACTCCGCGGCGTCGGCCGCGAACCGGTCGTACGAGTAGAAGCCCAGCCACGACGGGTCCGCGTCGCCGTCCCGGGAGCGCTCCAGCCACCCCTCGGCAGCCTTCAGCGCGGCCCCCGCGGCCGGTGCGTCGCTCGCCTTGGCGTGAGCCCGTGCCTCCACCAGGCGGAAGAAGCTCATCGTGCGCGCCGTCGCGAGCCCGCGGTTGCGCTCCACGGCCGCCTGCGCGAGGTCGACGCCCTCGTCGGCGAAGCCGCGGTAGGTCGCCTGCAGCGACATGGAGGCGAGGACGTAGCCGCCGAGCGGTACGTCGGCCGCGGCACGCGCCAGGCGCAGCGCCTGGATGTAGTAGCGCTGTGCGGCCTCCTGCTGGCCGGTGTCGAAGGCCATCCACCCGGCGAGCCTGGTCAGTTCCGCCGCGGCGCCGAAGAGAGCCCGGCCCACCTCGTCGCTGTACGAACCCAGCAGCAGCGGTGCGGCGTCGACCCGTAAGCACTCCGGGACCATGGACGAACGCCAGTCCCCGCCGCCGTACTTGGAGTCCCAGCGGCGCGCGTCCTGGGCGGCCTCGCGCAGTTTGGACACATCGCTGTGGCCGACCCGCAGCGGCGAGACGCCGTGCGCGGACTCGGGACCCGGCTGGGCCGGGATGGAGACGCTGTGCCCCGGTGTCGGTGGCGCGCCGTGCCCGTGGACCGGCGGCGCCCCCGCCTGACCCGGTACGAGCGGGGTTCCGGACAGGATCTGCTTCCCCGGCGCGCCGGGCGGCGCCGTGGCTCCGGGTGCACCCGGCGTGCCCTGCGCCCCCGCTGCGCCCCGTGCGCCCTGTGTGCCGAGCACCGCCGCCTCGGCGGCCGCCGAGGCGCGGGCGACCGACGGGTCGGCGGGGGATATCAGCCAGCGGGACGCCGGGGTGGCGTACGCGCTCACCGAGAACGAGCCCGCCAGCGACTGCCAGATGCCGCCGCTGCCGGCCCGCCGCCCGGCCAGATCCAGCCGGTACAGCTCGGTCGCCGAGCGGACCGCCTCACCCACATCGCGCGGGAACGTCAGACCGACCTCCGGCGCGGGGTCGGCGTCGGCGAGCCCGATCTCGTGCAGCGGGACCGGCCTGCCGAGCTTGGCGCCGATCGCCGCAGCGATGAGATGGGGCGCGGCGCCCTGCGGCACCATGCCCTTGGAGACCCATCTGGCCACCGAGGTCTTGTCGTACCGAAGTGTCAGTCCGCGCTGCGCCCCGAGGTCGTTGACCCGCCGGGCGAGCCCGGCGTTGCTGATTCCCGCGAGGGCGAGAACGGTTCCGAGCTTCTCGTTCGGCCCGCGTTGCTCCCTGGACATGCGCCACCCCTCGACACACAGACGGCAGCCGCGTCACCGTTGAGGCGCGCGGCATTCGTACCGTGTTCTCCCCAGGGACGAACCCCGGCACTCCGGCCGCACACGCATTTGGCCGAGCCCCGAGGAATATGCCGCTCTGCTGAGAACATCAGTAAACCCAGCGTAGTTCGCCGCATCCCTACCGTTAAGGGGCGGACGTCCGTATGGCGGGATTGTTGTCGGTCCGGAGCCTTCGGCGGCGAACGGCGGCGAACAGTGGGAGCCCCGAGGGCGTGAGGGGCCGGTGGGGCGGCCGTGGCGGTCGGGAGGCGGAGGAAAAGTGAAGGCGGGGCGGAGGGAAGGAGGGGGGAAGGGGGAGGAGCGGCGTGGTCCGCCGGATGCGCCGGGGGAGAGGTCCGGGAAGCGGCACGGACGGGGAGCGCCGGGGCGGCGCGGAGGCAGGTGCGGGCAGGGGGCGGGCAGGGGTGCGGGCCGGCTGGCCGCGCCCCTGCCCGCACGCGCTGACCAGCCCGGACCCGGGTTCCGGGTGGTACGGCCGCCCGCGGTCCGCACGGTCCGGCCGGCCCTTGCGGGGGTTCCGTTTCGAGGTGTCCCGGCGTGCTCCTCGTGTGTGGCCGTGCGCCCGGCCGTGCGCTCTGGCCCGGTCCGTACGGAAGCGCTTCCATGGGTGCTGCGTGGGTCGGCCCGCTGCACTGGACACTGCGGGCTGGGGGAAACCGCCGCCTCATTCCCCGCAGGCGGTGGACCGGTCCGGGAGGCGAACTGCGTCTCCCGGACCGTACGTCGGACCGGGGTGAGCGGTCGGGGCCGGTGTCCGGCCCGGCGAAACCGCCTTCGCGCGGGAGGTCACACGGGAGTTCACGCGCGAGTCCGGGTGCGGGTTCGCGCGGGAGGCTGCACCGCTCAGCCGAACCGTTTCGGCGCTCTGAGCCGGTCCGCGGCGGCCCGTGACCTTGTCCGGTGTGGTCCGGAACAACCCGGGAGGAATGCGGAGGAAGGCGGGCGTGGTCTTCTGGCTGTCGGGTTCCACCGCGTCCTGAAATTGGCCGAATGTCGTCGGTCGAGCGAGGTTGGGACGACGGATTCGCGGACACCCCGACCGCTGTCCGCGCAGGGCGTGCACGGTGGCCGGATCCGGGCCGTCGAAGTGGTGCGGGCAGGAGAAGGCAACACGCGGAATCCGTAACTCCGTTGCTGCCGGGTCCGACGCGCGCGGGCGCTGTGCCGGACGATGCGGCCGACAGTCCCGGTCCGGCCTTTGCCAGGGGCGCATGCGCTCACGACGTGCGCCGTCCCTAGCCACTCCTGCACGCCGTTGTCGTGGCAGCATGTCCGCAACGGCGCCGCGCGTTACCGGAGTTCTCCCGATACCGCCCTGCCGCGCCGTTTTGTCCACAGCCTGTGGAGGCGGCGATGCGTTGGTTGGTGGGTTGGAGCAGTATCGCCGCGAGCTTCGGCACGGCCGGGGCGGTCGGGGCAAGTGACGAGGGGCGCACGATGCACCCCGTGGGCTCCCAACTCCTCTGGGGGGACCCGGATCCGCTCTGGGCGGTCGGCGACTGGCGGCCCGACGAGATCCGCACCATCCGGGTGGACACGGCCGAGGGCGCGCCCACGGTCCGGCTCGCCGTACTCGGCTGCTGCGGCGCCACCGACGAACAACTGCGCGTCGGGCTGCTCGCCGCACGCGGCGGAGCCCTGCGCCACCTCACCGCCTGGACCGGCAGCTACACGGCCGTCGTCCAGATAGGCCGACGGATCACCGTGGTCGGCGACCTCGCCGGAGCCCGGCCCGTCTTCTACACGCCCTGGGCCGGCGGTACGGCGTACGCCACCGCCGCGCTCCCGCTCGCCGACCTCATCGAGGCACAGCTCGACATCGGCCACCTCGCCGCGCTGCTCGCCTGCCCCGAAACCCCGGAGGCGCTGCGCGACGGCACTCCGTACGCCGGGGTGAAGCGCATCCCGCCGGGACACGCGCTGATCCTCCGCGAGGGCTCGCGGGAGATCACCGGGTACGAGGCGGTGGCCTCCCTCGCGGTGGCCGCGCCCGAGCTCGATCCGGTGAGCGCCGTCGACGGGGTCCGCGACGCCCTCGTCGAAGCCGTGCGCGCCAGGCTGCTGGCGCCCCGCCACGCCCCGGAGACCCAGCCTCCCGACCCCGGACCGGTCCCCGGCATGGGCCCCGCCGAACGCCGTGCCGCCCGGGGCGCGCCCGTGCCCGGTATCGGGTCCGACCTCTCCGGAGGCAGCGCGTCGGCCACCCTCGCCCTGCTCGCGGCCGGGCTCCCCGGGCTGCCGGGCACACTCCTGGGCCATGGCACGGGAGCGGGCGAGCGACTGCTCGCCGTCACGTTCAACGACCTGACCACCCGCGCCCACGAGGACGAGCTCGAACGCGCCCGTGTCATCGCCGCCAACCCCCGGCTGCACCACGTCGTCGTCGCCGCGGGAGAAGAGGCCCTGCCGTACGCCGAGCTGGAGAACGGCCCCCTGACCGACGAACCGGCCCCGTCCCTCGTCGTCGTCGAACGCCATCGCCGCCGGCTCTCCGCGGGCAGCGCCGACCACTTCGTGGGCGACGGCGCCCGGCAGGTGCTCGACGCCCACCCGGCCCGCCTCGCCGACCTGCTGATCGACCGCCGCCGACGCCATCTGCTGCGCCCGGTCGCCGCGCTCGCCAAGGCCGAAGGCCCCTCCGCGCACTCCCTGTTCGTCCCGCTGACCGTCTACCGGGCGGCCCGGCGCCTCGCCCGTACGTCGTACCGCAGCGGTCTCGAAGCGGCGGCAGGCCGCCTTCCCGACGCCAACCGCCTCACCCCCGACCTCGACACCCCCGCCGACGCCTCGCTCGCCGCGCTGACCTGGTCACGTCCGGGGCCCGCCGCCCGCTGGCTGACCGGGGAGGCGCTCGCTGAAGTATCGGTTCGCCTTCAGGAGGCGGCGATCCGCCCCACCTCCGTCCAGCGCCCCGGCGAGGCCCGCGCCAGGGCCGCGCTCGCCCGGAGCGCCGCCGACCACCGGATCCTGGAGCAGGCCGCCGAGGTCCGCAGCCAGCGGCTGCACGCCCCCTTCCTCGACAACCAGGTCGTACGCGCCGCCCGCGCGCTCCCCGAGTCCCTCCGGGTGCAGCCGGGCGCCCGCGCGGCGGTCCTGCGCCGGGTCCTGGCGGGCACCGGTATCCATGAGCTGCCGCCCGGCTGGGGCGCACCCTCCCAGGCCACCTCGACCGCGGTCACCCGCACCGGCCTGCGCGCCTCGCTGCCCGAGCTGATCGCCCTCTTCGACGCCCCGCTGCTCGCCGACGCGGGCCTGGTCGAGGCCCGCGTCGTACGGAAGGCCCTGCGCGCGGCCGCCGAGGGCGAACCCCTCCCTCTGGACGGCCTCGCCGACCTCGCCTCCACCGAACTGTGGCTGCGCCGTCTCATCTCGCGCCGCGGCACCTGCTGGACGGGCACGGCGGCGCCGCGCCAGCGCGCGGTCGCCGGCGGGGTGGTCCCGGCACGACGGACGCTCCAGCCGTAGGCGGAGGGCGGCGGGGAGCGGACGGAAGGGTTCCGGGCCGCCCGGCACACGCCGCCCGCCGGCAGCCTTCCGGTGTCCGGCCGGCGGGACACAATGGCAGGGTGCGGTATCTGATCCTGGGCGTCACGGAGGCGCGAGACGAGCAGGGCGGTGCGCTGCCCCTCGGCGGTATGCGCCTGCGGGCCCTCCTCGCCGCCCTGGCCCTTCGCCCCGGCCGGTCCGTGCCGATCGCCGAACTCGTCGACGACGTATGGGCTGACGATCCCCCGGCGGACGCACCCGCCGCGCTCCAGGCCCTCGTCGGCCGCCTGCGCCGGGCGCTGGGGAGGGACACGCTCACCAGCACCCCGGGCGGCTACCGGCTGGCCGCCGGCCCGGACGACGTCGACCTGCACGTGTTCGAGCGGCTCGCCCGGCAGGGCGCGGCCGAGCTGACGTCCGGCGCGCCCGAGGACGCCGCCCGCACGCTCCGTACGGCACTCGCTCTCTGGCGCGGCCCCGCCCTGGCCGACCTGCCCGACCGCGACCACGCGCTGCGTCCGCAGGCCCACCGGCTGGCCGCACTGGAGCGCCGCATCGAGGCCGACCTGCGATGCGCGGGGGCCGGTCCGCCGGCGGGGACAACGACCGTGGCCGGGACCCCGCCGGCCACGCCCTCGCCCTCGGCGGCCCCGCCCGCCGCCCTCGTGCCCGAGCTGATGGAGCTGACCGCGGCCCACCCGTACGACGAACGCTTCCGGGCCCAGCTCATCCGCGCCCTGCGCGCCGCCGGCCGGCAGGCCGACGCTCTCGCCGCGTACGAGGACGCGCGCCGCGCCCTCGCCGAGGGGCTCGGCACCGACCCCGGACCCGAACTGACCGCTCTCCATCGCGGACTGCTCGCCCCCGCATCGTTCGCACCCGGCCCCGCGGGGACGGAACCCGCCCGGGGCAACCTCCGCCCCCGCCTCACCTCCTTCGTCGGCCGCGAGCCCGAACTCCGCACCATCCGGGACGATCTGACCCGCTCCAGGCTGGTCACCCTCACCGGTCCGGGAGGCTCGGGGAAGACCCGCCTCGCCGAGGAGTCCGCGGCGCACGAGGGCCGGGCCGCCGCCGGTGACGTCTGGCTCGCCGAACTCGCCCCGGTGGAAGCGCCCGAAGCCGTCCCGGGAGCCGTACTCTCCGCGCTCGGGCTGCGCGAGACGGCCCTGCTGCGGGACAGCGGCCACGAAGGAACGTATCCGCGCACCGATCCGGTCGACCTGCTCGCCGATCACCTCGCGCACTGCTCCAGATCGCGCCCCTTCCTCCTCATCCTCGACAACTGCGAGCACGTCATCGATGCGGCGGCCGCGCTGGCCGAGACCCTGCTGACCCGCTGCCCGCGGCTGCGCATCCTCGCCACCAGCCGCGAACCGCTCGGCGTGCCCGGCGAAGCCGTACGTCCGGTGGACCCGCTCCCGGCCGATTTCGCCCACCGCCTCTTCACCGAGCGGGCCCGTGCCGTGCGCCCCGAGTTCGACCCCGAGCGGGAGGCCGCACACGATCCGCACGCCGTTGCCGAGATCTGCCGCCGCCTGGACGGGCTGCCGCTCGCCATCGAACTCGCCGCCGCCCGGCTCCGGATGCTCGGTCCGCGGCAGATCGCCGACCGGCTGGACGACCGGTTCCGCCTGCTGACCGGCGGCAGCCGGACCGTGCTGCCGCGCCAGCAGACCCTGCGGGCGGTCGTCGACTGGTCCTGGGACCTCCTGGACGAGGACGAACGCACCGCCCTGCGCCAGGTCTCGGTCTTCGCGGGCGGCTGGGACCTGCCCGCCGCCGAGGCGGTCATCACGACGACGGCCGACACCGCCGACCTCATCGGGGCACTCATCGACAAGTCCCTCGTCGTCGCCACCCCGGTCGACGGCGGCGGGATGCGCTACCGCCTCCTGGAGACCATTCACGAGTACGCCATCGAGCGCTGCGCCGAAACTCCCGGCGTACGGGCCGCTGCCGGGCGGGCGCACACCGCGCACTTCCTCGCACTCGTCGAGGAGGCCGATCCGCGGCTGCGCTCCGCCGACCAGCTCCCCTGGATCCAGCGCCTGGAGACGGACCTCGACAACATCCGGGCCGCACTCCACCGCAGCACCGCCCTCGCAGGTCCGTCGGACATGTCAGATCCGTCAGCTCCGTCCGGTCCGTCGGACTTCCCGGGTCCGTCGCAGCCGCGGCAGCCGTCCGAATCCGACGCGGTGCGTCTGGTGCTGGGCATGGGTTGGTTCTGGTGGCTGCGCAACTACCGCACCGAGGGCCTCATCTGGACCGCGCGGGCGCTGGCGTTCGGCCCTGAGCCCACCGACCGGACCGACCCCCGCTACTGGCCCTGGATGAATCTGCGCATGCTGCGGTTCTTCCTGGAGATGGAGAGCCGTCCGTCCGATGCGGACCGCGACGACGACCACGACACCCGGGCGGCGCTCGCGAGCCGGGTGGCCGACGCCTTCGCGTCCTCGGGGCCCCAGGCCGCCCGCTTCCCCGGGCTGCTCTGGCCGATGACCACTTTCTTCAGCCCGGGCGTGCCGGACCGCCGGAAGAAGATCGACGCGGTCGTCGGCAACGCCCGTATCCACGGTGGTGCCTGGGAGTACGGCGTCGCGCTGATGTTCCGGACGCACATGGTCGTCGACATGCCCGGCGGCATGCCGGGGGTCGACGCCGATCTGGCGGAGCTGCGCGCACTGAGCCGCCTCGTCGGCGACCGCTGGATGCGTGCCCAGGTCGCCTCCGCCGCAGCCGAGGCGGGCATGATGCGCGGGCGGTACGACGAGGCGCGTGCGGCCTACGAGGAGGCACTGCTGCTCGCCCGCGAGGTCGGGGCCCATACCGAGGCCCCGTTCCTCCTGGCCAGGCTCGCCGAACTCTTCTACCGCACCGACGACCCGGCGGCCGCCGATCAGCTCCTGGAACGGTCGGAGTCCGAGGCGGAGCGCTACCAGACGCACGACGCGACCGCGTACGTCCACTACCTGCGGGCCACCATGGCGCTGGAACGCGGTGATATCCCGACGGCGCGGCGGATGCACGCCGCGGCTAAGGCTGAGAACGGGATCGGCAGCCCGCCGTCGCACTTCACCGCGATCCTGGAGGGGCTGTCGGCCCGCATCACCATCCACGAACCGGGGCCCGGGAGCGGTCCGGCCGCCGGCCTGCGCGGGCTGACGGCGGCCCTCGTCTCGGCACGGGACGCACTGTGCGCCGAGATCGTCACCGGACGCCTGGCGGACGGCGTGGTGACCGTACTGCCCGAGGTGGGCCGTCACGCGGCCGCCGTACGCATCCTGGCCGCCGCCGACAGCTGGCGGCTGTCCGGCCCCAGGACCGCGGCGGAACAGTCCGAGGTGGACGCGGCCGGGCAACTGGCCCGCAAGGTACTGGGGGCGCGGCAGTACGAGGAGGAGCACGCGGCCGGCCGCGTGCTGACCGTCGACAACGTCATCGACCTGCTCATGGACATCACCGCGGAGCTCCCGCCGCCGGAAGGCGCCGCCCACTGAAGCGGCGGGGCTGCCGAAGGACCCCGGCCCGGCCCGGTCAGCGGCAGCTGATGCGGGAATCGGCCCAGTCCGCGAGGGCCACCCCGCCGAACTCGGTCATCGGCTCCACGACGAGCCGGATCCGGTCCCGGCCCTCGATGCCGACGCCGACCGGTACGGCCGGGTCGTTGCCGTTCGTCACCGGGGACTGCCACAGCCGCGCACCGTCGCCGTCGAACACGGAGAAGCGCACGGATCCGAGCCCCATGGTCAGGTCGTCGACGCCGACCATCGCCTCGTAACGGGTGCACTGGCGGTTCAGCTGGATGACGACCGACGAGCGGCTGTGGACGGTCACCCCGTGGGCGTACCGCGTGCCGCCGATCGACATCCCGGAACGCTGCCAGACCCAGCTGCTCTCACCGAGCACCACCTCGGGTCCGGTGTGGTCGCCGAAGAGGCTGTAGCTCAACTTGTTGACCTGGTAGACCTCCGGCGCCGGTGCGGGCGGCGACGGGGGAGTCGGAGTCGGCGTCGGAGTCGGGGTGGGCGTCGGAGCCGGCTTCGGGACGGGCGGCGGTGGGACGGGAGCCGGCGGAGTGGGCTTCGGTGTCGGTGTCGGTGTCGGTGTCGGTGTCGGTGTCGGCGTGGGCGTGGGCGTGGGTGTGGGAGTCGGCGTGGGCTTCGGCTTCTGCGGTACGGGAGCGGGCGGCGTGGGCCTGGGGGGCGGGGTGGGCTTCGGCTCCGGCTTCGGCGGTGCGGGCGACGGCACCGCAGGTGCCACGGCCGGCGGCCTGGCCACCGGCTTCGCCTCGGGCCGCGGCTGGTCGTCGCCGGCCAGCGCCCACACCAGCCCGGCCGCGGCCGCGACGGCGACCGCCGCCGCCGCGATGCCGGCCTTCACCGGAGCGCCGAGCCCCTCGGAGACGGCGGCGCCACCGGCCGACCCTGCGGACGAACTCCCGCCGGTCGCCGCGGCCGCGGCCCCCGCACCCGCGGCGCCGACTGCGCCGCCCGCCACGATCCCGGCGGCCTTGAGCGCGTATCCGGCGGCGAACCAGCCGATGACCGCGATCGGGAGCAGCGCGGGAATCCCGGCATTCACGTGGGCCAGTTCGCCTGCTGCCAAGCGGCATTTCGCGCATTCGTCCAGGTGCCCCCGCAGCCCGCGCTCGGCGCGCATCCGCAGCCCGCCACGGGCATAGGCGCCGAGCCGGTCGGCGTAGCGCGCACAGTCGCCGCCGGAGGTGAGCGCCTGGCTCACATGGGCCTGCAGATACGCCTGCTTGAGCCCTTCGCGGGCCCGGCTGGCCAGTACCGAAGTGGCGTTGGCGGTGAGCCCGAACAGCGGGGCGATGTCGCTGGGCGACTCCTCCTCGACGGTGGTGTGCCACAGGACCGCCTGCCAGCGCTCCGGGAGGCTGCGGAAGGCCTGCATCGCCATCGACTGCTCGGCCTCGTGCATCGCCGTCACATCGGCGCCGAGATCGAGAGTGTCGGCGTCCGACACCTTCGAGGAGCGCGACGCCTGAGCGGCGAACGCCGCGAAGTCATCGACCAGTTGCTCCCGCCTGGCGGTCTTCGTCCACGCGGCGCCGACGTGCCGGACCGCGGTCATCAGATAGGCGCGCACCGCCTCCTCGGGCCCCTTGCCGCCCCGTACCGCCTGCAGTGTCCGGGCGAAGACCTCGGCCGTCAGGTCGTCTGCGGTGTGCGCGTCCCGGCAGCAGGTGCGCGCGTACCGGCGCACCTGGTCCGAGTGCCGGCGGAACAGCTCCTCGTACGCGAGGTCGTCGCCGTCCCGCATCCGCTGGATCAACTGGGCGTCGGAGAGGGTGAGTCCGGTCGTGTCCGCAGCAGCCGAGCTGCTGGCGACCCGCTGCATGGGGACCGCGGTCCCCGTTGCGGCGTAGGTCCCGTCCGGGTTCGCCGGTGCCGGGGTCTCGACCGGTGCGGGGAGCCATGGTCCGGGCAGAACCGTGCCGCCGGCCTCTTCGCCGGCCCTCTGGCGCCCGGGTCCGGCCTGGCTCGGCACCTGTTCCGAGGGCAGGCCGCCCGTGCCGGTGCCGCCACCCGTGGTGGAGACACCGTCGAACGGCTCTTCCTGCTGCCCGTCACCGCTCATCGCGGACGCCCCCGTATGCGCTTTCGGACCCGAATACCGGGCAAGCGTGCCACAGAGGGCAGGAGCGGCGACCCCTCAGCCCTGCCAACCACTCATCCGGGGCGGCCTCCCGAATGTGAGCACTAGCGGACACTCGTTCGGGGAAGGAGTAACAGGATGTGCTGATGGGGCAGTTGAGTGCGGCGGCGTCGAAAGTGGCGACTGAGGCCACGGTCGGTCCGCCGGTACGCCCCGCGATCACGGGTCGCATCGACGCACCGACCGGCACTCACCGCACTCATCGCACCGCACTCGCCGACTCACCGCACCGCGTGAGCGAGACGCTCACCGAGCGGGGCAGGCCGGACCGGACCGGGTGAGTCGGACCCAGCCGAGCCGGGCGCGCTCCCCTGTCACTCCAGCAGGCCGACGCAGGCCTCACGCCGCCCGCTCACGCAAACCTCACGCGGCCCGCCGGCCCGAACCGCCGGCCCGGCCCGCTCACGCAGGCCGCGAGCGCAGCCCCTCCAGCAGGATGTCCAGCAGCCGGGCCGAAGCCGCCGCCTGCTGAGCCGCGTCCGGCAGCGCGGGTGCCGCCGTCGCGATGACCAGCAGCACATCGGCCACCGTCACATCGCGGCGCAGCTCACCCGACGTCCGCGCCCGGTCGACCAGCCGGCCCACGACCTCCAGCAGCTCGGCCGATCCACTGCCGACGCCGTCGATCTCCGGCTCCGGCACAGGCCGGGGCTCGGCCACCCGTGGTCCGCCCGTCGCCTGGCCGGCCTCCTGCCGCTGCTGCGGCACCCGGGGTTCGTCCCGGGCGTCAATGGCCGCCGAGCCCGGTAGGGCCGACTCCGCTGCCCGTACGGCGCCCGGATCGCCGACCACTGTCGAGTCGTCGGTGTCCACGTCGACCCGCAGTATCTGCGGAGGCAGCAGCCGCCCCGCGCCCGAGGCGACCGAGGTCCGCAGGAAGCGCGACAGCGCCGACCACGGCTCCTCCTCCTGCCCCAGCGCGGACCGGGCCTGGTCGGTCAGCCGGGAGGTCTCCTCCTCGGCTATCCGCCGCACCAGCACGTCCTTGCTGGGGAAGCGCCGGTACACCGTGCCGACACCGACGCGGGCGCGACGCGCCACGTCCTCCATCGGAGCGCCGTACCCGAGCTCGCCGAACACTTCGCGCGCCGCCCGCAGCACATGTTCCAGATTGCGCTGCGCGTCCACGCGCAGCGGCGCCGAGCGGCCGTGCGCTCCGGCACCGACGGTGCCCGAGCCGAGTGCGGCACCCAGAGTGCTCACTGCTCCCGACGGTGCGGCGGTTCCTGATGACCCGATGCCGCTCACCGTTCCGACTGTACCGACTGCGCCGATTCGTCCGTTTCCTTCGGACGCGACAGCAGCAGTCGGCCAATGCGATTCCTGAATATGCATAACTGTTCCCCCGGTTATGACGTCTCCCCCCGGAGACTCCCGCCGTGTCTGCCGGGTTGACCGATGGTCCCCATCCGACACCCCGACGACACACGAACATAGTTGAGCCAGGGTCAATTCAGAAGGGGGCAGTTCCGCCCGGAGCGCCCCCCGATCGGAACAAGGACCGGTTGGTCACCGATTCGCCCTCTGCCCGTGCCCCTCACCGCAACCCCTGACCTGCGGGACTTCCGTATTGCCGCAACGATCAACCGGAGCGGCCCGTTCGGAAGCTCCGGTCACACAATTTGCCGGGGCTGTGGACAAACTCCGGAGCGCGTTGCGTCATGGGGTGGTGATGGCTTCAGATTCCGGGGGAACACCCCCCGGCCCCCCGCCGGGTGTGCGCATTCTCGTCGTCGGCGGCGGCTACGTCGGGATGTACACCGCGCTGCGTCTCCAGCGGAAGCTGAAGCAGCGGCTGAGAAGCGGCGAGGCCGAGATTGTCGTCGTCACTCCTGATCCTTATATGACGTATCAGCCGTTCCTTCCCGAAGCCGCCGCCGGTTCGATCTCACCGCGCCATGTGGTCGTCCCGCTGCGCCGGGTCCTGCCGCACTGCACGATCGTCATCGGCGAGGCGCAGCGCATCGATACGGCCGAGCGCACCGCGACGGTCACCACCCTGGCCACGGGCGAGGACGGCACCGGTGCGGTCGAGATCCCGTACGACGAGATCGTCATCGCGCCCGGCTCCGTCTCGCGCACCCTCCCGGTCCCCGGCCTCGCCGACCACGGCTTCGGCTTCAAGACCATCGAGGAGGCCATCGGGCTGCGCAACCACGTGATCGAGCAGATGGACATCGCCTCCGCCACCCGCGACCCCGCGATCCGCGACGCCGCCCTCACCTTCGTCTTCGTCGGTGGCGGCTACGCGGGCGTGGAGGCGCTGGCCGAGCTGGAGGACATGGCCCGCTACACCGCGCGGTACTACCACAACATCAAGGCCGAGGACCTGAAGTGGATCCTCGTCGAGGCGACCGGCCGCATCCTGCCCGAGGTCGGCGAATCGATGGGCAAGTACGCCGTCCGGGAGCTGCGCGGCCGCAATATCGACGTACGTCTCGACACCCGGCTGGAGTCCTGCGAGGACCGGGTGGCCGTACTCAGCGACGGTTCCCGCTTCCCGACCCGCACGCTCGTGTGGACAGCGGGCGTGAAACCCGCGCCGCTGCTCGCCGCCACCGGCCTCCCGCTCAACGAACGCGGCCGGCTCACCTGCACGGCGGAACTCACCGTCGAAGGCGCCGAACACGCCTGGGCCGCCGGTGACGCCGCCGCCGTCCCCGACCTGACCGCCGACGAGCCCGGACGGGAGACCGCGCCCAACGCCCAGCACGCGGTCCGCCAGGCCAAGGTCCTCGCGGAGAACATCGTGGCGTCCATGAACGGCGAACCGCTCACGGAGTACCGGCACAGCTATGCGGGCTCCGTCGCCTCGCTCGGCCTCCACAAGGGCGTCGCGCACGTCTACGGACGCAGGCTCAAGGGCTACCCGGCCTGGCTGATGCACCGTGTCTATCACCTGAGCCGGGTCCCGACGTTCAACCGCAAGGCCCGCGTGCTCGCCGAATGGACCCTGGCCGGCCTCTTCAAACGCGAGATCGTCTCCCTCGGCTCGCTGGAACACCCCAGGGCCGAGTTCGAACTCGCCGCGGGAAGGCGTCCCAGGACCGACGGCGACGACTGTCAGTAGGGTCCGACACACTTGGACGTGTGACCATAGGTGGGCTCACATCTGCACAGAGTGACCCGGCAGGCAGCGACCGAAAGTGATCAGCAGAGACCGGCTCCGGCTGCGCGTTCCGGCGGTCCGGCCCCGAACCGGCGAGAGTGAACCGGCAGGAAGAACCGGCAGAGGATCCGGCAGAGGAAGCAGCCCGCCCGAGCGGACCAGACCGACACACGAGGCCAGAAATTCCGTGAACTTCACGCGTTGGAGCGCCCGCCTACCCGGTACGCAGCGTCGAGCCGCCCGGGACGACCAGAGTGCCGTACCGGCGGCCCGCGCCGAGTACGCACAGGACGAAACCGGGTCCGGCCCGCCGGAGAGCGAACCGGACGACGCCGCGCCCCGGCCCCCGGCGCCCGCCCTGGAGAACCTCTCCGCCCGCGACATCCTCGGCCGGCTGCCCGCCCTCGTCGCTCTGGTGCACGGACCCGACCACCGCATCGCGTACGTCAACGACGCCTACGCCGCGGCCTTCGGCCCCCGCCCGTCCGGTCTCCCCGCGGCCGAGGCGATGCCCGAACTCACCGAGCTCAGCCTCCTCCCCCTGATGGACCAGGTCCTGCGCAGCGGCACACCCCGCACGGTCAAGTCCCGAAAGGCCCGCAGCGGCAGCTCGTACACCGTGACCTGCACCCCCGTAGCGCACGACAAGGACAAGGGGCACGAGGGCGGAGTGCTCGTGTACGCCGCCGATGTCACCGACCACGCCGAAGCGGCCGAGCGGCTGCGCACCAGCGAGCGGCGCCACCGCGAAACGGCCGTCACCCTCCAGCGCTCACTGCTCCCGCAGGAGCTGGAGCAGCCCGACGACCTGCGGATCGCCGCCACCTACCAGCCGGGCGGCACGGACGCCGCGGTCGGCGGCGACTGGTACGACGTCATCACCCTCGGCGCGGGCCGCACCGCCCTGGTCATCGGGGACGTGATGGGGCGCGGGGTGCGCGCCGCCGCGGTGATGGGCCAGCTGCGCACCGCGGTCCGGGCCTACGCCCGGCTGGACCTCCCGCCGCACGAGGTGCTCCAGCTGCTCGACGGACTGGCCGCCGAGATCGACGCCAGCCAGATCGCCACCTGCGCCTACGCGGTCCACGACCCCAACGAGGGCTTGTTGGTCTACTCCTCCGCCGGGCACCTCCCGATCCTGGTGCGCGACGAGGACGGCACGGTGCACCGCGCCGAGGGCCCGACCGGACCCCCGCTCGGCACCGGCGGCTGGATCCACACCTCCGGCACGATCGCGCTGCCGCCCGGCTCCACCGCGGTCCTCTACACCGACGGCCTGGTCGAGCGCCGCAGCGAGGACATCGACGAGGGCGTGGCCGCGCTGGAGCGCGCGCTGTCCGGTGCGAAGGGCGCACCACAGGTGGTCTGCGACCGCCTGATGCGCTCCCTCAACATCACCGCGGAACACGACGACGACGTGGCGGTGCTGGTGGTCCAGCACCCCGCCCGCACCGGGCCGACCGCGGAGCTGTTCCACAACGCCTCGCTCGATCTGCTCGGCGGCATCGAGGCGGCTCCGCGCGCCCGCGCCTTCGCGACGGGCGTCCTGACGTCGTGGCGCTTCCCGGTGGACCTGTGCGACCTGGGCGTCCTCGCCGCCGGTGAGCTGGTCGCCAATTCCCTCCAGCACGGCACACCGCCGATGCGCCTGGGCCTGCGGCGCACCGACCGCCGGCTGATCATCGAGGTGACCGACGGCGACGACCACCTGCCGCGCCGCCGCCGCGCCGAACCGGCGGACGAGGCGGGCCGGGGCATCTCCATCATCGCGACGATCGCCACGTCCTGGGGCAGCCGCCGCACGCCGGGCGGCGGCAAAGCGGTCTGGTGCGAATTCGCCCTGCCGCGCTAGAAGGCGGGCCCGGACCCTCAGTGAAGAGCGGCGACCGGGTGCGGCACCTCGGCCGGCGCGGCCTCCGGCAACGACACGGCCACCACCCGCGACGGCACCGCCGCGAGTGAAGGCTGGTCCTGTACGGGGGTGAGCCGTCGGCCCAGCCGCAGCGCGAGCACCGTGATGCCCAGCGAGAACAGCACGAACGTCACGATGTACGGCCCGTGCAGCGATGCCCCCATGGGACCGCCCACGGCGGGACCGACCGCCAGCGCCAGCTGCTTGCACAGGGCGAAGGCCGAGTTGTACTGCCCGACCATCGACTCCGGCGCCAGATCGGCGACGAGCGGTGCGACGGTCGGCGAGAGCATCGACTCACCGAGCCCGAACAGCGCGTACGTGGAGATCATCGCGGCCGTCGCCATGGTCTGGCTGCCGTGCCCGAGGCCGGCGTAGCCCGCCACGATCCAGGCGAACGCCCAGATCAGACCGACCGCGGCGATCACCCGGCTGCGACGGCGGCGCTCCACCAGCCGCAGCACCACGAACTGGGCGACGACGATGACCGCGGTGTTGGCGGCCAGCGCGATCCCGAGCGTGGAGGGCTCGATCCCGGCGGCCTCGGTGCCGTACGCCGCAAGACCGGACTCGAACTGTCCGTAGCAGGCGAAGAACACCACGAACCCCAGCACACACAGCTGCACCATGGCCCGGTGCGAGAGCAGCCCCCGCATCCCGCCCCGCGCGGCATCACCGGCCCCGGACACCCCCGCCGCGACGGCGGACGTACGAGGCATCCGCACGGTCGCCGTGATGGCGCCGAGCACGAGGAACATCACCGCTTCGATCAGGAACAGCAGCGTGAAGGACGAAGGCCGCTCCGTGTCGACGATCTGTCCGCCGACCAGTCCGCCGATGCCGAGTCCCAGGTTCTGCAGGAAGAACTGCATGGCGAAGGCACGGGTACGGGTGCCGGTGTCGGAGCACCGGACCAGCATCGTGGCGAGGGCGGGCTGCATGACCGCGGTCCCCGCGCCGAGGACCGCGGCCGACAGGACGGCGGCGGTCACCTGCGAGGAGAAGCCCAGGGCGGCCGCGCCCAGGGAGGCGACGACCGAGGCGACGAGCAGTACGGGCAGCGGCCCGCGACGGTCGATGACCCGGCCGGTGAACGGCAGGACGGCGAGCGCTGCCATGGCGAAGACCGCCAGTACGACTCCCGCCGTACCGGCACCCAGATCCCGTACCTGCGCCACGTAGACGTACAGATACGGAACGGTGAACCCGAGCCCGAACGCGCTCAGCGCGCTCCCCAGCTGGATCCGCCGCAGTGCTGCACCCATTTCCCTGGTCACACTCACCTACCTCAAGGTCTCGAAGCCATGTGATCGAGCGAACCGAACGACTCGAACCCGAAGACTTTAGCATTAAAGTTAGAAGGTCAACAATACAGACCGAAGGACTTCGACGGCTATGGGTGGCGTGCCATACTGCGCGCCATGCCTGACACCACCGAGCCCGGTCTCCAGGAGCCGAGCCTCGACGAGCAGATCGCCGCCTATCAGCGCGAGTTCCGAGACCTGGACCCACAGGTCGAGCAGGTCGTCTCGGCGCTGGGCAGGCTGAACCGCCGAATGAACGTGGCGTACGGACGTCAGGTCGCCGCCCTCGGCATCAGCAACGCCGAGTGGGAGGTCCTCAAGACCCTCGTGCTGGCCGGCACCCCGTACCGGCTGGGCCCGGGGGAGCTGGCCAAGCGGCTCGGACTCACCCCGGCCGCGATGACGCACCGCATCGACCGCATGGCCGGCGAGGGCCTGGTCACCCGCGACCGCGACGAGAACAACCGGGTCCGCGTCATCGTCGAGCTGACGGACGAGGGCCGGGCGAAGTGGCTGGAGGCGATGCGGATGGCCACGGACTTCGAGGAGGAGCTGCTCCAGGACCTCTCGGGCGACGAGCGTGGAGTCCTCGGCGAGATGCTCATCCGGCTCCTGCGCCGGGTGGAGCACGCCCAGCCGGACGCCGGCGGTCGCCTCACCGACCTGGACTGACACGGCCCTGCCGGGTCGGCCAGGGAGGGGTTGACATGCCCCACCGAGATCCGTAAGGTTCTTCGAGTTGTCACGGAGCCTGCACGGTTCCGCGGCAGCCGATCCCGCCGCGAATGCGGCAACCAAAACTCAGCACGATCTCCCACTCGGGAGAATTTCGGTATGCCGAAATTGATTTCGAAGGCTCGATTATGAGCCGCCGGGAAGATCCGCTAGAGTTTGAGACGTCGGAACGGCCCAACAGCCGGGAAGACAAACCCCGCTGACTGGGAATCAGGCCCGAAAGGATCTGATAGAGTCGGACTCGCCGGAAAGGGAAACGCGAAAGCGAAGAACTGGAAAGCGAAAATGCGAGGCCCGCTTCGACCGGGAATCGGACACGAAAGAGTCTGATAGAGTCGGAAACGCAAGACCGAAGGGAAGCGCCCGGAGGAAAGCCCCAGAAAATGTTCTGGTGGTGAGTACAAAGGAAGCGTCCGTTCCTTGAGAACTCAACAGCGTGCCAAAAGTCAACGCCAGATACGTTGATACCCCGACCTGCTTCGGCAGGTTCGAGGTTCCTTTGAAAGTCCTGGCAGACCACACTAGTGGTTCTACCAGGCAATGCACATAGCGAGGACATAGTGAACGATCGGTCTTATTCCGACTCGATTGTTCCGCTCTCGTGTGTGTGATCCCGATTACGGGAAAACATTCACGGAGAGTTTGATCCTGGCTCAGGACGAACGCTGGCGGCGTGCTTAACACATGCAAGTCGAACGATGAAGCCCTTCGGGGTGGATTAGTGGCGAACGGGTGAGTAACACGTGGGCAATCTGCCCTTCACTCTGGGACAAGCCCTGGAAACGGGGTCTAATACCGGATAATACTTTCCCTCTCATGGGGGAAGGTTAAAAGCTCCGGCGGTGAAGGATGAGCCCGCGGCCTATCAGCTAGTTGGTGGGGTAATGGCCTACCAAGGCGACGACGGGTAGCCGGCCTGAGAGGGCGACCGGCCACACTGGGACTGAGACACGGCCCAGACTCCTACGGGAGGCAGCAGTGGGGAATATTGCACAATGGGCGAAAGCCTGATGCAGCGACGCCGCGTGAGGGATGACGGCCTTCGGGTTGTAAACCTCTTTCAGCAGGGAAGAAGCGAAAGTGACGGTACCTGCAGAAGAAGCGCCGGCTAACTACGTGCCAGCAGCCGCGGTAATACGTAGGGCGCAAGCGTTGTCCGGAATTATTGGGCGTAAAGAGCTCGTAGGCGGCTTGTTGCGTCGGTTGTGAAAGCCCGGGGCTTAACCCCGGGTCTGCAGTCGATACGGGCAGGCTAGAGTGTGGTAGGGGAGATCGGAATTCCTGGTGTAGCGGTGAAATGCGCAGATATCAGGAGGAACACCGGTGGCGAAGGCGGATCTCTGGGCCATTACTGACGCTGAGGAGCGAAAGCGTGGGGAGCGAACAGGATTAGATACCCTGGTAGTCCACGCCGTAAACGTTGGGAACTAGGTGTTGGCGACATTCCACGTCGTCGGTGCCGCAGCTAACGCATTAAGTTCCCCGCCTGGGGAGTACGGCCGCAAGGCTAAAACTCAAAGGAATTGACGGGGGCCCGCACAAGCAGCGGAGCATGTGGCTTAATTCGACGCAACGCGAAGAACCTTACCAAGGCTTGACATACACCGGAAAGCATCAGAGATGGTGCCCCCCTTGTGGTCGGTGTACAGGTGGTGCATGGCTGTCGTCAGCTCGTGTCGTGAGATGTTGGGTTAAGTCCCGCAACGAGCGCAACCCTTGTTCTGTGTTGCCAGCATGCCCTTCGGGGTGATGGGGACTCACAGGAGACTGCCGGGGTCAACTCGGAGGAAGGTGGGGACGACGTCAAGTCATCATGCCCCTTATGTCTTGGGCTGCACACGTGCTACAATGGCCGGTACAATGAGCTGCGATGCCGCGAGGCGGAGCGAATCTCAAAAAGCCGGTCTCAGTTCGGATTGGGGTCTGCAACTCGACCCCATGAAGTCGGAGTTGCTAGTAATCGCAGATCAGCATTGCTGCGGTGAATACGTTCCCGGGCCTTGTACACACCGCCCGTCACGTCACGAAAGTCGGTAACACCCGAAGCCGGTGGCCCAACCCCTTGTGGGAGGGAGCTGTCGAAGGTGGGACTGGCGATTGGGACGAAGTCGTAACAAGGTAGCCGTACCGGAAGGTGCGGCTGGATCACCTCCTTTCTAAGGAGCATCTAGATTCCGCAAGGAATCCAGAGCCACTACGTCGGCAAACGATCGACGGTGGTTAGCTCATGGGTGGAACGTTGACTATTCGGCACGACAGGTTGTTTTTCACTAGTACTGCTTCGGCGTGGAATGTGGGGAGTGATCGGTCGGGTCGGGCACGCTGTTGGGTATCTGAAGGTACGGCCGTCATGGTCGTCCTTCGGTTGCCGGCCCCAGTGAACTCGCCCGGTAAGGGTGGGGTGGTGGGTGGCTGGTCGTTGTTTGAGAACTGCACAGTGGACGCGAGCATCTGTGGCCAAGTTTTTAAGGGCGCACGGTGGATGCCTTGGCACCAGGAACCGATGAAGGACGTGGGAGGCCACGATAGGCCCCGGGGAGCTGTCAACCAAGCTTTGATCCGGGGGTGTCCGAATGGGGAAACCCGGCAGTCGTCATGGGCTGTCACCCGCTGCTGAACACATAGGCAGTGTGGAGGGAACGAGGGGAAGTGAAACATCTCAGTACCCTCAGGAAGAGAAAACAACCGTGATTCCGGGAGTAGTGGCGAGCGAAACTGGATCAGGCCAAACCGTATGCGTGTGATACCCGGCAGGGGTTGCGCATGCGGGGTTGTGGGATCTCTTTTTCACGGTCTGCCGGCTGTGAGACGAGTCAGAAACCGTTGATGTAGGCGAAGGACATGCGAAAGGTCCGGCGTAGAGGGTAAGACCCCCGTAGCTGAAACATTAACGGCTCGTTTAAGAGACACCCAAGTAGCACGGGGCCCGAGAAATCCCGTGTGAATCTGGCGGGACCACCCGTTAAGCCTAAATATTCCCTGGTGACCGATAGCGGATAGTACCGTGAGGGAATGGTGAAAAGTACCGCGGGAGCGGAGTGAAATAGTACCTGAAACCGTGTGCCTACAAGCCGTGGGAGCGTCGCTGTGTGTGCTTGCACATGCAGTCGTGACTGCGTGCCTTTTGAAGAATGAGCCTGCGAGTTTGCGGTGTGTTGCGAGGTTAACCCGTGTGGGGAAGCCGTAGCGAAAGCGAGTCCGAATAGGGCGATTTAGTAGCGCGCTCAAGACCCGAAGCGGAGTGATCTAGCCATGGGCAGGTTGAAGCGGAGGTAAGACTTCGTGGAGGACCGAACCCACCAGGGTTGAAAACCTGGGGGATGACCTGTGGTTAGGGGTGAAAGGCCAATCAAACTCCGTGATAGCTGGTTCTCCCCGAAATGCATTTAGGTGCAGCGTCGTGTGTTTCTTGCCGGAGGTAGAGCACTGGATAGGCGATGGGCCCTACCGGGTTACTGACCTTAGCCAAACTCCGAATGCCGGTAAGTGAGAGCACGGCAGTGAGACTGTGGGGGATAAGCTCCATGGTCGAGAGGGAAACAGCCCAGAGCATCGACTAAGGCCCCTAAGCGTACGCTAAGTGGGAAAGGATGTGGAGTCGCAGAGACAACCAGGAGGTTGGCTTAGAAGCAGCCACCCTTGAAAGAGTGCGTAATAGCTCACTGGTCAAGTGATTCCGCGCCGACAATGTAGCGGGGCTCAAGCGTACCGCCGAAGTCGTGTCATTCATACACATATCCCCAACGGGAGTATGGATGGGTAGGGGAGCGTCGTGTGCCGGGTGAAGCAGCCGCGGAAGCGAGTTGTGGACGGTTCACGAGTGAGAATGCAGGCATGAGTAGCGATACACACGTGAGAAACGTGTGCGCCGATTGACTAAGGGTTCCTGGGTCAAGCTGATCTGCCCAGGGTAAGTCGGGACCTAAGGCGAGGCCGACAGGCGTAGTCGATGGACAACCGGTTGATATTCCGGTACCCGCTTTGAAACGCCCAATACTGAATCAGGCGATGCTAAGTCCGTGAAGCCGGCCCGATCTCTTCGGAGTTGAGGGTAGTGGTGGAGCCGACGAACCAGACTTGTACTAGGTAAGCGATGGGGTGACGCAGGAAGGTAGTCCAGCCCGGGCGGTGGTAGTCCCGGGGTAAGGGTGTAGGCCGTGTGGTAGGTAAATCCGTCACACATTAAGGCTGAGACCTGATGCCGAGCCGATTGTGGTGAAGTGGATGATCCTATGCTGTCGAGAAAAGCCTCTAGCGAGTTTCATGGCGGCCCGTACCCTAAACCGACTCAGGTAGTCAGGTAGAGAATACCGAGGCGTTCGGGTGAACTATGGTTAAGGAACTCGGCAAAATGCCCCCGTAACTTCGGGAGAAGGGGGGCCATCACTGGTGATTGGATTTACTCCATGAGCTGGGGGTGGCCGCAGAGACCAGCGAGAAGCGACTGTTTACTAAAAACACAGGTCCGTGCGAAGCCGTAAGGCGATGTATACGGACTGACGCCTGCCCGGTGCTGGAACGTTAAGGGGACCGGTTAGCTGACTTTCGGGTCGGCGAAGCTGAGAACTTAAGCGCCAGTAAACGGCGGTGGTAACTATAACCATCCTAAGGTAGCGAAATTCCTTGTCGGGTAAGTTCCGACCTGCACGAATGGCGTAACGACTTCTCGACTGTCTCAACCATAGGCCCGGTGAAATTGCACTACGAGTAAAGATGCTCGTTTCGCGCAGCAGGACGGAAAGACCCCGGGACCTTTACTATAGTTTGATATTGGTGTTCGGTTCGGCTTGTGTAGGATAGGTGGGAGACTTTGAAGCGGCCACGCCAGTGGTTGTGGAGTCGTCGTTGAAATACCACTCTGGTCGTGCTGGATGTCTAACCTGGGTCCGTGATCCGGATCAGGGACAGTGTCTGATGGGTAGTTTAACTGGGGCGGTTGCCTCCTAAAGAGTAACGGAGGCGCCCAAAGGTTCCCTCAGCCTGGTTGGCAATCAGGTGTTGAGTGTAAGTGCACAAGGGAGCTTGACTGTGAGACCGACGGGTCGAGCAGGGACGAAAGTCGGGACTAGTGATCCGGCAGTGGCTTGTGGAAGCGCTGTCGCTCAACGGATAAAAGGTACCCCGGGGATAACAGGCTGATCTTCCCCAAGAGTCCATATCGACGGGATGGTTTGGCACCTCGATGTCGGCTCGTCGCATCCTGGGGCTGGAGTCGGTCCCAAGGGTTGGGCTGTTCGCCCATTAAAGCGGTACGCGAGCTGGGTTTAGAACGTCGTGAGACAGTTCGGTCCCTATCCGCTGTGCGCGTAGGAATATTGAGAAGGGCTGTCCCTAGTACGAGAGGACCGGGACGGACGAACCTCTGGTGTGCCAGTTGTCCTGCCAAGGGCATGGCTGGTTGGCTACGTTCGGAAAGGATAACCGCTGAAAGCATCTAAGCGGGAAGCCTGCTTCGAGATGAGTATTCCCACCCTCTTGAAGGGTTAAGGCTCCCAGTAGACGACTGGGTTGATAGGCCAGATGTGGAAGCCCGGTAACGGGTGGAGCTGACTGGTACTAATAGGCCGAGGGCTTGTCCTCAGTTGCTCGCGTCCACTGTGTTAGTTCTGAAATAACGAACGGCCGTGTTTTGTTCCGGTGTTGGTTAATTTCATAGTGTTTCGGTGGTCATTGCGTTAGGGAAACGCCCGGTTACATTCCGAACCCGGAAGCTAAGCCTTTCAGCGCCGATGGTACTGCAGGGGGGACCCTGTGGGAGAGTAGGACGCCGCCGAACTCCTTTTGATAGTAGTTGAGCCCCGTGCCCTTGTGGCACGGGGCTTTTCTGCGTTCCCGGCCAGAACGGCCCTGTCCCACTCAGCCCGGGGTGACCAGGTGGGTGTCGTACGCCAGGATCACTGCCTGGACGCGGTCTCTGGCACCGGTTTTGGCGAGGATGCGGGAGACATGGGTCTTCACGGTCGATTCGGCGAGGTGCAGTCGCTCCGCGATCTCCGAGTTGGTCCAGCCCTGTCCGATGACGGTGAGGATCTCCCGTTCCCGGCCGGTGAGGGCCCCGATGCGTGCATCCGGTGTTGCGGGTCCCCCGGGGGTTGTCGGCAGATGCTGGACATACGCGTCCAGGAGACGGCGGGTCAGGCTGGGGGCGACCACCGCGTCGCCGCTGGCGACGGCCCGGATGCCGGAGAGCAGCTCCTGCGGCATCGCGTCCTTGATGAGGAAGCCGCTCGCGCCGGCGCGCAGACCGTCGTACGCGTACCGGTCCAGGTCGAAGGTCGTGACGATGAGTATGCGGGTGCGGGAGCCGGTCCTGATGATGCGGCGGGTCGCCTCGATGCCGTCGAGCAGCGGCATGCGGATGTCCATCAGGGCGACGTCCGGCTGATGCCGGGTGACGAGCTGGAGGGCCTCGTGGCCGTTGGCGGCCTCGCCGACGACCGTCATGTCGTCCTGGCTCTCCAACAGCATGCGGAATCCGAAGCGTTGCATCGGCTGGTCGTCCGCGATGAGCACGGTCGTCACGAGGGGGAGTCCTCCAGAGGGAGCCGGAGCCGTACCCGCCAGCCTGTGCCGGTGGGACGGCCTGCTTCTACGGTGCCGTCGTACAGGGAAGCGCGTTCACGCATGCCCGTGATGCCCTGTCCGGTGCCGTCGGGTGCGGTGGCCGCGGGATCAGGGGTTCCGTTGTCGGTGATCACGGCCTCCAGCTCCTTCGCCCCGTAGGTCAGGACGACCTCGGCCGCCAGGGCGGAGTGTCCGCCGCCGTGCTTCAGCGTATTGGTCAGGGCTTCCTGCACCACCCGGTAGACCGTCAACTGCCGTCCAGCGGTGGGTGGGACGGCCGGCGGCGTACCGCGGCGGCTCAGGCGTACCGGGAGGCCTGCCGTCCGTACGCCCGCGAGCAGGGTGTCCAGGTCGTCGAGGGTCGGTTGCGGGGTGCGGTCGGCGTGGTCCGGGGGATCGCGCAGGACCCCGAGCAGGCGGCGGAGTTCGGCGAGGGCCTGGCGGCTGGTGGTGCCGATCGCGTCCAGGGCCTGGGCTGCCCGTTCCGGGCTCTTGGCCGCGGCGTAGGCGCCGCCGTCGGCGAGGCCCGTGATGACGGAGAGGTTGTGGCCGATGATGTCGTGCATCTCCCGGGCGATCCGCGTCCGTTCGGCGACGGCCGCCAGCTGGGCCTGCTGGTCCCGTTCGAGTTCCAGCCGGTTGGCGCGGTCGACGAGGGCCTCCGTGTACTCCTTGCGCGTACGGAACACGATCCCCAGCAGGGAGACGAACACGAACGCGTACAGATGGGGGACGAAGAGCTGGTTCCAGTCCGCGGGGAAGCGGGCCGAGCCGATCAGGAGCGGGGCGAGCACGATCCCGCCCGCCCCGGCCAGGGTGCGCAACGGCAGCCGGAGCGCGATGTTGAAGACCACGATCTCCTGGAGGAAGGCGGCCTGGACGACCGCCCCCGACCAGACGTTGACCAGGGCGAACGGGGTCATGAACAGCAGGACGGCCGACGGGTGGCTGCGGCGCAGGAGCAGCGGTGCGGAGAACGCGGCGCTCAGCAGCAGCACCAGCCGCGGTGACATGCTCGGGTCGACCGCGACGGTGCGCCAGCCACCCGAGGAGACGTCGAGCACGGCGAACAGAATGCAGAACGTGGTGAGCAGTCCGTCCCAGACGGCGGGCCGGCGTTGGTCGGCCGCGCGGACGCGCTGGAGCAGTCGCTGGATGTGCCCGGTGAGCGGGCTGGGGCGCAGTGTCCCCGCCCGGTCCGTACCGTCGTGCGTCACCTGTGCGTCCCCCGCTTCGTACGTCTCCCCGTGCGATCTTTGCACCTTCGTCGCCGGCCCCGTCCGCGTCATGCGTCGCGGCGGCGCAGGAGCGCGGCTGCCGCGAGGAGTGCGGCCGAGGCCCAGAGGACGAGGGCGAGCAGGGCGGCGCCGTTGGAGGCGGCGTCGGGGAGCGGGGTGGCGGAGCCCAGAACCGCGGCGGCCTGGGTGGGGAAGTAGCGGACTGCGGTGTCCACCGCGTCGTAGGGAAGCATGGAGAGCACCTCCGGAAGGACCATCACGCCCCCGATGTAGGCGCCGATCGCGCCGGGGACCGAGCGGAGCAGGGCACCGAGGCCCAGGGCGCTCAGGCTCAGCAGCGTGGTCCCGGCGGCGTTGCCCGCCACGGCGCGCAGCACGCCGGGATCGGTGAAGGAGGCGGCCTGGTCGGTGTCGTCGAGGAAGAACTGCGCGACGGCGAAGGTGACCAGCGAGGTGGCCAGCATGGCGGTGAACACGGTGGCGGCGAAGACCGCCGCCTTCGCCCACAGGACCGGGAGCCGGCGGGGGACGGCGGTGAGTGAGGCGCGGATCATGCCCGTCGAGTACTCGCCCGCCGTGACCAGGATGCCCAGCACGACCGTGCAGAGCGTGCCGAGTGTGGTGCCGTAGAGGACCATGACCACCGTGTCGACGTCCGAGTCGCCGCCGCCGGAGGTGTAGGTCGCGCCCATGACGATGCCGACGGCGAGTACCAGCGCGGCTGCCGATCCCAGGGTGATCCAGCTCGAACGCAGGGACCGGAGTTTGTGCCACTCGGAGCGCAGCACCCGGGCCGGGGTGATGCGGTAGGGGTGCGGGGTGACTGCCACGGTGGTCATGCGGGGGCTCCGGTCGTTTCGGGGGCGGTGATCCGGTACTCGACCGACTCCTGGGTGAGGTCCATGAAGGCCTGTTCCAGTGAGGCGGTGCGCGGGGTGAGTTCGTACAGCGGGATGGCGTGCGCGGCGGCGATACGGCCGATGTGGGCGGCGTCCGCGCCGCGGACCTCCAGTTCACCGGGTTCGGTACCGGTGGGGCCGGTGATGTCGATGCCGGGTCCCTGGAGGAGGCCGTGCAGGGCCGGGGCCTGCGGGGTGCGGACCCGGACCGAGGCGCCGCCCGCCGTGGCGATGAAGTCGGCGACGGTGGTGTCGGCGAGGAGGCGGCCGCGTCCGATGATGACGAGGTGGTCGGCGGTGAGCGCCATCTCGCTCATCAGGTGCGAGGAGACGAGGACCGTGCGGCCTTGTGCGGCGAGGGACCTGAGCAGGTTGCGCATCCACAGGACGCCCTCGGGGTCGAGCCCGTTGACGGGTTCGTCGAGGATGAGGACGGCCGGGTCGCCGAGCAGTGCGGCGGCGATGCCGAGCCGTTGGCCCATGCCGAGCGAGAAGCCCTTGACCCGCTTCCCGGCGACCGCGGTCAGCCCGGCCAGGTCGAGGACGTGTTCGACGCGGCTGCGGGGGATGCCGTGGGTGTGCGCGAGGGACATCAGGTGGTGGAAGGCGGTGCGGCCGGGGTGGACGGAGCGGGCCTCCAGCAGGGCGCCGACCTCGGTCAGCGGTGCGCTGTGGGTGGCGTACGCGTGTCCGCTGATGGTCGAGCGGCCCCGGGTGGGGGCGTCCAGGCCGAGCAGCATGCGCATGGTGGTTGATTTCCCGGCGCCGTTCGGGCCGAGGAAGCCGGTCACGGTGCCGGGGCGGACCGTGAAGTCGAGGTCCTGGACGACGGTGGTGTCCCCGTAGCGTTTGGTGAGTTCGTATGCCCTGATCATGCGGTCGACGCTACGGAGCTGGCGGGCGCGGCACGTCGGACCGGGGGCGGGAAGCGGCGGCGCGCGTAGTACCGGGGTACGACGCCGGGGCCGCGGCGGGAACCTGTTTGCGCGGCCGTCGGCGGCGGGTGAGGATCGGCGCATGGACTACGTGATACGGCCGGTGCGTGCCGGGGAGTGGCAGCTGGTGAAGGAACTCCGGCTGGCCGCGCTGCGGGACCCGGTGGCGCCGGTGGCGTTCCTGGAGACGTACGAGCAGGGCGTGGAGCGGCCCGACGCGTTCTGGCGGGAGCGGGCGGCCGGTTCCTCGGAGACGGGCGACGGTGAGAAGCGGCAGTTCGTCGCCGTGGCGCCGGACGGGAGCTGGGCGGGTTCGGTGACCGTGCTCATCGAGCGGCCCGACGCGGAGGTGCGGTTCGGTGCGGCGGCCGACGTCCACCAGGCCCATGTGGTGGGGGTGTTCGTACGCCCCGAGGCGCGGGGCGGGGGAGTGGCCGAGGAACTGTTCCGGGCCGGCATGGACTGGGCGTGGTCGCTGGGCGAGCCGCGGATCGCGCGCGTACGGCTGTATGTGCACGAGGACAACCCGCGGGCCTCGGCGTTCTACCGCCGGATCGGGTTCGTGCCGACCGGGGAGACGGTGCCGATGCAGGGTGACCCCACGGCCCGTGAACTGGAGTATGCGGTGGCCCGGCCGTAAGGGTCCTGGTGGGGCAGAGGATCAGGGCGCGCTCGGCGTCTGGAGTGGCTTGGTCCAGCGGGCGCGGCCCTGTTCGGGGGAGCGGAGCAGGGCGACGGTCGGCAGGCCCTGGTTCTTGCCGCTCGCCAGCAGTTCGGGCAGCCCGGGCAGGGGTGCCACGGCTGCTACGTCGTCGAGGACGAGCGTCATTGGTGGGTCGAGCCGGCCGGTGGATGATCGTGCGGCCATGCGGCGGCCGTGCTCGACCACGTCTGAGGCGAGCGCCGTGAGCAGGGGCATGGCTCCGGGGGCCGATCGGGGGTTCTCGATGGGTTCACCCACCACGTAGAGGGTGCCCCCCTCGTCCGCGAAGGATTCCAGCGCGAGCGCATCGGCTCGGTTGGGGGTGCAGGAGTCGCGGATGTGGACCGAGGAGAGCGCGCCGAAGGCCCGTACGGCGAGTTCCTGTGCCATCTCGCGGCGTTCGGGGTGTGCGGTGAGTGCGGACTCCAGCAGTCCGGCGAGTCCGGATGCGGCCTTGGGGTGGGTACGGAGCAGCCGCACCGGTTCGTGCGCGGCGCCGCCCTGTGCCCAGCGGTGGACCTGGCGGAAGGGGCGGCCGTCGATGGCGGCGGCGTGCAGCCAGCACTGGAGGAGCGTTTCGGCGGTGTCGGCCGTCGCCGCGTCGATGCGGGCCTGCGGGCGGACCGGGGCGAGGAGGGCCGCGGCGCGGGCGGCCGCCCGGTCGGGCAGCTCACAGCCGGCGGTGGGGGCCCAGTGGAGCCTGGCCGGGGTGTCGCAGAGGTGGCCCGGGTCGTAGATGAGGACGGGGCCCAGCTTGGCGCGGGCGTCCTTGGTCTCGGCCCAGACGCTGGGGTCGGAGGTGACGACGAGCACGGGCCCGTCGGCTTCGCTGATGGCCTGGACGACGGTGGGCCGACGGGTGGCGGCGGGCCCGTAGACGACGAGGGGGGCGCGGGGAGAGGGAACGGTGAGCGGCGGCGCGGTCGCGAGGAGCTCGGTGGCGGCGATGGTGCCTGTGGCGCCGGGCGGGGTCGTGGCCTGTGGCTGTGGCTGTGATGGTGGCGGTGGCTGTGGTTCGGTGAGGTGTTCCGCGGCCGCCGGGGCCGGCTCCCGTGGGGCGGTGCGGGCTGCCGGGGCCTGTGCGGGGTCGGGGGCCGGGACCTCGTGCGCGTACTCCTGTCGCTTGCCCAGGTCGGGCCGCGGCCGGGCGTGGTCCAGCTGATGTTGCTCCAGTTGTTCCAGCCGTTGGGCGCGCTGCCGGGACCGTACGCCGCGCCAGCGCGCGACCACGCCCATGACGAAGATGGTCAGCACCACCAGCACCATCAGTTCGCCTATGAACAGGCCCCAGAACAGGCCGTACCCGGAGAGCTCCCCCGCGGGTGTGGTCGGCCAGGCGGCCGGCAGGTCGTGCGGGGCCTCCACCAGTCGGCGCATGGCCAGCGGGGTCTCGGCGAGCGTGACGCCGTGCGGCCAGGCGCCGTGCGCGAGGAGTCCGGACAGACCGGTGGCCGTCCAGGCCAGCAGGGTCAGCCCGAGCAGAAAGGCCAGCAGGCCGATCAGTAGTCCGTCGGGGATGCCGCCGCTGCCCTCCCCGGTGCCACCGGGCCGTGCCTCGCCGCGCCGTGCCATGTCATGCCACCGTTGACTCGGACGACTCGTTGAGCCGCTGTTGGTTCTCGATCCGGGCCGCGCGCTGTTCCGCCTCCAGTTCGGCGGCGCGTACGTCCTCCGGGAGCAGGTCGACGGCTGAGGACTCGGTCATGGCGCGGTCGGTGAAGACGAGGGGGCGTTCGGCCTCGGTGATCAGGTGTTTGACGACCTGGACGTTGCCGTTGACGTCCCAGACGGCGATGCCCGGGGTGAGCGTGGGGATGATCTCGACCGCCCATCGGGGCAGCCCGAGCACCCGGCCGGTGGCTCTGGCCTCGTCGGCCTTCTGGGCGTAGATCGTGCGGGTCGACGCCATCTTGAGGATGGCCGCCGCTTCCCGCGCCGCGGCCCCGTCGACCACATCGCTGAGGTGGTGGACGACGGCGACGAAGGACAGCCCGAGCCGTCGGCCGAACTTCAGCAGGCGCTGGAAGAGCTGGGCCACGAATGGTGAGTTGATGATGTGCCAGGCCTCCTCGACCAGGAAGATGCGCTTCTTCCGGTCGGGCCTGATCCAGGTGTGCTCCAGCCAGACACCGACGATCGCCATCAGGATCGGCATGGCGATCGAGTTGCGGTCGATGTGCGAGAGGTCGAAGACGATCAGTGGGGCGTCCAGATCGATGTCGGCGGACGTCGGCCCGTCGAACATGCCGCGCAGGTCGCCGTCGACGAGCCGGTCCAGGACGAGGGCGACGTCCAGGCCCCAGGCCCGTACGTCGTCTATGTCCACGTTCATCGCCTGGGCGGACTCGGGTTCCGGGTGGCGCAGCTGGTCGACGATGTCCATCAGGACGGGCTGGCGGTCGGCCTTCGTCTCGTTCACGAAGGCGTGCGCGACCTTGAGCGCGAAGCCGGACCGTTCGTCGAGGCCGTGGCCCATGGCGACTTCGATGATCGTGCGGAGCAGGGCGAGCTGTCCGGTGGTGGTGATCGCGGGGTCGAGCGGGTTGAGCCGGATGCCGCCGTTGAGCGCGGAGGTGGGGTCGAGGCGGATGGGGGTCAGGCCCAGTTCCTGGGCGATGAGGTTCCATTCGCCGACGCCGTCCTCGCCCTGGGCGTCCAGGACGACGACCTGGCGGTCGCGGAAACGGAGCTGGCGGAGCACGTACGTCTTCTCCAGCGCGGACTTGCCGTTCCCGGACTCGCCGAGCACCAGCCAGTGCGGGGCGGGGAGCTGCTGTCCGTAGAGCTGGAAGGGGTCGTAGATGTAGCCCTTGCCGGAGTACACCTCGCGGCCGATGATCACGCCGGAGTCGCCGAGGCCGGGGGCGGCGGTGGGCAGGTAGACCGCCTGGGCCTGTCCGGTGGAGGTGCGGACGGGCAGCCGGGTCGTCTCCACCTTCCCGAAGAGGAAGGCGGTAAAGGCGTCCGACAACGCGGACAGCGGATCTCGCATGGCGTGACCGACCTCCCTTTCGTCTCTCTCGGTGCTCGGTGCTCGGTGCTCTCGGCCGTGTGCGGCTAGCGGCGGATGCCGGTGGCGAACGGCAGGGTGTTCACGAACGCGCGGTGGTGCTCGCGGTCGCACCACTCCAGCTTCAGATACGACTTGCCGGCCGAGGCCCGGATCGTCCGCTTGTCGCGGGCGAGGGACTCGGGCGAACGCGACGACACGGTGATGTACCCCACCAGGTTCACCCCGGCCGCGCCGCTGGCGAGATCTTCACCCCGCTGGTCGAGCCTGCCGTGGGCGGCGATGTCGCGGGGGTCGACGGTGCGGTTCATCTTGGCCTGGCGGCTGGCCTCGGCCTCGTCGTTGGTCTTCTCGGTGAGCATCCGCTCGATGGCGATCTCGGTGGGTTCGAGGTCCATGCAGACCGCGACCGTACGGATCACATCGGGCGTGTGGACGAGGAGCGGGGCCAGGAAGTTGACGCCGACGGGCGTCATCGGCCACTCCTTCACCCAGGCCGTGGAGTGGCACCAGGGCGCGCGGGTGGACGACTCACGGGTCTTGGCCTGGAGGAACGTCGGTTCGACCGCGTCCAGTTCGGCCGGCCAGGCGTTGCGTTTCGTCATGGCCTGGATGTGGTCGATGGGGTGGTCGGGGTCGTACATCGAGTGGACGAGCGAGGCCAGGCGGCTCTGGCCGAGCGGCTGGCGTACCCGGATGTCGGCCTCGGCGAGGCGGGCGCAGATGTCGGTGAGCTCGCGCGCCATGACGACCGCGAGGCCTGCGTCCCGGTCGAGCTTGCGGCCGCCGTGGGGGCGGGCGGCGCGGGCCATGGCGTTGGCCTCGGCGGCGAGCTCGCGGTCGAACTCCATGCAGGCCACGAGGTAGGCGCGGTGCTGTTCGCTGGAGGTGGAGACCATGGACTGGAGCTGGTCGTACGACTCCTGGAGCCAGCCCGGGGATGCCTTGTCGCCGCGCTGGGCGACGTCCTTGGCGTGCGCGTCGGGGTCGGCGGGCAGGGTGCGGGCCAGCATCTGGATGCGGGTCACGAAGCCGTCGCCGTTGGCGACGTGCTTGAGCAGGGTGCCGAACCGGTCGACGAGTGCTTCCTGGTCCTCGCTGTCGCGCAGCCCGACGCCCGGCCCCTCGATCTCGATCGCTGCGGTGACGGTGCGGCGGTCGGCGTGCAGCAGTACGGCGATCTCGTCCGGCCCGAAGGGCGCGGCCAGCCAGTTGATCCGGCCGATGCCGGGGGGCGGTCCGATCTCGACCTCACGCCCGTCGGCGCTCACGCCCGCTTCCATGGCGCCGGACTGGTACGCGGTGCCGCGGCGCAGGGAGCGCTTGTAGCTGCGGTTGATCTCGAACCACTTGTAGAAGGTCCGGTGCTTGTACGGGACGTAGACGATCGCCAGGGCGAGCAGCGGGAAGCCAGTGAGCAGCACGATCCGCATGGACAGGACCGGTACGAGCAGTCCGCTCATCATGCCGAGGAACGCCCCGCCGATGATGAGGGCGATCTCGCCGGTCTCGCGGTTCTTGCCGACCATCGCGTTGGGCCTGGCCCGGCCGATGAGATACGTACGGCGGGGCGCGATCGGATGGGACTGCGTGCTCAACGCCCGCCACCTCCTGTGCTGTTGTTACCTGAACCGCCTGATCCGCGGCGCGGGCTGCGGCTGCCGTGCGGGGTACCGGAGGTGGGACCCGATCCGCTGCGGGGCGGAGGTGCGGCGGAGGGGACAGATCCGCCGCCGACCCCGCTCCCGGAATTGCGGGAGCTGTGGGCGGCGACTCCGCCGCTGACCGGATTGGCGGGGCGTCCGCCGCCGCTGTTGTTGCCGCCTCCGCTGTCCTGGCCGCCGCCGCGGCTGCTGTGGGTCTTGATGCCCTGGGAGACGAGAGCCGCGGGTGAGCTGATCATCGCGGCGGCCTGGGAGCCGTCGGTGGCCTGCTTGCGGTTGGTACGGGCGCCCTGGATCTCGTCGCCGAAGCCGGGGACGAAGCGGTAGATCATGCCGGAGGCGAAGATCGCGAGCAGGATGATGGCCAGCCCGGAGACGACGGCGGAGAACGCGTCGGGCCCGTCGTCCGAGGACAGCGCGCCGGCCAGGCCGAGCACGATGACGATGACCGGTTTCACCATGATCACCGCGATCATGATGCCTGCCCAGCGGCGTACGTGTCCCCACATGTTCTTGTCGACGAGCCCCGCGTACACGGCGGTTCCGAGCAGGGCGCCGACGTAGAGCAGGGCGGCCCGGATCACCAGTTCCAGCCAGAGGATGCCCGCGGCGAGGATCGACACCAGCGAGACGACGATCAGCATGATCGGCCCGCCGCCGATGTCGGAGTCCTTCTTGAGCGCCTCGGCGAACGATCCGAAGAAGACGTCTGTCTGCCCGCCGGAGGACGAGGCGATGACCTCGGTGACGGCGTCGGTCGCGGAGACGATCGTGTACAGGATCAGCGGCGTGAACGCGGACGCGAGGACCGTCAGCCACAGGAAGCCGATGGCCTCGGAGATGGCGGTGGTGAGCGGCACGCCGCGGATGGCGCGCTTGGCGACGGCGAGCAGCCACAGGACGAGGGTGAGCACGGTGGAGGCGGCGAAGACGATCGCGTACTGCTGGAGGAACCGGGTGTTCGTGAAGTCGACGTTCGCGGTGCTTTTGACGGCGTCGCTGAGCTTGCCGACGATCCAGGCAGCGGCGTCGGCACAGCCGCGGCCCAGGGAGGTGAGGGGGTCCAGGGCGGGGTCGGTGCTTTTGGGGGCGTTGGACTTGCTGGTGCCTGCGTCGCCTTCGCAGTACTGCTTGGCGGGGCCGATGAGCAGGTCGCAGGCCTTGCTTCCTGAACTCGGCGAGGGGGACGGGCTGGGCGCGGCAACAGCGCGTGCGGACAGGAGGACGACAGCCGTTTGCACTGTAGCCAGAGCAGTGACGACGGAGCGAAGGCGAGGGCTACCTGGCATAAGTGAAGCCTCCGTATTCCTCGACGGCCTTGCTGATCTCGTCTGAACTGGAAGCCGCTACATCCCCAGGGACCGGCGCCGGACCGTCCTTCTGGGAGTCGCTGACGGTCCTCCAACCCTCGTCCGTCCACGTGAGCTCGACAGTGAAGGTCTTCCAGGAGGTACGAACAGGATCGGTGGAACCCGGACCGGACATGCCGATCAACCCCGTGTACCAAACGGACACCTTGGCCGTATCGCCTTCGAAGGAGTCCAGCTTGGTGCCCACGGGGATTGTTCGTGACACAAATGTGCTGCCCTGTGGCGCCTTGCCGTCACTGTCGAGGCCGAGCTTTGCAAGGAATGCGGGCGAGTAGGCGGCGTCCTGAGGGCCTCTGAGCTTCGCCGCAGCCTGGGAGGTGTAAACGGCATCCACGATCGCGTGCCGGCTGTCCTTCTTGAACATCTCGACAGAGCCGAGCGCCACCGCGAAGTTGGACGCCGCGCTCTGCGCCCCCTGCTCGTCATGCGCGTACCCCGAGGGAATCGAGCCGTTCTTCCCCGTCACCGGCTTCGTCCCCGTGGCCGCGGTCGGTGCCGAGCCGGCCTTCTTGGCGTCGCTTCCGCGCGCACCGTTGCCGCCGTTGTCCCCGCCGCCTCCGCCCATGTTCGCGAAGGCGATGGCGGCCAGGAGCAGGACCACCACGCCGAGGACGGTGAAGAGCGAGCGGGAGTTGCGGGCCGGGCGGCGGGGGCCGTAGCCGTCGCCGCCCTGGGTGTCGGGGAGGCGGGTGCGGGTCTGACGCGTGCCGCCGAGGGTGCTGTAGCCGTCGTTCGAACGGCCGGAGTCGTTGCCGTAGCCGTCGTCGTCGGGACTCATGCCGCGTACGCCCCCTCAACCGTTGCCTGAACCGCGTCGTAGTACGACGGTAGCCGTGCTGGTTCCCGCGCGGGCGCGGTGTGGTGACTCGACATCAGGGAGACGCAACCTCTGCCGGTGGGCACGACGGGCGGATGGTGGGGACGGGGCGGGAGTGCCCCAGGACGCGGGCTGACGGTCGGTTAGACAGCCATCCCGTAGACGATGGTGAACAGGGTTCCCAGCGATCCGATGATGAACACACCGGTGAGGCCGGCGACGATCAGCCCCTTGCCCTGCTCCGCGCTGAACGTGTCGCGCAGAGCCGTCGCGCCGATCCGTTGTTTCGCCGCTCCCCAGATCGCGATGCCGAGGCAGAGCAGGATGGCGATCGCCATCACCACTTCGATCATGACGCGGGCCTCGTTGCCCAAGGTCCCGAACGGCCCCCAGTTCGGGGCGATTCCGCCGATGATGGTGGTGATGTCGCCCTTTTCAGCTGCCAGGATCATTTAAGTCACCGCCCTTGCTGGGTAGTTCGGTGCCCGCACCGCACGGCACGAGTCACCCTCTATCTTCGCTGATGAAACTGCGTTCGCACGACGACTTGGCAGCTCTCTTTACCCGGATCTCGCACATTTGACCGGTCTGACCGCCCTGACCTGCGGATCGAATCGGTGTGTGAGCGAATTACATATCGTTACTCTGTGTATCACGGAGGGTGACGCCGGGCAATGATCGCCATCGCGCCACCCTGGCCGAGACCGACATCAAATGCCTGAACCGCACCTATCGGCGCATGTATGGCGAGGTGGGGGTGTGCGTCGTTCAGAGGAGCGAGCGGCGGGGGTTGGGTGGACGGGGTGGTGTCGTCCAGGCCGACGGTGGCTTGAAATCGCACCAGGAGCCGTCGAAGGGAAACGTTCCGGCCTCGGCGAGCCGTGCGACCGCGTCCCCCTCGGAGCGGATGGCGACCGCTTCCTCGGCGGTCCAGTACGCGGGGTGGCCGGTCTTCTCCGCGAAGGACTGCTCGTCCTTCCATCGCCAGGTACGGTTCGGCGCCACGTTGAGGTCCAGCTCGTGGTCCGCGATGTCGATGTCGTCGCCGTGATGGAGCCGGCGTTCCAGATTGACGTACCAGCCGCGGAACTTCTGTCTGCGCCCGAACAGCCACAGGACGGAGTGGGCCGCGCCGGTCGGCTGGTAGAAGAGGGCGTTGCCCATCGGCCACCGGTCCGGGACCACGGGGTACCCGTCGGCGGGGCGTTCGTGCGGGGCGATGTCCCGCAGATGCGTGGTGCCGCGCGGCAGGGCGGTCCGCCACATCGGCGTGCCGGTCTCCATCCACAGCAGCTGACCCGCGGTCGTACGTTCGACGAGGCGGACGGGAACGGAGGCGCTCAGGTGTCCGCCTATGAAGAAGTTCCAGTGCAGGATCTGCCCCGGACTCGGTTCTGTGCCTGCTCGGCCGCCCGTACGGCCGCCCGTAAGGCCGCCCGTGTTGAGCCTCGTGCCGTTGGTCGCGACGTCCCTCTTGCCCGCTTTCATGCGATTGATCATGCCCGCATCGAGGTCTTCGGACACGTGCCCGTACCTGTCAGGCGCTCGCACTCCCGGAGGGGGCCCGCATCCAAGTGGCGTTCGCGGGCGGCCGTCACCTGGTGAGGTGCCTGCGGGCGAACGGTGCTGTTCCCAGTACGAGCACGGTGAAAGCGGTGAGCCGTTGCAGACCGGGCTGCACCGTGAAGTGGCTGTGCTGGATGCCGTGGACCGCGTACCAGTTGGCGACGAGGTCGGTCGCCATGATGGCGCAGGCCAGGTCTACCCCTGCGCGCCTTCCCCGGAGCAGGAGAAGCGCCGCGAGCGTGTCCAGGAGAGCCAGCGAGGTCCAGTACAGGTTCAGCCAACCGGGAGCCCAGTCGTAGGGGCGAAGGCCGTGCTGGAGGAGGCCGGTGATGTGGGCGACGGACCCCACGAGGAGGAGGCCGGTCGCGTACGCGCAGACCAGCGCTACCGCGTGGCGTGGGGTCCGGGACATCCATCCGGTCATGACGCCCCGGTCAGGCGGAACCCCGCGCGGGCGCCGAGCCGGTCGCGGGTTCGGTGAAGTGGTCGAACTCGCCGGCCCGGACGCCCTTGGCGAAGGCCTCCCACTTGGTGCGGGTGGTCGTGACCACGTTCTCGGGGTCGCTGGTCTCGCGCAGGTGGACGAGATCGACCTCGCCGAACGCGATCTCGATCCAGGGGCCGGGTCCGGGCTCGTCCTCGGGGGCGGCGCGGATCCAGGTCAGGTCGGCGGGCTGGTCAGTCATGGAGCCGGTCCTCCTTGAGCGTGCGGAGGAGGGCGTCGAGGGCGGCGGGGGTGGTCCGGAGTATCGCGCCGCTGGGGTCGCCTGATTCGGTGAGTCTCACCTTGCCGTTGTGGGCGGCCACGTGGAGGCAGGCTTCTCCCTGTGCGCAGTAGGACGACCTCTGCCAGGAGTGTGCGGGCATCAGGGTTCCTTTCACAGGCCTTGGGCGATCTTGTGGATGAGTTCCTGGGACTGTTCGACGTTCAGGGAAGCGGCATTGAGGCGCTCCAGCAGAAGTCGGTACTGGGCCAGTTGGGATTCCGCGTCGATGAACACGGGGCCGTGCGATTGGTCGAGCTGCGCGGTGTCGAGTACGGGAACGGGGCCGCGTACGTAGTAGAGGGATTGCCCCGAACCCGGGTAGCAACTGGCCTCGAAGGGGATCACGCGGATGGCTGTGTGGGGGAGCTCGCTCATCTCGAGCAGGTGCCGGAGCTGACTCCGGGCGATGTCCGGGCCGCCGAACCGCATGCGCAGAGCTGCCTCGTGAATAACGGCCCGGTAGGGCGCAGGGCTTGTGCGATAGAGGACTTCCTGCCGCTTGATGCGGTAGGAGACGCGGTGCTCGATCTCCGGCGGTGGCAAGTCGGGGACGGCCTGCCGATAGATCTCCCGGGCGTGATCGACGGTCTGGAGCAGGCCGGGGATGTGGATGCTGTGTGCCGCGTGCAAGGCGGTGCCGTGGTGCTCGATCTCGGCCAGGTCGAGCAGCTTGGGCGGAAGGATCTCCCGGTACTCCTCCCACCAGCCGCGCTTGCGGTCGGTCGTCATGGATACGAGTGCCTCGATCAGGGCTTGATCCGTGCAGGAGTACGTGTGGGCCGCGACCCGTACTCGTTCGGCACTCACCCCGAAGCGTGCCACCTCCATGTTGCTGAGCTGTCCCGAGCTGGTACCGAGGAGGTCGGCCGCTTGCGTGGTGGTCATTCCGGCGCGTTCCCGCAATTTGCGCAGCTCGGCGCCAAGTCGTGTGCGACGTGCGGAGGGGGCGGCCCTGCGTGCCATCTCGAACTCCCATTGCAATGCAGCTGGGTTGGACTGTCACTCACACGAGTGATTCATATCAAGGATTCCGGTCCGCGAGTGCAAGGAATCCTTGCATCCGTCTAATCTCGGTCCCAGGCCACCCGCCCGGAAGCACCCCGCTCGACGGAGCGGCCTCGTCACCGGGCACCCACCGCAGGACCCTCCATCCCCACCTTCCGCCCCTCGCGATCGGAGACTTCCATGCCCACGGCCACCGTAGCGCCGCCCTGGACGTACACCCTCCAACTCCCGCGGGATCCCCGGGCCCCCGGGGTGGCCCGGCATACGCTCCGTCACGTACTCCGCGTTCACGGTATGTCCGAACTCCTCGAAACCGCGGAACTGTTGGCGAGCGAGCTCGTCACCAACGCGTACCAGCACTCTTCGGGGTCGTACTCCCTGCGTATGCGTGACGCGGGGCGCAGCCGGGTCCGGCTGGGTGTGTGGGACACCGATCCGCGGATCCCGGCGCCGTTCCGGTGGAGTGAGCAGGCGCCTGCGGAGCTCGCCGAGAGAGGGCGGGGGCTGTATCTCGTCACGCTCTACGCGGAGTGCTGGGGTGCGTACCCGATGCGTGGCGGGCTTCCGGGGCAGGGCGGCAAGCTGCTCTGGGTGGAATGCGCGGCGAAGCCGGACTGCCGGTCGGGTGAGCTGCCGTAGCCGTGTGCGGAGGGGTGCCGGATTTCCGGTGGCTGCCGATAGGGCCTTTCGGCGGGATCAGGCCGCGACGCGTGGCGATCCCGCGCGGAGTCTTGCGTGCTGAGTGATTTCGTCTGATGGTGATGGTTCTTGTTGCCTTCCGTTCGGAGTCGCTTCATGAGCGCATACCGTCCGAGCCGTCGTTCCGTCCTTTCGACCGGAGCAGCCCTCGCGGGCTGGGCCGTCTTCTCAGCGCAGAGACAGGCTTTCGCCGCGGACGCCCCCGAGTGGGACGCGGAGCCGAGAGTCTTCCAGGTCGGCAGAGAGGCGGCGCGGTCCCGGCTCGTGCCGTACGCGAGCGGCTCCGAGGCACTGCGCGGAGACATGGAGAAGTCGCCCTACTTCCGTTCCCTGAACGGAACCTGGCGCTTCAAGTGGTCCAGGAACCCCGACGCCCGGCCCGCCGGCTTCGAGGCGCCCGGTTACGACGACGGCGGCTGGGACCGGATCCCCGTACCGTCGAACTGGGAGATCGAGGGCTATCCGGAGCCGATCTACCTCAATATCCGCTACCCGTGGATCGGCTACGAGACCCCCGCGCCTCCCGCGGTTCCGCACGACTTCAACCCGGTCGGCTCCTACCGCCGCACCTTCACCGTGCCGCGCGACTGGTCGGGCCGGCGCACCCTGATCTCCTTCCAGGGCGTGAAGTCGGCGTTCTTCCTCTGGGTCAACGGCAAACGGGTCGGCTACAGCGAGGACAGCTACACCCCCGCCGAGTTCGACATCACCGACCACGTGCGGCCGGGCGACAACACCCTGGCCGTCGAGGTCTACCGCTGGTCCGACGGCAGTTGGCTCGAGGACCAGGACATGATCGACCTGTCCGGGATCTTCCGGGACGTCTATCTGTACGCGATCGCGCCGGTCCATGTGCAGGACCTCTTCGTGCGGACCGCGCTGGACGACGCGTACCGCGACGCGGTCCTCACGGTCACCACGACGGTGCGCGACCGGGGCGGCGCCGAGGCCGCAGGCCGCCACCGGATCGAGGCGGTGCTGTACGACGGGCGGGGGCGCCGGGTCGGCCGTCCGCTCACCGGTGACGTCGACCCGAAGGGCTCGGGCGAGGACGTGGAGGTGACGCTGAAGGCGGATGTCGCCGCGCCCGCGCTGTGGTCGGCCGAGGACCCGAACCTCTACACCGTGGTCGTCACGCTCACCGACGGCTCGGGGCGGACGGTCGACGTCCAGCGGACCCGTACCGGTTTCCGCGAGGTCGACTTCGGGCCGGGCAGGTTCACCGTGAACGGCAAGCCCGTCATGTTCCGCGGCACCAACCGCCACGAGTCCGACCCCGACCACGGCCAGGCGATCCGCGAGCCGCGGATGCTCCAGGACATCCGGCTGATGAAGCAGCACAACATCAACGCCGTGCGCACCTCGCACTACCCCAACAGCCCGCGCTGGCTGGAGCTGTGCGACGAGTACGGCCTGTACGTCGTCGACGAGACGAACCTGGAGAGCCACGGCGTGCGCGACACCCTGCCGGCCTCCCTGCCGGAGTGGACCGACGCCTGTGTCGACCGGATCCGCTCCATGGTCGAGCGCGACAAGAACCACCCGAGCGTCGTGGTCTGGTCGCTGGGCAACGAGGCCGGTGGGGGGTCCAACTTCCAGGCCATGGCCGACTGGGTGCACGCCCGGGACGCCTCCCGGCCCGTGCACTACGAGGGCATGAACGAAGTCGCCGACCTGCACAGCGAGATGTACACCAAGCCGGCGCAGGTGGAGGCGTACGGCAGGTCGGGCAAGCAGACGCCCTTCATGCTCTGCGAGTACGCGCACGCCATGGGCAACAGCAGCGGCAACCTCAAGGAGTACTGGGACATCTTCGACCGCTACCCGAATCTGCACGGTGCGTTCGTGTGGGACTGGGTCGACCAGGCGATCCGGCTCCCGGTACCGGGCGACGCGAAGCACACCTACCTGTCGTACGGCGGGGACTGGCACGAGGGGTACCCCACCGACGCCAACTTCTGCTGCAACGGCCTGGTCGCGGCCGACCGTACGCCGCATCCCGGGCTGCTGGAGCTCAAGAAGGTGTACCAGCCGGTCGCGGTCCTCGCGGCGGATCTCGCGGCCGGGACGGTCACGGTGCGCAACAAGCACCTGTTCAGCGGCCTGGACGCGTACGAGCTGCGCTGGGACGTGACCTGCGACGGCCGGAGCGTGCAGCACGGCAGGCTCGCGGCGCCGAAGGTGGCGCCCGGCGGCGAGGGGACCGTGCGCGTCCCCTACCGGAAGCCGCAGAAGCCCGAGCCGGGCGCCGAGTACTGGCTGAACGTCTCCTTCGTGCTGAAGGCGAAGGCCAGTTGGGCCGATGCCGGGCACACCGTGGCCGCCGAACAGCTCGCTCTCGACTGGCACACCCCGGCCCCCGCCGACCCGGCCCCGGACACGCTGCCCGCCCTCGACCTCGACGAGACCGACGCGCGCGTACGGATCAGCGGGCGCGACATGGACGTGGTCCTGGACAAGTCCACCGGAACGCTGGCGTCGTACCGGGTGAAGGGGCGGCTGCTGCTGGCCGGCGGCCCGGTGCCGAACTTCTGGCGCGGGCCCACCGACAACGACATCGGCCGCGGCGCCCAGAACTCCCTGCGGACCTGGCGGGACGCCGGCACCGACCGCAAGGTCACCTCCGTCAAGACCGGCCGGCCGTCGCCCGGAGTGGTCACCGTCGAGGTGGCGTGCACCCTGCCCACCGCACCCACGGCGTCCACCTGGACCACGGTGTTCACTGTGCGCGGGGACGGCGAGATCCGGGTCCGGCACACCTTGGAGGCCGCCGCCGGGCTGCCCGATCTGCCCATGGTGGGCGCACTGCTGACGGTCCCGGAGGGCTTCGAGCAGATCGACTGGTACGGGCGCGGCCCGCAGGAGAACTACTGGGACCGGCACACCGGCGCGTTCGTGGGCCGCTACCGCTCCACCGTCGACCAGCAGGTCGCGCCGTACGTCCGGCCCGAGCAGACCGGCAACATGACCGACGTACGCCATCTGTCGGTCACTGACCGGTCGGGCACCGGACTTCTGGTGCGGGCCGATCCGGACGAGGACGGTCCCCTGCTGGAGACGAGCGTCCTGCACCACTCGCCGTTCGACCTGGACGGGCCGAAGCACCCTTACGAGCTGAAGCGGCGCGACGAGACGATCCTGGGCGTCAACCACCGGCAGATGGGGGTCGGCGGCAACGACTCCTGGGGCGCCCCTCCGCTCGCGGAGTACCTGCTGCACGCGGGGCGCACCTATACGTACGCCTACCGGCTGCGGTCCGCGTAGCGGGACCAGGGCGGCTCGCACGCCTGGTCGGTGGGCTGCTGAGCCCCGTCTCACCCGGTCCGACCGCAGCCGCGACCGGCTGGGAGCCGAAGGCCGCGAAGGCCGCGTCCCGCCCCCGGGGGCGCGGCCTTCCCCGTCCTCCCCCGTCGTTTTTGGTGTCGTAGACGTAGAGCTTCTCGTCGTACGGATGGAACTCCGCCTTGCCGATGAACCGACCACGCGCGGAGGACCATTTTGACGGCGTGACTTCCGGGGTCGCGCCGGAAGTACGTACCGCCGGGTTCGGGCCGCAGGCCCGGGCCGGCGCGGCCGTGTCGGCCAACGCGCCTGCCGGCAGAGCTGTTCCGGTGAGCGGCCCTGCAATGCGTTGTTGGATCCTCATCTCGTTTCTCCCCCGTTCGGACAGGTGCCGTTCGGTACTCGTCGTTCAACCCTTGTCACTCTGGCCGAGAGAGGGAGGCGGCGGGATATCCCGCGAATGGGGCTATGAAACAACCGAGTTGAGGGAGAGTGACTTCCGGGTCGGGATATCCCGTACGAGATGTGTGATTCGATGTCGGGGGCGGGAAGGATTCGGAAAAGTCCTTCTCCCGGACAGCTCCATGCCGGATATCTCGCGGCCGCCCCGTCGGCTGTCCGGAACTGAGGGACGCATTGGTTCCCGGGTCCGCCCCTGTCCTCAGACGTGTCGGCGTGCAGTCCCGACGAAGGCGTCGATCAGGTTCCGGGTCGCCGCCCGCCGGGCCGCGACGTCATCGAGGTCCTCCGCGCGGTTGATCCTGCCGACCGCCGAGAAGACCTCGACCGCGGCGGCGATGAGCGGGGGTTCGGCGGTGATCAGCTGGAGTTGGAAGAGGGCGTGCTGTGTCGTGGAGCGCAGCTCGAACGAACGGTTGCGCAGGGAGACTTCGTCGTCCGGGTCGCGGCCTTCGTGCACGCAGAACCAGTGGTGCAGCATGGCCTGGCGGAAGTCGACGAGCAGTCCGGCGTACGTGCCGTAGACGTCGAGCCGTCCCTGACGCAGTCGCTCCCGCTGGGCATTGGCCTCGGTGCGCCGCGCGGATCGCTGCTGGAAGACGTGCGTGACCGTCGAGCCCAGCAGAGTACCGAGGACCGCGATGACGCTCGTGGCTATGGCATCCATGGCGCACCATGCAACCAGAACCCCCGTCGACTCGACCAGTGGCCATCGAGCCGACCGGTGACCGCCTTCGCGTCCGGTGATTGCCTTCGCGTCGGAGGCCGGGAGACATCACGTCTCACTAAGGTTGTCAGGTGCGGAATTTCGACCGGGCGCGACATTGCCCGTGACCTCGACGGCCGCCCCGCGTTAGGAGAGATGTGCCCAAGACTGTCATCTCGCAAGAGACCGCCGCCTCACCGTCCATGAAACCCGTCCTGCCGCCCTTCTTGCTGACCACACGGCAGGGGGAGGCGGCACGCGCGCTTCTCTCGTACGTGGTCGAACTGCCGCTCGCGTCCGTCGACGCGCAGTTCCTTGCCGTCGTCGTGGCCATCCGGGCCGCGCGGGGCGGCGTCGGTAACGTCACCGGCACCGACCTGCGCTCGTTGAAGCTGGAGGACCCGCGCCGGGCCGTGGCCGATCTGGAGGCCGTCGGATGGCAGGTGCCCGGTTCGCTGGTCGACGGGGACCAGGACATCCCGGTGGGGATCAAGGTCCCGGACATGAGCCGTGAGACGGACCACCCGCTGCCCCTGGGCAAGGGGACACGGTCGCGGGTGTCGGGGTGGGCCATGCGCGCGCGGATCGCGAAGCCGGTCAGGAAGGCGTCGCCGGCCACCCGGCTGGCCGCCCTGTTCCTGGCGGCCCACAGCACCTCCGAGCTCCACGGGCAGATCCCGGTCCAGCTGCCGGAGGCCTGCCGCGCCGCCGTGCCCGAACTCGCCGTCAAGGGGTTCCTCGCCGAACTCTCCGGCGACACGTACCGGCTCGACCCGGTGGTGCGCCACCTCGCGGGCCTGTTCCGTACCCCCGCCGAGATCGCGGAAGAGGAGCGCGCCGAAGCGTGCCGGACGCCTTCCGCCCCCGAACCGGGGCAGATCAGCCCGGCCGAGTGGGACGGGTGGAAGTCCGGTGCCAGCCCCGCTCTGCGGCGGCACGTGGAGGCGGTCGAGCACTGCCCGCTGTGCCGGTTCTCCACCGGACGGGTCGCGAAGGCGTTCATGTACCCCCCCGCCGGCATCCCCGCCCCCCGGTCCGTGCTCACCGCCTACGACGCCTGGGAGGACGGGCACCCCGACCGCGGTCCGCAGGCCGCGGGTTTCGCCGCCGCCTTCCGCGCGGAACACGGGCACGGCCCCTCCTACAGCCAGCTGTGCAAGGGCCTGGGCTGGAAGCTGTCGCGGTCGCTGCGCGGCTTCGTCGTGCACCGGATCGTCGCCGAGGACTGGCTGACCGACACCTCACCGGTGCCGTGGACCCTGCGCCCGGGGAAGGTCGCCCAGGCCCACGGCATCGCCCTGCCGGGGCAGGCGGCCCGCAGCACCCGCTGACTTCGCTGACTTCGCGGACTTCGCTGCGAGCTTGTCCCGTGACCGGGTGGGGGGCAGGCCGGCCAGGCCGGTTCTGAGCGTCGGTCCGTAGCGGGCGACGGCGTCGATCAGGGCGATGTGCGCGGCGCCTGGGCGGTTCCCGCCTTCGTGGTGCCGCGTGCGGAGAGGCTCAGTTTCGCGGCGATGAGGAGCGCGGCGAGGATGCCCGTGACGAGGACGGGCGAAGGCGTGAACGTTGCGGCGAGAATGGCGGCGACCGCGACCGGATGCACGATGTCGGCGGTGTCGGGCCGCACCGGGGTGGGGTGGTGCAACAGCCACACGAGGGCGATGAAGACCGCGACGGGAACGGTGTAGGCCGCTGCCGCCGCGTGGTCGGAGAGGTGGCCGTGGCCCGTGGCGTGGGACACGTTGAGTGCGCGGCCGGCGCCGACGGCGGCCGCGGACGCGAAGACGAAGTAGTGCCCGTAGCCCCAGAGGAGCGCGACGCGGAGGGTGGTGAGCCGTTGGGGCGCGTTCTGCGCGAAGTACAGCCACCACAGGGCGAAGACGGTCAGGATCCCCCCGACGACGAGCGCGGCGAGGTCGCCGAGAGCCGCGTGGGTGTCGAGGGAGGCGTGTACGGCACCGGTGGCGGCGGTGATCGACTCGCCGAGCACGATCAGCGTGAACAGGCCGTACCGTTCCGCGATGTGGTGCGGGTGCCAGGTGGTGACGGCCGCCCGCTCGGCCCAGACGGGGACGGCGATCTCGGCGACCACGAGGACCGCGAACGTCGCGAGTCCGCTTCCTTCGGGCAGGGCGAGGCGTACGACCCAGCCGACCTGCACCACGAGGATCCATGGTCGCGGTGCGATGCTGCTCGTCGGCGAGGCGGGCGACCATCGGCCGGTGCCACGCGGACTCGTCGCGGGCGGGCTGTGAATGGCTCATGCGCCCGTATTCTTCCTGCCGGGCGGGCCGGGGCGCGGTTGATCGTGTGCCCATCGCGGGTGGGGTGCGATGTGGGGGCCCGTTCCCGGGGTGGTTCGAGGCGTTTCGCAGTGGCCCGGAGGAGTTCGTGGGCGGCGGCGGCGGCGGCTTGCGGCGGTCGGACGGCGGTGAAATCCGCTGGAAGGTGGCGGGCGGGCCTGCCAGACTCCGTCGTATGACGTATGGAACTCGCGGAATCGAGAACCACCCCGCCCGTTGAGCGCCCCGGAAGTGCGCGGTGCGCTCACTCCCCGGCCCTCGCTGTACTCCTACGCCCTGCGCCTCCACCGCGCGGAGCCCGAAGGCCGTGTCCCCGGGAAGGGATACGAGCTTCCCGATCCCTCTGAGCAGAAGCGTCAGGGCAGCCGTAGTTGGGCGAAGACCCGGGCGGCGCTGACCGATCTGCTCGGCCCTCTCCTCCTGGCCCCCGACCCGGTTCGGGCCGCCGAACGGCTGCAGCGTCAACTCTCCGAACTCACCGAGGCCGTCCGGCCCGGCCATATCCACCGCGTCGTCGCCGAGTTGGTGCTGGAGGACCAGGCCAGGGCGCGTGCCCTCGCGCGGTGCCTCACGCGTGCGGGATCGACTTCCGAGGCCGTGTGCGTCGGCCTTTCTCTCCTCGCCCGGCTCGGTGAGCCGGAGGACGTGCCGTATCTCAGGATCCTCGGGCAGCTGCGCGTTCTCGTCGGCCCCGCCGTGCGTGCCCTCGACGCGATCGACCGGCCGGCCGGGGCTCTGGTGTGGCTCGGCCATCACGCGGAGACGTCCGCACTGCGTGGCCTGGTCGACGCCCTGGTGGCGGGGGACGATGCCGCCGTCCGGGGGTGGCTGCTCGCGGTGCCCCGGGAACCGGGGACCGTGGCGCCCGAGACGGCGCGCAGGATCGCGGAGGCCGTCCGGGCCGCCGATCTCCTTGCGGCCGACGGGCCGGTGGACGCCGGGCTGGCGGCTCAGACCGGGTGGCTGCTGTTCCGGATGACGAGCCTGCGCGGCGACTGGGCCGAGATCCTTCTCTACCCGGAGGCCGTCCGCACGTACGAGGCGGTCGTGGCGTGCGCCGGAGACCTGACACCCACTCTCGACCATTACGGGATCCTGCTCTCCGCGGCCCTCGACCTGCACAGCGGTCCGAGCAGGCTGCACGCGTGGGGGCCTGGGGTGTGCGAGGAGTTGCTGGAGGAACTGGACGCGGTTCTGAGCCGGCCGGAGTACCGCGCTGTGCTGCACGCCGAAGTCGGTGATGCCGGTGATGTCGGTGATACCGGTTCTCGCCCCGGTACCGGCCCCGGTATTGGCGGGGTCGCCGAGCGCCGACGGATTGACTGGGCCCGGCGCGCGGCACGGCAGCCGTTCCGCCGTCTCACGGAACCGGCGGGACGGTTGCGGATCGAGACCGTGGTGCGCGACCCCGTGGAGCCGGACACCGTGGAGGTCCGCCTCCTGATCGACGGCCGTCCGCTGGTGCCCGAGTTCTTCGGGCGGGGTGCCGCGCACCCCCCGGAGTGGCTGCTGGACAGCGGCAGGCTGCGGGCCACGGAGGAACCCCACGAGGTGCAGCTCGCGGAGGCGCACTGCACCGAGGGGTGCTGCGGCGCGCTCCACGTCACGATCCGGCGGGACGGCGACGAGGTCGTCTGGTCCGACTGGCGCTGCCCGCCGCCGCCACCGTCGTCGCCGCTGCATACGCGCGAACTCCCCGAGTACCGCTTCGATGCCGCCGCGTACGACGCCGAGGTCACCCGCGCCGAGAGTGACCACTCGTGGACGTGGCCGGCCCGCAGGGTCGCCCGGCTGATCGCCGTCGGACTGCGTGACCGGCCGGAACTGCTCTCCCGCTGGGACGTGCGGCTGGGCTGGGTCGGCACGGACTTCCGGGACCGGGACCGTACGGCGCTGTCCCTGCTGTACGCCGGGGAGGACGGCTCCTCGCGGCACTACCTGTGGCACATCCCTGACGACGGCACTGCGCCAAAGGAGCGTGCGGCGGCCGTACTGCACCGGCTCGCCACGGTGGACCCGAGGACGTACGGCTCGTAGGGCGCGGTGCCCCGGTCCACCGTTCGGGTGATCCGTGGGTGATGGCGCCCCGTTGGGGGGCCCGGGGAACAGGGGGACTGCCCGCTCCCTGCCTCCGGGCCTGCGGCGTGTCGCGGTTGCCCGGTTTGGCACAGTGCCGCTCCACGATCAAGGAGCGGGGTGAGCGGTATGGCCGTTGTGGGGCAGCCCGGGGGGCGGCAGAGGCTGAGCGATCTGGCTGGTGGAGCCGGCGGAGTTGGCGGGGCTGGTGGATCTGGTGGGTCTGGTGGGGATCAGCTTCGGCACAGCGACGGGGTGTGGGTGCGTGCTGCCGGCGGCGCGGAGGGGATGGCCGCGCACCTAGGGCCGGTGAGGACGGAGCTGGCGGTGGCGCACGAGGGCCTTCTCGCCGGTACGGCGGGGCTGAGCGCGCTTGCTGAGCTGGGGACCGTCCGGGAGTCGTGGGAGCGGCGCTTCGAGTCCGCGCGCCGGGAGTGCGGTTCCCTGGCCGGAAACCTGCGGACTGTCGCACGGGCCCAGGGCGAGACGAACGAGACCGTGAAGTCGTCCTTCGCACCGGTGGCGAGGCGCACGCGAGGGGTCGAGCGTTGACGCCGCAGGCCTCCCCGCTGACCTGGGGCCAGTTACGGGACCTGAAGTGCGCCGAGCTGGAGGGCGCGGCCGATGGATGGGGAAAGGCGAGCAACCGCGCCGACGCCGGGCGGGACCGGATCGAGAAGCAACTGCTGAACGGCTTGCGCGAGACCCAGCAGGGCGCGGCGGCGGACGCGGCGGTGGGCAGGCTGCAGCAGCTGGGACGGAACCTCCAGTACGTGTACACGGAGTGCGGCCTGGTCCGCACGGCACTGAACAGCCTCGCCCACGAGATGAGAGCCCAGCAACGTGTCCTGCGGGACGCCTTGGACGATGCGGAGGCGCTGAGGTTCACCGTGCACGCGGACGGCTCGGTGACCTACCCGGAGGCCGGGGAGGGACTGATCGACGGGAAGCCGTTGGCGGGTGGCACGGCGTCGATGGGGGCGGCGCCGGGACTGCTGCCGCCGTCGGGGCTGGTGGCCCCGAACCCGAACGCGGCCAAGGCGCAGGACATCGCGGACCGGGTGACGAAAGCCGTGCGGACGGCGGCCGAGATCGACTGGCGGTTCGCCGGAATCCTGCGAAAGCTGAAGGCCGAGGAGGGCCTGAAGGTCCCGGACCGGACGTGGACGGACGCGGCGGGGGACGCCGCAGCGGTACGGGACGCGGCGCGCGGCTACCTGAAGGCGGGCATCCCGCTCGATGCGACTCCGGCGGCGCGCCGGGCGTGGTGGGCGGGCCTGACGGAGGAACAGCGCGAGGAGTACCTCGCGGTCTACCCGGACCAGATCGGCAACCTGGACGGCATCCCCGCCCTGGTCCGTGACGCGGCGAACCGCGAAAACCTCCAACTGCTGATCGGCAAGCTGGAGGGGCGGGGCGATGCGGGGGCGGAGACGCAGTTGGCGGGGCTGCGGGAGATCGACCGGCAGCTGCGGGCGGATGGGCAGCCGCCGATGTACTTGCTCGGCATCGGGGACGAGGGGAACGGACGCGCGATTGTTTCGTTCGGGAATCCGGATACGGCGCGCAATGTTTCGGCTTATGTGCCGGGGTTGAATACGTCGTTGGATGAGGATTTTGCGCGAAATGACCTCAAGCGTGCTCGGGATACCGCCAAGGGGGCGAATAAGTACGACCATTCCAGTGCGGCGATTGTTTGGCTGGGCTACGACGCGCCGCAAACTCCGGATGGATTTGGCAGCCTTGACGTGATGAGGGATGAACGGGCCGTGACAGGTGGAGGCGCCTTTAATCAATTTATGGGTGGCATTTCGGCCACGAATGAGAATGGGGATCTACACATGACCGCAATTGGGCATTCGTACGGCTCGCGTACTGTGGGGGCTGCCACGCAGCAAAGGGGTGGAATTCCAGGGGTTGACGACATCGTTCTGGTCGGAAGTCCCGGAGTTGGCGTAGATCGAGCAGAGGACCTCGGGGTGGGTAAGGATCACGTTTTCGTCGGTGCGGCAGAGAACGATATCGTGACCAAGCTTCCGTCCAAGCGGCAGAGTGCTGTCGGCGCTGCGGGTTGGGCAGCGGCAGGGCCGGCCGGTGCTTATCTCCTGGGTGAGATCGCTGACCAAGGGGATGACGATCTCTGGTTTGGCAAGGACCCTGCGAGTAAGGCATTCGGCGCCAGGCGTTTTCCGGTGGACGAGGGGCCTCGGCTTGTTGGCGGCAATGGGGTTTCCATTGATGCGCACTCGCAGTATTTCGACCCCCAGCGAGACGCTATGTCGGCAGACAGTATCGCTTTGATCACCGTTGGGCGGGCCGACAAGGTCAAGATGGAGGCCTCTCGATGAGATGCCGCAGGTTGGGGTTGTTTGGTGTGCTGCTGTTATGTCTATCTCTGTCGAGTTGCCGAGATGATCATGGTTTGTCTGGTGGGGATGGGCACGCAAAAATGGATATGCAAACTGCGGCAGATCGTGCGGACAGGATCCTCGATGCTGTTTTGGAAGAAGTTAAACCGGGAGTGCAATGGGCGCATGGCCCTACGAGTGCTGGGAGTTGTGACGTATCGCGTATGCGCGTTGTTATGACAATTGTGTCCGATGGTCGTCGCGGCAGCTTTCTAGGTGTGGTGGATCGCTTCTGGCGAAAGAACGGGTACAGGATCAAGGCGGTGAACAGGGATCCGGATCTCCCTGCGATCTACGCTCAGACGAGCGATGGATTCGGTGTCACTCTGAGTGTTGGAGGGGGTGGCCAAGTCTTCTTCGAAGTGGACAGCCCCTGCGTGGAAGAGTCCGAAGTGGTCGAGTCGACAACGCCGCCCAACGGCCCGTCCTACGAGGGCGTCTACCCGCTGCCCCGCCCCAACGTCCACTCCGCCTTCTGGTCCGCCGGGGCACCCTGATGACCCATCAGTGACCCCAATGACTCGCACACACCGTCGAAACCACCCATGAACCCGTCCCCGATGGGGGATGGTTGAGGGGTGCGGAAATTCTGGATGGTTGGTGGGATCGGCGTCGGGGCCGCCATGTGCTTCGTGGCGTTGCTCGTCGTCGGTACGTACTCCGCCGCCGCCGGCCTCGGGGGCGGTGGCGGCGGGGCCGTTGGGCTGGCCAAGGGGGCCGTGCCGGCCAAGTACCAGCCGCTTGTGGAGAAGTGGGGCAATCTCTGTCCCGCCATCAACCCCGCCCTCCTGGCCGCCCAGCTCTACCAGGAGAGCGGCTGGAACCCGGATGCCACGAGTCCGGCCGCTGCGCAGGGCATTGCGCAGTTCATCCCCGGGACCTGGGCAGGGCACGGGATCGACGGGGACAACGACGGCGACCGTGACGTCTGGGATCCCGCTGACGCGATTCCGTCCGCCGCGTCGTACGACTGCGAACTGGCCGGGTACGTAAAGAAGGTGCCGGGGGACGCGACCGACAACATGTTGGCCGCCTACAACGCCGGCGCGTACCGGGTGATCAAGTCGGGTGGGGTCCCGCGTATCGCGGAGACGGAGAACTACGTCAAGATCATCCGCTCCCTGGAGAAGAGCTTCGCCAAGCCCGTGGGCCGGGTGCAGCCCTCGCAGCAGGCCGCGGGCGCCATCTACTTCGCGCAGAAGAAGCTCGGTACGAAGTACCTGTGGGGCGGCAACGGCACGCCGGAGCAGGGTGGGCGGTTCGACTGTTCGGGGCTGACGCAGGCCGCGTACCGGACGGTGGACATCGAGCTGCCGCGGGTGGCGAACGACCAGTACAACGCAGGGCCGCACCCCTCGCGCGACGAGCTGCTCCCCGGTGACCTGGTGTTCTTCTCCGACGACCTGGCCAACTCGCGGGCCATCCACCACGTCGGCCTGTACGTTGGCGGCGGGTACATGATCAACGCCCCGTACACCGGTGCCGTCATCCGGTTCGACAAGATCGACTCGCCCGACTACTTCGGTGCGACACGCGTCACCAAGGACGGTGCCGCCGCTCTTCCGACCACGCAGCCGGCGGCCTGACCGATGGGCGGCGGTGGCCGGAACTCTCTGTGAAGCCTGGGCCCTGAGCTGCGACGATGAGTCACTCTTCGATAACGTCATGGTGATCATTCGGTGGAGAGTGGAACGTACGCGTGGAACGCGTCGTTCTCTGGTTGGACCGGGGCCGCAGCCACTGACCGAGCGTCGTCCCACGTACGTGATCGAAGCGAACACGGGGGTTCGTCAGAGCGGTGCACATGGGCGTGTGCCGCAGTACCAACAGCAGACAAGGCAAGGGGCCGCGGCAGATGGCTGGACTCGCACTGGATGGGTCGAACCCCGACGTCAGCCTGCTCTACGACATCAACGGGCTTGCCAAGTCCGCTCCCACCTGGTTCGACCGGGTCATGGAGTTCATCGGCGAGTACGGGATCATGCTCGGCATGGTCCTGGTGGTCCTGTGGTGCTGGTGGAGCGTCCGCCGGCGCGGCTCACTCGAGGATTCGGTGACGGCTGTCTCCGGAATCGTCTGGGCGCCGCTCGCTGCGGGGATCGCACTGCTCATCAACATCCCGATCCGCGGATTCGTTGAACGGCCGCGTCCGTTCAAGGATCACCAGGGGCTGGAGGTCCTGGTCGACGGGAAGAACGACTTCTCCTTCGTGAGTGACCACGCCACGATGGCGATGGCTCTCGGCGTCGGACTCTTCGTGGCGAACCGTAAGTTCGGCATCGCGGCGATCGGGCTCGCAGTGCTGGAGGGTTTCTGCCGGATCTACATGGGCGTTCACTACCCGACCGATGTCATCGGCGGTTTCGCCCTCGGTACGGCTGCCGCGCTGCTTCTCGCGCCGCTCGCGATGATGCTGCTGACGCCCCTGGTGGGTGCCGTCTCGCGGTCTCCCCGGGTGGGCCGGCTCGTGCGGTCGCGCCGGCCGCTGTCGGTGGCAGGGGCCGGGAGCCGGGGCGAGGCGCTCGGGATTCCCGAGCCGCGGCCCGGATCGGGCGGCGGCGGGGATGGCGAGAAAGGGCTCGCGGCGTAAGAGTGCGCAGACGCCTGACGACGCAGATGCCTGACGGTGCAGGTGCTTGACGGTGCAGGGGCCTGAGGGTGCAGGTGCGTGAGGGCCCTTGGACGCAGAGGTGTTTCGCGGCCGCCGCTCCCTCCGGCGCCGGTCACCGCGAGAGCGGTTTCCGGCCCGGTGGGGGCGGCGGCCGTTCGCTTTCGTAGCCCAGCGCTACGCGTAGCCCAGCGCCCAGCGCTACGCGCTCAGAGCGACTGCGGGAACGTGAAGAAGCCGTCCGGGTCGTACTGCTTCTTCACATCGCCGAGACGGGCGGCCGCCGTGCCGTAGTACGCGTCCCGCCAGTCAGTCAGCGCCGGGTCCGCGTAGTTCTGGTACGCCGCTCCGGATGCGTAACGGCGCAGCGCGGAATAGGTGTCTTTCAGCCAGTTCTTTTGTGTGCTGCCCGAGGTGCCGGAGCGCCAGGCGCCGATGTACTGGGCGAGCATCCGCGAGCGCCGGTGGACGAACGCCGTGGCCTGCGGGTCGACGCGGTTGATGGCCCCGCCCAGCGCGGTGAGCGCGATCGAACCCCCGCCGCCCTGGTCCGCGTCGAGCCGGGTGAAGGCCTGCGTCCGGTCGAGGAGGGCCTGGACGCCGGCCGGGGGCAGTGAGTGGTCGTAGAAGTCGGATGCGGCCGCGTACGTCTCGCGCTGGAGCGTGCCCTGCGAGGTGCGGCCGGGCGTGGTGCCCGGCAGGTGGCACTGGGCATCGGTGATGCCGGAGCAGCCCGCGTACACGAGCATCGCCTCCTGGTAGCTGCGGCGGCGCAGCGAGACCGAGGAGGCCGGGGCGCCTATCCGGTCGGCGAGGCGGTCGACGGCGTTCTGCAGATCGCCGTACGTGCCGAGGCTGAAGGCCGCGACCGACACGGTCGGGTTGCCGCCGCCGGGGCCCGCCGCGAGGTGGGCGGAGGACCAGATCTCGTCCGGCTGGTCCGGGCCCCACTCCTGCCAGGCCGTGATGACGGACCGGGCGCGCGACCACGGCCAGGACATGTACGCGGTGACGGTCTGCGGGGCGGGACGGGTGCGGAAGCGGAGTTCGGTGACGACGCCGAAGTTGCCGTTGCCCGCGCCGCGCAGCGCCCAGAAGAGGTCCGAGTGGTGTGTGGCGTCGGCGGTGAGGGTCTTGCCGTCTGCGGTGACGATTGTCGCGGCGGTGAGGCTGTCGCAGGTCAGGCCGTACGCGCGGGCTGCGACGCCGTGACCGCCGCCGAGGGTGAGGCCGGAGATGGCGACCGTGGGGCAGGAGCCGCCGGGGATGGTCACGCCGTGCGCGGCGAGGCCCTGGTAGACGTCGAGGAGCCGGGCCCCGGCGCCGATCGTGCCGTTCCGGTCGACGCGGGAGAGTGACGAGACGTCAACGACGAGCCTGCCGTTGCCGCTCGACCAGCCGGCGTAGGAGTGGCCGCCGCTGCGGATGGCGACGGGAGTGGAGCTGCGCCGTGCGAAGGCCAGGCACTCGCGGATGTCGGCGTCGTGCCTGACGTAGGCGACCGCGGCCGGTTTCTGGCCGTCGTAGCGGGTGTTGTAGAGCTGACGGGCCGTCCGGTAGGCCGCGTCGTCGGGGCGTACGAGGGATCCGTCGAGGCTCCTGGCCAGCGCGGACCAGTCCGCCGGGCCGGAGGGTGCGGCCGTCGACGGGGCCGCGGACGTGCCGGTTGCCGTCGGGGTGACGGTTGGCGCGGCCGGGGTGGAGCCGCCGGTGGGTGTGCCGGAACCGGTGTCGTCGCAGGCGGTGGCGGTGACGCCGGTGAGTACGGCGGCGGCGCCCGCGCTCAGGACGGTGCGCCGGTTCGGCAGGGTCATCGGACCTCCGGGGTGGGGGGACGGGTCCTCGTGGGGCGTGGCGGGCGGCCGGGTCAGGGGGTCGCGCGGTGCGCCGCGGCGTCGGCGCGGGCCCGGTCGCGGGATCTGCGGGCCGGTCCTGACCAGCCGCAGCCGCATCGGGCGGTGCAGAACGAGCCGCGTTCGACGGTGGTGGGTTCGTGGGCGGACCGGGCCGGCGGGACGGCCGGTGGAACCTCGGCGGTGTGTTGGTCGTACACGCGTCCACGGTACTGGGCGGGGCCGTCCGGTGGTGAGGGGTGGGCGAGCGGCGTTACGGGGGACAGGGGCGGTCGTTATCCGGAACGGGTGGGGGGCTCGGGCAAGCGGCACGGCGTTGGGGGTTGGCAGGCGATGGTGGTGCAGCAGCACAGATCCGGAGGCGGGGCGCGCGCTGTGTGTGCCCTCGCCGTGATGGGCGTGATGGCGGCGGCCGCCGGTTGCTCGGGCGGTGGCGGGGACCGGGCCGCGGCCGACGACCGGGTCGGCGTCGGGGCCGTCGGCGCGGTGCGGCGGGCGGCGGAGGTGCTCGCCGGGACGGGAACCGGCAGCGAGTCCGCCGCGGGGAAACCGGACACGGGCAACCCGGACGCGGGGAAGCGGTCCGCGGCCGCGACCGCCAAGGTGAGTACGTCGATGGAGACGGCGGCGGGCGGCACCCGGGTGACGATCAGGGGCAGGGGGACGTACGACTTCCGCACCCGGACCGGCCGGCTCAGGGTCGTGCTGCCGCAGGACGCCGCGGGCGAGGAGGAGCACCTGCCCATCACGGAGCTGCTGGCCCCCGGCGCGCTCTACATGATGAACCGCGGTGCCGGGGTGCCCAAGGACAAGTGGGTCAGGATCGACACGACGGGCCTGGCGGACGGCAATCTGGTGACCGGTGGGGTGACCGATCCGATGGCCGCGGCGGAGCTGCTGCGCGGGGTGCGTGCGGTGACGTATGTGGGCGAGACCGATCTGGCCGGGGTGACGGTGCGGCACTACCGGGGGACCACGGACATCGGGCGGGCCGCGCGGCAGGCATCGGCTCCCTCACGGGGTGCGCTGACCGCGGCGGCCAAGGGGTTCCGCACGGACACGGTGCCGTTCGACGCCTATCTGGACGAGCAGGGGCGGCTGCGCAAGGTGCGCCACCGGTTCAGCTTTGCCAACAAGGGGCCCGCGGTGGAGGTGGTGTCGACGACGTTGCTGTACGGGTTCGGGGTGCCGGTCTCCGTACCGATCCCGGACGGGCGCGACATCTACACCGGTGAGATCGAGCAGGGGCGGCAGCCGTGACCGCTGCCGACGGCCCGGGACCCCGCGAGCCCGGCGTGATCCGAACGGCAGCTTTTAGGCATCTGACCGAGGCGAAATGGTCCGTCCGTGCCATGCGCGGGGTGTGGTGCGCTCCCTACCCTAGGAAGTCGGCGACGGCAGTGAGAGGTGAGTGACGTGGTGACGCTCAGCGCACGGACCGTATCGGACCATGTGGCACTCGCCGAGATCGAGCTGTGCGGGGAGCTCATGATCGCGGCGTCGGCGGCGGTCGGGGAACGGCTCAGTGCGGACCGCATCGACGAGGTGCTCGACGTCAAGGTGATCACCGAACGCACCACCGTCCCCCGGCAGGGAGACCACCGGGGGTGACGGGGGCGGGGTGACGGGCCCGCGACAGGGGGCCCGGCCCGGCCGGTGCGGCAGCGGGTGACAGGGCCGGCGCCGGTGTCCGGGCGGTGGCGCGTACCGGGGTCTCAGGTGCGCAGCAGCCGGGCGATGGCCTTGGTGGCCTCCTCGACCTTCGCGTCGATCTCCTCGCCGCCCTTGACCGCCGCGTCGGCGACGCAGTGGCGCAGGTGCTCCTCAAGCAGCTGGAGTGCGAAGGACTGGAGCGCCTTGGTGGAAGCCGATACCTGGGTGAGTATGTCGATGCAGTAGACGTCCTCGTCGACCATGCGCTGCAGGCCGCGGATCTGGCCCTCGACGCGTCGCAGGCGCTTGAGGTGCTCCGCCTTCTGGTGGTGGTAGCCGTGTATGCCCCGGTCATGATCGGTGACGATCGCGTCCGCGGGAACCGTGGCGTCCGCCGGGGTCCCGGCGGCCGCGGCGTCCGGCGACTGGGCCGCCCCGGTGGCCTCGGTGGTGGTCATTGCTGCCTCCCGTTTTCCCTTTACCCTGCCGTTTATATACCCCTGGTGGGTATATCTTAACGAATTCAGCTGAAACGTGACCGGGGCCCCGTGCTGATCACTGTGCCTGATGCGCGACACTGAAGAATGCCGGTTAGCCGTGGCCGGATGATGCGCCTAGCATCAGCCTGACCGAATCCAAAGCACCCCGAGGACCCCACGTGCGCTTTCGTCTGACCCCCAGGGAGACGAGCTTCTACGACATGTTCTCCGCGTCTGCGGACAACATCGTCACGGGCTCGAAACTCCTGATGGAACTGCTCGGGGCGGATTCTGCCTCCCGAGTCGAGATCGCGGAGCGTATGCGGGCAGCGGAGCACGCGGGGGATGACGCCACCCACGCGATCTTCCACCAGCTGAACTCCTCCTTCATTACGCCGTTCGACCGCGAGGACATTTACAATCTCGCATCGTCGCTCGACGACATCATGGACTTCATGGAGGAGGCAGTCGACCTCGTCGTGCTGTACCAGGTCGACGAGCTCCCCAAGGGTGTCGAGCAGCAGGTCGAGGTTCTGGCACGGGCGGCGGAACTGACCGCCGCGGCCATGCCGAACCTGCGGACCATGGACAACCTCACCGAGTACTGGATCGAGGTCAACCGCCTGGAGAACCAGGCCGACCAGATCCACCGCAAGCTGCTCGCCCAGCTCTTCAACGGCAAGTACGACGCCATGGAGGTGCTGAAGCTGAAGCAGATCGTGGACGTGCTGGAAGAGGCCGCCGACGCATTCGAGCACGTCGCGAACACGGTGGAGACCATCGCGGTCAAGGAGTCCTGAACCACGTGGACACCTTTGTACTGGTCGTGACCATCGGCGTCGCGCTCGGCTTCACGTATACGAACGGCTTCCACGACTCGGCGAACGCCATCGCCACCTCGGTCTCCACCCGGGCGCTCACCCCGCGTGCGGCACTGGCCATGGCAGCGGTGATGAACCTCGCCGGTGCCTTCCTCGGCAGCGGGGTCGCCAAGACCGTCAGTGAGGGCCTGATCGCGACGCCCGAGGGCGACAAGGGGATGGGAATCCTCTTCGCCGCGCTGGTCGGCGCGATCATCTGGAACCTGGTCACCTGGTACTTCGGCCTGCCGTCGTCGTCCTCCCATGCCCTGTTCGGCGGCATGGTCGGCGCGGCGCTCGCGGGCGGGACGCTGGTGCACTGGAGCGGGGTGCTCGACAAGGTCGTCATCCCGATGTTCATCTCGCCGGTGATCGGCCTGGTGGTCGGCTATCTGGTGATGGTCGCCATCATGTGGATGTTCCGGAAGTCCAACCCGCACAAGGCCAAGCGCGGTTTCCGGATCGCGCAGACGGTCTCGGCCGCGGGCATGGCGCTCGGTCACGGTCTGCAGGACGCACAGAAGACGATGGGCATCGTGGTGATGGCCCTGGTCATCTCGGGCCACGAGACGTACAGCGACCCGATCCCGGTCTGGGTGAAGCTCGTCTGCGCGCTGATGCTGTCGCTGGGTACGTACGCGGGTGGCTGGCGCATCATGCGGACGCTCGGCCGCAAGATCATCGAGCTGGACCCGCCGCAGGGCTTCGCCGCGGAGACGACGGGGGCGTCGATCATGTTCGGCTCGGCGTTCCTGTTCCACGCGCCGATCTCGACGACGCATGTCATCACCTCGGCGATCATGGGTGTGGGCGCCACGAAGCGGGTGAACGCGGTGCGCTGGGGTGTCGCCAAGAACATCATCCTGGGCTGGTTCATCACGATGCCGGCCGCAGCGTTGGTCGCCGCGGCGAGCTACGGGGTTGTCGTGCTGCTGTTCGGCTGACGGTGGCGCGGGGCGGGTGAGCTGTTGCCGGGTGTGCCCGGTGGGCGCTCCGTCCTCAGGCGCCGGACGCGCTCGAACCGGCCGAAACGGGTCCGCCCCGCTCTCTTCTCGGAGAGCGGGGCGGACCTCTGCCTTGTGGTGGCACCGCCATGCAGCACCTCAAGGCCGTCTGGGGATCAGCCGAAGCGGCCGGAGATGTAGTCCTCCGTGGCCTGGACCGACGGGTTGGAGAAGATGCGTTCCGTCTCGTCTATCTCCACGAGCTTGCCGGGCATCCCGACCGCCGCGAGGTTGAAGAACGCCGTGCGGTCCGAGACGCGGGCCGCCTGCTGCATGTTGTGCGTCACGATGACGATCGTGAAGCGCTCCTTCAGCTCGCCGATCAGGTCCTCGATGGCGAGGGTGGAGATCGGGTCGAGGGCGGAGCACGGCTCGTCCATCAGCAGCACGTCCGGTTCGACCGCGATCGCGCGGGCGATGCACAGTCGCTGCTGCTGACCGCCGGAGAGGCCGGAGCCGGGCTTGTTCAGCCGGTCCTTGACCTCGTTCCAGAGGTTGGCGCCGCGCAGCGACTTCTCCACGATGTCGTTGAGGGCGCTCTTGCGGTACTTGCCGTTCAGCCGCAGGCCCGCCGCGACGTTGTCGAAGATCGACATGGTCGGGAAGGGGTTCGGGCGCTGGAAGACCATGCCGACCGTGCGGCGCACGGTGACCGGGTCGACGTTGGAGCCGTACAGGTCCTCGTCGTCCAGCAGCACCTTGCCCTCGACGCGGCCACCGGGGGTGACCTCGTGCATCCGGTTCAGGGTGCGCAGGAAGGTGGACTTGCCGCAGCCGGACGGGCCTATGAAGGCGGTCACGGAGCGGGGTTCCACGGTCATGGAGATGTCGTCGATCGCCTTGTGGGCGCCGTAGTAGGCCGACAGGCCGCTGATGTCGATGCGCTTGGCCATCTGAATCACTGCTTTCCGCGGCCTCAGCGGCCGGTCTTCGGGGCCTTCCAGCGGGCGATGCCGCGGGCCACCAGATTGAGGATCATGACGAAGGCGATCAGGACCAGGGCAGCGGCCCAGGCGCGGTCGTACGACGCGGTCTCGCCGATCTTGTACTGCTCGTAGATGTAGAACGGCAGTGAGGACTGGGCGCCTTCGAAGGGGTTCGGGTTGATCAGCTGACTGCCGAAGACCAGCAGGATGATCGGTGCGGTCTCTCCGGCGATCCGCGCGATGGCGAGCATGACGCCGGTGGCGATGCCGCCGATCGCGGTGGGCAGGACCACCTTCAGGATGGTCCGCCACTTGGGGATGCCCAGCGCCAGGGAGGCCTCGCGGAGCTCGTTCGGTACGAGCTTCAGCATCTCCTCGGTGGAGCGGACCACGACCGGGATCATCAGGATCGTCAGGGCCAGCGCGCCCATCAGGCCGGAGGGCTCGAGTCCCGCGATCAGCATGATCGAGAGGATGAACAGGCCGGCCACGATGGACGGGATACCGGTCATCACGTCGACGAAGAAGGTGACGGCCTTGGCGAGCGGGCCCTTGCCGTACTCCACCAGGTAGACCGCGGTGAGCAGGCCGAGCGGGGCGGAGATCACCGTGGCGATGCCGACCTGTTCCAGCGTGCCGATCAGGGCGTGGTAGACACCGCCGCTGGCCTCGGAGCCGAGGACACCGGCCATCGAGTGGGTCAGGAAGTAGAGGTCCAGGCGCCCCGAGCCGCGGCTGACGGTCGTCCAGAGCAGCGAGGCCAGCGGGACGACGGCGATCAGGAAGCACACCCACACCAGGCTGGTGGCGAGGCGGTCCCTGGCCTGTCGCTGGTTCTCCACGACGCTGGTCGCGACGTACGAGATCGTCAGGAAGAGCAGCGCGGCGATCAGGCCCCACTGGACGCGGCTGTGCCAGCCAGCGGCCGCACCGATGCCGACGCCGAGGGCGATCGACACGGCGGCGAAGCCGAGCGGGGCCAGGCGGGGCAGCGTACGGCTGCTGAGGCTGTTGCCCGGTGCGGGCGGTGCGGGCGTCGGACGGTCCTGGACGCTGGTGGATGCGTGGCTCATGCGTTGGCCCCCGAGTACTCCTTGCGGCGGGCGATGATGAGCCGCGCGGCGCCGTTGACCAGCAGGGTGAGGACGAAGAGGACCAGGCCGGAGGCGATCAGGGCGTCACGCCCGAACGCGTCGGCCTCGCCGAACTTCGCGGCGATGTTCTGGGCGAACGTTCCGCCGCCCGGGTTGAGCACATGGAGCGAGATGAGGAAGCTCGGCGACAGGACCGTGGCGACGGCCATCGTCTCGCCGAGCGCGCGTCCCAGGCCCAGCATCGAGGCGGAGATCACGCCGGAGCGGCCGAACGGAAGCACCGAGAGGCGGATGACCTCCCAGCGGGTGGCGCCGAGCGCGAGTGCGGCTTCCTCGTTCATCTTCGGGACCTGGAGGAAGACCTCGCGGCTGACGCTGGTCACGATCGGCAGGATCATGATCGCGAGCAGGATGCCGACGGTGAAGAGCGAGCGGGCGACGCCGACCTCGGTCTTCTCGAAGATGTACGTCCAGCCGAAGAACTGGTCGAGCCAGAGGTTGAGGCCTTCGAGATACGGCACGAGGACGAGTGCGCCCCAGATGCCGTAGACGATGCTGGGAACCGCGGCGAGCAGATCGACGATGTACGCGACCGGGGCGGCGAGCCTGCGCGGTGCGTAGTGCGAGATGAAGAGGGCGATGCCGACAGCGATCGGAACCGCGATGACCATCGCGATGATCGAGCTGACGACGGTCCCGAAGAGCAGGACCGCGATGCCGAAGACGGGGGGGCTGCCTGCCGGGTTCCAGTCGAAGGTGGTGAAGAAGTTGCCTTCGTCCTTGGAGATGGCGATGGCGGCGCGGTAGCTGAGGAACACGGCGATCGACGCCATGATCGCGAGCAGCAGGATGCCGGAGCCCCGTGACAGGCCCAGGAATATCTTGTCGCCGAGGCGACCGGTCGGCGTGGGGCGGGTGCGCCCGCCCGGCCGGGCCGGTGGTGTCTGCGTCTGTGTGGTGGAAGCCATGGTCTTTCCGGTCTGTGTGGGGGAGCGGAGGGCTCCCCTGGCGGCGGTGCACCGGATGGGGGTGGTGGGGGCCGGCCGGTCCGGAGGGGTGTACCGGACCGGCCGCCTTGGATCAGATCTGGTTGTGCGTCTGTGCCGTGCGGGTCCGGGTTACGAGAGGGAGGAGATCGTCTCGCGGACCTTGGTGTTGATCGCCTCGGGGATCGGGGCGTAGCCGGCGTCGGTGAGGAGCTGCTGGCCCTCGGCCGAGGCGGTGTAGGTCAGGAAGGACTTGACGGTGCCGAGGGTGTCGGCCTTGTTGCCGGTGTCGCAGACGACCTCGTACGTCACCAGGACCAGCGGGTAGGCGCCGTCGGCCTTGGTGGTGTAGTCGAGGTCGAGCGCCAGGTCCTTGCCGGTGCCCTTGACCTTGGCCGCGGCGATGGCCTTGGAGGCGTTCTCCGCGGAGGCCTTGACCGGGGCGGCGCCACCGGTGTTGATGTCGACCGTGGTGATCTTCTGCGAGGCGGCGTAGGAGAGCTCGAAGTAGCCGATCGCGCCGTCGACCTGCTTCACCTGGGCGGCGACACCGGAGGAGTTGGTCGCGCCCTGGCCACCGGGGGCCGGCCACTTCTTCTCGGCCTCGTACTTCCAGTCGCTCGGGGCCGCGGCGCCGAGGTACTTGCCGAGGTTCTGGGTGGTGCCGGAGTCCTCGGAGCGGTGGAAGGGCTGGATGGCCTTGTCCGGGAGCTTGGCGCCGGGGTTGAGCTTGGCGATCGCCTCGTCGTTCCACTTCTTGATCTTGGTGTCGAAGATCTTGGCGAGCGTCGGGGCGTCCAGGGTCAGGCTGTCGACACCGTCGAGGTGGAAGCCGACCGCGATCGGGCCGCCGACCATCGGGAGGTTGATGCCCTGGCCGGTCTTGCAGACCTTCTTCGAGTCGGCGACCTCTTCGGGCTTCAGCGCCGAGTCGGAGCCGGCGAAGCCGACGGTGCCCTGGTTGAAGGCGACGATGCCCTCGCCGGACGAGGAGGAGTTGTAGTTGATCTCCACGCCGGAACAGGCGGCCATGTAGTCCTTGACCCACAGGTCCATGGCGTTCTTCTGGGCGCTCGATCCGGAGGCGCGCAGCTGGCCCTTGGCGCCGTCGCACTTGACGTTCGAAGCGGCCTTCGTCTTGCTGCCGCTGCCGCCGGTGTCGCCGCCGCTGTTGTTGTCCGAACCGCACGCCGTGAGGACCAGGGCGCCGGAGACGGCGAGGGCACCGAGCGCGGTGGCACGAAGCCGGGTCTTGCGCTGAAGCTTCACTTTCGGGTGTTCCTTCCAGGAGCCGCCGCGGCTGGTGTTGCGGGGCGGCGTGCGACGCGAGTGGTGCGATGGCTGATGCCGTGCACCGTGTAGGTCCGAAATTAGGCAGAACAGATGAAGTGACCTACGGGGAAAAGTGAACGGGAGGTGAACCTTGATACACCTCAAGGTGCCGGCCGTATCCGCCCGGTGACATGGAATGGGCTCAATTTTGCTCATCATGCCGGACAGGCGTGCCATTCGGAATCACGTGCGCCGCGCGTCGGGGGTGGGTGGCGCCCCTGATTCGTGGGGGTCAGCGCGATTTATGAGCTGGTAAATGGAATGAGTGGCGAGCGGCCGGCGGTGGGGCCCGGAATCGGTGCGCAGTTGAGATCGGGGGATTTCTGACGGTGAATGACAAGCGCGGCCAAACGGTTCAATCGGTGCGATTTGCTGCCCTTGGCGCATCTGTGCTTTGCCCGCAGAGTTCTGCGGTTTTCAGGGTTCGGTGTTCGGCGACTCGTGAAAAGGGAGTGTGTACCCATGCTCAAGCGGGCGATGGTGATTCTCACCAGTCTTGCGGCCATTACCGGCGGTGCGGTGATGGTCGCACCGGCAGCAAGCGCTGCGGGATTTGGCTGCGCCGGAAGCCAGATCGACGTCTATCCCGTGACGGACGCCGACAATGGTGCGGTGCTCAGCGATATCTTCCTGTACTACGACGCTTCGACCGGAAAGAACTGTGCGTCCAACGTGCGCACCAGTGCAGGTGGAGCCGGTACGGCTGCCCGGATCTCGGTCTCCGTCTGGGCCGACGGCGGCAGCGCCGTCACGGACAACGGGATCTACTCGCAGTACGCGGGGGCCGGTCTCCGTCCAGGCTGCCGGAAAGTGCATCAACGTGAAGGCGATCACCTACGCGTCCGGCGGTCGCCACGGGTTGGTGCAGCGCAACGGGCACTGTGGCTGAACCGGACTGGCCACCGGAATGACGGTGGGAGCGGGTCCGGCGCCGTATCCGGCAGGGAATCGGATGCGGCGCTTCCGTCATTCCCTCATTCCGGTATTCCGTTCGTCCGCCATTTCGTCATTCCGGGCGAGAGCGTACTCGGAGTGCTGAACATTCGGGCGGTACAGGCGATGACGTCAGTGCCGTGCCGTCCCATGTGATGAGCAGATGAACTCCCCGCCGTCCCGCCACGTGTCCCTCGACGTCGTGCGCTGATTCATCTGCGGACGTCGTCGCGGGTTGCGGCCGCTGTGTCCGGCGAATCCCGTAAGAGGTGGCGCCGCTCTCATGATGTCTTGGCGGTGCGTTCTTGCGCGGGAGAGGGAGAGAGGCGGGCCGGCATCATCGGCCCGTCGGTATGCGCGGGGGGAAATCACGGGGAATCCCCGAAGATTTCAAGGCTGCTGAGAAACGCGCCGACCAGGAGCCTGTCCCGTTTCTGGGTCAGCCGTTCGCCCGCGGCGGCTGGGGGCAGCCAGACGATGCGGTCCACCTCGTCGTTGGGCGAGAAGGCGCCCGCCGTGGCCTCGGCGGCCCAGTAGGTGACCTCCTTCGGCCGGCCGTTCGCGAGGTACCGGGCCGTGGGGAGCACGGCGCCCGGGACACAGTGGTGGCCCGTCTCCTCCAGGACCTCGCGCAGAGCCGCGTCCCGCGGGGACTCGCCGCGTTTCAGCTTGCCCTTGGGGAACGACCAGTCGTCGTAACGCGGCCGGTGTACGAGGCAGAGCTCCACTCCGGCGCCGGGCGCGGGCACCCGGCGCCAGAGCACGCACCCCGCCGCCCGCACCGTGGTGCTCACCGCGCGGTCACGGCCGCCGCGTACGGCCAGGTCTCCCGGAACACCGCGCGCGCCGCCCCCACTTCGTGGCGCTGGTCGGCGTGGAGCACCCCCAGGGCGTACGCGGTGGCCGGTGCGATCCGCGGTGTGCGGGCCGCGGACGCCGCCGCGGCGGCGGCCTCCGACGCGTCCCGGTGCAGATCGAGCGCGTGACCGGGGCCGGCCAGGACCGGGTCGGGGGCGCCGCGCACCACCTCGTGGGCGTACCGGTGCAGCCGCAGCAGCAGCCGGGTCTGGTGCCAGGGCGCGTCCTGCGCCTCGTTGTACGGCTCGGCCGTCTCGTCCGACGAGAGGGCCGCCACCGCGCCGAGCAGCCGCTGTTCGGCCCGGTCCGCGGGCTCGCCCAGCAGTTCGGCGGCGGGTGCGGCGGCCGAGGGAGCCAGCGGGACCTCGGAGGCGAGCAGCGCGACCGCGTCGGCCACCGCGTGGAAGCGGGAGGAGCCGAGCGCTTGGAGCGCCGCGGAGTGGGCGCGGGTCCGGGCGAGGGTCAGCTGGCGTTCCAGCAGTGCCCCGGCGCGCGCCGCACCGACGCCGAGACCGGCCCGCTCCTTGGCGGCGGAACCGCCGGCGGAACCGCCGGCGGACTCCGCGCGGGCCGAGGGCAGCGGTGTCCCCGACAGCCCGTGCAGCGCGTCGAGGAGCCGGTTCAGCCGTTCCGCGTAGGCGTGCTCGCGGGCGAGCGTGCCGGACAGCCAGGCCAGTTCGGTGCGCAGTTGCTCGGCCCAGAGCGGGTCGAGCGCGGTCCGGAAGGTGTGCAGGGTGCCGCTGATCCGGCGGGACGAGCGCCGGAGCGCTCCGGCGGCCTGTTCGGCGGCCTGCGGACCGGCGTCCGTGGGGGCACTGTTCTCGCGGTGCAGGCGCAGACTCCGCAGGAAGTCCGCTGCCTGCGACCGGAGATACGGTGCGAGCACCGCCCCCGCGGTCACGTCCGTCTGGGTCTGGTGGTCAGGGCGTCGCACGCCGGCGCCTCCGCGCGTCAATGAGCATTTCCTGTACGTGGCGCAGCGGCCGGCCCTCCGCGTCCGTGGCGCGCCGGGTCCAGTTCCCGTCGGGGCCCAGGTGCCAGGAGGAGGTGGTGTCGGCCATGCCCGTCTCCAGGAGCCGGCTGAGCGCGGCCCGGTGGGCGGGGTCGGTGACCCGGACCAGGGCCTCGATCCGGCGGTCGAGGTTGCGGTGCATCATGTCGGCGCTGCCGAACCAGACCTCGGGCTCGCCGCCGTTGCCGAACGAGAACACCCGGGAGTGTTCGAGGAAGCGGCCCAGTATCGAGCGGACCCGGACGTTCTCGGAGAGCCCGGTGACGCCGGGGCGGATCGCGCAGATGCCGCGCACCCAGATGTCGACCGGGACACCCGCCTGCGCGGCCCGGTAGCAGGCGTCGATGATCGCTTCGTCGACCATCGAGTTGACCTTGACGCGTACGTAGGCGGGGCGGCCGGCCCGCTGGTGCGCGATCTCCTTGTTGATGCGGGCGATCAGCCCGTCGCGCAGCGACTTGGGGGCGACCAGCAGGCGGCGGTAGGTCTCGCGGCGGGAGTAGCCGGAGAGCCGGTTGAAGAGGTCGGAGAGGTCCGCGCCGACCTGCGGGTCGGCGGTGAGCAGGCCGAGGTCCTCGTACAGCCGGGCCGTCTTGGGGTGGTAGTTGCCCGTGCCGACGTGCGAGTAGCGGCGCAGGGTGTCGCTCTCCTGGCGGACGACGAGCGAGAGCTTGCAGTGCGTCTTCAGGCCGACGAGCCCGTAGACGACGTGGCAGCCCGCCTCCTCCAGTTTGCGCGCCCACTTGATGTTGGCCTGCTCGTCGAAGCGGGCCTTGATCTCGACGAGTACGAGGACCTGCTTGCCGGACTCGGCGGCGTCGATGAGGGCGTCCACTATCGGGGAGTCGCCCGAGGTCCGGTACAGGGTCTGCTTGATGGCGAGGACGTCCGGGTCGCCCGCCGCCTGTTCCAGGAAGGCCTGGACGGAGGTGGAGAAGGAGTCGTACGGGTGGTGCAGCAGCACGTCGCGTTCGCGCAGGGCGGCGAAGATGTCGGGCGCGGAGGCGGACTCGACCTCGGCGAGGTCGCGGTGGGTGCCGGCGATGAACTTGGGGAACTTCAGCTCCGGCCGGTCCAGCGACGCTATGCCGAACAGTCCGGTGAGGTCGAGCGGTCCGGGCAGCGGGTAGACCTCGGCGTCGGACACCTTCAGCTCGCGGACCAGCAGGTCCAGCACGTACGGGTCGATGGACTCCTCGACCTCCAGGCGGACCGGCGGGCCGAAGCGGCGCCGCATGAGCTCCTTCTCCAGGGCCTGGAGCAGATTCTCGGCGTCGTCCTCCTCGACCTCCAGGTCCTCGTTCCTGGTGACCCGGAACATGTGGTGGGCGAGGACCTCCATGCCCGGGAAGAGCTCCTCCAGGTGGGCGGCGATGATGTCCTCGATGGGGACGTAGCGCTGCGGGGAGGCCTCCAGGAAGCGGGTCAGCAGCGGCGGGACCTTGACCCGGGCGAAGTGGCGGTGGCCGCTGACCGGGTTGCGTACGACGACGGCGAGGTTGAGCGAGAGGCCGGAGATGTACGGGAAGGGGTGCGCCGGGTCGACGGCCAGCGGGGTCAGCACGGGGAAGACGCGCTGGCGGAAGAAGGTGAACAGACGGGCCTGTTCCTTCTCGGTCAGCTCGGGCCAGCGGATCAGCTGGATGCCCTCGTCGGACAGGGCGGGGGCGACGTCCTGCTGGTAGCAGGCGGCGTGCCGGGCCATGAGTTCGCGCGAGCGGGTCCAGATCAGGTCGAGGACCTCGCGGGGCTGGAGCCCGGAGGCGGACCGGGTGGCGACACCGGTCGCGATCCGGCGTTTCAGGCCCGCGACCCGGACCATGAAGAACTCGTCCAGGTTCGAGGCGAAGATGGCGAGGAAATTAGCCCGTTCGAGGAGGGGGGTCGAGGGGTCCTCGGCCAGTTCCAGAACGCGTTCGTTGAACGCGAGCCAACTGCGTTCCCGGTCCAGGAACCGGCCCTGCGGCAGCTCCTCCCCGTCGACATCGGGCTCGTACGCGTCGGCGTCGCCGTCGATGTCGGGGTCCAGATCGGCCGCGGTGGACAGGGCGGCACTGGCGGCGGAGGGGGCGGCGACGGCGTGCGGCCGGTGTGCGGCGAGGGCGCCGACGGACGGCTGCGCGGCGGGCTGGACCGGGACCTCGGAGCTGGGCTGCTGGCTCATGGCCCCATTCTTCCGCGCGGAGTGCTCCGGGGGCGCGTCGGAGGGGGGCGAGATCGCGGAGATCGCACGGTCGGCGCGTTCTCTGCCGGGAATTCTCCCGTTGCGGGGGGACGGCACAGCTGGCTGCATCCTGAGAGGGTCCCAAGGGCGTCTGAATGCCCGGTAACGGCGACATGACATGCAGGAAGCGGTGTGGCCGTGTACGGGGGACGGTCCGGCCCCCGTACACGGCTGCCGGGCGGCTCAGCCGTGGCTGCGGCGCAGCACCCGGAAGGCGACGGCGACCATGGCGGCCGCCAGGACCAGCAGGATGCCGGTCTCGATGAGCTGGAGCGGCCAGAAGTGCGAGGCCGGGTGGTAGTCGACGTACTGCGCGGCGGCGCCGTGCCGGGCCATGCACCCGTCGAAGTCACCGGCGCTGACGCAGGTGGCGTCGTCCAGCCGGGTGCCGCCGCCGGTCATCCAGCCGACGGAGACGTCAGAGGCCTCCGACGGGTAGCGGAACTCCCTCCCGAGGGCCGTGGTGTCCGTGCGCATCGGCCACAGACCGCTGCGTACGGAGTTCATGACCAGGACCACCGCGGCGTAGGCGACGGCGGTGACGGCCATCGCGGGCAGCGTGCGCCGGATCAGTACCGCGGCGAGTGCGCCGAGGGCGAGGCAGAGCAGGGCGTAGCCCACGGGGGCGGGGCCCATCGCCCCGTACACCTGCGGCTCGAACCACTGGACCGGGTAGTTCGTGCCGCGTGCCCGGGACCAGGCCCAGGCGTACACGGCTGACAGGACGGAGACGCCGGCCACGGTGAGGACGGCGGGTACGGCGAGCTTCGCGGCCAGCCAGCGGGTGGGCGTGACGGACTGGCTCCAGGAGAGCCGGTAGGTCCCGTCCTCCAGCTCCCGGCCGATCATGGGCCCGGCGACGAACAGGCCGACGGCCGCGGGCAGGATCATCATGGCGACGCCCGCGTACTGGAGCAGGCGGTTGAAGTGCAGCTCGACGCTGAGGAAATGGCCGACGGGGATGCCGCAGCCATGGACGGTGTGCCGCACCGAGCAGCCGGTGCCGGAGAAGGTGGTGGCGGCGGTGGACGTCACCCACCAGGCCACGGCCACCAGGGCGATCCCGGCCAGCGCGAGCGCCCCCGTGATCCACAGGACGCGGCGGTGCTGGAGTACGACGACGCGGGCCGGCCCGCGCAGGGCGAGGGCGCTCATGCCGCGCTCACCGCCTCACGGGTCCGGGCGTCCGCGCTCGGTGTGAGCAGCGCGGGTGCGTCGGGGGAGCGGAGGTGCGCGAGCAGCAGCTCCTCCAGCGACGGTTCGGCGGTCTCCCAGTCGGCGGTGTCCACCGGGCCCTCCTTCCGGACGAGTGCGGTCAGCAGCCGTCCCGTGGTGCGGGACTCGACGACGGTGTGCGGGGCGAGGTCCCGTACCGGGCCGGTGAGCAGGGTGTGCGCGGTGAGCAGGTCGTCCGTCTCGCCGCCGAGGCGGATGCGGCCGCCGTCGACGAGCAGGAGGTAGTCGCAGGCGCCCTCCAGCTCGGCGAGGATGTGCGACGACATCACGATGGTGGTGGAGCGCTCGGCGGCCTCGGCCATCAGGGCGCCCATCAGCTGGTGCCGGCCGAGCGGGTCGAGGTCGGCCATCGGCTCGTCCAGCAGCAGCAGTTCGGGCTGCTTGCCGAGGGCGAGGGCCAGTGCGAGCCGGGTGCGCTGGCCGCCGGAGAGCGTGCGGACCCGGGCGTCCCGGGGAAGCGGTTCGGTGATCCGCTCGGCGGTGTCCTGGTCCCAGGTGGCGGGGTTCAGCTCGGCGCCCGCCCAGAGCGTCTCGGCGACCGTCAACTGCGGGTACAGCGGCTTGTCCTGGGCCACGAAGGCCATCCGGCGGCGGGCGTCGCCGGGCGTCGAGCCCAGCACGCGTACCGTCCCCTCGGCCGGCCGCAGGAATCCCGCGGCCAGGCTCAGGAGGGTGGACTTTCCCGCACCGTTGGGTCCGACGAGGGCACACACACGCCCGGCGGGGAGCCGGAACGAGCAGTCGCGCAGCGCCCAGCCCCCGCCCTTGCCCCGGTACCTCATGCCGAGGCCCTCGGCCTCGATCGCAGCGCCTGTCATCCGGCCTGATCCTCCTTGAAAGTCTTGTCCAGTACGGCGGCGAAGAGCGCGCTCACGTCGTCCTTGTCCAGGCCGGCCGCGCGGGCCCGCAGGGCCCAGTCGGCGAGTTCGGCGCGCAGCGGGGCGTCGTCGGCCGCCGCCGCGCCGCCGAGGGTCCGGGTGACGAAGGTGCCGAGTCCGCGCCGGGCCTCGACGAGTCCCTCGCGCTCCAGCTCCCGGTAGGCCTTCAGCACGGTGTTCGGGTTGATGGCGGTGGCCTCGACGACCTCGCGCGCGGTGGGCAGCCGGTCGCCGGGCTCCAGCAGGTTCAGGCGCAGCGCCTGTTTGGTCTGCTGGACGATCTGGAGGTACGTGGCGACGCCGCTGCGCCGGTCGATGCGGAACTCGACCGCTGCGGACTCTGCCATGTTCACCCCTTTCACTAATTGAGTAGTGAAAGGGTGTCGCAAAAAAGAGGCGGCGTCAAACGACGCCGCCTCCTGGTGAGTTGTGACCGCTCAGGTCTCCGTGCGGTACATCAGGTCCACCTCGTGGGTGGTGAAGCCCATCCGCTCGTAGACCGTCACGGCCGCGGTGTTGTCCGCGTCGACGTAGAGCATCGCGGTCGGCAGCCCCTCGGCGGCGAGGTGGCGCAGCCCGATCGCGGTGAGCGCCTTGCCCAGGCCGCCGCCCTGCGCGTCGGGCCGGATGCCGACCACGTACACCTCGCCGAGCTGCTCCTCGGCGTGCACCTTCGTCCAGTGGAAGCCGATCAGCTCGGTGGTGCCGCCCTTCTCGCGCTCGGCGAGGAAGAAGCCCTTCGGGTCGAACCAGGGCTCGGCCTTGCGGTCGTCGAGGTCGCGCTGGGTCAGCGAACCCTGCTCGGGGTGGTGGGCGAAGGCGGCGCGGTTCACGGCCAGCCAGGCGGTGTCGTCCTGGCCGGGGACGAACGCGCGGACGGTGACGCCCGGCGGCAGTACCGGCTCCGCGACGTTGAGCGGGCTCAACGGACGCCGCAGCTGGCGCAGTTCGCGAAAGAGCGAGAGGCCGAGTACCTGCGCGAGGTGGCGCGCCGCTGACCTGCCGCCGTGCGCCCATACCCGCAGCCGCTTCCCGGTGGCGGCCAGCAGCGCCGCCCCGAGCGCCCGCCCGTGCCCCTGCCCGCGGTGCGAGGGATGCACGACCAGCTCGGCGGCCGGCGCCTCGACGGGGTCGGTGTCCTCCAGCTGCGCGTACCCGACCAGCACACCTCCGGCGGTCAGCAGGAAATGCCGCACGCCTTCCCGGTGCCCGCCCCGCAGCTGCAGCCGCCCCTGCTCGGACACGGCCTGCCTGCCATCGGACCGGGCCGCCTCGGCGAGGAGCCCGGAGACGGCTTCCGCCTGGTCGGGGGAGAGGTCGTCGAGCGTCTGGATCTCGCGTCCGGGGGCGGGGAGGGGTACGTCAGTCGTCATGCGTACGAGCGTACGGCGGCGGGGTGCGGGCGGGGGCGTTGCGGGGCTGTGCGGGGGCTGCCGGTGCTCAGCCGGCGGGGTACGAGGGCTCCAGCACGACGTAGCAGTGCGGCTCGCAGAGGCAGAAGAGCAGGTCGACGCGGTACTCGCTGTCGCCCACGACGACGGGGTACTGGCGTTTTGTCCGTCATGTGCGGGCGGTGACGTTTCTGCTCCCATATATACGCCTCATGGGTGAATGGCCCTGTTCCGATCAGGCGGCAACCAGTTCGTAACCCCGAACATCTGTCGCGCTACGCGCGTTGACTCTAGGCTGCGGCACGCAGTCTCCAGACTCGTCACCACTCTCAAACCTCCCGCTGAACCCACAAGGGGACCGATGTCAGCGACACCGCAGAAGAACCGCGCGTCCCGGCGGGTGCTCGCCGCCGCGGCCGGACTTGCCACCGTAGGAGCGCTCGTCGCGGCCATGCCGGCCGGGGCGCAGGAGCGCGGGCACGGCAAGAACCACGGCCATCACGCGCCGGACCGGACCGTCGATGTGCAACTGCTGTCCTTCAATGACCTGCACGGCAACCTGGAGCCGCCCGCCGGCTCGGCCGGCATGGTCAACGAGACGCAGGCCGACGGCACGACGAAGGCCGTTCCGGCCGGGGGCGTGGAGTACCTCGCCTCCTCGCTGCGCACCGCGCGCAAGGGCCACCCGTACTCGATCACCGCGGCCGGCGGCGACATGGTGGGCGCGAGCCCGCTGCTGTCGGGGCTCTTCCACGACGAGCCGACCGTCGAGGCGCTCAACAAGATCGACCTCGATGTGACGAGCGTCGGCAACCACGAGTTCGACGAGGGCGCCACGGAGCTGGCCCGCCTCCAGAACGGCGGCTGCCACCCGGTCGAGGGGTGCTACGAAGAGGGCAAGAAGTTCAAGGGCGCCGACTTCCCGTACCTCGCCGCCAACGTGACGAGCGAGAAGACCGGCAAGCCGATCCTCAAGCCGTACACGGTGTGGAAGAAGAACGGCGTCAAGATCGGCTTCATCGGGGTGACCCTGGAGGGCACGCCGAACATCGTGACGGCCAACGGCGTCAAGGGCCTGAAGTTCCACGACGAGATCGAGACGGTCAACAAGTACGCCAAGGAGCTGGACCGGCAGGGCGTCAAGTCCATCGTCGCCCTGATCCACGAGGGCGGCCTGCCCGCCTCGTCGTCGTACGACTACGACTGCGACAGCCCGGCTGCCGGTGACGGCATCTCCGGGCCGATCACCGACATCGCCAAGGGCATCTCGCCGAAGGTCGACGCGCTGGTGACGGGCCACACCCACCAGGCGTACGTGTGCACCATCCCGGACCCGGCGGGCAACCCGCGCCTGGTCACCTCGGCCTCGTCGTTCGGCAAGCTGTACACGGACACGACGCTCACCTACGACCGTCGCACCAACGACATCGTGCGCACGGCGGTGAAGGGCTCCGGTACGTCGAAGTCCTCGGAGCACCACGGGCAGCCGCAGCACCCCGCGCCCGCGAACCCGGTCTCGGCGAACCACATCGTCACCCGTGACCAGCCCAAGGCCACGGACATGACGGCTCTCATCGCGCGCTGGAACACCCTCGCGGCGCCGATCGCGAACCGGCCGCAGGGCTTCATCTCGGCCGACATCAACGGCCGCGGCTCCACGGCCCCGGAGAAGCCGCTCGGCAATCTGATCGCGGACGCGCAGCTGGAGGGTCTGGCCCCGGCGGACAAGGGCGGGGCGGTCGTCGCCTTCATGAACCCGGGCGGCATCCGTGCCGACCTGGTGTACAAGGCCTCGGGCAGTGAGGGCGACGGCGTGGTGACGTACGGCGAGTCGTTCACCGTGCAGCCGTTCACCAACATGATGAACGTCCTCGACCTGACCGGTGCGCAGCTCGTCAGCGCGCTCCAGCAGCAGGTCAGCGGCTCGAACGAGGCCAGCCCGAAGATCCTTCAGGTGTCAAAGGGCCTCACGTACACCCTGGACATGACGAAGTCGGGCGCGGACCGCGTGGTCGCCGGCACGATCAGGCTGAATGGCGAGGCGATCGACCCCGCCAAGACGTACCGCGTCGCGATGAACGAGTTCCTGGCGGGCGGCGGCGACGGCTTCGCGGCGCTCGGGCAGGGCACCAACAAGCTGGTCGGCGCCTCCGACCTGGACCTGTTCAACTCCTACCTGGCCGCGCACTCCACGGCCGCCGCGCCGCTCGCGCCGCCGGCGACGGACCGGATCACGGTCATCAAGTAGGACGTACTCAGCGGGAACGCGGGGGCGGTGGGCCGGATGGCCTGCCGCCCCCGTCCGCGCTCTGCCAGGGGTGACCCGAAGGTCTCGTGATCGCTGTGCGGCGTATGCGCGTGATCTCTGCGGCACGGCTGCCGGACGAGGCGCGGGGAACCGGGATGGGGCCGACCGGATTCGACCCGGCGTCCTCCCGCATGCGGTGAAGGCGCGACGACCACTGCGCTACGAGCCCCCACCCGCTCGCGGTCATACGAGCCACCGCCCGGCCGCTTCCGGGTATGCGAAGGCGGCGAGGGACGACCCGGCGTGGCCGCAGCGCAGGAGTGACCCGATCCGGCCTCTCCCGGCCCCCTTTGGCCGTACCGGTTGGGGAAGCCGTATTCCGCAAGTGACGTGCACCCGTCATAATTCGTGAGCTGACCCCCACACGGCACACGGAGGCACTCCCGTATGAGCCCGTACATCGGTAACCGCCGGAACTTCCTGGCCGGCGCACTGGCCGTCTCCGCCACCGCTCTCCTGGGCGCGGCGCCCGCCCGTGCCGCGGCCCGCCAGGCCCTCACCACCCAGGACTGGATGCGCGGCATCGCGGACGCCACCGATCTGCGGCGGCTCACCATCCCCGGCTCGCACGACTCGGGCGCCCGCTACGGCGGTCCCTGGACCGAGTGCCAGAACACCACGATTGCTGAGCAGCTGAACAGCGGGCTGCGTTTCCTCGACGTGCGGTGCCGGATCACGGGTGGCTCCTTCGCGATCCACCACGGAGCCTCGTACCAGAACCTGATGTTCGGTGATGTCCTCGGCGCCTGCTGGGACTTCCTGGCCGAGCGGCCCACCGAGACCGTGCTGATGCGGGTCAAGCAGGAGTACTCGGAGGAGAGCGACGCGGCGTTCCGGGCGGTCTTCGACGACTACCTCGACGGCAGGGGCTGGCGGCCGCTGTTCCACATCGACTCCGCGCTGCCCGCGCTGGGGCGGGCCCGCGGCAAGGTGGTGCTGCTCGCCGACAACGGCGGCCTGCCCGGGGTGCGTTACGCCGACCCAGGGCTCTTCGACATCCAGGACGACTACATGGCGGAACCGTTCGCCAAGTACCCGAAGATCGAGAACCAGTTCCGCAGGGCCGCCGCGCAGCCGGGCAAGCTCTTCATGAACTACGTCTCGACCGCCGCCCTGATGCCGCCCCGCTGGAACGCGGACCGGCTCAACCCGCAGGTCCAGTCGTTCCTCGACGGCTCCGGGACGGCCGGCTGGACCGGTCTCGGCATCGTCCCGCTGGACTTCCCGGCTACCCGGTCCGGACTGGTGGAATCGCTGATCCGGCACAACCCCGCTTCCTGAGGGGGGTGTTCACAGGATCGCGAGGAACTCCCGTACCGCCCGCGCGAACCCCTTCGGGTCCTGGAGCTGCACGAAGTGGTCCGTCTCCGGCGTGACGAGTGAGGTGTACGGGCGCAGCGACGCCATGGCGGTGGCCTGCCCGGCGCGCCTCACCCCTGCGGTGGGTCCGGTGGCGGCTGAGGGGCGCCCGGGAGGCGGATCGCGGCTTCCGTGCCGCCGCCCGGCGCCGGGAGCAGGGCGATCTCGCCGCCCGCCTGCTGGACCGTACGCGCGACGATCGACAGGCCCAGGCCGGAGCCGGGGAGCTGGCGGGCGGACGGGGAGCGCCAGAAGCGTTCGAAGACGTGCGGGAGTTCGTCGGCGGGGATGCCGGGGCCGTGGTCGCGGACCGTCAGCTCCCCTCGGTGCAGGACCACGTCGATCGTGGCGCGCGGCGGGCTGAACTTCACCGCGTTGTCCAGGACGTTGACGACCGCCCGCTCCAGCGCGGCCGGTTCGGCGCGTACGTACCAGGGGGCCAGCTCCGCCGTGATGGTCAGCTCCGGGCCGCGCAGGCGGGCGCGTTCGAGGGCGGTGCGGGTGATGTCGTGCAGGGCGACCACCTGGAGCGGGCCGGGCTGGGTGGCGTCCGGACGGGCCAGTTCCTGGAGGTCGCCGATGAGCGAGGCCAGTTCGGTCATCTGGGCCTTGACCGAGGACATCAGCGCCTTGCGGTCGTCCGGCGGGATGGCCCGGCCGGTCTCGTCGCTGCGGGCGAGGAGCTCCACGTTGGTGCGCAGGGAGGTCAGGGGGGTGCGCAGCTCGTGCCCGGCATCCGCGATCAACTGGGCCTGGCGGTCCCGGGAGGTGGCGAGCGAGGCGGCCATCGAGTTGAAGGACCGGGAGAGCCGCGCGATCTCGTCCTCGCCGTCGACCGGGATGCGGACGGTGAGGTCCTCGGTGCGGGCCACGTGCTCCACGGTCTCGGTGAGTTCGTCGACGGGGCGCAGACCGGAGCGCGCGACCCAGAGACCGGCGGCGCCCGCGCCGACCACGCCGATGCCGGAGACGATGGCGAGCATCCAGGCGAGCGTGGACAGCGGCGCGTCGATCTCGCTCAGGGGACGGGCGACGGAGACCGCGAGCTGGTTGTCCGCCACCCCGACGATCCCCGGCAGCTTGCGGGTGTAGACCCGCATCTCCTTGCCGTCGTCGTTCTTCGCGGTGTGCAGGGTCTCGCGCCGCAGACCGGCCGCCACCGCGATATCGCTCGGCTGGGCGGGGACGGGCGTGCTGTTCGGGGCGGGGCAGTAGGTGCCGTTCGACGACACGATCTGCACGGTGTACTGGCCGGGGAACTCCTGGGCCGGCAGCCTCCCGTCGCTCAGGCACGCTTTCAGCAGGTCCGCCAGCGGACCGTTCTCCACTTTCGCGCTGCGCAGCGAGTCGTCGAGCTGCTGCTCCAGCTGCGCCTTCGTCACGAACCAGCACGCCGCCGCCACCGCCGCCACCGCCACCGCCACCGCGGTCGTGACCAGCAGCGCGAGCCGGGAGCGGAGCGGCAGGGCGCGGAAGCGGCGCAGAAGCCCCGTCACCCCTCGCCCCCGCCCGACCGCAGCGCGTACCCCACGCCCCGCACCGTGTGGACGAGGCGCGGTTCGCCGTCCGCCTCCGTCTTGCGGCGCAGGTACATCACGTACACGTCCAGGGAGTTGGAGCTCGGCTCGAAGTCGAAGCCCCACACCGCCTTCAGGATCTGCTCGCGGGTCAGCACCTGGCGCGGGTGCGCCAGGAACATCTCCAGCAGGGTGAACTCGGTGCGGGTCAGCTCGACGCGGCGGGTGCCGCGGTTGACCTCGCGGGTGGAGAGGTCCATCCGGAGGTCGGCGAAGGCCAGCACGTTGTTGTCGGGGAGGTCGCCGCCCGCCGCGGCCGCGTACGAAGTGCGGCGCAGCAGCGCCCTGATCCGGGCGAACAGCTCGTCCAGCTCGAAGGGCTTGACCAGGTAGTCGTCGGCGCCCGCGTCGAGTCCGGTGACACGGTCGCCGACGGTGTCGCGGGCGGTGAGCATCAGGATGGGCGTGGTGGTGCCCGTGGCACGGATGCGGCGGGCGGCGGTCAGCCCGTCCATCCGCGGCATCTGGATGTCGAGGACGATGAGGTCGGGGGCGTACGACTCCGCCTTGGTGAGGGCGTCGAGCCCGTCGACGGCGACCTCGGTGCCGTATCCCTCGAACGCGAGACTGCGTTGCAGGGCCTCGCGCACGGCGGGCTCGTCGTCGACGATCAGGATGCGCTGCGGATCGTCTTCGGCGGGGCTCATCGCTGCTTCGTCCTCTTCTCGTTCCGTGCGGGGGCGGGAAGCGGTGCCCCCGCACTTCGGCCGGGCGGTGCGCCCGGCCCTCGGTCTCTCAGCCTCGCACGGCCATGGCGCGGCGTCGCGCGGCACGGCGTTCTCGGCTGCCGGTGGTACGCAGCTCCGCGGCGCGGGGCTGTCCGTCGGTGTTCCGTTCCGCGGAGCGTTCGGCCAGGGACGCGACGAGCGCGAGCGGCAGGGCCAGGCCCGCGGGGCCGGCGGAGAAGGTGTCGTCCGGGTGGTGCATGGCTGTCTCCTCAGGAGCTGTTGCCGGCCCGCAGGGTGCTGAGGTCGGCCTTGAGGGTGTTGACCGGGATGGCGAAGCCGAGACCGACGCTGCCCGCGCCGGAGCTGCCGGAGCTGCCGGCCGAACTCGCCGAGTACATGGCGGAGTTGATGCCGATGATCTCGCCGTTCATATTGATCAGCGCGCCGCCGGAGTTGCCCGGGTTGAGCGAGGCGTCGGTCTGGAGTGCCTTGTACGTGGTGGTGGAGTCGCCGGTGTCGCCGTTGAACTGCTTTCCGCCGAACTCGAACGGCCACTGCTGTCCGCCGCCCTGGCCGTTCTGCCCCTGGCCCTGGCTGTTGTCGCCTTCCTTGGCGACCGTGACGTCCCGGTCGAGCGCGGACACGATGCCGCTGGTGACGGTGCCGGTCAGGCCCTCCGGCGAGCCGATCGCGACGACCTGGTCGCCGACGGCGACCTTGGAGGAGTCACCGAGCGTGGCCGTCTTCAGCCCGCTCGCGCCCCGGAGCTTGATCAGCGCGAGGTCCTTGGCGGGGTCGGTGCCGACGACATCGGCGGTGTACGTCTTGCCGGTGCTGAGCGTCACCTTGACCGAGGAGGCGCCCGCGACGACGTGGTTGTTGGTGACGGTCTCGCCGTCGGACGTGATGATCACGCCGGAGCCGGTGGACTGGCCCGCGGTCGAGGTCGCGCTGATCTCGACGATCGTCGGCGACAGGGCCGCGGCCACACCGGAGACGGTGCCCTTGCTGCTCTGCGAGACGGTGGTACCCGGGATGACGCCGCTGCTGCTGGTGCTGCCGGTGCCCTGGTCGGTGAGCTGCCCTATCACGGTGGCGGTGCCGCCGCCGACGACCGCCGCCGCGATGGCCACCGCCGCGAGGAGCGCGACCGGGCGGCGGGCCCGGCGCCGGGAGGCGGACGGCTCCGGCGCGGGCTGCGGCAGCCCGGGGCCCTGGAACCCGTCACCGCCGCCGTGGCCCGCACCGCCGGTGTGCCCGTCGGCCGCTCCGGAGCCGGGCCACACGGTGGTTCCGGAGCCCGCGGCGACCGGCTGCGGGGGCTGGTATGACGGCGGCGGCGGGTAGGCCGCGTCGCCGTTGCCGTACGAGGGGTACATCGGGTACTCGCCGCTCGGGCGCTGGCTCTCTGTCATGTCTACGAGAGTGTCCAGCGAAGATGAGAGGAGCGTGAGGACGCCCTGAGAAGCCCGACAGAACCTCGTATGCCCGATATAAGGACCGGGCCGCACGGCCTGGGCGACGGCCGGGCGGACGGTCCGCGCCGCGGGCCCCGGCGCCTGCGCGCGAGGGACGCGGCTGTCCGGCCTACGCGAGCGGCACCCGGGCCGCCGGGGGCTCGCCGCAGCCGCAGGAGCGCCGGACCACCAGCGCCGAGGGGAACTGCTTCAGCCGCTCCCGCCGCGAGCCCGAGACCCGGAGCGAGTCGTCGAGCACCAGGTCCACGGCCGCCCGCGCCATCGCCGGGCGGTCCGAGAAGACCGTCGTGAGCGGCGGATCGGTCAGTCCTGCTTCCTTCACGTCGTCGAAGCCCGCCACCGCGAGTTCGCCCGGCACATCGATCCGCAGCTCGCGCGCGGCCCGCAGCACCCCGATGGCCTGGTCGTCCGTCGCACAGAAGATCGCCGGGGGACGGTCCGGGCCCGCGAGGAGCTCCAGCGCCACCCGGTAGGCGTCGTAACGGTTGTACGGGGCCTGGAAGAGCCGGCCCTGTGTCGAGCGCCCCGACTCGTGCATCGCCCGGCGCCAGCCCTCGACGTGGTCGGCCACCGGGTCGCCGACCACCGGGGTCGACTCCACGCCGCCGAGGCACGCCACGTACTCGTTGCCGTGTTCCAGCAGGTGCCGGGTGGCGAGCTGGGCGCCGCCGACATCGTCCGTGACGACCGCGACGTCGTCGATCGCCTCGGGCCGCTCGTGCAGCAGCACGACCCGGGCGTCCCACGCCTCGATCTCGGCGGCGGCCCGCTCGCTGGGGCCCTGGCTGACCAGGATCAGCCCGGAGACCCGCATACCGAGGAAGGCCCGCAGATAGTGGACCTCGCGCTCGTCGCGGTAGTCGGAGTTGCCGACGAGCACCATTTTTCCGCGCTCGGCGGCGGCCTGTTCGACCGCGTGTGCCATCTCCGCGAAGAACGGCTGCCGCGCGTCCGGGACGATCATCCCTATGAGGTCGGTCCGCCGTGAGGCCATCGCCTGGGCGACCCGGTCGGGCCGGTAGCCCAGCTCCTTGATCGCGGCGAGTACCCGCTCGCGCGTGGCCGGGGCAACCGGCCTGGGTCCGTTGTTGATGACGTAGCTGACGACCGCGGTCGACGTCCCCGCCAGTCTCGCCACATCGTCCCGCGTCACCTTGGCCACGCGCGGCAGTCTACGCGGATGGACCTACCTCTTGGCAGGCCGGACCGGGGCTTCTTCCGAGACCTCAATCGCCTCCGACTGCTCCGAACGGGCGAGGGTTTCGGCGGCTGCCTTCGCGGCGGTCGCCTTGGCCTCCTCGGCGGCGGCCCGCTCCACCTTCTCCGGTGTGACGAAGCGGTAGCCCACGTTGCGGACGGTGCCGATGAGCGACTCGTGCTCGGGGCCGAGCTTGGCGCGCAGCCGCCGGACGTGTACGTCGACCGTCCGCGTGCCGCCGAAGTAGTCGTAGCCCCAGACCTCCTGGAGCAGCTGGGCACGGGTGAATACCCGGCCCGGGTGCTGCGCCAGATACTTGATCAGTTCGAATTCCTTGAAGGTCAGGTCCAGGACCCGGCCCTTGAGCTTGGCGCTGTACGTCGCCTCGTCGACCGAGAGATCGCCGTTGCGGATCTCCATCGGGGAGTCGTCGGAGGTGATCTGCTGCCGGCCGGTGGCCAGCCGCAGCCGCGCCTCGACCTCGGCGGGCCCCGCCGTGTCCAGCAGTACGTCGTCGATCCCCCAGTCCGCGGTGACGGCCGCGAGGCCGCCCTCCGTGACGACGAGGATCAGCGGACAGCCGGGTCCGGTGGACCGCAGCAGCTGACAGAGCGAGCGCACCTGCGGCAGGTCGCGCCGTCCGTCGATGAGGATGACGTCGGCACCTGGGGTGTCGACGAGAGCGGGGCCCTCGGCGGGCGCCACCCGCACGCTGTGCAGCAGGAGGCCGAGGGCGGGAAGCACCTCCGTCGACGGTTGGAGGGCATTCGTCAGGAGCAGCAGTGAACTCATCGCCGCCCACCTGCCTGGGTCGTCGGTCGATGATCGTGCACGGTTGGCTCGCCCATTACGTCGGTCCTCCTCGTTCCCTGCGAGAGGGGCACTCCCGGGCGGGGCCCGGGGGAGTATGCGGCACTGCTTCGTACGCTTATTCGTGTTGTCCCGTACGACGTTCCGTCATACGGGTTTTACGGGTGCGGCCCCGCGCCCAGGGCCGCTGAGCTTGTTGAAACGTCGCCGTAACAACGCGCGAAAAGCACAAAAGGACCCGGGGGCTGCATTGCCCGGATCCTCTTCCGAGCAGAATAGCCCACATGAGTTCTGTGTCCGAGGGGCGATTTCCGAGTTCCTCTGTTCCCTTGATCACGCGCGGGCGGTCGCGGACCGCATTGCGGGCCGATGACGGGGTCCGGATCGAGGCGGTGTACGACCCGTGTACGGCGGATGACGGCGCACTCGCCAAGACGGGCGAGGCCGGTACGGCGATCGTCGTCGCGCACGGTTTCACCGGTTCGGCGGACCGCCCCGCGGTGCGGCGTGCCGTGGAGGTGTTCTCCCAGCGTGCGGCGGTGATCACGTTCTCCTTCCGGGGACACGGCGGCTCCGGCGGACGGTCCACGGTGGGCGACCGCGAGGTGCTGGACCTGGCGGCCGCGGTGGCCTGGGCGCGGTCGCTCGGGCACCGGCGCGTCGTTACGGTCGGGTTCTCCATGGGCGGTTCCGTGGTGCTCCGGCACGGGGCGCTGTATACGGATCCCGCGGCGGAGGGCGAGGGTGTCCGGTCCGTTCCGGCGCGCGAGGGGCGCACAGAAGCGCGTGCGGGGGCGTACGCCGATGCGGTGGTCTCCGTGAGCGCCCCGGCGCGTTGGTACTACCGGGGTACGGCCCCGATGCGTCGCCTGCACTGGATGGTCACCCGTCCCACCGGCCGGCTGGTCGGGCGGTACGGCCTCCGGACCAGGATCGACCGCAACGACTGGGACCCGGTCCCGCTCTCCCCGGTCGCGGCGGTCCCGCGGATCGCCCCGGCGCCGCTGCTGCTCGTGCACGGCGACAGGGACCCGTACTTCCCGCTCGACCACCCGCGGATGCTGGCCGACGCGGCGGACGGGGCCGCTGAGCTGTGGCTGGAGCGCGGCATGGGGCACGCGGAGAACGCGGCGGACGAGGCCCTGCTCACCCGCATCGCCGACTGGGCGACGGGCCGATGACGCGGTGACCGATGATAGACAGCCGACGCGAGACGAGAGGAGCGCCGCCATGCCCGCGGGAACGATCCGTTACTGGGCAGCCGCCAAGGCCGCTGCCGGAACGGCGCAGGAGCCGTACACCGCTGCGACGCTCAAGGAGGCGCTCGACGCGGTGCGCGACCAGCACCCCGGCGAGCTGACCCGAGTGCTGCAAAGGTGTTCGTTCCTCATCGACGGTGACCCCGTCGGGACCCGGAGCCATGAGACCGTACGCCTTGCCGAGGGCGGCACGGTCGAGGTGCTCCCGCCGTTCGCAGGAGGGTGAACCGCAGAACATGAGCAGCAGCGATCAGCAGCAGCCGTACCCGAATCAGCCGCAGCAGCCGTACGGCCAGGAGCCGCAGCCCCCGCAGCAGCCGTACGGGCAGCAGCAGCCGTACCCCGATCCGTCCGGTCCGTCGTACGGCGGTCAGCCGTACGGGGACCCGGGCTACCCGGATTCGCCGTACGGGCAGCAGCAGCCGTACGGCGGTCAGCCCTACGGGCAGCAGGCTCCCTACCCGGGCGACGCGGCCCCGTACGCGCCGCAGGGCACGTACGAGCCGCAGCAGGCCGCACAGCAGCCGTACCAGGCCGCGCACCCCACCCACCAGGCCGTACAGCAGCCGTACGAGCCGCAGCAGGCTCCGCAGCCCCACCAGGCTCCGCAGGCCCAGCAGGCTCCGCAGCCGCAGGCCGGGGACGACTGGCCGGCCGGGGAGCAGGGCGTCGCGCAGACCTGGGAGGGCCAGACCTGGGACACCCAGTACCAGCCCACCCTCCGGCCGAGGCAGCAGCCCGCGCAGCCGGTGCGGGCCGCCGAGCCCGTCCGGCCCGCCGCCGGCACCGCCTCTCCGTCGCCCCAGGGCGCATCCGGCGGGTACCCGCTGCCCCCGGAGGTCCCGGCGGCTATCGCCGCTCCCGCGTCGGCCGCCGCCTCCGCGGACGCCGCGCAGGACGACGGATACAGCGCGCCCACCACTCTGGGCAACAGCCGCATCACCGACGCCCAGCGCGCCCGCGCCGAGGGCCGTTCGCCGATCATCGCGCCCGGCATGCAGCCGGCCGCGATCACCGCGGGGCTCGGGCTGCTGCTCGCGCTCGGTGCGGCCATCGGCTCGTACGCGCTGGTGGTCCCGCTGGTGCTGCTCCAGGCGGTGACCGCGGCCGGGTGGTTCCGGCTCAACGGCATGTGGCCGGCCCGGCAGGGCATCGCGCTCGCGTTCGCCGGCGGCCTCGTCGCCGATGTGGTGCTGCTGGCCGCGGGCCGGGAGAACGGACCGGCCGCGATCCTCGGCACGCTCGGTGTCTGGGTGCTGCTCACCGTCGTCCTCCAGCTGCGCAGCCGGGCGGGCGCCGACGAGCGGATGCAGGGGCTGATGGCCACCGTCGCCTCGGCCGCGCTCGCGGTGCTGGCCGCCGGGCACCTCGCGGCGGTCCCGGACGCCGTGACGGTCGGCGGGGTCGCCGTCGCCCTCGCGGTGCTCGCACGGGCACTGCCGCTGCCGGAACCGGCCTCCGTCGTGGCGGCGCTGGTCGTCGCCGCGGGTGCCGGTGCCGCGGCGGGTGCCGTCACCGATCTGGGCGCGAAGGGTGCGCTGCTCGGCCTCGCCGCCGGTGGCTGTGCGCTGATCGGGCTGCGGGTGGCCAGCTATGACTACCCGTCACGCTTCGTGCACATGACCGCCGGAGTGGCGCTGCCGCTCACCGCGGCCGCGCCCGCCGTGTACCTGATCGGCCGCGCGATCTCGTAGACCGTCACGCGATACCCGCCACACGAAACCCCTCACGCCTCATGCGTCACAGGGATGCCGAAGCCCTCCACGGGGAACCGATGGGGGGCTTCGGCTCGTCGATCACCCGGGGCGTGATGTGCGGCCGCAGTAGGCTCACGGGCGCCAGGGGGCCGAACGGACGCGGGTGGGAGAGGGACAGGCATGCGTGCACTGCGAATACTGCTGGTCATGGTGGTGGTTCTGGCCGGCGTGTTCATCGCCGTCGACCGCGCGGCGGTGTATTTCGCCGAGTCCCAGGTCGCGGACCGGGTCCAGGTCTCCGGTACGGAGATCGGCTCGACGGACGTCTCCATCAAGGGCTTTCCGTTCCTGACCCAGCTCGCCGGATCGGAGCTCGACGAGATCGACGTGAAGATCACCGGCATCGAGACCAGCGCGAACGGCCGCAAGCTCCGGATCAGCAGGATGAACGCCGAACTGCACCGGATCCGGCTGACCAACGGTTTCTCCGGCGCCACCGCCGCACGGGCGACCGGGACGGCCGTCGTCTCGTACGCGGACCTCACCAAGGCGGCCAGCGAGGACGTCGCCGTCGAGTACGGCGGCAACGGCAAGGTGAAGGTGACCGGCGCGGTCGACATCCTCGGCCGCACGATCTCGCGCAGCGTCCTGTCCACCGTCACCCTGGTCGACGGCCACACCGTCCGGGTGCACGCCGACAAGGTGCCGGGCGAGGGAATCCCCGGACTCGAGGGCATGGTGCGCGAGAAGGCCGACTTCGAGCGGGAGGTCGGCGGACTGCCGAACGGCCTGAAGCTGGAGAAGATCCAGCCGACCGCCGCAGGTCTGGAGATCTCGGTGACCGGCACCGACATCTCGCTCGCGGGATAGCTCCCGCCGCGACCGGGCTGCGTCACACACCCGCACGCACGCCCGCCCCGCACGCCCGCCCCGCAGGCCCGCGGCACACACCCGCACGTCACGGGCCCGCGCCACATACTGAGACGGTCGCGTCCGTTCCATAGATGTCCGACGGGTGCAGCGGTCAGGGGGACGGCTCCGGAGCGCGCGCAATTCCCCTCCCGTCCCGCATGGTGGACGATCGTGTCTCAATATGCGACACAACGGTGACATTCCCGCCCGTACGTCCCTACGATCGGTCCCATGCAGTGCTCTATTAGCGGTCTCCCGCAGCGGGGACGGGCGGATCTCACGAAGCGGCGGGCAGTGGACCTGTGCCGCGTCGCCGCCATGCTCTGTCGCACTGTCTGAGCGGGATTCCTCGATTTCCCGCATTCCCGGCCCGCCGACCGTTCGTCGGGGCCATCCCGATGCCTCTGTGCATGCGCCGAACCGGCTTCCGTACATCCGCATCCCGCACCATCTCGCCGCAGACTGCCCCGGAGGAGAACACAATGAGCCGCAGTGACGTCCTGGTAGACGCCGACTGGGTCGAGGCCCACATCGACGACCCGAAGGTTGCCATCGTCGAGGTCGACGAGGACACCTCCGCGTACGAGAAGAACCACATCAAGAACGCGATCCGGATCGACTGGACCAAGGACCTCCAGGACCCGGTCCGCCGTGACTTCATTGACCAGGCGGGCTTCGAGGAGCTGCTGTCCGGCAAGGGCATCGGCAACGACACCACGGTCGTCCTGTACGGCGGCAACAACAACTGGTTCGCGTCCTACGCGTTCTGGTACTTCAAGCTCTACGGCCACCAGGACGTCCGCCTGCTCGACGGCGGCCGCAAGAAGTGGGAGCTCGACTCCCGCGACCTGGTCGACGGCGACCAGATCCCGTCCCGCCCGGCTGCCCAGTACAAGGCCCAGCCGCAGGACGAGTCGATCCGCGCCTACCGCGACGACGTCGTGAAGGCGATCGGCACCCAGAACCTGGTCGACGTGCGGTCGCCCGACGAGTTCAGCGGCAAGCTGCTCGCGCCGGCCCACCTCCCGCAGGAGCAGTCGCAGCGCCCCGGCCACGTGCCGAGCGCCCGCAACATTCCGTGGTCGAAGAACGCCAACGACGACGGCACCTTCAAGTCGGACGACGAGCTGAAGGCCCTCTACGAGGCCGAGCAGGTCGACCTGGCGAAGGACACCATCGCCTACTGCCGCATCGGTGAGCGCTCCGCGCTCACCTGGTTCGTGCTGCACCAGCTGCTCGGCCAGGAGAACGTCAGGAACTACGACGGCTCGTGGACCGAGTACGGCTCCCTCGTGGGCGTGCCGATCGAGCTCGGCGCCAACAAGTAGTCCCGCGCGCGACTCGGCAGGTCTTCGGACCTGCCGACCGGCACGAGCCGGACCGGCACGACCCAGACCGGCACGACCCCCGATCAGAAGGACAGAACACCATGTGTGGAGCAAAGGCCGGCGGCCCCGACGCTTCGACGATCAAGCCCGGTGAGACCACCATCCAGGGCAGCGTGACCCGTGACGGCGAGCCCGTCACCGGCTACGTCCGCCTGCTGGACTCGACCGGTGAGTTCACCGCGGAGGTCCCGACCTCGGCGACCGGACAGTTCCGCTTCTACGCGGCCGAGGGCACCTGGACGCTGCGCGCCCTCGTCCCCGGCGGCAGCGCCGACCGCACGGTGGTGGCACAGACGGGTGGCCTCTCCGAGGTGGCCATCGCCGTCTAGGTCGTGTTTTAGAAGTCCCGTCTGTCTCGCGTGGTCCGGCACGCACGCTCGCCTAGGAGCTGCCGCACCGCTCCGCGGATGACGAACCGGCCGAAGGGCCGTACCCCAGGGGGTTGGACGCCCTACTGAACCGGGGTACGGCCCTTCGTGCCGTTCGGGCCGCTGCCCCGTGAGGTCCAGGACCGGCTGGGCAAGCCGATCGGGCCTACGCTGGATTTATGTACGCCCGACGCCGTCGCGCATATTTTCTGATGATGGGCGGATGTCTCGTCCTCTTCGTCTCGGCCTGGGCCTTCGTGAGGCTCTGGTCGATTCCCGCCGCCATCAGCATGTGTGTGATCGCCATGGTCATCCCGCCCGTCGCGGCGATCGTGGCCAACCGGAAGGGCCCGGAGGACCGCTGGTGGGACGATCCGCCGCCGGGCCCCCGCGATCGGCCGGGCAAGCAGGGCCCCCGGGACCGGCCGGGCAAAGTGAATCCCACCGGCGACCCGGAGTCCGACGATTGGTGGGACGAACTCGACGGCAAGAAGCGCCGCCGGTGAGGGACCGGCTCCTTCAGTAGACGAGGGCCTGGACGCCGTCGGCCATGATCTCGCTGACGAAGACCTGGGCGCCGGCGATCCGTACGCCTTCCAGGACGTCCTGCTCGGTGATGTCGCGGCGGGCCGCGCACTGGGTGCAGAGCGTGATCAGGCCGCCCGCCTGAATCGACTCGATCAGATCCGGCAGCGGCGCCGAATGCGGCAGTTCGAACTCGGCGGCCCGCCCCGGCAGCGCGAACCAGGCGGATTCCCCGGTCAGCCACAGCGAGACCTCCACGCCGCTGGCGACGGCGACCGCCGCCACCGTGAACGCCTGCGAGCAGCGCTCGGCGGAGTCGGCACCTGCGGTCACCTTGATCACGAGCTTCTTCGGCATATGCCGAACTGTAATCCTCGCCCGCACAACCTCGGCGGTGAGTGGCGGGTCAGTTGGATGCGCAGGTGACGGAATCTGCGCCTCAGGTCTCGTGGGGGGACCCATTTTGAATCCGAAAGACACCAGTCCCGACGGGCCGGCCGAGCCGTCCGTCCGGGACGGGGCAGTGGTTCCGGCGGTTGTGGCAGCGCCTCTTGCGGACGCGCCCGCCGGGGAGACGCGCGTCCCGGACCCCGGCGCGGTGAAACGGCGCCCGCGCGGGCGTACGGCTCTGATCATCGCCGCCGCCGCGGTGCTCGGCATCACCGGCGGCGCCGCCGTCGGCTACGGCGTACAGGCGGGGCGGGCGCCGACCCCGCTGACCGCGCTGTCGCAGCCGGGTCTGGCGTACCCGGCGAAGGCGCTGGCCGCGGACCGGGTGCCGGACCCGCTGCCGGCCGCGCAGGACCGCAGGGTCCGGACGGACGGCGATCTGCGCAAGCTGCTCATCCCCAGGCCCGCGGGCTGGAGCGAGAACAAGGACATGGGCCTCGTGCGGGACGGCTGGATGGGGGTGGAGGACTACGTGCTCGGCTTCACGAACGAGGACTTCATGTTCGGCCGCCTCCTGGAGGCCGATGTCCGCCGTGTCGCGGCTGCTGCCTGGAAGAAGGGCGAGTACGGCAAGGCCAATGTCTGTCTCGTGCAGTTCGGCTCCGGTGTCAACACGTCAGCCGCCGACCACGCCGAGGACCAGCGCGCGTACATGTCCGGCGACGAGGACGGCGCGGGCAACGACGGCAACGCGATCAAGGGCAGCCTCAGCGGCCGCTACTACGTGTACAAGGCCGAACTGAAGCCGGGCTACATGCCGCTCTACCGGGCCAGGGCGGTCTTCTACCGCGGCGACGTCATGGCCGAGATCAATCTGATCGACACCCGTCCGATCAGCAAGAAGGACATCCGGACGCTGGCCGAGCGACAGCTGGAGCGCCTGTGAACGACGACGCCACCACCCCTGCGCCGCTGCCCGAGCCCGGTCCCGGGCCCGTTCCCGATTCCGCACCCGTTCCCGGTCCCGCCCCGGCCCGGAGGGGCAGGGCGCGCCGGGTGATCCTCGCGACGGTCCCCGTCGTGCTGGTGCTCGCCGCTGTCGCCGGCGCAGCCGCGTGCACGAAGGCCACCGTCGACGGCGCCGACCGTACGGTCACGACCCGCCTCTGGGCGCGGTCCGCGCACGGCCCCGGCAAGGACCCGGCCGGCGACGTCTCCCGGGGCCGGGCGTCCACGGAACTCAGCAAGCTGCTGCTGCCGGTCCCCGACGGATACCGGCTCGGCCCGGACCACGGGGCGCACGGCAACGACAGCGAGCTCAGCAGCCGCGAGGCCACCGCCGAGATGAAGGCCGGCAGCCGCGGGCTCGCCGGCAAGCAGCGGCGGGAGCTGGAGAAGCGGATCGACAAGCTCCACGTCCAGGGCCTGGCCATCCGCACCTACGCATCGGACGGGAACGACCTGATCGTCAGGACCGAACTGGTGCGGATGAAGGACGAAAAGGCCGTCCGGGACCTCTACGTCTTCCGGACGGGACTCTTCGACGCCGCCGGCCTCCTCCGGGACGGGCCGGCGGTCGGCGGCCACAAGAAGAACGCCAAGTGCTTCCTGCAGCCCGAGGACAGCGAGCTCAAGATCGAGAGCATGTTCTGCATGGCGTACGACGGCGAGACGGTCCTCACCTTCTCGGCTTCGGGTCCCACACCTGTCGACACGTCGTCCGTCGCCGGACTGGTGAAGGACCAGCTGGACCACATCACGTCCCCGGGGGAGTACGTATGACCGAGCAGACGGCCGCGCCCGCCGCCGAATCCGCGCCCGAGCCGGCCGGCGCCACCCCCGTAACGCCTCCGCCCGTGCCGATCCCGCCCATGCCGCCGCTGCCCCCGTCGCCGCAGCACCCGGCGCCCCGGCCCCCGCGCCGGGTGCTGCGGGCCGTGGCCCGGTGGACCGTCGCGGTGCTGGTGCTCGGCGGGCTCGGTGCGGGTACGGCGTACGCCATCACCTCGGCCGAGCGCACCGACGTGCCGGGGCTGGCCACGAAGGGCGACGGGCGCTGGGACTTCCCCCGGCTGAGCCTGCCCGCGCTCCCGGCCGGCGCGCCGCGCCCGTTCAGCGACGGCAACACCGCCGAGATCCACCACGCCGACCTGCGCCGCCTGCTGCTCCCGGCCCCGGCCGGAGCAACGGCCGACGAGAAACTGACCGGCGGCTGGGTCAGCACGCGACAGTTCGTCTCCGAGTACGAGAAGGACTCGCGTGCCGGTATCGGCGACCAGCTGAAGGAGTCCGCCCTCCGGCACATCGCCGCGCGCGGCTGGACCATGCCGGACGGCACGTCGAGCCGGATCTACCTGCTCCAGTTCAACTCGGCGGGCTATGCCGAGGCGTTCCACGACGACCGCTACATCGGCGCCACGGTGGGGGATCCGCTGATCGGCGCGGCTCAGATGGACCTGGACGAGACCTGGTCGGGCGGCGGGAAGGTGGAGAGCACCTCGTCCCACGTGGCCCGTGAGCCGAAGCCCTTCGGAGCCTCCCAGGTCCGGCAGGCGTACCTGGTCGCCGGTGACACCGTCGCCCTGATCTTCCAGTCCCGCCCGGGAGCCGGGGGGACGGAGCGCATCCCATTCCACCAGACGGTGATCCTGCAGAATCAGCTGCTGGGCTGACCGCCCCGCGGCAAACCCCGAACCGACGGGCCGGGCCCCCACCCATTAGGCTGGGACCCGGCCCGTACTGCTGCCATACCGCTCGTTCAAGGAGCTCCCGTGCTTGAGGCATTCTTCACCACCCTGCTGGTCCTGGTCTGTGTCGGCACCCTCGCCTTCGCCGGCCTGACCGTGAAGAAGCTGTACGAGGGTCAGCGCTGACCCCTCAGCTCCACGCGCGCCCCTCCCTGTCCTCCCGCCTCACAGATCGTCTGAGCCGCTCATGATCGAGATTCCGTCCGACCTCCACCCGGACCTCGTCCCGCTGGCCTTCCTCCTGGGCAACTGGGCGGGCGCGGGCGTGTCCGACTTCCCCGGCGCCGAGAAGTGCAACTTCGGCCAGGAGGTCTCCTTCAGCCACGACGGCCGGGACTTCCTGGAGTACGTCTCGCACTCCTGGGTGCTCGACGCCGAGGGCGAGAAGGTCCGGCCGCTGGAGTCCGAGTCCGGGTACTGGCGGATCGACAAGGACCGCAAGGTCGAGGTCGTGATGGTCCGCGACCAGGGCGTCATCGAGATCTGGTACGGCGAGCTGGGCCACCAGAAGCCGCAGATCGACCTGGTCACCGACGCGGTGGCCCGAACCGCGGCCTCCGGCCCGTACAACGGTGGCAAGCGGCTCTACGGCTACGTGAAGAGCGACCTGATGTGGGTCGGCGAGAAGTCCACGCCCGAGGTGGAGCTGCGGCCGTACATGTCGGCGCACCTGAAGAAGGTCGTCACCCCTGAAGAGGTCGCCGCGATGGCGAAGAGCCTCGGTGACCTGCCGGACGACGGGATCGCGTTCTTCAAGTAGCCGGTGCGCGGTGCCTGAGAGTTGTCCCGGCATTCCGCTGGGTGCGGCGGCCGCCCGGACCTACACTGGGGCCTGTGGTGAGCACCGACTGGAAGACCGATCTTCGGCAGCGCGGCTACCGGCTGACGCCGCAGCGGCAGCTTGTCCTGGAAGCCGTCGACACGCTGGAACACGCGACGCCCGACGACATCCTCTCCGAGGTGCGCCGGACCGCGTCCGGCGTGAACATCTCGACCGTCTACCGGACCCTGGAGCTTCTGGAGGAGCTCGGCCTGGTCAGTCACGCCCATCTGGGCCACGGAGCCCCGACGTACCACCTGGCCGACCGACATCACCACATCCATCTGGTCTGCCGGGACTGCGGAGACGTCATCGAGGCCGATGTCGGCGTCGTCGCCGAGTTCACCGAGAAGCTGCGCGGCACGTTCGGGTTCGAGACGGACATGAAGCACTTCGCGATCTTCGGCCGCTGCGCGGACTGCGCGGCGAAGGCGGCCGAGCAGTCCGCGAACCCGGCCTGAGGGGCCGAGTCGTACGCTGGTCGCATGAAGAGCCCCCTGCTGTCCCTGCCCGGCGCCGTCCCCGCCGAGGGCTGCGACGAAGGCGTCGCCGCGCACTACGGCGACCTGTTCCGCGAGCAGCGTGCCCTCGCCGACGGCTCCGGCCTCGTCGACCTCTCGCACCGCGGCGTCGTCACCGTCACCGGGAGCGACCGGCTGGCGTGGCTGCACCTCCTGATCACCCAGCACGTCACCGACCTCGCACCGGGACAGGCCACCGAGTCCCTGATCCTCACGGCGAACGGGCACATCGAGCACGCCATGTACCTCGTCGACGACGGCGAGACCGTGTGGATGCACGTCGAGCCGGGCACGCAGGGCGAGCTGATCGCGTATCTGGAGTCGATGAAGTTCTTCTACCGGGTCGAGGTCGCCGACCGCACCGAGGACTTCGCGGTCGTGTATCTGCCGGCCGGTTCCATCGCCGTGGTGCCGGACGGAGTCACCGTACGGGAGACGCCGTACGGCCGTGACCTGTTCCTGCCGCGGTCCGGCCTGGAGGCGTACGCGGCGGAGCACGGCCCGGTCGCCGGGGTCCTGGCCTACGAGGCGCTGCGCATCGAGGGCCACCGCCCGCGCCTCGGTTTCGAGACCGACCACCGCACCATCCCGCACGAGCTGGGCTGGATCGGCACCGCCGTCCATCTCCAGAAGGGCTGCTACCGGGGCCAGGAGACCGTGGCCCGGGTGCAGAACCTGGGCAAGCCGCCCCGGCGCCTGGTCTTCCTGCACCTGGACGGCAGCGAGGTCATGCTCCCCGGGCACGGCACCCCGATCCGGCTCGCCGCGGACGGGGCCGAGGGCCGTCAGCTCGGCTTCATCACCAGCTCCGCCCGCCACCACGAGCTGGGGCCGATCGCCCTGGCCCTGGTGAAGCGGAACGTGGCGGTGGACGCGGAGCTGCTGGCGGGGGAGAACACGGCGGCGGCCCAGGAGACGGTCGTCGAGCCGTAGCCCTCCGGCCGCGTCCCCGCCTGCCGCCGCCGGATCAGACCTCGACGATGACGGTGAACGGGCCGTGGTTCGTGAGCGAGACCCGCATGTCCGCCCCGAACCGGCCCGTCTCCACCTGCGCCCCCAGCGCCCGCAACCGCGCGATCACCTCGTCGACCAGCGGCTCGGCGATCTCGCCGGGCGCGGCGGAGTTCCAGGTGGGCCGGCGGCCCTTCCGGGCGTCCCCGTAGAGAGTGAACTGCGAAATCACCAGAAGTGGCGCATTCACATCGGAGCAGGACTTCTCGCCCTCCAGGATGCGGACCGACCAGAGCTTGCGGGCGAGCTGCGCCGCCTTTTCCGGGGTGTCCCCGTGGGTGACTCCCACCAGCACACACAGGCCCTCGCCGACGATTTCGCCGACCACCGCGGGGCCGCTGCCCTCGCCGTCGGCGTCGGCCACCGTGACGCTCGCACCGTCCACCCTCTGTACCACTGCACGCATACAGACCAACCTATCTTGGGCTGAACGGGTACAGAGCATCTCCACCGGCACCCTCGGAGTGGCACGATGCTCGGAGGCGGTGCGCCGACGCACCGGTCGAGGGGATGGACACAAGCATGAGCACCCATGGAACCGGGCAGTCCCCGGGCACCGTGCCGGTCACGCGTGCCGGCGTCAACAGCAGTGCAGGTACGAGTACGAGCACCATGCGCCCACCCGTGCAGCGGACCGGACAGGGCTCCGACGACGGTCCGGCCGCGCTCCCGCCCGAACTGGGCGCGCTGCGGCTGCCGGAGCTGCGTACACTGCGCCGCGACTCGCAGCGCGACGAGGCCGACCTCAGCTATGTGCGGCGGCTGGTCCAGGGGCGCATCGACATCCTGCGGGCCGAGCTGGCCCGGCGGCGGGACCCCGAGTCGCCGGTGGTGGACCGGCTCTCGGAGATCCTCGCCGACGCCCCGTCGCTGCACCGCTCCTCCGCCCGGCACGTCACGCTGAGCACCCCGCGCAGCGACGAGTACCGGCAGCTGGCCGCCGAGACGCTCGCCGAGGTCGAACTCTCCGACCTCGACGCCCGGACGGACGAGGAACTGCACACCGCGATGGGACGCCTGGTCCGCTACGAACAGCAGGTCTCCCGGCGCCGTCACCGGCTTCAGCGCACCGCGGACGACTGCAGTGCGGAGATCGCCCGCAGGTACCGTGACGGGGAAGCACAAGTAGACGACCTGCTCGCCTGAGGCAACCCCTCCGGGGGCGGGTCCCGCCCGTCCCCGGAAGGCCACCATGACCTCCAGCACCACAACTCCGTCCGCCATATCCGGCCCGACAGCCGCTCCGCCGGTGCTGGCCGAGGTCGTACGGTCCGGTTTCGTCGAGGGCCACCATCGCGGATCACTGGTCGTCCTGGCCGCCGACGGCAGCGTCGAGATGGCCCTGGGCGATCCGTCGGCGCCGGTCTTCCCCCGGTCGTCCAACAAGCCGATGCAGGCCGCGGCCGTGCTGCGGGCCGGGCTGGACCTGTCGGGGGAGCGGCTGGCGCTGGCGGCCGCGAGCCATGCGGGCGAGGGTTTCCACCTCGATCTCGTACGCAAGATGCTCACCGAGCACGGGCTGTCGCCCGACGATCTGCAGACCCCGCCCGACCTTCCGCTGGACCCGGCCGAGGCGGAGACGTATCTCGCCGCGGGCCACGTCCGGGAGCGGATCACCATGAACTGCTCGGGCAAGCACGCGGCGATGCTCGCGGTGTGCTTGCACAACGGCTGGGACCCGGCCACCTATCTCGACCCGGCGCATCCGCTCCAGCGCCTCGTCCACCAGGTGGTCGAGGAGGCGGCGGGCGAACCGGTCGCCGCGGTCGGCACGGACGGCTGCGGGGCGCCGCTGATGGCGATCTCCCTGGTGGGTCTCGCGCGGGCGTTCCGTACGTTCGTCACGGCGGCACCGGGCACGGCGGAGCGCCGGGTGGCGGACGCGATGCGCGCCCACCCCGAGTACGTGGCGGGGACCCGCCGCCCGGACACCTGGCTGATGCGCGGGGTGCCCGGCACGCTGTCCAAGATGGGTGCGGAGGCGGTCCAGGCGGTGGCGCTCGCGGACGGCAGGGCGCTGGCCTTCAAGATCGACGACGGCTCGGCCCGGGCGCTCGGCCCGGTCCTGGCCCGTGCGCTGGGACTGCTCGGGGTGGACGCCCCGGTGGTGTCGCGGATCGGCCGGGCGCCGCTGCTGGGCGGCGCCGCGGAGGTGGGGGAGATCCGGGCGGCGTTCTGACCCGGCGCACCTCCCGGTTCCGGGCGCCGTTGCCGGTCCCGTACAGCGGGAAAAACGGGCGACAACCCGAACAGCGGTGTCTAGCGTGGAGCGCATGAACAGCCTTGAGGCCCGTACCGTCACCGAGTCCGAGTTCGCCGACTGGCTGCGCGCCCTGAACACCGGATTCCTGCGCCCGCCGACCCCCTCGGACGAGGAGGTGGCCGGACGGCTGCCCCATATGGATCTGGCCCGCATCCAGGGGGTGTTCGACGCCGGGCGGTGCGTGGCGACGTTCCGTTCGTTCGCGCAGGAGCTGACGGTCGTCGGCGGGGCGACGGTGCCGACCGACGCGGTCACCAACGTCACCGTGACGCCCACCCACCGCCGCCGCGGACTGCTCACCCGGCTGATGGCCGCGGACCTGGCGGCGGCCAAGGAGCGCGGCGACGTGGCCGCCACCCTGATCGCCGCCGAGTACCCGATCTACGGGCGGTACGGGTTCGGGCCCGCGACCTGGACCACCGAGTGGGAGATCGACATACCGCGGGCGGGCCTCGACCCCCGGCTGTCCGGTACGTCCGAGCGCGGCGGCGGCCGGATCGACCTGGTGGACGGCGCGGAGGTACGCAAGCTGGGGCCGGCCCTCCACGACCGGCTGCGGGCCCGGCAGCACGGGGTGGTGAGCCGCGGCGACCGCTGGTGGGACCTGACGACCGGCAACGCGCTCTTCCCGAACGACCACTGGACCGAGCCGTTCCACGCCGTCCACCGTGACGCCGAAGGCACCGTGGACGGCCTCCTCGTCTACCGCGCCGACGATCACTGGGGCGATGCCAAGCAGCCGCTGAACCGGGCGACGGTGCGCAGCATGATCGCGACGACCCCGGCGGCGGAGCGGGCGCTGTGGCACTTCCTCTGCTCGGTCGACTGGGTCACCACGATCCGCACCGGCAACCGCGCCCCCGACGACCTGCTCCCGCTGCTCCTCCCGGACCCGCGCGCGGCCCGCGTGGTGACGCAGGCGGACTTCCTGTGGGTGCGCCTCCTGGACGTCGTACGCGCACTGGAGGCCCGCACCTACGCCGTCCCCGGCTCCCTGGTCCTGGACATCCACGACGCCACCGGCCTCACCGCGGGCCGCTTCCACCTGGACGCCTCCCCGGCCGGCGCCACCTGCGCCCCGACGACGCGCAGCGCGGATCTCGCGCTGGACGTACGGGAATTGGGGACGCTCTACCTGGGCGACGAGTCGGCCCTGCGGCTGGCGGCCCTGGACCGCATCGAGGAGCTGACCCCGGGCGCGGCGGCGCTGGCGGACGGGGTGTTCCGGGCGGGGCGGCGGGCCTGGTGCCCGGACGTGTTCTAGCCTCTGCGACCGCGTGTGGCGTGGCGGCTGCCGGGAAACCGGTGTGACCGGCCATGCCCGCCGGGGGAGACTCGCGGCATGCGCGATCGTGTAGATGCCTCCTCGGGCCTGGTGCTGCGGAGATGGAAGGCCGAGGACGCCCCGGCGGTGATGACCGCGTTCGCGGATCCGCTCATGCGGAGCCAGTCCAGCGAGCCGATTGATTCCGTCCGGTCTGCCGAACGGTGGGTGGCGGCTCGTGGTGATCAGTGGGCTGCGGGCTCCTCCCACTCGTTCGCCGTCGTCGATGGCGGTGGCCTCGTTCTCGGCCAGGTGTGCGTCGGCCCGGTGGATCGGCGTCACGGCACGGGATGGGTGTCCTACTGGACGGCATCAACGGCTCGTGGCTCCCTCATGGATTTGGTCGAGATCGTCGAACCGTGACCGCAAAGTGACGGTCTCACCGGGCGTTCAGGTGGCGCCGTTTGCGTACCCAGGTGGCAGTTGCCCGGTACGGTTCGAGCGGACGCCCCGAACGGAGCGCTATGCCGCCCCCCAGCCCGGTTCGGTAGGCCGCCGCATTGCGTACTACCGCAGTGTCGCCCGACCGAAGTTGACCCAGCAGCAGCTCGCCGACCGCGCGAGCGTCGCACTCGGCACCATCCGCAAGATCGAGCGTGGAGAGCGCGGCGTCACTGACCGCACCCTTGATGCCATCGCCGGAGCGCCCCGAGCCCACATTTCAGGGCTTCGTGCACTGGAGCAGGCCATCGACGCCTGCCCAGGGCCTGTCAGTACGGAGGCGATCGCAGCCCGTGGGGCACTTCACATGCGGGCGGCCGTCATCGCAGGGCGGGCCGGACGCACCGATGCCGCCGACGCGCACCTGACCGAAGCGCGCACGCTGGGAGACCGCGTGCCTGAAGGCGTCTACCGAGGGACCGCGTCCGGGCCGGACAGCGTCCGCGTCCATGAGGTCAGCGTCGCAGTCAGCCTCGGAGACGACCACGTACAGCACGCCTTGGACGTGGCTCGTGAGTGGAAGCCGCCGCCCGGCCTGCCGGCCGAACGGCGCTCCGGCTTCTACATCGAGCTGGCCCGCGCGCAGCTGTGGGGCGGGCTCATGGACGACAGCTTCGAGTCGCTGAAGGCCGCCCGACGGATCGCACCGCAGCACACCCGCGAGCATCCGTGGGTGCGAGAGGATGCCGCTACGCTGCGCCGGTTGAAGCGCGCGGACTCGGAGACGCTGACGAACTTCGCGGAGTGGTGCCACCCGGCCTGACGGGAGGTACCCCTCGCCGGGGTACTTGGGCCACGTGCTGCGGCCCATGATCTGCCCTGTCGGACAAGCGGGCAGATGGGGCCAGTCATGAGCGAGTCAGCAGCCAGTCCCTTCCCTCTCGTCGGGGAGTCGGTCAGCCCCGCGCGGTTGTGCGGTGAATCGTGTCTCTCCTGCCGATCGGTGGCCGCGACATTGCATGCCGCTGGAACGGTGACGCTGCCCGGTCGCGAGCGCCTCAGGCCGATCGTCACCTGCGGCTGCCGCGCCGGTGCCACGCCGGGGCCCGTGCTGCCGTGGCTCCCGCCGGACGGCATGGCGCGGACGGTCGGGGCCGGTGAGCACTGGGACGCGGTACGTGTGCCGTTCAGCCTCGGCCGTCCGGCAGTCGAGGCGCTGGGCGGCGACTGCGGTGCGGTGATCAGCGACTCGTGGTCCCGCATCCTGCACTTCCTGACCACGGCAGGTGCGACCGCGGGCTGGGAGGTGCAGGGCACCGTCCCCTGCGGGGTCACTACCTACGTCACGGTGCCGCCGCTGAGCGCCACGGACACCCGTCTGCACTGGCTCCGGCCGCCGACATCCGGCCGCGTCGGCATCGAGCCCGTAACGCTGCGCGCAGCCCTGGCCGCGTCGACGGCGCTCATGCTCGGCCCGAGGGCGGGGCGACTCGCGTGACGATCCGATCAGTGATCCGTATGGCGGACTGGACGATCAAGGGGGACCGTACCCCTGGCGCCTCGGGCCCTGTGTACGAGGTGGAGTGCACCACCTGCCTGGAGGCGTCCGACGCCGACGAGCGACCGAGGCCGCCCGAGGACTGGGCGCTGCGTCATACCGGCCACAACCCTGGCCATCGCGGATACCGCGCGATCATCATGTCGTTCCTCCGTGTCACCCCTGCCCCGGGCAACCCGTTGCACCAGGAGGCACCATGACAGATGTGCCCACGACCACCATCGCTGAGAAGCGCGTGCGGTCATGAGATGCGTTGACTGCGACCAGGTGATCACCGGCACGTACGTGGTGGTCGCGTACGGCGACTCGATGTCAGCGGCCCGACAGGACTCGTACGCCCATCCGCCGCGAACCCCGGAGTGTCTGCCCCGCACCCGGAAGCGGCTGGCGTTCCGGCGGAAGCTCGACGACAGCCACGACCTCGGCCGACGTCAGCGCTTAACTCCCGCTCGTAGGCGCTCGACGAGCAACTACGGACGGCCCCGTGGTCACCGTGTCCGCACGCTGAACAGCACGCCCGGCAGTGCCATCGCCGCCAGCAGTATCCCGGCGGCCCAGGTCAGCGCGATCCAGCGGGAGTTGCCCACCGGCTGGTCCAGCAGGAGGCCGCGCAGGGACTCGATGGCCGGGGTGACCGGCTGGTGGTCGGCGGTTTCGGCAGCTCGGACCAGACCTCTCATCGGATCAAGATCACGAGCTTCTGACCTGAAGCTTTGCGCTAGTTGGCACTTGGTTCACTGTTCGTTAACGGCACCCCCAGTCGAGGCACAGCACGGTGGCGTCGTCGGCCAGGTGGCCGTTGCCGGCGTCGGTGACCGCTGCTGTCAGGACACGCACGACCTCTCGGGGATGTTCGGAGGCGGTGTCGCGTATGAGGCCGGGCAGGTCGACGGACTCGGCATGTTGTTCCTGCATGCCGTCGGTGTAGAACAGGAGCCGGTCGCCGGGGCGCAGGTCGAGGTCCTGTACGTGGTAAGCGGTGCTTCCGGGGGCGCCGAAGAGCAGGTCGATGTCCAGGCGTACCTCGTGCACCGTGCCGTCGCGCAGGAGCAGTGGCCAGGGGTGTCCGGCGTTGACGAGCTGTGCGCCGGTTCCGTCGAGGGCGATGCGCAGGAGCTGACCGGTGGCGAGGGTGTGGTGGCCGTGGTCGAGGAGGGCCTGGTGGATCTTGTGGGCCTGGCCGGCGAGGTCGGCGCCGTCGCGGCGGGCGCCGCGCGAGGCGTTGACCAGGAGGGTGGCCATGAGGGCGGCGTTGACGTCGTGGCCCATGGCGTCGGTGATGGACAGGTGCAGGGTGTCGTTGTCGAGGGTGTAGTCGTAAGTGTCCCCGGCGGCGTCGTCGGCGGGGACCAGGGTCGCGGCGAGCACGAACTGCGCGGCTTCGCAGGAAGGTGCGCTGGGCAGGAGCTGGCGCTGGATCTCGGCGGCCAGGGTGAGCGGGGTGGCGCGCTGGCCCCACCGGTAGAGGTCGGTGAAGCGGCGGTCGGTGACGATGATGTATGCCAGTGCGTGCGCGGCCTCGCGGACCTCTTCCAGGATTTCCTGGCTGACGTGCGGCAGGGACAGCTCCAGGACGCCGATGGTGTCGCCGCGGTTGGTCACCGGGGCCAGTAGCCGTTTTCCGTGCCCGGCGTCGGGGGCCTGCACCAGTTCCTGGGTGCGCAGCACTCGGTCGTAGACGCTGCCGGCCAGCCGGATCCGGCCGGCTTGGAGGGCGGCCTGCGAGGCGATCGTCTCGTCGATGCGCACCATCTGCTGGCCGACGAGGTCGACGAACAGGAACGACACCGCCCGCGCGTCGAACCGGTCGCGCAGATTGCGCGCCACCACGCCGAGAGACGCCCCGGGCGCCGCGTCCTCCGCCGCGGCGAGCACCTTGTCCAGTCCGAAGGGGTCACCCGGCATCGTTGCCTCCCCAGCGTCCTCGTGCGCAAGTCCCGGCGGGCCGCCGGCACCGTCCGCACTCGATCACACTGCTTCCAGGTTGCGCCCTTGCACGGCAGCACGCGAGTCCCAGTCCCTCGCCTACAGGACCCCCATCAGCGTGCGGAAGGTGCCTCACTTGCCTGTTCGGCATCTGGGCCGACTACCAGCAGTGCAGCATCAGCGAGGTGACGAGGGCGTCGGTGTTGCGCCTGCTGATGCGCAGCGAACGGGCGGTCATCGTGCCCGCGTGGACGAGCGGGGCGCGGACCGCGGACGGGGGCCGGGCCGGGGCGGTGGTGGCGAGGGCTTCAGGCATGGGCGGCCGGTGTCTCCTTCGTCGCGGTCAGGGCCAGGAAGACGTCGTCGAGCGTGGTGCTGTGCAGGGTGAACCGCTCGATCTCGGTGCCGGCCGGGTCGATCTCGTCGAGCAGCGCCCGCACCTGGGCCGTGGAGCCGTCCGTCGGCAGCCCGAGGGTGAGGGTCGCGGGCGCGTGGTGCACGGCGCGGTGGGTGAGCCGGAGGTAGCTCGCGCGGTCGGCCATGACCAGGTCCAGGCGGTGTCCCCCGACGCGTGACTTCAGCGCGTCCGCGGTGCCCTCGGCGACCTTGCGGCCCCGGTCGAGGACGGCGATGCGGTCGGCCAGCCGGTCGGCCTCCTCCAGGAACTGGGTGGTGAGCAGCACCGTGGCGCCCTCGGTGGCGAGATCGCGGACCACCTGCCAGAGCTCCTGCCGGCTGCGCGGTTCGAGACCGGTCGTCGGCTCGTCGAGGAAGAAGGCCTCCGGCTGCGGGCTGCCGACCAGACCGGCCGCCGGGTCGAGCCTGCGCCGCATCCCGCCGGAGTACGTGCGGACGGTGCGGCGGGCGGCTTCGGTGAGGCCGAAGCGTTCGAGAAGTTCGGCGGCCCGCAGGCGCGCGTCCGCCCGGGAGCGGTCGGCCAGCCGGCCCATCATGCGCAGGTTCTCCTCGCCGGTCTGCGTCTCGTCGACGGCGGCGTACTGCCCGGTGAGGCTGATCGCGCGGCGCACCCGGCTCCGGTCGGCCACGACATTGTGCCCGGCGACGCGGGCCGTGCCGCTGTCGGCGGTGGTGAGCGTGTGGTCAGTCCGTGGGCCTCGATCATGGCGGCCGGGGGCATGGGTGTGCCTGGCGGCATGGGTGCGCCCCTTTCTGCGTATTGAATACGCGTTATTGTGTAAGGGTTACGCATAACTAGGATGACCGTCAAGGGAAGGAGGGTTCAGGTGACGGAAGAGAACGGTTCGCCGGGCGGCGCGGACCTGCCGGTCAGCATCGAGGCCGCCTGGGGGCTGCGGGCGCGCCCGGTGAAGGGGCCCAAGCCGGGGCTCAGCCTGGAGCGCATCGTGGACGCCGCGGTGGCGGTGGCGGCGTCCGAGGGGCTCGGCGGGGTTTCCATGGGCCGGGTCGCCAAGGACCTCGGCGCCTCGACGATGTCGCTCTACCGGTACGTGGCCGCCAAGGACGAGCTCTACGTGCTCATGCAGGAGGCGGCCCTGGGCCCGCCGCCCCCGCTGCCCGCCCTGGAGGAAGGGGCCGGCTGGCGGGAGGCGCTCTCGCAGTGGGCCTGGTCGCAGCGCCGGGTCTTCCACCGCAACCTGTGGATGCTCCGCATCCCCATCTCGGGACCGCCCGCCAGCCCGCACTCCGTCGCCTGGTGGGAACAGGGCCTCCAGGCCCTCGAAGGCAGCGGTCTCGGGCCGGGTGACGCGGTCTCCGTCATCCTCCTGGTCGGCGGTTTCGTGCGGAACGAGGCGCTGCTGATGGGCGATCTGGACGCTGCCGTCGAGGCGCGCGGCGTACCGGCGCAGGAGGTGATGGAGAGCTATGCCCGCACGCTGAACCGGCTGGTCGACCCCGAGCGCCATCCCGCGCTCTCCCGGCTGATGGCGTCCGGCGTGATGTGGGGCCCGGAGGAGCCCGACCACGAGTTCCGCTTCGGCCTCGAACGGGTGCTGGACGGGATCGACGCGCTGGTCCGGGAGCGCGGGCGGGATCAGGGCTCACCGGGAAGGGCGCGGGCGGTGGACGTCAAGTCCGGTTGAGGTCAAGGGCGTACGCTTCGTGGTCATGAGCGGAGAGAAGCCCAGGTCCGGCGCGGCGGCGGACGAGGACGCGCCCCGTGGGCCGAACGCGCCGATGAGTCTGCGCGAGCGGAAGAAGCAGCTGACGTACCAGGCCGTCTCCGACGCCGCGATCGCGATGTTCCTGGAGCGCGGCTTCGACAAGGTCTCGGTGGCGGAGGTCGCGGCCGCCGCGGACATCTCCAAGCCGACGCTGTTCCGGTACTTCCCGTCCAAGGAGGACCTGGCCCTGCACCGGTTCGCCGACCACGAGGACGAGCCCGCCCGGGTGGTCGCCGCCCGCGCCGACGGCGAATCCCCGCTCGACGCGCTGCGGCGCCACTTCCTGGACGGCCTGGAGCGGCGCGACCCGGTCACCGGCCTCTGCGACGTGCCCGAGGTGCTGGCGTTCCACCGGCTGCTGTACGGGACGCCGTCCCTGGTGGCCAGGCTCTACGCGTACCAGGGCCGCTCCGAGGCCGCTCTCGCCCGCGCCCTGGGTGACCGGGTGCCCGATCGGCTGGCGGCGGGCCAGATCGTCGCGGTCCTGCGCATCCTGGCCCTGGACAACTGGCAGCGGATCAGCGCGGGGCGGAGCGCGGACCAGGTGTACGGGGGTGCGGTCGAGGCGGCGGAGCTGGGGTTCGCGCAGCTGCGGTCGGGGCTGGGGGAGCGGTAGGCGGTGGCCGCGGTCCAGGGCCCGTGCGGCGGATCGGGGCCCGGCGGGACTCCGCGGACGCGGGCTAACTGTCCTCGGCGTGCTGCACCGCTTCGGCTATCTCCCGCACCCGGCCGAGCGTGATCCCGTTCCGCTGCTCCACGGCCAGCGGATGGTCGGTGGGCTCCAGCTCGATGAGCGGGCGGCGGCCGATCGGGCGGGTGTGCGCGTTGGTCCTGAGGTTGGTCGTACGGGGGGAGTAGAGCCCCAACTCGGTGGTCAGCCAACCGAAGTACGGCTTCTCGGACTCCCGGCCCGGGGTCTCCCACACATCGAGGGCGCGGCCGAAGTTCTCCCGGCTCAGTGACACCCAGACGCCCCAGGAGAACGGTTCCTGGCTGCCCGCCACCGGTATCTCGATCAGGCCCTTGATGAAGTAGTGCTCGTGCCTGACGATGCACTGGTCCGTCGAGAGCATGCTGTCGGGGTCGCTCTCCAGGCTCGCGTCCCAGACGTCGGGTGCCATGGTGGAGTACCCCATCGGGAGTTCCGTGTGGTGTCCGCCGCAGCGGGAGCAGGTGAAGCCGGGGTCGGGTGCCATGGGCGGGATCCTAGAGCCTCTCCGCTGCGCGCCGGTGCTCCACGGGCCGCCCGCGGTGCCCGGCGGCCCGTCACCCGGACCTGCACGGGCCGTCACGGCCTGCCGCCGGAGCCGGTGCCGGAACCGGCTCCGGACGCGGGGTGGCGCTGTGCCGTCCCGCGTCCTGCGGCGACGGCGCCCGTACCGCGCGGGTCACTGCGCCGCAGGCACGTCCAGCGCGGTTCCGTAGAGCCGGGAGACGCGGAGCCGGATCACCACGCGCCGGTCGGCGACCACCTGGGACAGGAAGGCCGCCTCCTCGGCGGGGTCCTCGAAGCCGGGGGTCATGGAGAGCAGTTCGCGGCTCACCGCGTCACCGGGCCCGGCGGCCGGTTCCGACACCTCGGCCTCGCCCTCGGCGACCGCGAAGGAGAACACGTCCGGACCGCTGACGTGCAGCGCGGCGTGCGGATCGGTGCGGAGTCGGCGGGGCTTGAGGCGGTCGGCGGTGCTGGAGACGCGCACCACGCGCTCCGCGGCGTCCCAGGCGTAGAGCACGGTCGTCAGGTGGGGGTGCCCGGTGCGCCGCACGCTCGCCAGGACTCCGAACTGCCGCTCCCCGAGCAGCCGGGACAGTTCGGCGTCGGTGAGCACGCGCGGGGCGGGGCCGGTGCCGGGGCCGGAGGGCTGCGAGGCGGACATCGGACTCTCCTGTCGGTCGGGTCAACAAGAGAGACGCTAACAGATGGTTTTGTTGAGGACTATTTCTTTCGGTCTCATCTTTGGGGTGCGCCGCTTCGGGCTCCGACCGTCCGGCTACTTCCGGCTCTGCCGGGCCCGGCGGGTCGCCCCGGGGGTCTCGGCCGGGGCGGACAGGTGGCCGCCGGCCAGTTGACCCAGGGCGCGCAGGAGTGTGTCGCGGTCGCCGCGGTCCAGGCCGGTCAGGGCGTCCCGGTGCACCCGGTCCACGATCTCCTGGCTCCGTCCGGCGAGCGCCGCGCCCTTCTCGGTGACGGCGATGATCCGCGCCCGCCGGTCCCGGCCGGAGGGCCGGCGCTCGGCGAGGCCCGCGCTCTCCAGTGCGTCCACCGTCACCACCATCGTGGTCTTGTCCATGTCGCCGATCTCGGCGAGCTGGATCTGGGTGCGCTCCTCCTCCAGGGCGTGGACCAGGACGCAGTGCATCCGCGCCGTGAGCCCGATCTCGGCGAGCGCCGCCGACATCTGGGTCCGCAGTACGTGGCTGGTGTGGTCCAGGAGGTAGGAGAGGTCCGGCGCGGTGCGTGTGGGTGCCATGGCGGTCATGTCTGCCAGCGTAGCCATTCGATCTGTGGCGGATCGTCCGCAAACAGACTTTCCTGGGAGGTGGCCCCGCCGGCCCGGAACTAATCGATGGCCGATCCGCTTCCACCCCCGCACAGTGGCCGTATGACCCACACCGAAGCCGCGTTCCTGCCAGGTCTGGAGCTCTCCCGCATCCTGTACGAGGAGGCCGTGCGGCCGATCCTGGAGGCCGGCTTCCCCGGGCTGCCGTACGCCGCCGCGCGGATCGGGCCGGGCTCGGAGGTGCTCGGCTTCGACACGGCCCGGTCGGCCGACCACGACTGGGGCCCGCGGCTGGACCTCTTCCTCGCGGCGGACGACGTGGCGGCACACGGCGACGCGATCCGGCGGCTCCTGGCGGACCGGCTGCCGAAGGAGATCCGCGGCTGGTCCACCCACTTCCACCCCGCCGGTGATCCGCTCGACCCGGTCGGGCACCTGGAGACGACCGACGGACCGGTCAGCCACCGCGTGTTCGCGTACGGCATCGGCGACTGGCTGACCAGGGAAGCCGGCTTCGACGCGTCGACCGCCGAACCGGCCGTCCGGGACTGGCTCGCGATGCCGCAGCAGAGACTCGCCGGGATCACCGGCGGTGCGGTGTTCCACGACGGCCCCGGCCTCCTCACTGCCGCACGGCGGCGGCTGGCCGGGTATCCCGAACAGGTGTGGCGGTACCTGCTGGCCTGCCAGTGGCAGCGGATCTCCCAGGAGGAGGCCTTCGTGGGGCGCTGTGCCGAGGTCGGCGACGAACTCGGCTCGGCCGTGGTCGCGGCCCGGCTGGTGCGCGACCTCATGCGCCTGAGCCTGCTCCTGGAGCGACGGTACGCGCCGTACAGCAAATGGCTGGGCAGTGCATTCGCTCAACTGGAGGCGGCCGAAGGGCTGTTGCCCTCCCTGCGCGGCGCGCTGGCGGCCACGGATCAGCCGGAACGGGAACGGCACCTCTGCGCCGCGTACGAGGCGGTGGCGATCCGTCAGAACGAGAGCGGCCTGATCGGCCCGGTGGACCCGTCCCCCCGCCCGTACCACGGCAGGCCGTTCCTGGTCCTGCACGCGGAGCGCTTCGCCCGCCCGCTGGCCGCCTCGCTCACGGACCCGGAGCTGTGCGGCCGGCCGCTGACCGGGGCCGTGGACCAATGGGCGGACAGCACGGACCTGTTGATGGGAGCGGACGGGGACGCGCTTCGGGCGGCGGGGGCGGCGATGGCCCGCCGGTGAGGGGGCGCCGGACGTCCGCCGCTCAGCCGCGGCGGCCCGAAATCCAGTGGCAGGCCGTCGCGCCGCCCGCATAGCTTTGGCGCCCGTGACTCATGATCCGAAAGCGCTGTCCGACGGGTTGGCACATGTCCTGTGCGCCACGGCGGCCAACCTTCTGACGACGGGCGGACGGCGATGACCGAGCGTGCTCCGGCGAAGCCGGAGACCGCCGTCGAGGAGCGTCTGTTCTCCCGGACGTACGCGGCCGCGACCATCAGCTTCGCCGCGGTGATGTTCCTGACCGGGTTCGCCGCGCTCGCCGTCGTGCCCACCCTCCCGGCGGCCGCCCGGGAGCTGGACGGGGTCCACCTCTACCCGCTGGTGGCGGGCTGTTTCGTCGCCGCGAGCCTGCTCGGCGGGGTGCTGGGCGGCGACTGGGCGGACCGTGCCGGGGCGGGGCGTCCGCTGGCGGCCGGTGTGGTGCTGGCGGTGGTCACCCTGGTGGTGTCGGCGACCAGCACCACCATCTGGCAACTGGCGGTCGGGCGCTTCCTGGACGGGGTGGCGGCCGGGATGATCGCGGTGGCCATCAACACCGCCATCGCCCATGCCTACCCGGACCGACTGCGGGCGCGCGCACTGGCGTTGATGAGTACCTGCTGGATCATCCCGTCGCTGACCGGCCCGCCGCTGGCGGGGCTGGTGGCCGACTGGTGGTCCTGGCGCGTGGTGTTCTACGGCCTGGCCGCCCTGACCGTGATTCCTTCGCTGGCCGTGGTGTTCCTGCTGCGCAGCCGCTCCTGGCAGGCGGCGCCCGCGGACCTGGCCTCCGAGGCGTCGGCGGACCGGGTGCCGCGCCCCGCGCTGCTGGTCGCGGCCGCGGTGAGCGTGGGCGCGGCGCTGGGGCAGTACGCCGTCTCGGGCTGGGACGTGCGCCACCTGCTGTGCGGGGTGGCGGGAGTGGCGCTGCTGGTGGTGTTCGCGCCCCGGCTGCTGCCGCCCGGCACCTGGCGTGCCGCGCGCGGGCTGCCCGCCGCCGTGCTGCTGCGCGGTCTGACATCGGGGGCGTACTTCACGCTGGAGGCATTCGTGCCTCTGCTGCTCGACACCGCCCGGCGGGTGCCGCCCGTGCAGACGGGGCTGGCCTTCACGGGCGCCGCCATCGCCTGGGCGGGCGCCTCCTGGCTGCAGGGCCGCCTCCAGGGACGCGTCTCCCGCCACCGGATGATCACGGCCGGTTCGCTGGTGATGGGCGCGGCGGTCGTGATCGCCGCGGCCGGGACGCTCCCCGGGACACCCGCGCTCACCGCCGCCGGGGCCATGGTGCTCGCGGCCATCGGCATGGGCATGGTCGCCCCGTCCCTCACCCTGCTCTCGCTCACGCACAGTCCGCCGGGCCGGCAGGGATATGCGAGCAGCGCGATGCAGACCAGCCAGAACCTGGGCCAGATGGCGGTCATGGGTGTGTCCTCGGCCGTGTTCAACCTCTTCCTGGGCATCGGCTCCGCCGACCTGGCCGGGTACGCCGCCGCCTTCGGCCTGCTGCTCGTGCCGAGCGTCCTGGCGGCCGCCCTCGCCGCCCGCGCCCGGAGCAGCTGAAACCCGCCCGAGGGCTCAGGAGCCGTCCCTGAGCCGGTCGCGCTGAATCCGGTGGGCGAGGGTGCGGCGTACGGAGGCCGAGCCGAGCGGGGCGGCGCCGGCCGGGGCGGTGGCCTGCCTGGACGGTACGTCGAGACCGCGGCTGATCTCGTCGTACGCGTCCCGGTGGGCACGGGACAACGCCTGCGCGTCCGCGTCCCGGTGGACATCGGGCACTCCCTCGCCGTACCGCCGCAGATCGTCCTCGACGAGCCGCCGCAGCTCGTCGACGTTCTCCGGGGTGAAGCGCTTCCTGCCCCGGGCGAGGGCGCTGACGCAGCCCGTGCAGCGGGCGGCGTCCGCGTACGTCTCGGAGATGTCCTCGGCCAGCCCCCACAGGCGTCCCTCCAGCCACGGAACGTCGTGCTGGCCGAGGGAGAGGTCCATCGAGGGTGCCGGATCGGCGGAGCGGTACTTCGTCACCTGCTTGGACACGGCGGGCTGACTCATGTCGGTGAGCCGCGCGATACGGTCCTGGGTCCAGCCGAAGCCGATGAACAGCCTGATCATCTCGGCGCGGAGCTTCCGCATCTCCTCGCCCGCGCGGATGACGTCGTTCATCCCGGCGAGCATCCGCTCGGCCTGTTCCTCGGTCAGCGCCCCGGGGCTGTGCCGCGTGTCCTTCTCTCCGCCTGCCACAACCAAGTTATATACCTGACCACCGCGTCATAACCACGTTGTACAACCTGGTTATGGCTGGCAGTATCGCTCGTATGACCACCTTCTGCGCGTCCGACGGCACCCGGCTCGCCTACCGCGCGTACGGGGACGGCGACCCGCTCGTCTGCGTCCCGGGAGGCCCTGCGGACTCCCGCTACCTGGGCGACCTCGGCGGCCTGTCCGGTCACCGCCGCCTGATCGTCCCGGACCTGCGCGGCACCGGAGGGTCCGCGGTCCCCGAGGACGTCTCGTCCTACCGCTGCGACCGCCTCGTCGACGACGTCGAGGCCCTGCGCGAACACCTCGGCCTTCCCCGGACGGACCTGCTCGCCCACTCGGCCGGTACGAACATCGCGACGCTGTACGCGGCCCGGTTCCCGCAGCGTGTCGGCAGGCTCGCCCTGATCACCCCCAGCACCCGGGCCGTCGGTATCGAGATCACCGGGGAGGAGCGCCGCGAGCTCGCGGCGCTCCGGAAGGACGAGCCGTGGTACCCGGCCGCGTCCACCGCGCTGGAGGCGATCACCCGGGGGGCGGGCGGCGACTGGGATGCCGTGGCCCCGTTCTTCTACGGCCGGTGGGACGACGCGGCACGGGAGCACTGCGTGGCGAGCCGGCCGGAGAACCCGGAGGCCGTCGCCGGCTTCGGAGCGGAGGGCGCCTTCGGCCCGGCCGCCACCCGCGCGGCGATCGCCGGCTTCGGGGCCCCGGTCCTGCTGCTGGCCGGGGAGTTCGACCTGAACAGCCCCCCTCGGGCGGCGGCCGGATTCGCCGCGCTGTTCCCCGGAGCGGCGCTCGTCGTGCAGCCGGGGGCGGGGCACTATCCGTGGCTCGACGACGCCGGCCGGTTCACCGCGGCTGTCGAGGCGTTCCTGCGGTGATCCGGGCGCGGGTGCCGGTCGGCCGGCCCCGCCCAGTCCGGTTCGCCGGGTCCGGTTCGCCCGGTCCCTCAGGCTCGGCCGAGCAGTTCGGCGACCCGGACGAAGCCGTCGGTGCCATGCCCGTCGGCGACGGCCCGCCGCGCCAGTTCCCCGGCCGCGCGCATCACGCCCGCGTCGATGCCGTGGGCCTCGGAGGTGTGGACGATATGGGCCATGGAGGATGCCGCCGAGGTGAGCGGATTGTCCTCGCCGGAGAAGTCCCCGTCGTCCAGCGCCTGTGCGTACTGCCCGAAGATCGGTGGCAGGATCGCGCTGATTCCCTGGGCGAACGGGGCCAGTTCGCGCGCGGTGACCCCTTCCGCCCGCGCCACCGCGAGGGCGTGCGCGAAGCCGGTCATCGCGGTCCAGAAGATGTCCAGCAGCGCGATGTCGTACGCGGCCGCCCGGCCGATCTCCTCGCTCAGATGGGTATGGGTGCCGCCCAGCGCATGCAGGACTGGCCGGTGCTCCCGGTAGAGCTCTGCCGGGCCGCTGTGGAGGAACACGGCGGCCGGTGTCCCGATGGTGGTGGTCGGCGTCATGATCGCGCCGTCCAGGTAGCGGATGCCGTGCCGGGCGGCCCAGTCCGCGGTGGACCGGGCCCGGTCCGGGGTGTCGGCGCTCAGGTTCACGACCGTGCGCCCCTTGGCCGCGTCCGTGACCGCGTCGCTCCGCAGGACGGCGTCGGCCGCGTCGTAGTTCACGACGCACACCACGGTCAGCGGGCTCGCGGCGACCGCCTCCCCGGCCGACGGGGCGCCGGTGGCGCCGCGTTCGACCAGTTCCCGGTCCCGTCCCGGGGTCCGGTTCCAGACCGTGGTCCGCAGACCCGCGTCCAGGAACGCCCGGGCCAGGCAACGGCCCATCGGTCCCAGACCGAGCACGGTGACGGCAGACTGTTCGGAGGGTGTGGACATGCTTCAACTCCATTGAAAACGTTGACGAAAGCGGTGGACAGACCGAGATGACACGCAGCCGTGCACAGGATCCGAATGTCTGCGGAGTGACGGCCGCGATCGCGGTGATCGACGGCAAGTGGAAGACCGCCCTGCTCTGGCTGCTGGAGTCCGGGCCGTGCCGCCCCGGAGAGCTGCGGCGTCAGCTGCCGGGGCTCAGCGAGAAGGTGCTGACCCAGGGGTTGCGCGAGATGGAGGACGACGGACTGGTGCACCGGGAGGTGTACGACGAACTGCCGCTCAGGACCGAGTACTCCCTGACCCCGTTCGGCCGGGAGCTCTCCGAGGCGCTGGCGCCGCTGTCCGACTGGGGACACCGCCGCCTGGAGCGGCTGACCGGGTCCCCTTCGGCGTCCTGACCCGGGTGCGTACCTTCTGACCCGGGCGCAGTTCCTGGCATGGGCCCACTCTCCTGGCACGGGCGACGCGAGACGCCATGACCTCCCCTCCGGCGTCCGGCTTCCGGCCGGATGCCGGGTGCGTTGCCGCGCTGTCTTCCGTAACCAGGTTCGCCCGGGCGGCGCCGGCTGCCAAGTACCCACAAAAAGGTGGGTACCGGGGTGGGTGCCGAGGTGCGTGCGAGGGCGGGTACCGAGGCGGTCCGGCGGTCGTTGACAAAGCGGAACAGATGGGCGGTCGTACGGAGCTCCACCCCGGGGATTCCGCCTGGCAGGCGGCGCGGGACGAACTGGCGTCCGGCTCAGGCCCGTTCGGCCGGGTCGAGTCCACGTAGGCCGACGAGGCGCCGGCTCCCGTCCGGCCGCGCGGGATGACGTGGCACGCCCGCGAGGGCGATGCTTACGGTCATGGAACTGTCCACTGCGTTCACGGAATTGCTCGGTGTACGGCACCCGATCGTGCTGGCGCCGATGGGCGGATCGGCCGGGGGTGCGCTGGCGTCGGCCGTCTCCCGCGGCGGCGGACTCGGGATGCTGGGTGCCGGAATGGGGGACCGGGACTGGCTGGCCCGCGAACTGCCGGTCATGGCTGGTGTCGAGGAGCCGTGGGGCGTCGGTTTCCTGAGCTGGGCGACCGGTGCCGGTGCGGTCGAGCAGGCGCTGGAGTACGGGCCCCGGGCGGTGATGCTGTCCTTCGGGGATCCGAGCCCGTTCGTCGAACGCGTCCGGGCGGCGGGCGCGGCGGTGATCATTCAGGCCACCGATCTGGAGGAGGCCCGGCAGGCCGTGGACCTGGGCGCCGACATCATCGTGGCGCAGGGCACCGAGAGCGGTGGGCACGGCGCCCGGCGCGGGCGGTCCACGCTTCCGTTCGTGCCGGTCGTGGTGGATCTGGCGGCGCCCGTACCGGTGCTGGCGGCGGGCGGGATCGCCGACGGCCGCGGCGTGGCCGCCGCCCTGGCCCTGGGCGCTGCGGGGGCGCTCATCGGCACCCGGTTCCAGGCCACGGCGGAGGCCCTCGCCGACCCCTCGGTCACCGAGGCGATCGTGCGGGGACGCGGGCAGGACACGGAGCGCAACAGCGTTCTCGACATCGCCCGCGGGTCCCGGTGGCCGGCGAAATACACGGCTCGCACCCTCGGCCACCCCTACCTCGACCGATGGCGGGGCCGGGAGGCGGAACTCTCGGCGTCCGCCGCGGCCCAGCAGGACTATCGGGCCGATGTGGCAAGAGGCGCTGTGCCGCCTCTGCCGGTATGGGCGGGCGAGGCCGTCGACCTCGTCACGGACATGCCGCCCGCGGCCGATCTCGTCGCCGCGCTGGCGACTCAGGCCGTCGAGGCCCTGGCGCGGGCGGGGAGGCGCTGAACTCCGGGAAGGCCGGCCCTCGGCACGCCGACGGGCGGCTGCTGGACAGCTGCCACGCCGAACGGCACTTGGTGGGCGCCCGCGTGCCGGCCGGGCGATCTCCTGGCCGCGTTACCCGCCGACCTTGCGCACGTGTGAGGTCGATGCCGTGACGGGCCGGCCGCTCCGGTCCAGAACGCTGAGGCGGGGCACGTCCCGTCCGTCGTGGTCGACCAGGACGGAGCGGTCCTCGCCGGGGGCGAAGGCATGGCGTTCTCCCCACTGCCTGAGCGCGACGACGGTGGTGAACAACTCCTGGCCGGCGTCGGTGAGCCGGTAGGTGTGGCGCTTGGCCCCGGGGGGAGTGCTCGTGGCCAGGATGCCGTGCGCGGTGAGCTTTCGGAGCCGGTCGCTGAGGATGTTGCGGGCGACGCCGAGGCGGTTTCGGAAATCGGTGAACGACGCCGCGCCGTCCATTGCGTCACGGACGATGAGCAGACTCCACCGGTCGCCGACGAGATCGACCGTGCGCGCAACCGGGCACGTCGGATCGGTCCACTCCTGGTCTGCCGGCACCGCGTCCGTCATTGGACTCCTCCCGCATGAGTTGCAGATCGAAACCATTGTGCCTTAATCTCAAACGGTTTCATATTGAAACCAATCGGGAGGTGGGCAGGGATGCCGTCGACGATCACGAGCGGGCAGCGTTTCGTCCTGGCGTCGGTGTGCGCGGTGGCGGTGTCCACGATCTACGCGATCCAGCCGGTGCTGGAGGCTGCGGGCAGCGACCTCGGGCTGGCCGGTTCGGCGCTGGGGTGGCTGGTCGCGGTCGGCCAGCTCGGGTACTTCGCCGGACTCGTCCTGCTGGTGCCGCTCGGGGACGTCCTCGACCGGCGCACGCTGATCGTTGGGCATCTGATCCTCACCGGCGCGGGTGCGACGATCACGTCCCTCGCGCCCGGAGGGGTGATCGCCGGGGTCGGCCTGGCGGTCGCGGGCCTGTTCGCGGTGGTTGTGCAGATCACGGTCGCCTATGTCGCGGCCACCTCGCCGCCCGGCGAGCGCGGCCGCAACATCGGCACGGTCACCTCCGGGGTGGTGCTCGGGATTCTCGGCGTCCGCGTGCTCGCGGGTGTACTGGGGGACCACTTCGGGTGGCGGGCCGTCTACGCCGTTCTCGCCGCGCTCTGCCTCACTCTCGCCCTGATCGCGCACCGGACCCTCGACCCCGACGCCCGGCCCGCGCGGGCCCGCTACCGGGACGTCCTCGCCACCGCGGGACATCTCGTCGCCACCGACCGGCTCTTCCTCGGCCGCGGGCTGATCACGTTCTTCCTGTTCGCGTCCTTCGGCACCCTGTGGAGCGGGCTGGCCCTGCCGTTGGCGGCCGCGCCATGGCACTTCGGTACGACGGCCATCGGGCTGTTCGGCCTGGCCGGCCTCATCGGCGCCGTGGCGGCCGGGCGCGCGGGCATCTGGGCCGACGCGGGGCGCGCCCAGGCCGTCACCGGCTGGTCGCTGGCGCTACTGGCCGTGTCCTGGACGCTCACCGCGCAGACGGTACCGGCCCTGTGGCCGCTCATCGCAGGCGTCGTGCTGCTCGACTTCGCCGTCCAGGCCGTGCATGTGAGCAGTCAGCACCTCCTCACCGCCGCGCACCCCGAACGCTCCAGCAGCGTCATCGGCGCCTATATGGCCTTCTACTCGCTCGGCTCCGCCCTCGGTGCCGTGACCACGGCGTGGGCGTACGCCTCCTCGGGGTGGTGGGCGTCCTGCCTGCTCGGCGCCGCCTATGCCGTGGCCGCGCTGGCGGTGTGGGCGCTCTCCCGGCGGGCGGCAGGTGCCCTGCCGGTGTCCTGTCCCAGCTGAGTGCGGGGAGTGCGAGGCTCTGACCCGCAGTGCTTCGTCCTGTCCGGGACGTGCCGGCCGAGGTCGTCCGTGCAGGTGTGGGCAGTTCGGCGCATGGGATGTCCCGCCGCAACGATCGGTCCTGACCCACTCCTGTGATCTGCGGCGACCGGCCGAAGGAATCCGTTCGCTGTCCGAGGTGATCGCTTCTAGCCTGCGTCGCGTGATGACAGCTGAAGATGTGTTGTCCGTCCTGGCTCTGCTGCGACGGGCTGAAGCGGATGTCTGGATCGGCGGAGGATGGGGGATCGACGCTCTGATCGGTGAACAGACCCGGGATCATCGCGACGTGGACCTGATGCATCGGCAGGACCAGGAGACCGCTGTGATGGCCGCTCTCTCCGAGGTGGGGTTCGTCGAGAGCCTGAGCCGGAGGCCCATCCGATTCGTCGTCACGGCTCCGGACGGCCGGGAAATCGATCTTCATCCTCTCGTCTTCGCCGACGACGGCTCGGCGGTGCAGGCGTCGCCCGAACCGGAGCGTCCGTTCCTCTATCCCCCACGATGTTTTGTGACCGGCGCTATCGAGGGAACGCCCGTCCCGTGTCTATCCGTCGAACAGCAGGTCTACTTCCACCAGGGTTACGAGCCCACGGACCGCGATCGGCATGACATGACTCAACTCCGTCGAGTCTTCGGGATCGCGACGTACTTCTGATCCCCGTCGCCCAGATGGCGAATGAACGCAGGACTGGAAGGTCAGCCCCGGCAGGCACAGTTGTGTGTCCTGGAGGGTTCAGGAAGGCCTTGCCTGCGGCGGAACGGCTTCCAGCAGCGCGCAGGGCGCCACCGGCGGTGCCCCGTCCTGCTGACCAGCGAACCCGACGCCTTCAGCAGCCGGTAGGTGGGCCGGCAGCCGTAGTGGCTGCGACAGCAGCTCCACCGACGCCGCCTCTGCCGGAAGCCACCTGTGCTCACCTCCGGCATCACGCCGGCCGACGTCGAATTCCTCCGCCCGCGACCCCATGAGCAGAACTGCCCAGAAACGCAGGGGACCCGCCGGATCATCCGGGGCGACACCCCTCATGAGGACAAGGCCGAGACCAGGACCGGCCCGTCAACCTGTTGCACGCCCCATAAGGTGGTCAAATGTTCGATTACCTGGGGATCAGGGTGTTGCCTCCTGGACCCCGGTTCGCTGCCCAAGTGCGGTTCTGGGTCAACGGCGAGGATGTGCTCGAAGAGGCGGTCGGCGAAGGCGGGCGCGGACCGTACGCCGCTGATGCGCTGCCGGCTGGCCACCCCAGTCCCCTCCGAGCGACCCGCGAGGCGCGCCGCCTGGAGCTGGGAGAACCGGGCTGCACCGGTGGCTGCTGTGGCTTCCTGGCCGTCGTCGTGCAGCGACTCGGGGAGATCGTGCAGTGGTCGGACTGGGAGATGCCGCGAGAGGGACACAGCGCCATGCCCCACCCGCTGCCGGAGCTCCACTTCGACGCGAGTCAGTACGACGCCGAAGTGGCTCGCGCTGAGGCGAGCAGGGACTGGGTTCGCCACCACAGGAGTTGAGCCGGATTCCCACTTTGGGAGGCAGGAGAACGGGCCCGGCAAGCGGCACTCTTCCACCGCCTGCACCGATCCGCCGAGCCTGAAACGCCGAGCCAACCATGGTCCGGGCGCCTCAACCGGCGGGCTTCGCCAACCGGGGCGTACAGGTTTGACAGCCCAAGTGGATCAGAGCGTGAGCACGGGACGGGTGGAGAAGTCCTCGCAGAGGCCTTCACCGTCCGGCCCGTACGCGAACTCAGCCATGGAGGGGTTGCGGTTGGCAGTAGCCAGGGGCAGCCACGCCAGCATGTAGCCGTACCCCCCGCACACCGACTCGCCGCCGTCACCGCCGTGGGCCGCAGTGACGTCGCTCGTCAGTTCCGTGCGGTAGGTGTCATGGGCGATTCGCAGGCCGAAGCCGCTCAGCTGCTGATGCGGGCCGGTGCGGTCCCCGTGGGGGATGCGGTCGAGGGGGCGGTCATTGCCCCACCGGAACAGGGTGTCCGTGCCGGCTCCACAGCCGTGCTCCCACTCGTCGGAGCTCGGCATCCGCAGGCCGCGAGCCGCGAGGACGGCCGGCATGTCGGCAGGCGGTTCGGTCAGATCCTCGTCCTCCACAGCCATGAGCACCGTGGCCAGGGTGACGCTCCGGCGGGGGCTGAGCACGTGCGCGAGGTGGGCCCGCAGGTCGGAGCCACAGCCAAAGCCCTGATCCAGGCTCTCTGCATAGTCGGCGGCCTGCGCAGGTGACGGCTGCCAGGCGTTGAGATCGAATCCGAGTGTCACCGCGCCGCCGGGTATCAGGGCGAATTCCTGCCCGTCCCGCTCGATCCGAACCCGATGCAGCGGAGCGCCGAGATGCTCCATGGTCTCCACGACGGTCACGTGGCCCTCCACCTGGTGCGCCGCCTCTTGGGCGACGCGACGTGCGGTAGGCAGCTCGAAGGACCGCCACTGGTCGAGACCGAGATCAGCAAGAGACATGGGGCGCAGTGTCGCACTCAGGTCTGACACGGCTCGCGACTGACGAACCCCGAAGCCGGGCGGCAGCCGCAGCCGGTGCTGCGACTCTTCGGGGTGGATGACACCGCCGTGCTGAGCTGGGCCGCTGGTCGAGGCTATGCGCAAACTGCCGAGGCTGAGCGCGATGTTTCCCCTCCGGCCGCTGGCCCGGTAGGCGCGAAAGCGCGAGGGATCAGGCCGAGGCTTCGGGGGTGTCAATGGACAGGCAATGCCATTCGTGGCCGCAACTGTCGGAGCAGAATCGCTCCCGTCGGCGATTGCCAGCACCGCGATCAATAGCCGGAATGATTTGAGGCGCTCATCGTGAGGGGTGAGACTGGCGATCTTCCCGAGTTGTTGGTCGATCCGCCCTCGTACGATCAGGACTGCCGGCGTGTGCGTGGCGCGAAGTCCGGAGCGGCGGATACTTTCCGGGCCGTCCTCGGTGGTGGCGCGGGCCTGAATGCAGAAATGTGACAGGAGGCGCAGGGTGTTGGACTGCTCCTCAGTCGAGAGGCCCTCGAACCACTCGATTCCCTGTGGCATCGGTCGAAGCTCTTGGGCGAGTTCGTTGAGAATGATGTACGGATCAGTCATTCTCGCGCCCCCGTTACGCTCGACTCACAGATTTTCCCGGTCATCCAAGCAGACCCTCGGGTGCCTAAGGGCGTGCAGAGCATTAACTTGCGTGTTGTAGCCCTTGACACCGCTGCTCAAGCAGGGTGTTCGACAGCAAGTTGTTTACCGGCACGCCCTTAGAAAGGCAGTTCGTCGGCTTCCAACGGCTCTGAGTACCCACGTACCCAGTGGCCGGGGAGGGTGGCGCAGAGCGACTCCAGGTCGGCGAACGTACTTCCCCGAACGTGCAGCCAGCTGTGGTCACTCAGTCCGTCGAGCCGCAAGAGCTTCCCCGGCGCGGAAAACCAGCACACGGGTGACTCTTCCTTCCCCGTCCACATCGGGTACTCGGGAAACTCCACCGGCGCGAACCGACTCGGCAGCTCTCGAATCAGGCTGGCGGGAAGTTCGCAGGCGTTGTAGAGCCGTCCTTCGCTGCCAAGCAGCGTCTCGCTGAGTACGAGCTCGACACAGGCCAGGGAGACCCGCTCCAGGTAGCGGACCCAACCATCCCGTGACTGGACGAACACCGGCGGATCGTCCTGACCGAGGTCCCGCAGCCGCACTCCCCAGAAAGCGCATCCCTGGTTCTCGCTGCGGAAGACGAGCACTCCACCGAACTCGTCGTGCACGAACAGCTCGGAAGGGCGCAGCAGCGGGTCCTGGTTGCCGGTGAGGTCGTGACGCGTACCGAGAAGCGAGTACGCCTCGCGCAACGCGGTCGGCAGCGTGAGCCCCAGCATCTCCTCGGCTCGCTCCAGCTCCTCCGTTCGCGTACCCGCGCCGTCGGCGAGCGGCTCCGCCCACGCTGCGGCAAAGTCCCGAACGAAGGCCCAGGCTCGCGCCCTGTCGAGTATCCCACCGCGCAGAGCTTGAGCCACATCGAACTCGTCAACCATGCGGTGGACCGTACAGGCCGGCCAGCTTCGCCGGGACTCCGCCAGGTCGTTTGCCAGAACCACTGGGACTCGCCACATCTACTGAGAACGGACATCTGCCGCTGGAAGCCGCACAGGTGAGACGGAGCGAGCTAGTTGTCGTCAACCCGGCACCCTGACCGGGGGGTTTCTGGGCCGTTGAGCACGACAACTGTCGTCGGATTCGCATCGTTCTTGGCGTGTACCGCACTTATCGCAAGCAAAGGCGGGCAAGGTCAGGACTGCACGGTCCGGAACACGAGATACCGGCTGAAGGCCTCGTGGCTGTCGGGGGTGAAGCGCCACTCCAGCAGGGCCGCCCGCAGCTCCGGCTCGGTCAGCCAGCCATGCCAGGCGACCTCACCGGGATCGGCGGCCACGGCGTCCGGCACCAAGGCTTCGTGCACGCCGAGCCAGTGAGGGCTCAAACCGCCGCGGTTGAGGAACGTGAACAGCAAGCGCGGCAGCACCCGAATGCCCAGCTCTTCGGCCAGCTCCCGCGAGGCGGCCTGTTCATAGGACTCACCGACATCCACGGCACCACCGACCACGACCTCATGGAGCCCGGGGAAGCGTGACAGCTGCTCCGACCGCCGGTGGACGAGGATCCGCCCTCGCTCATCACGACATACCGTCACGGCGACCCGGTGCAGCCAACTCTCCCGAATGGCCTGCCGGCGGCTGACCACTATCCCCAGCACACGATCTTGATCATCGACACGCTCCACCAGTTCGTCCATGACGGACACCCTGGCAGAGCCCACCGACAACGTCGCTTCCCGGAGCCCCGTGGAGGCCGACCCAAGAGAACCTGCGCCAGGAGGTCGGACGTGGATGACGACAGGTGTCGCGCAAATACGACACCTATCGTGCTCAGGCTCAACAGGCCCGTACGAGTGGTTCGGAACACTTTTGCAAGCGCCTGCTTGCAAAAGTTAGCGCCGAGGGTCCACCATCGAGACATGGCATCACTCAACGTCGGCAACCTCGGCGAGTACCTGCGCGAGCAGCGGCGTACCGCGCAGCTGTCGCTGCGGCAGCTCGCCGACGCCGCCGGGGTATCCAATCCCTATCTCAGCCAGATCGAGCGCGGGCTGCGCAAGCCCAGTGCCGAGGTGCTGCAGCAGGTCGCCAAGGCGCTGCGGATCTCCGCCGAGACCCTTTACGTACGGGCCGGGATCCTGGATGAGCGGGAGCGGGACGAGCTGGAGACGCGGGCGGTGATTCTGGCCGATCCGTCGATCAACGAGCGGCAGAAGAGCGTGCTGCTGCAGATCTACGCCTCCTTCCGCAAGGAGAACGGGTTCGAGGACGAGCCCGGAGGTGAGGAGGGGGATGCGTCCGGTGCGGACGCGCCCTTCAATGCCGACGGCAGTGCTGCCGATACAGCTTCAAAGCCTTCAAAACCCTCACACTGAGTCTGATGATCCGGGAGGACCACAGTCATGGCCATCACCGATGACCTGCGCAAGACCCTCACCGACCCGACCCCCCTCTACTTCGCCGCGGGTACGGCCGATCTCGCCGTGCAGCAGGCGCGCAAGGTTCCGGCGCTGATCGAGCAGTTGCGGGCCGAGGCGCCGGAGCGTATCGAGGCCGTGCGCAACACCGACCCCAAGGTCGTGCAGGAGAAGGTGACCGGGCAGGCCAAGGAGGCGCAGGCCACCTTCCAGGCCAAGGTCACCGAGGTGATCGGGGCGTTCGACACCGATCTGAAGAAGCTGGGCGAGAGCGCCCAGGACCTGGCGCTGCGCGGTGTGGGTGTGGCCGCCGAGTACGCGGTCAGGGCCCGGGAGACGTACGAGAAGGTCGCCGAGCGCGGCGAGCAGACCGTGCGGACGTGGCGGGGCGAGACCGCCGAGGAGATCGTCGAGATCGCCGTCGTCGTCGAGCCGCGCAAGGAGTCCAAGCCGGACTCCAAGCCGGTGGCCAAGGCTGAGCCCAAGGCCGCGCCGAAGCCGGCCGCCAAGCCCGCGCCCGCCGCCAGGAACATCAAGGCGGAGGCCAAGCCGTCGCCCGCGCCGGCCAGGAAGGCGCCCGCGCGCAAGCCCGCCGCCAAGAAGACCACGCCGCCCACCGCCAAGTAGCGTGACGGCCGGCCGGTGTGCCGGGAGGACGGGCGGGCACCTTTCGGGGTGCCCCGGTCGTTGTCCCGGTACCTTGGCCGCGAGGCGCTCATCCACGTACTAGGCGGTGCACATCATGTTGCTCGAAGGCTTCAACTCATTCCTCTGGCTGATCTCCACGGCCATGCTCGTCCTCGCCGTGGTCGCCCTGGTCATGGCCGCGGTCGCCCGCGAGGACGCCTTCCGGGCCGCCGGCAAGCAGACCAAGCCCTTCTGGCTGATCATTCTCGGCATCACGGTGGTGGTGAACCTCTGGGTGCCCATGCTCTTCGTGCAGCTCGCCGGGCTGGTCGCGTCCATCGTGTTCTTCGTGGACGTGCGGCCCGCGCTCAAGGCCGTCACGGGCGGCGGTGGGCGGCGCGGCGGCTCAAGCAGTGACGGGCCGTACGGGCCCTACAACGGCGGGCGTTGAGCACCTGCGGGTGACACCTGTCCGGGGCGGGGGCGCGGAATGCTCCGGCCCCGGCCGCCGTGGTGCGTCCGGTGGCGCGCGACGTCCTGGTCGCGGTCGAGCAGCAGGACCGCGACATCGTCGGTCAGTTCGCCGCCGTTCAGCTCGCGGACGTGGGTGACCGCCGCCTCCAGCAGGTCCTCGCCGGTCAGCCCCTCGGCCAGCTGGCGGTTGATCATCGCGACCATTCCGTCCTGTCCGAGGCGCTGCGTACCGTCTCCGATCCGGCCCTCGATCAGCCCGTCCGTGTACATCATCAGGCTCCAGGAACCGCCCAGTTCCACCTGCCGGCGCGGCCACCGGGCGCGCGGCAGCAGGCCGAGTGCCGGGCCACCGTCCTGGTACGGGAGCAGATGCGCCGCCCGGCCCTGGCGGGCGATCAGTGGTGCGGGGTGGCCCGCCAGGCAGAGGCCCGCTCGGCGGCCGTCGGGGGCGATGTCGACCGTGCAGAGGGTCGCGAAGATCTCCTCGCTCTCCCTTTCGTGCTCCAGGACCTGCTGGAGCGTGGAGAGCAGCTCGTCGCCGCAGAGCCCCGCCAGCGTCAGCGCCCGCCACGCTATGCGCAGCTCCACGCCGAGCGCCGCCTCGTCCGGGCCGTGCCCGCAGACGTCGCCGATCATCACGTGGACCGTGCCGTCGGGTGTACGGACCGTGTCGTAGAAGTCCCCGCCGAGCAGCGCACGGCTGCGGCCGGGGCGGTAGCGGGCGGCGAAGTGCAGATCGGAGCCCTCGAGCAGCGGGGTGGGGAGCAGACCGCGCTCCAGGCGGGCGTTCTCCTGGGCCCGCAGCCGGGACTCGGTGAGCTGGTGCTGCGCGACGTCGGCGCGCTTGCGTTCGACGGCGTAGCGGATGGCGCGGCTGAGCAGCCTGCCGTCGAGCTCGTCGCGGAAGAGGTAGTCCTGCGCCCCCACCCGTACCGCTTCGGCGGCCAGCTCGGCGTCCTCCTGAGCCGTGAGGGCGAGCACGGCGTGCCGGGGCGCGATCCGCAGGACGTGCTTGAGGGTGGCCAGCCCGTCCGGGTCCTCGCCCCGGGCGGTGCGTGCCTCGGCGCCGGACGGCAGGGCCAGGTCCAGCAGGATGCAGTCCACGTCGTCGGTGAGGAGCCGGCCCGCCTCGGTCAGATTGCGGGCGGTACGGATGCGGACCCGGGCCCCGGCCGCGGCCGGGAGCTCCGGGACGGTGAAGGTGCCCGCGGGGTCGTCCTCGATCACCAGGAGGGTGAGGTCGGCGCCATAGCTGGTCTCCGCAGCGGGAACGGAACGCTGCTGCGGTACGGGTACGGGCATCGAATCGGGTTTCCTTCCCTCCCCCCGAGGGCGCGGCGGAGCGACGATCGACGACCCGCCAGACGGGGACGATAGCGGTACGGGATGCGGGAACGGAATGGCGCTCGATGCGTGTCCGCCGTTGCGGGGAGGGCCTTAAGCCGCGGAAGGACGCAGATCCGGCGGGATGCGCGGGGGGTACGGCCCTTTCCGGCGCATGACAAAGGTCACGTGCTGCGGCGGGCGCCGGGTGGCGCGGGTCACGGCTGCGGGGGCGGGAGCGGATTCGCGCCCGTCGGTGGCGACGCAATCCGCCCGATTCAGGACTCCGCCCGCTCCGTGCCCGCCCCTCGGACGGCCTTAAGGGTCCCTTGAGGCTCTCTTAAGGTTGGCCGGCGCCGGTCCGGGCCGGGCTGCCCGGATGGGGTGGCTTGATCAGGCCGGACCGGCGGGCGCCGGCGGCCCGGGGCTGTCCCCCGGGAACCGGCACCGGAACCGGCACCAGAACTGGCACCGTCACCAGCACCGGAACCGGCACCGTCACTTGTCCGGGCGCACGACTCCGAGGATCTCCATGGAGCCCGCTCCCGCGAGCGTGACGTTGCGGCCGGGGCGCGGGGCGTGCACGATCGCGCCGTCGCCGATGTACATCCCGACGTGCGTGGCGTCGCCGAAGTAGATGATCAGGTCGCCGGGGCGCATGTCCTTGACGGCGATGTGCGGCAGCTGCCGCCACTGCTCCTGCGAGGTGCGCGGGATCGGCCGCCCGGCCGCCGCCCATGCCTTGGAGGTCAGCCCCGAGCAGTCGAACGACGAGGGGCCCACGGCGCCCCATTCGTACGGCTTGCCGATCTGCGAGGTCGCGAAGGCCACCGCCTTCTTGCCGCTCGCGCTCGCCCCGCGGTTGATCTCCTTCAGGGCGCCGGAACTCAGCCAGGCCGTCTGCGACTTGTACTCCGCCTGCTGTTCCAGCTCAAGGAGCCGGGCCCGCTCCTTCTTCTCGAGCCGGGACTCCAGCTTCTTCGCCGCCGCGATCTGTGCGTTGATCTTCTTCTTGGCCTTGGCCTGCTTGATGCGACTGGCCTCAAGCTTGGTCCAGTTGGTGCTCGCGTCCTGCGTGTACGTCTCCAGGTCTTCCTGGGTCCTGTTCAGCTCGCCCAGGACCCCCTTGGCGGCCTGCTGGCCCTGGTGGGCCCGGCTGACTCCGTCCAGGAAGAGCTGCGGGTCGCCGCTGAGCATCAGCTGGGCGCCGGGCGGCAGTCCGGCGTTGCGGTACTGCTCGCGGGCCTGGGCGCCCGCTCTGCTCTTGAGGTCGGCGATCTTCGCCTGGCCCTCGACTATGGCCTGTGCCAGCTTGACGATCTCGCCCGACTGCTTCTTGGACCGTTCCTCGGCGAGGTTGTACGCGTCCGTCGCGGCCCCCGCCTTGCGGTAGAGGGCGTCGATCTCCTCGCGCACCTCTTCGAGGCTCTTCTTCCCGGACTTCGCCGACTGCTCCGGCGCGGGGGGTGCCGGTGCGGCGAAAGCCTGGACCGGTGCGGCCAGTACAGCCAGCGCGCAGACCAGCGTGATCGCCGCGGCGGCACTGTTGCGTCGGTTCACGAGCTCCCCCTCCGGACAGACCCGAACGGATCTGATTTACCGTCAGTAACTTATGGCACCGACGAGATCGTGCCATGCCGTACCGAAAAGCAACAGAGGCTCATACATCTCCGGCACATTCCGGCCAGTCGCCGGTGCCGCAGACGTGCTCCCCCCGTACCGCTCCCCATGTCTGGGACGAACGGCGCCCGGCCGGTGTTCCCGGTGGAGGAGGAGTTCCTCCCCGTTCCCGGCGTGTTGGGCTAGAGGCCGGGTCTCAGTGCCGCCCAGTTCACCGTCACTTCGCCCTGGCGCCACCGCCGCACCCCGTCCGTCAGCGGCCAGTCGCCGGACAGCGCCCGTACCGCCGTGATCCAGCGCTGCCGGGCGCCCAGCGAGGCGTACGGCGCCGCGGCGGCCCACGCCCGGTCGAAGTCGCGCAGGAACGCGTGGACGGGCTCACCCGGCACGTTGCGGTGGATGAGCGCCTTGGGCAGCCGCTCCGCGAGGTCGGAGGGCCGGTCGAGGGAGCCGAGCCGGGTCGCGAAGGTCACCGTGCGCGGACCTTCCGGGCCCAGCGCCACCCAGACGTGGCGGCGCCCGATCTCGTCGCAGGTGCCCTCCACCAGCAGCCCGCCCGGCGCGAGCCGCTCGCACAGCCGCTGCCAGACCGCGGTGACCTCGCCCTCGTCGTACTGGCGCAGCACGTTCGCCGCGCGGATCAGTGCGGGCCGCTCGGGCAGCGGGATCTCGAAGCCGCCGTGCCGGAAGGTGAGGCCCTCGCGCTCGTACGGCTTCGCCGCGGCGACCCGCTCCGGGGAGATCTCGATGCCGACCACCGCGGTGCGCGGCTCGGCGCCGCGCAGCCGCTCCAGCAGTTCGACGGCGGTCCAGGGCGCGGCGCCGTACCCGAGGTCGACCGCGACGGGGGCGTCGGCGCGGCGCAGGGCGGGGCCGTGGGTGGCGGCGATCCAGCGGTCCATACGGCGCAGCCGGTTCGGGTTGGTGGTCCCGCGGGTCGCGGTGCCGATGGGGCGCATGACACAGAGCGTAACGAGCGGCGTGGAGCGGACGCCGCGGAGGCGTCGCCGCGACGCGCCGGAGACGCACTGCAATGATTTGGCAAAGCGGAAATGAAAGGAGGGGTTTCGCTGTTCCAGCCCTTCGGAGGGACCGTGTGTCCCCTCGGTGCCATGCCTGAACGAAGTCGGTACCAGTGCCTGAACGAGGAGGACCGGACGACGTGAGCCAGTACGTCTCTCGGCTCGGCAGCAGCCGCGTCGCACCGCGTCTCAGGTTCCCCGCCGGTTTCTCCGGCTCCTTCCCGGGCGGCCACCGCAAGCCCCGCCGGATCGCGATGCTCTCCGTGCACACCTCCCCGCTGCACCAGCCGGGTACGGGCGACGCGGGCGGCATGAACGTCTACATCGTGGAGCTGGCCAAACGCCTCGCCGCGATCAACATCGAGGTCGAGATCTTCACCCGCTCCACCACCGGCGCGCTGCCGCCGACGGTCGAGCTGTCGCCCGGCGTCCTGGTCCGCCATGTCGACGCGGGGCCGTACGAGGGTCTGGCCAAGGAGGAGCTGCCCGCCCAGCTCTGCGCCTTCACGCACGGTGTGATGCAGGCGTGGGCCGGCCAGCGCCCCGGCTACTACGACCTGGTGCACTCCCACTACTGGCTCTCCGGCCATGTCGGCTGGCTCGCCGCCCAGCGCTGGGGCGTCCCGCTCGTCCACGCCATGCACACCATGGCGAAGGTCAAGAACGCGTCGCTCGCCGAGGGCGACACCCCCGAACCCGCCGCCCGGGTCATCGGCGAGACCCAGATCGTCAGTGCGGCCGACCGGCTGATCGCGAACACCGCGGAGGAGGCGGACGAGCTCGTCCGCTTCTACGAGGCCGATCCCCAGGCCGTGGCCGTCGTCCACCCCGGCGTCAACCTGGACCGCTTCCGCCCGGCCGACGGGCGGGCCGCGGCACGGGACCGGCTGGGGCTTCCGCAGGACGCCCTGATCCCGCTCTTCGCGGGCCGCATCCAGCCGCTGAAGGCCCCGGACGTGCTGCTGCGCGCCGTCGCCGTCCTGCTGGACCGCGATCCCGCGCTGCGGTCGCGCATCGTCGTGCCGGTCGTCGGCGGCCCCAGTGGCAGCGGGCTCGCCAAGCCGGAGGGGTTGCACAAGCTGGCCGCCCGGCTCGGTATCGCGGACGTCGTACGGTTCCACCCGCCGGTCGGGCAGGACCAGCTCGCCGACTGGTTCCGGGCCGCTTCCGTGCTGGTCATGCCCTCGTACAGCGAGTCCTTCGGCCTGGTCGCCATAGAGGCCCAGGCGGCCGGCACCCCGGTCGTCGCGGCGGCCGTGGGCGGGCTGCCGGTGGCGGTGCGGGACGGGGTCAGCGGCTTCCTGATCCCCGGCCACGATCCGGAGGCGTACGCGGAGGCGCTGGCGCGCTTCGCGCAGGCGCCGGAGCTGGTCGCCCGGATGGGCGGCGCGGCCGCCGCGCACGCCCAGCGGTTCGGCTGGGACACGGCCGCCGCGGCGACCGCTGACGTGTACACGGAGGCGATGCAGGCACACCGGCGGCGGGTGCGGTCGCGCTACGTGTGAGGCGCGGGCCGGGCGGCGGATGTGGCGTCAGGCCTGTGGCGACGTACGCTCGAACCATGGCTGACGTACCGAGTGAAGTGGCGAAGACACAGGTCATCGAGGCGGCGCTCAGCGACGCCGGGCTCGACTGGGAGAGCCCCGAGCCCGGGAGTTATGTCGTCCAGCTGCCCGGCACCCGCAAGCTCTCCACCACCTGCTCGCTGCTCGTCGGCGAGCACTCGCTCTCCGTCAACGCGTTCGTCATCCGGCACCCCGACGAGAACGACGCGGCGGTGCACCGCTGGCTGCTGGAGCGCAACCTCCGCCTCTTCGGCGTGAGTTACGCCGTCGACTCGCTCGGGGACGTCTACCTCGTCGGCAAGCTGCCGCTCTCCGTCGTCACGCCCGAGGAGCTGGACCGGCTGCTCGGCACGGTCCTGGAGGCCGCCGACGGCGCCTTCAACCCCCTCCTGGAACTCGGTTTCGCGAGCGCGATCCGCAAGGAGTACGAGTGGCGGGTGTCGCGTGGCGAGTCCACGCGGAACCTGGACGCGTTCACGCATCTGACCCAGCGCCCCGCCGGCTGATGCCGGTCAACTGACCCACGCCACCTGGCGATTCCTGGTCCCGAGATTCCACGGCGCACGACCCTTTCGCCGCGCCGGGGTGCCGTGGCATGCTCACCGCCGACGCAGGCATGAACATGGTTCACATTCATGAAAGGCGGATCGGGCTCATGGCGACCATGGAGAACTTCAGCAGGCGTGGACTGCTCGGCAGCGCTGTGGCCGTCGCCGCAGCCGCGGCGACCGGATGGGCCGGCGGTGGAACGGCGTTCGCGGCGGGCAGCGACACCGCGGCCGGTGCGGGCGGCAGCGGGCAGGTCACCCCGCTCTGGCGGGAGTTCGCCGCAGCACCCCTCACCCACCCGCAGATCCCGTTCATCGGCCTGGCCGGCTACCGGGGCGGAGCGGACCTGCCCCGCCGTACCGGTCACGGCTTCACCGCCAACGTCCTGCACTACGGCGCCAGACCGGACAACTCCGCCGACGCCGCCCCCGCGATCAACCGGGCCATCGCCGCCGCCGGAGAGCGCGGCGGTGGCACGGTGCTCATCCCCGAGGGCACCTACCGCATCGACGACATCATCCGCATCGGACACAGCGACGTCGTCGTGCGCGGCGCGGGCAGCGGCCGCACCACGCTGTACGCGACCCGGAACCTCACCGAACTGATCGGCGTCTACGGCAGCCGGTACGGCGGCGACAAGTCCAGCTGGTCCTGGGCCGGCGGCCTCATCTGGCTCTGCCCCGAGGACCGCTGGACCTCCCTCACCGACGCCATCAAGGCGAAGGACTGGCCCTTCGAGGGCTGGACCGGCAACAAGCGCGACGCGTGGCGGACCCTGACCACCATCGCCCCCGCCCGCCTCGGCGACCTTACGATCACCGTCGACGACACCCGCGGGATCAGGCGCGGCGCACTCGTCCTGCTCCGCCTCGCCGACGACTCCGCGCACACCCTCCTGGAGCACATGGCGGGCGGCGGTCCGGGCCCCGAGGCGTACTACTGGGACGACAAGACGAAGCTGACCTCGTACGTCCCCTACGAATGGCCGGTCCGCATCACCGCCGTGCACGGCCGCAGGGTCACCCTGGAACGCCCCCTGCCGCTCGATATCCGCCCCGAGTGGGACCCCCGCCTCACCACCCTCGCCGCCCCGCTGACCGGGTCGGGCGTCGAGGGGCTCACCCTCGAAGCGGTCGAGACCCCGCAGTCGCAGCACCTGCTCGACAAGGGGTACAACGGCGTCGCGTTCCAGTGCGCGTACGACTGCTGGGCCGACGACATCACCGTGCGCCACGTCGACAACGGCTTCGGCCTCATCGGCGCGTCCGCCTGCACCCTGCGGCGCACGAGAGTCGCGGGCCGCGGCTCGCACCACCCGTACTACTGCCGCGAGGGATCGCACGACAACCTGATCGAGGACTTCACCATCGAGCGGCGCACCGTCCCGGCGCCCGCCGGGACCCAGCTGCACGGCATCAACGTCGAGGGCCTGTCCAGCTACAACGTCTGGTCGCGCGGCGTGATGGAGATGGGCACGTTCGACTCGCACCGGGGGATGCCGTTCGCAGACGTCCGCACCGACATCACCGTCGACAACAACGGCCGGCACGGCGGTGACGCGAGCGCCGGCCCCCTGTTCGGCGCCCGCTTCACGCACTGGAACATCCGGGTCACCAACGGCCGGGCCGGCCTGATGCGGATCGACGGCCTCGCCCCGTACAGCGCGAGTGTCGGGATCAGCGAGGTGACGGAGTTCGACCAGATCGACGTCCCCGACTTCACCGGCGACCTGCACACCCGCCTGGAGGCGTACGGCACCCCGGAGGCCGTCCGCCCGCAGAACCTGTACGACGCCCAACGGGCCCTGCTGCGCTGACGACACCGGCGTCCCGAGCCGTCGGCGCTGCGGTCACCCCCGTGCCCGCAGCGCCGACTCCACCTCGCCGAGGGCCGCTTCGAGCCGCGGCGCCACCTCGGTCCACGTCCACTCCAGGTCCGCCCCGGCCGTCTTGCGGGGCATGGTCTCCACCAGCATGATCAGGTAGAGGTACGAGCGGTACAGCGCGAGCCGCAGCCGCAGCGAGTCGTCGAACTCCACCGGACCGCCCGCGGCCGACGCGTAACCGGCCAGGAAGTCCTTGTCCTCCTCGATGTCCCCGAAGAGGGCGAGCGAGACGAAGTCGGCGGCCGGGTCGCCCCAGAACATCCGCTCCCCGTCGATGATCCCGCCGATCCGCCGCGCCCCCGGCTCCCCGGTGACCAGGATGTTGCCCTGCCACAGGTCGAAGTGGACCAGGGCGGGGCGCGTGACGTCGTCCAGTACGTACGAGGCGGCGCCGAGCACTCCGCGGATGTCCGGCGCCGCGCGCGGCAGCCGCGCCGCGTAGGACAGCGCGTCGGCCAGCACGGCGTCCGTCATCGTGGTGAACGCGCGGCGCCAGGTGGGCGCCAACGGGGCCAGGGCCGCCGACGGGTAGCCGAATCCGCCGGGTGCCGGGGCGGTGTGCAGGCGGCCGACGGCCCGGCCGAGATCACCGCGCAACCGCTGCTCCTCGCCGTCGGCCATCGTGTCGGTGACCTCGTGCCAGGGCCGCCCGGGACACGCCGTCATGATCACGTACGCGCCCTCGGGGGCGGCCGGGTCGAGCCCGCTGTGCACGACGCGGGGGACCGCGGTCTCCTCGGCCAGGCCGGCCGCCGCGGTGTAGAAGGCGACCTCGTTGACCAACAGGTCGCGCTCGTAACCGAGATGGGTCCCGGCGGTGGCGGGTGGCGGGGTCTTCACCACCCACTCCCGGCCGTCGGTGAGCCCGACCCGGGTGACGGTGTTGTACGTGCCTCCGGTGAGCGGGTCGTACGAGGCGATCAGCTCCGGTGGCACATTCACGGAACCGAGTACGGCGGACAGGGCGGAATCGATCGGCATCAGCGGACCCCCTTCGGGTGGCCACCCCGGAACGCCTCGCTGCCGGCCGGTGCGAACGGCCAGCTCAGAGCGGGCCCGGAGTGATCACGACGTAGTCACGATCAGGGGCGATGCCCGGTCTGACGGATTGCCAAACCACGGACGGCTCATAGAGTTGGCGTACCCCCACGATCTTCCCCCGGCCGCGCCGAACCCGGCGGCGGCTGCTTTCGTGCGGGCGAAACAACCTGATACAGAAGGATGGGCCATGCGACCCACTGCCATACGCCGTACCGCTGTTGCCGCCACCGTGATGTCCCTGGCCCTGCTCGCCGCGGCCTGCGGTTCGGACTCGGCGGACCAGGACAGCGGCAACAAGGGCAAGGCGGACGCGACCGCTTCGGCCAAGCCCGCCGCCAAGGCGCTGACCGCCGCCGAGCTGGAGAAGGCCTCCCTCGCCCAGGGCGACGTCAAGGGCCACAAGGTCGCCAAGGCCGGTCCCGCCGACACCGTTTCGGCCGGCGACGTCACCGCGGACAAGGCCGCCTGTGATGCCTTCTCCGACGCCCTGATGGGCGCCAAGGCCGGTACGCCCGTCGCGTCCACCCAGCGCAAGGTGGTCAGCGAGCCGAAGAAGGGCGCCGACAAGGACAGCGCCGACCCCGAGGAGGCGTTCAAGGCCGCCTTCGACATCACGACGACGCTCACCACGCTCTCCTCCTACGAGGGCAAGGGCGCCGAGGAGTCGGTGGCCGCCCTGCGGACCGCGGCGACCGGGTGCGCGTCCGGCTTCACGATGAAGGCGGCCGGAACCAAGCAGCAGATCGTCAAGATCGCGGAGGAGCAGGTCAAGGGCGGTGAGGACGCCGCCGGTTGGACGGTGACCATCGAATCGGACGGCGAGAAGAGCACGATGAAGCTCGTGCAGGTCCGCCAGGGCGCCACGGTCGCCTCGTTCACCGCGCTCAACCTGGCCGCGGCCTCCTCCGGCGGCGACTTCGAGCTGCCGACCGCCGTGATCGACGCGCAGGTCGCCAAGCTGGCCTGAGCCCCGGTCAGGGCAGCGGGACGAGCCGCACCACGGTGACGGTCAGGACCGACCCGGAGACGTAATAGAGCACGATCGCCCCGGCGACGGTGGCCTCGCGGCGATCGTGCTCCTCCTTGACGGCGGACGACCCGTGACCGTAGGGCTCGCGCCCCAGGGAACGCGCCATCTCGTCGCGGAAGGCGTCGCCGTCCGGCATCTTGGCCAGGGTGTCATCGGCGGGCGGTGCGTAGGAGATCCGGAAGCTCAAGCGACGCTCCGCCTCTCGGCCTCGTCGCGCGCCAGCCGGTCCAGAATCCGTTCGGCCTCGGGATCGGGCACGGCCTCCAGCATCCAGTGCCGCATCACGGCCTGGATCTCCTGCACCCCGGCCTCGTTGATGGCACGGTCGAACTCCTCGCGTCTCGCCTCGGGCAGGGCGACGCGGATGGCCGGGATGCTGTTGGGCACCTCGACCTCGGCACCGCCGACAAAGGTCTTCAGAGGCTCACCCATGGCCGCTCTCCCGATCTCCCCGCATGCGCCACAGAGTACGACGACGGGTACGGGCCGTCACCTCCGGCCGTGCCACCAGCGCGACTTGGCGGCCGGCGCGGTGCCGGCCCCGGAGGCGGACGCCTCGGACAGTCCCCGTACAGCGGTCCGGATACGGTCGAAGGTGGCGACGGGGTGCCGGGGCCCGTCGCCGTCGCCCTCATTCCCGCCCTCATTCCCGCCCTCACTTCCGCCCTCACTCCCGCCCTCGCCCGGCAGCAGGACACCGAGGCAGACCAGTTTGAACCGGCGTCCCTCCAGCTGGAGTCCGACGAAGACCGGCGCCCCGGCACAGCCCTGGGGAACACGGCCGTCCCATACGAAGCCCCCATGGTCGCCGCTCCGCACGACCTTCCCGACGATCACGGCCTGTTCCCGTTGCGTACGGTCGGGCCCCACGTCGTGGCCGAGCACGTACGCCGCTACCGGAGCGTCACCCAGCCGGGCGATGTCCTCGGCCGTCGCGGCCATCCCGTCGGTGATCTCGTCGGTCGCCCAGGCCCATTTCTTCCGGCGCGCGAGGGCGTGCAGCACGTCGGTGGGCAGCACCGAGACACCGGAGTCACCGAGGGGGATCCAGCCCTCCTGGAACCGCAGCATCATCAGGGCACCGGCGCTCATGGCGGACTCGGACAGGCCGGGCCGCAGCCGTATCTCGGCAAGGTCGTAGCGGGTCAGCGCCCCCGCGGTCAGGAGGTACTGGCGGTACGTCGCGTTCCCGTCGTCGTCCTCGGAGAGGAGATCGTTGAACCAGAACGCCGTCCCGAAGGCCTCGCCGCGGTGGGCCTGTTGGTACGGCAGCGTGCAGCGGCCGCTGTTGCTGACGATGGCATCGATGATGGAGCCGTGATCGGCCGTCTGTTCGGACATGAGAGCAGAACCTAGCGGAGGACCGCTTCCCGTCGCCCTGTGCCGTACCGGGGGTCCTGGTGGGCGGGGCGCCCGTCCAGCGGCTCGGCGCGCTGGTCTCCCGCCGCCTGCGGCCCGCTGCTTGCGCCGTGTGACCGATGGGGCGGGAGACTCCGCGTCAGGGCCGGGGCGCGCCCGCCCGGGCCCACCCAGTGGATCAAGCAGTGGCTCAAGCGGAGGAAAATCGTAGCGATGGGCATCATCGGACCCGGGAGGCGCAGTTGAGGCACTCGGGCAGGCACTTCGACCGCCGCAGGATTCGCCGCGCTGAGGTCCCACAGTGGGCCCAGGCCATGAAAATGCCCCCGCCCCACGCCGTAAGCGCAGGTAGGGGGCATGATCACGAAGGCTACTTCTTCTTGCCCTGGTTCTTCACGGCCTCGATGGCGGCCTTCGCCGCGTCCGGGTCGAGGTAGGTGCCGCCCGGCTTCAACGGGCGGAAGTCCGCGTCCAGTTCGTACGCGAGCGGGATGCCGGTCGGGATGTTCAGGCCCGCGATGTCGGCGTCGGAGACGCCGTCGAGGTGCTTGACCAGGGCCCGGAGGCTGTTGCCGTGCGCGGCGACCAGGACCGTGCGGCCGGCCAGCAGGTCCGGGACGATGCCGTCGTACCAGTACGGCAGCATGCGGACGACGACGTCCTTGAGGCACTCGGTGCGCGGGCGCAGCTCCGGCGGGATCGTCGCGTAGCGCGCGTCGTCGCTCTGCGAGAACTCGCTGCCGTCCGCGAGCTCCGGCGGCGGGGTGTCGTACGAGCGGCGCCAGAGCATGAACTGCTCCTCGCCGAACTCGGCGAGCGTCTGCGCCTTGTCCTTGCCCTGGAGGGCGCCGTAGTGGCGCTCGTTCAGCCGCCAGGAGCGGTGGACGGGAATCCAGTGGCGGTCCGCGGACTCCAGCGCGAGCTGGGCGGTGCGGATGGCGCGCTTCTGGAGGGAGGTGTGCAGCACATCGGGGAGCAGGCCGGCGTCCTTGATCAGCTCACCGCCGCGGACCGCCTCCTTCTCGCCCTTCTCGGTGAGGTTGACGTCCACCCATCCGGTGAACAGGTTCTTCGCGTTCCATTCGCTCTCGCCGTGGCGGAGGAGGATCAGCTTGTACGGTGCGTCGGCCATGAGCCCGAGCGTAATCGAACCCGTGTGGGCCGCGCGCGCCCGGCCACAGGGCGGACAGCGGGGCGGGGAGCGGGCCGGTCCGGGGAGCCGGAGCGGCTCCGATTGACGGCAGCCGTCAATCGAGTGGCAGGGCGGAATCCGAGGTTCGTAATGTTCGGATCGGCGGCGGGCCTCTTACCGTCGCCGATCCGATTCCTTGATCCGATTCCTTACGTCCCGGGGGGAACCCGCATGTCTGTCGCCGGTCTCGGACGGGCCACCCGTGACACCGTCTCCGGTCTCCCCAGGGAGTTCTGGTGGCTGTGGACCAGCACCCTGGTCAACCGGCTCGGGGCGTTCGTCGCCACGTTCATGGCCCTGTACCTGACCCTGGACCGGGGCTACTCCGCCTCGTACGCCGGTCTGGTCGCCGCCCTGCACGGGCTCGGCGGGGTCGTCTCCTCGCTCGGGGCCGGGGTGATGACCGACCGGTTCGGGCGGCGGCCCACGATGCTCGTCGCGCAGGTCTCGACGGCCGTATCGGTGGCGGTGCTCGGCTTCATGGTCCATCCGGTGGCCATCGCCGGGGTCGCCTTCTTCGTCGGCATGTCGAGCAATGCCTCCCGCCCCGCCGTCCAGGCGATGATCGCCGACATCGTCCCGGCGAAGGACCGGGTCCGGGCCTTCTCGCTCAACTACTGGGCGATCAACCTGGGCTTCGCGGTCTCCTCGGCCGGTGCCGGGTTCGTCGCCGAGTACAGCTATCTCGCCGGCTTCGTCGGCGAGGCGGTGATGACCCTGCTCTGCGCCGTCGTCGTCTTCATGAAGGTGCCGGAGTCCCGCCCGGAGAAGGCCCCGCGCGCGGTTGCCGGCGCCTCGGACGCCTCGGGCGCCTCGGGCGCCTCGGGCGCCGATGATGTGCGGCTCGGCACGGTGCTGCGCGACGGGCGGTTCATGGGCGTCGTCGGGCTGTCCTTCGTCATCGCCCTGATCTTCCAGCAGGGGTATGTGGGGCTGCCGGTGGCCATGGGGACGGACGGGTTCAGCAGCTCCGACTTCGGTACCGCCATCGCCGTCAACGGCGTGATGATCGTGGTGCTCCAGATCCCGGTCACCCGGCTCATCCAGCACCGCGACCCGCGCCGGCTGCTCATCGTGTCGTCGCTGCTGGCGGGGTACGGGTTCGGGCTGACCGCGTTCGCCGGCTCGGTCGCCGTGTACGCGCTGACGATCTGCGTGTGGACCGTCGCCGAGATCGTCAACGCACCCGTGCAGAACGGCCTGGTCGTCCAGCTCTCCCCGGCCCACGGCCGGGGCCGCTACCAGGGCATGTACACGCTCTCCTGGGCCGCCGCCGCGCTCGTCGCCCCTCTGATGTCCGGTGTGGTGATCGACCACTTCGGGGCCGGGTGGCTCTGGGGGATGTGCGCGGTCCTGGGCACCGTCGCGGCGTTCGGGTACTGGCTGCTGATGCGGAACCTGCCGCGGGCGGGCCTGACGGTGGAGAGCGGCCCCGCCGCCGTCACCGAGCCCGGTACCGGCCAGGAGCCCACCGTGGAGCGCACGGTCTGACCCGCACAGCCTGACCCGCACGGCCTTGCCCCGGACGGTCTGCCCCGCACGGTCGTACGCGGCAGGCTTCCCGCGCGGAACGTTCTCCGCGCGGGGCCTCCCGCTGCTCCGCGTCCGTCAGCCCGAGCAGCCGCCGCACTGGCACGGTGCTCCGGACTGGCATCCGCACCCGCAGCCCGAGCCGCAGCCGCAGGCGCCGAGCAGGGCTCCGCGCGCCACGTCGGCGGGTGTCTCCTGCTGGGGTTCGGTCGTGGGGGAATCGGCCATGGTTCCTCCTCAAGGCGTACGACAGGGCCGCGCACCCGCACGGGGCCCACGACCCGGGGCGTACGGACAAGTCGTGCCGCCCCACCCCATTGCATGCCCACCCGGGCAGGCGCATCAACGGCGCACACGCGCAGGAACGCATTTGCGAGGAAGTGCGCCGTCGTACGCCCGTCGCTTCCGGCTGCGGGACAGCCCTTAGGCGCCCTCCACCGGCGACGCCTGCTGGATCTCGTCCGCGTGCTCGCCCGTCACCAGGTACACGACGCGCTTGGCCACCGACACGGCGTGGTCGGCGAACCGCTCGTAGTAGCGGCCGAGCAGCGTCACATCGACGGCCGTCTCGATGCCGTGCTGCCACCGGTCGTCCATCAGGTGCTGGAACAGCGTGCGGTGCAGCAGGTCCATCTCGTCGTCGTCCTGCTCCAGCTGCAGCGCCAGGTCGACGTCCTTGGTGATGATCACCTCGGCGGCCTTGGCCATCAGGCGCTGCGCCAGCTGCCCCATCTCCAGGATGGTGGCGTGCAGGTCGTGCGGTACCGCCGACTGCGGGAAGCGCAGCCGGGTCAGCTTGGCGACGTGCTGGGCGAGGTCGCCCGAGCGCTCCAGGTCGGCGCTCATCCGGAGCGAGGTGACCACGATCCGCAGATCGGTCGCCACCGGCTGCTGGCGCGCCAGCAGGGCGATGGCCCTGGCCTCCAGGTCGTGCTGGAGGTCGTCGACCTTCTGGTCCGCGGCGATCACGGTCTCCGCGAGCTTGAGATCGGCGTCGAGCATGGACGTGGTCGCCCGGCCGATCGCCGACCCGACGAGCCGGGCCATCTCGACCAGCCCCTCGCCGATCGAGTCGAGTTCCTCGTGGTACGCGTCACGCATGGGAAGTCCCTCTCCAGTCCTTAACCGAGGCCGGGGCCAGCTCTGAACCCCACGCTCCTACCGTGACGTGGGTACGCGTCCGGATCCGACCGGCCAAGTGAACCAGTGCTTGCTCCTCGGTGAACTCTGGGCGACGAGTGTTCGAGGAGGCACCCGGATGGCTGGGAGAGTGTCCGCCGGGCCGCATAACCTGGAGCCATGGACGTGAACGCGGCGGTCGCCGCAGCTGCAGCGATCGCCGGGCTGTGTACCGGTGTGATCGCCATGCTGGCGTTCCGCTGGAGCGAGCGCGACCAGAAGAAGCCGACGCGTACCTCCCTGCGGCCCGACAGCAATGCCCCCCTGCCCCCCGGGGTCGACACGGTCCTGTCCGTGCTCAGCTCCTCCGCCGTCGTGCTCGACGAGAGCGACGGCGTCGTCAAGGCCAGCTCCGCCGCGTACGCGCTGGGACTGGTCAGGGGCGGGCGGCTCGCCGTCGAACCGATGCTGAACATGGCCAGGGACACCCGCCGTGACGGGGAGATACGCCAGGTCGAACTGGACCTCCCGCGGCGCGGCACCGGCCGGGGCGAGGCCCTCGCGGTCTCCGCCCGGGTCGCCCCGCTGGGCTCCCGGCTGGTGCTGCTGCTCGTCGAGGACCTCACCGAGGCCCGCCGCATCGAAGCGGTACGGCGCGACTTCGTCGCCAACGTCAGCCATGAGCTCAAGACCCCGACCGGTGCGCTGTCCCTGCTCTCGGAGGCCGTCATGGACGCCTCCGACGACCCGGAGGCGGTGGAACGGTTCGCGGGCCGGATGCAGATCGAGGCGACCCGGCTCACCAACCTCGTGCAGGAGCTCATCGACCTCTCCCGGGTGCAGAACGACGACCCGCTGGAGGACGCCGAACCGGTCCGGGTGGACGAACTGGTCGCCGAGGCCATCGACCGCTGCCGGCAGCAGGCCGGCTCCAAACAGATCACCATGGCCGCGGGCGGCACCGCCGAACTCCGCATCTGGGGCAACCGCGGCCAGCTCGCCGCCGCTCTCGGCAACCTCGTCGAGAACGCCGTCAACTACAGCCCCGCCCGCACCCGCGTCGGCATCGCCGCCCGCCGGGTGGCCGTGTCCGGCGGGGACGAGATCGAGATAGCGGTGACCGACCAGGGCATCGGCATCTCGGAGAAGGACCGCGAGCGGGTCTTCGAACGCTTCTACCGCGTCGACCCGGCCCGCTCACGGGCCACCGGTGGCACCGGCCTCGGCCTCGCCATCGTCAAGCACGTGGCCGCCTCGCACGGCGGGGAGGTCACCGTCTGGAGCTCGGAGGGACAGGGCTCCACCTTCACCCTGCGGCTGCCCGAAGCGGGCGCCGTGCGGGAACGGGACCGCACATCAGGCGGACCGCTCATCGTCAACGGCGACGAGGCGGCCTACCCGGCCGCCACCCCTGACACTCTTGATTCATTCCCTGCCCCGGAGGCTCTTCCGTGACCCGAGTGCTTGTCGTCGAGGATGAGGAATCCTTCAGCGACGCCCTGTCCTACATGCTCCGCAAGGAAGGCTTCGAGGTCGCCATCGCGGCCACGGGTCCCGACGGCCTGGACGAGTTCGAGCGCAACGGCGCCGACCTCGTGCTCCTCGACCTGATGCTGCCCGGACTGCCCGGCACCGAGGTCTGCCGGCAGCTGCGCAGCAAGTCCAATGTCCCCGTGATCATGGTCACGGCCAAGGACAGCGAGATCGACAAGGTCGTCGGCCTGGAGATAGGAGCCGACGACTATGTGACCAAGCCCTTCTCCTCGCGCGAGCTCGTCGCCCGCATCCGCGCGGTGCTGCGCCGCCGCGGGGAGCCGGAGGAGGTCGCCCCGGCCGCTCTGGAGGCGGGCCCGGTCCGGATGGACGTGGACCGCCACGTCGTCACGGTCTCGGGCGGCAAGGTCGACCTCCCGCTCAAGGAGTTCGACCTGCTGGAGATGCTGCTGCGCAACGCCGGCCGGGTGCTGACCCGGATGCAGCTGATCGACCGGGTCTGGGGCGCCGACTACGTGGGCGACACCAAGACGCTCGACGTCCATGTGAAGCGGCTGCGCGCCAAGATCGAGCCCGACCCGGGCGCACCGAGGTTCCTGGTGACGGTGCGGGGTCTCGGGTACAAGTTCGAGCCGTAAACCGGCCCGCCGCCCTCCGAGGGGCGATACGTACGGCTGAGGCGCCTCCCGGTCCGGGAGGCGCCTCAGCCGTACGTGCGCGTGAGCGCGGTCAGCCGTTCGGCTGCATCGAGTCGGACGCCGCGTCGGTCGGCGTGGTCGTGTCGCTCGACGAGTCCGGCCCGGACGGGGTGCCCGGGGTCTCGGACGCGGAGCCGGACGGCGTGGCGCCCGCCGGGGCCGACGGCTTCGTCTTCGGGAGCGCGCTGGGGCCGAAGCCCGCGAAGTAGCTGGTGGCCGGGACGACGGTGGCGCCCAGCGGGATGTCGCCGGACTCGCTGAACTTGAAGACCAGGTTCTGGACGTTGCCGTTCTGCGCGGCCTCGCTGCCGTTCTCGATCACGGCGGCGGCGTTGCCCTTGCCGCCGAGCACCACCCGTCCCTCGGCCGGGACGATGACCGGGCCCGAGCCCTTGGCGGCGTGCAGCTGCACGGACGCGCTGGTGCCGGCCAGGGCGATGGCGTCGAGGGTCTCCGGCTTGGAGCTGCTGTTGAACAGCGTGGCGGTCACGACGGCCGGGCCCTTGGCGCCGTGGTCCGGCTGGGTGATGACATTGGCGTTCTGGATCTTGATGGCGCCGGCCGAGGCGGCGGCGTTGTCAGGCCTGACTTCGAGCGTCTGCGCGTTATTGCCCGCACCACATGCGGAGAGCGCGGCGATCGAGAACGCGATGGCGGTGGCGGCGAGAGCGCCGTGTCGAAGGCTGCGGCTCACGGCGGTGGCAACTCCTTGAACGAGCGGACTTACGGACGGGGTCGGGCGAGTGGTGTCGAAGTCGCCCCAAGCGTGTGACAGCGGTCAGGTTACCGAGCCGTCGTCCCCGCCCCGCACCCGACCCGCCCCCCGGGCGCCCCGGCGCCCCCGGCCCGGCCCGGGGGCGATGATTCGCAAGCCGTCCACATAACACGCTTGATCAATTCCTCCGGGCGTTCGGCCCGCGCTTCCTGCGGATGTTCCACCGGCCTTGGCGTGCCCCGGCGTATTCATTGCGGATAATCCACGCGATGGCCGAACGTTGATCAATTTCATTGGTCATCCGCACTTACCGCCGTACGGGTGATCGATCCCCGAACGGAGTAGGGAAAGTTCACCATCCTGAACCCGGCAAACCGGGACGTTAGGTCTCTTCCGAGCGGGTTCCGGCACGTGTAACGTCCGCGTTTCTCCTCGCACGCGCAGCGGCTCCGACCTGCGAATACCGTCCCCGGCGAACCTTCCGCAGCACGTACGTGTTGCAGTTGTCAAGCCCCGAGATATGCCCTGACCTGCGAAAACGCCATTCAGGAGAAGCTGTTCTCGTGTTACTCTTGATAGCCACGGAAGGGGTACCTGTCACATGACGTTCAAGGTTGGCGACACCGTGGTCTATCCCCATCACGGGGCCGCGCTGATCGAGGCTATCGAAACTCGCCAGATCAAAGGCGTGGACAAGACCTACTTGGTGCTCAAGGTCGCCCAGGGCGACTTGACGGTGCGTGTACCGGCGGACAATGCGGAGTTCGTGGGTGTGCGCGACGTTGTCGGGCAGGAAGGGCTGGACCGGGTCTTCGAGGTGCTGCGCGCGCCGTATGCCGAAGAGCCGACGAACTGGTCCCGGCGCTACAAGGCAAATCTCGAGAAGCTCGCCTCCGGCGATGTCATCAAGGTCGCGGAAGTGGTTCGTGACCTGTGGCGTCGTGAGCGTGAGCGTGGACTCTCCGCAGGTGAGAAGCGCATGCTCGCCAAGGCTCGCCAGATCCTGGTGAGCGAGCTCGCCCTCGCGGAGAACACCAACGAGGACAAGGCCGAGGCCCTGCTCGACGAGGTCCTCGCGTCCTGAACCGGATCGCACCGGTCTAAGGCGTGAATAACGTGCCGCGGTGCCCGCTGACCAGCCGTCCGAACGGCGTGTCGTCGGGCACCGCGGCACGTCCGGATCTGGATTCCGGCGGTCCGACTGCGGATTTCGGACCCATGGATTCCAGACACATTCCGGATTCCGGGCACAGGGACGCCGCCGGGCGGTGAGGTCCGAGCATCCCGGACGTTGTTCTCGATGCGCCGACGCGTTGGCCTCGTCGACGATCCCCCGGTACTTTGCTCGCGATCTTGTGAAGTCGACGTGTCAGGCCGATCCCGAGCGGCCGGGTCCGTCCTCGTCTCGCCCGGGGTCACGGAAAGGGTCCCGGTCGAGTCATGGCATGGCGCCCGGCTCGATTGAGGCCATACCCACGTCGGCCGTGGAGACAAACATGCCGATGCTTCGGAGTGCAACCGATGTCTGATCAATCGCGTCCCAGCCGCACCGCCGCCGTGATTCCCGCGGCCGGCCGCGGCGTACGGCTCGGCCCCGGCGCCCCCAAGGCGCTGCGTGCGCTGGGCGGAACGCCCATGCTCGTCCATGCGGTACGGGCCATGGCGGCGTCCCGTCAGGTGTCCCTGGTCGTGATCGTCGCACCGCCGGACGGCGCCCCCGAGGTCAGGAATCTGCTCGACGAGCACGCGCTGCCCGAGCGCACCGAATTCCTCGTCGTGCCCGGTGGCGGCACCCGCCAGGAGTCGGTGAAGCTCGGCCTGGACGCCCTGCCCGCCGATATCCGTGCCGTCCTCGTCCATGACGCGGCCCGCCCCCTGGTGCCCGTCGACACGGTGGACGCGGTGGTCGAGGCGGTACGGGACGGGGCGCCCGCCGTCGTCCCGGCGCTGCCGCTGGCGGACACCGTCAAGGAGGTCGAGCCGGGTGCGCCCGGGGAGCCCGAACCGGTGCTCTCCACCCCGGTGCGGTCCAGGCTGCGGGCGGTGCAGACCCCGCAGGGCTTCGACCGCGACACGCTGGTGCGGGCCCATGAGCGGGTCGCCGTCAGCGGCGAGGGCGCGACCGACGACGCGGGCCTGGTCGAGCAGCTCGGAGTGGCCGTCGTGGTCGTACCCGGCCACGAGGAGGCGTTCAAGGTGACCCGGCCGCTGGACCTGGTCCTGGCCGAAGCGGTACTCGCACGCAGGAGGGCGAACGATGGCTTCTGAGGAACACATGGCCCCCGAGGGGCACCTGGCCTCCGGGGAACGCGCCGCACCGGTGATCCCGCTCGTCGGGATCGGAACCGACATCCACGCCTTCGAGGAGGGCCGCGAGCTGTGGTGCGCGGGTCTCCTGTGGGAGGGCGAGGGCCCCGGGCTCGCCGGGCACTCCGACGCGGACGTCGTCGCGCACGCCGCGTGCAACGCGCTGTTCTCGGCCGCCGGGCTCGGTGACCTCGGGCAGCACTTCGGCACCGGACGCCCCGAGTGGTCCGGCGCCGCAGGGGTCACGCTGCTGACCGAGGCGGCCCGGATCGTGCGGTCCGAGGGGTTCGAGATCGGCAACGTCGCGGTCCAGGTCGTCGGCGTACGGCCGAAGATCGGCAAGCGGCGCGACGAGGCGCAGAAGGTCCTGTCCGCCGCCGTGGGCGCGCCCGTCTCGCTCTCCGCCGCGACCTCGGACGGGCTCGGCTTCACCGGCCGTGCGGAGGGCATCGCCGGGATCGCCACCGCGCTGGTCTACCGCACGGTCTGACCTGCCCCGGAGCCGGACAGCGGGCCCGGCGGACCGTCGGGCCCGCAGCCTTGTTGCACATCAATTGCACGTACCCTGGTACGGCAATGAGATGACGCGAGGGACGGAGAGGCTCCGGGATGAGTACGACGACGACGGCCGGGATACGGGCCGATGCCGGCGGATACGTCCTGCGCACCGCCACTCCTCGTGACGTCGGCGGCGCGCGGGCCGTGATGCTCGACACCGTCTACCGCGACCTGAGGTCCGGCTACGTGCCCCGCTGGCACGCCGACATCATCGACCCCGAGGCCAGCTATCTGCGGCCCGAGCGCTGCACCCTGCTGGTGGTCGAGCGCGACGGCGAGATCGTCGCGACGGGCGCCGTGCGCGACCGGGGGCCGCAGGCGCCGCCCAATCCGCGGTGGGTCGCGGACCGCTTCCCGTCCGGTACCACCGCCCAGCTGTGCCGGATCTACGTACGGCCGGAGCACCGCCGGCACGGGCTGGCGCGGCGGCTGGTGCGCGAGCTCTGCGACTTCGTCGCGCGGGCCGGCGGGTACGAGGCGGTCTATCTGCACACCGACCCGGCCGTGCCGGGCGCCGAGCCGTTCTGGCGGTCGCTCGCGCGGGAGGTGTGCGACGAACGCACTCTGCCCGGACGCGGTCAGAGCGTCGTCCACTTCGAGCTGCCGGTGCCCGCCGCCCGTTGAGCCGCTCGCTGAACTGTTTTTAAATGACAATCGTTTTCATATAAGGTCGTTGCCATGCCCCCGTCCCGACTCCGTCGCGCCGCGCTGCCGCTGACCGCGGCCGCCCTCCTCGTCCCGCTCGCCACCGCCTGCTCCGGCGGCGCGAACGACACCGCAAGCGCGTCGGACGGCGGGCAACGCCTCCGGGTCGCCATGGCCTTCCCACCCGCCCAGGCGATGTCCCCCTACGGCGACGACGCCGTCAACCTCAGCCGCCTCGCGGTCATCGAGGGCCTCACCTCCCTCGGCCGCGACGGCGCCGCGAAGCCCGCACTCGCCGCCTCCTGGAAGCGCGAGAGCCCGAAGGCGTGGACCTTCACCCTGCGCAAGGCGTCCTTCCAGGACGGCACGAAGGTCGACCCGGCCGCCGTCGTCCGGTCCCTGAACGCCGCTCAGAAGGCCTCGCCCAAGCCCCGCGTCCTGTCCGACACCGGCATCACCGCCACCGCCCAGGGCGCCGGCACCGTACGGATCACCACCACCGCGGCCGACCCGCTGCTGCCCCAGCGCCTCGCCAACCCCTCCCTCACGATCCTGTCCGCCGCCGCCTACCAGGGGGACAAGGTGAACCCGGCCGGACACGCCACCGGACCCTTCACCCTCGCCGCGGTCAAGGGCGCCGTCAGCGCCACGCTGGAGCGAAACGACCACTACTGGGGCGGCAAGGCCAAGGCCCCCGGTGCCGACGTGACCTTCGTGGCCGACGGCACCGCCCGCGCCAACGCCCTGCGCACCGGGGCCGTCGACGTCGCCGAGTACGTACCGATCTCGCAGGCCTCCCTCCTCGGCGACCGGCTCGTCCACGAGTTCCCCTCCGCCCGTACCAACGGCCTCTCCCTCAACACGGAACACGGGGTCTTCGCCGACCCCGCGATGCGTGCCGCGGCCCGCGAGGCGATCGACTCCGAGGCCCTCGTCAAGGCCGTCTACGAAGGCCGCGCCGACAGCGCGCAGGGCCTCCTCGGACCCGGCGTGCCGTGGGCTGCCGCCGCCCGCAAGGCCCCGGCCGACCGGGCGGGGGCCGCCGGCAGGGCGCAGGTCGCGAGGACGAAGCAGATCGTCCTCGCCACGTACACCAACCGGCCCGAACTCCCCGAGGCCGCCACCGTCGTCCAGCAGCAGCTCCAGAAGCGCGGCTTCACCGTCAAGCAGGTCGTCCGCGACTACGCCCAGCTGGAGGCCGACGCCCTCGCGGGCAAGTACGACGCCTTCATCCAGGCCCGCAACACCCTCCTGGACACCGCGGACCCCGTCTCCTACCTCGCGTCCGACTTCACCTGCGACGGCAGCTTCAACATCTCGCAGCTCTGCGACAAGCGCGTCGACACCGACGTGGACAAGGCCGCCGCACTCGCCGGAAACGACGCCCGCCACCGCGCCGCGATGACCGCCGAGGCCGACATCCTCGGCACCGACGCCCTCGTGCCGCTGCTCCACGAGCGCTTCGTCCAGGGGTACGACGACAGCCGTGTCCACGGCGTCGCGCTCGACCCGATGGAACGCACCCTCATCACCGCAGACACCCGCGTCGGATGACCGGGTGAAGTACCTCGCCGGACGGCTCGCCGCGCTCCTCGCGGTCCTCGCCGTCATCGGCCTGCTGCCCCGGCTGACCCGCACCGACCCCGCCCTCACGATCCTGCGCGCCCGGTACGCCGAGCGGCCGCCCACCCCCGAGACCCTCGACGCCATCCGCGCCGACACCGGCCTCGACGGCGGCCCCCTCCACATCCTCGGCGGCTGGCTCGGCGGACTCCTCCACGGCGACCTCGGCACCTCTTGGGTCTCCGGGCAGCCCGTCGCCCCCGACGCGATAGCCGCCCTGGGCGTCTCGCTCACCCTCATGGGCGCCTCCCTCGCCGTCGCCCTGCTCCTCGCCGCGGCCCTCGCCGCCGGGACCCTGCGACGCGGGGCGGCACGCCGCATCGTCACCACCCGCGCGGGCGTCGGCGCGGCCGTCCTCGCCGCCTTCCCCGAATTCCTCATCGCCGCCGTGCTCGCCGCCGTCGTCGCCGTCCGGCTCGGCTGGCTCCCCGCGCTCGGCTGGGGCACCCCCGGACAGACGGTGCTGCCCGCCCTCGCCATGGGCATCCCCGCCGGCGCGCTGCTCGGCCGGCTGCTGGACGACGCACTGCCCGCCGCGTTCGCCGAACCCTGGGCGCGCGCCGCCACCGCCGGCGGACTGCCCGCAACCCGCATCGCCCGCCACGCCCTGCGCCGCACCCTGCCCGGCCTGCTGCCCCAGCTCGGCCTCATCGTCGTCGGACTCACCGGCGGAGCCGTCGCCGTCGAGACCCTCTACGCGATCCCCGGCCTCGGCGGCACCGCGCTCGCCGCCGCACTCGCCCAGGACCTCCCGGTCCTCCAGGCGTGCGTCCTGCTGCTGCTCCTCCTCGGCATCGCCGCCGGACTGGCCGCCCGGCTCGCCTCCCGCACCCTGCTCGGCCCCGCCCTGCGCGACGGCGCCCTGCCCGCACTCCTGCCGCCCGCCCTCCCGGCCCGCCGGCTGCTGACCGCGGCCGCCGTCGTCCTGGCCGCGCTCTTCGCCGCCGTCACCGTCGCCGGACTCCTGCGCGACCCCCTCCAGATCGACGCCGCCGCCCGCCTCGCCGGACCGTCCACCGCCCACCCCTTCGGCACCGACTCCCTCGGCCGCGACATCCTCGCCCGCCTCGGACACGGCGCCGCCCGCACCGTCCTCACCGCCGTCGCCGTGTCCGCGGCCACCCTGCTGCTCGGCCTCGCGCTGGGAGCCGTACGCGCCGGAGCGCTCACCGAGACCGCCAACGCACTGCCCGCGATCCTCACCGGCCTCGTCGTCGCCGGTGTCGCCGGACCCGGCCCCTGGAGCGCCGCGGCCGCCGTCACCGCCGTCGCCTGGGCCCCCATCGCCGCACACACCAGCGCCCTGTACGCCCAGGAACGCGCCGCCCCGCACATCGCCGCCGCCCGCGCCCTGGGCGCCGGACGCGCACACCTGCTGCGCCGCCACGTACTGCCCGGCGTACTGCCCCCCGTCGTCCGCCACGCCGTCCTGCGCGTCCCCGCCATCGCGCTGGCCCTCGCCTCCCTCGGCTTCCTCGGCCTCGGCACCGCGCCCCCGTCACCCGAATGGGGCCGGATGCTCTCCGAGAACCTCCCCTACGCGGAGCGCGCCCCCTGGGCCGTACTCGCCCCCGCCGCCGCCCTCGCCGTCCTCGGCGCGACGGCCGTCCTCGCGGCCGCGGCCGTACGGGGCGCGGGACACCACCGGGGCGCACGCGGCCGCAAGGGCGCCGCGTGAGCGCCGCCCCGACCCCGCGGCCGGCCACCCCGGGCCTGGCCCCGGACCGCTACCTCCGCCTCCTGACCACCACCCAGTTCGCGTTCAACATCGGCTTCTACGCCGTCCTGCCCTACCTCGCCACCCACCTCGGCACCGGCCTCGGCATGGCCGGCTGGCTCGTCGGCCTCGTCCTCGGCCTGCGCACCTTCAGCCAGCAGGGCCTCTTCGTCATCGGCGGCGCACTCACCGACCGGTACGGGCCGCGCCCCGTCGTCCTCGCCGGATGCGTCCTGCGCATCGCCGGTTTCGGCTGGCTCGCCTTCGCCGGATCCACCGCGACCGTCATCGGCGCCGTCCTGCTGACCGGACTCGCCGCCGCGCTCTTCTCACCCGCCGTCGAGTCCGAAACCGCCCGCGAGGCCGTCCGCCACGAGAAGGAGACCGGCACCCCGCGCGCCCAGGTGCTCGCACGGTTCTCCGCCGCCGGACAGGCCGGGGCGTTCCTCGGCCCCCTCCTCGGCTCGGCCCTGCTGCTCCTGGGCGGCGGGTTCCGGGCCGCCGCCCTCGCCGGGGTCCTCGTCTTCGTCGCGGTCCTCGCCGGACACGCCCGGCTGATGCCGCACCGCGCCCCCGCGGCCCGTACGGAACGCTCCCGGGGCTCCGCCCGCGAGGTCTTCGGCAACCGCCCGTTCCTGCTGCTCTGCCTCACCTACAGCAGCTACCTCGTCGCGTACAACCAGCTCTACCTCTCGCTCCCGGCCGAGGTGCGGCACGCCACCGGCTCGCAGGCCGCCCTCGGCCCGCTGTTCGCGCTCTCCTCGCTGCTGGTCGTCTGCGCCCAGCTGCCGGTGACCCGCTGGGCCGCCCACCGCCTCGCACCGCGGACCGCACTCGTCGCCGGGCTCGTCACCGTCGCCACCGGATTCGCCGCCGTGCCCCTGGCCCCCGGCGGGCCCGCCGGACTGCTGCCCGCGGCCACGCTCGTCGTCCTCCTCACCCTCGGGCAGATGCTGCTGGTGCCGGCCGCCCGCGGCCTCGTACCGGATCTCGTCGCCGACCGGCACCTCGGACTCGCCACCGGAGCACTGTCATCGGTCTCCGGCGTGGCCGTACTCGCGGGCAGCGCCGCCACCGGGGCGCTGCTCGGCGCCCCCGCACCCGTCCGGTGGGCGGTGCTCGCCGCCGTCCCGCTCGCGGGCGCCGCCCTCGCGCTGACCCTTCCGGCGGGCGCGAACGGAAAGCGGCCTCGGCGACCGGTGGCCGGACAGGACGCGGAGGCAGCGGCACCGCGGACCCCCTCGGGAGTACGGACGCCGTGACGGCCGCACTCTCCGCGGGACCCAAGGCGCCCCGGCCGGGCGAACCCGGGCCGTAACAACTGTCATCGCAATCCCCCAAGGGGTCGCGGGGCACTGGTGCGCGCCCACTACCCTTGAGGCGTGACTATTCGCCTGTACGACACCAGCGCCCGGCAGATCCGTGACTTCGTCCCGCTCACAGCGGGCTGTGTCTCGATCTACCTCTGTGGCGCCACTGTCCAGGCCGCCCCGCACATCGGGCACATCAGGTCCGGACTGAACTTCGACATCATGCGCCGCTGGTTCGAGCACCGCGGCTACGACGTGACGTTCGTCCGGAACGTCACAGACATCGACGACAAGATCATCACGAAGTCGGCCGAGCAGGGCCGCCCGTGGTGGGCCATCGGTTACGAGAACGAGCGCGCGTTCAACGCCGGCTACGACGCGCTGGGCTGCCTCCCGCCCACGTACGAGCCGCGCGCCACCGGCCACATCACCGAGATGATCGAGATGATGCGGGGCCTCATCGAGCGCGGCCACGCCTACGCCTCCGAGGGCAACGTCTACTTCGACGTGCGCTCGTTCCCCGGCTACCTGTCCCTCTCCAACCAGGAGCTGGACGATCTGCGCCAGCCCTCCGGCGAGGGCGAGACCGGCAAGCGCGACCAGCGCGACTTCGCCATGTGGAAGGCGTCCAAGCCCGGCGAGCCCAGCTGGGAGACCCCCTGGGGCCGCGGCCGCCCCGGCTGGCACCTGGAGTGCTCCGCCATGGTGCACAAGTACCTCGGTTCCGCCTTCGACATCCACGGCGGCGGCATCGACCTGATCTTCCCGCACCACGAGAACGAGATCGCCCAGGCCAAGGCCTACGGCGACGCGTTCGCGAACTACTGGGTGCACAACGGCTGGGTCACCATGGCCGGCGAGAAGATGTCGAAGTCGCTCGGCAACTCCGTACTCGTCAGCGAGATGGTCAAGGCCTGGCGCCCCATCGTGCTGCGCTACTACCTCGGGACCCCGCACTACCGGTCCATGATCGAGTACAGCGAGGAGGCCCTGCGCGAGGCCGAGTCCGCGTTCGCCCGGATCGAGGGCTTCGTCCAGCGCGTCACCGAGAAGGCCGGCGAGACCGTCGCCCCGGCCACCGAGGTGCCGCCCGCCTTCGCCGAGGCGATGGATGACGACCTGGGCGTACCGCAGGCCCTGGCGATCGTCCACACCACCGTCCGCCAGGGCAACTCCGCCCTCGCCGCCGACGACAAGGAAGCCGCCGTCGCCCGCCTCGCCGAGGTCCGTGCGATGCTCGGGGTACTCGGCCTCGACCCGCTCGACGACCACTGGGCCGGTGAGAGCGACCGCGGCGACGACCTCCACGGCGTCGTCGACACCCTCGTACGCCTCGTCCTCGACCAGCGCCAGTCCGCACGCGAGCGCAAGGACTGGACCGCGGCCGACGCCATCCGCGACCAGCTCAACCAGTCCGGGCTCGTCATCGAGGACAGCCCGACCGGACCACGGTGGACACTCGGCCCGCGCCAGTAGTCCTCCCAAGTGCCGCCCGGCCCGCCGGGCGGCACACTTTCACTTACGTACACGTACGCACGTCTGAAGCAACGAAACAGGTAGGTCATGGCCGGGAACAGCCAGCGCAGGAACCGCCGCACGTCCAACAAGAAGGGCATGCAGGTCGGCAGCGGCGGTAACCGACGCCGCTCTCTCGAAGGCAGGGGACCGACGCCGCCCGCCGAGGCCCGCAAGAAGCACAAGAAGAACCGCATCGCGACCGCCAAGGCCAAGCAGGCCGCCAACCGCCGCCCCGCGCCCCGGCGCGGCGGCGCCAAGGGCACCTCCGAGATGGTCGTCGGCCGCAACCCGGTCTTCGAGGCGCTGCGCGACGGCGTCCCCGCCACCACTCTGTACGTCCAGCAGTACATCGACAACGACGAGCGCGTCCGCGAGGCCCTCCAGCTCGCCGGCGAGCGCGGCAACATCAACCTGATGGAGGCCCCGCGCCCCGAGCTGGACCGGATGACGAACGGCCTGAACCACCAGGGCCTCGTCCTCCAGGTCCCGCCGTACGAGTACGCGGACCCGCAGGACCTCACCGCCGCCGCGTACGACAACGGCGAGGACCCGCTGATCGTGGCCCTCGACGGCGTCACCGACCCGCGCAACCTCGGCGCCATCGTCCGCTCCGTCTCCGCGTTCGGCGGCCACGGCGTGGTCGTGCCCGAGCGCCGTGCCGCCGGAATGACCGCCGGAGCCTGGAAGTCCTCCGCCGGAACCGCCGCCCGCACCCCGGTCTCCCGGGTCACCAACCTGACCCGCGCGCTGGAGGCGTACAAGAAGGAAGGCATCACCGTCGTCGGCCTGGCCGCCGACGGCGAGCACACCGTCGAGGACCTGCAGGCCCTCGGCGGCCCCGTCGTCATCGTCATCGGCAGCGAGGGCAAGGGCCTCGGCCGCCTCGTCGGCGAGACCTGCGACTACCGGGTCCGCATCTCGATGCCCGGTGGCGCCGAGTCCCTGAACGCCGGTGTCGCGGCCGGCATCGTGATGTACGAGGTCGCCCGCCGCCGCGCCTGAGAGGCCGTCGGGTGACCTCGGACCGGGAAGCGTGCGCCGCCAGGGGCGCGTCCGCCCGGCAGAGCCACCCGGCAGCCTCCGAGCCGCCCGGCAGCACCACCCGCACGGGCGGCGGCCGACGGAGGAAACCCCCGCCGCCCGTCGGCCCCGGACGGCCCTGCCCCGGGGGCGCATCCGACCGTGCGTACGCCCCACCGCGCCCCGCTACCACCGGTTGACGGGCCTCGGACACTTCGACACCGTCAAGGCAGTGTCCTAAACACACATCACTCGGTTAGATGAGTGTGGACACCAGAACGCCTCGGTTCGACGAACAACCCGCCCTGAGCATGACCAAGGTGGACTGCGACCCTGCGCAGGTCATCGTCAACCACGCCAGCTTCCGGGTGCAGCTCGCACCCGGCCAGCGCGCACGGCTGCGCGGTGTGACCCCCGCCGGTGCGCCCAGGATCCCCGCCATGAGCGGCCCCGGAATGGGGCGCGGCCGGCGCGCCCCCGTCGTGTGGAGCGGCAGGTCCGCCCCCGGCGACCCCGGCGCCACCGGACTGCTCCAGGCCGTACGGAACTCCACCGCGGCCCGGCCCGGCGTCACGGGCCGCCCCGACACCGCGTACGACCCCTACGACCCGTACGCCTCGTACGAGCTCGAAGGCGGACGCGGCGGAGCCGGCACCCAGGTCATCCCCCGTCTCGAAGAGACCCAGCCCACCCCCGTCATCGGCGGCCCCCGGTCCGGCGGGCCGCTGCTGCCGCCCATGCGGCAGGCGGTCGGCGCCTTCGACCCCGTCGAGAGCGGACCCGGCCCCTACGCCGCGGACGGATACGGCCCGGACGACTACGACCGGGACCGCGACCGGGACGACGACGACTTCGACATCACCGACACCCGCGACCGCCGCCAGAGCGCCGACTCGGTCCGGCACGCGTACTACCCCGGCCGACGCATGAACCTCGGCGTCGTCCTCCTGCCCATGCGCGTCTTCCTCGGCTTCATCTCCATCTACGCCGGCATGGGCAAACTCTGCGACCCCGTCTACTTCGACGGCGGCGACCGCGGCTCCATGGTCAAGTGGCTGACCTCACTGCACCCCTGGGCCCTCGCCGAACCCCTCCGCGAATTCGCCCTCTCCCACCCCGTCGGCGCCGGACTCAGCATCGCCTTCCTCCAGGTCGTCGTCGGGGTCCTCACCGTCCTCGGCCTCTGGCAGCGCGTCGCCGCCTCGGTCGGCGCCCTCCTCTCCGCCGCACTCCTGGTCACCGTCAGCTGGCGCACCGTCCCCGTCTACGACGCGCCGGACATCATCTACCTCGCCGCCTGGAGCCCCCTGGTCATCGCGGGCGCCCCCGTCTACTCCGCCGACGGACGCCTCGCCGGGGAAGCCTGGCGCAAGCTCGGCCCCCGATCCGAGATCTGGGACCTCCGCCGCCGCGTGCTGCGCCGCGGCGCGGTCGTCGCCGCCGTCGTCGTCGGCCTCACCCTGCTCATCGGCTCCGTGCTCGGCGGCGCCGTCCGCTCCTCCGGAGTCGTCACCGTCCCCGGACCCAACGGTGTCCCGACCAACCAGCTCCCCGGCTCCCCGCTCCCCGAGAAATCCCGCAGCGGCGGCAAGGCCTCCCGGTCCCCGGCCGGACAGCAGCCCACCCCGTCCCGGAGCACCGCCCCTCGTACCCCGTCGGCCAAGCCCTCCACACCCGCCACGGGCACCGTCCGGGAGTCGGGCCAGGCAACGGCGGGCACGGGCCGGCCCAGCCAGACCCAGGGCACCGGCCAGCAGCCCCCGCAGCAGACCACCCCCCAGCAGCCACCCCCGGCCACCAGCTCCGGCCCCAGCTCCGCCGGTCCCACCGGAGGCTCCACGGCAGGCGGCTCGGACCCCGGCAACGGCTCCACCGGCTCCACGGACGGCTCCGCCGGGGGAAGCGGCCGCAACCCCATCGGCGGCCTCCTCGGCTGACCCGGGCCCACCGCACGCCGAGAGGGGCGGGCACCGGATCCATCTCCGGCGCCCGCCCCTCTCGGTGTGCGTGTGCGTGTGCGAACAGGGCGGACCCTGGTGAGGGGCGGGCGGACGATGGGGTTGCGGCCGCGAGGCCAGCATGATCCAAACGAGAGACCCTAGCGCCCGTCCAGCTCCTTCGCCGCCTCCGTCAGGTCCTTGGCGGTGTCAATGGCCCGCCAGTACGCCCCGTGCGGCAACGGGTACCCGGCCAGCCTGCGCTCCCGCGCCAGCCGGGGGAACGTCGTCCGCTCATGATCACCGAGGTCCGGCAGCATCGCCGTGAACGCCGGGGAGAACACGTACACCCCCGCATTGATCAGATACGGCGACGGCGGCGACTCGATGAAGTCGGTGATGTGTCCGAAGGCGTCCGTCTCCACCGCGCCCCAGGGAATGCGGGGCCGGGCCAGCGCCAGCGTCGCGGTCGCATCGCGCTCCGCATGGAACGCGGCCATCTCACGCAACGAGAAACGCGTCCAGATGTCACCATTGGTCGCGTACCAGGGCTGCTCCGGATCGGGCAGCCGGGCCGCCGCGTACTTCAGCCCGCCGCCACGCCCCAGCGGTTCGGACTCCACCACCGTCGTGACCCGCAGCGGCAGCACCGCCGCGTCCAGCCACTCCTGCAGCACCTCGGCCAGATGCCCGCACGACACCACGGCATCGGTCACGCCTTCGGCGGCCAGCCAGGAAAGCTGATGGCCGATGATCGGAGTCCCGGTACCCGGGATCTCGACCATCGGCTTGGGGCGGTCATCGGTGTACGGGCGCAGCCGCGATCCCTGGCCACCCGCCAGGATCACGGCCTGCGTCGGAAACGTATGCATGTCAGGCACGATATGCCGTGCCTGACCGGGACCGGTCAGCTGAACTGCGCGACACCCGAGGCGAACGACGTGTCGCAGACGGGACGCGAGAACCGGTGCGCCCGCGTCGGACCGTACTGCTCGACCGCCGCCTTGCCCAGCGCCTTCGCGATCGACATGCAGTGCCGTGCGAGCGACGGACGCCCCTCGACGGCACGCTGGAGGTCCGTCAGAGCGGCGGCGGGGTCCTTCTCCCGGAGCTCCAGGAGAAGCCTGTCGCGCAGGATGTCCTGCGAGGTGCGCGGCTTGGCGCGCTTGGAGACGGTCTGGGCCGAGGCGGTGAGCATCTGCGAGTCGGAGTTGTGAGATGCCCACGGCACGGCGGTGACCGCGAGGGTCCCGGACAGGACCATGACGACAGGCAGTACGAGAGCGAGAGTTCGGCCGATACGGCGCGCGGTGTGGGTCACGCAGTGAGCGTAGCGGGCAGTGATGAATCGGCGACATTACGTCACTCGCGCGAGGGATGGTTCGAGAGTGTTTTTCGAATCCTGTGTTGACGAACCGGAGCGAAATGACCGTTGTGCCGGGGAATTTGACGTCCGCCCCCCAAACCCCCGGAACGCGCGTCGGCCCCGCACGGAGTCCGTGCGGGGCCGACGGCGTACAGCGGGCGGTGCGAAATCAGTCGGTGAGACGCTCACCCGTCGAGGTCGCGAAGACGTGCAGCTCGTCCGGGCGCGGCACGACGTGGAGCTTGGTGCCCTTCTCCGGGACGGCGCGGCCGCCGACGCGGACGACGAGGTCCTTCTCCTGCTCGCCGACCTTGGCGGAGCCGTAGACGAAGCCGTCGGCGCCGAGCTCCTCGACGACGTTGACCGAGACGGCCAGACCGGCCGGGGCGTCGGCGGAGTCCTTGGTGAGGGACTTCGCGGCGGCGCCGCCGTGCTCGACGATGTCGAAGTGCTCGGGGCGGATGCCGACCGTGATGGTCGTGTCGCCGCGGTCCGCGGCGGCGGTGAGCGCGGCACGGGAGACCGGGACGACGCTGTTGCCGAACTTCACGCCACCGTCGGTGATCGGGACCTCGACGAGGTTCATCGCCGGGGAGCCGATGAAGCCGGCCACGAAGAGGTTCGCCGGCTTGTCGTACATGTTGCGCGGCGAGTCGACCTGCTGGAGCAGACCGTCCTTGAGGACCGCGACGCGGTCACCCATGGTCAGCGCCTCGACCTGGTCGTGGGTGACGTAGACGGTCGTGATGCCCAGCCGGCGCTGGAGCGAGGCGATCTGCGTACGGGTGGAGACACGGAGCTTGGCATCGAGGTTCGACAGCGGCTCGTCCATGAGGAAGACCTGCGGCTCACGCACGATGGCGCGGCCCATCGCGACACGCTGACGCTGACCACCGGAGAGCGCCTTCGGCTTGCGGTCGAGGTAGTCGGTGAGGTCCAGCATCTTGGCGGCCTCTTCGACCTTCGCCCGGATCTCGGTCTTGTTGATACCGGCGATCTTCAGCGCGAAGCCCATGTTGTCCGCGACGGACATGTGCGGGTAGAGCGCGTAGTTCTGGAACACCATCGCGATGTCCCGGTCCTTCGGCGGCAGGTGCGTGACGTCGCGGTCACCGATGCGGATCGCGCCGCCGTTGACGTCCTCAAGACCCGCGAGCATGCGCAGGGAGGTCGACTTGCCACAACCGGAGGGACCGACGAGGACGAGGAACTCGCCGTCCTCGATGTCGATCTCGAGCTGGTCAACCGCGGGCTTCGTGGAGCCGGGGTATACGCGGGACGCCTTGTCGAACGTGACACTGGCCATGCTGAATCTTCTCCTCCACCGGCAGGAACGTGCCGGACGATCCGAGTAAGGGAGTGGTCTGGTCCACTTGAGTGAACCTTCCGCGACGCTACCTGGCCATGTCGAATCTGTCAGTAGTTCGAAGGGGAGGAATATCTCCCAGGCGGGGTGGGGAGCGGCCCGGCCTGTGCCCGCCGGGGCAGAGCAACGCACTTTTGACCCGTGTCGGTGACAACACTTCCTGATTCAACGCCCCTGCCACCCGGTGTACCCCTGAAGGGCCCAGCCGACCGGTCTTATGCGGACTCCACAGGCTTGGCGGCCGACGGCCCGTCGGTCCGCACCGCAGTCCTTCACTTCCTCACGCAGCCAGCAGTACGTCCGCCGGCTCCGACGCCTTGATCGCCGACGGTGGTGTCCGCCCCGGCGGGAGCGCGGAAGCCACCAGCCAGTACAGCCGCATGCCCTCCTCCCGGAGGTTTTGTGCCGCGTTCACGTCCCGGTCGTGCACCGCACCGCACTCCGCACAGGTCCACTCCCGCACGGCCATATCGAGTGAGGGCCCCTTCGCGTGACAGCCGGAACACCGACGCGTCGACGGGAAGAAGCGGTCCACGATCACCAGCGTCCGCCCGTACCAGGCGCACTTGTACCGCAGTTGCCGGATCAGCTCGCCCCAGGCCGCATCGATGATCGACCGACTCAGCCGGGCCTTGCGCCGACGCCCCTTACCGACTGCCGGACGCAGCAGATTCATGATGGCCAGGTCTTCCACCACGAGCACTTGGTTCTCGCGCACGAGGCGGGTGGTCAACTGGTCCAGGGTGTCCCCGCGTACATCGCTGATCAGCGCGTACAGCCGAGCGATGCGCTCCCGGGCCTTCGCCCGGTTCTTCGATCCCTTCTTCTTCCGATGCAGTCCCCTCTGGAGCCGCGCAAGCTCCTTTCCGTGCTTCTTCAGCAGCCGGGGATGATCCACCTTCGTTCCGTCGTCCAGCGTCACCAGCGCAGCCAGGCCGAGATCGATCCCCACAGCTCTCGGCTCGCGCCCGTCCGCTACGAACGCCGCGGGCAGGGGCTCGATCCGCTCCTCCACCAGGACCGCGACGAAGTACCGGCCCGCCCGGTCCCGGGTCACCGACAACTTCACCGGAGCGGCTCCGGCGGGCAGGGGTCGCGACCACCGCACGTCCAACGGCACCGTCTGCTTCGCCAAGGTCACCAGCCCGGTGCCGGGCCGCTCGGGATCCTCTGTCCATCGGAAGCCGGTCCGTACATACGTCGCCGAATCCCGAGACCGGTGCTTCCGCTTCCGCTGCGGGTACTTCGCGTTCTGTCTGAAGAACCGTGTGAACGCCCCGTCCAGATGTCGTAACGACTGCTGCAGCACCGTCGACGACACCTCACGCAGCCAGGACGTCCCCGACGCCTGACGCCACCCCGTCAACGCCCGGCATGACTCGGCGAACCCCACCGACACCCGATGCCGCTCCCAGGCGTCGGCTCTCAATGCCAGCCCCTCGTTGTAGACCCAGCGGCAGGCCCCGAAGGTCTTCTCCAGCTGCTCGGCCTGCGACTGGGTCGGGTAGCAGCGGTACCGGTACACGCGCTGCTGCGTACCGGGCTCCTTGGCCCGGCTCCTCATGGCGGTTGACGCCCGGCCGCGGTGCTTCGTGCGGTCGGCGATGCCCAGCGTCTCGCGCTTGATGCGCTTGGCCTCGTCGCCCGTCACCTGTGTAGGCCGGTCTGCCGTGTCCGTCATGCCCTCGCCCCTCGGCTGTCCGATATCCGGATCAGTACGTCAGTGTTCTTAACGCACGGGCGATCGGGCGGTTACGGGGGCTGCGGAACTTCGTGGATTGGTTGGTGCGCGCTGTGTAGAGTGAGAGTTCGCGCGTGTGGATTGACATGCGCGTTGCCGCCTTAGCTCAGTTGGAAGAGCTCCGGCTTTGTAATCCGAAGGTCGTCGGTTCGATTCCGACAGGCGGCTCAAAAATCCCAGGCCAGCGCTCTGCCGGCCTGGGATTTTTTTATGCGCGGAACGGCCGTTCCCAGCGGTCAGTGCCGCCCCGCCAGCCGGTCCGCGATCTTCGCGATCGGGTCGGTGCCCGCGCGGGGTGAGGTGAGTTCGCGGCGGTCGGCGGCGCGGTAGGCGGCGTACATGCCGTGGACGCCGAGCCAGCGCAGGGGTTCCGGTTCCCAGCGGCGGACCTTGTGGTTGACCCAGGGCAGGGTGGTTAGTTCGGTGGGGCCGGACTGGCCGGAGTCCTGTTGGATCAGGTCGCGCAGGGTGCGGGCGGCGAGGTTGGTGGTGGCGACGCCGGAGCCGACGTAGCCGCCCGCCCAGCCGAGGCCGGTGGAGCGGTCCAGGGTGACGGTGGCGCACCAGTCGCGGGGGACGCCGAGGACGCCGGACCAGGCGTGGGCGATGCGGGTGCCCGCGGTGGTGGGGAAGAGGCGGACGAGCAGGTCGCGCAGGGCCTCGATGGTGGCGGGCTGGGTGCGGCCGTCGTTGTCGGTGGCCGAGCCGTAGCGGTAGGGGATGCCGCGGCCGCCCAGGGCGATGCGGTCGTCGGCGGTGCGCTGGGCGTACAGGTAGGCGTGGGCCATGTCGCCGAGGGTTTCGCGGCCGTTCCAGCCGATGGTGTCCCAGAGGGAGGCGGGGAGGGGCTCGGTGACGATCATGGAGGAGTTCATCGGGAGCCAGGTGCGCTTCTGGCCCTTGATGCCCGCCGTGAAGCCTTCGGTGCAGCGCAGTACGTAGGGGGCGCGGACCGTGCCGTACGGGGTGATGGCGTGTTTGGGCTTGATCTCGGTGACGGGGGTCGACTCGTGGAGGGTGACGCCGAGGGCCTCCACGACGTCGGCGAGGCCCTTGACGAGTTTGGCGGGGTGCAGGCGGGCGCCGTGCGGGGTCCAGGTGGAGCCGACGGCTCCGGTGACGCGGACGCGTTCGGCGGTCTCGCGGGCGCCGTGCAGGGTGCGGTCGGTCTCGCCGAAGGCGATCTCGGCGGAGTGGAAGTCCTTCAGGCGGGCGAGCTGGGCCGGGGTGCAGGCGACTTCCAGGACGCCGCCCCGGTGGATGTCCGCGTCGATCTTCTCCTCGTCGGCGACGCGGATGACCTCGGCGACGGTGTCGTTCATCGACTGCTGGAGGCGGACGGCCGCCTCGTGGCCGTGGAGCTTCGCGTAGCGGTCGCGGCCGGCGATGCCGTTGTAGAGCCAGCCGCCGTTGCGCCCGGAGGCGCCGTAGCCGCAGAACTTGGCTTCCAGGACGGTGATGTTGAGGAAGGGGACGGCCTTCTTGAGGTAGTACGCCGTCCAGAGTCCGGTGTATCCGCCGCCGACGATGCAGACGTCGGCGGTGGCGTCGCCGGGCAGAGGTTCGCGGGGGGTGGGGGTGCCCTGGTCCGCGTACCAGAAGGATATGCCGCCGTTGACGGTGCTGACGGTACTCATGTTGCCCCTGCTGTCCGTGTGACTGGCTGGCTGTCTGGCCGGCTGTGGAGTGCGGTGCTCTGTTCGGCTGGACGTTACTGGGCAGGGGCCGGTTTCGTCTCGTGGCGGTGGTGCCGGGTCAGTGGGTAGCAGGCGAGGCCGATGAGCACGGCGGTGAAGTGGCCGATGTCGGTGAAGGTGGCGCTGGTGACGAGGGGGATGCCGTAGATGACGAGGACGGCGAAGAGGTACACGTACCGCCAGGGGTGCGGGATGTAGTAGGTGAGGACGGCGACGACGCCGGCGAGTGCGTAGCTGACGCCGACGTCCAGGGTGTTGGCGGCGGTCGCGGGTGCGTGGCCGTGCCGGATGGCCCAGGCCAGCACGCCTTCGCTGACGAAGGTGGCGAGGATGTGGGCGGCGGCGGCGACGGCGAGCCAGCGCAGGGTGCCGAGGCGGCGTTCGGCGGGGGCGTGGAAGACGGTGTAGAGGACGGCGTAGGGGAGCCACTCGCCGCCGTCGATCCAGAAGGCGCTGTTGATCAGGACGCGTACGGGGTCCTGGGACAGTTCGTGGATGTTGGTGGAGCGCTGGCGGAGGAAGTCCTCCTCGAAGTCCGGTGACATCTGGTGGACGATGACGGTGGTGATGAAGAGGGCCGTCAGCCAGATGTAGGTGCCGGGGGCGCTGCGGATCCATGAGCCGGCGCCGCGGAGCCACGTGACGGGTGCGGGGCGGGGCCGCGTGGGCGGGGCGGGATGGCTCGGGGTCATAGCCGATTGACGCACGCTCCTACGATCGGGGGCGTGATTGACATTCCGGATGCGCTGATCGCCACTCAGTCCAAGTACAACGGTGAGGCCGGGCGGGCGTTTCTCGCCGCGTTGCCGGGGATGTCCGCGGAGTTCCTGGAGCGGTGGGGGCTGCGCCGGGACGGCGAGGCGTTGTACGGGGTGTGTGCGCTGGTGCTTCCGGTGGTGCGGGTGGCGGACGGGCGCCCGGCCGCGCTGAAGTTGCAGGCGGTGGACGTGGAGACGGCGGGGGAGCCGCTCGCGCTGCGGGTGTGGGGTGAGGCGTCGGCGGGTGCGGTGGAGCTGCTGGACCACGACCCGGCGACGGGGACGATGCTGCTGGAGCGGCTGGACGGGCATCGTCCGCTGTCGGGTACGGCCGATGTGCGGGAAGCGGTGCGGGTCGTCGCGGAGTTGCTGGCGGGGCTGACGGCGGTGCGGGCTCCGGCGGGGGGCGGTTTGCGGGGGCTGGGCGAGGTGTCGGCGCGGATGCTGGCGGCGGCGCCGGGCGCGGCGGGGCTGCTGGTGGACGAGGGGGAGCGGCGGCTGCTGGCGGACTGCGCCGCGGCGGTGCGAGAGGTGGCGGGGGAGCCGGGGGACCGGTTGCTGCACTGGGACCTGCACTTCGGCAATGTGCTGGCCGGGCGGGGCGGGCCGACGGGGCAGGCGGTGCGGTGGGTGGCGATCGATCCGAAGCCGCTGGCCGGTGATCCGGGGTTCGAGCTGCTTCCGGCGCTGGCCGACCGCTTCGACGCGGGGACGGTGGGGTGGCGGTTCGATCTGCTGACGGGGGCGCTGGGGCTGGACCGGGGGCGGGCGCGGGCGTGGACGCTCGGGCGGGTGCTGCAGAACGCGTGCTGGGGTGCCGAGGACGGTGCGCGGCGGCTGGCGCCGGAGCAGGCCGAGATCGCGCGGCGGTTGCTGGGCCGGGCGTAGTGCGCGGCGCGGTGCTGCTTACGCTGCCCTCATGATTCGTACCGCTACCGCTGCTGATGTCCCTGCCCTTCACGCGATGGTCCGTGAGTTGGCCGATTACGAGAAGGCGCTGCACGAGGCGAATGCCACCGAGGAGCAGTTGCGTGAGGCGCTGTTCGGTGAGCGGCCCGCGGCGTTCGCGCACATCGCCGAGTCCGACGAGGACGGTGAGGTGGTGGGCTTCGCGTTGTGGTTCCTGAACTTCTCCACCTGGCGTGGGGTGCACGGTATCTATCTGGAGGATCTGTATGTGCGTCCGGAGCGGCGGGGCGGCGGGCACGGGAAGGCGTTGCTGGGGGAGCTGGCGCGGATCTGTGTGGAGCGTGGCTATGAGCGGCTCGAGTGGTCGGTGCTGAACTGGAACGCTCCGTCGATCGCGTTCTACGAGGCGCTGGGTGCGCGGCCGCAGGACGAGTGGACGGTGTACCGGCTGACGGACGGGGCGCTGGCGGAGCTGGGCGGGCGTTAGCCACCCGGTCGGGTCGGCGGTCGGCGGTCGGCGGTCAGAGGCGTGGGGCGCTGGGCTCGGTGTGGTTCTCGGTGGCCTTGAGGGCGAGGAGGGCTGCTTTGATGCCGCTGGTGAAGGAGACCTCGCTGAGCAGGCCGGGGGCGGCGACCTGGTCGCCCGCGAGGTAGATGCCGTTGCCGCGGTCGATGGCGGGCCGGTCGCGCCAGGTGGTGCCGGGGTGGTCGACCGCGCCGGTGCGGCCGGTGGCGAGGGCGTCGCGGCGCCAGACGGTGCGCTCGCGCCAGCCGGGGTAGCCGAGGTCGAGGAGTTCTTCGGCGCGGGCGGTTCCGGTGGCCCGGGACGCGTCGGGGGCGATGGGGAACTGTCCTTGGAGGAGTTGTTCCCCGTGGGGGGCGAGGGTGCGGTCCTGGGCGGTGAACCGTTCGATCCAGCCGGGGGCGTCGAGGTCGGACACGGCGAACGCGTCGCCGCGGCGGGTGCGCAGGGCGAGGTCGATGAGGGCGGTGCGGCCGGAGGCCCAGGTGAGTGCCGGGTCGCCGAGGAGGGTGCGGGCGGCGTCGAGGGAGGTGGCGACGACGACCGGGCCGGTGCGGGCGAGGGTGCCGAGGGCGGCGGAGTCGATGCGGCTCGCGGTCTCGATGCGGACGCTGAGGTTCCAGGCGCGGGACGCCATCCGGTCGATGATCTGGGCCCAGCCGCCGATGGGGTAGCGGGCTTCGGGCGGCAGTGCGCCGGCGCGGTGCAGCCGTTCCTGGACGAAGGCCGCGGAGAGGCTGCCGGGGTCGTGGTGGAAGAGGGCGACGGCGGTGTAGTGCGCGGCCGTGCGGGCGCCGTCCTCGCCGATCTGTGCGGTGGCCCAGGTGCGGAAGTCGGTGTCGACGGGGGCCTGTGCGGCGCTGCGGCGGCTGAGCCGGAGGAGGGCGAGGGGCGGGGTGCGGCGCAGGGTGGAGCGGTGGCGGAAGCGGAGCCGGGCGGCTTCGAGGGGAGGGACGGTGGTGGTGGGGCCGAGGAGGTTGCGCCGGTCGAGCCAGCTCCAGTGGGGGCCGCGGCGGTAGAGGGCGTGCGGTCCCTCGTTGGTGCGGTACGGGCCTTCGGCGGTCCTGGCGCGTCCGCCGAGGGTGTGGTGGGCCTCGTGGACGGTCACCAGGGCGCCGGATTCGGCCGCGGTGATGGCTGCGGTGAATCCGGCGAGGCCGCCGCCGATGATGTGGATGCGCTGCATGGTCCCGGTCTCCTTCGCTGGAGGTGTCTTTGGGTACATGACGGGCGGCGGGAGGCCGGGTGTGACATCGGCGGCGGGGCGTTGTCAGTGGGGTGCGTCACGATGGGGGGATGGTGCGCAGCAGCGGTAGTGGTCAGGGAAGCGGCAGGGGCCGGGGCGGTAAGGACGGGGTCGCGGTGGCGCGGCGTCCGGAGGTGAGGCTGCCGCCGCTGGAGCCGTACGGCGGCGGGGGGCTGGAGCCGGACGGGGATTACGACGGGGTGCGCTTCGAGTCCGTGGATCTGGCGGACGAGTCGGGTCCGGGGGCCCGGTTCATGGACTGTGCGCTGGATGGCTGCGCTCTGGACCGTACGGAGCTGGTCAGGGCCCGTTTCATCGATTCGGTGCTGACGGGGGTACGGGGGGTGGGCACGGATCTCGCCGGGGCGTCGCTGCGGGACGTGGAGATCGTGGACGCGCGCCTGGGCGGGGTGCAACTGCACGGTGCGGTGCTGGAGCGGGTGCTGGTGCGGGGCGGGAAGATCGACTACCTGAATCTGCGGAAGGCGCGGCTGAAGGATGTGGTGTTCGAGGGCTGTGTGCTGTCCGAGCCGGATTTCGGGGGCGCGCAGCTGGACCGGGTGGAGTTCCGGGACTGTGTGCTGAAGCGGGCCGATTTCAGTGCGGTGCGGATGGAGTCGGTGGATCTGCGGACGGTCGCGGAGCTGGATATCGCGCGCGGGGTGGAGCGGCTGGCGGGTGCGGTGATCAGCCCGTCGCAGCTGATGGAGCTGGCTCCGGCGTTCGCGGCGCAGATCGGGGTGCGGGTGGAGGCGTGAGGGCCGGGCCCTGGCCTTCGGGCCCGCTCGGAGGCGCCCGCTCGGAGGCGGGGGCTGCGAGACGGGGCTGGGAGGCTGGGGTCAGAGGCGGGGGAAGCGGGCCTGGAGGTCCCAGATCGCCGGGTTGTCGGCGAGGCCTTCGTGCATGTCGGCGAGGTCGGCGATCAGGTCGTGCAGGAAGTCGCGGGCCTCGCGGCGCAGCAGGGAGTGGTTGAAGGTGAGCGGTGCTTCCTCCGCGGGCATCCAGTCGGCCTCGACGTCGACCCAGCCGAAGCGGCGCTCGAAGAGCATCCGGTCGGACGACTCGGTGAAGTCGAGTTCGGCGAACTGGCGGCGGTGCGAGCGGTTGCCGCGGGGGTCGCGGTCGATCTGTTCGACGATGTCGCACAGGGCCCAGGCGAAGTCGAGCACCGGTACCCATCCCCAGCCTGTGGATACTTCGCGGTCCTCCTTGGTGTCCGCGAGGTAGACGTCCCCGGAGAACAGATCGTGGCGCAGGGAGCGGACGTCCGCTCGGCGGTAGTCGGTCTGCGGGGGATCGGGGAAGCGTCGGGAGAGGGAGTAGCCGATGTCGAGCACGGTTCGATGGTGTCATGCCCGGCGTGTCGCTCCCGCACCAGCGGATCGTTGCCCTGTTCCGCGCGGGCCGGCTGCGCGGAGCCGCGCGGAACGGGCCGTCAGGGCAGCAGCCGTTGTTCCTTCGCGACGGAGACGGCTCCGGCCCGGGTGTCGACGCCGAGTTTGTCGTAGATCCGGCCCAGATGGGTCTTGACGGTGGCCTCGCTGATGAACAGGGCGCGGGCGATGTCGCGGTTGCCCAGGCCCCGGGAGAGCTGGCCGAGGATGTCGCGTTCGCGGTCGGTGAGGGTGGGCAGCGGCCTGCGCATACGGGCCATGACGCGGCTGGCGACGGGCGGGGAGAGCGTGGTGCGGCCCTGGGCGGCCGAGCGGATCGCGGCGAAGAGCTCCTCCGGGCGTTCGGCCTTCAGCAGGTAGCCGGTGGCGCCCGCCCCGATGGCGCGGGTGATGTCGGCGTCCGTGTCGTACGTGGTGAGGACCAGGACGTGGGGACCGGACGCGGCACTGGACGCGCCACCGGCGGTGGCGGCTGAGGTGCCACCGGCGGTTGCGGTGATGCGGCGGGTGGCCTCGACGCCGTCGATGCCCTCGCCCAGCTGGAGGTCCATCAGGACGACGTCGGGGGTGAGCCGGCCGGCCAGGGCGACGGCCTCCTCGCCGCTGCCCGCCTCGCCGACGACCTCGATGTCGGGTTCGCTGCCGAGGAGGGCGAGGAGTCCGGCGCGTACGACGGCGTGGTCGTCGCAGAGCAGGATGCGGACGGGCGGCTGCGCGGCGGTCATGCGGGGTCCTGGGGGGTGAGGGCGGCGGGTCCGTCGGTGAGGGGGACGGCGGCGGTCACCACGGTGCCTTCGCCGGGTGCGGATTCGATGGTGAGGCTGCCGCCGAGCTGACGCAGCCGGGCGCGCATCGCGGGCAGCCCGTGACCGCGTACGCCGCCCGGCGCTCCGGTGTGCGCGGCGGGGGCGAAGCCGTGGCCGTTGTCGGCGATGTCGAGGACGATCCGGTCGTCGAGGTGGGTGAGGGTCAGGGCGGCCTCGGTGGCGTCCGCGTGCTCGGTCACGTTGGCCAGTGCGCCCTGGGCGATCCGCAGCAGCGCGGACTGCACCCGGTCGGGCAGCGCGGCGTGGGGTGCGCCCTCGACGTGGCAGCGGACGGTCGGCCGGCCCTGTGCCTGCGCGGTCTCGCGGGCGGCGAGTGCGTGCAGCGCCGCGTCCAGCCCGCCGCCCTCGGCCAGGTCGGCGGGGGCCAGGTCGTGGACGAAGCGGCGGGCCTCGGCGAGGTTGCGTTCCGCGATGCCGGTGGCGGTACGGATGTGGCGGCGGGCGGTCGCCGGGTCGGTGTCCCAGGTGCGGTCGGCGGCCTGGAGCAGCATCTGCTGGCTGGACAGGCCCTGGGCGAGGGTGTCGTGGATCTCCATGGAGAGCCGCTGGCGTTCGGCGAGGGTGCCTTCGCGCCGTTCGGTGGCGGCCAGCTCGCGGCGGGTGCGCAGCAGGTCGCCGATGAGTTCGTCCTGGCGTGCGGCCTGCCGTTGCGTGTGGACGAAGACGGCGGTCGCGACGGCCGCGACGGCGGGCGGGGCGAGGACCAGGTTCGGGTCGAAGCCGTCGGCCAGCCGCAGTTGCGCGGCGACGACGAACAGGGTGAGCAGCGCGACCAGGGCGAGCGCGGCGCGCGGCGGCAGGATGCGCAGCCCGGTGTAGAAGAGCGGGACCGCGCACCACGCGAAGCTCGGCGCGAGGACGACCAGCACCATCCACACGGCGACCAGCGCCCCCAGCCAGAGCAGGCTGCGCGGCGTCGGGCGGGAGCCGAGCACCGGGCCGATCACGTACAGGGCGGCCAGGGCTACGGACAGCCCGATGATCCACGGGGTGCGGGCCTCGCCGGGGTGGCGCAGCAGGAACCGGCTCAGCGAGGCGCCCAGGAGTAGGAAGAACGCGGCGTGCATGAGCAGGGCGAGACCACGGGTGTCCGCGTCGGCGGCCCACCCCGCGCCACGTGCCGACGGGGTTCGCTGCTCCACCTGGTACCCCTGCTCCTCACCGCGGGCCCCTGTCCGGAGACCGCTGCTGACCTGCGCGGACACTCCATCGTCACCCTGATCGGCCGCCCCCGCATCAACCGATCGGCCGATGGGGCCGTCAGCCGTCCCGCGTGCGGTGTCGAGCCGGTACGCCGACCGTACGGCCCCGGAACCGGCCCAAGGATGGAACACAGAACGCAGGAACCCCCGCTGTCCCGCTGAGGAGCCCACCATGAAGAACCTGACGAAGATGTCGCTGCGCACCCGTGTCCTGACCGGCACTGTCGCCGCCGCGGCCCTCGGGGCCGGCACCCTCGGCGCCGTGTCCGCGAACGCCTCCGCCCCCGCCGCCGCGCCCGCCACCGCCGTCCGGGCGGACACCGCGGACCGGAACCTCCAGCAGTCCACGCACCTGACCGTGGACGCCGCGTCGAAGGCCGCTCGGGCGGCCCTGGACGCGGCGGAGAAGGAGCACCAGCGCGTGGCCGTGTCCGTCGTCGACCGCAACGGCAACACCGTCGTCACCCTGCGCGGCGACGGCGCGGGCCCGCAGGCGTACGAGTCGGCGGTGAAGAAGGCGTACACCGCCGTGTCCTGGAACGCTCCCACGTCCGAGCTGGCCAAGCGGCTCGACCAGACCCCGAACCTGAAGGACATCCCTGGCACGCTGTTCCTCGCGGGCGGCGCCCCGGTGCAGGTCAAGGGCGCTCCGGTGGCCGGCATCGGGGTGGCCGGCGCGCCCAGCGGCGACCTCGACGAGAAGTTCGCGCGGGCCGGCGCCGCCGCCCTCGCCAGGTAGTCGCACCGAACCACGGGGGACGGACCTGAACGCCCTCGATCATCAGCCGCTGGACGCCGCACGCGCCGGTACCCCCGGCCTCGGTACCCCCGGCCCCCGGCACTCCCGGCCCCCGGCACTCCCGGTCCGGCCGGTGGCCGGGGACCGGCCGGTTGGCGTCGCGGTGCTCTGACGCGGGCGGGACCGGAGCCGGGGCACGGAACCGATTCAGGCGTCCGGCATCCCCGCACTCCGACATTCCGCACATAGGATCATCGGCGTGGATCAACGCTCCCCGGAACGCTTCCCCGCACGCGGCACGGCACGCACGCCCCACAGGGCAACGCCCCACAGGGCAACGCCTCGCGTGGCCGCGCCCCGCAGGGCCACCCCTCGCAGGGCGAGGACCGCCGTCCTGCTGCTCGCCCTGGCGGTCCTCGCCCCCGGCTGCAGCGCGAGTGCCGGTGGCGTGGACGGCACCCCGGGCGCCTCCGGGGTGCGCGATCCGTACTTCCCCAAGCTGGGCAACGGCGGCTACGACGTCACGCACTACGCCCTCACGCTCGATGTCGGCCAGGACGCGAAGACGCTGCGCGGCACCGCCGAGATCACCGCGCGCGCCACCCAGGACCTCAGCTCGTTCAACCTCGATCTGGCCGGGCTGACGGTGGAGTCGGCCACGGTGGAGGGGCGCCCCGCCGCCGTCAACCGGGCGGGCGACGAGCTGACGCTGCGTCCGGACATCAAGGTCCAGGACCGGCTCCGCCGGGGCCTGACCTTCCGTACGGTCGTGCGCTACTCCGGCTCCCCGCAGACCATCAAGGACCCGGACGGTTCGAAGGAGGGCTGGCTGCCGACCGCCGACGGAGCGGTGGCGCTGGGCGAACCGACCGGCTCGATGGCGTGGTTCCCGGGCAACAACCACCCGAGCGACAAGGCCACGTACGACCTGACGGTCACCGTTGCCAAGGGGCTGACAGCGGTCTCCAACGGTGTGCCGGCCGGTCCGCCCAGGACGGCCGGGGGCCGCACCACGTACCGCTGGCACACCGCCGAACCGATGGCGAGCTATCTCGCGACGCTGGCCGTCGGCCGGTTCGAGACGAAGACGTCGACCATGGCGGGCGGCATCACGGTGTTCACCGCCGTGGACCCGGTGTCGGCGAAGGCGAGTGCGCGGACGGTGGCCCGGGTTCCCGAGGTGGTGAAGTGGGAGGCCGCGCACTTCGGCCCGTACCCGTTCTCCGCCACGGGCGCGATCGTCGAGCGAAAGGGGGACGCCGGGTACGCGCTGGAGACGCAGAACCGGCCGTTCTTCCCCGGGCCGCCGAGCGTCGGGCTGCTCGTCCACGAGATGGCGCACCAGTGGTTCGGTGACTCGGTCACGCCCGAGAGCTGGCAGGACATGTGGCTCAACGAGGGTCTGGCGACCTACGCGGAGTGGCTGTGGGAGGAGGAGAAGGAGGACACCCCGGCCCAGCAGTCGTTCGACGAGGCCTACAAGGACGACGACAACTGGGCCTTCCCGCCGGCCGATCCGCCGGCCCCCGCCAACATCTCGGACCCGCCGGTGTACGGGCGGGGCGCCATGGTGATCCACAAGATCCGCGAGGCCGTGGACGACGACGAGCGGTTCTTCGCGCTGCTCGCGGGCTGGACGAAGGCCCACCGGCACGGCAACGCCACGACGGCGGACTTCACCGCCTACGTCGAGAAGGCGACCGGCAAGGATCTGACGGAGCTGTGGAAGACCTGGCTGTACGGCGGGAGCCGGCCCGCCGCGGACGGCTGACCGGCTCCCGGGAGCAACGCGGTGGGCGCTACTTCACGTTGACACCGCTCCAGGCGGCGTCGACGGCCTTCAGCTCGGCGCTGTCCGCCCCGTACAGGTCGGTCGCCGCCTTCTCGGTCGCCGTGCGGGCGGCCGCGTAGTCGGTGGACGAGGTCATGTACTCGGAGAGGGCCTTGTACCAGATCTGGATGGCCTTGTCCCGGCCGATGCCGGTGACCGTGGAGCCGTCGGAGGTCGGGGAGTCGTAGTCGACTCCGTTGATGGTCTTCGCGCCGCTGCCCTCGGCCAGCAGGTAGAAGAAGTGGTTGGCGACACCGGACGAGTAGTGCACGTCCAGGTCACCGACGCTGCTGTCCCAGTAGTCGGCCGAGCCGCCGTCCTTGCTCGGCTGGTCCATGTAGCGCAGCGGGCTGCCGTCGCCGTTGATGTCGATCTTCTCGCCGATGAGGTAGTCGCCGACGTCGGTGGCGTTGTCGGCGAAGAACTCCACCGCGGTGCCGAAGATGTCGCTGGTCGCCTCGTTGAGGCCGCCGGACTCGCCGACGTAGTCGAGGTTGGCGGTCGACGCGGTCAGCCCGTGGCTCATCTCGTGGCCGGCGACGTCGAGGCCGGTGAGGGCGCTCTTGTTGTCGGCGCCGTCGCCGTACGTCATGCAGAAGCAGCTGTCGTCCCAGAACGCGTTGACGTACGCGTCGCCGTAGTGGACCCGGGAGTAGGCGGCCTTGCCGTCGCCCGCGATGCCGTCGCGGCCGAGCGCCGTCTTGTAGAAGTCCCAGGTCTTCGCGGCGCCGTAGTGGGCGTCGACCGCGGCGGTCTGGCGGTCGTTGCCGGTGCCGTCGCCCCACGTGTTGTCGTCGTCGGTGACCAGGTCGCCGGTGCCGCTCTCGCCCTGGTTCAGGTCGTACGTCTTGTGGCCGCCGCGGTCGCCGTCGGTCAGCTCGAAGCCGGAACCGGAGGCGGTGGTGGACAGGTCGACCTTGCCGCTGTACTGGCTGTTGCCGACGCCGGCCGTCTCGACCGCTTCGTAGCTGTGCAGCGTCTTGCCGGTGGTGGCGTCCGTGATGATGTGGCGGCGGCTGGGCGTGCCGTCCTTCTGCACTCCGGTCTTCACGGACTCGAACGCGAGGACGGGCTTGCCGCTGCCCGCCCAGATCACCTTGCGGGCGGCGGCCGCGGTCTTGATCTTCGCCGTCGTGGACGGCACGGATATCCTGGCGTCGGTCGCCTTGGTGACGCTCTTGAGCTTGCCGTTGCTCGCGGTGTGGGTGACCAGGTCGCCGCCGATGACGGGCAGTCCGGCGTAGGTGCGCTCGTAGCGGGTGTGGACCGTGCCCTTGGCGTCCTTGATCACGTCACGGGCGATCAGCTTCTCCTTGCCGCCGAGCCCGAGCGAGCCGGCGGTCGAAGAGGCGTCGGTCTGGGCCGACTTGATGGCCGCCGTGCGCGCCGAGGCGCTGCTGAAGGCGGGCGAGGAGGTGCGGGGAGAGGCGGAGGAACCGTCGTTGGGGGCGGCCGGCCCGGCGTTCGCCGTTCCGGTCTGTACTCCGACGACGACCATCGCGGCCACGGCGGCCAGGGCTGCTGCGCGACGGGTGTTCATGTGGGGGGTCATGGGTTCTCCGTTGCTCGTTCCGTGGGGGGTTACGAGCGGAGAGCGTGCCACTGAATGACCGACATTGACGGTGTACTAACAATTACCTCACAATTCTTTGACCAGTTCTTGTCCGACTGGGGTACGTCCGTGTCCGCTATCCGGCGGACTTCCCTCACTTGTGCAACACCGCGTGTCGTTCGCCCCGTTGGGAGCGGTCAGTGGTACGCGGACGCGCGGGAGCCCCCGGCCGCAGGACGATCGGCCGGGGGCTCCGGTGAAGCGGAAGGACGGAGCGTCAGAGAGTGACGCCGAAGTCCTGGGCGATGCCGCGCAGGCCGGAGGCGTAGCCCTGGCCGACGGCACGGAACTTCCACTCGGCGCCGTTGCGGTACAGCTCGCCGAAGACCATGGCGGTCTCGGTGGCGGCGTCCTCGCTCAGGTCGTAGCGGGCGATCTCGGCGCCGCCGGCCTGGTTGAGGATGCGGATGTACGCGTTGCGCACCTGGCCGAAGTTCTGGCTGCGGGTCTCGGCATCGTAGATCGACACCGGGAAGACGATCTTGTCGATGTCGGCCGGCAGGCCCGCCAGGTTGACGTTGATCTGCTCGTCGTCGCCCTCGCCCTCGCCCGTGACGTTGTCACCGGTGTGCACGATGGTCTGGTCCGGCGTCGCCTTGTTGTTGAAGAAGACGAAGTGGCCGTCGGAGAAGACCTTCCCGGCGGCGTTGACCGCGATCGCGGAGGCGTCGAGGTCGAAATCCGTGCCGGTGGTGGTCCGGACGTCCCAGCCGAGGCCGACCGTGACGGCGGTGAGGCCGGGGGCCTCCTTGGTGAGGGAGACGTTGCCGCCCTTGGACAGGCTTACTGCCATGGGAAGTCCCTTTCATCTGTCGTCTGCGGGCTTCGTGTCGTCACGAAGCTACCGTCACCCCTCATAACGCAGGCAGGGGACCGGGAGGTTCCTTCCGCCTTTGCTTTCTTTACCGAACTGATGGCGGGACGCGGCCGGAGAACCGGTGGTGCGGCTAAAGAAGGTGACGAACACCCGGTGGGCCGGGGAACATGGGTGTCATGTCCGGGCCCTATGTCATCCGCGGTGCGGTCTCCCTGCCGGAGGCCGAGCTCATGTGGCGTTTCTCGCGGTCCTCAGGGCCAGGCGGGCAGCACGTCAACACCAGCGACTCCCAGGTGGAGCTCCGCTTCGACCTCGCGGCGACCGAGTCGCTGCCCGAGGTGTGGAAGGAGCGCGCGCTGGAGCGGCTGGCGAACCGGCTGGTCAACGGCGTGGTGTCGGTACGGTCCTCGGAGCACCGCTCGCAGTGGCGCAACCGCGAGACGGCCGTCGTACGGCTCACCGCCCTGCTGGCCGAGGCCACGGCGCCGCCCCCCAAGCCGCGCGTCAAGCGCAAGATCCCGCGCGGCATCAACGAGCGCAGGCTGCGCGAGAAGAAGCAGCGCGGCGACACCAAGCGCGGCCGCTCGGGCCGCGACTGGTGAACGGGGCATCCGCGGCCGGCCAGGTGCGGCGCCCGCCCGCGGCCGGCCAGGTGCGGCGCCCGCCCGCGGCCGGCCCGGTGCGGCGCCCCCTGCCGTCACCCCCGCCGTCAAACCGGCCGCCGGCAGCGCCCGGTGTCAGCCCAGCTGCCGGTAGCGCCCGCGGAAGTACGTCAGCGGGCCGCCGTCCTCGCTCGGCAGCCGCGCAGTGAGCACCCGTCCGATCACCAGCGTGTGATCACCCGCCAGGACACGCTGCTCCGTGCGGCACTCCAGGGTGGCGAGCGCGCCCCCGGCCAGCGGCGCTCCGGTGATCTCCCCGCGTACACAGGGGATGTCCTCGAACAGCAGCCGGTCGCTGATCCGGCCCTTCATGGCGAACCGTCCGGCGATGTGCCGCTGGCTCTCCGACAGGACCGAGACGGCCCACAGCGGCTGTTCCGCCAACAAGTCGTCCATCCGTGAGTCGTTGCGCAGGCTCACCATGACCAGGGGCGGGTCCATCGAGACCGACATGAACGCGGTCGCGGTCATGCCGACGTCCTCGCCGCGTCCGTGCTCGTCGAGCGGCGGCTCCTGCGCGGTGATCAGCACCACACCGGCGGCCAGTCGGGCGAGGGCGCCGCGGAACTCGTCGTTGCTCACCCCCTCAGCATGGGGGATGGGCTCGGAACGCGGGGTGGGGGGCTTCGTCTGCAACACACCGGGCACGCTAGCCGTGCGCGGCGGCCCGGCGCATCGGGCCAGGGGACCAGCCAGGTCCTAGGACCGGCTGAAATCCTTTACCATCTGTTGTGACTTGGCTCACAGAGCGCAATATTTGTTGACCCTGTGTACCGGGTGCACAGCTCACTGTGATTCAGTGGCCGTGACACTGCAGTAAGTACGTCAAGTACACCGATATGAAACCTGGAGTGCTGTCGAGGTCTCGGGGAGTGCGAGCGATGGAGGCCGAGTCGGAGCCGTACGTCCGTCTTGCGACGATGCGGCAGCTGCACCAGGCCGTGGCCGATCTCAACACGGCGCGGAGCCTGGCCGACACGCTGCAGACCGTGGCCGATGGAATCGTCGCCGGTCTCGGCTACGAGCTGGCCTGCGTCAACCTCGTCCGTCCCGACGGTGATCTCGTGGTCGCCGCCTTCGCCGGCAACAGCGCCGCCGAGGCACTGATCACCGGCCGCGTCGGCTCCCGCACCTCCTGGGAGCGCCGGCTGGCCATGGGTGAGATATGGGACGAGCTCCGCTTCATACCGCACACCGACGGCTGGGTCCTCCTCGACGACGACGTCCCGCAGTGGCACACCGAGGGCCCCGAGCCCCGCTTCGAGGACGAGTGGCACCCGCAGGACCGGCTCTACGCCCCGATGTACGCCTCCGGCGGCGGCCTCGACCTCCTCGGCGTCCTATCCGTCGACCGCCCCCGCAACGGCCGCCGCCCCGGCGCCTGGGGCCGCGAGGCGCTCCAGATGTACGCGTCCCAGTCGGCCATCGCCATCAGCAACGCCAGGCTCCGGGCCAACATGCAGCGCGCCCTGGTCCGCCTGGAGCGTGAACAGCAGGCGCTGCGGGCCAGCGAGGAATCATTCCGCCAGGCCTTCGAGTACGCCCCCAGCGGCATGGCCATCGCGGAGATGGGCGGCGACCAGCACGGGCGGCTGCTGCGCACCAACGACGCCCTGTGCCGGCTGCTCGGCCGCCCCGCCTCGGTGCTGCGCCGCTACTCCTTCGCCGACCTGGTCCACCCCGAGGACATCGGCACCCTGCTCCGTACCTCCGCCGAGGGCGGCCGCGCCGAGCTGCGGCTGGGCCGTCGGGACGGCACCTACCTCTGGGTCTCGCTGCGCAACTCCGTCGTCGCGGACACCGCGGACGGGCCGCGCTTCCTGCTCACCCATGTCGAGGACATAGAGGAGCGCAAGCGCCACGAGCTGAACCTCGCGCACCGCGCCTCGCACGACGCGCTCACCGGTCTGCCCAACAGTGCGGAGCTGCGCTCCCGGCTCAGCGCCCGGCTCTGCGAGCGCCCGCACGCGGTGGCGTCCACGGATGTGCAGGCGCTGGACGCGGCGTACGGCGATGTGGACGAGGCCCGGGTGCACGGCTTCCCCGTCGACGGATTCGACGCGGCGGCGGGCGTCGGCCCCTACGACCACCATGTGCACTCCGTCGCACCCGACACCGTGCAGGACGACGGGGCGAAGGGGCTCGCGGTGCTCTTCTGCGACCTGGACGGCTTCAAGTCGATCAACGACCGCTTCGGCCACCACACGGGTGACGCGGTTCTCATCGAGGTCGCCCGCCGGCTCACCACCTGTGTCCGCGACGGTGACACCGTCGCCCGGCTCGGGGGTGACGAATTCGTCGTTCTCGCGGACGGGCTGGGGTCCGCAGACGCCGCGGACCTGGCCGTACGCCTGCGTAACGCCATCATTCCGCCGATTCGGGTCGACGGCCGGGCGGTGCGCGTCGGGGCGAGTTTCGGCATCGGGTGGGCCGCCTGCGGCATGACCGCCGAAGAGGTACTGCGCTCCGCCGACCAGCGGATGTACGTCGAGAAGCGGTCCAGGTCGAAGGTTCACCGCAGGGCCGGGTGACGTTTGCCGACGTGTTGTGCGCTTACCCCACCCCGGTTCCCGCCGCACCTCCGGCAACTCCTGGCGAGGTCTGTTCGGGGTAGGCTCGGCCGGTCGGCGAGGACTGACGGCATACGGCGAGGGCCGACGACATGGTGAGGAGTGACCCAGGGATGGCCGGGAACAACGGCGCGAGCACACCCGAGGACGACGACCCGTTCGGCTACCTCTACGAGGACGGGCGAGCGGCCGGCGCACAGCCGCCGGGTCAGGGAGGCTACGGCTACCCGGGTCCCGCCGCGCAGCCCGGCGTGCCGCGGACCTCTTACAACCAGGTGCGGACCGTCGGCGAGCGTCAGTACGGGCAGCAGGGGGCGTACGGCTACCCGCAGGCGCAGAACGCCCAGTACGGACAGCCCCAGGGGCAGTACGGGCAGCCGAACGCGCAGTACGCGGCCCCGGAGACGTACCCCGGCGCTCCCACCACGCAGGTCCCGCACCAGGGCGGCCGGGGCAACGGCGGTCCCGGCAAGGGCGGCCCCAACACCAAGGGCCTGTTGATCGGTGCGGTCGCGGTGGTCGCGGTCGTGCTCATCGGCATCGGCGCCGCGCTGATGACGGGCGACGGCGGCAAGGACAAGAAGAAGGAGGAGGCGACGTCCTCCTCCGGCGCGGCCGGTGAGGTGCAGGAGTCGCCGAAGCCGCAGAATTCCGCCAGCTCCGAGGCCCCCGCCGAGCTCCCGAAGCAGGACGCGGCGTCGCTGAAGCTCGGCGGCACGGCCACCATCGACAAGGCCATCGGCGGTGCGGAAGGCCCCAACGGGTCGTATGTCACCGGCTTCAACGCGGTCGGCTCGTCCGTGACGTGGACGGCGAACCTGCACGCCGGCGGTTCGTACCGCCTGACGGTCCGCTACGCGATCCCCGCCAAGGACGCCAACGCCACGCTGACGGTCAACGGGAAGCCGAACTCCCAGCCGATCGGGCTCAAGAACTTCATCGGCTCCTCGGACTCGAACTGGGAGAAGAACTGGCAGACCACCTGGGCGCCGGTCAGCCTGACGAATGGCGAGAACGAGATCAGCATTTCGTGCCAGGACGGAAACCAGTGCGACGTGATCCTCGACTGGGTCGAGGTCACACCCGCGAAGGACTGAGTTCTCCCGACGCGTCTCCGTCTCCGCGGGGCGTGTGCTGACTGCCGGAAACAGCGGGCCCCGCCCCACGCCGAGTGCGTGGGACGGGGCCCGTTTCGATGGCCCGCGACTGCGGTGTCAGGACCAGCGGGACACCCCAGATCAGAACACCGGGTCTGACGACAGCGGAGAGATCCGGCCACCCGCGGTCAGCCGTTGGTCCGGGTCAGCGTGCGGCGCCGGACACAAGCCCCAGGAAGTGGCTGATCACCGCGGCCATGGCCTCGCGGCCGGGGGCGAGGTACTTGCGCGGGTCCACGCCCGTGGTGTTCTCGGCCAGGTGGGCCCGGACGGCTCCGGTGAACGCGGTGTTCAGCGCCGTGCCCACGTTGATCTTGACCATGCCGGAGGAGGCGACGGCCTGGCGGATCTCGTCGTCCGGGACGCCGCTGGAGCCGTGCAGCACCAGCGGGACGGGGACGGCGTCGCGCAGCCGGCCGATCAGGGCGTGGTCCAGGGCGGCGGTGCGCTCGGTCATCGCGTGCGAGGAGCCGACGGCGACGGCCAGCGCGTCCACGCCGGTGGCGGCGACGTACGCGGCGGCCTCGGCCGGGTCGGTGCGGACGCCGGGGGCGTGGGCGTCGAGCGGGGCCTCGCCCTCCTTGCCGCCGACCTTGCCGAGTTCGGCCTCGATCCAGATACCGCGCTCGTGGCCCCAGGCGACGGCTTCGGCGGTGGCCCGGACGTTGTCCTCGTAGCTCAGCTTGGAGGCGTCGAACATCACCGAGCCGAAGCCCTCGCCGGATGCCTGGTGCAGCAGCTCCACGGACTCGACGTGGTCGAGGTGGAGGGCGAGCGGGGCGGCGGAGGTGCGGGCGACGGCGGCGGCCGCGGCCGCGATGGCGGAGAGCCGGCCGCCGTGGAACTTCACGGCGTTCTCGGAGATCTGGAGGATGGCGGGGGCCCCCGCGCGCTCCGCACCGGTGGCGATGGCCTCCGCGTGTTCCAGCGTGATGACGTTGAAGGCGGCGATTCCGCGTCCCTCTGCCTGGGCGGCGGAGACGAGTTCACCGGTGCTGACGAGCGGCATGCTGACCTCTGTTGCTTCCTCGGACCCGCCGGACGGGCCCGGTGCGGTGCGGCGCTCAGGCCGCGGGTGCGTGTTCCTCGATGGCGACGCGCGGCAGCAGCTCCTCGTAGGCCGCGCGGTCGAAGTCACCGGCGGTGGGGGCCAGCACGGTCGCCGTTGACAGTGCCACCGCCCGTCGCAGCCGGTCCGGCCAGCTCAGGCCCTCGACGAGGCCGGACAGCAGTCCGGCCACCGCGGAGTCGCCCGCCCCGGTCGGGTTGCCCTTCACGGGGGCCGGCGGGGACGCCTGCCAGCTGCCGTCGGGCGTGACCGCCAGCATCCCGTCCGGGCCCAGCGAGGCGATCACCGCGTGCGCACCGCGGCGGCGGGCGTCGCGGGTGGCGCGCAGGGGGTCGCGGGAGCCGGTGAGCTGGGCGAGCTCGTCGGCGTTCGGCTTGATGAGGTCGGGGCGGGCGGCGATGCCCCGGCGCAGCGGTTCGCCGCTGGTGTCCAGGAGTACGGGGACGCCCGCGGCACGGGCCGGCCGGATCAGTTCGGCGTAGGCGCCGACGTGTATGCCCGGGGGCAGGCTGCCGCACAGGGCGACCGCGTCGGCGCCGGTCAGCAGTTCCTCGTACGAGCGGAGGAAGGCGGTCCACTCGGCGGCGGTGATGTGGGGGCCGGGTTCGTTGAACTGGGTGGTGTCGCCGGTGGCCCGGTCGGCGACGGCCAGGGTGCGGCGGGTGTCGCCGGCCACCGGGACGAGTGCGTCGGTGAGGGTCGCGGTGCCCGGCGGGAGGGCCGCGAGCAGTTCCCGCAGTACGGAGCCGGTGGCGCCTCCGGCGAAGCCGGTGACGACGCTGTCGTGGCCGAGGGCGGTGACCACCCGGGCGACGTTGATGCCCTTGCCGCCGGGGCGCTCGGAGAGATCGCTGACCCGGTGGCTGGAGTGCGGGACGAGGGCCGCGACGCCGTACGTCAGGTCGAGTGCCGTGTTCAGCGTGACCGTGAGGATCACCTCGGCCACCCCCTCGATCCGTGCTGAGCGCGGATGCCTTGGCAGAACGCGCTTTCCCTGATTGTTTCGCGAACGATCATGCCAAAGAGCCGGCGGCCGGCCCAGACCTCGGGAACAACCGCCGTCTCTTCGTTACGTATCCGCTCCGCGGTTCTCAAGGTGCGGTCCTCACACGGCCGCGGGCACCGGCCGGCTGATCCACTCGCCCTTGCGCATGACGCCCTTGAGCGTGAAGTCGGCGTCCAGGACCACCAGGTCGGCGTCCTTGCCCGGTTCCAGCGAGCCGACCCGGTCGTACACACCGAGCAGCCGGGCCGGGTTGGCGGAGATGGACTGCACCACGTCGCCGACCGGGATGCGGTCGATGGTGACGGCCCGGTGGAAGGCGGTGTCCAGGGTGAGCGTGGAGCCGGCGATGGAGCCGCCCTCGACGAGCCGGGCGACGCCGTCCTTGACCTCGACGGCGAGCGGGCCCAGCTGGTACTGGCCGTCGCCGAACCCGGCCGCGTCCATGGCGTCGGTGATCAGGGCGACGCGGTGGGCGCCCGCGTGGTGGTAGGCCAGTTGCAGGGCGGCCGGGTGCAGGTGCGTGCCGTCGTTGATCAGCTCGACCGTGATCCGCTCGTCCTCCAGGAGGGCGGCGATCGGGCCGGGCGCGCGGTGGCCGATGGGCGGCATCGCGTTGTAGAGGTGCGTGGCGACGGTGGCGCCCGCGTCGATCGCCTCGACGGTCTGCTCGTACGTGGCGTCGGTGTGCCCGATCGCGGCGATGACGCCGTGCTCGGCGAGCAGCCGTACGGACTCGATGCCGCCGGGCAGTTCGGTGGCGAGCGTGAACATCTTCGCGGTGCCGCGGGCGGCGTCCATCAGCTTGCGGACCTCGGCCGGGTCCGGGTGGCGCAGCAGGCCCTCGCTGTGCGCGCCCTTGCGGCACGGCGAGATGAAGGGGCCCTCGAAGTGGATGCCGGCCAGGTCGCCCTGTTCGACCAGCTCGGAGAGGACGCCGGCCCGTTCGGCGAGGAAGTCCATCTCGCCGGTGACGGTGGAGGCGACCAGGGTGGTGGTGCCGTGCTCGCGGTGGGTGCGGACGCCGGTGAGGACGTCGTCCACGGTGCCGGAGGTGAAGGAGGCGCCGCCTCCGCCGTGGTTGTGCATGTCCACGAAGCCGGGGACGATCCAGTGGCCGGACAGGTCGACGGTCCGGGCGTCCTGCGCCGGACTGCCGGCGATGCGGGTGCCCTCGATGATCACCCGGCCGTTCTCGACGGTGCCGGTGGGCAGTACCACCCGGGCACCTGCGAGAACTGTGCTGTCTGCGCGTCCGGCCATCAGGCGGATACCTCCGTGGAGAGAAGATCCCAGGCGAGCAGCCCTGCGCCCAGGCATCCGGCGGTGTCCCCGAGGGCCGCCGGGACGATGTGGGGCAGCTTTTGGAACGTGACGCGTTCCTCGACGGCCGCACGCAGTGGTGTGAACAAGGTTTCCCCCGCCTCGGCGAGACCGCCACCGATGATGAGAGTGCGGGGGTCCAGCAGGGTGAGCGCGGTGACCAGTCCGGCGGCGAGGGCGTCGACGGCGTCGTGCCAGACCGCCAGGGCCGCCGGGTCGCCCGACTCCACGGCCTTGGCGCAGTCCGCGGCGTCGGCCTTCGGGTCGCCGGAGGCGGCGGCCCAGGCCCGGCTGACGGCGGCCGCGGAGGCCAGCGTCTCCAGACAGCCGCGCTGGCCGCAGCTGCAGTCCGGGCCGTCCGGCCGGATCACGATGTGGCCGATCTCGCCCGCCGAGCCGTGGGCGCCCTCCTCGATGGTGCCCGCGATGCCGATGGCCCCGGCGATGCCGGTGCCCAGCGGGATGAACACGAAGCGGTCCGCGCCCCGGCCCGCTCCGATCCGGCCCTCGGCGAGCCCGCCGGTCCTGACGTCGTGGCCGAGGGCGACGGGGACGCCGCCGAGCCGTTCGCCGAGCAGCCGGCGCATGGGTACGTCGCTCCAGCCCAGGTTCGCGGAGTAGAGCGCGATCCCGTTCGCGGCGTCGACGATGCCGGGCACGGCGACACCGGCCGCGACGGCGCTCTCGCCGAAGTGCTCGACGCCGTACGCGCGCAGATCCGCCGCGAAGGCGAGGATCGACTCCACGACGGCGTCGGGGCCGCGCTCTCTGCCGGTCGCGCGCCGTGCCTCGTAGAGCAGGGCGCCATCGGCCCCGACCAGTGCGGCCTTCATTCCGGTGCCGCCCACATCGAGGGCGATGACGTGTTTCACGGGGAACAGTTTCGCCCGACGAACCCCAAAAGGTCTAGTCCACTATCGGTGTTTGTTGCGCATCCATACAAAATCGGGACCGTAACCCGGCGGCAATCCGCCGGCATCCGCACGCAATCCGCCGACAGCGCCCGTGACCGATGGGCCCGCGGACACGCCGCTCTAGCCCGGCAGGATCACGCTGCGCGACAGGTTGCGCGGGTGGTCCGGGTCGTACCCCTTCGACTCCGCGAGCGCCACCGCGAGCCGCTGGGCCCGGATCAGGTCGGCCATCGGGTCGGCGGCCGTGTGGGCGACGAGCGTTCCGCCGACCCCCGCGACCTCGCCCGCCAGGCCCTCGGGCAGTGCGCCGAACACCCACGCCACCCGGTTCGGGCCGGTGATCGCGATCGGGCCGTGGCGGTATTCCATCGCGGGGTACGACTCCGTCCAGGCGCCCGCCGCCTCGCGCATCTTCAGCCCGGCCTCCTGCGCCAGGCCGTAGGTCCAGCCGCGCCCCAGGAACGTCCACTGCTCGGCCGAGACCACCGCCTCGTCCAACGGCTCGGTCACCGCCAGCTCCGCGTCGACGGCTGCCTCGGTGACCGTCTTCACGCCCGCCGGGAGCGGGCCGGCCGCCTCCAGCCCGGCCCGCAGGAAGGCGAGCGCGGTGGTGGCGAACCGGGTCTGCACGACCGACTCCTCGTCGGCCCAGTCCAGTACGGCCACCGTGTCGGCGGCGTCCATGACCGGCGTCTTCGGGTCGGCGGTCAGCGCGACCGTGGGGGTCCGGCCGCGCAGTTCGCCCAGCAGGGCCAGCACCTCGCTCGTGGTGCCGGAGCGGGTGATCGCCACGACCCGGTCGTAGGACCGCCCGGCCGGGAACTCCGACGAGGCGTACGCGTCCGTCTCGCCCTGCCCGGCCGCCTCGCGCAGCGCCGCGTAGGCGATGGCCATGAACCAGGAGGTTCCGCACCCGGTGACGGCGACCCGCTCGCCCGGACGCGGCAGCCCCTCGGCCACCGCGCCCGCCTGGGCGGCACGCCGCCAGCAGCTGGGCTGGGTGGCAATTTCTGATGCGGTACGGGACATGCGGTACGGCTCCTTGCGGCGTGGGCGGAAGCGGGGCGGCACAGCGGCACCGCACGCGTGCGGTTATATGGCCTGGACCATTAAGGGCCTTGTGTCCGGCCCTGGTTGACCGAGACCTACTTAGCAGTCACTCCGCGTCCCGTGCAATGCTGCCGCGTTGCCGAAGCGATACCGGGGTGGTGTAGACCTCATCGGAAGCGATGGGGGAAAATCGCAGCTCATCCGGAGCGCCCCACGCAGACGTGGATGCCGCGGATGGCGTGATCGACGAGGACGGACTGGGCTGTGCAGCGGCGTTACTTGGGACTGACGGCGGCTGTCGCCGCTCTGGGGATGACGGCAACGCTGTCGGGCTGCGGCGGCGACAGTGACGGGGGCGACGTCACGCTGAAGCTGGTCGCGGCCGACTACGGCACCGGCGAGGCGAACAAGTCCGACACGTACTGGGACGGCGTCGCCAGGGGCTTCGAGGCGTCCCACCCCGGCATCAAGGTCGAGGTGACCGTCCTCCCGTGGACGGATGTCGACCGCAAGGTCGCCCAGATGGTGAAGGCCGGAAAGGCCCCCGACATCGCGCAGATCGGCGCGTACGCGGACTACGCCAAGGCCGGGAAGCTCTACTCCGCCGACCAGATGCTCAGCGTCCGCACCCAGGCGAACTTCCTGCCCGTCCTCGCGGACGCGGGCCGGGTCAACCAGGTCCAGTACGGGCTGCCGTTCGTGGCCAGCACCCGGCTGCTCTTCTACAACAAGAAGCTCTTCAGCCAGTCGGGCCTCGACGCCCCGAAGACCTGGAGCGACATCGCGGGCGACGCCGCCGCGCTCAAGGCACACGGCGTGAAGTATCCGTTCGCGCTGCCGCTGGGCCAGGAGGAGTCCCAGGCCGAGACGCTGATGTGGCTGCTCAGCGGCGGCGGCGGCTACACCGACGACGTCGGCTCGTACAACATCGACTCGGCCGAGAACATCAAGACGTTCGACTGGCTGAAGTCGAACCTCGTCGACAAGGGGCTCGTCGGCCCCGTCGCCCCCGGTGACCTCAACCGCGGCAAGGCCTTCGCGGCGTTCACCAAGGGTGAGGTCGGCATGCTCAACGGCCATCCGACGCTGATGCAGGAGGCCCAGAAGCAGGGCGTGGACGTCGGCATGGTGCCGCTGCCCGCCGTCTCCGGGCCCACCAGCAGCTCGATGGGCGTCGCCGACTGGATCATGGGCTTCAAGCAGAACAAGCACCGGGTCGAGACAGGCAAGTTCTTCGACTTCATGTTCAGCGACAAGAACGTCATCGACTTCGCCGACACGTACGACATGCTGCCGGTCACCGACAGCGCCTCGGGCTCGATGGAGACCGACCCCAAGTACAAGTCGCTGCACAAGTTCCTGGCCGCGCTGCCGAACGCGCAGTTCTACCCGTTCGGCAAGACGTCCTGGGCCCGGGCCAGCGAGTCGATCAAGAAGAACATCGGCGAGGCGGTCGAGCCGGGCGCGAGCCCCGAGAGCGTGCTGGGGCGCATAGCGCAGGAGTCCACGACGGCGGAGAGCGCGGAGTAGCGGTCCGCGGGCCGCGCAATATATTGGCTGATATGACCGACCTCCCTGCGAACGGCCCCGACGAGAGCGCCCCGCCTTCCGGGCTCTCCGAGCGGGACCGTGCGGTGCTCGCGGTCGAGCGGCAGTCGTGGGCGGGGCCCGGGGCGAAGGAGCGGGCGATCAGGGAGCGGCTCGGCATCTCCCCGACCCGCTACTACCAGCTGCTGAACGCGCTGCTGGACGACCGGCGGGCGCTGGAGGCCGATCCGGTCACGGTGAACCGGCTCCGGCGCGTGCGGGAGGCGCGGCGGGGACGCCGCTGAGGACCGGGGCCCCGGCTCGGGGCTCGCGGCGGAGCCCCGGTCGCGCCTTACCGGCTATAGGCTCGGGGCATGGGCAGCCACCCGCACACCCCATCCCTGCCGACCCCGACGACCCCCGCCGGCCGGGAGGGCCTCGCCGCCCTCCTCGCCCGCCCCGACCGCGCCGTCATCGCGCTCGATTTCGACGGCACCCTCGCCGACATCGTCCCGGACCCCGAGCAGGCCCGTGCCCACCCCGGCACCGTCGAGGCGCTCGCCGCACTCGCTCCCCAGGTCGCGTCGATCGCCGTGATCACCGGCCGGCCGGCCGGTGTCGCGGTCCGCTACGGAGGCTTCGCCGGGGTGGCGGGACTGGACCACCTCGTCGTCCTCGGCCACTACGGCGCCGAACGCTGGGACGCCGCCTCCGGCACCGTCCGCGCCCCCGCCCCGCACCCCGGCGTCGCCGCCGTACGGGCCGAACTTCCCGGCGTACTCGATGCGTTCGACTCCTGGCGCGGTACCTGGATAGAGGAGAAGGGGCAGGCGCTCGCCGTCCACACCCGCCGCGCCAGGGACCCGCAGGCCGCCTTCGAGGCGCTGCGCGGCCCCCTCGGCGAGCTCGCCGCCCGGCACGGACTGATCGTCGAACCGGGTCGCCTGGTACTGGAGTTGCGCCCCTCGGGCATGGACAAGGGCGTCGCCCTCACGCGGTACGTGCGCGAGGTGGGCGCCGAGTCCGTGCTGTACGCGGGCGACGACCTGGGCGACCTGGCCGCCTACGCCGCCGTGGAGAAGCTCCGCGCCGAGGGCCCCGACGGCACCCCCGGCCTGCTGATCTGCAGCGGTGAGGCGGAGGTGCCCGAACTGGCTCAGCGCGCCGACCTGTTGCTGCCGGGACCGGGAGCCGTCGTCGAATTCCTGTCAGCCCTGGCGCAGCGCCTCTAGCTGGTCCAGGAACCACTGCTGCGGCGGCAGCGCGGTGGCCGCCGCGGCCAGCCGCTCCGTGCGTTCCGCGCGCTCGTCGTCCTCCATCGTCAGCGCCTCGTGCAGCGCGTCGGCGGTGGCCGACACGTCGTACGGATTCACCGTGACCGCGTCGTCGCCCAGCTCCTCGTGCGCCCCCGCCTCCCGCGACAGCACCAGCGCGCAGCCGTGGTCGGAGACGACCGGGACCTCCTTGGCGACCAGGTTCATCCCGTCCCGGATGGGGTTGACGAGCGCCACGTCGGCCAGCCGGTACGCCGCCAGCGAGCGCGCGAAGTCGTCCTTGACGTGGAGTACGACCGGGGTCCAGTCCGCCGTCCCGTGCGCCGCGTTGATGTCGTCGGCGACGCGCTGCACCTCGGCCGTGTACTCCCGGTACACCGCGAGGTCCTGCCGCGAGGGGTAGGCGAACGCGACGTGGACGACCCGGCCGCGCCACTCGGGCCGCTCGTCGAGCAGGGCCCGGTAGGCGAGCATCCCGCGGACGATGTTCTTGGACAGCTCCGTACGGTCCACCCGCACGATCGTCTTCCGGCCGGGGCCCACCTGTTCGCGCAGCGCCGCCATCCGGTCGTCCACGTCCGCCTCGTGCGCGCGGCGGAGCAGGAAGTCCGCGTCGGCGCCGAGCCCGTGCACGCCGATGCGGGTGTGGCCGGTGCCGCCGAGGATCTCCGTGCAGCAGCCGATGAAGGCGTCCGCCCAGCGGCGGGTCAGGAAGGCCGCCCGGTCGGCGCCGAGGATGCCGCGCAGCACCTGCTCGGCGATGTCGTCGGGCAGCATCCGGAAGTAGTCGACGGGCGCCCACGGGGTGTGCGAGAAGTGGCCGATCCGCAGGTCGGGGCGGAGTTCGCGGAGCATTCCGGGCACCAGCACCAGGTGGTAGTCCTGCACCAGGACCGCCGCGCCCTCGCCCGCCTCCTCGGCGAGCGCTTCGGCGAAGGCCCGGTTGTAGGCCTCGAAGGAGGCCCACTGGCGGCGGAACTCCGCGTCGAAGACGGGTTCCACCGGGGTCTGGTAGAGCAGGTGATGGACGAACCAGAGCACCGAGTTCGCGATGCCGTTGTACGCGTCGGCGTGCACGTCCGCGTCGATGTCGAGCATCCGTACGCCCGGCTCCCCGACCCCGCGGCGGACCGCCTCGCGGTCGCCGTCACCGAGTGCGGCGCAGACCCACATCTTGTCGTCCACCGCGCTCAGCCCGGAGACGAGACCGCCCCCGCCCCGTTTCGCGTCGAGCGAGCCGTCCTCGTGGAGCGCGTACGAGACCGGACCGCGGTTGGACGCGACGAGTACCTGGGCGGCGTGCTGAGGGGCGTGCTCGGAGACCATGCTGCGGAACCTAGCCCGATCCCGAACCGTCCAAACGTGCGTGCGTCCGCGCTCCGGTCATGCCGCGCGGCGTGAGACGTACTCCTCGATCTCGCGCATCGGCGGCCGCTCCTCGGTGTCCACCGGATAGGTGTGCGGGACGAAACCGCGCTCGCCGCGCTCGAACTGGGTCAGCGAGGGGCGGACCAGATGGCCCCGGGAGAGCCGGAGCTGAGCGGTCCGGTAGATGGCCGCCGCCATCCGGCCGAGTGCCTGGCCGTCCTGGTGGCGGTGCTTCCTGACGCCGACGTCGACCTGTCCGAGCGCGTCCAGGCCGACCGTGTGCAGGGCGTCGACGAGCAGCCCCAGCTCCACTCCGTAACCGACCGGGAACGGCAGCTGTTCGAGCAGGGAGCGGCGTACGGCGTACTCGCCGCCCAGCGGCTGGACGAAGCCGGCCAGCTGCGGCCAGTGCAGATTGAGCAGCGGCCGTGCCACCAGTTCGGTGACCCGGCCGCCCTGGCCTGCGGTGTCCCCGAGGGGGCGGTCGTACATCGCCTTGACGAACTGCACCGAGGGGTCGGTCAGCAGCGGGCCGACGATGCCGGAGACGAAGTCGGCCGAGAAGTCCTTCAGGTCCGCGTCGATGAAGCAGACGATGTCACCGCCGGTCACCAGCAGCGACCGCCAGAGCACCTCGCCCTTGCCGGGGACGGCCGGGATGCGGGGCAGGATCGCGTCCCGGCGGATCACCCGGGCGCCCGCCCGGCGGGCGACCTCGGCGGTGGCGTCCGTGGAGCCGGAGTCGATCACCACGAGTTCGTCGACCAGCCGGACCTTCTCCATGAGCTCGCGCCGGATCACCCGGACGATGTCCCCGACCGTCGCCGCCTCGTTGAGCGCGGGCAGGACGACACTCACGCTCCCGCGGTGCGGGCCGCCGTCCCCGGCGGCCAGGAGCTGCTCCAGCGGGCGGTCGGCACAGGACCAGGAACGCCTGGTCAGCCAGCCTTCGACCTCTTCCAGCACGGTCGATACTCCCTGTATGTGATCCATCTCGCGGTTCGGACGACTATCTCAACAGTCCGGTGCTTCGGTTACAGTCTTGAACAACGCAGATGGCCGTGGCATGCCGGGGTCCATCCGCTGATAAACGCCTGGATCCATGGTCCAGTGCCACAGCGCTCATCCAGAGGGACAGAGGGAACGGCCCGTTGAAGTCCCGGCAACCATCCCGCCGACCGCGAGGTCAGGTGGGGACGGTGCCAATTCCGTCTTGTGGCGAAATGCGTCACGAGGAAGATGAGGAGAAAGGGCCTCGCCATCATGGCTGTTCAGACTGTTGCAGCAAACACCGAATCCTCTGTGGACCTTGGTCCCGCCGCGGCGCTTTCCTGCCGCGAGTGCGGAGAGCGATTCGAGCTCGGACCCCTTTTCGCCTGTGCGAGCTGTTTCGGGCCGCTCGAAGTGGCGTACGACCTGCCGAGCGGCTCCCCGGACGAGCTGAAGAAGCGCATCGAGGCCGGACCCGACAACATCTGGCGGTACGCGCCGCTGCTGCCGGTCCCCGCCGATGTCGCGGACAAGCCCAACATCAACCCCGGCTTCACCAAGCTGGTCAAGGCCGACAACCTCGCCCGTGAACTGGGCGTCACCGGCGGCCTGTACGTCAAGGACGACTCCGGCAACCCGACGCACTCCTTCAAGGACCGCGTCGTCGCGATCGCCGTCGAGGCCGCCCGCGCCTTCGGTTTCACCACGCTCTCCTGCTCCTCCACCGGCAACCTCGCCGGTGCGGTGGGCGCCGCCGCCGCCCGCGCGGGCCTGCGGTCCTGCGTGTTCATCCCGCACGACCTGGAGCAGGGCAAGGTCGTCATGGCCGCGGTGTACGGCGGTGAGCTGGTCGGCATCGAGGGCAACTACGACGACGTCAACCGCTTCTGCTCGGAGCTCATCGGCGACCCGCTCGGCGAGGGCTGGGGCTTCGTCAACGTCAACCTGCGCCCGTACTACGGCGAGGGTTCCAAGACGCTCGCGTACGAGATCTGCGAGCAGCTCGGCTGGCGGCTGCCCGACCAGATCGTCATCCCGATCGCGTCCGGCTCGCAGCTCACGAAGATCGACAAGGGCCTCCAGGAGCTGATCAAGCTCGGTCTGGTCGAGGACAAGCCGTACAAGATCTTCGGTGCCCAGGCCGAGGGCTGCTCCCCGGTCTCCACCGCCTTCAAGGCCGGACACGACGTCGTGCGGCCGCAGAAGCCGAACACGATCGCCAAGTCCCTGGCGATCGGCAACCCGGCCGACGGCCCGTACGTCCTGGACATCGCCCGCCGCACCGGCGGCGCCGTCGAGGACGTCAACGACGAGCAGGTCGTCGACGCGATCAAGCTGCTGGCGCGCACCGAGGGCATCTTCGCCGAGACCGCCGGCGGGGTGACGGTCGGCGTGACGAAGAAGCTGATCGAGGCGGGTCTGCTCGACCCGTCGCTCACCACCGTCGTCCTGAACACCGGTGACGGCCTCAAGACGCTGGACGCGGTGGCCGCCACCTCGCAGGCGACGGCGACGATCCGGCCGAGCCTGGACGCCTTCCGCGCCGCCGGCCTCGGCACCAGCTGACTCGGCACCAGCTGACTCGGCACCGGCTGAGAGGCTGCCGCAGCCTCCGGCCACCCGTGACTCCAGGAAGGGCACCCACCATGAGCGTCAAGGTCCGTATCCCCACCATCCTCCGCACCTACACGGGCGGCCAGGCCGAGGTCCCGGCCGAGGGCGCGACCCTCTCCCAGGTCATCGATTCCCTGGAGCGGAACCACCCGGGCATCGCCGCCCGCGTCCTGGACGACCAGGGCAAGCTCCGCCGCTTCGTGAACGTGTACGTCAACGACGACGACGTGCGCTTCGAGGGCGGCCTGGAAGCGGTCACCCCGGACGGCGCCGGCATCTCGATCATCCCGGCCGTCGCGGGCGGTTGCTGACCCCGGGACCCGAGCGTTCCCACTTCACCGCGTCACCGGAATTGCCCCCTCCGCGAGAGAAGCGGAGGGGGCAATTCTGCATGGTTGAGCGCGGTAGAGTGTGGGAAGTCCCCTCCGCTGCCCGTGCCCCCCGCATATGAGAATGCGCCCGGCCACGACAAGATGCAGCCAAAGTACCTGAACTTCTTGCGCCATAAGTCGCCTTTGTCTGGCCCGACTTGCCCTGGAATCTCATGAGTTACTCATGTTCGGGCGATCGGCGCTGCCCAGAATTCTCGTCCGATTGACCTGTTGCAGAGGGCAGTTGGGCAGATACATTCGGCCGCGGTCGACGCGTTCCGGCGCACGCACCCTCTCCTGTCGGGGGGTGGGTTCTGACCCGGGCCCGCGAAGTGCGGTCCTGTGCAAGGGCCAGTAATAGGGGAGTTGGGCATGGCTCAGGGCACCGTCAAGTGGTTCAACGCGGAGAAGGGGTACGGCTTCATCGCGGTCGACGGTGGTGCGGATGTTTTCGTCCACTACAGCGCGATCCAGATGGACGGATACCGCACCCTCGAAGAGGGTCAGCGAGTTGAATTCGAAATCTCGCAGGGCCAGAAGGGGCCGCAGGCGGACATGGTCAAGCTCGCTGTCGGCTGAGCTCGGCACGGTCGGCCAACGACACTACTCACGCACGGAGGGCCCGTACCCCTGGGGTACGGGCCCTCCGCGCGTCCGGGCCCCCTCGGCCCCCTGTCCGGTTGTCCGCACTCCGGAGGGGGCGCTTGCGCCCGCCCGTCGCCCGACCGCCACCCCTCAAGGAGCCTTCGGCGCTTGCACTCGACGGGGTCGAGTGCTAATCATTGGGCTTAGCACTCTCCGGGTGAGAGTGACAGAAACTTGGACCGGGCCGGTGAGGCCCGCAGGTCTGTCGGGGCAAGGAACCGGCAGGCGGCAGGCCGTCCGTCGCGGGCGCCACTCGGTCCGGAGAAATCCACCCCTGTCCGGGAGGACCACTTCATATGGCCAAGATCATCGCGTTCGACGAGGAGGCCCGGCGCGGTCTTGAGCGCGGCATGAACCAGCTCGCCGACGCCGTCAAGGTCACCCTCGGCCCCAAGGGCCGCAACGTCGTCCTTGAGAAGAAGTGGGGCGCCCCCACGATCACCAACGATGGTGTTTCCATCGCCAAGGAGATCGAGCTGGAGGACCCGTACGAGAAGATCGGTGCGGAGCTGGTCAAGGAGGTCGCCAAGAAGACGGACGACGTCGCCGGCGACGGTACGACCACCGCCACCGTTCTCGCTCAGGCGCTCGTCCGCGAGGGCCTTCGCAACGTGGCCGCGGGTGCGAACCCGATGGCTCTCAAGCGGGGCATCGAGAAGGCCGTCGAGGCCGTCTCCGCCGCCCTCCTGGAGCAGGCCAAGGACGTGGAGACCAAGGAGCAGATCGCTTCGACCGCCTCCATCTCCGCCGCTGACACCCAGATCGGCGAGCTCATCGCCGAGGCCATGGACAAGGTCGGCAAGGAAGGCGTCATCACCGTCGAGGAGTCCCAGACCTTCGGTCTGGAGCTCGAGCTCACCGAGGGTATGCGCTTCGACAAGGGCTACATCTCGGCGTACTTCGCCACGGACATGGAGCGCATGGAGTCGTCCCTGGACGACCCGTACATCCTGATCGTGAACTCGAAGATCAGCAACGTGAAGGACCTCCTTCCGCTGCTCGAGAAGGTCATGCAGTCCGGCAAGCCGCTGCTGATCATCGCCGAGGACGTCGAGGGCGAGGCCCTGTCGACCCTGGTCGTCAACAAGATCCGTGGCACCTTCAAGTCCGTCGCCGTCAAGGCTCCGGGCTTCGGTGACCGCCGCAAGGCCATGCTCGGCGACATCGCCATCCTCACCGGTGGCACCGTCATCTCCGAGGAGGTCGGCCTCAAGCTGGAGAACGCCGGTCTCGACCTGCTCGGCCGTGCCCGCAAGGTCGTCATCACCAAGGACGAGACGACGATCGTCGACGGCGCCGGTGACAGCGACCAGGTTCAGGGTCGCGTCAACCAGATCCGTGCCGAGATCGAGAACTCCGACTCGGACTACGACCGCGAGAAGCTCCAGGAGCGCCTCGCGAAGCTGGCCGGCGGCGTGGCCGTCATCAAGGCCGGTGCCGCGACCGAGGTCGAGCTCAAGGAGCGCAAGCACCGCATCGAGGACGCGGTGCGCAACGCCAAGGCCGCCGTCGAGGAGGGCATCGTCGCCGGTGGTGGCGTGGCTCTGCTCCAGGCCTCGGCCGTCTTCGAGAAGCTGGAGCTCTCGGGTGACGAGGCGACCGGCGCCAACGCCGTCAAGCTGGCGCTGGAGGCCCCGCTCAAGCAGATCGCCGTCAACGGTGGTCTTGAGGGTGGAGTCGTCGTCGAGAAGGTGCGCAACCTGCCGATCGGTCACGGCCTCAACGCCGCGACCGGCGAGTACGTCGACATGATCGCCGAGGGCATTCTCGACCCGGCGAAGGTCACGCGCTCCGCCCTGCAGAACGCCGCGTCCATCGCCGCGCTCTTCCTCACCACCGAGGCCGTCATCGCCGACAAGCCGGAGAAGGCCTCCGCGGCCGCTCCGGGCGGTATGCCGGGCGGTGACATGGACTTCTGATCCTGACGGATCGGTAGTTCGGCACAGCTTCACCACGTCGGCCCCCGGGGAGCGATCCCCGGGGGCCGACGTCGTTCGCGCATCCCGGCTACGGCGTGAACACCATCTCCGGGAAGCGGTCCGAAGGGCCGGCCAGCAGGTGGTCGTCGTGCCCGCACAGCCACCGCCCGAAGAACGACGCCACGTAGGCCCGGCTCGCGGCCGAGGACCGCTCCGGCCGCACCGTCCCGACCGCCGCCGCCAGGCCGCCGTCCGGTTCCGCGCCCTGCCGGGCCAGCTGCGGCAGCAGCACCTGCGCGTCGGTGTACGAGGCGTGGCGCGCTGAGCGTGGCGCCCCAGTCGACGGACCCCGGCGCCATCCCCAGGTTCAGTGCGGCGGCCCCCTCCGCTCCGCCGAAGTGGGCGGCCGCCGCAGCCGTCATCTGCGGCTCGCGCCGCGCCGGTCCGCCGGGTGCGGCCGGGTAGCGGACGCTGACCATGAGCTCGCGGCGCGCCGAGGTGCCCGGCAGCCACGGCTCGCTCCGCGCCGGGTCGACGAGGTGCAGGACGGTGCACCCGACCTCGAACGGGCCGGTGGGCCGGGGCAGCCGGGCGGCCGGCAGGGCGGCGCGCGTACGCCGGTCCCCGGCCGCGGAGGACGGCGCGGCGCCGGTGGCCAGCAGGGCGGATGCGGCGAGGCCGGTGGCGAGGACGCGCCGGCGGCCGGGCGTACGGGTACGAGGACGAGCGGTCGGGACAGCGGACACCTGGAACTCCCCGGTCGGGTGGTACGGCACGCGGCCGGGCCGCGTGCGCGCGGGTGCGGCGGGATGTTGCGAACGCCTCCACGATGCCCGGCGCGGCCCGCCCGGCGCGTGATACCCCGGTGCTCATTCGGTGGCGTGGCGCCTGGTACCCGGGTATGAGATCCGCCCCCGCCCGCAGGGCAGTTGGGCGTGCGCCGGGGGCCGGCCGCGGCCGCGCAACCGCCTCCGGGTCAGCCGGCGTCGAGGCCGTCGACCAGCCGGGTGAGGAAGCGGGTGAACGTGGCGTCGGGGGTGAGCGGCCGGCCGGCCGCGGAGAGCGCCTCGGCCAGTTCCGGATGGTGGCCGTCCGCGGCGACGGCCGCGAGGTAGCGCGCCTCGGCGGCGGCCCGGCCGGGTGACCGCGCGGCCTCGGCCTGGGCGACCTCGTGGGCGACGTGCCCGGCCACGAACGCGGTGAGCTGGGCGAAGATCTCCAGCCGCGCCGCCCCGTCCAGCCCGCTGGGCCGCAGCGCGGCCAGGGCGTGTTCCAGGAACGCGAGGGTGTTGGGGCCGGGGGTCCGGCGGGTCCGCACGGCCGCGGGCAGCCAGGGGTGGCGGAGCATGTGGTCGCGCTGGAGGTGCCCGACGGCCTTCAGATCGGTGCGCCAGTCGCCGGTGAGGGGGGCGGATGCGGGCAGTTCGCCGGAGACGTGGTCGATCATCAGGTCCAGCAGCGTCTCCTTGTCGGGGGCGTAGCTGTAGAGGGACATGGCCCCGGCGCCCACCTCCGCGGCGACCCGCCGCATGGTGACCGCGTCGATCCCCTCGGCGTCGGCCAGGGCGACGGCCGCCGCGGTGATCGCCTCGCGGCTGAAGGCGGGCCTGCGGCCCCTGCGGGGGCGGTCCGGGCTCAGCCAGAGTTCTCGGGGGTCGACGCCGGCGGCGCCGGGCCCCTCGGCACGGGTCACGGTCCTGCGGCTCCCTTCGCCACTGCTGCGGCACCTTGCGCGGCCCTCGCGGCCACGGCCTCCTGTGGAGGACATCACTGCTGCGACTCCTGTGAAGTCCATCCAAGCATCCACTATTCTCGTACACCGTACGAGAATGCTCGGAGCGATGGAGGCGAACGATGACATCACCCACGCACGACGCCCGGCCGAAGCCCGCAGGGACGTCGTCGCCGGCGAAGCCGCCGCTGTCCTCCCGGATGGTGCGGGCCACCTGGCGAGGGCTCCCGGCCCGACGTCACAGGGCCGGCTGGGAACCGGGGCTGGTGGTACCGGCCGCCGACGGCAGCCCGCTGATCACGGACCACTGCTTCCCGCGTGCGGAGGGCGACTTCCCCACCCTCCTGGTGCGCTCGCCGTACGGGCGGGGCGTGCCGTGGTCGCCCCAGTACGGCATCCTCTTCGCCGAGCAGGGCTTCCACGTGATCGTGCAGAGCTGCCGCGGCACCGGCGGCTCGGGCGGCCGCTTCGACCTCTGGCGCAACGAGGCCGCCGACGGCCTGGCCACCGTGTCCTGGCTGCGCGAACAGCCCTGGTTCAACGGCACACTCGGCACGGTCGGCCCCAGCTACCTCAGCTATGTGCAGTCGGCGCTCGCCCTGGACCCGCCGCCGGAGCTGAAGGCGATGGTGATGCAGGTGGGCCTCCAGGACCCGTACGCCCTCTTCCACACGGACGGCGTGCTCCATCTGGAGGCGGCGCTCGTCGTCGGCACCGGCATGACGCACCAGCACCGCGGCATCGCGGCTTTCGGCCGAGCGGTGCTGCGTCTGCAGCGCCGGATGCGCGCGATCGTCTCCGCGCAGCCGCTGCGGGGGGCGTTCGCGGCCGCGCTCGGGTACGAAGTGCCCTGGCTGGAAGAGGTGATGGCACATCCGGACGCGGACGACCCGTACTGGCGGGGCGCGGCACCCGGCGAGGCGACGGAGCCCCCGGGCATCCCCACCGCCCTGATCACCGGCCGGTACGACGTCCTGGCCGGCCACACCTTCGAGCAGTACGGACGGCTGCGCCGCGCAGGATGCGAGACCGCTCTGCTCGTCGGCCCCTGGACCCACACATCCGCCCTGCAGAAGGGCTGGCCCGAGGTGTTCGCCGAAAGCCTCGCCTGGCTCCGCGCCCACCTGTGCGACGACCCCTCCGGCCTGCGCCCCACCCCCGTACGCATCCACCTGGGCGGCGCGGGCGCGGCGTGGCGGGACCTCGACGAGTGGCCCCTCGCCCCCGCCACCACCTCCTGGTTCCCCACCCCCGACGGCCATCTCACCGGGCAGCCCCCCACGGACACGGCGCCCCTGACGTCCTTCCGCTACGATCCGGCCGCCCCCACCCCCTCCCTCGGCGGCCCCCTTCTCTCCCGTACCGCGGGCGCCCGCGACAACAGCGCCCTGGAGTCCCGGGACGACGTCCTCACGTTCACCGGCCCGGTCCTGACCGAACCCGTCACCGTCCTCGGCCCGGTCTCCGCACGGATCAGCGCCTCCACGGACACCGGGCACGGGGACGTCTTCTCCCGGCTGTGCGACGTGGACCCCCAGGGGCGCTCCACCAACGTCTGCGACGGACTGGCCCAACTCCGCACCACGGCGCAGGAACCGGCACACGTCACCCTCCCCATGGGCGCCACCGCCCACCGCTTCGGCGTGGGTCACCGAATCCGCTGGCAGATCAGCGGCGGCGCCCACCCGCGCTACGCGCGCAACCCCGGCACGGGTGAACCGCGCACCCAGGCAACGGAGTTCGTGTCGATACGGGTGAGCGTGCACGCGGATTCGGTACTGATGCTCCCCCAGGAGGACTGACCGGCAGTGTGGTGGCCCGCCGGTCGGGGACGGCGAAGTGCGCCGTTGCGCAGGCCCGGACCGGGGGCGAGAATGGCCGGACGTGCCGGGGGTCCACCCGGCGAAGTGTGGGAGGCGCTGCTCGTGAACACCGCATCCGCGCGGTGTGCCTTGCTGTGCGCACCGGACGCCGTCCACTTCGCCACGCCCACCGGCTGAACGCTTCGCTCGCGCGGTGGGCGCATCCCCTCATGGGAGATCGCTGCCGTGTCCGAGGAATCCTCGCCCGACCATGCCCCGAATCCTTCCCGATCCGGCCTGCCGCCCGAGGCCGGGCCGCAGCAGCGCGCACGGCTCACCTCCGTGTTGTCGGCGCATCATCTGCTCGTCTCGCTGGGCCTGTACACGGCAATGCCGGTGCTGGCGCTGGTGCTCGGCCGTTCAACCTCCGGCAGGTCTGCTGGACCACCGGCGAGGCGCTGGGCGCGCTGTGCGGCGGCGCACTGTTTCTGCTGCTGCACCGCAACGGTCAGGGGCACCTCTACTGGCTGGCCCTCGGCAGCTGCGCGACGGTCACGGTCCCGCCGCTCCTCCTCGCTGTCGTGGCGCTTCCCGGAAGACCGGTTGCCGAGTGACATACCGAGTCGGCCGCTGAATCCGCGTGGCAGGATCGGTCCCATGCCGATCGACCCGTTGCTGCTCGGAGCCCGTGGACTGTGGGAGGAACTGGCCAGGGTGCCGGTGGCGTTCGCGCCTGCGGGTGGTGTGACCGTGGTGGTCTCTCAGGATTCCGGGTTGTGCCCAGCCGGCTGGGTCGGCGCGGTGGCTCTGGGCGGATCATCGATCGTGACCGTGCCGGACAGGAGCGCCGCCGCGCTCGTTCGTGACGCACTGGCCGGTCTGTCGCCGGAGCACGTCGTGAACGACACGCTGGTCCGGGACGTGCTGCCCGTCGCGAGGACGCTCGGACCGGCTGCGTTGTCGTATGTCGCACCAGAGGGTTTTCGACCCGTGGAAGCCGGTGTGCTGCCGGTGGAGCACCTACCAGCGGGCCACCCGGAGCTGCGGCGTCTGGAGATGGCGGCCGGTGACGAGGACGCCGGGGAGGCCGCGCTGAATGACATCACGTCACCTGTCTTCGTGGTCCGTGAGCACGGTGAGGTGGTTGCTGCTGCCGGCTATCTGCGCTGGCCGCGCCGGACCGCTCACATCGGAGTCCTGACCGCGCCGGCGGTGCGGGGGCGGGGGCTGGCGCGGGTGACGGGCTCGGCTGCGGTCGCCCATGCGCTGGCTGCCGGCCTGCTGCCGCAGTGGCGTGCGCGGCCTCCCGCCTCCCGGCGGGTCGCGGCCGCCCTGGGCTTCGCGGAACTGGGTTCCCAGCTGAGCATCGAGATCGACCGGTCGGTGAGGGCGGGTATGCCGGGACCGACCGGCTGACGGCAACCGCCGACTGGGGCCACCTGCCGTCTCAGGAGTGGAACGCGAGATACGGGGCCAGTGCCAGGAGCATGCCGACCAGAGCGTACGTGAGGCGGCGGTCCGGGACCGAGCGGGCGATGCGCCGGCCCATGTCCCAGACGAGCAGGCGTACCGGTCTGACCAAGTGTTTTCGTGCGGTGGCCCGCTCACCGGGGCAGCCCTTAGGAGCGGGTGGCGGTCGCGCAGCTGTCGCCCGTGGCCGCCGTGCCGTCGCCCATGCCGATCGGCTTGCTGCGGTCGTACGGATCGACGTGGTGGGCCTCGTCGGCGGACTGCTCGTCGGCCGCGCCGAAGGGTGGCACGAAGTAGCCGGTCGGGGCGGAGCAGCCGCCGTTGGTCGTGTCGAGCGCGTACGAGACGAGGGACATCGTGCCCGGTTCGGTGATGACCTCGGCCGGGTCGTCCCAGCTCATCACCACCTCGCGCCGCACGATCGTACGGACGACCTCGGCGTCCTGTCCGCTGTCGCCGGCCGGGGTGACCGGGTACACGAAGGTGACGTCCGCCGTCACCTCGACCGCCCCCCGTTTCCCCTCCCTGTACGTGAGCCGACCGCGCGTCCTGACCACGTCACCGACCAGCCGGGACTGCCCCGGCCGGAAGCGGCTGAACAACAGCAGCGGGTCGGTCTTGTCGGTGGGCGCCGTCGATGACAGGGCGGTACGGAGATACTCCTGGACGTCCGTCTGGTGCGGGTTCAGCAGCGCGATCGCCTTCGCGGGCCGCTCGCCGCGCAGCACGCGGGAGTTGAGCCCCGCGGCCACCAGGAAGTCCCGGCTCTGCCGCAGTGCCCGCTCGACCTGGGCGGCGTCCATCCAGCCGGTCGCCCCGGCCGGTGGCACGGTGATCCCCGCCGCTCCGTCGGCCCAGCGGGCGGCAGGCGAACCCCGGAAGGGTTCGGCGAGGGTGGGGCGCAGATCCGGCCCGGCGCCGGGAGCCTTTCGCGGGCTGTCCGACTCGGCGGCCAACGGCGCCCCGTCCTGCCCGCCGTCCTTGCCCCCGAACCAGCCGACGACCTGCTGCGGGAAGAGCGCCACGACCAGGAGGGCGGCGGCCGTCACCAGCCCGGTCAGGTACCAGCCTGTCCTGCGCCGGGGCCGGGCCGGTGAATACGTACGCCAGCCTTCCGGCGGCCCGGGGCGCTCCCGCAGCCGCCGCTCCACCTCGCGGGCGCGCGCCGAGGGCTCCACGGGGGCCCCGGCCGCACCCGTCACCGATTCACGGAGGAACCGCTCCCACTCCTCTTCGGACACGGACGACCCGTCGTGCCCCCCAGCCCCGCTCACATCGCACTCCCGGTCTCGCTCGATGGCTCGATGGCTCGATCGCCGTACCCGTCCGGTCAGTTGACTGCGCACCGGTCCATCGAGAGCCGCCCGTATGATCGCATGAGCCCACTGACCCCGAGCACGACGCCGAGTCGGCCCACCCCGCCGGCTCAGCCGGCTACTGGCCCACCCGGCCGTCGATGCACTCGCGCAGCAGGTCGGCGTGGCCGCAGTGGCGGGCGTACTCCTCGATCCGGTGGACCATCAACTCCCGTACCGCGATGCCGTCCTTGCCCAGGCGCTTGCCCAGGTCCGGGTGCTCGGCCAGGGCGGCGTCGGTCGCGGCCTGTTCGCGGGCCAGGTCGGCGTAGGCGGCCTCGACGACGGCCTGGTCGGCGACGGCTCCGTCGAAGTCCGCGTCGCGCTTGCCGTACAGCTTCGGCTTCGGCTCACCGTCACTGATCCAGTTCAGCCAGTCTCGCTCCACCTCGGCGAGGTGCCGGACCAGCCCGAGCAGCGACATGGTCGACGGCGGAACCGGCCGACGGGCCAGCTGCTCCGCGTCCAGGCCCTCGCACTTCATCCGCAGGGTGAGGCGGTAGTCCGTCAGAAAGTCCTGAAGTGTGGGCAGTTCGCCGTCCGGGCTGACTCCTTCGCCGTTGCGGGGGTCGTCGTCGGGGTCGGTCCACATGTCGGGGTAGACGGTTGCCTGGCTCCATCGTGCGGGTCGGTCGCTCATGCGTGCCATGGTCGTTCGTGAGGGCCCGTGCCCGCCAGTGGTTTGCGGCGCGGCTCCCGCCACCGGCCCGCCTCCGCTACGGGCCGGACCGGCCGACCCGTCCGAGCCGCAGGTCCCGGTGGAGGAACCACGCCGTGAGCGCGACGGCCGCCCCGCAGACGGTGGGCACGAGCAGCCACGGAAGGCCGGTCCACACGGTCGCCAGGCCCACGACGGTGCAGCTGCCGTGATCAGACCGGCAAGGAGGTCAACGGGCAGTCCGTCCGCTACCGGCGGGCCCGCTCCGCCCGGGGTGCCAGCCCCGCCCGTACCGCGCTCATCCTGGCCCGTACGCCCTGGACGGGGACGGCGCCCTGCGGGCCGTGGGCGGTGGGGGCGGGGCCCGGGTTGCCGCCCCGGCAGGTGCCGCACAGCCCGCCCGTCAGGGCCTCCGGGGCGGCCGGTGCGCGGCATTCGCCGCACTCCAGGGTGCGGAGTGCGGCCGTGCGGTGCGGGGGAGCGGCGACCCGGGCGGGCGGGAGTTTGTCCCGCAGGCGTCGGCGGACGAGCCCCGCCGCGTGGTGGACCGGCGACGGCAGGCCCTCGGTCAGGGCGTGCAGGATCTCCGCCTCGGTGGCGCCGCGCTCGAACCACTCGCCCAGCCGCGGTTCCAGTGCCACGCAGTCCGCCTGCGACAGCGTCAGTGCGGGCGCCTTGCGCCCGAGGGCGGCGAGCAGGATGAACGAGCGGGAGCGGATGGGGCGTTGGGGCTGCTCCTGCGGTACGTCGCCCCTGGTGAACGCCGCCCACCACGCGTCGTCGCGCGCGGTGCGGGAGAAGAACGTCCGCGTCACCCAGAGCAGCACCTCCTCGGTCGCCACGCACTCGCTGCCCCGGCGCAGATGTCCGGCTTCCTGGAGGCGGTTCAGCGTGGTCCGCAGCGCGCACTGGCCGTACGGGAGGGCCTTGGCCAGCGTCTTCACGGAGATGTCGGCGCCGTCGCACAGCCCGTCGAGGTACGCGGCGACGGCGGCGTCACGGGGGAGGAGGTGGGTGAAGTCGTGCCCGGTGCGAGGGCGTTGGTCCGGGGCCGAACGCTTGCCGTACCCGGGACTGGCCATCGGGTGGTCGAGCGTGGGCGGGGACACGGGCGCGAGGGGAGAGGCAGCACTAAGCTGGCGGACAGCCATGAGATCGGTCCTGACGATCGAAGTGGTCAGGCCCCTGCTCGGTGTTTCCGCACCGGCGGGGGCCGTCGTGTCCCGGCTGACGTTAGAGCGTCGTCACCACCCGTCGCAAGTCGGTCACACATGGTCAACTCGCCGGTCAGGGTGGGTGGGCGGGTATTCAATCCCTCCACCCATTCCGCTGAAAGAGCGCTCGGATCTCGACGCTTGAGCCCCGGGGTCGGATCGGCCGCATGGCTGGTCCGGTCGGGCCGGTCAGATCTGTGCGCCCCCGGCCGGGACGTCCGCTGCGGGTACGGGCGTGTCCCTGATGCCGTTGATCAGGGTCGCGATGCCCCATGACATGCGCTGCTCCGCCGTGCCGGAGACCAGCTGCGCGGCCAGGCCCGCGATGTGCGGGTGGGTGCGTCCGGACGTTCCGCGCAGGGCGCCCGTGAGGGAGTCCCACTCGGCCCGCGTGTGGGCGGACTGGTCCCGCGTCGCCTGTTCCGCCGCCGTCGCGGTCGCGTACTGCAGCAGTACGTCCACGCCCCAGGCCGCCTGGCCGGGCGGGATGCCGCCCTCGTCGAGCAGCGCGAGAAGCGACTCGACCAGCCGGAAGTAGTGCGTGCCGCTGGGGCGGATCATCAGCGCGGCGCGCGCCAGGCCGGGGTGCTCGAAGAGGGTGTCCGTGTACGAGGTGAGCAGCCCCTCCAGCCGCTCGCGCCAGTCGCCGCCGTCCGCGACGTGCAGCGTTCCGAGCAGCTCGTCGAGGATCGCCGCGTGCAGCTCGGCCGTGTTGGCGACGTACACGTAGAGCGAGGCGGGACCCGTGTCCAGCTCCTGCGCCAGGCGGCGCATGGTCACCTTCCCCAGCCCTTCGGACCGCATGATCCCGACCGCCGTGGCCACGATCCCGTTCCGCGAGAGTGCGGGCTTGGCAGGGCGCTCCCGGCGGCTGCGTCGTGGCTGGTCGGTGTCGGATTCCATGCGGTCCACCGTAACGAACGGCCGATGGGCCGAACAAGTTCGGATCGAACGTGTTCGCCGGTGCGGGGATGGCCCTCATTGGCCAAAAGCTTCCCGGCCGTCATGGCATGGCCGAGCTCGAACAGTGCTCGATTATCCGGCAGAAAGGGCTCACGGCCGGCGTGAAAGGAAATAGGCACGAACCTTCCCTACCGTCTCGATCTAGACATTTAGGGGTGCATTCCGGACCGGGCAGGCGTGGATGATTGCCATACACAGCTTCCCTGCGGGATCTTCGTGGAGCAGGAGCATTAAACGGGGCGACGGAAGGGCCATGCGAAGGGCTGTATGGAGGCGGGCGAATATCTTTTCGACGTGTCTTCATTTTGTCCGGTCGTAGCGTGTCCTTGCCGTTCGATTATCGAATGAAGGAGAAGTTGTGATCTCGAAGACGAAGAGGATCGCCCGTTCCCTGGGCGTGGCGATCGCCGCCACCGCGGCGGTCACGATGGTCATGCCCACGAGCAACGCCTTCGCCATCGACCACGTCGAGTGCCGTGGCGGGGAGGACTTCCTGAAGATCTGGTCCCACCTGGACGGCAGCACCAGCGTGGACTGCTACGCCAACAAGGGCCGGACCGGCTTCGGCAACTGGTGGGTCGACCGCATTTCGACGGGCAACAACGATCTCATCTACTACGACGCGAACGGCGACTCGGTGCGCATCAACCGGTGGACCGACATCACGTTCCCGAACAACCCGCCGCGGGTCAAGGACATCGAAATCCTCTAGACCCTCCGGCGGAGGCGCGGGCCGGCGCTTCGGGAAGGCCGTGCCGACTCGCGATCCTTCATGGATTCAGTCCGCTTCACGGGTTTAATCCCTTCGCGGATTCAATCCTTCGCGGATTCAACCTTTCCCCGGCAGGGGTGAATTCTGGGTGCGACTGAATTCACCTCTGCCCGGCGGCAGGGCTGAATCAAAGTCGGAGTGATCACGCGGCGTCGTCGGTCACGGCCGGCCGGTGATCTCCTGGAAGGGCGTCACGTACGCAACGAAGCTCCGGTATACGGGTGACCTCGTAAGAGCCTGCGCAGATAGGCGGATGGGGCACCCGGACAGCGAGGAGGGGACTGGTCTCCGTGATCATGGAGTTGCGACGCTCTGTGGTCACTGGGGAGACCTGTGCCCGTTCTTCCCGCATGGCTGACCGACCCGCTGTGGGACCAATTTGCGGCGCTGCTGCCCGAGCGTCCCGCGGTCGATCCGGCCCACCCGTTGGGGTGTCACCGGCCCCGCATCGGCGACCGGATCGTGTTCGACAAGCTACTGCGACTGCTGCGGTTCGGCTGCTCGTACCAGGCGATCGCCGACACCACCTGCTCGGCGACCACCATCCGCAACCGCCGCGACGAGTGGATCTCCCTCGGCGTCTTCGCCCGGCTCAAGCAGATCGCGCTGGAGTCCTACGACCGGATCGTCGGACTCGTGCTCGACCAGATCGCCATCGACGGCTCCATCACCAAGGCCCCCGGCGGCGGCGAGGTCGCCGGGCGCTCACCGGTGGACCGCGGCAAGCAAGGCCTCAAACGCTCGGGCATGACCGATGGTTACGGAATCCCGCTCGGCAGGGTCCTCGCCGGAGCGAACCGCCACGACTTCCCACTGCTCGCCCCGACCCTGGACTTGCTGGAGCACCTGGGACCGCTGCCCGACGACATCACCGTGCACCTGGACGCCGGCTACGACTCGGACAAGACCCGCACCGAACTCGCTGCCCGCAACCTGCACGGCCGCATCGCGCACAAGGGCGAGAAGGCGCCGATCCAGGCCAGGGATCGGTGGCACGTCGAGCGCACCCACGCCTGGCAGAACGCCTTCCACCGCCTTGCCCGCTGCTACGAGCGTCGTGCGACCGTCGCCAACGCCTTCTTCGACCTCGCAGACACGATCATCACCGTCCGTAGCCTGATCCGCCGAGCCTGGACCACCCACCGCTGGGACGACCGCCCCAAGCGACGTCCTTGAGCCCCGTCCATCTGCCCGGCCTCATACGCGCAGACGGTTCGGCGCTGATGAGCAACCCTGGTGTGGTTCAGGCGACGCGGGTGTCGTAGGTCTCGCGGTTGGCAAGCACATCGTCCATGTGCGTTTCGGCCCAGGCCTTGAGGCCCCGCATCATCTCGTACAGCGACAGGCCGAGATCGGTCAGCTCGTAGGAGACCGTGACCGGCACGGTCGGCACCACGGTGCGGGACACCAGGCCGTCGCGCTCCAGGGAACGCAGCGTCTGGGTGAGCATCTTCTGGCTGACGCCGGCCACCAGGCGCTGCAGCTCCGAGTAGCGCATCACCCGGGGCCCGCCGGCGCAGTCGGCGCCGGGCTGATGCGCGCTGTCGCTGCCGAGCGCGGCCAGGATCAGCGTGACCCACTTGTCCGAGATCCGGTCGAGCAGCTTGCGGCTGGGGCAGGCAGCCACGAAGGCGTCGTACTCCACCTTGGCCTGTGCCCTTTGCTGGGCTGCCGTCATCGTCGCCATGGATCATTCCTCTCACCCGTGGGTGCCTTACGCACTTCGAAGTGCCTACTTCCCGACAAGAAGCTACGCACCAATAGTGGTGCAAGGCGCCGTCAGGCACCATCACCTGGCTCAACACGAAAGGCACACCATGGGCACCCCCTCCGCCTCGCTTCCCGGCGGCACCTGGACCCTGGGCGACCTGACCGTCACCCGGTTCGGCTACGGCGCCATGCAGCTCGCCGGCCCCTGGGTCATGGGTCCGCCTGCCGACCGCGAGGGCGCATTCGCCGTTCTCCGCGAGGCCGTCGGCCTCGGCATCACCCACATCGACACCGCCGACGCCTACGGGCCACACATCACCAACCAGCTGATCCGCGAAGCGCTGCACCCGTACTCCGACTCGCTGCACATCGTGACCAAGGTCGGGGCGACTCGCGACGAGGAGGGAGGCTGGCCCCCGGCACGCAAGCCTGAAGAGCTGCGCCGGGCCGTCACCGAGAACCTGGAGAACCTCGGCCTCGACACGCTGGACGTGGTCAACCTCCGGCTCGGCGACGCCCAGGGCCCCGTGCCCGGTTCGCTCGCGGAGGCGTTCGGGGCGCTCGTCGACCTCCAGCGGCAGGGCCTCATCCGGCACCTCGGCGTGAGCAACGCGACGGCGGAACAGGTCGCCGAAGCGCGCTCGATCGCGCCGATCGTGTGCGTGCAGAACATGTACAACCTCGCCCACCGCCACGACGACGACCTGATCGACGAGCTCGCAGAGCAGGGCATCGCCTACGTGCCCTTCTTCCCCCTCGGCGGCTTCAGCCCGCTGCAGTCCTCGGCACTCACGGCCGTAGCCACCCGGTTGGACGCGACGCCCATGTCGGTCGCCCTGGCCTGGCTCCTGCAGCGGTCGCCGAACATCCTGCTGATCCCCGGCACCTCATCGGTGGCACACCTGCGCGAGAACGCCGCCGGCGCGGGACTCCCGCTGTCCGACGACGATCTCGCCGAGCTCGACAAGATCGGCCGCTAACCCTACGGCGCTCACCAGCGGCTGGGCCGGATCGACTGCGGGACGCTCGGGCAGCAGCGCCGCGAATTGGTCCCACAGCGGGTCGGTCAGCCATGCTGGAAGGACGGGCACAGGTCTCCCCAGTGATCACAGAGCGTCGCAACTCCATGATCAGGGACACCTGTGCTCGCCTCACTGCCTGGGCGCCCCACCCGCCAATCTGCGCGAGCTCTAAGTCGCCCTGAACAGCCGGAGCTTCGCTGTGCCGCCCGTCTGCCACGCCTCGGCCTCGGTGCTGCTGCGGAGCACCCGCGTCTTGAAGCAGCCCTGGGTCAGAGGCTGGTGGCTGCGTGGACCTGGTCGAGGTGGATGAGGATGTCGTAGGCCCGGGTGATGGCGAGCGTGGGGAGCGGGTCCTTCGTGAAGGACGAGCCGGCCTCGTAGGTGGGGCGGGGCGTGTCCAGCCAGGTGCGGCCCGCGGCGGGCAGGGTGCGCAGGTCGAGGTAGTAGTCGCGGTGGTGCACCCGGTTGAGGGTGTACTCCTGCATGCCGCGGGTGGCCGCGGGGACGGTGACCTTGTTCCAGGGGCTGCCGAGGGTGGTCGCGGTGAGGAACGAGCCGCGGCCGAAGGTGAAGCCGATGGCGGCGTAGTCCCGGCCGAGGGCCTCGCGCAGGAAGGCGCCCTGGGTCGTGGGGTACATCACCGGGTCGGTGGCCAGGTAGCCCACGTGGCCGTTGTGCGCCGAGAGCAGCATCTTGTCGCCGGTGCGGCGGTGCCACCAGGCGGTGTTGTCGGCCATGACCCGGTCGCGGAGGTGCTCCGCGGCGGAGACCGATGCCGGGTCGGACAGGTCGAGCGAGGCGAACGCGAAGGTCTGGGCGATGCTGCGGGCGTGCTGCTCGGCCCATTCGTAGGCGTCGCCGCCGTCCCCCTTGTGCGCGGTGACCAGGTCGAACGCCTGCTGGGCGGTGGCGGCGTCGAGGCGACGTTCCGCGACGGGCTTGCGCAGGTAGGCGAAGACGTCGTCGAGGGGGCGCAGGCCCGCGTACAGCTCCTCAAGGCGTGCGACGTCCTGGGGGCGGCTCGTGCGGACGTACGAGAGCACCCGGTCGAAGACTGCGTCGCCGAGCTTGGGCGCCCCGACGTCGTTGCCCATGAAGTGGACCTTCCGGCCGGGGTGGCGGTCGTTGTGGCGCCGCATCCAGGCGATGAGGCTGACGAACTCCTCGCGCTCCCAGGGTGATCCGGTCAGTGTCTCCTTCGCGATCCGCCGGGCGTCGCCGGGGCCGCCCTGCAGGTACTCGTCGATCCGCAGGCCCGCAGTCCAGCTCATCTCCAGGGCGAAGGTGGTGAAGCCCTTCTCCTGGACGAGGTGGCTGAAGACGCGTTGCTTCATGGTGAAGAACTCGTGCGAGCCGTGGGTGGCCTCGCCCAGTCCGACCACCTTGGCGTCGCCGATCATGGCGTCCAGCGCCCGTAGGTCGCTGGTGTTGCCGCCGGGCTCCGTCGAGCGCAGGGGCTGGGCGGCGCGCTCCAGCGCGCGGAGCGCGTCGGCCTGCCGGCTCTTCGCCCCGGTGGGGGCGGGTGTGGTGGTCGCGGCGGAGGCCGTGGGGGCCAGCAGGGCCGTGGCCGCGAGCCCGGCCGTCGCGGCGAGCAGCCTCCGTCGGCCGATCGCCTGGTGGTGCGCGGTCATGCTGAACTCCTCGGCTCGTTCGTGTTTCCTGGGCGGTGAAACGATCATGGCCTGGAGTGGGAGCGGGCCGCGCTGGGGGCGTCCTCCGGGTTTGACCGGGGGCTATCCCCCCTTTGCCCTCAGCGAGGGCTGTCCGGCCGGAGCGGTTCGGGAGCCGCGGGCGCTCAGGCGGGCAGTGGGAATGCTCGGTCGGCGGCGGCGACGCCCTCCGGGAGTGGTGCGCCGAAGCCGCTGCCTGCGCACTTCACGGCCGCGACGTCCGCACCGTCTGGCAGGGGCTCCTGAACCGGGCCGAACGCGGCGAGCTGGACAACCCCGCCGGGCCGGGAACCCCCCTCGAAGTGCACACGGTGAGTCAGGGGTTTCCTTCCCTGGCCGGGGAGCGCGGGGAGGGAAGGACAGGGGATGACCGCCTTCCTCCGCGCGGGGGAGGCGGTGGCAGGGATCTCCTCCTGGCGCCGGCCCCAAGGCTGGTCCTCGCGAGCGACGTCGTGGTGTCGGTACGCCGAGACGATGGTGTACATGACCACCACCCGGCTCACCCACTCCGATTCGCTGCCGCCCCGCTGGGCGGTTCGGGCCGCACACCTCGTCCCGCTCCTCACCCTGCCGTCGGGAATCTGGCGCCTCCTGCTGGCAGCCGGACACCGCGGCGGCTACACCGAGGCCGGGTACCAGGCGATGGGCATCAGCGGCTGGGGAGTTGCGTACGTCGTTGGCCTGAGCGTTGCCGGCGAGGCTCTGGCACTGCTCACCCTCGGCCTGGTCCGGCCGTGGGGCGAGGTCGTCCCGCACTGGGTTCCGCTGCTCGGTGGCCGCCGGGTCCGCGTGACGGCGGCCGTGATCCCCGCCGCTCTCGGTGCCGTCGCACTGACGGTCCTGTGGGCTCCGTTCGCCGTGTGGTGGGCAGTTCCCCATGCCGACATGACCGCGCTCGGCAGTACGGTCACCGGATTCCTCTACCTGCCCATGGTCGCCTGGGGGCCGCTGCTCGCAGCGGTCACGCTCTCCTACTACCGACGGCGCCGCGCCGCACAGGCCTGATCCGGGCGGGCCCGGCCGAACCCGGCGGCGAGCAGTGGCCCTTGCCGGACTCAGAGGTGGCGCTGTGCGGCCTCGACGCTGTCGCTGCCGCTGGTGTTGAACGCGATCGCGGCCTGCGGCGCATGGCGGCGGATCAGGTTCACGGTCTGCTCGAAGATCGGCAGCAGCTGCTCCGTCCTGCGGATGCCGCCACCGATGACAACCACGTCCCACGGGCGCTCGGTCAGGGCCGCGACGAGGACGGACTCGACGGATTCGCCGAACACGATCAGCGCCATCGCCGCGTCGATGCCGTGGTGGCCGAACCGGACCAGCTCCGCGTCGAGAGAGGCGCGAAGGGCATCCGCGTCGGCGCCGGGGATCGCCTGTGGGTCGTAACCGACAACAAGGGCAGAAGGCATACGGCCAACCTTGCCCCATCACGGGAGACGATGACGCCTCTGATGGCCGCGCGGCTCATGTCCGGTGGGCTGTTGTGCTCCGTCTGCCGCAGGCCTGCCCGGCTTTTGACGCTTGAGCCCCGGGCTGTGGCTGCTGCACGACGGCGCGGCTCGGCCGGACCCGGCGTGCCCGGATCGGGGTGCCGGTACCTCCATGGGGCGCGGCTCCTTCGGATCCGGGGCGCGTCAGGGCACCTCCGGGGCGTAGTCCACCCGCGTCAGGTGGTAGTAGCGGGCCACGCACGCCGTCACCCAGCTTCGCTTCCCGTTGCCGAACGGCTCCGTCATCTTGGCGATGGGCGTCGGCGCGTACGGCAGGACTCGCGCCCCCTGCGCCACCCGGGCGCGCAGCCAGACGTCCTGACGCTCCCACGCGTGCGCCCGCACCCGCATCTGGTCGCCGAGGTGGACGAGCGGGGGAGCGAGCCCGACGCATACGGCGGCGCACGCGGCCGCGGCGGCCCACCGCAGGACGCCGCCGTGCAGCCGGTGCAGCCGGACCCCCTGGAGCGACTGCCCCAGCATCATGCCGAGACCGGTGAGCAGGGCGACGTACAGGAAGAGGAAGTCGTTCCAGAGCCGGGTGGAGTTCACCACTCCGGCGTGGAAGACGGGATACGCGAGGAGCGTGGCGAGATAGCCGGCGACCAGGAACGTGACTGCTCCGGCACACAACAGCAGCACCGGACGGCGCGGCGGGTCCGGCCGGGCGCCGCCGGGGCCCCGCATCACCAGGCCGAGCAGAACACCGGCCGCGACCGCCCCCAGGTACTGCCACGAGGAGAAGGTGTCGATCATGATGTGCCCGAAGCTCCGGGCGGTCCCGGCGAGCGAGTCCGGCGCGATCAGAGAGGTGTCCTTCGCCGCGCCGACCCGGCCCCTGCGGCGCCGGGACCCCGGAGACGTCACCAGGATCAGCGCCCCGGCCAGCGTCGCGGCCACACCCACGGCGAGCCAGGCCCGCAGCCGGCGGCGGGACTGGCCGCCCCCCGTCCGGAAGGTCATCACCAGCGCGGCGATCAGCACCACCAGTACGACGACCGTGCTCTGCTCCGAGAGCGTCCCGATGCAGAGGCCGATGACCACGCCGATGCCCAGCGCGACGGCCCTGCCCCCGCGCGACCGTGCGAGCAGGAACGGAATCACCGCCGCGCAGGCGAGGACCGGGGGCAGCGTGTGCGAGACGGACGCGGCGGGCCAGTAGAACGTCTTGTACGTGTTGGGGGACCCCAGAAGGAAGACCACCGTCACCATGGACGCCACGAACAGCGGAATCCCGCGCGGCACCGTCAGGGCCGCCCTGCGCAGGGCCAGCGCGGTCACGGTCCACAGAATCCCCAGCACGAACACGGCACTGATGGGGGCGAACCACTGCTGTCCCGGCACACCGGACCTGCCGTAGAGCCAGACCAGTACGCCGTTCATGACTCGGCCGTTGTCGTCGACGTAGAACTTCCTGACCATCCCGGAGAGTCCGTGAGCGCGGATGACCGGCAGGAAGCACCACTCGTCGCCGCTCGGGCGCACCCAGCGAGCGAAGGACGCGGCCGTCGCGAGGAGCCCCAACGGGAACAGCGAGAGGACGTACGCCCATGGCACGGCCCATGACCTCCGGGGCTCAGGAGCCTTCGCGTATCCCGGCCGTTCTCCTTCTCCCACTGCGAAACCGCCCTCGACATCCTGGTGGCTGTTCGTTTCCCTTCTGTCCGCAGTACCTCAGCCGTTCGGCGGCCGGGATCGCGCACACGCGGACTCCGCGACGAAGCAACGCGAACGGTCTACTGCGGTGCGTTCTTCCGGTGAGATTCTGTGGCGGCCCGGCCCGGCGGGCCGGTGGGAAGGGCGGACCTTGCGGAGCATCGGCGGGAAGCGCGGCGTGACGGCAGGGCCGCGAGCGAGGCGGTGGAGGTCGGGATGCGTGCGATGCGGGTGGGGCGCGGGAGGGGCGCGGTCAGGAGCCGTCGGACGTTGTTGCTCTGGGGTGCGCCCTGCCTGGCGATGAGTCTTGTTCTCCTCCTCCTGATCCTCGGCCAGCCTGCCGAGATGTCCGGGAGCCGGGCCACCACCGCGCTCCTGGACGGACCCGGGGTGACGGGGCGAAGAAGCGGTGTGCAGGTCTGCGGGCGCACGATGGTGGGTGTGGCCCATCAGGACGACGACCTGTTGTTCATCGATCCGGAGATCCAGCAGTCGCTGGGGCCGCGGTGCGCGTTCAGTACCGTCTACCTGACCGCCGGGGACGCCGGCCACGCATACGCCGGGGACCACTACGTACAGAGCAGGGAAAAGGGCGTGCGAGCGGCCTACGCGGAAATGGTGGGCGTCCCGAACCGCTGGACACGGCACGACATCCATGTGGGAACCCGCACCATCGCCTCCTTCACCTTGAACGGCTCGTTCAGTGTGCGGCTCTCGTTCCTCAGGCTTCCTGACGGGAACCCCGTCGGCACCGGATATCCGAGGCACGCCCACCAGAGCCTCCTGAGACTCTTCCGCGGCGAGATCCGGGCCATCCAGCCGGTGGACAAGTCGCAGGGCTACACGGAGCAGCAGCTCATCGACACCCTCACCGCTCTCGCCCGGCAGGACGGGATCAAGCGCGTGCTCACCCTGGACTACGACAACACGTTCTTCGGGCACACGTACATGCCGGGAGCCGATCACAGCGACCACGGGGTGGCCGGCCGGTACCTCCGACGCGTCGCGTTCGCCCTCCCCGGCGTTACCCCGATCGGTGCGACGGGGTACCTCGGATACGACATGTCCCGCCTCCCCGAGAATCTCGGCCCGATCCTGGCCCGGCAGAAGGAGGAGATCTTCCAGTCGTACCGGGTGGGCGCGGGATGCGAGTCCCGGCCCTGTCCGGCCGGTCACTACATGGGCGGGAAGTACGTGGAGTGGGTGCACCGGGAGTACTCCCTGAAACCTCGGACGGCCCGTTCGGGCGAGATCGTCTCGGCGATCGGCCTGGCGAACGCGAAGGGGCGGCACGAGCGCTGCCTCGGCCCGGCGGCCGGCGCGAAGGGCTCACACGCGACCGTGGCGGCCGGCACCTTCGACTGCACTGGCCAGGCCGATCAGTCCTGGCGCATCAACGCCGGAACCATCGAGTCGAAGGCCGGACCGCGGTGCCTCACCGCGGCCGCGCGGCGGGTCACCCTGGCGAGGTGCGACGGCCGCCCGCACCAGGAATGGCGCCGGGGCGCGGACGGGGAAATCCAGTCCGCCGGAGCCGCGGCCGCCGGACGCTGCCTGTTCCAGGAAGACCTGGCGCTTCGGAACCCGAGACTCCTCCTGAAGCCGTGCTCCCCCCTCCGGCCGGAACTGAGCTGGTACGGGGCGGGCGCGCTGCCCGTAAGTGTCGCCACCTCCTCCGCGCCGACGCCGGTGCCATGATCTGACCACCGAACGCCCTGGTCCTCGCGACCCGATGGCCCAGGCCCGATGCAGCGGGGAGCACCCCATGAGGATTCACCTGTCCAGCGTTTTCGTCGATGACCAGGAGAAGGCGCTGCGCTTCTATACGGACGTGCTGGGTTTCGTGAAGAAGGCCGATGTCCCGGTCGGCGCGGACCGCTGGCTGACCGTGGTCTCGCCGGAGGCCCCCGACGGGACGGAACTGCTGCTGGAGCCCGACGGCCATCCGGCGGTGAAGCCGTACAAGACGGCGCTGGTGAAGGACGGCATCCCGGCCACCTCCTTCGCCGTGGACGACGTGCACACGGAGTTCGGCCGGCTGCGCGAGCTCGGCGTGCACTTCACCCAGGAGCCGATGGAGATGGGCCCGGTCACCACTGCGGTGCTGGACGACACCTGCGGCAACCTGATTCAGATCATGCACATCCGCGCTTGAGACCACCGACGAACGATGCCCAGGCATCCGTCCGGAACATCAGCGCGGGGCCGTCGGTCACCTTGGAGTCGCGGACGGGGACGACGTCGGGGACACCGTCGAGGACTTCGAGGCAGTTGCCGCCGTCGCCTCCGCTGTGCGTGGACTTGCGCCAGGTCGCCGTGGTCAGGCCGTAGTCAGAACCGTGCAACTTCATGGTCGTATTCCTCCGCCACCGACTCGATCAAGGCCAGGGATGCCGCGGGTGGAATCGCGCTGGCCATCACCAGATCGTAAGCCAGTTGGTACTGGCGGACCGTTGCCGGATCGTCCTGCAAGTGGCCGATACCCATGCCGTCGACGTACGCGAGTGGGGGTGCATCCGGGAACGCCATCAACTTGAGAGGGCCGGTCAGCGCCGCATGGGCACCTTCCGTGAACGGCAGCACCTGGGCGACCATCCGGTGTTGCCTGACCAGTCCCGCGACATGACGAAGTGCCTCCGCCATAGCCTCCGGGCCACCCACCCTCCGGCGTAACACCGCCTCGTCCAGCACCACCCACAACATGGGGACTGTTGGATCGGCCAGCAGTTGCGCGCGCTCCAGTCGTGTCGTCACCAGCTCGTCGATCACTTGCTCAACAGCCGTGGGCTGATACGCCCAGAACACCGCCCGCGCATACGCCTCCGTCTGCAACAGACCCGGAATGAGCTGGGGCGCGTACTCCCGGATGGCCTCCGCGCGGGCCTCCGCCTCGGCGGCCTCCGCGAAGTGCTCGGGGTACTTCGACTCCTTCTGCGCCGCGCAGTTCCGTACGAAGAAGCCGTCCGCGCCGAGGATCTCGTCGAACTTCTCCGCCTGGTCCATCTGCATGCGCCGCACCCCGGACTCCAGCTGTCCGACGAAGGAGCCGCTGAGGAAGAGCGGGGCGCCCAGGTCCGACTGCGAGAGGCCCGCTTCTTCTCTTCGGTGGCGGAGTTCGGCGCCCAGGAGGGCACGGGGCGAGGAGGAGGGATCGAGCTTTCTGGGACCCGGCATGACAACTCCCTGTGATGCACGTGCGGTTGTTGGAACTGCACCTCTTCCAGGCTAACGAGAGATTGGACACGCTGGGTATGCATTGACATTACTCAGCGTGGAAGGAATGGATCATGACGACTACGGAGCGGCGCAGGGTTACGGCGAGCAGAGTGCGGGAGGCAGAGGAGGCGGTGGCGCGGTTGCGGGACGGGTTCGCGGGGGTCGGGATCACGTTGCCGTCGCTGCGGGTCGACCCGGTCTCGTGTGCGGGAAGCGGGCCGGCCGTGCTTGTCGACCTGGGGCGTTGCAACCTCGACACGGTGCGGCGGCTGAGCAGTCTGCTGGACGGGAAGGCGGCCGGTCATGGTGGGTGAGGGTGGTGACCTGGAGGCGTGCGTGCCGGAGCCGGGGTCGTTCGCCGTGGATGTGCGGGACGGGAGGGTGGGCCGGGTGATGGGGCGCGTCGGGCCGTATGTGCAGCTGCGGCCGCCCGGCGGGGGCTCGGAGTGGGACTGCCCGCCCGATGCCGTCCGGCCGGCCCCGCCGGGGCTGGTGCTGCGGGCGCGGGTGACGGAGGTCAACCGGGAGGGGCAGTTGCCGCGGTGAGGGTGCGAAGGGGTTTCGGGCCGCGGCGGGAACGGGCGCGGATAGCCTGCCCTCATGCCGAGCATGAACATGGAAAGCGACGCACAACTGGCCGTCAGGGCGGCCCAGGCGGGAGCGGCGGTGGTCCGGGACATGTACGGGACATCGCCGGAGCGGTTCGAGAAGTCCGGCGGTGACTTCGCGACGGCCGCCGACCTCGCGGCGGAGAGGGCCATCCTCGACGTCCTGCGAACCGCCCGGCCCGATGACGCGGTGACGGGTGAGGAGAGCGGCCACACCGGCGCGGACGGCGCGGAACGCCGGTGGCTGGTCGACCCCCTGTGCGGCACGTTGAACTACGCCGTGAACACCATGGTGGTCGCGGTGAACGTCGCCCTGCGCGTCGGGCCCTTTATTGCGGCGGCAGCGGCGGCCGACCCGTTCAGCGGGGAGGTGTTCTGGACGGACGGCGAGCGCGCCCGTGTCCGTACGGACGGTGCGGACGAGGAGTTGGCGCCCTCGTCCGGGTCACGGCTGGTCGACGTCAACCTCGACCCGCCGTTCCCCAACGCGCCGGACTTCCGGGCGGTCGGCCTGCTGGCCGCAGCGGAGTTCGCGGAGCACTTCCGGCCGCGCGTCGTCTCCAGCACCCTTGCCGTGGCCTGGGTCGCGGCCGGGCGCCGGGCCGCGTACGTCACCGACGGCAGGCTGCGCGACAGTGTGCACTTCGCCACCGGTATCGCCCTGTGCGAAGCGGCGGGCTGCGTGGTGACCGGCATCCACGGCCAGCCGCTGCACACCGGTGCGGGCGGTCTGGTCGTGGCGGCCGATGAGGAGACGCACGCCCTGCTGCTGAAGATGATCAGGAGCCAGGTCCCGGCCGGCCGTCAGGCCGGATCGGACAGCGGCTCCGCGGACTCCGGGTGACCTGGGCCGCCGGTCGGGGCAGCGCCACGCAGCGCCGCCTCCACCCGGCGGTTGCTGGTCATGGTCCCCGTGACGGCGGTCATGGCGAGGAGGAGTCCGGCGGCGGCGTAGAGCGGGGTACGTACGTCGTACGTGGTGGCCAGCCAGCCGCCGAGGAAGGCGCCGAACGGGGCGGCGCACATGGCGAGCATCCGGGAGGTGGAGGCGACCCGGCCCATCAGGTGGGCCGGGACGATCGTCTGCCGGAGGGAGGGCCCGAGCACCATCGTGGCGCCCATGCCCGCCCCGCAGACGGCGAGCGCGAGCCCGGCCACGTACGGACCCGGGGCGGCGGCAAGCCCCAGGATGGCAAGCCCCTCGACCGCGGCCGTGCAGGTCAGTGCGGTGCCGGTGCCGAGCCGGCGGCCGAGGAACGAGGCGATGCCCGCGCCGAGCAGGCCACCGGTGGCCTCCGCCGTGAGGAGCAGGCCGAAGCCGAAGTCGCCGATGCCGAGACGGTCGTGCGCGAAGAGGGCCAGTACGGTCTCCACGGCGAGGAAGGCGACGTTCCCGACCGCCGGACGGAGCGCGAGCCCGAGCAGCAACTGATCCCGCACGACGTACGAGGCCCCGGCCCGCGCCTGCCGGAGCAGCGACTCGCGGGCGCCTCCGGCAGGCCGGGGCATGGCGGGCAGCGACCGTACGAGCAGCGCGGAGAGCGCGAACGACACCCCGTCGGCGAGCAGCGGAACCGACCGCCCGAGCGCGAGCAGCGCACTGCCCGCGGGCGGCCCCGCGAAGCCGGAGGCGGCGGTCTGGGCGCCGCGCAGACGGGAGTTGGCGCGCTCAAGGAGTGCGGGCTCGCGGCCGAGCAGATCCGGCAGATAGGCCGTGGCGGCCGTGTCGAAGAAGAGTCCGCCGAGGCCGAGCAGGAAGGCGACGGCCGCGAGCAGCGGAATGCTCAGCACGTCGAGCACGGCCGCCGCCGCGGGTATCGCGAGCAGCACCGCACGCGCCGCGTCCGCGACCCACATCGTGCGGCGGCGGTCCCAGCGGTCCACCAGCGCACCGCCGAGTACCCCTAAGAGCAGCCACGGCAGCGTCCCGGCGGCCGTGACGACGGCGAGCGCCATCGGATTCCGCGTCAACGTCAGAGCGAGCAGCGGCAGCGCGGCATGTGTCACCCCGTCGCCCAGCGAGGACACCGTCTGTGCGGTCCACAGTCGTCCGAACCCGGTCGGCAACTTCTTTTCGGCTGAGGTCACTTGGAGCCACCTTCGGCCTGCTCGCGCGGCGCCGGCCGGAACAGCGCGAAGACGAGTGACGCATCCGGCAGCGACGGATCGGACAGCTCGTGGTACTCGTCCGCCAGTGCGTCCAGCCGCGCCCCCAACTCCGCGAACTGTTCCTCGGTGAGCCGCAGATGCGCCATCCGCACGTGCCGCTCGCCATCCGCCGGTGCGGCCTCCAGGTCCGCCACCGCGTGCCGCATCAGCGCATCCGGCTGCCCCGCCACCGGATCCGGCAGCACGATCGCTCGCGCGGCCATCGCGTAGTACCGCTCGGTGACCCCCCGCACCTTCCGCGTCCGTACCACCTTCACCAGGCCGGCCCGCTCAAGCAGCCGTACGTGGTAGCTGGAACTCCCCTTCGCCAGGCCCACCCGCCCGGCGATCTGAGTAATCGTCGCCGGCTCGAAGCGGAGCACGGCCATGATCCGGTGACGCGTGAGGTTGGAGACGGCGCGTAGCTGCTCGTCAGTGGTGACATGAATCGTCTCGGGAAGCTCTTCGGCAGGCATGGCGTCAATGGTCAACGATTCTTGACCATTGAGCAAGGGGGTTTCGCGTACGCCTTTTCGGCGCGGGGTGACACCGGCCGGCGTGATCCCCGTGTCACCGCGACCTGCCCTGCACCGGGAGCAACCGCACCGCAGGAGTACCGGCCGGTGCCGCCGGCCGGTGCTGAGACAGTGGGCAGTCGCGTGGAGCGGAACCCGTCGTCCGCGGGGCTCGGAAAAGGGGAATGATTGATGCCGGCCGTTCTCGTCCTGCTGCTCTCCGGCACCTGGCTGCTGTCCGGCTCCCTGGTCACCGGGACCGATCCGCTGATCGTCGCGGTGGGCCGCAGCGCCGTGTGCTGCCTGGTGCTCACCGTCGTCGCCGCGTCGAGCACCGGCGGCCGGGCGGATCTGCGGCGGGCCGCGGCCCGGCCCGGGACCGTCTGGCTGCTGGGCCTGCTCGGCTTCGCCGGGTACGCGGCGGGCACCCTGCTCGCCATCCCCCGCATCGGCACCTCGCTGACGAACCTCGTCGTCGCGCTGATGCCGTGCGCCTCGGTGGCGGTCGGCGCGCTGTTCTTCGGCGAACGCTCCGGGCCCCGCAAGGCGGCGGGCGCGGTCCTGGCCTGCGCGGCGGCGGCCGGATACGCGGCGCTGGGCGCGGATGCCGGGGACCTGGACGCGGTGGGGCTGCTGCTGCTGGTGGCGGCGGCGACGGTGGCCTTCGCGGTGTACGGGTTCCTGTACCGGGACCGGCTGTCCGGGCTGCCGCCGCTGGCCGTCCTGCCCGTGCTGCTCGCGGCGGCCACCTGCCTGCTGCTCCCGATGGCCCTGCCCGCGCTGATCGCCCACCCCCCGACCCTCGCCGCGACGGGCGGGATCGTGGTGCTCGGCGCGGTCGTCTACGCCCCCGCCTACCTCGTGCAGCACCGCCTCATCCTGCTCCGCGGCCCGGTGTTCACGGCCGCCGTCCAACTGGCCGTCCCCTTCACGGTCCGGCTCGGCGACTGGGCCCTGGACTCCGCACCCGCGCCCTCGCTCGCCGAACTGCTGTTGCTGGCGGTCTGCTGCGCGGGGATCGCGCTGGTGACCGTCCAGGCGAGCCGGTCGGTCGAACCCGCCCCCTCCGACCGGTGAACAGAGGGAGCGTTCGGTGCGTCCATCCCCCGATCGTGGGACGCTGATGGAAGCGGCCCCGCGCCGCGCAACCGTCGATCTACGCTCCCCAAACAGGCTTCAGGAGAAGGGACCCGCGATGACCGCCGCGATGGTCGAGCACCAGCAGGACTCTGAAGGCCGCCCGTGGGACTACCTGCTTCATACCTGGCAGGAACTGGACGTGCCCGAGGGGTGGCGCGCCGAGATCGACGAAGGGCAGATCGTCTTGGTACCGCCGCCTCATCCGCATCACAACGGCATCGCCGCCAAAGTGCAGCGTCGACTCTACGCGAATCTGCCCGAGGAGCTGGAGATCTATCAGACCCTGGGTGTGCACGTGGCGCCACTCGACAAGCTGTACGTTCCCGATCTCGTGGTCATGCCTGCCGAGTTGATTGACGCCGTCGACCCGGACGCCGGCGATCCGATGGACGCCGCCGACGCGCTCCTCATCGTCGAGATCACGTCGAAGGGCAACGCCCGGGAGGACCGTACGAAGAAGTACCGCGCCTATGCGCGCGCGGGCGTGCCCATGTATCTGCTGATCGACCGGTTCGACACACGTGGGGCGATGGCCACGCTGTTCACCGAGCCGAACGAGGACGGCACGTTCAAGCGTTCCGACGCGGTGCCGTTCGGGAAGCCGCTCACGCTGCCCGAGCCCTTCGGTACGACGCTGCCCACCGATGGGTTCCCGGTCTGACCGGGAACGGATGAGGGCGGCGCCCTTCTCGCTGTCCGCCTGGTGCGCGCGGTGTCTTACGGCGCGGGGACTTCCTTGTGCACATGGCTGAGGACGGCGCCCGGTGTCGGGTGCCGCCCTCGGTCATGCGCGGGTTCAGACCCCGGCGGGGGTCTTTTCGAGCGGGTCCGGGCCGGTGACCGGTGCGGGGGTGCCCGCCGCGGTCGCCGTCGAAGCGGCCGGTTCCTGCGACACGTTGAACTCCGTCAGCAGGTCCTTGCTGAAGCCGAAGAAGTACGTGGCGACGAAGCCGGCCAGGTAGCCGACGACCAGGCCGCCCCCGTAGATCGCGATCGTCGCGCCCAGGCCGTGGTTGCCGTCCAGCAGCGGGAACAGGGCCCAGCCGGACGGGCCGATCGCGGTGGAGCCGACCGCGTCACCGAGCTGGTTGAAGAAGCCGACGAACGCGCCGCCGAACGCGCCGCCCACGCACGCCGTGATGAACGGGCGGCCCAGCGGCAGCGAGACACCGTAGATCAGCGGCTCGCCGACGCCCAGGAAGCCCGCGGGCAGGGCGGACTTGATGGTCCTGCGGATCGACTCGTTGCGGGGGAGGCGGAAGTAGACCGCGATGGCCGCACCGACCTGGCCGGCACCTGCCATGGCGAGGATCGGGAGCAGGACCGTGTAGCCCTGCTGCTCGATGAGCGTGGTGTGGATCGGGATCAGCGCCTGGTGCAGGCCCAGCATGACCAGCGGGAGGAAGAAGCCGCCGAGCACCAGGCCCGCGCCCGCTCCGCCGTTGGACAGCAGCCAGTCGGCGAACGTGCCGATCGCGGTGGAGACCTCACCCGCCACGTACATCAGGCCGAAGATCGTCACCAGGCCGGAGATCAGGACCGTCAGGGTCGGGGTGACCAGGACGTCCAGCGCCTCCGGGACCCAGCGGCGGCACCACTTCTCCACGTACACCGCGAGCACCGCCGCGCCCAGGGCGCCGAGGACGCCGCCCTGGCCGGGGGAGAGCTTCTGGCCGAACGCCTCGATGTTCGCGACGCCCGGGAAGACGATGATGGCCGCGACCGCACCGCCGAGGATCGGCGTACCGCCGAACTCCTTCGCCGTGTTGTAGCCGACGAAGACCGCGATCAGCGCCATGAAGCCGGACGCCATCGCCGCCAGGGCCGGGGTGACCGACGTCAGCCAGCCGAGGTTGACCAGCAGGCCGTTGAGCCCGGCGATGATGCCGCAGCCGATCAGGGCCGGGATCAGGGGCACGAAGATGTTGGCGATCCTGCGCAGGAAGAGCTTGAACGGCGTGGCGTTCTTCGCCTTCCGTGCCGCCTTCATCTCGGCGCCCTGCGAGGCGAGCTCCTCGGCCGTGACCGTGGTGGCGGGCTCCGGGGCGGACGCCCGGCCCTCCTTGACGAGCTTCTCGAACTCCGGCGTGACGCGGGCGACCGTACCGGGACCGAGAACGATCTGGTACGTGTCGTCGTCGACCACGCCCATGACGGCGGGTACGGCCTTCAGCGCGTCGTCCTGGACGAGCGAGCGGTCGTGCAGGCCCAGCCGGAGCCGGGTCATGCAGTGGGCGATGGAGCTGACGTTCGCGGCGCCACCGACGAGCGGAAGGATCGCGGCGGCAGTGGCGCGGTTCTTGTCTTCTGTAGCCATGGTGCGTGGTGCCTTGCTGTGCGGGGGAGCGGAGGTGGAGCGGGAGGTCAGGTGGTGCGGGGGGCGGCGGCGAGCGCAGCGCGCAGGTGGCCGTCCGACGCGGACAGGAGGGTGGCGGCGGTGGGGCCGTCGACCTGGCCGAGGATGGTGAGGATGGCGTTCTTCACCTCACCGTCGGTGGCGGCGAGCGCGGCCTCGATCTCGGCGTCCGAAGCCCCGGTGGCCAGCGAGACGATCCGCCGGGAACGGGCGCGCAGCTTCTCGTTGGAGGCACGCACGTCGACCATGAGGTTTCCGTACGTCTTGCCGAGCCGGATCATCGTGATCGTCGAGAGCATGTTGAGGACGAGCTTCTGGGCGGTGCCCGCCTTGAGCCGGGTGGAACCGGTGAGCAGCTCCGGGCCGACGACGACCTCGACGGGGTGTTCGGCCGCCCCGCCCAGCGCGGAGTCCGCGTTGCAGGACAGGCCGATGGTCAGCGCGCCCTTGGCGCGGGCGTGCTCGACGGCGCCGATCGCGTACGGCGTGCGGCCGGAGGCCGAGATGCCGACCACGGTGTCGTCGGCGGTGAGGCCCAGGGCGTCCAGGTCGGCGGCGGCCAGCTCCTTGCTGTCCTCGGCGCCCTCGACGGCGGTGATCATCGCGGACGGGCCGCCGGCGATGAGGCCGACGACGTCCGCCGGGTCGGTGTTGAAGGTGGGCGGGCACTCGCTGGCATCCAGCACGCCGAGGCGGCCCGCGGTGCCGGCGCCCGCGTAGATCAGCCGGCCGCCGCGGGCCATGCGCGCCGCGGTGGCGTCGATCGCGGCGGATATCTCGGGCAGCCGGGCGGCGACGGCGGCGGGGACGGTCTGGTCCTCGCCGTTCATGATCCGGGCGATCTCCGCGGTGGCCAGCTGGTCGATGTCGGCGAGCTCGGGGCGGAACGCCTCGGTGGTGAGCGTCGCGAGCTGGGCGCGCAGCTCCCCGTATCCGTCGGGGGTGGTGGCGTCGGCGTCGGTGATGGAGGTCATGGAGAGCGGCTCTGCTTTCTTGAACTCGTACGGTTCTGCGGGTGCGGGTGCGGGGTTGTCTGTTCGGACGTCAGCGGGTGCGGGGGTTGTGGCGGTGGGCCAGCGCCTCGTAGGAGGCGGCGAGGGCCGGGGCCGCCGTCTCGTACGTACGCTGCGCGACTCCGATGAACAGGCAGTCGACGACCAGGAGCTGGCTCGTCCGGCTCGACATCGCGGCGGGGCGCAGCTCGCTCTCGCGGGCCGTGGACGTGGTCAGTACGTGGTCGGCGTACTGCGTGACCGGCCCGTCGGGGCGGCCGGTGATCGCGATCGTCGTCGCGCCGCGGTCGAAGGCGACCCGCAGCGGCTCGATGACGTCACCGGTCGAACCGGAGTGGGTGATCGCGATGGCCACGTCACCGGCGCGCAGCTGCACGGCGTTGGTCACCGCCAGGTGCGGGTCCATGTTGGAGTGCGCGATCAGGCCGATACGGGCCAGCTTCTGGGCCAGGTCCTGGCCGACGAGTGAGGAGGCGCCGACCCCGTAGATGTCGATCCGGCGGGCCGTGGCGGCGGCTGCCACGGCGGCACCGAGCTGCACGGTGTCGAGCCCGGCGGCCGTGTCGGCGAGGGTCTGCTGCTCGTCGTAGGCGAGCTTGGCGACCACGTCGGCGATCGGGTCGTCGACCGCTATGTCGGCCGTGACGGCGGGGGCCCGGCCGGACTGCTGGTGGGCGGCGAGACCGGCGAGCGCGAGGCGCAGGTCGCGGTAGCCGGGGTAGCCGAGGAGGCGGGCGGTGCGGACCACCGTGGCCTCGCTGGTGCCGGTGAGCTCGGCGAGACCGGTGACCGTCAGGGCGGCGCAGCCCGCCGGGTCACCCGCGACCGCCTCGGCGACCCGCTGCATGGAGCGGGTCATGGACGGCGCGAGCGTGCGCACCTTGGCGGCGAGGGCGGCCGGGGCGGGCGGCGAATCAGCGCTGAAACTTTCCTTCAGGTCATTGGTCACATTTGAAAGATATTTTCAACGCGCATGTCCGTCAACCCCCCTTTGGTCCCGACCTCTGGCGGCGACGGCGGGGCGGGCCGGTGCGCAGGTGGACAATGGCCGTATGGAGCTGAATCGCCTGGAGCAGGCGCTGCACACCGCCCGCGCACTCGTCATGGCCGACCTGGCCGCCGGAGACGTCGCGCAGGCGCAGATCGTCTCGATGGTCGAGGACGCGGTGACGCACCGGCGCTGGTGGGTCGAGCAGTGGCCACAAGGCGTGGAATTCGTGGTCGGCCTCGTCGCCCAGGACGTCCAGGACGCGCTGCTGGAGGAGTACGGGCGCTGGCCGCTGTGCCCGGTCTGCGACGCGGGCGACCCGCACGCGCTGGATGTCGAACCGGAGCTGGGCCCGGACCCGCACTGGGTGTGCACGAAGGCCGCCGTGGCGGTCGCCCCGGTCGGCTCGCTCAGCGCGATAGCGCGTCCGTGACCCTCTACATCGATCCGCCGGACTGGCCGGGGCACGGGCGACTCTGGTCGCACCTGGTCAGCGACGAGTCGTTCGACGAGCTGCACGCCTTCGCGGCGTCCATCGGCTGCCCGGAGCGGGCCTTCGAGCGGGACCACTACGACATCCCGGAGGCCCGGTACGAGGACGCGGTACGGGCCGGCGCCCGGCAGATCGGCTCCAAGGAGCTGGTCCGCCGGATCACCGAAGCGGGCCTGCGCCGCCCGAAGGGGCGCCCGGCGCCGGGCTGAGAGCGCTCAGGTGGCCGTCGAGGGCGCGGACTCCATCGCCGCGCCCTGCGAACTGGCGGCCGGCGCACCCGCCACCAGCCGGGACGACGAGGTGCGGCCGCGCTGCAGCCGCAGCGAGAACACCACCGCCACCAGTGCCAGTACGGTCATCGCCGCCCCCGCCCACGCGGTCGCCGCGAACCCGAAGTCCGCGTCGATCACCGTGCCGCCCAGCCAGGGGCCACTGGTGTTTCCGGTGTTGAACGCGGCGGTGGTCGTCGCACCGGCCAGCGTGGGGGCGGCGCCCGCGACGTTGAACATCCGGGCGTTCAGCGCCGGGGCCGTGTAGAACGCCGACAGACCCAGCAGGAACGAGAGCACGATCACGGCGACCTGGCTGGAGGCGAACAGCGCCAGCGCGGCCAGGAAGACCGTCGAGGCCGTGATCCCGCTCAGCAGCACCCCGAAGAGGTGCGCGTCCGCGACCCGGCCGCCGATCGTCGTACCGATCAGCGCGCCGATCCCGAACAGCGCGAGCACGGTCGGCACCCAGCCGGAGTCCAGCCCGGCGACGTCCGTCAGCACCGGCGCGAGATAGCTGAACGCGCAGAACACACCACCGGCCGCGAGCGCGGTGATCGCGATGGACAGCCACACCTGCCGGTCGCGGTAGATGCCCATCTCCCGCTTCAGCTGCGGCTTCTCGTCCGGGACGGGGATACGGGGGATCAGCGTCGCCACCCCGACGAGCGCGATCGCGGAGGCCACCCCGACCGCCCAGAACGCCGACCGCCAGCCGAGGTGCTCCCCGAGGAAGGCCCCCAGCGGCACCCCCAGCACGTTGGCGATGGACAGTCCGCCGATCATCACGGCCATGGCGCGCGCCCGCTGGTCCACCCGGACCATCGCGATGGCGACGGCAGAACCCACGGCCCAGAACCCGGCGCACGCGAAGGCGCTGATCACCCGGGAAGCGAAGAGGATCTCGTACGTCGGCGCGAGCGCGCCCGCGACCTGGCCGAGGCCGAAGACCGAGATCAGCGCGATGAGGGTGGTGCGGCGCGGCAGCCGCAGCGTCGCGACGGCGAGCAGCGGGGCGCCCACCACCATGCCGATCGCGAACGCGGATATGAGGAGCCCGGCGCGCGGGATCGACACGTTCATGTCGTCGGCGATGGGCGGCAGCAGCCCGGAGAGCATGAACTCGCTGGTGCCGAGGGCGAAGACGGAGAGGCCGAGTATGTATACGGCCAGGGGCATACGCGAGCGGCGAGCGGCAGAGTCGGGCATGACAGGTCCTAACAGTGCGCTTACCCGTTACATTCCCGGCCGGACCGGATCGGACCGGATCGGACCGGATCGGACCGGATCGGACCGGGTCGGACCGGGTCGGGACGGATCGGGCCGGCACCGCTCCGGAGCGGTCCGGTGCCGGCGGAGTGTCCGCTCAGCGTGCGAGCAGCTCCAGCTCCGTCAGCAGGTTGTGCCGGGCCCTCGGCTCCCACTCGGCCGCCCCGTACGGCGTACGGAACAGCCGCGGCAGCTCCAGGAGCTGCCGCAGCACGGCCGCCCGGCCCTCCCGGAACGCCTCGTCGGGGACGAAGCCGTACTCCTCGCGCACCTGGGCCGCGTACCGCGCGTACTCCTTCGGCGACGACGCCAGGATCGCCAGGTCCGCGTCGCACAGCACCTCGCCGTTGCTGTCGCCGTCGGCCGGATCGTGCGTGACCGTGAGCCGGACCAGCCGGGCGACCTCGGCGGTGGTCCCGGCGGGCACCCCCGCCTCGGGCAGCGCGCGCTCGGCGAGGACGGCGCTGCGCTCCTCGTTCTCGGAGCGGTCGGGGCGGTAGACCGCGTCGTGGAACCAGGCGGCGAGCCGTACGGCGTCCGGGTCCGCGGCGTGGCCGGCGAGCGTGTCGACGCGGTCCAGGACCGCCGTCAGATGGGCCGCGGTGTGGTACTTGCGCTGGGGTTCGGCCCAGCGTGCCAGGAGGTTGTCGGCGTACGGCAGCGGGTCCGGGCCGTCGGCGCCGCGCTGGGCCGGGACCAGGCAGTCGCGCCACCGGCCGCGCAGTGCGTCGTCGGCGCCGTGGCGGTCGGGCCGGGCGGTGTCGTCGTCCATGCCGTTGAGGTTACGACCTCCCCCGCGTGTCCCGCCGCCGCGGCGGCGCCGGGCGCCGGGCCGCGTGTTCGCCGAATACCCAAGTCCGCCGGGGAGCCGGATGGTTGGCTGGGGGGCATGGCTGACGAACGCGATCCCGAACTGCCCGGTCTCCTCCTGCGCACCGAGCGGGAGGCCCTCCTCCCGTTGCTGCGGTCCGCCGCCGCGAGCGACTTCGCTCTGCGCACCGCGTGCCCCGGCTGGACGGTGCGGCATGTCCTCGCGCACTGCGGTTCCGTGCTCGACCGGGTGGTGGAGAGCCGGTTCGGGCCGGATGTGTTCAGCCCCGAGTGCAACGACCGCGACATCGCCGAGCGCGCCGACTGGACGGACGCGCAGGTGGTGGACGAGCTGGAGCGCGGGATGAACGAGGCCGGTACGGCCATCGCCAAGGCGGGCGGGAAGCTGGACGCGGTGGCGCTCGGGGAGTGGATTCACGCGGGGGACGTGCGTGAGGCCTGGGGGCTCGACGGGGCGTACCAGGGCGCCGGGCTGACCCACGCGCTCAGGCTCCTGGCCCCGTTCGCCCGGCGTGGGAAGACGCCGCTGCTGGTCGCGCGGCTGGAGGACAGCGGCGAGGAGCTGACCATCGGGACCGAGCACGAGGGCCGGGCCCCGGGGCGGTACCGGGGGGACGGGGCGACGCTGATCAGGCTGTACGCGGACCGGCCGCTGGTGGGGACGCGGTACGAGCTGGAGGGGGTGAAGGAGAGCGAGCTGTTCGTCTTCTGAGCCCGCGAAGGCGCTAACGTGCGCTTCGTGACGAATCCGATGAATCCTGCGGACCGGGGGGACGAGCCGGCCGCGGCGGCTCCCATGGATCTCAACGCCGATCTCGGCGAGGGGTTCGGGCGCTGGTCGCTCACCGACGACGAGGCGCTCCTCGCGTGCGTGACCAGCGCCAACGTGGCATGCGGCTTCCACGCGGGGGACCCCTCGGTGATGCGGCGGGTCTGCGACACCGCGGCCGCCCGGGGCGTGCGGATCGGCGCGCAGGTCTCGTACCGCGACCTGGCGGGCTTCGGGCGCCGCTCCATGGATGTGCCGGCCGGCGAGCTGACCGCCGAAGTGGCGTACCAGATCGGTGCGTTGCGGGTGTTCGCCGAGGCGGCCGGTGCCACCGTCTCGTACGTCAAACCGCATGGCGCCCTCTACAACCGCGCGGTCCGCGACGACGAGCAGGCGGCGGCGGTGATCGAGGGCGTCCGGCTGGCGGGCGGGGGGCTCGCCGTCCTCGGGCTGCCCGGCTCCCGGCTGCTCGTACGGGCCGCCGAGGCGGGGCTGCCCGCGGTCGAGGAGGCCTTCGCCGACCGCGCGTACACCCCGCAGGGGACACTCGTGCCGCGCGCCGAGCCGGACGCGGTCGTGCACGACGCGGACGAGGTGGTGCGTCGCAGCGTCGGTCTCGCGGTGGACCGGAGCGTGACCGCGGCCGGCGGCACACGGATCGCGGTCGCGGCGCGGTCCCTGTGCGTCCACGGCGACACCCCCGGAGCGGCGGACATCGCCCGGCGGGTACGGGCCGCGCTGGAAGAGGCGGGCGTCGTGGTGCGGGCCTTCGCATGAGTGCGCCGCCGCCGGACGGCGAGGGACGCGGGCCGGGGCCGGTCGTGCTGACCGCGGGAGCGGACGCGCTGCTCGTCGAGCTGGGCTCCGGGGAGGAGACGGAAGCCTTCCACGCGGAGGTGCTGCGGCGCCGCGCGGCCGGTGAACTGCCCGGTGTGCGCGAGGTCGTGCCCGGTGCGCGGACGGTTCTGCTGGACGGCATCGCGCGGGACCCGGCCGGGCTCGCCCGTGAGCTGGCGTCCTGGCGGGTACCGCCGCTGCGGCGCGACACCGGGCAGGCGGTGGAGATCCCGGTCGTGTACGACGGCCCGGACCTGGCCGACGTCGCCGAGGCGTGGGGCGTCGCGGCCGCCGAGGTGGCGGCCATCCACACCGGGACCGAATTCCGGGTCGCCTTCTGCGGGTTCGCCCCGGGATTCGGCTACCTGACGGGCCTGCCGGACCACCTCCACCTGCCGCGCCGGGCGACTCCACGGACCCGGGTCCCGGCCGGTGCGGTGGCGTTGGCGGGCCCCTACACCGGCGTGTACCCGCGCCCGTCCCCCGGCGGCTGGCAGCTGATCGGCCGGATGCCGGACCCGGCCGCCCTGTGGAACCCGGACCGCGAACCGCCCGCGCTGCTGGCGCCCGGCGCGCGCGTCCGCTTCGTCGAGGCGGACACGGACGCGGACGCGGGTTCGGGGGCGGAAGCGTGAGCGCGGTGATCGAGGTCGTCCGCGCCGGGGCCCTGACCACCGTGCAGGACGAGGGGCGCTTCGGCCACGCGCACCTGGGGGTGGGGCGGGCCGGCGCCCTGGACGCACCGTCCGCCCGGCTCGCCAACCGGCTGGCCGGCAACCCCGTCACCGCCGCGCTGCTGGAGACGACCGCCACCGGCTGCGCGGTCCGCCCGAGTCGTGCCGTGCGGGTGGTCGTCGGCGGTGCGCCCTGCCGGGTGACGGTGGACGGGCGGCCGGTGGCATGGGGAGCCGCGGTCGACGTACCGGCGGGCGCGGTGCTGGACGCCGGCCCCGCGGCGTACGGGCTGCGCGGATACCTGGCGTTCGCGGGCGGCCTGGAACCGGAGCCGGTGCTCGGCAGCCGGTCCGCCGACCTGCTCTCCGGGCTGGGCCCGGCGCCCCTGAGCGACGGCGACGTGCTGCCGCTGGGCCCGCCCCCGCCGCCCGGCGCCCCGCCCGCCGCGGCGGTGCCGTGGCCGGGGGTGCCCGCCGAACTGGTGCTTCCGGTGCTCTTCGGCCCCCGCCACACCTGGTTCACGTCCGCCGCGCTGCGCACGCTCACCACGGCGGCGTACCGCGTCTCGCCGCAGAGCAACCGCATCGGCCTGCGCACCGAGGGCCCCGCGCTGGTCCGGGCCCGGCAGGGCGAACTGCCCAGCGAGGGGATGGTGCTGGGCGCGGTCCAGGTCCCTCCGGACGGCCGCCCGGTGGTGTTCCTGAACGATCATCCGACGACGGGCGGCTACCCGGTGGTGGGCGTCGTCCCGCAATCCGCGCTGGCGGCGGCGGCACGGGTGACGCCGGGGACGGCGGTGCGGTTCGTGCTGACCGGGAGGTGATCCGCCGGGGCGCTGCTCAGGCCGTGGCGGGGCAGCCCGAAGTGGTCGGCGATGATCCGCATCGTCACGGCGCCGTCGGCGTTGAACGACGGATCGGCGTCGTATGCCGGGGTCTCCCGGCCGACGATCCCGGCGTCCAGCAACTCCCGTATCAGCAGGTCGCCGTGGCGACACGACTCGCGGCGCCGCCCGACGTTGAAGTACCCCTCCTCGAACCCGCCCCGGCTGTGGACGAAGTTGAACGGGTGCTCGGGGCAGTGCGGAACCATGTAGTTCCGCCCGTGCGGGCATGTGCACGCGGGAGTGGAGGCCAGGAACACCGTCTCCACGCGGCCGGGTCCGCCGAACCGCTCCGCGTAGCGGAATCCGGTGATATCGCGTGCCAGGTCCACGACCGCCTGCCCGCTCAGGGCGGTCGCGTCGTGTGTCACCCAGGCCCAGCCGTCCGATGCGCCCGACGTGCGGACGGGACACATCGCCTCGGTGAAGACGGCGGTGAGGGCCGGCAGGTCCAAACCCCTGGCGTAGGTGACGAACGTGTCCGGGGGGATCGCGGTCACTTGGCCGTCACCTCAAGGGCGAGCGGGGGCGACGGCAGGGCGAAGCAGTCCGCTATCGCCTTCACGAGCCGGTCCTCGTCGTCGTAGTGGTGGTCGAAGCACTCGTGGTCGTCGTCCGTGTCAGCCTTCTCGCACCATGCCCCGGGGCCTATGAGTCCGGCGGCGAGGAGCTCGGCCGACAAGTAGTCGGGGTTGTCGCCCACCCGCTGACCGATGTCCTCGAAGCTGAAGAACAAGGTCGTGACGCCGCTGCGCAGGTAGTGGAAATGGGGCCCGTGCGCCTTCGCGCTGCACGGCTCGGTGACGAACACCACGAGCTCCGTGCCCTCCGGGCACAGACGCCGGTAGTCGACACCCTCGTAGTCCTCGGTCCCGTCGTCGAGCATGTCGTGCACCGCCCAGGCCCACTCGCCCGCCTCGCCGTGGGCGAGCGGCTCGCGGCGCAGCCCGCGAAGGCCTTCGGTCAGTGCGTCGAGGGACAGTCCGCGGGAGAGGACGAGGTTCACCTCGTGGCCGGGAAACGAGTCGTGCATCCAGCTGGTCATGCCGAAACCCTAGGTCAGGCCACTGACAACGGGGCCTGGCAACAGCCCCGTTGAGCGAGGGGCCGCCCGCGGGCGGGGACGCGCAGTCGGTCACACCCCGGCCCTGAACCCCCGCAGCCGCAGTGAGTTGCCGACCACGAACACCGACGAGAACGCCATCGCCGCACCCGCGATCATCGGGTTCAGCAGGCCCGCCGCGGCCAGCGGGAGGGCGGCCACGTTGTAGGCGAAGGCCCAGAACAGGTTCGTCCGGATGGTGCCGAGGGTCTTCCGCGACAGCCGGATCGCGTCGGCGGCGGCCCGCAGGTCCCCCCGGACCAGGGTCAGGTCACCCGCCTCGATCGCCGCGTCCGTGCCGGTGCCCATCGCGAGGCCCAGATCGGCCTGGGCGAGGGCGGCGGCGTCGTTCACACCGTCACCGACCATCGCGACCGAACGCCCCTGCGCCTGGAGGCGCTTGACGACGTCGACCTTGTCCTCCGGCATGACCTCCGCGTACACCTCGTCGATGCCGACCTCGGCCGCGACCGATTCCGCCACCGCCCGGTTGTCGCCGGTCAGCAGGATCGGTGTCAGACCGAGCGCGCGGAGCCTCTTGATCGCCTCGGCGCTGGTGTCCTTCACCGCGTCGGCCACCTCCAGGACCGCACGCGCCTCGCCGTCCCAGGCGACCGCGATCGCCGTGCGGCCCGCCGCCTCGGCCTCCGCCTTCCGGCGCGCCAGCTCCGCGGGGAGGCGGATCTCCCACTCGGCCAGCAACTGCTCGCGGCCCACGAGAACGGCATGGCCCTCGACGACGCCCTGGACGCCGAGGCCCGGGACGTTGGCGAAGTCCTCGGGGGTGGGGAGGGAGGCGTTGATGCGTTCGCCGGCTCCGGTGGCGACGGCCTGGGCGATGGGGTGTTCGGAGGCGTGTTCCAGGGCGCCGGCGAGGCGCAGTACGTCGGTCTCGGTGGCGTTGGGGGCGGTGTGGACGGTCTGGAGGGTCATCTTGCCGGTGGTGACGGTGCCGGTCTTGTCCAGCACGATCGTGTCGACGCGGCGGGTGGTCTCCAGGACCTCGGGGCCCTTGATCAGGATGCCGAGCTGGGCGCCGCGTCCGGTGCCGACCATGAGGGCGGTGGGTGTGGCGAGGCCGAGGGCGCAGGGGCAGGCGATGATCAGTACGGCGACGGCGGCGGTGAACGCGGCCGTCAGTCCCGAGCCGTTGCCGAGCCAGAAGCCGAGCGTGCCGAGCGCGAGCGCGATCACCACGGGGACGAACACCGCCGAGATCCGGTCGGCGAGGCGCTGGGCCGCCGCCTTGCCGTTCTGCGCGTCCTCGACCAGCTTGGCCATCCGGGCCAGCTGGGTGTCGGCGCCGATCCGGGTCGCCTCGACGACGAGCCGGCCGCCCGCGTTGAGCGTGGCACCGGTCACCGGGTCGCCGACGCCGACCTCGACGGGGACCGACTCACCGGTGAGCATGGAGGCGTCCACCGCCGAGTTGCCCTCGACGACGGTGCCGTCGGTGGCGATCTTCTCGCCGGGCCGGACCAGGAAGCGGTCCCCGACCTGGAGGTCCGCCGTGTCCACGGTCACCTCACGGCCGTCGCGCAGGACGGTGACCTCCTTGGCGCCCAGTTCGAGCAGGGCCTTCAGCGCCGCACCCGCCTTCCGCTTGGAGCGGGCCTCGAAGTAGCGCCCGGCCAGGATGAACGCGGTGACTCCGGCGGCGGCTTCGAGGTAGATGTTCCCGGCGCCGTCGCTGCGGCCGATGGTCAGCTCGAAGGGGTGCGTCATGCCGGTCATTCCGGCGGTGCCGAAGAAGAGCGCCCACACCGACCACAGGAACGCGGCCGAGGTGCCGACCGAGATCAGCGTGTCCATGGTGGCCGCGCCGTGCCGGGCGTTGGTCCACGCGGCGCGGTGGAAGGGCCAGGCGGCATACGTGACGACGGGCGCCGCGAGGGTCAGCGAGAGCCACTGCCAGTTGTCGAACTGGAGCGCCGGGATCATCGCCATCGCGATCACCGGCACCGCGAGCAGGACCGCGGTGATCAGCCGCTGCCGCAGCGGGCGGAGCTCGTCCGCCTCCGCCTTCGCCGCCTCGGCGGGTGCGTCAGCGGTACGTACCGGGGGAGCGGGCTCGTGCGCGCTGTAGCCGGTCTTCTCGACGGTGGTGATCAGGTCCTGTACGGAGACGTCCTCGCCCCGGTAGCTGACCCGGGCCTTCTCGGTGGCGTAGTTGACGGTGGCCTCGACCCCGTCCATCCGGTTGAGCTTCTTCTCGATACGGGCCGCGCACGAGGCGCAGGTCATGCCGCCGATGGCGAGCTCGACCTCTGCGGCGCCGGTACCGGTGGTGCCACTGATGTCAGTGGTGCCGGTGGTGGCTGCGGTCTGCGCGGACACGGGGCCTCCTCGGTAGGGGATCATTCATACCCCCGGGGGGTATGTGGTGCTGATTCAGGTATACCCCCTACCCCTATGAATCCGCAAGGGTGGTCCGCCGTGGACGCGCGAATTCCGGCCGTCTGGTTGCCTGGCGTGCCTCTGACCTGGCGTATCTTCACGTGCGCGGTGAGGCTGTGTCCTCGGCCGTCCGGCCCGTAGGCTGGCCATTGGACTAGACCTATAGCTGCTTCCTGGAGGATTGGGTTCCCATGAGCAACCGTGCAGTCCTGGAGGTGATCGCTCTCGACGCGGAGGACGCGGTCGCTGCCCAGGCGGGTGGTGCGGACCGGCTTGAGCTGGTCACCGACATGGCGGCGGACGGCCTCACCCCGTCCTGTGCGACCTTCGCGGCAATCCGCGCCGCGGTGGACATCCCCCTGCGGGTGATGCTCAGAGTGGCGGACGGCTTCGCGGCCGGTGACATCGATGTACTCGTACGCAAGGCGCACGAGCTGCGGGCGGAGGGCGCGGACGAATTCGTGTTCGGCTTCCTGGACGCGGACGGCCGCCCGGATCTCGTGGCCGTCGAGCGGATCATCGCCGAGCTGGACGGCTGCCACTGGACGTTCCACCGCGCGATCGACCGTGCCGCCGACCGGGACGCCCTGCGCAAGGCGCTCGCGGATCTCCCGGGCCTGGACACGTATCTCACCGCGGGGTCGGCCGCCGGGGTGGACGACGGCATCCCCACGCTGCTGGTCGAGGCGGCGCGCAAGGGGGAGCCGGGGTACGAGCCGCAGATCCTGGTCGGTGGCGGGCTGCGGCTCGACCATCTGCCGGAACTGCTGGACGCGGGGATCGACGCCGTCCACATCGGTGGCGCGGCGCGGCCCGGCGGCTGGTCGGGGCCGGTGGACGCGGCGGCGGTACGGGAGTGGCGGGCGGTGCTCGACGCGTAGGGGGGCGGAGCCCCCGGGTTGCGGTGCCTGGGTTTCCGGGTGCCTGGGTGTCGGGGTGAGGGGCGGGGCCCGGGGGTTCGTGAACCCGGGGGCTCCGCCCCCGGACCCCCGCTCCTCAATCGCCGGAGGGGCTTGAACGGCCGCCCGGAGGGGCTTGAACGGCCGGCCGAGGGGGCTTGAACGGCCGCCCGGAGGGGCTTGAATGGTCGGCCGGAGGGGCTTGGGTGGCTACTCGGTTGATTGGAGTTGGTGCGGCAGGGGGGTCGCGTGGACCACGATCAGGCCCGATACCGCTCGGGTCAGGGCCACGTACAGGCGGCGCAGGCCCGTTCGTTCGTCCGGTTCGCCGTCGACCACCGCCGCCGGTTCGTCCAGCACCACGTAGTCGTACTCAAGGCCCTTCGCCAGTGACGCCGGGACCAGGGTCAGCCGGGACTCGGCGGTCGTCTCCTGGCCGGGGGAGAGGTAGCTGCGGCCCGCCGCCGTCAGGGCGGCCGCCAGCGCCGGGATGCGGGCGTCGGCGGCGATCAGGCCGGTCGAACCCTCCTGCTTCAGCGACTCCTCGCAGGCCGCGACCACCGCCGCGTCCAGCGCGTCGGTGGTCGTGGCCTCCACCCCCCGTACCGACAGCGAGCCGGGCGACTCACGCACCGACTCGACCGCCGCCAGGCCGGGCGAGATCACCGGCAGCAGCCGGGACGCGTACGCGATCACCTCGCGCGGCACGCGGAAGCCCGCCGTCAGCTCCTCCACCACCGCGTCCGACTTGCCCAGATGGTGCAGCGCCTGGGCCCAGCTCTGCGTCGACCACGGCGTCGTGCCCTGGGCCAGATCGCCCAGGACAGTGGCCGAACCGGTCGAGCAGCGCCGGCCCACCGCCCGGTACTGCATGGGGGAGAGGTCCTGCGCCTCGTCGATCACGACATGGCCCAGCGAGTGCGTGCGCGCCACCAGGTCCATCGCCTCGTCGATCAGCACCGCGTCCGCCGCCGACCACTTCGCGGACCTCACACTGCGGACCGGCTTGGTCCACAGGATCAGCTTCTGCTCGTCCTCGGTCAGCAGCCCGTCCGCCTGTGCGGCCAGGAACTCCGGGTCGGACAGCAGCCGCAGCACCAGCTTCGACGGCTCGACCGCAGGCCAGACCGCCTTCACCGCCGCCTTCACCGCGGGGTTGCGGGCCACCGCGTTCTGCACCCGGTCGTCGGGCGCCTCGCCCGCCTCCTCCATCCGCACCAGCACGGCGTGCGCGATGCGCTGCGGAAGGGCCTCGTGCGCCGCCCCGTACCGCATGTCCCGGGCCAGCAGCTCGTTGACCATCTCCTCGATCTCGTACGCGGGCACCCGCCAGCGCCGGGAACCGCGCACCACCATCACCGGCTCCGTCGGCGGCTTCACGTGCGAACGGATCGCCCGCCGCAGCACCTCGGCCATCCGGGCATCGCCCTTCACGACGGCGGCCCGCGCCTCGTCCGTGCCCCGGACCTCGACGTGCGACGTCACCAGGTCGTCGACGGTCGCCTGCTTCACCTCCAGCTCACCGAGGGCCGGCAGCACCTGCTCGATGTAGTGCAGGAAGGACTGGTTCGGCCCGATGACCAGCGTCCCGGTGCGGGCCAGCCGCTCCCGGTGCGCGTACAGCAGATACGCGACCCGGTGCAGGCCGACGGCGGTCTTCCCGGTGCCGGGCCCGCCCTGCACACAGACCGAGCCGCCCAGCTCGCTGCGGACGATCTCGTCCTGCTCCGGCTGGATCGTCGCGACGATGTCGCGCATGGGGCCGACACGCGGCCGCTCGATCTCCGCCTGGAGCAGCTTGCTGGTCTGCGCCGCCAGTGGGATCTCCCCTGCTCCTTCGGAGCTTGGGGAAGGGTCGGTGAGGTGTTCGTCCTCGTACGCGGTCAGCTCGCCGCCGGTGTAGCCGAAGCGGCGCCGCTGGCCGACGTCGAGCGGGTCGTTGCGGGACGCCCGGTAGAACGGCTGGGAGACCGGCGCCCGCCAGTCGATCACCATCGGGTCGCCGCCGGCGTCGTGGACGTGGCGGCGCCCGATGTAGAACTGCTCGCCCTCCGCGCCCTCGGCCTTCTCCGCACCGACCACGTGGAGGTAGTCCAGCCGTCCGAAGAAGAGCGGGGTGTGGCTGAGGTCGGCGAGCGATTTGATGCGGTCGGTGAGCTGGGCCTGCAGCACTGCGGCGTTCACCCAGTTCGCCGTGACATCGCGGATGTCGAGGGCCTGGGCGTCCTCACGCATGGCGCGCAGCGCGGCGCGCGAGGCGGCGAGGTGGGCGCGCTCATGGGCGAGGGGGTCGGTGGTGGTGTCGCTTTCGTGTACGTGCGCGGGCACGGTGTTGCCTCCGGCATTCAACGCAGGACGGCGGACCGCACGCGAGGGGCCTGACGAAAGGCCCTCGTCCCCGGCCGGTGACCGGGGGCGATGCGGTCCGCTCGGGGATCGATCACTGGTACGCACCAGGCAGTGCGTACGGCTGTCGGCCGGTTTCCGTCCGGTCGGCGGCGCTCCCCCGGCTGCCGGCGCGAGCCCTTCCGGGCTGCCGGTACCACGGTGCGGGAGGCGGGCAGACCGGCGATTGTATCGACGGGCCGGGCCGGGCGCGAACGAATATCTGCGTACGACCGCGGGGGTCCACCCCGTAGGGGACGGCATGAGACCACAGGGGTAGACGCGGCCCCGTCCCCTTCCGCCTGCGGGCCGACGCCTTCACCGGCCGGGCGGAGCACCATGGAATACATGAGCACCGTCTTCCTGAACCCGCGAAAGACCGGCCCCGCGCACGGCGCGACCGCGGCCACCGGCCACCACTACAGCCACCGCGCCGGTGACGCCCTGCGCGCTGCCAAGATCTTCGTACGGGCCGCGTTCGGCGTCGTCGTCCTCGGTGAGTACGCGCAGGAGGCGGGCGTCCGCCGCCGCACTCACTGAGCCGGCGCACCCCCGCCCCCGGACGGTCAGTTGTCCGTCAGCAGCTCGTCGGCGTCCACGATCCGGTACGCGTACCCCTGCTCGGCCAGGAACCGCTGGCGGTGGGCCGCGAAGTCCTGGTCGATCGTGTCGCGGGCGACCACCGAGTAGAACCGCGCCTCGTGCCCGTCCGCCTTCGGCCGCAGCACCCGGCCGAGCCGCTGGGCCTCCTCCTGGCGTGAACCGAACGTGCCGGACACCTGGATCGCGACGGTGGCCTCCGGCAGGTCGATGGAGAAGTTCGCCACCTTCGACACGACCAGCACGCTCAGCTCGCCCTGCCGGAAGGCGTCGAAGAGCTTCTCCCGCTGGGCGTTGCTCGTCTCGCCCTTGATCACCGGGGCGTCCAGATGCTCACCCAGCTCGTCGAGCTGGTCGATGTACTGCCCGATGACCAGCGTCTGCTCGCCCTTGTGCTTGCGCACCAGCGCCTCGGTGACCTTCCGCTTCGTCGCGGTCGTGGCGCAGTACCGGTACTTCTCCTCGGCCTCGGCGGTCGCGTACGCGAGCCGCTCGCTGTCCGTCAGATTGACCCGTACCTCGACACAGTCGGCGGGCGCGATGTAGCCCTGCGCCTCGATCTCCTTCCACGGGGCGTCGAACCGTTTGGGTCCGATCAGCGAGAAGACGTCCGACTCGCGGCCGTCCTCCCGCACCAGCGTCGCCGTCAGGCCGAGCCGGCGGCGGGCCTGGAGGTCGGCGGTGAACTTGAAGACGGGCGCGGGCAGCAGATGCACCTCGTCGTAGATCACCAGACCCCAGTCGCGGGAGTCGAACAGCTCCAGGTGTGCGTAGACGCCCTTGCGGCGGGTCGTGAGCACCTGGTAGGTGGCGATGGTGACCGGCCGGATCTCCTTGCGGGTACCGCTGTACTCGCCGATCTCCTCCTCGGTCAGCGAGGTCCGCTTCACCAGCTCGTGCTTCCACTGCCGGGCGGAGACGGTGTTGGTGACCAGGATCAGGGTGGTTGCCTTGGCCTGCGCCATGGCGCCCGCGCCGACCAGCGTCTTGCCCGCGCCGCAGGGCAGCACGACGACTCCCGAGCCGCCGTGCCAGAAGCCCTCGACGGCCTGCTGCTGGTAGGGCCGCAGCGCCCAGCCGCTCTCGTCCAGCTCGATCGGGTGCGCCTCGCCGTCCACGTAACCGGCGAGGTCCTCGGCGGGCCAGCCCAGCTTCAGCAGCGTCTGCTTGACCTGCCCGCGCTCGGAGGGGTGCACGGCCACCGTGTCGGGGTCGATCCGGGCGCCGACCAGCGGCTGGACCTTCTTCGACCGGAGGATCTCCTCCAGGACGGGCCGGTCGGTGGAGGTCAGCACCAGTCCGTGGACCGGGTGCTTGGAGAGCGTGAGGCGGCCGTAGCGGCCCATCGTCTCGGCGATGTCGACGAGCAGCGCGTGCGGTACGGGGTAGCGCGAGTACTTCACGAGGGCGTCGACGACCTGCTCGGCGTCGTGTCCCGCGGCCCGGGCGTTCCACAGCCCGAGCGGGGTCAGCCGGTAGGTGTGGATGTGCTCGGGGGCGCGCTCCAGTTCCGCGAAGGGCGCGATCACGCGGCGGCAGGCGTCGGCCTGCTCGTGGTCGACTTCGAGGAGCAGCGTCTTGTCGCTCTGGACGATCAGGCAGGACACATATACCTCCGGAAGTGGGATCGTCCCGTGAGGGACAGCACACTCGCCATGGCTCGGGCTCTGCCCGTGCCCGACGCTCCGAGAACGTCTCGGCCAGTGCACCGGGATGCGCGCTGCCACCTACGTACGACGTTCACGCGAAACACACGAGTCTACCTCGCCGGAGCGCCGACGGGCCGGGTGCGAGGCGTCGTACCGGGCCCGTCGGCCGGATCGCCGTCGCAGCGCGCCGCCCGAGTTGATCGCGCCTTCCCACCGCCACCGCGAGGTGCTCGACGCCCTTCACACCGCCGCCCGCGAATCGGCGGCAACGCGCTGTGGGCGCCTCCACCCGGGGCGGCGGATGGATGACCTGGAGGTGGGTGCCTCATGTCTCCGGAGGCGGCTTCGAGGGACGCTGCGGACCAATTCCAGCCCGTGCCCGGGTCCCTTTTTTCAGCGGACCGCGACACCGGGCGAGAGAATCCGTGAGTGGCGATCTAAGGGGATGTGATGCTTCACGCATAGGGGGGATCAACTGGATGGATGTACGGCGGTCACGGTGGCGTTCAAGGGGTTTGCAACCCTATCTGTCATACTCGCGTCGGGTGTGCTAAACCTAACTCCCGGTTCTATGGTGAACCTTGGGGAACGGGGCTCGGCCGGTCGGCGGGGCCCCTGCACCGACCCTCCGTCCGACGTCATGCCGCTCCCGCCCCACTGGGTGGGAGCGCGGTCTGCCGTGCCAGAAAAGAGAGCGCCCCTGTGACCGATCCCGGTATTCCCTCAGACCTTTCGGCCGACGCCACCGCACCCGTGCCCACCACGGGCGACGTGGGGGACACGTCCTACACCGGCAGTCAGATCCAGGTCCTGGAGGGTCTGGAGGCGGTCCGCAAGCGGCCTGGTATGTACATCGGCTCGACCGGCGAGCGCGGTCTGCACCACCTGGTCCACGAGATCGTCGACAACTCGGTCGACGAGGCCCTCGCGGGGCACGCGGACCGCATCGACGTGACGATCCTGGCCGACTGCGGGATCAGGGTCGTCGACAACGGGCGTGGCATCCCGGTGGACATCGTGCCGTCCGAGGGCAAGCCGGCCCTGGAGGTCGTACTGACGGTGCTGCACGCGGGCGGCAAGTTCGGCGGCGGCGGCTACGCCGTCTCCGGCGGTCTGCACGGCGTGGGCATGTCCGTGGTCAACGCCCTGTCGACACGGGTGGAGGCGGAGGTGCGCTACGGCGGGCACCGCTGGAGCCAGGAGTACGAGAAGGGCGTGCCGACCGCCGCGCTCCAGCAGCACGAGGAGACCTCCGAGACCGGCACCTCGCTGACGTTCTGGGCCGACGGCGACATCTTCGAGACCACCCAGTACTCCTTCGAGACGCTGTCGCGCCGCTTCCAGGAGATGGCCTTCCTCAACAAGGGCCTGACCCTGACGCTGACCGACGAGCGTGAATCCGCGAAGGCCGCGGTGGGCGCCGACGACCCGGACGCCGACGGGTCCGAGCCGGCGGCGCGGACGGTGGAGTACTTCTACGAGGGCGGCATCGTCGACTTCGTGAAGTACCTGAACGTGCGCAAGGGCGAACCCGTCCACCCGTCGATCATCTCGCTGGAGGCGCAGGACACCGCGCGCCTGCTGTCGGTGGAAGTCGCGATGCAGTGGAACACCCAGTTCTCCGACAGCGTGTACTCCTTCGCGAACACGATCCACACGCACGAGGGCGGTACCCACGAGGAGGGCTTCCGCGCGGCGATGACGGGGCTGGTCAACCGGTACGCGCGGGAGAAGAGGTTCCTGCGCGAGAAGGACGACAACCTGGCGGGTGAGGACATCCGCGAGGGTCTGACGGCGATCATCTCGGTGAAGCTGGGTGAGCCGCAGTTCGAGGGTCAGACGAAGACCAAGCTGGGCAACACGGAGGCGAAGACCTTCGTGCAGAAGGTCGTGCACGAGCACCTCAACGACTGGTTCGACCGGAACCCGAACGAGGCCGCCGACATCATCCGCAAGTCGATCCAGGCGGCCACGGCGCGCGTCGCCGCCCGCAAGGCCCGTGACCTGACGCGCCGCAAGGGTCTGCTGGAATCGGCTTCGCTGCCGGGCAAGCTGTCGGACTGTCAGTCCAACGACCCGGCGAAGTGCGAGATCTTCATCGTCGAGGGTGACTCGGCCGGTGGTTCGGCGAAGTCCGGCCGTAACCCGATGTACCAGGCCATCCTGCCGATCCGGGGCAAGATCCTGAACGTCGAGAAGGCGCGGATCGACAAGATCCTCCAGAACACCGAGGTCCAGGCGCTGATTTCGGCGTTCGGTACCGGGGTGCACGAGGACTTCGACATCGAGAAGCTCCGCTATCACAAGATCATTCTGATGGCGGACGCCGACGTCGACGGCCAGCACATCAACACCCTGCTGCTGACCTTCCTGTTCCGCTTCATGCGCCCGCTGGTCGAGGCCGGTCACGTGTACCTCTCGCGCCCGCCGCTGTTCAAGATCAAATGGGGCCGGGACGACTTCGAGTACGCGTACTCGGACCGTGAGCGCGACGCCTTGGTCGCCCTCGGCAAGCAGAACGGCAAGCGGATCAAGGACGACTCGATCCAGCGCTTCAAGGGCCTCGGCGAGATGAACGCCGAGGAGCTGCGCATCACCACGATGGACGTGGACCACCGTGTGCTGGGCCAGGTCACCCTGGACGACGCGGCGCAGGCCGACGACCTGTTCTCGGTGCTGATGGGCGAGGACGTCGAGGCACGGCGCTCCTTCATCCAGCGCAATGCCAAGGACGTCCGCTTCCTCGACATCTGAGCCGGCGGAAGTCGCACCACCCGGTACGGGGCCCGCGCCCCGACACCGTTGCCGAACCACGTCGATTCACCCACCGCTTCGCGAGAAGCCGGCCGGTTCCATCGGGCGGCGGAAAAACCGCGCGGCGGAAAAAGGGAAAGGCAAGGAGAGCTCTCTCCTTGCCACTATCAAGATATAGCGCACCGGGGGGCTTGCCACAAGACCCTGGTCACGGCGCAGAATCGTCGGCCGAGGCCACAACCTGCGGAAATGAGGGCACGACGTGCATCTGCTGGTGTCGACGTACGGGGGACGCGGTGACCTCGGACCAGTGGCGGCAGAACCGGAGGAATCGCGATGACCGCGCAGTATGTGCTGGACCTTCAGGAGATCGACGAGACACAGGTCGCGGTCGTCGGTGGCAAGGGCGCGCACCTGGGCGGGCTGTCGCGGATCGAGGGCATCCGCGTGCCGGACGGCTTCTGCGTGACGACGGACGCCTTCCGGCGGGTCATGGCCGGGGCGCCGTCGATGGCCGATCAGCTCGATCAGCTGTCGTGCCTGAACCCGGACGACCGGGAGGGAATCCGCACGCTCAGCGCGCGGATCCGCCGGACCATCGAAGGGATCGCCGTCCCGGACGATCTCGCGGCGGCGATCACCGGCGCGCTCGGCCGGCTCGGCGGGCAGGCCGCCTGCGCGGTCCGGTCCAGCGCGACGGCGGAGGACCTGCCGACGGCCTCCTTCGCCGGCCAGCAGGACACGTACCTGAACATCGTGGGGCCGACGGCGGTCCTCCAGCACATCAGCCGGTGCTGGGCCTCGCTGTTCACCGAGCGGGCCGTGAACTACCGCCGGCAACACGGCATCGACCACCGCACGGTCCACATGGCCGTGGTCGTCCAGCAGATGGTCCTCCCGCACGCGTCCGGCATCCTCTTCACGGCCGACCCCGTCACGGGCAACCGGAAGGTCGCCACCGTGGACGCCGGCTTCGGCCTCGGCGAGGCCCTGGTCTCCGGCCTGGTGAACCCGGATGTCTTCACGGTGCGGGACGGCGAGATCGTCGCCAGGGCGATCGCCGCCAAACACCGTGCCGTTCACGCCCTGCCGGCCGGCGGTACGCGGGACGTGGCGATCGACGCGGGGCGGCAGGAGCAGCCGTCGCTGACGGATGGGCAGGTCGTGCGTCTCGTGGAGCTCGGGCGGCGGATCGAAGCGCGCTTCGGCCGCCCGCAGGACATCGAATGGTGCCTGGCCGACGATGACTTCCAGATCGTTCAGAGCCGGCCGATCACGACCCTGTTCCCCATCCCCGAGACCGACGACCGGGACAATCACGTCTACGTCTCCGTCGGTCATCAGCAGATGATGACCGACCCCATGAAGCCCCTGGGGTTCTCCATGTGGCAGCTGACGGCCATGGTGCCGATGCACGAGGCCGGCGGGAGGCTGTTCGTCGACGTCACCGGGCGCCTGGCCTCGCCCGCGAGCCGCGCCGCCCTCCTGGACATCATGGGGAGGGGTGATCCGCTGGTCAGGGACGCTCTGGAGACCGTCCTGGACCGCGACGGCTTCGTCCCGTCACTCCCGGACGCGGGTCCCGGCGGGCCGCCGCCCGTCGTCCGGTCCGCCCCGGCCGAGCCCGATCCGGTCATCGTCGCCGAGCTGATCGAGCGCAGCCAGGTGTCCGTCGCCGCCCTGGAACGCGACATCCGGACGAAGTCCGGACCGGCGCTGTTCGACTTCCTGCTGGAGGCCTTCGAGGAGCACAGGCGAGTCCTCGGCGATCCGCTGAACATCCAGGCGATCATGGCGGGCATGGAGGCCACGTGGTGGCTCAACGACAAGCTGCGGGAGTGGCTGGGCGAGAAGAACGCGGCTGACACGCTCACGCTGTCCGCGCCCGGCAACATCACGTCGGAGATGGGACTGGCGCTGCTCGGCGTCGCCGACGTGGTGCGCCCGCACCCGGAAGTGGTGGCGTTCCTCGAGGGCGTCGAGGACGACGGCTTCCTGGACGGGCTGGCGAAGCTCGCGGGCGGGGCCGAAGCGCGCGACGCCATGGAGGCCTACCTCGACCGGTACGGCATGCGCTGCGTCGGCGAGATCGACATCACCAGGCCACGGTGGAGCGAGCGCCCCAGCACGCTCGTGCCCGTGATCCTCGACAACGTCAGGATCTTCGAACCGGGCGCCGCCGAGCGGCGCTTCGAGGAAGGGCGGCAGAAGGCGCGGAAGAAGGAACAGGAGGTGCTGTCCCGCTTGCGGGCCCTGCCGGACGGGGACCGGAAGGCCGACGAGGCCAAGCGGATGATCGACCGGGTCAGGGCCTTCGCCGGGTACCGGGAGTACCCGAAGTACGGCATCGTCAGCCGCTACTTCGTCTACAAGCGGGCCCTGATGGAGGAGGCCGAGCGCCTCGTGCAGGCTCATGTGCTCGCCGAGAAGGAGGACATCTTCTCCCTCACGTTCCAGGAACTGCGCGACGTGGTGCGCTCGCACCAGGTGGATGACCGGCTCATCCAGCAGCGCAAGGACGCGTTCCGGTCGTACCAGGCGCTGACACCGCCCCGGGTGCTCACATCGGACGGTGAGGCCGTCACCGGGGCGTACCGGCGCGACGACGTGCCGGCCGGCGCCCTCGCCGGCCTGCCGGTCTCCGCCGGGACCGTCGAGGGGCGGGCCCGCGTCATCCTTGACATGGCGGAGGCCGACCTCGAAGCGGGCGACATCCTGGTCACGACCTTCACGGACCCCAGCTGGTCGCCGCTGTTCGTCGGAATCGCGGGCCTGGTGACGGAGGTGGGCGGCCTGATGACCCATGGCGCGGTGATCGCCCGGGAGTACGGCTTGCCGGCCGTCGTGGGCGTGGAGCGGGCCACCCGGCTGATCCGGGACGGGCAGCGGATCCGCGTGCACGGAACCGACGGGTACGTCGAGATCCTGCCCTGACCGGCCGCACCGAGGAGACGCCCCGGAGAGGCACCGGACGGAACCCCGCGCCCCGGAACCCGGACCCGGACCCGAACCCCGGGCCGTCAGGTCTGCTGGTCGTCGGCCAGTTCCGCCACGCCCGTGATGCGGTGCAGGGGGTACGTGCGGACCTCGTCGGCCGTGTGGTCGTACGCCGTCACATAGCCGCCCTCGACGCGGACCGGGGCGATCACGCGCTGGCTGGCGGCGCCCTCCGCGTTCACGTAGCCGATCCAGATCGCGGAGCCGGTCATCGCCGCGGCCTGGACGGTGACCAGGGTCTCGGCCGACGTCGTACGGGGCAGCGCGTCCCCGGGGGCCGAGGGGCCGGTGTCCTTGTGGACGACCGTGGCGGCCGTGTCACCGGCCCGGATGGCCCGGACCGCCGCGCCCAGCAGGGTGGGGTCGGGGAGCGGCGGGCCCTCGGGGACGGGGACGGGGGCCGAGCGGGGCGGGGTGCGGCGGGCGCCCGCGCGGGTGATCAGGACGTCGCCGTCGGCGGATTCCGCGGCGGGCGCGTAGCCGAGTTCGCGCAGGCCGTCCAGGAGCGAGGCCGGGTCGATCTGCGCGGCCAGGGCGGTGGGGGCGAGCCGGCGCAGCCGCAGGGTGGCCGAGCGCTTGTCGGCGAGGATCTCGTTGAGGACGGCCTCGTCGTCACAGCGCACATACGCGGACGCGGCGCCGATCCGCAGATGGCCGTGGCGGCGGGCGACGTCGTCGATGAGGTAGCTCAGCGGCTGCGGCACCGGCGTGCGGCTGTGCGTGGCGAGGAAGGCGTGCAGGTCGGCGGCGGACTGCCCGGCGTCCAGGGCGCGTCGCACGGAACCGGGCGTGAACCGGTAGACCGTCGCGCCACCCTTCGACTCGATGTCCGCGACAGTGGCGAGCATGTCCGCGAGCGGGCGTTCCAGCGGGCCCGGCGCGACCGCGGTCAGGTCGGCCTGGAGCAGCACGTGGTCCAGGGGCTCCGGGATGAGCGGGGCGAGCCGGGCGGCGGCCTCGGCGGGGCCGGTGGACAGCAGGGCGCGGGACTGCGAGGCCAGCGCGCCGCGGCCGGTGATGCCGAGGAGCTCGGACTCGTTCAGCGTCCACAGGGCGATCCGGGACCGCAGGTCGGTGGTGTCCCCGGCGGAGGCGGAGGCGCCGCGCAGCGGGCGCTCCCAGCGGAGCCGGGCGAGCAGGGTCTCCGGGTCCGGGGCGGTGCCCGGGGGCAGCGCGGTGAGCAGGGCCAGCACGCGGTGGCGGACCTCGGGGGCGGCGGAGCGGTCCAGGTCGGGGCCGAGGGTGGACAGCGCGCGGCCCTTGGCGTCCTGGCCGCCCACCAGCCCCGGGGTGCGGGTGGCGGCGAGCCAGGCGGTGGCGAGGCGCACCCAGCGGTCCTGGGCGGGGAGTTCGGTCCAGTCGTCGTACGCGGGGGTCGGCGCGTACCGCTCGTCGGCCTCGCCGTCGGAGGCCAGCAGCCCGGCGGCGTGGGCGAGTTCGATCCAGAACGCGGCGACGGGCTCCGACACGTCCAGCACCGCGGCGGTCTTCTTCAGTTCGCGGACGCTGAGGCCGCCTGCCCGCAGTATGGCGGGGCCGCCGCCGTTCCAGCTCTTCAGGAGCTCCTCGACGGTGGACACCGACAGGAACGCCTGGCCGGCCGCCGCACTGTCCACAGCCTGTGGATCGCGTTCCGCCACGGAGGCCACGGCGGGCGGCTGCGGCTCGGGCACCCGGTGGGCGCGCCCGGCCCGCAGGTGCAGCGCGGCCTCGCGCGGCAGCACGACGGTCCGGGTCGACACGGGCAGCAGCAGTCCGCGGTCGCGCAGCCACTTCACGGGCGGGGTGGGATTCGGGGTCACCTCGCCGTACGGCGGGCCCCAGACCAGCCGGTCCAGCACCGACAGCGCCTCCACGGGGGCGGTGTCCAGGAGTTCGCCCATCCGGGCCCGGTCGGTGAAGAGCCCGGCCAGGGCGGTCACCGCGGAGACCGGGTCGTAGGTGGCGGGCAGCCCGGCCGCGGTGAGGATCTCCTGGAGCCGGCCCGGCGACATGCCTGCGGTGGCCTCCGCGACGGTCGGGCCGAGGCCGGTGGGGGAGGGGTGCTGCGGTGACGGCGCGAGGAGTTCGCGGGCGGTGCGCACCAGGTGCAGCCGTTCGTCCTCCCCCCAGACGAGGGCCTGTTCGCGCAGGGTGGTGAGGGCCCCGGGCAGCGCGTCCACGATGGCGGCGCCCGCGTCACCGTGATGCTCGCCGTCGTCCCGGCCGTCGCCGGTGAGCAGGCCGAGCAGGGTGTCGTACGGAGCGGGATCGGGCGCGACCGCGAGTGCTTCGGCGGTCTGCAGGGCGAACCGGTCGAGGTGTTCCAGGGCGCGGACGACGGAGGCACGGGTGCCGGCCCGCGTCGCGAGCTGGGTGATGTCGCCCGGCACGGGGCTGAGCAGGTCGGGCCGGGCACGCAGCAGCCCGGCCAACGACTCGTCGTCCCGGGCGCGCAGAGCCTCGGCCAGCGTCCGCGGTGGTGTGGTCATCCCCATCCGTCCCACGGTAGTCGCTCCGGACGGGCCCGAGGGCGCTACCGTCGTCGCAGGGCGGTAGAGGGGAACCATCGCGTGGGGATCGAGAGCGATCAGCTGGTCTACGACTACCTGAGCCGGGTCGGGGACATGGCACAGCAGCAACAGCTGTCCTCGGGCACCCGGATGAGGCTCGTGTCGGCGCTGCGGGGCGAGATCGACCGGCAGCGCGTGAAGCAGGCCGCGGACACGCCTGCGGCGGTGCGCCGCATCATAGGGAAGCTCGGTACCCCCGACGAACTGGTCGCGGCGGCGGCCTCGTCGGCCGACGGATCGGTGCCGCTGCCGCAGGCGCCGGAGCCGGAGCCGGGTCCCGCGAAGGCGCCCGGCGTCCCCCGGCCACGCAGGCCGAAGCTCCGCAAGGACAGCCGCAAGGACAGCCGCGGGGACGGCCGGAAAGACAGTTCGGGCAAGGGCGCGTCGGAGTTGCCGGCGCAGGCGTCCGGGGCGTCCCCCGGGGTGCCGGCCGGGGGCGGGCCGGCCGCGCCGCACCGCGCCGGCACGGACGAACTGGGTCCGTCCGGGAGCGAGACGGACTGGTGGCGCGTCGAACCGGGCCCGTTCGGCGAGTTCGGCGAGGGAACCGCGGTGGCGGGTTTCCGCGGCGGGGTGGAGATCCCGGCGGTGCTGCGGCCGCCGGGGGCGGCCGAGGACGAGGAGTCCGGGGAGCCGGAGGAGGAGTGGGAGGAGGGCGAGGACGGCGAGGAGGAGTCCGCGGAGCCGGCGGCTCCGCGACGGCGGTGGCGGCCCAGGCTGCGCCGCGCCCGGGGCGGCGGGGGCGGGGCGCCCCGCGGCTTCTCGCACCCCCTGCTGCTGCTCGCCGCCGCACTGCTGGTGACCGGAGCGGTGATGGGCTCCCTGCTGGCCCTGGCGGGCGGCTGGCTGATCGCGTACAGCTCCCGCAAGCTGTCCCGCGCGGAGGCGAAATGGGTGGCGATGGGGCTGCCCGGGATGGTCGCGGCGGGCGCCCTCGTCTGGCTGTGGGGCCGGATGGACGGCCGGTGGGGCACGCCCATCGGGGACGGGCAGATGGCCCCGGCGATCGGCCAGACCTGGCCGTGGGCGGTGCGGGGTGCGGCCGTGGCCTCCGCGCTCTACCTGGTGTGGCGGGCGCGAAGGCGGGCGTGACGGCCGGGCTGTGACAGCCCGGCCGTCAAGGGCTGCCCGGCCCTGACGAGCCGGGCCGGGTCATGTCCGTGACGCCTTGTCAGCCGGTCATCTTCGTCTGGAACTCGTCGAGGATGCGGTCCGCGGCGGTGTAGCCGATGCCCGCGATCCACAGCCGGTCGTCGACCTTGAAGACCTTGCCGTCCTTGGAGGCCTTCAGCCCCTTCCACAGCCCGCTCCTCATCGTCCGGGTCGTGCCCGCCTTGTCCGGGTCGCCGTACGTCGAGGTGAAGACGGCGTCCGCGTCCGCGAGGTCGATCTTCTCGGGCGACACGTCGTAGGAGAAGCCGTCCTTGGCCTTGTCCGTGATGGCGGGGCGGCCCATGCCGAGGTCGGCGAGGATCGAGCCGATGTAGTTCTGCTTGCCGTAGATGCGGATGTCCGCGCCCTCGACGAAGCGCACGAAGTTGACGTCGGTGGCCGCCGCCTTCTTCTTGCCGCCGACCGCCGCGGTCACCTTCGCGACATGGGCGTCGTACGAGGCGATGACCCTCTTCGCCTCGGCCTGCTTGCCGAGCGCCTCCGCGTGGACCTGGAAGTTCTCCTTCCAGGCCGATCCGGTGGACTCCGTCATCACGGTCGGGGCGATCGCGCTGAGCTGCTTGTAGCGTTCGCCGTCGCGGACCTTGCTGGTGAGGATCAGGTCCGGCTTCAGGGAGGCGACGGTCTCCATGCTGGGGTTGGCGATCTCACCGACCTCCTTGATGTCCTTCGTCCTGTCCGCCGGCAGATAGGCGGGGAAGCCGTCCTCGGTCGCGGAGTGCGTCCCGCCGACGGGCCGCACGCCGAGGGTGAGCGCGGAGTCCAGCTCACCGGTGTCCAGGACCACGACCCGCTTCGGGTGCGCGGGAACCTTCACGTCACCCATCACCGTCTTCATGGTGTGCGTCGTACCGGCCGACGAGGAGCCGTCGCTCCTGGCGCCGGAGCCGGAGGAGCCGCAGGCGGAGAGTGCGAGTGCGCCGGTCAGGGCGAGCGCGCCGAATGTGAGGCCACGGCGGCGGACGGAGGTGGCCATGGGCTGCCTTTCGTAGGGGGGTGTGCGGATTCGGGTTCAGGAGGCGTACGCGGGCTGCCAGGGCGCCCCCGGCACGACGAGCGGCGAACCCGTCACCGGGTCCGGGACGATCACCGCCTCCAGGCCGAAGACCTCACGGACGAGTCCGGCGGTGACGATGTCCCCGGGACGGCCCTCGGCGACGATCCGGCCCGCCTTCATGGCGACCAGGTGATCGGCGTACCGGGCGGCCTGGTTGAGGTCGTGGAGCACCGTCACCACGGTCCGGCCGCGGGTGCCGTCGGCCGCCGGGGCGGCGAGCCGGCGCACCAGGTCGAGGACCTCCACCTGGTGGGCGATGTCGAGGTACGTGGTCGGCTCGTCGAGCAGCAGCAGATCGGTCTCCTGGGCGAGCGCCATCGCGATCCACACCCGCTGGCGCTGCCCGCCGGAGAGCTCGTCCACCGAGCGGGAGCCGAGCGCGGTGATGTCGGTGCGCTCCATGGCGTCCGTCACCGCCCGCTCGTCCTCCTGCGACCACTGCTGCCACCAGTGCTGGTGGGGCTGGCGGCCGCGGGCGACGAGGTCGGAGACGGTGATCGCCTCGGGGGCCACCGGGGTCTGCGGAAGCAGCCCGATCGACTGGGCGATCTTCTTCGTGGGGATTTTCGACAGCTCGGTGCCGTCCAGCAGCACCGCGCCGCCGCGCGGCTTGAGCAGCCGGCCCAGCGCCCGCAGCGTCGTCGACTTGCCGCAGGCGTTCGGCCCGACGATGACCGTCACCCGGCCGTCGGGCACGGCCAGGTCCAGCTCGTGGACGACGGTCCGGTCCTCGTACGCGAGCGTCAGCCCGCGCACCGTCAGCCGGCTGGTCACGGCGTCCTGCTGCTGGGTCTCGGTCATGCGTTGCCTCCCCTGCGGCCACCGTGACCGCGGATGATCAGCCAGATCAGATACGGGGCGCCGACCGCCGCCGTCAGGACGCCCACCGGCAGTTCGGTGGGGGAGAAGAGTCTGCGGGCCAGCAGATCCGCGAAGACGACGATCACCGCGCCGAGCAGCGCCGAACAGAGCAGCGGGATCTGCGCGGTCCGGGTCATCCGGCGGGCGATCTGCGGGGCGAGCAGGGCGACGAAGTCGACCGGCCCGGCCGTCCCCGTCGCCACCGACGCCAGGATCACGCCGAGGGCGACGAGCCCCAGCCGTACCCGGCCCAGCCGGACCCCGAGCGCGGTCGCCGTGTCGTCGTCCATGGTCACGGTGCGCTGGGCGCGGGCGGCCCACAGGACGGCGGGCAGCAGGACCAGCAGCGTCCAGCCGATGGGCGCGGCCTCGTCGTAGCCGCGGCCGTTGAGCGAGCCGGTCATCCAGATCTGCGCCTGCTGGGCGACGAGGTAGTCGCCCTTGGTCAGGAACAGGGTGGTGACCGAGCGCAGCGCGATGGCGAAGCCGATGCCGATCAGGACGAAGCGGGTGGCGTGGAGCCCGCCGCGCCAGGCGAAGGCGTAGACGAGTGCGGCGGCCGCGACCCCGCCGACCACCGACAGGTACGGCAGGACGGTGTACGAGGTGATGCCGAACGTCATCGCGCCGACCGTGAGCGCGCTCGCGCCCTGGCTGATGCCGATGATGTCCGGGCTGGCGAGCGGGTTGCGGGCCACGGTCTGGATCAGCGCGCCGGCGATCCCGAAGGCGAGGCCGACGAGCAGCCCGACGACCATGCGCGGCAGCCGCAGCGTGCCGACGACGAGTTCGTCGGCGGAGGGCCGGCCCAGGACCACCTTCAGGACCTCGCCGGGCGCGACGAAGCTCTCGCCGACGCACAGGTACGCGACGCAGACGACGGCCAGCAGCACGACGAGCGCGGCGGCGGCGACCGCGGCGCGGCGGTGCAGCAGGAACCGCCCGCGCGCCCCGACCCGTATGACGCTGTACCCGGCGGGCCGTACCGCGGCCGTGGTGGCGCTCATGCGGGCACCGCCTTCCGGCGTACCAGCGTGACCAGGAACGGCACCCCGATCAGCGCCGTCATCACACCGGCCGGGATCTCGCTCGGCGGGAAGAGGATCCGGCCGATCACATCGGAGACGAGCAGCATCACGGGTCCGATCAGAGCGGCCATCGGGAGCACCCAGCGGTGGTCGCTGCCGACGACTCCGCGGGCGATGTGCGGGACGGCGAGGCCGATGAACGCGATCGGCCCGGCCGCCGCGACACCGACGCCGGTGAGCACGGTGGCGCCGACGCCGCCGACGATCCGTACCGTCGCGATCTTCTGCCCGAGCCCCTTGGCCATGTCCTCGCCGAGCGCCAGCGCGTCGAGCCCGCGGGCGACCGAGAGCACGAGGACCGTCCCCACCAGCAGGAACGGCCAGATCTGCTGGGCGACCTGGGCCTCGCGTCCGGCGATCGAGCCGACCTGCCAGAACCGGAACTCGTCCAGCGCGGACGCCTTCGTCGTCAGTACGGCCATGGTCACCGACACCAGCAGCGCGTTGATCGCGGCGCCGCCGAGCGCGAGTTTCACCGGGGTGGCGCCGCCGCGTCCGCTGGAGGCGATGGCGTACACCGCGACGGAGGCGATCGCCGCCCCCGCGAAGGCGAACCAGACGTACCCGGTGAGCGTGTGGATGCCCGCGTACGCGATGGCCAGCACCACCCCGACCGAGGCGCCCTGGCTGATGCCGAGGATGCCCGGGTCGGCGATGGGGTTACGGGTGATGCCCTGGAGCACCGTGCCGGCGAGGGCGAGGGCGGCGCCGACCATCAGCCCGATCAGGGTGCGGGGCACCCGCATGTTCCGGATGACCTCGGCGGCGTCGGAGTTCCCGCCGTGCAGCAGGGCGTCCAGGACGGCGGACGGGGCGATGGAGCGCGCCCCCACGGCGAGGCTGAGCAGTACGGCGAGCAGCAGCGCCGCGACGGCCGCCGCCGTCAGCAGAGCGCGTCTGGAGCGGCGTGGTGCGGCGGCTGGCATCGGACCCCATCGAAAAGCGAAGCAAAGTAAGGCTTGGCTAAGTCTAAGCACCGGCTCCACGGGCCCGTCCGGGGGTGTGCGGAGTCCCGCACCCGCTCGGCACAATGGCGGTCATGGCTTCGCACGCACTGACGGTCGGCTTCGACCTGGACATGACGCTCATCGACTCCCGGCCCGGCATCAAGGCCGCCTACCTGGCGCTTTCCGCCGAGACGGGGTCGGTGATCGACGCCGACCTGGTGGTGAGCCGGCTGGGCCCGCCGCCGGAGGACGAGCTGGCGAACTGGTTCCCGGCGGCGGAGGTGGCCGCGGTGGCCGACCGCTACCGCGAGATCTACCCCACATACGGGATCGCTCCGACGTTCGCCCTGCCCGGCGCGCGTGAGTCCCTCGACGCGATCCGCGAGCTGGGCGGCCGGACGATGGTCGTCACCGCCAAGCACGAGCCGAACGCGAAGCTGCACCTGACCCACCTGGGCATCGAACCCGATGTGCTCGTGGGCGGCCTGTGGGCCGAGGCGAAGGCGGAGGCGCTGCGGGAGCACGGGGCGGGTGTGTACGTGGGCGACCACACCGGCGACGTACGCGGCGCGCGGGCCGCGGGCGCGCTGTCGGTGGGCGTGACGACGGGTCCCTGCGACGCGGAGGAACTCCGGTCGGCGGGGGCGGACGTGATCCTGTCGTCACTGACGGAGTTCCCGGCCTGGCTGAACGGGTACGCGGCGTAGGACCCCACGCACACCGTCCGGGACCCTCAGCGGCGTTTCGGCCCTGCCTACCGCTGCGGTGCCCCTGCCCGCGCCGACCGGACAACGCCCGCCGCGGCGATCAGGAACCCCACTCCCATCAGCATGCACACCGCGTACGCGATGGACGGGAACGGCTCGGTGCCGAGGAACAACGGGGCCATGGTGACCAGCGTCGCCGCCGCGCCGACGAAGAAGACGATCGCGCCGAGCCGGACCAGCAGGTCGCCTGCGCCAGAAGGAGAAGTACTCACACTGTCAGAGTAGTTCTTTCAGGACACCAGTCCGGATGACCAGGCTTGACGAGGGGTACTTCACCTGTGGAGGCTTCTGCCAGCAGGGGAGCACGACCACTGGACGGCCTGACCTGCTGAGGCTTTGTTCCGGCATACGGGTTGAGATGGGGTGCGTGCTTTGCCGACTGGCAAGGTCAAGTGGTTCAACAGTGAGAAGGGCTTCGGCTTTCTCTCCCGCGACGACGGCAGCGACGTCTTCGTGCACTCGTCGGTGCTCCCCACCGGAGTCGACGCACTCAAGCCCGGCCAGCGCGTCGAATTCGGCGTGGTCGCCGGACAACGCGGTGACCAGGCGCTTTCCGTGGCCATCCTCGACCCCACCCCGTCCGTCGCGGCCGCCCAGCGCCGCAAGCCGGACGAACTGGCGTCGATCGTGCAGGATCTGACGACCGTGCTGGAGAACATCACGCCGCTGCTGGAGCGCGGCCGCTACCCCGACAAGGCGGCGGGCGCCAAGATCGCCGGCCTGCTGCGCGCGGTCGCGGACCAGCTCGACGTGTAGGAGCCGTACTCAGTAACAGGACAGCGCGTCCGGTCCGAGGGGCGGTACCAGCCCCTCGGCCGCGGCGCGGGTCAGCAGGCCGCGGATCGCCGCGTAGCCGTCCTCGCCGAGGTCGGCGGTGAACTCGTTCACGTACAGGCCGATGTGCTGGTCGGCGACGGAGGGGTCCATCTCCTGCGCGTGCTCCAGCACGTACGGCCGCGAGGCCTGCGGGTCGTCCCACGCCATCCGTACCGACGTGCGCACCGACTCGGCGAGCAGCTTCAGGGTGTCCGCGCCCAGCGAGCGCTTCGCGATGATCGCGCCGAGCGGGATCGGGAGGCCGGTCGTGTTCTCCCAGTGGCGGCCCATGTCGGCCAGATTGTGCAGACCGTAGTTCTGGTAGGTGAAACGCGCCTCGTGGATGACGAGTCCGGCGTCCACCTTGCCGTCCCGCACCGCCGGCATGATCTCGTCGAACGGCATGACGACGACTCTGCCGACGCCGCCCGGCACCACCTCCGCGGCCCACAGCCGGAACAGCAGGTACGCGGTGGAACGCTCGCTCGGTACGGCGACGGTCCTGCCCGTCAGGTCCGTGCCCGGCTCCCGGGTGAGGACCAGCGGCCCGCAGCCCCGCCCCAGCGCCCCGCCGCACGGCAGCAGCGCGTACTCCTGAAGGACCCAGGGAAGCACCGCGTACGAGACCTTCAGGACGTCCAGCTCACCGCGCTCGGCCATGCCGTTGGTGATGTCGATGTCCGCGAAGGTGACATCGAGGGCGGGCGCGCCGGGGACCCTGCCGTGCGCCCAGGCATCGAAGACGAACGTGTCGTTCGGGCACGGCGAGAAGGCGATCCGCAGCGGGTCAGGGGTTGTCTCGGTCATGGTGGGTCGTCCAGCCTTCCAGTACGGGTATGAGCTTCCCGAACGCGTCGGTGAGCGCGGCCAGCGCGTCGCCGATGCGCCAGGCGTCGCGGTCGCGGGGGCCGACGGCGTTCGAGACGGCCCTGATCTCCAGGACGGGCACGCCGCTCAGGCCGGCCGCCTCCGCGACCCCGAACCCCTCCATGGCCTCGGCGGCGGCGCCGGGGTGTGCGTCGAGGAGGGCGGCGGCGCGCTCGGCGCTGCCGGTCACGGTGGAGACGGTGAGGATGTCGCCGGTCACCGCACCGGTCGCGGCGGCCACCGCGCGTACCAGGGAGCGGGGCGGGTGGTGCCGGTCGCGGCCGAAGCCCAGTTCGGTGACGGGGACGAAGCCCGCGGGGGTCTCCGCGCCCAGGTCGGCGGCGGCGATGCGGCCGGCCACGACCAGGGCGCCGACCGGGGCGACACCGGCGAAGCCGCCGCCGATGCCCGCCGAGATCACCAGGTCGTAGCGGTCCGAGACCAGGCCGAACGCGGCGGCGGCCGCGGCGGCGGCCGGTCCCGCGCCGCCCGCGAGGACGTCGAAGGGGCCCGCGCGGTGGATCTCGGCGCCCGGCACCCGGCGTACCGACACCTCGGAGCCGTCCCCGAACGCACGCGTGACCGCGTCCCGTTCCACCGGGACAGCGGTCACGACGAGCACACGCACGGGAGAGGCCTCCGAGGTCAGGAGGGGATCAGTCGGTCTTCTTGAGCTCGAAGTGCCAGATGCCCAGCAGCTCCTTGCCCTTGGTCTCCACGATGCTGATCTGCGTCTCGTTCGTGGTCTCGCCGGTCTGGCTGGAGAAGAAGGCGCTGCCCGGGATCGACCGGTAGGTCTTCTTGTACGGCTCCTGCTCGGCCTGCTGGCCGTTGATGAAGAGGGTCCAGCCGTGGTCCGCGACCTCGGGGTCGACGCCGAAGTGGACCTTGTCGTCCATCGCGACCTCGACGGTCTTCTCCGCCTTCTTGTTGAGGCAGCTCTTGACCTCGGATTCCTTGAGGGCCTTGCCATCGTTGTAGCAGGACGCCTCGGTGTTCACCGAGTTGTCGCCGACCGTCACGGTGGCGAGCGGCGTCGGCTTGTCGCAGGCGGAGAGGACAAGGAGTCCCGCGGACACGGCACCAAGAGCGACGCCGATTCGACGGCCCTTACCGGAGAAGAACGCAACGGTCATGGGCCGAAGGCTATCGGTCGCCCCGGCTCATGCCACGCGGGGGTGCGGCGAGCCGCGCCGCGCGGCGCCCAGCAGCCCCCGTACGGAGGCCGCCGCACCGAGCGTGAGGATGCCCGCGGCGACCGCCATGCCCAGTACGCCGTTGAGGGGGAGGGAGATCCCGATCGCGCCGCCGGCCACCCACGCCATCTGGAGCAGCGTCTCGGAGCGGGCGAACGCGGAGGTGCGCACCTCCTCCGGCACATCGCGCTGGATCATCGCGTCCAGCGACAGCTTCGACAGGGCCTGGGTGAAGCCCGCCATGGCCGCGAGCGCGGCGACCATGACCGTGCTGAAGAAGGCCGCGGCCAGCACGGCGACGCCGAGCGCCAGGCCCAGCACCGATGCGACGATGACTTCCGGCCCGCGGGCCCTCAGCCAGGAGCCGACCGCCGTGCCCAGCGCGTTGCCCGCCCCGGCCGCCACGCCGACGATGCCGAGCGAGATCGCGGCGCTCTGGCCGGAGAGCGGCTGCTCGCGCAGCAGGAACGCCAGGAAGAAGATCAGGAAGCCGGAGAGCGCGCGGTGCGCGGCGTTGGCCTGGAGCCCGTGCAGGACGGACGGACCGACCGAACGCAGCCCCGGCCGCTTCTCGCCGCTCTTCTCCCTGGACCTGGTCCTCCTGCCGGTCCGGGGCGCGGCGGGTTTGCGAAGCGCGTCGGGCCGGGCGGCGCCCTCGTCGTGCGGGTGCACGAGGTGTGCCTTGCGCTCGCCCTTCGCCGAGTCCACCTTGGGCGGCAGGGTGAACGCGAGGATCGCACCGCCGACGAAGATCGCGGACGCGCCGTAGAGCGGCCACGGCGGGCCGATCGTCTGGAGCCCCGCCCCGATCGGAGCAGCCGCACCGGTGGCCAGGAGACCGGCGAGGGTGACCCGCGAGTTCGCCTTCACCAGCGAGAACCGGGGTGGCAGCAGCCGCGGTACGACGGCGCTGCGCACCACCCCGTACGCCTTCGAGCAGACCAGGACGCCCAGGGCCGCCGGATACAGCTCCAGGCCGCCGGTGGCGACCGCGCCCGACATGGTGAGCGCCAGCAGCGCGCGGGCCAGCATGGAAGCCGCCATCGCGGCGCGGCGGCCGTGCGGCAGATGGTCCAGGAGCGGGCCGATGACCGGGGCGAGGAGGATGAACGGCGCCATCGTGACGGCGAGGTACAGCGCGACCCGGCCGCGGGCCTGGTCCGTCGGTACGGAGAAGAACACCGTGGACGCCAGCGCGATCGTGATCATCACGTCGCCCGCGCCGTTCACCGCGTGCAGCTCGATCAGCTTGCCGAGACCCGACTCACCGGCTCCGTGGGCGTGCGTCGCCTTCCGGATGCCCCGGGCGGTCCCGGTGAACGGGGACTGGAGGGCATGACCGATCGACCGGCTCGTCCTGCGGAGCGAACCGGATCCGTCGTGCGACCTGGCAGAAGCCACTTGGTCATACTGCCCCAGGACCAGTCGTCGCGAACCGGGACAGGCACGGGGCGCGGTGCCTACCGCCCTGTCGGGTCAGCGATCGGCCAGGTCGCAGCGGGTGCGGGCCGGTGAATCCCGATGGCCGGGGCGCGCTCTTTACAGGGGACACGGCACCGGATACGGCGTCGTTTGGGACGGGCAGGTGGGCGGGAAGCGGCGGAGAGGGTAGCGTGCGTAGCGCGCCACCGGCGGTTGTTCTTGGCCGCGCGCCTCTCGGCGATCCCGCAGAATGGGTAGCAGAAGGTGCGCCCGAGGCAGGCACAACGGGTGTGGACGTCGACGCGGCCCCCAGGTCCGCTCCGCCCGCAACCGAATGGCCGAAATCGATGGATGTGCTGGCGCGCTCGTGAGACTGGCGTAGGAGAGAAGCGAGACCTGTGAGTGCTGCGACGACGAGAAGCCGTACGGCCCGTACCCCTGTTCCCGACCGTTTGTGCGCCGAGGCCGTAGACCTCGCCCGCGCGGCGGCCGAGGAGGCAGCCGCGCCAGGGGTCGTGGGCGAGCATGTGGACGTGGTCCCCGAGGGGGACCGGGTCGTCACGCACTACTTCGAGTGCCGGGACCCCGCCTACCGGGGCTGGCGCTGGGCGGTGACGGTCGCCAGGGCCTCCCGGGCGAAGAACGTCACGCTGGACGAAACGGTGCTGCTGCCCGGCGGCGACGCGCTGCTCGCGCCGGAGTGGGTGCCGTGGAGCGAGCGGCTGCGGCCGGGCGACATGGGGCCGGGCGATCTGCTGCCCACCGAGGCGGACGATCTGCGTCTGGAGCCCGGTTACACCGGCGACGACGAGCCGCCGCCCAACTCCCCGGTCTCCGGTGAGCTGGCCGACCTCGTCGAGTCGGAGGACGCGGAGCTGACGACGCGCCCGGAGCCGCCGCGCCGCGGTTCGATCGCGGCGGTCGCGGACGAGCTCGGGATGCGGCGTGCGCGGGTGCTGTCGCGGTACGGGCTGCACGTGGCGGCCGACCGCTGGGACGAGGGGTTCGGCGCGAAGACGCCGATGGCCCAGGCGGCTCCGGCCACCTGTGTGTCCTGTGCCTTCCTGGTGCCGCTGGCGGGGTCGCTGAAGCAGGCCTTCGGGGTGTGCGCGAACGAGTTCGGTCCGGCGGACGGGCACGTGGTGTCCCTGTCGTACGGCTGCGGCGGGCATTCGGAGGCCGCGGTGATGCCGAAGCCGCCGAAGCCGGCGCCGCACGCGCTGGACACGATGCAGGTGGACGAGTACCCGCTGCGTCCGGCGCGGGATTCCGGCTCGGTGCCGGTGGAGCCGGACGAGCCGTCGGAGGACCTCGGCCACTCGTAGGCGGCGGCCTGGGCGGGGTCCCTTGCGGGGGGTGCCGTCGCGGTGCGGGCTGCGGGGGTGCGTGCGGGGTGCTCCGGCGGGCCGGTTCCGTCCTCGATCGCCGGACGGGCTTGGTTCTGTGCGGGCTGCTCCGGTGCACCGTGCTGTCCTCGACCGCCGGACGGGCTTGATCGTTCCGCGTTGGCAGGGCCGTCGGCGGGCCCGTTCGTGGCGGCTTTCTCCAGCCCGTCCGGCGTGTGAGGACGAAGGGACCCGGTAGCTTCGGGGCGCACACTTGGCGTCACGGGTACGCCTAACCGGAAGAGGGAGTCACAGCGTGAGCATGAATGCGACCGAGGGGGCCGACCCATTCGGCACCGCACGGCTGCGGCGCCGCGTGCTCGACGCCTGGGGCGCCGGCCCCGCCCGCTTCCGTGAGGACGCCAACGCCGAGGAGGACCTCGCGCTCGGCGGCTACCGCGACCGCCTCGTCGTCGAGCTGGCCCAGAACGCCGCCGACGCCGCCGCCCGCGCCCAGGCGCCCGGCCGGCTCCGTCTCACCCTGCACCCCGCGACCGCCGACGCCCCCGCCGTCCTGGCCGCCGCGAACACCGGCGCGTCCCTGGACGCCACCGGGGTGGAGTCGCTGTCCACGCTGCGCGCCTCCGCCAAGCGCGAGGGACACGAGTCCGCCGTGGGCAGGTTCGGCGTCGGGTTCGCCGCCGTACTCGCGGTGAGCGACGAACCCGCCGTCATCGGCCGGCACGGCGGGGTGCGCTGGTCCCTCGCCGAGGCCCGCGGCCTGGCCCGGGAAGCCGCCGTCGGCAGCCCGGGACTCGGCGACGAGCTGCGCCGCCGCGACGGCCACGTACCCCTGCTGCGGCTCCCGCTGCCCGCCGAGGGCACCGCCCCGGACGGCTACGACACCGTCGTCGTCCTGCCGCTGCGGGACGGCGGCGCCGAGGACCTGGTCGGCCGGCTGCTGGACGCCGTCGATGACGCGCTGCTGCTCACCCTGAGCGGACTCGACGAGATCGTCATCGAAACCCCGGACACCGTACGGACGTTGAGCCGCTCGCAGCACGGCCCGTACACCCACGTCGTCGACTCGGCGCACGGTACGAACCGCTGGCGCACCGTCGCCCGCCACGGCCCCGTCGAGCCCGCCCTGCTCGCCGACCGCCCGCTGGAGGAACGGCTGCGCCCGCACTGGTCGGTGACCTGGGCCGTCCCGGTGGACGCGGAGGGCGCCCCGGTGCACCCCCGCACCGCCCCCGTCGTGCACGCGCCGACCCCCACCGACGAACCGCTCGGCGTACCCGCGCTGCTCATCGCGTCGCTGCCGCTGGACACCACCCGCCGCCACCCCGCGCCGGGCCCGCTCACCGACTTCCTGGTGCAGCGCGCGGCCGACGCGTACGCCGAACTGCTCGCCGACTGGCAGCCGGTCTCCGTCGCCACGATCGCCCTCGTGCCCGGACCGCTCGGCAAGGGCGAGCTGGACGGCGCGCTGCGCGGCGCGATCCTGGAGCGGCTGCCGCGCGTCGCGTTCCTGGAGCCGGCCGCCCCGCGCGACCCCGCCGCCGAGCCCGACCGGTGGGACAGCTGGGACACCGGGGCCGATGACGGCCGCAAGGCCACCACCGCCCTGCGGCCCATCGAGGCCGAGGTGCTGGAGGGGGTCGGTGCGGAGACGGTCGCGGTGCTGGCCGAGGTGCTGCCCTGTCTGCTGCCCGCCGGTCTGGAGCGCCGGGTCGAGCTGCGTACGCTCGGCGTCGCCCGGGTGCCGCTGACCGAGGCGATCGACCGGCTCGCCGGACTGGAGCGCGACCCGGGCTGGTGGCGGCGGCTGTACGACAGCCTGGCCGGTGTCGACCCGGACCGGCTCTCCGGGCTGCCGGTGCCGCTCGCCGGGACGGCGTCCCAGGGGGCGGACCCCGACGCCCCGGCCGTCCCCCGCACCACCATCGGCCCCCGGCAGGTCCTGCTCCCGCTCCCGGACGCGCTGACCGGCCCGGTCCTGGACCGGCTCGCCCGGCTCGGGCTGAAGGTCGCCCACCCGGACGCCGCGCACCCGCTCCTGGAGAAGCTGGGCGCCCTGCCCGCCACCCCGCGCGCCGTGCTGAGGACCCCGCAGGTGCGGGCCGCCGTCGCCGGTTCGCTGGACGCGGGCGAGATCTGGGACGAGGACGTGCCGACCGGCGACGAGCTGGCGGAGACCGTCCTCACCCTGGTCCGGGACGCCGGCCTGGCACCCGGCGACGAGGCCTGGCTCGGTGCGCTCGCGCTGCCGGACGAGGACGGCGAGCTCGCTCCGGCCGGTGAACTCGTGCTGCCCGGCAGCCCGTTCGCCTCCGTCATGCGTGAGGGTGAACTCGCCCTGTGCGAAGAGGAGCTGGCCGCCCGCTGGGGCGAGCAGCCGCTCACCGCCTGCGGGGTGCTGGCCACGTTCGCCCTGGTGCGGGCCACCGATGTGGTCCTGGACCCGGACGAACTGGAGCCCAGGGACGGCGACTTCGCCGAATCGGACGACGCCGGGCTGCTCGACGCCGTCGACGTGTGGTGCGAGGACATCCTCGACCAGCTCCCCGACACCCCGGTGCCGCCGGTCGCCACCGAACTCGTCGCCGTCCGCGACCTCGACCTGGTCGACGACGACGCCTGGCCCCAGGCGCTCGCGCTCCTCGCCCGGCCACCGCTGCGCGACGCGCTGACCCAGCCGGTACGGGTGCTGCTCCCGGACGGCACGACGCGGTCGGTGCGCCCGTACACCGCCTGGTGGCTTCGCGACCACCCGGTGCTGGACGGCCGCCGCCCGGCGGGCCTGCGCGCCGACGGGGGAGACCCCCGGCTGGCGGGCCTCTACGACTCCACCGACGCGACCGGCTTCGACGACGCCCAGGTGCTGCGCGCCCTCGGGGTCCGGACCTCGGTCGCCGCCCTGCTGGACGAGCCCGGCGGTGCGGCCGAACTCCTGGGCCGGCTCGCGGACGAGGACCGCCCGGTCGGTCCCGTACAACTGCACTCCCTGTACACGGCCCTGGCCGGCCTGGACCCGGAGCAGGTCACGCTGCCGGACGAGCTGCGGGCCGTGGTCGACGGCGAGGTGCGGGTCGTCGACGCGGCGGACGCGGTGATCGCGGACGCCCCCGATCTGCTGCCGCTGACCGAGGGGCTGCCGCTCCTGCCGGTCGCCCCGGCCAACGCGGCGGAGCTGGCCGAGCTGTTCCAGGTGCGGCGGCTCGGCGAGAGCGTCGAGGCGGAGGTGACGAGCGAGGGCGAGGAGCACCGGGTGCCGGAACCGGTGCGCATCCTGCTGGGCGCGGGGACCCCGCAGACGTACGTCGAGCACGGCGAACTGCGCGCGGGCGGCGTCGAACTGGACTGGCGCCGCACGCCGGACGGCATCGTGCACGCCGCGACCCTGGAGGGCGTCGCGGCGGGCCTGGCCTGGGCGGCGGGCCAGTGGCCGCGCCGCTTCGAGGTCGCGGCGCTGCTGGAGGACCCGTCGCGCACCGAGGAACTGGCCCGGGACCGCTGGTTCGACTGAGTGCGGCCCGCCTCCGGCCGGCGCGCGACCGGAGGCGGCGGCCGGTCCCGAGGACCACCGCCACGACCACCGGCCGGGGAACCGCAAGAAATCCGCGAGAAATCCCCAAGACCCGCACAACCCTTTACGGTTGGCGATGGTCTCGTCTCTGAAGCCACCAGGCTTCGTGCTTCACAGACGATCCTGGGTCCGGGCGAACGTATGCCGCGGACCCCCTTCTCCACCTTGGGGAACAGAACATGCGCCTTCGTGCCACCGTTGCCGCCGTCAGCGGCGCCCTGGCTCTTTCCGCTCTCGCCCTTCCTTCGGCCGCCCAGGCCGACGGCGGGCACGGTTCGACCGGATCGGCCGCCGCCGCGCGCGCGGCCCAGGCAGTCTCCGCCGCGAAGACCGGCGCGCGCTCGGTCGCGCCCGCGGCCGCGGCCGCGAGCACCCCGGGCCAGCTCGACCTCACCTTCTCCAAGCTCACGGTCAACGGCGGCAAGCCGATCGTCGTGGGCACCACGCTGACGAAGCGGGTGACGACCTCCTACACCGTGACGCACGCCGCCGACGTGAACGTCCTCGCCAAGGACTTCTTCCTCGACGTCTCGATCTACCGCGGTTCGTTCGACGACCCGACGAACGAGCTGTACAGCGACGCCGCCCCCGTCTGCAAGGCCGTCTCCGCCACGGTCGCCACCTGCAAGGGGCAGATCGCCGTCTGGCCCGAGTTCGACCTGCTGGGCAACGCCGACGCCACGAAGTGGAAGGCGATGGGCTTCGCCATCGACTACAACGGCCAGGACCCGGAGAACCCCGACCTCGGTGAGGTCGGCTTCGCCCTGCAGGACAAGCTGGGCACCGCCCTTCTCCAGCGCGCGTCGAAGCAGAGCGTTAACGCCTCTCCGGAGCCGGTCAAGAAGGGCAAGACCCTCACGGTCACCGGATGGCTGTCGCGGGCCAACTTCGACGACCTGAAGTACCACGGCTACACCGCCCAGCCGGTGAAGCTCCAGTTCCGCAAGAAGGGCAGCAGCACCTACACGACGGTGAAGACCGTCACGACGAACAACAAGGGCGACCTGAAGACCACGGTCAAGGCCTCGGTCGACGGCTACTGGCGCTACAGCTTCGCCGGTACGTCCACCACCCCCGCGGCCACCGCCACGGGCGACTACGTCGACGTGAAGTAGCCCCACCCGGGCCCCTCCCGGCTCGCTGTCCGGGCCGCCGCCTCCCCGCTACGCCGGGAAGCGGCGGCTCACCAGGCGCCAGGCGTACTCCAGGGCGGCCGAGGCGACCACGGCGATGCCCACCGCCGTCCACGGCATCTGCGCGCCCACCAGCTTCAGCGCGAAGAAGTTCTGGAGCCACGGCACCACGAGCACGATCAGGAACGCCAGGCCCATCGCCGCCACCAGGCAGATCCGCCACCACGTGTAGGGGCGGGCGATGATCGCCAGGACCCACATCGAGACCAGGAACAGTGTGAGGGTGGCCGCGCTGGTCTCGGCGTCCAGCGAGCCGGGGCCGACGTAGTAGTGCCGGGCGAGCAGGTACGTGGCGAAGGTGGCGACGGCCGCGATCGTGCCCGACGGGATCGCGTACCGCATGACGCGGCGCACGAAGTGCGGGTGCGCGCGCTCCTTGTTGGGGGCCAGGGCGAGGAAGAACGCCGGGATGCCGATCGTCAGCGTCGACAGCAGGGTCAGGTGCCGCGGCAGGAACGGGTAGTCGACCTGGAAGCAGACCACCAGGATGGCCAGCAGCACCGAGTAGACGGTCTTCGTCAGGAACAGGGTGGCGACCCGGGTGATGTTGCCGATGACCCGGCGGCCCTCGGCGACGACGGACGGCAGCGTCGCGAAGCTGTTGTTGAGCAGCACGATCTGGGCGACGGCCCTGGTCGCCTCCGAGCCGGAGCCCATCGAGACGCCGATGTCGGCGTCCTTGAGGGCGAGGACGTCATTGACCCCGTCGCCCGTCATCGCGACGGTGTGACCGCGGGACTGGAGGGCGGCGACCATCTCCCGCTTCTGCTGCGGGGTGACGCGGCCGAAGACCGCGTTCTCCTCCATGGCCGTGGCCATCTCGTCCGGATCGGTGGGCAGCCGGCGCGCGTCCACGGGGTGCTCGGCGCCCGGCAGGCCGAGCTTCGCGGCGACGGCGCCGACCGAGACGGCGTTGTCGCCGGAGATCACCTTGGTGGCGACCCGCTGGTCGGCGAAGTAGGCGAGCGTCTCCTGGGCGTCGGGCCGCAGCCGCTGCTCCAGGACGATCAGCGCGCTCGGTTCGCCCCCGGTACCGATCCCGGGGGCGTCGAGCGGGCCCTCGACGCGGGCCAGCAGCAGTACCCGCAGGCCCTGCCGGTTGAGCTGTTCGATCTCGGTGAGAGCCGGGTCGTCCTCGGGCAGCAGCACATCGGGGGCGCCGAGCAGCCAGCCGGAGGCCCGCCCGCCGTCCTCGTCGAAGGCGGCGCCGCTGTACTTGCGGGCCGAGGAGAACGGCAGCGACTGCGTGACGCCCCAGCCGTCGCCGTCCGGGACCGGGTAGGCGTCGATGATCGCCTGGAGGCTGGCGTTGGGCCGCGGGTCGGAGGCGCCGAAGGCGGCCAGCACGCGGCGCAGGTACGGCTCGTCCGTACCGTTCAGCGCGCGGACCTCGGTGACGTCCATGCCGCCCTCGGTGAGGGTGCCGGTCTTGTCCAGGCAGACGATGTCGACCCGGGCCAGGCCCTCGATGGCGGGGAGCTCCTGGACCAGGCACTGCTTGCGGCCCAGCCGTACGACCCCGATCGCGAAGGCGACCGAGGTGAGCAGGACCAGGCCCTCCGGGATCATCGGGACGATGCCGCCGACGGTCCGGGCGATGGAGGCCCTGAAGTTGTGTTCGTCCACCACGAGCTGGCTGAGGATGAGGCCGATCGCGGTCGGGATCATCATCCAGGTGACGTACTTGAGGATGGTGGAGATGCCGCTGCGCAGCTCGGACTGGACGAGCGTGAAGCGGGAGGCCTCCTCGGCGAGCTGCGCGGCGTAGGCCTCGCGGCCGACCTTGGTCGCGGCGAACGCCCCGCCGCCCGCGACGACGAAGCTGCCGGACATGACCGGGTCGCCGGGCCGTTTCAGCACCGGGTCGGCCTCGCCGGTGAGCAGTGATTCGTCGATCTCCAGGCTGTCGGACTCGGCGACCGAGCCGTCCACCACGACCTTGTCGCCGGGGCCGAGCTCGACGAGGTCGCCCAGGACGATCTCGGAGGTGGAGATCTCGGCCGCCACCCCGTCCCGCCGCACGGTGGGTTTGGCCTCGCCGATGACCGCGAGGCTGTCCAGGGTCTTCTTGGCCCGCCACTCCTGCACGATGCCGATGCCGGTGTTGGCGATGATCACGAAGCCGAAGAGGCTGTCCTGGATCGGCGCGACGGACAGCATGATCACCCAGAGCACGCCGATGATCAGGTTGAACCGGGTGAAGACGTTGGCGTGGACGATCTCGCGCAGGGACCGGGACGAGCGGACCGGGACGTCGTTCACCTCGCCGCGGGCGATCCGCTCGGCGACCTCGGCCGCGGTCAGCCCGCGGCCGCCGCCCGGAGCCGGCGGCTCGACCGGGTGCACCGGGTCGAGCTCGCTGCCGGCGTCGATCATCACCGGCCGCTCGGTGCCGGAGGGTATGGGGGATCTGTTCGGCTCATCCCCTGAGGGGTCGAGTGCCCGCTGAGTCATGGTTCAGACGGTACGGGTGTAACGTCCGGTTCACCCGCCGGATGGTCCGAAGATCAGACCGGGGGAGGACGGGAATCGTCCCGTGGTGGTACGGCGCGCCCGTCCGCCTCTGACTTTCGGCAGTGGCGCGGGGCCGCGGGCTGTGATTCCGGGAGCGGTGTGTCAGGCGGTGGCGCCGGGGGTGTCCCCGGGGCCGGTCTGTGGGGCGGCGGCAGCCGCGGCGGCCCGCTTGAGCGCGGCGTCGCGTCCCCGCACGTACCAGATGCCGATCAGGCCGAGGCCCGCACCGGCCAGGCAGGTCCACACCCACCACAGGTGCCCGTGGTCGTCGAACCAGCCGTAGAAGGGGAGCTGGACGAGGAAGAGGACGAACCAGAGGATCGTGCCGCCGGTGATGGTCGCGACGACGGGCCCCTCCAGGGGCTCGGGTGCCTCGTGCTTCGGTGTCCACTTCGCCATGCAGTCAGTGTAGGCGGCGTGTGGATAAAGGCCGCCCGGCCAGTCGGCCCATGGGTCTACGCGCGGAGATAGCGATCTTCGCCTTATGTATTCATACTGAATCTGCTTACGACTGTCTCGAATTATTCGTGTGAAAGTCCAAAGCTGACCAGTTTTAGTCCTCTTTTGGTTCCCTCTACGTATGACTGAGGTCCTTCATGCCCCCCTCGGCCACCGCTCCGGTCGACTCCGATCAGCCCCCGGCTCCCCAGCCCTCCGGCGGCCTGGACAGTTTCTTCAAGATCTCCGAGCGGGGGTCGTCGGTCGCGCGTGAGATCCGCGGCGGATTCGCCACCTTCTTCGCGATGGCGTACATCATCGTGCTGAACCCGATCATCCTGGGCAGCGCGAAGGACATGTACGGGCACCAGCTCGACAGTGGCCAGCTGGTCACCGCGACGGTGCTGGTCGCGGCCTTCTCCACGCTCCTGATGGGCGTCATCGGCAATGTGCCGATCGCGCTGGCCGCCGGCCTCGGCGTCAACACCGTCGTCGCCCTCCAGCTCGCCCCCCGGATGAGCTGGCCCGACGCGATGGGCATGGTCGTCCTCGCGGGCATCGTGGTCATGCTGCTGGTCGCCACCGGGCTGCGGGAACGCGTGATGAACGCCGTACCGACCTCGCTCCGCAAGGGCATCGCGATCGGTATCGGCCTCTTCATCCTGCTGATCGGCCTGGTCGACTCGGGCTTCGTCTCCCGTATCCCGGACGCCGCGCACACCACCGTCCCGCTTCAGCTCGGCAACGACGGCCACCTCAACGGCTGGCCGGTCCTGGTCTTCGTGCTCGGCGCGCTGCTCACCCTCGCGCTGATCGTCCGCAAGGTGCCGGGCGCGATCCTGATCTCCATCGTCACGATGACGGTCGTCGCGCTGATCATCGACGCGGTCGCGGACCTGCCGGGCGAGGCCTGGGGCCTGACCGTCCCGCACTGGCCGGGCAATCCGGTCGCCTCCCCGGACTTCGGGCTGATCGGCAAGGTCAGCCTGTTCGGCGGCTTCGACAAGGTCGGTGTGCTCACCGGCGTCCTGTTCGTCTTCACCGTGCTGCTGTCCTGCTTCTTCGACGCGATGGGCACCATCCTCGGCGTCGGCGACGAGGCCAAGCTGATGGACAAGGACGGCAACTTCCCCGGCATCAACAAGGTGCTGTTCGTCGACGGCATCGCGGTCGCCGCGGGCGGTGCGGGCTCCGCCTCGGCGGGCACCTGTTTCGTGGAGTCCACGGCGGGCGTCGGCGAGGGGGCCCGCACCGGCTTCGCGAGCATCGTGACGGGGCTGCTGTTCACGGCGGCGCTGTTCCTGACACCCCTGGCGACCATGGTCCCCTCGCAGGCGGCCACTCCGGCCCTGCTGGCGGTGGGCTTCCTGATCATCGCGGGCTCGGTGCGGGACATCGACTGGAGCGACTACACGCTCTCGATGCCGGCCTTCCTCGCCATGGTGATGATGCCGTTCACGTACTCGATCACCAACGGCATCGGTATCGGCTTCATCGCGTTCTGCGTGCTGCGGCTGGCCGCCGGGCGTGGTCGCTCGGTGCCGGTGGCCATGTACGTGGTGTCGGCGGTCTTCGTCTTCTACTACGCGATGCCGGCGCTCGGCCTCGCGTGATCCCTCGCGGGCGCACGGCCGACGGGGGTCAGGTGACCTCCTCGGCCGTGACCCCTTCCGCCCCGTAGAACTTCTCTGTCTCGTCGACGGCCGCCTGGAAGCGCTCGTCGAAGTCGTCGCGAATGAGCGTCCGGACCACATAGTCCTGGACGCTCATTCCGCGTCTGGCGGCGTGCTGCTTGAGCCGGTCGAGCAGCTCACCGTCTATCCGCAGGCTGAGCACTGTCGATCCCATGCCATGCAGGGTTACGTCCCCCGGGCCCGACACGCGTGACTTTCCGGAACCCACTCACTCGTTTGGGTGATCGATTGGTGATCCGGCTCTCGCGCGTGTACCACCGAGTGGTCTTTAGGGTAGGTAATGAGTTAAGCTAACAAACATGCCTGACCTGATCCACGACGGCGACAGTGCCGCCGCCGTGAGCTCCCTTCGTTCCGCCGTCATGCTGCTCGGCCGGCGCCTCAAGCACCAGCGCGTCGACGAGTCGCTGAGCCCCACCGAGATGTCGGTGCTCGGCACACTCGCGCGTTGCGGTTCGGCCACCCCCGGTGAGCTGGCCCGCAAGGAGCATGTGCAGCCGCCGTCGATGACCCGCATCGTCGCGCTGCTGGAAGCAAAGGGACTCGTCAGACTGGAACCGCACCCCGATGACCGTCGTCAGAAGATGGTCAGCCAGACCGAGCAGGCCGAGGCCATGCTCGCCGAGAGCCGCTCCAAGCGGAACGCCTGGCTGACCACCCTCGCCGAAGGCCTGGACGAGGACGAGTGGGAGACGCTGCGCAACGCGGCGCCCGTGCTGGAGAAGCTCGCCCACCTGTAGCGGAGCGGGCCGCGCCGGATCACAGCCGGCGCACCGCCCCACCGCCGCATCCCCGTCAGCCCGCGCAATGTCCACGCCCGAGGAGGCGAACCCTTTTGAGTACGGGATCCGGAGCAGACTCCGCCCCCGCACCGACTTCCACCCACGAGAGCAAGCCCGGCGGGACCTTCTCGTCGCTGAAGATCCGTAACTACCGCCTGTTCGCCACGGGCGCCGTGATCTCCAACACCGGTACCTGGATGTCCCGCATCACGCAGGACTGGCTCGTCCTGAGCCTCACCGGGTCCGCAGCCGCCGTCGGTATCACCACGGCACTCCAGTTCCTCCCCATGCTGCTCTTCGGTCTGTACGGCGGCGTCATCGCCGACCGCCTGCCGAAGCGCAAGCTCCTGCTCTTCAGCCAGGCCGCGCTTGGCCTGTGCGGTGTCGCACTCGCGGTGCTCACGCTCTCCGGCGTGGTCCAGGTGTGGCACGTCTACCTGATCGCCTTCCTGCTCGGCATGGTCACGGTCGTGGACAACCCGGCCCGCCAGTCGTTCGTCTCCGAGATGGTCGGCCCCGCCCAGCTGCGGAACGCGGTCAGCCTGAACTCGGCGAACTTCCAGTCCGCCCGGCTCATCGGTCCCGCCGTCGCGGGTGTGCTGATCACCACGGTCGGCAGCGGCTGGGCCTTCATGTTCAACGGCCTGTCGTTCCTCGCCCCGCTCGTCGGACTGATGATGATGCGCACGAGCGAGCTCCACAAGGCCGTCGTCGTACCGCGCGCCAAGGGACAGCTGCGCGAGGGCCTGCGCTACGTCTCCGGCCGTCCGGAGCTGATCTGGCCGATCGTCCTCGTCGGCTTCGTCGGCACGTTCGGCTTCAACTTCCCGATCTGGCTGACGGCCTTCGCGGACGAGGTCTTCGACGGCGGTGCCGGGATGTACTCGTTCTTCAACATCCTGATGGCGGCCGGTTCCCTCGCGGGCGCCCTCCTCGCCGCCCGCCGCCGCTCCTCACGGCTGCGGATGCTGGTGGCCGCGGGCACGGCGTTCGGCCTGCTGGAGATCATCGCCTCCATGGCGCCGTCCGTCTGGATCTTCGCGATCCTGCTCGTCCCGATCGGCATGATCGGTCTGACGACCAACATCAGCGCGAACACCAGCGTCCAGATGGCGGCCGACCCGGCCATGCGCGGCCGGGTGATGAGCCTGTACATGATGGTCTTCGCCGGCGGTACGCCGGTGGGCGCCCCGATCGTCGGCTGGATCAGCGATGTGTACGGCGTCCGGACCGGTATGGCGGTCGGCGGCGCGTTCTCGCTGGTGGCCGCGCTCGGCGTCGGCTTCATGCTGGCCCGCGTCGGCGGCCTGCGCCTCCAGGTCGACCTGCGTCCGGGCCGCCCGCATGTGCGGTTCGTCCCGCGCGAGCAGCTGGCTACGGCGGCCTGAGAGCTCTCGGTGCCCACGATTGCGGCCCCGACCGGGTATCCCGGTACGGGGCCGTATCGCGTGCGGCGGGACTCTCCGGACCTGCTCCGGGGAGCGGCCCCGGTACGAGGTGGTGCGGGCCTGGCCGCCGGGACGGTGAGCGGGGCGGTTACGCTCGTCGGGTGGACCCCAAGACCAGAAACCGCATTATGGCGGCCGTGCTCGTGCTGATGTTCGTCGTCGTCGCAGCGGCGGCCGCCCTCGGCTGATCTGTCTGCCGGGGACGGCCGCACGCGGGCCCGTTCCTACCAGGCGAAGTTCTCCGGCGACGGGCCCGGACCGGGGAAGATCCCGTCCAGGGCCGTCAGTACCTCGTCCGACAGTTCCAGCTCCACCGCGCGCAGCGCGGAGTCGAGCTGCTCGCGCGTCCGCGGACCGGAGATCGGGCCGGTGACGCCGGGCCGGGTCAGCAGCCAGGCCAGACCGGCCTCGCCGGGCTCCAGACCGTGCTTCTCCAGCAGGTCCTCGTACGCCTGGATCTGCGCTCGCACCTTCGGGTCGGCGAGCGCCTCGCCGGAGCGGCCCGAGGTGGACCGGGCGCCGCCGCCCTCGCGCTCCTTGCGGAGCGCGCCGCCGAGCAGCCCGCCGTGCAGCGGCGACCACGGGATGACTCCGAGGCCGTACTCGCGGGCGGCCGGGATGACCTCCATCTCGGCCCCCCGCTCCATCAGGTTGTAGATGCACTGCTCGCTGACCAGTCCGTAGCTGCCGCGTTGTTTGGCGACCTCATTGGCCTGGGCGATCTTGTATCCGGCGAAGTTGGAGGAGCCCGCGTAGAGGATCTTGCCCTGCTGGATCAGTACGTCGATGGCCTGCCAGATCTCCTCGACCGGGGTGGACCGGTCGACGTGGTGGAACTGGTAGAGGTCGATGTGGTCCGTCTGCAGCCGCTTCAGGCTGGCGTCCACGGCCCGGCGGATGTTGAGCGCGGACAGTTTGTCGTGGTTGGGCCAGGCCTCGCCGTCGGCGGCCATGTTGCCGTAGACCTTGGTGGCGAGGACGACCTTGTCGCGGCGGTCGCCTCCCTGGGCGAACCAGGTGCCGAGGATCTCCTCGGTACGGCCCTTGTTCTCGCCCCAGCCGTAGACGTTCGCGGTGTCGAAGAAATTGACACCCGCGTCCAGGGCGGCGTCCATGAGGGCGTGGCTGTCGCTCTCGTTGGTCTGGGGGCCGAAGTTCATCGTCCCCAGCACGAGGCGGCTGACTTTGAGTCCGGTGCGTCCGAGCTGCGTGTACTTCATGAGGCCAAGCCAACGCCTTGGAGTCCGCTCGAAGCAAGGGCGGATCTCCGCGGCGCGGCGGTCTCACCCGGTCCGCGGCGCCGCGGGTGCCGGGAGCCGGCCCAGGGCCAGTGCGGTGAGGAGCCAGATGCCGCAGGCGACCGGCAGTGTCGCCGCCGGACCGGAGCGGGGTCCCGTAGGCGAGCCCGCGAGGACCCCGCTGGGCGACGTGCAGCCGTTCGGGCGGGGCGGTGGGGGGCCCGCTCGGCGCCGGGTGGACGGGCGCGGCGGGCCCGCTATCGGTCCGCGAACCGGTCCAGCGCCGCCAGCACCGCCCGGCTCGTCGCCGCCCCGCCGAGATGGCCCGCGTCGTCGATCACGGTCAGTTCCGCGTCCGGCCACGCCTTCGCCAGCTCCCACGCGGTGCCCAGCGGGCCGCCCAGGTCGAACCGCCCGTGCACCAGCACGCCCGGGATTCCCGCCAGCCGCCCGGCGTCCCGGATCAGCTGCCCCTCCTCCAGCCAGGCGCCGTGGGAGAAGTAGTGCGCGCAGATCCGCACCAGTGCCTGCTGCGCGCGTGCGGGCCGGCCGCTGTACGGCGGCGGTCCGGTGTACGCCTCCTGGGAGAGCACCGCGTCCTCCCAGGCGCACCAGTCGGCCGTCGCCCGCGCCCGCACCTCCGGGTCGGGGCTCTCCGTCCGCCGGGCGTACGCGGCGAGCACGTCGGGGGTCGCGTCGCTCGCGGCCTCCGGGACCCCGGCCCGGAACCGGTCCCATGCCTCGGGGAAGATCCGCCCCGCGACCCGGTACAGCCAGTCGATCTCGGAGCGGCGGGTCGTGGTCACGGCCGGGATCACGATCTCGCTGACCCGCTCCGGGTACTGCTCGGCGTACGCGAGGATCAGCGTCGAGCCCCAGGAACCCCCGTAGAGCAGCCACTTGTCGATGCCCAGCCGGACGCGCAGCCGCTCCATGTCGGCGATCAGCCGGTCCGTCGTGTTGAACCGCATGTCGGCGGCCGGGTCGCTCGCGTGCGGGGTGGAGCGGCCGCAGCCCCGCTGGTCGAAGAGGATCACGCGGTAGCGTTCCGGGTCGAAGTACTGCCGGGGCCGCTCCGCGCACCCCGAGCCCGGTCCGCCGTGCACGACGACGGCGGGTTTGCCGGCCGGGTTGCCGCACGCCTCCCAGTACACGAGGTTGCCTTCGCCGACATCGAGCATCCCCTGCTCGTACGGCTCGATCGGCGGGTACTTCTCGTCCGGGCGGCGTTCCACGGTGGTGTCTCCCTCGGCTCAGCGGCGCGCAAAGGGGAACAGCCTAAGGGGTGTTGCTGGAGGGAGGCGGTCACGAGCGTGGTCCGCGGCTGGGCAACTCCCTGCCAGGCAGCTTCCTGGCCTCGCAGGAGGCGGACAGCCGGGCGGTGCCGGTGGTTATCTCATCTCAGCGGCCGGAACGCGGAAATCGCGAACCGGTCCGGGGGAGCTACCGAGCACCACTGGCTCCGAACGCACTGCCGATCCGGTCATCGTCGCGCCTGGAATGGAGACCAGCCATGTCCCGAGCCACCCGTGCCACCCGCTGTACCGCCGTCGTCACCACCCTGGCCGCCGGAGTGCTGGGCGCCCTCGTCTGGGCGGCTCCCGCTCAGGCCGCAGGGGTGGGCGTGGCGGCGACGCAGCACGGCACCCTCGACTTCGTGTGGCCGACGGCTCCGGGTGGCAACCCGCGTACGCCGGACGACTTCGTCTGGCCGGTCGCGCCGGGGGACGGATCGGGCGGCCAGCGGATGCCGGGCGACTTCGTGTGGCCGGTGGCGCCGGCCTCCTCGTGAAGCGGGCCGGTGGCACGGCGGGCGCCGCGCGTCAGATCCACTGCCGACGCGTCGCCTGCACCCCGGCCTCGAACCGGCTGGACGCGCCGAGCCGCTCCATCAGCTCGGCCATGATGCGCCGCTCGGTGCGGACCCCGATGCCCAGCGCACGGGCCACCGCGTCGTCGGTGAGACCGCTGGACAGGAGCTGGAGGAGCTTGCGCTCCTGCGGAGTGAGCCCGCAGGCCAGGGCCTCGCCCGGATGTCCGGGGCCGTGCAGGGGGGCCGCGTGTTCCCAGTACGCCTCGAACAGGGCCCGCATGGCGAGCACCACCGGCTGACTGCTGAACAGCAGCGCGGAGGGGCCCGCCTGACCGGGCAGGCCGGCGACGACGGCGGCGGTCGTGTCGACGATGAGCAGCCGCATCGGCAGGGTGGGTGAGGTACGGATCTCGCTGTCCCGTTCCGCCATCCACTGGGCGTGCGCCTTGGTCACCCGGTCGTTGGCGACGCTGTCGAGGTAGATCGAACGGAACCGGACCCCGCGGGCGAGTGCCCGCTCGTTCAGCGGCCGGCCCGCCTCGATCGACTCCTCGGTCAGCCCGCCCACGGGGTGGAAGGCCAGGGACTCGCGCTGGCAGGACTCGGCGAGGGCCTCCAGCCTGATCCGTATGTCGTCGACGTTGTCGAGCTGTTCGGTCCGGTCGGAGGAGGAGCGGCCGGAGGCCGTGTACTCGGCGGCGAGGGCGGCCAGCGCCGCGCGGTTCTGTTCGATGCGCTGCTGGCGCGCGGCCAGTTCGTCCTGTTCCCGCTGGAGCAGGACCTTCAGGCCGAGTGACGGGTTGACCGCGCGCAGGGTTCCGGGTGAGTCACGGGACGGTGCGAGCAGGGACAGCTGCGAGAGCCGTCCCAGGGCCTCCTCCACTCCACCGGTATCCATGTCGAGCAGCTGGGCGAGTTTGAGCGGATCGTGTTCCTTGTGGAAAAGGATCGCGCGGTAGACCGCGAGCGTCTCCTGATCGAGCGACGAAACCTCGTCCACGTGTGTCTCCCCCGGATCGCGGCCGACTCGTGCGCACGTGCCGAGTCAGGCACGTGGCAGTCGACGCAGGTCGCGTCGCGCACCACGCAACTCCCCTGGCTCACCAGTTCACACGTTCAACACATTAACTGCTCAGGAGCCGCGGTGTCCCATGCAGAGAGTTACGCGCCTGAAGCCCTCGAAGGCCGTGTCGTTCTCGTCGTCGACGCCACCACCGGAATTGGCCGGATCATCACCATCCGGCTCTGTGCCGCCGGCGCGAAGGTCGCGGTGGTCGGGGCGGAGCACCGGGGACGTGGCGACGACGCGGCCACCAACGCGGCCTTCCTCTGCAAGGAGTTGGCCGAGATCGGGATGGTTGCCCTGCCCTACCGGGCCGACATCGAACGGGCCGACACCTTCCGCACGCTGCCCGCCCAGATCGCCGCGGACCTGGGTTCCGTCGCCGTCTGCGTGGTGGTGATCCCCGCGGCCCCCTGCACCGGGGAGCGGACGGCGGCCTACCGCACCATGTCGGCGACGGTCGCCGCCGCGCTGCCGCCCGGCGCACGGCACATCGAGATCGACATGGCCGACTGCACCGAAGGCCATGAGGAGGCGGCCCACGGGCTCGTGGACCAGTTGCTGCACCGCAGACCGCAATCCTGCTGAGGATTCGCCGCTCAGCGGATCCGTCAACCATACGGGGGTTGATCACATGTCCGTACGAATCGTCGTCGCCGGCGACCACCAACTCGTCCTGGAAGCCTTCGCCGAGACCCTGAACAGTGCCGACGGACTGGAGGTCGTGGGGCTCGCCACGTCCTACGAGTCGGTGCTTCCCGCCGTCGAACGGCACCGGCCGACCGTGCTGTTGCTCGGTGAGTCCACCATGGGCGGCAAGGCCCTGCGGGCCGCCGCCGATGTGCGCACCCAGCACCTCAGGTGCGGTGTCGTGCTGATGGTGGGCGCGGCGACGCAGTCGGTGGTGGACCGGGCGGTCGCGGCCGGGGCGCTGGGCGTCGTACCGAAGAACGCGCGGCTGCCGCAGCTGATCACGACGCTGATGGGGGTGGCGGGGGGCTGTCTGACGGTCGATCCCTCGCTGCTGCGGACAGTGGCCGTGGGTGATGCCTCGCTGAGTGTGCGCGAGGTGGACGTGCTGCGGCTCACCGCCGGCGGGGCGACCGTCAAGGAGATCGCGGGGGAGCTGTTCCTGGCGGGCGGGACCGTACGCAATCTGACCTCGGCCGCGATCAAGAAGCTGGGTGGCCGCAACCGGTTCGACGCGGCCCGTATCGCGATCGAGCACGGGCTGCTGTGAGCGGCCCCCTGGGCAGCGTCCGGACACCCGCGTCGGCCCCGGCACAAGAGGTGCCGGGGCGTGGCGAGGTGATGCGGATCGTACGGATGGTGCTACGCGGGTGGGCCCGCGCCGGACTACTTCTCCAGGCAGAACTCGTCGATCGGGTAGCCGACATGGCGGTCCGCCGTCGGCAGGTGGCCGAGGATCGTGTCGCCCGGCTTCAGCTCGGTGGAGTTGAGGACCGCGGCGCCCGGACCCAGCACCCGCACGTGCCAGTCGTCCTGGAGGATCAGGTTGACCGGCTGGCCGCCCGGGGCCACCGCGTCGATGGAGATCAGCGGCCGGGTCTCTATCTTCACCCGGCCGACGCTGACCGGACGGGTCCGGCCCTTGACGTCGACGGCCAGGACCGTGCTCCCGGAGTGCAGTTCACTCAGGTAGTTGGTGCGGCCGTTCTCCGAGACGGTGTACGAGTGCAGGGCGCCGGCGTTGACCCGGAAGGGGCGGGTCGGCATGTACGGCAGCGGGTGGGTCTCGCTGACGCACAGGACCATGCCCTTGGAGTGGCTGCCGACGAGGATGCCCTCGTCCTTGCGGAAGTGAGTCGTCGTGTCGACGCAGGCCCGCTCGCCCATGCCGATGTGGGTGGCCTTGACGACGGTCAGCTCCACCAGCGGGATCTCACCGCTGCGGGAGGTGGCCGCGGTACGCAGGGCGGTCGCGTTGCCGACGGTGTCGGCCCGCATCAGCACCCCGTCCGAGCCGAGTTCGAGCACGCCGTAGATGATCTCGGCCTCCTCGGTGTTGGACGCGGTCGTGATGATCGAGCCGGGCGAGCCGGTCGCCGCCGCGATCACGATCTCCAGCGGGATCTTGGTCGGGTCGCGGAAGTCGAGGATGCTCCACGGCTCTAGGCGGGCCGCCAGGCAGGCGTCCTCCAGGGTGTCGGCGTCCACGATCTCGACGTACCGGCCGAACTCCACGCCGGGGTGCGCGGCCATCAGCTCCGACCGGGCGTCCCGGCCGCCGGGGACGATGACCACGTCGGTGGCGCCGAGGTCGGCGGGGACGGCGTCGAGGCCGTCGGGGAAGAGCAGGATCTTGCGCACGGTGGGCGGCAGTCCGTTGAAGACGGCCGGGTCGGCGGCGACGATGCCGTCGATCCGCTGGTGCATCGCTTCCTCGAGTACGGCGGCGGTGGCGTTGCCGGTTCCGCGAACGTCAAGCCAGCACAGTTTTGCGTCCGTCATGATGCGGACCTCCTGTCAGATCGGAAAGGTGGTGGGTGTTCTCGTCGGAGGGCGCCGGGGCTCCGAGGTGATCCGGGGCGTGGTCGGGCGTCAGCCGCTCGTCCGTCCGGTCGGCGGCCGGGAACGGGTCCGGGCCGAAGTGCTGTTCGGGGAAGTGGTGGACCAGCCGGGCGACCTTCGCCGCGAGCCGCTGCGGGTTCTGCGCCTGGAAGATGTTGCGGCCCATCGCCACCCCGCCCGCGCCGCCGGCCAGCGCGTCGCGGACGTACCGCAGCACGTCCTCCTCGGCGGGCAGCGCGGGGCCGCCCGCGACCAGGACCGGCACCGGGCAGGCCGCGGTCAGGTCGAGCATCTCCGCGGTGGAGCCGAGGAAGACGGTCTTGACCAGGTCCGCGCCCAGATCGGACGCCACGGTGACGGCGTGCGCCACCATCTCCGGGTCACGCGGGTTGGTGATGCGCGGGCCGCGCGGGTACACCATGGCGAGCAGCGGCAGGTTCCAGCGGTCACAGGCGTCGGCGATCCGCCCGAGGTCGCCGATCTGCTGCCGTTCGTCGTCGGAGCCGAGGTTGACGTGGACGCTGACCGCGTCCGCGCCGAGCCGCAGCGCCTCCTCGACCTCGGTCACCACGTACTTGGCGTTCGGGTCGAGTGCCTGGTTGGTGGACGCGTTGAGATGGATGATCAGCGACATCGCGGCGAACCGCTCCGGGCTGATGTGGCGCACGCTGCCCTTGTGCACGACGACCGCGTCGCTGCCGCCGGCGGCCAGCCGGCCGGCGAGCTGGTCGAGCGTCGTGCCCTTGGGCACCACGGGTCCGTCACTGATCGAGTGGTCGAGAGGGGTGATCATCAGGCCGGCCGTGCTGTGGCGGTAGAGCCGCCGCAGTCGCAGTGACCTGGCGAAGTGGCCGTATGCGGTCATGGAGCGCCCTTTCTGTTGCGCGTACCGGTACGCCGACAGGCGGCGTGGCCGGGCCCCGGCGGGCCCGTACCGCGCGCTTCCGCGTCCTCGCCGGGTGACGGGAGGGGTGCGGCGCGCGCGGGTCCTGGGGGTTGGGCCCGCACCGGTGCGGTCACGCTGCGCAGATGGGCGCGGTCCGGTTTCCCGGCGGGCGTGAGCGGCAGTTCGGGCCAGACGGAGACGCTGACCGGGGTGTGTTCCGGGGTGAGCGCCGCCGCCACGTAGTCACGCAGGTCGCAGGAGGTGTGCCCGGCGCCCGAGTGGAGTTCGACCGCGGCGTGCACCTGCTCGACGAGGTCGGCGTCGCGGACCCCGAAGACGGCGGCCTGCCGCACCTGGGGGTGCGCCGTCAGCGCGTCCTCGATCGCGGCCGGGTCCAGCTTGAGCCCGCCGTGCTTGATGACGTCGCCGACCCGGCCGTCCAGGCGCAGATAGCCGTAGGTGTCCCAGTGCCCGAGGTCCCCGGTGCGCAGCCAGCCGTCCCTGAGCGTCCTGGCGGTCAGCTCCGGGTCGTCCAGGTAGCCCGCCGAGACCGTGGCCGAGCTGACCCAGATCTCGCCGCTCTGCCCGCGCCCCAGCGCCGTCGTGCTGCCGGGTGCCCGGATCTCGACGCGTACCCAGGGGAAGGGCCGGCCGACCGAGCCGAGGAGCTCCGGTTCGCGGTGGTCCAGCGGGTTGAGGCTGGAGATGCCGCCGGCCTCCGTCGTGCCGTACACCTGGATCAGCACGTCACCGAAGAGCCGGACCGCCTGCCGCACCCGCTCGGGCGCGGCGGGGGTGCCGCTGTAGGTGATGCGCCGCAGGGACGACAGGTCGCAGGACGTCGCCAGCGGGTGGTCGAGCAGCCGGTACAGATGCGGCACGGCGAGGTAGACGTCGGTCACCCGCAGCCGGTCGAAGGCGTGCAGGGTGGCGTCGGCGTCGAACTCGTCGTGCAGCACCACCGTTCCGCCGCCCGACAGCACCGCGTCGGCCATCGGGGCCGTCGTGTGGCTGATCGGGGTGACCGAGAGCAGCGTCGCCGGTCCCCGGGGATCGAGGCCGTCCGTGAGCCGCGCCACGAGCTGTTCGCGGGTGCGGTAGCGCTGGGCGACCATCTTCGGCCGGCCGGTGGAGCCGCTGGTGAAGTCGACGACCGCGACATCGTCCGGACGCGGCTCCGGCAGATCCGGCAGCCGCGCCCGCCCATCCGCCCGGCGGGCGATCGGCAGCACGGTGAGGCCGGGCAGCCGCCGGGCCAGCCACCGCCCGCGGGCTGCGCTGTCCTCGTCCCGGTCGTCCACCAGCAGCAGCCGCACGCCGAGTTCGCGCAGCAGCTGGGTCTGGGTGGCCAGCGAGAACGTCTGGGTGTCGGTCCGCGGATTCATCGAGCGTACGTAGACGGAGGTGCCCCCCAGCAGATTCACCGCGTACCGGGCGCTGAGCATCAGCGGGTGGTTGGGACCGGTCAGGGTGGCGACGGTGGCCCCGGGGCCGATGCCCCGGGACTTCAGCAGGGCGGTGGTCCCGAGCACGGATTCATGCAGCTCACCCGCTGCGACCGTCGAGTCGCGCCGGTGCAGGACCGCACGGGCGGGATCGCGTGCCAGCGCGGCGAGTACCCGGCGCGCGTATGAGGGCGGAGCGGTTCGGGTGGTCATGATCCTCCTTTCTGCACAAGGGTGTGGGAGAAGAGAAAGGCGAAAGCGGAAAGAGGGGAGGGGAAAAGGCCCGTTCAGACGATCTTCATCTGGCCCATCATTCCCATGGCGCTGTGGTCGATCATGTGGCAGTGATAGGGATAGACGCCCCGGTGCGAACTGAAGGTCAGCTGGAGTTTCGCGACCTGTCCGGGGAAGAGCAGAACGGTGTCCTTGAGGCCGGCCTCCGCCGGATAGGGCGCAGCCCCGTCGCGTTCGAGAATGCGGAACTGCACCAGGTGCGTATGGAAGTTGTGCGGAATGGTGGTGCTCTTGTTCACCACCGTCCATACCTCCGTGGCGCCCCACCGGATGGTGGTGTCGATCCGGTTCGCGTCGAAGGTCCTGCCGTTGATGTACGCCTGGTGGCTGCCGGTGCCCGGCTCGTCCATGTTCAGTTCGAAGGTGCGCTCGACGGTCGGCTTCGGCAGGGCCGGCAGCGTGGCGAGGGCGGCGGGCACCCGGCTGCTGTCGGGGGTCTTCTCGCCCACGTCGAACCGCATGACCTGGCCGACCAGTTCGGTCGGGCCGGGGCCGAGCATGTTGGACAGGGTGAGCTTGGTGCCGGGCGCGTACTGGGCGAAGTCGACGACGAAGTCGATGCGCTCGCCGGGGGACAGCACCATGACCGGCGTCTCGGCGGGCGCCGCGAGCAGCCCGCCGTCCGAGCCGATCTGCTGCACCGGGTGCTGGTCGGTCGTGCCGTCGGTCAGCGCCAGGATGAAGATGCGCAGGTTGCACGAGTTGACCAGGCGGAAGCGGTACTTGCGGCCCTCGACCTTCAGATACGGCCAGGGCCGGCCGTTGACCAGGATCGTCGTCCGGTTGTCCGCGTCGTCCATCGTGTAGACCATGGCGGCGTTCTCGTCGAACGCCGCGTCGCGCAGGACGAGCGGGATGTCGTAGGCGCCCGAGGGCAGTCCGAGCGCGTCCTCGTTGCTGTCGCCGAGCAGATACGCCCCGGACAGACCCCGGTAGACGTGCTCGGACTCCATGTGGTGCGCGTGGTCGTGCGTCCACAGGGTGGCGCCGGGCTGCCTGTTCTCGTACACGTACGTCCGGGAGCGCCCCGGAGCGATGGTGTCCATCATGCCGCCGTCGTTGGCCACCGGGTTGTTGCCGCCGTGCAGGTGCACCGAGGTGGGCATGTCCAGGGCGTTCACCTGCTGGACGACCGCGGTGCGGCCCGAGCGGGCGCGGATGGTGGGTCCGGGGAAGGAGCCGTTGTACGTGAGGACGTCGGTGCGGGTGCCCGGCAGGATCTCCGTGCTCGCCCTGCGCATCGTCACGCGGTAGTAGTCGGCCGCCTTGGTCCTGCGGTACGGGGCCAGTACCGGCGGCACCGTCAGCGGCACCGTGAACTGCTCGACGGCGCCCGCCGCCGCGGTGCGGCCGGTGGCCTCCGCGGCCTGGGCCGACTGGCCGCCGGCGAGCAGCTGGAACGTTCCGCCCGCAGCGCCGACCGCGCCGACGGCACCGGTGGTCAGACCGAGACGTATTGCATGACGACGAGTGAGCACGAGATTTTCCCTACCTGTGGTGAGTGCACGGGATGCGGTGCGGTGAGTCGAATGCGTGTTTCGAGGATGCGCCGCGGGTGCCGGATGTCCGAGCGAAAGCCGGACGCCCCTGTCATGTGTCACGCGAACCGTGACCTCGGTCATCCATGGAAATGGTGAGTGTCATGTGGTGTGCCGTAGAAGGGAGTTGAGGGTGTATCGGGCCGCAGAGTGGATTTCGACGTACGCAGCGAAGTTCCGTAGACCGGAGGCCCCGGATGATCCCCGTATCCACGACGAGACCCGCCAGGACGCATGCCCGCGTCCTGCGGGCCGACGTCCGTGTCGCCCTGGACGGCGCCACGGACACCGTGACCCTGCACGGCCCCGTCAGCTCCTTGGTGCTGCGGCCGGTACGCGGGGCGCTGCGCACCGTGCTCGACCGGCTCGGCGGCGAGCCGCTGCCCGACGACGAGCTGTACGAGGGGTTCACCCCGGCCGAGCGGGTCCGGGCGGCCGCTCTCGTGGAGCGGGCCTCGCAGCTCCTCGCGCACAGCGTGCTCAGCGGCGACGAGGCGCCGCTGCGGCGGGAGTTGGTGCGGCTGGAGCAGACGGCCCGCGACGCCGGGTACGAACCGGCCCCGGTGGACACCGACGCCGCGGTGCGGCTGTCCCGGTTCGCGTTCTGCCGCTCGCGCGACGGCGTGCTGGTGCTGGAGTCGCCGCTCGTGAAGTTCCGCGCGGTGCTCGCCGACCGGGGGGCGCGCGAGCTCACGGCCGCCCTGGGGCAGCCGGTGGCGGCCGGCCGGGCCGGTGAGGGCACCGGTCTCGGGCCGCAGGAGAGCCTCGACGTGCTCGCGCATCTGATCGGGGCCGGCTTCGCCGAGGCCGCCGGACCCGACGGGACGTTCGCCTCCGACACCGAACCGAAGCTGCGGCAGTGGGACTTCCACGACCTGCTGTTCCACTCGCGGGTGCGCTCGGGCCGCTACGACGGGATCTTCGGCGCGGTCTACCCCTACCAGGGGGAGATCGAGCCGCGGCCGGCGGTGAAGCCCGTCCCGGCCGGGGAGGCGGTCGATCTGTACCGGCCGCTGCGCCGGGACATCGACGCCCGTGACCCCTCACTGACCGCCGCGATCGAGACGAGGCGTTCGCACCGTACTTACGGGGAGCGGGAGTTGACCGCCAAGGAGCTGGGCGAGTTCCTGTACCGGGTGCAGCGTGTCCGGGTGCACCACACCCCGGGCGCGGACAGCCCCGGCGCCGACGAGGTGATCTCCCGCCCCTACCCGAGTGGCGGCTCGCTCTACGAACTGGAGCTGTACGTCACCGTGCTGCGCTGCGCGGGGCTGGCGCCGGGCATCTACCACTACGACTCCTACGGACACCGCCTGGTGCTCGTCAACGACGCCGAGGTGGACCGCAGGTCGCTGCTGAACGTGGCGTCCCGCTCGGTCGGCTTCGACGTGCGCCCCGATGTGCTCATCACGGTGACCTCGCGCTTCCAGCGGATGGCGTGGAAGTACCGGGCCATGGCGTACGCGACGACGCTGCGGCACACCGGTGTGCTCTACCAGACGATGTATCTGGTGGCCACGGCGATGGGCCTGGCCCCCTGCGGCCTGGGCAACGGGGACGCCGACATGTCCGCCCGGGTCCTGGGCCTGGACTACCTGGAGGAGTCCTCGGTGGGGGATTTCCTGCTCGGTACGCCTGGTCAGGACCCCGCGATCGCCGGCGACCCCGGTCCGGAATGGCACATGGTGAACAGCCCCGAATGGTCGCTGCCGGGCGAAGCGTCATTCGCCCCGTGATAAATGTCAGCGCGGCGCCGGAAAGTCTGGCGCGGGGGTGGCGGGCCGAGCAATATGGATATCGAAGCCGGACGGGAAAGCAGAAGAAACCGAATGGCTTCATATTCGCAGGACTGTTGTTCCGGGGCGGAATTCAGAGAATCCGAGAAATTCCGGAACCCAATCGAAGGGAATGCACCATGGCTGCCAACGACATCAAGAACGACGACGCGGCGTTCGACGGCTTCGACGCGGACGAGCTGGAGACCCTTGAGGTCGCCCAGGGCGTGGCGCTGCCGGAGATGGGTGCCTCCAGCGGCTCGATCGGCACCTCGTCCTCCTCGTCCAGCACCTGCTCCGCCTGCTGACCCACCCCACCCGAATCCGGACCATCAGGTCCTCGAAAGGAATTCAGACATGAGCATCAACGACATCAACGGCGACGACGCGGCGTTCGACGGCTTCGACGCGGACGAGCTGGAGACCCTTGAGGTCGCCCAGGGCGTGGCGCTGCCGGAGATGGGCGCGTCCAGCGGTTCGATCGGGACCTCGTCGTCCTCGTCGAGCACCTGCTCCGCCTGCTGACTGCCGCTCGGCCGTAACGGCTGAACCGCACACAGAAGGATGCGCCCGCCCGGCCTCCAGGCCGGCCGGGTACATCCTTGTGTGCGCAGGCGGGAAGGGGCCCCGCTCGCGGGGCCGGGCGGGTGACGCCGGCTCAGCCCTTGACGGCCACGTGGTACGCGGACGCCCACAGCACCACCGCGGAGCCCAGGCCCACCACGGCCCGCACGCCCTCGCCCGACAGGCCGGCCGCGATGAGCACGAACCCGACGACCGCGACGACGCTCAGCAGGACCGCCGTCCCCTTGTACTGCCACTGGTCGTAGAGGCGTGCGAGCGGGAAGAAGTGCAGGCCCACGACCAGCGCGATGGCGGCCGGGATGAACTCCGGGTGGCCCGAGGCGTTGGACGCCGCGATCACCGCGAAGACGGCGGCCACCTCGACGACGTTCACGATGCCGACCGCGCGCGCCCAGTTCTCCGGCAGGCTCACCATGCGGGGCGAGGGTGCGGCGCCCTTGCGGTAGGCGAGCACGATCGCCACCGCGGTGAGTGCCGCGCCGGTGATCTCGATGGCCAGGGCCGCGCCCTGGGACGCCAGTCCGGACGCGCCGGCGAAGGCCCAGATCACGGCGAACACCGACAGGACGAGAGTGCCCCTGCGGCGGAGGTTCCGGGTGAGCGCGACGCACTCGGCATCCGTGGCCGAAGGTGTGGAGGGCGTCGATGGCGTAGTGGGGGTCATTGGCGGAGAGTACAACGATCATCCCGTCGGTTTGGCTGTTTTCGGCCAGGTCGCCCGGTTCGGGCCGATGACATCCCGAGGTGATGACATCTGTCACGGCGGGGCGAAGCCAAATCCCTCTTTCCGTGATTCCCGGAGCGGTGTCACGACAACGGTGACGTATGTAAGCGCCGGACCTCCCGCTCTTCCCCCGGAAATTCACTTGGCCAATAGTGAATTCACGTTCTCGATTTCATCTCGGAAGGTGCGAAAGACATGGGGTTTGACGCTCCGGAGCGCACTGCCGTGAGGCCGGACTCCGCCGGTCTGACGGGGGTGCGCCTCCACACACGGATGCCGGTGACACCGGCCTGGATCGCCCGGCACGTCGTGCCGGCCGCCCGCTCGCTCGGCGAACAGGGCGCCCCCGGCGTCCAGTTGAGGCGCGGATGGCTGCACGGCCCGCACTTCGACGTACTCGCCATGGACGCCCCGGGAGCACCCGGCGGCGCCGTCGACTGGCAGTCGGTCGCGGCCCGGCTGGATGCCGGACCGCTCGACGCGGCCCGCGCCCTGACCGACGAGGTGTATCTCGACCAGGCCCGGGAGTTCGGCCGGCTGGAGGCGGTGCAGCCGCCCTACCTGCCGCTGCGCGCCCATGGTGCGGTGGAGGTCATCGCCCCGGACGACCCGGCCCTGCGCTCCCGCGAACCGCGGCTGGACGCCCTGCGCCACGTCGTCGGCGGCGCGCTGGCCAGGCCCGTGCTCCGGATGATCGAGTCGATGGCCGCCGAACCGCGCAGCGGCACCCGGCGGCTGGCCGAGGCGTTCGCCGCCCTGGTCGACACACACTTCCTCGGACCGGCGTACGGGGTGTTCTCGCCCCGCTCCCACGTCGAGGCCTTCCTCGCCTGGGCGGCGCCGAGCAAGGACATGCGCCCGGTGTTCAAGGAGCGCCTCGCCAAGGACGCGGCCATGCTGCGCACGGTCGTGGAGGAGCGGCTCAGCGGTGAGGCGTCCCCGGCGGCCGCCGAGTGGCGCACCGCGTTCGCCTACTCCTCCGGTGCGCTGGAGAGCGCGGTCGCGGCGGGCACCCTCACCCTCGACCTGCTCGACTCGGTCACCGACGGGGTGGACCGCAGCGAGATGGGCCCGCCCGGAGCCACCACCGTCGTCCCGCGGGGCGAGCAGCCGGACACCGAGTTCCACCGCACCGTGCACGGCTCCGGCGCCATCAGCTCCCCGTCGCCGTTCTTCGCGGCCTACCGGCTGCTGACCAATCTCTTCTACCAGCAGCTGCCGCTGCTCACCGTGTCGCCGATGCAGCGCTACTACATGTGCTTCGCGCTCGCCGAGACCGTGGACGAGGTGCTGGGCGTCAGCTGGCAGGACCGCCTGGATGCCGGCCCGGCCGTCGCCACCCCCGAACCGACGGGAGCCCCGAGATGACCAGCCCCGAACCCCAGTGGTTCCTCCGCGTCAACCCGCTGCGCCGGGCCCGCCTGGGAGACCCCGGACAGCGCACCCTGCTGGCCGGTCTCGCAGCGGCCGAGACGGAGCTCGCCGCGGCGGCGGACGCCTGCTCGCAGGAACTGTACGAGAGCATCGGCACCGCCGCCTCCGACGACGAGCGCCGGGCCCTGATCGCCCTGCGCCGCTCCATCCACAACGGCCGCGCCCCCAAGAAGACCCCCCAGGACCCGACCCCCGCGGTGGCGCACTGGCTGGCCGCGTACCAGGAGCGGGAGCGGCTGCGCAGCGCAGTCGCCGACGGCTACCCCGATGCCGCTGAGCGCGAACGCGCCCTGCTGGCGGAGCTGCTGGGCAACGACGACCTGCTGCGCTCGCTGGCCCTGCTGGCCCCCGAGGTGCACCAGGAGGCCGAGCGCTACCGGGCCGCCGTCGCGGGACCCGGCAAGCTGTCCGCCCGTACCCGCAAGTCCGAGCGCGGCCTCATCCAGTACGTCACCCGGGCCATGGTCCGCACCAGCCCGCTCTCCCGCTTCACCGCGGTGGGCATCGCCGAACCCGCCCCCGCCACCGACCCGGAGGCCGTGCACCCCGGCGATGTCCCCTTCACCGGGGCGCGGGCCGTGCCCGGCCTGGACCGGGTCATGCTCGGCTACGTACTGGGCGGACTGCCCACCGCCCACGCCACGGACCTCGCCGAGCTGTGGGTCGGGGTGCCGCCGACCTCCGCGCCGGACCCGGTCGCCGGAAAGCTCTTCTTCCTCAAGCTCACCGACCAGGGCATGCAGCGCTTCGCCGTACCGCTGGACGGCCCCGCCGGGGACCTCCTCGACGCGCTCTCCATGGGCCCGCGCCGCTTCCCCGCCGTCGTCGCCCATGTCGCGGCGCGGGCGGGCGTCCCTCAGGCCGAGGCCGACCGCCGGGTGCGCCGCGCCCTGCACCAGGGCGTCCTGTGCACGTTCAACGCGGCGGAGGACGGCGCCGCCGACTACGAGGACCTCCTCACCCCCGAGCTCCCCGACACCGAACACACCCCCGGACTGCGGGAACTGGCCGAGGCGATCCGCGCGGGCATGCCCCGCGTGGTCGGGGCCCCGGCCGCGGAGCGCGGCGCCGCCCTGACCGAACTGCGCACCACGCTGGGCCGGTTCAGCCAGGCCGCGGGCCGCCCGGCGCAGATCACGGTCGAGGAGGACTACGTCATGCCGCCCCTGAAGGTGGCGGCCTCCCACTGGCACACCCCGCTGGCCGACCTCGGCCCCGCCGTCGAACTGCTCTCCGTCTTCGACTGGCTGCACGACGTCCGGGTCCTGATGACCGCCGCGTTCACCGAACGCTTCGGCGCCGGAGCCAACGTCCCGCTCGCCGAGCACGCCGCGTTCGTCGTCGGCGAGGTCTCCCGGCGGGCCGCCGCGATGGACGCGGTCTACGGTCCCCGGGGCACCGGCGACGCCTCCGCGCTGACCGGGATCGGGCCGGCCGACGGGTGCCTGGAGCGCATGTTCCAGCTGCGCCGCGAGCTCTCCGAGGAGATCCACACCCGGCTCACCAAGACGGCCGACGCGGGCGAGGACACCCTCGCCCTCACCGCGGCCGACGTCGCCGACCTGACGCGGTCGCTGCCCGGCCGCTTCCGCCAGGACCCGCTGATCTACGGGGTGCTGCTGCAGGAGGCCGGCGACCGGCTCGTCCTCAACGACGGACTGCCGGGCCACGGGATGCTGTACGCCCGCTTCCTGGACGCCGACCGGCGCCTCGGCGGCGAGGCCCTGCCCCGGCTGGCCGCACACCTCCAGCGCTTCTACGGCCACGACGGCGCACGCGTCACCGAGGACCTGGGCCTGCACCGGCTCAACGTCAACGCGCACGCCCCGATCCTGCCCGGCGGCCTCACCCCGGAGGACTGGTTCGGCCTCCGGCTGGCGCACGACCCGGCCACCGACACCCTGCGCGTCGAGGACGCGGACGGGGCGCCGCTGCGGGTACTGCCCCTGGGCACCGGCCACCCCGGCCTCTTCCCGCCCCCGCTGTCGGTCGCCTCCGGCCTCGCGATCAGCGGCCGGCTCTTCAACAGCCTCCCGAACTCCTGGCACGCGTCGCTTCCCTGGGACGGCAAGGAGACCCGCGTCGCTCCACGGATGAGCGTCGGCAACGTCCTCATCGGCCGCCGCCGCTGGTACGGCGGCGCCGAGCTGGAGACGGCGGTCGCCACCGGCCAGGACGGCCCCGAGCGGCTGCTCGCCCTCACGGCGTGGCGGGCCAGGCACGGAGTCCCGGAGGAGGTCGTCATCAAGTCGGCCCCCGAGGACGAGGGCCCGCTCTCGGTGGGCGCCCCCGACGTCCAGTCCAAGCGCCTCCAGCAGAAGCCCCAGTACGTGGACCTCACCAGCGCGCTGGCGGTCCGGGTGCTGCCCCGGATGCTGGAACGCCGCGGCGACGGCCCGACCGGCGGCTACCTGGAGGAGGCCCTGCCCGGCGTCACGGACGGCACCCACGCCACCGAGTGGGTCGTCGAGGTCGGGCGCACGGCCGGCGGCACCTTCACCTACGACCCGGTGAACCACGCGGAAGGAGCGCGGTCGTGACGATCACCACCACGGCCCCGGCGGCCGTCGACGGGGCAGCCCCCGGCGTACTGAGGTCGCGGCCCGGACTGCACTGCGCACCGGTCCCCTCAGGCGTCTACTTCAGCGGGACGCGCGGACAGTTCGTGCTGCGCGGGTCCGACGTGCTGTACGCCGTCGCCGAGGGCTGCCTGCCCCTCCTGGAGGCGGGCACGACCCTGGACGCGCTGGTCACCGCGATCGGCACGGAGCGGGCCCGCCCCGCGGTGGTCCACATCGTGGGCCGCCTCCGGGCGAACGGACTGCTCCTGGACAGCGCGGCGTTCACCGCGCCACAACCCCCGGCCGCGGTGCGTGAGCGGTACGCCGACTCCCTGGCCCGCCTGGAGTCCCGCCTCGACGACCCGTACGCGGCGTTCGCCCGGTTGCACGCGACGGCCGTCGAGCTGCGGGGCCCCGGGACGGCGACCGCCCCGGCGGAACGCGGGCTGCGGCGCGCCGGAGTACGACGCGTGACGGCCGTCGGGGCCCCGGCCCCGTCCCCCCGCGCTCCCCACACTTCCGTCGGCGACCCGGCGGCGTACGAAACGCACGACCCGATCCCCGCCGGCGACCCGGCGGTGCGCGGTACGGATGCTCCGATTCCCGCCGGCGGCCCGGCGGTGCGTGTCATGGGTGACCTGATTCCCGCCGGCGGCCCGGCGGTGCGTGAGGCGTACGACCTGATCCCCGCCGGCGACCCGGCGGCACGGCCGTCCCCCTCCACCCGGACCGCCATCCGGTTCCTCACCGGGGACGAGACCTGGCCCGGGCCCACCGGCACGTTCGACGTGCCCGTGCTGCTCGGCCCCGGTCTCACCCTCGTCGGTCCCGTCGGCGCGACCCCCGCCACCTGGGCGGCGTTCCGGGACCGTGCCCTGTCCTGGGCGGCGGCCGAAGGCGCCGGACCCGCACCGGGACCCGTCGCCCACGCCCTCGCGGGGGCCCTCGCCGCCCAGCTCCTGGCCGACACCCTCACGGGTGTCGCGGAGCCCGGTGAGGCCCATGTCGTGCACGGCGACGACCTGACGGCCGACCGCGTCACCGTCACGGGCGCTCCCGTGACCGAAGCGGCGGCCCTCACTCTCCACGAGGCCCCCGTCCGGCCGTTCCCCGAAGCGGAGGCGGCCCTCGCCTCCGCCGGTGAACTCGCCACCCGCTGGACCGGGCTGTTCGCCTCGGCCGAGGGCGAGGACCTGCCCCAGATGCCGCTCGCCCTGCGCGCGGCCGAACACCGCGCGGCGCCGCGGACCGGCGGTTCCGTCACCGCGTGGGCGGCCCACCAGGAGACGGTCACCCTGGCCGCCGCCCTCGCCGCCCTCCGCGACCGCGGCTCCCGGTCCCCGGGCAGCGCGGCCGCCGGTCTCACCGAGGAGCACTGGCTCCTCGACGGGGCGCTGCGTCAACTCGCCGCATCGACAACAGGGTTCACCGAGTCGGACGCCACCGCGCACCCGTTCACCGCCGAGAGCGAACGCGTCCTGAGTGAACTCCGCGTGGAGGACGACCGGTTCAGCCCCCAGATCGCCGTGGCGCCGAGCCCGGAGACCGGCTGGTACCTGGCCCGCGTCACCGCCGGCGGCGACCGGCTCGGCGCGGGCTGGGGCCCGACGCCCGCCGAGGCGACGCACGCGGCCCTGTGCACGGCCCTCGCCGCCACCCAGGCACGCGTCACCGGCAGCGGCACCGTCGTCGACCCCCTCTCCACCGACGCCCTCCTCTCCACCGGCGACGCCGCCCGCGCCGCACTCCGCGCCCGGCTCACCGCACCCGCCCCCGGGACGGACCGCACCGGCACCGCCTACCGCGGCCGCGCCTCGCGCACGGACCCGGTGCTCGGTGACATCCCCTTCTGGTACGGCCCCGTGGAGGCCGTCGCCCGTACCGCGCAGGAGCAGGAGAACCACGATGCCGACTGACACGATCGCGCCCGCCGTCGTGGCGGCGGGCCCGTCCCTGGCCCCGGCGGCGCACGGCGACTGGCTGCCCGCACTCGGCCGGCTGGCCGCCGCCACCGGCGCCACCGTCTCGGCCAACACCGGCTGGGACCTCGACTGGGAGCGGGACCGGGTGGCCCGCGCCGGGGCGGACCCGCGCCGCACCCCGCACCTCTCCGTCCGCATCCACGAGGACGAGGTCATGATCGGCCCGCTGTGGGCCCCCGGTACCGACGCGGGCTGCGCCGCCTGCGCCGAGGTCCGTGAGCGGACGGTCCTGGACCACCCGCTCGTCGGCGACCTCACCCGGCCCGCCGCCACCCCGGCCGCGCCCGCCGCCGTGCTTCCCGGCCTCCTGGGCATCGCCGTCGACCACCTGGCGGCCCGGCCGCTCGCCCCGGGCGAGGCGTACGCGGCGACCGTCCACGGCACCCGCCGCCACCGCATCGCCCGCAGCTTCCACTGCCCCGCCTGCGGCCCGTCCGACCGGGACCTCACCGCCACCGCCGAACCGCCCGCCCACCGCACCCTCGTCCCCCGCCCCGCCGTCCCCGGCGACTCCACCCGCACGGCCGCCAGCCGCCTCGTCGAGCGCGGAGTGCTGCGCGAGCGGCTGCTCGACGACCGCTTCGGCCCGGTCCGCGGCATCCTGCGCGAGTCCCGCACCCCGTTCGCGATGAGCATGGCCGTCGTCGCGGACGCCCCGGCGATGGGCCACGGCCGGGCCCGCACCTTCGCCGAGACCGAACCGGTCGCCGTCCTCGAAGCGTACGAACGCCTCGGCGGCTACCCGTACGACATCCCGCTGCTCACCGAGCGCTCCTACAACGACGTCGCCGAGCACGCCGTCGACCCCGGCACGCTGGGCCGCTACACCGCCGAGCAGCTCGCCCACCCCACCAGCCGGGCCACCCCGTTCACCGCGGACACCCCGATGGACTGGGCCTGGGGCCACGACCTCGCCGACGGCCGGCCGCTGCTCGTCCCGGCCGACCACGCCTTCTACCAGTACGAGTACGCCTACCGCAGGGACCGCCGCGCGGCCCGCGTCGCGGGCGCCGCCCGGCGCCGGCACTACTTCTTCGACTGCTCCAGCGGCTGCGCGGTCGGCGCCAACCACGAAGAGGCCGCGCTGCACTCGCTGTTCGAGCTGGCCGAGCGCGACGCGTTCCTCACCTCGTGGTTCCGCGCCGCCCCGCTCCCGCACATCCCGGTCGCCACCCTCACCGACCCGACCAGCCGGGCCATGGTCGAGCTGATCCGCTCGCGCGGCTTCGACGTCCATGTCCTGGTCGCCACCCGGGACATCGAACTTCCGGTGGTCTGGGTGATCGCCGTCAACGAGAAGAACCCCTTCCCCGCGACCTTCTCCTCCGCCGGCTCGGGCGCCGACCCGGACGCCGCGATCCGCGGCGCGCTGCGCGAGGTCGCCCAGCTGGTGACCAACCCGGTCGACTGGACCCGGCAGGACGTCGAGCCGATGGTCGAGAACCCCTGGCTGGTCGAGGAGTTGGAGGACCATGTGCGGTTCTCCTCGCTGCCGGAGACCCGCGGCCGGGCGCTGTCCGGCCTCGGCGGCCCGGCCGTCACCCCGGCGGAGGCCTTCCCCGACTGGCCGGGGAGGCTGGAGAGGGCAGCCGGCGGCGATGTGCGCGGCACGCTGGAGTACGTCTCGGGGCTGTTCGCCGACGCGGGGCTCGACCGGATCGTCATCGTCGACCAGACCAGCCGGGAGCACGCGGACGCGGGCATCAGTGTCGCCCGCGCCGTCGTCCCCGGCATCCTCCCGATGTGCTTCGGCCATGCCCAGCAGCGCCTGGACGGGCTGCCCCGGCTCCGGGCCGCCCTGAGCGGCACGGACCAGGAACACCGGGCGATCCCCTACGACCCCCACCCGTTCCCGTGACGGCGCCGGCGACGGCCCGCGCGACGGCCGCCGGCCAGGTGGACCCGGCCCGCTCGCCCGTCCGGCTCCCCGGCGACGCGGACGACAACAGCATCGCCCGCGAACCGCTCTGGCACGCCTACGGGGAGGGCGCGGACCACCCCGAGCCGCCCCCGTGGACCTGGGCCGAGACGCCCCCGCCCGACAGCCATGTCCCGCCCCCGCCGCCACGCGGCGCCGGACACCGCACCGCGCTGCCGCCGGGCGCCACGGCGTACCTCTCCGCCCGTCCGTACCCCGCCACCCGGCACCCCCGCCCGGCGGACGGCGCCACCGCGCTCGCCCACGCACTGACCACCGCTTTCGCGCCGCTGCGCCGCGAGCCCGAGAACCCGTACAACGAGCACCGCCCCTACGCCTCGCCCCGCTGCCTCTTCCCCGTGCACGCCTTCGTGGACGGGGGCGCGGCCGACGCGCCCTGGCGGCTGCTGGAACCCACCCGGCACGCCCTCACCGGCACCCCGGACCGCACACCGCCCTCCCGGATCGCCCTCACCGGGCGCTACTCGGCGATCCCCGCCGCCTACCAGTGGTTCCGGGGCTCCCTGGTGGCGATCGAACTCGGCATGGTGCTCAGGGCGTTGACGCTCGGGCTCGAACTCTTCGACGTGCCGGCGGCCCTGACCCTGCCCGGGGCCGACAGCGACACCCTGCTGCGGGAACTGGACCTGGGGAACACCTGGGAGTGGTCACTGCCCTGGCAGCTGGACCTCACGGAACGGCTCCCCGCCCCCGCGACGCCCGCCGTACCGGAGAGCCCCGTCCCCGTCGGCGACCCCGCGCTGACGGACGTCGTCCGCGTCAACAGGCGCCAGCGGTACCCGAGTACGGCCGGGAACGGCCCGACGGCCGCCCGCCTCACGACCGCCGTACCCGCCGGCCTCCCCGCGTCCGCCGCCGCACCCGACTGGGCGGAGCTCCTCTGGCAGCGCCACTCCGGCCGGATGCCGCGCGGGCTGCACGGCATGGACTCGTCCGCCCGCCACCCGGCGCTCCCGGCGGACGTCCTGCGTACCGCGCTGGCCTGGCTCGCCGTACCCCCGCCGCACCCGGCGCTCGCCGCCGCGTTCGACGCGGTGCGGGTGAGTGCCGTGGTGCAGCACGTCGAGGGCCACGAGGACGGCGTGTACCGGGCCCGTGACGGGCGGGCCGAGCTGGTCCGCGCCGATCCGGCCGCGCCCGCCGCGCTGGAGGAGCACTACGGCTACGGCGTGTCCCCGGTCAACGGCTGCGGGGTGGCGAACGCCCCCGTCACCGTCTTCTTCTCCGTCCGCCCCCGCGAGCTCTTCGCCCGCTTCGGGCCCGCGGGCTGGGGCGCGGCGCAGCACGCCTGCGGCTGGGCCGTCCACGGACTGTGCCTGTCCGCCGCCGCGTCGGGGCTGTTCGCCCGGCCGGTGCGGGCGTTCAAGGAGATCCCCACCCAGGGCGTCATCGGCCTCGGCACGGACGAGACGATCGTCCTGTCGGCGGTGGTGGGGGTTCCGCGCAGCACGGGAGGCGCACTGCTCGACCTCCGTACGTGACCGTGCCCCGACCAGCCCACCACCCGGAGCCCCACATGCCCGCTCAGCCCGAAACCGGCGCAGCCACCCAGTGGAGCGCCTGGCATCTGCACCTGCCCACCGCCGCCCGCTCGGCGCACGACCGGGTCCTGACCGACGTCATCGGCCCCACGGTCCGCGAACTCCCGCCCGGCACACCGTGGTTCTTCATCCGCTACTGGCAGTCGGGCCCGCATCTGCGGCTGCGCGTCGGGGACCTGACCCCGGACGCGTACGCCGCGACCGAGGCCGCGCTGCGCACCCGTCACGCCGACGCCTGCCGGCTCGCCCCCGGGGAGGAGCCGCTGGCCGAGGCCGCGTACCTGGACGGCGCGGCCCGGCTGGCCGCGGCGGGGGAGACCGGACCGAACACCAGCGTCCGGACCCTGCTCGCGCCCGGCGTCCACCGCGCCACGTACGACCCCGAGTACGAGCGCTACGGCGGCCCCGCCCATATGCCGGCCGCCGAGGAGCTGTTCTGGCAGTCCAGCGAGCTCGTCCTGCGGCTGACACCCGCCCTGACGACCGGGGCCCGGCGCTCCCAGCTCGCCCTGCGCGGCACGCTGTCCGCCGCGGTCGCCCTCGGCGCCCCGCCCGAACGGGCCTACTACTTCGCCCACGGGCTGGGCGCCTGGCGGTCCTGGGCGAAGGACGCCGGACACCCGCAGGCGCTCCTGGACCGCATCACACACGTGGACCAGGACCCGGCCGCGGTACGCATCGACCCCGAGGCGCACGGCCCGTTCACCGCCTGGCACGAGGCGCTGGCCGGACACGCGGCCGACATCCGCCGCACGTCACCGGTGCACCCCGGAATGATCCTGTTCTCGCACGCCCACATGCTCCACAACCGGCTCGGCCTGAGCCTCCTGGAGGAGCTGCGCACCTACGCGTGGCTGTCCCACGTCTTTCCTCTCCCCGCGGACGCGCCCGATCCGCTGCGGAACGCGGTACCCGCGGGCTGACCCCCCCGCCCGCGGGTACCGGACAACGAAGGTCCGGCCGGAATCCCCCTCCGGCCGGACCTTTCCGCGTGCCGCACCAGGTGACGCCGTCCACCGGCCGGCCGCTACGGGGTACGGACGAACACCGCGCGCACCCGCAGCGCGAGCCGCGGGCCGACCATCGCGCGCATCGCGCCCACCCCGCACACATGCCGGTCGACCTCGGCGGTGGCGCGGACCACGACCTGCTCCCCGTCGGCCGTCACCTCGTCCACGGTGAAGTCCACGGGGACCTCCCGCTCCTTCACGGTGAGCACTCCGGTGAGCACTCCGGTGAGCACCGGCGGGGCGCCCTGCGCCACCCGCTCACCGGCGTACCGCAGTACGGGGAACCGGCCGGCGTCCAGGAATCCCGGGCCGCGCACCTTCCGGTCGCGCTGCGGGTTGCCGGTGTCGAAGCCGGCCACAACGACCGTCGCGTCGAGGTGGGTGAGCGAACCGGCGGCGTCGAGCCCGGCCCGTCCGGACCGCACGGGCACCGAACCCGTGACGGGGAAGAAGAGGAAGTGCCGGCCGGTGAACTCCACGGTGGACTCGGCCGGATCGAGCGTCCAGTCACCGGACAGGGCGGCCAGACCGGTGGGGGTAAAGACGTTCAGGGGTGCGTCGTTGCTGGAAGACATGGGGGGAATTCCCTTCGTGGTCGATTGACTTCGTTCCTGGTGGGGCTGCGTTCCTGCTGTGGTTCGTTCGCTCTTGAGCTCCGCCGCATACGCCGAGGGGGCCTCACCGGCAAGGTGGAGGCCCCTCACGACGGAAGGCGCGGCGCTGCGATACCGCCGGGCCGTGACGGCTCGGGCTACTCCGGGCGCGGGTCCCAGCGGAAGCTGCGTACGGAGATCAGCGCACCGATGACACCCCAGGCGGCGAGCACCGCCAGTTCCTTCCACTGGAAGCTCGCGTCCTGCGCGAAGGGCGCCAGCATGGCGTCGTTGAACGGCTTCACCGGGAGCAGCCCGGCGATCGTGTTCAGCACCCCGGAATGGATCGGGAAGTAGCTGCCGGAGATGAACACCAGCGGGAACTGGATGAACTGCACGACGGCGGGCGCGGCCTCGGAGTTGCGGATCAGCGAGGCGACACCGACGCCCAGGGCGCAGAAACTGGCCGCACCGAGCACCAGGGTGACGCCGACGGCCGCCCAGTGGGTGGGCAGCGACACGTCGTACAGCGTGCCGATCCCGATGACGAGCGCCACGTCGATGACGCTCACCACGATGCAGTGGACGAGCAGCCCGGCGAAGTACACCCAGGCGGGCAGCGGGGTGGCGTGCAGCCGCTTGAGGACGCCGGTCTGCCTCCGCATGGCCAGGACGATCGCCAACTGGCCGTAACAGGCGCCCAGTACGGACACGGCGGCGATGGTCGGCGTGTAGTACTGCATACCGCTCATGCCGAAGAAGAACTCTTCGCTGCCGCCGCCGCTGAACACCGCGCCGAAGATCGCGATGATGACGATGGGCAGCACGAACGTGAACACCATCGACTGCGGGTTGCGCCAGAACGACAGCTGCTCGTACCGGATCTGGTGGACGAGCATCGCGACCGAGCCGCGCCGGTCGGGCCGCTGCCGCGGGGCGCGCGGCTCGCGGGCGACGGACTCGGTGGTGGGGGGAAGGGTGCTGGTCATCGACGGCTCCGTCCGGTTCGGCGTCCCCGGCGTTCCGGAGACGGTGTGCGGCCCCGGTCGGCGGACGGCGACGAGGCATCCTGCTGCGCGTACGAACTGGTCAGGCCGAGGTAGATGTCTTCGAGCGTGGGCTGCTCGACGGTCAGCCGCTCCAGCGGTGTGCCCCGGTCGAGCGCCCAGGAGGTGAGCCGGTGCAGGGCGGCGGTCGGCTCCTCGGCCTCCGCGGTGACCAGGCCGTCCTCGGCGTCGGTGACCGCGAGCGGCACATCGGCGATCGCGGCGCCCCTGGGCAGCGCGAACCGGATGCGGGCGAGTGCGCTGTCCCGGCCGCCGAGCGTGTCCGGGGTGCCCGCGGCGACGATCTTCCCGCCCGCGATGACGGCGACGGAGTCGGCGAGCTCCTGCGCCTCGTCCATGTAGTGGGTGGTCAGCAGGATGGTCGTACCGGCGTCCCGCAGATTCCGGACGACCTCCCAGGCGCCGCGGCGGGCGTTGGGGTCGAAGCCGGTGGTGGGCTCGTCCAGGAACAGCAGCTGGGGGTCGCCGACGACGCCGAGGGCGAGGTCGAGCCGCCGCTTCTGCCCGCCGGACAGGTCCTTGACCTTCGCGTCGCGCTTCTCGCCGAGCCCCACCAGGTCGATGACCTCGTCGGTGCCGCGTGGTGCCGGGTAGTAGCCGGCGTTGCGTGCGACGGACTCGCGCACGGTCAGATACGGCTCGATGGCGATGTCCTGGAGCACGAGCCCGATCTGCCCGCGCAGCCACCGCCCGTCCGCCTTCGTGCCCGGATCCCGTCCGAGCACCCGGACGCTGCCGCCGTCCCGTTCCCGGAATCCTTCGAGGATCTCCATCGTGGTCGTCTTGCCCGCGCCGTTCGGTCCGAGGAGCGCGAAGATCTCGCCCTCCTCGACACTGAAGTCGACCCCGCTGACGGCCTCGTGGTCGCCGTACCTCTTGAGCAGGCCCTCAACGGCCACGGCGCTCACCGTCGCCGCTCCGTGCGTCGTTCTGGCGTCATGGGTGCCTCCTGGATCGAATGCCGGACCGGCTCTGTGTCCCTGGAAGCTAGGGCCGCCCACCGGGGCCGCGGCAGCCGCGCAGCCGTCTCGATGACGTCCGTCACGCAACCGGCGACAGTTGTCAGGGCACGGGGTGACAGGCGTTGCCGGGCGGCGGGGCGGTGCACATGCTCATGGTGCGACCGATGGCATTGCTCAGACGCGGAAGGTGGTCCCAGACGTGCGGTTCGGGAAAGACAAGGATGCGGGGACGCCTCGGATTACCGTCGTCGGGGCGGGAATCGGCGGTCTGGCCCTGGCGGGCGCGCTCGCCGCGAACGGCCTGCCGTACGTGATCCACGAGCAGACCCGGCAGCTCGCCGAGGTCGGCGCGGGCGTCCAGCTCTCGCCCAACGCGATCCGCCCGCTGCTGCGCCTCGGCCTCGGCCCGGCGCTGCGCGAGCACGCGGTGCGCATCGAGGCGATGGAGGTACGCGGCTGGAGCGGCCGGCCCATCGCCCGAACCCCGCTGGGCGACGCGTGCGAGCGGATGTTCGCCGCCCCGTACCTGACCGTCCACCGGGCGCATCTGCACGAGGCGCTGCTCTCGCTCGTCGACCGCGACCGCCTCGGCCTGGGGCAGCGGCTGACCTCCGCCGCACCGGCCGGCGAGGGACCGGACGACGACGCCGTGCGCCTCACCTTCGCGGACGGCACCGAGTCCACCGCCGACGTGGTGGTCGGCGCGGACGGCATCCACTCCACGGTCCGCGAGACGTTCCTGCGCGACGAGCCGGTCTTCTCCGGCCTGGGCATCTACCGCGGGCTGGTTCCCGTGGACGCGCTCCCGGCCGATGCCGAGAAGCCCCTGGTCCGCCTCTGGCTCGGCCCCGGCGGGCACTTCGTCTGCTACCCGGTCGCCTCCGGTGAGTACCTGAGCTACGCGGCCACCGTCCCGGTCACCACGGGCGCCCCGACGCGCGAGTCCTGGTCCCGGCCCGGCGACCCGGAGGCGCTGCGCGCGGCGTTCGGCCACTGGACGGGCCTCGTGTCCCACATCGTCGACGCCGTTGAGTCCACCCACCAGTGGGCGCTGCACGACCGGCCGCCGCTGCGCACCTGGTCCACCCGGCGCATCACGCTGCTCGGGGACGCCGCGCACCCCATGCTCCCGTTCATGGCCCAGGGCGCGAACCAGGCCATCGAGGACGCGATGGACCTGGCGTCCTGCCTCACCGGCTCCGCACCCCACGACATCCCCGGCCGCCTCGCCCGCTACGAGGCCCTGCGGGTGCCCCGCACCGCCGAGATCCAGCGCGGTTCCCGGGGCAACGCGGGCGTCCTGCACCTCCCGGACGGCCCGGCCCAGCGCCGCCGCGACGCTCGGATGGCCGTGCACGCGGCCCTCAAGGACCGCGCCCTCCTGTACGCCCACGAGACGGGCCGCAGCGTGCTGCCCGTCCGTGAGCCGGAGGCCCAGCCGGTCTGATCCGACGTTCCGCCCGGCGGCGTAGCGTAGGAGCGTGAACGCGACTCCCGAGGTACTGGCCGTACTCGACGACCTGCTCGCCACCGCGGCCCCCGACGCCCGCGGAGCGCTCTGGCAACTGGACCGGCAGGGGCGGGAGCTGGACGCCAACCTGGTACGCCTGCCGCCGGGCGCGGAGGTCGGCGAGCACCAGGAGGACGTGCTCGACGTCCTCCTGGTGGTCCTCGCGGGCAGCGGCCGTCTCACCCCGGCCGGTGGCGGTACGCCTCTGGAGCTGACCCCGACGACGGTCACCTGGCTGCCCCGCACCTCCCGGCGGGCCTTGGCCGCGGGCCCGGACGGCCTCGTCTACCTCACGGTCCACCGACGCCGTCCCGGCCTCACCGTCAGGCCGGCGGTGTCCGCGCAGGAGGGCGGCGAGGCCCCGTGCTCCCTGGACCGGGTCTGCCCGGAGTGCGGCCGCATGTCCCGGGAACCGGCGCCGAAGTACTGCGCCGAGTGCGGGGAGCGGTTCCCGGAGCGCTGAGTGTCCGGGCCCCGCGCGCACCCCTCCTGCTGCGGCGGGCCTACCTGACCAGTTCGGCCGGTTCGTCCAGCCGGGTCAGCTTCCGCGGGTTGCGCATCACGTAGACCCGGGTGACCTGCCCGTTCTCCACCACGAGGCTCACCGCGGCCGACTCGCCGCCGATCTCGATCCGGCCCGCAGGCGCCCCGTTGAGCCACACGGCCGTCGCCTCGAACCCGGCCACATCCATCCGGTTCGCACGGGCGAGCAACTTCGCCACCGGCTGGGCCCCGTGGACCGGCACCCGGACGGCCGCCGCGATCCCGCCGCCATCGGCGATCAGGACCACATCGGGCGCCATGAGCTCCATCAGCTCCTGCAACTGGCCGGTGCGCAAAGCGATGAGGAAGCGTTCCACCACGGCCTTCTGCTCCGACCGGCTCACCCGCACCCGCGGCTGCCGGGCCGCCACATGCTCGCGGGCCCGCCGCGCGGTCTGCCGCACCGCGGCCGCGGACTTACCCACGGCCTCGGCGATCTCGCCGTACGGCAGCTCGAACACCTCGCGGAGCACGAACACCGCCCGCTCCGTGGGCCCGAGCGTCTCCAGCACGGTCAGCATCGCGATCGAGACGCTCTCCGCGAGCTCGACGTCCTCGGCCACGTCGGGGCTGGTCAGCAACGGTTCGGGCAGCCACTCGCCGACGTACTCCTCACGGCTGCGCGACAGCGTCCGCAGCCGGTTGAGCGCCTGCCGGGTGACGATCCGGACGAGGTAGGCCCGCGGGTCACGCACCTGCGAGCGGTCGACGCCGGCCCACCGCAGCCAGGACTCCTGAAGCACGTCCTCCGCGTCGGCCGCGGAGCCGAGCATCTCGTACGCGACGGTGAAGAGCAGGCTGCGATGGGTGACGAACGGGTCGTCGGTCATACGGCCGACGCTACGCCGGAGCCCCCGGGACGCGCGGCGAGCGGAATCTCGCACGCGTCGGAGAAGCCCTGAGACTCGATTCCGAGCGCCGAATTGTGCCTGGTCGCCATGTTGGTGAAGGCGATGAACGCGGTGAGCTCGACCAGCGCCGCCGGGCCGAGCCGGTCGAGCAGTCCGGCCGACAGCTCGTCGGTGACGGTCGGCGGCGTGTTCGTCATGGCCTCGGCGTACTCCAGCACATCCCGCTCAAGGGGTGTGAACACGTCCGACTCCCGCCAGCGCGGGACCTGGCTCGCCTTGTGCAGGTCCAGCTTCTGGTTCTGCGCCTGGAAGTAACCGATGTCGAGGCACCAACCGCAACCGACCTGGGCGGCGACCGCCATGTGCGCGAACGACTTGAGGCCCTCGTCGGCCGCGTCCCACGCACCCACCCTGGCCCCGAGCTTCAGACTGTCCTTGGCGACCGCGGGGCTGTGCCAGCTCACCTCGACGGGTTCCGGCACGACACCGAGCTGCTTGACCAGGTTCTCGCTCATCTCGGTACTGACCTCGGCCCTGGGAACGCGAAGCGCCATGATGTCCTCCTCGTACGTCTGTCCGTCTGTCCGTCTGACATGAAGACACCGCCGGTCCCGCGGATGTGACAGCGGCCCTCCCGGCCGTGCGGCCGGGATTCCGGCACGGCGTTCATCAGCCCGGGACGGACAGCGATGCCTGCGGCAGCCGGCCCCGCGCGGGCTCGTGCGACGATCGTGCGGTGGACCCTCTGCACCTTCGCCTCGCCGGCGACCGTGACCTCGCCGCTCTCGTTCGCCTGCGTGACAACGCCGCCCGGTGGATGCTCACGCAGGGCATCACCGGTCAATGGCGGCCGGGTGAGCTGAATGAGGACGACTTCCGCCGGACCGTGGCGCGCGGCGGGGAAATCTGGCTCGCCGAGGCAGGTGACCGGGTGGCCGGGGCTTGGGAGTTGTGGTGGGAGGACGAGGACGCCTGGGGGCCGCAGCCGCCGGTGGCCGGCTATGTGCACCGGTTGATGGTGGACCGCGGCAGTGCCCCGCCCGGGACCGGCCGGCTGCTGCTGCACGCCGCGGAACGCCGTGTCGCCACCGCGGGGCGGGAGTTCGTACGGCTGGACTGCCTGGCCGGCAACGCGCGCCTGAACACCTACTACCTGGACGAGGGTTACCGGGTCGTCGGGCAGAAGGCGGGCAAGCCGCAGCCGGGCGGTACGCCCAAGTCGTTCACACTTCTGGAGAAGGCCTCGCGCGACGTCCGGTGACCGGCTCTGTCCGAAGCGGCGGTAGGTTTCCCGGAGGAGGCAGGTAGGCATGCAGCAGCACGTGGCCGACGCGAGCGGCGCACGAAGGACCAGGAGCACGGGCACGGGGGCGGGTACGAGCGCCGGTCTGTCGGAGCTGTGCGAGAGCTCGGACGTGCTCCTCGGTTTCGTGAACACCACGCCTCACGGCAGCGGGCCGGTGGAACTACTGGGCGACAGCGCGAGCCTCAACGCCTGGCTGACCGGGGCCGGCCTGATGGCGGCCGACGCGGCCGTGACCCGGGCCGACGTCGTGGCCGCGCACGAGCTGCGGTCCGCGCTCTGCACGGTCTTCCTCTCGCGCTCCGGCTGCGAGGGCAGCGCGGACCGGCTGCCGGAGGCGGAGCAGTATCTGGCACGCATCGCCGAGCGCTACCCGCTCACGCTAAGGATCACCGCCGAGGGCTGCCGGCCGGTTCCCGCGCGGGCCGGAGTGCTCGGCGCCTTCGCCGGTCTCCTCGCCGCCGCGGCCGACCCGGCCTCGCGCGGCGCCTGGCTGCGCATGAAGATCTGCAAGAACCCCACCTGCTACTCGGGCTTCTTCGACCGGACCCGCAACACCTCCGGGCTGTACTGCGGCACGGCGTGTTCCTCGCAGGCAGCGCAGCGGGCGTACCGCAACCGCATCAAGGACGCGTCCTGCGCACAGGCGTCATGACACACGAGCCACCGGCGGCGCGGCCGAAAGGGGCGGCGCGGGCCGGTTCGCCCTGGACGCGTGGGCGGGTGCTCGCGGCGTCGGCCGCACTCGTCGCCGTACTGCTCACCTTCCCCCGCGCGATCCCCAACTGGGCTTTGCGCGTGGGGAGTCTGCTGGAATCCTTCCTCCCCTGGCTGGGCCTGGCGGCCGTCCCGCTGCTCGGCCTCGCCCTGCTGCGCCGCTCGGCCACGGCCCTGCTGGCGCTGCTGCTTCCGGTGGCGGCCTGGGCGTACGCCTTCGGCGGGCTGCTCCTGCCCGGCACGCATCCCGGTGCACAAGCCCTGGTCGTGGTGCAGCACAACGTCAGCGACGAGAACACCGCCCCGGCGGCCACGGCCCGCACCCTGGCGGACGCCGGGCCCGACCTCATCGCCATGGAGGAACTGCTGCCGACGGCACGACCGTTGTACGAGAAGACCCTCGCCCCGCACTACCCGTTCCACGCGGTCCGGGGCACGGTCGCCCTCTGGTCGAAGCACCCGCTCTCGGGCACCCGCCCGGTGGACATCAAGCCCCGCGGGATCACGGAGTCCTGGCAGCGCGGACTGCGGACCGTGGTCCACACCCCGTACGGCGACGTCGCGGCGTACGTCGCGCACCTTCCCTCGGTACGGGTCGGAGCCGGCGGCCTGACATCCGCCCGGCGCGACGAGAGCGCCGTCCTGCTGGGCCGGGCCGTCGCCGCCGAGAAGGTCGGAACGGTGATCCTGCTGGGCGACCTCAACGGCACGGTCGACGACCGCGGACTGGCCCCGCTGACCTCACAGCTGAACCTCTCGGAGCGGGGATTCGCCTTCAGCTTCCCGGCCTCCTTCCCGCTGGCCCGGATCGACCAGGTGATGGCCCGGGGCGCGGAGGTCGGCCCCCTGCGCACCCTGCCCGCCACGGGCAGCGACCATCTGCCGGTCGCCACGCGGATCTCGCTCGCACCGCCTGGCAGCCCTCAGCGCAGGGGTTCCGGGCCTGCGCCGATCCGGAAGTAGTCGAGCATCACGGTGCAGGACGAGCAGGGTGGTTCGTATGTGCCGTGTGCCGGGTCGTCCACCCGGCCCGCACGGGTCACGGTGATGGTCGTGGCGGCGGATTCGAAGAACTCCCCGACCCAGAAGTCGTCCATCCGCCGGTCACCCCAGTGTTCCTGCATCGCCCACATCCGGTCGGAGACGAGTGCGGCCTCGACGCAGCGACCCGCGTGCGGGACCCGCTTGTCGGACCAGAGGGAGTCGAACAGTTCCTGCAGAACCGGGTGGAGGTGCGGGCTGCGGCTGTAGTCGATGACCGGACGGGAGTAGGACCGGCCGGCGAAGACCAACGTGCCCACGGTGGGCGGCAGGCGGGGGTAGACCTTGGCGCGGGGGTTCATGGACGGCCCTTCAGTGTGAACGGGGGATCGATTGCCTGGCCGAGGATCCGGGAGGAGTGGCTACTGAATGCGAGATGGGCTCGGCCAGAAGTCCGGCTGGAGTACGGGAAGGGCCGGCGGGATTGAGCGGGCGCATAGGATCGCCGGCATGGCACTGCGACCCGTTCAGGTGAACATAAAGGCTCTTGACGACTCGGCGGTCGGCCGGTTCTGGGCGGAGGCGCTCGGCTGGGGTGTGTCCAGCGAGGGGCCCGGCGTGACCAACGTCGAACCCGGCGGCGGCTTCAACTGGCCGGACCCGGCCGCCGTCTGCATCGACGTCGTCACCGTCCCCGAGGCCAGGACGGCGACAAAGAACCGTGTGCACCTCGATCTCGCCACCACCTCGGCGGCCCACCAGGCGGAGCTGGTCGCGCGCCTGGTGGCTCTCGGTGCGACGCCCGCCCAGGTGGGCCAGGGCGACGTGCCGTGGACGGTCCTCGCCGACCCGGAGGGCAACGAGTTCTGCGTGCTGGAGCCCCGGGAGATCTACCGGGACACCGGGCCGATCGCCCGGGTGGTGGTCGACTGCGTGGATCCGCGGGCCATGGTCCGGTTCTGGGGCGAGGCGGTGGACTGGACCCTGCACGAGGTGACGGACGACCACGCGGTGCTGCGCTCCGCCAAGGGTGTCGGCCCGTATCTGGAGTTCCTCCGCATGCCCGGCGTGAAGACCGTGCCGGACCGCGTCCACATCGACCTGCTGCCCTACCCCGGTGACGACAAAGCGGCTGAGGTGGCCCGGCTGCGGACCCTCGGCGCCACCGACCTCGACCTCGGCCAGGGCGACGTCCCGTGGACGTGCCTGGCCGACCCGGAGGGCCACGAGTTCTGCGTCCTCGGCCGGGCCTGACGCGGAGCCCCAACGGCGCCCCGGTACATGGGTGTTGTTGTTCCCTGACGGTCAGGCCCGGCGGGCGCGGGACGCGAGGCGGTCGGCGAGCGCGATGACCAGGCCGCGCAGTTCATCGGGGCGCTCGATGACGAACGGCCGGTCAAGTGAGGCGAGTACCGGCGGCAGCCAGTCGAGCTCCTCCACCCGTAGCTCGACCCGCTGCCAAGGCCCGGTCGCCGGATCCGCACCCTCCGCGGGCGCGACCTCTTCCAGGGTCGCCACGCTCGCCGGAAGGCGGGCGCGGATCTGCTCGACCGTTCCGTGGATTCGCAACGTCACCTCGTACCGGTACTCGGCCGTGGCGAACCCCGACAGCACACGCTGGGCAGGATCAAGTCCGGCGGGCGTCTCGAACGAGCCGGGCAGGGTCCTCGCGCCCGCGATGCGATCGAGCCGGAAAGTCCGGTCCTCGCCGATCTCGGGGTCCGCGCCCGTGACGTACCACCGGCCCGAGTGGGCGACGATCCCGTACGCGTGCAGCGGGCGTTCGCTGCGCCGGCCGTCGCGGTCGGTGTACCTGATCGAGAGCGGCCGGCGGTGCCGTACCGCGTCGGCGACGGTGAGCAGCACCTCGGCGTCCGGATGGGCGAACTCACCGGCCGCAACCGTGAACGCGAGGGATTCCAGCACCGTGTCGAGCCTGCGGGCCACGCGCGCGGGCAGCACCCTGCGGATCTTGGCCGCCGCCGTCTCGCTCGCCGTGTCCGCCGTCGTCATCAGCCCCGTTCGACGGCCCGCGACCAGGCCGAGCAGCGCGGCGAGCGCCTCGTCGTCGCTGAGCATGAGCGGGGGCAAGCGGTATCCGGGGGCGAGCCGGTACCCGCCGTAGCGGCCCCGCACCGCTTCCACCGGCACGTCGAGGTCGATCAGCTGCTCCACGTACCGCCGCACGGTCCGCCCGTCCACGCCGAGCCGGTCGGCGAGTTCAGCCACCGTCCGGATGCCGCCCGACTGCAGCAGCTCCAGGAGGGTCAGCACGCGCACGGTGGGTCGGGACATGTTCAAAGGCTAACGCGGATACCGGGCCGATTCTGTCCTCTATTCGTCCTAGCCTGCGGAGTGCAGCGGCTCCACCGACCTGGGAGAACACCATGGAATTCGTCTCGATCCGCATCATCACCGGCGACGTCGCGCGTCTCGTCGAGTTCTACGAGAAGGCGACGGGGGTGCCTGCCGTCTGGGCCACCGAGGACTTCGCCGAGCTCAGTACCCCCGGCGTCACGCTCGCGATCGCCGACGTCCGCACCGTCCCGATGTTCGCTCCGGGCTCCGCCCGCCCGGCGGACAACCACAGCGTGATCCTCGAGTTCCTCGTGGAGGACGTGGACCGGGTGTACGAGAACCTGACCGGCCTCGTCACCGACTTCGTCAACGAGCCGACGACGATGCCCTGGGGAAACCGGGCGCTGCTCTTCCGCGATCCCGACGGCAACCTCGTCAACTTCTTCACTCCGGTCACCCCGGCCGCCCTCGCGAAGTTCGCTCGATGACACCGGACACCGGACATCGTCGCTACTTCCGGGCGGGGAAAGCCTCGTCGAGCGTGGGGACCGCGAGATGGTCGGTCGTCAGCGCGTCCAGGACGTCGTCCAGCCGTAGGTAGCGGCCCTGCTGAATTCCGGGTGTGATCTTTCCGATCGCCCCGGCCTCCCTGAGGTGGAAGACGGTCCACGGCCTCTGCCAGGCGTCCAGGGGCTCTCCGTCGCGCACGATCTGCCGCGTCCGCGCGGTCGCCTCGCGCGTGCCGTCGATCTGTTGGTTGACGGTCTCGACCGCATCGACGCCGAAGACCCGGCCTTGGCCGCCCGGCCGGTACATCACGAGCATCTTGGGGCGGGCGAGGCCCACGTGTTTGCTGTCGAGAGGGCATACGTACGCGCCGTGTGCGGCCAGATCCGCCATGACCTGAGCGTTCGCGGGCACGATCACCGCGTGCTCCTGGAGGGAACGGAACCAGCCGAGCGCGGCCGCCTCCCCACACGAACTTGTTGCGATTGCGGTACGCGGGATCTGCGGCCAGCCCCCTGGACGCCATGAGTTCGATATTGCGCGGCGGCCGCGCCACCAGGGCTCCGAAGTCGGCTCGGGTGATGACCTCGGGCAGTTCGTCGAACCAGGACATCGTGCTAGGGCCTGTATTGAGTTGTGATCAATGAGTGGTTCGCGTGAGGTCCTTGATCCAGATCATGGAGGCGCGGAGGTGGAGTCCGGCGAGGTAGCTCTCGGGGGTCTTGTCGTAGCGGGTGGCGATGCCGCGCCATGCCTTCAGCCTGTTGATCAGGCGCTCGACGGTGTTGCGGTCCTTGTAGAGCTCGGCGTCGTGGGTGAGGGGCCGGCCGCCCCGGCGGCCTTTCTTCTTCCGGTTGGCGGTCTGGTCCTTCTTCTCCGGGATGGCTGCCTTGATGCTGCGTTTGCGCAGGTAGGCGCGGTTGCCTCGGGAGGAGTACGCCTTGTCTCCGGCGACCGCGTCGGGCCGGGTTCGGGGACGGCCGACCGGGAGGCGAACCCGCACCTTGTTGAGCACGGGGATGAACTGCGGGCTGTCGGCGGCCTGTCCGGCGGTGAGCGTGAGGACGAGCGGTCTGCACTTGCGGTCGGCAGCGACGTGGACCTTGCTGGTCTGCCCGCCCCGCGAGCGGCCGAGCAGGGCGGCCTTCAGGCGGAGCTTGCGGCGTCGCCGGACGCGTCGCCGTTCGACCCGCCGGGCCTCGACGTCGGTGTCCTGCCCGACTTGTTCCTCGCTGTCGCCCCCTTTGAGCGGGTCCTCTCCTCCTCGGCCGCCTTCTCCAGGGCGTCCAGCGTCTCCGGATCAAGGCGCATCCCGGCGGCGTCGTGGTGGGCACGTGTAGTGGTGGAGTCCACGCTGACCAGCGAAAGGTCCACCTCGCCCCGCTCCGCAGCCTTCGCGATCAGACCTTCCAGCAGGTTCTCGAAGACCCCGGCATCCCGCCACTGGCGGAACCGGTTGTACACGGTGGGCCAAGCGCCGAACTCGGCCGGCATCTCCCGCCACTGCGCGCCCGAGCGGAACTTCCAGATCACACCCTCGAACTGCTCGCGCAGTTTCGTGGGGTACGGCCCGTACTCGCCGATCGGCAAGTACGGCTCCACGTACCCCCACTCCTCGTCCGTCAGCTGTCTCCGCGTCATGCACACCGGACTACAGGATCCGCCCCCGAAGCGACGGCGAATCCCGCAGATTGATCACGACTCGATACAGGCCCTAGACCACCGTGTACGTGAGGAAGGCCGACCAGGCGGCGGGGGAGACGCTGAGGAAGGGGACGGTGAGGTCCTTGGAGTCGCGGACGTGGATGGCGTGGGGGCCGGTGGCCACCTCGACGCAGTTGCCGCCCTCTGGGCCGCTGTGGCTGCTCTTGAACCACTTGAGGTGAGTGCTCATAGTCTCTCTGCTGCCTGCTCAATCAGCTTCCGTGACTCTTCCGGTCCGAGAGCCTGCGTTCGCACAATGCCATATCTGGCGAACAGGGTTCCCAGGTGGGCCTGTTCACTGACAAGGAAGTTGCAGTTCTGGACCTCCAAGTACGCCAGCCGATGCCGATCGTCGGTCTCCAGCAGGACGAAGGACCCACTCAGTCCGCCGTGTGTCTCCCGCTGAGGTGACATCACCTGAATATGTACGTGACGCAGCTCCGCAACCTCAAGAACGCGCTGAAGTTGCGCCCGGTGCACGTGCCGTCCGCCGATGGGGCGAAGGAGCGCGCTGAGTTCCAGGACGAAACTGATGTCCGGCGCCGGTTTGCGGGTCAGCATGGCCTGACGTGCGAGACGGCCGGCGATCAATCCCTCGATCTCATCGTCATCAAGGGGCGGGCAGGCTCCGCTGAACACGGCACGTGCGTGCTCCTCGATCTGCAGCAGTCCGGGCATGACGTTGGACTCGTATTCGTAGCGCGCCCTGGCCTTGGCCTCTTCCTCGGCGAACGGCTCGAACCAGGAAGCCACCCGGCTGAAGGTCAGCTCCTCGGCTGCTGCTGTCAGGGCACCGCCCGCGCCGAGCGCGGCGTCAGCGAGTGGAGTGAAGTCTCCCCTCGGCGGCCGTTCCCCCCGCTCCACCATCGCGACCTGCGACTTCGAGAAACCGATCTTCGCGCCCAGCGACTCCTGCGACAGGCCCGCCCGTTCGCGGTAGAACCGCAGCAGCGTGCCGAACATCTCCGCGTTACTGCCGCCGCGCCCATCGGAGTGCACAGCTCACCCCCCAAGTGCACAGCCGTGCACAGATGCCTTGTGTCCCTGGTCACGGTACGTGCAGATGTCGACGCTCTACGTATGGAACCGAAAACTTCACCCGACCCGATGCCTGCATGGATTCCCGCGAGCGGGCACGCCCTCCGCCATGCGGGGATTCACTTCGACGCCGTACGGATCGTCGGCTGCCTGGGCGAGCAAGTGGCCTACGAGATCATGCAGTTCACGGATTTCGAGGCCGGGCCCATCGTCCGGTCGCGGATCGGGGAGCGGAGTATGTTCTTTCTGCTGCCGCCGGGAAGCGCCGGTGCCTTTCGCTGGCCCGCCGGGGTCGAGGCGTTGGTGCGGGCGCGGGCGGCGTTCGTCGGGGTGCCCGCGCTGAATGGGCTGACGTATCCGCTGGACTGGCGTTCGCTGCCCACCGCCCAAGTCCCGTTCGTGGATGCGGAACTGCTGTTCGAGCTTCTGGCGGGTGTGGTGGAGCGAGAGGCGTGTGATGTACCGTGATCGTGTCATCACGCTCTGTGTGTTTTTGTGCATGGGGCGGTCCCCGGGGGCGCTGCCAACACCGAGCCGAGGGCCTCCACCGAGCCGGTGTGCGTGGCGGACCCCGCCCCCGCGGCACCCGCGCCCCGGCCGCCTGTCACCTGTGAGGGGCCGGGGTGGGAGCACGTGTTCCGGCCCCGGGGCGACGAGACGGTGTGCCCACCGTGTGCGCAGGAGGCCGCGTGGCGGGCGCGCTCGGCCAAGTGGGCTGTCTGCGCACCCGATCAGCGCGAGGGCTTCGAAGTGCCCGAGCCGCTGGCCTGGCGGGAGCGGGTCGCGGCAGTCCTCGCGGAGGATGCGGCCGGCGGCGCCGGCTGAGGCGTACGGCCGTTCGCGGTGTGGCGGTTCCACCGCTGACGCGGTGGAGCGAGGAGAGTGGGCCCGGGGGCCTGGACGGACTGAGGAGGACCGGTGGTGGACGCCATGGTTGACCGATGGGACGGAGTTCGGGCGACGAGGGACCCGGTGCGCTGCCGTGAGCAACTGATGGCCGCCGGGCGTACCTTGTTCGCCGTGTACGGGTACGCCCGTACCTCCGTCGAGGATCTCTGCGCCGCAGCGAACGTACAACCGCGAGATTTTTACCGCGAGTTCGAATCGCGAGAGGCCCTGCTCGTCGACCTGTACGACGAGGTGGCGATCGGCGGGATGCGGGCCGTCGAGGTGGAGCTCTCGGCCGAGGGCATGGAAACCTGTTCGACGGAGGAACGGTTCCGAAGGCTCTTCGACGCCTATGTGCGGGTCGTCACGCGGGACTCGCGGGCGGCGAGGGTGGCGTTCGTCGAAGTGCTCGGGGTGAGCCGGGCGATGGATGACCACCTCACGATGTGGCGGTCGGTGTGGGTCGAGTTCCTGACCCGCGAGGCCGAGCGCGCCGCGGAGCGGGGCCATGGGGCCGACGGTGATCTCACGGTCGTCGTGAAGGTCCTGACGCGTTCCGTCGACGAGCTCCTCGCCCACCACGGGCGCCGTCCGCGCCAGGTGCCGTGCGACTGGCTGACCAGTGAGCTGACCCGGATGTCGCTGGCCATGATGGGGCCGGACGTCTCCCCCGAGGCCCCCGCCTGACAAAGCCGGTTGCCGGATCGGCAAGCAGAGGCATGATGGAGGAATGGCGGCACATGAGCACGGGGCGGAAGACGGCGGCACGGCGGACGACGAGTTCTCTTCCGTCCTGACGGGCGTGGGGCCACGCCTGCGCGCGCTGCGGACGGAGCGCGGTACGACGCTGGCCCAGCTGAGCGAGACCACCGGGATCTCGCTCAGCACGCTGTCCCGGCTGGAGTCCGGCGGCCGTAAGCCGACCCTGGAGCTGCTGCTCCCGCTGGCGAAGGCGTACGGGGTGCAGCTGGACGAACTCGTCGGCGCGCCGGACACCGGTGATCCGCGGGTCACGTTCCGCCCGTTCAACCGGCACGGCATGACGTTCGTGCCGCTGACCCGGCACATCGGTGGGGTGAACGCGTACAAGCAGGTCATGCCCGGTCTGACGGGCCCGCCGGGGCCGGTCGAGCAGCGGGTGCACGAGGGGTACGAGTGGCTGTACGTGCTGTCGGGGCGGCTGCGGCTGGTGCTCGGCGAACACGACCTGGTGCTGAAGGCGGGTGAGGTGGCCGAGTTCGACACGCGTACACCGCACTGGTGGGGCAACGTCGGACCGGAACCGGTGGAGTTCCTCAGCCTGTTCGGACCGCAGGGGGAGCGGATGCACGTACGGGCGAAGCCGACGGGGAGGTGATCACCGCCGGGCCCTCGGTGACGTCGGCCCGGCCTCCGCCGCCCCCCGGTACGGTCCGCCCAGCCCCCACGCCTGGTGCATCGCGTCGGCGTAGGCGGCCGCGAGTGCGTGCTCCCCGGACGGGCCGGGATGCGTGCCGTCGTAGGTGTCCGTGTGGATGTCGTAGCCCGGCGGGCGTGACGCCAGCAGGATCGGGGACGTCGGTTCGTCGAGGTCGGCCACGGCCTTGGCGAGGAGTTCGTTGAAGCGGTCGCACTCAGCGGCGAAGGGGGCGTCGGTCTCGGCCCGGATGTTGGGTATGACGGGGAGCAGCACGCATCTGATGTGCGGGTTCGCGGTGCGGGCCGCCGCGAGGAACGCGCGGGCGTTGCGGGCGGTCTGCTCGCTGTCCGTGTAGAAGCCGAGGTCTATCAGGCCGAGCGAGACGAGCAGGATGTCCGCGCGGTGCGCGGCGACGGTGTCCGCGATCACCGGGGCCATGTGCAGCCAGCCCTCGCCCCAGCCGGCCAGGTGGTGGCGGGCGTCGGCGGGAAAGGCCGGGGCGCCGTAAGCGCGGGAGACCGGGGTGCCCGTCGTGGTGTCGTGCAGCCCGGTGCGCGGGCCGACGATCGCGTACGGGCCGTCGAAGGATGCTTCGAGGTGCTGCCACATGCGGTAGCGCCAGGTGAAGTCGCCGGCGCTACCGATGGTCATGGAATCGCCGACGAACATGAAACGCATGGCGTCATCATCGCGGATCATGGCTCCGGCCTGCGACGTGACGATGGACACTTGGGCCATGCGCTCGTATCGACTGACTGCCTTCGGCGCCGCCGCGTTCCTGTCCCTCGCGGCGGCGGTGCCCGCCGTGGCCGACGACGGCGGGGCCGACCGGAGCTTCACCATCAAGGACCCGCGGATCACCGAGTCCAGCGGGCTGGCCGCCAGCCGTGCCCATCCGGGGATCTACTGGACGCACAACGACAGCGACGACGGACCGTACGTCTTCGCCGTCGACTCCCGGACCGGGAAGACCGTCGCGACGATCACCATGAAGGGGGTCGGGGAGCCGCGTGACGTGGAGGCGATCTCGCTCGGACCCGACGGGAACCTGTACGTCGCCGACATCGGCGACAACCTGGACGGCAGCTGGGACCACGTCTGGATCTACCGCTTCCCCGAGCCGAAGGAGCTGCGGGACGCGACGGTCCGCGCGACGCAGTTCGACGTGAAGTACGCGGACGGCCCGCGCAACGCGGAGGCGCTGATGGTCCACCCGAAGACCGGGCGCGTGTACATCGCCTCGAAGAAGGAGGGCGGCGGCGGGCTCTACGAGGGGCCCGCGAAGCTCACGGCCGGCTCGGACAACATCTTCCGGCGGGTCGGTGAGGTGCCGTGGGTGACGGACGGGGCGTTCTCGCCGGACGGGAAGGAACTGGTGCTGCGCTCGTACTTCAGCGCGCGCGGCTACGCGTTCGAGAACGGCAGGCTCGGCAAGGACTACCCGGTCGAGTCCCCGCTGCTGAGGCAGGCCGAGTCGGTCACGTACACGGCTGACGGCTCGGCGCTGATGTACGGCTCCGAGGGCGAGCAGAGCGAGGTGGTGCGGGTGGACCTGAAGAACGGCGGCGACTCCGGCCGTTCCGGGGGGAAGTCGCCGTCGTCCGCCGGCACGGGCAGCGACGGCGACGGCGCGCCGGTGAAGGGCACCACGCTGACCGGGATCGCGGTGCTCGCCGGGATCGGTCTGCTGCTGGTTCTGGGCAGGCGGCGCAAGAAGGGCTGACGGCGGCCGGGCCGCGGGCCTGTCGTAGGGTCGGCGGTCTATGACGAAGAACAACGGGCCCGCGCCCTTCACCAGCACCGACGGGCCCGCGCCCTTCTCCACCGCGCGCCTGGACGCGCTGCCGCTCGATGTGGCGTACGCCGACGAGATGGCTTCCGTACTCGCGGACCCGGCCCTGCACACCTTCACCGGCGGCGCCCCGGAGGACGCGGACGCGCTGCGGACCCGCTACGCACGCCAGAGCGCCGGCTCACCGGACCCGGCCGAGCGGTGGTGGAACTGGGTGCTCAGGGTCCGCGGTGACGACTGCCTGGCGGGCTATGTGCAGGCGACGGTGAACGTGAGCGACGCGCAGGCGGAGATCGCCTGGGTGATCGGGTCCGGGTGGCAGGGCCGGGGCTACGCCAAGGAGGCGGCGTTGGGCCTCGTCGCGCACCTGCTGGACGGGGGAGCGGTGCGTACGGTCGTCGCCCACATCCACCCCGACCACGCGGCGTCGGCCGCGGTGGCCGCCGCGGCGGGGCTGGTGCGGACCGAGGAGTGGGAGGACGGCGAGGTGCGGTGGCGTTCGGATCTGGGGTGAGGGGCCGGTCCCAGGGCCGTTCGCTGTGATCGGGCCGGGCCAGGAGTGTCCCGGCCTCTGCCCACGCCCGCGCCCTCAGGTTCCGGACGGGGCCGGGCGCGGGTGGTCGCCCGTCGATCCGTCGAGGAGTTCGCGGACGATGTCCATGTGCCCGGCGTGACGTACGACGTCCTCCAGCATGTGGATGAGCACCCACCGCATCGACACCGTCCGCCCGTTCCACGAGGTGCCCGTCACATTCAGGTCCGTCTTCTCGATGGCCCGGTCCGCGGCGGCGCGTGCGCGCTCGTAGAACGCCAGGATGCCGGCGGTCGTCTCGTCCGGGGCGATCGTCATGTCCTCGGTGGCCGAGTCGAACCAGAGCTTCTCGACCTCGTACCCGAACGATTCGCAGAACCAGCCGTACTCGACGGTCGCCAGGTGCTTCACCAGCCCCAGGAGGTTCGTCCCCGTCGGTGTCATCGGGCGGCGCAGCTGCTCGTCGTCCAGCCCTTCGAGCTTCCACAGCACCACGTCACGGTGCCGGTCGAGGGCGGTGTGCAGGGATTCCTTCTCGCTGCCGGTGTACGGCACATGGGAGCTCATGCGCGGAAGCTACCAAGCAGCACTGACAACAGGACCGGGGGATCGGTGCCGCTGCCGGTCCTCAGCCCTCGGACGGCTTCGGCTTCGGCTTCGGGCGGGGGAGGCCCGCCGCCACCAGGGCGGCGACGTCGGGCGTGACCTCGGCCCCGGTCGAGTCAGGGAGCGCGACGCTGTGGCCGGGCACGTACACCTGGTGGTTGTCGTACCCACCGGCGAGGGGTTCCGTGAGGACATGGACGCGGCCGTGCTTGCGGTCGAGGATGACGTAGACGGGGATCTTGGCGTTGGCCTAGGCCGCGACCTTGTGACGGAAGGCGCCGGGGTCGTAGCAGTTGTTCTCCACCAGGTGCTCGTCGAAATCGGCGTCGACGACGGCCAGGTGTACGCACCGCGCCACCCTGTCGAGGGAAGCAGAAACGGCCCTGCACGCGTGATCTCGTGTGCAGGGCCGTTCCGTACGCGTAAGAGGTACCGCTACAGCTTCTCGATCACGTAGTCGATGCACGCCGTCAGCGCCTGGACGTCCGACGGGTCGATCGCCGGGAACATCGCCACGCGCAGCTGGTTGCGGCCCAGCTTGCGGTACGGCTCCGTGTCGACGATGCCGTTGGCGCGCAGCACCTTGGCGACCGCGGCGGCGTCGATCTCGTCCGCGAAGTCGATCGTGCCGATGACCTGCGAACGCTTGGCCGCGTCGGTGACGAACGGGGTCGCGTACTTGGAGTCCTCGGCCCAGCCGTACAGGTGGCCGGACGAGGCGGCCGTGCGGCCCGTGGTGAAGTCCAGACCACCCTGGGTGTTCATCCAGGTCAGCTGCTCGTTCAGGAGGAAGAGCGTGGCCAGGGCCGGGGTGTTGTACGTCTGGTTCTTCAGGGAGTTGTCGATCGCCGTGGGCAGCGAGAAGAACTCCGGGATGTGGCGGCCGGAGGCGTGGACGCGGGCTGCGCGCTCCAGGGCCGCCGGGGAGAAGACGCCGATCCAGAGGCCGCCGTCCGAGGCGAAGGACTTCTGCGGGGCGAAGTAGTAGACGTCCGTCTCGGCGATGTCGACCGGCAGGCCGCCCGCGCCGGAGGTGGCGTCCACCAGGACCAGGGAGCCCTCGTCGGCGCCCGCGACGCGCTTGACGGGCGCGGCGACACCGGTCGAGGTCTCGTTGTGGGTGAAGGCGTAGACGTCGACGCCCGCCTCGGCCTCCGGGTCCGGGTGGGTGCCCGGGTCGGAGGCGATGACGGTCGGGTCGGCCAGCCACGGGGCGAGCTTGGCGGCCTTCGCGAACTTCGAGGAGAACTCGCCGAAGTTGAGGTGCTGGGACTTCGACTCGATCAGACCGTGCGTCGCGATGTCCCAGAAGGCGGTGGAGCCGCCGTTGCCCAGGATCACCTCGTATCCCTCGGGGAGGGAGAAGAGGTCGCGCACTCCGTCACGGACCGCGCCGACCAGGTTCTTCACCGGAGCCTGGCGGTGGGACGTACCGAGCAGCGACGTTCCGGTGGCGGCCAGCGCGTCGAGCGCCTCCGTCCGCACCTTGGAAGGACCGGCGCCGAAGCGCCCGTCGGCGGGCTTGATGTCAGCGGGAATCTGGATGTCGGCCACGACCCGGAGCGTAGCCGCTCGGTGGGGCGGCTACGCACCTTGTCCGTCGGATGAGACGCGCGATCCGGGTCGTGGACGCCGGAACGCGTGTCCCGGGCGGGCCGGCTCAGCCCAGTTCGACCGGGAGGTCGAACAGGTCGTTCTGGGTGACGATCGGCTTGTTGCGCAGCTCGGAGGCAGGGACCGCGAGGTCCAGCTCCGGGAAGCGCTCGTAGAGCGCCGGGAGTGCGACCCCCGCCTCCAGCCGGGACAGCGCCGCACCCGGGCAGACGTGCGGGCCGTGACCGAAGGCGATGTGACGGTTGGGGGTGCGGTTGACGTCGAACTCACCCGCGGTCGGCCCGTACTGCTGCTCGTCCCGGCCCAGCGCGCCGAAGGAGACGATCAGGGCCTCGCCCTTGGGGAGGACCTTCTTCCCGACCGCCACGTCCTCGGTCGCGAAGCGGATCAGGACGTGCGAGGTCGGGGTGTTCCAGCGCAGGGTCTCCTCGATCACGTTCTCCCACGGCACCTCGCCGCCGAGCACCTGCTTGCGCTGCTCGGGGTGGGTCTGGAGGGCGACGACGGCGTTCACGATCAGGCTGATCGTGGTCTCGTGGCCGGCCGCGATGATCAGCTGGAGGGTGTTGACGATCTCCTCGTTGCTGAGGTGGTCGCCGTCCTCGGAGGCCGCGATCAGGGCGCTGGTCAGGTCGTCGCCCGGCTCGTCCCGCTTGCCGTCGACGATCTTCGTGAAGAGGGCGCCGAGGTCCGCCATCATCTGCGGGACCTCCTCCGGCGGCGTCTGCGTCGAGAAGAACTTCTCGAACAGCTCCTTGAGGCGGGGGTGGTCGGCCCCGTCCACGCCCATCAGCTCGCTGATGACGTTCATCGGCAGCGGGTACGCGAACTGCGCCTTCAGGTCGACCTTCTCGCCCCGGGGCAGGGCCGCGAGGCGGTCCAGGCTCGCGGCCGTGAGCGCCTCGATGCCCGCGCGCAGCCGCTCCACCCGCTTCACCGTCAGGGCCTGCGCCACCAGGGTGCGCAGCCGGCGGTGGTCGGCGCCGTCGACGGTCAGCATGGAGCGGCCCGGGTTGGCGAGGCCGATCAGCGGCCAGTCCAGGGGTATCTCACCGCGCTGCCAGGCGCCCCAGACGTTGATGTCCTTCACGATCCGGGTGTCGGTCAGCAGCTGCCGCGCCTCGGCGTGGTGGGTGACCGCGTAGCAGTGCACCCCGCCGGGCAGCTCCACCTCGGCGAGCGGGCCCGCGGCCCGCAGCGCGGCGCCCTCGCCGTCGAGGTCGGCGACGAAGGGGTCGAGGACGATCCGGGTCATTGCTGGCCTCCGATGACAGGTCCTGCGGCAGGGGTGGGCGTGAAGGCGACGGGAAGGTCCGTCAGTCCCCGGAGCCAGGGGGACGGGCGCCGGGTGAGCTGATCGGCGGAGACGGCGAGGTCGATGTCCGGGAGGCGGTCGAGCAGTACCTCGATGCCGGTACGGGCGATGACCTCGGCGGTCTCCTGGGCCGGGAAGGGGCAGCGGTGCTCGCCGTGGCCGAAGGAGAGGAACGCGTTGTTCCCGCCGGTCAGCGCGGAGCCGTCGGTGCGGATCTGCGGGTCGGCGTTGGCCGCGGCGATGCCCAGGAGCAGCAGGTCGCCCGCCTGGATGTGGCGGCCCCCCAGGTGGGTGTCGCGCGAGGCCCAGCGGCCGGCGATGTTCTGCGTCGGGGTGTCCTCCCACAGGACCTCGTTCATGGCCTCGGCGACGCTGTGCCGGCCGCCCGAGAGCGAGGCGGCGAACCGGTGGTCAACGAGCATCAGCCGCAGCGAGTTGCCCATCCAGTCCGCGGTCGGCTGGTGGCCGGCGGCCATCATGACCATCAGGTCCTGGGCGATCTCCTCGTCCGTGAAGCCGCCGGTGTCGGCCAGCATCCGGGTGGCGACGTCGTCGCCGGGCTCCTCGTGCTTGTCGGCCAGCAGCTGGAACATCGAGGTGGCGAGGTGCTGCTGTCCGGCCAGCGCGCGTTCCCGGCCGTCGATCATGTCGTTGATCGAGCCGACGAGCGCGTCGCCGAGCGCGTCGCCGAAGCCGTAGATCCGCGCCAGGACGCGGGCGGGGAGCAGCATCGCGTACTCGGCGATGATGTCGGTCCCGCCCTTGGAGCAGAACCGGTCGATCAGCTCGTCGGCGAACTCCTCCGCGTACCGCTTGAGCGCGAAGGGGTCGACGGCCTCCAGGGCGTCGCTGATCATCCGGGCGCGCTCGACGTGCCGGGCGCCGACCGTGTAGAGGATCGAGGGCTGTTTGCGGCCGATCATCGGCAGCAGCGGCCAGTCGTCGGGGATGTTCTCCCACTGGCTCCACAGGTCGGAGTCGCGGCTGAACAGCACCGGGTCGCTGGTGAGCTGGTGCACTTCGCGGTAGCCGAGCACCAGCCAGGCCGGGATGCCGCCGTCCAGGACGACGGGTGCCACGGCACCGTGGTCCCGGCGCATCTCCCGGTACAGCTGGGTGGGTTCGGTCTGGAACCGTGGCCCGGACAGTGGCGCGCGGCCGTGCGCCGGGCAGCCCGGGGGCGGTTCGGTGGGCTGGGTCACGTGGTGTGCTCCGGGGTCTTCTCCGGCGTGGTCTCCGGACGGGCGGCGGCGGAGGAGGAACCGGCCGTGCCCTTGGAAAGGGCGTACAGGTGCTCCACCAGCGTGATCAGTACGTACTTGCTGGCGGACCGGTCCCGGGCGTCGCACTCCACGAGCGGTACGTCATCGGAGAGGTCGAGCGCCTCCCGGATCTGCTGCTCGGTGTGGAGCGGACCGCCGAAGTCGTTGCACGCCACGATGAACGGCGTGCCGTGGTGCTCCAGCCGGTCGATGGCGTACCAGGAGTCGGCGAGACGACGGGTGTCGACGAGCACGACGGCACCGAGCGTCCCGGAGAACAGCCGGTCCCACAGGAACCAGAAGCGCTCCTGGCCGGGCGCGCCGAACAGGTACAGCACCGAGCGTTCGTCGAGCGTGATCCGGCCGAAGTCGAAGGCGACGGTGGTGGACGTCTTGGACTGCACGCCGTCGAGGTCGTCGACCGTCTCGCCCGCGCGGGTCATCGTCTCCTCCGTGTTGAGCGGACGGATCTCGCTCACGGATCGGACCATGGTGGTCTTGCCGACCCCGAAGCCACCGACGACGACTATTTTCAGTCCGTTGTCGGCCGTGGCCTGCAGGGCGGCACGGTCAGAGGTTGCGGAGTCCAACGAGCACCTGTTCCAGGATGTCGGGGTCGGGGAGCCGGTCCGCGACGCGTGCGGTACGAGGGTGGCGGGCGCTGATCCGGCTGGTGTCGAGCAGGTCGCACAGCAGGATGCGCACGATGCTGACGGGCAGGTTCAGGCTCGCGGCGATCTCGACGACCGCGGTGGGCCGTTCGCACATGCGCAGGATCGCGACGTGCTCCGACTGCATACCGGGCGCCGGTTCGCATTCCGAGACGACGAGCGTCACCAGGTCGAAGGCGGCCGAGTCGGAGCGGCTGCGGCCACCGGTGAGGGTGTACAGCCGGTCCGGGTCGTCGTCCCGGCCGGGGCGGGGGCGCTTCGTCATACGGCCGCGTTCTCGGAGGCCCCGGGGGCCTTGGAGGGTTCGCGCGGCGGGGCGACGAGGTGTTCGCCGAGCTGCTCGACGAGCTCGCTCATGTTGTGCCCGACGAGGCCGACATCGGCGTCCTCGGAGGCGACGACGGCGAGGTGGGCACCCGCACCCGCCTCCACGATGAACAGCACGCCGCCGTAGAACTCGGCCATCGCGGACCGTACGCCGCCGGTGCCGTCGCCGAACTCGACGGAGGCGCCGTGCGACAGGCTCTGGATGCCGGCCGAGATCGCGGCCAGCTGGTCAGCCTGGTCGACGGAGAGCTCGGGGGTACGGCACAGCTTGAGGCCGTCCCTGGACAGCACGAGGGCGTGGCGGGCGCCGGGGGTGCGCTCAAGGAGCCCCTCCAGCAGCCAGTTGAGCTTCTCGTCGGTGGTCGCGGTCATCGGGTGTTGCCTTCCGGGTGCGGTGAGGTGGGCCGTACGGCCTGGCGGAAGCTGCTGAAGCGGGCTGCCTGGGCCTTGGGGTCGGACGTACGGGTCCGGGGGTTCGATCCGTCGGTTGCGTCGGAGTCGGCGTCGGCCGAGGCCCTGGCGCGGGACTCGGCGGCGGCCAGGGTGCGGCCGCGCGAGCGCTTGGGGAGGCCGCTCTCGCCGAATCCGGGGAGGCCGCCGCTGGTGTCCGACATGGAGTCGGAGCGCAGGATCTCCTGGGTGCGGGAGCTGTCCCGTGCCCCGGCGTCGCCGGCCCGGCCGGTCGCGTCGGTCCGGTCGGCCGACTCGGCCGACTCGGTCGCTTCGGTCCGGTCGGTTCCGACGGTCCGGTCGGCTCCGGAGGCGTGGACCGGCTCGGGTTCACCCGGGGGAGCGGCCACCGGCCGGGCGGCGGGTTCCGGCGTCGGCGTCGGTGCCGCGGTCGGCATCGGGGTCCTGGTGATGATCTCGTGCGGGAGCATCATCAGCGCGCCCGTGCCACCGCGCGCCGACGGACGGAAGGAGACCGTCAGTCCGTGCTTGCGGGCCAGCCGGCCGACGACGGCGAGGCCGAGCCGGGTTCCGGAGAGACCGGTCAGGTCCTGGTTGACCGCGGAGACGGCGCGCTCGGCGCGGCGCAGCTGCACATCGCTCATGACCAGACCGCTGTCCTCGACGGTCAGCACGATGCCGGCCGGCACCTCCTCCACGTACACGTGGACCTCGGCCGTGGGCGGCGAGAAGTTCGCTGCGTTGTCGAGGAGTTCGGCCAGCGCGTGCATGACGCCCTCGGCGGCGTGCCCGGCGACGGCGACATCGCTGGTGGAGTGGAGACGTATCCGCTGGTATCCGCTGATCCGGCCCATCGCGCCGCGCAGGATGGACTCCATGACGATGGGCTTCGCCCAGCGGCGTCCGGAGCGAGCACCGGTCAGCACAGCGATGGAGTCGGCCAGCCGGCCCGCCTGGGCGGTGCGGTGGTCCAGGTGCAGCAGATCGCCCAGGACGTCCTCGGAGGCGTGCCGGTTCTCCATGTCGCGCAGGTCGGCGAGCATGCTCGTGGCGAGCGCCTGCATCCGGCCCGCGGCGTTGGCGCACGCGGCGACGGCGGCGGAGCGCTCGGTCTCGCTGCGCGAGGCGCGGGCCTTGATCCTGGCGTTCTCGGCGGTGAGGCGCTCGACGTCGGCCGCGGCCTGTGCGGTGATCCGGTCCGTCTCGGCGGCGGCGGCCGATTTCATCCTTGCCGTCTCGGCGGTGAACCGCTGGGCGTCGTAGGCGGAGGCCGAAACCATCCGGGAGGTCTCGGCGGTGAACCGGCTGCTCTCGGCCGCGTTCATCTCCCGCAGTCGGCGCACCGCGGCCCGGGCGTGAACGGCGGTGGCGACGGCGGCGGACAGCAGCACGGCGGCGGCGCCCGCCCCCCATGCCACTGCGGTTCTGGCCGAGTCGGGGGCGGCGACGACCGCCCAGAGACACAGGGATCCGGTGATGGCCACCGTGACCAGCAGGGCCAGTGCGGTCGGCTTGGTTGAGGGGCGCAAGCGGAGTCCTCGGGAGACGGACGATGACGGATGGGACGGTTCGGGCAAGTCGGTACGGCGAGGAGCAATTGTGACAACTGGAACAGATGATTCCCAGACAAGTCTGAGTCACTATATGAGAATTGACGATCTGTTTGGGAAGAACTTGTGGTGCTCTCTGTTGCGTATATGTTCGGGCGCCCGACAGATTCAGACGTATTGACGTATTCGGCAGAAACGCACCGGCCCCGACGGCCACCGGCCCGGACCGGCGGCATCCTGGCCGGATGGCACCTCGTGAGGCAACAACCGGCCCCGACCGCACCGCACTCGCCGGCGAACTGCGAGCGGCCGTCAGGGGCGACGTCGCATTCGACGCCACCGCACGGGCCCTGACGACGATGGACGCGTCCAACTACCGCCGGGTGCCGCTCGGGGTCGTCGCCCCGCGCGACGCCGACGACATCGCCGCCGCGCTCGCCGTCTGCCGCGCGCACGGGGTGCCCGTCGTGCCGCGCGGCGGCGGTACGTCCATCGCCGGGCAGGCCACCGGCACCGGCGTCGTCCTCGACCTCACCCGCCATCTGCGGTCCCTCGTCGAGCTGGACGCCGGCTCCCGCACAGCAGTGGTCCAGCCGGGCGTCGTCCTGGACGACCTACGGGCCGCCGCCGCCCCGCACGGGCTCACCTTCGGCCCGGACCCCTCCACGCACAGCCGCTGCACCATCGGCGGGATGATCGGCAACAACTCCTGCGGCTCGCACTCGGTCGCCTGGGGCACCACCGCCGACAACGTCCACGCCCTGACCGTCGCCCGCTACGGCGGCGACACCCTGCGCCTGGAACGGGGCGCCGAGGGCCCCGCCGGACTCCGCGACCTGGTCACCGGCAACCTCGCCCTCCTGCGTACCGGGTTCCCCGACCTCCCGCGCCGCATCTCCGGGTACGCCCTGGACGCGCTGCTGCCCGAGCGCGGCCCGGACCCCGCCCGCGCGTTCTGTGGCAGCGAGGGCACGCTCGGCGTGGTGACGGAGGCGACGCTGCGGCTCGTCGAGGCGCCCGTCGCCCGCGCGCTCGCCGTACTCGGCTACGCCGACGAGTCCGCCGCCGCCGAGGCCGCCCCCGGCCTCCTCCCGCACCACCCGCTGACCGTCGAGGGCATGGCCGCCGACCTCGTACGCCGGCCGGCCGGGCTGCCGCGCGGCGCGGCCTGGCTCTTCGTCGAGACGGGCGGGGCCACCCCGGCCGAGGCGCGGGCGCACGCCGAACGGATCGCCCGGACCGCGTCCGCCGACGCGGTGGACACCGCCGTCGTCACCGACCCGGCCGGGCAGCGGTCGCTGTGGCGGATCAGGGAGGACGCGGCGGGAACGGCGACCCGCACACCGGAAGGCGGCGAGGCCTGGCCCGGCTGGGAGGACTGCGCGGTGCCGCCCGCCCGGCTCGGCCCCTACCTCCGCGACTTCCGCGCCCTGCTCAACGGACACGGGCTGCGCGGCACCCCTTACGGGCACTTCGGCGACGGCTGCATCCACGTCCGCATCGACTTCGACCTGCTGAGCGGCGACGGCGTGGCCCGCTACCGCCGCTTCTCCGAGGAGCTCGCCTCGCTCGTGGTCGCACACGGCGGATCACTGTCCGGCGAACACGGTGACGGCCAGGCCCGCGCCGAACTCCTGCCGAGGATGTACGGGAGCGAACTGGTATCGCTCTTCGGCCGGTTCAAGGACCTCTGGGACCCGGACGGCGGCATGAACCCCGGCATCCTCGTCCGCCCCGCCCGACTGGACGAGAACCTGCGCTTCGACGTGCTGCCCCGCGAGCCGGTCGACGTGGCCTTCGGCTACCCGCACGACGGCGGCGACTTCTCGGCGGCGGTGCGCAGGTGCGTCGGCGTCGCCAAGTGCCGTACGCAGGAGGCCTCCGGACCGGCCGTGATGTGCCCGTCCTTCCGCGCGACCGGCGAGGAGGCCCACTCCACCCGTGGCCGGGCCCGGCTGCTGCACGAGATGCTGGCCGGACCGGCGGGCGGGGTGATCACGGACGGCTGGCGCTCGACGGAGGTACGGGACGCGCTCGACCTGTGCCTGTCCTGCAAGGGCTGCCGCAGCGACTGCCCGGTGGGCGTCGACATGGCCACGTACAAGGCGGAGTTCCTGCACCACCACTACCGGCACCGGCTGCGCCCCGCCGCCCACTACACGATGGGGCGGCTCCCGCTGTGGCTGCGCCTGGCGTCCCCCTTCGCGGGCACGCTGAACGCACTGGCCCGGGTACGGCCGCTCGCGGCGCTCGCCAAGCGGCTGGCGGGCATCGCGCCGGAGCGGGGGATTCCGGTGCTGGCCCGGGAGACGTACAGCCAATGGCTGGACAGGCGCTGGGGCAAGGGGACGTTCATCTTCTCCAACGACGAGGTGGCCGCCATCTGGCCCGACACCTTCACCGAACACCTCTCGCCCGAGGTGGGCCGGGCGGCGGTGAAGGTCGTGGAGGCGGCGACGGGCCGCCGGGTGCTCACGCCCGGCCGAGGACTGTGCTGCGGCCTCACCTACGTCTCAACGGGCCAGCTGGACAAGGCCCGCAAGGTGATGCGCCGCACTCTGGACCGGCTGACCGGCATGCACGAATTCCCCGTGATCGTCCTCGAACCGAGCTGCGCGGCCACCCTCCGCGGCGACCTCCCGGAACTCCTCCCCGACGACCCCCGCGCCGCCGGACTGGCCGCCGCTGTCCACACCCTGGCCGAGTACCTGGAGAAGTACGCCCCCGACTGGCGGCCCCCGCACCTGGACCGCCCGGTCACCGGCCAGACGCACTGCCACCAGCACGCGGTCCTGGGCGACGGGCCGGACCGCCGGCTGCGCGAACGCGCCGGCCTGAGCGGCGAGCTGACCGGCGGCTGCTGCGGACTGGCCGGCAACTTCGGCTTCGAACGCGGCCACTGGGAGGTGTCCGCGGCCTGCGCCGAGGACGCGCTGATGCCGGCGGTACGGGAGGCGGCACCGGGTACGGAGATCCTGGCGGACGGGTTCTCCTGCCGCACCCAGCTGGACCAGCTGGGCGGGGTGCGGGCCAGGCACCTGGCTCAGGTGCTGGCGGAGGGGCTGGGCGAGGGGCCGGGCGAGGGGCCGGGCCCCGACCGGACCTGAACCCGGCGCGTGGTCCGCTCAGCCCCGTCCGCTCACTGCGGTGCCGCGCCGCGAAATTCCCTCACCCCGAGACGTCTCGCCCCACGATCTCGCGGGCCAGCGCGGCGAGGTCCGCCAGCGCCGGATGGCCGGGGGCGTCGCGGCGGGCGAGCAGCACCGGCACGGTCGGGGCGTCGGTGAGCGGCCGGTAGGCGACACCGGCGTGCGGGTGCATGGCGGCGGTCGAGGCGGTGGAGACCCCGGTCCCCCGGCCCGCCGCGATGGCGGTCAGCCAGTCGTCGGTGTTGGCGACGGTGAGGGTGGCGGCGGGCCGGGCGGACGGCGGCCACAGGTCGGGGGTGGTGGTGCCGGAGACGGTGTTCAGGACGACGGTGCCGGTCGCCAGATCGGCGAGCCGGAGCGCGGCGCGGGCGGCCAGCGGGCCGTCCGCCGCCACGGCCGCGACCCGTTTCTCGTCGAACAGCACCTCGGTGAGGAGGCCGGGCGCGTCGACCGGCCCGCGCAGCAGCGCGGCATCGACCTCGCCACGGGTCAGTCCGGCCGTGCGGTCGTCGATCCGCAGCAGTTCGAGCGGGGTCTGCGGATACCGCTCCTGCCAGCTGCGGAGCAGCGGTGTGGTGTACCGGCCGAACGCGGACCAGGCGTGCCCGAGCCGCAGCGGCCACCTGCGCAGCCCGCCGGGGTCGAGTGCCTCGTCGAACGCGGCCACCGCGGCGGCGGCCTTGTCGCGGAAGGCGACGCCCTCGGGGGTGAGGACCAGGTGGTGGGTGGAGCGGTCGACGAGCCGGATGCCGAGGTGCCGCTCCAGGGCGGCCAGGGTCCGTGAGACGGCGGGCTGGGTGAGCCGGAGCCGGGCGGCGGCCCGGGTGACGCTGGACTCGTCCGCCACGGCGAGGAACGCGCGCAGATGGCGGATCTCGACCCCGCGTCCGGCGCCCTGGTCCGCGCCCTGGTCCCTGCCCCGGCCTGTCCCCGTGCTTCGGTCGGCGCCCTGTCCTGTACTCATGCGCGGGAAGCATAACGGGAGCCCAGTAGGCATTTCACGCGCCGCGCGCAGGTGCCTACGGTAAGGGGATGGGCTGCACGGAATGAGTGCAGTATCTTCAATTGGGTAGTGCACTGTGTTGCACTCGCCCGTAATCCGTGAACTCAGGAAGTCAGGCCACAGGTGAACGACCAGGGCACCGCCGCAGAATCGGCCGCCGCAGTCGCCGTACCGGAGGCGGTCACCGCCCTCGGTGAGCCGGGAGCGCCAGGCGGGCCGGCCCCCGCCGCGGGGCGCAGGGCCGCGCTTGCCCCGATCGCGCTGGTGGTTGCGGGCGGCCTCTCCGTCCAGTTCGGATCGGCGGTCGCGGTCCTGCTGATGCCGAAGGCCGGCGCCCTCGGTGTCGTCACGCTGCGGCTGGCCGCCGCCGCCCTGGTGCTGCTCGTCGTCTGCCGTCCCAGGCTGCGCGGCCACTCGCGCGCCGACTGGGGCACGGTGCTCGCGTTCGGTGTCGCGATGAGCGGTATGAACACGCTCTTCTACCAGGCCGCCGACCGCATCCCGCTCGGCGCGGCCGTCACCCTGGAGGTGCTGGGCCCGCTCGCCCTCTCGGTCGTCGCCTCACGCCGTCTGGTCAACGTGGTCTGGGCCGCCCTCGCGCTGGGCGGCGTCCTGCTGCTGAGCGGCGGCGGCTTCGACCGGCTCGATCCGGTGGGCGCCGCGTACGCCCTCGGCGCGGGAGCCATGTGGGCGGCGTACATCATCTTCAGCGCCCGCACCGGCCGCCGCTTCCCGCAGGCCGACGGGCTGGCCATGGCGATGGTGGTGGCGGCCCTGCTCTCGCTGCCGCTCGGCATCATGGAGTCGGGCTCGAAGCTCCTGGTGCCCAGCACGCTCGGACTGGGCGCGGCCGTCGCGCTGCTGAGCTCGGTCCTCCCCTACACCCTGGAACTGATGGCGCTGCGCAGGCTGCCCGCGCCCACCTTCGCGATCCTGATGAGCCTGGAACCGGCGATCGCGGCCGCGGCGGGCTTCCTCATCCTCGACCAGGCGCTCTCCACCACGGACGCCCTGGCCATCGCCCTGGTCATCGGGGCGAGCATGGGCGCGGTACGCAGCCAGGTGAGGGGGCTGCGGAAGTCAGGGGGCGGGTGACCCGGGAGCGTGGCCCCGGGGGGCGGATGCGACCAAGTCCCGTTCGGCCCCCCTGGACTCGGCGGCAAGGCGAAACCGGCCGGATTCGAACCGGCGTCCTCGCGGTTTTGGAGACCGCGCGCGACGACCTCTGCGCTACGGTTCCGCCCGGACCGGCATCCTACGGGGACCCGTGTGGAGGGCGCGGGAACGTGCCCGTCGCGCGCACGCGGGGGACGCCTCGCCCTTGGGTGGACCCGCACCTGGCGAAACCGCTCAGCGGCAGCCGGTCAGGGAAGCGCGCCGGCGGTGTGACCTCCTGTGACGCGAAGAAGGTCGAGCTTCCCCGCCTCGGCGCTTCCGGTCGCCGCCGTGTAGGTGACCATGCGCAGGTCGGCGCCGGGGACGACGAGAACGTCGCAGTAGAGCAGGATGTCGCCGACCTGGGGGTGCCGAATCGTCTTGCGGTCATTCGTGTGCGGGGCGGCGGCCGTCGGTGCGGCCCATTGATGGGCGAAGGCGTCGGATGTCTCCCGCAGCTCCCGCAGCTCCCGCAGCTCCCGCAGCTCCCGCAGCTCCCGCACGAGACGGTCGAGCCGGGAATCCGCGGGATAGCGGGAGACGGCGTCCTTGAGGTCGGCGACGATCGACGCCACGAAGGCGTCCTGTCCGTGCTCGAAGCGGATGTGGAGCATCAGGGAGCGTGCGGCACCGGTGCCGAAGAGCGCACGGGCGAGATTGCGTTCGGCGGCCGGGAGGACAGCGGGACCACTGTGCAGGGCGCTCCACATGGTGTTCCACCACACCAGGGTCCAGTCCGCGGCGAACACGCCGATCGGAACGTCGCCGAGACGCGCGGTGAGCCGTTGGATGCCCGGGGGCGCGGCGGTTGTGCGGCGCGTCCTGCCGGTGATGACGCTCACCCCGTTCGCCACCAGCCGCAACACCGCGGGCCGCCACCTCGCTGACGTCGTTCTCGGTACGACCCCGGCGCCGACCGGTTCCTGCGTCGACCGCGGCCGCGTGGACCGCTCGTCGGACGAGTCCTACGACCCGCGGCGCGAGGACGAACTCTGGGAGGCAGCCGAACGGTTCACCGCGTGCGCGTCCGAGCGGTAGTCGCCCGCCGCACCGGAGCCCTGGACCCGTCGCCCCCGACCGGGCGACGACCGTCGGACGGGATGTCCCAAGGTGTACCTTGCTGCGGAAATTGCGGGTGACAGCGTCGAGCGGGCGCAATTCCGGCCGGGGGGCAACGTGGTGCGCGTACTCAGGACGGTATTCCCGGTCCTCGCTCTGGTGGCGATGTCGGCGGGGTGTTCCTCGTCCAACGGCAAGAGCGAGCAGCAGCTGACCGAGCAGCGGGAGGGCTACTGCACGCAGTTGGGGGCGTGGCAGAAGGCGCGGAACGCGGCGGACTCGGACTCGGACACGAGCACTGACTCGGACACGGACTCGGACGCGCCGGAGTCGCCAGGCTACGACGAGGTCGGGGCCGTCGCTGAGGACGCCCTCCTCGCGATGCAACCGCTCCGGGACGAGGCCGTCGGCGGAGGCCGCACCCTGGGTGAGGCGACGGCGGCGGCGATGAAGAACGGTGACTCCGAGGCGGAGGGGCGCGTCGTGGAGTACTGCGGAGACAGCGGCTACGAGACGCTGACCCGCTAAGGGCACGTCCCGTCATCCCTGGCGGGCGCGCGACGACAGCTACGGCACCTCGCAGTTTTGGTCGATCTGCGGCGACTGCGTTCCGCTTGGACCGAAAGAACCCCTCGACAAGGTTCAGCATCCCAGCTCAGAAGGAACTTTTCGCATTTCCTCCCCGCTTCCGGTCTTATCCCGACCGAAACGCCGAGGCTAATTGACGAAACTGCCGCACTCGCCATGTACATGACGTCATGCTGAAGCTGCCTCATGAGACCCACGAGGCGCACAGCTGCCGCAACTCCCCTATATCCCACGGAGGTTGTACATGCGTCGCCGCTTCGCCACCTTGCTCGCCACGGCTGCCCTGTCGCTCCCGCTCGCCCTGCTGCCCGCCGCATCCGCTTCCGCCGCCCCGGCGGACAAGCCCCAGGTCCTCAGCTCCTGGACCCAGACGAGTGCCTCCAGTTACAACGCCTGGAACGCCGCCCGCAACAACCAGGGCGCCTGGGGCGCGTACGGCTTCGACTGGTCGACGGACTACTGCAGCTCCTCGCCCGACAACCCGTTCGGCTTCCCCTTCCAGACGGCCTGCGCCCGCCATGACTTCGGCTACCGCAACTACAAGGCCGCCGGCACGTTCTCCGCCAACAAGGCTCGCCTCGACTCCGCCCTCTACGAGGACCTCAAGCGCGTCTGCGCCGCCTACTCCGGCGCGACGCTGACCTCGTGCAACGCCACGGCCTGGACGTACTACCACGCGGTGGACATCTTCGGCATCGCACCAGCGAAGGCGGGCGCCGGCAGAGTGACTCAGTCCGCCTGACCCGCCCCACGGCTCGGAGGCTCGGGCCGGCCCGATCGCGGCCCGAGCCTCCCGGGCCCACGCCCGGCCTGCACGCGCCAACCTGCCGGTACGGGCCGAGTGGTCGGCGCGACGGCACGGAGGTTGCCTGCGGCCAACGTTGGAGGCAACCCGGTACAGATCGACAGCACCCTGACCATCGCATCCCCATCACGAGGACCCCCGACTGCCCCTGCCAGGTTTCCCGCCGTGGGCCGTTGCAGCCGCAGTCGAACATCTGACATGTATTCGTACTTGCGAATCAAGTAATTTGAGGGCTTGGGGCGGGAATGACGTTAGTGATGGCGGCTGCGGCTGTCTGGGGCGTACTGCAGTTGTTCCTTCTGCCGTGGCCGACGCGTTCGGTTCGGCTCTCGACGGTACTGCTCGCGCTTGTGGTCGGGGTGTACGGGTGCGGTGTGGCAACGGCGTTGATCCAACTCGCGTACACCCGTATCCACGCGGACCACTCCGGCCACCCGCTGGTGGAGGTGGTGAACTCCACCAGCTACACGGTTGCGCCCTGGGTGGAGGAACTCGTCAAGATATCCTCGCTGTTGCCGGCGGGCCTTGGTTTCAAGGTGCGACCGCATGAATTCTCTCAGGAATGACCCGCGCGACGCTGTCACCGTGACGCCACCGCCACCGCCACCGCCACCGACGGTCTCGCCGACCGTGCGGGGCGGTGCCGTTCCTCCTCCCCTCACGGTCAGCCCGCGGTCTTCAGCATCTGCCCGACCGCCGTGACGATGACATCCGGACGGTCGCCGGCGATGTCGTGCGAGCTCTTCGCGGCGGTCACGAGGTCGCGGTTCGGGGCCCCCTTCACGAACTCCTGCTGGGCATTGCGCCAGAGCTGCGCGTCCTCGGGTGTCTCAAAGGGGGTCTTCTCCGAGACGATGGCCGTCGCCGGGACGCTCTGCGGCCAGGAGACCTGGTGGTACGCGCGGTGCATCGGGCCGTAGCCGTCCCCGGTGGCGAGCAGTTGGCGGGTCTGCTGCGTCGAGGGCTGGTCCTTGAGGGCCTCCACCTGGGCCTTGTTCGCGGCTTCGATCTTCGCCGTCTCCTCGTCCGTATAGAACTCGGGAAGGCTTCCGTCGACGAGGACGGCACCCGCGAGCCAATTCGGGTTCTCCTTGGCGAAATAGGTGGCGACCTCGCCCGCCTGGGAATGTGAAACCAGGATCACGTCATGGGTGATTCCCAGCTTCGTCAGTCCGGCCTTCAGATCGGATACCGCGTTCTCGACTTTCCACGCCCCGGGAACCTCGTCGCTCTTTCCCATTCCGGCCCGGTCGTACGTGACCACCATGGAACCGGTCTTCTTCGCCAGTTCGGGCGCCATCGTCTTCCAGTACGACGAGTCCTCACCGCCACCCGCGTCCAGGACCAGGGCCGGGAGGTGGCCGGGTGTGACATGGAAGGCCAGGCTGTGGTCACCGTTCGCGATCATGCGGAGGGACGCCGCGGCGGCAGGTGTCGACGGCTTCGCGGCGGCCGGGGCACCGGAATTCTGGTGGGACGACTGGCCGGGGCTCTTCGATTTCCCGGAATCGGACGGAGTCGAATCCGCACAGGCGGAGATTCCGGTCACTGCGGCGGCCAGGCATATACCCACGAGGGCGGGACGCAGGCGGCGGTTCTTACGTACGGTCTCAGTCATGGCTTTTTCATTCCTGGCAGTCATGTGAACAGCTGGGGACGGTTATCTTTTGCTGTGTCCGGCGGGCCCGGTGGGGCTCTCTTCGGACATCACTCATCCTGGTCGGAACCGCATTCCCGGTCGATGGGGCTGCCCGCCCGCTGCGTGACTGCCTGAGGCCCCTGGCGAGGGTGGGGATACCCCCCGAGCGCTTCCCCGGAGGTACCGCGCGGCAAAAATAATGCAAGCATGCTTGATTGTTTTCTGTCCCGCTGGCAGGCTCCGGTGCACACCGCCACGCCCCGAGGGGAGCGCACCGTGTCCGATGCCTCAGCCGTGCTCGACGATCTGCGCAGCGAGAGCGAGGAACTCGACCTGCTGGTAGCCGGGTTGAGCGCCGCGCAATGGGCGGGGGCGACGCCTGCCGCGGGGTGGACGGTCGCCCATCAGGTGGCCCATCTGAGCTGGACCGACGAGGTGGCACTGCTCTCCGTCACCGACCCCGAGCGGTTCGGCGACGAGGTCGCGAAGGCCATGCGGGACCCCGAGGGCTTCGTCGACGAGGCCGCCGGCGAGGTCGTTGCGGCGTACGCCCCGGACGCCCTGCTCACCCACTGGCGCGCCGGGCACGAGCGGCTTCAGGAGGCGCTGCGGGCGGCCCCGGCCGGGACCCGGTTTCCCTGGTACGGGCCGCCCATGAGCGTCGCCTCCATGGCGACCGGGCGGCTCATGGAGACCTGGGCACACGGCCAGGACGTGGCCGACGCGCTCGGTGTCACCCGCACCCCCACCGCCCGGCTGCGGCACGTCGCGCGGATCGGGGTACGGGCGAGGGACTACGCCTTCCTCGTACGGGGGATCAAGGCGCCCGGAGAGGAGTTCCGGGTGGAACTGGAAGGGCCGGGCGGTGAGTTGACTGCCTATGGCCCCGAGGGCGCCGCCCAGCGGGTCACCGGGCCGCTGCACGACTTCTGCCTGCTCGTCACCCAGCGCGCCCACCGCGACGACCTCGCCGTACGGGCCGAGGGGGCCGACGCCGAGGCGTGGCTGGACATCGCGCAGGCCTTCGCCGGGCCCGCCGGACCCGGACGCGACCCGCGGCGGGGGACCGGGAAGTGACGGACGCGCCCGGGCCCGCGCCGCTGCGGGTCGGCAACGCCTCCGGGTTCTACGGCGACCGCTTCGACGCCGTGCGCGAGATGCTCACCGGCGGCCCCCTCGACGTCCTCACCGGCGACTACCTCGCCGAGCTGACCATGCTCATCCTCGGCCGCGGCCGGCTCAAGGACCCCTCGCGCGGCTACGCCACCACCTTCCTGCGGCAGCTTGAGGAGGGCCTCGGGCTCGCCCGGGAGCGCGGGGTGCGGATCGTCACCAACGCGGGCGGCCTCAATCCGGCCGGACTGGCTGATGCGGTACGGGAGTTGGCTGACAAGCTGGGCGTGCCCGTGCGCGTCGCGCATGTCGAGGGGGACAGCCTGCCTGTTCCCGACGGGTTCCTCACCGCCAACGCCTATCTCGGCGGCGAGGGCATCGCCGCCTGTCTGCGGGCCGGGGCCGATGTCGTCGTCACCGGCCGCGTCACCGACGCCGCGCTCGTCACCGGGCCCGCCGCCGCCCACTTCGGCTGGGGACCCGAGGACCACGACGCGCTCGCCGGAGCCGTCGTCGCCGGGCACGTGCTGGAGTGCGGCACCCAGGCCACCGGCGGGAACTACTCCTTCTTCCGCGACCACGACCTGCGGCGGCCCGGCTTCCCCGTCGCCGAGATCCACGCCGACGGCACCTCCGTCATCACCAAGCACGACGGCACCGGCGGCGTCGTCGACCTCGGCACGGTCACCGCCCAGCTGCTGTACGAGACCGGCGGCGCCCGGTACGCGGGACCCGACGTCACCGCCCGGCTCGACACCGTACGACTGGCGCAGCAGGGCCCGGACCGGGTCAGCATCTCCGGGGTGCGCGGCGAGGCCCCGCCGCCCACCCTCAAGGCCGGACTCACCCGGCTCGGCGGCTGGCGGGGCGAGGTCGTCTTCGTGCTCACCGGACTCGACATCGAGGCCAAGGCGCGGCTCGTCCGGCACCAGTTCGAGGACGCCTTCGCCCGTGCCGGGCGCCGGCCCGAGGAGGTGCGCTGGGAGCTCGCCCGTACCGACCGGACCGACGCCGCGACCGAGGAGACCGCGAGCGCCCTGCTCCGGCTCGTCGTCCGCGACCAGGAACCGGACGCCGTCGGGCGGGCCCTGTCCGGCGCCGCGATCGAGCTGGCCCTCGGCAGCTACCCGGGCTTCCATGTCACCGCCCCGCCCGGAAAGGGTGCGCCCTACGGGGTGTTCGAGGCCCGGTACGTACCGGCCGAGGAGGTGACGCAGGTCGCCGTGCTCCCGGACGGCCGGCGGCAGGTGCAGGAACCGCCCGCCCGCACCCGGCCCCTCCAGGACGCCGAACAGCCGCCGCTGCCAACGCCGTTGGCGCCCGGCCTGCCCACCCGTACCGCTCCGCTCGGGCTCGTCGCGGGCGCCCGCAGCGGCGACAAGGGCGGGGACGCGAACGTCGGGGTGTGGGTGCGGAGCGATCAGGCGTGGCGGTGGCTGGCCCATGAGCTGACCGTCGAGCGGCTGCGCGAACTGCTCCCGGAGACCGCCCCGCTCACCGTCGTACGCCATGTCCTGCCGAACCTGCGCGCGCTGAACTTCACCGTCCACGGGCTGCTCGGCGAGGGCGTGGCCGCCCAGCACCGCTTCGACCCGCAGGCCAAGGCGGTGGGGGAGTGGCTGCGCTCGCGCCACCTGGAGATACCCGTGGTCCTGCTGGACAGCTCCGACGCACCGGAGGTGCACGCATGACCGTCCTGCCCACCGGGCTCGACACCGCGAGCCCCGAATACACCGCGAACCGCGCGGCCATGCTCGACAAGCTCGCCGGCCTCGACGCCGCGCATGCCAAGGCGCTGGAGGGCGGCGGAGAGAAGTACGTCGAGCGGCACCGGGCACGCGGCAAACTGCTGGCCCGCGAGCGCATCGAGCTGCTGATCGACCAGGACACCCCGTTCCTGGAACTGTCGCCGCTCGCCGCCTGGGGCAGCGACTATGCGGTCGGCGCCTCGCTCGTCACCGGGATCGGGGTGGTCGAGGGCGTGGAGTGCCTGATCACCGCCAACGACCCGACCGTACGCGGCGGCGCCTCCAACCCCTGGACGCTGAAGAAGGCCCTGCGCGCCAACGAGATCGCCTTCGCCAACCGGCTGCCGGTCATCAGCCTCGTCGAGTCGGGCGGCGCCGACCTCCCCTCGCAGAAGGAGATCTTCATCCCCGGCGGGGCGCTCTTCCGCGACCTCACCCGGCTCTCGGCCGCCGGTATCCCGACCGTGGCCGTCGTCTTCGGGAACTCCACGGCCGGCGGGGCGTACGTCCCCGGCATGTCCGATCACACCGTCATGATCAAGGAACGGTCCAAGGTCTTCCTCGGCGGTCCGCCGCTGGTGAAGATGGCCACCGGCGAGGAGAGCGACGACGAATCGCTCGGCGGCGCCGGGATGCACGCCCGCATCTCCGGGCTCGCCGACCACTTCGCCGTGGACGAGCAGGACGCGCTGCGCCAGGCCCGCCGGATCGTCGCCCGCCTCAACTGGCGCAAGGCGCACGCCGATCCGGGTCCCGCCGAGCCGCCCAAGTACTACGGCGACGAGCTGATCGGCATCGTGCCCGGCGACCTGAAGGTGCCCTTCGACCCGCGCGAGGTCATCGCCCGGCTGGTCGACGGCTCGGACTTCGACGCGTTCAAGCCGCTCTACGGGACGAGCCTGGTGACCGGCTGGGCGCGGCTGCACGGTTACCCGGTCGGCATCCTCGCCAACGCGCAGGGCGTGCTGTTCAGCGAGGAGTCGCAGAAGGCCGCCCAGTTCATCCAGCTCGCCAACCAGCGCGACATCCCGCTGCTGTTCCTGCACAACACCACCGGCTACATGGTCGGCAAGGAGTACGAGCAGGGCGGCATCATCAAGCACGGCGCGATGATGATCAACGCGGTGTCGAACTCCAAGGTCCCGCATCTGTCCGTGCTGATGGGCGCCTCCTACGGCGCCGGGCACTACGGCATGTGCGGCCGGGCCTACGACCCGCGCTTCCTGTTCGCCTGGCCCAGCAGCAAGTCCGCCGTCATGGGCCCGCAGCAGCTGGCCGGGGTGCTCTCCATCGTCGCCCGCGCCTCCGCCGCGGCGAAGGGGCGGCCGTACGACGACGAGGCGGACGCCGGACTGCGCGCCATGGTCGAGCAGCAGATCGAGTCCGAGTCCCTGCCGATGTTCCTGTCCGGCCGGCTGTACGACGACGGGGTCATCGACCCGCGCGACACCAGGACCGTCCTCGGGATGTGCCTGTCCGCCATCCACACCGCACCGGTCGAGGGCGCCCGCGGCGGCTTCGGCATCTTCCGGATGTGAGAACCCACATGATCACCAGCCTGCTCGTTGCCAACCGGGGCGAGATCGCCTGCCGGATCTTCCGTACCTGCCGCGCGCTCGGCATCGCCACCGTCGCCGTGTACTCCGACGCGGACGCCGGCGCGCTGCACGTACGGGAGGCCGACACCGCCGTACGGCTGTCGGGGGCCGCGCCCCGCGACACGTATCTGCGTGGCGATCTCGTCGTGGCCGCCGCCCTCGCGGCAGGCGCGGACGCCGTCCATCCCGGGTACGGCTTCCTCTCCGAGAACGCCGGGTTCGCCGCCGCCGTGCAGGACGCCGGACTGGTCTGGGTCGGCCCGCCGGTCAAGGCCATCGAGCTGATGGCGTCCAAGACCCGCGCCAAGGAGCTGATGGCCGCCGCCGGGGTGCCGCTCCTCGCCCCCGTCGACCCGGCCGCGGCCCGCGCCGGGGATCTGCCGCTGCTGCTCAAGGCGGCGTCGGGCGGCGGCGGGCGGGGGATGCGGATCGTCCGCGAACTCAACCATCTGGAAGGCGAGCTGACCGCCGCCGCGGCCGAGGCGCTGTCCGCCTTCGGGGACGGGGAGGTCTTCGCCGAGCCGTACGTGGAACGCGGCCGGCACGTCGAGGTCCAGATCATGGCCGACGAGCACGACGGCGTCTGGGCGCTCGGCACCCGCGACTGCTCACTCCAGCGCCGCCACCAGAAGGTCATCGAGGAGGCCCCCGCACCCGGTCTCGACGACGGGCTGCGCGACCGGCTGCACGCCGCCGCCGTGGCCGCCGCACGGGCCGTCGGGTACCGGGGTGCGGGCACCGTCGAATTCCTGGTCACCGACGACGGGCGGCCGTACTTCCTGGAGATGAACACCCGCCTCCAGGTCGAACACCCCGTCACCGAAGCGGTGTTCGGCCTCGACCTCGTCGCGCTCCAGCTGCGCACCGCCGAGGGCGAACCGCTGCCCGCCGCCGCGCCGCCGCACCCCGCGGGGCACGCCGTCGAGGCCCGGCTCTACGCCGAGGACCCGGCCCGCGACTGGCAGCCGCAGACCGGAGCACTGCTCTCGCTGGACGTGCCGCAGGAGCCCGGTGTGCGGCTGGACACCGGATACACCGGCGGCGACACCATCGGCGCGCACTACGACCCGATGCTCGCCAAGGTCATCGCCCACGCCCCCACCCGCACCGAAGCCGTGCGCCTGCTCGCCCGCACCCTGGAACGCGCCCGCGTCCACGGCCCGGTCACCAACCGCGATCTGCTCGTACGCTCCCTGCGCCACCCGGACTTCGTGGCGGCCCGCCTGGACACCGGCTTCTACGAACGCCACCTGGCGGCACTGACCCGCGCACCCGACGAGTCGGCCGTACGGCTGGCCGCCATCGCCGCCGCCGTCGCCGAGGCGGCCCGTAACGCCACCGCCACCACATCGGGATTCGCCCGCTTCGGCGCCTGGCGCAATCTCCCCTCGCAGCCCCAGCTCAGGCGCTACCGCAGCGAACCGGACGGCCGCGAGCACGAGATCACCTACCGCACCACCCGCGACGGCCTGGCCGTCGGCACGGAGGGCGTCCGCGTCGTCCGCGCCGGCCGCGGCCGCGTCACCCTCGAATCCGAAGGCGTCACCCGGCACTTCGACGTCCTCGGCCGCGACGACCGGCTGTACGTGGACACCGCCACCGGCTCGTACGCGTTCACCGCCCTGCCCCGCTTCACCGACCCCGCCGAACGCACCGAACCCGGCTCCCTGCTCGCCCCGATGCCCGGCACGGTGGTCCGCCTGGCCGAGGGCCTGGCGGCCGGGTCCGCCGTCGAGGCCGGGCAGCCGCTGATCTGGCTGGAGGCGATGAAGATGGAGCACCGCATCCTCGCCCCCGCCACCGGCACCCTCACCGCGCTCCACGCCGCCCCCGGCCTCCAGGTGGAGGTCGGCGCACTGCTCGCAGTCGTCACCGAGCCCGCAGACCATGACCCCGAAGCCTCAGAGGAGACCGCATGAGCACCGTCCTGGAAACCGAAGAGCACCAGGCCCTGCGCGCAGCCGTCACCGCCCTCGGCACGCGGTACGGGCGCGACTACATGACCTCCGTCATCCGGGACGGCGCCCACCCCCGCGAGCTGTGGGCGGAGGCCGCCAAGCTCGGCTATCTCGGCGTGAACCTCCCCGAGGAGTACGGCGGCGGAGGCAGCGGCATGGCCGAACTCTCCATCGTGCTTGAGGAGTTGGGTGCGGCAGGCTCCCCGCTGCTGATGATGGTCGTCTCGCCCGCCATCTGCGGCACCGTCATAGCCCGCTTCGGCACCGACGCCCAGAAGCGGCAGTGGCTGCCGGGCCTCGCCGACGGCAGCCTCACCATGGCCTTCGGCATCACCGAGCCGGACGCCGGTTCCAACTCGCACCGGATCACCACCACCGCCCGCCGCGACGGCCAGGAGTGGGTGCTCACCGGCCGCAAGGTCTTCGTCTCCGGCGTCGACATCGCCGACGCCACCCTCATCGTCGGCCGCACCGAGGACGCCAGGTCCGGCAAGCTGAAGCCCTGCCTCTTCATCGTCCCGCGCGAGGCCCCCGGCTTCCAGCGGTCGCAGATCGACATGGAACTCCAGGCGCCGGAGAAGCAGTTCGAGCTGGTCCTCGACGATGTGCGGCTGCCCGCCGACGCGCTCGTCGGCGATGAGGACGCGGGCCTCCTCCAGCTCTTCGCCGGGCTCAACCCGGAACGCATCATGACGGCGGCCTTCGGTATCGGGATGGGCCGCTACGCCCTCGCCCGCGCCGTCGAGTACGCGAAGACCCGCCAGGTGTGGAAGGAGCCCATCGGCGCCCACCAGGCCATCGCGCACCCCCTGGCCCAGGCGCACATCGAACTCGAACTGGCCCGGCTGATGATGCAGAAGGCCGCCCGGCTCTACGACGACGGCGACGACATCGGCGCGGGCGAGGCCGCGAACATGGCGAAGTACGCGGCCGGCGAGGCGTGCGTGAAGGCGGTCGACCAGGCGGTGCACACCCTCGGCGGCAACGGCCTCACCCGCGAGTACGGCCTCGGGTCCCTGATCACCGCGTCCCGGGTCGCCCGGATCGCGCCGGTCAGCCGGGAAATGATCCTGAACTACGTGTCCCATCAGTCCCTGGGCCTCCCCAAGTCGTACTGACAGCCGCCATCCTGTCTCTCCACGCCGTACGGGACCCGCACCCTCCGGGCCGCGGGTCCCGGCCCGGCGCCGCACGCCACCTCTCCACGCGTCGTACGGAGCGGCCCGTTCCCGCCGCCGCCCCGCCATTCCGCATCGAAGGGACTCCCCGTCATGGCGCACGTGTTCCGGAGCGACTACCCCGACGTCCAGCCACTCGACACGGCCATCCACGACGCGGTGCTGGGCCAGGCCGCCGCGGAGTTCGGCGACACGGTCGCCCTGATCGACGGGACGGACGACAGCAGCCGGCTCACCTACCGGCAGCTCGACGCCTTCCACCGGAAGATCGCCGCGGGGCTGGCCGGCGCCGGGCTCGTCAAGGGCGACGTACTGGCCCTGCACAGCCCGAACACCATCGCCTACCCGGCCGTCTTCTTCGGCGCCACCCGGGCCGGGGCCACCGTCACCACCGTCCACCCGCTCGCCACGTCCGACGAGTTCGCCAAACAGCTCCGCGACTCCTCCGCGCGCTGGATCGTCACCGTCTCCCCGCTCCTGGAGACGGCCCGCCGCGCCGCCGAACTCGTCGGCGGCATCGAGGAGATCTTCGTCTGCGACCAGGCGGACGGGCACACCTCGATCCTCGACATGCTCACCACCACCGCCCCCGAACCGATGATCACCATCGACCCGGTGCAGGACATCGCCGCGCTGCCCTACTCCTCCGGCACCACGGGCATCCCCAAGGGCGTCATGCTCACCCACCGCTCCATGGCCACCAACCTGGAACAGCTGCGCCCCTTCGTCCCCATGGGCACCGGCGCCCGCATCCTGGCCGTGCTCCCCTTCTTTCACATCTACGGGCTCACCGCCCTGATGAACGCACCGCTGCGGACCGGCGCCACCGTCGTCGTCCTGCCGCGCTTCGACCTCGCCCAGTTCCTGGCCGCGATCGAGAAGCACCGCATCACCGGCCTGTACGTGGCCCCGCCGATCGTGCTGGCTCTGGCGAAGCACCCGGTCGTCGACCGGTACGACCTGTCCTCGCTGGAGTACGTCGTCAGCTCCGCCGCCCCGCTCGACGCCGAACTCGCCGCCGCCTGCTCGCGCCGGCTCGGACTGCCGCCCGTGCGCCAGGCCTACGGGATGACGGAGCTCTCGCCCGGCACCCACGTCGTCCCGCTGGCCGCCGAGAACCCGCCGCCCGGGGCCGTCGGCACCCTGCTGCCCAACACCGAGATGCGCATCGTCTCCCTCGACACCCCCGGCGAGGACGCCGGAACCCACACCGACGGCGAGATCCTGATCCGCGGCCCACAGGTGATGAAGGGCTACCTCGGCCGCCCCGACGCCACCGCCGAGATGATCGACGCCGACGGCTGGGTGCACACCGGCGACATCGGCCGCGTGGACGAGGACGGCTGGCTGTTCGTCGTCGACCGGGTCAAGGAACTCATCAAGTACAAGGGCTACCAGGTCGCCCCCGCCGAACTCGAGGCGCTGCTGCTCGGCCACGCGTCCATAGCCGACGCCGCCGTCATCGGCGTGTACGACGCCGACGGCAACGAGGTCCCCAAGGCCTGCCTGGTCCGCCGGCCGTCCGTCGCACCCGTGGACCTCACGGCGGACGACGTCATGGCGTACGTCGCCGAACGCGTCGCCCCGTACAAGAAGATCCGGCAGGTCGAGTTCATCGACGCCGTACCGCGCGCCACGTCCGGCAAGATCCTGCGCCGCGAACTGCGCGCCCGCGAGAAGGCCCGCACCGCCCCCGACACCCCGGAGAAGACCCCGTGACGCTCGCCGCCCCCACGCACGAGCGCGGGATCACCACCCTCACCCTGGACTCGCCGGCCAACCGCAACGCACTCTCCGCGCGGCTGGTCGGCGAGCTCTCGGCCGCGCTCGCCGCGTGCGCGGCCGACGACACCGTACGAGCCGTCGTCCTCACCCACACCGGCAACACCTTCTGCGCGGGCGCCGACCTGACCGCACCCCCCGACCCGGCGGCCTTCGTCGCGCTGATGCGGCAGATCGTCGCGCTGCCCAAACCGGTGGTGGCCCGGGTCACCGGCCACGTCCGGGCGGGCGGACTCGGGCTGCTCGGCGCCTGCGACATCTCGGCGGCCGGGCCGGGCGCCACCTTCGCCCTCACCGAGTCCCGCCTCGGCCTCGCCCCCGCCGTCATCTCCCTGCCGCTGCTGCCCCGCACCGACCCGCGCGCCGCCGCCCGCTACTACCTCACCGGCGAACGCTTCGACGCGGCCGAAGCCGCCCGGATCTCCCTCGTCACGCTGGCCGCAGCCGACGACGTGGACGAGGCACTCGCCCCGGTACTCGACGGACTGCGCCGGGCCTCCCCGCAGGGGCTGAGGGCATCGAAGGAGCTGGTCACGGCTACTGTGCTGGAGAGTTTCGACCAGCACTCCGAAGACCTCATCGCCCGCTCCGCGGCACTCTTCGCCTCCGCGGAGGCCCGCGAGGGGATGACGGCCTTCCTCGAACGACGGGACCCCGCATGGGTGCGGTGACACAGGGCAGCAGCCCCGGCCCCAAGCAGGACCGCAGCCGGGCCACCCGCAAAAGGCTCCTGGAGGCCGCGGTCTCCTGCCTGGCCGACCACGGCTGGGCGGGCTCCACCGTCTCGGTCGTCGCCGAACGCGCCGGAGTCTCGCGCGGCGCCGCCCAGCACCACTTCCCCACCCGCGAGGACCTGTTCACCGCGGCCGTCGAGTACGTCGCCGAGGAACGCTCCGCCGCCCTGCGTGCCCTCCCCGACCAGGGCCGCGCCGCGGTCGTCGCCGCCCTCGTCGACCTCTACACCGGCCCGCTCTTCCGCGCGGCCCTCCAGCTCTGGGTCGCCGCCTCCAACGAGGAACAGCTGCGCCCCCGCGTCACCGAACTCGAAGCCCGCGTCGGCCGCGAGACCCACCGCATCGCCGTCGGCCTCCTGCACGCCGACGAGTACCGCCCCGGCGTACGCGAAACGGTCCAGGGCCTCCTGGACATGGCCCGCGGCCTGGGCCTGGCCAACGTCCTCACCGACGACACGGCCCGCCGGCGCCGCGTGGTGGCGCAGTGGGCGGCGATGATCGACGACGCGCTGGGCTGAGCGGCGACGCGCGGCCGCCCCGGCGAGGGGCGATGTCACACTCCGCGTCGGAGAAATCGTGTTCGCCGCCTATGTCACCGTCCTCGGCGCGGTCTTCAACGGCGTCGCCGCCGTCACCTACCTGATCGGCCACGAATACCCCAAGACCCAGGCGGACATGAAGGGACTGCCCCGCACGTGGGTACCGGTGCTCGCGATGCTGGCCGGGCTCGCCGTTCCGCTCCTGGGAACCCTCGCTCCGCACGGCTCGGGCCGCCCGGCACGGTCCGGCGCCGTGGAGTATCTGTTCTCCGGACAGTCACCCGGCAGATCATCCGCGCGGGACATGCCGGTCTTGAGGTGCTGGTGAGAAACAGCCATGAATCCTCGTATTCCAGAGGTTGCCAGCTTTCCTGTCGGAACCGCTTCGATGCCAGCCTGCCCATCTCCGCAGCGCGCCACAGCATCCGACTTCGTCCTGTCCCGCGCTAGGCCGCATTTCATCCTCGCTCGGCGACCGATGACCACGCGGGGGCGGGATGCGACGCGGCCACCACGCGTCGCGGAGGCGCGACGGGCCCAACTCGCTTGCCATCGAGTGCACTCCAGCTCCTACGATGCGCCGCACCACGGTCTTCCCCCGGCGTGCCGTGCACAGCCCGACAGCGAGGGAGCACAACCATGCGTTACCGCACACTCGGCCGCACCGGCATCGAGGTGAGCACCTACTGCCTGGGCACGATGATGTTCGGCGCGGTCGGCAACCCCGACCACGAGGACAGCGCCCGGATCATCCACGCCGCGATGGACGCGGGCGTCAACTTCGTCGACACGGCGGACATGTACTCGGCCGGTGAGTCCGAGGTGATTGTCGGAAAGGCGCTGCGGGCGTCCGGCCGGCGGGACGAGGTCGTCCTCGCGACGAAGGTCCACTTCCAGATGGGCGAGGGGAGGAACCGGAGCGGCAACTCCCGCCGCTGGATCACCCAGGCCGTGGAAGCGAGCCTGCGGCGGCTCGGCACCGACTGGATCGACCTCTACCAGGTGCACCGCCCGGATCACACCACGGACATCGAGGAGACGCTCGGGGTCCTCGGTGACCTCGTGCAAGCGGGCAAGATCCGGGCGTTCGGGTCGTCGACGTTCCCCGCCGAGGAGATCGCGGAGGCGCAGCACGTGGCGGAGCGGCGGGGCCTCCAGCGCTTCCGGACCGAGCAGCCCCCGTACTCGGTCCTCGCGCGCGGCGTGGAAACGTCAGTGCTGCCGACGGCCCGGCGGTACGGCATGGGGGTCCTGACCTGGAGCCCGCTCGCCTCCGGCTTCCTGAGCGGCCGCTACCGGTCGGGACGGACCGTCGATCTCACCTCCGGACGGGCGCAGTTGAACCCCGCACGCTTCGACCCGTCCATCCCGGAGAACATCACCAAGCTGGAGGCGGCCGACAGGCTCGCCGAACTGGCCGCGGACATCGGCTGCACCCTCCCGGAGCTGGCCGTCGCCTTCCCGCTCGCCCATCCGGCCGTCACCTCGGTCATCATCGGCCCCCGCACCGCGGAACAGTGGGAGGCCCTGCTGAACGGGGCATCGGTGGTCCTGGACGACTCGGCCCTCGACCGCATCGACGAGATCGTCCCGCCCGGCACGAACCTGTACCACCCGGACGGCGCATGGCAGTCCCCCTCCCTGACGGACACCGGCCTCCGCCGCCGCCCGACGGACGAGCGGGCCGCTTCTTGACCTGCCCGCCTTCCTGAAGGGGGAGGCCTCGGCCCACCCGGTGACGGTCGCCATGACGCCCACCCCACCGCATCGCCGTCGGCCTCCTGCATGCCGCCGAGTGGTGGCGCAGTGGGCGGCGTTGATCGAGGACGCGCTGGGCTGAGCGGCGACGCGCGGCCGCCCCGCCGAGGGGCGATGTCACAACTCCGCGTCGCCGGTTCGTCGTTCAGGGGAACGGCATCCCGCAACGGGGTGCCGGGCATCACCGTTCCCCACTGCATCGGAGAAGTCGTGTTCGCCGCCTATGTCACGGTCACCGTCCTCGGCGTGGTCTTCAACGGCGCCGCCGCCGTCACCTACCTGATCGGCCACGAATACCCCAAGACCCAGGCGGACATGAAGGGCATCCACCGCAGATGGGTGCCGGTGCTGGGCTCGCTGCTCGCGGCGGGCACCGTGGGGCTGCTGGCGGGACTCGCCGTCCCGCTCCTGGGCACCCTCGCAGCCGCCGGCCTCATCCTCTACTTCATCGGCGCGATCATCGCCCACCTGCGGGTGGGCTCCCGCGACATCGTGGGCGGCATCGTCTTCCTCGCCACGGCGGCGGCCGTCCTGGTGCTGGGGCTGCTCGACCACGGGGCCCGGTAGCCGCGGCACGGATATCCTGATCCGTCCTGAACACGCCAGGGAGGCCCCGCACCATGAGCAGCACCACATCACCCTTTCCCGCCCGGATCGAGCTCACGGGGGAGGGCCTCGTCCTGCGCGACTGGACGGAAGCGGACCTGTCCGCGATGCCGGATCTGTTCGACCACGCCGACATCGCGCACTGGACCCCGATCGTCACGCCCTTCGACGAGGAGGCCGCCCGGAACCGCCTGGACAAGGCCCGGCGCGTGCGGGAGGAGGGCTCGACCATCCTGCTCGCGATCACCGTCGACGGCGGCGCCCCGCTCGGCGAAGTGATGCTGCGACGCGCCCCCGAGGGCACGGAACTCGGTTACGCGGTCGGCCCGGCCCACCGGGGTCACGGTCTGGCCGCACGGGCGGTACGGCTGATGGCCGCTTACGCCTTCGAGGAGCTGGGGGCGGAACAGGTGATCCTGGAGCTGGAGGCCGACAACGCCGCCAGCGTCGGGGCAGCCACGAGGGCGGGCTTCAGCCTGCTCGACGTGCCCCTGATCGAGGGCGAGGAGAAGGGGCGGTCGTATGTCCTGCAGACGTGGGGCCTGGATCGCCCCTGACTGTGCAGGGCGCTGCCCTACTGCGGCCCGCCGATGGCGAGCGCGAGCTTCCACATGCCGGTCGAGGGGTTCACTTCCCGCTCCTTGCCGTCCGGAGCCAGCAGCCTCGCCCGGCGGACCGCCTCGCGCCAGCCGTCCTCGTAGTGACGGAAGTCAAGGTCCGTCTTGGAGTACCCGCCCGGCGTGTGCTTGTTCAGAATCGGAACGAGCCGGTCGTAGGAGGGTGCGTGCTTGCGGTGATCGGTGAAGTGCAGCAGCAGCCACACTTCGAAGCACGGGTTCGACAGCGCGACCCCGATGCGGTTGCGGGCGGCTTCACGTAGGGCCTGATCGATATCGGTGAACTCGTCGACATCCAGGACGCACCACGCCTCGTCGTAGGCGTCGTCTGCCGTCTCCAGCAGCTTCACCGTGTGCGCGACGACTTGGGAGGGAGCCTTGGGATGCTTGACGATCTTGATCGATACGGCTGGATTCCGGGCGGCGTGCTTGAGGCCCTGGACGTAGGCGTGTTCTGTCACCTCGGCGCCGCAGACGACCAGTAATCGCAGGCGCGGGGTGCGAAGCTCGGTTCTCCTGCCGAGCTGGGAATCCCGTGAGGGACGCTTGCGCCCGTCCGGCTTAGGTTGCCGCGCCATTCTGTTCCCTCCGTGTGGCCAGTGCCTTGGCAAGGCTCTCGTCGATGAACGGCACTCCGCCGTAGCTGCCCCCCAGGTAGCGGCGCTCGTGGTTCTCGCCGACGCGTGGTTTGAACTCGGACAGGGCGAACAGTCTCGTCTCCCCGTACTGGTCCTTTTCCACGAACCACACCTGATCCCGCTTGAGGATGTCCTCGCCGTCGACACGACCGAGCAGGCTGGCGTCGTGGGAGGTGAAGACGAGTTGTGCGCCGCGCGGGTTGGTCTCCGGCTCCTGGAAGAGCTTGATGAGCTGGGTGGTGAGCAGTGGGTGAAGGCTGGAGTCGATCTCGTCGACGATGAGCGTGCCGCCTCGGCGCAGTACGGACAGAAATCGCGGAGCCTGCTCCAGCAGCGCCTTGGTGCCCGCGGACTCCTCGTGGAGTTCCATGCGGACTACGCCGGTGCGCCCGCGGTGGCCGATCCACGGTCGCACGGTCTCCCGCGGCCCTCTTTCCGCCAGCCTGGCGAGCTCACGCTGGGGTACCCGTCCGCCGTACAGCCGACGCAGGGCTTCCTCGTCCAGGACCTGCCGTTCGGTGCCGTACGCCTCGATACCCAGGTCGGCCGAGCGCAGGAGAGCCAAGAGGCCGGGAGTGTCCCAGGCCGGTCCCGGCGTCCCCGGAGCGATTCCCAGCGGTGAGCGCATGCGGCCCTCGCTGAACTTCAGGCCTGTCGCGAACCAGTCGTAGACGGGGCGGAAGTCCTGCTGCTTGGAGCGTGCGGCCATGGTCAGGAACAGCACATTCGATTCGGTGATGTTCTCGACCAGTTCCAGTTCACGTCGGGCCTGTGTGTCACCCGGATTCACTTCGCCCTCGGAGCGCTCGAAGATCTTGCGCTTCTTACCGAGCGGGTAGCTGTAGAGCCATTCGTCGAGGACTTGCTCGTCGTCGATGCTGAAGCCGTAGGTGTAGCGCACCCCGTCCAGCGAGAGATCCACCACGTACCAGGACGGCTCGTCGGCAGCCGAGGCATCCAGGCGGAACGCGTTGCGGGCGATGCCGCCACCGGGCTCCGCATCGCGATGCGAGTTCAGGACCATCCCGGCCATGTACCCCAGTGCGCCCACGAGGTTCGATTTCCCTGCGGCGTTGGCACCGAAGAGGCCCGCCACGGGGACTGCGGCCCAGTCCGTACCCGTAGGACGGTCCGCGTCGTAGGCGGGGTGAAGCTGGAGTTCTTGTTCCTCGCGGATCGAGCGATGGTTCGACATCCTGAAGTTCAGCAGCATGTGGACCCTCCCCTCTGTGATTTTCCGCCTATGTGCGCAAGTGAAACGCGCAATAGGGGGTCTGGCAACCTTTAGCAAGGGATTTCGCGGCCCTTTAGCCCTACAGGCTCAGTCTGCGGGTCACGGCGGTGGAGGCGAGGCCGAGCGAGAGGGTTCGGCTCAGGGGGCTTTGAGGAGGTCGCGGAGTCCGGCGACGAGTTGGGTGACGTCGCGTTCGGCGGGCGGGCCCGCCTGGGTGTCGGTGGTGGCGGGTTCGGGCTGTCGGCAGGGTTGGCAGAGGCCGTCGGGGAGGGCTTCGGGGCGGCCGGGGGTGCCGCATTCGGTGCACTCCATCATCACGCGCCGGACCGGGGTTCCGGCGGGCGGCGGTGTGGGGGTGGTGGGGAGTGCGGGCGGGATCTTGTCGTTGAGGCGGTGGCGGACGAAGCCGACGGGTGAGTCGACGTGGGCGGGCAGTCCGGAGGTGACGGCGCCGATGAGGTAGTCGGCGTCCACGCCGCGTGCGAACCAGCGCTCGGCCAGGGCTTCCAGGGCCGTGCAGTCGGCGGCGGAGAGCGCGAGGCGTGCGTCGGCCCGCCCGATCCCGGCCAGTGCGAGGTACGCGGGCGAGGGGGCGGGGGCGGGGGCGGGGCTCTCGGTGCGGGGCGCGGGGACCGCTTCCCGGACGGGCTCGGGCGCCGCTTCCCGTACGGGTTCCCGCACCGGATCGGGCGCGGGCACGGGTTCGGGTGCCAGGTGGTTCGCCCACCATTCGCTGTCGTGGGCGGTCCGCGTCCAGTAGGTCCGGAAGACCCACCGCACCTGGTCACCGCCACCGACCGCGCACCGTACGCGCCGCAGGTGTCCGGCCACGGACAGCGCGGTCAGCGCGGAGCTGACGGCCTGCTGCCCGTACAGCGGGATCTGTTTGGCGAGGCACTTCACGCTCATCGTGGCGCCCTCGGGCAGCCGCTCGATGAACGCGGCGACATATTGCTCCCGGAAGGGCAGCAACGCGAAGTCAGCGGCGCGGGATGGGTGTTCGTCCGGAACGGTTCGCTTGCCGTAACCGGGATGGGCCATCGGGTACGGGGGCGACACTGCGGACGCGGGCAGAGCGGGACTAAGGTGCTCAACAGCCACGAGATCGGTTCCTTTTGCTGCGATCTTGGAGGTCAGACCCCGGCCGGTGTTGGAACACCGTGTCGGGGTTGTTTAGTTCTCGCACCGTAGACAGTCGCCACGCACCGTCGCAAGCTGTCACCATTAGTCATACTTGCTGGCCGTGACGGGTCAGGGAGGTCGGGAAGGATTTCCCAACCACCCTTCTTTCCCTACCGGTTAAAAGAAGGCGCTCGAATCTCGCAGCTCGAATCTCGGAGCTCGAATCCCAAGCCCCAAGCCCCGGGGCGACCTGCCCCTTCGTACGCTCGAACGAGTGAACCGCCCCTCCCGAAGCCCGGGACCCGAGCCCCGAGCTGCGAGCTTCGAGCCTCGTGGCCGGGACGGCCGCCGACAGGGCACCCGTACAGATTTCCTGTACGAGTGCGCCGAGGCGTGAACCACGGACAAGGGTGGGAGTGGGGACCGTATGCACCCCAGTAATCGGCAGCGCAAGAACGCCTCGGCCATGAAACTCGTGGGCAAGCTGCTCGGCCTGTTCCGCGTCGCGGCGGGTCTGACGCAGGCCCAACTCGCGAATGCGGTGGGAGTGCAGGTGGAGACGATCGCCTCCATCGAGCAGGGCCGCCGCTCGCTCCTCCCGGACCTGGCGAGCCGGCTGGACCAGTTGCTGGAGACGAAGGGCGCGCTGGCCACGGCGGTGGAGAACATGCCGGAGGTCGACCTCGTACCGGCCTGGGCCGAGCAGTACATGGACCTGGAGCGCACGGCCCTGGCCCTCTCCTGGTACGACAACCAGGTCCTGCCCGGACTGCTCCAGACCGAGGCCTACGCTCGGGCGGTCTTCCGCAACCGGGTCCCCGGGTTCAGCGAGGAGAAGATCGCGATCCAGACCGCTTCCCGGCTGGAACGCCAGGAGATCCTGCACCGCAGCGAGCCGCCGACGATCAGCTTCGTCATCTGGGAGCCGGTGGTGAGGCTCCAACTCGTCGACGACGAGACGCATGTGGAGCAGCTCCGCCACTTGCGGACGTGTGGAACGCTGCCGGGGGTCAGCCTTCAGATTCTCCCGCTGAGCCACCGGACCCATGCCGGGCTGAACGGCCCCTTCATCCTGTTGGAAACACCCGACTTCCAACACGTCGCCTACTCCGAGACCCAACGCGGCAGCCTGCTCGTCTGCGACCCCGATGAGGTCAGCATCCTGTCCCAGAAATATGCGATGCTGCGAGCTCAGGCCCTCAGCCCCGCCGACACCCTGGGCCTGTTGGACCGTCTGCTGGGAGAGCAATGAGCACTGCACGCGCGTGGTTCAAGTCCAGCTACAGCGGCGACGAGGGCGGCGCCTGCCTCGAAGTCGCCTACGAGTGGCGGAAGTCCAGCTACAGCGGCGACGAGGGCGGCCAGTGCCTCGAAGTCGGCTACGCCTGGAAGAAGTCCAGGCACAGCGGCAGCGAGGGCGGCCAATGCGTTGAAGTCGGCTACGCCTGGGCGAAGTCCAGCCACAGCAGCGACGAGGGCGGCGCCTGTGTCGAAGTCGCCGCGCACCCCGCCGCCGTACACGTCCGCGACTCCAAGCACCCCGAGGGCCCGGCCCTCGCCCTCCCGCCCGCCGCCTGGGCCGCGTTCACCGCACACGTGGGCCGCTGAGGCACTGGACGACCACCGGGCCTCGTCCCCGCGCGGCAGCTCGATCGGCGGACCCTTGCTGTGGCCCGCCGACGAGCCGTGGCCGTACTGCGACGAGCCGGCGCTCAGGCAGTGACGGGGAGCCGCCTGCGGGACAGGCGGCCAACTCCCCAGGCGAGGAGGAGCGCTGTGACGGCGATGGCGGCACCGATCGGTGAGCCCGCCGGTGTCGTGGCCCACGGTGCCCCGGCCATCAGGATCGCGAGGATGTGCCGGGGGCGGACGTCCGGGGCCGCTGTGCGGATGGCGATCAGCAGCATGGTGGGGCCGAGTTGCTGGATCGCTCCGAGAAAGAAGGTGCTGTCACCCGAGACGGCCGCATACAGAGAAGGCAGCCAGGTGATGACGGCGTAGGCCGGGGCCAGCCGTCGGTCAATTCTCCCTGGGCCGACCGCCGCGGGCATCGCCGTCACCAGGGCCAGCAGCGGGATCAGCCAGGCGGACCCTTGAGCCCCTGCGAGCAGCGCCACGAGGGACAGCGCCCCCAGTATCCGGGATGCCGACCAGCGTCCCAGGCAGGCCATGGTTCCGGCCACCAGCACGGCCACGTACACCGCCGCGCCTAGGAGATTCACCCCGGCCGTGCTCGCGTCACGCACGGCGTCCGCCACGGTGGTGGTCAGCCCGGCGGCGGCGATCGACCCGGCAGCCGCCAAGGCGTACGGGGCGGTGGCCACCAGGAAGCGACCGGCCCGATCGCTGGATCCGGTGCGCGTCCGTACACGCAACGCATGTGCCGCGATGTCCAGTTGCTCCAGACGTCCGGCAGTCGCTGAGGCGCCCTCGGTGGTATCCCGGTACATCTCCAGGATCTCGGCGCCGTGGCTTGCCCGATAGCGGCGCGGGTACAGGGAGAGGACACGAGGAGAGCGCTGGGAGTCGGTCATGCGGGGGCTCCGGCCGGGGCGTTGGTGGCTTGCTTGAGGCGTCGAGTGGCCTCGCGAGCGTGGGCAGTGATGCGCCGGACCTCCGCGGCGAGGGTGTCTCGTCCGGTGCGGGTGAGCGTGTACGTACGCCGGAGCCGACCCTGGACCACCTCCTCCGAGAAGACCTCGATCAGGCCTTCCCCTTGCAGGCGTTCGAGAGACCCGTAGAGCGTCCCGGTGCGCAGCCGCACGCGGCCCCGAGAAATCGCCAGAATCTCCTGAGCCAGCCCGTAGCCGTGCCGGGGCCTGTCGGCCAAGGCCGTGAGGATGAGCAGGGTCGGTTCCTGCATGGATCTGCCAACGTCAACCATGCGAGTGACCATAGTACGGTCACCTGACTATTGAGCAGGGGGGTGACCAGGGCTCGGCTGTCGTCCCCGCTCAGAGGGACCTTCCGGCTTATTTGATCAGTCCATGGACGGCCCTCTTCGGGGACGACCGAGGTAAAGTTGAGCCGTCACTTGGCCAGTGCCCGGCAACCCGCGGGGCCTCGCCGGGCACCGACCCGATCTGATCCACCCCTCACACAGGAACCGCGGACCTCGAACGTGCTCAGCTACTGGCTCGCGACCGTGCGTCGCAGCGCCGTGCCCACCGTCCTGACTGCGGTCGTCGTCAGCGGTGCCATGGCCGGTGTACTCGTAGCGGAGGACGCGAGCGCCTGGGCGGGCTCGCTGCTCCAAGCCACGCTCTTCGGCCTTGCGGCGGGAGCCGTCCTCGCTGTCGCGATCGCCACGTCGAACACGTGGAACGCCCGACGCGCGGCCGCACGGCACGGGCTGCCGCTGACGGCCGAGGCCGCGGTTGTGCCGTGCACCGCCGAGATCCATGTCCCGGTGCCCACCGGCACGACTCCCTATCAGCTCACCGACAGCGTGCTGTACGCCCTCAAGAAGGTTCCGGCTCCCCGGATCGACGAGGTCGAGGAGTTCACGCACGGCAAGCTCACCGTTGTCTGTGGTAGTACCTCCGGCAGCCCGGTGCGGCTGCGCATCTCGATCGTGACAGACCGGAACATCGCGATGGTGATGATGGACTCCCGCCCCGTGACCAGCCGGAAACGACTGGACGGCGGCGCAAGCTGGAGCGTTCTTTCGGCCTTCGAACCGCATGTCAGCAAGGCCGTCCGGTACGACACGGACGGCACGAACGCCGACTGAGCGTGCCCCGGAGGACCTGCCTGCGGACCGTCTCCGACACCCCTCGGTCTGGCCAGCCCTCGGGCGGCCGTCTTCGTGACAGCGCGAGTGGCCGATGCGCACCGCTCAGGAGGCCGCCCCATGCCCGCCAACGCCGCGGCTCACGTACGTATCGCCCGTCCGTCACGCGATCTCCGGGCGGCGGAACGCTTCCGGGTCTCCGGGCTCGGGCTCGGCATCCTGTACCGGCACGAGGCCGACGGCACGCCGGGCCGGCACTCGCTGCTGATGGTCGGCTGGCCCGGCGCGGCCTGGCACCTGGAACTCGTGCACGGCCCCGCCGCCCCCATCGACCCGCACCCCACCCCCGAGGACCTGCTGGTCGTCCACCTCGGCGAACCGGTGCCGGACTCCCTCGTGGAGCGGCTCGAACTGCACGGCGGCCAGCGGGTGCCCGCGCACAATCCGTACTGGGACACCTGGGGCGTGACGGTCCGTGACCCGGATGGATACCTCCTGGTGCTCTCCACCAGGGACTGGTCCAACTCCTGGGCCCGGCCGGGCATGTCACCAAGGGCGAGATGCCCGGCGCGCGGACACGGGAACGGCTTGTCAGTTGGTCCAGAGGACCGGGCTGTCGCTGTACGCGTCACCCTCGTCGAACGAGGCGGCCGTGATGGGCGTGGTCTTGGTGGCGCTGAGCGAGCAGGTCTCGTACGAGGCGCCCTTGGTGGTGAAGTCACTGGGTGCCGTGTCGTTGTCGCACTTACCAGGGAGGTCGCCTATGAGCACGATGCCCGTGGGGCCGCCGTCCTCCAGCTCGCCGCGCAGCTTCAGCGACGCGTAGGCGAGGTCGGTGCCGCCGACGTTCTCGACCTTCATCCGGATGTAGTAGGGCGTCATGCCCTTCGCCTTCGCGCCGAATCCGGCCATGTCGGCCTCGGCGCCCTTCTCGATCGCCGTGACGGTCACGGCGATGGTGCCCTTCTTCTCGGTCCCGTACTCGAACGGCAGGACCGCCCTGTCGCCGATCTTGAGCTTCGTGCCCGGCGCGGTGTTGTCACCCCCGGCCGGAGCTGCACCGTCGTCGCTGGGGGGCGCGGACGGGCTCTTGCTGCCCGGATCGGACGATGCCGGGGCGGACACCGAAGGTGAGTCCTGTGCCGATGACGAGTCCTCGTCGTCATTGCAGGCCGTGAGCCCGAGCGCCATGGTGCTGAGAGCGACCGCGAAGAGGATGCGTCCCTTGTACGTCATTTTGACCTAACTGGCAGTGGCGGCTGCCCCATACGGCAGCCGGTACGTTCAACAACTGGACGAAGCTTCCGGCCATGCGGATGCGGCCGGACGCGCCGGAGCGGCGCGGCGACGGGCGTACGTCACCGCGCCGCTCCGTGACGCATCTCAGAGTGCGGCGAGAATGACACAGGCATGACACAGGCGTGCGACGAGTGCGGCACGGCCCGGCGGGTCGTGGAGCTCCTGCGGCATTCGCGTCGTCGGGCAGTCGTCCCGCGGCGGTGCGCCGCCTTCAACGGGTCCCATTTGCGGCGGTGTTGGCCGGCGGGGGACCCCAGGGCGCCCGCGCTGCCGGTGCGGCGGCGGGCGCCCGGCTGTTGGCGAACCGTCCTCAGTTGCCCAGGTCCGCCAGCTGATCGAACCCCGGGATCTCCTGCGGGCCGCGCGTCCCCGGCCCGATGTACGTGGCCGAGGGCCGCACCAGGCGGCCGGTCCGCTTCTGCTCCAGGATGTGCGCCGACCAGCCCGCCGTACGGGCACACGTGAACATGGACGTGAACATGTGCGCCGGGACCTCCGCGAAGTCCAGCATGATGGCCGCCCAGAACTCCACGTTCGTCGCCAGCACCCGGTCCGGGCGGCGCGCGTGCAGCTCCTCCAGCGCGGCCTTCTCCAGGGCCTGCGCCACCTCGAAACGCGGTGCGCCCAGCTCCTGCGCCGTGCGTCGCAGCACCCGTGCGCGGGGGTCCTCGGCGCGGTAGACCCGGTGGCCGAAGCCCATCAGCCGCTCGCCCTTGTCCAGGGCCTTCTTCACGTACGCGGTGGCGTCCCCGGTCCGCTCGATCTCCTCGATCATCCCGAGCACCCGGGACGGCGCGCCGCCGTGCAGCGGGCCGGACATGGCGCCCACCGCGCCGGACAGCGCGGCGGCCACATCGGCGCCGGTCGAGGCGATGACACGGGCGGTGAACGTCGAGGCGTTCATGCCGTGCTCGGCGGCGGACGTCCAGTAGGCGTCCACGGCCTTCACATGGCGGGGGTCCGGCTCGCCGCGCCAGCGGATCATGAACCGTTCCACCACGGACCCCGCCTTGTCGATCTCGCTCTGCGGGACCATCGGCAGCCCCTGCCCGCGCGCCGACTGGGCGACGTACGAGAGCGCCATGACGGCCGCCCGTGCCAGGTTGTTGCGCGCGGTCTCCGCGTCGATGTCCAGCAGCGGTTTCAGCCCCCACACGGGGGCGAGCATCGCCAGCGCGGACTGCACGTCGACCCGGATGTCACCGGAGTGCACCGGGATCGGGAACGGCTCGGCCGGCGGCAGACCGGGGTTGAACGCCCCGTCGACCAGCAGTCCCCAGACGTTGCCGAACGACACATGGCCGACGAGATCCTCGATGTCGACACCGCGGTACCGGAGCGAACCGCCTTCCTTGTCGGGTTCGGCGATCTCCGTTTCGAACGCGACGACTCCTTCGAGTCCGGGTACGAAGTCGGACATCAGGCGGCTCCCTCGAATCGGCGGCTGCGGACGGGCCGCAACGGGCCCGTCCCACGATATTGGCGGGTTCCGACGTGACCGGGAAGCGTGACATCCGGCACAGCTCCCCGTTCTCTCCCGGAACGGTTGGTGACCCTCCTCGCCGGGCAGACTGGGCCGCTGCGGCAGGATGAGTGTGTGTCCACCGCAGATTCCTCCTTCGATTCCACCACCGATCCGGCCGCGATGCGCGAGCAGTACCGTTCCGAGAGCTTCGCCGAGGACAGCCTGGCCGCCGATCCCATGCAGCAGTTCGCCCGCTGGTTCCGGCAGATCGCCGCAGGTGGGGTACTCCATGAGCCGAACGCCATGGTCGTGTCCACGGCGACGCCCGAGGGTGTGCCGTCCTCCCGCACGGTGCTGCTGAAGATGTACGACGAGCGCGGCTTCGTCTTCTTCACCAACTACGAGTCCCGCAAGGGCCGCGAGCTGGCCGCCAACCCGCGGGTGTCGCTGCTCTTCCCCTGGCACCCGATGGCCCGCCAGGTCATCGTCACCGGCACCGCGTCCCGCGTCGGCCGCGAGGAGACGGCCGCCTACTTCCGCACCCGCCCCCACGGCTCCCAGCTCGGCGCCTGGGCGAGCGCCCAGTCCACGGTGATCGGCTCCCGCGACGAGCTGCTCCGGCGGTACGAGGAGCTGGCGGCCCGCTACCCGGAGGGCGAGCAGATCCCGGCGCCCCCGCACTGGGGCGGCTTCCGGGTCGTCCCCGGCACGATCGAGTTCTGGCAGGGCCACGAGAACCGGCTGCACGACCGGCTGCGCTACGTACGGGAGGCCGCGCCCGGGACCGGGGGCGGCGACGGTGACGGGGGCGGTGACGGGGGCTGGCGCGTCGAGCGGCTGTGCCCGTAGCGGACGCCTCCCGGACACGCGGTGACGCCTCCGGACACGCGGTGACGCCTCCGGGCAGGCGGTATCGCCTCCGGACACGCAGAAACCCGCAGGCTCTGGTCCCTCCTTGCGGAGGGGCCGGCCGGACTGACCGGCGAGCCTGCGGGTCGGTGACTGCTTGGGATTGGCCGGCGACCGGCCTGCACTGCAAAGAATGCGACGACGGGCGTCAGCCCGCAGTCACCTCACGAGTCCGAAAAGAAATCACTTCCGGAGCACCTCCCTTCATGTGTACCCGCAGCCTAGGAACCTCCCCCGGGCCGCACAACCGAATTATCCGGGGCATCGATTTCGGTGAAGTCGCTGTGTGCTGGGTCACGTTCGAGTTGAATGGTCTGACGTGCAGCAATGCCGGACACGTCCTGCGGGGGGTACGGGATGAGTGCTTCCAGGAGCAGCGGAACCACCGACGCCCTCGGGCCCGAGGAAGGCCCGGAGGGCCGGCCCGGGGTGCCGGACAAGGCGTCGGAAGCCGGACCGGGGGCGATCCCGGGGTCGGAGCTGCTGGCGGCCCTGCTCGACGGAATGGACGCCGCGCTCTGCGCCTTCGACGCGGACGGCACCGTCACCCACTGGAACCGTGAGGCCGAGCGGATTCTCGGCTGGAGTGCCGAGGAGGCCGTCGGACGGCCCGGCTTCGCCGGATGGGCCGTGCGGCGGGCGGACGCGGGCGAGGTGCAGGGGCGGCTGATGGCCGTCATGGACGGGCCGGGGCGCCAGGTGCACGAGTTCGCGCTGCTGCGCAAGGACGGCGGGCGGGTGCTGGTGCGGACCCAGTCGGCCGGCGTGCGGGGCGCGGACGGGAAGCCGGCCGGGGTGTACTGCGCGTTCAGCGAGGTCCATGCGCAGATCGACCTGGAGCGGGCCATCGCGCTGAGTGAGGCGCTGTTCGAGGACGCGTCGTGGGGTGTGGTCCTCGTCGATGTGGACCTGCGGCCGACCGTCGTCAACGCACACGCCGCCCGCGCGCTGGGCGGCGGTCGTACGACGCTGCTGGGGCGGCCGCTGGGGGAGCTGATCGTGCAGGGCGTCGAGGACCTGGAGGGCGCGCTCCAGCACGTGCTGGCCGCGGGCGCCCCGCCCGCCCCCGCCGAGCTGTGGGTGACAATGCGGACGGCCGAGGGGAACCGGCGGCGCTGCTGGCGCAGCGGCTTCCTGCGGCTGGCCTCACCGCTCGCGGAGGAGCCGGTGCCGCTGGGCGTCGGCTGGCTGTTCCAGGACGTCACGGAGGCGAAACTGGCCGCCCAGGACGCGGACCGGGTGCGCTTCCGGTCGAACCAGCTGCACCGGGCCTCGCGGTCGGCGGCCGAGTGCGAGGACCCGATGGAGGCGGCGACCACCTCCCTCGACTACGCGCTCGCGGGCTTCGCGGACCACGCGCTGATCGACCTGGTGGCGGGGGAGCGGCTGGTCCGCGCCGCGGCGACGCCGTCCGATGCGCCGGGCCCGTGCCTGCCGGTGGCCGGCGGCGGCATCCCGCTGCGGTACGTACCGGGCCACCCGGCCCTCCAGGCGGTGGACCGCACGGGCTCGGTACGGGCCACGGCGGGGGCCGGGACGACGCGGGACGCCGGGGAGTGGGCCGCCGAGCGTCAGTGGCCGGCCGATTCGGTGCACGCCCTGTGCGCGGTGCTGCGGAGCCGGGGCCGGACACTGGGCGTGGTGACGTTCCTGCGCTCGGCCCACCGCGCCGCCTTCGAACGCCCGGACGCGGTGTACGCGGAAAGCATGGCGGACCGCGTCGCGGCCTCGGTGGACCTGTACCAGTGCCTGCGGGAGAGCCCCGGCGACACCAGCCCGTACGGCGCCTGAGGGAGCAGCCCCCGCCGTGGCGGGCGCGCACCCCTCGGACGGGGCCTCAGCTCAGCGCCAGTTTTCGTTCCGATGTTCCAAGCGGCGCGTGACCAGTGGTCTGGCTTCGGCCGGTCGCGGACCCGCGGCATCGCGCGCTGGACCTGGCCGCTGTGCATCACCCTGTCCGGCCTCGGCGGGCAGAGTGATACAGACGCCAGAACTGCTGGGTCTGGTCGGGCAGTTGCTGGGTTGGGATGGATACCTGGACATAATTCGCAGGCGTGTGGCAACGGCAAGGACCTACTCTGCTCGTCATGATCGACTGGAAGAGCGTCGAGGCCGCCGACTGTGCCGTGCCCGCTGACCGGCCCATGGACGACCTCGTCCGCGAGTTGTCCCGTGCCCTGGCAGATCCCGATCCACTGGTCCGGGACGGCGCGCCCTACACCGTCCTTGCGACCTGGATCGCCCGCGGGGCGATCGGGACGTCCCGGCGGCTGGAGCTGGGGGACGAGATGGCGACCCGGTTCACCGACGCGCGGGTCGAGGCCCGCACCTTCGCGCCCCTCGTGCTCGACATGCTGGTGGCCGCGGGGGACTTGAAGTCCGGCTGGGTGGACGCGTTCGAGCACTGGTACCCGGCGGAGAAGGATCTACGCGGCCACGACGACACGCTCGGCTGGCTTCATGCGGTGGCGCACGGCGCGGACCTGCTTGCCGGCTTCGGTCGCCACCCCGAGGTGGCGCCGGTGCGGATGCTGGACCTCGCCGCCGCGCGGCTGACGGCGCCCACCGACCACGTCTACGACCAGATGGAGGACGACCGCCTGGCCCGGGCGATCGCCCGGGTCCTCACCCGCACCGACCTGAGCGAACGCGACGCCGTCGGCTGGCTGGATCCGATCGCCGACCGCTTCGGGGCCGACCGCATCAGCACCCCGGTGCCCGCTCACATCAGCAACTGCCTGCGCACCCTGCGCCTGCTCTACATCCTCGCCGACCGGGGCGTGCGCCCCACGAGCGAACTGCCCGCGGAACCCCTCCACCACCGCGACGCGGTCAAGTCCGGCGTCGCCGGCGTCCTCGACCGGATCGTCAGACGCTGACCGACGGCACCCGTTCGGCCGGGCAGACCGGTACGCATGCCCTCCACGGACGACGTGGATGGCGCTGATCGCGCACACCGGCCTCCCCTACCCGCATCGTCCAGTTGACGCTCACGACGTGTTCAGCGACGGAGAAGCAACGCTTTTACGGCTCGGGGAACCCGCCTCACCCGCCCCCGCGCCAGTCGCATCCCTGCTGCTGGAGTACATCGCAAGTCGCGACAACATGAACGCCGCCACCAATCAGGCACCCTGCTGGCTCTTCCCCAGCCGGCCCGCCCCGACAACCTTCCGCGCTCAGGGGCGGGATCGGCGTCGCGCGGTCGCAGCCGCCCGCGGTGCCGCCATCCGACAGCAGCTCCTCGAACTGCCTGCCCGTCGTCGCGGACGCTCTCGGCTACCACAACAGGGGCACCAGCCGCCTCCTGAAGGAGACCGGCGGGACGCGGAGCCGTACGCCGCTGGCGATCACACAAGGTCACCAGTCGGTTGGACTCCTCGGAGAACTGGCGACAGTTGAATACGAGAGCTCACCAGTATCAACCCCCGGTAGGGGGCCGCCGGATTCATGCAGAGATGGCGGAGCGACGGGTGTCCGCGTACGCCCGTGCCCTGACTCCCGGTTCCCCCTGTTCGAGCCACAAGCTCGGTGATCGATATGACTACGGCTTGTCACGTGTTCGGGTGGCGGCTGCCGCGGCGGGCCGTCTGCGTCCACCCGGTCGCCTGAACACGAACGGCGGTCCTTGCCATCCGCGGTCGGATGGCAAGGACCGCCGTCACGCTCAGGCCCCGGTGGCCGGCAGCGCGGGTGCGACGGGGCTCTCCTCGCCGAGTGGATCCCTGTTCAGCGGATCCACGTTCGCCGAAGCCCAGCTGGCCCAGTTGGTCCCGGGGGACCGGCTCACTCGGACTGCGTGGAGACGCTCACACCGCTGAAATCCTGCGCGGCGGCGAGGCTGAAGTAGACCCAGCCGGACGGCGGGTTGTCGATCGTCAGGGTCTCGCTGTTGCCGGCGTTGGTGGACTTCGCCTGGTAGCTGCTGGTGGTGGCCCAGCTGCTGCCGCCGTAGTACAGGTCGGCGTTGCCGGTGCCGCCGCTACTGGTGATGGTCAGCTGCTTGAGGCCGGCCGGCAGGTACACGAAGTGGTAGCTGTAGTTGCCGGTGGAGGCCGCGAGGTTGTCCCGGCGACAGTTCTTGTCGAACTGACGGGGGTCGCTGATGGTGCAGAGCGGGGTGGACGAGGCCTCCGGCAGGGGGCCGCAGTCGTTGGTCGCGCAGGCGGTCGTCAGCCAGGTGGCGAAGCCGGCGTCGTAGCTGGTGCCGATGGTCTGCTTCAGGAAGGTGCGGGCACCGTTCCAGTCACCGGTGCGGTAATTGTTGAGCACGGTCTCGACGTCAGCGGGGTGCGCCTGGAGCATGTAGCGGACCGCAAGGAAGCCCCAACGGTAGACCCGGTTCGAGTTGACCTCGGGGTCCCCGTCCTGGTTGTAGACGGTGTCGAACAGGTCGCTGAGCTTGTAGGTCTTCTTGCCGGCCTCGCCGATCGCATCGGCGTTGCGCTCGTTGCGATAGCCGTACGAGATGTTCTCGGCGATGCCCTCGACCCACCAGATGGTCGGCGTGGTCAGGCTGGCGTCGAAGTCGCCGGCCATGTTGTAGCGGCCGTCGAGGTAGTGGGTGTACTCGTGGTTGAGGTTCCAGATCTGGAAGTCCGGGCGCAGCCAGCTGGCCTCGTGGGCGATGAAGCGGGCCTGGTTGCCGGCGGCGGCCGGGTTGCCCTCCTCGTACATGCCGCCGTTGTCGACGTCGATGTTGTAGATCGCCCAGGCGTACAGCGAGTACTGGGTGTAGTCGTCGAAGACGACGACCTCGAGGTTGGTGTTCACGTCACCGGGGATCGCGCCCTTGTCGCCGATGACCCGGTGGAAGTAGGCGTCCTGGTTGACCAGGCTGGTGCAGGTGCTGGCCAGCTGTCCGGGGGACATGTCCTGGGCGCGGATCTTCAGGTCCGGGGTGCACGTGTGCTGGATCGGCAGGATCGCCGGGAGCACACGGTCGCCCAGGTCGCAGATGGCATAGGCCGCGCAGTTGTTCCTGTCGTACTGGCGCGTGTACCAGCCCAGGTTCATGGTGATCGGCGCGGTGGGGCCGACGTTCGGGTAGCGGTTGATCAGGTCCTTCAGCAGCGGCCTGACCCGGTCCTTGAGCTCGGGGACGTCGAGGGCGTAGCCGAGGTAGCGGCCGACGTTGCTGACGACGTCCAAGCGGTTCAGCTGCGCGCTGTTGCGCGTGATGAAGCCGGCCCAGGTGTTGAGGATGGTGGGGTCGGCCTTGAGGGCGGCCCGCCAGCCGCGGTCGTCGTTCTTGGCCTTGAAACCGTTCTCGACGACCCACTCGACGTGCTGCATGGCGAGGTTCATCTGGCTGGGCCAGGTGCCGTCGTAGCTGCCGAGCATCCACTTGACGACGCCGGCGTACCGGCCGGCCGCGTGGGTGCTGTCGATCAGCGTGACGACCTCGTTGAAGATCTCGCCGTTGGCGTCGGTGACGTCCTTGCTGCGCGGGGAGGCGAAGAACGCGTCCAGCGCGCCGAGCGCCGCGCTGTCCAGCGCCGTGCCGTAGTCGCCGACGACGTTCGCGTGGTTGTCCTGCACGTAGTAGCCGGCGCGCAGGAACAGCACCAGCTGTCCGACGGCGGCGCTGTTGTTGCCCGAGTAGGTGGTGGAGGCGTCGCGCAGAGCGTTGGCGACGGTCACCATCTGGGCTTCACGGAAGGCCTTCCGCGCGTCCTCCCCGGTGAGGTTGAACAGCGGGTAGGTACAGGTGATCCGGGGGAGGGTCTTGAGCTGCTGGACCAACGCGTTGCCCGTGGCGTTGATCACGCCGGAGAGGTCGCCGCACTCGTCCTCGGCGGCGGCCGAGGACTGCTTGCCGGCCTTGACGGGTTTGACGGTCGGGGCGGGTGCCGGGGCGGACTCCTCGGCACTGTCCTGCGACGAGATCCGGAAGCGGGAGTTGTTGTTCATTGCATGGGGCGACTTGGGGACCGGGATCGACCGCGGCGCCGAGGCCGCGGTTCCACCTGCCTTCACACCGGCCGGGGTCGTGGCGCCGACGGAGGAGGCCTGGCTCTGTGGCGCGAGCAGGCCGAGCGCAATGAAGACGGCTGCGCCGAGCGCAGGAAGTCTGCGCGCGTTGGCCTTCGATATCCGGAAGGGATGCATCTGTGGGGGCCTCCGAGGCCGTTTGGCCGCGTGCTGGGGACACGGGCAGCTAATGTGTGACATGTAAAATTGCACATGTCGCATTGCATCGGAAGGTTTCTGCCAGATTACCGGCCACCGCAACTGAAACGTTGTCAACTGGGTCTTTTCCAACCTCGGATTGAGGTGTGGTGAAGGACGAGGACGGCCTTGACGATGTCGGTGATGCGGTTGGTGCTGCAGCGGAGCTTTCGCAGGAGGCGCCAGCCCTTGAGGGGAGCCATGGCTTGCTCGCCGAGGCAGCGGATCTTGGCGTGGCTGCTGTTGTGGCGGCGCTTCCATCGCTTCGGGCGGCGGCCTCGGCCAGCTCCCTGATACGCCTTGTCCGCCCCGCGTTTGAGCCCCGACTCGGTGAGGGCTTCGGTGATTCCGTGCCGTCGGGCGGCGGTGAGGTCGTGGGTCGAGCCGGGCAGGGCGGGTGAGGCCCAGAGCAGGCGTCCGAACGGGTCGGTGAGGACTTGCACGTTCATGCCGTGGCGTTCGTGTTTCCCCGAGTAGTACGAGGTGTCGGCTGCGATGCGGTCGATCGGGAGCAGGGTGCCGTCAAGGATGACGAACGCCTTCGTGCGGATCGTTTTCATCGCCTCGGCGAGTGTCGGGGCGAGGGTGGACAGGACCTCGACGGCTTCGCGTATGCAGCGAAATACGGTCGCGATCCCGATGCCGAACCCCACGGTGAGCTGGGCGTAGACGTCACCGAACCGCAGGTGGGTCAGGGCCAGGAGGGCCTGCCGGCCGACCGGCAGGCCCTCCTGGCGGTCAGTTGCCCAGTCAGGAACCGCAGGGTGCGGCTGGACAGATCCATCGACGACGGGTAGACGAGCACGCGAAGCTCCTGGCAGACACCGGTGATCGTGGGCGGGAACCCGTCTATCAGGAGCTTCGTCGTTACCCAGGACTGTCCAACTCGCGGTCAGCGCGCTCAGGTTGGAGAGGTCTCAATGACCTGACGCACTCCCAGCTCATCGCCGTGTCGGCTGGCAGTAACCGGCAGAAGGGAGGCAAAGACCCGGGGCGTCGGCGCCCCTCCCTCACGACCTACTGGTGCAAATACGGCCGGGCATGGATCAGCTTGACGATCTATAGAAGCTTCAGAGTCAAGCTCAGTGCCGGTAGAAGATCCGGTCCGAGTACTGCGTCATCACGCGCCCGTTCCACTCGTGGCCCCCGTCGACGTTTCCCGAGCGCAGCAACGGCGGCTCAATGCCCCGTTCCAGCAGCCGCTCCGCCGCCGCCGCCATCATCGCCTGCATCACCGCACTGGTGACCACCGTGGACGCGGGCGCGAACGGTGCCTCGATGCCGTCCACGTTCAGCTCCGCGTCGCCGATCGCGATCTTGCTGTCGAGGACGATGTCGCAGTGGTCCCGCAGGAAGCCGCCCGAGCTGTGCCGGGACCGGGTGCCGTCCGCGTACGCGACCGAGGTGACGCCGATGACCTTCAGGCCCAGCGCACGCGCGTTCATCGCCATCTCCACCGGCAGCGCGTTGCGCCCGGACAGCGAGATGATCACGAGGACGTCGCCCGCCTTCGCGGGGCTGGAGTCGAGGACCGCGCCCGCCAGGCCGTCGACCCGCTCCAGCGCCGAGCCCAGGGTCGCGGGCATGACGTCGACCCCGAGTGCGCCGGGGACGGCCAGGAGATTCATCAGGGCGAGCCCGCCCGCGCGGTAGACGACGTCCTGGGCGGCGAGCGAGGAGTGCCCGGCGCCGAAGGCGAAGAGCCGGCCACCGGCCTCGACGGTGTCGGCGATCGCGGTACCGGCGGCCGCGATGTTGCCGGACTCCTCGTCGCGCACCCGCTCCAGCAGGCCGATCGCTGCGTCGAAGAACTGACCGGCCAGCTTGCTTTCGCTCATCTGAGGAGGGCCTTTCCGGCGGGGTGGGGTGACCAGGGGCGTCCGTACCGCCGATCACGTTGCGGTCTGGACCAGTGACATGTCAATACCGCAAGGGGTGCTCGGGCTCACTCCGGTACGCCGCATGGCACCGACGAGGCACGGTTGTCAGTGGTATGCGTCAGAATTGGGTCAGGGCCAGCGCACGATTGCATCGAGGGGCACGAAATGTCCGGACTGATCGACACAACGGAGATGTATCTCCGCACCATCCTCGAACTTGAAGAGGAAGGCGTGGTCCCCATGCGCGCCCGGATTGCGGAACGGCTGGACCAGAGCGGTCCGACGGTCAGCCAGACGGTGGCGCGCATGGAGCGCGACGGCCTGGTTCAGGTCGCGGGCGACCGGCATCTGGAGCTGACGGAGGAAGGGCGCCGACTGGCCACCCGCGTGATGCGCAAGCACCGGCTCGCCGAGTGCCTGCTCGTCGACGTGATCGGCCTGGAGTGGGAGCAGGTCCACGCCGAGGCGTGCCGCTGGGAACACGTGATGAGCGAGGCCGTGGAGCGGCGGGTGCTGGAGCTGCTGCGCCACCCGACGGAGTCCCCGTACGGGAATCCGATCCCGGGCCTGGAGGAGCTGGGCGAGAAGGCCGAGGCCGATCCGTTCCTCGACGAGGGCATGGTGAGCCTGTCGGATCTCGACCCGGGCGCCGAGGGCAAGACCGTGGTGGTCCGCCGGATCGGTGAGCCGATCCAGACGGACGCCCAGCTGATGTACACGCTGCGGCGGGCGGGCGTGCAGCCCGGTTCCGTGGTCAGCGTGACGGAGTCGCCCGGCGGGGTGCTGGTCGGCAGCAGCGGGGAGGCGGCGGAGCTGGATGCCGAGGTGGCGTCGCACGTGTTCGTCGCCAAGCGCTGATTCGTCGCCGAGCGCTGACTGGCCGCGGCGGTGATCCGTCGCCGAGCGGCTGATTCGTCGGCACGCACGGGTTCGCCGGCCTGCGTCGAACGGTGGGCGGCCGGTGCTCGACCCACGCCGCACAGGCGGCGTCGAGTACCGGCCGACGATGTCCGCTTCCCGTTTTTCCGTCCGGAATTGCAGCGCTCGGACGGATCGCGTGCCAGGCTGTGGCTGAGGGATACCTGAGAGTGTCGGCCGCCTGGCCGCGCGGTCGGGGAGGGGAGCAGGGTATGCGCCCGTCGTGCCGGCATGTCCGGCCTGCGCACCGGATGAGAGACGCGCTCACGCCCGCGCCCGGCCCCGGCCCCCGGCCCTACGAGCGATGGATGGCCCCGGCGCCTCACGGCGCCGGGGCCTGTCCTCCCCTGTTCCGACCTGGAGCCCCGAGCTCTTCAGGTCGGTCCCTGCGGGCCCTCATCCCCGAGCGGCCCGCCCCCCGGAGAAGATCTCCCCTCCGAGGCCGACGTCAATCCTTGGGAGCTGTCACTCGAACGAGCGGTGTTGTGCGCCGGAAGCCAGTTTTCGAATAAGAGTTCGATAGTCTGGCGGGACGCGACCACACGGTGATCGAGGGACCAGAAGGGGGTGCCAGAACATATGGTGCGGCGCATCGATGTGACCGGAACCGACGGCGTACGCCTCGCGGCCTGGGAGTTCGCCGATCCGCCCAAGGAGCGCGCGACGGGCGAACGCGCCCCCGGCGTCTTAATGCTTCACGGTCTGATGGGCCGGGCCTCGCACTGGGCCTCCACCACCCGCTGGCTCGCCGAGCGGCACCGCGCGGTCGGCCTCGACCAGCGCGGCCACGGCCGCAGTGACAAGCCGGCCGACGGCCCGTACACGCGCGACGCGTACGTCGCCGACGCCGAGGCCGCGATCGAGCAGCTCGACCTCGCCCCCGTGACCCTCGTCGGGCACTCCATGGGAGCGCTCACAGCCTGGCAGCTCGCCGCCAAGCGCCCCGACCTCGTCCGGGCGCTGGTCATCTGCGACATGCGGGCCTCCGCGCTCGGAGCGGCCTCGCAGCGGGAGTGGGAGGACTGGTTCAAGTCCTGGCCGGTGCCGTTCGCGACGCTGTCCGACGTACGGAAGTGGTTCGGCGAGGACGACCCCTGGGTGGAACGGCCCAATCCGTCGCGCGGTGAGTTCTTCGCCGAGGTGATGGCCGAGCGCGCCGACGGCTGGCGGCCCGTCTTCTCCCGCCGGCAGATGCTCCAGTCCCGCGCCACCTGGTTCTTCGAGGCGCACTGGGAGGAGCTGGCCCAGGTCGGCTGCCCGACCCTGGTGCTCCGCGGCCTCGACGGCGAGCTGGGCCGGGCGGAGGCCCAGGAGATGGTCCGGGTGCTGCCGCGCGGGCAGTACGCGGAGGTGGCCGACGCCGGCCATCTCGTCCACTACGACCAGCCGGAGGGCTGGCGCGCCGCGGTCGAACCCTTCCTGGAGCAGTTCGCCGAGGACATCCGCGACGACCGGGAGCCGGTGTCTCCGTAACCCCGGAGCCCGGAGCCCGGCACCCGCCGCCCCGTCACCCCTTGCTGACCGCCGCCAGGATCTCCGGCAGCCGGTCCGCCGTCCGGGGCGCCGCCACCCGCAGCCCGGCCCAGGCGATCAGCGCCCCGTACCCGCCACCCACCGGCAACAGCAGCCACAGCCACCCCTGCGCACCGGTGAGATGCAGCCAGATCGTGGCAGCGATCACCGGCGCGCACAGCAGCGCCGCCGAGACCATGCCGCCGAAGACCGAGATCCACGCGAGCCCGGCCTGACCGGGCGCCACGTTCTTGAACGCGCCGTCCTGCGGGATCGAGTACGGGAAGTTCGCCGAGGCCACCGCGCCCGTCGCCAGCATCGCGCCCAGCAGCGCGAACGACAGCCCCATGACCCCCGGCAGCTTCGCCCAGTCCCCGAGCAACGCGCACGTCAGCACCGTCACCAGGACCGTGTACGGCAGGGTGATCAACAGCAACGCCAGTGCGCGCGCCCGCAGTTCCAGGTACGCGTCCCGGGGCGAGGAGATCGTCGCGGCCACCATCCAGAACGCGGAGGCGTCCTGCCCGAACTGGTTGTACATCTGGATGCCGAGCATCCCGGCGGCGAAGCAGGCGAAGTAGACCGAGCCGGTGCCCTGCAAGGCGTTGAGCAGCGGCACGATCAGCCCGATCGCCAGCGCCGTCACCCACGCGGCCTTGGTCTTCGGGTCCCGGGCGACGTAGCGCAGACTGCGCTGCATGACCGTGCCGGTGCGCCCCTCCGGGAACAGGGCCCACAGGCCGGAGCCGCGCGAACCGGACTTCGCGCGGCTCGGCTCGGCCGCGGCGAGCGTCGAGCCGTCCGGTGCCGTCATCAGCTTCACCAGGCTGCGCTGCCACAGCCACACCAGCAGGGCCAGCGCCGCCACGGAGAGCAGCAGCTGAACGGCGGCCCGGCCGTACGAGCCCTGGGACGCGGAATCCACCGACCCGATCGCCGAAGCGGGCGGCAGCCAGCGCAGCACGTCCGCCGCCGGGTCCAGCGCGGAGAGGCCGCCGGCCCGGCCGAGCCGCTGCGCCCCGAAGTTGACGAACTGGATGCCCACCGCGATCACCAGTCCGCTGAGCACCGCCAGATCACGGCCCTTGCGGGACGTCAGCAGCCGGCTGTTGGCCGTGGCGACGGCCCGCGCCAGCGCCACGCAGACCAGCAGGGTCAGCGGAGCGGCCACGACCGCGAACACCGCCGCGCCCGCGCCGTGGGCCAGTGCGATCACCGAACCGGCCGTCAGGCAGAGCGTGAACAGCGGGCCGATACCGACCAGCGAGGCCATCAGCAGCGCGGCGAGCAGGGGCCTCGGCCGCAGCGGCAGCATCACCAGCCGGCTCGGGTCGAGGGTCTCGTCCCCGGCGGCGAAGAACAGCGGCATCACGGCCCAGCCGAGCGCCAGGACCGCGGCCAGTGGCACGACGAGCGATTCCGCGTGGGCGTTGCCGCGCAGCGCGATCAGCCCGATCAGCTGGCCCGCGGCGATCAGCAGGGTGACGACGGCGGACGCGATGTACGCGGCCCGCCGGCCGGCCGACTGCCGCAGCCCGTTGCGCAGCAGCGTGAGCTTGAGCGTGACGAAGACGGGGACCAGGGCCGTACCGTCCATGCCGCCCGTCCGGGGCCCGGAGTCCGCCGGGGTGTCGAGCACGCTCATCGGGTGCCGCCCAGCCAGTCCAGGGCGTCGCCGCTGTCGCGCCCGCCCGCGCCGACGAGCTCCAGAAAGGCTTCCTGGAGCGAGGACGCGTCGCCGCGCACCTGCGCCAGGGTGCCCTGGGACCTGATGCGGCCGGCCGCCATGACGGCCACCCAGTCGCAGAGCGACTCGACGAGCTCCATCACATGGCTGGAGAAGATGACGGTCGCCCCGGAGCGGGTGTAGCGCTCCAGCACTCCGCGGATGGTCTGCGCCGACACCGGATCGACGCCCTCGAACGGCTCGTCCAGGAAGAGCACTTCGGGATTGTGCAGCAGCGCCGCCGCGAGCCCGATCTTCTTCCGCATACCGGTCGAGTAGTCGACGACCAGTTTGTGCTGGGCGCCCGCCAGATCCAGGACGTCCAGCAGCTGGGTGGCCCGGCTGTCCGTCTCGGGCCCCGGCAGTCCGCGCAACCGGCCTGTGTAGCCGAGCAGTTCACGCCCCGAGAGGCGTTCGAAGAGCCGCAGGCCCTCGGGCAGGACACCGATCCGGGACTTCACCTCGACCGGATCGCGCCAGACGTCCCGCCCGCCGACCTCGATCCGGCCCATGTCGGGTCGGAGCAGGCCGGTGACCATGGACAGGGTGGTGGTCTTGCCCGCGCCGTTGGGCCCCACCAGACCGATGAACTTGCCCGCGGGCAGCTCCAGATCGATTCCGGCGACCGCGGTCTGCTCGCCGAACCGCTTCCAGAGCCCCTCCACGCGCACCGCGGGTGGCGTCACCCGCGAGGCGTCCGCCTCGACGGCCTGCTCTGCTCTGTCCGTGTCGCGTCGGTCCGGCATCGTGCACGCCCTTCGAAGTCCCCGTGTGTGGGGGCCACCCTACGAAAGGCGGGTCCGCGCGTCGGCCGCTTCCCGGCCGCAGGCGTAGGCGAGCGGGCTGATGAGCTCCTCCACCTCGGGCAGCCAGCGGTTGGCGGTGGTGGGGCGGCGGGCCCACTGCACCGCGCCGCTGCCGCCGACCCGGGTCGGCGGGGCCGTCACGTACTGGCCCTCGCCGCAGCCGCGCAGATCGATCGCGGCGGCGCTCCAGCCCAGCCGCTGCACCAGGCCGTCGGCCTTGGCGGCGGCGCCCGGCAGGACGAAGAACTGCATGCGGCGGTCGGGGGTGTGGGTGACCGGCCCGAGCGGCAGGCTCATCCGCTCCATCCGGGCCAGGGCCAGGAAGCCGGCCGACTCCGGTACGTCGATCGCGTCGAAGACGCGTCCGGTCGGCAACAGGATCGCCGCCCGGGGCTGTTGGGACCACATCCGGCAGGCCGCCGCGCCGCTGCCGGTGGCCAGGCCCGCCCAGTCGGCCCGGGTGGGATGGGCGCCGGGAGCGGCGCAGCGGGGCTCGCCGCACGAGCACCGCTCCGTCCCGTCGGCCGGCTCCAGCCAGGTGCCGGGGCACACGTCCCAGTGCCGCTCCTCCACGTATCGCACGGCGGCGTCGAGCAGCGGCTCGGCACGCTGCTGGGGGACCTGTGCGGCTTCCATGACTCCGATGGGCTCTTCCACGCCCAGCACAACTCCCGCCACCACCTGGGGTTACGGGGGCGGCGTGCGCGGTTGTCAGGGCGCTTCGCTCCCGCATACGGGGCGCATCGATGCATGGGCGGGGGCGCGCGGTAGGCATCACGGCGAAGGGCGGGTAACCAGATACGGGAATTCCGGCACAGTTCGTCTCGCATCTTAGAGCGCTTGCTGTGACGAAAGATGCAAGACGCCGTGAAAGTGACCAACACGATGAATCGGTGCATTTCTCAGGCACATGTCGGGCAGTGATCCCGCAACGATCACTGCGGCCTCAGGGGGACAAACATGGCAGCCAGGCCTCTCGTCGCACGCCAGCCGAACGAACGGCTCCAGGCGCTCATCCAGGAAGCCGGATGCTCCAACGCGGGCCTCGCCCGCCGCGTCAACATGGTCGGGGCCGAACGCGGGCTCGACCTCCGGTACGACAAGACCTCGGTCGCCCGCTGGCTGCGCGGACAGCAACCACGCGGCAGGGCACCGGGAATCATCGCCGAGGCGCTCGGCCGCAAGCTCGGCCGTACGGTCACGATCGACGAGATCGGGATGGCCAACGGCAAGAACCTCGCCTCCGGCGTGGGGCTGCAGTTCGCCCCGACGGTGATCGGGGCGATCGAGCAGGTCTGCGAGTTGTGGCGCAGCGATGTCGGCCGCCGCGACTTCCTCACCGGTTCGGCGGTGGCCTCCTCGGCACTGGTCGAGCCCAGCCGGGACTGGCTGATCAGCGGCGCGGATCCGCAGGTCGCGCGGGCGGCCGGGGCCCGGGTCGGGATGCCCGACGTGGAGGCGGTGCGGGCGATGACGGCCGCGCTGGTCGACCTCGACCACCGGTTCGGCAGCGGCCACGTGCGGCCGGTCCTGGTGCACTACCTGAACAGCGTGGTCTCCGGGCTGCTTTCGGGCGCGTACCGCGAATCGACCGGGCGGCAGCTGTTCGCGGCGGTCGCGCGACTCACCGAGCTCGCCGGGTACATGGCGATCGACACGGGCCAGCCGGGGCTGGCCCAGCGCTACTACATCCAGGCGCTGCGGCTGGCACAGGCGGCGGGCGACCGCGCCTACGGCGGCTATGTGCTGGCCGCGTCGATGAGCCATCTCGCGGCCCAGCTCGGCAATCCGCGCGAGATCGCCCAGCTGGCCAGGGCCGCGCAGGAGGGCGCGCGCGGACGGGTCACCCCGAGGGCGGAGGCGATGTTCTACGCCGCGGAGGCGCGCGGCCACGCCCTCCTCGGTGACGCCGGCACCTGCCAGTCGGTGGCGGGTCTGGCACAGGCGGCCCTGGAGCGCGCCGACCCGGACAGCGGTGACGATCCCGACTGGATCGCCCACTTCGACCACGCCTATCTGGCCGACGAGCTGGCGCACTGCCACCGTGACCTCGGCCAGGCGGAGGCGGCCGCGCGCCGGGCGAAGGAGTCCCTGGACGGCCACCCGGAGTCCCGGGCCCGCCGCCGCGGCATCGGCCTGGCGCTGCTGGCAGCGGCGCAGGTGCAACTGCGCGACGTGGAGCAGGCCTGCCACACCGGGACGCGGGCGATGGAGCTGCTGGGCTCGGTGCGCTCCAGCCGGGGCGCGGAGTATCTGGAGGACCTGCAACAGCGACTGGTGCCGTACGGGGACGAGCCCGCGGTACGGGAGTTCGGGGCCCGTCTGGAGCTCCAGGCGGCTTGATCCGAAGGGTGCGGCCGGGGCCCGTACCGGCCGCCCGAGCAGCAGATCACGTCCGGCCGCCCCTTAACTGCGTCTTGAGGCCGCTGGGTGTTACAGCCGGGGTGAAGGGGTGGTGAGTGACCTCACGCGCTTGGCGAACGGCGGCAACCACCCGATAGCGTGAGCCGACGATTCCATAGGTACACACGTAGGAGTCCCGGTGACACAGAGCGGACAGGGTGACGAGCAGCAGCTCCCTGCTGTACGACCCGCGCACGAGGGTGTCGTGCTGCCCGCGGGTGGCGGCGAGCCCTGGACGCCGGGGGGACCCGCGGACCAGTCGGCCCCGGCGGAAGGACAGCCATGGGGTCAGCCCTGGGGGCCGCAGGCGCCGCACCAGGGCGCCGCGTCGCAGGGCCCTCCACAGGGGCACGGCCAGTACGGGCAGCAGCACGGGCAGTACGACCAGGGGCAGCAGGCACCGGCGTACGGCCAGGAGCAGCAGCACGGGCAGTACGACCAGGGGCAGCAGGGACACCAGGGGCAGCAGGGACCGGCGTACGGCCAGCCGCTGCCGCTGCCGCCCGCCCAGCCGCAGGGCACCTACGCCCAGCCGCTGCCGCCCGAGGCGGTGCCCGGCATGGGCATGGGCGGGGACTCGGACGCCACGCAGTACATCGCGCCGGTGCCCTCGGGCCCCGCGCCGGGCGGGCTGCCGCCGGAGAACCCCGCGGAGTCGACCCGGTACCTGGGCCAGGGCCGGCAGCAGGGGTACCAGCAGCCGCCCGCCGGCGGTCACGCCGCACCGCCCGCGCAGGGCGGCCAGGACTCCGACGCGACCCAGTACATACCCCCGGTGCCCGGTGGCGCCCCGTACGGGATCAGGCCCGGGACGCCCGGTGAGCGCCCGCCGCCCGCCGAGTTCGACAACCTCTTCCGCAGCGACGAGCCCGCGGGGGCCACGCAGCAGATGCCCCGGTTCGACCCCGCGCAGCAGTTGCCCCCGCAGCACCAGGGCCCCCAGCAGCCCCCGCAGGCGTACCAGCAGGCGCCCGCGTACACCGGACCCGAGGGCGGCCCGCCCTCGGAGGGGCGCGACGAGCGGCGCAAGCGGCCCGCGCACGTCCCCCTGATCGCCGCGGTCGTCGTCGGCTGTGCCGTGATCGGGCTCGGCGCCGGTGCGCTGCTGAGCGGTGGCGACGACGACAAGGACAAGGACAGCAAGCAGCCGGTGGCGTCCGCGAGTTCACCCGCCGCCCAGCCCACCGCCAAGGCCGCGGCCGACCCGGCGAAGCAGCAGGCCGAGGCGCTGGACAAGCTGCTCGCGGACAGCAACAACAGCCGGGCCGCGGTCATCGGCGCGGTGGAGAAGACCAAGACCTGCACCGACCTGGACCAGGCCGTGGCAGATCTGAAGGGCGCCGCCCAGCAGCGCCGCGACCTGGTCACCCGGCTCAAGGACCTGTCGGTCGACAAGCTGCCGGACAACGGCCGGCTGACCGCCTCGCTCACCAAGGCCTGGCAGGCGTCCGCGTCCGCCGACGACCACTACGCGGCCTGGGCCGAGCAGGCCAAGAGCAAGAAGGTCTGCAAGCACGGCAGGGCCCGTACGACTCCGCAGACGCAGCAGGCCACCGTGCAGAGCGGCGAGGCGAGCAAGGCCAAGCGCGAGGCGTCCGGGCTGTGGAACACCATCGCGACGAAGTACGGCCTGACCGAGCGCGAGGCGACCGCGCTCTGAGCCCGGCGGCAGGGGCGGGCGGCCCGGACCGGGCCGCCCGTCTCAGCCGGTCGCGCTCGCGTCCGACAGGGTCTTCGTCACATCCACGAAGCCCTTCTTCTCGGCGACCAGCTTGCCGTCGCGCACGACCTGGAACGTCACCTTGCTGTTCACGATGCGCGGGTACGAGTCCGAGCCGAGCATGTCCTCGTAGCGCCAGCGGAGCTCGGGGGTGAGGCCGCCGGTGCTGACCCGGATGCCCTTGTTGAGGGCCTTGGTGACCTTCCAGGCGGTGATTCCCGGCTCGTGCAGGGACTCGACGATCGACTTCAGGGCGGTGTAGGCGATCCAGGTGGTCTGCACGCCCGTGTCGTCCGGGTCGATCCGGTTGTCGCCGAAGGCGTGCTTGCGGATCACCTGCCGCATCAGGTTCCAGCGGGCGTCACCCGAGTCCGGGTACCAGCCGGTGACGTACGCGCCCTCGAACGGGCTGTCGCGGCCGCCGGTGCGGTCGATGAGCGGCTGGCCCACGCTGCCGAGCACCGAGGAGATCCTGACCGTCCCGGTCGTCGGCTCCAGCCGCCGGAACGAGTCGAAGAAGGTCTCCGTGCGGTCGCCCAGCACGGCCGTCACGCAGCCGCCGGACGCGCCCGCCCCGGCCAGTGCCCGGCCGGCCGCGTCGTCGTAGGAAGTGGCCGTCTCCGCCGCCCGGATGTCGAGCGGCGCGGGCCGACGGGCCTCGGTGAGGCCGGTGTTCAGGAGCCAGGACTGCCCGTCGCCGCCCAGGGTGTCCGGCCGCACCAGGGAGACCCGGTCGCACCTGCGGGCCAGCTGCTTGGCGTTGCCGGCCAGCAGCGCGGACTGGCCGCCGGTCACGGGGTAGGACAGATAGCTTCGGAACTCCTCCTCGGAGGCGCCGTACCCGCCGATGTACGGAATCCCGGCCACCTCCAGCGGCGCCATGAACGCCCGCCCGTGCCGGCTGTAGGAGCCGACGACCGCGACGGCCTTCTCCTCGACGGCCAGCCGGGCGCAGTTCCCCGCGCCGACCGAGGTGTCCTCCTCGTCGCAGGTGACCACCCGCAGCCTGTGTCCGTCGAGCCCGCCGTCGCCGTTGACCCAGCGGGCGTACGCCCGCGCCATCGCGGTCATTCCCGCCATGTTGGCCGTGTCCGGGCCGGACGCGCCGCTGGGTGCCCAGGTGACGACGGTGACGGGCTCCCTGGAGTCCCCCGATGCCCCAGGGAGCGCACCGCAGCCGGTCATCAGCAAGGCCCCTGCCGCCACAGTGCTGATGAGCAGCCTCGAAGGGCGGGAAGGGATGGGGCGTTGCCGTCCGGTCATGGGCACAGACGATCCCCGCCCGGGGGTAACGCTGCAGTGTGCCGCGTTCAACGCTCGGTGACATCCGGGTGAATTGCAGGGGGCCGCACGGGAGGCCGGAAAGGGAACGTACGATCGACAGCTGTGCAGCCAGGTTCCGAGAACACTTCCCGTCGCGGCCGTCGCTCCTCCACCATGGGCGGCATGCCGCTCAACGACATTCCGTGGTGGCGCTGGCGCAGCAACGTGCGCTCGGCGCTGCACATGCTCTCCGACCCCGTCTTCCACCACGAGTGCTGGCTGGCCGGCCGGGAGGGATACGGCGACGTCACCGACGCCGTGTACCGCCTGGTCGAGGACACCTGGCTCGACAACTGGTCCGCCGAGAAATACGTCGGCACGGTCTTCCGGGACTCCGGCGAGGCCGCCCTCGTCGACGTCGCCGTGCTGCGGGTGCTGCGCATCATGCACCAGGTCGGCGCGGACGCCCAGGTGTCCGCCTATCTGGAGCACCACGGCTGGCCGGAGGCCGTCCGGGCCGCCCGCGAGGCCCATGTGCTGCTCGCCTCGAACGACGGCGAGGACCCGGACGTGCCGCCGCGTTCGCTGGACGTGCTCCGCATCATGACCAGAACGGCCTGAGATCCGGGCGGTGTGGCACCCTACGGGGATGACCGCGCCGCAGCCCGCCGATTCCGTTGCCTCCGCTGTCCCGGACGCCGCGTCCGAGCAGTACGTCCTCACGCTTTCGTGCCCCGACAAAATGGGCATCGTGCACGCCGTGTCGAGCTATCTCTTCATGACCGGCTGCAATATCGAGGACAGTCAGCAGTTCGGGGACCACGACACGGGTCTGTTCTTCATGCGGGTCCACTTCTCGGCGGACAGCCCGGTGACGGCGGACAAGCTGCGGGCGAGCTTCGCCGCGATCGGTGACTCCTTCCGGATGGACTGGCAGATCCACCGGTCCTCGGACCGGATGCGGATCGTGCTGATGGTCAGCAAGTTCGGCCACTGCCTGAACGATCTGCTGTTCCGCTCCCGGATCGGGGCGCTGCCGGTCGAGATCGCCGCGGTCGTCTCCAACCACACGGACTTCGCCGAGCTCGTCGCCTCGTACGGCGTCCCCTTCCGGCACATCCCGGTGTCCAGGGACAACAAGGCGGACGCCGAGGCGCGGCTGCTGGAGCTGGTCCGCGAGGAGGACGTGGAGCTGGTCGTGCTGGCCCGCTACATGCAGGTCCTCTCGGACGATCTGTGCAAGCAGCTGAGCGGCCGGATCATCAACATCCACCACTCGTTCCTGCCGAGCTTCAAGGGCGCCAAGCCGTATCACCAGGCGCACGCCCGCGGCGTGAAGCTGATCGGTGCGACGGCGCACTACGTGACGGCCGACCTCGACGAGGGGCCGATCATCGAGCAGGAGGTCGAGCGGGTGGGCCACGGCGTGACGCCGGACCAGCTGGTGGCCATCGGGCGCGATGTGGAGTGCCAGGCGCTGGCGCGCGCGGTGAAGTGGCACGCGGAGCGGCGCATCCTGCTGAACGGCCGCCGCACGGTGGTCTTCCCGTAGGCCGTTCGGGCGGCGGCCGGTCGTCCGTGGTTCGTTCGGGCGGCTGGTCTCACAGTCTGCTGAGCGAGGCCGCCGCGAAGAGCACGTCCTGGATCGCCTCGCGGTCCCCGCGCTGGCCGGCCGCCGCCTCCACGGGCGGCACATGACCCGCCACCAGCTGGCAGAACTCGGTGCCGTCCAGCGCGACCTGGGCCACCGCGTGGTCGGGGGAGCCGACCGCGGCCGGTGAATCCAGCGCGATGTACCAGTCACCGCCGCCCAGGCCCTCGACCTCCAGATGGAGCGAGCGGCCCGGGGAACCGGCCGTCACCAGTTGGCGGGCCGGACCGGCGAGCCCCGCCCGTCGCCGCCCGGCCAGGGCGGCGGGCAGCATCCGGGCCGCCAGGTCGATCATCCGGTTGAGATGGGCCGCGGAGGGCGCCTCGTACGGATAGTCCACCGCCTCCGCGATGTCCCCGCCGTGCACCCAGCACTCGAAGGCACGGTCCAGCAGGGCGTCCTGCAGCGGCAGCGCGAAGTCGCCGTAGGAGACGGAGAGGTCCGAGACTCCGCGGCCCGCGAAGGACACGGTGCGGATGAGGGTGTGGCTCTGGCCGCGCCACGGCTCGCGGACGGCGCGGGTCGGCGGCCGTCGGGCCGCCGACCAGTACGTCTCGGTGCGCGCGGTGGGCGCGAGCGCCGGTCCGGGGCCCCGGCGCGGAACGCCCGGGACGCTGTCGGCGAGCGGGTCGTCGAGGCCCAGGGCGGTGCTGATCAGTCCGTCGACGGTCATGAGGTGGCCGATGACGCCGGCGACCGTCGTCTTGCGGTTGACCGCGTGCTCGCCCTCGAACCACTTCAGCCGTACCGGGGCGTGCCACTCGGAGGCGCCGATGTCGCGCAGCAGCGCGTCGAGCCGGGCGGTCTCCGCGTCGTACGGGGCCGCCCAGCCGGGCACCGGGATCGTGGCCGGCCGACGGCTCAGGCAGGTCTCCAGCACCCGCGACCGGAGCAGCGGATCGAGGTCCAGGCTGCCGTCGGTGTGCAGCAGCCCGACCGCGTCGCGCAGTCGCAGCGCCTCGTCCGCACAGGGGGCGCACTCCGTGAGGTGCGCCTCGACGGCCTCGGTCTCCTCGGCGGAGCAGGCGGCCAGCGCCCACGCGCCGAGGAGCGCCTTCAGGACGCGGTGCGGGAGCACCAGGGCCGGCGGACTCGGCAGGCCGGGTGGGCCTGGCTGCCCCGGACGGTCGTCGGCCTGTTCCGGTGGCGGCGGTGCGGATTGCGGCCCGGGTGCGGGTGGCGGCGTCACGTGACCCCTGTCGAAGTCGTCCGCGGCGGCCCGCGGGCCCGGTATGCGACAGGCGCCCCGCACCTCGTCGTCCTGCCCGCCGCGCTCGCGTCCGTCGCCGTCGGGCCCTTCCGCGTCGTCGGTCACAGCCGCCGCCCGTATCCGGGCGGTGCGGAGCCCTCCAGCGGCCGGGTGTGGGCCGTGGACAGCAGCTGGAGCCCGAGCCGCAGCCGGCGCCGGGCCTCGTCCTCGGTGACGCCGAGGTCGGCCGCCGTCTGCCGGTAGTCCCGGCGCTGGATGTACGCGAGTTCCAGCGCGGCCCGCAGCGGTGCGGGCATGGACGCGACGATGTAGTCGGCGCGGGCCGCCGCGGTGGCACGGCGCACCCGCTCCTCCAGATCGGCCCGCTCCGCGCGGTCCCCGCCGTCCTGCGCGTCCTCGTACGTTCCCGCGGTGTCGGTGCTGAGCAGCCGCCGCACCGACTGGCGGTGGGTGAGCCGGGCCACCCAGGACCGCATCGAGCCCTGCTTGGGATCGTAGTCGTCGGGGTTCTCCCACACGTACCCGAAGACCTCCCGGGTCACCAGGTCCGCGGCGCTCTCGTCGTCGAGCATCCGGTGGGCCTGGCTGTGCACGAGCGAGGCGAACCGGTCGTAGAGCTCCCCGAGGGCGGCCGCCTCTCCGCGCGCCAGCCGCTGCTGCATCTTGCGGTCCCAGCGGGGTGGTGCGTTATTGGCCATGAGACCCCCAGCCCTGTGCCCGTCGTCGTGTACCCCTCGTCACATCGAATGTAGTCGGCCGTACTGGCCGTGCACGTCCCTTTACGGCAAGTACGTCCGCGCGGACGCCCTGGATGATAGGGAATGCGGCTCCCCCGGCGGCGGAATCGGACCTGAGGTGATCTTTTCTGCCTGAAACCCTTCTGGGCCTTCCTGGGGGAGGCCGTGTTTCATGGGGAGTGCCCCGGGGCAGCCGCGAGGAGGAACGCAATCTTCCGGATCGCGAACTCCCCGGAATCCCCGGAACGAGAGGCCCAGTCGCGTGACAAAGCCATCCCCTCCTGGAAACCACCTGCCGGCTGCCACCGCCCACGCCCCCTGGCTCACCCAGGAACGTTCCCGGAAGCCACTGAGCGTGGCCGAGAGCGAGCAGGGCGGGTGGACCGTGCTGCACATTTGCGGTGAGCTGGATCTGGTGACCTCACCGGCCGTCCGCCAGTCCGTCCACGACGCGGTCGCCGTCGGCCGCCACGATGTCGTGCTCGATCTCTCCGAGGTCTTCTTCTGCGACTCCAGCGGCGTCGGCGTGCTGATCGCCTCCCGCCGTCTGATGCGTTCCTGCGGCGGCCGGCTGCGGCTGATCCTGCCCGCCCGGGGCGCGGAGGACGGCTCCCACGTCAACCGGGTGCTCGCGGCGCTCGGCGTACGCCGGCTGTTCGAGGTCTACCCCGACTGGGATTCGGCCGTCGACGACGAGGCCCAGCCTCTCTCGGCCTGAACCGGTCCGCGCGGCGGCTGTCCGGCGCGTTCGTCCAGTACCGGGTTGTCACGCCGCTGAGGCCGGTAAATGACACGTGAACGCCGTGGGCGTCGTACGCTCCCCGCATGGACAGCGCAGAGTATGAGCGCAAGATCGCATTCCGCTTCGCCGCCTTCGACCAGGACGGCAACGGATTCATCGATCGCGCGGATTTCAACGCCGCCGCGGCCCGTCTGCTCACCGAGTTCGGTACGACGGCCCGCTGCGACAAGGGCCAGGCGCTCTACAGCGGGGCCGAGGCATTCTGGCAGGGCATGGCGGGCATCGCCGACGTGGACGGGGACCAGCGCGTCAACCGTGCGGAGTTCGTCGGCGGCGCGGTGAAACGGCTCCGGGACAGCCCCGAGCGGTTCGCGGAGATCGCCCGCCCCTTCCTGCGCGCGGCGCTCGCCGTGGCCGCCCAGGACAACGACGGTGCGGCCGAGGTGCCCGCCGTGGAGCGGGCGCTGCGGGTGCTGGGCGCGAGCCCGGACGCGGCGGCGTTCGCCGCGCAGAGCCTGGACGCGGACCGGGACGGGCGGATCGCGGAGGCGGACGCGGTGGCGGCGTTCTCCGCGTACTTCACGGTGATCGAGCCCGACGCGTAGCCCTGGGCGGGCGGCGGCGCGGGTCCTTGGCCCGGACCGGTCCTCGCCCTTCGCGCCCTGCCCCGGTCCGGGGCGAAGGGTTCCGTCCTCAAGCGCCGGACGGGCTGTCGTGGTGCGGGTGCGCCGCGGGGCGCCCGCACACTTCGAGCCCGTCCGGCGGTGCCGGTCAGGTGGTCGTGTAGCGGTCGCGCAGCTGGTACTTCAGGACCTTGCGGAGGGTCTCGTTGCGGGGGAGCGCGTCGACCAGTTCCAGTTGTTCCGGGAGTTTGTGGGTGGACAGGCCCTCGCCGCGCAGGTAGGCCGTCAGTTCGGGGAGGGTGAGCGCGGCGGCGTGCGGGGGCTGTTCCACCACCGCGCAGACGCGTTCGCCGCGTTCCTCGTCCGGGAGACCTATCACCGCCGCGTCGCCCACGCCGGGGTGGCGGGCGAGGAGGTCCTCTATCTCCTTCGCCGAGATGTTCTCGCCCTTGCGGATGATGATGTCCTTCAGCCGCCCGGTGAGGACGAGGTGCCCGCTCGGTCCGACGTGGCCGACGTCGCCCGTGATCAGGAAGCCCTCGGCGTCGAAGGGGTTCGCGGAGGCCAGGTAGCCCTTGCAGACGGCCTCGCCCCGTAGCCGTACCTCGCCGTCCGTGTCGTACGGCAGCGGCTTGCCGTCCTCGTCGGTGATCCGGATCTCCATGCCCTCGGGCGGCCGCCCCTCCGTCTCCGCGAGCTGTTCCACCGTGTCGTCCGGGTCGCCCATCGTGATCATGGGGACCTCGGTCATGCCGTACCCGTGGGTGAGCTGGACGCCCATCTCGCGGACCACCGCGTGGTAGATCTCCGGCGGCTTCGGCGCACCGCCGCCCGCCAGCAGGCGCAGGGTGGGGATCAGCGGTTCGTCCGGGGCCTTGCGCTGCTCGGCCAGGAACATCGAGTAGAACGCGGTGGAGCCGCCCGCGACCGTCACCCCGTGACGCCGGTAGTCCGCCAGCGCGTCCGGCATCGCGAAGTGCTCGAACAGCACCGCGGGGAAGCCGTACAGCAGCAGCATCACCGAATAGTCCGGGCCGGCGACATGGGCGAACGGGAAGGCCATCGAGCCGACGTCGGCCGCCGACAGACGCAGGGCGTGGGCCAGGCAGGAGCCGGCCGCGATCAGGCTGCGGTCGGTGTGCAGGACGCCTTTCGGGTCGGAGGTGGTGCCCGAGGTCCAGTAGATCCAGCGCACCGACGTGCCGTCGGCGGGCGGTGGGGGCAGGATCGCCGGATCGCCGTCCGGGAGGGTCTCGTACGCCTCGAAGACCTGCGGCGGGCGGTCGAGCCCCGCCGCCAGACGACCGGCCATCGCCGCATGGTCGAAGCCGCGCCAGGTGCCGGGCACGGCGAAGAACCCGGCCTTCGACTCGCGCAGCGCGAAGCCGATCTCGCGGTCGCGGTAGAAGGGGATGAGGGGCGTCTGCACCGCCCCGATCCGGGCCAGCGCGAAGGACAGCAGCGCCGTCTCCAGCCGGGTCGGCAGCTGCCAGGCGACCACGGTTCCCGGCCGCACCCCCATCCCGTACAGGCCGGCCGCCACCCGCTCGCCGCGGGTCCTCAGCTCGCCGAAGGTGAGCGTGCGGTCGTCCTGGATCAGGAAGGGCAGGTCCGGGGTCAGGGCGGCCCGGCGTTCGATGAGCTCCCAGAAGGTGCCCGATGTTCCCAGGGCATGTGCGGTCTCGTTCACGGCGAACCCCTCACAGCTGACGGGTAGTCAGATCGTGCGGAGAGCGTAGAGCGCTGCGCCTTGTCGGTCCAGGGGTGCGGGGCTAGCCTGAGGGCGACGTCAATCTGACGGGTCATCAGAAAAGCGTGCGCCGAAGGGGACACCATGACGGAACTGCCTCGGATCGTCAGCGTCGACGACCATGTGATCGAGCCGCCGCACCTGTTCTCGACCTGGCTGCCGGCCAAGTACCGCGAGCGCGGTCCGCAGCCGCTGACCGCGGGCATCGGCGAGCTGGCGTACACCGGCGGCAAGTACGTCATCACGATGGACCCCGACGGTCCGCCCACCGACTGGTGGATCTACGAGGACCTCAAGTTCCCGTACAAGCGGAACATCGCCGCCGTCGGCTTCGACCGTGACGACATGACGCTGGAGGGGATCACCCGGGCGGAGATGCGGCGCGGCTGCTGGGACCCGGCCGAGCGGCTGAAGGACATGGACCTCAACCATGTCGAGGCGAGCCTCTGCTTCCCCACCTTCCCGCGGTTCTGCGGGCAGACCTTCGCGGAGGCGCACGACAAGGAGGTCGCGCTCGCGTGCGTCCGCGCCTACAACGACTGGATGGTGGAGGAGTGGTGCGGTGACAGCGGCGGCCGGCTGATCCCGCTCTGCATCATCCCGCTCTGGGACATCGGCCTGGCGGTCGCCGAGATCAGGCGGAACGCGGCGCGCGGGGTGCGGGCGGTGACCTTCTCCGAGATCCCCACCCACCTCGGCCTGCCGTCGATCCACACCGGCTACTGGGACCCGTTCTTCGCCGTCTGCCAGGAGACCGGCACGGTCGTGAACATGCACATCGGGTCCAGTTCGCAGATGCCCGCCGCGTCCCCCGACGCCCCGCCCGCCGTACAGGCCTCGCTCTCCTTCAACAACGCCATGGCCTCGATGATGGACTTCCTCTTCAGCGGGGTCCTGGTGAAGTTCCCGCAGCTGAAGCTCGCCTACAGCGAGGGCCAGATGGGCTGGATCCCGTACGCCCTGGAGCGGGCCGATGACGTCTGGGAGGAGCACCGGGCCTGGGGCGGGGTGCGCGATCTGATCCCCGAGCCGCCGTCGACGTACTACTACCGGCAGATGTTCTGCTGCTTCTTCCGCGACAAGCACGGCATCGCCTCGCTCGACGTCGTCGGCCGGGACAACGCCACCTTCGAGACCGACTACCCGCACGTCGACTCGACCTTCCCGAACACGAAGGAGGTCGCCCTCGACCACGTCAAGGGGCTGGACGACGAGACCGTCCACAAACTGATGCGCGGGAACGCGATCCGGATGCTCGGCCTGGACCTCGACAAGTAGGCGCGCGGTGGACCTCTCGTACACGGATGAGGAGGAGGAGTTCCGGGCGCGGCTGCGGGAGTGGCTGGCCTCGGCGCTCCCCGGGCTGCCCGGCAGGCCGGACCCCGGCGACTGGCCGGGGCGGCGGGCGTACGACACCGGCTGGCAGCGGCTGCTGTACGACGCCGGCTACGCGGGCCTGCACTGGCCCGCCGACGCGGGCGGCCGGGGCGCCACCCCGACCCAGCACCTGATCTTCCTGGAGGAGACGGAGCGCGCCGGGGCGCCCTACGTCGGGGCGAACTTCGTCGGGCTGCTGCACGCCGGGCCCACCATCGCCGCCGAGGGCACCGCCGCGCAGCGGGCCCGCTGGCTGCCGCCGGTGCTGCGCGGCGACGAGGTCTGGTGCCAGGGGTTCAGCGAACCGGAGGCGGGCTCGGACCTGGCCTCGCTGCGGACCCGGGCGGTGCGCGACGGTGACGACTACGTGGTGAGCGGGCAGAAGATCTGGACCTCGCACGCGGAGGTCGCCGACTGGTGCGAGCTGCTGGTGCGCACCGACCCGGCGGCGCCCAGGCATCGCGGGATCAGCTGGCTCGCGATGCGGATGGACGCTCCGGGCGTCACCGTGCGGCCGCTGCGCACACTCGCCGGGTCGACGGAATTCGCCGAGATGTTCCTCGACGAGGTGCGGGTGCCCGTCTCGCATCGCGTCGGCGAGGAGAACGACGGCTGGCGGGTCACCATGGTCACCCTCTCCTTCGAGCGGGGTACGGCCTTCGTGGGCGAGGTCGTCGCCTGCCGCCGCACCCTGGACGCCCTGGCGGCCGAGGCGCGGCGCAGCGGGCGCTGGGACGACGCGGTCCTGCGCCGGAGGCTGGGCAGGCTGAACGCCGAGTTCCGGGCGCTGTGGCGGCTCACCCAGTGGAACGTCAGCGAGGCGCAGAGCACCGGCGGAGTCCCCGGTACCGGCGGCTCGGTCTTCAAGCTGCGCTACTCGCACGCCCGCCAGGAGCTGTACGAGGCGGCGGCCGAGGTGCTCGGGGCGGGCGACGCCCTCGACCTGGACCGGGAGTGGGTGCTGGACCGGCTCTCCTCGCTCTCGTACACGATCGCGGCCGGTACCTCGCAGATCCAGCGGAACATCGTCGCCGAGCGGATTCTCGGCCTGCCGAAGGGGCGGTGAGCGGACAGTGGACTTCCGGCTCTCGGAGGACCAGCGGGCCCTGCGGACGGGGATACGGGAACTGCTCGCCGGCCGGTTCGCCAGGGACCGGATGCGGGCCACGCTCGACGGGGGCGGGGGCGTCGGCCGTGAGCTGTGGCGGGAGCTCGGCGCGGCCGGCCTCTTCGCGCTGCGGCTGCCCGGGACGGCGGGCGGCGTCGGGCTCGGCCTGCCCGAATCCGTACTCATGTTCGATGAGATCGGGCGGTCCCTCCTGCCGGGCCCCCTGGCCGCCACCGAGCTCGCCGCGGGCGTGGTGAAGGGGGCGGCGGAGGGCGAGGCCGTGGTGGCGCTGGCGGAGGCCGGGCGGCCGGTGGGGCACCTGGCGCAGGCCGACGCGCTGCTGGTCCTGGACGGGGACCGGGCACGGGTGCTGACCGGCGGGGCGCTGCGGCAGGTCCTGCGGGAGGCCCGGCCCGTGCGGTCGCTCGACCCGGGCACCCCCCTGTGGCGGGTGCCGGACCTGGCCGCGCACGACGGCGAACCGCTGCCGGAAGGGGCGCGGCTGCGCCGCGAGGGCGCCCTGCTGACCGCCGCCGAACAGCTCGGCAGTGCCGCCCGCAGCCTGGAGGCGGCGGTTCAACACGCCGGTGAACGCGAACAGTTCGGAGCGCCGATCGGGGCCTTCCAGGCGGTCAAGCATCTGTGCGCCGGAATGCTGGTGCGCGCCGAGACGGCCCGTACCGCCGTCTACGCGGCCGCCGTGACCGCGGACCCGGTGGAGATCGCCGGGGCCAAGCTGCTCGCCGACGACGCGGCCGTCGGCAATGCCCGCGACTGCCTCCAGGTGCACGGCGGCATGGGCTTCACCTGGGAGGCGGATGTCCATCTGCACCTCAAGCGGGCCTGGCTGCGGTCCGGGCAGTGGCTGACGGCGGCGGACGCGGAGGAGGTGCTGGCCGCCGATCTGGCCTGACCCCGGGCGGCCGGGCGCCCGCTGCGTGCGTGTGACGCGACGGACCCCTGAGGTTCACGCTGCGGAGTAACACAGTGCAGCCGGTATGCGCCGATACCGGCTTGTGTCCTTTGCGTGATTCGTCACGGGGTGGAGTCGGCGCCGGGCTCGGGTACGCTCCGTTGGATGCGAGTGGTTCTGGAACCTGGCGATCCGGATGTGGCCTGTACGGCTGCTCCGGTCCGCGAGAGGTGCCCTGCTCGTGATCCACACAGAGGGGCCGGGCCTGCCGGGGAAACGATTTTCAGGGTTTCCGCGGTCTCCGAGCGCCTCTGTTCGACTCTCCGCAACGTGCGTCGCACAGTATGCACCACGCGTACTCCTTCGCGCTGGAATATGCCCGAAGCGCTTGTTGCGGTGACTGTACGTCAACCATGCTGTCTCGTAAGGGAATCACGTTCCGTGACCCTGAGGAGGCGCGAGGCGATGTGTCCGCCGGTTCGGATGGTGTGAGCGGTGCAGGTGCTTCAGGTTCAGTTGGAGGTCGGGGCCGACCCCGCAGAGGTCGGCCGGGCCCGCAGATGGGCGCGTTCGAGGCTGGTCGGGTCCGGGATAGGAGACGACGAGCCGCTGGCCGAGACGCTCATCCTGCTGATCTCGGAGCTGGTCACCAACGCGGTCGTGCACACCGGCTGTCCGGCCGTGCTGCGGATGCTGTTCGGCTCGACGGGAGCGCCGGGTAACGCCGGGACCGTACGGGTCGAGGTGGCCGACACCAGCTGCCGTCCGCCGCAGCAGCGGCACGCGGAGGGCGAGGACACCGGCGGCCGGGGCCTGGAGCTGGTCGACGGACTGGCCGACCGCTGGGGCTGGCAGCCGGAGGGCGCCGGCAAGCGCATCTGGTGCGAGGTGGACCGGGGCATCCCGCTGATCCAGGTGCAGATGCAGCCCTGCGCCCAAGGGGCGGGCGCGCACGGCGCCGCCCCGTGCGACACCGGCGGCTGCGACGCCGGCGGGCGCGAGGCGGGCGCCGCGTACGAGGCGTCGCACGCGGTCACCCATCGCGCGTAGGTTCGTCAGGAGCGCCGGTTCCGGCGGTGCGGGGCCCGGCCCTGCGCCGGCCCGGTTCTGCCGCGGTCGCTCCTCAGAAGACCGCGACCGGGGCGACCGGTGTGCCGGTGGCTCCCACGAAGGGCTCCGGCATGGCGGAGAGCAGGAAGCCGTAGCGGCTCGATTCCGCACACGCTGTGGACAACTTTTCCAGGTTCCAGTTCTGGCCCTGCAGCATGCCCATCTCGACCAGGTCCAGCGCGTGCACCCCCAGCCACAGGTCCTCGATCTCCGGCGGGAAGATCTCGAAGGTCAGCGTGTCATTGGCGACCGCGGCCACATCCCGGGCCCGGAACCACTCGGGCGTCCGGATCGACAGCCCCGGTGACGGATAGCCGTACGCGTTCTTGTCCCCGGCCAGATAGACCTGCACCTGCCCGGTCCGTACGAGCACGATGTCACCGGCCCGCACCCGGACCCCGGCCAGTTCCTCGGCCGCCTCCAGGTCCTCGGGGGTGACGGCGTGGCCGCCGGGCAGCCGGTCCACCCCGTGGGCGCGGGCCACATCGAGCAGCACCCCGCGCGAGACGATGTGCGGGGCCTTCTCGATGCCGCTGAACCGCGCGCCCTCGTGGGCGGTGATGGTGTCGGCCGGGCGGCCGTTGTAGATCTTCCCCGAGTGCGAGACATGGGTGAGGGCGTCCCAGTGGGTGGCGGTCTGGAGGCTCAGGACCGCGCTGTCGTCGCTGGTGGCGACGGTGCCGGGACCGAACAGTTCCTGATTGATCTGGACCATGGTGTGCAGCGGATTGATCCGCCCCTGGATCAGCCCGCTCTGCACGCCGTCCTGCTGGAGCGGCAGCGCGAGCGCTACCCGCTGCCCGGTGCGGACGGTGGCCGCCGCCTCCCGTACGACCTCGTCGGTGATGAGGTTGAGCGTCCCGATCTCGTCGTCCGCGCCCCAGCGGCCCCAGTTGTTCACGCGCTTGGCGATGTCGTGGAACTCGTCCGGCAGTGACATGGAGCCTCCTGGGGCTTGTGCCGGTGGACCTGATGACCCATAGAATCTAACGGTCCGTCAGAAACCGCGGGAAGGGGCCGGGCATGGGGAACTTCTTGGCAGGCAAAGTGGTGGCCGTCACGGGTGCCGGACGAGGCATCGGGCGGGCCGTCGCGCTCGCCGCGGCGGCCGAGGGGGCCGGCGTCGTGGTCAACGACTACGGCGTCTCGATAGAGGGCGGCGAACCCGCCAGCGAGATAGCCGAGTCCGTCGTCAAGGAGATCGTGGCGGCGGGCGGCGAAGCGGTCGCGGTGGCGGACGACATCTCCACCATGGCCGGCGGGCAGCGGGTCGTGGACACCGCGCTGGCACGGTTCGGGCGCATCGACGGGGTGGTGTGCGTGGCCGGCATCCTGCGTGAACGGATGCTGTTCAACATGTCCGAGGAGGAGTGGGACCCCGTGATCGCCACCCACCTCAAGGGCACGTTCACCGTCTTCCGGGCCGCGTCCGCGGTGATGCGCAAGCAGGAGGGCGCGGGCACGCTGATCGGCTTCACCAGCGGCAACCACCAGGGGAGCGTGGCGCAGGCGAACTACAGCGCCGCGAAGGGCGGGATCATCTCGCTGGTCCGCAGTGCGGCGCTGGGCCTGCACAAGTACGGCGTCACGGCGAACGCGGTCGCTCCGGTGGCGCGTACCCGGATGTCCGCCAATGTCCCCATGGAGCTCAAGGAGATCGGCGAGCCTGAGGACGTGGCGGCGCTCGTCGTCTACCTGCTCAGCGAGCGGGCCCGCGCCGAGAGGATCACCGGCCAGGTGTACACGATCGCGGGCCCGAAGATCGCGGTCTGGGCCCAGCCGAGGGAGCTGCGCGCGGGGTACGCGGAGGGGGCGGCGTGGACCCCGGAACGCATCGCGGACTTCCTGCCGGGGACGGTGGGGACGGACCCGATGCCGATGCTGGCGCAGTTGGAGGAGATGGCGGAGGCGGCGCGTGCCGCGAAGCGGCCGAATGCGTGAGGGGGCTTGTCCGGAGGCGGGGCCGGCGGTTGCCGGGCGCGCGGGACCGTCGCCGGGGCGCTGCCCCGGACCCCGGTCCTCAAGCGCCGGACGGGCTTGAAGTGGGCGCCGGTCCTGGAGGCGTAGGCGTAGGCGTGAAGTGGCGGACGGGTCCACCGTGCGCCCCGTACCGACAGGAGGCAGCGTGGACTTCACCTTCGGCCCCGACGACGCCACGTTCCGCGAGGAAGCCCGCACCTGGCTGGAGGCCCACCTCGTCGGCGAGTACGCGGCGGCCGCCGGCACCGGCGGTCCGGGCAGCGAGCACGAGGGCGTCGCGGTCCGGCGCGCCTGGGAGCGCGAACTGGGCGGCGGCGGCTGGATCGGCCTCGGCTGGGAGGGCAGCGGTGAGGCGCGCGGCGGCGAGGCGGTCGGCGCTGAGGCGCACGGCAACCGCCGGGCCACCCTCACCCAGCAGGTCGTCTGGGCCGAGGAGTACGCCCGCCTCCGCGCCCCCGCCCGGGTCGGCCACATCGGCGAGAACCTGCTCGCTCCGACCCTCATCGCGTACGGCAGCCAGGAGCAGCGGCGCCGCTTCCTGCCGCCCATCGCGCGCGGCGAGACCCTGTGGTGCCAGGGGTACAGCGAGCCGGACGCCGGATCCGACCTCGCCGGGGTGCGGACGGCCGCCGTACGCGATCCGGAGCGCGGCGGGCACCGCGTAACGGGCCAGAAGATCTGGACCTCGCTCGCCCGGGACGCCGACTGGTGCTTCGTCCTGGCCCGCACCGAGCCCGGTTCGCGGCGCCACCACGGCCTGTCGTTCCTGCTGGTACCGATGGACCAGCCGGGCCGGATCGAGGTGCGGCCGATCCGGCAGATGTCGGGGACCAGCGAGTTCAACGAGGTCTACTTCGACGGCGCGCACGCCGAGGAGGTGGTCGGCGGCGAGGGCAACGGCTGGGCCGTCGCCATGGGCCTGCTGGCCCTGGAGCGCGGCGTCTCCACGCTCGTCCAGCAGATCGGGTTCGCCGCGGAGCTGGACCGCGTGGTCCGGGCCGCCGTCGACAGCGGCGCCGCCGGTGATCCGGTCCTGCGCGAACGGCTCGTCCGCCAGTGGGCCGAGCTGAGGACGATGCGCTGGAACGCCCTGCGCACCCTCGGCACCACCACCGACCCCGGCGTGCCCAGCGTCGCGAAACTGCTCTGGGGCGGCTGGCACAAGCGCCTGGGCGAACTGGCCGTGGAGATCAGGGGCGCGGCCGGAGCAGTCGGCCCCCGGGACTGGTCGCCCGGTTCACCGTACGAACTCGACGAGGTACAGCGCCTGTTCCTGTTCACCCGGTCCGACACCATTTACGGCGGCTCGGACGAGATCCAGCGGAACATCATCGCCGAGCGCGTGCTCGGCCTACCGAGGGAGCCGAGATGAGAGGCGTCGTCTTCGACGGCAAGCGGACCGAGGTCGTCGACGATCTGGAGATACGTGATCCGGGTCCCGGCGAGGTGCTGGTCGCGGTGGCCGCGGCAGGCCTCTGCCACAGCGATCTGTCGGTGATCGACGGGACGATACCGTTCCCGCTGCCGGTGGTGCTCGGGCACGAGGGCGCGGGCGTGGTCGAGGCGGTCGGCGCGGGCGTGAGCCATGTGGCGCCCGGCGACCACGTGTCGCTGTCCACGCTGGCCAGCTGCGGCGCGTGCGCCCAGTGCGACCGGGGCCGGCCGACGATGTGCCGCAAGGCGATCGGGATGCCGGGGCAGCCGTTCTCGCGGGACGGGAAGCCGCTGTACCAGTTCGCGTCCAATTCGGCGTTCGCCGAACGGACCCTGGTCAAGGCCGTGCAGGCGGTGAAGATCCCCGCGGACCTGCCGCTCACCTCGGCGGCCCTGATCGGCTGCGGGGTGCTGACGGGAGTCGGAGCCGTACTGAACCGGGCCAGGGTCGACCGCGGCGAGAGCGTCGTCGTGATCGGCACCGGCGGTATCGGGCTCAATGTGATCCAGGGGGCGCGGATCGCCGGGGCGCTGACCATCGTGGCGGTCGACTCCAACCCGGAGAAGGAGGCGGTGGCCCGGCAGTTCGGCGCCACCCACTTCCTGACCTCGGCCGAGCGCGTCCGGGAGATCCTGCCGAGCGGCGCCGACCACGTCTTCGAGTGCGTGGGCCGCACCGAGCTGATCCGTACCGCGATCGACCTGCTGGACCGGCACGGCCAGGCGATCCTGCTGGGCGTGCCCGCGGCGACGGCCGAGGCGTCGTTCCTGGTCTCGTCGATGTTCCTGGACAAGTCGATCCTGGGCTGCCGCTACGGCTCCTCGCGCCCGCAGCGGGACATCGCCCTGTACGCGGACCTGTACCGGGAGGGCCGGCTGCTGCTGGACGAACTCGTCACCGAGACCTACCCGGTGGAGGACTTCGCCAAGGCGGCGGACGACGCGCACCACGGGCGGGTGGCACGGGGGGTGCTGGTGTTCTGAGGGGCCGGGCTGCGGTTGGCGGCCTCCGGCCTCGCGAGACGGCGGAATCCCGCCTGACCGGGCCGGGACGGGCCTGCCCGCGCGCGACGACGTGGGGTCGGCCGGAACGGGTCCGGCCGACCCCACGTCGTGAAGTGGTGCGGTGTGATCAGGAGCGGCGGTGGCTCCGGTAGTAGCCGCCGACCTGCTCGTGGTACCCCGCGTCCCCGACATGCTTGTCCTTGTCGAACTCGGGCGAGTCCTTGATCTGGTCCTTGGTGAGGTCGACAAAGATCTTCCGCTCGGCCTCGTCAATGGTGCGCACGGTGCCGGCCGGCAGCAGAACGTGCTTGCCGAAGATCCAGACACCGGTATCGACCACGAGGTAGGCGGAGTTGACATCGTCCGAGTGCTTGTCGACCTTGCCGATGCTTCCATCGGTCGCTTCCACCTTGTACCCCGTCAGGTCGGCGCCCGCGGTGTAACCGGTGGTCGGCTGATAGCCCCAGATGTTGTCACTCATATAACGGCTCCCTCATTGGAATGATGGTTCACTCAAAAGCGTCGGCCTTGAGTCGAGAAGGCGTCTCCCGGTGTTCGGTGACGCGCTCTCGGAACATCGCGTGCCCCGTCGTTCTCCTCTTACACATCCTTGGTTCGGAGAAAGCTGGACGATCGCTTGTCGCCTTTCTCTTCTTCGCGGGAGCGTGAAAGCGGGCGGGGTCCCGACGTCGTAGTCACGTCGGGACCCCGCCCATATCAATCTGCTGAACGCTGTCTACCAGCGGTACCAGCGGCCACGCTTGCCGCCGCCCGCCGCAGGGCGGATGACGAAGCCCAGCAGCCATACGATCAGCACGATGGCGGCGATCCACCAAAGGATCTTGAGTGCGAAACCCGCGCCGAAAAGGATCAGGGCGAGCAGAAGAACGAGAAGAACAGGAACCATTGTTATCAACCTCCGAGCCAACGACTTCCCCGGTCCGGACCGTTCACTCCTGCCGATCCTATGCGCGGGTTCCGCCACCCTGCTGTGTGGATTACGCCACCCTGCGTCACGATAATTTCCGTGAGGCAACAGTCGGGGGTTTGAGTGGCAGGGGTTCTGGCCAGACGTGGGATGTCGCGTTCATCGAATACGGAAGGATGTGAGTCGTTGTGGCTGCGGATGAGAAGGCTCAGGCCAAGGGCGAACAGGTCGAGGGCAAGGTCAAGAAGGTCGTCGGAGGCGCTGTCGGCAACGAGTCCATGAAGGCCGAGGGGCGCGCCGACGAAACCAAGGGTGACCTGCGCCAGGCCAAGGAGAAGGCCAAGGACGCCATCAAGGAGTAACACCGCTTCCACTCCGCGCCGATCCCGGCAGTCGCATCCTGGCTGCCGGGATCGATGCTGTCCACAACTCGGGAGCGTGTACCGGGAGCTTTACCCGGGCTGCGTCCGCCGGTCCCGGATTCCAGGGGGCTCATATGCGAAACGCATTGACTCCCCGGGTGCGGGGCGGGTGGACGTGGGCTGTTCCGCGGAAGAGTGCCGAAGCGCCGCGAGGCCTCTCCGGCACCCCGGTGCGGAGCCCCGCGAGCACTGATGGCATCGCTCAAGATGCGTGACTGGCCGGAGTCGCCAGACTGGCCTTATGGCAGAAGAACGTCGCACACGCGCCGCGAAAGCAAAGACGGCGACCGCCCGCCGCGCGGCACCCGCGCGAGGCCCGGAACATGCGGCGAAGGCTGCCTGTCGGAGCCTGGAGGGGCTCATCGGTCACCCCGCAGAGGGTGTGTCCGCAGTCAGACATTCCGACGACGGCTGGTGCGTGGTCGTGGACGTCCTGGAAGTGCCCCGGATCCCGGACACCACAAGCCTCCTCGCCTCGTACGAGGTGCAGCTCGACCGGGCCGGCGAACTCCTGGAATACCAGCGGGTCCGCCGGTACCGGCGGGGTTCCGCCGACGAATGATCGTGTTCGCTCCCCCTGCTGGAAGGACATTCCATGAGTGCGACCACTTACTCCGACGAGGTAGTGGCCTGCCCGCCGCGCGCCGGCACGCTGTACGACGTACTGGAATTGATTCTTGACCGCGGCATGGTGATCGACGTATTCATCCGGGTGTCGCTCGTCGGCATCGAGATCCTGAAGATCGACGCGCGCATCGTCGTCGCGAGCGTGGACACGTACCTCCGGTTCGCCGAGGCCTGCAACAGGCTCGACCTCGAACGCGATTCCGGCAGCACCACCGTCCCCGAGCTGCTCAGTGGCGGTGTGGCCAAGTCCGTCGGCAAGCGCAAGGTTCGTAAAGCCGCCGAGACCATGGGTGACACCGTGCGCAAGGCGGTGGGTGGCGGCGACGACAAGTCCGACGACGAGGACGAGGACGAGCAGCACGAACGCCCGAAGAAGCGGCGAGCGCCTGCCCGCAGCAGCCAGAGCCGGCGCCGGCGCGTGGCGGCATGACCATGGCAGCCGACGGGGTCTACGTCTACGCCGTCATGCGCGCGGGCACGGCGCTCCCGAAGGGCATCGGCGGTGTGGGGTCCCCTCCCGCCGTCCTGCGGACCATCACCACGGGCGGGCTCGACGCGGTTGTCAGCGATGCGGCGCCCGGATTGCGCGCGCGACGCCGCGACCTGCTGGCGCACCAGGAACTCCTGATGCGCCTGGCGGACGAGGGGCCGGTGCTGCCCATGCGCTTCGGCATGGTCGCCCCGGACGAAGAGACCGTCCTGCATCAACTGGCCGGCGCCGAAGCCGACCACACCGCCACCCTGGAGCAGTTGTCCGGCCGCTTCGAGATCAACGTCAAAGCGCTTCCGGCGCAGAACGCGCTGGCCGCTCTCGTCGCCGAGGACAAGACCGTACGGCGGCTGCGCGAGGCGGTGCGAAGGCGCCCCGGCTACGAGGCCAGTCTCCGGCTGGGTGAAGCCGTCGCCGCAGCGCTCGCCCGCAGGGCGACAGCGGCCGGCCAGCGCGTTCTGCGGGAACTCACCCCCGGCTCCCGTGCCGTCGCGGCAGGACCTGAGGTTCCGGGCTGCGTGCTCAACGTGTCCTTCCTCGTCGAACGCGGCGCCAGTGAAGCCTTCCTGGCGAACGCCCGGCACTTCGCGGACGCCCACCGGGACCACGTGGAGCTCCGCCTGGCCGGTCCGCTGCCCTGCTACAGCTTCGTCGGGCCCGAGGCCCGTTCCGTGCTCGTGGGCGGGGTGTGACATGGGGCTGATCACCGGCTTGCTCACGCTTCCCATCGCGCCTGTGCGCGGCGTGGTCTGGGTGGCGGAGAAGCTCAACGACGCCGCTGAGCGGGAGCTGCACGACCCAGCCGTACTGCGAACCCAACTGGCCCTTCTCAACCAGGAATACGAGACCGGCGACATCACCCTGGAGGAATTCGAACGGCAAGAGGAACGGTTGCTTGACCGGCTGCACGCCGCACGGGTCGGCCCGGCACGGATGGATCAGAGGTGACGTGCTCATGGATGACCAGGCCAAGGTGACCCTGGCCGCCGCAGTAGTGGGCGGCTATGTGCTGGGTCGGACGAAGAAGGGGCGGCTTGCCCTGACCGTGGCGACGTACCTGGCCGGCAGACGGTTCGGCCTGGAACCCCGTCAGCTCGCCGCGGAGGGCATGCGCCGGCTGGGAGAGGTTCCCCAGTTCGCGGAACTGCAGAATCAGCTCAGGGGCGAGGTCCTCGACGCGGGGCGCAAGGCGATGACCGCGGCGGCCAACCGCGGCGTGAGCTCGCTGGCCGATGCGATCAGCGACCGCACGGCCCGTCTCATCGAACCTCGGAAGGACGAGGGCGAAGAGGACGAGTACGAGGACGAGTACGAGGACGAGTACGACGAGGCTCCGGACGGCGAGGGCGCGGAGTACGAGGACGAAGAAGAGTACGAGCCCGAAGGCGAAGAGGAGGAAGACGAGGAAGAGGAGGAAGAGGAGCCCGAGGAGGGCGAAGACGAGGAAGAGGGTGAGGAGGAAGAGGAAGAGGAAGAGGAAGAGGAAGAGGAGGAAGAGGAGCCCGAGGAAGAGCCGGAGAAGCCGCAGCCGAGGCATCGGCCCTCCCGGCGGGCCCCGTCCCGGTCGGCCAGGAGTGGTGCTGACAAGGACTCCGGGGCGAAGAAGAGCGCGGCGAAGAAGAGCGCGGCGAAGAAGGCGGCTCCCGCGAAGAAGACCGCAGCGAAGAAGTCCGCCCCGGCCAAGAAGGCCCCGGCCAAGAAGACCGCTGCGAAGAAGACGGCCGCCAAGAAGACCGCGGCGAAGAAGGCACCCCCGGCCAAGAAGACCGCGGCCAAGAAGACCGCTGCGAAGAAGACGGCGGCGAAGAAGACGGCCGCGAAGAAGACATCGCCGGGCAAGCGCACCGCATCCAAGCGTTCAAGCGGCCGGAGGTAGCGCGTCATGGCCAAGACGGAGAACAAGGAGCCCGAGGCAGACGAGGGCGAGGAAGAAGAGACGGGAATGGGCAGGCTCCGTGGCGAGCTGTCCAACTTCCTCAGCGCCCAGGTGGACAAGCTCTCCGAGAAGGCGGGCGAGAAGCTGACCGATGTCACGGGCCGGCTGACCGACGTCGCCGAGAACGGCGGAGAACTTCCCGCGATGGGTTCGCGCATCCTCAAGGGCGATTCGCCGGTGAAGGCGTTCGTCTCGGAGAAGGCGAAGGGTGTCAAGGACAACGTCGTGGACAAGGCCAAGGAGGCCTTCGGCGGAGGAAAGGGCAAGCGCAAGCCGAGTGGCAGCAAGGTCATGAACATCATCGAGGTGCTCGATGTGGGCGTGCCCCTGCGTACGGCTTACGACTACTGGACTCAGTACGACCAGTTCAGCAGCTTCGCCAAGGGCGTGCGTGACGTCTCGATGGGCGATGAGATGACCAGCGACTGGAAGGTCAAGGTCGGGCCCTCCTCGCGCAGCTTCAAGGCGACCGTTCAGGAACAGGTGCCCGACGAACGGATCGTCTGGACGTCCGAGGGGGCGAAGGGCACCACGCGCGGCGCCGTGAGCTTCCACGAACTGGCCCCGAGCCTCACCCGCATCGTCCTGGTCGTCGAGTACTACCCGTCCGGGTTCTTCGAGAAGACGGGCAACCTCTGGCGCGCTCAGGGGCGCCGTATGCGACTGGACTTCAAGCACTTCCAGCGCTACGTCACCCTCACCGAGGAGGAGCCCGAGGGGTGGCGCGGCGAGATCCGCGACGGAGAGGTCGTGGTGACCCACGAGGACGCCATGGAAGAGGAGGAGAACCAGAACGAGGACGAGGACGGCTATGAGGACGAGGACGAGGACGAGGAGGGCGGCGAGGAGGGGGACGACGAGGACGAGGACTACGAGGACGAGGACTACGACGACGACGAGGAACCGGTAGACGACGACGAGGACGAGGAGGAGGAAGAACCGGAGGAGGAAGAGGAAGAGGAAGAAGAAGAGCAGGAAGAACCGGAGGAGGAGGAAGAAGAAGAGGAAGCCGCGCCTCCCCGGAAGCGGGCTGCCCGCGGCAAACGGCCATCGCGAAAGGCTCGTCGTGACTGATCTCGACTTCAGGCAGGGTGGCTACCCTGCCTCCGGGCCGCAGACCACGAATCTCGCCGACATCCTTGAGCGCGTCCTCGACAAGGGCATCGTGATCGCCGGAGACATCAAGATCGACCTCCTCGACATCGAGTTGCTCACGATCAGACTGCGCCTCTTCGTGGCTTCTGTTGATACCGCGAAGAAGGCCGGCATCGACTGGTGGGAGACCGATCCGGCGCTCAGCTCCCACGCGGCACGGAACGCCCTGGAGGACGAGAACCGTGAACTGCGCGCACGCCTGGACGCGCTTGAGTCCAAGTCCGAAGACATGTCCGCGTCCGAGAAGTGATCCGAGGGAGAACAGAGGCACATGACGGAGCGCAGCCCCCGGGCTTCGGATGCGAATGCCATGTACGTGTACGCGGTCTGCCGGACCGAGGACCGGCTGCCTCTTGACGGAGTGCCCGGAGTCACGCGCGAGACACCCGTACGTCCTCTGTCGTTCGGAGCCCTGACGGCGATCGTGCAGACCGTTCGAGCGGCTGAGTTCACGGACGAGGCCTGGCAGGAACGTCTGGCGGACGAGCCGGAACTCGAACGGTACGCCCGCGCCCACCACGAGGTCGTGTCGGCGGTGGCCGCCCACGCGCCGACCGTTCCCCTGCCCCTGGCCACGCTGTACCACGGGGAGGACAGCGCCAGGCTCGCGCTGACCAAGGAGTCGGCCCGCTTTCACACCGCGCTGAAGCGCATCGCGCGGCATGCCGAATGGGGAGTGAAGGTGTACGCGGCCCACGTCCCCCAGAAGCGCGACAGCAGCCCGGCGGAGGAGCCGAAGGCAGCCGCGGGCCCGTCCCGTCCGGCTCCGGGAGCGGGCCGGGCCTACCTCGACCGCAAGAGGAACCTGCAGGCCCGGCGCGAGCAGCGCCAGGAGGACTCGCTGCGCGTCGCCGAAGCTGTGGACGCGGACATGAACCGCGTCGCCACCGCCTCCCGGCGGCTCCGGACGCACGGCCCGGCGGCAGCCGGGGACGACCACCGCGTCCAGGTCCTCAACGCCACCTACCTGGTGGCCGAGCACCGGGCGGCGGAACTGGCCCTGCTCGCGGAGGCCCTGCGCGAACGGACCGGTGCGCAGATCGAGCTGTCCGGCCCCTGGGTCCCCTACTCCTTCGTCGGCGAGGTGTGAGCCGTGGCGCGCGACATCGTTCCGTGGGACAACCCCGGCCCTCTCTGCGGCCCCATCGGCGTACCGCTGGTCGACCTCCTGGACCGTGTCCTGGCGACCGGGGTGGTCGTCAGCGGGGATCTGGTCATCGCGATCGCCGATGTCCCGCTGGTACGGGTGTCGTTGCACGCCCTGCTGTCGTCGGTCAATGAACGCGTGCCCGCCCCCTGGGCGGACGGAGGGCCGTTGTGACGACTTCACGCGTCGACCTGGACTCGGAGAAGATGGGGCGCGACCTCGTCACCCTGGTCCTCACCGTGGTCGAGCTACTGCGTCAGCTGATGGAGCGCCAGGCGATTCGCCGCATCGAGCAGGGGGACCTCAGCGACGAGCAGACGGACGAGATCGGCACCACGCTCATGCTGCTCGACCAGCGCATGACAGAGCTGTGCGAGCAGCACGGTGTGCGTCCGGAGGACCTCAACCTCGACCTGGGCCCGCTCGGCACGCTGTTGCCCCGGGACTGACGGAGATCCGCCGACCGTCAGCCGAATGGCGGACAGCGGGGTTCCGGAGCACAGTGGAATGAGGGGCACAGGGCAGCGGAATTCGTCCGCCGTCCCCGATCTGCCCCCTCACGTAGGAACTCTGTGTGAGGCACTCATGGCGACGAACGACACTCTCGGCGGTACCGCACTGGGAACGGGAAATTCAGACGGGGGAACCCGTGGGACGACCACCATCGCAGACACCGTGGTCTCGACGATCGCGGGTATAGCCGTACGTGAGACCGACGGCATCCACTCCGTGGGCCGGGGCGCCTCGCGAGCGCTGGGGGCGGTCAAGGACAAGGTGTCCCGCTCCAACGATCCCGGCCGCGGGGTCAAGGTGGAGGTGGGTGAGAAGCAGGCAGCCGTCGACGTCGACATCGTCGTGGAGTACGGCATCCCCATCCTGGAGGCCGCGAAGAACATCCGCACTCACGTGACGGACGCGGTCGAGACGATGACGGGCCTGGAAGTCGTCGAGATCAACATCAACGTGCTGGACGTCCATGTCCCGGGATCCGACGACGACGACGAATCGGACAGCGGACAGAAGAAGCCCCGCGTCCAGTGACGCGCCGAAGGGCCGACGGCGATCGTCGGCCCTTCGAACCTGCACGTTCTGGCCGGATCCAGGGGGGACGTCGCTAGCAGCGGTCTCCCACCGTCGCGCGGAACGTCCGGCGGTACATCGTCGGTGACACCCCCAGCGCCGCCTGGAGATGCTGCCGCAGTGAGGTGGGCGTGCCGAAGCCGGCGTCGCGGGCGACCTGGTCGATCGACAGGTCGGTGGACTCCAGCAGCTGACGCGCTCGTTCCACCCGCTGCTGGGTCAGCCACTGGACGGGGCTGATCCCGACCTCCTCACGGAACCGGCGGGTGAACGTCCGTACGCTCATCGACTCCTGTTGCGCCATGTCGCGCAGCAGGATCGGCCGTTCCAGCCGTCCGAGCGCCCAGGCCCGTGCGGCTGTCGTGCCGGCGATCTGGGCATCGGGGACCGGGCGCTGGATGTACTGCGCCTGGCCGCCGTCGCGGTGCGGCGGTACGACGGTGCGCCGGGCGACGTCGTTGGCGACGGCGGTGCCGTGGTCGCGGCGCACGATGTGCAGGCAGAGGTCGATCCCGGCGGCGACCCCGGCGGAGGTCAGGACGTCCCCGTCGTCGATGAACAGGACGTCGGGGTCGACCCGGACCGCCGGGAACAGCTTCTGGAAGTGGTCGGCGGAGGACCAGTGGGTGGTGGCGGGGCGGCCGTCGAGGTATCCGGCTGCGGCGAGGACGTAGCCACCGGTGCAGATGGAGACCATCCGGGTGCCGGGCCTGATGTAGGTGAACGCGGCCGCGAGTTCGTCGGTCAGCCGTCCCTCGGTGTAGACGGGGCCGAGTTCGTAGCTGGCGGGGATCACCACCGTGTCGGCGGTGGCGAGGGCCTCCGGACCGTGTTCGACGGTGATCGTGAAGTCCGCGTCGGTGCGGACCCGGCCGGGCGGGCGGATCGAACAGGTCACGACTTCGTAGAGTTTGCGGCCCCGGTTGAGCGGCTCGGATCCGAGTGAACGGCCGAATATCCTTTGGGGGATGCCCAGTTCGAAGGGCAGCAGCCCATCGAGGGCGAGGACGACGACTCGGTGTGGCACGGCGGACTCCCTTCACCACTAGCTGGTATAGACCATAAGCTGATACATGTCATCGGTGTGAAGGAAAAGTCAGCAGACCGTGCATGCATTCCCGCCGTGGACAGCGAGAGCGCTTTGCGCGATTCGCCCACCTTGCTCCCGTTGTCCCCCCTGCCGTCCCTGCCCCTCGGGCCCGACCGGCTCTGGACCCGCAACTTCCGGCTCTTCTTCGTCGCCCGCACCGCGGCGCTCTTCGGCGACGGGATGATCCCGGTGGCGCTCACCGCGGGCCTGCTGGGGGCGGGGCGCCCGCACTCCTCGGTGGGGTACGCGCTGGCGGCCTGGATGGGGCCGCTGGCGCTGTTCGTGCTCTTCGGCGGCGTGCTGGCGGACCGGTTCACCCCGCGCCGGATGATGATCATCGCCGACGCGCTGCGGCTGATCGGCGCCTCGGCGCTCGCGGTCTCCTTCGCGGTCGGCAACCCGCCGCTGTGGGCGGTGTACTCGCTGAGCGCGGTGGCCGGCGTGGGGGCGGCGCTCTTCCAGCCGGGGGTCGCCTCGACCGTGCCGCGGGTGGCCAGGGACGTGCAGCGCGGCAATGCGGTGCTCCGCGTCTCCGAGGCGCTGATGACCATGGCGGGTCCGGCGTTCGCGGGCGTGCTCGTCGGGCTGGCGAGCGCCGGCGCGGTCTACGCGGCGAACGCCTCGACGTTCCTGGTCTCCGGCATCTGCCTCTTCCTGCTGCGGCTGGCCCCGGCACCGTCGGACGAGGCGGTGCGCGGCACGTTCGTCGCCGAACTGGTCGATGGGTGGCACGAGTTCCGGGCGCGCAGCTGGCTGTGGGGGGTGATCGCGATCTGGACGGTGTACGGCTTCAGCGTGCTCGGTCCGATGCTTCCGCTGACCGCCGTCGAGGTCACCGAGGCGCACGGCTCGGGGACGTACGGCGCGATGATGGCGGTGAACGGCGCGGGCAGTGTCGTCGGCGGCCTGCTCGCCCTGCGGCTGCGGCCGCGCCGCCCGCTGGCGGCGGGCGCCGTGGCGCTGACCGGGGTGTGCGTGAACCTGTTGGTGCTGGGGCTCGGGCTGCCCGTGTTCGCGCTGGGCGCCGGTCAGTTCATCGCGGGCTCGGCGTTCGCGTTCTGGCTGGTGATGTGGTCGACGACCGTCCAGACACACGTGCCGCCGGAGGCGCTGAACCGGCTGCACGCGTATGACGTGGCCGGATCGCTGCTGATGCTGGCGGCGGGCCGGGCACTGGCGGGACCGGTCGCGGACCGGGTGGGCGCACCGGAGGTGCTGCTGGCCGGTGCGGTGATCAATATGCTGGCGGTGGGCGTGCTGCTGGCGGCCCGGCCGATCCGCCGACTGGAGCGGATCGGGTGAGGGCACGGGGTGCGGGAACGGCGGCGGGGGCGGACCGGGTGAAGGTACGGGGTGCGCACGGCGCGACGGGAGCACGGGCCGTGGCGGCGGGGGCGGCCGTGGTGACGGTCGCGGCCGGGCTCGGCGTCCGTACCGTCGCGGACGGCGCTCTCGCCAAGTACGCCGGGGACGCGCTCTACACGGTCCTGGTCTGTGCCCTCGTCGCGCTGTGCGCACCCCGCGCCCGGCCGTTCACCGTGGCCGGCACGGGGCTGGTGCTCAGCTGGGCGGTCGAACTGCTCCAGCTGACCGGGGTGCCCGCGGAGCTGTCCCGGCACAGCGCGGTGGCGCGGCTGGTGCTGGGCTCGACGTTCAACGCACCCGATCTGCTCTGGTACGCGGTGGGCGCGGCGGCGGCCTGGGGTGTGCACACCGCGGCGGTCACTTCCCGCGCGCCCGGTCCTCGGACTTGTGCGTCTCGATGACCTGGAGGATGTGCGCGCTCGTCTGCCGGCGCACACTGCCACCGACGAGCAGCGCCGACCCGAGCACGGACAGCGGCGCGGACACGGCCAGGATGGTGAGCTGCTCGGGCCGGGCGGTGATCAGTTCGCAGTTCGAGACGGTGCGGTAGCAGTACGCGTCGGCCTGGCCGGCCGGCAGGAAGGCCAGCCACACCCACAGCGCGCAGGCGACGAGCAGCAGCGCGACGCCCCCTGCATCGGCGCGGACCGGTGGTGGAAATTCTGGCGTGCGACCCACTGCATGAGGCCCCCGGGAACGTGGATGGTGCGGCCCGGTGCGTACGCGTATCCGGGCCGCCCGGAGTCCGAGAGCGCACGCGCGGCGTGAACCGGTGCCGGGTGCGGGGCGGTTGGCCCGATTCTCGGTGCGATTCCCGTCCCGGCGTCTGGCCCGATTCCTGCGAACAGTGTCCCTCCGGCCACTCGTGAGGAGGGCCACCGGGACCGGATGCTGGGTGACGTGACCCAGACAACCGAAAGTCCCGCCCGGGATGCCCGTCGGCGGACCTCCCCCGAGGCGCGGCACCGGCCGCGTATCCACCGTGCGTGGATCGTCGCCGTCGTCACCTTCGTGACGATCATCGGAGGCGCGGCCTTCAACTCCCTTCCCGGGCTGTTCATCGACCCCCTGAACACGGAGTTCGGCTGGTCGCGCGGAGAGATCGGTCTCGCGGTCTCCATCGACATGGCGCTGTACGGGCTCACCGCGCCGTTCGCCGCGGCGCTGATGGACCGGTTCGGCATCCGCCGGGTCGTGGTCGTCGCCCTCAGCGCGGTCGCCGCCGGGGCGCTGGCCAGCGTCTGGATGACGGCCGCCTGGCAGCTGATGATCTATTGGGGGCTGCTCGTCGGCCTCGGCACCGGCTCGATGGCGATGGCCTTCTCCGCGACGGTCACCAACCGCTGGTTCGTCGCCCGGCGGGGCCTGGTCACCGGCATCCTCACCGCGGCCGGTGCCTCGGGTCAGCTGGTCTTCCTCCCGCTCTGCGCCTGGATCGTCGACCGGCACGGCTGGCGCCCGGCCTCGGTGACCGTCGCGCTGGCGGCCCTGGCCGTCGTCCCGTTCGTCTGGCTCCTGATGCGCGACCACCCGGCCGACGTGGGCCTGGCCCCGTACGGCGGGGAGTACGTGGAGAAGCCCGCGCCCGCGCGGGGTGCGGCGAGCCGGACCGTACGCGTGCTGCTCGACGCCGCCCGCACCGGACCGTTCTGGCTGCTGGCCGGCACCTTCGCGATCTGCGGCGCCTCGACCAACGGCCTGATCCGCACCCACTTCGTGCCCTCGGCGCACGACCACCACATGCCCATCACCGCCGCGGCCTCACTGCTGGCCGTCATCGGGATCTTCGACGTCATCGGCACGATCTTCTCGGGCTGGCTCACCGACCGCTTCGACGCCCGCCGGCTGCTGGCCGTCTACTACGCGCTGCGCGGGATCTCGCTGCTGTTCCTGCCGATGCTGCTGCAACCCACCGTGGAGCCGCCGATGGTCTTCTTCATCGTGTTCTACGGCCTGGACTGGGTCGCCACGGTCCCGCCGACCCTGGCCCTGTGCCGGGAGCAGTACGGCGAGGACAGCGCGATCGTGTTCGGCTGGGTCCTGGCCTCCCACCAGGTGGGCGCGGCGCTGGTGGCGTTCCTCGGCGGCGTGGCGCGCGACTGCTTCGGCTCGTACGACGTGGTCTGGTACGCGGCGGGCGCGCTGTGCGCGATGGCGGCGCTGATGGCGCTGGTCATCCAGCGGGTCCGGGAGCCGTCGGACTCCGTCCTGCGGTGAGCGCGGTGTGATCCGGAGGAAGGGCCCGGCCGCGGCCTACCGGCTGAAGCGCCCGAACGCCCCTTGGTGGAACAGCAGCGGACCGCCCCCGGTCCCGTCCCCGTCCGTCGCCGCTCCCAGCGCCTCCACCCGGCCGACCACGATCAGATGGTCGCCGCCGGTGTGGACGGCCTGGATGCGGCAGTCGACCCAGGCGGGCACGGAGTCCAGCAGCGGCGACCCGGTCGCGGGGGCGGGGGTGTGGGCCACCCCGGCGAACTTGTCGGCCCCGCTGACCGCGAAGGACCGGCACAGCGAGCCCTGTTCCGCCCCCAGGATGTTGACGCAGAAGGCCCCGGCGCGGGCGATGCGCGGCCAGGTCGTCGACGTACGGGCGACCATGAACGTGACCAGGGGCGGGTCCAGCGAGAGCGAGGCGAACGACTGGCAGGCGAAGCCGGCCGGACCGGCCGGGCCGTCGGTGTCGTCCGGGTCGTGCGCGGTGACGATGGTGACCCCGCTGGCGAAGTGCCCGAGCACCCGGCGGAATTCGCTTGGATCGACGGGCAGCCGCTCGTCGTCGGCGACGGCCCGCAGGGCCGGGCGCGGCAGTGGATCGACCGGCGCCGGAGCGGCGGCCGTCGCGGCGCCGACGGACCTGAGGTAGCGGACGGCGGTTGCGGCCATGCCTGCGTGTCCCATCACCCTTCGATTAGAGCTGACGACACGTCAGATGGGAAGGGTGCCGGGGCATGCTTCGGGCTGTCCGGCCCGTACCGCGGGGCGGCGCCGCGAACTCGGTGGCGAGGGGCGGAGGGGTTCGTTACCCTCTAGCGAGACGGGTCGTCTCGTCTCGTCGCGTCGGCCGTGCACCGGCAGGCGCTGGGAGCGGAGAGCTGAGGGTCGAGCGTCGCGCACCGCGACGTTCAACCGGACGAAGGAGTGGGAATCGTGCCGAGTACCAGGACCTGGTTCATCACCGGGGCCTCCCGCGGTCTGGGCCGCGCTTTCGCCGAGGCCGCCCTCGACGCCGGGGACCGGGTCGTCGCGGCCGCCCGCGACGTCGATCCGCTCGCCGGCCTGGCGGAGAAGTACCCGCAGGCCCTCCTGCCGCTGACCCTCGACGTCTCCGACCGCGGGGCCGTGTTCGAGGCGGTGGACCGGGCGGCGGCGGCGTTCGACGGCCTCGACATCGTGGTCAACAACGCGGGCGGAATGCTGTACGGGATGGTGGAGGAGGCCACGGAGAAGCAGATCCGGGACCACCTCGACGTCAACTTCTTCGGCGCTGTCTGGGTGTCCCAGGCCGTGCTGCCCCACCTGCGGGCGCGGGGCTCCGGACGCCTGCTCCAGGTCACGTCGATGGGCTCCGGTGGCGGCATGGCCACCGTCGGGTTCTACGGGGCCGGGAAGGCGGCACTCGACTCGGTCAGCGAGGCGCTGGCGATGGAGGTCGAGCAGTTTGGGGTCAAGGTCACCATCGTGCAGATGGGCGGCTACTCCACGGGCCTGTTCACGGCGGGCACCACGCAGACGGCGCCCGACCCCGCCTACGCCGAACTGCGCGCCCGGATGGAGGAGATGTGGGGCGACGAGGCCGGCCCGGAGGCGAGCACGGCGGCCCCCGCCGTCATGAAGCTGGTCGCCCTGCCGGACCCGCCGCAGCGCCTCATCCTCGGTGACAAGTCGTTCGACTACGTACGGGAGATGGACCGGGCCCGCGCGGAGCAGTACCGGGCCTCGGAGTCGCTCAGCCGGATGGCCCCGGGGTGAGCCCGCGCTGTCGGCCGTGACCGGGGCGGGACGTGCCGATGCGTCGTGACCGGCGAGTCCCGCCCCGGTCACGGCCGCGAAGACGCCTCAGATTCCCCGGTACTTCGGCGCCCGCCGCTCCACGAAGCTCGCCACGCCCTCGTTGGCGTCCTGCGTCGTCATGTTGATCTCCTGGGCCATGGCCTCGGCGGCGAACGCCGTGGCCCGGTCGGAGTCCAGCGAGGCGTTGACCAACTGCTTGGTGAGGGCGATCGAACGGGTGGGCCCCTCGGCCAGCCGCTGGGCCCACGCCCGCGCCGTCGCCGCCAGTTCCTCGTCCGGAACGGTCCGGTTGACGAGCCCCAGGCGCTCCGCGTCCCGGGCCGGGAGCGAGTCACCGAAGAACATCAGCTCCTTGGCGCGCTGCGGCCCGACCAGCCGGGGCAGCAGGTAGGCGCCACCGCCGTCCGGCACGAGGCCGCGGCGCACGAACACCTCGATGAACTTCGCCGACTCGGCGGCCAGCACCAGGTCGCAGGCGAACGCGAGATGGGCGCCGATACCCGCCGCGGTGCCGTTGACGGCCGCGATGACGGGCTTCTCGCAGTCCAGGACAGCGGCGATCAGTCGCTGCGCGCCGAGCCGGATCGTCCGGGCGACATCGCCCGGCACCCGGTCGCCGGCCACCGGGGCGCCCCGCAGGTCGGCGCCCGCGCAGAAGCCGCGGCCGGTGGCGGTCAGGACGACGGCCCGGACCCCGGGGTCGGCGGAGGCCTCGGCGAGCAGCGCGATGACGCGTTCGCGCTGGTCCCAGGTGACGGCGTTCATCGCCTCGGGGCGGTTGAGGGTGATCCACGAGACGCCGTTGTCAGTGGCGTGGAGTATCAATGACTCAGGCGATCCGGACGGGTCGCGGTGGTCGGTGGTGTCTTCGGGGGAGGACGGCATGAGGCAGCTCCTGGGCAGGTGGCGGGACCGATGGCGGGGTGGACGGGCCGGGCCGCCCGAGAGGGCGGGGGCCCGCGGCGGGGGCCGGTCAGCGGCAGACGGCGAGCGCGTCCAGTGCCACCGCGCCCTGTCCGCGGCCCAGCACCATCAGCGGGTTGATGTCGAGTTCGCAGAGGTCGTCGCCCAGTTCCAGCGCCATCCGCTGCACCCGCAGCACCACTTCGACGAGCGCGTCCACGTCCACCGGCGGACCGCCGCGCACCCCTTCCAGCAGGGCCCGGCCGCGCAGCTCGCCGAGCATCGCCCGCGCCTGGTCCTCGCCGAACGGCGGCACCCGCACCGCCGCATCGTGCAGCACCTCGACCAGTACGCCACCGAGCCCGACGGTCACGGTCGGGCCGAACAGGGCGTCCTGCGTGACGCCGACCATCATCTCGACGCCCCGCTCGACCATCTGGCACACCAGGATGCCGTCCAGCTCGATGTCCTCGTAGCGCGCGATGTCGGTCAGTTCGCGATAGGCGTCCCGCACCTGGCTGGCGGAGGTGAGGCCGACCTTGACCAGGCCCAGTTCGGTCTTGTGGGCCAGCCGCGCGCCGGACGCCTTCATGACGACGGGGTAGCCGACCAGCCCCGCCGCCCGGACGGCCGCCGCGGCGCTGGTCACCAACTGTTCGCGGGGCACCCGGATTCCGTACGCCCGCAGCAGCTGCTTCGCCGCGTGCTCGCTCAGCTGGTGGCCCGGACGCATCAGTGCCTGCGCCTTGCGGAACGAGGGCGACGGGGTGCGCGGCGCCTCGTCGAAGGGCGAGCGGTAGGAGGCGGCGAACCGGTGGTGGTCCAGATAGGCCTTCACCGCGGTGATGCAGTTGCCGAACGTACGGAAGGTGGCGACGCGGGACGAACCGAGCAGCGTCGTGCGGTAGGCGTCCTCCGTACCGACCGGCGAACCCCACACCACGCACACCAGCTTGTCCGTGGCCTCCGCGGCGTCCACCAGATCCTGCGCGAGCTTGTCGCTCATCGGGGGGAAGGGGCCGGTGATCGGACAGATCAGCACCCCGACCCCGGGGTCCGCGAGAATCGCGTCGATGATCTTCCGGCCGCGCCAGTCACCGACCGGGTGCCCGCCGTTGTCGACCGGGTTGGCCACGTTCAGGTAGCCGGGTATCCAGGTGTGCAGCTCGGCCTGCTTCTCCTCGGGCAGGACCGGGATCTCCAGGCCCGCCGCGGTCGCCAGGTCCGAGAAGTGCGCGCCCGTGCCGCCCGAGATCGAATACACCACGACCCCGTCGGCCAGCGGTTTGCGCGCCCGCGCCAGGAGGGCCGCGGTGTCCTGGAGTTCGTCGAGGCCGTCCACCCGGATGACGCCGAACTGCCGCATCGCCGCGTCGACGACCTGGTCGGCGCCGGTCAGCTTGCCGGTGTGTGACGCGGCCATCCTGGCCCCCGTCTCCGTACGCCCGACCTTGACCGCCACCACCGGGACCCCGGCCCGTGCGGCCCGGTCGGCGGCGAGCAGGAAGGAGCGCCCGTCCTTGAGCCCCTCCACGTAGCAGGCGATGGCCCCGACCTCGGGGCGCTGGGAGAAGTACGCGATGAAGTCGGAGGTCTCCAGATCCGCCTCGTTGCCGGTGGGGGCCCAGTGCGAGAGCCGCACGCCCAGCTCCTGAAGGGTGTAGACGGGGCGCCCCTGGTGGCCGGACTGGGTGATCAGTGCGATCGCCGGGCCCTCCAGGTCGTCCCGGAACTCCTCGAAGGCGTTGAGGTTGGTGTTCGGCCCGAGCAGCCGCAGCCCCGACCGCTCCACCGCGGCGGCCAGCCGGGCCTGCGCGGCGGCGCCCTCCGCCCCGGTCTCCGCGAATCCGGAGGCGAAGGCGACGGCGAACCTCACCTTGGCGTGCGCGAGTTCCTCGATCACCGGGAGCGGGTCGCCGACCAGCAGCACCGCCAGGTCCACCTGTTCCGGCAGCTCGGCCACGGAAGGAGAACATGGCCGTCCGAAGACGGACTCCCGCGTGGGGTGCACGGGATACAGCCGCGCCCCGACCCGCTCGGCCCAGGCGATCAGCTGCCGGGTGATCCCGGTGTTGGGCCGGCCATCGGTGTCGGAGGCGCCGATGACGGCCACGGACTCCGGCCGGAAGAACCGGTCCAGATCCGGTACGGCCGCGTGCAGCGGACGGCCGCTGACATCGAGATCGCCTTCCGCGGCGTCGGCCGTCATGCTGTGGACAGCGGCGTGCGGCTCCTCGCCGCAGGCCACCACCCTGGCGCGGAAGTCGGTGGTGAGGGTGCCGTGAGTCGATCCAAGCATCGTTCCGCCCACTCCTGCTCGAAGGTCCTCGGCCCTCGTGCTGCCCGGCCGGCGTCATGACCTGACGCGGTGTCAGGTTACTGAACTGACGGCCCGTCAGGAATGGGTGTGCAGGCAAAGCCTGAGAGTGGCGGTTTTGGGCCGGGTCGCCGCAGCCCCCGCCGGGGCGTCCGACGGGGGCTGCGGGTGGGTGCGGCGGGTGGGGTCGCGGGTGGGCGGTGGCGGGTCAGCGGGTGCGGGCCAGCTTCTTGGCGATCTTCTCCGCGTCCCGGGCCAGTTCGCGGAGCATGCCGCTGATCGGGTTGGTGAACCCGGTGAAGTACAGCCCGGGTGCCTGCCTCGGCGTGCGGCCGCCGTGCACCACCGGCCGGCCCCGGGCGTCCAGTACGCCGAGGTGGCCGACCAGCCCCTCCAGGGAGCGCAGATAGCCGGTCGCGGCGATGACCGCGTCCGGGGTGATCCGGGTGCCGTCCGCCAGTACCACCGCGTCCTCGTCGAACGACTCGACGGCCGCCACCGGCACCACCCGGCCGCCCTTCACCGCGTTGACCAGCCCCACGTCCTGGACCGGAATGGCGCCGTCCTTGACCCGTGAGTACAGGCCGGTGTCCGGGCGGGGCAGTCCGTGTTCGGCGAGGTCGGGCATGGAGACGCGGGTCAGCAGCCCCCCGGCCCGGTCCACGAGGGCGACCGGCAGCCGGCGCACCAGGATGCCGGTGCCCTGGGCGGGCCAGCCCGCCGTGGAGCGGCGCAGGATGTGCGGGACGGTGCGCACCGCGAGCCGCACCCGTGAGGCGCCGCCCTCCACCAGGTCGACGGCGATCTCCGCCCCCGTGTTGCCGACGCCCACGACGAGGACGTCCTTGCCCGCGTAGGGGGCCGGGTTGCGGTAGTCGGCGGCGTGTACGAGTCCGCCGGTGAAGGTGTCGCGCCCGGACCAGTCGGGGATGCGCGGGGTGTGGTTGAAGCCGGTGGCCACGACCACGGCCCGGCCGGTCAGTTCACGGCCGCCGGTCGCGGTCAGCCGCCACCCGGTGCCGTCCGGCGCCCGGTCGATGCGGGACACCTCGACGCCCGTCACCACTTCCAGCTCGTGGTGCTCGGCGTACTTCTCCAGGTAGCGCACCACGTTGTCGCGGGACACCCAGCGGCCGAACCGGCGGGGCATGGCCAGCCCCGGGAGGGCGGACCAGCGCCGGGTGGTGTGCAGGTGCAGCCGGTCGTAGTGGCCCCGCCAGGACGCGCCGACGTCCGCGGACTTCTCCAGCACGACGGCCCGTTGGCCCTGTGCGCGCAGGGCCGCCGCGACTGCGAGACCGCCCGGACCGCCGCCGATGACGTAGACGGGGCGGCCCTCGGTGAGGTCCGTGGGGGCCGGAATGGGGCTACCGGGGGTGGATGTGCTGTCGGGCATGGTTTGGAGCGTAATCGCGCGCCCTCTTGATGGGTCTCGGTCAAGACCGGAATCGATTGCGAATTGATCACGGGTGCGCACCCCTTGCGCAGCCCGCCGCCATCAGGTGAACTGACGTACCGTCAGATTACGTGAACGGGAGGGCCCCATGCGGACGATCTGGCTCGACGGAGCCGAGTGGCTCGCCGTGCTCCGGATAGGCCTCGGCCTGTGGTGGCTGGAGAGCTGGCGGCACAAGGACAAGAAGGGCTGGTTCGAGCGCGGCACCGGCATCGCCTGGGCCGCGGACGTCGCCGGGAAGCACCGCTGGCCGGTGGTGCGCGGCGGCTTCGAGAAGATCGTCGCACCGCGCCCGAAGGCGATGGCGTACATCGTCGTCTACGCGGAACTCGCCCTGGGGCTCGGCCTGGTGACCGGACTCCTGACCCCGGTCGCCCTGATCGCGGGACTCCTGCTCAACCTGCTCTACCTGGTGCTGATGATCCACGACTGGGCCGAGCAGGGGCAGAACGCGATGATGGCGCTGATCTCCCTCGTCGCACTGTTCGCGATGTCCTGGCAGACCTGGTCCCTCGACCACGCGATCGGACTCTTCCTGTGACGGCGACCCCACCGGCCCCCCGGACGTCCACCGCGCCGGCCCCCCGGACGTCCACCGCGCCGGCCCCCCGGTACGACCTGCCGGAGCCGGACGCGTCCACCCGCCCCTACTGGGACGCCGCCGCCGAGGGCCACCTGCTGCTGCGCCGCTGCCGGGGCTGCGACCGGGCGCACCACTACCCGCGCGAGTTCTGCCCGCACTGCTGGAGCGAGGACGTCGCCTGGGAGCGGGCGAGCGGCCGGGCCACGCTCTACACCTGGTCCGTCGTCCACCGCAACGACCTGCCGCCGTTCGGCACCCGCGTGCCGTACGTCGCGGCCGTCGTCGACCTGGCCGAGGGGCCGCGGATGATGACGGAGGTCGTGGAGTGCGAGGAGTCCGCGCTCGCCATCGGCATGGAGCTCCGGGTGACGTTCCGGGAGGAGGAGGGGCGCGAGGCGGTGGCGGTGTTCCGGCCGTAGGGCGCTGCGGGGGACCCGGGCGCCGGCCGGCGACCGTGCGGTGTCAGGCTGAGGTTCCCTGATCCGCACGGCCGCGAGGTACGCACCCGATGAACACCGGCAGCTACTACGAGCGCATCGACGCACACCGCTACAAGCCCACCGCCCACGCGAGCGGTGCGTGGAGCACGGACGAAGTGCACTTCAGCCCGCTCGGCGGCCTCGTCGTCCACGCCATCGACCGGCACCTGGCCGACCGGCCGGGAACCGGCCTGCTGCTGTCCCGGATCAGCTTCGACATCCTGGGCCGGCTCGCCCTCGACGAGTGCGAGATCCGGGTCGAGACCATCCGCCCCGGCCGCACCATCGAACTGGTCGAAGCCGTCGCCCTCATCGCCGACCGACCCGTCGTACGTGCCAGGGCCTGGTGCCTCGCCTCCGGCGACACCGACGCCGTCGCCGGGGGTGCCGCCGACCGGCTCACGGCCCCCGAGGCACTCGCGCCCTGGGCCATGGCCGACGTCTGGCCCGGCGGCTACATCGCGTCCATCGACGTCCGCCCGCTCGCGCCGCCCCGGCCGGGCCGTACGACGGCCTGGATCTCCACGCCCCTCGACCTCGTCGCGGGTGAGCCCGTCAGCACGCTCGCGTCCTACATCGCGCTCGTCGACACGGCCAACGGCATCGCCGTACGCCAGCAGCCCGGCGCCTGGACGTTCCCCAACGTCGACCTGACCATCCACCTGCACCGGCAGCCCGAAGGCCGCTGGACCGGGCTCGACACCACGGTCGTCTTCGGTCCGACGGGCCAGGGCATCACCAGCACCGTCCTGCACGACATCAACGGACCCGTCGGCCAGGCCCAGCAGATCCTCACCGTCCGGCCCTCGTAGTACCGGTCCGGCCGCCGCTCAGCGCGCCTGGTCCTTGCGCTGCCTGCGGCGCTCCAGGAGGTTGGGGTGGCGGATGAGCACGCCGCCCATGCCGCACGTGCCCGTGAGCCGGATCAGCGGCGCGCCCGGCAGCCGCTGGCCGGAGGTCTTGTCCTTGAGGCCGCCGAGCGAGGGGTCCAGCCCGTCGGTGTCCGCCTGCCAGCCGACCGGGATCACGATCCGCACCCCGGCCATCTGCGCGTCCACCTCCACCTCGATCTCACGCAGCCGGCACTCCGCCCGCGTGAAGTCGAGACGTACGCCGCCCATACCGCCCTTCGCGTGAATCCGCGGCGGCACCTTCCAGCGGCCGGTCCGCTCCGCGCCGTGGATGCCGCCCCGCAGGGTCAGCGGTTCACCCGAGTCGAACACGGCCGGCCCGAGGTCATCGGTGAGCGGCGCCAGTTCGCCGCGCGTCTTGGCCACGAGCGCCTGCCCCAGCCGGGTATCCAGCTCGTCGAGGTCGATCCGGCCCTCGGCCGCCGCCTCCCGCAGCTGGTCCACCACCGCTTCGCGGTCGGCGTCGGAGGCACGCATACGGCCGGCGGATCGCGAGGGCTCTGCAGTCATGAACCTGATGATACGGACGCCCCCGCACCCGGCGGCAGCTCTCGGCCCGGCCGGTCACTCCTCGGGTACGAGTTGCGCCGACACCACTCCGTACAGCAACTCCGCGTCCACGAAGTCCCCTTCCTCCGGCGCCCCGCACCGCCAGCTCAGCGGATACGTGTTGCCGTCCGGCGCGGGAATCCCCACGTACTGGTCGCGGGCGGTCGGGCCGAAGCACTTCGCGCCGGGCGGCCAGTCGAAGCCCCGGCTCGCACCGGGCGCCAGCAGGAAGTACGTCCACCGCGCCCCCGCGATCTCCCGCACGACGGGCCCCGGATCGCCGTCGGTGAGGGTGGCCAGATGGTGCAGCACCGCCTCGCCCCGTACGCCGCGCAGCCGGATCGCGTCGAAGTGGATGCCGGACAGGTGGAGTTGGAGCCCCGAGGCGGGTACCCATTCGGGGAGTTTCTCGCTCGTCATGGCTACGAGCATTCCGCCGGTTGCGTAGCGTGACCAGGAGGACACGGTCCACATCAACGTGATGTGGGAAGGGTGGTGGTGGCTGTGGGGACGGGCAATGAGCCGTCGCAGGTGCGGAGGCTCGTGGGGGACCTGATTCGCATCCATCGGGTGCGCGCGGGGCTGACGCAGAAGGACGCGTCGGAGAAGCTGTTGGTGTCGGAATCCCTGCTGGGGGCGTACGAGCGGGCGGAGCGCATTCCCTCGCTGGAGTTCCTGCGCGATGCGGACAAGGTGTTCGACGCGGGCGGGGCGTTGAAGGCGTGTGCCGAGTTGGTGGATGGGGAGAAGTACCCGCCTAAGTTCCTGGACTGGGCCAAGTTGGAGCGGGCCGCGCGGGTCATCAGTGCGTACGAGACGATGCTGATCCCTGGCCTGCTCCAGACGGAGGAGTACGTGTACGCGCTCTTCCGTTCGCGCGTCCCGGCGTACTCCGAGGCGGAGATCGTCCGTCTCGTCGAAGCGAGGCTGGAACGACAGGCCGTGCTGGGGCGCACATCCCCGCCACGCATCGGGTACGTCATCGAGGAATCGGTCCTGGACCGGACGCTCGGCGGGCCCGAGGTACTGAAAGAGCAACTGCGGCATCTGCTCGACTGCACGAAGCGGTTCAACCACTTGACGGTGCAGGTGATGCCGTCGGCTCAGCACACGCACGCGGGGTTGATGGGGCCTATGCAGTTGATGTCCACGGCTGAAGGCCGCACTCTGGTGTACGTAGAGGCGCATGGCGACGATAGGTTGATCTCGAAGCCGGATCGGGTGAGCGATCAGTTCGACCTTTTCGGCATCCTGCGGGCTCAGGCACTCAATCCTTGGATGTCCGCGGAGATCATCGAGACGAAGGTGGGGCAACTGTGAACCACGGACCCGGACTGACCTGGTTCAAGTCCAGCTACAGCGGCAATGAGGGCGGCGAATGCATCGAAGTCGCCTACGCCTGGCACAAGTCCAGCTACAGCGGCAACGAGGGCGCGGCCTGCGTAGAGGTCGCCACCTGCCCGCACACCGTCCACGTCCGCGACTCCAAGGTCACCGACGGGCCGACCTTCGCGGTCGCCCCCGCCGCCTGGACCGCGTTCCTGGGGCACGCGGCCGGCAACGGCTGACCGGTGCGCCTCGCGGATGGGTTCGCCGTGCGCCGCGCGAGTGGGTCGGATGCGGACGCGCTGGTCCGGATCGACTCGGTCGCGGCGGAAGGCGACGAGGGGCGGTGCACGAACATCGGACGGTGGTGCGGGCAGGGCCTCGCGATCATGGCCGAGGACGCGTCCGGGCCCCTGGGGTACTGCGTGGTGGAGTACACGTTCTTCGAGCAGGGCTTCGTCACGATGCTGATGGTGGCGCCCGCCGCCCGTGGCCGGGGTGTGGGCGGGCGGCTGCTGGCGGAGGCTGCGGCTTCGTGCGTCACCCCGAAGCTGTTCACCTCGACGAACGTCTCCAACCAGCCGATGCAGCGGCTGCTTCAGCGAGCGGGATGGGCGCCGGCCGGTCTGCTCCACGGCCTGGACGAGGGCGACCCGGAAATGTTCTACCTCGGTCCGCAGGATACGGCCGCTGTTCGCCCATGACGTGGACCCGCCGCACCTCCTGAGATGCGCTGCCTCACAGCCCCGGCGCCCCCCACACCGGAAACCACCGGGCCAGGTCCTTCTCCACGCGGAGGTCGTCGCCGAGGGCGGCCCGGACCTGGAGTTCGAGTTCGTTGTCGCGCTTCTCGCCGCCCGGCAGCGGGGCGAAGGGGTAGAACGTGCCGCGCTTGTAGAGGTAGACCAGGGCCAGCGGCCGTTCCCGCTCGTCCCGGAAGCTGACCAGTGAGCAGAGGAGCTGCGGGCCGAAGCCGCCGTCCTGGAGCAGGGTGTTCACCGCGTGCAGGTCGTTGACGAGTGAGGCGGTGTCCTCGGCGGGCTGCCGGGCGAGCAGCCAGGTGTAGCCGTAGGAGTCCCTGCTGAACTCCACCGGGACGCCGCCGCTCGCGGTGTCCGCGTCCAGCAGCTCCTGCACGTCCTGCCGGATACGGGCGAAGGTGCCGCCCTCCACGCCCGCGAAGCACACCGAGCCGAGGCCGGTCGGCACGAAGCCCGTCGCCGCCTGGAGGGTGAGGGCGGCGGACGGGACGGCGAAGAGCTGGTCGAGGTCGGGGCGGACCGGTTTGCTGCGGCCCAGGATGGTGTCGAGCAGGCCCATGGACGCTCCTTACGGGCGGGCGAGGTCGGCGGAGATGCGGGCCAGCTGGTCCAGGCGCTGTTCCAGCGTCGGGTGCGAGGAGAGCAGCCGGCTCAGGCTCTCCTTGGAGGAGAAGGCCGGGACGAAGTAGAAGGCGTTGTACGGCTCCGCCTTCCGCAGGTCCTCCGTCGGGATCCGCGCCATCTGGCCGCTCACCTTGGTGAGGGCGGAGGCGAGGGCCGAGGGCCGGCCGGTGAGCAGGGCGGCGGTGCGGTCGGCGGACAGCTCGCGGTAGCGCGACAGCAGCCGGGTGAGGAGGAAGCTCAGGGCATAGACCACCGCGCTGATCAGCGGAATCAGCATGATCGCGATGCCGACGGGGTCGTTGCTCCGGCTGGAGCGGGAAAAACCGCCCCACAGGGCGACACGGGTGATGATGCCCGCGAGTACGCCGAGGAACGAGGCGATCGTCATGACGGCGACGTCACGGTGCGCGACGTGCGACATCTCGTGGGCCAGCACGCCCTCCAGCTCCTCGGGCTCCAGTCTGCGCAGCAGCCCCGTGGTCGCGCAGACGAGGGCCGTGCGTTCGCTGCGCCCGGTGGCGAAGGCGTTCGGGACGTCGCTCTGGGCGATGGCCACCCGCGGTTTGGGCATGTCGGCGAGAGCGCAGATCCGGTCGATGGCCCCGTGCAGTTCCGGCGCCTGTTCCGGGGTGACCTCGCGGGCGCCCATGCTGAAGGCCGCGATGCGGTCGCTGAACCAGAACTGGGCGATGAACATGCCGCCGGTGATGATCAGGATGATCGGCCAGGCGCCGCGCAGCACGGCTAGCAGTACGCCGACCAGTACCACGTACAGCAGACCGATCAGGAACATGGTGGTGACCATGCGTGTGGTCAGACCGCGGTCCGGGGCGTACCGGCTACGGGTTCGGGTCATGGGTGACCTCCAGTCCTCATCTGCTTCCCATAGTGCTCCTCGGCGGTTGAAAGCGGATAAGCCCGACGGGTAAATGGGGGGCGGGGTGGTCCCGATCGTCATCCGATGGACGGGTACGGGGGATTTGGCCGAACATCGTCTAGCCCATCTAGGTGCCTGGGGCATCTAGTGGTGGGTGATCGGCAGGACGCCCCCACTCTCTTCGCGAGGTCCTCCATGGCAGAGACCGAGACCGTCACCTTTCCGCAGAACCGCACCTGCCCCTACCACCCGCCGACGGGCTATCCGAGTGAGAGCCGGGGGCAGCAGTCGGTGACCCCCGTCCGGCTCTACACCGGCCGGACGGTGTGGCTGGTCACCGGGCACGCCGAGGCGCGGTCGCTCCTGGTGGACCCCAGGCTGTCGTCCGACCGGGAGAATCCCGCGTTCCCGCTGTTCGCCAAGCGGCAGGCCGAGACCACCCAGCGGCGCGTCGAGCTGATCGGCGTCGATGATCCGGAGCACAACGTCCAGCGCCGGATGCTGATCCCGAGCTTCACGGTCAGGCGGACGGCGGCCCTGCGGCCGCAGATCCGGGCGACCGTGGACACCCTGCTGGACGCGATGGTCGAGCAGGGTCCGCCGGCCGATCTGGTCAACGCCTTCGCGCTGCCCGTGCCCTCCATGGTCATCTGCGCGCTGCTCGGGGTGCCGTACGCGGACCACGAGTTCTTCGAGGCGCAGTCGCGCAAGCTGCTCCGCGGCCCCGAGGCCTCCGATCTCGAAGCCGCGCGGGACACCCTCGACGAGTACTTCCGGGTACTGATCGAGCGGAAGCGGCGTGATCCCGGCGAAGGACTGCTCGACGAGCTGATCGTCAAGCAGCTGGAGACCGGTGCGGTGGACGGCGAGGAGCTGGTGCGGCTGGCCGAGATCCTGCTCGTGGCGGGCCACGAGACGACCGCGAACATGATCTCGCTCGGCACCTTCACCCTTCTCCAGCACCCGGATCAGCTGGCCTTGCTGCGCGCCGCCGGTGCCGGTACCGGTGACGACCCCGGTCCTGGGATGCCTGCCGCGGTGGAGGAGCTGCTGCGGTTCCTGTCCATCGCGGACGGGCTGTCGCGGGTGGCCGTCGAGGACATCGAGGTGGGCGGGGTGACCGTCCGGGCGGGTGACGGCGTCCTGCTGTCCACGTCGGTGATCAACCGGGACGAGTCCGTGTACCCGTCGCCCGATGAGCTGGACCTCGGCCGCAACGCGCGCAATCACGTGGCGTTCGGGTTCGGTATCCACCAGTGCCTGGGCCAGAACCTGGCACGGGCCGAACTGGAGATCGCGCTGCCCGCCCTCTTCGAGCGTCTTCCCGGTCTGCGGCTGGCGGTGCCCGCCGAGGACGTTCCGTTCAAACCGGGGGACACGATCCAGGGGCTCCTGGAACTGCCCGTGACGTGGTGACCGAAATCCGACCGGAAGGCCCTGCTGGGATGCCGATGAAGATCGATATCGACCGGGACGTGTGCATCGGCGCGGGGCAGTGCGCGCTCGCCGCGCCGAAGGTGTTCACCCAGGACGACGACGGGTTCAGTGAGCTGCTGCCCGAACCGGGAGACGCCCTCGCCGGTCCCCTGGTCGGTGAGGCGGCCCGCGCCTGTCCTGTGCAGGCGATCACGGTGAACTGAGCGGCCGGGCGGCTGCCCGCACAGCACGGCGCGGGGCGGGGCAGCCGTCCATCCGTCCGTCCGCCGGCCGCCCGGCCGGTCAGGGCCAGAGCAGCTCCCGCTGCCAGGCCCCGGCGGGCTCCGAGGTTTCTGCGGCCCCCGCCGCCCCGGCCTCCCGGTGGTAGCGCAGCCGGATGTGCCGCCGCCGTGCGTCGCCCTGGAAGAACTCGACCTCGTACGGCTCGACCACGTACCGCGTCCAGCTCGCCACCTCCGCCTCCGGCTCCTCCCGGGCCCGGTCCCAGGCGGCGTCGGAGGCGCGGTCCAGCTCCGCGGACGAGCCCAGCACCTCGCTCTGCCGCCCCACCAGCGCCGAGGCCAGCGCCCCGGTGGAACGGGCGTGCAGATCGGCCCGGCTCTCGGCGGCGGAGCACGCGGTGACCGGTCCCCGCACCCGTACCTGCCGCCCCTGCGCGGGCCAGTAGAAGCCCAGCGCGGCATGGGGCAGGCCGGCGAGCTGGCGGCCCTTCGCGCTGGTGGCGTGGGTGGCGAAGTGCCAGCCGCGCTCGTCCGCGTCGTGCAGCATCAGGGTGCGCACATCGGGCCGGCCCTCCGCGTCGGCCGTGGCCAGGGTCATGGTGTGCGGCTCCACCTGCCCGGCGGCCACCGCCTCGGCGAACCAGGAGTGGAAGAGGGGGAGCGGGGCCTGCGGCGCGGCGGCCGCGTCGAAGGCGGGGAGTTCGATGTCCCACACACGCTGGGCGTGGAGCAGGTCACGGAAGGCGTGCTGTGCGGCGGAGGCGGATGCGTCGGTCATGCGGCCATTGGACCTCATGGACCGTGGGCATCGAGAACGATGTAGCACAGCGAGACACGTAGAGCTACGCTGGACGCATGAAGACCATCACGCAGCGCGAGTTCCGGAACCGGTCCGCGGATGTCATGAACGCTGTGGAGGAGGGCGAGATCTTCCACATCACCCGAAACGGGATAGAGGTCGCGGAGCTCAGGCCGCTCACGCGTAAGCGGAGGCTGAGTGCCGAGGAACTGGTGGCCCGGCACCGGCGGCTTCCCCGCGTGGACGGTGCGTTGATGCGTCGCGAGGCGGACGAGCTCTTCGGTGACGAGGACCGGGCCGGGGACGACGATCCCTGGGAGCGCGTGCATGGCTGAGCGCTACCGCGTGGGTGTGCTCGACACCTGCACGTACATCGACCTCGACCTGCTGTGTGCCGAGGATCTCCCTGCCTTTCCGGCACTCACCGCCGTGACGATGGCCGAGCTTCAGCAAGGTGTGGCGATGGCCGGGGACGCGGCCGGGCGGGCGGCGCGGATGGAGAAGCTGGGCGCCGCCGTGGCCGACTTCGAACCGCTCCCCTTTGACGGCGAGGCGGCTGCCCGGTACGGGAGCCTGGTGTCCCTTGTCGTCGCTGCGGGCCGCACCCCCCGCCCCCGTCGCACGGACCTGATGATCGCGTCCATCGCCTCCGTCAGGGGGTTGCCGCTCTTCACCCGCAATGCGGACGACTTCAAGGGGCTGGAAGGTGTGCTCACCGTCGTCGCCGTGTGATCCGGCGGGATCCGGGCCCCGGACCACCCCTGCCCCCCCGCCCCCCACCCCTCACCCCCGCCCCAGCACCACCGTCCCCGACGAGCAGAACCAGCCGCCCGTCCCCGACGCCACCGCCAGCTCCGGCAGCCGGCCGCCCGCCTTGCGGACCTGGCGCGCCCCCGCCTCGCCGCGCAGCTGGCGTACCGCCTCCACCAGCAGGAACAGCCCGCGCATCCCGGGGTGGCAGGCGGAGAGGCCGCCCCCGTCGGTGTTCACCGGGAGCTCGCCCGTCAGGCCGGTGCGGCCCTTCTCGACGTACGCGCCGCCCTCGCCCTTCGCGCAGAATCCCAGGTCCTCCAGCGTCACCAGCGTCATATAGGTGAAGGCGTCGTAGATCTCGGCCAGATCGATGTCGGCGGGCCGCACCCCCGCCCGCTCGAAGGCCAGCCGGCCCGAGACGGCGGCGGGGGAGACCGTGAAGTCGTCCCACTCGGACATGGCGGAGTGCGAGACGTGCTCGCCGGTGCCGAGAATCCAGACCGGTTCCTTCGCCGTGTCCGCCACGTACTCCTCGGCGGCCAGCAGCACCGCGCAGCCGCCGTCGCTGCGGATGCAGCAGTGCAGTTTGGTGAACGGGTCGGCGATCATCGGGCCGGACAGCACCTCGTCCACGGTGACCGGCTCGCGGAACATCGCGTCCGGGTTGGCGGCCGCGTTGGCGCGGGCCTGTACCGCCACCTCGGCGAGCTGCTCCAGGGTGGTGCCGTACTCGTGCATGTGGCGGCGGGCGGCCATCGCGTACTTGGCGATCAGCGAGTGCCCGTACGGCACCTCGAACTGGAGCGGGCCGCGGGCCCCGAAGGAGAGGTTGGACGTGCGGCGCCCCGCCTTGATGTCCGCCCGTGCCGTCGACCCGTACACCAGCAGTACGGCGTTGGCGCGGCCCGCCGCGATGGCGTCCGCCGCATGGGCCGCCATCACCTCCCAGGTCGATCCGCCGACCGAGGTGGAGTCCACCCAGGTGGGTTTCAGCCCCAGGTACTCGGCGACCTCGACCGGGGCGAGCGTGCCGAGTCCGGCGGAGGCGAACCCGTCGACGACCGACCGGTCCAGACCCGAGTCGGCGAGCGCCCGGCGGGCGGCCTGGGCGTGCAGGGCGTACGGCGTGGCCGTGTCGACGCGTCCGCAGTCGGCGAGGGATATGCCGACGACAGCGACCTTGCGGTGGGAAGAGGGCATGAATCTGACGGTACATCAGATTCTATCGGAGTGAACCGGCTCGCGGCAGCGGGATCTTGCGGGCCGTCGCGGTGCGCGGCTCTGGGCATCTCGCCGTATCCGCCCTAGCATGACGGCCCGTCAGATCAGAGGCCGTCGGCCTCTGAGGGGAAGGAGTCCGACGATGGATGCCGCCTTCACCGCGGAACAGGACGAGATCCGCCGCACCGTGCGCGAACTGCTGGCCAGACACAGCGGCCCCGACGACGTCAGGAGCGCGGTGGGTACGCGGGAGGGGTACGACGCCGCGCTGTGGCGCCGGCTCGCCCAGGGCCTCGGGCTGCCCGGACTCGCCCTCCCGCAGGAGTACGGAGGTGCCGGCTGCGGCCCCGCCGAGCTCGCCGTGGTCTGCGAGGAGGCGGGCCGCGCGCTGCTGCCGTCCCCGCTGCTCGCCACCGCCGTACTCGCCGCGCCCCTGATCGCGGCGCTCGGCACCGAGGAGCAGCGCACCGCCCTGCTGCCGGCCGTCGCGGCGGGCGAGCTCACCGCGGCGCTGGCCGTGCCCGGCGGCTCGCTCTCCACCGCCCTCGGCCTCACCGGCGACCTCACCGGCGGCAGCTGGGCGGGCGGCGGCCGGGCGGGCGGAGTCCAGGCCCGGCCGGCCGGCGGCGACGGGGGGTGGCGGTTGTACGGAGAGGCCGACCAGGTGCTGGACGGGCACAGCGCCGGACTGCTCCTGGTCGCCGCGCACACGGGCGGCTTCCCGCGCAGCCGCACCCTGCTGTTCCTGGTCCGGACGGACGGGCCGCAGGCGCCCGCCGGACTCGTCCGCACCCGGCAGACCGCACTCGACGAGACCCGGCCGCTCGCCCGCGTCCAGCTGCGCGACACCGAGGCCGAACTCCTCGGCGCCGACGACACCGTGGACGCGACGGCGGCCCTCGCCGTGGCCGGCCGCGCCGCCGCCGCGGCGCTCGCCGCCGAGGCGGTGGGGGCGGCGGCGAGCGCGCTGGAGCGGACGGTCGCCTACGTCGGGGAGCGCGAGCAGTTCGGCCGTGCGATCGGCTCCTTCCAGGCCGTGAAGCACCGCCTCGCCGATCTGTACGTACGGGTGCAGTCGGCCCGCTCCGCGGCGTACTACGCGGCCTGGGACCCGGAGGCCGGCGGGCTCGCCCTCGCCCAGGCGCTGGAGGCCCTGCGGGTCACCACCGCCGAGGCCGTGCAGCTGCACGGGGGCATCGGCTTCACCTGGGAGCACGAGGCGCACCTGTACTTCAAGCGGGCCGCCGCCGACGAACTGCTCCTGGGCCCGGTCCACCGGCTCCGCGACCACGCGGCCCGGCGGGCCGGACTCTTCGGCCCCGGTCCGGACACGGCGGGACCGTCCGAACAAGGACCGGCCGAAGCGGGACCGGCCGATCGGGTGGCGGTCTGATGGCGCCCGGCGTCCGCCTCGTCCAGAAGGTCTCCTCGACCCGGGCCTTCGCCCGGATCGCACCCCATCTCGTACCGGCCATGGACCGGACCGTCCACCGGCTCACCCGCGGCCGGGTGCTGCTCAGCGCGCAGATGCTGCCGGGGGTGGTCCTGACGGTGCCGGGGGCGCGCAGCGGACAGCTCAGGACCACCCCGCTGGCCTGTATGCCGGAACGCGGGGACGGTGACCCGGGCAGCTGGATCCTGGTCGGCAGCAACTTCGGCCGTACGGGGCACCCGGCCTGGACGGCGAACCTGCTGGCGCATCCGGAGGCGGCCGTCATCAGCTGGAAGGGCCGCGACATTCCGGTACGGGCCCGGCTGCTGGCGGGTGCCGAGCGGGCGGCGGTGTGGGAGGCGGCGCTGAAGTTCTGGCCGCCCTACGCGGCGTACCAGGCGCGGATCGACCGCGAGATCCGGCTGTTCCGGCTGGAGCGGCGGGGCGATTCCGTGTGAGTGTGCCGGTTCGTGCCGGCTGCCCGGCCCTGGGCGGCGATACGTCCGGATACACCGACGGCGGACCACATGCGTGGTCCGCCGTCGGTGAGACAGGACCTGGGGCGCCCGGGATCACCGCGCGTCACCCAGTACGGGGAATCCGGCGCGGGCGCTACTTCACCGGCTTCTTGCCGGTGATGCCCAGATGCACCAGCAGCGCGAGGTTCGGCCGGAGTTCGGCCTGCTTCACACCCCAGGTGGTGAAGCCCTTCTGGTGCGAGGCGACCGCGGCCAGCATCGCTACCAGGGAGCCGGCCATCGCCGCGGGGTTGATGTCCTTGTCCACCTTGCCCTTGGACTGGAGCTCCTTCACCGAATCCGTAAGGGAGTTGGTGACGGAGTTGAGGATCTTCATACGGATCTTGTAGAACCGTTTGTCGCCCTCGGCCGCGCCGAGGTCGACCACGCGGAGGATCGCGTCGTTGCGCCGCCAGAAGTCGAGGAATCCCTCGACGAGTTCTTCGGCGGTCTGCCAGCCCGACTTGCCGACCCAGGAGCGCCCGGCGACCAGTTCGGTCAGGCCGGCGCCCTCCTTGGCCATCTCTTCGGCGATTTCGAGGACGGCGCCCTCGACGTCGGGGAAGTATTGATAGAAGGTCGCGGGTGAAGTCCCCGCCTTCCGGGCGACGTCGATGACTTTGACGTCCCGGTACGGCGAGGAGCTGAGCATCTCGCTGAGGCAGTCGAGCAGCTTCTGCCGCGTCGCCTGTCCGCGTCGACCGGCCACGCGGCCGTCGACGGTGCGTACTTGTCCTGTCATGCCGTCAGCTTACCGACGGGTGATCGGAGCGCGATTCGGCCGACTGCAAATGGGGAGGGCCGCAGGCGGGGCGGGGGGGAGTGAGGGGATATCCGGCCATGTGTCCATGGCTTCGCACCCGGTTCCCCACAGTCTGGCTAATGTTATGAACAGCCTGTGGATAACTTCCGTGGATAACTTTCCGTGACGGCGGGGTTCGGTGACCTTGATATCGAAAATGTGTTCGCATGAAAAGGTCCGGGGCGCGGTCAACGCGACGCGCGGTTACGTTGGGTGTGACGAGCGTCACCGCGACGGAAGGATCCGGGCCGATGGCCGCATTCGCGCAGTCCGCGCCGTGCTGGGTGGATGTGCAGCTCCCCGACCTCGAAGCGGGCAAGCGCTTCTACGGTGAGCTCTTCGGCTGGACCTTCCGGGCGGGCGACGGCCCCCGCGCCGACGCCCTCAGCGGCGGGGCCCTGGTCGCCGCGCTCGCCGCCAAGCAGGACGGCCGGATGCCGACCACCTGGGGCGTCTACTTCGCGACCGCGGACATCACCGACTCCGTCGCCCGCGTCAGGGAGGCGGGCGGTCAGGTGATCACCGAACCGGTCCGGGCCGGCCGGCTGGGGGCGCTCGCCCAGGCCGCCGACCCCGGCGGCGCGGTCTTCGGGCTGTGGCAGGCGGGTGAGCGCGCGGGGTTCCAGAAGCAGAACGAGCCGGGCTCCTTCTGCTGGACCGAGGTCTACACCCGGCAGAAGGAACGCGTCGACCCCTTCTACGAGGAGGTCTTCGGCTTCCGCTCCGTCGATCCGGACGAGGCCGGCTCCGGCGCTCCGGGCACGGACGAGTCCGGCGTCGACTTCCGCATCTGGTCGCCGGCGGGCACGGAACCCGGGCCGGACACCGCGGTCGGCGGGCGCAGCGTCATCACCGACGCGTTCCCCGCCATGATGCCCAGCTACTTCCTCATCTACTTCGCCGTGGCGGACTGCGACGAGGCGGCCGAGACCGTCGTACGGCTCGGCGGCCGGGTCTCCGCACCGCCCTTCGACATCCCGTACGGGCGGATGGCGGTGCTCCAGGACGATCAGGGCGCCGTCTTCGCCGTACTTCAGCCACCGGTGTCCTGATACCGCCCGGAGTGATCCATGACACCCGGTTCTGCCCCCGGGTTCGCAACCGGCGCCTCGGCCAGGAACAATCGGGGTGCGCACCGTCGGGTGGTGCCCAGTGGTGAGACGCTGCACAGGGCGGTTTTTCGCGGGCCTCTGTCGACTGAGGTCCGTACGGGGAGGGTGGCAGGTAAGTGATGGAGCAGCTGACGCAGCACGACCCGAGGCGGATCGGCCCGTTCGAGGTGCTGGGACGGCTCGGGGCCGGCGGCATGGGGCTGGTCTATCTGGCCCGCTCGGCGTCGGGCCGGCGGGTGGCGATCAAGACGGTGCGTACGGAACTGGCCGAGGACCAGCTGTTCCGGGTCCGCTTCACGCGTGAGGTGGAGGCCGCCCGCGCGGTCAGCGGTTTCTACACGGCCGCCGTGGTGGACGCCGATCCGCGCGCCGCCGTGCCCTGGCTCGCCACCGCCTATGTGCCCGCACCCTCGCTCGAGGAAATAGTGAATGAGTGCGGGCCGATGCCGACCCAGGCGGTGCGCTGGCTGGCCGCGGGCATCGCCGAGGCCCTCCAGTCCATCCACGGTGCGAAGCTCGTCCATCGCGACATGAAGCCGTCGAACGTGCTCGTCGTGGAGGACGGCCCCCGGGTCATCGACTTCGGGATCGCCTCCGGCGTCTCCAACACCCGGCTCACCATGACCAACGTCGCCGTGGGCACGCCCGCGTACATGTCGCCCGAGCAGGCGCGGGACTCGCGCAGCGTCACGGGGGCCAGCGACATCTTCTCGCTCGGCTCGACGCTCGTCTTCGCCGCGACCGGCCATGCGCCGTTCCACGGGGCCAACCCGGTCGAGACGGTCTTCATGCTGCTGCGCGAGGGTCCCGACGTCACCGGTCTGCCCGACGATCTGCGGCCGCTGATCGAGTCCTGCATGCAGATGGACGCGTCGCGCCGGCCCACCCCGGCCGAGCTTCAGTCCCAGCTCGCCCCGCACCTCTTCGCCTCCGGCGGCGACGACAGTGGTACGGCGTCGGCCTGGCTGCCGGCCTCCGCCACCGAGATGATCGAGCTGCGCCGCGGCGGCGGACGCGTGGTCGCCGCCGCGCCCCCTCCCGCACCCGTGCCGCCGCCGCCCGCCAGGCGGCCGGGCTCCGACCGGGACACCGCCTGGCGCAGCGGCGCGGACCTGCGCCCCCGGCCCGCCTCGTCCACCCCCGCGACCTCGCCCGCGGCCGCTCCCGACGGCGGCCCGGTGCGGCTGTCCGGTGTGCAGGTGCCGATCGGCCCCGGTCCGCGCGCCCAGGACGTACGCGCCTCGGCTGCCGCGGAGGCGGCTCCGGCGACCGGCTGGGTGCGTCCGCCCGCCGGGGTGAACGCGGTGGCCCCCGCCGCCCCCGTCCCCGCTCCGGCGCAGGCGCCGGACAGCGCGTCCTTTGGTCCGGAGCGCTGGCGGCCCTGGCGGTTCCGGATGTCGAACGACGTGTGGGGGACGCCGGTCGTCGTCGGCGACCTGCTGTACGTCACCTCGTTCGAGGTGCACGCGCTGGACACCGGCAACGGCCGGCGCCAGTTCAAGACCCGCGACGTGGCCTGGGCGATGGCCGTGGAAGGGGGCCGCATCCACGCCTCCGACGGCCCGTCGCTCTACGCCCTGGACGCGGTCACCGGCGCCGAGCGCTGGCGGCTCCAGACCGATGCGTGGGTGTACTCGCTCAAGGCCGACCGCGGCACGGTCGTCACCGGCACCCGGGGCGGCGGCGTCCAGGCGTGGGAGGCGTCCACCGGGGAGAAGCTCTGGGAGACCACCGGCGCGCAGACGGACTTCGAGACGGCGGAGGCCGGACCGGCCGTCCACGACGGCACGGTCTACCTCTGGCAGGACGCCCGGCTGCGGGCCGTCGACGCCCGTACGGGCGTCGAGCGCTGGTCGTACCCGGTCGGCGACGCGGCCTCCTGCGGCGGGGTGCCGCTCCGGGTGACCCCCGCGCCGGACGGCTACGCGTACGTCTGCGCGGGAACCCGGGTCCTCGCGCTGGACATCGGCTCCGGCCGGGTGCGCTGGCACTTCGAGTCGCCGGCGGTCTTCCTCTCGCCGCCCGCGTTCGCGCCGGGCCCGGCGGTCACCGGCGGCGGGGTGTACCTCGCGGACTACCTCGGCACGGTGTACGCGCTGGACGCCTCGACCGGGAAGGACCGCTGGCGCATCGCCACGGAGTCCCGCCAGTCGACCGAACCGGTGCTGGTGACGACGGGGAACGTCCATGTCGGCAGCGGCAGCGCGCTGTACACGCTGGACGCGGTCACCGGCACCCCGAAGTGGCGGTTCGCCGCGGGCGGCGAGGTGGTGGGCGCACCGGTCGTCGCCGACGGCCGGGTGCACTTCGGCTCGGCCGACCATGTGCTCTACACCCTGGACGCGGCGGGCGGCCAGCTCCGCTGGAAGCTCGCCACGGGAGGCGAGATCACGGGTTCGCCGGTGGCGCAGGGCGGGGTGGTGTACGCGTGCAGCAAGGACCGCTGCGTGTACGCCCTGGACGCGCTGAAGGGGACCGGAACGGGCAACAGGCCCCGCCCGTAGGGGCCCTGGCCCGCCGCCTCCGCCCGTCCGGCGTTCGAGGACGAAACCGCGGAGGGGCGGGCGCCGGTACGCACGGGCGTGAAGGTGCGGGCGGCCTCAGCGTTGCGGAGGCGCGGGGTCATCCGGGTGCCGGACCGGGTACGGGGCCGTGTCGGGCCCGTCCGGGGCCGCTTCGGGCGACGGCCCCACGTACGGCTCCGCCTCCGGCTCCGGCCAGGGGCTCGTCTGCATCGAAGGACCCGGCTCCCGCGTGGGCGGCCAGGTGTCGGGATCGGCCGACCCCGGCGCGGTGTACGGCCGGTTCCGGTCCGCCCGCGCGCCCGCGCGCCCCGACATCAGCGCCGCCCCCAGCAGCAGCAGCACCCCGCCGCCCGCCGCGCTCGCCACCCCCTGCTGGAGCCCGGAACCGCCGCCCGTGACCGTCAGCTCTCCGGCCGCCTGGCCCTGGCGGACCATCCAGAGCACCGTGAACCCGAGGACCACCACGCCCGCGAGCGCGACCAGCAGCCGGGACCGCAGCACCACACCGACGACCGTCACGACCGCGGCGAAGAGAAAGGGCAGCAGGATCGAACCGAAGAGGCCGGGGTGCGCCGCGGTGACCCCGGTGAAGAGGTCGCCGATCCGGTAATACCGCCCGAGGCGGCCGTCGTACCAGTCACGGAAGGGGCTCAGCACGGCGGCCGCCGCTCCTGCGAGAGCGACGATCGAGCCGAGGACGTTACGGATCATCTCCGGCCTCCAGCGGGCGTGCGGGGCGCCACCGGCCGGTGGCGCGGATCAGCACCGCTCTCGCCTCGACGCTACGCCGGGCGCATGACCCCCGCCACCAGACGGCGACACGCGGGCTGCGGGCAGACGATGACGAGATCGTGACAGGGTCATGACTGAGACGCCGATCAGAACCGGCCATGCTGTGCGCTACGGTGTCGCGCGGCTGTCCGGCAGCAGCGCCGAAGACCGTACAGCTGAGCCACAACACAAGGGGGGCGGCATCGATGATGCGGCAGCACATGAAACTGACAGTGGTCCTGGCCGCGGTGGTCCTCGCGCTCACCGGCTTCTCCAGCTCCGGCCACGGCCACGGCAGCAAGAGCGGCAGGAGCGGGAAGTCCGGCAGCAGTGGCGGCGGGTGCTCCAACTCCAAGAAGAGCAACGGCACCTACCACGACACCGACTACGACGATGACGACTACGGCACGTCGGGCAGCTCCTCCAGCGGCTCCACCTACGGCACGGCGACCCCCGGCGCCACCGCGACGGACGCGCCCCGGGCGTACGTCTTCCGCTGTGCGACGCCCCGCAAGGGCAAGCGCAAGGCCGTCACCACCTCCACCGTGCGGCTCACCGCGAGCGCGGCCGGCAGCCACAGCTACGAGGTCGACGTGACGTTCCTCGACTCGCTCGGCAACACCGTCGACACGGGTGAGGCGAGCGTGGACGCGGACGGCGGCGAGACGAAGACCGTCTCCGTCCGGATGGACAGCCCGGGGAAGGTCTCCCGGGTGAAGAGGTGCTCGGTCACCGCCGAGCTCAGCTACTGACGGACGGCGCAGCCGCCACCGCCACCGAAACACCGGGCTCACCGCAGGCGGTACTCACCACCGGCCCCCCTGCCCCGCTCCCCGAACAGCTCCGCCTGCCGCTCCGGCGCCAGGTTGCCGAGCGCGATCAGGTGCGGGGCATGGGCCAGTGCCTGCGTTCTCGCCGCCTCCTTCGCGGACCAGACGGCCCGTACCGTCCCCTGCACCGCCGCGGTCGGGTACGAGGCGATGACCGCCGCCGCCCGCAGCGCCGCCGGGACCGCGCCGCCGGGCTCGGTGACCTCGCTGACCAGCCCGGTCTCGTACGCGCGACGGGCCGTGACCCGTTCGGCCGTCCCCATCAGGGACATCCGGGCGACCTCGCCGAACGGCATCCGCTGCGCCATCGAGATCGCCTCGTAGGCGCTGACCATGCCGTACGTGGTGTGCGGGTCGAAGAACGTCGCCTCCTCGGACGCGATGACGAACTCCGACTCGCCCAGCAGGTAGAAGGCCCCACCGCAGGCCATCCCCTCCACGGCCGCGATCACCGGCTTCCACAGGTCGTTCGCCTTCGGCCCGATCGCGATCAGCGGATCGTCGATCGTGTACGGGGACGAGGGCTGCGGGACGTCCACGCCGCGATCGATCCCGGTACAGAACGCCCGGCCGCCGGCGCCGGTCACGACGACGGCCCGCACCCCCTCGTCATAGCGGAACGCCCGCCAGGCGGCGGCCAGTTCGGCGGCCGTCGCGAGGTCGATCGCGTTGAGCCTCGCAGGCCGGTCCAGGGTGAGCAGCGCGACCCCGGTCGCCTTGTCCGTCTCCGTGCGCAGCGCCATCGCCGGTCACCGCTCCAGCAGCCAGCGGACCAGGGTCACTTCGGGGGAGACGGGGCAGAAGACCGCCTTCACCGCCGCCCCGATCCGCAGCCGGCCCGGGTCCACCGAGTTCAGTGGTGCGTCCGGCCCGGTCACCACATTGCCGACCAGCCGGATCTCCGGGGCGTCGGCCAGTTCGACCACCACCGCGTTGTACGGGGCCTGCGCCGCGTAGGCGGGCAGCAGCGGCGGATGCGGCAGCACGTACGACCAGATGCGGCCGCGCCCGCTCATCGCCCGCCACTCGCTCTCGAACGACTGGCAGTGCGGGCAGCACGGCCGGGGCGGGAAGCGGAGCCGGCCGCACTCCGGGGCGGCGCACGCCTGGACGCGCAGTTCACCGCGGGCCGCGTACTCCCAGAAGGGCGTGCCGTCCTCGTCCACGGCGGGCAGCAGCATGGCATCCATCTCGGTCAGCTCCTCAGCAGTACGGCGGATGTGGGCACGCCCTCACCGGCGGTGACCAGGCAGGTCGAGGCGTCCGGGACCTGGGCGGTGGAGACGCCGCGCAACTGCTTCACGCCCTCGTTGATGAGGTTGAAGCCGTGCACGTACCCCTCGCTGAGCCCGCCGCCACCCGTATTGATGGGCAGCCGGCCCCCGCTCTCCAGGGCCCCGCCCTCGGTGAACGCGGCGCCCTCGCCGCGGCCGCAGAATCCGTACCCCTCCAGGGAGAGCGGGATGAGCGGGGTGAACGCGTCGTAGATCTGGGCGACATCGACGTCGTCCGGTCCGAAATCGGCCTGCTTCCACAGCTGGCGGGCGGCGGCCCAGGCCGGACCGGTGAGCGGGTCGTCGTTCCAGTAGTTGACCATCCCGTGGTGCTGGGCGGGCAGCCCCTGGGCGACGGAGTGGAGGTAGACGGGCTTCTGCCGGCAGTCGCGGGCCCGTTCTGCGGAGACGATGACACAGGCCAGCGCACCGTCCGTCTCCAGGCAGTTGTCGAAGAGGCAGAGCGGTTCGCTGATCCAGCGCGAGGTCATATACATGTCGCGGGTCAGCGGCCGCTCGTACATCACCGCGTCGGGATTCTGGTTGGCCCGGTTGCGGCAGGCCAGCGCCACGTTGAAGAGATGGTCGCGGGTCGCGCCGTACTCGTGCATGTACCGCCGGGCCAGCATCCCGATCTCGTCGGCGGGCCGAAGCAGCCCGTAGGGCCGGGTCCACTGCGCGGGGGTGGGCAGTTGCACGGCGGTGTTCTTCCAGGGCCGGGGCCCCGACCCCCGCTTCCGCGACCGCCAGGCGACCCCCACACTCGCCTGCCCGGTCGCCACGGCGGCGGCGAGGTGCGCGAGCGTCGCGCAGGAACCGCCGCCCCCGTAGCCCACCTTGCTGAAGAAGGTGACATCGCCGGCCCCGATGGACTTGGCGACCTCGACCTCGTCGGTCTCCTCCATCGTGTACGAGGCGAACGCGTCCACCTCCGACGCGGCGATGCCCGCGTCGTCGAGCGCCGCGACGATGGCCCGGCAGGCCAGGGTCTTCTCCGACTCGGGCAGGTGTTTCGCGAACCGCGTCTGACCTATCCCGGCTATCGCTGTCTTGTCCTTGAGCGTCGCCACCCGCCACCTCCGAAGCCGTCATGACTGCTGACAGCGGAGGAGGCTACAGCTAATCTGACGGATAGTCAGCTACTGCGGTTCCGTTCGGCGGGAGGGCACGAGATGCGCGGCGACGAGGAATGGTCCACCGTCCCGAACCTGGTACGGGAGGCGGCGCGGCGGTACGGCGACCGCGAGGCGGTGGTCGAGGGCCGCGCCAGGATCACCTACACGGAACTCGGCGAGCGCGTGGAGCGGGCCGCCGCCGCGTGCATGGCCTCGGGGGTGGAACCGGGGGACCGGGTGGCGGTCTGGGCGCCGAACACCCTGGACTGGATCGTCTCCGCGCTGGGCGCGGTGACGGCCGGCGCGGTCCTGGTCCCGCTCAACACCCGCTTCAAGGGCACGGAGGCGGCGTACGTCCTGGAGCGGAGCCGGGCGAAGCTGCTCTTCGTCACGGGCACCTTCCTCGGCACGTCGTACGTGGCGTCCCTGCGCCGCGCCGACATCGAACTCCCGCACCTGGAAACGGTGGTGGTCCTCGCCGACACCGCCCCCGCCGACTACGTCACCTGGAAGGACTTCCTGGCCGGCGGGGAGCGGATCTCCTCCGAGCGAGTACGCGAACGGGCGGACGCGATCTCATCGTCCGCCCCCTCCGACATCATCTACACCTCGGGCACCACGGGACGCCCCAAGGGCGCGGTCATCAGCCATGCCCAGACCCTGCGCTGCTACGAGATCTGGAGCGAGCTGGCCGGTCTGCGCGAGGGCGACCGCTATCTGATCGTGAACCCGTTCTTCCACACCTTCGGCTACAAGGCGGGCGTCATCGCGTGCCTGATGCGGGGCGCGACGATGATCCCGCAGCCGGTGTTCAACGTGGACACGGTCCTCGCCAACATCGCCGCGGAGCGCATCTCGGTCCTCCCCGGCCCGCCCACCCTCCACCAGTCGCTCCTGGACCACCCGGCCCGCTCCAGCCACGACCTCTCGGCGCTCCGCCTGGTCGTGACGGGCGCGGCGGTGGTCCCGCTCCAGCTGGTGGAGCGCCTGCGCACCGAACTCGGCATCGCCACGGTCCTGACCGCCTACGGCCTCTCCGAGGCGAGCGGCATCGTCTCGATGTGCCGCCGCGGCGACCCGGCGGAGGTCATCGCCTCCACCTCCGGCCGGGCGATCCCCGGCACCGAGATACGCGTCCTGGCGGCCCCCGGCGAACCGGGCGAGGTCCTGGTCCGCGGCTTCAACGTGATGCGTGGCTACTTCGAGGACCCGGCGACCACCGCCGCCACGATCACCTCGGACGGCTGGCTGCACACCGGCGACGTGGGCGTCCTGGAGGAGGACGGCAGCCTGCGGATCACGGACCGGATCAAGGACATGTTCATTGTCGGCGGCTTCAACGCCTACCCCGCGGAGATCGAACAGCTCCTGGGCCTGCACCCGGACGTGGCCGACGTCGCGGTCATCGGCATCCCCGACCCCCGCCTCGGCGAGGTCGGCAAGGCGTACGCGGTGCGCCGCCCGGGCTCGACGGTGACCGCCGACGACCTGATCGCCTGGTCGCGGCGCGAGATGGCGAACTACAAGGTGCCCAGGGCGGTGGAGTTCGTGACGGAGCTGCCGCGCAACGCGGGCGGCAAGGTGGTGAAGGGGGAGCTGCGGGGGCGTGCGGGGGGCTGAGGAGGCGGGACGTGCCTGCCGGTCACACCATGGGGCGCGCCGACCCAGGGCAATGACGGCTGGTGCGGCTACCGGGAAGTGCGCGGTCGCCCTGCCGGCGTGCGGACATGCAGCGGCCGCGACGGCTCCCCCTCCGCGCCGCCGCGGCCGCTCCCCCGTGCCCCCGTGTCCCCCATGCCCCCGCAGGGTGGCTTCAGCGCGGGTCGGCGCCGGTCATGTGGCTGTCCATCGGCTTGATCTCGGGCTCGCCGGTCATGTGGCTGTCCAGCGGCTTGACCTTGGGCTCGCCGGTCATGTGGCTGTCCATCGCCTGGACTTCGGGCTCGCCGGTCATGTGGCTGTCCGCAGGCTTGACGTCGCCCGTGGTGCCGGACTTCGGTGTGGGTATCTGGGTCTTCTTGTCGTCGCTCATGCTGTGAACTCCGTTGCTGGATGCATGGTTAGTCGGCAAAGCCCGTCCGGCGACTCCCCCGTGTGTTGCCGGACGGGCTGTTCAGAGCCGTTCACCTTAGTGTGCGGTTCCACTGTCGACTCGCCTGCCCCCCGACGCGACGCATCGACAGGTACGAGAGTGCCGGGTGGCGATAAACGAACGATGAACGCGGGGTCAGCGTCTCTGCGGTGAGACCGTCGGAGCGAGCAGGCCGCGGACGATGTCGCTCTCCGGAGCCTTCAACTGATCGAAGACCGCGAGCGCCTCCCGCCAGCAGACACTCGCCCGGTCCGCCTGCCCGATGCCGTCCAGGGCCTGGCCCAGTACGGTCAGCACGTTGGCCCGACGCCACTCGCCGCCGATGTGGAGCAGCACCGTCAGAGCCTGCTCGGAGAACGCGGCGGCCCGGGCCGGACGCTGAGCGGCGAGGTGTACCTCGGCCAGCCTGAAGAGAGTCATGCCTTCCCACAGCCGCTGGCGGCTCTCCCGGAAGACGGTGAGCGCCTCGGAGAGGCGGCCCTCGGCCTCGTTCTGCCGGCCCGCCCGGGTCAGGGCGAGTCCCAGGGCGTAGCGGCCGTTCGCCAGGCGCAGGGTGAGGCCCAGCCGGGCGTAGAGATCGATTCCCTGGCCGGCGAGCTCGACGGCACTCGCGGTCCGTCCGATGGCCAGGTGGACCCGGGACAGATTGCACAGCGCGCTGGCTTCGCCCGCTTGGTTGGTGTCGGCCCGGAAGGCGGTGATGGTCTGCTGGAGGAGGACTTCCGCCTCGTCGAGCCGGTTGCGGTATCCGGCGATGATCCCGAGCTCGTTCGGAGCGTTGCAGTGGGTCCAGATGTCATCGATCGACGACGCGAGGACCATCGCCTGCCGGGCCTCGTCCTCGGCCTGGTCGAAACGGCCCGCGGTGCTGTGCACCTGGGCGAGTGTCGTCCGTGCCCTCGCCTCGGAACGAGCGTCACCCGTGACGGTCGCGGCATCCCGCACGATGGTGGCGACCGACTCGAACTGGCGTGAGTTGGCACCCGACTCGGCGAGGTCCTTGGAGGCGAGGAGGAGATCAACGGCCCGCCGGATGGTGGTGGCGGTGATGCTCTGCCGGACGCATGCCAGGAGTGGGTTCGCCTCCGCGTACAGCCAGTCCAGGGCCCGGCCGTGGTCGGTGAACGACAGCCCGGGATGCTCGGTGCGCTCCAGGTGGTTGACCGTCCGGTCGCCCGGCCGCTCCAGTGCGTACACCCCCGCCGCCGTGGCCAGGTAGAAGTCCAGCAGCCGTGACAGCGCCAGCTCCCGCTCCACCGGCGGCTGCTCGTCCCGCTCCGCGCAGGAACGCGCGTAGAGGCGCACCAGGTCGTGGTAGCGGTAGCGGCCCGGGGCCGCCGACTCCACCAGGGACGTGTCGACCAGGGCCTCCAGGAGGTCCTCCGCCGCGTGCACCTCCAGGTTCAGCAGGGCGGCCGCGGCGGCGAGGGAGATGTCGGGGCCGTCCGCGAGGCCCAGGAGGCGGAAGGCGCGGGCCTGGGCGGGTTCCAGCTGGCCGTAGCCGAGTTCGAAGGTGGCCTTCACCGCGAGGTCGCCCGCCTGGAGTTCGTCCAGGCGGCGGCGTTCGTCGGCGAGCTTGGCGGCCAGGACCGAGACCGTCCAGGTGCGGCGGGAGGCCAGGCGGGAGGCGGCGATGCGGATGGCCAGCGGGAGGAAGCCGCAGGCGGCGACCACGTCCAGGGCCGCCTTGCGCTCGGAGTTGATGCGCTCCTCGCCCACGATGCGGGTGAAGAGCTGGAGCGCCTCCTCGGGCGACATCACGTCCAGGTCGACCAGGTGCGCGCCCGCCAGGTCGACCATCCGGACCCGGCTGGTGACCAGCGCCGCGCAGCCCGTCGTACCGGGGAGCAGGGGGCGGATCTGGGCCGCGTCGTGGGCGTTGTCCAGGAGGATCAGGATGCGGCGGCCGTCGAGCGTGGAGCGGTAGAGCGCGGCGCGTTCGTCGAGGGATTCGGGGATCGCCGAGTCCGCCGTGCCCAGGGCGCGCAGGAACGCACCGAGGACCGTCTCCGGTTCGGCGGCGCGGGAGCCCGCGCCCTGGAGGTCGACGTACAGCTGGCCGTCCGGGAAGTGCTTGCGGGCCTGGTGGGCGACGTGCACGGCGAGGGTCGTCTTGCCGACGCCGCCGATGCCGGCCAGCGCGGAGACGGCCATGACGGAGCCCTCGGCGGTGGCGATGCGGTCGCCCAGTTCGCGTACGAAGGAGGCGCGGCCGGTGAAGTCGGGCACCGTGGCCGGGAGCTGCGCGGGGCGCACCGGTGCGGCGGCCGGGGTGGGGTCGTCGGCCGGGCGGGCCAGCTCCTCGTCGGCCTGCAGGATGCGCTGCTGGAGCTGGGCGAGTTCGGGGCGCGGGTCGACGCCCAGTTCCTCGGCGAGCAGCCGGCGGGTGTCGGCGTACACCGCGAGGGCCTCGGCCTGCCGGCCGCTGCGGTACAGGGCCACCATCAGGAGCTCGCGCAGCCGTTCGCGCAGCGGGTGCGCGGCGGTGAGCGCGGTCAGTTCGGAGACCGCCTCCGCGTGGCAGCCGACCTCCAGGTCCAGGTCCAGGCGGGTCTCGGTGAGCTGGAGCCGCCACTCCTCCAGCCGGGTGCGCTGGTTCTCGGCGTACGGGCCGGGCACGGAGGCGAGCGCCTCGCCGTCCCACAGGGCGAGCGCCTTGTTCAGCAGCGCCCTGGCCCGGCCCCGGTCGCCCGCGGTGCGGGCCTTGTCGGCGCCGGCGGCCAGTTCCTCGGCCACGGTCACATCGAGGGCGTCGGGCCCGGTCCGCATCGCGTACCCGCCGGAATCGCTCGCCAGGGTCTGCGGACCCAGGATCTTGCGGAGCCGGGAGGCGTACGTACGCACGGCGGCCAGCGCCTGCGAGGGCGGCTCGTCGCCCCAGATGGCGTCGATGAGTTCGGAGGCCGTGGCGGTGTGCCCGCCGCGCAGCAGGAGAGCGGTCAACAGGGCGCGCTGCTGCGGCGAACCGGACGGCAGCGTCTCGCCGTTCCGCCGGGCCCGTACCGGGCCGAGCACGGAAAAGTACAGGTCTGTGCCGTCCACCGGCCGTCGCTCCGGAGCTCGCTGTTCCGGAACACGCACCCGTGGCCCGTCGTCACGGCCCATTGCCGCCTCCTGTCCTGCTCTCCGCCACTGCCCAGTGCCGCTGCGCACATGTCGGGACACCGCCGAGGAGATCCGGATTGCTCCATACCGTTGGTATCGCCGTCAACAGTCTGCCTTGTGAAAGGGGGACGCGTCAGCAGTGGGTGACTCTCTGCACGAGCCCTCGACAACGATTGTGGAACGGAGCCTCGCACAGATAGCTGACGGTTCGTCAGATCAACGCTACCGTGGTACGCATGGAGACCTTCCCGAAGATCATCTCGGTGGACGACCACACGGTGGAGCCCCCTCATGTCTGGCGGGACCGGCTCCCGTCCAAGTACGCGGACTCCGGTCCGCGCATCGTCCGGGCGCCACTCAAGGAAATGACGTTCATGGGCGGAAAGTTCGCGCCCGTGATGGGTGCGAAGGGCGACGACGGACCGGTCGGCGACTGGTGGGTGTACGAGGACCTGCACCGCCCGCTCACCCGCCTCGACACCTCCGTCGGCTACGACAGGGACGAGATCAAGCTCGAAGTCATCACTTACGAGCAGATGCGCCCCGGTTCGTTCTCGGTGCCCGAGCGGCTCGCCGACATGGACATCAACCACGTGCAGTCCGCGCTCTGCTTCCCGACCTTCCCCCGCTTCTGCGGCCAGACCTTCACCGAAGCGAAGGACCGCGAGCTCGGGCTGCTCGGGGTGCGGGCGTACAACGACTGGATGGTCGACGAGTGGTGCGGCCCGGCGGCGCACGGCCGGCTCATACCGCTCACCCTGGTCCCGCTCTGGGACGCGGAACTGGCCGCCGACGAGGTCAGGCGCAACGCGGCACGCGGGGTGCGTGCGGTGGCGTTCTCCGAAATACCTCCACATCTCGGACTGCCGTCCATTCATACGGACGAGTGGGATCCGTTCCTCCGGGCCTGCGACGAGACGGGGACGGTGATCGCCATGCACATCGGCTCGTCCTCGAAGATGCCGTCCACCTCGGCCGACGCCCCGCCCGCCGTCGGCTCCACCATCACCTTCGCCAACTGCTGCTTCTCGATGGTCGACTGGCTGATGAGCGGCAAGTTCGAGCGCTTCCCGAACCTGCGGATCATGTACGCGGAGGGTCAGATCGGCTGGATTCCGTACATCCTGGAACGCGCCGACGTGGTCTGGGAGGAGAACCGCGGCTGGGGCGGAGTCGCCGACAAGGTCCACCGGCCGCCGTCGGAGCTGTTCACCGAGCACGTCTACGGCTGCTTCTTCGACGACGCCTTCGGGCTGAAGAACCTGGACGCGATCGGCGTCGGCAACGTGCTGTACGAGACGGACTACCCGCACTCCGACTCGACCTGGCCCAAGTCCCGCGAGGTCGGCGAGGAACAGATGGGGCACCTGGACGCGGACGTGGTGGACCGCATCGTGCGCCGTAACGCGATCGACCTGCTCGGGCTGACCCGGGACGGACTGTGGGCGGGTCCGGGTACCGGGGCGTGAAACGGGCGGGTGCCGTGGCCGTCCGCCCGGACGGTCCCGGCACCCGCCCCTCCCGCATCAGTCCCCGACGACCGGCTCCTGGAGCTCCGTCACCCACTTCGCCTCGTCCTCGGGGCACTCCAGGCTGATCTCACGGGCGTACCCCGCCGACCGGTACCCGGAGGCGTCGATCCAGCGGGCCAGGGTCTGGGCCGTCGGCAGGACGCCGTCCATCGCACCCCGGTGGATGATGGTCGCCGCCTCGAACGGGGGCAGCTCGACCACCGTGACCCCGGTGTCGCCCAGCGGCCCCACCGGCGCCGAGACCGTCACCCCGGCATGGACGACGACCGCTCCGCCGCCGTCCGGGGCGTCCTCGTAGCGCGCGATCCCGGGGCCCGTCGGGGAGACCCCGGCCCGGTTCAGCAGCGGGAACAGCTGCTCGTACAGCGGGCGGATCACCGGAGTGATGTCCCCGGGCCCGTAGCCGGCGGCCATCCCCGTCAGCTCCGCGACCCGTACCGCCGGAACGTGCCTTACCACCACATCGTCCACAGACATGTGTCCCTCGCTCTCGATCGACCGGAGCCTCGCCTCGACCTGGGCCAGCCGTGCCGCCGCCGCGGCCATCGCCGCCTCCAGCTCCGAGTGCCGCAGCCGGAGCATTCCGCGCAGCTCCTCGGGACCCACCTCCTCGTCGAGGACGGCCCGCACCTGCTGGAGCGTGAAGCCGAGATCCTTGAGGGCGATGATCCGGTTGAGCCGGGCCAGCTGGCCGCCGCCGTAGTGGCGGTAGCCGGTCGCGGGGTCGGTACTGTCGGGGTGCAGCAGCCCGATCGCGTCGTAGTGACGCAGCATCCGGGCCGACACCCGCCCGTGCCGGGCGAAGTCTCCGATGGTGAACATGATGTCTCCCAGTGCACGGCCTCACACGGTGTCAGGGTCAAGGGTCGCAGCGCCCCGACGCGGGCGTGACGCGGAGCACCGGAACTCACTGTCCGCTGCGGACAGGACCTGATGTGGAGCATTCCTTGAGAGCCCGGATACGGGCAGGTGACCCGGACGCGTTCGGCGGCCTCTTCGACGAGCAGTGGACCGGCCGCCCGCTCGCGGGTCGCCACCACAGGCAGGAGCCCCGCTCCTCCGCCGAGGCGGGGGAGCGGGGCTCCTTGGGTACTGCGTTACCGGCCGCGATCGGCCGACCCGGGCAACTAGGCCGGGGTGACGTTCTCAGCCTGCGGACCCTTGGGTCCCTGAGTGACGTCGAAGTTCACGACCTGGTTCTCCTCGAGGGAGCGGAACCCGGACGCGTTGATCGCGGAGTAGTGGACGAAGACATCCGGGCCGCCGCCGTCCTGGGCGATGAAGCCGAAGCCCTTTTCAGCGTTGAACCACTTGACGGTTCCGGTAGCCATAAGCCCTCCTTGGGCCAAAGGGTTGCCCTGCTCCAGAACCTGCAAAGAAGTCTGAAAACTACAAAAGCCTGCGGGTTACATGCTCCGCAGGCTCTGTACTGCAAGGGAAACCAAACTGCAACTTGGCGTTGAGCCTAGCACGCAGCATGTGCGGAAGGGTAGAGGGAAAGATCACTTCACTCGAATGTTTGATTGCCGTGCGCGCGCACGGTCCGAGAGGCCCTTCGGGCGGCTCGGGAAGCCCTTGCGAAGAGGGCTCCGGCACCATTCCGGGGACCCCTCGGGAGGGGGCCGTGTGACGCCGCGCGCCCCCGGTGGGGCTGTCGGGGGGCGACAGGTCTAGCCTCGCGATGTGGACAATTCAACCGTCACCACCGTCGCAGGCGACGACCGTCGCAACCGGCCGCGCGTCGGCCACATCCAGTTCCTCAACTGCCTTCCCCTCTACTGGGGGCTGGCGCGGACCGGGACCCTGCTCGACCTGGAGCTCTCGAAGGACACCCCGGAGAAGCTCAGCGAGCAGCTGATCAGGGGCGATCTGGACATCGGACCCGTCACCCTCGTGGAGTTCCTGCGCAACGCCGACGACCTGGTGGCCTTCCCCGACATCGCGGTCGGCTGCGACGGGCCCGTCATGTCGTGCGTGATCGTGTCGCAGCGGCCCCTGGAGGACCTCGACCGGGCCCGGGTGGCGCTCGGTTCGACCTCCCGCACCTCGGTACGGCTGGCGCAGCTGCTGCTCGCCGAGCGGTACGGGGTGACCCCCGAGTACTACACCTGCCCGCCCGACCTCGGCGTGATGATGCAGGAGGCGGACGCCGCCGTCCTCATCGGTGACGCCGCGCTGCGCGCCAACCTGCACGACGCCCCCAGGCTCGGGCTCCAGGTCCACGACCTGGGCGCGATGTGGAAGGAGTGGACGGGGCTGCCGTTCGTCTTCGCCGTCTGGGCCGCCCGCAAGGACTACCTGGCGGCCGAGCCCACCGCGGTGAAGAAGGTGCACGAGGCGTTCCTGGCCTCGCGGGACGTCTCCCTGGAGGAGGTCACCAAGGTCGCGGAACAGGCGGCACGCTGGGAGGCCTTCGACGCCGAGATCCTGGAGCGCTACTTCACGACCCTCGACTTCCGCTTCGGACCCGCGCAGCTGGCGGGCGTCCAGGAGTTCGCGCGCCGGACCGGCCCGACGACGGGGTTCGCCGCGGACGTGAACGTGGAGCTGCTCGGCGGCTGAGCGCACGCGCCGGCCTCACGCGCCGGGCAGGTGGAATGCGCGCCATTCCACCCGCCTCCCTTTCCGCGTTCCCTTCGTTCCGCGCTCCTTCCGTTCCCCCAGGATGTTCACGGTGGATATCGATTCGGGTGAATACGCGTTGAATGGCCGATTGGCGGGAAGCGTCGGGAGTACGGCCCGGCGTCTCCCGCCAATCGGTCTGTCACCTGGGGACGACACATTCGCGCCCTTTTCTTGTGATGAATGGCGCCGTTCGTTCCCTTGGGGACGAAATCGGCGGATGGTTTGCCTGTGACCTGATGACCTTCGCCTCTAGGCTTCGGTCGGAGGTCCGGCCGGTCCACAGGGGGAGTCCGCATATGCAGCCGCTGGAAGCCGGCGAACCGCTGAGCATCGGTGCCTACCGACTGCTCGGCAGACTCGGTGCCGGTGGCATGGGGCGCGTCTATCTGGGACGCAGCGCCGGCGGCCGCACCGTGGCGGTCAAGGTGGTCCATCCGCACTTCGCGCTCGACGAGCAGTTCCGCGCCCGGTTCAGGCGCGAGGTGGACGCGGCACGGCGCATCGGCGCCCAGTGGACCGCGCCCGTCCTGGACGCCGATCCGGACGCCCCCGTCCCGTGGGTGGCCACCGGCTACGTGGCCGGCCCCCCGCTCTCGGCCGCGATCACCGAACACGGTCCGCTGCCCGAACAGGCGGTACGCACCCTGGGCGCCGGGCTCGCCGAGGCGCTCACCGCGGTCCATGAGCAGGGCCTGATCCACCGGGACGTCAAGCCCTCCAACGTCCTGCTGGCCCTCGACGGCCCCCGCCTGATCGACTTCGGCATCGCCAGGGCCATCGACGCCACCGCCTCCCTCACCTCCACCGGGGTCTCGGTCGGCTCACCCGGCTACATGGCGCCGGAGCAGATCCGGGGCCAGGAGATCTCGGGCGCGGTCGACGTCTTCTCGCTGGGCGCGGTGCTCGCGTACGCGGCCACCGGCGCCGCCCCCTTCCTCGGCGACTCGTCCGCCGTACTGCTCTACAAGGTGGTGCACGAGGAGCCCGAACTGGGTGATCTGGAGGGCGGGCTGCGCGAGGTCGTCGCCTCCTGCCTGGCGAAGAACCCCGCGCACCGGCCCACCCCGGCGGAGCTCGCCCGGCAGTTGGCGCCCGGCGGTGCGGCGGCCCGGGTGGCGGCGGGCTGGCTGCCCGGCCCGCTGGTGCGCGAGGTCAGCCGGTCGGCGGTCGCGCTGCTGGACCTGGAACCGCAGGAGGCCCCCGTGCAGTCGGGGCCGGTGCCGTTCACCCAGGCGTCGTTCGGGTTCAACGGGGCTGGAGCCGCCGGTGTGTTCGGCCCGCCGCTCGAACCGCTCCCGGCCCCGCCGCGGCACCCGCCCACCGAGACGGACGGGGTGCCGGGGCAGCGCACCCCCGACCCCCGGTTCGCCGTCTCCATGAGCGCCGGCGCCGGGCCCGGCGAGCACCGGGGGCGCAGGCTGAGCTGCACCGTCGCCCTCGCGGTGGCCGGAGCGCTCGCCGCGGTGACGGTGGGCAGCGCCTATGTCTTCGACCTGATGCCGGGCGGCGACGGCGGCAACACCGCCGGGCACGGGGACACCGCGCCGACCCCGGGGGCCACCGCGTCGGCCGGGCCGTCCGCACCCGGGGACGCCGCCACCGCAACCCCGGGCGGCCAGGTCACCAAGGTGCCGAAGAGCTTCGTCGGCACCTGGAAGGGGCCGATCACCGAGAAGACGACCGGCCAGCCGCACGGCACGCTCACCGCGGTGTTCAAGGAGGGGAAGAAGGGCGCCGACGTGGTCACGATGAACACGACGGTCACCGCCCTGGACATCGAGGTCAGCTGCAACAGCGTCGGATCCCTCACCTCCGGCACCGAGAAGGAGTTGACCCTGCGGGAACGCGACGATCCGGACCGCCCCAGCACCCCGGGCCTGTGCACGGTCACCACCACGGACGTCCACTTCACCCGCGCCGCCGACGGCACCCTGCGCTTCCGGTCCGACGAGCGGGGCGCCGGACTTCCGTACGGCACGCTGACCCGGTCCGGCCACTGACCCCGACCGGGGCTGGCGTACGCTGAACCGGTCCGTAGATCCGTTGAAAAACCGCCGAAAGGTGACAGCCCGGTGACCGAGAAGGCCGACCTCCAGCCCATCCTCGACCGAGCCGCCGAAGGCGGCCGGATCACCCCGGCGGAGGCGCTCGACCTCTACCGCTCCGCGCCCCTGCACGCGCTGGGCGCGGCCGCCGACGCCGTGCGCCGACGCCGCTACGCCGGTACGGAGCACATCGCGACGTACATCATCGAGCGCAACATCAACTACACGAACGTGTGCGTCACGGCGTGCAAGTTCTGCGCCTTCTACGCAGCGCCCAAGGACACCGCCAAGGGCTGGTCCCGCGACCTCGACGACATCCTGCGCCGCTGCGCGGAGACCGTCGAACTGGGCGGCACGCAGATCATGTTCCAGGGCGGGCACCACCCGGACTACGGCGTGGAGTACTACGAGGAGCACTTCTCCGCGATCAAGAAGGCGTTCCCGCAGCTGGTCATCCACTCCCTCGGCGCCTCCGAGATCGAGCACATGGCCCGTATCTCGAAGGTCTCCGCGGAGGAGGCCATCCAGCGCATCCACGCCGCCGGCCTCGACTCCTTCGCGGGCGCCGGCGCCGAGCTGCTGCCGGCCCGGCCGCGTACCGCGATCGCCCCGCTCAAGGAGTCCGGCGAGCGCTGGCTGGAGATCATGGAGATCGCCCACCGCCTCGGTGTCGAGTCCACCTCCACCATGCTGATGGGCACCGGCGAGACCAACGCCGAGCGCATCGAGCACCTGAGCATGATCCGCGATGTGCAGGACCGCACCGGCGGCTTCCGCGCCTTCATCCCGTACACGTACCAGCCGGAGAACAACAAGCTGAAGGGCCAGACGCAGGCCACGCTCTTCGAGTACCTGCGGATCATCGCCATCGCCCGGCTCTTCCTGGACAACGTCGCCCACATCCAGGGCTCCTGGCTCACCACCGGCAAGGAGGTCGGCCAGCTGTCGCTGCACTACGGCGCGGACGACCTCGGCTCGATCATGCTGGAGGAGAACGTCGTCTCCTCCGCCGGGGCCAAGCACCGCTCCAACCGGCTGGAGATCATCGACCTGATCCGCAAGGCGGACCGGGTCCCGGCCCAGCGCGCCACCACGTACGAGCACCTCGTCGTCCACGACGACCCGGCGAACGACCCGGTCGACGAGCGCGTCGTCTCGCACATCTCGTCCACCGCGATCGAGGGCGGCACCGCCCACCCGGAGCTCAAGCTCCTGAGCGCCAACTGACGCCGTCATGCTGACCGTTCACGCCGCGCCGCTGGTTCTCCCGGTCGGCGCGGCTGCCGTCGGGCGGGGCGCGGTGGCCGTGGAGGGGGACCGGATCACCGCCCTCGGCCCGTACGACGAGGTCGCCGCCGCCCATCCGGCGGCGCGGGTGCGGCAGTGGCCGGGCGTCATCGCCCCGGGCCTTCGGCAGCGGCACGCCGAATGGCTGCTCACCCGCTGCTACCACCCCGACCCGCGCGAGGCGGACGAACTCGGGACCGATCCGCTGTCCGGCGAGGCGTTCGCACGGCTGGCGGGGGAGCTGGACGCGACTCGGTGGGCGGGCAGCGTACGACGGGGTCTCCAGCAGATGCTGCGGTACGGCACGACACACCTCACCGGCCCGTTCCGCGACCCGGTCGTCCGTACCGCCGTGTCCCGCTCGGGCCTGGTCGAGGTGCCCGCCGCCGCGGCCCCCGGCATCCCGGACGGCGGTCCGGACCTGGACCCGTTCGCGGTGGGCCGTGACCTGCCGGGCTCCGTGCACACCCCGCTCGTCACCGGTGCCCGCGCCGACTTCGCGGTTTTCGACGTGCCGGACGAGGCCGCGCTCGTCGCGGCGGGGGCGGCGTCCTGCGTGGTCACCGTCCTTGCCGGGCGGCTGGTGTACCGCCGGCGCTGAGCGCAGCGGCGCCCGGTCCGGTGTCACGGGACTGACGGGCCGCTCAGGTACTGGCCTTTGGCGTTGTAGGGCCAGGCGTTGGCGACGCATCCTTTGAGGCCGTAGATCTGTTGCATCATGGCGGGGGCGGGGCGGCCCTTGCCGGGGCAGGTCTCGTGGCCGTGGCCGAGCCAGTGGCCGACTTCGTGGTTGATGATGAGGGCCCGGTAGTCGGCGAGGGGTCCGTCGAATTCGGGTGAACCGGTCTGCCAGCGTTTGAGGTTGACCATGACGTCGACGCCGACGCGGCAGTTGACCTCGCCGTGCGTGTCGAGACCGCTCCTCCCGCAGATCCGGTCGGTGGTCCGGGGGGAGGCGATGCGTATGACCAGGCCCGCCGGGCCCTCGGCGACCTGGCGGAAGGTGTTCTCGCCGTGGTGCGACCAGCCCCGGGGAGCGGCCAGGATGCGGGTGACCTCGGCGGCCGCCTTGTCCGGGTCCAGGCCGGAGCCGTCCTCCACCTCGACCCGGTAGGCGTTGCCCCTGCCGGTGTCCGTTGCGCCCGCGCGGGCGACGGCGAAGGAGCTGGAGGAGGACGAAGGGCCGGGTCCCGAGCGCTCGCTCTTCCACCGGAGCCCCACCGCGGTGGCCGCCACCAGCACGACCGGAACGACGGCCATGATGAAAAGCCGGTTCCGGCCGCGTTCCCGCTGCCCCTGCCGACGCACGCCCGATCCGGACATCCGCTCCCCTCCCCAGTACTCCAGTGTTCCGTACTCCCCTCTGTAATGACTGCTGCCGGCGTGGATTGGTTCAGTCCACTCGGCTGCGATGCGGGCGCGGGACGGGTGCCCGCAGGAGGCTCAGGGGACTGACGGGCCGCTCAGGTACTGGCCTTTGGCGTTGTAGGGCCAGGCGTTGGCGACGCATCCTTTGAGGCCGTAGATCTGTTGCATCATGGCGGGGGCGGGGCGGCCCTTGCCGGGGCAGGTCTCGTGGCCGTGGCCGAGCCAGTGGCCGACTTCGTGGTTGATGATGAGGGCCCGGTAGTCGGCGAGGGGTCCGTCGAATTCGGGTGAACCGGTCTGCCAGCGTTTGAGGTTGACCATGACGTCGACGCCGACGCGGCAGTTGACCTCGCCGTGCGTGTCGAGACCGCTCCTCCCGCAGATCCGGTCGGTGGTCGCCGCCGTGGCGATACGGACCACCAGCCCCGCCGGACCCTCCGAGACCTGGTGGAACGAGTGCTCCCCGCCGTGCGCCCAGCCGCGCGGCGCGGCCAGGAAACCGGCGATCTGGGTGGCGGCCGCGTCCGGATCGACGCCGGAGCCGTCCTCCACCTCGACCCGGTAGGCGTTGCCCCTGCCGGTGTCCGACGCGCCCGCGCGGGCGACCGTGAAGGTGCCGGGGCCGGACGGGGGAATGACCGGATGGCCACCGGCCCCGGAGCCGGAGCCGGAACCCGGCTTGGTCTTCGTGCTGGGCTTGGCTCTCGCCTTCGGCTCGGTGCTCGCCCCTGCCTTTGAACCGGGACCGGACGCGGAGGCCGAGGCAGGCGGGTCCTTGACGGAACCGGCCGATCCGGACGCGGCCGCCGCAGTCGACAGATCGTCCCCGCCGGTCCACAGCGGCGCGGCCGCGACCGCGACGCAGATCACCGCCGTCGGCACGAGGACCGCGACCAGCAGCCTTATCCGGCTGCGGCGGTGACGCTCCTGCCGCGAGCGCCGCCGGGTCCCCCCGCCCCGTCGCCGTGTCTGCCTTCTCCGTACCTCAGCCGACACGATCCGCGTACTCCTTCGTTTCCATGGGGTATGCCGCCGCGTACTTCACGAGGTTCAGGAACCTGGGTTTCCCTGCGACGGCGAGCAGTTGATCGGCGGTGACGGGTGAGGGCCCTCTCGTGTCCTCGTCACCGCTGACCGAGACCACGGTCACCGTATGGGCCTCGATCCCGCCGGGAAGCATCGCCCCTTTGCAACGCAGCTTCTTGTCCGCGTAGTTGCGGCAGGGCGCTTCCTGTGGAGCGACACTCCGATCGCTCTCGGGGCGTGCCGAGAAGACGACGGGGAAGACGTTGCCGCCGGCGCTGACTCGCCCGCGCGAACTCCTCGAAGCTTGTCGGCGCCCCGGCTGGGCCCCGTGGTCATCCGGCCCCCTTCACGGTCCGTGGGTGGTCTCTCCTCCTGTTACTGAGAGCTCACGGGCCGGAAAGGTTGAAGCCGAATTCAAATCCGTGTCCGCATCCCGGCCCCGGCCGTACCGGTCGCCCGGTCTCCGGACGGCGGGCCCGCCCCGCCGCTCCCCGGGCGGACTGCTTGAATGGGAGACGTGACCCGAGCCTCCCTGGACAAGCAGCCGCACGAAGTCGCCTCGATGTTCGACGACGTGGCGGCGAACTACGACCTCACCAACGACGTGCTCTCGCTCGGCCAGGCCCGGCTGTGGCGCAAGGAGGTCGCGAAGGCGGTGCACGCCCGGCCCGCGGAGAAGGTCCTCGACCTGGCCGCCGGGACCGCGACGTCCTCGCTGCCGTTCGCCGCGACCGGTGCGTACGTCGTGCCGTGCGACTTCTCCATCGGCATGCTCCAGGAGGGCAAGAGGCGCAACTCCTGGCTGCCGTTCACCGCGGGCGACGCGACACGGCTGCCGTTCCGCGACGAGACGTTCGACGCGGTGACCATCTCCTTCGGGCTGCGCAACGTCCAGGACACGGACGCGGCGCTGCGCGAGCTGTACCGGGTGACGAAGCCGGGCGGCCGGGTCGTCATCTGCGAGTTCTCCCAGCCGGTCTGGACGCCGTTCCGGACCGTCTACACCGAGTACCTGATGCGGGCGCTGCCGCCGGTCGCGCGCGCGGTGTCGTCCAACCCCGACGCGTACGTCTACCTCGCCGAGTCGATCCGCGCCTGGCCCGACCAGGCCGGGCTCGCCGCCCTGCTCCAGGAGGCCGGCTGGTCGAAGGTCGCCTGGCGCAACCTCACCGGCGGCGTGGTGGCGCTGCACCGGGGCGTCCGGGCCTGACGGGCCCCGGCCTCACGGGGAGCGGCTCACCGTCCCAGCTCCAGCCGGAAGCAGCGCACCTCCTGCCCCGACCGGGGGGCCGTGAAGCTCTCGGCCCGCTCCATGCCGAGACGCCGGGCCACCGCGACCGACCGCTCGTTGAGCTCGTCGACCGTCGCCACGATCCGCTCCACCCCGGCCGCGCGCAGCCGCTCCAGTGCGAGGTGCGCGGCCGCGGTCACGTAGCCGCGGCCCCAGGCCGGACGGGCCAGCCGCCAGCCGATCTCGATCTCGCCCACCGGGCCGTACGCGGTCTGCGGCCACGGCTGCGCCCCGGTGAAGCCGACGACCGCGCCGTTCGCGTCGAGCACGGTCCACAGGCAGAAGCCTCGTTCGGCGTCGAGTCTGCGCTGCCGGGCGGTCCACTCCTCGTACAGGGACAGTTCGGACGGGCGGCCGCCGAGGAACTCCATCACCGCCGGGTCGGCGAAGGCGCGGTGCCAGGCCATCGCGTCCTCGTCGGTCGGGACACGCAGCTGTACGGCAGGGAGTGCGCGGGGCGCGATCGACATGGGGGAGCCCTTCGGGAGGTTGATCAGCAGGCCCCCATAGACTGCACGGGACATGTGCCGCGCGGCACGCGATTTCGAGTCTTCGGGAGATCCGACCGTGACCGAGCCCCTGTCCGAACACAGCGCGGACGTGATCGTCGTCGGGGCAGGCCCAGCCGGCTCCACGACCGCGTACTACCTCGCCAAGGCGGGCCTCGACGTCCTCCTCCTGGAGAAGACCGCCTTCCCTCGCGAGAAGGTCTGCGGCGACGGCCTCACACCGCGCGCCACCAAGCAGCTCGTCTCCATGGGCATCGACATCTCCGAAGAGGCCGGCTGGCTCCGGAACAAGGGCCTGCGCATCATCGGCGGCGGCGTCCGGCTCCAGCTGGACTGGCCGGATCTCGCCTCCTACCCGGACTACGGGCTGGTCCGCAAGCGCGACGACTTCGACGAGCAGCTGGCCCGCCAGGCGCAGAAGGGCGGCGCGCGGCTGTACGAGCGCTGCAACGTCGGCGCCCCGATCACCGACCCCCGCACCGGCCGGATCACCGGCGTGCACGCGAAGCTCGGCGAGGAGAAGACCCCGGTCACCTTCCACGCCCCCCTCGTCGTCGCCGCCGACGGCAACTCCACCCGGCTCTCTCTGGCGATGGGCCTGCACCGCCGCGAGGACCGCCCGATGGGCGTCGCGGTCCGTACGTATTTCACCTCGCCCCGTCACGACGACGACTACCTGGAGTCCTGGCTGGAACTCTGGGACCGCCGGGGCGCCGAGGACCGGCTGCTGCCCGGCTACGGCTGGATCTTCGGCATGGGCGACGGCACCTCCAACGTCGGCCTCGGCATCCTCAACTCCTCCTCCGCCTTCAAGGAGCTGGACTGGCGCGAGGTCCTCAAGGCGTGGTGCGCGTCCATGCCCGAGGACTGGGGCTACACCCCCGAGAACATGACGATGCCGATCCGCGGCGCCGCCCTCCCGATGGCCTTCAACCGTCAGCCGCACTACACCAAGGGTCTGCTGCTGGTCGGTGACGCGGGTGGCATGGTCAACCCGTTCAACGGCGAAGGCATCGCGTACGCCATGGAGTCGGGCCAGATCGCCGCGGACGTCATCGTCCAGGCCCACGCGCGTTCGACCCCGGCCCAGCGCGAACTGGCCCTGAACAACTACCCGAAGGTGCTCAAGGAGACCTACGGCGGCTACTACACGATGGGCCGCGCCTTCGTGAAGCTGATCGGCAACCCGAAGGTCATGAAGGTCGCCACCCAGCGCGGCCTGACGCACCCGCTGCTGATGAAGTTCACCCTGAAGATGCTCGCCAACCTCACCGACCCGACGGGCGGCGACGCGATGGACCGCATCATCAACGGGCTCTCGAAGGTGGCGCCGAAGTCCTGAGCGGGCGAGACTTTCGACCTCGGAGGATGTTCGGGAACGCCGCGCGGGCGTTGTAGCCGAGCTGCCCGTTCGCGAGGCGCGGACGAGGCTGCGGGCCGCGCCGAGAAGGCACGGCCCGCAGCCTCGTCATCAGGCTGGTTCGGCAACGAGTCCGACGTCCTGGGCACCCTGGCACCGCAGAACTGGGCCGCGAGCGGGCACCCGCACCCCGTCACACTCCGCAACTGTCACGTTGCCGAGAAGGCCTCACTGAACCCCCCGTGCGCCGGTGCCGGGGGCGTGAGCGTCAGGTGGAGCACGGGGCGTACGCGCCACTCGATGTGGCGCCCCCTGCGGAGCAGGAGGGTGAATCCGCAGGGCTCGCCACGATGGAGTGCGCCGAGCGCCTGTACCCAGCCGCCCTGGTCCGCCCAGTAGAGCGCCCGCGCCGTTTCGCGTGGGGTCAGCCCCAGTACGTGGCTCGCGCGGAGCTGGACGCGGATGGCGCGGATCGCCTCGCGGGGGCCGGGCAGGATGCGCAGGTCGACCGGTTCCGGGAGGAAGCCGGTCGCGGGGGAGTACCGGAGCACTTCGAACCGGAAGCCGCGTTCGACGCGGGCCTCTACGGAGGTGGTGCGGGGTGACGTACGCATGGTCGACCGTCCGATCGCGGCGTGCGGGCGCGCGGAATAGGCGCGTGACCCTCGATTGGCCTGTACGCAGGGGAAGTTGCGGCGTCACCGAGTGCGGTCGGGCGGTGTGCCCGGCCGGGGTGGCGACGTACGGTGACGGTAGCGGCACCGATGTTTTCGGTGCAACCATGCTCCGGTGCATCTATGTATTCGAGACGCACAAGAGCCCCCCGCCGTCGGGCAGGGGGCTCGGCAGACCTCGGGGCTGAAGGCTTTACTGGGCGAAGTGGTCGAACTCGCCGGCCTTGACGCCCTTGATGAACGCGGCGAACTTTGCGCGGCTGGTGGTGGTCACCGCGCCGGGATCGTCGCTTTCGCGCATCAGGATCTGCTCGGCGTGCTGAGCCACCTCGACGCACTGCTCTCCGCCGCCCCCCGAGAAAGACGACTTCTGCCACTCAATCTCTGTGTTCATGCTGCGGATTATCACAGGTCCCGTGTGATGTGGTGAATGAAGCTGCGCGACTCCTCGGGCGACAGGCAGGCTCGCTGGGCGAAGTCGAGCTGCATCCCGTACCGGTGGAGATCGGCGGCGGCATCCAACTGGACGCCGCCGAAGGGTGCGTCGATGTGCACGGTGTCCAGCTGGGGCACAACTCCGCCCGCGTACAGCACTGTCTGTGTGACTTCGACGAACTGTTCGCTCGCGAACGGAATCACTCGGACTGTCACGGCCGGCCGGTCCGTCGCCTCAAGCAGATGCTCAAGTTGCTCGCGGGCAACCTTGCGACCGCCGACCCGCATGCGCAGGCTCGCCTCGTGCATGATCGCCTCGAACTCGGGTGGTTCGTCGCGGTCGAGCACCGACTTTCTGCGCATGCGGTGCTCGACGCGTGCCGCGACCTCGTCCTCGGGCAGCTTCGGGAGCACCCCGTCGAACAGGGCCCGGGAGTACGCCGGAGTCTGGAGCAGTCCTGGCAGTGTCATGGACTGGAGGCACCGCATATGGCTCGCGTGGTGCTCAAGCTCCGCGATGTTCAGGAATCCGGGTGCCAGTGTGCCTCGGTATTCGTCCCACCAGAACTGGCCCCGGTGCTCGCGGGATATCGCGCACAGCGCCTCGATCAGTGCTTCGTCGTCGCAGGTGTAGAAGCTCGCGAGCCGGCGAATCCGCTCCTCGCCGATGCCACTGCGACCGGCCTCGATATGGCTGATCCTGGCCTGGTCGGTGGAGATGCGTCCGGCGGCCTCGCGGGCCGTTCTGCCCGCGCGCTCGCGGAGCTTGCGCAGCTCGCTGCCCAGGCGGGCCTGGCGTGCGGTGGGGTTGTCCCTTGGTGGCATGTCACCTTCTTCTGTTCGCGTGTGCAGTCTCGCAGGGCCCTGGTCCGTGTGCGACGGGTTCACTCCTGGGCGTGAATCCTTGCGGTGCAGCCTTGCACCGGTGCATGTATTGACCCTAACGTCCAGTGGTGTCGACCACCACGGTTCGGTGAGCCGAAGTGCAGCCATCCGGAAGCGAGTTGCCCTCGCACGGGACCGGCCGATGCCACGCCTCACCGGAACCGGCCGACGTACCGGAGACCCATTCACGTAGGGAGACCGCGCCATGACCTCCGTAACCGTTCCGCCCCCGCCCGCCCCGTACCTCCCGCAGCGCGGCGAGCGCTACCGGCTCGTCGCGCCGAACACCCCCACCGCACCCCGCGTCGCGCGGGACTTCGTGGGTACGTTGCTGCGGACCACCGAGCACCCCGGGCTGATCGACGACGCCCGGTTGTGCGTGAGCGAGGTGGTGTCCAACGCGCACTGCCATACGCGGTCGGCGCGCATCCGGGTCGATGTCACGGTGAACCGGCGTCAGGTCATGGTCTACGTGACCGACGACGAACCGGACCGGCTGCCGAGGCCGGGCGCCGCGCCGCACGCGGAGAGCGGACGCGGGCTCGTCATCGTGGAGAGCCTGACCGATCGGTGGGGGACCACGACGCGCGGCGGGCGGGTACGGACCGCCAAGAGCGTCTGGTTCGTCCTGGTCGAACGCGCCCTGGACCGCTGGTGAACCGGGGGACGCGCCCGCGCCGTCAATGGTCCCGCGGAGGCGTGCCCGCGTTCCGGGAGGCTGTCGCGACGAGCACCACCAGACCCGCCGTCACCGCCCCGCACCACATGACCGCGCTGAGCGAGGTGTGGTCGACGACCGTGCCGCCGGCCAGCGCGCCGGCGGCCAGTGTGGCCTGGAAGGACGCGGTGAACAGGACCGTGGCGGCCTCGGGCGTTCGCGGGGCGGCGCGGACGAACCAGGTCTGGGAGCAGACCGGGACCGCGCCGTAGCCGAGTCCCCAGACGATGAGCAGCGCGAGGGCGCCCGCATCGCCGCGGCCCAGGACTGGCAGCAGCGCGGTCGCGGCGGCGATCGTCCCGGCGGCCGTCCCGAACGCGAGGCGTGGGGCGCGTGTGACCAGTGCGCCGCCGATGAAGTTGCCGGCCACCCCCGCGGCGCCGTAGATCAGCAGGTATCCGGTGATCTGTCCCGGATCGGCCCGGGTGATCTGCCGCAGGAAGGGGGTTACATAGGTGTACGCGGCGAAATGGGCCAGTACGACGAGGAACGTCATCAGCAGGGCGTACCGGGTGCCCGTGCCGCGCAGCAGGGCGCGGAGCACCGAGGGGCGGGTGACGCCGGCCGGGGGCAGGGCGGGGAGCGTCAGGAGGAGCAGGGCCAGGGCGCCGGTGCTCAGCAGCCCCATCGCCGCGAACGTGGTGCGCCAGCCCGCCAGATCACCGATGAGCGTGCCGGCGGGGACGCCGAGGACGGAACCGAGGGGTACGGCCGAGAAGATGACCGCCGTCGCCCGTCCCGTCGATGCCGGGCGGACCAGCCGGCCGGCCAGTCCGGCGCCGATCGACCAGAAGCCGCCGATGGTGATGCCGACCAGCACCCGGGCGACCAGCACCAGCCAGTAGGCCGTCGCGGCAGCGGTGAGGAAGTTGGCCACCGCGAGCAGCAGGACGAGGGCGCAGAGCATCAGCCTGCGGTCGACGCGGGCCGTCGCGACGGTCACGGTCGGGGCGGCGACGGCGGCGAGGAGCCCCGGCATGGTCATCATCAGGCCCGCTGTGCCGTCGGAGACGCCGAACTCGGCCCCGATCGGCGTCAGCAGACCGATGGGCAGGATCTCGGTGGTGACGATGGCGAACAGAGCCAGCGTCATGGAGAAAACGGCCCACCAGCCGCGTAAGCGTGTGCGGGTTGAGGTGCCAGTGGTGCCGGTGGTGCCAGCGGTGACCGTCGTGGGCATGGCGGGGCCGTCCTGTGTTCGCTGGGGCGGGGGCTGTTCGCTCCAGTTCACAAGCGCACGCGGCCGGTGTCCGGCAGGTTCGCGACGTCAACGTCGCCCGCCGGGGGTGAGGTCGCGTTCCCGCCGCAGGCGCCGACCGGAAACGCCGAAGGGCCGCGGCTCCCGAGCGGGGGAGCGACGGCCCTTCGATGTGCGCCGAGGCGCTTGTGAATCCGAGAACTCAGAGGATGCGGACCGCGCCGGTCGGCATGTCGTAGTCCAGGGGGCGCTGCACCACACCGGTGGAGGAGTTCTGCGCGCCGACGAACTGGCCGCCGCCCACGTAGACCCCGACGTGGTACGCGCTGCCCGCGCTGCCCCAGTAAAGGATGTCGCCCGGCTGGAGGTTGCCGAGCCCGACCTGGGTGCCCGCGGTCGACTGGCTCTGCGAGACGCGCGGCAGGTCGACGCCCACCGTGCGGAACGCGGCCTGGACGAGGCCGGAGCAGTCCCACGAGTTGGGGCCGGTGCCGCCGGGGACGTACGCGTCGCCGACCTGCATCTGCACGAACGAGACGACGGAGGCCGCGGAGCCCGTGGCGGAGGAGGAGGCCGGTGCCGAGGCGGTCGACACCGAGGAACCGGACGAGGAGGAGCCCGAGGGGGTGCTGAGCGTCGTGCGCTCGGCGGTGCGGGAGGCGCGCTCGGCGGCCTCCGCCTTGGCCTTGGCGGCCGCCTCGGCCTTCTTCTTGGCCTCGGCCTTGCGGACGGCCTCGGCCTTGGCCTTCTTGGCGGCCTTGGCGGCGGTCGTGGCTGCGGCGTTCTCCTGGGCCTGCGTCTCCAGGTCCAGGGCGACCTGCTGCGTGGCCTCGGCGGACGCCGCGACGGTGGTGGAGAGCCCGGCCGTGATGGTGGGCATCTCGATGGTCTGGGTCACCGGCTCGGCCTGGGCCGGAGCGGCAGCGCCTGCGACCGCGATGGTGCTGAGGACGCCACCGGCAACTCCGGCTCGCAGCGCCGTCTTCGAGGCGTTTCGGCGGGGCTTCCGGTGGCTGGGTATGAGAGCGGTGTGGGACATGGGTACTAGCGCTATCAGGGCCTCAGGGGTCCCATCAAGAAACGTGTGTTGCGACACAGTTACGTCCGGAATCTGTGAATCCGCTTTCCGGTGGCCTTTATTGACGCCGTAACGGGCAAATCGGGCGGACGTGATCACGGCTGTGATCACGGGTTTTCGGCAATACGCCCGAATTGCCCGTCACTTACCATCCGTTCACACTGTTGGCCAAGCCCGCTTATATGACGGGGTCGGTCGAGTGACGCAGGTCACGGCATGGTCTCGGGGTGACGGGCATACGGGCACCTCGCGCGAGAGGCGTGGGGCGCGTGCGGAACCGAAGGCGCTCGATGACCCATTCGCCCGGAAGGGGGTGCGTGTCCGGATGCGTCCACTTCGTTCCCCGTGGCCCTCGCCCGCGTGCCCCGGGATGGCCTCGTGCTTGCCCCAGAGTGGGGCAGATCCCTATATCACCGCATCGCGTCCATCGCCAATTTGGCTGTAGCCGCCACGGCTTGATAGAGCGACACCCCTTTGACCAGCGGTAACGGGGCCGGATGTCACGTCTCGTGATCACTCGGCCGCTTCGTGTACGAAGATCACCGCTCATCCGACTTCATGATCGTTCGTCAGGTGGTGGAGATCACAAAGACGTTGTCGCACCCCGTGTCGCAGATCACAGGATGGCGGGCATAGGATGCGGGGCAGTCGGGCTTGTGAACTGCCTCACATGTGCACGATCTTGGTGAGGTGGCGAGCCAGATTGCCCGATGCGGTCCAACGGTCAAGGACGACTGGAAGGAGCGAGGAGCGTGAATGCCTACGCGCCCATCCTCGTGCTCGGCGCCCTCGGGGCAGGGTTTGCGATCTTCTCCGTGGTCAGCGCCACGCTTATCGGCCCCAAGCGGTACAACCGGGCAAAGCTCGAAGCGTACGAGTGCGGTATCGAACCCACCCCCACTCCAGCCGGAGGCGGCCGCTTCCCGATCAAGTACTACCTGACGGCGATGCTCTTCATCGTCTTCGACATCGAGATCGTCTTCCTCTATCCCTGGGCGGTCACCTTCGACGCCCTGGGGATTTTCGGGCTCGTCGAGATGCTGCTCTTCGTGCTCACCGTCTTCGTCGCCTATGCGTATGTATGGCGTCGCGGCGGCCTGGAATGGGACTGAGGGGCTGAGGGGCACACCATGGGACTCGAAGAGAAGCTGCCCAGCGGCTTCGTGCTGACCACTGTCGAGCAGGCCGCCGGCTGGGTACGGAAGTCGTCCGTATTCCCCGCCACCTTCGGCCTCGCCTGCTGCGCCATCGAGATGATGACGACCGGGGCCGGGCGCTACGACCTGGCCCGGTTCGGGATGGAGGTCTTCCGCGGATCGCCGCGGCAGGCGGACCTGATGATCGTGGCGGGGCGGGTCAGCCAGAAGATGGCGCCCGTCCTGCGGCAGGTCTATGACCAGATGCCGAACCCCAAGTGGGTCATCTCCATGGGGGTTTGCGCGTCATCGGGCGGTATGTTCAATAATTACGCCATTGTTCAGGGTGTTGATCACATTGTCCCGGTTGATATCTATTTGCCGGGCTGCCCACCGCGTCCCGAGATGCTGATCGACGCGATCCTCAAGCTCCACCAGAAGATCCAGGGCTCCAAGCTCGGGGTCAACGCGGAGGAGGCCGCCCGCGAGGCGGAGGAAGCGGCGCTCAACGCACTGCCCCTGATCGAGATGAAGGGGCTGCTCCGGTGAGCGAGAACGGCAACCAGGGCGAGCGGAACGCCAACGGCGTCCCCTCCCCGCGCGACGAGACCGGCGAGGTCATCGGCGTACGCAAGGGCATGTTCGGCGCCGACAACGGCGGCGACACCTCCGGCTACGGCGGGCTCATCCGCACGGTCACCCTGCCGGGCGCCACCTCGCGCCCGTACGGCGGCTGGTTCGACGAGGTGGCCGACGAGCTCGAAGGGGCCCTGGAGGAACAGGGTCTCCTTCCGGACAACGCCATCGAGAAGACCGTCGTGGACCGCGGCGAGCTCACCTTCCACATCGCCCGCGAGCACCTGCCCACCGTCGCCAGGACCTTGCGCGACGACCCGGCGCTGCGCTTCGAGCTCTGTACGGGGGTGAGCGGCGTCCACTTCCTCGGTGACAAGGGACGTGAGCTGCACGCCGTCTACCACCTGCGCTCCCTCACCCACGGCCGGCTCATCCGGCTGGAGGTGTCCGCACCGGACAGCGATCCGCACGTCCCGTCCCTCGTCGCGGTCTACCCGACCAACGACTGGCACGAGCGCGAGACCTACGACTTCTTCGGGCTCATCTTCGACGGGCATCCCGCCCTCACCCGGATCATGATGCCGGACGACTGGCAGGGCTTCCCGCAGCGCAAGGACTACCCGCTCGGCGGCATCGCCGTCGAGTACAAGGGCGCCCAGATCCCGGCTCCGGACCAGCGGAGGTCGTACTCCTGATGACCACTCCCCACGCGACACCCCGTGCGACGACCGAGGGGACTGTATATACAGTCACCGGCGGCGACTGGGACGAGGTCGTCCAGTCGGCGGCCGCCTCCGACGACGAGCGCATCATCGTCAACATGGGCCCCCAGCACCCGTCCACGCACGGCGTGCTCCGGCTGATCCTGGAGATCGACGGCGAGACCGTCACCGAGGCCCGCTGCGGCATCGGCTACCTCCACACCGGCATCGAGAAGAACCTCGAATTCCGGAACTGGACGCAGGGCACCACCTTCGTCACGCGCATGGACTACCTGACGCCGTTCTTCAACGAGACGGCGTACTGCCTGGGGGTGGAGAAGCTCCTCGGCATCGAGGACCAGATCCCCGACCGGGCCACCGTCCTGCGCGTGCTGCTGATGGAGCTCAACCGGATCTCCTCGCACCTGGTGTGCATCGCCACCGGCGGCATGGAGCTCGGCGCCACGACGATCATGATCTACGGCTTCCGCGACCGTGAACTCGTTCTCGATCTCTTCGAGCTGATCACCGGCCTGCGGATGAACCACGCGTTCGTCCGGCCCGGCGGACTCGCGCAGGACCTGCCCCCGGGCGCGGTCGACCAGCTGCGCGAGTTCGTGAAGACCATGAAGAAGAACCTGCCGGAGTACGACAAGCTCGCCACCGGCAACCCCATCTTCAAGGCCCGTATGCAGGACGTCGGCTACCTCGACCTGAGCGGCTGCATGGCGCTCGGCGCCACCGGTCCCGTCCTGCGCTCCGCCGGACTCCCGCACGACCTGCGCAAGACCGATCCCTACTGCGGGTACGAGGACTACGAGTTCGACGTCCCCACGGCGGACAGCTGCGACGCCTACGGCCGCTTCCTCATCCGTCTCGAGGAGATGCGCCAGTCGCTGCGGATCGTCGAGCAGTGCATCGACCGGCTGGCCCCCGGCCCGGTCATGGTCGCCGACAAGAAGATCGCCTGGCCCGCGCAGCTCGCGCTCGGACCGGACGGGCTCGGCAACTCGCTCGACCACATCAGGAAGATCATGGGCACCTCCATGGAGGCCCTGATCCACCACTTCAAGCTGGTGACCGAGGGCTTCCGGGTCCCGGCCGGGCAGGCGTACACCGCGGTCGAGTCGCCCAAGGGCGAACTCGGCGTGCACGTCGTCTCGGACGGCGGCACCCGCCCCTACCGGGTCCACTTCCGTGACCCGTCCTTCACCAATCTCCAGGCCATGGCGGCGATGTGCGAGGGCGGCCAGGTGGCCGACGTCATCGTCGCCGTCGCATCCCTCGACCCCGTGATGGGAGGCGTCGACCGGTGACCGAAGCACGCAGCGAAGTCAGTCTGGGGATGCCGCAGCTCCCCGCCCCCGCCTACCCGGCCGAGGTGCGCGCCAGGCTCGAAGCGGATGCGAAGGAGGTGATCGCCCGCTACCCCGGCAGCCGCTCCGCGCTGCTGCCGCTGCTGCACCTCGTGCAGTCGGAGGAGGGGTACGTCTCCCGTACGGGCATGGCGTTCTGCGCCGAGCTGCTCGGCCTCACCACCGCCGAGGTCACCGCGGTCGCCACCTTCTACACGATGTACCGCCGCAGGCCGAGCGGCGACTACCAGGTCGGCGTCTGCACCAACACGCTCTGCGCGGTGATGGGCGGCGACGCGATCTTCGACCGGCTCAAGGACCACCTCGGCGTCGGCAACGACGAGACGACCGAGGACGGCAAGGTCACCCTCGAACACATCGAGTGCAACGCGGCCTGCGACTTCGCGCCCGTCGTGATGGTGAACTGGGAGTTCTTCGACAACCAGACGCCCGAGAGCGCGACGCAGCTGGTCGACGACCTGATCGCCGGCCGCACCGTCGAGCCGACCCGCGGCGCCCCGCTGTGCTCGTACAAGGAGACCGCCCGGATACTGGCCGGTTTCCCCGACGAGCGCCCCGGCGCCGTCCAGGCCACCGGCGGTGCCGGACCCGCCTCGCTGATCGGCCTGAAGCTGGCCAAGGGCGAGGCCACCGGACAGCCGCGGGTGGTCTCCCCGCGTGGTGAGACCCCGCGCGACCAAGCCCCGCGCGACGAACCGCACAAGGGCGCCGAGCACCTCAGCTCCCACGACGCACCACAGCAGACCTCGGCATCCGACCCGGACCACCCGGCCGGTCCCGCCGCCGAGGAGGGGGAGTGATGACGTTGGCCGCCGAAATCGACAAGAACGGGACCAGTCCCGAGAAGCTTCTGGCACCGGTCCTGTCCGCCTTCTGGGACGAGCCCGAATCCTGGACCCTGGAGACCTACCGCCGCCACGAGGGGTACGAGGGACTGCGCAAGGCCCTCGCCATGACCCCGGACGACCTCATCGCGTACGTCAAGGACTCCGGTCTGCGCGGCCGCGGCGGCGCGGGCTTCCCCACCGGGATGAAGTGGCAGTTCATCCCGCAGGGCGACGGCAAACCGCACTACCTGGTGGTCAACGCCGACGAGTCGGAGCCCGGGACCTGCAAGGACATCCCGCTCCTCTTCGCCAACCCGCACAGCCTCATCGAAGGCATCGTGATCGCCTGCTACGCGATCCGCTCCTCGCACGCCTTCATCTACCTGCGCGGCGAAGTCGTCCCCGTACTGCGGCGGCTGCACGAGGCCGTGCGCGAGGCGTACGAGGCGGGCTACCTCGGTACGGACATCATGGGCTCCGGACTCGATCTGGAACTCACCGTGCACGCGGGCGCCGGCGCGTACATCTGCGGTGAGGAGACCGCGCTGCTCGACTCGCTCGAAGGACGGCGCGGCCAGCCCCGGCTCCGGCCGCCCTTCCCCGCGGTCGCCGGTCTGTACGCCTGCCCCACTGTGGTGAACAACGTCGAGTCCATCGCCTCGGTTCCCGCGATCCTGAACAAGGGCAAGGACTGGTTCAAGTCGATGGGCAGCGAGAAGTCCCCGGGCTTCACGCTCTACTCGCTCAGCGGACACGTCTCGGGGCCCGGCCAGTACGAGGCCCCGCTCGGCGTCACACTGCGCCAGCTCCTCGACATCAGCGGCGGTATGCGCCCCGGCCACCGGCTCAAGTTCTGGACCCCGGGCGGCTCCTCCACCCCGATGTTCACCGAGGAGCACCTCGACGTGCCCCTCGACTACGAGGGCGTCGGTGCCGCCGGTTCCATGCTCGGCACCAAGGCGCTCCAGTGCTTCGACGAGACGACCTGCGTCGTGCGGGCCGTCACCCGGTGGACCGAGTTCTACGCCCACGAGTCCTGCGGCAAGTGCACGCCGTGCCGTGAGGGCACCTACTGGCTCGTCCAGCTGCTCCGCGACATCGAGGCCGGCAAGGGACAGATGTCCGACCTCGACAAGCTGAACGACATCGCCGACAACATCAACGGCAAGTCGTTCTGCGCCCTCGGTGACGGCGCCGCCTCGCCGATCTTCTCCTCGCTCAAGTACTTCCGCGAGGAGTACGAGCAGCACATCACGGGCAAGGGCTGCCCCTTCGATCCCGCCAAGTCGACCGTCTGGGCCGACGACAAGAACGCTCACCGGGGGGTGAACGCATGACAGTCACCACGAGTGCGCCCTCCGGGGGCGGCGAGGCGGCTCTCCCGCCCGAGGACCTCGTCACGCTGACCATCGACGGCATCGAGATCAGCGTGCCCAAGGGCACCCTGGTCATCCGGGCCGCCGAACTCCTCGGCATCGAGATCCCGCGCTTCTGCGACCACCCGCTCCTCGACCCGGCCGGCGCCTGCCGCCAGTGCATCGTCGAGGTCGAGGGCCAGCGCAAGCCGATGGCGTCCTGCACCATCACCTGCACCGACGGCATGGTCGTCAAGTCGCAGATCACCTCGCCCGTCGCCGAGAAGGCGCAGAAGGGCGTGATGGAGCTGCTGCTGATCAACCATCCGCTGGACTGCCCCGTCTGCGACAAGGGCGGCGAGTGCCCCCTGCAGAACCAGGCGATGTCGCACGGCGACACCGACTCACGCTTCGACGGCAAGAAGCGCACCTTCGAAAAGCCCGTCCCGATCTCCACCCAGGTGCTGCTGGACCGTGAGCGGTGCGTGCTCTGCGCCCGCTGCACCCGGTTCTCCAACCAGGTGGCGGGCGACCCGATGATCGAGCTGCTCGAGCGCGGCGCGCTGCAGCAGGTCGGCACCGGCGAGGGCGACCCGTTCGAGTCGTACTTCTCCGGCAACACCATCCAGATCTGCCCCGTCGGGGCACTGACCTCGGCGGCGTACCGGTTCCGCTCCCGCCCCTTCGACCTGGTCTCCTCGCACTCGGTGTGCGAGCACTGCGCGGGCGGCTGCGCCACCCGCACCGACCACCGGCGCGGCAAGGTCATGCGGCGGCTCGCCTCCAACGACCCCGAGGTCAACGAGGAGTGGCTCTGCGACAAGGGCCGCTTCGGCTTCCGCTACGCGCAGCAGCGCGACCGGCTCACCACACCGCTGGTACGCAACGAGGCCGGTGAGCTGGAACCGGCGAGCTGGCCCGAGGCCCTGGCGGCGGCCGCCGCCGGACTCCTGGCCGCACGCGGCCGGGCCGGGGTCCTCACGGGCGGCCGGCTGACCGTCGAGGACGCCTACGCGTACAGCAAGTTCGCCCGGATCGCCCTGGGCACCAACGACATCGACTTCCGGGCCCGGGTGCACAGCAGCGAGGAGGGCGACTTCCTGGCCGCCCGCGTCGCCGGGCGCGGACGCGATCTGGACGGCGGCGGGGTCACGTACACCTCGCTGGAGAAGGCCCCGGCCGTGCTGCTGGTCGGCTTCGAGTCCGAGGAGGAGGCGCCCGGCGTCTTCCTGCGGCTGCGCAAGGCCCACCGCAACCACGGCCAGCGCACCTTCGCCGTCGCCTCGCACGCCACCCGCGGGCTCACGAAGGCGGGCGGCACGCTGCTGCCCGCCGCCCCCGGTACCGAGACGGAGTGGCTGGACGCGATCGCGGGCGGTGTCGGCCTGGACGGCGACGGCGCGGCCGCGGCCGAGGCGCTGCGCGGTGCGGGCGCCCTGATCGTGGTGGGGGAGCGACTGGCCGGCGTGCCGGGCGGTCCGACCGCCGCGGTACGGGCCGCGACCGCCACCGGTGCCACCCTGGTGTGGATTCCCCGGCGGGCCGGCGAACGCGGCGCGGTGGAGGCGGGCGCACTCCCGTCGCTGCTGCCCGGCGGCCGCCCGTCCACCGACCCGCGGGCCCGGGACGAGGTGGCGGCCGTCTGGGGCGTCGCCGAACTCCCGTCCCGGTTCGGCCGCGACACCGGCCAGATCATCGAGGCCGCGGCCACCGGCGAACTGGGCGCGCTGCTCGTCGCCGGGGTCGAGACCGCGGACCTGCCCGATCCGCACCGGGCCCTGGAGGCCCTGGACCGGGTCGGCTTCCTGGTCTCGCTGGAGCTCCGCCCCAGCGAGGTCACCGACCGCGCCGATGTGGTGTTCCCGGTGGCCGCGGTCGCCGAGAAGTCCGGCACCTTCCTCAACTGGGAGGGCAGGGCGCGGATGTTCGAGGCCGCGCTGAAGCCGGAGCAGATGACCCGGACCCTCGCGCCGGGCGACGCCCGGGTGCTGCACATGCTGGCCGACGCGCTCGACGTCCACTTCGCGCTGCCGGACCTGAAGTCCGTACGCCGCGAGCTGGACCGGCTGGGCGGCTGGCAGGGCACGCACGCGGACGACCCGCGCGAGCCGGCCCAGCCGCTGCCCCGGCCCGGCGACGGCGAGGCGGTCCTGGCGGGCCACCGGCTGCTGCTGGACCTGGGCCGGCTCCAGGAGGGCGATACGGCGCTGGCCGGGACGCGGCACGCCGCGGTCGCCCGGCTCTCCGCCGTCACCGCCGCCGAGACCGGCGTCAAGGACGGCGATCTGCTGGCCGTCAGCGGCCCGGCGGGCAGTGTCGAACTCCCGCTCCAGGTCACCGACATGCCGGACCGGGTGGTCTGGGTGCCGCTGAACTCCGTCGGACGGGGTGTGCCGGCCGGTACCGGCGCCCGGCCCGGCGGTCTGGTGCGGATCGGTCCCGCCGCACCGGGTACTCCCGACGTCACACCGGAGGTGCGAGCGTGACTGCCCTCGCTCAACTGGCCGCGGCCCCGCACGGCGCGGTGCTCGCCGCCGAGGACCTGTCGATGTTCGGCACCGACCCCTGGTGGCTCGTCGTCGTCAAGGCGGTCTTCTGCTTCGCGTTCCTGATGGTGACCGTGCTCTTCTCCATCGTGTGGGAGCGCAAGGTCGTCGCCTGGATGCAGCTGCGCATCGGTCCCAACCGGCACGGCCCCTGGGGCATGCTCCAGTCGCTCGCCGACGGCATCAAGCTGATGCTGAAGGAGGACCTGGTCGTCAAGCGGGCGGACAAGGTCGTCTACATCCTCGCCCCGATCGTCGCCGCCGTACCGGCGTTCATGGCGATCGCGGTGATCCCGTTCGGCCCGCCCGGCAACGAGGTCTCGATCTTCGGGCAGCGTACGGCGATGCAGCTCACCGACCTGCCGATCGCGATGCTCTACATCCTCGCGGTCGCCTCGGTCGGGATCTACGGCATCGTGCTGGCGGGCTGGTCCTCCGGATCGACGTACCCGCTGCTCGGCGGTCTGCGCTCGTGCGCGCAGATGATCAGCTACGAGATCGCGATGGGCGCCGCGTTCGCCTCGGTCTTCCTCTACTCCGGGTCGATGTCGACCTCGAAGATCGTGGAGGCCCAGCAGGACCGCTGGTTCATCCTGCTGCTGCCGGTCTCGTTCATCATCTACATCATCACGATGGTCGGTGAGACCAACCGCGCCCCGTTCGACATGCCCGAGTCCGAGGGCGACCTGGTCGGCGGCTTCAACACCGAGTACTCGTCCATCAAGTTCGCGATGTTCATGCTCGCCGAGTACGTCAACATGGTCACCGTCTCCGCGGTCTCCATCACCCTGTTCCTGGGCGGCTGGCGGGCCCCGTGGCCGATCAGCACCTTCTGGGAGGGCGCGAACCACGGCTGGTGGCCGATGCTCTGGTTCGTCATCAAGGTCCAGCTGCTGCTGTTCTTCTTCATCTGGCTGCGCGGCACGCTGCCCCGGGTCCGCTACGACCAGCTGATGAAGCTGGGCTGGAAGGTCCTGATCCCGGTCTCCGTGCTCTGGCTGATGCTCGTCGCCACGGTGCGGGCGCTGCGCAACGAGGGCTACGACTACTCGAAGATCCTGCTCTACGTGGCCGGGGCCGTGATCGCGATCCTGCTGATCTCCTTCGTCGTCGACATGTTCCGCGACAAGAAGGGCCGGGACGCCGAGGCGGACGCGGAGCCGGAGCAGCCGGCGTTCGACCCGATGGCGGGCGGATTCCCGGTGCCACCGCTGCCCGGACAGACCCTGCCGCCAGTGCCGCGGCGCGTGCCGCGCCGTGAGCGGGAGCTCGTTGTCAGTGGCGGGGCGGATACTCAGAGTGACGGAAATCCGAGTGACGGAAAGGAGGCCGACCATGTCTGAACTGCCTGAGTCGCGGGGGTCCGAGAAGCCGCCGAAGGCCACCGGGCCGACGGGGTCGAGCGTGGCTTCCGGGGGCTCGGGGGCCGGCGGGTCCGCCCAGTCCCCGCAGTCCTCGGACGACAAGTTCCAGAATCCGGTGGCCGGCTTCGGCGTGACCTTCAAGGCCATGTTCAAGAAGCGGCTGACCGAGCAGTATCCGGAGACGCCGAAGGTGACGGCGCCGCGCTTCCACGGCCGGCACCAGCTCAATCGCCACCCGGACGGCCTGGAGAAGTGCATCGGCTGCGAGCTGTGCGCCTGGGCCTGCCCGGCGGACGCGATCTACGTCGAGGGCGCGGACAACACCGACGAGGAGCGCTACTCCCCGGGGGAGCGCTACGGCCGCGTCTACCAGATCAACTACGCGCGCTGCATCCTGTGCGGACTGTGCATCGAGGCCTGCCCGACCCGGGCGCTCACGATGACCAATGAGTTCGAGCTCGCCAACACCACCCGCGAGAGCCTCATCTACACCAAGGACGAGCTGCTCGCGGGCCTGGAGGAAGGCATGGTCGACAGTCCGCACGCGATCTTCCCCGGCATGGACGAACAGGACTACTACCGGGGCCTGGTGACCGAGGTAGCCCCCGGTACGGAACGCCAGGTCGCCGTCTCCAAGGGCGAGAAGCCGTCCGACCGCGACAGCGAGAGCAACGGCTCGGCGCAGGAGGTGGACGCATGACCGGCCTGGCCGCTGCGGCCTCCCAGACCTCGACCGGCGAGGCCTTCCAGTTCTGGGTGCTCGGCACCGTCGCCGTGATCGGCGCGCTGTCCACCGTCCTGATGAGGAGGGCCGTGCACAGTGCGCTGAGCCTCGCCGGGACCATGATCGTCCTGGCGGTCTTCTACCTCGCCAACGGCGCCTACTTCCTGGGGATCGTCCAGATCGTCGTCTACACCGGCGCGATCATGATGCTGTTCCTCTTCGTGGTCATGCTCGTCGGTGTCACGGCGGCGGACTCGCTGAAGGAGACGCTCAAGGGCCAGCGCTGGCTGGCCGTCGGCTGTGGGCTCGGCTTCGGCGTCCTGCTGATCGCCGGCATCGGCAACGCCTCGCTGAGCAGCTTCAACGGGCTCGGCGCGGCCAACGCCGAGCACGGCGGGAACGTGGAGGGGCTCGCCAGCCTCATCTTCACCAAGTACGTCTTCGCCTTCGAGATCACCGGCGCCCTGCTGATCACCGCGACCGTCGGCGCGATGGTGCTCACCCACCGCGAGCGCACCGAACGGGCCAAGACCCAGCGGGAGATGTCCGAGGACCGCGTACGCAGCAGCCATCTGCCGCCGCTGCCCGCCCCCGGCGTCTACGCCCGGCACAACGCCGTGGATATCGCCGGACTGCTCCCCGACGGCACACCGTCCGAACTCACCGTGATGCAGACGCTGCGCAAGCGCGGCCAGATGCGCGATGTCTCCGACGAGTCGCTGGCCGAGCTCAAGGCGCTCGAACAGCGCTCCGGTGAACGGCTCGGCCGGGACAACGCCGAAGAAGAGGAGGTCGCCAAGTGAATCCGGTCAACTACCTCTATCTCGCCGCACTGTTGTTCACCATCGGCGCATCCGGGGTGCTGATCAGGCGGAACGCGATCGTGGTGTTCATGTGCGTGGAGCTGATGCTCAACGCCTGCAACCTCGCGTTCGTCACCTTCTCCCGAATGCACGGCAACCTCGACGGCCAGATCATCGCCTTCTTCACGATGGTCGTCGCCGCCGCGGAGGTCGTCGTCGGGCTCGCGATCATCGTGTCGCTGTTCCGTTCCCGCCACTCGGCCTCGGTCGACGACGCCAGCCTGATGAAGCTGTAAAGGGGCGCTGGACCCAATGAACGCAGAGAACCTGATTGCGCTGCTTGTCGCGGCGCCCCTGCTCGGAGCGGCGGTGCTGCTCTGCGGCGGCCGACGCCTTGACCGCGCGGGACATTGGCTCGGCACCCTGTTCGCCGCCGCCTCCTTCGTCATCGGCGTGGTGCTCTTCCTCGACATGCTGGGGAAGAGCGCCGACGACCGGGCGCTGCACCAGAAGCTGTTCAGCTGGATTCCCGTCGAGGGCTTCCAGGCCGATGTGGCCTTCCAGCTCGACCAGTTGTCGATGACCTTCGTCCTGCTGATCACCGGTGTGGGCACGCTGATCCACATCTACTCGATCGGCTACATGGCGCACGACGAGCGCCGTCGCCGCTTCTTCGGCTATCTGAACCTGTTCCTCGCGGCGATGCTGATCCTGGTCATCGCCGACAACTACCTTCTGCTGTACGTCGGGTGGGAGGGCGTCGGTCTGGCGTCGTACCTGCTCATCGGCTTCTGGCAGCACAAGCCCAGCGCGGCCACCGCCGCGAAGAAGGCCTTCCTGGTCAACCGGGTCGGCGACATGGGCCTGTCGATCGCGATCATGCTGATGTTCACCACCTTCGGCACCTTCGCCTTCGGCCCCGTCCTGGCGGCCACCGGCCAGGCGAGCGAGGGCAAGCTGACGGCGATCGGCCTGATGCTGCTGCTCGCCGCGTGCGGCAAGTCCGCCCAGGTGCCGCTGCAGTCCTGGCTGGGTGACGCGATGGAGGGCCCGACCCCGGTCTCGGCCCTGATCCACGCCGCCACCATGGTGACCGCGGGCGTCTACCTCATCGTCCGGTCCGGCGCGATCTTCAACGCCGCCCCGGACGCACAGCTGGTCGTCGTGGTCGTCGGTGCGGTCACGCTGATCTTCGGGGCGATCGTCGGTTGCGCGAAGGACGACATCAAGAAGGCCCTCGCCGGCTCGACGATGTCGCAGATCGGCTACATGATCCTGGCCGCCGGGCTCGGCCCGATCGGCTACGTCTTCGCGATCATGCACCTGGTGACGCACGGCTTCTTCAAGGCCGGGCTCTTCCTCGGCGCCGGTTCGGTCATGCACGGCATGAACGACGAGGTCGACATGCGGAAGTTCGGCGGCCTGCGCACGTACATGCCGGTCACCTTCATCACCTTCGGGCTCGGCTACCTCGCGATCATCGGCTTCCCCGGACTGTCCGGCTTCTTCTCCAAGGACAAGATCATCGAGGCGGCCTTCGCCAAGGGCGGCACCGAGGGATGGATCCTCGGCGCGGTCACCCTCCTCGGCGCCGCGATCACCGCGTTCTACATGACGCGCGTGATGCTGCTGACGTTCTTCGGTGAGAAGCGCTGGCAGCCGGACGCGGAAGGCCATGAGCCGCATCCGCACGAGTCCCCGAAGTCCATGACCATCCCCATGATCGTCCTGGCGTTCGGCTCGGTCTTCGCCGGAGGCTTCTTCTCCATCGGCGACCGCTTCCTGCACTGGCTGGAGCCCGTCACCGGCCACGACCACGGCGACGCCCCGGTCAGCGCGACCACCGTCACCGCCGCCACCATGGTGGTGCTCGTCATCGGTGTCGGCATCGCCTGGATGATGTATGGGCGCAAGCCCGTGCCCGCGGTCGCCCCGCGCGGCTCGCTGCTCACCCGGGCCGCCCGCCGCGATCTCCTCCAGGACGACTTCAACCACGTGGTCCTGGTCCGCGGCGGCGAGCACCTCACCCGCTCCCTGGTCTACGTCGACCACACCCTGGTCGACGGGGTCGTCAACGGCACGGCCGCCTCGATGGGCGGGCTCTCCGGCCGGCTGCGAAAACTGCAGAACGGCTACGCCCGCTCCTACGCGGTCTCGATGTTCGGCGGTACGGCGGTTCTCATCGCCGCGACCCTGCTGATGAGGGCGGTCTGATCACATGTCCTTTCCCCTCCTGACAGCGACGGCGGTGCTCCCGGCGATCGGCGCGATCGCCACCGCCGCCGTCCCGGCCGCACGGCGCACCGCCGCCAAATGGCTGGCGCTGCTGTTCTCGCTGGGCACCCTGGTGCTCGCGGGCGTCGTGCTCGCCCGCTTCGAACCCGGCGGCAGCCGCTTCCAGCTCACCGAATCGCACGCCTGGATCAAGGACTTCGGCGTCCGGTACGAGCTGGGGGTGGACGGCATCGGCGTGGCGCTCCTGGCGCTCACCGCCCTGCTCATGCCCTTCATCATCCTGGCGGGCTGGCACGATGCCGACCCCCTGGAGAGCCAGAGCCGGCGCTGGCGGCCGACCCAGGGCTTCTTCGCCCTGATGCTGATGACCGAAGCGATGGTGATCCTCTCCTTCGAGGCCACCGACGTCTTCGTCTTCTACATCCTGTTCGAAGCCATGCTCATCCCGATGTACTTCCTCATCGGCGGCTTCGGGGACCGGGCCACCTCCTCCGCGGCCGCTGCGGCGGCGGGCGGCGGCGACGAGAACGCCGCGGCCCAACGCTCGTACGCAGCAGTGAAGTTCCTCCTGTACAACCTGGTCGGCGGCCTCATCATGCTGGCCGCGGTGATCGGGCTCTACACGGTCGCGGGGACGTTCTCGCTCTCCGAGATCGCCGAGGCCCGCGCCAACGGCACGTTCTCCATGGCGACCAGCACCGAGCGCTGGCTCTTCCTCGGGTTCTTCTTCGCCTTCGCGGTGAAGGCCCCGCTGTGGCCGCTGCACACCTGGCTGCCCAACGCCATGGGGGAGGCGACCTCCCCGGTCGCCGTGCTGCTCACCGCGGTCGTCGACAAGGTCGGCACCTTCGCGATGATGCGCTTCTGCCTCCAGCTCTTCCCGGAGGCCAGCAAGTGGGCCACGCCGGTGATCCTGGTCCTGGCGCTGATCAGCATCGTGTACGGGGCGCTGCTCGCCGTCGGCCAGCGCGACATCAAGCGGCTGATCGCCTACGCGTCGATCTCGCACTTCGGCTTCATCGTCCTCGGCATCTTCGCCATGACGAGCCAGGGCCAGTCGGGCGCGACGCTCTACATGGTCAACCACGGCATCTCGACGGCCGCGCTGATGCTGGTGGCGGGCTTCCTGATCACCCGGCGCGGCTCGCGGCTCATCGCCGACTACGGCGGAGTGCAGAAGGTGGCGCCGATCCTGGCCGGCACCTTCCTGATCGGTGGTCTGGCCACCCTGTCGCTGCCGGGGCTCGCCCCGTTCGTCAGTGAGTTCCTGGTCCTGGTCGGGGTGTTCTCCGCGTATCCGGCGGTCGGCATCATCGCCACCACCGGGATCGTGCTCGCCGCGATCTACGTCCTGGTCCTCTACCAGCGGACGATGACGGGACCGGTCAAGGCCGAGGTCCAGGGCATGGCGGACCTCAAGGTCCGTGAGCTGGTGGTGGTCGTCCCGCTGATCGCACTGCTGATCTTCCTGGGCGTCTACCCGAAGCCGTTGACGGACATCGTCAACCCGGCGGTGCAGCACACCATGTCGGACGTACAGAAGAAGGACCCCCAGCCCGAGGTGGAGGCCGCCAAGTGAGCGCAACAGCTGTCCACAGCCTGTGGACAATGGCGGGCGGGGTGACATCGGCCGCCCCTGACGAGAAGTTCAAGGCGCCGGTCATCGAGTACGCCCAGCTGACCCCGGTCCTGATCGTGATCGGAGTCGCCGTCCTGGGCGTGCTCGTCGAGGCCTTCGTGCCGCGCCGGGCCCGCTACCACACACAGGTCTTCTTGGCCGTCGTCGCCCTGGTCGCCGCGTTCGCCGCGGTGGTCGGCCTGGCGGCCGGCGGATACGGTACGACAAAGGCGCACATCGCCGCGATGGGGGCCGTCGCCATCGACGGGCCCGCCCTGTTCCTTCAGGGCACCATCCTGCTGACGTCGCTGGTCGCCGTGTTCACCTTCGCCGAGCGGCGGCTCGATCCCGCGTCGCACGGCAACCGCGTCGACTCGTTCGCCGCACAGGCCGCCTCGGTCCCCGGCAGCGACAGCGAGAAGGCCGCGGTCAAGGCCGGGTTCACCACCACCGAGGTCTTCCCGCTGATCCTCTTCTCGGTGGCGGGCATGCTGGTCTTCCCCGCGGCCAACGATCTGCTGACGCTCTTCGTGGCCCTGGAAGTCTTCTCGCTCCCGCTCTACCTCCTGTGCGCCGTCGCCCGCCGCAAGCGGCTGATGTCGCAGGAGGCCGCGGTGAAGTACTTCCTGCTCGGCGCCTTCTCCTCGGCGTTCCTGCTCTTCGGGATCGCCCTGATCTACGGTTACGCCGGCTCCGTCTCGTACGCCCGGATCGCCTCCGTCGTGGACGGCTCCATCCAGAAGATCGACCCGGCGCTCGCCGACACCATGGGCAACGACGCGCTGCTGCTCATCGGCGGCGCGATGATCCTGACCGGCCTGCTCTTCAAGGTCGGCGCGGTTCCCTTCCACATGTGGACCCCGGACGTCTACCAGGGCGCCCCGACCCCGGTCACCGGCTTCATGGCCGCGGCCACGAAGGTCGCCGCGTTCGGTGCGCTGCTGCGCCTGCTGTACGTGGTGCTGCCCGGTCTCACCTGGGACCTGCGGCCGGTCATGTGGGGCGTCGCGATCGTCACGATGCTGGGCGGCGCGATCGTCGCCATCACCCAGACCGACATCAAGCGGCTGCTGGCCTACTCCTCGATCGCGCACGCCGGCTTCATCCTCGCCGGTGTCATCGCGGCCACGCCGGAGGGCATCTCCTCGGTCCTCTTCTACCTGGCCACGTACTCCTTCGTGACGGTCGGCGCCTTCGCCGTCGTCACCCTGGTGCGTGACGCGGGCGGCGAGGCCACGCATCTGTCGAAGTGGGCCGGGCTCGGCCGTCGCTCGCCGCTGGTCGCCGCGGTCTTCGCGGTGTTCCTGCTGGCCTTCGCCGGTATCCCGCTCACCTCGGGCTTCGCCGGGAAGTTCGCGGTGTTCAAGGCCGCGGCCGACGGCGGCGCCGGCGGACTGGTCGTCGTCGGTGTGATCTCCTCGGCGATCGCCGCGTTCTTCTACATCCGCGTCATCGTGCTGATGTTCTTCAGTGAGCCGAAGGCGGACGGCCCCACGGTCGCCGTCCCGTCCCCGCTGACGATGACCACGATCGCGGTCGGGGTCGCGGTCACGCTGGTGCTGGGCCTGGCCCCGCAGTACTTCCTGGACCTGGCGAGCCAGGCGGGAGTCTTCGTGCGGTAGGGGCGGACGCACCACCGCTGGAACAGCGCCGGACGGGCTTGGAAGTCAAGCCCGTCCGGCGCTGTCGTAGGCGGCGCCTATCGTGGCAGGGGAGTGCGGGACAGAACGGGCCGGATGCCGGGGGACAGAGCGATGAGCGGGACGGGCGTGACAGGTGTGACAGGCGTGACCATGGGTGTGACCGAGAGTGATGCGCGGCAGACGCTCCACCGGGTTTTCGGGTACGAGGCGTTCCGGGGCGAGCAGGAAGCGGTCGTCGACCATGTGGTGGCCGGCGGCGACGCCGTCGTGCTCATGCCGACCGGCGGCGGCAAGTCGCTCTGCTACCAGATCCCGTCCCTGGTCAGGTCCGGTACGGGCATCGTCATCTCGCCGCTGATCGCCCTGATGCAGGACCAGGTGGATGCCCTGCGGGCGCTGGGCGTGCGGGCCGGGTTCGTCAACTCCACGCAGGACCTGGACGAGCGGCGCTCCATGGAGGCCCAGTACGTCGCGGGCGAGCTCGACCTGCTGTACCTGGCCCCGGAGCGGCTCCGGCTGGACTCCACCCTCGGTCTGCTCTCCCGCGGTGAGATCTCCGTCTTCGCCATCGACGAGGCGCACTGCGTCGCCCAGTGGGGCCACGACTTCCGGCCCGACTACCTGGCCCTGTCCGTGCTGGGCGAGCGCTGGCCCGACGTACCGCGTATCGCGCTCACGGCGACGGCGACCGCGGCCACGCACCAGGAGATCACCCAGCGCCTGGGCATGCCCGACGCCAAGCACTTCGTGGCGGGCTTCGACCGGCCCAACATCCAGTACCGCATCGTGCCCAAGGCCGACCCGAAGAAGCAGCTGCTGTCCTTCCTCAAGGAGGAGCACGCCGGGGACGCGGGCATCGTCTACTGCCTCTCGCGCAACTCCACCGAGAAGACCGCCGAGTACCTCTGCCGCAATGGCATCGAGGCCGTCCCCTACCACGCGGGTCTGGACGCCGGCACCCGAGCGCGCCACCAGTCCCGCTTCCTGCGCGAGGAGGGCCTGGTCGTCGTCGCGACGATCGCCTTCGGCATGGGCATCGACAAGCCGGACGTGCGCTTCGTCGCCCACCTCGACCTGCCGAAGTCCGTCGAGGGGTACTACCAGGAGACGGGCCGGGCCGGCCGGGACGGCGCCCCCTCCACGGCCTGGATGGCCTACGGGCTCCAGGACGTCGTCCAGCAGCGCAAGCTCATCCAGGGCGGCGAGGGCGACGAGGCCTTCCGCCGCCGGGCCGCCTCGCACCTGGACTCCATGCTGGCCCTGTGCGAGACCGTGCGGTGCCGCCGGGCCCAGCTGCTGAAGTACTTCGGCCAGGAGCCCGCCACGGCCTCCTGCGGCAACTGCGACACCTGCCTGGCCCCGCCCGAGACCTGGGACGGCACCGTGGTCTCCCAGAAGCTGCTGTCCACGGTGGTACGGCTGAAGCGGGAGCGCGGGCAGAAGTTCGGCGCCGGCCAGATCATCGACATCCTGCTGGGCCGCAAGACGGCGAAGATCATCCAGTTCGACCACGACCAGCTCTCGGTGTTCGGCATCGGCGAGGAGCTGGCCGAGGCGGAGTGGCGGGGTGTGGTCCGGCAGCTGCTGGCCCAGGGCCTCCTCGCGGTCGAGGGCGAGTACGGCACGCTGGTGCTGACGGAGGAGAGCGGTTCGGTCCTCGGCCGGGAGCGCGAGGTGCTGCTGCGCAAGGAGGCGCCGAAGCCCGCGTCGCGCTCCTCGAAGGGCGACCGGAAGGCGAAGTCCTCGGCGGCGGCCGCCGAGCTGCCCGAGCAGGCCGTGCCGGTGTTCGAGGCGCTGCGCGCCTGGCGCGGCGCCCAGGCGAAGGAGCTGGGCCTCCCGGCGTACGTGATCTTCCACGACGCGACGCTGCGCGAGATCGCGACGCTGCGTCCGGGCTCGACCGCCGAGCTCGGTGGTGTCAGCGGCCTGGGGGAGAAGAAGCTGGCGACGTACGGGGACGGGGTGCTGGAGGTGCTCGCGTCGTTCGGCGACGCACCCGCGGAGACCTCGGCCCCGGCACAGCCCTCGGCCCCGGCACAGCCCCCGGCCCCCGCGCCGGAAGCGGCCCCGGCACCGACCGCGGAAGCGGCCCCCGCCCCGGCGGCCGTACCCGCACCTGCCGTACCCGCACCTGCCGTAGCGCCCCGCCCCGCCGTCCAGGACGCCGATCCGGAGTTCGGCTGGGACGAGGAGCCGCCCGAGTACGAGTGAGCCCGAGGCGCGGCGGGCGGCGGCCGGTCTACTCGGAGGCCGTCGCCCGGCGGCGGGAGACGATCGCGGTCAGGTCGAGGTCGACGGGGAAGGGCGCGGACACCTTCATCCGGTCATGGAAGATCCCGGTGGAGGTGTAGGCCCCGGTCGCCGGCTCCAGCTCGAAGACGTAGACGACGGCGCGGCCGTCCTGGTTCTCCACCCGCCAGTAGTGCGGGATCTTCGCCCGCGCGTACTTCACGGGCTTGGTCTCACGGTCACGCGTGATGGACTCGTCGGACACGACCTCGATCGCGAGCAGCACACTGCTCGCGGGGAACCGGGTCTGCCGCAGACTCTCGACCGCGTCGGCGCGGACGACGACCACATCGGGCTCGGGGCGGTTCTGGAAGTCGACGTCGATGGTGAATTCCCGAAAGACCTCCAGGTCGAGCGGCGCGAGTGACTGCAACTGCCACTTGAGATAGTCGATCGCGCGCTCGTGGAATACGGTCTGCGGACTCACGAAAACCAGGCTCCCGTCGATCAGCTCCGTGTGCGGAGGCAGATTGGGAAGCGTGTCCAGGTCATCGGCGGTCCAGCCGCCCACGGGCGGGACCGCCCACCGCGGCTCGGAGGCCTCGGGTTCGATGCTCATCAGTGCTCCCATGGACGCAGTCTCGCGGGAGGTTTCAGGGTATCCGCCGGGAACCGGATGAGGCTCCCCCGAACGTGTGAACGCCTCCCGCAGCACTGACCGGCGCCCCTCGCGCGGGCACCCGTCGGCGCCCGCGCCGGGCGGATACCTACCCGCCGCCCCGCCTGGTCCGGTCGGCGGCGACGAAGCGGGACAGGTCCGCCGCCGAGACGAGTGCGGCGAGTGCCCGTCCGCGCTCTTCGGTGATCCACCCCTGGAGTGACAGCTCGGCCAGGGCCGCCCCGGCCATCGCGTACTCCAGGAAGCGGCTGCGGCAGTACGGTCTGCCGCGCCGGGGGTCCGGCGCGAGCAGCAGCAGTTCCTCGGGCAGCGTCGGTTCGGGCGGCGGCGGGATCATGGCGCGGAGACGATCCGTCCGGTCACCTCGCCGAGACCGACCCGGGTGCCGTCCGGTCCCGGTGCCCAGGCCGTCAGCGTCACCGTGTCGCCGTCCTCCAGGAACGTCCGCTTGCCCTCGGGGAGTTCCAGCGGATCGCGGCCGTTCCAGGTGAGTTCGAGCAGCGAGCCGCGCTGGGCGGGCTCGGCGCCGCTGATGGTGCCGGAGCCGTACAGGTCACCGGTGCGCAGCGAGGCGCCGTTCACCGTCATCTGCGCCAGCTGCTGGGCCGCCGTCCAGTACATGGTGGAGAACGGCGGTTCCGCGACGACCTGGCCGTTGATGGCGACGGAGAGCCGGAGGTCGAAGCCGCCGGGCTGCTCCTCGTCCGTGTCGTCGAGGTAGGGCAGCAGCGGGAAGTCGCGTGCGGGCGGGGCGGTGCGGGCGGCGTCCAGGGCCTCCAGCGGGGTCACCCAGGCCGATACCGAGGTGGCGAACGACTTGCCGAGGAAGGGTCCCAGCGGTACGTACTCCCACGCCTGGATGTCGCGCGCCGACCAGTCGTTGAGCAGAGACAGGCCGAAGACGTGCTCGCGGAAGTCGGCGAGTGCGACGGGACGGCCCTGCTCGGAGCCGGTGCCGACGACGAATCCGACCTCGGCCTCGATGTCCAGCTTCACGGACGGGCCGAAGACCGGAGCCGGGTCGGCGGGGGCCTTGCGCTGGCCCGACGGGCGCGTCACATCCGTGCCGGAGACCACGACCGTGCCCGCCCTGCCGTGGTAACCGATGGGCAGATGCTTCCAGTTGGGCGTGAGCGCGTCACCGTCCGGGCGGAAGATCCGGCCGACGTTGGTGGCGTGGTTCTCGCTGGCGTAGAAGTCGACGTAGTCCGCCACCCGGTAGGGCAGGTGGAGCGTCACGGAGTCCACCGGGTGCAGCAGTGGCTCTATGTCCGCGCGGTGGGCCGGGACCGTCACCCACGCGGTAAGCGCCCGGCGCACATCGCTCCAGGCGGTGCGGCCGGCCGCGAGCAGCGGCATCAGGTCGGGCTGGGCCAGCAGTTGCGCGTAGGGCGAGCCGAGGGCCAGCGCGGCCGCGCCGGCGTCCAGCACATGGCTGCCGATGCGGACGCCGACCCGTCGCTCACCGGGCCGGTCGGGGGCGGAGAAAACGCCGTACGGAAGGTTGTGCGGGCCGAAGGGATCGCCCTCGGCCAGTTCGAGCGGGCTGCTCTGCTCGGGCATCTGTTGCTGCCTCGCTTTCCAGGTCGCTTGAGGGACACGTTACGTCGGGGGTGTCACCCGGCGGCAGAGCCCCAACGGTCCCCCGATGCCCGGAAAGTGCCGCTGTATCCCCGCGCATCCGGAGGAACGCGGGGATACATAGGCATCGTTCAGCCCGCGGTGCGCGGGATGCGCTTCTCCCAGGTCCGGTGGAAGACGACGTCGCCGCTGTCCTTGCAGACCACCTCGTTGGAGGTGATGAAGTGGGTCGCGTCGGCGGAGATCTCGGAGCGCGTCTCGATCAGCGTGTCCCAGGCCATCTCCGGGCGGTGCAGCCGGACCGTCCAGTCGGAGCGGGTGCGTGCGGAGAGCGGGTCGCTCTCCTGGATCGTGTACGTCTCGACCGCGTCCTCGGTGAATTCGAGGCCGTCCGGGTAGACCCGGGTGCCGCCGTAGCGCGGGTCCACCTCCATCCGCCACTCGCCCTTGGCGACATCGCGGATCACCAGGCGCTCGGGGCGCTGCTCGTCGAGCGTGGCCGGGTAGACGACACCGAGCGGCTGCGACTGCTCCGGCTCCTCGAAGTGGATCGCGGGGTCCTCGGTGTGCCGGCGCACCGGCAGTTCGACGAAGCTGCCCTCGGCGTCCAGCGTGAAGCCCGCCGAACCGGCCTGCGGCCAGATCCAGGGCCAGTACGAGGAGGAGATCGCGAGCCTGATCCGGTGGCCGGGCGGGAAGGTGTGCCCGATGCCGTTCAGCTCGAACGTCACGTCCTCGGTCGCCCCCACCGGCCAGTCCTGGGCGCGGTCCCGGCCGTGCCGGGCGGCGAGGTTGAGGACGCCGCGGGTGACGAGCGTGGAGGAGCCGTCGGGGGCGACGTCGCAGAGCCGGGCGACGGCCTGGCCGCGCGGTACGTCCATCCGGATGCGCAGCTGCACCCAGGGGCGGCCCAGGATCTCGATCGGGGCGTCCTCGACCGGGAACTCGAAGCACACCGACTTGGCGTCCTCGTCGCGCTGGTCGGGCGGTAGGTCGGCGTCGTTGCCGAACGGGAAGAACCGGCCCGCGTCCACCCCGGTCTGCTGTGGCGAGTGGACGGTCTGCGGGCCGCCCTTGAGGGCGTACGCGACGGGCGCGACGTTCTCCGACGGCCAGCTGGTGTCCCCGACCCAGCGGCCGGGCAGCGTCTCGTAGACCGTGGCGGGCCGGTGCGACTCGCTGATCCAGGAGCGCAGCAGTGGCTCCGACATGACGCCGGTGTCCTTCTCCTTCAGGTGCTGGTCCCACCAGCGCAGCGTCTCCTGGAGGAAGCCGATGCCGGGCCCCGGCGGCAGACCGCGGTCGGGGTACTGGTGCGACCACGGCCCGATCAGCCCGCGGACCTTCGCCGGGTCCAGGTGCTCGACGAGCCGGAGGACGGTGTCGCGGTACGGGTCGTGCCAGCCGCCGACCGCCAGGACGTTCGCCTTGATGGCGGAGTAGTCCTCGCAGACGCTGCCGTGCTTCCAGTAGTCGTCGCGTGTCTGGTGGGCCAGCCAGGTGTGGATGAAGGGGTCGACCGCTTCGAGCCGTTCCAGCCACATGTCCTTCCACGCGTCGCCGACCTGGGCCGGGTCGGGCGGCCGGCAGACGAAGGCCAGCATCGTGGCGGCCCAGGCGTGCATGTCCACGGCGAGGACCGAGCCGCCCATGTAGTGGACGTCGTTGTCGTAGCGGTCGTCCGTCGAGCACACGGTGACGATCGCCTTCAGCGGCTCGGGGGCGAGCGCGGCGATCTGGAGGGAGTTGAAGCCGCCCCAGGAGATGCCGAACATGCCGACGCGGCCCGAGCACCACTCCTGCTGGGCCAGCCAGTGGATGACGGCGACGCCGTCCGCGAGCTCGGCCGCGTCGTACTCGTCGCCCGGCAGCCCCTCGCTGTTGCCGTGGCCGCGCACGTCGACGCGCACCGAGGCGTAGCCGTGGCCCGCGTACCAGGGGTGGCGCTGCCAGTCGCGCGGCGCCGTCCAGTCGCTCAGCCGGTAGGGCAGGTACTCAAGCAGGGCGGGCACCGGTTCATCGGTGACCGGCCGCCAGATCCGGGCGTACAGCCGGGTGCCGTCCGGCAGCGGGATACGGATGTCCTCGTGGGTCGTCTCGTACGGGAGTTCGGTGCGGATGTGCATGGGGGTACCTCATCGGACGGGGTGCATGGTGCGCTTGAGCCAGGGGGCGGCGGCGACGACGGCCAGACCGGCCACCACCGCGATAGCGCCATTGACACCGAAGTAGGCGGGGTTGGAGACCTCGCCGTACAGCTTCACGATCTGGGACTGGATTCCGTTGGCGAGGGCCAGTGAGAGGAACCAGAGAGCCATCGTCTGGCTGGCGAACGCCTTGGGGGCGAGCTTGGTGGTCGCGGACATGCCGGAGGTCTCCACCAGGATGTCGCCGAGTCCGAGCAGCAGGTACGAGCCGACGATCCACCAGGCGGCCATCTTGTAGGTGTCGTCGGAGTGCCCGGAGGTCGGCAGGACCATCAGCAGGAACGAGAGCCCGCCGAGGATCACTCCGATCGCGATCTTGTTGGACGCGTGCGGCTGGCGCGGGCCCATCCTCGCCCAGACGGCGGCGACCACCGGAGCGAGTGCCACCTCGAACGCGCCGAGCGCCGAGGCGTACCAGCTGGCCGGGAAGTGGAAGCCGAAGATCTCCGTGCGGGCGTTGGCCGACGCCAGCAGAATCATCGTCGAGTACGCCTGGAAGAGGATGAAGTTGAAGACGACGGAGGCCAGGAACAGCACCACGTACGGCCGCAGCCTGCCGCGCTCCTCGGCGCTGACCCGGGGGCTCCTGAACATCACCACGAAGTACACGACCGGTGCGATCACCGAGATGAGGGTGAGCAGGTCGACGAAGCGGTCCATGGTCAGCCAGCCCGCCAGCGCCAGTGCGGTGGCGAGCGCGGCGACCACGACGGCGCCGATGACGATGAGCCGGACGGCTCGGCGCATCGGTGCGGGGGCCAGGGCGAATTCGGCGGTGTTCTTACGCCCGGCCAGGTGACGCCGGCCCAGTACGTACTGGATCAGGCCGAGCGTCATACCGAAGGCGGCGGCCGAGAAGCCCCAGTGCCAGCTCGCGTGGTCACCGAGCCAGCCGGTGACCAGCGGGCCGAGGAACGCGCCGATGTTGATGCCCATGTAATAGAGGGCGAAGCCGGCGTCGCGGCGCTCGTCGTCGGTGCGGTAGAGCTTGCCGACCATGGTGGCCACATTGGGCTTGAGCAGGCCCGTTCCGGCACTGATCAGGCCGAGGCCGACCCAGGTCATGGCGTTGGTGGGCACCGCCATGGCGTAATGCCCGATGGCGATGAGGATGCCGCCGTACAGGACGGCGCGGTACGAGCCGAGAATCCGGTCGGCCAGCCAGCCGCCGGCCACGGAGACCAGGTAGACGAGGGTGCCGTAGGCGGCGGAGACGGACGCGGCGGTACCGGCCGCCATCCCCATGCCACCGTTGCTGACGGTGTCGGCGAAGTAGAGGACCAGGATGGCCTGCATGCCGAGGAACGAGAACCGCTCCCAGACCTCCAGGCCGGACAGGGTCATCAGACCTCGTGGCTGGCCGAAGAAGGCGTGGTCGTCACCCGGCGGGGGCTGGGCGGGTTCGGTGTCGGTAGCGGTGTGGGACAAAGGGACAACTCCTGATCGTATGAGCTGATCCCGAACATACCGGCGGTGGCGGGAAGCCGCCCACGGTGATCCAAAGGGGACCGGATACGCTGACTTGAGTGATGGCAGCGACACATCGACATTCCGTGTGATCGTCAGCAGACAGGAGATCCCCTCGTGACCGTCGTCGGGCCGTTCGGACTGAGCGTGCGGGACCAGGCTCTTGAAGCCGGTGTCCAGGCCGGTTTGGCTGCTGTCGAGTCGGGGCTGCTCGATGCGACCAAGAGCGAGGTGCCCTTCATCACAGAGGCCGCGCAGCACCTCGTGCACGCGGGGGGCAAGCGGTTCCGCCCGCTGCTCGCGATGCTGGCGGCCCAGTTCGGTGACGCCGAGGCCCCGGGCGTGGTGCCCGCAGCCGTCGTCGTCGAGCTGACGCACCTCGCGACGCTGTACCACGACGACGTGATGGACGAGGCCGACGTCCGGCGCGGGGTCGACAGCGCCAATTCGCGCTGGGGCAACTCGGTGGCGGTGCTGACCGGCGACTTTCTCTTCGCGCGCGCGTCGCACATCCTGGCCGACCTCGGCCCCGAGGCCGTGCGCATCCAGGCGGAGGCGTTCGAGCGCCTGGTCACCGGCCAGATCCTGGAGACCGCGGGCCCGCGCGACGGCCGCGACCCGGTCGACCACTACCTCGAAGTGATGCGCGGCAAGACCGGTTCGCTGGTCGCCGTGGCCTGCCGGTTCGGCGCGATGATGGCCGGTGCCGGCGAGTCGGCGACCGACACCCTCACCCAGTACGGCGAACGGCTCGGCGTCGCCTTCCAGCTCGCCGACGACGTCCTCGACATCGCCTCCGACTCCCACGAGTCCGGCAAGACCCCGGGGACCGACCTCCTCGAAGGCATCCCGACGCTGCCCGTGCTCCATCTGAGGGCCCAGGCGGAGGCCGACGGCAAGCCGGACGACCTGGCGCTCGTCGAGCTCCTGGACGGCGACCTGACCGACGCCGGCCGGCTCGCCGAGGCGCTGCGCCGGCTGCGCGCCCACCCGGCGCTCGAACAGGCCCGGCGCGACACCATCCGGTACGCCGAGGAGGCGCGGGCCACGCTGGCACCGCTGCCCGGCTGCTACGCCAAGTCCGCCCTGGAAGAGATGTGTGACGCCGTGGTGCACCGCGCGGGCTGAAGCCTGTCGGGGCGGCTCCGCCCGCCGCCCCCTACGGGTTGGCGGAGCGACAGCCCCTCGGTGTCATACCGAAGAGGTACGAGGAGTTGCTCCCTCGGGCTGACGCTTACGGCTCCCCGATTTGGTCAGATGGAGAACAACCACTCCTGACCAAAACGGGTGAGAATGGCGGCACGGAGTGGACGAGTGCATCCGGACGGAAGCCGCCGACCACGGAGGTAGGGCACACATGGCACCGAACGACAGCGCGGGGACCAACGGCACGGCCCCGCACGGCACCACGGGTACCGTCGCGGGCCGCCGGAAGGCGGTGCGCTACATCGTTCCGGTAGCGGTGGCGGGAGTGGCGGCCGCGACGATCGGGCTGGTCCCGGCGCTCGCGAGCTCGGGCGACCCCGATCTGCCGGAGATCACCGCACAGGAACTCATCGAGAAGATCGCCGCCTCGGACGCGCAGCAGCTGTCCGGCACGGTGAAGATCAGCACCGACCTCGGCATCCCGTCGGCCGGCGGCCTGGCAGGCTCCTTCATCCCGGACGGTGCGGGGGACAAGGGCTCGGCGAGCGCCGACCCGCAGGCGAAGCTGACCGAGCTGGCGTCCGGCACGCACACCCTCCGGGTGGCCGCCGACGGCCCCGACAAGCAGCGGGTGTCCATCCTGGACGACGCGTCCGAGTACAGCCTCATCCACAACGGTGACCAGGTCTGGGCCTACGACAGCAAGTCGAACGCGGTCTACCACGCGAAGGAGAAGGCCCCGGCCGGTACGGAGCGCGGCGGGCACCCGGTCCCCGACGGCGTACCGACCACCCCGAAGGCCTTCGCCGAACAGGCCCTCAAGGCCGCCGACGGCACCACGTCCGTGAAGGTCGAGGGCACCGCGCAGGTCGCGGGCCGCGATGCGTACCGGCTGGTCATCAAGCCCGAGCAGAGCGGCTCCACGATCGGTTCGATCACCGTCGCGGTGGACGCGAAGACCGGCGTGCCGCTCAAGTTCACCCTGTTGCCCAGCAGCGGTGGCAAGGCGGCGGTCGACGCGGGGTTCACCTCGGTCGGCTTCGGGAAGCCGGACGCGTCCTTGTTCTCCTTCACCCCGCCCAAGGGCGCCGAGGTCACCGAGGCGGACAGTGCCGGAAACCGCGAGAAGGCCCGGGAGGCGGAGAAGGCCGAAGGCGGCCTGGGCGCGCTCAAGGGCATGAACGCGATCGGTGAGGGCGTGAACACGATCGGCAAGGGCTGGAACACGATCGCCGAGATCAAGACCCCCGGCGGCACCGGCATCCCCTCGAAGGCGTCGGGCGACGTACCGGCCGAGGCGCAGCAGTTCCTGGACTCGTTCGGTGACAAGGTCACCGGCACGTTCGGCTCGGGCACGGTCTTCAAGACCCGCCTGGTCAACGCGCTGATGACCGACGACGGCCGGGTGTACGTCGGCGCGGTCACGAAGGACGCGCTGGTGAAGGCGGCCGACAACGCCGGCTGACACCCGACCGCGCGCCAGCGCGTGCACCACGCATCCGCCCCGCCGTAGCCTCCGTACGGCGGGGCGGACGCGGTCCGCGCCCGCTGCCGCGGGTTCGCTCCGGCGCATCCGTTCGGCGAGTCCGCTCCGGCGAACCCATGGGGAGTACGCATGACCGAGTCCGAGACCGTGCCGGTGACCGGCCCCGGGACCGTGAGCGGTCCACGGCCGGCGACGGAGGCCGCTCCGGTGATCGAGACCCGGGGCCTGACCAAGCGGTACCGGGGCGGCCAGCTCGCCGTCGACGGGCTCGACCTCACCGTCCCCGGCGGCAGCGTCTTCGGCTTCCTCGGCCCCAACGGCTCCGGGAAGACCACCACCATCCGGATGCTGATGGGGCTGATCGATCCGACGTCCGGCACCGCGAGGGTCCTGGGCCGCCCCATGCCGGACGCGTCCCGCACCGTGCTCCCGCACGTCGGGGCGCTGATCGAGGGGCCCGCGCTGTACGGATTCCTGAGCGGCCGGGACAACCTCGTGCGCTACGACCGCGCCGACCCGACCGCCGATCCGCGCACCCGCCGCGCCCGCGTCGGCCACGCCCTGGACCGGGTCGGCCTGGCCGCCGCGGGCGGCAAGAAGGCGCGGGCGTACTCGCTGGGCATGAAGCAGCGGCTCGGCCTGGCAGCCGCCCTGCTCCGGCCCCGCCGGCTGCTCGTCCTGGACGAGCCGACCAACGGCCTGGACCCGCAGGGCATGAGGGAGATCCGCACCCTGGTCCGGGAGCTGGCGGCCGAGGGCACCACCGTCTTCCTCTCCTCCCACCTGCTGGACGAGATCGAGCAGGTCTGCACACACGCGGCGGTCATGGCACGGGGCCGGCTGCTCACCCAGGGCCCGGTCGCCGACCTCGCGGCAGGCACCCGCGGCCGGCTCGCCGTCACCACCCCGGACCCGGCCGGTGCCGCCCGCATCCTGAAGGAACACGGAGTCACCGGGCTCACCCTCGACGGCGACCGGCTGCGGGCCGACGCCCCGCCGGGCTCCGTCGAACTCGCCGACCTGAACGCCGCCCTGGTGCGCGGCGGAGTACGGGTACGGTCCTTCGGCGTCGAGCGGGCCTCGCTGGAGGACGCCTTCGTCGCGCTCACCGGAGAGGGATTCGATGTCGCAGGCTGAACAGGTACGCGAGGAGGCCCGCCCGCTCCGGCGTAATCCGCTGTGGACGCTCGGCATCCTGCGCTCCGAACTGACCACCACCCTGCGCCGCTGGCGCACCATCGCCCTGCTCGGGGTGCTGGCCGCCGTCCCCGTACTGATCGGGATCGCGGTGCGGATCGAGACGGCCAACGGCTCCTCGGCCGGTCCCGGCGAGGGCGGGGCCGGGCCCGCGTTCCTCTCCCAGGTGACCAACAACGGCCTCTTCCTGGTCTTCGCCTCCCTCGCCGCCACGCTCCCGGTCTTCCTCCCGATGGCGGTGGGCGTCATCGCGGGCGACTCCGTCGCGGGCGAGGCCAACGCGGGAACGCTGCGCTATCTGCTGGTCGCACCGGCCGGCCGGACCCGGCTCCTGCTCGCCAAGTACGCCACCACGCTGGCCTTCTGCCTGATCGCGACCCTGGTCGTGGCGGCTTCCGCGCTGGTCGTGGGCGCCCTGCTGTTCCCCGTCGGCGACGTCACGACGATCTCCGGCACCCGGATCGGCTTCGGCGAGGGCCTGTTCAGAGCGGCGGTCATCGCGGTGGCGGTCGCGGCGTCACTGATCGGCTTCGCGGCGCTCGGACTGTTCGTCTCGACCCTCACCAACAGCGGCATCGCGGCCATGGCGGCGACGGTCGGGGTCCTGATCACGGTGCAGATCGTGGACACCATTCCGCAGCTGCACGGGATTCACCCGTATCTCTTCCCGCACTACTGGCTGTCCTTCGCGGACCTGCTGCGCGCCCCCGTCTACTGGGACGACCTGGTGAAGAACCTGGAGCTCCAGGGGCTGTACGCGGCGGTGTTCGGCTCGGCGGCCTGGGCGCGTTTCACGGCGAAGGACATCACGGCCTGACCGATACCGGGACCCTCACCCGTACCGTCGGCCGGGCGAGCCGTCCCCCGATCGGCTCGTCGCGGCACGAACGGCACGAACGGTGCGAAGGATGGGAACGGGCCGACACGGTACGTTCCGTTTCCGCTTGAGTATTGTTCGACCTCTGGCGACGGACTGTCAACAAGGATTGGCTCGAACAGCCCTATGCTCACCGAATGATCACATCGCCGAGTTCATTGCGCCGTAGCGAGAGCTCACGCAGGGCGACCCTGGAAGCCGCCCTCGACCTCTGTACGGAGAAGGGCTACGGCCGCGTCACCGTCGAGGCCATCGCGGCGCGGGCGGGTGTCAGCAAGAAGACGATCTACCGCTGGTGGCCGTCGAAGAGCGCGGTGCTGCTGGAGGCGTTCACGGAAGCGCTGGTCCAGGCCACCCCGTCCGCCGACACCGATGACATCGCCGCGGACCTGCGGACCCATGTGACCGGCGCGGTCGGCGTGCTCTCCGTACCGCCCTACGGCCCCGCGTACGCCGGAATACTCTCCGAGGTCCACCACGACGACGAGTTGGCCGAAACGGTCCGCACCCAGCTGATCGAGCCCCGCTTCGAAGCCGTGGTCAGCCGGCTGCGCAGCGCCCAGGAACAGGGCCAGATCCCGCCGGGCGCCGATCTGCGGCTGGCGGTGGAGATGCTGTACGGCCCGGTCTACTACCGCCACGTACTGCGCAAGCCGATGCAGGGGGCGGAGGCGGTGGCGTCGCTGGTCGACCATGTGCTGCGGTCGCTCGGGGCGTTGACGGGCTGACGCCGGCGGCGGGGTGCGGTTCGGCCCTGTCCTGACAAGCGTTTCGGCCCCGGCGCAGCGTCCTTCCCCGCGAAAGCCAGGCGCCAAGTGCCTGTAGCCGTCAACAATGTTGGTATGACCATCACCTCGCAGTCCCTCTCGTTCGACACGGCTGCCGCCGACTACGCCGCGAACCGTCCTTCGTACCCGTCCGGACTGCTCGACGCGGTCGAGGAACTCACCGGCCGCCCGCTGGACGGTGCTCGCGTCGCCGACGTCGGAGCCGGCACCGGACTGGCGACGACGCTTCTGCGGGCCCGCGGAGCGAACGTCATCGCCGTCGAGCCCGGCCCCGGGATGGCCTCTCAGTTCCGTCTCGGCCTGCCCGGAGTCCCCCTCGTGATCGGGAACGGCAACAACCTGCCGCTGGCCTCCGACTCCGTCGACCTCGTCACCTATGCCCAGGCCTGGCACTGGACCGATCAGCGCAAGTCCGTCCCGGAGGCGCTCCGGGTCCTGCGCCCCGGTGGTGCACTCGCCCTCTGGTGGAACGACTCGGACAGCACCATCGCGTGGATCGCCGACCAGGACGCGCGCCTGCGCCGGCTCTTCGGCGCCGAGGACAGCCCGCACGACCCCATGGCCCGGTTCCGCCGACTGCCGGACGAGCTCGGCTTCGTCCACCGGCACGTGCCGTGGACCCGGAGCGTTCCTCTCGACATGCATCTGGCCAACCTCGCCAGCTACTCCGACTTCCTCGTCCTCGGTAAGGAGGCGACGAACACCTTTGTCGCCGAGGAGCGCGACCTCCTGACCGACGTTTTCCCGAACGGGATGGTCGAGGAGCACTACGTGGTCAGCCTGGCTGTCGCCATCCGCTGACACGGCGCTGCGACAGGGGGGTGCCGGTCAGCCGAAGACCCGCTCCAGGACCACTGCGACCCCGTCGTCCTCATGGGACAGGGTCACCTCGTCCGCCGCGGCCCGTAGGAGCGGATGGGCGTTGGCCATCGCCACCCCGTACCCGCAACTGCGGAACATCGGCAGGTCGTTGGGCATGTCACCGAAGGCGATCGCGGTCGCCGGGTCCAGCCCCAGGTGCCCGGCGGCGAGCGCGATCCCGGCGCCCTTGTCGATGCCGTACGGCTGGAGCTCGACCGTGCCCGGCCCGGACAGCGTGACGGTCGCCAGATCCCCGACGGCCGCGTGGGCGGCGGCCGCCAGCGCGTCGTCGTCGAGCTCCGGGTGGCGGATCAGCACCTTGATGACCGGAGCGGCCCACAACTCGTCGCGGTGCAGGGTCTGTCGGGCCGACAGCGCGGGGTGCGGCATCAGATAGCCCGGCTCGATCAGGGTCCGGCCGTCCGCCCCGTCCTGGTCCACCGCGGCGAAGACCTGCCCCACCTGGGCCTCTATCTTGCCGAGCGCGGCGGCGGCCGCCTCCCGGTCCAGGCTCACCGCATGGATCAGGCGCCCGGCCCCGGCGTCGTACACCTGTGTCCCCTGCCCGCAGACGGCGAGCCCCCGGTACCCCAGCCCGGCGAACAACTCCCTTACGGCAGGCACCGGTCGGCCGGTGACCACCAGGTGGCGGGCCCCGGCGGCAGCGGCGAGTCCGAGCGCGGCGCGGGTGCGGGGGCTCACGGTGTCGTCGCGGCGCAGCAGGGTGCCGTCCAGGTCCGTGGCGACGAGGGCATATGCGGGCGGGGGAAGCATGGGGCGAGCGTAAACGGTCCGATCCAGGCGCCCGCCGGGGGAGCGGGGCCGACGAGGAGCTCCTGGCCCCCCGTGGCCCGGGGTACGGAGCTTCTCGGGGCACTGCACCCGGGCAAAGCTGCTGGAGTAGAAGCACGCTCGGTGATCACGCGCCCATGGAGGCTCCGCGGCACCGCGCCCGTGGCGGCCGGCCGCGAAATTGGATTGTCTGGCCGCGGCCCATCGGATAGGACTGCCGGGTGATACGCAGCGGAAGCATCGGGCTTCGAGCCCGCCACGAAAGTGACGTCCAGGTCCTCCAGTCCGAGCTGTACGACGACGTGGTGACACGCTCACGCGCCGACTCCCGCCCTTGGCAGCCCATCGCGCCGGGATCGACGCACTCCCCCTACACGATCGCCGAACCCTCCGACGGGGCGGCGTGCTTCTCGGTGGTCGAGCTGTCCGCGCAGGAACTGGCCGGTGAAGCGCTGTTGTGGGGCATCGACAGCCACAACAGGACGGCGCACCTGGGGATCTCGCTGCGGCCGGACTTCCGGGGCCGCAACCTCGGCACCGACATCGTGCGCGCACTGTGCGAGTACGGATTCGTGGTGCGGGGTCTGCAGCGGCTGCAGATCGAGACCCTCTCGGACAACCTTCCGATGATCAAGGCCGCGGCCAGGTCCGGATTCACCCTGGAGGGCACCCTGCGCCGCTCGGCATGGGTGTACGGCGCATTCGCGGACGAGGTCATTCTGGGGCTGCTGTCCGAGGAGTGGAAGCCGCAGTCATGAGCGGCTGAGGCCGTTGCCGCCGTTGTCGCTGTACGAGGACGTGAACCAACGGGGGGATTCGGTCGTCACGGGATGCCCTTTCGCAACTCGCTGATCAAGGCCACGGGCGCCGCCTGTGACATCGCTTCGCCTTGTAGTCGATCAGGAACGCAACCCGTTCATCGGCCTGTTCGGGGGTGATCGCTCGTGCGTAACTCCGCAACCGCACGACGACAGGGAGGCGACCCCCTGCCCGGCCGAGTGCATTGCGGGGCGGCATGGTTGCCGCCCCGCTCACGCCTACTGCACGCAGAACTCGTTCTCCTCCGGGTCGCTCATCAGGGTCCACGTCCCGCCCGGTTCCGCGAACTTGCGGAGCACCTTCGCGCCCAGCCCCTCCAGGCGGGCCACCTCCGCCTCGCGGCGGTCCGGTCCGGCGTGCACGTCCAGGTGGAGGCGGTTCTTCACCGTCTTGGACTCGGGGACGCGCTGGAACAGCAGGCGGCGCCCGAGACCCGTTCCGCTCTCCTGCTCGAACGGGTCGTCCGGGTGCCGGGCCGCCGCCAGGTCCAGCCAGGCCTTCCGGCCGTGCGCGGTCGTCGTGATCGCCTGCGGTACGGCTCCGAGGCCCAGGAGGCGTTCGACCAAGGGGCTGTTGTCCTCGATCTCGTAGCCGAGGGCGGCGGCCCAGAATCCGGCCTGGGCGTGCGGGTCCGCAGCGTCGATGACGATCTTCCAGTCAAGAGGCATGGCGCCATTCTGGCCCGTCCGGGCCCGCTTCGGAGTCGAATCACTGTTCGGGTGTGACGGAATCTCAGCCTGCTCGGACCGATGCCAGCCGGGCGAAGGCCACCACGTTGGACTGGTAGCCGCCCGCGCTGCGGTCGTAGGCGCCGCCGCAGGTGAGCAGGCGGAGTTGGGCGTCCTTCGTCGGTCCGTAGACATGGGTGCTCGGGAAGTCGTTCTTCTCGTACTCCTCGATCGCGTAGACGCGGAAGGTCGCGATCTTCCGGTCCGCGCGGCGGACGTCCACGGTGGCGCCGGGCGGCAGCGCGTCGAGTCCGGCGAAGGCGGCCGGGCCCGTGGGGGTGTCGACATGGGCCACCACGATCGCGTTGCCCGGGGAGCCCGGCGTCACGCCGTCCCGGTACCAGCCGGCCAGGTTGCGGTCCGCCGGGTCGGGCACGCCGAGCTTGTCCCGGCTGTCCAGGGTCAGGTCCACCAGGGGCGCGCTGACGCCGAGTCCGGGGATGTCGATGCGGACGGGGCGGGCGGCGGGGAGGGCGGCGGGGCGGGCGGCGGGGAGGGGCGCCGCCGCCGTGGGAGCGGGGCCGGACCGGGCGACGGTCCCGGTGCCGGACTCCGCGAGGGGGGAGCCCAGCAGCAGGACCAGCGCCGCTGCGGCGGCCGGGATCAGCCCGGCCGCCCCGGTCAGGCGCGGGAACGGCCGGCGAGGCGGCCGTTCCCGCGGGACGCGGGCGCTCAACCGCGCCGGCGCCGCGCCGTGCGGAGCCCGCCGACAGCGGCGGCGACCGCTGCCAGCAGCCCGGCCGCGCCGATCGCCAGGCCGGGACCGGAGAGGCCGCCGGAGCCGGAGCCGGTCAGGGCGGTGGAGCCGCCACCCGCGTCGACCGGGCCGTTCGGCAGCGGTGCGCCGCCGTTGCCGTGGCTGCCGCCCGTGCCGCTGTCGCCCGTTCCGCCGCTGCTGTGGCTGCCGCCCGTGCCGCTGTCGCCCGTTCCGCCGCTGCTGTGGCTGCCGCCCGTGCCGCTGTCGCCCGTGCCGCCGTTGCTGTGGCTGCCGCCCGTGCCGCTGTCGCCCGTGCCGCCGTTGCTGTGGCCGCCGCCCGTGCCGCCGTTGCTGTGGCTGCCGCTCGTGCCGCCGCCGCTCGTGCCGCCGTCGCCGTGACTGTCACCCCAGTTTCCCTTGCCTTGGCCGTTGCCGTGGCCGCCAACCCAGTTGCCTTGGCCCTTGCCTTGGCCCTTGCCGTGGCCGTCGCCCCAGTTGCCGTTGCCGTGGCCGCCGCCGGGCGGGCTGGGCTTGGGGTGGTGGGGGTGCGTGGGGGAGGGGGACGGGCCGTGACCCGTGTCGGCGTCGGTGATCCGGCTGTGGTCCGTGGCGCTCACGCCCGTGCGCACCGGGCCGTCGGTGCCGTCGACGGCGACGGTCAGTTCGGCCGTCACGTCGAGCCGTCCTGTCGGCGCACCCTCCGCCGCGGCCAGGGTGAACGCGGCCCCGGCCTTTCCGCCCGGCTCCATCGTGGCGCCCGCCCGGAGGTTGGTCCGCAGTTCGCCGGTGAGTGAACCGTCCGCCTGCTGGGTCAGGGGGACCGTGGAGCCCTCGGACATGACGGTCAGCTGGTCCGGCTTCAGCCCGGCCGGGCCCTTGAGCGTCAGACGGGTGCCGATGCCCTGGTACTCGGGGCCGTCCGCCGGATCGGTGTAGGAGGCGTCGGCCGGGCGGGGGCCGTCTCCCGCCTTGATCTCCGTGGGGACGGTGAGCGCCGCCGACGCCCGGCCGGTGACGGCGAAGTCCCAGGTGGTGCCCTTGGCGGTGATGTTGTCGACGTAGGTGTTCAGCGTGCCGTTCGGGTCGCCGAGCCGGCCGATGTTGGCGATCACCCCGTACGCACCCTCGCACGCCGTGACGAAGTGCGACAGCGGGGCGTCCCCGCCCGCCGGGATGCCCGCCACGGCACGCGAGGTCCGCATCACGGAGTCGCCGGTGAGCCGGTACTTCTGCCAGGTGTCCGGCTCCAGTGCCGCGCCCTGCGTGTCCGTGTTGTGGCCGGGTTCGAACGACAGGGTGGTGAAGCCCCCGCAGGACGCCGGGAACTGCAGGTTGGCGCCGACATTGGTGACGCTGGAGCCCTCGGACGCCGTGTACGCCCAGTACGAGACGCCCGCGTCCAGCAGCGGCTGCATCGGTTCCGGCGTCCAGGTCGAGTTGAAGTAGTGGGCGGCCTGGGCCTGTTGTCCGGCCGCGATGGACAGCCGCAGGCTGCCGTTCAGGTGGACCGGGTCGGGCTTCGGGGAGACCACCTGGACCCCCGGCTCCCGGTCGGGGGTCGTTTCCTGGAGGCGGAGCCAGGGGCCGTTGGGGCCGAGCCCGTCCTGATGGACGGTCCGCACGGTGTCGTCCGCGACTGCGGTGGGAGCGATTCCGCAGGTGAGGACGGACACGGCGGACAGGGCGGCGGTGGCGGTCGCGGTGCGCAGAAGCGTGCGGGACGTCCCGGACGCGCGCAGGGGTCGAGTCATAAGATGTGAGGAAAATATAAGCAGCGGGTCATCAGGGGGATGACCCGCTGTGACTCGCTCAAGCTCGCTCCAATGCCGCACCCTTCAGGTACTCGGCGACGGCCCGGTGGTCCCCGGCCGGGGCGATGAGGCCCACGTGGTTGTCCGGGCGGATCAGTACGAGTACGTCCTCGTCCGGCGCGATGCCGTACGCCGAGCGGGCCCGGCCGTCGTCGTCGGACAGCCCGCCGTGCGCTGTGCCTCCGGCCGAGCCGTATGCCCCGTCCACCGCGTGCGCCCGCAGTTCGTCGCCGTGGGCCGCAGCCGCCTCCCGCAGGGCCCGTGCGGTGCCCGCGCCGAAGCCGAGCAGGGTGAAGTGCGGTCCGGCGAAGGTCTCGAACAGCCGGCGGGGCGCACCCGTGGCCGCGTCGCGGCAGGGTGCGTCCGGCGCGCGGTCGCCCGCGCGCAGCCGGGCGGTGCCGCCCGCGGGGGCCAGGGAGCTCCAGCGGTAGCCGTCCCCCAGGCCGTAGGTCTGCGGGGTGATCGCCGAGTCCAGACCGCCGCCCGGCTCCTTGATCGCCTCCAGCGTGGCCCGCAGCCGCTCCGCGGTGATGTCCAGGGTTCGGGCGGCGATCGGCAGCCGCTCCTCCTCGTACGTGTCGAGCAGCTCCGGTGCCGCCCGGCCGGTGGCGACCCGGGCGAGCTTCCAGCCCAGGTTGTACGCGTCCTGGATGCCGGTGTTCATGCCCAGCCCGCCCGCGATGGCGTGCACGTGCGCGGCGTCACCGGCCAGGAACACCCGGCCCACCCGGTAGCGGTCCGCCATGCGCTCGTTGACCCGGTAGGCGGAGAGCAGGGTGGCCTGCGAGAGATGGCCGCCGGGGAGTCCGGAGTGCTTGGCGAAGAGCCGCTGGAAGCTCTCCAGCGACGGGGGTACGGGGCGGCCGGCGGCGTCCTTCTCGGGGGCGGCCTGGAACCACCAGCCCGACCGGGTGCCGGGGATCGGGCAGAGCATCACGCCGCCGTCCTCGTCGAACCACTGGTGCCAGATGCCGCGGTCCGGCCCCTCCGCCTCGACGTCTCCGCAGACCATCGACTGCTCCTCGTCCGTCTTCCCCTCGAACGGGACGCCGAGCAGTTTGCGCACCGCGCTGTGGCCGCCGTCGCAGCCCACCGCGTACCGGGACTCGATCTCCCGGCCATCTGCCAGGGACGCCGTCACGGAGTCGTCGCCCTGGGCCAGCCCCACCAGTTCGGCGCCGAGTTCGACCCGTACGCCGTACTCCGCGAGCCGGGCGCGCAGGATCTCCTCCAGCCGCCACTGGGCGATCAGCCAGGGCCGGTCGTAGGGGGCGTCCGGCATCGGGCGCGCCGCCGCGAACGGGTCGGCGTCGGCGATGACTTCCCCGCCGCGGTACTTGCGCATCGGCAGCGGCGCCGATCCGGCGGCCAGCACCTGCTCGACGACACCGAGGTCCTCCAGGACCTCCAGGGAACGCGGGTTGGGGCCCTTGGCCCGGGAACTGCGCGGGAACTGCGGGGACTTGTCGATGATCCGTACGCCGATGTCCCGCCGGGCCAGATCGACGGCCAGGGTCAGGCCGGTCGGTCCGGATCCTGCGATCAGCACGGTGGTCGGGGGCTTGGGCATGCGCACTCCTCGGTTGCCGGTTCCCTTGGACTCCATGGAAACGCAACCGAGTTAAAAAAGCAACTGGGTCAATAGTTGTGGGTGTGGGTCAGGGTGTCGGGGTCGTCACCGCGGAAGAGGAAGCGGAATCGTCCGCGGCGGGCTTGGCCGACTTCGCCGCGGCCTGTCGCGCGGCCAGTGCCTGCATCCTCGTGCGCCGTGACGTCCGCAGCGCGTCCCAGGTCAGCAGTGTGAGCGCGAGCCAGACCAGGGCGAAGCCGGCCCACCGCTCGGGCGGCATCGCCTCGTGGAAGTACACGATTCCCAGGATGAACTGGAAGACCGGTGCCAGGTACTGGAGCAGGCCGAGCGTGGAGAGCGGTACGCGGATCGCCGCGGCCCCGAACAGGATCAGCGGCCCGGCCGTCACCACCCCCGTCGAGGCGAGCAGCGCCACGTGACCGGCGCCCCCGGAGAGGAACGTCGACTCGCCCCGCGCGCCCAGCCACAGCAGATAGCCGAGCGCGGGCACGAACACGACCGCGGTCTCGGCCGCGAGCGACTCCAGGCCGCCCATGTTGACCTTCTTCTTCATCAGGCCGTACGTCGCGAAGGAGAACGCCAGGATCAGCGAGATCCACGGCGGCTGCCCGTAACCGATCGCCAGGACGAGCACCGAGGCGGCGCCGGTGCCGACCGCCACCCACTGCACGGGGCGCAGCCGTTCGCCCAGGAGCAGGACGCCCATGGCGATGGTGACCAGCGGATTGATGAAGTAGCCGAGGGAGGCCTCGACGACGTGGCCGTGGTTCACCGACCAGATGTACAGGCCCCAGTTGATGCTGATCACGATCGCGGCGACGGTGATCAGCGCCAGCTTCCGCGGCTGCCGCAGCAGTTCGCCGATCCAGGACCAGCGGCGCAGCACGAGGAGTGCGATGCCGACGACGCCGAGGGACCAGACCATGCGGTGGGCGAGGATCTCGACCGCACCGGACGGCTTCAGCAGTGGCCAGAAGAGCGGGACCAGACCCCACAGTCCGTAGGCGGCGAATCCGGACAGGAGCCCGGCCCGCTGTTCATTTGTCCCCTTCACGGGCCCTCCTGGCAGATGTGCGTCGACGCTTCGTCAGCCAGACGAAGGTAGCGCCGACCGGGCCCGGTGTCATTGCCGTATCGCCAGACGGTCATGACACCGGGTCCCGGGGCCCTGTCGCGCACCCCTGCCGCGGGCTCCCGCAGGCGCTCCTTCCGTCTACTGGGCGGCGACCGCTGCCGCGACGGTCTCGGCGAGCGGGGTCGTCGGGCGGCCGATCAGCCGGGCCAGGTCGCCGCTGGTGCCGGCGAGCAGTCCCCGCCGGATCGCCTCGTCCACGTCCACCAGGATCGCGGCGAAGTCCGCGGGCAGACCGGCGCCGACCAGGATCTCCTGGTGCGCGGCGGCCGGGACGTCGTTGTGGGCGATCTCCTTGCCGGACGCCTTGGCGACCTCGGCGGCGTACTCCGTGAGCGACCAGGCGACATCGCCGCTCAGCTCGTAGGCCTTGCCCAGGTGGCCCTCACCGGTCAGTACGGCGGCGGCCGCGGCCGCGTAGTCGGCGCGGGTGGCGGAGGCGACCCTGCCGTCGCCCGCGTTGGCCGCCACGGCGCCGTGGGCCAGGACGGGGGCCAGATTGGCCGTGTAGTTCTCGGTGTACCAGCCGTTGCGCAGGAAGGTGTACGGCAGGCCGGAGCCGAGGATCAGCTGCTCGGTCACCTTGTGCTCGGCGGCCAGCAGGAAGTCCGCGTCGGGACCGCCCAGGACGCCGGTGTACGCGAGCTGCGCCACGCCCGCCGCCTTGGCCGCGTCGATGACGGCGGTGTGCTGCCGGACCCGGCTGCCGACCTCGCTGCCGGAGATCAGCAGGACCCGGTCGCCGGCCCGGAAGGCCCCGGTCAGGGTCTCCGGCCGGTCGTAGTCGGCGATCCGGAGCTCGACGCCGCGGGCGGCGAGGCCGGCGGCCTTTTCCTTGTCGCGGACGACGGCGGCGATCTTGTCGGCGGGCGTGGTGGTCAGCAGCTGGTCGATGACGAGGCGGCCGAGCTCTCCGGTGGCTCCGGTGACGACGATGCTCATGGGGTTTTGCTCCTCTTTAGGTGCTCATGTTCTGTTCGTGCGTTCTGTTACTCACCTTAGGGGTGGCACTAACCAAAAGAAAGTACGCACTTTGAAGTAAGGTACTGGTATGGGAGTAAGGAACGTGGAAGCCGATCCGGAGCAGCGGCCCGATGTGCGGCAGGCGGACGTGCGGCGGCCGATGTGTCCTTCGCGGGTGGTGCTCGAACACGTCACCAGCCGCTGGGGGGTCCTGGTGCTCGCCGCCCTGCTGGAGCGCTCGTACCGCTTCAGCGAGCTGCGCCGCGAGGTCGGTGGGGTCAGCGAGAAGATGCTGTCGCAGACGCTCCGGACGCTGGAGCGCGACGGCTTCGTGGACCGGGACGCCAAGCCGGTCATCCCGCCCCGGGTGGACTACACGCTCACCGCGATGGGCCGGGAGGCCGCCGAGCAGGTGTGGGGCCTGGCGCGCTGGTCGGAACGGCACCTGGACGCGGTGGACGCGGCGCGCACGGCGTACGACGCGAGCGGCCGGGCCGGTTCGGTCTGATTCGGGCAGAGCCGGTCCGGGTCGGGCAGAGCGGGGCGGGCCGAGCCGTGTGGGGCGGGGTCACTGCGGCCGGGACCGAGGCCGCTCCTCCATCGCCCGCAGCGCCCGCGAGACGTCGAACGGCAGGATCGTCACCACCACGTGCGGCAGCTGCGTCAGCGTCTTGCCCATCTTCTCGCCCGTGCCCCGGTGCAGCAGCTTCCCGAGCGCGTTGGTGTACATGCGCCGGGGCACCAGGACCGTCAGCCAGGTCTCCCCGTCCTCGGTGCTGCGGTACGCGAGCTCCTTCATCGCGTGGCGCAGCCGCCGGTCCGGGCAGTTCACCAGCTCCAGCGGGACGGCGGTGGCGGACGTCGCCGCCCAGCGGGCGGCCAGCCGCCTGGCGTACGCCTCGTCGATCGAGAAGTGCACCGCACGGATCTCGTCGGGGCGCAGCTCATGGGCGTACCGCAGGGCCATCAGCGTCGCCAGGTCGAGCGTCTCGACCAGGACCAGGACCAGATGGCGCCGGTAGACCGCCCGGTCCGCGCCCGGGGCCTGGATGCCCTGGAGCGCGGCGGCCTCGCGCCGGTACTCGCGGTTGATCCGCGTCAGCGTCCACACCCCGAGCGGGAAGACCACCACGACCAGCCAGGCGCCCTCGGTGAACTTGGTGACCGCGAAGATCAGCACGACGGCGGCCGAGGTGACCGCGGCGAGCGCGTTGATCGTGATCTTCGTTCTGCGGTATCGGTCCTGGCGTCTCAGGTGGTAGACGGTGAGGCCGGCCCCCGCCATGGTGAACGCGGTGAACACGCCGATCGCGTACAGCGCCACCAGCTTGTCCACGCTGGCGCCGGTCGCCAGCAGCAGCGCCAGTGAGACGACGGTCAGCGCGATGATGCCGTTGGAGAACGCGAGGCGGTGCCCGCGTCGGGTCAGCACCCGCGGCAGGAACCGGTCCTCGGCGACGAAGCTGGCCAGGTAGGGGAAGCCGGTGAACGGGGTGTTGGCACCCGTGTAGAGGACCAGCGCGGTCGCCAGCTGCACGAAGACCAGCCCGACCGTGCCGAGGACCCCGCCGCCGAAGGCGAGATGGGCCTCCTGCGCGATGACGGTCGGCGTGCCGTCCGTGTACGGGACGGCATGGGTGAAGTGCGCCAGCGTGGAGACACCGAGTACGAGGATGCCGAGGATCACGCTCATGGTGATGAGGGTGCGGCGCGCGTTGCGGCCCTGGGGCTCTCGGAACGCGGAGATGCCGTTGGAGATCGCTTCGAGCCCGGTGAGGGACGAACCGCCGTTGGCGAACGAGCGCAGCACGATGAAGAGCGAGGCGCCGTAGAGCCAGCCTTCGCCCGGGGTGCCGAGCGGCACGACCCCGGCCGCGTGCAGATCGGCGTGCGGCAGTCCGCCGGTGAGCCCGCGCAGCGCGGAGACGACCAGGATCAGGCCGACGGCGGCCATGAAGAGGTAGGCGGGCAGCGCGAAGAGCCGGCCCGCCTCACGGACCCCGCGCAGATTCCCGTACGCGAGAATCACGATCACGGCGACGGAGACCGGGAGCTGGAGATGGTCCAGGCCGGTGAAGTTGTCGCCGGCCAGATGGGCGAGCGAGATGAGGGCGTTGGTGCCGGCCGACACCTGCACGGCGACGGTGACGATGTAGTCGACGAGCAGCGCCACCGCGGCGATCTGCGCGACGTTCGGCCCGAAGTTCTCCCGGGCGACGACGTACGACCCGCCCGCCCGGGTGTAGATCGTCACCACATCGCTGTAACAGAGCGTCAGCAGCAGCAGCACCAGCAGGATCGCGAAGGTCACCGGCATGATCAGCGTGAAGGCGGCGGCGCCGACGACGGGCACGAGGACCCGGAGCATCTCCTCGGAGCCGTACGCGGACGAGCTGATGCAGTCGGAGGCGAGCACACCCAGCGCCGTCCGGTTGTTCAGCTTCTCGTCGCTGATGCGCTCGGTGGTCAGCGGTTTGCCGAGCAGTTGTCGTTTGATGCGGTACGCCGGGCGGTCCAGGGTCATGGCCACATGGTGCGCGGATGCCGGCCGGAGCCCGGTCCGCAATCGCCGGACGCCCGGAAAGTCAGCCCGTTCGGCGAGTGACGCGGCCCCCGGGAGAACACTCCCGGGGGCCGCGTCACTCGCCGGACAGGGCGGACGGCGATATGTCGCCGCCGCCCTAGCCGACCACTGTCCAGTTGTCGTTGCCCGCGAGCAGCGCGCCCAGGTCGCCCTTGCCGTCCCGCTCGACGGCGCTGTCCAGCTGTTCGGCCATCTGCGTGTCGTAGACCGGCCGTTCGACGCTGCGCAGCACCCCGATCGGGGTGTGGTGCAGGGTGTCCGGGTCGGCGAGCCGGGACAGCGCGAACGCGGTGTTCGGGTTGGCGGCGTGCGCGTCGTGGACGAGGATCTGCGAGCGGTTCTCCTCGGTGACCGCGACCACCGACAGATCACCCGTCCGCGGGTCCCGTACGACACCCTTGGAGCTGTCGGTGCCGAAGAGGATCGGCTGCCCGTGCTCCAGCCGGATCACGGCCTCCTGGGCCTGCTCCCGGTCCTTGAGGACCTCGAACGCGCCGTCGTTGAAGATGTTGCAGTTCTGGTAGATCTCCACCAGCGCCGTGCCGGGATGGTCGGCCGCCGCGCGCAGCACGCTCGTGAGGTGCTTGCGGTCGGAGTCGACCGTGCGGGCGACGAAGGACGCCTCCGCGCCGATGGCCAGCGACACCGGGTTGAAGGGGGAGTCCAGCGATCCCATCGGCGTCGACTTGGTGATCTTCCCGACCTCGGAGGTGGGGGAGTACTGGCCCTTGGTGAGCCCGTAGATCCGGTTGTTGAAGAGCAGGATCTTCAGGTTGACGTTGCGGCGCAGGGCGTGGATGAGGTGGTTGCCGCCGATGGACAGCGCGTCGCCGTCACCGGTGACCACCCAGACGCTCAGGTCCCGCCGGGAGGAGGCGAGTCCGGTGGCGATGGCCGGGGCGCGGCCGTGGATCGAGTGCATCCCGTAGGTGTTCATGTAGTACGGGAAACGGGAGGAGCAGCCGATGCCGGAGACGAAGACGATGTTCTCCTTCGCCAGACCCAGCTCGGGCATGAAGCCCTGCACGGCGGCGAGGACCGCGTAGTCGCCGCAGCCCGGGCACCAGCGCACTTCCTGGTCGGACTTGAAGTCCTTCATCGACTGCCTGGCCTCGGACTTCGGCACCAGCTGAAGGAGTTCGTTGGTCCCGGCCTCGGATCCGGCCTCGGTCCCGGGCTGGAGGAGCTCATTGGTCTCAGGCATCGATGGCCTCCTTGAGGGCCGTCGCGAGCTGCTCGGCCTTGAACGGCATGCCGTTGACCTGGTTGTAACTGTGCGCGTCCACCAGGTACTTGGCCCGGATGAGCGTGGCCAGCTGCCCGAGGTTCATCTCCGGGACGACCACCTTGTCGTAACGCTTCAGCACCTCGCCGAGATTCCGCGGGAACGGATTGATATGGCGCAGATGTGCCTGGGCGATGGGTTGTCCGGCGGCGCGCAGCCGGCGGACGGCGGCGGTGATGGGGCCGTAGGTGGAGCCCCAGCCCAGGACCAGCGTCCGGGCCTGAGCGGGGTCGTCGACCTCCACGTCCGGGACCTCGATGCCGTCGATCTTGGCCTGCCGGGTGCGGACCATCAACTCGTGGTTGGCGGGGTCGTAGGAGATGTTGCCGGTGCCGTCCTGCTTCTCGATGCCGCCGATGCGGTGTTCGAGGCCGGGGGTGCCGGGCACGGCCCAGGGGCGGGCCAGGGTCTGCGGGTCGCGCTTGTACGGCCAGAAGACCTCGGTGCCGTCCGCCAGCTCGTGGTTCGGGCCGCCGGCGAACTGGACGCGCAGGTCCGGAAGCCGGTCGACCTCCGGGATGCGCCAGGGCTCGGAGCCGTTGGCCAGGTAGCCGTCGGAGAGGAGGAAGACCGGGGTGCGGTAGGTCAGGGCGATCCGGGCGGCGTCGAGCGCCGCGTCGAAGCAGTCCGCCGGGGTCCTGGGGGCGACGATGGGGACCGGGGCCTCGCCGTTGCGCCCGTACATCGCCTGGAGCAGGTCGGCCTGCTCGGTCTTGGTGGGCAGACCGGTGGACGGGCCGCCGCGCTGGATGTCGATGATCAGCAGCGGCAGTTCGAGGGAGACGGCGAGGCCGATGGTCTCCGACTTCAGCGCCACCCCCGGCCCCGACGTGGTCGTCACCCCGAGCGCACCGCCGAACGCGGCGCCCAGCGCGGCGCCGATGCCCGCGATCTCGTCCTCGGCCTGGAAGGTGCGTACGCCGAAGTTCTTGTGCTTCGACAGCTCGTGCAGGATGTCGGAGGCCGGGGTGATGGGGTACGAGCCCAGATAGACCGGCAGGTCCGCCAGCCGGCCCGCGGCGATCAGCCCGTAGGACAGCGCGAGGTTCCCCGAGATATTGCGGTACGTGCCGGTGGGGAAGGCCTGGGTGGCCGGGGCCACCTCGTAGCTGACCGCGAAGTCCTCGGTGGTCTCCCCGAAGTTCCAGCCGGCCCGGAACGCGGCCACGTTCGCCTCGGCGATCTGCGGCTTCTTGGCGAACTTGGCCCGCAGGAAGCTCTCGGTTCCCTCGGTCGGCCGGTGGTACATCCAGGACAGCAGCCCGAGCGCGAACATGTTCTTGGAGCGCTCGGCCTCCTTGCGGGGGAGCCCGAACTCCTTCAGCGCCTCGATGGTGAGGGTGGTCAGCGGCACCGGGTGGACGTTGTACGCCTCCAGCGAGCCGTCCTCCAGCGGACTGGTCCGATACCCGACCTTGGCCATCGGGCGCTTGGTGAACTCATCGGTGTTCACGATGATTTCGGCGCCGCGCGGCACATCGTCGATATTCGCCCTGAGCGCGGCCGGGTTCATCGCGACGAGCACGTTGGGCGCGTCGCCGGGGGTCAGGATGTCATGGTCGGCGAAATGCAGCTGGAACGACGACACGCCCGGCAGGGTGCCTGCGGGGGCCCGGATCTCGGCGGGGAAGTTCGGCAGGGTGGAGAGGTCGTTCCCGAAGGAAGCGGTCTCCGAGGTGAACCGGTCTCCCGTGAGCTGCATACCGTCACCGGAGTCACCCGCGAAACGGATGATCACCCGGTCCAGACGGCGGATCTCTTTGTCCCCGTCGCCTGCTGCGGACTGGGAGGCACGCTGTCCCCCCACGAGCGCCTCACTGGCCTCATCGGCCTGTTCGGCTTGGCTACTGACCTGGCTGGTCACTTACTGGACCTCCCTCGGCGCGGCGGCTCGGAACCATCCGGCCCGCCGGCGGTCCCAGGGCCACCCTACGTGTGTAAGGGTCGCCTTCCTCTGGTCGATCACATGGTGGACGGCATTTTGAGACGCATTTCGGCGCTGTTCCGTCATGATTCATCAGCCGCCCGGCTCCTCGTCGGACCCTCGCTGGGGAGGGGGTGGAGCGAGTCGCCGGCTTCCCCGTCCGGACGTCGCCGGGAGCGCCCGGCAACTATCTGACAGAGTGTCAGATAGTTGGCCGCGGCATCAGGAGTTCAGATAGGTCAGCACGGCCAGCACCCGCCGGTGGTCGCCGTCACTGGGGGAGAGCCCGAGCTTCTGGAAGATGTTGCTGACGTGCTTCTCCACCGCGCCGTCGCTCACCACCAGCTGCTTCGCCACCGCCGAGTTCGTCCGCCCCTCCGCCATCAGGCCGAGGACCTCGCGCTCACGGGGCGTCAGTCCGGCCAGCACGTCCTGCTTACGGCTCCGGCCCAGCAGCTGCGCCACCACCTCGGGGTCCAGCGCCGTACCGCCCTGTGCCACCCGGACCACCGCGTCCACGAACTCCCGGACCTCGGCGACCCGGTCCTTCAGCAGGTACCCCACCCCCCGGCTGGAGCCGGCCAGCAGCTCGGTGGCGTACTGCTCCTCCACGTACTGCGAAAGGACCAGCACCCCGATCCCGGGGTACTCCTTGCGCAGCCGCACCGCGGCCCGCACACCCTCGTCGGTGTGGGTCGGCGGCATCCGCACGTCGGCGACCACCACATCGGGCAGCGCGTCCTGCGCGGCGAGCTCGCCCACCGTCTTGATCAGCGCCTCCGCGTCCCCGACCCCCGCTACGACGTCATGACCGAGATCGGTCAGCAGCCGGGTGAGTCCCTCCCGGAGCAGTACCGAATCCTCGGCGATGACTACGCGCACCCTGTCCTCCACCACGACTTCTCTTCCCCCACTGTTCGCTGTTCCCCGGCCGTATGCCGTTCAGCATCCCAGCATTCCAGCATCGGCGGTGACGCCGCGAACGTTCGAAGGGTTGCGTCGCCGCGCGGGGTGCGCAGAGCCCGGCCGCCGGGCGGGCCCGGTATCCGGGTCCGCCCGGCGGCCGGGCAGGGCGAGAGGGAGGGGCTTGGGCGGGGAGAGGAGAGGTCAGCCGCGCCAGGGCAGTTCGGCCGTGACCTTTGTCGGGCCGCCCACCGGGGACTCGACGAGCAGGATTCCGTCCACCGCGCCCAGCCGCTCGGTCAGACCGGCGAGACCGCTGCCCGACGTCAGGTCGGCGCCGCCGCGCCCGTTGTCGGTGACCTGGAGCATCAGCCGGTCCGCGGTCCGCCACACGTCGACGGACGCGCGGGTGGCGTGGGCGTGCTTGCTGACGTTCTGGAGCAGCTCGGACACGGTGAAGTAGGCGATGCCCTCGATGGCCTGCGCGGGCCGGGACGCCAGGTCGACCTCGACCGTGACGGGGACGGTGCAGCGGGAGGCGATGGCGGAGAGCGCGGCGTCCAGGCCGCGGTCGGTGAGGACGGCGGGGTGGATGCCCCGGGCCAGGTCGCGCAGTTCCTGGAGGGCGACCTTGACCTCGCCGTGGGCCTCGTCGACCATCCGCGCCGCGGCCTCGGGGTCGTCGGTCAGCTTCTCCTTGGCCAGGCCCAGATCCATGGCGAGGGCGACGAGGCGGGCCTGGGCACCGTCGTGGAGATCGCGTTCGATGCGGCGCAGGTCGGCGGCGGCGGTGTCGACGACCACGCCCCGGTCCGACTCCAGCTCCGTGACCCGCGTCGCCAGCCGGGACGGACCCAGCAGCCCGGCCACCATCACCCGGTCCACGGAGGTGAGAGCGCGGATGATCCACGGGGTGATCAGGACGAGCGCCAGCCCGATGGCGCTGGACGCCGCCAGGTCGAGGGGGGAGTCCGCGTAGACCTCGTGGCCCGCGTCCCCGTACAGCTGAATGCCACTGCTTCCCAGGTGCGTCGGGAAGACCCAGTGCCACAGCGGGTAGGTGAACGCCGCCCAGCTCAGCGACCAGAAGGTCAGCGACACGCAGAAGGCGAAGACCGCCCACGGGAAGTGCAGCACCGAGTAGAGCAGGTGCCGCCAGGACACCCCGCTCTTCAGGACCGCCCCGATCCAGGACATCAGGCCGCCGGTCCTGCCCCGTACCGGCGCGGGAGCGGGCACGTACAGCTTCAGCAGCCCACGGGCCCTGGCCCGCTCCATCGCGCCGAAGCCGCGGCACACGGACAGCCCGGCGGCCAGGACGGGAACCCCCAGGAAGGTGATGAGCAGGCCGGCACTCAACGACGTCATGGCGACGGAGAAGGAGAACAGCACGACGCTGATCGGCAGGCTCAGCAGCAGATAGGCGAACTCGCGCCAGGTCCGGCCCTCGACTGGGGCGCGCAGCCAGGCCGGGAAGAAGTGCCTCTCCCCAGGGTGGTCGAAGGAGCCGGTTCCCGGTCGATCATCGCCCCGCGTGCCGGGTCCGTATGTCGTGGCCATGGGTTCCGTCCGTTTCTTCTGCGTCTGTGAGGCCGGTTCTGCCTGCTGTGTGTACGACAAAGTGTGCTGTCCCGCCGAGCCGCCCACCATGAGGGCGGTATCCCTCTTCGGCCGGGGGTTTTCCCCACCCCGCCGCGCGGCAGCGATCCTCGCCGCCGCGCGGCGGCGGCTCTCAGCGCCCCTTGGCCGCGGCGGGCCGGCCCGTACGGGCCCCGGCCGCGCCCTTCCCGTCCTCCCGGTCGCGCCAGGGCAGCTCCGCGGTGACCGTCGTCGGGCCGCCGGGCGGGGAGTCGAGGACGAACAGACCGTCGACGGCGCCCAGCCGCTCGGCCAGCCCCGACATCCCCGTACCGCCGTCCATCGAGGCCCCGCCCCGTCCGTCGTCGGTGACCTGGATCAGCAGCCGGTCCGCCGTCCGCCACACATCGACGGACGCCGTACGCGCCCCGCTGTGCTTGCTGACGTTCTGGAGCAGCTCGGACACGGTGAAGTACGCGATGCCCTCGATGGCCTGCGCCGGCCGGCCCGGCAGATCCACCCCCACCGTGACGGGGACGGTGCAGCGGGAGGCGATGGCGGAGAGCGCGGCGTCCAGGCCGCGGTCGGTGAGGACGGCGGGGTGGATGCCCCGGGCGAGATCACGGAGCTCCTGGAGGGCGACCTTGACCTCGCCGTGGGCCTCGTCGACCATCCGCGCCGCGGCCTCGGGGTCGTCGGTCAGCTTCTCCTTGGCCAGGCCGAGCCCCATGGCGAGGGCGACGAGGCGGGCCTGGGCGCCGTCGTGGAGATCGCGTTCGATGCGGCGCAGGTCGGCGGCGGCGGTGTCGACGACCACGCCCCGGTCCGACTCCAGCTCCGCGACCCGGCGTTCCAACTCGTCGGAGGGCGAAAGCAGCCCGCGCACCATGCCCCGGTCGGCGTTGGACAGGAACCGCGCCGTATAGGGGAGCACCGGCCACAGGACGAAGAGGCTCACGAACACCACCACGAAGGTGAGCACGCCCCACGGCAGCCGGATGAAGGAGTACAGCACCGCGCGCCAGCCCACCGGGTCCCTCAGACTCGACCACAGCCAGGAGAAGAACCCCTCCTCCCGGCGGACCGGAGCCATCGCGCTCGGCTCGTCGATCCGCAGCCCGAGCAGACTCCGCGCCCGGCCCCGCTCGGCCCGGCCGAGCAGCCGTGAACCCTGCAGCCCGGCTGCCAGCAGGGGCAGGCCGACCACCGTGACCGCCAGCCCCACGCCGATGCCGATCATGAGCACCGTGTAGATGAACCCGACGACCGCCAGCGGGAAATTGGCGAGGAGATGCGCGATCTCCTTCCAGGTGCACACGTCGAGGGCGGAGCGGACGGGCGGCGGCCGGTCGTTGTCGGGTACCTGGGGGCTCATGGTCATATGCCCAGCCTGCCGGGTGGGGCACCCGGACGCCATGGGGCTCATGGGTGGCGATGAAGTAGGGATAACCCCACCCGTTGCCCGACGCGGCTGCTTACCGTTCCTTTACAGGGCCTAGACTCCCGTGCGTACAGATCGTCGAACAGGTTTGAGGGAGCGAGGGGCGGACGTGGCGGACGTTGCGGACCTGCCGGGACCGACCGTTCTCGCGTCGGAGTACTTCCACAGCTACTCGGTCGTCGGACTGCTCGCCGTGGTCGGGGTGCTGTTCGTCGCCGTCGCCTTCGGAACCGGCCGGCTGATGCGTCCCGTGGTCCCGACGCCGGAGAAACTCCTCACGTACGAGTGCGGCGTGGACCCCGTGGGGGAGGGCTGGGCCCACACCCAGGTCCGCTACTACGTGTACGCCTTCCTGTACGTGATCTTCGCCGTCGACTCGATCTTCCTGTTCCCGTGGGCGACCGTCTTCGCCGCGCCCGGATACGGCGCGACGACGCTGGTGGAAATGTTCATCTTCCTCGGTTTCCTGGCCGTGGGACTGCTCTACGCATGGAAGAAGGGCGTCCTCGAATGGACGTGACGAGCCCGTCGTCAGCCGGTCAGCCACAGCCACAGCCGCAGTCGGGACCGGAGCCGGGTCCCGAGCCCGTACCCACGTTCCTTCCCGAGCCGAAGCGGCTGGGCGTGCTGTCCCGGCTCGCGCCCGAGCCGATGAAGGTGGTCCTCAACTGGGGCCGCCGCTACAGCCTCTGGGTCTTCAACTTCGGACTCGCCTGCTGCGCCATCGAGTTCATCGCCGCCTCCATGGCGCGCCACGACTTCATCCGGCTCGGCGTGATCCCGTTCGCCCCGGGCCCCCGCCAGGCCGACCTCATGATCGTCTCCGGCACGGTGACGGACAAGATGGCTCCGGCGGTCAAGCGGCTGTACGAGCAGATGCCCGAGCCCAAGTACGTCATCTCCTTCGGCGCCTGCTCCAACTGCGGCGGCCCGTACTGGGATTCGTACTCGGTGACGAAGGGCGTCGACCAGATCATCCCGGTCGACGTCTACGTTCCCGGCTGCCCGCCCCGGCCCGAAGCCCTGCTCCAGGGAATCCTCAAGCTCCAGGAGAAGATCGCGCGCGAGTCGCTGGGCGAGCGCTACGCGACGGGCGGGGCCCGTCCCTCCATCGCCGCGCTGCGCAGTGCACTGGTCGCCGCACCGCAGGCACCGTCCGTGCCGGACGCCTCCGGGGAGGAGCGGAAGTGACCGCCGCCGAGAGCTACGACCGGCTGCCGGACGCCGTGACCGAGATCTTCGGCGAGGACGCCACGGCGGAGCAGGCGTACGACCTGCTGACCGTCGACGTGCCGCCCGCCTCCTGGATCGCCGCCCTGGAAACGGCGCGTGACGGGCTCGGCTGCACCTATTTCGACTGGCTCAGCGCCGTCGACGAACCGGGCACCGGCTTCCGGGTCTGCGCCCATCTCGCCGCGCTGCCCGACCGCTCCGGACCGGGTCCGGCGGTCCGGCGGCTGCTGGTCCGCACGACCGTTCCGCACGAGGCGGCCGTGCTGCCCAGCGCGATCGGCGTCTTCGCGGGGGCGGCCTGGCACGAGCGCGAGACGCACGAGATGTTCGGCATCGGCTTCGACGGCCACCCGCACCTGGTCCCCCTGCTGCTGCCCGAGGGCTTCGAGGGCCACCCCCTGCGCAAGGACTTCGTCCTGGCGGCCCGCGTGGCCAAGGCCTGGCCGGGCGCCAAGGAGCCGGGCGAGTCGGAGCACGGCGGCCCCAAGCGCCGCACGATGCTGCCGCCCGGTGTCCCCGACCCGAACGAATGGGGCCCGCTGAAGGGCCAGCTCCCGCCTGCCCCCGCCCGCCCCACCCGGACGGCGAGGCCCGCGGGCGACCGCCCGGCCCGCCGCACCCGCAGCGCGAGCGACGGCTCGGCGGGACAGCAGCCGGTCGTGGCGCCGACGACGGGCGCGGATGGTGCTGGCGGCGTGGACGCCGGTGCTGCCGGTACGGAGCCGACGCGCCGTACCGGGCCGCCGCGTCGCACCCGCACGGCGTCCCAGGGCTCGGCCTCCCAGCAGCCGCCGGTGGGCGGTGCGACCGGAGGCGATGCGACCGGCGCCGGGGCGGCTTCGGACCAGGCGGCCGGGGGCGAGGCGCCTTCGGGCCCGGCTCCGACCGCGGACGCGCCGTGGCACAACGCCCGCCCGGCCTTCGACGACTCACCGGACCCGGACGCCGGTCCCTCGGACACGGCCGCACCCCCGACTCCGGAACCGCCCGCCGAGCAGCCCACCGGGCAACCCTCCGAGCAGCCCTCCGACGCGGCAGACACCCCCGAGGCCCCCAAGGCCCCCCGCACCCCCGAAACTCCCGAACCCCCCGCCGGAGGCGATACCGAGTGAACGACGTACTGGACGTCGCCCTCCGCCTCGTCATCGTGTTCGCGGTGTTCATGGTCGTCCCCCTCGTCGTGGGCCAGGCCGAACACAAGGTGATGGCCCACATGCAGGGCCGCCTGGGCCCCATGTACGCCGGCGGCTTCCACGGCTGGGCCCAGCTCATCGCGGACGGCGTGAAGTTCGTACAGAAGGAAGACATCGTCCCGGCCGAGGCCGACCGCCGCGTCTTCCAGATCGCCCCCGCCGTCGCGCTGCTCCCGTACCTCCTCGTGCTCGTCGTCATCCCGATCGGACCCGGCGAGGGCGCGGTCGGCCAGGTCATCGACGCGGGCATCTTCTTCGTGCTCGCCGTGATGGGCATCGGCGTGCTCGGCTCGCTCATGGCGGGCTGGGCATCGGCCAACAAGTTCTCGCTGCTCGGCGGCATCCGTACCGCCGCGCAGCTGCTCGCGTACGAGCTGCCGATGTTGCTGGCCGCCGCCTCGGTGGCGATGGCGGCCGGCACGGTCTCGCTGCCCGGCATCCTCGATGCCTTCGAGTGGTGGTGGCTGCCGTGGCAGATCATCGGCGCCCTGGTCTTCTTCGTGGCCGGGCTCGCCGAACTCCAGCGCCCGCCGTTCGACATGCCGGTCGCGGACTCGGAGATCATCTTCGGTGCGTACACCGAGTACACCGGCCTCCGCTTCGCCCTGTTCCTGCTCGCCGAGTACGCGGGCATCGTCGTGCTGTGCGCACTGACCACCGTCCTCTTCCTCGGCGGCTGGCACGGCCCGCTGGGCGCCGACGGACTGGGCTGGGTCTGGACGCTCCTGAAGGTCGCCGTCCTCGCCTTCGTCGTGATCTGGCTGCGCGTGAGCTATCCCCGTCTCCGCGAGGACCAGCTGCAGAAACTCGCCTGGACCACGCTCATCCCGCTCGCTCTCGCGCAGATCGCGCTCACCGGCATCGTGAAGGTGGCGATCAACTAGTGCCCCCGATCCCTGGCGCAGGACTGGCCAAGGGCCTCGCCGTCACCCTGCGGACGATGACGAAGAAGACCGTCACCGCCCAGTACCCGGACGTGCAGCCCGAACTGCCTCCCCGCTCCCGCGGCGTCATCGCGCTGTTCGAGGAGAACTGCACGGTCTGCATGCTCTGCGCCCGTGAGTGCCCCGACTGGTGCATCTACATCGACTCCCACAAGGAGACGGTGCCCGCCGCGGCCCCGGGCGGACGCGAGCGGAGCCGCAATGTGCTGGACCGCTTCGCCATCGACTTCTCGCTCTGCATGTACTGCGGGATCTGCATCGAGGTGTGCCCGTTCGACGCGCTCTTCTGGTCGCCGGAGTTCGAGTACGCGGAGACCGACATCCTCGAACTCACCCACGAGCGCGACAAGCTCCGCGACTGGATGTGGACGGTGCCGGAGCCGCCGGCGCTCGATCCGGCGGCCGAGGAGCCGAAGGAGATCGCCGCCGCCCGCAAGACGGCGGAGAAGCTCCGGACCCAGCGCGAGCAGGAGGCCGCCGCCGCGGCCACCCCACCTGCCCCGACGGACCCTGCCCCGACTGATCCTCTCCCGACCGATCCCACCTCGACGGATGAGGAGGGCCAGACGTGATCACCGCAGCCGCAACCGCCGCCACCCTCGGCGCCGCCTCCGGCCCCGTCATCACCGTCAACGAGAGCCACCCCGGCTTCCTCTCCCCGACCGGTATCGAGATCGCCTTCGTCCTGGTCGGGATCGCCACCCTCGGCGCGGCCCTCGTCACCGTCACGACCAGGCAGCTGGTGCACGCGGCCCTCTGGCTGATCGTGGCGCTCGGCGGCCTCGCCGTCGAGTACCTCCTGCTCACGGCCGAGTTCATCGCCTGGGTGCAGGTACTGATCTACGTCGGTTCCGTCGTCGTCCTCCTGCTGTTCGGCCTGATGCTCACCAGGGCCCCCATCGGCCGCTCACCGGACGCCGATTCGGAGAACCGCTGGGCCGCCCTCGCGGTGGCCGTCGCCGCCGCCGGCACCCTCGTCTGGGTCGTCGTGGACGCCTTCCGCACCACCTGGATCGAGCTGGACGGCCCGGCCCAGGGGTCCACCGAAGCCACCGGCGCCTTCCTCTTCCGGCACTGGGTGCTCCCCTTCGAAGCGCTCTCCGTTCTCCTGCTCGCCGCCCTCGTCGGCGCGATCGTCCTGTCCCGCAAGGGCCGAGAGGACAAGAGCTGATGCACCTCGCCTATCCCGCCGTGCTCGCCGTCCTCCTCTTCTGCACCGGGCTCTACGGAGTGCTCGCGCGCCGCAACGCGATCCTGGTCCTGATGTCCGTCGAGCTGATGCTCAACGCCGTCAACCTCAACCTGGTCGCCTTCGACGTCTGGCTCCGCGACGCCCTGCACTCCGGCCAGGCCCTCACCCTGTTCACCATCGCCATCGCGGCGGCGGAGATCGGTATCGGTCTGGCCATCGTCCTCGCCGTGTACCGCAACCGCGGCAGCTCCGACGTCGACCGCCTCCGCGACACCGCCGAGACCGACGAGGCCGAGACGGTCCCGGACGGCGACGACAGCGACGACGGCGACGGCACAGCCACTGCCTCCGGCACCGGCACCGGCACCGGCACCGAAGACCAGGCCACTGCTTCGGCAGGGAAGGCAAAGAAGGCAGAGGCCACCCCGTGACCACCACGACCCTCGCCGTCCTCGTCCCCCTCCTCCCGTTCCTGGGAGCTGCGGCCGGACTCCTGCTCGGACGCAGCGCGCCGGGCTTCGTCCGCCCGCTCGCGGTACTGCCCTCCCTCGCCTCCCTCGTCATCGCGGCCGTCGTCGCGGCCCGCCAGGGCGGCGGCCGGGCCATCGACGCCTCGACCCAGCTCACCCCCACCGGCTCGGTCCCGGTCGACCTCGCCCTGCACCTCGACGGCTTCGCGGTCCTGGTCGCGGTCCTGGTCGCCCTCGTGGCGAGCTGCGTGCAGATCTACTCGACCGCCTACCTGCGCGACGACCCCCGCTACCCCTCCTACGCGGCTCTCGTCTCCCTCTTCACCTCCGCGATGCTGCTCGTCGTCTACTCCGGCGACCTGATGGTGCTCCTGGTCGGCTGGGAGATCATGGGCATCTGCTCGTACTTCCTGGTCGGCCACTACTGGGAGACGCCCGAGGCCCGCGCGGCCTCCCTCAAGGCCTTCCTGGTCACCAAGCTCGGCGACGTTCCCTTCCTCATCGGCCTGTTCGCCCTCGCCGCCGACACGGGCACCTTCCGCATCACCGGCATCCTGGGTTCCGTCGCCCACGGTGGCCTCGACCACCCCACCGCGATCGCCCTGCTGCTCCTCGCCGGTGTCGCGGGCAAGTCCGCGCAGTTCCCCCTGCACACCTGGCTGCCCGACGCGATGGCCGGACCCACCCCCGTCTCCGCGCTGATCCACGCCGCGACGATGGTCGCCGCCGGCATCTACTTCGTGGCCCGGCTGCTCCCCGTCTTCGCCGCTTCGGGCGCCGCCCTCGTCGTCCTCGCCGTCATGGCCGCCGTCACGATGATCGGCTCCGGATTCGCCGCCCTCGCCCAGGACGACATCAAGCGCGTCCTCGCCTACTCCACGATCGGCCAGCTCGGCTACATGTCCGGCGCCCTGGCCGTCGGCGACCGGGGCGCCGCCGTCTTCCACCTCCTCTCGCACGGTGCGTTCAAAGCCGTCCTCTTCCTCGCCGCGGGCGTCGTCATCCACGCCGCCGGCACCAACTCGCTGGCCGCCATGTCCCGCATGGGCGGCCTGGCCAAGCGCATCCCCGACGCCTACTGGACGATGACCGTCGCGCTCCTCGCGCTGGCCGCCATCCCGCCGTTCGCCGGCTTCTTCTCCAAGGAAGCCGTCCTCGTCGCCGCCGAGCACACCGCCCTCGGCGACCGCCACGTCGCCCCGGCCGCCGCCGGCTGGACCGTCCTCGTCGCCGGGCTCCTGGCCGCCGTCCTCACCGCCGCGTACGCCACCCGTCTCTGGCTGCTCGCCTTCCGGGGCCGCGGCGCAGAGGTCCCCGACCACGGCAGGCAGCCGGTCGCCATGACCTCGGTCCTCTGGGTCCTGGCCGTCCCCACCATCGCCTTCGGACTCACCGTCGGCGTGATCGGCGACTGGTTCGACGGCCACAGCCTCACCCCGTCGCTGACCACCGCCGTCCTCTCCACCGGCGTCGGCCTCGTCGGCGGCCTGGTCACCTACGGGGCCTGGCGCCACACCACGGCACTGGCCGCCCGGACCCCCATGGGTTCCGTCGTCGCCCACCCCGAAGCGGAACCCGCCCTCGTCGAGGTCGAGGCCATGGAGAGTCACACCGCCGCCTACGGAGACGCCGGTGACGCACCCGACCCGGCCGACCCCGGCCGGCTGCTGCTCGGCCCGCTCCACCGCCACGCGGCCGCCGGCTTCCACCTGGACGCCGTCTACGCGGCGCTGTTCGTCCGCCCCGCCCAGGCCGCGGCGAGCCTCGTCCGCTTCCTGGACCGCGAGGTCGTCGACACCTACGTACGCGGCTCCGCCACCGGCGCACGCTGGCTCGGCACCGCCGTCCGCCGTGCCCAGACCGGCAATGTGCAGACCTACCTCAGCGCACTGCTCGCCGGTTCCCTGGTCCTGGCGGTCGCCGCCGTCGTCTTCGCCAACGTCAACGCCGGGTCGTGAGCCGTGTTCGATATCAGCCCATCCGTGATGCAGTTCCTTCTGGCGTTCATCGTCGTCGTCCCGCTCCTCGGAGCCGTCGCGGCCCTGCTCCCGGCCCCGCCCGGACTGAAGGGCAGGAACCCCGACCAGGCCGTGCTCCGCCACGGGGTGACCGTCACCGGCGTGATCCTCATCGCCGCGATCGTGCTGGCCGTCGGCTTCGACCACGACCACCCGTCGAAGATGCAGGCCACCACCGACATCAGCTGGATCCCGGCGCTCGGCGTCCGCATCCATCTCGGCATCGACGGCATCTCGCTCCCCCTCCTCGTACTGACCGCGCTGCTGACCTTCCTCTGCGCGCTCCACAGCTACTTCAAGCTGCCCGCGGGCCCCTCCCCGAAGGCGTTCGTCGCACTGATCCTCGTCCTGGAGTCCGGCACCCTCGCGACCTTCGCCGTCCTCGATCTGCTGCTGTTCTTCCTGGCGTTCGAGATGGTGCTCATCCCGATGTACTTCCTCATCGCCCGCTGGGGCGGTGCGCAGAAGCAGGCGGCCGCCTGGAAGTTCATCCTCTACACACTGCTCGGCTCGGTCGTCATGCTGCTGGGCCTGCTCCTCATCGGACTGAAGAGCGGCACCTTCGACATGGTGGCACTCGCCACTGACAACGGCCGCGGCCTCACCTCGTCCGTGCAGGTCATCGCCGTTCTCGCGATCGGGATCGGACTCGCGGTCAAGACTCCGATGTGGCCGCTGCACAGCTGGCTCCCGGACGCCCACACGGCCGCCCCCACGGTCGGCTCGGTCCTGCTCGCGGGCGTCCTGCTGAAGATGGGCACGTACGGATTCGTCCGGATCCTGCTCCCGATCGCCCCCGACGGCATGCACACCTTCGCGCCGTACCTCGCCGCCTTCGCGGTCGCCGGCATCATCTACGGATCGCTCGCCTGCCTGGCCCTCGTCCGGCCCGGCGCCAAGGGCGACCTGAAGCGCCTGATCGCGTACTCCTCCGTCGGCCACATGGGCTTCGTACTCCTCGGCATCGCGAGCATGACCCCCACCGGCGTCAACGGCGCGCTCTTCGCCAACATCGCCCACGGGCTCATCACCGGCCTGCTGTTCTTCCTGGTCGGCGCGGTCAAGGACCGGTACGGCACCGCCGACCTCGACACCCTCTCCGGCGCCACCGGCGCCGCGCTCTACGGCAGCGCGCCCCGCCTCGGCGGCCTCCTCGCGTTCACCGCGATCGCCTCCCTGGGCCTGCCCGGCCTCGCCGGGTTCTGGGGCGAGATGCTCGCGCTGTTCGGCGCCTTCGACCCGGCCGACGGCCTGAGCCGGCCCGCCTTCCTGACCTTCATGTCGGTCGCCGCGTTCGGCACCCTGCTCACCGCCGCGTACATGCTCATCCTGGTACGCCGTGTCTGCATGGGCGCCAAGCCCGAGGTACCGCGCCGCATCCCCGACATCCAGCACCACGAGTTCGCCGCCTGGACCCCCCTCGCCGCCCTCACCGTCCTGGCCGGACTGTGGCCCGCCGTCCTCCTCGGCCTCACCGACCCGGCCGTGCAGAAGCTCCTCGCAGGAGGCAAGTCGTGACCACAGCGGCCGAGAGCACCACCAGCCTCGTCCAGTCCGTCGACTGGCTCGCCATCGCGCCCCCGGTCACCGTCGCGGCCGTCGCCCTCGTCGTCCTGGTCGCCGACCTCTTCGTACCCCGGGCACGCAAACCGCTCCTCGGCTACGGGGCCGTCGCCGGACTCGTCGCCGCCCTCGCCCTCCTCATCCCGCTGCGCGACGGCGACCGCTCCACCTTCTGCCTCACCACCGGCACCCGCGCCTGCAGCTACACCGCCGACCACTTCGCCCTCATCATCCAGGTCCTCGTACTCGGCGGAGCCCTGCTCACCGCGCTGCTCTCGATCGGCGACACCCGCAAGCTCCCGGCCGGCGAGTTCTGGTTCCTGCTGCTGTCCTCCGCCGCGGGCGCCGCGCTGCTGCCCGCGGCCCGCGACCTCGCCACCCTCGTCGTCGCCCTCGAAGTCGCCTCGCTGCCCGCGTTCGCCCTCGTCGGCATCAAGCGCGGCGACCGGCGCTCCTCCGAGGCCGCGCTGAAGTTCTTCCTGTCCTCCGTCGTCGCGACCACCGTGATGCTCCTCGGCGTCAGCTTCGTCTACGCGGCGACCGGCACCCTCCACCTCACGGAGATCGCCGGCCGCCTCGACGACGTCCCCGGACAGCTCTCCGTCCTCGCCCAGGCGGGCGTCGCCCTCACCCTCGTCGGCTTCGCCTTCAAGACGGCCGCCGCGCCCTTCCACTTCTGGGTGCCCGACACCTACGTCGGCGCACCCCTGCCGATCGCCGCCTACCTCTCGGTCGTCGGCAAGGCGGTCGGCTTCTCCGGCCTCATCCTCGTCACCGTGGTCGCGTTCCCCTCCTACGCGGACGTCTGGGGCCCCGCCCTCGCCGTCCTCGCCGCGCTCACCATGACCATCGGCAACGTCGCCGCGCTGCGCCAGAGCGCCACCCGCGCCCGCAGCGCCGTACGCCTCCTCGCCTGGTCGTCCGTCGCCCAGGCCGGCTACCTCCTGGTGCCGATCGCCGCAGCCGCGTACGCCGGGGACCGGCAGATCGGCTCCACCGTCGCGTACGCCCTGATGTACGCCGTCGTGAACCTCGGCGCCTTCGCGGTGGCCGCCCTGGTCGCCCGCACCCACCCGCACAACCGCATCGCCGACTACCGCAACCTCTACGCCACCCGCCCCCTGGCCGCCCTCACGATGGGCTTCTTCCTGCTCTGCCTGGCCGGACTGCCACCGGGCATCATCGGCCTCTTCGCCAAGGTCACCGTCTTCTCCTCGGCCGTCGACGCCGGACTCGGCTGGCTCGCCGTCGTCATGGCCGTCAACGTCGTGATCGCGCTCTACTACTACCTCCAGTGGACCGCCGCCCTGTTCCGCGGTCCCGCGGAAGACGGTACGGAGCAGCCGCGGCCCACCACCCGGCACCGGACCCCGGCCCCGCTGACCGCCGCGATCGTCCTCACCGCCGCTGCCGGTATCGCCCTCTCGGGCGCTCCCCAGACCGTCCTCAGGTTCGCCGCCGTCAACCTGTTCTGACACCAGTTCCGGCGGCTGTTCCGACGCTTGTTCCGACGGCTTCAAGATCGGCTTGCCCCCGGCAGCCCGCACAGGGCAGGGTCATGCCCGCACATGACGCACTCGGCGTTGACATCACAGAGGAGCTAGAGCAGTGCTGAACGGGTTCAAGGACTTCATCCTGCGCGGAAACGTGATCTCCATGGCGATCGGCCTCGCCGTCGGAGCCGCGTTCACCGCAGTCGTCACCGGGTTCAGCAACGCGTTCATCGTGCCGCTGATCGGCATCATCACCCGCGGCACCGGCGACTTCAGCAAGGCCGAGTTCAAGTTCGACGGTGTGACGTTCCCCTACGGACTCTTCGTCAGCGCCGCGATTGCCTTCCTCATCACCGCCGCGGTCCTCTACTTCTGTGTCGTCGTGCCCATGGCCAAGGTCCAGAACCGCTTCACGGCCAAGAAGGACGAGGAGCAGGCCGACATCAAGGCAGCCCTGCGCGACTGCCCCCGCTGCTACACGGAGATCCCGGCCGTGGCCTCCCGCTGCGCCCACTGCACCAGCGAGGTCGAGCCCGACCCCGAGGCCCTGGCGCTCGCGAAACTCCCCGTCCAGCGCTGACCCGGACGCACACCTCCACCCGTACGGCCTACGGCCCGCTCCGGCGCGAACAGCCGGAGCCGGCCGGGCCCCGCGGCCGTAAGCACAAGGGAACTAGCTCTCCTCGCCTGGCGTTGACCAGTACGGGAGGCTCCACTGGGCAGTGGAGCACCACCAAGCAAAGGGTTCCCCTGCTTGCACCATTTGGAGGGCGTACCGTGCACCGCCGGCACAACGGGCTGAGAACCGCCGTACTCCTCGGGGGCCTGTCCGCACTCATCATCGTCATCGGCAGCTTCTTCGGACGTACCGGCCTGATCGTCGCGCTCGTGGTAGCTGTCGGCACCAATGCCTACGCGTACTGGAACAGCGACAAGCTGGCGCTGCGCGCCATGCGCGCCCGCCCGGTGAGCGAGTTCGAGGCGCCCCAGCTCTACCGCATGGTCCGCGAGCTCTCCACCGCCGCCCGCCAGCCCATGCCACGGCTCTACATCTCCCCGACGCAGGCCCCCAACGCCTTCGCGACCGGCCGCAACCCGCGCAACGCCGCGGTCTGCTGCACCGATGGCATCCTCCAGATCCTGGACGAACGCGAGCTGCGCGGCGTCCTCGGCCATGAGCTCAGCCATGTCTACAACCGAGACATCCTGATCTCGTCCGTCGCCGGAGCCCTCGCCTCCGTCATCATGTTCCTGGTCAACTTCGCCTGGCTGATCCCGGTCGGCCGCTCCAACGACGACGAGGGCCCCGGCATCCTCGGCATGTTGCTGATCATGATCCTGGGTCCGCTCGCCGCCTCCGTCATCCAGTTGGCCGTCAGCCGTTCCCGCGAGTACGAGGCGGACGCCTCGGGCGCCCAGCTGACCGGTGACCCGCTCGCCCTGGCGAGCGCCCTGCGGAAGCTGGAGGCCGGCACGAAGCAGCTTCCCCTGCCGCCCGAGCCGAGGATCGAGACCGCGAGCCACATGATGATCGCGAATCCCTTCCGCCCGGGGCAGGGTGTGTCCAAGATGTTCTCGACACATCCGCCGATGGCGGAGCGTATTGCCCGACTCGAGCAGATGGCAGGTCATCGCCCGTGAAAACGATTCTGAACGTCATTTGGCTGGTCCTGTGCGGCTTCTGGATGTTCCTCGGCTACCTCGTCGCGGGCCTCCTGCTGTGCATCACGATCATCGGTATCCCGTTCGGCCTGGCGGCCTTCCGCATCGGCGTCTACGCCCTCTGGCCCTTCGGCCACCGTGTCGTCGACCGCCGGGACGCGGGCGCACCCTCCTGCGTGGGCAACGTCCTGTGGCTGGTCCTCGCCGGCTGGTGGCTGGCGCTGGGGCACATCACCACCGGAATCGCCCTGTGCATCACGATCATCGGCATCCCGCTGGGCATCGCGAACTTCAAGCTGATCCCCGTATCGCTGATGCCCTTCGGCAAGGAGATCGTCAGTACCGACGAGCCGTTCGCCGGCTGGTAGAAGCTCCGGGCGGCGGACGGGACAACGGGATACGCGCAGTTCGCGCACCGCGGACCGCAACCGGCCGGCCATCACGAACGTCTTGGATTCCAAGACCGAGTGACGGGTAGGTTCGCACGCATGACCATTATTGGCTGGATCATTCTCGGACTGATTGCCGGCGTCATCGCCAAGATTCTGCTGCCGGGCAGAGACCCCGGTGGCCTCGTGGGGACCACCCTGACCGGGATCGTCGGCGCCTTCCTGGGTGGCTGGATATCGTCGAAGTTCCTGGACCGCCCGATCTCCAAGGACTTCTTCGACGCGGGGACCTGGGTCGCGGCCATCGGTGGATCGCTGGTCCTGCTGATCATCTACCGCCTGTTCTTCGGGAACTCCCGCGAACGCCGCTGAGACCCGTCCCTTCCTCAGACGCCCAGCCCGGTCTCGCGCAGGGTCAGATTGAGCCGACCACCGCTCAGGCCTGTCGCGGGACCGGCCGTACCCGGGCGGATCCTCGGCACCCCGTGGAACGCGAAACGCGACGGCCCGCCGAAGACGAACAGATCCCCCGAGGCCAGCTCCACGTCCGTGTAGGGCCTTCCCCGGTTCTCCGTGTTCCCGAAGCGGAAGACACAGGTGTCGCCGATGCTCAGCGACACCACGGGGGCACCGGACCGCTCCTCCTTGTCCTGGTGCATGCCCATCCGTGCCGCGTCGTCATAGAAATTGATCAGCGCGGTGTCCGGCGCGTACGCCCGCACCGGGCTCTCCTGCCCGTACGCCGCCACCAGCGCCGCCCGCCCCAACTCCCCGAGCCACTCCGGAAACGGGGCGACCGGTGCGCCGTTCACGTCGTCCGCCGTACGCGTGTACCGGTACGGCTGCCAGTGCCACCCCAGGCACACGGTCCGTACGGACATCACCCCGCCGCCCGGCAGCGCCGTGTGCCGCAGGGGTACGGGCCCACGCGCCCACTCCCGGCAGGCCGTCACCAACTCCCGCTGCTGCTCCACGGACAGCCACTCGGGGACATGCACGGCACCCGGCGCGATCTGTGCCCGCGGCCTGGGGAAGAGCCCGGCCATCAGCTCACCGCCAGGGCGCCCTCAAGCCCCAGAAGCCGCTCCTTGCGCTCCAGGCCGCCCGCGTAGCCGCGCAGCGCCCCGTCCGCGCCGATCACCCGGTGACACGGCCGTACGACCAGCAGCGGATTGCGCCCGATCGCCGTGCCCACGGCCCGTACCCCCGCCCCGGAGGCACCGACCCGCTCGGCGATCTGCCCGTACGACACCGTCTCCCCGTAGGGGACGTCGTCCAGCGCGGCCCATACCCGGCGCTGGAATGCGGTGCCCCGGCCGTCCGCCAGGGCGATGTCGAAGCGGGTCCGCCGCCCCTCGAAGTACTCCCGCAGCTGCGCGGCGATTCCCGCGAAGGCCTCGGGCTCGCGACTCCAGCCGTCCTGGACGACCGCCGCGCCCTTCTGGCCCGGCAGGGAGAGCGAGACGAGCGCGACCGCGTCGCCGGCCGGCCCCGCGGCCTGCTCGCCGACCAGCAGTAGTTCGCCCAGTGGGCTGTCGACCGTCGCGTACATGGTCATGACTCGTCCCTCTTCCCGTCCGGCCGGCAGCCGGATCATCGGCCGCCACGGACCAGTCTGCGTCGCCCGCACCGCTGCGACCGGCGGTATTCGGACATGACGTCCGGGCGCGGAACGAAGTGTTCCGCCCCGCGCCCGGACCGCCGCGTCCTACCGGTAGTTCGCGAACTGCACGGCGAAGTCGAAGTCCTGGCCCTTCAGCAGCGCCTGAACGGCCTGCAGGTCGTCCCGGCTCTTCGAGCTGACCCGCAGCTCGTCACCCTGGACCAGCGCCTTGACGCCCTTGGGGCCCTCGTCGCGAATGATCTTCGCGACCTTCTTGGCGTTCTCCTGGGAGATGCCCTCCTCGATGGTGGCGAAGAGCTTGTACTCCTTGCCGGACAGCTGGGGCTCGCCCGCGTCCAGCGACTTCAGCGAGATGCCGCGCTTGATCAGCTTGGACTGGAAGATGTCGAGGATCGCCTTGACCCGCTCCTCGCCGCTCGCCTCCATGAGGATCTTCTCGCCGGACCAGGAGATCGAGGCGCCGGTGCCCTTGAAGTCGTAACGCTGCGAGATTTCCTTGGCGGCCTGGTTGAGGGCGTTGTCGACCTCCTGCCGCTCGACCTTCGAGACGATGTCGAAACTGGAGTCGGCCATGACGTGTTGCTCCTTGTATCGGGGGTGCTGGAAACGGAATGTCCACGGGGCGGCCGCGGGGCCCGCTGGCACCACGCCGCCCACCAAAGCCTAGCCACCCGCGCCCGTCCGGGCCGCTGGTCAATCCAGTGGCACAGCACCCCTGGGCATCAGGTATCGTTTACGTCGTTGCCACAGAGCGCCGTCGAGAGACGGTCCTCACGGCAGCATCCCTTGGCGGTGTGCCCGAGTGGCCAAAGGGAGCAGACTGTAAATCTGCCGGCTCAGCCTACCCAGGTTCGAACCCTGGCGCCGCCACTGGAAGTGAAACCCCGCTCGACCTGCTTAAACACCAGGTCGGGCGGGGTTTTCGCATGTGTGCAAGTGGGGCTGCGGAGAGCGCCGATGGGCCCTGCATCCCACGTTGTCTCACCTGAATCCCACCCCTGATCAGGGCGTGTCCCCCAGACGTCCCCCGGGGGACGGGGCTCACTCCGGTTCGTTCCACTCCCGCAGGGCCGCGTCGATCCGGTCGTTGGCCCGCTGCTGCGTCTGGGCGAGCACCTTCGCGTAGACCCGGAAGAGGACGGCGATGGTGTGGCCGGCCCGCCGCGCGCACTCCATGGGGTCCACTCCGGAACTGAGCCAGAAGGAGACCCCCGCGTGACGTAGGTCATACGGGCGGCGAGCGAGGAACGACGCGTGCTCCCGCTCGCTCAGCACCTCTTTACGGGCCCGCGCCCAGACCTCTCCGTACCCGGTCTCCTGGAGCAGCCCCCCGCGGTTCGTGCGGAAGAGCCGGCCGTCCGGGGCGACGCCGAATTTGGCGATGTGCTGACGGAGCAGCCGGACGAAGTGCGGGGGGATTGGCACGGGCCGGGAGTCCTTGACCGCCCGCGCCTTCAGGTGCCGCATCTCGTGCGCCTCTCCGTCGTCGGTCCAGTTCCGACCGGCCCGTACCGCCCCCTCGCGGAGCGTCAGCGCGCCCCAGCCCGCCTCGGGCAGATGACACTGCGAGTCGCGCAGGGCCGTCGCCTCCGCCGGCCGCATGGCCGCGTAATACAGACACCCGAAGAACGCTTCGAGGTGCTCGCCCCGGGGCCCCTGCTCACGGACCCCCTGAAGCAGCGAGCGCGCCTGGCGCGGATTCGCGACGCTCTGCGGGTCGACCTCCTCGGCGGACTTCGGCGCGGCCCACTTCACTGTCGTCAGCGGGTTCACCGGCACGGTGAAGTACCGCTCTTCGACGGCCAGGCCCAGGACGTCGCTCAGGCACGCGCGCTTGCGGCGGGCAGTGCGAGGCGCGGCGGGCTTCCCGTCGATCTTCAGCCCGAGGGCGTCCAGCGCCAGGCGGACGGTGGCCGCGTCCTCGAGCGCGGACACCGGCAGGGAGTTCCGGTCCAGCCACTTCAGGGCCTGCGCCACGTCCGCCGGCGGCTCTTCGTTCCACCGGTTCCGGTTGTACGCCCACCCGTACAGCGCCCGCCGAAGCAGCGCCGCGTCCGGCTTCCCAGCGGCCGACTTCACGAGTGCCGGGGTGATGGTGGCGAGAGCGTCCGCGTAGTTCTTCCGGGATTTGGCCGGCGCCGCCGCCCACTTGCGGTCGATGTAGGCGCGGGTGTGGGCGTACCAGGTGATTGAGCCTTGGAGCGCACGCAGTTCGGAGGTCGGCAGGCCCTTCTCCTCGTCGAACTGCTCACCGCGGCGGACGGCGGCCATCAGCTCCGAGCGCCGGCCGTCGGCCTGGGCCTTGAGCTGGTAGCTCTTGGAGTGCTTGCGCTGGCCGACCATCCACCGGAGCCGGTAGGGCTTGGGCCGGTCCCGGCGCACCTCGATGGAGTACAGGCGCACGTCGTACGTGAGGGGCATGGTTCTCCTGGAACAGGCCGAGGGCCCGCCGGTACGGCGGGCCCTCGGGTTTTCAGCGGGGGAGTGGGAGGTCAGGCGGCGGACGCTTCGAGATCGCGCCACCAGGCGTCGAGGTCGGCGCGGCGTACGCGGAGCTGACCGTTGGGGAGCTTGATGAGCTTGGGAGCCTTGCCGCGGGCACGCATGCGGTAGAAGGCGGCTCGGCTCATGGCGAGTTCGGCGAGGACTTCGGGGAGCTTGAGCATCTGCGGGCTGGCCATCGTGCGACTCCTCTTTGAGCGCGTGGTCTCTTTGCTCTGATGCATCCGCCACGTCCGCCACGCCGCCACATCGCAGGTCAGAGCCTTGCGTTTGTGGCGGATAGCGATTGTGTGGCGGATAGGTGCCGCCACACCCGGGGTGTGGCGGCACCTGGTGGCGCTGGTGTTCAGCCCGCGACCGGGAAGAGCGGTGTGGCGGTTTCCGCAGACATGTGGCGGATGGCTGTGGCGGTATCCGCCACGGATTCACCCCCGCTGACCTGCGGTGTGGCGGATGTGGCGGACGTGGCGGATTCCTCAGGGGGAAGAGGGCAGTACCGCGTCCAGGCGTCGGTGAGGTCTTCTGCGTAGTAGCCCTTCGGGAAGCCCGCGGGGGTACGGATGCCGCGCGGCTTGATGGGCTTGTTGGCGGGGGTGACGTACTGGGCGAGGAGCCGGGCCAGGGTGCGGGAGTTGATCGGCTTGTCGTCCAGGTCTCCCCATGGGGCGTCGTCCATGGCGAGGAGGCCTTCGAGGATGACGGCGGTGGGCACGCGGTCCGCGCCGCAGAACACCCGGTCGCGGAGGTCGGTCAGCAGCCGGACTCCGAGGGAGGCTTCGTCGTTGTCGTGGGCGGCGCTGATCAGCTCCAGGCACGCGGCGCGGGCCCGGTCGGGCCAGTCGCCCCCGGCGGCGTCGGCGACGGCGAGGAGCGGTTCCCATACGTCGGCCGGCCGGTCGGTGACTCCCTCGGGCATCTCGGGCCAGGCGTCGGCGACCTGGTCGCGGACGGTGTCGGCCCATGCCGCGAGCTGGTCGCGCAGTTCGTGGCCTTGCTTCTCGTGGATGCGCTGCCGGTAGGGCTCCACGCGCTCGTTCGGGGCGCGCTTGCGCATGCGGATGATGATGGAGCGGGTCAGTACCGTGTCCGGCAGGGAGCCGAGCCCGGCCATGGCGACTGCGCAGTACGAGCCGAAGACCTGCGCGTTCTGGTTGGAGCCCTCCCCCACGCACCGCAGGGCCCCGCCGATGCGCCGGTATCCGGCGTTCAGGAATCCGCGCAGCGCCTCGTCCGCGCCGGCCTTCGGGCCGAAGATGGTGTCCACCTCGTCGAAGAGCACGGTGGGCAGTCCGGCGGCGGAGTCGACCAGCCGGTACAGGGCGTTCGCGGATGCCGAGACCGTGCTGACCGGCCGGGGGGTGAGGAGTTCCACGATCTCCAGCGCCCGGGACTTCCCCGACCCCGGCTCGGGCGAGAGGAAGGCGATCCGCGGTGTGGTCTCGAAGCATTCCACCAGGTGCGCGTGCGCGTCCCACAGAGTGACGGCGACGTAGGCGGCCTCGGTGGGGAAGACGTTGAACCTGCGGTGGAAGGTCTCCACGTCGTTGAGCACGGTGGCGCCGTCGAGGGGCGGGGTGGTTGGTGCTGCGGTCATGTGGCGGCGCCTTCCTGCTGGTTGCGGAGCGGGCAGAGGTCGCGGTGGCGGGCATGGTCTTCGATCAGGGCGAGTGCCTTGCGGTGTCCTGTGGCGAACCGGTTGCGGCCGCACGCACAGGTGCTGGTGACGGTCGGGACCGCGCCACGGGGTGCGCTGATGGTGGGCCAGGCGATCGGGGAGCGCCCGTCTCCGATCTGCTGGTCAGGGCGAACAGCAGTGGGGACGCCTTCGGCGACGCCCTTCGGCGCACCACCGCCAAGGTGGGCCGGGGCCGGTTCGGCGAGGCCGAGGCCTGTGGGGGTGGAGGGCAGGCATTTCAGAGGGGGATTGGGCCGGGGGCTCATGTCGTCTCCCGGGGCCGGCAGGTGCGCAGGGACCAGTTCAGAACGCTGCGCAGAGTCGAGCGGCACTGGGAAGCCGGGAGCCCGGCCGCCTCACCCGCCCTCTGAAATGCCTCTTCCACCTCGTCCCGCGTGAGGTCGCCCCATCCGACGAAGCGGGCAACCTTCCGGGCGCTCTCGAAGAGCTGCGCCTCGCGCCTGCCTTCGACGGTGGCCGCCACGAGGGCGGTTTCCCGCTCCAGCGCCGTCTCTGCTGCCCGGTTGCCTCGCTTCGGCAAGGACAGCTTCACGGGCCCCGTAGGACGCGCATCAGGCTTGAGCGCGTCGAGCAGCCATCCGGGCAGCGGCGCCACCGGCGCGGAGTCGATGACTTCGTACGTACGCCCGTTGACGGTGCTGCCGGGGGCGACGATGTATCCGCCCCAAGCGCGGGTGTCGATCGGTGGGGCGAGGAATCCGGCGGTGTTGCCGAGCCGGACGCCGTCCGGAGCGGTGAAGTACAGGTGCTCTCCACCGCTCGCAGTCCGCACCCGGTAGGTGGCGGGGACGACCTGCCCGGTGCGCTCGCAGAGCGCCTTGAAGGTCGTCACGCCGCAAGGTGTGTCCGCACTGCTGTTGGGCTTGGGCTTGGGCTTGGGCATGTCGAGGTCGACGACGACGAGCCCTGACGGGCCGGTCGCGATACCGATGTTGAACCAGCCGGCCGACCACGCTCGCCGGATGCGGTCGAGGTCGGTGGTGGCGCGCTGCTCCCACTTGCGGTGGCCGGTGATGCAGTCGCCGGTGAGCGGGCAGGAAGCTTCACCGTGCAGGGCGGGCGGCTTGCCGCCAGGCCGTAACGGGAAGACTGCCCAGCCGCAGACGGCGGCATCGAGCGCTGCAGACAGCAGCGCGGAACGTACTCCATGGGTCATGCTGGATGTCTCCAGTTCTGTGAAAGGTGCTGGCAGGCGAGGGCGGCCCCGACTTCATTGGCGTGAGAGGGGGCCGCCCTCGGCACAGCTACTTCCGGATGCCGTGTCGGGTGTGGTCGTGGGCAAGCGTGGCCAGCCGATCGGCCTCGTCCGGGCTGACGGCGCGGTAGCGGATCCGAAGGGTGCAGCCGGGTGCCGGGCAGCGCAGGGTCCGCATCCCGGTGAGGCGGGCTGGCGATGGCGTCGGACGCTTGATCCGTGTACGGCTTCAGATTGGGCATGGATTCCTGCTCTCGGTCAGCGGTGGTTGATGGTGCCGGTGGCCTTGCCGAACATCCCGGGCGCGCTGATGTGCTGCGTGATGTGCGTCGTGCCCCGCCCGTTGCCGGCCGCGCTGCGGCCGAGCCGCAGGAGCAACGGGACGCCGACGGCTCCGGCGGCGATGAGGGCGACGGCGGCCCAGAGGGCTTCACTCATGGCGATCAGTCCCGGGGCTGCGTAGGAGATCCCGATCCCGGCGGCGGCGATGCCTCCGCCGATCGTCGGGGTGAGGAGTGCGGTGGTCTTGGCCCATGCCGGGATCGGCTGCGCGACCGGAACCGGCGGCGCGGGCGGGGCCTGGTTCGGCGTGTAGGCAAGGGTGCGGGCACCGCCGGGCAGCGTGACGATCTGTACTCCGGGCGGGATCTCATTCGGCAGCATCGCGGGGTGAGCGGTGGGCTGCTGGGGGTTGAGTGTGGTGATCTCGTACGCGGTCTCATGCACGAGGGGGCTCCTTCAGCAGCACGGGGGACCACCCTTGAACGTCAAGGTGCGGTCCCCTGCGACTTGTCGTGTTGCTTGTCGTCCGGCTTGTCGTGTGCCTTGTCGCTTGTCTTGTCTTGTCGCTTGTCGCCTTGCAGGTCACGGGCCGTTTTCGACCCTCAGTGAGCCGTCCAGGGCCCTTCCGGCGGTGCAGGCGTTGAGAGGGTGAAGGGCTCGCGTCACGGCTTCTGCTCGGGCCGTATCGTCGAGGCATGAGCGACGACGCGACCGGTCCGCCGGACCTTGATTCCCATGCCGAGTTCTCCCTCTGGCAAGCCGACGTGGTCGTGCTCTTCCACTGGCTGATGGAGCTGGACTTCGACAAGCTCCCCGTCAATCACCGTGCGGAGAAGCAGGCGCTGACCGACCTCTTGGCACAGCTGGAGGAGTGGGCCATGGAAACAACACGCGGCGACTTGGAACGGGCCCGGGAGATGGTCGCCCGCAACATGGGCTGGGAGTAGCCGATCCGGTCGGCGCTCAGTCCTCGACGGGGCGGTCGGGCGCGTATCGGTAGTGGACGTAGCGGGTTTTGGTGCCCTCTCCGACGCGTACGGCTTCGCCGGTCTCGGCCCATTCCTTGAGCCATCCGGCGACCGTCTGCCGGGTGGTGCCGTGCTCGTCGGCCAGGGCGCGGGCGATCGCGGAAGCGCCGGTGCCCTCGGGGCCGGCGGACATCAGGAGTTGGAGCGCGGCCTGGCGGGCGGCGTTGTTCTCCGGACGCAGCGCGGACAGGTTCAGCCCAGGTCCGGCCGGAGGCTCCGCCCCGGGCTGAGGATCGGGGGCGGTACCGAACTGGGCGTCGATCTGCTCCCGGAACTTTCGGGCCAACACCTCTTCCGGCGACTCCTGGCCGGTCCGCAGCGCGGACAGGTTCAGTCCGCCGGCGCTGGGCTGCTCGCCTGCTCCGGCGGTGGCCGGAGCGTGGTCGGTGTCCCGCATCCACGCGGTGCGATCCGGCGCCCATCGCTTCGCGTAGTCGTCGCCCCCAGCCTGGGCTGAGATGGCGTCCAGGGCGGGGTGCATGTCGGCGGTGGCGAGGACGATGTCGCGGATCTGGTTGGGCAGGATCCGCCAGTTCTTGAACAGCGCCGCAGCCGACTCCGGCGTTCCCATGAACCCGGCCCCCTTGTACGGGGCCTGGTCCACCCGGAGCCCGCGCGAGCCGGGGAAGACCTTGCTCAGGTCCATTCCCTCGACTTCCCCACCGGTGAGGCAGACCCGGGCCTTGGCCTCGCGGCGGATCATCAGGTTCCCGAGCACGGAACCGGTGGCCCCCAAGGCGGTGAGGACCGTACGGATGCCCATGGCGCGGAGCATGCGGATCACTTCGAGGATCTTCTTGGCGAGATCCTTCATGGCCCGGTCAGTGCTGGTCAGGATCTCCGCACCCTCATCCACGACCAGCATGATCTGGGGAATCTTCGCGCTGATGGGGAGCTGGTCGGTGTTCCGCTCCGCCATCAGATCCTGATAGGCGACCTTCCGGCGCATGCCGATCGCCAGGGCCACATCGAGCATCCGCGCAGCCTCTTCGTGCGTCGAAGCGAGCCAGTCAACGCCCGGCCGCACTCCCTCGATCGGCACCCCGTTGGCGTCGAACGCGGCGCGGACCCAGGGCAGGCCGGCGGATCCGGCGTTCAGGTCGATCACCCAGGTCAGGACGTCAGTGGTGCGGGCGAACCCGGCGAGGATGACGTGCACCATGTTCGTCTTGCCGGATCCTGTGGGACCGACGACCAGGGCGCACTGCTCTCGCAGGAACACGCAGATCTCTTCGGCGTTGGTGCGGTAGCCCCACGGGATCCCGGTGTAGATCGAAAGCGGGCTGTAGTCCGAGGGGTAGGTGCGTTCCTCGGAGAGGACGTTGACCGTGGTCACGTCGATGAGTACCCGCCCCTGGTGCACGCCCTGAGAGGCGACGGCTGTGCATCCGTGCGGCAAGCGGGCATCGGCGGACAGTGCGGCGGAGTGCTGCGCGATCCGGTCGTACGTCGTCCCGCCGGCGGGGAGTTCGGCGTCGATCGTGAATCCGGTGCCGGTGGGCCAGATCTCCACCGCGAGGATCCGCAGGGTGAGGTTGCAGACCCGCTGTACCCGGTCCACCCACTCCGCAGCGATCGCCCGGCGCTCGGCCGACAACTCACGGCTGACCTGGCGCTCATCGGCGGCGATGGCCTCCAACTCCCGCGCTTCTTCGTAGAGCAGGGTGGAGCGGGCAGCGGCGCCGATCCCAACGCCGATGGTGGCGAGGGAGCCGAGTGCGGCCCAGGTGAGGGGGCCGGTGGTCATGGCCCACGTGGTCCAGCCAGCCCCGACCAGCCAGGAGGCGGAGCGCATGGCGGTGGTGCGGGTGGAGAGGCGGTCGCGCAGGCTGCTGATGGTGTGGCCGATCGCGCCGGCCGCGCCGACGGTCAGGGCCCAGCCGGGCGGCATGCCGGTGGCGGCCCCGGTGGTGGCAACTGCGAGGCATCCGGTGGTGGCGGACAGGGCGCCGGTCACGTGTCCGTGACCGGCAGCCCAGTCCCACACCGGCCCGGTGCTGGCCTGTGTGGTGGTGGTCATTTCAGACGTTCCATCCCTTCTCGGCCTGGGACCCGTTGCGCGGGTCCTCGTGGCGGGCGATGTCCTGCTCGTGGGACTGGCGGAACAGCGGGCCCATGTCCTCAGCGACCGCCACGGCGCTCATGACGGCGCCGAAGATGTCGTTGAAGCCGTCCGCGACTTCCTTCTCCAGCGGGAACTCGGAGTCGGCGCGCTCGGCCAGGACCCGCATCACGTTCGCCACGCTCGTGAGCGCGGCCGGGAGCCCTTCGACCATGGCGAGGATCTCCATGGCGCTCTCGGGGTCGTACTGTCCGGCCGCGGATTCCATCTCCGCGGCGTACTCCTCGAACCGGAAACCAGACACGTTCTCTCCCTCATCCGGGGTCGTGGTGAGTGCTGCCGGCGTCAGCCCCTCAGGGCGCTCGGCCGTATCGCTGATCTGCTCGTGGGTGTCGGCGGTCTCCTGGTCGACGGCGGCCTCGTCGTTTTCCAGGGCGGCGCGTATGGCGTTGTCCCGGTGGGTGCGCTGTTCCTCGGCGGTGAGGGTCAGCCGGGCGTAGAGGCGGCGTCCGGGGCACTGGAGCCAGGCCCAGCCGAGTTTCCGGCCGAGCGGGGTGGAGACCAGGCCGATGAGCCCGAGTGCCCCGGCGAGCAGGGCGGCGAGGAGTCGGCGTCCCTGGAACCGGGCCGCGGACCGGCGCAGGGCCTTGCGGGCCTTCTTCCTGGCCGGGGCCTTGCGCACGTCGTTGCGCTGCCCTGCGACCTTCCCGGCGGCCCGCTGGTCGCGCGCCTGGCGGTTGCGCTCGATCGCCCTGCCCTTGGCAGCGCCGACCTTCCCCGCCGCCTTGCTCACCGCCCGGCCGATCGGCCCCTTACGGGCCATGGACGCCGACCGGGCCGCTGTCTTGGCGTCCCGGCGGGCATCAGCCAGAGAGCGACGCGCCCCGCTGGTCTCGGAACGCCGGCCGGACCGGGAGAGGGGCGACTTACGGGCCGACTCCCGCAGCGACTTGACCTGCCCCAAACGGGCCCGCGACTTACCCGGGGCAGCCCCGGAGGAAGAGTGCTTGGCCGACGTCTTGCGGAGGCTGCGCGGGCTGCTCTTCGGGCGGCTCGACTTGCCGGAGCTGAGCAGTGAACCGGCGGCCCCGCGGCCCCACCTACCCTGGCCGTGACCTGCGCTCTTACTGGTGCCGGCGTTCCCGATACGGCCCTGGCCCGGCACCCGACCGGATCCGCTCCGGCCGGAGCCCGGGCCAGCCGATCCCGTACCGGTCGCAGAGCGCTGGGTGCGGGCGGTGGCCTTCTGCGGCGTCCTCTTCTTGGCCCGGTGCTTGCGTGCTGCGGTGGCGGTGCCGAGCACGACTGCCCCGGTGGCGGCGAGGGCCAGGACGGCCGGTCCTCCGACGAGGGCGGCGGCGGCGAGCAGGGACGTGGTGGCGTTGGTGCCGGTCACCGCGAGCGGGACGACCGGCCAGCCGCCCGGGGTGTGCTCCACCTCGGCGGCCGGTGCGGGCGTCTGTGCGGGCATGGGCGGCGGGGTGTTGTCCGGTGCGGCCTCAGGGGCCACTACCGGGGTGATGGTGGTGTCGGTCATGCTGAGTGCACTCCTTCGCGGAGTCAGGGGCCCGGCCGGATCTGTGGTGGAGAGGGCCGGGCCCTGCGAACTTTCAGGCGGCGCACTGTTCTTCGGGGTAGGCGCAGGGCACGCACATGCCGAGGGAGCGCGGGATGCGATACCCGGCGTCCCTTCGGCAGTTCGGGCAGACCTGCTGGGCGGCGTTCGCCTTGGCCAGCGCGGCCCGTTTGGCCGGTGTCATCGGCCGGACCGGCTTCGCCCAGTCGATGCGGTAGAGGTAGGCGACCAGCGGGCCCCGACGCTTACGCGGGCGCTCCAGCACGGCAGCGACGTCTTGACCGCCGGGCCGCAGCCCGCGGGTGCGGAGTTGGCGGAAGGTTGCGTAGCCGTCCGGGGCGAGGCGCCACGGGTAGACCGGCAGCGTGCTCACTGGGTCGCGCTTTCAAGCGCACGGTTCGGGGCGGTGTCGCGCAGTTCCTGATAGCGGGTGGCGGTCCAGCCGATCGACCAGCCGGTCAGCTCCGCCGCGGCCCGCACGGCCAGGCCCGCTTCGAAAGCCGCACGCACGGTTGCCCGGGCCTTCTCCTCAGGCTGCTTCTCCGTCGCGGGGCCGGCCGCCAGCAGCGCGGCCCGTTCACGCTCGGCCCGCTCCTGCCGTGCGGCGCGTTCACGGTGTTCACGCTGCTCGCGCTCAAGACGCTCAGCGGCAAGGCGTTGGGCGGCCTCTCGTTCGAGGCGTTCACGCTCCACCTGCTGCTGTTCACGCTCGCGTTCACGGCGTTCACGAGCCTCGCGCTCGGCCCGCTCCCGGGCCTCTGCCCGCTCTCGCTCCTCCGCCCGTGCCGCCTGCTCGCGCTCGGTCTGTTCGCGGGCCAGCAGCGCCTCATGCTCACGCTGCTCACGCACCAACTGGGCGGTGTGCTCGCGCTCCTCCCGGGCTCGCCGCTCGGCCGCCTCACGGCGCTCTGCGGCGGCTTGCTCGCGCTCGGCCTGCTCGGCCTTCTGCCGGGCTTCCTGCGCCCTCAGGGCGGCGGTAATGGCCTGGCGGTAGGCGAGACCGGTCTCCGCGGTGACGATGAGCAGGAGCGGGGCGACCGCGTGCACGGCCACGCCGACCAGCTCTTTCCTCAGTGCGGAGTCGGCCACGTTCAGGGCCAGGGTCATGCACCCGGTCATCCACCGCAGCGCAACCGGCCACCGCCCGCCATGCCCACCGAGACGGGCCAGAACAGCATCGAGGCGGACCACGATGACGACCGCGGCATCCACCACCAGGGGCAGAATCGGCGCGGTCCACTTCCACCCCTCGGCCGTATGCCGCTCCATGAGCGGCGTCACCGTCAGGATGGAGAAGAGCATCGCCCCACCCACGATCAGCCACGTCCCGACCGACAACGCACGCTCCGCTGAACGGATCTGAACACTGTTCACGGAGCGCCCCCCTCTCGTGAACGCACCTTGACCGAGGCCAGCAGCCGCACCGGCGACGTGTCGTCGTCCGGCGTCTCGCTGTACTCCTCCCACTCCCACTCGGCCCCGTCCGTGAACACGAAGCCGAGTGCGGCGAGCGCACGTGAACGCTCGGTCAGCGGCGGCACCACGGGGGTGGGACCGAAGTCATGCTCCGGCCACTGGGACACCGGAACGCCCATCAGCACGACGTACAGACGCCACCGGCCGCCACGGATGGACATCTGCGCGGTGTGGTCCTTCACGCGGCCACCGCCGAACCAGTGCCGGCACCCGCGAAAGCCGGGCGGCGAACCGTGCGGCGCGAGCGGCGGCCGTTCGCCTGCGCCTTCAGGGGCAGCGTCCGCAGCAGGCTCGCGGCGTAGGTCGCAGTCTCCGGGTCGCTCTCCCACAGGTCCGCGAGGACCTCGCGGGCGACGTCCAGCCGCGCCGCCCGCTCCATCGCGGACTCCGTGGCCGAACCGGTAAACAGCTCCACGTCGATCCCCAGAGCCAGCTCAATGAACTCAGTCGCGGTAACAGGCTCGCGACCAGCAACGATGTTCTTCATGGGTCGTTTTCTCCTCGCGGTGAGACGGCCTGAAAGCGGCCCCGGTGTTTGCCCACCGGGGCCGCGCGCCGTTCAGGGATGGGCTGCCACGACATATGGCCAGCCCGGCCGCCAGAGCTGGCGGCGAGTGCCCCGGGCCGGATTCGATCCGGCAGCCTCACGCCGTGATCCGGGGCGGTGCATGCTCAGCGACCGGACCCGCCCGAGGAACGGCGGTTGGCCTCACTGACCTTCTTGGAAAGCTCGTCGCGTTCCTGCTCTGTCAGACTGCTGATCACAGGTGCCTCCTACATAGGTGCCTGTATCGCGGCACCCCGGTTGCCCCCGGGGTGCCGCTCCTGGTTCCGGTCCATCCGGCTCCCCTCAGCCCCGCCCGTACAGCCCGAAAAGAGGGACCGGACGGGCAGAGGAGGCAACCGACCGCAGCAGTCATGAGCGCTGCGAAGTGGTCGTCTAACGCGTTGAGCGCACGGGACGACGTCCCGCGCTGCCGCCTGCTTGGGGCACAGGAGAGGCGGCGATCCTTGGCACGCTGTTCAGTTCTCAATGAACGGCCGCTTCCTTCGAACTCGTTTCACGGAGCCCTCCGGGCGGTGCGAGCAGGCACGTAGGGACTCGAGGGCTTGTAGTCCTGGGACTGCGTGACCGCTACTGAGACAATGCACCCACAGTCCCAGGACTGTCAACAGTCCTGGGACTGTGTTTCACTGGTTGATTCGAGACATGGGAGGTTGGAATGGCGCCGAAGTGGCGAGAGCTTGCGGACAAGCTGGCTGAGCGGATCAGGTCGGGCGAGTACGGCCCGGGCCAGCAGCTGCCGCACATCCGAGAGCTGGTCGAGGCTGGCGAGGGCTCGAAGTCGACGGTTCACGCGGCGTACAAGGCGTTGGAGGCCGAAGGGCTGGTCGCCTCATCGCGCGGACACGGGACGGTAGTACGCCAGCAGACACCGCTGAAGCGGCTCGGCATTGCCCGGTACGACAAGGCGAAGTGGCGCGACAGCGACCAGGTGGCGTTCATTGCCGACCGGGTAGCCACTGGCCGGGCCTACCGCCGGGGAGACCAGACGCAGACGGTCTCCCTCGTCGAAGCCCCGCCGGCCGTAGCGGAGGCACACGGCCTACCGGTCGGTGCGGACGTCTACGCGCGAGCCCGCCTGGTGAAGGAGGGCGACCAGCCCACGCACACCTTGACCAGCTACTACCGTCCCGAGCACGTCGAGGGCACGCGCATCGTCGACCCCACGCCGGGTCCCGCCGGCCGCGGTGGGGGATTCCGCGTCTTGTACGACGCTGGATACGAGATCGACCACATGAAGGAGCAACTCTTCGCGCGCGTCCCCACGTCGGACGAGGCGAAGCTTCTGCAGCTGGCCGCCGGCGAATGGGTAGTGGAGCTGCACCGCACCACGTTCACGGCGGACGACACGGTGGTCGAGTTCGCGATCGGCGTCCACGCCGCGTCCCGCTTCGCGTGGGAGTACGACTTTAACGTGCCCGACTCAGCGCAGGACGGAGAGGCGAAGCATTGATTTCGGAACAGTCCTGGGCGGACGCACAGACGTTGTGGGACTACCACCAGATGCACCACGAGCCGCGGCCTTGCTCAGTGGCGATCGGCCTGGGCAGCCACGACTTGGGCGTGGCTGACACTGCGGTGGACCTCTACAAGCGCGGAATGGCACCCCTGATCGTCTTCACCGGCGCCACGAGCCCGACGACGCGAGAGCGCATGCCGCGCGGAGAGGCCGTGCATTATCGCGAGCGTGCGCTGGAGTTGGGGGTTCCCAGCTCCGCTGTGCTCGTTGAACCTAAAGCGCATAACACCGGCGAGAACATCCGATTTTCAAGGAGCCTGCTTGAAAAGGCGGGCGTGAACGTGGCATCGGTGCTGCTGATTAGCAAGCCGTACGAAGAGCGGCGCGGCTACGCAACGGCACGGAAGCTGTGGCCCGACGTAGAAATTGTGAGCGCGTCGATGCCGCTACAACTTAGCGATTACGTCGAATCAATTGGGAACGCTCGCTTGGTGTTCGACATGCTCGTAGGAGCTCTCCAGCGGCTGCGGCATTACCCGCAACGGGGCTTCATGATCAGCCAGGCGATGCCAGAAGATGTGGTGAGAGCGTACGAGCGACTGTGCAACGCAGGTTTTAGGAGTCGGCTCGTACCAGAAGGTGCGGAAACGCATCATGGGGTCCTCCACCCTCCAGCGCGATAGAGGTGCCGCCACGTCATCTTCCTGGGCCCAGGACCGACGCTCCCTACTTTGCGCTCAACCGCCGATCAGGCCGCCTGAAAGCTTAATCGACTCATAATCACTCTCCTCCAAGTCAGATTCTCTGGAGAACTGTGCTCCGCGAAGTAGGGGATTGAAGCTCCTCGCAGACATCCGGTTACCGTCTGCCAGCGACCATGTTGACAACTCGCCAGTACGGAATGCGAAGACAGCCTTAGAACCGTCTGCTGACATAGCTGGAAAGGCGCTTACGTCTGAGCTCACAGATCGAGACCAGGCTTTGCGCCATGATCCAGCGTCTCGCTCTAGCATCCAGACGCTCCTATCGTTTGACATAACTAGCCGCTGAGCATCCGGTGTGAATGCTGAACACCGGGCAACGGCCAGGTCATCCAATGTGTCCCCAAACTCACTCTTCGGGTAAGTCAAAATTTCCGATCGAGGGCCTTCGATATATACGGTGTCCTCCTTAACCATCGTCCTGATGGAGGTAAATCCTCCGATTGAATGAGCTGTCCCCACAGGAAACCTGGCCTGCTCCACCCACTCACTATTAGCGGAAGTCATCTCGAAGAGGGCCGTTTCCTCCTCAGATGAGACTCGCAGCAAAACGCCATTTACGCTGGGGCGGTACCCCCACACGCGCGCATGAGCGATCGGGGCTATGGCTTCGTCGCAAACCGCCAGCAGGTGTCCAGTAGCGGCGTCAACGACTTTCCATGTATATCCGCTACTTGAGCGATCTACCGCCATGAGTGCCCGTGAGTCCCCCCACGTGACAGCAAAAGACGCAGCGACCTGGAAACTCTGTGTGATCTCGCCAGTGGCCGAGGATCTGATTACAGTACCGCTACGATCAGTGCAACCCCATTCCCCGTCATCCCATTCGAAAATCCCGCATCCTCCAGCCCATGATTCTTTGGGATCAGGAGTGAGCGGTACGACAACAGGCTCCTCGTGGAGGTCGCCATGCGGCCAATGCAGTGCAGCAGAATCCATGGGTTGCACCCACGGGTGAGTATTAGGCAGCCGAGAACGTAGAACAGTAATAGCTCCGTGCGAATCAAGCAGAACGTGATCTGCGCTAATGGGGCTATCAAGGAAGCTGCCTCCACGCAGCAAGGCTCCGGTGAAATTGGCGTTGCGCTTATTCAGGTGCGAGATATCGGCCTCAGACAAGTCGGCTTTGGATAGATTGGTAGCCTCCAGCGAGATATCGAAGAAGGCCTCGCCGGTGTCACCGAATCCGCTTAGTCTTGCCTCATGCAATGAGATGCCAGCAAGTGAACCCCCGGCTTGCGCCAATAGGTTCGCGCAGTTTCCGCCTAGATTGAACGGCTCCAACGCGCTAGCAGTACTTTTGATATGGGCGATCAGCACATCCTGGTAGGAATCGCATTCCTTGATCATGGTCGCTAGGAAGTCGAAAATGACCGGGTTGTACTCGGCCATTCCGAAATTACTGGCAAGCTTTTCGACCCCTTCCGGGTCGAACCCTAGGAGATGCGCCAGTCGGCCGCCCTCGCCTCGGGAGGCAAAGTACTCTGACCACGAGAGGCGTTCACCATTGCTCTCGTCAGGGCCGGAGATTAGGTGCAGGAAGTCGCCTTCGAGGAGCCCAAGTTCTGCTGCGAATCTGAAAGCAACAAGGAACTCTAGCAGCGATTTGTGGGACGGCCCGTAGTCGCCACTAGAGTTCCTTACCAGCATGCTTTGATTGCGCATGTCCTGTTCCCAGTAGTCGAGATCTTTCGAATTCTCAACGACCGAGCCGAAACAGGCACGCAATCTGTCGGGAAAATCTCGGTAGTTCAAACTAAGCTGGTTTGTGTGGATCATTTCCCACGCCACTTCGCACAAGAAGAATAGTTTATCTGCGCGGGAGGTGAAGGTGCGCTCATTAGAGACGTCGCGGTCCATCTTGCGCTTAATGGCGTAGAGATAGATTCGCGCCAGGTTGATTACGGCTCCCTGTTCAATTTCAGGCAGAGCGTCGATCACTAGCTCTGACATCACGGGGCGGCGCATGAGGTCACGGACACTCTCGTGACCCATTACAACTTCCAATTTTTCGGGTGTCAGGAGATGGCTCAGCATCTTCCGGATCTGATCATCATCAAAGGGTACGAGTTCGACTATCTCAAACGTAGGACCATCCGAGGGGATTGCATGCGTTGCAGCCGCGACGCGTGCACCAAATAGATCTCTAGCTTCCTTGGCCTCTGGGAAGTACTCTGTGCGACTACTGAGAAGTACCTTAGCTCCCGGCTCGACGATCTTAGCCAGTTCCCAGAAATTTGCGACCATCGTATTGCGGTCGGTGCGAGACGCCATCTCATCGAATCCATCGAAAATCAGAAGAAAGCGACCCATGCGGTTCAGCACGCTGAATACTTCATAATTACGGACGTTGATGCGATGTTTGTGAAAAAAGAACTCGGAAAGGAGTGCCGATACAGACGTCTGCTTTGCGTAGTCCCGAAGGGAAATCACGAGTGGAATGCGGGGACGGGCAACTCCGCGTGATTTTGCGTCTCGCCAACCGACTGCTAGCCGGCCAGCGAGATGGAGCGCAAACCACGATTTACCCATCCCGAACTCGCCCAGCAAAGACAAGTGTTTCTTTGCCGGATCGGCTAGCCAAGCGTCGACGTAGTTGTCGAGGCCACCCTCACGCCAGTCGTACATGCTTGTTCCGAAGGATTTCTCGGTTCGAGGGTCAATCTCTTCCTTGCGGCATGCAAGGGGAACGAATCGAGTGTCAATGTGTTGATTCTGAACTTCTCGTTCTAGCCACTGGATATATGGCTCGAAGTCTGCTTCAAGGTCAATCAGTTCATCGAATGAATAGCAAAAGAGAGAATCGTTCGACCTGCTCGCCAGCTCACGGGCAGCGCTACTTACCCTTAGGTGCGCAATCCCCCACCCCTCCGCTGCACCTACCTCTTCCACTAGGCCCTTCAACGACTCCAGATGGTAGGGAGCAACCTCTCCTTCCACGCAAAGCGCAACGACCAGGTCGAATTTACCCGGACGGCGCTGTGGTACTTCGACCAGCAGGGCAACGGAAGATACTTCCTCTACTTTCCATTCTCGACGCACGGTGTAGCCCACAGCATGGAACCATTCCCTGACGTCGCCTGTCAGTCTCTGTGCCGCACTTGCTTCAGCCCACTGAGGATTTTCAGACTGTCGGTGCTTCTCTTCTGCAGATCGCGTCTTGAGTACTTGGTCGAGCATCTCTGACATGTCGTCTAGTTTATTTTCAAGTCTCGTTTCGTAGGCGCTCCGGCTACGACTGACTAGATCTTGAAACTTAGAAATGAAGTCCTGAGCCACTTCACTCATGCCGTACGGAAGATTTCCGTATTCACCGGTTTCCCGGTTTCGCTCAACGGACTCACCAATCTCACGCTTTAGCCGAGTCCAGTTTTTATCAGAAAAGGAGCGATAGAAGGACTGCTGGACATGCTCGTCCCGGAATACCTGCAGAACGGGAGAGGGTTGATCGTGGAGGGCCTCTACTAGCGTGTACGCGTAGAGGCTATAGAAATCTTTTGGCGGCTGCTTCGGGTCCAAATTCAGTCGCTTAAGGGTGGCAATTACCCAGGACTTTCTAAATGCTGCGTCTTTGGCTGGACTGGCAGCTGCTTTGACAAGAAGACTCAGAGCCGACGTTACGATTTCCGTCATGGTTCCCCCGCTCGCATGTACCCACGGCGAGCGTAGCGGTCAGTCGTAACTGTGCGCCATCGAAACGCTACAACTGCTAATCCTCCATGCTGCGACGCCTCACGCCCGCGCGCTCGACGTCACCTGCATCGAGGTCCGCGCAGCGAGGAAGGCATATGAGATCTACGTCTCCAGCTCGACGCAGGGAGGATCACAAGCCGTCGGCCCACGCTCCGGAGCGGACCCTGAAGCGATGCCCTCAAGATCCTCTTCCCCAGGCGTGTCCCAGAGGGCTCTAAGAACGGAGGGGCTGCAGGTCAGGGGGCTCGGAAGTAGCCCACTGTAAATCTGCCGGCTCAGCCTACCCAGGTTCGAACCCTGGCGCCGCCACAAAGCAAGGCCCTCGTCCTCGGACGGGGGCCTTACTCTGTTATGTCGCGAGGGGCGTGAACATGGAATCCGTGCTGGTCAGTGCCTGTCTTCAAGGTGTGCCGTGCCGGTTCGACGGCCGGGGCAAGGCCTCTTCGGAGACGGCCGCGGCCATCAGCGACCGCCGGCCCGTGCCCTTCTGCCCCGAGGTCGCCGCCGGGCTGTCCACGCCCCGCCGTCCCGCCGAGATCGTCGGCGGCGACGGCCACGACGTGCTGGACGGCCGTGCACGCGTCGTGGACGACACCGGGCTCGATGTCACCGAGGCCTTCCTGGAGGGCGCAGGGCGGGCTCTGGAGGCGGCACGCAGGGCCGGCTGCACCGAGGCGCTGCTGATGGCCCGCAGCCCTTCGTGCGGGCGGGGCAGGGTTTATGACGGTACGTTCACCGGCGAGCTGCGCGACGGTGACGGGGTCACCGCGGCCCTGCTGGAGCGGCACGGCATCACCGTACGCCCGGCACCGGGCGGCTGACCGGGGGCGGCGGGTCCGCCGCCCCCGGCGCCTTCGTCAGTTCCCCGCGACGTCCTTCACCGCGACCATCACCGGCACCTTGCCCGAGATGAGCTCCAGCGTCAGGCCCGCCGTCGCGGGGGTGTCCACCAGCTCCAGGAGCGCTGCCGCCACGTCGTCGCGCGGAACCGGGCCGCGGCCGGTCGACGCGGCGAGCAGCACCTGGCCGGTGCCCGCGTCGTTGGTCAGCATGCCGGGGCGCAGGATCGTCCAGTCGAGCGCCGTCCTGGAGCGTACGTACGCGTCCGCCGCACCCTTGGCCCGCAGGTACGCGTCGAACACTTCGTCGCCGGGGTGGTCGGGGTCGGCGCCCATGGACGAGACCACGACGTAACGCCGCACCCCCGCCCGTTCCGCGGCGTCCGCGAAGAGCACCGCGGCCCCGCGGTCCACCGTGTCCTTGCGGTCCGCGCCGCTGTTGGGGCCCGCACCGGCCGCGAAGACCACCGCGTCGGCGCCGCGCAGCACCTCCGCGGTATCCTCCACGGTGGCCGATTCCAGGTCCAGGACCACCGGTTCCGCGCCGACCGCCCGGAGGGCGTCACGCTGTCCGGGATCGCGGATGATCCCCACCGCCTCATCCCCGCGTGCAGCGAGCAGCCGCTCCAGCCGCAGCGCGATCTGACCATGTCCACCTGCGATGACAATGCGCATGGTCACGACCGTACGCCGGACCACGCCGCGGCGCGCTCAAGCCCCGCCGCCGGGACTGGATTCCGGTCGCCCCTGGCGGGGGAGTCCGGGCCCGCCGCCCGTCTCGGAGTCGCAGTACTCGCGCACCGCGCTGGTCCGGGCCACCACCCGGCCGCGGTGCACCACGATCCGGCTGTACGCCAGTGAGAGCACCCCGGTGAGCTGTTCGCCGCGCACGGCGAGCAGCTCGGCCGGGAAGCCCGCCTCGATCCGCACCTCGGGCAGTCCCAGCACGCGCCTGGCCTCCGTGGACACCGCCTCGTAGGCGTGCTCGGCCCGCAGCCCGCTCTGCGAGGCCAGCAGGAAGGCGGCCTCCAGCGGATCGCCGCGCCCCACCGGGTTGGCGAGGTCACGCAGCGCCCCGCTGCCCGCCGCGACCCGGACCCCGGCCGCGCGCAGCAGCCGTACGGGGGCCGTGCCCCGGCGCTCCACTCCGCAGCAGCCGCCCTGGGGCAGGCAGATCACCGTCACCCCGGACGCGGCGAGCTGGTCGGCGGCGCGGCCCGCGGTCTCCCGGGTGAGCCGCGAGAGACCCGCGCAGGGGCCGATGGCGACACCTTGGCGCAGCCCGCCCGCCATGGCCGCGAGCCGGGCCAGCCGGGCCGGATCGTCACTGTCCGTGTGCAGGTCGACGGGGCAGCCGTGCTCGGCGGCGATCTCCAGGACGGCTTCCACGTACCCCGTCGGGTCCGGGTCGAGGTCGGGGCAGCCGCCGACCGCGCCCGCCCCCATCTTCACCGCGTCGCGGAGCATGGCCAGGCCGTCGGCGCCCGCGATACCGGTGAGCAGCCGGGGGACGGCGACCGGTGTCAGATCGGTGAGCCCGCGCAGCGAGCGGCGCGCCTGGAGGACGGCTTCGAGGGCGCCGAGGCCCTGCACGCCGCCGATCCGTACGTGTGAGCGCAGCGCCGTCGCGCCGTGGCCGAGTTGCAGCAACGCGGCCTCGGTGGCGCGCCGCTGGACGTCCTCGGGGAGTTGCGAGGCCGGTCCGGGCGCGCCGGGTCCGGTGCCGTCGGCGGTGAGCGCGGTGTCGCTGTGGGCGTGCGGCTCGGCAGGCGCGGGCAGCAGGAGGTGGCCGCGCAGATCGATGCGGGCGCACGGTGCGGAGAGGCTGCCGGCGGTGCCGACGGCCTCGATACGGCTGCCGCCGAGCCGTACGTCCACGACGCGGCCATCGGCGAGACGGGCACCGCAGAGCGTCAGCGCGGAGCCCTCCCGGCCGTTGGCCGCGTCGGCGGTGTGGTCGTCTGGCGGCCGCGGCCGGCTGTCGGGCATTGCGCTCCAGAGAGGGGACAGGGTCACGCAGAGTGAGTCGAGCCTAGGGGTGTGATGTGTCGGGTTCGAGGAGGAGCTGAATAGTCGTACCGGTGTCGTCCGGTGAGGTGCGCGGGACCTGGGCGCACGTACCGGGGGAGGTGGTCCGGTGGCTGCCGAACCGCTGATCAAGTGCCGGACGAGCGGCTGATCAAGGGTTCGGAGCGGCGCCGATCAAGGGCTCGGGATGGGGCTTCGAAACGGATTTGGGCGATCGGCGACCGAGCGTGTAATGTCTTCATCGCTCGCCCCAATAGCTCAGTCGGTAGAGCGTCTCCATGGTAAGGAGAAGGTCTGCGGTTCGATTCCGCATTGGGGCTCTGGTGATCGGGAAACCCCGCTTCGGCGGGGGGGCTCATCATCAAAGCGGTGTAGCTCAGTCGGTAGAGCAAGCGGCTCATAATCGCTGTGTCACCGGTTCAAGTCCGGTCACCGCTACTAACAGTAGCCGATTGTGGGGTCGGTCCTCCGATCGGCTACTCTTTTTTTGCGTTCATCCGTCCACCGTCCGTCCAAGGAGCACTCACGTGGCTGCCACCGACGTCCGCCCGAAGATCACGCTGGCCTGCGTGGAGTGCAAGGAGCGGAACTACATCACCAAGAAGAACCGGCGTAACAACCCGGACCGTCTTGAGATGAAGAAGCATTGCCCGCGCTGCAACTCGCACACTGCGCACCGCGAAACGCGCTGAATCAGGCTCGTACACGAGGCCGTCCCCGTTGGGGGCGGCCTCGTGTCGTTGTATAGGGCTGCACTTCGGCCCATTCGTCTTTCATCAGGAGGTTGCGAGCTCATGGCGCTCGACCAGTCCTTCGTGGGGCGGACCTATCCGCCCACCGCGCCTTACGAGGTCGGCCGGGAGAAGATCCGGGAGTTCGCCGAGGCGGTCGGCGACGCCAATCCCGCGTACACCGATCCCGAGGCGGCCAGGGCGCTCGGTCACGGCGATGTGATCGCGCCGCCGACGTTCGTGTTCTCGATCACCTTCAAGGCCGCGGGGCAGGTCGTGCAGGACCCGCAGCTGGGCCTGGACTACAGCCGGGTGGTGCACGGCGATCAGAAGTTCGTGTACACCCGCCCGGTGCGGGCGGGGGACCGGCTGACGGTCACGTCGACCATCGATGCGGTCAAGTCCCTGGCGGGCAACGACATCCTGGACGTCCGTGGCGAGGTCCACGACGCGTCCGGGGAGCATGTCGTGACGGCGTGGACGAAGCTGGTGGCGCGCGCCGCCGAGGAGGCGTGATGACGGCGAAGGTGACTTTCGGGTCGGTCGAGGTCGGTACGGAGCTGCCGGCGCAGTCGTTCCCGGTCACCCGGGCGACGCTGGTGCAGTACGCGGGAGCCTCCGGCGACTTCAACCCGATCCACTGGAACGAGAAGTTCGCCCGCGAGGTCGGGCTGCCGGACGTGATCGCGCACGGCATGTTCACGATGGCCGAGGCGATCCGGGTGGTCACGGACTGGGTGGGCGATCCCGGTGCGGTCGTCGAGTACGGGGTGCGGTTCACCAAGCCGGTCGTCGTGCCGAACGACGACAAGGGCGCCCTGGTCGAGGTCAGCGGCAAGGTGGCCGCCCTGCTGGACGACAAGCGGGTGCGCGTCGACCTGACGGCCATGTGCGACGGCAAGAAGGTGCTGGGCATGTCCCGCGCCGTGGTGCAGCTCGGCTGACGCCGTGCGGAGCCGAGTGAAGCAGGGGGCGCGGTCCATGGGGCCGCGCCCCCTGCGCATGGGTGAGGGCGGTGGCATCCGCGAGCGGTGGCGGCAGCGCCGATGAGCAGTGGGGGCGTCCGGGTTGACTAAGTTAGTGATTGAGTACTAACTTAGCCGTATGGCAAGGATGAGTGCGGACGAGCGACGCGAAAGCGTCATCCGCGCGGCGATCACCGAGTTCGCCCGCGGCGGGTACAACGGCACGTCCACCGAGGTGATCGCCAGACGGGTGGGCGTCTCGCAGCCGTATCTCTTCCGGCTCTTCCCCAATAAGCAGGCCATGTTCATCGCGGCCGCCGAGCGGTGCCTGGCGGACACCCGCGGAGTCTTCGCCAAGGCCACTGACGGCCTCAAGGGTGACGACGCGCTGCATGCCATGGCCGCGGCGTATCAGCGCCTGATCGTCGAGGACCCGGACCGGCTGCTGATGCAGATGCAGATGTACGCGGCCGTCGCGGCGGCCGAGGCTGCCGGCGACCACGAGTTCGGTGAGACGCTGCGGGCCGGATGGCTGCAGATGTTCGACGACATCGCCCTCACGCTCGGCGACGCCGGCGAGGCGACCACGTTTCTCGCGTACGGAATGCTCGTCAACACCCTGGCCTCGCTCGGTTTTCCGGCCGGCCACCGGATCTGGGCCAGATTCTACGAATCGGCCAAGCCGACGGGCTGACGGGCGCAGCCCGGGTTCGGCCCGATTTTCTGCCCGGAAAAGTTAGTAATCAATAACTAACTCACAGGAGAAGCAGTGACCCAGCACACGAAAGGCCGCTCGGGAGCGGCCTGGGCCCTTGTCATCACCAGCGTCGCCAGCTTCATGGCGGCCCTCGACAACCTCGTCGTCACCACCGCCCTGCCGTCCATCCGCGAAAGCCTCGGCGGCGAGCTGCCGGAGCTCGAATGGACGGTGAACGCGTACACCCTCACCTTCGCCGTCCTGCTGATGCTCGGCGCCTCACTCGGTGACCGGTTCGGCCGGCGCCGGCTCTTCATCGTCGGCCTCAGCATCTTCACCGGCGCCTCCGCCGCAGCCGCCCTCTCGCCCGGAATCAACGAACTGATCGCCTTCCGAGCGATCCAGGGCATGGGCGCGGCGATCATGATGCCGCTGACGCTCACCCTGCTCACGGCCGCCGTGCCGCCCGCCCGCCGCGGCGCCGCGCTGGGCCTCTTCAGCGCTGTGACCGGGCTGGCGGTGGCCTGTGGGCCGCTGGTCGGCGGCACCCTCACCGAACACCTCTCCTGGCAGTGGATCTTCTGGCTGAACGTTCCGATCGGCCTGGTCCTGCTGCCCCTCGCCCGGCTGCGCCTGGCCGAGTCGCACGCCCCGGACTCCCGGCTCGACATCCCCGGCACCCTTCTGGTCAGCGGCGGGCTCTTCGGGATCGTCTACGGCCTGGTGAACGCCAACTCCGACGGCTGGACCGACCCCACCGTCCTGAGCGCCCTCATCGCCGGTGGCGTTCTCCTCGGCGGTTTCATCCGCCACGGATTCCGCGCCAAGAACCCGATGCTGCCGATGCGGCTCTTCCGCAACCGGGCGTTCTTCGGGATCAACACGGTCAGCCTGCTGATGTTCTTCGGCATGTTCGGTTCGATCTTCCTGCTCAGCCAGTACTTCCAGGGGGTGCTGGGCTACTCGCCCACCGAGGCCGGTCTGCGGATGCTGCCCTGGACCGGAATGCCGATGCTGGTGGCGCCCGTCGCCGGGTTGCTCGCCGACCGGTTCGGCGGCCGCCCGGTGGTCGTGACCGGACTCGCCCTCCAGGCCGCCGGCCTCGGCCTGTTCGCCCTGGCCCTCGCACCCGATGCCTCCTACGCCTCGCAACTGCCCGGTCTGATGGTCGGCGGCGTCGGAATGGCCCTGTACTTCGCACCCGCCGCCAGCCTGGTGATGTCCAGCGTCCGCCCCGGCGAACAGGGCATCGCCTCCGGCGCCAACAACGCGCTGCGCGAGGTCGGCGGAGCCCTCGGGGTCGCCGTGCTCGCCACGGCCTTCTCCTCGCAGGGCGGTTACGACTCCCCGCAGACCTTCACGGACGGGACCGTCCTCGCGGTCTGGATCGGCGCCGCGGTGGTGGCCCTCGCCGCGCTCGTCGCCCTGATGATCCCGGGCCGCCGCGGCACCCTGGCGCAGGAGGCGGAGCAGGCCGAGGCGCGGGTCCCCGTATCCGTCTGAGGGGTTGTCACGCCGATACGGTCCGCGGCCCCGCCCTGACGGCGGGGGAGCGGACCGTACTCTTGTCCCCGTGCAGGAACTCCACGACGCGCCCCTCGCCCCCCTGACCACCTTCCGGCTCGGCGGCCCCGCCACCCGCCTCCTCACCGCGACGACCGACGCCGAAGTGGTCGACGCAGTCCGCGCGGCCGATGACAGCGGCACCCCGCTCCTGGTCATCGGCGGCGGCAGCAATCTGGTCATCGGTGACAAGGGCTTCGACGGCACCGCCCTGCGCATCGCCACCAAGGGTTTCGTGCTGGACGGTGCGACGCTCGAACTGGCCGCCGGGGAGGTCTGGACGGACGCTGTCGCCCGCAGCGTGGAGGCCGGTCTCGCCGGGCTCGAATGCCTGGCCGGAATCCCCGGCTCCGCCGGTGCGACGCCGATCCAGAACGTCGGGGCGTACGGGCAGGAGGTGTCGTCCACCATCACGGAGGTCGTCGCCTACGACCGGCACAGCCGTGAGACGGTCACCATCCCGAACGCCGAGTGCGACTTCTCGTACCGGCACAGCCGCTTCAAGGCCGAACCCGACCGCTTCGTGGTGCTGCGGGTCCGCTTCGGGCTGGAGGAGGCGGGCGGCCTGTCCGCCCCCCTGAAGTACCCCGAAACGGCCCGCGCGATGGGCGTCGCGGAGGGGGAGCGCGTTCCCGCCGCCGCCGCCCGCGAAACCGTGCTCCGGCTCCGGGCCGGCAAGGGCATGGTGCTTGACCCCGAGGACCACGACACCTGGTCGGCCGGTTCGTTCTTCACCAACCCGATCCTGGACCGGGAGCAGTTCGAGGCGTTCCTCGCCCGAGTGGCGGACCGGCTCGGACCCGAGGTGTCGCCCCCCGCCTTCCCCGCGGGCGAGGGACGCACCAAGACGTCGGCGGCCTGGCTCATCGACCGGGCCGGATTCACCAAGGGATACGGGACCGGACCGGCCCGCATCTCCACCAAGCACACGCTCGCCCTCACCAACCGGGGCGCCGCGAGCACCGACGACCTGCTGGCCCTGGCCCGCGAGGTCGTCGCCGGGGTCCACGAGGTCTTCGGCGTCACGCTCGTCAACGAACCGGTGACCGTCGGCGTGGCCCTGTAGCAGCGCCCGGGCAGCAGGGCCCCGCACGGGCCGGCCGGTCAGTACGCCACGCCCACGCCCTGTTTCACCGCCGCAGGGTCGTCGATCAGCGCCAGCATCGCGTGCGCCACGTCGGCCCGGGAGATGGACCGGCCGCTGCGCGGGTTGCTGCCGTGGACCGTCCGGTACCTCCCCGTCATCGGGCCGTTGGTGAGCTTCGGGGGCCGGACGGACGTCCAGTCCGTCGCGGAGGCCGCGAGCGCCGCCTCCATCGCGGTGAGGTCCGCGTAGACCTCCTTGAGGATCAGGCCGATCGCGGAGAGCATCATCCGGTCGAGCAGCGGGTCGTCCGCGGGCTCCGGCGCGACCGGGGCCGCGCTCACCACGAGCAGCCGTCGCGTTCCCTCGGCCTCCATCGCCGCGAGCACGGCGCGGGTCAGCCGCTCGGCGATCCCGCCGGCCTTCCGGCCCCGTGAGCCCAGGCCCGAGAGCACCGCGTCGCGGCCCGCGACAGCCTCGCGCAGTGCCTCCGGGTCATCGATCCGGGCCACCGTGTGGACCGTCACGTCGGAGAGCGGGACCGGCAGCCGCGCGGGGTCGCGCACCACCGCCGTCACCTGGTGCCCCGCCGCCACCGCCTGGCGGACGATCTCCTGTCCGATACCGCCTGTCGCACCGAACACAGTGAGTCTCATTGCGCACCCTCCCAGGGTGGGTAAGTGTTCACTCACCTCTACAGTGAGTGAACACTTACCCACTCGTCAAGCTTCGTTGGAGTGCACATGGATCAGAAGCCGGCCCGCGCCCGCATCATCGACGCCGCTCACCGGCTGATGCTCACCATCGGCCTGGCCCGCGCCACCACCAAGGAGATCGCCAAGGCCGCCGGCTGCTCGGAGGCCGCGCTCTACAAGCACTTCCCGAGCAAGGAGGAGCTCTTCGTGGCGGTCCTGAAGGAACGGCTGCCCAAGGTCGACGGAATCCTGAAGCGGCTGATCGCCGACCCGGGGGAGGGAGAGCGGACGGTCGAGCAGAACCTCACCGAGATCGCCCGCGAGGCCGCCCTCTTCTACGAGCAGAGCTTCCCGATCGCGGCGTCCCTGTACGCCGAGCCGAGGCTCAGGAACCGTCACAACGCGGCGATGCGGGAGCTGGGTACCGGCCCCCATGTGCCGATCCGCGGGGTGGACGCCTATCTGCGCGCCGAGCAGTCCGCGGGCCGGGTGCGGGCCGACGCCGACACCTACGCGGCCGCGTCCCTGCTGCTGGGGGCCTGCGCACAGCGGGCCTTCGCCTACGCGGCCACGGAGGACGGGCGGCCGCCGCAGTCCCTCGACGAGTTCGCCGCGTCGGTGGCCCGCGCGCTGCTGCGGGGGATCGGCGAGCAGGCCGGGCCGGCGGCCGGTCAGCCCACCGGCTTCGCCAGCCAGCCGTCCACGCCCGCCAGCAGCTCCGCCCGCACCGCGTCCGGCGCGGCCGAACCGCGTACCGACTGACGTGCCAGCTCCGCCAGCTCCTCGTCGGTGAACGCGTGGTGGCGTCGCACCAGGTCGTACTGCGCGGCCAGCCGGGAGCCGAAGAGCAGCGGGTCGTCCGCGCCGAGCGCCATCGGCACCCCGGCCTCGAACAAGGTGCGCAGCGGTACGTCCGACGGCTTCTCGTAGACGCCGAGCGCCACGTTGGACGCGGGGCACACCTCGCAGGTCACCCCGCGCTCCGCCAGCTTGCGCAGCAGCCGCGGGTCCTCGGCGGCCCGCACCCCGTGCCCGACCCGGGACGCCTCCAGATCGTCCAGGCAGTCGCGGACGCTGGAGGGGCCCGACAGCTCACCGCCGTGCGGGGCCGCCAGCAGGCCGCCCTCCCTGGCGATGGCGAAGGCCCGGTCGAAGTCGCGGGCCATGCCGCGCCGCTCGTCGTTGGAGAGCCCGAATCCGACGACGCCCCGGTCGGCGTAGCGCACCGCGAGCCGGGCCAGGGTCCTGGCGTCCAGCGGGTGCTTCATCCGGTTCGCCGCGATGACCACCCGGATCGGCAGCCCGGTCGCGCGCGAGGCGCTGTCCACCGCGTCCAGGATGATCTCGATCGCCGGGATGAGCCCGCCGAGCAGGGGCGCGTACGAGGTGGGGTCGACCTGGATCTCCAGCCAGCCGGAGCCGTCCGCGACGTCCTCCTGGGCGGCCTCGCGCACCAGCCGCTGGATGTCCTCGGGCGAGCGCAGACAGGATCTGGCGATGTCGTAGAGCCGCTGGAAACGGAACCAGCCCCGCTCGTCCGTCGCGCGCAGCTGGGGAGGCTCGCCGCCGGTCAGTGCCTCCGGCAGCCGTACGCCGTACTTGTCGGCGAGTTCGAGCAGCGTCGTGGGCCGCATCGACCCGGTGAAATGCAAGTGCAGGTGGGCCTTGGGCAACAGCCGTACATCACGCTCCATTCCAAGATCCTGCCGCACGGACGGGGTGTCGCGGTAGCCGGATTCCCCATCGAGTTGCCCCCCGAACAGGAAAGCGACCCCCGGCCGTGGCCGAGGGTCGCCCGCTGGATGCGTCAGGTGATCAGGCCTTGGCCTCGCCCAGCAGCTTCTGGAGCCGCGAGACACCCTCGACGAGGTCGTCGTCGCCCAGCGCGTAGGAGAGACGCAGGTAGCCCGGCGTACCGAAGGCCTCGCCCGGCACGACCGCGACCTCGGCCTCGTCCAGGATCAGCGCGGCCAGTTCCGCCGAGGTGGCCGGGCGCTTGCCGCGGATCTCCTTGCCGAGCAGCGCCTTCACCGAGGGGTACGCGTAGAACGCGCCCTCGGGCTCCGGGCACAGCACGTCGTCGATCTCGTTGAGCATCCGCACGATGGTCTGTCGGCGCCGGTCGAAGGCGGTGCGCATCTCGGCGACCGCGTCCAGGTTCCCGGAGACGGCGGCCAGCGCGGCGACCTGGGCGACGTTGGAGACGTTGGACGTCGCGTGCGACTGCAGGTTGGTCGCGGCCTTCACCACGTCCTTGGGGCCGACGATCCACCCCACGCGCCACCCGGTCATCGCGTACGTCTTGGCGACACCGTTGACCACGATGCACTTGTCGCGCAGTTCGGGCACGATCGCCGGCAGCGAGGTGAACTTCGCGTCGCCGTAGACCAGGTGCTCGTAGATCTCGTCGGTCAGCACCCACAGGCCGTGCTCGACGGCCCAGCGGCCGATCGCCTCGGCGTCGGCCTCGCTGTAGACCGCACCGGTCGGGTTCGACGGGGAGACGAACAGGACGACCTTCGTACGCTCGGTACGGGCCGCCTCCAGCTGCTCCACGGAGACCCGGTAGCCGGTGGTCTCGTCGGCGACGACCTCCACCGGGACACCGCCCGCGAGGCGGATCGACTCGGGGTAGGTGGTCCAGTACGGAGCCGGGACGATGACCTCGTCGCCCGGGTCGAGGATCGTCGCGAAGGCCTCGTAGATGGCCTGCTTGCCGCCGTTGGTCACCAGGATCTGGGAGGCGTCGACCTCGTAGCCGGAGTCGCGCAGCGTCTTCTCCGCGATGGCGGCCTTGAGCTCGGGGAGCCCGCCGGCCGGGGTGTAGCGGTGGTACTTCGGGTTGCGGCAGGCCTCGACCGCGGCGTCGACGATGTAGCCGGGGGTCGGGAAGTCGGGCTCGCCGGCACCGAAGCCGATCACCGGACGGCCGGCGGCCTTGAGGGCCTTGGCCTTGGCGTCGACGGCGAGGGTGGCGGACTCGGAGATGGCACCGATGCGGGCGGAGACCCGGCGCTCGGAGGGAGGAGTAGCAGCGCTCATGCCCCCCATGCTCCCAGACCGTATTCCGCGTCGGCACAGGGGTTTCAGGGACCGGACAGCACTCGGACAGCATGCGGACAACAATCGGACAGGACCGGTCGGGAGCTATCTGTTCGACGCCGGGCCGCTGAGCACGTACACTCACCTGTCGTTGGCCTTCACCAGCCGCACCGTTCCTGCACTCGGGGCATCCGGGAACATGCGGTAGGTTGGTGGAAACCACAAAGGGTCGTAGCTCAATTGGTAGAGCACTGGTCTCCAAAACCAGCGGTTGGGGGTTCAAGTCCCTCCGGCCCTGCTACACACTCCTTCGCCAGGATGTGTGCGCATGTACGTACTTCAATGCATCGCCGTGCGGCTCCACCGGGCGCGGCACGGCCATGACCCGGAATCAGGTGAGAAGCGTGACGGACGCCGTGGGCTCCATCGACATGCCTGATGCCGAGGATGAAGTCCCCGAGTCGAAGAAGAAGACCCGGAAGGGCGGTAAGCGCGGCAAGAAGGGCCCTCTGGGCCGTCTCGCGCTCTTCTACCGCCAGATCATCGCCGAGCTCCGCAAGGTTGTCTGGCCGACTCGCAACCAGCTCACGACATACACCTCAGTGGTGATTGTGTTCGTGGTCGTCATGATCGGTCTCGTTACCGTGATTGACTTCGGATTCCAGCGGGTCATCAAGTACGTCTTCGGCTGATCCCGCGGAGGGCGCCTCATGGGCGCCCCTTTCGCATGTTCCACCCATTTGTATCCAGGAAGAAGCAGCCACCGTGTCTGACCCGAACCTGAACGACGCCGTCGAGCCGACGGCGGGCGCCTTCGAGTCCGCCGAGGACGAGCTCGACATCGTCGAGGCGGCGGACGCTGTGGAGCCGGACCAGGCTGAAGCTGCCGACGACGCCGCGGGCGCGCCCGCCGAGCAGGCCGCAGTGCACGCCGAGACCACCGACGAGGCCGCCGAGGCCGACGCCGGTGACGCCGAGGCCGAGGCCGCTGACGACGAGGCCGCCGAGGCGTCCGCGGACGACGAAGAGGCCGACGCCGAGGAAGCCGACGACGAGGCCGACGAGGAAGAGGCCGAGCCGGCCGCCCCCGTCGACACCGTCACGGCCCTGCGCGAGGAACTGCGCACCCTGCCGGGCGAGTGGTACGTCATCCACACGTACGCCGGTTACGAGAAGCGTGTGAAGGCCAACCTGGAGCAGCGCGCCGTCTCGCTGAACGTGGAGGAGTTCATCTATCAGGCCGAGGTGCCTGAGGAGGAAATCGTCCAGATCAAGAACGGCGAGCGCAAGAACGTCCGTCAGAACAAGCTCCCGGGTTACGTCCTGGTGCGCATGGACCTGACGAACGAGTCCTGGGGCGTCGTCCGCAACACTCCCGGTGTCACCGGCTTCGTGGGCAACGCCTACGACCCGTACCCGCTGACCCTGGACGAGATCGTCAAGATGCTCGCGCCGGAGGCCGAGGAGAAGGCCGCCCGTGAGGCCGCGGAGGCCGAGGGCAAGCCGGCTCCGTCCCGCAAGGTCGAGGTCCAGGTGCTGGACTTCGAGGTGGGCGACTCCGTCACCGTCACCGACGGCCCGTTCGCGACGCTGCAGGCGACGATCAACGAGATCAACGCCGACTCGAAGAAGGTCAAGGGTCTCGTCGAGATCTTCGGCCGCGAGACGCCGGTCGAGCTCAGCTTCGACCAGATCCAGAAGAACTAGCGACTGCCCGAGCAGGCGCCCGCCAGCTTCTGGACACATGCCTACCAAGCAGGTCAGACCGGCTGTCAAAGCCTGTCTGACCTGCTTGGTTTTTGGTCGCGCAGCTATACCCGTTATCGTTGTGCGGTATGCCTGCATCCGGATGACCGGATGACGGCGAAAACTCTCACTAGGACCCGGAGAGAGCACATGCCTCCCAAGAAGAAGAAGGTCACGGGGCTTATCAAGCTCCAGATCAACGCCGGTGCGGCCAACCCGGCCCCGCCGGTCGGCCCCGCACTGGGTCAGCACGGCGTCAACATCATGGAGTTCTGCAAGGCCTACAACGCCGCGACCGAGTCGCAGCGTGGCATGGTCGTGCCGGTGGAGATCACGGTCTACGACGACCGTTCCTTCACCTTCATCACCAAGACTCCGCCGGCCGCCAAGCTGATCCTCAAGGCCGCGGGTGTGGACAAGGGCTCCGGCGAGCCGCACAAGACCAAGGTTGCCAAGCTGACGGCCGCCCAGGTCCGCGAGATCGCCACGACGAAGCTCCCCGACCTGAACGCCAATGACCTCGACGCAGCGTCGAAGATCATCGCCGGCACCGCCCGTTCCATGGGCATCACGGTCGAAGGCTGATTCAGCCCCACCGCCCTCAGTGGTAGGACCAAGCGCTGGTCCGCACCACGACTCCACACTCTGAAACCACAGGAGTAGAAGTGAAGCGCAGCAAGAACCTCCGCGCTGCGGACGCCAAGATCGACCGGGCGCGCAACTACGCCCCGCTCGAGGCCGTCCGTATCGCCAAGGACACCGCCTCCACGAAGTTCGACAGCACCGTCGAGGTCGCGTTTGCCCTGGGTGTTGACCCTCGCAAGGCCGACCAGATGGTCCGTGGCACCGTGAACCTCCCGCACGGCACCGGCAAGACCGCCCGGGTCCTGGTCTTCGCGACCGGTGACCGTGCTGCGGCCGCGGAAGCCGCGGGCGCCGACATCGTCGGCGCCGACGAGCTCATCGACGAGGTGGCGAAGGGCCGTCTGGACTTCGACGCCGTCGTCGCGACCCCGGACCTCATGGGCAAGGTCGGCCGCCTGGGCCGCGTGCTCGGTCCGCGTGGTCTGATGCCGAACCCGAAGACCGGCACCGTCACCCCCGATGTCGTGAAGGCTGTCAACGACATCAAGGGCGGCAAGATCGAGTTCCGCGTCGACAAGCACTCGAACCTGCACTTCATCATCGGCAAGACCTCGTTCGACGAGACCAAGCTGGTGGAGAACTACGCAGCGGCGCTGGACGAGATCCTCCGTCTGAAGCCGTCCGCCGCCAAGGGCCGCTACATCAAGAAGGCCACGCTGGCCACCACGATGGGCCCCGGCATCCCGCTGGACTCCAACCGCACCCGTAACCTCCTCGTCGAGGAGGACCCGGCCTCCGTCTGAGCCCGAGTGCTCGTACGAACGCCGCGTCACGTGTGACATTGACGGGCCCCGCAACCTTTCGAGGTGCGGGGCCCGTCCTCGTACGTACGTACCGGTGGCTGTCGGAGCCGTGAGTTAGCGTGAGGGCACCGAGAGCCGGACACAGGGGTGGGAGCGGATATGAGGACAAGTACCGTACGGCGCGTGGGTCTGTCCGTGGCAGTGGCAGCGGCGCTGACGTCGGTCGCGGCCTGCGGCGGATCGGACAGCAAGAGCGAGAGCCGCGGCGGCGCGGCTGCGACGAAGGCCGAACCGATCGCCGCACTGCTCGCGGTCCAGAAGAAGACCGGCGGGGCGAACTCGGCGAAGGTCGAGGGCACCACCACGATGGGCACCCAGATGTCCATGAAGCAGTCCGGGGCCATCGACTGGTCCGACGGCATCAGCGGCGCCCTGGAGATCAAGTACACCGGCGGCACCATGGCGGACACCCTGAAGCAGTCCGGCAGCGACGGCACGATGCAGGCGCGCTACTTCAAGGACGGCTACGCGGCCAACATGGGCGATGCCTTCGCCAGCAGGCCGGTGGCAAGCACTGGATCAACTACAGCTACGAGGACCTCGCCAAGCTCTCCGGCGCCTCGGGCGAGCTGATGAAGGACCAGATGCAGAACACCACCCCCGACCAGGGGGTGAAGGCGCTGCTGGCCTCCGGGGACGTGAAGAAGACGGGCCAGGAGGACGTCCGGGGTGTCGCCACCACGCACTACTCCGGCACGGTCGACGTCGCCGAGCTGACCGCCAAGAACTCCGAGCTGGACGCCGGTCAGCTCGCCGCGTTCAAGAAGCAGCTCAGCGACGCCGGGATCACCACGGAGAAGGTCGACATCTGGGTCGACAAGAACGACCTGCTGGTGAAGAAGACCGAGCGCGGCCAGATGAAGACCGGCGAGCTCAACTCCACGGTGTTCTACAGCGACTACGGCACCAAGGTGTCGGTCGAGCGGCCGCCGGCCTCCGACAGCGTCGACTTCTCCGAGCTCCTGAAGCAGCAGCAGGGAGCGTCCGGCGGCGCGTCCTGAACCTCCCGCAGTACCCGGAGTGGGACGGATTTGCTCGGCGCGACCCCGGTCGCGTACTCTTCTGCAGAAGCCAAAGACCGCTGGTCGTTGCTGCGCTCCCGCAAGGGGGACAGCAACCGAAGGATCCGTTGAGCACGGACGACCTGCGCAGGTGACTGTGGAAAGCTCCCGGACTTCGTGCGGTTGAGCTACGCCCTGGCACTTGTGCTGGGGCGTTTCGTCTTTTCCGGCCCCTTCTGAGCGGTCCTCATCACCCGGAAGGAGGCCAAGCTCATGGCAAGGCCCGACAAGGCTGCCGCGGTAGCCGAGCTCGCGGACCAGTTCCGCAGCTCGAACGCCGCCGTGCTGACCGAGTACCGGGGTCTCACCGTGGCACAGCTCAAGCAGCTGCGCCGTTCGCTCGGTGAGAACGCCCAGTACGCCGTGGTGAAGAACACGCTGACCAAGATTGCGGCCAACGAGGCCGGGATCGACACGCTCGACGACCTGTTCGCAGGTCCGACGGCGGTTGCCTTCGTCACCGGTGACCCGGTGGAGTCGGCGAAGGGTCTTCGTGACTTCGCCAAGGACAACCCCAACCTCATCATCAAGGGCGGTGTCCTTGACGGTAAGGCGCTGTCCGCCGATGAGTTCAAGAAGCTCGCGGACCTCGAGTCCCGCGAGGTTCTGCTCGCCAAGCTGGCCGGTGCCATGAAGGGCAAGCAGACTCAGGCTGCGCAGCTCTTCCAGGCTCTGCCGTCGAAGTTCGTCCGCACCGCGGAAGCGCTTCGCGCCAAGAGGGAAGAGCAGGGCGGTGCCGGTACTCCGGCTCCCGCCGAGGCCGCCGAGTAATTTCGCTCAGCGGTCCAGCGGGCTCCACGTACGCCCGCCGACATATACATCCGGCACCTGCCGAATAGTGGAAGGACGCCATCATGGCGAAGCTCAGCCAGGAAGACCTGCTCGCCCAGTTCGAGGAGCTCACCCTCATCGAGCTCTCCGAGTTCGTCAAGGCCTTCGAGGAGAAGTTCGACGTCACCGCCGCCGCCGCGGTCGCCGTTGCCGGCGTTGCCGGTCCGGGTGCCGTCGCTGACGCTCCCGAGGAGCAGGACGAGTTCGACGTCATCCTCACGGGTGCCGGCGAGAAGAAGATCCAGGTCATCAAGGTCGTGCGTGAGCTGACCTCGCTGGGTCTCAAGGAGGCCAAGGACCTCGTCGACGGCGCCCCGAAGCCCGTCCTCGAGAAGGTCGCCAAGGAGGCCGCCGAGAAGGCTGCCGAGTCCCTCAAGGGCGCCGGCGCCTCCGTCGAGGTCAAGTGACCCTGCGAGTCTTCTGACTCGTCTGGACCCCCGTGCCGCGAGGCACGGACGTCACATCGCGAAAGGCGATCACCCGTACGGGTGGTCGCCTTTCGGCGTACCCATGAGGGTGCCTTGCTCTTCCCGCGCTGACGAGTATGGTGATCTTCGCCGTGCGCCTCTCGAAGGGGAGCGCGAACGGCGAAGAGGGGCGGCGGATGCGGGTCTCCGGGGCCTGGCCCGGCTGGGGGGCCTTGACGAACCGCACGAGGCGCGCAATTCTCAAGGCGCGTCGTCACATCGATCCGGATCCGAGGCATGGATCGATGACGAAGAGGGCAGTAAAGAAGAGCGCAGCTCATGCAGGGCTAGACATAGGTGTTGAGAACAAGCTGTTGAGAGCAACGTGGGTCTCTGAGAACCCCGACTGGACATCAGTGTGCCGCTTGGCTACACTGACCCTTTGCGCTGCCTGTTAGCTGCCTCCTGCCCGTCACCAGGGGCATACTCATCTTGTGCACCGTGGATTGATCATCTCTGAAGAGGGACATCTATCCATGTGTCCAGTTTGGGACCGGTACGCGCGTAGTGAGTCCGAGCCCTCGGAAGGACCCCCTCTTGGCCGCCTCGCGCAACGCCTCGACCGCGAATACGAACAACGGCGCCAGCACCGCCCCGCTGCGCATCTCTTTTGCAAAAATCAAGGAGCCCCTCGAGGTTCCGAACCTCCTCGCGCTGCAGACCGAGAGCTTTGACTGGCTCCTCGGCAACGCCGCCTGGAAGGCTCGCGTCGAGGCTGCTCTGGACAGTGGACAAGACGTCCCCACCAAGTCCGGCCTGGAGGAGATCTTCGAGGAGATTTCACCGATCGAGGACTTCTCCGGGTCGATGTCGCTTACGTTCCGCGACCACCGCTTCGAGCCCCCGAAGAACTCGATCGACGAGTGCAAGGAGCGCGACTTCACGTTCGCCGCCCCGCTCTTCGTGACGGCCGAGTTCACCAACAACGAGACCGGCGAGATCAAGTCCCAGACGGTCTTCATGGGCGATTTCCCGCTCATGACCAACAAGGGCACCTTCGTCATCAACGGCACCGAGCGTGTCGTTGTGTCGCAGCTGGTCCGCTCGCCGGGTGTCTACTTCGACTCGTCGATCGACAAGACGTCCGACAAGGACATCTTCTCCGCCAAGATCATCCCTTCCCGGGGTGCCTGGCTGGAGATGGAGATCGACAAGCGCGACATGGTCGGTGTCCGCATCGACCGCAAGCGCAAGCAGTCCGTCACCGTCCTCCTGAAGGCTCTCGGCTGGACCACCGAGCAGATCCTGGAGGAGTTCGGCGAGTACGAGTCGATGCGCGCCACCCTGGAGAAGGACCACACCCAGGGCCAGGACGACGCGCTGCTCGACATCTACCGCAAGCTGCGCCCGGGCGAGCCGCCCACCCGCGAGGCTGCTCAGACGCTGCTCGAGAACCTCTACTTCAACCCGAAGCGCTACGACCTCGCGAAGGTCGGCCGCTACAAGGTGAACAAGAAGCTCGGCGCGGATGAGCCGCTCGACGCCGGTGTTCTCACCAGCGACGACATCATCGCGACCATCAAGTACCTGGTGAAGCTGCACGCCGGGGAGACCGAGACCGTCGGCGAGTCCGGCCGTTCGATCGTCGTCGAGACCGACGACATCGACCACTTCGGCAACCGTCGTCTGCGCAACGTCGGCGAGCTCATCCAGAACCAGGTCCGCACGGGCCTGGCGCGGATGGAGCGCGTCGTGCGTGAGCGCATGACGACTCAGGACGTCGAGGCCATCACGCCGCAGACCCTGATCAACATCCGGCCGGTCGTCGCCTCCATCAAGGAGTTCTTCGGCACCAGCCAGCTGTCGCAGTTCATGGACCAGAACAACCCGCTGTCGGGTCTCACCCACAAGCGCCGCCTGTCGGCTCTTGGCCCGGGTGGTCTCTCCCGTGAGCGGGCCGGCTTCGAGGTCCGTGACGTGCACCCGTCCCACTACGGACGCATGTGCCCGATCGAGACCCCTGAAGGCCCGAACATCGGTCTGATCGGTTCGCTCGCCTCGTACGGACGCGTCAACGCGTTCGGTTTCATCGAGACGCCGTACCGCAAGGTCGTCGACGGCCAGGTCACCGACGAGGTCGACTACGTCACGGCCGACGAGGAAGACCGTTACGTCATCGCCCAGGCGAACGCGACGCTCTCCGACGAGCTGCGCTTCACCGAGCCCCGCGTCCTGGTCCGCCGTCGTGGCGGAGAGGTCGACTACGTGCCCGGCACCGAAGTCGACTACATGGACGTCTCGCCGCGCCAGATGGTGTCCGTCGCCACCGCGATGATCCCGTTCCTGGAGCACGACGACGCCAACCGTGCCCTCATGGGCGCGAACATGATGCGTCAGGCGGTGCCGCTGATCAAGTCGGAGGCCCCGCTCGTCGGCACCGGCATGGAGTACCGCTGCGCCACCGACGCCGGTGACGTGCTGAAGGCCGAGAAGGACGGTGTGGTCCAGGAGGTCTCCGCGGACTACATCACCGTGACCAACGACGACGGCACGTACACCACGTACCGCATCGCGAAGTTCATGCGCTCCAACCAGGGCACCTCGGTCAACCAGAAGGTCGTCGTCTCCGAGGGCGACCGGGTCATCGAGGGCCAGGTGCTCGCCGACGGTCCGGCCACCGAGAACGGTGAGATGGCCCTGGGCAAGAACCTGCTCGTGGCGTTCATGCCGTGGGAGGGTCACAACTACGAGGACGCGATCATCCTGTCGCAGCGCCTCGTGCAGGACGACGTCCTCTCCTCGATCCACATCGAGGAGCACGAGGTCGACGCCCGTGACACCAAGCTCGGCCCGGAGGAGATCACCCGGGACATCCCGAACGTCTCCGAAGAGGTCCTCGCCGACCTCGACGAGCGCGGCATCATCCGGATCGGTGCCGAGGTCGTCGCCGGTGACATCCTCGTCGGCAAGGTCACGCCCAAGGGCGAGACCGAGCTGACCCCCGAGGAGCGCCTGCTCCGCGCGATCTTCGGTGAGAAGGCGCGCGAAGTGCGCGACACCTCGCTGAAGGTGCCGCACGGTGAGATCGGCAAGGTCATCGGCGTCCGCGTCTTCGACCGCGAAGAGGGCGACGAGCTGCCGCCGGGCGTGAACCAGCTGGTGCGCGTGTACGTCGCGCAGAAGCGCAAGATCACCGATGGTGACAAGCTCGCCGGCCGTCACGGCAACAAGGGCGTCATCTCGAAGATCCTGCCGATCGAGGACATGCCGTTCCTGGAGGACGGCACCCCGGTCGACATCATCCTCAACCCGCTGGGTGTCCCGTCCCGAATGAACCCGGGACAGGTCCTGGAGATCCACCTCGGCTGGCTCGCCAGCCGCGGCTGGGACGTCTCCGGCCTCGGTGACGAGTGGGCCAAGCGCCTGCAGACCATCGGCGCCGACCAGGTCGCCCCCGGCACCAACGTCGCGACCCCGGTCTTCGACGGTGCCCGTGAGGACGAGATCACCGGCCTCTTCCAGGCCACGATCCCGAACCGCGACGGTGACCGGCTGGTCCAGCCCTCGGGCAAGGCCAACCTGTTCGACGGCCGCTCCGGCGAGCCGTTCCCCGAGCCGGTCTCGGTCGGCTTCATGTACATCCTCAAGCTCCACCACCTCGTCGACGACAAGCTCCACGCTCGTTCGACGGGTCCGTACTCCATGATCACCCAGCAGCCGCTGGGTGGTAAGGCTCAGTTCGGTGGACAGCGCTTCGGTGAAATGGAGGTGTGGGCCCTTGAAGCTTATGGCGCCGCGTACGCCCTCCAGGAGCTGCTGACGATCAAGTCCGACGACGTGACCGGCCGCGTGAAGGTCTACGAGGCCATCGTCAAGGGCGAGAACATCCCCGAGCCCGGCATTCCCGAGTCCTTCAAGGTGCTCATCAAGGAAATGCAGTCGCTCTGCCTCAACGTGGAGGTGCTGTCCTCGGACGGCATGTCCATCGAGATGCGCGACACGGACGAGGACGTCTTCCGCGCGGCGGAGGAGCTCGGTATCGACCTGTCCCGGCGCGAGCCGAGCAGCGTCGAAGAGGTCTGACGGGTTGGCCGGCCGGATCCCTGTGATCCGGCCGGCTCTCCCCGGACCCGTTCAGACCATTGCTGAAGTGCCCCGATTTCTCGCGTGATGCGAGGGGGCTCGAACCCCCGAAAGAGGGATTGACGACAAGTGCTCGACGTCAACTTCTTCGACGAGCTGCGGATCGGCCTTGCCACCGCGGACGACATCCGGACCTGGTCCCACGGCGAAGTGAAGAAGCCGGAGACCATCAACTACCGCACGCTCAAGCCCGAAAAGGACGGACTCTTCTGCGAGAAGATCTTCGGTCCGACCCGGGACTGGGAGTGCTACTGCGGCAAGTACAAGCGTGTCCGCTTCAAGGGCATCATCTGTGAGCGCTGTGGCGTCGAGGTAACTCGCGCCAAGGTGCGCCGTGAGCGCATGGGCCACATCGAGCTTGCCGCTCCCGTTACCCACATCTGGTACTTCAAGGGCGTCCCGTCCCGACTGGGCTACCTGCTGGACCTCGCGCCGAAGGACCTCGAAAAGGTCATCTACTTCGCCGCGTACATGATCACGTTCGTCGACGAGGAGCGCCGTACCCGCGACCTCCCGTCGCTGGAGGCGCACGTCTCCGTCGAGCGCCAGCAGGTCGAGAACCGTCGCGACTCGGACCTCGAGAACCGTGCCAAGAAGCTCGAGACCGACCTCGGCGAGCTGGAGGCCGAGGGCGCCAAGGCCGATGTGCGCCGCAAGGTGCGCGAAGGTGCCGAGCGCGAGATGAAGCAGCTGCGCGACCGTGCGCAGCGCGAGATCGACCGTCTCGACGAGGTGTGGAGCCGCTTCAAGAACCTCAAGGTCCAGGACCTCGAGGGCGACGAGCTGCTCTACCGCGAGCTGCGTGACCGCTTCGGCACGTACTTCGACGGCTGCATGGGTGCTGCTGCTCTGCAGAAGCGCCTGGAGTCCTTCGACCTCGACGAGGAGGCCGAGCGCCTCCGCGAGATCATCCGTACCGGCAAGGGCCAGAAGAAGACCCGTGCGCTCAAGCGCCTCAAGGTCGTCTCCGCGTTCCTGCAGACCAGCAACAAGCCCAAGGGCATGGTGCTCGACTGCGTGCCGGTCATCCCGCCGGACCTGCGTCCGATGGTGCAGCTGGACGGTGGCCGCTTCGCGACCTCCGACCTGAACGACCTGTACCGCCGTGTGATCAACCGCAACAACCGCCTCAAGCGTCTCCTTGACCTCGGTGCCCCCGAGATCATCGTGAACAACGAGAAGCGGATGCTGCAGGAGGCCGTCGACGCGCTGTTCGACAACGGCCGCCGCGGTCGCCCGGTCACCGGTCCCGGTAACCGCCCGCTCAAGTCCCTCAGCGACATGCTGAAGGGCAAGCAGGGCCGATTCCGTCAGAACCTCCTCGGCAAGCGCGTGGACTACTCCGCGCGTTCCGTGATCGTCGTCGGCCCGCAGCTCAAGCTGCACCAGTGCGGTCTGCCGAAGGCCATGGCGCTGGAGCTCTTCAAGCCCTTCGTGATGAAGCGCCTGGTGGACCTGAACCACGCGCAGAACATCAAGTCGGCCAAGCGCATGGTCGAGCGCGGCCGCACCGTGGTGTACGACGTCCTCGAAGAGGTCATCGCCGAGCACCCGGTGCTGCTGAACCGTGCACCGACCCTGCACCGCCTCGGCATCCAGGCCTTCGAGCCGCAGCTGGTCGAGGGCAAGGCCATCCAGATCCACCCGCTCGTCTGCACCGCGTTCAACGCGGACTTCGACGGTGACCAGATGGCCGTGCACCTGCCGCTCTCCGCGGAGGCGCAGGCCGAGGCCCGCATCCTGATGCTGTCCTCGAACAACATCCTGAAGCCGGCCGACGGTCGTCCCGTCACCATGCCGACCCAGGACATGGTGCTGGGTCTGTTCTTCCTGACCACCGACGGTGAACTCCGTGACACCAAGGGCGAGGGCCGCGCGTTCGGCTCCACGGCCGAGGCGATCATGGCGTTCGACTCCGGCGAGCTGGCACTCCAGTCGTCCGTCGACATCCGCTTCCCGGTGGGCACCATCCCGCCGCGTGGCTGGGTGCCGCCGGTCGCCGAGGAGGGCGAGCCCGAGTACCAGCCGGGTGACACCTTCCGGCTGCGGACGAGCCTGGGCCGCGCGCTCTTCAACGAGCTGCTGCCCGAGGACTACCCGTTCGTCGACTACTCGGTCGGCAAGAAGCAGCTCTCCGAGATCGTCAACGACCTCGCCGAGCGCTACCCCAAGGTCATCGTGGCGGCGACGCTCGACAACCTGAAGGCGGCGGGCTTCCACTGGGCCACCCGTTCCGGCGTCACCGTCTCCGTGGCGGACATCGTCGTGCCCGAGGCCAAGAAGGCCATCGTCAAGGGCTACGAGGACCAGGACGAGAAGGTCCAGAAGCAGTACGAGCGCGGTCTGATCACCAAGGACGAGCGCACGCAGGAGCTCATCGCGATCTGGACCAAGGCGACCAACGAGGTTGCCGAGGCGATGAACGCGAACTTCCCCAAGACGAACCCCATCTTCATGATGGTTGACTCGGGTGCCCGAGGAAACATGATGCAGATGCGTCAGATCGCCGGTATGCGTGGTCTGGTGTCCAACGCCAAGAACGAGACGATTCCCCGTCCCATCAAGGCGTCCTTCCGTGAGGGCCTCACCGTTCTGGAGTACTTCATCTCCACGCACGGTGCCCGTAAGGGTCTGGCGGACACCGCCCTGCGTACCGCCGACTCGGGTTACCTGACCCGTCGTCTGGTGGACGTCTCGCAGGACGTGATCATTCGCGAGGAGGACTGCGGCACCGACCGCGGCCTCAAGCTGAAGATCGCCGTCAAGGGCGCCGACGGCGTGCTCCGCAAGACGGAGGACGTCGAGACCTCGGTCTACGCCCGCATGCTCGCCGAGGACGTCGTCATCGACGGCAAGGTCATCGCGCCTGCCAACGTCGACCTCGGTGACGTCCTGATCGACGCCCTGGTGGGCGCCGGCGTCGAGGAGGTCAAGACCCGCTCGGTCCTGACCTGCGAGTCCGCGGTCGGCACCTGTGCCTTCTGCTACGGACGCTCGCTCGCCACCGGCAAGCTGGTCGACATCGGTGAGGCGGTCGGCATCATCGCCGCCCAGTCCATCGGTGAGCCCGGTACCCAGCTGACGATGCGTACCTTCCACACCGGTGGTGTGGCCGGTGACGACATCACCCAGGGTCTGCCCCGAGTCGTCGAGCTCTTCGAAGCCCGTACGCCCAAGGGTGTCGCCCCGATCTCGGAGTCCGCGGGCCGGGTCCGGATCGAGGAGACCGAGAAGACCAAGAAGCTCGTCGTCACGCCGGACGACGGAAGCGAGGAGATCCCCTTCCCGATCTCCAAGCGCGCCCGTCTGCTGGTGGGCGAGGGCGACCGCGTCGAGGTGGGCCAGAAGCTCACCGTGGGTGCCACCAACCCGCACGACGTGCTGCGGATCCTCGGTCAGCGCGCGGTCCAGGTCCACCTGGTCGGCGAAGTCCAGAAGGTCTACAACTCGCAGGGTGTGTCGATCCACGACAAGCACATCGAGATCATCATCCGGCAGATGCTCCGCCGCGTGACGATCATCGAGTCCGGCGACGCGGAACTGCTGCCGGGCGAGCTCGTCGAGCGTTCGAAGTTCGAGACCGAGAACCGTCGTGTGGTCACCGAGGGCGGCCACCCCGCCTCCGGTCGTCCGCAGCTGATGGGTATCACCAAGGCCTCGCTGGCGACGGAGTCGTGGCTGTCCGCGGCTTCCTTCCAGGAGACGACCAGGGTCCTGACGGACGCGGCGATCAATGCCAAGTCCGACTCCCTGATCGGCCTCAAGGAGAACGTCATCATCGGTAAGCTCATCCCGGCCGGTACGGGTCTGTCCCGCTACCGCAACATCCGGGTCGAGCCCACCGAGGAGGCCAAGGCCGCGATGTACTCGGCCGTCGGCTACGACGACATCGACTACTCGCCGTTCGGCACCGGCTCCGGCCAGGCCGTTCCGCTGGAGGACTACGACTACGGTCCGTACAACCAGTAGAAGTGAGTGAGAAGGGCGCCCACCCCGTCAGGTACGGGGTGGGCGCCCTTCTGCGTGCCCAGCCCCGTGACGCCGCGTGACAACGCAATACAGGCGCTAGCGAGCGGCTGCCGCGTCGTCGGAGGCCTGACTGCCGCAGGCCGATCCGGGCGCGGGTCAGCGCACGGTCTCCCACAGGGCGACGGCGAGGCCGGCGGTAGCGGTGAGGACGCCGATGCTCGCCAGCGGCCAGCGGGTACGTTCCAGCGCGTCGAGCCGGGACTCGTGGTCGGCCAGCTGTTTGTCGGTCTGGTCGCTGCGCTGGACCAGCAGCGCCAGCTGGCCGTCGGCGCGGGCGAAGCCTGCCTCCAGCGTGCCGCGCAGGCGTTCCAGCTCCAGGGCGACGGCGACCGGATTGTTCGGATCAGTCTCGGTCATGGGCGGCTCCTGTGGTGTCGTCCCCCGTCGGCCCGGTGCGCAGCCACGCCGGGAGCAGCGCCTGCACCCCGGGTACGGCCATCACCCGGGTCAGCGCCCCCGCGACGGCCAGGGCCCCGGCGACCCGGGGCAGGGTCGCCGGGAGCCCGGACGCGTCGACGAGTGCGGGCAGAAGCACGGCAAGGGAGAGGGCGGTCTGGACCAGGGTGCGGGTGGTGCGGCGGGCGGCATCGGACATGGTCGCGGGCTCCTCATTTCGTGTACGGGACCTTGAGGGCGTTCCAGGAGGTGCGGCCCGGTACGCCGTCGGCGTCGCTGCCCCGGAAGCCGAGCTTGCGCTGCCAGGCGGCGTACGAGCGGCGGTCGGCGTCGGTCCAGCGGGGGCCGGGGCCGACGGTGTACGACGAGCAGCCCTCGGCGACGAGCCTGCGCCCCATGGCGGTGATCGCGGGCGAGCTGGTGCGGCCGGAGAAGAACGAGGCGCCCGGGAACGGCTGGTACCGGGGGGCGGACCCGCCACCGGCCGGGCCGCCCAGCCGGGCGGCGACCCGGTCCCGGAGCGCGGGCATGGTGAAGCCGCGCGGATCGACCTTCCAGTCGGACCATTCCAGGTGGCCTATGACGCTGCGGGCGGTCCAGCCGTGGGCGCGGCAGATGGCGGCCGAGACGCGTTCGATCGCTTCGAGCTGGGCGGCCGGCCACGGGTCCTCGCCGTCGCCGAGGTTGACGCACTCGAATCCGTAGAAGCGGGCGTTGCCGTCGACGGAACCGGCGCTGCCCTCGTGCTCGTGCGGGGCGGGCGGGCGGTCGCCGTAGTCCTCCGCGATCACCCGCTGGAGGACGGCCGGATCGCCGCCGCCCGCGTGGTTGGCGCGGCCGTTGCCGACCAGGTGGACGGTGCCGGTTTTGTCGATGACCCCGTGGCACAGGGGGCCCGGCAGTGCGGAGTGGCCGTTGTAGCAGAGCGCCACGGAGGCGTCGGTGCCGCTGCTGACGGTGTGGTGGATCATCACGCCGTTCAGCGGGCCCCAGGCGCCCTTGTGGTTGCGGTTGTGGGTGCGCCAGCTCTCGTAGCCGACGACGTCGACGCCTTCGGCGTGCAACGCGGCGAGCAGTTGGCCGGCGGTCAGGGGAGTGGCCATGGTCGTGTGGTCCCTTCGTTCGGGTGGGTACGCGAAGGGGCCCCGCACCACCCGGTGCGGGGCCCCTTCACGAAGGCGTGGTCAGGAGAGCGCCGCCCAGATGGAGTTGGAGTCGGCAACCACCTTGTCGGTGGGGAAGGAGTTGGGCAGCGAGGTCTGGCCGGTGGTGCTCAGCCGGCCGTGGCGGATGAACTTGCCGGGCATCCGGGCACTGCCGCCGGGGGCCTCGCCCACGCTGGCCGCCCGCAGGAAGGCGGGGCCGCTGTTGCTGGGGTTGGGGCCGTTGACGACGAGCCCGATCCAGTAGTTGCCCGCCGCCGCGTTGTACGAGGCCGCCAGCGGGCAGACGACGGTTGTGCCCTCGGTCTGCTTGATGAGTGTGGTGAGGTTGGCGGTCAGCCCGACCCGGGTGCCCGTGTCGGTGTAGAGGCCCGCGTACGAGGACACGCTGAGCGTGCCGCCGACGTACCCCGGGATGTAGAACACCACGTTCTTCACGGTCGTGGGCGCGTGCAGCGGGACGCCGATGAGGTACACCCAGCCGTTGATGCAGTACTGCGGGGTGCTCGCGGAGCTCACCGCCGGGTCGAACGCCCAGCCGCTGAAGCCCATCGACGACGGGGTCCAGGTACCGGCCGACGAGACCGCGTCCACGTAGCCGCGACGGGTCAGCTGGTCGGCGGTGGCCGGGGCAGCCTTCGTGGAGGGCGGGGTGACGAACGACTTGGCGCCCGCGATCTCCTGGGGCCCCGCGAGCAGGACGCCTTCGCCCGCCGGTACCGCGGCCACGTCCGACGCTGCGAGGGTGACGGCGCCGGTGAGGCCGTTGACCGAGGCGACCGGGGCGCCGCCGAGTGCCAGGTAGCGGGCGTCGCCCGCCGCCTGGGTCAGCGCCCCCAGGTCGGTCGCGGTCAGCAGGACCTCACCGGTCTGGCCGTTGACGGAGGCGACGGCGCCGCCGCCGGCCGGGAGCTGGGCTGCCGGGACCAGCCCGTCGGTGCCGAGGGTGGCCACGCCGCCCGGCGCTCCCGCCGACGCCGCGGCGAGGGCCGAGACGTCCGCCGCGCCCAGCACGATGTCGGCCTCGGCGTGGCCGTTGACGGAGTGCACCGCGCCGGCCGGTCCGGCCGGGCCCTCGGGGCCCAGCTCCCCGGCGGGTCCCGGCGGCCCCGGTACGGCCACGTACTGCGGGGTGCCCGGATCGGCCGGGGCGATGTCGGCGAGGTCCACGGCCGGGACCGCGGCCGCCAGAGCGATCTGGTAGACGCGTCCGCCGCGGGAGAGCCCGGCGAGCTTCTCCGTGACGGTGTACGTCCAGGCGGCGGGGTTCCAGCCGGGGGCGTCGGAGGCGGGCAGGACGACGCTGATCCTGCCCTCCGCGTCGAGCGTGGCCCGGGTCGGACCGCCCAGGAAGAGGTCCTCCTCGGCGTGGGTGAGGAGCGCCGGGGGCCGGAATTCGACGGTGCCGCTCATCGGGCGGCCGTCGGGGGTCAGGTAGCGGGCGGTGACGGTGACGGTGGGGATGTTTTCAGGCAGCACGCGGGTGCCCTCCTCGGTGGTTGATGGGGTGGCCGTCCGACGGCTGACGGATCGGGACCGGGCCGCGCGTGACGCGCGGCCGGTCCCGGAGCGCGTCAGGACTGGATGCCGTACAGCGCCAGCGGACGGCAGCGCAGGGTGTCGCCGGTGGCCGCGACCTTCGCCTGGATCTCGAAGGAGACGGTGGCGCCGAAGGTGGCCGGCAGCCGCTCCGTGAAGGTCAGGCCGTCGCCCGGCACGCCCACCGGTCCCAGCGGTACGCCGTCGACGAGCAGACGCACCTCGGCGCCCGTGCTGCCCTCCGCGGCGACCACGCAGTGCAGCCGGGGGTGCTGGACGAGGCCCGGACCCCGGTAGAGCGTCGTCCAGCCGGTCGACCCGGTGGACTCCCAGCGCGTCGCGTCGGCCGGGCCGGGCAGGGGGTACGGGATGTAGGGGCGGGCCAGTCCGCCGAGGGCGGCATCGTCGGCGAGGACCACGTTGCCCCGGCGGTCGAAGACCTGCACCGGCTGGACGGGAAGGGTGTCCGGGGCCGCCGTCCAGACGGTCAGGGCCAGGGAGCCGTCGTCGCGGCGGACGACGAAGCCCTGTTGCGGTTCGTCCGTGCCGCGGTCCGGCTGGACCCGGCCCAGGTAGAGCAGGTCCTCGTCGCCGGAGGTGCGTACCCGCAGCCGCCCCCGGTCGCCGATGACGACCTCGCCGCCCATGATCTGATTCAGCGGCGGAGTGGTGTTGGCACTGCCCATCAGGTCCCTGACCTGGCGTTCCAGTGCGCGGATGCGGTCGAGCAGGTCGGTGGGGATGATCGCCACGGGTCAGGCTCCTTCCAGGTAGAGGACGGCGGTCTCGGCCTGGGTGCGCTGCGGCGGGGTGACGGCGATGCCGACGATCCGGTAGGCGGCGTCCAGGCCCTCGTGGTGCCACAGGTCGTGGATCCGCAGTCGGATGCGGGCGCCGAGGAGCGCCGGAGTGATCCGGCCGTCGAGCAGCACGGTCAGTTCCGGGATGACCTCGGGCCGGTTCTGCCGGGCCAGTTCGGCGGCGGCCAGCGAACGCAGGGTCGCCGTGTCCGAGACGCCGCTGTGGTCGGAGGTGAGCTCCAGACGGGGCCAGCCGGCCTCCAGGTCGCCGGGGGACGTCTCGCTGACGGTGAGCGGCTGGGACTCCTGGGACTGGTCGGTGTTGGCGGAGTCACCCCGGGCCACCCAGACGTTCGCCTGGACGGTGGAGTCCGTCGGCAGGTTGTAGGTGAGCACCTGGCCGGGGTGGCTCAGCACGATGTCCGTGTGTCCCGTACGGATCTGCGGGTGGCCGAGCTGGAGGCGCTTGACCCGGCGGCCCTCGGCGTCCCGGTAGCAGTGGACGCGCCACTCGAACCCGTCGCTCAGCCGGCCGAGGTTGTCGAGCAGTTCCCGGACGCGGGTGAGCGCGGAGTACGCGTAGGCGAAGTCCCTTACCACCCCGGAATGGTCGTGACCGGGGCTGATGCCGATGTCGCCGCCGGGCTGGTCCTGCGCGTGCGTGATCAGGGTGTGGGCGATCTCGAACTGGTCCGTTCCGGTGCCCGCCAGGTCGTGGGCGAGGATGCGGTGGTCCAGGTAGGAGTCGAAGGTGCCGGCCTGGAACTGCACGGTCAGCCGGCCCTGTTCGTCGGATTCCGGTGTGCAGGTCCACAGGATCCCGCCCCACCAGATGTCGCCGTCGCGCTCCAGCCAGACCGCGGTGCGGCCGGGCTGGAGCGCGGCCCGCGCCCTGCCCGCGAGCGCTCCCCCGGGCAGGGGGACGGTGGCGGTGAGCGATCCGGGCTTGCCTATGTAGTCGTCGAACTTGGTCTCCGTGAGCGGCAGCACGTCCAGCAGGCGGTCGGTGCGCAGGTCGCAGAAGAGCGCCCGGTAGACGGGCGTGGTGACGGATGCGGTCATCGGCTGCCTCACACGAGCGGATCGACGCGGATGAAACGGTTGTCGAACCAGCCCCTGTTGCTGGTCGCCGACGAGCAGTAGGCGGAGACCGCGGAGTATTCGGCGCCGGGCTGGAGCCCCGTGACGCGGAAGGTGGAGGCCACCGACGTCAGGGCCTTGGACCCGACCGTCGCCGCACGCTCCTCGTTCGCCGCGAGGACCAGGGTCGCGCCCTTGCGGATGTTGGCGCCCATCCGGCACCACTGGCCGTCGACCCCGGTGTTCCCCACGAATCCCACGGTCACCAGGATCGCGCCCGTCACCGGCGCGGTGAAGGTGGCGGTGATGGTGGGGCCGTTGGTGTCGGCGACCGCCTCCACTCAGGCGGTGGTGGCGCAGTAGCCGCCGTCGTTGTTGTACGCCCAGGCGGAGGACGGGACGGCGGGCCGCCACACGGTGCCGTCCCAGCGCTGGAGCCGCCCGGCCTCGTCGCGGTACTGGCCGGTGTACTCGCCCGCGGCGAGGGCGCCCTGCGGGGCGATGCCGCCGGCCTGGCGGGGGTAGCTCGTCCAGCGCGTGCCGTCCCAGCGCTGCAGGGTGCTGGAGGTGTCGCGGTACTGGCCCGGGTATCCGCCGGGTGTGTCGCGGTTCCAGGAGTCGGCGAGGATGCCGCCGACGGCCACGGTCGAGACCCGCATGTCGTACACGGCGTCGGCCCAGGCGATGCCGCCGGTGCCCACCGAGGCGCCCGCGGGCACCAGGACACGGGCGAGCGGAAGCGAGGCGTCCGGGAGCAGCGGCGGCTCCGGGGTGGCCTCGGCCTTGCCCACGACGACCTCCAGCACGGCTTCCGTGCGGCCGGTGCCGTCGAACTGGGTGTCGTACACGCGCAGGACCACCAGGTCGATGCGCGGGTTGGAGGCGTCCCCGTCGCCGAAGGTCACCTCGGTGTAGTCGGTGAGGACGACCGGGTAGGCGCCGGCCGGTCCCTGGCCCTGGATCACCGCACGGCCCGGGGCGACGGTGGCGTTCATCCCGGCGCTCTCGCCGAAGACGTAGAGACCGGACATCAGGTACTCGCCGCCGGTGGAGCCGGGGAGCACGCCGCCGGCGGTGGTCAGTGCTCCGTTCGGGGTCATGGTGCCGACCGGGGCGAGGCGGGTGTCGGCCCGGGACTGGCCGGTCTCGGTCTCGGTGCGGTTGATCAGCCACGCGCTGCGTACGGGCATGTTGTCCTCCTGGGAAGTGATGGGGTGTCGGTCGTGGGCCGTGCGGGGATCACCAGTGGGCGTCGCGCCAGCGCAGGGTGACGGAGGCCCGGGGGTCGGGCGTGGTGTCGTCGGAGCGGAAGGAGAGCTCCGTGGCGCCCGGCGGCAGGTGGAACAGCTGCTCGGGTACGGACACGGGGGACGCGGTGTAGAGCCGGGACGCGGTGGCGTTGAGCAGCACCGTGCCGGATTCGGTGTCCACCGTCAGGACGTCCTGGGGGCCCAGCACGATGTCGTACCGGAGCCGCCGGCCGTCGCCGAGCCGGGTCAGCGTCGGGCGCCGGAGCGGGCCGCGGAACTCGATCATCGGCTGGGCCGCCGCGCCGCCGCCGTTCACGGCGGTGCAGGTGCCGGCGGCTCCGGCCGTCCCCCACTCCAGAGGCCACGCGAGGCCCATGCCGACGATGCCGGGTTCGGCCGGCCAGTCCAGGCCCGGTTCCGTGAGGGGCAGCGTGGCCCGGGTCTCGCGGAGCACGGCCCCGAACCGGCGCGGGTCGGTGGCGGTCCACTGGAGACTGGTCCTGGCCGCGCCGTGCACCACGTAGGACCGGTCCTGCGGTACGACACGGCGGCTGACCCGGGCCCGGACGGCCAGCGTCTCGCCATGCAGCCGCACGGCGAGCCACTGCTCGCCGTCGTCCGCGCCGGTTGCGGCGCGGAAGGCGGAGACGACGCCGAGGGCCTGACCGGCCGTGCGCGGCAGTAGCCAGACGGACGCGCCGACGAGACGGGGCTGCGCCCAGCGGGCGCCGGGCCAGGCGCCGTGCTGGTCGGGGCGGGAGATGTCGCCGGTGTCGAGCACCGGCAGGTCGTCCCAGCCGGTGAGGCCCGTGCGGTCGATCTCGTACGGCGTACCGGGTCCCATCAGCAGTCCGGCCCACTGGATCTGCCCGTCGCGGGTGATCAGTGAGCCGGGTTCGGTCTCCTGGGCATATGTGGTTGTGGTCTCGGCCATGAGGGGCCGTCACCTCGCTTCAGTCGTGGGGCGGGTGGATGCTCATGCCGCCGACCCGCGCAGGAACAGCAGGTCGGTGGCGACGGCGAGGGGGCCGTTGCCCTCGGTCGCGTGGTACGCGCGCAGCCGTGAGCGGTCCGTGGTGCCGGTGGAGCCCGTGGGGTGCGGCGCGGCGTCAGCGGGGCGCAGCCGGCTGAGCGCGGACAACGGCAGGACGGGGGAGCCGCCGGGCGCCCTCGCGGGCTGGACGACGCCGCCTTCGGCGAGCTGGGGGATCTTGGGGAGGTCGACCCCGAACTTCTTGCCGAAGAAGTTGAAGCTGAGCTTGTTGAGGCCGTCGATGACCCGGTTGGCGAAGGAGATCAGCGCTTTGACCGGGCCGGTGACGGCGGCCATGACGCCCTGCATGCCGGTGCTGATGAAGCCGCCCATGCCGTTCAGGGTCCTGGACATGGCGGTCTTCACCCGGGTGAACATGTCGGGGATCTTCTTCGTGATCCAGTCCAGGACGGGCTGGACGACCGGGCGGAACCCGCTCCACGCGCGGCGGATGATGCCGGACACCGCGTTGGTGGCCGAGGTGACGGCGGAGCGGGTGCCGCCGAAATCCTTGGAGAGGAGTGCGCCGACGACGGCCAGGACCGTGGTGACGACCGTGAAGGCGGCCTCGAAGTAGGCCGAGATGACGGTGGCGTACGCCTTGAGGACGGGGCCGAGGAACTTCCCGATGCTCAGGAAGACCTGGAGGACCTGGTCGAGGACCTGCTTCATGATCTTCTGGCCGGTCTGCGAGTTGAGCGCGTACTCGATGAGGTACCCGGCCAGGGGGCTCACCAGGCCGAGGACGAAGCCGAGCGGGTTGGCGCGCATGGCGACGTTGACGGAGGTCATCGCGCCGGAGGCGACGGTGACCGCGCCGCCGAAGAGGCCCATGAGCGTGGACACCGTGCCGGAGCCCTTGCCGAGGACGCCGACGACCCCGCTGAACAGGCCGGCCTCGGTGGCGATGGAGTTGAGGGGTGCGAGGGTGGTGCGGGCCTTGGCGCTGCCGGTACGGAGCTGGGCCGCCGTACGGCCGGCGGTGCGGCCCGCTTTGGTGAGGGACTTCCCGGCCGTGTCCGCCTTGGTCCTCAGCTGCCGGAGCTGCGTTCCGGCAGCGTCGGCGGAGCCCTTGATCCGGTCGGCGGCGGTCCCGGCCCGGCCGATGCCCTGTGCGGCGGCCCGTATGGACTGGGCAGCGCCCGTGACGCGGCCGCTGAAGGAACCCAGCGCTCCCGCTACTCCCGCGAACGGGTCGGCGCCGATCACCGCGGCACTCATCCGCGCGCCTTGGACAGGAACAGCAGGGCGGCGGCCGTCTCCTGGAGGTCGGCCGTGGACGCCTCGTAGTAGTTCTCGATCCGGAATCCGGAGACCGCTCCGGCCGTGGCGTTGACCGAGTCGGCCCTGGCCCGGCGGGCGGTGTGCCGCAGCAGCCGGTCCAGCTTGGACAGCGGCAGTACGGCCTCGGCCTCACCGGCCTCGGCGACGATGGCGTGCACACCGCCGTTGCGCGGGGCCACGATGCCGCCGGCCGCCAGCTGGGGGATCTTCGGCAGGCTGATGCCGAAGGTCTTGCCGCCGACACCGGGGACCCAGCCCGGGATCGAGACCTTGATGCGGTTGAGCTTGTCGATCGCGGAGTTGATGAGCCGGATGACGGAGTTGACGGGCGCCTTCACGGCGCCCTTGATCGCGTCGAAGGCCCGGCTCGCGATGCCCTTCAGCCCGCCCCAGATGCTCGACAGCTTCTCCTTGACCCTGCTGAAGGCCTTGGGGATGACGTCGCGGATCCAGTTGATGACCGGCGAGATGACCTTCTTGATGCCGTTCCAGACACTGGAGATCACCTGCTTGACGGCGTTCATGACCGTCGTGATGATCTTCTTCCAGGCGTTGAAGTAGGTCGTGACGACCTTGGCGACGGCCTTGATGACGACGGTGATCGCCTTCTTGATGCCGTCCCAGACCTGCTTGATCAGCGCGCCGGCCTTCTTCATGATCGGTCCGACGGCCTTCATGACCGAGCTGATGACCTTCTTGATCGCGTCGAAGGCGACCTTGAGGACCTTCTGCATGGTCTTCGACCGGGCGGCCATCTCGACCACCTTCTCGACCAGCGGGGCGAGCAGGGAGAGCAACTGGCCGACGAGGTTGCCCTTCATCGACTTGTTGAGCCCCTTCATGCCCTTGGAGGCCTTGTCGGCCCCGGACTTGAACTTTCCGACCTGGGTGCCGCTCTTCTGACCGGTCTTTCCGGCCTTGGACATCGAGCGCTCGGCCTTGTCGGCGGACTGCTGGATCTTGGTGAGCTCGCGGGCGGAGCCCTGGGCGGAGCTCTTGATTTTTTTGAGGCCGGTGTCACCGGTCCGGGCTCCGGCGGCCAGGGACTTCACCGATTTGCCGGCGCTGTCCGCTTGTGAGCGGAGCCGCGCGAGGGCGGTGGAGGACTTACCGACGGCTTGCGTCAGACTCATTCGGAATCTCCCTTGATCCGCGGTGATTCGGGTCCAGGCAGCCGTTCATCAGGCGAACGCCGCCGTGAGTTCGGTGACGGCGCTGCGCAGGACCCTGACGTCGCTGGCGACACCACGAACCAGGGGGCGGCTCCGATGATCGATTCCTTGGTTCGTTCTGTTCAAAGGGTCGGCACGCAGCCGCTCCTGCTCCTGCTGGGCGGCGCTTCCGGCCCGCCTGATCGCGTCCTTTATCTTCTGGACGTCCTGGTCGATGTCCTTGATCTTCTCTATGTAGTCCTTGTGGTCCTCCAGGAGCTTCTCGTTCTCCTCCTTCGTCTTCCTTGCCGCCTTTTGATGCTCGGATTCGATCTTCTTCTGAATCCTTGTGATAAGCCCCTGAGAAAGCTTCCACTCCCGGGTGGCCCCGAGAATGGTCAATCCCTTTTCGTCGATCTTGAAGGCTGATACACCGATCGTGAGGGCTGTGAGGCCGGCGGCGATTCCGGTCAAGCCGCCAGTCACTGCGGCGATGGTGTTGCTGACCCCCGCGAAGGTGTTCGAGAGGCCGCTCTGTGTGGTGCGGAGTGATCGATAGGAGCTCTTGAGTTTCGTGATATCGGCACGGGCGGAACCGATATCTGTCTCTGCCTGGCCAAGGTCCCTGTCCAGCTCGGCTATATCTCTGGTCATGATCTCCTCGCAATTATCTTGGGGTGCTAGGATCCCCGCATGAGCACTGAAACTGTTCGTGTCGTTCTCGTTGCGCCAATATCGCAGGAGCGATATTTCATTCCCCGGAGAAAGCGTTCGATCGCGTGGTATGCAGAGCGTTCCCTCGCGGTTGCCGACAGATTCACTCCCGGTGCGGGAATCGAGATCCTCCTCTACGGAAGCGGCCACGACGGTCCGGCCGTCGCCCGCACGGAATTGCAGCAGCAGTCCCGTGCGAGTTGGGTTCAGGAATGGGCAACCAGGCCGAACATGCGACGACGTCTGCTCACCGACGCTGTTCCGCGCAGTCGCGTGGAAGAGTTCTTCGACCTGACCCACGAGTCATTGATCAGATCCAAGCCGCTGCCGGCCGCGGAGCTCATCGTGAAGCGGGTGGAAGCCGCAGGCGGTGCGCCCACTCTGGTGATCTTCTGGCTGGACGGCAGAAGCCAGGCCAGGGAGATCCTTGAGGTCCTTCACGCGTCCCGGGTCGAGAACGTCTTCTGGCAATTCTTCGGGGACGAGTCGGTCATTGACTCGTTGTGGCGCGAAGAGAAGGTCCACAAAGGGCAATTCCTTCCCCACGTCTCCTTCCACTTCAACACGAGCTGGAGTGTACGGAAGATCAGCAAGGCATTCTCGCGTTGGCATGCGCCACGGGGCGCTTGAAGATGTTCAACGGACTGTCCCGCGGGTCTTCATTAAAATGGTGTCACGTGCTGGGGAAGGAAACCTTCGGGACGCGGTGAGGGTTGATTCCATGGGCCTACGGGATTCTTTTTCATGCTTGTCGGTATGTTCTTCTGCACCCTCGGTCCAGCTGGTTTCCATACTCTTCCCGGGACCGGTGGTTGCCGTGCACCCCGGAACCCGGCTCCCCGGGCACGGTCAGGTGAAGAAGCGCATGAGGTCATCCGGGCCGGGCGGCGTTGCCTGTTCGTCCGTGGAGCCCTCAAGGGAGGCCGCGTCGCCCGGCCTCGGTACCGGCACCGGCGGCTCGGGCGCGTCGGCGTCCTCGTCCGTGTTGACGGAGGCGAACATCCAGTTCGCGGCGGCGAGATGGTCCACGGCAGCGGCCAGAAGGTAGTCGGTCACCGTCCAGTCGGCGCTTTCCCCGTGAATTTCCTGGGCGACGGCGCTGTCGCGTGGCATGTGCTTGACCAGCACCGCGAGCCGACGGCTGGTCAGCCGGCCGCGGTGCCAGTCGAGCAGGTCCACGCCGAAGTGCCTCAGCAGGTCGGCCTCGAGAGCCTCGGCGTGTTCTTCCGCGAACGCGTCGAGGCTCAGCCTTCCCCCAGGCCGAGCCCGGTCTCCTTGCCGTACGCCTCCAGGATCGCGGCGATGTCCTGCATGGTGATCTCGTACCGCTCGAAGCGCGCGAACTGCTTCTCGCCCATCAGGAGTTTCAGCAGGCCGTCGACGTCGTTGTCGTCGAGGGAGCGGAGCGCCTTGGCGGTGGAGCGGCTCAGTTCGGTGGACTGTGGCGGTGTGCGGTTCGGGCCGGAGAACGGGGGGTGCGCGTGGCCGGGCGTGAAGAGCGACCCCGGATTTCCGTCGAAGAGCCCGTCGCGGAGGAACCGGCGGCGGACGCACCCGCACCCGCAACCTCCGCCGAAGCCGAAGCCTCCGCCGGAGCCGAAGCGCCCGCCGGCTCTCCCGCCGAGGGCTTCCCTCCCGGCCACCGCACCCCGGACGCGGCCCCACCGCCCGTGGGTGACCCCGCCGACGAGCCGGACACCCTGTCCGGGCTCCTCGCCGCGCTCGGCCGCCATCTCGAGACCCGCGCTCCCGACGAGGTCCTGGTGCTGCTGCGGGAGGAGATGGAACGGCGTGAGCTGCGCGCCTACTCCAGCGGCTGGCGCGATGCCGCCGCTCAGTACGAGCCCGCGCTCCGGGAGGCGAGGGCCGCGGGCGGCCGTACCTTGCGCCTGGTGAGGGAGGCGTCCGGGCAGGCGGCGGTGATCCCGTTCCACCGGCAGGCAGGCAGGCAGGCAGGCGGGCGGCGCGGCGGACCGGGCCCGGGAAGGCGAGGCCGCCGAAGAGCGGACCGCGCGGACCGGACCGGCGGCCGGCGGTGAGCGGAGGGACGGCCCTGTTCCGTCCGCTCCTGCCCTCGTCCCCAAAAGCCGCAGCTCCCGGGTGCCCACGATTCCCCGGCTGCGCCCACCGCCGCGCCGGCCGACCAGAGACGCGAACCCCGTCGCGCCCGACGGCGAGCGCCTGTGACGTGGGACACGGGCCGGGTCCCGGGTGGGGGCGCCCGTTCGGGTCAGCCCGGGAGGGGGTGTCACCTTCAGGGCATTTGTTTTGACCCAGCTCTGTGAGGTAGGTACGCTCAGACCTTGTGCCTGGGTTGTGCCTGGGCTCGTGTGCGTGTCCTCAACCGCACGGCGAGCTCGTCTTTGGCCACCGTGATCTGTGGATGAACCGCCTTCAGGGCAGTGACCCGCAGTATCCGACACACCCGACCGCGTGGGTCGGAGTTGTTCCAGGTTAGTTTCACCGACGGCACACAGAAACCGGAGAAGTAGTGCCTACGATTCAGCAGCTGGTCCGGAAGGGCCGGCAGGACAAGGTCGAGAAGAACAAGACGCCCGCGCTCGAGGGTTCTCCCCAGCGCCGCGGCGTCTGCACGCGTGTGTTCACGACCACCCCGAAGAAGCCGAACTCCGCGCTCCGGAAGGTCGCACGTGTGCGTCTGACCTCCGGTATCGAGGTCACGGCCTACATCCCGGGTGAGGGACACAACCTGCAGGAGCACTCCATCGTGCTCGTGCGTGGTGGCCGTGTGAAGGACCTGCCGGGTGTTCGTTACAAGATCATCCGCGGCTCCCTTGACACTCAGGGTGTCAAGAACCGCAAGCAGGCCCGCAGCCGCTACGGCGCCAAGAAGGAGAAGTAAGAATGCCTCGTAAGGGCCCCGCCCCGAAGCGCCCGGTCATCATTGACCCGGTCTATGGTTCTCCTCTTGTCACCTCGCTGATCAACAAGATCCTGCTCAACGGCAAGCGTTCCACCGCCGAGCGGATCGTGTACGGCGCCATGGAAGGCCTCCGCGAGAAGACCGGCGCTGACCCGGTCATCACGCTGAAGCGCGCGCTTGAGAACGTCAAGCCCTCGCTCGAGGTCAAGTCCCGCCGTGTCGGTGGCGCCACCTACCAGGTGCCGATCGAGGTCAAGCCCGGTCGCGCCGCCACCCTCGCACTGCGCTGGGTCGTCGGTTACTCCCGCGCCCGTCGCGAGAAGACGATGACGGAGCGGCTCATGAACGAGCTGCTCGACGCCTCCAACGGTCTTGGCGCTGCTGTCAAGAAGCGCGAGGACACCCACAAGATGGCCGAGTCGAACAAGGCCTTCGCGCACTACCGCTGGTAGTCGCTCACCCCATCGAGACCGAGAGAAGATTGAGCCTTATGGCCACCACTTCGCTTGACCTGGCCAAGGTCCGCAACATTGGGATCATGGCCCACATCGACGCGGGCAAGACGACCACCACCGAGCGGATCCTCTTCTACACCGGCGTTTCGTACAAGATCGGTGAAGTCCACGACGGCGCTGCCACGATGGACTGGATGGAGCAGGAGCAGGAGCGCGGCATCACGATCACGTCGGCCGCGACGACCTGTCACTGGCCGCTCAATGATGTTGACCACACCATCAACATCATCGACACCCCGGGTCACGTCGACTTCACCGTCGAGGTGGAGCGTTCGCTCCGCGTCCTCGACGGTGCCGTCACCGTGTTCGACGGTGTGGCCGGCGTCGAGCCGCAGTCCGAGACCGTGTGGCGTCAGGCGGACCGCTACGGCGTTCCGCGTATCTGCTTCGTCAACAAGCTCGACCGCACCGGTGCCGACTTCCTCCGTTGTGTCGACATGATCGTCGACCGCCTTGGTGCGGTCCCGATCGTCATGCAGCTCCCCATCGGTGCGGAGGCCGACTTCCGCGGCGTCGTCGACCTCGTGACGATGAAGGCCTTCGTGTACCCCGAAGAGGCCGTCAAGGGCGAGATGTACGACACCGTCGAGATCCCGGACAACCTCAAGGAGGCTGCCGAGGAATGGCGCGGCAAGCTCCTTGAGGCCGTCTCCGAGAACGACGACGCCATGATGGAGCTGTACCTGGAGGGCGTCGAGCCCACCCAGGACCAGCTGTACGAGGCGATCCGCCGGATCACCCTGGCGTCGAAGGGCTCGGCTGACTCCGTCACCGTCACCCCGGTGTTCTGTGGTACCGCGTTCAAGAACAAGGGCGTCCAGCCCCTGCTCGACGCGGTCGTCCGTTACCTGCCTTCCCCCCTGGACGTCGAGGCCATCGAAGGCCACGACGTCAAGGACCCCGAGGTCGTCATCAAGCGCCGTCCCTCGGACGACGAGCCGTTCTCCGGTCTCGCGTTCAAGATCGCCAGCGACCCGCACCTCGGCAAGCTCACCTTCGTCCGGATCTACTCCGGTCGCCTCGAGGCCGGCACCGCGGTGCTGAACTCGGTCAAGGGCAAGAAGGAGCGCATCGGCAAGATCTACCGCATGCACGCGAACAAGCGTGAGGAGATCGCGTCGGTGGGCGCCGGCGACATCATCGCCGTCATGGGCCTGAAGCAGACCACCACCGGTGAGACGCTGTGTGACGACAAGAAGCCGGTCATCCTGGAGTCCATGGACTTCCCGGCGCCGGTCATTCAGGTCGCCATCGAGCCCAAGTCCAAGGGCGACCAGGAGAAGCTGGGTGTTGCCATCCAGCGCCTCTCCGAGGAGGACCCGTCCTTCCAGGTGCACTCCGACGAGGAGACCGGCCAGACCATCATCGGTGGTATGGGCGAGCTTCACCTCGAAGTGCTCGTCGACCGCATGAAGCGCGAGTTCCGCGTCGAGGCGAACGTCGGCAAGCCGCAGGTCGCGTACCGCGAGACGATCCGCAAGGCCGTCGAGCGCATCGACTACACGCACAAGAAGCAGACTGGTGGTACCGGCCAGTTCGCGAAGGTGCAGATCGCCATCGAGCCCATCGAGGGCGGCGACGCGTCGTACGAGTTCGTCAACAAGGTCACCGGTGGCCGCATCCCCCGTGAGTACATTCCCTCGGTGGACGCGGGTGCTCAGGAAGCCATGCAGTTCGGCATCCTGGCCGGTTACGAGATGGTCGGCGTCCGCGTCACCCTTCTCGACGGTGGTTACCACGAGGTCGACTCCTCGGAGCTCGCCTTCAAGATCGCCGGTTCGCAGGCGTTCAAGGAGGGTGCCCGCAGGGCGTCCCCCGTGCTCATGGAGCCGATGATGTCGGTCGAGGTGACCACGCCCGAGGACTACCTCGGCGATGTCATCGGCGACCTCAACTCCCGCCGTGGCCAGATCCAGGCCATGGAGGAGCGCAGCGGCGCTCGCGTCGTGAAGGGCCTCGTGCCCCTCTCGGAGATGTTCGGCTACGTCGGAGACCTCCGCAGCAAGACCTCGGGTCGCGCAAGCTACTCGATGCAGTTCGACTCCTACGCCGAGGTTCCGCGGAACGTCGCCGAGGAGATCATCGCGAAGGCCAAGGGCGAGTAACTCTCCCGAGCTCACGCTTTAGGCTTGTCACCGGAGCCCGGTGGGGCATGCGGCGCAGCGCGCAAGCACTGTGCCGCATGCCCCCGGGTCCGGCATCCCAGCAAAGATCACCTGGCGCCGATGAAGCAAGGCGTACAGAACCACTCCGCAGGAGGACCCAGTGGCGAAGGCAAAGTTCGAGCGGACTAAGCCGCACGTCAACATCGGCACCATCGGTCACATTGACCACGGTAAGACGACCCTTACGGCCGCCATTACCAAGGTGCTTCACGACGCGTACCCGGACCTGAACGAGGCCTCGGCCTTCGACCAGATCGACAAGGCTCCTGAGGAGCGCCAGCGCGGTATCACCATCTCGATCGCGCACGTCGAGTACCAGACGGAGTCGCGTCACTACGCGCACGTCGACTGCCCGGGTCACGCTGACTACATCAAGAACATGATCACGGGTGCGGCGCAGATGGACGGCGCCATCCTCGTCGTCGCCGCGACCGACGGCCCGATGCCGCAGACCAAGGAGCACGTGCTCCTGGCCCGCCAGGTCGGCGTTCCGTACATCGTCGTCGCGCTGAACAAGGCCGACATGGTGGACGACGAGGAGATCCTGGAGCTCGTCGAGCTCGAGGTCCGTGAGCTCCTCTCCGAGTACGAGTTCCCGGGCGACGACCTTCCGGTCGTCAAGGTCTCGGCGCTCAAGGCTCTTGAGGGTGACAAGGAGTGGGGCCAGACCGTCCTCGACCTGATGAAGGCCGTCGACGAGTCGATCCCGCAGCCCGAGCGTGACGTCGAGAAGCCGTTCCTCATGCCGATCGAGGACGTCTTCACGATCACCGGTCGTGGCACCGTCGTCACCGGTCGTATCGAGCGTGGTGTCCTCAAGGTCAACGAGACCGTCGACATCGTCGGTATCAAGACCGAGAAGACCACCACCACGGTCACCGGCATCGAGATGTTCCGCAAGCTGCTCGACGAGGGCCAGGCCGGTGAGAACGTCGGTCTGCTCCTCCGTGGCATCAAGCGCGAGGACGTCGAGCGCGGCCAGGTCATCATCAAGCCCGGTTCGGTCACGCCGCACACCGAGTTCGAGGCCCAGTCCTACATCCTGTCGAAGGACGAGGGTGGCCGTCACACCCCCTTCTTCAACAACTACCGCCCGCAGTTCTACTTCCGTACCACGGACGTGACGGGCGTTGTGACCCTCCCCGAGGGCACCGAGATGGTCATGCCGGGTGACAACACCCTCATGAACGTCGCGCTGATCCAGCCGGTCGCCATGGAAGAGGGCCTGAAGTTCGCCATCCGTGAGGGTGGCCGGACCGTGGGCGCCGGCCAGGTCACCAAGATCCTCAAGTAAGTCCTTGAGCGTCTGACCTGGTAGCTCCGCACAGAGCACCGAGAAGGGCCCCCTCCCATCGCGCAAGCGGTGGGAGGGGGCCCTTCTTCTTTGTTCACGGAGCGGGTACGGGCGGCCGGCGCACCATGAAGACGTCGACCGGGTCCTCGCGCTCCAGGGTGAACCCGTGCCGCTCGTACAGCCGCCGGGCCGCGCTGCCCTGGAGCACGTTCAGCCGGACCGTGACCCCTTCGGCGTCGGTACGGGCCAGCAGTTCGCGCAGGACCGCGGAGCCGATGCCCGCGCCCTGGAGCTCCGCGGCGAGGAAGAAGCTCTCCAGGCAGCGGCCGTCCTCGTCGGGCCGCAGGGTGACGCAGCCGGCGAAGCGGCCGTCGACGACGATCACCGAGGTGTACTCGGGGAGGTAGGAGTCCCGCAGCCGCCGGCGCACCCGGTGCTCGTCGTACCGTCCCAGGCGGACGAGGTCAGGGCGCATCACGATGGCCCTGAGCTCGGCTATGGCGTCGACGTCCTCGGGGGTGGCGGGGCGCAGGGCCCAGCCTTGAGTGGTGCGTACATGCATGGCGGGATTGTGCCAGAGGCGGGGCCCGGAAGCGCAGGTGGGACGGGGCGGACCGGATTCGAACCGGTGTCCTCCCACATGATGTGAAGGCGCGACAACCACTGCGCTACGCACCCCGTCCCGCCGGGCAGCATATACAGCGCCCGTGCTCCGGCGCTTTTCAGTTCTTCGCATCGGTATTCGGATGCGAGGCTGCTGGGCGCGACCGTACTCCCCGGCGGGGACCGACCGGAGAGCGTGCGTATGCGGAGGCAGGCCCTGGGTGTTCAAGGGCCGGGGTCAGTGGTCCTCGGTGAAGACGTCCTCTGCGGTGGTTGCGGTGGCGGCGCGGGTGAGCCACCGGTGCAGGAGCGGGAGGTCGGTGCAGCTGGTGATCTTTTCGCGGGTCTCGTCGGTGAGGGCGATGCCGCGTGCCTGGAGGATGAGGAGGAGGCCCTTTTCCATGCCTTGGGCGCGGCCTTCGTCCCGGATTTCTTCTGACATGAAGGACTTGTAGAAAGAGGTATCCACGGCCACCAGGTTCCTCCACTGTTGTGCGGCCGGGCGGTTGCCCAGGCCCTGTGCGGTGAGTTCGACGATGGGTTCGGCGATGGTTTCCGGTGCTTCGCGCAGCGCGGCGGAGAGCGTTTTCAGTATGGCACCGACGTCCGGATTGTCGGCGTGTGTGATGGCGGCGAGGGTGGCGAGTGCGAGGTCCTTGCGCGCCTCGGCCACGTTGGTGATGACGGGCATGTTGTGGGGGCCTGCGACGAGGGGGTTGAGGGTGAGGGTCGGCCATTGGGGGAGGCCGATGGTGAGGGGGCGGGCGGCCCATTCGGCGGTGGCGTGGTCCTGGCAGACGACCAGGAGGAGGACGGGCAGCCCGTCATATCTGTTGTGCAGATAGCTGACGTAGTAGGGCCAGCTGGTCGTCTTGCGCCGGTCCTTCTTGCCCTGGGCCTCGATGGCGAGGAGGAAGGGTCCGTCGGTCTCTGTCTCGATGCGCAGGAGGGTGTCGACTCGGCGTTCGACGGGTTTGGCCTCGGTGAGGTCGGTCGGCAGGACGGTGGCCGAGATGGGCTGTGGGAGGTCGACGCCGAGCACTTCGGAGACGCGGGAGAAGAGGCCCGGGTACTCCTGGAAGATGCGGTGCATCGCCTCGTGGGGTGAGCTGACCATGCAGGTCCGTTCGGGGTTGAGGGCGGATGGGCGTTACGCGGTGGCGCTGTGTGTGACGGCCGGTTCTTCGGTTCGGCAGTCGCGGCAGTGCCCTGGCCCTGTGGCGCGGAAGGCGCGTTCGCAGGTGTCGCAGTTCTGGAGCGGGATGACGAGGACCTTGCGGCGGGGCGGGGTGAGGTCGGCCGCGCCGGGGAGCGGGGGCGGCAGGAGGGTCGTGATGCGGTGGCGCAGGAGTTTCGCGGGGTGCTTGACGGGGACCGGGAGGTCGGTGGTGAGCGCGTGGCGGATGGTGTCGGGGTGGCTGTCGCGTTCGAGCCAGGTGGCGATGCCGGGCGTGAGGGTCGCGATGTCGCCCTCGGTGAGCGTGAGTTGGGGTGCGTGACGGCGTAGGTCGGCCAGAAACGCGGAGGCGGTCCGGTGCAGCTCCCCGGTGGGTGCGTGCGGCTGGGGGAGCGGTTGGGGCGGAGTCCTGGGGGCGGTGGGCGGCGGTACGTGGACGGGCGCGGGCGCGGGTTGGGTGGCGGCCTCGCGTGGTGGTGGGGCGGCGGGTGTCGTCGGCGGTTTACGGGGTCGGGGCCGGGGTTCTGGAGCGGCCGTCGTGGACGGCTTGGCACCGGGCTGGTTGTACGAGACCGTGCGCGTGACCATGCGTCCGCTGGGGAGGCGTACGCGGCTGCGGTCCAGGTAGCCCTTCGCTTCCAGCTCGTGCAGGGCCGCCGTGATGCGGGCTTCGCTCTCCGGGAAGCGGTCGGTGAGGACCTTGATGCCGACCTTCGCCCCGGCGGGCAGCGACTGGATGTGCGCGGCAAGGCCGATCGCGACGAGGGAGAGCTCGTGGTGCTGGGCGAGGTGGTTGCCGATGACCGTGAAGCCGGAGACGTGGCGGGTGTTGACGTGGATGACGCCGGATGTCGGCGTGACGTCGGGCCGGGTGCCGGGAGAGCTGGGCGGGGTGCACGGGGGCGCGATAACCTGCTGGGTATCCATCGGGAAGGGTCTACTTCCTCGTGGTCAGGCCCCTGGCTGAGATTGTCGTCTCGCCGGGGGCCGTCTCGTGTCTGTGGTTGTCGCGGCGAGCATATGCCAGCCAACCCGGCCCAAATCCAGCCCAGTTGCCATATGTCACCCGTGTGAGTGACGCAGGTCAGGACGGGGTCGGGTGGGGTTTGGGTGGGTTGTTTTCCCGAGTTCTTTAAAAGCCTTTAGGCGTCGTGGCCGGCCGCGTCGCGGCCCACCGGGTCGTGGCCGAGGGGGTCGTGGGCGCCCGCGACCCGGTGGGTTCGGTGACGGTGCGAGGCCGTCACGGAACGAGGTCGAGTTCCGCCCAGACCGTCTTGCGCGGGACCGGGCCGGGGACGACGCCCCAGCGGTCGGCCAGTGCCTCGACGATGAGCAGACCGCGCCCGCTCTCCGCGTCGTCGGCGGGGGTGGACGGGGCGGGCAGGCGGTCGCCCCGGGTGTCGGTCACCTCGATCCGCAGCAGTGTGCCCGGGTGGGCCGTGAGGCGCAGCTGGAAGTTCCGTCCCGGTACCCGGCCGTGCACGGACGCGTTGGCGGCCAGCTCAGCGACGATGTGCGCCGCCGACTCCAGGGGCAGGCCCCAGAGGCCGAGATGCGCCACGGTCAGCAGTCGTGCGAGCCGGGCGCCCCGCCGGGTGGGCGAGAGCAGCACGGTGAACGTGCGTTCGGCGGTGAGGTTTCGGGGGGTGGCGGTTTGTGGATTCACGTCACTCAGCGTGGCCGCGCGTGCGTACCGTGAACAGTGATGAGGCCCGTAAGTACGGCGGTTGTCCCGTGCTTGTCCACTGCTGTCCCGGCTGTCCGGGGTGACGTGCTGGGGACGTACCGGGTTGAGCAGGTACGGCATGCACGTCGGAAGTGGGGCACGGATGAGCGTGGATGAGGCTGGTACGCAGCAGGTGGACGGCGGGGCGGACGAGCCCGGCTGGGACGTCGATCCCGATGACGAGTCGGGGGTCGCGGTGGTCGCCGCCGTGGGCCGCCAGATCAAGGCCTGGCGGGAGGCGGCCGGGATGCGCGCGGGCGAGTTCGGGGCGGCGATCGGGTACAGCGAGGACCTGGTCTACAAGGTGGAGGGCGGGCGGCGCATTCCCCGGCCGGAGTTCCTGGACAGAGCGGACGAGGTGCTGGGCGCGGGCGGGAAGATCGCTGCGATGAAGCGGGATGTGGCGCAGGTTCGGTACCCGAAGAAGGTTCGGGACCTTGCGGGGGTAGAGGCGAAGGCCGTCGAGATTGCGGCCTACGTGGCGCACGGCCTGCATGGCCTGTTGCAGACTCCAGGCCATGCGCGGGCACTGTTCGAGGCCCGGCAGCCCGCGTACTCGCAGGATGAAGTGGAACGGATGGTGTCCGCGCGCATGGCCAGGCAGTCGATCTTCGAACGGTTGCCTGCTCCCGCCCTCAGTTTCGTGCTGGAGGAGTCGGCACTCAGGCGGCCCATCGGGGGCACAATGGAGTGGCGGCGACAGCTCGAACGGTTGCTGGAGATCGGGCAGTTGCGCAATGTCAGCCTTCAGGTAATGCCTACGTACCGCGAGGCGCATCCAGGGATGGACGGTGACATCGACGTGCTGAAGTTCAAGGACGGTACGGCGGTGGGGCGTTCGCACGGCGCTTTCAGCGGGCGATCGGTGACCGATGGGAGGCAACTTCGCATCCTTGAACTGCGGTATGGCACCATCCGGGCCGAGGCCCTCACCCCCCGGGAGACTCTGGCCCTCATCGCACAAGTGCTGGGAGAGACATGATCCGCAGGACTTCCGCGCAGGACGTTTCTGAGCTGGCCTGGTTCAAGAGCAGCTACAGCAGCAACGGCAACGAGGGCGACTGTGTCGAGGTCGCGATCACGCCCGGCGCGGTGCACGTGCGCGACTCCAAGAACGTGCGGGGCGCCCGGCTCGCGTTCGCGGCGGGCGCTTGGGCGGGCTTCGTCCCGTACGCCTCCGGGCGCTGACCCTCCTTACGTAGGCGCGCCTCGGGCCCGGGGCGGGAGCGCGGCCGCTTTCAGGCGGGCCCGTCCGTGAACGCCGCGTCCCCGCTCGATCGCAGCGCCGCCAGCCCCACCGGCGCCAGCGACGCGTCCCGGATTCCGCGCAGCAGCTCCGCCCCGATCTCCGCCAGCCGGGGCCCGTCCGGCGGGGTCGCGCCCAGGCCGATCGCGTACCCCGCGCGGCCGTCGGCCGTGACCGGGCGCGGCCAGACGCGGCAGTCGGCGGCGCCCGCCTCGGCGAGGGCGGCGGTCAGGGCGAGGAGCCTGCCGCGCAGTCGGCCTTCGTCCGGGCCGGGGCGGGCGGAGGCGAGGGCCCAGGAGGTGTGGCGGTCCCGCAGCACGGGCGGGGCACAAAGAAGGGGACGAGGGTCGTCACCGTCCTCCGCCGACTCCAGGATCTCCCAGGCCCGGTACAGCTCGGCGGCGAGGAGATCGCGGCCGGCGGCCGAGACCTGCGTGGTGCAGGAACGTACCGGAGCGGTAGGGGTCAGCACCGTGACCGGGTCGCCGGTCGCCGCAGCCCCGCCCACCGGCTCGTCCCAGTCCCACGCCGCCCAGGTCGCGAAGAAGTGCCGGAGCAGTACGAGGGGCGGCAGGTCGCCCGACTCGTGCGCGGTACGGGCCGCGAGGACGGTCCAGGCCAGGCCCGGCAGCCCGCCGCAGGGCGCGGAGTCCAGGCCCCGGGCCCGCGCCCAGGCCTTGGCGTCCCGGGCGAGGGACGCGAAGGCCGCCCCGTGGGGTTCCGCCGCCGTGAGCAACGCCGCAGCGTCGCTCACCGCGCTCAGCGCGATCGCCGCCGCCTCGCCCAGTTCCGCGCGGTGGCCGACCGCGTCGGCCGGGGAGAGCGACCCCGTCGCCACCGTGACCAGGTCGACGCTGAGCCCGTCCAGGCGGAAGCGCAGGCCGGGCACCCGGGCGCCCGTCACCTCGCGCACGCACCGGGCCTCGGGGAGCGTGGCGGCCAGCCGTTGCCGCAGCTCCGCCGGGGCGGGCGCGCCGGGCAGTGCGGCCACCAGGTCCAGGTCCGCGTCCGGCAGCGCGCAGCCCATGCGCCGGGAGCCGACGACGTGGACCTGGGCGCCGGGGAGGGCGGCGGCGACCCGTTCCGCGAGTCCTTCCGCTGCCGCTGGTACCGGCGGGCCCAGCTCCACCCGTACCCCGTAGTGGTCGGAGATGTAGAGCCCCGCCGGGCCCGGGGCGTCGCCGGTCAGCACCGCAGTCCGCGCCCGCAGCCGGTCCGTGCGCAGCAGCACCCGGTCCAGCCGGGAGGCGCGGCCGGAGAGGGAGGAGACGGCTGCCAGGGGGTTCGCGGACGGGTCGAAGGTCGGGGTTGCGTCGGCGGGACCGTGGACCTGGTGCCACGCGTCCGTCATCGCCAGCCGGGTCTGCGGGCGGTCGCCGCCGTCGTTGAAGTCCCCTACGAGCAGCACCTCGCCCTCGACACCGGCCAACCCCGTTGCCAGATCGGCCAGTTCGGTGTCGCGGCGGGCGGCTCCTGCGGGGGAGTGGTCGCTGCTCAGGTGGGTCACGGCCACCGCGACCGGGCAGCCGTCGGCCGTCTCCAACACGGCTGCGGCCACCGCCTTGTGCGGGCCGAGGACGTGCAGCCCCGCCTCGCGCACGGGGAGCCGGCTGAGCAGCAGCAGACCGCAGTCCGCCACGTCCCGGCCCGCCGGTTCCGTGGCGAGCGTGTATCCGTCGCGCACCCAGCCGGTCCCCAGCAGCAGTTCCAGCAGCGCGGGCTCCGCCTCCTGGAGCGCGATGACGTCCGCGTCCGCCGCGTGCAGTGCGTCGAGCAGCAGGGGGCGGCGGCGGGCCGTGTCTATCCGGTCGGCGTCGTACCGGTCCCAGAGGGTGTTCCAGGTCAGCACGGTCACGGAACCGGCACCGGCCCGGCTCGCCTGCCCGGCCGGTGCCGGTTCCCAGGTCTCCGTAGAAGGGGAGTACGCGTGCGGGGTGCGGGATGTGAAGTAAGGGGACGGGAGCCTGCGCGGAGTGCGTATCCGGCCCGCGTCCGTCGCGTCGATCCGGTCGGTGCCCGTGGACCGGTCCCACACCACCTCGCCGTCCGCCTCGAAGAACAGCACCCGGTGCCAGGGGATGTCCCCGCCCGGGGTGAACCGTTCCAGCGGCACCCGCTTGGGGTCCCGGCCGCGCTGGGCGACGCCCAGGACGAAGCGTGCCGGGTCGAACCGGGTGTCCCAGCGGACCCGGTGGTAGATCTCCTCGCTCGTACGCATCAGGCCCGGTCCTCCACCGTTCCGCTGGTGCCGATGTACCAGGTGCGGTGGGCCTGGCTCGGGTACGGGGGCACGAACCGGCGCAGCTGGGAGGCCAGCACCTCCGGGGGCACCGGGTGGGCGCGGCGGCCGTTGCGCGCGGTCAGCTCCTCCTCGCCGACCCAGGCCACGGCATGGGTGACCAGCGCGTTCCGGCGGTGGGCGGTCGCGTGCACCAGGCCGCGCTGGTGCGGGTTGAGCGAGGTGGCGTCCCAGACCACGGTGGCGCCGGGAACCAGCGCCGCCTCCAGCCGCCGCAGCCCCTCGCGCAGCACGTCGGCGTTGGCGCTCTGGTCGGCGCGCGAGCCGCGGGCGAGGCGCAGGTCGTCGAGGGAGAGGTAGGTGTCGGTGCCCGGCAGGCCGCGGCCGAAGGTGCTCTTGCCGCTGCCCGAGGGGCCGACCAGGTGGACCAGGCGCGGGAAGTCCCCGGACCGCCACCGCCAGGTCGCGGCGACCGCTTCCCGCGCGGTACTGATCCGGCCCGCGGCGTACGCCTCCCGGGCCTGGGCCAGGCAGCGGTCGGCGGCGTCCGGCTCCAGCCCGGCGAACGCCTCCCGCAGTCCTTCCGGTTCGCCCACCTCCTCGGCGTGCAGCCGCGACCACTCCACCTGTTCACGGGCCTCCGGGGTCCCGGCCAGCGCGCCGGCCACCGCGTGCAGCACCGGCAGACCGGCGGCGAACGACATCCGCGCCAGTCCGCCGCGCCGCTCCTCGTCCGGGTACGGGCGGTGCAGCGAGGGGGCCAGCCCCACGAGGTCCGCGGTCCGCCGGGCGAGCGGCATGCCGAGCGGGCCCGCCAGGGCGGGTGCCAGTGCGGCCCGCCGGGTGCGGTGCAGCAGGGCGGCCAGCACCCCGGTCAGCCGGTCGTCGCCGGTGAGGCCCAGCGCGTCCAGGGCGTCGGCCGTCGCGAGGGCGGCCGGGGCGTCGCCCGGCCCGGTCCGCACGGCGGCGGCGAGTGCGGCGGGGTCCACCGGGGCGCCCGACCGTGTTTCCCACAGTGCGGCGGACGGCCCCAGCGCGTTCTCCACCACCGCGGCGTGCATCCAGTGGGTGTCCGTCCGGACGTGGCGGGGCCGCACCCACTTGGCCACCCGCCGGCCGAACGCGGCGGCCGGAAAGCCCTCGGCGGGGCGTACGACGTAACCCTCCTGGCGTCCGGTGTCCAGGCGCAGCGCCCGCAGCGTCCGTTCCGCTCGGGCGTCGAACACCCCGCGCCACAGCACCGGCGGCGTCGGGATGCCCAGGTCCCGCAGGAACTCCACGGTCCGGTCCCAGCCGAGGCAGAGGTCCCCGTCCCAGACGGAGAAGCCGTAGAAGTGGCTCGCCAGATCCTCGTACGGGATCGAGTGGCGGGCGAACACGTTCTCGCCGCAGATCCGCCGGCCTGCCGGGATGCGGGGGCCGATGCGCCCCTGGAGCGCCTTGACCCGGCCCCGGGACGGGTGGTGCGCCGAGTCCAGGGAGCGGGCGTGCAGTCCGTCGGCGTACAGCGTGGTGTTCTCGCCGTCCAGCTTCTCGGTGACCACGACCTGCGCGCCGGTCAGTCCGGCGAGGTCGGTGAGTCGGACGTCGTCCGAGGTGGCGCCGGGTGACCAGGGCAGATGCGGGGTTCGCGGATAGTGCGTACGCATGATCTCTGCCCCCGGTGACGATGCCTTGCCCGGCCGGTCACTGTAGGGGCGGTGAGCTGCGGTACTCGACCGAATTAGCCGCCGGGGGAAGGCGAACGGGGGTTGCCGAGGCGTGCCCGCGTTTGACCATCGGACCCCGGGGGGTAAGATCCCCGGCCGATTGGCCAGGCTCACACCCCGTATGGCACACTGACCAGGTTGCTCGGTTGAGTGTCAATGCTGCGCGCCTCCCGCCGGGAGGACCGGAAGCGAGTCCCACAGTACTCGTCGGCCCTGTAAGGGCCGGACGTACGGGAATCTTTCGGGAAGCGTATGTGTGGCACCGACCAGGCGCCCGGTGGGGTTCCTCCCCCGGCAGCGCGGTCTCAGGCCCGCACCCCCTTGGTTGGGAAATCCTTCGGGAGATCTTCGTAGAGGGGATGCGACACGCCCGACCGCGTGGGTCGGAGGCGGAGTATTCAGAACCCCGGGTTCCAGAGCGTTACGAGAGACAGGACTACTAGTAGCCATGGCGGGACAGAAGATCCGCATCCGGCTCAAGGCCTACGACCACGAGGTCATCGACTCCTCGGCGAAGAAGATCGTCGAGACGGTGACCCGCACTGGTGCGTCGGTCGCGGGCCCGGTGCCGCTGCCCACTGAGAAGAACGTGTACTGCGTCATCAAGTCGCCGCACAAGTACAAGGACTCTCGCGAGCACTTCGAGATGCGCACGCACAAGCGCCTCATCGACATCCTCGACCCCACCCCGAAGACGGTTGACTCGCTGATGCGTCTCGACCTGCCGGCTGGCGTCGACATCGAGATCAAGCTCTGAAGGGACGGGCCGAGATGAGCAAGAACATCAAGGGCGTCCTGGGCGAGAAGCTCGGCATGACCCAGGTCTGGGACGAGAACAACCGGGTTGTCCCGGTGACCGTCGTCAAGGCCGGTCCGTGCGTCGTGACGCAGGTCCGTACGAACGACAGCGACGGCTACGAGTCGGTCCAGATCGCCTTCGGCGAGATCGACCCGCGCAAGGTGAACAAGCCCCTCAAGGGCCACTTCGCCAAGGCCGACGTGACCCCGCGCCGCCACCTGGTGGAGCTCCGCACCCCTGACGCCAGCGAGTACACGCTGGGCCAGGAGGTCACTGCCGAGGTGTTCGAGTCCGGCGTCAAGGTTGACGTCACGGGCAAGAGCAAGGGCAAGGGCTTCGCCGGTGTCATGAAGCGTCACAACTTCAAGGGCCTCGGCGCCGGCCACGGCGTCCAGCGCAAGCACCGTTCCCCCGGTTCGATCGGTGGCTGCGCCACCCCTGGGCGTGTCTTCAAGGGCATGCGCATGGCCGGCCGGATGGGTAACGAGCGCGTCACCACCCAGAACCTGACCATCCACGCGGTTGACGCGGAGAAGGGTCTGCTGCTCATCAAGGGCGCGGTCCCCGGTCCGAACGGCGGCCTCGTCCTGGTCCGTACCGCGGCCAAGGGGGCTTGAGGTAATGAGCACCATTGACATCCTTTCGCCGGCAGGCGACAAGGCCGGTACCGTCGAGCTCCCCGCGGAGATCTTCGACGCGAAGACCAGCGTTCCGCTGATCCACCAGGTCGTTGTCGCACAGCTGGCAGCTGCCCGTCAGGGCACGCACAAGACCAAGCGTCGCGGCGAGGTCCGCGGTGGTGGGCGCAAGCCTTACCGCCAGAAGGGCACCGGCCGCGCGCGCCAGGGTTCGACCCGCGCGCCGCAGTTCGTCGGCGGTGGCGTCGTCCACGGCCCGCAGCCGCGTGACTACTCGCAGCGCACCCCGAAGAAGATGAAGGCCGCCGCCCTGCGCGGTGCCCTCTCCGACCGGGCGCGCCACTCCCGCATCCACGTCGTCACCGGCGTGGTCGAGGGTGGAGTCTCCACGAAGGCAGCGAAGTCGCTGTTCGGCAAGATCTCGGAGCGCAAGAACGTGCTCCTGGTCGTCGACCGCAACGACGAGGCCGCGTGGCTCTCCGCACGCAACCTGCCCCAGGTGCACATCCTGGACCCGGGCCAGCTGAACACGTACGACGTGATCGTCTCTGACGACGTGGTCTTCACCCAGGCCGCTTTCGAGTCCTTCGTGTCTGGCCCCCAGACCGCTGAGACCGAAGGGAGCGACGCCTGATGAGCGAGGCGACCGTTACCAGCAAGACCTACTCCGACCCGCGTGACGTTCTCGTCAAGCCGGTTGTTTCGGAGAAGAGCTACGCGCTGCTCGACGAGAACAAGTACACGTTCATCGTCGCGCCCGGCTCCAACAAGACCCAGATCAAGCAGGCCGTCGAAGCGGTCTTCTCGGTCAAGGTCACCGGGGTCAACACGATCAACCGTCAGGGTAAGCGCAAGCGCACCAAGACCGGTTTCGGCAAGCGCGCTGACACCAAGCGCGCCATCGTGACCCTCGCTGAGGGCGACCGAATCGACATCTTCGGCGGCCCGACCTCCTAACGGAGGTCGAGTCGTCCGGAATCGGACGAGGACTGAGAAATGGGTATCCGCAAGTACAAGCCGACGACCCCGGGCCGTCGTGGCTCCAGCGTCGCCGACTTTGTCGAGATCACGCGGTCCACGCCGGAGAAGTCGCTGGTCCGCCCCCTGCACAGCAAGGGCGGCCGTAACAACACCGGTCGTGTGACCGTTCGCCACCAGGGTGGTGGCCACAAGCGCGCCTACCGCGTGATCGACTTCCGTCGTCACGACAAGGACGGCGTGCCGGCCAAGGTCGCGCACATCGAGTACGACCCGAACCGCACCGCGCGCATCGCGCTCCTGCACTACGCCGACGGCGAGAAGCGCTACATCGTCGCGCCGCGTGGCCTGGCGCAGGGCGACCGTGTCGAGAACGGCCCGGCCGCCGACATCAAGCCCGGTAACAACCTGGCGCTGCGCAACATCCCGGTCGGTACGACCATCCACGCCATCGAGCTGCGGCCCGGCGGCGGCGCGAAGTTCGCCCGTTCCGCGGGTGCCTCCGTGCAGCTGCTGGCGAAGGAGGGCACCATGGCCCACCTTCGTATGCCGTCGGGTGAGATCCGCCTGGTCGACGCCCGCTGCCGCGCCACCATCGGTGAGGTCGGCAACGCCGAGCAGTCGAACATCAACTGGGGCAAGGCCGGTCGCATGCGCTGGAAGGGCGTTCGCCCGTCCGTCCGCGGTGTTGCGATGAACCCGGTCGACCACCCGCACGGTGGTGGTGAAGGCAAGACCTCCGGTGGACGTCACCCGGTCTCGCCGTGGGGTCAGAAGGAGGGTCGTACTCGCTCGCCGAAGAAGGCATCGAGCAAGTACATCGTCCGCCGCCGCAAGACGAACAAGAAGCGCTAGGAGCGGGTTTAGATGCCGCGCAGTCTCAAGAAGGGGCCCTTCGTCGACGGCCACCTCGTCAAGAAGGTGGACGTCCAGAACGAAGCTGGCACCAAGAACGTCATCAAGACCTGGTCCCGTCGCTCGATGATCATCCCGGCCATGCTGGGTCACACCATCGCGGTGCACAACGGCAAGATCCACGTCCCGGTGTTCGTCACCGAGTCGATGGTCGGCCACAAGCTCGGCGAGTTCTCGCCGACTCGCACCTTCCGCGGCCACGTCAAGGACGACCGGAAGTCGAAGCGCCGCTAGCGCGGGGTGGAAACGACTATGACTCACACCGAAGGGACAACCATGGAAGCCAGGGCCCAGGCGCGGTACATCCGCGTCACGCCCATGAAGGCCCGCCGAGTGGTGGACCTCATCCGTGGCATGGATGCCACGGAGGCTCAGGCGGTCCTGCGTTTCGCCCCGCAGGCCGCGAGCGTGCCGGTTGGCAAGGTGCTTGACAGCGCCATTGCCAACGCTGCACACAACTACGACCACCCCGACGCCTCTTCGCTGGTCATCAGCGAGGCGTTTGTGGACGAGGGTCCGACCCTGAAGCGGTTCCGTCCGCGTGCTCAGGGCCGTGCCTACCGGATCCGTAAGCGGACCAGCCACATCACCGTGGTCGTCAGCAGCAAGGAAGGAACCCGGTAATGGGCCAGAAGGTTAACCCGCATGGGTTCCGGCTCGGCATTACCACGGACTTCAAGTCCCGTTGGTACGCCGACAAGCTGTACAAGGACTACGTCAAGGAAGACGTTGCCATTCGTCGCATGATGACGAAGGGCATGGAGCGGGCCGGCATCTCGAAGGTCGAGATCGAGCGCACCCGCGACCGCGTCCGCGTTGACATCCACACCGCCCGTCCGGGCATCGTCATCGGCCGCCGCGGCGCCGAGGCCGATCGCATCCGTGGCGAGCTGGAGAAGCTGACCGGCAAGCAGGTCCAGCTGAACATCCTCGAGGTCAAGAACCCCGAGGTGGACGCTCAGCTGGTGGCCCAGGCCGTCGCCGAGCAGCTCTCCTCCCGCGTCTCCTTCCGTCGTGCCATGCGCAAGAGCATGCAGAGCACGATGAAGGCCGGCGCCAAGGGCATCAAGATCCAGTGCGGCGGTCGTCTCGGCGGCGCCGAGATGTCCCGCTCGGAGTTCTACCGCGAGGGCCGCGTGCCCCTGCACACCCTCCGTGCGAACGTCGACTACGGCTTCTTCGAGGCCAAGACGACCTTCGGCCGTATCGGTGTGAAGGTCTGGATCTACAAGGGCGACGTCAAGAACATCGCCGAGGTCCGCGCCGAGAACGCTGCTGCCCGTGCGGGCAACCGCCCGGCCCGTGGCGGCGCTGACCGTCCGGCCGGCCGCGGTGGCCGTGGTGGCGAGCGTGGCGGTCGCGGCCGCAAGCCGCAGCAGTCGGCTCCGGCCGCCGAGGCCCCCAAGGCCGAGGCGTCCGCCGCTGCTCCGGCGGCTGAGAGCACCGGAACGGAGGCCTGACCGAAATGCTGATCCCCCGTAGGGTCAAGCACCGCAAGCAGCACCACCCGAAGCGCAGCGGTATGTCCAAGGGTGGCACGCAGGTTGCGTTCGGCGAGTACGGCATCCAGGCGCTGACCCCGGCGTACGTGACGAACCGTCAGATCGAGTCCGCTCGTATCGCGATGACCCGTCACATCAAGCGTGGCGGCAAGGTCTGGATCAACATCTACCCGGACCGTCCCCTGACGAAGAAGCCTGCCGAGACCCGCATGGGTTCCGGTAAGGGTTCTCCCGAGTGGTGGATCGCGAACGTCAAGCCGGGTCGGGTGATGTTCGAGCTGTCCTACCCGAACGAGAAGATTGCTCGTGAGGCGCTCACCCGCGCTGCTCACAAGCTTCCGATGAAGTGCCGGATTGTTCGGCGCGAGGCAGGTGAGTCGTGATGTCGGCCGGTACCAAGACGTCCGAGCTGCGCGAGCTGGGCAACGAGGAGCTCCTCAACAAGCTCCGCGAGGCCAAGGAAGAGCTGTTCAATCTCCGCTTCCAGGCGGCGACTGGTCAGCTCGAGAACCACGGCCGGCTCAAGTCCGTCCGTAAGGACATCGCCCGGATCTACACCCTGATGCGCGAGCGCGAGCTCGGCATCGAGACGGTGGAGAGCGTCTGATGAGCGAGAAGACTGTGACTGAGACGAACACTGACCGCGGTTTCCGTAAGACCCGTGAGGGTCTGGTCGTCAGCGACAAGATGGACAAGACCGTCGTCGTCGCTGTCGAGGACCGCGTCAAGCACGCGCTGTACGGCAAGGTCATCCGCCGTACGAACAAGCTCAAGGCTCACGACGAGCAGAACGCCGCCGGCGTCGGCGACCGTGTCATCCTCATGGAGACCCGGCCGCTGTCCGCCACGAAGCGGTGGCGCGTCGTCGAGATCCTCGAGAAGGCCAAGTAATTCCTGAGGGGCATTCCCCTCAGGCAGGTTCCGCCAGGCTCGGTGGGGGTTCGCTCCGGTAACGGAGCGGCCCCTGCCGGGAACCGGCAGACGATCAGGAGATAGACGTGATCCAGCAGGAGTCGCGACTGCGCGTCGCCGACAACACGGGTGCGAAGGAAATTCTCACCATCCGTGTTCTCGGTGGCTCGGGTCGCCGCTACGCGGGCATCGGTGACGTCATCGTCGCCACCGTCAAGGACGCGATCCCCGGTGGCAACGTGAAGAAGGGTGACGTCGTCAAGGCCGTCATCGTTCGCACCGTCAAGGAGCGTCGTCGTCAGGATGGCTCGTACATCCGCTTCGACGAGAACGCCGCCGTCATTCTGAAGAACGACGGCGACCCCCGCGGCACCCGTATCTTCGGCCCGGTGGGCCGTGAGCTGCGCGAGAAGAAGTTCATGAAGATCATCTCGCTCGCGCCGGAGGTGCTGTAAGCATGAAGATCAAGAAGGGCGACCTGGTTCAGGTCATCACCGGTAAGGACAAGGGCAAGCAGGGCAAGGTCATCGTTGCCTACCCTGCTCAGGACCGCGTCCTCGTCGAGGGTGTCAACCGGGTCAAGAAGCACACGAAGGCCGGTCAGACCGCTCGCGGTTCGCAGACCGGTGGCATTGTGACGACCGAGGCCCCCGTCCACGTCAGCAACGTGCAGCTGGTTGTTGAGAAGGACGGCAACAAGGTCGTTACTCGCGTCGGCTACCGCTTTGACGACGAGGGCAACAAGATCCGCGTTGCCAAGCGCACCGGTGAGGACATCTGATGACTACCACCACAGCGCCGCGTCTCAAGACGCGCTACCGCGAGGAAATCGCCGGCAAGCTGCGTGAGGAGTTCTCCTACGAGAACGTCATGCAGATCCCCGGTCTGGTCAAGATCGTGGTCAACATGGGTGTGGGCGACGCCGCCCGCGACTCCAAGCTGATCGATGGCGCCGTGCGCGACCTCACCACGATCACCGGTCAGAAGCCTGCCGTCACCAAGGCCCGCAAGTCGATCGCGCAGTTCAAGCTGCGCGAGGGGCAGCCGATCGGCTGCCACGTCACCCTCCGTGGTGACCGCATGTGGGAGTTCCTGGACCGTACGCTGTCGCTCGCGCTTCCGCGTATCCGTGACTTCCGTGGCCTGTCGCCGAAGCAGTTCGACGGCCGTGGCAACTACACCTTCGGTCTCACGGAGCAGGTCATGTTCCACGAGATCGACCAGGACAAGATCGACCGGGTCCGGGGCATGGACATCACCGTGGTCACCACGGCGACCAATGACGACGAGGGTCGTGCCCTCCTTCGTCACCTCGGCTTCCCGTTCAAGGAGAACTGACCGTGGCGAAGAAGTCCCTGATCGCTAAGGCCGCCCGCAAGCCGAAGTTCGGCGTCCGCGGGTACACCCGCTGCCAGCGCTGCGGCCGGCCCCACTCCGTCTACCGCAAGTTCGGCCTGTGCCGCGTGTGCCTTCGTGAGATGGCTCACCGTGGCGAGCTGCCGGGCGTGACCAAGAGCTCCTGGTAATTCTCCTTCGCCCTTTGGGCGTTGGGATTACCCGGAAGCTCTCGGTAAGTATCTGGTCGGCAGGAGCCCGCCCTCACATGCCGTAGGCTTGTGTGGTTGGGCGCCTGCCGCCCTAGACCGACTTACTACGCCGTAGGTCCCCGCACCGCACCCGTCCCGCCACTGAGTGGGGAGAGGGATGGCGCATACAGGAAACCCCGGCGAGAGAGGCCGAAGGCCAACTCATGACCATGACTGATCCCATCGCAGACATGCTCACGCGTCTGCGTAACGCGAACTCGGCGTATCACGACGACGTCAAGATGCCGCACAGCAAGATCAAGTCGCACATCGCGGAGATCCTCCAGCAGGAGGGCTTCATCACCGGCTGGAAGGTCGAGGACGCCGAGGTCGGTAAGAGCCTCGTTCTCGACCTGAAGTTCGGTCCGAACCGCGAGCGTTCGATTGCCGGCATCAAGCGCATCTCGAAGCCGGGTCTGCGTGTATACGCAAAGTCCACCAATCTGCCGAAGGTTCTCGGCGGCCTGGGCGTGGCGATCATCTCCACGTCCCACGGTCTCCTGACCGGCCAGCAGGCCAGCAAGAAGGGCGTAGGTGGGGAAGTCCTCGCCTACGTCTGGTAGTCGGGAACGGAGGAAAAGCTCATGTCGCGAATCGGCAAGCTCCCCATCCAGGTTCCCGCCGGTGTGGACGTCACCATCGATGGCCGCACGGTCGCGGTGAAGGGGCCCAAGGGCTCCCTCTCGCACACCGTCGCAGCGCCGATCGAGGTCACCAAGGGTGAGGACGGCGTCCTGAACGTCGTCCGCCCGAACGACGAGCGTCAGAACAAGGCCCTTCACGGCCTGTCCCGCACGCTGGTGGCGAACATGATCACCGGTGTGACCCAGGGATACATCAAGGCGCTCGAGATCAGCGGTGTCGGTTACCGCGTCCAGGCGAAGGGCTCCAATCTGGAGTTCGCCCTGGGCTACAGCCACCCGATCCTCATCGAGGCCCCCGAAGGCATCACCTTCAAGGTCGAGTCGCCCACGAAGTTCAGTGTCGAGGGCATCGACAAGCAGAAGGTCGGCGAGGTCTCGGCGAAGATCCGCAAGCTGCGGAAGCCTGACCCGTACAAGGCCAAGGGCGTCAAGTACGCCGGCGAGGTTATCCGCCGCAAGGTCGGAAAGGCGGGTAAGTAAGCCATGGCATACGGTGTAAAGATCGCCAAGGGCGACGCCTACAAGCGTGCCGCCCTCAAGCGCCGCCACATCCGCGTCCGGAAGCACATCTCCGGTTCGCCCGAGCGTCCGCGCTTGGTTGTGACGCGCTCGAACCGCCACATGGTCGCTCAGGTCATCGACGACATCGCGGGCCACACGCTCGCGTCGGCGTCGACGCTCGATGCTTCCATCCGCGGCGTCGAGGGTGACAAGAGTGCCCTCGCCAAGCAGGTCGGGGCCCTGGTCGCCGAGCGCGCCAAGGCCGCAGGCGTCGAGGCCGTCGTGTTTGACCGCGGTGGTAACCAGTACGCCGGGCGGATTGCCGCTCTGGCTGACGCCGCCCGTGAAGCCGGGCTGAAGTTCTAAGCCCCGGTTCCTACGCACAGCGGACGTAACAGAGAGAGGTAATTCCAATGGCTGGACCCCAGCGCCGCGGAAGCGGTGCCGGTGGCGGCGAGCGGCGGGACCGGAAGGGCCGTGACGGTGGCGCCAGCGCCGCCGAGAAGACCGCGTACGTCGAGCGCGTCGTCGCGATCAACCGCGTCGCCAAGGTCGTGAAGGGTGGTCGTCGCTTCAGCTTCACCGCGCTGGTCGTGGTGGGCGATGGTGACGGCAGCGTCGGTGTCGGATACGGCAAGGCCAAGGAAGTTCCCGCGGCCATCGCCAAGGGCGTTGAAGAGGCCAAGAAGAGCTTCTTCAAGGTTCCGCGTATCCAGGGCACCATCCCTCACCCGATCCAGGGCGAGAAGGCTGCGGGCGTTGTCCTGCTCAAGCCTGCTTCCCCCGGTACCGGTGTGATCGCGGGTGGCCCGGTGCGCGCCGTTCTGGAGTGCGCCGGCGTTCACGACATCCTGTCGAAGTCGCTCGGTTCTTCGAACCCGATCAACATCGTGCACGCGACGGTGGCGGCCCTTCAGGGTCTCCAGCGTCCCGAGGAGATCGCGGCTCGCCGTGGTCTGCCCCTCGAGGACGTGGCCCCCGCCGCTCTGCTCCGTGCCCGAGCGGCAGGTATGTGATGGCTCGCCTCAAGATCACACAGACCAAGTCGTACATCGGCAGCAAGCAGAACCACCGCGACACCCTGCGTTCGCTCGGGCTCAAGCGCCTGCACGACGTGGTTGTCAAGGAGGACCGCCCCGAGTTCCGCGGAATGGCTAACACCGTCCGCCACCTCGTGACGGTTGAGGAGGTCGACTGACATGGCGGAGAACCAGCCGCTGAAGGCCCACGACCTCCGGCCTGCCCCGGGCGCCAAGACCGCCAAGACCCGTGTGGGTCGAGGCGAGGCGTCCAAGGGTAAGACCGCCGGACGTGGCACCAAGGGCACCAAGGCCCGCTACCAGGTTCCGGAGCGCTTCGAGGGTGGGCAGATGCCCCTCCACATGCGTCTCCCGAAGCTCAAGGGCTTCAAGAACCCGTTCCGCACCGAGTACCAGGTCGTGAACCTGGACAAGCTCGCGACGCTCTACCCCGAGGGTGGAGAGGTCACGGTGGCCGATCTGGTCGCCAAGGGTGCGGTGCGCAACAACCACCTCGTCAAGGTCCTCGGACAGGGCGAGATCTCCGTGGCGCTGCAGGTTTCGGTTGACGCCGTCTCCGGCTCCGCCAAGGAGAAGATTGCCGCTGCGGGCGGCACCGTCACCGAGCTGGTCTGAGACAACTCGGACACACAGGTGGCCTGAACATCCGACCGGGGATGCCTCTCATATGGGGCATCCCCGGTTGGTCGTTCCTAGGGGGGCATGTACGCCGGTAAGGTGGCGTCCGTTGCTGTGGTAAGCCCTGGACGCATGTCGCCCGGGGACCTTTGGCTGTTACGTATTCGTCAATCCTCAAGACCGTCACCTCTACGCATCGCGCGGGGGTCGCAGGAGGCACCGTGCTCACCGCGTTCGCCCGGGCGTTCAAGACGCCCGACCTGCGCAAGAAGCTGTTCTTCACGCTCGGCATCATCGTGCTCTACCGGCTCGGGGCGCATATCCCGGTCCCCGGGGTGAGCTACGAGAACGTCCAGACCTGTGTTGATCAGGCAAGCAAGGGCAACAACAGCCTCTTCGGCCTGGTGAACATGTTCAGCGGTGGTGCACTGCTGCAGATCACGATCTTCGCGCTCGGCATCATGCCGTACATCACGGCCAGCATCATTCTTCAGCTGCTGACCGTGGTGATTCCCCGACTAGAGGCGCTCAAGAAGGAGGGGCAGTCCGGCCAGGCAAAGATCACGCAGTACACGCGTTATCTGACGGTCGCGCTCGCCATCCTCCAGGGCACCGGCCTGGTGGCCACGGCCACCAGTGGCGCACTGTTCAGCGGCTGCCCGGTCGCCGACCAGATCGTCCCGAACCACTCGATTTTCACGACCATCGTCATGGTCACCACGATGACCGCCGGCACCTGCGCCGTCATGTGGCTCGGTGAGCTCATCACCGACCGCGGCATCGGCAACGGCATGTCGATCCTGATGTTCATCTCGATCGCCGCCAGCTTCCCCGGCGCCCTGTGGGCCATCAAGACGAGCGGCAAGCTCGCGGACGGCTGGATCGAGTTCGGCACCGTCATCCTGATCGGCTTCGTGATGGTGGCCCTCGTGGTCTTCGTCGAGCAGGCCCAGCGCCGTATCCCGGTGCAGTACGCGAAGCGCATGATCGGCCGCAGGTCTTACGGTGGCACGTCCACCTACATCCCGCTGAAGGTCAATCAGGCGGGTGTGATTCCGGTCATCTTCGCTTCTTCGCTGCTCTACATCCCGGCCCTGATCGTCCAGTTCTCCAACTCCCAAGCGGGCTGGGCGACCTGGATCAAGGACCACTTCGTCAAGGGCGACCACCCGTACTACATCACCGCGTACTTCCTGTTGATCGTCTTCTTCGCCTTCTTCTACGTGGCGATTTCGTTCAACCCCGAGGAAGTCGCCGACAACATGAAGAAGTATGGTGGCTTCATCCCGGGTATCCGGGCTGGTCGACCTACTGCCGAGTACCTGAGCTACGTGCTCAACAGGATCACTTGGCCGGGCTCGCTGTACCTGGGTCTGATCGCTCTTGTGCCAACGATGGCGTTGGCAGGCTTCGGTGGCGCCAACCAGAACTTCCCGTTCGGCGGGACGAGCATCCTCATCATCGTGGGTGTGGGTCTGGAAACCGTGAAGCAGATTGAGAGTCAGCTCCAGCAGCGCAATTACGAAGGGTTCCTCCGCTGATGCGAATCGTCCTCGTCGGCCCGCCGGGTGCCGGCAAGGGAACGCAGGCTGCGTACCTTGCCAAGAACCTGTCGATTCCGCACATCTCCACGGGCGACCTCTTCCGCGCCAACATCAGCCAGGGCACTGACCTTGGCAAGCAGGCCCGCGCCTACATGGACGCGGGGCAGCTGGTGCCGGACGAGGTCACGATCGGGATGGCCAAGGACCGGATGTCCCAGTCGGACGCGGTCAACGGCTTCCTGCTCGACGGCTTCCCGCGCAACGTGGGCCAGGCCGAAGCCCTTGATGTGATGCTCAAGGACGAGGGCGTAAAGCTGGACGCGGTTCTCGACCTCGAAGTCCCCGAGGACGAGGTCGTGAAGCGGATCGCGGGCCGCCGTATCTGCCGCAACGACAGCGCGCACGTGTTCCACGTGACGTACAACCCGCCGAAGACCGAGGGTGTCTGCGACACCTGCGGCGGCGAGCTGTACCAGCGCGACGACGACAGCGAAGAGACGGTCCGCACCCGGCTCGAGGTCTACCACACGCAGACCGAGCCGATCATCGACTACTACAGGGAACAGGACCTGGTGGTCACCATCTCCGCGCTCGGCAAGGTCACCGATGTGACCGAGCGGGCCATGGAGGCGCTTGTGAAGTCCGACGAGGGCTGAGAGCGAATCCCCGTAGTACGTGTTTGTGCAGTCGGCCGCGGCGTCCATGGGCGCCGCGGCCGACTGTTTGCGCCGTATCGTGGAGTACGCCGCACCCGTAACCGTCCATGCAGAAAGGCGCCGCGCAATGGTGCAGATCAAGACCCCCGAGCAGATCGCGAAGATGCGTGAGGCGGGGCTGGTGGTCGCTGCCATTCACGCCGCCACCCGAGAGGCCGCGGTGCCCGGCGCCACCACGCAGGACCTCGACCAGGTCGCCCGCAAGGTGATCGCCGACCACGGCGCGAAGTCGAACTTCCTCGGTTACGGCGGATTCCCCGCGACGATCTGCACCTCGGTCAACGAGGTCGTCGTCCACGGCATCCCGGACGACAAGACCGTCCTCAAGGACGGCGACATCATCTCCATCGACGCCGGCGCGATCATCGACGGCTGGCACGGCGACGCCGCGTACACGGCCTTCGTCGGCACCGGTCACGCTCCGGAGGTCGTCGAGCTGTCCCGGGTGACCGAGGAGTCGATGTGGGCCGGCATCGCCGCGATGAAGGTGAACAACCGCCTCGTCGACATCTCGAAGGCGATCGAGTCCTACATCCGCCGCCAGCCCCGCCCGTCGACCGGCAAGTACGGGATCGTCGAGGACTACGGCGGCCACGGCATCGGCACCGAGATGCACATGGACCCGCACCTGCTGAACTATGTCGCCCGCAAGCGGGGCAAGGGCATCAAGCTGGTGCCCGGTGTCTGCCTGGCCATCGAGCCGATGGTCTCCCTCGGCACGGCGCGCACCGAGGTGCTCGCCGACGAGTGGACCGTCATCACGACCGACGGCAGCTGGTCCTCCCACTGGGAGCACTCCATCGCCCTCACGGAGCAGGGCCCGCTGGTGCTCACCGCACCGGACTGCGGCCGCGAGAAGCTGGCGCAGTACGGCGTGGAGGCGGCGCCGGACCCGCTGGGCTGAATGAACCGCACCGCCGCCGCCAGGGTGATTGGGGGCGGGCCGGAGGTCTAAGGATCTCCGGCAGTGGGCAAACTTGACGGATTCGTCTTTTGGAGTCCGCTGACGTAGACTGACTCGTCGGCTCTCGTGCACCAGTGTGCCCGTATGTCTGCACACGTGTGTGGAGAGCCGATCAAGGTAGCCGATTCGAAAGGCGAAGCGTGGCCAAGAAGCAAGGTGCCATCGAAATTGAGGGCACCGTGATCGAGTCTCTCCCGAACGCCATGTTCAAGGTGGAGCTCCAGAACGGTCACAAGGTCCTCGCGCACATCAGCGGGAAGATGCGGATGCACTACATCCGAATCCTTCCCGATGACCGGGTCGTCGTGGAGCTCTCCCCGTACGACCTGACGCGTGGCCGGATCGTCTACCGCTACAAGTAGATCTTGCCCACATCCCGCTTCGGCGGGGTGCTGGCACTGACCCGGAGAACCTGACATCCCATGAAGGTCAAGCCGAGCGTCAAGAAGATCTGCGACAAGTGCAAGGTGATCCGCCGTCACGGTCGGGTCATGGTCATCTGCGACAACCTGCGCCACAAGCAGCGCCAGGGCTGACGCACGACCCCCTCGCATCTCGCAGTACTTCGCGCGACGCACGTAAACGTACATACGCAGTGCCCGTCCAAGCCACGGCTGACGACACCTCCGGCGGGGGCCGGAGACCCGGGCGTACCACCTCTCCCAGCGAGAGGTCGGCGGTCGGGAGTGGCGCTGCGGAAGACCCCCGAAATGACAACTGGAGCCATTGAATGGCACGCGTTTCAGGTGTTGACATCCCGCGCGAAAAGCGCGTGGAGGTTGCCCTCACCTACGTCTTCGGTATCGGGCGCACCCGGTCCAAGGAGATCCTCGCCACCACCGGCGTGAACCCGAACACCCGCGTTCGTGACCTGGCCGAAGAGGACCTGGTCAAGATCCGCGAGTACGTGGACGCCAACCTCCGCACCGAGGGTGACCTCCGCCGCGAGATCCAGGGCGACATTCGCCGCAAGATCGAGATCGGCTGCTACCAGGGCATTCGTCACCGCCGTGGTCTGCCGGTGCACGGCCAGCGCACCAGCACGAACGCGCGTACCCGCAAGGGCCCGCGTCGCGCGATCGCCGGTAAGAAGAAGCCGGGCAAGAAGTAGTCCTCAGCGGACGCACTGCGAACGTCCGGGTTCCCGGGCATCCGCAGCATCCAGCGGTCTTCGCTGTAGGACCGATCACCTCCCCTCTCCATCTGGAGTAAAGACATGCCCCCCAAGGGTCGTCAGGGCGCAGCCAAGAAGGTGCGTCGCAAGGAAAAGAAGAACGTCGCTCACGGCCACGCGCACATCAAGAGCACGTTCAACAACACCATCGTCTCGATCACGGACCCCTCGGGCAACGTGATCTCCTGGGCCTCCGCCGGCCACGTCGGCTTCAAGGGCTCGCGCAAGTCCACCCCCTTCGCCGCGCAGATGGCCGCCGAGTCGGCCGCCCGCCGCGCGCAGGAGCACGGCATGCGCAAGGTCGACGTCTTCGTGAAGGGTCCGGGCTCCGGCCGCGAGACCGCGATCCGCTCCCTCCAGGCCACGGGCCTCGAGGTCGGTTCGATCCAGGACGTCACCCCGACGCCGCACAACGGCTGCCGTCCGCCGAAGCGTCGCCGCGTCTGATTCGCAACGGCCGGTGACGGCCGTGCGTCAGTAGCGTGGGTACGGGCGGTATGCCCCCTACGGGGGTGTGCCGCCCGTATCCTTGTTTCATCTGTAGGGCGTCAAATAGTGGGCGCCCACGACTGAAGGATTCACACCATGCTTATCGCTCAGCGTCCGTCGCTGACCGAAGAGGTCGTTGACGAGTTCCGTTCGCGGTTCGTCATCGAGCCGCTGGAGCCGGGCTTCGGCTACACGCTCGGCAACTCTCTTCGCCGTACGCTCCTCTCCTCGATCCCCGGCGCTGCTGTCACCAGCATCCGGATCGACGGCGTCCTGCACGAGTTCACCACCGTGCCGGGTGTCAAGGAGGACGTCACCGACCTCATCCTCAACATCAAGCAGCTGGTCGTCTCCTCGGAGCACGACGAGCCGGTCGTGATGTACCTGCGCAAGCAGGGTCCCGGCCTGGTCACCGCTGCCGACATCGCCCCGCCGGCCGGTGTCGAGGTCCACAACCCGGACCTCGTCATGGCCACGCTGAACGGCAAGGGCAAGCTGGAGATGGAGCTGACCGTCGAGCGCGGTCGCGGCTACGTCTCCGCCGTCCAGAACAAGCAGGTGGGCCAGGAGATCGGCCGGATTCCGGTCGACTCCATCTACTCGCCGGTGCTCAAGGTCACGTACAAGGTCGAGGCGACCCGTGTCGAGCAGCGCACCGACTTCGACAAGCTGATCGTCGACGTCGAGACCAAGCAGGCCATGCGTCCCCGTGACGCCATGGCGTCGGCCGGTAAGACCCTGGTCGAGCTGTTCGGTCTGGCGCGCGAGCTCAACATCGACGCCGAGGGCATCGACATGGGCCCGTCGCCGACGGACGCGGCGCTCGCTGCCGATCTGGCGCTGCCGATCGAGGAGCTTGAGCTCACGGTCCGCTCGTACAACTGCCTCAAGCGCGAGGGCATCCACTCCGTGGGTGAGCTCGTGGCGCGTTCCGAGGCCGACCTGCTCGACATCCGCAACTTCGGTGCGAAGTCGATCGACGAGGTCAAGGCGAAGCTGGCCGGTATGGGCCTGGCGCTCAAGGACTCGCCTCCCGGCTTCGACCCCACCGCCGCGGCGGACGCGTTCGGCGCGGACGACGACGCGGACGCGGGTTTCGTGGAGACCGAGCAGTACTGATTCGCCTCCGGCTGGGGTGCGCGTCCTTGTGACGGGCGCCCCGACCGGGTGAGGGTTTTGTCCTCAATCGCCGGACGGGCTTGAATTTCGGGCTCGGGCGCGGGAGAGGTGTCCTCAATCGCCGGACGGCTTGGTATTCGAGCCCGTCCGGTACCTGGACTTCCGTGTGGCGACCGCCGCGCGGGAACTGACACCGGTACCTGATACGGCCGGTGCAGCACACAAGGAGAAATACCATGCCTCAGCCCGCCAAGGGCGCCCGTCTGGGCGGCAGCGCTGCGCACGAGAAGCACCTTCTCAACAACCTCGCGAAGGCGCTGTTCGAGCACGGCCGCATCACCACGACCGAGGCCAAGGCCCGCCGCCTGCGTCCGGTCGCCGAGCGTTTCATCACCAAGGCGAAGAAGGGCGACATCCACAACCGTCGCCTGGTGCTGCAGTCGATCACGGACAAGGGCATCGTGCACACGCTCTTCACCGAGATCGCCCCGCGGTACGAGAACCGCCCCGGTGGTTACACCCGTATCACCAAGATCGGCAACCGTCGTGGCGACAACGCCCCGATGGCCGTCATCGAGCTGGTCGAGGCCCTGACCGTGGCGCAGGCTGCCACCGGTGAGGCCGAGGCCGCCACAAAGCGTGCGGTCAAGGAAGACGCCCTCAAGAAGGACGAGACCCCGGTCGAGTCCGTCGAGGACGCCAAGCCGGCCGAGGCCGACGCGGAGTCCAAGGACGCCTGAGCGTTCTGAGACCACTGGACGGGCCCGCATCACCCTTCGGGGCGGTGCGGGCCCGTTCTGCTGTGTACGGATCTTGAGAGGATCGCTGGTGAGTGACGTAGTGGAGCCCGGTTTCGTACGGGTGCGGCTGGACCTGGCCTACGACGGCAAGGACTTCTCGGGCTGGGCGAAGCAGACCAGCCGGCGGACCGTCCAGGGGGAGATCGAGGACGCCCTGCGCACCGTGACCCGGTCCTCGCGGACGTACGACCTGACCGTGGCCGGGCGCACCGATGCCGGGGTGCACGCCCGCGGCCAGGTCGCGCACGTGGACCTGCCGGCCGAGGTGTGGGCCGAGCACGCGGACAAGCTGCTGCGGCGGATGGCCGGACGGATGGCGCCCGATGTACGGGTGTGGCGGATCGCGGAGGCGCCCGCCGGGTTCAACGCCCGCTTCTCGGCACTGTGGCGCCGGTACGCCTACCGGGTGGCGGACCGGCCTGGCGGGGTTGATCCGCTGCTGCGGGGTCATGTCCTCTGGCACGACCGGCCGTTGGACGTCGACGCGATGAACGAGGCGGCGGCGCGGATGACCGGGGAGCACGACTTCGCCGCGTACTGCAAGAAGCGCGAGGGTGCGACGACCATCCGCACGCTGCAGCAGCTGAGTTGGGTACGGGACGAGGCGACCGGGGTCATGACGGCGACCGTGCAGGCCGACGCGTTCTGCCACAACATGGTGCGGGCGCTGATCGGCGCGGCCCTGTTCGTCGGGGACGGGCGGCGCCCGGCGGCGTGGCCCGCCGAGGTGCTGGCGGCCCGGGTGCGGGATCCCGGGGTGCACGTGGTGCGGCCGCACGGGCTGACGCTGGAGGAAGTCGCCTACCCGGCCGACGAGTTGCTGGCGGCGCGGGCCGTCGAGGCCCGTAACGTGCGGACCCTGCCGGGGGCCGGCTGCTGCTGACCGGAGGGGCCCGTACGGCGGGTCAGGCCGTCGGGCGTCTGCGCCGCCGCACCGCGCCCCTGAGCCTGACCGCCACGTGCAGCACCGCGATGCTCAGCAGCGAGGAGCGCACCCAGCCGATCTGCGGACTCCACCAGGCGAGGGTGGCGGCCGCGGCGAGGACCAGCAGCATCAGCGCCCGGACCAGCAGCCAGCGGGGTGTGCGCGGGGGGCGGGGCTCCGGCGGATGGCCGCTGCCGCCCGTGGACATCGTGTCGCGCATCCCCGCCAGGAGTCCGCGCCGGGCCAGCACCCTGGCTCCCGGGAGCTCACCGAGCACCTGCGTCTCCCCGCCGAAGCCCGGTGGTACGGGGGGCAGGCCCAGGGCCTTCACCAGGTCCTCCTGGTGTCCGGCCGGGTCGCCGGTGGCGCGCAGTATGTGGGCCAGCGGGCGCGGGTCGGCCCGCCGGTAGAGGTGCGCCAGGCTCTGCGCGGTGGCCCGGACCTCGGCGTGGTCGGGGGCGGGGGACTCGGTGAGCCAGGTGTGCGCGGCGAGCAGCTTGCCCTGGTGGAGGGCGGTGATGCTGCTGCGTCCCGGAGCGCGGTGCAGGACCAGGGCAGGCCAGCTCTCACCGGTCGTGAAGGTCTCGGCCGCCGAGGTCAGGGGCTCCTCCGGGAGGAGCGCGGCGCGTCGGCTGCGGACGGCTTCCGGGACCACCTCGACGTAGCTGGAGCCCTCACCGGCCGGGGCCGTGCGCAGGGAGTAGCCGCAGAGCAGTGCGGCCTGGGCGACCTCCGCCGGGGGAGCGGGCACGATCGCGACCGCACGCGGGGCCAGCTCCGCCCAGTCCGGGGTGCCGGTGGGCGGCTCGGGCGGGCGGCCGAAGAACGGGATCTGCGAGGCGAGGTCGAGCCGGACGTCCGAGCGGGCGTCGAGGAACTCGGTGAGGGGGTCGCCGAGCCGGGCCCACGGGAACTCGGTGGCGTGTACCCCGATGGCCCGGAACGCGTCGAGGGCCTCGGCCGGCCGGTCCGCCATGATCAGCAGCAGGGCCAGCTCGTTGCGGAAGCCGGCCGCCTCGGGGTCGCCCGCCGCGTAGCTGCCGGAGAGGCCCAGGGCCCGGGCGAGGGCCGCCTCGGTCTCGGGGCCGTACGGGTCGGGGCCGTCGGGCTCGTCCTGCTCGGACAGCCGGTACTCCAGCGCCGCCCGGAGCGGCAGCGCGTGCAGCTTCGAGCCGGGCGGGGCCGAGTCCGCCACCCGCTCCGCGTACCGGAACATCTCCTCGTGCGAGCCGTACCACGTGGCGCACAGGTACTCCAGGGCCTGCTCGTGGCAGCCGAAGTGGTGCGGGTCGCGGGCCCGCGCCTCGGCGAGATACGCGTCGAAGACCTCGCGCGGGGCCTGGATGGAGCGGGCGTGCGTGAGGGCGATGCGCCACGGGACCGGGTCGGCGGGGTTCAGCTCGGCCGCGGCGCCGATCACCGGTACGGCGTCCTCCAGGAGCGCGAAGAAGGCCTGGAACCGGTCGCGTTCCACGTCCTCGGCGCCGGCGTCCGTCCGTATCTCCCAGGCCTGGTGGAGCTGGAAGTCGGCGACGACGAGGATCGCGTCCGGGTCCCCGGGCGACTCCTGTGTCCAGTTCTCCAGCCAGCCGTCGTGGTGCAGCGCGGTCCGGGCCAGCCGGCTCACGCACGCGTCCCTGCGCTCCCACTGGGCGTGCGTCCGGGTCGAGGCGAGGAGCTCCCGGGCCGGTGCGTGGTCGCCGGCCACCGCCGCGGCGACGGCGGCGCGCAGCGGGGCGTCCGGGGCGTCGAGGGCCACGGCCTCGTCGGGCGCGAGGTCGGTGCCGATCGCGTCGCGGTGGCGTACGACGCGCAGGAACGCGAGCAGGAAGGCAAGGCGCACAGCGGCGGATCCCCCGCATCCGGAAGAGTTGACTGAACGGAGTGGCTGACGGAGGGACGGGCGGGGACGCGACCGGGGGCGGCCGCGTCCGGGGTCAGGTGGCGGGGGCCGTGGCGGCCGCCGAGGCCTGGACCTCGCCGCGGTGGCGGATCTGCCGGAACGTGAAGTCCGTCAGGTCGTCGCCGACGGCGAACACGTTCCGGTCGGCCTTGGTGACGCTCTTGCCACTGGTGAAGCCGCCGACCGTGAAGTAGGCGTACCGGCCGTAGGAGTTGGCCGTACGGCGGCAGACGGCGCCGCCCCGGCAGAAGGTCGGCACGCCCGAGCCGCTCAGCGACGCGATGCCGCCGGAGGCCTGCTGGGCGGCCTTCTTGGCCTGGGCCTCGGTCTCGAAGACCGCCAGTCCGATGGTCACGGCCACGCCGCTGCGGCTGTACGTGGCCCGGATGACCTGGTCGCAGCCGTTGTTCGCGAGGATCGAGCCGAGTGCGCCCTGGGTGGTCGCGGCACACTTCGCGGTGCGGTTCGTGGCGCCCTTGGCGTAGACCCGGTCGCCCATCTTCAGCTGCTTGCCGGGGAAGAAGGCGTCGGCGTCCACGGGCGCCCGGTCCTTCTTCGCATCGGATATGTAGTCCTTCGGGTCCGGCGGGGGCGGCGGCTGAACCGAGGAGAAGGACGGCTCGGGCTGGGCCGTCTCGCTCGGCAGGTCGGTCGCCGACGGCAGCTGGCTCGCGTTCTTCCCCGCGGACGCGGCGGAGTCGTCCTTGTTGGTCGAGATGACGGCGGTGGCCACGATCGCGGCGACCGCGGCGGTGGCCACCGCGCCCCCGCCGATCATCAGCCACCTCTTGCGCCTGGCCCGCGCCGCGGACTGCTCGGCCATCGCCGCCCAGTCCGGAGTCCCGTTGTCGCCCGGCCCCCAGGAGGGCCCCCCTTGCCCAAAGCTCATGCCGCGAATCCTAGGCCCTGCGTAATCCGGTTGGGCCAGAGCTTCGCGGCCCGTGACAATGCTGTGCATGGGACATCTTGAAGCAGGTCATCTGGAGTACTACCTACCGGACGGGCGGGTGCTGCTCGGCGATGCTTCGTTCCGTGTGGCGGACGGGGCGGTGGTCGCCCTCGTCGGGGCGAACGGCGCCGGGAAGACCACGCTGCTGCGGCTGCTCGCCGGGGAGCTCCAGCCGCACGGCGGCTCGGTCTCGGTGAGCGGCGGGCTCGGGGTGATGCAGCAGTTCGTCGGCTCGGTGCGCGACGAGCGCACGGTGCGTGACCTGCTGGTGTCCGTCGCCCAGCCCCGTATCCGCGAGGCCGCGCAGGCCGTCGACCTGGCCGAGGAGAAGATCCTCACCGTCGACGACGAGGCCGCGCAGATGGCGTACGCGCAGGCGCTGAGCGACTGGGCGGAGGCGCGCGGGTACGAGGCCGAGACCGTCTGGGACATGTGCACGACGGCGGCGCTCGGCGTCCCGTACGAGAAGGCGCAGTGGCGCGAGGTGCGCACGCTCTCCGGTGGCGAGCAGAAGCGGCTGGTGCTGGAGGCGCTGCTGCGCGGCCCCGACGAGGTGCTGCTGCTGGACGAGCCGGACAACTATCTGGACGTCCCCGGCAAGCGGTGGCTGGAGGAGAAGCTGAGGGAGACCCGTAAGACGGTCCTCTTCGTCTCGCACGACCGGGAGCTGCTGTCCCGGGCCGCCGAGAAGATCGTCAGCGTGGAGCCCAGCGCGGCCGGCAGCGACGTATGGGTGCACGGTGGCGGATTCGCCACGTACCACCAGGCCCGCAAGGAGCGTTTCGCCCGCTTCGAGGAGCTGCTGCGGCGCTGGGAGGAGGAGCACGCCCGGCTGAAGGCGCTCGTCCTGCGGATGCGGCAGCAGGCGGCGAACAGCCCCGACATGGCGAACCGCTACCACGCGATGCAGACCCGTTTCAAGAAGTTCGAGGACGCGGGCCCGCCGCCGGAGCCGCCGCGCGAGCAGGACATCAGGATGCGGCTGCGCGGCGGCCGGACCGGGATGCGGGCGGTGACCTGCAAGAACCTGGAGCTGACCGGGCTGATGAAGCCGTTCGACCTGGAGATCTTCTACGGGGAGCGGGTCGCCGTCCTCGGTTCGAACGGGTCGGGCAAGTCGCACTTCCTGCGGCTGCTGGCCGGCGAGCCGGTGGCGCACACGGGGGAGTGGAAGCTCGGGGCGAGGGTGGTGGCCGGCCACTTCGCGCAGACCCACGCCCACCCGGAGCTGCTCGGCAAGACGCTCGTCGAGATCCTGTGGACGGAGCAGGCCAAGGACCGGGGCGGTGCGATGTCCGTGCTGCGGCGGTACGAGCTGGAGCGGCAGGGGGACCAGCCCTTCGAGAAGCTGTCCGGCGGGCAGCAGGCCCGGTTCCAGATCCTGCTCCTGGAGCTGGCGGGCACGACGGCGCTGCTGCTGGACGAGCCGACCGACAACCTGGACCTGGAGTCGGCCGAGGCGCTCCAGGACGGTCTTGAGGTGTACGACGGCACGGTGATGGCCGTCACGCACGACCGGTGGTTCGCGAAGTCCTTCGACCGGTATCTGGTCTTCGGCTCCGACGGGGTCGTACGGGAGACGACGGAGCCGGTCTGGGACGAGCGGCGGGTGGAGCGGGCGCGGTAGGGCCGACGCGTTTTGACCCGTCCGGGGCGGGGCGGGTAGTGTCGAGGACTGTTATACGTATTGGCTTCGTCGTTCTCACGCGAAGGGCCCTTACGTAGGTTCTCTGGAGCAGTTACCAGTGGCTCGCATACGGGCAGCGTTCCCGGCATTGTGAGCCCCAGCTGCATATCGCTTCAGAGGTGCCGTGTGTCTGGACCCCATCCACTGAAGAAGCGAAGGCTACGAAGTGCGTACGTACAGCCCCAAGCCCGGCGATGTCACTCGCCAGTGGCACATCATTGACGCCGAGGACATCGTCCTGGGCCGTCTGGCCACCACGGCTGCGAACCTCCTCCGAGGCAAGCACAAGGCGATTTACGCCCCCCACATGGACATGGGCGACTTCGTCATCATCATCAACGCCGAGAAGGTTCACCTCTCCGGCAACAAGAAGACCCAGAAGATGGCGTACCGCCACTCCGGGTTCCCGGGCGGTCTGCGCTCCGTGCGCTACGACGAGCTGCTCTCGAAGAACCCCGAGAAGGCTGTCGAGAAGGCCATCAAGGGCATGATCCCCAAGAACACTCTGGGTCGCCAGATGATCTCGAAGCTCAAGGTCTACGCGGGCGACCAGCACCCGCACGCTGCGCAGCAGCCGGTCCCGTTCGAGATCACCCAGGTCGCGCAGTAGTTCCGGCCTCCCCCTAAGACGTACAGAAAGATCTGAGGAGAATCGTGGCCGAGACCACTGCAGAGACGCCCGTCGAGGGCACCGAGGTCACCGAGGGCGAAGAGACCTTCGCCGAGGTGACCACCTTCGAGTCCGAGGTGCCCGTCGAGGGCGAGTACACCTCGGAGTCGCTCGTGGGCCGCTTCGGCGACCCGCAGCCGGCGGCCGGCCTTGGCCGTCGCAAGAACGCCATCGCCCGCGTCCGGATCGTTCCGGGCACCGGCAAGTGGAAGATCAACGGTCGCACCCTTGAGGACTACTTCCCCAACAAGGTGCACCAGCAGGAAGTCAACGAGCCCTTCAAGGTGCTCGAGCTCGACAACCGCTACGACGTCATCGCCCGCATCTCGGGTGGCGGCGTCTCGGGTCAGGCCGGCGCCCTGCGCCTCGGCGTCGCCCGCTCGCTCAACGAGGCGGACGAGGACAACAACCGCGCCACGCTGAAGAAGGCCGGCTTCCTCTCCCGCGACGACCGTGCGGTCGAGCGCAAGAAGGCCGGTCTCAAGAAGGCCCGTAAGGCCCCGCAGTACAGCAAGCGCTAAACCGCCTGCTCATCCGCGTTACACGTTCGCCCCGGCGGCACACCTCGTGCTGCCGGGGCGTTCGTATATTGACAGTCTCGGGCATATAACGGCATAAGACGTTCATATGTTCGTTGAATGCCTGGTCTGATTTTTTTGCGTTTCGGAGCACCTTCGGAGGACACCAGTGGGACGACTCTTCGGCACGGACGGCGTGCGCGGTGTCGCCAATGCGGACCTGACGGCGGAGCTCGCGCTCGGCCTGTCGGTCGCTGCGGCGCACGTACTGGGCGAGGTGGGCACTTTTGAGGGCCATCGGCCGACGGCCGTGGTCGGCCGCGACCCCCGCGCCTCCGGAGAGTTCCTGGAGGCCGCCGTGGTGGCGGGCCTCGCCAGCGCGGGCGTCGACGTCCTGCGCGTCGGTGTGCTGCCCACCCCCGCCGTGGCGTACCTCACCGGTGCGCTGGGCGCCGACATCGGTGTGATGCTCTCCGCCAGCCACAACGCCATGCCGGACAACGGGATCAAGTTCTTCGCCCGCGGCGGCCACAAGCTCGCCGACGAGCTGGAGGACCGCATCGAGACGGTCTACGAGCAGCACCGCACCGGCGAACCGTGGGCCCGTCCCACCGGCGCCGGAGTGGGCCGGATCAGCGACTACGCCGAGGGCTTCGACCGCTACGTCGCTCACCTCATCGGCGTACTGCCCAACCGGCTCGACGGACTGAAGGTCGTGCTCGACGAGGCGCACGGCGCCGCCGCCCGCGTCTCGCCCGAGGCGTTCGCCCGCGCCGGGGCCGAGATCGTCACGATCGGCGCCGATCCGGACGGCCTGAACATCAACGACGGCTGCGGCTCCACGCACCTGGAGCTGCTGCGCGCCGCCGTCGTCGAGCACGGCGCCGACCTCGGCATCGCGCACGACGGCGACGCCGACCGCTGCCTGGCCGTGGACGGCGCGGGCGAGGAGATCGACGGCGACCAGATCCTGGCCGTGCTCGCCCTCGCCATGCGGGACGCCGGACAGCTCCGCAAGGGCACCGTGGTCGGTACCGTGATGTCGAACCTCGGCTTCAAGATCGCCATGGAGCGGGAGGGCATCGAGCTCGTCCAGACCGCTGTCGGCGACCGTTACGTACTGGAGTCGATGAAGGCCGAGGGCTACGCCCTGGGCGGCGAGCAGTCCGGCCACGTCATCGTCCTGGACCACGCCACGACCGGCGACGGCACGCTGACCGGCCTGATGCTGGCGGCACGGGTCGCCTCCACCGGCCGTACGCTCGCCGAACTGGCCGGTGTGATGGAGCGGCTGCCGCAGGTGCTCATCAACGTGCCGGACGTCGACAAGTCCCGGGTGGCCACCTCCCCGGAGCTGGCCACGGCCGTTGCCGACGCCGAGCGCGAGCTGGGTGTCACCGGACGGGTGCTGCTGCGCCAGTCGGGCACGGAGCCGCTGGTACGGGTCATGGTCGAGGCGGCCGACATCGACCAGGCGCGCGCGGTGGCCGGACGGCTGGCCGACGTGGTGAAGTCCGCGCTGGGATGAGCGGTGAGCCGGGCGGTCGCGCGTGCATCGCGCGGCCGCCCGGCTGCCTGCGCCCGCCCGCGCGTCCGCCCGCTCCCAGCACGCCTGCCTACGCCTGCGTGCTGCGAGCGGGCGGCCTCGTGTGTGCTGCCCGCTGGTGGTGCCGCGTCGTCCGCCACAGGGCCTTCTGCGCCAGCAGCGTCAGCGTCCCCGCGAGCACGATGCCGCCGAGGTTCGCCAGCAGCTGCTGCACGGAGCCGGTCATCTGGCTGTAGTCGCGGTAGCTGAAGGCCACCGCCGCGTTGGCCGCCGCCGGCACGGTCGTCACCGAGATCGCGACCCCGATCAGAGCCCCGGACTTCGCCGAGGTCAGGGAGAGCGTCCCGGCGATGCCCGCCAGGAACGCCACCACGAACGACATCCAGTCCGGCTGCCAGACGAACGCCGTATTGGGGCGGTCCGCCTCGATCATCCCCACGTTGAACAGCCCGAAGACGTCCATCAGCCAGGCGAAGCCGGCCGTCAGCGCCATGGCCGCGGCGAAGCCGCCGATCAGCGCCCACAGCGAGCGCCACACCAGGCGCGGGGCGCGCTGCACCAGGGCCGTGGAGATCCCGGCCAGCGGACCGAACTCAGGACCCACCGCCATCGCGCCCACGATCAGGATCGCGTTGTCGAGCATCACACCGCAGGCGGCGAGCATCGTCGCGACGGCCAGGAACGCCACATAGGTGACGCTGAACGTCGAGTCGTCGTGCGTGGCCTCCACCAGCTCTTCCCACAGCACCGCGTCCGCGCCCTCACCCGGTGCGGCCTCCTCGGCCCGGTCGGCGCGCGTGGAGAGCGTCAGGTCCATGTTCTCGACGGTGATCGACCCGTACGTGTCGACCCCGAGCCGTCGCAGCGCCGCGATCAGCTCGTCGCCCGCCTCGCGCGCCACGTCGCACAGCACCATGTCACCGACCGGATCGCGCGCGACCCCCGGCAGCACCACGAGATGGGTGGTGCCGACGGTTCGCTCCAACAGGCTCGTCACCTCGTCCGTGTGCTCGGCGGGGACGAGCAGACGCAGATGCAGCACAACGGGCTCCTCGGGTGGGTCCTGCGGCTCAGAGCTTGCGCAGGGACAGTCGCTGGACCTTGTGGTCGGGGCCCTTGCGGAGCACCAGGGTGGCACGTCCCCGGGTCGGCGCGACATTCTCCACCAGATTGGGCTTGTTGATGGTCCGCCACATCGTCGCCGCGTACTCCATCGCCTCCGCCTCGGAGACCTGGGTGTACTTGCGGAAGTACGAGGACGGGTCCTGGAACGCCGTCGCGCGCAGCTTGCGGAAGCGGTTGAGGTACCAGGTCTCGATGTCCTCGGGCCGCGCGTCCACGTACACACTGAAGTCGAAGTAGTCGGCGAGCCCGACCCTGGTCCGGCCGTCCTTGCCGGGCAGCGCGGGCTGGAGCACGTTCAGCCCCTCGACGATGAGGATGTCCGGGCGCCGTACGGTGAGCCGCTCGCCGGGCACGATGTCGTAGATCAGGTGCGAGTAGACGGGGGCCGTCACCTCGTCCTTGCCCGCCTTGATGTCGGCGACGAAACGGGTGAGGGCGCGCCGGTCGTAGGACTCGGGGAAACCCTTGCGCGACATCAGCCCGCGCGCGTGGAGCTCCTTCATCGGCAGCAGGAACCCGTCCGTGGTCACCAGCTCCACCCGCGGGTGCTCCGGCCAGCGGGCCAGCAGCGCCTGGAGGATACGGGCGCTGGTCGACTTGCCGACCGCGACGCTGCCCGCGACCCCTATGACGAACGGGGTGCCGCGCTGCGCGCCGTGCCCGTTGCCCGCGTCCCCGAGGAAGGTGTTCAGCGCGCCGCGCAGCCCGGAGGTGGCCTGCACGTACAGGTTGAGGAGCCGGGAGAGCGGCAGATAGACGTCGCGCACCTCGTCCAGGTCGATGACGTCCCCGAGCCCGCGCAGCCGTTCCACCTCCTCGGCGGTCAGCGGCAGCGGCGTCTTGTCGCGCAGGGCGCTCCACTCCGCTCGGGAGAGGTCGACGTACGGCGTCGCGGCGTGCTCGGCGCGTCGGTTCGTGCTCCGTGTCGGCGAAGTGATCACAGGTTCATTGTTGCGGGAGTTCGAACGGAGTGGGGGGTGGAGTCGGTCACGTGGGCACGGGCGGGACCGTTGCGGGTTCGGGGGATTTCCATGATCGCCCTGCCCGGAGCGCCCGGCCGGGCCGCTGGTAGCCTGCCGCTCCGCCGATCGGCCGGTGACGGTCCGGGCAGGCGGATCCACAGCCCTTACCCAGCAGAATCAACGAGGTACGCGTGAAGACAGGCAGCAGAACCGGCGCCGTGACCGCACTCGCGGGGGCCCTCGTCCTCTCGGCGTTCACGGCTCCGACGGCGCAGGCAGCCGGCACCGGGATCACGGTGACGGAGATCGTCGTGAACGGCGGCAAGCCCGTAGTCGTGGGCACGACGGATGTGAAGGAGCCACGGATCACCTTCCGGATCCACCTCCCCGCCGGCCTCAGCACGGCCAAGCCCGCCGCGTGGGACGTGTATCCCTACCTCTACCACGGCGGCACCGCCGCGAAGGAATGGGAGAGGAACGGCTTCCAGGGGATCTACACCTGCTACGAGACAACCGCCCGGATCTCGGACTGCGAAGGCACGTTGTACATCGATCCCCGCTACCGCCTGAAATCGACCAAGGACGCCACGACCTGGAAGATCGGCGTCGCGACACAGCTCTGGACGGCCGACGACCACCTCAAGACCGAGCAGTTCACGACCGCTCCGGGTGGTGTGCAGATCAGGCGGTGGGCGAAGGCGACGGTCAACGCCTCCCCGGAGCCGGTGAAGAAGGGCAAGACGCTCACCGTGACGGGCAGCCTCAAGCGCGCCGACTGGGCGAAGCACACGTACACGGGCGTTGCCGCGGCGACGGTCAAGCTGCAGTTCCGCAAGAAGGGCAGCTCCGCCTACACCACGGTCAAGACGGTGACGTCGAGCTCCACGGGCGCGCTGAAGACCACCGTCAAGGCATCCGTCGACGGCTACTGGCGCTGGAGCTTCGGCGGCTGGTCCACCACGGGCGCCGCCACCTCCCCCGTCGACTACGTCGATGTGAACTGAGCGGACCCGCCGGGCGGTACGGGGCCGTGCGACTGCCCCGTACCGCCACCGCGAGAGCCCGCGACGGCGACCGGCTGCGGTCCCCGGACCGCGCCTGGGGGTGAGCGGGGGCGGGCGTGGTGTGATGGCGGTGTGAGCCGCGCCGCAGAAGAGTCGAACCGCCGGATGCTCCGGGCCCGGGACGCGATGGACCGCACCTACGCGCAGCCGCTGGACGTACCCGCCCTGGCGCGCATCGCGCACGTCTCCCCGGCGCACTTCTCGCGCACCTTCCGTGCCACGTTCGGCGAGACGCCCCACCGCTACCTGCAACGCCGCCGGGTGGAGCGCGCGATGTTCCTGCTGCGGGAGACCGACCACAGCGTGACGGACATCTGCTTCGAGGTCGGCTTCGGCAGCACGGGCACCTTCAGCCGTACCTTCAGCGACATCGTCGGCCGCTCACCGAGGACGTACCGCAAGGAAGCCGCGCCCACGGGCGTCCCCACGTGCTTCACGATGGCATGGACGAGGCCGAGCGACTGAGCAGTTCTGGATAAGTTTTCCCGCGGCCGGCCCCTTAGCGTTGAGCACATGTTCAACGCAATCACGCACTCGCAGATGTACGTCCTCGACCAGGACCAGGCCCTCGACTTCTACGTCGGCAAGCTCGGCCTGGAGGTCGCCGCCGATGTCGACATGGGCTTCATGCGCTGGCTCGCCGTCAGCGTCCCCGGCCACCCGGAACGCCAGATCCTGCTGGAGAGGCCGGGGGCTCCCGCGATGTCGGAGGAGACGGCGGAGCAGGTACGCGAACTGGTGACCAAGGGCGCGATGGGCGGCTGGCTCATCCTCACCACGGACGACTGCCGCAAGACGTACGAGACGCTGCTCGCCAAGGGCGTCGAGTTCACCGAGGAGCCCACCGACCGTGAGTACGGAATCGACTGCGGCCTCCGCGACCCGTTCGGCAACCGCCTCCGCTTCACCCAGCTGAAGACCGCGTAGCGCCCTGGGCGGGCGGCCAGGGCCCGCCCAGGGGTGCCCGCCCGCCAGGCCATGGGGTGCAGGGGTGACAGCGCACACCCTCAAAATGAAAAGGGATACCCCGCATTATTCGACTGAAAGATTCCCGCGACCCTGCCGGTATCTTCATCGCTTGATGCGGATGAAGGGGTAATTTCACTCGTAGACCCGAGCGGCCATAACCATATGAGCAATCAGCTGCCAGTCCGGCTGCTCTGGTACAGGAATACCTTGATTCTCGCACCATCCCGGCATATCGTCCAGCCAGGCAGCCCATGAAGCCAGGAAGCTCTCAAGGGAGCTGTTCTCCCAGCCTTCTGGATTCCTTGACAAGTCGTCGGCGGCTGAACGCAGGAAACTGACAAGATCATCGCGACGCTGAATGTTTCCTGCCCCGTCGGAAATTTCCATGATTATCTACGCCTCACATTGATGGAATTTCCATCGTTTCTAGTGGTGAATTTCCGGCCCTCGTTCTGAATTTCCTGAGGTGTGGCTCTCGCGAATTTTATGTCAACGCCAGCCTCCTGGAAAACGTGAAGCCTTCGATTGTCGAGAGTGTAGATACTCCCATTTCGCTCGAATACTCGAATCGCTGGAAACTCGTCTGCGGTGAGGTGGAGGTTGTAGTGGTGGCCGGTTTCCAGGTCGTGGTACTGGCCGGGGAAGCGGAGTGGGGTGTAGGCGGTGGCGTCGGGGTTCCAGGTGGTGGTGCCCCAGAGGGTGGCGTGGGCGTGCCAGGCGATGTGGCCGGATTCGTCGACGAGGTGGGTGGGGGTACCGATGAGGTCGGTGATGATCGCGTGGAAGCGGGTGTCGGTCTCGGACTGGGGGGTGTCGGCTGCGGGGGTGCAGCGGGTGGTCTGGGTGAGGGGGGTGAGTCCCGAGGCGTCGTGCTCCCAGGTGAGAGCTTCGCGGCCGGGCCAGTCCGTGGATGCGGTGGTCTGTTCGATGAGCGTGTTGCCGTGCCAGGTGAAGGTTGTTTCGTCGGCGACCGCCGCGTCGTGGGTCAGGCGTTGTTTGGAGGTGCGGCGGCCGAGGGGGTCATAGGTGTAGCGCCAGGTGATGCCGTCAGGGGTGGTGACGTGGGTGAGGTGGTCCTCGGTGTCCCAGGTGTAGTGCCAGGTGTCGGGCTTCTTGGAGAGACGGGTCTTCTGGCGGAGCGTGGTGCGCCCGGCGGCGTCGTACTCGTAGCGGACGCTGCCCGCGGTATCGATGCGGGTGCCGGTGTAGGTGCGGGTGCCGGTGGCTTCGGAGTGGGGAAACGCTTCGGGCCAGGCGGCCTGGGTCTGGTTGCCCGCATGGTCGTAGGCGTAGGACTCCTGCCAGGTGCTGGCCTGGATGTGGGTGACGCGGCCGGCTGTGTCGAGGGTGTACTGGGTGTCGTCGGTGGCAGTGAGACTGCCGTCGGAGCGCCAGGTGTGGGAGTGGTGCAGGAGCGGGGCTGAGGTCGCGTACGTCTGGGTGGTGATACGCCCGGCGGTGTCCCGGGTCTGGACCAGAGAAAGCGCACCGTTCCAGGAGCGCGCGGATTCACGGCCGGCCGGGTCGAGTCGGTGGGTGAGGGTGCGGCCGGACGTGGTCAGGGCCGTGCGCTGTCCCGCGAGGTCGTGTGTGTAGAGGGAAAGGGTCCCGGCAGGTGTCTCCCTGTGTGTCAGGTTGCCTGCGGGGTCGTAGCTCATGCGCAGCGTGCGGCCGTTGACCCTCTCTGAGAGCAACCGGCCCGTCGGGTCGTAGGCGCGGATCAGGTCCGCCCCCGCTCCTGTTGCCTGGAGGAGGTCGCCGGTGGGCGTCCAGCGGTAGGTGGTGCGTTGCCCGGCAGCCTCCTTGGTGAGGACGCGGCCGAGCGGGTCGTGGGTGTAGCGAGTGACCTGGCCGAGCGGGTCGGTTTGTGCGGTGAGTTGGCCCGCCTGGTCGTGCGCGTAGGTCAGTGTGCGGTCGTCGAAGTCGGTCTCGGACCGCAGACGGCCAGCCGGGTCGTACACGTAGTTCCAGGTCAGACCTTGGGAGTTGGTGACCTGGGTGAGGCGGGCCTCGGCGTCGTGGGTGAAGGCGTAGCGGGCGCCGTCGGGGTCGGTGCGCGCGCTGAGCAGGTCGAAGTGGGTGTACTCGTAGTGGGTGACCCGGCCGAGTCCGTCGGTGTGGGTGGTGCGGTTGCCCTCCCCGTCGTACGTCCATGACTCCGTTGCCCCGTCCGGGCCACTGCGGTGCAGGAGGTGGCCCTCCACCGACCAGGTGAACGCGGTGGTGGCGCCCAGGGGGTCGATGACGGTGGCCGCGCGGCCGAAGAGGTCGCGTCGGTAGTAGGTCGTGGCACCCAGCGGATCGGTTACCTCCGTGGGGAGCCCGGCCGCGTCGCAGCGGATGCGGGTGGTCGCGCCCAGCGGATCGGTGACGGCGATCAGGGCGCCGTTCGCGGTGTACGTGGAGCGGGTGACCTGGCCCAGCGGGTCGGTGAGGCTGGTGCGACGGCCCGTCGGGTCGAAGCTCTGGTGCCAGACGGCACCGGCCGGGTCGGTGATCCGGAGCGGGTTGCCGTGTTCGTCGAGCGTGGCCGTGATCTCGGTACCGTCCGGGCGGAGCACCCCGGTCAGGTGGCCGTGCCCGTCATGGCGGAAGCCGGTGGTGCGGCCGAGCCCGTCGGTCTGCGCGATCGTGCGCCCCGCGTCGTCGTACGCGGTACGGGTCACCGCACCGTTCGGGTCGATCTCGCCTACGACCTGATGACGGTCGTCGATCAGATACCGGCTGACGGCCCCTTCCGGCGAGGTCAGTGTGGTGACGCACAGGCCTTGGAAGTCGGGATCGGTGCCCTCGTAGGTGAAGCGGAAGGTGTAGTGCCCGCCCTCTCCGCCCTCGGCGGTCACCCGGTCCCGGTCGTCGTAGGCGTAGGAGTATGAGCGGCTGTTCGTGTCGGTCCACGAGGTGATCCGGCCTTCGGCGTCGTACGTGAACCGCAGGGGCAGGCCCGAGGAGTTGACCGTCTCGGTGAGGTGGCCGCCGGTGTAGCCGTACGCCATCACCCTGGTCCCGGCCAGATGCAGGGCGGTGATCCGGCCGTCGGTGGTGGTGAGGCGGAGCCGGTAGCCACCGCTGTGCTGGATTTCGAGGGGGGTGCCGTCGAGTGCGTAGGTGAACGTGATGCGATTGCCGTTGCGGTCGGTCAGGTCCGTCAGCAGCGCCGGGCCGTGGCCGTGCGGGGTAAACGTGCGGACGTGACCGGTGTCCGGGTCGGCGACCGTGTAGGTGCCGTCGGCTGCCCTCAGCAGGGGCCGGCGTGGGCCGTCCTCGGGCAGCACCTCAATACCTGCAGCAGAGTGCGGGTAGGTGAGGAGCAGCCCATCCTCGGTGAAGAAGACGACGCCCTGCTCGTCGAACTCAAGACGTTGGTCGGCCGTGGAGGACCAGCCGGGCCCGAACCAGCGACCGCCTCGGTAGCCGGAGTCGGCGCGCCTCGTGAACACCAGGGGCAGTACTCCTGGCAGTTCGATGTCGGTCAGCGGGAGGAACATTCGCCCGGTGGCCAGGTCCACGGGGTCGGTGCGGCCGTGGCGTACTTCGGTCCCGGGCGCGTGTGAGCAGGCGCGTGAGGCCTGCCGGATGCGGGCGCCGGGCATTCCACGGACGACTCCGCGAGGCACTCGCCGCACCGGCCGGGCTCGGGTGCTCTGAACGCGCGGTCGCAGTCGTCGCAGTTCTGGAACGGCACCGGGGGAGGGGCGACGGAAGAGGCCGGGACGGGGGCCGGGAGCAGTGTGCTCAGCCGGTGCGCCAGCAGCTTGGCCGGGTACTTCAGGGGCACGGGCAGGTCTGTGGTCAGGGCAAGGGTGACTGATGCGGGGGTGGCGTCGCGTTCGAGCCAGGTGGCGACGGCGGGGGTGAGGCTGCGGACGTCGTTCTCGGAGAGGACGAGTACGGCGGCCTCGCGCCGCAGTTCGAGCAGGAGCGCCGAGGCGGTGCGGTGCAGGTCCGGGTCGGGCGTCTGCGGCTGAGGGCGGACGGGGGCGGGTGCGGCGACCGGAGCCGGAGCGGTAGCGGTTGCTGGACCGGGCGCCGCGACGGGGGGCGCAACGGGGGTCGCAACGGGCACGGGTGCGGGAGCGGATGGCGCCGTTGCCGGAATCGCCGTGGCCGGAATCGCCCTGGCCGCAGCCGGCCGCGCGAGACGCGTGGAACGGGTGGAGGCGCGGCCGGTGCGGTCGGCGCGGTTCGGGTGGCGTGCGGGCGGGCTGGTCGCCTGCGTACACGGCTGGTTGTACGACGTCGTGCGCGTGACCACGCGGCCGCTGGCCAGACGTTCGCGGTCGCGCCTCAGGTAGCCGTTCTCTTCGAGTTCGCGCAGCGCCCCGGCGATGCGGGCCTCGCTCTCCGGGAAGCGCTCGACCAGGAACTTGATGCCGACCTTCGCCCCGGCGGGCAGCGACTGGATGTGGGTGGCGAGCCCGATCGCGACGAGCGAAAGATCCTGGTGCTGGGCCAGGTGGTTCCCCACGACCGTGAAGTGACTGGTGTGGCGCACGTTGACGTGTAAGACACCGCCGGACGGGGCGCCGGACGAGGTGCCTGACGGGGCGCGCGAGGGCGCGATAATCTGCTGGCTATCCATCGGGAAGCGTTCTCTTCCTCGTTGGTCAGGCCCTCGCTCGGGATTACTGTCCCGGCGGGGGCCGTCTCATGTCTGAAAGTCGGTTTCGCGAGCATATGCCAGGCAACCCAGGCGAAATCCAGCTCAGTTGGGCAACCTCACCCATGTGAGTGACGGGCGGCGGCGCCGGCGCCCACGGGTGCGCGCACGGGCCTGCTGAGGTCCACCCGGGTTGGTTTGGTTTGGTGAGATTTCTTCTTCCTGAAGGACTTGAAAGCCTTTTACGTCGTGGGCCGCCGCGTCCCGGCCGCCCGGGTCGTCGTCCACCGGGTCGTCGTCCACCGGGTCGTGGCGGTTACGATCCGGTCAGGGCGATCTCCGCCCAGACCGTCTTCCGCGGGAACGGGCCGTGCTCGACGCCCCAGCGTGTGGCCAGTGCCTCGACGAGGAGAAGCCCGCGGCCGGACTCGTACGCCTCGGACTGTTCCAGAAGCCGGGGCAGCCGGTCCCCGCGTGCGTCCGCCACCTCGATGCGCAGCGTGTCCCCGGTGACCGTCAGCAGGATGCGGAAGTCCCGCCCCGCCACGTATCCGTGCAGCGCCGCGTTCGACGCCAGCTCGGCGATGATCTGGCTCGCGTCGTCCAGCGGCAGCCCCCAGGAACGGAGCTGTTCCGTCGCCAGCAGCCGGGCGAGCCGGGCGCCCCGGCGGGTCGCGGAGAGCTGCACGGCGAACATCCCGCTGCGTGCACGCGGTTGGGTGATTTCTCGGTTCACGTCACTCAGCGTGGCCGTCCGTCGCTACGCTGAAAAGCAGTGACACGTATACGGACGGTGACTGTCCAGCGGTCGTACGGGCCTGTCCACGCCGTACAGCGCCGGTGCGCCGCGAGCGGGTGGAGGCGGATGCCGCATGAGTGGCAACGACGTGGTGGACGGACCGGATTGGGCTGTCGACCCCGAGGACGAGTCGGGGGCCGTGATGGCCGTCGTCGGCCGGCAGATCCGGCTCTGGCGTGAGGCGGCGGGCTTACGCGCCTCGGAGCTCGGCGAGGCGATCGGGTACGGCGAGAACCAGGTCTACAAGGTGGAGACCGGCACCCGGATTCCCAAGCCGGAGTTCCTGGACCGGGCGGACAAGGCCCTGGGTGCGAACGGCAAGATCGCCGCGATGAAGCGGGACGTGGCGGAGGCGCGGTACCCGAGGAAGGTTCGTGATCTGGCCAAGCTGGAAGCCGATGCGGTGGAGCTCGGCGCGTACGACAACCACAACCTGAACGGTCTGTTGCAGACCGAGGAGTACGCGCGGGCTCTTTACGAGATGCGGCGGCCTTCGTTCGGGCGAGATGAGATCGATCGTCACGTCGCTGCACGGATGGCGCGCCAAGAGGTGTTCGAACGTCAGCCGCTGACCATGCTGACGTTCGTTCAGGAAGAGGCGACGATCCGGCGCCCGCTCGGGGGCAGGGCGGCTGCGCGTCGCCAGCTTGAACGGCTGCTGGAAATCGGGCAGTTGCGGAATGTCGAGATCCAGGTGATGCCGACGGACCGGGAGGACCACGCCGGGATGGGTGGGCAATTCCACCTACTGAAGTTCGATGACGGCACGTCGGTGGGACACTGGGAGGGGCAGTTGTCCAGCAGCCTCGTCTCCGACCCCAAGCAGGTCCGGATCATCGAGATGCGGTACGGAATCATCCGGGCTCAGGCTCTCACTCCACGGGAGTCTCTGGCCTTCATCGAGAAAGTGCTGGGAGAGAGATGACCCGCAAGACCATCATCGGAGACGGCTCCGAGCTGGAGTGGCTCAAGAGCAGCTACAGCAGCAACGACGGCCCGGCATGCGTCGAGGTAGCCGCCGCCCCCACCGCCGTCCACGTCCGCGACTCCAAGAACATCCCCGGCCCCGAACTCGGCTTCGCCCCGGGCGTCTGGGCCGAGTTCGTCTCGTACGCGTCGTCCGACTGACCGTCGGGACAGAGCCGCTGCCGCCGAGGACCTGCCGCGCCCGAGGGTGCCGCAGGTCCCACGCGGGATTCCCCGGAGATCTCTCCGAAGGCTGTTGCGGCCGGCTCCTCAGAACCGGCCCAGCGCCAGCCCGGCGAGGAAGGGGACGGGCACCAGCGGAACCATCCCGAGCCAGATGCCCATCCGCCAGCGTTCCTGGCGCGGCATGAGGACGTCGACCACCAGGATCATCGCGAGGACGACGAGACCGCTGATCGCGGCGCAGAACAGGTAGAAGGGCTCGTCCTCGTACGTATCCCTGTCGCAGCCGGTGCTGTTGACGGACGTGCCCGTGGGCGTGCAGTCCATCGGCAGGTACTGCGTGATGAACCATCGGATACACACGGCGGGGACGATGGCGCACAGCCCGATGGCGAGGTTGGCCCCGGCAGCGGCCCACGGTCCGCCGCCGGCCCGGCTTCCGCGAACGGAATCCGTCCCGGGAGCTGCGTTCGAACCCGTGCCGGAAGTGCGCATGACTGCCCCCTGCGGATCGGCGTGTACCGCGCTAGAGCATCAGGGACGCCTGTTCGGTTCCCGCCGGCGGGGCTCCGGCGGTCAAGGGCCGGTCAGCCCGGTCACCGCCACGCGGCGAGTACGTCCTCGGGCCCCCAGTGCGCGGCCAGCCCCTCGGCCGCCGCGTCTGTCGGGGGCCTGCGGCCGACCGCGATCAGGGCCGCGCCCTGCGCGCCCGGCACCTGCTGCGCGGACGCGACGAGTTCGGCCAGGTCCCGTGCCCCGAACGGGGTCTCGTCGCGCCACTTCACCGAGCCCACGAAGGCGACTTGGCGCGCCACCGGTTGGGTGTCGGCACCGATGAGGTCGACCTCCGGGTTGTTCTGACGGTTCCACCAGCCGCCGACCTCGGTCGCCTCGGGGAAGAGGCCGTCCGGCACCCGGCGGGCGAGCGACTCCCTGATCACCGGTTCCACCGCGCGCCCCCGCCAGGACGGCCAGGACTGTTGGATGCGTGCGGCCGAGACCTCGCCCCGGCCTCTTTCTGCCTGTGCGACGGCGTTCTCCAAGTGGGCCAGCCAGAAGCGCAGATAGGTGTCCGCGATGCGGTAGCGCTTGAGCTTGGGGGCCGCCCGGGTGGACAGCGGGAGGTCGGCGGCCACGATCCGCTTCGCCTCGGTGAGTTCGGCCAGTATCGGGGCGAGGGTGCCGTGCGCCAGCGCTCGCCCGTCGGCGCCGCCCGTGCTTGCGGCGATGCCGGAGAAGGTGCGCTCGCCGGAGCCGATCGCCCGGAGCACCCTGCCCGCCTGGAGCCGGGCGGGGAACTCCGCCGCGAGGGAGCGCTCGCCCGTCGTGAGCAGCACTGACGACGGGTCCTCCACCTGGCGGTTCAGGTACGCGGCGACCGGTTCCCCGGTCCGCCAGCCGGTGACCACTTCGGGGAAGCCCCCGGTGACGAGGTAGGCGTCGAGCGCGGCTGCCGCGTCCAGTCCGGTGGAGTCCTGCACGTCCGCCGGGCTGAGCGGCCCCACGGTGTACTGACCCGCCCGGCCGTAGAACGGATGGTCGTACGACGTCAGCCGGTCCATCATCGCCAGGTCGGAGCCGAGCAGCAGCAGGAGCACCGGCTTCGCGGACAGATGCATGTCCCACGCCGTCTTGAGCGCCGCGTCGAATCCCGGGTCCGCCTCGGAGAGCCAGGGGACCTCGTCCAGTACGAGAATCACCGGCTCGTCCGTGGGCAGGGTGGCCGCGACTGCGGCCAGCGTCCGGACCCAGTCCTGCGGGGCGGCGGCGTGCTCCAGCGCCGCGCCGTGGTCCCGCATTCCCTGGCCGCAGGCAACCGCGTCGAACAGGGCCCGCCGGGCCATAGGCGCGGGTTGGCTGCGGGTCGCCTGGAAGAAGACGTACGGCTGCCCCGAACGGGCACAGAACTCCTGCACCAGGCGGGTCTTGCCGATCCGGCGTCGGCCCTTGATCACCAGCGCCTGCCCGGTGCTGCCCCCTGCCCCCGAAGTGACGCGCTCCAGCCATGTTCCGAGAATGCGCAGCTCACGGCTGCGTCCGGTGAAGGCCACGGGCTCTCCTGAGACAGGCGGTAAAGTAGGAACGGCTCAAAGTATGAGTGGTTCCTACTTTACTGCTCGGCCGCAGGAACGGCATCGACCCTTCAGGAGCTGTTCAGGTCCACTGCCGGTGTCTCAGACGGCCGGTCCCTTCTCGAAGGCCGCCTTCGACCGGGTGGCGAGCAACTCGGTGATCTCATCGGCGACGTGCGGGCCCAGCTCGCCCCAGCCGTCCTTGTAGCCGTAGACACCGGACAGGGTGCGGGCGTCGTAGTCGCCGTTAAGGATCTCGATGTCGTCGGCCGTGATGAAGGCCGGGTGGGCGACGCCGACGGCCGCCGAGACCTTCATCAGCTCCATCCGCAGGGTGCGCAGGTAGGCGGCGGCGCGGGCTGCCTTCGAGGTCGGGTCGAGGCCGCGGGCCAGGCGTGGGTTCTGGGTGGCTACGCCGGTGGGGCACTTGTCGGTGTGACACTTCTGCGACTGGATACAGCCGATCGACAGCATCGCCTCACGAGCCACGTTGATCATGTCGGCGCCCAGGGCGAAGGCGACCACGGCGTTCTCGGGCAGGCCGAGCTTGCCGGAGGCGATGAAGGTCAGGTCGTCGGTCAGCCCCAGCTCGGCGAAGGTGCCGTAGACCCGGGAGAAGCCCATCCGGAACGGCAGCGACACCGAGTCGGCGAAGATCAACGGCGCCGCCCCGGTGCCGCCCTCGCCGCCGTCGACGGTCACGAAGTCGACGCCGCGGTCGCCACGCGCCATCAGCGTGGCCAGCTCCTGCCAGAACCCCATCTCTCCCACCGCGCTCTTGATCCCGACCGGCAGACCGGTCTCGGTGGCGAGCAGTTCGACGAAGTCGAGCATCGAGTCGACATCGCTGAACGCGGTGTGCCGCGACGGGGAGGCGCAGTCCTCGCCGAGCGGGATGCCCCGGATCTCGGCGATCTCCGGGGTCACCTTCGCGCCCGGCAGCAACCCGCCCAGCCCCGGCTTGGCGCCCTGGGAGAGCTTGATCTCTATCGCCTTGACCGGGGCGCCGGCGACCACATCCATGAGCTTGTCGATGTTGAAGGTGCCGTCCTCGTTGCGGCAGCCGAAGTAGCTCGTACCGAGCTGAAGAACGAGGTCGCCGCCGTTGCGGTGGTACGGCGAGAGGCCACCCTCGCCCGTGTTGTGCATCGTGCCCGCCAGCGCCGCCCCATTGTTGAGGGCCGTGATCGCCGCACCGGAGAGCGATCCGAAGCTCATCGCCGAGATGTTCACCACGCTCGCCGGCCGGAACGCCTTGGCGCGTCCGCGCGGCCCGCCCAACACCTTGGCCGAGGGCAGCAGGGCCTGCGGGTCGTGCACGTCGGGGAGCAGTTCTCCGGCGAACGTGCGCTGCTTCACGTACGCGTGCCCCTGCACGTGCTCGATGTCGTTGTCGGTTCCGAACCCGAAGTAGTTGTTCTCGCCCTTCGCCGACGCGTAGATCCAGGTGCGCTGGTCACGACTGAACGGGCGCTCCTCGTCGTTGGAGGTCACGATGTACTGCCGCAGCTCCGGCCCGATCGTCTCCAGCAGGTACCGGGCGTGCCCGACCACCGGGAAGTTCCGGAGCAGTGCGTGCTTCTTCTGGACGAGGTCGCGGGCGCCCACCAGCGCCAGTGCTGTCGCGGTGGCGGCAACGATATTCCGGGCACGCATGAACGTTCCTCTCCTCGATGCTCGACGCCAACGCCATGTGGTGGCCGTCGTCGTGTCGTGTCGCTGTTGGGCGGCGGGGCACGACCGAGCGGGCGTCGGCGTCCGCCGGAGAACACCGAAATTGATATTAGAAGCCCGCGCGGGTGGGCCCGTGATCAGGGTCGTCGGGTGGGGGACGGCCCGGCGCGGTCCTCCGGGGCGGCGGCGTGCTCCGGCGCCGAGCCGTGGCGCCGCATTCCCTGACCGACGCCGTCCTCCCCGACACCCCACGCCCCTTCTGCGAATATGCGAAGAACATGGGCAGGTGACCACGAAGGGACCGGTATGTGCGGAATCGTCGGATACGTCGGTAGGCAGTCGGCGCAGGACGTCGTCGTCGCGGGCCTCAAGCGGCTGGAGTACCGGGGGTACGACTCCGCCGGGATCGCCGTCCTCTCCGATGGCGGGCTGGCCGCCGCGAAGAAGGCCGGGAAGCTGGTCAATCTGGAGAAGCTGCTGGTCGAGCGGCCGCTGCCGACCGGCAGCGCCGGCATCGGGCACACCCGCTGGGCGACCCACGGCGGGCCCACCGACGCCAACGCCCACCCGCACCACGACAACGCCGGACGCGTCGCCGTCGTGCACAACGGGATCATCGAGAACTTCGCCGCTCTGCGGTCCGAGCTGATCGGGCGCGGCCACGAGCTGGTCTCCGAGACCGACACCGAGGTCGTCGCCCACCTCCTCGCCGAGGCGTACTCGGGCAGTGAGGACCCGGCCGAGGCGATGCGGCAGGTCTGCGGACGGCTCGAAGGGGCGTTCACCCTGGTCGCCGTGTTCGCGGACGCGCCCGACGTGGTGGTCGGGGCCCGGCGGAACTCGCCGCTCGTGGTGGGTGTGGGGGACGGCGAGGCGTTCCTCGCCTCCGATGTCGCCGCGTTCATCGCGCACACCAGGTCCGCGATCGAGCTGGGCCAGGACCAGGTGGTCGAGCTGCGCCGGGAGGGGGTCCTCGTCACCGGGTTCGACGGGCGGCCCGCCGAGGTGCTTCCGTACCACGTGGACTGGGACGCGTCCGCCGCCGAGAAGGGCGGCTACCCCTCCTTCATGCTCAAGGAGATCGCCGAGCAGCCGAAGGCCGTCACGGACACCCTCCTCGGCCGGATCGACCCGGAGGGGAGCCTCCGCCTCGACGAGGTGCGGATCACGCCGGGGGAGCTCCGCGAGGTCGACAAGGTGGTGATCGTCGCCTGCGGGACCGCGTTCCATGCCGGGATGATCGCCAAGTACGCCATCGAGCACTGGACCCGGATTCCCTGCGAGACCGAGCTGGCCAGCGAGTTCCGCTACCGGGACCCGATCCTGGACCAGCGCACCCTCGTCATCGCGATCTCGCAGTCCGGCGAGACGATGGACACTCTGATGGCGGTGCGGCACGCCCGCGAGCAGGGCGCGAAGGTCCTCGCCATCTGCAACACCAACGGGTCCACCATTCCGCGCGAGTCCGACGCCGTCCTCTACACGCACGCCGGGCCCGAGATCGCCGTCGCCTCGACCAAGGCGTTCCTCACCCAGCTCGTCGCCTGCTACCTCGTCGCCCTGTACCTCGGCCAGGTCCGCGGGACCAAGTGGGGCGACGAGATCCGCACCGTCATCCGTCAGCTCTCCGAGATCTCCGGCGAGGTCCAGCGGGTCCTGGCGACCATGGAGCCGGTGCGCGCGCTGGCCCGCTCCCTGGCGGGCCACGACACCGTGCTCTTCCTCGGCCGGCACGTCGGCTACCCGGTTGCCCTGGAAGGCGCGTTGAAGCTCAAGGAGCTCGCGTACATGCACGCCGAGGGGTTCGCCGCCGGTGAGCTCAAGCACGGGCCGATCGCCCTGATCGAGGACGGCCTCCCGGTCGTCGTGGTGGTGCCGTCGCCGCGCGGGCGCTCGGTGCTGCACGGCAAGATCGTGTCGAACATCCAGGAGATCCGGGCCCGCGGCGCGCTCACCGTCGTCATCGCCGAGGAGGGCGACGAGGCGGTCGTCCCGTATGCCGACCACCTCATCCGGATTCCCGCAACGCCTACGCTGCTTCAGCCGCTGGTCGCGACCGTGCCCTTGCAGGTCTTCGCCTGCGAGCTGGCCACGGCCCGCGGCAACGAAGTGGACCAGCCGCGCAATCTGGCGAAGTCCGTCACGGTGGAATGAACGGTGCAATGACGTGAGCGGGGCAGTTGTGAGGGGACGTACGTGATCATCGGGGTCGGGATCGATGTGGCGGAGATCGAGCGGTTCGACGCGGCGCTGGAACGCACGCCGCAGCTGGCCCAGCGCCTCTTCCTGGAGAGCGAGTTGCTGCTGCCCGGCGGCGAGCGGCGCGGGATCGCCTCGCTGGCCGCCCGGTTCGCCGCCAAGGAGGCCCTCGCCAAGGCCCTCGGCGCGCCCGCCGGGCTGCTGTGGACCGACGCCGAGGTGTACGTCGAGGAGAGCGGGCAGCCCCGGCTGCGGGTGATCGGCACGGTCGCCGCGCGCGCCGCCGAACTGGGCGTGCGGCAGTGGCATGTGTCGCTCAGCCATGACGCGGGCATCGCGTCGGCCGTGGTGATCGCGGAGGGCTGAGCCGGGGCGTGGCGGCCGTTTCCTGCGTACGTTGGAGCCATGCGTACTGCGTACAGCGTTTCGACCGTACGGGCCGCCGAACAGGCCCTCATGGCACGGCTCCCGGAGGGCGCGCTGATGCAGCGCGCCGCCGCCGGACTCGCCGCCGCCTGCACCGATGTGCTGCGGCGTGGTGGCCGGGTGTACGGGTCCCGGGTCGTCGTCCTCGTCGGCAGCGGCGACAACGGCGGCGACGCGCTGTACGCGGGCGCCCGGCTCGCCCGGCGCGGGGCCGGTGTGCTGGCCGTACGGGTCTCGCCGGGCCGGGCCCACGCGGGCGGGAGCGCGGCGCTGCGCGCGGCGGGCGGGCGGGTGGTGGACGACGACGCCGGCCCGGCGGACGGCCGGCACCGCGACTGGGGCCGCCGGGTCGACCTCGTCGTCGACGGCATCACCGGCATCGGCGGGCGCGGCGGGCTGCGCCCGGCGGCGGCCGCACTGGTGGAGCGGTACGCGGCACACGGGGCGCCCGTCGTCGCCGTCGATCTGCCGAGCGGCGTCGAGGCCGACACCGGCGAGGTGCGGGGGGACGCGGTCCGCGCGGACGCGACCGTCACCTTCGGGGCGTACAAGCCGGGGCTCCTCATCGACCCGGCCGCCGAACGGGCGGGGGCGCTGCACCTCGTGGACATCGGGCTCGGCGCCGAACTGCCGGACGTGCCCGATCTGGAGGCGCTCCAGTACGCGGACGTGGCCGCGCTGCTGCCCGTACCGGGCGCCGGGAGCGACAAGTACCGGCGCGGTGTCCTCGGCATCGTCGCCGGGTCGGCGCGCTATCCGGGGGCGGCGGTACTGGCCGTCTCCGGGGCGTTGCGCGGCGGTGCCGGTGCGGTGCGGTACGTCGGCCCGGGGGCGGACGCGGTCATCGCGCGGCATCCGGAGACCCTGGTCCACGCGGGCCCGCCGTCGAAGGCCGGGCGGGTGCAGGCCTGGGTCGTCGGGCCGGGGCTCGGCGACGGCACGGACGCCGTCGAGGCGGTCCGCGACGTGCTGGCCGCCGACGTCCCGGTGCTGGTCGACGCGGACGGGCTGCGGCTGCTGGACGCCGCCGTCGTACGGGCGCGCACCGCCCCCACCGTCCTCACCCCGCACGCCGGGGAGGCCGCCGCGCTGCTCGGCGTCCCCCGCGAGGAGGTCGAGGCCGGGCGGCTCGACGCCGTACGCGAACTCGCCTCCCGCTTCCGCGCGACGGTCCTGCTCAAGGGCTCGACGACGCTCGTCGCCACCGATGACCCGCACACTCCCGTGCGGGTGAACCCGACCGGCACCTCCTGGCTGGCCACCGCGGGCAGCGGCGACGTCCTGTCCGGGCTGACCGGCTCCCTGCTCGCCGCCGGCCTCGCCCTCCGCGACGCCGCGTCCGTCGGCGCCCACCTCCACGGCCTCGCGGCCCGGCACGCCTCCGACGGCTCCCCGGTCGCCGCACAGGACGTCGCGGAGGCGATCCGGGCGGCCTGGCGGGACGTACGGGCCTGAGTGATGCTGGGGCAGGGGGACAGCCCTGAGGGAGTGATCGGTCGTGGGCAGCAGCAGTGACGTGCGGGTACGCCGGGTGTACGACCCGCAGGAGGACGGCGACGGCACCCGCGTCCTGGTCGACCGGCTCTGGCCGCGCGGGGTCGCCAAGGGGCGCGCCGCGATCGACAAGTGGCTCAAGGACCTCACCCCGTCGAACGAGCTGCGCTCCTGGTACCACGAGGACCGCTCCGGCACCCGCTACGACGACTTCGTCGACCGCTACCGCGCGGAACTGGCCGACCCCGCGCACACCGCGGCCGTCGGCGAACTCGTCGCGCTGGTCCGCGACGGCGGCCCGGTGACGCTGGTCACGGCGGTCAAGGACGTCCCGCACAGCCATGTACCGGTCCTCGTCGAGCATCTGGAACACGAGCTGCACCACGGCTGACGTGACCGCCCCCGCCCCCGCCGCCGCTCCCGTGCGGCGGAGCGGCGCGCCCTGCCGCGACCGGTGCCCGGGGGCCGTGCCGCACGGCTCTGAGACACTGGGCGCGATGAACGAGACAGCGTCCTTGAGAGCCCGTGCCGAGATCGACCTCGCCGCACTCCGCGCCAACGTGCGCGTTCTGCGTGCCCGGGCGTCCGGCGCGCAGCTCATGGCCGTGGTCAAGTCCGACGCGTACGGACACGGCGCGGTGCCCTGTGCCCGTGCCGCGCTCGAAGCCGGCGCCACCTGGCTGGGCACCGCCACCCCGCAGGAGGCGCTCGCCCTGCGCGCGGCGGGGCTCGGCGGCCGGGTGATGTGCTGGCTGTGGACGCCCGGCGGGCCCTGGCGCGAGGCGATCGAGGCCGATGTCGATGTCTCGGTGAGCGGTATGTGGGCGCTGCGCGAGGTCACCGCGGCGGCCGCCGGGGCGGGCCGCCCCGCCCGTGTCCAGCTCAAGGCCGACACCGGCCTCGGCCGCAACGGCTGCCAGCCCGCCGACTGGCCCGAGCTGGTCGCCGCCGCCCGCGCCGCCGAGGACGCGGGCACCGTCCGGATCACCGGCCTCTGGTCCCACTTCGCCTGCGCGGACGAGCCCGGACACCCCTCCATCGCCGCCCAGCTGGACGTGTTCCGCGACATGGTGGCGTACGCCGAGAAGGCCGGTGCCGAGCCCGAGGTGCGGCACATCGCCAACTCCCCGGCGACGCTGACCGTCCCCGAGTCGCACTTCGACCTGGTGCGGACCGGGATCGCCATGTACGGCATCTCGCCCAGCCCCGAGCTGGGCACCCCGGCCGACTTCGGACTGCGTCCGGTGATGACGCTCGTCGCGTCGGTCGCCCTGGTCAAACAGGTGCCGGCCGGGCACGGCATCAGCTACGGGCACCACTACACGACATCCCGGGAGACCACGCTCGGCCTGGTGCCGGTGGGGTACGCGGACGGCATCCCGCGCCATGCCTCGGGCCGCGGCCCGGTGCTGGTCGGCGGCGTCCGGCGGACGGTCGCGGGCCGGGTGGCCATGGACCAGTTCGTCGTCGACCTCGCCGGGGACGTGGTCGAGGAGGGCAGCGACGCCGTGCTGTTCGGCCCGGGGGACCGGGGCGAGCCGAGCGCCGAGGACTGGGCGCGGGCGGCGGACACGATCGCGTACGAGATCGTCACCAGGATCGGCGGCCGGGTGCCACGCGTCTACCGGGACGGGACGGCGGACGGCAAGTCGGCCGGGTCCTGACCGAGGAAGCGTTTCTGACCGGGCACGATCTGAGCATGATCGGAAGACCGGACCGGACCGGGCAGTTCCGGACCGGACCGCACCGGCTCCGACCGGACCGGCCCTGACCTGACGGACACGACCCACGAGGAGCGCGGCACGGTGAGCGAGATCAGCGCGGGGGACGCGATGGCGACGGCCGCTTCGACGGTCGGCTGGCGCCGGGCGGGGATCGCCGGGGCCGCCATAGGTGTGATCGCGGCGGGCGCGGCGGCCGGTGTCGCGGTCGAGCGGCTGACGGTCGGCCGCGGGATGCGGAGGCGGGCCCGGCTGGCGCTGGACGCCACCGGACCCTACGGCTCGCTGCGCGGGCTGCCGGGCCGGGCCGCGGCCGACGACGGCACCGAGCTGTACTACGAGACCGACGAGATCGAACCCGGCGGCGGCACCGGCACGGGCGGTACGCCCCCCGGCGCCGCGGCCGGTCCGCGCAGCCGCCGGCTCTTCGGGCGCAAGGCCCCCGCCCCCGTCACGGTCGTCTTCAGCCACGGCTACTGCCTCAGCCAGGACTCCTGGCACTTCCAGCGCGCGGCCCTGCGCGGCCTCGTGCGCACGGTCCACTGGGACCAGCGCAGCCACGGCCGCTCGGAGCGCGGCCGGGCGCAGGCGCAGGGCGTCCACGTCGGCATCGACCAGCTCGGCCGCGACCTGAAGGCCGTGATCGACGCGGCCGCGCCCGAGGGCCCACTGGTGCTGGTCGGGCACTCCATGGGCGGCATGACGATCATGGCGCTCGCCGACCAGTACCCGGCCCTGTTCCGCGACCGGGTCGTCGCCGTCGCCTTCATCGGGACATCGAGCGGGAAGCTCGGCGAGGTCAGCTTCGGGCTGCCGGTGGCGGGCGTGAACGCGGTACGGCGGGTGCTGCCCGGGGTGCTGAAGGCGCTCGGCTCGCAGCCGGAGCTGGTGGAGCGCGGGAGGCGGGCGACCGCGGATCTGTTCGCGGGGCTGATCAAGCGGTACTCGTTCGGTTCGCGGGACGTGGACCCGGCGGTCGAGCGGTTCGCCGAGCGGCTCATCGAGTCCACACCGATCGATGTGGTCGCGGAGTTCTACCCGGCCTTCACCGAGTACGACAAGAGCGCCGCGCTGCCCCAGTTCCACGAGGTCCCGGTGCTGATCCTGGCGGGCGACAAGGACCTGGTGACACCCAGCTCGCACAGCGAGGCGATCGCGGACGAGCTGCCCGACGCGGAGCTGGTCATCGTGCCGGACGCCGGGCACCTGGTGATGCTGGAGCACCCGGAGACGGTGACGGACCGGCTGGCCGACCTGCTGGTGAGGGCGGGAGCCGTAACGGAATCCTCTAACGTTGGCGGGCATGGAAGCACCGCACAACAGCCCGGCGGCTGAGGTCGCCGAAGGCACCGCGCCGGGCACCGTCACCGTGAACCTGGCCGTCGAGTCCCCCGAACAGATGCGGGCCCTGGGCCGCCGGATCGCCGGTGTGCTGCGCCCCGGCGACCTCGTGATGCTCACCGGCGAGCTCGGCGCCGGCAAGACGACCCTGACCCGCGGCCTCGGCGAGGGCCTGGGGGTGCGCGGCGCCGTCACGTCCCCCACGTTCGTGATCGCCCGCGTCCACCCGGCGCTCGGCGACGGCCCGGCGCTGGTCCATGTCGACGCCTACCGCCTGGGCGGTGGGCTCGACGAGATGGAGGACCTGGACCTCGATGTGTCGCTGCCGGACTCGGTGGTGGTCGTCGAGTGGGGCGACGGCAAGGTCGAGGAGCTCTCGGAGGACCGGCTCCAGGTGCTGATCGACCGCGCGGTCGGTGACACGGACGACGAACGGCGCGCGGTGACGCTGGTGGGCGTGGGCGCACGCTGGGCGGAACTGGGGCTCGCGCCGTGGACCCCGTGGGTGGTGGACGGGGACGACGGGCCCGGTGAGGCCTGAGGAACTCCCCGAGGCCGTGAGCCGCGGCCCACTTTCCGACATGGTGTCGGCACATTGTTGCGCGGGGCGGGGCGGGCGTGGTGACATGGAGGGCGAGAGCAGGTTAGGTCTGCCTAACCGTGCCTTCCACCGGAGCCCCAGGAGGCGTCCATGCCTACATCCGAGCGTGAAGTGCAGCCGCCGCGGGCGGTATCGATGCAGGATCTGCTGGCCGCGGGGGCGGCGGCCGACGCGGTGTCCACCCCGCCGTGCGGAGTGCGTCCGCGGACGCCCGCGGAACCCGCGCCGCGGGAGGACGCGGTCCCGGACTCCGAGCACGCCTGAGGAAGCCCGCAAGCGTCGGGAGCGGCCTCGTTACGCGCCCGGGAGCGCATGGACCATGGACGGTCCAGCAGACGGACCTAGCGGACCACGACGACCTTCGTGCCGACCGTGGCGAACGTCCACACCGCGTTGCCGTCCGCACGGGACATCCGTACGCCGCCCGCCTTCAGCGTCCGGCCCGGGCTCTCCGTCGAGCCGTCCTGCGCGGCGCTGAAGCCGATGGACACGTCGTCGGTCGTCGCGAACCGCACCACGTGCTCGATCGGCACCCCGTCGGAGCCGGTGACGGTGCCGGAGCGTGAGGTGACCTCGTAGGTACCCGGAAGCGCGCTCACCGCACTCGGCGTGACCCTGAAGGTCCGCGTCGGCCTGTTCCTCGCGTCGACCAGCCACACCCGCCGCCCGCCCAGCGCGTACACCACCCGCATCCCCGCGCCCGAGGAGGCCGGAACCGTGAGCGGGTCCTTCCCGCCCTTCGGCTCGGGGTGGCCCGCCGCGGCCGGCGAACTGCTGGACGCCTCCGGCTGGGGGGCGAGGGTGGCGGGGGCGTTCGCCGATGCCTGGTAGGCCAGGAACCCGACCGCGACGACAGCCGCCGCGGTGAGCGCGGCCACGATTCCCGAGCTGACCCTTGCCACCGCGCGCGCCTCTTTCGCCGTTGGTAGTCGTACAGGCGTTTACACGTATTCCGCGTATGTCCGGTGACGGTAGCAGTCGTGACCTCCGCTGCCGGGACGCCGTACGGGGCGCGGTTGCCCCGCGCCGGAGCCGTAGGCTGTTTGCGTGCTCTTGCTCGCTATGGATACCGCCACCCCCGCCGTCACCGTCGCCCTGCACGACGGGACCCGTGTCGTCACCGAGTCCGGTCAGGTCGACGCCCGGAGGCACGGGGAGCTGCTGCTGCCCGCCGTCGACCGGGTCCTCGCCGCTGCCGGGGTGAAACTCGACGCCGTGACGGACGTGGTCGTCGGCGTCGGCCCCGGCCCGTACACCGGACTGCGGGTCGGCCTGGTGACGGCCGCGACGTTCGGGTCGGTGCTGTCCGTGCCCGTGCACGGAGTGTGCACCCTGGACGGTCTCGCGTACGCCGCCGGACAGGCCGGCATCGAGGGACCCTTCGCCGTCGCGACGGACGCCCGCCGCAAGGAGGTCTACTGGGCGCGGTACGAGGACCCCCGCACCCGGACCGGTGAACCCGCGGTCGACCGGCCCGCCGACATCGCCGCGCAGCTCGCCGGGGTCCCCGTGGTCGGCGCGGGCGCGGTGCTCTACCCCGACGCGTTCCCGGACGCGCGCGGCCCCGAGCACGTCGCGGCCGGCGCCCTGGCCGCCCTCGCCGCCGAACGCCTCGCCTCGGGCGCGGACATGCTGCCGCCGCAGCCGCTCTACCTCCGCAGGCCCGACGCGCAGGTCCCGAAGAACTACAAGGTGGTCACGCCGAAGTGACCACCGCGACCGCTGTACTGCGCGAGATGCGCTGGTGGGACATCGACCCGGTGCTCGACCTCGAACATGAGCTGTTCCCGGACGACGCCTGGTCACCCGGCATGTTCTGGTCCGAGCTGGCGCACGCCCGCGGCCCGCAGGCCACCCGCCGCTATGTGGTCGCCGAGGACCCGGTCACCGGCCGGATCGTCGGGTACGCGGGACTGGCAGCGGCCGGTGACCTCGCCGACGTCCAGACGATCGCCGTCTCCCGCGGCCACTGGGGCGGCGGCCTCGGCTCCGAGCTGCTGACCGATCTGCTGAAGCACGCCACGGCCTTCGAGTGCGCCGAGGTGCTCCTGGAGGTCCGGGTCGACAACACCCGGGCGCAGAAGCTGTACGAGCGCTTCGGCTTCGAACCGATCGGCTTCCGCCGCGGCTACTACCAGCCGGGCAACATCGACGCGCTCGTCATGCGCCTGCACGTACACGAAGAAGACGTACAGGCACCCGTACAAGAGACAGAGACTGACTGATGGCTGACGAACCGCTCGTACTCGGCATCGAGACCTCCTGCGACGAGACCGGCGTCGGCATCGTCCGCGGGACGACGCTGCTCGCCGACGCCGTCGCGTCCAGTGTCGACACGCACGCGCGCTTCGGCGGCGTCGTCCCGGAGATCGCCTCCCGCGCGCATCTGGAGGCGATGGTCCCGACCATCGAGCGCGCGCTGAAGGAGGCCGGGGTCAGCGGCCGCGACCTCGACGGCATCTCCGTCACCGCCGGTCCGGGACTCGCGGGCGCCCTGCTCGTCGGCGTCTCGGCGGCGAAGGCGTACGCGTACGCGCTGAACAAGCCGCTCTACGGGGTGAACCACCTGGCCTCGCACATCTGCGTCGACCAGCTGGAGCACGGCCCGCTGCCCGAGCCGACCATGGCGCTGCTCGTCAGCGGCGGGCACTCCTCGCTGCTGCTGGCGCCGGACATCACCAACGACGTACGGCCGCTGGGCGCGACCATCGACGACGCGGCGGGCGAGGCCTTCGACAAGATCGCCCGGGTGCTGCACCTCGGCTTCCCCGGCGGCCCGGTCATCGACCGCCTCGCGAAGGAGGGCGACCCGGAGGCCATCGCGTTCCCGCGCGGTCTGAGCGGCTCGCGCGACCCCGCGTACGACTTCTCCTTCTCCGGCCTGAAGACCTCCGTCGCCCGCTGGATCGAGGCGAAGCGCGCGGCGGGCGAGGAGGTGCCGGTACGGGACGTGGCGGCGTCCTTCCAGGAGGCCGTGGTGGACGTGCTCACCCGCAAGGCCGTCCGCGCCTGCAAGGACGAGGGCGTCGACCACCTGATGATCGGCGGCGGAGTCGCGGCCAACTCGCGGCTGCGGGCACTCGCCCAGGAGCGCTGCGAGCGGGCCGGCATCCGGCTGCGGGTGCCGCGGCCGGGGCTGTGCACCGACAACGGGGCGATGGTCGCGGCGCTGGGCGCGGAGATGGTGGCCCGCAACCGGCCGGCCTCGGACCTGGAGCTGTCGGCCGACTCCTCGCTGCCGGTCACCGAGACGCACGTACCGGGCAGCGCCCATGCCCATGCCCACACGCACGACCACGTGCACGAGATCAGCAAGGACAACCTCTACTCGTGAGCGCCGGGACCATCGCATTGATGTGGGAGGCCCGCGCCACCGAGGGCCGGGGCGCGGAACTGCTGGAGTGGGCGCGCGCCCGTGCGGGCGAGCTGGCGCGGCCGCCGCTGCGCAGCGAGCTGCTGCGCGCCCCGCAGGACCGGGTCCTGGTCGTCACCTGGTGGGAGGGCGCGTACGGCGACGAGCTGCCGGAGCTGCCCGAACCGGACGCGGGGATCGTCACCCGGCCGGTGCACCGCTGGCGCTTCGAGTCCCTCGGGTCAGCAGGCCGGTGATGATCGTCGCCCCGCCTTCGTGGCCGTCGAGCTGCGGACCGCGTCGCCGCTGCTGCGGCCCGGCCTGCTGCGGGGGCGGCCGGTCCTGACGGCGAACCTGTTCTGCCTGCTGCTCGGCTCGGGGCAGTTCGCCGCGTTCTACTTCGTCTCGCTCTGCCTCCAGCAGGTGTTCGGCTACGGACCGACCGCGGCCGGAGCCGCCTTCCTGCCGTTCTGTGTGGGCGTCGTCGCCGGTTCGGTGATCGCCACCCGTACGGTCGCCAGGCTCGGCACCCGGCGGCTGCTGGCGACCGGCGGCGCCCTCGCCGCGCTCGGCATCGCGGGCTTCGCGGCCACCGCGCGGGCGGACGGCACCTTCCTCACCTCGATCCTCGGTCCGTCCCTGGTCGCCTCCGTCGGCATCGGCATGTGCTTCGTACCGCTCGGCACCGCGGCCGCCACCGATGTCGTGCCCGGGGAGACCGGCATGGCCTCGGGTCCGCTGAACAGCTCCCGGCAGGTGGGCGGCTCGCTCGGACTCGCGGTCCTGGTGACGGTCGCCGCGCAGGTCACCGGGGGAGCGGCGGGCCGGGACGAACTGGTCCGGGGCTATGCGGCGGCCTTCTGGGTCGCCGCCGGACTGCTCGCGCTGGCGGCCCTGGCGGCGCTGGTGCTGCTCCCGGGCGACCGGGGAACCGGACCGGGAACCGTTCCGGTGGCCGGTCCGGAGAATTCTCAGAAGAATTCCGCGGGAGGTGTCGATCCGGCCGTGGCCCGTTCGACGCAGGGGTGAGAGCCGGGGAAAGCCCCCGTCCTCCCGACCGAGGAGTCACCATGCCGCGCTTCATGTCACTCATCCGCATCGACGAGCAGGCCGCCGCCGGATTCGAGCCCGACCCCGGCCTGGAGAAGCGGATGGGCGCCCTGTTCGAGGAGATCACCAATGCCGGGGTGATGCTGGAGACGGCCGGTCTCGCGCCGACCTCCCAGGCCACCCGCGTCCACTGGTCCGGGGGCAGGCTCAGTTACACCGACGGCCCCTTCACCGAGACCAAGGAGGTCGTCGGCGGATACGCCATCCTCCAGTGCAAGGACAAGGAGGAGGCGCTGGAGTGGACCAGGCGGTTCCTGCGGATTCACCCGGAGAGCTGGAGCGTCACCTCCGAGGTCCGCGCCATCGACGAAGGCTGAGCAGCAGCACTCGCACACCGGCCCGGCGCGCTTGCCGGGGCCCGGTGCGGCTGCTCTGATGGGTGGCCGTGACGGCAGCGAGCGCGGTTGAGACGGTGTTCAGGATCGAGTCCGCGCGGATCATCGCCGGTGTCGCCCGGATCGTGCGGGACGTGGGCATCGCCGAGGAGCTCGCGCAGGACGCCCTGGTCGCCGCGCTGGAGCAGTGGCCGGAGTCGGGTGTCCCGGACAATCCGGGAGCCTGGCTCATGGCCACCGCCAAGCACCGCGCCATCGACCTCGTACGCCGCCGCGAGACGTACGCCCGCAAGCTGTCCGCGATGGGCCGCGACCTGGACGGGGCGGGCCACGCCCCGGAGCCGGGACCGGCCGATCCGGACGACATCAATGACGACCTGCTGCGGCTGATCTTCACCTCCTGTCATCCGGTGCTCTCCACCGAGGCCCGGATCGCCCTCACCCTGCGGCTGCTGGGCGGCCTCACCACCGAGGAGATCGCCCGCGCCTTCCTCACCTCCGAGCCGACCGTCGCCCAGCGGATCGTCCGGGCCAAACGGACGCTCGGCCGGGCCGGCGTCCCCTTCGAGGTGCCGTACGGACCCGAGCGCGCCGCCCGGCTCGGCTCCGTGCTCGAAGTGATCTACCTCGTCTTCAACGAGGGCTACGCCGCGACCGCCGGGGACGACTGGCTGCGCCCGGCGCTCTGCGAGGACGCCCTGCGGCTGGCCCGGGTGCTGACCGGCCTGATGCCGCAGGAGCCCGAGGCGCACGGACTGGCCGCGCTGCTGGAGCTCCAGGCCTCGCGCACCGCCGCCAGGACCGGACCGGACGGCGCGCCGGTGCTGCTCGCGGACCAGAACCGGGCCCGCTGGGACCGGCTGCTGATCCGCCGCGGCTTCGCGGCCCTGCTCCGGGCGAGTGAAACGGCGAGCGGGGCGGCGAGCGGGACGGCGGGGCAGGCGCTGGGCCCGTACGCCCTGCAGGCCGCGATCGTCGCCTGCCACGCACGGGCGGCGCGGTACGAGGACACCGACTGGGCCGCCATCACGGCGCTCTACGACCGCCTCGCCGCCCTGACCCCGTCGCCGGTCGTCGAGCTCAACCGTGCCGTCGCCGTCTCCATGGCCGAGGGCCCGGCGGCCGGTCTGGTCCTGGTCGATGCCCTGGCCGCGGACCCCGCGCTCAAGGGCTACCACTTGCTGCCGAGCGTCCGCGGGGATCTGCTGGTGAGGATGGGGCGTACGGACGAGGCGCGCGCCGAGTTCGTACGAGCGGCGGAGCTGACCCGGAACGAACGGGAGCGGGCGATGCTGCTGGACCGGGCCGGCCGATGAGTTCCGGGCCCGCGACCGGTCTACCCCGTACGACCATCCGCACCACCGCGTGAGGAGAAGGACCATGCAGAAGATCACCACGTTCCTGTGGTTCGACCACGACCAGGCCGAGGAGGCCGCGGACCACTACATCTCGGTGATCGGCGGCGACTCCCGCGTCCTGGACGTGACCCGCTGGACCCCGTCGTCACCCGGCGAGGCGGGCGCCGTGATGACCGTGCGGTTCCAGCTGGCGGGCACCGAGTACATCGCGTTCAACGGCGGCCCCGAGTTCCCCTTCAGCGAGGCGGTCTCCCTCTCCGTCGACTGCGCGTCGCAGGAGGAGGCGGACGAGCTGTGGGACAGGCTCACCGCGGACGGCGGACAGGAGAGCCAGTGCGGCTGGCTCAAGGACAGGTTCGGCGTCTCCTGGCAGATCATCCCGCCCGGCCTCGGCGATGCCCTGACCGACCCGGACCCGGACAAGGCGGCCCGCGCCATGAAGGCGATGCTCGGCATGAAGCGGCTCGACATCGAGGCCCTGCGCAACGCCTGAGCCGCGGCCCCCGCGAACGGCGGCCGGCGACGGCCCGGCCGGCGACGGCGGCCCGGACCAGCAGGACGTACCGCACTCGGTAGGGTCTCGCCCATGTCCCGCCGTTCAGCGCTTCCCCCGCCACCGCCGCCCGTCGAGATACGCGCCTGGCCCGACCGGGGAGCGCTGCTCGCCGACCGGGCCCTGATCCTCGGCGAGCTGGTGAAGATGCACCTCGGTCCGGGGCGGCTCGGCCTGCTGTGGCTCTGGGGTGCGCTGGGCGCGCTCGGCTGGTCACTGGTCGGCGCGGCGCTCGTCACCCTGGAGGAGTCGTACGACGTCTTCAGCGCCTTCTTCGGCGTGGTCTTCCTCGTCCTGGGCGTGGGCTGCCTGGTACCGGCCGTGATCCTCGTCGTCGTCGGGCTGCGCCGCGACCGTGTGATCCGCCGACTGCTCGCGCAATGGGGGGAGTTGGACCGGGACCCGGTGGGTGACCGTGCGCTCAGGCTGCCCGGCACCAGTCTGGTCTGGCTGCTGGGTTCCTTCCTGCTGTGCGCGCTCGGGCTGTACGCCTGCGTCGCCGTTCCGGCCGGCGCGGTCCGGGGCGAGGACACCTACGGCCTGATGGCCCTCGTCATGGGTCTCGGGTTCATCGGCTGGCTCATCGGGCTGACCGGCGTCACCAAGGCGCTCCTGCACCGGCGTTGGGTGCTGCGGGTGCTGATCGGGGCGCCCGCGCCCGCGCCGCTGATCTCCTCCGGGGGAGGGGCGCACCGCTGACTCCGGTCCTATCCTTGGCGCGTACACGAAGGACTCAGGGGGAGGGCGTGTCATGGAGTGGTACTGGTGGTTGCTCATCATCTTCTGGACGGGCGGGTTCGGCTGGCTGGTCGACAACGGCCGTACCGCGCTGCGTAATCGGCACGCACGCAGGCTGGAACTGCTGGAGGCCGGCAGGCAGGAACGGCTGGCCGTCGAGGCGGCGCACAGGCCGCCGGAGCCGGTCTGCGGCTGCACGCACCACCTCGCCAAGCACGACAAGCAGGGCAAGTGCCATGAGCTGGTCGAGGTGCCGACCGCCTGGGACGAGCAGAAGAAGCCGGTCCGCTTCGAGTCGGGGCAGTGCAACTGCCAGCAGTACGTGGGCCCGCAGCCGCTCTCGCGGGTGTACGCCGACGAGCTCACCGATCTCGCGTAGGGCCCGGCCGGCCTCCGGCCCGCCGGGCGGCCCGCGCCGTCAGCCGAGACCGGCCTCCGGGCCGGTCACGGGGTGGCCGATCAGCATCGTCGGGGCGTCGGCGACCCGGGTCAGGAAGACGGTGGCCCTGTTCGGGCCCCGGAGCTTCATCTTCCTTCGCAGCTCCTCCGGTTCGACCGGGGAGCCGCGCTTCTTGACCGTCAGGACGCCGACCTCGCGCTCCCGCAGCAGCGCCTTCAGCCGCTTCGTGTTGAACGGGAGCTGATCGGTGATCTCGTACCCGGCGGTGTACGGGGAGTCGTACAGCTCGTCGCTCGTGACGTACGCGATCATCTCGTCGATCAGCCGGCCGTCGCACCGGTTCACGATGTCGGCGACCAGATGGGCCCGGATCACCGCGCCGTCCGGCTCGTACAGGTAGCGGCCGACCGGTCCGACCGGCGGGGCGGGCAGCACCGCCGGAGCCGACAGGGTGGCTCCGGACGGGAGCAGGGTGGCCCGGTACGCACCGGCCTCGAAGCCCTCGCCGAACCAGAGCACCGCCTCCTTCACCTCGCCGCCGTCCGAGATCCACTCGGCCTCCGCCTGCGGGCCGATCGCCTCGTGCGGGACTCCCGGGGCGATCTTCAGCGCAGCCCTGGGGGCCTTCAGCGCGGCGGCGGTCGCCCAGGAGAGAGGCGGGGAGTAGGCCTCCGGGTCGAAGATCCGGCCGCGGCCGCCCCGGCGGGCCGGGTCGACGAACACCGCGTCACAGGGCGAGGTGTCGATCTCCGTGACATCGGCGCACCGCACCTCGATCAGCTCTTCCAGGCCGAGCGCGACGGCGTTGGCCGCGGCCACCTCGGCGGTCAGCGGGTCGCGGTCCACGGCGAGGACGCGGATCCCGGCGCGGGCGAGGGCGATGGCGTCCCCGCCGATGCCGCAGCAGAGGTCGGCGACGCTGCGCACCCCGGTGCCCGCGAACCGTGCGGCGCGGTAGGCCGCCACCGAGGTGCGGGTCGCCTGCTCCACCCCGTTCGGCGTGAAGAACATCCGGTGCGCGTCCTCGGCGCCGAACTTCGCCACCGCCCGCTGCCGCAGCCGGGCCTGCCCCAGCGCCGCCGAGACGAGGGCGGCGGGGTGGCTGCGGCGCAGCCGGGTGGCGGTGGCGAGTTCCGTGGCGGGGTCGTAGGACCGCAGCCCGGCCAGCAACTCGGCGCCCTCCGGGGTGCGCAGGGCCAGGAAGCCGGCGATGGGGTCGGGGGTGCCGGACGGGTCGGGGGCGTCGGGCGGGCCGGTCGGGGCGAGAGCGTTCACCTGCCCCATTGTGAGCCAGCCGGGGGACCGTGCGGGGCCGGCGGCGGTGTCGGCCCGGGAGCCCGATCACGTACTGGCAGTATGCGGCGCAATGCAGCTTGTACGACAAAAGAGGGAATTTATCATGAAGAGGCGCAGACCGGGACAGGTGATGCAGGGGCCGGGCGGGACGGGGCGCGGGCGGGGACACCTGCGGCGCCGGTCCGGCCACGCGGTCCTGGCCGCGCTCCTGGTCGCCGCGGTCGGCTCCGGCTGCGGGGCCGGGACCGACAGCCGCACCGCCACCGGGGCCGGGCCGGGGGCCAAGGCCCTCGCCGGGCAGCCGGGCGGCCCGGCCGGGAACGCGGGGGCGGCGGGCACGCGTGCCGTGCAGGCCGAGAAGGCGCGCCTCGCCCAGGCCGCCCGCGTGGTCGCCGCCAAGAAGTGGGGCCTGGCGGGCACGCCGCTGGCCGCGCCCGCCCCGCCCGCCGTGAAGCCGCACATCACCACCCGCAAGGGCTTCGAGGTCGAGGGCGGTGACGACTCGCTGCCGCCGGTCTTCACCACGGTCCCGACCGAGAAGAAGATCGTCTTCCTGACGATGGACGACGGGGACGACAAGGACCCCGAACTGCTGCGGATGATGTCGGACCTGAACATCCCGTACAGCGCGTTCCTCAGCGACTACCTGGTGCGCGACGACTACGCCTACTTCAAGGACGCGCAGTCCCGTGGCGTCACCCTCAACAACCACACGCTCCACCACCGTTACCTGCCCGGTCTCTCCCACGACGAGCAGAAGCGGGAGATCTGCGACCAGCAGGACATCATCGAGAAGCAGTTCGGCAGCCGCCCCCGGCTCTTCCGGCCGCCGTACGGCAACTACAACGGCGACACGCTCCGGATCGCCAAGTCCTGCGGCATCACCGCCGTACCCCTGTGGTCGGAGGAGGCCTTCCCCGACCACATGGAGTGGCGGGAGGAGGACCAGGACCTGCACCCCGGAGACATCATCCTCACGCACTTCCGCGGCCAGAAGGAATGGAAGGGCTCCATGCCCGACCTGGTCCGGGCCGTCATGAAGGTCATCACGGACAAGGGATACGCCGTGGCCCGGCTGGAGGACTACGTATGAGAAGGGCGCACCGGCTGCTGGCCGGACTGCTGGTCGCCGGTGCGCTCCTGACCGCCACCACCGGCTGTGCGCAGTCGGTGGACCCGATCGAACGGCTGGGCCGCAAGGCGGCGCAGCGGGTGAACCGGCCGCCGCATGCGCCGGCGGCGCGGCCGGCGGAGGTGCGCGGTGACCACGGGGCACCGGGCTCGATGGTCGTCGTCGCCTGCGGCCGGGCTCCGGAGTTGGGCCGCGCCCGGCGCTCGTTCCCGCCGGCGCACTGGTGGCCGGGCGGCCCGGCACCGCGCGACGGTGCGGGCCCGGGGGCGTGGTGCACGCGCCGTTGACATCAGGAACGGTCCGCAGGGGCCGGGCGTTCTCCCTGCGGCGGGGCCGGTTCGAGCCGGTCCGGGCCGTGGCGTCCTGCGACATGGGCGCCACGAGGGGCGTGAATTGGCACTCCGCTTGACCGAGTGCTAACCGCGGTCATAGTCTCAGTGCTGGCACTCCCCACTGGGGAGTGCCAGCAGTACTGTGCGACCGGCAGGTCCGGCACCCGCGACGACGGGCCCACCTGGTCGCCACCCAAAGACTGTTAACCCCGTGAGATCTCCGAAGGGGGAGACCGGATCGTGTCGACCAGCACCAAGGTTGCGATCAAGCCGCTCGAGGACCGCATTGTGGTCCAGCCGCTCGACGCCGAGCAGACCACGGCCTCCGGCCTGGTCATTCCGGACACTGCCAAGGAGAAGCCCCAGGAGGGCGTCGTCCTGGCCGTGGGCCCGGGCCGCTTCGAGAACGGCGAGCGCCTTCCGCTCGACGTCAATACCGGCGATGTCGTGCTGTACAGCAAGTACGGCGGCACCGAGGTGAAGTACAACGGCGAGGAGTACCTCGTTCTCTCGGCTCGCGACGTGCTCGCGATCATCGAGAAGTAATTCACCCACGTTTGCTTCTGTTCTGCGCCCCTGGCCCCCTGCGAAATAACTAGCCGGGCGGCGAGGGGCGCAGTTCTTGTTTTGAGAGGACAGTTCAGCTCCATGGCGAAGATCCTGAAGTTCGACGAGGACGCCCGTCGCGCCCTCGAGCGCGGCGTCAACAAGCTTGCCGACACGGTGAAGGTGACGATCGGCCCCAAGGGCCGCAACGTCGTCATCGACAAGAAGTTCGGTGCGCCCACCATCACCAACGACGGTGTCACCATCGCGCGCGAGGTCGAGCTGGATGACCCGTACGAGAACCTCGGTGCCCAGCTGGTGAAGGAGGTGGCGACCAAGACCAACGACGTTGCGGGTGACGGTACGACCACCGCCACCGTGCTCGCCCAGGCGCTCGTCCGCGAGGGCCTGCGCAACGTGGCCGCGGGCGCGTCCCCGGCCGCCCTGAAGAAGGGCATCGACGCCGCGGTCAAGGCCGTGTCCGAGGAGCTCCTCGCGACCGCCCGCCCGATCGACGACAAGTCCGACATCGCCGCCGTGGCCGCGCTCTCCGCGCAGGACAGCCAGGTCGGCGACCTCATCGCGGACGCGATGGACAAGGTCGGCAAGGACGGTGTCATCACCGTCGAGGAGTCCAACACCTTCGGTCTGGACCTTGAGTTCACCGAGGGCATGGCCTTCGACAAGGGTTACCTGTCCCCGTACATGGTGACCGACCAGGAGCGTATGGAGGCCGTCCTCGACGACCCGTACATCCTGATCCACCAGGGCAAGATCGGCTCGATCCAGGAGCTGCTGCCGCTCCTGGAGAAGGTCATCCAGGCCGGTGCCTCCAAGCCGCTGCTGATCATCGCCGAGGACGTCGAGGGCGAGGCCCTGTCGACCCTGGTCGTCAACAAGATCCGTGGCACCTTCAACGCCGTCGCGGTGAAGGCCCCGGGCTTCGGTGACCGCCGCAAGGCCATGCTCGGCGACATCGCCACCCTCACCGGTGCGACCGTCATCGCCGAAGAGGTCGGCCTCAAGCTCGACCAGGCCGGTCTGGACGTGCTGGGCACCGCCCGTCGCGTCACCGTCTCCAAGGACGACACGACCATCGTCGACGGCGGCGGCAAGTCCGACGAGGTCGCGGGCCGCGTCAACCAGATCAAGGCCGAGATCGAGTCCACGGACTCCGACTGGGACCGCGAGAAGCTCCAGGAGCGCCTGGCGAAGCTGGCCGGCGGTGTCTGCGTGATCCGCGTCGGTGCGGCCACCGAGGTGGAGCTCAAGGAGAAGAAGCACCGTCTGGAGGACGCCATCTCCGCGACCCGCGCCGCGGTCGAGGAGGGCATCGTCTCCGGTGGTGGCTCCGCTCTGGTCCACGCCGTCAAGGTCCTTGAGGGCAACCTCGGCAAGACCGGCGACGAGGCCACCGGTGTCGCGGTCGTGCGCCGCGCCGCCGTCGAGCCGCTCCGCTGGATCGCCGAGAACGCGGGCCTTGAGGGCTACGTCATCACCTCGAAGGTCTCCGAGCTCGACAAGGGCCAGGGCTTCAACGCCGCGACCGGCGAGTACGGCGACCTGGTGAAGGCCGGCGTCATCGACCCGGTCAAGGTCACCCGCTCCGCGCTGGAGAACGCCGCGTCCATCGCGTCGCTGCTGCTCACGACCGAGACCCTGGTCGTCGAGAAGCCGGCCGAGGAAGAGGCCGAGGCCGGTCACGGCCACGGTCACTCGCACTAGCGTGTAGCTCCCCGCGCAAGCGGTGAGGCCCGGTACCCCGCGAGGGGTACCGGGCCTTTTGCATGGGACGTGGGACGTGGGGCGTGGGACGTGGGCCGTGGGACCGGCCGGGGAGGGCTACGCCGAGCGGAACAGCGCGTCCCCGTGGACCGGGTCCGCGAACGGGCGGCCGCTCGCGAACCGTTCCAGCTCGTCCAGCGCCTGGTCCGCCATCCGGTGCAGCTCGTTGCCGAGCGAGCCCGCGACGTGCGGAGTCAGCAGCACGTTCGGCAGGTCGTAGAACGGCGAGGACGTACGGGGCGGATCGGGATGCGTCACATCCAGCACCGCGTGCAGCCGGCCGCTCGTCAGCTCGGGAAGCAGCGCGTCCTCGTCGACCAGCGAGCCCCGCGCGGTGTTGATCAGCGTCGCGCCCGCCGGCATCGCGGCCAACTGGGCGGCGCCGATGAGGTGGTGCGTCTCCGGGAGCTGCGGGGCGTGCACCGAGACCACGGAGCTGCGCGCGCACAGCTCGTCGAGCGTGGCGAGGCGGACACCCAGCCCCGCGGCCCGTTCCGCGCCGACGTAGGGGTCGTACAGCAGGACGTCCAGATCGAAGGGGCGCAGCAGCTCGATCACCCGGCGGCCGATGCGGGAGGCCCCGACGATGCCGATCGTGCGGCGGTAGTTGCCGGTGCCGTCCAGTTCGGCGAGCCAGTCGTGGTCGGCGCGCAGGGCGCGGTAGCGGTCCGCGGAGTGCAGGACGCGCTTGCCCGCGAAGAGGATCGCGGCGAGGGTGAACTCGGCGACCGGCAGGGCGTTGGCCCCGGCCGCCGAGGTGACGGCGATGCCGCGTTCCCAGCAGGCGTCGGTGATGTGGTGCTTGACCGAGCCGGCCGCGTGCACCACCGCGCGCAGCCGCGGTGCGGCGGCCAGCACCGGCGCGGTGAGCGGTGTCGCTCCCCAGCAGGTGAACAGCACCTCGGCCTCGGCGAGCGCGGCGGCCACCTCGGGCGTCGGGTCGGCCAGGTCGTGGGCGACGAGACGGGTGTCCGTACGGGTGAGGGCGGCCAGCCGGGCGTGGTGGCGTTCGGCGAGGAGGCGTCCGGCGATGCCGGGGCCCATCGCGAGCAGGGCCCGGGGCCGGTTGTCAGTGGCGTGCGGCATGGTGGAACTCGTACTCCTCGGGGCTCGCGTGGACGGTCACTTGACGCTGCCGGCGGTCAGGCCCGCCTTCCAGTGCCGCTGCAGGGAGACGAAGGCGACGATCAGCGGGATGACGGCGAGGAGGGACCCGGTGACGACGAGGGGGTAGAAGCTCGGCTCGCCATGGGTGTTGGTGTTCCACGAGTACAGCCCGAGGCTGAGCGGGAACAGCTTGCGGTCCGAGAGCATCACGAGGGGGAGGAAGAAGTTGTTCCAGATCGCGGTGAACTGGAAGAGGAAGACGGTCACGAACCCCGGCATGACCATGGGCAGACCGACGGACCAGAAGGTGCGCAGCTCACCCGCCCCGTCGATACGGGCCGCCTCCAGGGCCTCGTTCGGTATGTACCCCGAGCAGAACACCCGGGCGAGATACACGCCGAACGGGTTGACCAGCACCGGGATCAGCACCGACCAGTAGGTGTTGACCAGACCGACCTTGGACGCCAGCAGGTACATCGGCAGGGCGAGTGCCGTGGTGGGCACCAGCACACCCATCAGCACCAGGCCGAACAGCTGGTCCTTGCCCCGGAACGTGTACTTGTCGAAGGCGTACCCCGCGGCGACGCAGATCAGCGAGCAGACGAGCGCGCCACCGCCCGCGTAGCCGAGGCTGTTGAGGTACCAGCGGAAGTAGATGCCGTCACCGTAGGAGGCCAGGTTCGACAGGTTCTCGCCGAGGTTGAAGCCGTCGAAGGAGAACGCGTTGCCGGCGAGCAGGCCGCCGGTGTCCTTGGTGGCGGCGGTGACCAGCCAGACGAGCGGGAAGAGCATGTAGACGACGGCGAGCAGCAGGAAACCGTTGACCGCGGTCTTCGACATCCAGCGGCCGCGGGAGGCGGGGGAACTCATGCTTTCTTGCCCTTCCGGCCGGTGAAGCGGGTGACGACGAAGGACAGCAGCGCGGCGGTGAGAGCCAGCAGGATGGAGGCGGCCGCGGCGAGGCCGTAGTCGTTGCGTTCAAAGGCCGCGGTGTACGCGTACATGTTCGGCGTCCAGGTGGAGGAGACGGCGGAGCCCGTCCCCTTGTTGAGGATCAGTGGTTCGGTGAAGAGCTGGAGCGAGCCGATGACGGTGAACAGCGCGACCATCACGACCGAGGCGCGGATCAGCGGGACCTTGATGGCGATCGCGACGCGCCAGGCGCCCGCGCCGTCGACCGTGGCCGCTTCGAGCACGGAGCGGTCGATGGCCTGCAACGCGGCGTAGAAGATCACCATGTTGTAGCCGAGCCACTCCCACAGCGCGATGTTGACGACGGAGGGCAGTGCCCCGTCGGGCGAGAAGAAGTCGAAGCCGATTCCGCCGGACTCCATGGCGCTGACCACCGGGCTGAGCTGCGGTGTGTAGAGGTACACCCAGATCAGCGCGGCGATGATGCCGGGCACGGCGTGCGGCAGGAACAGCGCGAGCTGGAAGAACCGGCGGGCGCGGGCCAGCGTGGAGTCCAGCAGCAGGGCGAGGGCGAGGGCCCCGACGAGCAGCAGCGGAATGTAGAACAGGCAGTATCCGAGGAGTACGCCGAAGCCCTCGCGGAACGCCCGGTCACCCAGGGCCGCCGTGTAGTTGTCGAGCCCGCTGAAGACGGTCTCGGTGCCGCCGAAGCCCAGGCCGGACTGCTTCTCGGTGAACAGGCTGAGCCAGACCGCGTATCCGATCGGCAGCACCATGGCCAAGGTGAACAGTACGAAGAAGGGCCCCAGCAGGATGGCGGCGGCTCTGGTTGTCCGGGCGTGCCTCATCAGCCTGCGTCCTCGACCTTCAGACCGCGCTTCTTCAGCTCGGCGACCGTGGCGTCGTGCCCGGCCTTCACCGCGTCCTCGACGGTCGTGCCGCCGCTCGCGACCTTGCCGAACTGGTCCTTCATCGTGGTGTTCGTGGTGCCGGTCGTCGGGCCCCAGCTCCAGTTCGGGCCGATGGACGTCGCGGCCTCCTCGAACACCTGGTAGATGTCCTCGCCGCCGTAGAAGTCGGCGTCGAACGCCTTCTTCGCGACCGGGCGCAGGGACGCCGCGGCCGGGAACGCGCTCGAAGTGCCGGACTCGATACGGGCCTTGATGCCGTCCTCGGTGGTCGACATCCAGGTGGCGAACTCGACCGCCGCCTTCGCCTTCTTGCTGGTCTTCGTCACCGCGAAGGTGGAGCCGCCGAGCATGCCGCTGGCCGGCTTGCCGTCCCAGCTGGGCATCGGGGCGACGGCCCACTTGCCGCTCTGCTCGGGCAGGGTGCCCTTGAGGACGCCCGCGCCCCAGGCCGCGCCGAGGTAGCCGACGGTGCCGCCGTTCTTGAGGGAGTTGGTCCATTCGGGGCTGAACGAGGCGTTGGCGCGGATCAGGTCGTCGTCGAGCAGACCCTGCCAGTAGTCGGCGACCTTGCCGGTGGCCGCGTCGGTGGTGTTGACCTTCCAGGTGTCGCCCTCGGGCTTGTACCACTGCGCACCGGCCTGCCAGGCCATCGCCTGGAACGTGGTCGGGTCATCGGGGAAGAAGGTGCCGATTCGGGCCTTCTTGTCAGCCTTCTTGACCTTCTCGGCGGCCTTGCGGAACTCGTCCCAGGTCTTGGGGACCTCGACGCCGTACTTCTTGAACAGGTCCTTGCGGTAGTAGAAGGACTGCGGCGAGGCGTCGAAGGGGACGGCCCAGTTCTTGCCGCCGAGCGTCGTCAGCTCCACCGCCTGGGGCAGCAGCTTCTTGCGGATGTCCTCGGTGAAGTACTGGCCGATGTCCTGGAGCGCGCCCTGGCTGACGTACTCCGGGAGCTGCGGGTACTCGATGGAGACCAGATCGGGGGCGTTGCCCGCCTTCACGGCGTTGGAGATCTTGGCGTAGCCGCCGGCGTTGCCGGACGGGATCTCCTCGTAGACCACCTTGATGTTCTTGTGCGAGGCGTTGAACGCGTCAACGACCTCCTTGGACCCCTTGGTCCAGCCCCAGAAGGTGATGCTGACGGGCTTGCCGTCGCTTCCGGCGGCGGACGTGTCGTCACCGCCGCCGCCGCAGGCCGTGAGAACGGCGAGGGCGGTGGCGGCGCCGACTACGGCGAGGGACGTTCTGCTCGAACTGCGGCTCACAGCGAGGCTCCTGAACAGGCGGCGACATTGGCGTTGGCCGTGATCCTTGGACCAGCCGTGACCGAAGTCAAGAGCGAAAGAGCGATTGATCGAAAAAAGATCAAAAGCGTTGTGAACGGAGACGGTACGAAGGCGTACGGGGGCCACCCTCCGGATGCGCCCGGGAGTGCCTGCGGAAGCGTCTGCGGAAGGGCCTAGGGAAGCGGCGCTCCGCAGGAGTCCCTGACCCGGAGCTGCGGAAGCAGCGTCAGGTGCCGGCGGGGCGCACCGGCCTCCTGGCCGAGCCGTTCCACCAGCAGTTCCGTCGCATGGCGGCCCACCTCGCGCTTCGGCGGCGCCACGGCGGTGAGCGGGGTGTCCGCGAGCGCCGCCACCTCGTCGTCGTACGCGATCAGCGCCAGGTCCTGCGGCACGCGCACGCCCAGCTCGGACAGGCGCTGCACCACCTGGATGGCGTCCACGTCGTTGTGGATCAGCGCGGCCGTCGCCACTCCGGAGCCGACGGCCTCGCGAAGCGCCTGAACGGCCTCCTCGAAGGCCTCCGGGGCCTGTTCGGCCGGAACGGACTCGATCACGTCCTGGGGTACGCGCAGCCCGAGCGCGGCCAGGGCCTCCGCGTATCCGGAGCGCACCGCGAGGGCGGTCGGGGAGTCCGCGCGGGCCATCAGCAGCGGCGCCCCGTGCCCGAGGCGCACCAGGTGGCGTACGGCCAGCAGCACCCCGTGCCCGTGGTCCGAGCAGACCCGGTCCAGACCGTCCAGCGGAGAGCCGGCGGTGGGCCTGCGCTCCAGCAGCACGGTCGGCACGGGCAGTGAGCTGATCCAGTCCCCGAACGCGGAGGGGTCGCCCGGATGCTGCCAGCCGGGCGCGACCAGCAGCCCTTCGGCGCCCGCGGAGAGCAGCCCCTGGGTGCGGGCGTGGTCCTCCTGCGGCCGGTAGTCGGAGATCCGCAGGATCAGCCGGGCCCCCGCCCGCGCGGCGGCCTCGTGGGCGCCGCGGATCACCTCGGCGAAGTAGTACGTCGCGGAGGGCGCGAGCATGCCGAGGACCAGGCCGCTGCCCGCGCTGCCGGGCCCGGCGGGGACGGTGTCCTGCGGCCAGGACACCGAGCCGTGGACCCGGTCGAGCAGGCCGCGGCCGGCCAGTTCCTCGACGTCCCGGCGCACCGTGACGGGCGAGACCCCCAGCTGCGAGGCCAGGTCCGACACCCGGGCGGAGCCCCGGTCCCGCACCAGCCCGAGCAGGCGGTCATGACGTTCAGCAGCACTCTCGCGCACGGCGGCAGTCCCCTCGCAGTGTGTGGCCCGGCCCGCGGCCCGGCCGGTACCGGAGCCGGTGTCCGACCCTAGACCCAACGTGATCGAACGATGGGAGTTTCGATCATTCAAACGTAATCCATTGACGTTCGATCAATCCAAGTCCAGGATTCCCGGCGATGCCGATCGGGCCGTTCGCGGCCCGTCCCGTCCCTGACTGTTCGTACGGAGGAATTGTGAGACATCGCGTCACCGCCGCGGCGCTCGCGGCCCTGACGGCCGCCGCCGGTCTGACCCTCGCAGGACCGAGCGCCGCGCAGGCGGCACCCGCCGGCCGCACCTTCCACGTGGACTGCGCCGCGTCCCCTCAGGGCGCCACCGGCAGCAGGCAGCACCCCTGGACCACCCTCGCCGAGGCCAACGCGCACACCTACGGCCCAGGCGACCGGCTGCTGTTCAAACGAGGCGCCACCTGCACCGGCACCCTCGCCCCCACGGGCGCCGGCTCCTCCCGCGCACCGTTCACCATCGCGGACTACGGCAGCGGCCCGGACCGCGCCGAGCTCGACGGTGCGGGCGCCCACGACACCGTCCTGCTCTCCAACACGCAGTACGTGCACCTCAGGGCCCTGGAGATCACCAACGCCGACCACCCCGGCAGCGAGCGCAACGGCGTCCGCCTCCTCCTCACCGACTACGGGGTGGCCCGCGGCTTCGACATCTCCGGCCTGTACATCCACGACGTGCGCGGCGGCGACTTCAAGACCGTGTCCGGCTCCAGCGCGATCCACATCGCCGTCGAGGGCACCGCGAAGGCCAGCCGGTACGACGGCCTGGACATCGGCGACAACCGCATCGAGGACGTCGACCGCGAGGGCATCTACTTCAAGTCGACCTTCTCCAGGCGCGATCTGGTCGGCGGGCAGCAGGACCCGGACGTCTACCCGGGCGAGTGGACCCCCAGCACCGGAGTCCGCATCCACCACAACACGCTCACGTCGCTGGCCGGTGACGGCATGAAGCTCGACACCACCAGCGGTGCCCGGGTCGACCACAACCGGGTCGACGGCTTCCAGCTCCGCTCGCCCTCCGCCAACGCGGGCATCTGGACCTTCAACACCGACGACACCACCGTCGAGTACAACGAGGTCTCGGGCGGCGGCAACACCCACGACGGGATGTCCTTCGACGCCGACGGCGCCTCGCGGAACACCGTCTTCCAGTACAACCACAGCCACGACAACAAGGGCGGCTTCCTGCTGATCTGCCCGTACGACGGCGCGAAGACCATCGGCACCGTCGCCCGGTACAACGTCAGCCGCGACGACGGGGCCCGCCTCATCCAGAACTGCTGGGGCCCGATCCTCGGCACCGAGATCTACAACAACACCTTCCACAACAAGGAGCAGATCCCCGGATACCTCGTCCAGGACGACGCCGGCAGCCCCGCCACCACCCAGCACGAACTGTCCGTCCGCAACAACGTCTTCGTCAGCGAGGGCACCGGCGGCTACGCCTTCAAGAACCCGACTCCCGGGCTCTCCTTCGACCACAACGCCTTCTACGGCATCGACATGACCCGCCCCGACACCGGCGGCATCACCGCCGACCCGAGGCTCCGGACCGACTTCCGGCTCGGCGCGGGCTCGCCCGCCCTCGCCGCCGGAGCCGTCATCGAGAACAACGGCGGCAAGGACTACTTCGGCAACCGGCTGAAGCCCGGCGCCCCCAACATCGGCGCCTACGCGGGCCGCGGCGTGCGGTAACCGACCGCTCACTGAGGTCCGTACTTGCGGCCTGTCTTGGAGGTCACCCCTCCGAGCAGGCCGCGCGGCGTCACCTTGACCAGCCCCATCAGCGCCTTGTACCGCGGATCCGGGACCGAGACCGACTTGCCGCGCGCCAGGTCCGCCAGGGCCGCCGACACCAGCTTGTCGGCGTCGAGCCACATCCAGCCCGGAATGTTGCCGGTGCCCATGCCGGCCCGCTGATGGAACTCCGTCCGGACGAAGCCGGGGCAGAGCGCCATCAGCCGCACACCCGAGCCCGCCAGGTCCTTGGCCGCGCCCTGGGTGAACTGCACGACCCACGCCTTGGAGGCCCCGTACGTACCGCGCGGCACGAACGCCGCCACCGAGGCCACGTTCACGACGCCGCCCCTGCCGCGCTCCTTCATCCCGGCCGCGGCCGCCGAGGTCAGCCGCAGAACCGCCTCGCAGTGCACCTTCAGCATGGCCAGCTCATCGGCCATGGGGACGTCCAGATAACTGCCCTTGTTGCCGAACCCGGCGTTGTTGACCAGCAGATCGACGGACGCCAGCCGATCGCCCAGCCGCGCCTCGACCGCCGCGATCCCGTCGTCCGTGGACAGGTCCGCGGGCAGTACCTCGGCCTCGATGCCGTGCCGGTCGTGCAGCTCGGTGGCCTGCTCCCGCAGCCGCTCGGTGTCGCGGGCCACCAGGACCAGGTTGTGCCCCTCGGCGGCGAGCCGCCGCGCGAAGGCGGCCCCGATGCCCGCGGTCGCGCCCGTAATCAGTGCAGTCGTCATACGCGGCACGGTAGTGCCCCCCGCGAGCCCGCGGCCGACCGACCGGCGCTCCCCGCTCACCGCTGCCGCGCCGCGTACTCCCGCGCCCTCCTCAGCGGCTCGGGGTGCAGCGCCTCCCCGGCCGGGAGCAGGAGCGGCAGCAGCTCCTGCCGGGTCGTCACGGCCCGGAACTGGAGCTCCACCGTGACGTCGTGGTCCGGCCGGTGAACGATCTCCACCGGGTCACCGGACCGGATCGCGCCCGGGGCGATCACCCGCAGATACGCGCCGGGGGCGGCCGCCCGCGTGTACCGCTTGACCCATTGCCTCTCGTCGAGGTGGCCCGCGAAGGTACGGCACGGAATGCGGCCCGACGTGATCTCCAGGACCAGGTCGGGGCCGATCCGCCAGCGCTCGCCGATCAGCGCGCCCCTGACGTCCACCCCGCCCGTGGTCAGGTTCTCGCCGAAGCTGCCGTTGGGCAGCGGGCGCCCCAGCTCCCGCTCCCACCGGTCCAGTTCCTCGCGGGCGAAGGCGTACACCGCCTGGTTCGAGCCACCGTGAAAACGCAGGTCGCAGACGGCGTCCCCGGCCAGACCGCTGCCACCGATGCCCTCCGGACCGGGGTCGGTGACCTGTACGGGGCCGTCGGCCGGGTGCTTGCCGATCCCGGTCACGCCGCCCGGGGAGTCGGTGTACGGCACGGCCACGGGCCGGCCCGTGTTCACGGTCAGCACTCTCATCGCGTCCATCCCCGCACGCTAACGAACACTGGCTCAAAGTCGCACACGAATAATTCGCACCTTCTCCAAGAATCTCTTATATTTGAAGAGTGATCGAAGCCCGTCATCTCCGCGTCCTGCGAGCCGTGTCCACCACCGGCTCCTTCTCCGCCGCAGCCCGCGAACTGGGCTGCACACAGCCCGCGGTCAGCCAGCAGATGAAGGCCCTGGAGGCCTCCGCCGGCACCACGCTGCTCATCCGGACCGGGCGTGAGATGCGGCTGACGCAGGCGGGCGAGGCGCTCGTGCGGCATGCCTCGGGCATCCTCGCCGGGCTCACCGCCGCCGAGGAGGAGGTCGCCGCGATCGCCGGTCTGCGGGCCGGCCGGGTCCGGCTGGTGTCCTTCCCGAGCGGCAGCTCCACCCTGGTCCCGGGCGCCCTCGCGGCGCTGCGGGCCGCCCACCCCGGCACCCGGGTCTCCCTGGTCGAGGCCGAGCCGCCCCACTCGGTGGAGATGCTGCGTGACGGCGACTGCGACATCGCCCTGGCCTTCCGGTACGGCACGCAGGGCGCCGAGTGGGACGACCTGGTGGTGCGCCCGCTGCTCACCGACCGACTGATCGGCCTGCTCCCCGACGTCCACCTCCTGGCGGACCGGCCGGCGGTGGACATCGCCGAACTCGCCGGTGAATCGTGGATCGCGGGCTGCCCGCGCTGCCGCCGGCAGCTGGTGGAGGTCTGCGAGGAGTCCGGCTTCACCCCCCGGATCGACTTCGCGACCGACGACTACCCGGCGGTGATCGGCCTGGTCGGCGCGGGACTGGGGGTGGCTGTGCTGCCGGAGCTGGCGATCGAGTCGGTGCGCCCCCGGGGCGCCCGGACCGTCACCGTGGAGCCGGCCATCGAGCGCGAGATCGTCGCGCTGACCCTGCCCGATCTGGCGCAGGTCCCGGCGGTGGCGGCCACTCTGGACCAGCTGGCGCTGGCGGCCGCCCGTTGAGCGGACCGCGGCGCGTGCAGCGTGCGTAGCGCGTGCGCCGCACGCGGAGAAACGTTTCTGCCGTGCGAGTCTCTGCCGTGCGGCTGGGGTCAGCCGTGCCCGGGGGGTGAAGCGGGGCCGCCCGAGGGCGCCGTCGCGGCGATCAGCCGGTTGCGGGCCCGTCCCATGAGCTCCTCGCGCTCGTCCTCGGTCAGTCCGCCCCACACTCCGTAGGGCTCTCGTACCGCGAGTGCGTGCGCCGCGCACTCGGCGCGTACCGGGCACCGCATACAGACCTCCTTCGCGGAGGTCTCGCGGGCGCTCCGGGCGGCGCCTCGTTCCCCCTCGGGGTGGAAGAACAGCGAGCTGTCGACCCCGCGGCAGGCGGCCAGCAGCTGCCAGTCCCACAGATCGGCGTTGGGGCCGGGAAGGCGGGAGAAATCTGCCATTGCTTGTCCCCTCGAAACCATGCTGAGTCGGAAAAGTCGTTGTCATCCATCTTTGACCGTGTTCATGACCGTACATCTACGGTGTTAGTAGATGTAAATATGACTGATTGCGAATCTAGTCACAGACACCAGTAAAAGGGAAGAAAACCCGCCAAATGGGGCATAAGTTCCCGTGAAGGTTCAGTTGAAGACTGGACGATCCGTGGCGCTCTCTTCCGTGTGCGCTCCCTCACGTAGAGTGCCGAACTCGGCTGTCCGACCCGTAACTCTTTCGAGTGACCATCGTTGAGAGTGCGGAGGCGGTTGGCAGAAAAAGCGATCGGGCAGATGTCCGAGAGCGTCAACCGCACAGGTGACGACTTGTAACAGCCTGGAGGCTCAAGGTGACGCGCATCAGCTTCGGAGGGCGGTCATGACATCCGTCCTCGTCTGCGACGACTCCCCGCTTGCCCGAGAGGCGCTCCGTCGCGCGGTCGCGACCGTGCCCGGCGTCGAGCGTGTGACGACGGCGGCCAACGGCGAGGAAGTCCTCCGCCGCTGGGGTGCCGACCGTTCGGATCTGATTCTGATGGACGTACGCATGCCCGGTCTGGGAGGTGTGGAGACCGTCCGCCGACTGCTCTCCGCCGACCCCGGGGCGAGGATCATCATGCTGACCGTCGCCGAGGATCTGGACGGCGTCGCCCTCGCGGTCGCCGCCGGGGCCCGCGGGTATCTGCACAAGGACGCCTCCCGGGCGGAGCTCCGGGCGACCGTCACCCAGGCACTCGCCGATCCGACGTGGCGGCTGGCCCCGCGCCGGCTGCGGTCGGCCGAGATGGGTGCGGCGCCCACGCTCACGGCGCGTGAGATCCAGGTGCTCGAAGGGATGAGCCACGGCCGCTCCAACGCGGAGATCGGCCGTGAGCTGTTCCTCTCCGAGGACACGGTGAAGACGCACGCCAGGCGCCTGTTCAAGAAGCTCGGCGCCTCGGACCGGGCGCACGCGGTCGCGCTCGGCTTCCGCTGGGGCCTGGTCCGCTAGGCCGTGTGCTGAGAAGTCCCGTCTGCCTCGCGGCGGGCGGGGCGGTCCGGGCCGGGGCGCACCAGGGTCTGTTCCGAGACTCCGCCCGCCGGGCGGCGTCCGGCGTACACGCTCGCGGTGTCGTCGAATTCCCGGTGGCCCCTTCCCGGTATGTGACGCTTCCCGGCGGATGACGCATCCTTGAGATGTGGAGTTCCTTGGGAACGATTCGGTCGAGCGGAAGGGGAGGGCGCAGGACATGACTTCCGGCGCACCCGCTCATAACGCTTCGGTGCACAACTACGGACGCGGTGCCGCGGATGACGCGGCACCGAGGCACCATGGTTCGATGCGCGACGACGGAACGACGGTGATCGGTGCCCTGGTGCACCGAGCCGTCGAGGGCGACGCGCAGGCCACCCATGATCTGCTGGCCCATGTCCACCCCCTCGCGCTGCGCTACTGCAGGTCCCGGCTGAACCGGCTGCCCGGTGATGCCCGCCACTTCGTGGAGGACCTGGCGCAGGAGGTCTGTGTCGCGGTGCTGATGGCGCTGCCGCGGTACAAGGACACCGGCAGGCCCTTCGAAGCCTTCGTCTTCGCCATCGCCGGCCACAAGGTGGCCGATCTCCAGCGGGCCGCGATGCGGCACCCGGGATCGACCGCGGTGCCCTCCGACGAGATGCCGGAGCGGCCGGACGATTCGCTCGGACCCGAGGAGCGCGCGCTGCTCAGCAGCGACGCCGCCTGGGCCAAGAGGCTCCTCGCCAACCTCCCGGAGAACCAGCGTGAGCTGCTGGTTCTTCGCGTCGCGGTCGGACTGACCGCCGAGGAGACCGGACAGCTGCTGGGCATGTCGCCGGGCGCGGTCCGGGTCGCCCAGCACCGTGCGCTGAGCCGGCTGCGGGCCCTCGCGGAGCAGTGAGCCCGGGCCCGTCGCGGGTCCCGTAGGAAGGTACAGAACCTCCGGGTGATCTTGCTCGTGGAATGAGACACGCACGGAGGCCGTTAGCATGGACATCCGCACCGATCAAGGCCATTTGGGGAAGGTGTCATGACTGCAAACGTCGACGGAGTGCCCGAGAAATTCGCGACGCTCGGGCTGACATACGACGACGTGCTGCTGCTGCCGGGCGCATCTGATGTGCTGCCCAACGCGGTCGACACCTCGTCGCTCATCTCGCGGAACGTACGCGTGAACATTCCGCTGCTGTCCGCCGCGATGGACAAGGTGACCGAGGCCCGCATGGCCATCGCCATGGCCCGACAGGGCGGTGTCGGCGTACTGCACCGCAACCTCTCGGTCGAGGACCAGGTCAACCAGGTGGACCTGGTGAAGCGGTCCGAGTCCGGCATGGTCACCGACCCGATCACGGTCAGCCCGGACGCCACGCTCGGCGAGGCCGACGCGCTGTGCGCCAAGTTCCGCATCAGCGGCGTCCCGGTCACCGATCCGGCGGGCAAGTTGCTCGGCATCGTCACCAACCGCGACATGGCCTTCGAGTCGGACCGCTCGCGCCAGGTGCGTGAGGTCATGACGCCGATGCCGCTGGTCACCGGCAGGGTGGGCATCTCCGGCGTGGACGCCATGGAGCTGCTGCGCCGTCACAAGATCGAGAAGCTTCCGCTGGTCGACGAGACGGGCATTCTCAAGGGCCTCATCACGGTCAAGGACTTCAAGAAGGCCGAGCAGTACCCGAACGCGGCCAAGGACGGCGAGGGCCGGCTGCTCGTCGGCGCGGCCGTCGGCGCCAGCCCGGAGGCGCTGGACCGCGCCCAGGCGCTGGCCGGGGCAGGCGTCGACTTCCTGATCGTCGACACCTCGCACGGCCACAACAGCAACGCCCTCAACTGGATGGCGAAGATCAAGTCGGCCGTCGGCGTGGACGTCATCGGCGGCAACGTCGCGACCCGCGACGGCGCCCAGGCCTTGGTCGACGCCGGTGTGGACGGCGTCAAGGTGGGCGTCGGACCCGGTTCGATCTGCACCACCCGGGTGGTCGCCGGTATCGGCGTCCCGCAGGTGACCGCGATCTACGAGGCCGCGCTGGCGGCCCGTGCCGCGGGTGTCCCGGTCATCGGTGACGGCGGCCTGCAGTACTCCGGCGACATCGGCAAGGCCCTGGTGGCCGGCGCCGACGCGGTGATGCTCGGCTCGCTGCTCGCGGGCTGCGAGGAGTCCCCGGGCGAGCTGCAGTTCATCAACGGCAAGCAGTTCAAGTCGTACCGCGGCATGGGTTCGCTCGGCGCGATGCAGTCCCGCGGCCAGGGCCGCTCCTACTCGAAGGACCGGTACTTCCAGGCCGAGGTGTCCTCCGACGACAAGCTCGTCCCCGAGGGCATCGAGGGCCAGGTGCCCTACCGGGGCCCGCTGGCCAACGTCCTGCACCAGCTCGTCGGCGGTCTCCGCCAGACGATGGGGTACGTGGGCGCGGCCTCCGTCGATGAGATGGAGAGCAAGGGCCGCTTCGTGCGGATCACCTCGGCGGGTCTCAAGGAGAGCCACCCGCACGACATCCAGATGACGGTCGAGGCACCGAACTACAGCCGGAAGTAACGCAACAACGCAGGTGAGGGGCGGACCGGGGTTCCCGGGACCGCCCCTCACGCGCGTGTCGGGGATACTGGACAGCGCAGACGTAGAGGGAAAGGCCACACCATCGTGACTGAGATCGAGATCGGGCGCGGCAAGCGCGGCCGCCGGGCATACGCATTCGACGACATCGCCGTCGTCCCGAGCCGCCGGACCCGCGACCCGAAGGAGGTCTCGATCGCCTGGCAGATCGACGCCTACCGCTTCGAGCTGCCGTTCCTGGCCGCTCCCATGGACTCCGTCGTCTCCCCGCAGCACGCCATTCGCATCGGTGAGCTCGGCGGCCTCGGCGTGCTCAACCTGGAAGGCCTGTGGACCCGGCACGCCGACCCGCAGCCGCTGCTCGACGAGATCGCCGAGATGCCCGTCGAGTCGGCCACCCGCCGGCTCCAGGAGATCTACTCCGCCCCCATCCAGGAGGAGCTGATCGGCCGGCGCATCAAGGAGGTGCGCGACTCCGGTGTCGTCACCGCCGCCGCGCTCTCCCCGCAGCGCACCGCCCAGTTCTCCAAGGCCGTCGTCGACGCGGGTGTGGACATCTTCGTCATCCGCGGTACGACGGTCTCCGCCGAGCACGTCTCGGGCGCGGCCGAGCCGCTCAACCTGAAGCAGTTCATCTACGAGCTGGACGTCCCGGTGATCGTCGGCGGCTGTGCCACGTACACCGCCGCCCTGCACCTGATGCGCACCGGTGCGGCCGGTGTCCTCGTCGGCTTCGGCGGCGGCGCCGCGCACACCACGCGCAACGTCTTCGGCATCCAGGTCCCGATGGCGACCGCGGTCGCCGATGTGGCCGGTGCCCGCCGCGACTACATGGACGAGTCCGGCGGCCGGTACGTGCACGTGATCGCGGACGGCGGCGTCGGCTGGTCCGGCGACCTGCCGAAGGCCATCGCCTGCGGTGCGGACGCCGTGATGATGGGCTCCCCGCTCGCCCGCGCGACGGACGCGCCGGGCCGCGGCCGTCACTGGGGCATGGAGGCCGTCCACGAGGACGTGCCGCGCGGCAAGCTGGTCGACCTCGGCTCGGTCGGGACGACGGAGGAGGTCCTCACCGGTCCTTCGCACACCCCCGACGGCTCGATGAACATCTTCGGCGCACTGCGCCGGGCGATGGCGACCACGGGCTACAGCGACCTCAAGGAGTTCCAGCGCGTCGAGGTGACGGTGGCGGACTCGCAGCACCGCCGCTGAGTACGCGTAGTACGGCAAAGGGGCCGGACGGCGATCGCGCGATCGCCGTCCGGCCCCTTCCGTGTGTCGCGACCGCGACTAGTCGGCGGCCTTCTTCGCGCCGGAGAACGCGGCGACCGCCGCGACGGCGAAGAAGAGGTACGAGATGAAGTTCGAGTCGGCCTTCCACATCTCGTTCAGCGCACCGAAGTGGTCGAAGAACAGTTCGGAGACCGTGACCGGGTAGTCCTTGGCCACGATCATCGCCTCGCCGAGCAGCTGGCCGAAGTAGACGGCGATCAGCGCGAAGACGGCGCTGAGGACCGGAAGCGCCGGATTCCGGCCGCCGACCTTGCCCGACGCGAAGCCGACGACGAAGCCGACACCCACGGCCGCGTAGCCGATGTCGTGCTTGGTGGCGCCGATGATCGCGCCGTAGACGGCCCCCGCGACGACGGCTGCGACGACTGCGGCAAGGATTCCGAGCCCGACGTTGTCACGCGCCGGTGCCACCGGGGCGAACGGTGTGCCGCCGCCGAACTGGACGCCCGGCTGGCCCGGCTGGCCGTACGGACCCGGCTGCTGGCCCGCGAACGGGTTGCCGGTCGGGGCGGCGGGCTGCTGGCCGGCGTACGGGTTGCCGTCCTGGGGGTGCTGCGGCTGGTTCGGCGGTGGTACGGGCTGGCTCATTCGGGTTCCCCCCTGGACGGATACGCACGACTGTGCGAGAAGTGACGCCGCGGGCTAGCAGTCACCTCGGACATCGGCCCAGAAATTCCTTGGGGGGACTGGGGTCAGAGCCGGTGCGCGGCTCCGGCGGGCGTCGCGCCCCGGGTGTCGAGGAGCAGTTGCGCCTTCACGGCGAGGCCCTGGAGGTCGTACGTACGGTGGTGCTGGAGCAGCACCGTGAGATCGGCGCTGGAGGCCGCCTCGTACAGCGAATCGGCCCGGGGGACCGGGAGTTCACGTACCCGCCAGTCCAGGACGTGCGGATCGTGGTAGCCGATCTGGGCCCCCATGTCCATCAGCCGGGTGGCGATCTCGCGGGCGGGGGAGGCCTCCTGGTCGGCGAGGTCCGGCTTGTAGGTGACACCGAGCAGCAGCACCCGGGCGCCGCGCACGGATTTCCCGTGTTCGTTGAGGAGGGTGGCGCAACGCTGGATCACGTACTGCGGCATCCGGTCGTTGATCTCCTGCGCGAGCGAGACCATCCGCAGCGGGTGGCCGGGGGTGCGGCTGCTGTACGGGAGGTAGCCCGGGTCGACCGGGGCTCCGTGGCCGCCGACGCCGGGGCCGGGGCGGAAGGGCTGGAAGCCGAAGGGTTTGGTCTCGGCGCACCTGATGACGTCCCACAGGTCGACGCCGATGTCGTGGCAGAGCACGGCCATCTCGTTGACCAGGGCGATGTTGACGTGCCGGAAGTTGGTCTCCAGGACCTTCGTCATCTCGGCCTCGCGCGGGCCGCGGGCGCGTACGACCTTGTCGGTGAGCCGGCTGTAGAAGGCCGCGGCCGATTCGGTGCAGGCGGGGGTGAGGCCGCCGATGACCTTGGGGGTGTTGGCGTAGACGTGGGTGCGGTTGCCGGGGTCGAGCCGGGTCGGGGAGTAGGCGAGGTGGAAGTCGCGTCCGCCGCGCAGCCCGGAGCCCTTTTCGAGGAGGGGGAGCAGGAAGTTCTCGGTGGTGCCGGGGGGCACGGCCGATTCCAGCAGCACCGTGGTGTGCGGTCGCAGCCGGGCGGCGAGGGCGCGGGCCGCGTCGCCGATGGCACCGAGGTCCAGGGTGCGGTCGGGGCCGAGCGGGGTGGGCGCGCAGATCACGGCGGTACGGACCCGGCCCAGCTCGGCCTCGTTGGTGGTGGGGCGGAAGCCCCCGGAGAGCATGCGGCGGACGTCGGACGCGGTGAGCGGACCCTCGACGGGGGTGCGGCCCGCGGAGAGCTCGGCGAAGGCCCGGGGGTCGGTGTCGTAGCCGACGGTCTGGATACCGGCTGCGACGGCGGCTTGGGCGAGGGGCAGGCCGAGGTGACCGAGTCCGATGACGGCGAGGTCTGCAGGCACGTGGGTGGCCGTCCTTCCCTAAGACCATGAAGACAGAAAGCGCAACCGCTGGGGACAGCGCAATGTCAGACTAGGCGTAAATATGACCTATATGTCGCATTGTGTGGTCCCGGTTGTCCGGGTGTTGTCCACAGGCGGTGGCTGAAGTCGCGGAGCGCGGACAGAATCGAGGGGTGGGCACGGGCATTCGACCCCACGGTCGGACCGCACCCCCGTGCCCGGACCACCCCGATCTACCGGGAGGCAGTAGTGAGGACAGCGACACTGGGACCCGCGGAGCGCGGCGAGGCGCTCGCAGCGATGGCCGAGCGTGAACTGGACGTGCTGGTCGTGGGGGCGGGCGTGGTCGGCGCCGGAACGGCGCTCGACGCGGCCACGAGAGGGCTCGCCACCGGTCTGGTCGAGGCTCGCGACTGGGCGTCCGGCACGTCGAGCAGGTCGAGCAAGCTGATCCACGGCGGGCTGCGCTATCTGGAGATGCTCGACTTCGCGCTCGTCCGGGAGGCGCTGAAGGAGCGCGGGCTGCTGCTGGAGCGGCTGGCCCCGCATCTGGTGAAGCCGGTGCCGTTCCTCTATCCGTTGCAGCACAAGGGCTGGGAGCGGCTGTACGCGGGCTCGGGCGTCGCGCTGTACGACGCGATGTCGGTGTCGTCCGGGCACGGCCGCGGACTGCCCGTGCACCGGCACCTCTCCCGCAGCCAGGCCCTGCGCGTCGCGCCCGCGCTGAAGCGGGACGCCCTGGTGGGGGCCCTGCAGTACTACGACGCCCAGATGGACGACGCCCGCTATGTGGCGACGCTGGTACGGACCGCCGCCGGCTACGGCGCGCACGTGGCGAACCGGGCCCGGGTGGTCGGCTTCCTGCGGGAGGGCGAGCGGGTCGTCGGCGCCCGGGTGGAGGACGTCGAGGCGGGCGGTGAGTACGAGGTCAGGGCCAAACAGGTGGTCAACGCCACCGGCGTCTGGACGGATGACACCCAGGCGCTGATCGGTGAGCGCGGCCAGTTCCACGTCCGGGCGTCCAAGGGCATCCACCTGGTCGTCCCGAAGGACCGCATCCACTCCTCCACCGGCCTGATCCTGCGCACCGAGAAGTCCGTGCTCTTCGTCATCCCGTGGGGGCGGCACTGGATCGTCGGCACGACGGACACCGACTGGGACCTGGACAAGGCGCATCCCGCGGCGTCCAGCGCGGATATCGACTATCTGCTGGAGCACGTCAATTCGGTCCTGGCCACGCCGCTGACCAGGGACGACGTCGAGGGAGTCTATGCGGGGCTGCGGCCGCTGCTGGCCGGCGAGTCGGACGCGACCAGCAAGCTCTCGCGCGAGCACACGGTGGCGCATCCGCTGCCGGGCCTCGTCGTCGTCGCGGGCGGGAAGTACACCACGTACCGGGTGATGGCCAAGGACGCCGTGGACGAGGCGGTGCACGGCCTCGACCAGCGGGTGGCCGAATGCGTCACCGAGGACATTCCGCTGCTGGGCGCCGAGGGCTACCGCGCCCTGTGGAACGCGCGGGCCAGGATCGCCGCCCGGACCGGACTGCACGTCGCCCGGGTGGAGCATCTGCTGAACCGGTACGGCGCCATGACCGAGGAGATCCTGGAGCTGATCGTCGCCGATCCGGTGATGGGCGAACCGCTGCCGTCCGCCGACGACTACCTGAAGGCCGAGATCGTCTACGCGGCCTCGCACGAAGGGGCCCGCCACCTCGACGACGTGCTGACCCGGCGGACCCGGATCTCCATCGAGACCTTCGACCGGGGCACGCGTTCCGCGCAGCTCTGCGCGGAGCTGATGGCTCCGGTGCTCGGCTGGGACAAGAGCCAGATCGGGCGGGAGGTCGCGCACTACGAGAAGCGGGTGGAGGCGGAGCGGGAGTCGCAGCGCCAGCCCGACGACCTGACGGCGGACGCGGCACGGCTCGGGGCGCCGGACATCGTGCCCATTTAGCTGAGTACCTGATTCTGAACCTCAGGAGTGCAGAACAACGGTTCAGTGCCGTGCGCCGGGCGGTCAAGTCGCCTACGTGCTGCTGAGGGGGCCTCGATCCGGGAGAACACCGACACGGACGCTCGCCGGTAATGCCACCAGGGGAGGCTGAGGCCGAGACAAACAGGACAGGCCCGCGCGGCGTCGCGCGGGCCTGTCTCCTGCGGGAAGAGCGAATCGAGACACTCGTGTCTCCACCGACGGTGCATACGAGCTGGTGTTTCCGCTGCGCCCGTCATGGTCACCGCCGTAGCCACCGGGCCGGCGACGGCCCTGCGGAATGCGGCGCGGAGCGGCTGTACTCGACGCCCCGCGCATGGCCCATTTGCTCGGTGGTCCGCCGGTGGAGGTGCTCGGGCGGCTGCGGTCGGATCGGGTGATGCGCAATCCCGTCCCGCCTCCGTGGATCTCGACGCCGCAGGGTGGCCGTCCCTCGAAGCGCGACACGAAGTTCCGCTTTGCCGGGCCCGAGAGTTCAGGGCCTGTCGTTCGGGCCGGCGCGTCGGCCGGCCCGGCCCGGGCAGAACTCCGCTTCCAGGAGTGCGGGTTCGAGCGTCTCCGTGCCGGTCAGGATGTCCGTGTCGATGCGGTACGTCATGATGTGGCCACCGTCGCGGCTTGCGGCGGTACGGACGTAACTGCCCGCTATACGGCCGTTGTGACCCCAGACGGTGACTCCGCAGGAGAGTCGCTCCGGGTAGATCCCCAGGCCGTGGTTCCCTTGCGCCGCAGCGGTGTTCAGCATCCCGGCCAGCTGTGCGGGCGGGAGCAGCCGTCCGCCCAGCAGGGCCGCGAAGAAGCGGTTCAGATCGGAGAGCGTGGAGATCAGCTCACCGGCCGCGCCCGCGGTGCGCGGGTCGAGTTCGGTGGCGTCGATCAGGCCGCCGCCCGCCGGATCGCGGGAGTAGCCGCGGCCGTGCGGTGCGGGCAGGGTGGTGCGGGCCCCGGGCAGGGAGGTGCCGGTGAGGCGGAGGGGAACGATGATGCGGCGCCGGATCTCGGTGGCGTAATCGTGGCCGGTGACGCGCCGAACGACCAGGCCCAGTACGGCGTAATCGGTATTGGAGTAGGCGAACACGCCGGGGCGGGTCGTGGGGCGGTGGCTCGTCGCCGTACGGATCGCGGCGGTGGCGGAGACCGGATGCGCGGACCTGTCGTCTGTGTAGTCGTAGAGTCCGCTGGTGTGGCTGAGCAGGGCGCGCAGGGTGATGCGGCGGCCGTCGTTCCCGTGGCCGCGGATCAGTCCGGGCAGAAAGCGCTCGACCGGGTCCGACAGCCGCAGTCGTCCCTCATGGGCGAGTTGGAGCACGACGGTGGCGACGAAGGTCTTGGTGATGCTGCCCGCCCGGAAGCGGTCCGCGTACCGGATGCCGGGACCCGTTGACCGGTAGATGCCGGAGCCGGCGGCGGAGGGGGCGCGTATCAGGAGTGCGGCAGTGGGGGCTTCGCCCTGGAGCAGGAGCGGTGGCAGGTAGGAGGCTGCGGGCGTGAGGTGTGGTTCGCTGGGCAGGCTCGCTGTTCCGGGACAGAGCAGCGCTGTCGCCAACAGGGTGACGAGCGGTGCCCTTAGAGTCGGCATGGCAGGGAGTCCCTTCCTCCGGCCACATCATGGCGGACCCGGGCCCCGGCACCAGGACCGGTCCCGGGGTAGGGGACAATGAACGCTCTGCCAGGGCGGGTTGATCGCAGAGGGGACGCATGTCGGAGGCGGAGCAGGCACGGGAGCCCCAACGGGACAAGGACGGACGTCTCCTTGCGGGGCGGTACCGGCTCGGGGAGGTGCTCGGCCGGGGCGGTATGGGCACGGTCTGGCGCGCCGTGGACGAGACGCTGGGCCGCACGGTCGCGGTCAAGGAGCTGCGGTTCCCGACAGCCATCGACGACGACGAGAAGCGCCGTCTCATCACGCGTACGCTGCGCGAGGCGAAGGCGATCGCCCGGATCCGCAACAACGGCGCGGTCACGGTCTACGACGTGGTCGACGAGGACGACCGGCCGTGGATCGTCATGGAACTCATCGAGGGCAAGTCGCTGGCCGAGGCGGTGCGCGAGGACGGTGTCCTGACACCGAGACGGGCGGCCGAGGTAGGCCTGGCCATCCTCGACGTGCTGCGTTCGGCGCACCGCGAGGGCATTCTGCACCGTGACGTGAAGCCGTCCAACGTGCTGATCGCCGAGGACGGCCGGGTCGTGCTGACCGACTTCGGGATCGCCCAGGTCGAGGGCGACCCCTCCGTCACCTCCACGGGCATGCTCGTCGGCGCACCCTCGTACATCTCGCCGGAGCGGGCCCGCGGGCACAAGCCCGGCCCGCCGGCCGACCTGTGGTCGCTCGGCGGACTGCTGTACGCGAGCGTCGAGGGCTGCCCGCCGTACGACAAGGGCTCCGCGATCGCGACCCTGACCGCGGTGATGACCGAACCGCTCGACCCGCCGAAGAACGCGGGCCCGCTGGAAGAGGTCATCTACGGTCTGCTCGCCCGGGACCCCGAGCAGCGGCTCGACGACGCGGGCGCGCGCGCCCTGCTCAGCGACGTGATCGACGCCCCCGAGCAGCCGGACGTCCCGGTACCGCCACCGGCCGACGCCACCCAGGTGATGGCGCTGCCCAAGGTGCCCGCCCCCGCCAAGCCGGCGTCCAAGTCCGGTGAAGCGGGCGAGGGCACCCGCGACCGGCTGCGGGGTGCACTGCGCTCCGCGCGGAACGCCAAGGCGGCGCCCGTCGCCGCGGCGGGCACCGCCACCGCGGCACCGTCCGCACCGGCCCGGCCCGCCAAGGCTCCCGCGACGGCCGCCGCCTCCGGGGCCGTACCGTCGCCGCGTCCGGCCACCTCTCCGAGTACCCCGCCCCGGGCGTCGCTCACGGACGTGGTGCCGCGCCGCACCCTGGCGGTCATCGCGGCCGTCATCGTGCTCGCCGTGCTCGGCACGGTCCTCGCGCTCACGCTGGGCGGGGACAAGGGCGCAGACAACGCGGGCAAGGGCAAGGACGACACCTCCGCCTCGGCCGGTTCGTCGACGGGCGGCGGCTCCGCCGGTACCGCCGGTACGGAACAGGGCGGCAGCGGCAAGGAGCAGGGCAAGGACCCGGGCAAGGGCCAGGACGGGAACGACGGCCAGGACCAGGACAAGGGCAAGGACGACTCCGGCAAGGGATCGGACAGCTCCGACGACGACGCGGACGGCAAGGACGCGCTGCCCGCCGGGTACAAGTGGGTCACCGACAAGCGGTTCCACTTCACCATGGCGATGCCCAAGGGATTCGAGCGCAATTCGATCGCGGGCAGCAACTCCGGCGGCATCTACAACATCGACAAGGGCTTCCCGCGCGTCCAGATCGACTACAACAGCTCGCCCGGAGATGACGCGGCCGCCGCCTGGAACGGGCTGAAGGGCGCGGTCGCCGGCAGCAGCAGCGGATACCAGCACCTGGGTATAGAGAAGGTCGAGTACAACGGGTACCCGACCGTCGCCGACTGGCAGTTCGAGCGCAACGAGCACGGGCAGCGCAGCCGGATTCTGAACCGGGGCTTCAAGGTCGACGCCAAGCGCGGCTACTCGATCATGATCAGCTGCAAGGTCGACGAGTGGGACGGCGAGGCGTGCAAGACGCTGCGCGAGACGGCGTTCGACACGTTCAAGCCGCTCGGCTGAGGGTGCGGCCGGCGGACCGGGTTGCGGCGACCTTCCGCGCGGCCGCCGGTTGCCACGTATTGTGAGAGCTCGAAGACCGTACGCAGCCGGGACCGCAAGTCAATTGCACGGTAAGTGACCGCAATTGGTGGGATTCGTGCGGTCTACGTGACCGAGGGACAGCGCGCTCTGGGGAGGCGTCGTGGACGACTATGCGGGTCGGGTGCTTGCCGACCGCTACCGCCTTCCGCTGCCCCCGTCCGATGCGTACGAACTGGTCGAGACCCGGGCGTTTGACACATACAGCGGACAGGAAGTCCTGGTCCGGCAGGTGCCGTTGCCGGAGGTCGTGGACGCGGAGGTGCTCGACGCCGACGGCCAGCCCACGCCGGCCCGGCGCACGAGCGGACGCACGGTGCGGCGGTCCACCGATCCGGCGGTCCGGCGCGCCATCGAGGCCGCCCAGGCGGCGGCCCAGGTGCCCGACCACCCGCGGCTCGACCAGGTCTTCGACGTGTTCGCCGAGGCGGGATCGCTCTGGATAGTGAGTGAACTGGTCGCGGCCCGCCCGCTGGCGGCCCTGCTCGCGGAGCGCCCGCTCAATCCGTACCGGGCCGCGGAGATCGGCTCCGACGTCCTGACGGCGCTGCGCGTCCTGCACGCCCACGGCTGGACCCATCGCAACATCACCGTGCGCACGGTGCTCATCTGCGACGACGGACGCGTCGTGCTGACCGGCCTGGCGGCCGGGGCGGCGGAGGAGGCCCTCTGCGGGTACGTGCCGGTGCCGCGCCCGGACGACGCCGAGGACGACGGGGAGTACGGCCGCCCCGCGGTGGAGTCGGGCCCCACCGGCCCGTACGTGCCGCCGACGGCCGGGGCGGGGCCCGATGACCCGTATGCGCTGCCGATGGCCGAGTACGACTCCCCGTACGACTCCGGGTCCGATGACCCGTACGCGCTGCCGATGGCCGACTCCGACTCCGACTCCGACTCCGACTCCGACTCCGACTCCGACGCCGACGCCGACGCCGAGTACGAGTCCGAGTACGACTCCGAGTACGAGACCGGCCCTGCCGACCCGCACGAGCCGTCCGACCCGCACGAGCCGTCCGACCCGCACGCGCCCTTCCGGCCGCCCGCGCTGTCGCCGCCCGCGCGGTTGCCCGGTTCCCGCGGTCCCGCGGCGATCGAGTCCGCGTCGTCCGCGGGTGGCTCCGAGAGCCCGTACGGCGCCGGCGAGCTGGAATCCGTACGCCGTCCGCCGCCGCCCGTCCCCGCCCCCGAGCCCGGCAGTGCCGCCCAGGCGCGTGCCACGCGCGCGGGCGCCATCGCCGCGTACCGCGCGGGTGCCCGCGCCGCCGCGCGCATCAGCGAGGAGGAGCGTCGGGCCGGTACGGACGAGGCGCGGGACACCGGCATCCTGCCGGTCCAGCGCGAAGGTGCCGCCGGGCCGCAGCAGCCCGGCGGCCGGTCCTCCGCGCCCGGCCTGCCGGCCCCCCAGGCATACGCCTACGACAACGACGACGACCCGTACGACGACGAGGACGACGAGGACGGTGGCAGCGACGGTGGCGGTCAGGCGCCGCCCCGGCGGCTGCATCTGACCGGTTCCTGGGACGACGGCCCGGGCGCCGGGCGTCCGGTCCCCGCCGGCGGCTCCAGCGAGGACGCCCTGCGGGCCGACTCCCGGCGCCAGGGTGCCGCCCCGGCGCCCGCCCGCCCGCAGCCGCCCGCGGAGAACCGGGAGACCGCCCCGGGCCGCTGGGACGAGATCGTCGCCGGGAACCGCGACACCTCGGCCTACCGGGGCCCCGCCACCACGCTGGCCGCCGAGCGCGCGCGGCAGGCCCGGATCGCGGTCGTCGGCGCGGTCACCGAGCGCTGGGCGCCCGAGCAGGCCGGGCCGGTCCACGAGAACTGGCAGCTGGCACCGCCCATCGGCCCCTCCACCGACCTCTGGGCGCTGGGCGCGCTGCTCTACCGCGCCGTCCAGGGCCACGCCCCGTACCCCGAGGACAATGCCGCCGAGCTCGTCCAGATGGTCTGCGGTGAGCCGCCCGCCTTCGCCGAGGAGTGCGGTGCGCTGCGGCCCGTCGTCGAGTCGCTGCTGCGCCAGGACCCCACCGAGCGACCGGACTTCGAGGAGCTGCGCGGCTGGCTGCGCTCCCTCGTACGGGCGGCGCCCGAGCCCGAGGCCGGTTTCGACGTCGTGCCGCTGCCGTCCGTGGACGACACCCGGCTGCCCGTCGTGCGCCGCCGGGGCGAGCTCGTCCGCAAGCGCCGCGGCCGCCGCAACGGCCCGGCGCACGGCCGTCACCGCCACACCAAGGGACGGCTGGAGGCGGAGCCGGTACTCGCCGAACCGCGCGAGCCCAGAGCCGTCAAGCCGCCACGCGAGCCCAAGGGCCCCAAGGCGCTGCGCACCCCGCCGCGCCCGCAGCAGGACGGGCAGCGCGCGCCGCGACGGCTCGGCCGGCTGCTGCTCGTCCTGATACTGCTGGTGCTGGTCGCGGCGATCGTGTACGCCGTGATGTTCATGCCCAAGTCCGGTACGCAGTCCGGTGCGGGCGCCAGTCCGTCCCGTACGGCGACCGGAGCGCCCGGTCCGGGCTCCGGCAGCTCCGGCGGGCCGTCGCCGTCCGGGTCGAGCGGCGCGCAGAAGCCGCAGACCAGCCGCTCCGCCGTCGCACTCGCGCCCGGCTACGTGCTGCGCAAGGACGACGAGGGCTTCGAGGTCGGGGTGTCCAAGGGGTGGCAGCGCAGCCCCGCCAACACGGACCGCCAGATCCGCTACGGCAGCGACGGCTTCACCCTGCTGATCGTCCCCGGCCGCGACACCGTCAAGGCGAACGGGGCCGACCCGCTCGACTACCAGCGCGACAAGGAACCCGAGTTGAAGCCCTTCCGGGACTCCAGCTGGTCCTCGGCGAGCGGACTGCGCCGGATCGACGTCGGCCGACAGGCCATGGCGGAGGGCCAGTTCACCTGGCAGGACGGTTCCGGACGGGAGGTGTACGTACGCAACCTGGCGATGATCGTCGCGGGCCGCTACCACATCCTCCAGGTCATCGGTCCGGAGGACCAGCGTGACAAGGTGTCGGACATCTACCAACAAGCCATCGCCTCCTACCGTGTGACGCCCTGATATACACGGGGACCCCAGAGCGACGGGCCGGAGCGACAAGCATCACAGTGCGATTTCATGGGCGGTGCGAGGTTCCGTGGCCGCACCTCCCCTCCGTAACCTGTCATCCGAAGGAACGGGGCAGGTACACGTGGATCGATCACAGGGCACGGACGCGGGACTGGTGCTGGCCGGGCGATACCGGCTCGGCGAAGTCCTCGGGCGCGGCGGCATGGGCAAGGTCTGGCAGGCGCACGACGAGGTGCTGCACCGCACCGTCGCCGTCAAGGAGCTGACAGCGGGGCTGTACGTCGCCGAGGCGGACCGGGTGGTGCTGCACGCCCGCACGCAGAAGGAGGCCCGCGCCGCCGCCCGCATCACACACCCGGGCGTGGTCACCGTCCATGACGTCATCGAGCACGACAACCGGCCGTGGATCGTCATGCAGTACGTCGACGGCCCGTCACTCGCCGACGCTGCCAAGGAATCCGGCGAGCTGGAGCCGCGCGAGGCCGCCAGGATCGGCCTCCATGTGCTGGGCGCGCTGCGCGCCGCACACAGCGCCGGGGTGCTGCACCGCGATGTGAAGCCGGGCAACGTGCTGCTCGCCCGGGACGGCCGGGTGCTGCTCACCGACTTCGGGATAGCGGCGATAGAGGGCGACTCGACCATCACCAGGACCGGTGAACTGGTCGGCTCCATAGACTACTTGGCACCCGAGCGGGTACGCGGGGGCGACCCGGGCCCCGCATCCGACCTGTGGTCGCTCGGTGCCACGCTGTACACCGCGGTCGAGGGCAGATCACCGTTCCGCCGCACCTCCCCGATATCCACCATGCAGGCCGTCGTGGCCGAGGAACCGTCGGCGCCCACCCGGGCCGGTGCCCTCACCCCCGTCATCACCGCGCTGCTCCGCAAGGACCCGGCGGACCGGCCCTCGGCCGAGGAGACGGAACGGATGCTGCTGGAGGCCATGGAGGGGCGCCGGCCCCGGGCGGCCCAGGCGTACGTCCCGACGCAGCAGGTGCCGCAGGAGATGCTGCACGCGATGGGCTCGGGCGGAACGTCGGGCGGTACGGCCCAGCTGCCCCACCCCGCCGCCGCCCCGGCCCCCGGGTCCGCGCCGGTGACCCGGCGCGGCCGCGGCCGGTGGCGCACGGCGATGCTGGTCGTCGCCCTGGCGGCGCTGCTCGGCGGCGGCGCGGGGATCGCCGCGATGAAGTACCGGGACCACCCGGGGAGCAGCAGCGCGAGCGGCGGCACCGGAACCCCTGGCGCCCGGTCACCGGACCCGGCCCCCCACAAGTCCTCGCCGAAGTCCTCCCCCAAGCCCGATCCGACGCTGAAGGGCGTACCGGACGGCTGGCAGCGGGTCCACGACCGGGAGGGGTTCAGCCTTCTGGTGCCGAACGGCTGGCAGCGTCGACAGACCAAGACGAACATCGACTACACCCCGGACAACGGCAAGCACTACCTGCGCATCAGCATCGACCAGCAGCCCGACTTCGAGAGTTCTTACCTGCACATGAAGAACATGGAGTTGAGCCTGCGGGAGCGGCTGCCGGCCTACCAGGGTCTGGGCCTGGAACCCAACTTCTACCGTGACCATCCCGGATCGCTCTGGGAGTTCACCTGGACCGAGAAGAACGGCGAGTCGAGGCACGCCATCGACCAGATGTACTACGGGGGCGACGCCGGGCCGGAGTACGCGCTGTACATGACGGGTCCGGCGGCGGACTGGGACACCACCCGCGACCAGTTCGACACCATGCTGCGCGGCTGGCGCGCTCCGGGGGACACCGACTGACGCCGGAATCCGCCTCTGTCATCGCTCAGCCGGCCGGTGTTCACCGCACTTGTCCTCCGACAGGAGGTACGGATGACGGGGGACAGAGATCCAGGAGGAGAGGAGCGGCGTACTGGGAGGCCCGGGCCGCGAGCCCGCGGCGGGCCAGGCGCTCAAGGACGGGGAGAAGATTTGCCAGCCGGTGGCCGAGGGGCTGAAGATTCACGCCTCCTGAGCGCGACCCGTGGAGATAGCCCCTGATCAGCACTTACGTAGCCAGTAGTCACTGGCTCGATCAACGGGTGCTCGCGGAGCGCTGTTGTGGGGACTGTGAAAAGCCGTTACCCACGGGTACCCAAAGCATCCGGCTGGACGTACTCTCGCCCTCATGACGGACTCGCAGGCCTCCACGCCCACCTCCGCCGCCGGTGTCGGCACCAACCCGGTGGCCGCCGCGCCCGCGGGCGTGCGCACGGCCGCCGATGTCGTGACCCCCGAGGTGATCGCCCAGCTGACCCGCGGCGTCGTCGGCTCCGGGCGTACCGCCAACCACACCCCCTTCACCGGGGAGAAGCTGGCCGACCTGCCCGAGTCCACCCCCGAGGACGTGGCGGCCGCCTTCGAGCGGGCCCGTGCCGCCCAGTCGGTCTGGGCCGCGACGCCCGTGCGGGCCAGGGCCGCCGTGCTGCTGCGCTTCCACGACCTCGTGCTCAGCCGCCAGTCCGAGGTCCTCGACCTCATCCAGCTGGAGACCGGCAAGGCCCGTCTGCACGCCCATGAGGAGGTGCAGGCGGTCGCCGTCGCCGCCCGGCACTACGGCCGCAAGGCCGGTTCGTATCTGAAGCCGAAGCGGCACACCGGTGTCGTCCCGACCCTCACCAAGGTCACCGAGCTGCGCCAGCCGCGCGGCGTCATCGGCCAGATCGCGCCGTGGAACTACCCGTTCGAGCTGTCCGTCGGCGACGCCCTGCCCGCGTTCGTCTCCGGCAACGCCGTGGTGATGAAGCCCGACACGGAGACCGCGCTGACCGCGCTCTGGGCCCGTGACCTGCTGATCGAGGCCGGGCTTCCGGCCGAGGTGTTCCAGATCGTGCTCGGCGACGGACCCGTGGTCGGCCCCGAGGTCGTCAAGCACGCCGACTACGTCTCGTTCACCGGCTCCACCCGCACCGGCCGCGAGGTCGCCCAGGGCGCCGCGGCCCGGCTCGTCGGGGTCTCGCTGGAGCTCGGCGGCAAGAACGCCATGCTGGTCCTGAAGGACGCCGACGTGGAGAAGGCCGCCGCGGGCGCCGTCCGGGCCTGCTTCTCCTCCGCCGGTCAGCTCTGCATCTCCATCGAGCGGCTGTACGTCCACGAGTCGGTCGCCGACGACTTCGTGGAGCGGTTCGCCGCCCGTACGAAGGCCATGCGGCTCGGCAACTCCCTGGCCTACGGGGCCGACATGGGCTCCCTGGTGGGCGAGCGCCAGCTGGAGACGGTCAGCCGGCATGTCGCGGAGGCCGTCGAGAAGGGCGCCACGCTCGTCGCGGGCGGGGTCGCGCGTCCCGACATCGGCCCGCTCTTCTACGAGCCGACCATCCTCGACGGCGTCGAGGCGCCGATGGCCGTCTGCACCGAGGAGACCTTCGGACCGGTCGTGTCGATCTACCGCTTCAGCGACGAGGACGAGGTCATCGGCCTCGCCAACGCCACCCCGTACGGACTCAACTCAAGTGTCTGGACCAAGGACGGCAGGCGCGGCCACCGGGTCGCCGCCCGGCTGCGGACCGGCACGGTCAACATCAACGAGGGCTACGCCCCCGCGTACGGCAGTGTGCAGTCCCCGATGGGCGGCATGAAGGAGTCCGGTCTCGGCCGCCGGCACGGCTCCGAGGGCATCCTCAAGTACACCGAGGCGCAGACCGTCGCCCAGCAGCGGCTGATCCCGCTCGCCCCGTCCTTCGGGATGGACGACGAGAAGTACGCGGCCTTCATGAGCCGCAGCCTGAAGGCGATGAAGGCGTTCCGCCTGCGCTGACCCGCCGCGCCACCGCAGCATCCCTGTCCTTTTCGTACCGAGGAGTGCCATGTCCCAGGACAGCCCTGCCCACAATCAGGCCGGACCGGCCGGTGCGGGCGACGACGACGCCGCGTACGACTACGACGTACTGGTCGTCGGATCGGGCTTCGGCGGTGCGGTGTCGGCTCTGCGGCTGAGCGAGAAGGGGTACCGGGTCGGTGTCCTGGAGGCGGGCCGGCGGTTCAGCCCAGGCACCCTGCCCAAGAACTCCTGGGACCTGAAGAACTACCTCTGGGCTCCCGCCCTCGGCCTCTTCGGCATCCAGCGGGTGCACCTGCTCGGCAAGGTGATGGTGCTGGCCGGTGCGGGGGTGGGTGGCGGCTCGCTGAACTACGCCAACACGCTGTACGTGCCCCCGGCGCCGTTCTTCGAGGACCGGCAGTGGGCGCACATCACGGACTGGCAGGACGAGCTGAAGCCGTACTACGACCAGGCCACGCGGATGCTCGGGGTCCGGCTCAACCCGACGACGACCCCCTCGGACGTCCACCTCAAGGCGGCCGCCGAGGCCATGGGTGTCGGCGACACCTTCCATCTCGCCCCCGTCGGCGTCTTCTTCGGCGACGGCAAGGACGCCGACGGCACGGCGAGGGCCAAGCCCGGCGGCACGGTCGCCGACCCGTACTTCGGCGGTGCGGGCCCCGCCCGCAAGGCCTGCACGGAGTGCGGCGAATGCATGACGGGCTGCCGGCACGGTGCGAAGAACACCCTCAACGAGAACTACCTCCACCTCGCCGAGAAGGCCGGAGCGGTCATCCACCCGATGACCTCCGTCGTCGCGGTCACGGAGGACCCGGAGGGCGGCTTCCACGTCACCACCGTCCCGACCGACCGCCGCAGGAAGGGCAGGCCGACGCGGCTGCGCGCCCGCAAGGTGGTCGTGGCGGCGGGCACGTACGGCACCCAGACGCTGCTGCACACGATGAAGGACCGGGGGCTGCTGCCCCGTATCTCGTCCCGGCTCGGCGAGCTGACCCGGACCAACTCCGAAGGGCTCGTGGGAGCACAGACCTCCGACCGGCGGTACCGCAAGAAGCACGGCGCCAGGGCCGACTTCACCAGGGGCGTCGCCATCACCTCGTCGATCCACCCCGACGAGAACACCCACATCGAGCCGGTCCGCTACGGCAAGGGATCCAACGCGATGGGGGGGATGACCATCCTCCAGGTCCCCTACGGCACCCACCGGGTGCTGGGCTGGCTCGGCAACATGGCCAAGCACCCGGCGCTCGCCGTGCGCTCGCTCTCCAACCGGCGCTGGTCGGAGCGGACCATCATCGGGCTCGTCATGCAGTCGCTGGACAACTCGCTGACCGCGTACCGCAAGCCCGGCGGCATCGGGAAGGGCCTGCTCACCGCCCGGCAGGGCCATGGCGCGCCCAACCCGACGCAGATCGCCGAGGCGACCCGGAGCGCGACGCTGCTCGCCGACGAGATCAACGGTTTCGCGGGCTCCAACATCGGCGAGCTGATGGGCACCCCGCTCACCGCGCACTTCCTCGGCGGCTGCCCGATCGGCGCGAGCGCGCAGGACGGGGTGATCGACGCGTACCACCGGCTGTACGGGCACCCGGGCATCTCGGTGGTCGACGGTTCGGCGGTCTCCGCCAACCTCGGCGTCAACCCGTCGCTGACGATCACCGCGCAGGCCGAACGGGCCATGTCCTTCTGGCCGAACAAGGGCGAGCAGGACCCCCGCCCGGCGGCGGGCGAGGCGTACGAGCGGCTGGCGGCGGTCGAGCCGCAGGCGCCGGCCGTTCCGGAGGAGGCGTTCGGCGCGCTGAGGCTGCCGTTCCTGGGGATGCCCGCGGTGCCGCCGAAGAAGGCCGGGCAGGCCTGACCGGCTCCGGCCGCGGCCGGGGAGCGCACGGGCAGAGGACCGAGGACAGCAGAAGAGGAGCAGAAGAGGACAGCACAAGGGGCTGCACCCCCCTCCGAGTGCAGCCCCTCATGCTCTACCGGTGAAGCCGAGTTACGGATGTGACCGGTGGTTCCGCATGCATGACCTGCAAGGTGTCCCGATGGTTGTCCCGGAATTCACAGAATCCTTATGTGATGTCACTCACGTTTGCTTCCGTGCTCAATCCGTGACCTGTGCCCGCGCAACTGTTCGCAGGGTCCCGGGGTCGAACTCGTACCGCTGCCACAGCAGCCGCACAGTTCCCACCGACCCCCAGAAGGTCCCGCGATGAGACGCACGACCCCGAGAGCAGCGCTGCGCCGCGCCGCGGGCAGCCTCGCCGCCGTCGGCCTGCTGGCCGCCGGATCGCTCGCCCTGGCCGCCCCGGCGCACGCCGACGGCCCCGTCCTGCGCTTCGGCGGTCCCGCCGAGACGGCACTGCACCCGTATCCGGCGAGCGGGGCGCCGCAGCAGGCCTCCGTCGCGATCACCGTCGACAACCCGTCCCAGGACGAGGAGCACGGCGGCTTCGAGGGCGAGTACACCGTGACCTTCGACCTCAGCGGGATCGCGGGCGTCGCCGACGCGGTCTTCAGCAAGCAGGGCGGCGCCGACTGCGCGATCACCGGCACCACCGGCGTCTGCCACGACGCGGGCATCCCGCCCGGTACGAGCCCGCTGCCCGAACTCCGCGTCACCGCCGCCAAGGGCAGCGAGGACGGGGACTTCGGCACCGTCCGGGTCACCGGCGAGGCGGACGGCGCGACCTTCACGGCGTTCTCCACCCGGATCGGGGTCGGCGGCCCCGACCTGGTGATGAAGCAGGCCCCGCTGAAGACGGAGCTCAAGCCGGGCGAGACCCAGCCGGTCCCGCTCGCCTTCTCCAACAACGGCACCCGCGCCGCCGACGGCGTACTGCTCACCCTCATGTACACGCACGGCATCGAGTTCACCGAGCGGTACCGGAACTGCGAGTACAAGGAGGGCGACGCCGGCCAGGGCTTCCCCGTCCGGACCACCGCACTCTGCTCGGTCGAGGGCAGCTACGAAGCGGGCGCCACCTATGAGCTCGCCGAACCGCTGATGCTCCGGGCCACCCAGCGCGCCTACCGCGACACCTTCGTCTACCGGGTCAACGAGGGCGGCTCAGCGGCGCTCGACGCCCAGCGGGCCGGTGCGCGGTTCACCCCGGGCGCCAAGGGGAACGTGCTCACCCTCAAGGAGCTCCCCGTCGCCCGGTCCGCCGACCTCAACCCGCGTGACAACCAGCAGGAGGCCGACTTCAGCACGGCGAACACCGCCGACTTCGTGGCCGACGGCGATTCGGCGCGGGGCGTGCGGGGCAGCACCGTCGAGGCCAATATCGGCTTCCACAACGAGGGACCGGCCTGGATCGCCAACCTGCGCTCGGGCGAGTCCGTCGCCACCCTCGACTTCACCGTCCCCGAGGGCGCCTCGGTCACCGAATGGCCCGACGACTGCCGGGGCGTGACGGCCGACGGGCAGTACCGCAAGGAGCAGACCGGCGCACCGCGCTATCTGTGCGAGGCGGCGACGGCCTTCGGGGAGGACCAGTACTTCTCGCTGCACTTCGACATGAAGGTCGCCGAGGTCGTCGCCGGGGCCTCGGGCGCGGTCGTCGTCCGCAACGTGCGGACGCAGGACCCGCAGCTGCCGTTCGACCCGAAGCGGGAGAACAACACCGCGTCCTTCGTCCTGAACGCCGACGACTCCGGGGACTCCGGGACCGGGAGCACGGGAGCCGCGACGTCGGGTTCCACCGGCGGCTCGTCCACCACGGGCGGCGCGGCGGGCGGCTCCACCGGCGACGGCGGCGCCACGTCCGGCGGCGCGGCCGCGACCGGCTCCACGGGTTCGACGGGCTCGACCGGATCGGGTTCCGGCACGGGCGGTACGGGTGGCGGCCTGGCCGCCACCGGCTCCACCGCGCTGACGGTCGCGTTCGCGGCGGCGGTCGCGCTGCTGGCCGGCGGTGTGCTGCACGTGACGACCCGGCGCCGCGCCGCCCGTTAGCGGGAGTGGGCGAAGCACCAGGGCTCGTGAGCCGGAAGACACCGGTCCACGAGCCCTGGAGCACGGCTGCTTCCAGGCGTCCCCGGAAGCGGCCGTACTCGGGTGACCGGGCTGCTGTCCCCTGCCTACCGGTCACGCACGCCGGTGCGCGGTCCCACGGCGTACACGCAGTACGCCACACGCCCCGGCGGAGCCACGCGTGGTTTCCTTCCACAGCCGCCCCTGGCTGGCACGGACACCGGGACCAACGAAGCCGCGCCGGGCCCGGTCACGCGCCGTACGGGTGAGAGTCCGCCCGAACTGGGATACGCCCCTACAGCCCAGCGGTGCCACGGGCCCTCCGGCCCGCGGCGCGTCACACGCGGCCGCGGCACAGCTCCAGCAGCGTCATCGCGAGGGAGGTGCCGGGCTTGCCGAGCGCGTCCCGGTACTGGCCGAGGATCTCCATCTCCCGGGAGAGGTTCACCCGGCGGCCCCCGGAGGTGATCCGGGCCTCCTGGATGACCGAGGAGACGGCCATCCGTTCCTGGACGAGTCCGATGATCCGGCCGTCGAGGGCGTCGATGCGCGACCGGGCGTCGCCGATCAGGGACGCGGCCTCGGCCGTGTGCGCGCCGGTCTCCTCGGTGGCGGTGCGGACGGCTGCGGGCCGGTCGGTCGAGGTGCTGCTCATGGTGGTCTCCCGGTGGGGTGCGGCTCCCCGGGGCCGACCGGTCCGGAACGCCAGAACGCCCCGGGCCTGTCGGCCCGGGGCGCCTGGAACGTTGCTTGTCAGTTGCTCAAGCAGCACGACCATGGCAGCCGGCGGGCCGGTTGCCATAGGTAAAGACGAAGGTCGTGTGCTGACGCATGGGGTTCAGTATGGACCCGGCGGCGGGCGGGAGCCAACGCGTGGCCCGGATGCTGAGACGGCCCGGCGCCCGTGCCCTGGCCACTGGGCTGCCGGGCGGCGCCGTGTGCGGATCCGTACGGCGCGAGGGCGCCGGGTCCGCACTCCTCGTCGGCGCCGACGAGGAGTGCCGTCGGCCGCCGGTAGAATCGGAAGGACCGACCCCCCTCCACCGCCGGAAGGCCGCCCCGTGCCAGCAGCACCCCCCGCCGCCCCCGACACCACCACCGACGTGGTCCTCGTTGTCGACTTCGGCGCGCAGTACGCCCAGCTCATCGCCCGCCGCGTCCGTGAGGCCCGGGTCTACAGCGAGATCGTGCCCTCCACGATGCCGGTGGCCGAGATGCTGGCCAAGAACCCCCGGGCGATCATCCTGTCCGGCGGACCGTCCTCCGTGTACGCCGAGGGCGCGCCCTCGCTCGACCGCGCGCTGTTCGAGGCCGGGGTCCCCGTCTTCGGCATGTGCTACGGCTTCCAGCTGATGGCCACCACGCTCGGCGGCACCGTCGACGACAACGGTGCCCGTGAGTACGGCCGTACCGCGCTCGCCGTCTCCAAGACCGGCTCGACCCTCTTCGAGGGCACCCCGGCCGAGCAGCCGGTGTGGATGTCGCACGGCGACGCCTGCTCCGCCGCCCCCGAGGGCTTCACCGTCACCGCGTCCACCGACGTCGTACCGGTCGCCGCCTTCGAGAACGACGAGAAGAGGCTCTACGGCGTCCAGTACCACCCGGAGGTCCTGCACTCCACGCACGGCCAGCAGGTGCTGGAGCACTTCCTGTACCGCGGCGCGGGCATCGAGCCGAACTGGACGACCACCAACGTCGTCGAGGAGCAGATCGCGCTCATCCGCGAGCAGGTCGGCACCAAGCGCGCCATCTGCGGACTCTCCGGCGGGGTGGACTCGGCGGTCGCCGCGGCCCTCGTGCAGAAGGCCATCGGCTCCCAGCTGACCTGCGTCTACGTCGACCACGGTCTGATGCGCCAGGGCGAGACCGAGCAGGTCGAGAAGGACTTCGTGGCCGCCACCGGCGTCCAGCTGAAGGTCGTCGACGCCGAGGAGCGCTTCCTGACCGCGCTGGCCGGTGTCTCCGACCCGGAGCAGAAGCGGAAGATCATCGGCCGCGAGTTCATCCGCGTCTTCGAGCAGGCCCAGGCCGAGCTCGTCGCCGAGGCGGGCGCGGCCGGCGAGGACGTCGCCTTCCTCGTCCAGGGCACGCTCTACCCGGACGTCGTCGAGTCCGGCGGCGGCACCGGCACCGCCAACATCAAGTCCCACCACAACGTGGGCGGGCTCCCCGACGACATCGAGTTCCAGCTCGTCGAGCCGCTGCGCCAGCTGTTCAAGGACGAGGTCCGGATGGTCGGCCAGGAGCTCGGCCTGCCCGAGGAGATCGTCCAGCGCCAGCCCTTCCCCGGCCCCGGCCTCGGTATCCGCATCGTCGGCGAGGTCACCAAGGATCGGCTCGACCTGCTGCGCCAGGCCGACGCCATCGCCCGCGAGGAGCTGACCGCGGCCGGCCTGGACCGTGACATCTGGCAGTGCCCGGTGGTCCTGCTCGCGGACGTCCGCAGCGTCGGCGTCCAGGGCGACGGCCGCACCTACGGCCACCCGATCGTGCTGCGCCCGGTCTCCTCCGAGGACGCCATGACGGCGGACTGGTCCCGGCTGCCGTACGAGACCCTCGCCAAGATCTCCACCCGCATCACCAACGAGGTCGCGGAGGTCAACCGCGTGGTCCTCGACGTGACGAGCAAGCCGCCGGGCACCATCGAGTGGGAGTAGGAGCGCCCGGCACATGCCGGTACCGATGCCGTCGCCCGTTCCCACGGTCGGCGGCATCGCCGCTCCCCGCCCCGAATCGATGCCCCATGCCTCTGGTCACCTGCGGCAACCGGCGGTAACTTCCGATCCCGTACGACTGATCCCGTACGCCTGGGAGCCCCGAGGAGCCGCTATGCCCGAGCCCGCACCCATACCCGTGGAGCAGCTGCGCTTCGCGATGCCGCCCGTGCACGCCTCCGCCGGTGACGAGCGCGCCCACCGCAAGGAACGGCTGGCCGGGGCGCTGCGGCTGTTCGGCGAGTACGGGTACGAGGACGGCGTCTCCGGGCACATCACGGCGCGCGACCCGGAGTTCACCGACTGCTTCTGGGTCAACCCCTTCGGCGCGCCCTTCGAGGGGCTGCGGCCGGACGAGCTGATCCTGGTCAACGGGGAGGGCCAGGTCGTCGAGGGGAGCCACCACGTCAACCAGGCGGCGTTCGCCGTCCACGCCCAGGTCCACCGGGCCCGCCCGGACGTCGTCGCCGTCGCGCACACCCACTCGGTGCACGGCCGCGCGCTGGCCTCGCTGGGGGAGCTCATCGAACCGATCACCCAGGAGTCCTGCGCCTTCTACGAGGACCACGCCCTCTACGACGCGTACACGGGGGTCGTCGTCGACGAGGACGAGGGGCGCCGGATCGCGGCCGCCCTCGGCACCCGCAAGGCGGTCATCCTGCGCAACCACGGACTGCTGACCGTGGGCGACTCGGTGGACGCGGCCGCTTGGTGGTTCCTCACGCTGGAGCGGTCCTGCCAGGTGCAGCTGGCCGCGCGGGCGGCCGGGAAGCCGGTGCTGATCGAGCACCGGGACGCGGTCACCACCCGGGAACAGCTCGGCAGCGACCTGGTCGCCTGGATCAACTACCAGCCGCAGTGGCGGCGCATCGCTCGAACGTTCTGACGATCCCACCCGCCCGATGCGCCCCGATGCGGGAGCAGCCCGTCCGGTACGGCACAATTCGCAGCAATCACAGCTGAGTTGGATTGAGCCACAGCTGTACCGGGGCGGGAAAGGGTGGCGTTCTCCGTGGCGTTGGACGAGGCACGACAAGGCGCGCACGGCGGTGGCTGTACGTGCGGCGACTGCCCGCACGGAGCGCGCGAGGGACACCGGCGCGCGGTGGCCGCCTTTCTGGCCAAGCGGGACGAACTCGCCGCAGGCCAGGGCCTGCCCGCCGGGGTCGCCCAGTCCGCCTCCGCGACCCGGCAGTGGGTCTCGGACGAGCTGACCCAGTCCGCGCGCACCGTCGCCGACCGGGGCAGGGAGGCGGGCGACGCCTGGCTGTACCGGGTGTGGCAGCGCACCCTGGTCATCGTGTGGGGCGCCGTCGCCGTGCTCGCGGTCGCCGAGGCCGCCACCGCGATCGGGGCGGGCTGGACCCACGCCCGTACCGCGGGCCTGGTCGCCGGACTGGTCACCGCCGGGCTGCTGACCACGGCCGCCCACGTCCACCGGGCGCGCGGCGGCCTCCTCGCCCCGCTGATCGGCGAGGACAACCGGCTCTCCACCTCCCGCGCGGTCGCCGCGTCCTGGGTGCTGCTCGCGGTCTTCTCCGTACTCGTCCTCGCGCTCCAGCTGGCGGGCGCCTCCGGCCACGCACAGCGCGACGCGCTGATCGAGGGCCTGGACCTGGCGCGCGGTGCCGGGGTGGTGAGCGTGCTGGCGCTGGTGTGCGCCATCGCCGTGGTGGTACGCCGGGTGGTGAGCGTACGGGTGGTCTCCGGGCGGCTCCAGAAGCTGCGGGCCGACCGGCCGCGCGCCGCCGATCTGCTGACCGACGACTCCGGGCGGGGCGGCTTCACCGATGTGCAGTACGTGCTGGTGAGCACCGTCGCCGTGGTCTTCGCCGCGGTCCGGCTGGCCCGGCGGCCCGAGCAGCTGCCCGACCTGCCCTGGGGGCTGGCCCTGCTGGTGGCCGTCTCCGCGGCGGCGTACTTCGCCGGGAAGTACACCGAGTCCGGCCGGCCGGTGGTGCTGTCGGTGGTCAGGGCCCGGGAGGCCGGTGATCTGGACGCCCCGATCCGTACCGGCGACGACATCGAGATCCGCGGCGCGGGTTTCGTCCCGCCCGGCGCCGGGGCCCCCGACCGGCTGGCCCGCGTGGTCGTCCGGATCGGCCCGGTCCACGTCCATGTCCCGCTGATCCCGGTCCCCGGCGGCTTCGCCAACCCGACCGACACGGTGCTGACCGTGCCGGTGCCGGTGGAGGTGGAGCCGGGGGTGGTCGAGGTGCAGGTGGTCACGGCCGCGGGGACGGAGTCGAACCGGGTCGAGATCGACGTGACCGACTGAGGCCTTCCGGGCCCGGGACCCGACCGTGTGTGACGTCCCGTCCGGCGCCCGTCCGGCGAACTCGTCGGGCGTCCGGTGAGCAGCGCCATCCCCGCGTACGTAAGGTCTGGTGACGGGTCGAAACGGTCCGGCGAGGATCGAATGGCCCTGTGGGCGGGACCCGGTGGTCCGCCGCGGGGCTGCGGAAGGCGGGAGAACCATGCACTACGGCATGAACGGACGGGGTCTGGGCGAGGCCAGGAGCCTGCGGGAGCTGGCGCGGGAGCACGCCCTGCTGCCGCTGCGGATCTTCCTCGGGGTCACCTTCATCTACGCAGGGCTCGACAAGCTGACCGACAGCGCCTTCTTCCGCACCACCGGCAACGGCTCCATCGGCGAGACGATGAACGCGGTCCGGGACTCCTCAGCGATCCCGGCCCTCGTCGACCTCGCGCTCAAGAGCCCGTCCGGCTTCGGCCACGCCATCGCGATCGGCGAACTCGCCGTCGGGATCGGCACGCTCCTCGGCCTGTGGACCAGGGTCGCCGCGCTCGGCGGTGCGCTGATCTCGCTGAGCCTGTGGCTGACCGTCAGCTGGCAGGTCGAGCCGTACTACCTCGGCAACGACCTGGCCTACCTCATGGCCTGGCTGCCGCTGCTGCTGGGCGGGGCCGCGTCCTTCTCCGTGGACGCCCTTCTCGCGTCGCGGCGGCGCCGGATCCTGTAGGCCACCCAGGTGGTCAGGACGGCGATCCAGAGCCCGCCGGTGAAGAGCGCGACGAAGAACGTCCACGGAACGCTCCAGAGGCCGGCGGCATCCGCCGCGTATCCGGCCGCCAGGCCCAGCATCACCAGGCCCGCCACGGCCCGACCGGGCCGGATCTCATGACGCAGCACGGGCGACCTCCACCTGTCCGACGCCGACTTCCAGATCGAGTTCCACGGTGCCGGCCGGGACGGCGCCCGACGGAGGGCGCAGCGTCCGGTGTTCGTTCTGCGAGACCCTGATGTCCACGTCGCCCTTTCGCCACTCGCCCGGCAAGGTGATGTCACCGAGACCGGCCCGCGCGCTCAGCCGCACGGTGACCGCCTTCGGCACGTGCACGACGACCCGGCCCGCACCGACCTCCACCCGGGTCCTGACGGTCTCGCCCTTCGGCACGGCGACCCGGGTGAGGTCCAGATCCGCCACCCCGGAGCCCACTTCGTAACGTGGTTGCACCGCGGAGACCGAGGCCGGCCGCCACTCCTCGCGCACCCAGTGCGCGGTGATGTCGGAGGGGAGCACGGACGCGCCCGCCAGCAGGCCCGCGGTGATCACCGAGAGCAGCACCGTACCGAAGCCGGTCCGGCCGATGAAGGCACTGACCAGCATCCCCGCCCCGAACACCGCGAGCGCGGCGGCCAGGCCGTTCTGCAGACTCGTACCCAGCGGCTGGGAGTCCCAGTTCGCCCTCGCGGCCAGAACGCCCGCCAGCAGGGCCAGCAGGAAGACGGTCCCGGCGATCGAGGTCGCTTCCGGGTTCTCCCGCGACCGCCGCGGCGCCCGGAACGGGGCATCGGCCGTCGCCCCGCGCGGCCCGGCCGCCCGGCCGCCCAGCGTCGTGTCCGGCGGCCCCCACAGATAGCCGGAGCTCACCGGCCCCGAGGTGCCGTCCTTGATGATCGGGTCGCGCCACCAGGACGGGCTGCCCGGCCGCGGCGGCGCCTTCACCTCGGGCGGCGCGTCCGACACCGCCTGCGCGGCCGCCGGATGCAGCGGGCCCTGCGGATCGGCCGTCCTGCGGTGCTGCGTCCAGACGGAGAAGCCGAGCACCGCGAGGGACAGCATCGCGGCGAACGCCAGCGTGCCGCCGTTGCCCAGCATGGACAGGAACAGCCCGCAGCCGATCAGCGCGAGCAGCACCGCGATCAGCGACGCCCCCTCGACCCGGCCCGACAGCAGCCGGCGCGCCTCGTTCTCGTCCTCACCCTCCAGCGGGATCAGCAGCCACGCGAAGCCGTAGAAGATCAGTCCGAGGCCGCCGGTCACGGAGAGCACGCCGAGCACGATCCGGAAGATCACCGGATCGACGTCGCAGTACCGGCCGAGGCCGCCGGACACCCCGGCCACCACCTTCTGCCGCGAGCTGCGCCGCAGCCGCGCGCCGGGCCCGGAGGGCGGTACGACGCCGGGCGGCGCATCCTGGGGAACGGTCATGGCTCCATGGTGACGGGCGCGGGGCCCGTCCGGCACCCGCCCCGACCCTGGCCGAACCCTGAGATCGGCCCGCCTGACCCTGAAGGGGCCGTTCCGCGCCCCGGCCCCCGGCGCCCCGGTTCTCCGGGCCGGACGCTCTCAGGGTCGAAGTGGGGGCCGACCCTGATGCCACCACCCGTACGCACGTGTGACGATCGGGTCATGCCAGCCGCCACCACCCGAGCCGCCAGCTCCCTCAACCCCGACCCGGAGGAGCCACCGCTGCGCAAGCTGTACCGCAGCGCCGACGGACGGCTGCTCGGCGGCGTCGCACGCGGTCTCGCCGGACACCTCGGACTGCCGGTCGCCTGGGTGCGGTTCGTCTTCCTCGGACTGTTCTTCGCGGACGGCCTCGGCGCGCTCCTGTACGCCGTGTTCTGGATCGTCGTCCCGCTCGGCGTCGGCGGCGTGGACAGCCCGAGGTCCGTCTTCGAGACCGCCCCCGACGGCAGGCGCCGGCTCCGCAAGCCCGACCGGGGCCAGGTCTTCGCCCTCGTCGCGCTGCTCATCGGCGCCGTGATCTTCGTCGGCAACGTCGACATGGGCGGCAAGGCCGACCGCTACATCTGGCCCACCCTGCTGATCGGTGCCGGCTCCGTCCTGGTGTGGCGGCAGGCCGACAACGCCCGCCGCGCCCGCTGGATGGAGGTCGGCAGCCGCCGCCGGGTCCTGCACCTGGCCCGGGGCCTCGCCGGAGTCGCCCTGGTCGGCCTCGGCCTCGCGGGCTTCATGGTGGTACGCGGCTCCGCCGCCCAGCTCGGCAACGTCCTCACCGCGGCCATCGCGGTGCTCACCGGCATCGCGCTGCTGGCCGGGCCCTATCTCGTGCGGATGACCCAGGACCTCTCCGAGGAACGCCTGATGCGCATCAGGGCCCAGGAGCGGGCCGAGGTCGCCGCCCATGTGCACGACTCCGTCCTGCACACCCTCACCCTGATCCAGCGCAACGCGGAGGACGCGGGCGAGGTGCGCAGACTGGCCCGCGCCCAGGAACGCGAGCTGCGCAACTGGCTCTACAACCCCGAGGGCACCGGCAAGGACGAGGACGACGAACCCGAGACCCTGGCCGAGGCCGTCAAACGCGCGGCCGCCGAGGTCGAGGACAAGCACGGCGTCCCGCTGGAGGTCGTCGTCGTCGGCGACTGCCCGCTCGACGAGAAGCTGACCGCACAGATGCAGGCCGCACGCGAGGCGATGGTCAACGCCGCCAAGTACGGTGGCGAGGGCGGCGCCGTACAGGTCTACGCGGAGGTCGAGGGCCGCACGGTCTTCGTCTCGGTGCGCGACCGGGGACCCGGATTCGATCCGGACTCCGTACCGGGGGACAGAATGGGCGTACGAGAATCAATCATCGGCCGGATGCAGCGCAACGGCGGTACCGCCCGGCTGCGTTCGGTGCCCGGCGGGGGCACGGAAGTCGAGCTGGAGATGGAGAGGACGAGCGATGAACGGGACCACTGAGGCGACCGGGGGCCACGGGGGCCCGGAGCGCCGGGTACGAGTCGTGCTCGTCGACGACCACCGGATGTTCCGCACCGGCGTACAGGCCGAGATCGGCCGCACCGAGGAGACCGGGGTCGAGGTCGTCGGCGAGGCCGCCGACGTCGACCAGGCGGTCACCGTCATCACGGCGACCCGCCCCGAGGTCGTCCTCCTGGACGTCCACCTCCCGGGCGGCGGCGGCGTCGAGGTGCTGCGCCGCTGCGCCCCGTTCATGGGCCCGGTGGAGAACCCGGTGCGCTTCCTGGCGCTGTCCGTCTCGGACGCCGCCGAGGATGTCATCGGGGTCATCCGCGGCGGCGCCCGCGGCTATGTCACCAAGACCATCACCGGCGCCGACCTGGTCGACTCGGTCTTCCGGGTCCAGGACGGCGACGCGGTGTTCTCGCCCCGGCTGGCCGGCTTCGTACTCGACGCCTTCGCCTCGACGGACGCGCCGCCGGTCGACGAGGACCTCGACCGGCTGACCCAGCGCGAGCGCGAGGTGCTGCGGCTGATCGCCCGCGGCTACGCCTACAAGGAGATCGCCAAGCAGCTGTTCATCTCGGTGAAGACGGTCGAGTCGCACGTCTCGGCGGTGCTGAGGAAGCTGCAGCTGTCCAACCGGCACGAGCTGACCCGCTGGGCGACGGCCCGGCGGCTGGTCTGAGTCCGGCCGGCCGGCCGCGGGTCAGCCGGCCGGCCGCTCGGGACCGAGCGAGATGTTCAGCTTCTCGCCGATCCTGCGGTAGCCGATGGACGCGTAGATCCGTTCCACCTCGGCGTCGCCCGGCTCCAGCCACACCACCCGGCAGCCCTGCTCGAAGGCGGTCGCGGTGAGCCGGGCGGAGAGGTCGGCCCCGATGCCGCGGCGGCGGAACTCCGCGGCGACGGCCAGGCCCACCAGCTCGCTGAGGCCGTCGACCGGGACCGAGCAGCCGCCGGCCCCCGCCGGGACGCCGTCGAGGGTGGCGAGCGCGGCGACCCCGCCGCCCGCCGCCGCCTCGCGCAGCCACCGCGCCTCGCCGCCCTCGGGTTCGCCGGTCCCGCCGTATCCCAGGTGCTGTACGAGGGCGGCGGCGTCGAACTCCGCGTCCGTGGCCGGTTCTGCCGTCACCAGAGCGTCCACCGGCTTGGGCGGCAGCAGATCCCCGGGGGCGCAGGCCAGGATCGGGGCCCGGTTCTCGGCGGTGAACCCGGCGGCGAGCAGAGCGGGTTCGACCGCGGGTGCCCAGGCGGGCAGATACTCCAGGCGCGGCATCCGGTCCCGCTCGCGGAAGGCCGCGACCAGGGCGTCGAGTTCGCCGGGTGTCGGTTCGGCGCCCTGGTCGGGGATCGCGTAATTGGCGTACTTCAGCGACCAGTTCACGTTGTGGCGCACCGTGAACGGGCCGACCCGGTAATGGCCGGGGGAGCGGAGTGCGAGCGTATGGGCGTGAGTCTGGACGTCGAAGTCCATGGGCATGTGCGGGTGTCCCTCTGTCCGGTGGTCGGAGGGACGGGAGCCTATGCCACCCGGGCCGCTCCGGCGAAAGGCATTTCGTCGATCGGCGCGATGCGGACCGGGGCTCCCGGGCGCGGGGCGTGGATCATCCGGCCGTTGCCGATGTAGAGGCCGACGTGGCTGACGCCCGAGTAGAAGAACACCAGGTCCCCCGGAGCGAGTTCGGACCTCGGGACACGCTGCCCCGCGTTGATCTGGGTGTACGTGGTCCGGGGGAGCGAGACACCCGCGGAGCCCCAGGCGGCCTGGGTGAGGCCGGAGCAGTCGAACGAGGAGGGGCCGGTGGCGCCCCAGACGTACGGCTTGCCGAGGGCCCCGTACGCGAAGGCGACGGCTGCCGCGGCGCGGGCGTTCGGTGCCCGGTCGGAGCCGCGCGGGGAGCTGCGGTCGGCGTGGCCCGCGCCGCGGCCGCCGTCCGAGGCGTCGTACGCGGCGCGCTGGGCGGGGGAGAGGCGGGCCAGCAGCTTGCGGGCCTCGGACAGCTTGGCCCGGACCGTCGCCTTGTGCCTCTTCAGGTCGGTCTGGCGGGCGGTGAGCTCGGCCAGCTGCCCCGCGGCCTCGGACCGCAACTGGGCCACGTCCGCGACCTGGCGCTGCACGGTGCGGAGCTCGTCGGCCCGGCCGGCGGCGGCCCGCTCCACGTACGAGGCGCGCTGCAGGTACTGGTCGGGGTCCGAGGAGAGTGCCAGCTGGAGGGACGGGTCGAGACCGCCCGAGCGGTACTGCGCCGCCGCGTACGCACCCAGTGCCTCGCGCGAGGCGTTGAGCCGCTCGGTTCTGCGGGCGGCCTCGTCGCGCATCGCGTCGATGGACTCGGCGGTGGCGGCCGCCTTCGCCTTCGCGCCGTTGTACCGCTCGGTGGCGACCTCGGCCTCCCGGTACAGCCGGTCCACCTCGGCCTTGACCTGGGCGGCGGTGGGCGTCGGGTCGGCGTGCGCGGATCCCGGCAGCGCGGCAGCGGTCGCGGCCCCTGCGAGGGCGAGGGTCGCTGCGGTGCGGGCAGCAGAGCCGGTGTACGGGCGCTGCTTGGGTTTCCGGTGCGCGGCCACGAGGGCGGGGGTCCTTCCTGTCGACTGCCCGTCGGGGTCTACCGGCGGGCCCGCCCGGTCCGGCGGCGGGTCACCAACAGGGGGAGCGGCCCGCCGCCGGATCTCTCGGCGGGGTGAGCGGAAGGTGCCGTCCGGGTGCGGAGCGGCGGTGATCCGGTCACCTGGGTAGGCACGCTAAACCCGGGGCACGGACAAGAGTCGTAATGACGCCTATTGTCTGAATTTGGCGTTGCGTTGTTGTTGGATGACCGGAAAAATTGCACCAGAGTCAGGCAATTGGTGCATTCAATGGTCAAGCGTTCAGTAAGCCCCACCTGGCTGCGGAAGGCTGATATGACCAGGACTAAGGTGCGGAACCATGCGTGTACTCATCGATGTCTTCGTCGCCCTGCACATCATCGGAATCGCCGCCCTGCTGGGAGGCTTCCTCACCCAGATGAAGGCGATGGGGGCGGGGACGGCGCGATTCGTGCCCGGGATGCTGCACGGCGCGCTGACCATGCTGGTCACCGGTGTCGCGCTGGTCGGGCTCGACCAGGCCGACGACCACCCCGTGAACAACGTCAAGATCGGCATCAAGCTGCTGATCCTGGTCGTCATCCTCGCGCTCGTCTACGTCAAGCGGGACGAGGAGAAGGTCGAGAAGGGCCTCTTCGCGGCGGTGGGCGGACTGACGGTCGTCAACATCTTCATCGCCACGCTCTGGACCTGAGCGGGTGGTGGCCGGTGGGTGGCCGGCGGCCGTCCGCAACCGACCGGTGGCTGACCACCGCTGACCACTGTCGACCACCTCTGAGCGCTTCTGACTACGGCGCGGCGTCCCAGTCGACCTGCCGGCCCTCCCGCCGCAGCGCCTCCTCCACACCCGCCCAGTCCTCGACCCACTCGCCCACGTAGTCCCGCGTCATCGCCGGGTCGGCCGCCACCAGGATGTCCACTCCGGCAGCGGAGGCCCGCTCCTCGGGCGACTCGGCGAGGTCGGCCAGCCGGTCGACACGGAGGTAGCCCCCCGCGTCGGAGCCCGCCGTGATCCGGCCCACCACCCCGTAACGGGCGCGCTGTTCGGCCGCCGCGACATCGCCGCGGTCGGCGGTGGCCGTGACCGAGACCGAGCCCGGGTGCGTGAAGGCTCCGTCCGGTGCCCCGTCGCCGAGGCCGTGGCGGGTCCGGGCCGCCGCCAGCCGGTCGCGGCCCGTCTCCGCCGCCGCCGCGCGCAGCCCGTGGACGTGCAGCGTCCGCTCCTGCGGGCTCCAGGACATGATCCGCTCGACGTCCCGGTCCTGGATCGCGTCCTCCTCGGCGGCCGTCGCGCCGACCTCCCCGTCCAGCTCCCGGGCGAGCGCCCGCGCCGATTCGGACGGTTCGACCGCGCCGTCCGGGCCCTGGTCGATGAGCATCGCGATGCCGGCGAACAGGGCTCTGAGCCCGAGCGCCGCCGACTGCCGGACGCCGCTCGGCCGGAACTCCTGACCGAGCTCCGGCAGTGCGCTCAGCCTGCGGTGCATGGCGGCGGCCACGTTCTCGTCCGGCGGCGCGGTGTCCCACAGCAGCTCCAGCGCGGCCACACAGGTGTCCTGGTCCGCCGGGCGCCCCTCGTCGGCGAGGTACTGGAGGAGTACCCCGGCGGTGCGCTCGGCGCAGGCTGCCGAGAACAGCCTGGCCTGGCCGAAGGTCCCCAGGAAGGCCATGCCCCGGACGCTCTCCAAGATCTTCACGGTCGCTCGCTCCTGTGGTGCTCTGCGCGCTGTGCCCGCGTCTCGGACAGGTCGGCGCCGATCCCGGTCGCGACCAGGGCCCCGATGACCGCCACGACCACCAGGCCGGGACACTCCAGTGCGCCCTGTCCCCGGTCCCGCCGCCGGCGTAACCCCAGCACCCGCGCTTCCGTACGTGGTACAGCGCGCCGGCCTAGCCGGCGCCGCAACTCCCCCATGAGTGGCATAAGAACACGCTAACGGTCCCACGGAGCCCGCGTATTGGGCCACGGACCCACTACGCGTGCTCCGTACGGCAGGCCCCTGGGGGCGCCGGACACTCGCTAGCCGGGCCGCACGCTCCCGTAGATCGGCATGTAGTAGATCGACTCCTCGCGCACGTCCGCCCCCGGCTTCGGCGCGTGGATCATCATGCCGTCGCCCTTGTAGATGCCGACGTGGCTGATGTCGTCGTAGAAGAAGACCAGGTCCCCGGGCTGCAGATCCGCCGTGGCGATCCGGGTGCCGACCTTCACCTGGTCCCAGGTGGTCCGCGGGAGGGTGACGCCCGCGGCCTTCCAGGCCGCCTGGGTGAGCCCCGAGCAGTCGTACGAGGCCGGGCCGGTCGCCCCCCAGACGTACGGCTTGCCGATCTGGGCCCGGGCGAACGCGAGGACCTTCCCGGCCTTCGTCGTGGCGCTGCTGTCCGAGCCGGAGCCTGTCCCGGTGCCCGAGCCCGTTCCCGAGCCCGTCCCCGTGCCGGTCCCGCTTCCGGCCTCCTTGGCCTTGCGGTCGGCCTCCGCCTTCGCGGCGGCCTGCTTCTCCGCCAGCTCCGCGGCCTTGCGCTTGGCCTCGGCCTGCTTCTTCCGCTCCAGCTCGGCGAGGCGCGCCTTCTCCTCGGCGGTCAGCTTCGACAGCAGCGTGCGGGCCTCGGTCAGCTTGTTCTGCACGTTCTGCTTGCTGGTACGCAGCTTGGTCTGCGACGCGGTGAGCGTCTCCAGGCTCGTCACCGCCTCGGCACGCTTCTTCGACGCCTCGGCCTGCTTCGTACGGAAGTCCGTGACGGCCTGCTGCTGGTTCGCGGCCATCCGGTTCATGAGGTGGGTCTGGTCGAAGAACGACTGCGGGTCGTTGGCCAGGAAGAAGGTGGCGGTCGGCGCGAGCGCGCCGTCGCGGTACTGGGCGGCGGCGTAGTTCCCGAGCGTCCGGCGGGCGTCGTTCAGCTTGTCGGCGCGCTCGGCGATGTCGTCCAGCAGCGCGTCCACCTTGGTGCGCTGCTTGGCGGACGCCTCTTTCGCCTGGTCGTAGTGCTGGGTCGCGGTGCCCGCCTGCCGGTAGAGGCCGTCGACCTTCTTCTGGACGTCCTCGATGCTGGGCTTCGGGGCCGGGGCCGCCAGCGCGCTCTGCGTGGACAGCAGGGTCACCGAGGCGAGTGCGGCCGTCGTGAACCCGATGGCCGGGGTGGTGCTGCGCACCCGGGGGCGCGGTTTGCGATGCGATGCCAAGGCCGGCATCTCCTTCCGTGGACCGCCTACCGGGTTAGCTGTCGGGTTCGGGCGGAACGGAAGGCTGCCCTACGGTCCTGGTGGGGGTTCGGACCGATTCACCCCGGTGCTGCGTGTGGGTCCCCGGTTCCGGACCCCGTACGGGCAGGCCGGATTCGGCGTGGACGCCCGCTCGGCGTGGTTCGCCTCTGGGGGTACGGGCCGCCCGAACGAGCACGCTAGCCAACTCATGGTGTCGCTGTGAAGGTTGATGTTCGATATGCCCGATACATTTTCGTGACCTTGCCGAAGTGGACGCGGTGCGGGCAGGTCAGGTGCGGGGTCCGTCCACACAGGGTGGGTGCGGCATCGCTTTCCGTGGCCGCGCGGTGGTGCGCGGTTCGTGATGCGGCCCCGGGGTGTCAGTGCGGCCGCCTAGACTCGGACAGCGATGAGCAGCCTCTTTGACGACAGTTTCCTGGCCGGCCTCCAGCACACGGAGGAAGGGCCCCCGCCGCCCCCCGAGGACTCCGCACCCGAAGCGGTGCCGGAGGACCTCTTCGGGGGCGTGTTCGACGGGCCCCCGCCGCCCCGCGACGCGTACTACCGCGACGGGGCCCACCGCCCGGTCATCGACGCCGCCGCGCTGCTCGACGGGCTGAACACCGAGCAGCGTGCCGCCGTGGTGCACGCGGGGTCCCCGCTGCTCATCGTCGCCGGGGCCGGTTCGGGCAAGACCCGGGTGCTGACCCACCGCATCGCCCACCTGCTGGCCGAGCGCGGGGTGCACCCCGGCCAGATCCTGGCGATCACCTTCACCAACAAGGCCGCCGGCGAGATGAAGGAGCGCGTCGAGCAGCTCGTCGGCCCCCGCGCCAACGCCATGTGGGTCATGACCTTCCACAGCGCGTGCGTACGGATCCTGCGCCGCGAGTCGAAGAAGCTCGGCTTCACCTCCTCGTTCTCGATCTACGACGCCGCGGACTCCAAGCGGCTGATGGCCCTGGTCTGCCGCGATCTCGACCTCGACCCGAAGCGCTTCCCGCCGAAGTCGTTCACGGCGAAGGTGTCGAACCTGAAGAACGAGCTGATCGACGAGGAGACCTTCGCCGGCCAGGCGGCGGACGGTTTCGAGAAGACGCTCGCCCAGGCCTACGCGATGTACCAGGCCCGGCTGCGCGAGGCCAACGCGCTGGACTTCGACGACATCATCATGACGACGGTGCACCTGCTCCAGGCCTTCCCCGACGTCGCCGAGCACTACCGCCGCCGCTTCCGGCACGTCCTGGTCGACGAGTACCAGGACACCAACCACGCCCAGTACACGCTCGTACGGGAACTGGTCGGCCCGGCCGGTGCCGCCGACGCCCCCGGCGAGCTGTGCGTCGTCGGTGACGCGGACCAGTCGATCTACGCCTTCCGCGGCGCCACGATCCGCAACATCCTCCAGTTCGAGGAGGACTACCCGGACGCGACCACGATCCTGCTGGAACAGAACTACCGCTCCACCCAGACGATCCTGTCCGCCGCCAACGCCGTCATCGAGCGCAACGAGAGCCGCCGCCCGAAGAACCTCTGGACCAACGCCGGCTCCGGAGCCCGGATCACCGGCTACGTCGCGGACACCGAGCACGACGAGGCGCAGTTCGTCGCCGACGAGATCGACCGGCTGACCGACGCGGGCGACGCCAGGGCCGGAGATGTCGCGATCTTCTACCGGACGAACGCGCAGTCCCGTGTCTTCGAGGAGATCTTCATCCGGGTCGGCCTGCCCTACAAGGTCGTCGGCGGTGTGCGCTTCTACGAGCGCAAGGAGGTCCGGGACGTCCTGGCCTACCTCCGGGTCCTCGCCAACCCCGAGGACACGGTCCCGCTGCGCCGCATCCTGAACGTGCCCAAGCGCGGCATCGGCGACCGGGCCGAGGCGATGATCGACGCCCTGTCACTACGCGAGAAGATCACCTTCCCGCAGGCGCTGCGCCGCGTCGACGAGGCGTACGGCATGGCCGCGCGTTCCGCCAACGCCGTCAAGCGGTTCAACACGCTGATGGAGGAGTTGCGCACGATCGTCGAGTCGGGCGCGGGCCCCGCGGTGGTGCTGGAGGCCGTCATGGAACGGACCGGCTACCTCGCCGAGCTCCAGGCCTCCACCGACCCGCAGGACGAGACCCGGATCGAGAACCTCCAGGAGCTTGCCGCCGTCGCGCTCGAATTCGAGCAGGAGCGCGGCGAGGAGGAGGGTGCGGGCACCCTCTCCGAGTTCCTGGAGCGGGTCGCGCTCGTCGCCGACTCCGACCAGATCCCCGACGAGGACACCGACGGCTCCGGAGTCGTCACGCTGATGACCCTGCACACGGCGAAGGGCCTCGAATTCCCGGTGGTCTTCCTGACCGGCATGGAGGACGGCGTCTTCCCGCACATGCGGGCGCTGGGCCAGGTCAAGGAGCTGGAGGAGGAGCGCCGGCTCGCGTATGTCGGTATCACCCGCGCCCGCGAGCGGCTCTACCTGACCCGGGCGGCGATGCGCAGCGCGTGGGGCCAGCCCTCGTACAACCCGCCGTCACGGTTCCTGGAGGAGATCCCGGACCAGCACCTGGAGTGGAAGCGGAAGGGCCCGATGGCGGCTCCGGCGGGACCGACGTCGGGCATCACCTCGTCGCTGTCCGCGTCCCGCTCGCGCTCCGGGCCCTCGGGCTTCGCGACCCGGCGGACCTCGGACAAGCCGACGATCACGCTGGTGGTCGGCGACCGGGTCACCCACGACCAGTTCGGTCTGGGCACGGTGACGGCGGTCGAGGGCATCGGCGACCAGGCGAAGGCCACGGTCGACTTCGGTGACGAGCGGCCGAAGAAGCTGCTGCTGCGGTACGCGCCGGTCCAGAAGCTGTAGCGCCCGTCCGGTCCGGCGGACGGGCGCGGCCGTCCGCCGGCTCAGGTCGGGTCGACGTTGTGGCTGCGGAGCCAGGGCAGCGGGTCGATGGCCGCGCCGCCGCCGGGCCGCACCTCGAAGTGCAGGTGCGGGCCGGTCGAGTTGCCGGAGTCCCCGGAGTACGCGATGACGTCACCGGCCTTGACCGGGCCCGAGCGGATCCGGGTGCTGCTGAGGTGGCAGTACCAGGTCTCGGTGCCGTCGGCCATCGTGACGATGGCCATGTTCCCGTAGGCGGTGTTGAACTGCGTGTGAACGGTGCCGTCGGTCGCGGCCATCACCGGGGTGCCGTACAGGACGGGGAAGTCGATGCCCGTGTGCACGGACATCCAGTTGACGCCCGCCTGGCCGAAGTACGCGCTGAGGCCGTGCTCCTTGACCGGCATGACGTACTTGGGGCGCAGGGCCTCCTTGCGGGCGGCCTCCGCGATGCGCTTCTTCTTCTCGGCGGCCTGCCGCTCCTTCAGGTCGATGCGCTCCTGGGTGCGGCTCGCGCGGTCGGCGAAGTTCTCCGCGTCGGCGCTGAGGTTGGCGAGCTGGGTGTCCAGCTTGTTGTTGGCGGCGACCGGCTTGACCGTGCCGGGGTCGGCGGCCGCCATCGTCGTGGTGTCGTCCTTCTTCTCCTCGCCGCCGCCCATCCCGCCCACGGAGGCGGCGGCGATACCGGCCACGCTCATCACGCAGGCGGAGGGAACGGCGACGGTGAGGAGAGCGGAGCGCTTGGCGGGCGAACGCCTGCGGCTGCGGCTGCCGCGGGAGACCGGATGGCTCGCGGGGCGACGGGACACGGCAGGGGCCGGGGACGGGTCCTGGTCCAGGGCCTCGGCTTCGTGGCCGGCGCCGGGCTCGTGCGAATCCTGCGCGTCGTAGGAGGCCTGTTCATGGGCGGGGGCGTGGCGCTGGTCCTGGCCCTGCTCCTGGGAGCGGTCTTCGTAAGGCTCGTACGCCTCGTGCACCTCGTACGTCTCGTGTGTCTCGTACGGATGCTGTGCGGTCTGTTCGGGCTCGTGCGATTCCGTCACATTGTGCGGCGTTCGCTGTCCGTGCTCGGGCGTGGCGCCGGTGTTCCAGGCGGTGGCGTCGTACGCGCCGGAGTCGTATCCCGCCGTGTCGGTGCTTGACCATTGGCCGTTCGCGTACCAGCCGGAGGTGTCCCACTGGCCGGATGCGTCCGGGGCGCCGCCCTGCGCCGGGATGTTCGCGCCGTAGCCGTCCTGCGCCGCCCAGGTCGCGGTGGTGTCGTACTGCGGGGCCGCGTCGTACTGCGGGGCCGTCTCGTACGGGGGGTGCTGCTGAGGGTGGGGGGTGTAGGCCGCGTAGTCGGCGGCGTGGTCGTACGCGGCGGTCCGGTGTGCGCCCGTGTCCCACTGGGTGGCGTCGTACTGGCCGCTGTGACCGGCCTGCCCGCTGTCGTACGGGGCGGCGTAACCGGGCGTGGCGTCGTACGAACCGCCGTAGCCGCCGGGGAGGGAGCCGAAGAGCGGGTCGTTGTCGAATCCGCCCGTGGATTGGCTGTCGTATCCGACGTGCCCGGCGTGGGGGTGCTGGTCGTTCACCAACTTCTCTCTCGCCTCGACAGCAGTACCTGTGTCCGGGGCCCGTGGGGGACTCCGGGGGGAAAGCAGTGGCCGCGACTGTACCCGGCGGTATGCGACGCCGACAATCGTCCACGGCCCGCGGGCGCACAGGAAACGGGCAATCGGCCGTCTTTCGACGGACCGCTCACACAGCCTTGGCTCTATGTTCGAAATTCGTTCTATTTGTGGGCAGGGCCGGGCACGAAAGGCCGTTGACCGGGCCGGCCGGACGGGGCACGACTCCCGGAATCCGGCGGGATCAGGCCACGGACGCGGCGCCGGCGGACCCCCTTGCCGGCTCCTGCGCGTCGAGCGCCTGGCGGACCCCGGCAGCCACGGCCGGGTGCACGGGCAGCGCGAGATGGCCGATCCCGCTGACGCGTACGTTCGTCACATCGAGGTCCGGGTGGTCGATGCAGGCCGCCTCGGCGGGGACGATCACCTGGTCCAGCTCGCTCCAGAAGCTGACGAACCGGGTGCGGCAGCCGGGCGCGGGCAGCCGCAGCTCCTCGATCGGGGCCGATCCGCTGCGCATCTGGCGCACGATCGGGTGAGCGCTGGCCATCGGGGCGACAGCGGTGCCGGCGTGCGGTGTGCCGAGAGTGACCAGGGTGCGGACCCGTCGGTCACCGCCCAGTCGCTGTACGTAGTAGCGCGCTATCAGGCCGCCCAGGCTGTGTCCGACGATGTCGACCTCGCGGTGTCCGGTGCGGGCGCAGATCTCCTCGATGTGGCGGCCGAGCAGCTCGGCGGCGGTGCGGATGTCGCAGGTCAGCGGGGAGTAGTTGAGCGACTCCAGATGGCGCCAGCCGTGCCGGGCGAGGGAGCGGCGCAGCAGGACGAAGACGGAGCGGTTGTCGATGAAGCCGTGCAGGAGCACGACGGGCGGCCGGTCGGTCTGTCCGGTGTGCCTGGTGTGCCCGGTGTGTCCGGTGTGCTCGGTGTTCCTGGCGTTTCCCCTGGGCAGGGCGGTGGTCCCGGAGGGTGCGGGGGCCGGATCGGCCGCCGGGCGCGGCGGGGCGCTCCGCTCGCCGGTGATGCCGGTGGGATACAGCAGTGCGTGTCCGGCGAGCACCACGAGTTCCAGCGCGGTCGCTCTCAGCAGTGCGGACGACAGCCAGGCCTCCCGCGGGCAGGGCCGACGCGGCAGTAGAGGAAGAAAGGGCGGGGCCTTCATGGTCGACCTCCTGCTCCGGCACCCGGGGAGAGGCGGCTCCTGCCCCGTATGCCCTCATGGGGCGCCGTGTCGGAGGTCCGGGCGGCAGCTCACCGTCCGGGACCCGCCGCCCGCCGTGCCTTCCGGATCACCTTCGGTGACCGTCCGGTGGGCGGTCGATGAGCCGTACCACCGTGCCGTGCGGCTGACGGCGCGGTGGTACGACGACCTCGTGCGGCTCCCCCGGCGGTCGGTCCCGCACGGCAGGTGTGCCGCGTGCTGCGGGAAACGGCGCCCGGTGAACATGTCCCACGTGTGATTTCCCCCTCCCCGCCCACCGCGAAACAGCGGCTTGCGGGATGCTGTGGATAACGTTCGTTCACATCCCCGGCTCTTCAGGGACGGGAGACGCATGTGGAGGCAGTGATGGGTGTGACCGGTCCGATCCGAGTGGTGGTGGCCAAGCCGGGCCTCGACGGCCATGACCGCGGGGCCAAGGTGATCGCGCGGGCCCTGCGCGACGCCGGTATGGAAGTCATCTACACCGGGCTTCACCAGACGCCCGAGCAGATCGTGGACACCGCGATCCAGGAGGACGCCGACGCGATCGGCCTCTCGATCCTCTCCGGTGCGCACAACACGCTCTTCGCGAAGGTGATCGCCCTGCTGAAGGAGCGCGACGCGGAGGACATCAAGGTCTTCGGCGGCGGCATCATTCCGGAGGCGGACATCGCACCGCTCAAGGAGCAGGGAGTCGCGGAGATCTTCACCCCGGGCGCGACGACGGTCGAGATCGTCGCCTGGGTCAACGCGAACGTCCGCCAGCCGGCGGAGGCCTGATCCCACGGGCGGGCCGGTCCCGCTCCGGGTGCCGCTGCGGCGGCTGACCCGGCCCGAGGCCCGGTCCCGGCCGTCGTCCGATCCGGCCCGTGTCCGTCTCACCGGTCCGGTGCCAGCTCCGCGTCCATCGCCGCGCGCAGCCGCAGGGTGGAGACCAGGCGCTGGAACGCCTCCGACCAGTAGCCGTTCGCGCCGGGGGAGGCGTCCGCCGGCTCGTCGGGGGTCGTGGTGAGGACCTCCAGGCGGTCGGCCTCGGCCGGATTCAGGCAGCGTTCGGCGAGGCCCATCACCCCGCTGAAGCTCCACGGATAGCTGCCGGCGTCCCGGGCGATGTCGAGGGCGTCGACGACGGAGCGGCCGAGCGGCTCCGCCCAGGGGGTCGGGCAGACCCCCAGCAGCTGGAACGCCTCCGACAGGCCGTGCGCGGCGATGAACCCGGCCACCCAGCCGGCCCGTTCGGCTGAGGGCAGCACGATCAGGAGCTTCGACCGCTCGGCGAGCGATGCCGTACCGGGGCCGTTCGACGGGGGTGTCGCGGGGGCGCCGAGCAGCGCCCGCGCCCATTTCGGGTCCCGCTGCCGGACGGCGGCCCGGCACCAGGCCGCGTGGAGTTCCTCGCTCCAGCCGTCGGCCACGGGGAGCGCGACGATCTCCCGCGCCTCGCGGCCGCCGAACCGCGTCGGCCAGATCGCGAGCGGGGACGACTCCACCAGCTGGCCGAGCCACCAGGACCGCTCGCCCCGCCCGGACGGCGGGAGCGCCACCACACCGTCGCGCTGCATCGCCGCATCGCATTCGTGCGGGGCCTCCACGGCCACGGACGGCCCGCTGCCGGTGAGGCCGGGGCTCACGCAGGACAGGGCCCGGTCCGCCATCCGGCGGGCGAGCGCCGATTCGGGAAGTGCGGAAAGCAGTTCGGCGGCCGTCGCGCGGACATTGCGGCTGCGGTCGGCGAGGGCCTGCTCCAGGAAGGCCTCATCGGCGCCGGAGAGCCCGGTACGCAGGGAGTCGATGAACATCAGCCGGTCCTCGGCCCGCTCGGTGGCCCAGGTGGTGGCGAGCAGGGCGAGAGCGGCGCCCGCCTCGTGCGCCCGTACCGCCGAGAGCAGCGCGACCCGTTCGGCGAACAGGCCTTCCTCCCAGAGCCGGTGGACGGCTTCCGGGTCGGTCACGTCCGGCAGCAGTGAGGTGCCGGACGAGCCGCGCAGCGCGAACTTCCACTCGGGGTTCAGCCCGGCCAGCCAGAGGCCGCGCGGTCCGGCGAACGCCAGGGCCTGCGGCCGCAGATCGGTCCGGGCCCGGGCCGCGTCCAGCACGGCGGGCAGCGCCGCGTCCGGTGCCCGGTAGCCGTGCAGATTGGCGGTGGCCAGCCACTGCGGAATCAGTTCCGTCAGATCGGGAGCCGTGCCGCGTCTGCCGCCCGAACCGCTCGGTGCCGCCCGGTCCGCGAGCAGCCGCTCCAGCCGGCTCCGGGCAGCCCCCGGAAGGGGCGGCCGCGGGTCGGCGGGCGCGGGAGCGGGCCGGGGCGCGGCGGGAGCGGGCAGCAGACCCGCCCGGCGCCGCACGGTGTGCAGGGCGGCGGCATTCAGCAGCGCGGCCGCCGCCCCGTCCGGGCCCGCGTAGCCCGTTACCCCGCCCGGCCGGCTGTGCGGGCCGGTGCCGGATGCCGCCGCGGGAGGGCGGCGGTCCGTGCCGAGCAGCGCCGAGGTGACGAGCTCCTCCCACGGCGTCGCGGTGAGCGGGCCGGTGGGGTCGTCGGTTGCGGAGACCGTGGGGGCGGGGGTGATGGATGTGGTGGGTGTGGCGGTACGGGGCATCGCTCCTCCTCCAGGAGTCAGATGAGCGGCACGGTCTCGGCGTTGACCGGCAGGGTGTGCGCGGCGGCCTCCGGCGCGTCGTCGCCGCCCTCGCGCACGGGCGGCCAGGCCGCGAGCGGGTCGAAACCGCGGTGGCCGCATTCGCCGAAGACGGTGAGCGGACCGCCGCCGGAGAGCGCGACGAGCTTCCACAGCGCGGGCCGGGAGAGCGCGGCCGGGGCGATCGGCAGGGCCGAATCCCCTTCCGCGTCCGCCAGTTGCCAGCCGTCCTCGGACGGCACGGGTATGACGTCGCGCAGCGTCACCGGCCAGGAGTCCAGCCAGGGGTCGTCGCCCAGGGCCCGCCCGTACGCGGCGACCGCCCCGGCGACCGTGACGCCCGGCGGCGGCGTCCCGGCCGGCGCCGGCGTCCCGAACCGCGTCCCGAGTTCGGCCCTCAGCTGTCCCGATCCCCGATGGGGCGTGAGCTCGGCATCCAGCGTGACGCCCACCGGCAGGGCCTGTCCGGGGGAGCGGCCGGCGGCCCCGAAGGACAGCAGCAGCGCGGTCCGGCCCGACTCCCTCCCGTACAGCCAGATACGACGGGCGACGATCTTGCCCTCGGGGGTGTCGTACTGGGCGAGGACCAGCCAGTGATCACGGACCGGCGGACCCTCGGCGGGGGCCGGCAGCCCGACCCGGGTACGGACCGTGGCCGCCAGTGGGGGCGGCAGCCGGTCGATGCCCAGCCAGCCCGTGTCCAGCAGATGCAGCAGCGCACACTCCTCCAGCAGCCGCACCGGCCAGCCCGGTCCGGAACCCGGGATCGCGCCCAACTCCCTTACCCGTCCCGCCAGACCGGGCGCCTGGGCGTCGACCATGCGGGCCGCCGTCTCCTCCCACAGCCCGTATCCCGACTGCTCGGCCGCGGCCAGACCGCCGCGCACCAGGTCGGTCAGGCGCTGTTCCAGCTCCCGCACGCCGCCGCCGATCCGCCCGGCCCGGCGCTCGGCCCGCCGCCGGGCGGCCGCCGGATCGGCAGGTCCGGCCGCGGCGCCCTCGCCCCCCTCCGGCCGCTCCTTCACCTCCGCGGCCTCCGCGCGGCGGCGGCGGCCCGCCAGCCACTCACCGGCCCAGTCGGGCGGATCGGCCGCGGGCAGGGCCCCCTCGTCGGACGCCCGGAGCAGCAACAGGCCCAGCGCGTGCTTGCAGGGGAACTTCCGGCTGGGGCAACTGCACCTGTACGCGGGGCCGGTGGTATCGATCACCGTGCGGTACGGCTTGCTCCCGCTCCCCCTGCACAGCCCCCACACCGCACCCGGGCCGTCCCACCCGGTGTCCGACCACGGCCCGGCCGAACCGAGCTTGTTCCCCGCCTTGCGTGAAGCTTCGTCAGGAGCCAGGGCCAGGACCTGCTCCACCGTCCAGCGCGCCGCCGGAGCGGCGGTGCGCAAGGGTTCTCCCCCGTCAGTCAGCAGCATGGACACGACGGTAGGACGCACCACTGACAACCGCCTTTGACCTGCGGGAAAGCCGATTGTCAGTGCCATGGTGCACGGTGGGAACCACATCGGGCCGACCGATCTGGAGGGGGATCCATGACCGTGTCCGAAACCACCGCAGCCGTGGGCGCCGAGGCGCTGCGCCCGCACGCCGAGGACGCCTTCGCCGATGAGCTGAAGGCACTCGCGGCCGCCGACGACCGCCCGCGGCCCGCCCGTTGGCGGCTGTCGCCCTGGGCCGTCGCCACGTACCTGCTGGGCGGCACCCTGTCCGACGGCACCGTGATCACACCCAAGTACGTGGGCCCGCGCCGCCTCGTGGAGGTCGCCGTCACCACGCTCGCCACCGACCGGGCGCTGCTGCTGCTCGGTGTGCCCGGCACCGCCAAGACCTGGGTGTCCGAGCATCTCGCGGCCGCCGTCAGCGGCGACTCGACCCTCCTCGTCCAGGGCACGGCGGGCACACCCGAGGAAGCGGTCCGCTACGGGTGGAACTACGCGGAGCTGCTCGCGCACGGCCCCAGCCGCGACGCGCTGGTGCCCAGCCCGCTGATGCGCGCCATGTCCGAGGGCATGACCGCGCGGATCGAGGAGCTCACCCGCATCCCCGCCGATGTGCAGGACTCCCTGATCACCATCCTGTCCGAGAAGACCCTGCCGCTGCCCGAACTGGGCCAGGAGGTCCAGGCCGTCCGCGGCTTCAACGTCATCGCCACGGCCAACGACCGCGACCGCGGGGTCAACGAGCTGTCCAGTGCCCTGCGCCGCCGGTTCAACACGGTGGTCCTGCCGCTGCCGGCCACCCCCGAGGCCGAGGTCGACATCGTCTCGCGGCGCGTCGACCAGGTCGGCCGCTCCCTCGACCTGCCTCCCGCGCCCGACGGCCTCGCGGAGATCCGCCGCGTGGTCACCGTCTTCCGCGAGCTGCGCGACGGGGTCACCACCGACGGCCGCACCAGGATCAAGTCGCCCTCGGGGACGCTGTCCACGGCCGAGGCCATCTCCGTCGTCACCAACGGCCTCGCCCTCGCCGCCCACTTCGGCGACGGGGTGCTGCGTGCCGGGGACGTCGCGGCCGGCATCCTCGGCGCGGTCGTCCGGGACCCGGCCGCCGACCGGGTGGTCTGGCAGGAGTACCTGGAGACGGTGGTGCGCGAGCGGGACGGCTGGAAGGACTTCTACCGCGCCTGCCGTGAGGCCTCCCTGTGACCGGCGCCCCGCGCCCCGGCGGGCCGCTGCTGCTGGGGGTGCGGCACCACGGCCCCGGCTCGGCCCGCGCCGTCGGCGCCGCACTGGAGGCCGCCCGTCCGCGGGCGGTGCTCATCGAGGGCCCGCCCGAGGGCGACGCGCTGCTGCCGCTCGCCGCCGACGAGCAGATGCGGCCGCCCGTCGCACTGCTCGCCCATGCGGTGGATGATCCCGGACGGGCGGCGTTCTGGCCGCTCGCCGAGTTCTCGCCCGAATGGGTCGCGATCCGCTGGGCCCTCGCGCACGGCGTCCCGGTCCGCTTCATCGACCTGCCGGCCGCCCACTCGCTGGCCATGACGGAGGAGGACGAGCGCCGGGGCCCGGCGGAACAGGCCGGGGAAGCGGGCTCCCCGCCCGTCCCGGTCGACCCCATCGGGGTACTGGCCGAGACCGCGGGCTACGACGACCCCGAGCGCTGGTGGGAGGACGTCGTCGAGCACCGCGCCCACGACGGCGGCCCCGGCGACCCGTCGGCGGCCTTCGCCGCGCTCGGCGAGGCGATGACCGCGCTGCGCGAGGTGTACGGGGACGGCGGCCACCCCAGGGACGCGGTCCGCGAGGCGTACATGCGGATCCAGTTGCGCACGGCGCGCAAGGAGTTCGGCGACGACTTCGCCGTGGTCTGCGGTGCCTGGCACGTACCCGCGCTCGAAGCGAGGACGACGCTCGCCGCCGACCGGGCCCTCCTCAAGGGACTGCCCAAGGTCAAGGCCGAGCTGACCTGGGTGCCCTGGACCCACCACCGGCTCGCCCGGCACAGCGGATACGGGGCCGGGATCGATTCACCCGGCTGGTACGCACACCTCTTCGCATCCCCGGACCGCCCGGTCGAACGGTGGATGACCAAGGTCGCCGGACTCCTGCGCGACGAGGACCGGTTCGTGTCGTCCGCCCATGTCATCGAGGCCGTCCGGCTCGCCGCGACCCTCGCCGCCGTGCGGGGCCGGCCGCTCGCCGGACTGAGCGAGGCGACCGACGCCGTCCGCGCCGTGATGTGCGAGGGCTCCGACGTACCGCTCGCCCTCGTCCGGGACCGGCTGATCGTCGGCGGGACACTCGGCGAGGTACCGGACACCGCCCCCGCCGTGCCGCTCCAGCGCGACCTCACCCGCCTGCAGCGCACCCTGCGGCTCAAACCGGAGGCGTCCGAACGGGACATGGAGCTCGACCTCCGCAAGGACACCGACGCGGCCCGCAGCCGGCTGCTGCACCGGCTGCGGATCCTCGGCGTCGGCTGGGGCGAACCCACCGAGGGCCGGGGGAGCACCGGCACCTTCCGGGAGAGCTGGCGGCTGCGCTGGGAGCCCGAGTTGTACGTACGCGTCGCGGAGGCGGGCGTATGGGGCACCACCGTGCTCTCCGCCGCGACCGCCCGCGCCGAGTCGGACGCCGTGGCGGCCACCGCCCTCGCCGAGGTCACCGCGCTCGCCGAACAGTGCCTGCTGGCCGAACTGCCCGAGGCGCTGCCCGTCGTGATGCGCGTGCTCGCCGACCGTGCCGCCCTCGACACGGACGTCGGCCACCTCGCCGACGCCCTGCCGTCCCTGGCCCGGACGCTGCGCTACGGGGACGTCCGGTCCACGGACACCGCGGCGCTCGGGGAGGTCGCGGCCGGGCTGGCGGAGCGGATCTGCGTCGGACTGCCACCCGCCTGCACCGGACTCGACGACGACGGGGCCGCCGCGCTGCGCCGCCAGGTGGACGGCGTCCACACGGCGATCGGGCTGCTCGCCGGCGCCGTACCGGCGAACGCGGACGGGCTGCGCGAACGCTGGAGGGCGGTGCTGCGCAAGCTCGCCGCCCGCGACACGGTCGCAGGCGTGATCCGGGGCCGGGCCGCCCGGTTGCTGCTCGACGACGGGCACCTCGGACAGGACGACGCGGCCCGGCTGATGGGCCTGGCCCTCTCGCCCGGCACACCGCCCGCCGACGCCGCCGCGTGGATCGAGGGCTTCGTCGGCGGGGCGGCCGGTGGCGGCATGCTCCTGGTCCATGACGAGCGGCTGCTCGCCCTGGTCGACTCCTGGCTGTGCGGGGTCTCCCCGGACACCTTCACCGACGTGCTGCCGCTGCTGCGCCGCACCTTCTCGGCGTACGAATCAGGTGTCCGGCGCACGCTGGGCGAGCTCGTCCGGCGCGGCCCCGCTGCCGGGGGAGCGGCCGCGGGGGCGGGCACGGTCCCTGGCGGCGGGGCGACGGCTCCCGGATTCGGCCCCGTACTCGACGGACCGCGGGCGGACGCGGTGCTGCCGGTGCTGCGCCTGCTGCTGGGCCTGGACGCGGATGGGGACGGGGCCGCGGAGGGACACGACCACACCGAGCAACCGCTGGGGGCAACGGGATGACGACGACCAGGACGGCCGGGGCGGACAAGCCGGCCGGGACGGACGAGACCGCTCGCGTGCAGGGCGCGGACGACGGTGAACGGCTGCGGCGCTGGCGCATGGTGCTCGGCGCGGACAGCTCGCAGAGCACGGGCTGCACCCTCACCGGACGCGACGCCGCGATGGACGGCGCACTGACCGCGCTGTACGAGGGCGGGAGACAGCCCGGCGGACGGGGCGGCAGCGGCCGCTCGGCAGGACTGGGCGCCTCCGCGCCCTCCGTGGCCCGCTGGCTCGGGGACATCCGTACGTACTTCCCCAGCTCCGTCGTCCAGGTCATGCAGCGCGACGCCATCGACCGCCTCGGCCTCTCCGCGCTCCTGCTCGAACCGGAGATGCTGGAGGCCGTCGAGGCGGACGTCCATCTCGTCGGCACCCTGCTCTCGCTCAACAAGGTGATGCCCGAGACGACGAAGGAGACCGCGAGAGCCGTCGTGCGCAAGGTCGTCGAGAAGCTGGAGAGCCGGCTCACCACCCGCACCCGGGCGGCGCTCACGGGTGCGCTGGACCGCTCGGCGAAGGTCAGCCGGCCGCGTCACCACGACATCGACTGGAACCGGACCATCCGGGCCAACCTCAAGAACTACCTGACCCTCCCCGGGGAGGACGGGGCCGGCACGATCGTGCCCGAGCGGCTCATCGGCTACGGCCGCGCGGCACAGTCCGTGAAGAAGGACGTCATCCTCTGCATCGACCAGTCCGGCTCGATGGCGGCCTCCGTGGTGTACGCCTCGGTCTTCGGCGCCGTGCTCGCCTCCATGCGCGCCCTGCGGACCAGGCTCGTCGTCTTCGACACGGCCGTCGTCGACCTCACCGACCAGCTCGACGACCCGGTGGACGTGCTCTTCGGCACCCAGCTCGGCGGCGGCACCGACATCAACCGGGCGCTCGCCTACTGCCAGTCCAGGATCACCCGCCCCGCGGACACCGTCGTCGTGCTCATCAGCGACCTGTACGAGGGCGGCATCCGCAACGAGATGCTGAAGCGGGTCGCCGCGATGAAGGCGTCCGGAGTGCAGTTCGTGACCCTGCTCGCCCTCTCCGACGAGGGCGCACCCGCCTACGACCGCGACCACGCGAGCGCACTCGCCGCGCTGGGCGCTCCGGCCTTCGCCTGTACGCCGGACCTCTTTCCGGAAGTGATGGCGGCGGCGATCGAGAAGCGGCCGCTGCCCCTGCCGGACAAGGAGGCCCATGGATGACGGGCGGTCGCCCGACCGGTGTGCCCGCGCCGTTTTGTCCACTGCGACCCGGCTACCAGGGCGGCCTGTGACCGTAATCACCGCCCAGGTGCGATCTGCGATTTAGGGTCCTGCGGGGCGCGGGGATAACCTGCGAGATGGACATGCCGCGTATTCGGTCACCGTGTGCGCCTTCCTGGTGACAGTCGCAGTCACGTTGCCCCTCGCGGCACGCCCACGCAGAAAACCAACCGCGAGACCATTTGATAAGGGACGGACGCGCGTGGACCTGTTCGAGTACCAGGCGAGGGACCTCTTCGCCAAGCACGGTGTACCGGTGCTGGCCGGTGAAGTCATCGACACGCCTGAGGCAGCCCGCGAGGCGACCGAGCGGCTGGGCGGCAAGTCCGTCGTCAAGGCGCAGGTGAAGGTCGGCGGCCGCGGCAAGGCCGGTGGCGTCAAGCTGGCCGCCACCCCCGACGAGGCGGTCGCCCGGGCGACCGACATTCTCGGCATGGACATCAAGGGCCACACGGTCCACAAGGTGATGATCGCCGAGCTGTCCCCGGAGATCGAGGCGGAGTACTACGTCTCGTACCTCCTGGACCGCACCAACCGCACCTTCCTGGCCATGGCCTCGGTGCAGGGTGGCATGGACATCGAGGAGGTCGCGGAGAAGACCCCCGAGGCCCTCGCGAAGGTCCCGGTCAACGCCGTGGACGGCGTGGACATCGTCAAGGCCCGCGAGATCGTGGCCCAGGCGAAGTTCCCGGCCGACGTGGCCGAGGGTGTCGCCGAGGCCATGGTGACCCTGTGGGACACCTTCGTCGCCGAGGACGCCCTCCTCGTCGAGGTCAACCCGCTGGTGAAGACCAAGGACGGGCGAATCCTGGCCCTGGACGGAAAGGTGTCTCTCGACGAGAACGCCGACTTCCGCCAGCCCGGCCACGAGGCGCTCGAGGACAAGGCCGCGGCCAACCCGCTCGAGGCTGCCGCCAAGGCCAAGAACCTCAACTACGTCAAGCTCGACGGCGAGGTCGGCATCATCGGTAACGGTGCCGGTCTGGTCATGTCGACCCTGGACGTCGTCGCGTACGCCGGTGAGAACCACGGCAACGTGAAGCCCGCCAACTTCCTCGACATCGGTGGCGGCGCCTCCGCAGAGGTCATGGCGAACGGCCTTGAGATCATCCTCGGCGACCCGGACGTCAAGTCCGTCTTCGTCAACGTCTTCGGCGGCATCACCGCCTGCGACGAGGTCGCCAACGGCATCGTCCAGGCGCTTGAGCTGCTCAAGACCAAGGGCGAAGCGGTCACCAAGCCGCTCGTCGTGCGCCTCGACGGCAACAACGCGGAGCTGGGTCGCAAGATCCTCTCCGACGCCAACCACCCGCTCGTTCAGCGCGTGGACACCATGGACGGCGCGGCCGACAAGGCCGCCGAGCTCGCCGCGGCTGCGAAGTAAGGAAGAGGGACTCAGACCACCATGGCTATCTTCCTCACCAAGGACAGCAAGGTCATCGTCCAGGGGATGACCGGCGCGACGGGCATGAAGCACACCAAGCTCATGCTCGCCGACGGCACCAACATCGTCGGCGGCGTGAACCCGCGCAAGGCCGGCACCTCCGTCGACTTCGACGGCAGCGAGATCCCGGTCTTCGGTTCCGTCAAGGAAGCGATGGAGAAGACCGGCGCGAACGTGTCCGTCCTCTTCGTGCCGCCGGCCTTCTCGAAGGCCGCCGTCGTCGAGGCGATCGACGCCGAGATCCCCCTCGCCGTCGTGATCACCGAGGGCATCGCCGTTCACGACTCGGCCGCCTTCTGGGCGTACGCCGGCGCGAAGGGCAACAAGACCCGGATCATCGGCCCGAACTGCCCCGGCCTGATCACCCCCGGTCAGTCCAACGCCGGCATCATCCCGGGCGACATCACCAAGCCCGGCCGTATCGGTCTCGTGTCGAAGTCGGGCACGCTGACCTACCAGATGATGTACGAGCTCCGTGACATCGGCTTCTCGTCGGCCGTCGGCATCGGTGGCGACCCGGTCATCGGCACGACGCACATCGACGCCCTCGCGGCGTTCGAGGCCGACCCCGAGACCGACCTCATCGTCATGATCGGCGAGATCGGCGGCGACGCCGAGGAGCGTGCGGCGGACTTCATCGCATCGAGCGTCACCAAGCCGGTCGTCGGTTACGTCGCGGGCTTCACCGCCCCCGAGGGCAAGACCATGGGCCACGCCGGCGCCATCGTCTCCGGTTCCTCCGGCACCGCGCAGGCGAAGAAGGAGGCCCTTGAGGCCGCCGGCGTCAAGGTCGGCAAGACGCCGACCGAGACCGCCAAGCTGGCGCGCGAGATCCTCGGCGCCTGACGCCTCAGCGCGTCGGAGCACCACCGCAGGATCGCGTCACCGTACGCAAGGACGCGGGCCCGTACCCCCGATCAGGGGTGCGGGCCCGCGTCCTTGCGTACGGCCCCGGACTCAGCCCACTTCGGGAACCAGCCGGGCCGGACCGCGCACGAGCTCCTTGCCGAACTTCTTCCGCAGCTTCTTGTCCTGCGGCGTGAGCTTCTCCGGACCGCCGAGCGGCGGCACCCCGCTGACCTTCTGCGCGGGCGACTGGGGTGTCTCGTACTTCCTCGGGGCGGTGGCCAGCGTGATCAGCGTCAGGCCGATCAGCAGCACGATGAACCCGATGGCCGCCCGCGTCCAGAGCTGCGCCTTGCGTTCGCTGCCACTACGGATCAGCTCCGGGACCGGCAGCGAGGGCGCGGGCTGGGCGAGGGCGAGCGCGCCGAGCCGCTCGTGCAGCAGCGCGGACTGCTCGGCCGGTGCCGACGGCTTCGCGAGCTCGGGCAGCTTCTCGGCGACGGCCGCCCGAGCGGTCATCAGCCGCCCCGCCGCCGCCGGGGTGCTCGCCTCCGTCTCCGCCGCGGTCTCCGGCAGCCCCAGCCCGACTCCGTCGTGGAGCAGCAGCGTGCGGCGGTACGAGGGCGGCAGGGCCAGCAGCGCGTCGAGCAGCGCACGGGGGCCGGGCGCCTCGGGCGGCGGATCGAGGCGGCGGTGCGCGCGGCGCAGCCGGTGCCACGGCGACACCGCGTGTTCGTAGGCGGCCGCGCGTACCCAGCCCACCGGGTCCCGGTCCGCGGCGACCTCCGGCCAGCGCTGCCAGGCGAGGTCGAAGGCCTTGCCGACGGCCTCGCGGGCCAGGCCGCGGCGGCCGGTCAGCAGATAGGTCTGGCGGAACAGCGCGGCGGCGGTGTGCCGGTACAGGGCGTCGAACGCCTCGGCGGGCGAAGGCCCGGTCCCGGCCCCCGAACCGCTGCCACCGCCGCTGGAACCGGCGGCGGAGACTGCCCAGGAAGGCTCGGAAGGCTCGGAAGCCTCCGAGACCTCGGCGGGCTCAGAGGCAGTCGGGCGGGCCGCCCGTTCGGCTGAATCCTTCGACCACTTGTCCGGGGTGTCCGGCTTGATGCCCTCGGCGGGTGGCGTGGACGGTGCGTCACCCGTTCCGATGAGCCTGGCGTACGCCTCGCGCTTGCGCCCGCGTGGACGGGTGCGGCCCGTCTCCCAGGCCCGGACCGTGGCCCGGGTGACCCCCACAGCCGCCGCGACCTGCTCCTCACTCAGTGACTTCGCCTCCCGCAGCCTGCGACGCTCCTTGGGCGGGGGGAGCGGATGGGTATCTGCCGTGCCGGTCGTGCTCTGTGTCATGAGGGCTCCCCGCCCGGCCTGCGCTGGGTGAAAAAGAACATAAGCGCATATTGAGCGACACAGCGGTCATTCGCCCGTTACATGGAATAAGCGCGTGTCGTTGGGAGCATTGCGGTGTGACCCAAGTGACCGAACGCAGCCCGTCGTTGTCGGCAGTGCGGGGACGGCCCGCCGTTCTGGCCTCGGCGCTGCTGCGCGGGGCCGTGGCCGCGGGGCTCGGGCTGGGCTCCGTGGCCGTGCTCGTCATGATCCTCTGGATCAGTTCCCCCGGCGCCGACAGCGGCCCCGGCGAGGCCGTCCACACGGCCGTCGGCCTCTGGCTGCTCGCCCATGGCGCCGAACTGATCAGAACCGACACCCTCACCGGGGCCCCCGCCCCCGTCGGTGTGGTCCCCCTCCTGTTCGCCGCCCTGCCGGTCTGGCTGGTGCACCGCGCGGCCAGGGACGTGCTGGAGCCCGACGAAGGGCGCGGAGCCCCCTCGCCCGGGGGCGCCTTCGCCCTGGTGACGGGCGGGTACCTGCTGGTCGGGGCGCCGGTCGCGCTCTACGCGCGCGGCGCCCCGCTGTCCGCCGAACCGCTGTCCCTGTTGTTCCCGGCGGTCCTTGTGGTGGCGGGCGCGGCGGCGGCCGGGGTGTGGGCGGCTTCCGGGCGACGGCTCGGATCGCCGCCTTCCTGGGCGCCGGTCCGGCTCCACGAGGCGATGGCACGCTCCCGGTTCGTCCGGCGGGCCCGGGTGGTGGGCCGGTCCGCGGCGGCCGGGGTGATGGTCCTGCTGGGTGGTGGCGCGCTCGTGGTCGCGGCGGCGCTGGTGTGGCACGCGGATCCGGTCCAGGACTCGTTCCTGCGGTTCTCCGGAGACTGGGCCGGACGGTGCGCGGTGCTGTTCCTGGCGCTGCTGCTGGTGCCGAACGCGGCGGTGTGGGGGGCCGCGTACGGGCTCGGGCCGGGGTTCGCGCTCGGCACGGCGTCCACGGTCAGCCCGGTCGCCTTCGCGGGCCGCCCGGCGCTGCCGGACTTCCCGCTGCTGGCCGCGATGCCGGCCGAGGGCGCGGGAACACCGCTGAACTGGGCGACCGCGGCGGTCCCGGTCGCGGCGGCGCTGACGGTCGCCTGGTTCACCGTACGACGTGCCGCGCCCGCCGCCGCTGGGCGCGAGGAGGCGTGGAGCCTGCGGGAGACCGCGTTCACCGCCGCGCTGGGGGCGGTGGGGTGCGGGATCGGCGCCGCGCTGCTGGCGGCGGCGGCCGGGGGACCGCTCGGGACCCGGGCACTGGCGGAGTTCGGCCCCGTGTGGTGGCTCACGGGGGCGGCGGCCCTGGCGTGGACGGCCGCGCTCGGCGTCCCGATGGCGGTGTTGCTGCGGGCCTGGCGGCTGCGTGGACGCACCGCGCCCGAGCCGCCGGCGGCCGAGGCGGCGACCGGGCCGGGCACGGCGCAAGAGACGGAAGAGGTGCGGGGGTCCGCAGAGGCGGGGAAGGGGGCCACGCCCACCGGACGCGGGTGGGGGCCGCGATGGGGCCACCGAAAGACGGACGCGGATGCGGCGGATACGGAGGATGCGGCGGAGACCGGAACGGACCCGGTACCCGCCCACGGCCCGGCATCCCGGCCCGCGTCGGCGCTCGTGCCCGTGTCCGCATCCGGATCGCCCGGGCCCTCGTCGCCCGGCCCGGCCGGCCAGGGCGACGAGGACGGCGAGCTGTACGACTTCCTGCCGACCGATCCCTGGCACGCCAAGGCGGCCGGAGAGCGGGCGGACCATCCGGCGGAGGCCGGACCGGTCCACCCGCCGGACGCTACTTCTTGACGCCGAAGAGGGGTTCCAGCGGCTTCGGCAGCAGATCGTTGCAGGCGACCTGGCCCGACTTGGTGAGGGCGTCGTTCACACAGGTGTAGTAGTCCCGGTAGACCAGCTGCACCGTGAACGACGTCGCGACGATCGCCAGAGCGATCAGCGCCGTCACCAGACCGCTGACCGCGGCAGTCGTCTGCTGCCGGCTGCCCCGCTGAAGGACGCCGGTGCCCGGCGCACCCGGCGCTGCTGCGGACCCCGGCGTGTGGGCCGGGCCGGCAGCGGTACCGGGGCCGGTGCCCTGCCCCTGGGCATCGGCATGCGCACCGGCGGCCGCGCCCGGAGCCGCAGCCGATCCGGCCGTCCCCCCGGTCGTTGACGGGTCCTTCGGCTTGGCCCGGAGCGCGCTGATCGACCAGTAGGTCGCGAGCGCGCCCAGCAGCAGGGCGATCTCCGGGAGGTCGAAGATCGCGAAGAAGAAGGCCCACATACCGGCGAGCAGTGAGTAGCGCGCCCGGCGCTGGACGGGGTCGGTCGGGTCCCAGCGGGTGCCACCGGACTTGCCCTCCGGGCCGCCCCGGCCACCCCCCTGTCCGTTCGGTCCCGCCGGTCCGGCGGGCTGCCCGCCGAAACCGCCGCTCTGGCGTCCGGGCTGGTGGCTGCTCCACTGGCTGCCCCAGACGGGCCGGTTGTCGGGGGAGCCGCCCTCGGGTGAGTCCCCGCCGTCCCCGTTGTTCTCGTCGTTGCCATTGGTGCCGCCGTTGCCGTTGGTACCGCCATTGGCCGGGTGGCGCGGCTGCCACGGCTGGTCGGGGCGGTTCTCCGGCGGCGGCGCGAAGGGGTTGTCGTCCTCGGGACGGGCCCCGGAGGACCCGGAGGACCCCGACGACGAGGAGGAAGGGGAAGAAGAGGAGCCCGGCGCGGGGGACTGGCGCTCCCGCATCAGCAGGGGGGCCGGCTCGGGCAGCGGGTGGCGGAAGGCGGTGCGGCGGCGTCGGTCCGGCATATGGTGAACGTCTTCCCCATCTCGTCATTTCCGCCCTGTGGACGGTTCGCTGTCACCTGACGCTACCTCCCGGCGAGGAGGGGCCGAAAGCTGGGCGTGCGCGCGGTGGCCGACAGCTGCCGCCCCGGAGCGCCCGCTCCCGTATGAGCCGGAGCGCCACCGGTCCCCCACCCCCGTCACGCGGGGGCCTCGCGAGGTGCCGGTATCGTTGCTGACGGTCGGCTCGTTCGTAGAGTTCCCCGTATCGGGGGGCGTGATTCTTTCGTACGACCGCACAAACAGCATGGCCGCCGTGCCGCTGCTCCCGAGACGCGGCAGACGGTGCGGCCGCTTCGAACTGCTCCACACGCGAGAAAGGGCCCAGCCGTGGCCTCCCCGCTCTCCTCCGCCGCCCCGGCCCGACTGGTCGTGCTGGTCTCCGGTTCCGGTACGAACCTCCAAGCCCTGCTCGACGCGATCGGTGACGACCCCGAGGGGTACGGCGCACAGGTCGTGGCGGTCGGTGCGGACCGCGACGGCATCGCTGGTCTGGAGCGGGCCGAACGGGCCGCAATCCCCACGTTCGTGTGCCGGGTCAAGGACCACGCGTCACGCGCGGAGTGGGACGCCGCGCTCGCCGCGGCCACCGCCGCGCACCGCCCGGACCTCGTCGTGTCCGCGGGGTTCATGAAGATCGTGGGCAAGGAGTTCCTCGCCGGGTTCGGCGGCCGGTTCATCAACACCCACCCCGCCCTGCTCCCCAGCTTTCCCGGTGCCCACGGTGTGCGTGACGCGCTCGCGTACGGCGTGAAGGTCACCGGGTGCACCGTCCACTTCGTCGACGACGGCGTCGACACCGGTCCGATCATCGCGCAGGGCGTGGTCGAGGTGACCGAAGAGGACACCCCGGAGGGTGAAGCAGCTCTCCATGAACGCATCAAGGAAGTCGAGCGCAAGCTGCTCGTCGAGGCCGTGGGGCGGCTCGCCCGTGACGGCTATCGCATTGAGGGACGAAAGGTTCATCTCGATCATGTCGGTGAATAAGCCCATCCGCCGCGCCCTGGTCAGTGTCTACGACAAGACCGGGCTCGAAGACCTCGCCCGCGGTCTGCACGAGGCCGGTGTCGAGCTGGTCTCCACCGGCTCCACCGCCGGGAGGATCGCGGCCGCCGGAGTACCGGTCACCAAGGTCGAGGAGCTCACCGGCTTCCCCGAGTGCCTCGACGGCCGCGTCAAGACGCTGCACCCGCGCGTCCACGCCGGCATCCTGGCCGACCTCCGGCTGGACGCGCACCGCGAGCAGCTCGCCGAGCTGGGCGTGGAGCCGTTCGACCTGGTGGTCGTCAACCTCTACCCGTTCAAGGAGACCGTCGCCTCCGGCGCCTCGGCCGACGAGTGCGTGGAGCAGATCGACATCGGCGGCCCCTCGATGGTCCGCGCCGCCGCCAAGAACCACCCCTCGGTGGCCGTCGTCACCAGCCCCGAGCGGTACGCCGACGTGCTGACCGCGGTCAAGGCGGGCGGCTTCGACCTGACCGCCCGCAAGCGGCTCGCCGCCGAGGCATTCCAGCACACCGCCGCGTACGACGTGGCCGTCGCCTCCTGGTTCGCGGACGACTACGCCGCCGCCGACGACTCGGGCTTCCCCGACTTCTTCGGTACGACGTACGAGCGCCAGGACGTCCTGCGCTACGGCGAGAACCCGCACCAGCCCGCCGCGCTCTACACCTCCGGCGCCGGCGGCCTGGCCGGTGCCGAGCAGCTGCACGGCAAGGCGATGTCGTACAACAACTACACGGACACCGACGCCGCGCGCCGGGCCGCGTACGACCACGCCGAGCCGTGCGTCGCGATCATCAAGCACGCCAACCCGTGCGGCATCGCGATCGCCGACGACATCGCCGAGGCGCACCGCAACGCGCACGCCTGCGACCCGCTGTCGGCGTACGGCGGTGTCATCGCCGTCAACCGTCCGGTGAGCGTCGCCATGGCCGAGCAGGTCGCGGAGATCTTCACCGAGGTCATCGTCGCCCCGGCGTACGAGGACGGCGCGGTCGAGGTGCTGTCCCGCAAGAAGAACATCCGCGTGCTGCGCTGCCCCGAGGCCCCGTCGGCCGAGGTCGAGGTCAAGCCGATCGACGGCGGCGCGCTGCTCCAGGTCACCGACCGCCTCCAGGCGGACGGCGACGACCCGGCCAACTGGACGCTGGCCACCGGCGAGGCGCTCTCCGCCGACGAGCTGCGGGAGCTCTCCTTCGCGTGGAAGGCCTGCCGGGCGGTCAAGTCCAACGCGATCCTGCTCGCCAGGGACGGCGCCTCGGTCGGCGTCGGCATGGGCCAGGTCAACCGCGTCGACTCCGCGAAGCTCGCCGTCGAGCGGGCGGGCGAGGAGCGGGCACGGGGCGCGTACGCGGCCTCCGACGCCTTCTTCCCCTTCCCCGACGGGCTGGAGATCCTGACCGCGGCCGGCATCAAGGCCGTGGCCCAGCCGGGTGGTTCGGTCCGCGACGAGCTGGTGGTCGAGGCCGCGAAGAAGGCCGGCGTGACGATGTACTTCACCGGCACCCGCCACTTCTTCCACTGATTCCCGGCGTCTCCTGACGCCTCATGGCCACGACGAAGGGCCGGTCTCCGAGAACGAGTTCGGGGAGACCGGCCCTTCGTGTGGTGCGGCCCGCGTTACTGCTTGATCACCAGGGTGCCGGCAGCGCGGTCGTGCCAGCCCTGCAGCTTCCCGGAGTTGTCGAAGAACGGGGACAGGTACGTGAGGATGGCACCGATGTAGCAGAGGAACGCGCCGACGATCGGGATGATCCAGCGGATGAAGCCGGCACCGAGACCCGGGGCCATGCCGGTGTTCTCCTTGACGACCTTCAGGCCGAGCGCCTTCTTGCCCAGCGTGGCGCCGATCAGCGAGATCAGCAGCCACTCGTAGAGCAGCGTGATCAGGATGAAGAGGGCCAGCACGCCGAACATGGTGGCGATGATGCTGACGCTCGCGTCGTTGACACAGGACTGGTAGCCCGGGTCCAGATTGCTGCCGCAGTCGTCGGTGCTCTTCGCGAGGCCCAGGGCGCTCGCCAGGCCGATCGCGCTGAGGATGCCGTAGAGCACTCCGATGACGACGGCGTCGATGCAACGGGCGCCGAGGCGGCGGCCCATCGAGGCGACCTCGACCGTGCCGAGCGTCGGGATGTTGATGTAGCCGCTGTTGGCCTGGAGCGTGCCGGGCGCCTGCTGCGGGTAGCCGTAGCCGGGCTGGCCCTGCGGCGGAACGCCGGGCTGCTGCTGCGGGTAGCCGTAACCGGGCTGGCCCTGCGGCGGCACTCCCTGGGGCGCCTGCTGCGGGTAGCCGTAGCCGGGCTGGCCCTGCGGCGGCTGACCTTGCGGCGGCTGACCGGGCTGCTGGCCGGGCTGCTGCCCGTAAGGGTTGTTCGGGTTCGGGTCGCCGAAGCTCATCTGGGCGTTTCCTCCAACGGACATACGGGGACGAATGCGGCCGCGCGGAGGAAAGAAAACATCAGCGGTCCGCCCCCCGGGTACTTCTGCGGCACTGCGGCCTTCATCGTTATAAGCGGGAAGTAAGTTTGTCCAGCCGCGGTACGAGAAGTTGTCCAAGTGCAACCTTGTGTCCACGGCCGGTACCTGTAATTGGTCCCCGGGTGGGTCATCCGCGAGAATGCCTCCATGACTGCCCAGATTCTCGATGGCAAAGCCACCGCAGCCGCGATCAAGTCCGATCTCACCGTCCGCGTGGCGGCCCTCAAGGCCCGGGGTATCACCCCCGGCCTGGGAACCCTGCTGGTGGGTGACGACCCGGGCAGCAGGTGGTACGTGAACGGCAAGCACCGCGACTGCGCGCAGGTCGGCATCGGTTCCATCCAGCGCGAACTCCCCGACACCGCCACCCAGGAGGAGATCGAGGACGTCGTACGGGAGCTCAACGCCGATCCCGAGTGCACGGGTTACATCGTGCAGCTCCCCCTGCCCAAGGGGATCGACACCAACCGCGTTCTGGAACTGATGGATCCGGCCAAGGACGCCGACGGGCTGCACCCGATGAGTCTCGGCCGGCTCGTGCTCAACGAGAAGGGACCGCTGCCCTGCACCCCGCAGGGTGTCGTGCAGCTGCTCCGCCACCACGGTGTGGAGATCAACGGGGCGCATGTCGTGGTCGTCGGACGCGGTGTCACCATCGGCCGGTCCATCCCGCTGCTGCTGACCCGTAAGTCGGAGAACGCCACGGTCACCCAGTGCCACACCGGTACGCGTGATCTCTCCGCCCACCTGCGACAGGCCGACATCATCGTCGCGGCCGCGGGCGTGGCGCACATCATCAAGCCCGAGGACGTGAAGCCGGGCGCGGCCGTGCTCGACGTCGGCGTCAGCCGGGACGGGGAGGGCAAGATCGTCGGCGATGTACACCCGGGCGTGGCCGAGGTCGCCGCGTGGATCTCGCCGAACCCGGGCGGTGTCGGCCCGATGACCCGCGCCCAGTTGCTCGTCAACGTGGTCGAGGCGGCCGAGCGCGACTCCGTCCCGTCCGCGGGCTGAACCGATCCGGAAGGAACCCCATGGGTGCTGGTACGAGTCCGGCCGACCGGGCCGCCGCCGATGCGGACGGGCCGGTCGCCGAGCAGTCCGAGGGCGCGGCCGGTGTTCCGGCCGGCGGCGCTGCCGACTCCTCGGCTGACGGCGGGCCGGCGGACCCGGCCGACGGTGCTTCACCCGCGTCGGGCGACAGCGCGGCAGCGGCAGCGGCACCGGACGACACCGCGGACGGCGCTGCGGATGACGGTGCGGACGCTCCTGCGGACGGTCGCACCGGCAGCCACCCCGCGCCCGTTCCCGCCGCGGCCCCCGCGACGGGCCGGTCGCGGGCGTTGGCATCGCTCACCCAGGACACCGCGCGTCCCGAGGGCGGCGGCCGGGCGGCGGGCGGCGACGCTCCGGCCCCCGCCCGTCAGTGGCCGTTGCTCGCGGTGCTCGGCACGGCCGCGATCGGCCTGCTGATCGTGGCCTCCGACCCCTTCGAGCAGGCCTTCCGGGTCGGCACGATACTGATCGGTGTGGCGCTCATCGGGGGCGCGGTACTCCGCCTCGTGATCCCCTCGGTGGGCATGCTCGCGGTGCGTTCCCGCTTCACGGACCTGGTGACGTACGGGCTGCTGGGCGTCCTCATCGTGATGCTCTCGCTGATGGCGCAGCCCAAGCCGTGGCTGGACATCCCGTTCCTGGAGAACGCGGTCCACTTCACGATCCGCTGAATCCGCGCGGCCGCCCCGGGCCGCGGACCGGTGCCCGTCCCCTCCCCCGAGAAGGGACGGACGCCGGGGACGGGGCGTGCCGGAGCGAAAAGCTCCGGAATCCGGCGAGTTGAGCGGCCTTGCCCCGTCCTGACTACAGCCTTGTGGTTGGGGGAGGACTGTTCAAGGGATGGCTGTGGCCTGTGGCACGGAAGTGACCATTCCGCCACGGTGTGATCGTCAGGCAACGATGGCAGACTGGCCCGGCAGGCGGCAGGCGGCAGGCGGCAGGCGGCAGGCGGCAGGCGGCAGGCGGCAGGCGGGCCGGGCGAGGCCGGGCGAGGCCGGGGCGCGTGCGGGTGTGTGCCGGGCTGCCGAGTGCAACCATGCGCTCCCTCTCCAGGAACTGGCAGTCTGCGTTCGCGCATCTATCTGGGTAGTCCGGGGCGGAAGACCACCGGCTCCGGACGGGGCCAGAGCGGTGTGCGAGGCGCCGGGCGCGTGCGGGGGCAGCGGAAGCCGAAACGATGTGAAGTGGGAAGTAGGGGGAAGTAATGCCTCGTTGGAAGGCACTGCCGGAGGATCTCGACCCACAGGTCCGGGAGTTTGCCGGCCAACTGCGCAGACTCGTCGACCGCAGCGGCCTGAGCATCGCCGCCGTGGCCGACCGCACGGGGTACAGCAAGACGTCGTGGGAGCGGTATCTGAACGGGCGGCTGCTCGCCCCCAGGGGCGCCATCGTCGCGCTGGCCGAGGTGACGGGCACCAATCACGTGCACCTGAACACCATGTGGGAGCTGACGGAACGGGCCTGGAGCCGTGCCGAGATGCGCCACGACATGACGATGGAGGGCATGCGGATAATCCAGGCGCGGGCGGCGCTCGGCGAGACCGGGCAGCCGTCGCGCGGCCACGGCAGGAGCCGGCCCTCCCATGGTGTCGGCACGGCCGAGGGCGGGACGGGTGCGGCACCGGGCGTGAGCGACGGGGGCCGCTCCCCGTCCGTACCGGCCCAGCGCGGGAGCGTTCCGCAGGTGCCGCAGCAGCCGCAGGTCCGGCCGGACCGGGCGATGGGTGCGGGGCCCGGTCTGCCGCCCGCGATGAACGCCCACGGGGGCGCTCCCGGGCAGCCGCCCGCGCATCGCGGCAGTGGCAGTGGCAAGGGCAGCGGGAGTGGCCGGGGCCGTGGCGGCAGCCGTAAACAGCTCGTGATCGCCGCGGCCGCGGTGGGCGTCCTGCTCGCGGTGACCGGTGTGGTGCTGCTGACCGGTTCGGGTGGTGACTCCGACGCCGACAAGGCCGCCGCCCCTTCCCCGTCGCCCACGGCCAGTGCGCCGGAACTGCCGGCCGGGGTCGGGTGCAGCGGCTCCGACTGCGCCGGGCAGGACCCCGAGGACATGGGCTGCGGCGGCGAATACGTCCGTACGGTCTCCAGCGCCACCGTCGGCGGAAGCGTCGTCGAGGTGCGCTACAGCAAGACCTGCGGGGCGGCGTGGGCACGGATCACCAAGGCGGCCACCGGCGACACCGTACGGATCAGCGCGGGCGGTGCGGGGCAGGACGGCACGGTGTCCGCCGCCGCTGACACGTACACCCCGATGGTCGCCGTGAAGCGGGTCGCCGACGTCAAGGCGTGCGCCACCCTCGCCACCGGCACGAAGGGGTGCACGGCCGAAGCGACGGGGTGAACGAGGAGCGGGGCGGTGAGCGGGGAGTGACCGGTTGTGTGCGGTGCCACAGGGGGCCGGGCGGCCGAGGGGTTCCGGGTCGGATAGCCTGATCGCTGGATATCTCTTCACATCAAGATTCAGGGATGTCCAGCACCAGGGGCCAGGAGCCCCCACCGCCAGCTGTCTAACGGAGATCGCCATGACCCGCACTCCCGTGAATGTCACCGTGACCGGCGCAGCCGGCCAGATCGGCTACGCGCTGCTCTTCCGCATCGCCTCCGGCCACCTGCTCGGCCCGGACGTGCCGGTCAACCTGCGTCTCCTGGAGATCCCGCAGGGTCTGAAGGCCGCCGAGGGCACCGCGATGGAGCTCGACGACTGCGCCTTCCCGCTGCTGCGCAACATCGAGATCACCGACGACGCCAATGTGGGCTTCGCCGGCGCGAACGTCGCCCTGCTCGTCGGCGCCCGCCCGCGCACCAAGGGCATGGAGCGCGGCGACCTGCTCTCCGCCAACGGCGGCATCTTCAAGCCGCAGGGCAAGGCGATCAACGACAACGCCGCGGACGACATCAAGGTCCTCGTCGTCGGCAACCCGGCCAACACCAACGCGCTCATCGCGCAGGCCGCCGCCCCGGACGTACCGGCCGAGCGCTTCACCGCGATGACCCGGCTGGACCACAACCGCGCGATCTCGCAGCTGGCCGCCAAGACCGGTGCCGCCGTCTCCGACATCAAGAAGCTGACGATCTGGGGCAACCACTCGGCCACCCAGTACCCGGACATCTTCCACGCGGAGATCGCCGGCAAGAACGCCGCCGAGCTCGTCAACGACGAGGCATGGCTGGGCGACACCTTCATCCCGACCGTCGCCAAGCGCGGCGCCGCGATCATCGAGGCCCGTGGCGCGTCCTCGGCCGCCTCCGCCGCGAACGCCGCCATCGACCACGTGCACACCTGGGTCAACGGCACCGCCGCCGGCGACTGGACCTCCATGGGTATCCCGTCGGACGGCTCCTACGGCGTTCCGGAGGGCATCATCTCGTCCTTCCCGGTCACCACGGAGAACGGCACGTACAAGATCGTCCAGGGCCTGGACATCAACGAGTTCTCCCGTGCGCGCATCGACGCGTCGGTGAAGGAGCTCACCGAGGAGCGCGACGCGGTCCGCGAGCTCGGCCTCATCTGATCCGTACGTCCCCCAGGGGACCCGCGGACGCCACCGCCACCGCCACCGCCCCCGGCAGCAGTCAGCCGCTGCCGGGGGCGGTGGCGTTTCTCGTACGGGGCCGGCCTCAGGCCCCACGGAGCCCGTCGGCGAACTCGCGCAGGGCCGCCATGGCCCGGCGCTGGAGACCGGGGCCGAACGTGACGCGGCCGGCGCCCAGTTCGCCGAGGCGGCGCGGACCCGGACCGTCCGGCCGGGCGAGCGCGTTCAGCGGTGCGGGTACGGCGGTGGCCAGGCGGGGGAGCGACTCGGCCGGGGCGCCGATCGGGTAGACGCAGTCCGCGCCCGCGGCCACGTACAGCAGCGCGCGGCGCACGGTCTCGGCCTCCTGGTCCGTGCCCTCCGGGACGCCGGTGACGTACGTGTCCACCCGGGCGTTGACGAACAGCGCGTCCCCGGCGGCCGCCCGCACCTCCGCCAGCCGGTCCGCCTGCCACCGGGCATCCACGAGGACCCCGTCCACCGTGTCCTCCAGATTGCAGCCGACGGCCCCGGCGGCGAGCAGCCGCTCCACCAGCTCCCGTGGCGCCAGTCCGTACCCTGCCTCGATGTCGGCCGACACGGGTACGGAGACGGCGCGGGCGATGCGCGCCACCGCCGCGAACATCTCGGCGGCGGGCGTGGCCCCGTCCTCGTACCCGAGCGAGGCCGCGACCCCCGCGCTCGGCGTGGCCAGGGCCGGGAACCCCGCGTCGGCGAGGACGCGGGCGCTGTCGGCGTCCCACGGGCCGGGGAGGACCAGCGGATCGCCGACAGTACGTCCGTGGTGCAGCGCACGGAGGTCGGACGCGGTCATGGCGGAAGGCTCCTGAGGTGGGCGGTGCGGAGGGGAGTGCCTGGATCAGTGGTCGCCGGGCGTGTAGTGGCCGGGGACCAGGCGGCAGGTCACGGCGAACCGGTTCCAGGCGTTGATCGTGATGATCGCGGCGATGAGGTGGGCGAGCTCCGCCTCGTCGAAGTGCTTCGCGGCCTTCGCGTACACCTCGTCCGGCACGAAACCGTCGGTCAGGACGGTCACCGCCTCGGTCAGCTCGATCGCCGCGATCTCCTTCGGCGTGTAGAAGTGCTGCGACTCCTCCCACGCGCTGAGCTGCACGATCCGCTGGATGGACTCACCCGCCGCGAGCGCGTCCTTGGTGTGCATGTCGAGGCAGAACGCGCAGTGGTTGAGCTGCGAGGACCGGATCTTCACCAGCTCGGCCACGACCGGGTCGAGCCCCTTGCGGGACGTGGCGTCCAGCCGGGCCATCGCCTTGTAGACGTCGGGGGCGTGCTCGGCCCACTGCATGCGGGGCGTGTGCTCGGTGGTGTACTCGGACGTTGCGCGGCTGTGCTCGTTCGTCGTCATGGATACGACGCTACGCGGGGGGTGGCGTAGCGGTATGGTCCATTTTCATGACAGATCCCTGGGCCACTTTCGGTGCGGACCTGCACATTGACCCGGCCGGTGCCATCGGACTGCGGGCCGGGCTCATGGACGCCCTGCGCGAGGCCGCCCGGACGGGGCGGCTGGCACCGGGGACCCGGCTGCCGTCGTCCCGCACCCTCGCGGCCGACCTGGGCATCGCCCGCAACACCGTCGCCGACGCCTACGCGGAACTGGTCGCCGAGGGCTGGCTCACCGCCCGGCAGGGCTCCGGCACCCGGGTCGCGCAGCGCGCCGAGCCGCGCCGGGCGGCGACCAGGGCGCCGCGCTCCCGGCCGCCCCGCACCAGCCCCGCCTACAGCCTGCAGCCCGGCTCGCCCGACCTGTCGACGTTCCCGCGCGCCGAATGGCTCAAGGCCGCCCGCCGCGCCCTCACCGCGGCACCCAACGACGCCCTCGGATACGGCGATCCACGCGGCCGCGTCGAACTGCGCACCGTGCTCGCCGACTACCTGTCACGGGCCCGCGGCGTGTACGCGGACCCCGACCGCATCGTCATCTGCTCCGGCTTCGTCCACGGACTGATGATGATGGGGAAGGTGCTGCGGGAGCGCCGCGTGCGGGAGGTGGCCGTCGAGTCGTACGGGCTCCACGTGCACACCCGCCTGCTCACCGAGGCCGGGCTGCGCATCCCCTGCCTGCCGCTCGACGAACTCGGCTCCCGGACCGGCGAACTGTCCGCGATGCGCGGCGCGGGCGCGGTGCTGCTGACACCCGCGCACCAGTTCCCGACCGGGGTACCGCTCCACCCCGACCGGCGGGCCGCTGCGGTGGACTGGGCCCGGAGCACCGGCGGCCTGATCCTGGAGGACGACTACGACGGAGAGTTCCGCTACGACCGCCAGCCGGTCGGCGCGCTCCAGGGACTGGACCCGGAACGCGTCGTGTACTTCGGCACGGCCAGCAAGTCCCTGGCGCCGGGGCTGCGGCTGGGCTGGATGGTGGTCCCGCAGGAACTGGTGGGCGAGGTGACCGCGGCCAAGGGGCTGAGCGACTGGGCGTCCAGCGCGCTGGACCAGCTGACGCTCGCCGAGTTCATCGCCTCCGGCGCGTACGACCGGCATGTGCGCTCCATGCGGCTGCGCTACCGCAACCGCCGCGACCAGCTTGTCGCCGCGCTGGCTGAACGCGCCCCGTCCATCAAGATCAGCGGGATCGCCGCCGGTCTGCACGCCGTACTCGAACTCCCGGAAGGCAGCGAGGCGGACGTCGTCCGGTCGGCGGCCTGGCAGGGGCTGGTGGTGCAGGGGCTGTCCTTCTACCGCCACCCGGACGCCGAGGCACGCCACGAGGCCCTGGTCATCGGCTACGGGACCCCGACCGACAGTGCCTGGGCGGGCACGCTGGACGCGCTCGTGCGGGTGCTGCCGTGAGCCCGGCGGCGGAGCTGGCGCCCGCCCCATGGCAGGAGCCGGTTTGCCCGCGGCCCGGTTCGACCGGACGCGCCGCACGGCGAGCGTCACCAGCAGTCCGGCGGCGGGGTCGACCACGGCGAACGCGTCGGGGTACCCGTCTTCCAGCCGTGCCATCGCCTCGTCCTGCTGCTCCTGGTCCTCGGCCCAGGCCCGAAGCCCGTTCAGCACAGCGGAGCTCTGAAGGGCAGCCGAGCGTACGTCCATCCCTCCGGAACACCCCGAGCCGGACGGAACACCAAGACCCTCCGCGAGCCGAAGTGCACGCCGCCGCAGCCAGCGGAGGGCGAGCCGGCGACTGCGCACCACGACCTCTCCCAGCGAAACCGCCCGCTGCCCGTCGGTCACGGTGATCTCTGCCGCGTAGCCCGCACCGGTCATGCGGCACGCTCCCGGGTCGGCGAATGGACCACGCCCTTCGCCGTCGCGGCTGCCGCTTCGGCGAAGGCCACGAGGATGTCCAGCTCGGCCACTTCGGCGGCGCGCTCGGCAATGCGCTGGTCAATCGCTGCGTCCAGCGCGGCGAGGAGCAGCGCGCGGGACGCCGTGTCCGAGTCGATGCGGTCCCACGTGACGGGCAGTTCGCTCGCGGAGTTCCGCTGCCGGGTTCCCACGGCGAGGACGAGTCGAACAGGGATGTGCTTCACGGCTGCTCCCCGTGCACGGCGACCCGGTGCCGCTTGCGCAGCACACGGCAGTCGGTCGCCCTGCTCTCGTCCCTCTCGCCCCGGGCCACGGCTTCGGCCAGGTCGAGTTCCTGGCAGTCCCGGCACTCGTCGGTCCCGGAAGGCTGGGCGGTGCTGTGGTCGGTCATGCCACGTCCCCCCGACTCCTGGCGTTCTCGTACGCGGTACGGGCGCGGAGGCGCTCGTCGGGGGTGGCGAGCCGGACGTATTCGGGGATGGCTTCCCACTCGGGACCCCCACCGACCGGCCGCAGAGACCAGTACGGACCGGAGACTCCGCGGAACTCCCCGACCCGGTCGTTACGGCCTCGATCCACCACGAGTGTCCCGGCGGGCGGGAGTTGGACGTGCTTCTGCTCAGACATCGCCGCACCTCTCTGTAGTCATTCCACTACCAAGGGCGTTCAGCGTGGCCTAGGGTGAGGAGCTGTTCAACGTGTCAGTCGCGAACGAAAGACTGGTGATGTCTCTTTGAACCGCAAGGAGTTGGACCCCGAAAGCAGTCCGCAAGCCGCCTTCGGGGCGCGTATCCGCCGTGTACGTGAGGCTCGTGGGTGGAAACAGGAAGAACTCGGCGAACGGATGGGGTACTCCGGTACGCACATCTCGGCCGTGGAGGTTGGTCGCAAGATGCCGACTCTCCGCTTTTCGCGCAGCGCGGACCAAGTGTTCGGCACCGGAGAAACCGCTGACACGTTCGAACGCCAATGGCGCGAGATCCGGCACGGATCGCTCCTGGAGGGCTTCCCGCAGTACGTCGGCCACGAGGGCCGGGCCGTGGAGATCCGGCTCTTCGAGATCGGGATCATCCCGGGCCTGTTGCAGACGCCGGAGTACGCACGAGTGCTGGCAGATGGAGATGTGCAGCGTGGGTCCATCGCACCGGAACAGGCGGCCGAGCGCGTTTCCTTTCTCGCGGAGAGGCAAGCTGCGTTGGCAAGGACCCGCCCGCCCATGGTGCTTGTTGTGATGGATGAGAGCTGCCTCCGTCACGCCGTTGGCGGGAGGGAGATCATGGCGGCACAGCTCCAGCGGTTGATTGAAATCGCCGCCCTCCCCAACTGGGTTCTTCAGGTGGCCCCGTTCGAGATAGGGGAGCGACGCCCGTTCAACCTCCCCGTCAATCTGCTCACTCTGGCTGATCGGTCCGTCTTGGCGTATGCCGAGTCGCAGGCACAGGGGCACGTGGATCGTGAAACTGCTTCTGTGGTGCCCTTGCTGACCGCATACCATCAACTGCAGGCCGAGGCGATGTCACAGGCGGCATCCGTGGCCATGATCAGCCAGCTAAGAAAGGGCACCCCGTGACGACCGAATCCCCCCGCTGGTTCAAGTCCTCATACAGCTCGAACGGCGGCAATTGCATCGAGGTCGCCGCCAACTTCGCCGCCGCACGCGGCATCGTCCCGGTTCGTGACTCCAAGACCCCGGCCGGCCCGGTTCTGAACGTCCTCACCGCCTCGTTCGCCACGTTCGTGGCAGGCGTGAAGGCCGGAGAGTTCGGCAGCGTCTGAGGGCCCACCCCGACACGTACCGATTCAGGGAAGCTCCGTCGTGCGGTGCGCGGCGGAGCTTCTCGCTGTCCGCGGCCCGCCGGATACGGCGAGCGCCCGATTCCTTCCGGCAGGGAAGATCCGCCGGCTGCTGAAGTCGATCCATGGGGGTGAGTACGCGTACTCAAGCGGGCGCGAGGTGTCGACCGGAGACTCTGTGCATGACATATCTCCGCGCCTCCATCAGCGCATTGACCCATCATCGGCACGGCCTCGCGACTGCCGCTCTCGCCGCTCTCGTGCTTACAGGCTGCGGAAGTGAGCTGAGTGGTGGTGATCTACAGGGTGAGCAGGGCAGGAGCGTCGTCTCCGAGACGAGTCCAACCCGGCCGTCCCCCGAGCAGGCGGCATTCGCGGCGATGCTCAACACGTTTGCGCAGGCATGTCCTCCGACCGAAGGGACCGCGCCAAGACCCACCTACAAGAAGCCGACGGGTCCGGAGGGGACGCAGAGTCTCGCCCCTGGGGAGAGTCCCCCCGCCGACCCGATCGAGCCTGGCGCAGCCACAGGGCCCGCAGCGGAGTTGAACGCCCGCGATTGGTGCGCGAGCGGCCACCACGAACAGCGCATCATCGAGGCGCTGCAGAAGGTAGCGGAGCCGACCCCTGCCAAGGTCCGGAAGACCCTGAACGGCCTCGGCTACATCGACGAACGCATCCACGGCCTCAAGCAGGACGGCAAGACCACACGCTTCTACCTCGACCTGCGCGAGAACGGCGGCCAGCTCTGCGAGGTGGGTCTGGCGGCGGGCGAGGTATCGGATGTCAACAAGTGCGTAGTCCCCGCATCCGGACCGTTCGCAGTCAAGACAGAAGAGCAACCGTAACGGTGGTTCGTTCCGCGGGTGACGACGTCGCGGTGTGTGGCCGCGGCTGCCATCACGCCGGGCGTCGCTCGCAGGGCCGCCGGGTCTCGTCGGCGTGGTAGCCGGGCACGCTCCGGGGCTCGCCTGCTTGAGGAGGTCCAGGGCCAGGACGACTCGCTCGGGTCGGTGGAGTGGGCGGTGTCGGTGGACTCCGGGGTCAACCGGGCCGTGATCCCGGAACGGGTCGATCAGAAAGCCGACCCGGCACGGCGCGGAATGGCCGTGGCAGGCCACCTGCCTTCGGCCGTGCGCTCTACAAGATCCGCAACGTCATCGAACGTGGCTTGCACCTGTCTGTCTTCCTCTCGTTTGCACACCTACTGAGGCCATCCCCGGCAACGCTTCCTCGATTCGCGAGGGACAACTGGACTTGATCGGATCGAAGTTGTGTCGTTGTTTCACTTCTCCGATATAGGTGTCACTGCGCGCGCATAGGTCCAAAAGTGGCTAAGACCATGCAATGTATGTTTATATTCCGCCGCTCATGGACCATGCGCGGCTCGCCGTCCGGGGGAGTCGCATCCGAAGGTGACGAGGCGCGCCCCCCAAGAAGACCGCGAAGCTCATTCAGGCCTACGCCGAGCGACGCAAGCCGGCCTCCGCGCACCGCAAGGCGGTCGCGGACATCCCGGGATTCCGGCACTCAAGAAAGCCTGACGTTCCGATAGGGGAGTACCGACGTGATCGCCATAGCGGCCGCTGTCGCGCAGATCATCGTGATCCTGATCCACCGCAGACGCACACCGTCAACGGCCTCCCGCCCCACTTCCTGGTCCTGGATGGCGGCCTGTCTGGGGGCGTGCGCGGCCGGATGGCTCGCCATCGGACGGCCCGCGATCAGTTGGGGCGACCTCTGCCTGACACTCATGTGGGGCGTGCTCATCGGCTCCGAGGCCGCCAGGGCAGCCAAGGAACTGTCCGGGCGCGCCTGGGCAGGATGGGCGACAGCCTGCGCCGGCGGAGCGGCCTCGGCCACCTGGCTCCTGGAAAGCCCGCTCCCCTTCACCTGACAGACCCGAAGGGGAAGCCCGGTACTCGGGTACTGGCCGCCGGCAGAGTCCGGCAGGGACCGGACGAGGGCAGGGCTCGGCCGGCAATGACAGCGCTGCCGTCGACTTCCCGTATCACTCGTGGCCGGCAGCCGCCGTCGTACCCCTACCTCGGGCTCACCGCAGGTGCGTCCCCGTCCACGTCCTCCGCCGGGGCCTCGCCGAACCGGGCCAGGGCCAGTGCGCCCGCCACGGCCACCGCGAAGCCGGTGACCGCCAGCCAGCCGAGGCCCTCGCGGGTACGGTCCCCGAGCCAGATGACGCCCACCAGCGCGGGCCCGATCGTCTCGCCCAGGACCATTCCGGCGGTCGCCGTGGTCACCGAGCCGCGCTGCAGCGCCGAGGTGAGCAGCAGGAACGCCGAGCCGCCGCCCACCAGCAGCGCGTACGTGGCCGGGTTGGACAGCAGGGCAGCCGGTGAGACGTCGTCGATGAGCCGGACCGCGACCTCCACCACCCCGAAGCCGCAGCCCGCGCCGAGCCCCAGGACCAGGGCCCGCGCCCGTTCGGGCAGCCGCCCGGCCGTCGTGCCGATCAGCAGGATGCCGAGGGCGATGCCGAGCATCGACCAGCGCAGCGCGTCCGATCCGGGCAGGTGTCCCTCGCCGCCGGAGGCGAGCCCCAGCATGCCCAGGCCCGCGCAGACGACGGCGACGGCCGTCCACTCGGTGGCGCTCAGCCGCACATGGAGGAGGCGGGCGGCGACGACCGCGGTCACGGCCAGGCTCGCCGCGAGTGCCGCGCCGACCGCGTAGATGGGCAGGGAGCGCAGGGCGATGATCTGGAGGACGAAACCGAGGCCGTCCAGGGCGAGCCCGGCGACGTAGCGCCACTGCCGCAGGGCCCGCAGCAGCAGCGCCGGATCGACCCCCGCGCCGGCCCCTGGCTCGGCCGCGGCCCGCGCGGCGACGGCCTGAAGAACGGAGGCCGTACCGAAGCAGACCGCGGAACCGAGCGCACAGATCATCCCCAGGAGCACACGGGGACTCTACTGGTGACGGCACGGTGGCCCCAAGGCCGAGCGGCCCCGCGACGCACCTGGGCGGGCGGGGCCGCCCCAGCCCGGCGCCGGGTGCCGAACCGGAGGCGGTCAGCCGCGCAGGACCTCGCGGAGCTGCTCCAGGCCCCAGTCCAGATCCTCCTTGCTGATCACCAGCGGCGGGGCGATCCGGATCGTCGAACCATGGGTGTCCTTCACCAGCACCCGGCGGTCCATCAGCTTCTCGGAGATCTCCCGGCCCGTGCCGTGGCCCGGATCGATGTCGACGCCCGCCCAGAGCCCGCGCCCCCGCACCGTCTGCACCGCGCCCCCGCCCACCAGCAGGCCCAGCTCCTGATGGAGGTGGTCGCCCAACTCCGTTGCCCGCTGCTGGAACTCACCGGTGCGCAGCATCGCGATGACCTCCAGCGCCACCGCGCACGCCAGCGGATTGCCACCGAACGTCGAACCGTGCTCCCCGGGCCGGTACACCCCCAGCACCGCGGCTGACGAGACCACGGCCGACACCGGCACGATGCCGCCGCCCAGCGCCTTGCCGAGCACGTACATGTCCGGCACGACGCCCTCGTGCTCGCACGCGAACGTCTTCCCGGTCCGGCCGAGACCCGACTGGATCTCGTCCGCGATGAACAGCACGTTCCGCTCGCGGGTCAGCTCCCGGACCCCGGGGAGATAGCCGGGCGGCGGCACCAGGACCCCGGCCTCGCCCTGGATCGGCTCCAGCAGCACCGCCACGGTGTTCTCCGTCATCGCGGCCCGCATCGCGGTCAGATCCCCGTACGGCACGATCTCGAACCCCGGCGTGTACGGGCCGAAGTCCGCGCGGGCCTCGTGGTCCGTGGAGAAGCTGATGATCGTCGTCGTCCGGCCGTGGAAGTTGTCCGAAGCGACGATGATCTTCGCCATGCCGTCCGGGACGCCCTTGACCCGGTAGCCCCACTTTCGGGCGGTCTTCACCGCGGTCTCCACCGCCTCCGCGCCGGTGTTCATCGGCAGCACCATCTCCATGCCGCACAAGTCGGCGAGCTGCGTACAGAATTCGGCGAACCGGTCGTGATGGAAGGCCCGCGAGGTGAGGGTCACCCGCTCCAGCTGCGCCTTGGCCGCGTCGATCAGTCGGCGGTTGGCGTGGCCGAAGTTGAGCGCCGAGTAGCCGGCGAGCATGTCGAGATAGCGCCGCCCCTCGACATCGGTCATCCAGGCACCTTCCGCCGTCGCGACGACGACGGGCAGCGGATGGTAGGTGTGCGCGCTGTGCGCCTCGGCGGAGGCGATGGCGTTTTCCGTGGTCGACACGGGATCTCCGTTCGTCGTGCGGCTCGGGTTGGTGTGCCCACTTTGTATCGTCGGTCGGATCACCCACGAGGAAACCTTCGCTTCACGGCGCGCTCCGCGTTTTCCTCTGCCGGGGCCGCCCACCCCGGCGCCGCTGACTGCGCCCGCCGAGTCCGGTAGCGGCGGGCCGGCCTCCCGCGGTCCCGCCCCGCGCCCGGCCGTCGCCCGCGGCCGGACCGGCCGGGCGGACTGTGTTCCTGGTCTCATTCGCGGCGGTCCGCGACAGCCACGGCGTCCTCACAGCTTTCATACACCGGCTGCCCGAGATCGGTTCCGTACCTGAGACAATGATTTCCATGGCCTCTGAACGTCCCCGTGTGCTCTCCGGAATCCAGCCCACCGCAGGCTCGTTCCACCTCGGCAACTACCTCGGCGCGGTCCGCCAGTGGGTGGCCCTGCAGGAGTCCCACGACGCCTTTTACATGGTCGTCGACCTGCACGCGATCACCGTCCCGCAGGACCCCGCGCAACTGCGCGCCAACACCCGGCTCGCCGTCGCCCAGCTGCTCGCCGCCGGGCTCGACCCGGAGCGCTGCACGCTCTTCGTCCAGAGCCATGTTCCCGAGCACGCCCAGCTCGGCTGGGTCATGAACTGCCTGGCCGGCTTCGGCGAGGCGTCCCGGATGACGCAGTTCAAGGACAAGTCCGCCAAGCAGGGTGCCGACCGCGCCACCGTCGGGCTCTTCACCTACCCGATGCTGATGGTCGCCGACATCCTGCTCTACCAGGCCGACCAGGTCCCGGTGGGCGAGGACCAGCGCCAGCACCTGGAGCTGACCCGGAATCTCGCCGAGCGGTTCAACGGCACCTACGGCGACACCTTCACCGTGCCGGACCCGTACATCCTCAAGGAGACGGCGAAGATCTACGACCTCCAGGACCCGTCGGCGAAGATGAGCAAGTCGGCGGCCACCCCGAAGGGGCTGATCAACCTCCTCGACGAGCCGAGGATCACCGCCAAGAAGGTGAAGAGCGCGGTCACCGACACCGACACGGTGATCCGCTTCGACCAGGCGGAGAAGCCCGGTGTCAGCAACCTGCTGAGCATCTATTCCACCCTTACCGACACTTCTGTCCCGGATCTGGAACAGAAGTACGAGGGCAAGGGTTACGGTGCGTTGAAGACCGACCTCGCAGAGGTCATGGTCGAGTTCGTCACACCGTTCCGGACCCGCACCCAGGAATATCTCGACGACACCGAGACGCTGGACTCCATCCTGGCCAAGGGCGCGGAGAAGGCCCGGGCCGTCGCCGCCGAGACCCTGGCGCGGACCTATGACCGCATGGGTCTGCTGCCCGCGAAGCACTGAGTCCAAGGACCCTGGCGGTACCGCCTCCACAGGCGGCACACTGGCGATGTGAAGCTTGCGGCCGGCAGTGGCTGAAAGCAGACCATCGAGGATTGAGGAGAACGATGTGGGGACCGTAACGCTCGGCGTTTCGATCGCGGTCCCGGAGCCCTACGGCAGCCTGCTCCAGGAGCGGCGCGCGAGCTTCGGGGACCCTGCCGCACGTGGCATTCCCACCCACGTCACCCTCCTTCCGCCGACCGAGGCGGAGGCGGCCCTCCTGCCCGCGATCGAGGCGCACCTCGCCGGGATCGCGACCGGTGGCCGCCCCTTCCCGATGCGGCTGTCCGGCACGGGCACCTTCCGCCCGCTCTCGCCGGTCGTCTTCGTCCAGGTCGTCGAGGGCGCCTCGGCGTGCTCCTGGCTGCAGAAGCGGGTCCGGGACGCCTCCGGCCCGCTGGTGCGCGAGCTCCAGTTCCCGTACCACCCGCATGTCACCGTGGCGCACGGCATCTCCGAAGAGGCGATGGACCAGGCGTACGCGGAGCTCGGCGACTACGAGGCCGCCTGGACCTGCGCTTCCTTCGCGCTGTACGAGCAGGGCCCGGACAGCGTCTGGCGCAAGATCAACGAGTTCCCGTTCTCGGCGGGCGGCGGCGCCCCCGCTGTCCCCGCGCAGAGCGGCAGCTCCGTGGACGCGCCCTCGCTCCACCCCTGACCTGCCCCCTGGCCCGCCATCCCCGGCCCGCCGCCCCTGGCCCGCCGGCCCGAACCGGCGGGCTCCGGAGCCGCCCGGCCGACCGGCCGGATCAGACCGGCAGGCGCCGGAACAGCGGCCGCGGCACATGCCGCAGCGCCGACATCACGGCCCGGAGTGCCCCAGGCACCCACACCGTCTCCGAACGCCGCCGCAGGCCCGTCACGATCGCGGCCGCGACGGCGTCGGGCGTGGTCACCAGGGGTGCCCGGGTGAACGGGATCGTCGCGAGCGGCGCACCGGACCGGTCCGGACCGGCCGACCGTACGAGACCGGGGCGTACGACCATCACGTGCACGCCCGTACCGTGCAGCGCGTCCCCCAGCCCCTGGGCGAACGCGTCCAGGCCCGCCTTGCTCGACCCGTAGATGAAGTCCGCACGCCGGGCGCGCTCCCCTGCCACCGATGACAGCACCACCAGCGAGCCGTGCCCCTGCGCCTGGAGTGCGCCGGCGCACACCAGCCCCGCCGAGACGGCCCCGGTGTAGTTGGTCTGGGCGACCCGGACCGCGGAGAGCGGTTCCTCCTCGTCGCGTTCCTGATCGCCGGGGATACCGAAGGCGAGGAGCACCATGTCGATGTCGCCCTCGGTGAAGATCTTGCCGAGGGTGGTCTCGTGGGACTCGGTGTCCAGGGCGTCGAAGTCGACGGTACGGACATAGGCCCCGCGCCCGCGCAGCTCGGCCGCGGCGGACTCCAGGGCGGGGGAGGGGCGCCCGGCCAGCCAGACCGTGCGGGTACGGCAGGCGATCAGGCGGCGTGCGGTGGCGAGCCCGATCTCCGAGGTACCGCCGAGAACGAGCAGGGACTGCGGGGCACCGAAGGCATCCTTCACGGAAACGCTCCTTAGGAAAGGCGGAAGGCGGAGGCGGGGGAGCAGGGCAGAGCGACGGCCGGAGCCGCAGCCGGTGCCGCAACCGGAGCGGCGGTCAGAGCGACAGCCGGCGCGAGAGGTCCGACCTGAACGCCCCGTTCGGGTCCAACTCGGCTCGCAGTGAACGGAATTCACCCAGTCGCGGGTACATCGCGGCCAGCGCGTCGGGGAGCAGCCGGGAGTCGTTCGTCAGGCCTACCCGGCCGCCCGCGGCCGCCACCTCCTCGTCCAGGCCGTCGAGGAAGCGGGCCAGCCCCGGCAGGGCGGCCGGCAGGTCGAGGGAGAGGGCCCAGCCGGGCACCGGGAACGACAGCAGGCCGGGATCGCTCTCGCCGAACCGTCTGAGCACGGCGAGGAACGACGGGCAGCGCCGCTGGGAGATCTGCCGGACGATCCGGTGCAGGGTCTCCTCCTGTCCGCGGCCGACGGCGAACTCGTAGTGCACGAAGCCGCCGCGCCCATGAATCCGGTTCCAGTGCGGCACGGCGTCCAGCGGGTGGAAGAAGGCGGGGATCCGCTGCAGTTCGCCGGTGCGGGACCTGGGCGCCCGGCGGTACCGGAGCTCCGCCAGGACGGCTGCGGAGGTACGGCCGGCCGGCCCTGCGGGGACCAGGCCCGGTACGAGCGCGTGGGCGGCGGGCAGTTGGGCGGGGCGGAACGAGAGCGGTGTGCGCCGGGCGTGCGCCGGGAGTGCGTCCAAGGGGGCGTGCACCCCCCTGGTCAGGACGCCCCGGCCCGTCGCCCGGCCGCGGGCGGTCAGGTCGACCCAGGCGGACTCGTGGCGGTCACGGTCGCCGCCCGCGGTGAGACGGGCCATCAGGTCGTCCAGATCGGCGGCCCGTTCGGTGTCGACCGACATCAGGGACGTCGCGACGGGGCGGAGCCGGAGCGTGGCCGAGAGGATCACCCCGGTCAGGCCCATGCCGCCCGCGGTCGCGTCGAAGAGCGGCGTGCCGGCCCGGACCGTGCGGATATCGCCGTCGGCGGTGAGCAGTTCGAACTCCGTGACGTGGCGGGAGAAGGAGCCCGCGGCGCGGTGGTTGTCGCCGTGGACGTCGGAGCCGATCGCGCCGCCCACCGTGATGTACCGGCTGCCGGGCGTCACCGGCAGGAACCAGCCGAGCGGCAGCAGCACCTCCATCAGCCGGTGCAGGCTCACGCCCGCCTCGCACACCACCGCACCGGTCCCGGCGTCGAAGGCGAGGATGCGGTTCAGCGCCGTCATGTCGAGGACGGAGCCCCCCGCGTTCTGCGCCGCGTCGCCGTGCGCCCGGCCGAGGCCGCGGGCGATCGAGCCACGGGGCCCGCAGCCGCGTACCGTCGCCGCCGCCTCCTCGTGACTACGGGGGCGAAAGCGCAGCGCGGTCGTCGGGGCGGTACGGCCCCAGCCGGTCAGGGACACGGTGTCGACAGACATGAGGGTGACCGTATAGCCCGAGAAAACACCTTTGAGGGATTTGTTACAACACTCACCGAAATGGGTGATTGGAAAGGTGTCATCTCCTACGCTCCGCACCGGGCACCGGTTTTCGGTGCCGGGGAGGGTAGTCGTACGTCATGGACTGGCTGAAAAAACTCCCTGTCATCGGGCCGCTCGTCTCCCGGCTGATGGAGACGCACGCCTGGCGCAGTTACGAGACGCTCGAACGGGTCCACTGGGCCAGGCTCGCCGCGGCGATCACGTTCATCAGCTTCCTGGCGCTCTTCCCGCTGATCGCGGTCGGCGCGGCGATCGGCGCGGCGCTGCTCTCCGACAAGCAGCTGGACACGATCGAGAACAAGGTCACCGAGCAGGTCCCCGGCATCTCCGACCAGCTGGGCATCGACAGTCTGGTGGCCCACGCGGGCACGGTCGGGCTGGTGGCCGGTGCGCTGCTGCTCTTCACCGGCATCGGCTGGGTCGGCTCGATGCGGGACTGCCTGCGCGCGGTGTGGGGCATGGACGATCTGGACCAGGGCAATCCGGTCGTTCGCAAACTCAAGGACGCCGGGGTGCTGTTCGGCCTGGGCGGTGCGGCCCTGGTGACCCTGGCGATCTCCTCGGTCGGTTCCGTCGCCGTCGGCCGGGTCGCCGATCTGATCAACATCCCGCAGGGCGGTGCGGGCGGTGTGCTGCTCCGGATCGCGGCCCTGGTGGTGGCGGTGTGCGCCGATTTCCTGCTGCTGCTCTATCTGCTGACGCTGCTGCCCGGCGTCGAGCCGCCGCGACGCCGACTGCTGGTCGCCGCGCTGACCGGCGCGGTCGGCTTCGAGCTGCTGAAGCTGCTGCTCGGCAGCTATATGCAGGGCGTCGCGGCGAAGAGCATGTACGGCGCGTTCGGCGTGCCGATCGCCCTGCTGCTATGGATCAATTTCACCGCGAGGCTGCTGCTGTTCTGCGCCGCCTGGACGGCGACGCCGAGCAAGGACGCCGAGAAGCCCCCGCCCGCAGCGGACGACAGGGCCCAGGACGACGCGGCCCGGGGCGAGGAAGCCCGGGGCAGGAGCGCCCCGGGCGGCCGGGTCAGCGGCGAGGGCGGCGGCGCACCAGGTCCGGCAGCGGCCAGCGCCGGTTGACCAGGAACGCGGCTCCGGCCAGCAGCACCAGCACCCCGCCGGTGATGCCCAGCGCGATCCCGGCCCCGCCGGTGCCGCCCGAGGCAGCGGCCTTCGCGGTCTTCGCCGGGCCGTGTTTGCCCTTGGCCGAGGCGGGGCCGTCGGCCTCGGCGCCCTTGCCCGTGCCGTTTCCGGTCACCGCGGACTTCGGGGGGACCAGCTCGCCGACCGGCGTGACCTTGCCGCTGGCGCTGAAGCCCCAGTCGAGCAGGCTCGCCGCCTCCTTGTAGACGGCGTGCGTCTCGTCGGACGACGGGTTCATGACGGTGACGAGCAGCACCTTGCCGTCGCGCTCGGCGACACCGGTGAAGGTGTTGCCCGCGTGCGTCGTGTAGCCGTTCTTGACGCCCGCGATGCCCTTGTACGGAGTGACGCCGTCGGCCCCGGTGAGCAGCCGGTTGGTGTTCTGGATGCCGAAGCTCTCGCGCTTCTCGCCCTTCTTCTTCTCGCCGGGGAACTGCGCCGTGGCGGTCGAGCAGTACTCGCGGAAGTCCGCGTTCTGCAGCCCGCTGCGGGCGAACAGCGTCAGGTCGTACGCGCTGGAGACCTGCTCGGGGGAGTCGTAGCCGTCGGGCGACACGACAGTGGTGTCCAGGGCCTGCAGTTCCTCGGCGTGTGTCTGCATGTCGCGGACCGTCTTGGGGACACCGCCGTACATCGAGGCCAGCACGTGCACCGCGTCGTTGCCCGAACGCAGGAAGACGCCGAGCCACAGGTCGTGCACCGTGTAGCTGAGGTTCTCCTTGATGCCCACCAGGCTGCTGCCCTCGCCCATGTCGGCGAGGTCCTCGTCCTTCACCGTGTACTCCAGGGTCTTCGGCTGCAGGGCCGGCGTCGGCATCACGGTGTCCGCGAAGAGCATCTTCAGCGTGGAGGCCGGGGGCAGCCGCCAGTGCGGATTGTGCGAGGCGAGCACCTCACCGCTCTCGGCGTCCGAGACCATCCACGATCTGCCGGTCAGGTCCTTGGGCAGGACCGGGGCGCCGGGGCCGAGATTGACCTGGGTGCCGGTCCGGCCGAGCTGGTCGCCCCCGACCTTCGACATTCCGGCGGGCGGCTTCGGCGCGTTGTCGTCGGCGTCCTTGGCGACCGCCGAAGCAGGGCTGACGACAAAAACGGACAGCAGGGCGGCAGAGGTGACCGCCAAAGCGGTCTTCTTGAGAGCTGACACGGTCGAAAACGTACATGCAGGTGATGCGAAAATGGACACCGACGGTATGACCCGCCGTGTGTACCGCCAGGACAGCCCACCCCGGGCGAGCCGGCCCGAGCGAGGCGGAGATACTGAGCCCATGAAGCTCAGCCGCCCCGTCTCCTGGTTCCTGCTCGCCTTCGGGGTGTGGAGCTGGTTCATCTGGATCACTTTCGTCAAGAACCTGTGGAAGGACGGCAGCGGTCTCGCCTTCGACGACGCGGGTGACCCTACTGCGTACTTCTGGGTGCATCTGCTGCTCGCCATCACGTCCTTTCTTCTGGGGACGGCGGTTGGCGTGATCGGGTTCCGTGGCGTCAGGGCGTTGCGCGACCGGACCGCGTAGCGACTCGGCACCTCGTACGGACCGGATACGGACAAACAGGGCGGGGCAGAGCACGTGGCAGTCATGGGATTCGCTCTGGTGGCGATCGTGGTCCTCGCGTTGCTCGTCGCCGTGCACCGCTATGTGTGGCGCCGCTTCGTCGGTGACACGACGGCGGCGGGCAGCCCGCTGCGCCGGGCGGGCACGGTGGCGGCGTACGTCCTGCCGCTGCTGAGCGTCGGCGCGCTGGTCTCCGGCCGTACGGGGGCGCCCTTCTGGCTCCAGCAGGTGCTGGCCTGGCCGGGCTATCTGTGGCTGGCCGCCCTGCTGTACCTGACGCTGGCGCTGCTGGCCGGTGAGGCGGTACGGCCGCTGCTCCGCCGGCTGCTCGCGCGCCGGGCGACGGCGGGGACGGAGGCGGAGGCCGCAGCGGCGCCGGTGCCGACACCGCAGGCCGAGCCCGCCGCAACGGACACCCGTGCCTCCGCGCCGGTGCCCGGAGCGTTGGCCGCCGCATCCGCCGCATCCGCCGCATCCGCCGCATCCGCCGCATCCGTCGCGTCCGTCGCGTCCGCCGCAGAGACCGGAACGGCCGCTCCGCCCGCCGCGCCGCCGGCCCCCGCTCCCGCCGACGGCACCCCTTCGCGCCGGCTGTTCGTCGCGCGGGCCGTCGGGGGCGCCGCGGCCGTCGCCGGGCTCGGCACGGTCGGGTACGGCACCTACGGGGTGCTGCGCGGCCCGCGGGTCAAGCGCGTCACCGTCCCGCTGGCCCGGCTGCCCCGCTCCGCGCACGGCTTCCGGATCGCCGTCGTCAGCGATATCCACCTCGGCCCGATCCTGGGCCGGGCGCACACCCAGCGGATCGTCGACACGGTCAACCGGACCCAGCCCGACCTGATCGCGGTCGTCGGGGACCTGGTGGACGGATCGGTCGCCGATCTCGGGCCGGCCGCCGAACCGCTCGCGCGACTGAGCTCCCGGCACGGCGCGTTCTTTGTCACCGGCAACCACGAGTACTACTCCGGCGCGGCCCAATGGGTGGATCATGTACGGGAATTGGGGATGCACCCGCTGGAGAATGCCCGGGTGGAGATCGACGGCTTCGACCTGGCCGGGGTCAATGACATCGGGGGCGAGAGCGAAGGGCAGGGCCCGGACTTCGATCGGGCCCTGGGCGACCGGGACCGGTCCCGGGCCGCCGTCCTCATGGCTCATCAGCCCGTCGTCATCGATGAGGCCGTCGCGCACGGCGTGGACCTGCAGCTCTCCGGCCACACCCACGGCGGCCAGCTCTGGCCGGGCAACTACATCGCGGAACTGTCCAACCCCACGGTCGCCGGGCTCGAACGCTACGGCGACACCCAGCTGTACGTCACGCGCGGCGCGGGCGCCTGGGGTCCGCCGGTGCGGGTCGGTGCCCCCTCGGACATCACCGTCGTCGAACTCGCCTCCAAGCAGGCGTAGGTGTCCCGCAGGGCCTCCCGGGGCCCGGCACAGGTGAATTCGGTGACTGGTTATCAACCCTCTGTATTCGGCCTATCCGCCCAAGGTTTCAAGTAACGAACAAAAGGCTATGTGTCTCTGATTTCCTCTTCCAGATGTGAAAATCGTGTGATTGGCTGAGCGCGAACGTGCGGTGATCTGCGTATCTGAGCGCGACGCCGAGGTGGGGCTGTTAAGGGAGAGCACGGCAATGCGGTCGATCCGACTACGGATTCTCGCGATTCTCGCGGTTTTGGTCATCGCAGGCGTCGGCGCCTGGCAGTTGCTTCCCTCGGACGGAGCGAAGAAGGACCCGGTCACCGTCGGCACGACCGACGAGGTGACCTCGCTCGACCCGGCCGGAGCCTACGACGCCGGCTCCTGGGCGATGTACAGCAACGTCTACCAGTCCCTGATGACGTTCAAGTCCGGGGCGATCGTCCCCGAACCGGACGCGGCCGAGAGCTGCGGCTTCATCGGCGGGAAGCTCCAGACGTACCAGTGCAAGCTCCGGGACGACCTGACGTTCTCCAACGGCCGGAAGGTGACCGCCGAGGACGTCAAGTACTCCTTCGAGCGCATGCGCAGGATCAAGACGGACGTCGGTCCTTCGGTGCTGTTCCCCAGCCTCAAGAACGTGGTCGCCGAGGGCCGGCTGATCACGTTCAACCTCTCCTCGCGCGACGCGACCTTCCCGCAGAAGCTCGCCACCGGGGCCGGTTCGATCGTCGACCGCGACGACTACCCGGACGGTAAACTCCGCTCGGGTGACTCCGTGACGGGCTCGGGGCCGTACGTGCTCAAGTCGTACCAGCCGGGCGTCAGCGCCGAACTGGTGCCGAACACCAAGTACAAGGGTGCGCTGAAGAAGACCGGCGGACCGGTCACCGTGCGCTACTACAAGCAGTCGGACGACCTCCTGGCGGCCTTGAAGTCGGGGCGGGTCGATGTCACGCACCGTCAGCTCCCGCCGTCCACGCTCGCCGAGCTGAACCCGGGCGACGCCGACCAGCGCATCACCGAGGCGGACAGCGCCGAGATCCGCAACCTCGTCTTCAACGTCCGCGAGGGGTCCCCGCTCGCCGACAAGCGGGTCCGGCAGGCCATCGCGTCGATCATCGACCGCGCGCCGCTGGTGACCGACGTCTACAAGGGCACCGTCGAACCTCTCTACTCGCTGATCCCGCAGGGCTACATCGGGCACAGCACCCCGTTCTTCGACGAGTACCCCGCGCCCGACCCCAAGCGCGCCAAGAAGCTGATGCAGGAAGCGGGCGTGCAGCTGCCGCTCCACATCACCTTCGCCTACCGCGCCGACGACGCGTACACGAAGGAGACCGGGGAGATCCGGCGCCAGCTGGAGGAGGACGGGCTGTTCAAGGTCACGGTGAAGGCCGTGGAGTGGAAGGCGTTCCAGAAGGGGTACGCGGCCGGCGAGTACGACGCGTACACCGTCGGCTGGCTCCCCGACTACCCGGACCCCGACACCTTCAGCCAGCCGCTCGTCGGCCGCGACAACAGCCTCCACAACGGCTACAGCAGCAAGAAGATGGACTCGCTGATCAGCGACACGCTGCAGTTCAGCGACCGCAGCCGCACCTCGGCCGACTTCAAGGAGCTCCAGAAGCTGGTGGGCGAGGACGTGCCGCTCGTGCCGCTGTGGCAGAAGAAGGACTACGTCGTCGCCAAGCCCGACGTATCCGGTTCGCAGTACCTCTCGGACGGCACCGGCATCTGGCGGCTGTGGGAACTCGGCTGGATCTGAGCGGCCGTCACGGATCAGTGGCGCAGTACACCACGGAGCGGCCGTCCCGGCGTCAACGGGGCGGCCGCTGCGCGGTGTACGCCGTCACCACGGCTCCGGGTCAGCCCGGCCGGCCCGCCGCCCGCCCCGCCGCTCCGGGCAGGAACTCCTCCAGCACCTCGTGGACCTGGCGCACGAGCGGCCGCAGCACCCGGAACCGGGACAGGACGATGGCCCGCGCGACGATCGGGGCGGTGCGCTCGACGAGGCGGCGGCTGCGTTCGGCGTTGTCCGTCCGGTCGTACACCCAGTACAGCACCAGGCCCATCTGGTTCAGCCACATCAGCTGCGGCAGCAGCTCGGCCAGTTCCGGGTCGACCTTGGTGCCCGCGCCCGCCAGGCAGCGCTCGTGGACGGAGATCGCCGCGTCGCGCGCCGCGACGGAGTCCTTCGAGAAGGGGCTGAGCGGGCTCTCCGGATCGGCGGCGTTCTTGAAGAACTGGGCGGCGAAGCGGTGGTACGGCTCCGCCACGTCCAGCCAGCTGAGCAGGACCCCGCGGATGCGTACCGCGAGGTCCTTGTCGCCGGCCAGAACCGGCTGGACCGCCGCCTCGTGCTCGGCGGCGATCCGGTCGTAGAAGCCCTGGACGAGGTGTTCCTTGGACGAGAAGTAGTAGTACGCGTTCCCTACGGAGACCCCGGCCTCCTGGGCGATGGCCCGCATCGTCGTCTTGTCGTAGCCGCGTTCCTGGAAGAGCCGGAGCGCGGTTTCGAGGATGAGTGTGCGGGTCTGCTCGCTCTTGGGAGCCTTGACTTCCTTCACGTCCTTCTCTTCCTTCACCACGGTCCCGAGGGTACCGGGGTCACGAGGTGCCGGGCTCCGGGCCCCGCACCGCGCACTCGCCGTCCCCGGCCGCCCGGCAGGGCGCTGCTGTCAGGGAGCGGTACTTCGCGGCGGCGAGGACGGTCGCCCGGGCGAACGGGCGGCCGGCCGGGGTGGTCAGCCAGTGGGACCTGGGCCGGTGCTCGGCCAGCGCCCAGAGGCAGACGATCCACGCGGACGTGCCGCGGTAGATCTGGCCCCCGTCACCGATCACCGTGATCTCCTCCAGGGTCCCGGAGTGGTCGAGACCGGGGAAGCGGCGGTGCGCCTGCGCGGAGTCCGCCGGGACGAGATCGAGCGGGACCAACTGGCGCTGCTTCATCAGCCACTGCCGCAGATGGACGCAGAGCGAGCACTGCGCGTCGTAGAGCACGGTGAGCCGTTCGACGGACAGCCGTCGCCCACCGGTCCGGGCCGCCATGGCCGGCCCTCACGCCTTGGCGGTGGGCGCGGTCCACGGTCCGGTGCCCGGACCCGTCCAGCCCTGCGGCGGTACGGGCGGGGTCTGCTCACGATCCATCAGGCCCCGGCGGCGGATCTTGTTCAGCACATAGACGTTGCCCAGGTGCATGACCCCGAGGACGAGCAGGACGACACCGACCTTCACCGAGAGTGCGTCGAAGAGCCCGCGGGCGTCGGCGACCTTGTCGGAGTTCTTCAGGTAGAGCGTCACGAACCCCAGGTTGACCAGGTAGAAGCCGACCACCAGCAGATGGTTGACGGCGTCGGCGAGCTTCTCGTTCCCGTGCAGCACATCGGCGAGGAAGACCCTGCCGTTGCGGCTGAGCGTGCGGGCCACCCAGATGGTGAGCGCCACGCTGATGAGCAGATAGATGACGTACGCGACAACAGTGAGGTCCATGCCTCACCCTCCTTTGAACGCGTTCAAATGCTGTTGTCATGGACTGTAGACCTGACTTTGAACATGTTCAAGCGGGGGCTTCGGTGGTCCGCGTCACCTGGTCGGCGGGCGCCGCGAAGCGCCGTACGCCCGGCACGGCGGCGGTGGCCAGGCAGGCCGCACCGACCGCCAACCCAGCTGCGGCAAGGGGGACTTCGGTGCCCCAGGCCGAAGCCGCCAGTGGGGCGAGGGCGTAGCCCAGCGGCATCGCGCCGAGGGAGAGCAGCCAGTCGTACGAGGTCACCCGGGCCAGTGCGTGGGCGGGTACGGCGGACTGGACGGCGGTCTGCCAGACCGGGTTGAGGTAGCCGAGTCCGGCCTGGGAGATCCCGTACGCGGCGATGGCGACGACGGCGGGGGCGTGTGCGGCCAGCAGGCAGAGCGGCAGCGCGTACAGGGCGAGGCCCAGATTGGCGATCAGGACCGGGCGGCGCGGCCGGGCCCGGCCGGCCAGCAGCGAACCGAGCAGCAGGCCGACGGCGCCGGTCTGGAGGAAGGCGAGCCACATGCCCTTGCCGCCCAGGTGGTCGAGGAAGAGCGCCGGGCCCAGCGTCATCAGGACGGCCGCCGCACCGTTCCAGACGGAGTGGGCGATCAGACTCGTCCAGTACCAGTCGCGGCCGCGGACCTCGCTCCAGCCCTCCTTGAGGTCGCTGAGCACGGAGCTGCGGGCGACGGGGACGTGCCGGACGTCGATCGCGGACAGCAGCGCGGCGCTCACCGCGAAGCTGGCACCGTCCAGCACGAACGCCCAGCCGGGCCCCGCGGTGAGGACCAGCGCTCCGGCGACCGCGGGGCCGCCGATTCGGGTCGCGCTGCTGACCACCGCCATCAGGGAGTTGGCGCGCAGCAGCCCGGACTCCGCCACGGTGCCGCGGATCAGCGGGGAGACGGTCGGCATCGCGAAGGCCCCGGCGGCGCCGCCGAGCGCCTCGGCCACCGCGATCTGCCACAGCGCCGGTGCGCCGGAGAGGAGTTCGGCGCCGACGAAGAGCTGGCTTGCGCACCGTACGAGATCGGTGGTGAGCGCGACCGTGCGGGCGTTGAAACGGTCGCCGACAACGCCGCCGAGCGGCAGCAGGAGCAGTTTGGGCACCATCGCGCAGGCGAGCACCAGGGCGAGCGCGCCGGTCGAGCCGGTGGCCAGGTAGACGGCGAGGGTGAGTGCCGCGGGGATCGCCGCGTCGCCGAGCATCGAGAGGCTGCGGCCGATGAAGAGCAGGCGGAAGGAGCGGGTGCGCAGGGGATGAGGCATGGCGCGGAATCTATTTCGTCTTCGAATTATTCGTCAACGAAATATTGCGTACCGAAGGGTAGTTGGGGTCTCGGCGTAGGCTGTGGACCATGGAGCAACGGGACTGGACCGACGGACACGTGGAGCGGTGGAAGCCGGTGCTTCCGGAACTCGACCCGGACGTCGAGGGCGCGGTGACCCGGATGAAGAAGCTCTCCGTCCATCTGCGCCGGGTGCGTGAGCAGTCCCTGGTCGACTTCGCCCTGGACCGCCAGGAGTTCGACACCCTGCACAAGCTCGCCGGCCGCGGCGGCAAGGCGGCCCCGTCCGATCTCGCCGCAGACCTCGACCTCGCGCCCGCCTCCGTCACCGGCCGGCTGGACGCGCTGGAGCGGCGCGGATTCGCCCGCCGTACGCCCTCCACCACCGACCGGCGGCGGGTGGACGTGGAGCTGACCGACCAGGGCCGTTCGACGTGGCTCGGCGCGATGGCCTTCCTCGGCAACGAGGAGGAGCGGCTGCTCGGCGTCCTCGGCAAGGACGAACGCAGACTGCTCAACTCCATGCTGCGGCGCATCATGGTGGTCGCCGAGGACCGGGGCGGCGCGGCCTGGGACTGACGGGCCGCGGCTCCGCGCGGGGCAGCCAGGAGGCCCCGCCTCCCGCGGTGTTCGTGCGGAGGACGGGGCCCTGGATGCTACGGGCGCGGCAGGAAGGTCAGAAGCGACGCGTGATCAGCGCGCGCTTGACTTCCTGGATCGCCTTGGTGACCTCGATGCCACGCGGGCAGGCGTCCGTGCAGTTGAAGGTGGTGCGGCAACGCCACACCCCGTCACGGTCGTTGAGGATCTCCAGGCGCTGCTCGCCGCCCTCGTCGCGCGAGTCGAAGATGAAGCGGTGCGCGTTGACGATCGCCGCCGGGCCGAAGTACTGCCCGTCGTTCCAGAACACCGGGCACGAGGACGTGCACGCGGCGCACAGGATGCACTTGGTGGTGTCGTCGAAGCGCTCGCGGTCCTCGGCGGACTGCAGACGCTCGCGGGTCGGCTCGTTCCCCTTGGTGATGAGGAAGGGCATGACGTCGCGGTAGGCCTGGAAGAACGGGTCCATGTCGACCACGAGGTCCTTGAGGACCGTGAGGCCCTTTATGGCCTCGACCGTGATCGGCTTCTCCGGGCTCAGGTCCTTGATCAGCGTCTTGCAGGCGAGCCTGTTCTTGCCGTTGATCCGCATTGCGTCCGAGCCGCAGATGCCGTGCGCGCAGGAGCGGCGGAAGGTCAGCGTTCCGTCGGTCTCCCACTTGATCTTGTGAAGGGCGTCGAGCACACGCTCCTTCGGGTCGATCTCGATCTGGAAGTCCTGCCACTGGGACTCCTCGGAGACCTCCGGGTTGAACCGGCGGATCCGGAACGTGGCGGTGATGTACGGGGTGTCGGCGAAGCCGGCCTCGGGCTCAGGGACCTTGTCGGCCTTTTCCATCGTGGGGGTAGCCATCAGTACTTACGCTCCATCGGCTGGTAGCGGGTCTGGACGACCGGCTTGTAGTCCAGCCGGATCGACTCGGTGCCGTCGTCGGCGACCTCGCGGTACGCCATGGTGTGGCGCATGAAGTTGACGTCGTCGCGGTTCGGGTAGTCCTCGCGGTAGTGACCGCCGCGGGACTCCTTGCGGGCCAGCGCGGAGGTCGCCATGACCTCGGCGAGCTCGAGCAGGTTGCCCAGCTCGACCGCTTCGAGCAGATCCGTGTTGAACCGCTTGCCCTTGTCCTGGATGGACACGTTGAGGTAGCGCGCACGCAGCTCCGCGATCTTGTCGACCGCGGTCTTGATGGTCTGCTCGGTGCGGAACACCATCACGTTGGCGTCCATGCACTCCTGCAGCTCCAGACGGATCGCCGAGACCCGCTCGGTGCCGGTGGAGTTGCGCAGCCGCTCGACCTGGTCGACGACCTGCTGCGCCGGGTTCTCGGGAAGCTCGACGTAGTCGTTCTTCGCGGAGTACTCGGCGGCGGCGATGCCCGACCGGCGTCCGAAGACGTTGATGTCGAGCAGCGAGTTGGTGCCGAGGCGGTTGGCGCCGTGCACGGAGACACAGGCGACCTCGCCCGCGGCGTACAGGCCCGGGACGACGGTGGTGTTGTCGGCCAGCACCTCGCCCTGGACGTTGGTCGGGATGCCGCCCATGGCGTAGTGCGCGGTCGGCTGGATCGGGATCGGGTCCGTGTAGGGCTCGATGCCGAGGTACGTACGCGCGAACTCGGTGATGTCCGGGAGCTTGGCGTCCAGCTGCTCCGGCGGCAGGTGTGTCAGGTCCAGGTAGACGTGGTCGCCCTCGGGACCGCAGCCGCGGCCCTCGCGGATCTCCGTGTAGATGGAGCGGGACACGACGTCACGGGACGCGAGGTCCTTCATGACGGGCGCGTACTTCTCCATGAAGCGCTCGCCGTCCTTGTTGCGGAGGATGCCGCCCTCACCGCGGGCGCCCTCCGTCAGCAGGATGCCCATGCGCCAGATGCCCGTCGGGTGGAACTGGAAGAACTCCATGTCCTCCAGCGGCAGACCGCGGCGGTACGCGGCGGCCTGGCCGTCACCCGTCAGGGTGTGCGCGTTCGACGTCACCTTGAAGAACTTGCCGGTGCCGCCGGAGGCGAAGATGACCGACTTCGCCTGGAAGACGTGGATCTCGCCGGTCGCCAGCTCGTAGGCGACGACGCCCGCGGACTTCTTGACCCCGTCCACCTCCTGGAGCAGCAGGTCCAGGACGTAGAACTCGTTGAAGAACTCCACACCCTCCTTGACGCAGTTCTGGTACAGCGTCTGGAGGATCATGTGGCCGGTGCGGTCCGAGGCGTAGCAGGACCGGCGGACCGGGGCCTCGCCGTGGTTACGGCTGTGGCCGCCGAAGCGGCGCTGGTCGATCTTGCCCTCGGGCGTGCGGTTGAACGGCAGGCCCATCTTCTCCAGGTCGAGAACGGAGTCGATGGCCTCCTTCGCCAGGATCTCGGCGGCGTCCTGGTCGACCAGGTAGTCGCCGCCCTTGATCGTGTCGAAGGTGTGCCACTCCCAATTGTCCTCCTCCACATTGGCGAGCGCGGCGGCCATACCGCCCTGCGCGGCGCCCGTGTGGGAGCGGGTGGGATAGAGCTTGGTCAGCACGGCGGTGCGGCTGCGCTTGGTCGACTCGATGGCCGCGCGCATGCCGGCGCCGCCGGCGCCGACGATGACGGTGTCGTACTTGTGGATCTGCATGGTTTACCTCTGGTCCTTCGGGCCCGGCGCCTAGCGGATGTTCGGGTCGAAGGTGAAGATCACCAGCGTGCCCAGCAGGACGGTGAACACCGTGGCGGTGTACAGCAGCATCTTCAGCCAGAAGCGGGTGTTGTCCCGTTCGGCGTAGTCGTTGATGACCGTACGGAGGCCGTTGGCGCCGTGCAGCATGGCGAGCCACAGCATCGCCAGGTCCCACATCTGCCAGAACGGCGAGGCCCAGCGGCCCGCCACGAAGGCGAAGCCGACCTTCGAGACGCCGCCGTCCAGCACCAGCTGGATCAGCAGGTGGCCGATGACCAGGACGACCAGGACGACACCCGACAGGCGCATGAAGAGCCAGGCGTACATCTCGAAGTTGGTGCGCGAGCCCTTGGGCGTCTTGCCGGTCCGCGTACGCGGGGGCTCGATCACGGGGGCCGGGTTGTCTGAATCGAATCGGCCCGCAGGCTGAACGCCTTCGACTGCGCCGATCGCGGAAGTCTCGGTGGACATGGGCCTCAGCTCCCGAAGATGGAACGGACGGCGTGGCCGAGGACGGGGTACAGGGCCCCGACCATGAGCACGATCCAGATGCCCAGCACGGTCCAGAGCATCTGCTTCTGGAGGCGCGGGCCCTTGGCCCAGAAGTCCACGGCGATGATGCGGAGACCGTTCAGCGCGTGGAAGAGAATCGCGGCCACGAGGCCGTATTCAAGGAACGCGACAGGCCATGTCTTGTATGTGGCCACGACGTCGTCGTAGGCCTCGGGGGAGACACGGACGAGAGCGGTGTCCAGGACGTGTACGAACAGGAAGAAGAAAATGAGGACACCGGTGACTCGATGAGCCACCCAGGACCACATGCCTTCCCGGCCGCGGTACAGCGTTCCAGCCGGCACGGAAGAACCCTCCGGGAGCGGGGATTGGGGTCGGCCGGCTTGACTGTCGGTCTGACCCGGCCAGGTACGGTCCACCGGCCCCGGCCATCGTAGCGACGGTTTGTCGGTTCGTTCGCGCCGGGGCCTCTGGTGTGATCAAAGTGGCAATCAAACAGGCACGGACGGGCTAGCCAGGGGCCTGTTCCCGGGCCGGGCCGTCCCTGGCCCGCGGCAAGCCGTTACTGACTCGATACCAGCCCGATGATGCGGCCCCGCGCGATTCGCCGCATCTCGTCCGCCGTCACCACCCGCTCCTGGTCGGGGTCGTGGCCCAGCCGGGCCCGGATGCCCGCCAGGACGTGGTCGGGGTGCTCGGCGGGCCGGACACCGTCGAGGCAGATGACGAAGACATGGCCGAAGCGGCTCTCGTACGCGGCGTGCGCGGCGGCCAGCGCGAGGTGGGCGGAGGGTGCCGCGTCGGGCGGCAGCGCCGGGGAGACCTCGGCGGCGAGCGCCTCGGCGCGGTCGGTGAGGGAGAGGTCGTAGCCTGCCTCCTCGGCGGCGGCGAGCAGCGCGTCGAGGTCCGGGTAGGGGCGGTGGGCAGCCAGCCGCTGGGCCCAGCGGCGGCTGCCGAAGCAGTCCAGCAGGGCCGCCTCGACGTCGGCGGCGGCCGCGGCGTTGAAACGGCGCAGGCCGAAGCCGTGCGGAACGGTCCGGCCGGGTACGGGTCCGCAGCCCTGGAGAGGCACGGCGGTCCGTCCGGCGGGCCGGTGCGGTTGCTCAGGGAGGCCGGCGTGGGACTCGCTGGACCTGGACAGCGTGGGCTCCTCGAATCAGCGGCATCTGTGAACCTGGAGTGGAGAGGGATCGAAGAGACCAGGTGGATGCAGAGTGAAGGGAGAGACGAATGTGCCTCAAAGCTAGCGAGGCCGGGCAACGGCCGTCCGACGAATGCGCGAATTTCACCCGGACGGGAGAGTTTCGGGATGACTGATGGACGAAATAGCGAGGAGAATGCCCGGCTATCTCCTCACTTTTGCCCCCTTTTCCACTGAAAACCGGAGGTTTCTTACCGATGTCGCCCTCACGCGGCGCCCTCACGGCCGGAGCGGCCGTCACCGCGGCGGCCGCGGTGACGCTCACCGTCGTCCTGTGGCCCGACAGCTCCGACACCGCGCGCGAGGCCGGGGCCACGGCCTCGCCCCGGGCCTCGTCCGCCGCCCCCACGCCCTCCCCGACCCGGAGCTATCCGCTGTCGAGGACGCCCCGCACCATCCCCGCCGTACGCGAACACATCCCCGCCCACGGTCCCGGCTGGCGGCCGGGCAAGGGCAGCGCGGTGGTGATCGCCGACGGCAGCAAGGGGCTCGACGACGAGGGGCGGCTGCTCGCGGGCGAGCTGAAGATCGGCTACCGGGGTGAGACGCCGGCCCGGGCCGGCGATGTGGAACTGGCCCTGACCCCGACGGCCGGGGGCGGGCCCGAGTCGTACACCCTCAAGGCCCACGACGGCCGCGTCACCATCAGCGGGCCCGGCGAGGCGGGTGTCTTCTACGGGACCCGCACCCTCAAGCAGTCGGTGCGGGCCGACGGCGTCATGCCCGAGGGCGAGGTGCGCGACCGTCCCGACCGCCCGCAGCGCGGGTTCAACCTCGACATCGCGCGCAAGTTCTACAGCGTGGCCTGGATCGAGGACCGGCTGCGCGAGATGGCCGACCTCAAGCTCAACCAGTTCGGCCTGCACTTCTCCGACGACCAGGCCTTCCGTATCCAGTCCGACACCCACCCCGAAGTGGTCTCGCCCGAGCACCTGACCAAGGCACAGGTGCGGCAGATCGTCGCCCTGGCCGACCGGCTGCACATCCAGGTCGTGCCGGAGATCGACTCCCCGGGCCACCTCGGCGCGGTCCTGCGCGCCCACCCCGACCTCCAGCTGCACAATGTGTCGGGCGTGGCCTCGACCGGGTCGCTCGACATCTCCAAGCCCGGCGCGGCGAAACTCATCGACGAGCTCCTCGGCGAGTACACGGAGCTCTTCCGCGGTGCGTACTGGCATCTGGGCGCCGACGAGTACCGCGCGCTGATGGCGCAGGACCCCGCCGCCTCCTACCCCCAGCTGCAGAGCGCCGCCGTACGGAAGTACGGGCCGCAGGCCGGGATCGGCGACCTCGCCACCGGCTGGCTCAACGACCGCGCGGCGGTGGTCCGCCCGCACGGCAAACAGCCCAAGGCGTGGAACGACGGCCTCTTCCGCGACGGCATCGTCAAGGCGGACAAGAACATCGAGGTCGAGTACTGGACGGGCAAGGAGTACGGGGCCCGGTCGCCGGAGGAGTATCTGCGCGAGGGCCGCCGGGTGATGAACCTCAACGACGAGTTCCTCTATTACGTGCTCGGCCAGCCCAACAACTTCGTCTACCCCACCGGCAAGCGGATCTACGAGCAGTGGACCCCCCTCGTCCTGCGCGGCACCACCCCCGTCCCGGCGCGCTACTCAAGCCAGATCCTCGGTGGCCGGTTCGCCGTCTGGGGCGATCTGCCGCAGGCCCAGACCGCGGCCCAGGTGGCGCAGGGCGTCCGGATGCCGCTGCGGGCGACGTCCCAGAAGCTGTGGGACCCGGGGACGCCGAAGCTGAGCTGGGACGGTTTCCGGACACTGGCGGGGGAGATCGACAAGGGCTGAGCACCGCGCCGCGGCCGGCGTGCGGGGGCGGCCCCGGAATTGCTGTGGACAGGGCGTTGACCCGGGGCTATGTTCCGGATGCCGCGCGCTCTTGGGGAGGAGCGCGCGCCTTCTCTCGTCCGCGTCCGGATTCTCTTCGCGCCCACAACCCTGGGGGGTTGCTCCGTGCTGTGCTCCACCTGCCGTACGAGACCACCGGTCACCGGCGACGGGCGCTGCGCGCTCTGCGCGCAGCCGGCCGGACCGGCCGGGGCTCAGGCACCGTACGCCCCGGCCTTCACCGCTCCGCAGCAGTGGCTGCGTTCGCCCGACGGGCTCGCGAAGACCGTCGTCGTCCTGCTGGCGGTCGTCGTCGTGGCGGACCTGCTGGCGGTGGCCGCGGACGTCAACATCCGAAGCCTGCTGGGCAACGGTCCCGACAACGGCTTCGTGGCGATCGACGAAGCGGAGGCCGACCGCGCCGACATGTTCTACGCGGGCGCCGGCGTCCTGCAGTTCCTCGCGACCGTCGCCACCGCCGTCGCGTTCATCATGTGGTTCTGGCGGGTCCGGGCGAACGCCGGGATCTTCGACGCGAGCGTCCAGCCGATGCGGCCCGGCTGGGCCATCGGTGGCTGGTTCATGCCGGTCGCAGGACTGTGGCTGCCGCGCCGGATCGCGGGCGGGATCTGGGTCGCGAGTGCCCCGACCCACACCGACGGCACCTGGCGCAACGTCTCCCAGGTACCGGTGAACCTGTGGTGGGGTGCGTGGGTGGTCTCGCTGCTGTTCGGCCGGTACGCCTCCCGGCAGTACGACCGGGCCGAGATGCCGCAGGAGATCGCGAACGCCGCCTCGCAGATGGTGGTGTCCGATCTGCTCGACATCACGGCCGCGGTCTTCGCGGTCCTGTTCGTGCGCGAGCTGACCCGGATGCAGGGCGAGCGGGCCGCCCTCGGCATGTACCCGCTCAGCGCCCGGCCGTAGGCCGCGCCCGCGGGCCGGGGAACCGGCCGCCGACAGCAAGCGGTTTCGGCCTCACACAGTGACGATTTTCGGCCATTCGGCGCTGAACGCGGTACAGGAAGCGCTGCGTCCCCATGCGTCCCGGCATGGGGAGGGCCGACGGGAGACGCCGATGAGCCTGCTGGAACTGATCGCCGCCGCTGATGAGCGGGGACTGACCGCGAGCGGGGCCGCCTGCCTCGACCGCTGCCTGCCGCAGCCCGCCGAGGGGGCCGACCCCGACCCGCTGCGCCCGCTCTGGGCCGGCTGCGCGGACGGGGCGGCCTGGCCGGACCGGCTGGCCGAGGCACGTGCGGCGATGGACGCGCTGCCCGGCGCGGAGGCGGCCGTCCAGCGGATCCGGAAGCTGCTCGGCGAGGCGCCCGCGGACCGGGCGGGCGCGGAGCTGCGCGGCTGGGCGGACGCCTGCTCGGTGCTGGCCCTGGAGGTCCACCTCGGGCACGACGCCGAGCGCGCCGACCGGGCGGAGCTGGTGGGGCACTGCCGGGCGGGCGACCCGCAGGGGGCGGGACCGCTGCTGGCCGGGGAGACCGCGCGCCAGATCCGGATCCTGGAGATGCTGGCGGAGATCGCGGACAAGGCCCCCGCCGGAGCCGGGCTGCGCCAGGTGCTGGACGTGTCGGCCGAGGGGCAGCGCGTGCTGCGCGCGGCGGTCTCGCGACGCGCACGCGTCCGGGGCTGAGGCGGAGCGGTCCCGGCGTGGGCCGGCGCACCCGGGAACGGGAACGCGAGGCCGGCTCCCGCGCGGCCGCCGCCACGGAGCGCGGTACCCGGCGAAATCCGCCGGGTACCGCGCTCCTTCAGGTGGTTTCGGCCCGCGGGGCCACTGCGCAGGCGTCAGCTACTTCTGTACGCCCACTACTTCTGTACGCCCACCGCGCGGACGATCTCCTGCTTGACCGAGCCGCCCCGGTCGTCGGTGGCCGAGGCCCGCACGGAGACGTACCGCGCGTCCTTCGGCACCCGCACAGAGCCGGCCCAGGCGGCGGACTTGCCGCGTACGCCGTCGAGTTCGACGGATGTCCACGTCGCGCCGTCGTCGAAGGAGACCTCCAGCGTGGAGCCGGTGATCTTCCCGGTGTCCGTGGCGCCCTTGACGTACTCGGAGTAGATCCCGAGATCCAGCCGCTTTCCGGCCCGCACATCACCGTGCAGGTCGGTGTCGACGTCGAACCCGAGGTTGAGCATCGGCAGATACGTCCACCGGTCGGCCGGCGTGGCGGACGACTTGAAGGTCCATTCGGAGTGGCCCTTCGTGGAGAGCCGCCAGACGTCCGGGTCCATCGTGGTGTCGGTGACCACCTTGAAGTCCTGCTCGGTCGGCTTGACGCGCCAGGCGTGCACTCCCGAGCTTTTCCTCCGGTCGACCTGCACCCCGTCCACGTACACCTCGGTGAACTGGGTCAGCGACTTCTGGTTGAACACTTCGCCGAAGCCGGTGTGGTCCGGTCCCGAGTCGCCCCAGCCCGGCGTGTTGAACTCCAGGTCGTTGCCCGCGCGACGCTGGCCCCAGCCGAGACCGGTACCCAGCCACGGGTGCAGGACCGGCTTGAACCAGTCGGTCCCGGAGCGCGTGCCGCCGCGATAGTGCACGACGCCGCTGCGCTCCTCCAGGGTGCCCGGGCCGCTGGACATGGACTCGTGCCAGCCCTGGTCGGGGCCGGCGCTGATGTAGTCGGTGCGCTCCGCGGGGAACCTGATCTTCTCCTGGAAGCCCATGCCGTAGGGGAAGCTGCCGGTGATCGAGTAGCGGAACTCGCCGCCGTCGGCGGGAATCGCCGCGTGGAACTTGTTGTTGACCACCGCCAGTTCGCTCTTGCCCGGCCGGTATGTCAGATCAGCGGGGATCGCCCCCGGGTATCCCTTGCTGAGGTCGTAGACAAACGGCGTGAACTGGGTACCGGTCAGTTCCACGCCCCGGCCGAGCCGAGCGGCCTCGATCAGGCGCGCGCCATCCTGCGCGTTCACCGTCGCGATGTACAGGGGACGAGTCTCCCCGTCGGCCGCGCTGAAGTTGGCCATCAGCCGTCCGGGAGCCTCGTCGGTGACGAACAGAGCCTTGGCGCCCGCATCCCGTGCGTTCTGGGCCAGCTCGGTGGTCGTGATCGCGTCGGTGCGACGCACGACGACCGCTTTGCCCACCACGTCCTTGCCGGCGTAGTCGGCGGTGGATCCGGCGCCCGCGTCCACCAGGTCCATCCGCTTCTGCCCGGTGAACATGTCCGATCCGTACTGCACGGCCGTCTCGCCGAGCCGCTTGCCGCCTGCTTCGACATCGAGTTGCGGCTTGCCGAGCCGCCAGACGGTCCGGTACTCGAAGGTGCCCGTGGCGGGCTTGCGGGTCGGCGCGGCGAAGATGCTGTCGTACTTCGGCGGGACCTGCACGGCCGGCGCGAAGGACTCGCCGTTCGCGGACCGGTTGAACTTCATGATCAGCTGACGGGTCTCGGTCCGCCGGTCCACCTCGGCCCGGATCTCCCGCAACTTCGTCCCGTCGAGGGTGACTTCGCGGTCACGGTCCATGGTGACCTCGGGCTCGGTGAGCAGACCGAGGCCGAGCGAGTCCTTGCCCTTGCTGCCGTGCACGTCGAGGAAGCTGGACAGGGTGTACATGCCCGGCTTCACGCGCAGCTTGAGCGTGCCGGATTCGCCGACCGAGGCCGGGATGACCGACGTGTCCTTGGCCAGCTGCTTTACAGCCACGTATGCGGCGGATGGGGCACCGTCGCGGTCCTTGACGTGGACGGTGAGGGTGTAGCGCTCCTGCTCCTTGGTCAGGCCGAAGGCCGTGTGCGCGACCACTGTGTCGCCGTCCTTGGCGACGATCCGGCCGGAGGTGGCGCCGACGGGCGCGGCGGTGCCGTCACCGGTGACCGTGGTCTGCGCGGTGCCGTGTGCGGGCACGGTGAGGGTGGAGTCGGCGAGGGTGACCACGCCGGCGGGAGCGCCCTCAGCGGTCAGCGCCAGGGTGACCGGCCGGTCGGAGGCGTTGGTGTAGGTCAGCGTCCTGGTGACCGGCTTGTTCGCCTCGTACGGCCAGCCGATGAAGCCGAGGTCGGCGCTGCCGGTCGCGGTGATCTGCGCGGCGATGGCGGACGGGACGTCCACGCGGCCCGCACCGACCTCGTACGACGTGCCGCTGATCTGCTTGGACGTGCTCATCAGCCCGTCCTTGAGCTGCTGCCCGTTCCAGTCCGGGTGCTTCTCGGCGAGCAGCGCCGCCACGCCCGCGACGTGCGGGGTCGCCATGGACGTACCGCTCATCGATGTGTACGGGCCGCTGCCGCTCACGAGCTGCGAACGGGCCGCGAGGATGTCCACGCCCGGCGCGGACAGGTCGGGCTTCAGCGCGTTGTCGCCGAAACGCGGACCCTGGCTGGAGAAGTACGCAAGCCGGTCGGCGGAGTCGACCGCGCCGATCGTCAGCGCGGAGTCGGCTGCGCCGGGGGAGCCGATGCTGCCGGGGGAGCCGGCGTTGCCTGCCGCGATCACGAACAGGGCGCCCGTGTCCTTGGAAAGGGTGTTCACCGCCTGGGCCATCGGGTCGGTGCCGTCACTGCCCTGCGACGATCCGAGGCTCATGGAGACGATCTTGGCCTGGACGTCCTTGGCCGCCCACTCCATACCGGCGATGATCTGCGACTCGGTGCCGGAACCCTTGTCGCTGAGGACCTTGCCGACGGCGAGCGTGGCGCCGGGCGCGACGCCCTTCTCCTTGCCGTCGGAGGCCGCACCGCTGCCACCCACGGTGGACGAGACGTGCGTGCCGTGGCCGTTCCGGTCGGCGACCTCCTGGCCGTCGATGAAGCTCTTGGTCTCGCTCACCCGGTCCTTGAGATCGGGATGGGTCAGGTCCACCCCTGTGTCGAGGACGGCGACCTTGACACCCTTGCCGGTCAGCCCGGCCTCCCAGGCCGCGGGGGTGCCGATCTGGGCGTTACTGGACTCCATCGCGGCGTCGACGCGGGCGTCCAGCCAGATCTTCTCGACCCCGCCCGCCAGCCGAGTGGGTGCTGAAGTTGTTCTGGCGGCCGCGGAGTTGGCGTCCGGCGCGACCGTGCGCCAGAACGCCCCGGACTTCGACGCCTCCAGGGCCGCACCGCCCACACTCGGCAGACCGCGGACCTGGCGCGCTCCGCGGGGCGTCGCGCCCCGGGCGTTCTTGGTGTACGTCACGATGAGCGGCAGACCGTCGGAGGACGAGTCGCCGAGTCCCTGCTCGATCAGAGCGGTGACGTCGAAGAGCTCGGCGTCGAGGACGCCCGCCTGCAGGTAGGGCCGGGCCTCGTCGGGTACGACGGTGATCCGCCCGTCGGATATATCGCTGTGCACCGCTCCGGTCGCGCCCGCGGGGCGCTCCACGGCGACCGACTTCCGGCCCGCGCCGAGGTCGGTCACGGTCACGCGGTCACCGGTGATGAGGGTGACGGTTCGCGCGGTCGTGGGTGCGTGCACGGGCGACGCGGCACGGTCGGTGCCCGTTGTCGCCCCCATTGCCCCGGCTGCGACGGCCTGTCCGGCCGGCAGCAGTACGAGCGACAGCCCGGCTGCCAGGAGCCGGGACCGCCGTCTCGCGGATGCTCTGGTCATGGATGTCTCTCCTCCGCGCACCCGGTGAATGGGTGGTCCGGGCGCTGCGAGGAATTTCCCCCACGTCAACTTGCCTGACACCGTGCCGTGTTGGCGGCTGGCCCGCATGGCGGGAATCCGTCAGCAGCGGTCGCGGAGCACGGACTCGCCTTGCGTACCCCCGGGGAAGCCGGAGGGCTCCCCGGGGCGCACCGGGTGCCGTCGGCCGGCTGGAGCTTCCAGACGCCCTTGATGTACGGATTCTTCGGCTCGAAGCCGTCCAGGAAGATCTCGTGTGGGCTCCGGCTCCGGCTCGGGCTCCGGCTCGGGCTCTATCGGCGGGGGCGGCGGGGCCGGCCGCGAGCCCGGCGCCACTGACGGCAACCCGCGTACGGGTCCCGGCCGAGGCGAGCGTGTAGCGCCCGCCACCGGGTGCGCCGGTGGTCACATTGCCGTAGAAGGCGACATTGGAATTGTCCCGGCAGTCCTTCTTCTTTTCATCGTTCTTGTCGTCGTCGTTCTTGCCGCCGGAGCTTCCGCCCGAGCCGCTGTCCGATCCGCCGGTGCCCTTTTCCGTGCAGCTCCGCATGATGCCCCAGGGGGCCATGACCTGATCATGCCGAGGTACTCGACCGTCGACTGGCCGCTGTTCCGGCGCCACGTGCTCACGTTCGGGATCGACGGGATCGCGTCCCGGCGAAATCGTTCGCGCGTCCAGAGGGGTTTCACCGCCCGCTGTTCCGCCGGAAGTTCGAACCAGGCCCGGCTGGCACCGGCGCTGCTTTGCCGTCCGGGCGGAGGCGCTCGTCTGCCTGCTCCTGACCGCGGTTGGTCACGCGTTGGCGGCGTGACCAACCGCAGGGCCGGCTACCGCGGGCTGTCCGGCTGGAGGTGGGCGCCGTCGGCGAGCGCCTCCCTGACCTCGTCCCGCAGCAGCCGCACGTACTCCCGTGTCCACGTCTCGACCGTCGCCCGGTCCCACAGGTCGGCCGAGTACTCCACGGCGCCCTCCAGAACGTCTCCGGCCGGGGTCAGCACCATGATGAACTCCGACCGGGACGCGGCCGGGGCGATCTCCGCCACCGTGGTGGTGATTCCCGGCAGTTCGATCCCGGTGTCCAGCGAACTCTCGTAGGCCAGGCCGATGGCCAGGCCGTCCGGCATGTCGACGCCCCTGCGCTCCCGCATCGCCGGTGCTACCCGGCGCGGCGGCATGGCGTGCTCCATGCCCAGGACCGTCGTACGGGTGACCCGCTCCATCAGCGCCGCGAAGGAACCGGCGCGCGCGTCACGGACCCGCAGGGCGAGCGCGATGGCCGTGCAGCCCACCAGGGACTCGAACTCGCGGCTCTCCCGACCGGCGTAGGAGACACTCATCACCACGTCCTCCTGCTCCGCCTTCGCGGCCAGCAGCCGGCCGAGCGCCGCCGCGGTCACCACGAAGGGCGTGGTCGCCCGCCGGACAGCCAGCCGTTCCACATCGGCCCGGACCTCGGCGGGCACGGTGAACTCGATGACTCCGCCCCGCCCGCTGAGTGTGTCGGGCCGCGGCCGGTCCAGCGGCAGATCCACCGTGAAGGGGGAGTCGGCGAGTTCCTCCAGCCAGTAGTCCGTGCGGCGCTCACGGGTCGCCGCCTCGTGGGCGACCTGCCAGTGCGCGTACTCCACCTGCTGCGGCGCCGCGGATGACAGACCGTGTCCGGTTCCGGTGGCAGCCGTACGGTAGAGCGCGGCGAGTTCCTTCAGCAGCGTGGTCAGGGCCCACCCGTCGCAGGTGCAGTGGTGCATCACGAGCAGCAGTACCCACTCCTCGGCACCGGTGCGCAGCAGGCGGGTGGAGAGCACGTCCCCCTCGAAGAGGTCGAGCGGTGTCTCCGTCGCCTGCTCGGCGAGCCGTCGCACCTGGGCCTGCCGTTCCGGCTCCGGCCGTGAGGTGAGGTCGTCCACGGGCAGGTCGACGGGGCGGGGTTCGAGCACTTCCTGTCGCCAGGAGCTGAGGCCCTCGCGTACCAGGCGGGTGCGCAGCGCTTCATGACGTTCTGTCAGTTGCTGGAGTGCGGTGCGCAGCGATGCGGGGTCCAGTCGGCCGGAGAAGGTGATCCGCAGGGCGACGTTGAAGACCTGCGGCTTGGCGTGGCGGGAGTGCACGGAGGCGAAGCGCGCCTGCTGATGGCTGGCCGGGCCCGTGCGGACGACCCTTCTCGATCCGGCGCCGTGCACGAACTCCGTCATGGCGCGCAGCGTGGGCTCCTGGTAGAGGCGCGAAAGCGGGTACTCGATGCCCCACGCCTCTCTTATCCGGTTGACCAGCCTCATCGCGGTGAGCGAATGTCCGCCCAGGTCGAAGAGGGAGACGTCCGGATCGATGCCTGACGCGGTGAGGTCGAACTCGGCCGCCCAGAGATCACGAAGTCCGTTCTCCAGTGCGGTGAGGGGTTCGGCCTCCGGCGGCGGGCCGTCGGCCCGGCGGGCCCCCTCTCCGTCCGCCGGGAGGAAGGGATCGGCCGCCGGGAGCTTCGTCCGGTCCACCTTCCCGTTACCGGTCAGCGGCAGTTCGGTGAGGACCCGCCAGACGCGCGGCACCATGTACTCCGGCAGGTGGAGGTTCAGCTCTTCGGCCCACCGGTCCGTGCGGGACCGTTGCTCCGCCGTACTGTCCCAGCCCGGCTCGGTGGGTACCACATAGGCGGACAGGAAGGCCTCGCCGTTCGCACGGCGCAGGCCCACGACGGCCGCCCGGCTGACACCGTCGAGACGGCCCAGGACCTGTGCCACCTCCTCCGGCTCGACCCGGAATCCGCGGATCTTCACCTGGTCGTCGGTGCGGCCCACGAACACGAGTCGCCCGTCCGCCGTCCAGCGGACCAGATCACCCGTGCGGTAGCAGCGGGTCTCCGTCCCGCCCTCCGGCCCGGCCGCGAACCTCTCCTCGGTGAGGTCCGGCCGGTGCAGATAGCCTGCGGCCACCCCCGGACCACCGACGAAGAGCTCCCCCACCGCACCGATGGGCACCGGCTTGTCCGACGCGTCCACCACGCGCACGGTGACGTTGTCGGCCGGACGCCCGATCGCGATCACGTCCGCTCCCTCGTCCGGGACGGGCCCGTCGGCCCTGGGCGGGACCGTACCGACGACGCACAGCACGGTCGTCTCGGTCGGGCCGTAGATGTTCAGCGTCTCGTAGGGGGCCTCGGGCCTGGGGTGGCTCCGGAGCGCCTCGCCGCCCAGCAGCAGATGGCGCAGCGGGGGCTGATCGGCTGCCGGCAGGCGCAGCACCTGTTCGCCCAGGGCCGTCGGCAGGACGCTGAAGGCGATGTCCTGGTCCGCGTACCACCGGGCCAGGGCGAGCGGATCGCGGCGGACCGGCTCACCGGCCACGACGATCGTGCCGCCCGCCGTCAGCGCCGGCCAGATCTCCAGGAGGGAGGCGTCGAAGCTCTGGCTGCACACGACGGCACTCCGGTCGTCGCCGGTGAACGCGAAGCGTTCGTGGTGCCACTGGCAGAGGTCCACGAGGCCGCGGTGTGTGAGCACGACACCCTTGGGCGTGCCGGTGCTGCCCGAGGTGTAGATGACGGAGCACGCGGAGGAAGGGGACGAGCCCCCGGTGCCTGACCCGGGGCCTCCCGCCGGGGCGGCGTCCGGCGCGACGACGGTCACCGATCCGGGCAGCCGCAGCTCCACCGGTCCGTCCGCGCCGCTGATCACCGTGCGGGCGCCGCTCTCGGCGATCACCTGCGTGGCGCGGACGGCACCGAGCGACGGGTCGAGCGGCACATACGCGCAACCGGCCCGCAGCACGGCGAGCAGCGCCACGACGAGCTCCGCGGAGCGTGGCAGCCACACCGCCACCAGGGGTTCCTGGTCATCGTCCGCCCGGCGTTCCGCGAGCACGGCGGCGAGTCGGCCGGCGCGCTCGTCCAGCTCCCGGTAGGTCAGTACGGCGTCCTCGCCCACCACCGCGGTCCGCGCGGGGTGCTCTGCGGCCTGCCGGGCGACCCAGTCGTGCACGGTGGTGTCCGCGACCGGCCGGACCGGGCCGTGTTCCCAGCTCTCCGGCACCTCGTCACCCTCGACCGCCGTGCGCGCGAGCAGGGACAGCGGTGTGCCGGGCTTGCCGACGGCGGCGGCCAGGAGATCGCGGAAGACCGTGAAGAACATGTCGACGGTGCTCGGCTCGAACAGGTCGGAGTTGTACTCCAGATGACAGCGAACGCCCTCCGGCCCGTCGGTGAAGTAGACCGTCAGGTCGGTCAGCGCCTTGTCGGGGCCCGCGTCCAGCGCGACTGCCTCGATGCCGGGGAGGTCGAGGCGGAACGGCTCCGCCGACTGGAACTCGGCGCACACCTGGAACACCGGCGTGCGGTCCGTCCTGCGGGGCGGAGCGAGCACGCGCACCACCTTCTCGAACGGGGTCCCCGCGTGGTCGTAGGCGTCGAGCGCGACGGTACGCACCCGGTCCAGCAGCGTCGCGAACCCGGGATCGCCGGTGAGGTCGACCCGCAGAGCGAGGGTGTTGACGAAGAAGCCGATCAGCTCCTCGGCCCGCTGCGGCCGGTCGGAGACCGGGACGCCGATGACGATGTCCTCCTGCCCCGTGACCCGTTGCAGCATCGCCGCCCAGCCGGCCACCAGGGTCATGAACAGGGTGGCGCGGTGGCCGCGGCTCAGCTGCCTGACCTGTTCGGACAGGCCGGGGTCGAGGGAGCGGAAGACAGCGCGGCCCTCGGAGGTCATCTCCGTCGGCCGGGGGCGGTCGGTGGGCAGTTCGAGGACCGGCAGGTCTCCGCCGAGCACGCGCCGCCAGTGGGCCAGGTCCCGCGCGGTGTCAGGGCTGTCCGCCGCCGCGCGCTGTTCCCGTGCGTGCTCGGCGTAGCTCCAGGTCAGTGCGGGCAGACCGGCCTCCGTGCCGTCGCGCTCCGCCCGGTAGAAGGCGGAGAGGTCCCGGCACAGGACGGTCGCCGAGGCCGCGTCGACCACGATGTGGTGGAAGGACAGGACCAGCACGTGCTCGTCGGCCGCGGTACGCACGACCCGGCTGACGAACAGCGGGCCGTTCTCCAGGTCGAAGCGGCGGGCGCTCTCCGTCGCCAGTGCCTCCCGCACGGCGGCCTCGGCCCGGAGGGTGCCGTCCACCACGGCGAAGTCGGGCTCGGCGGCCTCCCGCACCAGCTGGACCGCCGAATCGCCGGCCTGCCGGAAGACGGTGCGCAGCCCTTCGTGGCGGGCGACGAGCCGACGCAGCGCGGTGTGCAGCGCCTCGGTGTCGAGCGCACCGCGCAGCCGGATCGCCTTCACCTCGTTGTAGGCGGTGCGTCCCGGGAGCAGGCGTTCCAGGAACCAGATCCGCTCCTGGCCCGGGGACAGGGGCGCGCCCGGATCGGGTGCCCGTCGCTCCCGGTGCCGGCGGCGGAGGGCGTCCAGCCGGGGGAGACCGGCGCGCAGCTGGTCCGCACAGACGCCGAAGTCGACCAGCGCGACGATCTCGTCCGCGCCCGCGTCGACCACCGCCTCGGCCACGGGCAGGACGGTGTCCACAGATCCGATCAGGGCCCGTTGGTCGCAGTAGCGGCCGTAGGCGCGCCGGAAGACCACGTCCAGGTCGTCCTCGCTGAGCGATCTCAGGTCGGTGGTGACTCCGAGACTGTTGGTGACGCCGCTGAACAGGGACAGGGAGGCCTGCATGTAGCGGGCCATCGGCGCGAAGGCCTCGGCCCGGGCGGTGTCGTGGTCCTCGGAGAGATAGGTGTGCAGCAGGACGGCGACCCGCCCGGCGTCCGGGTCGAGGCCGTGCCGCGCCCGTGCCCGGCGGTAGCGGGCGATGTTGTCCCTGAGCTGGTCGATGTCCTGGGTCATCAGGTTGGTCACGATGCCCAGGTCGTGCGCGGCGGCCTGTTCGTAGGACTCCGGGTTGGCGACCACCGCCGTGTAGAGCGGCGGCATCGTCTGGACGGGGCGCGGGAAGAGCCGGATCTCCCGTTCGCCGTCCCCGGTGGTGCGGCGCAGCGTCTCGCCCCGCCAGAGGCTCCGCACCTGTTCCAGCCGGTCGTACATCTCCTGCTTGTGCGGCCCGAAGCGCTCGGGGAAGAAGACGAAGTCGTTGGCGTTCCACCCGCTCGCGACACCGAGGCCGACGCGTCCGCCGGAGAGGTTGTCCGCCATGGACCACTCCTCCGCCACCCGGATCGGGTCGTGCAGCGGGAGCACGACCGAGCCGGCGTTGAGGCGGATGCGCCGGGTCTCCCGGGACAGTGCCGCGGCCAGGACGGCGGGGTTCGGGAAGAGGCCGCCGAACGAGTTGAAGTGCCGTTCGGGCATCCACAGCGCCTCGAACCCGTGGTGGTCGGCGAACCGGGCCGCCTCCATGAGCAGTTCGTAGCGGCCCTCCTTCGGACCGGGTCCGTCGTCCGGGTAGTCGCCGAAGAAGTAGAGGCTGAAGTCCGCGCGGCGCGGCGTCGCGGGCGCCGCGGAAACCGGGGCGGCCACGGGAACGGGAGGCGCATCGGTCACCGCTTCGACGACGGCTTCGGCCATCGGGACCGGCAGGGCCGCCGCCGGTGTGACGCCTGCCGGTGTGACGTCTGCCCGGCCGGGAGCGGGCCTCCGGGACGGGGCTTTGCCGGTGCGGAAGAAGCCGGCCTTCCGCAGGTCCCTCAGCGACCCCCGCACGGCGTCGGCCACGTGCTCGATGTCACCGTCGGTGTGGGCCGTGGAGAGGAAGAAGTTGCGCCACTCCCACACATGCACGCCCCGCAGCATCAGATGGTAGTAGAGGAGCTCCATGTCGGCGCGGTGCTCGAAGCGGAACTGGGAGCCGAACCAGCCCATCCGCAGGGGGAATTCCTCGGCCTCGAAGAAGTCGTTGAGCCCGGTGGCCAGTTCGGTCGTCCGGGCGTTGAGCCGTTCCTGAAGGTGCGGACTGTGTTCCTTCAGATGAGTGAGTACGGCGTGCGCCGCGGTCATCGACACGGGATGCTGCAGGTAGGTGCCGCCGAAGAAGGTGGTGTCGGCGGTCGGACCGCTGTCGTCCCCGTAGGTCCAGTGGCCGCCGTCGATCCCGTCCATGATGTCGGAGCGGCCGGCGACCGCGCCGATGGGGAATCCGCCGCCGAGGAGCTTGCCGTAGGTGGCGAGATCCGGCGTGACGCCGTAGAGGTCCTGCGCGCCACGGAGAGCGGGACGGAATCCGGTCAGCATCTCGTCGAACATCAGCACGATGCCGTGACGGGCGGTCAGTTCGCGCAGCCTGCGGACGAACGCGGCAGGCTGGAGCGAGGGATGCCTGCTCTGCACGGGTTCGACGATGACCACCGCGATCCGCGCCGCGTCCCGTTCGATCGCCTGGAGGGCCTCCTCACTGCCGTATTCGAGGACGGTCAGTTCGCCGACGGCACTGTGCGGGATGCCCCGGGAGACGGGCACGGTCCCCTCCTGAGCACCGCGGCCGGCCGGCCGGCCCAGCACCTGGTCGGCATGACCGTGGTAGGAGCCCTGGAACGTGACGATCCGGTCGTGGCCGGTGGCGGCACGGGCGAGACGGATCGCCCCCGCGTTGGCCTCCGTACCGGAGTTGGCGAAGGCCACCCGTTCCAGCCCGGTCAGTTCGCACAGCAGCTCGGCGGCACCGCCCGTCTCGACACTGCGGGGGCCGAGCCGGATGCCCCGGGAGAGGTGTTCGCGTACGGCTTCCCGGACGAAGCCGGGCTCGTGGCCGAAGAGGAGCACCCCGAAGCCCATGGTGATGTCGGTATAGCTGTTGCCGTCGATGTCCTCGATCCGTGCGCCGTCCGCGCGACGGGCCGCTACGGGATAGAGCATCTCCTTGGTCGACTTGCGGAATCCGACGACCGCTCTGCTGTCGGCGAGTCTGCGGCGGTGGCGCTGAGCGAGTTGCCTGGAGGCCGCTGTACGGGCCGTGTACCGGCGTACCAGGTCGTCGAGATGCTCTTGCTGAGTGCGGGGTGAGGTGGAGCGGACCATGCCGGCATCGGGGGCGATCACCACGCGCGGCCCGTGTGCCTGGGGCTGTTGCGCGCTGTCTGCCATGGCTTGCCCGGCGTCGCTCTGCCCGGCGTCGATCTGTTCGGTGATGCGCCGGGCGAGTCCGGCCATGGCGGCCAGGTCCCGGTCCAGGGTGGCCGTGAGGCTCTCCTGCTCGTTCACCGGACCACCTCGTCGTCCGGCAGGGCCGCCGCCGAGTTGCTCTGGAGTGCGAGCAGCTGGGAGAGCTGGGTGAGCATCTGGAGCTGGATCTGTGACAGCTGCTGGACCCGTTGGCCCAGGTCCAGCAGCTCCTGCCGGGTGACGAAACCGGCGTCCGCGGCGGCGTGCGGGACAGGCGGTGCCCCGCCGGTCGACGCGGTGGGGACAGGCGGTACGCCGGGGGAGGGCGGTGCGGTGCTCTGCGCGGGTATCGGCGCGTGGGCGAACGGCGGGGGGACGGAGGGCTGCGCTGCGGCCGGCAGGGGGGCGGCCCCGGGCTGCCGGGGCAGCCGCGCAGCGACGAGTTCGGCGAGGAGCCGGGGCGTTCCCGTCTCGTCGAACAGCTCACGCATCGTGATTCTGACGTGGTGCTCCTGTTCGATCTCCCGGAGCACATTGATCATGAGGAGCGAGTCCGCACCGAGATCGAAGAACGGGGTGTCGGCCGGGACCGAGGTGAGGTCCTCTCCGAAGGCTCCGGACAGCACACCGAGAATGCTGTCCAGCAAACGTCTGGTCTCCGTCGCTTCTGACGTCATGGTGCGTTCCTCTCGTGCCGGGGAAATGGGTCCGCGGGGCCCGGGCAGGGCCCCGACCCAGTGGTGTCGGTGCTGGAAGCGGTAGCCGGGCAGCGGGACGCGCCGCCCTGCGGTGCCGGCCAGGAACGTCTCCCAGCGGACATCGGCTCCCGCGCAGTGCAGAGCCGCCGCAGCGCCGAAGAGCGCCGTGAGTCCGGTGCCCCGGTGCAGGGAGGGAGTCGCCCGCACCGCCGGCAGGGAGCGGCGGGCCAGGCTGCTGAGTGTGGTGTGCGGCCCGATCTCCAGGAGCACGTCGGGCCGTTCACCGGCGACGGCACGCAGCGACGCGTCGTAGCGCACCGGCTCGCGGGTGTGGCGGACCAGATGCTCCGGGTCCGGCATCCAGCCGGGCTCACGGGTCCGGCCGTCGAGAGAGCTGATGAAGCGGGTCCGTACCGGTGTGAAGGGGGTCTTCGCCAGTACCACTGCGAACGCGTCGAGCATCGGCTCCGTAGCGGCGGTGTGGAAGGCCCGGTCCACCGCGAGGCGTTCGTACGGGGTGCCCCGGTCATCGAGCGCGGCGCACATCCGGTCCACGCCCGCGACGGGACCGGCCAGCACCTGGGAGCGTTCCCCGTTGGTCACGGCGAGCTCCAGCCCGGGGTGCGAGGCGGCGAGCTCCACGGCGGACTCCCGCTCCAGCGCCACCGCCACCATGGCGCCCGGCGCGCAGTGGTCCCGCATCAACCGGCCCCGGTGCGCGCTGAGTTCCAGGCCGTCCGCGAGCGACAGCGCCCCGGCCGCGAAGAGCGCCGCGTACTCACCGACGCTGTGGCCTGTCACGGCCCAAGGTCTGATGCCCGACTCGTCCCACAGCCGGACCAGGGCGCACTGCAGGGCGAACAGGGCCGGCTGCGCGGTCGCGGTCGGCCAGACAGCCCCCGGTGTGCCCGCCCCCTCGGTGAGGAGTCCGGTCAGCATCGGTTCACCGGTGAGCCGGCGATGCCACTCCTCGCAGGCGTCGAGGACCTCACGCACGACGGGAAACCGTTCGTACAGGGCCGCCACCGCTCCGGGGCGCAGCGAACCCTGGCCGGTGAACTGGAACACCACCCGGGTGGGCGCGTCCCCCGGCGGCACGGGCCCCGCGGCGGTCGCGAGCGGTGCGGGGCCGGAGAGCCAGGCGTCGAGAGCATCGGCCAGCGCGGACGGTGTGCTTGCCCGGACCGCGATCCGGTGCCGGCCGTGCGAGCGCCCGAGTGCGGTGGTCGTGACGAGATCCGCCATGGGCAGAGCGGTCCGCCTGCGGAGCACGTCGCGCAGGGAGCGTGCGTTGTCGGCGAGGGCTTCCCGGCTCGTCGCGGAGACCAGAAGCACGTCGGGCGGGGCGGCGGTGGCGGAACGCGGCCCGGGTTCAGGTGCTTCCTCAAGGATCAGGTGGACGTTGGTGCCGCCGATCCCGAGCGAGGTGACACCCGCCCGCCGGGGGGTGCCGTTCTCGGGCCACGGCTGGAGGGCGCGGGGTGCGTAGAACGGGCTGTCCTCCAGCCCGAGCAGCGGATTGGGATCGCTGAAGCCCCCGATCGGGGGGATCACACCGTGTTTGAGCACCAGCAGGGCCTTGACGAGACCGGCCAGTCCGGACGCCACGTCGAGGTGCCCGATGTTGGTCTTGACGGCTCCGAGAGCGCAGTAGCCGGTCCGGTCCGTGTCCTGCCGGTACGCCGCGCCCGCCCCTTCCAGCTCGATGGGATCGCCCTTGAGGGTGCCGGTGCCGTGGGTCTCCAGATACCCGATGGTGTCCGCCCCGACGCCCGCGTGGTCCAGCGCCCGGCGTACGGCTTCCTGCTGGCCCCGCGCACTGGGCGCCGCGAACGCCTGCTTGCCGGCGCCGTCGTTGCAGACGCCCCAGCCACGGATGACGCCGTGCACGGTGTCGCCGTCCGCGAGCGCACGGGCCAGCCGCTTCAGTACGACGGCCACGACACCGGTGCCTCCGACGGTCCCGTTCGCGGCCGCGTCGAACGCCCGGAGCCGGCCGGTCCTGGAGAGGATCGAGCCCTTGACGTAGTGGTAGCCGAGGACCTGCGGGACATGGACGGCGCTGGCGCCGGCCAGCGCGATGTCGCATTCGTCCAGCAGCAGGGACTGGGCGGCCAGGTGCACACCCACCAGCGAACTGGAGCAGGCCGTCTGTACGTTGACGGCGGGGCCGGTGAGACCGAGCCGGTAGGCGACCCGGGTCGCGTTGAAGTCGGTGTAGTTGCCCACCAGGACCTGCATGCCGGCCAGCCAGTCGGCGATGTCCTCGTTCGGCAGGACGTTGTTGAGCAGATAGGACTGCATGTTGTACAGGTGGTAGCCGGTGCTGGCATAGACCCCGATCCGCTTTCCGTCCCGCTCGTCGGGGTAGCCGGCGTTCTCCAGGGCGTGCTGCGCGCACTCCAGGAACAGGCGGTGCTGGGGGTCGGTCAGGCTGGCCTCGCGGGCGCTCATCCCGAAGTGCCGGGCATCGAACCCGGTGATGTCGTCCAGGACGGCCGAGGCCCCGATGAAGTCGTCGCGCCGGTACAGCTCCTCGGGGACTCCCGCGGCCTTCAGTTCGTCCTTCGTGAAACGGGTGAAGCGGTCCTCGCCCTCGCGGATGACGCGCCACAGGTCCTCCGGCGTGTCGGCCCCCGGCAGCCGGAAGGACATCCCGACCACGGCGATGCGCGGGTCCTGCCCGCCGCCGCCCATCAGCCGCGCTCTTCGTGCAGGGTGCCGCCGCCGGGCTGTCGCACCTGGTCGGGCCCGGCCGGGGAACGGCGCAGTACGAGCAGCGCCAGCAGGGCGAGGCACAGGACGATGGCGAGGCCGTGCAGGGAGGCCACCACCTGGAACGGGGAGAAGGCCTCCAGCAGCGATCCGCTGATCAGCATCCCCAGTCCGAAGCCGGCGTTCTCGGCCGAGGCGGAGAGCCCGAAGAGGCGTCCGCGCTGCTCGTCGGGGACCATCTGGAGCCGTGAGACGTAGACGACCTCGGTGACTCCGTCCGCCGCTCCGGCGACGAGTGCTGTGGCGAGCGTCGGTACCGTGGGCAGCCCGCTGAACACGACGATGAACGCTCCTGACATGACGCAGGCGGTGGCAGCGAAGGCCCGCTCGCCCAAGGTGCGCCCGGTCCGGCGGTTGTGCCGGGCCAGCACCTGCTGGGCGATGATGGTGCCGACCGCCCAGGTGGCCCAGAACTGGCTGATGAAGGTGGCCGGATGACCGGGGTCCAGCAGGCTGGAGTAGACGGGCAGCGCGACATTGTGCGAGGAGGATCCCAGCCCGTCGACGGCCCGCACGGCGATCATCGCCATCAGCACCGGCGCGCCGGCCCACAGCAACCGGACGGAACGGTGACCGGCGCTCGGCGTGCCGTCCTCGGCGCCCTCGGGCCCCTCGGACCGGGCCCTCGTGCGGATCGGCAGCGCCAGCAGTACCGACGCGGAGACCAGGAACGTGACCGCGTCCAGGACGAACGCCGCCGTGTACCCGAGCTGCGCCACCACCACACCCGCCGAGGAGAAGCCCGCGATCATGGCGAGGGAACGGCCGGTGACCAGCAGACCGTTGGCGCGGGTCCGGTGCTCGGCCCCCACGATCTCCGGGATGCTGCTGCGCAGGGCGACCTGCGAGAGCGTCGAGCAGCCCCCGGTGACCACGGCCAGGCAGTACAGCAAGGAGATCCGGCCGGCCTCCGGTGCCAGCAGCAGCGCCAGGAGCGCCAGTGCCTGGCCGAGGTCGGCGCCGACGATCAGACGTTTGCGGTCGTACGCCGAGACGAGGCGCCCGCTCACGAACCCCGCCCCCACACTCGTCCCCAGCCGTACCGCCATGAAGAGCCCCGCGGCCAGGGCGCTCCCGGTGACGTCGTAGACGAAGACGTTCAGCGCGACCATGTTCAGATAACTGCCGTACGCGGAAACTCCGTTACCGAGAACGAGCAGCCGGAAATGCTTCATGCACACCCTTTCGGAACCACGAGGGGGCCAGGCGCCCGATCGCCCGCCGCCTCAGCCTCATGCGCTGGACCGGTCTGCCAACACCCCACCCCCCTCGTGGAGTTCACTGGCCACACATGTACCTGCCAATCCCGTCAGCCTTGCCCGCCTGTCACTGGCTTCACACCAGGCCGTCGGCATTTCCGGGCTCCAATCGATCCGGGAGGCGGGAGAGGACGGTGGGAATGGCTGCCGACGTCCGGCATCACTCTCCGGGGCAGGCGATCCCCCCATGCGGAAGGCGTCGGGTCGAGGGGCTCGCGAGCCGGTTTCGGGGGCGGCGCGGCGGGTCGGCCGGGCGAGGCCCGGATGAACCGGCCGGCGCGTTGGGCACGTGGTCGGCCACGCGTCCCAGGGCCGGGGGTACGGCCACTGAGGGTGCCGGGCCTGGTCGTATCCACGAAATGAGATGAGAGCGATGGTCGCCGTGGACGAACCAGGAGCGGCTCCCGCCGTCTACGGTCGGGCGAATGAGCGAACTGCATGACATCGGGAGTTGGCTGCGGGAGCGGCTGCCGGGGCTATTGGCCGAACACGGTGTGCCGGGGGCTGCCGTGGCCGTCGGCGCGGGCACGGAGGTGGTCGAAGCGGCGGCCGGGGTGCTGAGCACGGCGACGGGGGTGGAGGCGACGGTCGACTCGGTGTTCCAGATCGGGTCGATCACCAAAGTGCTCACCGCGACGCTGGTGATGCAGCTGGTCGGCGAGGGCAGAGTGGCTCTCGACGCCCCGGTCCGGACCTACCTTCCCGGGTTCCGGGAGGCGACCGTACGCCAGCTGCTGTGCCACACCTCCGGTTTCGAAGGTGATGTCTTCACCGACACCGGCAAGGGCGACGACTGTCTGGCCGCGTACGTGGACCTCCTGGCGGAGGTGCCGCAGCTCTTCGAGCCCGGGGCGATGTTCTCGTACAACAACGCGGGCTACTGCGTGCTGGGACGCATCGTCGAGCTTGTGCGGGGCAAGCCCTTCGACGCGTGCATGCGGGATCACCTGTTCACGCCGCTGGGCATGACGCACGCGGCGAACGACCCGTACGAAGCGATCGTCCACCGTGCGGCGGTGGGCCATATCGGCGGGAAACCGTCCGCGGTCTGGGCGATGGCCCGCTCGAACGCCCCGGCGGGCTCGATGCTCGCGATGACCCCTCGCGATCTGCTGGCCTTCGCCCGGATGCACCTCGCGGACGACGCTCTCCGCGCCATGCTGCAGCCGCAGGTCGTGCTGCCGGACATCGGCTGGGGCACGGCCTGGGGTCTGGGCTGGGAGCTCTACGATCTGCCGGGTGGCCTGGTCTTCGGCCATGACGGCAACACCATCGGACAGTCCGCGGTCCTGCGCGTCGTTCCCGGCCGTGGCCTGGCGGTGGCGGTCCTCACCAACGGCGGTGATCCCAAGCCGCTGAGGGAGGAGATCCTCGGCCGGGTCCTGGAACTGCCCGGTGAGCCGGTTCCGGATCCGGCGGTCCGCCTGAACGCGCGGCGCTGCGTGGGCACTTATCTGTCGAGTACGGGCGAGACCACGGTGGATGAGGACGAGCAGGGCAGGCTCTGGCTCGACCATGTTCCCCTCGGTGTCACGGCGGAGCTCGGCGACGAGAGCTACCGGACGGAGCTGGTCGCCTGGCGTGGCGATTCCCTCCTCCCCGTCGAGTCCGGCCATGGACCGGTGGCGTTCCTGGGGGACGACGGCGAAGGGCGTGCGCGCTACCTGCACACGGGCCGCGCCGACGTTCGTTCGTCCCGACGAACCCAGGGCTGAACACTCGCCGTCCCGGACGAACATCACATGCGCCGCGGCCCTCAATATCGGCGAATGGATGTGCGCAAGAGTTTGACGCTCCGGGACCTGTCGGTCGAGATCCGGCGTGGCGACCGTGTCGTCAGGCCCGTCGCGAACGTCAGCCTTGAGCTGGAACGCGGCGAGACCCTGGGGATCGTCGGAGAGACCGGTTCCGGCAAGTCGATGACCGGTCTCGCGATCATGGGAATGCTTCCCTCCGGTGGCCGGGTGACCAGCGGGTCGATCGATTTCGCCGGCCGGGATCTGCTCGCGATGGAGCCGAGGCACTATCGCGGCAACGAGATCGCCATGATCTTTCAGGACTCGCTGACCTCGCTGAACCCGACCAAGAAGATCGTCGAGCAGGTGGCCGAACCCGTCCGCCTGCATCGCAAGGAGTCCAGGCGTGCCGCCCGGGTCCACGCCCTGGAGATGCTCGCCCGGGTCGGTGTTCACCGGGACGGCTACCCGCACCAGTTCTCGGGCGGCCAGCGTCAGCGCGTGATGATCGCCATGGCGCTGGTCTGCGAGCCCGAGGTCGTCATCGCGGACGAACCCACCACGGCCCTCGATGTGACGGTCCAGGCCGAGATCCTCGATCTCCTCGACGACCTGCGGGCCCAGCGCGGCATGTCGATGATCCTGATCACCCACGACATGGGGGTGATCGCCCAGCGGGCCGACCGGGTCGGGGTGATGTACGGCGGCAGAGTCGCCGAGTCCGCATCCACGGCGGACATCTTCGGCAGGACCCGGCACCGCTACACCCAGGCTCTGCTGTCCTCGATCCCCACCCTGGGCCAGGACAAGGGCGAGGAGCTGTTCAGCATCCCGGGTTCGCCGCCCGACCTGGCCAAGCCGGAGCCCGGCTGCCCGTTCGCGCCGCGCTGCGACGCGGCCACGGACCGGTGCCGCGAGGAGCAGCCGCCCTTCGTCGACTCCTACGCCTGCTGGCACCCGGTCACCGGTCCGGCAGAAGGCAGCACGCGGGGACGGTTCCCGTCGAAGGAGGGAAAGGCGAGCGAGGAGAGCGGCGAGACGCTCCTGCGCGTCGTCGACCTGGTCCGCGAGCACCCCGCGGGCCGCCGCACCGTCAAGGCGGTCTCCGGTGTGAGCTTCGAGGTGGCGGCCGGAGAGACCTTCGGCCTGGTCGGCGAGTCCGGCTGCGGAAAGTCGAGCCTGGGCCGGCTGCTCGTCGGCCTGGACCGCCCCGACAGCGGCGAGGTCCTCTTCGAAGGGGAACGGCTCGTCCGGCCGCGCAAGGCCGTACAGATGATGTTCCAGGACTCCGGCGCGGCCCTCGACCCGAGGATGCGTGTCGGCCGCATCCTTCGCGAACCCCTGGTCATCCAGGGTGTTGGTGACCGGCCGGAGCGGGTGCGGCGGCTCCTCGACGACGTCGGTCTCCCTGAGGGCGTACTCGACCGGTACCCCTACGAACTCTCCGGCGGCCAGCGTCAGCGCGTCGGCCTGGCACGCGCCCTCGCCCTGGAACCGCAGGTCCTGATCGCCGACGAACCGGTCAGCGCCCTGGATGTCTCCATCCGCTCCCAGATCCTCAACCTCATGCGCCGGATCCAGCTGGAGCGCGGCCTCAGCAGTGTGGTCATCTCGCACGATCTCGCGGTCGTGCGCTACCTCGCCGACCGTGTCGGTGTCATGTACCTCGGCAAGCTCGTCGAGACCGGTACGACCGACGAGGTGTACGGCGCCCCCGCCCATCCCTACACGGCGGGCCTGCTGGCAGCCGTCCCCGAGGGCGAACGCGCCGGGGCGGGCGTGCGCGGCGAACCGCCCAGCCCCGTCGATCCGCCCAGCGGCTGCCGCTTCCGCACCCGCTGTGCGCTGAGTACGGACAAGTGCGCCCAGGTCGAACCGCCACTCACACCGCTCACCCGCACCCAGAGCGCCGGTGCCCAACTGGTGGCCTGCCACTACCCGCTGCAAGGGAACCACAATGGCTAGATATCTGCTCCACCGCCTGGTGGTCTCGGTTCTCGTCCTGCTCGGGATATCGGTGGTCGTGTTCCTGCTGCTGCACCTGGTCTCCGCCAGTCCGGGCCGGATCGTGCTCGGCCAGCGGGCCTCGCCCCAGGCGGTGGCGGCCTTCAACCACGACCACGGCTTCGACCGCTCGCTGATCGCGCAGTACCTGAGCTATCTGGGCCAGCTGCTCCACGGCGATCTGGGCCGCTCCTACACGCTGAACGAGAACGTCTCCACCCTGCTCGCCCAGAACTCCGGCCGCAGCGCGATGCTGTCCCTGGCCGGTCTGGTCCTCGCACTGATCGTCGCGGTTCCGCTCGGCATCCTCCAGGCGGTACGACGCAACAGCATCGCCGACCGGGCGGCCACGGCCTCTTCGTACGTCCTCTACGCCATGCCGTCGTTCCTGCTCGGCCTGGTGCTGATCGCGGTGTTCAGCCAGACGCTGCAGATCTTCCCGGCCGAGGCGTCCCAGTCGCATTCACCCTGGGTGGTCTTCACCGATCCACGGGCCATGGCACTGCCCGTCATCACCCTGGCCTGCGGAAGCGTCACCGTTTTCGCGCAGTATCAGCGCTCCTCGGCGCTGGATCAGCTCGGCCAGGACTACATCCGGGTCGCGCGGGCCAAAGGCCTGCCGGAACGCCTGGTCCTGCTTCGCCATCTGCTCCGCAACGCCTGCCTGCCGCTGATCACGCTGGTCGGCACACTGGTCCCCACCCTGCTCGCCGGGAACCTCATCGTGGAGTCGCTCTTCAACTACCCGGGCCTCGGCCTCCTCTTCCTGAACAGCCTGCAACGCGAGGACTATCCCCTTCTCCTCGCCTACACGCTCATCGGCGGCTTCCTGACCGTGGCCGGCAGCTTCATCGCCGACCTCCTGGTCGCAGCCGCCGACCGCCGAATCGAGTTGAGAAAATGAGGCGGCATCCGCTCGCGCTCGCCGGTGGCCTGCTCCTGGTGTTCATCGCCGGGTTCTGCTTCCTCGGCCCACTGATCCACCCGACCAACCAGACCGATGTGGACCTGGTCAACGCGGCCCTGCCGCCAGGCAACGGCCATCTGCTCGGCACCGACACCAACGGCTTCGACGTACTCGGCCGGCTGATGACCGGGGGCCGGCTGTCGCTGGAGATCGGCCTGCTGGCCGCGCTCTTCTCGACCACGATCGGCACGGTCTACGGTGCGGTCGCCGGGCTCGCCGGAGGCGTGGTCGACGGTTTCCTGATGCGCCTGGTCGATGTGATGCTGTCGATCCCGTTCCTGTTCGTCGTGCTGATCCTCTCGGCACGGTACGCGGCGAACGCGGTCTCCCTCAGCCTCGTCATCGGGGGCTTCTCCTGGCTCCTCTCGGCCCGGCTGATCCGCGGCGAGGTACTGGCGCTGCGCGTCAGGGAGTTCATCCTGTCGGCGAAGGTCATGGGCGCTTCACGGCGGCGGATCATCCTCACCCACCTGATCCCCAACGCCCTCGGCGTGATCATCATCAACGCCACGTTCCAGGTGGCCGACGCGATCATCGTCGTCTCCGCGCTGGGCTTCCTGGGCTTCGGGATGACCTACCCCACAGCGGACTGGGGCAGCCAGCTCGCCGACGGGGCCAGCTATCTCTCGGCCGGCTACTCATGGCTGGTCTATCCCGTGGGCGCCTGCATCGTCCTCACGGTCCTCGCCCTGAACCTGCTCGCGGACGCGCTCAGGGACGCCATCGGGCGGCCGACTTCACCTACGAGTCAGAACTGAGGGAGACAGCACCATGCGTGGACGTATCTCGATCGTGCTCGTCGCCCTGCTCACCCTGGCGGGGTGCGGCGGAGGCGGCGGCACGGCCCAGGACATCGCCAGGACGCCCCCGAAGCAGACCGGCGTACCCAAGAACGGCGGCACCGCCGTCGTCGCACTGACCCCGGGGCTCAGCCCGAACTACATCTACCCCTACCCGCCGGCCTCGTCGAGCGGCACGGTGATCGCCCGCGGCCAGCTGTGGCGCTCGCTCTACCGGCCGAGCGGCGAGGGCGACCAGATCGTCGACACCGCTTCGAGCCTGGCCGATCCGCCGGTCTACAGCAAGGACCGCAAGACCGTGACGATCAAGATGAGGGAGTACAAGTGGTCCACCGGCAGACCCGTCACGGCCGCCGACGTCGTCTTCTCCCTCGATCTGCTCAAGGCCGGGCTGGCCGAGTCCCCGGCCAACTGGAGCTTCTACACACCGGGGCAGTTCCCGGACGGCGTCAGCGCCGAGGCGACAGCGGCCGACACCCTGACGCTCACCCTGGACACCGCCTACAACCCGTCCTACCTGCTCTCCGTACTCTCCCTGCTGTACATCATGCCGTCGGCCGAGTGGAACATCGCCCGCACCGACGGCCCGCACCTGGACTTCACCCGGCCCGGGAACGCCAAGGCGATCTACCGCTACCTCACCAAGGAGTCGGCCGACCAGAAGTCCTTCGCGGGCAACCCGCTCTGGCAGGTCGTCAACGGGCCGTACCGGCTGAAGTCCTTCGACCCGACGACCGGCTCCTACTCCCTGGCCGCGAACAAGGCCTACAGCGGGCCGGGTGAGAAGCGGCTCGACCAGATCGACTTCAAGGCGTTCACCTCCGCCTCGGCGGTGCTCAACCAGATGAAGGCCGGCAACCTCACCGTCGGAACGCTGGACTCCGGTTTCATCTCGCAGGCCGCCGCCCTGAAGGCCAAGGGGTACAACGTCTACGGTGCCCCGGCACCGGCCCGCTTCGACTCGCTGACGATCAACTTCAAGAACACCGTCAACAACTTCGACCAGGTGATCGCCCAGCCCTACGTCCGCCAGGCGCTCCAGCGGCTGATCGACCAGAAGGGCTATATCGCCAGCCGCGGCATCTACGGCGGCGCCGGTTCGGAGAACTACACCACGGGCGGAGCGGACTCCCCCTACCCGGCGTCCTTCGGCAGCACCGCACCGTACCCCCACGACGAGGACGCGGCCCGCAAGCTGCTCACCGACCACGGCTGGAAGGTCGTCCCCGGCGGCAGCACCACCTGTGAGAAGCCCGCCCTCTGCGGCTCAGGGATCAAGCAGGGGCAGACGATCAGATTCACTCTCGCCTCGGCCGACACCCCCAAGTACGTCGGCGCCCGCGACATCGCCTTCGCATCGGCGGCCAAGAAGCTCGGCATCCGGGTCGACCTGGTCACCAAGTCGCTCAACTACATGTACGCCAACTACGGCAACTCCTTCGCTCCGGCCAAGTCCAACGAGTGGGCGATGCAGGACGAGGGCGGGCTCTACCAGGCAGCCGGATACCCGACCAGCAACACGGTGTTCAACACGGGCGGCAGCTTCAACCTGGGCTCCTACACCGACCCCGAGGCCGACAGGCTGATCAACGCCTCGACCTTCGGCGCGGACTCCACGGCGCTCTCCGCCGAGGTCACCGCGGTCAGCAAGGACCTGCCCGTGCTCTTCCTCCCCACCCCCGACACCCTGGTGGTCTGGAAGAAGACACTGTCCGGACCGGGCTCCTCCTTCCAGGCGCTGCTCAGCAGCCTCTACACGCCGGAACAATGGTTCTTCCACAACTGATCACCGAACTGCCCCGCGACGTCCGGGTGGTCGCGCTCGGCGAGGACGCGCACAACGTCACCGAGTTCTACGAGCTCAAGGACCGGATCCTGCGGTACCTGGTGGAGCGCCACGGGTTCACCGCCTTTGTCATGGAGTCCGGGTTCGCCGAGGGGCTGGGCGTCGACGCCTGGCTCCGCGGCAGCCCGGGCGAGGTGGCGGACATCGCCCGGGAGGGCATCACGTACCGGTTCGGTGAGTGCGCTCCGATGCACCGGCAGCTGGAGTGGATGCGCTCCCGCGGGACCGGTTTCTACGGAATGGACCTGCCGGGCTCCTCCACCTCGCCGGGACCCGCGGTCCGGGCGGTCGCCGACCGGATGCCGGGCTGGGACCTGGGCGAGCTGCTCGGCCTGAGCGAACTGGGTGGCCGGACCGAGGCGGCGGTCCGGTTCGCGGCGCTGTCGCCTCCCGAACGGAATCGGCTCCGCACGGGTCTGCGCGCGTTGGTCGCGCGGTCCGCCGGGGTCGCGGACGCGGTGGTGCGCAGGGCCGCGGCCTCCGTCGCGGCGTTCCTCGCGGAACTGGAACCGGTGCCGGCCGGCAGCCCCTACCCGCGTGATGTCTTCATGGCGGAGACCGTGCGATGGGTCCTGGAGCGGGAGGAGCGCATCGTCGTCAGCGCGCACAACGCACATGTGCGACGGACTCCGTTCGAGGGGCGCCCGATGATGGGCGGCCTGCTGCACGAGGCGCTGGGCTCCGAGCTGGCCGTCATCGCCCTGACATGCGGCTCGGGTCCCGCGATCCGCTTCGTGGAGCGTTCACCCCGGCCCTTCGACTGGGACGTCCTGCTGGAGGAGCGGGAGCCGACCGGGCCGGGTGCCCCCGGTGCGGAGTACGACGCACTGATCCACCTCGACCACGCCACTTTGATCCCCGGGGCCTTCGAACGGCTCCGTGCCGAGTTCCAGGAGTACCGATGAAGTATCCGCCCACCCGGACCGTCGAGGTCGTCGCGGATGTCGCCGGGGTCCGGGTGCCGGACCCGTACCGCTGGCTGGAGGAGGAGACGCCTGAGGTCCGTCAGTGGCAGCAGGCCCAGGCCGAACTCGCCTCCTCCGTCGCCTTCGAGGGCCTGGACCCCTGCGCCGTAAGGGAGTTGGTGCTCGCTCATTACACCGGGGCCCGGCCCGACCTGCCCGGATACGCGGCCGGTCAGTGGTTCAGGGCCTGCGGCTCCGACGTGGTCGTCGCCGATTCCCCGTACGGGCCGGGACGGTCGATCGCCCGCCTGGAGGAGGGGGTGCTGTCCTGGCTGGCGCCCTCGCCGGACGGCCGGGTCCTGGCCGTCGGAGTCTGCACGGACGGCAGCGAACACAACACGATCCGGCTCTTCGACGTGGCCGCAGGGCAGGAGCTGGGCGGCGCCCCGCCGCAGATCCTGCACAGCGCGTGGGCGGGCGGTGTCTCCTGGCTGCCGGACTCCGGGGGGTTCTACTTCTTCGCGCTCACCGGGTCGCCCGAGGAGTTCAGACAGGCGGTGTTCTTCCACCGGCTGGGGGGCGACACCACGGTGGAGCCCGTCCCGGTGGGGGAGTCCCGGGAGTACACGCTCATCCAGGCCGGCGAGCGATGGGAGATCGCCGCCCACCGGGTGGGCAGCCCGGTCCCGGTCGCGGTCCGCCGCCCGGGCGGGGAGTGGCGGCCGTTCCTCACCGACTGCCCGGGGACAGTCGCCGGACATGTCGTCGGGGACCGCTATGTCGCGGTCACGGACGTGGACGCCCCGCGCGGGCGGGTGGTGGCCATCTCGCTCCACGACCCGTCGGACTGGGGCGAGCTCGTACCGCAGGGCGATACGGTGCTGCGCTCGCTCACCCCGGTCGGGAACCATCTCTACCTCAGCGAGTTCGACCGCACCTGCGCCAGGGTCCGGATTCTCGACCGGTCGGGGGCGGTCGTCGGGGAGCTGCCGCTGCCGGGGCGCGGGGCGCTGGCCGCACCGCACTTTCCGCTGACGGGGCTGGCCGTGGGCAATCCCGCCCCCGCCTTCGTGTTCGCCTTCTCCACGCCGACCAGTTCCTGGGGCGTGTACGGCCACGAGCCGGGCGGCCCGCTCCAGACGCTGACCGCGCCCACCGTGACGCTTGACGCCACCGTGGAGCAGGGCCGGGCCCTCGCGCCCGACGGCATCCCGGTCCCGTACCAGGTGGTGGGGCGGGGTTCGGGCCCGGTGCTGATCTACGCCTACGGCGCGGCGAACGTGCCGCTGCTGCCCGCGTACCAGAGCGATCTGGCTGCCTTCGTCGCCGCCGGCGGAGTCGTGGTCCTGGCTCATCTGCGGGGCGGCGGCGAGTTCGGACGGGACTGGTGGCTGGCCGCGCACCGGGAACGCAAGCATGTACGGGACAGCGATCTCGTGGCGGTGGCCGAGCACCTCATCGCCACTGGCCGTGCGACCCCGGACCGCCTCGCCCTGACCGGAGGGTCCGACGGCGGTCTGATGTGCGGCGTCGCCCTGACCACCAGGCCCGACCTCTGGCGTGCCGTACTGCCGCGCGAACCCCTGCTCGACCTGATCGGGGGGATCCGCGACCCGTACCTGGACTTCGTGCTCCGCAAGGCATGGGGCGACCCCGACGACCCCGCCGACGTACGACGGTTCCTTCGGCTGTCGCCCTACGAGCTGGTGCGCCCCGGCGCGTTTCCCGCGGTGTATCTGCAGGCGGGGGCGAACGATCCGCGGTGCGGACCCTGGCACGCACGGAAGTTCGCGGCCCGTCTGCAGGCCGCGCAGCAGGGCGGGGAACCGGTCCTGGTGCATGTCTTCGACGACGCCGGACACGGTGCGGCGACGGGAGAGGCGGTCGCGGTCGAGCAGGACACAGAGTGGCTGGCGTTCCTGATCAGGAGTCTCGGCCTGCGGATCTGATGTGCATCAGGCGCAACTGGACCATCGCGGCCAGCCGGGCGTTCGTATCGCCGAGGTTGATCCCTCCGACCTCGGCGGCCCGCCTCAGGCGGTAGCGGAAGGTGCTGGGGTGCACGTACATCGCCGCGGACGCCACCGTGACATCGCCGAAGGCATCCAGCCAGGCGCGCAGCGTCTCGGCGAGATTCGCCTGGTGGTCACGGTCGTACGTGACGATCCGGGCGATGGCGCCGCTGGGCAGGTCGGCCTGGGGGACCAGATCGGCGAGCTCCAGCAGCAGCGCCTCGACATGCACCTCGTCGAACAGGGCGACCTGCTGGTCGAGCACCCCCGCGCGCAGGACGCGCAGGGCCTGCTCGGCCGCGGACCGCGACCGGGCGAGCGCCGAGAGGTCGCCGGCGAGCCGGCCCACGCCGATCAGGGGGCGCAGCCGGGAGCCCACCCGGGCCAGGAACTCGGTGGCGATCAGCCGCGCGCGCTCCTCCGCGTCGTGGCGGGCCAACGGCAGGACGCCATACGCGACATCGCCGATGAGCGCGGCGACGGCGCGCGGGTGCGCGGCGGCGAGGTGCATGGCGAAGGCGTCGGCGAGGCGCTTGCGGTCCGCGCTGGCCTGTGCGGGCGCCTCGGTCGCGGCGGGTGCCGCGGTGAGCGCCATGACGATCGCCCGCTCGTCCCTGAGCCCGAGGCGCTGCACGGCCTCACGGCTTCCAGGACCGCTGTCCAGGGCGGTGCTCAGCAGGTCCGCGCGCAGCCGGCGTTCGCTGTCGGCGTCGGCACGCTGCCAGACCATGTGCATGGCGACGAGTTTGGAGGCCTCGAAGAGGGACTCGCTCCGCTGTTCGTCGATGGGTTCGGGTACGACCGCCCAGATCGTCCCGAGGATCTCATCGCCCGCGCGTACCGCGATCGCCAGGCGTGGGAGTTCGCCGGACTCCGGCAGCGGGGCCACGAAGACGGGCCGGTTGCTGCGGTAGATCGCCTGGAAGACGCCGCGTTCTTCCAGGATGCGGGTGTAGTGGACCGGGACCTGGCGGCCGAGGATCGTCTGGACGCGGGACGGGTCGACCTCCTCCTGGCGGCTGGAGAAGGCCAGCAGGCGGGAGTTGCGGTCCTCGATGGTGACGGGCGCGTCGAGCAGGGCCGCGATGGCGTTGGCCACGGCGAACAGATCGCCGGAGCGGGTGTGGCCGTTCGCGTCGTACGGATCGCTCTCGGCGGTCAGGGTGCGGAGCATCCCGGTCAGATGGTTCCACGAGGCGCCACGGGTGAACGCGAGGACGGCGACGCCGTACTCCCTGGACGCCTCGATCAGCCGCTCATCGGGCTCGACCGGCCCGCGGACGACGAGGCCGACGGCTCCGCGCCCACCGAGTCGCGCGACGACCTCCGGCAGGTCGTCGCGCAGGCCCACGCCCAGGACCAGGGCGTTGTCCGGCAGCTCGGGCTCGTCCAGCGGGTCGTGGATGACGACGCCGCCGATCTCCTTCCCCTTCCGCGGCAGATCTCCGCAGACCGGGTGGAGGAGGGTCGAACCGAGCTCCTCCAGAACGCGGGCCAGGCTGGTCACAGGGATACCCCGTCCGAAGCTCGCGAGGCCCCGGGACGTGGCCTGTCGTCGTGCCTGATGGAATCACGCCCGGCGTCGGGTCCGGTCATACGGGTATCCACCGGGTGCTGACCGTCACCGCCTGCAAGAGCTCGGGGATCGGGGTCACACCCAGGCCAGGTCCTGTCGGAACCCGCAGCCGCCCCTCCGCCAGCCTGAACGGCTCGGTGATGTCGGTGGTGTAGTACCGGTCGGAGGCGGAGGTGTCGCCGGGCAGCTGGAACCCGGGCAGCGCCGCCAGCGCGACATTCGCCGCCCGGCCCAGGCCGGTCTCCAGCATGCCGCCGCACCAGACCGGGACGTCGTTGGCGACACAGACGTCGTGGATGCGCTTGGCCTCCAGGTAGCCGCCGACGCGGCCGGGTTTGATGTTCACGATTCCGCACGCCTTCAGCTTGATCGCGGCGGCGGCGGCGCGCGCGTCGACGATCGACTCGTCCAGGCAGATGGGCGTCGTGAGGCGTTTCGCCAGCTCCGCGTGGCCCAGGAGGTCGTCCTCGGCCAGCGGCTGCTCCAGCAGGGTCAGGTCGAAGGGGTCGAGCCGGGCCAGGTGCCGGGCCTGGTCGAGCCGGTACGCGGCGTTCGCGTCGACCTGGAGCGGGATGTCGCCGAAGCGCTCGCGCACCGCCGCGACCGGCTCGATGTCCCAGCCCGGTTCGATCTTCAGCTTGATTCGCTGGTAGCCCGCTGCGAGGTATTCCGCCACGAGGTCCAGGAGCTCGGGGACCGTGTCGGTGATGCCCACCGAGACGCCGCAGGGGACATGGGTACGGATGGCGCCGAAGGCCTGGCTCAACGGCTGTTCGCGTGCCCTGAGTTCGGCGTCCAGGACTGCCATTTCCAGGGCTGCCTTGGCCGTACGGTGGCCCTTGAACGCGGCCAGGGCGGGCCCCACCTGGTGTGCGCCGCCGACGCCCTTGACTGCCGGGATCAGATAGCGGGTCAGGACGTCCGCCGCGCCCTGCGTGTACTCGCAGGAGTACAGGGGTGCGGTACCCGCGCAGCACTCGCCCCAGCCTTCCGCTTCGTCGGTCACCGCCCGCAGCAGGACGGCCTCACGGACCGTTTCGGTCCCAAAACTCGTACGGAACGGCGCGACGAGCGGCATCGCCACGGTGCGGAGCTCGACTCCGGTGATCTTCATGCTGCTCTCTCCACGATGTACCAGCCGACCCGGCCGAAACCGGTGATCCTTCCGCCGTCCCCCAGCAGCCCGCCGAGGACCTCCCTGAGCGCTGTCCGCCACTCGGCGGCCAGGGCGGGGTCCTGTCCGCGGAGGGTCTCGATGTCGTCGGGGACGGCGACCTTGACGAGCTGCGACGAGGTCTGCCGTGCGCACGGACGCCCCTGCGGACCGATGTCGAGCAGCGGCGCCGCGGCGGCCGCGGCGGGCGCCGCGTCCCGGGGCGTGCCCGCGCAGGCGGCCTCGACTTCCGGGGAGGTCAGGCGCCATCGGACGAAGAGCCGGTCCGTGGGGTCGCTCCGGTTGACGTCGTCGTCCATCGGACCGTAGAAGTCCGGCAGGTACTCGCTCGGTTCGGCGCCGAGCTTGGCCAGGTTGAAGTAGGCGTTCCGCCGGATCAGCGGGTCGTAGGTCCACGAGATCTCGGCGGCGCCCCGCGCCAGGGCCCAGTCCCGCTGATGGAGCTTCAGGGCGAAACCCACATTGCGTCCCTGCGCCTGTGCGAGCACGCCGGCTATATGGCTGTGCAGGGCCTCGCGGGCGGGCGGGGCGAAGAAGCCGAAGCAGGCGCCGACCAGTTCGTCGCCCTCGTAGGCCCCGCTCACATAACCGCCGGCCTTGGCCAGTGCGCGCAGAAAGTCGGCGGTCACCGGCGGGTTGTTCGCCCCGGTGCGCCAGATGCGCTCGTACAGGCGCCGTACGGCCTCCAGGTCGCTGACGCTCTCCAGGAGACGGATGTCTTCAATCACGCTGATCATGCTTTCAGTCGCTCGTCGTGGGCAGCTGGTCCGCCCGGACGGAACGGGCGCCCTGATTTCGTCCGAGCAGACAGTGCAGGATGTCCGTCAACAGTCGTGTGCGTACGGGAAGTTCTGCGACGACGAGGTGTTCGTCATCGGCGTGGGCTCCACCGCCCACCGCGCCCAGTCCGTCCAGGGTGGGGATGCCGATGCCCGCGGTCAGATTGCCGTCGGAGGCGCCGCCGACCGCCGTGGACGCGAGCGGCTCGGCCGAGAGCCGGCAGGCCAGCTCGAACAGGTCCTTGGACGCCTCGGCCTGGAGGGGCGGGCGGTTGGGGCCGCCCCGCACCTCCACCTCGGCGCCGTCGAGGTGCGGCCGCAGAGCGAGCATGGCGCCATGGACCCGGTCCTGCTCCTCCTGGGTCCACGTCCGTACGTCCACCGAGAAGACGGCGCTTTCCGGGACCGTGTTCACCGTGGTGCCCGCCCTGGCCGTGGTCGGGGTCACGGTGGTGCCTCTGCCGCCCAGCGCGGCCACGGCCAGGATCTGATGGGCCGATTCCAGGGCCGCGTTCACCCCCTTCTCCGGTTCGAGCCCGGCATGGGCCGCCCGCCCGGTGACACGGACCTCGTAGCGGGACACGCCCTTGCGCTCGGTCTTCAGCGCCCCGCCGGGGCCCGCGGCTTCCAGCACCAGCACGGCGTCGCACCCGCGTGCCTCGTCCTCGATGAGCTCACGCGAGGTCGGCGATCCCGGCTCCTCGTCACCGGTGACCAGCACGCTCACGCCCGCGTTGTCGTCCAGCGCGGCCACCGCGTGGAAGGCCATCGCCAGCCCGGCCTTCATGTCGAAGCAGCCGGGCCCGCGCAGAACGCCGTCCCGGATTCCGTACGGGAGCCGCTCCAGCGTGCCGGTCGGCCACACCGTGTCGTGGTGGCCGAGTACCAGCACCCTGGGCCGGTCGCCGAACCGCCAGCGCAGATGGGTCCGGCCGTTGATGACGATCCGCTCGGGCTCCGCCCCCATCCGCGCGGCTCCGACCGCCGCGACCACCTCCGCACTGCGGGCGACCGCTTCCAGGTCCTCGGACGGCGACTCGCAGCGGACGAGTCGTTCGATATCGGCGATCAGCAGGGTTTCCGGTGTCATTCCCCCAGGGTCTCGGAACGTCCCGCGCGACGATATGTCGATCCGGGCAGGATCGGTGTCCGCGCTTCAGCCGCCCCGACCAACCGCGGGCGGGTTCAGATGTACGCGCCGAGGAGTGCGCGCAGATTGCCACCGATGATCTTGAGGATGTCGCTCTCGGGCAACCCGCGGGCGAGCAGGGCCTCGGTCAGCCGGGGCAGGTCGGCCGGGGCTTCCATCTCGGGGAAGGTGAAAGAGGGGTCGTCGGCGTCCGCGAACTCCTCGCAGCAGGGCGGAGTGGTGTCGGCGATGACCTCGCGGACGAAGTCGGCGCCGATGCCGACATGGTCGACACCGGCCACGGAGACGATGTGCTCGATGTGATCGACGATCCTGTCGACGTGGACTTTGTCCTGGGTGTCGGTGAGGAAGTCGGGTACGAACGCCACCGAGACCAGCCCCCCGGTCGCCGCCACACCGCGGATCTGCTCGTCGGTCAGATTGCGGTGGTGGTCGCGCAGGGCGCGAGCGCAGGAGTGGGAGGCGATCACGGGACGGGTGGCCAGCTCCAGGACGTGCGAGACGCCGCTCTGACCGAGGTGGGAGATGTCGAAGAGAATCCCGAGGCGCTCCATCTCGCGTACGGCCTCGACACCGGGGGCGGTGAGGCGGCTGCCCGTGGCGTCCTCCCGGCTGCCGTCGGCGAGCGGGGTGCGGCCCCAGTGGGCGATGGAGGCCATGCGTACGCCGAGGCGGTGCATGGTCGAGAAGAGCTCGGTGGAGGCGTCGACGCCGGGGGCGCTTTCGAGCGCGAGTACGAGAGCGATCCTGTCCTGGGCGAGGGCGGCATCGATGTCCGCGCCGGTGAGGCACAGCGCGACCTGATCGGCGTTCTCCTCGGCCAGGACGTGGGCGCACTCGATCATCCGCAGGGTCTGCCGCAGTGCGCCCTCGGGCTGGTACGGCGCGTCGATGAACACGGGCAGTACCTGCAAGTCGATTCCGCCCGAGCGCAGTTGAGGCAGCCAGCGCTCCCTGAAGAAGGAGCCCCAGCGCTTCGGGGGCCGGGCGGCGACCGCACACAACAGATCGTTGTGAGCGTCGGCGACGACAGCGCGGTGGTGGAGCTCCTCGAACATCGTGGCCTTTCCGGGCAGCCCCGGTCGGGGCCGATCGCCGAAACGGAGAGTAGCCCCCCTCCAAGCCGCACGATTGGTGCCGCCGGATGAAAGGGAACCCGGGTTCTTGAAGCGTCGCACCACTCGGCCGCAGCGTTGGCCGAGGGCGCGAGGCGACCTGACGGGCAGTCACAGACAAGATCTCTCAGTGGCGGGACGGCTCGGTCGGAGGCCGCTGGGCCGTGTATCGGACGTGCCCCTCCTCCCCGGAAGCGTGCCGCTTCAACGCCCTGTGCAGGCACGGAACACGCGCCGGGACCCCATCCGCTCATTGCCGCCCCAGCTGCTGCCGGCGTGCTGTCTCACAACCAACCGCGGCGGGCCGCGATCACTCCGGCCTGGAAGCGGTTGGCGGCGCCGAGGAGGTCGTGCAGGCGGCTGATGCGACGGCGCATGGTGCGCACGGACCAGCCGAGCTGGCGGGCTATCGCCTCGTCCTTGAGGCCGCTGACCAGGAGGGTGAGGACGAGTCTGTCCTCCTCGCCGAGGGGGTCCTCGGCGGGTGCGTTGAGGGGCAGGGCCTGCTGCCAGCACATTTCCCAGTAGCCGGTGAGGGCATCGAGCAGGGTGGACGGGCGGATCACCGCGGCGCGGACGTCGTTGAGGTCGAGGGAGAGCGGCATCAGGGCGAGCTTGCGGTCGGCGATGGCGAGTTTGATGCCCAGGCCGGGCAGGACGCGGGCCTGTTCGCCGTGCCGGACCAGCTCGCGGATGTCGTCGAGGACGCCCGGCCATTCCAGGGCCTCGGGGGCGTAGACCGCGCGGTACCGTACGCCGCGGCCGAGCGCCGTCGCCTCCACCGGGTTGGAGGTGGTCAGGGCGTACGGCGGCCGGTCCAGGGTCATCACGTCCTCGTGGGCCTCCTGCTGAAGGCGGACGAACCAGCGGCCGAGCGCCTCGCTGCCGGTGGTGATCTCCACCTCGTCCTCATAGGTCGCGCCGGTGCGCGCGGCGGCGAACAGCCGGGACAGCTCGTCGGCCGCCGAACGGACCCGCTCCAGCTCATTGCTTCTGGCCCGCACCAGCGCCTCGACGGCGGCGCCCGGCTCGATCGCGGCGTACCGGCGGCGGGAGCCGGCGAGCCGGCCGACCAGCCCGTGGTCGCGGAGCCGGTCCAGCGCCCTGGCGACGCGCTCGGCCGAACAGTCGAGGTCCGCGGTGAGTTCGGCAGGCGCCGCCGTCCGCCGGGTCAGGACGGCCCGGTAGACGCTCTCGTCGAACGGATCGATGCCTGCCGCCGTGAGTTGCGGTGTCTCAGGAGTCATGGACGGATGGTGGCCCAATTGTGCCAGCGGCAGCAATGGGCCACGGAGATCAGTTGTGCGGCAAGTGCCCTCACCACTAGGACCTTTACGCATGGCAATGAAGTCACGAAGATCGCGTCATGCCGCCCTCGCCGCCGTTGTTCTCGCCGGCACGTTGGCGGTGACACCGGGTGCCGCCACCGCGTCCACGCCCGACCCGTCGCAACGAGTGCTCGTCGAACTGTCCGGGAACCCAGCGGTCACCGCCGCGCCCGGTGGATCGCTGCTGTCCGCCGAGGCCGCCCGCGGCGTCGGCGCCGCCCGCCGCGCGCTCGACGCGCGGCAGGAGACGTTCCTCGGCTCGGCGAAGAGCGCCGGGCTGCACCCTTCGGCGACCCGCAAACTGGGTCTGCTCATCGATGCCGTGGCAATGACGGTGCCCGCGTCCGAGGTGGGGCGGCTGTCCTCGCTGCCGGGCGTCACCGCCGTCCGCCCCGACACCCGGGTGCTGACGAAGACGGACGTCAGCGTGCCGCTGATCGGCGCACCCGGCGTCTGGCAGCGCAGAGACCCGGCCGGAAGCCGCGTCACCGGCAAGGGGACCACCGTCGCGATCCTGGACAGCGGCGTGGACTACACCCACCCCGACCTGGGAGGCGGGCTCGGCAAGGGGCACAAGGTCGTCGGCGGGCACGACTTCGTCAACGGTGACGAGGACCCGATGGACGACAACGGCCACGGCACCCACGTCGCCGGCATCATCGCGGGCAGGGCGGCCGAGAAGGGCGGCGTCACCGGCGTGGCGCCCGGCGCGAATCTGCTGGCCTACAAGGTGATGGACGCCGACGGCTCCGGCTACACGTCGGACATCATCGCCGGTGTCGAGGCTGCCTCCGACCCGGCCAACCCGCACCGCGCCGACGTCATCAACATGAGCCTCGGCGGCCCCGGCGACGGCACCGACCCGCTGGGCCGCGCCGCGACAGCGGCCGTGCGAGCCGGTGTGGTCGTGGTGGCCGCGGCCGGCAACGACGGACCCGGCACGGGTACGGTCAGCAGCCCCGCAACGGCCGACGGCGTCGTCGCGGTCGGCGCGTCGACAAGCGGTCTGCGGCTGCCCAGCGCCTATCTGGCAGGCAAGAAACCCGAGTTGATCCAGACCTACCGCGGCATCCTGTCCGCGAACCCGCCGGGGCACCCCGTCACGGCGCCGCTCGTCGATGTCGGCCAGGGCACCGCCGAGGACTGGAAGCGGGTCGGCGACGTACGCGGAAAGATCGTACGGGCCGAGATGCTCATCGCCGCCGACACCCGGTACCTGACGGCGAGCGCCGTGGACTGGGCGAAGGAGGCGGAGAAGCGCGGCGCGATCGCCGTGCTGGCCGGCCTGCCCTCCAACAGCGGCCCGGTGTTCGTCGCCGGAGCGCCGGGAGAGGTCCGGCCGCCGGAGGTGAACCCTGAGCCGGGAGTGGCCCAGGTGCCGTCCTCGTCCGCGCGGATCGACGCCTCCGGCGACTCGCTGCGCATGGACCACCTGGTGGTCATGGGCATCGACTCGACCCAGTACACGGAGTTGAGCTCCCGGCTCGCCGCCGGGAAGGTGTCGGTGACGCTGCGCGGCACCGACACCACCGACCGGATCGCCTCGTTCTCCTCACGCGGTCCCACACAGGGCTTCGGTCTGAAGCCCGATCTGGTCGCGCCGGGTGTGGAGATCCGCTCCACGATACCCAAGTCGCTGTACGGACCCGGCCAGTACCGCATGTCGGGCACGTCGATGGCGGCCCCGCACGTCGCCGGCGCCGCGGCCCTGCTGCGCCAGCTGCACCCCGGCCGGACGCCCGCCGAGATCAAGGCCGAGCTGATCGGCACCGCGAAGCCGCTGAGCGGCAGCGGGCCCACGACGCAGGGCTCGGGCCGGCTCGATGTGGCCGCGGCCGCCTCGGCCACGGTCAGCGCCTCGCCGGCGTCGGTGTCGTTCGGGCTCGCCGATCTGTCCCGGCGTCAGGTCGGCGGCACCGCGAAGGTGACGCTGCGCAACTCCGGCAAGCGGCCGGTCACGACCTCGCTGCGGACCGACGGTCCGGCCACGGTCTCGGCGAAGCGGGTCACCGTGCCGGCCGGAGGGACCGCGACCGTCACGGTCTCGCTGCGCGTCGCCCGACCGGCGGCCGACACCGAGATCAGCGGCCGTCTCACGGCGACTCCCGACCGGGGACCGGCGATCGGGGTGCCCTACCTGCTCGCCGTCCGTCATCTGGCCGTCCAGGCCGCACCCGACCCGAGCGACGGTCACTCGACCGTGCACATCGCCCCGCCGACCCGGCTGGCCACACCGCCGGTCGTCACCGTCACCCCGCCTCGTGGCAAGGCCGTCTACGTCACTTCCACGCTCGATCCCGCCAGCGGCTACTACCGGGCCCAGGTGACCGGCAGCGTGGCCGGCGCCTACCGGGTCTCGGTACGCGGCACCGCCGCCACCGGGCAACTGCTCACCGGCGCCAGTGCCTTCGAGGTCACCCCGGTCGACAGCCGCGAGGACCGCTGGGAGCCGGTCGGCCCCAACAGCGAGGCCGGTTCCGTCGCCCTCTCGCCGAGCCGGCCGCGGCAGGCCGTCCTCACCCAGTACCAGAAGGCGGCCCCCTGGCTGACCACCGACAACGGCACCTCCTGGCGCCAGTTGGGACGACTGCCGGTCGCGGACGGCACGGGTCCGCTCGTGGTCGACGCGAAGAATCCCGACCGCTGGTGGTACGCCGTGAACAGTGTTCACGACGGCAGCCGCCGGGGCGCCGTCCTGCGCACCGACGACAACGGGCGTACCTGGCGCACGCTCGACGTCCCGGACACCCGCATCGCGGCGCTCGTCGCCGATGAGCGGACCCGCACCCTGGTCGCGGTCACCTCGGACGCGCTGCTGGTCAGCACGGACGCGGGTGACCACTGGACGACGTATCCGACCGGCGTCACCGGCGGCATCATCGCCGCCACCGTCACCGGTGACACCCTCTATATGACGACGTATCACGGCGTCTGGGCCCGCTCCGGTATCGGCTCGGGCGACCCCGGCGAGGCGCGCCTGCTCCTCGCCCCGTCCGGCGGGGCCGTCGGCGGGCTGGCCGCCGACTCCTCGGTCGTGGCGGTGTATGTCCCGGGCCGGGGAGTTGTCGGTTCCCGTGACGGCGGGGAGACCTGGACCACCCTGTTGTCCATGACGGACGGCGGCCTCCGCCTGACCATCTCGGGTGACGACCTGTACCTGAGCACGCTGTCCGGCAGCGGCCGTCTCAGCCGCGACCACGGGCAGACGTGGACCACGGTCGCCGCGCCGTCGCGCGCAGCGCTACCGGTGGACTACGACCGTTGGGCCGACGGTTCCGTCACCGTCTCCAGCGAGCAGGACGGTCTCTACCGGGGTGCCGCGGACGGCACCGGATATCGGCGGATCGGCGTCCAGGGACTGACCGTCAACGATCTCGCGGTCAGTGACGGCCATCTTCTCGCCGCCACCGACAGCGCGGTCTACCGCACCGCCCTTCCCGTCGCGAGCCCGGAGTGGGGCCAGTCGCGCGGCGAGGGCATGAGGGGCGTCACCGTTCCGCAACTCGCCGTGTCGGCCAAGGATCCGAAGGTGATCTGGAAGGTGCGGCGCACCGCGTTCGGCTCATTCACCGTCGAGCGCAGCGGCGACGGCGGTGCCACCTGGGAGGAGAGGGGCAGTTCGGCGGAGGTGCCGACGGCGCTCCTGGTCCACCCCGCCGACCCGAACCGGGTCATGGTCAGCTTCCGAAGCCTGCTGGGAGAGGGGCTGTTCGCCACCAGCGACGGCGGCGCAACGTGGAAGAACCTCTACCACGAGGGCTTCTTCGACACCATCGTGGGCGATCCCGCCGATCCGCTGCGCCTGTGGCTCGGCAACCGTTCCGGTCTCTACCGGTCGGACGACGGCGGGGTGACCGTCACCAAAGTCGCCGACGGCCCGGTGACCGCGATCGACCTCGACGGACGGCGTCTCGTCGTCGGCGGCGAGAGCGTCCGCGTCAGCACCGACGGCGGCCGGACGTTCCGCACCGCGGACACCGGCGCTCTCGCGATCCATGTCTCCGATTTGCTCCGGGTCAAGAACACGCTCTACGCGGCCACCACCAGTTCCGGGGCCAGCGGCCTCCCCCAAGGCGGCCGGGGCGTACTGCGCAGCACCGACCACGGTCTGAGCTGGCACAACATCTCAACCGGCCTGCAGAACACCGACACCACCAAACTGGCCGCGAGCCCCGACGGCCGCACGCTCTACGTCGGCACCGTCGACGGCGGCGTGCACCGTCTCGACCTGCGCCACTGATCACCACGGACCGGGCGCCCGGACGGAACCTCTGTCCGGGCGCCCGGTCCGCGCGTTGACGCGGCCGGTGGATCAGCGCAACGACCACGACGGCCGGGGCCGCGCAGCGCATCGGTTCGGGGAAGCTCGAACGGACCGGCTGGCGCGTTGGTCACGCGGTTGGTCACGCGAGCGGTCTGAACATGACATCAATGCAGTTCGGGCGGTCAGAATGCAGAAAGACGACCGGGGCCGCCACCCCCCACAGGAGAGGCCCCGGTCGTCTTCCGCGGGGCCGCAGGACGACCCCGTACTCATCTCAGCGCCGTGACTGCGTTTTCTGTCACACCGCGTCCCGGCCGCGGAATGTTGCGGGTTGTACAAGTCATGGACGGGATGGCCGCGAAGGACGTAGCGTGCTGAGTCGCGCAGCGTGGCGCGGCAGTGGTGACCAGCTGCGATTCAGGACATCAGGGCAGGTTGAGGGAGTGCTGGGGGACGACGCGGGGCTTACTGCCGCGGTGCTCGCGGCGCAGGACGGGGACGAGGACGCCTTCCGTACTGTGTACCGCGCTGTGCAGCCGCGGTTGCTGGGCTACATAAGGACGCTGGTGGGGGAGCCGGATGCCGAGGACGTGGCGTCCGAGTCCTGGCTCCAGATAGCGCGCGATCTCGACCGGTTCAGCGGTGACGCGGACCGGTTCCGGGGCTGGGCGGCGCGGATAGCGCGTAACCGTGCCCTGGACCATCTGCGGATGCGCGGCAGACGGCCCGCGGTCGGCGGCGACGAGACGGAACTGTCCGAGAAGCCCGCCGAGTCCGACACGGCCGCCGAGGCGATCGAGGCCCTGGCCACCGGCCGCACCATGTCGCTCATCGCCCAGCTGCCGCAGGACCAGGCCGAGGCCGTGGTGCTGCGCGTGGTGGTCGGTCTCGACGCGAAGAGCGCGGCGCTGACGCTGGGCAAGCGGCCGGGTGCGGTACGCACCGCCGCCCACCGCGGACTCAAGCGGCTCGCCGAACTGCTGCGGGCGGACGGTGCGGACAGCCCGGACGGCATGGACCACCCGGGGGGCGGGGGCGATCTGCCGGCCGCGGACCACGGGCAGGACGGCCGTCCGCACGACGGCGCCCCGGCCGGCGGGGCCGACGCCCCCAGGGCCCCGGCCGACGCGCCGGCCCCCGCACAGACCCCGCACGGCAACGCGGCCGGCCGGACGGCGGAACTCGGCGCCGTACCCGCGCAACGCCCCTCCCGCACCGGCCTGGTGGCGCCCGCCGGTGTGACGCATTCGCGTCTGTGGACGCAGAAGGACATGTGATGGCCGACGAGCAGTACGAATGGCTTGACAAGGAAGCGGCGGAGAGACTGCTCCGCCGCGAACCGGTCGATCCTGCCGACGGCCGGCCGCAACCGGAGGCCGAGAGGCTCGCGGCCGCTCTGGACGCGGCGGCCCGGTCCGTCCGCCCGGCCACCGGTGAGCTTCCGGGTGAGGCCGCCGCGCTGGCCGCCTTCCGCGCCGCCCCCCGTACCCGCTCCGCGTCCGCGCGGGCGGGCCGGGTGCCCGTCGCCGGGGCGGACGGGATCGGCGAGACCGGCATGCTCGCGCCCGTACACATAGGCCGGGCCGCCTCCGGCGCCCGGTCCGCCTCCGCGGGTTCCCGCGGAGCCCGCCCGCTGCGCTGGAGCCGGCCCATCCGCTTCGGCCTGGTCGCCTCCCTCGCGTGCTGCGCGATCGGCGGGGTCGCGGTGGCCGCCGGGACCGGGGTGCTGCCCGGCCCCTTCGGCCGGCACGCCCCCTCGCCGGCGACCTCGGTGTCGGCCGCCGCCTCGCCCGAGGAGCTCGGCTCCGGCCTCACCACCGACGACCGGACGCCCGAGCCGCCGTCCGGCTCACCGAGCGCGCGGAGCGTGCCACCGGAGCCGCCGGACTCCGCCCGCCCCGACGGAAAGAGCACCGTCGGACCCGGCGGCAGCCGTCCCACCGGCCCCGGCACCCAGGACGAGACCGGCACCGGACCGTCCGAGGACCCGGCCAAGGGTTCCTCGGACAGCACCGAGGGCACGGACGGTGACGGCGCCGGACAGCCCGGCACCTCCCAGGACGGCACGTCGGGCGCCTGGTACGCCAAGACCCTGAAGGCCTGCCGCGACTACCGCGACGGCAAGCTCGACGACGACCGCAGACGCCGCCTCGAAGCGCTGGCCAAGGGCGCCCGCAACCTGGACCGGTTCTGCGACCGGATGCTCGACAGGGCCGGCGACAACGGCAACAGCCAGAACGGTGGGGGCGACGGCGACTCGGACGGCGACGGCGAATCGCCGCCCGGCGGTTCCGGCTCCCTCCCGTCGATCGGGTTCACTCCCGCGTCCCCGCACCCGTCGACCGCCTTCGCCGGAACGGACCCCGAAGCGGACGTCACCGCCTCGCAGCCGGCGGCGCCGGACACCCCCGCCGCGGCCCGCTGACCCCCGCCCGCCACGGGGTGTGACGTTTTTCGGCACACAGACGCAGTACGGAGTGAGCCGACTGGTCATCGGCAGCGTCCTGAGCCGGGGTTCCCCCCGTACCTGCGGCTCGGCGCAACGGCGCGGGCGGGACACGTTCCCCCGGTCCCGCCCGCGCCCCTCAGACCCTCCGCCCCCGCCCGGCACTCAGCCGTAGACGACGACCTTGTCGCCGTCGCGGACCTGGGCGAACAGCGAGGCGATCTTCCCCTCGTCCCGGACGTTGACGCAGCCGTGCGAGGCGCCGTTGTAGCCGCGGGCCGCGAAGTCCGACGAGTAGTGCACCGCCTGGCCGCCGCTGAAGAACATCGCGTACGGCATGGGCGAGTCGTAGATCGTCGACACATGGTGCCGGGACTTCCAGTAGACGGAGAAGGTGCCTTCGCGGGTCGGCGTGTACTGCGAGCCGAACCGCACATCCATCGACGAGAGGACCTTGCCGTCGATCATCCAGGACAGTGACCGGCTGTTCTTGCTGATGCAGATCACCCGGCCCGTCATGCAGCGCTTGTCCGGCTTCGCGACCGGGCGGGTGGTCGGCGGGTTCAGCTCCGCGGCCGTCGGCTCGTGTGTCATGCCGAGCAGCTTCTGCCAGGTGAGCGTGTCCGCCTTCCCCGTACGGGACAGTCCCCGCTTGCCCTGGAACGACTGCACGGCGGCGACCGTGACGGTGCCGTAGTAGCCCGTGGGGCTGCGGCCGAAGTGGCCTGTCTGACGCAGCCGGGCCTGGAGCTCGCGCACCTGCTCGCCCTGAGCGCCGCTCGCCATCAGCACCGTGCCCTGCGGGTCGGGCGCGGGCGTGGACCTCGGCGGTGCGCTCGGCTTCGCGCTCGCGGACGGCGTCGCCGTCCCCGGCCCGGCCGCGCCGGGCTTGGCGTCGTCGGTGGGCCTGCCGCTCGTCGGCGCGGGCGCCGGGGCGGACGGGGTGCTGACCGCGGCCTGCGGCTCGCACCCCGCGGTCACCGCGGTCAGCGCGAGCACGGCGACGGCCGCGGTCGCCGCCGCGGCTCCCTTGCCGCCCTTGGGCGCGTGGCCGCGCCCGGTCCTTCTGGTGCGTACCATCTCGGCCCCCTGGGGTCTCGGGTATCCCATGGGACGGATTCCCGCTCTGCCCGGTTGCCGAATCCTGCGGATGATGGGGAAATCGTTAGCGGGCACCCGAGGACGCCTCAGGTTCCGCATCGGTGACCAGCGGGAGGCGGAGCGGATGACGCGCGATTCTGAGTCGGGACTGCCCATCGAGCCGGTCTACGGGCCGGACGCGCTCGACGGTTGGGACCCCGCGGAGAAACTGGGGGAGCCGGGCGGCTACCCGTTCACCCGCGGTGTGTACCCGTCGATGTACACCGGCCGCCCGTGGACGATGCGCCAGTACGCGGGCTTCGGCACGGCCGCCGAGTCCAACGCCCGGTACAAGCAGCTCATCGCCAACGGCACCACGGGCCTGTCCGTCGCCTTCGACCTGCCCACCCAGATGGGCCACGACTCCGACGCGGCCCTCGCGTCCGGCGAGGTCGGCAAGGTCGGCGTGGCGATCGACTCGGTCGAGGACATGCGGGTGCTGTTCGACGGGATCCCGCTGGACCAGGTCTCCACCTCGATGACGATCAACTCACCGGCCGCGCTGCTCCTGCTGATGTACCAGCTGGTGGCCGAGGAGCAGGGGGTGCCCGCGCGGCAGCTGAGCGGCACCGTCCAGAACGATGTGCTCAAGGAGTACATCGCCCGCGGCACGTACATCTTTCCGCCGGGGCCCTCGCTGCGGCTGACCGCGGACATCTTCAGGTACTGCCGGGCCGAGATCCCGAAGTGGAACACCATCTCGATCTCCGGCTACCACATGGCGGAGGCCGGGGCCTCGCCCGCGCAGGAGATCGCCTTCACGCTGGCGGACGGCATCGAGTACGTCCGGACCGCCGTCGCGGCCGGCATGGACGTCGACGACTTCGCCCCGCGGCTCTCGTTCTTCTTCGTCGCCCGTACGACGATCCTGGAGGAGGTCGCCAAGTTCCGCGCCGCGCGCCGGATCTGGGCGAAGGTGATGACGGAGGAGTTCGGCGCCAGGAACCCCAAGTCGCTGATGCTGCGCTTCCACACCCAGACCGCGGGCGTCCAGCTCACGGCCCAGCAGCCCGAGGTCAACCTGGTGCGCGTCGCGGTACAGGGCCTGGCCGCGGTCCTGGGCGGCACCCAGTCCCTCCACACCAACTCCTTCGACGAGGCCATCGCGCTCCCGACCGACAAGTCCGCCCGGCTCGCGCTGCGCACCCAGCAGGTCCTGGCGTACGAGACGGACGTGACGGCCACCGTCGACCCGTTCGCCGGCAGTTACGTCGTCGAGCGGATGACGGACGACGTCGAGGCCGCGGCCCTGGAGCTGATGCTCAGGGTCGAGGACCTGGGCGGCGCCGTCAGCGCGATCGAGCACGGCTTCCAGAAGAACGAGATCGAGCGCAGCGCCTACCGCATCGCCCTGGAGACGGACAGCGCCGAGCGGGTCGTCGTCGGCGTCAACCGCTTCCGGCTCGACGAGGAGGAGCCGTACGAGCCGCTCCGCGTCGATCCGGCGATCGAGGCCCGGCAGGCGGCCCGGCTGGCGCGGCTGCGCGCCGAGCGCGACGGGAACGCGGTGGACACGGCCCTGGCCGCCCTGCGGAGCGCGGCCGGAGGCACGGACAACGTGCTCTACCCGATGAAGGACGCGCTCAGGGCCCGCGCCACGGTGGGCGAGGTCTGCGACGCGCTCCGGGAGGTGTGGGGGGTCTACGTGCCGACGGACGCGTTCTGATCCCGCCACCCCGGGGCCGGGCTGTCGTACCCGCGTGCGACACTCCGTTTCATGCTGGGTGTCACTGACCTTCCGACCTATCTCGCCGGCCTGGTGCTGATCGTTCTGCTGCCGGGTCCGAATTCGCTGTACGTGCTGTCCGTCGCCGCCCGGCGCGGCGTGCGGACCGGCTATGTGGCCGCGGCCGGGGTGTGGACCGGGGACACCGTGCTGATGACGCTGTCCGCGCTGGGGGCCTCGTCGCTGTTGCGGACGACGCCCGTGCTCTTCGCCGTGGTGAAGTTCGCGGGGGCGGGCTATCTGACCTGGCTGGCCGTCGGGATGCTGCGGACCGCGGTGTCCATGTGGCGCGAGCGGCACCGGCGGGTGGCCGAGCTGACGGGCGAGTCGGCGGACGGGGCCGAGGCCGTGGGCGCCATGGAGCGGCCGTACCGCCGGGCGCTGGTGGTCAGCCTGTTCAACCCGAAGGCGATCCTGTTCCTGATCTCGTTCTTCGTGCAGTTCGTCGATCCCGGGTACGCCTATCCGGCGCTCTCCTTCCTGCTGCTGGGCACCCTGCTCCAGGCGGCCAGCTTCCTGTACCTGTCGATGCTGATATTCGGAGGCACCCGGCTGTCCGCCGCGTTCCGCCGCCGCAAGCGGCTGTCGGCGGGAGCCACTTCTGCCGCGGGTGTGCTGTTCCTCGGCTTCGCCGCGAAGCTCTCGCTCAGCAGCGTCTGACCGGGCGGGGCCCGCCCGCACCCGGGCCCATGGCGGCGAAGGCGGGAACTCAGCCGAGCTCGACTTCGAGGCCCAGCCGTGCCAGGTATCCGGCGAGCCCGGCCGTGTCCTCGCCCGCCCAGCCGATGTAGCCGTCCGGCCGGATCAGGAACAGTCCCTTGCCGTACGCCTCGTACGCGTCCATGCGGTGCACCCGGACCGCCGGCCCCGCGGACTGCGGCGGGTCCGCTTCGGTGCCGACCGCCAGCAGCGTGAAGTGCGGGCCCCGGAAGACGTCGAACAGCCGCCGGTCGCCGGTGGGACCGTCGGGGGCGCGGTCGCCGGCCTGCAGGACGCCCGCGCGGCCGGCCGACAGCGGGCCGCCGCGGTAGCCGAGGCCCAACTGCTGGGTGGCCGCGCCGCGTTCCTGCCGGCCGCGGTGGATACGGGTGGACAGGCCGAGCATCTCGGCGGCGATCGGGCGGCGCTCCTCCTCGTAGCTGTCGAGCAGGGCCGGGGGCGCGCCGTGGTTCAGCACCTGGCCGAGCTTCCAGCCGAGGTTGTACGTGTCCTGGACGCTGGTGTTCAGGCCCTGCCCGCCCGCCGGGGAGTGCACATGGGCGGCGTCCCCGGCCAGGAAGACCCGTCCGTCGCGGAACCGGTCGGCCAGCGCGGCGCGCGGCCGGAAGTCGGAGGCCCAGCGGAGCTCGGTGATGTCCCGCGCGTCCAGGTGGGTGCGCTCGGCGACGACCGCGCGCACCCCCGCCAGGGAGATGTCCGGCTCACCCCGCTTGAACTGGGCGACCAGCTGGAACTCCGCCGTGCCCGGCAGCGGGCAGAGGGTGATGAACCCGGAGTCGGTGTTCAGCATGTGCCAGTTGAGGCGGTCGAGCGCGTTCTCGGCGACCCGCACGTCGGCCACCAGCATCGGTGCCGGGTCCACGGTCTCCCCGGTCATCGCGATGCCCAGCGCCCGCCGCACCGTGGAGCGCCCGCCGTCCGCCGCGACCAGGTAGGAGGCGCGGACAGGGCCGGTGGACAGCTGTGCGGTGACCCCGTCGGCGTCCTGGCCGAGGCCGGTCAGCGCGGTCGAGAAGGCGACGTCGCCGCCCAGTTCGCGCAGCCGGGCCAGCAGGATCTCCTGGGTGCGCCACTGCGGCATCAGCCACGGCTCCCCGTACGGCTCGGCGTCCGTCGGGGCCGCCACCCGGAACATGCGGTGCTCGCCCGTCCGTTCGCCGTTCTGCCAGACCATCCCGACCGGCGCCGGACCGCCGTGCTCGCGGACCGCGTCGCCGACCCCGAGATCGTCCAGGACCTCCCGGGTGCGGGGCTGGATGCCCTTGCCGCGCGAGCCGGGGAAGAGCGCGGGCGCCTGTTCCACGAGGAGGGCGGGCACGCCCCGGCGGGCCAGATCGCAGGCGAGGGCGAGGCCGCAGGGGCCGGCGCCGACGATGAGCACCCCGGTTTCCTTAACGCTGTTAAGTTCCATGGTCGGGAGTGTGCGCTTAACGCTGTTAAATTGTCAAGGTGGGTACAACGAAGATCGACCGGACACGGGTGGCCGACACGGCACTGCGGCTGCTGAACGAACTGGGCCTGGACGGGCTCAGCCTGCGCGCCATCGCCAGGGAGCTGGACGTCAAGGCGCCCGCGCTCTACTGGCACTTCAAGGACAAGCAGGCGCTGCTCGACGAGATGGCCACGGTGATGTACCGCCGGATGCTCGACGAGGACCTGCCGGTGCCCGCCCCGCGGAACTGGCAGGACCAGCTCGTCGCGTACAACACCGGGCTGCGCCGCGCGCTGCTGCGCTACCGCGACGGGGCCAAGGTCTACGGGGGCGCGAAGTTCACCGGCACCGACCACGCCGACGGGCTCGAAGGCCATCTGCGGACCATGGTCGACGCGGGCTTCGAGCTGTGGCAGGCGGTCCGGACGGGCACCACCGCGTACGCGTACACGATGGGCTTCGTCAGCGAGGAGCAGGGCGTCCGCCCGATGCCGGACCAGCGGCGCGAGGGCTTCGACATCGGTGAACGCGCGCAGCGGATGGCCCGCTACCCGCTCGCCGCGGCGGCCGGCGCCGAGATCTTCGACCACTACGACGAACGCTTCGAGGACGGGCTGCGGCTGATCGTCGCGGGCGTCGAGGCACGGTACGGGGTGCGCTGAGGGGCGCGGCCCCGGCAGGCCCTACGGGCGAGCGCGCCGCCGCCGTGCCCGGCTCAGGGCCGCCGGTGCGAACGCCGTGGCCAGCAGGGCTGCCAGCGCGGCGGCCCCGGCGAGCGTCCCGGCCCGCAGCCCCGGCGGCCGGAACGAACAGTCCACCGCCGTCCGGCCGTCGCCGACCGGCACCGCGACGAGCCCGAGGTACGAGTCGGCCGGATGCCCGTCGCAGCTCCAGCCCGCGATCCGGGGCGCGGCCAGCACGGCGACCCCCTCGGTGTGCGGCGGGAGTTCGGCGTGCACACCGTTGCCGGAGACGGTGACCCGCGTCGCCCCCGTCTGCTTCAGCCCCGCCACCGCCGAGGCCAGGCGCCCCGGGTTCAGGCAGCCGACGGACTCGTGCGGAACCGTGCTGTCCCGCTCCGCCCGCAGCGTCACGGCGATCCGTCCCGCGCCCGGACCCAGCGGCAGCATCGCGGCCCGGCGCGCGGGCAGGTCGCCCCGCAGATCGTTCGGTTCACCGGCGGCGCCCAGCCGCGCGGTGCCGAACAGGTCGGGCGCCCACAGGAACACCTGACTGCCGGCCGGACAGCTCGCACTCAGGGTGTACGCGCCGGCCCGCACCTCGTAGGCGTGCGGATTCCTGTCGGGGGCGGCCGCACCGTCCTCGGACCGCAGCACGGTCTTCGGCAGCGTGTACACCGGGGCGCCGAGCAGCTCCTCCTGATTGCGGAACGGCGAGCGCCCCCACCGGGCCGCGCCCCCGGACCCGGACGGCCGCACCGTCACCAGCGGCGGGACGTCCCTGCGGGTCACGGTCACCGGCCGTTCGTCCGGGCGGTTCCAGACCTGGTGCGGATCGCGCGGCACATGGACCCGGGCGCCGACCGAGAACACCGCGTCGGTCACCGGGTTGTCCAGGCTCTGCAGGGCGCGGCCGCGCGAGGTCCAGCCGCCGCCCAGGGCGAGGAGGGTGCGGGTCGTCACGTCGGGCGTATGGCTGCTGTAGTAGGCCCCGCCCTGGCCGCCGACCACCAGCGGATCGTTGGCGGTGCTCTGTTCCAGGCCCGGATCGGTGCGGTAGCGCGGCCAGCCGTCGGCACGGGCGACCGCGTCGGCCTGGAGGCGCTGGCGCTCGCCCCAGGGCGCGTAGTCGTCGAGCAGCCTCAGCCGCTGCCGGTCGGCGTACGCGGTGGTCGCGGCGGCCTGTCCGGCCTGCGCCCCCACCAGCAGCAGCACCGCGAGCGCGAGGAACCTGCCGCTGCGCACCAGCGCGAGGGCGCAGACGGCCGCCACCAGCCCCGCGGCGAACAGCGGATACGTCCACCGGGTGACCAGTGCGCTGGGCGCGGCCGCGGCCGCGATCAGCACCAGCACCCCGGCCCCGCCCAGCAGCGCCCGCCGGTCCGGCCAGGCACGGGCGACCGAGGTCCAGGCGGCGATCACCACGAGGCCGCACAGCACGAACGTCTGCCGGAACGGGCTGCCGTTCGGTGTCGCGAAGGCGTGCCAGAGCAGATGAGTGGGCCCCCACTGCAGGGACAGCGTGACCACGGCCACCAGCCCCGGCCACACCCAGCGCTCGGCGCGCGGCGCGGCACGGTGGAAGGCGAGCGCGCAGGCCAGCAGCAGGGCGCCCGTGCCGAGGAAGACCGCCGGACTGAAGAAGCCGTACGTGGCCGGGAGCAGCCGGGCCGCGACATCCGGCCAGGCCGCCGGGGCGAACTCCCGGGTCCAGCCCGGGTAGGCGTGCTTGGTTCCGAGGAACACCGGCAGCAGGACCGGCGCGGCCAGACCGATGCCGAGCAGCACCGTTCGCACCGCGCGCACCAGCCCCCGGACCCGCTCCCGCGACGTGCCGTCCTCCAGCAGCAGCCGTACCACCAGCACCAGCGCGGCCCCGAGCGTGGCCATGTACGCGGTGTAGAAGTTGGCGACCCAGGCGAGCGTCACCAGGAGCGTCGCCGGTACCGGCCGCCGCGCGGTCCGTGCCCACTCGCCGGCCAGGCAGAGCAGCGGGAAGGCGATCAGCCCGTCCAGCCACATCGGGTTGTACGCGGCCTCGGCGACCGACCAGCCGCACAGCGCGTACGAGGCGCCGAGCACGGCCGCCAGCCACTCCCGGCCGCGGCCCCGGCGCAACGCGGTCAGCAGCCACGTCATCGCCGCCGCCGCCACCCCCGTCTTCACCAGCGTGACCACGTAGACGGCCAGGTCGATCCGGTCCCTCGGGAACACCCCGACGAGCAGGGCGAACGGGCTGCTCAGATACGTACCGAGATCGGGCAGGAAGCTGGTGCCGAAGCCGGACTGCCAGTTCAGCAGGAGCCCGCCGTCCGCTCTGCCGTGCAGCAGGTCCCAGAGGTGGGCGTGGAACGGTACGAACTGATTGCCCAGGTCGTTCACGCTGCGGGTGCGCGGGCCGAAGGGGTAGCTGCGGGCCACCGCGTCCCCGGCGCAGACGGTGACGACGGTGAGCACGGCGGCCAGGGCGGCGCCCCGGCCGCGCGGCGATCGGAGAATCGACGGAGTCCTCATGGTGGGTCGAATATGTCATCGAACATCGTGAAATCCGTTGCGGGAAAGGGCGGTTCACCTGATGGTCCGCCGCCCTTCATACGGCGGTCCCCGCCAGGTCATCCGGCCCGGCGACGGCTGGGCCGGCCGGGGGCGGCCCCTGCCCGCAGCGGCGAAGACACCGGTCCGGGCAGGCGCGACCACCGGGAACGGGCGGGAGGCAGCAGTTTCCCCTGCCGACAGGGCGAGTTCATCGGGCGGCCGTTCAGGTTTCCTAGCGTGCCACGGAACCCCGAACGGTTGACGGACATCCGTTCCCCCTCCCTACGCCCCTTCCCCCCACGGGCATCAGACGCTTTGGAGCGCCATGACGAAAGCCCGCAGCCGTTGGCCACGGCAGCGCGACGCACAGGACCCGCTCCCGTCCGAGGACGGCACCTCGCCCCTCGCCGCCGTCCGTCCGACGGAGCTGGAGACCTGCCTGCGTGCCTGTGCCGCCCACAGCGGGAAGCTGGTCGCCGGGCTCGACCGGCGGCGTACGGCGCTGGCGGAGGCGCTGCGGAATCTGCTGGCCACCCACGCCGCCATGGAGCAGGCGCCCGCCGCCTCCCCGGCCCCGCTGCTGCGGCGCACCTCCAAGGGCGGCCCCGGCTCCGCCCTGATCCTCGGCGACCAGCTGCTCGACCCGCTGCTCGCGGTCGGCAACAAGGCGCTGGACTGCGGTTACGAGGACGAGCTGAAGCTCGCCGCCCTCGTCACCGACACCGTGCTGACCCAGCGCAGACGCTCCCGTGCGGCCTGGCGGCTGCGGGCCCGCGTCCTGGAGGCGATGGGCGCGGAGGCCGACGCCGTCGAGGCGTACGAGCGCTACCTCGACCTCACCGACGACGACGGCTTCGGCATCGCGGCGAGGACGGCCGGGCTGCGGGCCGGAGCGGAGCGCCAGGACGAGCTGCTGCGGATGCTGGAGCGGGACTGCCCCGAGGCCGCGGGCTTCGCCGGAGGGCCGGTCACCGACACCTGGGCCGAGGGCCTGGCCCTGCACGCGCGCGGGGACTGGAACCGCGCACGGTCCCGGCTGATCGGCGCACTCCTGGCCCAGGACCGGTCCGGTGCGCCGGTGCCGGAGATCCAGGAGGCCCTCGCCCAGTACCTCGGCCTCGCCCTGGAGGCCGGCGGCGCGCCGGGCAGCGGCGGCGTACCCCGCACCACCCCGGGCAACGACGGCCCCCGCCACCTCACGGAGCTGATCGCGCTCTACGCCGGGCAGCGCCGGACCCGGATGCGCGGTCCGGTGGCCGACCCCACCTTCGGCGGGGTCGAATGGTCCACGCTCGGCGAGTTCCGCAACCACATCGCGGGCAAGTCGATCTGCCTGATCGCCAACTCCCAGCGGGTCGGCGCGGGTTCGATGGGCGCCGAGATCGACGCGTACGACCTCGTCGTCCGCTTCAACTCGTACCGGATCGACCCCGCCGCCACCGGCAGCCGCACCGACATCCACGCCACCATCCACAAGCACGGCTTCAACTGGGAGCGGAAGGTCCACACCCGGCTGGTGTTCGGCGGGATCTCCGGCGACTGGAAGCACTCGCTGCGCACCCGGCTGGTGCCGGGCGCCCAGCAGTACCTCGGCGACGAGTCGCTGCGCTGGCCGCTGCGCGACATCGGCAAGGTCGGCACCGACGTCTGGCCGGCCATCCCCACCAGCGGCTTCAACATGCTCTGGCTGCTGGACCACCTGGACGTCAGCCCTCAACTCGACCTGATCGGATTCGACTTCTACGAGAGCGGCGCCTATCGGCTGCCCGCCGCGATGAAGATGCCGATCACCTCCGTGCACGAGTACACCAGCGAAAAGGCGTGGGTCATGGAACGCGCCCAGAGCGTCACCGATACGAGGATCCGACTGCGATGACGACGACGCCCCCCGCCGAGATGCCCCCTGCCGAGATGCCCCCCGCCGACGCGCCCGTGCCCGCACCGCCCGCCCCGGCCAACGCCCTCACCGGCAAGCGCCGGGTCGCCTTCGCGAGCTTCGTGGACGAGAACTACCTGCCCGGCTTCCTCGCCCTGCTGCGCAGCCTCGCCCTGTCCAACCCGGCCGTCTGCGAGGACTTCGTCGTCCTGCACGACGGGCTGCGCCCCGCTTCCGTCGCCCGCATCCGGGAACTGCACCCGCGCGTCGACTTCCGCCGGGTCGACGCCGCGCACTACGACACGTACGCCAAGGGCGACCAGGACAACTACCTGGTGCGCAAGGCCTACTTCATCCTGGACGTCTTCCGGGTGCGTGACTACGACACCGTGATCACCCTGGACACCGACATGGTGGTCCTCGGCGCTCTGGACGAACTGCTGAGGCTGCGCGAGGGTCTTGCGGCCGTTCCGCAGTTCTTCTACGGACAGCACAAGCTCAACAGCGGGCTGCTGGTCATCCAGCGCGAGTACCTGAGCGACGCGTTCTGCGCACGCATCGACGAGGTCGGCCGCAGCGGCGAATACGAGCTGGACAAGCACGACCAGGGCATCCTGAACGCCGTGCTCGACGGCGGCTTCGTGCAGCTCGACTCCCGCTACAACTTCGTCAAGCGGCGGCTCTCCGGCGACCTCCCGGTGCCCGACACCACCGCGATCCTGCACTTCACCGGACGGCACAAGCCCTGGCAGGGCGGCGAGGCCGGGTACGGCCTGGCCGAGGACCGCTGGCGCGGGTTCGAGCTGTCCGACGCCGAGTTCCACGCCGCCTACCTGGCACTGCCCGGCGCCAAGCACCACGACCTGCTGGTGCACTACGGCACCCCGCACGTCCGGCGCACCGCCGACCCCGACAGCGCCCGCCGGGTCGCCACCGCGCACATCGTCGCCGGTGAGTACCAGGAGGCGGCCGACCTGCTCGGCTCGGTCCGGATTCCCGTCGACGAGGCCTGGCCGCACGAGGTGCTCGGCCATGCCCTGATGAGCGTCTCCCGCTACGAGGAGGCCCGCGCCCAGCTCCTGCTGGCGGCCGCCGCCCCCAACCGGGCCGCCACCGCCTTCTCACGCCTCGCCCAGATCGCCTGGATCCACGGCGACGACACCGGCGCGGCGCAGTACGCCCTCGAAGGCCTCGGCGTCGACCCCACCCACCGGGCGAACCGGCTGATGTACAAGCGCACCAGGGACGCGGAGGCCCCCGACGAGGGACCGGCCGCCGGGCAGCTCGCCCACGTCGCCTTCTACATGGACCGGCAGGGCAACGCCGGGGACAAGCTGCTCCCTTCGAGCGTCCGGCTGGCCTTCGGCCGCGACACCGGCCCGGCCCGCTGGCACTCCGTCCACGCCCACCGGCTGTTCGACGAGGCCGCGCTGGAACGCGTCAACGCCCGCCGCGGCCTGGTCATCGGCGGCGGCGGCCTCTTCATCCCGGACACCGCTCCGAACGGCAACAGCGGCTGGCAGTGGAACGTCCCCGACGGACTGCTGGAGCGGATCGACGTACCCGTCATGGTGTACGCGGTCGGCTTCAATGCCTTCGACGGCCAGGCGTACGGCCACGGCCGGGAGCGGTTCCTCTCCTCGCTGCGCAAGCTGGTCGAGCGCGCCGCGTTCTTCGGGCTGCGCAACCACGGCTCGATCGAGAAGGTCCGTGAGCTGCTGCCGCCCTCGCTGCACGACAAGGTCCGCTTCCAGCCCTGCCCGACCACCGTCACCCGGCACCTGGTGGACGGCTGGACCGATCCCGCGCAGCGCGAGAACACCGTGCTGGTCAACGCCGCGTACGACCGCTCGGGGCTCCGCTTCGGCCACGACTACGGGCACTTCCTCGCCGAGATGGCCACCGCGGTGAAGGGGCTCGCCGGCCGCGCCGCGGTGAAGTGCGTGGCCCACTCGCTGGACGACGAGCGGATCGCGTTCGACCTGCGGCGCGAGCACGGCATCGCGCTGCCGGTGATCCCGATGTACGACTTCGGCAACGACGAGATCCGGGACACCTACGCCCGGACCAAGCTGGTCATCGGGATGCGCGGGCACGCGGGCATGATCCCGTTCGGCTGCGGTACGCCGGTCATCAGCCTGATCTCGCACCCGAAGATGGCGTACTTCCTGTCCGACATCGAGCGGCCCGAGTGGGGCATCTCCGTCCACGACCGGCACCTCGGGGCACGGCTCGTGGAGCGGGCGGCCGGACTGCTGGACGACCACGCGGCGGCGGTCGCCGATGTGCACGGGCGCCAGCGGGAACTGTGGAAGGTCACCGAGGCGAACGCCGCGGACCTCCAGCTGATCCTGGCGGGCGTGCGCGTCTGACGGCACGACAGGAGGGGGCGGGCCGCCGGCCGGCGTCCCGCCCCCTCATCCGCTGTCACCGTCGGACGGACCTGCTCACCGCCGCGCGCCCGGCCGCAGCGCCTTCGCCCGCCGCGCCACCCGGCGCACCGCGGCGCTCCGCGGCAGGAACGCGAACTGCTCGGGCACCCCGCCCGGCAGTGCGAGCGAGGTCAGCCGCCTGCGCTTGAAGTAGCGCCGGGTCGCGGCCGCGGGACGGGCGGCGAGATACCGTTCGGCGACCGGGCGGAGCCCCGGGTAAATCTTCGGCTGCATGGCGAAGCCGACCGCGCTCACCAGGTCGTTCAGCCCGTCCGGCGCCACCGCGGGCGCCGTCTCGGCCGCGCCGTGGTCCTCCAGGTCCGGCACCAGCGCGTCCACCAGCGTGACCGGGACCCGGTTGCTGTTCTCGTACGGGGTCAGCCGCTCCAGCAGCGTCCGGGTCCCGACCCGCGCCACCGGCAGCCCGTAGAACGCGGACGCCGTGAGCAGCGCCGTTGAGAAGCAGCCGACGACCAGGGCGGGCCGCATCCGCTGGTACAGCACCTCGGCGAGGACCGGGGCGGTGAGCACCCCCGCGTCCAGCACGGTCAGCTCCGCGCCGAGCCGCTCCGCCTCCGCCGCCATCCCCCGCGACCACTGGGCCGGGGCCGTCGGATGCGGTTTGAACACCAGCCGGGTGTGGCCGAGCCGGACCGCGCCGCGCATCATCCGCAGATGCAGCTGCTCCTCCTCCGCCGCGCTGATCAGGCCGAGGGCGGAGAGGTACTGGCCGAGCAGCAGCGCGGGAGTCTCCACGGACGGCACGCCCGCCGCGACGTCGGGCGCGTCGCCCAGCTCACCGAGCACCTTGAGGAAGGCCTCGGTCGGCACGATCCGCGGTGCCACGCCGAACTCCGTGAGCAGCAGCGGCCGCAGTCCCGGCACCAGGTCGAGATGGAGCAGCCGCCGCACCCGGGTGCCGACCAGCGGGTCGATCTTGTTCCGGGTCGGGCCGTAGCTCATCAGCCCGTCCGCGTACACGTCGATCGGAACACCGGTGAAGATCTGGGCGATCGCCATGGCCGGGTCGACCTGGATCGACTCCACCGCGATCTCGATGTCGTCGTCGCCGAGTCCCCAGGCCAGGCGCAGATGCCGTTCCCACAGCGGAACGTCGTCCGGCCGCGGGGACCAGCCGCCCGGATGGTGCGGGGCGATCGTGGCATTCCACGACACGACGTCGTCGAACCGGCCGCGCAGCACGTCGAATCCGGGCATCGCGTCGAGGGCGGTCGCCGTCTCCGGGATCGCCGCGTTGTTCGAGACGAGCAGGACGCGGCGGCCGGCGTCCGCGAAGAGGCCCGCGTCCAGGGCGGCGGCGAGGGTGGCCGTGCCGTAGAGGGTGGAGGCGAAGAAGATCTGCGTCGTGCGGGCCCGGCTGCTGTTCACGCGGCCGCCACCTCCTTCGCGGCGGACCGCCGGCGCAGCCGGCGCAGCAGGGTCGCGCGCTTGACGTCCATCGAATCGAGGGCCTCGTCCAGCACATCCTGCGGCATTCGCCCGAGAGCACCGGCGCTCATCGATTTCAGGGCACGCGCCACAGCGGGTTCGAACCTTTCCATCGAACCCATGTGATGGGAAATGATCGCGCAATAGTTTCGGACCGCTTTCGGCAGAAGTTCCCGCGCATCGCGGTCCGCCGCTGTTTCCCGTACGACCTGGTCGAACGAGCGAATGAAATCGAGCTGGCGCATGTCACCGATCTGGGTGAGCGACGAGGCGACGCCGCGTCGGTAGAAGATTCCGAGAAGTCCCAGCACCGCGAAGGAATCCGCCTCGCGGTGCAGTCGCCAGATCCACGGCCGGTCCTCGGCGGTACGCAGCCCGTCCGTGAAGTGCAGCAGCCCGCGGTCCAGCAGCCGACGGTGGTAGAGGCCCGCCCAGGCGTACGCGTAGTCGACGGAGGTGCTGCGCCCGGCGGGCAGGATCGCGTCCCGGGGGGCCATCACCTCGCCCCTGCGGCCGTGCGGGACGCGCTGGACGGTACGGGTCCTGCCGTCGGCCTGGACATGGTCGGTGCGGACGAAGTCGCAGTCCAACGCCTCGGTCCTGGCCAGGAGTTCGGCGTAGAAACCGGGGGCGAGCCAGTCGTCGCCGTCCAGGAAGGCGAGGTACTCGCCGCGGGCCGCGTCCAGACCGGTGTTCCGGGCGGTGGCCAGTCCGCCGTTCTGTTCGTGTCTGCGGACGACCACCCCCGGAATCTCGTCCTGCGCGCGCCGCAGCATGTCCGCGGTCCCGTCGGTCGAGCAGTCGTCGACGAGAATGAACTCGAAGTCCTCGCGGGCGTTCGCCCGCAGGCTTCTCAGGGTGTCGGGGGCGTATGTCTGCACGTTGTAGAACGGCACGATGACGGAGAGCTTAACCACCCGCATCACGCTAGTTCCGGGCCGGGCATTCGCCCTTGCGGCCGTACGGACGCGGGGTGAACGGCACCCGTCGAAATGATGAACCGGTAAGCACCCCGGGGTGCTTTTCCTCCCCGTTCAAGGAGCCCGGCGGCAGGTTGGGCAATCGTCGGTGGGCTGTTAACCCTTTGTTGCTGTCACGTTGGGCTGCTCACCCCCGGGCCTTCCTACCTTCTTGGACGTGCCCCCTCGTAACAGCAATTCGGCCTCGCCGGCAGAACTGGAATCCACGGATGCGCCGCCCCCGGCGCTCCGGGTGGCCGTGCTCGCCGACTCCGACACCCGATGGAAGTGGGGCGCGCTCACCGCGCGCCGGCTGACCTCGGGCGGTACCCGTGCGGACGCGCCCCGGGCGGAGATCAGCGGACTGCTGCTGCGTGGCAGGGCGACCCCGACCCCGCGCCAGCTCGCCGAGGTCGGCGACGTCGGCATCGCCGCCGACCGGGTGCGCGAGGTGACGGCGGTCGAGTTCCTGCACACCGTGCGGGACGAGGGGTACGACCTGGTGGTCCTCGCCCTGGTCGGCGGCGCCGTCCAGGCGATGCTGCACGGCCTCGCCGCGCTCCGGCTGCCCGCCAGGCCCGTCGTCGTCACCGGCTATGTCGGCGTCGTCTACGAGAAGCTCGCCGACGGGCTGCTGCTGCGGCACGGCGCGGACGTCGTCCTCGCCAACTCCCGCCACGACGCCGAGCGGTTCCGCGCGGTGTACGAGGGGGTCGGCGCCGACGCCTCGGCCGTCACGGAGGCCGCCCTGCCCTTCCTCGGCGGCGACCCGTACCGCCCCGAACAGGGCCGCGACACCGTCGTCTTCGCCGCCCAGCCCTCCGTACCGGCCTCCCGCGCCGACCGTACGTACCTGCTGCGCAGGCTCGTCGAACACGCCAGGCTGCACCCGAAGCGCGAGGTGCTCCTCAAGCTGCGCTCCAAGCCCGGCGAGCACACCACACACATCGAGGAACTCCCCTACCAGCGGCTCGCCGAGAAGCTGCCCGGCGGACTCCCGCCCAACTTCCGCCTGGTGTACGGGCACATGGGCGAGGTCCTGGACCGCACCGACCTGCTGGTCACCGTCTCCTCGACCGCCGCCCTGGAATCCCTGCACCGGCGCATCCCCACCGCGGTCCTCACCGACCTGGGAGTGCGCGAGACCCTCGGCAACCACCACTTCATCGGCTCCGGCCTGCTCACCTCCTGGGACCACCTGGACGGCGGCGCCCACCCACGGCCGGACGAGCGCTGGCTGGCGGGCCAGGGCGTCGCCGCCGACGGCAGCTACGACACCGCCTACGACACCGCACGGGCCCGGGTCACCGCCCTGCTGGCGGCGGACCGGCTGCCCGGCCCGGCGCCCTACTACACACCCGCCACCGCCCCCGGCTACCTCCCCGCCATCCTCGCCCGCCACCACCTGGCCCCCGACGGCCACCCGCTGCCGGGTGCCGCCGCGACCGGGGAGACCGGCCGGGTCAGGGGAGCGGTGCGCGAGGCGGTCCGGGACGCGGCCCGGGGCGCGTACCGCCACGGCGTCCAGCGGGTCGCCCCGGTCATCCGGCGGATGGGCGAGTTGTGAACACCACCAGGACACCTCATGGAGCCACCACACCTCATGGAGCCACGACACCTCATGGAGCAGCGATGACGCAGCCCACCGTGCTCGCCGTGATCCCCGCCCGCGGCGGATCCAAGGGCGTACCGGCCAAGAACCTCGCCCAGGTCGGCGGCGCAGCGCTGGTCGTCCGCGCGGTCCGCGCCTGCCTGGCGTCGGCCGAGGTGACGGACGTCGTCGTGACGACCGACGCCCCGGCCGTCGCCGAGGCCGCCCGAGCCGCCGGCGAAGCGCTCGGCGAGGCGGCCCGGGTGCACTGCGTGCAGCGCCCCGAGGCCATCGCGGGGGACACCGCGACCAGCGAGGCCGCCGTGCTGCACGCGATGGACAGCTACGAGGCCGAGCACGGCCGGAGCGTGGACGTCGTCCTCCTCGTCCAGTGCACCAGCCCCTTCGTCGCCCGCGAGGACATCGACGGCGTCGCCGCCGCGGTCGCCCGGGACGGCGCCGACACGGCCGTCACCGTCGCCCCGTTCCACGGCTTCCTGTGGCGCGACGGCAGCGCGGTCGAGGACCACAACTACGGCGTCAACCACGACAAGTCGGTCCGGCCCCGCCGCCAGGACCGCCCCGAGGACCTGCTGGAGACCGGCGCCGCCTACGCGATGGACGCGGCCGGCTTCCGCACCCACCGCCACCGCTTCTTCGGTCACACCGCGCTGGTGCGCACCGACCCGGCCCGGGTCCTGGAGATCGACGACCCGCACGACCTGGCCCGCGCCCGCGCCCTCGCCCCGCTCCTGGACCCGGCGCCGCTGCCCACCCGCGAGGACATCGACGCGGTCGTCCTGGACTTCGACGGCACCCAGACCGACGACCGGGTCCTCATCGACGCCGACGGCCGCGAAACGGTCGCCGTCCACCGGGGCGACGGACTCGGCATCGCCGCGCTGCGCAAGGCGGGCCTTCCCCTCCTGATCCTCTCCACGGAACAGAACCCGGTCGTCGCCGCCCGCGCCCACAAGCTCCGCGTCCCCGTCCTGCACGGCATCGACCGCAAGGACCTCGCGCTCAAGCAGTGGTGCGACGAGCAGTCCATCGCCCCCGAACGCGTCATGTACGTCGGCAACGACGTCAACGACCTCCCCTGCTTCGCACTCGCCGGCTGGCCCGTCGCCGTCGCGAGCGCCCACGACTCGGTACGCGCCGCGGCGCGCGCCGTGACGACCACCCCCGGCGGCTTCGGCGCCATCCGCGAGATCGCGGCCTGGCTGCTGGGCCCCACCCTCACCGACCACCTCTCCACCCCCACCGACTCCACCCCCACCAAGTAAGGACCACTCTCATGAACACCTCCCGACTGCGCACCCTCGGCGACCGCACCGCGGGCCCCGGCCACCCCGTCTACGTCACGGGCGAGATCGGCATCAACCACAACGGCGACCTCGACAACGCCATCGCGCTGATCGACGCGGCCGCCGAGGCCGGCTGCGACGCCGTCAAGTTCCAGAAGCGCACCCCGGAGATCTGCACCCCGCGCGACCAGTGGGACATCGAGCGCGACACCCCCTGGGGCCGGATGACGTACATCGACTACCGCCACCGCGTGGAGTTCGGCGAGACCGAGTACCGGGCCATCTCCGAGCACTGCGCCGAGCGCGGCATCGACTGGTTCGCCTCCCCGTGGGACACCGAGGCCGTCGCCTTCCTGGAGAAGTTCGACGTCCCCGCCCACAAGGTGGCCTCCGCATCCCTCACCGACGACGAGCTGCTTCGCTCGCTGCGCGCCACCGGCCGCACGGTGATCCTCTCCACCGGCATGTCGACCCCGCGCCAGATCCGCCACGCGGTCGAGGTGCTCGGCTCGGACAACATCCTGCTCTGCCACGCCACTTCGACGTACCCGGCGAAGGCCGAGGAGCTGAACCTCCGGGTCATCAACACCCTCCAGCAGGAGTACCCCAACGTCCCGATCGGCTACAGCGGCCACGAGACGGGCCTGCAGACCACGCTGGCCGCCGTCGCCCTCGGCGCCGCCTTCGTCGAGCGCCACATCACCCTCGACCGCGCGATGTGGGGCTCCGACCAGGCCGCGTCCGTCGAGCCGCAGGGCCTGACCCGCCTCGTCCGCGACATCCGCACCATCGAGGCCTCGCTCGGCGACGGTGTCAAGAAGGTGTACGAGTCGGAGCTCGGCCCGATGAAGAAGCTCCGCCGGGTCCCGGGTGTCGTCGCGGAGAGCGGTGACGCGGCCCAGGCCGCCGAGCCGGTCGCGGTCTGACGGGCCGACCGGTGAACCTCGCCTTCGTCGAGAGCCCGGTCCAGCTCCTGAACGTCCTGGAGTGGGCCTACACAGAGGGAGGCGGCGGCCGCGTCCTCGCGGACGTCACCGTCGTCGTCCTCCCTCCGGTCGACCCGATGTCGCGCGGTCAGCTGCGCCGGATGGCGGAGCTGGCCCGCGACGAGGGCGTCACCGTGCGCTGGCAGGAGGCGCGCGGCGACTCGGGCACCCCCTTGAAGTCGCTGCGCGCCCTGACCCGGCTCGTCCGCAACGCCGACCACATCGTCATCGGGGACCCGTTCAGCCGCTACGTACAGCTGCTGCTCACCCTGGTCCGCCCCCGCCGCCTCACCGTGGTGGACGACGGCACCGCCACCATGGAGTTCGTCGCCCAGCTGACCCGCGGCGAACGCCTCACCCGCTGGCACCGCCGCGGCGGATCGAGCCCCCGTGACCTGGTCCTGGCCCCGGTCACCGCCACCGCCCGCCGCCGCTTCACCCCGTCCGCGGTCCGCGAGGTCGAACTCTTCACCGCGATGCCGGTGATCCCGCCGCCCGGCATCACCCTCATCCCCAACACCTTCTCCTGGACCCGCTCCCGCTTCGGCCCGCCGCTGCTCACCAAGGGCGCGGACCTGGTCGGCACCTCCCTGGTGGAGACCGGCGTGGTCGACCGGGCCCCGTACCTGGAAGCGGTCGCGGAACTGGCCCGCACCCACGGCGCCACCCGCTACTTCGCCCACCGCCGCGAGTCCACCGAGAAGCTCCACGCCCTGGAAGCCGCCACCGGCCTGGAGATCGTCCGCCCCGATCTCCCGCTGGAACTCATCGCCCGCCGCGGCCCGATCGGCCGCACGGTGCTGAGCTTCCCCTCCACGGTGGTCCACACCCTGCCCCTGGCCCTGGTCGGCACCGACGTGAAGGTCGCGGTCTGCGACATCGCCCCGGAGTGGCTCCGCGAAACGGCGTCCCCGCGGGCCCAGGGCTTCCTCGCGGGGGTCACGGAGACGGCCCGCGACGTCCAGCGGCTGGCGCCCTGGCGGGCGACTGCGGTGGCCAGGGAGGCGTGAGCCGGGCGGACGCGCCCGGCCGTCCGGGCAGGGTCGGACGGGCATGACCTGTACGTCGTAGGAGGGGATCCACTTGTCCCGGGTCAGGATGGTCATCCCCTCGGTCTGAGCCTGCGCGATCAGTATCCGGTCGAAGGGATCATGCCGTCCGGCAGCTCGTCGAAGTCGTCCCCGATGCGGATCTGCCCCCGCAGTGACCCGCGCCCGGTCCGGTTCACCCGGGCCCGGAGCGGCACAACCTTGGCCACCGGTTCCCCGGCTTCGGAGATCACCACTTCCTCGCCGGTGGCCACCTGCTCCAGGATGCGCGAGAGGTGTGTCTTGGCCTCATGGACGTTGTGCTGACGCGCTGCTTCCACGGCTGCCTCGCAGTGCCGGATCGATAGGTGGACCAACCACTTGACCAAGCCTAAGCCGCGGCGAGCGGACTCGCTCCGGCCGCCGACCCCGAGTCCACCCCCAGGTGCCGCGGGCATCCGGACCAGGGTCGGCCCGGGGTCATCCCCGATAGCGGCCAGCGACACACCGAGACGATCATCGAAGCATGCAGACCACGGACATGACGCAACGTCAAGATGGCTCCACCGCAAGGGTTTTCCTCTTGGGCCCAGCCCTGATGGCCGGCTACGGACTGGTGCGGCTGGCCGGGCGGGCGGTGGGGGACTACGGGCCCGGGGTGTGGTGGTCGGTGGCGCACCTGCTGTTCCTGGCCGGGGTGCTCGCGTTCGTTCCGGTCTTCCGGGGCCTGCGGGTGCCGGACGGGGTACGTGGCGCCGGACGGGCCGGGGTCCGGGTGGCGGCCGGGGCCGGGCTGCTGGGGGTGGCCGCGGTGGCGGTCCAGGCGGTGATCGACCTGGCGGTCGGGTTCGTCGCGGCGGACGACCGGGCCATGAGCGACATGTTCGAGAAGGTGCAGGACGTGCCCGGTGTTATGCCTGTGGTCTACACGGCGGTGCCGATGCTGTTCTGGTTCGGGCTGCTGGCGCTCGTCACCCTGCTCGCGTTCCTCCGCCGCGACGACGTCCCGGCCTGGTCCCCGCTGCTGGTGCTGGCCGGGACCGTCATGATGGCCGTGAGCCTGGACCTGCTGACGGCGGGAGCCCTGTGCATCGGACTGGCCCTCTTCCCGGTGCGCCGCGGGCTGCCGGACTGACGGCGGTCCCGCACTCCTGCGACGACGGCGGCTCGACCTTCGCACGGCATGGTGGAGCGCCCATCGGACTTCGGTGCCCCGCCACGGCCCAACCCCGGGCGTATCGTGGTGAGTCGGACTCGGACCAGTTTCGCGGGTGGCGGCCATGGAGTTCCACGAGGAGCCCGGTATCGGTGACCGGATCGCCCGGCTGCGGCTGCGGCGAAAGCTGACACAGGAGAGGCTCGCCGAGCGCGCGGGAGTCTCGGTCGACGTCGTCCGCAAACTCGAACAGGGCGTACGCAGCACTGCGCGGCTCACGACCCTCAACGCCCTGGCACGCGCCCTGGATGTCGAGCCGTCCGTGCTCGTCGGGCAGCCCTCCACATTCGAGGTGCGCGGCGAACAGGACCAGCCCTCGGTGCTGGCTCTGCGACAGGTGCTCTCGCCGGTCGCCGATCTGCTGGGGGAGGAGTCCGACCCCGAGGAGCCGCCCACGCTTACGCAGTTACGGGCGGCGCTGCGGTCCACGGAGCTCGTCCGGCGGGAGGGACGCATCGGTGAGATCGGTCTGCTGCTGCCGCAGCTGATCCGCGATGCGAGAGCGGCCGTACGCGCGCACAGCGGCGCGGATGCGGCGGCAGCGTACTCGGTGCTGGCCGAGGCATATCAGGTTGCCGCCACCACACTGACCGCACTCGGCAAGGAGGACGCGGGCTTCACCGCGCTGGAGCGGGCGACGGAGGCCGCGCGCAAGGGGAACGACCCGCACCTGGAGACCGCGGGGATCTCCAGTCTCGCCTGGGTGTTCACCCGGCAGGGCAGGCTGGCGGATGCCGAACGGCTCGCCACGGTCACCGCCGAGCGCGTCGAGCCGACGTTCCGGTCCCAGCCGGTCGAACTGTCGCTCTGGGGGATTCTCCTGCTCCGGGCGGCGACGGCAGCGGTGCGCGCCGGCCGCCACGACACCGTGCGCGAACTGCTGACCCTGGTGAGCGCGGCGGCCGCCCGTATCGGCGCGGACCGACTCGACTACGCGACTCCGTTCGGGCCGACGAACGTGGGTGTGGCCAAGGTCAACTTCCTGGTCGAAATGGAGGACAGCGCCGAGGCGCTCCGTACGGCCCGTACCGTCCCGGATCTGCGTTCCCTCCCGCCGACCTGGCTCGCACGCTTTCACGTCGACCGGGCTCTGGCGCACGCGGAGCTGAACAATGCGGACGGCGCGGTGCGCGCGCTGCTGACGGCCGAGCGGATCGCACCGGAGTGGATGCGTTACCACTCGACGAGCCGACGCCTCGTGTCCGATCTGCGAGGCGGAGAGCGGCGCCGTGTCTCCCCGGTGTCGGATCTCGCGGGCCGACTGGGCCTTGAGGGCTGAGTAGGACGCCCTGTCCCAGGCGTACCGGGAAGTCGCACGGGGTGTCCCTGGTGATGCCCTGCTGGCAGACCTAGTTTCTTCGGCATCAGAAGCGTGCCGTTTCGACGAAAGCAGCTCTCCATGCCGATTCCTGTCACCCGCGTGCTGCCCTGGACCGGCGCCGACGGCAGGACGTGTCTGCTGATCACCGATCCTGAGGCACCCGGCCCCGTGTCCCGGGCAGCGGATCGGATCGAGGCGGTGCAGCTCGGCATGGGAATGGGGCTGATCGAGCACGCGCGGGACATGCTGGCCGATCCGGAGGCCGACCCCGGGCAGGTCCGCTACCTCGCAGGCCGGCTCACCGAGTCGCTGCGGGACGTTGTGTGCGTCGCCGTGAGCCGTGGGAACCGGCTGCACGGGAGCGCGGAGGACGCGACCGGGTCGAGCGTCGCGGACGGTCACCGATCACCTCGTGGGTGACGCGCGCCCCGGCCGGAACTACCCGCCGTTCAGGATGCGGCGCGCCACGAGCTTCCGTGCCCCCGAGAGTTCGGTCCGCACCGCGGAACCGCGCGCCGTGTCCACGGTGACCGCCGCCGGCAGGGCGGCGACGGCCAGTAGCCGGGATCGGCGCAGGTGGGTCGGGGGGTGCGTGGAGTCGACGCTGTGCCCGCGCAGGGCGCCCCGGCGGCGCTGGCGTTCGTACTCGCTCGCCGGAATGGACTCCGTATGGGCGGCCAGCCTGTCCCACAGGCCGCTCTCGGCGTCACCGGCCGCCCCGCGGTGGCCGCGCAGCGCGTTGGACTCGCGCAGCAGGGTGGCATCGGCGGAGCCGGAGACCATCAGCGCGTCCATCAGCCCGACGGCGGCCTCCGTCGAGCCGCACCGGGCGGCGAAGGAGTCGGCCAGGTACTCGCCGCGCTGGGTGGCGCGCAGGGTCAGGTGGTCGAGGGCCATCGCGGCGCCGAGCACCGCGCCGCGGGGGAGCAGATAGAGGGCGTTCAGCACGGCTTCGGGGGCCGTGGGGCTCTCGATCCGGCTCAGCAGGTAGAGCCAGGTGCGCAACGAGGCGAGCGCGTTTCCGATGACCAGGCCGTGCCGGGTGTCGCCGCCTGCGTAATGGCCGAGTTCGTGGCCCAGCAGTGCGATCCGCTGACCGGTGGTGAGCATCTCCCAGAGGCCGAGACCGATGGTCAGCAGCCTGCGGCGCCGCAGGCCGTACGTCGACACGCTCGCGTTGGTCTCTCCGTTGACCGCGACCGCGTGCACCCCGGTCGTCCCCACCGTCCCGCCGATCTCGTCGATCAAGGCGAACAGCTCGGGCGCGTCCGACCGGTACAGCACCTGTTCGTCCTCGGGCAGGTGCGAGAACCGGGGGCGCAGAAGCCAGGCGATGAGCAGGCACAGGGCGCCGGGGGCCGGGAGCGCGCCGCCCCAGCCGAGAACGACCAGCAGCACTCCGCCGACGAACAGCGCGGCCGTGAAGCCGTGGACGGCCGACGCCAGCGCCAGGGCGAGGACACTCGCCGCGTCGCGCCGGGGGCGCAGGGCCTCGTCCGTCGTCACCTCGGCCAGCAGCCGCTCCCCGTGCTCCCGGGCCAGCCTGCGCCGCAGGGCCTCCAGCCGCCCGCCCGGCTCCTCGGGCTCACCCGGGTCCACATTCCAGTCGCAGGCGGCACACCACGGTACGAACCGGTGGTCCGTCCGGATCTCCTCCCCGCACTCCGGGCATGACTGAACGCGCTCCTCCACGGTGCCGAGCACTGCTGAGGCCCCCCTCGTCCGACGGCCCCTACCAGGAACCGCTCAGGTGTATGTCAAAGGCGCATCCGCTTTCGACGGCAACGACGCAGCGTAAGCCGCGAGTCCGGGCGGCGTACAGGGAGTTCGGCCCGGAAGAAGCCGGAGGAGTCTCCCCTCGCCCCGGTTCGACCCGGGCGTGCACGGCACCGCACGAGTCACGATCCTCAACGCCCCGGCCCGCTACCCGGCCCGTTCCCCGCCCCGCGCGGCGCTCGCCCACGACGCCCGCCCCGCCGACACCAGGCCTCACACCCAGCCCCGCTCCCGCGCCTTCACCCCGGCCTGGAACCGCGTTCCCGCGTCCAGCCTCTGCATCAACGCGGCCACCCGGCGCGTCGCCGTCCGCACACTCACGCCCAACTGACGCGCGATCGCCTGGTCCTTGTAGCCGGAGTGCAGCAACCGCACCAGCACCAGCTCCTCCTCGCTGGGTCCCTCCACCACATCCGGTCCCTCGGAGAGCAGCGGTTCGGCCCGCTCCCAGTACGCCTCGAACAGCTCCATCAGCCCGTCCAGCAAGCCCGAGGGATGCACCAGCACGATGGAATCCTTGCTGCCCCCCGCCAGCGGAACCACCGCAACCCGCCGGTCCACGATCCGCGCCTTCAGCGGAAGATGCGGCAACAGCCGCGAGCGCTCCCCGGCCGCCGCCAGATTGAGAATCGTCCCCAATCGCCCGGGCGGCTCGATCGACTCCAGGCAGTACACCCCCCGGATGTCCACCCCGCGCTCCGCCCACTCCCGAGTCGTCGCCGAATTCCGCTCATCGAAGTGCGGCTGCCCCACCTGCTCCAGATAGGGCGGCTTGTCCAACGTCCACAGATGGGTGGTGACGGACCGGCTCAACTCCTCGATCTTCCGCATCATCACCTCCCGGCCCGTCAGCACCTCCACCAGGGAGCCCGGGTCCGACCGCAACTGCCCGGCCCGGTGCAGGCGACGCAGATCGGCGAACCCCGTCTCCACTCCCGCGAACGCGGTCTCCACCTCCGAGCGGCGCCGGTTCAGCAACGCCGACAACGCCGACTGCGGACTCACGGCCTCCCACTGGCTCCGCCCCACCCGCTGTACCAGCCCCAGGACGGCGAGGCGCTTGAGCGCCTGTCCCGTGCGTGCCACCCCGGCCCCCGCGCTCTCCGCGAGATCACGCACCGCGCTCTGCGAGCCCGACAGCACCGCCCGGTACACACCCTCGTCGAACGGGCTCACGCCCACTGCTTCCAGCACAACCAGCCTCCCCTGCCACCCGTGTGGGGGGCGCCCCCGGACCGGGACGGGCAGTCAGTCACCGACCGTCCCTTCGCCGATGGCGCGTTTGGTCACCAGGCCAAACACGCCATCAGATTATCTGGACATCAAGTGATCGCACAGCGTTCACTCCTGGGGGATCGCCGGTCAATCACTCCACGTGAGCGGCGGTTTGCCCACCCCAGCCGTCGGCCCACGCCCCGCGAGGCGAGCCCTCCCCGCTCGCCTGCCCGGCATGCCCGAACCCCTGTGAGGAATCGCGTGACACCTCAGCCACGAAGAGCGTCCCGCATACGACGCGGCACCATCGGCGCTCTGCTCACCACCACCCTCGCCGCTCTCGGCCTGCCCCTCGCCGCCCCCGCCACCGCCGCAGGCCCCGCCGGTCCCCTCGCTGCCGGCGCCTACCTGGTCACCCTCGCCGACCAGCCTCTCGTCACCTACGACGGCAGCATCGACGACATTCCCGCCACCAGACCCGTCCAGGGCAGGAAACTCGACGTCACCACGGCCGATGCCAAGCGCTACCGCGCCCACCTGATCGACGAACAGGCCCACGTCGCCAAGACGGTCGGCGCCACGGTCCGCCAGCACTACGCCGTCACCACCAACACCTTCAGTGCTCAGCTCAACGCCCGCCAGCTCGTCCGGCTGGCCGCCACCAAGGGCGTCACCGGCATCGCCCCGGACCGGCTCCACCACGCCACCGACGACAAGAACTCCACCGACTTCCTCGGCCTCTCGGGCCGAAAGGGTCTGTGGGCCTCCCTCGGCGGTAGCGCCAAGGCGGGCAAGGGCATCGTCATCGGCGACATCGACACCGGCATCTGGCCCGAGAGCGCCTCCTTCAAGGCCCCCGCGCTCACGACCAGGAAGCCCACCGGAAATTCCGGCAAGAAGCCCACCGGGAAGCCCGCCAAGGACGACCGCTACCGGCCCTACCGCGACGGCACCACCACCGTCATGCACAAGGCCGACGGTGCCACCTTCACCGGCACCTGCCAGACCGGCGACGGCTTCACCGCCGCCGACTGCAACGAGAAGATCATCAGCGCGCGCTATTTCGCCAAGGGCTGGCTCCAAGGGGTTCCCGAGTCCAACCGCGCCGGCTACATCTCTCCCCGCGACAGCGAGGGCCACGGCACTCACACCGCATCGACCGCGGCCGGCAACGCCAACGTCCGTGCCACCGTCGGCAGCGATGACTTCGGCGCCATCTCCGGCGTCGCCCCCGCCGCTGCCGTCGCCGTCTACAAGGCCCTCTGGGAGAGCAAGGACGGCACGCAGAGCGGCGGCCTGACCAGCGACCTCGTCGCCGCCATCGACCAGGCCGTCGCCGACGGCGTGGACGTCATCAACTACTCCCTCGGCGCCCAGTTCGAAAGCGACTACGACGACCCGTCGCAGACCGCGCTCCGCAACGCCGCCGCCGCCGGAGTCTTCGTCGCCACCGCCGGGGGCAACGCCGGTCCCGACGCCTCCAGCCTCGACAACACCGCCCCCTGGACCACCACCGTCGCCGCCGGAACCATCGCCCCGTACACCGGAACCGTCACCCTCGGCAACGGGAAGAGCTACGCCGGTATCAGCACCAGCGTGCACAACACCGTCGGCTCCGCGCCTCTCGTCCGCGCCGCCGCGGTCAAGGCCGCCGGCGCCGACACCGCCGATGCCGACCTCTGTGTCACGGGCACCCTCGACCCCGCACTCGCCGCCGGGAAGATAGTCGTCTGCGACCGGGGCACCATCGCCCGCGCCGACAAGTCCGCCGAGGTCAAGAGGGCCGGCGGTCTCGGCATGGTGCTGGTCAACATCCACGACGACAGCACCGACGGCGACCTGCACTCCGTACCGACCGTCCACCTGAACGTCCCCGAGGCCACCACCGTGCGCGACTACGCCGCCACGGGCAACGCCACCGCAACCCTCACCCGCGGCGGCACCGGCAGCGCCACCTACCCGCAGGTCACGGGCTTCTCCTCGCGCGGCCCCTCCCTCGCCGGCAACGGCGACCTGCTCAAGCCCGACATCACCGCGCCCGGCGCCACCATCCTCGCCGCGGTGGCCCCGCCCGGTAACCACGGCCGCGACTTCGACTTCTACTCCGGCACCTCCATGGCCACCCCGCACATCGCCGGCCTCGCAGCCCTCTACTTCTCCGAGCACCCCACCTGGTCTCCCATGAGCATCAAGTCGGCCATGATGACGACCGCGTCGCCCACCAAGACCTCCGACGGCAAGAACAGCGACGACGTCTTCGCCCAGGGCGCCGGCGAGGTCGAGGCCCGGACCATGCTCCGGCCCGGACTCGTCTACGACTCCACCGAACGGGACTGGCTCGCCTACCTCGAAGGCGTCGGCATCGACACGAGGACCGGCACCAAGGCCATCGACCCCAGCGACCTCAACTACCCCTCCATCGCGATCGGTGAGCTCTTCGGCACCCAGACCGTCACCCGCACGGTCACCGCCACCTCGGCGGGCACCTACCGTGCCAAGGTCGACCTCCCCGGCATCAAGGCCAAGGTCTCCCCGTCCGTCCTGCACTTCAGCCACGCCGGGCAGAAGCGCACCTTCACCGTCAAGCTCGACGTGACCACCGCGCGCGCGGGAGCCGTCGACACCGGTTCGCTGACCTGGACCTCCGGCCGCACCACGGTCCGCAGCCCGATCGTCGTCACCCCGCAGAGCGTCCACGCCCCCGCGGAGGTCAAGGGCACCGGCACCGACGGCGAGAACACCTACTCCGTCACCCCGGCCACCGACACCTTCGTCGCCACCGCCTACGGCCCCGTCTCCTCGCCCCTCACCAAGGGCACCCTGACCGGAACCGGTGAGATCTACTACGAGGCGGCCGTCCCGGCCGGCACCAAGGCCTCCCAGATCTCGGTCCACTTCGACCTTGCCGACGGCAACATCGGCGGCGTCGTCTGGGGACGGATGTTCGACGGCGCACTGCGGGACGTCGCGTTCGCCGACCTCGACAGCAGCGGAACCGCCACCATCAATCTGCCGCAGCCGGACGCCGAGAAGATCTTCGTGGCCGTGGTCGCCCTCGACGAGACCGGCACCGGGGAGAGCGTCACTCCGTACACGTATCAGGCGAACAACATCACCGAGAACAGCCCGGCCACCGGCACGGTCACCGTCGCGCCCGGCCGCGCCCGGGTGACCCCCGGTGCCCCGATCGACCTGACCGCCGCCTGGTCGGGCGTGCCGTCGGACGCCCGGTCCACCGCCTGGATCGAGTACTCCAACGGCGCGGGCACCTTCCTGACCCTCAACTGACCCCGGCCCACGGAAGCGGTGGCGGCGCGACTGCGCCGCCACCGCAGAGCCATGCCCGCCACCGATGGAGTACCGGGCCGGCTCTGTTCCCCGTGCGCCGGGCCAGGCGAGGCTGACGGAGCCCCGCCGGATGCGGCGCGGTGATTTCGGCGACGGGCCCGACGGCCGGGCAGGCGATGCGTCTGGAACCGATGACGTCCGGCACCGGCACACCGCCACGGGCATCAGCCGCTGATGTTGACGACCTTCAGCTCGACAGGCCAGGCGTTGGTTCCGCAATCAAGGACCGAAGCCGCTGCGGTGGCGCCCTTGCGCCAGCCCTTGCTGCCGCGGTACGGCCCGTTCACACGGCCCGCGCTGGCACACTTGGCCTGCACGTACCATGATCCATTCCCCTTGTCGCACCAGGCGACCGCGTCATTCAGGTCGCCGTGGCTGACGTAGGCGCTGCAGTTGCTCGGTTTGGTCACCGCTTCGGCGGCGGGCGCGAGGCCCAGCGTGACGCCTGAGGCCAGCAGGGCGACGGCGGAAGTTAAGACTCCGGCCCTAGCGCGGTATTTGTTCATGACAATCCCTCCCGTTGGAGGAGCCGAAAGGCCCCGGAGCAGGCTCGCAGGGAGAGACGGTGGTCAACATCGGCCCTCGGAGCGAAGCGTGATTCACCCTGCGGGAGGTTGAGTGCAGTGGGGGCGCGTGATAGCTGGCCGGCGGGAACTGGTTCCAGTGCGGGCGGGCCCCCTGGGAGTGGCGCGGGCGCGTTTTACCCGTCGGGCGCTCGCGCAAAACGCTACCGCGGGTTCTTTCTCCTCTGTGTGGCTGAACTTTTCTTGATCTGTGGCCCGTTGAGGCGTCACGGGGCCTACCCTTCAACGGGTGAACCAGTTGATCTCCTGTGAGTCCGATGCCGACCTGCCCGGGGGCGACGGCGTGAGCCAGGGCGGCCGCGTACTGCCCGGCACACTGCCCGAAGCGCTGCGCGCCGAGCTGATCGCCTTCCGGCGTGATCTGCACATGCACCCCGAGCTCGGCAACCAGGAGTTCCGCACCACCGCGGCCATCAAGGCCCGGCTGGAGCTGGCGGGGCTGGAGCCCCGGGTGCTCGCCTCCGGGACCGGGCTCATCTGCGACGTGGGGACGCGGAGCGAGGCCACGCGGCCCATGCTGGCGCTGCGCGCCGATATCGACGCGTTGCCGATCCCGGACACCAAGACGGGCGTCCCGTACCGCTCCACCGTGCCCGACCGGGCGCACGCCTGCGGGCACGACATCCACACCACCACCGTGCTCGGCGCCGGCCTCGTGCTCGCCGAGCTGGACCGGCAGGGGCTGCTGCCCAACCCGGTGCGGCTGATCTTCCAGCCGGCCGAGGAGGTGCTGCCCGGCGGAGCGACCGACACGATCGAGTGCGGGGTGCTGGAGGGCGTCGGCCGGATCATCGGGGTGCACTGCGACCCGAAGGTCGACGTGGGGCGGATCGGGCTGAGGGTCGGGGCGATCACCTCCGCCTGCGACCGGCTGGAGCTGTCCCTGGACGGGCCCGGCGGCCACACCGCCCGCCCGCACCTGACCACCGACCTGGTCACCGCCGCCGCCAAGGTGGCCACCGAGGTCCCCGCGCTGCTGGCCCGCCGGGTCGACGCGCGGGCCGGGCTCGCGGTGACCTGGGGGCGGCTGCAGACCGGGCACGTCTGCAATGCGATCCCGCAGCACGCCGAGCTGTCGGGCACCGTCCGCTGCCTGGATCTGGCGGCCTGGCGGGATGCCCCGGATCTGGTGCACGCCGCGATCGACGAGGTGGCCGGAATGTACCGGGCCAAGACGGTGATCAACTACATCCGGGGCGTCCCGCCCGTGGTCAATGACGCCGCCGCGACCGGACTGCTCACCGCCGCCATGTCCGCCCGCCGCGGTTCGTATGCGATCGAGAGCACCGAGCAGAGCCTGGGCGGGGAGGACTTCTCCTGGTATCTGGAGCATGTGCCGGGCGCGATGGCGCGGCTCGGGGTGCGTACCCCCGGCGACGCCCGTGGTCTGGACCTGCACCGGGGCAACTTCGACGTGGACGAGGAGGCGATCACCGTTGGCGTGGAGCTCTTCACCGCCTCTGCGTTGCTCGACGGTAATCATCTGTAACCGGACAGGTCACCCCCGGTTCGCGACGATCCGATAACAGCTTCCGTACAGGGCTTTATCTGACATCTACGCGCGTTACGATCGCGGCGAAACCAGCGCCGGAAGAGGCGCTTCGGTCAGGTTTGAAGGAGCCTTCCCTTGCGCCGGATCACCAGGATTGCCACCGTGGGCGTTGCGTCCGCGGCGCTTGCCCTAAGCGTCACCGCATGTGGCGGTAAATCGTCGTCGGACACCAGCTCCGACTCGAAGGGAGACAAGATCGCGCTCGCCTACGACATCGGTGGGCGCGGCGACCAGTCGTTCAATGACGCCGCCTACGTCGGGCTGGTCAAGGCGGAGAAGGATCTCGGTGTCAAGGGCACCGAGGCCGAGCCGTCGGACGGCGAGTCGGACGCCGACAAGGTTCAGCGGCTCACCACGCTGGCCCGCGCCGGCAACAACCCCGTGATCGGTGTCGGCTTCGCTTACGCGCCCGCCATAAAGAAGGTCGCGCCGAAGTTCCCGAAGACCACCTTCGGCATCATCGACGACGCCTCGGTGACCGGTAAGAACATCGCCAACCTGGTCTTCAACGAGGAGCAGGGCTCGTACCTCGCGGGCGTCGCCGCGGCCAAGGTCAGCAAGACGAAGACCGTCGGCTTCATCGGTGGCGTGGAGACGCCGCTGATCAAGAAGTTCCAGGCGGGCTACGAGCAGGGCGTCAAGGACACCGACCCGTCGGTGAAGGTCCTGTCGCAGTACCTGACCCAGCCGCCGAACTTCGACGGCTTCTCCAAGCCCGACCTCGGCAAGGCCGCCGCCCAGGGGCAGCTCGACAAGAAGGCCGACGTCGTCTACGCGGCAGCCGGTCTCGCCGGCTCGGGCTCGATCGAGGCCACCGCGAAGGCCGGCAAGTGGGCCATCGGTGTGGACTCCGACCAGTACAACCAGAAGGGTCTCGCGGCCTACAAGGACCAGATCCTGACCTCGGTCACCAAGGACGTCTCCGGGTCCGTCTTCAATCTGATCAAGTCAGTGAAGGACGGCAAGCCGCAGACCGGTGAGATCCGCTACGGCCTGGACAAGAACGGCGTCGGCCTGGCCGACTCCAACCCGGCGTTCACCAAGATGACCGACGTGATCGCCGCGGTCGACAAGGCGAAGAAGGCCATCATCGACGGTTCGGTCACCGTCAAGACCACCCCGTAACGGCCTCTGCTCGACGGCTGGACTTCCCGGGGCCCGGAGCGCGCACCAACGCAGCTCCGGGCCCCGGGGTGTTCTCCGGAGAAGTCCTGATGAAGTCCTGAAGAAGTCCCACCCATCGCAGCGTCTCCTTGCAGGGCCCCGGAACCGGACGTTTCGGGTCTGCGCGCGCACGTGAATGTCGATTCGGTGGCACTACGCGTGTAGACCAACCTCTGGCGCGATAACTTCACCCCGCCCTTGCCCCCCGCCCCCGCTCCTGTCCGGCTAAGGAGAGTGTGTCATCAACGCGTCCAGCAGCCCCCCGGCCGTAGAACTGCACGGCATTACCAAGCGCTTCCCCGGTGTCGTCGCCAACCACGACATCGACATCACCATCCGCAAGGGCACGGTCCACGCCCTGGTCGGAGAGAACGGTGCCGGCAAGTCCACCCTGATGAAGATCCTTTACGGCATGCAGAGGCCGGACGAGGGAACCATCACGGTCGACGGCGACCAGGTGGTGTTCGGCAGTCCGGCCGACGCCATCGCGCGCGGCATCGGCATGGTGCACCAGCACTTCATGCTGGCCGACAACTTCACGGTTCTGGAGAACGTGGTTCTCGGCGGCGAGAAGCTGCACGGGATCGGGGCCGCGGCGCGCAGGAAGATCATGGAGATCTCCGACGCGTACGGTCTCGGCGTCCGGCCCGACTCCCTCGTCGAGGACCTCGGTGTCGCCGACCGGCAGCGGGTCGAGATCCTCAAGGTCCTCTACCGGGGCGCCCGCATCCTCATTCTCGACGAGCCGACCGCCGTCCTGGTCCCGCAGGAGGTCGACGCGCTCTTCGACAACCTGCGCGAGCTCAAGGCCGAGGGGCTGACGGTCATCTTCATCTCGCACAAGCTCGGCGAGGTCCTGTCCGTGGCCGACGACATCACGGTGATCCGCCGGGGCACGACGGTCGGCACGGCGGACCCGTCGAACACCACCACCAAGCAGCTCGCCGAGCTCATGGTGGGCAGCGAGCTGCCCTCGCCGGAAACCCGTGAATCCACGGTCACCGACGTTCCGATGCTGCGTGTCGAGGGCCTCGCGCTCTCCGTCACCGACCCCGACGGCGTCGTGCGCAACGTGCTCGACGGCGTCGGCTTCACCATCCACAAGGGCGAAGTCCTGGGCATCGCCGGGGTCGAGGGGAACGGGCAGACCGAGCTGATCGAGGCGCTGGTCGGCATGCGGGCACTCGACGGCGGGGTGATCACCCTCGACACGGACGACATCTCGCGCCTCCCCACCCGCAAGCGCCGCGAGAGCGGGATCGGCTACATCCCCGAGGACCGGCACCGCCACGGCGTGCTGCTGGACGCCTCGCTCTGGGAGAACCGGATCCTCGGGCACGTCACCGAGCGGCCGAACAGCCGGCGCGGGCTGCTCGACATCAAGGCGGCCCGCGCGGACACCGAGCGGATCGTGCGCGAGTACGACGTCCGCACGCCCGGCATCGAGGTCACGGCCGGTTCCCTGTCGGGCGGCAACCAGCAGAAGCTGATCGTCGGCCGGGAGATGAGCCACGACCCGAAGCTGCTGATCGCCGCGCACCCGACCCGTGGTGTGGACGTCGGCGCGCAGGCGCAGATCTGGGACCAGATCCGTGCCGCGCGCCGTGAGGGACTCGCGGTCCTGCTCATCTCGGCGGACCTGGACGAGCTGATCGGGCTCTCCGACACGCTGCGTGTCATGTACCGCGGCCGGCTGGTCGCGGACGCCGATCCCGCCACCATCACGCCGGAGGAACTGGGCTCGGCCATGACCGGTGCCGCCACCGGCCATCTCGAGGCAGCACCGGAGGACGACGCCTGATGAAGAAGTTCGACAAGGACCGGCTGATCCTGGGCTTCGCCGGCCCGGTTCTCGCCCTGGTCGTGGCCTTCGCGCTCACCACCGTGGTGCTGCTCGCGTCGGGGAAGAACCCGTTCGAGCCGTACCGGCTGATGTTCGACGCGGCGACCTACGCCGACGTGCAGGTCCTGATCATCAACCAGGCCGGCACCTACTACCTCGCGGCGCTCGCGGTGGCGATCGGGTTCAGGATGAACCTCTTCAACATCGGCGTCGACGGCCAGTACCGGCTCGCGGCGATGGTGGCGGCGCTCGTCGGTGCCAGCGTCAGCCTTCCCGGACCGTTCCAGATCGCCCTGATCGTCATCGTCGCGATGCTGGTCGGTGCCTTCTGGGCGGGCATCGCGGGATTCCTGAAGACCACCCGCGGGGTGAGCGAGGTCGTCTCGACGATCATGCTCAACTCGATCGCGACCGCACTGATCGCCTGGCTGATCCTGCCGAAGAACTTCGGTGAGCAGCCGGCCGGCTCCAACAACCTGACCACCGGCGACCTCCCGGAGTCCGGCTGGTTCCCGGGTCTGTCCATGGGCGCCGAAGCGGGGGAGATCTACGGGTTCACCTTCGTCGCGGCCGCGTGCGGCGTCGTCTACTGGTTCGTCCTGAACCGCACCCGCTTCGGCTTCGACCTCCGGGCCACGGGCGAGAGCGAGAGCGCCGCCCAGGCATCGGGTGTGGACGCGAAGAAGATGATCCTCACCTCGATGCTGCTCTCCGGGGGGATCGCGGGCCTCGCCGGCATGCCGACGCTGCTGGGTGACACCCACACGTACAGCCTCGACTTCCCGACCGGCATCGGATTCACCGGAATCACCATCGCCCTGCTCGGCCGTAACAATCCGCTGGGCATCGCCTTCAGCGCACTGCTGATCGCCTTCCTGGACAAGACCTCCGCCTCGCTCGACCAGTTCGGGTACGAGAAGGAGATCGCCACGATCATGCAGGGCCTGATCGTGATCTCGGTCGTCGTCAGCTACGAGCTCGTCCGCCGCTACGGAATCCGCCGTCAACAGCAGAAGGTCGGCGAGGAACTCGCAGCCGGCCATGCCCTCACGACCGAGAAGGAGGCCGCACTGTGAGCGCCAGCAAAGTCTCCGCCGCGAGCGTCGCCCCCAAGAAGGGCGGCGGCCGCCGCAAGCTCACCCTGCCCGTCGTCCTGCTGATCGTGGCGGGCGGCCTCGCGCTGGTCTCGCTGGTCCGCCTGATCAGCGGCGCCAACGACGTGACGTCGGTGGGGCAGGTCTCCGGTGCGCTGGAACTGGCCGTCCCGATCGGCCTGGCGGGGCTCGGCGGTCTGTGGGCCGAGCGCGCGGGCGTCGTGAACATCGGCCTCGAAGGCATGATGATCCTTGGCACCTGGTTCGGTGCCTGGGCCGGATTCCAGTGGGGTCCCTGGGTGGGTGTCCTCTTCGGCATCCTCGGCGGCGCCCTCGGCGGTCTGCTGCACGCGGTCATCACCGTCACCTTCGGCGTGAACCACATCGTCTCCGGTGTGGCCATCAACATCCTCGCCGTCGGCCTGACCCGCTACCTCTCCAACTTCGCGTTCGACGGCGTCGAGGGCGGTTCCTCCAAGCAGTCCCCGCGGATCGAAGCGATCGACAGAATCACCATTCCGGGGCTGTCCGACTGGCTGCAGGACCTCCAGCAGAAACACTGGTTCCTGGTATCCGACATCGCCGGCGTCGTCGGGGGCGTGGTCACCAACCTGTCCTGGCTGACCGTGGTCGCCATCCTGCTCGTCCCCGGCACCTGGTGGCTGCTGTGGCGCACGGCGTTCGGTCTGCGGCTGCGCTCCTGCGGCGAGAGCCCGATCGCCGCCGAGACGCTCGGCGTGAACGTCTACAAGTACAAGTACATCGCCGTCATCACCTCCGGCGGTATGGCCGGGCTCGCCGGCGCCTTCCTGGCCATCGTCTCCACCGGCATCTACCAGGAGAACCAGACCGGCGGCCGCGGCTACATCGGTCTCGCCGCGATGATCTTCGGTAACTGGATGCCGGGCGGAATGGCGCTGGGCGCCGGTCTCTTCGGCTTCACCGACAGCCTCAAGCTGCGCGGCGGTGCCGAGAACGTCCACGCGATGCTGCTGCTGCTGGCGATCCTGCTCGTGATCGTGGTGTTCTGGCAGCTGTACCGCAAGAAGTACGTGGCCGCCGTGATCTCCGCCGCGATCTCCGCGCTGCTGTTCACCTGGTACGCGCTGACCGACCAGGTGCCCAGCCAGTTCGTCGACATGGCGCCCTACGTCACGACGCTCCTGGTGCTGTCGCTCTCCGCGCAACGGCTGCGGATGCCGAAGGCGGACGGTGTGATCTACCGCAGAGGTGAAGGGAAATGACCACGGTCACCGAAGCCGACTGGGACGCCCTGCGGACCGCCGCCCGGGAGGCCATGTCCCGGGCGTACGCGCCCTACTCGGGCTACCCGGTCGGCGTCGCCGCCCTGGTCGACGACGGCCGCACGATCGTCGGCTGCAACGTCGAGAACGCCTCGTACGGCATCGGGCTGTGCGCCGAGTGCGGACTGGTCTCCCAGCTGCACGCCACCGGCGGCGGCCGGCTGACCCACTTCACCTGCGTGGACGGGGCGGGCGAGATCCTGGTGCCGTGCGGCAGGTGCAGACAGCTGCTGCACGAGTTCGGTGGGCCGGAACTCGTCCTGGAGACCCCGGACGGCTTCCGCACCCTCGACGAGATGCTCCCGCAGGCGTTCGGACCGTCCCACCTCGGTTAGCGACGCGACTCCCCACCGCCGGACGGGCCAATTCCTGCCCGTCCGGCGGTTCTCTCATCCTCTATGCGCGTAGAGTCAACGGGACTCATGCGTACGTACCGGCCGGAAGGACTCCAGGACATGGACGCCATCTCCGTCATCCGCACCAAGCGGGACCGAGGCGAGCTGACCCCCGAGCAGATCGACTGGGTCATCGACGCGTACACCCGCGGCGAGGTCGCCGACGAGCAGATGTCCGCGCTGGCCATGGCGATCCTGCTGAACGGCATGAACCGTACGGAGATCGCCCGCTGGACCGCCGCCATGATCGCCTCCGGCGAGCGGATGAACTTCTCCGCGCTCTCCCGCCCCACCACCGACAAGCACTCCACCGGCGGCGTCGGCGACAAGATCACCCTGCCGCTCGCCCCGCTGGTCGCCGCCTGCGGCGCCGCCGTGCCGCAGCTCAGCGGGCGCGGCCTCGGCCACACCGGCGGCACCCTCGACAAGCTGGAGTCCATCCCCGGCTGGCGCGCCCACATCACCAACGCCGAGATGCTCGACGTCCTCGACACCACGGGCGCGGTCATCTGCGCGGCGGGCGACGGCCTCGCCCCCGCCGACAAGAAGCTGTACGCGCTGCGCGACGTCACCGGGACCGTCGAGGCGATCCCGCTGATCGCCAGCTCGATCATGTCCAAGAAGATCGCCGAGGGCACCGGCGCACTCGTCCTGGACGTCAAGGTCGGCTCCGGGGCCTTCATGAAGACCATCGAGGACGCCCGCGAACTGGCCTCCACCATGGTCGCCCTGGGCACCGACAGCGGAGTGCGGACGGTCGCGCTGCTCACCGACATGTCCACCCCGCTCGGCCTGACCGCGGGCAACGCCCTGGAGGTCCGCGAGTCGGTCGAGGTGCTGGCCGGCGGCGGCCCGAAGGACGTCATCGACCTCACCCTGGCCCTCGCCCGCGAAATGCTGGACGCGGCCGGGCTCAAGGAAGCCGACCCGGAGAAGGCCCTCGCGGACGGCTCCGCGATGGACGTCTGGCGCCGGATGATCTCCGCCCAGGGCGGCGACCCGGACGCCACCCTCCCGGTCGCCCGCGAGCAGCACGTCGTGACGGCCCCGTCCTCCGGCGTACTGACCCGCCTGGACGCGTACGACATCGGCGTCGCCGCCTGGCGCCTCGGCGCGGGCCGCGCCCGCAAGGAGGACCCGGTGCAGGCGGGCGCGGGTGTCGAGCTGCACGCCAAGCCCGGGGACACGGTGACCGCGGGGCAGCCGCTGCTGACGCTGCACACGGACACCCCGGAGAAGTTCGAGTACGCGCTGAAGGCGCTGCCCGAGTCGTACGACATCGCCCCGGCGGGCACGGAGTTCACCGCCACCCCGGTGGTGCGCGAGCGCATCGCGTAGCCGCGGGCGCCGACGCGAACGGCCCGCCGGGACGGTGTCTCACCGTCCCGGCGGGCCGCTTTCATGCGGTCCTGCCGCGTACTACTGGCCGGCTACTTGCCGAAGTAGGCGTTGTAGATCGCCACCGAGGACGTGTTGCCCTTCTTGTCGGTGACCGTGGCCTTGAAGGACACCGACTTCTTCTTGGCCGGGTTCTTCATGGCGATCTTCCCCTTCTTGACCGCGGTCTTCTTCCAGGTCTTCCCGCCGTCGTAACTGATCGACACCGTCAGCGACTTCAGGTTCTTACCGGCTGCCGCACCCTGCACCGTCACCGGCACGGACACGGCCTTGCCGGCCTTGGCCGTGCTGTCCGGCGCCACCTCGGGAGCGAAGCGGACCATGGAGACCGGCAGCTGGGCGTAGCCCGAGACCGGCCGGCCGGAGCGGAAGGTCCAGCTCGCGTCGATCCGGGTGGAGACCGAGGCGACGTCGGCGCCGCGCCGCACCGACGTGGTCAGCCGGTAGTCGGCGGCGGCGGACGGCACGACGATGGGCGTCTCGCCCGTCAGCGGGTCGGCGTTCCTGGCGAACTCCTTGCCGTTGCGGTAGAGCACGGTCTTCACCGAGCTGTACGCGGAGTCGCCGACATTCCGGTGGCCGTCGGCGACCAGCGGCAGCGCCCCCGTGAGCTCGTTGCCGTCGCGGAAGACCCCGAAGCCGGCGTTCACGTACGGTCCGAACACCGCGGTGTTCACGGTCTTCGCGTACGTCCCGCCCGCCTTGAGGGCCTGCGGGGCACCGAGGGAGTACCAGGCGTCGGTCTGCGGGAAGCCGTCCTCGTCGAGCGCGCCGTTCTGGCTGAAGTCGAAGCTCCACTGCACCTTGTCCGCGGTGGAGACATAGACCGTGGTGGTCGACGGGAGCTTCTGGGTGGTCGGGGCCGCCACGAGGCTGAACGAGTCGGGCAGCTCGCCCCACGCGGTGATGTCACCGGTCTTGCCCTTGACGGACGCACCGGCGCGGATGGTGACCTTGGCGAGCTGACCGCTGCTGAACGCGCGGCGGTAGCCGGTCGCCGCCCGGCTCACCGGGCCGCCGACCGTGATGTCGTAGCGGGTCGCCGCGCCCTTGGTCCACGTGCCGGCCCACTGCTGCGAGAGCTGGATGCCGGTCGTCTTCGGGCCGATGTGCGCGGTGCGCAGCGGCTTGAACGAGTTGAGCTGCAAGCCGTAGGAGTAGAAGCTGTCCTCGGTCTCGAACTGGAGGTCGGGCGAGGCGAGCACGGCCTTCGTGCCGGTCGCCGGAACGGTGATGTCCACCGGCTTGGCCAGGCGCGCGTCGAAGGTCACCGTGGTGTTCCTGGTGACTTTCAGATGGGGCTGGGTGAGCCAGTCGACGCCCTTGTCGGCGTTGTCCGGGTCGATGTACACGGCCGAGTTCAGCACGTACCCGCCCTTGGGGACGCGGAGCTTGGCCGTGCCGTTGACCACCTCGGGGGACTCCCACACGTCGGTCCCGCCGCCGGTGATGCCGTAGACGTCCCCGGTGGTGTACCGGGCCGGCTTGCCGTCACGCCCGATGGTCTTGAGCGTGAGGTCGTACGACTCGCGCTCGCGATTGACCGCGGCCGCGGTGCGGACGGTCTGCCCGCCGCCCGTCGCCACGACGTACGCGCTGTAGTCGCCGTCGGCCGTGCCGCCGAGCCTGGTGTTCACGGTCAGCGGCACCTCGGCGGTGCCGCCCGCCGGGACGGTCACCCGGTCGGCGCCGAGGGCGAAGAACCCGGCCGGGGCCGGCTTGCCCGCCGGGCCGGTGGCCTGGACGGCGAGCGAGAGCGTGACATCGGTCGTACCGAGGTTGCGGTACGACACCTTCTTGGCGACCGGCACGTCATCGGTGTGCGGCCACTGCTGGACGCCGTAGCTCAGCGACACCGGGTCGGCGACGACGGACTGGGTGATCGCCCGGTCGACGGCGATGCGGCCCGAGCCCTGCTCGAAGGGGGTGTACTTCCCCGGCTTCGTGGAGGCCGTGAGCGCACCCTTGAGCTCGGTGTTCTTCCACCGCGGGTGCTGCTGCTTGAGGAGCGCCGCGGCGCCCGCGACGTGCGGGGTCGCCATCGACGTACCGGAGATCGTCAGATAGCCCGCCGGGTTCTGGCCGACCTCCTTGTCGATGACGGAGCCGGGGGAGGCGGCCGCCGTGATGTCCACGCCGGGAGCGGTGACATCGGGCTTGATCGCGTTGTCACCGACCCGGGGACCGCGGCTGGAGAAGTCCGCCAGCACGTCCTTGCCGTCGACGGCCCCGACGGTCAGCGCGGCGTCCGCGCTGCCGGGGGAGCCGACCGTGCCGGCGCCGCCGTCGTTGCCCGACGCGATGGCGAAGAGCACGCCGCTGTCGGCGGAGAGCTTGTTGACCGCGGCCTCCAGGGGGTCGATCCCCGGGGTGTCGGTGCCGCCGAGGCTCAGGTTGATGACGTCGGCGCCCTGTGCGACCGCCCACTCCATACCGGCCAGGATTCCGGAGTCCTCGCCGAAGCCGTCGTCGTCGAGGACCTTGCCCTCAAGGAGCTTGGCGTCCGGGGCCACACCCTTGAACCTGCCGCCCGACTTCGCGCCCGTACCGGCCGCGATCGAGGAGACATGGGTGCCGTGGCCGAAGTGGTCCTTCAGATCGGGCGTGCCGGAGAAGTTCTTCGACGCGAGGATCTGGCCCTTGAGGTCCGGGTGGGTGGCGTCCGCACCGGTGTCCAGGACGGCGATCCTGACGCCCTTGCCGGTGTACCCCGCCTTCCAGGCGGTCGGCGCGCCGATCTGCGGGACGCTCTTGTCGAGGCTCGCCCGGCGTACGCCGTCCAGCCACACCCGGTCGATACCGGCGGCCGTGGTCCGCTGGGCGCTGCCCGACGGCTTGCTGGTGAGCGCCTGCCAGATGGACCGGGCGTCCTCCCGCGGGGTGGCCACGGACTGGGCGTTCAGCGACTTCAGCACGGGCCCGACCCGGGTGGCGCCCGCGTCGCGGACCTCCGCCCTCGCGGCCGCGGCCCCGGCGCCCCGGTAGGAGACGATCAGCTTCAGGGCCGACTTCTGCGCCCTGCGGTTCTCCGCCCGGTTCAGCTCCGTGACGTCGAACAGCCGACGGTCCAGCCTTCCGGAACTGATCAGCCGGTGTGCGTCGGCCGGGACGAGCAGGGTGTGCCCGTCCCGTATCTGCCGCTGCACGGGTATGTGCTCGCGCCCCGCCGCGGGACGGAAGCCCACGACCCGGCCCTTGGCGTCCACCGTGACGCGGTCACCGGTGATGAGCGTGAGCTGATGCCGGGCCCCGGACGTGCCGTCCGCCGACCGTGACGGGCCGTTGTCACGGGCCATGGCCGGGGTGGTCAGTCCGGCCGCGAGCGCCACGGCCGCAGCCGTGGCGACGGTTGAAACACACGCTCTTGTGACGTGTCTGCGCAACTCTCCCCCTGGAGAATCAGGCGGCCCCACGAGAGGGCCACTGGGCAGCCGGCTCCGGTACGCGCACCGGAGCCGGCCGTTTCACTCGCATAGAGGGGAGATTTGATCGAATCGGTTCACAGCAAGCACACAGATGAACGGAGTTGGCGAAACTTCGTCGATGGTCGGTCGGCCCTGCGCGACGGGAAACGGCCGTGACGACGGTGGCCGGGGAGGCCCATGCGCAGCTCGGGGCACCAGGACGCCCCCGGGGGAACCGCAGGGGAGCCTTCGGAAAGCCGGTGAAAAGCGGGGAACCGCGCGGCGATGAGTTTCGGCCGCCGGACCGGTCTCCCTGATGTGGATGCCATGACCCCGATCGTTCTCACCGTCTCCGGACGCCTCACGCGGGCCGGTGTGCCCGGACTCTGCGCCGAGCTGGAGGCGCTGCTGGCCGCCGCGGACACGGAGGTGACGGTGGTGGACTGCGACGTGGGCGGGCTCGTCCACCCCGACCTCGCCGCCGTGGAGGCGGTCGCCCGGCTGTCGCTGGTCGCCCGCCGGTCGGGCGGCAGACGGCTCCGGCTGCGCAAAACGCCTCCCGAACTCCGGCTGCTGCTGGACCTGGTGGGGCTGGACGAGGTGGTCGGCCTCGCGGACCAGGAGGGGGCGCGCAGGGTCCCGGAGTGAGCGGGCGGCCTGCTGCGCGGCCCGGTCCGCCACGGCCCCGGCCACCACCTGGTGCGGACGGAAGACACAGGCCCTTCAGTCCGCCTCGCGCCAGCCGCCCCTGACGACCGCTTTCGAGCACTGGACGGCGGACACACGGGCCTCGTCGCGCATCGTCTCCGAGGGCATGACGCTCGGAAACGGCGACGGGGAGGGCGGCGCGTACCGCCTGCAGGCGGACCCGGAGGGGACCTGGTCGCAGAGATCGGCGTACCCGCTTTCCGGCTGCGGTCCCGGCTCCGCCTCGGAGGCCGGTGGCAGGACCCGGCGGGGGCCGGACGTGGCCGCCGGCTCACCGAGCCACTGGCCGGCCCCCCAGCCGCCGGCCACGACCACGGCCCACGCCGCGACCAGCCCGTACGCCGCGCCCCGGCCCAGCCGTCGGCTCACGCCGCATCCGCCTCCAGGTGATCGGGCAGCCCGAACAGCGGGAACCAGCGCGGGGTGTCCAGGAAGCAGTGCATCCCGGTGATCGCACCGTCCGAGATGTCGATGACCTGCACCGCCCACGGCACGAAACCGGGCCCGTCCGGATTCGGCTTGTAGTGCGCGAACGCCGGGGTGCCGTTCGCCGACGTCGCGATCAGCCGGGAGCCCGCGCAGGACGCGCCCATGGAGGTCATGAAGCCGGCGATGTCGTCGTGCCCCTGGAGCCAGAGGTCGAACGGCGGCATCGTCATGATGGCGTCCTCATGGAGCAGCGCGGTCAGCGCCTTCATGTCGTACCCCTCGAACGCCGCCACGTACCGCTCCAGGAGCTTGCTCTGCTCCTCGTCGAGCGGATCGGCGGCGTCGGCGGCCGTGTCCTGGTGGTCGTTGAGCGTCGCCCGCGCCCGCTGGAGGGCGCTGTTGACCGAAGCGACCGAGGTGTCGAGCAGCTCGGCGACCTCGCTCGCCTTCCACGCGAGCACCTCGCGCAGGATCAGCACGGCCCGCTGCTTGGGCGGCAGATGCTGCAGCGCGGCGACGAACGCGAGCCGCACCGACTCGCGCGCCACCGCCGCCTCGGCCGGGTCCGCGACGGACGGCAGGATGCGCCCGTCCGGCATCGGCTCCAGCCAGGTGTTCTCCGGCCGCGGATTGAGCGCGGCCTGCGCGAGCGGCGTCGGGCCGGACAGATCGACGGGCCTGGCCCGCTTGTTGCCCGCGTTCAGCATGTCGAGGCAGACGTTCGTCGCGATCCGGTACAGCCAGGACCGCAGTGAGGAACGGCCCTCGAACTTGTCGAAGTTGCGCCAGGCGCGCACCAGCGTGTCCTGGACCGCGTCCTCCGCCTCGAAGGCCGAGCCGAGCATCCGGTAGCAGTAGCCGGTCAGCTCGACCCGGTGTCCCTCCAGACGGCTGTCGATATCGCCCGCCGTCGCCGTCAGATCACCCATTGCGTCGCTCCACCCCTGTTGCGCCGTGACACCGCTCACTTCAGCACTTGGGAAGCTACCGCAGGGCACTGACAACCGAGGCGGGAAGAGCGGAAAGCGGTCACGTTCCGAGCTTGCGCCCGTACACGTACACGTCGTCGCCGTTCTTCAGCAGATTCCAGTACGACTTCGCGTCGGCGGTGCGCATGTTGACGCATCCGTGCGAGCCCGGCGGGTTCCACATCTTCACGCCCACCGCGTGGAAGGCCTGCCCGCCGTCGAAGAACTGCGAGTACGGCATCGACACGTGGTAGATCGACGAGACGTGGTTCTTGTGCCGCCAGTAGATCTTCTTCGCCCCGGTGCGGGTCTCGTACTTGTCCCGCCCGGTCCGCACCGGCACCGGCCCGAACTTCAGTTTCTTGCCGTCCTGGATCCAGCTGATCTGCCGCGTCAGGTCCACACACGCGATGCGCCCCTTGTCGGTGGGGCACTTCTTCGCCTTGTTCGGGTCCTTCCCGGCCGCCTTCTGGGCGGTGAGGGTCGTCATCGTGCGCCAGGTGACCGGGCCCGCGTAGCCGATCGCCGGGGTGACACCGTAGGTGTTCTGGAACGACCGGATCGCCTTGCAGTCGGCCACCGACTGCTTGCCGTCCACCGGCCGGTGCAGGTACTTCTCGACCTGCTTCTGGTTCGGCCCGGTGGACGTCGTGCAGGACGCCGCCTGCGCGGACCCGCCGGTGCCGAGGACGAGCGCCGGTATCGCGGTCAGCCCCGCGACGGACACCGCGAGAGCGCGCCGCATCCGCACGCCTCGAATGCCCTGGATGCTCATCATGCTCCCCGTGACTCCCATGTACGCCAACTCCCCTTCGCGCGCAGTGCGGTGATTCCGCCTGCTAGACGCGCGCCGGGGAGTGGATGGTTGTGCGCCGTATGTCTCAGTTCTGTACGGACAGCACCGCCGCGGACCGGCGCCGCTCGACGCGCGCCGCCCTCGACCCGTACAGCGTGACCGAGACGACGCCCAGGACCGCGAGGAGTCCCAGCGTGACCGTGCCCGCCCAGCCGCCGGCGTGGAAGGCGACCGCGCCGAGCGTGCCGCCCGCGCTGGAACCGAGGTAGTACACCGACTGGTAGAGCGCCGACGCCTGGGCCCGGCCCTTGGTCGCCGTACGGCTGACGGAGGAGGAGGCCACCGCGTGCCCGGCGAAGAAGCCCGCCGTGATCAGGACCAGGCCGAGGAGCACGGCTGCCAGCTGGTCGGCCAGCGAGAGCAGCAGACCGGCGGCCGTGGTGGAGACGGCGAGGTAGAGCGCGCCCCGGCGCCCCAGCCGGGCGACGAGGCGCCCCGCCGCGGCGGAGGAGACCGTACCGACCAGGTAGACGAGGAAGATCGAGCCGACGATCCCCTGCGGGAGGTTGAACGGCGCCTGGACGAGGCGGTAACCGATCACCGTGTACACCGCGCCGAACACCGTCATGAACAGCGCGCCGATCGCGTACAGCCGACGCAGCAGCGGGTCCGCGAGGTGCCCGCCGACGGTCCGGGCGAGCGCCTTCGGGTTCAGCGAACCGGGGGTGAAGTGCCGGGCCCTGGGGATCATGAAGTGGAAGACGACGGCGCAGGCCACGGCCAGCACACCGACCGAGCCGAGCGCGGCCCGCCAGCCCCACAGCTGGGCGACCCAGCCGGTGAGGATGCGGCCGCTCATCCCGCCGATGCTGTTGCCGGCCACGAACAGCCCGATCGCCGCGACCAGCGCCTTGGGCCGTACCTCCTCCGCGAGATACGCCATCGCGGAGGCGGGCAGTCCGGCGAGTGCGGCGCCCTGCACGGCGCGCAGGGCGATCAGCCAGCCGAGCGACGGAGCGAACGGCACGAACAGCCCGACCACGACCGCGACCGTCAGCGAGGCGGTCATCATCTGCCGCCGCCCGAACCGCTCGGACAGCGCACTCATCGGCAGCACGAAGAGCGCCAGCGCACCCGTCGCCGCGGAGACCGTCCAGCTCGCCTGCCCGGCCGTGGCGCCGAAGGAGGCGGAGACGGCGGGCAGCAGGGCCTGGGTGGAGTAGAGGAGCGCGAAGGTCGCGACACCGGCGGCGAAGAGCGCGAAACTCATCCGGCGGTAGCCGGGCCCACCGGGTTCGAGCCGGTCCGCGGTGGCGGTCTCGGCGGCGGTGACGGCGCTTACGGGGGACGACTGGGTCGAGGCGGCCACGATCAGGGTGGACGCCCCGGTACTGGCGGGAGGCATGCAACGAACGTAGGCCGCACCCCTTTCATGCGTCCAATGCACAAAGCGGCCATAATCAATCCCATGGCGCATCAGCACAGCTCACAGCCGCGGCTGTCACCAAGCAGTTACGAAGAAGACATCCGCGCCGTCCTCGCCCCGCGGCTCGCCTACTTCGAGGCGGTCGCCCGCCACGAACACGTCACCCGCGCCGCGCACGAGCTGGGCGTACCCCAGTCGACCCTCTCGCGGGCGATGGTCCGGCTGGAACAGGACCTGGGAGTCGCCCTGTTCGCCCGCAAGGGCCGTACCGTCTCCCTCACCCCCGCGGGCCGCACCTTCCTCGGCTCGGCCGAGCGGGCGCTCGCCGAGGTGGAGAAGGCCGCCGACTCGGTACGGGCGGACGCCGACCCCACCGCGGGCAAGGTCGCCTTCGGCTTCCTCCACACGATGGGCTCGGAGACCGTCCCCGCCCTGATCCGGGCCTTCCGCGCCGACCACCCGCGGGTCCGCTTCCAGCTCGTCCAGAACTACGGCGAGGCCATGATCGAACGCCTCCGCGCGGGCGGCCTCGACCTCTGCCTCACCTCACCCGTCCCGGACGCCCCGGACCTGGTCGCCCTGCGCCTGGACGAACAGCGGCTGCGCCTCGTCGTCCCCGACGACCACCGGCTGGCCACCCGCCGCCGCATCCGCCTGGCGGAGGCCGCCGACGAAACGTTCGTCACCCTGGAACCCGGCTACGGCCTGCGCCGCATCACGGACGACCTCTGCGCGGAGGCGGGCTTCGTCCCCCGCGTCGCCTTCGAGGGCGAGGAGGCCGAAACCCTGCGCGGCCTGGTCGCGGCAGGCCTGGGCGTGGCCCTGCTCCCGCCCCCGGCGGTGGCCCGCCCCGGAGTCGTGGAACTGACGGTGACGGCGCCCCGGGCGGCCCGCGAGATCGGTGTCGCCTGGCTGGACGGCCACCCGGACACCCCGCCGGTCGCGGCGTTCAAGAAGTTCCTGCTCTCGCGGCGCGGACACCTGCTGCCGGAGTGACGGAGACGCCCCCCGGCGCCCCGGCACTCCGGCAGCAGGCCACACCCCGTCCGCGAGATCCGGCTACGGCCGCTGCCTGACCTTGTCGACGACCGCCCAGCTGTCGAGGTACGAGAGCTGGATGTACCGCTTCGTGTTCTTGCCGCTGCCCGAGCTGCGCTCGTCACGGAAGCCCAGGAACCGGTGCGTCCGCGGTTCGAAGATGAAGAAGCTGCCGAAACCCTCGGACCCCCCAGGGGCCACCGGGTCGTCGTACGTGATGGCCACGCCGGTGCGGCCCTTGGCGTCCTTCTGGTTCGGCACCGCCCGCACCCCGGGCACCATCCCCAGCGCCTCGTACGCCGCCGGGCGCAGCCCCTTGGGCATCACCGGAACCAGCTTGAGCAGCCCGGTGAGGGAGAAGTGGATGTCCGACCACTCGTTCTCGGTGATCTCGTCGAGCGAGTCGTTCCTGTCGTCGGGCCCGCTCTTGAGCAGGAGCGAGAGGATCAGCTTCTCGGGGTCGGTCGGCAGCTTCCTCAGCGTGCCCCAGTCCTGCGGCGGCCACATGCCCTGGTTGTCCTTGAGCGGCGGCGACCACCAGCCATGGCCGATCTCCATGATCCAGGACCGCTGGGAGCCGTCCACCGAGCGCCAGTTCTCGTCGACGTAGCTCTTCTTGGCGCCGGTCTTCCGGTTCGTCTCCTGGATGATCTCCCTGGTGTAGACGAACTGGTCGTCGCGCGGGCTGGCCACCCGCTCGTGCTTCCGCTCGTACGCCGCCGCGCCGTTGAGCACGGTCTGCGCGCTCACGTTCCGCAGCGCGGGCGCACTGGTGGCGGGCGCCGCGGCCCGCCCCCCGTCTCTGCCCCCCTTGTCGTGGTCCGGCAGGGCGACCAGGACGCCGGCGGCGACGGCCGCCGCGACCCCGCCGGTCAGGGCGATGCGCAGAACGGGCCGGCGGCCCACGCGCGCGGTGGCCACGTCCGGCGCGCTCATCGCGGCGAACAGCCGTGCCCGCGCCCGGTTCCGGGTGGCGGTGTCGAGCGGTGGAGCCTGCGCCTCGTACTCCCGCAACGCTCGCAGTTCATCGATGCCACGGTCACTCATGGGGTGTCTGCCTCTCGGGAAGCTGTCGGATCAGCCGGACCTGCCGGACCTGTCGGATCGCATCCACCCAGCGCTTCGCGCAGTCTGCTGCGAGCCCGGTGCAGCCGTGATCTGACGGTGCCGATCGGCACCCCCAAGGCCTGGGCCGCCTCCTCGTAGTCGAGGTCGGCCCAGGCCACCAGCAGTACGACATCGCGATGCCGGGCCGACAGCCCGGCCAGCGCGGCCGCCAGTTCCCGGCGCACCCCTGTAGCGCCGGCCCTGGCGACCGCGCGGTCCGCGACCGGCTCCTCGTGCTCCACCGGCTCCGGAACACGGGCCAGCGCCTTGAAGCGGCGCGCCTCGGCCCTGCGGTGCCGGCTCACGAGGTTGGTCGTGATGCCGAACAGCCACGGCCGGGCATCGCCGCGCGAGAGGTCGTACGTATGGCGTCGCTGAAAGGCGGTCGTGAACGTCTCCGCCATCAGATCCTCCGCCGCCTCCGGACCGAGCCGCCGCGCCGCGTAATGGTGCACGGCATCGGCGTACCGGTCGAAGAGAGCGGCGAACAGCTCGGGCTCATCCCGGGACCGTGCGATCACACGGGCGTCGGTCTCCTCGCGATCTGGCTCGCGGGTGCGGACGCCCGGGGGCTCGACGGTCATCGGGGCTCCATTCATCGGTCTGAATACCTCGAAGGCTTGGGCTTGTTCGGGTCGTACACCTGTCCTTCGCCGGAAGCCGGAATCGAGTTCCATTCCGTTCCGCCCCGACGCGGACACACGAAAGCCCGCCTCCCCGGGGGAGACGGGCCCTGGCTGTCCTCCGCTGAACGGAGCCGCGGGAGCGCGGTGTCAGACGCCGTTGGCGGACGCGTACGCGGTGAAGTCGGACCAGGCGGTGGTGGAGAGGGTGAGTGGGGGCGGCCGGTGTCCTTGGAATCACGGACGTGGACGGCCCCGGTGTGCAGGGCGACCTCCACGCAGTTGTCGCCGCCGCTCCCGCTGTAACTGCTCTTGAACCAGGCCGGTTCGGTGCTCATGGCGCTGCTTGCATCTGCTTCAGCAGGCTTGCAGTGGCCTCGTGGCTCAGCGCCTGTGAGCGCATTTTCCCATAGCGCTGGAGCGAGGGTCACCTTTCACATCCATGAGGTGAACCAGTACAGGCATGTCTGTACGGGTACGGGGGTCCCCCGTGCCGGTCCGTGACGATTCCGGCCCCGACCCGTCCGCGACGCCGCTGCTAACGGCTGAACGTCACCTCCTTCGAGTCCTTGTCGCGCTCGAAGTTGCCGGCGAAGCCCCAGTTCTTCCAGCCGCCGTCACCGTTGTTGACGATGGTCCCGTTCTTGACGGAGAAGATGTCGACCCCGTCCACCACCGCGAGGTGTTCGAGGCCGGACACCCCGGAGAAGGAGAGGTCGTTGAAGTTCTTCACCGCGATGATGTTCGTGTCCGGGAAGCTGCGGCTGTACTCGTCGATCAGCGACTGGTTCAGCTCGGCGTCGTCGCCCGGAACCTTGCCGGAGTAGTCGGTACCGGGGTACGGGCCGTCCGTGTACTTCGGTGCGCCGTCGTTGAAGTTGACCGACTCCGTTCCGGTGGAGGTGGAGTCGGCGTCCAGGTCGGCGGGTTCCGGCTGCTTGAAGGTGGCCTCCGAGCCGTCGCGGGTGGCGTCGCCGTAGTACGCCCAGTTGGTGTATCCGCCGTCGCCGTCGTTGCTGAACTTGCCCTTGTCGAAGACGTAGACGTCGAACACGGCCCGGCCCGAGGCGATGTCGTTCCCGGTCTCCTCGTCGTGGTACTCGTTGGAGTTCAGCCGGTACCTGCTCTCATTGATGAACGAGTCCGGCTTCTCGACCCAGTGCGACGACTGCTCCGAATGCATCGCGACCACGTTGTAGTCGGGGTAGCAGCGGCGCATGTCGTTCACGAGCCGTCGGACCGCCTGGGCCGAACCCTCGTTGTCCAGCGGGGAGTAGGTGTCGTAGTACCGGCTCCGGTCAGGCGGTTCCTGGCCCTCGATCTGGCAGCCCTCGTCGCCGGGCTTCCAGTCCTTCTTCCGCTTGGGACGGGGCGGCTCGTCGAACGTCACGGTGCGCTTGTCCTCGCTGACGTCGAACACGCCCTTGAACGCGCGGTTCTTCCATCCGAGGTCGGCGTCGTCGGCCCAGGTGAACTTGCCGGTCCTGAAGGCGTAGACGCGGTAGGTCGTACCGCTGATCTCCACGGTCGAGATCATCGCCGCACCGTCCATCTGCTGCAGATTGCCCTCATGTGGCTGCGCGATGACGACGTTGTAGTCGGGGAGGCAGTAGGAGAGGTCGTCGAGCGCCAGCTTGACCCGCTTCTCCTTGTTCTTCTCGTTGTTGACCTTGTCGATGACGAAGTTGACGAGGTACGAGTACCCCCAGGCGGCTGCCGTGCTGACGGGGCCGTTGCCGGGAACCGAGACCGACGAGTTCGATGACCGCTCCCGCGGCTCGAAGCACAGGCTGGGAAGCGCGTTGCCCTTGTTGCCGTCGGGCTTGCCGCTGGGCTTGTCGCCGGACTGGTCGTCGGGCTTGCCGCCCGGTACGCCGCCGGGTTCTCCGGGTTCGTCGCCGGGGGCGGAGGCGGGCTCGATCGGTTCGGTGGGATCGGCGGGCCGGGACTCCCCGCCGCCGTCGGTGACAGCGTTGTCATCGCCGCATTCGCCACCGCCGCCCGTTGTCGCCGCGATGCGGCAGATCTGCTGGTGCGCGGAGCCGGTGATGTCGCCCCCGATGCTGACGGCGACGATCGCACCGACCACGGCGACGACGACGCCCAGCATGGCCAGGTACTCGATCGCCGTCTGCCCCGTGCTCGTGCGTACGCCCTGGCGTATCCGTTTGCTGCACTTCACGTGTCACCTCGTCGTTGCTCGCCCGAGTCACCGGGGGCGGGACACCCACCGGGGCTCGAACCGTAGCGACGGCACGGGGGCCCACGGACAGTGTCCAAAGGCCTATACCAGGGCCCAAATCGGAGGGTGGGACCCACGGGTGCCTCAGAGGCTTTCGGGCGACCTCTCAGTGCTGGACCAGGCCGCCGACCGGGACGGGGGCGACGTGGCCGGTCGCCGGAGCGGTCCGTGCGAGGTCGAGGCCGACGTCGATGAGGGATGACCGGCGCAGGGAAGCGACGTCGGGAAACGGAGTCCAGACGGACTCGGCGATTTCGCCGTTCGGCTCGGGCCGCAGCCGGCCGCCGGTGATCCGTACCCGGTAGAAGACGCCGATGTTCTGGTGCTCGATCCCCCTGCGGGCTTCGGCCGCGGGGATCACCCTCGAGTCCACCCCCAGCAGGCTTTCGACCACCGCGTCGCAGCCGGTCTCCTCGGCGACCTCCCGGATCACCGCGTCGAACGGGTCCTCCCCCTGCTCGACCCCACCGCCCGGGAGGGTCCAGTTGCTCTCGCCGTTCGCCGATACGTGACGGGCGAGCAGTACCCGCCCGTCCTCGACGCACACCGCGTACGCGGCCAGCCGGAAACTCATCCCCAACGCCCCCTCATCGGCCCAGCGACTTCCCGAACCCTACGGCCAGCGGCATCCGCAGTCCCAGCGGCGGCGGGGCCGCCAGGGCGTCGGCGACCGGGCGGGCGTAGGTGTGGGCGAAGAGCGAGCCGCGGATGAAGTCCGCTGCCAGGGCGGCCACTTCGGTGTGGTGCTGACGCAGGGAGTGGCCGTCCGAGTGGACCTCGAAGCGGCAGGTGTCGCGGTTGGACTTCTTGGCGCGTTCGGCGAGGCGGAAGGAGAGTTCGGGGTCGGCGCGGGCGTCGTTGGTGCCGTGCACCAGCAGGACCTGACGGCCGACCAGGTGTTTCACCGGCTCCGGCTCGGCGTCCGGGGCGGCGGGCAGCCAGGGGGCCAGGGCGAGGACCGCGCCGACCGCCGGGTGGCCGCCCGCGCGCAGGGCCGCGCGGCCGCCCATGCCGTGGCCGGCCAGGCAGACGGGGACGTCGCCGTAGCGGCGTACCACCTCGTCCACCGCCCATTCGGCGTCCGCCGCGAGCCGCGCGTCCGTCGTGTTCCAGCCGCGGCAGCGGTAGCGGACGACGTGTGCGGTGAGGCCGTCGTCCCGGCCCGCGCGGGCCAGGGCGCGGGCCAGCGGGATCTGGCGGGCGTACGAGAGGGGGGAGGGGCGGCGGTGCGAGTAGGGCTCGCCGTCCGGGAGCAGCAGGACCACACCGCTGACCGCGGTTGGTGCTCCGGCCGTCCTGACGGCCCGTCCCAGCCTCGCAGCAGGCAGGGGTAGTGCGCGCTGTGCCATGACGTAACAGTCTCAGAAGGACAGGTGTACGCCACCCGTATTCGCGGTCACTGTTACGCATCGACGAGCGGCGCCCAGCAGCGCTCTACGCGCGTAGGCGGTAGAGTGCGTGGATGATGAGCCCGACCCTCAATGTGCCCGGCCAGGATCAGATCCGGCGTGCGCCCAAGGTCCTTCTCCACGACCACCTCGACGGCGGACTGCGCCCCGGGACGATCGTCGACCTCGCCGCGGCGAGCGGATACGAAGGACTCCCGGAGAGCGAGCCGGACAAGCTCGGCATCTGGTTCCGGGAAGCCGCCGACTCCGGGTCGCTGGAGCGGTACCTGGAGACGTTCGCGCACACCTGCGCCGTCATGCAGACCCGTGACGCGCTGGTCCGGGTCGCCGCCGAGTGCGCCGAGGACCTGGCCGCGGACGGGGTCGTGTACGCCGAGATCCGCTACGCCCCCGAGCAGCACCTGGAAGCCGGGCTCTCCCTCGAACAGGTCGTCGAGGCGGTCAACGAGGGCTTCCGTGAGGGCGAGCGCCGGGCCCGCCGGGACGGCAACCGGATCCGGGTCGGCGCCCTGCTCACCGCCATGCGGCACGCCGCCCGCTCGCTGGAGATCGCCGAACTCGCCAACCGCTACCGGGAGCAGGGCGTCGTCGGCTTCGACATCGCCGGCGCGGAGGCGGGCTTCCCGCCCACCCGGCACCTCGACGCGTTCGAGTACCTCAAGCGCGAGAACAACCACTTCACCATCCACGCGGGCGAGGCGTTCGGGCTGCCGTCGATCTGGCAGGCCATCCAGTGGTGCGGCGCCGACCGGCTCGGCCACGGCGTCCGCATCATCGACGACATCGAGGTCGCCGAGGACGGCAGTGTGAAGCTGGGGCGCCTGGCTTCCTACGTACGGGACAAGCGCATCCCGCTGGAGCTCTGCCCGACCTCCAACCTTCAGACCGGTGCCGCCGCCTCGTACGCCGAGCACCCCATCGGGCTACTGCGCAGGCTGCACTTCCGGGCCACCGTGAACACGGACAACCGGCTGATGAGCGGTACGAGCATGAGCCAGGAATTCGAGAAGCTGACCGAGACATTCGGATACACGCTCGACGACATGCAGTGGTTCACAGTCAATGCGATGAAATCAGCATTCATTCCTTTCGATGAACGTCTGGCGATGATCAGTGACGTCATCAAGCCCGGATACGCCGAGCTGAAGTCCGAATGGCTCTTCGAGCAGACCGCTGCGACCAGCGTTTCCACCTCCGTCGCCGGCTGATCGGACGCGTGACGACAAACGGCCGGGAAGGCGAATCCCGGCCGTTTTCGCGTGTTATCGATGTTTGCGGGACGGGCCCGGTGCTGGCTACGTTGCAGAGCCGCTCACATCCCCTTCCCCAAGGATGACATTCATATGAAGCAGTCTGCTGTCAGGACTCTCGGCGTCGCCGCTGTCGGTGCCGCTTTCGCCGCTGCCGCCGCCGGTACCGCGTCGGCCTCCGCGCTGCCGCTCGGCACCGCGACCAGCGCCCTGCCCGTCGCCGGCGCGCTGGCGAACGCCACCTCGACCCTGCCGGTCAAGGACACCGCCACGGGCCTCCTCGGCACCAGCCAGGCGAAGACCGTCAAGGACGTCACCGCCCCCGCCAAGGGCCTCCTCGGCGGTCTGCCCACGGGCGGCCTGAAGACCGGCGGCCTGTCGGCCAACGGCCTGCCGCTCGGCCGCTGACACCCGTACCGCACACGCCTGTGGGCGGGCACCCCAGGCCGGGGTGCCCGCCCACAGGCGTGTGCGGCGGGACTACCAGGCGGTGGAGGTGGACGACCGCTCCTCGGGGAGCAGCACCCACAGCGCCAGGTAGAGCAGGAACTGCGGTCCCGGCAGCAGGCACGAGACGAGGAAGATGACGCGCATGGTCCCTGCGGAGGTGCCGAAGCGCCGTGCCAGCGCTGCGCACACTCCGCCGAGCATGCGTCCGTCACGGGGGCGGGCAAGTGCGGCCATGGTGGGCTCCTTCGCGAACCGTCGCCGGGGAGCAGTCCGTTGTGCTCCCGATGTATCCATGGTGGCTCGCCGAACCGGTGCGAAGCGTCGCTCTACGGGGCGATGCCGACCCTGGAAATCGTCGGGGTCGCCCCCTGAGGAACCTCATGGGCGGCCGAGGGCAGCACCCGGATCCGCCAGTGCTTCCGGCGGCGCAGCCGCGCCCGGCACGCCGGTACGAACAGCACGTGGGCCAGCGCCACGCCGACGGTGTTCAGGATCAGCGAGTCGACATCGACGACCTGGCCGGGCACCCCGGTCTGGCCCAGTTCGATGCCCAGCGAGATCAGTGCCCCGGCCGCGACGGTACGGGCGAGCGAGGCCCACGGCGAGACGAAGAGCCGGCCCCCGGCCATCGGCAGCAGGACGCCCAGGGGTGCCAGCAGCAGGAGCTCCCCGCCGATCCGCCGGATGGCGGCGGCCGGGCCCAGGGTCAGGTCCGCCTTGATGCCGGCGAACGGCTGGAGGTTGGCGGCGGTCATCCACGGCACGTCCAGCGGGCGAAGAGTCAGCCACCCGACGAGCAGCAGATGCACGAGGAGGAGGGACACTCCGACCGCGCGGAAGCGGATGACGGCCTGGCCGCCAGAACCTTGACGCACGTTCCCCAAGACGCGGGTAGCGGCAGGAACGGTTCCGCTCCTGCCGGGGAGACCTGGCTCACGGTCCCGGCCGCCCCGTACGCGCTGCCGCCCCGCCCCACCGCCGCACCGCTCAGGACAGCCGGACCGCGCCCAGGGTCGGTACGGCCTTCGGGCTGGCCTTGGTCTCCGCGGTGCACAGATAGCCGCGCGGCGCGTACTTCCCGGGGCCGCCGAGCATCACCGTGCCGTCCTGGACGAGCGGTTCGCTCTCCGTGTACGTACAGACGATCTGGGCCAGCGCCTCGGCTGTCAGGTCCTCCGGCTGCTCGCTGAGCCGCAGCGCGCCCTTCGGGTCGCCCGCACGGGGCCCGCTGACCCGCAGGGATTCCGGGACGTCCGTGGAGAAGCCCGCCTGCCGCTCGGGGCCCGGGGGCTCCTTGCGCAGCTCAGCCAGGAGGGCGGCGGCGACGGTGCTCCCGGACTTCGCCTCCTGGACCTGGACCGTGCGGTCGACGGTGACCAGCTGCGAGTTGCAGATGAGATAGATCTCCGCGGAGATGCTCTGCCGGGGCTGGGCGGTGGCGTCCTGCGCGGGCATCTCGCACGGCACCCGGGACGGTGCGGGCCCGGCGTCGACCGGCACCGATGTCGTCCTGATCCCGCAGCCCGCGGCCAGTATCGCGCAGAGCGCGGCCCCGGCCACCGCCGCGGCGGGGCGTCGGCCCCGGCGTTCGCTGCGCATCACGTCGCGTCGTCCTCCTCGTCCGGGATCTCCGCGTCGTGACCCTCGGTGGTGCGGCTCAGCGCCTCCGCGTCGCGCGGCAGGCGCAGTACGAACACCGCGCCGTCGCCGTCCGGCGAGTTCGCGGCGGTGATGTCACCGCCGTGGATGTGTGCGTTCTCCATGGCGATCGACAGGCCGAGACCGCTGCCCTCGGACCGCGGCCGGGAGGCGCTGGCCTTGTAGAACCGGTCGAAGACATGGGGCAGTACGTCCTCGGGGATGCCGGGGCCGTGGTCGCGGACCTCGATGACCAGCTCGTCGCCCTCGGTCCGTACCGTGACCCGGACCGGCGAACCGCCGTGCTTCAGCGCGTTGCCGATCAGGTTCGCCAGGATCACATCGAGCCGGCGCGGATCGAGGCGGACCATCATGCCGCGCTCGGCGTCCAGATCCACCGCGTCCAGCCAGGCGCGGACGTCTATGCAGGCCGTCACCTGGTCGGCGACATCGACGGTGTCCAGGACGAGACGGGCCGTGCCCGCGTCGAAGCGGGTGACCTCCATCAGGTTCTCCACCAGGTCGTTGAGCCGGCGGGTCTCGCTGACCACCAGGTGCACGGCCGGCGCGATCATCGGGTCGAGGTTGTCGGCCTCGTCCTCCAGCACCTCGGCGACCGCGGTGATCGCGGTGAGCGGAGTGCGCAGCTCGTGCGACATGTCGGCGACGAAGCGGCGGCTGGACTCCTCCCGCGCGGTCATGTCCGCGACCTTCTTCTCCAGCGAGCTCGCCGTTCTGTTGAACGTCCGGGAGAGATCGGCCAGTTCATCGGTCCCCGACACCACCAGCCGGGTGTCGAGCTTGCCCTCGCCGAGCTTGCGGGCGGCGTCGCCCAGCCGCTGTACCGGACGCAGCACGGTCGTCGCGGCGGCCTGGGCGAGCAGGGCGGAGCCGACGAGGGCGAGCGCGGTCGCGATCCCCAACGACCAGGCGAGGGAGTTCAGATCCTGCCGCTCCTGGTCCAGGGACTTGAGCATGTAGCCGGTCGGGCCACCGCCGATGATCTTCGTACCGCCGACGAGATACGGCGTGCCTCGGATCGAGGTCCGCTGCCAGAACAGGTGGTACCGGTACTTGTTGCCCGCCTTGACCGGCTGCTTCTTGGCGACCTGCTCCTGCAGCGACCGCGGCACGTTGTCCCGGGTGAAGGTGTCCACGTCGGAGTTGCCGACGATCGGCTTGCCCGGATCGCGCTCGTCGATCAGCAGCACGCTGTAACCGGGGCTGCTGCTCGCCATCTGCGCGGCGGCGTGCTCCAGATCGTCCTTGGTGGGGCTGGGCGGCAGCGAGGCCGCCCGGTTCTGCATCTCCTGACGGAAGTCCCCGAGCGCCGAGTCCTGGGTACGGGTCAGCACCGCCTCGCGGTTCAGCCAGTACGCGATCCCGGACGCGGACACCGCGGCGGTCAGCGCCACCAGCGCGAACACGACGACGAGCCGCAACCGCAGGCTGGTCCAGCGGAGCCCGGCGAGCAGACTCCGCCGCACAGCCGTGCTCACTGCGGCGAGTCCAGCCGGTATCCCACTCCCCGCACAGTACGGATCAGGGTCGGCGAGGACGGCACGTCCTCCACCTTCGCGCGCAGCCGCTGGACGCAGGCGTCCACCAGCCGGGAGTCACCGAGGTAGTCGTGCTCCCAGACCAGCCGCAGCAGCTGCTGCCGGGACAGGGCCTGGCCGGGGCGGCGGCTCAGTTCGAGCAGGAGACGCAGCTCGGTCGGCGTGAGCTGAAGATCCTCCCCGTTCTTGGTGACGGTCATCGCGGACCGGTCGATCACCACGCTCCCGAACGTCGCGGAGTCCGTGGACTCGCGCTCGCCCCGGCGCAGCACCGCGCGGATCCGGGCGTCGAGCACCCGGCCCTGCACGGGTTTCACCACATAGTCGTCGGCACCGGACTCCAGTCCGACCACGACGTCGATGTCGTCGCTGCGCGCGGTCAGCAGGATGATCGGCAACTGGTCGGTGCGCCGGATGCGCCGGCACACCTCGAATCCGTCGATCCCGGGCAGCATCACATCCAGTACGACCAGGTCGGGCCGCTGTTCTCTCAGCAGGTTGAGGCCGTCCTCTCCCGTCGCCGCGGTGGCCACACGGTGGCCCTGGCGTGACAGCGAGAGTTCGAGGGCCGTGCGGATGGCGTCGTCGTCCTCGATCAGCAACAGGAAAGGCACGTTGGTCATTCTGACCCATGGGGGAGCCCTAGTTCGACAGTTGGTCCCCTCTCATGCATCCGGCACCCCCGGATCGCACCCGCGCCGGGCCCTGTGACAGGCCTGTGACAGTTGGGGGACAGCGCCATGAAACTGCCCCGGCAAGCTCGTTGACACAAGGAACGGACGGACTCCACCGACGGGGGGCGCGAGATGAACGCAACTCACAGCATCACCGCAAGCGCAGTTGTCACGCGTCTCCACGACGTCGGACGGGCCACCGAGAAGTCCGGCGCCGCATTGAACGGGCGGGGGTGCGAACGCGCCGGCAGGCGTCAGCACCCGTCGTACATGACGGTGGTCGACGCACCTGCCGCGACAGGCGGGAGCAACGGGGGAAGCACGTACGGGGAGGCCATGGGGGAGCGGCAGGCCCCGGCGCGGGACGAGGACGCCGAAGCGGTGTTCACGGCCTACGTCCGGGAACGCCGTGCCTCCCTGTACGCCACCGCCTATCACCTGACCGGCGACCGGTTCGAGGCCGAGGACCTGCTGCAGAGCGCCCTCTTCTCGACGTACCGGGCGTGGGACCGGATCAGCGACAAGGCGGCGGTCGGCGGCTATCTGCGCCGCACCATGACCAATCTGCACATCAGCGCCTGGCGCAGGCGCAAGCTGAGCGAATATCCGACCGAGGAGCTGCCGGAGACGGCGGGCGACACGGACGCGATGCGCGGTACGGAGCTGCGTGCCGTGCTCTGGCAGGCGCTGGCGCGGCTGCCGGAGCTCCAGCGCACGATGCTGGTCCTGCGCTACTACGAGGGCCGTACGGACCCGGAGATCGCGGCCATCCTCGACATCAGTGTCGGCACGGTGAAGTCCAGCATCTGGCGGTCGCTCCGCCGGCTGCGCGAGGACGAGGTCCTCAGCTTCGGCCGTGACGAGGAAGAGTCCTTCGGCGAGCTGGTGGCCTGAGGCGACGGGGGAAACGGGGGAACGGGGATACGGGGGAACGGGGCCGCTGCTTCGGGGGAGGCGGCGGCGCACGGGGGAAAACGTCGCGGGGTCGGATGGGCCGGGGGTCCTGTCCGGCCCCGTCGGCGTTGCCCCGGGCTTCCCGGGCGTACCGATCGGGGGCGCTGCCCCCGCGGCCCCGCTCCTCAGTCTCCGGAGGGGCTTGCCCTGAGCGCCGCCGGTGTCCGGCACCGCCCCGCGGCGGCGGCGACCAGCCGGCCCAGCGCCTCCTCCTTGCCGCAGGGGTACGCCCCCAGTTCGGCCTGGCGTGCCACGATCCGCCGCTCGGCCCGCATCAGCCGCCACCCCCGCCGCAGCAGGAACGGTACGGACTTGCGGCCCTCGCGCAGGTCCCGCAGCAGCCGGCGGCGGAACGTCGTCGTCGGGCGGCCGCGCAGGCACAGGGCGTCCGCGAGCACCCCCAGCGACCGGCACCGCTCGACGACGTCCGCGGCGAAGATGCCCTCGGCCACGAAGAGCGGGGTGCGCTCGATGTGGAGAACCTCGTGCCCGGTCCGCGAGCTGGTGGCGATGTCGTACAGCGGCACCTCGCTGCGGCCGGTGCGGCACAGTGCCTCGATCGCGGCGACCGCGGCGTCGGCGTCCCAGGACCGTACGGAGTCCCAGTCTATGTCCGGGCTGCCGGGGACGAGCGGCAGCGTGGGGTCGTCGCGCTCCTTGTAGAAGTCGTCCAGCCGCAGCACCGGAAGGCCGGTACGGGCGGCGAGGGAGGACTTGCCGGAGCCGGAAGGGCCGGCCAGCAGGACGACGCGGGTCGAAAGCGCTTGGGAACTCACAGGACATGAGTGTGAGGCATTGACCCGCACAGGGGACCCCCCGGAGGTCTTGTTGGTATCGAGCATCACACCTCAACTACGCTGTGCGTCCAGACGATTACTCGATTGATGGTTCGATCGGCCCGATCAGGTGGGAAATCCATGGCACGTCACGCACTTTCCAAGTCCCGGCGCCGCGCTCTGCTGCGGGCAGGCCTGACCGTCACCGCGGTGGGAGCCGCGCTCGGTGCGGGGGGTGCGGCGGCCCAGGCGGCGCCGCTGCCCCTGGCGTCGGCGACGGGCGCCGACAGCGGCCTCGGTGAGGCCGCCGACGCTGCCGGCGGCGCGGTGACCGGGGCTCTCGGCCACTCGCTGGACAGCGGTATCGCCCCCGTGACGCACCTGCGGCTCGACCCGCTGGCGGGCACGGGGACGGACCCGCTGGACAACGCGGTGGGGACGCAGATCGCCGACTTCAAGCCGGTCTCCACGGCCGCCGTCACCGACCCGGTGACCAGCGGCGGCGCGCTGAAGGACCTGCCCGTGGTGGGGCAGATCACGGGGCTGCTGCACAGCTGACACGGACGTGGCCCGTGCCGCCGGGCTTCCCGGCGGCACGGGCCACGCTCACGCGTCCGTCAGTACGAGGAGCCCGATACGCCCAGCGCGCCCGTCGGATGCCAGACCGTCTTGGTCTCCAGGAACGCGGTGAGCCGGTGCGTGCCCGGATCGGCGGACCAGTCGACGCCGTCCACAGCCTGTGGACGATCCGCGCCCTTCGCTTCCTTCTCGGCGTGGTGTCGGGAGACGGGCGGGCGGGACACCCGCTTCAGGTTGTCGGCCGCCGCGATCTCCAGCTCCCTCGCCAGATCCGCGCCGGCGCCCGTGAGATCGATGCCGTTCACGTCCTGGTGCGAGGCGAGCGGCGCGGCGAGCTCCGCGGTCTTCCCGGAGAGGATGTTGACCACGCCCCCCGGCAGGTCCGAGGTGGCCAGCACCTCGCCCAGCGACAGGGCGGGCAGCGGGGCGTTCGCCGAGGCGATGACGACCGCGGTGTTGCCCGTGGCGATCACCGGGGCGACCACCGAGACCAGGCCCAGGAACGACGACTCCTGCGGGGCCAGGACCGTGACCACACCGGTCGGCTCGGGGGTGGAGAGGTTGAGGAAGGGGCCCGCGACCGGGTTCACCGCGCCCACGATCTGGCCGATCTTGTCGGTCCAGCCCGCGTACCAGACCCAGCGGTCCACCGCCGCGTCCACGACGGCGGCGGCCTTGGACTTCGAGAGGCCCTCGGCCTCCGCCACCTCCCGTACGAACTGCTCCCGGCGGCCCTCCAGCATCTCCGCGACGCGGTAGAGGACCTGGCCGCGGTTGTACGCGGTCGCGCCCGACCAGCCGCCGAACGCCTTGCGGGCGGCCACGACCGCGTCGCGGGCGTCCTTGCGGGACGACTGGGGCGCGTTGGCCAGCCACCTGCCCTTGGAGTCGGTCACCTCGTACACCCGGCCGCTCTCGGAGCGGGGGAACTTGCCCCCGACGTACAGCTTGTAGGTCTTGAAGACACTCAGTCGTCCGTCAGACATCGAGGTAGGCCTCCAGACCGTGACGGCCGCCTTCGCGGCCGAAGCCCGACTCCTTGTAGCCGCCGAACGGCGAGGTCGGGTCGAACTTGTTGAACGTGTTGGCCCAGACGACGCCCGCCCGGAGCTTGTTCGCCACCGCGAGGATGCGGGAGCCCTTCTCCGTCCAGATGCCGGCCGAGAGGCCGTACTGGCTGTTGTTGGCCTTGGCGACTGCCTCGTCCGGCGTGCGGAACGACAGGACCGACAGCACCGGGCCGAAGATCTCGTCGCGGGCGACGGTGTGCGCCTGGGTGACGTTGGTGAACAGCGTCGGTGCGAACCAGTAGCCCGAGGAGGGCAGTTCGCAGGGGGCCGACCAGCGCTCGGCGCCCTCGGCCTCGCCGGTCTCGACGAGCGCGGTGATCCGGGAGAGCTGCTCCGCGGAGTTGATCGCCCCGATGTCGGTGTTCTTGTCCAGCGGGTCGCCGAGGCGCAGCGTGGTCAGCCGGCGCTTGAGGGCGTCCAGCAGCTCGTCCTGGACCGACTCCTGCACGAGGAGCCGCGAGCCCGCGCAGCAGACCTGGCCCTGGTTGAAGAAGATGCCGGTGACGATGCCCTCGACGGCCTGGTCGAGCGGGGCGTCGTCGAAGACGATGTTGGCGCCCTTGCCGCCCAGCTCAAGGGTGGCCTTCTTGTCCGTGCCCGCGATGCTCCGGGCGATGGCCTTGCCGACGGCGGTCGAGCCGGTGAAGGCGACCTTGTCGACGTCCGCGTGCTCGACGAGGGCCTGGCCCGCGTCCCCGTAGCCCGTGAGGATGTTGACGACGCCCTTGGGCAGACCGGCCTGGCGGCAGATGTCCGCGAAGAAGAGCGCGGACAGCGGCGTCGTCTCGGCGGGCTTCAGGACCACGGTGTTGCCGGTGGCGAGCGCCGGGGCGATCTTCCACGCGAGCATCAGGAGCGGGAAGTTCCACGGAATGATCTGGCCGGCCACCCCGAGCGGACGGGGGTTCGCCCCGTACCCGGCGTGGTCCAGCTTGTCGGCCCAGCCCGCGTAGTAGAAGAAGTGCGCGGCGACCAGCGGGAGGTCCGCGTCGCGGGTCTCCTTGATCGGCTTGCCGTTGTCCAGGGTCTCCAGGACGGCCAGTTCGCGCGAGCGCTCCTGGATGATCCGGGCGATCCGGAACAGGTACTTGGCGCGCTCGGAGCCGGGCAGCGCCGACCACTTCTCGAACGCCCTGCGGGCCGCCTTCACGGCCCGGTCCACGTCCTCGGCGCCGGCCCGGGCGACCTCGGAGAGGACCTCCTCGCTGCTCGGCGAGAGGGTCTTGAAGACCTTGCCGTCGGCGGCCTCGGTGAACTCGCCGTCGATGAACAGGCCGTACGAGGGCGCGATGTCGACGACCGAACGCGACTCGGGGGCGGGTGCGTACTCGAATGCAGATGCCATGGGGATCAGTCCACCGTCACGTAATCGGGGCCGGAGTAACGGCCGGTGCTGAGCTTCTGGCGCTGCATCAGCAGGTCGTTCAGCAGGCTGGAGGCGCCGAAGCGGAACCAGTGGTTGTCCAGCCAGTCCTCACCCGCCGTCTCGTTCACCAGGACCAGGAACTTGATGGCGTCCTTGGAGGTGCGGATGCCGCCGGCCGGCTTCACGCCGATCTGGACGCCGGTCTGCGCACGGAAGTCGCGTACCGCCTCCAGCATCAGCAGGGTGTTCGCGGGCGTGGCGTTGACCCCGACCTTGCCGGTCGACGTCTTGATGAAGTCCGCACCCGCCAGCATCCCGAGCCAGGAGGCCCGCCGGATGTTGTCGTACGTGGACAGCTCGCCGGTCTCGAAGATCACCTTCAGCCGGGCCCGGCCGCACTCGGCCTTCACGGCGAGGATCTCCTCGTACACCTTCAGATAGCGGCCGGAGAGGAAGGCGCCCCGGTCGATCACCATGTCGATCTCGTCGGCCCCGGCGGCCACGGCGTCGCGGACGTCCGCGAGTTTCACGTCGAGTGCGGCACGGCCGGCCGGGAAGGCCGTCGCCACGGACGCCACCTTCACGCCGGAGCCGGCCAGCGCGGCGACCGCGGTCGCCGCCATGTCGGGATAGACGCAGACCGCGGCGGTGCGCGGGGACGTGCGGTCGGTGGGATCGGGGTTGACGGCCTTGGCGGCGAGCGCCCGGACCTTGCCCGGGGTGTCCGCGCCTTCCAGCGTCGTCAGGTCGATCATCGAAATGGCGAGGTCGATGGCGTACGCCTTGGCCGTCGTCTTGATCGAACGGGTTCCGAGCGAGGCGGCGCGCGCTTCGAGGCCGACGGCATCGACGCCGGGCAGCCCGTGCAGGAAGCGGCGCAGCGCACCGTCGGACGCCGTCGCGTCGGCAAATGCGGGTGCAGTGGTGGGCATGGTCACCAGGTGAGCATATCTACGCGCGTAGCGGCCTGTACAGGGGCCCATGCCGTTCGTGTATCGCACGGCTCAGGACCGCCGCGCGCACGGCAGCGGGGAAGCCGCCCCCGCATCCCTTGCGCCCGTCAGGCAGAATCGGGCCCATGACGAGCCCCACGCCCCCCGCCGAGCCCACCTACGCCGACCGGATCTTCCGGTCGCCCGCCGGGCTGGTCGGGGGCGCCCTGCTGCTCCTGCTCATCCTCTGGATCGGCCTGGACGCCGCGATCCGGGGTGAGGGCCGGGTGCCGTGGCTGGCGCTGGCCGGGCTGCTGACCGCGGTCCCGCTGGTGGTCGCCTTCACCCTGCGCCCGGCGGTGTTCGCCAACGACCGGCGCATCCGGATCCGCAACCCGTTCCGCACGATCACGCTGCCCTGGACCGGTGTCGCGGACGTGCGGGCGAGCTACTCCAGCGAACTGTTCACGCAGGAGGGCACGAAGTACCAGCTCTGGGCGGTGCCGGTCTCGTTGCGGCAGCGCAAGAAGGCCGCCCGCCGGCAGTCCCGCCAGTCGATGGACGATCCGTACGGCAAGACGTCGGTGACCGCCGACGTGCGCGCCACCAAGGCCCTGACCGCGGGCGCCGACCAGGCCGTGGTGGACCTGCGGGAGCTGGCCGAACAGGCGGGCGAGACGCCCGTGGCGGGGGACGCCGTCATGTCGGTGCGCTGGGCGTACGAGGTGATCGCGCCGGCCGTGGTGGGCGCGGTGCTGCTGGTGGTGCTGGGCGCGACCGGCTGAGAGCGGCCCGCCGCGTCGCCGCTCACAGCCAGCCGCTGCGCTGCGCCTGCAGGGCCATCTGGAAGCGGTTCGCGGCGCCCAGCCGGGCCATCAGGATCTGGACGCGGCGAAACAGCGTGCGGCGGCTGATGCCCAGCTCGCGGGTGATGGCGTCGTCGCTCGCGCCACCCGCCAGGAGCCACAGCAGGCGGCGGTCGCCGGGCGGCAGGCCGCCCGGCCGGGCGGTGCGGCCGTGGAACGGCAGGGCGTTCTGCCAGGACTGCTCGAACAGGGCGATCAGCGCGGACAGCAGCCCGCACGGCTGCACCACCAGCATGGTGTTGTGCACATCGGCCTCTTTGATCGACAGCGACACGAGCGCGTACGCGTCGTCGATGATCACGAGCTTGACCGGCACGGACGGCAGCACCCTGGCCTGCTCGCCGGCGTTGACGCACGGTTCGATGACGTCCTTCAGATGGCCCGGATGCTCCAGCGACTCCCGTGAGTACACGACGCGCTGCGTCACACCGCGGGCGAGCGTGGCCAGCGCGTCGTCCGTGGCGCCGGGCAGGGGGAAGTACGGCGGCGACTCGAACTGCCGGATCTGATCGCGGGCGCTCGCCCAGGCCTGGCGAATCCGGGGGCCGACGGCTTCGCCGGTGACGACCTCGACGAGATGGTCGTTGTACGCCGCGAGCCGCTGGCGCCGGAACGACTCGAACGCGCCCCCCACGGCGATGCGTGACTCCTCGACCTCACTCGCCCGGTGCCGGGCCAGGATCTCCAGGCCCGCGGCCGGCGGCACCGGGGCCACCACGTCCTCGCCCTCCCCGGCGGTGCTGGCCAGACCGGCGTCGACCAGCGCGCCGTACGCCGCGTCGAGTTCCGCCCCGCCCAGACCGGCCGCCCGGCCGATCGCGCCCAGCGGCGCGGGAGCCAGATCGAGCAGCGCCAGATAGACCTGGCCCGCCGCGTGATCGAGCCCCAGAAGCCGCAGGGCCTCGCCGAGTTTCGCGTTCGTCATGCCCCTCATTATCCAACGGCTCCCGTCCGGACCCTGGCCGATTCGTGCCAGTGGCACTCCTTGGCACCGGGCGCGCGCGGTGCGCGATAGCGTCCGGGTGCCGCCGCCGACCGGCGGCAGCGAGGGCAACCGGTCCGTACCGGCAGGGCATGCCGGTACGTGCGGCTCCGCCGGCCCTCGCCGCGGAGGAAACCCAGCCAGAAGAAGGTGCAGACATGGCGAAAGGCCGAAGGAACGGTCTCTACTCAGGGATCTCCGAGGAACTGTCCGCATTGATGCGGACGGGCTGGGCCGACACCGAGCGGCACGACCTCCAGCTCGGCGAGCAGGCCCCGTACGCGGCCGGCCGCCGCGCCGCGCTCTCCGCGCGCTTCCCCGGCGAGCGCCTCGTGATTCCCTCGGGGAACCTCAAGGTCCGTTCGAACGACGACGGCTACGCGTTCCGCCCCTACACGGGCTATGTGCACATGACCGGCGACCGGGCCCGGGACGGCGCTCTCGTCCTCGAACCCCGTGCGGACGGCGGCCATGACGCCTACTGCTTCCAGCTGCCGCGGGACAGCCGGGACAACGACGAGTTCTGGACCGGTCCCACGGCGGAGCTGTGGATGGGCCGCCGCCGCTCGCTCGCCGAGTCGGAGCTCGTGCTCGGTCTGCCCTGCCGCGACGTCCGCACGGCGGCCGACGGCCTGGCCGCCGGCTCGGGCGCGCCGACCCGGATCGTCCGCGGTATCGACCCGTCCCTGGAGGACGCCGTCACCACCGAGGAGGACCGTGACGCCGAACTGGAGGAGGCGCTCAGCGATCTCCGCCTCGTCAAGGACGACTGGGAGATCACCGAGCTCCGCAAGGCCGTCGACTCCACCGTGCGCGGGTTCACCGATGTGATCGGTGAACTCTCCCGCGCGGTCGCCTCGTCCGAGCGGTGGATCGAGGGCACGTTCTTCCGCCGCGCCCGCCTTGAGGGCAACGCCGTCGGCTACGGCTCGATCTGCGCGGCGGGCGAGCACGCCACGATCATGCACTGGACGGACAACGACGGCCCGGTGCGCCCCGGCGACCTGCTCCTGCTCGACGCCGGCGTGGAGACCCACACCCTCTACACCGCCGACGTCACCCGCACCCTCCCGATCAACGGCACCTTCACACCCTTGCAGCGCAAGGTCTACGACGCGGTGTACGAGGCCCAGGAGGCGGGCATGGCCGCCGTGAAGCCGGGCGCCGCGTACCGCGACTTCCACGAGGCGTCCCAGCGTTACCTCGCGGACCGGCTGGTCGAGTGGGGCTTCATCGAGGGCCCGGCCGACCGCGCGTACGAGCTCGGCCTCCAGCGCCGCTTCACCATGGCGGGCACCGGCCACATGCTCGGCCTGGACGTCCACGACTGCGCGCAGGCCCGGAACGAGGAGTACGTCGACGGCGTGTTGGAGCCGGGCATGGTGCTCACCGTCGAGCCCGGTCTGTACTTCCAGCCGGACGACCTCACCGTGCCCGAGGAGTGGCGCGGCATCGGCGTCCGGATCGAGGACGACCTGGTCGTCACCGAAGACGGCCACGAGAACCTGTCGGCGGGTCTGCCCCGGTCGGCGGACGAGGTCGAGGCGTGGATGGCCCGGTTCGCCGGCTGAGTGCGCCGCACCAGGGGCTCCGTTCCGGACCGCTGGGTTTCGGCGCACTGACGGGGAGGGCACCCGCCCGGAGCGGAGGGTGCCCTCCCCGTCGGTCCGCCGGTCAGGGGGCCGGCGGGGTCTGCCCGGTACGCCAGTGGCGCGGGCACTCGGTCTTCTCGGCCCGCGTCAGGTAGTGCCGCTCAGATCCCGGCCGCGGCGGCCAGGTCCCGCTTGATGCCGGTGATCAGCTCAGCGCCCCTCGTGCGGGCCGCGGGCAGCTCGTCGGCCGAGGCGACGGGCACCACGACCTCCAGGTAGCACTTGAGCTTCGGCTCGGTGCCGCTCGGGCGGACGATCACCCGGGCGCCCTCCAGGTGGTAGCGGAGCCCGTCGGTGGGCGGCAGCAGTCCGGTGCCCTGCGACAGGTCCTCGGCCGAGGTGACGGCGAGGCCGGCGAGTGCGGTCGGCGGCTGCTCGCGCAGACGGCGCATGGCGTCCGCGATGACGGACAGGTCCTCGACCCGGACCGAGAGCTGGTCGGTGGCGTGCAGTCCGTGCTCGACCGCGAGGTCGTCCAGCAGATCGGGCAGTGTGCGGCCCTGCTCCTTGAGCACGGAGGCGAGTTCGGCGACGAGGAGGGCGGCCGTGATGCCGTCCTTGTCGCGGACGCCGTCCGGGTCGACGCAGTAGCCGAGCGCCTCCTCGTAGCCGTACCGCAGACCGTCCACCCGGGCGATCCACTTGAAGCCGGTCAGCGTCTCCTCGTAGCCCAGCCCCGCCTTCTCGGCGATCCGGCCCAGGAGGGACGACGACACGATCGACTCGGCGAGGACGCCGGTGACACCGCGGCGCACGAGGTGCGCGGCGAGCAGCGCGCCGACCTCGTCGCCGCGCAGCATCCGCCATCCGCCGTCGGCGGCCGGGTCCGGGACGGCGACGGCGCACCGGTCGGCGTCCGGGTCGTTGGCGATGACGATGTCGGGGTCCGAGCGGCGTGCGGTGGCGAAGGCGAGATCCATCGCGCCGGGCTCTTCCGGATTGGGGAAGGCGACGGTGGGGAACGCGGGGTCCGGCTCGGCCTGTTCGGCGACCAGGACCGGGGCGGGGAAGCCGGCCCGGTCGAAGGCCGCGGTGAGTACGGAGGTGCCGACGCCGTGCATGGCCGTGTAGACGACGCGGGCGGTCCGCGGCGATCCGGCGTCGAGCACGGTGTCCGTACGCGCCAGATAGGCGTCCAGCACCTCGTCGCCGAGGGTCTGCCAGCCGTTGCCGGGGCGGGGCACGGTGCCCAGCGGACCGACCGCGGCGATCGCCGCGGCGATCTCGCCGTCCGCCGGGGGGACGATCTGCGAGCCGTCGCCGAGGTAGACCTTGTAGCCGTTGTCGCGCGGCGGATTGTGGCTCGCGGTCACCTCGACGCCCGCGACGGCGCCCAGGTGCCTTATGGCGTAAGCGAGTACGGGGGTGGGGAGCGGGCGGGGGAGCACCGCAGCCCGCAGCCCGGCGCCGGTCATCACGGCCGCGGTGTCGCGGGCGAAGTCGGTGGACTTGTAGCGCGCGTCGTAGCCGATGACGACGAGGCCGCCGGCCTGCCCCTGGTTCTTCAGGTACGCGGCGAGTCCGGCGGCGGCGCGGATGACGACGGCGCGGTTCATCCGCATCGGACCGGCGCCCAGCTCGCCGCGCAGGCCCGCGGTGCCGAACTGGAGGGTGCCCGCGAAGCGGACGGCGAGCTCGTCGAGGTCCTCGGTCTCGATGAGCTTGGCCAGCTCGTCGCGGGTCTCGGGGTCGGGGTCCTCGGCGAGCCAGGTCCTGGCCCGGGTGATGAGGTCCTGCTGCAGCACGGTGGTCCGCCTTTCCGGGGTGAAGCTGTCGTGTGTGGTGGGGCTCCGCCCCGGAAACGGGTGGGGCCGGGTCAGATGCGGTCCAGCAGGCGGGCCAGCAGCGAGCCCATCCGGGTCGCGGAGTCGCGGCCCGCCTGGAGCACCTCTTCGTGGTTCAGCGGCTCCCCGCTCAGCCCGGCGGCCAGATTCGTCACCAGCGAGATGCCCAGCACCTCCGCCCCGGCCTCCCGGGCCGCGATGGCCTCCAGCACGGTGGACATGCCGACCAGGTCGCCGCCCATCACCCGGACCATGTTGATCTCGGCCGGCGTCTCGTAGTGCGGGCCGGGGAACTGCACGTACACGCCCTCTTCGAGGGTCTCGTCGACCTCCTTGCACAGCGCCCGCAGCCGCGGCGAGTACAGGTCGGTCAGGTCGACGAAGTTGGCGCCGATGATCGGCGACGCCGCCGTGAGGTTGATGTGGTCGCTGATCAGGACCGGCTGCCCGGGGCGCATGCCCTCGCGCAGCCCTCCGCAGCCGTTCGTCAGCACGACGGTCCCGCAGCCCGCCGCGACAGCGGTACGCACCCCGTGCGCCACGGCGGCGACGCCGCGGCCCTCGTAGAAGTGCGTGCGGCCGAGGAAGACCAGGGCGCGCTTCTCGCCGATCCGGTACGAACGGATCGTGCCGCCGTGGCCCTGGACGGCGGGGGCCGGGAACCCGGGCAGGGCGGTCACCGGGAACTCGGCCTCCGGAATGCCGAGCGCATCGCCCGCGGGTGCCCAGCCGGAGCCCATCACGAGTGCGACGTCGTGGGTCTCGGCACCGGTCAGCTCGCGCAGGCGGGCGGCGGCGTCGGCGGCGGCGGCGCGCGGGTCGCCCTGGATGTGGTCCGGAATAACTGATGCGTTCACGCGGATGAGCGTAACCGCTGATTCCCTACGCGCGTAGATGTTCCCGTACAGAGTCTGGGGGCATCCGTTCGTGCGTTCGCACAGCGGTGGGGCGGTGATCCCGCGGAAAGGGCAGCTCGCGGGCGCTGTCCGGGCTCAGCAGGGGCGCTTGCGGAGCTCCATCGCATAGTCGTGCGGGGCGCCCGCCGAATCGGCTGCGTCCGCGATCTCGCCGAGGTAGCGGGCGGAGGGCAGCCCGCCCTCGTAACCGTTCAGCACATACATCCAGGCCGGCTCCTCGCCGTCCAGGGTGTGCACCCGGACCCGCATCCGCCGGTAGATGTCGAGGCCGACACCCTCCCAGCGGTCCATGGAGTCCTCGTCCATCGGAGCCAGGTCGTACAGGGCGACGAAGACCTGGGAGCGCGGCGCCTCGACCACCGTGGCCAGCGCGCCCTCCCAGCCCATCTGCTCCCCGCCGAACGTCAGCCGCCAGCCGTTCAGCCAGCCGGTTCCGCGCAGCGGCGAGTGCGGTGCGCGGCGCGTCATCAGCCGCGCGTCGAGGTTGCCGGCGTATGCGGCGTAGAGCGACATGGGGTCGAGGGTACGGGAGGTGGCCGCGGGGAGGTCGATTCCGGTGAGGAAGACGCCCGCTCGGGGTGTCCGCCGCCCGTGGCGCGGCCCCTGTTCCAGGGGTCCGGTGCACGTATGGAGGGCCCCGGGGCGAAGCACCTTGGCGCGTGCGGGACAATGAAGTACGTACTGCATTCCCCCGGGGCGGCCCCCCGGACCCCGGCCGGGACGGCAGACGGCCGTGGGACGAGAAACGCGAGGCGGACTTTTCGTGACCCGGATCGTGATCATCGGCGGCGGACCCGGCGGGTACGAGGCGGCATTGGTGGGCGCCCAGCTCGGCGCGGAGGTGACCGTCGTCGACTGCGACGGCCTCGGCGGCGCGTCCGTGCTCACCGACTGCGTGCCCTCGAAGACCCTGATCGCGACGGCGGAGGTGATGACCACCTTCGACTCCTCGTACGAGGAGCTGGGCATCATCGTCGCGGACGACACGCCGCACATGGAACAGGCGGCGCGTGTGGTCGGCGTCGATCTGGGCAAGGTCAACCGACGGGTGAAGCGCCTGGCGCTCGCCCAGTCCCACGACATCACCGCCTCCGTCACCCGTGCGGGTGCGCGGGTGATGCGCGGACGCGGCCGGCTGGAGGGACTCCAGGCCGCCGACGGCTCCCGCCAGGTCGTGGTCACCGCGGCCGACGGCACGGAGGAGACCCTCTCCGCCGACGCCGTGCTGATCGCGACCGGCGGTCACCCCCGGGAGATCCCGGACGCGCTCCCCGACGGCGAGCGGATCCTGAACTGGACCCAGGTCTACGACCTCGACGAGCTCCCCGAGGAGCTCATCGTGGTCGGCTCGGGTGTCACGGGTGCGGAGTTCGCCGGCGCCTACCAGGCCCTCGGCTCCCGCGTCACGCTCGTCTCGTCCCGGGACCGGGTGCTGCCGGGCGAGGACCCGGACGCGGCCGCCGTCCTGGAGGACGTCTTCCGGCGCCGCGGCATGAACGTGATGGCCCGCTCCCGCGCCCAGTCCGCCAAGCGCGTCGGTGACCGCGTCGAGGTCACCCTCGCCGACGGCCGGGTCATCTCCGGCTCGCACTGCCTGATGGCGGTCGGCGCGATCCCGAACAGCGCCGGCATGGGCCTGGAGGAGGCCGGGGTCAAGCTCAAGGACTCGGGCCACATCTGGACCGACAAGGTCTCCCGCACCAGCGCGCCGGGTGTCTACGCGGCCGGTGACGTCACCGGGATCTTCGCGCTCGCCTCGGTCGCCGCGATGCAGGGCCGGATCGCGATGTACCACTTCCTCGGTGACGCGGTGACGCCGCTGAACCTGAAGACGGTCTCCTCGAACGTCTTCACCGACCCGGAGATCGCCACGGTCGGCTACAGCCAGTCCGATGTCGACGGGGGCAAGATCGACGCCCGGGTCGTCAAGCTGCCGCTGCTGCGCAACCCGCGCGCCAAGATGCAGGGCATCCGGGACGGTTTCGTCAAAATATTCTGCCGGCCCGGTACCGGCATCGTGGTCGGCGGCTGTGTCGTCGCACCGCGGGCGAGCGAGCTGATCCACCCCATCTCGATCGCGGTCGACAACAATCTGACGGTGGAACAGATCGCAAACGCCTTCACTGTGTATCCGTCCCTGTCGGGATCGATCGCCGAAGTGGCCCGTCAGTTGCACACCCGTAAGCAGGCGGGCGAAGCCTAGAACGCCTCCGGGAACCCGGCATTCCGCGGCAACTCCCGGCAACTCGGGCCGTCCGACGACCGCTCGCGATCAGGAGAGAACAACAACGGGGCCGCCTATACCACTCGGCGGCCCCTTGCATGTACAACTTCTGCTATTCGGCGCAAACTGCTGAAAACTCTCGGGCGGTCGCGTTACTGTCAGTTTCGTGTTCGCTGCAGAACGTCGTCAATTGATCCTCGAAATGGTGCGTGCCAACGGGGCGGTATCGCTCCGTGAGCTCGCCCGCGTCGTCCAGACCTCCGAAGTGACCGTACGGCGGGACGTGCGGGCACTGGAGGCAGAAGGACTCCTCGACCGCCGGCACGGCGGTGCGGTTTTGCCGGGCGGTTTTACGCGGGAGTCCGGTTTTCCGCAGAAATCCCATCTCGCCACCGCGGAGAAGACGGCCATCGCCGATCTGGCCGCCGGTCTCGTCGAAGAGGGCGAGGCCATTGTGGTCGGCGCCGGTACGACCACGCAGGAGCTGGCCCGCCGGCTCGCGAGGGTCCCCGGCCTGACCGTGGTCACCAATTCGCTTCTGGTCGCCCAGGCGCTGGCCCATGCCAACCGGGTGGAAGTGGTGATGACCGGGGGCACCCTGCGCGGTTCCAACTACGCCCTGGTGGGCAGTGGGGCCGAGCAGTCGCTCCAGGGGCTGCGGGTCTCGCGCGCGTTCCTGTCCGGGAGCGGCCTCACCGCCGAGCGCGGGCTCTCCACGTCCAACATGCTCTCCGCGAGCGTGGACCGGGCGCTGGTGCAGGCGGCGGGGGAGGTGGTGGTCCTCGCGGACCACACCAAGCTCGGCTCCGACACCATGTTCCAGACGGTGCCGACCGACCTCATCACCCGCCTCGTGACGGACGAACCGGCCGCGCACGACGACCGTGCCGCGGCGGAGCTGCAGGCCCTGGCGGACCAGGGAGTGCAGATCGCGGTGGCCGGCGCCTCGGGTGCTCAGTCCTCGGCCGACCCCGCGCCGCCCGGCCGGACCAACCGCCGTGAGATGCCCCTGCCGGGGCAGCGGCGGACGCACGGGGGCGGGCCGCAGTCGTTACGGGCCTCGGCGGTGCTGGCGGAGCAGAGCCAGGGAGACCGGGACCGGGCCCGGGTGGCGGACCTGCGGCGGCGGTGACAGTCCGGCCCCGCCGGCGTTTGAGGCGCGGGGTCCGGGGCGCAGCCGCCGGGCGCGGGCGTCAGCCCGACGCCCGCAGCCCCTGCACCGTCAGCGTCAGCAAGCGCCCCGCCAGCCCCGGATCGTCCGGCGACTGCTCCGCGGCCAGCGCGATCGCGTTCGTGAGCTGCATCAGGTCGTCGATGGAGACGTCCGGCCGCACCGCCCCGCCCGCCTGCGCGCGGGCCAGCAGTACCGAACCCGCCTCGCGCAGCGGCACATTGCACCGGGACAGCGCCGAAGTCTCGTCCCGGCACGTCGACATGAGTGCCTGGGCCAGCCCGCGGTACTCACCCGCATGAGTGATGATCGCGCCCAGCCATTCCACCAGCCCGTCGCACGGCCGCTCCGTCCCGGCCAGCTCGTGGGAGCGGGCGATCAGGTCGGCCACCGCCTCCTGGAAGACGGCGCTCATCAGCGCGTGCCGGGTCGGGAAGTGCCGGTACAGCGTGCCGATCCCCACCCCCGCGCACCGCGCGACATCCTCCAGGGACGCCGTCGTGCCGTGCTCCGCGAAGGCGGTACGGGCCTCGGCCAGCAGCCGGTCGTAATTGCGGCGCGCGTCGGCGCGCATGGGCCTGGCCGGTGTCGCTGCCGTGCTCATCGCCATCGCGCAGTCCTCCCTGATTCCGCCGCGGGGGTCCAGGATGCCATCGCGCGTCCGGCGGAGTGTTCCGCAGGCGGCGTCCCGACGGCCCATGACCGGCGCCCCTGCCACGTCGTACGACATGACAGGGGCGCCGGTGGAACGCAGGAGCGAGGGTCAGTCCTTGATCTCGCAGATGACGGCACCGGACGAGACCGAGCTGCCGACCTCGGCGGCGAGGCCCTTGACCGTGCCGGCGCGGTGCGCGTTGAGCGGCTGCTCCATCTTCATGGCCTCAAGGACGACGATCAGGTCGCCCTCCTTGACCTCCTGGCCCTCTTCCACGGCGATCTTCACGATCGTGCCCTGCATCGGGGAGGCGAGGGTGTCGCCGGAGGCCGCGGAGCCGGACTTCTTCGCCGCGCGGCGCTTGGGCCTGGCACCCGCCGCGAGACCGGTGCGGGCCAGGCTCATGCCGAGCGACGAGGGCAGCGAGACCTCTAGGCGCTTGCCGCCGACCTCGACGACCACGGTCTCGCGGCCGGACTCCTCGTCCGCCTCCGCGTCGGCGGGAGCGGCGAACGCCGGGATCTCGTTGACGAACTCCGTCTCGATCCAGCGGGTGTGAATCCGGAACGGGGCGGAGGTGAACGCCGGGTCGGCGACGACCGCGCGGTGGAAGGGGATGGCGGTGGCCATGCCCTCGACGTTGAACTCGGCCAGCGCGCGGGCCGCGCGCTGGAGCGCCTGCTCACGCGTCGCACCGGTCACGATCAGCTTCGCCAGCAGCGAGTCCCAGGCGGGGCCGATGACCGAGCCGGACTCGACGCCCGCGTCGAGGCGGACACCGGGGCCGGACGGCGGGGCGAACACGGTGACGGTGCCGGGGGCGGGCAGGAAGCCGCGGCCCGGGTCCTCGCCGTTGATCCGGAACTCGAAGGAGTGGCCGCGCACGGCCGGGTCGTCGTAGCCCAGCTCCTCGCCGTCGGCGATGCGGAACATCTCGCGCACGAGGTCGAGGCCGGTGACCTCCTCGGTGACCGGGTGCTCGACCTGGAGGCGGGTGTTGACCTCCAGGAAGGAGATCGTGCCGTCCGTGCCGACGAGGAACTCGACCGTGCCGGCGCCGACGTAACCGGCCTCCTTCAGGATCGCCTTCGACGCCGCGTACAGCTCGGCGTTCTGCGCCTCGGACAGGAACGGTGCCGGGGCCTCCTCGACCAGCTTCTGGTGCCGGCGCTGGAGCGAGCAGTCACGGGTGGAGACGACGACCACGTTGCCGTGGGAGTCGGCCAGGCACTGGGTCTCCACGTGCCGCGGCTTGTCGAGGTAGCGCTCCACGAAGCACTCCCCGCGCCCGAACGCGGCGACGGCCTCACGGACCGCGGAGTCGTACAGCTCCGGGATCTCCTCCAGGGTGCGGGCGACCTTCAGCCCGCGCCCGCCACCGCCGAAGGCGGCCTTGATCGCGATCGGCAGCCCGTTCTCCTCGGCGAAGGCGACGACCTCGGCGGAACCCCCGACCGGGTCCGGGGTGCCGGCGACGAGCGGGGCACCGGCACGCTGGGCGATGTGGCGGGCGGCGACCTTGTCGCCGAGGTCCCGGATCGCCTGCGGCGGCGGGCCGATCCACGTCAGTCCGGCGTCCAGCACGGCCTGGGCGAATTCGGCGTTCTCCGAGAGGAATCCGTAACCCGGGTGGATCGCGTCCGCCCCGGAGTCCTTGGCAGCCTGGAGCACCTTGGCCATGTCCAGATAGCTGGCGGCCGGGGTGTCACCGCCCAGCGCGAATGCCTCGTCGGCCGCACGCACGTGCAGAGCGTCGCGGTCCGGGTCTGCGTAGACGGCCACGCTCCCGATTCCCGCATCCCGGCAAGCGCGGGCAACACGGACAGCAATTTCGCCACGGTTGGCGATGAGCACCTTGCGCACGATGGCTCCCTCCTTGAAACAAGCTGAGTTTAGGGACTACCGACACGGCCCTACGACCCGTCCCCAATGGTGAGCTTGCCCACACGGAGTGTGATTCGAGGCCTGCTCAAGTCGCGAAATCCCTTGTGGCACCACGGTACGCCGGGATCCATAACCGCACAGTAGCCACGAGGTGTGGTCCAGGTCTCTGTCGGTACGGGCAGCGACGCCAGGTGTTTCTTTGTGTGATTCCTACTAACGGCTGCGCGATTCTTTGCCAGACGCCCGGCCGTCCTCCGTGATGGGGGCCTGTCGCGGAGGCGAACCGGGGCGCGAACGCCGCCGAACCTCTTGTACGGAGCATTACCGATTAGTAGGGTCCGCGCTATCGCACGTACTGCAGGTAACAGGGGGTGAGCGCCATGGTGCGCAGGCCAGTGGCTTTCATAGCCGCGATCGTGCTGTTCGCGGAAGCCGTGGGCATCGTGATCATCAACGGCGTCATGGCGACGTTCGTCAGGAACCAGGACATGTCCCTGGCGGGAATGGATCCCGGGGTCATGGCCAACGGCACCTGGGCGACGGGCGGAGTCTTTGGACTGTTCCTGCTGCTGTGCGGTGTGCTGATCCTGCTGAGCGGCATCCGCGACCGGGCCCCGGGCAGGATCGCCCGGATCGTCCTCATCTGCTGCGCCGTCATCCACGGGGTGCTGGGCGCGCTCACGGTGGGGCTGGTCGGCTGGGCCGCGTTCGCGTTCATGATGGTGGTGCTCGGTCTGATCGTGCTGACGCTGGTGGCGTACGGCGCGGACCGCGAGGAGCCGGCCGCCGGGGCGGCTACCGAGAAGCCGGTGGCTCCGGCCCCGGCCTGACCGGACGGGCCCGCTCAGACCCAGAGATCGGTGACCGGGATGCCCAGCTCGCCCAGCAGCCGCCGCAGCAGCGGCAGCGAGAGCCCGATGACGTTGCCCGGGTCGCCGTCGATGGAGTCCACGAACGGCGCCGAGCGCCCGTCGAGGGTGAAGGCGCCCGCCACGTGGAGCGGTTCGCCGGAGGCCACGTAGGCGGCGATCTCGGCGTCCGTCGGCTCACCGAAGCGGACCGTCGTGGACGCGGTCTCGGAGACCGTCCGCCCGGTCGCGGTGTCGGCCAGGCTGTGACCGGTCCGCAGCACCCCGGACCGGCCCCGCATGGACTTCCAGCGGGCCGTGGCGTCCTCGGCGTCGGCCGGTTTGCCCAGCGCCTCGCCGTCGAGTTCGAGCACCGAGTCGCAGCCGATGACCAGGGCCCCCGCGACCTCCGCAAGCCCGGCCACGGCCGCGGCCTTGGCCTCGGCGAGCACCAGCGCCAGCTCGGCGGGTGTCGGGGCGCTCAGCGCGTCCTCGTCCACCCCGCTGACGATCACCTCGGGCGCGAACCCGGCCTGCCGGAGCAGACCGAGGCGGGCGGGGGAGGCGGAGGCGAGCACGAAGCGGCGGGGTGCGGGATCAGTCATGCGCGCCATCGTACAAATCAGCCGGTGCGGGCGGACCGGCGCCGCAGGACCCGCACGGTCAGCGGGTGCCGAGCACGAACATGGCGACGACCATGGCCAGCGCGAGCACCAGCCCCACGCGCCGCATCATCTCCTGGGCGTCGCGCAGTTCCTTCGGCGGCTTGTTCTCGGGGTCCGACCACAGCATGCCTCCGATCCTGCTGCGCGGACCGCGCACGCGCCTGAGTACGGGTACTCAGCCATCCCGCGCGGATGGACCGGATCCTTCCGGTACGCACCGGAGGCCCGGACCCCGCAGGGGTTCCGGGCCTCCGGTGACGGCCGGTGACTAGCCGGGCCAGTACGTACGTGCCCAGGCGCGCGGCCCCGGCAGATGACGGCCGCGCCGGGCGACCCGGCCCGGGTCGGACCACTGGCCGGGCAGCTCCGGCGCGCCGGACGACACGGCGGCCACCGCGGCGGCGCGTGCCTGGACGACCGCGAGCGCGGCCGCCAGCTCTTCCGGGGTCGGGTTGCCCCGTACGACCTTGATCATGGCCAGAGCCCTTTCTAGAGAGGGATGTTGCCGTGCTTCTTCGGGGGCAACGACTCCCGCTTGGTCCGCAGCTGCCGGAGCCCCTTGACCACATGGGCCCGGGTCTCGGACGGCATGATCACCGCGTCCACGTAGCCGCGCTCGGCCGCCACGTACGGGTTGAGCAGCGCGTCCTCGTAGTCCGCGATCAGCCCGGCGCGGGTGGCGTCCTGATCCTCCGCGGCGGCGATCGTGCGGCGGTGCAGGATGTTGACGGCCCCCTGGGCGCCCATGACGGCGATCTGGGCGGTCGGCCAGGCGAGGTTGATGTCGGCGCCCAGGTGCTTGGAGCCCATGACGTCGTACGCGCCGCCGAACGCCTTGCGGGTGATCACCGTGATCAGCGGGACCGTCGCCTCCGCGTACGCGTAGATCAGCTTGGCGCCGCGGCGGATGATGCCGCCGTACTCCTGGTCGACGCCGGGCAGGAACCCGGGCACGTCCACGAAGGTCAGCACGGGCACGTTGAAGGCGTCGCAGGTGCGCACGAAGCGCGCGGCCTTCTCGCTCGCGTTGATGTCCAGGCAGCCCGCGAACTGCATCGGCTGGTTGGCGACGACGCCGACCGGATAGCCCTCGACCCGGCCGAAACCGGTGAGGATGTTCGGCGCGAAGAGTGCCTGGGTCTCCAGGAACTCGCCGTCGTCCAGCACATGCTCGATCGCGGTGTGCATGTCGTACGGCTGGTTCGCCGAGTCGGGGATGAGCGTGTCCAGCTCGCGGTCCTCGTCGCTGGTCGCCAGGTCCGCCTCCTCGGGGAAGGCCGGGGCCTCGGAGAGGTTGTTCGACGGGAGGTAGGAGAGCAGCGACTTGACGTACTCGATGGCGTCCTTCTCGTCACCCGCCATGTGGTGCGCCACACCGGAGGTGGTGTTGTGGGTGCGGGCGCCGCCGAGCTCCTCGAAGCCGACGTCCTCGCCGGTGACCGTCTTGATGACGTCGGGGCCGGTGATGAACATGTGCGAGGTCTGGTCGACCATGACCGTGAAGTCGGTGATCGCGGGGGAGTAGACCGCGCCGCCCGCGCACGGTCCGACGATCAGCGAGATCTGCGGGACGACACCCGACGCGTGCACATTGCGCCGGAAGATCTCCGCGAAGAGGCCCAGCGCCGCCACACCCTCCTGGATGCGGGCGCCGCCGCCGTCGTTGATGCCGATGACCGGACAGCCGGTCTTCAGCGCGAAGTCCATCACCTTGACGATCTTCTCACCGTAGACCTCGCCGAGCGAGCCGCCGAAGATGGTGAAGTCCTGCGAGTACACGCAGACGGGGCGGCCGTCGACCATGCCGTACCCGGTGACGACACCGTCTCCGTACGGGCGGTTCTTCTCGATCCCGAAGTTCGTCGAGCGATGCCGGGCGAATTCGTCGAGCTCCACGAAGGAGCCCTCGTCGAGCAGCAGACCGACGCGCTCGCGCGCCGTCAACTTGCCCTTCGCGTGCTGCTTTTCCACGGCGCGCGCGGAACCCGCGTGGGTCGCCTCTTCGGTACGGCGCTGCAGGTCCGCGAGCTTGCCCGCGGTGGTGTGGATGTCGGTCTCTTCCGGCTCGGACATCGGGTTGCGGCTCCCTGCCTGGTCACGGGGACGGCTGTGCTGCTGATCAGCGGATGAACAGCTACTGCCCCGTAGCGTATCGGCGCGGATACGGTTCGGCAGTGCGTCGTTTGACACACCTAGGGTGGCTTGCATGACACCCTCGGATGCGTCTCACAACCGTTGGTCGGACCTGGACCGGCCGCCCCTGAACGTTCCCGCGCTGCGGCGCGGGCTGCTCCGCCCGGACGGGCTGTGGAGCACCCTCGACGTCGTGGACACCACCGGGTCCACCAACTCCGATCTCGCTGGGCGCGCGGCCGGGCTCACCGAGGGCGCCGTCCTGGTCGCCGAGGAGCAGACCGCCGGACGGGGGCGCCTCGACCGGACCTGGACCGCCCCGGCCCGCTCGGGCCTGTTCTTCTCCGTCTACCTGACGCCCGGCGCGGTACCGGTTCAGCGCTGGGGCTGGCTGCCACTGCTCACCGGGGTCGCGGTGGCGGCCGGTCTGGCGAGGTCGGCGGGCGTCGACACGGCCCTGAAGTGGCCCAACGACGTCCTGGTCACCATCGAGGGAGAGGAGCGCAAGACGGGCGGCATCCTGGCCGAACGCGCCGGGGACGGTGTCGTCATCGGCATCGGCCTCAACGTCTCCCTGCGCGCGGACGAGCTGCCCGCCCCCACGGCCGCCTCGCTCGCCCTGGCCGGAGCGGTCTCCACGGACCGCGAGACGCTGCTGAGGGGCGTGCTGCGCTCACTGGAGCAGTGGTACGGGAAGTGGCGGGCGGCGGACGGCGACGCGGCCGCGAGCGGCCTGCAGGAGGCGTACGTGGCCGGCTGCGCGACGCTCGGGCGGACGGTGCGGGCCCAGCTGCCGGGCGACCGCACGCTCACGGGGGAGGCCGTGGCGATCGACGGGGACGGGCGGCTGGTCCTGTCGACCGGCGACGGTCTCCAGGAGCCGGTGTCGGCGGGCGACATCGTGCACCTCCGGGGCGCCGGGGGCGGTCTGACCTGAGCGGCGCGCCCCGCATCCGGGTGACCTGGGGACGTGAGGTAGGGCACACCTGCCGTATCGTTGAGGCGATCCACCGACAGATCGGCAGGGCAGTGCGCAGGGAACGGGCAGGAGGCGGCTGGTGACCGTCGACGACACGACCTCCGGCGATGGCGTGGAGCCCCCGTCGGACCCATCGGTCCACGCGACACCGCATCACGAAGTCGACCACACGGCCGAACCGACCGACGACCCCCTCGCGATCAGGCTGGAAGCGCTGATCCTGGGCGCCGACCGGCGCTACACCCCGTTCCAGGCCGCCCGGACCGCGGGCGTCTCCATGGACCTGGCGTCCCGGTTCTGGCGGGCCATGGGCTTCGCCGACATCGGCCAGGCCAAGGCGCTGACCGAGGCGGACGTGCTGGCGCTGCGCCGGCTGTCCGGTCTGGTCGAGGCCGGGCTGCTCAGCGAGCCGATGGCGATCCAGGTCGCCCGGTCGACCGGGCAGACCACCGCCCGGCTGGCGGAGTGGCAGATCGATTCGTTCCTGGAGGGCCTGACCGAGCCGCCCGAGCCCGGAATGACCCGTACCGAGGTCACGTACCCGCTGGTCGAACTGCTCCTGCCGGAGCTGGAGGAGTTCCTGGTCTACGTGTGGCGGCGCCAGCTCGCCGCCGCCACCGGCCGGGTCGTGCAGGCCGCGGACGACGACGAGATGGTCGACCGGCGCCTAGCCGTCGGCTTCGCCGACCTCGTCGGGTTCACCCGGCTCACCCGCCGCCTGGAGGAGGAGGAGCTCGGCGAACTCGTCGAGTCCTTCGAGACCACCTGCGCCGACCTGGTCGCCGCACACGGCGGCCGGCTCATCAAGACCCTCGGTGACGAGGTCCTCTACGCCGCCGACGACGCCGGCACCGCGGCCGAGATCGCGCTGCGCCTCATCGAGGCGATGGCCCTGGACGAGTCGATGCCGGCGCTGCGCGTCGGCATCGCGTTCGGCACGGTCACCACCCGGATGGGCGATGTGTTCGGTACCACGGTGAACCTCGCCAGCCGGCTCACCTCGATAGCGCCGAAGGACGCCGTCCTGGTGGACGGGGCGTTCGCCGAGGAGCTGACCCGTACCGGCGACGCCCCCGCCTCCGAGGCCCAGGCCGCCGAGGAGGCCGCGGCGGCCGCCGAGCGCGCCGAGAAGGAGGGTGCGGACGGCGAGGAGCCGAGGTCCGTGCCCAGGTACCGCTACGGGCTGCAGCCGATGTGGCAGCGCCCGGTGCGCGGCCTCGGTGTCGTCGAACCGTGGCTGCTGGCCCGCCGCGGCCAGTCCTGACCCAGGGCCTTCCGGGCTCGCGCGGTCCGGCACGGCACCGGATTCCGCTCCCCGGTCCAGCCTGATCCACCCGAGAGACCCTCGCCCCCTCCGGCTCGCGGGGCTGCGCTCTAGGATCCCTGCGGTAACGCTCGTTAACCGACAGGGGTGCAGCCATGACCGTCACGTCCGAGCAGCGGTTCGGGGATTTCGTCGTCGTACGGGGCCACGAGGGCCTGGAGCACGTCGCCGAGCTGGTCCTGGACCGGCCGAAGGCCATGAACGCGGTGTCCACGGACATGGCCCGCTCGATCGGCGCCGCCTGCGCCGCGCTCGCCGCCGACCCGGACGTACGGGTCACCGTCCTCACCTCCAGCCATGAACGGGCCTTCTGCGTGGGGGCGGACCTGAAGGAGCGGAACTCCTTCACCGATGCCGACCTGGTGCGTCAGCGGCCCACCGCACGCGCCGCCTACACCGGTGTCCTCGAACTGCCCATGCCGACGATCGCCGCGGTGCACGGCTTCGCGCTCGGCGGCGGATTCGAGCTGGCCCTGTCCTGCGATCTGATCGTCGCCGACCGGACCGCTCTGGTGGGCCTGCCCGAGGTGTCGGTCGGGGTCATCCCGGGCGGCGGCGGCACCCAGCTGCTGCCGCGCCGGATCGGGGCGGCCCGCGCCGCCGAGCTGATCTTCACCGCCCGCCGGGTGGAGGCGGCCGAGGCCCGGGAGCTGGGGCTGGTCGACGAGCTGGTGGCTGAGGGCGAGGACCGGTCCGAGGCGCTGGCCCTCGCCGGCCGGATCGCGGGCAACTCCCCGGTGGGGCTGCGAGCGGCCAAGCGGGCGCTGCGGCTGGGGCACGGGCTCGATCTGCGGGCCGGCCTGGAGGTGGAGGACTCCGCGTGGCGGTCGGTGGCCTTCTCCGGCGACCGCGCGGAGGGCGTCGCCGCGTTCAACGAGAAGCGGAAGCCGAACTGGCCCGGGGAATGAAGCAGTCGTGACAGCAGGTAATTGAATGCCGACACAACGCGCATGATCATGGTTGCGAACTGATCAAATCACCACAAATCTACATAGGCTGTAGCGATGGGTGGTGATGATGCGCGGCTCCGGGCCGTGGTTTCGCTTGCGCAGGCGATGGCGGCGGCACACACCCCGCGGGGGTGCTGGCGGGCGGCCGCGCTGGGGGCGTGCGAGGCGCTGGGCGGCGGCTTTGCCGCGCTGTCGGTCTGGGAGCGCGGGCGCGGGCGGCTGCGGGTCCTGGTGAACGCGGGCGAGCGGGCCGAGGGGGAGGAGGAGTTCCCCGACGAGGAGACGTACCCGGTGCACCAGTTCCCGGAGATCACCGAGTTCCTCCATGAACGGTGGGCCGGGGGCGGTGAGCCGGACGCCTGGGTGGAGACCGCCGAGGGCCCGGTGGAGCCGGAGCCCGCGGACGGTGGGCGGAAGGCCGGGGTGGCGGGTGCGCACGGTTACGGGCACGGCTACTGCCATCAGCGGGTGGCGGCGCTGCGCCGGCGCGGGCGCGGCTGCTGTGTGGTGGCGCCGATCGTGCTGCACGGGCGGGCCTGGGGTGAGCTCTACGTGGCGCGTCCGGTGGGGGATCCGGTGTTCGGGCGCGCGGACGCGGACTTCGCCACCGTGCTGGCCGCCGTCGTGGCCGCCGGGATCTCCCAGACGGAGCGGCTGGAGGAGGTGCGCAAGCTCGCCTTCACCGACCCCCTGACCGGCCTCGCCAACCGGCGGGCCGTCGACATGCGGCTGGACGAGGCGGTGGAGCGGCACCGGGTGGACGGTTCGGTGGTCAGTCTGGTCGTCTGCGATCTCAACGGGCTGAAGTGGGTCAACGACACCCATGGCCATGCGGTCGGTGACCGTCTGCTGGAACGTTTCGGCTCGGTGCTGTCCCGGTGCGGCGCCATGCTGCCCGGTGCGCTGTCGGCCCGGCTCGGCGGGGACGAGTTCTGCCTGCTGGCCTTGGGTCCCGGGGCGGACGAGGTGGTCGCGGTGGCAACCGAGCTCTGCGGGCGGGCGGCCGAGCTGGAATTCGGCAACGGGGTCGCCTGCGGGATCGCCTCCACCGGTGACCCGATCGGCCCGGTGGTCTCCGCGCGGCGGCTGTTCCGGCTCGCGGACGCGGCCCAGTACCGGGCGAAGGCGGCCCGTTCGCTGAAGCCCGTGGTGGCGGGACGCGACGGCGAGGTGATCCGGCTGGCCGACTCCCCGCCCAAATCCGCCCACGACCGTCGCCGGCTGCGCGGAAACAGTCCCTGAACCGCGCGGTCCGATCGGTAAGGGGTCAACCCGGCCGCCACTAGTGACATGAAGAGATTCAGTCCGTACGCTTCTGAATATGGATATGCATACAGTCGTGGTGGGGACGTCCGGTACCACTGCTCAGGACGTCATCGCCGTGGCCCGCGGCAACGCCCGTGTCGAGCTCTCCGCGGCCGCGGTGGGCGCTCTCGCCGCGGCCCGTGAGGTCATCGACGCGCTCGCCGCCAAGCCCGAGCCGGTCTACGGCGTCTCCACCGGATTCGGGGCACTGGCCAGCCGCCACATCAGCCCGGAGCTCCGCGCGCAGCTCCAGCGCAACATCGTCCGCTCGCACGCCGCCGGCATGGGCCCGCGGGTCGAGCGCGAGGTCGTCCGGGCGCTGATGTTCCTCCGGCTGAAGACGGTGGCCTCGGGTCACACGGGCGTGCGGCCCGAGATCGCACAGACCATGGCCGACGTCCTGAACGCCGGGATCACACCCGTCGTTCACGAGTACGGTTCGCTCGGCTGCTCCGGCGATCTGGCGCCGCTCTCGCACTGCGCGCTGACCCTGATGGGCGAGGGCGACGCGGAGGGCCCCGACGGCACCGTGCGCCCCGCGGGCGAGCTCCTCGCCGCCCACGGCATCACCCCGGTCGAGCTGCGCGAGAAGGAGGGCCTCGCCCTCCTCAACGGCACCGACGGGATGCTCGGCATGCTCGTGATGGCCATCGCCGACCTCCAGAACCTCTACACCTCGGCGGACATCACCGCGGCCCTCTCCCTGGAGGCCCTGCTCGGCACGGACAAGGTCCTCGCCCCCGAGCTGCACGCCATCCGCCCGCACCCGGGGCAGGGTGCCAGCGCCGACAACATGCTGCGGGTGCTCGCCGGATCGGGCCTCACCGGCCACCATCAGGACGACGCCCCCCGCGTCCAGGACGCCTACTCCGTGCGGTGCGCCCCGCAGGTCAACGGCGCCGGGCGCGACACCCTCGCCCACGCCCGGCTCGTCGCCGACCGCGAACTGGCCGCCGCCGTGGACAACCCGGTGGTGCTGTCCGACGGCAGGGTCGAGTCCAACGGCAACTTCCACGGCGCCCCGGTCGCGTACGTCCTGGACTTCCTGGCGATCGTCGCGGCCGACCTCGGCTCGATCACCGAGCGCCGGACCGACCGGCTGCTGGACAAGAACCGTTCGCACGGGCTGCCGCCGTTCCTGGCGGACGACGCCGGCGTCGACTCCGGCCTGATGATCGCCCAGTACACCCAGGCCGCCCTGGTCAGCGAGATGAAGCGGCTCGCCGTCCCGGCCTCGGCGGACTCGATCCCGTCCTCCGCGATGCAGGAGGACCACGTCTCGATGGGCTGGTCGGCCGCGCGCAAGCTCCGTACCGCCGTGGAGAACCTCGCCCGGATCGTCGCCGTCGAGCTGTACGCGGCGACCCGCGCGATCGAGCTCCGCGCCGCGCAGGGGCTGACCCCGGCGCCCGCCTCACTGGCGGCCGTCGAGGCACTGCGCGCGGCGGGCGTGGAGGGGCCGGGCCCGGACCGCTTCCTGTCGCCGGACCTGGCCGCCGCGGACGCCTTCGTGCGCGCGGGGAAGCTGGTCGCGGCGGTGGAACCGGTGACGGGGCAGCTCGCCTAGCGCCGCTCGTTCCAGTGACGTACGCGGAGGCGGCCGCCGGGTGGACCCGGTGGCCGCCTCCGCGTGACGGTCAATGCGCCGGCAGCGGGCCGACGCGGCGGGCGGAGTAGGTGACGAAGCCCGCGCCCATGCCCAGGAACGCCATGCCCCCGATCAGGTACGGGGTCGTGTCGGTCCCGGTCCCGGTGTCGGCGAGCGTGGTGCCGTCCGTGCCGGTGGCGTCGACGGCGGACGTCCGGCCCGGTGCGCCGGGAGCGGCGCCCGTGTCGCCGGTCGCGTTGGCCGTCGGGACGAACCAGAGAGCGCACAGCAGCGTTCCCGCAGCGGTGGCGGTCAGGAGCGGGCGGCGGGTGATGGCCACAGAATCGATCCCCCTTGTGACAGCCGTGAGTTAGGCCTGCGGCCGATGCTAGTGAAAGCAGCGGGTCGCAGGAAAGCCACAGCGGCCGGGAGCTTACGCTCCGGCACATGAGCACTTCTGAGACATCGCGTTATGTTCGGCTTCACGTGGAAATGGTGTTGGAGATCACGGACGCCGACGCCCTGAGCGGCACCGCTCTGGAGAGCCTCGCGGCCGAGTACGGCGAGCCCGGCGGCGATTCCGCCGAGGAGCGCACGCATGCCGAGACCGCGGTCCGGGAAGACGGTGCGGAGGCCCTCGCCTCGCTGATCGACCCGTTCGACCTGGTCAGTGAGGTCCCCGGGGTCGAGCTGACCCAGGCCTCCTGGAGCAGCGAAAGCATCGCCTACGACCCGCAGGACCCGGACGGATGGGACCTCGACGACGGCGACGACGAAGAGGACGACGACGAGGACGGCGCCGGCGTCCCGCACAATGGGGAGGAGAACGACGACGACGGCAGCGCGGAGCGGCGGGCGTAGCAGGTGGAGATCACCGGCCCCGGCCCGCTTCCGGCGGGCCGGGGCCGCTGTGTGTGACAGCCGGTGCACCGGGTCGTGAAGCTGTTGCACAACCGGGCAGGACACCGGCGGCACCTACGGGGTGGACCACGGGAACCACCGCTGATATCACCGCGTCGATGAGTGGTGTTCCCCACATCTCCCGCAGATGTGGAACGGGCAACCCTTTCAGGGTGTTCTTGGAGCATTGACGGGGTATCGCCGGTCAACGGCTTGCTCGGGGTTATTTGGGGATTTCGGCAACGATGGAGAAGTGTGTGATGACGGACAGCAAGCGGCGCAAGGGCCTCATGGCCGCGTCCGCACTGCTCGGCGGCGTGCTGGTGCTTACGGCCTGCAGCGACGGCAGCGGTTCCAGCCCCGACAGCTCGAAGAAGTCACAGGCGGCCGAGGTCGACAAGGCGGCGGCCGAGGAGACCTCGCAGGCGCAGATAGCGATCTCGCCGAAGAACGGCGCGACCAACGCCGGGATCAACAACGACGCGAAGGTCTCCGTCGCCAAGGGCAAGCTGACGGCCGTCACGATGACCACGGCGGCCGGTGCGAGCGTCAAGGGCACCCTCTCCGCCGACGGCACCAGCTGGAAGCCGGACGCCCAGCTGGAGCGCTCTACCACGTACAAGATCGACGCCACGGCGAAGGACTCGAAGGGCCGAGAGGCGCACGAGAACTCCTCCTTCACCACCGTGTCGCCCGCCAACAGCTTCATCGGGAACTTCACCCCCGAGGACGGTTCCACCGTCGGCGTCGGCATGCCCGTCTCGATCAACTTCAACAAGGCGATCACGGACAAGAAGGCCGTACAGGACGGCATCAACGTGACGTCCAGCAGTGGCCAGCAGGTCGTCGGCCACTGGTTCAACTCGCAGCGTCTGGACCTGCGCCCCGAGAACTACTGGCAGGGCGGCTCCACCGTCACGCTGAAGCTGGCGCTGGACGGAGTGGAGGGCGCGGACGGCGTCTACGGCGTGCAGCAGAAGACGGTCACCTTCAAGGTCGGCCGCAACCAGGTCTCCACCGTGGACGCCAAGACGCACATGATGACCGTCACCCAGAACGGGAAGACGATCAAGACCATCCCGATCTCCGCCGGTTCCACGGAGAACCCGACGTACAACGGCCAGATGGTGATCTCCGAGAAGTTCAAGGAGACCCGGATGGACGGTTCGACGGTCGGCTTCACCGACGGCGACGGCAAGGGCGAGTACGACATCAAGGACGTGCCGCACGCCATGCGGCTGTCCACGTCGGGCACCTTCATCCACGGCAACTACTGGGGCGCCAAGTCGATCTTCGGCAGCGCCAACACCAGTCACGGCTGTGTCGGTCTCTCCGACACGAAGGGCGCCGGCGACGCCGCCCAGCCCGGCGCCTGGTTCTACGACAACTCCATGATCGGTGACGTGGTCATCATGAAGAACTCCCCGGACAAGACGATCCAGCCCGACAACGGACTCAACGGCTGGAACATGAGCTGGGCCCAGTGGCAGGCCCCCGCGGCCTGACCGGACGTCCTCCGCGCCCCGGGCAGGACCCCGATCGGCCCCAAGTCCCTTACCGCAGGCGGCGGCACCGGATCCCCACGGATCCCGGTGCCGCCGCCTGCGGCGTTGTGGGGCGTTCTCATCCGGATCTCATGGTGGACTTAACCCGCCATCACAACCCGTTCATAACCTCGCGCCATGTTCTTCACCTACCTCCGGCGCGAGCTGCGCCGCCGCAGAAAGGCGGCGCTCGTCGTCGCCTCGGGGCTCGGCCTCGGCATTGCGCTGGTCATCATCGTCAGCTCGGTCTCCTCGGGCATGAGCAAGGCCCAGGACAAGGTCCTGGAATCGCTGTACGGCCTCGGCACCGACATGACCGTCAGCAAGGCGGCCGCGGCCCCGGGTTCCGGCACGGAGCGGCCCAAGTTCGAGTTCGACGCCAAGGAGAGCGGCGACGACTCGACCCAGAGCACGGACCGGGTCATGGTCCAGGGCTTCCAGACGCTGGCCTCCACCACCGTGGACAAGGTGGGCAAGCAGGACGGCGTCGCCGACGCCGTCGGCGGACTGAGCATGAGCGTCATGAAGGTGGACGGCCAGTTCAAGCGCGGTGAGTTCAAGCAGGAGGGCGGTACGTCCCAGGGCGGCCGCGGCGGCCCCGGAGGCAGTGCCCAGCCGCAGGGCGAGGTCAAGGGCGGCGGCGCCTCCTTCGACGTCAACTCCTACACGGTCTACGGCACCGACGTCACCAAGCAGGACCTGGGCCCGCTGACCTCGTCGAAGATCACCGCGGGGCGGACGTTCAAGACGACCGAGACCAACGGCAGGGTGGCCGTCGTCGACGCCGCGTACGCCAAGGAGAAGAAGCTCATCGTCGGCAAGACGGTGACGGTCCACGGCACCAAGTTCACGATCGTCGGCGTCTCGGCGGCCGACAGCGGCGACGCGGCCGCCGACCTCTACGTCCCGCTCCAGCAGGCGCAGACCCTGGCCGACGCGAAGGACAAGGTCACCACGGTCTATGTGAAGGCCGCGGACTCGCAGCAGATCGACAGCGTCAAGTCCACGATCCAGAAGAACATCCCGGGCACCACCGTCACCACCTCCGCCGATCTCGCGGACACCGTTTCCGGCTCCCTGTCCACCGCGTCCGACCTGGCCTCCAGCGTCGGCAAGTGGCTCTCCATCGCCGTACTGATCGCCGCCTTCCTGGTGGCCGGCCTGCTCACCTCCTCCGCGGTCAGCCGCCGGGTACGGGAGTTCGGCACGCTCAAGGCACTCGGCTGGAAGAGCGGCCGGGTCACCCGCCAGGTCGTCGGCGAGGCCCTGGTCAACGGGTTGATGGGCGGCGTCCTCGGCATCGCGGTCGGCCTGGCAGGCGCGTACGTCGTCACCGCGGTCAGCCCCACCCTGACCGCGCAGCTCGGCTCCGCGGGCGGCTCCTCGGGCGGCGGGATGCGCGGCGGCATGATGGGTGGCGGCCCCGGCCGGCAGAGCGCCTCCAAGGCCCTCGACATCGCGCTGACCGCGCCCGTGTCCCTCTCGATCATCCTGATCGCCGTCGGCCTGGCCGTGGCGGGCGGGCTCATCGCGGGCGCCTTCGGCGGCTGGCGCGCCTCCCGGCTGCGCCCCGCGGACGCCCTGCGGCGCGTCGAGTGACCCGTCGCGGGAGACCCGTCGCCCGGGTGTCCCGGCCCTCGCCCCCGTCCCGGTGATCCGGGACCAGCTCAGCCGGGACCCGTTCACCCGGCATCCGTTCACCCGGCACCCGCGATCACCGTCCAGCAGGAGTTGACCCATGTACACGCTTCAAGGCGTCACCAAGCGCTACACGCGCGGCAAGTCCACCGTCCACGCACTCGCCGGCGTCGATCTGACCATCGAGGACGGCGGCCGCCTGGTCATCCAGGGCCCCACCGGCGGCGGCAAGTCCACGCTGCTCCAGATGCTCGGCGGCCTGGACCGCCCCACGGCCGGCAGCGTCGAACTCGACGGTGTCGACCTCGCGAAGCTCAGCGAGGCCAAGCTCACCAAGGTGCGCGCGGAGAACATCGGCTTCGTCTTCCAGAGCTTCAACCTCATCCCGACGCTCACCGCCCAGGAGAACGTCGAGACGGCCCTGGTACCCCTCGGCGGCAAGGCGTCGGAGCGGCGCAGACGGGCGGCCGAGGCGCTCGACTCGGTCGGTCTCGGCGAGCGGCTCGGACATCTGCCCGGAGAGATGTCCGGCGGCCAGCAGCAGCGGGTGGCGATAGCCAGAGCCCTGGTCAAGCAGCCCAAGGTGCTGCTCGCCGACGAACCCACCGGCAACCTCGACGAGTCCATGCGTGACGAGATCATGGAGGTGCTGGAGACCATGTGGAAGGAGCACGGGCTCACCTTCATCATGGTCACCCACGACAGCGCGATCGCCCGCCGCGCCCCGCGGCTGGCGACCATCCGCAAGGGCAAGGTCACCATCACGGAGAACGCGGCGGCCTGAACAGCCCTCCCACGCAAGGCTGTTACCGCACCGCCACGGCTGCCGCCGTCCGCGGACCCGCACCGGGGTTCGCGGGCGGCGGTGCGGGTTCACCCCCCGCAGCCTCAGGCGGCCCGTCCGGCGGCGGCCCGGCGGTGCGCCGCGAGATCGCTCCGGCGGACCTGGCGCACCCCGGCCGGATCGGCGAACGGGTCGGCGTACGGATCGCCCTCCTCGCAGCAGCGCGGAGCGGGGCCGGGGCTGTCGCCGGTACGGGCGAGGTGGGCGCGCAGCCCGTACCAGGGCTGGAGCGGCAGCCAGCACAGCCCGTGCAGCCAGCGCCGCACCAGCTGCCCCGGCCCCGGGCGTCCGCCGTCCGGCAGGCTCACCACCCGTATGCCCATGATCAGCTTTCCGGCACCGGCTCCGACGAGCGCGGTGAGCACCACCTGGTTGAGGAAGGAGATGACGACCCCCGGCCCGAGCAGCAGGGCGACGTCCCCGGACAGGGGCGTCGCGTCCACGTGCGGCCGGGCCAGTAACCCGGCGGTGACCAGGCAGAGATAGCAGTCGAGTCCCACGGCGAGATAGCGGCGCATCTCCCCGGCCCGGGGCGGCGTGCGATGCCCGGCCCGCCCTGTCCGGCCGGGTATGTGCGAGGGCCTCGGCTGCCCGTGCCCTGGCAACGTGCTTGCGTCCAACAGCACTGACTCGTAAGGCCGGTGAGGATCCTGGGTGCCGCGGTTCCCCCGTGAAGTCTTCATGACGGCATCATGTCTGATTACCCATCACCGCGGGCCCGGTCCGCACAGGCGGTCCGCCCGCTTACCTCGGGGGTAATCGACCCTCCCCGCCGCTCCCGGCAGCATGGTGTGCATCAGCGGACGGAAGACCGGAAGACGGAGGACGTGACCATGACCGCGTACGCGATCGCTCACCTGCACCCCGATGGCCTCCCCAACGAGGAGGTGCTGGAGTACATCGAGCGCATCCAGTCGACGATGGACCCGTACGGGGGCCGGTTCCTGGTCCACAACACCCCGGTCGAGGTCATGGAGGGCGACTGGCCCGGCGCGCTCGTCATCCTGGAGTTCCCCGCGATCGAGGCCGCCCGCACCTGGTTCGCCTCGCCCGCCTACCAGGAGCTGGCCCCGCTGCGGAGCCGGAACATGGCGGGCGACGTGGTGCTCGTGGACGGTGTCGCACGGGACTACGACGCCGGGGCGACCGCCGCCGCGCTGCGCGCCGAAGCACTCCGGGCCGCAACCGTGGTGTAGCCCGCTACACCGCGGTTCCGGGAGCGGGCGCCCTCGTACCGGCGTCCGCCGGCCGGAAGGATGGGTGACGCAGCCGGACGCCGGCCCGGCTGCGTCACCCGCTCCGTCCTTGCCGGGCTCCGTCTCCGGGCCCGGCTCCGTCTCCGTGGAGGAACCCCGTGAAGCCGCTGCTCTGGATCGTGCTCCTCGCCGCGATCGTCGCGAACGTCTCCCTCAACTTCCTGGTCGAGCAGGGCGGCCTGAACATCGCCCTGAGCGTCGTGTCGGGCGTGGTCGTCCTGGTGTCGGCCGCGTGCCTGTGGATGCTGCGCAGCCCGCGCGAGTCCTGAGGGCCGCGCACCCTCGCCTCACAGCCGCAGCCGGTGCGCTGTGAGGTTCACCACTCCGAGAGGTGTCCGGGCATACCCCGCAACCCGGTCGTTCCGCCCGGAACCGGTCCGGGGCAAGGCCGTTGCGGCCGGCCCGTACGCAACCCGGCGGGATTCACCATGTGGATGGCATGGAGGATTCAGCGGTCCCACTGGGACACTCGGTAGGCCACAACGGTCCTGTACGTCGCAGTCGTGAGCGCGGTACCCGCGCTATCCGGGCGACGCCCTCAATGGGGAGGGGGGACCTGGCGCCCTCCGGGACGGGGGCGCCTTCGCGATGAGCCGACCCATGGAAGGTCTTGATCAGATGCAGGCCACCCCTGACTCCGCAGTCCCGCACGCCGCCGAGAACCGCGTCATCGAGCCGCTCTACGCGGAGATCCTCCGCCGCAACCAGGGCGAGAAGGAATTCCACCAGGCGGTCCGGGAAGTTCTCGAAACGCTCGGCCCGGTGCTGGCCCAGCGGCCGGAGTTCGTGGACGCCCGGATCATCGAGCGCATATGCGAGCCGGAGCGCCAGCTCATCTTCCGGGTGCCGTGGTCGGACGACTCGGGCGACATCCACGTCAACCGCGGCTTCCGGGTCGAGTTCTCCAGCACGCTCGGCCCGTACAAGGGCGGACTGCGCTTCCACCCCTCGGTCAACCTCGGCATCGTGAAGTTCCTCGGCTTCGAGCAGATCTTCAAGAACGCCCTCACCGGTATGCCCATCGGCGGCGGCAAGGGCGGCTCGGACTTCGACCCGAAGGGCCGCTCGGACGCCGAGATCATGCGGTTCTGCCAGTCGTTCATGACCGAGCTCCACCGCCACCTGGGCGAGTACACCGACGTCCCCGCCGGTGACATAGGCGTGGGCGGCCGCGAGATCGGCTACCTCTTCGGCCAGTACAAGCGGATCACCAACCGCTTCGAGTCCGGTGTCCTCACCGGAAAGGGTCTCGGCTGGGGCGGCGCCCTGGTGCGTACGGAGGCGACCGGCTACGGCTGCGTCATGTTCACCGCCGAGATGCTCCGCAGCCGGGGCGAGTCCCTCGACGGCCAGCGCATCGCCGTCTCGGGCTCGGGCAACGTCGCGATCTACGCGATCGAGAAGGCCCAGCAGCTCGGCGCCACGGTCATCACCTGCTCCGACTCCGACGGCTACGTCGTGGACGAGAAGGGCATCGACCTCGCCCTGCTCAAGGAGATCAAGGAGGCGGGCCGCGGCCGCGTCGCCGAGTACGCGGAACGCCGCGCCGAGGCCGTGTTCGTGCCCGGCGCCGGTGTCTGGGACGTCCCCTGCGATGTGGCCCTGCCCTGCGCCACGCAGAACGAACTCCACGAGGCCGACGCGCTGACCCTCGTACGCAACGGTGTGAAGGCCGTAGCCGAGGGCGCCAACATGCCCACCACCCCCGAGGCCGTCCGCGTCCTCCAGGAGGCGGGTGTGGCGTTCGCCCCCGGGAAGGCGGCCAACGCGGGCGGCGTCGCCACCAGCGCCCTGGAGATGCAGCAGAACGCCTCGCGCGACTCCTGGACGTTCGCCCACACGGAGGAGCGGCTCGCGGAGATCATGCGTCACATCCACGACTCCTGCTACACCACGGCGGAGCGTTACGGCAGCCCCGGCAACTACGTGGTCGGCGCCAACATCGCCGGCTTCGAGCTGGTCGCGGACGCGATGCTGGCGCAGGGTCTGATCTGACCCGGACGCGACGAGGGGCTCGTCCCGGCCGGGACGAGCCCCTCACGTATCAGCCCCCGGCGGGCGGCCTCCTGCGGAAGGTCTCCGCGAGGGCCGTGTTCGCCACCATCACCGCGGCCAGGACGACCGCCGCGACCGGGTGGCCCACCCGGTACAACCCGAAGGCGCCGCCGCCGAGCACCACGGCCTTCACCACGAGCACGCCCGCCAGCGGCAGCCGGATCCGGGCGCGAGGGGCGGCGAACGTGCCCCACAGGGCGATGGCGACGGCCGGCATCCCGATCCCCAGCAGCAGGTGCACGGCCGGGCCGTCGCCGGCGGTGAAGCCCCACCAGCACAGGCACGCCAGCGCCACCAGCTCCAGCACGAAGGCCAGACCTTCGTTCGCGGCCCACCAGGGGCGTCCGCGCAGGGAGGGGATCGCCGGTTCGTCCGTTCGGTTCCCGCGCATCATGTTCCCGCCCCTCGCCGTCCAAGTCGATGCGAGAGTACCGGCCTTGCCCGCGCCGGGCCTGCCGCCCCCGGGACTCAGCCGTCGGCCGGTGCCACCCCGATCGGGCATGAGACGCCCGTACCGCCGATCCCGCAGTAGCCCGCCGGGTTCTTGTCCAGGTACTGCTGGTGCGCAGCTTCCGCCGGCCAGAAGGGGCGGCCCTCGGCGGGCAGGATCTCCGTGGTGATCTCGCCGTGGCCGGAGGCTGTGAGGACCTTCTGGTAGGCCTCGCGGGACGCCTGCACGGCCGCGGCCTGCTCGGGGGAGTGGGTGTAGACCGCCGAGCGGTACTGCGTACCGACGTCATTGCCCTGGCGGAAGCCCTGGGTCGGGTTGTGCGACTCCCAGAAGAGCTTCAGCAGCTCGGGGTACGTGACGACGCGCGGGTCGTACACGACGCGGACGGCCTCCGTGTGGCCGGTCAGGCCTGAGCAGACCTCTTCGTAAGCGGGGTTCTCCGTGGAGCCGCCCTGGTAGCCGACGAGCGTCGTCCAGACGCCGTCCGTCTGCCAGAACTTGCGCTCGGCGCCCCAGAAGCAGCCCATCGCGAAGTCCGCGACCTCCAGACCCTCCGGGTACGGGCCCACCAGGGCGTTGCCCAGGACCGTGTGGCGGGACGGGACGGTGAACTCCGGGACGGGGCGGCCGCGCAGGGCCTCCTCCGGAGCGGGGAGCTGCGGGGTGCGGCGGTGCAGGAACATGCGGGGGCTCCTCGTCGGGTCGGCGTGCTGTCCGTACAACGCACCGGGACCGCCGTGGATTCCGCCGCCGGTGCCGTCGCCCCGGTCAGCGGCGGGGGATGCCGTTCTCGGACTCCGCGTCCTCGACGTAGGCGGCGGTCCGCTTGCGGGCCTTGAACCAGAAGTAGAGGCCGAGGCCGATCAGGATCAGGGGTATCAGTCGGGCCATGAGGTGTACCGGTCCCATCAGTCAGCAGTCCGCGCGGTGGGCGCCCTGTCGGTGCCCACCGTCGCACACCCCCGGAGCCGGGTGGCCCCGGAGCCGGGCTTTCTACCGCAGCAGCGTCGCCGGGCTGCCGCCGTTCGCCTCGTAGCCGGCGACCGCCAGGGCGCGGTACACGGTGTACTCGGCCGCCGGGTCGGAGCTCTCCGTCCACGGCAGCGCGCCCACGTGCCCGTCGATGTGGACGAGCTGGCCCATCGCCTCCGCCCAGCGCTCCATCCGGACCAGGAACAGCACCAGCAGATGGCGGACATGGGCGAGCATCGGGTCGTCGGCGCGGGCCGAGTGCACCGCGAACAGGGCGCCCTCGACCGCCTTCGTCACCGCCTGGCTCCGGTAGAAGCCCCGCACCAGATTGACCTCGGGCAGGTGCTCGTACAGCGCGAAGAGCGGCAGCGCGGCCAGCAGTGACCCCTGCGGGGCGCGGGCGGCGGCCGCGGTGGCGAACCGGTCGGCCTCCTCGCGGGAGCCGTGCCACTTCTCGCACCAGAAGTGCAGCGCCGCGATGTGCGCGCCCATGTGCGCGGGTGCCCGGTCGATGATCTTCACCCAGAGCTGGTCGAACTCCTCGTGGGAGTAGCCGAGCCCACGGGCCGCGGCCAGCTCCACCAGGTACGGCACCGGGTCGCCCGGGGCCAGCAGGGCCGCCTCGCCGACGACCGTACGGGCCTCCTCCAGGATGATCCGGAAGTCGTCCGTACCGACGGTGGAGGAACGCCAGGCCTGCTGGACCAGGAACTCGGCGTGCACGGCCGCGCCACCCGCGTCCTTCGGGGACTCGGCCCGCCACTTGCGCAGCCAGGCCCCGCCGACGCCCGGCCGCCGCGCCAGCTCCAGCGAGGCGGCACCGGCGAACGCCTGCACCCGCTGCCACCGCACCTCGCCCTCCTTCGGCGTCCCGGACAGCAGCTGCGAGGCGGCCCGCCACTCCTGGGTGCCCTGGACGACGTCGAGTACGTCCAGGAGGTCCTGGTCGGGGCCCGGCATCCGGATGTCCAGTTCCTCCTGGCGCGCGAAGCCGTAGGTGTCCGGGTCGGCGGCGTCGGGGGAACCGGGCGCCACCTGACGGATACCGCCGCGGCGCCGCAGCACGAAGGGGCCGACAACCGCGGCGAGCATGCACAGCGCGAGCAGGAACCAGAGAATCTCCATGCCTCCATTGTCCCCGGACGGCCCCGGTGCTCCATGAGGGCCCTCGGGACGAACTACGCTCGGGCCTCATGAGCGACCAGCACAGCTTCGAAACTCTCGCGATCCACGCGGGAAACACCGCCGATCCCCTCACCGGCGCTGTTGTTCCGCCCATTTACCAGGTGTCCACGTACAAGCAGGACGGCGTGGGCGGGCTGCGCGGCGGCTACGAGTACAGCCGCAGCGCCAACCCGACGCGCACCGCACTGGAGGAGAACCTGGCGGCCCTGGAGGGCGGCCGCCGCGGGCTCGCCTTCGCGTCCGGTCTGGCCGCCGAGGACTGCCTGCTCCGTACGCTGCTGACGCCCGGCGACCACGTGGTCATCCCGAACGACGCCTACGGCGGTACGTTCCGGCTGTTCGCGAAGGTCGCCTCGCGCTGGGGCGTGGAGTTCTCGGTCGCCGACACCTCGGACGTGGCGGCGGTACGGGCCGCGATCCAGCCGCGTACCAAGGCGATCTGGGTGGAGACGCCCTCCAACCCGCTGCTCGGCATCACCGACATCGCGGCCATCGCCGGTGTCGCCCGCTCGGCGGGTGCGCGGCTGGTCGTCGACAACACCTTCGCCAGTCCCTATCTCCAGCAGCCCCTCGCCCTGGGCGCCGATGTGGTGGTGCACTCCACCACCAAGTACATGGGCGGTCACTCGGACGTCGTCGGCGGCGCGCTGATCGTCAACGACCCGGAACTCTCCGAGGAGTTGGCGTACCACCAGAACGCGATGGGTGCCGTGGCCGGCCCCTTCGACGCCTGGCTGGTGCTGCGCGGCATCAAGACCCTCGCCGTCCGGATGGACCGGCACAGCGAGAACGCCACCAAGGTCGCCGACCTGCTGACCCGGCACCCCAAGGTCACCCACGTCCTCTACCCGGGACTGCCCGAGCACCAGGGGCACGAGATCGCCGCCAAGCAGATGAAGGCGTTCGGCGGCATGGTGTCCTTCCGGGTCGCGGGCGGCGAGGAGGCGGCGGTCGAGGTCTGCAACCGGGCGAAGCTCTTCACGCTCGGTGAGTCCCTCGGCGGCGTCGAGTCGCTGCTGGAGCACCCGGGCCGGATGACGCACGCCTCGGCGGCCGGATCGCCGCTGGAGGTCCCCGCCGACCTGGTCAGGCTCTCCGTCGGCATCGAGAACGGCGACGACCTGCTGGCCGACCTGACGCAGGCGCTCGGCTGACACCTGCGAGCGTGCCGTGCCCGTGCCGTGGCGGGGCGGCGCGTGCCGGCTCCTGTGCCAGGACGTGTGAGCACTCCTGGTGCGGGACGTCTGAGCACTCCTGGGGCGGGGTCGGGAATCCGGCTCCGCCCCGGTCGCGTCGGGCCCGTCTCAGACGGTGGCCTTCTCGTCCTCCAGCATGGACCGGATCTGCTCCCGCAGCTCGGGGCCGTCCGGGTGCTCATGGACGGAGACGGCGTGCTCGGTTGCCGCCCGCACGACTTCGTCCTCCTCGCCGGAGATGGTCAGTGAGCAGTTCGACTCGCTCGGATACTTGCGGCAGTCAGCGATCTTCCTGGTCATGGCAGTGCCTCCTGGGCCGGTTCCGCCTGGCCCCGGCCGCTTCTTCCAGGGTAGATCCGGGGCGGCCCGGCGACATGCGCTCACCAGCCGCCCAGTGGCGGGGTCGTCTCGGCCGGCGGCGCCTGCCAGGGCTGGACCGTCACCGCCCACACCGCGAACGCGGCCACCGCGGCGATCAGCGCGAGCAGCCCCAGCAGGCGCAGGACCCGCTGCCGGCGCAGCAGCCGGCCGCCGCGCTCCACCGCCCGTTCCGCCAGATCGACGGGCACCTGCGGATGCGGCCCCTCCAGCATCCGCCGGACCTCGTCCTCCTTGCGGCCGGTACCGCTCATGGCGTGGCCCCCAGCTCTCTGGTGGGCCCCTGCCGGATGCTGGGGCCGCGGGTGCCGCGCATCGTGGCCACCGAGCGGTTGCAGATCGCGCGGATGCGCTCCGCGGGCAGTCCGAGCAGTGCCGCGGTCTGCTCCTCGGCGACCTCTTCGTGCAGCCGCAGCACCAGGACGAGCCGTTCCTGCGGGGTCAGCCGGTCCAACAGCCCGCCGCGCGCGTGGTGGTGGCGCCAGGCCTCCCTCGCGAACCGGGTGGCCAGCTCCTGCCGGGTGCGGTTGTACGGATCCTCGCCGTGCAGCCGGTCCCAGTCCGCGTACGTACGGGCCAGCGCGGCCGTCAGCAGTCGCTGTGCGCGCTCGTTGGCCCCCGGCGGCCGGGCGGGTTCGGCGGTGAGCAGGGTGGCGGCGTGCAGCAGCCTGCCTGCCGCGCCCGCCACGAAGGCCTCGAACTCCTGGGCGCGGCGCCGCTGTCGGCCCGCCTGGCGCTCTCGCACCCTGCCATCCGAGCGCTCCGCGGGCCCGGGGTCAAGGCTTGGGGTCTTTCTTTGGATCAGGCTCGACCGGGGAGCGGTGCCGGACCCCGCGAGCCCAGCATGATCCAAACGGAAGAACCTAGCCCGCGGCGGGCGGCTGGTGCGCGCTCTGCCGGGCGGCCAGTGCCGCGTTGAAACGGGTGAGCAGCGCGCAGAACGTGTCGCGTTCCTCCTCGTCCCAGTCGCCCGTCACCTGTGACATCAGCTCGCGCCGCGAGGCCCGGACCTCGTCCAGCCGGGCCTGGCCGCGCGGGGACAGCTGGAGCACGACGGCCCGGCCGTCCTCCGGGTGCGAGGTCCGCTTGACCAGGCCCGTGTCCACGAGCGGCGCGACCTGCCGGGTCACGGTCGAGGAGTCGATCCCCATCCCGGCGGCCAGCGCCTTGACGCCCATGGGCCCTTCCCGGTCCAGCCGGTTGAGCAGCAGATACGCGGCCCGGTCCATGGAGTTGCGCACCTGGCCGACGCCGCCGAGGCGGGTCTGCTCGGCACGGCGGGCGAAGACCGCCACCTGGTGCTGCAGGGTGTCGAGGAGGGGGTCGGGACCCGGATTCTCCGGGGTGGCGCCCCCGGAGGGAGACGCGGCAGTCGTCATGTCCTGAGGGGGCATGGCCGGGGGCTCTCTTCGTGCGGTGTCGGATGGGTGGGGGACAGAGTACGCGGCCCCGGGGCAACGCGTACCAGCGCTGCACAAACCTGCGGACATCGGCGCAGGACGGCCTGGCTCGCGGCGGCCACAACCCCTTTCAGCTGCAAGACTCGCGGTATGAACTTCCCGCCGCCCACCCCGTTTCCCCCGCTGATCCTCGATGACATCAAGGGGGCGCAGAAGATGCTCTCCGGCGTCTCCAGGGTCACCGCGATGGAGGGCAGCCGCCATCTGACCGACCTCGTGGGCGCGCCCGTCCAGTTCAAGTGCGAGAACCTGCAGCGGACCGGCTCGTTCAAACTGCGGGGTGCTTATGTGCGGATCGCCGGACTCTCCCCGGTGGAACGGGCGGCGGGTGTGGTGGCCGCGAGTGCCGGAAACCATGCGCAGGGTGTCGCGCTCGCGTCTGCGCTGCTCGGCGTACGGTCGACGGTCTTCATGCCGGTCGGGGCGCCGCTGCCGAAGGTCGCCGCGACGCGTGAGTACGGGGCCCGGGTGCGGCTGCACGGCCATGTCGTCGACGAGACGCTGGCCGCGGCGCAGGAGTACGCGCGGGAGACCGGCGCGGTCTTCATCCACCCCTTCGACCACCCGGACATCATCGCTGGGCAGGGCACGGTGGGCCTGGAGATCCTGGAGCAGTGCCCCGAGGTGCGCACCATCGTCGTCGGGATCGGCGGCGGCGGACTCGCCGCGGGGATCGCGGTGGCGGTGAAGGCGATCCGGCCCGATGTGCGGATCGTCGGCGTGCAGGCGGCGGGCGCGGCCGCCTACCCGCCCTCGCTGGCCGCCGGCCACCCGGTGTCGGTCGGCTCGCTCCAGACGATGGCGGACGGCATCAAGGTGGGACGGCCGGGCGATGTCCCGTTCGCCCTGGTCCGGGACCTGGTCGACGAGGTCCGTACGGTCTCCGAGGACGAGCTGTCCAGTGCGCTGCTGCTCTGCCTGGAGCGGGCGAAGATGGTCGTGGAGCCGGCCGGGGCGAGCCCGGTGGCCGCCCTGCTGAGCGACCCGAAGTCGTTCCGCGGGCCGGTGGTGGCGCTGCTCTCCGGCGGCAACGTGGACCCGCTGCTGATGCAGCGCATCCTGACCCACGGCATGTCGGCGGCCGGCCGCTATCTGAGCCTGCGGCTGCGGCTGACGGACCGCCCCGGCGCGCTGGCGACGATGCTGGCCGTGCTCTCGGTGGCCGATGCCAACGTCCTGGACGTGAGCCATGTGCGTACCGATCCCCGGCTCGGCCTCACCGAGGCCGAGGTGGAGCTGCATCTGGAGACGAAGGGCCCGGAGCACTGCGAGGAGGTCGCCGCGGCGCTGCGCGACGCGGGCTACCTGGTGTTGAACTGAGCCGCACCTTGTGTATCGCGATGTATCGCGTTACTGTGCCCTCGCTCGGCTCGAGGGCGTACACGCGTTCGCTTCGTGTGTTCGCCGGGCGAGGAAAGATTGGCAAATCTAGGATCTGTGAGGAAGCCACCCAAACGCACTGGGGGAAGCCCATATGCCAGGCGCCATATACGCCGAAGGTCTGGTGAAGACCTTCGGCGACGTCACTGCACTCGGCGGTGTCGATTTCGACGTGCCCGAAGGCACTGTCCTCGGGCTTCTCGGCCCCAACGGCGCCGGCAAGACGACCGCTGTGCGCGTCCTGACGACGCTGCTCATGCCCGACAGCGGCAGCGCCTTCGTCGCCGGCATCGACGTACTGAAGAAACCCCACGAGGTACGGCGCTCGATCGGGCTCTCCGGCCAGTTCGCCGCCGTGGACGAATACCTGACCGGCCGCGAGAACCTGCGGATGGTCGGCCAGCTCTACCAGATGAGCCGGCGCGACGCGAAGGCCCGCGCGGGGGAGCTGCTGGATCGGTTCCACCTCGCCGACGCGGCCGACCGCCCCGCCAAGACGTACTCCGGCGGCATGCGCCGCCGTCTCGACCTGGCGGCGGCGCTCATCGTCTCCCCGCCGGTCATGTTCATGGACGAGCCGACCACCGGCCTCGACCCGCGCAACCGGCAGCAGCTCTGGGAGGTCATCGAGGAGCTCGTGGCAGGTGGTACGACGCTGCTGCTGACCACGCAGTACCTGGAGGAGGCCGACCGTCTCGCCCATGACATCTGTGTGATCGACCACGGCCTCGTCATCGCCCGCGGCACCTCCGACCAGCTCAAGTCCCGCACCGGCGGCGAGCGCGTCGAGGTCGTGGTGCACCAGAGCGACCAGATCGATCCGGCCCGCGCCGTCCTCGGCCACCTGGGCAAGGGCGAGGCCGCGGTTGTCCCGCACATGCGCAAACTGACCGTCCCGGTCGACGGCGGGGCCAAGCTCCTCGCCGAGATCATCCGCGACCTCGACGCCCGCGGGGTGGAGATCGACGACATCGGGCTGCGCCGCCCCACCCTCGACGACGTGTTCATCTCCCTCACCGGCCATGCGGCCGAACAGCAGAAGAACGACGGGGACGAGGCGGCGCAGTCCGTCGCAGCCGGGACGGAGACGGCGAAGTGAGCGCACCCACCGAGACGGCAGCGGCTCCCGCCCCACGCGCCGGCGGCGGCATCGGCCAGGCCGTACGCGACTCGCTGGTCATCGCCCGGCGGAACCTGATCCGGATGACCCGGATTCCCGAAGTGATTCTGTTCGGGCTCATCCAGCCGATCATGTTCGTGGTGCTCTTCTCGTACGTCTTCGGCGGCTCGATGACCGTCGGCGGGACCACGGACCCGTCGGTCTACCGCAACTTCCTGATGGCGGGCATCTTCGCCCAGACGGTCACCTTCGCCACGGCCGGCGCGGGCGCCGGTATCGCCGACGACATGCACAAGGGCCTCGTCGACCGCTTCCGCTCCCTGCCGATGGCGCGCGGCGCGGTGCTGACCGGCCGCACACTGGCCGACCTGGTCCAGACCGTACTCACCATGTTCGTGCTCACGATCGTGGCGCTGCTCGTCGGCTGGCGCATCCACGAGGGTGTGCCCAAGGCGCTGGGCGCCTTCGGCCTGCTGCTCCTGCTCGGTTACGCCTTCTCCTGGATCGGCGCACTGATCGGTCTGTCCGTACGCACGCCCGAGGCGGCCACGTCCGGGGGACTGATCTGGCTGTTCCCGGTCACCTTCATCTCGAACGCCTTCGTGGACTCCAGCATGATGGCCTCCTGGCTCCAGCCGATCGCCGACTGGAACCCGTTCAGCGCCACCGTCCAGGCGTGCCGCGTGCTGTTCGGGAACCCTGGCGTCTCCCCGTCCGACGCCTGGCCGATGCAGCATCCCGTCTGGGCCTCGCTGATCTGGTCCGTCGTCATCATCGCGGTCTTCCGCACGCTGGCGGTCCGCAAGTACCGCTCGGTCACCGTCTGACCCACGTCCGGGCCACGCGAAGGAGCCTCCCGCCCGGTGGGCGGGAGGCTCCTTTCGCTGTGCGCGGATCAGCCGGAGTACGGCTTCGCCGAAAGGATCTTCACCGTCGCGGTCTTGCCGTTCGGCAGCTCGTAGTCCGCGGTCTCGCCCATCTTCTTGCCGTTCACGCCCACGCCGAGCGGGGACTGCGGGGAGTAGGTCTCGATGTCCGCGCTCGCGTACTCGCGGGAGGCCAGGAGGAAGGTCGTCGTGTCGTCGTCATCGCCGTCGAAGGCGATCGTCACGACCATGCCGGGCTCGACCACACCGTCGTCGGCCGGCGCCTCGCCGACCTTCGCGTGTTCCAGGAGCTGGGTCAGCTGGCGCACCCGGAGCTCCATCTTGCCCTGCTCCTCCTTGGCCGCGTGGTACCCGCCGTTCTCACGCAGGTCCCCCTCCTCACGGGCCGCCGCGATCTTTACGGCGATCTCCGTGCGCGCGGGACCAGACAGGTACTCCAGCTCGGCCTTGAGCTGGTTGTACGCCTCCTGCGTGAGCCAGGTGACGTTTTCGCTGGTCTGGGTCACAGGGTGCTCCTCGTCGGTACTGGGAATACAAAGCATCGCCCTACCCCGAAGCATGCGCTTCCACGGGTGGGCGAAACCACGAGCCTAACAATTCCCCAGGAAAAGGGGGAGAAGGTAACCGACTGCGACTGTCGAACCGCAGGTCAGCACCGCCAAGAGCGGGTCAGGAGGTGCGTGCGGCGGTCAACGCGACGCCCCGCCGTCGTCCGTGCAGCCCAGCAGTTCGACGCTGGTCGCCCTGGACGTCGTCCGCAGCGAGAGGACGCGGTCGATCCGGTCGGTGTCCTCGTCGAAACGGAAGTCCTTGCGGGCGACGTCGGTACCGTCCTCGCGCTGCGAGCGGATCGTGCAGTAGCCCTTGGCGTCCCGGTCCTTTCGGACCTCCAGGTGCACCTCGACCCGGTCGTCCGAGACGACCTTGAACTTGATCACCTCGGCGCTGACGCCCTGGCCCGCGATGTAGTCGTAACCGATCCAGCCGAGCACGCCGAGCAGGGCGATGCCGAGCACCGAGCCGATGATCTTGAGTTTGCGGTCCGCACGCTGGTCCGCGGAGCGGCCGTAGCGGTTCTCGGGGGGCGCTTCGCGCACCGCAGTCATGATCGTTCCTCCCGTACCGGGGATTGAGGAATTTTCCGCCCCCCGGTTCGGTCACTATAGAAGCCTCCACCCGCCACCCGACCGGCACCCCACACCGACGTCCCTGCGGGACGGCACCCTGATGGCGACCAATCACTGAGGATCGAGTCTTGACTGAGCAGCTTCGACTGATGGCCGTGCACGCCCACCCCGACGACGAGTCGAGCAAGGGCGCGGCGACCATGGCCAAGTACGTGTCCGAGGGGGTGGACGTGCTGGTAGTGACCTGCACGGGCGGCGAGCGCGGCTCCATCCTCAATCCGAAACTCCAGGGCGACGCGTACATCGAGGAGAACATCCACGAGGTACGCAGGAAGGAGATGGACGAGGCCCGGGCGATCCTGGGCGTGAAGCAGGAGTGGCTCGGCTTCGTCGACTCCGGGCTGCCCGAGGGCGACCCGCTGCCGCCGCTGCCCGAGGGCTGCTTCGCGCTGGAGGACGAGGAGACGGCGGCGGGGCGTCTCGTCGCGAAGATCCGCGCGTTCCGGCCGCAGGTCATCACCACGTACGACGAGAACGGGGGCTACCCGCACCCCGACCACATCATGACCCACACGGTCTCGATGATCGCCTTCGAGGGCGCGGCAGACGCCGAGAGGTTCCCCGAGGCGGAGTTCGGTCCGGTCTGGACGCCGCAGAAGCTCTACTACAACCAGGGCTTCAACAAGCCGCGCACGGTGGCCCTGCACGAGGCGCTGCTGGCCCGCGGGCTGGAGTCCCCGTACGGGGACTGGCTGGAGCGCTGGAAGGAGTTCGAGCGCGCCGAACGCACGCTGACCACGCATGTTCCGTGCGCGGACTTCTTCGAGATCCGCGACAAGGCGCTGATCGCGCACGCGACGCAGATCGATCCGGAGGGCGGCTGGTTCCGGGTTCCGATGGACATCCAGCGGGAGGTCTGGCCGACCGAGGAGTACGAGCTGGCGAAGTCCCTCGTCGATACCTCCCTCCCCGAGAGCGACCTCTTCGCGGGCATCCGCGACAATGCCTGATATGTACGCGACTCAGGCACTGACGCACCTCGTCCCGCTCGCCGAGGAACTGGACAAGAACAAGGTGACCCCCGGGGTCCTCGGCTTCATCGTCTTCGCTGCGCTCGCCGTCGGCGTGTGGCTGCTGATGAAGTCGATGAACCGGCACATGGGCAAGGTCGACTTCGAGGAAGCTCCGGAGGCGCCGGAGGGTGTGGGGGCCGGGGCCGGTGCCTCGGGCTCCGCGGGTTCCGCGAAGCAGAAGTAGTGGGGGGCGGGGCGGCACCGGGGGTCCGGTGGCCGCTCCGCCCTCGGTCGCCGGGCGGGCTGGGGGTGTCCTCAAGCGCCGGACGGGCTTGAGGGATGCCCTCGATCGCCGGGCGGGCCTGTTCCGGCCGGCCGGGGTTACGGCCTTGCCGGGATCCGTACGCCCATGATTTCCCGGGCGTGACGGGTCGGGGTCAGGCCCAGGCGCCAGGCCTGCCAGCCGTCTTCCAGGTCCACTCCGCGGTTCAGGACCACCCGGAACGCCTCCGCGCAGTCCTCCAGCTTGCCGTCCCGGGTCGGGTGGCCCGCCGCGATCAGGTCGGCGAGTTCCTGCTGGGCCACCACCGTGCCCACCTCGATGCCGCCCGGTGACGCGTACGGCAGCAGCGTGCAGCGCAGGAAGCGGGCCCAGTCCGCGCCGCGTGCGTCGCCGTACGAGTCGAACAGCTCGGCCGCCTCGCCGCACAGGTCCAGCGCCTGCGGCGCGCGATGGTTGCCCGCGTCGATCAGGGCCAGCTCCAGACACGTCCAGGCCTCCCCGTGGGGGACCCCGATGCGCCGGAAGTCGGCCCGCGCGTCCACCAGGAGCTGGCGGGCGAAGCCGGAGTTGCGCAGGTTGCCCGTCTGCGCGGCCCGCTGGTCGCGGGTGACCCGGCCCGAGTGGTGCCGGGCGCACGCCAGCCCGTACACGTCCCGCATCCGGGAGAACATCGTGCGGGACCGCTCCAGCTGCCGTACCGCCTGATCGGTGTCGCCGGTCTCCTCCAGGGCCTGGCCCAGGTAGTAGAGCGTCCACGCCTCGCCCCGCGCGTCCTCGTTGTCGCGGTGCCGGGACAGGGCCGCGTTCAGCTGCTCGACCGCGGGCGCCGGATCGCCGTCCAGCAGCCTGGCGCGGGCCAGCTGGGTCAGCGCCCAGGCCTCGCCGCGCTCGTCGCGGGTGCGCCCGTACAGGTCGAGGGCCGTACGCAGTGCGAGCTCGGCCCGCTCCACATCGCCCAGCCGCAAGCGCACCTGACCCAGCTGGAACTGCGTCCAGGCCTCCCCGTGCAGCGACTCGCCCTCGCGGTGCAGGACCAGTGCCGTGTCCAGGAGCGTCAGCGCCTCGGCCGGGTGCGCCCGGTCGCGCTCCACCGCGGCCAGCGCGTGCAGCGACCAGGCCCGGTCCGCGGCCTGGCCGTCGGAGGTCTGCAGTTCGAGCGCCTCCCGCAGCCGCGCCGCCGCCTCCGTCAGATTGCCCTGGTGGTGCAGGGTGATGCCGAGCGAACAGAGCGCCAGCGCCGTACCCGAGTCGTTCTGCGCCTCGCGGTACAGGCCGACGACGGAGGACAGCGTGGTGCGCGCCTTGTCCAGCTCGCCGAGCTGGCGGGCCGCGATCCCGGTACGCCACTGCACCGACCGCTCCAGCAGCCCCTGGTCGACCGCCTGCGTCAACTCGCTGATCTCGCCCAGCCGGTAGAGGTCGCCGCGCAGCAGGCAGTAGTCGCACAGCGCGCCCAGCAGATCGAGCACCGCCGCCTGGTCGACGCCCTCGGCGTGCCGCAGCGCGGACGTGATGAAGCTCGACTCCTCGTCCAGCCAGCGCAGCGCCGCGTCCAGGGAGGTGAAGCCGTGGGAGCCGAACTGCCCGGCCCGGGTGGACATCTTGCCGTCCACCATCCGGATCACCGCACCGGCCAGCTCCGCGTAGTTGACGATCAGCCGCTCCTGCGCGGCCGTGCGCTCGGCCGGCTCCTCCTCGTCGAGCAGCCGGGCCAGGGCGAAGCCCCGTACGAGGTCGTGCAGCCGGTAGCGCGAACCCCGTACGTGATCCAGCAGCCCGGCCCCGGACAGGGCGGTCAGCAGCCGCTCGGCCTCCTGCTCGTCGGCCGACAGCAGCGAGGCCGCCGCCGCGGCGCCCAGACTGGCCCGTCCGGCCAGCGCGAGCCGGCGCAGCAGCCGCCGCGCCTGCTCGGACTGGTCGGTGTAGCGCAGCCACAGGGCCCGCTCGACCGGTGGCACCGGGCCGTACGCGGCGAGATCGGCGGCCAGCGCGCTCGGGGTACGGGCCCCGAGCGAGGAACCCGCGATCCGCAGCGCCAGCGGCAGCCCGCCGCACAGCTCGGTGACCGCCTCGCTCGACGGGTAGTCGTACGGGCCCTGGTCCTCCTCCTGGGACGCCTCGCGCAGCAGCTCCTCCGCGCCCGCCGGGTCCAGCGCCCCGACCTCCAGCTGGTGCACCCACGCCGGAAGGGACCCGGGCAGATCGAGCGGCTCGCGGGCGGTGACCAGGACGAGGCTGTCGGAACGCTCCGGGATCAGCGTGCGGACCTGCTCCGCGTCACTGGCGTCGTCGAGGACGATCGTCACCGGCGTGCCGGTGAGATGCTGGTGGTACAGCTCGCTGAGCCGGCGCACCTGCTGCTCGGCGGAGGACCCTCCCCGGGCCCCCGCTCCCGAGGCGCCGGCGGAGCCCCCGTCCCGGAACAGCAGCTGCTCGCGGGGGGCGCCCAGCCGGTTCAGCAGATGGAGCAGCGCGTCCCGGGTCGGCAGCGGCGGCTCACCGTCCGCGCCGCCGCGCAGGTCCACCACGCACGCGCCCCGGAACTGGTCCTTGAGATCGTGCGCCGCCCGCACGGCCAGCGTGGTGCGCCCGGCGCCCGGCGGGCCGTGCAGCACGACCACGGTCGGCTTCGTCTCCGTCGACGCACGGGCCGCGTGCACCCACTGGCCGATCCGGGCCAGCTCGGCCCGGCGCCCGGCGAACCGGCTGTCGGGCGAGGGGAGATGGCCGAACGACTGCTCAAGGAGCGAGCGCATGCGCGCCGCCGCACTGCGGTCCCCGCCGCGCAGGGCCGGGGCGGTGCGGGTCTGTGCGGAGGCGGCCTTCTTCGCCGGGGTGCGGGACGAGGCGGTCAGCATCCGCTGCTGGTCGAGGAACGGGCGGATGCCCCGTACCTCCAGCGCCGTCAGCCACTGGAGCCGCAACTGCTCGGTCCCGCCCGGCTGTCCGAGGGCTCCCGCCCGGCGGGAGGCGGCAGGCCAGTGCGAAGCGGTGACCTTGGCGACGGTCGCGGTGGCGCCCGCGACCGCGACGACGGCCCCCGCGCCGAGCGCCAGGCCCGACGCCGTGCCGAGCACCAGATCCGCACCGAAGGCCGCGGTCGCGGCAACTCCCGTGACCAGCAGCGGTGTTCCCAGCGTGGCCCGGTTGAGGCGGGCCGCCAGCGGTATCTGCCCGGCCGCCGCGGCGTCGAGCGCCTGGACGTACGAGGCGTACTCCTCGGCCGCACCCGACGCCATGGTGTCCAGGGCGCCCCGCGCACGCGTCATCAGCACGCCGGAGTCCGTTCGTCCGCCGGTGCGCCGCGCCTCTTCCTCCACGGCCCGCACCAACAGCCTCTCGGCGTCCGCCCGGTGGCTGTCCCGCATCCGCATAAGTCCCCCTCGGTTCCAGCCCGTCGGCCGGCCGGCACCCGGTCCCACGGAGTACCAGTCTCCTGCCTCGGGCCCGTGCGCAACAGGGAGCCCGCGAGACTGCGCCGACAGCCCTGCGCGGGAAACGGGGCGCGGGACCACGACCGGCCGCGGCAACGGCGACCCGTGCCCGACCGGCGTCACCCCACCGCGATGGCCCCGTCCCTCCGCGCGTGCCCTCGTGGCAGAGATCGTCGAAGCCGTGGAGAAGCGGCCGTCATCGCGGGAGGCGAGTTGTTACCCAGTGGTGAGGCTGACATCCACCACGTGATGGCGCACAAGTGCCGTTCGGCCAAGCGAGGCAGGGTCCACGCAGGCTTCACCGACGGGGTTGGGCGTTGCGAGAGGCTGGATCGCATGAACCGGTTGGCCGGTGTGACCTCGCCTCATCTGCTTCAGCATGCTGAGCATCCCGTCGACTGGTGGCCTTGGGGGAGCGGACGCCTTCGAGGAAGCACGGCGGCGCGATGTGCCCGTTCTGCCGTCGGTCGGCTACTCGGCGTGTCGTTGGTGCCGGTGAACTCGCAGACCGAGTAGTACGCGGCCTCACACCTCTCTGATGATCACGCGGCCTCCGCAGAGCTTCGACCAGTCGTCGCGGTCGGAGGTCAGGACGATCACGGGGGCCGGAGCTCGGAGCGCCAGCGCTGCGACGAGAGCGTCGATGGCGTACTTGTGCCCGTGCAGCCCACCCGCGTCCCGGAGTAGCGCCACCGCGGTCAGGGAGTCTTCCTGGCTGGCCGGTTCCACTCGCAGCCGGGAGAGTACCCACTTCAAGCGCGCCAGATCGGTCTTCCCCTGTGCTGCTTCAACGATGGTCAGCACAGAGACGAGGACAGGCACTCCGGCCTGCCGGGACGCCTCGATGCGAGCTGCCATTCTGCGGTCGTTGCGCAGAAGCAGGGAGAGTGCCTCGGAGGCGAGCACCAGGGAGCGGGCCGGCTGCTCCTTCACGCAGCGCCCCGTTCGACGTCCCCGGCGTTCTCTTCCCCGAAGAGTTCGCGGCGAGCTGCATCGATCTCCTGCTCCGTGAGCGTGCCGTGCTCCTCTTCGTGCGACGCGACGATCTCGGCGAGCCCGTCCATGGCGAGCTGGTGTCTGACAGCGTCGGCGATGTAGCTGGACAGCCCGCGGCGACCGGTCCGAGAGCGGAGCTCGCTGATCAGCTCTGTGGGCATGGACACGGAAATGTTCTCTGTGGTCCCAGCTCTGGTCGGCTTCATGCCCATAGTGTAAGACACGTTCTATTACATGATGGAGATCTTCCGTGCTCCCCTTCGTGTGCCGACCGGCCTCCGCTGACAGTGCATCCGGGCGAGGTCGGCCATCCCGGCCGGCAAGCGGCATCTCTGGGCCCGATCGAGGAGCCGTGGGTCGGCCTGTGGGCAGGAGAGCCTGAGCCGCCCTCTTGATGTGATCTGGGCTGCGCGCAGCGTGGGGGGCCGGTCGTCGGAGCGGCCTCGCGTGCTGTCGGGCGAGGAGGTCGATCGCATCGCAGATCGCTTCCGGCTATGGCTCGGAGCCTCGGAGGAGGTGGACGAGCCGGGCTTTTCCCGATCGGTTGCCTACTCCGAACTCATCGAGAACGCCGGCAACTTGGATCCGAGGACCTACCTCCGGACGGAGAGCGGGCCGGGCGGGGCCGCAGACCTGAGCGCCATGCTGGCCGATTTCGAGCGGCGCAACCGCGAGACATCGGAACTCGGAGCGGAACTGGCGCAGATCGCCGGGGCACAGGATCAGCTGGCACGGGACGGCGTCCGATGCCAGAACCTGCCGCTGAAGGACGTGGTGAGCGGCGGGTCGACGGTCGGTGGTCGTCCCGTGCGGCTGCTCGCTGGGCCCTCGGGAAGCCTGGTCCGGGCTCAGGACGACGTGGAGGCCGGCGGGGTTCCCGTTGTGATGCCGAAGGACATCTCGGACATCGGCTTCATCGTGGACGGCATCAAGTGCATCTCCGAGCAGCAGGCCGAACGACTTGACCGCTTTCGGTTGAATCGCGGTGACATCGTGGTCGCCCGCCGGGGCGATCTCGGGCGATGCGCCGTGGTCGGAGACGAGCAGCGAGGCTGGGTCTGCGGCACCGGCTGTTTTGTGATCAGCCCTCCCGGCATCGTTGACTCCCACTACCTGGTGGCGTTCCTGCGCAGCCCCGGAGCTCGGGAGTGGCTCGACACTCATTCGACCGGGAGCATGGCTCTGCGGACCGTCTCGCTCGAGGTGCTCGGGATGCTTCCCGTTGCCCTTCCCGATCTCGACACCCAGCGGTCCATCGGCGAAGCCATGGCGAGCTTCGACGCCTATGGGGAAAGCCTGCCCGGGGTACCGCCGGCACTCGGGCGAATCGGCCGTCGTTTCGATAGTTGTCCCGTTGCCTGCCATGAGTAGGGTGACGGCGTGAATCGTCTCGCGGGCGCGACCTCGCCGTATCTGCTGCAGCACGCCGAGAACCCGGTGGAATGGTGGCCCTGGGGGCCGGAGGCCTTCGCCGAGGCGCGCCGGCGCGATGTGCCCGTTCTGCTGTCGGTCGGCTACTCGGCGTGTCATTGGTGCCATGTGATGGCGCATGAGTCGTTCGAGGACGAGGACGTCGCGGCGTACCTGAACGAGCACTTCGTGCCGGTCAAGGTCGACCGCGAGGAGCGCCCCGACGTCGACGCCGTCTATATGGAGGCCGTGCAGGCGGCGACCGGCCAGGGCGGCTGGCCGATGACCGTCTTCCTCACCGCCGACGCCGAACCCTTCTACTTCGGGACGTACTTCCCGCCCGAGTCCCGCCACGGCCTGCCGTCCTTCCGGCAGGTGCTCGAAGGCGTCGTCGCCGCCTGGACCGACCGGCGCGACGAGGTCGGCGAGGTCGCCGGACGCATCGTCCGCGATCTGTCGCAGCGCTCACTCGCGCACGGCGGGGAGGGCCTTCCGGCCGAGTCGGAGCTGGCGCAGGCCCTGCTCGGACTCACCCGCGAGTACGACGAGAAGAACCGCGGCTTCGGCGGCGCCCCCAAGTTCCCGCCGTCGATGACGATCGAGTTCCTGCTGCGCCACCACGCCCGTACCGGCGCGGACGGTGCGCTCCAGATGGCGGCCGACACCTGCGAGGCGATGGCCAGGGGCGGGATGTACGACCAGCTCGGCGGCGGCTTCGCCCGCTACTCGGTGGACCGGGAGTGGGTCGTACCGCATTTCGAGAAGATGCTCTACGACAACGCGCTGCTCTGCCGCGTGTACGCCCACCTGTGGCGCGCGACCGGCTCGGAACTGGCCCGGCGGGTGGCCCTGGAGACCGCCGACTTCATGGTCCGGGAGCTGCGTACCGCCGAGGGCGGCTTCGCCTCCGCGCTCGACGCGGACAGCGAGGACGCCAACGGCAAGCACGTCGAGGGCGCGTACTACGTCTGGACGCCGGCGCAGCTGCGCGAGGTGCTGGGCGAGGACGACGCCGCGTTCGCGGCCGAGCACTTCGGGGTGACCGAGGAAGGCACCTTCGAGGAGGGTTCCTCGGTGCTCCAGCTCCCGCCGAAGGGCCCGCACCGCCCGCCGCGGACGGGCCAGGTCGTGGACGACGCGCGGGCCGCCGATGTGCGGGCCCGGCTGCTCGCCGCCCGTGAGCTGCGCAAGCGGCCGGGGCGGGACGACAAGGTGGTCGCCGCGTGGAACGGGCTGGCCGTCGCGGCGCTCGCCGAGACGGGCGCGTACTTCGACCGCCCTGACCTGATCGAGCGCGCCACCGAGGCCGCGGACCTGCTGGTGCGGCTCCACATGGGCCCGGTCGCCCGGCTGGCCCGTACCTCGAAGGACGGCCGCGCCGGCGCGCACGCCGGGGTGCTGGAGGACTACGGCGATGTGGCGGAGGGCTTCCTCGCGCTGGCCGCGGTCACCGGCGAGGGGGTCTGGCTGGAGTTCGCGGGCTTCCTGCTGGACATCGTGCTCCAGCACTTCACCGGCGAGGGCGGGCAGTTCTACGACACCGCGGACGATGCCGAGCAGCTGATCCGCCGCCCGCAGGACCCCACCGACAGCGCCACCCCGGCCGGCTGGACCGCGGCGGCCGGCGCGCTGCTCTCGTACGCCGCCCACACCGGATCGGAGCCCCACCGCACCGCCGCCGAGAGGGCGTTGGGCGTGGTGAAGGCGCTGGGGCCGAAGGCGCCGCGGTTCATCGGCTGGGGACTCGCGGTGGCCGAGGCGCTGCTCGACGGCCCGCGCGAGGTGGCCGTCGCCGGACCGGTCGGCGGCGAGCTGCACCGTACGGCGCTGCTGGGCCGGGCGCCGGGTGCGGTGGTCGCGGCGGGGGAGACGTCCGGTGCGGAGTTCCCGTTGCTGGCGGACCGTCCGATGGTGGACGGCGCGCCGACCGCGTACGTGTGCCGGCACTTCGTCTGCGACGCGCCGACCACGGACCGGGAGGAGCTGGCGCGCGCCCTGGGGGGCGCCGCGTCCTGACCGGCGTCACAGCCGCAGGCCGCCCTCCAGCGAGTCCAGGGCCTCGCCGACCATGGTGACGAGGTCGCCCTCCTGGCCGTGCTCGCCCCAGTACAGCGCCACCTCGCGCAGCGCACCCAGCACCGCCGCGACGAAGACCCGGACGCGCAGGTCGTCCGCACTGCGGCCGCTGCGGTCGGCGAGCACCCGGGAGAGCACCTTCGCCGTCTCCGACATGGTCTCCGTCATCCGCGCCCGGATGGCGGGGACCTCCACCATCAGCCGGGTGCGCTGGCGCAGCTCCTCGTCCTCCTCGGCGATGAACGACGTCAGCGTCTCGGCCATCATCAACCGCAGTGAGACCAGCGGCGGCTCATCGGCCGGCCGGCTCCGCAGCGCGGCTTCCATGACCGGGTCGTACTCGTCGGTGAGGACGATGTCCTCCTTGGTCGCGAAGTACCGGAACACCGTGCTGGGCGACACCTCGGCCGCCTCCGCGATCTGCTCGATGGTCGTCGCGTCATACCCCTGCTCGGTGATCAGACGGTAGGTCGCCTGCCGGATCGCGACCCGGGTCTTGAGCTTCTTGCGCTCGCGCAGCCCCATCGGGGGCTGCGCGCCGGGGGCGGTGGGGGACGGGGTACGGGGGGTGGCGGCCATGGTCGTCATTGTCAGGCATCGACAGGCGAGGCGACCACGTCGGGCTGCTCGCTGCGCCCCTGACGGGCGTCGGTCAGGAACGCCCCGACCAGCAGGGCGCTGACCAGTGCGGTGGCGGCGATGACGAGCAGGACCAGGCTCATGCCGTGTACGTACGCCGCGTCGGCGGAGTCCGCGAGCCGCTGCGCACCGAGCCGTGCGGCGACGGCGTGGGCGGCGACGACCGAGTCCCCGGCGGTGTCCGCGGCGGCGGCCGGTACGCCGGTGGTGTCGAGCCGCCCGCTGTAGGTGCCGGCGAGCAGGCTCCCCAGCAGCGCGATCCCGAGGGCGCTGCCCGTCTGGCGTACGGTCATCAGCAGCCCCGATCCGCTGCCCGCCCGGTCCGCGGGCAGGGTACCCAGGGCGGCGTCCATGGCGGGCACGACGGCGAAGCCGAAGCCCAGCCCGGCGACGGAGAGCCATAGCGCGGTGAAGCCGTAGCCGCTGTCGACCGTCGTGCGGCTGCCGAGCAGCGCGGCGAAGGCGAGCACGATCAGCCCGGCGGACATCGTGGCGCGGGCCCCGAAGCGCGCGGTGACCGGGCCGCCCGCCTTCGCGGCGACGACCAGCCCGCCCATCATCGGCAGCATCCGCACCCCCGTACCGAAGGCGTCGTTGCCCAGGACGGCCTGGAGGTACCCGGGCAGGATGAACATCAGCCCCGCCATCACGAACATCACGAGCGTCGCGGCGAGCGCGCTCAGCAGGAACGGCCGCTGCCGCAGCAGCGACATGTCGAGCATCGGGCGCACGGCCTTGCGCTCCCGCAGGACGAGCAAGGCGAGCAGCACCGCGCCCGTGGCCGGCACGGCGAGCACGAGCGGGTCGCCCCAGCCGCGGCCCGGCGCCTCGATGATCGCGTAGATGAGGGCGCCGAGGCCGACCGCGGTCAGCGTGGTGGACACCGCGTCGACCCGCGGTGCCGAGGGGTCGCGGGTCTCGGGAAGCAGGAACACGCAGGCGGTGATGCCGATGCCGACCATCGGGATGTTGACCAGGAAGATCGAGCCCCACCAGAAGTGGTCGAGCAGCCAGCCGCCGAGGATCGGGCCGAGCGGCATACCGAGCGCGGAGGCGGCCGAGACGATGCCGATGGCCTTGATCCGGTCCTGCGGTTCGCCGAAGAGCGAGGGCAGTACGGCCATGGCGAGCGGCATCACGAGTGCGGCGCCGACGCCCATGACGCAGCGGGCGGCCACGACGGAGGTCACGCCGTCGGCGAGCGCGCCGACGACCGAGCCGGCGAGGAAGATGCCCAGACCGGTGATGAGCATCCGGCGGCGCCCGAATCTGTCGCCGAGCAGGCCCGCCGGAAGCATCAGGGCGGCGAACACCACGACATAGGCGTCGGCCATCCACTGCTGCTCGCCGGTGGTGGCGCCGAGGTCTCCGGCCATGGTCGGCAGTGCCACGTTGAGGATCGTCATGTCGAAGCCGAGGACGAGCATGCTCGCCATCAGTGCGCCCAGGGCCCACCAGCGTCTGGTCATGTCCAGCTCCTTTGATAGTTACTGTCAAGTGACAATAACTATCAAAAGATGTGGAGTGTCAATCCGATCCGTGCTCTTTCCTGCCGCCGGGGGGGGGCGCGGCATACGAAATGGCCGCGGCTCGGAAGCCGCGGCCGTGAGGTGAGGGAGGGTTTGTGGGGGTTGCTGGGCTCAGCCCTGGCTGTACGCCACCAGGGAGATGCCGACGTAGTGCACGACGAACGCCGCCAGGGTCAGGGAGTGGAAGACCTCGTGGAACCCGAACCAGCGCGGTGACGGGTTCGGCCGCTTGATGCCGTAGATGACGCCGCCGGCGCTGTAGAGCAGCCCGCCGACGACGATCAGGACGAGCACCGCGATCCCGCCGGTCCGCATGAAGTCCGGCAGGAAGAAGACCGCGGCCCAGCCCATCGCGATGTAGCAGGGCGTGTAGAGCCAGCGCGGGGCGCCGACCCAGAACACCCGGAAGGCGATGCCCGCGGCCGCCGCGCCCCAGACCGCCCACAGGAGAGGGGTCCCGGTGGAACGGGGCAGGAGCAGCAGGGTCAGCGGGGTGTAGGTGCCCGCGATGATCAGGAAGATGTTGGCGTGGTCGAGCCTGCGCAGCACGGCCTCGCCGCGCGGCCCCCAGGTGCCGCGGTGGTAGACGGCGCTCACGCCGAACAGCAGGCACGCGGTCAGGATGTAGATGCCGCAGGCGATCCGGCCGCGCGTGGTGTCCGTGAGCGCGATGAGCGCGATGCCGGCGATGAGGACCGCGGGGAACATGCCGGCGTGCAGCCAGCCGCGCATCCGTGGCTTCAGCGGGACGGCGTCGGTCTCGGCTGGTTCCAGCCCGGCAGGTTCGGGCGCGGCGGCGGCAGTCATTCCCGCATCGTACCTACGCCACCGTAGGTTGCGAATATGAGTGGTGATGCTCACGTGGGCGGCCCTCTGGACATATGGGCGGAATGGTCGGATGATCAAATGAGTGCGGTCGGCACCGGATGAGCGCCAGGGGAAATTCGAAGGGGTAGAAGCATCCGGGTCGCAGCCCCCACGGGGCAACTACCAAACACATACCCTCATCAAGGAGCGATCGTGGCGCGCGACATCGCGGCTCCCCTCACTGTTCCCACCAACCACCAGGAGCTCGTCTCCTGGGTCGACGAGATCGCAGCCCTCACCGAACCGGACCGGGTGGTCTGGTGCGACGGCTCCGAGGCCGAGTACGAGCGCCTGTGCGGGGAGCTCGTGGCCAAGGGCACGTTCACCAAACTCGACGAGATCAAGCGCCCGAACTCGTACTACGCCGCCTCCGACCCGAGCGATGTCGCGCGGGTCGAGACCCGTACGTTCATCTGCTCCGAGAAGGAGGAGGACGCCGGTCCGACGAACCACTGGAAGGCCCCCGCCGAGATGCGGGAGATCTTCGTGGGGGACAAGGGCGTCTTCCGCGGCTCCATGCGCGGCCGCACCATGTACGTCGTGCCCTTCTGCATGGGCCCCGTCGGCTCGCCGCTCTCCGCGATCGGCGTCGAGATCACCGATTCCGCGTACGTCGCCGTCTCGATGCGCACCATGACGCGCATGGGGCAGCCCGTCCTCGACGAGCTCGGCACCGACGGATTCTTCGTCAAGGCCGTCCACACCCTGGGCGCACCCCTGGAGGAGGGCCAGGAGGACGTTCCGTGGCCCTGCAACTCCACCAAGTACATCTCGCACTTCCCCGAGGACCGCGAGATCTGGTCCTACGGCTCCGGCTACGGCGGCAACGCCCTGCTCGGCAAGAAGTGCTACGCGCTGCGCATCGCCTCCGTCATGGCGCGCGACGAGGGCTGGCTCGCCGAGCACATGCTGATCCTCAAGCTCACTCCGCCGCGCGGGGAGTCCAAGTACGTCGCGGCGGCCTTCCCGAGCGCCTGCGGCAAGACGAACCTCGCCATGCTGGAGCCCACGATCTCCGGCTGGACCGTCGAGACCATCGGCGACGACATCGCCTGGATGCGGTTCGGCGAGGACGGCCGGCTCCGTGCGATCAACCCCGAGGCCGGCTTCTTCGGCGTCGCGCCCGGCACCGGTGAGCACACCAACGCCAACGCCATGAAGACCATGTGGGGCAACTCCGTCTTCACCAACGTCGCGCTCACCGACGACGGCGACGTCTGGTGGGAGGGCATGACCGAGGAGCTCCCCGAGCACCTCACGGACTGGAAGGGCAACGACTGGACCCCCGAGTCCGGTACGCCCGCCGCCCACCCCAACGCCCGCTTCACCGTCCCGGCCGGTCAGTGCCCGATCATCGCGCCCGAGTGGGAGGACCCGAAGGGCGTGCCGATCTCGGCCATCCTCTTCGGCGGCCGCCGCGCCTCCGCCGTACCGCTGGTCACCGAGTCCTTCAACTGGCAGCACGGTGTCTTCCTCGGAGCCAACGTCGCCTCCGAGAAGACCGCCGCCGCCGAGGGCAAGGTCGGCGAGCTGCGCCGCGACCCGTTCGCCATGCTGCCGTTCTGCGGCTACAACATGGGCGACTACATGAACCACTGGATCAAGGTCGGCGCGGACAAGGCCGACCAGTCGAAGCTCCCGAAGATCTACTACGTGAACTGGTTCCGCAAGAACGACGCGGGCAAGTTCGTCTGGCCCGGCTTCGGCGAGAACAGCCGGGTCCTGAAGTGGATCGTCGAGCGCCTGGAGGGCAAGGCCGAGGGTGTCGAGACCCCGATCGGCATCCTGCCGGCCAAGGGTTCGATCGACACCGAGGGCCTGGACCTCTCCGAGTCGGACCTGGACTTCCTGCTCAAGGTCGACAAGGAGGTCTGGCGCGAGGAGGCGGCGCTGATCCCCGAGCACCTCAACACCTTCGGTGAGCACACGCCGAAGGAGCTGTGGGACGAGTACCGCGCGCTGGTCCAGCGCCTGGGCTGATCCCTCGGGCTGATCCCTCGGGCCGACAGCCCGGGCAGGAGGTTCGGTCCTCACGCGGGCGCCGCGGCGCCCGCGAGTAGGTGGCACCCGGTCCACGCGCCTCTACGGCCCGTGGACCGGGGCCGTCAGAGGGCGCCGACCAGGCGCGACGGGGCGGCGGAGGAGTCGTCGGCAGTGGCCGGGGCCGCTGCGGCGTGGGCGTCCATGCGCTCGGCCGAGAGGATCGCGACGGCCGTGTCGGCGCGGGACGCCGCCACCACCAGCGCGCGGCCCGCGAGGGCGTGGGCGCGGCGGTGCAGGGCGGGTGCGGGTGTCTCGGTCAGACCGGCGTGCCGGGCGGGCGGCGCGCCGCGCAACCGTGCGACCTGTTCGGCGATGCGGTCGCCCGCCTCGCCGAGTCCCAGTTCGTCGGTGACCGCGAGCAGTGCGGCCAGATGTCCGGCGAGCTGGATGTCCAGCTCTTCCTCGCGGGTGCGGTGCGGGAAGTCGTCGGCGTGGTCGGCCGGTGTGTGGACCGATTTGGTGCGGATCGGTTCGTACATGGATGGCCTCCTGGTGTTGCTGTGGATCCATCCTAGCTTGGATTCAGTCTAAAGTTGTCCAGATTCGGGACCGGGTGGTGAAGGCCGTCGCCGAGACCGGGTCTACACCTGGCCGTACCCGTCCAGGAAGCGGGCGATCCGGCCGATCGCGTCCGTCAGGTCCTCGGTCGAGGGCAGCGTCACCACCCGGAAGTGATCGGGCTCCGGCCAGTTGAACCCCGTCCCCTGCACCACCATGATCTTCTCGGCCCGCAGCAGGTCGAGGACCATCTGCCGGTCGTCCTTGATCTTGTAGACCTTGGGGTCGAGCCGCGGGAAGAGATACAGCGCCCCCTTCGGCTTCACGCAGGTCACGCCCGGGATCTGCGTCAGCAGGTCGTACGCCACGTCCCGCTGCTCCAGGATGCGGCCGCCCGGCAGCACCAGTTCGTTGATCGACTGCCGCCCGCCGAGCGCGGAGGCCACGGCGTGCTGCGACGGCATATTGGCGCACAGTCGCATATTGGCCAGGATCGTGAGCCCCTCGATGTACGAGGAGGCATGCGCCTTCGGCCCGCAGACCGCCATCCAGCCGGAGCGGTATCCGGCCACCCGGTAGTTCTTGGAGAGCCCGTTGAAGGTGAGCACCATCAGATCGGGCGCGATGGCGGCGGTCGGGGTGTGAGTCGCCCCGTCGTACAGGATCCGGTCGTAGATCTCGTCGGAGCAGACGACCAGGTTGTGGCGCCGGGCGATCTCCGTCAGCCCGCGCAGCATCTCGTCGTCGTACACCGCACCCGTCGGATTGTTCGGGTTGATGATCACGATGGCCTTGGTGCGGTCGGTGATCTTCCGCTCGATGTCGGCGAGGTCCGGCATCCAGTCGGACTGCTCGTCGCAGCGGTAGTGCACGGCCGTGCCGCCGGCCAGCGAGACCGACGCGGTCCACAGGGGATAGTCCGGAGCCGGTACGAGCACCTCGTCCCCGTCGTCGAGCAGCGCCTGCATCGACATCTGGATCAGCTCGGAGACCCCGTTGCCCAGGTAGACGTCCTCGATGTCGAGGTCGATCCCCTTGGTCTGGTAGTGCTGCATCACCGCCCGCCGCGCGGACAGCAGCCCCTTCGCGTCGCCGTAGCCGTGCGCCCCGGAGAGGTTGCGCAGGATGTCCTCAAGGATCTCCGGCGGGCACTCGAAACCGAACGCGGCAGGGTTGCCGGTGTTCAGCTTGAGGATGCGATGGCCTGCTGCTTCCAGCCGCATCGCCTCCTCCAGCACGGGGCCCCGGATTTCGTAACAGACGTTGGCGAGCTTCGTGGACTGGATGACCTGCATGTCTGTGAGCTTACGACTGTGTTTCGCGGGGTGCCCGGCCTTTCCCCGCAGGTTGACCCACCCGTGTCGCCCGCCCGTCCGGCCCGGCTTCCATCCCATGCGCGCACCGCCCGCGAACCGTGGGAACCCGGGGCGCGGACGGGGGCCGGGCTTGGAAAGGGGTGGGGACGGGGCGTGACGGACGAGAGCGGGTGAGATGCGCCACGGGGCGCCGGGTCGAGCAGGGGCCCACCCCCCGTACACCGGGCGGACGCCGCGTCACTCCGGCAGCCGGGTCCCCTCCGGCAGCCGGATCGCGAAGGCGTCCGCGAGGACCCGCTCCACCTCGGCGGCGTCCGCCAGCTCCCGCTCCTCGCGCCCGCCGTCGTTCGCCGTCACCACGAGGCTGCGGCCGGCGAGCGCCAGATGGGCGTCCTCGGTGGTGCGCTGGACGTACAGCAGATGCGCGAACGGCGAGCGCGGGTTGGTCGCGATGTGCCAGTTGATGACCTCGAAGTCGGGCGCCTCGAACGGCTCCACCGTGAACGCGTACTGCGCCTCCCACGCCCCGCCGTCCGTCTCCGCCTGGAGCTCCCACAGCTCCAGCGGCCCGTCGTGCGGCGGGTGGACGAGCCGGTGGCGGCGCGGGGTGTCGTGCAGTTCGGCTCCCGCGACCAGCGCGATCGGCTCCAGCAGCGAGCCGCGGGCGCCGAAGCCGACATCGGCGAGATACGGCGTCGGCTCGCCCGGCACCCCGACCCGCAACAGCATGTGTGTCCGCGGCCGGATGTCCCCGGGGCGCGCGCCCAGCACGACCCGGGCACAGAGCAGCGTGACCTCGAAGCCGAGCGCCCGCAGCGCGGCGGTGAGCAGGGTGTTGTGCTCGTAGCAGTAGCCACCGCGCTCACCGTGTACGAGCTTCGCCTCCAGATCGGCCGGGGCGAGCGAGGGCACGGTGCCCAGGACGGGGTCCAGGTTCTCGAACGGGATGCCCAGCGCGTGCGCACGGTGCACCGAGCGCAGCACCGCCGCGGTGGGCCGGCGCTCCCCGCTCCAGCCGATGCGGGCGAGATAGGCGTCGAGGTCCAGCACGTGCTCGTGATCGGAAGTCATGCTCCGACGGTACGCAGCCGGGGCGGCCCCGCGCCCACGGCCGGACTACTCGCCCTTGTCCTCGGCGAGCGTGTGCGCGACCAGGGCGTTGGCGTGGCCGTGCCCCATCGCGTGCTCGGATTTGAGCCATGCCACGAGCTCCATGTGCTTCGTCAGCGGCGAGGCGCGGATGAGGTCCTTCCACTCCGCGACCGGGCGGCCGTACTTCTGCTCGATGGACGGGAAATAGCTGGCGGGGCCCTTCACTGCGTCAGTCATGACGGAAGTCTGTCAGCTGGGTATGACAGTCGCCCGGGAAAGCCGGATGAATCCCCGCCGGGCAGGTGGCGGTGGTGACGGGCGACGCCTCGCTCGCCGATCACCACCGCCACCTGGCCCCGGCCGATCCCGTCCCGGCCCGCGGAACGGCCCGGTCGGCGCGGAACCGCCCGGTCGGCGTGAATCCGCCCCTTGTGCGGCTCCCCTCAATACGCCACCATGCGCATGTCAAAACCGGAAGAACTTCGGTCGCAGAGGCTCCACACGCTCTGCGCAGGTCACTGGAGGGGACCCCCACATGAAAAAGCCTCTCGTCGGTGCGCTCTTCGCCGTGCTGCTCCTCGGAGCCGGTACCGCGCCCGCAACCGCGGCCACAAGCCACGACGCGGCAGCGCCCAGCACGGTCAAGGCGGCAGCATCATCGAGCCGCGCGGCAGTCAAGGCGAAGGCCGGGGCCAAGGCCATCGGCTTCGCCGGGACGGTGGCGCTCAGCAACTGTTCGGGATCGGTCGTCCGTACGCCCGGCTCCCAGCCGGGCGATCCCGCGCTCGTGCTCTCCAACGGGCACTGCATGGAGTCGGGCTTCCCCGGGCCCGGTGAGGTCGTGCTCAACCAGCCGTCCACCCGCAGCTTCACCCTGCTGAACTCCTCGGGCGGCGGCGTCGGCACGCTGCGGGCGAGCAAGATCGCGTACGGGACGATGACGGACACCGACATATCGGTGTACCAACTCACCTCCACGTACGCCCAGATCGAGAGCCGCTACGGGATCAAGGCGCTGGAACTCAACACCGCGCACCCGGTGCAGGGCGCCGCGATCACGGTGGCGTCCGGGTACTGGAAGCGCACGTACAGCTGCAACGTCGACGGGTTCGTCTACCGCCTCAAGGAGGGGGAGTGGACCTGGAAGGACTCGGTCCGCTACACCTCCGCCTGCCAGACCATCGGCGGCACGTCGGGCTCGCCGGTGATCGACAACACCACCGGCAAGGTCGTCGCCGTCAACAACACCGGTAACGAGGACGGGCAGAAGTGCACGGACAACAACCCGTGCGAGGTCGATGAGAACGGTCAGGTGACGGTCCGCAAGGGCATCAACTACGCCCAGGAGACCTACGGCATCGTGCCGTGCATCGGCGCAGGCAACAAGTTCGACCTGAGCGCCGCAGGGTGCCAGCTGCCCAAGCCGTAACGGCTGAGGCGCAGTTGGGCGGGGCGGGAGGAGCAGCACTCCCGCCCTGCCCCCACTCGCTCAGATCCGGCGCCACCGGGCGTTCGCGCAGGAGAAGAGGCCGAAGGCCGCCAGCCCCACCGCGACGAGGGCCAGCAGCCACGGGCCGGCCGGGGTCGCGCTGAAGGACCGCAGCGTGTCGTCCATACCTTTCGCCTCCCCGGACCGGGCCTTCACCGCGGCGGCCACGGCGAAACCGCCCGCCACCGCGAAGACCAGCCCGCGGGAGACCCCGCCGAAGACGCCGGTGATGTCCACGGCCCGTCGTTCGGTGCGTGACATCTCGCCCATGCGCAGATGCTTGTGGAACTTGCGGAGTGCGGCCCGGCCGGCGATCCACAGACCCGCGCCGACGACGGCCACGCCGCCCGCCCCCACCAGCCAGCGGCCGCCCGGCATGTCCAGGACCCTTGCCGTGACGTCCTGCGACTGCGCGTCGCTGGAGCCGCTTCCGCTGCCCCGGTCGCCCGCCGCGAACATCAGGACCGAGTAGGACACGAAGCCGTAGAAGACGGCGCGCCCCGCCGATGCCAGCCGCTTGGTCGTCTTCTGCCCGTCGGGGCCCGCGGCCCCGAAGGCGGCCTCGGACAGCCGCCACAGGGCCATGCCCGCCAGTGCGGCACCGAGGACCCACAACAGGACCGATCCGAAGGGCTTCTGCGCGATCTCCGAGAGCGCCCCGCCCCGGTCGGCCGTCTTTCCGCCACCGCCACCGGTGTCGTTGAACGCTATGCGCAGCGCCAGGACGCCGACCAGGAAGTAGATCAACCCACGGGCCACGAATCCCGCACGGCCGCCCGCCTCGATCGTTGAACCATTTCCTGCGCGTCTTGCCTTTCCGTGCCCTTTTCGGGCTGTCGCAGAAATATTCATGTGCCCCGGGTGCCCGTGAAAACGGCTGGGAAACTGTTTCGCCCGAGTGCGACAGGAGCTCGGGCAAGGAGGTGTGGATCGGCAGAGCCGGGGCACTCGAATTTATGGAGGTTGATAAACATGGTTCCCCTGCTGGTAGTTCTTCTGGTCGTCCTGGCTCTCTTCGGTGCCGGGTTCGCGCTCAATCTGCTCTGGTGGATAGCGGCCATCGTGCTCGCGGTATGGCTGCTCGGCTTTGTCATGCGTTCGGGTTCCGGCGCCAGTCGCGGCCGCTGGTACCGCTGGTGACTCCAGGGGGTCAGGGCGTGTTCACGCGCCCGGCCCCCGGCCCCGCCGGACCGCCGCTTCGATGCCGTCCAGCAGTACGTCCAGCCCTGCGGTGAACGTCTCCCGCGCCTCCCGCTCCGGATACGGCACCGTGTCGTCCCCCGTCGGCTGCGGGGGCGCCGACTCCCGCTCCATCCGGCTCAGCTCCGGGTAGCGGTCCGCGAAGTCCGGGACCAGCTCGACGAGCGCCGCCGAGCGGGCGTACCACCACTCCTCGTCCGGCCGCCCCGTCGCCGACGCCGCCTCGCGCGCGTCGGCGACGGTCTGTGCGGCGCCCCGCACGAAGTGGAACAGCGTCCCGACCAGGCGCCGCAGCACCGCGGCGTCGAGCCCCGTGCCGTAGAGGCAGCGCACGAGCGTGTCCAGTGCGGCGTACTCGTGCGGGCCGAGCACCGGACGGGCCTGCGAGACCTGGAGCACCCAGGGGTGGCGCAGGAAGAACGCGAGTGTGTCCTGCGCCCAACGCGTCAGCTCCGTACGCCAGTCGCCCCCTGCGGGCCGGTCGCCGGGGAGCTCCGCGTGCACCGCGTCGTACATCAGGTCCAGCAGTTCGCTTTTGCCGGGAACGTAGGTGTAGAGCGCCATCGCCGTGCGCCCGACCCGCTCGCCCACCGCCCGCATCGAGAGCGCGGCCATGCCGTCCTCGTCGGCGACGGCGATCGCGGCGGCCACGATCGCGTCGACCGTCAGTCCGGGCCTGGGGCCGGGACCGGGGGTGCGGCCCGGCTCCTGCGGTGCGGCCGAGCGCCACAGCAGGGACATCGACCGTCGGGCATCGCCCTGCCCGGCATAGACCACCACTTGCGACTCCTTACGTCGTAAAGTAACTTCGCTCCCGCAACTCCTTATGCCGTAAAGTATCAAACTCCGATGAGAGGCTGGTGTCGCAGCGGTGGTGCGGACCTTGACTGTGTCGTATGTGCGGGTCGCGGGTGTCGAGCGGATCAGCCCGCGGATGCTGCGGGTCACCTTCTCCGGGGACGCGCTGGCGTCGGTCATGGAGGACCGGCCCGACCAGCAGATGAAGCTCTGCTTCCCGAGGCAGGGGCAGCACGCGCCCCGGCTGCCGGAGCCGGACGCCGAGGACACCTACGGAATGCGCTGGTACGAGGCCTGCCTCGCGATCCCCGAACCGGAGCGGCCGCTCATGCGGAGCTTCACCGTCCGCTCGTACGATCCCGGCTCCGGCCTCATGGCCGTCGACTTCGTGCTCCACGGCGACGGCGGGCCCGCCACCCGCTGGGCTCTCGGTGCCGGGCCCGGGGACGTGGTCGGCATGGTCGGCCCGTCCTCGGCGTACGCGCGGCCGCTGCCCGAGGCCGGCCGGTTGCTGCTGGCCGGCGACGAGTCGGCGCTCCCGGCGATCGGGACGATCCTCGAATCCCTGTCGGCCGGGGCGCCGGTGACGGTCTGCGCCGAGGTCGCCGACGCGGCCGAGGAGCAGCGGTTCGACACCGCGGCCGAGCTGACCCTGCGCTGGGTGCACCGGGACCGGGGCGAATCGCTGCTGGACGCGGTCCGGTCGGCCGCGCTGCCCGGGGGGAGCGCGGCCGCCTGGCTCGCGGGGGAGGCCGGCACGGTCCGGGCGCTGCGCCGCCATCTCGTCGAGGAACGCGGACTGCCCAGGTCCGCCGTCGAGTTCAGCGGCTACTGGCGGCGGGCGCTCACCCAGGACGACGCACCCACCGAGGACGACCTGGCGTGGGCGCGGGAGCGGGCGGCCGGGGCCTGAGCGGAGCGGCTGCTACCCGCGGGGCGCGGAGCGCACGGCCCGGCCGGCCAGGACCTGGGTCCGCTTGCCGTCCTCGATGACGAAGCGGCCGTCGATCAGTACGTGCGGGATACCGAAGGGCAGGGCGCGCGGCTCGTCGAACGTCGAGCCCGCGGCCACCGTCGAGGGGTCGAAGAGCACCAGGTCGGCGCGGTACCCCTCGCGTACCTGACCGCGGTCGGCCAGCCGCAGCCGGGCCGCCGGGCGGGACGTGAGGTGGGCGACGCACTCCTCCAGGGGCAGGATGCCCAACTCCCTCGCGTACCGGCCGAGATACTGCGGGAAGGTGCCGTACGCGCGCGGATGCGGCTTGTCGCCCTGGAGGATGCCGTCGCTGCCGCCGGTGTGGACGCGGTGGCGCATGATCTGCCGGACGTTGTCCTCGTGGCCCACGTGCTGAAGGATCGTCGTGCCGAGCCGGTCGTCAAGGAGCAGCCGCCGGGCGGTCACCCAGGGCTCCTCGCCGCGCAGCCGCGCGGACTCGGCCACCGTACGGCCGACGTACTCGCCGAGGCCGGGCACGCTGACGCCGGAGATCTCGATGCGGTCCCACTCGATCGGCACGCCGTGGCAGCCGTCCGCCCCGACGACCTCCATGGCGTGGCGGATCCTCGCGGCCGTCGGGCCGTCGGCGAGACGGGACAGGACCGACTCCGGTCCGCCCTCGCTCGCCCAGCTCGGCAGCATGGCGACCAGCGTCGTGCAGCCCGGGGTGTACGGGTAGGTGTCGAGGGAGATGTCGGCGCCCGTGTCCAGGGCCCGGTCGAGGAGGGCGAGCAGTTCCGGCGCCTTTCCCTCGTTCACGCCGAAGTTCATGGTGGCGTGCGCGAGATGGAGCGCGCAGCCCGCGGTACGGGTGAGCCGCACCATCTCCTCGTACGCCTCCAGCGCGCCCGCCCCGTAGGAGCGGTGGTGCGGGCAGTAGTAGCCGCCGTGTCCGGCCACCACCCGGCACAGCTCGGTGAGTTCGGCGTCGTCCGCGTACATGCCCGGGGTGTAGGTGAGCCCGGAGGACATGCCGACGGCGCCCTCGGCCATGGACTGGGCGACGAGTTGCTTCATCCGGGTCAGCTCGGCGTCGGTGGCGGGCCGGTCGTCCCAGCCGACCGCGTACATCCGGACGGTGCCCTGCGGGATCAGATAGGCGGCGTTGACGGCGATGCCCCGGCCGCCGAAGTTGCGGTCGAGACGGTCCAGGTACTCGCCGACGGTGCGCCAGTCGAAGTCGATGTCGCTCCCGTCGCCGTTCCAGCCGGTGATGGAGCGGCGGACCTCGGCGAGGGTGCGGTCGTCGACGGGGGCGTACGACAGCCCGTCCTGGCCGAGGACTTCGAGGGTGACGCCCTGCGCGGCCTTCGCGCTGTGGTCGGGGTCGCGGAGCAGGGCGAGGTCGCTGTGGGCGTGCATGTCGACGAAGCCGGGGGACAGGGCGAGGCCGTCGGCGTCGAGCGTGCGGGCGGCGGTGGGACGCGGGCCCGGGGCGTGCTCGGGGTGGATCTCCGCGATGCGGCCGTCGCGTACGGCGACGTCGGCGCGGTAGGAGGGGGTGGCGGTGCCGTCGATGACGCGGGCGTCGCGGATGACGAGGTCCATGGGAGTGCCTTTCAGTGGGGGTCCGGGGGCGCTGCCCCGGACCCCCGCGCCTCAGAGGGCGCCCGACGGCCTCTCAGCCGCCGGAGGGGCTTGGTTCCGGGCTCGCAAGCGGGCTCAGAAGAACGTGCGGATGTAGTCCGTGACCGTGCCGTCCGCCTGCACCAGCGGAATCAGCTGCCACTTGTCGAAGCTGGTGCACGGGTGCGAAAGGCCCATCCCGACCCAGTCCCCGACCTCCAGCCCGGTCCCCTCCTCGGTCCCGACCCACGCGTGCTGGTCCGACAGCTTGGTGACCTCGATCCCCGTGGCCGCCCGCACGGAGCCGTCCCGCCCCGACCGCACGACCTGTGCCTGGGGCAGATCGAGGTCGTACGCGGCGTCCCGCTTGCCCGCGTTGAGGAACGCCTGCTCGGGAGTCGGGCGTGAGACGACCTGCGCCCACAGCCGGAAGGCGGGCTGCAGCGCGCCCTCCTCGGGGACCCTGTTGAAGGGCGTCAGATGGCGGTAGTGGCCGTCGTCGTGCGAGACGTACGCACCTGAGCGGAGCAACTTGCAGACGGGGGAGGACAGTTCCGGGATGCCGGCGAACACGTCCGCCACCGCGTCGAACCACGCGCTGCCACCCGCACTGATCACGATCTGCTCACCGGCGTCCAGCGCGGCGAACCGCCCCTGTGCGTCGAAGGCCGCGGCCAGCGCGACGAGCCGGCGCAGCCAGTCCCGTACCCGCTCGCCGGTCGCCTGCGGCACCTCGCCCTCATAACCGGCCACGCCCACCAGGCGCAGGCTCCCGGCCGCGGCCACCGCGTCGGCGACCGCGGCGCAGTCGGCTTCGGTACGGGCGCCCGTGCGGGCGCCCTCGCCCGCGCCGAGCTCCACGACGACATCGACCGGGCGGGAGGCGCGGGCCGCGCGCAGGGCCTCGTCCATCAGCTCGACGCCGCGCACCGAGTCGACGTAGCAGACGAACCGGAAGCCGGGGTCGGCGTCCAGCTCGCCCGCGAGCCACCGCAGCGCGGTGGCGTCGACGAGCTCGTTGGCCAGGAAGATCCGCTGGATCCCGTATGCCCGGTAGACCCGCGCCTGGTGGGGCACCGCCGCGGTGATGCCCCATGCGCCGTGCTCCAGCTGGCGGGCGAACAGCTGCGGGGACATCGACGTCTTGCCGTGCGGGGCGAACACGAGACCGTGGCGCCGCGCGTACGTCTCCAGCAGGGCGAGGTTGTGCTCGACGGACTCGGCCGACAGGGCGAGCACCGGGGTGGTGAACCCGCCGGTGAAGAGGTTGCGCCGCTCGGCGGCCAGCGCGCCGACGGTCAGCCCCTCCGCGTCGGGCGGGAGCGCCTTGAACCGGTGGTCGACCCGCTCATCGGCGAGTCCGGCCGGTCCGGCCACGGGACGGTCGGCAGCCATGGGGTGCCTCCTCGATCGAAGTAGGTCGTCGTCAGTCGTGATCAGTCGTCGTCAGCCGTGTGCACCGCAGAAGCCGTGTGCGCCGCAGACGTCTGTACTGTATTGCGTTGCAACATATGCAACACCCATTGCGTATATCGCTCAGGGCTGTCTAACATCCGAGCCGATGCCCGGTCAATGGTGAGAACCGGTGCCGCCCGCAGACCAAGAGGAGCCCCGAGTGTCCGGAACCCCGGCCAGGACCGCCGCCGACACCGCGACCAGTGATGTCGTGTGCCTCGGTGAGTCCATGGTGACGTTCCTGCCCTCGCAGCCGGGACGCCTCGCCGACGTACCGTCCTTCGGCCGGGGGATCGGGGGCGCCGAGTCCAACGTGGCCTGCGCGCTCGCCAAGGCCGGGCACCGGGCGGCCTGGGTGAGCCGGGTCGGGGCGGACGGCTTCGGCGACCATCTCGTCGACGCGATCTCCGCCTACGGGGTCGACACCTCCGCGGTGCGGCGCGATCCCGCCCGCCCCACCGGCATCTACTTCCGCACGGCGACCGACCGCGCGGCCGACGTCCACGAGGTGGCGTACTACCGGGCCGGATCCGCGGCCTCCGCGATGTCGCCCGCCAACGTCCCCCGCGAGGCCCTGCTCGCCCGCCGGGTGCTGCACCTGTCCGGCATCACGGCCGCGCTCTCCGCCGACTGCCTGGCGCTGCTGCGCGAGCTGACGGCCCCGCGGCCCGGCCGCCCGCTCGTCTCCTTCGACGTCAACCACCGGCCCGGACTGTGGCGGGGCGGCGACGCCTCCCCCGGCGTCCTGCTGGACCTGGCCCGCGGCGCGGACCTCGTCTTCGTCGGGGAGGACGAGGCGCAGGAGGCGTGGGGCGTCGTGGGGGCCGAGGCGATCCGCGCGGCGCTGCCGGAACCGGCGGTGCTGGTCGTGAAGCGGGGCGCGGAAGGGGCCACGGTCTTTTCCCGGCTCCGCCCCGGGGCCGGCCTTTCGGCCTCCCCGGGAGCCGATTCGGTCACGGACGTCCCCGCGCTGCGCGTCGACGTCGTCGCGCCCGTCGGCGCCGGTGACGCCTTCGCGGCCGGATTCCTCTCCGCCACCCTGCGCGGACTGCCCGTCCGCGACCGGGCCCGGCACGGTCACCTGATGGCCGCCGCCGTCCTCACCGTCCCCGGCGACCTCACCGACCCGCCCGCCCGCGACCGGGCCGACCACCTCGCGGCCCTCGACGACGCCGCCTGGGGGAGACTGCGTCTCGGCCCCGGCTGGACGGGGGACGACACGGAGGTACGCAGCACATGAGCCAGACCGTCGACCGGGCGTTGAGCATCCTGCCACTGCTCGCGCAGGGACCCGCCGACCTCGGACAGGTGGCCGAGCGGCTCGGCGTCCACAAGTCCACCGCGCTGCGGCTGCTCCGTACGCTCCACGAGCACGGACTCGTCTACCGCCAGCAGGACCAGCGCTACCGCCTCGGCGCACGGCTCTTCGCGCTCGCCCAGGAGGCCGTCGAGAACCTCGACGTCCGGGAGATCGCCCACCCGCACCTCGCCGAACTCAACGAGAGCTGCGGACACACCGTCCACCTCGCGGTGTACGAGGAGAACGAGGTCCTCTACATCGACAAGGTCGAGAGCCGCTACCCGGTACGGATGTACTCCCGGATCGGCAAACCCGTCGCGATCACCGTCGCCGCCGTGGCCAAGCTCCTGCTCGCCGACCTGACCGAGCCGGAACGGCGCGCCGTCGCCGAGAAGCTCGACTACCCCATGTACACGTCCCGTTCGACCCCCGGCGCCGGTGCGTTCCTCAAGGAACTCGCCGCCGTACGCGAACAGGGCTGGGCCACCGACCTCGGTGGCCACGAGGAGTCCATCAACTGCGTCGGCGCCCCCATCCGCGGCGCCGACGGGCGTGTCGTCGCCGCCATGTCGGTCTCCGCACCGAACGTGGTCGTCACGGCGGAGGAACTCCTCACCCTGCTCCCGCTGGTCCGGCGCACCGCCGACACCATCAGCCGGGAGTACTCCGGCACCACCCGACCCAAGAAAGTCTGATCAGCGATGACCGACAAGACCGCACTCACCCCGAGCACCCACACCGCCCCGCCCGCGAAGTTCTCGCACGGAGTGAAGAAGGGGAACATCCTCCAGGTCGCCGGCCAGGTCGGCTTCCTGCCCGCGGTGGAGGGCCAGGCACCGACCCCGGCCGGTCCCACCCTGCGCGAGCAGACCCTCCAGACCTTCGCCAACGTCAAGGCGATCCTGGAGGAGGGCGGCGCGAGCTGGGACGACGTCATGATGATGCGCGTCTACCTCACCGACGTCGACCACTTCGCCGAGATGAACGAGATCTACAACACCTACTTCGGCGAGCAGAACCTCAAGGCCGCCCCCGCCGCGCGGACGACGGTCTACGTCGGCCTGCCCAAGGGCCTGCTCATCGAGATCGACGCCCTCGCGGTCCTCGGCTGATACCGACCGAGCCTGATCCCCTTGCCGCTCCCGCTCCACCGCACCACGCCGTACGGCACGGCGCCCCGCCCCACCGGGGCGCCGTGCCGCGCTCCCCCCTACCCGCAACCCATGGCCGACAACGGAGTTACCCATGCTGCTCGCCGCGAGCCCCCCACCGGTCGAGACGCCACCCCACACCGGTGGACTCCTCCTGCTGATAGACGGGACGGCCGGTCTGCTGACCGTCGCCGTACTCGGAATCGCCCTCCTCCTCTTCCTGATCATCAAGGTCAGGCTGCAGCCGTTCGTCGCGCTGCTCGCCGTCTCCATAGCCGTCGGCCTGGGCGCCGGACTCTCCGTCACGGAGCTCTTCGGCACGGTGCAGAAGTCGGCCGCCGTCTCCGTCATCGAATCCGGCATGGGCGGCATCCTCGGCCATGTCGCGATCATCATCGGCCTCGGCACGATGCTCGGCGCGATCCTCGAAGTCTCCGGCGGAGCAGAGGTGTTGAGCGCCCGGCTGCTGAATCTCTTCGGCGAGAAGCGCGCCCCGCTCGCCATGGGCCTGACCGGTCTGATCTTCGGTATCCCGGTCTTCTTCGACGTCGGCATCTTCGTCCTCGCACCGATCGTGTACGCCGCCGCCAAGCGCCCCCAAGCTCTCGACTCCGCTCGACCAGGGGGGACCCCCCGCGGCAAGTCGATCCTGCTGTACGCGATGCCGCTGCTGGCGGGCCTGTCCATGACCCACGCGTTCCTGCCGCCGCACCCCGGCCCGGTCGCCGCCGCCGGCCTCTTCCACGTCTCCCTCGGCTGGGTCATCCTGATGGGCGCCGTCGTCGGCATCCCGTCCGTACTGGCCGCCTGGGGATACGCCGCCTGGATCGGAAAGCGGATCTTCGTCGATGTCCCGCAGGACATGGTCGAGGCCGCCGAGGAGGCGAAGGCCGCGGTCGTCGCCGAGCAGCGCGCCGCCGGAGTCACCCCGCACGAGGCCCCGGTCGCGCTCGGCACCGTACTCGCGATCATCGGCACCCCGCTGGTGCTGATCCTCGCCGCGACGTTCTCCTCCATCGCCCTGGACCCCTCGACGCTCCGCTCGGTCGTCGAGTTCTTCGGCAACCCGTTCGTCGCCCTGACGATCGCGCTGCTGCTCGCGTACTACCTGCTCGGCATCCGGCGCGGCTGGTCCCGCAAGTCCCTGGAGTCGGTGTCGACCTCCTCCCTCAAGCCGGTCGGCAACATCCTGCTGGTCGTCGGCGCGGGCGGGATCTTCGGCGCCGTACTCAAGAGCAGCGGCATCGCGGACGCGCTCGCGGACACGTTCAACGACGTCGGCCTGCCGGTCATCCTGCTGGCCTGGCTGATCTCCGCGGTGCTGCGCATCGCCCAGGGTTCCGCGACGGTCGCCATCGTCACCACCGCGGGCATCGTCGTCCCGCTGGTCGAGGGCCAGGGCATGTCGCAGCCGCACCTGGCGCTGATCATCATGGCGATCTCGGCCGGTTCGATCATCGCCTCGCACGTCAACGACGGCGGTTTCTGGATGGTGTCGAAGTACTTCGGCATCTCGGAGCGCGACACCCTGAAGTCCTGGACGGTGCTGGAGACGGTCCTGTCGGTGGCGGGCTTCGTGGTGGCGGCGCTGCTGAGCCTGGTGATCTAGGTCCTGTTTCTCGGATCATGTACGGAGCCAGATCATGAGTGCTGCGAGTGTGACGGTGCCGAGGTAGATGTAGGCGCGTTTCTCGTAGCGGGTCGCGACGGCGCGGAAGCCTTTGAGGCGGTTGATGGTGCGTTCGACGGTGTTGCGCTTCTTGTAGAGCTCGCTGTCGAAACCGGTAGGCCGACCGCCGCGTGAACCTCGGTTCTTGCGGTGTCTCTGCTGGTCGAGACGTTCGGGGATGGTGTGCCGGATTCCGCGTCGTCGCAGGTAGCGGCGGTTCTTCCGGGACGTGTAGGCCTTGTCCGCCAAGACATGGTCGGGCCGGGTGCGTGGCCGGCCGACTCCGGCTCGCGGCACCAGAACCTGTTCCAGCACCCGCTCGAGCTGGGGTCCGTCTCCGTAGTGTCCGGGTGTCAGGACGAAGGCGAGGGGCCGGCATCGTCCCTCGGCAACGAGGTGGATCTTGGTGGTGAATCCTCCGCGGGAACGTCCCAGACATTCGCCGACCTGACCACCTCCTCCAGGCGGATGGTCAGTCTCCGCAGTACCGGATCGACCTGGTTCGTCCCCCACTTGGCCCCCCTTTGAGGGACGGCGGCCGGGGGCGCTTTCCTCGCACCGGCGGCGTGCTGGTGGGCTCGCACGGCTGTCGAGTCCACCGACACGTCCCAGTCGATGCCGCCCTCGGCGTCCTCGGCTACCTGGATGCGAGACAGCAGCATCTGCCAGGTTCCATCGGCTGACCAGCGACGATGTCGTTTATAGACCGTCTCCCATGGCCCGAATCGCTCCGGCAGATCCCGCCACTGCACGCCGGTCCGCACCCGGTAGAGAACCCCGTTGATCACCCGGCGGTGATCGCTCCACCGACCTCCACGCGTACCACCAGGAGGTAGGAACGACTCCAGCCGATCCCACTCCGCATTCGTCAGATCCCCACGGCCCATGAACCCAGCCTGGCCCCAACACCCCTCGCAGGTCAGGAGATCCGAGAAACAGGACCTAGACCTCTCGTTCGGACCACGCCGGATCAGGGAGCGGGGCCGGGTGCGCGCCCAGCCCCGCTCCTTCTCCCCTGTGCCGTGCCGGTTCAGGCCGCCGACGCGCAGATGACGCTCCGGCCGTTGTTCACCGGCCAGTACCAGAACCGCCCTCCGTTCCCGGCCGGGCACGTCCAGTTCGTGTCCGCCGCGGGGGCCCGGTAGAACCCGGTGATCCGCAGGATCGACTGGCCGGCCAGTGGCACGCTCGTCGCGTCGCAGCTCAGCACCACCGTCAGATCGGCACTGGTGGCCCCCTGGACCTGCGCGGGGAAGCACTGGCCCACCCGGTACACCCGATCGAGGCAGAGCGTCCTCTCGACGCCGTCCTGACCCGACTTGTGCCACCAGGTGTAGCCCTGCCCCCGGTCGCACGAACCGGAGCCCCCGGCCGCGGAGGTGACGCGGCTGACGTGCATGAAGGCGTTCGAGGCCGCGCAGCCGACCCGGACCGGCGCACGGGCGCTCATGTTGCCGCGACCGTCGCTGTACACGTCGAGGCAGTCACCGGCGCGCACCGCGCGGAACGCCCGGTCCGTGGCGTCCGGGGTGGGGGACGGCGTGGGGGTGGGCGTGGGTGTGGGCGTCGGAGTAGGGGTGGGGGTCGGCGTCTGCTCGTCGGTGCTGCTGTCGGAGTCGTCCGTGGTGCCGCCGGGGTCATCGGTGCTGTCGGTGCCGCCGTCAGCCGTATGGGTGTCGAGCTCGCTGCCGGCCGTGGCGGAGCCGGAACCGGTGCTGCCGGAAGCGGTTCCGCCGACGCGCTCGCTCCCGGACATCTCCCAGGGCTGCCAGATGAGCAGCGCGATGACGACGGCTGTGGCGAGCAGCCAGCCACCGGCCTTGGAGCCGCCGGAGGAACCGGCGGGAGCGGGAGTGCGGCCGGCCGGACCCGGGGCGGGGGAGGAGGCGGTGGCGGCGCCGGGCGAGGCGGTGGGCGAGGTCGGACGCGGCTGTGCGGCACGGGCCTGTGCGGCGCGGGCGGCCCGCTCGGCGCGCGTCCGCTCGGCCTTCTCCCGCTCGGCCCGTTCCCGTTCGGCGTGCTGGGCCGCCTGCCGCTCGGCCTCCAGACGAGCGGCCTCCAGGCGGGCGGCCTTCGCGCGCTCGACCTCCGCGCGCTCCTGCTCGGCGCGCTCGGCCCGCTCCCGGCGATCGCGCTCGGCCCGCTCCCGCTGTTCACGCTCGAACTGCTCGCGTCGTTCCCGTTCGGCGTGCTCCGCGCGCTGCCGCTCCGCCAGCTCCGCGAGCACCGCCAGATCCTGCCGCGCGCGCTCGCGGCGGGCGCGGTCGCGGGCCGCCCGTGCCTCACGCGCCGGTGAGTAGACCAGCGTCGGGGGAGGCGCCTGGATCACGTTCGTCCGCTGATCGAGGGTCACCGCGGCCGGATCCGTGCGAGGGGCGTTCGTGAGCTCCAGGCCCTGGGCCGCGTACTCGCCGATCAGCGCCGTCCACCGCGGCGGCAGCCACCGGGCGCCGCCGTGCGTCGCCGGCAGGCCGGCCTGCTCCTCGCGGAAGCGGGCGAGCAGGTCGGCGGGCTTGGGGCGGTGGCGCGGAGCGACGGCCAGGCAGGGCCGGATCGTCGCGACCAGCTCCTTGGGCAGTCCGTCCAGGTCGAGTTCGCCGCGCTGGACCCGGGCCAGCAGCCGCAGGGTGTCGCCGTCCGCACGGTAGGGCGGCCGTCCGGTGGCCAGCAGGAACAGCGTCGCGCCGAGCGAGTAGACGTCGGAGGCGGCCGTCGACGGCTCGCCGCGCGCCTGTTCGGGCGAGGTGAAGGCGATCGTGCCGAGCGTGAGACCGGTGAGCGTGAGGTCACTGGCGTGCGAGATGCCGAAGTCGATCACCCGGGGGCCGTCCAGCGGCAGCAGTACGTTCTGCGGCTTCACGTCGCGGTGCACGATGCCCGCCCCGTGCAGGGTGACCAGGGCCTCAGCGGTGCCCGCCGCCACCCACCGTACGGCCGAAGCGGGCAACACCCCGCAGTTGCGGACCAGTTCGGAGAGCGGGGGCGCGGCGATGTAGTCGATGGCCATCCACGGCTGCCCGGCGTCCGGGTCGGCGTCCCGTACCCGCGCCGTGTACGCGCTGTCGACCCGCTGGGCGAGCGAAACCTCGCGGGCGAACCGCCGCCGGTCGACCTCGCTGACGTGCCCCTCGGCCAGCAGGGTCTTCACCGCGACGAGGCCCCGGCCGCCGTCCTGCGCGCCGCGGGCCAGATAGATCCGCCCCATGCCGCCGGACGCCAGCCGTCCGATCAGCCGGTACGGTCCGAGCGTCGCCGGATCGTCCGCCCCCAGAGTCCGAAGCCGCGCTCCGGCCATGTCACTCCCCCCGTCGCACCACCACCGTGCCTCACAACGGTGCCACGAGGACGCGCGGACAGCCATGGAATGTGCCAAGTCCCGGACACTCTGTTGCGGGCCCGCGACAGAGTGTCCGGGGCGGCGCCGGGCCATGACGCGCAGCAGCGCCGCCGGGGGAGCGGCGGCACTGCTGGTCATGGATGCCGGGCGGCGGACGGCCGTTGGGGGACGGCGCACACCGGGTCCGGCCGGTGGCTGACGTGCCCGAATCGCTCCGGGCGCCGGTTACGGCAGGCCGTGCACGTGCGGGCCGACCGCGTTCGACCAGGCGTTGCCCGACTTGGCGTCCCAGTTGGTCGACCAGGTCATCGCGCCGCGCACACCGGGGTAGGTCTTCGACGGCTTGAAGCTGCCGCAGCCGGTGCCCTTGGCCAGGCAGTCCAGGGCCGCGTTCACGACCGAGGGGGACACGTAGCCGCTGCCCGCGCCACTGGTGGAGGCGGGGACACCGAGGCCGACCTGCGACGGGTCGAGGCCGCCCTCCAGCTGGATGCAGGCCAGCGCGGTGAGGAAGTCCACCGAACCCTGCGAGTAGACCTTGCCGTCGCAGCCGAGCATCGAACCACTGTTGTAGTACTGCATGTTGACGACGGTCAGGATGTCCTTGATGCCGAGCGCCGTCTTGAAGTACTCACCCGCGGTCGACTGCATGTCGATGGTCTGCGGTGCCATCGTGATGACGAGACCGGAGCCCGCTTTCTGCGACAGCGAGCGCAGCGCCTTCGTCATGTACGTGGAGTTGACGCCGTTCTCCAGGTCGATGTCGACGCCGTTGAAGCCGTACTCCTGGATGAGCGAGTAGACGGAGTTGGCGAAGTTGGTCGCGGAGGCGTCGCTGTTGACCGAGACCGAGCCCTTCTCACCGCCGACCGAGATGATGACGTTCTTCCCGGCCGCCTGCTTCGCCTTGATGTCGGCCTTGAACTGGTCGACGGTGTAGCCGTTCAGACCCGCCGAGTCCAGGTTGAAGGTGACGGCGCCGGGCGTCGTCGTGGCGTCGGCGAAGGAGACCGCGATGATGTCGTAGTTCGCGGGTACGTCGCTGAGCTTCTGCACGGTCGCGCCGTTGTTGAAGTTCTGCCAGTAGCCGGTGACCGCGTGCTTGGGCACCGAGGTGGACGGGATGCCCGGGTCGGTGCCGCCGCCGACGGCCGTACGGCCGCTGACGGCCGCGGACTTGACGGACTCACCGGCCGCGTTGGTGGCGGTCACCGTGAACTGGTACGCGGTGTTGGCCGCGAGTCCGGTGACGGTCGCCGAGTTCCCGGTGGCGGTGGTGGCCTTCGCGCCGTCCTTGTAGACGGTGTAGCCGGTCGCGCCGGACACCGCGCCCCAGGACAGCGAGACGGAGGAGGACGTGGTGGCGCCGACCGCGAGACCGGCCGGGGCGGCGGGGATCGCCGGGCCGGGGTCGGTGCCGCCGCCGCCGTCGGGGCCGCTGACCGAGAGGTCGTCGGCGAAGTACGCCGCCTGGCCGTACCAGCCGTGCGTGTACACGGTGACCGAGGTGGTGCTCGCCCCGGTCTTGAAGCTGGTCGAGAGCTGGGACCAGCTGCTGGAGCCGGGGGACCAGGTGGACACGTCGGTGGTTCCGGTGCCGCTGACGCCCAGGTAGGCGTACCCGCCCTGGACCCAGGAGCTGAGCGCGTAGGTCGAGTTGGGCTTCACCGCCACGGTCTGCGTGCACTTGGCGTTGTCCTGGCCGGCCGGGGTCGCCTTGAGGGCCGAGGTGCCGCCGTGCACGGGGGAGGAGACGGTGGCGCCGGAGCCGCCGGAACACGTCCAGTTGGCGAGGCCGGACTCGAAGCCCGCGTTCTTGGCGACGTTGACGTCGGCGGCCTGCGCGCTGCTGACGAGACCGGTGACGCTCAGGGCGCCCGCGGCGACGACCGCCACGGCGGCGCCCAGTCCCTGGCGGGTGCGGCGCCGTCTGCGGCTGGTTACGGGGGAACGTTCCACTTGCTGCCTCCGTGGGGGAGTTGGGGATGGCGGGGGAGCGACACGGGGATGAAAGGGGGTGTGGAATCGAGGAACGGTGGCCACCGCTGGCCGATAAACTGGTCCAGACCAATCAAGTTGTCAAGACCTCTGGCAGCGACGGCCGCATGGGACGTCTCCCCGGGGCGCGGCGGTGCGGGCGTGAGCTGCCCGTACACATGCGGGCGGTGCGCCAACAGCCCGTGCTTCGCCCACGCGTTATCTGCACCCGCCCCGCACGGCACACGCACACGCCGCCCGCGTGAGGATGGCAACCGGCGGACCGATGCGAGCGACCCCTCACGGGTGACGTGGGCAACATGGCCGGACAGTAACGACTTTCGGCCACACCAATATGGCGCGAACATGCCAAAATCTACATTGACGTGGGCAAATGAATTTCAACGGACCGGAAATGGGAATGCCTGACAGTAACCCTCCGCAGTGGTACAGAAGTTAACAACTTTCGGTTTGGTCCGATTTCGTACGTGAGTGTTGGGTGGCTGATGCAAGGGTGTTGCCGTACCGGGTTCCGCTGGGTGTTCTCTGCCGTGTAGGACGCGGTTAAAGTGCTGGAGCAGAAGCTGAGGCAGAAGCACGGAGCAGGAGCGATTGCGGCCGACGTCATGGCGACGCCGGCCGGAGCCGAACGGGGAACAGCGTGCCGACCGCAATAGCAGTGACCAGCGCTGATCTGGTCCTACCGCCGACCGATCAGCAGACGCCGACAGCAGCCCTGCTGCAGGCGCCCGACGCCCAGGCGATGGACCTGGCGATCGGCGACATGCACCTGATGCTGGAGCAGCACGGGTATGTGATCGCCGTCTATCCGACGGGCATCGCCCTCGCGCACGAGCGGCGACTTCACGCCGTCCGGTCCGTGCTGGAGAGCGATCGCATCGCGCTGCTCAAGGTGGATCTGCCGCCACTGGGAGTCGCTGTGCTGGTCAGGCAGTTGCGGCAGCTGTCCATCTGTGACTTCAGCCCCGGAGTGGTTGCCTCCTCCGCGCGGCTTCTCTCCCATTACATCCATGCGGGCGCCCTGCTGAACTCGGTGACCAAGCTCGACCGCGTCCCCGTCAGCCTGAAGACGCACGCCAAGTCCTGGGTCCCCGGCTCCCAGTTCGCCGTACTCGCGGGACCGAACCCCCAGCTCGTCAAGGTCGGCCCGAACGCGGAGCCGCTGGCCGGGCCGGATTTCGGTACTCATCTGCTGGTCGCCAAGGGTCAGTTGCAGTCCGAGTGGGTGCAGCAGACCCTGGCGCCCGCCTGGAAGGTGCAGGCGATTCAGGACGCAACGCTGCCCGCCGATTCCTCCCGATGGTGGGGAACCGGGAAGTTGATCGAATTCGCGGCTTTCCTTCCGGATATCTCCGTCCTGTACCAACTCGTTTCCTCAGTAAGGCGAGAGACCTGCCACTGGTGCGGAATGGAGCTGATCGGTGATCGTTGCGGGTTCTGTTCCTCACCGCTTCCCGCTACCGAGAACCGAATTCCGTCGTCCGGTGTCCTGAACCATGGAGCGCCTGCACCGCCACGGTCGTAGCAACCGCGGATTCCTCCTCCGCGGACGCCCTCGCGGTCCGGACACCGTCCGTGCCGCACACCCGGCTCAGCCCGCTCTCCAGACAACAGCCCGAACCGTTCCCACAGCCCCCGCGCATTCTTCTGTCCGCTGCCCCACGCATCCGACCCGAACGAGGTTGTCCGGCCCATGAACTCCCGCCAGCGCCGCGGCGTGATACTCCTGCTCCTCTCGGTCCTGTGCGCCTTCGGCGCCTTCGCCGGAGTGCTCTCGGTGATCAGCGACGTGAACTCGAAGGTCGGACCCGAGGTCTCGGCCTACAAGCTGAAGAGCGACGTCGCACCCTTCACCAACTTGACCCCGGACAAGTTCGAGAAGGTCTCGATGCCGAAGCGGTGGCTCTCCTCCAACGCGGTGACCGACCTCTCCGAGGTCAACGGCAAGATCGCCCTCACCACGCTCAAGGAGGGCTCGCTGCTCCAGTCCGACATGATGGAGTCGCGTCCCGCCCTGCAGCCCGGTGAGCAGGAGATCGCGATCATGATCGACGCCGCGACCGGCGTCGCGGGGAAGATCACCTCCGGTGCCACGGTCAACGTCTACGCCACGTTCGCGGGCGAGCGCGAGGGCGAACCGGCACAGTCGAAGGTCATCGTCTCCAACGCCAAGGTCCTGGACGTCGGCAAGCTGACCGCCCTGGACCCGAGCAGCGACGGCAAGGGCAGCCAGGCCACCGAGGCCGTTCCGATCACCTTCGCCCTCAACACACTCGACACCCAGCGCATCGCGTACGCGGAGTCGTTCGCGGAGCACGTACGCCTCGCGCTCATCGCCACCGGCAGCGACAGCAGTATCCGTCCGGGCGACCGCACCTACACGCTCAACAAGGACAAGTGAGGATTGCATGACCACGAGGATCCTCCCGGCCGTCGGTGACGCCGACGCGGCCAGATCCGTCACCACCCTGCTCAGCCAGCTCCCCGACGCGGAGCCGGCCGCTCCGGTCGGCGACTCGACCCAGCTCATCGACACGCTCGCGCGCCTCGCGGGCGAGTCCCTCGACGAGCTGCCCGAGGTCGTGCTGGTCCACGAGCGGATCGGTCCGGTGCCGGCCCTGGAGCTGATCCGGGAGGTATCCCTGCGCTTCCCCGCCATCGGGGTCGTGCTCATCACCGCCGACGCGAGCCCCGGCCTGTTCTCCGCGGCGATGGACTCCGGCGCACGTGGCCTGGTCACGTTGCCGCTGAGCTACGAGGAACTGGTCAACCGGGTCCAGTCGGCCGCCCAGTGGTCCGTCGGAGTACGCCGGCACCTCGGCGCCGGCGGCGACGTCTTCACCGGGCCCGGCGGCACCGTCGTGACGGTCAGCGGCGCCAAGGGCGGGGTCGGTGCGACGGTGACCGCCGTGCAGCTCGCCCTGGCGGCGCAGGCCTCCGGCCGGACCGTCGCGCTGGTCGACATGGACCTCCAGTCCGGGGACGTCGCCTCGTATCTCGACGTCCAGTTCCGGCGCTCGATCGTGGACCTGGCGGCGATCACCGACATCTCGCCACGCGTCCTGTCCGACGCCGTGTTCAGCCACAGCACCGGAATCGCGCTGCTGCTGGCGCCCGGTGACGGTGAACGCGGCGAGGAGGTCAGCGACCGGTCCGCCCGGCAGATCGTCAGCGCGCTGCGCTCGCGGTACGAGGTCGTGCTCATCGACTGCGGCGGCCAGATGAACGGCGCCAACGCCGCGGCCATCGAAATGGCGGACATCGCGCTGCTGGTCACGACGCCGGACGTGATCGCGGTACGTGGCGCGAAGCGCATCGTACGGATGTGGGACCGGCTGCAGATCCGCAAGGCGGAGGAGACGACGACAGTCGTCAACCGCTTCAACCGCAACACCGAGATCCAGCCGCCGCTGATCCAGAAGATCACCGGCACCCGCATCGCCGGCACGGCAATTCCCGCGAATTTCAAGGAACTTCAAGGTGTCGTCGATGCCGGGCGGATGCATGAACTCGACCCGAAGAGCATCGTGAAGCAGGCACTCTGGGCTCTGGCGGGAGAACTCGGCATCGTCCGTGCCGCCGAGAGCTCGGACAAGAGCGGCGGAAAGTACCGAAACGATCGAGGCTCGATCGGCCGCGCGCGCAGGCGCGGCGATTCCACGGGCCGTGGCAAGACCGACTGAGGGGGCAGGTTGATCCATGGCAACCACGGAGATGGCGGACACCCGGATAGGCAGGGGGCGTGACCGCGACCGCGGACAGACCGCGATCGAATTCGTCGGGGTTACGCCGCTGATCATTCTGCTGCTCATTGCGCTCTGGCAGTGCGCCCTGATCGGCTACACGTTCAGCCTGGCCGGCAATGCGGCGGACGTGGGGGCGCGGGCGGGGTCAGGGTCAGCCGGGAATCCGGAGACGGACTGCATCGAAGCAGCGAAGGAGGATCTGCCTGATGCCTGGGCGCGTGCGGCTCAGCCCGACTGTGGACCAGAGCGAGGCCTGTACCGGGCCAAGGTGACGTTGTCGGTGCCGGTACTGGTCCCGGGTGTACTCAACTTCCCGTTCGAGGTCGAGGGCGATGCGGCCTCGGTGCTGGAGGGCTGACTGATGGAACGGGCCACAGACATGAGCCGCCGCGACCGCGGTCAGGTCGCCATCGAGTACATGGGGTTCATTCCGCTGCTCCTGCTGGTCGGCCTCTGCGCCATCCAGCTTGGGGTCGCGGCGTACACGGCAAACCAGGCAGGCACTGCCGCGCGGGTTGCTGCCCGTACGGCCAGTCACGACCGTCCGGAGCTCTGGCCTGAACAGGCAGGTGAACGTGCGATCAGCAGCTGGCTTTCGGACGGCCTGACCTGGAAGACATCGGGTGGAGACGACGAAGTGACGTACACGGCCAGAGTCGAGATCCCCAGTGTCATCCCCGGTCTGTCATGGGGAAAGGCCACACGCAGCTCCACCATGCCCCGCGACTGATATCGGCCTCATCCCCACCCGCCCCCACACCGCACCACCGGCAAGCCGGACCTAGGAGTCAGCGAAATGAGCCTGCGGGCACGCATCACCGCCCCCGAGGAGCACGGTGGGGGGCGGGAGGACGGCCACATGGTCGCCTCCTACCGGGCCAAGCTGCTTGAGGAGATCGACCTCGCGGAGATGTCCTCGCTGGCCGCCGCCGACCGGCGGGCCCGCCTGGAGCGCGTACTCGGGCACATCATCAGCCGCGAAGGCCCGGTCCTCTCGACCCTCGAACGCTCGCAGCTGATCCGCCGGGTCGTCGACGAGGCCCTCGGCCTCGGCATCCTGGAACCACTTCTCGAAGACGCGTCCATCACCGAAATCATGGTGAACGGACCGGACCAGATCTTCGTCGAGCGCAGCGGCAAGGTCGAACAGCTCCCGATGCGCTTCGGCTCGCACGAACAGCTGATGCAGACCATCGAGCGCATCGTGTCGACCGTCAACCGGCGCGTGGACGAGGCGAACCCGATGGTTGATGCCCGCCTCCCCAGCGGCGAGCGTGTCAACGTGATCATCCCGCCGCTCTCACTGACCGGCGCGACGCTCACCATCCGACGGTTCCCGCGGGCCTTCACCCTCCAGGAGATGATCGACTTCGGCTCGCTCGACGAGCAGATGCTGATCCTGCTCTCCGGCCTCGTCCAGGCCAAGCTCAACATCATCGTCTCCGGCGCCACCGGCACGGGCAAGACGACCCTGCTCAACGCACTGTCCGGACTGATCCCGAACAACGAGCGCATCGTCACCATCGAGGACTCCGCCGAGCTCCAGCTCCAGCAGAACCACGTGATCCGGCTGGAGTCCCGCCCGGCGAACGTCGAAGGAAAGGGCCAGATCAGCATCCGCGACCTGGTCCGCAACTCCCTGCGTATGCGCCCCGACCGCATCGTCGTCGGTGAGGTCCGTGGCGGTGAATCGCTCGACATGCTCCAGGCGATGTCGACCGGTCATGACGGTTCCCTCGCGACCGTTCACGCGAACAACGCCGAGGACGCGCTCATGCGTCTGCAGACCCTCGCCTCGATGTCCGAGATCAAGATCCCCTTCGAGGCGCTGCACGACCAGATCAACAGCGCGGTCGACGTGATCGTCCAGCTCACCCGGCATGCCGACGGTGGCCGAAAGATCACCGAGATCGCGATCCTCGACTCGCACGGCCGCGACAACTACCGCATTGTCAGCGTGGCTCGCTTCATCCCCCAGCCGATGGCCGCCGACGGGCGGATCTACGGCCAGTTCCAGTACCTTCCGCTTCCGCGCAAGATCGCCGAACGGCTCTATATGGCCAGCCAGCCCATTCCCCAGGCGTTCGGTGTCGCCTCGTCCGACGAACAGCTCGCCACCCGAGAGGCCAAGTAGGTACCGCGCCATGACCAATCTCCCCCTTCTCACGATCGGCGTCACACTCGTCTGCGGCGTACTCGGCGTTGTGGGCCTGCACACATACGCCGGCGGCAAGGCCGACCGCGACGCCCTCGTCGACCGCCTCTCGCACACGGGCCGGGTACCGGCCGCAGGACGCCACCGCCGCTTCCAGGGCGTCGACCGCAGGCTGCGCAAGACGAGTCTGGGCCGCAAGATCGAGCTGAAGCTCGCGGCCACCGGGCTGGAGATCACGCCGGGCGAGTTCTTCGTCTACGCACTGGTCGCCATGGCCGGTCTGTGGCTGACCGCCTCGTCGATCCTGGCCTCCTTCTTCGGCCCGGTGGCCGCCCTCATTGGTCTCTGGGGCACCAACGCCTTCTTGAACTGGCAGCGGACCAAGCGCACCGACCGCTTCATCAATCAGCTTCCCGAGCTCTCCCGCATCCTCGCCAACGCCACCCAGGCCGGACTGGCCCTGCGTACCGCGCTCGCCATGGCAGCGGACGAGCTGGAGGACCCGGCAGGCGAGGAACTCGCCCGTGTCGCACGCCGTCTCGGAGTCGGCGAATCGCTCGACGACGCTCTGAGTGAGCTGACCGAGCGGTTGCCGTCCCGTGAACTCGTCGTCCTCGTCACGACGCTCGTCCTGTCCAACCGGGCTGGCGGTACGGTCGTCAGCTCCCTGCGCAACCTCACGGAGACGCTGGAGGAGCGCAAGGAGACCCGGCGCGAGGTCAAGACCCAGCTGTCGCAGGTGACCGTCACGGCGTACGCCGTTCCGGGCTTCGGCTTCGGCGCCATGCTCCTGATGAACGCCGTGATGCCGGGCGCACTGGACCGTATGACCGGCGCACTGGTCGGCCAAGCCGCGGTCATCGTCTCGCTCATCCTGTACGCGATCGGATTCATAGTGATCCGCCGCCTGTCCCGTATCGACGTCTGAGGGGGAGGAGCGGACATGGACCTGTTGCTCGCACTCGTTATAGGTCTCGCTGTGTACGGAGCGATCGCCGGCATCCGGATGTACCGAGCCGACGCCAAGCTCCCCGGCGACCTCGCCATCGCCCTGGAGGTCGGCTCCACCCGCACCAGCGCGGTCGGCTCCGGCATCGACCGGATGGGCATGCGGTGGGCCCCCGCGGTGCTCAGGATGATGGGCCCCAAAGCCGTCAACAAGAAGCGCCGTCAGATCGACATGGCTGGTAACCCCGGCGGGCTCACCATCGACCGGTACGCCGCCCGCCGTGCCGTCTACGGAGCGCTCGGTGCGTTCGGCGCACTGTCGATGCTCATGCGCGGTCAGGTCTTCCTCGCCGTTCTGCTCCTCGCCTTCGGTGCCTTCTGGGTCGAGGTCGGCATCTGGTCGGCCATCCGGGTCCGCAAGGACCACATCGAGCGCACGCTCCCCGACTTCCTCGACGTCCTCGCGGTCGTCGTCTCGGCGGGCCTCGGATTCCGTCAGGCGCTGGAACGTGTCGCCGAGAAGTACGAGGGCCCCTGGGCCGACGAACTGCGCATCACCCTGCGCCAGATGGACATGGGAGTCAGCCGCCGTCAGGCCTTCGAGGAGCTCCGTAAACGGAATGACTCGGAGCAGGTGGCGATGTTCGTGACGACACTCCAGCAGGGCGAGGAACTGGGTGCGCCGATCGTCGAGACGCTGATCCAGATCGCCAACGACATGCGCCGTACGGATGCCCAGAACGCCCGCAGGAAGGCGGCCAAGGCCGTCCCGAAGGCGACCTTCGCGGTCACCTCCTTCCTGCTTCCGGGCACCTTGGTGCTCCTGACGGTCGGATTCGTGTACGGGGCCAACGTCGACTTCTCATTCCTCGGCGGATGACACGCACGACGGGGATGATGAGCAGCACGAGCAGGGGGAGGTGACAGGCGCATGGCATTTCAACTCAGCGACTCACAACCGGGACTGACGAGCGAGGTGCGCCAGGCACTCGCCAATCCAGGCGCCCAGCCGGCCTTCGCGATCCAGCTCAACGCGCTTCAGGCCATGTGCCGTCAGGTCTTCGGATTCCGTCTTGCGATGACGGCCATAGCGACCCCGTTCGCCGTCGACCGCACGGCACCGGGTCTCGCGACCTGGCTGATCGGCGCGGCCATCCTCGTCACCTTCATGGGCTCCTACGTCCTCTTCCGGGACTGGGAGCGCTTCGGCCCACTGTTCCTGCGCCACCGCTGGCTGCTCGGCGTCGACGCCACCTTCGGCGCCCTGCTGCTGATCACGGCCACGCCGGAGTCCACCCTGGCATACGTGACGGTCTGCACGCCGCTGCTTGCGGGTCTGGTCTACGGATGGCGGGGTGCGGCGGCATTCACCGCACTTCAGACGCTGATCATCTTCGGCGTCTACGGGACTGACCCGCAGCTGGAGGCCGGTGAGGCGACCGCGCTGCTCCTCCCCGGATTCTGTGTGATCGCCGGGGCCGTCGGTGTCACCCTGCGCAATCTGCTGCTCCGCTTCGGCACGGCAAGTCAGGCCCTCACGGAGACCAGAGCGCGGCTCGCGGTCAACGAGGCCGTCGAGGGAGAGCGCACCCGGCTGGCCCGCGAGATGCACGACTCGGTCGCCAAGACCCTCCACGGGCTGGCACTCGCCGCCGACGGTCTGGCCCACTCGTCGGACCGGATGGACCCGCTCACGGTCAAGCACCAGGCCGAACTGGTCGCCCGGTCGGCCCGTCGGGCGGCAGCGGAATCACGCGAACTCCTGTCCGACCTCCGCAGGGAGTCGGGCCTGGACGGCGGCGTGGACATAGTCGGCGAACTCCGCGCCCGCGCTGACGACTTCACACGCCGCCACGGCCTCACCGCCACCTTCAGGACCCTCAATGAGATTCCGGTCCCGCCAGTACCCCAGGTGGTCGGCCGCCAGCTCCTCACCATTGCCTCCGAGGCGATGGAGAACGCGCAGCGCCATGCCCACCCCTCCTACGTGGTCGTCCTGGCCGGAGTGAAGGGCGATGTCCTGCGCGTCAGCGTGTACGACGACGGGCAGGGCCTCCCCGCAGGCACCACGCTCGACGACCTCAAGCGGGCCGGCCACTTCGGCCTCGTCGGCATGGTCGAACGCGCCGCGTCCATCGGTGCCCGTATCCGCATCGGCAAGGGCAAGGCGGCCAAAGGCACGGAAGTCCGCCTGGAGTTGCCGTTGGCGGCCGTGTCCCAAGCACCATCCGTACAGCAGTTCAACTAACCCACTCCACACCGTCCCCCCACAGAGTCTGAGAGGAGGTCGCAGAATGCCGGACGACATCTCGCACGCCTCGGGCCAGAACTGGGAAGCACAGCATCACGCCTCCCAGCACACGTCCTCGCACGCCACGCCCATCAATTCGGAATCCAGCTCCCCAGGATTCCCCGCTCCGCAGCAAACCGCGGCATCCGGAGCCCTGCCCGCCTTCCCACCCGCCCCCGACCTGCCGGCCCCCGGACCGTTGAGGGTCGTCGTCGCCGACGACAACCCCGTGGTTCGGGCCGGCCTCGGTGCCCTGCTCTCCGGCCGCGAGGACATCGAGGTCGCGGCCGAGGCCGCGGACGGCCGTCAGGCCTATGACATGGCCTTGCAGCACCGTCCGGACGTCGTCCTGCTCGATGTCCGGATGCCCGGCGTGGACGGTATCTCCGCCCTGCCTCACCTGGTACAGGTTGCACCCGTGATGATGCTGACCTACAGCCGCGAGAGCGAGATCGTCCATGAGGCGCTGCGCCTGGGCGCGAGCGGCTATCTGGTCCACGGCGAGTTCACGGCGAACCAGCTCGTGCAGGCAGTACGCGATACGAAGAGCGGCCGCGCGCACTTCACGGCCACGGCGGCCAACGCGCTGCTCGCCCACATGCGGCAGGGCCCCGGACCGCAGGGCACACCGCTTCCGGAGGGACTCGGGTCCGCCCTGACCACGGGTGTGCCCTACCAGGTCCCCGGCTACGACAGTCATGGCTCCGGCCATGTGCCTGGGCCAGGCGTGCTGCCGCAACACGGTGCGTATGCACAGATGCCCCCGCCGGGCATGGCATCGTCGATGCCTCCACCTGCGGCGCAACCACCTCAACACCAGCAAGGTCTTTCGCATGTGCAATCGGGTGTGGCACAGTCTTCTGTATCCGGGGGGCCCGGCATGGCCCAGAACAAGCAGCAGTACGGGTTGAGTTCGAGGGAGGTGGAGGTCATGGAGCTGATCGCGTCGGGAATGAGCAACCAGCAAATCGCCGCCACCTGCTTCATCAGCGAGAAGACTGTGAAGAACCACATCAACCGGATCTTCACCAAGCTGCACAGCGGCAGCCGCAGCGAGGCAATCGCCCGATGGCTTGGAACGGCGCCCGCCTCGGGTCCCGGTGCACAGGGGGGCAGGTAGCCGTGTCGGAGCGGGGGAGTCGGCGAGACGTCGTGGGTACGAGCGCGGGTGTGGGCGGCGTAATGAGCGAGAGTCCGGGGGTTCAGCATCGGTCCTGCAGGGCCCATGTGGTGGATTGGGCCCGGGAATGGGTCCTGGGGCCCTCTGGCGGGCATGGTGTTCCGCCGTATGTTTCTCATGTCGCAAACGGCACCGGCCAGGAGGAAGCCGGTAACGGGTGTGACAGCGAAAGAACTTGTGAGTCGACCGGCAAACGGTCGGCCGAATCTGGAGGGGAACACCATGTCGAACATCACCCTGAAGACCGCCGTCAACACCCAGATCCGCGTGGCCGGCTGGGCCAACACCGCCGTCTCCAAGATCCAGAAGCGCTACGAGACCGCGGACCGCGGCCAGACGGCCTTCGAGTACCTCGGCATCATCCTGGTGGTCGTCGCGATCATCGGTGGCATGGTGGCCTCGGGCATCGGCGGGGCGATCACGGGCCGTATCACCAAGCTGGTGGACCAGATCAAGGCGGGCTAATGGCCGCGAGGGACCGCAGCGACGCAGGGCAGGCCTTCCCCATCTACATGATGATGGTGGTGGGCCTGCTCTTCCTCGCGTTCGCGTTCTTTGCTGTTGGTCAGGCTTCCGCTACGCGCAATGGAGCTCAAGGCGCAGCCGACGCTGCCGCGCTTGCGGCTGCCCAGACCGCCCGTGACGGGCTTGGTCCTCCGTTCCTGGAGGCTCTCCGGACCCCCGACGGGCTGGAGGAATTCCTGGAATTCCACCAGTACGGCTGGGACGGTTGCAACGAGGCCCAGATACTCGCGTCCGACAATCGTTCGGATCTTGAGGGGAACGACCGCGTCCCTCGAGGGTGCCACTGGGTCCCCGGGTATCTGCAGGACAAGGTCACAGCCAGAGTCAAGACCCGCTACACCGTCGGCGACTCTCTCCTCCCCGGTACGGAGAACGAGCACGCCACAGCGACGGCAACGGCAGTGATCAAGTTTCGGTGCAGCTCGAAGCCTGCCCCCGAAGTACCCGATCCGGGTCAAGGCGACGACAAGGGCAAGGACGGCTCGAAGGACACACCCGGTCCTGTTGCATTCAGTTGTGGCGGACGGAACGTCACCATCGACCTGAGTGACAGTGACCCCCTGGCTGGCCTGATGAAGTTGCTCTTTGCCGTGCACCTGATCGACGACTGACAGCGAACGACGAGTAAAGGATTCTGAACCCATGAGCATTCGGCGCACCACAAAGTCCCGAAGGGTTGTAGCGGCTGCTTCGATGGTGGCCGCTCTGGCCTTCGTCGTCAGCGGTTGCGGCGGCGACGACGGTGTAGAGACGAAGGACCCAGGTTCGTCGTCCAAGACCTCGGGCGGGGACAAGGGAGCAAAGCAGGACACCGCCGCCGGGGACCAGGTGGACCCGAATGTGAAACTCGCACAAGTCAACGGTGACAAGGGCATGCTGCTGGTCATCAACGAAGTGAAACGTGACTCTGGTGGGTTCGTCACCGTGCAGGGAGAACTGACGAACAAGGGTGACACCCCTGTGAACCCGTCCGCTTGGGCCGGCGCCGAGACCACCATCGTGAACAGCAATCTCAACTCTGTCGGTGGCGCGACGTTGGTGGACAAGACGGGTAAGAAGCGCTACTACATCCTCCGTGACACCGATGGGCGGTGCCTCTGCACCACGGACATGTCGGCAGTCCAGCCCGGCAAGTCCACCCCTGTATTCATGCAGTTCCCGGCGCCGCCGAGTACGACGACTGAGGTTGACTTCACCCTGCCGACGTTCGCGACCACTTCGCTGAAGATCTCTGGGTGATGGCTGAAATGACTTACACATCTCTGCGTCAGTCAAGGCAGGTTGCAGGAAAAGTATTTGCTTCTGCCCTCCTGCTGTCTTGTGTGTCGGTCCTCGGTGCGCCAGCGGCTCAGGCGGATGAAGGTCCGAGTGTGCCTCCGGGAACGGAAGTTTCGGAGAAGCCACCGGTAGACCTGGACGGGAATGATCCCGATCTCAAGATGCCAGAGGGCAGCAAGCTCGCTCCGGCCAGAGTCCTCGACATCATCCAGGTGGTTGAGGACGAGGGGGGTCAGGAGCGTCGCGAGGATACGAACGCGAACATCAAGTTCGCGTTGCAGTCCGAGGTCCTTTTCGGTAAGGACAGCGCCAAGCTGAGCGGCGCGGCCAATTCCCGTATCTCGGCCATCGCCGACGAGATCAAGAAGCAGAAGGCCACGAAGGTCAGGATCTTCGGGTTCACCGACGACCTCGGTTCCTCCGAGCACGGCGACGTCCTGTCCAAGCAGCGTGCCGAATCGGTGAACACGGTGTTGTCCAAGGAACTCGGTTCGAGCATCACCTTCGAGATCCGCGGCTACGGCGAGGAGTACCCGATCGCCGACAACAGCACGGAAGAGGGCCGGAAGAAGAACCGTCGCGTGGAGGTCTCCTTCCCGCGCGGCAGCTCTTCCTGACCCGACCTGAACGCAGCAGGGCTGTAGGGTCTCAAAACTCGCTGCATAATCTCAGTGAGAATTGCACGGCGGCGGCATTTATGCCGTCGCCGTGAGACTCGCAGGTCGGAGCGTCACCTATTCGGGTGACGAGAACGGTGATCTATCCCGCCTGCGTTCGCTGCGCTGGCACCTTGGCTGCACAGAAAGTTGATCTGTGGCTGGGGGGTGTGCGGTGGGGGAATTCGCTGCGTCTGTGAGCGTCCGTCCCGAGGGGCGCGCGGTGGTCGAGGACCGGGCCTGGAGCGAGGTGCCCGTCGAGCTCCTTGCATCGGCGACGCCGTGGCGAACGTTCCGCTGGTTCAAGGGGCAGAAGCACTACTCAGGAATCTATTGGTCGGCGACGACGAACGACCACGTGATCTACGAGTCACGGCTGGAGTTGGCACGCCTGCTCTTCGCCGATTTCGATCCCTCTGTACGCCACATTGTGGCCCAGCCGTTCCTGCTGAAGGCGGCGCTGGAGGGGAAGGTCCGCAAGCACATCCCGGACTACTTGCTGATCACCGGACAAGGGCCCGTAGTAGTAGACGTCAAGCCGCTGCGTCGCGTGTCCAAGCCCGAAGTGGCCTTCACCTTCGACTGGACCCGCAGAGTGGTGGAGTCGCGCGGCTGGCAGTACGAGGTCTGGAGCGAGCCTCCACCAGCGGAGTTGGAGAACATCCGTTTCCTGGCCGGCTATCGGCGGTCCTGGCTGTTCGGCGCCGATCTCCTGGCCGAGCTGCGTGGTGTCGATCTCGATGATGTTCGGCTGGGGCAGATCGCGAGCCGGATTCCGGGATACGCGGAGCAGCAAGTGCGCTCTGCTGTACACCACTTGCTCTGGACTCACGAGCTTCTCGTAGACCTCGACCGCCCGCTCCGCCCGTCCCGAGTCTGCCGGAGGTCGGCATGAGCGACGCTGGAGCACGGGTCGGAGTCGGTACGCGGTTCCGCTACGACGGGGAGACCGTCGAGGTGGTGCAGATGGCTGCGACCACGGCAGGCAATGAAGTGGTCCTGAAGAATGGCAGGGGACGGCTGCTGCGACTGTCGCTCGCGGAGTTGCTGTTCTCCGATCGGGCGGCCGTCATTCCTGATGGGCCGGGCCCGTCGGCCGACGACGACGTAGAGATCGCGTCCGTGGTGCTGGGGCAGCTGGGGACGGCGGATCGGGCGAAACTCCTGGAGCGGTCCGAGCACGTGCGAGAGATCATCACAGGGTTCCGGTCAGGTAGTTCAGAGCTGGCACGGGAGGGAGAGCCCCGCCAGGAGTACACCTCGGACCGGTCCTGGGAAGCCCGGTACGCGGCAAAGGCCTCCGAACTGGGGGTGTCTCTTCGTACGGTGAAGCAGTGGGTCGCCGACTTCCGCAGCCATGGCGAGGCCGGTCTGGCGCCGAAGAAGGGGCTGGCCCGCCGATCGCAGGCGAAGACGGATGAGCGGTGGGTGGAAACCGCGTTGGAGGTGATGGTCGAGCACACCGGGGAGTCGAAGCCGTCGCGGACGATGGTGATCGAGAGGACGCGGGCCCGGGTGATCGCGCGGTTCGGGGCGGACGTGGTGAAGCTGCCCAGCCGGGCGACTGCGTTTCGTCTCCTTGAGGATCTGGAGCGGCAGCATCCGCTGTTCCGGCTGAGTACGAAGCGGAACCGGGACATCGCGGACCGTCCGGACGGGGTGTACGGGAAGCTGCGGCCGACGCGGCCGGGTGAGTACCTGGTGATGGACTCCACGCGACTGGACGTTTTCGCATTCGATCCGGTCACGCTGAGGTGGCTGCAGGCCGAGCTTTCGGTAGGCATGGACTGGTACACGCGATGCATCACCGGGATTCGGATCACGCCGGTCTCCACGAAGGCGGTGGATATCAGTGCGGTGCTCTATCAGTCGTTCCGTCCCCGTCCAGCGGGGCGTGACTGGCCGCGGCACGCGGTCTGGCCCGAGCACGGCATTCCGCGAACGGTCCTGGTGGACGTCGAGGCGGCCGAGGGGCCGGGGTTCGCCTCGCCGGCGCTGGTTCCGGAGACGCTGGTGGTTGACCACGGCAAGGTCTACGTCTCGGAGCATCTGACCAGTGTCTGCCGTCGGTTGGGGGTGTCGGTGCAGCCTGCGAGGCTGCGGACAGGCAGGGACAAGGGGCCCGTGGAGCGGTATTTCCGGACCCTGCGGGAGGGGCTGTTGCAGGCTCTCCCGGGCTACAAGGGGCCGGACATCCACTCTCGGGGCGAGAGCCCGGAGGACGACGCGTTCTTCTTTCTGGACGAGCTGGAGGAGATCGTCCGGGAGTGGACCGCCACGGTGTACCACTGTCGGCCGCACGCGGGGCTGGTCGATCCCGGAGTACCGGGGCTGCGGCTGTCACCTGCCGCGATGTTCGAGCACGGCATGGCCAGGGCCGGCTATATCGAGGTACCCCGGGACCGGGACTTGGCCTTCGAGTTCCTGCGGACCGAGTGGCGCACCATCCAGCACTACGGCGTCGAGATCGGCCGTCGCCGCTACAACGGGCCCGCGCTCAATCCGTACCGCAATGCCAAGAGCCCTCACCGGGGCCCGGCCGAGGGCAGTTGGCCCTTCCAGGTGGACCCCGATGACATCACCCGGATCTACTTCCGTGATCCAGCCGATCGCCGCTGGCACCCACTGATCTGGGAGCACGCGCCGTCGGCCGATATGCCACTGAGCGAGGACGCGCTGGCGTTCGCCCGGAAGCTGGCCGCGGCGAAGTACCGCTACCCCGATGACCGACTGGCCGTCGCCGATCTGCTGGAGCGCTGGAACCTCGGTCTGGGAACCTCGATCGCCGAGCGGCGGATGGCATTGCGGCTGTCGCGGGAACAGGCGGGCATCGAATTGCCGGAGACCGAGGGCGCGACGGATCCGGTCGTCTCGCTGCCCTCCGTACGCAAGGCACTGGGGGAGGGATTGTCCGAGCCGGTCGCAGCGGACCCGGAGGCCGTGGCCGAAGCCGGCGATGACGACGCTGCCGATCTCGAAGACCTCACCGACGAGGACGACTTCTACGCCGATGCCCTGGAGGACATGTGAGCCCTGTTGCCGGACTGTCGAACCCAGGCAACTTGGCTCTGTCGAAGAAGGAGGACTTCAAGGCGTTCGCCGACGCGCCCCGGCGACAGCAGCCCGAGGCGCTTACGCGAAAGCAGCTCAAGGAACTCGGCACGCAGGCGCGGGCTGAGTACGACCGGTCACGACGCGAATGGCATGCCAACCTCGGGCCGATCAAGACCCCGCAGCTGGTCGAACTGCACGAGGACCTGTGGGACATCACTGACAGCAACTTGCAGGACGGCGACAAGGCCAAGGGAGCGGTGGCCATCGATGCCTTTCCCGGGCTGGGCAAGACCACATCGGTCCTGGCCTTCCTGCGCGAGTTCCACCGCAGAGAGATCGCCGAGAAGGGCGAGTTCACCGAGCATGGGCACGAGCGGTGGCCGGTCTGCCGGGTCGGGCTGACCGGCAACACCGGAATGAAGGACCTCAACCGGGCCATGCTGGAGTTCTTCGAGCATCCGGGCCGATCTCGTGGCACCACCGTCCAACTCGGCCGACGGGCTCTGGACTGCATGCTGTCCTGTGAGGTCCGCGTGCTTGCCCTTGACGACCTGCACTTCCTCAAGTGGGGGAAGACGAGCGGCATCGAGGTCAGTAACCATCTGAAGTGGATCGCCAACGAGTTCCCCGTGACCCTGCTGATGGTCGGGGTCGGACTGGCCGACAAGGGTCTCTTCAGCGAGGGATCCGCAGCGGGGGACACTGCGCTGGCCCAGACGGGCCGCCGTACCACCCGGCTGGACGTGCGCCCCTTCACGATCACGAACGAGATGGGGCGGCGAGAGTGGAAGCAGATGCTCTTGGCGCTGGAACGGCGCATCGTCCTGACGGACAAGTACCCCGGGATGCTCGCCAACGACCTGTCCGACTACCTCTTCTCCCGCAGCACTGGCCACATCGGCTCACTCATGACACTGATCAACCGTGGTTGCCAGCGGGCCGTCCGCAGCGGCAGCGAGTGCCTGGACAAGGAACTGCTCGACCGTGTGAAAAGCGACGAGGCGTCCGAGAACGCCCGGCGTGAACTCGAAGCAGCCCTGGAAGCTCGCCGTCTGACCAGCCGCCCCCGGTCACGCCAGTCCGCATGAGGAATTCCCCGGGGACGTTTCCCATCAGGATCAAGGCGCTACCAGGTGAGGCGCTCGACTCCTGGCTCGAGGCACTCGCACACCGCCTTCACACACCCCTTGGCGATGTTCTCAGCGGCCTGGGGCTGCACGCGCTCGATGATGAACTCCCGGTCGGCAGCACCTCGACCGAGATCCTGACCAGGCGCCTCACCTCGGGCATGGCCGCGTCCATCGCCGAGGCCACTGGTACACCCGTCGAGACCCTGCACGCGATGACCCTGGCCCATTACGACCAGCGGGTTCTGGACCTTGACCCCCGCTCTGGCCTGGTGCTCAATGCGACGCGCTGGGGAAAGGGCACTGGCGCGCGTTTTTGCACGGACTGCCTGGCCGAATCGGGGGGACGCTGGCAGCTGAGCTGGCGACTGGGCTGGTCGTTCGCCTGCATCAGGCACAACCGGCTGCTGGCCGACCACTGCCCTCAGTGCCGAGGCCTACAGAGAACCCGGGCTACGGCCACCCGCGAGATCCCGCACCCCGGGCGTTGCCCGAACACTGTGCAAGCGGTCAGCTCCGCTCCCGGCCGACGACGATGCGACGCCGATCTCGCCCAAGCGGCCACCCCGCTCCTCGACGCCGACCATCCCGTACTGGACGCACAGCGGCTCGTGTACGCGATCGCCGACTCCGGCACCACAGCCCTCGGCCCCTACGCTGACCACCCGCGATCCGCACTCGAAGCCCTCGCCGACCTGCGAGCGCTCGTTGGGGAGATCCTCCTCCACGCTCCCCGCCAAACCCTGGCCGAACGACTACCCACGGACCTCCCCATCAGCGCCGACGAGTTGAACGCCGTCTTCGCCCCGTCCAACGTCGGCACTCAGCCTCGTTTGGGGATGCATAGCCCGAAGAGCGCTGCCATGACTGCAGCCGGTGTCGTCCTCGCAGTGAAGATCCTGACCCGACCGGACATCCAGCAAGCCGGCACCGCTGCACGTTGGATCACCCAAGGCGACGACCGCGAATCTCGCCTGTCACTCGGTCGAAGGCTCCTCGCCCCATGGGGCAGGGGCACCACCGAAACCCTCCGTGCGATTCAGCTCGCGACCGTCGGCCCTCAGCTCCAGGCCGTCTACCAGCTCCGGTACCGCGTTCAGGCCCCCCGTCCAGGCACTCAATTGCACGACGTTCCTGCCCGGCGTCTCCGCTCACTTCCGGCCGCACTCTGGCCCGAACTTGCCCTACCCCTCGTACCGCTCGAGCTCCACGACTACCGGATCATGAGGCCGGCCCTGTCCTGTCTCCTCGGACTTGTCGGCAACCGCCAGTCCATTGACGTCATCGCCGAACGCCTGGGCAAGGCCACGACCGGATTCATGGCTTCCCGCCTGCTCGGTCACCTGCGAGAGCATCAGCAGTGGCCGGATATCCAAGCCGCACTGATCCACATTGCGGACTACTTCGACACCCACCCGGCCCCGATCGACTACCAACGGCGCCAGCGCATCGACTACAGCCTCCTGCTCCCCGATGAACAGTGGGCCGATATCGCTAGAGAATGCGACGTCGTCCGCGGCACGGGCACGCTTGCCCGGCTCTTCAGGAGCTACCTGTTCCTGCGTATCAGTGGCCTGCCAGCCCGAATGGCACCACCCACCTGCACCCCTGAGAACGACTCGGCCCGCGCCCAACACGCCATGCGGTACCGACGGTTGACGCCGGAACTCCTCGCGCATCTCGACCATGCGGCCGAGGAGTTCCTACATCGCAACCGCATCACCGACGAACCAGTGACCTGGTACCCGCCGGACAATCTCCTCCACGACCTCAGCCTGCCCGGACATCACCCCTCCGAGATCGACATCAAGGAACTGCACAGGCTGATCCGCCACGAAGAAATGACGGCCACCCAGGCCGCCGCCCGCCTGCATACGACGATCGACGTCGTGCGCTGCCTCCTTGACCGGCACCCGGCACCCGATACAAGCGAGCGACGCTCGTGGCCCGCCCCCGTCTCCGATGCCGTCCGTGCAGCCCTTGACCCAGCCACCTTCACGCGGCTCTACATAGACCAGCGGATGTCTCTGCGCGCCATCGGGGAGCTCTACGGCGTCAAGGCCGACGTGATCAGAGGTATCGCCGACAAGTACAGGATCCCGATCCGCGCTCCGAAGGAGTACCGGCACCGTCAGGAGATCACTCGCGAATGGCTCCACGAGCAGTACGTCACACGCCGTCGCACCCTCGCTGACATCGCTGAAGAGACCGGCATGACCATGTCGAACGTCGCCAAGTGGGCCAGGATGCACAAGATCCCCTTGCGTCCTCGCGGCGGCGCAAGCCATGACGAGAGCCTCCGCATCGAGGACAAGGCCAGGGAGGCTCCCCGCTTGCTGCAACCCGCACTCAACGGCCTTGCCGCCGAAGAGCGACTCCTGCGTTTCGTGAAGGCTTCCGCCTACCCCACCCTCGGCGTGGCAGCCCGGGACATGGGGGTCAACGGGCCCACCCTCGTCACTCAGATCAACCGGCTGGCCCGCGAACTGGGTGGCCCACTGCTCGAACGAGCCGAACGAGGCCGCCCCATGAGACTCACGCCACTCGGCAAGCGGGTCGTCAGGGCCGCGATGGACTGGCTACCCAAACCCTGACACCGATGTCCTTCGGCAAGCGCCGTCGCCAGGAGCGAACGGGCTTCTGGGCTTCACACCCCCCGCACCACGCGTGCCCTGCCCTGTGTGCGGAAACCTAGGGCATGTCGGTAGATTTCAGGCATGCGGTAGCGCCCGTCGGCGTCTCTTGCCATTGCGCCCCACTGCTCCAGGGCTTCGACATCATCAGGGATCAGGTTCAGGTCAGCTGCGTCGAAGGGCATCTTGACCGAGTCCGAGAAGGTTGCCATGTGCCTCAAGAGCTTTCCGAGGCGAGGATTCTCCTGGTTGATCTCCTCCACCTTCGCACGGCTGCACGCACCCAGTGAGTGGCGCATGGCCGCCGGGGTCAGTACTCGGTCCGGCCAGCGCTCGTCACCAGTGGAAGCGGCAGCCGCCTCGCGCAGGAAGCGGACGACGTCGCGGGCTTGGATCTGTTCATTGAAGTCTGCGAGAGCCGCAGGGACCCACCGTTCTGTCCATGCCTCACGTGAATTCTCGGTACCGAGCTTCGCGCCCCACAGGGGAAGGAGTGCTTGGACGATCTCGTCGAAAGCCATGTCTGCGATCGGAGATTCTGGCGTCCTTACAGCGTCGGCACTTGACGCAATCCACAGCGAAAGCCTGAGGGCGTCTTCGGTGTCCCAGCGGAGTTCGTAGGGGGCGTAGCGGTCGAGGAACTGCCCGAGGTTCTGCTTGATCGCTGCTCGAACTAGGTCCTGACGCACGAACACCACCAGGCCGAGCGAGCGGTTGCGAAGGCGACGGAGCCAGGCCGGAACTTCAATCAGCAGTGTGCGCAGGGCGATGCGCCGGGGCTCCGCCTCCAGAGACTCCAGCCAATCCTCCAAGCCGTCGATCACGAAGAGGCAGGCTCCGGACGTGCCTAGGGTCCGCTGGATGAGGAATTCTTCAGCTGATTCCTCACGGGCCGCACCGGCTGACCACGCCAGGCATTCCAGCCAGCGCTGCTTCCAGAACTCTGCGTCATCGGCCCGCGCGTCCCTGAGGCCGGCGTTCAGATGGCTGCGGATTTCATCGGCAGTGACGCCTGGCCCACCTGCAGCGCGGTCTCTCAGCGCCTGCGGTGAAAGCGCATCGGGTTGCGGCTCCGTGATGTTGGCCGGGTCCAGGACAGGGATGACCATCGCTGTCCGTTCGACGTTCTGACCGTTCTCGCGCGCGAAAGCATCCCATGTCCCCGCGGTGCACATCCTGGCGAACGTGAACGTCTTGCCTGCTCCCTTCGCGCCGACGACGACCGATACCGGAAGGTCGGTGCTGTGGTCCGAGATCAGGCGACGTACCGGCTCGGTCGTGAGGAAGCCGAGACTGGAGTCCATGCCCTGTCGCTCAGCGAATACGAGACGGCCCGCCGTGCTCTCCAGCGAACGCCGACGCTCGTCCAGAGTTGTCGGCTCGTCTGCGGACGTTGGTACTAGCGGGGCGACGCTGGGTGCGAACTCGCTGAGCAATTCGGGAAGACCGCAGCGCCGGATGACTTCCACGACCGCGTCCCAGCTCTGCGGAAGCGCGAGCAGCTCTTCGCGGAATCGGCTCAGCAGCGGCTCGGTCAGAACTTGTTCGTCCACCACAAGATCTTCTGAGGTGTACTCGTCGGTTGCCGCCATGGCAATGGTGGACGACAGCGCTGCGGCCAGACCCGTTCGGGCTTCCTCGGCGTGGGTGTCATGGACGTCGGGTCGGTACTGCGTCACGATCGCGCCGGGAGTCGGATCCGTTCGTGCTACCGCTGGAGACTGGGCCCCCAGCTGCCGGATCATGGTCTCGGTCCCCTGAAGGGACTGGCTACTGACTGTGGTGACGAAGATCCGCGTCACGCGAGGGTCCAACAAGATGGGCGCCGCCAGCTCGGACGCGCCGGCCCGCAAGTCCAGTACGACGGTGTCGACTTCGGCCGCGACAGCGAGGGCCGCAAGGGATTCGCTGAGGAAGTAGGGTGAGCGGTCCTCGGTCAACAGGTCGGTGGGGCCGATGCGCGGCGGGCCGAGCCGAGTACGTCGGCTGACGGGAAGCACGGTCACGCGGCCTGGCCCCGGGTAGCGCGACACACGCTGGTTGGGAAGATACGCGGCAGCGATTTCCACTGCCTGCGTGGGGTCACCCTGCTTGGAAGAGTGCAGGAGGGCGAGGACGTCCTCGTACGCGATATCGCAGCGGCCCCCCTGCGCTTGGTACATCCAGGTGATGCCGGGTGCCTCCAGGTCTGCGTCCACGAGGAGAACGTGCTGGCCTTGGGAGGCCAGGAAGTCAGCCAGTGCCACGGCGTGCAACGTGCGTCCCACGCCGCCCTTGAAGGAGTGGAATGCGATGAGTTGCTTGTCGCCGGCGAACTGTGCGTCCTCTGGACGTGGCAGGGCGTCCCCCAGCGCCGAGGTGACACGACGTTCGCTGAGTTTTGGACGGCGTGGGGCCGCTCCGGAATCGTTCGCTTCGACCAAGCGCACAGGTAGCGACTGAGGGGCGTGAGCTGTGGGGCGATCCAAGGTGAGTTCCAGGCCCGCGTCATGTTCGGCTGCTGATCCGAGGCCGAATTGGCTGTCCAGCCAGTCGCGGACGGCCGCACTCTCAGTACCTGGGCGAACTGTCAGTTCCAGTGCGTCCCACCAGGCGTCGACCTCCAGCAGCCACTGAGGCCACTGGCCCTCGGCAGCTGCCTCTGCCAGTTGAGAATCGATGTCCACCCAGGTGAAGAGCTTGCCGGCCATAACGCTCAAGATCCTTTCCTGGCGTCCTTCACCAGTGACTTCAAAGCTTCCAGCGCAGCTTTCTGATGATCTGCGCACAGTTCTGCACCATAACGCCATGCCTCATGCAGCTGATGGCTCTCGATCCAACTGCTGTCCTTGTGCCGACGACAGCGCAAAGGGTCTTGCCCGGGGGCGGGGTCCTGAAGGTTCAGTGCCTTGGCCAAGCGGCGCAGATTGTGCGATCGCAGGTCAGTGGGTAGGGCAGAGGTGTCCTCACGCTGCAGAATCCAGCGCAGCACCTCGGCCTTCAATCCGCACTCGGCAGCGTAGAAGAGCAGCAACCCGCTGCTCGCCCCATCCCCCGTTTGCTCGGCGGCCTCACCCTGTTTCGCGAGCCGCTCGCGGCTTCGCCGCAGCTCGCCTACCCCCCACGTCGACCATCGCATCAGACTACTGGCGGAGGAGCGGCTCCTCCCAGAGATCCTCGGATGTGGCAGCCAGGACTCGCGTCGTCGACCGTATGCAGCGAGCCGCCCAGGCGGTGACCGCTGGCGCTAGCTCAGGGCTGAGAATCAGCCGAGTTCCGCTCCCCAGCCTTGCTCGACCAGACTGCAAACCTCATATCGATGCCCTGAGCTGGGGACATGCTGGTCAATCGACGAACGAATCACATGGGATCGTCCAGCCGCTGAAGGACCTGCTGAAGGTCACCGCTGTCGAGCAGACCAACAATGACTTCGGCCATCGGCATGACCCCGGGCTCTTTGACGATCAGGCCGTCCGAGCACCGGAAGTACCGGCCATTCAACGCCTCGCCCGTGCTGGACCACCGGGCCATCAGCCGCTCGACCTCAGCGACGGTGAAGATCGTCGCGCTCCAGCGGGAGCCGTCCGGCAGGCGCACCTCTACATCGACGTTGCACACCTCGTCGAGCGTCTCCTCTCGGTTGAGGAGGAAGAGCATCTCCAGCGTTCCCGCACGGACGCGGTAGTAGACCCCGTCCCATCCGGCGTTGAGTGCAGCACCGACGCCCTGATCTGTCACTTCATCGCGTTCGGCCGGGGCGGCTGGCATAGCTTGCCGGTGCGAGAGGGAGATGCGGCGCTGGGCCGGGTCGATGTCCAGGATCTTGACTGGCAGTGCGTCGCCGACGTTGACAGCCAACTGTGGATGGTCTGGTTGCCCGTCGCCCAGTTCGGTGTTGTGCACCAGCCCCTCGAAGCCGTTCTCCTTCTCTTCAATGCGTACGAACACGCCGAACGGCACGAGCTTGGTGACGCGGCCGACGACGGTCTGGCCGACCTGCCCGGCGAGCAGTGGCATCGGATCTTCGTGCAGGGCCCTGAGCGACAGCGACACGCGTTCGCGGATCGGGTCTACGTCGAGAATTTCGGCACTGATCTCCTGGCCGACGGCAATGACCTCGGAGGGATGGTTGAAGGGGCGCCATGACAGCTCGGGGATATTGATCATCGCTTCGAAGCCGCCGATGTCCACGAAAGTGACCAAGAAATCGGCGATCAGGGTCACCCGGCCGGTGATGATCTCACCTCGGTGAAGGGTCTTGAGGAAGGCCCATTTCCGGGTGCTCGGGGTGGGGTCGATCTCCCAGCGGGCGCGTACCACTCCGTCGCTGTCGGGCATGACGGCGGCGAGCAGCGGGACGCGGTCGTCGGCGTACATGGACAGGATCATCGCGGCGGAAGCGCTGGAGAGACGGGCGGCCAGCTCCGGGAACTCGTCTTCGTCGGCGGTGGCGCTGTGCATCCGCCCATCTCTGCCCTGCCAGACACACTCGACGTGGCCCTCGGCGGGGAGCGTGGCGAGTACCGCGTCGATGTCGGAGGACAGGTCCGGCCAGATAGCCAGCCGGGCTCGGGGAGCGAGGCCGGCGCGGATCGTGTCGATGTTGTCGGGGGTGAGGCGGTGCCATCGCTCGGAGTTGTTGGCGGACTGCTCTTCCAGGACCCTGGCGTTGGTCCCCGCCATCGACCAGCGCAACTGAGCCCAGAATTCGTCGTCGGCCGGCCGCTGGGGACCTTCGCCCTCGGCTTCGAAGTCGTACGGCGAGGCGTCGATCCGCTCGGGAAACAACCCGAGCGCGCGGGTCCGGGCCACCGCGGTTTCGCAGGGCCGACTGCTGCCGATGTACACGTACTGGTCCCAGCCCACGTGCACGGCGAAGGTGTCCTCCACCTCCAGCCGACACCAGGCGCCACCGTCGCGCAGCATGACCCGTACAAGATCCATCGCGGTGCCGACCGAGACCTCCGCACCATCGTGGAAGCCGTCCGGCCCGGTCGGGAAGACACCGTCCAGCCCGAAGCCGTCCATCGGTGGCTCCAGCCCGAAGTTCACGAATGGCACCGGGAGGTGCGGCTCGCGCACCGCCAGGCGCTCGATGCCGGTGCCCGCGGCGAACGCCTCGATTGCTTGAAGGTAGGCACCCTCGACCTGGCCGTGGTCGCTGACCGTGTCCTCGGCGCCGGTGTAGTGGCCGTGTTCATCACGGTCGGCGGGGTCGTACTTGGTGACGCGATAGACGTAGGGCAGCACGCCCCCATCTTCCAGCATGGTTCGGACGCGGCAACGCGCAGTGCCACTACGCATCGAGGGGGCAAGCACTCAGTCCGCGAATTCCGAGCCGATGTTGTTCCACATGAAGTCGCTTCTCCAGTCCGTCCTGCCGGCAGCCCAGCCGAGCAAGGCGGTCAGGATCTTCTCCTGGGAGATGGTCCGCGTCTGATAGTGCTCGGCCGCTACGCCGTCCCGGAACTCGAGTTGGTACGTGTTGTCGTCGCGCAGCAGCACCTGGATGTACCAGCTGCCCTCGATGTCCTCCCCCACGTTCTCCAGGATCAGATGCGCGTTCCCACGATGGAGGTTCGCCAGCATCCTGCCTATTGCTGGCTTCGAGGGCGTCTTCGTCACTCGCCCAGCCGCATTGGTTGCAATCAGCATGGCGTGATCCTCCACCGTGGCTCTGACAGCGCCTCAGTGAGCGGACAGAACACCGCCTGGGACCATTGGCTGGTGACCACATGGATGCGCTGCTACTGGGATGAGGAAGACACCTGGTTCTACTTCGAGGTCGATGCCGAAGGCTGGGTGATCCGGCAGATCGAGCTCGAAGGACCTGACCTAACGCCGATTGCGGCTGCCTCCCTCGAAGAATGGCAGCGAGCCCATGACGCAGGCCGCCTCGACGAGTACGACAGCAGATTCGAGATCACTGCCGAACTTCCCGTCTCCGAGTGGGAGGGGCACGACCCGCTGCCGCTCACCTCCGAGGAATTCGAAGAGGTCTGGGGGACCGCCCGCCAGCACATCGCCGCCCGTCCGTCATGAGCGCCACACCCGTCGTGAGGAAATGCCACCGGTCCTGAGACAAGAGCCGCGGCCACTGCGTGAGACAACCTGAGAAACAGCTGGTCAGCGCGACGCCCTATGCCGTGTGCCGCGAGACCCTACACGGCTGTGGGGTCTCAAATCCCGCGGCACAATCTCACGATCTTGGCATCGAACGCGGCATCGAACAGAGAAACCGCAGTTCAACGGCTCGCCGGGTTGGGCGGGCCAGCCGACGCCGTAGGAAATGCCACGGTGCGTGAGACTGAGCCGCTGTGCCATCGACCTGAGACAGATGAAGAACCGCAGGTCGACGCGCACGGCCTGTGCCACGAGCGGCGAGACCCTACAAGGGCCTGGCGCCGTGACCGGTGCCAGGCCCTGCTGCTGTGTCACAGCAGGTGGTCGGCCTTGCCGGCTTTGATGTCGCGGATCATTTGCTGGAGCGCCTCACGGCTGTCGGTGACGTATTGGTCCTCCTGACCGAGAACGGTGATGAATCCGTTTCCGTCCGAGTCCGTGCCGAGCCTGAAGCAGTTGTTTCCCTCACCGCAGTAGGGCTCTTCCCAGTTGATCTCTGACATGTCGAACGTCCTCACAGTTGGCTGGCTATGGCGTGGACGAGGTCTCGCGACTCGGCGGAGGGGAGCGATGCCTGCTCCATCCAATCGAGATGTGCCCGGTACTTGGTGAGCTGCCCATCTGCGTGCATGAACTCCGGGCCATGTGCGGAATCGAGCTGCACGGTGTCCAGTTGGGGTACGGCACCGTGGGCGTAGAGGAGCGCGTGACCGGCTCCGGGGAAGGCTCCGCGGCTGATCGGTACGACGCGGATGTCGATGTGATCGCGCTCGGACGCATCGCAGAGATGGCGGAGCTGTTCCTGCGTGACCTGTCGGCCCCCGAACTGCATCCGCAGGGCCGCTTCATGGACGTATCCGACGTAGGGGGTCGGGGTCTCGCGGTCGAGTACCTGCTGTCTCTCCATCCGATGGGCCACCCGCAATTCGATCTCCAGTCGCGACAGCGCGGGCAGTACGGCGCCGAACACTGCACGGGCGTACCCGTCGGTGTGGAGCAGGCCAGGGAGGTGCACAGTCTGCGCAGTGCGCAGGCGCGTTGCGTGCCATTCGAGTTCCGCGATGTCCAGGAGGCCCGATGGCAACGTGCCCCGGTACTGCTCCCACCATCCGCGGTCGCGTTGTTCCGCCATCTGCGCCAGCGCATCGACGTAAGAGTCATCGGCACAGGCGTAATTGCAGGCGAGAGTCCGTACGCGAGCGGAGTTCACGGGGCGGACCCCGACCTCCATGTTGGAGACCTTCGTCCGGTCCACTCCAAGTAGGCCGGCCGCATACGCAGTGGTTGCTTCAGCGGCGAGCCGCATCTTGCGTAGCTCAGCTCCTAGCCGCTTCTGACGCTCGCTGGGGGTGGAACTGCTCGGCATGGGCCCCTTCTTCCGCCGACGGTGGACACAGTCTGTCTCTGCAGGGGTGTGCCAGTCCAGAAGCGAAGAGGCAATTGCCTCCATTTCTGTGACACGAGTGCCCGCGCTGCGCTACGTTAAGTAACGCACCGCTCACGCAGCGGCGAGCTGGAAGTGCATCGCGCGGTCCTGCCCGCGTCCTCCTTCCCTGGGAGGGGCGGTTCCGCGTCAGGGAGACAGGCCACTGCTCGTCCGTCACGCGAAGCCATTCGTGCGCACCCATGAGGAAGAGGCACACCGCCAACTCGTCACCCGAACCAGGGGAGTCAGCCATGCACTCATCTCCGCTCACCGCGCTCTGTCCGGCCGCCGCCGCCGAGACGTGGACGTCGGCACGCCCGCGCCCCTATCTGCGCCCGAAAGGGCACGCCGGGAGCGGGCGGGAGCGCGGGCTCACGTTGAGCTTCACGCTTCCCGGCGACACCCGTAGCGCGTTCATCGGCCGCGCGGCGATCGCCGCCGCGCTGAAAGCCCACGGGCTTGCCCCGTACGTCTGGCCGACCACGCACGCCGCGTCCGAACTCATTGCGGTGACAGCCAGGATGAGCCCCCGCAGGGAGCTCTACGTATTCCTGCGGCACCGCGAGGACGCGGTGCGCCTCCTCGTCTGGGACCAGCATCCGCACCACGTCGAACCGGATACGGCCGCACTCTGCGAGACGCGCCGGCGGCGGGCCCTCTGGCTGCTGGCTGCTGTCGTGGACGACTGGGGAGGCGAGTGGGGCGTGTGCGAGGCGCCGCAGTCGCAGCCGGGTACCAAATCCTGGGTTCTCCTGCCTCGTTGATATGCCGTGCCGTGCCGTGCCGTGCCGCGCCGCGCGAAGGCTCACCGACGGCCCGACCTGCGTCGTCGTCGAGCACAGAGAAGACGGAAACAGGGGAAGGGCAATCGGGAGAGGTATAGGCGCGTGGAGGACGGACCGGACGGCCTCGGGCGTACGGGCGAATGTCCGTATCACTCCCAACTCCGGCTCACGCGGAGGGAATGGAGGGACGCGGTGATCTGGGCGACGACTCTCTTCGGGTGGCGGTAGATCTCCGTTGCCGTGAAGCGGAGGATCCGGCGGACCTCCGGGCAGCCCTGGAGATCGTTGAATCGGCGGACGTCCTCGGCGTGCGCTTCACGGGTGCCGTGAAAGGCGTAGCCCTCGACCTCTACTACGAGGCCCTCGGCCCGGAAGAAGAAGTCCGGGCGGAGGCAGCGGCGATCCGGTGTGCGGAGGGTCGCCTGTGTCTCGGGGTGGAGTCCGGCGTCGTGGATCAGGAGGCGGGCGACCGTTTCGGCGGGGGAGCCGGAGTGGGGGTCGAGGAGGGGGAGGAGGCCCCGGGCGTGAGCTGCGCCGTTCCGGGGGCTCGCGAGTTCGGCGTGGAGCGCCCGGAGCCGGATGAGTGCGGGGCGGCGGGTTCCCCCGACCCGGCGTGCGGAGAGGGCGGAGTCCGCGAGGACGACCGCCTCGTCACGGGGGAGATGCCGCATCAGGTCACCGACCGTGCGGACCGGGGACGTGACGTGGAGCCCTCGTCGAACGGTTCGGTCGGCGGGGGAGAGGGGGAGCCGGTGGATACGGGTTCCGGGACGCCCGCGGTACGGGCCGGGGCGCGGGTCGGTGAACTCTGTCTCGGCGGCGTGGACCGGGCTGCCGCGTAGAAGCTCCAGGCGGTGAAGAGCCGCTGCGGTGCGGTGACTGCACACGAGGTTCGGCTGGAGGTTCTGTAGGACCCAGGCCCGGATGAACCAGTCGACCCCGAGCCCCGGGGCGGCCCAGGCGCCTCGGTGGATCGGCTGCCATTGCTCGTACCGGAGTCGGTGGGAGAGCTGCCGCCGTGTCCAGCCCGCTGCGACGGCCCTGGCGGTGAAGAGGATTCCGTCCGGTGCGAGATCCGCCAACTCCCGTACTTCGGCTGCTCGCTGTCGCGCCCGCGGCCTCACGGGTGGCGGGGTGATGCCTGCTGTGTTCATGGAGCCACGATTCCTCGGATGGCGCGGAGGCGTATGCGCTTGTGGATAACCCTGGGTGATGGTGCGGGCCGCGTCCTTCTGCGGTGATCCGTCCGCCTTCCCCGGCCACGGTGATTGAGGTCAACGCGGTACTGAGTGAGATCGCGTTGACAGGTGGTCGGCGGGTGGGTGTAATAGGCGGCGGTGTCGCGTGACGCCGGCCAAAGAGCAGTGGGCCGGCCGGTGATCGGGCGAGCACCCTTCACTCAAGGGTCCGTCATGAGTTCGTACTCCGCGCCCTGTACCTGACGTAACGCAACCGCACCCCTTCGCCCCGCGTGCCGCCGTGTCCGGCGAGAGGTCGTGCGGTCGCTTCGTCCTGGGCACGTCACCACACGCCATGACCGCAGTCACTGCGGAATCACTGAAGCTCCCGGAGATACGCATCCGTATGCCCACGTCTTTCAATGAAACGGTTATCGAGGAGTTCCGCGCCAACGAGGGGAAGGTCGGTGGTCCTTTCGAGGGTGGCGATCTCCTCCTGCTGACCACCACCGGCGCGAGGTCGGGCACCCAGCGGACCACGCCCCTCGGGTACGTCCGCCACGGCGGGCTGATCCTGCTCGTCGGGTCCAACCTCGGCGCCCCGAGCCACCCCGGCTGGTACCACAACCTGCTTGCCCACCCAGTGGTGCGGGTGGAGATCGGGACCCGCACCTTCCAGGCCCTCGCGGTTCCCGCCGAGGGGGACAGGCGCGACGAACTGTTCGCGCACGCGGTGCGGTCGGCTCCCGGGTACGGCGACTACCAGGCCCGGACCACCCGGCTCCTGCCCGTCGTCGTGCTGGAGCGCGCCGATCCCGATGGGTGGCAGGGCCCCGGCGAGGTCCGCACCCTGGCCGACAAGGTCATGGAGGTTCACACGTGGCTGCGCGGCCAACTGCGTGAGGTGGCGGCAGAGGTGGAGGCCCACTTCGCCGAGCGCGCGGCCCATCGGGGGCCCGGTGAGCCGCCGGCGCCGAGCCTCGGGCTGCAGATCCGGCAGCGCTGCCTGGCGTTCTGCCAGGCCCTGGAGTTCCACCACACCAGCGAGGACGGGCACCTGTTCCCCGGGATCGCCCGCTACCACCCGCACCTGGGCGACACCTTCGCCCGGCTCGCGGACGAGCACCGCACCGTCGCACGGATTCAGGCGGCGCTCGTGGAGCTGCTCGCCGGTATCGGGATCGCGGAACCGGCACGCTTCCGAAGTGAGTTGGCGCGGATGTCGGCCGAGCTGAACGCGCATCTCGACTACGAGGAGGAGACGATCGTCCCGCTCCTGGCCGAGGTTCCCTGGCCGCCGGTTCCGCCCGTCCCGCCTGCGAGCGCCCCCGGTGGCGACGGAGGCGACGGGGCCGGGAGAGGCGACGGCGACGGGGCGGGTAGCGCCTGATCGCGGTTCAGTTCGGCGTCGCCGGGCCCCGTTGCCGTACCAGCGGCAGGTACACCTCGTCGGTGATCTCGACGAGAACGTCGTCGGGTGCGGTAGGGACCCCGCGTACGACGAACTCGTTGCGCAGCAGGACCATGGCCGCGGTGGCGACCCTGGGGTGCAGCGCCTCCGGGGAGGCCTCGCCGCGTGCGACCGCGCGGCCCATGACGGCTCCGCGTCGCCGCGTCTGCCCGGCGGCCGGCTGCCCCGTCGCGTCCCCTGCCATGGCGCCTCCTGCTAGCGGTACCGGTCGTACCCTCCCATTTTGTTCGCCGTGCCTGTGGAGCGGCAAATAGGGCACGGTCGGTACCGTAAATATGCGCGATGGGTGGGAGAGGACGCGACGCATGCGAGCCAGAGGAATCAGCTACGACACCGGCTTCGTCAGAAACGGGACGACGTCCCGCAAGTCCTTCGACCCGGCGGTGGTCGAGCGCGAGCTGCGCATCATCCGGGACGAGCTGCACTGCGACGCGGTCCGTGTCATGGGCGGCGACCCGGACCGGGTGGAGCTCGCGGCGACATACGCCGCGGACCTCGGCCTGGAGGTCTGGTTCTCCCCCTATCCCCTTGAACTGACAACCGACGAGATGCTGTCGCTCTTCGCCGACTGCGCCGAGCGGGCGGAGCGGCTCAGGCGGCGGGGAGCCGAGGTCGTGTTCGTCAGCGGTGCCGAACTGAGCCTGATGGACAAGGGGTTCCTGCCCGGTGACAGCACCGACGAACGGGTCGCCGCGCTCCGTCGGCCGGACTTCGCGCGCGAGCACCTCGGCGCGGTGAGCGCGCACGTCAACGGCTTCCTCGGCCAGGCCGTGGCGCTCGTCCGTGAGCGCTTCGGTGGCAAGGTCACGTATGCCGCAGTGCCGTTCGAACGCATCGACTGGGCGCCCTTCGACATCATGTCCATGGACCTCTATCGGTCGGCCGAAATCGCCGACCGGTTCGCCGACGGCGTCCGTGATCTCGTCGCGCAGGGGAAGCCGGTCGCGATCACGGAGTTCGGTTCGGCCGGTTTCCGGGGCGCGGGGGACCGGGGCGCCCATGGGCTGGAGATCGTCGAGTACGACAAGGACGCCGGGCCTGTCCGGCTGAACGGTGAATACGCCCGCGACGAGGCCGGTCAGGCCGCGTACCTGCGCGAGCTGCTGGAGACGTTCGAGACCGGAGGCGTCGACAGCGCCTTCGTGTTCACCTTCGCGCTGTACGACCATGTGCACCGCCCCGACGGTGCCCCCCGAGAGGACCTGGACCTGGCCAGTTACGGCATCGTCAAGGTGTACGAGGACCGCCTCGGGGTCACCTTTCCCGGCCTGCCGTGGGAACCGAAGGCCGCGTTCGCCGCTGTCGCCGACCCTTACCACCGGGAGCGCTGAAGTCCGCAGTGGCGGCGTCCCGCCGCGACGGACGCACCCCGGCCTCGGCCTCGGCCTCGGCCATGGTCTCAGTCCCGGCCACTGCCGTAGTCCCAGACCCGGCCCCGATGGCCTGGGCGAGGAGTCTCAGCGCGGCCCGTGAAGCCGATCCGGGGGTGGCGGTGACCATGACCAGCGACTGCTCGGGTTCGGACGGCACGGTCAGCGTCTGCTGTCTGACCGTCAGCGAACCGACGAGCGGGTGCCGTAGCTCGTACTCGGCGGTGTCGCACGCCCGAACCCGGTGGTCGGCCCACATGCCGGCGAACTCCGGGCTCCGGGTCGTGAGTTCGCCGATGAGCGACGTCAGCCGGGCGTCCTGCGGATGCCGCCCCGCGACCAGTCGCAGATTGCCGACCACGGCTCGGGCCTTCGCCGTCCAGTCGACGTAGAGCTCACGGACGTGGGCGTCCAGGAAGACCAGCCGCGCCATGTTCGGACGGTCCGCCGGGCGGTCCGGGCCGGTCGGGTCCACATGCCCGGCCAGCAGGGCGTGCCCCGCGCTGTTCCAGGCCAGTACGTCGCTGCGCCGCCCGGTCACCACGACGGGCACCTCGTCCAGGGACCGCACCAGTTCGCGCACGGCCGGGGCCAGCCGCTCGGCCGGGGGCCGGCGGGCCGTGGTCCGGTGCCGGCAGGCGGTGGCCAGGTCATGCAGGTGCAGCCGTTCCGTCTCCTCCAGGCGCAGGCCCCGGGCGATCGCGTCCAGCACCTCGACGGAGGCGTGACACGAGGCCCCCTGCTCCAGACGCGTGTAGTAGGAGGAGCTGACGCCCGCCAGCAGGGCCAGCTCCTCGCGTCGCAGTCCCGGAACCCGTCGGCGGTCCCCGTAGGTCGGCAGCCCGACGTCCTGGGGCTGCAACTGGGCCCGCCGCGCCTGGAGGAAGGCGCCGAGCTGTCCGTGTGCGTCCATGGCTCCGAGTATCCAGTGCCGAGGCGCACACAGCCTGCCCCTGCCGGGGATAGGCAGAGCCGGGGCTGGTTGCCCACCGCCGACCGGACACACAGTGGGGCCTCAGCGAGCCCCGGCCGTCACGGCGTGGCGGGAACGTCACATGACGGGAACGTCCCCGCGCGGCAGGACCGCACCGCACCCTCACCCACGACGCAAGGACGAGACGTGTCATCGAAGTTCGCAAGGAACCTGCTGGTCGCCGCCATCGCGACGGCCTCGCTCGCAGTCGTGGGCCCGGCCGGTCCGGCGACGGCTGCCACGGCGCCGTTGTCACACACCCGCATCACCGAGCACTTCGACCTGCCCGGCGGGCAGATGCCGGAGAACATCGTCCTGGAACCCAACGGCAGCATCGATCTGTCCTTCTCCGCCGCACGCCAGATCGCCCAGGTCACCCGCAACGGAAAGGTGCGGGTGCTGGCGACCCTGCCCGCACCGGCCGATGACGGCGTGCACACGCCGGCGCTCGGCTTCCCCCTGGTCACCGGCCTGGTCAGGGACGCGCACGGCACGCTGTACTTCCTGTACGCCACGGGCACCGCCGACCTCACCGGCGTCTGGCGGCTCACGCCCGGCGGCGCCCCGGAGCGGATCGCCGCGCTGCCGGCCGACGGCCTGCCCAACGGGCTGGCGCTGGACTCCGGCCGCCTCTACCTCACCGACTCGGTCCGTGGCGTCATCTGGCGCGTACCGGCCGCAGGCGGCACCGCGACGGTCTGGGCGGACGGCGCCGAGCTCGCCCCGACCGGCTTCCTCGGCGCCAACGGCCTGAAGGTGCACAACGGTGCCGTCTGGGTGTCCAACCTGGACAAGGGCACCGTGGTCCGATACGCGGTGAGGAGGAACGGCGCGGCGGGCCCTGCCCGGATCAGGGCCGAACAGCTCTCCGGAATCGACGACTTCGCCTTCATCGGCCGCAGCGACCGGATTCTCGCCGCCCTCGACCAGACCGACCAGGTGGCCCTGGTCGAGCCCGACGGTACCCACACCATCGTCCTCAGCGCCCAGGACGGCCTGCAGAACCCCACGGCCGTCGCCGTGCGCGGCAGCGCCGTGTACGTGACCTCGGCCGCCTACCTCACCAAGCGAGACCCCAACCTGCTCACCGCCCGTATCCACACGGGTCGCTGACGGTCCGTCAGCGCAAGGGTCCGGCGGTTGCCGGGCCCCGTCCAGGGACCGGTGCGGCGACCGTGAGCGGACCAGCCGCTCACAGGTACTGAGGGCTGAGCCCGGCGAGACGTTCGCCTTCGTCGTGGAGGGCCTCGTCCCATGGTGCTGGACCTTCCGCCCGCTCGGAACCGGCACCGTCGCGGAGCAGTCCTGGCAGCTGCCGGGCCTGGAACCGGTGCTGGGCACCACCCGCGCAGGCCTGGATGCGCTGCCGGCACATAGGGCTCGACGAACCGGCGGGATGTACCGGAGTACCGGCGGCAAACCCGAGCAGAAGAGGATAGGCAGCACAGGGCGTCTCCCGCGTCCCCCTGCGTCCACGCAGCGGGAGGCGCCCGGCCTCGCTTGCCCACCTCCTACGTCCCCGGAGACTCATCCGTGTTCAGCAAGATCAGCGACACCGCCACCGGGGCACGGCCCCGGGCAGCCGGGCATCCCGGGCCCGCGCGGCGCTGGTCCGTCGCGCTGCGGCGGACGCCCGTCTCCCTGTGGAACGACGACCTCTCGGACTGGGCGGCGGCCCTGACGTACTACGCCATCCTCGCGCTGCTCCCGGCGCTCCTGGTGACGGTGTCCGTCATCGGGCTGGCCAATCCCCGGGCCACGGGCGCGCTCATCGCCGACATCACCGCCTTCGCGCCCGCGGAGTCCGGCGCCGCGCTGCGCCAGCCCCTGGAGGCGGCCACCCAGCAGCGGACCGCGGTCTGGCTGCTGGTCGCGACCGGGACCGTCAGCGCGGTCTGGTCCGCGTCCAGCTATCTGGCCGTGTTCCGGCGGGCGCTGCACGCGATGCACGGGATACGGGACACCCGGCCCGCCCTGCGCAAGGCACACATCATCGTGGTGACGGCGATCGGGCTGCTGCTGCTCCTGATGACCAGCGCGTTCGCCCTCGTGCTCTCCGGTCCGCTGGCCCGCTGGCTCGGGCACCGGATGGGCCTGGCACATCTGGGGGACGCGGTGTGGGCGGTGCTGAAATGGCCCGTGCTGCTCTGTCTGGTCGCCTGCCTGATCACGGTCCTCTTCCGGACCGGCCCGGCATCGGCGCGCGGAACACGGCGGGCACTGCCGGGCGGAGTACTGGCGGCGCTGCTCTGGCTGGTGGCCTCGGCGGGATTCGCGCTGTACGCGACGTACATCGGCTCCTACAGCCGGTTGTACGGGTCGCTGGCGGGGCTGGTGGTGTTCCTGATCTGGGTGTGGTTCACCAACCTGGCGCTGCTGACGGGCGCCCAGTTCAACGTGGAGCTGAACCGGGTGCGGTGCCGGGGCACCGGCACCCGGACCGGCGGCCAGGACGGAACCGAGCCAGAGGCCGAGGACGAGTCCGGGATCGAGTCGGGGTCCGAGGCCTCACCGGGTGGTTCCTAGGAGCCCGTGGTGCCGTCGATGACCTCCCGGATGATGTCGAGGTGGCCGTTGTGCCGGGCGGTCTCCTCGATGAGGTGCAGCAGGATCCAGCGCAGATCGGGGTGGCGGCCGTCGACTCGCGGAAGCTTGGCCGGAGTGTCCAGGTCATGGGCGGCGACGAGCTCCCGGTAGCGGGCGCACTGCTCCTCGTACTCCGTCAGCACGTCGGCGAGCGGCATGTCGACGGCGATGCGCATCTCGCGGTCGGGATCCTCGTCCGTCCACGGGCCCTCGTCCTCCCCGCCGAGGAACACGACCTCGAACCAGTAGTACTCGACCCAGCGGAGATGGTTGACCACACCCGCGAGCGTCATCAGGGGCGAGCCCGGCAGCGGGGCCTTGCGGGCGTCCGCCTGCGCGAGCCCCTCGCACTTGGCCAGCGCGGTCGCGCGGGTGTAGTCGAGGAAAGCGGTCAGCTGGGTGCGCTCGTCCCAGGCGGGAGGCGAATCGGTTCGTGTCATCGCGGAACACCCTCGTGGCTCGCCGTCGGCCTGTCCACCGCTTATCACGCGAGGCTCCGCTTCCTCCTCCGTGCCGCCCCCGGCGCCGGCCTGCGCACGTCCGTCACCGCTCACTCGTGCCACGGAGACGGGGAGCGGGCTTGGGGTCCACCCGTGGGCCCGTGGGCCCACGCCCCGGGCCGCAGGGCTGATTACGCTCGTGAGTGACCAACTGCGAGCCGTCCGACGCCGCCTCACCAGGCGGCCGATCAGGCGCGCTCCGGTGCGCAGGGATCTACACGCTCTACCTGATCTGCAGGGCGGTCACCTCTCAGCCGGCGTGTCCGGGTGAAGCGGTGCCCACACTTTTATGGGGTGCGGTGTCATGAGTGACGGATTCTTCTACTCGTACCACGTGGGCTGGAGTCGCCCCGATGCCGAGTCGCTGCTCGGGGACCTGGAGGCGGCGGGCGTACGTCCCGCGCACCCGGTGACTCGGCGCATCACGCTCGTCAGCCCGGGTGCGGAACAGCCGGGCACCCAGTCGTGGGTGACCAGGGACCAGCTGGTGCTCCTGGCCGGCCTGCAACGGCTGGACCAGGTCGACTTCCTGCTCTGGGTGAGCAGCGGAGCCGAGATCCCCACCCGGGTCCGGCGTACGGACGACGGGACGGTCGCGCTGCAGTTCGCCCTCGGCGCGCTGAGCGGCGACGAGCGGGAGACGGTCGTCCGCGCGATACGGGAGGCGATAGGCAGGGCCTCGGTGCTCTGTATCGGCTTCGTGGTCGACCGGGAGGGCGCGTCGGCGGCGACCGACTGGAGAGGCTTCATAGTGAAGGGAGTGGTGTACTTCGACTGCTGGCCGGACACGCTGGCGGTCCGGGCCGAAGTCGCCTCCATGCAGCCCCAGTTGTCCGGCGTGAGTTCGTTCGAACAATCGCCCTGGGTCGTGTACGGCAGTGAAGTCCCCAGCAGGTAGAGGTAATGCGGGTATCAGCAGTAGGGGACAGCGGTATCGGGGAGTAGCGGCAGCTCGCCGGCCGCGCACCCGATCCGGTTCAGATGCTGCCGCCGACGCCGACCGTGGTCACGACGAGCAGGATCACCCCGAGGTAGTCCGTGGCGGTGGCGCCGCCGTCGCGCCAGTTGTACGAGCCGGGCGCGGCGGACTGCGTACCGTCGTCCTCCATCAGCCGGTCGACGGCCAGGCCCACCGCCGAGCCGGTCACCAGGGTGACGACCGGCATCAGCACGCCCTCGACCCCCGTGACCGCCCACGGAACGGCGTATCCGTAGCCGAGCGCGACCAGCGGAACGGCGAGTGAGGCGAGCGGGTACAGCAGACGGGACGAGCGCCGTTCGCCGGGCAGGACGCGGGCGGCGGCGAGCACCGTCAGTGCGGTGGTGATGACGGCGGGCACGTACAGCAGTGCCAGGCGCCAGGTGAACACGTCGAGCCGCCCGTCGGTGTCCAGTCGTTCGACGAGCCCGCGCGAGATCAGATACCCGGCGATGAGGTGGACGAGGGCGCCGACGGCCCAGCTGCGGGCCAGCGGGAAGAGCGAGCCGCTGTCACCGGGTCTGCCGCGTCCGTGCCCGGGGGGTATGTGGCCCGTGCTTCCGCTTCCCCAGCCGCTGTCACCGCTCACGGTTCTCCCTCTCCCTCTCCGACGTTCACTCGCACGGCCCGTGCCTGGCACGCCCCGACCGCTGGGCGCGGCACGAGCGTATGGCGGGCGGCCCCGGGTGACCTGGGCCGTTGGCCCCAAAGTCGGGCCCAAGTATGAGGAGACGGAGACGGGGAGGCGCTGCGGCACTCGAGGGGGTCTGTGGTGTGAACTGGCCTATTCTGCAGCGGTGTTGGGGCCGAAGATCCCCGGCGATCCTCAGTAATTTGCACTAGTGTACGAACATGAATGGTGCGGGTGGGGGTTGGGCGGAGTCCGTCGAACGCGCGGTGAATGCAGGATCCGGATCGAAAATCGCAGCTCAGTCCGGTTGCGGCGAGGGTGGTGGTGCTGCCGGTCCATGGATAGCCGGGCGCGTTCCGTTGCCGCGTTCATTGCTATGGATACAGACACTGCAGTGGTTCCAGGTCGGGCTGACCTCGCTCTACGTAGTGACCGTGCTGTCGATGGTGTCCTACGTCAACGGTGAGCTTCTCGGGGTGCTGTTGTACGACGCGCTGCCGAGCGTGGTCGGGGTGGTACTGGCCCGAGGTGCGGCGCGGGGCGGGGTGTGGGTGGCCCGCGGGCTGGTTGCTGTCCAGTGCTGGCTGGTGTGGCTGTCGTTCGTGTCCCTCCTGCACCTGGACTATCGCGGATTCACCCAGGCCTTCATTCCGATCGTGGTGCTGGTGCTGCTGCGCCGGCCGGAGGTGCGCGACTGGTTCGCGCTGCCGGTCGGGGAACGAGAGGCGCCGAGGACTTTCCGTGTCGAGCGGATGATTCTCTGGCGGCGTGACCGGGGCCAGACGGCCTTGGAGTACCTGGGCCTGGTCCTGGTCGTCGCGGCGATCATCGGGGGGCTCGTGGCGACGGGGATCGGCCAGGAGCTGACGGGGAAGATCAGTGCCCAGGTGTGCCGGATCGGCGGGGGCGGCGACTGCGGTGAGGGCGGCGGGGACGCGGGAGCGGGTGATCCGTCGAAGACCGGCGACGCGGGCGGCGGGACGGGCCCGGGCGGCGGGACCGGCTCCGGCGGCGAAACGGGCGACGCGGGCACGAGTGGCGCGGGCGGTACTGGCGGTACAGGCGGTGCGGGTGACACGAGCGATGTAGTCATCGTGAGCGGGGACGGCGACACTCACCCCGTCGCGCCCGGCCCGTTGGAGCGTGAGGTCGACAACGACGACTTCAAGGACGACCCTGACGAACCATTGATCCCTGGCGAGCGGCATGACCGCAGTTGGTGGGACCACACCCGTGGGTTCGTCGTCGCCCCGTTCACCGGACTCGTCAATGACACGTATGCGGTGATCACCAACCCCAAGAAGGTTGCCACGGACAGCTGGAACGGTCTGAAGACCTACAGCCAGGACTGGTGGAAGAAAAAGGGCGGCAGCGTCTCCGACAAGTGGAAGAGGGGGGACAAGCTCGGTGCCACCTGGGACGGCGCCAAGAAGGGGCTGAGCTTTACCAAGGACTTCGCCATCGACATGTTCGTCGACAAGGAGAACTGGAAGAAGGGCAACTACGGCGCGGCGAGCGGAAACACGATCCTGGGGCTCGTGGGCATCTTTTCCCCCAAGACCTTCAAGAAGTTCACCAAGCTCGGCAAGACGAAGAAGCTGCACTTCCCGAACACGCCGGTAGGGCGCGCCGCAGAGGCGGCGGACAAGGCGAAGAAGGCCGCCGAGAAGGGCGATCTCGACGCAGCGGCCAAGTATGCCGACAAGGCTCAGAAGGCCGCCGACGAGGCTGCGGACAAGGCCCGCAAGGGCCAGAAGAAGGCCTGCAAGAACATCGCGATGCCGCAGACCCGGGTGCCCTTCGCGGACTTCAGCCGCGTCGGCGCCGGTGCCGGTGCCACGACATCGGCCGTGTACCACGGCAGCCCCTCCTTGGCCGGCGCTCTCCGTGCGGGTACCAGTAGCTGCGGTCCGGACGACGACGACGTCAAGGCGTCGAGGGAGGCGCAGCAGAAGGCACTGGACGCCCGCGCGGACGTTCTGCGTGAGGCGATGAAGCGTGCCAAGCAGGACGGAGCCAAGCAGTTCGACCCCCAAGCGCTGGAGCGCCTGCTCAAGCGTGCCGAGGACTCGCCCGACTCCGGGAAGAACGGAATCAGCAAGAAGGACGCTGCGGACGCGATTGAGGAAGTCACCACCATGCTGCGGCAGAAGAACATCGACGGCAAGAGCCGGGGATCCTTGACCGGGAAGACTCTGGACTCGAAGCAGGGGACCGAGCTCGCCGAGAAGCTGGCAGAGGTGAAGGCCGTGCGACGGGCTGCCGAGAGCGAGGCTGCCGAAGGCACCAAGGTCTACGCATCGATCGGTACGGAGGGCGGGAGAGCGAAGGTCGACCTGGGGCAGGGAGATGTGCTCGATGTCTCGGGTATCCCTGATGCCGACGTGGCGTACCGCGGGAGGGACGGCAGGGACCACCTCGTCGAAGTGAAGAACACGGGCGGGGGCACCACCAAGTTCGAGATTCACCAGCAGATCGAACGGCTGGGCAGGTGGCAGCGTGAGCGACCGCCAGGGGCTCCTGCGCGGGCGGCTCGCTATGAGATCGACTCGCAGAACGGATGGGAGAAGATATTCCTCGACTTCCAGCCCAAGAAAATGAGTGCCGCGCAGAAGCGGGCAGGGGCTGAACCGCCGAGGGTGGAGGGTTCCCCCGCCTCGAAAATGGCAGACGAGGGCGTAGGGGCCAGGGTCGCCGGTCAGGATCTGTCGGCGCGGCAGTTGCGAGAGATGGACCAGGCATGGCGTGGTAAGAGCCGTGCCGAACGAGATGCGGCCATCGGCTCCGGCAAGATGAAGACACCGGCCGCGGCACTGGAATACCTTGGGGTGTCTTGAACGTGACTGACAGCGCTGAGATCAAAGACGCAGACCGAACCGCGATTCCTCGGGAGTTGCGTGAAATCCACTCTCCCTGGAACGACCTGCGTGGCCGGGCCGATTCCACTGAGTTCCCGCACACGGCGGATGGTGCGCAGACAGCGCTCGCAGCGCTGCGAGCGCTGTTCGTACCCACCCGCTTTCGGCTCCGCGGGTGGTCGGAGGAGCAACTTGAGCTGCTGGACGCCATGCACGGAGAATGGCGGCTGCTGGTTGTCTCGGGCATGCCGACCACAGCTGATCTGACCTGGGACGGAGTGGTGGATGCCATCACTGCGTGGTTCGCAGAATTCGGCGGGGAGGGACCGGTCCTGCTGGGGCCGGATGACTGTGATCTGCTCAATGACATCACCGGGGCCTGGGTGCGGTGGATCAAGGCATCCCTCGCCCATCGGACGCTTACCTACTTGCTGCGCTGCGTCGAGTGCGAGGACACCGAGGCGTGGTCCGGGCCGGCCCTGGACCGAGCCGCGCTGGCGTCCGCCGCGGAGCGCAGCGTGCACGAAGGGATCGGAGTGCAGTCCTTCGCGCTGCTCCGTGCGATCGGCGGTCCGCAGGGGGAGGCGTCTCTTGCACGGCTCTGTGCGGGGCCGCTCGATGTGTATGACAGGACGGCGGCGAGGGAGGCCCTCTGGGGGCTTCGACGGCGTTCGTATCCGGACTCTTCCTCGCTGCGGGTCCGGCCCGGTGAGTCACTCGTGCCGTCGGCGCTGAGTGAGGCAGCGATTCCCTGGTCCTGCGGCTTCGTCGATCCGGATGTGCCGCACGAGCCGTTGCCGTACACGCCGGCGAATCTGCGCCTGGTCCAACGTGCTTTGGCCGGTTGCGAGGCAGTCGATGTACCTCCCTGGTCGGAATTCCCGCCTGATACTCCCGTACCGGACAACGACCCGGACCTCTCTCTCGTGGAGCTCGACACGGTGCTGGCCGCAGTGGTCCCTTACGCCTCCATGTTCACTCGGGAGAACCTGGCCGTGGCCCAGCGGGAATGCCGGCTGCTGGGCATCGTCGCGGAGCCGGATGGTGGTGCGGAGGGCGTTCAGGAGCCGTTCGTCTCCGCCGCCGTGTTCTGTCTTGTCAGGGCGATTACTGGGGGTGCCTTCGACTGGCTGGCGCGCAACCCGGAGCCGGAGTCGGCTGAGCGCTGGTCAGTGGAAGCCGCCATGCGCGCTGTTCGCCGGGGTGTGGCGGACAAGCGGGCCATGCAGTTGCTGCTCTGGTCCGACACGGAGCTGAGCCGCAGGGCCCTGGCACAGATCGAATCGGACACCGGCCTTCCCGGCGCCCTGCGCGACGCAGTGTCGGATGGCGTCGATCTCTACTGACCACGAGGGCGCGGCGACGACGTGTGCGAGTTGGTCCGCCTGAACGCGTCGGGGGAGGAGGACGAGGCAGAACTGCTGCGCCTTGTGCGGGGCATTCCAGTGGATCGCGCAGGTGGACGAGGAAGCCCGGCTCGTACCCTGGGCGATGGAGCTGGCACTGCGCTTCGTCGAACGCCGGTATGTGGGGGAGCAGGCCGTGTGGATGCTCCGCTGGACCGCTCAAGTGCCGCAGAGCATTGCGGCGCTGGAGCAGATCGCCGTCGATACGGCGGTCGAAGCGGAGGTACGGAGCCTCGCCGCGGAAGGGGTGCCCGGACTTTGACGTCCTTCGCGGCGAGCGGACTGCTCTCCGAGGACGAGATCCGGCTGCTGCGGCGGGCGCTCCTCGAATGGGGCGGCCCGGCCCGGTGCGGCGATCAGCTCGCCGTCGGCATGGGATTCGCGGATGCCCAGGGCCTTGTCGACCGGACCTGCCTGCTGCGCGACGCACTCGGCGACGACGTCCCGCTCTCCCCTGCGGACTGGGCACGCGTGCTGCTGGCCACGGAGATCGTCTTCGTCAGCGACCTCGCGGGTACGGGCACCGAATGGCCCGTCACCACCGGGCTCGCCGACGAGCCGACCATCCGGACGCTGCGGTCGGTGCAGCGGAAGCTGGGCAGGACGGTCAGGCCGTACTACGGGAGGAGTCCGGGCGCCTGAGGCAGGGGACGCATCGGCCCGGTCGGCGGGAATGATGGGTCTGTGGGCCCAAGACGCCCGTCCTGTCCGCTCATTACTGTCGTGCTATGACACGGGTGGGGGAACTACGTCGTCGTGCGCGTCGGTGGTCACGGAGGACTGTGCCGCGGACGGATGTGCGGTTGTTGGGGTTGCGTGGTGGGCGTGGGCGTGGGCGTCGTGGCCGGGGTGGGCGGTGTGACCGGGGTCAGGGTGCGCTGGAGTATCTGGGTCTGGTCCTGGTGGTCGTGGCGATCGTCGGCGCGTTGGTCGCGACGGGGATCGGCGCTGATCTGTCGGAGAAGATCGGTGTTCAGGTCTGCCGGATCAGTGGCGGTGGCAACTGTGGCGGTGACGGCAACGCCGACGCGCAGGGCGGTGGTTCGAACAGCCCGGGCAACGGTGACCCGGCCTCCGACAAGAATCCGGACGGTTCGCAGAAGTCTCCGGCGCAGATCGAGTACGACAAGGCACTGAAGGGCCTTGAGGACGCGAAGAAGGACGAGAAGTCCAACGGTGACAAGGCGCTCGACGCGGCGAAGGAACTCGCGAAGATCCTCGCCGACGAGCTGGGCATCACCGACGCCCTGGACTGCATCACCAAGGGCGACATGGGTGCCTGCACCGAGACCCTGATCAACGTCCTGCTCAGCCTGATCGGCGGCGCGGTCGGGAAACTCGGGGCGAAGTACGGGGCGCCCTGGAAGTGGAAGAAGGCCTACAAGCTCATCAAGAGCCTGAAGAAGCACGGCGGCGACCTCTACGACGGCCTCAAGGGCCTCATCAAGAGCCGCAAGAAGGTCAAGGACGCCGAAAAGGCCCTGGAGAACGCCGGAAAGAAAGTCGACGGCGAGAAGAAGAGCCCACCCAAGAAGGACGACAAACCCGACGAGAAGAAGCCCGACGACGAACGTCCCACCTGCGCCGTCAAGCACAGCTTCCTGCCGGGCACCCCGGTGCTTCTCGCCGATGGCCGTCGCATCGCCATCGAGCAGGTGCGTGTCGGCGACCGGGTCGAGGCCACGGACCCGTACAGCGGCCTGACCCAGGCCCGACGGATCACGCAGACCTTCACCACGAACGAGGACAAGGCCTTCGTCCGGCTGACCGTGCGGACCGCATCCGGCACGGCACTGCTGGACGCCACCGACACCCACCCGTTCTGGCTCACCGGCCGTCACCGCTGGACGGACGCGGGCGACATCGGGCCGGGCGACACGCTGCGCACGGCGGACGGCGGGACGCTGCGCGTCCTCACCGCCCGCGAGTACACCGGCCGGCGCACCACGCACGACCTGTCCGTGGACGGCATCCACAGCTACTACGTCGGAGTGGGCGTCCGGAGCAGCGCCCTGGTCCACAACAACGACCCCTGCGACAACCCGGACTACGACCCCGATCCGGACTACGGCATCAAGGACAAGGTCTACGACAAGATCGACGCGAAGTACGGCCCCGAACTGGCCCGCGGCGTGGACTACCAGGCACAGGTCATCAAGACCATGCGGGAGGCGAAGCCGGGCGAGACGGCGGCCGAGGCGGCGAAGCGGGTCAAGCGGGCACAGGACCACGTCCTTCCCGGCACCGACGGGGACCCGACGAAGATGGCCGAGTACCTGGCGAAGTACAAGGACAGGAAGTTCACCCATCACGACGCCAACCCGCCCGACCCGAACAACCCGAGCGCCCAGGTGGACGCGCTCTGGGAGAATGGGGTGGTGATCGTCAAGGACGGCACGATGATCCACGGGTACAAGATGTCGCAGGAGGCGTTCAAGGCCCGGTTCACGGCAGGAGCGAAGCGCAATTGACGCAGGCTGAGTCGAATCCCCTGGCCGAGGTCCGCATCCGGCGGGACGGTACGGACGGCCCTGGCGGCCGCGGCGGTCCGGGCGCGCGGTACGTGCTGGACGTGACCGAGCGGCAGTTCCATCTGCTCCGGCGGGCGGTACTCACCCTCGCGTACGACGAGACGTCCCCCGCCGTGCGCGCGCTCGTGCTGGGTTCAGTCGAGGTGTCCCTCGACGGGCCGCTCCAGCTGGGGCTCTCGTACGACGACGCGGTGCCCGGCCCCATCACGCTCACCTTCGAGCAGCTGCACGCGCTCCACGCGGTCCTCACGACGCTCCCGGCCGCGACGATCTGGCCGGAGCCGGAGTTCGTGGAGCGGGTCGGCGACTTCCGGGAGACCGTGCTCCGGATGGCCGGCCTGCTGCGATGGGGGTTCAGGGACCAGCGGATGACACAGGGGGAGCACGGGTGAGGGCGCGTCTGCGGGGCCGGCGGGCGGACGACGGGACGGGCTGGCTGCTGATGCCGGGGTCCGACCAGCTCGCACTGCTGCGCCGCTGCACCGAGGCGTTCCAGACGGCGATGCCCGACCGTGAGCAGCGGGAGTTCGTGCTGGGGGAGTGCGGCGAGAGCCTGCCGGCGCTCTTCGCCGCGGATCCGGTGGCGGCCGCCGAGGCCGGCCTTCCGATGACGGAGGACGGGCTGCGGGCGGCGCACACCCTCCTGGTCACCCTGCTCGCTCTCATCCCGTCGGAACAGGCCTTCATGGAGCGAACCGGCCACTACCGCGACCACACGGCGATGGTCGCCCACGGACTCCGGCGCGGATTCGCCGCACCGCCCTCGGGCCGGGGCCGGTGAGCCGGACCGCGGACGTACAGCCGGTGATCGGCCCGGCGGCGGAATCCGCGCGGATCCGCCCCGCCGGGTGAGCCGGGCACGGCAGGAGCCGGCGGCCGACCCGGGGCGGCCACCGGCGAGCACCCCGGCACGGAGATAATCGGCCGTATGTCCGCTGAACCCTCCCCGCAGGCCACCCGCTCCCGGCCGCACCCGCGGCCCCCGGAGCACCGGCCGGTCCGTGGCCGGGCCGCTGCCGCCCTGGCCTCGGCGGCGCCGGTGCTCGGTGTCTACGCGGCCGTGCGAATCGTCGGGCTCGTCGTCCTCTGGGTGGCCGCGTCCGTCGCGGGGAAGGACGCCCCGCATCTGCTCAGTGAGCGCTGGGACTCGGTCTGGTACCAGCGGGTCGCCGAGAACGGCTACGGGTACACCGTCACGCTCGCGGACGGCGCCATCCACTCCGACCTGGCGTTCTTCCCGCTGCTGCCCGCACTGGAGCGCGGCATCGCGGAAGTGACCCCGCTCGGGCTCGCGGGCGCCGGACTGCTGGTCGCGTGGGTGGCGGGTCTCCTCGCCGCCTGGGGGATCTTCGCCGTCGGCGCACGGCTGTACGGGCGCCGGGCCGGGGTGGTGCTGGCCGCGCTGTGGGGGGTGTACCCGACGGCGTTCGTCCAGTCGATGGCGTACACCGAGACCCTGTTCACCGCGCTCGCCGCCTGGTCGCTGTACGCCGTGCTGACCCGGCGCTGGATCGTGGCCGGTGCGCTGTGCGTACTGGCCGGGCTGACCCGGCCGTCCGCCGCCGCGCTCATCGCCGCCCTCGCGATCACCGCCGCCGCCACCCTCGTACGCGAGTACCGGGCCGGCGCCACCGACGGCATCGTCCGTCGCAACGGCCGGATGCTGGCAGGGGTGATCCTCGCGCCGCTGGGCTGGCTCGCGTACGTGGTCTTCGTCGCCGTGCGCGAGGGCAGCCCGTTCGCCTACTTCGACGTCCAGGCGCAGTGGGGCAACAGCATCGACGGGGGCGTGGCCCTCGCCTCGTTCATCCTCGGCCTTCCGCTGCCGGGGGCGCTCGGGCTGTGCGCGGCGCTGGCGGGCCTGGGGTCGCTGGTGTACCTGTGCGTACGGCAGCGCCAGCCGCTCCCCGTACTCGTCTACGGCATCGCCGTCGTCGTCATCTCGCTCATCGGATCGGGGTACTTCGGCTCCCGGCCCCGGCTGATGATGCCCGCGTTCCCGCTCCTGCTGCCGCCCGCCGTCGCACTGCTCCGGCTGCGTTCCGCGGTCCGCACGGCGACGGTTCTCGCGGTACTCGCCGCGGCCTCGGCGGCGTACGGTGCGTGGACGCTGCTCGGCTCCGGCCCGCCGTGAGTTGGGCCCACGGACCCACGCATCCGCAGGGCATCAGTTGTTAGCGTGCGGAGTCCGTGCGGTATGAGTGCCGGCGCAACGGTTCGCCGGGCAGGAACGGGGAGAAAATGAAGGCACGTACGGCAGCCATGGCGGCCACCACAGCAGTGCTCTGCCTCGCGGCCGTCGCCTGCGGCCCCTCCGACGACAAGTCCGAGAAGGACGGCAAGGCGGCCGCCACCTCCGCGAAGCCGAGCGGTACGGACACCCCGGACCCGGCCGCCAGTGCCTCCGCCGCCCCCACCTCGACGCCCTCCAGCAGCGGCAAGGTCCTCAGCAAGGCCGAGCTGGCCAAGGCCGCCCTGACCACCGGCGAGGTGGCGGACTACGAGGTCACGCCGATGCAGGGCGGCGACGAGACCGGCACCGAGAAGTCCGAGAACGACGACTGCCGGCCCCTGGTCGCCGTGATCAACGGCGCCCCCGAACCCGCCGCGACCGCCACCGTCTTCCGTACCGTCATGGACAAGTCCGAAGAGGGCAAGGACGACCAGACCGTCGTCACCGAGATCCTCACCTCGCACCCCGACGGTTCCGCGCAGCAGCTCATGCGCGGTGTCCGGGACGCGGTCCAGGCCTGCAAGGGCGGATTCCGTACATCGAGTGAGGACGGCCCCTCCTCGTACACCCAGGTCAAGCAGCTGAACCTGCCCCGGGCGGGCCAGGAGAGCATCGCCTACCAGGTGACCGGGGGCATCGAGGGGGACAAGGTGCCGCTGGTCTTCCAGCTGGTACGGACGGGATCGACCGTCGTCACCTTCTACGTGGCCAACTTCATCGACCCGAAGACTCCTGAGCTCCCGGCCGAACTGGTCGCCGCCCAGGCCGCGAAGCTGCCCTGACCCGGGGCGGGAGCGCACGTGGCGTCGTCCACGGGCTCTCACCGCGGGCCCGAATACCGCGATCGGGCCCCCGACCGGGCCGGCAGCCCACCGCTTCTCATGCGGACGAGGGAACCTATTCGGGCGGCCGTCCATTCGGGCGGCCGCCCGCAGCGCATTGCCGTGTCGCGGAAGCGAGACCGGATGGCGTTACGCGGAACCCGGACCGGATTCCGTCAGTTGGCCGACCCCCTGCTGCGTCACCCAGGTGAACTCTCCCGGCCGGCACAGCTCGGCCCGTACACCGGGATCGCTGCCGCGGACGGTCAGATGATGGCCGGTACTGAACACCAGACGCAACGAACCGCTCCTGAAGGCGACGGCGGACAGCACCGTCGCGCCGTTCAGCACGCCGGCCTCCCCGGGCGGCAGGACAACCGGCTCGGGTGCGGTGGCCGGGCCGTGCGTGATCCGCACGGGCCCGACGACCGTGAGCCGGGTCCCGCCGTCCAGGGTGAGGTCGAGCCGTGAGCCGTCCGGTGCGCCGAAGACGCCCAGCACCCGCGCGGATCTCAGACCGCGCAGGACCCAGCGGTCCGCGCTGCTGTCGAGGGACGGTTCGCTCACGGTTCCTCCGGAAGATGATCGAAGATGTTACCGATGCTGTCACCGGGGGACCCGTCGGGCATCTGCGGGTAGACCTCGCCGGTATTCGGGTCGATGAGCATGTCCGGATTCCGGTTGGCGCCGTTGCCGCGCCAGCCACCCTGGTTCTTCACCTTGTGGATGGCCTCCTTGATCTGCTTGACCGTGTACCCAGTCTTCTGCGACAAGGCGTTCGGCTTGGACACCATCCCGCAGGGGTCGTCGTTGTGGACGAGCACGGACGTCCCGCCGGCGACCACGTAGTAGGTGTGGATGCCACTGACGGTGAGGTCGTGGGTGGTCTGGCGCTGGGTGTAGCGGGAGACACCGGCGACGGCGAGTACGGACCCGTCGGGGGTGCGCAGCTTCATGCCGGGTGTGATGTCGCCCGCGTCGGCCCAGCGCCGCTCCCCGGTGATCCAGAACGGGTGGGTGTCGGTCGCGGTGATCACCGCGGGCCCGCCGAGGGTGCGGAAGGTCAGCCGGGTGAAGTCCTTGTCGTCCTCGGTGGTGATGGCCCGCTCGACGCGCCGCGCGGCGGTCGTGCCGCTGGAGGGGTCGGTTGCGGTCACCAGGTCGCCGGGGCGGACCGCCTCGATGGGCACGGTGCGTCCGTCGGCCAGGAGGACCGGGGTGCCTGCCGGGAAGCTGTGCTTGACCGGGCAGTTCGGCTTCTCGGGCTTCTTCTCGTCGGGTTTGTCGTCCTTCTTGGGTGGGCTCTTCTTCTCGCCGTCGACTTTCTTTCCGGCGTTCTCCAGGGCCTTTTCGGCGTCCTTGACCTTCTTGCGGCTCTTGATGAGGCCCTTGAGGCCGTCGTAGAGGTCGCCGCCGTGCTTCTTCAGGCTCTTGATGAGCTTGTAGGCTTTCTTCCACTTCCAGGGCGCCCCGTACTTCGCCCCGAGTTTCCCGACCGCGCCGCCGATCAGGCTGAGCAGGACGTTGATCAGGGTCTCGGTGCAGGCACCCATGTCGCCCTTGGTGATGCAGTCCAGGGCGTCGGTGATGCCCAGCTCGTCGGCGAGGATCTTCGCGAGTTCCTTCGCCGCGTCGAGCGCCTTGTCACCGTTGGACTTCTCGTCCTTCTTCGCGTCCTCAAGGCCCTTCAGTGCCTTGTCGTACTCGATCTGCGCCGGAGACTTCTGCGAACCGTCCGGATTCTTGTCGGAGGCCGGGTCACCGTTGCCCGGGCTGTTCGAACCACCGCCCTGCGCGTCGGCGTTGCCGTCACCGCCACAGTTGCCACCGCCACTGATCCGGCAGACCTGAACACCGATCTTCTCCGACAGATCAGCGCCGATCCCCGTCGCGACCAACGCGCCGACGATCGCCACGACCACCAGGACCAGACCCAGATACTCCAGCGCACCCTGACCCCGGTCACACCGCCCACCCCGGCCACGGCGCCCACGCCCACGCCCACCACGCAACCCCAACAACCGCACATCCGTCCGCGGCACGGCATGCCGAAACCTGCGATGTACTCGGCGTACCCGACGGACGTCCCCCAGCTGTGACATGTTTTCGACACTAGGCGCCGGGGTACCCGGGTGTCTTGGGCCCTCAGGCCCCATCTCCGGTCTCAGCAGCGGTCGTTCAGCCGAGAGGCCCGTCGCTCTGGGTGATTCCCACCCGCACGCCCGGCCGCAGCCCCCACTTCGCCATCGCACCGGCCTCCGACTCGATCACGTGCCGGGCCCGGAGCCGGGGGAGGCCCAGCCGTCCCGGCTTCATCGTGTGGACCGCCACCACGTTCAACTTCCGGTCCAGGTAGGCCACATCGATCGTGAACCGCATGCGGAAGGAGTGCACACTCCCGCACGGCGTGATCAGCAGCGCGCCGTCGATGCCGTCCTGTCCGAGCAGCCCACGGCTGCGGTGACGGTACGAGGCCGCGATCCGCAGCGGTATCCCTGTCTCCCGTTCCCCCTCCGGGTCCGTGATCGTCAGCGTTCCTGTGCCATTGCGCCATCGAGCCATGGCCATGACGGTAGCGCCACGTGACGGCCTCTGGGCCCGTAACGGCGGGCAGTGGGCCCCAGGGCCCATGACCGCTGTGCGTCCGGCACCTAGGGTCGATGACGTGTACGCCATGCTGATAGGGGTCGCCGCCCTCTGGGGTGCCGCGACCGGACTGCTGGTTCCGCGCGCTGCCTACCGGTTCTCCGTCGAACCCGAGGACGCATGGCGGGACGCCTGCCCAGCCGGCCACGCCCTCACCGGGCCGGGCCGCGGCTGGCTCGGCTCCACGCGCTGTACTACCTGCGCGGAGGTGGGGGCGGCCGTCGCCGTGCACACGGCCACCGGGTCGGGAGTCGCCCGGCCGGGCCCGGATGTCGAGACAAACACGGACACCGGCACCGATATCGGTACGGGCGCGGACAGCGGCACGGACTCGGCCGCAGTCGCCCCGACGCCGTACCGGGGCGGCCCGCGCTACGCGCCCTCCCTCCTCGTCCCCGTCGTCTCCGCCCTCGGCTGCGCCGCCGTCGCCGCGACCACCGGGGCCCGCCCCGAACTCGCCGTGTGGCTGCTGCTCGCCCCCGTCGCCGTGCTCCTCGCGGCCATCGACCGCCGCGTCCACCGGCTGCCGGACGAGCTGACGCTGCCGGCCGCGGGAGCCGCCGCCGTCCTCCTGGGCATTGCCGTACTGCTGCCGGAACACGGCGGCTCCTGGCTGTCCGCCCTGCTCGGCGGCGTCGCGCTCGGCGCCTTCTACTTCCTGCTCTTCCTCATCAACCCCAACGGAATGGGCTTCGGCGACGTCAAGCTCGCGCTCTCGCTGGGCGTGGCACTCGGCTGGTACGGCTGGGCCGTCGTGTTCGCCGGGGGCTTCGCCGGGTTCCTGTTCGGTGCGGCGTACGGTCTCGCGCTGATGATCATGCGCCGCGCCGGGCGCAAGACGGGCATCCCCTTCGGCCCGTTCATGATCGCCGGTGCACTGCTGGGAATCCTCTTCGGCGGCCTGGCCGCCTGAGAGGCTGTCGGGCGGCCTCTGAGCCCGTCCCCGTCCGTCTTCCGCCCCCGCCCTGCCTCGCCCTATTACGCTCGCGCGCGGCGGTGCCCGGCTGAGACCATTTCCGTATGCCCGGAACACCCGAAGACACGCAAGCGGCAGAGGCGGCCCGGCGTGCCCGGTTCGATGCCCTGGTCACCGAGGCGGACACCGTCTCCGTGGCCGGCTGGGACTTCTCCTGGCTCGACGGCCGGGCCACCGAGGAACGGCCCTCCTGGGGGTACGCCCGCGCCATGGGGGAGCGGCTGGGCCGGGCGAGCGCCGCGCTCGACATCCAGACCGGCGGGGGCGAGGTGCTCGCCTCCGCGCCGAAGCTGCCGCCGCTGACCGTCGCCACCGAGTCCTGGCCGCCGAACATCGCCCGCGCCACCGCCCTGCTGCACCCGCTCGGCGCGGCCGTCGTCGCGGACGCGGACGAGCCGCCGCTGCCGTTCGGCGACGCGGCCTTCGACCTCGTCGTCAGCCGGCATCCGGTGACCACCTGGTGGGACGAGATCGCCCGGGTCCTGGTGCCCGGCGGCACGTACTTCTCGCAGCAGGTCGGCCCCGCCAGCGTCTTCGAACTCGTCGAGTACTTCCTCGGCCCGCAGCCGCCGGAGGTACGTGGCGGACGCGACCCGGAACAGGCGCGCGCGGCGGCCGAGGCGGCCGGTCTCGAAGTCGTCGGCCTGAGGCCCGAGCGACTGCGTACCGAGTTCTTCGACATCGGCGCCGTCGTCTACTTCCTGCGCAAGGTGATCTGGATGGTGCCGGGCTTCACCGTCGAGCGGTACCGGCCGCAACTCGCCGCGCTGCACCAGCAGATCGAGGACGAGGGGCCGTTCGTCGCACACACCACCCGCTTTCTGATCGAGGCCCGCAAACCGGGGCGGCCGGTCTGAGGCCGTATGCCCTTCCCGCGCCCGAAGAATGGCACTCTGGTCGCTGAGCGCACGGGGAAGGAGCAGGCCATGAGGGTCGGCAGCGACGAGGAAGCCACGCGCAGCCCGCGGCAGGGGAACTCCGAATGGCTCAGAGGCGCACGGATCGTGGGCGTCCTCGGCGTTTTCTACCGCCCCGAGGGGCGGATGGGCGAGCCGGAGGCCGTTGAATTCCTGCTGTCCGACAGTCAGTCGGTGCTTCTCACCTGTGCCTCCGACGGCACCCTGCACGTGGGCGCCGGTACCTGGCCGCGTCTGCCCGACTGGTGCGTACCGGCCGCGCAGTGGGAGTTCGCCACGATGGCGAATCTGCCGCAGCCGCCCGAGGGCGGCTGGACGGTGCTGAGCACCGAGGAGCGCCGGGACGAGCGGGGTGAGGTCCACGAGGCCGTCATCCGCTGCGAGGGCGGCCGTTTCGTGGTCATCGGCGGCGACACCGTGGGAATCAGGTTCACCCGGGGCCACCGGGGCGCGGCGTCGGCGACCTGACGGCAGGCGGCGGCCGGGGGGTGCGGACCCCGCCGGCGGCCGCCCGCAGCCGGAATGTGCACGTCCTGTGCACGTCTCGTGGACGCTTTCGGCGTCAAGGCGACACCCCCGGGCGTCCGTGCAGGTCCAAGGGCTGCGGAGCCCCGGATTCCGTGCTCACAACGGAGTCCCGCACATCCGGAGAGTAATTATTCGGCGGCGATGCACGCAGCATCACTTACGAAGGGTTATGGTGGAAACCCCCCCTCGGGCCGGTCCGTAACCCCCCCCCACGGACCGGCCCGTTTTTTTTGTGCCCCGGCGCGAACGGGGGCGCGGCACCCGCCGAGGTGAGGCCCGTCAGGCCCGTCCGGCCCAGATATTGGTTCCCGCGGTGTCCACGGCGAAGGTGTCGATCTCCTTCAGCTCCCCTGCGGACAGCGCCGGACCGGCCAGCGCCGCGACGTTCTCCTCCAGCTGCTCCACACTCGACGCGCCGATCAGGGCCGACGTCATACGGCTGTCGCGCAGCGCCCAGTTGAGGGCCAGCTGGGCCAGCGACTGGCCACGCCGGTGCGCGATGTCGTTCAGCCCGTTGAGCCGGCGCACCACCTCGTCCGAGAGCAGGTCCGGGTTGAGGGACTTGCCCTGGGTGGCGCGCGAACCCGCCGGAATGCCCTTCAGGTACTTATTGGTCAGCAGCCCCTGGGCGAGCGGCACGAAGGAGATGCAGCCCATGCCGGCCGCCTCCAGCGTGTCCAGCAGGCCGTCGTCCTCGGTCCAGCGGTTGATCATCGAGTAGGACGGCTGGTGGATCAGGGCCGGCACCCCCATCTCCTTGAGCAGCCGGGCCGCCTCGGCGGTCTGCTCGGAGTTGTACGAGGACACCCCGACGTACAGCGCCTTGCCCTGCCGCACGGCGGAGGCCAGGGCCCCCATCGTCTCCTCCAGCGGGGTGTCCGGGTCGAAGCGGTGCGAGTAGAAGATGTCGACGTGGTCGAGGCCCATCCGCTTGAGGGAGGCGTCGAGCGACGACAGCAGGTACTTGCGCGAGCCCCACTCGCCGTAGGGACCGGGGTGCATGTCGTACCCGGCCTTGGTGGAGATCACCAGCTCGTCTCGGTACGGGGCGAAGTCCTGCCGGAAGAGCTTCCCGAAGTTGAGCTCGGCGGAGCCGGGCGGCGGGCCGTAGTTGTTGGCCAGGTCGAAATGCGTCACGCCGAGGTCGAAGGCGCGGCGCAGGATGGCGCGCTGCGAGTCGAGCGCGCGGTCGTCGCCGAAGTTGTGCCAGAGGCCGAGGGAGACGGCCGGGAGCTTGAGGCCGCTGCGGCCGGTGCGCCGGTACTCCATGGAGTCGTAGCGCGACCCTGCGGCCAGATAAGAGGAAGAGGATTCAGTCACGTTTCCCTCTTTATCACGGACTTGTGACAGGCCGGGTTGGGCCGGTGCGGCGCCTGCGCAGTAATGTGGCGGCTTCGGGACTGCCACGGCACGGCGGGGCGATCGGCCCTCTACCGGTGCGACGATCCCCAGGGGGTCAGCCCCGGGCGAGGCGGCGGGCGGGCCCGCACGGAACCGAGAGGTGGACTCAGTGAACTTGCGCGACCTGGTGTACGGGCTCTACGCCCGCCGGGTGGAGGCCCGCCTCGATCACGCCCAGGTGCCCAAGCACATCGGTGTCATCCTCGACGGGAACCGGCGCTGGGCGAAGGCGTCCGGCGGCACCGCCGCGGAGGGGCACCAAGCGGGTGCGGACAAGATCAAGGAACTCCTCGGCTGGTGCAGCGAGACCGACGTCGAAGTCGTCACCCTCTGGATGCTGTCCACGGACAACTTCGACCGGCCCGAGTCGGAGCTCATCCCGCTCCTCGGCATCATCGAGAACACCGTGCGCGACCTCGTCGCGGACGGCCGGTGGCGGGTCCACCACGTCGGCACGCTCGACCTGCTGCCCGCGCACACCCAGACGGTCCTCAAGGAGGCCGAGCAGGACACGGTCGGGGTCGACGGAATACTGGTCAACGTCGCCGTCGGCTACGGCGGCCGCCAGGAGATCGCCGACGCGGTGCGGTCCCTGCTGCTCGACCACTCCTCGAAGGGCACGTCCTTCGAGGACCTGGCGGAGATCGTCTCCACCGACCTGATCTCCGAGCACCTCTACACCCGGGGCCAGCCCGACCCGGACCTGGTGATCCGGACCAGCGGGGAGCAGCGCCTGTCGGGCTTCATGCTCTGGCAGAGCGCGCACTCCGAGTACTACTTCTGCGAGGTCTTCTGGCCGGCCTTCCGCCGGGTCGACTTCCTGCGGGCCCTGCGTGACTACGCGGCCCGCCACCGCCGCTACGGCGGCTGACGACAGCCCTTCCGGACCGCCCGGCGTGTCCGGGCCCGGCCTCTCCGGCCCGCCCCGCGTGTCCGGGCGGGCCGCGTCCTTTTCAGGCCCGCCCTGCGGCCGGGGAAGGGGCCGTTCGGGTGGTGTGCCCGAACCCGCCCGACGGGCCGCCGCCCACTGTCCTACCGGTTGCGTCCTCAATGCCGGACGGGCTTGAGCGGCTCGGGCGGCATGGCTTCGCGTGTTCGAGGGAATACCCCTGACAGGTCGACGTCCGGTCAGAAACCAGGCGGATGTCGTCACCAAGTGAGCGGCATGGAGTCCGCTCGCCCGGGAGGCCCTTTGCACACGAAGGACCGTACATACAGTGCGGCTGACGTCGAGGGCCGGCGCTCGGCCCGTGCAAGGTGGCCGAAGCCCGGTCCGTCCTCTCCCTTTGGGATGCTCCGCGACGTCGTCGCACCCCAACCTCGTCCGAGGGGGTACGTCCTTCCGTGGTGACCAGCACAAAGCGCCGCATGCCCGACAGGCGCACCTATGTTCTCGACACCAGCGTCCTGCTGGCCGATCCGAACGCCATGTCCCGGTTCGACGAGCACGAAGTCGTGCTCCCGATCGTCGTGGTCACGGAACTGGAGGCCAAACGGCACCATCCGGAGCTCGGGTACTTCGCCCGGCAGGCCCTGCGCCTGCTGGACGACTTCCGGGTCCGGTACGGCCGGCTGGATGCCCCGATCCCGCTCGGGGATCTGGGCGGGACGCTGCGCGTCGAACTCAACCATTCCGATCCCGGCGTACTGCCCGCCGGCTACCGGTTGGGGGACAACGACTCACGGATTCTCGCGGTCGCGCGCAATCTCCAGGCCGAGGGGTACGACGTCACGGTCGTCTCCAAGGACCTGCCGCTGCGCATCAAGGCGTCATCGGTCGGCCTCCTCGCCGAGGAGTACCGCGCCGAACTCGCCATCACCGATTCGGGCTGGATGGGGATGGGCGAACTGCCGCTCTCCGCCGAACAGGTGGACCTGCTCTTCGGAGAGGAGACGCTGTACGTCCCCGAGGCCGCCGATCTGCCCGTGCACACCGGTCTGGTCCTCCAGTCCGAGCGCGGCAAGGCGCTCGGCCGGGTGACGCCGGAGGGCGATGTCCGGCTCGTCCGCGGCGACCGGGAGGCCTTCGGTATCCACGGACGCAGCGCCGAGCAGCGCATCGCCCTGGATCTGCTGCTGGACCAGGACGTCGGCATCGTCTCGCTCGGCGGCCGGGCCGGCACCGGTAAATCCGCACTGGCGCTCTGCGCCGGTCTGGAGGCCGTGCTGGAGCGGGGGCAGCACAAGAAGGTGATGGTCTTCCGGCCGCTGTACGCGGTCGGCGGGCAGGATCTCGGCTATCTGCCCGGTTCCGAGGCCGAGAAGATGGGCCCCTGGGCGCAGGCCGTCTTCGACACGCTCTCGGCGGTCGCCGGGCGCGAGGTCATCGAGGAGGTCCTGGGGCGCGGGATGCTGGAGGTGCTGCCGCTCACCCACATCCGGGGCCGGTCGCTCCACGACGCCTTCGTGATCGTCGACGAGGCCCAGTCGCTCGAACGGAACGTCCTGCTGACCGTGTTGTCCCGGATCGGGGCGAATTCCCGGGTGGTGCTCACGCATGACGTGGCCCAGCGGGACAACCTCCGGGTCGGCCGGTACGACGGAGTGGTCGCCGTGGTCGAGAAGCTGAAGGGCCATCCGCTCTTCGCGCACATCACGCTCACCCGGTCCGAGCGCTCCCCCATCGCCGCGCTGGTGACCGAAATGCTGGAGGAAGGCCACATCTGACAGGGGATAGGACAGTTGGTGCCGCCCGGCGAGCGAAGCAGCTTAGCCGGGCGGCACTGTGTTGCGGTGCCATTTCCGTAATTCACTTGCTCCAAACGAGGTGTGAGCTTTCACACGCAACAGAGAATTGCTTCCCGGCGTCCCGTTCCGGCAGAGTCTTGCTTCCGTCAGGCCCCGCATACGGCACACCCGCACCTCCAGAGGTGCAACGCAGCACACAACTCAACAGCCGCCGTCCGTATGCCGCCCGCGAGCACCACGCGGCGTTCCCTCCGGGGAGTCGCCCACCGGGCCCGTGCCTCCCGTGACCCAAGCAGTAGGGAGGCCAGCGTCAGGGGCACGATTGCGCCCGCGAGGTCACCTAAGCGGGCGATGCTGGAAGGACACCGTGTGAGCCGGATCTCGGTCCGGGGGTTCGCCGTGGCATCTGCCACAGCTGTAACCACCGTAGGCGCCGTCGTAGGAGTTGCAGCGGGCAGCACTCCTGCTGTCGGCGACAACAACTTCGAGGCCACCGCAGCCGACACCACGCTGCTCGCCGACATCCCCGCGGGCCAGCAGGCCCAGGTGCAGACCGCTTCCCTGACGCAGCAGGCCGACGCCCAGGCGTCCGCGGCCGACGCGACGGCGAAGAAGTCCGCTGAGGAGTCGGCCCGCATCCAGGCTGCCAAGGACGCCAAGTCGAAGAAGCAGGCGGCCGAGGACCAGCTGGCGAAGGAGCGGAAGGCCGAGCAGGACAAGAAGGACGCGGCCGAGCGTGCCAGCCGTTCCGAGGTCCGCAGTGCCTCCGCCTTCGCCACCCAGGGCTCGTACTCCGTGTCCGAGGTTCAGGCGATGGCCCGTCAGATGATTCCTGGCGACCAGTTCCAGTGCTTCAGCAACATCGTGAACCACGAGTCGACCTGGAACTACCGGGCGAGCAACCCGTCTTCCGGTGCCTACGGCCTCGTGCAGGCGCTGCCCGGCTCGAAGATGGCGTCCGCCGGTGCCGACTGGCAGACCAACCCGGCCACCCAGATCAAGTGGGGCCTCAACTACATGGACAGCCGCTACGGCAGCCCGTGCGGTGCCTGGTCCTTCTGGCAGGCCAACAGCTGGTACTAGAACCTTCCGAGGTTCAGTTCTCAACCTCACGAAGCCCCCCTCCGTCCTACGGTGGGGGGCTTCGCGCATGTACGGTCGTGCGGGACCGTTCCCGGGGGGAGCGGTGGGGAGTGCGGACGGGGGTAGAGGAACCGTTATGTCAAAACTGCCGGGATGGCTCGGACAACTGGGTGCTGAACTGACCAGGATGGGTGAGCGCCTGGAGGAACGCCGCGTCGAGGCGGACGACGAGGACGACAAGGCGGCACGCGAGGGTTCGTCGGCGACGGCCCGCACCGAGCCGGGGGGCGCTGCCGCCGATCATGTGCCGCCGCCGCCCGCGTACGCCCCCTCGGTCGCCGCGCGCCCCGATCCGGTAGCCGCGATCCCCTGGGGGATGCGGGTCGCCGCCGAGGCCGGCTGGCGGCTGCTCGTGCTCGCGGGCACCCTCTGGGTGCTCATGCGGGTCATCAGCGCGGTGCAGTTGGTGGTGCTGGCCTTCGTCGCCGCGCTGCTCGTCACCGCGATGCTCCAGCCGACGGTCGCCCGGCTGAGGCGGTACGGACTGCCGCGCGGACTGGCCACCGCCGTCACCGCGGTCCTGGGCTTCGTGATCATGGGCCTGGTCGGCTGGTTCGTGGTCTGGCAGGTGATGGACAACATCGACACCCTCTCCGACAAGGTGCGGACGGGTATCGAGGATCTGAAGAACTGGCTGCTGGACAGCCCGTTCCATGTCACCGACCAGCAGATCAACGACATCGCGAAGAACCTCAGCGACACCGTCGGCACCAACACCGAGGCCATAACCTCCGCCGGACTCCAGGGCGTCACGGTGATGGTGGAGCTCCTCACCGGGATGCTGCTGGCGATGTTCTCCACGCTCTTCCTGCTGTACGACGGCAAACGCATCTGGCACTGGGTGCTGAAGCTCGTGCCCGCCCAGGCGCGGCCGGGTGTCGCCGGAGCCGGTCCGCGTGCCTGGCGGACGCTGACCGCCTATGTGCGGGGCACGGTCATAGTCGCGCTGATCGACGCGATCTTCATCGGCCTCGGGATCTACTTCCTCAATGTGCCGATGGCCGTACCGCTGGCCGTCTTCATCTTCCTCTTCGCCTTCATCCCGCTCGTCGGAGCGGTGGTCTCCGGGGCACTGGCCGTCGTGGTCGCGCTCGTCACCGAGGGCGTGTTCACCGCGCTGATGGTGCTGGTGGTGGTCCTGGCGGTGCAGCAGATCGAGGGCCACATCCTGCAGCCGTTCATCCTGGGCCGCGCGGTGCGCGTGCACCCGCTGGCCGTGGTGCTCTCGGTCGCCGCGGGCGGCATGATCGCGGGCATCGGGGGTGCGGTCGTCGCGGTGCCGCTGGTCGCGGTGACCAATACCGTGGTCGGCTACCTGCGGTCGTACGGGCAGGAGGAGTCCCAGCGCCATGCGCCGCCGCCGCACGGGGCGACCGCACTGGACGCGGCGCCGACCCCGGCGCCCGGATCGCCGCCGGACGAGATCGACGACGGCAGCGACGAGGAGCCGGTGGCGGACGCGCCGAAGGAACCCTGAGCGGACACAGAAGAAGGGCCCCGTGGACGGTCGGTCGTCCTCGGGGCCCTTCTCGTACCTGGGTACTGCTGGTGTTACTCGGCGAGGACTGCCTCGGCTTCGAGGGTCACGCCGACCGCCTGGATCACCGAGGCGATCTTGACGGCTTCCTGAATGGTCTCACGGTCCACGCCGGCCTTGCGCAGCACCTGCTCGTGGGAGTCCAGGCACTGGCCGCAGCCGTTGATCGCGGAGACGGCGAGCGACCACAGCTCGAAGTCGACCTTCTCCACGCCCGGCTTGCCGATCACGTTCATCCGCAGGCCCGCACGGAGTGTCCCGTACTCGGGGTCCGACAGCAGGTGCCGGGTCCGGTAGAAGACGTTGTTCATCGCCATGATGGCGGCGGCCGACTTCGCGGCGGTGTACGCCTCCGCGGAGAGGTTGGCCTTCGCCTCCGGCTCCAGCTCACGCAGCACCTTCGGCGAGCGCGAGGCGATCGCGCAGGCGAGGACGGTGCCCCAGAGCTGCTGCTGCGGCAGTTCGCTGTTCCCGATGACCGAACCGAGGTTCAGCTTCAGGTCCTTGGCGAAGTCCGGAACGGCGGCCTTCAGTTCGTCGAGTGCCATGTGGGTGTCAGCTCACTCGCCCGAGAGGAGCGCGACCGGGTCCAGGGTCGTCTCGCCCTTGGTCCAGTTGCAGGGGCACAGCTCGTCGGTCTGCAGGGCGTCGAGGACCCGCAGGACCTCCTTGGGGTTACGGCCCACGGAACCGGCGGTCACCATCGTGAACTGGATCTCGTTGTTCTGGTCGACGATGAAGACGGCGCGCTGCGCGAAGCCGTCCTCGCCCTCGATGCCGAGGTCCCGCATGAGCTCGTGCTTGGAGTCGGCCAGCATCGGGAACGGCAGGTCGGTGAGGTCCGGGTGGTCCTTGCGCCAGGCGTGGTGCACGAACTCGGAGTCACCGGAGAAGCCGAGGATCTGGGCGTCGCGGTCGGCGAACTCCTCGTTCAGCTTGCCGAAGGCGGCGATCTCGGTGGGGCACACGAAGGTGAAGTCCTTCGGCCACGCGAAGACGATCTTCCACTGACCCTCGTAGGTCTTGTGGTTGATCTGCTCGAACTCCTTGCCGCTCTCCAGCGAAACGCAGGCGGTCAGATCGAACTCGGGAAACTTGTCACCGACAGTGAGCACGCGTTCTCCTTGCAGCGTAGGAATTCCCTTTTTGGGGGAGTTCCTGAGGGTTGGACGACCTCCACCTTGGCACAGAGTGCATTGATCACGGAAATAGCTACACTCGGTCGTGATGATCGGAGGTGCCTATCAGTGGCGCAGATATACCAGGGCAATCGGCCCAAACAGCCCAGCCTCTCGCAGCTGCGCGCCTTCACGGCGGTGGCGGAACATCTGCACTTCCGGGACGCGGCGGCAGCAATCGGGATGAGTCAGCCCGCGCTCTCCGGGGCCGTGTCGGCGCTGGAGGAGGCACTGGGTGTCCAGCTCATCGAGCGTACGACGCGTAAGGTGCTGCTCTCGCCCGCCGGGGAGCGGCTCGCGGTGCGGGCCCGCGCCGTGCTGGAGGCCGTCGGTGAGCTGATGGAGGAGGCCGAGGCGGTGCGGGCGCCCTTCACCGGGGTGCTCAGGCTCGGCGTGATCCCTACCGTCGCCCCGTACCTGCTGCCGACCGTGCTGCGGCTGGTCCATGAGCGCTATCCGGACCTCGACCTCCAGGTGCACGAGGAGCAGACGTCCTCGCTGCTGGAGGGGCTGGCTGCCGGGCGGCTCGATCTGCTGCTGCTCGCGGTGCCCCTCGGAGTGCCCGGGGTGAGTGAACTCCCGCTCTTCGAGGAGGACTTCGTGCTGGTGATGGAGCGCAGCCACTGGCTCGGCGGCCGGGCCGACATCCCGCGCGAGGCGCTGCGCGAGCTGCCGCTGCTGCTCCTGGACGAGGGGCACTGCCTGCGCGACCAGGCGCTCGACATCTGCCGGGAGGCGGGACGTACCGAGGGCGCGCCGGTCACCACGACCGCGGCCGGGCTCTCCACCCTGGTGCAGCTCGTGGCCGGCGGACTCGGGGTGACGCTGCTGCCGCGCACCGCGGTCACGGTCGAGACCGCCCGCAACGAGGCGCTGACCACCGGGTACTTCGCGCATCCGGCGCCCGCCCGGCGGGTGGCGCTGGGGATGCGGACGGGGGCGGCCCGGCACGAGGAGTTCGAGGAGTTCGCCGAGGCGTTGCGCGGGGCGATGGCGACGCTTCCGGTACGGGTGGCGACGGCCGGCCGGACCTGAGCACAGGTCCGGCCGGCCGGTCTCACTCGCTGCGCAGCCCGTCCGAGCGCATCATGCGCCACAGCGGCGGCAGGGAGCACAGGGTCACCAGGAGGATGAGGGCCGCCCCCGCGCCCACCATCGGCAGGAACAGCCACCAGCCGGTCACCGCCTTGTCGACCATCCAGCACAGGGTGGCACCGAGGGCGAGGCCGCCCGCCACGGCCACCGAGAGCCCGATGACCACCGGGACGGCGGTCTGCCACAGCACCGACCAGCCGAGCGTGGTCCGGCGGGTGCCGAAGGCGACCAGGACCGACAGCAGCCGTTTGCGCTCACGCAGCTGCTCCAGCTGGGAGACCAGCATGGACGCGGCGATCAGCAGCAGAGTGGCGGTCGCGCCGACCTGCAGACCGGTCTGGATGCTCGCGTACTGCCGGTCGCGCTCGACCGAGTTGATGGTGGCCAGGCGCATACCGGGGTCGAGCCGCGCAGCCGTGTTGCGTACGTACTCGGCGGCGTCCGGGACGTCTTCGTCGATGCGGATCTGCGAGACGGTCGAGGCTCCCGGCAGGGTCTGTGCGTCGATCGCCCCGGGCGTGACCAGGATGCCCGAGTGTTCCTCGCCCATCGGGTCGGTCCGGGCCCTGACGGTCCGGGAGTCGGCCGGCAGCGTCCAGTGCAGCGGCTTGCCCCGGCCGTAGGTGTCGAACTCGATCACCTTGCCCTTGCGGGCGGTCTGGTCGACCCAGCCGGCCTGCCCCTTGTCGGCGGGGTGGGAGACGAAGGTGTCGCCGTCCCGGCAGGACGGGATCCGGGCGAGCTCGCGCAGGGTCGCGCAGTCCCCGATGGTGAACGAGGTGGTGGGCTGGATCTCGTCGTCCGTGTACGTTCCCGGCTTGGTCGCGTACGCCTCGACCGTGCCGATGACCTGGGTGACGCCCTTGGTGGCGCGGAACTCCTTGATCGAGTGCATGGCGGCGTCGCCCCTGACGATCTCGGAGTGGGCGTAGAACTGGGCGCGGAACGGGTCCTGCCCGGTGACCTTGTTGAAGTCGTCGTTCATCGCGGCGAACAGCATCTGCAGGGCCACCGCACCGGCCACGGCGACGGTGACGCCGCTGACCGCGCGGGCGGCGGTACCGCTGCTCAGCTGGAGCCGGCGGGTGGCCAGCTGCCAGGGGACCGGGCCGCCGCGCAGCCGGTTGACGCAGGCCTCGACCAGCCAGGGCAGGAGGAGGGCCAGCCCGACCAGGACCAGCACCGCGCCTCCGGCGATCGGGTACGGGTTGACGGGTCCGTACGCCTCGAACTTGCCGGTGATTCCGAAGACCGCGAGCCCCGCGACCGGCAGCAGCAGCCGCCACCAGAGGCGGCGCCTGCCGCCGCGGCTGTTGCGTACGACGCCGAGCGGCTCGATCACCACGGACCGCATGGCACCCAGGGTGACGAGCACCGCGGTGAGCGGAACCGCGAGGGCGATCAGCGCACACAGCCGGGCGTCGGGGGCCAGGTCGGAGGGGAAGGCGCTGGCGTCCCAGACCTCGACATGGCCGACGAACCGGCGCCCGGTCAGGAACAGGGCCACTCCGATGAGGAGGCCGAGCACCGAGCCGAAGAGCGCCTCACCGGCCGCGATCCGGCGGGTCATCCGGATGTCCGTGCCGACCAGGCGCAGGGCGGCGAGCCGGCGGTCGCGGCGGTCGCCTCCGAAGCGCACGGCGGTGGCGATGAAGATGGCCACGGGGGCGAGCAGCACCACACAGATCATGATGACCAGCACGATGAGCATCGGCGGCAGCGGATCGGACGGTCCGGGGTCGCCGTATCCGGCGATCCGGTGGCCGCCCGACGCGCTGGTCAGGGTGTCGCTGCCGGCGTAGAACCAGAGCTCGCCGGGCGAGCGCAGCCCCGCCTCCGTGATCGTGCCGGTCACCTTGTACGGCAGCCGCTCCTTGAGCAGCGCGTTCTCCGGGGCGTCGAGGAGTTTCCCGAGCGCGGGGGAGACCGCCATCTCGCCGGGGGCGGGGAAGGCGGCGATGCCCGGAGGGACGACCGGGTGGCCGCCGTCCGCGCGCATGAGGAAACCCGTGATGGAGCGGTCGCGGAACTCGGTGCTCGCCTCTATCCGCAGGACCGTGCTGTCCGACTTCTTCGCCGAGGCGTCGGGGGAGTCGGAGATCTTGGTCTCGGAGCGGGCCTGGTCCCGGGCGGACCGTTCGTCGAGCATGTGCGGCACGGAAGCCGCGGTGAGCAGCAGCGCCACGCCGAGTCCCACACCGACGGCGGTGAGCAGCGTGCGGGTCCAGCCCTCGCGGCCGCCCCCGGCGGCGAACCGGATGCCGAGCGCGAGATCGCGCAGCCAGGGAGCGGTGCGGGAGGGGGGTCCCGGAGGAGGCACCGGGCCGGCCGGGGGCCTCTTCTCGTCGAGCAGCGTCATGCGGCGTGCTCCAGGTCGCGGGCCCGGCCGTCGCGGACGGTGACATCGCGGTCGGAGTAGGCGGCGACCCGGGCCTCGTGGGTCACCAGGACCACGGCGACGTTGGCGGACCTGGCCGTCTCGGTGAGCAGCTGCATGACGCGCTCGCCGTTGAGGGAGTCCAGGGCGCCGGTCGGCTCGTCCGCGAAGATCACCTTCGGGGAGGCGGCCAGTGCGCGGGCCACGGCGACGCGCTGGCCCTGGCCGCCGGACACCTCGCCGGGGCGCTTGGCACCGAGGTCCTCGACCTCCAGGCGCTCCATCCACTCCAGGGCGGTGCGCTCGGCGGCCTTGCGCCGGGTGCCGTTCAGCCGGAGCGGCAGGGCCACGTTCTCCACGCAGGTCAGCTCGGGGACCAGCTGGCCGAACTGGAACACGAAGCCGAACTCGCTGCGGCGCAGGGCGCTGCGCTCGGCGTCGGACATCGCGGACAGCTCGCGGCCGGCGTAGGTGATGGTGCCGGAGTCGGGCGTGATGATCCCGGCGAGGCAGTGCAGCAGGGTGGACTTGCCGGAGCCGGAGGGGCCCATCACGGCGACGACCTCGCCGGGGTGGACGGAGAACGAGGCGCCGTCGAGCGCGGGGGTCGACCCGTAGGTCTTGTACAGGTCGTGGGCGGTGAGCAGGGAGCCGGCGGGGGTCACGGGGCCACCACCTCGGCGAGCTTGTCGAGCCGTGCGGCGGTCAGTTCCAGCCAGCGCAGATCCGCTTCGAGGTGGAACAGGGCGTGGTCGCAGATCAGCTGGTCGGCGAGGTCGCCCCGGCGCTTGCGGTCGGTGAGGATGCGCATCAGGCGCAGGTGCTCGGAGCGCTGGGCGTCCAGCACGTCGGCGGCGCTGCGGCCGGTGAGCATCGCCAGGACGACCTTGGTGTACAGGGTCGACTGGAGGTACGGCTCCGGCTTCTCGGGCTGCGCCAGCCAGGTGGCGACATCGGTGACGCCGGCGTCGGTGATGGCGTAGCGCTTGCGCTCGGGACCGCCGCCGGTCTCCACACCGTCGACCTCGACGAGGCCGTTCTTGAGGAGCCGGGACATGGTCGAGTAGACCTGTCCGTAGTGCAGCGGGCGGTCGTGACCGAACTTCTCGTCGAAGGTCCGCTTCAGGTCGTAACCGTGGCGGGGACCGGACTCAAGGAGCCCGAGCAGGGTGTGGCCGATAGACATGCGGAGCACTGTACACGGCGTGTATACCTGGTGTGTATACCGGCTGTGCCGTCCTCCGTGGGCCCGGGGCCGGGCCCACGGGTGACTCTCCGGGGCGGGCCCCCGGGAGGTCATTCCGGCCCGGGAGCCTTCGGCGGCCGCCCCCGGCGCGGGATCGGCGCCGCCCCGCCCGGCAGCCGCCCCGCCTCCGCGAGCGCCCGCCGCAGCAGGAACTCGATCTGCGCGTTCGCGCTGCGCAGCTCGTCCGAGGCCCAGCGCGCCAGTGCGTCGTGCACCGCGGGGTCCAGCCGCAGCAGCATCTGCTTGCGCTGCTGCGGCTTCGGCGGCCTGCGCCGCGGCGTCTCCTCGGTCACTGGTAGAGCGTGCCCGTGTTGAGGACCGGCTGCACCGCGCGGTCACCGCACAGCACCACCATCAGATTGCTCACCATGGTCGCCTTCCGTTCCGCGTCGAGCTCGACGATGTCCTGCTCGGCGATCCGGGTGAGCGCCATCTCGACCATGCCGACGGCGCCCTCCACTATCTGCTGCCGCGCCGCGACCACGGCGCCGGCCTGCTGGCGCTGGAGCATCGCGGAGGCGATCTCGGGGGCGTACGCGAGGTGGCTGAAGCGCGACTCGATGATCCGTACCCCCGCGGCCTGCACCCGTGCGGTCAGCTCCACGGCCAGCTTCTCGGTGATCTCCTCGGCGTTGCCCCGCAGCGAGAGGCCGCCCTCGTCATGGGCGTCGTAGGGGTACTCGATCGCGATGTGCCGGACGGCCGCCTCGGTCTGGGTGGCGACGAACTCCAGGAAGTCGTCGACCTCGAAGAGGGCCTGTGCGGTGTCCTCGACCTTCCAGACGACGATCGCGGCCAGCTCGATCGGGTTGCCGTAGGCGTCGTTGACCTTGAGGACCGCGGTCTCGTGGTTGCGGACCCGGGTGGAGATCTTGCGGCTGGAGGTCAGCGGGTTGATCCAGCGCAGACCGTCGGAGCGGATCGTGCCCACGTACCGGCCGAAGAGCTGGATGACCCGGGCCTCGCCCGGTGCGACCATCTTCACACCGCCCATGCAGAAGAACGAGGCGATGGCGAGCAGCACCCCGAGGATGCAGACGGGGATGCCGACGCCGTTGTTCCCGTTCGACCCGACGACGCCGCCGACGATGGCCAGTCCGACGCCGACGATCACCCCTATCACCGTCAGCAGCAGGCCGATGCCGCCCGCGATGCTGTGCGCCGTCGTCTCGCGGACCTGCGGTTCCGGCATCTGCGGCGCGTCCGGCGTGAGGTCGGCCGACGGTGCGGCGGGAGTGGTCGGAACCTGTGGATCGGTCATGGAATCCCCCGTTTGTACGGGCTAGCTCAGCGCTAGCAATGTGATTACACATTAACCGATGTGGCAACCTTGCGCACCCCTCGTGAGTCGGTTCCCTTGAAGACAGGTGCTGATTGTCACGTCCGGAAAAGGGTGGATCGTTGGCTTTCTGTCCTTGCCAACGGTGTTAGCTGGCAGGTCCGAGCTGATCCGGTCGAGCAGAGAAACGGGAGCAACACAGCAATGGGTCGAGCGGATGCGCGACGAGCCCAGCGGCACGGGTCGCGGCGGGCCGTGAAGAGCGGCGGCATACGCAGGCTCTTCACCTGGCGAAAACTACTGGGCACGGCCTTCGGGGTCTGCCTGCTGGGCATGGGCGCGTTCGCCGTGCTCTACATGGTCGTGCAGGTGCCGGCGGGCAACGCACAGGCCAAGCTCCAGGCCAACGTCTACAAGTACTCCGACGGCAAACTGCTGGCCCGGACCGGCGAGGTCAACCGGGAGATCGTGAGCCTCGCCGAGGTACCCAAGGACGTTCAGCGGACCTTTGTCGCCGCCGAGAACAAGTCCTTCTACGACGACCACGGCGTCGACTTCAAAGGCACCGCCCGCGGCCTGATCAACACCGTTTCCGGCAAGGGCAAGCAGGGTGGCTCGACCATCACCCAGCAGTACGTCAAGAACTACTACCTCGACGCGGACCAGACGGTCACCCGCAAGCTCAAAGAGCTGGTCATCTCGCTGAAGGTCGACCAGAAGAGAAGCAAGAGCGAGATCCTCGCCGGGTACATCAACACCAGTTACTACGGCCGCGGCGCCTACGGGATCCAGGCCGCGGCACAGGCGTACTACGGCAAGGACGCCAAGGACCTGGACGTCACCGAGGGCGCCTACCTCGCAGCCCTGCTCCAGGCCCCGAGCCAGTACGACTGGGCCGTCGCCACCCCGAACGGGAAGGCGCTCGTCAAGGAGCGCTGGAACTACGTGCTGGACAACATGGTCGACCAGCACTGGCTGGACGCCGGTGCGCGCCAGGGGATGAAGTTCAAGGTTCCGCAGACCCCCAAGCCGACGCAGGGGCTCTCCGGCCAGAAGGGCTACATCGTCAACGCGGCGCGCGCGGCGGTGCAGAAGCAGGAGAACATCACCGACGCGCAGTTCGACGCCGGCGGCTGGACGATCACCGTCAACATCGACCGGAAGAAGCAGCAGGAGCTGGAGAAGTCGGTCAAGACCAAGCTGACCGACAAGCTGGACACCAAGGGCCGCAAGCTCGACCAGGACGTCCAGGCCGGTGCGGCCTCGGTCAACCCGAAGACCGGCGCCGTCGTCGCCCTGTACGGCGGACGCGGCCTGACCGAGCACTGGACGTCGAACGCCACCCGGCGCGACTACCAGCCCGCCTCCACCTTCAAACCGATCATCCTCGCGGCCGCACTCGACCAGGAGTCGCAGACCCAGGACAACCAGCGGATCACCGCCAGCACCCGTTACGACGGCACCAGCAAGCGCCCGGTCAAGGGCAGCGACGTCGCCTTCGCGCCGGAGAACGAGGACGACGCGGACTACGGCCAGGTCACCGTCCAGACCGCGATGAACAAGTCCATCAACTCCGTCTTCGCGCAGATGGGCGTGGACGTCGGCATGGACCGCGTGATGCAGACCGCGGGCGAACTCGGCATGGATGTGAAGGGGCTCCCGGCGGTGCCGGCGCAGACCCTCGGCTCCATGGGCGCGAGCCCGATGGAGATGGCCGGGATCTACGCGACCCTCGACAACCACGGCAAGAAGGTCACCCCGCAGATCGTGAAGTCGGCCCAGAAGCAGGGCGAGTCACCGATCAAGCTGCCCGACGCGATCGGCGACCAGGTGATCAAGCGCCAGGCCGCGGACTCCGTGACCTCCGTGCTGACCGGTGTGGTCGACGACGGTACGGCCCACCAGGCGGTGCGCAACGCCGAGGGGCTGGCCGACCAGCAGATCGCGGGCAAGACCGGCACCTCGGACGACAACAAGTCGGCCTGGTTCACGGGCTACACCCCGGACCTGGTCACCTCCGTGGGTCTCTTCGGCGAGGCGGCCTTCACCCGCACCGATGACAGCGGCAAGAAGGTGCAGGCAAGCTCCCAGGTGCCCCTGAAGGGCGCCGGCGGCGGCGGCCGGGTCAACGGCGGTGGCTTCCCGGCCGAGATCTGGGCGGACTTCACCGCTCAGGCGATGGGCGAGCCGGGCAAGTTCGTCCTGGACACCGACATGGGCGCGGCGGTCGCCCCGCCGCCGGACACCAGCTCGCCGAGCCCGACCACCTCGCCCTCCGACGAGGTCTCCCCGTCGAAGCGGCCGTCCAGCCCGCCCCCGTCGTCCGATCCGCCGAAGGAGACCCAGTCCCCGGCGTCCTCGCCGCCCCCCTCCCCGTCGGGGGACCCGTCGACCGACCTGCCCACCGATCCGTCGACCGAACCGGGCCCCACCAACACGGCCGAGCTCCCGGTGAAACCGGGGGACAACGGGCTCAACGGCGACAACAGCGTGACGCGCTGACCAACCGGAACGGGCGGGGTACGAGGAGAACTCCTCGTACCCCGCCCGTTCGGGCGTTCAACCGCCGTTGACGGTCCCCCCGCGGGGCCCGGCTACTGGCCCCGGGTCGGCATCTCGAACCAGACGACCTTGCCCGTCGACAGCCGCGTCGCACCCCACCGCCGGGCCAGCCGGTTCACCAGGAACAGACCGCGGCCGCCCTCGTCCATGTCCCGGGCGCGGCGCTGGCGGGGCAGCTGCGGGGAGTCGTCGCCGACCTCGCAGCGCAGGATGTCGGTCCGCAGCAGCCGCAGCGTCACCGGCCGCTCCGCGTACCGTACGGCGTTGGTCACCACCTCGCTGACCAGCAGTTCCACCGAGTCCGACATCTCGTCCAGACCCCATCGGCTGAGCGCGCGGCGGGCCAGCCTGCGGGCCCGGCCCGGGGCGGAGTCCTCCGGTTCCAGGAACCAGTACGCGACATCGCTCGGCGCGATCCCGTCGAAGCGGGCGGCGAGCAGCGCGATGTCGTCGTCCCGGTCGCCGGGGCCGAGCATGTCCAGCACGTCGTCGCAGAGGGCCTCCAGCGGTGGCGAGTGGTCCGGGCCGGTCAGCCGGGCGGTGGTGGCGAGCCGCTCGCGCAGCTGCTCGATGCCGGTCCAGACGTCCCGGAGGCGGGACTCCACCAGGCCGTCGGTGTACAGGAGCAGCGTGGCGCCCGCGGGCGCGTCCAGCTCGACGGCCTCGAAGTCCACCCCGCCGACGCCGATCGGGGCGCCGGGCGGTACCCGCAGCACCTCGGCGCGGCCGCCGAGGTGGAGCAGCACGGGCGGCGGGTGACCGGCGTTGGCGATGGTGATGCGGTGCGCGACCGGGTCGTACACCGCGTACAGGCAGGTCGCCATGCGGTCGCTGCCGAGCCGCTGCGCCTGCTCGTCGAGGTGGTGCAGCACCTCCTGCGGCGGCAGGTCGAGGCCGGCCAGGGTCTGTGCCGTGGTGCGCAGCTGGCCCATGATCGCGGCGGAGGTCATGGAGTGGCCCATGACGTCGCCCACGACCAGGGCGACCCGGCTTCCGGGCAGCGGGATCGCGTCGTACCAGTCGCCGCCGACCCGGGCCGTCTCGGCGGCCGGCAGGTAGCGGGAGGCGAGCCGGACCCCGGTGGGCTGCGGCAGCGAGTCGGGCAGCATGGTGCGCTGGAGCTCGTCGGCGATGTAGGCCTCGCGCCCGTACAGCACGGCCTTGTCGATGCCGAGCGCGGTGTGCGTCGCCAGCTGGGCCGCGACCAGCAGGTCGTTGGCCTCGAACGGCGGGCGTTCGGTGCCGAGCAGGAAGACCGCCGCGCCGATCACCCGGCGCCGGCCGCGCAGCGGGGCCAGGATCGCCCGGTGCCCCGACGGCACCGTACGGCCCGCGCCGAGCAGCTCGGGCAGGGCGGCACGGGCCGCGGCGGAGTCGCCGAAGACCGGGCGCACCCCGCGCAGCACCTCGGCCAGCGCACCGCCGGGGCGGACCTCGCACAGTTCGGCGGCGGGCGCCAGATCGGTCTGCGGATCGATGGCGGCCGGCCGGAGCCGCTCGCTCTCCGACAGCCCGTCGGTGATCTCGTCGCTCAGCCGCAGCCGGTCGGAGCGGCGCAGCCGCAGCACGAACGGGTTGACGGGGCGCTCGTCGCCGACCGGCAGCGGGTCGCGGAGATAGACCAGTATGGCGTCGGAGAACGTCGGGACGCTGGCCCGGCACAGACCCAGGACGATCTCGTCCAGATCTATCCCGCGGGCGATCCGGCGGGTCGCGGCGCCCACGAAGCGCAGCCGGTCGCCCTCGCGGCGGGCCGCCGCCTGCGGATCGGGGCCCGCCGCGGGGCCCGACCCGCCGGTGGCCGGACCGGGGCCCTTGGCCGGGGCCGGGATCGTTGTGGCGGCAGCGGCGGGCGCCGACGCGGCGTCCCGCTGCCGCGGCCGGGCGCGTTCCTGCGACCGGGCGGCGAGAGGCTGCCGGCCTTCGTGGGAGGTGGGATGCTCCGTCACGCTTGGGGTTCCGTCCGTCCGGGCCGGTTGTATGAGGCAATCACCTTGTGGGGCGCTACTGTGCCCCGGCATGAGCGGCAATAACAACGGCTGACATCGCATGCCCCGGAACACCGGGCCGAAACCGGACGTCCGCGAACGGGAGCGGTGACAACGTTTTCGGCGGTGGAGCGGCGGACTGTGAGCACGTCTCCACCCCCTCGTAGTGGCTCATGCGAATCTGGCAACTCGTGCGACTCATACGACTGATGCGGGTCATGAAGCGTGCAACCAGCGCGATGACTTGGTGATTTACGGTCAGCTCGTGTGCGGCGCCCGTGGGTTGGGGTGGATCGTCCGTCCTCGGGACGATCCTACGTTTCTCCCCCTGGGGTGCATCAAGGGTCTCACGACGGCATGGCGGAGGGGGTACGGTCCCAGTCATCCGGAAGCCGGTCCCAGTCGTCCGGAAGTGCGGGTACCCGCCACCGCGGATCCGGCCGCCAGTCCTCCCAGCCGTCCCGGAACGGCGCCCCCCAGTCGCGGATCACCCCGACCGCCGCGCGCCCCGCCGCCCGCACCCGCCGGGCGGTCGCGGGGGCCATCAGGCCGACCTCCTGGGCCTGGGCGAACTCGTCCTCGTCGCGCCAGAGCCAGCTGCGGTCCGGGTAGACGGAGATGTCGAGGAAATGGTCCTCGGAGTCGATGCCGCCGGCCCAGCGGGTACGCGGCTCCTCCAGGTTCACGTACCAGCTGCGGAACTGCCAGCCTTGCTCCCAGAACAGCCAGACCGACCACGGCTCGCCGGGCCGGGCCAGCTTCAGCACCCCGTTGCCCAGCCAGGGCGAGCGGGCGGTGGTCCGCGGCGAGGTGTAGCGGGTGGCGAGCGGCTCGGCGTGCACCTCGGTGCCGTTCGCCAGCACCGGCTTCACGCACTCGGTGCCGGGTGCCACCCAGACGGCGAGCAGCTCGTCGGTGTCCTGGACGACGGTGACGGGTCGGCAGATGTGCACCGGGTTCGGCGTCCGGCCGGGCGCGGGACCGTGCCGCAGCGGTCCGTTGCCGCGGTAGCGCCACAGGATCTGATCACCCGGCGCCCAGCGCTCGGTCTCTCCGGTACCTGTCATGGAGGGATCTTAGGCCGACCGGCAATTGGGGGACGGCGTCGCCGGGCCGGGTACGCGCATCTGCGGCGTTGTCGTCAATCAACAACGCTCCGCGTTGCCGCAATCCTCCGCCTCGCGGCTGCACGTACCCCCCGATTGCCGGTCGGCCTGGTGAGCGGACGGCCCCACCGCGGCGACGCGCGTCACGGGCGGGTCATGCGCAGCACGTCCAGTGCCTCGTCGAGCTGCTCCACGGTGAGGTCCCCGCGCTCGACATAACCCGAGGCCAGCACCACCTCGCGGATCGTCCGGCGCTCGGCGAGGGACTTCTTGACGACCTTCGCCGCCTCCTCGTAACCGATGTACTTGTTCAGCGGGGTGACGACGGACGGTGAGGACTCCGCGTACTCCCTGGCCCGCTCCACGTTCGCGGTGATCCCGTCGACCGTGCGGTCCGCGAGCAGCCGGGACACGTTGGCGAGCAGCCGCACCGACTCCAGCAGGTTCTTCGCGATGACCGGGAGCATCACGTTCAGCTCGAAGTTGCCCGCGGCTCCCGCCGCGGCGACCGTCGCGTCGTTCCCCGCCACCTGGGCGGCGACCATCAGCACCGCCTCGGGAATGACCGGATTCACCTTCCCCGGCATGATCGACGAGCCCGGCTGGAGGTCGGGGAGGCTGATCTCGGCCAGTCCGGTGCGCGGCCCCGAGGCCATCCAGCGCAGGTCGTTGCAGATCTTGGTGAGCGAGACCGCGACGGTACGGAGCTGGCCGGAGGTCTCCACGAGACCGTCCCGCGCGCCCTGCGCCTCGAAGTGGTCCCGGGCCTCGGTGAGCGGCAGCCCGGTGACGCGGGCGACCTCGGCGATCACGGCGGCCGAGAAGCCGGGCGGGGTGTTGATTCCGGTGCCGACGGCCGTGCCGCCCAGCGGCAGCTCGGCGAGGCGGGGAAGTGAGGCGTACAGCCGTTCGATGCCGTAGCGGATCTGTGCGGCGTACCCGCCGAATTCCTGGCCCAGGGTCACCGGGGTGGCGTCCATCAGATGGGTGCGTCCCGACTTCACGACGTCCGCGAACTCGACGGACTTGCGCTCCAGGGCGGCCGCGAGGTGGTCCAGGGCCGGGATCAGCTCGCCGGTCACCGCGCCCGTGGCGGCGATGTGGATGGAGGACGGGAAGACGTCGTTGGAGGACTGCGAGGCGTTCACGTGGTCGTTGGGGTGGACCTCGCGGCCCAGGCGCTCGGTGGCGAGGGTGGCCACCACCTCGTTGGTGTTCATGTTCGACGAGGTGCCGGAGCCGGTCTGGAAGACGTCGATCGGGAAGTGCGCGTCCCACCGCCCCCCGGCGACCTCGGCCGCGGCGTCCTGGATGGCCTGCGCGATCTCCGGGTCGAGCACCTTCAGCTCGGCGTTCACCTTGGCCGCGGCGGCCTTGATGCGGGCCAGGGCCTCGATGTGGGCCCGCTCCAGGCGCTGTCCGGAGATGGGGAAGTTCTCCACGGCCCGCTGGGTCTGGGCCCGCCACCTGGCGCCCGCGGGGACCTTCACCTCGCCCATCGAATCGTGCTCGATGCGGTACGTCCCACCGGCCGTGACGTCGTCCGCGGGGGTCTGTGCGTCGTCCATTCTGGTTCAACCTCCTGAAAAAGATGAGCACTTGTCTTGTTCTATGTATTCCCAAGTCGCCTACCGACCAGTAAATACCGTGGGTAACAACAAATTCGGGAGGCGCAATGAGGCGCACAAGGTTCAGACTCCGATGTACCGTCGCGGCCGTCGCCGCCACGGCGGCGGCACTGGGCGGGATGACCGCGGCCGCCGGACCGGCAGGCGCGGCACAGTCCGGCACCACCACTACCTCAGCCACCGCACTCTCGCCCGAACTGGAGGCCATCCGCGCCCGCGAGGCCACCCAGCTGTACGGCACCCCGGCCGAGCGCCCGCTCGCCGACCGCAAGACCGGGCTGATCTCGCTCGGCGACAGCGAGATCTCGGGCGAGGGCGTCGGCACGTACGAGGCGGGAACCAACGGCCCCGACAACTGGTGCCACCGCTCCCCCGACTCCGCCATCCACCGCACCGGCATCCCGGCCGACGAGACGTACAACGTCGCCTGCTCCGGCGCGTACACCGGCAACATCGTCATCGGCGGATCGAAGCAGTACGCCGACGAACTGGTGCAGAGCGACAACCTCGCCATCAAGGCGCGCAACACCCGCATCAAGATGATCCTGCTGGTGGCGGGCGCCAACGACGACCTCCAGTTCGGCCCGGTCATGACGGACTGCGTCGAGCGCTGGGTCCTCATCCAGGGCGTGTGCCAGCCGAAGTACGAGGGCGGCTGGCAGGCGCGCGTGGACGGCCTCGTGCCCAAGGTCGAGAAGACCGTGGGCGACCTGCGGACCGTCATGACGAACGCCGGATACGCCAGCAGCGACTACAAGCTCGTCGTCATGGGCTACCCGAGCCCCATCGGCCCGGACTTCTACGACAACCCGAACTTCCCCGGCAAGATTCCCGGTGGCTGCGCCGGATACGACTCCGACGCCGCCTGGGGCCGCAACACCGCCGTTCCCGCCTTCGAGCGCGGGATGCGCAAGGCCGCCGCCGACACCGGAGCCGTCTACCTGGACAACTCCCGGCTCTTCCACGGTCACGAGGTGTGCAGCGAGTCCACCTGGGCCCGCGGCCTCTTCATCGACCTGTCGCACTTCCCGCCGGACTCCAACTCCGTCCGGCAGTCCTTCCACCCGAACGCCGCGGGCCACGGCGCCTTCGCCTCCTGTCTGACCCAGATCTACAACTCGGGGCTGCGCGAGGCGAGCTGCGCCGACCCGGCCAGCACCGGCAAGCCCGTGCTGCAGCCCGCCGCCTGGGACGACGTCTTCAAGCCGCTGACCAACGAGGCCACCAGCAGCTGCCTGGACGCCCCCGCCTCGGTCACCCGCAACAACACCGGAGTGACCGGCTGGGACTGCCACGGCGGCCGCAACCAGGGCTGGTGGTACGACTCCGGCACGAAGACCGTCCGTACCCAGCTGAGCCACGACCGCTGCCTGGACGTACCGGGCGCCGGCTACAAGGCCGGCGCCGCCCTCATCCTCTACAACTGCGCGGGCGCGGCCAACCAGCAGTTCGTCCGGCAGTCGGGCACCCTGCGCCCGGCCGCCTCGACGGGGCTGTGCGCGACCCTGGCGGGCGCCCATGACCCGCTGAGGCTCCAGGCCTGCGACGGGAGCGCGAACCAGCGCTTCGCGTAGCCGGCGGCACCCCCGCGGTGCGGGGAGGGGTGCACACGGCCCCTCCCCGTGCCCGGTCAGCCGGACGTGACGAACGCGCCCAGGATCGCCGCCAGGTGCCCCGGGTCGTCTGCCCCGCACAGCTCGCGCGCCGAGTGCATCGACAGCCCCGGTACTCCCACGTCCACGGTCGGGACACCCAGCCGGGCCGCGGTGAGCGGGCCGATCGAGGTACCGCACGGCATCGCGTTGTTGGAGACGAACGGCTGCCACGGGGCGCCCGCGCGCTCGCAGGCCGACGCGAACACCGCGATGCCGGTCGAGTCGGTGGCGTAGCGCTGATTGACGTTGACCTTGACCGTGGGGCCGCTGTTGGGCAGCGGGCGGTGGTCCGGGTCGTGCCGCTCCGCGTAGTTGGGGTGCACCGCGTGCGCCATGTCGGCCGACACGCAGAAGGCGCCGGCCAGCGCCCGCGACCAGTCCTCCGGGCTGCCGCCCCGCGCCGTGACCGAACGGCTCAGGACGCGCTCCAGCAGCGGGCTCTGCGCACCCGTGTCGGAGCCGCTGCCGACCTCCTCGTGGTCGAAGGCGGCCAGGACCGGGATGTACCCGGGCTCCTCGGCCGCCGCCGCACCGGCCAGCGCCGTGACGCCGGCGTGCACCGACACCAGGTTGTCCAGCCGGGAGGAGACCACGAACTCCCGTTCCGCGCCCAGGTATCCGGGCGGCTGGATGTCGTGGAGCATCAGGTCCCAGCCCAGCACCTCGTCCGGTTCGGCCTCCGCGGCCGCCGCGACCCGGCGCAGCAGCGCCCCCTCCTCGGCTGCGCCGAGTGACCAGACCGGGGCGATGTGGCGCTGCCGGTCCAGGGCCAGGCCGTCGTTGACGGACCGGTCCAGGTGGATGGCCAGCTGGGGCACCCGCAGCAGCGGTTCGTCGATCTGGACGAGCCGGGAGTCGGTCGTGCCGCCGGGTCCCCGGAGGGCGAGGCGGCCGGAGATGCCCAGATCGCGGTCGAGCCAGGTGTTGAGCGGGACCCCGCCGTAGATCTCCACCGCGATCTGCCGCCAGCCCGCGGAGCCGGTGTCGGGGGTGGGCTTGACCCGCAGGTTCGGCGAGTCGGTGTGGGTGCCGATGATCCGGAAGGGCCGGTGGGCGGGCGTGCCCTCGGGGGCGTACCAGGCGATCAGCGCGCCGCCGCGGACGACGAAGCTGCCGCCCGTGGTGCCCGTCCAGTCGTCCGTGCCCCGCAGTTCACGGAAGCCGGCCTTCTCCAGCCGCTGGGCGGCGCTCGCGACGGCGTGGTACGGGGAGGGGCTGGCCCTGATGAAGGAGAGCAGATCGTCGACGTGGCTGCGGTGGTGGACCGGCGTCATGCGGTCTCCGCCTTTCCGGTGTGGGACGGTGAAGGTGTTCGGCCGTGCGGGTTCGGATGCTGCGGACTGCCGGGTGGGGCGGATGCGCGCAGGGCGCATCGCGGACGGGCGGGCGGAGACGGTGCGGCCGGGGTCGCGCGGCGGCATCCGTACCGGGCGGTCGGGCGGGGCGGGTTCTCCCTCGACGCGGACAACTCACCGCATCGGCCGGGCACCCCGCAAGCCCGGCCGGCGGCCCGCTGCGCGAATGCGGCGGTGCGACGCCGGTACCCGCGGCCGGTCCGGACCCTCCCGGGGCCGCGCCGTACGGCCCGGCCGGCACCGGAACGGCGACCGGCGTGCGGCTCGCCGCCCGTACCCGTGCCGGTACCCGCGCGCGCGGGAGCCGTCGCGGCGGCGCCGCACCGCCCTCCACAGGATTGGCTGGATTCAGTCGTACGCGGACCGTCCCGGTACCGGGTCCGGTCACGGGGACGACGGGCCCGGCGGAGCCTTGCGGAGGCCGGCCACCCGGATCAGGAACACCGCGGCGACCACGAGAGCGGCACCGTGGGACCAGCCGACGACCGTCAGCGGGGTGTAGTGGTCGAGCACGGCCGCGACCAGGATCATTCCGGCGCCGAACCCGAGATTCTCCACCGTGGCGGAGAGCCCGAAGGCGTGCGCGCGCAGCCCGGCCGGCAGGGTCTGCAGATGCGAGGTGTACGACACCTCCGTGAGCCCGTCGGCGGCCCCCGCGACCAGTGCGATCGCGGCCGTGGCCACCAGCGGGAACCCGGCGAAGGCCAGGATGAACGCCCCGGACATGAGACAGGTGCCCCAGCCGAAGCCCAGCGCCCCGACGGACCGGCCGGTGCGGCGCGCGTGCCGCTGGATCAGCTGCTGCACCACGATGTTGCCGAGCGCCCACAGGCACCAGAAGGCGCTGACGAACACGGCGGGGCGCGAGGCGTCGAGCTCGCTGGAGTACACCGGCAGCGCCGCGTTGTGCGAGGACGAGCCCAGCGCGTCCACGCCCCGCAGCGCCACCATCAGACCCAGACCGGGCGCGGCGGCCAGGGCGGCGAGAGCGGCGGACCTGCGCCGACGGGCCGGCGTGGCTTCCGCGGCCGCTTCCGCACCGGGCACCGCGGCCGGCTCCTCCTGGCTCCCGCCCTTGCCGCCGCCCGGGATGGGGAGCAGCGCCACCGTCACCGCGCAGAGGGCGAAGGTGGCCGTGTCCACCACGAAGGCGGCGGTGTACCCGACGAGCGAGACGACGACGCCCGCCGATGCGAAACCAGCCACCATGGCCAGCGAACGACCGGTGATGGAGAGAGAGTTGGCCCAGGAGCGCCGCTCCTCGCCGACCATCTCGGGAATGGAGCTGCGCAGGGACACCATGAACAGGGTCCCGCAGGAGCCGACCGCGACGGACACGGCGACCAGCGCGGCCGTCCGCAGCCCGTCCGGCGCGAGGACCAGCAGCAGCATCGCCGACGCCTGCGCGATATTCGTCCAGAGCATCACGCTCTTCGCCGTGAAACGGGTGAGCAGACCCCCCGCCGTCAGCCCGGCGACAAATCCGGACGCCAGCCGCACCGCCATGAACAACCCCATGGCGAGAGCCCGGCCCGTCGTCTCATAGACGAACAGATTGAGCGCCACCATATTCAGGAAGGTGCCGTACGAAGAGATGGCGTAGCCGGCCACGAGGAATCGATATCGCCGAACTCCGTACCGCGAGTCGGCCGATTCGGCGGTCGGCCGGCTGAGGGTGTCATCGGGGCCGGGCGTCACCCGTTCATCGTCGCCGAACCGCCGGAATCCCCGCCGTCATCCCGTATGTACAAAGGTAATCTGCATACTTGTGAAGGACGATCATTCCAGCCCACCGGCATGCGATTGCCGCGAATCGTCGGCAGACAGCTCCGCACGGGCCGACTCCGCCCCGGAACAGCCCTGCGAGAGCGCGCTCGCGGCCTATCGGCGCGCACTGGTGGCGGGATGCCTTCCGCGGCACGAGGTGGCCGGCTGCCTGCGGGAGCTGCATCTGATGGTGGCCGACCGCGGCTCACCGGGATTCATGATCCCCGTACCGCCGGAGACGGCGTCCCACGCCGCGCTCGCCCCGCTCCAGGAGGCCATCCTCGACCGGCGCCGCACGCTGCGCGCCACCCGCGCCGCACTCTCCGTCTTCGAGGCCCTGTACGCGGATGTGCACCGCACCGAACAGCCCGCGCTCACCCGGCTGTCCGGGGAGGCCGTCATCAGCAAGGCGCTGGACGCGGCGGTGGGCGGCTGCCGGGAGCAGGTCCGCACCGCGCACCCCGGGGGCGGCCGTCCGGCACATGTGCTCCAGGAGGCGCTGACCCGGGACCTGGGCAACCTGCGGCGGGGAATCCGACAGCGGACGATCTATCAGCACACCGTCCGCTCGGACCGTACGACCCTCGCGTACATCGAGCAGGTGACCGCCGCGGGAGCGGAGATCAGGACGCTCGCCGAGGTGGTCGACCGGGTGATCGTGTTCGACCGGGATCTGGCGTTCGTCCCGTTCTCCGACGAGCCGCACCACGCCCTGCGCGTCCAGCACCCGTCACTGGTGCGGTTCCTGGTCCGCGGCTTCGACGAGGCATGGGCCCGCTCGGTGCCGGTCCGCCCGGAGCGGGCGCCGCTGCGCACCCCCGTCATCACGTCCGATCTGCAGCGCGTCATCCTGCGGGCGGTGGTCAACGGCGAGACGGACGCCTCGATAGCCCGGCGGATCGGGATGAGCCGCCGCAGCGTCGCCGAGCACATGCGGAAGGTCTCCGAACAGCTCGGCAGCACCAGCCGGGCCCAACTCGGCTACCTGGTCGCGACGTCGGGCCTGCTCGACGGCTGAGGGGCCGCCCGGCCCGTGCCGGACGGCCCCTCGTGCGTACGTCCGTCCGTCAGCCGAGGCCGGGGCCGCGTACCGGAATGCTGGTGAACGTCGGCGCCGGGGCGGGCTCGGTGAAGAAGTCGTTGCCCTTGTCGTCGACGACGACGAACGCCGGGAAGTCCTCGACCTCGATCCTCCAGACCGCCTCCATGCCGAGCTCCTCGTACTCGACGACCTCGACCTTCTTGATGCAGTCCTGCGCCAGCCGCGCCGCCGGGCCGCCGATCGAACCGAGGTAGAAGCCGCCGTGCGCGTCGCACGCGTCGGTGACCTGCCTGGACCGGTTGCCCTTGGCGAGCATCACCTTGGAGCCGCCCGCCGCCTGGAACTGTGCGACGTAGCTGTCCATCCGGCCGGCGGTCGTCGGACCGAAGGAACCCGAGGCGTAGCCCTCGGGTGTCTTCGCCGGTCCCGCGTAGTAGACCGGGTGGTCCTTGAGGTACTGCGGCATCTCCTCGCCCGCGTCCAGCCGCTCCTTGATCTTGGCGTGCGCGATGTCGCGCGCCACGACCAGCGGGCCGGTCAGCGAGAGCCGGGTCTTGACCGGGTACTTGGTCAGCTCGGCGAGGATGTCGTCCATCGGGCGGTTGAGGTCGATCCGCACGACGTCCCCCGCCTCGTCGAGGTGCTCCTCGGTGGTGTCCGGGAGGAAGCGCGCCGGGTCCTTCTCCAACTGCTCCAGGAAGACGCCCTCGGCGGTGATCTTCGCGGTGGCCTGGCGGTCGGCCGAGCAGGACACGGCGATCGCGACGGGCAGCGAGGCGCCGTGGCGGGGCAGGCGGACCACACGCACGTCGTGGCAGAAGTACTTGCCGCCGAACTGCGCCCCGATGCCGATCTTCTGCGTCAGCTCGAAGACCTTCTCCTCCAGCTCCCGGTCACGGAAACCGTGACCGGTGGGGGAGCCCTCGGCGGGCAGCTCGTCCAGGTAGTGCGCGGAGGCGTACTTCGCGGTCTTCATCGCGAACTCGGCCGACGTGCCGCCGACGACGATCGCCAGGTGGTACGGCGGGCAGGCGGCCGTGCCCAGGGAGCGGATCTTCTCCTCCAGGAACTTCATCATGGAGGCCTCGTTGAGGACCGCCTTGGTCTCCTGGAAGAGGAACGACTTGTTGGCCGAGCCGCCGCCCTTCGCCATGAAGAGGAACTTGTACGCGCCGCCGTCGGTCGCGTACAGCTCGATCTGGGCCGGGAGGTTGGAGCCGGTGTTCTTCTCGTCCCACATGTTCAGCGGGGCCATCTGCGAGTAGCGCAGATTGAGCTTGGTGTACGCGTCGAAGACGCCGTGCGACAGCGCCTCCTCGTCACCGCCCTCGGTGAGCACGTTCTGCCCGCGCTTGCCCATGACGATCGCGGTACCGGTGTCCTGGCACATCGGCAGGACGCCCGCGGCGGCGATGTTCGCGTTCTTCAGCAGGTCGAGCGCGACGAACTTGTCGTTGGACGACGCCTCGGGGTCGTCCACGATCCGCCGCAGCTGCGCCAGGTGCGCGGGGCGCAGGTAGTGCGAGATGTCGTGCATGGCCTCGGCGGCCAGGGTGCGCAGAGCCGCCGGATCGACCTTGAGGAACGTACGGCCGTCGGCCTCGAAGGTGGAAACACCCTCGGAGGTGACCAGACGATACGGCGTGGTGTCCTCTCCCAGAGGGAGCAGATCGGAGTACGCAAACTCTGGCATTACGGCCATTCCTCACTCGGTGACGGCGGCTGACCTCCCTTGGGCAGCGCACCCACCAGGGTAGAACCCCGCCGGGGTGGCGAGCCTGTGAGGTAGGGCTCACTCGAACAGGGCCCCGGACACGGCTCCGCGCGCCGGTGCGAGGGCCTCGGGCCGCCCCGCTTCGCGCCCCGCCGTCAGGGCTCAGACCCTAGTCGCGATCTATCGCGTTTGGGTACGCTGGGCCGGTGGACCTCGAAAAGCACCCCCAGCAGCCCACCGCACGGGCGGAACCCGACGTCATCCGTGCCTCCGACGCCGACCGCGACCGGATCGCGGACATCCTGCGGGAAGCCATGGCCGAGGGCCGGCTGACCGCCGAGGAGCACGGCGAGCGGGTCGATGCGGTCTACCGCGCCAAGACCGTCGGTGAACTGGAGCCGCTGGTACGGGACCTGCCCGCGCCGGGCGGGGCCGCCAGGCCCTCCACCGCGCCGTACGCCTACGGCCCCGAGGCGTCGGCGGGCCCGGCCGAGAACCTGGTCGCGGTCTTCAGCAGTTCCACCCGCAGGGGGCGTTGGCGGGTCGGCGGCCGGACGAACGCGTTCTCGTTGTTCGGCAGTGTGGAGATCGATCTGACCGAGGCGCTTTTCGGACAGCGTCTCACCGTGATCAATGCGACCTCCATCTTCGGAAGTGTCGAGATCCGGGTTCCCGAGAACATCTCGCTGCGCGGCAGCGGAACGGGCATCTTCGGTAATTTCGAAGTCGTCACTCTGGAATCCGGGGATCCCGAGGCGCCAGTGGTGGTGGTCAACGGTTATTCGGTGTTCGGCAGCGTCGAGGCAAAGCCCAAGCGCGGCAAGTTCATTGCTGATCTCCAGGACCGGCTGCGCAAACATCTCGGTGGCTGACGGAGAGGCGGGCGCGCGAGGAACTGATTCAGGCCGAAATCGCGCTCGACCGTAATTTCGCGGACCGGACCTGAGTGCCACTCAGTGCATAGGCGCGCGTACAGCGGGTAGGGAGTGCTGCATCGTCTTCTCGCCCGCGAAGCCGTCGTCAGGAGTGGACCGTGCTGCAACTGCCGCATCAGCCCCTGCAGGTCGCCGCCGTGCCTTCCCAGCGGACCCCCGCTCGGGAGGACCAGGCCGGCCCCTGGCATTCGGAGGCGGTGTGCCGCCGGGACGAAGCCGGGCTGTTCTTCGCCCCGTCGAAGGAGCCGACCGCTGCCCGGCTCTCGCGCGAGGAGTCCGCGAAGCGGGTCTGCGCGCGCTGTCCGGTCATGGTCGAGTGCCGGGAACACGCCTTGCTGCAACCCGAGCCGTACGGGGTGTGGGGCGGCCTCACGGCTGCCGAACGCCGCGTGGCACTCGCCCGCCGCCGGCGGCGCGAGGCGGAGCTCAAGGCGTCCGGCGCGGCCGGCCACATCGCCGCGGCCGGCTGACAGGCACACCGCATCCGCCTGTGCGAAGGGGCGCCCCCACCGCACATGGGGGGCGCCCCTTCGCGTGAACGTACCTACGTCACTTCGCGCGGTCGAAGTCGATCGCACTGTAGGCACGCAGCTTCGACAGCCGGTGGGTCGAGTCGATCTTCCGGATGGTGCCCGACTTGGACCGCATCACGATGGACTCGGTGGTCGCCGTCTCCGCGCGGTAGCGCACACCGCGCATCAGCTCGCCGTCCGTGATGCCGGTCGCCACGAAGAACACGTTGTCGCCGCTGACCAGGTCGTCCGTGGACAGCACCCGGTCCAGGTCGTGCCCGGCGTCCAGCGCGCGCTGGCGCTCGGCCGCGTCCTTCGGCCAGAGCTTGCCCTGGATGACACCGCCGAGGCACTTTATGGCGCAGGCCGAGATGATGCCTTCCGGGGTGCCGCCGATCCCCATGAGCAGGTCGACGCCGGTGTCGTCGCGAGCGGCCATGATCGAGCCCGCGACGTCTCCGTCGGAGATGAACTTGATCCGCGCGCCGGTCTCCCGGATCTCCTTGACGATGCCCTCGTGGCGCGGGCGGTCCAGGATGACGACGGTGACGTCCTCGGGGGTGGAGTTCTTCGCCTTCGCGACCCGGCGGATGTTCACCGAGACGGGGGCGTTGATGTCGACGAAGTCGGCGGCCTCGGGGCCGGTGACCAGCTTGTCCATGTAGAAGACCGCGGACGGGTCGAACATCGCGCCCCGGTCGGCGGCGGCCAGCACGGCGATCGCGTTCGGCATGCCCTTGGCGTTCAGGGTCGTGCCATCGATCGGGTCGACGGCGATGTCGACCTCGGGGCCGGTGCCGTCACCGACCCGCTCGCCGTTGAACAGCATGGGGGCTTCGTCCTTCTCGCCCTCACCGATGACGACGATGCCGTTCATCGACACGGTGGAGACGAGGGTCCGCATGGCCTTCACAGCGGCGCCGTCGGCGCCGATCTTGTCCCCGCGGCCGACCCAGCGCCCGGCGGCCATGGCGGCCGCCTCGGTGACCCGGACGAGCTCCAGGGCGAGGTTGCGGTCGGGGGCCTCCGGGGAGACCTCCAGCTGAGACGGCAGATGATGCTCGGACATCGGAGCGCACCTTTCTGTACGACGACGACCGGATGAGGGTGATGTGACTCTATCGTCAGGTCGATAAAATGAGCAGACCGGGTCACGTATGAGCGGCCGCCCCCGGTTCGGTCCCGCCGGGGCTGATGCGACGATGGACCCGTGGCAAGCAAGCGAGGCAAGCAGACGGTGCGGGACATGTTCCTGTCGTTGGCGGTGATCGCCGCGGTGGCGGGCGTCGTCTACATCTTCATCCCGCACGACGACAAGGCCGATCCGGTCAAGGCGGTCGACTACCGGGTCGAGCTCCTGACCGCGCGGCGCGCGGCCCCGTACCCGGTGGCCGCACCCAGCGGTCTGGCGCAGAAGTGGAAGCCGACCTCGGTCAGCTACGAGCGTGAGGCCGGCAACAGCTGGCACCTGGGCTTCCTCGATCCGGACGGCGGGTACGTCGCGGTGGAGCAGTCCACGTCCCCGGCGGAGAAGTACGTCACCGAGGTCAGCCAGGACGCGAAGAAGACCGGGCGCACCCAGCAGGTCGCCGGTGAGACCTGGCAGCACTGGGAGGGCCCGAAGTACGACGCCCTCGTGCGCGAGGACAAGGGCGCGACCACGGTCGTCACCGGGTCCGCCGCGCCGGAGCGGCTGGCGGAGATGGCGGCGGCGCTCAAGACCTCCTGACGGGATCTTCCGGCGGGGGCGGGGTGCGCGGGTACGGGAAAGGCCCTGGAGCAGGTGCTCCAGGGCCTTTCCCGTGTGTCTCGGTGTGCGCAGCGGCCGGGCGGATCGCCGGACGGACCGTCGGGCGGACCTCCGGCCGGTGCGGCTCAGACGGTCTTGATGACCTCGTCGTAGGCCAGGCGCGGCAGACGCGGGAACCAGGCGTCCTCGCCCGGCTTGCCGATGTTGATGACCATGAGCAGGCTGTGGTCGCCGTCCAGGAACTCCTTCTCGATGCCCGCGGCGTCGAGGCCGGTCATCGGGCCCGCGGCCAGGCCGGCGGCGCGGACGCCGATGATGAAGTAGGCGGCCTGCAGCGCGGCGTTCAGCGCGGCGGCCGACTCGCGGACCGGGCGCTCGGAGAAGAACGCGTCCTTGGCCTGCGGGAAGTGCGGCAGCAGCGCCGGGAGCTCCTCGTGGAACTCGTTGTCGGCGGCCAGGATCGCGACCAGCGGGGCGGTGGAGGTCTTGGCCTGGTTGCCCTCGGCCATGTGCGCGACGAGGCGCGCGCGGGCGTCGTCCGAGCGGACCAGGATGACGCGCAGCGGCGACTGGTTGAACGCGGTCGGGCCGTACTTGACCAGGTCGTAGATCGCCTGGATCTGCTCCTCGGTCACCGGCTCGTCGGTGAAGGTGTTGGCGGTGCGGGCCTCACGGAAGAGGAGGTCCTGGGCGGCGGGGTCAAGAGCGAGGGACATCTTGCGTATTACCTTCCGGGCGTACACGGGGGGTCGGACAACGTCGATCACCGTACGACAGGGGTAGGTTAACTTTCAACTAAAACTGGAACGGAGTGATCCACTCCACAACGAACAGGGATTGCCCCGGGCGCCGCCACGTGCACGCCCACCAGCCCGCCCGCGGGCTCAGCCCGCGTCGGCCGCCGTGTCCTCGGTGCCGCCGTCCCCGGGGGCGGCCGGTCCCGCCAGCGCGGCGTCCAGCCGGGCGCGGGCGCCCTCCAGCCAGTGCCGGCACACCTTCGCCAGCTCCTCGCCCCGCTCCCACAGCGCGAGGGACTCCTCCAGGCTCGTCCCGCCGGCCTCCAGCCGGCGCACCACCTCGATCAACTCGTCGCGCGCCTGCTCGTATCCGAGCGTGCCCGTGGCCGCAGCCGTCGTCCCGTCGTCCGTCATGTGATCCACCTTATTGCGTGAGCATGTCCGTCAATATCGCGTGCGTGCATCCGCCGGTCCCGGTTCAGCCGCCCCCGGCCCGGCCGTCCCCGAGGCCCTGTCCGCCGCGACCGGCCGCCTTCACTCGGCGACCCGCACCACGAACTCGCCCCCCGAGACCCGGGCGCGGAGCGCATCCCCGGCCGCCCCCGCGTCGGCGGGATCGCGCACCACATGCCCGTCCGCCCGCTGGAGCACCGCATAGCCGCGCTCCAGCGTCGCCGCGGGCGACAGCGCGACCACCCGGGCCCGGGTGTGGGCCAGCTCCGAGTCCGCACGGTCCAGCAGGTGCCCCAGCACCCGCCGCCCGCGCCCGATCAGCGCGTCGACCTCCGCCTCGCGCTCGTCCACCATCCGCTGCGGATGCTCCATCGAGGGCCGCCCCAGTGCGTGCGCCAGGCCACGTTCCTCCCGGTCGAGCAGCCCCCGTACGGTCCGCAGCGCCCGGTCCCGCAGCTGCTGGACCCGGTCCAGCTCCTCGCCCACATCGGGCACGATCCGCTTCGCCGCGTCCGTCGGGGTGGAGGCCCGTACGTCCGCGACCAGGTCGAGCAGCGGGGAGTCCGGCTCGTGCCCGATCGCCGAGACCACCGGGGTGCGGCACGCCGCGACCGTACGGATCAGCTGCTCGTCCGAGAACGGCAGCAGGTCCTCCACACTGCCCCCGCCGCGCGCCACGACGATCACGTCGACCTCCGGGAGCTCGTCCAGCTCCCGCACGGCCCGGACCACCTGATTCACCGCGTGCACCCCCTGCACCGCGGTGTTGCGGACCTCGAAGCGGACGGCGGGCCACCGGCGCCGCGCGTTCTCCAGGACGTCGCGTTCGGCCGCGGACGCGCGGCCGCAGACGAGCCCGATCAGCTGCGGCAGGAAGGGCAGCGGCTTCTTGCGGTCGAGGGCGAAGAGGCCCTCCCCGGCCAGCGACTTCTTCAGCAGCTCCAGCCGGACCAGCAGCTCGCCGATGCCGACCGGCCGTATCTCCGTGGCGCGCAGCGAGAGCTGCCCGCGGGGTGCGTACCACTCGGGCTTGGCGAGGACGACGACCCGCGCCCCCTCCGTGACCACGTCCGCGATCCGGTCGAAGACCTGCCGGAAGCACGTCACGCTCACCGAGATGTCGTGAGAGGGGTCGCGCAGTGTCAGGAACACCACTCCGGCCCCCGGGCGCCGCGACAGCTGGGTGATCTGCCCCTCGACCCAGACGGCGCCGAGCCGGTCGATCCAGCCGCCGATGAGCCGTGACACGTCACCTACGGGCAGCGGAGCTTCCGCGGATGTTTGGAGAGCCATGCGAGCGAGCGTATCCGCCACGACCGACAACGAGGCGGCTCCGCGACGGGAGCGGCCCGCGGTCCTCCGCGGATCGACAGAGGGGCCCGCCCCTGCCCGCGTAACTTCGGCCCCGTAACCCTGCCCCCCCCCGTAACCTCACGCCCCCGTAACCTCACCCCGCCCGGCGCCTCTGCTGCACGGCCAGCACCACCAGCCCCACGACGAGCCAGCAGGCCCCCACCACCTGCGCGCTCGACGTCGCCTCCACGATCACAGCGATCAGCACGCCGGCACCCACCACCGGGATCAGGACGTGCCGCCACCAGCTCGGCGGCCCCTCCATCCGGCGCACCACGAACCAGCCGACCACCGACGCGTGCAGCAGGACGAACGCGGTCAGCGCGCCCACGTCCACCACCGACACCAGATGGTCCAGGCCGTCGTCGCGCCGGGCCGCCCAGACCGCAGCCACGAGCGTCACGACCGCCGCGATCAGGATCGCGATCCGCGGCACCCCCGAGCGCGGATCGACCTTGGACAGCAGCGCGGGCAGCCGTCGTTCCCGGGCCATCGCGAACAGCAGCCGGCCCGCGGCCGCCTGCCCGGCCAGCGCCGCGAACGCCGCCCCGATCGCCTTGCTGACCGCCACCAGATCGTGCAGCCAGGACCCGACCGCGGAGTCCACCGTGTCGTAGAAGGCCGAGCCCTGAGCGGCCGGATCGGCGGCCAGCTCCGCCGACGTCATCGGCTCCAGCAGGGCCGCCAGATACCCCTGCGCCACGAACAGGAACCCCGCCAGCACCAGGCAGAACAGCAGCGCCCGCGCCACCTTCGCCGAGCCGCCCGTCACCTCCTCCGCGAACGTGGCGATGGCGTCGAAGCCCAGGTACGACAGCACGGCCACCGACACCGCGCCCAGCACCGCCGTCGCGGAGAAGCCCGCATCGCCGTTGAGCGGTGTCAGCCAGCCCCGCTGCGCCCCGTCCTGCACGAGCACCACCACCGCGGACACCATGAACACCAGCAGCACCACGATCTCCATGGCGAGCACCGCGAAGCCGACCCGGGCCGCCGCCCGTACGCCCCAGAGGTTCAGCAGCGTCGTGAGGACCACCGCCAGCGCGGTCCACACCCACCGCGACACCTCCGGCACCAGCGAGTTCATCGCGATCCCCGAGAAGAGATAGGCGACCGCCGGGATCAGCAGGTAGTCCAGCATCGCCATCCAGCCGGCGATGAACCCCGGCCCCTCGCCGAGCGCTTTGCGCGCGTACGCGAAGACCGAACCCGCCAGGGGAGCGACCCGCACCATCTGGGCGTAACTGAAGGCGGTGAACGCCATCACCACGGTCGCCGCGACGTACACCAGCGCCACCGCGCCGTGCGATTTCGCGTCGAGCGTGCCGAAGACGCCGACCGGGGCCATCGGGGCGATGAACAACAGCCCGTAGACGACCAGATCCCGGAAGCCCAGCGTCCGCCGCAGTCCCGCCCGGCCGGTGGTGCTGCCGGACTCCGGGCCGCCGGCGGGAACGGTGCCGCTGCCGGAATCGCTGTCGCTGCCGGCCATGAGTCCTCCGTTGTTCGCGTGGTGATCAGTCTCCCGACCCCGTCGGCCCCGCGCCTGTTCGGTACGGCCTTACGATGGGACGCATGACTGCTACGACACCCCGACGCGTCCTGCTCGCCGCTCCCCGTGGCTACTGCGCGGGCGTGGACCGTGCCGTGATCGCCGTGGAGAAGGCCCTGGAGCAGTACGGCTCACCGGTTTACGTGCGCCACGAGATCGTCCACAACAAATACGTCGTACAGACGCTGGAGAAGAAGGGCGCGATCTTCGTCGAGGAGACCGCGGAGGTCCCCGAGGGCTCGATCGTCATGTTCTCCGCGCACGGCGTCGCGCCGACCGTGCACGACGAGGCGGCCAAGCGGAAGCTCGCCACGATCGATGCGACCTGCCCCCTGGTCACCAAGGTCCACAAGGAAGCCGTCCGCTTCGCGCAGGACGACTTCGACATCCTCCTGATCGGCCACGAGGGCCACGAGGAGGTCATCGGCACCTCCGGCGAGGCCCCCGAGCACATCACGCTGGTCGACGGCCCTGAGGACGTCGCGAACATCGAGGTGCGCGACCCGTCCCGGGTCGTCTGGCTCTCCCAGACCACGCTCTCGGTCGACGAGACGATGGAGACCGTCGGCGCGCTCAAGGAGAAGTTCCCGCTCCTGATCTCGCCGCCCAGCGACGACATCTGCTACGCCACGCAGAACCGTCAGATCGCGGTGAAGCAGATGGGCGCGGACGCCGACCTGGTGATCGTCGTCGGCTCCAAGAACTCCTCCAACTCGGTCCGCCTGGTCGAGGTCGCCCTCGGCGCGGGTGCGAACGACGCCCACCTGGTCGACTTCGCCGACGAGATCGAGGAGTCCTGGCTGGACGGCGTCTCCACGGTCGGTGTCACCTCCGGCGCGTCCGTTCCCGAGGTGCTGGTCGACGGTGTCCTGGCCTGGCTGTCCGAGCGGGGTTTCGAGGACGTGGAGATCGTGAAGGCGGCCGAGGAGTCCATCATCTTCTCGCTGCCCAAGGAGCTCCGCCGGGACCTGCGCGCGGAGGCGGCGGCACTGTCCGCCGAATGACGGCTCCCGGTTCCGGTATCCGATCGGGTTTCCGATCCGGCTCGGGTTCCGGGCCGGGCTCCGGCTCGGGCTCGGGTTCAGGCTCGGGCTCGGGTTTCCGCTCCGGGAAGTGAGCCGGGCCGCCTGCCCGTACCGTGGATCATATGGAGATCTTCGGCGTGGACATCGGCGGATCCGGGATCAAAGGTGCTCCCGTGGACCTGGACCGCGGAGACCTGGCGCAGGAGCGCCACAAAGTACTCACACCGCACCCGGCCACACCCGAGGACGTGGTCGGGTGCGTGGCCGAGGTGGTCGGTCATTTCGACTGGTCGGGCCCGGTGGGCATCACCTTCCCGGGCGTGGTCACCAGCGGCGTCACCCGCTCCGCGGCCAATGTCGACAAGGGCTGGATCGACCTGGACGCCCGCACCCTGCTCAGCGACAAGCTGGGCCTGCCGGTCACCGTGCTGAACGACGCGGACGCGGCCGGCATCGCGGAGATGACCTTCGGCGCGGGGCGCGGCCGCAAGGGCACGGTCATCGTGCTGACACTCGGTACGGGCATCGGCAGCGCGCTCTTCATCGACGGCAGGCTCGTGCCCAACACCGAGCTCGGCCATCTGGAGCTGAACGGCCACGACGCGGAGAAGCACGCCTCGACCAAGGCCAAGGAGGACGAGGACCTGAGCTGGCACCACTGGGCGCACCGGGTGCAGAAGTACCTGGCCCACGTGGAGATGCTGTTCTCGCCCGAACTGTTCATCATCGGCGGCGGTGTCAGCCGCAAGGCCGACAAGTTCCTGCCGCTGATCGAGCACGTACGGTCCGAGATGGTGCCCGCGGAGCTCCAGAACAACGCCGGCATCGTGGGCGCGGCCATGGCGGCAGGGGGCAGCTAGGGCCGGGTCCCTGCCGACCCCCGGCGCGGTCAGCGCTGCCGACGCCGGGGGGCTTGTCCCGCGGCCCGGGGCGCCGGTCCCGCAGGCCGGGGGCTCGGGGACTGCGGATGCCCGGCCGCCCGCGCGGTCTGTGCGGCCAGCAGCATCCGCCGCTGCCGGGCCCGCATCAGCCGGACCTTCCGTACGGTCGCGATGAGCCCGGCGACGAGCGTGCCGCCGTACAGCCAGCCGGCGTGGACGGCGAGCGCGGTGACGACGGCCATCGTCTGCCCGCCGAAGCCGCCCGTGCCGCCCGAGATCGGGATGATGCCGACGGCGAACGCGATCGGCACGCTGATCGGCGCGGTCACCAGGTCCGCGGGCCGCACCCAGAACGCGGTCAGCGCGCTGACCGGCAGGAACAGCACACCGAACACGACTGCTGAGCTGTCGAACAGCAGCCAGTCCGCACAGGCCAGCACGAACATGACGGCGGCGGCGAAGAGCCCGGCGCCGATACCGGTCAGCCGGGGATTCGGCAGTCGCCGCAGGGCGAGCACGGCAGGCGCCACCGGGCGGGCCCGGCCTGCGGGCGTGCTCATCACCCGATAGACGGCGGCGTCTTCGCCGACTGTTTCCTTGGCTCCCTCGGTCCCCAGCGGGGACAGCGGGGCCTGCTGGGTCTGGCTGCGCTGCGGGGGACGTGTCCTGTGCTGCTCCACCGGGACAACGTAGGTTGCCGAGCGGCAGGAATCACGTGCGGGACACGCGCTTTGGCCGACCTTGGCGATGAGTTCGATGCCACACGGCCCAATGGGAACCGGATCGGTACCCGGCGGGACCCGTGGTTACGCGCTCGCCCCCGCCCGTAAACTGGAGAATCGGCCCACCGGGGCCGGACCTCATTCGAGCCCGCCCACCCCTCAGGAAGTCGCCAACGTGTCGCTCACGATCGGAATCGTCGGCCTGCCGAATGTCGGCAAGTCGACCCTGTTCAACGCCCTGACCAAGAACGACGTGCTGGCGGCCAACTACCCGTTCGCCACGATCGAGCCGAACGTCGGCGTCGTCGGCGTCCCCGACGCCCGTCTGAACACGCTCGCGGAGATCTTCAGCTCCCAGAAGCTGCTCCCGGCGACGGTCGACTTCGTCGACATCGCGGGCATCGTGCGCGGCGCGAGCGAGGGTGAGGGGCTCGGCAACAAGTTCCTCGCGAACATCCGTGAGTCGGACGCGATCTGCCAGGTCATCCGCGCCTTCAAGGACGAGAACGTCGTCCACGTCGACGGCAAGGTCTCGCCCAAGGACGACATCGAGACGATCAACACCGAGCTGATCCTCGCCGACCTCCAGTCCGTCGAGAAGGCCGTCCCGCGCCTCACGAAGGAGGCCCGTCTCCAGAAGGAGAAGGTCGCGGTCCTGGCCGCCGTCGAGGAGGCCCAGAAGATCCTCGAAGCGGGCGACACCCTCTTCCACGCGGGCATCACGGCCGGCACCGAGAAGGGCCGCCTCCTCCACGAGCTGCACCTGCTCACCACCAAGCCCTTCCTGTACGTCTTCAACGTCGACGAGGACGAGCTGGTCGACGAGGACTTCAAGAACGAGCAGCGCGCCCTGGTGGCCCCCGCCGAGGCGATCTTCCTCAACGCCAAGATCGAGTCCGAGCTGATCGAACTCGACGACGACGAGGCCCTGGAGCTCCTCCAGTCCATGGGCCAGGAAGAGCCCGGCCTCGCCACCCTCGGCCGCGTCGGCTTCGACATCCTGGGCCTGCAGACCTACCTCACGGCAGGCCCGAAGGAAGCCCGCGCCTGGACGATCAAGAAGGGCGCCACGGCCCCCGAGGCGGCCGGTGTGATTCACACCGACTTCCAGAAGGGCTTCATCAAGGCGGAGATCATCTCCTTCGACGACCTGGTCGAAACGGGCTCGGTCGCGGAGGCCCGTGCCAAGGGCAAGGCCCGCATGGAGGGCAAGGACTACGTCATGCAGGACGGGGACGTGGTGGAGTTCCGGTTCAACGTGTGATTGGACGTGAATAACGGCCTGACCTGCGAGAAGGCAGGTCAGGCCGTTGTGCTGTCCGCAGTGGTCCGCAGAACCTGAAGCGGCTACGTGTCGTAGACCGTGGAGCGGTGTCCGACGTGTACGACCCACACCACTAGTTCCCCGTTGTCGATGGTGCAGAAGACGCGATAGTCGCCGACTCGTAGGCGGCGGCGCTCAGGCTGGGATACAAGTGCCGTGGTGTTGAAGCCGAAAGGGTCGCTCTCCAGCTCTGTCAGTTTGGTCAGGATACGAAGCGCCATGTCGCGAGGGATCTTGCGAAGCTCGGCCTGGGCCTCGGGTCGGAACACCGTGCGGTAGTCACTCACTGCGTGCCAGCGTCTCCCTCATCACGTCCTCGATCGGGACGCCGGCGGCCGGGCTCGCCATGCGTTCGTCGATGATGCGGTTGATCTCGCGCTCTTCCCACTCCTGGTACTTGCGCAGCACCTCGATCGAGACCACGGCGGCGACCTGCTTGCCGCGGCGGGTGATGACAGTGGGCATGTCGTCGCGGTCGGCCCGTTCGACGACTTCGGCCAAGTGAGCGCGTACGTCGCGGATGGACTCTATGGGCAGCGGCTGAGTCATGCCCCAAAGGTACCGAGTGTGCCATGTGTACACAATCTGGGTTGCATGCACTCGTTGGGATGAGCTGCCGATTGGGTGGCTGATTCCGGGACAGAGATCCGGGAGCAGTTCTTTCTGTTACCCACGCCGACACGGTCCGGGGCTTCAGCGCCCAGGATCGATGCGCCGTGCCCCGTTCGGTGCTGCCGGGTTGCCACCACCGAGGCGGGGCTGACGCCGTCAGCTTTCCCGGTCGACGGAAACCATGGACCCGTTGCGGGCCGCCTTGACAGCGAGGAGTTCGTCGATCGTGTGGTCCATGACGATCCGGGCCTTGGCCTCGCCGATCAGGTGTCACAGCCCGATCCGAACGGGGTGCATGGCTGCAGTGAACGCGTCGGCGCTGATCGCTTCGCCGTTCGCTTCCCGGGTGAGGCGTTTGATCACCTCGACGTCGTCGAATTCGGCGGCGTGGTGGTCGATGAAATAGCGATCCTGCTGCAGGTCCTCACGGATTGCCGCGCGAGTCGCGGTGTCCAGAGCCGGCAGGTGGGCCAGGTGCGTCGCGAACGCATCCAGTTCTCCCGCATCCAGCCTGGAGCTGGTTTCGGCCCGCCGGACTTCGACCTCACTGCTTCCCAGCGCGGCTGCGCCTTCCCGGATGACTTCCGTCTCGTCCATCGGCGGAACCTCAAGGTGCCCGAAGCAAGGGTGATCGATACTCTTCATGGGTCCTGTCATTTCGATAGGCGGGGACGGCTTGGGAAGCAGTGAACGTTCCTGGTCCAGGTTGCGACCTCGATCATTCCGTGCGCGGGTACCGGTTCTGTCGGTACAGCGCCTCCGGTGTCACCTGCCCGTACACGATGCGCACGCGCGCGGTCTGCTCGAAACGACAACCCTGAGTGCACACCTGTGCGCAGAATGCCACCACGCCTCAAGGCTCAGTCGACACGTCTGTCGAGGGTCACGAAGGCAATCGCTAACCTCTATGTTGCTAACATTGTTGTTAGTTTCATGGGTGGAGGTCGACCAGACGTGGTGGATTTTGTAGGACGTCGCCAGGAGCTGGCGACGTTGGAGCGAGAGCTGCAGAAGGTGGCGGCAGGGATCGGCGGGGAGCGGCCCGGTCGGTGCGTGATGTTGCGTGGGCGGCGCCGGGTGGGCAAGTCGCGGCTGGTCGAGCGGTTTGCGGAGCGCTCCGGAGCCCCTTTCTTGTTCTTCGCTGCGACTGGTGCATCCCCCAGGGATGATCTGGCACGGCTGGCCAGGGACGCCCAAGTGTCGACGCTGCCGTTGGCGGGGCTGGTGGCCGCCGCGCGGCCGGAGAACTGGGATGCCGCGTTCGATGTGCTGGCCGCGGCGCTGCCTGCCGACCGGGCGAGCGTTCTGATCATCGACGAAGTGCCGTACCTGATGGATACCGACGGCGCCTTTGAAGGGATGCTGCAACGGGCCTGGGACCGGGTGCTGGAGACCAAGCCGGTGCTGCTGGTCCTCATCGGCTCCGATCTGTCGATGATGGAGGCACTGAACAGCTACGGACGCCCCTTCCATCAGCGCGGCCGGGAGATGGTGCTGGGACCGCTCAACCCCGCCGAGGTGGGGCAGATGCTTGGGCTGGATCCGGCGGAAGCCTTCGATGCCGCACTGGTCACCGGCGGGCTGCCGCTGATCTGCGCAGAGTGGCCGCGCGGCGCAGGGCTGTGGGACTTCCTCGGCGAGGCGCTGAGCGATCCGGTCTCGGCCCTGCTGGTGTCGGCCGAGCGTTCGCTGGCCGCCGAATTCCCCCCGCAGGTACAGGCGCGCAAGGTGCTGACGGCCATCGGGAGTGGCGAGCGGACCTTCACCAATATCGCCCGTGCAGCCGGCGGGATCGGGGCCACACCGCTGCAGCGAGCTCTGGAGCTGCTTACGGACAAACGGATCGTCGCCGGCGAGCTGCCTGTATCGCTGCGCCCGTCGAAGGACCGCCGCTACCGGGTGACAGATCCGTACCTGCGGTTCTGGCTGCACCTGCTCGGCCCGTCGATGGAGGAGATCGAGCGGGGGCGGGGCGATCTGACCTTGGCGCGCATCCGGGAGAACTGGACCAGCTGGCGTGGTCGGGCCGTCGAGCCTCTTGTCCGTGAGGCCCTGGCGCGGATACTGCCCGACGACCGGCTGCCCGCGGCCCCCGCAGTGGGCGGCTACTGGACCCGCACCAACGACATCGAGATCGATATCGTCGGGGCCGACCGCGCCCCCATCGCCAAGGAGCTGTTCTTCGTCGGCTCCATCAAGTGGCTGGAGCAGTCGATCTTCGACCGGCATGACTTGGCCGCTCTGCATCGGCACCGGGCTGCCCTCACCGACGAACCTGTTCCAGTCGTGGCGGTTTCGCGTAGTGGAGTCGACTGTCCGGGGCTCGACGCCACCTACGGCCCCGGCGATTTGCTGACCGCCTGGCCGCTGTGAGTGGCGGATGTCAGGTGAGGTACGGGAGTCGGTGAGGCCTCGGTCGCTTACCGGCGCTGTTGTGCAGCGTTGGCGGTCCTGAGCCTCCTCGTGCCCAGGTCCCGGGACAGGAAAGGCTCCCCCGCCGCGGTGTGCGGTGAAGGGGGAGCCTCGCAGGACCGACCGTCTACCGGATCAGCTCCTGTCCTCGTCGTCCTCGTCCTGTGCGCGAGGTGCGGCGGGCCGGTGCGGGCTGTGCGAGGTGTCCCAGAAGCTTGCGGGACTTCGCCTCCGCCCGCTCCCGCGCCGCACGGGCGTCGCGGTCCACCGCACCCAGCTCGGGCAGGAGCCGGGCGAGGGTGTCGCCGAGCGCCGCCAGGTCCGATTCGGCGTTGCGGTGGTCGAACCGCCTGTACTGGCAGTCCGCCAGCTCCAGAAGATCGTCCGGAAGGACGGAGCGGTCGATCCTCGTGGCCTTTCCGACGAGCACGGGGATCACCAGGACCCCGCGGTCGAGCGCGGTCTGGATCTCGCGACGGGTCCAGTCCTGCTCGGCTTCGAGGGCGGGGCGGCCGTCGGCCCCCCGCACCTCTGCCCAGCGCGGGCCGATCACGGCGAGGAGAGCCTCGCACTCCTCCACCGCCCTGACCAGTTCCGCCGGGAAACGGCGTCCGGGCTCGATCGAGTTGCTGGCGAAGAAGATCCGTTCGTCGCCGAACCGACGGGCGAGTTCCCGAGCGATCATGGTCGCTGCGGACTCCTCGTCGCCTGTGCGGTAGTTGACGAAGACGTCGGGCATGAAGGTTCCCTTCGTGAAAGGAAGACGGGGTGAACGGGCACGGGGCTGTGGACCGGGGCTCCGGTCCGCCCGGGCCATGAGGTCCCGACCGTGTGGACGGCATGGCGCATCCACGGGAGGGCGTGCGGATGGAGGGGCGCCGCCTGGTGCGTCACTGGTCGCGGGCAGCCCGAAGAAGCCGGGGGCGCGATGCGACGCGTCGAGCGGTGATCAGAGGGTTCAGCCAGGGATCGTGGGATCCGGAGGGCCGGAGGGGCCGGGTAGTCCGGCGAGCCGGGCGGCTCGAGTCTGTGTCAGCCGTGCGCGGGGGCGAGTACGCGTGCCAGCGCGGGCTGCAGATCACGTACGGCGCGGCTGCTCCGGCACCGGGAGAGTAGCGATCGAGAAGGACAGGATCACGGGCAGGGTCCAGTCGTTCACGAAGTCGCAGCGCCCGTCGATCCAGGTGGGGGCGACGAAGATGTTGTCGTCGGCGGGAGCTTCGGAGGCTTCCAGCAGGGGCCAGGTGCGGGACTCTTCGACCAGGTGCTCCCTGGTGTGCCAGCGCCACTTCTGGCTGGCGGGGATCTTGTGTGTGGCGTACTTGTCGCAGATCAGGTGGACGTCGAGGTCGGCGGGGACTTCCTTGTCGAGCTCGACGAGGAAATTCCCGAACTCCACGTCGCGGTGGCGGCGGTGGAGCGAGCCGATGACCTCGCCGGCGGTGGTGTTCAGCGCAGCGAACAAGGTGGTGACACCGCCGCGCAAAACGAAGCCCGTGCTTCGAGCACACCCCTCGCGCACGATACTCCGATCGGGTGACGCAGTGACCTGGGGCTTGTGGCATATGCCGGGACCCTGTGTTACTGGACGCATTCCAACCATTGGGCAGCCCGTACCGCTCGGGAAGCGTGGTGCCGGGGTGGGCTGTTCCCTCCACACGTGGGGAGGGTGCAGGTCCGCCGGGATCACGATGGGCACCCGGACGGGGTTGGATCGCCAGTCGGTGCCGCTTACGCGGTGCCGACTGGTCTGTTTTGCGCTGACCGGGGGCGGAGGCCGATGGCGTGCGCCGGTGGTACCGAGCGCCCGCCGAAGGCCCTCAGCCATCCGAGTGCCGTGATTGACACCTTGCCAGAGATGGCTCCCTGTGGGGTACTTGAAGCAGCGAACCGGTGGGCCGCCCATCCCATAACCGGGGATCATGGTACAGGGCGGCGTCTGCCGGCTTTTTCTTTGTGCGTCCACGAAGGAACTCCGTTGACCGGCGACACGATTCAGCTGTCCGTCCTCCAGTAAGGGCCTTCCGCGAAGGGTGGCCCGGAGGTCCCCAGGTTCGGCTGTGTCCTCTGTCCCTGTCCTGTCAGCGAGGAGTCCCTCCATGCCTATCTCTCCGAACCAGGGATCCACCGGCGGTGGCACGCTGGTGACCATCACCGGTACGAACCTGTCCGGCACCACCGCCGTCACCTTCGGCACCAAGCCGGCCACCGCCGTCACCAACGTTTCGCCGACCCAGGTCACGGCTGTGTCGCCCTCGGGCGCCGGCAGCATCGGAGTGACCGTGACCACCGGGGGTGGCACGAGCAACCCGATTCCGTTCTTCTACGTCGGAGCCCCGTTCAAGTCCTCGCTCGGGCCGACATCAGGACCCCTGGCGGGCGGCAACACGGCCACGATCAACGGTGTTGGGCTGGCGACGGCCACCAGTGTGTCGTTCGGCGCCAACGCCGCAACGCCGACGGTCGTCTCCGACACCCAGCTCACCGTCGCCGTGCCGGCGGGCGTGGCAGCGGGCCCCGTGGGAGTGAGCGTGACCACCGCGGGTGGAACGAACAACGGTCTGTCCTACACCTACGTGGACGTCCCCACAGTGACCGCTGTGACGCCCACCTCCGGACCGACGTCCGGCGGTACCGGGGTCACCATCACCGGCACCAACCTCGGCACCACCGAGTCGGTCACCTTCGACGGCACCACGGCACCGTTCACCTTGGTGAACTCCACCACGGTCTCGGCGGTGACCCCGCCCGGCACCGCCGGCGCGGTCGATGTGGTGGTGACCAACCCGGCCGGTTCCGACACGGCCGCCGACGCGTTCACCTACGTCGCGGCTCCCGGTATCTGACCGTCGTCCCCGCTGCCGCCCGGTCCTCACCGGGCGGCAGCCTGCCTTGACCACCGCTCCCCGAGCGGTGGTCACCGCCCTCTCCCCGTCCGGCCACCTGATCCATGGTGGGCGGACGGCCCTCATTCGCCGACGCCACCGACGCCATGAACACGACGGTTTATCCCGGCCCGGACCGGACATTCGCACTGTCCCGGGCTCTGTCCAGGCTGCCATAGGAGCACCTTCATGCCGCCCACGATCAGCACCATCAATCCCACGCAAGGGCCCACCACCGGGGGCACCACCGCCACCCTTACCGGCACCGGGATGACCGGGTCCACCGCCGTACGGTTCGGCAGTACCAACGCGACTTCCTTCACCGTCAACTCGGCCACCCAGATCACCGCTGTGAGCCCGCCCCGCGCTGCGGGTGCGGCGACGGTGACCGTCGTCCATCCGACCGGTAACAGCAACTCGGTGACGTTCACCTATGTCTTGGCGCAGGTGCCGGTGGTCACGAGTGTGGCGCCCAGCAGCGGTCCGACGTCCGGCGGCTCCAGTGTCACCCTCACGGGAACCGGGTTCACCGGGGCCACGACGGTCACCTTCGCCGGGATCCCGGCGACTTCGTTCATGGTGAACACGGCCACCCAGATCACTGCTGTGACACCCGCCGGGAGTGCCGGGGCCGCAGCGGTGACCGTCACGACACCGGGTGGCACCAGCGCCCCGGACGCCTTCTTCTTCTACGCCGCGCCTCCCGCCCTCGACAGTGGCGGCCCCGCCCAGGGCCCGACAGCCGGTGGCGTGGTGGTCACACTGACCGGGAGCAATCTGCTCAACGCCAGTGCCGTATGGTTCGGCAGCACCAACGCCGCCTCCTTCACCGTGGTGTCGGCGACACAGATCACGGCCACCGCCCCGCCGGGGACAGGGAGTTCACCGATCACGGTGACCACCCCGGGCGGCACGAGCAACCCCGTCGCCTTCACATACGTCGGCACGCCCACCCTGACAGCACTGGCACCCACGAACGGTCCGACATCCGCAGGCGCCGTGGTCACCCTCACCGGCACGAACCTGGCCACCGCCTCGGCCGTCACCTTCGGGGGGACGGCCGTGCCATTCACCGTCGCGTCGGCCACACAGATCACCGCGATCGCACCCGCGGGTCCCGCCGGTCCGGTCGCTGTAAGCGTCACGACGGCGGGCGGCAGCAGCCCTGGGCCGACCTACACCCGGGTCGCCGCGCCCGGCATCTGACACCGGGACGACGGGGCGAGGAGCCGACGTAAAAACACCTCGTACCAGTCCTTGTGCCGCGCGCCCGTTCGGCTGCCCGACGACCGGTTCTGTGCCGCTGACCCAACCAGGCTACTTGTGGGCGCGGCCTCCCCGCGGGGCAAAAGGACCGCCATAGCGTGAAGCTCCACGGCGCCCGCGATCCGCAGGCCCGACGACAGAACAAGGAGCCGAACCCGTGAGAATCACACCGCGCAGGGGGAGACTGGTCGTCGCCACAGCCCTGGCCGCCGTACTGGGGCTGGCCTCGCCCGCCTGGGCCGTATCGTCGAGCACCACGGTGACGGCCACTCCGCAGTCTGCCGAGGTGAGTACTCCGGTGCAACTGGCGGCCACGGTCGACTGCCCCGCCGACGCCACCGGTGGGCTCGGCGTGACGTTCTTCGACGGCGGCGACCTGCTCGGCACCGTGCTCGTGAACGCCAACGGCCAGGCCGGCTACACCGCTACGTTCACCACCGCTGGCTCGCACACCATCACCGCCGCTTACAACGGCAACGCGGAGTGCGACGCCTCCAACGGCACCACGACCGTCCAGGCCACCTCGGCTCCGACGCCGCCCGATCCGACCCCCGGCTTCTGCCTCCTCGCCTGTGGTGGCCTGATCGCCTTCTCCGTGGGTGACATCAACAACACCGTCAACATCTCCGGGCACTAGCTGTCACCAACCTCCGTGGACAGAACACCCAGGGCCTCTCGTTTGGATCAGGCTGGGCTCGGGGGGTCCGGCACCGCACCTCGCGGCGTTGTCGTCGGCCGCCATGAATCCTTCCCCAAGCTCTCGGCTTCGCTCGAGCAGGGAGACCTCATCTGACTCCCTCCTCCGCCTGCCACGCGCGGCACCGGGCCCCGCTCCCTGATCCCTCCTGATCCAAACGAAAGACCCTAGTCGGCAGGCAGTTCGAGCATCGGCTCGAAGGCGGAGTCCTCCTCATCGGGAACGAGCGGGAGAAAGCCGTCGGGGACTGTGCGAGCGGCGGTGGCGAGGAGGCGGCCGAGGACTTCCCGTTCGGTGGCCGGGGGGAGTCCGAGGGCGGTGAGGAGGCGGTCGCGGACCGCGGGGTGGTCCGGGTTGTCGTCGAGGTAGTCGGAGTTGAGGGCCGGGGGGCGGAAGCCGGCCAGGGCGTCGTGCCACGACGGCAGGACGATGGTGAGGGTCAGGGCCTCGGCGAGTGACTCGGCGATCAGGGAGGCCCGGCCCTCGGAGTCGGTGTAGAGGACGGGGCGAGGGCTGCCGGGGGCGGCCGGGCCGCAGAGGTAGTGGGTGCCGCCCGCGTTGCAGCCGGCCACCGGCTCCACGGGAAGGCCGTTGGGCAGGGCGATCCGCTCGATCGGGTCGGTGCGCGCGAGGTCGAACTCTCCATCGCAGGACAGGTAGGAAGCAGCCTCGGAATGTGCCGCGACCCTGTGGAGCATGGCGTTGTCCGAGACGGTGGTCGGGCTGAGGGCTGCGGCGATCGCGGCGGTGAGGGGATGTCCGGCGAGGACATGGCGGACGGCGTCGAGGGGGACGGGGCGCTCGTAGTAGTCCTCGAAATGGGCCTGGACAGCCTCGGGCGAGCGGTCGGCGAGGAGGCGGAAGAGCGAGCCGGAGCCGTCCGGGTGCTTGCTGCCGGGCGGGAAGGCGATGGCCGAGCCGGTGCGCCAGGCCGTGTCGCCGGTCGCCTGCCACAGGCAGGTGGTGACACGTGGGGCGTCGATTCCCTCCTCGTGGAAGGCGGGTTCGTCCAGGATCGGGCGCAGCGCGAGGGGCACTTCGTCGATGACGCCGGGCCAGACCTGCTCGTCCTCCGTTCCGTACGGGCTCATCTTCGACTCGTGGTCGAAGCCGCGTATGAGTACGCCGGCTGCGGTGAAGACGACGGAGAAGTCGTCTCCCGAGCCGTTCGCCATCAGGGCTGCCTCCTCTCCGGGGGCCCAGTCGGCGTCGAAGGTGTAGCAGCAGGACTGCGCATCCTCGCTGATCGTTGCGTCCAGTACGGCCAACGCGCGCAGATGGACGCGGAGTTGGGTGGGGTCGGGGAGGAGGGCGGCGGTCTCGTGCACGGTGCTCATGGCGCCATGAAAGCAGCCACCACCGACAACTCGGTACGGCCGGCCTGGGCAGTGGTGCGCCACCTCCAGCGGATTCCGACCGATCGCACGGGCTCCTGGTGAGGGAGGGGCGGGTGCTGTGAACGGTGGCGCGATGCCCGACATGCACGGCCCACACCAGCAGCTCACCGCCGTCGTTGGATGACGCCGCCCGGCCGGATTCCTAGCGGGTGACCAGGTGCGAGAGGGCGGTGCCGCCCGGCGCGGCACGTGGCGATCGCTGTCCGGCCTTCTTCATGTCCGGCCTTGGTTCGGGTAACTGAGCGGGGTCCCGGCGGTGTTCGTGCCGACGTGAGCCCGAGCCCGTCGGCTCCGTCGCGCGTCCCCGCGGGGAGCGTATCGACGGCCAGGAACCGGCTTTCTCCCGCACCGGCTTGCGCGGAGGTCCCGCCACCGTGCGCCATGACCTGCCGGACGTGGTCGATCAGGTTCTGTCGGGCCGGATCCCGGATCCCGGAGGCCGGCGGCCCTCTTGCAGCACCGCGAAAAAGACAACGGGGGGAATGCCATAGGGATTACCTATAGCGCCTGCTGTCATTTCGTCTTTGCCTCTCGTTCTTTTCCGGCCGTACCGTGAAACAGCTCGACGAGGTGCGCACCGCGATTTCTCCGGAATTCGCGCTCTGTGCACGTCGATTGTTTCCCGTCGGGCGGACTGACAAGCGATCGAGAGGACCAGTGGCATGACCACAATCGAGAACGGACCGGGAACGCGAGAACTCGCGGGAAAGCGGGCCCTGGTCACGGGCGGTTCTCGCGGAATCGGAGCGGCCGTCGTGCGCCAGCTCCTGGACGCGGGCGCCGAGGTGCTCACGACCGCCAGGTCCGCGACGGGCACGGTGCCGGAGGGGGCCAATTTCGTGGCGGCCGATGTGCGGACACGGGCCGGGGCAGAGGCACTGGCCGCGACCGCGCAAGAGGCGCTCGGCGGGGTGGACATCGTGGTTCACAACGCGGGTGGCGCGCGACCTCACGAAGGCGCCCTGGCCATCCCCGACGAGGAGTGGCAGGACGCGCTGGACCTGAACTACCTGGCGTCGGTGCGGCTGGACTCGCTGCTGGTACCGGGGATGCGGGAGCGGCGTTCGGGGAGGATCGTGCACATCTCCTCGGCCGCGGTCCTCACCCCGGTCGGACCTTTCCTGCACTACGTGGCGGCGAAGGCGGCGCTGGAGACCTACAGCCAGGGGCTGGCCCTGGAGCTGGCCCCGTTCGGAATCCGGGTCAACGTCGTGTCTCCCGGCAGAACCGCCACCCCCGGCGGCGAGGCGACGCGGGAGCAGTGGGCCGAGGTGTCCGCGCGCATGGACGCGGCGCCCGGCCCGACCAACGCCGCTGACACCACGCCGCTCGGGCGCGACGGCCGGCCCGAGGACATCGCCCACGCGGTGCTTTTCCTCCTGTCCGACCGGGCGGGCTGGCTGACGGCGAGCAATCTCGTCGTGGACGGCGGCGAATTCCCCAGGGGCTGACGCCGACGGCATTGCGGAACGCCGGTTTCGGCAGAAGGAATTCAGCGGCGTCCGCCGCCTTCCCGGCCGTCAGGACACCGGTGAGAAGGGAGCGGATTCGGACCACGTCTCCTGACGCAGGAGTTCGAGCAGGGCCGTCTCCGCCGGGCCCGCGCCCTGCCGGAGCACGGCGATGACGGGCTGGGACACGACCGGGAACACCGGGCGGACGAGGTGCTCGTGACCGTGGGGCACCGCCGAGGCCGGGACGAGCGTCGCCCCCAGCCCGTGGGCGGCCCAGCGCACGGCCGTCGCCGTCTGGGACACGCGGGCGGCCGTGGTCGGGGCCAGATCGTTGTCGCGCAACACGTTCAGTAGCACGCCGTCGAGGGCGCTGTCGCGGTCGAACCTCACCCACGGCTCACCCTCCAGCTCGCGCAGCTCGACCCGGTCCGCGGCGAGCTGCCGGTGCCCGGCGCCCAGCACCACGACGAACTCCTCGTCGCCGAGGTGGTGGGCGTCGGAGGGGCTCCGCTCGCACGCCGCCATCAGGGCGAGGTCCAGCACGCCCCGGCGGCACAGCCGCTCCAGCTCGGCGGAGCTCGGCTCCTCGAAGACCGTGACCTCCAGCCGCGGGAAGCGGCGACGCAGCGCGCCCAGCGCACCCGGCAACTGCCGCGTGCCGAAGCCCATCTGCACCGCGACCGTCAGCTCGCCGACCAGCTCATCGGCACCGGCCCGCGCCGTCGCCCTCGCCCGCCGCGACGCGCTCACCGCGACCTCCGCCTCCCGCAGGAACGCGCGGCCGACCACGGTGGGCACCAGCCCGGCCGGCGTACGGGCGAACAGCTGTACGCCGAGTTCCCGCTCCAGACCGCGGATCTGCTGGGACACCGACGGTTGGGCGACGTGCAGCCGCTCCGCCGCCGCCGTCACCGAGCCCTCCTCGGCAACGGCCAGGGCGTACTCGAACTGACGAAGGCTCATCGGCTCGCGCCCCTTCCTGCGGTGGACCGAGGTCCACCCCGTCGTCATCGTCGTCATGGTAAGTCTCGCTGTTCCGCTTCCGGAGGGAGGAGTGGCGTGAAGCCTCCTCGCGAAGCGCCTTGCTTGCGCGTGCAGGCATATAACTGCTGTCGTATATTTGAGGGGTGAGTACCCCGGCAAGTGACGTCATCGCAGTACTCGCCGAACCCCATCGGCGGCGCATACTCGATCTCCTCAAGGATGGCGAGCGGCCGGTTGGCGAGCTGGTCGACGAGCTCGGGCTGACGCAGCCGGCCGTCTCCAAGCACCTGCGCACGCTGCGCGACGCCGGGCTGGTCGAGGCCAGGGTCGACGCCCAGCGGCGGCTGTACCGGATACGCCCGGAGCCGCTGGCCGAGCTCGACGCGTGGCTCGCCTCCTACCGCACGCTGTGGAGCGCGAGCCTGGACCGCCTGGACCGGCATCTGGAGGAAGGAGCATCATGAACAACCCCGCAGACCCCGCAGACCCCGCAGACCCCACAGACTCCGCAGACCCCACAGACTCCGCAGACCTCACAGGCCCCTTGGATCCGATCGGCCCTGCAAGCCCGGCCCAGGTCACCGAGGTCACGCTGAACACGGGCGGTGCCCGGCCGGTTCTGCGCTTCGAACGGGTTCTGGCCCAGCCTCCCGAGGCTGTCTGGCGCGCGATCACCGACCGCGAGGAACTCAAGGCGTGGTTTCCGTCCGAGGTCATCGCTGACGCCTGGGAGCCCGGTGCCAGGATCAGCTTCCCGTTCCCCGGGACCGACATGACCCTCACCGGCAGCGTCCTGGAAGCGGAGGAGCCCCGCGTTCTCGCCTACACCTGGGGAGAGGAAACCCTCCGCTTCGTCCTGACCCCGGAACCGGACGGTCGCACCCGCCTGGTGTTCACCGACGAAACGCCCCCGGGTATCGCTGCCCGCAACGCGGCGGGCTGGCAGATCTGCCTCACCCACCTCGCAGGTGAAAACGTCGCCGCCGACGCCTGGAAGGGGCACTTCGACCGCTGCGTCGCCGCGTTCGAACCGGCCCTCGGCGCGCAACAAGGCCCCCCGGCCGGGAGCTGAGAACACGGCGAGGTTCACGGGAATCCGCACGTCGTCGCGGGCTGATTCAGCGGACAGGCCGGACGGTCCGCGAGTGAACCGGCGCGGGCTGTTCGCCGCCGCTGGGGCGCTTGTCGCCGGCGTCACGGTGACGGCGCCGGCGACCGGCTGTGGAGCCGGCTCCGCCGCCGCGGCAGGGCGGGCCGTCCGGCGGAGCCGGTCTCGGCCCGTCCTGCGGACTCCCGATACTTTCCGCTCGCGATCCAGCGCCCCGCTCGGTGACGGGCACCACGCTCCCCGCACGGTGAACGCGTCAAGGTGAATACGTCAACCGCCGCCGCACCCCGCAGGGTGGCGGCCTGCTCGGCCGGGAGCGACAACTGCCGGCCCTTCCAGCCGGACCGGCCCGGCTACAACGCGTCGCCGAAAGCCTCGGCCAGCTCGCGCCACTGGGCCCGCGGCAGGCCGGCGCCGCCCTCGTCGGCGGTGAGCACCTGGAGGGCGACGTGGTCCGCGCCGGCGTCGAGGTACTGCTGGGTCCGGGCCTTCACCTGCCCGGCGTCGCCCAGGGCGAAGAGGGAGTCGAGGAGGCGGACGCTGCCGCCGCCCTCGAAGTCGCTCTCCGTGAATCCCAGGCGCAGCAGGTTGTCCGTGTAGTTGGGCAGCTGGAGGTACATTCCCAGCATGTTCCGCGCAGTGGTGCGGGCCCGGTCGAGGTCGGTGTCGAGCACGACGGACAGCTCCGGGGCGAGCAGCGCGTCGGGGCCGAGCGCCTCGCGTGCTTCCGCCGTGTGCTCGGCGGAGACGAGATAGGGGTGCGCGCCCAACGCCCTGTCGGCCGCCAGCTTCAGCATCTTCGGGCCGAGCGCCGCCAGCACCCGATGTCCGGAGTCCACGGGCGGGGTGGCGGTGTCCAGCGCGTCGAGGTAGGCGACCATCGCGCTGTACGGCTTCGCGTACTGCGGCACCATCGGGCCGTGGCTGACGCCCAGGCCGAGGACGAACCGCCCGCGCGCATCCGCGTCGATCGCCGCGATCCGATCCGCCGTCTCCTTTGCCGTGTGGTCCCAGATACTCAGGATGCCGGTGGCCACGGTGACCCTGCGGGTGGCGGCGACGACCGCCGCGGCGTCGTCGGGCGAGGGACTGCCGCCGATCCACAGCGTGCCGTACCCGAGGTCCTCGAGCTCGGCGACGGCTTCCGCGATCGCTCTCCTTCCCGCGTCGTCCGCCCGCGACCCGTGCAGGGCGCTGCTCCAGATCCCGACCCGTCCGAATGCCTCACGCGTCTCAGAAGTCATGCTGTGAGCAACAGCGACCCGCGCCCGCTATTCCCGGCAGGGCCGGGAATCACCCATGTGTACGCAGGTACGGCGCAGGGTGCCGCCGGGGCGCTGGGGCGCTCCCGGCAAGTCAGGTCGTCGACGGCAGGTCGTGCGCGACTTCCACGGTCAGCGGGCTGGCCACGAGACAGCGTCGGCCGGATGCGGTGTCGACGGTGACCGTGACGCGGGCCAGACCGCGCATCCACACGGCCGTTCCCCTGAGCGCGGGAGTGCGGTCAATGGCCGCGAGCAGGGACTGCAGGCCGGACTGCGGGGCGTCGGCCCCGGTGGGTTCCACCGGCGCTGAGGGATCGGATGGCGGGAGAGGCGCAGCGTCCAGGGCCTCCACCGCGAGGCCGGCACGGGTGAGGACCGTCGCTCCGGCGCTCGATCCGCCGTCGTGGCTCTCCAGGGGCGGTCCGTCGACCGGCACGGGGGACAGCCCGAGCAGGTGGTGGGCCGACCCGTGCATGAGCAGTCGGCAGTCGGCCTCGCGCTCGTGGCCAGGGTCCTCGCCAGGAGCGGGATCGCTGAACAGCACGAGGTTCCGGTACGACCCGTTCAGGGTGATGCAGCGCAGCGGTGCTTCGAACTGGACCCATTGCCCCGGCCGTAGACCGGGCTCCGAGTACCACCGGGCCGACTGGTTCAGATGTCTGTCCACCCGGTCCACATGGCGCGACCGGCTCTGTTCCGCATCGGGTGCCTGCGAGTCGATGTCGATCTCGCCGACCGGCGTACTCGGCCGCAGGGTTCCGGTCCGGGGCGCACGGCGGGTCGGCCGGAACTGGCGCAGCTTGCCGGCCGACAGACAGACCAACTCACGCAATGTGCCCTCTGGTTCGATTGCCCGGCGTCGGCCGGGCAGTTCGCCGACACCGACGTCCCGTCCCGCCCGGGTGCCGCGACCACCCGCTGACCCATACTCGCCGCATGGACGTCGTCGAGATCCTTGAGGCCGCCGCGTTGCTCGTGCCCGAGGACGTGGCCACCGGCAACGACCTCACGGTCTCCGACGTCTGGGACCACCTCGTGCACGACGAGTGGGAAGTGGCGCTCGACCTGTTGCAGGAGCTGGGCGACGGGTGGACCGCACCGACGGGCTTCTGGGAGCGACTGGGGCGGTCGGCGCAGATGCTGGGGTTCGAACGGAGCCGCGAGTGGTGCTGGTGGCGGGATGCCGAGACGCGCGAGGGCATGATCCGGGCCGATCTCGTCCTCCGCCCGGCGGGCCAGACGTTCCGGCGTACGCCGGTTCCGGGCGCCGGGGTACTGCGACCGATGTGGGACATCGGCAACCGGAGACACGACGGGGAACCCGAACTGGACATCGCCCGGGTGTGGGTCGAGTTCGCCCCCGGGCTCCCGCCCGGGGGCCGGGCCCCCGTACGGCTGCTGCCCCTGGACCCGGGCAGGTGGTGCCGCTTGGTCCCCGGGGACCGGATCACGCTGTACGAGTGTGCTGAGGCGGGCGGGACCGCGACGATCCTGGAGACACGGCCTCCGGCGTGACCGCGCGGGCCGGCCGGGTACGGCCTCCGCCCGGCGTCGCGAGCGCTGCGGCCGATGGGGGGTGGGTTCAGCCCTCCTGCGGCGGTTCCACCCGGGCCAGCCAGGCGGTCAGGAGCGGCTCCAGGGCCGCCGCCTCGTCCCGGGTCAGGGCGTCCAGGAGGCGGCGTTCGTTGCGCATGTGCTCCGTGAACGCCTGATCGATCAGCTCCCGCCCGGCCTGGGTGAGGGCGACCACCCGGCCCCGGCCGTCCCCGGCCGCGCGGCGGCGGGTGACCAGGCCGTCGCGTTCCAGGCGGTCGATGCGCTTGGTCATCGCGCCCGTGGTGACCATGGTGTGCACCGCCAGCTCCCCGGGGGCCCGCTCGAACGGCTCCCCGGCCCGCCGCAGGGCAGCCAGTACGTCGAACTCGCCCTCGCTCAGGCCGAATCGCCGGTACACCACGCAGAGCTCCTCCGTGAGCAGTCCGCCGAGCCGGTGCAGCCGTCCGATCACGCCCTGGGGGCTCACGTCGAGGTCCGGGCGTTCGCGGGACCACTCGGCCTGGATGCGCGCGACGTGGTCCAGGGGCCGAGAAGGGGCAGGAACGGGATCGGCGGGAGAAGGGGCAGAGGCGGGAGAGGTGGCAGGGGTGGCGGAATCCGGCATGGCTTCACTATAGCTTCCGTGGAAGGCATAATAGTTTCCATGGAAGCTACATTGCGGTGGGTGCTGATCACGGCGATCGCACCGGTGGCCTGGGGTACGAACTACTACGTCACCCACGCCTGTCTGCCCGCCGAGACCCCGCTGTACGGGGCCGCGATCAGGGCCCTGCCCGCCGGACTGCTGCTCCTGGCCGTCCGGCGGGAACGGCCCCGCGGCTCCTGGTGGTGGAAGGCCGCGGTTCTCGGTGTCCTCAACATGGGCGGGTTCTTCGCCCTCGTGTACGTCGCCGCGCAACTGCTCCCGACCAGCACCGCCTCGACGGTCATGGCGGCCTCGCCGGTGGCCATGATGCTGATCGCCTGGGCACTGGTCGCGGAACGGCCGGGCCTGCTGCCCCTGCTGGGTGCCGCCGCGGGCATCGCCGGGGTGTGCCTCATGCTGCTGACCGGTTCGGTCTCCGTCGACGCCCGCGGGGTGCTGGCCTCCGTCGCCGCCATGCTGATGTCGTCCCTCGGCTACGTCCTCACCAAGCGCTGGGGTGCCGGTGCCGACGTCCTCGCCTCGACCTCCTGGCAGTTGATCGCCGGTGGCCTTCTGCTGCTGCCCCTTGCCGTCGTGGTGGAGGGCGCGCCGCCCGCACTCGACGGGCCTGCCGTCCTGGGGTTCGGCTACGTCACCGTGGTGGCTACCGCGGTCGCGTTCGCCGCCTGGTTCACGGGGCTGCGCCATCTGCCCGCCGCGACCGTCGGTCTGGTCGGACTGCTCAACCCGGTGACCGGAGTGCTGCTCGGCACCCTGATCGCCGGGGAGCCGTTCACCCTCAGGCAGATGTGCGGGCTCGTCCTGGTGCTGGGCGGAATCCTCCTCGGCCGGCCGGCGGCCCGCCGGTCGGCCGGGCGTACGGATCGGGGCCGGCCGGCAGACCGGCGCCCGGCCGTGGACCGTACGCCGGTGGCCGGGGAGTGCCCCACCGGGGCCGGGTGCCACTCCGGCCCCGGTGGGGCGCCCGGATCGTCTACGGCTGGGTGACCCTCAACTCCCGTACGCCCGTGAGCTCGTCCACATCCGCCGAGCGGACCGTCACCCGCACCTCAGGAGACACGAGCCCCCCTGCCTCACGTCATGCGGGCGCACTGCCTCAGGCCGCGAGACCCGTCTTGAGGCCCGCCCCGCACAGCGGTACGACGACACTGCGGTCCGTCCAGCCACCGACCGCGGCCCAGCAGGCGACCCCTGTCGTCTCCACGTAGAAGCCGCGGGCGGCCAGATCCAGCTGCGCGCGGCGAATCTGATCCTCGGTCACGGTCAGGAAGGTGCCGCCCGATTCACGCACCGCCGCCAGGATCGCCCGGGCCCGCGGCGGACGCGGGATGGCGATGCCCTCGGCGAGGGTGGGGGAGACGGCGCCCGGCAAGGTGTCGGGGAGAGAGTCCGCCCCGGCGTGGAAGGCGGCGGCCAGCGGGGAGACGGCCTCGGCCTGCACGGCGATCAGGGCCGGACCGATGTCGATCAGGCCCTGGGCGCGAAGCTCCGCGATGGCCAGCGCCGCGCCGAGGAGCAGGGTGCCGTTGCCGACCGGTACGGCGATCGCGTCGGGGAGCCTGCCGCCGAGGTCCTCCCACAGCTCGTACACGTAGGTCTTCGTACCGTGCAGGAAGTACGGGTTGAAGACGTGCGAGGCGTAGAAGGTGCCGGGTGCGTCGGCGGCGGCCCGGGCGGCCCGGGCGGTCGACTCGCGGTCTCCGGGGACGATTTCCAGCCGGGCTCCATGGGCCCGGATCTGCTCGGTCTTCTTCGGGGACGTGCCCTCGGGGACGTACACCGTGCAGGGCAGCCCGGCGCGGGCGCAGTAGGCCGCGACGGCGGTGCCCGCGTTGCCGCTGCTGTCCGCCACGACGCGCTCGGGGGAGAGGCGGCGGGCCAGTTCGGCGAGCATCACCGCGCCGCGGTCCTTGAAGGAGAGCGTCGGCATGAGGAAGTCGAGTTTGGCCGAGACCGTACCGGTGAGCGGTACGAGCGGGGTGCGGCCCTCGCCCAGGGTGGTCGTGGGAGACCCGAGCGGCAGCACCTCCTCGTAGCGCCAGAGGGAGTTGACCCGGCCGGACAGGGCGCCGGGACGGACGGGGCCCGCGATCTCGAAGTCGAGGTCCCAGGGGCCGCGGCAGACCGGACAGCACCAGGTCAGCGAGGAGACGTCGGCACGGGTTCCGTCCTGCGGGCAGCGGTATGCGGTGGCCATGGCAGCCAGCATGTCAGGAAGGTGAGAAGAGGGAGGGGACCGGGCCCGGGGCCCGGGGCGGCTGCACCTTCGCAGCGGCCCCGGCCCCGGGAGGTCGCGGCCCCCCGGTCCCCGGCCCGGGAGTTCCTACCGCCCGGAGAGCCCGCGGTCGACGGCGGTCATCAGCTCGCCGTCGTCCGTGTCCCCGTCCAGCGACCAGAACATCGCACCGCCCAGCCGGTGGTCGCGGATGTATCCGGTCTTGGCGCGCAGGACCTGCGGGTCGTCGTACGTCCACAGGGTGGTGCCGTCGAACAGCCAGGCGCTGCCGTCCCGGACGTTGCGGTGGACCTTGTACGTACCGGATTCGGCCAGCTTCTTGAGGACCTTGTAGTCCTCGTAACCGGCGGCCCAGGTGGCGGGGGCGGGCGCTGCGGCGGGCCGGCCCAGGCCGTCGCCGCCGCCCGTCACACCGGTCCAGCCCTGACCGTAGAACGGCATGCCCATCACCAGCTTGCGGGCCGGGGCGCCGCGTTTCAGCCAGTCGCGCACGGTCCGGTCGACGCTGAAGTCGCCCTTCGCGTAGAGCGCGGACTGCTGGGCGGTGGTCTTCTCGCCCGAGACGTGGAAGTCGTAACCCTGGAGGTTCACGAAGTCGAAGTCCCGCATGACGCGGGGGACGTCGAAGCCCGCGTCGATCTTCTCGGGGGACGCGGGGACGAACGCCGAGAGGTCGTAGTGCCTGGGCTTCGAGCCGTGGCTCCCGCCTCTGTGGACGCCTGGGCCCTCCTGCCCGTTCCGTCCCTTCCGCGGTGCGGCGGCGCTCTTCGCGCAGGCGTCGAGCTGGGTGCGGAACTCGTGCACCAGGGCGGTGAGGTTCCGCTTGTCCTCGGGTCGGTACACCGTGTCGGTGTCACCGGCGGATCCCGGCCATTCCCAGTCGATGTCGACTCCGTCGAAGAGGCCGGCCGCGGCACCTCGGCCGCCCCTGGTCCCGTCCACCGGAAGGTTGCCCTTGATGTACAGGTCGATGCAGGAGGAGACCAACGCCTTGCGGGAGGCGGCGGTTCGGGCCGCGTCCGAGAAGTGCGTGGACCAGCTCCAGCCGCCCAGCGAGATCATCACCTTGAGACCGGGATGCTTGGCCTTGAGCTCGCGCAGCTGGTTGAAGTTGCCCGCGAGGGCCTGGTCGTCGGTGTCGGCGACGCCGTCCACCGAGCCTGCGGCGTCCAGCGGACGGACGTAGTCCGCCCAGGCGTCGGCCTCGCCGGGCACATTGCCGGTGAAGCACTTGCCGTCGGCGCTGACGTTGCCGAAGGAGTAGTTGAGGTGGGTGAGCTTGGCCGCCGTGCCGCTCGTCTCCAGGTCCTTGACCTGGAAGTCGCGTCCGTAGACGCCCCATTGGGTGAAGTAGCCGACGCGCTTGTAGGCGGGAGCGGAGGCGTGGTGACCGCTGCTCCCGCCGTCCTTGGTGTGACGTGTGCTCTGGTCCGTGCCGTGCCCGGCGGAGGCGTTGGCGGTGGGGGTGACGGCGGCTGCCAGCGAGAAGGCGCAGGCGGCAAGTGCCAGACCGGACAGGGTTCTTCGACGCATGAGGCCCATTCCTGTGCGTGTGCCGAGAGGTGCGTGAGCCGTGCTGTGTGGAGAGGAAGTTATTGGTCTGGACCAAATCAGGTCAAGGGGGTGAGGCGGATCCGGTTGCGAGCCGCGCCCCCGTGGTGCGGCAGGGGGTGCCCGGAAACGGCATGGCGGCTCGTGCCGGGTATGCGCACGTCGGCGGTGAATCATCACTTCGAGTGAAACCCTGGCCTGCGCTTGCGGTCCGGAACCGACGGTTGCGACGCTGTTGCAGTCTGTCAACCTCTTGGGGAGTGGCCTGTGACTTTCGGTGAGCAGCCCGCCTATCTGCGCGTTGCGGGCGATCTGAGAGAGAAGATCGTCAACGGTTCGCTGCCGCCGCATACGCGCCTGCCGTCGCAGGCGCGCATCCGGGAGGAGTACGGGGTCTCTGACACCGTCGCGCTGGAAGCGCGCAAGGTGCTGATGGCCGAGGGGCTGGTGGAAGGCCGGTCCGGCTCCGGTACGTATGTGCGCGAGCGCCCGGTCCCGCGCCGGATCGCCCGCTCCGGCTTCCGGTCGGAGACCGGTGCCAGCCCGTTCCGGCAGGAGCAGACGGCGGAGGGGGCGCGGGGGACCTGGGAGTCCCGGAGCGAACAGGAGGGGGCGAGTCCGGAGATCGCCGAACGGCTCGGGATCGAGCCGGGCGACCGCGTGATGCGCACGCGCTACGTGTTCCGGGAGGCGGGTGAGCCGATGATGCTCTCGACCTCCTGGGAACCCCTCGCGGTCACGGGGCGTACGCCGGTGATGCTGCCGGAGGAGGGCCCGCTGGGCGGCTGTGGGGTGGTCGAGCGGATGGCCGCGATCGATGTGGTCGTGGACAACGTGGCCGAGCAGGTCGGTGCGCGCCCGGGGCTGGCGGAGGAGCTCCTGGCGCTCGGCGGAGTGCCGGGTCATGTCGTGATGGTGATCGAGCGTACGTACTACGCGTCGGGGCGGCCGGTGGAGACCGCCGACGTGGTGGTGCCGGCTGATCGCTACCGGATCGCCTACCACCTGCCCGTCAGATGACCGGCCACCTGAGGTGTCGTGCACGGCGGGTGGCACCCGCGCGGAGGTGTCGTGCGCGGCGGGTGGCCCGTGTGCGGGGGTGTGGTCCCGGTGGGGCGGCCGCGGCCCGGAGGTGTGATTCCTGTGGGGTCGCTCAAGCCCGGCGCCGGGATTCCCGTCGGGTGACCGATACCCGGTGGCGCCCGTGCGGCGGACGTGACGACAAGTTAACGCCCGCCCGGGTCCCGTAACGGCTGGGCAATCGTCGCTTGTGATGGCTTGTCATGTCCTGCTCCTAACTTCCCGTTCGGACCCGCACACCGGACTGACGAACGGGAAGTCACCGATGACGGACACAGCCATACCCGAGACGGTCGGGCCTCCTGCGGCGGCTGCTGCCCCAGGAGGCCCGGAGGCCGCGGCCGGCGCCCAGCCGCCCAGGCGCAGTTATGCGAAGCTCGCCGCCGACGAGAGTCGTGAGGACTACTCCCTCCGCTATGCACCGCACTCGTATCGGCGCTGGTCGCCCGCCGTGGTCGCGGGCACCGCGCTCGGCGGGATCGCCTATCTGGCCGACTTCGCGATCGGCGCCTCGATCGTCTTTACCTACGGTTTCACCAGCGGGTTCGCCTCGATCCTGGCGGCGGCGACGATCATCTTCCTCACCGGCGTCCCCATCGCCCGGGCCTGCGCGAAGTACGGCCTGGACATGGACCTGGTCACCCGAGGCGCCGGATTCGGCTACTTCGGTTCGACGCTGACCTCGCTGATCTACGCGTCGTTCACCTTCATCTTCTTCGCCCTCGAAGGCTCGATCATGGCGCAGGCCATGCATCAGGCCGTCGGCCTGCCGGTCGAGGCGGGCTATCTGATCACCACCCTGATCGTCATCCCGATCGTCTTCCGGGGGATGGGCGCCCTCGCCAAGGTCCAGGCGTGGACTCAGCCGGTCTGGATCATCGGCATGGTGCTGCCGTTCGTGGTCCTCGCCTTCGAAGCGCCCGACGCCTGGGGCGCGTTCGCCTCCTTCGGCGGTACGGAGGGGGCGGGACCGGGCTTCTCCTGGATCGGGTTCGGTCTCGGCACGGGCGTGGCGCTCTCGCTCATCGCCCAGATCGGTGAGCAGGCCGACTACCTGCGCTTCATGCCGGCGAAGACGCAGGCCAACAAGCGCCGCTGGAACATCGCGGTCCTCGCCGCCGGTCCCGGCTGGGTGATCATCGGCGCGGCCAAGCAGCTCGGCGGTGCGCTGCTCGCCTTCGCCGCCCTCGAAGCGGTCGGCAAGACGCACGCGCTGGAGCCGATCGCGCCGCAGATCGAGGCGCTGAAGCCCTGGCTCGGCTCGTTCGCGCTGCCCGCCGCCGCGCTCTTCGTGATCGTGTCGCAGATCAAGATCAATGTGACCAACGCCTACAGCGGCTCGCTGTCCTGGTCGAACTTCTTCTCCCGGATCACGCACCGTCATCCCGGCCGGGTCTGGTACATCTTCCTCAATCTCGTCATCGCGCTGACGCTGATGGAGATGAACATGTTCGCGGCCCTCAACAAGCTGCTGGGCTTCTACTCGAACGTCGGCATCGCCTGGATCGCCGCGGTCGCGGCCGACCTGGTCATCAACAAGCGGGTCGGGCTGAGCCCTCCGTACATCGAGTTCAAACGGGCCTACCTGTACGCGGTGAATCCGGCGGGATTCGGCTCGATGGTGATTGCCTCAACCGTCTCGATCCTCGCCTTCTTCGGGCTGTTCGGCAGGTATGCGGAGGCCTTCTCCACCTTCATCGCGGCCGGCCTCTCGCTGACCCTCTGTCCGCTGATCGCCTGGGCGACCAAGGGCAGGTACTACCTGGCCCGGCCCAATCCGGTGAACGGTCCAGGAGCCGAGGTCGCGGACATCACCGCCACCCACACCTGCTCGGTCTGCGACACGGCCTACGAGCTCCCGGACATCGCCGACTGCCCCGTGCGGTCCGGGCCGATCTGCTCGCTCTGCTGCTCGTTGGACGCGGAGTGCGGGGACATCTGCCGCAAGGAACCGGCCGACGGCCCGCTTCCCATGCCGATGCCGATGCTGCGCGAGGGTGCGAGAGAGGGATAAGGAGAGGGCCTCCGGTCCAGTCTGCACTGGTTCAGCCCGTCTCATCCGATTCACTCAGGTTTGCTCAGGTTCGGACCGAACTGCCCAGGGGGCGCATCCAGTTGGATGCGCCCCCTGGAGTTGGTCCACTCCTGGCCGGATCCGTATCTCTTTGTGCAATTACGTATTCGTTCCGTGAAGGTCAGGCGTACGCTCGGGCATATGCGTACTGCGGTTTCCTGGGGATCCTTAGAAACATGCACGCCGTTCAGGGGAGGGGCGCAATGCTCGGGAGAGGCACGATGAGCGACAGCGGTGCCATGCTTCCTTGGTCGGTGATACGGCAGGACGACAACGGCAACCGCTACCGCGTGGGCAGGTACGCCACGCAGGACGAGGCGCAGCGGACCGCCGACAAGCTCGATGAGCGCGGCCACAAGCAGCTCTACTGGGTCGAGCGCGTCGGGCAGAGCGCGCGGCCGTAGTGCGCCGGTCCGGCTGTCCGCCGGATCTCCGGCGCCGGGTTCGCGCCCTCCGCTCCTGCTGGGGACGGGTATTACGCTCCGGGGTATGAGTGATCGCGTGGTGGTGGCCGGAGCTGTCTACGACGGGGGGCGGCTGCTCGCCGCGCGCCGTAGCGCCCCGCCCGAGCTGGCCGGCCGGTGGGAACTGCCCGGTGGCAAGGTGGAGCCGGGGGAGAGCGGCGAGCAGGCGCTCGTGCGCGAACTCCGCGAGGAGCTCGGCATCGAGACGGAACCACTGGAGCGCATCCCCGGTGAGTGGCCGCTGAAGCCCGGCTATGTACTCCGGGTGTGGACGGCCCGTCTGCTGTCCGGCGTGCCCGCGCCGCTTCAGGACCACGACGAGCTGCGCTGGCTCGGCCCCGGTGAGAGCGACACCGTCGACTGGCTGGAGCAGGACCGGCCCGCGGTCGCAGAAGCCGTGCGGCGACTGCCCGGCGGCGCACACCGCTGAGCAGGGTGCTTGCGCTGCGGCGTGCACCGATGGACCCGTGCGCCCTTTCTCTGCACGTACACCCGTTCGTGCGCATGCCCTTACACCCGTACGCCCCACGTGTCGACGCCGAGCGGTATTCCGTGCTGATTATCGGGTATGTCCTGTTTGGCCCCCGCAAACAGGACGTTCTCCGTTGCTGGTCTTGGGAAGTGATCGGCGTGATCGATACCGAAGGCGACTGCGCCGAGTGGAGCTTTCCGGCTGTTCCCGGCGCCGTGCGCACGGCCCGGCACGCCGTCCACGAGGCGCTGCGCGGCTGGGAGCTCGACACGGCGGTCGGGGATGTGGCTGTACTCCTGGTCAGCGAACTGGTGACCAACTCCATGCGCTATGCCTCGGGGCCCATCGATGTGCGGCTGGTGCGCCCTCATCCCGACGGCGACGGCTCCCCCGCCCACCCCGGTCTGTTGGTGGAAGTCTCCGATCCGCTTCCGGATCCGCCCACCGAACGTACGGCGGGACCCGACGACGAAGGCGGCAGGGGACTGCAGCTCGTGGCCCGTTCCGCCCGGCGCTGGGGGATCAGGCGCGGAAAGAGTGGCAAGACGGTGTGGTTCGAGCTGGCCCTGCCTGGTTAGGAGTGGGGTGGGACGGACAGCGATCACCAGAGGTCGTACAGAACCTGGCTGAAAGGGACTGAGACCGTGCTGTGATCGTGAACGCCGTGTCGGGAAGGGCCGTAGTGCTGAATACTGCGGGCAGGACCGGTCCGGTGTGTGAGCTGGAGGGGACGGTCGTGTGAGCGAAATACCTGGGACAGCGGGCGACGTCGTGTGGCAGAGCAGTCCGCCTGGCTCGATCTACGACTACATCAGGGTCGCCTCCTTCTCGATCGGCCCCGATGGTCTGATCGAGCAGTGGAGCCGCCGGGCCGCCGGCCTCTTTGGCGTTGCCGCTCGCGAGGCGGTCGGTAAGGACCCGGTCGAGGCCTTCATGCCCGGCGAACTGCGCCGGGACGGCCATCGCCGGATCGGTGAGGTGCTCGACGGCAAGGAGTGGACGGGCCTCGTCCCCTTCCGTATGCCGGGCGAGGACGCGATTCACGGGCTCGCCGAGATCTATGTGATGCCGAGTGAGACGGCGACGGGTGAACGGGCCGCGGTCTGCATCGTCGTGGATGTCCGGGCGCTGCGCGGCATCGAGACGGACCTCGCGGCCTCGCAGGCAATTTTCGGCCAATCTCCCTTCGGTTTTGTGCTGTTCGGTACCGACTTCACGGTGCTGCGGGCCAACCAGCGCTTCGCCACCGTCTTCGGCGGCCGGGCCGACGACCACCGCGGCCGCACCGTCCACGACTACCTCGCGGGCCCGGAGGCCGACCGGCTGGCCGCCACCCTCAGCCGCGTCCTGGCGACCGGCGAATCCGTCACCGACCTCCAGCTCATCGGCACCGCCCCGGGCGAACCGGAGAGCCGCAACTGGTCGATGAACCTCTACCGGGTGCACAGCGGAACGGGCCGCCCCATCGGTATCGCCGGACTGGCCACCGACGTCACCCGGCGCCATATCGCCGCCCGCGAGGCCGCCAGCGCCAGGCGCAACCTCGCTCTGCTCAACGAGGCCAGCGCGCGCATCGGCAACTCCCTCGACCTGGAGACCACCGCACGCGAACTCCTCGACGTGGCCGTACCGGGCTTCTGCGACCTCGCGTCCGTCGACCTCTACCAGGCACTGCTCACCGGTGAGGAGGCGCCGCCCGGCAGTTGGAGTCCGCTCCGTCAGGAAGCGGTCGGCGGTTCCGCCGAACTGCGCCGCGTCGCCTTCGCCAGCGCCGTGTCGGACGCCATGCCCGACACCGCACCCGGCCCCGTCGGTGACGCCTCGCAGACCTGGACGCCTCCCGGACCGCCCGCACTCGGCGCGGTGCACCGCTACCCGTTCAACTCGTCCTGCGCCAAGGCCCTGCGCACCGGCCATGTCGAGGACGTGCCGGGCGACGACCGCGGATTCGTCCAGTCCACCTTCGCCGTGCCGATGGTCGCCCACGACACCGTGGTCGGCCTGGTGCAGTTCTCCCGTACGAAGGGCAGCGAGCCCTTCGGCGAACGGGACCGGGCGCTGGCCACCGAACTCGCCGCCCGCGCCGCCGTCTGTATCGACAACGCCCGCCTCTACCGGCGCGAGCACGAGCGTGCCCTGATACTCCAGCGCAGCCTGCTGCCCCCCGGCGACCCCGAGGCCGCCGGCCTGGACATCGCCTGCCGCTATCTGCCCGGCAACACCGCGACCGAGGTGGGCGGCGACTGGTTCGACGTCATCGAGCTCCCCGGGCACCGCACCGCCCTCGTCGTCGGCGATGTGATGGGACGCGGACTGCGCGCCGCGGTGGCCATGGGGGAACTGCGCACCGCCGTAAGGACCCTGGCCCTCCTCGATCTGGAACCCGCCGAGGTCCTCTCCGCCCTCGATGAAGTCGCCCGCGGCCTCGGTACCCCCGGTGGCAGCACCTCCTCCGACGGGATCGGCGGCGCCCAGTGGCCCTCGCGGGCCGCCCACAAGTCCCGCGAGGCGGACCTCTCCGAGGTATATCTGGCGACCTGCATCTACGCCGTCTACGACCCGGTCACCCGGCGGTGCACCTTCGCCAACGCCGGCCATCTTCCCCCCGTCGTGGTCGAGCCGGGTGAACCGGCGCTGCTGCTCGACGTCCCGCCCGGGATGCCGCTCGGTGTCGGCGGCGAACCCTTCGAGGAAGTCGAGGTCGAACTCAGGGAGGGCGCCCTCCTCGCCCTCTACACCGACGGCCTCGTGGAGTCCCGTGACCATCCGCTGGACGAGGGGCTGGAAGCCCTGCGCGGCGCCCTCGTCGCACCCGCGCAGCCTCTTGAGGACGTCTGCGACCGGGTACTGAGCACCCTCGACACCCGCCACGGCGAGGACGACATCGCGCTGCTGATGGCCCGCATCCAGGGGCTGCCGGCCGAAGCCGTCGGCGACTGGCGGCTGCCCCGCGAACTCCGCTCGGTCGGCCGCGCCCGCGAGCTCGCCCGCGGCCAGCTGCTCGCCTGGGACCTCGACGATCTGGTGGACACCACCGAACTGCTCGTCAGCGAGCTGGTCACCAACGCCCTGCGGTACGGCGAGGGCGAGATCCGGCTCAGACTGCTGCGTGACCGTACCCTCGTGTGCGAGGTGTGGGACGCGGGTCTCGTCCAGCCCCGGCGACGGCGGGCACGCGACACGGACGAGGGCGGCCGCGGTCTGCAACTGGTCGGGCTGCTGAGCGCGGCCTGGGGATCGAGGCGGACGCCGCGCGGCAAGACGGTCTGGTTCGAACTGGCGCTGCCCGACGGCCGGCCGGCCGCCGAGCGCACGGTCGAGGAGCTTCTGAGCATGTTCTGAACGAGGCCCGGACCGGACTCATGAGGCCGTCTTCAGGGCCGCGAGACGCGCCTCGACCTCGGCGCTGGCCCCCAGCGTGTCCAACTGCTCGAACTGGGCGTCCAGGGACGACGCGGCAAGCTCCTGCTTGCCCACCGCCTTCGCCTCCTCGCGCCGCACCTTGTCCTCGAACCGGCTGATCTCACTGGTCGGGTCGAGGACGTCGATGTTCTTGACGGAGTCCATCATCTGGTTCTGCGCCCGGGCGGACTCGGCCCGTGCGACCAGCTCGTCCCGCTTGGACCTCAGCTCCGCCAGCTTGGCCTTCATCTGGTCCAGGCCGGACTTGAGCTTGTCCACCACCTCCGACTGCGAGGCGATGGTGGGCTCCGCGGTCTTCGCCTCCTTCTCCGACTGGAGCTGCCGGCCGAGCGCGACCTTGGCCAGGTTGTCGAACTTGTCGGCATCGGCCGCCGATCCGCCCGCCCGCAGTTCATCCGCCTTGCGGCTGGCCGCGAGCGCCTTCTCGCCCCACTCCCCGGCGGCCCCGACATCCTCCCGGTGGTCCTGCTCCATCAGCCGCAGATTGCCGATCGTGGCGGCCACGGCCTGTTCGGCCTCCGAGATGTTGGACGTGTAGTCGCGGATCAGCTGGTCCAGCACCTTCTGAGGATCCTCGGCCTGGTCGAGCAGCGCGTTGATGTTGGCCTTCGCCAGCTGGGTGACGCGTCCGAGGATGGTCTGCTTGGTCATGGCACCTCTCCTGTGTGTCCGGTGCTGCTCGTTCGCCCTGGTGATACGCGTGATCCGTACGCCGCTGCCGCTGCCGCTGTGGGTGTGGGGTGGTCAGAACCGGCCGCCACCGCCCCGCCGGCCGCGGGTGCCCCCGCCACCGAAGCTGCCCGGCCCGCCGCCCCCGCCTCCCGCTCCGAGGCCGCCGCCCTCGAATCCGCTGCCGCGGCCGCCCCCGCGCAGGAGCCCGCCGAGGAGGATTCCGCCCAGGACCGCACCGCCCGTGCCCCCGCCGCCCCCTCCTTGCGCACCACCCGGACCGTTCCGGTTCCCGTACGCCCGCACGTCCTGTTCCGCCATGCCCTGCGCCTGCCCGGCCAGTGAGTCCGCCTGGTGCGCCTCGGCCAGCGCCCCCGGTGCGTCATCCGTCCCGGCCAGCTCGCGGGCCCGCTCCAGCCTTCGCTGCGCCTCCGCCAGCCGGGTGCGGGCCTGGCTGCCGACCGCTCCCCGATGGGTGGTGATGTAGTCGGCGGCCGCGCCGATCGCCGAGCGCGCGGTGAGCATCGCCTGGTCGAGGAGCGAACGGGCCCGCCGGTTGCCCTGCTCCTGCTCGCGCGCACCGGCCAGCGCCTCGTCCAGAGCCGCGTCGGCTTCCTCCACCCGGCGCAGCGCGTCGATCGGGTCGTACGGACCGGCCCGCAGCTCCCCCCGTACGTCGCGGATCACCGACTGCGCGCGGGCGATCCGGCCCCGGAGATCCGCGGTGGACACCCCCTCGGCGGTGCCTTCCAGCAGCCCGCCCGCGTCGGCCAGGTCCGTCTCCGTCTCGGTGAGCGCGGCCGGCAGCCTGCCCGCCGCCTCCTCGACTTCCCGTGCGCGCCGGTCGACCGCGGCCACGAGGGTGGTCGCCTGGCCGACCGCGCCCTCGGCGGCCCGTACGTACACGGCGGCGGCCGCTCTGTCGCAGCCGTCCACCGCCTGCCGGGCCTGATTGAGCGAGGACGTCGCGAAGACGAGCCGGTCCTTGGCCTGCTCGATATCGCCGGCGACGGGGGCCGAGGCCGACTCCGCGTAGCGGCTGCGCATGGAGGTGAGGGTCGCCCCGGCCGTGGAGACCCGCCCGGTGAGCGAACGGAATGCGGTCTCGGCCGCCGCGAGTGCCTGCGGGGCGTCGCGTTCGAGCGCACGGAGCCGGTCGAAGTCCTCGGAGACCGCGTCCAGGCGGGTGTTGGCGTCCTCGCAGCGGCTGATGATCTCGTCCAGCATCTGCCGGCGGGTGGCGTCGTCCTCGGGACAGGCGTCGTCGAGCTGCTGGCGCAACCGGAACGCGGCCGTCAGCTCGCCCCTGGCGTAGGCGACGGCCTCGGTGAACGGGGCTGCGGCCTCTTCTCCGAACTGGGCCGTGGCGAATCCGAGTTCTTCGTCGCTGGTGCGGACCGCATCGTCCGTGTCGACCAGTGTCTCCTTGGCCCGGGCGTCGAGTTCCGGCAGCGGAGCGGGCGGTTCTGGCGGCGTGTTCCGGTCTGCCGGTCCCCAGCCGGTCGCACCGGGTGTCGTACGGGTGGCGGTACGGCGCTTGCGCCGGGTGTAGGCATAGCCCCCGGCCGCCGCGGCTACGACGACGACCACGATCGGCAGGACCAGGTCCCCGGCGGTCGTTCCCCCGGAATTCCCCGAGCCCGGGTCGGGGGCGCCCGGGGTGATGGCCGGGGTGGGTAGGGCCGCGCCGGCCAGGACGGCGGAGTACCCGTTGGCGGCCCCGATCGCGGCGCCCGCCCAGTCGTTCTCCTTGAGCGCCGGCTCGATGGCGGTGCTCGCCACATCCTGGAGCTCGGCGTCGGTGAAGCGGGAGCCCTGGTCGACCGAGTACGCGTACTGCCGGTCGTGGGTGGCGACGGCGAGCAGCATGTCGTCGAGGCCGAGCCCGTTGCGGCGGGCCGTGTCGTCGGCCCAGTTCTGCGCGGACCGCCCGGAGAAGTCACGGACGTACGCCACGAAGAGCTGGACACGGCGTTTGTCGTACAGCTGGTCGAGTGCGGAGACGACCTGGCCCTTCCGGTTCCCCAGCGCGCCGGCCCTGTCGGTGATCTGTCCGTCCCGGGACAGCGTGACCGGGGCGTCGGCGTGTGCGGTCGGGGCGGCGGGGAGGGCCAGCCAGCACACCGCCATCAGGACGGCGAGCAGGGCCCGGCCCGGTATGCGGATCCGGGTTCGGCTCGCAGGCGGCATCACGTTTGCGAGGCTATGTCCACGTTCGGTGACCCGCGACCCGGCGAGCGGACAGCTGCGGGACGCCGACGGCCGCCGCGGCGGACCGGCCTCCCCGCCGTGAGGGGGGCCGGTCCGCCGTCGCGGGGCTCAGATGCTGAAGCGCTCCTTGGCGAGCAGCGGCCGCACCCGGGAACGGAACCCACCGGTCCGGAACGGCCGCTGCAGCAGTCCGGGCCGGATCGCCTGGGCCAGTGCCGCGGCGATCATTCCCTGGTCGAGGGCGAGCTGGTAGTCGCTGACCCGTCCGGTGGAGACGTTGACGGAGTCCCGGAACCCGTAGCCGTCGTGATAGGCACCGAAATCCCGGTCCAGCGCCCGCAGGTTCGCCACCGCCTCGGCCGGCGCGTAGGGCAGGGCGAGGAACGAGGCGTGCGGGGTGACCACACCGTTGGTGAACGCCGACGCGGGCGGCAGCGGAGCCCCGTCCGCGGTGTACGTGCGGTCCGTGTTGGAGGCGTAGCCGTCGAGCTGCATGCCGAGCGCGTCGACCCCGTACTCCTGATACCCGCCCTCGGGAATGTTGGCGGGGGAGAAGCCCCAGTACCCGTACTCCGCCTCCGCCATGCCGTGCTCGATCTGGCTCCGCACGTAACGCTGATGAGTGCGGCCCCACGACTTCGGCGACCATTCCGGCTCCGGTACGAACAGCGGAACCATCAGCGCCTCGAACATCGACCCGCCCCAGGTGGGGACGAGCTTGCGGCCGCCGTGCGTGTAGTGGCCCTGCCAGACGTGGATACCGTCCATCGCCACGTAACTGCCCTGCGGCTGCTGCTCCTGCTCATTGCCGGGAAGCATGGTGCGCAGCAGGTGCCAGTAGTGGTCGGCGGGCAGGGACCCGTCCGCGATACCCAGATAGCTCGCCATCCGGGGCTCGGTGTTGAGCGCGCCGTAGTGATGGCCCGTGGGTTCCTCGGTGTCGGTCCAGAAGCCGCCGCGCAGCTGGCCGGGTCCGGCGACGGGGTCGGCCGGGTCGAAGGGTGTGTAGTAGTAGGACCAGTCGGCGCCCGCCAGGATGCGGCCGATGCGGGGCCGCAGCGCGGGAGCCGCGTCCGCGGCGATGCGCAGACCGGTGATCAGCCAGGCGTTGTCGACGCTGGAGAGGAAGGGACGGACCGGGTCGCCGGTGCCGGGCCACTCGGTCAGCACCGAACCGTCGTGCGCGTCGTACCAGTTGAGCCAGAAGCCGTGCGGGCGCTCCAGCTTCTCCACGGACCGGACCGTGCGTTCCAGCCGGCGCCGCATCGTGGCCTCGCTGATCACCCCGAGCCCGCCGGCGGCGACGGTCGACCACAGGCCGCAGCCGATATTGGTGGGCGAGGTCTGGCGCGACTGAACGGGACCGCCCGGACCGCTCACGTCGATCTTGTCGACGGCGAGTCCCAGATCGGTGGTCATCGCCTCGATCGAGCGGTACGTGTCGCGGAACCAGCGCAGCAGCAGCGGTGCGTCAAGGCCATGAGCCGAATGGGCGGCGTCCGCGGAAGGCGCGGACCGCGTGGCGGGAACGGCGTTCGCCGAGGGCGCGGACACGGCTCCGAGGGACAGAGCGGCAGCCCCGGTCCCGGTGGCGGTGAGAAACGTGCGACGGTCCATGAAGGTCCAGCTCCCGTTGGCAGAAGGGGGATGGGGGCATTTCGTGGCGTGCTCGATGCGGCGGATGAGAGCCGCCCGGGGGTGGTGCTGCGCCTGTGGCGCGGTGTGCGGGTGTGACTGCCGGAGTGGCCCGAGCTGTGGGGCTCGGGCCACTCCGGGTGGATCGGCGCGGGGTCCGGCGGCCGTCAGGTACCGCCGGACCCCGCACGGTCGGGAACCGTCAGGGGTTCCCGGTCAGGGGGCCGGCGTCAGTCGGCGATACGCGGCAGCGTGCGGGTACGGCCCATCTCGCCCAGCCAGGCGGCGGACGGCTTCGGCAGCCGCTCGAAGGTCTCCGGGTTCCAGCCGATGAGGCCGAAGGTCGGCGTGTAGGAGCCCCACTCGTAGTTGTCCAGGGCGCTCCACGCGAGGTAGCCCTCGACGCGCAGGCCGTCCTGGATGGCCGAGGCGACCTCGTTCAGGGCACCGGTGTAGTAGTCGATCCGGCGGCTGTCCTGGTCGGTCGCGATGCCGTTCTCGGTCACGATCAGCGGAATGTCGCGGCCGACGACCTCGGCGGTGTGGCGCAGCGCGTGGCCGACGGCGGACGGGTAGTACTCCCACTGCGTGAGGGTGCGCTCCACGTCGTCGGCGGTGGGGATCGGTCCGTCCGGGCCGATCTTGGTCCGGGTGTAGGACTGCACCCCGATCCAGTCGTCGCCGCGGGAGGCCTCGATGAAGATGTCCTCACGGGGGTGGCGGTAGGCCGCGGTGACCTCTTCGGCGCCGGGAAGGGCCTGGTAGACCTGGTTGGCGATGGTCCAGCCGACCTGGATGTCGGCGTTGATCGCCTTGACCTCCTTGACGGCCGCGTGGTGGGCGGCGATGACGGCCTGGGTGGTCTCGTCGTCGGGGGTCGGCAGGCCGGCGGGCGGGAAGCCGATGTCGCCGCGCTTGGCCTGGCCCGCCATCACGGCGATCATGTTCGGCTCGTTGATGGTGCAGACGTGGCTGACACCCTCGCTGATCACCGGTGCGCAGGCCGCGACGTAGCGGGCGAACAGCTCGGTCGCGCCCTCGGCGGTGAAGCCGCCGCGCGCCTCGAACCACTGCGGCACGGTGAAGTGGTGCAGGGTGATCATGGGGCGCAGTCCGCGCTCGATGGCGCCCTCGACCATACGGCGGTAGTGGGCGAGCTCCGCCCGGGAGAACTGCCCCTCGGCGGGCTCGATACGGGCCCACTCGATGGAGAACCGGTAGTCGGTGAAGCCCAGTCCGGCCAGCACGTCCATGTCCTCGTGCCAGCGGTGGTAGCTGTCGCAGGCGTCCAGGCTGGGCTCCTGGATGTGGGTGCCCGCGGTGTGCTCCTTGACCCACCAGTCGCTGTTGGTGTTGTTGCCCTCGATCTGGTGGGCGGCCGTGGAGGCACCCCACAGGAAGCCTTCGGGGAACGGGACCTGGGTGTGAGTCATCGCGAACTGTCCTTCTGGGGTGTGAGGGGGGTGGCCTGCGAGGGTGCGGGTGCGGGCCACTTACGTGTCGGTGGGGCGGGGCACGGCCGCCCCGGGGGCGGACTACTTCATGCCCGCGGTGGCGATGCCCTGCGTGAAGTGCCGCTGGAGCGCGATGAACACGACCAGGACCGGCAGCACGATCAGGAAGGAGCCGGCCATCAGCATGCCGTTGGATCCACCCGCCTTGTTCGGGTCGGTGGCGAAGGTGGCCAGGGCGACCGGAAGGGTGTACTTGTCGGGGTCGTTGGTCGCGATGAGCGGCCAGACGAAGTTGTTCCAGGAACCGAGGAACGTGAAGATCGACAGCGTCGCCAGGGCGGGCTTCACCAACGGCATCACGATGCGCCAGAAGATGTACCACTCGCCGGCGCCGTCCATCCGGGCCGCTTCCAGCAGCTCGTCCGGGATCGACTGCATGAACTGCCGCATCAGGAAGACGCCGAACGCCCCGGCTGCGAACGGCAGGACCAGCCCGGCGTACGAGTCGATCAGCTGCAGCTTGCTCATCAGGACGAAGAGCGGCAGCAGCATCAGGTTGCCGGGCACCATGAGGGCGCCGAGAACCAGGCCGAAGATCTTGTTGCGGCCGGCGAACCTCAGCTTGGCCAGGGCGTACCCGAGCATCGAGCAGAACACCAGGTTCGACACGGTGACCAGCACCGCGACGATCACCGAGTTCATGAAGTACAGCGGCAGATCGAGCCTGTCGAGCAGGTCCCGGAAGTTGTCCAGGGTCCACTCGGTCGGGATCCAGACCGGCGGGCTCGCGGTCAGTTCGCTCGTTGTCTTGAACGCGGAGAGGGCCATCCACAGGAACGGCGCCGACATGATCAGCAGACCGAGCGAGAGCAGGACGTAGACGAAGATCCGCTTCAGGGACCGCGGCTTCCTGATCCGGTCCGTCGGCTCGGCGTCCCCGGGCTTCTTCGACGGCGCCGTCGAGACGGCGCCCGGTGCATTGGTGGCGCTCATTTCGTGTTGTCCTTCAGCAGTCGGAGCTGCAGCACCGTGATGCCCATGATCACTACGAAGAGGACATACGCCATGGCGCTCGCATAGCCCATGTGGAAGAAGTTGAAGCCCTCGCGGTACATGTTCAGCGAGACGGTGAGCGTCGAGTCCGAGGGCCCGCCCTGCGTCATCACGAAGGGCTCCTCGAAGACATTGAGGTAGCCGATCGTGGTGATCACGGTGGCGTAGAGCATCGTGGGCCGCAGCAGCGGGACGGTGATGCCCTTGAACTCCTGCCAGACGCCGGCGCCGTCCAGCCGCGCCGCTTCCCGCACCTCGGTGGGAATGGCCTGCAGACCGGCGATGAAGAGCACCATGACCGTGCCGACGTTGCGCCAGACCGCCATCGCGATCATCGAGGGCATGGCGAGCGTCTCGGAGCCCAGGAAGTCCGGAGCGGTGAGGCCCACTTCGGAGAAGAGACCCGCGACGAGACCGTCGCTCGGGTCCAGTACGAATCGCCAGACGACGGCGACCGCGACGATGGTGGTGACGACCGGGGCGTAGAAGCCGACGCGGAAGAAGGTCCGGGCCCGGTCGATGCCGTTGTTCAGCAGTACGGCGACGGCCAGTCCGAGGAAGATCGTCAGCGGGACGCCGACGACCACGAAGTACGCCGTGTTGAACAGCGACTTGAGGAACTTCTCGTCGCTGAACAGCTTGGTGTAGTTCTCGAACCCGATGAAGTTCGCGTCCAGCGGGTGCGTCACGTTGCGCAGCCCGAAGTCCGTGAAGCTCATCACCAGCGTGGCGATGATCGGGACGGCCATGAAGACGAGGAAGAGAACGAGGAAGGGAGTGGAGAACAGCCAGCCGGCCATGTTCTGCATACCCAGCGAGGGCTTCCTGCGCCTGCGCGAGCCCTTGGGCCCGGCGGCCGGGGACTTCGCAGTCCCCGGTCCGGCCTGCACCTTGGCCGACTCTGCGGCCTTTCCGGTCGTGGTGCTCATGGCTCCTACTTCACGAGGCCTTCGATCTGGGACTGCGCCGTCTTCAGCGCGTCCTCGGCGGAAGCCTTGCCCTGGGTCACCTTCGCGATGGCCTGGTCGACCTTGTCGGTGACCTCGGTCCAGTTGGGAAGCGACGGGGAGGCCTTGGCGGTGTCCATCTGCTTCTTGAAGATCTGCAGATCGGTGTCGTTGGCGAGGTCACCGGAGGTCCAGGCCGTGGTGTTGGCCGGCAGGTCCTTGGTGCGCTTGTACCAGTCGGCCTGGCCCTTGGCGTCCGTCAGGTACTTGATGAACTGGGTGGCGGCCGCCTTGTGCTCGCTGTCCTTGGAGATCACCAGGGAGGAGCCGCCGGCCATGGAGACGGAGGACTTGTCGGTGGGGACGTTGGCCACCGCCCACTTGCCCTTCAGCTGCGGCTGGCCCTCGTTCAGCAGGGTGACGTGCCAGGGGCCGCCGAAGAACATCGGGACGCGGCCGTTGCCGAAGTCCTTCACCACGTCGTAGCCGGGCGGCACGGACTTGTTGGAGAGTCCCTTGGAGAAGTACGAGCCGTACTCCTTGAGCGCCTTGACGGCTTCAGGGCTGTCGATGACGGCCTCGCCCTTGTCGTTGACGATCTCGCCGCCGGCCGAGTACAGGAAGGAGTAGAAGTTCTGCACCGTGTCCAGGCCACTGGGCTGGATGGACAGGCCCCACTTGGTGCCCGCCTTCTTCTGGTAGGCGGTGGCGAGGTCCTGCATCTCCTTCCAGTCGGTCGGAGCCTTGGTGATGCCGGCCTGCTTGGCCAGGTCCGTGCGGTAGTAGAGGACGCGGGTGTCGACGTACCACGGCACGCCGTACGCCTGGCCGTCCACCTCGCCCTGCTGCCAGCCGGACGGGAAGAAGTCCTTCTCCTGGAAGGTCTTGGTGTCGACCGGCTCCAGGACACCGAGCTCGGAGAACTCGCCCATGTAGCTGCCGCCCATCTGCGCCACGTCCGGCATGGTGCCGGCGGCGGCCGCGGAGACCAGCTTCTGGTGGGCGACGTCCCAGCCGACCGGGGTCACCTTGACGGTGATGTTCGGATTGGCCTTCTCGTAGACCTTGGCCACATCCGCGAGCTTCTCGCCCTCGGCCCCCATGGCCCAGACGGTGAGCGTCTGCTTCTTGTCCGCGGCGACGTCGTCGCCACCGGAGCTGCCGCACGCGGTGAGACCGAGAGCGAGCGCGACTGCGATACCGACGGAGGCGGTTCTGGCGGTGCGGGGCATGGAGGGCTCCTCCTTGAGCAATCCGAATGTATGCGCTGCCTGTAAGCGCATACATCACTCTGCGGCAGGGATTCGCGAATCCGCAAGAGGGGTCTAGGTCACACTCGTGCAACGTATTGGACATCTGAATGTTCAACTTGAAACGGTAAGTGTGCTGTTTGCGGAAAAGAGAACGATGTGACCGATTACGCATGGTTGGCGCCCATGGCCGCCGGCGGCCCGAATCGCGGGGCGGGGAGGGGATATTGTCGTGATCATGCCTTCATTCGTGCACGGTTTCCCTTTTGACCCGTCTTACGGGCGTACTCTCGACGACCTGTCGGTCATCCCCGCGCCCCCGGCACCGGACGGCTTCGCCGACTTCTGGCGAGCCCGGCACGAGGCCGCTCGCACGGTGGCCACGGAGCCGGAGATCGGCCCGCTGGAGGAGGAGCGCGACGGCGTCCGGATCCACGGAGTGACGTTCACCTCGGTGGGCGGGGAGCGTCTGGGCGGCTGGCTCGCACTGCCGGCGGACGGGCCGGTGCGCCACGGGTTCGTCATCGGCCACGGCTACGGCGGCCGGCAGGGGCCGGGGCCCGATGTGCCGCTGCCGCTGCCCGGGGCGGCCGCGATCCTGCCCTGTGTGCGGGGAATGGGGGCGCGCAGTCCGGTGGCGGGGGTCCCGGACGTCGCCGACGCGCATGTGCTGCACGGCATCGAGTCACGCGAGACGTATGTGATCGGTGACTGTGTGGCGGACCTGTGGTGTGCGGCGTCGGCGCTGCACGAGCTGGTCCCCGGGCTGGCGGCGGCGGGTCCGCTCGGCTACCTGGGGGAGAGCTTCGGCGGGGGTCTCGGTGCGCTGGCCCTGCCGTGGGACGACCGCTTCGGGGCCGCGCAGCTGACGGTCCCCACGTTCGGGAACCACCCGCTGCGGCTCACGCTGCCGTGCGCGGGGAGCGGGGAGTCGGTGCGGAGGTATCGCCGGGAGCATCCCGGGGTCACCGAGGTGCTGAGGTACTTCGACGCCGCGACCGCCGCGGGGTTCCTGGAGCTGCCGACGCTGGTGGCCGCGGCGCTGTTCGACCCGTCCGTGCCGCCGCCGGGGCAGTTCGCGGTGTACAACGCGCTGGCGGGGGAGCGGGAACTGCTGGTGCTGAGCGCGGGCCACTTCGAGCATGCGGGGACGGTCGCCGAGAAGGCCGGGCTGGTCGCGGGGCGGCGGCGGTTCTTCGCGCGGTGGCTGGGGCGGTGACGGGGCGGCTGACGGGTCAGGGGCCGTCCGACCCCGCCCCGCCCGGTCCCTGACCCGTCAGCCGCAGCCGCAGCTCCTGCGGCGGATCGGGGAGACCGGGAGGGTGAGCGAAACCGGTTCGCGGCCCGCGTTGTTCAGCCGCTGCACCAGCAATTCGACTGCCTGCTCGCCGAGTTGGCGTATCGGCTGGCGCACCGTCGTCAGCGGCGGCTGGACGATCCGGCTGAGCGGGATGCCGTCGAAGCCGGTCACCGCCATGTCCTCGGGCACCCGCACGCCGCGCCTCGCCAGTGCGCGCAGGGCGCCCACCGCCATCTGGTCGTTGGCGAAGAGCACCGCCTCCGGCCGCTGTCCGCCCCCGTCCAGCAGTCGTTCGGCGGCGCCCGCGCCCTCGGCCTGCGTCATCATCGTCGTCCGTACGGTCGGCGCGTCCGGCACCGGGATGCCGGCGTTCCGGCATGCCTCCTGGAAGCCGCGGAATCGCGCCTCGGCGTCCGGTGAGTCGGTGTCGCCGCCGATGAAGGCGAGCCGGCGCAGGCCGTGGTCCTCGATCAGATGGCGGGTCAGTTCGCGCTCGCCGTCGACGTTGGCGACCACGATGTGGTCGAGGTGGTCGATCTCGCGAGGTCCGGCGAGCATCACGACCGGCAGCCGGCGCGATATCACCTCAAGGTCCTCGGTCGGCACCGTCTGCGCCAGTACGGCGAAACCGTCCACCCGGCCCGCGACCTTGGCGACCAGGCTCTCCGGCCCGCCCTCCAGCGACGCCGCGATCAACAGGGCGTAGCCGTGCCGCCGTGCGGCCCGCTCCATGCCGCGGATGATCTGGTCGGAGTAGAGCATCACCGCGTCGTCGGCGTCGCTGTCCGCCTCGGCGTCGGCCTCGGCGTCCGGGTCGGCGTAGTCGGGAAAGCACAGTCCGAGCACTCCGGTGGTGCGGCTGGCCAGTCCCCGGGCGTTTCCGCTCGGCACGTAACCGAGTTCGCGCGCCGCCTCCAGGACTCGCTCGCGGGTCTGGGCGCGCACCGAATCCGGGGTGCGGTAGACCCGCGAAACCGTGGCAATGGAGACGCCCGATCGCTCGGCGACGTCGTACACCGTTGGGGCGCTCACTCGACCGACCGTCCGCTTCTTCTCCCGTGCCGACATGTGCCGACAGACACCTTATGAAAGCGCATTCACCCTAGATCGCAGGCCGGTTGCGAGCAAGGTCATGGCAAAATCAACAGGTTACCTTGCAAGATGGCCTGTGCATCTTTACGGTAGGCGCATGACGCGACCGCCCGGTGCCACCCCCGCCGACCCCACGGCCGAGCAGGTCGCGAACGACCTCGCGGCCGTCGTCGGCAGGCTGCTGCGGCGGCTGCGTTCCTCGTCCTCGGAGTCTCTGCTCACGCCGACCCAGCGCTCGGTACTGGCCCGGCTGGCGGACGGGGGCCCGGCCACCACGGCCGCGCTGGCCCGCGCCGAGTTCGTACGCCCGCAGTCCATGCGGCTGACCCTGGGCGCGCTGGAGGACCAGGGGCTCGTCGAGCGGGCTCCCGACCCGGACGACGGGCGCAAGTCGGTCATGTCGATCACTGGGAGCGGACACTCGACGCTCGCGGAGGTCCGGGCCGCCAAGCGGAACTGGCTCGCCGAGGCCATCGCCGCCGAACTCGACGGGGCCGAGCGCCGCACCGTCGCCGAGGCGACCGCCCTCCTGGACCGCCTGGTCGGTTCATGACCGGCCGCCACGCGGTCCCCGAAGCGATACCCCAGGAGTCACCGGCCCCCGCGGCGGCGCCGGCCCAGGAGGCGGCGCCCGGGTTCAGCGGCCGGCTCACCGCCCCGCTGCTGATCGGCTCGTTGCTCAACCCGCTCAACACCACGATGATCTCCACCGCTCTGGTGGCGATCGGGCACCACTTCGGCATCGGCGCCGCCGACACCGCGTGGCTGATCTCGGTCCTGTATCTCGCGAGCGCCGTCGCTCAGCCCGTCCTGGGCAAGCTCGCCGATGTGCTCGGCCCGCGCCGCGTCTTCCTCGTCGGGCTGGTCGTCGTCATCGCGTCCGGCCTGGTCGGGACCGTGGCGCCGAGCTTCGGCTGGCTGATCGTGTCCCGGCTGCTGCTCGGCATCGGCACGTCGGCCGCCTATCCGGCCGCCATGGCGGTGCTGCGCGACGAGTCCGCCCGGATCGGCCGGGCCACCCCGCGTTCCGTCCTGGCCCGGCTCTCCTTCGCCGCGCTCGGCAGCGCGGCCGTCGGGCCCACGCTCGGCGGACTGCTGGTCATGGTCGTCGGCTGGCGCGGCATCTTCGCCGTCAACGTGCCCGTCGCTTTCGTCGCGTTCGGTGCCGCCCTGCTCTGGATCCCGGCCGACCCGCCGCGTAGACGCGCCGCCGACGGCGTTACGCGGCGGCTCGGCCTGGACCCGCTCGGCATCGGTCTCTTCACCGCCGCCCTGACCGTGCTCGTCTTCTTCCTGCTCGATCTCGCCCATCCGATGTGGTGGCTCCTCGCGCCCTTCGCGGTGCTCGCCGCCGCGCTGGTGCGGTGGCAGCTGCACCGCCCGGACCCCTTCATCGACCTGCGGATGCTGGCGGGAAACGCCGCGCTCTCACGGACGTATCTGCGGCACGGAGTCAGCTATCTGCTGATCTACTGCGTGATGTACGGGTATACGCAGTGGCTGGAGGAAGCCCGTGGCTATTCGTCCGGGCACACCGGTCTGCTGATGCTGCCGATGTCCGTCGCCGCCCTCGTCTGCTCGCTGCTCGGCGCCCGCACGAAGGGCATCCGCGGGCCGCTCACCCTGGCCTGCGTACTGCTCACCGTCGGGGCGGGCGTGCTGATGTTCCTCTCCGGGGACACCCCGCTTGCCGTCCTGCTGCTCGCCGGGGCCTGCTTCGGCATCCCGCAGGGGCTGATCGGTACGAGCAACCAGGCGGCCGTCCAGGCCTACGCCCCGGCCGAGGCCATCGGCTCCGCCGCGGGCCTCCAGCGCACCGCCCAGTACATAGGGGCCATCACCGCCTCCAGCCTGATCGCGCTCGCGTACGGGCAGTCGGCCGGCGACCACGGCCTGCACCTGATGGCCGGGGTCGCCGCCGTACTGGGCGTGCTCCTCATCGTCCTCACCGTCACCGACCGCGCCCTGCGCGGCCGTACCTGAAAACCGTCCCGCACCACTCGGCAAGGAGCACCACCATGAGCGCCACCACTCTCGACCCGAAGACCGCACTGGTCGTCGTCGACCTGCAGAAGGGCATCACCGGTCTGCCCACCGCCCACCCCAGCGCCGATGTCATCGCGCACGCCGCGACCCTCGCCGACGCCTTCAGGGCCAAGGGCCTCCCGGTCGTCCTGGTCCGCGTCACCGGCGGCGCCCCCGGCCGCACCGAGAGCCCCGCCCGCTCCGGGCAGCCGGCCGCCGACTGGGCCGACATCGTCCCCGAGCTCGGCCCGCACGAGGGCGACATCGTCGTCACCAAGCAGCAGTGGGGCGCCTTCTACGGCACCGACCTCGACCTCCAGCTGCGCCGCCGCGGCGTGACCCAGGTCGTGGTGGCCGGGATCGCGACCAGCATCGGCGTCGAGTCCACCGCCCGCTCGGCATACGAGTACGGCTACCACGTCACGATCGCCACGGACGCGGTGACCGACATGAGCGCCGAGGTCCACGACAACAGCGTCGAGCGGATCTTCCCGCGCCTCGGCGAGACCGACACCACCGCCGCGATCATCAAACTGCTGGGCTGATCCGGCTCAACCGGTCCGGCCGGACTGATCCGGACCGGTTGACGGCGCACTCAGGACGACTCGCGCCGCCGGATCTTGTTCCCCAGCCACACCAGCGGGTCGTACTTGCGGTCCACGGCCCGCTCCTTCAGCGGGATCAGCGCATTGTCGGTGATCTTGATGTGCTCGGGGCACACCTCCGTACAGCACTTGGTGATGTTGCAGTAGCCGAGCCCGTGTTCCTCCTGGGCCGTCGCCTTCCGGTCGAGCCCGGACTCGGCGGCGGCGTCCAGCGGGTGCATGTCCAGCTCCGCGACCCGCATCAGGAAGCGCGGTCCGGCGAAGGCCGCCTTGTTCTCCTCGTGGTCACGCACCACATGGCAGGTGTCCTGGCACAGGAAGCACTCGATGCACTTGCGGAACTCCTGCGAGCGGTCCACATCGACCTGCTGCATCCGGTACTCGCCCGCCTTCACCCCGGCCGGGGGCACGAAGGCGGGCACTTCCCGTGCCTTGGCGTAGTTGAACGACACATCGGTCACCAGATCCCGTACCACCGGGAAGGCCCGCAGGGGGGTGACGGTGATCGTCTCCTCGCGGGTGAACACCGACATGCGCGTCATGCACAGCAGCCGCGGCCGTCCGTTGATCTCCGCGCTGCACGAACCGCACTTTCCGGCCTTGCAGTTCCACCGCACCGCCAGATCACCCGCCTGTGTGGCCTGGATGCGGTGGATGATGTCGAGGACGACCTCGCCGTCGTTGACCTCGACCGCGAAGTCCTCCAGACCGCCGCCGTCGGTGTCCCCGCGCCACACCCTGAACCGTGCGTTGTAGCTGCTCACTCGTACAGCTCCTCTTCGGCGAGGTACTTGACCAGCTCCTCCTTCTCGAAGAGGGAGAGCAGATCCGGACGGATGGGTTCGGTGACCTTGCGTACGAGATCGATCCGGCCCTCCAGCGGCGCGGCCAAGACGTCGGCCGGCCGGCACAGCAGATTGACCGGGCGCCAGGCGCGCTCCATCGCCGGGCAGTCCTCGCGGGTGTGGCCGCCGCGGCTCTCGGTGCGCTCCAGCGCGGCCCGTGCGATGCACTCGCTGACCAGCAGCATGTTCCGCAGGTCCAGGGAGAGGTGCCAGCCGGGGTTGAACTGCCGGTGCCCCTCGACCCCGGCCCGCCGGGCCCGCTCCCGCAGCCCGGCCAGTGACTCCAGGGCCCGCTCCATCTCCGGGGCGCGGCGGATGATGCCGACCAGGTCGTTCATCGTCTGCTGGAGTTCCTGGTGCAGGGTGTACGGATTCTCCGCCGGCGCGCCCCCGGCGAGGTCCTCCGCGCTGAACGGACGCAGCGCCTCCGCGGCCGCGGCGTCGATCTGCGCCTCGTCCACCACCGGCAGGGCGTCGGTGGACTCCGCGTACCCGGCGGCGTGCAGTCCGGCCCGCCGGCCGAAGACCAGCAGGTCGGAGAGGGAGTTCCCGCCCAGCCGGTTGGAACCGTGCATGCCGCCCGCGACCTCGCCCGCCGCGTACAGACCCGGCACATCGAGGGCGGCGGCGGTGTCGGAGTCGACGGCTATACCGCCCATCACGTAGTGGCAGGTCGGGCCGACCTCCATCGCCTCGGCCGTGATGTCGACATCCGCCAGCTCCTTGAACTGGTGGTACATCGACGGCAGCCGGCGCCGGATGCGCTCCGCCGACATGCGGGTCGACACGTCCAGGAACACCCCGCCGTGCGGCGATCCGCGGCCGGCCTTCACCTCGGAGTTGATGGCCCGCGCGACCTCGTCACGAGGCAGCAGCTCGGGCGGGCGGCGGTTGTTGTCCGGGTCCTCGTACCAGCGGTCGCCCTCCTCCTCCGACTGCGCGTACTTCTCCTTGAACACGTCGGGGACGTACTCGAACATGAAGCGCTTGCCCTCGGAGTTCCGCAGCACCCCGCCGTCGCCGCGCACCGACTCGGTGACGAGGATGCCCTTGACCGAGGGCGGCCAGACCATCCCGGTCGGGTGGAACTGCACGAACTCCATGTTCAGCAGGGGTGCGCCCGCCAGCAGGGCCAGCGCGTGGCCGTCGCCGGTGTACTCCCAGGAGTTCGACGTCACCTTGAAGGACTTGCCGATGCCGCCGGTGGCGAGGACGACCGCGGGCGCCTCCAGCACGAAGAACCGGCCTGTCTCGCGCTCGTAGCAGAAGGTCCCCGAGACGCGTTCGCCGTCCTTGAGGACGCGCGTCACCGTGCACTCCTGGAAGACCTTCAACCGTGCCTCGTAGTCACCGAACTCGCGCTCGTCCTCCTGCTGGAGCGAGACGATCTTCTGCTGGAGGGTGCGGATCAGTTCGAGGCCGGTACGGTCCCCGACGTGCGCCAGACGCGGGTACTCGTGGCCGCCGAAGTTGCGCTGGGAGATCTTCCCCTCGGGGGTGCGGTCGAAGAGCGCGCCCCAGGTCTCCAGCTCCCAGACCCGGTCGGGCGCCTCCTTGGCGTGCAGCTCCGCCATCCGCCACTGGTTGAGGAACTTCCCGCCGCGCATGGTGTCGCGGAAGTGCACCTGCCAGTTGTCCCCGGAGTTCACATTGCCCATGGAGGCGGCGATTCCGCCCTCCGCCATGACCGTGTGCGCCTTGCCGAAGAGCGATTTGCAGATGACGGCGGTACGGGCCCCGCGCTCCCGCGCCTCGATCGCGGCGCGCAGCCCGGCACCTCCGGCACCGACCACGACGACGTCCCACTGCTGCCGTTCGAGCTCAGTCATTCAGAAAAACCTCGGATCGTCGAAGGCGCCGGAGGCGACGAGATACACGTAGAAGTCGGCGAGCGCCACGCTGATCAGCGAGGCCCAGGCGAGCAGCATGTGACGGGCGTTGAGCCGCCCCACCCAGCCCCACAGCCGGTAGCGCACGGGGTGCTTCGAGAAGTGCCGCAGCCGGCCGCCGATGATGTGCCGGCAGGAGTGGCAGGACAGGGTGTACGCCCAGATCAGGGCGATGTTGACAACGAAGATCAGCGAGCCGAGACCCATGTGGCCCCAGGCGTAGTGCTCGTCGCGGAAGGAGAGCACGGTGTCGTACGTGAGGATCCCCGCGACCGGCACCGCGGCGTAGAAGAAGTACCGGTGGATGTTCTGCATGATCAGCGGGAAGCGGGTCTCGCCGCTGTACGCCGTGTGCGGCTCGGCGACCGCGCAGGCCGGGGGCGAGGCCCAGAAGCCCCGGTAGTAGGCCTTGCGGTAGTAGTAGCAGGTCAGCCGGAAGCCGAGCGGGAAGATCAGGATCAGCAGGGCGGGGGACAGGCCCCACCAGCTGCCGAACAGGTCCCAGTTCGGGCCGTGCCGCATGGGGGCGCAGCTGTCCGCCAGGCAGGGCGAGTAGAACGGCGAGACATAGGGGGCGGCGTAGTAGTCGGCGTTCGAGAACGCCCGCCAGGTCGAGTAGACGATGAAGGCGAGGAGCCCGCCCGCCGTGACGGCGGGCGCCAGCCACCAGCGGTCGGTCCGCAGATGGCGGGCGGCGATGGCGGCCCGCGAGGCGTGGTGCACACCTGCCGTCCGGGTCGCCGCTCCACCCGGCGGGGGTGGCTTCGTGCCCGGAGCGCTCCCCGGAGCGCTCCCCGGATCACTGCCTGAATCCGTGCCTGTTTCCGTACCGGTGGCCAAGGAACTCTCCTAGGGGGCGTGCCTGCCGCGGACGCCCAGACCCTCGTCGTCCGAGTCCGTCCACAGAGTGGTGTCGTACGGCGCCTCGGTGATCGTGATGACGCCGTCGACAGGGTCGGCGTGGCCGTCCGGGGCGAGCGGGTCCGGAGCGGAGTCCGCCTCGCGCAGCTGCGCGAGGCTCCGCTCCAGTCGCCCGACGGTGCGGACCAGGTCGTCGAGACAGTGCTGAACTGCCGTCAATTCGTCCTGCAGTGACATGACTTGATCTCACTTCCGCAGTCGCGGGTGGCCATGTTCATGCGCATGCGAGTGTCGCGCGTCACATCCTGTTTGGGAAGGGAGCGGGCCGTCCCGACTTGCCGGCCCGGCGGGAAGGCCCCCGGCCGGCCCTCCGGGCCGGGGCGCGGGGCGTCGGCTTCCGGCCATTGTCGAAGGTGTGGTTCTGGCCATGGGTGGCGGCTCGTGCGGGTGCCGGGGCTCCGCCGCACGGGTGAGGTTCGGGAGTGTCGCGCCGTGTCTGCGGCCCCCCTCGCGCGTGGCCGCTTTCAGTGGACGGGCGGAACCAGTGTGATCAACTGCAAATGCCACCAAAAACGCATCATCCGGTCCATTCGGGTACGGGTGGTCCGGGCCGTCTCCGGAGGTATCAGCCATGTCCCACGTCGGCGTCCCGCGCGGGGCAGCCCGAAAGCGCCGCTCGCTCGCGCTCTTCACCACGGGTGTGCTCACGCTCCCCGTACTGGCCGGCTGCAGTTCGGGCAACGAGGAGGCCGCCACCGCCGTCGTCCCGCAGGACGTCGCGCCCGCGGCCCGCGAGCAGGTCGCGGAGGGCGGCACGGTCAACTGGGCGATCGACGCGATGCCCGCCACGCTCAACGCCTTCCAGGCGGACGCCGACAGCGCCACCACCCGGATCACCGGCGCTCTCCTGCCGTCCCTCTTCCCGATGGACGCCAAGGGCCGCCCGCAGCTGAACCCGGACTACCTGGAGTCCGCGAAGGTGGTCGAACACGAACCCAGGCAGGTCGTGCTCTACCGGCTCAACCAGCAGGCGGTGTGGAGCGACGGCCGGGAGATCGGGGCACCGGACTTCGCCGCCCAGTGGCGAGCCCTGAGCGGCAAGGACTCCGCGTTCTGGACCGCCCGCAACGCCGGGTACGAGCGCATCGAGAAGATCGAGCGCGGCGCCGACGACCTTGAGGTCAAGGTCACCTTCGCCAAGCCGTACGCGGACTGGCGCTCCCTCTTCTCCCCGCTGTACCCGAAGCAGGTGACGGGCTCCCCAGGCGCCTTCAACGACGGTGCGCGGTCCACGCTCAAGGCGACGGCGGGACCGTTTCGCCTGCGGGCCGTGGACAAGGGGGCGGGCACGGTCACGCTGGCCCGGAACCCGCGCTGGTGGGGCAGCCGGGCCAAGCTCGACTCGCTGGTCTTCAAGGCGGTCAAGCCGCAGGACCGCACCCGGGCGCTCACCGGGGGAAAGGTCGATGTCGCCGATGTCGACGCGGCGGCGGCCCACCGCATCGTCCAGGCCACCCGGGACGCCGGAAACAGCGGGGCGCCGCCCGCCCACGGCCCCGGCTCCGAGATCACCCCGGCCGCGGCCCTGCGGTCCTGGGCGCTGGCGCACGGCTCCGACGAGGACGTGGCCGCCGAGGCGCAGTCCGCCCGGGACGAGAAGGCCCGGGCCGCCAAGGCGTACGCCGCCCAGCAGAACGATCTGCGCGGCTACGTGGTCCGCAAGTCCCTGGAGCCCGCGTACACCCAGCTCGCCCTGAACGGTGAGACCGGCCCGCTCGCCGACGACCGGGTGCGCCGGGCCGTGGCCCGCGCCCTGGACCGCCAGCAGCTCGTCGACACCGTACTCAAACCGCTCGGCCTGCCCGCGGACCCGCTCGGCAGTCACCTGGCCCTGGCCGGACAGCCTGGGTACAAGGACGGCAGCGGCGCACTCGGCGGCCAGGACACCAAGGAGGCCCAGGCGCTGCTGGCCGACGCGGGCTGGACGCGGGAGGGGGCCCTCAAGAAGACGGACGGCACCAAGGCGGGCAGCGAGGGCGAGAAGCAGACGGACAAGAAGGAGGGGAACAGCAAGAAGGAGGGGGACAGCAAGAAGGAACAGGGCGACAAGAAGGCCGAGGACAAGAAGGCCGACGCCGCCAAGGCCGACGGCAAGGCCGAAAACGCCGCCCGTCGCGAGCCCGCCAAGGACGACGGCCTCTACATCGTCGGCGACGACAGCAAGCCCGGTGAGGCCGGGGACGCCGTCACCCACGTCATCGCCCCGGCTACCGCCGCCTCCGTACAGAGCGTCGCCCTGCTGCGCCAGGCCGGACGCCTGGGGGAGACGGGCACCTCCGAGGACGCCCCGGCCAGGATCGCCGCCCAGGACCGGCAGCCCGGTGGCGCCGCCGGCGCCTACGCACCGGTCGGCACCGCGGCGCCCGCCCAGGCCCCCGACTCCGCCCGCGGACCCCTCGGCAAGGACGGCAAGCCGTTGTCCCTCCGGTTCGTCCTGCCCTCGGGGCCGGGCTCCGAGTCGCTGCGCAGCGTCGGGGACAAGATCGCGGCGATGCTCGACACGATCGGGATCCGTACCGAGATCACCAAGGTCTCCGACGCGAGCTACTTCCAGGACCACGTCGCGTCCGGTGACTACGACCTGGCGCTCTACTCCTGGCCCGCGACCGCCTATCCGGCCACCGACGACCGCCCGATCTTCGCCAAGCCGGTGCCCGCGACCGACGGCTCGCTGCTCGTCGAGCAGAACTACACCCGCGTCGGCACCGACCACATCGACCAGCTCTTCGACCAGGCGGCCGGGGAACTCGACGAGGGCTCGGCCAGGGACCTGATGAAGCAGGCCGACGCCCGGATCTGGGCGGCCGCAGGATCGATTCCTCTCTATCAGCGGCCGCAGCTCGTCGCGACCGACAAGAAGCTGGTCAACGTCGGTGCCTTCGGCTTCGGGGTGCCCCATTACCAGGACATCGGCTTCAAGAAGCCGCAAGCGGCCGGGGCCCCCGCCCATCCCAGGAAGTAGCAGGTCAGCGCGGGACCGAAAGCTCAGAACTGGCTCAATTCCCTTGCCCGCCGGTCTGCCGGCGGGCAAGGCTGTGCGCACCCGCTGACCCGGGTAGCCGCTCCGCCCTCCGGTCCTCGGGGCCCCAACCCCGGAGATCGTGGCGCACAGGCATCACTCCGAGCTCCCACCTCGGAGCCGCAGCCTCGGAGCCCCACCTCTGAGGTTGCTCAAGTCCCGCGTCCGTCCGTTCCGTCCGGGGGACCGTGTTCACGACCACCGGTGAAATCCGCCGGAAGAACTGATCACGGGGGCGGAATCATGACGCGGACGCGGGCTCTCACCCATACGGTCGCCGTGCTCGTCGCGGGACTCCTCGCGGGCACGAGCGGCTGTACATCGGCGCCGGACGACCCGGGCGCGAGCGGGAAACCGAAGGCCGCGGGTTCCGCCACGGCCGCGTCGACCCGTGTGGTTCCGGTCTCCGACCCGGAGGCGCTGGTGTGCAGGGGCGGCACGTACACCTGGTTCAACACCCGGCACGACTCCGTGCTGAACGGCGTTACACCGGCCCAGCGTGTCACATCCGGGCCCACCGAACTGAGCGGGCCGATGCGGCGGCTGCGTACGGACCGGGCGTCCGTGGAGTCCGAGGGCCCCGGGCTGGACTCGAACACCGTGCTCTTCGCGCTCGCCCGGCACCTCGGTGTCGCCGACGAGAACGATGACCCGGAGGGGTGGTCGGGGATGGGTCAGCCGGGCGACTACGCGGAGCTCGACACGGGAGGCTCCGAGATGACCGGGGACGGCCGCTTCGTGGAGTACAGCTGGATCTCGCTGGTCGAAACCGATTTCCGCCACAGCTGCGGGCGCGGAACGACCGAGGAACCGACCGTCGGCCACGTGGTGAGCTGGACTGCCGGGGGAGCCGGAATCCTCGACTGCGAGGAGCCGCTCACCAAGGGGGCTTCGGCGGCCGCGCGCGAGGCCGTGCGCCTTTCCTGTGGCCGGTAAGACTTGCCCGGGAAGCCGCAGGGGCGACCGGCCCGTACCATGGGACTAGCCGTGGCGCGTCCGCCCGGCGGGCGTACGAGGACTCAAGACCGACTAAGACGCCTGACTCCCCGATCCGAGAGAAGCGCAAGCCACCCATGCCCACGCGCCACGATATCCGTAACGTAGCCATCGTCGCCCACGTCGACCACGGCAAGACCACGCTGGTCGACGCCATGCTCAGGCAGGCCGGCGCCTTCGCCGCGCACGCCGCCGAGAACCTCGACGAACGCATGATGGACTCGAACGACCTGGAGCGTGAGAAGGGCATCACGATCCTGGCCAAGAACACGGCCGTCAAGTACCACCCCAAGGATGGCGGCGACGTCATCACCATCAACATCATCGACACCCCCGGCCACGCCGACTTCGGTGGCGAGGTCGAGCGCGGCCTGTCGATGGTGGACGCGGTCGTCCTGCTGGTCGACGCCTCCGAGGGCCCGCTGCCGCAGACCCGCTTCGTGCTCCGCAAGGCGCTGACGGCCAAGCTGCCGGTCATCCTCTGCATCAACAAGACGGACCGCCCGGACTCCCGGATCGCCGAGGTCATCGACGAGACGTACGACCTCTTCCTGGACCTGGACGCCGACGAGGACCAGATCGAGTTCCCGATCGTCTACGCCTGCGCCCGTGACGGCGTCGCCTCCCTGACCAAGCCGGAGGACGGCCAGGTCCCGCCGGACAGCGACAGCCTGGAGCCGTTCTTCAGCACGATCCTCTCCGCGGTCCCGGCCCCGGAGTACGACGACGAGGCCCCCCTCCAGGCCCACGTCACCAACCTGGACGCCGACAACTTCCTCGGCCGTATCGCGCTCTGCCGTGTCGAGCAGGGCGAGCTGCGCAAGGGCCAGACCGTCGCGTGGATCAAGCGTGACGGCTCGATGTCCAACGTCCGCATCACCGAACTGCTGATGACGGAGGCGCTCACCCGCAAGCCCGCCGAGAAGGCCGGTCCGGGCGACATCTGCGCGATCGCCGGTATCCCGGACATCATGATCGGCGAGACCCTGGCCGACCCGGAGAACCCGATCGCGCTGCCGCTGATCACGGTCGACGAGCCCGCCATCTCGATGACCATCGGCGCGAACACCTCGCCGCTGGTCGGCAAGGGCGGCAAGGGCCACAAGGTCACCGCCCGCCAGATCAAGGACCGGCTGGACCGCGAGCTGGTCGGTAACGTCTCGCTCCGTGTCCTGGACACCGAGCGCCCCGACGCCTGGGAGGTCCAGGGCCGCGGTGAGCTCGCCCTGGCCATCCTCATCGAGACCATGCGCCGCGAGGGCTTCGAGCTGACGGTCGGCAAGCCGCAGGTGGTCACCAAGCAGGTCGAGGGCAAGACGTACGAGCCCATCGAGCGCATGACCATCGACTCGCCCGAGGAGCACCTCGGTGCCATCACGCAGCTCATGGCGAGCCGCAAGGGCCGCATGGAGACGATGACGAACCACGGTTCGGGCTGGGTCCGCATGGAGTGGATCGTCCCGTCCCGCGGCCTCATCGGCTTCCGTACGGAGTTCCTCACCCAGACCCGTGGCACGGGCATCGCGCACTCCCTCTTCGAGGGCCACGAGCCGTGGTTCGGCGAGCTGCGCACCCGTCACAACGGCTCGCTGGTGGCGGACCGCGCGGGCGTCGTGACGCCGTTCGCGATGGTCAACCTCCAGGAGCGCGGTGTCATCTTCACGGAGGCCACCACGGAGGTCTACGAGGGCATGATCATCGGTGAGAACTCGCGCTCCGACGACATGGACGTGAACATCACCAAGGAGAAGAAGCTCACCAACATGCGTGCGGCTTCCGCGGACACCACGGAGAACGTGGTGCCCGCCCGCAAGCTGTCGCTCGAGCAGTCGCTGGAGTTCTGCCGCGACGACGAGTGCATCGAGGTGACCCCGGAGACCGTGCGTATCCGCAAGGTCGTCCTGGACCAGAAGGAGCGCGGCCGCTCCGCGTCGCGCGCCAAGCGCTGATCCTCCGCCTGTCCGGCAGAGCTGCCCGGTAGTTCCTGCGGGCAGGTTCCTGCCGGCGAAGGGGCCCGGCACCGCTCACCACGCGGTGCCGGGCCCCTTCGCCGTGCCCTCGTCCGGGTGGACGTCCCTGTCCGGGCTGAGGCCCTGCCCCGATGGGCCTGAACAAGCCATGCACGCCCGCGCGTTGGTTTAGGGTCGAACGGTCCGTAACCGGTGGGCCGTAGCCGCTCCCGACGGCGGGCGGGCCGCGCCGCCGCGCCGTGATTCGCCGGGTGCCGGGCGTACTTACGGGGTCCGACAGGTCAACCCGATTTTGAGGACCAAGCGTCCGGATATCGGGCGTCGCTCTCCGGAACATGTGTTAACAGTCCGTTTCGGGCGTGTCTGTCTGGGGTCATTTTGTCCGTATTTTGATCCACGTGGCTGGGCGATGTTGTCAAACCGAGACCCTTTAAGTGTGGTTTACAGCCCAGTCGTACTTAATAGTTGGCTCCATTGAGCTCGGGTCAATGGGTCACGCACTGTGGGGAGTGCCGACTCACGAGCACACTCAGGGCACTGAAACGATCACCGTCAGGGGTGTCGGTGTATCAATCCAGTGCCCTTCTTGTAGTCAAAAGTGGACTCATGAGGAGGAACCCATGCGTGGTGCCAAGAGCGCCAAGTGGGTCGCGGGAGCGGCCATCATCGCCCTGGCTGCGACCGCTTGTGGCGGCGGTAACGACGACGCCGAGAAGGGCAAGGGCGGCGACAAGGGCGCCGTCAACGCCGATGGCATCTTCTCCGTCGAGGTCGGTGAGCCGCAGAACCCGCTGCAGCCGGCCAACACGATGGAGTCGAACGGCAGCATCGTCACCGACTCGATCTTCTCGCAGCTGGTCGACTACGACCCGGCCGGCAAGCTTGAGATGATCAACGCAGAGTCTGTCGACACCAAGGACAGCAAGCTCTGGACGGTCAAGCTCAAGAAGGACTGGAAGTTCCACGACGGGACCCCGGTCACGGCCGAGTCCTACATCAAGGCCTGGAACTGGGCCGCGAACGTCAAGAACAACCAGACCAACGCGTCCTGGTTCGGCGACATCAAGGGCTTCTCCGACGTCCACCCCGACGACGCCAAGGCCAAGCCGAAGTCGGACGCCATGTCCGGTCTGAAGAAGGTGGACGACTACACGTTCACCATCGAGCTGAACTCGCCGCTGCCGTACTTCTCGTACAAGCTCGGCTACACCGTCTTCTCCCCGCTGCCCGAGTCCTTCTACGCGGACCCGAAGGCCGCCGGCGAGAAGCCGGTCGGCAACGGCGCGTACAAGTTCGTCAGCTGGGACCACAAGAAGCAGATCAAGGTCGTCCGCAACGACGACTACAAGGGTGCCGACAAGGCGATGAACGGCGGTGTGGTCTTCAAGAACTACACCACCCTCGAGACCGCCTACGAGGACCTGAAGTCGGGCAACGTCGACGTCCTGCGCCAGATCGGCCCGAAGGACCTCCCGGTCTACCGGGCGGACCTCGGTGACCGCGCCGTGGACAAGGCGTACTCCGCCATCCAGACGATCGCCGTCGCCTTCTACACCGACCAGTGGAAGAAGATCGACCCGAAGGTCCTCCAGGGCCTCTCGATGGGCATCGACCGCGACACCATCACCAAGACCGTGCTCCAGGGCACGCGTGAGCCGGCCACGGGCTGGGTCGCCAAGGGTGTCCTCGGCTTCCAGAAGGACGCCGCGGGCGACGTCACCAAGTTCGACCCGGCGAAGGCCAAGAAGCTCATCAAGGACGGCGGCGGCGTCCCGGGCAACAAGATCTCGATCCAGTTCAACGCCGACGGCGGCCACAAGGAATGGGTCGAGGCGGTCTGCAACAGCATCAAGCAGTCGACCGGTGTCGCTTGCGTCACCGACTCGAAGGCCGACTTCCAGGCCGACACGAACGCGCGTGACGGCAAGCAGGTCAAGTCCCTGTACCGCTCCGGCTGGGTGCTCGACTACCCGGTGAACGCGAACTTCATCTCGGACCTGTTCCGTACCGGCGCAGCCGGTAACCAGGGTGACTTCTCGAACAAGGGTCTCGACGCGGAGATCAAGAAGGCCGACTCCGCCGCCTCCCTCGACGACTCCGTCGCGGCCTACCAGAAGATCGAGAAGGAGCTGGTGAACTACATGCCCTCCATCCCGCTCTGGTACTACAAGGTCAACGCCGGTTACTCGGAGAAGGTCCAGAACGTCGATTACGCGCAGGACGGCGACCCGATCCTGACCAAGATCGAAGTCAAGAAGTAACCATTCCGACGTAGTCCGCGCGCGGGCGCGGGACCGGTACTGAAAGACGGTCCGCGTCTGTCCGCACGCCGTGGCCGGGGGGCCCTTCCACACATCCGACGAACCCTCAGGGGGGAGTCCGGTGCGGGGGAGGGCCCGTCGGCTGCTGCTTGCCTATTACATGGAGGCATGATGGGGCGCTATGTCGCACGACGACTGCTCCAGATGATCCCGGTCTTCCTCGGGACAACGCTGCTGATCTTCCTGATGGTCTACACGCTGCCCGGCGACCCCGTGCGCGGGCTCTTCGGGGACAAGGGTGTCGACCCGGCCACCCTGGCGAGACTTCGCCATGAAAAAGGGCTGGATCTACCGATCCTGCAGCAGTACTGGAATTACATGACAGGCATCGTCCTGCATTTCGATTTCGGTGATCAGATAGCCAGCGGACGTCCCGTCACGGACGTCCTCGGCGACGCGTTCCCCGTCACCCTCCGGCTGGCCGGTATGGCGTTCGTCATCGAGATCGTCATCGGCATCAGCCTCGGCACCATCGCCGGTCTGCGGGCCGGCCGGCTCACCGACAACGTGGTCCTCGTCTTCACCCTGCTGATCATCTCGATCCCGGTGTTCGTCCTCGGCTTCATCATCAAGGCCGTGTTCGCCTTCCAGCTCGACTGGATCTCACCGAACGTGTCCAGCGAGGCCAGATGGAGCGAGCTACTGGCGCCGGCCATCGTGCTGGGCTCGCTCTCACTCGCCTATGTCGCGCGCCTCACGCGTACGACGATGGCCGAGAACCTTCGCTCGGACTACATGCGTACCGCCATCGCCAAGGGACTTCCCAAGCGGCGCATCGTCGGCGTGCACCTGATGCGCAACTCCCTGATCCCCGTCATCACCTTCCTCGGCACCGACCTCGGTGCCCTGATGGGCGGCGCGGTCGTCACCGAGGGCCTGTTCAACGTCAAGGGCATCGGCGGCACGATCTACGAGTCGATCCAGAAGCGCGAAGGCACGACGCTCGTCGGCCTCGTCACCGTCCTGGTGCTCGTCTATCTCCTCATGAGCCTCATCGTCGACCTGCTGTACGCGGTCCTGGACCCGAGGATCCGTTATGCCTGACGTGACCAAGACCGCTCCCGCGCCCGAGGAAGCCAAGGCGCCCCTCGCGGACCCCTCGGCGGTTGTCAAGGCCGAGAAGGCCCGCAGTCTGTGGGGCGACGCCTGGCGGGACCTGCGTACCAACTGGTACTTCATCATCTCGTCGGTGCTCATCGTCATCCTGCTGGTGATGGCCGTATTCCCCGGCCTGTTCACGAGTGCCTCACCGACCAGCAGTGACCTGGTGCACCACTACCTGGGCAAGCCGGAGCTGGGCAAGATCGGCTCCGAGGGCTGGCTCGGCTACGACGTCCAGGGCCACAGCGTCTACGCGCGTGTCATCTACGGCACCCGCGCCTCCGTCACCGTCGGCGTCTGTGTCACCGTCCTGGTGACGCTGTTCGGCGGCCTGGTCGGCATGCTCGCCGGCTACTTCGGCGGCTGGGTCGACGCGCTGCTCTCCGGCTTCTTCACCAACGTCTTCCTCGGGATTCCGTTCCTGCTCGGCGCCATGGTCGTGCTCCAGGCGTTCCCCGAGCGCAGTGTCTGGGTCGTGATCTTCGCCCTGGCGTTCCTCGGCTGGACCCAGATCGCGCGTGTCATGCGTGGTGCGGTGATCGTCATCAAGCAGTCGGACTACGTCCAGGCCGCCAGGGCGCTCGGCGCGGGAACCAACCGGATTCTCTTCCGGCACATCCTGCCCAACGCCATGGCCCCGGTGATCGTGGTCGCCACCATCTCGCTCGGTGTCTACATCTCGGCCGAGGCAACCCTGTCCTACCTCGGTCTGGGTCTCGCCGACCCGACGATCTCCTGGGGTATGGACATCTCCGGTGGCGCCAGCCAGATCCGCGTCGCGCAGCACATCCTGCTGTTCCCGTCGATCATGCTCAGCATCACCGTTCTGGCGTTCATCATGCTCGGCGAAGCCGTCCGTAACGCCCTCGATCCCAAGTCGCGATAAGGAGGGTGAACGTGACCACCATCGACAAGACCGCCGAAGTCCCGTCCCCGCGCTCGGGTGACGACCATGTCGGCCCGTTGCTCGAAGTCCGTGACCTGCACGTGGAGTTCCACACCCGTGACGGTGTGGCCAAGGCCGTCAACGGTGTCAACTACAACGTGAACGCCGGGGAGACCCTCGCCGTGCTCGGCGAGTCGGGCTCCGGCAAGTCCGTGACGGCCCAGGCCATCATGGGCATCCTGGACATGCCGCCCGGCAGGATCCCGCAGGGTGAGATCCTCTTCCGCGGCCAGGACATGTTGAAGATGTCCAACGAGGAGCGCCGGCAGATCCGCGGCAGGAAGATCGCGATGATCTTCCAGGACGCGCTCTCCTCGCTGAACCCGGTCCTCACCGTCGGCTACCAGCTCGGCGAGATGTTCCGGGTCCACCAGGGCCTGTCCAAGAAGGAAGCCAAGGCCAAGGCCATCGAGCTGATGGACCAGGTCAAGATCCCGGCCGCCGCGGCCCGGGTGAGCGACTACCCGCACCAGTTCTCCGGCGGTATGCGTCAGCGCATCATGATCGCCATGGCGCTGGCCCTGGAACCGGACCTGATCATCGCGGACGAGCCGACCACCGCGCTCGACGTGACGGTCCAGGCCCAGGTCATGGACCTCCTCGCGGAGCTCCAGCGCGAGTACAACATGGGCCTGATCCTGATCACCCACGACCTCGGCGTCGTCGCCGACGTCGCGGACAAGATCGCCGTGATGTACGCGGGCCGGATCGTCGAGACCGCCCCGGTCCACGAGATCTACAAGCGGCCGGCGCACCCCTACACCAAGGGGCTGCTGGAATCGATCCCGCGCCTGGACCAGAAGGGCCAGGAGCTCTTCGCGATCAAGGGCCTGCCGCCCAACCTGCTCCACGTGCCCTCGGGCTGCGCCTTCAACCCGCGCTGCACGATGGCGCAGGACATCTGCCGTACGGACATCCCGGCCCTGCGCCCGGTGACCGAGCAGGACGGCGCCGAACTGGTCGGACGCGGCAGCGCCTGCCACTTCTGGAAGGAGACGATCCATGGCTGACATCAACAAGGAGCCCGTGGACGCCACCCCGAACGTCTCCGAGGTGGAGACGGTCGACGCGAGCACCGAGGCGGAGGCCGTAGCCGCCATCGAGGCACCCGTGTCGCAGGGCGAGCCGATCCTCCAGGTCCGCAACCTGGTCAAGCACTTCCCGCTGACCCAGGGCATCCTGTTCAAGAAGCAGGTCGGCGCGGTCAAGGCCGTGGACGGGATCTCGTTCGATCTCTACGCGGGCGAGACGCTCGGCATCGTGGGCGAGTCCGGCTGTGGCAAGTCCACCGTCGCCAAGCTCCTGATGACGCTGGAGCAGGCCACCGCGGGCGAGGTCTTCTACAAGGGCCAGGACATCACCAAGCTGTCCGGCCGTGCCCTGAAGGCCGTGCGCCGGAACATCCAGATGGTGTTCCAGGACCCGTACACCTCGCTGAACCCGCGTATGACGGTGGGTGACATCATCGGGGAGCCGTACGAGATCCACCCCGAGGTGGCCCCCAAGGGTGACCGCCGGCGCAAGGTCCAGGAGCTCCTGGACGTCGTCGGTCTCAACCCGGAGTACATCAACCGCTATCCGCACCAGTTCTCCGGCGGACAGCGCCAGCGCATCGGCATCGCCCGCGGCCTCGCGCTCAACCCCGAGATCATCATCTGCGACGAGCCGGTCTCCGCGCTCGACGTGTCGGTGCAGGCACAGGTCATCAACCTGATGGAGAAGCTCCAGGACGAGTTCAACCTCTCCTACCTCTTCATCGCGCACGACCTGTCGATCGTCCGGCACATCTCCGACCGGGTCGGCGTCATGTACCTCGGCAAGATGGCCGAGATCGGTACGGACACGCAGATCTACGACCACCCGACGCACCCCTACACCCAGGCGCTGCTGTCGGCGGTCCCGGTTCCGGACCCGGAGGCCCGTGAGGGCCGCGAGCGGATCATCCTCTCCGGAGACGTCCCGTCCCCGGCCAACCCGCCGTCGGGCTGCCGCTTCCGCACCCGCTGCTGGAAGGCCGAGGCCAAGTGCGCCGAGGAGATGCCGCTGCTGGCCATCCCCGAGCGCTTCAAGACCTCGACGACGCCGGCCGCCCACGAGTCGGCGTGCCACTTCGCGGAGGAGAAGGACGTGGTCGGCGCGGCGGCCTCGTAACCGTCGTCCCACCGCCCGCCAGGGCAGCAGAAGGCGCCCGGAACCGATCGGTTCCGGGCGCCTTTCCCGTATCCCGGAAACCGGGCGCGCAGGTGGCTCGGGTCAATGGGCCGACGTGCTCGGTTCCCTGGGCCGCAGGAGCCCCGTGGACGGACGGACCGGTCGGGTCCGTCGTCCACGGGGCTCCTCCGGGGCCACGGCGAGGGGCGTCAGCCGTGGGCCTTGGGGTCTTCGCCGGTCTTCTTGTCGAGGTTCGGCTTCTTGTCGAGGCTCGACGCCTCGGACTCCGTACGCGCCTTCGGGACGGCCGAGACCGTACCCGGCTCCTCGGGGTAGTGGCAGGCCGTCAGATGCCCGTCCCTGCTGCCGCTGATCTGCACCAGCGGCGGCGCCTCGCTCGCGCACATGTCCGTCGCCTTCCAGCAGCGGGTGCGGAAGCGGCAGCCCGACGGCGGGTTGACCGGGGACGGCACGTCGCCCGTCAGCCGGATGCGGTCGCGGGCCGGCACGTCGTCGGCGGTGGCCTCGGGGACGGCGGAGAGCAGCGCCCTGGTGTACGGGTGGCGCGGGTTGCCGTACAGGTCGTCGCGGTCGGCGATCTCCACGATCCGGCCCAGGTACATGACGGCGACGCGCTGCGAGAAGTGGCGCACGATCGCCAGGTCGTGGGCGATGAAGAGGAACGCGATGCCCAGTTCCTTCTGCAGCTTCTGCAGCAGGTTCACCACCTGGGCCTGGATCGACACGTCCAGCGCCGAGACCGGCTCGTCGGCCACGATCAGCTTCGGCTCCAGGGCCAGCGCGCGGGCCACCCCGATGCGCTGGCGCTGGCCGCCGGAGAACTCGTGCGGGAAGCGGTTGTAGTGCTCCGGGTTGAGCCCGACGATCTCCAGGAGCTCGCGGACCCGGGCCTCCCGGCCGCCGGCCGGGTTGACGTCGTTGATCTCCATCGGGGCCGTGATGATCTTGCCGACGGTCTGGCGCGGGTTCAGCGACGCGTACGGGTCCTGGAAGATCATCTGGATCTCGGACCGGATCGGGGCCAGCTGCTTGCGCGAGGCGTGGCTGATGTCCTGCCCGCGGTAGGTGATCCGGCCGCCGGTCGGCTCCAGCAGCCGGGTGATCAGCCGGCCCGTCGTCGACTTGCCGCAGCCGGACTCACCGACCAGGCCGAGGCTCTCGCCAGGGGCGACCGAGAAGTCCAGTCCGTCCACGGCCTGGACCGCGCCGATCGTCCGACGGATCGGAAAGCCGCCCTTGATCGGGAAGTGCTTGGTGAGTCCGGAGACGTCAAGGAGGGGATCGGTGCTGCTCATAGGAGGGAAGTCCCGTCTCTTGTACGTCAGTTGGTCCGGGCGCCGGCGAAGTCCGCGAAGAACTCCACGCGCTGTTCGGGCGTCAGGTGGCAGGCGGCCCCGCGACCGGCGGTCAGCTCCAGCGGAGGCTGCTCGGTCGAGCAGCGGTTGCCGCCGACCCGCTCGGTGAACGAGCACCGCGGGTGGAAGCGGCAGCCGGTCGGCGGGTTGAGGAGGCTGGGCGGCGATCCGGGGATCGGCGACAGCGGTACGTCCACCGGCCCCTCCAGGGTCGGCATCGACCCCAGCAGGCCCCAGGTGTACGGGTGCTGGGGCGCCCGCAGCACCTCCTTCTTCGTGCCGCGCTCCACGCACCGGCCGCCGTACATCACCAGCACGTCGTCCGCGATGTCGGCGATGACGCCGAGGTCGTGGGTGATGAAGATGATGGAGGTGCCGGTCTCCTGCTGGAGGTCCTTGAGCAGGTCCATGATCTGGGCCTGCACGGTGACGTCCAGGGCCGTCGTCGGCTCGTCCGCCACCAGCAGCGCGGGGTTGCACACCAGCGCCATGGCGATCATCGCGCGCTGGCGCATACCGCCGGAGAACTGGTGCGGGTAGTCGTCGACGCGCAGGTTCGGCTGCGGGATGCCGACCTTGGTGAGCATCTCCACGGCCCGCGCCCGCGCCTCGCGCTTGGACGCCCCGGTGTGCTTGCGGTACGTCTCACCGATCTGCTTGCCGATGGTGTGGTACGGCGAGAGGGAGGCCAGCGCGTCCTGGAAGATCATGGCCATCTTGTTGCCGCGCAGACGCTCCAGCTCCCGCTCGGAGGCGGCCAGCAGGTCCTGCCCGTCGAGCAGGATCTCGCCCTCGATCTCGGTGTGGTCCGGGTGGTGCAGACCGAGGATCGAGAGGTTGGTGACGGACTTGCCGGAGCCGGACTCACCGACGATGCCGAGGGTCTTGCCGTGCTCGACGTCGAAGGACAGCCCGTCGACGGCCTTGACCATGCCGTCTTCGGTGGAGAAGTGCACGCGCAGATCGCGTACGGAGAGGAAGGGGGTGCTCACTGGATCTCTCCCTAGGCGAGGCGGACGCGTGGGTCGATGAGGGCGTAGACGGCGTCCACGACGATGTTGAGGAGCACGATCGCGACCGCGGCCACCATCATCACGCCGAGGAGCGTGGGGAGGTCGTTGGTCGACACGGCCTTGACCGAGAGGGTGCCGATGCCCTGGAGGCTGAAGACCTTCTCCGTGATGATCGCGCCGCCGAGGAGCACACCGAGGTCCAGGCCGAAGATGGTGACGATGGGCCCCATGGCCCCGCGCCAGGCGAATCTGAAGAACACCGTCCGCCGGGAGAGGCCCTTGGCGCGTGCCGTCCGGACGTAGTCCTCGCTCAGCGACTCCACCAGCTGGGAGCGGGACATACGGGTGTAGTTGGCCGTGAAGATGACGGAGAGGACCAGCCAGGGCAGCAGGAGCCCCGAGAACCAGGCACCGGGGTTGTCGGTCAGCGGCGTGTAGCTGGGCCGGTCCAGCAGGTGCCACTGGTCGGTGAGGAAGTACATGGCCAGCACACCGACGATGTAGATCTGCATCGAGGAGGCGACCAGCGAGGCGGAGGACGCGACCTTGTCGAGCGGCTTGCCCTGCTTGACGGCCGCGAGCATGCCGGCGCCGACACCGAAGATGACGAACACGAAGGCGCTGCCGACGGAGAGCGAGAGGGTGGTCGGGAAGCGGTCGATGATCGTGCCGAAGACGGGCTCGCGGTTGATGAACGAGTACCCCAGGCAGGGGGCCGGACAGTGCCCGTAGGACGCGTAGTCACGCCCGACGAAGATCCCTTGCAGCCAGTGCCAGTACTGCACCGGTATCGGGTCGGCGATCCCCAGGTTGTGCCGCACCAGCGCGAGTGTCTCAGGTGTGCAGACCTTGCCGCAGGCCACCCGGGCGGGGTCGCGCGGGGCGGCGTAGAAGAGGTAGAAGACCAGGGCGCTGATGATCAGCAGGATGACCGCGGCGCCGAGAGTACGGCGGAGAAGAAAGCGCAGCATGGCAGTGGGTTTTCCTGACGGATGCCGAGGGGGAGGAGGGGCGCGGGCGGCTCTCGGACCGAGAGCCGCCCGCGCCCCGGGGGGCCGTTCGTCAGGCCTTGACGTACGTCTTGTAGAGCAGCGTCGCGGAGAACTGCGGGTCCATCATGGCGCCGCCGACCTTGGAGCCGAACAGGTAGAAGCGGCGCTGGAAGGTCTCCGGGATGACCGGGACGACCTCGTCCATGATCTTCTTGTCCAGCGCGGTCCAGGCGTCGCCGGCCTTCTTCTGGTCGGCGATGACGACGTTCTTCTTGATGGCCGCGTCGATCCAGTCGACCTTGACCTGGGAGACGTTGTTCTGGCCGTTGCCGACGTTGGCGCTGTCGAAGAGCGGCTGGATCATCGTGTAGGCCGTCGGCCAGTCCGGGGACCAGCCGAACCACATGACGTCGAAGCTGTTGTCGACCTGCTGGATCTGGTCGTAGTACGAGGTCGAGTCGACGGGCTTGATGACCGGCTTGAAGCCCGCGGCCTTGAGCGCGTTCTCGACGACGACGGCCGTCTTGTCGTAGGTGGGGCTCTGCGGGTAGGTGTAGACGATCTTCTGGCCGAGCTTGCCGGCCTTCTTGAGGATCGCCTTGGCCGCCTCGGCGTCACCCTTGGGCGTCTTCAGCTTGCCGTAGAAGTCGAACTCCTTGCGGCCCAGGATGTCGGGGCTGAGGATGGTGGTCGCGTAGTCGCCCGCGGACGGTCCGCCGTAGATCTTGCGGATCTGCTCCAGCGGCCAGGCGGTGTTGAGCGCCTTGCGCACCTCGACGTCCGTGATGCGCTTGCAGTTGATCGCGTAGTAGTACGTGCCGGTGAGCAGGCCGTTGAAGGTGCGCTTCTTCAGCTCGGGATCGGTGAGCACCTTCTGCATGCGCTCGGCCGGCACGGCCTTGTAGATGGAGACCATCTGCTGGTCCTTGCCCTGGTCCGCGATGAAGCGGTCCGCGGACTCCAGCGAGGTGGGCCCGAACTCGAACTCGAAGGTGTCCGGGTAGGCGTTGCGGATCGGGTCCGTCGCCGGGTCCCAGTGCTTGTTGCGCGTCAGCGTCATCGACTTGTCGATGGTGCGGTGCTTGACGATGTACGGACCGCAGGAGACGGGCTGCTTGTCGTATTTCTCCTTGGTGTCCAGCTTCACCGGCGTGGCCGCGTAGGAACTCATGGCCAGGGTGAAGTTGAAGTCCGGGCGGGGCTCGGCCAGCTTGAAGGTGATCGTCTTCTTGGCCTTGTCGATGACCAGCGAGTCGAGGTGCTTGCCCTTGTACGGACCCTCGTAGCCCTTGCGCCAGTCGCCCTTGCCGGTGAGCGCCTGCTGCACGTAGGCGGCGCCCTCGGTGATGAACGGCGCCCAGGCCCGCTCGATGCCGTGGCGGACGTCCTCGACGGTCAGCTCGCTGCCGTCCTGCCACTTGAGACCGTCCTTCAGCGTGAAGGTCCAGGTCTTGTTGTCGGCGGACGGCGTGCCGACGTCGGTGGCCAGGTCGCCGACGAGGGTCATCGCGCCCTTGTCGTCGATCTTGTAGCCGGTGAGGCTGCGGGCGAACATCAGGGCGCCGCTGGAGTTGAACGCGAAGTAGATCCGCTGCGGGTCGAGGTGGGAGAAGTCGTCCTCGGAGACGCCGTAGATCGTCCCGCCCTTCTTGGCGCCGGGGATCTCCGGGGCGGGGCCCTGCGAGTCCTCCTTGGTGCCGATCTTGACGGTGGCAGCGGTGTACTCGGTGGCGCCGGCGTCCGGTGATCCCTTGCCACCGCCGCCGCCCGAGTCGCCGCTGCTGCACGCGGAGAGGACGAGCGAGCCGCCTGCCGCGACGGAGGTGGCGATGACGAAGTTTCTGCGGGAGAGAGACATGGCAACCTGCCCTGGTCGGTGAGGAGTCGAATGATCCGGCGGAGCCCCGTCGCTCCGGTCCGGGGGCGGAACTGTCAGCGCTTGGTCTTCGGGTCGAGAGCGTCTCGGACCGAGTCGCCGAGGAGGTTGAAGGCGAGGACGAAGACCACCATCGAGACTCCCGGGAAGAGCATGAAGGTGATGTCGTCCTGATAGACGTCGGCGCCGCGTTGGAGCATCACGCCCCAGTCGGGTGTCTTCGCGGTCAGTCCGACCCCGAGGAACGCGAGTCCGGCTTCGGCGCTCACGAACATGGGGAGAGCGAGGGTCGCCTGGATCAGGATCGGTGTCCACAGGTTGGGCAGCAGTTCCTTGAAGATGATCCGTGCCGGCGAGGCCCCGGTCACCTTGGCCGCCTCGACGAACTCCCTTTCACGCAGGGCGAGAACCTCGCCGCGCAGCAGGCGGGCGATGGACGCCCAGCCGAAGGCCGTCATCACCAGGATGAGGCTCGTGACGGTGAGCCAGACGGGAGTGGCCTCCTCGGGGGAGACCAGGATCGAGATGAGCACCGGCCAGAACGCGATGAAGAACAGCGTCGAGGGAAAGGCCAGCAGGATGTCGATGACCCGGCCGATGAAGTAGTCGGTCTTCCCGCCCAGGTAGCCGGCGGTCACGCCGATCACGATGCCGAGGAGGGTCACCAGGAGCGTTGTCACGCCCGCGATGAACAGCGAGTTGCGGATGCCGTAGGTGAGGAACGTGAAGAGGTCACGGCCCAGTTGCGGCTCGATGCCGAACCAGAAGTCGCCGCTGATACCGCCGTTGGGCTTGATGGGAAAGCCGAAGTCGTTGAGCAGGCCGTCCTGGTTCTGCCCGTAAGTGGTGTACGGGTCCTTGCCGTAGACCTTGGAGATCAGCGGCGCGCAGATGGCCACCAGGAAGAAGAAGATGACCACATAGGCCGAAATAACGCCGGACCGGTCGCGTTTGAAGCGCCGCCAGGCCAGTTTGCCCGGGGAGCGCCCGGCGCCACCCTTCAGTGCCGAAGGGTCCGGCGTCTTCTGCGGATTCGCGTTGGCCGCCTCAAGAGGGGCTGCTGCGTTCGAAGTTGGAATCGTCATGGTGCTCCTGGCCCGGAGGGTCGAAGGACTCCGCAGGGCACACCTACGGGCTACCCGGACTTTTTCAACGCAATTCATGCAGGGTCAATGAATGTCGGACCGGCTTGAGCCGCTCTTTGGAAGCTTGACTCGAGCATGACCAATTTTAGGGCGTGTCTTTACTGTTTATTTACCTGTTCCAGGGGCGATTCCCTGGTGAATCGTCGAAATTCCGTCAATGAGTCCGATATCCGGGCGGCCGTGTCTCGGAATTCGTGCATCCGGTCGGAGGGGTGCCGGGTTGATGCCCGTTCGTTGCGCTGCCGTTATCGCTCCGCCGCCCGTCAGGCCGCCTCGACCCCCTCTGCGGGTATGGCATGCGCCTGCCAAGAGCGTCCGTTCCGCGCGCCGCTGTCGCATCCGGGTGACGTCCGCCGTGCCCGGATGGCGGGAGTAAATATGCGCAAGGTCAGGTATGAGGTGATATTTGACCTCAAGTAAGAGGGAGCACTACGAGGAGGCAGTCCATGCGCGGAGCCACACAGGTCAAGTGGGCCGCATGCGCGGTCGCCGTCGCTCTGGCGGCGACAGCCTGCGGTGGAGGGGGCGGCGGTGGCGGTGGCGGCGGCGCCAATGGGATTGTGAGTTCTTCGTGGGGTGACCCGCAGAACCCGCTGGAGCCGGCCAACACCAACGAGGTGCAGGGCGGCAAGGTCCTCGACATGATCTTCCGGGGGCTCAAGAAGTACGACCCGAAGACCGGCGAGGCCACCAACATGCTCGCCGAGAAGATCGACTCCAAGGACAACCAGAACTTCACGGTCACCGTGAAGGACGGCTGGACCTTCAGCAACGGCGAGAAGATCACCGCGAAGTCGTTCGTGGATGCCTGGAACTACGGTGCCCTGCTGAAGAACAACCAGAAGAACGCCTACTTCTTCGGTTACATCGACGGATACGACAAGGTCCACCCCGCGACCGGCACGGCCTCCGCGGCCACGCTCTCCGGCCTCAAGCTGGTGAACGACAGGACCTTCACGGTCAAGCTGTCGCAGAAGTTCTCCCTCTGGCCCGACACCCTCGGCTATCCCGCCTTCGCCCCGTTGCCCACGACCTTTTTCAGCGACCACGCCGCCTGGGTGTCCAAGCCGGTCGGCAACGGCCCGTACACCATCGACAAGTACACCAAGGGCTCCTCCATGAGCCTGCGCACGTGGGACAAGTACCCCGGTGGCGACAAGGCGCAGAACGGCGGCATCGACCTCAAGGTCTACACCGACAACAACACCGCCTACACCGACCTGACGGCCGGAAACCTCGACCTCGTCGACGACGTGCCCGCCTCGCAGCTCAAGAACGTCAAGGCCGACCTCGGCGACCGCTACATCAACACCCCGGCCGGCATCATCCAGACCCTCGCCTTCCCCTTCTACGACAAGGCGTGGGACACCCCCGGCGGGATCAAGGTCCGTCAGGGCCTGTCGATGGCGATCAACCGCGAGCAGATCACCGACCAGATCTTCCAGAAGACCCGCACCCCGGCCTCCGACTGGACCTCCCCCGTCCTCGGCGCCGAAGGCGGCTTCAAGAAGGGCCTGTGCGGCAAGGAGTGCACGTACGACGCGGCCGAGGCCAAGAAGATGGTCCAGGACGGCGGCGGCATCCCCGGCGGCCAGCTCAAGATCTCGTACAACGCGGACACCGGCTCGCACAAGGAGTGGGTCGACGCCGTCTGCAACAGCATCAACAAGGTGCTGGGCAACAACAAGGCCTGTGTGGGCGCCCCGATCGGCACCTTCGCCGACTTCCGCAGCCAGGTCTCGCAGCAGAAGCTGCACGGCGCCTGGCGCGCGGGCTGGCAGATGGACTACCCGCTGATCCAGAACTTCCTGCAGCCCGTCTACTACACCAACGCCTCCTCCAATGACGGCAAGTGGAACAACAAGCAGTTCGACGACCTGGTCAACAAGGCCAACGCGGAGGCCGACAAGGCCAAGGCGGTCTCCACGTTCCAGGACGCGGAGAAGGTCATGGTCGCGCAGATGCCCGTCATCCCGCTCTGGTACCAGAACGGCAGTGCCGGCTACTCGGACAGGGTCAGCAACGTGGCGCTGAACCAGTTCAGCGTCCCGGTGTACGAGCAGATCAAGGTCAAGTGACCGGCTGAGGCCGGGTGGCCGGTGCGGGGAGCGCACCGGCCACCCGGCCTCGCCCGTCCCCGGCACCCGATGACTCCTCAGCCACCCCGAGACCCCCGGAGCCCTTCATGGGACGTTATGTGATCCGGCGGCTGCTGCAGATGATCCCGGTCTTCTTCGGCACCACGCTGTTGATCTTCCTCATGGTGAACGTGATGGGTGACCCCATCGCGGGTCTCTGCGGCGACCGCCAGTGCGATCCGGCGACCGCCGCCCAACTGCGTTCGGAATTCGGTCTCGACAAGCCGGTCTGGCAGCAATACCTCACCTACATGGGCAACGTCTTCACCGGCGACTTCGGCACCGCGTTCAACGGGCAGAAGGTCACCGAGCTGATGGCCACGGCCTTCCCCATCACCATCCGCCTCACCATCGTGGCGCTCGTCTTCGAGATCGTCATCGGAATCAGCCTCGGTGTCGTGACCGGCCTGCGCCGCGGCCGCCCCGTCGACACCTCCGTGCTGATCCTGACCCTGGTCGTCATCTCCATTCCGACCTTCGTCACCGGTCTGCTGCTCCAGCTGCTGCTCGGCGTGGAATGGGGCGTCATCAAACCGTCGGTCTCCTCGGAGGCCCCGTTCAACGAGCTGATCATCCCGGGGCTCGTGGTCGCCTCCGTGTCACTGGCCTACGTCACCCGGCTCACCCGGACCTCGATCGCGGAGAACGCCCGCGCCGACTACGTCCGTACGGCGGTCGCCAAGGGCCTGCCCAGGCGCCGGGTGATCGTGCGGCACCTGCTGCGCAACTCGCTGATCCCCGTCGTCACCTTCATCGGTACGGACGTGGGCGCCCTGATGGGCGGGGCGATCGTCACGGAGCGGATCTTCAACATCCATGGCGTCGGCTACCAGCTCTACCAGGGCATCCTGCGCCAGAACTCGCAGACCGTCGTCGGGTTCGTCACCGTCCTGGTCCTGGTCTTCCTGGCGGCGAACCTGATCGTCGACCTGCTGTACGCCGTACTCGACCCGAGGATCCGCTATGCCTGAGCAGACACCGGACGAGGCGATCTCGTCGGCCGGAGCGGGCGGAACGATGGACCTCGCACTCGAAGAGGGCACCACCCTCGAGAAGACCCCCGGCGGCCCCGGCGGAACGGGCCCGGGGACCAAACCGCAGAGCCTGTGGTCCGACGCCTGGCACGACCTGCGCCGCAACCCGGTCTTCATCATCTCCGCGCTGATCATCCTCTTCCTGGTGGTCATCTCGATCTGGCCGCAGCTCATCGCCTCCGGTGACCCGCTCGACTGCAACCTGGACAAGGCGCAGCAGGGCTCCCAGCCGGGCCACCCCTTCGGGTTCGACGGCCAGGGCTGCGACGTCTACACCCGCGTCGTGTACGGCGCCCGCAACTCGGTGACCGTGGGCATCTGCTCCACCATCGGCGTCTCGCTGATCGGCAGCATCCTGGGCGGCTTCGCCGGTTTCTTCGGTGGCTGGTGGGACGCGGTCCTCTCCCGCCTCACCGACGTCTTCTTCGGCATCCCGGTCGTCCTCGGCGGCCTGGTCTTCCTCTCCGTGGTGACCAGCACCACCGTCTGGCCGGTGATCGGCTTCATCGTGCTGCTGGGCTGGCCGCAGATCGCCCGCATCGCCCGCGGCTCCGTCATCACCGCCAAGCACAACGACTACGTGCAGGCGGCCCGCGCGCTCGGCGCCTCCAACGGGCGCATGATGCTCCGCCACATCGCACCCAACGCCATCGCCCCGGTGATCGTCGTCGCCACCATCGCGCTCGGCACGTACATCTCCCTGGAGGCGACCCTGTCGTTCCTCGGCGTCGGCCTGAAGCCACCCGCCGTCTCCTGGGGCATCGACATCTCCGCCGCGTCCCAGTACATCCGCAACGCCCCGCACATGCTCCTCTGGCCGGCCGGTGCGCTGGCGGTCACCGTGCTCGCGTTCATCATGCTCGGCGACGCGGTGCGCGACGCCCTCGACCCCAAGCTGCGCTGAGGAGTCCGCTGCCATGTTGCTCGAAGTGCGCGATCTGCACGTGGAGTTCCACACCCGGGAAGGCGTCGCCAAGGCCGTCAACGGGGTCAACTACTCGGTGTCCGAGGGGGAGACGCTCGCCGTGCTCGGCGAGTCCGGCTCCGGCAAGTCGGTCACCGCACAGGCGATCATGGGGATTCTCGACATGCCGCCGGGAAAGATCAGCGGCGGCGAGATCCTCTTCAAGGGCCGCGATCTGCTGAAGCTCAAGAAGGAGGAGCGCCGGAAGATCCGCGGCCAGGAGATGGCCATGATCTTCCAGGACGCGCTCTCCTCCCTCAACCCCGTGCTGACGGTGGGCGAGCAGCTCGGCGAGATGTTCGTGGTCCACCGGGGCCTGTCCCGCAAGGACGCGAAGGCCAAGGCCGTGGAGCTGATGGACCGGGTGCGGATCCCGGCCGCCAAGGAACGGGTCGGCAACTACCCGCACCAGTTCTCCGGCGGTATGCGCCAGCGCATCATGATCGCCATGGCGCTGGCCCTGGAGCCCTCGCTGATCATCGCGGACGAGCCCACCACCGCCCTCGACGTCACCGTCCAGGCCCAGGTGATGGACCTGCTCGCGGAGCTCCAGCGCGAACTGAACATGGGGCTGATCCTGATCACCCACGACCTGGGTGTCGTCGCCGACGTCGCGGACAAGATCGCCGTGATGTACGCGGGCCGGATCGTCGAGACGTCACCGGTCCACGAGATCTACAAGGCGCCCGCGCATCCGTACACCAAGGGCCTGCTCCGCTCGATCCCGCGCCTGGACCAGAAGGGCCAGGAGCTGTACGCGATCAAGGGGCTGCCGCCCAACCTGCTGCACATCCCGCGCGGCTGCGCCTTCAACCCGCGCTGCCCGATGGCCCAGGCCGTCTGCCGCAAGGACGTACCGCCGCTGTTCGACGTGGCCGAGAACCGTCAGAGCGCCTGCTACTTCTGGAAGGAGACGCTCGATGCACACTGACCACTCGGGGCGCAGGGGAGCGCGCCAGGAGGGCGAGGTGGCACGCGCCCTGCTGGCCAAGTCACGGGAGACGAGCGCCCAGGCGGGCAAGGAACCGATCCTGGAGGTGCGCGACCTCGTCAAGCACTACCCGCTGACCCGGGGCATCGTGATCAAGAAGCAGATCGGGGCCGTGCGGGCGGTCGACGGGGTCTCCTTCGACCTGGCGGCGGGCGAGACCCTCGGCATCGTGGGGGAGTCCGGCTGCGGGAAGTCGACCGTCGCCCGGCTGCTCGTGCACCTGGAGGATCCGACGGCCGGAATGATCCGGTACAAGGGCGAGGACATCACCAAGCTCTCCGGCCGCGCCCTGAAGGCCGTGCGCCGCAATATCCAGATGGTGTTCCAGGACCCGTACACCTCGCTGAACCCGCGTATGACGGTGGGTGACATCATCGGGGAGCCGTACGAGATCCACCCCGAGGTGGCCCCCAAGGGTGACCGCCGGCGCAAGGTGCAGGACCTGCTCGACGTCGTCGGTCTCAACCCGGAGTACATCAACCGCTATCCGCACCAGTTCTCCGGCGGACAGCGCCAGCGCATCGGCATCGCCCGCGGCCTCGCGCTCAACCCCGAGATCATCGTCGCCGACGAACCGGTATCGGCGCTCGACGTCTCCGTCCAGGCGCAGGTCGTCAACCTGCTGGACCGGCTCCAGTCGGAGTTCAGCCTCAGCTACGTCTTCATCGCGCACGACCTGTCGATCGTGCGGCACATCTCCGACCGGGTCGGGGTGATGTACCTGGGCCGGTTCGCCGAGATCGGCACGGACGAGGAGATCTACGAGCACCCCACGCACCCGTACACCCAGGCGCTGCTCTCCGCCGTGCCGGTGCCGGACCCGATGGCGCGCGAGTACCGCGAGCGGATCATCCTGCACGGTGACGTGCCGTCGCCCGCCAACCCGCCCTCCGGCTGCCGCTTCCGCACCCGCTGCTGGAAGGCGCAGGAGCGGTGCGAGCTGGAGGTTCCGCTGCTGGCCGTCCCGGCGGTCTTCCGGGAGACGGACACCCCGGCCCGGCACGATTCGGCCTGCCACTTCGCGGAGGAGAAGCGCGTGGTGCCTCCGGAGGGCACGCTGGGGCCGGTGCAGGAGGAGGGCGGGCCCGGTCCGGACGTGGAGAAGGTGGACAAGGAGGCCCGCAGGCCGCCGTCGTCGGAGCCCCCGAGCGCCCCGAGCCAGGACGACGGGCCGTCGTCGGAGCGCGGTGACGACGGGCCGCCGCCCGCCGGCAGCAGCCGGGTCAGCTGACCCGGCGAGCCGTTAACGCACGGGCAACTCGTCCGTCTCACGTCCGATATACGGACCCGTCAGCATGGACGACGTACGGCCGTGCGGGTGCCGTGGACCGGCCGGGGGCCGTCAAGTCCCCCGGCCGGTCGCCCGGCGGGACCGCGCGGTCGCGGCCCTCTTGTCGGGAGGGCGGGTGCGGTGGAGTATCGCTCGGGTGATACTCACGCGGGGAGCAAGAGTCACCGGCGCCGTCCTCTGCGGCGTGCTCGCGGTGATCGTCGCGAGCTGGCTCGTACGGGACATCAGGGCGGTGGAGTCCGACGAGCTGTGGCGGTACTGGGCCGGGTTCTACGGCACCCGCCCGCACGCGATGCCCGCGACCACGGCCATGGATGTCGCCCTGTTCGTGGTGTACGTGGTCGCCGCCGTCGCCGCGCTGCGCTCCTCGGTCGCCGCCGCGGTGCTCGTCACCACCGGAGTGGTCACCCTTGCCGTCAGGCTGCCCGGACTCTGGAACATCGGCAGCCGGGTGATGGAGTCGTCGTTCTCGGACGACCTGCGCACCCGGGCGCTGATCTGTGCCTTCGCGGGCCTCGCGGCGGGTATCGCGCTCCTCATCACCGCCGGGGCGGGGCGCCGTCCGCCGGCCGGTTCCTACGAGCAGCTGCCCACCCGGCCAGGACCGGGCGCCTCGGTCACCGCGTTCCTGCTGCTGTGCGCGGCCGGAGCGGTACTGATCGCCTGGGAGGTCCGCCAGATCACCAGGTACCAGTCGGAGTTCTTCCCCGACTGGTACCTGGGCGGTGACCATCTCGGCTACGGGGTGATCGATCCGCCGCCGGGCTGGGCTTCCGTGCTGACGGCCCTGCTCTGCGTGTTCGCGGGGGTGAGCGCCCTCTTCCACGCCGTGCACTCAAGGCCGTTCGGTCTGCTGGCCGCCGCGCTGCTGCTGCCCGGCGGGGTGCTGGGCGTGGTCCGGGCCGTGCACTACGACCTGCTCGACCACCTCGGTTCGCTGCCGACCGAGTCGCAGCTCATGCTGGTCAGCTGGCTCTTCGAGGCGTTCGTCGCCGTGGTGGTGCTGATCGCGCTGGCCCCCAGGGGCTTCGCCGACGTCCCGGGCCCGTACGGACCGGGGTACGGGTCCGGCTACGGGCAGCCGGGATACGGAACACCCGGGTACGGCCCCGAAGCGCACCCCGGACAGGACGCCGGCCCGTACCCGGGGCAGCAGCCGCCCGCCCCGGGATACGGATACCCGCAGGGCGGCGGCTTCGGACCGCCCCCGCCGCCCTCCCAGCCGCCGCCCGGCTGGTAGGGGACCCTCAGGCTGCCGGGCTCGCCAGCGACCGCTTCAGGAAGTCCACCTGGAGCAGCAGCAGGTTCTCCGCCACCTTCTCCTGCGGGGTCATGTGGGTCACCCCGCTCAGCGGCAGCACCTCGTGCGGCCGCCCCGCGGCGAGCAGCGCCGACGACAGCCGCAGCGTGTGCGCGACCACCACGTTGTCGTCCGCGAGACCGTGGACGATCAGCATCGGCCGCACCTGTTCGGCGGCGTGCGACAGGCCCTCGTCGGTGACCAGCGAGTTGTACGCGTACACCTCGGGCTGGGTCGCCGGGTCGCCCAGGTAGCGCTCCGTGTAGTGGGTGTCGTAGAGCCGCTGATCGGTCACCGGGGCGCCCACGACGGCCGCGTGGAACACATCGGGCCGCCGCAGCACGGCCATGCCCGCCAGGTACCCGCCGTACGACCAGCCGCGGATGGCCACCCGGTCCAGGTCCAGCGGGAACCGCTCGGCGAGCGCGTGCAGCGCCTCGACCTGGTCGTCGAGGGTGAGGGTCAGGTTGTTCTTGACCGCCTTCTCCCAGCCGGGTGAACGGCCCGGGGTGCCCCGGCCGTCCGCGACGACCACGGCGAATCCCTGGTCCGCGAACCATTGCGAGGTGAGATGCGTGTTGTGGGTGGCGACCACCCGGCGGCCGTGCGGCCCGCCGTACGGATCCATCAGAACCGGAAGCGGACCATCCGATTCCTTGTAGCCGGTGGGGAGCAGCACGGCGCACGGAATTCGCCGTGCGCCCCCTTCGGTGAGCTGCGCCCGGACGGACAGAACCGGCTGCTCCGCGTGGTTCGCGACGGTGGCGATCCGCTTCCCGTTCCGGAGCACCTGGGCGGTCGTTCCGGGCCGGTCCGGAGAGGTGGAGACCAGCACCGACACCCCGCCGGCCCGGACCGCGGAATGCACGCCCGCGCCCTCCGAGACCCGCTCCACGCCCAGCTCGTTGACCCGGTAGACATGGCTCTCGCCGATGTCCGGCACGGCCGCCCGCTCACCCGCCGACGCCGTCACCAGGATGTCCGAATCGCCGATGTCCAGGACCGCCTGGACCTGCAACTGCGCCCCGGTCAGCAGCCGGTCGCCGACCGCGAGGACCCGCGCCCCGCCCTCGTCCGCGATCCGCACGAGCCGCCCGTCCGGCGCCCAGGCCGGCACCCCCGGGAACAGGTCCAGCCAGACCGGGTCCTCGTCGACGTGCACCGTCCGGGTCGTGCCGGTCTCCGGGTCCACCGCGAGATGGAGCTGGCTCTGCTGGTCACGGGCCTGCACGAGTAGCAGCGGCGCCCCGTCCGACGACCAGTGCACCCGCGCCAGATACGGGAACCGGTTCCGGTCCCACACCACTTCGGTGCGCTCCCCGGCCAGGTTCACGACGAAGAGCCGCACCACGGCGTTGGGCGTCCCGGCCGCCGGGTACGCGACCTCGGCGGGCTTGCGCTCCGGGTGCGCGGGATCGGCGATCCACCACCGCTGCACCGGGCTGTCGTCGACCCGGGCGACGAGCAGCCGGTCCGACTCCGGCGACCACCAGAAGCCCCGCGAGCGCTGCATCTCCTCGGCCGCGATGAACTCCGCGAGGCCGTAACCGACCTGTGCGTCCTCCGGCTCCGCGAGCGCCCTGTCCTCCTCGCCCCCGGCCCCCACGACGCGCAGCGCCCCCTTGGACACGTATGCGATGTGTCGCCCGTCCGGGGAGGGGCGGGGATCGATCACCGGGCCGGGCACGGGCAGCGCGCGCGCCGTGCCCGCCCGCAGGTCGGCGACGTACACCTTCCCGGAGAGCGCGAACGCCGCCAACTCGGCCGCGGCGTCCACCGCGTAGCCCACGATCCCCGACGACCCCTCGCGGCTCCGCTCGCGCCGGGCCCGCTCCTGCACCGACAGCCGCTCCGCCGAACCGCCCAGCAGCACCGCGGGATCGGCCACCACCCGCTCCTGCGGGGTGCCGTCGCCGCCCAGGTCCAGCACCCAGAGCCGGCCCGTCCGGTCGGTGCCCGACCCCGAGCGAAGGAAGATCACCCGCTCACCATCGGGTGACACGGTGAACGCGCGTGGTGCGCCCAGGGTGAAGCGCATCGTCCGGGCCAACTGGAGGGGAAAGGTGATCTCTGACGAAGTCATGTGCCGAACCTATCGGCCGCCCCCTGTCCGTGCGCCCCTCGTGCTGCTGTGCCCCGATCAATGCCCTGCCACGGATAGTTATGATCCGTAGCGCTCGGTGGGTATGAACCTGCTGGCTCCATGCGTGCTGCCCGTCCCGACCGTACTGATGGAGGTGAACCGCCGTGGCACTCTCGATTTCGGCGGTGGTGCTGCTGGCGATCGTCGTCTTCCTGCTGGTCCGGAAGTCCGGACTGAAGGGCGGACATGCGGTGGTCTGCATGCTGCTCGGTTTCTATCTCGCCAGCTCGTCCATCGCGCCCACCATCTCCGAGGTGACGACGAACGTGGCGGGCATGATCGGAGGACTCAAATTCTGAGAGCGGCAACCGTCCGCGGTTCGTCGGCGCCCGGCCTGTGGGCGCCGTCGGCCATCGGGGCCGTCGGCTCGTAGGGTGGTCCCATGACGGACCTTCCTGCCCGGCGTCTGCTCCTGGTGCACGCGCACCCCGACGACGAGTCGATCAACAACGGCGCCACCATGGCCAGGTACGCGGCCGACGGCGCCCTGGTAACCCTGGTGACCTGCACGCTCGGCGAGGAGGGTGAGATCATCCCGCCCGCGCTCGCGCACCTCGCCGCCGACCGGGACGACTCCCTGGGGCCCTGGCGGCAGGGCGAGCTCGCGGCGGCGATGAAGGAGCTGGGGGTCACCGACCACCGCCTCCTCGGCGGCCCCGGCCGGTTCCGCGACTCCGGAATGATGGGCGTCGAGCAGAACCACCGCCCCGGCGCCTTCTGGTCCGCCGACGTGGACGAGGCCGCCGGGTACCTCGTGGAGGTGATCCGCTCGGTCCGCCCCCAGGTCCTGGTCACGTACGACCCCGACGGGGGCTACGGGCACCCCGACCACATCCAGGCGCACCGGGTCGCGACGCGCGCGGCCGAACTGGCCGCCGACCCCGCGTACCGCGCGGGCTCCGGCGCCCCGCACACCATCGCCAAGATCTACTGGAACCGGGTGCCGCGCACGGTCGCCGAGGAAGCCTTCGCGCACCTGCGGGCCACCGCCCCCGACACCTTCCCGGGCATCGCCGCGATCGGCGACGTACCGGGTGTGGCGAACGACACCCTGATCACCACCGAGATCGACGGCACCGACTACGCGGAGGCCAAGGCCGCGGCGATGCGGGCGCACGCCACCCAGATCGCGCTGACCGGCCCCTTCTTCGCCCTGTCGAACGACCTGGGCCAGCCCGTCCTCACCACCGAGTACTACGAGTTGGTGAGCGGCGTCCCGGGCGCCGCTCCGGGGGCGCGGGAAGACGATCTCTTCGCCGGTGTGACGGGAGCGGACCAGTGAGCGGCGGCAGGCAACGGGCCGCGCGGACCAACGCACCTCCGAGGGACATTCCGGCCACCGGTCTGGCCGCTCCCCTCAACCCCCGCCGGATCGCCGCCCTGCTGGGCCTCGCGGTCCTCGGCGCGGTCGTCGGGATCGCTGGAACGCTGGTCCAATCCGCCTGGTTCCCGGGCGGGTTGCTGCTCTCGCTGCTGGCGTCCGCCGGGCTCTTCCACGGTGGCCGCGTCCTCATGGGTACGCAGCCGGGCGCCCTGGCACCCGCCGCGGGGTGGCTGATTTCGGTCATTGTTCTGCTGGGCGGACGCCCGGAAGGCGACTATGTCTTCGGTGATGAACTGGGCCTTGCCCTCTTCATGCTGGGCGGGATGGTCGTCGCTGTGATCTGTGCCACCATGTCGCGGTCACCCCAACCGGGTGCCGACAGCGGCCGGCCTGGCAAGTAATGTGCCACGTCCGATCCCGTAATGCCCCCTGTCCGTCCGGGGGGTGCGCAGTCGTTTCCCCCGGTCGCGGGGTGTCTGTCGGCCGCGGCCAGTAAGGTGGTTCGCGCGCCGAGCCGTCCCCTGCCCTGCGGCACGGGGGAAGTACGGGCGGCGGAGCCAATCGGGAGAACCTGCTTTGAGTCGTGAAACTGACAGTTCGTCCTCCGGGCCCCAGGGCCGCGGGGGAGCCGCGTACCCCTCGGGTACGCCGCCGTACGGATCCCGCCAGTATCCGTCGCTGCACCCTTCGCAGGATGCCCCGGAGGAGACCCCGGAGCGTGCGGATCCGCCCCAGCCCGAAGAGCCGAGGACGGAGACGACGCTGACGACGCGTATCCGGATCAACATCCCCGGCTCGCGTCCGATCCCGCCGGTTGTCATGCGTACGCCCATGAGCGACGCGGACGGCGGCCCGGGCAACGAGCGCACCGGCAACATCCCGCGTCCGGGCCCCTCCGCGTCCAACGGCGCGCAGGGGGCATCCGCCGCACCGGGGCCCGAGGCCAGGGACGGGTCCGCCTCCGCGGCGGAACCCGCTGCCGACAAGCCGGCCAGGGAGAAGAGCGGCAGCGACTGGTTCGCGCCGCGCAAGGCCCCGGCGGGCGGCTCGGCCGACGCGTCCGCGAACGGCGCGACGGGCAAGCCGTCGTCCGGCGGCGGTACGAACGGTGCGGGCTTCTCCGCCACCGGTCCCGGCGGCGGTACGAACGGTGCGGGAGCCGAGCGGGCCACCCCGCCCGCCGGTCCGCGCGCCGATCTGCCGTACTTCTCGGACGGCCCGCAGCGCGCGGGCGAGCCGCTCGCACCCGGCTCCGACGCGTTCGGTGCGGCCGGCCCCGGCGGGCCGCGCTCCACGCCGAACCTCGGTATCCGTACGCCGGGCCCGTCCGGACCCACCACGGGACCGGCCGGCGGCGCCTCCCCGCTCACCCCGGACCTCGACGGACCGGGCCCCTTCGGCTCGGGACCGGGCGGAGCGCAGGCGCCCGGCGGCCCCGGTGGCGTACCGCCGCGGATGTCCGACGACACCGCCGTCCTCACACCGCAGTTCCCGCCCGCCGGACCCGGCTCCGGCTCCGGTGACAACGTCTCGGGTGACACGCTGACCAGCGGCATCCCCGTGGTGCCTTCGGAGCGCCGCCCCTCGGGGCCCCAGTCGCCGTTCCAGGGTCCCGATCTCACCCCGCGGGTCCCGGACAACCCGATGGGCACCGGACCGGCCGGCCCGGGAGGGTTCGCCGCCCAGGCGCCCGAGCCCGCGGCTCGCACCGCCGCTGAGCCCGCCGCGGCGAAGGCCCCGGCGAAGAAGGGCCGTTCGAAGCTGGTCCTGCTCTGCGTGGCCGCCGTCTGCCTGCTAGGGGTCGCGTACGGCGCCGGGCTGCTGATGAACCACTCCGACGTCCCCAAGGGCACCACCGTCCTCGGCGTCGACATCGGCGGCGGCACGAAGGAGGACGGTGTCGAGAAGCTGGACGCCGCTCTGGGCGCACGGGCCAAGACCCCGCTCAAGCTGAGCGTGGACGGCAAGGAGACGCAGCTCGCACCGGACAAGGCCGGACTCGCCCTGGACAGCCAGGCGACCGTGCGCTCCGCGGCGGGAAGCGACTACAACCCGGTCTCCGTCATCGGCTCGCTCTTCGGCGGCAAGCGCGACATCGAGCCGGTGATCCCGGTCGACGAGGAGAAGCTCGTGGGCGCACTGACCGACCTGGCCGGCGCCTCCGGCACGGCCAGCAACGGCACCATCAAGTTCGAGCCGGGCAAGGCCGTCGCCGTACCGGGCAAGGCGGGCAAGGCGCTCGACGCCAACCAGTCGATGGGCTCGGTGCGCGACGCCTACCGCGCCCAGGTGGAGACGGGCAAAGCGGCCACCGTCGAGCTGCCCGTCACCGCTCGCGAGCCCACCATCAGCCAGGCCGAACTGGACCGGGCCATGAAGGCGTTCGCGGAGCCCGCGATGTCCGGTCTGATCACGATCAAGGCCGGACCCAAGCAGATCCAGTTCGGCCCGGCCAAGTCGCTGCCGAAGATCCTCTCGATGGTGCCGGTCGACGGTGGCACCAAGCTCGTCGACCACTACGACAAGAAGGCCATCGACACCCTCTGCGAAGGCGTCTTCGACGGCATCATGATCACCAAGGGCGACGGTACGAAGCACCAGCTCAGCGCCGACGACGTGGCCTTCGCCATGCGGGGCGCGCTGCTGGGCAAGACCCCCGCCGACCGGATCGTCACGATCGATCTCGGCGGCAACGGCTGACACCGGACCGCACCGCACGGCGCCGCCCCCGACCGGATCCCCGGCCGGGGGCGGCGCCGTCCGAGGCTGTCCCCGAGGTCTCCGGCACCCGGCGCCGCCGCGGCCGTCACGCCTACGGCATGACATCTGTCATCCCGGATTCACGACCCGTGACCCTGCCGGGCGCGCCCCCCGCTCCGCCAGGCTGGACCCATGACAACGACAGCCCCCGAGGCCACCGAGGCGAAGACCGCCGTGGTCAGCTTCGACCAGGTCAGCAAGGCATACGGCGACGTACGCGCCGTGGACGGGCTCACTCTCGACCTGCACCCCGGCGAGACCGTGGCGCTGCTCGGGCCCAACGGCGCGGGCAAGTCCTCCGCCCTCGACCTCCTCCTCGGCCTGCGCACCGCCGACTCCGGGACGGTCCGGCTCTTCGGCAGGACCCCGCAGGCGGCCATCGCGGCCGGACGCGTCGGCGCGATGCTGCAGACCGGCGGTCTGATGGAGGAGGTCACGGTCGAGGAGCTGGTCCGGCTCGTCTGCGCTCTGCACCCCAAGCCCTACCCGGTGACCGAGGTGCTGGCGCGGGCCGGTATCGCCTCGATCGCCGGCCGCATGGTCAACAAGCTGTCCGGCGGCCAGGAGCAGCGCGTACGGTTCGCACTCGCCACCGCCGGGGCCAACGACCTGATCGTGCTCGACGAGCCGACCACCGGGATGGACGTCACCGCCCGGAAGGCCTTCTGGGCCACCATGCGCGATCAGGCCGACCAGGGCCGCACCGTCCTGTTCGCCACCCACTACCTCGAAGAGGCCGACGCCATCGCCGACCGCGTCCTGGTCCTGCACAAGGGCCGGATCCTCGCCGACGGCACCGCGGCCGAGATCAAGGCCAGGGCCGGGGCCCGCCGGATCTCCTTCGAGCTGGAGGGCCCGGTCGACGAAGAGGCCCTGCGCGCCCTGCCGTTCCTCTCCACGCTCGACATCAGCGGCCACCGGGTCCGTATCCAGTCGCACAACGCCGACGCGACCGTGCACGCCGTCTACGGCCTCGGCCTCTACCCGCGCGAGCTCGAAGTCGCGGGACTCGGACTGGAGCAGGCCTTCGTCGCCATCACCGAGGCCGAGGAGGCCAGGACCGCATGCTGAATCTCTTCTCGTGGGCCCTGATCAGGCTCGAAGTGACCCGCACCCTGCGGAACAAGAAGTTCATGTTCTTCTCGGTCATCTACCCGTCGGTGCTCTACGTGCTGATCTCCAGCACCCAGAACACCACCGACAAGGTGCCGCACACCGAGCTGACCCTGCAGTCCTTCTTCATGGTCTCGATGGCCTCCTTCGGTGCGCTGACCGCTGTCCTGATGGGCAACAGCGAGCGCATCGCCAAGGAGCGCGAGAAGGGCTGGGTCCGCCAGCTCCGGCTGACCGCGCTGCCCAGCCGCAGCTACGTACTGGCCAAGATCGCCAGCGCCGCGATGGTCACCCTGCCCTGCATCGTGGTCGTCTTCCTCGTCGCCGCGTCCGCCAAGCACGTACGGTTCGACCTCTGGCAGTGGCTGGCCCTGACCGGCCTCATCTGGGCCGGGTCGCTGGTCTTCGCCGCCCTCGGAGTCGCCATCGGCTACATCGCCAGCGGTGACGCGGTCCGCCCGATCACCATGATCATCTACTTTGTGCTGTCGATCCTCGGCGGCCTGTGGATGCCCGCCTCGACCTTCCCGCAGTGGATCCAGAACATCTCCGAATGGCTGCCCACGCACGCGTACGCTGCACTCGGCCAGGCCGTCGAGACGGGCGGCGCGCCGCATGCCAAGGACGTCGCCATCCTCTGCGTCTACTTCCTGCTCTTCGCGGGCGGTGCGGCCTGGCTCTACCGGAAGGACACCCTCAAGGCGTGAACGAGGACGAGATGTCCGTGGGCATCGGGCGCCCGCCGGAGAACCGCAGGCAGGCGGCGGTCAAGGGCCTCTGGGTCGGCGTCTGGCTCGCCTTCATGAGCGCGCCGGTCAAGGACCTCGCCGACGGTGCCCACACCTCGTGGGCGACCGCGCTCGGCACGCTCGGGCTGGTGGTCTTCGTCGGCTGCTACCTGGTCCTGGTCTTCCGCCTGGCCCCGAAGATGCTCAACACGGTCCAGGTCCGGATCGCGCTCGCCTTCCTGAGCGGCCTCGCCGTCACGCTGTCCCTGACACTCGGCCCCCCGTGGCTCGTCCTGTTCGTGTACGTCGCGGTCTCCGCCGGGGCCACCCTGCCGCTGCGGACGGCCCGCTGGATGATCCCCGTCGTCACCGCCGCGCTCGTCGGCATCGGCCTGACCGGGGACCATCCCCGCGAGATCATCACGGCCCTGGTCTTCCCGGCCCTGCTCGGCGGCTTCTCGATGACCGGCATCCGGCAGATGATCCACACCACGATCCAGCTCCGCGAGGCCCGCGCCACCGTCGCCCAGCTCGCCGCCAACGAGGAACGGCTGCGGCTGGCCCGGGATCTGCACGATCTGCTCGGCCACTCCCTCTCGCTGATCACCCTCAAGAGCGAACTGGCCGGGCGGATGCTCCCCGACCACCCGGAGCAGGCGGCCGCGCAGGTCGCGGACATCGAACAGGTCAGCCGCCAGGCCCTGGTGGACGTACGCGGCGCCGTCACCGGCTACCGCCGTCCGACCCTCCCCGGTGAACTGGCCGGTGCCCGCACCGCCCTGGCCGCCGCCGGGATCACCGCCGATGTCCCGGCCGAGCCCCCCGAGGACCTCTCCGAGAAACCGGAGGAGGTGCTCGCCTGGGCGCTCCGGGAAGCCGTCACCAACGTCGTACGCCACAGCGGCGCCCGGAACTGCAAGGTCAGTCTCGCCCCGCGCCAGACCCTGGACGGGCGGATCCTCGAACTCACCGTCGCCGACGACGGCCGCGGCGCCAGCGCTACGACGTTCGGCAACGGCCTCACCGGCATCGCCGAGCGACTCGCCACCGTCGACGGGACGCTGGCCACCCGGGCCGCCAACTCCCGTTCCGGGAAGGGCTTCACCCTCGCCCTCAGCGTGCCGCTCGAATCCGGCCTGGGATCCCGGGAATGATCATGATCAGACTCCTCCTCGCCGAGGACCAGTCCATGGTGCGCGAAGCCCTGGCCGCGCTCCTCGGCCTGGAACCCGACATCGAGGTCGTCGCGCAGGTCGCCCGCGGTGACGAGGTGCTGGCCGCGGCCCGGGAACACGATGTCGACGTGGCGCTCCTGGACATCGAGATGCCCGGTATGACGGGCATCGAGGCGGCGGCCGAGCTGCACCGCGAACTCCCGGACGTCAAGGTCGTCGTCGTCACCACCTTCGGCCGCCCCGGCTACCTCCGCCGCGCGATGGAGTCGGGCGCCGACGCGTTCCTGGTGAAGGACGCCCCGGCCTCCCAGCTCGCCGAAGCGGTACGCAGGGTGCTCACCGGCGAACGCGTCATCGATCCCACCCTCGCGGCCGCCGCCCTCGCCGACGGGGCCAGTCCGCTGACCGACCGGGAGCGCGAGGTGCTGCGCTCGGCGGCGGACGGTTCGACCAACGCGGAGATCGCCGCGGCGCTGCACCTCTCCCAGGGCACGGTCCGCAACTACCTCTCGATGGCGATCCAGAAGATGGCGGCGCGCAATCGGGCCGAGGCGGTTCGGACGGCGCGGGAGAAGGGCTGGCTCTAGCGGGGTGGCGGCGAGGCCGGGGTGGTGCCTCGGAGCCCGCCAGGGACGGTTGTGTCACCCGGTCGGTGACACCAGTCCCGCCTCGTACGCGATGATGACCAGCTGCACCCGGTCCCGCGCGTCGAGTTTGGCGAGCAGCCGGGTCAGATAGGTCTTCGCGGTGGCGACGCTGATGAACAGCCGCTCCGCGATCTCCGCGTTGGACAGCCCGCTGCCGACCAGCACCAGCACCTCGCGCTCCCGTTCGGTGATCGCGGTGAGCGGCCGCTGCGGCGAGGCGGAGGCGGGGCGGCCCGCGAAGTCCTTGATCAGCCGCCGGGTGACGCTCGGCGCGATCAGGGCGTCCCCGGCCGCCACCACCCGGACCGCCGCCAGAATGTCCTCCAGCGCCATGTCCTTGACCAGGAACCCGGCCGCACCGGCGCGCAGCGCGCCGTACACGTAGTCGTCGTCGAACGTCGTCAGGACCAGCACATGCGTGGTACCGGACCCCGCGGTGATCCGTTCGGTGGCCTCGATGCCGTTCAGCCCCGGCATCCGGATGTCCATCACGACGACATCGGGGGCCAGTTGAGCGGTCAGCCGGACCGCCTCGTCGCCCGTTCCCGCCTCGCCCGCCACCTCGATGCCGGGGAGGTCGGCGATGACCATGCGCAGTGCGGCCCGCACCAGCGGCTGGTCGTCGGCGAGCAGCACCCGGATCGGGGCCGGGGCCGTCCCGTCCCGGTCGCTCATGCCGCGTCCTCCTGCGGCACCGGCAGCCGGGCCGTCACCCGGAAGCCGCCCTCCGGGTGCGGGGCGGCGGTGAACTCGCCGTGCAGCAGGGCGACCCGCTCCCGCATCCCGGCCAGCCCGAACCCGGTGTCCGCGGCCTTGCCGGGGCCCCGGCCGCCGTCCGCGACCTCGATGGCGAGCTCCTCGGGGCCGTACTCGACGGACACCCGGCAGGAGCCGGTGGCGGCGTGCCGGACCACGTTGGTCACCGACTCCTGGATGATGCGGAACGCCGACAGGTCGATGTCCGGTGGCAGCGGCCGCCGTTCACCCCGCCACCGCACGTCGACCCGGACCCCGGCCGCGGTCGTGGCCCGCGCCAGCCGGTCGAGGCCGGCGAGCCCCTCCGCCGGGTGCAGCGGCGCCGCCTCCCGCTCCGGCCCCTGGAGCCCCGGCCCGTCCTGGCGCAGCGCGCCGAGCATCCGGCGCAGCCCCGACAGCGTCTCCCGGCCCGCGGTCTCCACGGCGCTCATCGCCTCCCGGGCGGCGTCCGGCTGGGTGTGCACGACCCGGGCGGCCGCACCCGCCTGGAGGGCGATGATGCCGACGCTGTGCGCGACCATGTCGTGCATCTCGCGGGCGATGCGCAGCCGCTCCGCGATGATCGCCTGAGCGGCCGCCTTCGCGGCCAGGCTCTCGTCGTGCTTGCGTGCCTCGTGCACCGAGCGGCCGACCAGCCAGGCGACGACCGCGGTCAGGGCGACGGCCAGCTCGGCCGAGGTACCGACGTTCCACCGGGCCACCACTCGGACGGCCAGGAATCCGATGAGGGTGCCGAGCGCCATGGCCAGGGCGATGTTCCCGGTCCGGCGCGGCCTGGTCGCCGCGACGAAGTACAGCGCGACGTCGGCCGCCAGGAACTGCGCCAGCGGAATCTCGCCCACACTCAGCGAGAGCGTGGCGAGCGCGGCGGCGCCGAGCACCATCGCCAGGGACTTCAGCGGACGCCGCTCCAGCAGGACACAGCCGCGCGCCAGCAGCGCCGCGGCGAGCACCTGCGTCAGCAGACCGTCCCACCGGTAGAAGATGACCCCGGGCAGGACGGACGGCTCCTGCTCGCCGGGCAGCCGGGCACGCATGAGGAAGGTGAAGACCACCCCCGCGTACCAGGCGGCCGCCACCCAGAGACCCGGCGGCACACGCTTGAGCAGGGGCAGGGAGGGCGTCGCGGACATGGGGCGATCGTAGCCACCGCCCCTGGGGCCGGCATCGGACCACGGTTGTACACCCGTGGTCGACACCCGGCCGCGGCAGGTGTCGGCAGCGGCCCGATGACGAACGGGGCCGGCCCGCGGCAGCGTTGGCACCGTGATCGAAGTCAACGGACTGACCAAGCGATACGGCGCGGCCACCGCCGTCAAGGACCTCACCTTCACCGTACGGCCGGGCGAGGTCACCGGATTCCTCGGACCCAACGGGGCAGGCAAGACCACCACCCTGCGGATGCTGCTGGGCCTGGTCGAGCCCACCGCCGGAACGGCCACCCTCCAGGGCCTGCCGTTCCGTCACCACCCGCGCGGACTGCGCCACGTCGGCGCCCTCCTCGACGCGGGCGACGTCCACGGCGGCCGCACCGCCCGCGCCCACCTCGCCGTGCTGGCCCGGAGCAACGGCATCCCGCGCGCCCGGGTGGACGAACTGCTCCGGGACGTGGGCCTCGCCGGAGCCGCCCGCCGTCGCATCGGCGGCTTCTCGCTCGGGATGCGCCAGCGGCTCGGCATCGCCACCGCGCTGCTCGGCGACCCGCCACGATCGTGGCTCAGCGAAGTCAGTGGGGTCGGGCCGGCACAGCGCTCCGCTTGGCCATTCGGAGACACGGCCGTCTCGGCCGGCCCCACGGCTGGGTCAGCCCGGCTTGACCGCCAGCGTCGCAAAATAGTTCGACATGTATTGAGCGGATGCGTTGGACTGGTGCGGCGCTTCCGCGAAGCCGGTGAGGACGAACCCCGCGGCGAGTTGCCCGCCGATCTGGCCGGTGAGGGTGTGGCTGTATTCAAGAGCGGCATCCGCGCCGAACTTCGTGGCGCGTTCCTCGGCGGAGTACTGCGTGACATCGCTGTAGGGCAGCTTGTGCGCGACGATCAGCTCGCCGCGCTCGTCGAGCGCCTCGTGGTCGAACAAGTACACATCAGGGTTGAGGAAGCCCACGAGCAGAGTTCCGCCCGGTCGCAGGACGCGGAAGCACTCACGCCACACCGGTGCCAAGTCTGGTACGAATAGGTTGGAGACCGGATGGAATACGACGTCGAATGTTGCGTCGCCGAAGGCGCTGAGGTCGCGCATGTCGCCTAGGACGGTGCGCAGCTCGAGTCCGTCGCGCGCCGCCACCATCTGGTCCTGGCCGAGCTGGCGGGGTGAGTTGTCGAATACGGTGACCCGCGCCCCTGCGGCGGCGAGGATCGGACCCTGCTGGCCACCGCCGGAGGCCAGGCACAACACGTCCTTGCCGGTCAGGTCCGTCGGCAGCCAGGAGCGGTCGACTGGCTCACGCCCGATGAGAACAATCGACCAGTCGCCCATGCGGGCGCGCTCGACATCCTCAGCACTCACCGGCCTCGACCACTCGTTGCCCTCTTGGACATACTTGTCCCAGGCTGCCCGATTGTGGGCAACGGGGTCGACAACAATGTCCTGCACGTTTAACTCCCTGCTACAGCCAAGCGGACACCTGCGGTACTGACAGTTCGGTGCCGCTAGCCAACACGACTGCAGGGTGCGGGCTCAACGAAATTAGCGGGCATCGGGGTGTCCACGGCGAGCGACGCCGGCACGCCAGCTCGTCGCAGCGCCAGCGGCGCTTGGCCCACACCAGCCGCGGCCGAACATCGCCGACGGCAAGCTGGCGAGCGCGAACGCCCCTACGTTCGTGGACAACTGGGACACCGAGCGCAACGGCTCCACGCTGACGTACAAGGACGGCGCGGCCTGCACCCTGGCCAACGTCTTCATGCCGGCCTCGCCCTACGGCTCCCCGAACGTCTTCACCGGCCACGCGTGGTCGGACAAGGACGCCGGCCCGCCGAACGGCGGCGCGGCCTCCTGCGGCAGTGACGGCTGGACCTGCACGCACGCACGGACGGCGATCACGGGCATGGCCGGCTTCCACAACGCCACCGAGGGCGCCGAGCTGACCGACTGGTGGGACAACGGCTCCTCCGCCATCGCCTTCGGCCGCGGCGACAAGGGCTTCGTGGCCATCAACAACGGCGACGATGCCCTCAGCAGACGTTCACCACGTCACTGGCGGCAGGCACCTACTGCAATGTGGCCCAGGCCTCCCCGGACGCCTGCGACGGCAACACGGTGCGGGTCGGCGACGATGGCACGGTCGCGGCGACCGTCGCGGCGAAGGGTGCGCCGGCCCTGTACGGCTGAGCCGCGCGGCTACACGCACGGCCGCCCGGCAGGCAGGGTCCAGGACCCCGCCTGCCGGGCGGTTCGCTCACAGCGGGTCTCGCGGCACGCCTCAGAGGGCGGCCGTGGTCTGCTCGCCGCTCGCGCTCCCGGCCAGCCACTGCGACCAGGACAGGTTGAAGGAGGCGTAGCCGTTGTCGGCGGCCGCCTTGGCGCGCGGGGAGCCGGTGACGGTGATGGGGTCGCCCTGCTTGACCTGGCCGTAGAACCACTTCGCGTCGGAAAGCGAGAGGTGGACGCAGCCGTGCGAGCCGCGGGCGCTGCCGCTGCCCGGGTTGGTGTCGCCGGTCGAGAAGTGGACGTAGGTGCCCGACTCGGTGAGGTGGATGTCCCAGGGCAGCGTCAGGTCGTAGTAGTTGGCATTGCCCTTGTCGCAGCTGATGCCGACGCTGCAGGACGTCATGTGGACCTTCTCCTGCTTGTCGATCACCGCCATCGTGCCGTTCCAGGTCGGGTACTCGGCGCTGCCCGCGTTGATGGAGAGCGTCCGCACCGGGGCGCCGTTGCGGGTGACCTTCATGGTGTGACCGGTGACCGAGGCGTCGGCCCGGACGTCGTCCCCGATGGTGAAGGAGTGGGTGTAGCCGTGTGTGCCGTAGCGGCCGCTGCCGTTGGAGACGTCCTTCAGATTGGCGTCGATGCGCACCTTGGTGCCGGACTTCCAGTAGTTCTGCGGACGCCAGTCGACCCGCTTGTCGCCCATCCAGTGCCAGGCACCGGCCGTGGGGACCGACGCGGAGACCTTGAGGTGCTTCTCGATGTTCGTGCGGGCCGAGGTGGCCACCGGGTTGGTGAAGACCACGGAGACCGGCATGGCGACGCCGACCGTCGCCTTGTCCAGCGGCGCGATGGTCTCCAGCAGCATCGGCGGACCCGAGGGGTGCGTGTGCGACGGCGACGGGTGAGCGCTCGCGGACGCCCCGCCCTTGGCGCCCCCGTTCTTGGAGTCGGCCGATGCCGATCCATTGCCACCGCAGGCACTCGTCCCCGCGAGTACCGCACTGACCAGCAACGCGATCCCTATAACGCCCTTGCCCCGCCGCATGTCCTGCTCCACTCGCGTCACTACTTCAAGGATTCAACATTTACAGAGACATGGAGTTGCCCGGCGCGGTTGCGGGCGATGCGTAAAGCGCGTGCCAAGTTCGCGGCCGGTCCGGCGGTGCGGGAGCCGGGGGCGGGCGGCCCGGCAGCAGTGTGCCCCGTCAGGCATCGACGGGGCGCACTGCTGCCGGGCTGACCGGAAGGGGCCGGGAGCACCCGGTGGTGACCCGGCCGCCGCACCAGGTGCCTTCCTACGGGAAGGACACCACGTTCGACGGGACGGTGGAGGTCCCGGATGTGGGTGATCCGGTGTCATTGATGACGTGTTCGTACTGGCCCTGGCCGCCGAGGGAGACGACGAGCAGGTCGTGGAACTTCACCCCGGGCTTCACCGGTGCCTCGAAGCCGTGGTCCTGGCGGATCGTCGGGTCCACGTTGAAGTAGCAGTAGCTGCCCAGCCCCCAGCCCTCGTGGGTGGTCACGGAGTCGTCGACCTTGTAGGCCGCGAACCCCTTGGTGCTGCCGTTCTGGACGGCGGCCTGGTTGGGGGCGTCGTACGCCTTCTCGTTCTGGAAGAAGATCGTCTTGCCCCTCTCGCCGGACCAGCGCACGTCGTACTTGTTGAAATGCTCGACGAACAGGCCGGTCGCCAGGACGTCGTCGCCGTTGACCTGGAGGCCGTAGTCGGCCCGGTTGGTCTCCCAGCCGATGCCCTCGCCGTGGTCCGCGCGCCACAGCCAGGTGTGGTCGATGATCGTGTCGTTGCTGTTGATCACCATGCCGGTGGTGGCCTTGCCGGCCCCCGCACCGCCGACCCGCACGAACACGTCCTGCAGCGACGTCGGGTTGTCCGCGTGGCGCGCGGACGCGCCCTGCGGACCGACCTCGATCAGCGAGTCGGAGTTGGCCGGACCGGCATCGACGAGCAGGCCGGCGAGCTTCACCCCGTCCACGTCACCGACCTTGATGGCCGTGACGCCGTTGTCCGGGATGATCGTGGCCAGACCCAGGCCCAGTACGACCGTGTTGGCGCGGTCGATGTTGATCGTCCGGTCGACGTGGTAGACACCGGGCGTGAACAGCAGGTGCAGACCCTGCTGCACCGCCGCGTTGATCGTCCCGGCGGTCGCGCCGGGCTTCACCACGTAGAACTGGTCCAGTGGTATCGACTCGCCCTTCGGCGTGCCGTTGGCCCACGAGACACCGCGCGCGTTGGTGCGCTTCTCGGGGACGAACACCTTGTAGTCGTCGCCGTCCAGGTAGAGGAACGGCTTCTCGCGGGAGACCGGGGTGTTCTCCAGCGTGGTGTACGGCGGCTCCGGGAAGCTCTGGGCGGGGGCGCCCTCGACGCCGGAGAACGTCATGTTCCAGACGCCGTTGCCCCAGCTGCCGACCGAGCTGTCGCGGGTGTACCACTGCTGCTGCGAGTACGGGCCGACCTGACCGTCGATCTTGCTGTCGGCGATGTACCCTCCGCTGGCCCAGCCGTAGCCGTTCGGCGCGAGGTTGAGCCCGCCCTTGACGTGCATCCGGCGGAACGGGGCGGCCTGCGAGACGGCCCAGCGGTCGGTGCCGCTGACCGGGTTGAGCGCCAGGTTCTCCGCGGAGCGCCAGAAGTTCTGCGTGGCGTTCCCGTTGAACCAGCCCGCGTCGACGGTCACGTCACCGTTGAACGTGGTGTCGTCCGGGTTCAGACCGAGACCGGCGATCGAGGTGTAGAACCCGATCTGCGCGTTGAGGTTGTTGTACGTGCCCGGCTTGAACATCAGCGCGTAGCGGCCGGTGCCGAACTGCGCCGACTCCTGCTGCTTGAAGACCTCGTCGACCTTGGCCTGGATGTCGGGCATCGACGGATCGAACACCATGACGTTCGGGCCGAGGTCGCCGCCGCCCTCGATGGCCTGCGCGTCCGCGCCGAAGGCGTTCTGCGCCGTGGGGAGGGCCATGAGGAGCGAAACGGCGAACGCGGCGAACCCGAACGTCCGGGTGCGGCGCCCGCGACCGGCTGCGGTGCGGAGTGTCGTGGGGGGTGCCGTGGGGGTTTCCGTGGGGGGAGCATGCATGGGCGTACGTCTCCTGAGTCGTGGTACGGGTGACACGACGAGCTTCTCCGAGAGCGCTCTGAGAGCGCTCTCCGACGGGAGTTGATGGTTCCGTCGTCACCCGGGAAACGTCAAGAGGTGTGCAACAGGAGCCTCAACCGATCCGCCTGTTCGCAACAATTAACGTCGCCAGAAAGGCAATTGGCCTGTTCTGTGCTCAGTTCCGGGTGCGGTTGGCTTTAGGAGTTGATGTTCGTCGCTACGGCGGAACGGCGGGGCGTCGTACGGGTCGGCCGAGGGGCCGCCGGGAGCGGGACCGGTGGCCTAGGGTCGTGCGCGTGACGACTCCTCCTCTGCTGACAGCGACCCGCGCCTACTACGACACCGTGGCCGAGGGGTATGCCGAGCGGGTGAAGGGTGCCTTCGCGCGGGATGTGTGGGGGCGCGCGATGCTCGGCGGGTTCGCGGAGGAGGTACGGGCCGACGGCGGGCTGCCGGTTGCCGATCTCGGCTGCGGACCGGGGCATGTGACCGCGCATCTGGACGGCCTCGGCGTGCGCGCGTTCGGCATGGACCTGTCGCCCCGGATGGTGGACGTCGCCCGCCGCGCCCATCCCGGACTGCGGTTCGAGGTGGGCTCGATGAGCGCGCTCGACCTCCCGGACGGTGAGCTCGGGGGCGTGGTCGCCTGGTGGTCGATCCTCCACACGCCCCCCGGTCTGCTGCCGGTGCTGTTCGCTGAGTTCCACCGGGTGCTGGCCCCGGGCGGCCGGCTGCTGCTGGGGTTCCACGCGGGCGAGGACCAGCCGTACAGCGGGCCCAAGCGCGACGACGGAGTGTCCTACGACATTCATCTGCTGTCGCCCGACCGGGTCGGCGAGATGCTGGTCCGGGCCGGATTCGTTTCCACCGCGCGGATGCTGGGCGAGGGGGAGAGATGGCCGTGGGCGTGCCTGGCCGGCCGGCGGCCCGCCGCCGGCGCTTCCCCCGCGGATTGCGCCGGATCCTGATCCAGGTCGTGGACCTGGCCGGCACCTTGGTCAGGTGGGGTGCCGGCCAGGAGTCCAGGGGCGCGGGTCAGGAACTCCCGCCCTGGCCCTTCGTGATGCGGGTGATCGCCTCGACGGTCAGGGCGCGGTCATGCGGTTCGGTCTCCAGGGCGCGGTGGATGGACAGGCCCTCGATCAGCGCGTCGAGCTGTCGGGCCGTCGCCGGGTCGAAGTGCCATTCGAGTGCGCGGCGGCTCCTGCGCATCCACTCCCGGGTCAGTTCGCGGTAGGCGGGCTTCCTGGCCGCGAGGGTGTACAGCTCGTGGGTGAGGACCAGTTCGCGCTGGTTGCCGCTGGACAGATGATGGACGAGACCGGCCACCGCCTCCCGGGCCTCGTCGGGCGTGTTCGCGGCGCAGAGACGCTCCTCGAAGACGGCGACGATGCTGCTGGAGAAGCGGATGAACGCCTCCCGCAGCAGCTCGTCCATGCCGCCGAAGTGATACGTCATCGATCCGAGTGGCACTCCGGCGCGGGCGGCGACCTTGCGGTGCGACGTCCCGGCGACCCCCTCCTCCGCGATCAGGTCGAGCGCGGCGGTGATGATGCGCTCCCGCCGCTCGGGGTCGTTCCTGCCGGTCGCCACGGTGCTTCCTTTTTCTAGATCGAGCGGATCACCCGGGCCGGATTGCCCACGGCGACCACGTTGGCGGGGACGTCCTTCGTCACGACGGCTCCGGCGCCGATGACGCTGTTGTCCCCGATGGTCACTCCGGCGAGCACGATCGCTCCGCCGCCGAGCCAGACATTGTCGCCGATCGTGATCGGCTTGGCCGCCTCCAGCTTGTCCCGGCGCGGCTCCGGCTCCACCGGGTGGGTCGGGGTGAGCAACTGTACGTTCGGCCCGATCTGGCAGTCGCGGCCGATGGTGATCGGCGCCACGTCCAGGGCGGTGAGGTTGTAGTTGATGAACGTGTCCTCGCCGACCGTGATGTACGTGCCGTAGTCGACGTACAGCGGCGGCCGGATGTGCGCACCCGCGCCGACGCCGCCGAGGAGTTCGGCGACGACGGGCTGCGCGGCGTCGGCGTCCTGCGTGTACGCCGCGAGGTACCGGGCGGCGAGGCGCACGGCGCGCTGCTGGGCCTCGGCGATGTCCGGGTCGTCGGAGATGTAGAGGTCTCCGGCGAGCATCCGCTCATGGTTGGTACGGGGGTCCCCCGCGAAGTGGTCCGTCATGCGTACGATCGTACACTCAAGGCGTACGATCGTACGCTCCTGTCGCTCACCTTCTTCGATCCGTCTGCTGAGGCCCCGCTGCCATGGATGCCGCTACGCGCCGCTGGCGCACCGCCCTGTTCCTCTTCATGCTCGCCGCCGGCACCGGAATGGCGTCCTGGGTGGCCCGCACCCCGGCCGTCCGGGACGGGCTCGACGTGTCCACCGGCTCGATGGGACTCGTGCTGTTCGGGCTGTCCACCGGTTCGATGGCCGGCGTCACGGCCTCCGGCCCACTCGTCCGCCGTTACGGGGGCCGGGTCACGATCAGCGTCGGCGCGGCGCTGATCGTCGCCGGGCTCCTGGTCGTCGCGGCGGGCACGAGCCTGTCGCTGGCGGGCGGGGTCTTCTGCGGACTCGCCCTGTTCGGCGGCGGGATGGGGCTGGCCGAGGTCGCGTTCAACATCGAGGGTGCGGCCATCGAGAGCGTCATCGGACGGCCCGTCCTGCCGGTGCTGCACGGCTGCTTCAGCCTCGGCACCGTGGTCGGGGCGCTGCTCGGCATGGGGCTGACCGCGGCCGCGTTCTCCGTCGGATGGCATCTGACGGTCGTCGCGGTGCTCATAGCCGCCGCCGCGGTCCGGGCCGTCCTCTCGATCCCGCACGGCACCGGGCGGGAGGCGGCAGGTGCCGCCGGCGGTGCGGCCGGACAGGGCGGCCTGCGGGGCCGGTTGCGGGTGTGGCAGGACCGGCGACTGGTCCTCATCGCGGTGATTGTCCTCGCCATGGCCTTCGCGGAGGGCGCCGCCAACGACTGGCTGCCGCTGCTCATGGTGGACGGCTACCACGTGAGCGCCACCGCGGGGTCGCTGACCTTCCTGGCCTTCGCCTCGTCGATGACGCTCGGGCGGTTCGCCGGAGTCCCGCTCCTGAAGCGCTTCGGCCGGGTCGCCGTCGTCCGGGGCAGCGCCGTCACCGGCGCGGCAGGGCTGGTGCTGGTGATCGTCTCGCCCAGCCCGCTGGTGGCGGGCGCCGCCTCGGTGCTGTGGGGGCTCGGGGCCTCGCTCGGCTTCCCGGTCGCCCTCTCCGCGGCGGGCGACCACCCGCACGACGCGGCGGCGCGGGTCGGCGCGGTCGCCACCGCGGGGTACGTCGCCTTCCTCGTCGGCCCGCCCGGACTCGGCTTCCTCGCCGACCACATCGGACTCCGGCTCACCATGACCGTCGTCCTCGCCCTGCTGATCGTCGCCGCCACGCCGGCCGGGGCACTCGGGGCCGGCCGCCGCACCGGTACGGAGCCGGCCCCGGTCATTCCGTAAGGCCGTCCGGCGGGATCGGCGGGCGGCCTCTACACGCCGGCCGCCTCGTCCCACAGGGCGGTGCTGTGCGCCGCGACCAGTGCGCCGATCCGGGCGAGCGCCTCCCCGGCCGGCTGCGGGCCGAGCCGCCGGCCGTCGCGCAGGCGCAGTGCGACGAGGTCCCCGGCGGCCTCCGCGGCGCCGAGCACCGCCTGGTACGGGACGAGGCGGGCCTCCCGGATGCGGGCGCCCAGGCTGCCGCGCTCCCGGCCGCTGACCTCGGCACGCAGCCCGAGAGCGGTGCAACGGCGGGCGAGGTCCTCGGCGTCGGGAAGTTCGGCGTCCGAGACCGGGAGGATCACGACCTGGGTGGGGGAGAGCCAGCCGGGGAAGGCGCCGCCGTGCTGCTCGATGAGGTGGGCGACGGCCCGCTCCACACTGCCGATGATGCTGCGGTGCACCATGACCGGCCGGTGTTTCGCCCCGTCCGCGCCGATGTAGTGCAGATCGAACTGCTCGGGCTGGTGGAAGTCGGCCTGGATGGTGGAGAGGGTCGACTCGCGGCCCGCCGGATCGGCGACCTGGACGTCGATCTTCGGACCGTAGAACGCGGCCTCGCCCTCGACCGCCTCGTACGGCAGCCCGGACGCGTCCAGGACCCCGGTCAGCAGCGCGGTGGAGCGCTGCCACATCTCCGGCGCGGCGACGTACTTCCCGCCGGGCCCCGGCAGGGAGAGCCGGAAGCGGGCCGGGCGGATGCCGAGTGCTTCGTACGCCCGGCGGATCATGTCGAGCGCGGCCCGCGCCTCGTCGGCGACCTGGTCCAGGGTGCAGAAGATGTGCGCGTCGTTCAGCTGGATGGCCCGCACCCGGGTCAGCCCGCCCAGCACCCCCGAGAGCTCGGAGCGGTACATGCCGCCCAGCTCGGCCATCCGCAGCGGCAGTTCTCGGTAACTGTGCGAGCGGGAGCGGTAGATCACCGCGTGGTGCGGGCACAGGCTCGGCCGCAGCACGACCTGCTCGCCGCCCAGGTCCATCGGCGGGAACATGTCGTCGCTGTAGTGCGACCAGTGCCCCGAGATCTCGTACAGCTCCCGCTTGCCGAGCACCGGCGAGTACACGTGCCGGTATCCCGCCAGCCCCTCGGCGGTGCGGATGTACTCCTCCAGGGTGTGCCGCAGCGCAGCGCCGTCGGGCAGCCAGTACGGAAGTCCCGCGCCGATCAGCGGATCGGTGTCGAACAGCTCCAGCTCGCGGCCGAGCTTGCGGTGGTCGTGCATGGCGGTCTCCTCGCGTACGAGGGGCGAGTCACCGCAAGCAGAAGCCCCGGGGCACTCGCCCCGGGGCTTCGGACTGTTCAGCAGTCAGCGCGCCGGGACACTCTCCGGCGTCGTCGTCATAGCGGCGCGCTTCATGCGGGGGACGCTAGCAGCGGGGTGCTGCCCGGCGCGCGGTGTTTTCCGGCGCATCCGACCGGCTCAGTCCTGCTTGGACGAGTCGAGGTGCGCGAAGACGACCACGTTGTCCTCGTAGTCCTTGGCCTTCTTGTCGTAGTTGCCGCCACAGGTGATCAGGCGCAGTTGGGCGTCCGAGGTGTCGGCGTACACCCGCTTGTCGGGGAAGTTCGCCTTGCTGAACGTCTCGACGGAGTCGACCTTGAACGTGGCCACCGAGCCGTTTGTACGCGTGATGTCGACCGTCGCCCCGGGCTGCAGGAACCGCAGCTGAAGGAAGACCGCCGGCCCGGTCGTCGTGTCGACGTGGCCCGCCACGATCGCCGCCCCGCGCTCACCGGGCGTGGCTCCGTCCTTGAACCAGCCGACCAGGTTCCGGTCGCCTGTCGGCGGGGCGTCCAGCCGGCCCGAGGCCCCGATGGACAGTGGCGTGAAGGGCGCGTCCACCGCGATGGCCGGGATCTTCAGCCGCTTCGGTTCGGAGCGGGGCAGGGCGGGGGAGGCGCTCGGGGCGGCCTGCTTCGGGATGACGGCGGCCGGCGGCGCGGCGGGTGCGGCCGGTGGTGCGGCGGGCGCGGCCGGTGGTGCGGCGGGTGCGGCGGCCGCTGGTGGGGCCGGAGGTTTGTCATCGGCCGGGGAACCGATCGAGTTGTAGATCAGGAGCATGCCGAGCCCGGCCGTCGCGGCGGGCCAGAGCAGGGCGCGGCGGAGCTTGACAGTGTCGGAGGCAGCCTGGGAGGAGGAGGAACCGGGCGACTGCGGGGCGGTCATGGGAGCGTGCCTTTCGTCTGCGGGGCGTGGGACGCGGGAGGACGCGGAGGAAACGAAGGCGCCGCGGCCGCCGTCCTGAGGGACGGCGGCCGCGACAGTGGAGTGGTGCGGCCTGGTCAGGCCATCGCGCCGCCCGTCGCCTGACGACGGCGCAGCTTGTACGCGCCGACCCCGACACCACCGAGGAGCAGGAGCGAACCGGCGGCCAGACCGTTGCCGGTCGTGGCCAGCGCGCCGCCACCAGTGTGCATGCCGCCACGCGGCTTCTCGCGGTCGCCGCGGCCACCCTCGTCGCCCCGGCCGCCCTTGTCGCCCCGGCCGCCCTCGTCGCCGCGGTCGCCGCGGCCACCCTCGTCGCCCCGGCCGCCCTCGTCGTTGCCGGGCTGCCACTCCTTGGCGACCATCATCGCGAGCGCGCCGCCACCGGCGTGAACGCCGCCGCGGGGCTTCTCGCGGTCGCCGCGGTCGCCGCGGTCACCACGGTCACCACGGTCACCACGGTCGCCGCGGTCGCCGCGGTCGCCACGGTCGCCGCGACCGCCCTCGTCACCACGGTCGCCGCGACCGCCCTCGTCACCACGGCCACCACGGCCGCCCTCGTCACCACGGCCACCACGGCCGCCCTCGTCACCACGGTCGCCGCGACCGCCCTCGTCACCACGGTCGCCCCGGCCGCCCTCGTCGCCGCGGTCGCCGCGGCCACCCTCGTCACCCCGGCCGCCCTCGTCGTCATTGCCGGCCCGCACCTTGGCGACCGTCATCGCGAGCGCGCCGCCACCGGCGTGAATGCCGCCGCGGGGCCTGTCGCGGCCCTCGTCGCCCCGGCCGCCCTTGTCGCCCCGGCCGCCCTCGTCGCCGCGGTCACCACGGTCGCGGTCGCCCCGGTCACGGTCGCCCCGGCCGCCTTCGTCGGACCGGCCGCGGCCCTCGTCGTTGTGCTTGCCACCTTCGTCGGACCTGCCGCGGTCCTCGCTGCGGGAGGAGGAGCCGTTGTCGTGCTCCCCGTCGCCGGCCATGGTCATGGCGTAGGCGGAGGGAGCGGTGATCGTGAGGACCGCCATGGCGGCGGCCGAGGCGAACAGCGTGCGGGCAGAGCGCATCTGAACACATTTCCTTTCGTCGCAACTGCGAAGAGTGACAGAGTGTCGACTCAGGGTGGCGCAGTAGCTACGTGATCCACCGTCAGCCGGAACTCCTCGGCGCGCCATCGGAGAGTCCCGCATTGGAGCTACGGCATGGGCTCATCGAGTGGCGAAGAACGGATATTCACCCGTTGGGCGGCACGCCGCGCCGAAGCGATGTTTGGGTTCTCCGGAGCGCCCGTCAGCCGACGCGGTCTCCTCCCGTTCCGGCCGTCCCGGCGCCCCGAAACTCGCTTGCACCGCCGGCCGGCCCGCTGCTGTACTGGCCGCAACGACCTACAGGACCAGGAGATATCGATGCGCCGATCTCACATGTTCGTTCAGACGGGAATTCACCCCACCCCTGAGAACATGGAGTTCTGTGCACACGCTGAATCTTGGCATTCTGGCGCATGTCGACGCCGGTAAGACAAGCCTGACGGAGCGGCTTCTCCACACCGCCGGAATCATCGACGAGCTGGGCCGTGTGGATGACGGGAACACGCAGACCGATTCCCTCGCCCTCGAACGGCGACGCGGCATCACGATCAAGTCGGCGGTCGTCTCGTTCGACATCGACGACGTCACCGTCAATCTGATCGACACCCCCGGTCACCCGGACTTCATCGCCGAGGTGGAGCGGGTGCTGAGCGTGCTCGACGGCGCCGTGCTGGTCATCTCCGCCGTGGAGGGCGTACAGGCGCAGACCCGGGTCCTGATGCGGACGCTCCAGCGGCTGCGCATTCCGACGCTCGTCTTCGTGAACAAGACCGACCGCGCCGGCGCCCGGTACGAGCAGGTGCTGCGCAACATCGCGGCGAAGCTCACGCCGAACGCCGTCGCGATGGGACCGGCCGTCACCGGTCTCGGCACCCGCGACGCGCACTGCCCGTCCTACGCGGCCGACGACCACCGGCTCACCGACCGGCTGACGGACCTGCTCACCGTGCACGACGACGCCCTGCTGGCCGCGTACGTCGAGGGCGGGGAGCCGATCGCGCACACCCGGCTGCACGAGGAGCTGGCGGTGCAGACCGGGCGGGCGCTCGTCCATCCGGTGTACTTCGGCTCGGCCGTGACGGGCGCCGGAATCGCCGCGCTGACCAGCGGCATCAAGGAGCTGCTGCCCGCGGCGCAGGGCGATGCGGACGGGCCGGTGTCGGGCACGGTCTTCAAGGCCGAACGCGGCCCGGCGGGCGAATCCCTCGCGTACGTCCGGATGTTCTCGGGGACCGTACGGACCCGCGACCGGCTGCCGTTCGGGAAGAGGCCGGCGGCCGCGGGCGAGGGCAAGGTGACCGGGATCGACGTCTTCGCGCACGGTTCGGACATCCGCGGCGCATCGGTCGGGCCGGGGCGGATCGCGAAGCTCCGGGGGCTCACGGGCATTCGGATCGGTGATGCGGTCGGTGTCGCACGGAAAGCGGCGGAGCACCATTTCGCCCCGCCGACACTGGAATCCGTGGTGGTCCCCGCCCCGCACGTCCCCAGGGGCGAACTGCATTTCGCCCTCGCGCAACTCGCCGAGCAGGATCCGCTGATCAATCTGCGCCAGGACGACATCCGCAAGGAAGTGTCCGTATCGCTCTACGGCGAAGTGCAGAAGGAAGTCATCGAGGCGACGCTCGCGGAGGAGTTCGGTATCGACGTCACCTTCCGAGAAACCACGACCATCTGTCTGGAACGGCCGTCGGGCACCGGCGCCGCATTCGAGATCATCGACAAGGACGACAATCCCTTTCTGGCGACGGTCGGCCTGCGCGTCGACCCCGCCCCGATCGGCAGCGGGGTGGACTACCGGCTGGAGGTGGAGCTCGGCTCCATGCCGTACTCCCTGATGAGAGCGGTCGAGGAGACCGTCCTCGAAACGCTCGGACAGGGCCTGTACGGATGGCGGGTGACCGACTGCACGGTCACCATGACGCACTCCGGGTACTGGCCGCGCCAGAGCCACTCGCACGCCACCTTCGACAAGACCATGTCGAGCACCGCCGGGGACTTCCGCAATCTGACCCCGCTGGTCCTGATGGCCGCGCTCCAGCAGGCCGGCACCACGGTGTACGAGCCGATGCACCGGTTCCGGCTGGAACTCCCCGCGGACGCGCTCGGCCCGCTCCTGCCGGTCCTCGCCCACCTGACGGCCGTCCCGGGGCCCCCGTCCGTGGACGGCGCGCTCTGCGTGCTGGAGGGCGAGATCCCGGTGGCCAGGGTGCACGAACTACAGCAACGGCTCCCGTCGCTGACCCGGGGCGAAGGAGTGCTGGAGTCCGCGTTCGCATCCCACCGGCCGGTCATCGGCAGCCTCCCGCGGCGGTCCCGCACCGACCGCGATCCGCTCAACCGGAAGGAGTACCTGCTGCGTACGGCGCTGAGGGGGCCGGGCCCGTCCGGCGAGTGAGGGCGGGGCGGCCCCGGGTCCGGCTCAGTTCAGCCGGGCCCGGGCCGCCCGTGCGCTGCGCCGGACCGCCTCCGCGGCCGACGGCTCGACGTCCGCGACCACGTCCGCGTACTCCTCCATCTCCGCCGCCCCGCGCAGGAACTCCCCGCTTCGGACCAGCAGCTGGGCCCGTTCGTACCGCAGCCGGGCCGGGTGCGACGGCAGCAGGAGGGACAGTTCCACCGCCCACAGCGCCACGTCCGTCCGCTCCGGGCGGACCGCCGCCCAGGCCCGGATGTTGTTCAGGATGCGCAGCACCGTCTCCAGCGGCTGCGCGGGCACCAGCATCGACGCATCGAGCGGTTCCCCGGTCGCGCCCGCCACCAGCAGTTCCGCGTCCTGGCCCGACAGCGGACGGCCACCGGCGAACGGATCGGCCAGCACCCGCTCCTCCGGATCGCCGAAACCGACCACGAAATGGCCCGGCAGCGCCACCCCGTACACCGGAGCGCCCGCCCGCCGGGCCACCTCGATCCACACCACCGACAGCAGGATCGGCAGCCCGCGACGGCGCCGCAGCACCTCGTGCAGCAGCGAGGCCTCAAGGCGCTGGTAGTCCGCCGACGAGCCCTCGAACCCGCACCGCTCACCGAGCAGTTCGGCCAGCGCGGACGCCCAGGCGCGGCCGCCGCGCAGCCCGTACGGGAGCAGGCCGGCGAGCCGGTCCAGCTCGATCTGCGCCGCGTCCGTACCGTTCGCGTCCAGCGCGGGATCCGCCTCCGCGCCCAGCAGCAGGCAGAGCAGCGCCAGGTCCGGCCGCTCGGCCCGCGCCTGAGCGGCGAACCGGCGGCGGATCTCTTCCCTGTCGTGCCTCTCGGGAGCCACCGGGCTACGCCGGCCGGAAGTGGTGGTAGCGGTGATGGGTCGAGAACCCCATCCCGTCGTACAGCGCACGGGCGCCCTCGTTCTCCGCCTCCACCTGGAGCCAGGACGCCGACGCGCCCTCGTCCATCGCCTGCCGGGCCAGCGCGGTCATCACGGCGGTGGCAAGGCCCCGGCGCCGGTGCTCCGGAGCCACCTCGACGGCCATGAACCCGGCCCACCGCCCGTCGACCACGCACCGCCCGATCGCGGCGGGCGCGGCGTCCCCGGCGTCACCCGGCACGGTCGCGAACCACACCGATGGACCGCTGCCCAGCACCGCCGGCACCTCGGGGCCCGGGGTCTCGAAGCGCTGGTAGCGGGCGAGCCACGCCGGTTCCGCCGTACGGCTCAGCCGCACCCGCGACACCTCGGCCGCCAGATCGCCGATCGGGGCCAGCGCCGCGATCCGCACCTGCGCCGTCACCTCGCGCCGCCACCCGCGCTCCTCCAGCGCCGCGCACAGCTCCTCCTGGGTGCCCTCGGCGCCGGTCGCGGTCTGGATGCGGGCGGGCAGCTCCCGCTCCGCGTACCACTGCCGCACCCGTGCGAGCGCGGCGTCGAGCGGAACGCCCGGATCGCCGAGCGGCAGTACGGAGTTGGCGCGCCGGGTGAACCCTCCGGCGGCGCGCAGCAGCCAGTCGCCGAGCGGCTCGCTCTCCACCGGCTGCCAGGCCCGCGCGCACACCGCGGCGAGTTCACCGAAGGAGGCCGCCGGGCCGCGCCGGCGGGGAGGCGCGGACGGTACGGTCTTGCCCGCCACCAGGGACGATTCCAGGATGCGGACGGATTCACCGCTCTTTGGTGTGACGGACACCACACCGTTGTCCCACGATGTGAGAACACCAACCGTGTCAGTGAATTTCGGGCCCTGCGGACCGTCCTGGAGCAGGCGCCGGACCGAGACCCGTTTGCCCACGTCAGCCGGTGTGATCCGGATCTCCAGCCGTCCGCCGATGGTGAATTCCACAGCTCTGTCCGCCCCTCCTGTTCGGATCGTGCCCGGGAACGGAGATACTAGATGCGGGCATCGACGACGCCGCGCTCCCGCGCGAGAGCCAACGCCCTACCGAGGAGGAACGACAGCGTGACCTACGTCATCGCGCAGCCTTGTGTCGACGTAAAGGACAAGGCCTGCATCGAAGAGTGCCCCGTCGACTGTATCTATGAGGGCCAGCGGTCCTTGTACATCCACCCGGACGAGTGCGTCGACTGTGGAGCCTGCGAGCCGGTGTGCCCGGTCGAGGCGATCTTCTACGAGGACGACACCCCGGAGGAGTGGAAGGACTACTACAAGGCGAACGTCGAGTTCTTCGACGACCTCGGTTCGCCGGGTGGTGCTTCCAAGCTGGGTCTGATCGAGCGCGACCACGCGTTCATCGCAGCGCTGCCGCCGCAGAACCAGTAGCAGCGTCCGGCACGTGCGTCACCCCGGTCCCGTACGGCTCGTCACCGTGCGGGACCGAGGTGTTTCCGCGCTGCCGCCGTGTCCTGCGCCCGAACCCCGTACGAGAAAGCAGAGATCCGTGTCCGCAGCAGTCTCCTCCCGCCTCCCGGTCTTTCCCTGGGACAGGCTCGCGCCCTACAAGTCGACGGCCGAGAGCCACCCGGACGGCATCGTGGACCTGTCCGTCGGCACGCCCGTCGACCCGGTGCCCGAGCTGATCCAGCAGGCGCTCGTCGCCGCCTCGGACAGCCCCGGCTATCCGACGGTGTGGGGGACCGCCGCGCTGCGCGACGCGCTCACCGGCTGGGTGGAGCGGCGGCTCGGCGCGGTCTCGGTGGCGCACGAGAACGTGCTGCCCGTCGTCGGCTCCAAGGAGCTGGTGGCCTGGCTGCCGACCCAGCTCGGCCTCGGTGCGGGCGACAAGGTCGCCTACCCGCGGCTCGCCTACCCGACGTACGAGGTCGGCGCCCGGCTCTGCGGCGCCGAGCCGGTCGCGTACGACGACCCGACCGAGCTGGATCCGGCCGGGCTCAAGCTGCTCTGGCTCAACTCGCCGTCCAACCCGACCGGCAAGGTGCTGGCCAAGGACGAGCTGACCCGGATCGTCGCCTGGGCGCGCGAGCACGACGTGCTGGTCCTCAGCGACGAGTGCTACCTGGAGCTGGGCTGGGAGGCCGAACCGGTCTCGGTGCTCCACCCGGACGTCTGCGGCGGTACGTACGAGGGCGTCGTCGCCGTCCACTCGCTCTCCAAGCGCTCCAACCTCGCCGGGTACCGGGCCGCCTTCATCGCGGGCGACGCGGCCGTCCTGGGTGAGCTGCTGCTGATCCGCAAGCACGGCGGGATGATGACGCCCGCACCGGTCCAGGCGGCGGCCGTCGCGGCGCTCGGCGACGACGCGCACGTGGCCGAGCAGCGCACCCGGTACGCGGCCCGGCGCGCGGCCCTGCGGACGGCCCTGGAGTCCCACGGCTTCCGCATCGAGCACAGCGAGGCGAGCCTCTACCTGTGGGCGACCCGCGACGAGCCGTGCTGGGACACCGTGGCGTACCTGGCGGAGCTGGGCATCCTGGTGGCGCCGGGGGACTTCTACGGGCCGGCGGGCGACCGCTTCGTGCGCGTGGCGTTCACGGCCACGGACGAGCGGGTTGCGGCGGCGGTCAAGCGGCTGGGCTGAGAGGCCGCCCGGTCCGAGGCCGCCCGACAGCCTCTGAGCCCGGACGGAAACCGCCGAGGGCCTCGGGAGTGCGCACTCCCGAGGCCCTCGCGCGTCCCTACGGCCGTGGTGCGGGTCAGCCGATCGGCAGGCCGCCCAGGCTGTCGGTGGGCAGGCCGCCCTCGGTGGCGTCCCCGAGGGCGCCGGTCGCACCGCCGGTCGTCGCCTTGCCGACGGTCCGGGCGGCGGCGGGGGCGGCCTTGCCGGTCGTCTCGCCGAGGGTCTTGCTCGCCACCGGCAGCGTGGTCCCGACGACCTTGCCGCCGGTCCGGGTGCCCTGCTTGGACACGCCGTCGACCGTCTTGCCGAGACCGGCGCCGTCGACGCTGGTGAGACCGCCGAGCTCCGGAGCCTGCGGGAGCTCCGCGGCACCCGCGGCACCGGCCGCACCGACCACGGGGGCCGCACCCGCCGCGATCAGCAGCGCGGTACGGACGATCCGACGGGTCAGGGGGAGGGACATGATGCTCCTTCGACGGGGTGTGGAATCTGTCTGTCCGTGATCGGACGCCATGACAACCGTCGTGGGGGCGGGGGAGGTTGCGGTGAACCAACGTAAAGAGTCGGTAATGCGTCACATAATCCGCAACGGAGGGACCCGGGCGGACAATGCAGTCACCGACGGGTCGATGTACCGTCACATCCCTTCGTCCGCAAGGGAATTGGGTCATTTCGATGGTGTCGGGCGAACCCCCTGTGCGCAGGCCGCCGGGAGAATGCCCGAACCCTCTGTGCGGGGGATCGGCCGCACTAATGCACGAAGCGCATACGGACCTCCGTGCTGCCCGGTTTCCTGCTTTCCGTCCGCCAGCCCGATGCGGCGTCCCACACCCGGCCCGCGTACGCGACCTCGTCGATGCCCAGCACCTCGGACTGCGCGACCGCCCAGTGCGCGAGCTCCCAGCCGTGCTGCGGAGCACCGCCCTCCTCTGACGCGCCGCCCGACCGCACCGGCACCGAGAGCGAGCCCTGAGCCGTCGCGCCCGCCGTCGGGGGCCGGCTGTCCGCCGCGTCCACGGCCGGCAGCGCGTCCTTGCCGAAGGAACGGCTCAGCGCGGCCCGGACCTTGGAGACATCGCCCGTGCCGGCCGTGGTCCGCGGCGGTGAGCAGTTCAGCGCGGCCGGCGTCCGGCCGGTCAGCACGGCCGCCAGGAGTGCGGCGTCCGGCTCGTGCTTCGCGTACGCCTGCGGGAAACCGCTGCGCTGCACGCGCTGGGCGGCCACGGTCAGCGGCAGCCGCGAGTAGCCGGGAACGTCGGCCAGGTGCTGGTAGAACATCCCGGCCGAGTACACCGGGTCCAGGATCTGCTTCCCGGTGCCCCAGCCCTGCGAGGGGCGCTGCTGGAACAGTCCCAGGGAGTCCCGGTCGCCGTGGTCGATATTGCGCAGCCCGGACTCCTGGAGCGCCGTCGCCAGCGCGATGGTCACCGCGCGCTCCGGCATCCCGCGCGTCGTGCCGACGGCCGAGATCGTCGCGGCGTTCGCGGCCTGCTCCGGACTCAGCCGGTACGTACGCCCCTCACCGGAGGAGCCGTCGGCCGACCGCACGGTGCACTGCTGGGAGCTGCGGCCGCCCGACAGGTACTGGACGGTCAGATATCCGCCCAGGGCCACGAGCACGGCGAAGGCGGCCGCGACGCGCAGGCGGCGGCTGCGGCCGGTGTGTCGGCGGGCAGAGGAATCGGTCCGGGGCACGGGGCCACCGTACGCGAGGCACTAGGGTCGTAGCCATGGCCGAAAGCACCCTTGACCTCACACTGGACGGACCCGCGCTCACCGCCCGGCTCGTCGACTTCCCCTCGGTCAGCGGGGAGGAGAAGGACCTCGCGGACGCCATCGAAACGGCGCTGCGGACCCTCCCGCACCTGACCGTCGACCGGTACGGCAACAACGTCGTCGCCAGGACGAACCTCGGCCGCGCCGAGCGCGTCGTACTCGCCGGGCACATCGACACCGTGCCGATCGCCGACAACGTGCCGTCCCGGCTCGACGCGGACGGCCTGCTGTGGGGCTGCGGGACCTCCGACATGAAGTCGGGCGTCGCCGTCCAGCTGAGGATCGCCGCGACGGTGCCCGAGCCCAACCGCGACCTCACCTTCGTCTTCTACGACAACGAAGAGGTCGCCGCACACCTCAACGGCCTCGGACACATCGCCGAGGCCCACCCCGACTGGCTGGCGGCCGACTTCGCCGTCCTCCTGGAGGGCTCCAACGGCGAGGTCGAGGGCGGCTGCCAGGGCACGCTGCGGGTCCTCCTGCGTACGGAGGGGGAACGGGCGCACTCGGCGCGCAGCTGGATGGGGTCCAACGCCATCCACGGGGCCGCCCCGATCCTCGCCAGGCTCGCCGCGTACGAGCCGCGCAAGCCGGTGATCGACGGTCTGGAGTTCCACGAGGGCCTCAACGCCGTACGGATCGAGGCGGGCGTCGCCAACAACGTCATCCCCGACGCCTGCACCGTCGTCGTCAACTACCGCTACGCCCCCGACCTGGGCCCCGACGAGGCCCTGGCCCACGTCCACGAGGTCTTCGCCGGCTGCGGCGTCGCCGAATTCACCGTCGACGACCACTCTGGCGCGGCCATGCCCGGCCTCTCCCACCCGGCGGCCAAGGCGTTCATGGACGCGGTCGGCGGCACCGCCCGGCCCAAGTTCGGCTGGACGGACGTGTCGCGCTTCGGCTCGCTCGGAGTCCCCGCGGTGAACTACGGCCCCGGCGATCCGATCCTCGCGCACAAGCGCAACGAGCACGTGGCGGTCGAGCGGATCACCCACTGCGAGGAGCGGCTCCGCACCTGGCTCACGATCTGACCTCCGGCATTCCCCTGCCCGTAACCTCGGGCGATCTACGCTGGCCTGAGACAGGGCGCCGCAGGGCGGCTCTGACGTCGTCGGAGGGAGCAGGTCATGGGCAACCCCGAGGGAGCACGGATTCCCGAGGAACAGCGACTCGGCCCGGTGCTGCGCCGCAGGGAACAGGTACAGCCCGGCACCACCGATCAGCGGCTGCTGGATTCCGAGGGTGACTCGGAGTGGGTGCACACCGACCCGTGGCGGGTCATGCGCATCCAGTCGGAGTTCGTCGAGGGGTTCGGCGCTCTGGCCGAGCTGCCGAGCGCCATCAGCGTCTTCGGCTCGGCCCGCACACCGGCCGACGCGCCGGAGTACGAGGCGGGCGTACGGATCGGCAAGGCGCTGGTCGAGGCGGGCTTCGCGGTGATCACCGGGGGCGGACCCGGAGCGATGGAGGCGGCGAACAAGGGGGCGCGGGAGGCGAAGGGGGTCTCGGTCGGTCTGGGCATCGAGCTGCCCTTCGAGTCCGGCCTCAACCCGCACGTCGACATCGGCGTCAACTTCCGCTACTTCTTCGTCCGCAAGACGATGTTCGTGAAGTACGCGCAGGGCTTCGTCGTCCTGCCCGGCGGGCTCGGCACGCTGGACGAGCTCTTCGAGGCGCTGACCCTCGTCCAGACGGGAAAGGTCACCCGCTTCCCGATCGTGCTGTTCGGCACGGCGTACTGGGGCGGGCTGGTCGACTGGCTGCGGGACACGGTGATCGCGCAGGGCAAGGCGTCCGCGAAGGACCTGCTGCTGTTCCACGTCACGGACGACGTGGACGAGGCGGTCGCCCTGGTGACCAAGGAGGTCGGCCGCTGAGTACCGGCCTCGCCGGCGTTTGAGGCGCGGGGCCCCGGTCACGGGCAGGGGCGGGCAGGGGCAGGGCCCGCCGCAGGCGCGCACCCCCCACCGCTCGCCGCTACGCCAGCCCGCGCCGCGCCACGGCGGGCGCCCGGTGCCCGGCGATGGTCGCCACCATGTCCAGGACGTCCCGCGTCTCCGCCACCTCGTGCACCCGGTACACCCGCGCCCCCAGCCACGCGGACACCGCGGTCGTCGCCAACGTGCCGATCAGGCGCTCCTTCACCGGGCGGTCGAGTGTCTCGCCCACGAAGTCCTTGTTGGACAGCGAGACCAGCACCGGCCAGCCCGTCTCCGTCATCTCGCCGAGACGACGCGTCGCCTCCAGCGAGTGGCGGGTGTTCTTCCCGAAGTCGTGACCCGGGTCGATCATGATCCCGTCCGGCCGGACCCCCAGGTCCACGGCCCGCTCGGCCAGCCCCACGGTCACCCGCAGGATGTCGGCCAGCACGTCCTCGTAGCCGATCCGGTGCGGCCGGGTCCGCGGCTCGGCGCCGCCCGCGTGCGTGCACACCAGCCCTGCCCCGTACCGCGCGGCGACCTCCGCGAGCTTCGGGTCGACGCCGCCCCACGCGTCGTTCAGCAGGTCGGCTCCGGCCTCGCAGACCGCCTCGCCGACGTCGTGGCGCCAAGTGTCGACGCTGATCACCACGTCCGGGTGGCGCCGGCGCACCTCGGCGACGAAGCCGACGGTCCGGCGGGCCTCCTCCTCGGCGGTGACCTCTTCGCCGGGCCCCGCCTTCACCCCGCCGATGTCGATGATCGCGGCACCGTCCGCCACCGCCTGCTCGACGCGGGAGAGCGCCGGCTCGTCACGGAAGGTCGCGCCCTGGTCGTAGAAGGAGTCCGGGGTGCGGTTCACGATCGCCATGATCACCGGCTCGTGCGCACCGAACTCGCGCCGCCCCAGCCTGAGCGCACCGCTTCGCATCCCGTGTCTCTCCCTGTGCATCCCCTCGGCAGATCACCTGCCGAGTCCGACTGCGACCCTAGTGCCTCGCCCGGCACGGATTGCCCGTCAGGAGCGCCGGGCGAGGCACTGGCCGTCAGTGCCGCATGGCACGATCGGACCCGGACGAAATTCCGCTCCCGGGGAGATACGCGTGTTCTGGTTCTTGCTGCTCGCGATGGTGGTGGTGGTTGCCGCGGTCACTCTCGCGGTGGTCGGCGGAGGGAGGAGCGCCATCCTTCAGGACGTGGCGCCCGAGCAGCTGACGGATCCGCTGCCCGCGACGCGCCCGGTCGGCCGCGCGGATGTCGAGGCGCTCCGGCTGCCGGTCACCGCCCGCGGCTACCGGATGACGGATGTCGACGAGGCGCTGGGCCGGCTCGGAGCCGAGCTCGCCGAGCGGGACGCGCGGATCGCGGAGCTGGAGTCGGCGCTCGCGGGCGCACAGGCCACCAGGGCGGGCCGCCCCGACCTCCTCAAGGAGCCGCAGGACCGGCCTCAGGCGCCTTGGCAGGGACCCTGGGAGGCGCCCTGGCAGGCGCAGGAGCCTTCAGCGCAGTCAGCGGAGTCAGCGCAGAGCACACCGCGGCCGGACGGGGAGGACGGGCGATGAGCGGCGGGGCCGAAGCGGCGGCGGACGGCGGGCTGCGCTGCCCGTGGGGCCTGTCCACCGAGGACTACCTCATCTATCACGACACGGAATGGGGCCGCCCGGTCCACGGCGACGACGCCCTCTTCGAGCGGCTGTGCCTGGAGGCCTTCCAGTCCGGGCTGTCCTGGCTGACGATCCTGCGCCGCCGGGAAGGCTTCCGCGGCGCGTTCGCCGGGTTCAGCATCCCCGCCGTGGCGAAGTTCACCGATGCGGACCGGGAGCGGCTGCTCGCCGACGCGGGCATCATCCGCAACCGCGCGAAGATCGACGCCACCCTGGCCAACGCCAGGGTGCTGGCCGACTGGCACAGCGGTGAGCTGGACGAGCTGATCTGGTCGTACGCCCCGGACCCGGCCACCCGGCCCGTCCCGCGCACACTCGGGGACGTCCCGGCGGTCACCGCGGAGTCCACGGCGCTGTCCAAGGACCTCAAGAAGCGCGGACTGCGCTTCATCGGTCCGACCACCGCCTACGCCCTGATGCAGGCGTGCGGGCTGGTCGACGACCATCTCGCCGACTGCGTGGCACGCGGCACCGAGGCGTAGGGCCGGGGCGGCTCAGGGCCGGGGAGCGGCTACTGCCCCAGGTACTTGGGCCGCTCCTTGTCGAGGAAGGCCTGCACCGCGATCGCGTGGTCCTGCGACGCGCCCGCCCGCGTCTGGAGTTCGTCCTCCTTCTCCAGCGCCTCGCCGAGGGTGTGACCGGCCCCGTACGCGAGGGACTCCTTGAGCGCCGCGTAGGCCACCGTCGGGCCGTCCGCCAGCGCGCGGGCCACCGCGGCGGCCTCGGTGGCGAGGTCGGCGGAAGGTACCAGTTTGTTCACGATGCCCAGGTCATGGGCGTCACTCGCGGAGATCGAGCGCGGGAAGAGCAGCAGGTCGGCGGCGCGGCTCTGGCCGATCAGCCGGGGCAGCGTCCAGGAGACGCCCGAGTCGGCCGTGAGCGCGACCCCGGCGAACGAGGTGTTGAACGACGCGGTGTCGGCGGCCACCCGGTAGTCGCAGGCGAGGGCGAAACCGAACCCCGCGCCGGCCGCTACCCCGTTGATCCCGGCCACAACGGGCTTCGGCATCCCGGTGATGGCCCGGACGATGGGGTTGTAGTGCTCCCGCACGGTGCTGAGCGCGTTGCCGCCGCCCGCCTCACGGGCTTCCGCCAGCTTGGCGACGTGCTCCTTGAGGTCCTGGCCGACACAGAACGCGCGTCCGCCGGCCGCGGTGAGCAGCACCGCCCGCACGGCGGGATCGGCGGCGGCCGACATCAGGGCGTCACGCAACGCCACCTTGGTCGCGGTGTTCATCGCGTTCATCGCGTCGGGGCGGTTGATCGTGATCGTCGCGAGCCCGTCGTTCACTTCGCAGAGCACGGCGTCGGCCATGTGGGGTCCCCTTTTGCGCCTCGTCCAAAGTCTGTCGAGGCAAGCATGGCCGACTTCGGCGAAGGGGAACATGTGACCTGCGTCTAACAATTCCGCCCCGATGGAGGGGTAAGGGGGACGGAGTATCGCAGTCGGTTCGCCGAATTGGGTGGTTTTGAGTGAGCGCGTTGCGCAAGCGATGCAGAGCGATGTTGGTCATCAGGGTCTCTGATGCGGGATAATGGCCTGGAAGCAATGTGTTCGATGCCGGTGAGGCAGCGCCTGTCATGGGGCCGCCGGTTGCGATGAGCTGGTTTCAGGAAGGGGAACGAGCATGGCGGCCATGAAGCCGCGGACGGGCGACGGCCCGCTCGAGGTGACAAAGGAGGGGCGGGGCATCGTCATGCGCGTTCCGCTCGAAGGCGGCGGTCGGCTTGTCGTGGAGCTGACTCCGGACGAGGCCGATGCGCTGGGCGATGCCCTCAAGAAGGTCGTCGGCTGACGCAGAGGCGCCCACACTTCACTGCTGCCCGGCACGGATTCCGTGCCGGGCAGCAGTGCGTTCGGTGACCTGTGACGAAGCGCCGGTGGTGACCGGGAGAGGCGGGGCTAGCCCCGCCGTACCGCGCAGAGCAGTCCGTCGCCCACCGGCAGCAGCGTCGACATCAGTTCCTGGCTCTCGCGGACCGCGCGCAGCAGCTCGCGCAGGCGCAGCACCTCCGCGGGCTGGGGCGCGGAGTCGACCGTGCGGCCGTCCGCGAAGACGCCCTCGAAGCACACCAGACCGCCGGGTCGCAGCAGGCGCAACGATTCAGCGAGGCAGTCCAGGCTCTCCATCCGGTCGCCGTCGCAGAAGACGAGGTCGTATCCGCCGTCCGCCAGCCGGGGGAGTACGTCCAGGGCGCGGCCGGGGATGAAGCGGGCCCGGTTGGCGGCGAAGCCCGCCGCCCGGAAGGCCTCACGGGCGAACTGCTGGCGCTCGGGTTCCGGGTCGACCGTGGTCAGCACCCCGTCGGGCCTCATGCCGTGCAGCAGAAAGATGCCGGACACGCCCGTACCCGTGCCGATTTCGGCGACCGCTTTGGCGTCCGTCGTGGCAGCGAGCAGGCGCAGCGCTGCGCCGGTGCCCGGTGACACCGAGCGGAGCCCCGCGTCCCGGGCCCGGTCCCGGGCCCAGCGCAGTGCTTCGTCCTCGGCGACAAAGGCGTCGGCGAACGCCCAGCTCGTCTGCCGGTTGGCTGTGATGGCCCTCTCCTGTCCCCGTAGTTGGCGCAACGGTGACTGTATCCGCTGCACCCGGGAACCCGCAGATGGGACCAGGCGTTATGGAAGGGCAGGGGAAAGCGCGTGGATCGGGCCCGCGGATCGGGCCCGGAGATCATGGGCAGGCGGTTCCCGGGGCTGTCCCCGGCCCCAGCAGGAAAAAGGCTTATCCGGAGCTAACGGGCGAGGTGGCTATGGTAGGGGCTCCACTGGACACCACCAGAGCCGACAGGGGAGGTGCGGCTGCGCCTGTGGATCGGGGAGGAGTGCTGTGGCGCTTCCTCAGGTCGGCGGGTGAGCCGAAATCCGTGACCAACACTGCTGACCGTTCTTCCAACGACTCCGCAACGACTGCGACCTTCGCCTCGGATGTGCATTCCCAGGCGTGGACGCCGCCCTCATGGGAAGAGATCGTCAGCACGCACAGCGGTCGTGTCTACCGCCTTGCCTACCGACTGACGGGAAACCAGCACGACGCCGAGGACCTCACTCAGGAGGTCTTCGTCCGGGTCTTCCGTTCGCTGTCGACCTATACGCCCGGCACCTTCGAGGGCTGGCTGCACCGCATCACGACCAACCTGTTCCTGGACATGGTGCGTCGTAAGCAGCGCATCCGCTTCGACTCCCTCGGCGACGACGCGGCCGAGCGGCTGCCCAGCCGTGAGCCGTCGCCGCAGCAGGTTTTCAACGACACCCACTTCGACGCGGACGTCCAGCAGGCGCTGGACACCCTTGCGCCCGAGTTCCGCGCCGCGGTCGTGCTCTGTGACATCGAGGGCCTTTCGTACGAGGAGATCGCCGCGACACTCGGCGTGAAGCTCGGCACCGTACGCAGCCGTATCCACCGCGGGCGCTCGCACCTGCGCAAGGCGCTGCAGCACCGTTCGCCCGAGGCCCGTGCCGAGCAGCGCTCGCTGACGGGTGTCCTTGCGGCAGGGGAGGGCGGAGCGGCGTGAGTGGCACAGGTCCGACCTCCGCGGAACAACACCTGGGGGACCGGCTCGCCGCGCTTGTCGACGGGGAGCTCAAACACGACGTCCGTGACCGGGTGCTCGCCCACCTCGCGACCTGCGCCAAGTGCAAGGCCGAGGCTGCCGCCCAGCGGCGCCTGAAGAGTGTCTTCGCCCAGTCGGCCCCACCCTCTCCCTCCGAGGGCTTCCTTGCCCGGTTGCAGGGCCTTCCCGGTGGACCGGGTGGTGACGACGGCAGGCCGGGAAGACCGATGGGCGGCTCAGGCCGTTTCGGTGACGGGATCTTCCCCGTGATGCAGCCTCCCGGCAGCCGGGTGGATTCGCCCGCGGGCGGCTCTGCGCCGGGCGGATTCGGTTACCTCCCGACCGCGCACGGTTCGGCCGCCGTCCTTCCGACCGGCCCGGCCCGGCCCGCGTTCCGGATTCACGAGGTCAGCCGTGAGGCCGACCGATCGCCCTGGCGGGGCCGCAGGTTCGCGTTCGCCGCTGCCAGCGCCGTCTCCCTGGCCGCCATCGCCCTGGGCGGCGCCCTCCCGACGGACGCGGGGCCCGATTCCCCGACCCGGGCCGACGGCTCGGGCAGCGTGACACCGCTGGACGCCGACGCGCGTGCGGAGAGCGGGGTCACCGTCAGCCGCCGCGGCGCGCTCGCAGCGGCCGGCGCCGGCGACCGCCCGGTGTCCCTCGCGACGAACGCCGCGCCGTTGGCGTTCTCCTCGGCATCCCCCCTGCTCGGCACCGGCAGCCTCACCGGCAGCCGGTACGCGCTTCCCGTCCAGACCAATGTGTCCGCGCCTTCGCTGATACGTCCCGACGGCACCAGCCCGCTGTTCGCCAAGGCCCTCGGCAGCGGACTTTCCACGGCCTCCCCGGAGCCGTCCCGGACCCCCACGTCGGCCGCCGGACTGCCGGTTCGCGCCAATCAGGGACTGCCGCTTCTCCCTCGTCGCTGACACGGGTCCGCGCAGGGCCTACGTAAACCTGGTTGAATTCCGGCAGGATTTCCGGGAGGGACGCCCCCTGCGGGGCGTGCAGAGCCAGTTGCGGCAGTTGCGGGGAGAGCATGGACGACGGGAAGCCCACCGAGCCGAAGGCGAAGTGGTGGAGCCGGCCCACGGCGGGGCGCAGCACGAGCACAGCGCCTCAGGAGCCGTCGCCCGTCGAGGACGCGGTGCCCCCGGTGGACGCGACCGGAGCGGGTGACGGGGCGGAAGCGGAGCCGGAGGGGCCCGTGACGGCCGAGACCCTGACGGCCGAGACCGTGCCGCAGGCCGCGCGGCCGCTCCACGAGCCCGACCAGTACAGCACCCCGCCCTACGGCGGCCCCGGTCCCTGGGCACCCGCACCCCCCGTGCAGCGGCCGGTCCCGACACCGGCGCACGGCACCCCCGTACCGCCGCCCTACGCGGGGACGAACGGCGCAGGCATCACGACGGCCCCCGCGCCGGCCCCCGCCCCGCCGGCCGCGTTCCCGCCCCCGCTGCCACAGCAGCCGCAGGGCCGGCCCCAGCACCAGCCCCAACAGGCCGCCCAGCCCCAACAGCCGCAGCACTCCCAGCCACACCCCCAGCCCCCGTCGCCGCAGTGGCTTCAGTACGACCCCTGGGGCGCACCCCGGCAGCCCCTGATCACCCACCCCGGCCCCCCGCTCGGCACCGACGGCGGCCGGCGGAAGAACCGGCGCGGATCCGTCCTCGTCGGCGCACTGCTCCTCGCCCTGGTGGCGGGCGGCATCGGCGGCGGGATGGGCGCGTACATAGAGCGCAACGGCGGCCTCACCCAGGTCGAACTGCCCCAGGACGAACGCAACGGCGGCGGCCGCGCCCCCGACAGCGTCGCCGGTATCGCGGCCAGCGCGCTGCCCAGCGTGGTCACCCTGCATGTCAGCGGCAGCACCGAATCCGGCACCGGCACCGGCTTCGTCCTCGACAACAAGGGGCACATCCTCACCAACAACCACGTCGTCGCCCCGGCCGGTTCGTCCGGCGAGATCACCGTGACGTTCAGCGGCGGCGAGACGGCGAACGCCGAGGTCGTCGGCAAAGACAGCGGATACGACCTGGCCGTGGTCAAGGTCAGCGGCGTCTCGGGACTCAAGCCGCTGCCCCTGGGCAACTCCGACAACGTGCAGGTCGGTGATCCGGTGGTGGCCATCGGGGCCCCGTTCGATCTGTCCAACACGGTCACCTCCGGCATCATCAGCGCCAAGGACCGGCCGATCACGGCAGGCGGCGAGAAGGGCGACGGCAGCGACATCAGCTACGTCGACGCGCTGCAGACCGACGCCCCGATCAACCCGGGCAACTCCGGCGGCCCGCTGGTCGACACCGACGCGCATGTCATCGGGATCAACAGCGCCATCCGTGCCGCGGACAGCGGCTCGACCACCGAGGGCGGCCAGGCCGGTTCCATAGGCCTCGGCTTCGCCATCCCGATCAACCAGGGCAAGCGCGTTGCCGAGGAGCTGATCAACACCGGGAAGGCCACGCACCCGGTGATCGGCGTCACGCTCGACATGAAGTACACCGGTGACGGCGCCAAGGTCGGAGAGAAGGGCGCCGACGGCAAGTCCTCCGTCACTCCGGACGGTCCCGGCGCCAAGGCCGGGATCGAGCCCGGCGACATCATCACCGAGGTGGACGGCGCACGGGTGCACAGCGGTGAGGAGCTGATCGTGAAGATCCGCTCGCACCGGCCGGGCGACCGGCTGGACCTCAGACTGACCCGTGGTGGTAAAGACCTGACCATGACTTTGACACTCGGCTCGGCAACAGGCACGTGACGGCCACGGGAAGCTACCGCGCGGACAGTTTCGCCGGGTACCGTGGGCCGGGTCCGGACCTCATCCGACCTGGTCGCGGAGAACACGAGGAGCCGCAAGGTGTTCAATGACATAGGCCCACTCGAGCTGGTGACGCTCGTGATCATCGGTGTGCTCGTCTTCGGTCCGGAGAAGCTGCCCAAGGTCATCCAGGACGCCTCGCGTTTCATCCGCAAGATCCGTGAGTTCTCGGAGAGCGCCAAGGAGGACATCCGCACGGAGCTCGGCCCGGAGTTCAAGGACTTCGATTTCGAGGACCTCAACCCCAAGACGTTCGTCCGCAAGCAGCTCATGGACGGCAACGACGATCTGGGGCTGAAGGAGATCCGGGAGAGCTTCGACCTGCGCAAGGAGGTCTCCGAGGTCACCGATGCGGTCAACGGCCGCGAGACCTCGTCGGTGGAGGCGAAGAGCAGCGTGTCGGGCGGTTCCGCGATCACCGCGGCGAACGGCTCGGCGGGCGTTCCCGACCTGCTCAAGAAGCGTGAACAGCCCGCGAAGGACGATCACCCGCCCTTCGACGCTGACGCCACCTGACACCCGTCAATCCCGACTCGTCCGGACGGTATGGCTATTCTCCATCTGTCCGGTTGTGAGGACGCCCGAGGGGGGCGGGCCGCTCCGGACCCTACGGATCGAGGAGGCGGCCGGACAGATGGAGACAACGAGTCGGGTGGGCGCGGATGGTGCGCCGGACACAGGCACGGCAGAGGGGGCGCCCGCGGCCCGGCTCACGGTCGACGGCTATCTGCAGGCGCCGTTCCCCTGGTACGGACTTGACGAGGCCTTCACCGGGCCGCGCTGGCTGATGCAGGTGGGCACCGCCGCGGACGGCACGGTGCAGCACGGCTCCACCGGCCACGGCGACGAGCCCTCCGTACGAAGTGACGCGGGCGAGGACAGACAGAGATTCGCGGTCGTCGTGACCGTGGCCAGCAGCCCGGTGCGGCGCAGCGGCGACGGCACGGGCGTCCTGGACGCGACGACGGTCTCCTCCGCGGCCTGGCTGGCCGGCTCCGGTCTGCTGGCCTACACCTGGCCCGCCCAGATGGACCACACGCTGCGGGACGACTGGCTGGACCAGCAGACGGAGACGGCTTTCGAGCTGGCCGACGATCTGGACGGCCCCGCGTGGTCGGCGCTGTCGCTGCCGGTCGACGGCGTGCCGGTGGCCTTCCACTACCGCGAGTCCGAGTTCGGCTGGGTGCTGGCCGGGTCGGCGCACAGCGGGGTGCACATCGGGGCGTACGGGCGGGGGATGAGCGCGTACGGCCTGGGGTTCTCGGCGGTCGGGGACATCACGTCGTACGCGTAGCCGCAGGCGGGCCGGGCGGACGCAAGCGCCGGACGGCGTGGCGTGCGGGGGTCAGCGACCCCCGGCACGCCACGTTCCGTCCGCGGTCAGAACTTGTTGCGCGGGGTGATTCCCAGGGACATGCCGGACAGGCCGCGCTGACGGCCGCTCAGCTTGTCCGCGATGGAACGCAGGGCCTTGCCCGCCGGGGAGTCGGGGTCGGACAGGACGACGGGCTTGCCCTCGTCGCCGCCCTCGCGCAGCCGTACGTCGATCGGGATGGAGCCGAGCACCGGCACCTCCGCGCCGACCGTCCTCGTCAGCCCCTCGGCGACCCGGGCGCCGCCGCCCGAGCCGAACACGTCGACCATCTCGTCGCAGTGCGGGCACGGCATGCCCGACATGTTCTCGACGACGCCGACGATCTTCTGATGGGTCTGTACGGCGATCGAGCCGGCCCGCTCGGCCACCTCGGCCGCCGCCTGCTGCGGGGTCGTGACGACCAGGATCTCCGCGTTCGGCACCAGCTGGGCCACGGAGATCGCGATGTCGCCGGTGCCCGGCGGCAGGTCGAGCAGCAGGACGTCCAGGTCGCCCCAGTACACATCGGCGAGGAACTGCTGAAGCGCGCGGTGCAGCATCGGCCCGCGCCACACCACCGGGGCGTTGCCCGGGGTGAACATGCCGATGGAGATGACCTTCACGCCGTGCGCGGACGGCGGCATGATCATGTTCTCGACCTGGGTCGGCTTGCCGTCCGCGCCGAGCATCCGGGGCACGCTGTGCCCGTAGATGTCCGCGTCCACGACGCCGACCTTGAGGCCGTCGGCGGCCATCGCGGCCGCCAGGTTCACGGTCACCGACGACTTGCCGACGCCGCCCTTGCCGGAGGCGACCGCGTACACCCGGGTCAGCGAGCCGGGCTGGGCGAACGGCACCTCGCGTTCCGCCGTACCGCCGCGCAGCGAGGTCGCCAGCTCCTTGCGCTGTTCGTCGCTCATCACGTCGAGCGTGACCTCCACCCGTGACACTCCTTCGACGCGGGCCACCGCGTCGGTCACGTTCTTGGTGATCGTCTCGCGCATCGGACAGCCGGAGACGGTGAGATACACCGTGACAGCGACTACACCGTCAGGATCGATCTCGACCGATTTCACCATGCCCAGCTCGGTGATCGGGCGGTGGATCTCCGGGTCGTTCACTGTCGCCAGTGCCTCAAGCACCGCGTCTTCCGTAGCCATACCGACGATGGTACGGCGACCTTCGCTACGCGCGGGTAGCACCGTCAGCGGTCTTCGTCACTCTCGGGAGAGGACAGCACCCGGCGGTCGTCCAGGTCCCTCACCAGGTCCTCCAGTTCGGAGCGGATCCAGTCGCGGGTGGCGACCTCCCCGAGGCCCATCCGCAGCGCCGCGATCTCCCTGGTCAGGTACTCGGTGTCGGCGATGGAGCGCTCGTTCTGGGCGCGGTCCTGCTCGTGGGTGACCCGGTCGCGGTCGTCCTGCCGGTTCTGCGCGAGCAGGATCAGCGGGGCCGCGTACGAGGCCTGGAGGGAGAGCATCAGGGTCAGGAAGATGAACGGGTACTCGTCGAACCGCAGGTCCCCCGGCGCGAAGATGTTCCAGACCACCCAGACGATGATGATCAGCGTCATCCAGACGATGAACCGCCCGGTCCCCAGGAACCGCGCGATCCGCTCCGAGAACCGGCCGAACGCCTCGGGGTCGTACTCCGGCAGCAGCCGCCGCCGCGGGTCCTTCGGCTGGTCGAGCCGGTTCCGGTGGGTACGGGTCAGGGCCGTCGAGCCGTTCGACGCCCTGGAGCGGTCCTCACCGGCCACGGAGCACCCCCTCGCGGCCGTGGAAGTCGGTCTCCCGCCAGTCGTCGGGCAGCAGGTGGTCGAGTACGTCGTCGACGGTCACCGCGCCCAGCAGCGAGCCGCTCTCGTCCACCACGGGCACCGAGACCAGGTTGTACGCCGCCAGGTAGCTGGTCACCACCGACAGCGGGGTGTCCGGCGTGAGTGCCACCAGATCGCTGTCGACGATCGAGCTGACCAGGGTGAACGGCGGGTCCCGCAGCAGCCGCTGGAAATGCACCGTGCCCAGGTACTTACCCGTAGGCGTCTCGTCCGGCGACCGGCATACGTACACCTGGGCGGCGAGCGCCGGGGACAGGTCCGACCGGCGGACCCGGGCGAGCGCGTCGGCGACCGTCGCGTCCGGGCGCAGGATGATCGGCTCGGTCGTCATGAGGCCGCCCGCGGTCCGCTCCTCGTACGACATGAGGCGCCGCACATCCGCCGCGTCGTCCGGGCGCATCAGCGTCAGCAGCCGCTCCTTGTCCTCCTCGGGCAGCTCCGACAGCAGGTCGGCCGCGTCGTCGGGGTCCATCGCCTCCAGGACGTCCGCCGCGCGATCCTCCTGGAGCTTGCCGATGATCTCCACCTGGTCGTCCTCGGGGAGCTCCTCCAGGACGTCGGCGAGCCGGTCGTCGTCGAGTGCGGCGGCGACCTCCGCCCGCCGCTTCGGGGAGAGGTGGTGCAGGGCGTTGGCCACATCGGTCGGGCGCAGCTTCTCGAACGTGGCGACCAGCGACTCCGCGCCCTGCCCGTGCTCCTCCAGCGAGAAGCCGCTGACCGCCGACCACTCGACCGTCAGGGTCTCGCCCTTGCGGCGCAGCGCGCCGCCCCTGCCCTTGCGTACGAAGTACTTGTCGATCTCCCAGTCGCGGCGGGCCGGCAGCTGCTGGATCGCGACGTCGAGGATGGTGACCTCCTCGCCGGTCTCCACCAGGCTGACCCGCCGGTCGAGGAACTCGCCGAGGACCAGGCGTTCGGTGGGCCGCTGTTCGAAGCGCCGCATGTTGACCACGCCTGTGGTGATGACCTGTCCCGACTCGATGCCCGTCACCCGCGTCATCGGGAGGAAGATCCGGCGCCGGCTCACCACCTCGACGACGATGCCGAGCAGCCGGGGCGGCCGGCCGCCGATCCGGAGCATCGCGACCAGGTCGCGGACGCGGCCCACCTGGTCGCCGTTCGGGTCGAAGACCGGCACACCGGAGAGGTGCGAGACGAAGACCCGGGGCGTTCCTGCTGCCATGACTGCGCCTCCTCCTCCGTCGCCGGCTTGCGCATCCGGTCATTTCTGACATTTATTGCACCGTTATGACGGGATCAGGCTAGCCCGTACCGCTCCGGGTCGCCCCGGAGAGCTGTCGGCACGACTCTCTGCCGGATGGCGTAGGCCGCACGGGTACGCTGCCGTCTGCCACCCCCCGCCATGCAGATGAGAGGCAGTGCGCCTGTGACCTCTTTTGTCCCGCCCGTCCGGGCCCGCCGCCGGACCGCCGCCCTCGCCGTTGTGCTCTGCGCGGGGCTGACCGCGGCGCTGACCGCGTGCGCGGGCGAGGATCCGGACAAGGGGACCAACGGCATCGGCAGACTGGACGCACCGGAGATCGAGAAGAAGGCACAGGCCGCGGCGGACTCCTCCGACACGGTCCGGCTGGCCGGCACCCTGGTCAGCAAGGGCGGCACGTACAAACTCAACATGCGGCTCAAGGACAAGGGCGGTGCGGGCTCCGTGATGTCCAGGAACAGCACGTTCGAGCTGCTCCGGATCGGCGACGTGCTCTACCTCAAGGCGGACGCGGGCTTCTGGACCCACGGCACGACGGGCGCCGGCAAGACGAGCGACGCCGACGGGGCGGCGGCGGACAAGCTGCACGACAAGTACGTGAAGGTCCCCGAGGACGATCCCACGTACAAGCAGCTGCGCGGATTCACCGACAAGAAGGTGCTGCTCGACGGGCTGCTCACGCTGCACGGCGAGGTCGGCAAGGGCGACCGCGACACGGTCGGCGGGGTGCGCACCATAGGGATCAGGGGCGGCAAGGGCGAGGGCGGCGCGCTCGACGTGTCCCTGGAGGGCAAGCCGTATCCGCTGCGCTTCGCGCGGGGCGGCGGCGGGGGCGTCATCACGCTCGCGGACTGGGGCAAGGACTTCGCGCTGAAGGCCCCGGCCGAGGGCGACACGGTCGACTACGGGCAGCAGCTGCCCAAGTCCTCGTCGTAGGTCCGGGACCGGTCCCACGGGGGAGGCCGAGGCCCGCTACGGCTTCCTGAGCGAGCGCTTCAGCAGGCGCGGCAGCCCCGCCGGCACCGGCAGCCGGGTGGTCGCGGTGGTGGGCAGCGGCGCCGCTGCCCCCGAGGTCGCCGGCAGATCCGTACGGGAGTCGAGCGGCGTGAGCCGTACGATCCGGCACTCGCGCGCCCAGCGCCCGGTCATCAGCTCGGCGTCCGGTGCGTTCAGCCGCTTGCCCCTGAGCTCGGCGACCGCGGCCTCCCACTCCTCGGAGTGCGGCGCGAGCTGGGCCACCGAGGCCGTCCAGACGACGAGCCGGCCGCCCTTGTCCTTGCTGCGGACGGTCACCTCGGCGTTGGCACCGTCCGTGAGACCGGCGGGGAGCGGCTGCTCGCCGGGACCGTCCCCGACGAAGTGCGCCGCACCCTGGTGCCACACGTGCCACAGCGCCCGCGCGGGCCCGGTGCCGCGCACCCAGACCAGGCCCGACTTCTTGGTGGCCTCCTCGACGAGGGCCGGTCCGAGCAGCGTGTCAGCAGCAGTCATGCAGCAGAGCTTAGACCGGCCCGGTGTCCCGGCGGTCAGAGCCAGCCGTTGCGCTTGAGCATGCGGTGGATGGAGAAGCAGACCACTCCGATGAAGCCCAGCACCATCGGATATCCGTACGTCCAGCGCAGCTCCGGCATGTGTTTGAAGTTCATGCCGTAGACCCCGCAGATCATCGTCGGCACGGCGATGATGGCCGCCCAGGACGTGATCTTGCGCATGTCCTCGTTCTGCGCGACGGTCGCCTGCGCCAGATTGGCCTGGAGGATGGAGTTCAGGAGCTCGTCGAAGCCGATGACCTCTTCCTGCACCCGGACGAGGTGGTCCGCGACGTCCCGGAAGTACTTCTGGATGTCCGGGTCGATCAGCCGCATCGGCCGCTCGCTGAGCAGCTGCATCGGGCGCAGCAGCGGCGAAACGGCCCGCTTGAACTCCAGCACCTCGCGCTTCAGCTGGTAGATGCGGCCCGCGTCCGAACCGCGCGGGCCGCCCTTGTCCGGAGTGGAGAAGACCTCGATCTCCACCTCGTCGATGTCCTCCTGGACCGCGCCGGCCACCGCGATGTACCCGTCGACGACATGGTCGGCGATGGAGTGCAGGACCGCCGAGGGCCCTTTGGCCAGCAGCTCGGGGTCGTCCTGGAGCCGGTGGCGCAGCGCGCGCAGCGAGCCGTGGCCGCCGTGCCGCACGGTGATGACGAAGTCCCGGCCGGTGAAGCACATCACCTCGCCGGTCTCCACGACCTCGCTGGTCGCGGTCAGCTCGGCGTGCTCGACGTAGTGGATGGTCTTGAAGACGGTGAAAAGGGTGTCGTCGTACCGCTCCAGCTTCGGCCGCTGGTGGGCGTGCACGGCGTCCTCCACGGCCAGCGGGTGCAGCCCGAACTCCCGGGCGATACCGGCGAACTCCTCCTCGGTCGGCTCGTGGAGGCCGATCCAGGCGAAGCCGCCCTCCTCCCGCACCCGGAGCATCGCCTCGTGCGGGGTACGGCAGGTGCCGTCCACTTCCGCAAGGCGGCGTCCGTCGCGGTAGACCGCGCAGTCGACGACCGCGCTGGAGGCGGACGGGTCACGGGTGGTGTCGTAACTGCTGTGCAGGGTGTTGGTCTTGCGCAGGGACGGGCGCACGACAGCGCGCAGGTCACGGATCATCGACATGGCTGGCTCCTTCACGGAGGGCCGTCGGCGAGGGCGTGGAACAGCCCGGAATGGGGACGTGGCTCACGTCCGCAAAGCGGGCGGCACCGCGGCGGCGCGATGACGGCGTTCGCTACAGACAGGCAAAAAAGGAGGGCTCTTCCGTCGTGCGAAATGCCATGGGCCTTGACCGGGAAGGCGTCAGATCACAGAGGGAAGGCGTCGAGCGGAAGAGCGGTTGGTACTGCACGGTCGACTTGGATCCACCGCAGCCCCACCTCCTCCGGTCGGTCCCCCGTGGGGGATGACGTTTCGTCGGGACTTGAGAGCAACGCTTCTGCGTGCTGTCCCGACCGGCGGGCCCAGGCTATCAGCAGGCACAGGGCCAATCTCTTACTTTGCCCGTTCCATACGCGTCTTATGCTCGCCGCATGGCAGAAATTCTTGCTCTGGTCGAGGCCCGTCTGCGGACGGCCCTGGGTGAACCGGACGCACGCGCGGCAGTGACGTTCCTCGGTACGGACCGGATCGAGGTGCTCAGGTTCATCGACGGCGACGTGGTGAGGTACGCCACGCTCGGCATGTCCGCGCAGCCGATGGCCGACCCGGCCGACTCGCTCGCCGACCCCGTGAAGGGGCCGCGCGCCGAGCTGGTCCTCTCGGTGCGGGCCGGCCTCGCCGACACCGACCAGGTGCTGCGCAAGCTCGCGGTGCTGGCGGCGTCGCCGCAGGTGGAGGGGGTGATCGTGGCTCCCGGCGCCTCGTTGGACCTCGGTGAACCGCTGTGGCCGGGAGCGCCGTTCGGCTCGGTGCTCGTCGCCGAGTCCGGTGGGCTGGTCGAGGATCTGGAGCTGGACGCGCCCATGGAGGCGGTACGGTTCCTGCCGCTGCTGCCGATGACGCACAACGAGGCGGCCTGGAAGCGGGTCCGGGGCGCACAGGAGCTCCAGGAGCGGTGGCTGTCCCTGGGGACGGACCTGCGCGATCCGCTGCGCGCCTCGGTGGCCCTGGACTGACAGCGCGGGGGCGAGCGTTTTCCGGTGGCACCGGACCGGTTCCGCTGGACGAGTGTTTCCCGGCGCCGGCCCAGGCCGGCAGCGCTGGGACACATGGAACGCGAAGCCCCGCCGCGCGGCGGGGAAGGGAGCCGCGGGCGGGGCGGTACGGGGTGACGGGGTCCGGTCGCCTCAGTTGGCGAAGACCGTGACGCCGTCCTCGGTGGCGTGCTTCGGCTCCAGCTCCGCCGCATCGTGGGTCAGCGCCGAGCGTCGTACCCAGATGACGATCGCGCCGATGACCGCGGCGACCGCGGCGATCACGAACGGGATGTGGATGTTGCTCCACTCCTCGATCTTCGGGGCCAGGAAGGGCGCGGCGGCCGCGGCGAACCAGCGGACGAAGTTGTAACCGGCGCTGGCCACCGGGCGCGGTGCGTCGGACACCCCGAGTGCCAGCTCCGTGTAGACGGTGTTGTTCATGCCGATGAAGGCGCCGGAGACGATCGTGCAGACGATGGCCGTGGTGTGGTTGCCGTAGCCGAGGATCACCAGGTCGGCGGCGAGCAGCACCAGCGAGGCACCGACCACCTTGAGCGAGCCGAAGTGCTTCTGCAGCCTCGGTGCGACAAGCACCGAGAAGACCGCGAGCAGCAGGCCCCAGGCGAAGAAGACGGCGCCGGACTTGTACGGCGACATGTTCAGTACGAACGGCGTGAACGCCAGGATCGTGAAGAACGCGTAGTTGTAGAAGAACGCCGAGGTGGCGACGGAGGCGAGCCCGCCGTGGCCGAGCGCCTTGACCGGGTCGAGCAGCGAGGTCTTGCGGGCCGGCCTGGGCTGTTCCTTGAGGAACGCCGTGATGCAGACGAAGCCGATGGCCATCAGCGCGGCCGTGCCGAAGAACGGGTAGCGCCAGCTGGCGTCACCGAGCAGTGCGCCGAGCAGCGGCCCGCAGGCCATGCCGAGGCCGAGCGCCGACTCGTACAGCAGGATCGCCGCCGAGCTGCCGCCCGCCGCCGCACCGACGATCACGGCGAGCGCGGTCGACACGAACAGGGCGTTGCCCAGGCCCCAGCCGGCCCGGAAGCCGACGAGTTCCGCGACGGAGGACGAGGTGCCGGAGAGCGCGGCGAAGACCACGACGAGCGCCAGTCCGGCCAGCAGGGTCTTGCGTCCGCCGATGCGGCTGGAGACGAAACCGGTGACCAGCATCGCGACGGCGGTGATCAGGAAGTACGAGGTGAAGAGCAGGGACACCTGGCTCGGCGTCGCCTCCAGGCCCTTGGCGATGGACGGCAGGATCGGGTCCACCAGGCCGATCCCCATGAACGCGACAACAGAGGCGCCCGCTGTGGCCCAGACGGCCTTCGGCTGGCGCAGGATGCTGACCGTTCCTTGATCGAACGGATCCTCTCCCTGCATGGGTCTACTCACTCTCCACTGGGTCGGTGCGTTATGCACAGAATAAGTTAGAGGGGCTAATGAATGCAAGTTACATCTAAATCCCCTGATGGGAGCCACGCTGCGGAAGGGGGATCGTCCTTGACGCGGCGACGGGCGGGGAGGACGGTTGGTTGCTATGAGGGGCGAACCCAGTTGCCCGAAGTGCGGAGGCCGGGTCAAGGCGCCCGGTTTCTTCGACGACACCTGGCAGTGCGATGTGCACGGCAGCGTGCACCCGCTGCAGCCGGTCATCCCGCCCGGCGTCGAGGCGCTCGGTGTGGTGGTGCACCGCGCCCGGGTGCCGGTGTGGATGCCCTGGCCGCTGCCGGTGGGCTGGCTCTTCACCGGTGTGGCGTGCGCGGGGGACGACCGCGGAGGTGGCCGGGCCACCGCCGTCGCCTGTTCCGGACCGGGGCCGCTCGGCGGCATCGGTGAGCTGCTGCTCGTCGCCGAGGAGCTCGGTGTCGGACTCGGTGCGCGGTACGCCGGGATCGAGGGCCCCGACCCGGGCCCGTACCTCCGGGTGGACGGGCCGCCGGACGTCAAGGTGCTCGCCGCCGGACGCCCGACCCCGCTCTGGCACGTGAAGGACGCCCCCGACGACCGGGCGGTCTTCGCGGGCGAGGCGTGCGGCCTGTGGCTCTGGGCGGTCGTCTGGCCCGAGCAGTCGGGACTCCTGATGTACGACGAGCTGGTGCTGACCGATCTGCGTGACGCCGGGGGAGAGGTCGACCTCGTGCCCTGCGGTGCGCTCACGCCCCGGCTGCTGGGCGGGCCCTGAGCGGGTCCGGAATCCGCGCGTCCGCCGGTTATCCTTGGGCGTCCCCCCATCCGGCCGCGAGCACTGGAGTCCGAGTCGTGCGCATCGACCTGCACACCCACTCCACCGCGTCGGACGGTACGGACACCCCCGCCGAGCTGGTGCGGAACGCCGCCGCCGCGGGTCTGGACGTCGTCGCCCTCACCGACCACGACACGGTCCGCGGGCACGCCGAGGCGCTCGCCGCCCTGCCCGAGGGGCTCACCCTGGTCACCGGCGCGGAGCTGTCCTGCCGGCTCGACGGTGTGGGCCTGCACATGCTGGCGTACCTCTTCGACCCGGACGAGCCCGAGCTGGCGCGCGAGCGCGAGCTGGTGCGCGACGACCGGGTGCCGCGCGCCAGGACCATGGTGCGCAAGCTCCAGGAGCTGGGCGTGCCGGTGGAGTGGGAGCAGGTCGCGCGGATCGCCGGGGACGGATCGGTCGGGCGGCCGCACATCGCCACCGCACTGGTCGAGCTCGGCGTCGTCGAGACCGTGTCCGACGCCTTCGTCCCGCAGTGGCTCGCCGACGGCGGCCGCGCCCACGCGCAGAAGCACGAACTCGATCCGTTCGACGCGATCCGGCTGGTCAAGGCCGCCGGCGGCGTCACCGTCCTCGCCCACCCCGCCGCCGTCAAACGCGGCAATGTGGTCCCCGAGTCCGCGATCGCCGAGCTGGCCGCGGCCGGGCTCGGCGGTGTCGAGGTCGACCACATGGACCACGACGGACCGACCCGGGCCAGGCTGCGCGGGCTCGCCCGCGAGCTGGGGCTGCTCACCACCGGGTCGAGCGACTACCACGGCAGCCGCAAGACCGTACGGCTCGGCGAGAACGCCACCGACCCCGAGATCTACGGCGAGATCACCCGGCGCGCCACAGGGGCCTTCCCGGTGCCGGGAGCCGGCGGACCGCTCGCCCCGTAACGGCCCGCGCGCGACACCTTCACCGCCCGGCGCCGCAGCGCGACGCCGCTCGTTCCACCCCCGCGCACCAGCCTGCCGCGGCTGCCGTCAGGACCTTCCGACGGACGCCGGTCCGGCACCTGTCCGGTGCGCTGCCCCAGCCGAATTCCCGCTCTCTCCCCGCAAGGCTCACTGTGTTCGACGTCGCTGTCTTCGGATCCCTTTTTCTCACGCTTTTTGTGATTATGGATCCGCCCGGAATCACCCCGATCTTCCTGGCCCTCACCGCCGGCCGCCCCGCCAAGATGCAGCGCAGAATGGCGCTGCAGGCGGTCTCCGTCGCCTTCGGCGTGATCGCCGTCTTCGGCGTGCTCGGCCAGCAGATCCTGGACTACCTGCATGTCTCCGTACCCGCGCTGATGATCGCGGGCGGGCTGCTCCTGCTGCTGATCGCACTGGATCTGCTGACCGGCAAGACCGACGAGCCGACGCAGACGAAGGACGTCAACGTGGCGCTCGTACCCCTGGGTATGCCGCTGCTCGCCGGTCCCGGCGCGATCGTCTCGGTGATCCTCGCCGTGCAGCACGCCGACAGCGTGGGGAGCCAGGTCTCGGTCTGGACGGCGATCGTCGCCATGCACATCGTGCTCTGGCTGACCATGCGGTACTCGCTGCTGATCATCCGGGTCATCAAGGACGGCGGCGTCGTGCTGGTCACCAGGCTGGCCGGGATGATGCTGTCCGCCATCGCCGTGCAGCAGATCATCAACGGTGTCACCCAGGTCATCCAGAACGCCTGACCCGGCCCCGCACACCACAGCGCCCCCGCACAGTCCATCCGTGCGGGGGCGCTTCGTCTTTATGTCCGTGACGCGTTACGAAGCCGAGGTGTCGGCCGGGCGGATATAGATGCGCTGGCCCACTGCTGCGGCCTGCTGCACGATCCGGTTGACGGAGGCGGCGTCCACGACGGTGCTGTCCACGGCGGTACCGTCGACATCGTCGAGTCGCATGATCTCGAAGCGCATATGGCTTCCCTTCGTCTGATCCTCCTGCTGGAGAACTACTGGGAGGACGGGTGCCCCGTCCGCAAGGATGAGGAGCGCCAGGCTGGTTCGTCTCGCGCCCCACGGGGTGTACAACGACTTGCCCTCTGCAATGATTCCCTACGCTAAGGAAATTTTTTGGATGTCTAAGGACCAGCAGGTAACAGAACATGCGCGGACGACGGCATCCGCGACGAGGCCGGTATGAACGAGGCAGAGATCGGCGAGCGCCTGGACCGCACCAACGAGCTGCTCCAGCGCGTGCTCGCCGAGGTGTCGAAGACCCCCTCGACCCACGCGATCTTCGTGGACGCCGGCTATGTGTACGCCGCGGCCGGGCTGCTCGTCACCGGCACCGAGGACCGGCGCTCCTTCGACCTCGACTCGGAGGGGCTGATCGAGGCCTTCATCGACAAGGCCCGCACGATCTTCGCGGACAGCAGACTCCTGCGCGTGTACTGGTACGACGGAGCCAGGCGCCGGATCCACACCGTCGAGCAGCAGTCCATCGCGGAACTCCCCGACGTCAAGGTCAGACTCGGCAACCTCAACGCCAACAACCAGCAGAAGGGCGTCGATTCACTCATCCGCACCGACCTCGAATCGCTCGCCCGCCACCGCGCCATCAGTGACGCCGCACTCGTCGGCGGCGACGAGGACCTGGTGTCGGCCGTCGAGGCCGCGCAGGGGTACGGGGCCCGCGTCCACCTGTGGGGCATCGAGGCCGGGGAAGGCCGCAACCAGGCCGAACCGCTGCTCTGGGAGGTCGACAGCCAGCGCACCTTCGACCTCGACTTCTGCCGCCCCTATGTGACCAGACGCCCCGTCACCACCTACGAGGACGACTCCCCGGCGCCCTCGCGCGAGGACGTCCGCTTCGTCGGTGCGCAGATCGCCGCGACCTGGCTCTCCGCCCGCGGCCGCGACGCCCTGGCCGACCTCCTCCCCGGGCGCCCGTATCTGCCGGGCTCCGTCGACCAGGACCTGCTGGTCGAGGCCGAACGCCTGCTCCAGCACTCGCTGCGCGGCCACGCCCATCTGCGGCGGGCGCTGCGCGACGGCTTCTGGCAGCACCTTCAGTCGCAGTACTGACCCTGCCGCCGTCCGCGGATCGCCGACGCCGCCCAGGAGGGTGCTACAGGCTGTCCCAGAAGGAGATCAGCGCGGCCGCCGTCGGATCCGGCCGGTCCGTGTTGGGGGAGTGCTCGGCGCCCTCGATCCGGGTCCGGTGGGCGCCCAGCCGGTGCGCCATCGCGTCGAGCAGGGGAACCGGCCAGACGTCGTCGCGCTCGCCGGAGATCACATGGACCGGCAGCCCGGTGGCGGCGACCTCGGCCACCCGGTCGGGCTCGGTGGCCAGCGTGCGGCCGGTGGCGATCAGCTGGGCGGGCGTGTGGCGCATCCAGCGCCGCCGCAGGTCCTCGCCGTCCGTCTCGGCCTCCGCGGGCGGGTCGGAGGCGCGCATCGCCTCCCAGACCCGCTCCATGCTCATGGTCGCGAGGGCGTCACCGAGGATCTTCAGCCTGACCTGCTGGGACTCGACGACCTGGGCGGGCCCGGAGGACATCAGGGTCAGCGACCGGAACGGCGCCGGGTCGAGGATCGCCGCAGCGCGTGCGATCAGCCCGCCGAGCGAGTGCCCGAGCAGGTGGACCGCGCTGTCCCCCAGGCCGAGTGCGGCCGTCTGCGCGAGTGCGTCAAGCGCCAACTCCTCATTTTCGTAAGCTTCCTGACGGTCCGTTCCGTCGGTCTCGTACTGCCCGCGGCCGTCGACGGCGACGGCACGGTAACCGGCGTCGGCGAGCGGTTCCAGCAGGGCGATGAAGTCCTCCTTGCTGCCGGTGAAGCCGGGCAGCAGGAGAGCGGTGCCGCGTCGGGCGGTACGCGGTGAGGCGTCCAGCACGGCGAAGTCCCCGCGCGAGGTGTGCAGCGTACGGGCACGGGCGCAAGGGGGCGGAGTGAAGGTGGGTGGCCGGCTCATGGGACGAGGTTAGGGCCTGTCCGGCGGATCACGTCCGGCGGCACGGGGCCGGCCCGTGCCGTGAAACGCCCGACGGGCCCGAGGAAATCCCTCGGGCCCGTCGGGCACACTCGACGCCGGCCGGGCGGGGCGTGGCCCCGCCGGAGCCCGGCGCCGGGCTCAGCTCTCGGTCTTGGCGGCAGCCGCTCGCGGCGCCCGCCGCCTGCGCGGCTTGGCCTCGCCCTCGGCGACCGCGGCGTCCGCCACGGCCTCCGTCTTCGGCTTCGCGGCCGCACGGGTGCGACGACGCGGCCTGGCGTCCGTCTCGGGCTCGGCGATCGGTGCGATCTGGAAGTCGACCTCGTCCTCGGCCGGCTTGATCACCCGGGCACGGCGGCGCGGCTTGGTCACCGTCTTCGCCTCGGGAGCGGGCTCGGCCACGGGGGCGATCTGGAAGTCGACCTCGTCCGTCACCGGCTTCACGACCCGGGCGCGGCTGCGGCGCGGCTTCGTCGCGGCCACGGCCTCGGCCTCCACCTCGACCGTGACATCGGCCTTGGCCTTGGTCGCCCTGGCGGCCCTGGTCCTGGTCTTCGCGGCGGGCTCGGTGTCGATGACGACGACCGGGGCCTCGGCCACGTCCACCGCGGCCTCGGCCGCGATGTCCGGGGCACCGACGCGGCTGCGCCGGCGACGGCGCGGCGTACGCGGCTCCGAGGCGCTCTCGGCGGGCCCGGATACCTCGACGGCCTCCGCGGCCGGTGCGGGCACCGTGACGGCGCCCTCTTCGGCGGCCGATCCGCCCCGGGTGCGACGACGCTGACGCGGGGTGCGCGGGGGACGCTCCTCGCGGACGGCGGGCGCCGCGGCGGGGGCGGACTTGCGGCCGCGGCCGCCCGTCTCGCCGAGGTCCTCGATCTCCTCGGCCCGCAGGCCGGCACGGGTCCGCTCGGTGCGCGGCAGGACACCCTTGGTGCCGGCCGGGATGTCCAGCTCCTCGTACAGGTGCGGGGAGGTGGAGTACGTCTCGGGCGGGTCCGGGAACTTCAGGTCCAGCGCCTTGTTGATCAGCTGCCAGCGCGGGATGTCGTCCCAGTCGACCAGCGTGATCGCGATGCCCTTGGCGCCGGCGCGGCCGGTCCGGCCGATCCGGTGCAGGTAGGTCTTCTCGTCCTCGGGCGACTGGTAGTTGATGACGTGGGTGACACCCTCGACATCGATACCGCGGGCCGCGACGTCCGTGCAGACGAGCACGTCCACCTTGCCGTTGCGGAAGGCGCGCAGCGCCTGCTCGCGGGCGCCCTGGCCGAGGTCGCCGTGGACCGCGCCGGAGGCGAATCCGCGCTTCTCCAGCTGCTCGGCGATGTCGGCCGCGGTGCGCTTGGTGCGGCAGAAGATCATCGCGAGTCCGCGGCCGTTGGCCTGCAGGATGCGCGAGACCATCTCGGGCTTGTCCATCGAGTGGGCGCGGTAGACGTGCTGCGCCGTGTTCTTGACGGTGGTGCCCTCGTCGTCGGGCGAGGTGGCGTTGATGTGGGTCGGCTGCGACATGTAGCGACGCGCCAGACTGATGACCGCACCCGGCATGGTCGCCGAGAACAGCATGGTCTGCCGCTTGGCCGGCAGCATCGTGATGATGCGCTCGACGTCGGGCAGGAAGCCCAGGTCGAGCATCTCGTCGGCCTCGTCCAGGACGAGGACGCGGACGTGCGAGAGGTCGAGCTTGCGCTGGCCCGCCAGGTCGAGCAGTCGGCCCGGGGTGCCGACGACGACGTCGATGCCCTTCTTGAGGGCCTCCACCTGGGGCTCGTACGCCCGGCCGCCGTAGATCGCGAGGACGCGGACGTTACGGACCTTGCCGGCGGTCAGCAGGTCGTTGGTGACCTGCTGGCAGAGCTCGCGGGTGGGGACGACGATCAGTGCCTGCGGCGCGTCGGTCAGCTTCTCGGGCGCGGCCCGGCCCGCCTCGACGTCCGCGAGGACGGTGACGCGCTCCAGCAGCGGCAGACCGAAACCGAGGGTCTTGCCGGTGCCGGTCTTGGCCTGCCCGATGACATCGGAGCCGGAGAGCGCTACGGGGAGCGTCATCTCCTGGATGGGGAAGGGGGACGTGATGCCGACGGACTCAAGGGCCTCGGCCGTCTCGGGAAGAATCCCGAGGTCTCGGAACGTAGTCAGGGTATTGCCTCTTCTGTGAAACGCGGTCCGAGGCGAACGAAGGGGGTCGTACCGTGCCGGGGTTGGTCATCCGGCCGTGGATGGGCCGGGTGGCGCGGGACCACTGCCGTCGCTCGAGCGCTCGTGCCGCTGAGGGGGCCCCTCATCTGCGGTCGCACGTGGCGTACGCATCGCGTGGAGGGCTGTCGGGTCGGAGCCGATCGGGCCACCGACCGGGCATCCTCATTCAATTTCGCGCCACGAGCAGTTGCAAAATGCTCAGTAAGCGCAATACCACTGTACCCCGGATTCGCGCATCTGTGTTGGGCGAATTCATCGGAACGGTGTGACGTCAGTCGGCGGCCGGACCCCTCCGCCGCTCGGCGGGCGGGCTATTCTGCGCTCCATGGAGACGCCTGACAACGCCACGCAAACCCCCGCATCCACCAAAATCGCCGACCAGGACTGGGCCACCGCGTCCACGGAGCCGCAGTACCGGGCCGCCGTCGTGGACCTGCTGGGGGCACTTGCCTACGGGGAGCTGGCGGCCTTCGAGAGGCTCGCCGAGGACGCGAAACTCGCGCCGACGCTGGGTGACAAGGCGGCGCTGGCGAAGATGGCGTCCGCGGAATTCCATCACTTCGAGCGGCTGACCGACCGGCTGACGGCGATCGAGGTGGAGCCGACCGGCGCCATGGAGCCGTTCGCCAAGGCGCTCGACGACTTCCACCGCCAGACCGCGCCGTCGGACTGGCTGGAAGGCCTGGTCAAGGCCTATGTCGGTGACTCGATCGCCAGTGACTTCTACCGCGAGGTCGCGGCCCGGCTCGACTCCGACACCCGCTCCCTCGTGCTCGCCGTGCTCGACGACACGGGCCACGGCAACTTCGCCGTCGAGAAGGTGCGCGCCGCGATCGAGGCGGACCCGAGGCTCGGCGGCCGGCTCGCGCTGTGGGCACGCCGGCTGATGGGCGAGGCGCTCTCGCAGGCGCAGCGGGTGGTGGCCGACCGCGACGCGCTGTCGACCATGCTGGTGGGCGGGGTCGCCGACGGATTCGACCTGGCCGAGGTCGGCCGGATGTTCTCGCGGATCACCGAGGCGCACACCAAGCGCATGGCCACTCTGGGGCTTGCGGCCTAGGACCGCCTCGCGGGGGCCGCGGCGGCGGCGTCAGGCCGCCGCCGACCGGCTGATCCGGCGGCTGCGCGGCCGGATCAGCAGGGACACCGTCACCGCGGAGATGAGCACCGCGCCGATCAGCGTCGCCGCCGCGTGGCCGGAGCCCAGCACCGAGTGCATCAGATACAGGCCGAACAGGGCTCCCAGCGCTCCGGTGCCGAAGACGGCCCGAGGGGACGGGAGACGGGGCGACAGGGAGCGGAGCGCCGCCCAGGAGAGGGCGAGTCCCAGCACGACGGAGCCCAGGATTTCCAAGATCACAGATGATCACCTCGCAGGTACGGGGCGGGCAATTCGGTCGTAGGCGGTACTACCCCAGGGCCGCGGAACGCAACCCTCCCGCGGACAGGCTTCGCTCAGCTGTCGCACAGCAACGGCCCGCGCACCGGAACGGCTGCCACAGCAGAACGACCGGCGTGCGGGACCGCCGTCGCGCGGCTCGTACCCGGGCACGACGGAAAGCGGCCCGGCGGGGAACTCCCGCCGGGCCGCTTCCGCGGTCGCTGTGTCCGTGCGCGCCGCTACAGCGCGCCGAACCCCACCCGTCGTGTGCTGGGCTCGCCGATCTCCACGTAGGCGATCCGGTCGGCCGGCACCAGGACCTTGCGGCCCTTCTCGTCCGTGAGGCTGAGCAGCTGCGCCTTGCCGGCGAGAGCCTCGGAAACCGCGCTCTCGACCTCTTCGGCGGAAAGCCCGCTCTCCAGAACGATCTCCCGGGGCGTGTGCTGCACCCCGATCTTGACCTCCACGGCTATGTCCCTCCGACGGTCAGTCCCTGCGCGGTGAACCGCGCCGTACGCAGCACACATTAGCCCGCTGAAGGGACTGGCCAGGGGTCCGCGGGCAACGCCCGCAGCGAACACGGACGCCGGCCGCTGCGCTCAGTGCTGATCGATGCCGTGCAGCGGGAAGCCCGCGATGCCCCGCCAGGCCAGCGACGTGAGCAGCTGCACCGCAGTGTCACGCGGGATGGCGGACCGGCTGGAGAGCCAGTAGCGGGCGACCACCTGGGACACCCCGCCCAGGCCCACGGCGAGCAGCATCGACTCGTCCTTGGACAGGCCGGTGTCACCGGCGATCACGTCGGAGATCGCCTCGGCGCACTGCAGCGAGACCCGGTCGACCCGCTCGCGCACGGCGGGCTCGTTGGTCAGGTCCGACTCGAAGACCAGCCGGAAGGCGCCGCCCTCGTCCTCGACGTACGCGAAGTAGGCGTCCATCGTCGCGGCCACGCGCAGCTTGTTGTCGCTCGTCGACGCGAGCGCCGTGCGCACCGACTGGAGCAGCGACTCGCAGTGCTGGTCCAGCAGGGCCAGGTACAGCTCCAGCTTGCCCGGGAAGTGCTGATAGAGCACCGGTTTGCTGACCCCGGCCCGTTCCGCGATGTCGTCCATCGCGGCGGAGTGGTAGCCCTGCGCGACGAAGACCTCCTGGGCGGCGCCCAGGAGCTGATTGCGTCGGGCGCGACGCGGCAGGCGAGTGCCCCGCGGGCGCGCCGCCTCGGTCTGCTCGATGGCTGTCACGCCGCCTCCCAAATTTGTGATCCGACACACCGTTCCGTGCTCGCTGCGCCGTACCTCCATCGTACTTTCGGGTAACCCGGGTATGCGCGGCGCGGACGCAGAATTTCACGGACCGGACGACTGCGGTAGCCACAGATTCTCTTGACCTGTGCCGTATAGCAGGACGTATCAGCGGTAATCGTCCTCGTCGTCGGTGACGATGCGGGCCTGTTCCGCCGCGTCCGCCTCGTTCGCGCGGTTCCGGTCGAGATCCGTCAGTGGTTCGTCGCTCTCGGGGCGCAGCTCCGCCTGCTGCTCGGCGGCATCCGCCTCGGGCGTCTCCTGTCCGGGTTCGTCCGGCTGGACGTCCTCGAAGGTCTCCGGGTCACTGGGGTCGACCGTCATGGGGACTCCCTTCCTTGCCACGAGCCTAGAAGCAACGCCCCGAAGCCGCTACGCGATGTGTGACGGCGAACACATGAATCCCGGTGTGATCGTCTCGTAACATTGCCGCATGTCTTCGACCGAGCTGCCGGGAGTCCGCGCCGCCGCCGCAGCGGTGGCCCCCACGGTGAGCGCGGTCAGGGTCGCGGAGGGCGAGAGACTCCGCTCCGTGACGCTGGCCGGACTCACGCTGACCGTCCGTTCGCGGCCGCCGGAGCGGACGGGCCTGGCGCCCGCCCTCTACGTGCACGGGCTCGGCGGCTCCTCGCAGAACTGGTCGGCGCTGATGCCGCTCCTCCAGGACGTGCTGGACGGCGAGGCGGTCGATCTGCCGGGCTTCGGGGACTCTCCGCCGCCGGACGACGGCAACTACTCGGTCACCGGTCACGCCCGCGCGGTGATCCGCTTCCTGGACGCGGGGGAGCGCGGGCCCGTCCATCTGTTCGGCAACTCCCTCGGCGGCGCGGTGGCGACCCGGGTCGCGGCGGTCCGCCCCGACCTGGTGCGCACGCTCACCCTGATCTCGCCCGCGCTCCCCGAGATCCGGGTGCAGTGGTCGGCCGCGCCGACCGCACTGCTCGCCGTTCCGGGGCTCGTGTCCCTGGTCTCCCGGATGACCCGGGACTGGAGCGCGGAAGAACGCACCCGCGGAGTCATGGCACTCTGTTACGGCGATCCGGCACGGGTCTCCGAGACGGGCTTCCGCGCGGCGGTGGCCGAAATGGAGCGACGGCTGGAACTGCCGTACTTCTGGGACGCCATGGCGCGCTCGGCGCGTGGCATCGTCGATGCGTACACGCTGGGCGGTCAGCACGGGCTGTGGCGTCAGGCCGAGCGTGTGCTCGCGCCGACCCAGCTCGTGTACGGCGGACGGGACCGGCTCGTCTCGTACCGGATGGCACGCAGGGCGTCCGCGGCCTTCCGCGATTCGCGGCTGCTGACACTGCCCGACGCCGGGCACGTGGCGATGATGGAGTACCCGGAGGCGGTCGCCCAGGCGTTCCGGGAACTGCTCGACGAAGACGGCGGGAGCTGATCCGGGGCGTGGGACGACACAGTCGAAAGGGCCCTGAGGCCAAGGGGCCCGAGGCCGGGCCCGCCCCGGTGGACGCGGGCGCCGGGCGCGAGGGCACTCGGCCCGCACCCGGCAGCGGCCGGCGCAGGCGGCCGGGCGAGGTGCCATCGGGCACCGGTGGCCACACCCCGTTCCAGGGCGTTCCCCAGGTGCGCGGCGGTCACCCCGAACAACATGAACCCGGCGGTGGCTGGGGCACCGGGCCGATCGAGCGGCCGGGCACGCCGGGCGGCGTCCCCGGCCGCACCGGTGTCCAGGCACCGGCACAGGCGCGTCCGCAGGTACCGCGGAACGCGCAGGGGGCCGGCACCAAGCCGCTGATACCGGGACCGCGACGGGAGTTCGTCGAGGCCTTCGACGCCCCGTCCGCATCCCGCGGCCCGGCACCTGAACCGGCCGCCCCCGCCGATCCGTGCAGCTCCGTCAGCGACCGGGACGAGCGGCCGCCGGGCGGCGAGGACGCCCCCAAGGACTCCAAGGACCCCAAGGACTCCAGGGGCGGCAGGGGCCGCACCTTCACCGGTATCGCGGCCGCCGCGGTGACCACGGTGCTCGCGGTGGTCGTGGCGGGCCAGGTCACCCACGACAGCGGCGGCCGGACCAGTGCCGCGCAGCCCGCGGGCGTCGACCGCGACGGCACCGACGACACCTCCCGTTCGGACAACAGGAATACCCCCGCGCCCAAGGTGGTGCTCAAGCCCCTTTCGTACGAGCAGAAAATGGCCAAGGCCTATCCGCTGGCACCGAAGCTCAAGGGTTCGGGGAAATTCGAAGCCGTACCCGGTGAGGCGAAGGCTCCGGGCAAGGGGCGCAAGTACCGCTACCGGATCGACGTCGAGAAGGGGCTCGGGCTCGACTCCGCGCTCTTTGCCGAGGCGGTCCAGAAAACTCTTAATGATGAACGGAGTTGGGCACACGACGGGGAGATGACCTTCGAAAGGATTTCCACCGGCGAGCCGGATTTCGTGATCACGCTGGCCAGTCCGGGAACCACCGGAGTCTGGTGCGAGAAATCCGGGCTGGACACGACGCAGGACAACGTCTCGTGCGACTCCGCCGCCACCGAGCGCGTGATGATCAACGCCTATCGCTGGGCCCAGGGGTCCTCCACCTTCGGCCCTGACAAGCTCTACTCCTACCGCCAGATGCTGATCAACCACGAGGTGGGCCACCGGCTGGGGCACAACCATGTGAGCTGCGGCACGCCGGGCGCGCTCGCTCCGGTGATGCAGCAGCAGACCAAATCGCTGAATATCGACGGTATCAAGTGCCGCGCCAACGCCTGGGTGCATCCGGTCGGTTGAGCCCGGACCGCGTCCGCGCGAGCGGTCGCGGGTCCGGTGGCCGGGGGCCGGTGTCCGGACCGGTGGGGATGCTCCCCCCGGGACACCTGTCCGAATAGTGAGACCGTCGTCTCGTATCGCGTTGACATCGTGAGGGCCGTCGCTCATATTTCTCGGCATGTCACGCAGCCTCGTCACCTTCGATCGCGCCGCCATTGAGCTGGCGCTCATCGGTGTGACCGGGCACAGTGTCGCCGACGTCGACTGTTGCTGACGCCTGCCCGAGTGCGCGTCGGCCCCTCCCGCCCGAGCCCTGATGGGCCGGCCGGATGACTTTCCGACTGCCGCACCGGGCGTATTCCGTCCGCAGGCGCGGCAGTTTCCAGTGTTCCGGTCCCTGTACCGACCGGTCGTGTGCACATGTCTCTCGTCGCCGCCTGCACGGATTCGTTTCTGTTTCCTTCATTCAGGCAGTTCTCCGAGAGGTCACCTTCCGATGCGTCAACCGTCCGTCATATCGCGCCGCGTAGCAGCGGCCGCCGCAGTACTCGCCGTGGCCGCGGGCGCCGCGGCCTGCGGGCCCGAGGGCAGCAGCAAGGGCGGCGACGGCAGCTCCGGCGCGGCGGGCGCGCCCAAGAAGGGCGGCACGCTCACCGTCCTCAACAGCGCCCCCCAGGAGGACTTCGACCCCGCCCGGCTCTACACCTCCGGCGGCGGCAACGTCCCCTCGCTCGTCTTCCGCACGCTCACCACCCGCAACCGTGAGGACGGCGCGGCCGGCTCGAAGGTCGTCCCCGACCTCGCGACCGACCTGGGCACGCCCAGCAAGAACGCCACCGTCTGGACGTACACGCTCAAGGACAACCTCAAGTACGAGGACGGCACCGCGATCACGAGTGCCGACATCAAGTACGGCATCGAGCGCTCCTTCGCGGCCGAGCTCTCCGGCGGCGCGCCCTACCTGCGCGACTGGCTGATCGGCGGGGCCGGCTACCAGGGCCCGTACAAGGACAAGAAGGGCCTCGACTCGATTCTGACGCCCGACGCGAAGACGATCGTCTTCCACCTCAACAAGCCCGAGGGCGAGTTCCCCTTCCTGGCCACCCAGACCCAGACCACTCCCGTGCCGAAGGCCAAGGACACCGGCACGAAGTACGAGGAGCACCCGCTGTCCTCCGGCCCGTACAAGGTCGTCAAGAACGAGGGCGACGGCGAGCGCCTCACCCTGGAACGCAACACCTACTGGTCGGCCGGCACCGACGAGGAGCGCAAGGCCTACCCCGACCGGATCGACGTCCGCTCCGGGCTCGACTCCGCCGTCATCAACCAGCGGCTGTCCGCCTCGCAGGGCGCCGACGCCGCGGCCGTCACCACCGACACCAACCTCGGCCCGGCCGAGCTCGCCAAGGTCAGCGGTGACAAGAAGCTTGCGGCCCGGGTCGGCACCGGCCACTTCGGCTACACCAACTACATCGCCTTCAACCCGAAGGTGAAGCCGTTCGACAACCCGAAGGTGCGCCAGGCGATCTCGTACGCCGTGGACCGCAGCTCCGTCGTCAACGCCGCGGGCGGCTCCTCGCTCGCCGAGCCCGCCACCACCTTCCTGCCCGACCAGGCGTCGTTCGGCTACACGCCGTACGACGCCTTCCCGGCCGGCAAGACCGGCAACGCGGCCAAGGCGAAGGAACTGCTGAAGGAGGCCGGCTACCCCAAGGGGCTGACCGTCACCCTCACGCACAACAACGAGAAGAACTTCGCGACCAGCCCGGAGATCGCCACCGCGCTCCAGGAGGCGCTGAAGAAGGCCGGGATCACCGTCAAGCTCCGCGGCCTGGAGTCCAACGCCTACTCGGACACCGTCTACAACGTGAAGACCGAGCCGGGCTTCTTCCTCGGCGGCTGGGGCGCCGACTGGCCCTCCGGCGGACCGTTCTTCGCCCCGATCTTCGACGGACGCCAGATCGTCAGGGCCGGGTACAACTTCAACTCCGGCCAGCTGAACGACCCCGCGGTCAACAAGGAGATCGACGAGATCAACAAGCTGACCGACCTGAGCGCCGCCGCCAAGCGCTGGGGTGCGCTCGACAAGAAGGTCGGTGAGCAGGCGCTGACCGTTCCGCTGTTCCACCCGGTCTACAAGCGCCTGTACGGCGAGTCCGTCAGAAACGTCGTGATCAGCGACTGGACCGGCGTGCTCGACATCTCGCAGGTCGCGGTCAAGTAGCCATGACCGAAGCACTGCTGGTCAAGGAGGCGGGGGCCGTCGCGGCCCCCGCCTCCGGGGCCCATCCGTTCTGGCGACGGCTGCGTACCCGGCGCTCGGCCCTCGTGGCCGCCGCCGTCGTCGCCCTGCTGGTCCTGACCGCGCTCGCCGCACCGCTGCTCGCGGGCATCGAGGGCCAGAACCCCACCACGTACCACCCGGATCTCGTCGACTCCGCCACCGGCGGGGTGCCGCTCGGCTCCTTCGGCGGGATCAGCGCCGAGCACTGGCTCGGCGTCGAACCGCTCACCGGGCGCGACCTCTTCGCCCGCGTCGTGCACGGCGCCCGGGTCTCGCTCGGCGTCGCGCTCGGCGCGACCCTGCTCCAGGTGGCCATCGGCCTCGTCGTCGGCCTCGCGGCCGGTCTCGGCAACCGCCTCGTCGACCAGGTGTTCAGCCGGATCACCGATGTCATGGTCGCCCTGCCGGTCATGGTGGCCGCCCTCGGCGCGCTCGCCGTCGTCCCGGCCGGGTTCCCGCGCCCGGTGCTGATCGCCCTGCTCGTCGGCCTGGTCGGCTGGACCCACATCTCCAAGATCGTGCGCGCCAAGACCCTCGCCCTGAAATCGCTCGACCACGTCGCGGCGGCCCGGCTCAGCGGCTGGGGTTCCTGGCAGATCGCCCGGCGTGAGCTGCTGCCCGCGCTGGCGGCGCCCGTCATCACCTACGCCGTACTGCTCTTCCCCGCCAACATCGTCGTCGAGGCCGCCCTGTCCTTCCTCGGCGTCGGCATCAAGCCGCCCACGCCGTCCTGGGGGCAGATGCTCAGCGACGCCGACACCTGGTACCAGGCCGCGCCCACCTATCTGCTGATCCCGGCCGGGCTGCTCTTCGTCACCGTGCTGGCGCTCACCGTCCTCGGCGAGGGCGTGCGCACCGCGCTCGACCCGCGCGCCGCCTCCCGGCTGCGGATCGGCACCGGCGCGAAGAAGGAGGCCGGAGCATGACGTGGTTCCTGCTGCGGCGCCTCGGCGGGGCGCTCTTCGTCCTGCTCGCCCTCAGCCTCGTCGTCTACGCCGCCTTCTACGTGGCACCGGGCAACGTCGCACAGATCGCCTGCGGCCCCCGCTGCTCGCCCGCTCAGGTCGCCCAGGTCAGCGGACAACTGCGCCTCGACGACCCGGTGTACGTGCAGTACGCGCACTTCCTCCAGAGCCTGGTCGCCGGCCGCGACTACTCCACCGGAACCGGTGTGGTGCACTGCCAGGCCCCTTGCCTCGGACTCTCCTACCAGAGCGGCCAGCAGGTCACCCAGCTGATCGTCGCCAAGCTGCCGGCCACCGTCTCGCTCGCGGTCGGCGCCTTCGTGCTGTGGATGCTGCTCGGGGTCGGCACCGGACTGCTCTCGGTGTGGCGGCGCGGCCGCGCCACCGAACGCATCCTCACCGGGATCACCCTGGCCGGCATGGCCACACCGGTCTTCGTGATCGGCCTGCTGCTGATCATCATCTGCGTCACGGCGCTCCAGATCCTGCCGTTCCCGGATTACGTCCCCTTCACCGAGGACCCGGAGCAGTGGGCCTGGAACCTCGTACTGCCCTGGATCTCCCTGGCTCTCGTCTCCGCCGCCCCGTACGCCCGGATGACCCGGTCCTCGATGCTGGAGACGCTCGCCGAGGACCATGTGCGCACCTTCAGGGCGTACGGGGTCAGCGAGCGCGTGATCGTCGGACGGCACGCCCTGCGCGGCGCGCTCGCCCCGGTGATCGCGCTCGGCGCACTGGACATCGGCTCGATGTTCGGCGGCGCCGTGCTCACCGAGTCCCTCTTCGGGATTCCGGGCGTCGGCCGCGAACTCGTCGCAGCCGTACGGAACGTGGACCTCCCGGTCGTCGTCGGTCTGGTGCTCGTCACCGGGTTCTTCGTCGTCCTTGCCAATGCCGTCGCGGACATCCTGCAGGCGATGGCCGACCGACGGGTGGTGCTGTCATGAGTCTCGTCGAGGTCACCGATCTCTCGATCTCGTTCGGCGACGTACAGGCGGTGCGCGGGCTGTCGTTCTCACTGGAGGCGGGCGGCGCGCTCGGCGTCGTCGGCGAGTCCGGCTCCGGCAAGAGCGCGTCCGCGTACGCCCTGCTCGGGCTGCACCGGGGGACGGGCGCCCGGGTCGGCGGTTCGATCCGGGTCGCCGGTGTGGACGTCCACACCGCCGACGACACGGAACTGCGCGGGCTGCGCGGGGCGAAGGCCGCGATGGTCTTCCAGGACCCGCTCTCCTCGCTGGACCCGTACTACGCCGTCGGCGACCAGATCGCCCAGGTGTACCGCGTCCACAACCGGGTCTCCCGGCGGGCGGCCCGGACCAGGGCCGTCGAGGTGCTGGACCGGGTCGGGATCCCGGACGCGGTACGCCGCTCCCGGTCCCGGCCGCACGAGTTCTCCGGCGGAATGCGGCAACGGGCGCTGATCGCGATGGCGCTGGCCTGCGAGCCGCAGCTGCTGATCGCCGACGAGCCCACCACCGCGCTCGACGTCACCGTCCAGGCCCAGATCCTCGACCTGCTGCACAACCTGCGCCGGGAGACGGGCATGGGGCTGCTGCTGGTCACCCATGACGTGGGCGTGGCGGCGGAGTCGGTGGACGAGGTACTGGTCATGCGGTCCGGCCTCGCGGTGGAGCGGGGGCCGGTGGCCCAGGTCCTCGGTGCCCCGCGCGAGCCCTACACGAAGGCGTTGCTGTCGGCGGTGCCACGCATCGCTCCGGAGCCGGGCGGCCCGGCCGCCGGGACCGGGCGCGCGGTCCCCGACGGGGCCGAGGTGCTCGTCGAGGCCGACGGGGTGCGGCAGGTGTTCGGCCGGGGGAAGTCCGCCCTGGCCGCCGTCGACGGCGTCTCCCTCACCGTCCGCCACGGCGAGACGCTCGGCATCGTCGGGGAGAGCGGCAGCGGCAAGACCACCCTCGGGCGGATGCTCGTCGGTCTGCTGGAACCCACCTCCGGCCGGCTCACCCGGGTGGACCGGGTCCAGATGGTCTTCCAGGACCCGGTCTCCTCGCTCAACCCGCGCCGCTCCGTGGGCGAGTCCGTCGCCGACCCGCTACGGGCGCGCGGGCAGCGTGACGAGGGCGCGATCAGGGCGCGCGTCCGGGAACTGCTGGAGCGCGTCGGGCTCGACCCGGAGCAGTACGACCGCTACCCGCACGAGTTCAGCGGCGGACAGCGCCAACGCGTCGGCATCGCACGGGCGCTGGCCGCCGAACCGAGGCTGATCGTCTGCGACGAGGCGGTCTCCGCCCTCGACGTGACGACCCAGGCCCAGGTGACCGCGCTGCTGGCCGAGCTCCAGCGGGAACTGGGACTCGCGCTGGTCTTCATCGCGCACGATCTCGCGGTCGTACGCCAGGTCAGCGACCGGGTGGCCGTCATGCGCCACGGCCGGATCGTCGAGGAGGGCCCGGTGGAGCAGGTGTACGGAGAGCCCCGCGACCCGTACACCAAGCAGCTCCTGGCGGCCGTGCCGGCGCTCGATCCGGCACTCGCGGCGGTCCGCCGCGCGGCTCGCGCGGAGCTGACCGCGGCCTGACCGTACGTAATCGACCGCCTCTATAGCGCGACGGAACGCCGCGGGGGCGGGAAAGTTACGACGGTTCACCCCTTTCGGTGGTGCGACGGACAACCGTCCGTCGCACCACCGGCGTATCCGCTTACGGTCGTCCCGCTGTGAGTCGCCGTTCCAACGGTGGCCGCCCACAAGGGAGATCGGGGGTGTACTCGTGCGGATCGGACTCCTCACCGACGGTGGTTATCCGTATGCGACCGGTGAGTCCAGACTCTGGTGCGACCGTCTGGTGCGCGGACTCGCGCAACACGAGTTCGATCTCTTCGCGCTCAGCCGCACCGCTGAACAGGAGGCGCGTGGCTGGGTCCAGCTCCCTTTCCAGGTGAGCCGGGTACGGACGGCGCCGCTGTGGATCGCCGACGAGGACACCCTGGGACTGCACGCCCCCAGGCGGCTGCTTTCGCGACTGCTGACCGGCGGCGGCGCGCGCTCCTACGGGCGGCGTGAACGACGGCGCTTCACCACCCACTTCACCGCGCTCGCGACCGCGGTCTGCGCCGCTGGTGCGACCGGCGGCGAGCGGGGAGACGCCGGTGGGCCCGCCGGTCCCGGGGAATCCGCCGAGCCCGGCGGATACGGCGACGGGGGACGCGCCGCCGCCGGTGCCGGGGACGCGCGGTTCACCGAAGGCCTCTACGGTCTCGCCGAACTGGCCTGCGAACACGGCGGACTTCCCGCGGCGCTCCGCTCCGAGACCGCGGTACGGATCCTGGAGGCGGCCTGCCGTGCGCCCGGCACCGGCCGCACCGTCCAGGCCGCCACCGTCCCCGACCTCCTCGCCTTCGCCGCGGAGCTCGACCGGGTGCTCCGTCCGCTCTCCCTCGACTGGTACGACGAGGAGAGCCTCGGTGCCGTGGACCTCTGCCACGCCACCTCGGGAGGTGCCGCCGCCCTGCCCGGTCTGCTGGCCAAACGCTTCTTCGGCGTGCCGCTGCTGGTCACCGAGCACTCCGTGCAACTGCGGTCGCACTACCTCGCGGCGGCCGGCACCCCGCTCAGTGCGCCGGTGCGCGCCCTGCTTGCGAACTTCCACGGCCGGCTCGCCGCCGAGGTGTACCGCCAGGCCGCGCTCATCACCCCCGGCAATACGCACGCCCGCCGCTGGCAGGAGCGCTGCGGTGCGGAACCCGCCAAGGTGCGCACGGTCTACCCCGGCATGGAGTCCGGCCGGTTCGCCGCGCTGGGCGAGAACGAGGGCGACGGCGGCCCGGACACCCTGGTGTGGGTCGGCCGGATCGAGCCCGCAAAGGATCTGGTCGCCCTGCTGCACGCCTTCGCGGAGGTGCGCAGGGCCGAACCGGACGCCCGGCTGCGGATCATCGGCGCGGCCGCCCAGGGGTCGGAGGGGGCCACCTATCTCGCGCACTGCCGGGCACTCGCCGCCCAGCTCTTCCCGGACGAGGCCGCCGACGCGCACGCCGTCGGCGACAACCCGGTCTCCTTCGAGGACATCGGCGGGGCCGAGGTCCCCGACCTCGCCCAGGCGTACGCGGCCGGGGGGGTCGTGGTGCTCTCCAGCGTGGTCGAGGGCTTCCCGATCAGCCTGGTCGAGGCGATGTTCTGCGGCCGGGCCACGGTCTCGACGGACGTCGGCGCGGTCGTCGAGGTCATCGGCGGGACGGGGCTCGTGGTGCCGCCGCGCAATCCCAGGGCGCTCGCGGACGCCTGTCTGGCACTGCTGCGCGACCCGGAGCGCCGTGCGCGCCTGGGCGCGGCGGCCCGCGCCCGCGCGCTCGAACTCTTCACGGTCGAACAGAACCTCGCGGCGTTTCGCGGCATCTACCTGGAGCTGATCGCCCGGGCGCCGGTGCGCCGGGAGGCGGCGACGGTGAACGCGGACGGCGGACCGCGCCCCTTCGCCACCCCTCCGGAGGCCCACGTCCTCGGCCTGTGGCCGGAGCCCGACGAGGCACTCGCCCCGGGGCCGGCCGAGCGCACGCCCAGCTGGGCCGGGCGCGGAGTCTGCGCGGGAGCGCGCGGAGCGGGGGGCCGCGATGCGTGACCAGGAAGCGGCCGGGCCGGGCCGCCGTAGCGACCGGTCCGGGCCGCCCGGCGCCCCCGGTGAAGAACACGGAGGAACCACGATGGGCCGCCCGACCGAGGTGCCCGGCACACCGACGACCGGCAGCGGCTGGGACCCCCGCTCGCGGGCGCTGGTCTCCGATTCGCCGGCCGTCGACGTCTCCGAACCGTCCTGGGGGCCGGCTGCCCTCCAGGACGCGTCGGCGGACGGCGGGACCGTGGCCGGTCCGGTGGCCGCAGCGGCAGGAAGCCCCCCGGCGGAGACGGCACCACAAGGCTCCCCGGAGCGCGGAACACACCCCTGCGCCCGCGCACCCGAGATCGCGCACGCCGCCCCGGCGCGCAAGCTCAGCACCGGGCGGCGCGGTCCGGCCGACCCCGTGAAGTCGCTCATGCACCGGCACCGCGAACTCTGCGAGCGGGCCGTCGATCCGCTGGAGATCGCCGCCGGGCTCGAAGCCCACGGTGTCACCGACCGCACCGCCGCCCGCTACCGGCACCGCGATGTGTTCTCGCTCGCCGAGGAGCTGTTCGCACGGGTACCGGGCCGCGCGGGGGAGCCCGCCGGAGCGCTCTCCGCTCCGGCGCATGACATCCGCACGCGCGCCGCATGGTCGCTCCGGGCGCTGCTGCCGGGCGCCGCCTGCCTGGCCACCCTCGTCTCACTGCGGCTCACCGACGGGATGCTCGGCGGCGAGGCGCGGCTCGCCATCGGCAGCGGCGGCGCGCTCCTGGCGTTCATCGGGCTCGCCCTCGCCCTGCGCACCGGCCCGCTCTCCACCGGCGGCCGCTCCGCGGGCGCCGCCAACCTGTACGGCTGCTGGCTCATCGGCTACGCCCTGTACGGCGAGGCCCTGCTCCAGCAGGTCATCAGCGGCGGCCCCGAAGGCCCCTGGGCGCTCACCCCGGCGCCGCTGCTCGGGCTCGCGATGGCGGTCGCGCCGGCGGCCTGGTGCGCACACTTCTTCTCGCTGCACGCACACCGCAAACTCAACGGCAGCCATGCGCTGGAGGAGTTCGCGGCAGGCGTGCGCCCCCTGCTCTTCGGTGCCGTCGCGTTCTTCCTCTGCGTCGTCACCGGGCTGCTCTGCCTGGCCGGCCTCGGGACCGGGGGCGGCGTCCCCGTCGGGGCCGCCGGCCTCGGGGTACTGCTCCTGTTGGCCCGGCTCCTCACCGTCCACGGCTTCCCCGAACCGGCCGCCACCGGACTCGCCGCCGCCTGCGCCGTCGAGGCCGCCGCCCCCGCCCTGGTCCTGGCCGGGCGGCTGCCCGGTCTCCACGCCCTCGCCCGGCCCGTCGACGCCCTCGTGGAGGCGGCGGGCACCGGCGCCGTACCCGCCATGGCCTGCGGCGCGGCCGCACTCGGCCTGCTGACCACCGCCACCGTCGCTCTCTCCCGAGCATCCGCCCACACCGCCGCCTGACGCACGTCAACAGCCCCCGCGGAGCCGACGCCGCGGGTCCCTTCCCACACGTACGCAACTGCCTCAAGGAGACACCGGACATGACCCCCCAATACCTCGCACCGGCAGCCCGCCGTCGGCACCCAGGGGGCGCGCGATGAGGGTGCTGCTGCTCGGAGCCAACGGATTCCTCGGCCGGTTCGTCGCCGACCGGCTGCTCGCCGACCCCGCCGTACACCTCACGGCGCTCGGCCGAGGCGACGACGCCGACGTACGGTTCGACCTCGCCGGCGGCAGCCCGGGAGCGCTCACCCGCTTCCTGGACGCCGTCCACCCCGGAGTCGTCGTCAACTGCGCGGGCGCCACCCGCGGCGGGGCTCGCGACCTGACCCGCCACAACACCGTCGCCGTCGCCACCGTCTGCGAGGCGATGCGGCGCAGCGGCTGCACCGCCCGCCTCGTCCAGGTCGGCTGCTCCTCGGAGTACGGACCCTCGCAGCCCGGCTCGTCCACCGCGGAGGACGCCATCCCCCGCCCCGGCGGCCCGTACGGCGTCAGCAAGCTCGCCGCCACCGAACTCGTCCTCGGCTCCGGCCTCGACGCGGTCGTGCTGCGGGTCTTCTCGCCGGTCGGCCCCGGCACCCCGGCCGGTTCCCCGCTCGGCCGGCTCGCCGAGGCGATGCGCCGCGCCATGCAGTCCGGTGACGGCGAGCTGAAGCTCAGCGGCCTCGGTGTGCAGCGCGACTTCGTCGATGTGCGCGATGTCGCGCGCGCCGTGCACGCCGCCTCGCTCTCCGCCGCCCAGGGGGTCGTCAACATCGGCACCGGCCGGGCCGTACGGCTCCGCGACGCCGCCGCCGTGCTCGCCAAGGTCGCCGGATACGGCGGCGCGCTCCACGAGCTGGACGCACCCCCCGCCCGGCTGCCCATCGGCGCACCCCGTACCTCCACCGAATCGGTCATCGAGCACCTTTCGGCCACCCCGTCGCCCTACCCGGACGGCTGCGGCGCCTGGCAGCAGGCCGATGTGCGCACCGCCAGGGACCGGCTCGGCTGGCGCCCCCGGATCAATCTGGAGGAGTCGCTCGCCGACATCTGGATGGAGGCGGCGTGCCGTATCTGACCAGTACCGGCACGGCCCGCAGGACCAGTGGCGCCGAACAGCTCGGCTTCGGCGTCCCGGGCTACGCGCACCCGTTGCTCGCGCCCGTCGAATGGGCCGAGCTCAGCCGCCCCGGCACCCCGCTGCACTGGGCCGTCCTCGATATCGACAACGGCCCCGGCACCCGTCCCGACCCGCACTGCCTGGAGGCCGCGGGCCGGCTCCGTAACGCCCGCGAACGGGCCGTGCACGGCGAGGAGGCGCCGGACTCCGTACGGGCCTCGGCCGGCCGGCTGCTCGGCCGGCTCGATCTGGCCTTCGGCGACCGGCCCTTCGACGCGCTGATCACCGACGCCCGGTCGTTCCTGGACTGGTACCGCGTCGACGGCTTCTACCTCGACCGGTGCCCGGCCGGGCGCCCCGACCTCCCGGCGGTCCGCAGGCTCACCAGCACGCTCGCCGCGCTCCTGGCGGACAGCGACAGCACGCGGGACGGCGGACACCTGGTGCTCGGGCACGACACCCACCCGTATCCCGGCTACGCCGAGGCCGCCGACCAGCTCGTCACCTTCCGCGGCGCGTGGACGGACTACCGCTGGTCGCAGGTGGCGGAGTGGACCGCCGCCTACCCGCCCGGCCGGTTCGCGCACTTCGTGCACGGCGTCCCGCGCAGCCATCTGGAGGAGGCGATGCGCATCGCACGCTGGCAGGGTGCCGGGACGATCTTCTTCACGGACCGCACCGGAGAGCCGGATCGGGCGAACAGGCGCGGACAAACCGATCCATTCGCGACGCTGCCCAGGTACTGGGACGAAATTGTCTCGCGGATCGGACCTGGTATCTCGGAATGAGAGGGGGCGTGGCAGTGTTACGGCAAGAACAACCGTACGTAGCCGAAGTACGTAGAAACCGACCACCTGCATTGTTGAGGTTCCTGTGTCGCTGCCACCCCTGGTCGAGCCAGCTGCTGAGCTCACCGTCGACGAGGTCCGCAGGTACTCCCGCCACCTGATCATCCCGGATGTCGGGATGGACGGGCAGAAGCGGCTGAAGAACGCGAAGGTGCTCTGTGTGGGCGCCGGCGGTCTCGGCTCGCCGGCCCTGATGTACCTGGCCGCCGCCGGTGTCGGAACGCTCGGCATCGTGGAGTTCGACGAGGTCGACGAGTCGAACCTGCAGCGCCAGATCATCCACAGCCAGGCCGACATCGGCCGGTCCAAGGCCCAGTCCGCCAAGGACTCGGTGCTGGGCATCAACCCGCTGGTGAACGTGGTCCTTCACGAGGAACGGCTCGAAGCCGAGAACGTGATGGAGATCTTCGCGCAGTACGACCTGATCGTGGACGGCACGGACAACTTCGCCACCCGCTATCTCGTCAACGACGCCGCGGTGCTGCTGAACAAGCCGTACGTCTGGGGCTCCATCTACCGGTTCGACGGTCAGGCTTCCGTCTTCTGGTCCGAGCACGGTCCCTGCTACCGCTGCCTCTACCCGGAGCCGCCGCCCCCCGGCATGGTTCCGTCCTGCGCCGAGGGCGGCGTGCTGGGCGTGCTCTGCGCGTCCATCGGCTCCATCCAGGTCAACGAGGCCATCAAGCTGCTCGCCGGAATCGGCGACCCGCTCGTCGGCCGGCTGATGATCTACGACGCCCTGGAGATGCAGTACCGCCAGGTCAAGGTCCGCAAGGACCCCGACTGCGCGGTCTGCGGCGAGAACCCGACCGTCACCGAGCTCATCGACTACGAGGCCTTCTGCGGCGTCGTGTCCGAGGAGGCCCAGGAGGCGGCGCTCGGCTCCACGATCACTCCCAAGCAGCTCAAGGAGTGGATCGACGCGGACGAGAAGATCGAGATCATCGACGTCCGCGAGCCGAACGAGTACGAGATCGTCTCGATCCCCGGCGCGAAGCTGATCCCGAAGAACGAGTTCCTGATGGGCAACGCCCTCCAGGACCTCCCCCAGGACAAGCGCATCGTGCTGCACTGCAAGACCGGTGTCCGCAGCGCCGAGGTCCTCGCGGTCCTCAAGTCGGCGGGCTTCGCCGACGCGGTGCACGTCGGCGGCGGCGTGATCGGCTGGGTCAACCAGATCGAGCCCGAGAAGCCGGTGTACTAGAGCCTGACCGTCTGTTCCGGAGGGGCCGGCCCGCGTCGTGCGGACCGGCCCCTCCGGCGTGTCCGCCGTGCTGCCCTACGAGCAGGTCTTGCCGTCCGCCGGGACCTTCCCGTCCAGGAAGTACGTGTCGACCGTCGACGTGACGCAGGTGTTCCCGCCGTAGGCGCCGTGCCCCTCGCCCTTGTTGGTGAGCAGGACGCCGACGCCCTTGCCCAGCTCGTCCGCCATCTTGCGCGCACCCTCGTACGGCGTCGCGGGGTCGCCCGTCGTCCCCACGACCAGGATCGGACCGGCGCCCGGAGCGCTCGCCTCCGGGGTGTCGTGCTCACCCTTCACCGGCCAGTCGGAGCACCAGCCCGCGGTGTCCCAGGCCAGGAACGCGCCGAAGACCGGGGACAGCTTCTCGAACTCGGGCAGCAGCGCCTTGGCCTCGGCCGCCGTCGGCCGGGCCCTGCTGTCCGCGCAGGAGATGGCCCGCTGCGAGTGGCTCTCGGTGTCGTAGTGGCCCTTCCCGTCGCGGCCGTTGTACGAGTCGGCCAGCTGCAGCAGCATGCTGCCCCGGCCGCCCTCCGCCTCGTCCAGCGCCTGGGTCAGGAAGGGCCAGTTGTCCTTGGAGTAGAGCGGCATCACTATGCCCGTGAGGGCCAGTGACTCGTTGAGCTCACGGGACGTACCGGTCGGCAGCGGCTTCCTGTCGATCCGCGCCAGCAGCCGGGCGATGCGCCGGGTGCCCGCCTCCGGGGCCTGGCCACGGTCCTTGAGGTAGTTGTCCAGCGCCCGCTGGAAGCCGGTCGTCTGGTTGCGGGCGTGCCCGACGGTGTCCGCCGTGGGGTCGACGACGCCGTCCAGGACGGTGCGCCCGACGTTCGCCGGGAAGAGGTGCGCGTAGGTGCCGCCCAGCTCGGTGCCGTACGACATGCCGAAGTACGTCAGCTTCCGGTCGCCGAGGACTTCGCGGATCAGGTCCATGTCCCGGGCGGCGTTCGTCGTGCCGACGAACGGCAGGACCTTGCCCGAACGGCGCTCGCAGCCGGCGCCGAAGTCCGCGCCGTCCTTCATGAACGCCGCCTCCTCCGCCGCCGTGTCCGGAGTCATGTCCACCTCGCGGTTGGCAGTCTCCTGCTCCCGGTCGGAGCGGCACCGCACCCCGGCGCTCCCGGCCACCCCTCGCGGATCGAAGCCCACCAGGTCGTAACGGGTGTTGAGCTTCCCGTACGAACCGGCGGCGCGCGGCAGGATGGAGACCCCCGAACCGCCGGGGCCGCCGAAGTCGAACAGCATCGAGCCCAGGCGCCGGCCCTTGTCCCGGGCCGCCTTGCGGATCAGCGCGATCCCGATCGTGGCGCCGTCCGGCTCGGTGTAGTCCAGCGGAACGCGGACCTTCGCACACCGCCAGTCCGAACCCGGAGCGGTCCCGCCCTCGGGGGCCTCGCAGCGGTTCCAGTCCAGGCGCTGCGAGGTGAGCGAACCGGGCAGTGCCGGGAGCCGCACCGGCTTCCCGCTCGCGGTGGACGAGGCCGCGGCGGACGGCGAGGCGGCCGTGCTGCCGTCAGCCCGTTTGCCGGGCTTGTCGTCCGCGGAGTCCTCACAGCCCGCGAGCACCCCCGTCAGCAGCAGCGCGGCGGCGGCCAGCGCCCCGGCCCGTGCGTATGAGACCACGTGTGCGTCCCTCCCCGTTGTGCCCGCCCGGTCGACAGTCCGCCCATCGTAGGACGGCGTCCGGACAGCCCTGGGGCCTCTCGTTTGGATCATGCCGGGCTCGCGGGGTCCGGTGCGCACATCTGCGGCGTTGTCGTCGGTCGCCAATGCTCCGCATTGACTCCCTCCTCCGCCTTGCAGCTGCACGCGCCGGACTCGCGGGGTCCGGTGCGCACATCTGCGGCGTTGTCGTCGGTCGCCAATGCTCCGCATTGACTCCCTCCTCCGCCTTGCAGCTGCACGCGCCGGACCCCGCTCCCTGATCCGGCCTGATCCAAACGAAAGGCCCTACCCGCAGACCGTCCCGGCGGCCGGCACCTTGCCGTCCAGCAGATAGCCGTCCACCGCCTTCTGCACACAGGCGTTGCCGCTGTTGTACGCACCGTGCCCCTCGCCCTTGTACGTCATCTCCACGCCGACGCCCTTGCCCAGCTCGTCGGCCATCGCCCGCGCGCCCTTGTACGGGGTCGCCGGGTCGCCGGTGTTGCCGATGACCAGCTGGGGGGCCGAGCCCGGGGCGCTGACGTCGGGGTGGTCCCAGGCGCCCGCCACCGGCCAGCCGGTGCAGGCCATCAGGCCCCAGCCCAGGTAGTCGCCGAAGACCGGCGAGGCGGCGCGGAACTCGGGGAGCTTCGCCCTGGTCTGCTCCAGGGTGAACCGTTCCTTGGAGTCCGCGCAGTTGATGGCCGTGTTGGCCGCGGCGGAATTGTCGTAGTGGCCGTTGTCCGAGCGGCCGTTGAGGGAGTCGGCGAGGGCCAGCAGCAGCCCGCCGTCGCCGCCGTCGGCCTCGTCCAGGCCCTGCTCCAGCAGCGGCCAGGTCTCCTTGGAGTACAGGGCCGAGGCGATGCCGGTGGTGGCCTGCGTCTGCGTCAGCTTCCGTGCACCGAGCCCGGACACGGGCTTCTTCTCCAGCCGGCCCAGGAGATCGGACACCCCCTGCTCGACCTCACCGGCGTTGGAACCCGGCAGTTTGCAGGCGTCGCCCCGGTCCGCGCAGTCCTTGGCGAAGTTGTCCAGCGCGAGCTGGAACCCCTTGGCCTGGCCCAGGGAGGACTGCTCGGCGTCCTCGGTCGGGTCCACCACCGCGTCCAGCACCGACCTGCCGACGCTCTTCGGGAACAGGTGCGCGTAGACACCGCCCAGTTCGGTGCCGTACGAGATGCCGAAGTAGTACAGCCGGTCGTCGCCCAGCACCTGACGCATCAGGTCCATGTCGCGGGCGGCGTTCGTCGTCCCGACGAAGGGAAGCTCCCTGCCCGAGTTCTTCTCGCACGCCGCCGCGTACGTCTTCGTGTCGTCGGTGAACGCCTTCTCCTCGGAGGCGTCGTCCGGCGTCCCGTCGGCCTGGTAGCGCACGTCCAGCTGCTTGTCGTTCTCGCACGTCACCCCATCGCTGCGGCCGACCCCGCGCGGGTCGAAGCTCACCAGGTCGTAGCGGGTGCGCAGCTTGTCGTACTCGGTGCCGAAGGCGGGCAGGGTGGCGACGCCGGAGGAGCCGGGGCCGCCGAAGTTGAAGATGAGCGAACCGATCCGCTTCTTCCGGTCCACGGCCTTCGCGCGGACGAGCGCCAGTTCGATGGTGCCGCCGTCGGGCTCGGCGTGGTCGAGCGGGACCTTCATCACGGAGCACTCCCAGACGGCCCCGCCGGGCAGCGGGGACGGTGCGGCGCCGCCGCCCTCCGCCTGGGACGGGGCGGGGCAGTGCTTCCACGTCAGCTTCTGGGTGGCGAGGGCGGACGGCCCGGAGCTCCCGTCGGCGGCCGCCGCGTGCGGAGAGTCCTCCGACCGGTCCGGTGCGTCGTTGTCACCGCCGTCCGAGCAGCCGGTGAGCGGAAGCAGCACGGTCACGGTGGCGGCGAGGGCCGCGGCGCGCAGGGCAGGGGAGGTCCTCATCGCTCCATCGTGCGGCGGGGGCCGGGCGGGTGCACGGGGCGCCGGTCCAAGCGGGTGGCCCCCGCCCGGACCGCCGCCGCCCCGGAGCTTCTAGAGCTCGCCCTTGCGCGTCAGGTGGTTGAAGCAGATCCAGCCGGGAAGCACCGGCAGCCACAGCGTCATCAGCCGGAACAGCAGCACCGCCGGGGCCGCGACCTCCTTCGGCAGGCCGACCGCGATCAGACCCAGCGTCAGCGCCGTCTCGACCGCACCCATACCGCCGGGGGTCGGCGCCGCCGAGCCCAGCGCGTTACCGGCGAGGAAGACCACCGCGATGCTCGCGTAACTGAGGTGCGGGGTGTCCGGACCGCTGAACGCCCGGACCGAGGCGTCCAGACACATCACGAACAGGCCGGTCAGCAGCAGCATCCCGCCGATGCCGGTGAGCAGCTTCTGCGGACGCTGCACGACGTCGAGCATGCGCGGTACGACTCCGGCGAACAGCGACCGCACCCGGGTCACCACGAACTTCCGCAGGAACGGGATCGCCGTCACCACCAGCACCAGTACGGCGACCGTCAGCAGCCCCGCGATCACGGTCCTGGACGGGGTGAGCGAGGACGGGGTCTTCTCGGTGCCGGTCAGATAGCCGAAGGCGCCGAGCAGCAGGATGTGGCAGCCGAGGCCGAACAGCTGCGAGGCGCCGACACTCGCGACCGCGAGCCCCGGGCGTACGCCGGAGCGTTGCAGGAACCGCGTGTTCAGGGCGACACCGCCGACCGCGGCCGGCGCCACGATCTTCACGAACGACCCGGCGATCTGCGCCAGCACCGTCTTGCCGAACGGCACCCGCTCGGGCACGAAGCCCAGCAGGCTCATCGCGGCCGCGACGTAGCTGAGGGCGGAGAAGCCGACCGCGGCCGCCACCCAGCCCCACTCCGCCTGCTCGACCACCGCACCGAAGTCGGCCTGGGTGAACTGCGAGATCAGGAAGTACGCGGCGATGGCGCCCGCGATGAAGCTGAGCAGGGTGCGCGGTTTGATGCGCTCCAGACGGACCGGCTCGACCGGCGCCTGCGGCCGGATCAGCAGTACCTCCCGGCGGATCTGGGAGAGCAGGTCCTCCTCGCGGGCCTCGTCCAGCGCGTCGTCGAGCGCCCGCTTCTCGGCCTGCTTCTCGGTACGTACCGATTTGCGGACGGCCTTTCGGTCCGCGTCCTCGGGGAGCTCCGCGCCATGGGTACGGGCCCGCTTGGCCGCGTCCGACGCGTCGAGCACCGCCTCGCGCTCCCGCTGCGACCGCTCCCGGGCGAGTCTGCGCAGATGCGCCCGGGTGGAGCGGCTGAGCGCGATCGGCTGGAGCAGCGGCAGACAGTCCGCGACGGTGTCCGGACCGACCACCGCCAGCGCGGCGGCCACCGCCCGCTCGGCGCCCACCCGCAGACCGGTCGTGGTGAGCAGCTGGGCGACGTCCATCCGCAGAACCAGATCGCCGGCCGCGATCTCGCCGCCCCGCAGATCCGTGACGAACACCTTGCCGGAACGATCCACCAGCAGGGCGTCGCCGGTGAGCCTGCGGTGCGCGATCCGCCGCGACTGGAGCGCCTGCACCTGGCGCCAGGCGCCGCGCACCAGGTCGTCGGTGATGTCGGCGTTCTCCAGGGCGTCCAGCGAGCGCCCGCCGATGTGCTCGTACACCAGCATCACGGCGTCGGGGCCCAGCTCGGAGGTGGCGATCAGCTTGGGGGCGTTGGCCCCGGCGGCGATCGCCGCGTACGCGAGCAGCGCCTCCTGCTCCAGCGCCTGGCGCAGCGACTGGATGGAACGCCGCTGGGTGATCCCGCGCAGGGTGAGCCTGCGCCACACCCGGTAGAAGAAGCCCTGGGCCTGCTGTTCCCGGTCGACGACCGTCACATCGAGCGGTGGGCCGTCCTCCAGGGAGACCAGATAGCGGCGTCCGCGGTCGTTCTGGTCGCCGGCGTCGGGGTCGTCGTCGGCCCGCATCGCGGTGACGGGGCGGAAGCCGACGTGGCGCAGACCGGCCATCAGATGCTGACCGGTGGGCCGGACGTTCGGCGAGCCGACCGCGTACAGCGTGCCGTACGCCACCGTCCAGCCGATCAGTACCGTCAGGATGATCGAGAGCGGTGTCGTGTAGCCGCCGACCAGCATGGCGAACGCGTCGAGCAGCAGCACCACCCACAGCACGACCCGCCAGCGCGGCCGTCTCGCCATCCCGACCGCCGTCATATAGGCGATCACGGGGGCGAGATAGCCATGTACGGGATCGGTGAGCGCGTCACCGGGCGCCGGCTGGGTCAGGGCGTCCTGAATGGTTCCGGAGGCGGACTTGGCGACCCACAGGTCCGCCGCGAGTGTCACCCCGTGCGCCAGGACGGCGGCCAGCACACCGTCCGCGATGCGCAGCCCGTCCCGTTTGATCAGCCGCTCGATGGCGAAGGCGACCGGCACGAGCAGTACGGCGATGCTGGAGACCAGACCGGCGATCTTGATGAGCATGTCGGGCGCCTGGCCGGTGCCCTTGTTGATGTCCGCTTCGAGACCGGTGGTCGTGCCGTGGGCGAACGCGGCGACGGAGAACACCACGACGATGGCCAGGACGCCGATGAGGAGCCGCAGCAGGTCGGAGGGGCGGTGCACCCGGGCGGGGAGCAGGGGTTCGTCCCCGGAGACGCTTTCGGACAGTTCCTCTTCGGCGGTCGAGAGCGTCGAGCCGGCCGGGCTCCCGGAAGGCTTCTCCGGATCGGTGTCCGCGTCCGGCCGGGGCCCCTCCGGGCGTGGCTCGGCATCAGAGGCGTCGGCCGCCTTCGGTGGCTGCACGCCCTGCTCCTTCGTCGCCTCTGATTGGTCTTCGTGTTCTCGTATCACCGGTCACCGCCCGGATGATGGTGGCACGGCCCGCGGGCGGAGGAGGGCATCAGGGTGTGATGCAGGGGCGCTGCGAAGCGCAAGATACGCCCCTTTTCCGCTGGGCGCACGCTCCGTGTCCGGCCGGACACGGAATCGGCCGTGCTGTCGGTGGCGTAGGGCAGGATGAGCCGGATGAGCGAAAACCCGACGAGCGACGCGTTGCCGGAGTACGCGGAGCGCGTGCTCGATGTCGCCGAGCTGATCCCGCCCGGCCGCGTCATGACGTACGGCGACATCGCGGAGTGGCTGGGGGACGGCGGCCCGCGTCAGGTCGGGCGGGTCATGGCGCTGTACGGGGGAGCGGTGCCGTGGTGGCGTGTGGTGCGCGCCGACGGGGCGCTGCTGCCCGGCCACGAGCTGCGTGCGCTGAATCACTACCGTGAGGAGAGCACTCCGCTGCGCGAGGCCCCGCGGAATGCGGACGGTCACGTTCCGCGTCTGGACATGAGACGCGCGCGGTGGGACGGCGTGGCCGACGGAGCGGCGGGCGACAGGACGGGCGGTCCGGGAGCGGACGGCGGCGGGGGTGCTCACACCTGACAGACTCGGCCATCCGGTGGCGCATCGGGCGGAGCCGGGCCCGTACGGCGTACAGGAAGCGTGACGCGCGTACGGTGCGGGCCCCGCTGTCCCCACGGCGGTCGCCGTCCGGGCGGAACGTGACGATCCACGCAGTGCTCCCGCCGCAATCGGGCCCGCCGCCGGAGTAGCGTCGTCAGTTCGCGGCAGGTGCCGCGCCCTCACCATCAGCACACCCACCAGGACCGGCGACCCACGTGAGCTCCTCCTCCACCACCCGGCACAGTCCGCACCGTCAGGCACGGCGGGGGACCACGGGCGCGTACCGGCTGGTGCGTACCCTGCCGGGCTCCGTGGATCCCCCTCTCCTGGACGCGGCGCAACGCGCGGTGGTTGACCACTCCGGCGGGCCGCTGCTGGTCCTCGCCGGACCGGGCACGGGCAAGACCACCACGCTCGTCGAGACCGTCGCCGCGCGCGTCGCGCAGGGCGCCGACCCGGCCCGCATCCTGGTCCTCACCTTCAGCCGCAAGGCCGCCGTCGAACTGCGCGACCGGATGGCCGCCCGGCTCGGCGCCGTCCGGGGCCCGCAGGCCACCACGTTCCACTCCTTCTGTTACGCCCTGGTCCGCGCCCACCAGGACGCCGATCTCTTCGCCGACCCGCTGCGGCTGCTCTCCGGGCCGGAGCAGGACGTCACGGTCCGCGATCTGCTGGCCGGCCAGCTCGATCTGGAGAAGCAGGGCCACGCCCACATCCGCTGGCCCGACGAGCTGCGGGCCTGCCTGACCACGCGCGGCTTCGCCGACGAGGTACGCGCGGTGCTCGCCCGCAGCCGTGAGCTGGGCCTCGGCCCGGACGCCCTCGCCGACTTCGCCCGGCGCACCGGCCGCCCCGACTGGAGCGCCGCCGCCGAATTCCTCGCCGAGTACCTCGACGTGCTGGACGCCCAGGGGGTGCTGGACTACGCGGAGCTGGTCCACCGCGCGGTGCTGCTCGCCGAGCGGCCCGAGGTGTCGGCGCTGCTGGCCGGCCAGTACGACCTGGTGTTCGTCGACGAGTACCAGGACACCGACCCGGCGCAGGTACGGCTGCTGCACGCACTCGCCGGGAACCGGGGGAGCGCCCCGGGCGGCGGCGGTGGCCGGAACCTGATCGCGTTCGGCGACCCGGACCAGTCGATCTACGCCTTCCGGGGCGCCGATGTGAACGGCATCCTCGACTTTCCCGAGGTGTTCCGGCGGGCGGACGGCGCTCCGGCCCCGGTCGGCGTCCTCACCACCTCCCGCCGCTCCGGCGCCGGGCTGCTGGCGGCCACCCGGCTGCTGACCCGGCGGATGCCGCTGACCCGGCTGCCCTCGGCGAAGGTCCGCGCCCACCGGGAGCTCGGCGCGGTCCGCGAGGGCGGCGGCGTCGAGACGTACACCTACCCGACCGCCTCCACCGAGCTCGACAACATCGCCGACCTGCTGCGCCGGGCGCATCTGGAGGACGGGGTGCCGTGGCACGAGATGGCGGTGCTGGTCCGGGCCGGCGGCCGCTCGATCCCCGCGGTGCGCCGCGCCCTGACCTCGGCGGGCGTTCCGCTGGAGGTCGACGGCGACGACCTGCCCCTGCGCCACGAACCCGCGGTGGCCCCGCTCCTGACCGCCCTGCGCACGGTGGCGACGGCGGCACTGCACCGGGGCGCGGGTGCTGCTGACTTCGCGGAGGCTGCCGCCGCTGGCAGCGCGCATCCGGACGAGGCTTCCGCCGACGAGGCTCCCGCCGGGCCGCAGGCCTGGCTCGACACCGAGACCGCGCTGGCCCTCCTCGCCTCGCCCCTCGGCTCCATGGACGCCGCCGATCTGCGCCGCCTGGGCCGGGCCCTGCGCGACGAGGAGCGCGCCGCCGGGAACCGGGTGCCCGCGCCCTCCGGCGACCTGCTCGCCCTCGCCCTGGCCGAGCCGGAGCGGCTCGTCGCGCACGATCCGGCGTACGCCCGCGGCGCCCAGCGCCTCGGCGCACTGCTGCGCACGGCCCGCGAACTCCTGGAAGGCGGCGGCACCGCCGAGGAGGCCCTGTGGGAGCTGTGGTCCGGCACCCCCTGGCCGGGCAGGCTGGAGCGCGCCGCCCTGCGCGGTGGTGCGGGCGGCCGCAACGCCGACCGCGACCTCGACGCGGTCTGCGCCCTGTTCGACACCGCGGCCCGCGCCGAGGAGCGCACCGGCGGCCGCGGCGCGCTCAACTTCCTGGAGGAGGTCGATGCCCAGGACATCGCCGCCGACACCCTCTCCCGGCGCTCCGCCCGGCCCGAGGCCGTACGGCTGATGACCGCGCACCGGTCCAAGGGGCTGGAGTGGCGCGTGGTCGTCGTCGCCGGGGTGCAGGAAGGCCTCTGGCCCGACCTGCGCCGCCGCGGCTCGCTGCTCGAAGCGGACCGGATCGGCCACGACGGTCTCGCCGAACCCCTCACCCCCGGCGCCCTTCTCGCCGAGGAACGCCGGCTCTTCTACGTCGCGGCCACCCGCGCCCGCGAACGCCTCGTCGTCACCGCCGTCAAGGCACCCGCCGACGACGGCGACCAGCCGTCCCGCTTCCTCACCGAACTCGGCGTCGAACCCCGCGACGTCACCGGCCGTCCCCGCCGCCCCCTCGCGGTCGCGGCCCTCGTCGCGGAGCTGCGCGCCACCACCGTCGACCCCGACGCGTCCGACATCCTGCGCGAGGAGGCCGCCCACCGCCTCGCCCGGCTCGCCGCGCTCACCGACGACGAGGGGCAGCCGCTCGTACCGTCGGCCCACCCCTACCGCTGGTGGGGCCTGTACGAGCCGACCCGCTCGGCCGTCCCGCTGCGCGACCGGGACCAGCCCGTGGCCCTCTCCGGCAGCGCGCTCGACCAGCTCGCCAACACCTGCGCGCTCCAGTGGTTCCTCGGCCGCGAGGTGAAGGCCGATGCCCCGGCGACCGCCGCCCAGGGCTTCGGCAACGTCGTCCACGTACTCGCCGACGAGGTGGCCTCCGGTCGTACGCCCGCCGACCTGGCCGTCCTCATGGAGCGGCTCGACTCGGTCTGGGACGGGCTGGTCTTCGACGCCCCCTGGAAGTCGCACCAGGAGAAGGAACAGGCGCGCGTCGCACTCGAACGCTTCCTGCGCTGGCACGTCATGGACCGCACCGGCCGCACCCCGGCCGCCAGCGAGCACGACTTCGACGTGACGCTGGAGGCGGGCGAGTACGAGGTGCGCATCCGCGGCTCCATGGACCGGGTGGAGCGGGACGCCGAGGGCCGGGCCTACGTCGTGGACTTCAAGACCGGCAAGCAGTCCCCGACGAAGGACGAGGTCGCCCGCCACCCCCAGCTCGCCGTCTACCAGCTGGCCGTCCGGGAAGGGGCGGTCGACGAGGTCTTCGACGGCCGGCGCCCCGAGTCCGGCGGCGCCGAACTCGTACAGCTGCGCCAGCCCGCCCCGAAGAAGGAGGGCGGTGACGCCGTCCCCAAGGTGCAGGCCCAGCAGCCGCCCGACACCGAGTGGGTCTCCGACCTGCTGGCGACCGCGGCGGGCCGCGTCCTGGACGAACGGTTCACCCCGACGACCGGCCAGCACTGCACCCACTGCACCTTCAGGGCTTCGTGCAGCGCCCAGCCCGAGGGCCGGCACGTCCTGGAGTGAACCGGCCCGGCCGGGTGGCCCCGCCCCGGGGCTGTCGGGCTGTCACGGTTTGCGGGCCATCACTCCGTACACACTGACGTCCGCGTCCGTGACGTCGTTGATGCCCCGGTAGCGCGTCCTGTCCAGCTCGTCCAGGCTCGCCACGAACTCCTGGTCGGGGTTGGTGGCCTCGGGCAGATCGGTGACCTGCTCCGGACGCCAGCGGTGCACCGGGACGACGCCGGGGTCGAGCATGTCCAGACCGTTGTCGGTCACGAAACGCTCCACCTGGGCGCGCGAGCGGCGGACCATGGCGAAGCCGCGCTCCTTGAAGGCCTTCGTCACCTGGCCGACCTGCTCGGGGTTGAGATCCGAGCTGACGTTGCTCAGCACGAGATGGCTGCCCGGCGGCAACGCGTCGATGAGCTGCCTGACGATGGGGTAGGCCTCGTCGTCCTCGATGAAGTGGAGGACGGCGGCGAGGACGAGGGTGATGGGGCGGTCGAAGTCGAGGGTGCGGCGGGCTGCTTCGAGGATCCTGGCGGGGTCGCGCAGGTCCGCCTCGATGTAGTCGGTGCTGCCCTGGGGTCCGCTGGTGAGGAGGGCCTGTGCGTGCACGAGGACGACCGGGTCGTTGTCGACGTACACGACCCGCGAATCGGGGGCGATGGCCTGCACGATCTGGTGGACGTTCTGCTGGGTCGGCAGCCCGGTGCCGACATCCAGGAACTGCCGGGTGCCGTTCTCGGCGGCGAGCGTCACAGCGCGCCGCATGAAGTCCCGGTTGTGCCGCACGGTGAGATACCCGCGCGGATTGGCCGCCAGGGCCATGGCCGCGGCCTCGCGGTCGGCCGGGTAGTTGTCCTTGCCACCGAGGAAGACGTCGTAGACGCGGGCCGGGTGCGCCTTCGTGGTGTCTATCCGCTTCCTGAGCTCGGCGGTGGCGGCGGTGGCGTCCAGGGAGCCGGGGGCGGGTGCGGTGGCGTCGGCGCTCATGTGACCGTCCTCTTGAGGATGCTGATGCGTTCAGGTCGCGCTGCTGTGTTCAGGGGGTGCGGCCGGCGGTGTCGCTGACCGCAGGTGATCGACGGTGATCGACTTCAACCTAGACCGGGCACCGGGCCCCGGACGAGACACATCCCGGCCTCCTCAGGTTTCCGTGCACCCCCTCTCCCTCTCCAGGGCTCGTGCGTTTCCGCACACCGTTCGTGGACGGTCACCTCGTGCCCGGCACAGTGCCGCTCACGGCTTCGCGGGTTGTCAGCGCGTCCGGTTAGCCTCTGTGGAGTGTCCTCACACCTCACCGATCCCGAGCAGCTCAAGGAGCTCCTCGGGATCCCCTTCACCCCGGAGCAGACGGCGTGCATCACCGCGCCGCCCGCCCCGCAGGTGATCGTCGCCGGAGCCGGGTCGGGGAAGACCACGGTGATGGCGGCCCGCGTGGTGTGGCTCGTGGGGACCGGACAGGTCGCCCCCGAGCAGGTGCTCGGCCTCACCTTCACCAACAAGGCGGCCGGTGAGCTGGCGGAGCGCGTCCGCAAGGCCCTGGTCGCCGCCGGCGTCACCGACCCGGACGCCATCGACCCGGACAACCCGCCGGGCGAGCCCAGCATCTCCACCTACCACGCGTTCGCCGGCAGGCTCCTGACCGAGCACGGGCTGCGGATCGGGCTCGAACCCACCACCCGCCTCCTCGCCGACGCCACCCGCTTTCAGCTCGCCGCCCGCGTACTGCGCGAGGCCCCCGGCCCGTACCCGGCGCTGACCAGGTCGTTCCCCACCCTGGTCAGCGATCTGCTGGCCCTCGATGCCGAGCTGGCCGAACACCTCGTACGCCCCGGACAGCTCGCGGAGTACGACATCGAACTGCTCCGCACGCTGGAGAGCGCCAAGCTCAGCAACGCCGAACTGCGCAAGATTCCCGAGACCGCCGAGGCCCGCCGCGAGCTGCTCTCCCTGACCCGGCGCTACCGCGAGGCGAAGCGGAGCCGCGACCTCCTCGACTTCGGTGACCAGATCGCGCTCTCCGCGCAGCTCGCCCTCACCCGCCCCGAGGTCGGGGCGGTCCTGCGCGAGGAGTACCGGGTCGTCCTGCTCGACGAGTACCAGGACACCTCCGTCGCCCAGCGGCTCCTGCTCTCCGCCCTCTTCGGCAGCGGCCCCGACGGCATCGCGTCCGGGCACGCGGTCACCGCGGTCGGCGACCCCTGCCAGGCCATCTACGGCTGGCGCGGCGCCTCCGTAGCCAACCTCGACGACTTCCCGAGCCACTTCCCGCAGGCCGACGGCGCCCCCGCGACCCGCTACTCCCTCAGCGAGAACCGCCGCAGCGGCGGCCGCCTCCTCCACCTCGCCAACGGTCTGGCCGAACCGCTGCGCGCCATGCACGAGGGCGTCGAGGCCCTGCGCCCCGCGCCCGGCGCCGAGCGCGACGGCCTCGTCCGCTGCGCCCTGCTGCCCACCCACACCGAGGAGATCGACTGGCTCGCCGACTCGATCGCCCACCTCGTGCGGACCGGCAGGGCACCCGGCGAGATCGCCGTCCTGTGCCGCACCGCGGGCGACTTCCCGGAGATCCAGGCCGCCCTGGTGGCCCGGGACATCCCGGTCGAGGTGGTCGGTCTCTCCGGGCTGCTCCACCTCCCCGAGGTCGCCGACCTCGTCGCGGTCTGCGAGGTACTCCAGGACCCGGGGGCCAACGCGTCCCTGGTCCGGCTGCTCACCGGCCCCCGCTGGCGGATCGGCCCCCGCGACCTGGCACTGCTCGGCCGCCGGGCCCGCCTCCTCGTCCACCGCGCGGCCCATGGCGACGACGACGACTTCGACCCCGACCGACGGCTCGCCGAAGCCGTCGAGGGCGTCGACCCGGCCGAGGTGATCTCGCTGGCCGACGCCCTGGACACCTTCCTCGACTCCGGGGGTGAGCAGGACGACCGCCTGCCGTTCTCCACCGAGGCCCGCATCCGCTTCGCCCGGCTCGCCACCGAACTGCGCGAGCTGCGCCGCTCGCTCGCCGACCCCCTGATGGACGTGCTGCACCGGGTCCTCACCGCCACCGGACTCGAAGTCGAGCTCTCCGCGTCCCCACAGGCCCTGGCCGCCCGCCGCCGTGAGACCCTCGCCAACTTCCTCGACGTCGCGGCCCGCTTCGCCGCTGTCGACGGGGAGGCCACGCTCCTCGCCTTCCTCGGCTTCCTGCGCACCGCCGCGCAGTACGAGAAGGGCCTGGACAACGCGCTGCCCGGCGGCGAGAACACCGTCAAGGTCCTCACCGCCCACAAGTCCAAGGGCCTGGAATGGGACGTCGTCGCCGTGCCGGGCCTGGTCACCGGTCAGTTCCCCAGCGGCCAGTCCCGCGACGCCTGGACCTCCCAGTCCAAGGTCCTCCCGCACGCCCTGCGCGGCGACACGGCCACCCTGCCCGTCATCCACTCCTTCGACGCCAAGGGCCTCAAGGGCTTCAAGGAGGAGATGAAGGAGCACCAGCACACCGAGGAGCTGCGCCTCGGATACGTCACCTTCACCCGGCCCCGCACCCTGCTGCTCGGCTCCGGCCACTGGTGGGGGCCGAGCCAGAAGAAGCCGCGCGGCCCGTCCGGCTTCCTGCACGCGCTGTACGAGCACTGCGCGGCCGGTCACGGCGAGATCGAGGCGTGGGCGGACGAGCCGGCCGAGGACGAGGAGAACCCGGCCCTGGCCGGGGCGGCGGCCGACCACGCCTGGCCGCTGCCCCTGAACGACACCGCGCTGGCCCGTCGCAGGGCCGCCGCTGACACGGTGATGGCCCACCTGAAGGCGCTGGCCGCGGCAGGCCCGGAACCGGAGCGGTACCTGGCCGCGGCGGCCCCGGACGCGTACGACGCGTCGCCCGGAGCGGCGGAGCCGACGCCTCCGCCGGAAGAGCCGCCCCTCGACGACGCACCGTTCCCCGAGGACGACCCCTTCCTGGACGAGGCGCCGTTCCCGGACGACGGGCCGTTCCCGGACGAGCCCCCCGTCCCCGGCGACGGGCTCCCAGCCGCCCCGCACGTCCCCGCAGCCCGCGCGCCCGAGCGGGTCCCCCCGCGTCCCACCCCCGAGGAGTCCCGCACCCTGGCCTCCTGGGACCGCGACCTCGACGCCCTCGCCGGGGAGCTGCGCCGGGCCCGCGCCGGCGTGCGCGACGTCCTCGTACCGGCCTCGCTCTCCGCCACCCAGCTGCTGCGCCTGGCCGACGACCCCGACGGCTTCGCCCAGGAGCTGGCCCGCCCCATGCCCCGCCCTCCGCAGCCGGCCGCCCGCCGCGGCACCCGCTTCCACGCCTGGGTCGAGTCCCGCTTCGAGGAACTGCCGCTGCCCATGCTCGGCCCCGACGAACTACCCGGCGGTGACGAGAGCGATACCGAGATCGCCGACGAACGCGATCTCGCCGAGCTGAAGGAGGCCTTCGAGCGCACCCCGTACGCCCGCCGGACCCCGTACCGCGTCGAGACGCCGTTCCAGATCACCCTGGCCGGCCGGGTGATCCGGGGCCGTATCGACGCGGTGTACCGCACCGGGGACACGTACGAGATCGTCGACTGGAAGACCAGCCGCACCAATACCGCGGACCCCCTCCAGCTCGCCGTCTACCGTCTCGCCTGGGCCGAACTGCACGGTCTGCCGCTCACCGACGTCACGGCCACCTTCCTCTTCGTACGGAGCGGCGAGAGCGTCCGTCCGACCCGCCTCCCGGGCCGCCCGGAGCTGGAGCGCATCCTCCTGGACGAGCCACCTCCTGCGGCCGGATAAGCTGAAGGTCATGAGCGACACCCCGGACAGCGCCGTCCGTACGTACACCGAGCAGCACCGCACCGCCTTCCTCGACGACCTCGCCGAGTGGCTGCGTATCCCGTCCGTATCCGCTCAGCCGGAGCACGACGGGGACGTACGGCGCAGCGCCGAGTGGCTGTCCGCCAAGCTGAAGGAGACCGGCTTCCCGGTCACCGAGGTCTGGGAGACGGACGGGGCGCCCGCCGTGTTCGCCGAGTGGCCGTCCGAGGACCCGGACGCCCCCACGGTCCTCGTGTACGGACACCACGACGTGCAGCCCGCCGCCCGCGAGGACGGCTGGGACACCGACCCGTTCGAGCCGGTGATCCGGGACGGCCGGATGTACGGGCGCGGCGCGGCCGACGACAAGGGCCAGGTGTTCTTCCACACCCTCGGCGTCAAGGCCCACCTCGCCACCACAGGCCGCACCAGCCCCGCCGTGCACCTCAAGCTCCTCGTCGAGGGCGAGGAGGAGTCCGGTTCCCCGCACTTCCGCGCCCTGGTCGAGCAGCAGGCCGTACGCCTCGCCGCCGACGCCGTGATCGTCTCCGACACCGGTATGTGGGACGAGGCGACCCCGACCGTCTGCACCGGCATGCGCGGCCTCGCCGAGTGCGAGATCGAGCTGCACGGCCCCGGCCAGGACATCCACTCCGGATCGTTCGGCGGCGCCGTCCCCAACCCCGCGACCGAGATCGCCCGGCTCGTCGCGGCGCTCCACGACGCGGACGGCCGGGTCGCGGTCCCCGGTTTCTACGACGGCGTGGCCGAACTCACCGCCACCGAACGCGCCCTCTTCGCCGAGCTGCCGTTCGACGAGGCCACCTGGCTGCGCACCGCCAGGTCGCAGGCCGCGTCCGGCGAGGCGGGCTACTCCACGCTGGAGCGGATCTGGGCCCGCCCCACCGCCGAGGTCAACGGCATCGGCGGCGGCTACCAGGGCACCGGAAGCAAGACGGTCATCCCGTCCTCCGCCCTGGTGAAGATCAGCTTCCGCCTGGTCGCGGGCCAGGACCCGGACCGCGTCCAACAGGCCGTGCAGGCCTGGGCCGAGGCACGGATCCCGGCTGGGGTCCGCCACCGGATCACCTTCCTCCCCGCCACCCGCCCCTGCCTCACCCCGCTGGACCACCCCGCCCTGCAGGCCGTGGCCCGCGCCATGGGGCGGGCCTTCGGCCAGAAGATCCTCTTCACCCGCGAAGGAGGCTCGGGACCCGCCGCCGACCTGCAGGACGTCCTCGGCGCACCCGTCCTCTTCCTGGGCATCTCCGTACCGTCCGACGGCTGGCACGCCCCCAACGAGAAGGTCGAACTCGACCTGCTGCTCAAAGGCGTGGAGACCACCGCCCACCTCTGGGGCGAACTGGCAGCCGCACTCCGCTGAATCTCTGAACACCCGATCCATCCCGGGGGAGTAGGAAGCACCTGTGAGCACCTTCGACAACGCCACCGCAGACCGGCCCATCGGTCTGACCGCGCCCAGCGGCATCGACCGCGCCGCGCACCACCGCCTCGACGAGGCCTGGCTGGCCGCCGCGTGGAGCCACCCGACGACCCGGGTCTTCGTCGTCTCCGGCGGCCAGGTGCTGATCGACGACACCGCCGACGGCACCGAACTCGTGATGACCCCCGCCTTCGAGGCGCCCGTCACCGAGACCCACCGCTACTTCCTCGGCACCGACGAGGGCGGAGTCAGCTACTTCGCCCTCCAGAAGGACTCGCTGCCGGGCCGCATGGACCAGTCGGCCCGTCCCGCGGGCCTGCGCGAGGCGGGCCTGCTCCTCGGCGCCCGCGACGCCGGTCTGATGGTGCACGCGGTGGCGCTGGAGAACTGGCAACGGCTGCACCGCTTCTGCTCGCGCTGTGGCGAACGCACGGTGATCGCGGCGGCCGGACACATTCGCCGCTGCCAGGCCTGCGGCGCGGAGCACTACCCGCGTACCGACCCCGCCGTCATCATGCTGGTCACCGACGACCAGGACCGCGCCCTGCTGGGCCGCCAGGTCCACTGGCCCGAGGGCCGCTTCTCCACCCTGGCCGGTTTCGTCGAGCCGGGCGAATCGATCGAACAGTCCGTGGCGCGCGAGGTGTTCGAGGAAGCGGGCATCACGGTCGGCGAGGTGGAGTACATCGCCAGCCAGCCCTGGCCCTTCCCGTCCAGCCTGATGCTCGGCTTCATGGCACGGGCGACGACGTACGAGATCAACGTCGACGGCGAGGAGATCGAGGAGGCGCGCTGGTTCTCCCGCGAGGAGCTGACCGCCGCCTTCGAGTCGGGCGAGATCCTGCCCCCGTTCGGCATCTCGATCGCGGCCCGGCTGATCGAGATCTGGTACGGGAAGCCCCTACCGAAGCCGGTCCGCGCGAGCTGACCCGGCCCGGCGCCCGGGACGCCTCGACGCGGCGACCGCCGCCGTCCCGGAGCGGCTGGACGATCCCCTTCCTCGCGCACTCCATATAACAGAGCCTCGAACAGCCCGGCCCGCTGGCCGACACCCTCAGCACCACCCTCAAGACGCACCCTCAGTACCACCCCCAAGACACAGCACCGCCCCCTCCGGTGGTCTCGACCGGAGGGGGCGGTGCGCGCCGAGTGTCAGGCCGCGAGGGACTGCTTCACCTGGGCCAGGCTCGGGTTCGTCATGACGACGTTCTCACCACCGCCGGCGGGAGTGACCAGAACTGTGGGGACCGTCTGGTTCCCGCCATTCGCCTTCTCGACGAAGGCCGCCGACTCCGGGTCGTGCTCGATGTTGATCTCGGTGTACGCGATGCCCTCGCGGTCCATCTGGCTCTTGAGCCGACGGCAGTATCCGCACCACGTGGTGCTGTACATCGTCACAGTGCCCGGCATGTCTTCGGCTCCTTGGTCTCATCGGTCTCGGCAATCCCGCCACATCCCGTCTCGGTCTCTTCCGTCACACGGACAAGCCGGGACGCGCGTTGCCGCACGACAGGGAAACGTACGTGACCTGGCCACCATTCCCGGCGCCGGTCCCGATTAATACGACGGATGCGGCACCCCTGTGGACAACTTCGGCGTCCGCCCCTTTCGACCTGGCAGCATGGCGGGGTGACATCAGCAACGCATTCCACCCTCTTCCCCCAGGTCCCCGACTCCGCCGACGCCGTCCTCGACGGGCTCGACCCCGAGCAGCGCGAGGTCGCCATGGCCCTGCAGGGCCCGGTATGCGTGCTGGCCGGAGCCGGTACGGGCAAGACGCGGGCCATCACGCACCGCATCGCCTACGGGGTGCGCGCCGGGATAATCCAGCCGACGAGTGTGCTTGCCGTCACGTTCACCAACCGGGCCGCAGGCGAGATGCGGGGACGGTTGCGCCAGCTCGGAGCCGGCGGGGTGCAGGCGCGGACCTTCCACTCCGCGGCCCTTCGCCAGCTCCAGTACTTCTGGCCGAAAGCAGTCGGTGGCGATCTGCCCCGGCTGCTGGAGCGCAAGGTCCAGCTGGTGGCCGAGGCGGCGGCCCGCTGCGGTATCCGGCTCGACCGCAACGAGCTGCGCGATGTCACGAGCGAGATCGAGTGGGCCAAGGTCACCCAGACCGTGCCCGCCGACTATCCGGCCGTGGTCGCCAAGTCCCAGCGGGACGCCCCGCGCGATCCCGCGGAGATCTCACAGGTCTACGCGATGTACGAGCAGCTCAAGCGGGACCGCACGGTGATCGACTTCGAGGACGTGCTGCTCCTGACCGTCGGCATCCTTCAGGACCGGCACGACATCGCCGACCATGTGCGCCGTCAGTACCAGCACTTCGTCGTCGACGAGTACCAGGACGTCAGCCCGCTCCAGCAGCGGCTGCTCGACCTCTGGCTCGGCGACCGGGACAACCTCTGCGTCGTCGGTGACGCCAGCCAGACGATCTACTCCTTCACCGGAGCCACCCCCGACCACCTGCTGAACTTCCGCACCCGTCACCCCCGGGCCACCGTCGTCAAGCTCGTCCGGGACTACCGCTCCACGCCCCAGGTGGTCCACCTGGCCAACGGGCTGCTCGGCCAGGCCCGCGGCAGGGCCGCCGAGCACCGGCTCGAACTGGTCTCGCAGCGCGAGCGCGGCCCCGAGCCCGCCTACACGGAGTACGCGGACGAGCCCGCCGAGGCCGAGGGCACCGCCCGCCGCATCCGCGACCTGATCGCCGCGGGCGTCCCGGCGGGCGAGATCGCCGTGCTCTACCGGGTCAACTCCCAGTCCGAGGTCTACGAGCAGGCCCTGGCCGACGCGGGGGTGCCGTACCAGCTGCGGGGCGCGGAGCGGTTCTTCGAGCGCGCGGAGGTGCGGGAGGCGGGCGTCGCTCTGCGCGGCGCGGCCCGTGCGGGGGGCAACGACTCCCTGCTGGACGATGCGCAGGGGCTGCCCGCCGAGGTCCGCGCGGTGCTCTCCACCAAGGGCTGGCGGAGCGAGCCGCCCACCGGGTCCGGGGCGGTGCGCGACCGCTGGGAGTCCCTGGCCGCACTGGTCAGGCTCGCCGAGGACTTCGAACAGGCCAGACCGGGCGCGACCCTCTCCGACCTGGTCGCCGAGCTGGACGAGCGGGCCGCGGCCCAGCACGCCCCCACGGTCCAGGGAGTCACCCTGGCCTCGCTGCACTCGGCGAAGGGCCTGGAGTGGGATGCCGTGTTCCTGGTCGGACTGACCGAGGGCATGATGCCGATCACCTACGCCAAGACGGACGAGCAGATCGAGGAGGAGCGCCGGCTGCTGTACGTCGGCGTCACCCGGGCTTGCTTCCACCTCTCGCTGTCGTGGTCGCTGGCCCGCTCGCCCGGCGGCCGGGCCGGCCGCCGTCCCAGCCGTTTCCTGAACGGGCTGCGTCCCGGCTCGGCGGCGCCGGGCTCCAGGGGCGCGGCAGGCGGCAGCGGCGGCATCGAGCGCCCGGTGGCGGCCCGGCGCAAGCGGCGCGGGCCCGCGCTGTGCAGGGTGTGCGGCAGGACCCTCACCGACGCCGGTGAGATGAAGCTGATGCGCTGCGACGACTGCCCGTCCGACATGGACGAGGCGTTGTACGAGCGGCTGCGCGACTGGCGCGCGGTGCGGGCGCAGGAGATCAGCCAGCCCGCCTACTGCGTGTTCACCGACAAGACGCTGATGGCCATCGCGGAGGCGGTGCCCGGCAGCGAGGGCGAACTGGCTGGGATCCCTGGGGTCGGCGCGCGGAAGCTGGGCCGGTTCGGCGCCGCCGTGCTGGACATCTGCGCAGGTGGGGACGGGGTGGAGGAGCCCGCGGAGGCCGACGAGGAGATGTGAGAAAAACTCGTCGCAAAAATAGTTTGCGCCCGCCCCAGTCGTCACCATAGGTTCTTAACCACGGGAACAGCGACTTCTCTGAAGCCCTGATCCTGTGCTGTACTTATCCAAATACGTAGGACCGGCTATGCCGGTCCCCCCGAGACGCCGAGAGGAGGCGATTGAAGTGATCAGCATCATCGAGACCAACAAAATGACCGATCTCTCGGTCGTCTCCGCCTGCTCGCTCGGCCTCGCCTGCTCTTCGACGTCTTCCCTGCGTGGCACCGGTATGTCCGGCATTTCCGCCGTCAGCCCGCTGTCCCTGGTGAGCCTTCCCGAGCGGGAGCGTAATGAGCGACCGATCCAGGCACCGGCAGCAGCAGTAGTGAAGGGACAGGCCCAGGCCTATGCCTTTGCGGCCGTCGGTGCGGGAGCGGAAGCCGGAGCCAAGAAGCAGACGACGCACCACCACACGATGTGGGCCTTCCGTGGGCCTGAACCCTGGAGAGATCCAGCCTGATCGACCATCAGGCCGGCGCCTTCAGGGCCGCGGAACCCCACTCGGGATCCGCGGCCCTTTTGTTTTGTCCGAACGGACGAGACAGCTCGAAGGGGCCTCGGGACAAGCAACACCTGGTACCAGCCGCCCCCGGCCAACAGGCCGGAAACGACCAGACGAGGACACCACCACCGTGCAACTCGAAGCGCACGCCCCGTCCGTACCGCCTTCCGAAACGATCCCCCCGCCCGGCCTCACGGAGGACTCCACCTTGACCCCGCTCACTGCGCTCACCGCGCTCGACGACGCCATCGAGAACCTCGGCGTGCCCGTCCCCTGCCGCTCCTACGACCCCGAGGTCTTCTTCGCCGAGTCCCCGGCCGACGTCGAGCACGCCAAGTCCCTCTGCCGCACCTGCCCGCTCGTCGAGGCATGTCTCGCCGGCGCCAAGGAGCGCCGCGAGCCGTGGGGTGTCTGGGGTGGCGAGCTCTTCATCCAGGGCGTCGTCGTTGCTCGCAAGCGGCCGCGTGGCCGTCCGCGCAAGAACCCGGTCGCGGCGTGATCGCCGACCTGGGGGTTCTGGCCCCCAAACCCATGAAGCGCATCGGAACCATCGACCGTCCCCAGACCCACGACCCCCGAAACCAGGAACCAATGACCATCCCCACGAGGGAGCCCGTCGGCTCCGCGACACCGGACGTCACCATCATCGGCGCGAACGACTCGCGTCAGAACAGGACCCGTGAGATGCAACTCATCCCAGAAGCCCTGGCTCGTGCTCATATGCACGACCGCCTGCGGGAAGCCGACGCGGAACGTCAGGCCATGCGCCTGATCAACGCGCGGCGGATGCAGCGCCGGGCCGAGCGCGCTTCGATGCGTGCCCGGCGTGCGCTGGCCATGGCGGTCATGCACTGAGCCGAGCAGGACCGAACACCAGCAGTACCGATCACCAGCAGTACCGAATATCAGCAGGACCGCCGCGGGGCAGCCGCTCTCTGACCCGCAGCAAGCAGTACCCAGCACCCACATCACCACCCCTGCCTCGGGGCCGGCCCACTCGGACCGGCCCCGAGGCCGTCCTGTGTGGTGCCGTGCCGGACCGCGGTGGTGGAGTTATCGTCACGAGGTGGACGAGGAGACGCAGCGCCCCGAAACGGCGGGCACCGAGGGCGTCGTATGTGCCCTGTGCGGTACCGGAGCCGGGAGCGACAAGGCACCGCCGACCTGGATCTGTTCCGTGGAGAACGGCAGCCGCAGCTACTTCTGTGACAACTGCGCCCGCACCCACATCAGGGCCATCGAGAGCCGCCTCGACTCCGCCTGGTGGTGACCCGACCGGCCGCTACTTGACCTCCGCGCCGGCCGCGGCGCCCTCCACGGGCTCGTCCACCGCGTCGAACCCGTCCACCGATTCTTCCGCCGCCTCGAACTCGGCCGGAGCATCCTCGGGCCATTCCTCCTCGGCCTGCTCCTCCGCTTCCTGCTCTTCCCGCTCTTCCTGCGGCAGGAACCCCGGCAGCCAGGATTCGAGCTCCTCGCGCAGCCGGACCGTCGCGCCGAGCTGGCACAGCACCCCTATCGTGCTCAACGTCACGCGGTGTATCAGCAGATAGGCGGGCGGCAGATTCAGCTGCTTGCCCAGCTGGTGGGCGGGGGAGCGCGGATCAGCTATCCGGGCGGCCTGATTGCGCATCCAGCTCCGGCTGAAGGCGAACTCCTCCACCAGCGCCGGTTCGATGATCGGCCGGAGGTAGTCGAGCACCGCGTCCGGTGCGAGGTCGATCGAATCCTTGACGAAGCCCTCCTCGCGCAGCAGCTCGTACACCGCGTCCGCGTCGTCCTGGAGCGTCAGCCGCAACGAGTCCCCGATGGTCTGCGGCAGCCCACCCGGCAGCCGGTCCACCGTCCCGAAGTCGAGGACACCGAGCCGCCACTGAGCCGCCCCGGTGCAGTCGGCGCCGCCGGTGTCCGCCGTGCCGGCCGGGTCCGGGGGCAGCAGCCGGAAATTGCCCGGGTGCGGGTCGGCGTGGAGCAGCCCGGTGCGCGCGGGGCCGGAGAAGAGGAACCGGGCCAGCAGCTGTCCCGCCCGGTCCCGCTGCTCCGCGGTTCCGCCGGCGATCACATCGGCCAGCGGCACACCGTCGATCCACTCCGTGACCAGCACCTGGTCGGACTGGTGGACCACACCCGGGACCACGACATCGGGATCGTCCGCGAACTCCTCGGCGTGCTCCCGCTGGGACTGCGCCTCCTGCTCGTAGTCCAGTTCTTCCGACACCCGGTCGCGCAACTCCGTGATCAGCGGCTTGATGTCCATGCCGGGAATCAGCGGGCCGAGCAGCCGGGCGAACCGGCTGAGCTGGGTCAGGTCGGAGAGCAGCGCCTCCCCGGCACCCGGGTACTGCACCTTCACCGCCACGTCCCGCCCGTCGTGCCACACCGCCCGGTGTACCTGCCCGATCGAGGCGGCGGCCGACGGCTTGTCCTCGAACGCCAGGAACAGCTCCCGCCAGTCCTCACCGAGCCGCTCGGCCAGCACCGCGTGGACCGTGCTGTCCGGCATCGGAGGCGCGGCCTCCTGGAGTTTGGTGAGGGCCGCGCGGTAGGGGCCGGCGACCTCCTCGGGCAGGGCGGACTCGAAGACGGACAGGGCCTGTCCGAGCTTCATGGCCCCGCCCTTCAACTCGCCGAGGACCTTGAAGAGCTGGTCGGCGGTGCGCTGCTGTACCTCGCGGGCGACCAGCTCCGCGGACTTCCCGCCGATGCGCTTGCCCAGCCCCCAGGTGGCGCGGCCCGCGAACCCCAAAGGCAGCGCGGCCAGCTTGGCGGTTCGGGTGACCGCCTTCCGGGGAAGATCAGACATATGCCCCTCCAAATCCCAGACTGCCGCGCTGCGTGCGGCGGCTACCCGGCCATTGTGTCGTGCGCCGTGCCGGCCCCGGAGGTGCGCACCCCTTCAGTGTGCCCACCCGCTCCACAGGAACAGTCGAGGTGCGCCCGGATCTGCTCCGACCGCCAGTCCAACAGCGGCAGCGCGGCCTCCCATCGGGCCCCGGTGCAGGCGGGCAGTTCTCCGTCGAGGAAGGCCAGCGCGTGTGCGGCCGCCAGACCCGCGACCGCGGTCGCCAGGCCCAGGTCACAGGCCTGCACGGCGGTGCGCCGCCCGGACTGCCACTGCGCCAGCATCCGTGGCCACTGAGGGTCCCGGTCCCGCCGGTGCAGATCCAGGCAACCCGCGCACGCCGTGCCTCCGGGCAGCACCAGGGGCCCGACGAATCCGGTGGCCTCGATCACCCCGGCGTAGAGATGGGGTGTGCCGGAGGCGATCCACGGCTCGGCGGTGCCCGGATCGGGGACGTAGGCGGACAGGCTCTCGCGAGGGGCGACCACGATCAGGGACAGGCCGGGCTCGCCGCTCGCGGGCCGGCCCGACGACTGTGCCGCCCGAGGTGCCGGACCGGGGGCCGAGCGCCGGACCAGTTGCCGGGCCGCGGTGTCCCGGCGCTCTCCGGCCGCCGAGGGCGGCAGGCCCCCGGGCGAGACGTCGCACTGCTCGGCGCATCCGCCGTCCAGAACCTCGACGTACCCCACCCCGGATCCGGACAGCACCGCGGCGATGGCCGCACCCACCCGGCCGGCTCCCCGTACCTGGACGCGCATGGAGCGGCGGGCGGCCAGCCGGCGCATCCCGCCGCCTGGCTCGGGATGCACGACGGAGAGAGACGCCAGGTCCGGCCGGTGACGCTCCATGACTTCCGCCCGGTTCCGTAGCGCATCGGCTTCCGGTCCGCCGGCCCGCACATCGTCGATGAGCCCCGCGTCCAGCAACCGCGCGACGAGTGTGTCCACTTGGTGTTCGGTGAGATCCAGCGCCCTGGCCTCTTCGCGCAACAGCGGCATCCCGCGTGTTCCGTCGAGGAGCCCCAGGAAACAGCCTGTCGCGATATCCATCGGGCCGACCTTCACCGCATGTGCGGGCGTCACGCCGAATTGGACGGTGCCGCGGCCGCGCCATGCGCGGCGCAGTGCGGGCTTCAACATCGGATGCACGGCTTCCCCCGGTCTGTGTGGCTGCGTGAGATCCATTGCCAGAATGCAACGGGCCGCGGAAGCGGGTGGAAAGTTATCCACAGGCGGGGGTGTTAGTCGTTCAAATGGTGGACGCCGTGGGGTGGATCATGTGTGAACCGTTCAGGAGACGGGACTTCCCCCACTGGCAGCGGGTAACGTCGTGCCGTGCCCGCCGACCCGCCACCCGGTTTCGCCGGGGAGACCCCCGCGCACAGCGCCGGAATTCATCAGCGCAGCGCGGCAGACCGCCCGCCCCGCGGCTCGGCGACGAGCGCGGTCGAGGTCCGCAGGAGCTCCCGCCGCAGCAGAACGGTCTCCGCGTACCGGGAGGGTGACCGCACGATTGTGCTGATTCCCGCCCGGATGTCGGAGGCCGAGGAGCAGCGCTGGGTGAGTGTGATGCTCGACAAGCTGGCCGCCCAGGAGAGCAGACGCATTCTCGGCGACAGCGAACTCGCCGAGCGGGCGGAGCGATTGTCCGCGCAGTATCTCCAGGGCAGGGCCAGACCCGTCTCGGTGCGGTGGGTGACCAATCAGAACACCCGGTGGGGTTCCTGCACCCCCGCCGAGGGCAGCATCCGCCTGTCGCACCGGCTGCAGGGCATGCCGGAGTACGTCGTCGACTACGTGCTCGTCCACGAGCTGGCCCATCTCCTGGTGCCCGGACACGGTCCGCGGTTCTGGCGGCTCCTGGACGCCTACCCCCGTACGGAGCGGGCCCGCGGCTATCTCGAAGGGGTGGTGGCGGCCGACCGGCTGCCGCACCTGCCCGCCGCCCGCGGCGAGTGACGTTCGGCGATTCTGTACCGGGTCTGTACCGGCTTGGCCCGTGGCCGGACTTTGCGGTTAGCCTGACGCGACGCATTTAGCTTCCGGATGGGGGACGGTCGTTACGCATGGCCAGGGAATTCCAACGCGGCCACAAGGCCAAGATCAGCGATCTCACGCCGGGGACGGACCTGTACGTAGGTGTGCAGATCGCCGGCCCGGGACTGACCTTTGACATCAGCTGCTTCGGCCTCGATGCCAATGAGCAGCTCTCCGACGACCGGTATTTCATCTTCTTCAATCAGCCGAAATCGCCCGAGGAGTCCATTCAGCTCCTCGGCGCCCAGGCCGGTGACACCGAGTCGTTCCGCGTGACTCTGGACCGCATTCCGGCGAGCATCCACAAGCTGTCGTTCACCGCCACGCTGGACGGCGCCGGACAGATGGCACAGGTCGGCCCCGGATACATCCGGATCGTCGCGGGTGGCGAAGAAGTCGTCAGGTACTCCTTCACCGGCTCGGAGTTCACCACCGAACGCGCGGTGATGCTGGGTGACTTCTACCTCAAGGACGTCTGGCGGTTCGCCGCCGTCGGCCAGGGCTTCGACGGCGGCCTCGACGCGCTGCTGAAGAACTTCGGAGGCGAGGTCGCCGAGGAGGCGCCCGCCGCTCCGGAGCCGCAGTCCGCCGTCCCGTCGTTCGCCCCTCCCGCCCAGGCGTCGGCGCCCGCCCCGTCGTTCGGCGCCCCGGCCGCACCGCAGGTCCCGCAGCCCGCGCCGTCCTTCGGCGGACCGGCAGCGTCCGCGCCGGTGCCCACTCCGCAGCAGCAGATGCATGCCGCGCCCACCATCGTGGCGCCGTTGGCCCCGCAGGGCGGCGTCGTGCCCCCGCCGCCCCCGCCGCCGCCCGCACCCGCTCCGTACGGCCAGCCGGGGCAGCCGCCCCAGCAGCCGCAGTTCGGGCAGGTCCCGGGACAGCCGCCCGCACCCTACGGGCAGCAGGCTCCCGGCCCGTACGGACAGCCGGCTCCCGCCCCGTACGGACAGCAGCCCCCCGGCATGCCGCAGGGTGTGCCGCAAGGGGCGCCGCAGACCGGGGCAGGTCTCCTGGCCGCGCTCCAGCCGTACAAGGAGACGGCCACCGGCCAGCGCTGGACCGCGCAGAACCAGCAGCTCATGCGTGTCGACCTCACCAACGGCGGCGGGGGAGTGCTGGCCAGGCAGGGCAGCATGGTGATGTACCAGGGCAAGGTCGACTTCGGCTACAAGGGCGCAGGTTTCGCCGGCCGGATCGTCGGCAACGCCACGGGGCAGGAAATGCAGCTGATGCGCTGTACCGGCCGGGGGCAGGTCTTCCTCGCCGAGGACGGCTCCCATCTGCACGCCGTCGAGCTCCAGGGCGACGGCATCTGCGTCTCCGCGGAGAACGTCCTCGCCTTCGACGAGTCGCTGCAGCACGAGGTCCGCAGGATCGAGGGCCACGGCATCCCCGGAGGCGCCCTGTTCACCATGCAGTTCCAGGGCACCGGCACCGTCGTCGTCAAGACCCACGGTGTGCCGGTCGTCCTGCCGGTCACCCCGACCACCTTCGCCGACTGCAACGCCGTGGTGGCGTGGTCGTCGGCGTCCCAGGTGATCGTCTCCAGCCAGGTCCGGCTGCGCCGCAACGCCTACCCCGGACACAGCGGAGAGACCGTGAACCTCCAGTTCCGGGGCGCACCCGGCAACTTCATCGTCGTCCAGCCCTACGAGGTCTGAGGGAGCCCGTCATGAATCAGCAACTCGCGGGCTACGCCCCGACCCCCGTCACGGCCCGGATGGAGAACCACGGCCATTCGATGCTGAAGGTCGCCATGGCCACCGGCCAGGACCTGTACGCGCGCACCGGCTCGATGGTGGCGTACGAGGGCTTCATCCAGTACGAGCCCAACCCGCCCGCCGTCCGCCAGATCGCCTCGCAGTGGATCACCGGCGAGGGCACGCCCCTGATGAAGTGCGCCGGCGACGGACTGCTCTACCTCGCCGACTACGGCGCGGATGTGGTCGTCATCAATCTCAACAACGACTCCCTCTCGGTCAACGGCACCAATGTCCTCGCCTTCGACGGCCATCTCACCTGGGGCGTCGAACGGGTCAAGGGGCTGGCCAAGTTCGCCGGCCAGGGGCTGTGGAACGTCTGCATCTCCGGCACCGGCTGGGTCGCCATCACCTCCCGCGGCACGCCGATCGTCGTCGACTGCGGGCGTGGCGAGGACGAGACGTACGTCGACCCGGACGCCCTGGTGGCGTGGTCCCCGAACCTGAAGGTGAAGGGCAAGCGCAGCTTCAAGGCCTCCTCTCTCATAGGGCGGGGCAGCGGAGAGGCGTTCCAGATGGCCTTCTCCGGCCAGGGGATCGTCGTCGTCCAGCCGAGCGAGGACAGTACCGACCGCCTGCGGGTCCGGAACTGACGGGGGGAGAACACACCATGCAGAGTTCGCTTTTCAGCTACACGGAACAGCAGTCCCAGGACCGGTACGCGGTTCAGAACCCGCAGCTCCTGCGGGTCTCGCTGACCGGCCACGACGACGTCCTCGCCCGCAAGGGGGCCATGGTCGCGTACCAGGGGCTGATGGAGTTCGACGGCGAGTACCAGTCGCACGGACAGCGCCGGGCCCGCGCGAGCACCGGTGAGGGCCTCGACCTGATGCGCTGCTCCGGGCAGGGCACCGTCTATCTCGCCAACCTGGCGCAGTACGTCCACGTGGTGGATGTCGACCGCGACGGCATGACGGTGGACAGCGCCTATGTCCTGGCGCTCGACTCGTCGCTCCACACCGAGGTCATCGCGGTGGACAGCCAGTACGGCATCTCGGGTACCGGCAAGTACCAGCTCAACATCTCCGGCAGCGGCAAGGTCGCTCTGATGACTTCCGGCCAGCCGCTGATGATGCAGGTCACGCCCGACAAATACGTCAACGCCGACGCGGACGCCGTCGTCGCCTGGTCCAGCTCCCTGCGCGTGCAGATGCAGGCCCAGACGCACTCCTCGGGTGTCATGCGCCGACGCGGCAACACCGGCGAGGGCTGGGAGCTCAGCTTCCTCGGGCAGGGCTTCGCCCTGGTCCAGCCGAGCGAGGTGCTGCCGCCGCAGGGCGCCCAGATCGGCCAGGGGATGGCTGCCCAGTTCGGCATGGGCCAGCAGGGGGTTCACGCCCAGAACCAGAACAACGCCTGGAACTGAGCCACGGCACACCGACCCGGCGCAGACCGGGCGGCCGGGTGCGGTGAGTGCGGTGGGCGGACGGGTAAGGGGCGGCCTCTCAGGAGGCCGCCCCTTACCCGTGCTGTCGTCGTTCCCGTTACCGGACGCCGTCCAGTGCCGCCCGCGTACGTTCCACCAGACGCACCACCGAGGAGTCGGCGACCCCGGCGACCTCGTCGTAGGTGAACCAGCGCAGGTCCAGCGATTCGTCACTGATCCGCTCCGTCGAACCCGACGGTGCCAGTGCCGCGTACTGGACGTCCAGATGCCAGTTGCAGGGCGCCGGGATCAGGTGGCGGTCCAGGGTGACCGGGCCGCTCGCCAGCAGCGTCAGACCGGCGATGCCGGACTCCTCCGCGGCCTCGCGCAGCGCCGCCCCGGCCAGCGTGGCGTCCCCGGGCTCGCAGTGACCGCCCATCTGCAGCCACATCCGCAGCTTCCGGTGCAGCGTGAGCAGCACCTTGCCGCGCTCCGGGTCCACGACCAGCGCGCTGGCTGTCAGGTGCCCGGTCCCGCAGGCCTTCCACATACCGTCGGGATGCAGCGCCAGATGGTCCAGATAGGCCCGGCGCAACTCTTCCTGGGCGTCGCCCGCACCGCTCCCGTAGCTCTTCAGTACGAGAACGGCGTCGTCGTGCAGGCTCACTTGTCGGTGTCGTCCTTGCTGTCGCCGTCGGCGCCGTCCGCACCGTTGCTGCCCTTGTCGTCGGCTTCGTCCGGGCCGGGCCCGGCCTTGCCGTCGGTGCCGGCCGCGGGCTTCTGCGGCCCGTTCGCGGCCTCGCCGAGCATCTTGTCCAGCTCGGAGAAGTCCAGCTGCTCGTGGTGCACGAACCCGTCCGGGTCGTCCAGGTCGTGGGCGGTCGGGAGCATGTCGGGGTGCTCCCACAGCGCGTCGCGTCCGTCGAGACCCCGTGCGTCCGTGAGCGAGGCCCACAGCCGCGAGGCGTCACGCAGCCGCCGCGGACGCAGCTGGAGACCGATCAGCGTGGCGAACGTCTGCTCGGCGGGACCGCCGGACGCGCGGCGCCTGCGCATCGTCTCGCGGAGCGCGTCCGCCGAGGTCAGCCGGGACTTCGAGGCCTCGTGCACCACGGCGTCCACCCAGCCCTCGACCAGCGCGAGCGCCGTCTCCAGCCGGGCCAGGGCGGCTTTCTGCTCCGGGGTGTCCTCCGGCTGGAACATGCCCTGCTGAAGAGCTTCCTGCAGCTGCTCGGGCTGCGACGGGTCGAACTGGCCGACCACGTCCTCCAGCTTGCTGGTGTCGACCTTGATGCCGCGCGCATAGCCCTCCACGGCACCGAACAGATGCGAGCGCAGCCACGGCACGTGGGCGAAGAGCCGCTGGTGAGCGGCCTCGCGCAGCGCCAGGTACAGCCGCACCTCGTCCTGCGGCACGCTCAGGTCCTTGCCGAACCGCTCGACGTTCAGCGGAAGCAGCGCGGCCTTGCCGGCCGGGCCCAGCGGCAGCCCGATATCGGTCGAGCCGACGACCTCGCCCGCCAGCACACCGACGGCCTGCCCGATCTGCTGGCCGAACATCGCGCCGCCCATCGACCGCATCATGCCGATCAGCGGGCCGGCCATCGCCTGCATCTCCTCGGGCAGCACATCGCCCATGGCGAGGCCGACACGCTCGGCCACCGGGTCGACCAGCTTCTGCCACGCGGGGAGGGACGCCTCGACCCACTCCGCACGGCTCCAGGCCACGGTCGAGACCGAACCGGACGGCAGCGACGTCGCGCCGTCCAGCCAGATGTCCGCCAGCCGCAGCGCCTCGTCGACCGCGGCTCGCTCGGACGGACCGACGCTCGCGTCCTTGGTGCCGTCCGCATTGCCCTGCGAGACGGTCTGGCGGGCGATCTGCTTGGCCATGTCCCAGTTCACGGGACCGCCCTCGTAGCTCAGCATCTGGCCGAGCTGCTGGAAGGCGGCACCCAGGTCGTTCGGGTTCATCGAACCGAACATCGCGGCGAACGGGTTGTCACCGCCCGCACCGGGGCCGAAGCCGAGCGGGTTCGCCGGACCGCCCGAACCCTGCCCACCTCCGGTGGGGTCCTTCTTCTTGCCATGGTCGCCGTCGTCCGGCTCCTCCGGCGGAAGGCCGAATCCGAATGGGGTGTCACTCACGGGTTTCCTCGGCTCGTAGGGCCGCCGGATCGAACCGACGGCGACTGCCCGACATCACCATCCAGCGTAGACACCAAGTCCGCTCAGGGCCTCAGTGCTCCGTCGGCTCCCGGCCTGCGGCAGGATGGACGCCACCTGGTACGTACGCGTCATTCGGGTACGTACTGAAGACAACCGCTGGAGACGCCCGGTGAGTTCCCCAGATCCTCAGGTTCGCGCAGCGCGAAACCTGGCCGACCCTCTGCCCGAGAACAAGACTGTCCCGAGCCGCTCCAGAAGCCGTGGCCCCGTCGTGGCCGTCACCGGAGCCGCGACGGGTGTGGGCGAGCTGCTCGCGGCCCGGCTCGCGGCCTCCGAGGAGATCAAGCAGGTCATCGCCATCGACGAACGCCGCGGGGAGGTCTCCGAGGCGACCTGGCACGTCCTCGACGTCCGTGACCCGGCCATCGCGGAGAAGCTGCGAGGCGCGGACGTCGTGGTGCACCTGGCGCTCGATCTCGACCTGGAGACCGATCCCGCCGCCCGCACCGCCTACAACGTGCGCGGCACCCAGACCGTGCTGACCGCCGCAGCGGCCGTCGGCGTCCACCGGGTCGTGCTGTGCACCTCCGCGATGGTCTACGGCGCACTGCCCGACAACGACATCCCGCTGGCCGAGGACGCCGAACTGCGGGCCACCGCGGAGGCGACCGGCGTCGGCGACCTGCTGGAGATCGAACGGCTCGGCCGCCGCGCACCCCGCGCCCACCCCGGACTCCACGTCACCGTGGTCCGTCCCACGGTGCTCGTCGGCGGCACCGACACGGCACTGACCCGTTACTTCGAGTCACCGCGCCTCCTCGTTGTCGCCGGATCGCGTCCCACCTGGCAGTTCTGCCATGTCGACGACCTGGTCACGGCGCTGGAGTACGCGGCGCTGGAGAAGATCGACGGAGAGTTCGCGGTCGGCTGCGACGGCTGGCTCGAACAGGAGGAGGTCGAGGAGATCAGCGGCGTCCGCCGGATGGAGCTGCCCTCCGCCGTCGCGCTCGGCGCCGCCGCCCGGCTGCACCGGATCGGCCTCACCCCGTCCCCGGCGGGCGATCTGGCGTACACGATGCACCCCTGGGTGGTGAGTGTGAGCCGGCTGCACGACGCGGGCTGGCGCCCGAGCTGGACCAACGAGGAGGTGCTCGCCGCGCTCCTCGAAGAGGTGGAGGGACGGCACACCGTCGCCGGCCGCCGGCTCGGCCGCAAGGACGCCACCGCGGCCGGTGCCGCCGGTGCGACCGTGGCCCTGCTCGGTACTGCTGCCCTGGTGCGACGCGCCCGCAAGGCGCGCCGCCGTATCTAGTACCGCTGCCGGGAAGGATGCCGAGCACGGGACGGCGTCTGTAGGAGGCTCCAAGGGGGACTGCGGCCCACCAGCGGAAAGCGCTATTCCGTGATGCCGGCGCGGTACGGCACGATGGCTGGCATGGCATCCACGCACGACCACCCCGGCGAGCAGACGGCACAGGACCCCATCCGGCTGCTGGAGATCCGCGACACGCCGCTGTCGGTGGACGAGATCTTCCGTGCCGTCGGCGACGACGCCGCCGGCGGCACCGCACTCTTCGTCGGCACCGTGCGCAATCACGACGGCGGCCAGGACGTGGGGGCGCTCGGCTATTCGTGCCACCCCTCGGCGCGGGACGAGATGCGCCGGGTGGCGGAGAAGGTCGTCGCCGCCTTCCCGGTCCGGGCGCTGGCCGCTGTCCACCGAGTGGGTGAACTGGAGGTGGGCGACCTCGCCGTGGTCGTGGCGGTATCCTGCCCGCACCGCGCAGAGGCCTTCGAGGCCTGCCGCAAGCTCATCGACGACCTCAAGCGCGAGGTTCCGATCTGGAAGCACCAGCGCTTTTCGGACGGCACGGAGGAGTGGGTCGGCGCCTGCTGAGCGCAAACCGGTCGGGCGGAAATCTGCCCCGATTTGCGTAACCGCACCCCTGCCGTGAGCGTTGGCTCTGCAGATGGTTAATCTGCTGATCGGTCAGTTGCGGTTGCTCATGGTGCAGGGAGGTCGTCATGGCAGCACTCGCCTGGTTGTTGATTCCGCTTTTTGCTGCGATCGGCGCAGCGATATGGGGAAGCTGGGCCGCCCGTAATCGCACGACCGGCGATGGCACCGAGCTCGCCGGCTATGCCCGGTTCCGTGAAGCGATGGAGAAGTCGCACTCCGGTTCGGAACCGGTCGAGCAGATATCGAACGTCTGACGCCGCGACGAACGTACGCGGTCGCCAATCCGCACCACGGCACCGCCCGCCGAGACTCTCCGGCGCACCCCTCGCGCCCTCGCCCCGGCCCCGTACGGACCGGCCCCGGCGGTGCACAGACGGACGCTTCCCGTACTGTCGTTCCATGCCACGCCGCACCGCGACGATGCTCGCCTCCACCCTGGTTCTGATCGCGCTGCTCTGCGCAGGTGTGCTGATCAAAGTGCCGTACGCGGAGATGTCCCCCGGGCCGACCGTGAACACGCTCGGCGAGGTCGACGGCGACCCGGTCCTGCAGATCACCGGGCGCAAGACGTACAAGACGTCCGGCCATCTCAACATGACGACGGTCAGGGTGACCGGCGCCGACTACAACATGAACCTCGTGGAGGCCGTCTACGGGTGGCTGGGGCACGACAGCCTCGTCGTACCGCACGACACGCTCTACCCGGACGGCAAGACCGAGCAGCAGTCGACGCAGGAGAACGCCGAGGAGTTCAGCCAGTCCCAGGAGAGCGCCAAGGTCGCGGCCCTCACCGAACTGGGCATTCCGGTGTCGTCACGGGTCGTGGTCTCCACGGTCATCAAGGACAGCCCCTCACAGGGCAAGCTGCACGCCGGCGACGTGATCAAGGCCGTCGACGGTACGGCGGTCAAGCAGCCCGAGGACGTCGCGAAGCTCGTCACCCGGCACAAGCCCGGCCAGGACGTCACCTTCACGGTCATCCCGGCCAAGACCGCGGCGGCGGCCGAGAAGGCCGGCAAGGAGCCCGAGGGCACCGAGAAGATCACCCTCACCACCGAGAAGGCCCCCAAGGAGAACCGCGCGATCGTCGGTATCCAGGCGGGGACGGACCACACCTTCCCGTTCGAGATCAACATCAAGCTCGCCGACGTGGGCGGCCCGAGCGCCGGTCTGATGTTCTCCCTCGGCATCGTCGACAAGCTCACCCCGGGACAGCTGACGGGCGGCAAGTTCGTCGCGGGCACCGGGACGATCGACGACAAGGGCAAGGTCGGCCCGATCGGCGGCATCAACATGAAGCTGGTCGGCGCGCGCAACGCCGGCGCGCGGTACTTCCTGACCCCGACCGACAACTGCAAGTCGGCCGCCTCCGACACCCCCGACGGCCTCACCCTGGTGCGGGTCAAGACGATCGACGACGCCAAGAAGTCGCTGGAGAAGATCCGCTCGGGGGACACGGCCGGCCTGCCGAGCTGCTCGACAGGCTGACCGCGTCCCCGCACCGGCGGACCGGCGAGGTCAGGACTCGAAGGTCGCGGACAGTGCCTCGGCCAGCCCCGGCACCAGGCCGGCCCCGGTCAGCACGTCGTTCGGCGAGTCCTTCTCCCGCAGACGCACGGCCGACTCCCGAGCGCCGTCGCGCAGGACGGCCACGGTCATCCGCACCTCCTGGCGGTCGGGGTGCTTGGCGACCCACTTGGTCAGCTGGGTGTCGTCGAGGCCTTCGGGGACGGAGGCCTCGGCGGACGGCGGCAGCATCAGCCGCTCCACCGTCATCGCGCACCCGACCACCGCGTCCGGCCAGGCGATCGTGGCGAGGAACTCGTCCAGCGCGGTACCTGCGGGAAGCTCCTCCTGCTCAATAGGGGTGAGTGCGGCGGCCTTCGAGCCGTCGCCGTCGAGGCCGAGCTGGGCGGCGAGGCCCGGCTCCTGGACCCGCAGCCGGGCGGTGTCGACGAGGGCGAAGAGCCGGGCGGGCTGATCCCAGCCGAGACCGGAGATGTATTCGTCGATTTCGAGCACCGCGACAGTGAGCGGGCTCGCGGCCATCGGAGGGCCTGAGGGGGAAACGTTGGACATGGACAACATCCTGCCTCCTTCCGCCCCGGGAACGGGAACTAGGTAAAGCCTCAGTAAGTTGCATAGGTGGGCTCTACGATCGCGGGGCCCCCTTCAACACGACCGCGAACTTTGAGGTGCGCACGTTGGCTTTCCAGATGCCGGACCGCGGCGGAGGCCCGACAGGGCCACGGATCAGAGTCGGCCGCCCGTCCCGGCGCGCCCGAACCCTGCTCATGACACTGGGCGTCCTGGCGATTCTCGCCATGGCGTTCGTCATGTTCGCGGGGTTCTGGACGGACTGGCTCTGGTACAGGTCGGTCGCGTATTCATCCGTCTTCACCACCACCCTGTGGACCAAGATCGGACTGTTCCTCGTCTTCGGACTGCTGATGGCCGTCGCCGTCGGCGTGAACATCTGGCTCGCACACCGGCTCCGGCCGCCGCTGAGCGCGATGTCGCTGGAGCAGCAGAGCCTGGACCGCTACCGGATGAGCCTCGCCCCGTACAAGAAGTGGGTGCTGCTCGCGATCACCGCGCTCGTCGGTCTGATCGCCGGAGCGTCCTCCTCCGGCCAGTGGCGCACCTGGCTGATGTACGTGAACGGCGTGTCGTTCGGGCAGAAGGACCCCCAGTTCCATCTGGACGTGTCCTTCTTCGCCTTCGACCTGCCCTGGTACCGCTTCCTGCTGGGCTTCGGCTTCGCGGCCACGGTGCTCTCGCTGATCGCCGCCGCGCTGACCCACTACCTGTACGGCGGGCTGCGCATCACCAGCCCCGGCGCGCGGGCGACGGGGGCGGCCACCGGTCACCTCTCGGTGCTGCTCGGCATCTTCGTCGCGCTGAAGGCGGTGGCCTACTGGCTCGACCGCTACGGGCTCGCGGTGAAGTCCAGCGACTTCAAGGCCACGGACAACTGGACGGGCCTTCGCTACGTCGACGCCAACGCCTACCTGCCGGCGAAGACCATCCTGTTCTGCATCGCCGCGATCTGTGCCGTGCTGTTCTTCGCGACGCTCTGGCGCCGCACCTGGCAGCTTCCGGTGATCGGATTCGGGCTGATGGTCCTCTCCGCGATCCTGATCGGCGGGCTCTACCCGGCGATCGTCCAGAAGTTCCAGGTCCAGCCGAACGAGCAGGCGAAGGAAGCCCCGTTCATCCGGAAGAACATCGAGGCCACACGGGACGCCTACGACATCGACAACGCGCAGGTCGACGACTACACGGGCAAGAGCACCACGGATGACGAGACGAAGCTCCGTGCCAGTGCGGACGCGGCGGCCAGCTACCGGGTGATGGACCCCAACGTCGTCTCCCCGGCCTTCCAGCAGCTCCAGCAGAAGAGGAACTACTACCAGTTCCCCAAGACGCTGGATGTCGACCGCTACAAGGACGAGTCCGGCAAGGAGCAGGACACGGTCATCGGTCTGCGCGAGCTCAACCTGCAGGGCATCCCCAAGCGCAACTGGATCAACGACCACTTCACCTACACCCACGGCTACGGTGCGATCGCCGCCCGGGGTACCACGACGGGCAAGAACCCGAAGGGATCTCCCGACTTCACCGAGTCAGGACTGCCGACCACCGGTGAGCTGGGCTCGTACCAGCAGGAGATCTACTACGGCGAGAAGACCGAGCAGTACTCCATCGTCGGCGGGCCCCAGAAGGAGCTCGACTACGAGGAGGACGGCGAGAAGACCACCAGCTACAAGGGCAAGAGCGGGGTCAGCCTCTCCAGCGCGTTCAACCGCGCCGCCTACGCGGTGGCGTTCAGCGAACCGCAGATCCTGTACTCGGGAGCCATCGGCGACGGCTCGCGGATTCTGTACAACCGCACCCCCAAGGAGCGGGTCGAGGCGGTCGCCCCCTGGCTGACCATCGACGGCGACGCCTACCCGGCCGTCGTCAACGGCCGCATCCAGTGGGTCGTCGACGCGTACACCACGACCAACGGCTACCCGTACGCCTCGCGCACGACCCTGGGTGACACCACGGCCGACTCGCTGACCACCAACCAGCGTGCGGTCGTCGCCCAGCAGAACCAGGTCAACTACATCCGCAACTCGGTGAAGGCCACCGTCGACGCGTACGACGGCAAGGTCAAGCTCTACGAGTGGGACACCGAGGACCCGATCCTCAAGACCTGGCGCAAGGCGTTCCCGGGGACCGTGCAGCCCAGGACGGACATCCCGCAGGACCTCATGGACCACCTGCGCTACCCGCAGGACCTGTTCAAGGTGCAGCGCGAGCTGCTGACCCGCTACCACGTGGAAAACCCCGCCCAGTTCTACAGCGGCAGTGACGCGTGGCAGGTCCCGGACGACCCGACCAACAAGGAGTCCGGTGCGGTCCCGCCGTACTACCTGAGCATAAAGATGCCGGATCAGGCGGCTCAGAAGTTCTCGTTGACGACGACGTTCACTCCCAAGGGGCGGCCCGACCTCGGGGCGTTCATGGCGGTGGACGCCGATGCGTCCAGCAAGGACTACGGCACGATAAGACTGCTGAGAGTCACCACCACGGTGAAGGGCCCCGGCCAGGTACAGAGTGAGCTCAACGGCAACGACGACGTCGCCGAGTTCGTGAGAAACCTCAAGGGCACCGACTCCGACATCGAGTACGGCAACCTGCTGACGGTGCCGCTCGAAGGGGGCTTCCTCTACATCGAGCCGGTGTACACGCGCGGTGGCACGCAGAACTATCCGCTGCTGCGCAAGGTCGCCGCCTCGTACGGGTCGAAGATCGTCTTCGAGAACAGCCTCGGTGAGGCGCTCAACGCGGTCTTCGGGGCGGACGGCTCCGACACGAGCCAGCCACCGGCCGAGACCACGCCGCCACCGGGCGACACCACGGAGCCGCCGGCCACCGGCGACGCCGCGCTGAAGAAGGCGATCGCCGATGCGCAGAAGGCCTATACGGAAGGCGAGGCAGCCCTGAAGAAGCAGGACTGGGCCGCCTACGGCAAGGCCCAGACGGATCTGCAGGACGCGTTGCAGCGGGCGGCTGCCGCCCAGCCCAAGGCCGGCAGCACCGATAAGACGGACAAGGCCGATAAGCCTGACAGCACCGCGAGTGCCGACAGCGGCGGCTGAGTAACCCGGTAAAGCTTCACCTTCGCGCCGTGGTACGGTTTGAACACAACGGCGCGGGGTGGAGCAGCTCGGTAGCTCGCTGGGCTCATAACCCAGAGGTCGCAGGTTCAAATCCTGTCCCCGCTACTGAAAGACGAAGGCCCGGATCCTTTCGAGGATCCGGGCCTTCGCCGTGTCGCCGTGACTTTTCTGTGCAGTGGGCGTGAAGTGCGGTTTACGGGGCACGAGTTGGAGAAGGACATGCTTGACTTGTCTCTCTGTGGGCAAGTCGACAAAACGCTGAAGTGACCTCACTGGCCGCGATATACCAGGTGTACGCGGGTTACAGGTGGTGCGACGATGGTATTTATGGGGGACAGGGCAACTCTGTTGGAGACAGGGCGGTTTGTTCAGCGTCACGCCCATCCGGCGGAAAACGTGATGGATGTGGCATTTGCCGCCGCCGCACGGTACAACGACTACATCGAGACCGCCGAGACTGCGGAGTGTGCCGCGACCGTCGAGAGTGCAGAGACCGCAGAGTCCGCGGACGGCGTGGAGAACGCCGAGGGCGCGGAGACCGCAGAGAGTGCGGACAACGCCGAGAACGAGGCGCGGCACCGCCGTGCCGCCGACGCCGGGGACACCGCGTCGATGAGCGTCCTCGGCGCGCTGCTGCTGCGCCGGGGCGACCTGGCCGGCGCCGAAGCCTACCTGCGTGCGGCCACTGCCGACGGCGACCGTGCCGCGGCCAACAACCTGGGCGTGCTCCTGCATCAGCGCGGGTATCCGGACGAGGCGGCCGACTGGTGGCGGATCGCGGCCGTCGCCGGCTCCGCCGCCGCCGCGCACGCCCTCGGGCGCCACTACCGCGAGCGCGGCGACGAGCCCGGCGCCGAGTACTGGCTGCGCCAGTCCGCCGAGCAGGGCCACGCGCTGGGCGCGTACGCCCTCGCCGACCTGCTGGAGCACCGCAGCGACGTCGGCGCCGAGCGCTGGCTGCGTGCCGCGGCCGAGCAGGGGCACCGCGAAGCCGCGTACCGGCTGGCACGCATGGTGGAGCGCAACGCGGCGGACGACGCGCACGACGCGTTCGGCCGCCCCGGACTGGGTCCCCGCACCGGAACGGACGGCAAGGCGCCCGCCACCGGCCGGGGCCGGGCGGCCGTGCGCAAGGACGACAGCCCCGTCGCCGGACCCGGGACGGGTCGGGTCGGCGAGGCCGAGCAGTGGTACCGGCAGGCGGCCGCGCGCGGCCACCGGCGTGCCGCCCTGCACCTCGGGGCCATCCTGGAACAGCGCGGCGAGCTGAAGGAGGCCGGCCGCTGGTATCTCATCTCCGCCAAGGCGGGCGAGGCGCGGGCCGCGTGTGCCCTCGGCTTCCTGCTCCGTGACGCGGGCGACCGGGAGAGCGCGGCCGTGTGGTGGCTCCGCGCCGCCCAGGAGGGCGACGGCAACGCCGCCAACGCGCTCGGTGCGCTGCACGCGGCCCGGGGGGAGCAGCAGACCGCCGAGCGCTGGTACCGCGCGGCCATGGACGCCGGTGACGTCAACGGCGCGTACAACCTGGGGCTGCTCTGTGCGGCCCAGGACCGTACGGCGCAGGCCGAGCAGTGGTACCGGCGCGCCGCGTACGCCGGTCACCGGGAGGCCGCCAACGCACTGGCCGTGCTCCTGCTCCAGGCGGGCGACGCGACCGGCGCGGAGCCCTGGTTCTCCAAGGCGGCCGAGGCGGGCAGCGTCGACGCCGCCTTCAACCTCGGCATCCTGCACGCCGGGCGCGACGAGGACCGGGCCGCCCTGCTCTGGTACGAGCGCGCCGCGGCGGCCGGCCACACCGAGGCCGCGCTCCAGGTCGGCATGGCGCTGCTCCACCACGGCGAGGAGCGGGAGGCGGAGCGGCATCTGCGCTGCGCCGCCGGTGGCGGCAGCGCGGAAGCGGCCTTCCGGCTGGCCGGGGTGCTGGACTCGCGGCAGCCGCCGCCGGGACCGCCCGCCCTGGGCGAGCCGATGCCGGAGAAGACCGAGTGCGAGGAGTGGTACGAGCGTGCGGCCGAGCAGGGCCACCGCCGGGCCCAGGTGCGCGTCGGGATGCTCGCCGCGGCCCGGGGCGACGTGGAGAGCGCCGGGCACTGGTACCGGGAGGCGGCCGAGGCGGGCAGCCGCAACGGGGCCTTCAACCTCGGTCTGCTGCTCGCCCGCGAGGGCAGTGAGCGCGAGGCCGCGCTGTGGTGGAGCCGCGCCGCGAACGACGGGCACGGGCGGGCGGCCCTGCGCCTCGCCCTGCTGGCCGCGCGCCGCGGTGAGCTCACCGAGGGGCAGCGGTGGTGTGCGCGGGCGGTCGAGCTGGGGCCGGCGGAGGTCTCGGAGCGGGCTGCGCGGTTGCGCGAGGCGCTGCATCAGGAGCTGACCGCGTAGGCGGGTGCGGGGCGGGCGCACGGGGCGGGCGCGGTGCCTTCGGCCCCGCCGCGTCCTCAACCGCCGGACGGACTTGATTCGCCCGGCGTTCTCGGGCGCCGGCCGGTGTGCTGAATCGCCGGCTGGGCTCGTCCCCGAAGTGGCGGCTGGGAAGTGATTTGCGCTGGTCCGGAGGGGTGACGTAGTGTGGGGATCACAACGACGCGGGGTGGAGCAGCTCGGTAGCTCGCTGGGCTCATAACCCAGAGGTCGCAGGTTCAAATCCTGTCCCCGCTACTTAAGACAGAGGGCCGGATCCTTTGAGGATCCGGCCCTCTGTGCATGCGCCCCACGAGGCTGTCCGGCTCAGGGCTTGTGGCCCACCGCTTCGCTGTACATCGCGCGGTCCACGGCCTTCTCCTCCGGTACCGGCGTGCCTGTCGAGACGCCCGAGTCGGCGTACGCCTTCTGCACCCGGTCCGTGGTGCCCTTCCTGATCTCCCAGTCCATCCGCATCGACGGCGTCGACCGCAGGGTGGCCTCGTCGGTCTTCATCAGCCCGGCGAGTTCGGTGACGAAGGCGGGGTCGGATTTGTAGTCGCCGGCGAAGTAGGTGTTCACCGTGCGGATGTAGGCCCGGAGGAAGGCGACGCCCGCGTCCGGGTCCTTGTTCAGCAGCGTCGGGCCGAACAGGAGCCCGCCGAGCGGTTCGCCGACCGGCTGGCCGCCGAGGAAAGCGTACTTCTTGTCGCCGTCCACCTTGCGCCAGATCGGGTCGAGCAGCCAGGCGGAGTCCACGCCCCCGTTCTGCAGGGCGGTCAGTACGTCCGCGGAGCCGAGCTGCTGGAAACTGATCTTGTCGAGGCCGCCGCCGTGCTTCTTCAGCGAGGTGTCCATCGGATAGGCGATCACCGAGCCCTTGCCGATCATCGTGCCGAGTTTCCGGCCGGCCATATCGACGTGACCGGCGCTCTCGCCGTCCTTGAGGCGCACCCACAGGCCGCTCTTGGAGGTCGGGTCGGGGGAGAAGTTGCCCGCGACCCATTTGATGTCGAAGCCGCCGTTGATGCCGTTCATCACCGCGGCCTCCGGCGCCGCCCACTGGGCGTCGACGTCCCCCTTGGCGAGCAGGGGCAGGGCGTCCGGGGTCGGGAGCACCTTCAGCTGGACGTCCAGGCCCTCTTTCGCGAACTCGCCCTTGGCCAACGCGACCTGGAGGGGTGCGACGTACTCCGCGCTCAGCGTGCCGGTGGCCAGGACGATCTTCCGCTTCTTCGCCAGCGGCCGGGCGGCGGGGGCGCCCTTGTCGCAGCGTGCGGGCTTGCGGTCGGGCGCCAGGTCCGAGGGATCGGTCCAGCTCCCGGCGCCGCAGCCCGCGACCGGCTTGACGGTGCGGGGCGCGGCGTCGGCGGTGTCGCCGCCCGACGAGTCGTTCCCGGCGCAGCCTGCCGCGCCGAGCAGGGATGCCGCCACGAGCACGACGGTGCAGGTGAAGGGGGTACGTGTGCGCACAGTGCCTCCGTACGAAGAGCGGGGTGGGCCGTTCACGACTGGCTGCGGCCGCGGTCGCGCGGGGCCCAGGGGGTGAGCAGCCGGCCGGCGATCCGCACCACTTCGGAGAAGACGACACCGAGTACCGCCACGCAGACGATGCCGACGAACATCACATCGTTCTGGAACAGCGCCCGGGAGTCGAAGATGAGGTGGCCCAGTCCGTCGGCCGCCGCGATCTGCTCCGACGCGACGATGACCAGCACCGCCACCCCGGCCGCGATCCGCGCGCCGACCAGTACCGCGGGCAGCGAGGCCGGCAGGAGCACGTGCCGGAACATCTGCCAGGGCGAGGCGCCGAAGACCTGCCCCGCGTCCCGGTGGCCGACCGGTACGGCGAGCACGGCCGCCATGGTCGAGATCCAGACGAAGAAGAAGACGGTGGCGGCGACCAGGGCGATCTGCGGCCCTTCGCCGAGGCCGAACATATTGAGGAAGACCGGCAGCAGGGCCAGTTTCGGTACGACGTACAGGGCGTCGAGCAACGGTTCCAGCGCCGCCCGCACCAGGGCGAGCGAACCCATCAGCAGGCCGAGCGCGTAGCCCGCGACCGTGCCGATCGCGTAGCCGCCGAGGACCCGCTTGAGCGTTGCCCACACATCCGGCCACAGATCTCCGTCGGCGGCCCGGTCCCAGCCGTCCGCGAAGATCGTGGAGGGCGCGGGATAGACGCGGTCGTCGATCCAGGACCTGGCCGCGGCCAGCTGCCAGAGCAGGACCAGGAGCAGTGGTACGGCGACGGCGAGCGCGATTTCGAGGGTACGGCGCCTGCGGTGGGTGCGTACGGGATGCAGTTCCTGCGGGCCCGGCCTGCGGACCAGCACCTGCTCGTCGCCGCCCGCGGACTTCACGACGGTGCTCATACCAGGGCCGCCTCTCCGCGGACCTCGCCGCGCAGCAGATCCCACAACTCGCTCTTCAGCGCGGTGAATTCCGGCGTCGAGCGGATGCCGCCGGTGCGCGGCCGCTCGAACGGCGGGCGGCGCTCGGCGATGATCCGGCCGGGCCGGGCGGACATCACGAGCACCCGGTCCCCGAGCACGATCGCCTCCTCCAGGCTGTGGGTGATGAAGAGCGTGGTGGTGCGGGTGGTCTGGGTGAGCTCCAGCAGTTCGTCCTGGAGGATCGTGCGCAGCTGGGCGTCGAGCGCCGCGAACGGCTCGTCCATCAGCAGGATCTCGGGCTCGACGGCGAGTGCGCGGGCGATCGCCACCCGCTGGCGCATCCCGCCCGAGAGCGCGGCGGGGTAGGCCCCGGCGAATTCGGCGAGCCCGATCCGGGACAGCCAGTCGTGCGCCCTGGCATCGGCCTCCTTGCGCGGTACGCGCTGGATGTCGAGGCCGAAGCGGACGTTGGCGAGGACGGTCTTCCAGTCGTAGATCCCGTAGTCCTGGAAGATCATCGCGGCCGGCCGGGGCGCTGTCGTACGGATGGACAGTTCACCGGCGCTGGGGCGCAGCAGTCCGGCGGCAATCCTGAGCAGGGTGGACTTGCCGCAGCCGGAGGGGCCGACGATGCAGGCGAACTCGCCCGGCACGATGTCGAGATCGACCGGCCCGAGGGCGGCCAGCGCCTTGGCTCCCCGCCCGAAGGAGCGGGCGAGGGAGCGGGCGCGGAGTTTGGGGGCGTCGGTGGAGGGCGGTGACGGTGCTGCGGGGGGTGGGTTCGGGTGCGGGTCTCCCACGGGTCTCTCCTCGTGCGCAATCGAGGTGCGGAGCCGCCGCGGGGCGGCGGTGATCGCCGATGACGATATGACGACCCGTCAGATTCGGGAAGGGGGTGCGCGGGAGTCGGTGCCCGGGACGGCGCGAAGAGGCCCCGCGCCGGGAGTCTCCGGTGCGGGGCTCGGGGGTGGACGGGGTCAGGCGGCCGCGGCGCAGTTCGGGCAGATGCCGCGGTACGTCATCTCGACGCCGGAGATCATGAAGCCGAAGCGCTCGCCGGCCGGCAGGTCGGCCAGCGGGTCACCCGCCGGGTGCACGTCGCGGATGGCGCCGCAGGTCGCGCAGACCAGGTGGTGGTGGGGGCGGTGCGCGTTCGGGTCGTACCGCTTGGCCCGGCGGTCGGTGGAGACCTCGATGACCTCGCCGAGCGTCACCATCTCGCCCAGCGTGTTGTAGACGGTGGCACGGGAGATCTCGGGCAGCTTGGCGACGGCCCGTGCGTGGACCTCGTCGGCCGTCAGGTGCACATGCTCCCCGTCGAGTACCTCGGCCACGACGCGCCGCTGCGCAGTCATGCGCCAGCCGCGTCCACGAAGTCGTTCCAGCAGGTCACTCATGAGGACAAGCCTAACAGTGGAGGGGCCGTGTTCCGAACTGGTGTGACTTTGGATGTCTGCTTGACTTGGACTAAGTCCATTGTAGGATCGGAAACGGCGTAGGCCAAGGGACAGGCTGTGCACGCCGGGACGACATGACGAATGTGCAGGAATGACGCAGGAGGCGCACGTGACGCAGGGACCGCTCACCACGGAGGCCGGAGCACCGGTCGCCGACAACCAGAACAGCCAGACCGCTGGCGTCGGCGGTCCGGTGCTGGTGCAGGACCAGTCGCTGCTGGAGAAGCTCGCGCACTTCAACCGTGAGCGCATTCCGGAGCGCATCGTGCACGCCCGGGGCGCCGGTGCGTACGGCACGTTCACGCTGACCCGCGACGTCTCGCAGTGGACGCGTGCGAAGTTCCTCTCCGAGGTCGGCAAGCAGACCGAGACCTTCCTGCGCTTCTCGACCGTCGCGGGCAACCTCGGCTCCGCAGACGCGGTGCGTGACCCCCGCGGCTTCGCGCTGAAGTTCTACACCGAGGACGGCAACTACGACCTCGTCGGCAACAACACCCCGGTGTTCTTCATCAAGGACGCCATCAAGTTCCCCGACTTCATCCACACCCAGAAGCGCGACCCGTACACCGGCTCGCAGGAGGCGGACAACGTCTGGGACTTCTGGGGTCTGTCGCCCGAGTCCACCCACCAGGTGACCTGGCTCTTCGGTGACCGCGGCATCCCGGCCACGCTGCGCCACATGAACGGGTACGGCTCGCACACCTACCAGTGGAACAACGAGGCCGGCGAGGTCTTCTGGGTCAAGTACCACTTCAAGACCGACCAGGGCATCAAGAACCTCACCCAGGACGACGCCAACAAGCTGGCCGGCGAGGACCCGGACAGCCACCAGCGCGATCTGCGCGAGGCCATCGAGCGCGGGGAGTTCCCGTCCTGGACCGTGCAGGTCCAGATCATGCCGGCGGCCGAGGCGGCCACGTACCGCTTCAACCCGTTCGACCTCACCAAGGTATGGCCGCACGAGGACTACCCGCCGGTCGAGATCGGCAGGCTGGAGCTCAACCGGAACCCGGAGAACGTCTTCGCGGAGACCGAGCAGTCGGTCTTCAGCCCCGCGCACTTCGTGCCCGGCATCGGCCCGTCCCCGGACAAGATGCTCCAGGGCCGCCTCTTCGCGTACGGCGACGCGCACCGCTACCGCGTCGGCATCAACGCCGACCATCTGCCGGTGAACCGCCCGCACGCCGCCGAGGCGCGGACGCACGGCCGGGACGGCCACCTGTACGACGGCCGCCACAAGGGTGCGAAGAACTACGAGCCGAACAGCTTCGGCGGTCCGGTCCAGACGGACAGGCCGCTGTGGCAGCCCGTCCCGGTCAACGGCGACACCGGTACCCACGAGGCCGCCGTGCACGCCGAGGACAACGACTTCGTCCAGGCGGGCAACCTCTACCGGCTCTACTCCGAGGACGAGAAGGCCCGGCTGATCGACAACCTCGCGGGGTTCATCTCGAAGGTCTCGCGCGACGACATCGCCGAGCGCGCCATCGGCAACTTCCGCCAGGCCGACGGCGACTTCGGCAAGCGGCTCGAAGCCGCGGTCCAGGCCCTGCGCGGCTGAGGACCGCCGCCGGTCGTGGGCGGGCGCGGGGTGGGGCGGCGCACCGGCGGTCCCGCCCCGCGCCCGCGTGTCCGCTGCCGTGCGCGGGGGCGGACCGGTCGTCCGCAGGGTCGTTCAGCCGACCAGCTCCACGGGGTGGCGCCCGGCCGGCGCCCAGCAGCGGATGATGTCGCGCACCGACACGACACCGACCGGGCCGATGTCGTCCAGCACGATCAGATGCCGGAAGCCGCCGTGCGTCATGGCCGCGGCTGCCTCCTCCAGGGTCCAGGCGGGCGCGGCGAAGACCACGTCGGTGGTGGTGTGGGTGGCGGCTGTCTCGACGTCGGGGTTCTGGCCCGATCCGACCGCGTTGAGGATGTCGCGCTCAGTGAGAATGCCGAGACCGCAGGTGTCCGGGTCGTGGACGACGGCTGCTCCTACGCGGCGTACCGACATCAGCCGGGCTGCCTGGCGGAGGGTGTGGGTCGGGCCGATGGTGAGGACCACCGTGCTCATGGCGTCACGGACGAGCATGAAGGGAGCCACCTCCTTCGTGAAGCGACTGCGTGAGCCGATTCACAAGTTCACAAGTGGGGGGACTCTTAGAGTCGCACTGTTGAGGAGCGGCAACAAGGGGTGGTGAAGATCGTTCGAGGGGCGTGCGGTGGTGCGGCACGCCCCTCGTGGTTCCGGCGCGCCCGCTGAGGCGCCCTGTATCGCCGTTGCTGTTCAGGCGGTTGGCCCGTACCGGCGGGGTTCTCTCCGGCGGATTCCGCTCGGGCCGGGGTCAGTAGCGCTGGTTCAGATATCCCAGCAGTTCGTGGTGGAGCGTCCCGTTCGAGGCCGCCGCGTTGCCGCCGCCCGGTCCGGAGACCCCGTCCAGGCTGGTGAACCGGCCGCCCGCCTCCTCCACGATGATCGCGTTCGCCGCCATGTCCCAGAGCGAGAGCTCCGGCTCGGCACAGATGTCGACCGATCCCTCGGCGACCATCATGTACGGCCAGAAATCCCCGTACCCGCGGGTACGCCAGCAGGCCCGGGTCAGATCCATGAAGCCGTCGAGCCGGCCCTGCTCCTCCCAGCCGGTCAGGGAGGAGTACGCGAGCGACGCGTCCGCGATCCGTTCCACCTTCGACACGTGCAGCCGGGACGCCGAGGTCAGGCTGCGGCCGGAGAACGCCCCCGCGCCCTTCGCCGCCCACCAGCGCCGGTTCAGCGCGGGCGCGGACACCAGGCCGACGACCGGCTGGAAACCGTCCTCACCGGCCTCCATCAGCGAGATCAGCGTCGCCCAGACCGGCACACCGCGTACGTAGTTCTTGGTCCCGTCGATCGGGTCGATCACCCAGCGCCGGGGGCCGGTCCCCTCGATGCCGTACTCCTCGCCCAGAATCGCGTCGCGTGGGCGGGCCCGGTGCAGGTGGCCGCGGATCAGCTCCTCGGCGGCCTTGTCGGCCTCGGTCACCGGCGTCATGTCCGGCTTCGTCTCGACCTTCAGGTCCAGAGCCTTGAACCGGTCCATCGTCGTCGCGTCGGCGGCGTCCGCCAGCACGTGGGCGAGGCGCAGATCATCGTGGTAATCGGGCATGACCGTCACAGTATCGACCGCAGGTGAACAGAGCCACCAGGGCCCCGGACGCCGCCTGGACCCTTGACAGCGCCGGGGAGCGCGTCAACTCTGAAACACAGGCCCCGGCGTGGGAGGCAACGATGCCGACAGCGCGAGAAGCACTGCTGGACGCCGCCCACGCGGCCCTGGCCACCCGGCCCTGGCCGGCCGTGCGGATGGTCGATGTGGCAGCTGCCGCCGAGGTCTCCCGGCAGACCCTCTACAACGAGTTCGGCAGCAAGGACGGACTGGCCCGCGCCCTGGTCCGACGGGCCGCCGACGCCTATCTGGCCGGCGTCGAGCGGGCGCTGGGAACGGCCGGCGGCACCGGCGACAGACTGGCCGCCACCGCCGCTTGGACGGTCCGGGCCACCCGGACGAACGCACTGGTCAGAGGGTTGCTCACGGGTTGCTGGGAGGACCGGTTACCGCGCCCCGCCTGCTCCGCGCGCCCGGTCCGGCCGCCCGGCTCGCCCGTACCGGCGCAGCGCCGGGCCGACGCCGGACCGCCGACGCCCGCCGAACTGCTCGGCCAGGTCAGGGACCGCGCGGTGGCCGCCCTGGACGGGGGATGTTGGCCGCACGACCCGGCGGCCCTGGCCGTGACCTGCGAACTCGCGCTGCGGCTCGCTCTGTCGTACACACTGGTACCCCCGCACCCCGAAGTGGCGGGGGACGGGGCGCCGCTGGTGCGGGATGTGGTGGAGCGGGCTCCGGATTCCGTGACGTGAGCCGGCCGGTCTCAGTGCGAGGACCCCGAGAGCTGGAGCCCGATCACGCCGAGGATCACCAGCGAGATCGAGACCAGCTTGAGCGTGGAGACCACGTCGTCGAGGAAGATCATGCCGTAGATGGCGGTCCCCGCCGCGCCGATGCCGGTCCACACCGCGTAGGCGGGCCCGACGTCGAGCTTCTTCAGCGACATGGTCAGCAGACCGAAGCTGCCGAGCGCGAAGACGCAGAACGCGATGGTCGGCCAGAGCCGGGTGAAGCCGTGGGAGAGCTTCAGGCAGACGGCGAAGCCGGTCTCCAGAAGTCCCGCGACCACGACCAGCAGCCACGCCATCGTCAGTGCCCCTCCCGCATCGGTGACCGCCTCGTACCGCTGGGCGTGATTCGTGATTATGCATTTACCAGTGGCGAGTGATCGCAAACGTGCGCGATCAGTCGCCTTCGCGTCGCTCCCGGGTGGAGAGCAGCCGGCGCAGCGAGTCCAGCCGGGCCGGATCGGCGTGCCCCTCCGCCACCCAGGCGTCCAGCGCGCATTCCGGTTGCCGGCTGTCGTGGGTGCAGCCGCGCGGGCAGCCCTCGGTGCCGGGCTGGAGGTCGGGGAAGGCGTTGATGACCCGGGACGGGTCGATGTGGTGCAGGCCGAAGGAGCGGACGCCGGGGGTGTCGACCACCCAGCCCCGGTAGTCCGGCAGCGGCAGCGCAAGGGCCGAGGTGGTGGTGTGGCGGCCGCGCCCGGTGACCGCGTTGACCACTCCGGTCGTACGCCGCCTGTCCTTCGGCACCAGGGCGTTGACCAGCGTGGTCTTCCCGACGCCGGAGTGCCCGACGAAGGCCGTGATCCGGTCGTTCAGCTGCTCGCGGACCCGCTCCGCGGCGTCGCCGTTCTCCAGCTCCTCGCGGTTGGTGACGATGAACGGCACACCCAGCGGGGTGTACGCCTCCAGCAGCTTGTCCGGCGAGGCCAGATCGGACTTGGTCAGCACCAGGAGAGGGGAGAGCCCGCCGTCGTACGCGGCGACCAGACAGCGGTCGATCATGCGCGGACGGGGTTCCGGATCGGCCAGCGCGGTGACGATCGCGAGCTGGTCGGCGTTGGCGACGACCACCCGCTCGAACGGATCGTCGTCGTCCGCCGTCCGGCGCAGCACCGAACGGCGTTCACCGATGCGGACGATCCGGGCGAGGGTGTCCTTGTCGCCGGACAGATCACCGACGATGGAGACGGTGTCGCCCACCACCGCGGCCTTGCGGCCCAGCTCACGGGCCTTCATCGCGACGACCGTGCGGCCCTCGACGAGACAGGTGAGGCGGCCGCGGTCCACGGTGAGGACCATGCCGTCCTCGGCGTCCTCGTGCTTGGGGCGGATATGCGTACGAGGCCGGTTGCCCTTGCGGTTGGGGCGGACCCGGATGTCGTCCTCGTCGGGGTTCTTGCCGTAGCGGCGCATGTCTCAGGCCCCGAGCATTCGGGTCCACATCTGCGGGAAGTCCGGCAGGGTCTTGGCGGTGGTCGCCACGTTCTCGATCTCCACTCCGGGGACGGCAAGGCCGATGACCGACCCAGCGGTGGCCATCCGGTGGTCGTCGTACGTATGGAAGGTACCGCCGTGCAGCGGTCGCGGCCGGATGTGGAGGCCGTCCGCGGTCTCGGTGACCTCGCCGCCCAGCTCGTTGATCTCCTTGGTGAGCGCGGCCAGCCGGTCCGTCTCGTGCAGCCGCAGATGGGCCACGCCGCTCAGGGTGGAGGGGGAGTCGGCCAGGGCCGCGACCGCCGCGATGCCGGGGGTCAGCTCGCCGACCTCGCCGAGATCGACGTCGATGCCGTGGATCCGGCCGGAGCCGGTGAAGGTGAGTCCGTGCTCGGTCAGCTCGCAGCTGCCGCCCATGGCGGTGAAGATGTCGCGCAGCGCGTCACCGGGCTGTGTGGTGCGCAGCGGCCAGTCCGGCACGGTGACCCGGCCGCCGGTGACCAGCGCCGCGGCCAGGAACGGCTGGGCGTTGGAGAGGTCCGGCTCGATGGTCAGGTCGCGGCCGAGCAGTGCCGAGGGGGAGACCCGCCAGACGTTCGCTTCGCCGCCCGTCTCCGGCTCGTCGACCTGGGCGCCGACGGCCCGCAGCATGTCGACCGTCATCCGGATGTGCGGCATGGACGGGAGCCGGGCGCCGGTGTGACGCACCTCCACACCCTGGTTGAAGCGCGGCGCCGACAGCAGCAGCGCCGAGACGAACTGGGAGGACGAGGACGCGTCGATCGCGACCGGGCCGCCGTCCAGCGCACCGCCGCCGTGCACGGTCATCGGCAGCGAGCCGCGGCCGTCGTCGTCGATCCGGGCACCCAGCACCCGCAGGGCGTCGATCACCCCGTTCAGCGGGCGCTCGTAGGAGCGCAGGTCGCCGTCGAAGTGGACCGGGCCGTCGGCGAGGGCCGCGACCGGGGGCAGGAAGCGCATGACCGTGCCGGCGTTGCCGACATCGATGGTGACCGGGCCGTGCAGACCGGCCGGGATGACCCGCCAGGCCTCGCCCGAGCCGTCCGGGCCGCCCGCGGCCGACGAGCTGGAGGACACCGTCTCCTCGATGCCGACGCCCATCGCGCGCAGCGCGTCGGCCATCAGCAGGGTGTCGCGGGAGCGCAGCGGGCGGCGCAGCCAGCCCGGCTCCGAGGAGAGCGCGGCCAGCACCAGCGCGCGATTGGTGACCGACTTCGATCCGGGCACGGTGACGGTCGCGTCGACGGCTCCGCTCGCGTGAGGGGCGGGCCAGAGGGCGGGGTGCACGGAACTTTCGGTCATGGGGTCACTTTAATGGCTCTCCGCAAACCCGGATCTTGATCAAACATGCCGAAACCGGGATGTAACGCGGCAGTGGTAAGGGAAGCGAGGTCACAGGCCCAGCAGCCAGCGCCCGCCGCCGATCAGCGAGCAGAGCGACACGGCGTGGAACAGGAAGAGCCACAGCGCGGCCGGTACGTCCGTCAGCCGTGACAGCTGGTCCGCGTCCGAGTCCGGCGCACCGCCGTGCCGCCGCTTGGACTGCAGCTCGAACGCCGGACGCACGCCGCCCAGCAGCAGGAACCAGACCGCGCCGTACGCGAACACCGACTGCCAGGCGGGCGAGGCCAGCCACGACATCAGCAGGAAGAGCGAACCGGTGAAAATCACCGTCAGCGCCCCGTACACATTGCGGATCATCACCAGCATCACCGCGAGCAGCGCCGTGGCCAGCCAGAGCAGCAGGGTGATCCGGCCGTTGACCAGCAGCCACGCGCCGCCGAGCCCCAGCAGCGATGGCGCGGTGTAGCCCGCCGCCGCGGTCAGCACCATGCCGATGCCGGTCGGCTTGCCGCGGCTCACCGTCAGCCCGCTGGTGTCCGAGTGCAGCCGGATGCCCGAGAGCTGCCGCCCGGTGAGCAGCGCGACCAGCCCGTGACCGCCCTCGTGGGCGATGGTGATCGCGTTGCGGGTCAGCCGCCATATGAAATTGGGCACGACGGCGATGAGCGCGGCCGTGGCGGTCACCACGACCAGCCACTGCTCGGGGGCCGGCTGGGTGCCGAAGACGCGGTCCCACAGATTGCCGAGATCGGTGCTGTCCATGGCGCGGGCGGCTCCTTGCGGTATTGACGTCCGGTCGGGATGACGGTCGTGGCAGTCTGGCACTTATGTGCGGACGGTATGCAGCGAGTCGGCGGCCCGAGGATCTGACCGGACTCTTCCAGGTGGAGAAGTGGGAACCGGCCGAGACGCTGGAGCCCGATTACAACGTGGCGCCGACCAAGGAGGTCTACGCCGTACTGGAGCGTCCGGTGAAAGACGCGGATGACCAGCGTCCGGTTCGCCAGCTGCGCGCACTGAAATGGGGGCTCGTCCCCTCCTGGGCCAAATCGCCGGAGGGCGGCGCCCGGATGATCAACGCCCGCGCCGAGACGGTGCACGAGAAGCCGTCTTTCCGCCGTCCCTTCGTCTCGCGGCGCTGCATCCTGCCGGCCGACGGCTATTACGAGTGGGTGACCGGCAGCGAGGAACGGCAGCTGGAGGAGAAGGGACGCCGGAAGCGGCCCCGCAAGCAGCCGTACTTCGTGACCCCCGCCGACGGATCGGTCTTCGCCATGGCCGGTCTGTACGAGTTCTGGCGCGACCGGACCCTGCCGGACGACCATCCGCAGGCCTGGTGGGTGACCTGCTCGGTGATCACGACCGAGGCGGAGACGAGCCCGCTCGCCGTCGCCCCGGCCGAGGGCCCGGCCACGCTCGCCGACATCCACCCCCGGATGCCGCTGATGCTCACCCCGGACCGCTGGGACGACTGGCTGGACCCCTCGCACACCGACATCGAGGAGCTGCGGGGGCTGCTCGCACCGCCGCCCGGCGGGCTGATGCGGGCCTACCCGGTGGCCACCGCCGTCAGCAACGTCCGCAACAACGGCCCCGAGCTGTTGGACGAGCTGGCCGCGCCCGAGGTCAGCACGCTCTTCTGAGACCCGGGTCGTACCGGTGCCGGCCGCACCGGCCTTGGTTGGATGGGCCCGTGAAAGCCACCGAGACAGCCCCACGCACCGAAACGGTCGACACCGAGGCCGGGACCGCCCGGATCAGCTGGCTGCCCGCGCGCGAACCCCGCCTCCTGCTTGCCCTCGGCCACGGCGCCGGCGGCGGCATCGAGGCCCGTGACCTGCGGGCGCTGGCCGCCGCGCTGCCCGCCCACGGGGTGAGCGTCGCTCTGGTGGAGCAGCCCTGGCGGGTCGCCGGGAAGAAGCTCGCGCCCGCCCCGAAGACCCTGGACACCGGCTGGCGCGGCCTGTGGCCGGTCCTGGCGGCTTCCGGGCTCCCGGTCGTCGCCGCGGGACGCAGTGCCGGGGCCCGGGTGGCCTGCCGCACGGCGTCCGGACTCGGCGCCCGTGCGGTCCTCGCACTCAGCTTCCCGCTGCACCCCCCGGGCCGGCCGGAGAAGTCCCGCAAGGACGAACTCCTGGCCTCCGGCGTACCCACCCTCGTCGTCCAGGGCGGCAACGACCCGTTCGGCAGGCCCGCCGAATTCCCCCCGGGGGAGTACCGGATCGCCGAGGTGCCGCACGGGGACCACGGCTTCGCCGTACCGAAGCGGTCGGGGGTGACCGAGGATCAGGCGATGGAGATCCTCACCTCGGCCGTGACCGGATGGCTGGCCGGAATCGTGTGACGTACGGCCCGGGAATGTTGGGCGGGGGGCCACTGTTGTGTGGGATGTCGGTACACCAACGTCGTCTGTGGAGAGGGAGTCCGTCGCATGGGTTCGACCATCTGCCCGCGTCGCTCGAACGCCGCTGACCTGGAGTGGACAGTGCTGCATGCGGCCAAGACCACATCCGAGCGGGCACTGAGCGGATCGGATCGACAGCCCGCGCCGGACCAAGGTCGACTATTCTCCGATTCGAGCGGGTCCGGTTTCGGCACCGCCACAGCGTTGGAGGAGGTGGGTCCGGTCACTGGGACCGACACAGGGACCGACGACGGCCGCCCGCAGGAGACGACCGCCGAGCGCAACGCGCGCTTCGAGCGCGATGCCCTCGGTTTCCTCGACCAGATGTACTCGGCCGCGCTGCGCATGACGCGCAACCCCGCGGATGCCGAGGACCTGGTCCAGGAGACGTACGCCAAGGCATACGGCTCCTTCCACCAGTTCCGTGAGGGAACCAACCTCAAGGCGTGGATGTACCGCATCCTCACCAACACGTTCATCAACTCGTACCGCAAGAAGCAGCGCGAACCCCAGCGCAGTGCCGCCGAGGAGATCGAGGACTGGCAGCTGGCCCGCGCCGAGTCGCACATGTCGACCGGTCTGCGCTCCGCCGAGTCCCAGGCCCTCGACCACCTGCCCGACTCCGATGTGAAGTCTGCTCTGCAGGCGATTCCCGAAGAGTTCCGCATCGCGGTCTATCTCGCCGATGTAGAGGGCTTTGCCTACAAGGAGATCGCGGACATCATGGGGACTCCCATCGGTACGGTGATGTCCCGACTGCACCGGGGCCGCCGTCAACTGCGCGGCATGCTGGAGGACTACGCCCGTGACCGCGGGCTCGTCCCGGCGGGTGCCGGTGAGTCGGACGATCGGAAAGGCTCGGGCTCATGAGCTGCGGAGAGCCGCACGAGACGGATTGCTCAGAGGTCCTTGACCACCTCTACGAGTTCCTCGACCGGGAGATGCCGGACAGCGACTGCACCAAGTTCGAGACGCACTTCGGTGAGTGCTCCCCCTGCCTGGAGAAGTACGGGCTGGAGCAGGCCGTGAAGAAGCTGGTCAAGCGCTGCTGCGGTCAGGACGACGTGCCGACCGACCTGCGCTCCAAGGTGATGGGGCGGATCGACCTGATCCGCTCCGGCCAGGCGGTGCCCGAGCAGGACGTGTCGGTCTCCGGCGCCGAGCTGCCGGCCACCGCCAAGGAATGACGCATCACCCGAACGTGCTAATCGCGGCCGTCGGCCCTCAGCCGGGACGCCCAACTCGCTAGCCTGGCGCATCCATTGGCGATGCTGGGGGGCGGGCGGAACGGGTGAGAGCCTCACGCGGCGCGGCGCGGGCGTACATCCTGGCCGTCTCGCTCTGCGCCACCCTGTGCGTGCTGCCCGCGCTGCGTCCCGGCGCAGGCACCCCGTGGACCACCCTCGGACTGCTCACCGGGCTCTACCTGGTCTGCGAACTTCCCGGCCGCCGCCCCTTCTTCGGCAGCTCCGTGCCGGTCAGTGCCGGATCGTTCTTCCCGTTGCTGCTCGCCGCCGCCTTTCTGCTGCCGCCGGCCGCCGCGGCGCTGGTCGCGATACCCGGCTCGCTCGTCGGCCGGGTGGAGAAACCCCCGGTCGCCGCCCGCCGCGTCTGGCGGGCGGCGCAGCTCGTCCTCACCGTCCGGGTCGCCTCCGGCGTCCACGCCCTGCTCGGCGGTCCCGCCGCGCTCGGCGGCTCCGGACCCGGGCGGCTGCCCGAACTCCCGTACGCGCTGCTGCCCGCCTGCGCGGCGGCTCTGGCCTTCAGCCTCGTGCTGAGCGCGCTGGACGGTTCGATCCTGGCCGCCGCCGAGCACCTGCCCGTCCGGCGCGCCTGGAGCGGGCTGCTGCCGCGCTCGCTCGGCCCGCACCTCGTGCACGGCCTCGCCGGACTGATGATGGCGGTCCTGTGGAGCAGTTCGTACGGGCCGCTGGCCGCGCTCTTCGTCCTGCTGCCGATGTACATCTCCGGCTGGGCCTTCGCCCAGTACCACCGCCAGCACGCCGCGCACCGCGCCACGATCAGGGCCCTGGTGCAGGCCGTCGACATCAAGGACACCTACACCCGGGGCCACAGCGAGCGGGTGGGGCGCGCCTGCGTGCTGATCGCCCATGAGCTGGGCATGGCCCGGGACCGCGTCGAAGTGCTCCGGTTCGCCGGCATCCTGCACGACGTCGGCAAGCTCGGCGTGCCGACCCGGGTGCTGCGCAAGGACGGGCCGCTGACACCCCAGGAGCGGCGGGTGATCGAACTGCACCCGGAGTACGGGCACGAGATCGTCCGCGGCATCGGCTTCCTCGGCGAGGCGCGCGCCGCGATCCTGCACCACCACGAACGGCTCGACGGCAGCGGGTACCCGTACGGGCTCGCCGGCCGCGAGATCCCCGAGTTCGCCCGCGTGGTCGCCGTCGCCGACGCCTTCGACGCGATGACCTCGACCCGGTCCTACCGGCGGGGGCGTCCGGTGCCGGTCGCCGTGGAGGAGCTCAAGCGGTGTGCCGGTACCCAGTTCGATCCGCAGATGGTGCGGGCGCTGGCGCGCGGCCTGGAGCGGCACGGGTGGTCGGGGGCGGCGTCGGCCGTGACGGCGGACGACGGGCGGCTGCCGGTGCCGGTGTCACGGGGCGGGGGTACCGGGCGGGACGCGGATGCGGTGGCCGCCCGGGGGCCGGTCCGTCCTCGGCCGCCGGACGGGACCGGGGGCCGTTCCCGGTGAGCCGGCAGCGGCCCCGGCTGCCCCCGGCCACCCTGGCGGTGCGCGGCGCCGCCCTCGCGCTCACCGGCGCCGCGCTGGGACACACCCTGTGGCACGGGGTCCACGGCCCCGGCCACGCCCTCGCCTTCGGGGTGCTCATCACCATCGGCGAGCTGGCCCGCTGGGGCGCCCTCCCCGGGGAACGGGAGCCCGCGCCCCTCGGCGCTGCCGGAGCCCTCGCGTACGCCCTGCTCGGCCGCAGCGGCGGGGAGCCCACCGGCCAGGACGCCCTCCAGGTGATCGCCGTGCTCGTCGCCGCCCAGCTCGTCGCCTCCGTGCCCCATGTGGCACGCGGCAGCGGGCCCGGCCCGGACCAGGTGGCCCGCCGCATCCTGACCGTCGCCTTCGCGGCCGTGTGCTTCCAGCCGCTGTACAACTCCGGCCGGTCCGAGAGCTGGTTCGGCGACGGGCCGTACTACGCGGCCTTCCTGCTCCTGCTGCTCGGCCTCACCGCGCTGTGCGACGCCGTTCTGGGCGCCCTGCTGCTGAGGGCCGGCACGCCCGTCCCGTACGGCCCGCTGCTCCGCGACGAGCTGCGGGCCCTGATCGGCATCGGATCGGCGGTCTGCGCGACCGGCGCGGTCATGGCGCTCGGTGTCGCCGCGGCCGGGCTGTGGGCGCTGCCCGTCCTGTGCGTACCGCTGCTGCTCACCCAGCTGTCGTTCCGCCGCTTCGTCGCCGTGCGCACCATCTACCGGCAGACCATCACCTCGCTCGCCCGCTGCACGGAGATCGCCGGATACACCCCGCACGGCCATGCCCGCAGGGTGGCGGCGCTCTGCTCGGCCGTCGGCCGCGAGCTGGGGCTTTCCGGGCCCGAGCTCACGGTCCTGGAGTACGCGGCCCTGATGCACGACATCGGCCAGCTCTCGCTCGTCGACCCGGTCCCGGAGGGGGCCACCGCCACGCTGCCCGCCGCCGAGCAGCGCCGGATCGCGCTGCTCGGCGGGGCCGTGGTCCGCCAGACCGGGGTCGACGCGAAGGTCGCCGTCGTGGTGGAGCGGCAGGCGGACCCCTACCGCGAGCAGCCGCTGTCGGCCAGGATCGTCAGGGCGGTCAACGCATACGACGACCTGTGCGGGGAAAGTATCGGCGGGCCGCTCGGCGCGCTGGAACAGCTCAGGCTCGGGACCGGCCACGACTACCAGCCCCAGGTCGTGGAATCGCTCGCCCGGGTTCTGGCCAGGGGCGGTCTGACCCCCGTCCCACCTGGGTAACCCATGGGTAATGAGCGAGCGTCCGGCCGGGCATGGTTGGATGCGAAGGAGAGCGGAAAACGAGGGTGTCCAGTCGGGACAGGCGGGAATCGTGAGGATCTTCGGGAAGGTACGGCATCGGCCGTCCGCCTCTTGGCGGCAGGCCACGGACCGCGCGTTCACGCTGATCGGCGACGGCCGGTACGAGGACGCGGGCGCGTTGCTGACACGTGCGGCGGACCTGGAGCCCTGGCTCTCCGAGTCATGGTTCAACCTGGCGCTGCTGCACAAGTTCCGGCATGACTGGGAGCAGGCGCGGGCCGCCGGCCTGCGGGCCGTCGCGCTGCTCGACAAGGAGTCCGGCGCCCCGGACTGGTGGAATGTCGGGATCGCCGCCACCGCGCTGCAGGACTGGCCGCTGGCGCGCCGGGCCTGGCAGGCGTACGGGCTGAAGGTGCCCGGCGGCGGGCAGCAGACCCCGGCGTCCAACAGCGAGCCGGTCGGGATGGAGCTGGGCAGCGCGGCCGTGCGGCTGTCGCCCGAGGGCGAGGCCGAGGTCGTGTGGGGCCGCAGGCTGGACCCGGCGCGGATGGAGGTGCTGTCGATCCCGCTGCCGTCCTCCGGGCGGCGCTGGGGCGAGGTCGTGCTGCACGACGGGGTGCCGAACGGCGAGCGGATCACCGCGGCGGGGCCCTCGTACCCCGTCTTCGACGAGATCGAGCTGTGGGCGCCGTCCCCCGTGCCGACCTGGGTGGTGCTCCTCGAAGCTGCCACCGAGGCGGACCGGGACGCCCTGGAGCAGCTGGCGTCCGACGCCGGTTTCGCCGCCGAGGACTGGTCCTCGTCCGTCCGGCTGCTCTGCCGGGCCTGCTCGGAGAGCCGGATGGAGAGCGACGAGGGCGACGGCGAGCACCTCGACCCGCACGACCACAGTGAGCCGGGCCACCCCGGCCCGCTGAGGCACCGCACCGCCGGTGAGCTGTGGGTGCCGGAGCGTGAGTGCGGCCTGGCGGCGCCCGCCGGGCTGGTGCGCGGCCTGCTGGACGGCTGGGTGGCGGACAGCCCGGACAGCCGTGAGTGGCGGGATCTCGAAGAAGTCTGCTGACCGGTGCCCGTAGGCTGTACGGGCACCGATTCCGGTGCTCGGGCGCCCGGGTTCTCGCGAGCCGCGGACCCCGGGTTTCACGTTGTGAGGAAGGCGTACGGCGGACATGGCGCAGCAGGAGACGGACGAGCAGATCAGCGTCGACGACGAGGGCTTCCTCGTCGACACCGAGGACTGTGAGGCGCGTGAGGCGGCATACCGCGAGCGCGGCACCTCGCACCCGATCACGGTCGTGGGCAACCCCGTCCTGCACAAGGAGTGCAAGGACGTCACCGTGTTCGACGACAAGCTGGCCACGCTGATCGACGACATGTTCGCCAGCCAGCGGACGGCGGAGGGCGTGGGCCTGGCCGCCAACCAGATCGGGGTCGACCTCAAGGTCTTCGTCTACGACTGCCCGGACGACGACGGGGTGCGGCACACCGGCGTCATCTGCAACCCGGTGCTGGACGAGCTCCCGCCCGAGCAGCGCGTGCTGGACGACGCCAACGAGGGCTGCCTCTCGGTCCCGACGGCGTACGCCTCGCTGGCCCGCCCGGACTACGCGGTGGTGCGCGGACAGGACGCGAAGGGCAACCCGGTCAAGGTGCGGGGCGACGGCTACTTCGCCCGCTGCCTCCAGCACGAGACGGACCACCTGTACGGCTACCTGTACATCGACCGGCTCTCCAAGCGCGACCGCAAGGACGCGCTCCGGCAGATGGAGGAGAACACCCCGCGCTACGAGATCGTGCCGAACGGCTGAACCGGCTGAGCGCGCAGCCGCGCGGGGGCCCTGTACCGGTACGCCGGGGCAGGGCCCCCGCGGCGTCGCCGGACCGTCAACAGCCCTTCTCCTGTGCATAGTTGACGCGCGTCGACTCGTCCGACAGTCTCTCTGTCCACACCTTCGTCGTGGTAGGGAGCCCCCCCCATGCTCAGACGTTCCGCAAGACTTCTGCTCGGCCTTGTCATGACCATGGCTTTCGCCTTGGGCGGGGCCGTGGCCACGGCCGGCACCGCACAGGCCGACGGCTGTTACACCTGGACCCGCACCCTGTCCCCGGGCGCCACCGGCAACGATGTCGTCCAGCTCCAGATCAGGGTCGCCGGATATCCCGGATACAACTCCGTACTCGCCGTCGACGGCTCCTACGGACCGGCCACCACGGCTGCCGTCAAGCGCTTCCAGGCCGCCTACGGACTGGCCGCCGACGGCGTCGCGGGCCCGGCCACCCAGGCCAAGCTCTATGCCCTCCAGGACGACGACTGCACGCCCGTCCACTTCACCTATGCCGAGCACAACACCTGCAACAGCACCTGGGCGGGTGGTGCCGTCGCGGCAGGCACGGCGAAAGCCAACGCGCTGAGCACCATGTGGAAGCTGGAGGCGCTGCGCCACGCGCTCGGTGACCACCCCATCAGGATCAACAGCGGCTTCCGCTCCACGGCCTGCAACAGCGCGGTCGGCGGCGCGGCCGGCAGCCGCCATCTGTACGGCGACGCGGCCGATCTCGGCGGACTCCCCCTGTGCACCATCGCCCAGCAGGCCCGCAACCACGGGTTCAACGGGATCCTCGGCCCGGGCTACCCGGACCACGGCGATCACATCCACGTGAACCAGGGGCCGAGCCACTTCTGGTCGGCGCCGAACTGCGGTATCTGACCTCCGGCACACGTGTGGGGCCCGCCGCACCGGCGGGCCCCACAGTCGCGCGTCAGGCGGACTTCGCCGTCAGGCGCGTCCCGCCCGTCGTCTGCACCGCGGCTCCGTCCGCGGCCCGCTCCGTCAGCCGCAGCTGCGAGACGGCGTTGCGCAGGACCAGTGCGCCGGTCCCGGCGTCCAGCTGCCAGCGCTGGGTGCGCGCGCCCGCCGAGCAGGCCCCGAGCGACAGCTCGGCCCCCACCTCCAGCGGGGCGCCCAGGTACTTCTTCCCGCGCACCGCGTCCAGGCACAGGCCGTTCTCCGCGGAGCGGACGGTGTAGTACCCGTCGGCGGTCGCCGTCAGCGTCCAGGAGGCCGCCCGGCCCCGGGTCAGGGACACCCCGGAGTCCGCGCCGGGCGCGAGCGCTTTCGCGCCGGCCGTCAGCCGGTAGGTGCCGTCGGCGAGCGGGGTGCGGTCGGTGTTCTCCCAGCCGGGCGCGTGACCGATCCGACGGGCCAGGGCCTCGAAACCGGCGTACGTCCCACTGGGCTTCGGGCCGCCCCAGGTGGCCTGTGCGATGAAGCGCAGCGGCATGAAGACCTTCGCCTCGACCTCGTTCTCGGTCTCGGCCGCCGCGCTGTCGGGCCACAGGCTGATCTTCGCGCCGGTCAGGTTCGCCGCGGTGGCGGGCAGCGTCTGGCCCTCGAAGCGCAGGGGCGTCCAGTCGCTCTCGTACAGCTTCTGGGTCTGCGTCGTGTAGCCGCCGCGCACCAGGTAGAGGGAGTACGCGGAGTTCATCACCGGACGGCCCTCGGCCAGCAGCTCGGACGGCTGCTGGATGGCGCCGCCGCCCAGCCAGTGCTCGACAGCGATGTCGCGGTCCAGCGGCACGATGCCGTTGTGGCCGACCAGCCCGTCGTTCCAGATCCGCAGCGACCGGCCGCCGGCCTTCACCTGCGCGTTGACCTGGTTGATGAAGTCGACGAAGAGATCGTCGGGGGTGGCCGACGCGCCGAACTTCGCGGTCGCGGCGGTCTGCAGCTGCGGGTAGTCCGGATACGAGGAGCCGATCATGTACTCATCGGCGCCCATGTGCCAGGTGCGGGTGTCCCACACCTTCAGGGCCTCGTCCACCAGGGACGTGTAGTACGTCAGCGCCTCGGGCCGTGAGATGTCCAGCCGGGGCGGCGAGGCGACGCCGTCCTTGTCCTTGAGCTGGAGCTCCGGGTGGTTCTCCAGGTAGGTGTCCATGTGGCCGGGGGAGTTGATCTCCGGCACCAGGTCGATGTGGTACTTCTTCGCCATCGCGGCCAGGGTGCGGATCTGCGGCTTGGTGTAGTAGCCCCAGAACGCCGACTCCGGGTCGGTGTCGCTCCTGACCTTCGCCTCGATCCAGAGCTGGTTGAGCTTCTGGGAGGCCATGTCCTTCATCAGCCGCTCGAACCACGGGAGCGAGACGTTGATGTAGCAGGCGCAGACCCCGACCCCGCGCTCGCGGTACGCGGGCACATCGGTCGCCGAGCCCCGTGCCGCGCGGCCGTCGTCGTTCAGCAGCTGGAGCACGGTGCGCGAACCGTAGAACACCCCCGTGGAGGTCGCGGCGGTGACCGTGATCCGGTCGCCGACTTCGAGCCGGTAGCCCTCCGCGCCCAACGACCCCCTCAGGGAGGCGTCCTGGCGCAGCACGATATCCCCGGACCGGGCGGTGGACCGGCCCCGCGACACCGAGGGGTGCCCGTTCAGCTCACCCGCGAACCTCTTCGCGTCGGCGCTGGTGCGCTGCTCCCGCACCCCGTCCAGCACGATCCTGGCCCGGTCGGTGAGGGTGAACTCCCCCTCACCGGGCTGCCACTGCCGCAGCGAGGGCAGCACCTCGGGCCCAGGCGCCGCCGCGGCTCCGTCCACCGCCGCGGCGCTCTGCCAGGGCAGCAGAGCGGCGGCGAGCGCGGCCACCACGGCTCCGATGGTCCTTCGTCTTGCCATCCGGATGTCCATGCGTCAGACCCTGGTGCCTCGCCGGGGCCCGGTCCATGGACAGGTGAGGGAAACCGTTGGACGAATGATCGGAGGTCGTCTCCATGGAGGATCAGGCGACTTCGGTGATGGCGGAAGGGCCCCGGAAGGTCCGCCGGTACGCATGTGGCGTGGTGCCCAACGAACGTACGAACTGATGGCGCAGCGCGGCAGCGTTACCGAAGCCGGTCTGCCCGGCGATGGTGTCCATCGTTTCATCCGATGTCTCCAGGAGATGCTGCGCCAGCAGCACCCGCTGGCGCAACAGCCAGCGGTACGGCGTGGTGCCCGTCTCCTGCTGGAAGCGCCGGGCGAAGGTGCGCGGCGACATGTGCGCCTGGGCGGCCAGCTGTTCGACGGTCATCTCCCGGTCGAGGTGCCGCTCCATCCAGGCGAGGGTGTCGCCGACCGTGTCGCAGCGGTCGCGGGGCAGCGGCCGCTGGATGTACTGGGCCTGCCCGCCGTCGCGGTGCGGCGGCACCACCATGCGGCGGGCGATGGTGTTGGCGGCGGCGGGTCCGTAGGCCTGGCGGACCAGGTGCAGACAGGCGTCGATCCCCGCGGCCGTGCCGGCCGAGGTGATGACGGAGCCCTCGTCCACGTACAGCACGTCCGGCTCGACGACGGCCCGCGGGAAGCGGCGGGCCAGCTCGTCGGAGTGCCGCCAGTGCGTGGTGCAGCGGCGGCCGTCCAGCAGTCCGGCCGCGCCCAGCACGTACGCCCCCGAGCAGACGCTCAGTACCCGGGCACCGCGGTCCACGGCCCGGCGCAGGGCGTCCAGGACCTCCTCGGGGTACTCCCGGTCCATGAAGTGGCTGCCGGCCGGTACGGCGATGAGGTCGGCCTCCTCCAGCCGGTCGAGCCCGTACGGGGTGCTGATGGTGAACCCGGCGTGGGTCTGCAGCACGGGGCCCTCGGCGGAGACCACCGCGAAGTCGTGCACCGGCAGGCCCTCGTCGCTGCGGTCGAGCCCGAACACCTCGCAGAGCACGCCGAGTTCGAAGGGGTGGACCTCGTCGAGGAGCAGGGCGGCGACATTCTTCAGCATCTCCCCAGTGTGGCAGGAATTCGATGTCTTATGACAGTCCTGCCACTGACGGATTCTGCTCGACCGGACGACAGTAGAGGCATGAACACATTCCTGAACCTCCTGGGTATATCCGCTGTTTTCGCACTCGTCCTGCTCCCGGCGCTGATCGGGATCGCCCGCGAGCGCCGCATCGACCGCGAGCTCCGGGAGGCGGAACGGGGCCGGAGAGCCGACCCGCCGCGAACGGCGGACGCCGCGCGGCCGGTGAAGGCCGCACGGCGTCCGTACGTCAGGAGCTGGGCGAGGATCTAGAACTCGTCGTCGAAGCCGACCGTGCCCTCGACCGCCACCTGATACGCCGACGGGCGGCGCTCGAAGAAGTTCGTCAGCTCCTGGACGCCCTGGAGCTCCATGAACGAGAACGGGTTCTGCGATCCGTACACCGCGGGGAAACCCAGCCGGGCGAGCCGCTGGTCGGCGACACACTCCAGGTACTCGCGCATCGACTCGGTGTTCATGCCCGGCAGGCCCTCACCGCACAGGTCGCGGCCGAACTGGAGCTCCGCCTCGACGGCCTCCTTCAGCATGTCGGTGACCTGCTGCTGGAGGGCGTCGTCGAAGAGCTCCGGCTCCTCCTTGCGGACGGTGTCCACGACCTCGAAGGCGAAGCTCATGTGCATGGTCTCGTCACGGAAGACCCAGTTCGTCCCGGTGGCGAGGCCGTGCAGCAGGCCGCGCGAGCGGAACCAGTAGACGTACGCGAACGCGCCGTAGAAGAACAGCCCCTCGATGCACGCCGCGAAGCAGATCAGGTTCAGCAGGAAACGGCGGCGGTCGGCCTTGGTCTCCAGCCGGTCGATCTTCTCGACCGAGTCCATCCACTTGAAGCAGAACTGCGCCTTCTCACGGATCGAGGGGATCTCCTCGACCGCGTCGAACGCGGCCGCCCGGTCGTCCGGATCGGGCAGATAGGTGTCGAGCAGCGTCAGATAGAACTGGACGTGCACGGCCTCCTCGAAGAGCTGCCGCGACAGGTACAGCCGCGCCTCGGGGGAGTTGATGTGCTTGTACAGCGTCAGCACGAGGTTGTTGGAGACGATCGAGTCGCCGGTCGCGAAGAACGCGACGAGCCGGCCGATCATGTGCTGCTCGCCCGGCGACAGCTTGGCGAGGTCGGAGACGTCGGAGTGGAGGTCGACCTCCTCCACCGTCCAGGTGTTCTTGATCGCGTCCCGGTAGCGCTCGTAGAAGTCCGGGTAGCGCATGGGCCGCAGGGTCAGTTCGAAGCCCGGGTCGAGCAGGTTCTTGGTCTCGTTGGAGCTCATTACTGGCAGGCCTCGCAGGACTCGGGGTTTTCCAGGGAGCAGGCGATCGCGTCCGCGTCGGGCGCGGCCGCCTGCTGTACGGGAATGGGGGCGGCGGCGGTCTGGCCGGACGCGGCACGGGCGATCCGGGTCGCCGGGCGCGAGCGCAGGTAGTACGTCGTCTTCAGCCCCTGCTTCCAGGCGTACGCGTACATCGAGGAGAGCTTGCCGATCGTCGGCGTCTCCAGGAACAGGTTCAGCGACTGGCTCTGGTCGAGGAACGGCGTACGGGCCGCCGCCATGTCGATCAGTCCGCGCTGCGGGATCTCCCACGCCGTGCGGTACAGCGCCCGCACGTCCTCCGGGATCCAGGCGAAGCCCTGCACCGAACCGCTCGCCTCGCGCAGCGCCTCACGGGACCGCGCGTCCCACACGCCGAGCTTCTTCAGCTCGTCGACGAGGTAGGCGTTGACCTGGAGGAACTCACCGCTGAGCGTCTCGCGCTTGAAGAGGTTGGATACCTGCGGCTCGATGCACTCGTAGACGCCCGCGATCGAGGCGATCGTCGCCGTCGGCGCGATGGCGAGCAGCAGCGAATTGCGCATGCCCGTCGTCGCGACCCGGGCGCGCAGCGCGTCCCAGCGCTCCGGCCAGTTCAGCTCGGTGTCGTAGTGGTCCGGGTGCAGCACACCGCGGGCGGCCCGCGTCTCGGACCAGGCGGGGAGCGGACCCGACCGCTCGGCGAGGTCGCAGGACGCCTCGTACGCGGCGAGCATGATCCGCTCGGAGATCTTCGTCGACAGGGCCCGTGCCTCGGCTGAGTCGAACGGCAGGCGCAGCTGGAAGAAGACGTCCTGAAGGCCCATCGCGCCCAGGCCCACCGGCCGCCAGCGGGCGTTGGAGCGGCCCGCCTGCTCGGTCGGGTAGAAGTTGATGTCGACGACCCGGTCGAGGAAGGTCACGGCGGTACGGACGGTGGCGTCCAGACGCTCCCAGTCGATGGTGCCGTCGGCGACGAACGCGCCGAGGTTGACCGAACCCAGGTTGCACACGGCCGTCTCGCCGTCGTCGGTGACTTCGAGGATCTCCGTGCACAGGTTCGAGGAGTGCACGACGCGACCGGGCTCGGCGGTCTGGTTCGCGGTCCGGTTGGAGGCGTCCTTGAACGTCATCCAGCCCTGGCCGGTCTGCGCGAGCGTCCGCATCATCCGGCCGTACAGCTCACGGGCCGGCATCGTCTTGCGGGCCAGGCCCTTGGCCTCGGCCGCCCGGTACGCGGCGTCGAACGCGTCGCCCCACAGGTCGACCAGTTCGGGCACGTCGGCCGGGGAGAACAGCGACCAGGTGCCGTCCGCGTCGACCCGGCGCATGAACTCGTCCGGGATCCAGTGCGCCAGGTTGAGGTTGTGCGTGCGCCGCTGGTCCTCACCGGTGTTGTCGCGCAGCTCCAGGAACTCCTCGATGTCCGCGTGCCAGGTCTCCAGGTAGACCGCGGCCGCGCCCTTGCGCCGGCCGCCCTGGTTCACCGCGGCGACGGAGGCGTCCAGCGTCTTCAGGAACGGCACGATGCCGTTGGAGTGCCCGTTGGTGCCCCGGATCAGCGAACCGCGGGCGCGGATACGGGAGTACGAGAGGCCGATGCCGCCCGCGTGCTTGGACAGCCGCGCCACCTGGTGGTAGCGGTCGTAGATCGAGTCCAGCTCGTCCAGCGGCGAGTCCAGCAGATAGCAGGAGGACATCTGCGGGTGCCGGGTGCCGGAGTTGAAGAGCGTGGGGGAGGAGGGCAGGTAGTCCAGCCGGCTCATCAGCCGGTACAGCGCGGCGACCTCGTCCAGGGCGCGCTCGGAGTTGTCCTCGGCGAGCCCGGCGGCGACGCGCAGCATGAAGTGCTGCGGGGTCTCGACGACCTGGCGGGTGAGCGGGTGGCGCAGCAGATAGCGGCTGTGCAGGGTGCGCAGCCCGAAGTAGCCGAAGCGGTCGTCGGCGCCGTCGGCGAGGGCCTGTGCCACCAGCGCGTCGAGAGCGGCCGCGTGGAGCGTCACGAACTCGGCGGTGCGCTCCGCGATCAGACCCTCGCGGTGTCCGACGGAGACCGACGCGGAGAAGGACGTCGCGCCCTGCCCGGCCGCCTCGTCCGCGATGGTGCGGGTGAGGAGGCGGGCGGCGAGCCGGGAGTAGGCGGGGTCCTCGGAGATCAGGCCCGCGGCGGCCTCGGTGGCCAGCGAGCGCAGCTCGGCCTCGTCCGACCGGGCGTTGCGGCCGCGCAGTGCGGCGCCGGCGACGCGTCCGGGGTCGGTGTCGGGCAGATCCGCGGTGAGGTCGGTGAGGGTCCGCAGCAACGCGGTTCCCGGTCCGTCCTTCGCGGGTGCTGCGGACCGGTCCGTTCCGAAATCGGCTGCTTCGGACTCGGCCGCTGAAACCGGATCGGCTGGCGCGATGGTCACGTGGTGCTCTCCCTCGCTCGGCTCTGGGCCGGCGGGGGAACGGGGGCAGCCGGGCGGAGCCGGGCCCTGGGCGGGGCAGCACTCCGTGCGGCGTCCACCGGCCCATCCACGAGGCCCGGACGTCTGGGCATCCGGATCGGTCGAGCCGGATGCGCTGTCGGCAGGTCCTCGGACTCACGGGTGCACAAAAGCGCACCGAACACACCGTTGCGGGACAGTTCCGGATTCGCACCGGATTTCCCTGCGGCGACAGCGAGCACGAGCATACATGTGGGGGCAGTCGGATGCGGCAGCCCCCATATGTTGTGTCGCGCCACCTAACGGCGGGATGTCATGACTTCGGCGGGAGGTCCAGGCGGTACGTCAGCAGCGAGAGCCCGTCGATGGGATACCAGTCCCTTTCGGGGGTCCGCACGAAGCCGAGGCGCCCGTAGATCCTATGGGCGCCGTGCATGGCCGGCTGCGTCGACAGGGCGATCCCCGTGACCCCCGCGGTGGCCCGTGCGCGGTCGATACAGGCCCGGACGAGCGCCTCGCCCGCCCCGGCCCCGCGGGTCTCGCGGGAGACCGCGAGCATCCGGAACTCGGCCTCGTCCGCGGCCGCGATGTCCGCCCACCGGTTCCCCGGCGGGGCGTACGTCACGCCGCCCAGCACCCGCCCCCGCGCGTCCGCCGCGACGAGCACCTCGGCCTCGGCGGCCCGCCGGGCGACGTCCCGCAGCTGCACCAGATACGGATCGTCGGCGCCGAAGTCCAGCAGCCCGTCGCCGAGATAGGCCTCGGCGGTGATCTGGCCGAGGACCGCGTGCTCGGCCGGCTCGACCGGCCTGATCGTTATGTCCATGCGCGGAAGTCTGCCGCACGCCGCGGGCCCGGTCGCGGGAATTGCCGGGCACGCCCGGTCCCCGCGTCCGGCACGCGGAAGGGCCGCCGCGCCTTCCGGAGGGAGGATGCGACGGCCCGTACGTCCCGCGCGGGTGCTCCGCGGTCAGTGACCGCCCGGCGCCCCGGCCGTGGCCGGCGGGAGCTCCGCCTTCACGCCCGGGTCGCCCGCGTCCGCGGTGTAGTCGTCGGGAGAGGTCTCGTCGACCCCGGCGGGCGCCTTCACGGCGTTCAGGACGAAGGTGAGGACGACGGTGACCACGACGTTCAGCACGAACGCCGTCAGGCCGATGTAGCCGATCTCACCGATGCCCGGGATCTCCTTGGACGAGCCGCCGAAGTGCGCCTGGGTGGGGCTGGCGACCCCGTAGGCGGCGGCCGTGCCGTAGACCATGCCGACCGCCCAGCCCGCGAGGAGGGCCCAGCGGTGGAACCACCGGGTGAACAGGCCGCCGACCAGGGACGGCATCGTCTGGAGGATCCAGATCCCGCCGAGCAGCTGGAAGTTGATCGCGACCGTCTTGTCCATGGTGAGGACGAAGGCGAGCGCGCCGACCTTCACCAGCAGCGACACCAGCTTGGAGACCCTGGTCTCCTGCGCGGGGGTCGCGTCGGGCTTCAGGAAGTCCTTGTAGATGTTCCGGGTGAACAGGTTCGCCGCCGCGATCGACATGATCGCCGCGGGGACCAGTGCGCCGATGCCGATGGCGGCGAAGGCCACCCCCGCGAACCAGTCGGGGAACATGTCCTCGAAGAGCTGCGGGATCGCCAGCTGGCCGTTGTCCACCTTGACCCCGGCGGCGATCGCCATGAAGCCGAGCAGCGCGAGCAGTCCCAGCATCAGCGAGTACAGCGGCAGGATCGTGGTGTTGCGGCGGATCACGTTGCGGCTGCGGCTGGAGAGCGTCGCCGTGATCGAGTGCGGGTACATGAAGAGCGCCAGCGCCGAGCCCAACGCCAGTGTGGCGTAACCCCACTGGCCGTTCACGCCGGGTGCGAGCGCGCCGGTCGGCTTGCCTCCCGGCGGGCCCGCGAACTTCTCCTGGGCGGCGGCGAAGATGTCGTCGAAGCCGCCGAGCTTGATCGGGATGTAGATGATCGCCACGGCGATGACGAGGTAGATCAGCCCGTCCTTGACGAACGCGATCAGCGCGGGCGCGCGCAGGCCCGAGGAGTACGTGTACGCGGCGAGCACCGCGAACGCGATCAGCAGCGGCAGGTCCTTGATGAACCAGTGGGTGTTCTCCCCGCCGCCGACGCCCATCACGTCGAGCACCGCCTGGATGCCGACGAGTTGGAGCGCGATGTACGGCATGGTGGCGAGGATGCCGGTGACGGCGACGGCGAGCGAGAGCCCCTTGGAGCCGAACCGGCCGCGGACGAAGTCCGAGGTGGTGACGTAGCCGTGCTTGTGCGACACCGACCACAGACGCGGCAGGAAGGTGAAGATCAGCGGGTACACCAGGATGGTGTAGGGGACCGCGAAGAAGCCGGCCGCGCCGGCCGCGTAGACAGCCGCGGGTACGGCGACGAAGGTGTACGCGGTGTAGAGGTCGCCGCCGAGCAGGAACCAGGTGACCCAGGTGCCGAACGACCGTCCGCCCAGGCCCCATTCGTCGAGGCTGGCCTCGTTCTCGGCCTTGCGCCACCGGGCTGCCATGAAGCCGACGACCGTGACGGCCAGGAAGAAGAAGATGAAGACGCCGAGCGCGACGCCGTTCACGCCGTCCTTCATACCGACGCACCCCCCTTGCGGGCGCGCTGGTCACGCTGCCACAGCTTGTACGCGGTCATCGTGAGCGCGGTCGAGATCAGCACCCAGAGCATCTGGTACCAGTAGAAGAACGGGATGCCGATGAAGGTCGGGTCGATCTTGGCGTACGAACTCACCCAGAGCATCGCCACGAACGGCGCGATGAGGCAGAGGGCGATGACCACCCGTACGGGTGTGACGGTGGGTGGCTTTCCTTCTGGGTCTGCTGGCATTGCGGCGACTCCGTCCCCTCGCTGATCACCTGTCGTAATGCGCAGGAAATCTAGGCGAGGGTTCCGGCCAGCGTCACCCCCTGTCCGCATTGCGGTCCGGCAACGGTAGTCCGGCCGGGAGCGGACAGCCGGAACGACTCCCGGCGCAGCAGAGGTGGTCGAGACCAATGGCGGTACGGAAGGGCTGTCCGGAGAGCGGGAAGCCCCCGCGGGGGCGGCTCCACGGGGGCTGTTCGGGTGCTGCGCCGGGACGGTGCCCGGTCAGTCCAGTGGACGCTTCAGACGCGCCACGAACTTGTAGCGGTCGCCGCGGTAGACGGAACGGACCCACTCGACCGGCTCGCCCTGCTCGTCCAGCGAGTGCCGGGACAGCATCAGCATCGGCAGCCCCACGTCCGTACCGAGCAGTCCGGCCTCGCTCGGGGTGGCGAGGGAGGTCTCGATGGTCTCCTCGGCCTCGGCCAGCCGTACGTCGTACACCTCGGCCAGGGCCGTGTAGAGAGAGGTGTACTTCACCAGCGAGCGCCGCAGCGCGGGGAAGCGTTTGGCCGAGAGGTGGGTGGTCTCGATCGCCATCGGCTCACCGCTCGCCAGCCGCAGCCGCTCGATCCGCAGCACGCGGCCGCCGGTGGTGATGTCGAGGAGCCCGGCGAGCGTGTCGTCGGCCGTGACATAGCCGATGTCCAGTAGCTGGGACGTCGGTTCCAGCCCCTGGGCGCGCATGTCCTCGGTGTACGAAGTGAGTTGCAGTGCCTGTGAGACCTTCGGCTTGGCGACGAAGGTGCCCTTGCCCTGGATGCGCTCCAGCCGGCCCTCGACGACCAGTTCCTGGAGCGCCTGGCGCACGGTGGTGCGCGAGGTGTCGAACTCGGCGGCCAGGGTCCGCTCCGGCGGTACGGGGGTGCCAGGCGGCATCGTGTCCGTCATGTCGAGGAGATGTCGCTTCAGCCGGTAGTACTTCGGTACGCGCGCGGTACGCGTGCCCGCGCTCGCGCCCGTCTCGTTCTCCGTACTGCCCCCGTCGGCACCCATGGCCCGCCTTCCCGACTGCTGCGTTGCTGCCGTCACCGGCTCCTCCGTCTGTCGCGGCTCACATGGTGGCACGGTCCGGTCACGGGTCGTCGCCCTCCCTCAGATGTCGGTCCTATAACGGACGCGAGTGCACTTCTTATACACCCTTGACACCCCTAAAGGTCTAGGCCAAGCTCCCGGTACTGGTCTAAACCATTAAAGACCAGGTTCCAGCCCCAGCAGTACTCGTCGACGTTTTTCGCGCGGTGGGCAGGGGTTGCAGCATCCCTGAGGAGGGTGGCGTGAAGCGCAAGCTCATCGCGGCGATCGGCGTCGCGGGCATGTTGGTTTCGATCGCAGCGTGTGGTTCGGATGACGACAAGGCGTCGTCGAAGGACCCGAAGGACCGCAAGGAATCGCTCACCGTCTGGCTGATGTCGGACGCGCAGAGCACGTGGCCTGAACTGGTCAAGGATGTCAATGCCCAGTTCAAGACGAAGTACCCCAACGTCAAGGTCAACGTTCAGTACCAGACCTGGGCCGACAAGGCCAAGAAGCTTGACGCCTCCCTCGCCGGCGACAAGTTCCCGGACGTGGTGGAGCTCGGCAACACCGAGACCATGACGTACATCCTCAACGGGGCACTCGGCGAGATCGACCCGAAGAAGTACGAGAACTCGGACACCTGGATCAAGGGTCTGAAGGACACGTGCGCCTTCGAGGGCAAGCAGTACTGCGTTCCTTACTACGCCGGCGCCCGCGTAGCGATCTACAACAAGGACATGTTCAAGGCCGGCACCGGCAAGGACACCCTCCCCGCCACCCAGGACGAGCTGACCGCCGCGCTCGACAAGATCGGTACGAAGTACGGCAAGGACAAGGCGTTCTCGCCGCTGTACCTGCCGGGCCGCTACTGGTACGCCGCGATGTCCTACGTCGCTGCCGAGGGCGGCCAGATCGCCAAGTACGACGAGGGCAAGAAGGAGTGGAAGTCCACTCTCTCGACCCCCGAGGCCCAGAAGGGCATCACGGACTTCGTCGACCTGGTCAAGAAGTACAACCACGGTGACAAGACGAAGGACGAGGCGGACCACGCCAACGTCATGGCCAACGAGAAGACCGCTCTTCTCTACGGCAACGGCTGGGAGGCCGGCAGCGTCATCGACTCCAAGGCCAACGGCAACCCGAAGCTGAAGGACAAGATCGCGACCGCGGGCATGCCCGGCCCGAACGGCAAGGCGCTCCCGTCCTTCATCGGCGGTTCCGACCTGGCCACCATCTCCAAGTCGAAGGTCCAGGACCTCGGCGAGGAGTGGATCTCGATGTTCACCTCCGAGAAGTCGGAGGAGGTTCTCGCCTCGAAGAACATCCTTCCGAACAACACCAAGCAGCTTGAGCCGCTGAAGGCCAAGCCGGAGACCGCGGCCATCGCCAACGCCGTGCCGGACGCCTGGTTCACCCCGATCGCCCCGGGCTGGACGGCGATCGAGAAGAAGGAAACGCTCGAGATCATGCTGCTCGACATCATCAAGGGCAAGTCGGTCGAGGAGGCCACCAAGAAGGCCGACGCGGAGATCGACTCGATGATCAACAAGGAGTCCTGAGCCCCGAGCTCACGGAGTCCGAGCCGGTGAGTACGTGAGCCGCCGGCTCAACTGATCATCTGCGGGGGTGGCGGGCCCGAAAGGGACTGTCATCCCCGCCCTCCGGTACCCGGTCCGAAACGGAAGGCAAGCACAATGAGTGCCGCCGACATGAAAGCAGCCGACCCGCCGGTGTCCGTCCCGCGGGCTCCCGAGGGCGCGGATCCTCAGCCTGCGAAGAACGTGAACCGTAAACCGCGGAAGGCCGGCGCTCTGCTGCCGTACCTCCTCATAGCACCGGCGTTCGTCGCCATCGCCGCAGTCTTCGTCTGGCCCTTCATCAAGACGGTCATCATGTCCTTCCAGGACGTGGGCCGCCGCGAGCTGTGGTCCGGATCGGCGGCACCCTGGGTCGGCTTCGACCAGTTCACCAACATCCTCGGCGACAGCGAGTTCTGGGACGTCGTCTGGCGGACCGTCATCTTCATGGCGGTCTGCGTCTCCGTCACCATGGCCGTCGGCCTCGGCCTGGCCATGCTCATGCAGCGGATGTCCACCTGGGTGCGGCTGCTGCTGACCGCCGCCCTGGTCGCGGCCTGGTCGATGCCGCTGCTGGTCGCCACCTCGATCTTCCGCTGGTTCGCCGACTCCGACTACGGCGTCATCAACATGGTGCTGACCAAGTACCTGGGGATCGACGCACAGGGTCACAACTGGTTCCTCGATCCCAAACAGGGCTTCGTCATCATCGGCGCGGTCGTCGTCTGGGGCGCCATCCCCTTCGTCACCGTGACCCTGTACGCCGCGCTGACCCAGGTTCCCAAGGAACTCGAGGAGGCCGCGTCGCTCGACGGAGCCGGCACCACCGGCATCTTCCGCTACGTCACCTGGCCGGTCATCAAGCCCGTCTTCCAGATGGTCGCCACGCTCTCCGTGCTCTGGGACTTCAACGTCTTCGGACAGATCTTCCTGATGCGCGGCAACAAGCCGGAACCGGAGTACTCGGTTCTCGGTATCTACTCGTTCGAGAAGGCATTCGAGTCGAACTCGTTCAGCCAGGGCGCCGCCATCTCGCTCATCACGGTCCTGCTGCTGTCCGGCGTCGCCGTGTACTACCTGCGCCAGCTGCTCAAGATCGGAGAGGTCGAGTGAGCGCCTCCACCCCCCAGGTCCTCCGCCCGGACCGCAAGAAGCACCGCATCGGCTACAACATCGCGGGCCTCATCGCCTTCGTGCTGATGGCCTTCCCGGTCTACTGGCTGGTCATCAGCTCCCTGCGGCCGAACGCCGAGATCCGCAGCTACGACCAGACGCTCTGGCCCTCGTCGATCACCTTCGACAACTTCTCCCGAGCCATCAAGCAGCCGAACTTCGGTACGGCCATCGAGTCCAGCCTGATCGTCTGCGGCGTCGCCGTCCTCGGCGGCATGCTGCTCGCCACGATCGCGGCCTTCGCGATCGGCCGCTTCCGCTTCCGCGGCCGCAAGTTCTTCATGATCGTGCTGCTCGTCGTCCAGCTGCTGCCCCCGACGGCGATGCTGATCCCCATCTACATCCAGCTGAACGACCTCGGCGGGCTGAACGAGTACTGGGGCGTCATCGTCATCTACCTCGTCTCCACGCTGCCGTTCGCGACGTGGATGATCCGCGGTTTCGTCATCAACATTCCGCCGGAGCTGGAGGAGTCGGCCATGGTCGACGGGTGCAGCCGGATGGGCGCCTTCTGGCGGGTCACCTTCCCGCTGCTGGCCCCGGGCCTCGCCGCCGCCTCGATCTTCTCGTTGATCACCGCGTGGAACGAGTACCTGCTCGCCTACGTCGTCCTTCAGGACAATGACAAGTACACCCTCAACGTGTGGCTGATGAACTTCACGACCTCGCGAGGCATCGACTACGGCGCGCTGATGGCCGCCTCGACGATGATCGCGATCCCGGTCGTGGCCTTCTTCCTGCTGGTGCAGAAGTACATGGCAACCGGCCTCACGTCCGGTGCCGTGAAGGGATAACGCCACCCATGACCACCCTCGTCTCCACCATGGACACCGTCACCCGCGACGCCCTCGCCGTTCTGCAGCCGGGGTTCACGGGCACCACCGCCCCCGACTGGCTGCTGCGCCGGGTCGGCGAAGGCCTCTCCTCCGTCGGCCTGTTCGGCCGCAACATCGAGACGCCCGGGCAGCTCGCCGCGCTCACCGCCCAACTCCGCGCCGAACGCGACGACGTGCTCGTCGCGATCGACGAGGAGGGCGGTGACGTCACCCGGCTGGAGGTGCGTCACGGCTCCTCCTTCCCCGGCAACCTGGCGCTCGGCTCCGTCGACGACGTCGCGCTGACCCGCGCCGTCGCCCAGGAGCTGGGCCGCCGGCTCGCCGACTGCGGTGTCAACCTCAACTGGGCGCCGTCCGCGGACGTCAACTCCAATCCCGGCAACCCGGTCATCGGCGTACGGTCCTTCGGCGCCGACCCCCACCTGGTCGCCCGGCACACCGCCGCGTACGTCGAGGGCCTCCAGGCCGCCGGCGTCGCCGCCTGCACCAAGCACTTCCCGGGGCACGGCGACACCGCGGTCGACTCGCACCACGCCCTGCCGCGCATCGACGTGGACCTGGAAACCCTGCACGCCCGTGAACTGGTGCCTTTCCGGGCGGCGATCGCGGCGGGTTCCAAATCGGTGATGAGCGCGCATATTCTGCTTCCCGCGCTCGACCCGCACCGCCCGGCGACGCTGAGCCCGCAGATCCTCACCGGTCTGCTGCGCGAGGAGCTGGGTTACGAGGGCCTGATCGTCACCGACGCCGTGGAGATGCAGGCCATCGCCTCGACGTACGGGATCGAGCGCGGCTCGGTCCTCGCGATCGCGGCGGGCGCCGACGCGCTCTGTGTCGGCGGCGGCCTCGACGACGACAGCACGGTCCTCCGGCTGCGCGACGCGCTGGTCGCGGCGGTCCGAGCCGGGGAACTGCCCGAGGAGCGGCTGGCCGACGCCGCCGCACGGGTACGGGCCCTCGCGTCCTGGACGCGGCGGGCCGGGGGGACTGGCCAGGAGCCGGGCGCGGCAGCGCAGGAGGGGACCGCGCCCGGCACCGGGGACAGCACGGGCATCAGCTCCGACATCGGCCTGGTCGCGGCCCGCCGCGCGGTCGTGGTGACCGGCACGGCCGAACCGCTCACCGGCCCGGCGTACGTCGCAGCCCTCACCCCGGTCGCGAACATCGCGGTCGGTGCCGAGACGCCCTGGGGTGTCGCCGCCGAACTGGCCCGGCTGGTGCCGGGCACCGGGACGGACACGTACGGCAGCGGGAACGACGCACTCGCGGCCGATGTGCTGCGGGCCGCGGGAGAGCGGCGCATCGTCGCCGTCGTCCGCGACGCGCACCGCCATGCGTGGATGACCGAGGCCCTCGACGCGCTGCTGGCGGCGCGTGCGGACACGATCGTGGTCGAGATGGGCGTCCCCCAGGCCGAACCGAGGGGCGCCTTCCACATCGCCACCCATGGAGCCGCCAGGGTCTGCGGCCTGGCGGCGGCGGAGACGATCACCACGGCGAACTGAGTCCGGCCCGTCCGCCCATATCAAGCCCGTCCGGCGATTGAGGACAACGCGTCCACCCGGACGCACCCGCACACAAGAGGGCCGGGACACCCACAGGGTGTCCCGGCCCTCACGCGTACCGGAGAAGACTAAATACCCTGCCACAGCGGCTTCGCCGCGAACGTGGCGCGGAAGTAGTCCGCCAGCTTCAGCTTCGACGCCGCCGCCTCGTCGACCACGATCGTCGCGTGCGGGTGCAGCTGCAGCGCCGACGCGGGCACGACCGAGGCCACCGGGCCCTCGACGGTCTGCGCCACCGCATCGGCCTTGCCCTCGCCCGTGGCGAGCAGGATCGGGTGGCGGGACTCCAGGATCGTGCCGATGCCCTGGGTGATCACGTGGTGCGGTACCTGCGCGATGTCGTTGTCGAAGAAGCGCGCGTTGTCGACCCGGGTCTGCTCGGTCAGCGTCTTGATCCGGGTACGCGAGGCGAGCGAGGAGCACGGCTCGTTGAAGCCGATGTGCCCGTCGGTGCCGATGCCCAGCAGCTGGAGGTCCACCCCGCCGGCCTCGGCGAGCGCCTTGTCGTAGGCCTCGCAGGCGGCCTGGACGTCCTCGGCGGAGCCGTCGGGGCCCATGAACGAGGCCTCGGACAGCCCGAGCGGCTCGACGACCTCGCGCAGCACCACGGAGCGGTACGACTCCGGGTGGCCCGCAGGCAGTCCGACGTACTCGTCGAGCTGGCAGATGCGGGCGCGCGAGGCGTCAACGGCACCGGAGCGGACCTTGTGCGCCAGCGACTGGTAGATGGGCAGCGGGGTCGAGCCGGTGGCAACGCCGAGAAGGGCGTCGGGCTTGCGGCTCAGCAGGGCGCCGATGGCCCCCGCGATCAGTTCGCCGCCTGCCTTGGCGTCCGGGACGATGACAACTTCCACGCGGGGCCTGCCGATCTGGAGTGACTACATGTGGTATAGACCAATCAAAGTCCTAATCTAGCAGACCTCGCGCACGCGGACACGGCCCCCGGGTACCGGCCGGGCGAACTGTGGGCGACTCGCCCCGCAATCCCGCCGGGCGCCGTCCACTGGCGGGCCCGCCGGGCCCCGTGTTCGACTTGGCCGACGCATCGGCAGACCCCCGGGAGGCACCAGACATGTCCGCCACGTACCCGGCAGACGAGGGCGAGCTGCCCGGCCGGATCATGTCCGGCGAGATGGCCGAGCAGCCCGCGATGCTCCGGCGCATCCTCGACGAGGGGGCCCCTGTCATCCGGGCGGTGGCGGCCGAGATCGCGGCGAGGAAGCCGCGCTTCGTCCTGCTCACCGCCCGCGGTACGTCGGACAACGCCGCGCTCTACGCGAAGTACCTGATGGAGATCAGGCTCGGGCTGCCCTGCGGTCTGGCGTCGATGTCCACCACCACCGCGTACGGCGCGAAGCCGGACCTCAGGGACGTCCTGGTCGTCACCGTCAGCCAGTCCGGCGGCTCGCCCGACCTGGTGGCGTCCACCAGGGCCGCGCGGGAGGCCGGTGCGGTGACGCTGGCCGTGACCAACAACCCGGACTCGCCGCTCGCCGCGGTCTCCGAGTACCACATCGACATCCTGGCGGGTCCGGAGAAGGCCCTGCCGGCCACCAAGACGTACACCGCCTCGCTGCTGTCCCTGTACCTGTTCGTGGAGGGACTGCGCGGCGGCGACGGTGCGGCGGCCGCGATCCTGCCGGAGCTCGCCGAGGCGATCCTGGACCGCAAGGGCGAGGTCAAGGTCCTGGCGTCGCGCTACCGCTTCGCCGAGCGCATGGTCATCACCTCGCGCGGCTACGGCTATCCCACGGCCAAGGAAGCCGCCCTGAAGCTGATGGAGACGAGCTACATCCCCGCGCTCTCCTACTCCGGCGCCGATCTGCTGCACGGTCCGCTCGCCATGGTCGACAACATCTCCCCGGTGATCGCCGTGGTCACCGACGGCCGGGGCGGCGAGGCCCTTCAGCCGGTGCTCGACCGGCTGCGCGGACGTGGCGCCGACCTCTTCGTGGTCGGCCCGAAGGCCCAGGTGGAAGCGGCGTCAGCGGGCTTCGTGCTGCCGACGGCCGGGGTCGCCGAGGAGGTCCAGCCGATTCTGGAGATCCTGCCGCTGCAGATGCTGGCGTACGAGGTGACGATCGCCCGCGGCCAGGACCCGGACGCCCCGCGCGCGCTCGCGAAGGTCACCGAAACGCACTGACCGGGGGGCCGGACGGCCCGGAAGACACCCGCGGGCCGCGGCGCCGGGCCGGGACCCTCAGCCCGACCAGCACCGCAGCCCGGAGTAAGACCGCCCTCAGGGCGGTCCGCCCGGCCGGCGGTGTGCGGTGCCCCCGACCTGGGAGAGGTACCGGCGCAGTCAGGGCAGAGAGCGCGGGTACCTCGTTCCGCTCTCCTGTGCGGGGAGAGCGGAGGCTCTGTCTTCAGCATTGTGGACTAGACCATTCACCCCTGTCCATCCATGGGACGCGGCAATTTCCGGCCCTTCTTCCCGCACGTGCGGCCGGGCCGTCCGGTTCGGTACCTGTGCGCGTCCACAGGTACGCTCGCACGCGTGCCCTCCATGAACGACCTCGTCCGCCAGCACACAGCCCTGAGTGACACCGACCTCGAGTGGCTCCATCTGCTGGTCTCGGAGTGGCAGCTGCTCTCCGACCTCTCCTTCGCCGACCTGGTCCTCTGGGTCCCCACCCGCGACGGCACCCGCTATGTGTCCGTCGCCCAGATGCGGCCCAACACCGGCCCCACCTCCTACCAGGACGACATGGTCGGCCATCTGGTGCCACGCGGCCGCCGTCCGCTGCTGGACGCGGCGCTGGACGAGGGCCGGATCGTGCGCGAGGGCGACCCGGAGTGGCGCGAGGAGGTCCCCGTACGGGTCGAGTCGATCCCCGTACGCAGGGAGGGCCGGGTGCTGGGTGTCATCGCCCGCAACACCAACCTCCTCACCGTCCGCACCCCGTCCCGGCTGGAACTCACCTACCTCCAGTCCGCCTCCGACCTGGCCCAGATGATCGCCGCCGGGTCCTTCCCGTTTCCCGGCCAGCAGGTCGACATGGACGCCTCGCCGCGGGTGGGTGACGGGCTGGTCCGGCTCGACGCCGACGGTGTCGTCCAGTACGCCAGCCCCAACGGCCTCTCCGCGTACCACCGTCTCGGACTCGCCTCCGACCTGGTCGGACAGCACCTCGGCGGGATCACCGCCGAACTCGCACCCTCCCGGGGGCCGGTGGACGAGGCGCTGGTCAAACTCGCCAGCGGGTACGCGCCCCGCGAGTTCGAGGTCGAGTGCGCGGGCGGGGTGATCCAGCTCCGGGCCATCCCGCTCAAGCCCAAGGGGGTCCGGATCGGGTCCCTGGTCCTGCTCCGCGACGTCACGGAACTGCGGCGCCGCGAGCGCGAGTTGATCACCAAGGACGCGACCATCCGGGAGATCCATCACCGGGTGAAGAACAACCTCCAGACGGTGGCGGCCCTGTTGCGGCTGCAGGCCCGCCGGATGGACTCCGAGCAGGGCCGTGAGGCGCTCAACGAGGCCGTACGGCGCGTGGGTTCGATCGCCATCGTGCATGAGACGCTGTCCCAGAATCTGGACGAGCGGGTGGAGTTCGACGAGATCGCCGACCGGGTCATCGCCATGGTCGCCGAGATCTCGCCGGGCAAGGTGACCTGCCGCCGCATGGGGCGCTTCGGCATCCTCGACGCCGAAGTGGCCACCCCGCTCGCGATGGTCCTCACCGAAGTGCTGCAGAACGCGCTGGAGCACGCGTTCTCGGTCGCCGAGTCCGGCACGGTCGAGGTCTCCGCGGTGCGGGGCGGCTCGCCCACGGAGGGGCGGCTGTTGATCACCGTTCAGGACGACGGGTGCGGTCTGCCCGAGGGGTTCGACCCGCAGCGCGCCGGCAATCTGGGGCTCCAGATCGTGCGGACGCTGGTGGAGGGTGAGTTGGGCGGGACGTTCGGCATGGTGCCGGCGCCCGAGCGCGGCACCCGGGTCATCCTCGACATCCCGGTCCGCGCCGACAAGTAGCACCGCGCGTCCGCGCCGGCCGGTGACAACCGCGCCCCGCTGCCGGACATGCGCACAGCAGGAAGCCCGGACCGTTGGTGACGGTCCGGGCTTCCTGGTCAAACGTGCGCTTCGGGGGTACTGCGCGCTGCGACTCGGGGGGCGGGGTGATGCGTACACTCCGTACGCGCCGCCTGGCTGAGGTTCGTAGCGGTGGCGTCGGTCAGGCGCTGGCGTTGCGCGCCCGGTTGCGAGCGGCGCGGCGCTTCATTGCGCGGCGCTCGTCCTCGCTGAGGCCACCCCAGACGCCGGAGTCCTGGCCGGACTCGAGCGCCCACTGCAGGCACTGCTCCATGACGGGGCAGCGACGGCAGACGGCCTTGGCTTCCTCGATCTGCAGCAGCGCAGGACCGGTGTTGCCGATGGGGAAGAACAGCTCCGGGTCTTCCTCACGACAAACGGCGTTGTGACGCCAGTCCATGGCTGCTACCTCTCCTTGGTATTACGTACTGTGGCTTGTGAATGTGAACGCTTTCACGAATCCCCCCGCAGGTGTAGGGCCGACGTCCAGATGAACTGGATGTGGTCCTGTGCAGTGAGGAGGGGTTCTGGCTCTCAGTGGAGGCCGTTGTTGCGGGCCGTCCCGATCGCCATGTAGAGATTCGCAAACCTCGGCGGCGGATACAACCCCTTCAGGAAAGTTTTTTTTGATTCCTCGGTGTCGGCTAGGTCACAGCCGTACTTCTAGAGGGTGGAAGCCAGTCCAAACGTTCGAGTTAAAGGACTTTGGTCCCTTCCACTCACACAATCACACGCAGTGCACGGCGTACGCCTGTGAACGTCACACTTGTACGCACCCCCAGGTGGTCACCGTCCATCTGGAAAGGCAGTGGCGCCTTTGAATGCAAGGTGAAGTCCGTGAGGTCATGCAGTGAAACCGCGTGCTTACCGTGTGGCCCCTTCTCGGGACTCGAAGTGAGCAGCTGAGTGGCGTAGCGGGTGACCGCCGCCGTCGACAGCCGCTGCAGGCCGAGGATGTCCAGGGCGGTGTCGAACGAGGCCTTCGGAGAGGCGTACATCGGGCGATTCCCCAGGTAGGTCCAGGGTGCCGTATTGCAGATTATGGAGAGCGCGAGATCGGTGACCGGCTCGTGTCCGGGCACGTCGAGCGTGATCATTCCCTGCCGCCGGTGCGGTTCCTCAAGGAATTGGCGGAGCACCTGGCGGACGTACAGCGCATGGGTCGACCGCTTTCCCTGTTCGCGCCGCTGTTCGACCCGGCCGATGACGCCGGCGTCGAATCCGAGGCCGGCGCAGAAGGTGAACCAGCGCTCCGGCACCGATTCGTCCTCCGTGCCGGGGGTGCCGGCCGCCAGGCCGAGGCCGACGGTGCGCTCCGTGCGGTTGGCCAGCGCGTCCAGAATGGCGCCGGTGGCCTCCACCGCGTCGTTGGGCAGACCGAGGGCGCGCGCGAAGACATTGGTGGAGCCACCGGGAACCACGGCGAGTTTCGGCAGGTTGTCGATGTCGGGGCCGTTGTGCAGCAGGCCGTTCACGACCTCGTTGACCGTGCCGTCCCCGCCGAGTGCCACCACGAGATCGATGTCGTCGCTGTCGGCGGCCTGACGCCCCAGGTCGCGGGCGTGCCCGCGGTACTCGGTGGTCACGGCCTCCAGCTTCATCTCGCTGGCCAGTGCGTGAATGAGCACGTCACGGGTCCGCGCACTGGTGGTGGTAGCAGCTGGATTGACCACAAGAAGTGCGCGCATGACCGCCAGACTACCTACCGCGGGTTATCGGCCTGAAGTCCTGCCCGATGACCTTCACGCACAGTGACGGTCCGGGTGCGGTGGGGCGGCCCGGGGTGGCCCGGGCCGCCACGTTCCGGTGGTGTGACGGCCCCGGCTTCGCTTTCGCGGGTCCGGGGTGCCAACCTGCATGGGTGAGTACTCAGCAGAACGCGCCCTCGTCGGCGCCGCCGGCCGCACCGCCGAAGCCGGCCAGGATCACGGTCGTGGCCGGACTCAACGCCATCGAGGGCGCGGCCCTCGTCATCGGCGGGATCTACATGCTGGTCATGGGGCTGCTCGGCCGCCCCGACAGCCCGCAACAGGCCGAAATGGGCGGTCTCACCCTGATCGCGCTCGGGCTGATCCCGCTGTTCGCCGCCCGTGGGCTGCTGCTGCGGCGCAGCTGGAGCCGCGGGCCCGCCCTCATCACCCAGATCATCGCGCTGCCGGTGGCGTGGACGCTGCTGCGGTCGCACGGCGTGCTGATCCCGGCCGGGATCGTGCTCGCGGCGATGTCCCTGACCGCGCTGTACCAGCTGGCCAGGCCGGCGACGATCGAGGCCCTGGGCATCCGCCGTCCTGGCGCGGAGCCCGACACCGACGACTGACGCGTACGCGCGCAACGCGGGCAGCCCTTCGCCGCTCCGGCGTGCGTCGCGGCTGCCGGTCCTCCGGGGCCGCGCGCCGTCCGGCTACTCCTCGACGAGCAGCCGCTCGCGCAGCTGTGCCAGAGTGCGGGCCAGTAGTCGCGAGACATGCATCTGCGAGATGCCGACCTCCTGTGCGATCTGCGACTGGGTCATGTTGCCGAAGAACCGGAGCAGCAGAATCCGCTTCTCCCGCGGTGGCAGGTCCTCCAGCAGCGGCTTGAGCGATTCCCGGTACTCGACGCCCTCCAGCGCCTCGTCCTCGGAGCCGAGCGTGTCCGCGACCGCGGGGGACTCGTCGTCCGTGTCCGGCACGTCCAGCGAGAGCGTGCTGTAGGCATTGGCCGATTCCAGGCCCTCCAGGACCTCTTCCTCGGAGATGCCGAGCCGCTCCGCCAGCTCGTGCACCGTGGGCGAACGGCCGTGCTGCTGCGAGAGCTCCGCGGTCGCCGTGGTCAGCGAGAGCCGCAGCTCCTGGAGGCGGCGCGGCACGCGCACCGCCCAGCCCTTGTCACGGAAGTGGCGCTTGATCTCGCCGACGACCGTGGGTGTGGCGTACGTCGAGAACTCGACGCCCCGCTCCGGATCGAACCGGTCCACCGACTTGATCAGGCCGATCGTGGCGACCTGGGTCAGATCGTCCAGAGGCTCGCCCCGGTTACGGAAGCGCCGGGCCAGATGCTCCACGAGCGGCAGATGCATCCGCACCAGCCGATTGCGCAGTTCGGCCTTCTCGGCCGAGCCCTCGGGGAGTTTGCCCAGCTCGATGAACAACGCCCGCGCCCCGCTGCGGTCGTGTGGATCGTGGTGCCCGTGCTCGCTCATCTGGCCTGCCCGCTCCGCCTGCGACTGCTCCACCACGACCGTAAGGCCAGCGGGCCCGTCCACCCCGTCCACCGCACGGGGCAGGTCCGCCTCGTCCACCGGATGTGTCAGGGCCTGCTGCTCCGGGATGCCTGCCGCGTGCACCACCCCTGGTCGGATCGTCTCGTCCCGCACAGGACCGTCCCCGTTCCCGTTGCTCACGCCGGCCCGGGTCCCGCGCCGCGCTGTTTGTACAGGCTGATGCTGACCGTGCGGTCATCGGCGACCGTGGAGTCGACCTTTCCTGCCAGTGCGGAGAGCACCGTCCAGGCGAAGGTGTCGCGCTCCGGGGCCCGCCCGTCCGTGGTGGGGGCCGAAACCGTCACCTCCAGAGAGTCGTCGATGAGACGGAAAACGCAGCTGAGGACGGAGCCGGGCACGGCCTGCTGAAGCAGGATCGCGCAGGCCTCGTCGACCGCGATGCGAAGATCCTCGATCTCGTCGAGAGTGAAGTCCAAGCGCGCTGCGAGACCGGCCGTGGCCGTACGCAGCACCGACAGGTAGGCACCCGCTGCGGGCAGTCGGACCTCTACGAAGTCCTGATTCCCGGGCTCGCCTGCGATCTGGGACACCCTCACCTCCAAGGTGGCACAAACTCATTCGAGGATCCGGGAAGAGTGCCCCGGAGCCATGCGGTACGTCTTCGGTTCTTGGTCCGGTGACGCTATCGCGATCCATGATGCCGTGTCGCCGGGACCCCGTCCCATGACTGTCACTCATGGTAAGCCCACGAGTACGCACAGTGGCTAGAGGTCTGTGGCGGTCAATTACGAACAACAGGCGCCGGTTTGACGTACCCAGACGTCAGACGATCGAACCGTCCTCGAAGCACCAGCGCCAGCTTTCGCCGGGTTCGAAGCTTCGCATCACCGGATGACCGGTCTCCTTGAAATGCGTCGTGGCGTGCTGCAGCGGTGAGGAATCGCAGCAGCCGACACGGCCGCATGCCAGGCAGAGCCGCAGCTGCACGGGGTGGGTCCCCGCTGCCCGGCATTCGAGACAGGTCTCGCTGAGGGGTGCGGGCTCGGGGCGCGGCAGATCTGATACGTGCGGGCACTCACTCATGATTGCCAGGTTACGACGGATGCGAGGACCGTGAGATGGATGCATTGCCACTGGTGGCACTGGTCGCGGCCAGTGCGGCGATGGCGGGGCTGGCCCGCCGCACGCCGGTGCCCGCCCCGCTGTTTCTGGTGGCCATGGGGCTGATCGCCTCGTACGTGCCGGGGGTGCCGACGTACACCCTGGACGCGCACATCGTGCTGCCGCTCCTGCTGCCACCGCTGCTCTACACGGCCGCCGTCGACAGTTCGTACCTCGACCTGCGGGCGAATCTGCGCCCCGTCGCGCTGCTCTCCGTCGGCTATGTGCTGTTCGCGACCGTCGCGGTCGGCTGGCTGGCGTACCGGCTGGTGCCCGGTCTGCCGCTCACCGCCGCACTGGTGCTGGGCGCCGTGATCGCCCCTCCGGACGCGGTCACGGCCGCGGCGATCGCCCGCCGGGTCGGCCTGCCCGCCCGGGTCACGACGATCCTCCAGGGCGAGTCCCTGGTGAACGACGCCACCGCGATCACCGCGTACAAGGTGGCGCTCGCCGCGGCCGTGGGCGAGGGGATGAGCTGGGGCGCCGGGATCGGCGAGTTCTTTCTCGCGTCGGTCGGCGGTGTCGCGGTCGGCCTGGTGCTCATGGTGCCGCTGCACTGGCTCCGTACGCACCTGAAGGAGGCGCTGCTCCAGAACACCCTGTCGCTCCTGATCCCCTTCGTGGCGTACGCGGCGGCCGAACGGGTGCACGCCTCGGGGGTGCTCGCGGTGGTCGTCGTCGCGCTCTATCTGGGCCACCGGGCCTGGCAGGTCGACTTCGCGACCAGGCTCCAGGAGGCGGCCGTCTGGAAGATGGTCGCCTTCATCCTGGAGTCCGCGGTCTTCGCGCTGATCGGCCTCCAGCTGCCCTTCGTGGTGAAGGGGCTCGGTACGCACGCCGTCGCGGACGCCCTCTGGTACGCGGTGGTGGTGTTCCTGGCGGTCGTGGTGGTCCGGTTCGTCTGGGTCTATCCGGCGACCTATCTGCCCCGGTGGCTGTCGAAGCGGATCAGGGACCGGGAACCCGAGACCGACTGGACCGCGCCGCTGATCGTCGGCTGGGCCGGGATGCGCGGTGTCGTCTCGCTCGCCATCGCGTTCTCCATCCCGATGGTCACGGCCGGCGGCGCGGACTTCCCGGCCCGCAACCTGGTGCTCTTCCTGACGTTCACCACGGTGATCGGCACCCTGGTCATCCAGGGGCTCACGCTGCCGCTCCTGGTGCGCGTCCTGAGGCTTCCGGGGCGCGACCGGCAGGCCGAGACCCTCGCGGAGGCGCAGGCGCAGAGCGAGGCGTCCACGGCCGCCGAGGCGCGACTGGAGGAGCTGCTCACCGACGAGCGCAACCGGCTGCCCCAGCCGCTCACCGACCGGCTGCGAACCGTCCTGGAGCGGCGCCGCAACGCGGTGTGGGAGCGGCTCGGGGCGTCGAATCCGGTGACGGGGGAGTCGGCGGACGACACCTACCGGCGGCTGGCCGGCGAGATGATCGAGGCCGAGCGCGAGGTCTTCGTGCGGCTGCGGGACGAGCGGGCCATCGACGACGAGATGATGCGGACCCTGCTCAGGCGCCTCGACCTGGAGGAGGCGGCGGCCTACCGGGAGGAGGCGGACTGAGGGGCTCCGGGCGGCTCGGCCGGGTCCGGGCCTCCCGTGATCACGGCGGCGACCGCGGTGCCCGCGGGGAAGGCCCCCTCCTCGGCCAGCACCGTGAGCGCGTACAGGAGTTTGGCCACATAGAGCCGCTCGACCGGCAGCCCGTGCCGGTCCTCGAAGTCGTCCGCGAAGGCGTGCAGGGCGACAGTGGTGCGGGCGTAGCCGCCGAAGTGGAAGCGATCGTCCAGGGACCAGGCGCCGGCCGGTCCGCCGAACGCCTCCCGCTGGAGGTCCCGTACCGTGTCGCCCAGGAAGCCGCCGCGCAGGACCGGGATGCCGAGGGCGCGCTGTCCCGGCGCCAGGCCGGCGGCGAGGCCGGCGAGGGTGCCGCCGGTACCGCAGGCCACCGCGGCCACCGCGGCCCGGCCGTGCAGCTCGCGCCCGAGCTCTGTGCAGCCCTGTGCGGCCAGGGCGTTACTGCCGCCCTCCGGGATGACCTCGCACTCCCCGTGGGCGCTCAGCAGCCCGGCCAGGACCTGTGGATCGGCCTTTGCGCGGTACGTCCGGCGGTCCACGAAGTGCAGCCGCATCCCGTCGGCGGCGCACTGGGCGAGCGAGGGATTGAGCGGGCGGTGGGCCAGCTCGTCGCCGCGGACGACGCCGACGGTACGGAAGCCCAGCAGCCGGCCCGCGGCGGCCGTGGCCCGCAGATGGTTGGAGTACGCCCCGCCGAACGTCAGCACGGGACGTCCGGCGGCGGCGAGCAGGTTGGGGGCGAGCTTGCGCCATTTGTTGCCCGGCAGATCCGGGTGGATCAGGTCGTCGCGCTTGAGCAGCAGCTGTACGCCGTGCCGGCCGAAGCGGTCGTCCTCGGCCGGCTGGAGGGGTGACGGAAGCGCCGGCTGCAGCCGGGAGAGGCCGGGCGGACGGGGTGGTGTGGCGGGCATGTCCCCATTGTGGACGTGGTCCGGGCGGGCCGGCGGGCGGCTACTTGAGGCGGTCGTGGACCCGTGCTCGCATGGAGGCCATCGTGAAGCCGCGCGGGTCCACCTTGCCCGGTTGCCACTCCAGGTGTCCGATGACCGACTTGGAGGTCCAGCCGTGGTGGCGGCAGATCGCGGCTGCCGTCTTCTCGATGGCTTCGAGCTGGACGTCGGGCCAGGGGTCCTTGCCGTCGCCGAGGTTCTCGCACTCGAAGCCGTAGAAGTGCCGGTTTCCGTCGGTGTTGGCCTCGTTGTCCGACGGCAGGCGCTTCTCGGCGACGACGGCGCGCAGGACGTCGTCGTCGCCGAGACCGGCGTGATTGACCCGGCCGTAGCCGACCAGATGGACCCTGCCGTCCTTCGCGATGACGCCGTGGCACAGCGGCCCCGGCAGGCCGGAGTGGCCGTCGCGGCAGAGCCGGACGGTGGCGTCGGTGCCCTGGGTGACGGTGTGGTGGATCATCACGCCGTTGACCGGGCCCCAGGAGCCCTTGTGGTTGCGGTTGTGGGTACGCCAGTCGCCTACCTGGACGACGGTGAGCCCCTCGTTCTTCAGGGCGGCGAGGAAGGCGCTCGCGGACATGGGTGAGGACATGGCCGGCTCCTTTTGCGCGTGGGGAGTATGTCCGTACAGCGCTTGTACCCGGCAAAGAGGCCCCGGGCCAGTTGTGGGCCGTTCACGGGGCTCTGTTCGGGCGGTGTGCGAGCCGATCCGGTCAATTCCCCGAGCAGCGGACCCGGTTCAGTCCTTGGCGAGCCACAGGTCGGGGCCGAACACCTCGTAGTGGATGTCGGCCGCCGGGACACCCTTGGCGAGCAGCTGGGTGCGTACGGACCGCATGAAGGGCAGCGGGCCGCAGAGGTAGGCGTGGGTGCCGGACGGGATGACCAGACCCGTCAGGTCGACCAGGCCCGTGCGGTTCGCGGGGTGGCCCGGCTCGGGGTTCTCGTACCAGAAGTGCGCCGCGGCGTCGGGAAGTTTGCCCGTGAGCAGGGCGTGGTCGGTGCGCATGGCGTGGTCGTCGGGGGAGCGGTCGCCGTGCACGACGGTGACCGGAGTGCGGTGATCGTCGTTCGCGAGGTGCTCCAGCATCGAGAGCATCGGGGTGCATCCGATGCCCGCGGAGGCGAGCAGGAGCGGTGCGTCGGCGGACTTCAGTACGAGGTCGCCGTACGGGGCCGACACCCGGAGCCGGTCGCCCGCCCGGACCCGGTCGTGCAGCTGTCCTGAGACCTCGCCGTCGGGGGCGCCGCCGCCGTGCACCCGCTTGACGGTGATCGAGCGGAGCGGGGAGCCGGGGGCCGAGGAGAGGCTGTACTGGCGTATCTGACGTGCGCCGTCCGGGAGTTCGGACTGCACCGAGACGTACTGGCCGGGGTGGAAGCCGGGGGCGGGCGAACCGTCGGCGGGGCGGAGCCGGAAGGTGGCGACGTCCTGGGTCTCCTCGATCCGGGAAACCACCTCCCAGTCGCGCCAGACATCACCGGCGAGCACGCCCTGCTGCGCGTACAGCCGCTCCTCGATGGCTATGAGGGCGTTGGCCATCAGCCAGTAGACCTCGTCCCAGGCGGCCGCGACCTCCGGGGTCACGGCGTCGCCGAGCACCTCGGCGATGGCGGCGAACAGGTGGGTGTGCACGACGTCGTACTGGGCGGCGGTGATGCCGAGCGAGGCGTGCTTGTGCGCGATGCGGCCGAGCATGGCGTCGGGGCGGGTGTCCGGGTGCTCGACCAGCTGGGTCGCGAACGCGGCTATGGAGCCGGCGAGCGCCTGGCGCTGGGCGCCGGAGGCATGGTTGCCGCGGTTGAAGAGGTCGCGCAGCAGCTCGGGGTGGGCGTCGAACAGCTTGCGGTAGAAGAGATCCGCGATGTCTGCGATGGCCGCGCCGACGGCGGGGAGGGTGGCACGGACAGTGGCGGTCGACGGCTCGGAGAGCATCGTGACTCCTCGGTTTTGAATTGGTATCTGAGATGCGTATTTTTGGGCGGAGTGCGGAGCGCGGAGTGCGGAGTGCGGCGGGGGTCGGGGCGGGGCCCTTTGGCGCGGGTGCGGTTCAGTCGCCGGGTGGCCGTCCGGCGCTGATGCCGATCAGCAGCGGTCCCGTGGGGGAGGCGACGAGTTCGGCGACGGTGATCGGGTCGAGCGTGGCGTAGAAGGCTTCCGCCGCCTGGCGCAGGGCGCCGCGCAGCCGGCACGCCGAGCGCAGCGGGCACGGGGTGGCGCCCTCGCAGTCGACGACGTCGCCCGGGCCCTCCAGCTCGCGGACGAGCCCGCCGATCGAGGCGGACCGGCCGCCCGCGGTGAGGGTGAGCCCGCCGCCGCGGCCGCGCCGTGCCTCGACCAGGCCGAGGTGCTGGAGCCGGGCCACCACCTTCGCGGCGTGGGAGTACGGCACTTCCATGGTCGCCGCCACCTCCCGGGTGGTCGGCGGGTCCTCGTTCTCCACGACGGCGAGGCGCATCAGTACACGCAGCGCCACGTCGGTGAATCTCGTCAGCCGCATGACCGCCACCGTAGATAATTGGCATTCAAGATGCAAGTTAACCGGTCCGTGGGCATCGCGCAGCGTTGTGCCCAGCCCAAAGCCCTATTAGTCACACTCTTTTGTGTAATGGCGCGCCGAGTCACGTGCTGAAAGGCTTCTTCCGCAGCTCAGCCGATGATCGAGAGGACGCCAGATGTCCGTTGGTGAAGAGGTTCAGAACGTGCAGGTGCCGCCGCAGCAGAGTCTTGGCACGGCAGCCGCGCGGAACCTCGCGACGACCACCAAGTCCGCTCCGCAGATGCAGGAGATCACCTCACGGTGGCTGCTGAAGATGCTCCCTTGGGTCCAGGTGCAGGGCGGCACATACCGGGTGAACCGCAGGCTGAGCTACTCGGTCGGCGACGGCCGGGTGACCTTCGTGCAGACGGGGGACCGGGTGGCGGTCATCCCCGCCGAGCTCGGTGAACTCCCGGCCCTGAGGGACTTCGGGGACGAGGAGGCGCTCGCCGAGCTGGCCCGCAGGTGCGAGCAGCGTGACATCCCCGCCGGACGGCTCCTGGCCGCGGCCGGTGACGCGGCGGACCGGGTCTTCCTGCTGGCGCACGGAAGGGTCGAGAAGATCGGCACCGGCCCCTACGGGGACGAGACGGTGCTCGGGGTGCATGCCGACGGGGCGTACTTCGGCGACCACGCCCTCATCGAGGGCGACGCCCTCTGGGAGTATTCGGCCCGCGCCGTCACCGACTGCACCGTACTGACGCTGCAGCGGGCGGATGTGCTCAACCTCGCCGAGCGGTCCGACTCGCTGCGCGAGCATCTCGCCGGGCTGCTGGCCATCCCGCAGCAGCGCACCAACAAGTACGGCGAAGCGGAGATCGACCTGTCGGCGGGGCACAGCGGCGAGGCCGTCGTCCCGCACACGTACGTCGACTACGACTCCGCGCCGCGCGAGTACGAACTGAGCGTCGCGCAGACCGTGCTGAAGGTCCACAGCCGGGTCGCCGACCTGTACAACCAGCCGATGAACCAGACCGAGCAGCAGTTGCGGCTCACGGTCGAGGCGCTGCGTGAGCGCCAGGAGCACGAGCTGATCAACAACCGCGAGTTCGGCCTGCTCAACAACTGCGACTACGGCCAGCGGATCCAGCCCCACGACGGCGTGCCCGGTCCCGACGACATGGACGAACTGCTCTCGCGCCGCCGCGGATCGAAGCTCTTCCTGGCCCACCCGCGGGCCATCGCCGCCTTCGGCCGGGAGTGCAGCAAGCGCGGCCTGGTTCCGGAGAGCGTGGATGTCGGCGGGCAGCGCATGTCCGCCTGGCGCGGGGTTCCGATCTTCCCGTCCAACAAGATCCCGGTCACCGACGCCCGCACCACATCGATCATCTGCATGAGGACCGGTGAGTCCGAACAGGGCGTCGTCGGACTCCAGCAGACGGGCATCCCCGACGAGATCGAGCCCAGCCTGTCGGTCCGCTTCATGGGGATCGACGAGCAGGCGATCATCTCCTACCTCGTGACGGCCTACTACTCGGCGGCCGTACTGGTGCCGGACGCCCTCGGCGTCCTGGAGAACGTCGAGGTCAGCCGCTGGCGTTAGGGCGGGCGAAGCGCCACGGGGCAGGCGGGGCTCCCCGCACACGCCCCAGGCCCGTGCGCCCGGACCGCCGGGGCTGTCCCCGGGTCCGGGCCCACGGGCCACGGTCCGCAGTACCCACAGCAACCACCCACGTCCCCGGCCCGGAGCGACAGCGACCCGGCCGGGACGACAACGACCGGGGTGACCGATTGACCATGACCTATACGGATGCCGCGACCGAGGGCAACGAGGCCGCAGCTCTTCTGGAGTACACCCGATCCCTCGTCGACCCCCACCTGCGGGCGGCGGTCGCCTCGCTGCCCGGATCGATCCGGCGCGTCGCCATGTACCACTTCGGCTGGCAGCACGCCGACGGAAGCCCGGCCGCGGGCGGCGCGGGCAAGGCGATCAGGCCCGCGCTCGTGCTGGCCGCCACCCGGGCGCTCGGAGGCGACCCCCGGGACGCCGTGCGGGCGGCCGTCGCCGTCGAACTGGCCCACAACTTCACCCTGCTGCACGACGACGTCATCGACGAGGACCGAACCCGTCGCCATCGCGCCACGGCCTGGGCGGTCTTCGGTATCCCGGACGCCGTCATCGCGGGCGACGCCATGCTGGCCCTCGCCCAGCGGCTGCTCGCCGAGGACGCCCGTGCGGTGTCGTCGCGCGCCTCGGCCCGGCTCTCGACCTGCGTCATCGAGCTGTGCGCGGGCCAGCAGGCCGACTGCGCCTTCGAGGAACGCGGCCCGGACGAGGTCTCGTTGGACGAGTGCCTGGCCATGGCCACGGCCAAGACGGGCGCGCTGCTCGGCTGCGCCTGCGCGCTGGGTGCGCTCTACGCGGGCGCGGACGAGCGTGGCGTCGGAGCGATGGACGGTTTCGGCCGGGAGGCGGGGCTGGCCTTCCAGCTCATCGACGACCTCATCGGCATCTGGGGTGACCCGGCCCAGACCGGGAAGCCGGTCGGCGCCGATCTCGCCGCCCACAAGAAGTCGCTGCCCGTGGTCGCCGCACTCAATTCCGGAACCCCGGCGGCCACGGAGCTCGCCGCGCTCTACCGCGGTGCCATGAACACGGCCGGGGAGGTGAGCCGTGCGTCCGACGCCGTCGACCGGGCCGGCGGCCGTGACTGGGCGCAGATCTACGCAGCGGACCGGATGGCCCGCGCCGTGCACCACCTGTCCCGCGCGGTGCCCGATCTGTCCGCGGCGGGCGATCTCCTGGCCCTGGCGGAGTTCGTCACCCGCCGGGCGCACTGAACGAAGGGGCGTGACGTGGAGGACGTGATGTGAAGGACGTGACGTGAAGGGGCGTGAGGCGAAGGGGCGGGACGCGACGGGCGGCCTCCGGCGGGCGGGTTGATGATCGGCCGAGGTCACAGGGCCCACGCGGGGAAGTGGAGGGCGGCAGGGGGAGTGTCGGAGGCACGGGCTACAGTCCCTGCCCATGACAGATGAGTCGTGGGCAGGGTGGTACCGGGACCGGCAGGGATCCGATGCCGTCATCCTCACCACCGACGGACAGCAACTCCGCCTCCGTATCCGGGGCGTCGACTTCGAGGGCGAAAGCTTCGACGGTCTCCGCCCCGTGGCGGGTACGCCGGACCAGGGCGAGATGTTCGCCCTGGCGGACGGCGTGCTCAACGACTGCGTCCTGGAATGGGACCTGCCGTTCCCGGTCATCGCGGACGGGGTGGCCCAGCAGGCGAGGCTCAGCTGCCTGCTGTCCCTGCGCAGGCCGGACCCGTACCTCTACCTGGAGCTGCAGTTCGGCGGAGCGGGCTTCCGGTCCCATCGGGCCGAGAGTGACTTCGGGTCCGCGCTCGCCACCATCCAGCGGGTTCTTCCGCCCGGGGTACGGCTCCAGACCTGTATAGCCTGCGCCTTCTCGGACTACTTCCCGGCGCCCGGCCGCGGCCTCTCCGGAGGTCTCGCCTGCTTCCGGGGTGCCAAGGACGCCTACCGCGGCGCGGACGGCCAGGGCGATGTCCTCGATCTCTGGGACCGGCGCAGCGGTTTCGTCCAGGAGACCTGGAGCTGCCCGGAGTTCGAGCCCAGGCCGGCGGCGGGCGCGGGCACCGGCCACCGTGGCGCGTTCCCGCTCGAACTGGCCTGACCGCTCGAACCCGCCTGACCGCTCGAACCCGCCCGACCGCTCACCCCCTGAACCGACTCACCGCCCCAGCCCGCCTGACAGCGCGTCACCGTCAGGCGGGTTCCGCATTGCCGCACTTCTATTGTTCTACTAACATGCGAACAATGGAGGTTTTGATGAACCGTAGGAATGTCGGCCGTGTGGCCGTTGCCGTGCTGCCGTTCGTGCTCGCTCCCGCCGCCGACCTCATCCTTTTCGCCGCCCGCCGTGACCGGCTGCCCGCGCAGCTGGCCAGCCACTTCGTGGGCGACGGTCAAGTGGACGACCATGCGAGCCAGGGCTCGTACGTCGCGGTCATCGCGGTCCTGTTCGTCGGGACCGGCGCCCTGTGGGCCCTGATGTCGGTCACGGGGAAGTTCACCGCCCGCGGGTACCGGACGCTCGTCGCCAGTGGCTATGCCTTCGCCGGAAGCCTCGGCTACCTGATGGCGGTCGTCATGCTCGTCAACGTGGATGCCACCGAGGACGCGCAGGGCCGGGCGCAGGGTGTCTCGTTCCCGATGTGGCACATGGCCGCGGCCCTGGGAGTCGCCGCGCTCGCCTTTGGGCTCGGTCTGCTGCTCGCCGCGCTCCTTCCCGCACCGGAGGAGCCCGCCGGTGGCGGGCCGGCCGGTGACGGCGCACGGATCGCGCTGGCCGACGGGGAGGTCGCGGGGTGGGCGCGCAGCGCCGGGACCTGGTGGCTGCCCCCGCTCGCGCTCGCCGTGCTCGGGGGCGGGATCGCCCTGATGTTCACCGCGAGCTGGATGGCTGCGGTTCCGGCGCTCCTCGTGGGGGTGCTCTTCGCGAGCTTCGCCCGTCCGTACGTATCAGTGGACCGGCGCGGCATCACGGTGTCCGGGGTGCTGCCGTGGCCGCGCATAAGAGTCCCGCTCGACAGGATCGAGGCGGCGAGCAGCCGTAATATCAAGGTCCTGGCCGAGTACGGGGGCTGGGGCTACCGGATCGGCCCCGGGCGTACCGGCGTCATGATCCGTTCCGGCGAGGGGATCGTGGCAAGGCTCTCCGGCGGACGGGACTTCGCGGTGACCGTCGATGACTCGGCGACCGCTGCCGCGCTCCTCAACACCCTGATCGATCAGCGTCGAACGGAACAATGACCATGCTCTTCCGGGTCGACCCCACCTCTACCGTGCCGCTCGGCGACCAGATCGCGGCCTGCGTGCGCCGTGCCGTCGCCGACGGGGCGGTGGACCCGGGGGAGCGGCTGCCCGCCGCCCGGGTTCTCGCGGAATCGCTGGGCGTCAATGTGCACACGGCGCTGCGCGGCTACCAGCGGCTGCGCGAGGAAGGGCTGATCGAACTGCGCCGGGGGCGCGGCGCGGTGGTCGCCGCGGGCGCCTCCCCGCACCGCGCAAGGCTGCTGGAGCGGGTACGCGAGATGGTCGGCGACGCCCGTGAACTCGGGATGACGGAGGACGAGCTGCTGACCCTCGTCCGTACCGAACTGAACAGCTGACAAGGGCTGACGGTCGCGAACACCGCCGAAACGGCGCCGCCCCCGCGAAGGACGGGCCGCACCCCGCCCCCGCGAAGGACGGGCCGCACCCGCCCCGCGGTGGGCCGCGAACCCGCGAAGGGCCACCTCGTCCTGCGAGGTGGCCCTGTCGGCAGGGTCAGGAACCGCTGCGGGCGAGCGCGGCCGCGAAGCCGTTCTGCCACAGGTAGTTCACCTGGTTGCGCTCATTGGCGTTCGGATACGGGTTGGTGCAGGAGGGGCCGGGGCCGCCGCCCGACATCAGCTCGCTGCACGGGCCCGAGTAGTGGTCCGGCAGACCGAGCACGTGCCCGGTCTCGTGGGTCGTGACGCGGGTCGAGTTGTACTGCTGGTTCTGCGCGTAGTCGAGGAAGATGTAGCCGTTGCCGTGTCCGTCGGTGCTGGCGTACGAGCCGCTCGGGTCGTTGCCCTCGTAGTAGGTGAAGTCGGCGTTGGACCCCTCCTGCAGCCGGACGTTGGAGACCGAGCTGTTCCAGATCTGCGCGCTGTTGGCTATCTGGGTGCGGAAGCTGGGGGCGTTGGCCGTGCTGTAGACGATGGTGACCGACTGGACGCCCGGGTGGGCGGCCCGCTTCTCGGCCACCGACTTCGCGACCGCCTCGAAGAACGCCTTGTTGGCGGCGGCGCTCTCGTGCGATCCGGAGTGGGCGGTGTACGCGACGTGGGGGGCGGAAGAGGCAGGTGCCGGGGCGGCAGAGGCGAGCGCGGGTGCGGTTCCCAGCGCGGCGGCGAGGCCGAAGCCGAGGCCGAGCACGGCCGACATGACGGTCCTGGGGTGTCTCATGGGGGGTCTCCTACCAGTTACCTGTCCGATGAACCCGTCCGATGATCGGACTCGGACGGGGGCGGTACGGAGAGAGTGTCGGCGAAGCGGAGCCACGGCGGATGATGCCAACCGGCGATAACACCGCCCTATCACCCCGCTGCCACTCCTGGGCGAGGACGGGATGACGCGAGAGCGCACAAGCGGTGTCCGGCATTCCAACGACCGCTGAATTGCAGGCCTTTGATGGGGTTGGGGCGTCTGGTGCGGCGCGGTCCCGCCGCCCTAGGCTCGGCGGTATGGAGCTTGAGGTGAGGCACCTCAGGGCGCTGTGCGCCATCGCCGACACCGGCAGCCTGCACCGGGCGGCCCGCAGACTGGGCGTGAGCCAGCCCTCGCTCACCACTCAACTGCGCCGGATCGAGAACTCCCTGGGCGCCGAGCTGTTCAGCCGCGAACGCACCGGCTGCCGCCCCACCCTGCTCGGCCACGCCGTCCTCAGCCGGGCCCGCCCGCTCGTGGACGGGATGCGCGCCCTGGTCACCGATGCGAAGGCGGAGGCGGACGCGGCCCGCGCCGGCGGCCCCCGGCTGCGGATCGGCTGCACCGCCAGCCGGGTCGTCGGCGACTGGCTGCGCAGGCTGCGCATCCGGCTGCCCGGCACGGACATCTCGCTGCGGGTCGACGTGTCGGCCCACGCGCTGCTGCGCGCGGTCGAGGCGGGCCGGCTCGACGTCGCCTTCGTGCACGAGGTGGAGGGCTGCCCGCTGTACGTGCCGGACGGTCTGGTGCAGCGGGTGCTCCTGGACCGCGAACCGCAGTTCATCTCGATGGCCCGCGACCACCCGGCCGCCGCCCTGCCCGTCGTCGACCTGGCCGACCTGGCCGCCGACCGGTGGATGGTCGACCCCACGGTGGACGGCGAATGGGACGGTCTGCGGCGGGTGTTCGGCGCGGCCGGGGTCGCGCCGACCGTGCTGCACGGCGACTACCTCACCGCCGCCTCCCTCGTCGTCCTCGGCGAGGCGGTCGCCCCCTGCCAGCCGACCTCAGGCCCGCGCGACGACATGGCGATCCGCCCGCTGCGCGACGACCCGCTCGCCGTACGTCTGCTGCTGGTCTCCCGGCCGGGCGCCGACATGGCGGCGGTGTACGGGGAGTTGGAGGCCGCGTACCGGGAGGCGGCCCGGCAGGCCGACGGCTACCACCAGTGGCTGCTGCGCAACCGGAGCCCGCTCGCCCGTTCCTCCTGAGGACGGACCGGGCAGGGCCTGGACGGACCGGGCAGGGCCTGGGCGGACCGGGCGGTGCCCGAGCACGGACCCGGCCGGGCCCGATTCAGCCCAGAGCGAGGCCGGTTCCGGTCCGGGGCGCGGGGAGGCAGAGTCGGCGTCATGAGGCTTCTGATGCTGGGTGGTACTGAATTCGTCGGCCGGGCCGTCACCGAGGACGCCCTCGCGCGCGGCTGGGAGGTCACGGTGTTCCACCGCGGCCACCACGCGCCGCCGCCCGGCGCGGCCGAACTGTTCGGCGACCGCTCCGCCGAGGGCTCTCTGGCCGCCCTCGAAGCCGCCGGGGGGCCGGGGGGCGGCACGTACACCTGGGATCTGGTCGTCGACACCTGGAGTGGCGCCCCCTCGGCCGTACGGGACGCGGCCCGGCTGCTGTCGAGCCGTGCCCGGCGGTACGCGTACGTCTCCAGCCGCTCCGTGTACGAGTACCCGACTCCGGCCGGCCTGCCCGAGGACGGTCCGCTGGTGGACGGTGCCTCACCGGACGACGGTGGGGACGTCTCGTACGCCCTGGCCAAACGGGGTGGTGAACTGGCCGCGCTGGACGCCTTCGGCGACCGGGCGCTGCTCGTCCGCGCGGGACTGATCATCGGTCCCTGGGAGAACATCGGCCGCCTGCCGTGGTGGCTGACGCGGATTGCCCGCGGCGGAGCCGTGCTGGCCCCCGGGACCCCTGATCTGCCCCTTCAGTACATCGATGCCCGTGACCTCGCCGGATGGCTGCTGGACGCCGCCGAGAGCGGACTGCACGGACCGTACAACCTGGTCAGCCGCCCAGGGCACGCCACGATGGGGGAGCTGCTCGACGCCTGCGTGCGTGCCACCGGCTCCGATGCGGAGCTGCGCTGGACCGACACCGGGGCGATTCTCGCGGCGGGCGTGGAGCCCTGGACCGATCTGCCGGTCTGGCTGCCGCCGGGGGAGCTGTACGACAGCGTGCACCAGGGCGATGTCAGCAGGGCGTACGCCACGGGGCTGCACTGCCGGCCGGTCCGGGAGACGGTCGCCGACACCTGGACGTGGCTGTGTGAACTGGGCGGCAGCGCACCGCAGCGGCCCGACCGGCCCGCGGTCGGCCTCGATCCGCAGACCGAGGCGAAGCTGCTGGCGGGCTGACGGGAGCACCGTCCAGCACCCGTCCGGGCATCTAACCGAGCCGCCATCCGAGTACCCACCCGAGCACCGGCCCGAGCCGCCGTCCAGGGCTGACCCGGCCGACCGGTCGGCGGAAGGGGGCTGCCCGCCCGGCGTGGCACAGCTGATGAGCACTCAGTAAAGCTGCATATTGCGCTGTATGGGAACAAAAGCGCGCAGGAGCGGTAACGCCCACCGCGTGGCGGTGACGGTGGCGGCAGCGGCGGCCATGGTGGGGGCCATCGCACCCACCGCGGCCGCCGAGCCGCTGCCCGGCGGTCTCGGACCGTGCCTGGGGGATGACTGCCCCGCCACCTGGAACGATCCGAACAACGGACCCGTGGTCGGCCACGACAGCAACATCAACATCTACGTCGGTGGTGACTACCTGGTCAGGGAGGCCGCCGCGGAGGCCGAGGGGAAGATCGTCACCCTCGGCCGCTTCGACATGAGCAAACGGGCCGGTGCCTCGCAGATCTACAACGTCGGCGTCGCAGGGGTGGGGTCGCGGGTGCCACCGCCCAACGACTCCGACTTCCTGACGGTGGGCGGCGATCTGAGCGTCGCCACCGATGAGCGGCTGCTCGCCGAGGAGGGGCTCAAACACGGTGTGGTGCGATACGCCCAGGGCCTCACCGGGACGGTGATCCCGACCGCGGTCCACGACGCCGACGCCGCCGCTCCGTACACCGCGCTGCGCGACCAGCTGACGGCGGCCAGCCACTGCTACGCGTACGACGACAACAAGGACCACCGGCGCCCGACGACCGGAACGACGCAGAACAACGGCTCCGAGACCGTCTTCACCGGCGACGGCAGCTCCGCTGTCCAGGTCTTCGCGCTGGACGCCGATCTGACCACGGGTTCGGGCGGCCAGGAGGGCATCGTCTTCAACGGCGTTCCCGACGACGCGACCGTGCTGGTCAACGTCTACGGAAGCACCCGCAACATCAGCACGTACATGGGTGTGTTGCCGCAGTCCGGACTCCGTGAGCGTCTGATGTGGAACTTCCCGGACGCCACCACGATCGGGCTGAAGGGCACCGGTCAGTTCCAGGGCAGTGTGCTGATCGGGCAGCAGTCCAGTGTGGCGACCCTGATGATGAGCGGCACCAACGGCCGCTTCTACAGCGCTGGTTCGCTGACCCACACGTCGGAGGGCGAATCGGGCGGCCAGGAAATGCACGCCTATCCCTTCAACGGCGATCCGCCGGACTGCGGCGAGGAGCCGTCGCCGACACCCACCCCGACGCCCACCCCGACGCCCACCCCCACCCCCAGCCCGACGGACACGCCGGGTCCGACCCCGACGGACACGCCCGGACCGTCCCCGTCGGAGACGCCCGGACCGTCCCCGTCGGAGACGACCCCCGGTCCCGAGCCCACCCCGACCCACTCCTGGCCGCACCGGCCCCACCCGGGAGGAGAACTCCCGAACACGGGTTCGCATGGCGGTGAATGGGTGATCGGCGGGATCGCGGCGGCGCTGCTGGTCGCGGGATCGGCGGCCGCGCTGATGGCACGGAGGACGCGTCGGCGCGGCTAGTTTTGGCCCATGGCCGAACTGCTGCACCTCACCGAAGGCCCGCTGTGGGAGGCGGCCCGCGGGATCGGGACATACGAGATGTCCACCCGCGGCCGCACCCTGCACGAAGAGGGCTTCATCCACTGCTCGCTGCCGCACCAGCTCCCCGGTGTGGCCGAGATGCTGTACGGCGCCGGGAGCCGGGCCGGAGCCGGCGACCAGGACCTGGTGGTGCTCGTCATCGACACCGAGCGGCTCCCCGCGCCCGTGCGGTACGAGTCGGTCACACCCGGCGGCGAGGAATTCCCGCACATCTACGGACCGGTTCCGGTCGACGCTGTCGTGGAGGTGCGCCCCTGGCAGCACAAGAAAGGCGACCCCGTATGACCCCCTCGGACGACACGCACGGTTCCGAAGACCTCACGAGCGGCCCCCTCACCGCGGTCACCGGCGCGAGCGGCGCGCTCGGCGGCCGGGTCGCGAAGCGGCTGACCCGGGCCGGTGTTCCCGTCCGGCTGCTGGGCCGCGACCCGGCCCGGCTGCCCGAACTGCCCGGCGCCGACACCGCACCGGCCGCGCCCTACGGCGACGGGGAGGCGATGCGCCGCGCGCTGGCCGGGGCGCACACCCTGTTCCTCGTCTCGGCGCACGAGAGCCCGGACCGGGTGCGCGAGCACGTGAGCGCCGTGGACGCGGCGACGGCCGCGGGCGTCGAACGGATCGTGTACGTCTCCTTCCTCGGCGCGGCGCCGGACGCGACGTTCACCTTCGCCCGGGACCACTGGGAGACCGAGGCGCACATCCGCGTCTCCGGCGTCCGCCACACCTTCCTGCGCGACAGCTGGTACCTCGCCGGCCTCCCGGCGATGACCGGCACCGACGGCGTGCTGCGCGGCCCGGCCGGGGACGGCCGGGTGGCGGCGGTGGCCCACGAGGACATCGCCGACGCCGCGACCGCGGTCCTGCTGCCCGCCGGCGGCCCCGACGGCGACGCCGCGCACGACGGGGTGACGTACGACCTGACCGGCCCCGAGGCGTTCACCCTCGCCGAAGCGGCCGAGGAGCTGAGCCGGGCCGCCGGACGGACCATCACCTATGTGCCCCAGACGCGGGAGGAGGCCTACGCCTCACGGTCCCGGTACGGCGCGCAGGACTGGGAGGTGGCCGGCTGGGTGACGTCGTACGAGGCCATCGCGGCGGGGGAGATGGCCGCCGTCTCGGACGCCGTACCCCGGCTCACCGGCCGGCCGGCCAAGGACCTGGCCACCTACCTCAGGGAGCACCCGGACAGCTACCGGCACCTCCTCCCCCCGGGCTGACGGACGGACCACCCCCGGCGGGCATCCTGGCGTGCCGTCGCCCCACCGGCCCGACCTGCCCCGACTGGAACCCAATCCAACCCAACCCATCGCAACCCGACACGCCCCAACCCGACACGCCCCGCCCCGCCCCGACGAGCCGACCGGAACCCGATGCGTACGGAAACCCCCTGGGGTCCCTGGGACCCGCTGCCCCTCGCCGAAACCGTCCACCTGCTCACCCCGCTGCGCAGCCCGTGGTGGATCGCGGGCGGGTACGCGGTCGAACTGGCCGTCGGCCGCGCCTACCGCGAGCATGGTGACATCGACGTACTCCTGCTGCGCCGCGACCAGCTCGCCGTCCAGCAGATGCTGCCGGGCTGGGAGTGGTGGGCCGCCGATCCGCCCGGCACCCTGCGGCCCTGGAACCCTGGAGAGGTCCTGCCGGCACACGTCCACGACATCTGGTGCCGGCCGGGCCCGGACGAGCCGTGGCGCGTCCAGTTCATGCTCGACGACATGGCGGGTGATGACTGGGTGTTCCGGCGCGACCCCAGGATCAGGCTCCCGCTGGACCGGCTGGGCGCGGTCTCCCAGGACGGCGTCCCCCATGTCGTGCCGCAGGTGCAGCTGCTGTACAAGTCCCGGTCCCGGCGCCCCAAGGACGAGCAGGACTTCGAGGCCGCGCTGCCGGTCCTTGGTGACGACCAGCGCGCCTGGCTGACCGAGACGATCACTCTGGCCGAGGGCGCGGACCACCCCTGGGCGGCCCGGCTGCGGGCGGGCTGAGCTCAGCTCACGTACGTACCCGCCCTCGCGGCCGCCGCGGCGGCGTCGGCCGCGCGGTCGGCGGCCGCCGCGTCGAGCGGGTCGCCGCTGGCCAGCAGGCGGTAGTAGAGCGGCGCCGACACGGCACGGATCACCTCGTCCGGATCCGTGCCCGCGGGGAGCTCCCCGCGCTCGACGGCCTCGGTGACACAGCCGGACCACTCCTTGAGCCGGATCGCGTAGAAGCGGTGCAGGGCCCGAGCCGTGCGCTCGTCGCAGGTCGCCGCCGCGATCACGGAGCGGAACAGGGCGCCCTGGCGCGGGTCGGTGAGGGTCTTGAGCACGAGCCGGGCGTTGGCCCTGAGGTCCTCGGCCAGCGAGCCGGTCGCCGTGCGCGGGGAGGACTGCTCGGCCATGTCGTCGAGCAGATCCGCGATCAGCCCGGTGGGGCTGGACCAGCGGCGGTAGACGGTCGTCTTGCCGACCTCCGCGCGGCGCGCGACATCGGCGAGATCGAGGCGGTCGAAGCCGTGCTCGGCCAGCGCGTCACCCGCCGCGCGCAGGACGGACTCCCGCACCCGGGCGGTGCGCCCGCCGGGCCGGACCGTGCCGGGTTCCACACCCTCAGATGTCATAACGGGTCTCCAGTTCCATTACTGCGCTCTCCTCTGCTACGGTCGCCTCATCTTAACGGAACTACAGAACCGTTAAAACTTCCGCCCGAGGAAGGGCAACCATGTCCGCACCCAGCCAGACCCCGTCACGCGCCACCGGCAGTGCCCCGGCCACCGCGGCCCCGCCGGTGGCCGCACCACGTATGACCGGCCAGCAGAAGCTCGTCCTCGCTCTCCTCCTCGGCGCCCAGTTCATGATCGCGGTGGACTTCTCGATCCTGAACGTCGCCCTGCCGGTCGTCGGCGAGGGGCTCGGCTTCGCCCTCCCGGACCTGCAGTGGATCGCCACCGCGTTCGCCCTGGCCGCCGCCGGGTTCACGCTCCTGTTCGGCCGCGTCGCCGACCTCGTCGGGCGCAAGCGCGTCTTCATGGGCGGGATGGTCGTCCTCGGCCTCTCCTCGGCCCTGGGCGGGCTGGCGACCTCCCCCGGCGTACTGCTCACCGCCCGTGTCCTCCAGGGCCTCGCCACCGCGGCCGTCACCCCGGCCGGACTCGCCCTGCTGACCACGGCGTTCAAGGAGGGCCCGCTGCGCGAACGAGCCCTGGGCCTCAACGGGGCCCTGATGTCCGCCGGGTTCACGGCGGGCGCGATCCTCGGCGGACTGCTCACCGATCTGCTCTCCTGGCGCTGGGCCTTCTTCGTCAACGTGCCCGTCGCCGCACTCGTCGTCGCCCTGGCCCCGTCCGTCATCACCGACTCGCGCCCGGCCGCACGGCCCCGCCTCGACGTGCCCGGAGCCGCGACCGTCACCGGCGGACTGCTGCTCCTGGTCCACGGACTCACGCAGGCCGGCGCGACCGGCTGGACCGCGCCCGCCACCCTGGCCGCGCTGCTCGCCGGTGCCGCGCTGCTCATCGGCTTCTGGTCCGTCGAGAAGAGGGCCGCCGCGCCGCTCGTCCCCGTACACATCCTCAAGCGCCGCAGCGTCATCTGGGGCAACGTCACCGGCTTGATCGCCTTCGTCACCGAGACCTCCCTGGTCTTCCTGCTGACCCTCTACCTCCAGGAAGTCCTCGGTTACTCGCCCCTCGCCACCGGCCTCGCCTTCGGCGTCCTCGGCATCGGCACGGTCATCGGCGGCACCCTCGGCGGCCGCGCCGTCGGCCGGTTCGGCAACCGGGCGACCATCGTCACCGGCGGTATCGTCCAGGCCGCCGCCACCCTCTCCCTGGTCGCGCTCGGCACTTCCGGGACTTGGATCTGGCTGCTGCTGGCGGCCACGTTCGTCGGCGGTGTCGGCAACATGCTGATGATCGTCGGCTTCATGGTCACCGCGACCTCCGGCCTCCCCGACGACGAGCAGGGCCTGGCCACCGGCCTCGCCACGATGACCCAGCAGGTCGGCATCACGCTGGGCATCCCGGTGATGAGCGCCATCGCCACCGCCCGGATGTCCGGCCTCGGCGACAGCGGCCCGCAGGCCGTCCTGTCGGGTGTCGCGGTCGCGATCCTGGTCAACTCCGCGCTGGTCCTGGCCGGGGCGCTGCTCGCCGGCGGCCTTCTCGGCCGCCGGCGCGCGGGCCGGCATCCGCGCCCGGAACGGCCCTGACCTGAACTGGATTGCACCGCTTGACAGTTATTCCTGGGTGGTGATTGTCTCCGAGGGAGATCCGATGCTCAACGCGTCGGTGTTGGCGGAGTGGACGCCGAAGTTCCTGCGGATGGTGATGAGCCCGGGCCTGCCAGGGTCGGCAGGGTCGGCGCCACCGGGATGCGGGGGCGTCATGGGCACCGAGGCCGCACACAGCGTGGAGCTGGCCGTACACCCTCAGGGCGAGCTGGGCTCGCTGCGGACCTGGCTGACTCTGGCCCTGCCTCCGGGAGCGGAGGTCCGCCGGACGCCCGGAACACCGGGCCCCGGCGAGCAGGGCGCGTTCGATGTGCTCAGCGTGCTGGCCGCCAGCACCGGACTGGTCACCGTGATCAAGATCCTGCCGCAGTACCTGCGGGCGAAGCGCAGCGACATTTCCGTCACTGTGTCGGTGCGGGGGAAGAAGGTGACCGTCGACGCCACCAACGTCGAGGAGGTCATGCCGATCCTGGAGCGGCTCCTCGATGACTGACCAGCGGCCACTGCACGACTACGGGCGCTCGCGAGCCGTGCTGATCGGCACGTGGGACTACACGCATCTCACCTCGGTCGCCGCCGCCCGGCACAGTCTGAACCGCATGTACCGGCTGCTCACCGGCCCGCGCTGCGGCTGGCCGGAGGACCGGGTGGCGGTACTGCCCAACGAGCCGGGCCCGGGTGATCTGTCCGACCGTCTGCTCGACCTGTTCGAGGACACCACCGACGTGGCGCTGTTCTACTACGTGGGGCACGGCCAGATCGACGACGAGGACCAGCTCTGTCTGGGGCTGATCGGCTCCCGCACCGAGCCGCACCGGCGGGCGACCACGAGTCTGCCGTTCACCGCCGTACGCCGGGCCGCATGGGCTACAGCCGCGCCGCCACCAAGGTGGTCATGCTCGACTGCTGCTTCTCCGGGCTGGCCACCCACCGCGACCACGCCCTCGCCGGTTCCCCCGAAGAGGTGCTGGAGCGGGCCTCCCGGACCGGCGCCTACACCATGACCGCCAGCAGCGCCGATGCCACCGCCTGGTACGAGGCCGACGCGCACGCGGCGCAGCCGCAGACCTATTTCACCAAGTACCTCGCCGACCTGGTCGACGCGGGCGTTCCCGGCCAGCCGGCCGGGCTGAAGCTGCACCCGCTGTTCTCCCAGCTGCACGACAACCTCGCCCGCGACCGCCGGCCCATCCCGCAGGAGCGCAGCATCGACGCGGCCCGGGACTTCGTGTTCGCGCACAACGCCGCTCCACCCGAGAAGATCGTCGACCCCGCCGAGGAACTCGCCACAGTGGGCCGGAAGCTGGCCGAGGCCGAGGCCAGGGAGCGAGCGCTGCAGGCGGAAGTCCTGGAACGTATCCGCGAGTTGGAGGAACTGCGCGAGCAGACCCGCCTCGACCGGGTCGGACCGGAGGCCGAGCAGCTGCGCACGGCGGAACGGCGGCTGCTGGGCGCCGCCGCGCAGCAGGGGGCGGCCCACGCCGCACGCCAGCAGGCCGCCGGGGACCTGCTCAGGGGCGCCGCCGAGCGGTCCGCCTCCGCCATAGCGGGCATCGACATCATCGAGCACCGCCTCCCCAACGGCCTGCGCGTGCTGCTCTCCGAGGACCACAACACCCCGGTCGCCGCCGTGAACGTCTGGTACGACGCCGGCTCCCGCCACGACCCCAAGGGCCGTACGGGCCTGGCGCACCTCTTCTGCATGCTGATGTTCCAGGGCTCGGCCCAGGTCATGGACAACGGCCACTTCGAGCTGGTGCAGCAAGCCGGCGGTTCGCTCAACGGCACCACCAGCTTCGAGCGCGCCAACTACTTCCAGACGGTGCCCGCCCACCAGCTGGAGCTCGTGCTCTGGCTGGAGGCCGACCGGATGGGCTCACTCCTCGCAGCCGTGGACGACAGCGTGCTGGAGCGGGCACGCGACGTCGTCAGGAACGAACGCCGCCAGCGGTACGACAACGTCCCCTACGGAGACGCCTTCGAGCGGCTGGTCGAGCTGGTCTATCCGCAGGGGCATCCCTACCGGCACACCCCCATCGGCTCCAACGCGGACCGGGACGCGGTGACTCTGGAGGAGGCACGCGCCTTCTTCCGTACGTACTACACCCCCGACAACACCGTGCTCTCCGTCGTCGGAGACATCGACCCCGAGCAGACCCTGGCCTGGGTGGAGAAGTACTTCGGGTCCATTCCGGCCAACCACCGCCGGCCGGTGCCGCGTTCCGGCGCGCTCCCCGAGGACACGATGGCGGGCGAACAGCGCCGGCACCTGGTCGAGGACGTGCCCAACCGTGCCCTGATGGCCGCCTACCGGATGCCGCACGACGGCACCCGCCTCTGCGACGCCGCCGACCTGGCGCTCACCGTCCTCGGCGGTGGCGAGTCCAGCCGCCTCCACAACCGGCTGGTGCGCCGCGACCGGCTCGCCGTCTCGGCCGGGTTCGGCCTGCTGCGGCTCGTCGGGGCGCCCTCCATGGCCTGGCTCGACGTCAAGGCCGTCGGCGACGCCACCGCCGGGGAGGTCGAGGCCATCGATGCAGCCGTCAACGAGGAGCTGGCCCGATTCGCCGCCGAGGGACCCCTGCCCGACGAGTTGGAACGCGCCCAGGCCCAGCTTGAGCGCGAGTGGCTGGACCGGCTGGGAACGGTCGCCGGGCGGGCCGACGAGTTCTGCCGCTACGCCGTGCTCTTCGGTGATGCCCAGCTCGCCCGCAGCGCACTCGGCAACCTGCTCGACATCACGGCCGAGGAGGTCCGCGACGTCGCCGCGCACTTCCTGCACCGGGAGAACCGTGCGGTGCTGACGTACGAGCCCCTTGCGGGTGGCTGGTATCAATCGGCCGGCCGGGCCGAGGCCTGAGAACGGGCCGGCCTCGCGGCGCAAAAGACCGCACCCGGCCCGCGCGGACGCCGTTCTCGGCGACCGGCGGGACCGGGTGCGGGCGGGTAGGTGGCGTGACCAGCGAAACCGCAGGTCAGACCGCCTAACCAGAGATCAAGCCTTCTTGGTCTCCCTAGGGCCTGTATTGAGTTGTGATCAATGAGTGGTTCGCGTGAGGTCCTTGATCCAGATCATGGAGGCGCGGAGGTGGAGTCCGGCGAGGTAGCTCTCGGGGGTCTTGTCGTAGCGGGTGGCGATGCCGCGCCATGCCTTCAGCCTGTTGATCAGGCGCTCGACGGTGTTGCGGTCCTTGTAGAGCTCGGCGTCGTGGGTGAGGGGCCGGCCGCCCCGGCGGCCTTTCTTCTTCCGGTTGGCGGTCTGGTCCTTCTTCTCCGGGATGGCTGCCTTGATGCTGCGTTTGCGCAGGTAGGCGCGGTTGCCTCGGGAGGAGTACGCCTTGTCTCCGGCGACCGCGTCGGGCCGGGTTCGGGGACGGCCGACCGGGAGGCGAACCCGCACCTTGTTGAGCACGGGGATGAACTGCGGGCTGTCGGCGGCCTGTCCGGCGGTGAGCGTGAGGACGAGCGGTCTGCACTTGCGGTCGGCAGCGACGTGGACCTTGCTGGTCTGCCCGCCCCGCGAGCGGCCGAGCAGGGCGGCCTTCAGGCGGAGCTTGCGGCGTCGCCGGACGCGTCGCCGTTCGACCCGCCGGGCCTCGACGTCGGTGTCCTGCCCGACTTGTTCCTCGCTGTCGCCCCCTTTGAGCGGGTCCTCTCCTCCTCGGCCGCCTTCTCCAGGGCGTCCAGCGTCTCCGGATCAAGGCGCATCCCGGCGGCGTCGTGGTGGGCACGTGTAGTGGTGGAGTCCACGCTGACCAGCGAAAGGTCCACCTCGCCCCGCTCCGCAGCCTTCGCGATCAGACCTTCCAGCAGGTTCTCGAAGACCCCGGCATCCCGCCACTGGCGGAACCGGTTGTACACGGTGGGCCAAGCGCCGAACTCGGCCGGCATCTCCCGCCACTGCGCGCCCGAGCGGAACTTCCAGATCACACCCTCGAACTGCTCGCGCAGTTTCGTGGGGTACGGCCCGTACTCGCCGATCGGCAAGTACGGCTCCACGTACCCCCACTCCTCGTCCGTCAGCTGTCTCCGCGTCATGCACACCGGACTACAGGATCCGCCCCCGAAGCGACGGCGAATCCCGCAGATTGATCACGACTCGATACAGGCCCTAGTAATGGGCCAGGTCGGTGAACTGCGAGGATCTACCCCGTGGGCCGCTGACCTGGCCTTTTGCCGTTGGCCAGCGATGGGGTGCGACGATCCTGATTGGGTGTCCTGCGGACTGTGTGCGGACTGGGGGAGAGGCGCCACTGGAGCGAGGAGATCCAAGGGCGTACGGATCCTCTGACGGAAGGCGTGGTAATGCTTCGTGACCACAACGATAGGGTGCCCAGCGCCTGCCCGGAGCCTGCACGTGCCTCTGTAGGCGACTGGCTTCCTCATCACCAACACGACGCGAAGCCATAGGCTTCATGCAGTTCTGCCATTCACCGAGTAGTTCGTGGCTCCGTGGACTAGCGTGATCCGCATGCAGAGCTCAGAGCTTTCCGTGCAGGGACAGAACCTCATTCAACTCTATAACCAGTATTGCAAGAACAAACTAATTGTCGATCGCCGATACCAGCGGAAGCTAGTTTGGACGCGGGACGAAAAAGAGAAACTAATCGACTCTGCAGTCAATAGGCTACCGATTCCGCTGATTCTTCTTGCTCAGAGAAAAAAATCCGGCGTCGAGATTTACGAATTGATCGACGGCCTTCAGCGCCTAGAAGCCTTCTTTTCCTTTATGGAGAATAAGTACCCATATAAAGGCGAGTATTTCGATCTGGCGACTACGGGTGACACCCTTGATAAGCTGCACTCCGGAGAGCTGGAGCAAAAGCAGCCTATAATGCCCCGAGAAGCATCATTGGAGATTGCCAACTACCAGATTCCCGTCTCGGTTTATCGAGATGCTGCCACTTCATCTATCGATGAAGTGTTCCGCAGGATTAACAGTGGCGGAAGACGGTTGAGTTTGCATGAAATTCGACAGGCCGGTGTTACTGGCCCGCTGGTTGATGTCGTCCGGCGTGCCAGTGCCACCATTCGCGGTGATGGCACTTTCACCGAAAGTCTCACTCTCGGAGAGATGGAGAAGCTCTCCATCTCCCGGAAGGATCTCGAATACGGTCTCGATCTTGATCGGATATTCTGGACACGACACGACATCATCGGGGCGGAAGACATTCGCTCGTCTGGCGATGAAGAGGTCGTCCTAGACCTGATCCTTGATGCCGTTCTCGATCCCTGGCCGACAAGTGGGTGGCAGAATCGGGATGTAGCCTATGGTCTGCCTCGAAGGATCAAGTCGGCATCCCCTGCGGAGGTCGAGGCGGCAATCAACGCTGTGGGCGTCGAAAACTTGCAGCAACGCATCGTCGCCATTGTCGAGTTGATCGACGATGCCATGCGCGATCACGGCTCTCTCGGCCGCCACATGGTTCACTTGGAGACCTACGAAAAGGGGACTCAACGGCAGTTCCAGGCAATCTTCGCTTCTTTCTATGAACTCGTATTTGTGGATGGGTTGCAGCCGCTTTCCATGGAGGCGATCCGGGATGTCTTGGATAATTTCTGGGGTGGCGGCCTCTCAATCCCCACTGGGGGTAGTGCATGGGGGAAGGCTGGAAAGGCAACTCTCTATCCTGAAGTGAAACGGCGCCTAAGGAAATCGTTTTTTAAGCCTGAGCCTAAGAGTGCAGCCAAGCAGCTAAATTCTCGACTCCTGATCGAAAGCTATCTGCAAGGCCCTGTAAATGAAGCTCCACTTGCCGAGCTAAAGCAAGGCTTCTGTGAACTCTCGAACCCGCCAGTCGAAAACGTAGGGCTTTTCGATGAGGTAATGCAAGCCGCCGTTGGAATGGCTAATTGGGGCAGGGATGCCAGCGGTTTCATCCTCATCGGCGTTGCGGATAAGACCTCAGCGGCAGCACGGCTCGAGGATCTCTTCGGCGTGTCATCCATCGAGATTCAAGGCAAACAAGTCGTAGGGACACAGGAGCAGATCGCCCACCTGGGGCACGATGTCGACTCGTGGTGGCTCAAGTGGCAGAATAAGATTCGTTCCGCTCCAGTGGACTCTGATTTTTCTACCGCTTTGGCTCACACTTTCAGCCCGATCGTGTGCGATGGCAGGGTCCTTTGGGTTATGAAGCCGCGATCACTCGGGAAGCCCATCACGTACGGTGGGCGATTTTTCGTGAGGGTTGGCGCATCGACGCATGAAATGGGCGCCGATGAATTCCTTACTCACATTGCACTCAACTTCTAGGAATCCGAATTTCATGGAGCACTGTGATGCTGAATCAGCGAGGGGAGGGCGGTTTCCTGCTCCGCAAAGTGCCTTTAGTCCCTAGCTCCAGCCATCCAGTGAGACTTCCGGGCCGCCCGCTAGGTACCTGGTGAGGGCGCTTGAAGTTGTGTCCACGAAATTCTCGGGGATGGCGTCGGCGTCGACCCAGCGGACCTGGGAGTGCTTGCGGGGTTCGCGGTTCTCGGGTTCGCCGGTCCATTCGTGGGCGGCGAAGACAACCGTGAGGAAGCCGTTGGGGGCTTCGACGCCCCATGCGCCGTGGATGATGTGGGCGACCTTGAGGGACTCGGGCTTGACCGTGAGGCCGGTCTCCTCGTAGAGCTCGCGGACCGCGGTCTCCGTGATGGGCTCGCCCGGCTCGCTTTTGCCGACGGGGAGGTCCCACATGCCCTGGGCGAACTTGGCGTTCTCGCTGCGCTGGAGGAGCACGACGCGGTTGGTGGCCTTGTCGTGGACGATGACGGCCGCAACCAGCAGCGTCATCGAGTCGAGCGCCGGTTTGAGGGCTGGGGGGCGGTTGTCGGTCTGCTGAGTCACGGAGTTCCCTTCTTCGGGCAGGTTGTTGGGCATGTTAGGCGAGGGCCTCGCGGGCGCGGCGGGCGAGATCTGCGGCGCCGGGGACGCGGCGGCGCTGGTAGACCGCAAGGGTGGAGCGGATCGACGTGATGGCCTTGCGGGTGCGGTCGGAGGTCATGCCCTCCATGAGGACCAGGGCCTGGGTCCAGGCGGCGACGGCTTCGTCGGCGCGTGCCTGGGCGGCAAGGCTGTCGCCGAGGTCGGCGTGGGTGAGGGCGTGGACGCGCTTGTACTTCTCCGGGTCCCAGCGGGTGAGCGCGTCGCGGTGCTGCTGTTCCGTTCCGATGTGGTCGGCGAGGTCGGTCAGGGTGCGTGCGGTGTGGCTGGCCACGGTGCCGGCTGCTGGGCCGCTGACGCGGGAGAAGCTGGGCTGGGGACCGTCCTCGCGCAGGAGGGCGTCCTCGGCTCGGAGGAGGGCGCGGGCGGCCAATGGGTTCTCGCCGACCGCTGCGTAGGCGCGGGCGTGTGTGATGTGGAGGAGCGCTTCCGTTTGGCCGTCCACGTGGCCGAGGCCGCGGGTGAGGGCTCCTTTGACGAGGTCCACACAGTGGTGGGGTTGCTTGAGGCTGAGGGACTGGTGGGCGAGGGCGCGCATCATCCAGGCGGCGTGGCCGTGGGGGTCGGCTTCGCAGGCGAGTTGGTAGCCGACCTGGTAGTAGCGCTGGGCAGCGCCTTCGTGGCCGAGGTCGTGGTGCTTCCACCCTGCGAGGTAGGCGAGTTCGGCGACGGCGCCGAAGGCGGCCTGGCGTAAGGCTTCTGTGGGGAAGCGGCCGCGCAGTATGGGGGCGGCGGTGTCGGCAAGGTACGCGGTGACTGTGGTCAGGCCGTGCCCGCCGCCGAGCCGTTCGTCGGCGGCGCTGAAGGCTGCCGTGATCTGTCGTACGACGTCGATGTCGTCGCTGCCGACGAGGGAGTGGGCGGTGCGGGCACGGAGCATCCGCGAGGTGGCTTCGTGGTCGTGCAGGAGTGGCATGGCCACGCCGGCCGTGGTGAAGGCGGCGATGGCGAGGAAGCGGCGGCGCTCGACGTCCGCGCGGCCGAGGTCGGTGACCGCGGTGACGGGGTCGGTGTCCGGTGGTGACTCCGTGTCGGGTGAATGGAGGCCGAGCTCGGTTCGGGTAACGACGCGGCCCAGCCGCCGGGAGAGGGCTTCGGCGAGGTACTGGCCTGCCCGGCCGGACGGCGTGCGGGCACCGCCCACCCAGTGGGAGATGGCCGACTTGTTGGTCTGGAGCAGTTCGCCGTTCTCGGCGGCGATGCGGCGTACGTCCTTGGCGAGTGTCTCGTACGTGCACCCGGCGGCGTTGATCGTGTCGCGCAGGCGGGAGCTGCCGCTGGTCGGTGTCGGCATGATCGCCTCCGCTCTGAATCCGTAAACCGTGTATACCGCTTGACCTCGGTCACACCGTACCCACTCTGCGTAGCGGACGGTTCACTTATCGACAGCCGCCCCACTCTCGGGCCGGGCGGCCCCAAGTTCCGTACGCCCCAACGGGCTCGGGCATTCCTGTGCCCCGGTCCGGACGATCAGAGACGGAGAAACGGTGACCACCATCGACACCGCGACCATTACGGTCGAGCTGCCCGACGCCTTCGACCCCCGCTGGAACCGCCTGCCTGGCATCCAGGTGGACGGCCGGCGCATCGCCATCGACCCGGCCGAGTACTTCTTCCGCTTCGAGTCCAGTACCTGGCTCGTCGCCGACTGGGAGTTGGTGAAGGCCCAGCTCCTGGACGTGGACGAGACGACCGAGAGCGCGGTCGAGCAGCTCGCGCTCGACTTCATCAAGAACCACGGCGAGTCCACGTCCGACGCGGCCCGCGTGCTGGCGACGGCGTACGGGGTGTACTCGTACCTCTTCCGCGAGGAGCACCTGGCCGGCCTCGGCCTGCCGCAGATCACTGCCGATCATCTGCGCATGTTGCGCGAGGCAGCGACGTTGATGGCGCTCAACAAGGTCGAGCTGGACGGGCACATCTCCAACGTCGGCCCGTGCTGGTTCTTCCCCGCCGCCACGTCCGTCGTTTTCGACCTGGACGACGAGACGGGCGGAATGCTGGACGAGGTCTACCACGGCGGCTGGTTCAACGAGCACCGCCGGATCGAGTCCATCAAGGCCCACGCCGCGCTCGGCGGCCGACTGGTGCACGGCTGCCAGTCCGTGCCGGACCAGTCCGGCGGCGTCGTCGCGCCCTACGGTGCCTCGATGGCCAACTTCCGTGACGACCTGGCCGAGTTCAAGGCGGGCTGGATCGAGCAGGTCTACGCCCGCCGCGTGACCGCAGCCGAGTAACCCACCCCAGTACGGCTCCGGGGCGGGCCAGCTCGCGCGCGCCCGCCCCGGAGCCCACCAGTCCCCTGGAGACCCCCATGGACCAGAGCCTGTCCGCCACCCTGCTGGACGACCTGTGCACCCTCGTCGGCAAGCCCCTCCCCGAACGTGCCGAGATTCGCGTCTGGGGCATGTCCGGCGTCGAACGCGTCACCTTCCCCGACGGCACCACAGCCGTTTTCAAGTACGCCAAGGAGCCCTTCGACCGCGAGGCCCAGGCCCTGCGGGCGGCATACCAGCGCGGCCTCCCGGTCCCCGCCCTCCACGCCACTGCCACGCAGGACAAGTGGCTCGGGATGCTCATGGACGACCTCGGCACTCCCGTACGGGACGCCGACGACCTCGACGGTGTCGCCGCCGCCGTGATGCTCCATGCCGCCCGCCCGGCCGGCGGTCTGCCCCTCCTCGACGGTGCCGGCCTCGCAGCCCTGCCCTGCCGAGCCCTCGATCACCTCCAGCGGCTGCGGAAGACCGACCGCTGGACGGACTGCGACGACATCGAGACCGCGCTGGGGAAGATCTCCGCCGCGGCCGAGACCCGTGTCCAGGGGGCGACGCTCGACCCGTTCGGCTGGGTGCACTCCGAGTTCCACCCCACGAGCGTCCACATCGGGGAGAACGGCTGGCATCTCCTCGACTTCGCCCGCGCCTTCACCGGACCCGGCCTGATCGACCTCGCCTCCTACCACGGCACCACCGACGTACCGAGCCCCTTCCGAATGCGGGTGCTCCTGGAGCAATACGTCACTGCAGGCGGTCATGAGGACGCCCTCGCCGCCCGTGGCGGCCTGACCGCCGAGGCATGGGCACTGGGCTGGCACCGCATGTGGGCCGTGGAGTGGTTCATGGAGCAGGCCATCCGCTGGATCGACGACCCGGCCAAGGACCCCGCGTACATCCCCGTCGTCCGCCGCCACCTGAACGACGTGGTCCAACTTCTGGAGGTCTAGGTGCTCGCCCAGGTCTCCCCCTGGTACGCCCACGCAGCCCAGCGCACAGCCGCTGCCCCCGCACACGCCCTTGCCGCGCCTGCCCGGATGGAGTGGAGCACCCACGCGGGCATCGGTCCCGGCGCCGAGATCCTGGGCTGGGACCTGTGCGGCAAACGCGTCCTGGAGCTGGGCTGCGGCCCCGGCCACAACGTGGCCCACCTCGCGAAGTACCTCCAGGCCCGCGTCACCGGCGTAGACTTGGTCGGCCTCCAGGTACGCCGCGCCCGCTCCCACTACGGCCACATCGACGGCGCCACGTTTGCCGCCGGGCACGCACTGCACCACCTGCAGGCCACCGGCCGGACCTTCGACGCGATCTACTCCGTCTTCGGCGCCGTCGGCCTCGTCGCCCCCGAGCTCCTCCTCACCGCCGTCTCACGACGCCTGAGACCGGGCGGTGTCCTGGCCTTCTCCGTTCCTCACCCGGCACGGGCCGGAAGACATCCATCCACGGACGACCGTCCGCGCGAGGACTACGTCACCATGCCCGACCGCACCCGACTGCCCCTCGCCCGATGGGAGTTCGACGCCCGCCGCTGGGGAGCCCACCTCTCCCGGACCGGCCTGCGCGTCACCTCGACGGTGGAGCTGCGGCACCCGCGCCGCGACCCGTGGCCCACCACCCTCCTGATCACCGCCCGCAAACGCTGACCGACGGAGGAAACGATGCCCCTGCCCTACCTGCTCCTCGACATCGACGGCGTCCTCATCCCGTTCCCGGCCGCCGACGGCAGCACCCCGCCCACCCACGTCCGCCACACCGTCCTGCCCACCGGTCGGAACTCTGACGATCCCGTGCTCGTCTGGCTCGACCCGAGACAGGGCGGCATTCTCACCGACCTCCTGACCAGCGGGATCGTCACCCCCGTGTGGTGCACGAGCTGGCGCAAGGACGCCACCACGATCATCGGCCCCCTCCTGGGGCTGCCCCGCTTCCCTTACCTCGACCTGCCTCGCCCTCAGATCACCACCAGCCACCCCGACGGCTACCTCTGGAAACGCGACCACGTCGATGTCTGGCTGGCAGACGCCCCCGCCGTCTGGATCGACGACGACTTCACCAGCCTCGACCACGACTGGGCGGCGGAGCGTACCGCCGGCGGAACGCCGACACTGATCGTTCAGCCCGACCCACATCTCGGGCTGCAGCCCGAGCATCTGACCGAGGTGACGAAGTGGCTCGCGCAGTTACCCACAGCCCGCGCCGTTTGACGCTCATGCCCTCGCTGCCGCGAGCAGAGCAGCGAGGGCATCAGGATGCGCTGTGGGGTTGACTCCCTGGTTCCTGTGGAGTCGGGGGCCCAACTCAGGCGGTGCCGACTGCCCTGCCGGACCTACGGATCGGCTGGCCGAGAAGCTTCTCCACCTCCGCGGATGCGGCGTCGAGGAATTCCTGACCGAACAGACAGAGGGACTGTTCCCAGGGGTGCCCAAAACTGCCCGTCCGGAAGTCTTCCGAGAGGTAGATGTAGTAATCCCCATCGGGATACGGGCTCAAAGGCCAGGCCGGCTGCCCGGGGCCGCCGACGCCCAGCGGTGCGAAGCGATACGACGTGTGCTGCCAGTCGAGCGCGAGCAGTGTTCCGCTCCGACCCATGCAGGACTTCAGCCCCTGCTCGACCACCTCGACCAAGCGGTCCAAACGCTCGTATTCAGGATCGTCGTCAAGCACGGCAAGGCTCCAGGTAACCGATGCGACGGGCTCCTTGATGGCAGGCCACTTGAAAGAACTCGTACTCGGCCGGAACTTGAACTCGTCGTAGAAGCGGTCCCAAACACGTCGGTACTCGGTCTCAAGCAGCTCGACCACGGGACTCTCCATCATGGCCCGACCCTATCGAGTCGCCCGTGTGAGGATCGGAGAAAGATCCTTCACGGAACTTCGCTCCCCTCCACTCGGACCGTCGAGGTATTCCGTGAGAGGCGGGGGACGGCCTGATAGCCTGCGATCTTCGCCGGTCACCCGGACGGAGTCCCCCGGCAGGTCTTCATGTCTTGCTCTGAGCAGCTCATGACAGCTCTCGATGCCCTGGACCACGCCTTCGCCTCAGAAGCTCCCTTCCTCGTCACAGGATGCACGTACTGCTACAGCGAGCACGACTTCGCCGAACTCTCCGGCCCGCTGCACCTCATAGGCGACGACCTGGTTTCCTCGGTTGCCGCAAAGACGCCTGATCATTGGGAAGACTTCCCTCGTCTCTATCGTCACCTCGTCCCGCGCATCATTCGCCTACTCGTCACCGGCCGGCTCCACATCGACGAGGAGCTCATCGCCTCCCGCTTGATCCACGCGGGCTGGACCACCTGGGACTTGCCCTTGGCCGAGGCCCTACGGGACGTCTGGTCGGCTTGGTGGCAGAGCACGCTGCATACCCATCCCAGCCCCGTGCCCGTCAGGGATTGCCTCAGCGTCATCACCGTGGCCACCAACAGGCGGTTGAACGCCGAGGCGGCTGCGCGTAGCTCTGCGCGGTGCGGGCCGGGCGAGGCGCTGGCGATGTTGTAGAGGGCGTCGCCGAAGGCGGCGAGGTGGGCCTGGGCGGCGGCATGGTCGTCGGAGTCGAGGGCGAAGTGCGCCGTCTGAATCGCGGTGATGGTGTGCTGCCACGGCTCGGCGGGATCTGCCGCGAACCTGGGGCCGTCGGTTACCTCCTGGTCGGGGAGGCGTTCGCGGAGGCGGTTGATGGAGAGGTCGGGGGCGAGTTTCGAGCCGCCGTACCAGATGGGTTCGCCGGCGCTGTTGGTGTCGCCGGGTGCGGCGAGGCTGTAGCCGATCACGTCGCCGCTCTCGGGGCCGAGGCGTGTCTTGACCTTGATGCCGAGGGACTGCAGCACGGTGAAGTAGTCGGCTTCGGTGTGTACGGCGGCGGCGACCGCGTATGCCCGCTCGCGCAGCCAGTGCCGTGCCGTCACCGACTGGCCCTGGCGCTCGGCCTTGGCGCGTTCGGCACCGGTGGGGGTGCGGGGCGCGGTGAGGTCGCCGGACTTCAGGCGGCGCAGACCGAACTCAGCTTCGATCCGACGGCACTCGGCCTGTGCCCGTCGGCCGTCCTGGTGGGTGCGTGGGCGGCGTCCGTCGGCGCGGACAGTGGTGGCCATGATGTGGATGTGGTCGTCGGCGTGGCGTACCGCGATCCATCGGCATGCCCTCTCGTCGCCTTCGGGGGCGATGCCCGTGGCGTGCACGACGCGGCGGGTGACCTCGGCCCACTCGGCGTCGGTGAGGTAGCGGTCGCCGGGCGCAGTGCGGACCGGGCAGTGCCAGACGTGCTGTGGCGGCTTCTTGCCGCCCAGCTCGCGGGTGCGGAGGTCGACGTGGTGGTCGAGTCGTTTGGCGAGCTGGGAGTAGGTGGCTGCCGGGTCGCGGCCGGGGTCCGGGGCGCCGGCCATGTTCCAGGCGGCGACGATGTGGGGGTTGGTGTGTTCGTCGCGGCGGCCGGGGCCGAAGAGGTCGGCGATCAGTCCGCAGCTGTCGGAGCCGGTGGAGACGTCAGGAACCATGAACCTTTCCTCCCGCCAGGAGTTGGTCGATGAGGTGGAAGCTGTTCTGCGCGGCTTGCTCGACGCGGTCGAGAACCGTCTCGGCGCGCTCGGACACGGTTCCTCGGTTGATGGCTGCGGTGATCTGGTTGAGGTTGCCGCCGATGCGATTCAGCGCGACGGTTTGCGCCTCGACCGCTTCGATCAGCGGGCGCAGAGGATCGTCCTCCGGGCTGCCGACCATCCCCGCCTTGCCCTGCGCAACAGCCAGGGCGGCGTCCCCGACGAACCCGGCGAACCTCTGACCGCGCTGGTGTGCAGCGGCGCTGATCACCTGAACCGCCGTGCGCGTGAAGCGGATGGTCTTCTCCTGATCGCGCTTCTCGACCGTGCGCTTGCGGTTCATCCGCGTGGGCAGCGCGGGGGCGTCGAGATCTCGCCAGGACGGCTGCTCGACCGGCGGTGGGACGTCGGCCTGCGGCTCAGTACGAGGAGCTTCGGAGTCGGCGGGCTGGCAAGAGTCCTCCGCCACCCTCTGCCCCGGCTCGGGCGCCCCCTGGCGCTCGGCCTTGTCCTCCGCCACCCCTGGGGCGGGGGCAAGCGCGGACGAAGCCTCGTTAGAGGCTCGTTCGCTCCAGCTTGCTGCTGGTCGTCGGGTGAGCCTGAACAGCTTCCTGCGGCGGCGGGAGGTGGTGTCGTCGGCGTTCGATTCGGGCATAGGGGTGCTCCGTCAGTCGTGGGGGTGGGGCTTCGTCGCATCCGTCGCATCCGTCGCGTGGCTGGTCAGCACAGGTACGGAGGGGGCCGCAGGTACGGAGTGATCCGTAACGCCGAGGTGGTCCGTCCCCGCGCTGACCTGCGCGGGGACGGATGCGACGGATTGATGCGGACCTGGAGTCAGCGAGTGGCCCTGGGGCCTGCGGGCCCTCCCGGCGGGCCGGTGGGCAGCGTCCCGGACGGAGGGGCGGGCGGCCTGCCCCGGGTCGGACGTGCCGGGACCTCGGCTGTGGGTACCGATGGGGCGGGGTCCGGGCAGTAGCGAGCCCAGGCGTCCACGAACTGGTTACGGGCGTACGCCTTGGCCTGCCTGCCGTTCTCGAACCGGCAGTTGGCCGGGCTGATACCGAAGTCGCGCAGCAGGTTGGCCAAGTGGTAGGCGTTCATCCCCTTCGTGCCGTACTCCGCCCACGGAGCCTCGGCATCCTGGATCAGCACGGCGAGCAGGTCCTGGCTACGCAGAGCCTCCTTGCCGCTCTCCTGGTCGAAGACGCGGCGGATGTCACGCAGCAGCCGCGTCTTCAGCGTCGTCTGCTCGTCCTGGACCACCTCGTTGCGCGTCATCGCCAGACAGGCCGCACGTGCCCGCGCGGGCCAATGCCCGCCTGCGAGATCGGCGACGATGACGAGCGGCTCCCATGTGTCGGCGGCGCGGTCCTCGACGGGCATCTTCGGCACCGCGCCCGCGACGGTGCCGCGCAGCGGGACCAGCCAGTCGGCCAGCCGGTCGCGCAGCGCGTGCAGTTCCGGCACGGAGTACCGCGAGCGGAACGGGGTGATCCGCTCGCCCGGCTTGCGCTTCTGCATGCGGATGACGATCGCCCGGTCCATGATCGTGTCCGGCAGGTCGCCGATGCCAGCCAGCGCCGCCATCGCGAAGGTGGGGAACGCGGTCGGCTTGTGTTCCGGCCCGGAGATCCGCCAGGCGGGCCGGTTGCGCTGGTGCCCGGCGTTCAGCAAGCCGCGCAGGTCCTCCTTGTCGCCCGCCTTGGGGCCGAAGATGGTGTCTGCCTCGTCCACCAGCAGCGTCGGCGGGTTCTTGCCGATGACGCGGAAGACGACGGCGGGGGAGGTGTTCACCGTCATCATCGGCTGGTGGACGGTCTCGTAGAGGACATCCAGGAGACGGGACTTGCCGCACCCCTTGGTCGGCCCGACCACCGCCAGCCGTGGCGCGTGCTGGAGGCCAGGCTGGATGTGGGAAGCCGCGACCCAGAGGGTGACGGCGGTCAGGGCCTCGTCGCTCGGCAGCACCACGTACCGCCCGATCGCCGTGCGGAGGTCGTCCAGCATCGCGCCGCCTTCGCCTGCTGCCCCGCCGCCGTCTTGGGCTTCTGGTCCGCCTGGAGCGGGATCGCTTGCGCTGTACGACGCTGTTGTCGGGGCACTGGCCTCGGCAGGTTGCGAATCGCGCGAGCTCCGGTGCGGAGCATCGGCGGGCGGGCCTCCGATGGCGGGGCATGTCTGCCGGTCGCGGGGCAGACCCTGGCCTGGAACCGCGATCGGTGGCCAGGCAACGCCGGATGCCTCCGAGGTGGCGGGGGACGTAGGGTCCTTCATAGATGTTCCTCTCAGGTGGGGGCGAGACGGGCAAGGTCTCGCCCCCGGCCAGTTCGTTCAGGGATGGGCGACGTGCAGGGGAATCTCCGGCCCTCGGCGTAGGCGCGCCGAGGGCCATTGCTGTGTCCGGACGGGCCGTCGGTTCATGAGGCCAGGCCCCAGTCCCCTCCGCCCTCGATCAGCGCGCGCTCGTAGCGCAGCAGTTCGGCCTCGGGGTAGAGCACCCGCTTGCCGACCTTGATGCCGCGCGGCCCCTTCTTGAGCTGGCGCCAGTAGCGGACGGTGCTCTCGGCGGTGCGGTAGCGCTCGGCGACCTCGGCGGTGGTCAGGTATCGCATGCGTTCCTATTCGGCTAGGCGGCGATTCGATTCGCATAATCAGTACCTCATGATCGGGGGTTAGCCAAACCGGGAAGCGCATGTTTCAATTTGGATAGCGACGGTCGCGATGGAGGTTCGATGGCAAGCGAGAAGGCCGAGGGCGGCGAAGTGCCGCTGCTCTACAGCGAAGGCAACGTGGCGGGCCGCGTGGCCCTGGAGCGCGAGGTCAGAGGGTGGAGCACGACCGAGCTGGCCGAACGGGTGACCAGGGCCGGCGTGAAGATGAACCAGACGGCCGTCTGGCGCATCGAGAACGGCTCACCCCGTCGCCGGATCAACCTCGACGAGGCGCTCGCCTTCTCCCGCGTCTTCGAGCTCCCCCTCGAAGAGCTGATGTCGCCGCCCCTCGAAGGGCTTGACGTCGACAGCCGACGGCTCGTCCAGGAAGCCGTCGAAGCGTTCTACGAAACCCGTGACGCCCGCGACCGTTTGCACCGTGCCGTGGTCGCCGTCGCCGGCCACATCAAGGCCCACCCGGACAGCTCGCGGGCGATCCACGAGCAATGCCTCCGCCTCATGGGGGACGAGCGAGACGCCCGCGTCCTCAGCGGCGACATCGAGGACGGGGGCCACTACTGACAACCAGCACAGAGGAGAAGCCACTTGGCGAACGTACAGAAGCGCCCCAACGGCAAATGGCGCGCCCGCTACCGTGATCTCGACGGCAAGGAGCACGCTCGCCACTTCGACCGGAAGCTCGACGCCCAGCGCTGGCTCGACGAGGTCACAGCCAGCGTGGTCATGGGTCAGTACGTCGACCCGCGCGCCGGTCGCAGCACGTTCCAGAAGTACGCCGAGAGGTGGCAGGGCTCGCTCATCGCGAGCGAGGCGGGTGAGCGCATCACCGATATCGCGCTCCGGCTCCATCTCGTACCGGCGTTGGGCGCCCGCTCACTGGCGGCGATACGCCGTTACGACATACAAGTGCTCTTCAAGCACCTGTCCGACCAGCTCGGCCCTGGCAGCGTCCGGAACGTCCACGACGTCCTCGTGCGCGTCATGACGGCGGCCGTGGACGACAAGGTCATCGCCTCCAGTCCGTGCCGCCGGATCACCCTTCCGGTGATGCCGGACGAGGAGGTCACCCCGCCCACTGTCGCCCAGGTCGAGGCGATGGCGCGCGTGATGCCGCCCTACATCCGCGCGGCCGTCGTCGTGCTCGCCGGGTCAGGCTTGCGCATAGGTGAGTTGCTGGGCCTGACGGTGTCGGACATCGACTTCAAGGCCGGAAGCATTCGCGTGGAGCGGCAGCGGCTCCAGTCGGGGAAGGTCGGTCCGCCGAAGACCGCCAAGTCCCGGCGGACGGTTCCGGTGGGAGAGGTCGTCACCGACGCGCTCCTCGGGCACCTCGCCACGCGCCCGTCCACGGAGTGGCTGTTCACGATGGAGGAGGGGGAACCGCTCAACTACCGACGGTGGAAGACCGAGTGGAACTGCGTCCGCAAGGCGCTCCAGGCGGAGGAGAACAAGGCGGCCGGGCGCGAAGGCCGCAAGCCCGTCGAGCTGCCGCACATGGTGACCCACGACCTGCGGCACTTCTACGCCTCCGCGCTCATCGCGGGCGGCGCGAGCGTGAAGCAGGTCCAGATGGTCCTCGGCCACGCGTCCGCCGTCATCACGCTGCGGATCTACGCGCATCTGTGGCCGGGAGAAGAAGACCGCACCCGGTCCGTGATGGACGCCGTTCTCGGCGGCCTGCGGACCGGGTGCGGACCGGTAGGCCGTCTGACCAGAGAAACCGCAGGTCAGACCGCCTAACCGTAGATCAAGCCTTCTTGGTCTCCCAGAAGATCTTGTCGATCTGGGCAATCAGGTCCAGAGCCTTCTGGCCGGTCGCCGGGTCGTTCGAGCCCTTGGCCGCGGAGAGCGCCTTCAGGGTGTCGTTGACCAGCTGGTGCAGCTCCGGGAACTTCTCGAAGTGCGGCGGCTTGAAGTAGTCGCTCCAGAGCACCGAGACATGGTGCTTCGCGAGCTCGGCGCGCTGTTCCTTGATCAGGATCGCGCGAGTGCGGAAGTCCGCGTCCTCGTTGGCCTGGTACTTCTCCTGGACGGCCTTGACGGACTCCGCCTCGATGCGGGCCTGGGCCGGGTCGTACACGCCGCAGGGGAGGTCGCAGTGGGCGCTGACCTTCACCTTGGGGGCAAACAGGCGGGAAAGCATGGAGCTGTCCTTCCTCGTGATCGTCTTCTCAGGTGGGACATTACTCCGTGAGAGGCGCGAAATAGTGGGTGCCCCCATGGGCTTAGGCCAAAAGTCCAGGGTGAGGATGGGACCAGTGGCCGAATGTACGGAACGCTGTTGTGGACGGTGCACTGGACGGACGGGGAGGTGCCGGAGAGATGCGGGAGGTGCCGGAGGTGCCGGAGCTGACCGATGAACAGCCCGCACGGGGGCTGGCGGCGCGGGTGCCGTTCCAGGTGGTGGAGGTGACGGGGCCCTCGATGGTGCCCACGCTCCACCACGGGGACTGGCTGCTCGTGCAGTACGGGGCGCCGGTGCGCCCCGGTGACGTGGTGATTCTGAGACATCCGTTCCAGCAGGACCTGCTGGTGGTCAAACGGGCCGTGGAGCGGCGGACCGGCGGCTGGTGGGTGCTCGGTGACAACCGGTTCGCGGGCGGCGACAGCACGGACTACGGGACCGTGCCCGAGGAGCTCGTGCTGGCCAGGGTCCGGGCGCGCTACCGGCCGCTGACGAAGGATCAGCGTTCGCTGCGCGGAGTGGCGGGCTGGGCGGTCTCCGCGCTGCGGCCGGTCTCGGCGGCGCGCTCCGTCTCCAGGCGCTTGCGGGCCCGGTAGGCGGCGACGTTGGCGCGGGTCGCGCAGCGGTCCGAGCAGTAGCGGCGGGAGCGGTTGGTCGAGGTGTCGAGGTAGGCGTTGCGGCACGGTGCCGCCTCGCACAGACCGAGCCGGTCCACGCCGTACGAGGTGAGGTGGAAGGCGAGGCCCATCGCTGCGGTCGCGGCGTAGCCCGCCGTGGCGTTGGACGGATGGTCGGCCAGGTGCATGTGCCAGTCCGGCTTTCCGTCCGCGTCCCGGATGTCGTGGCCGGAGATCTGCGGGCTGACCGGGAACTCCAGCAGCAGTGAGTTGAGCAGGTCCACGGCCAGCGTCTCGTCCCCGCCGTCGGCCGCCTCGAAGACCGAGCGGAGCCGTGCCCGGACGGACCGGAAGCGGGTCACATCCGCGTCGGTCGCCCGGCGGGCGGCCTGCCCGTTGACGCCGAAGAGCTCGCGCACCGCGTCGACCGAGGTGAGGGCGTCCTTGTTGCGGGCCGGCTCCTCGGTGTTGACCAGGCGCACGGCGTAGTCCGAGTAATAGGCCAGTTCCACTTGTAGTCCTTACGGCGTCGGTCTAAAGTCGGTGCGGCGATGATGTAATGGGCTTCTCTGGGTTCAGGCTATTACATAGGAGGGTTTCGGGTGACGGAGACAGCGCGGGGTACCGACTGGCAGGCCTGGCAGAAGAGCTGGGACCGGCAGCAGGAGTGGTACATGCCCGACCGCGAGGAACGCTTCCGCGTGATGCTCGACATGGTCGGGGCCCTGGTGGGCCCCGAACCGCGGGTGCTCGACCTCGCGTGCGGTACGGGAAGTATTACGGACCGGCTCCTTGGGCGGTTCCCGAAAGCCACCAGCACCGGGGTCGACCTCGACCCGGCACTGCTCGCCATCGCCCGTGGCTCCTTCGCCGGCGACGAGCGCGTCACCTTCGTCACCGCGGACCTCAAGGACCCGCGGTGGACGGCGCGGCTGCCCCACGACTCGTACGACGCGGTCCTCACCGCCACGGCCCTGCACTGGCTGCACAGCGAGCCGCTCGCCGTTCTCTACGGGCAGCTCGGCGGCCTCGTCCGGGACGGTGGGGTGTTCATGAACGCCGACCACATGACCGATACGGGCACCCCCCGGATCAACGCCGCCGAACGCGCCCACCGGCACGCCGTCATGGACGCGGCCAAGGCCGACGGCGCCCTGGACTGGGCGGACTGGTGGGCACTGGCCGCCAAGGACCCGGTGCTCGCCGGGCCGACCGCCGAGCGGTTCAGGATCTACGGCGAGCACGCGGACGGCGACACGCCGTCCGTGCGGTGGCACGCGGACACGCTGCGCGCGGCCGGCTTCGGAGAGGCGCGGGCCGTCTGGTCCTCGCCCTCGGACAGCCTGGTGCTCGCGGTGAAGTAGCGGCAGCGTCCCGGCAGGGGCGGCGCGGACGACGGTCCGGGCCGCCCCTCCCGTGTGCGTGAGCTGCTGGGGCGGGCCGCCGAGGACGCCGGGCGGCCGGTCGTCAGCACGGAAGTGGTCCACGCCGGGGCGGCCCGGGTTGCCGTCATCATCAAGCGCGCGGGGGCCGCTGCTCAAGCCCCCGCCGCTGACGCGGGCGCAGCTGCGGAGGCTGCTGCCGGAGAAGCAGTGCGTGGACGCGCGAGAGGGCGGTCCGGACCGGTGGGTCCGTACCGCCCTCTCGTACGCCGGTCCGGTCACCGGACCTGCGGCGCTTACAGGACCTTGGACAGGAACGACTTCGTCCGGTCGTGCTGCGGATTGGTCAGGACGTCGCGCGGGTGGCCCGACTCGACCACCACGCCGTCGTCCATGAAGACCAGCGCGTCCCCGACCTCACGGGCGAAGCCCATCTCGTGGGTCACGACGATCATCGTCATGCCGTCCTCGGCGAGACCGCGCATGACGTCCAGGACATCGCCCACCAGCTCCGGGTCCAGCGCCGATGTGGGCTCGTCGAAGAGCATCAGCTTCGGCTCCATGGCCAGTGCGCGGGCGATGGCCACCCGCTGCTGCTGTCCGCCGGAGAGCTGTGAGGGGTAGTTGTTCGCCTTGTCGGACAGGCCGACCCGGTCCAGCAGCTGGGTCGCCCGCGCGCGGGCGACGGTCTTGGACTCGCGCTTGACCTGGACCGGAGCCTCCATGACGTTCTCGATCGCCGTCATGTGGGGGAACAGGTTGAAGCGCTGGAAGACCATGCCGATGTCCCGGCGCTTCAGGGCGACTTCGCTGTCCTTGAGCTCGTAGAGCTTGTCGCCCTTCTGGCGGTAGCCCACCAGCTCGCCGTCGACGGACAGCCGGCCGGCGCTGATCTGCTCCAGGTGGTTGATGCACCGCAGGAAGGTCGACTTGCCGGAACCGGACGGGCCGATCAGGCAGAAGACCTCACGCGGGGCGACCTCCAGGTCGATGCCCTTGAGGATGTGTGCGGCGCCGAAGGACTTGTGGACGCCCTCGGCCTTCACCATGGCGGTCATGCCATGCCTCCGTTCGGGCGGCCCAGTGACAGCAGGTTGGTCCGGATCTTCTGCATCGGGGTGGGCGGCAGACTGCGGCTGGAGCCGCGGGCGTAGTACCGCTCCAGGTAGTACTGCCCGACACTCAGCACCGACGTCATGATCAGGTACCAGGCCGCGGCGAGGAAGTACATCTCCACCGGGGCCCCGGAGGCCTGCCCGATGTCCTGGGCGTATTTGAAGAGTTCGTAGAACTGCACGGCGGCCACCAGGGAGGTGGTCTTGAGCATGTTGATGACCTCGTTGCCCGTCGGCGGCACGATCACCCGCATGGCCTGCGGGATCACGACGCGTCGCAGGGTCTTGCCGTGGCTCATGCCCAGTGCGTGGGACGCCTCCGTCTGGCCCTCGTCGACCGAGAGCAGACCGGCGCGGCAGATCTCCGCCATGTACGCGGCCTCGTTGAGGCCGAGGCCCAGCAGCGCCGTCAGCAGCGGCGTCATGAAGCTGGACCAGTAGTCCTTGTAGATCGGCCCGAGGTTGATGTACTGGAAGACCAGGCCCAGGTTGAACCAGACGAACAGCTGGACCAGGACCGGCGTACCCCGGAAGAACCAGATGTAGGACCACGCGATCGACGAGGTCACCGGGTTCTTCGACAGGCGCATGACGGCCAGCAGGATGCCGCCGACCACGCCGATCACCATCGACAGGGAGGTCAACAGCAGGGTCTGGCCGACCCCCTTGACGATGCGGTCGTCGAAGAAGTAGTCCGGGACCGCACCCCAGTTGATCTTGCCCTGGCTGAAGGCGTAGATGATCGCGACGAGTGCGGCGATGGCGACGACCGCCGAGACGTACCGGCCGTAGTGCCGGACCGGGATGGCCTTGATCGCCTCAGGGCCGGCCGCCGGGGTCGGGGGTGCGGGCGGCTGGTCGGCCGGGCCCGATTTCTCGATGTCAATCACGGCTGATACCTCTCAGCGCCGGAGCCCGGTCACGATCCGCCGTTCAGCTTGGCCTCGGTGACCGCGCCGGCCTCCACGCCCCACTTGGCGATGATCTTCTCGTACTCGCCGCTCTTGATGATCGCGTCCATGGCCGCCTTGACGGCCTTGGTGAGCTGGTCGTTGCCCTTGGCGACGGCGATGCCGTACGGGGCCGCCTCGACCTGGTCGCCGACGATCTGGAAGTCCTTGCCGCCGCCCGAGGTCTTCACCGCGTACGCGGCGACCGGGAAGTCGGAGGAGCCGGCGTCGGCGCCGCCGGAGCGGAGCCGGGTCTGGGCCTCCAGGTCGTTGTCGTACGGCTCGATGGCGATCTTCTTGCCGCCGGCGCACTTCTTGGACTCGGCCTTGGCCAGGTCGTGCGAGACGGTGTTGCGCTGGACGGCGATCTTCTTGCCGCAGAGGTCGGACCAGGTCTTGATGCCCTGGTCGTCCCCCTTCTTGGTGTAGATCGAGACACCGGCGGTGAAGTAGTCGATGAAGTCGACCCCCTCGCCGACCTTCTTCTTGGTCTCGGGGTCGATGCCCTCCTGGCGTTCCTTGGTGTCGGTCATCGCCGACATGGCCAGGTCGTAGCGCTTGGAGCGCAGCCCCGTGACCAGGGTGTCGAAGGTGCCGTTCTCGAACTGGAACTCCACACCCAGCTGCTTGCCCAGCGCTGCGGCGATGTCCGGGTCGATGCCGACCGTCTTGCCGGACTTGTCCTTGAACTCGACCGGCGGGTACGCGATGTCCGAGCCGACCTTGATGACGCCCTTGGACTTGATCTCCGCAGGGAGGAGATCGGCGGGGGAGTTCGAGGCGCCGGTCGTGGCCTTCGCCGTGTCCGAGCCACTGGGGCCGCTCTTGGTCTGGTCGCCACAGGCGGTCAGCAGCATGGTGCCGGCGACCGCGATGGCGCCGACCGCTGCAATCCGGGACTTCGCGGCCGTACGACGAGTCGTGCTTGCGGTCATGATCGGGTTCCTCCGGCAGATGAGGGTGGTGTTGCCAGGCGGGTTGGCACACGACGTCGGGTGTCGCCGCCGTGTGCGATTACGGCATCTTGCCATTCGGACCAGCGCATTCAGGGGGCTGGTCATGTCAAAATCGGGTAACGGGCGATCCCCGATCCTCACGAGGCCGGTACACCAAGGCCGGACCTTCTATGGGGTTTCTTTCCTGCGACCGCAGAATCTGCGGTGCGTCTCGACCGGTGGACACGCATTCTTCGCGTGGCGGACTTGTCCAGATATTCGGCTATGAGTCACGTCACCGCAGGGGTGTGGACTCGTCCGTGACCCGGTCCGTCCGGTATGAAAGACGTTTACACCCCTCATCCGGGGCTCAGGGCGCGTGTGCGGCGCGCCCGCGCGTACGTACCTCCCCCCTGCCGGGGCGGGCCAACCGCCCAGCGCAGGGGCCGTACGCGGTGCCCACCCACCCCTCCTCGACCAGGAGTGGCCACCCTCAAACGATGAAGACTTAAGGGGTCAACACCATGGCAGCGGAGATCGTCAATCCTCGCAGCGACAGCAGCACGAACAGCGCGACCGACGAGCCGTTCGATCCGGCCTTCGCCCTCCACCGCGGCGGGAAGATGGCCGTGCAGGCCACCGTCCCGATCCGGGACAAGGACGACCTGTCCCTCGCCTACACGCCCGGTGTGGCGAAGGTGTGCAGCGCGATCGCCGAGAATCCCGAACTCGTCCACGACTACACCTGGAAGTCGCAGGTCGTCGCCGTCGTGACGGACGGCACCGCGGTGCTGGGGCTCGGCGACATCGGGCCCGAGGCCTCCCTCCCCGTGATGGAGGGCAAGGCGATCCTGTTCAAGCAGTTCGGTGGCGTCGACGCGGTGCCGATCGCGCTCGCGACCACCGACGCGGACGAGATCGTCGAGACCGTCGTCAGGCTCGCCCCGTCCTTCGGCGGCGTGAACCTGGAGGACATCTCGGCCCCGCGCTGCTTCGAGATCGAGCGCAAGCTCCAGGAGCGGCTCGACATCCCGGTCTTCCACGACGACCAGCACGGCACCGCCGTGGTCACCCTCGCAGCCCTGCGCAACGCCGCGAAGCTGTCCGGGCGCAGTCTCGGCGAACTGCGCGCCGTCATCTCGGGCGCGGGCGCGGCCGGGGTGGCCATCGCCAAGTTCCTGCTGGAGGCGGGGCTCGGCGATGTCGCCGTCGCCGACCGCAAGGGCATCGTCAGCCGGGACCGCGAGGACCTGACGGACGTCAAGCGGGAACTGGCCGAGCTCACCAACAAGGCCGGCATCTCCGGGCCGCTGGACAGCGCGCTGGCCGGTGCGGACGTCTTCATCGGCGTCTCCGGCGGTACGGTCCCGGAGCCGGCCATTGCCTCGATGGCACCCGGCGCGTTCGTCTTCGCCATGGCGAACCCGAACCCCGAGGTGCACCCCGACATCGCGCACAAGTACGCGGCCGTCGTGGCGACCGGGCGGTCGGACTACCCGAACCAGATCAACAACGTGCTCGCGTTTCCCGGCATCTTCGCGGGCGCGCTCCAGGTGCGGGCGTCGCGGATCACCGAGGGCATGAAGATCGCCGCGGCGAACGCACTGGCGGACGTGGTGGGCGATGAGCTGGCCGCGGATTACGTGATCCCGTCGCCGTTCGACGAGCGGGTCGCTCCGGCGGTCACCGCGGCCGTCGCGGCGGCGGCGCGGGCGGAGGGTGTGGCCCGGCGCTGAGGATTCTGCGCGCGGGTTCGGGGGCGTCGCCTGTTCGGGGGCGCCCCCGAACCCCCGCGGGGTTCGTCACGCGCGGTGCGTGTCACACCCGCAGCCGGTTACGCCGGAGGGCCGCCCGGCCTATCGTCGGCCCCATGTTCGCCGCCTACGCATCCCGCCTCGACCGCGACCACCCACTCAACGGCCTTGAGCTGGGCGAACGCCCGGCTCCCGGCGCACGTCCCGGATGGACCACCGTCAACGTCCGGGCCGCCTCCCTCAACCACCACGACCTCTGGTCGCTCCGCGGCGTCGGCCTCGCCGAGGACAAGCTGCCGATGATCCTCGGCTGCGATGCCGCCGGGATCGACCAGGACGGCAACGAGGTCGTCCTGCACTCCGTCATCGGCCAGACCGGGCACGGGGTCGGCCCGGACGAGCCCCGCTCCATCCTCACCGAGCGCCATCAGGGCACCTTCGCCGAGCAGGTCACCGTCCCCAGCTGGAACGTGCTGCCCAAGCCGAAGGAACTCACCTTCGAGCAGGCGGCCTGTCTGCCCACCGCCTGGCTGACCGCGTACCGGATGCTCTTCACCAACGCCGGGGTGCGGCCCGGCGACTCCGTGCTCGTCCAGGGCGCCGGCGGCGGGGTCGCGACCGCCGCGATCGTGCTCGGCCGGGCCGCCGGCCTGCGGATCTACGCCACCAGCCGCGACGAGGCCAGGCGCAAGCGGGCCGTCGAACTCGGTGCCGTCGAGGCGTACGAGCCCGGCGCACGGCTGCCCCACCGGGTCGATGCCGTCATCGAGACGGTCGGCGCCGCCACCTGGTCGCACTCCGTCAAGTCCCTGCGCCCCGGCGGCACGCTGGTCATCTCCGGCGCCACCAGCGGCGACCGCCCCTCGCACGCCGAGCTGACCCGGATCTTCTTCCTGGAACTGAGGATCGTCGGCTCGACCATGGGGTCCAAGGACGAGCTGGAGGATCTGCTGGCGTTCTGCGCGACCACCGGGGTGCGCCCCGTCATCGACGACGTGCTGCCGCTGGACCGGGCCCGTGAGGGGTTCGAACGGCTGGCTTCGGGCGACCAGTTCGGGAAGATCGTGCTGACTGTCAACCAGGGTTGACGTGCGTCATGGTGTCAATGTAAGTTGACGCCATGACCGAAGCAACGGATCTCGCCGCTCGTGCCGGCGACCGCGACCCCCGGGTGGGGCTGCGGTCGGTCGCCGCGCTGCGACGGCTGCTGGAGCAGCTCGAAGCCGTACAAGTCAGAAGCGCCCGTGTTCAGGGCTGGTCGTGGCAGGAGATCGCGGCCGAACTGGGTGTCAGCCGGCAGGCCGTGCACAAGAAGTACGGGAGGCATTGATGTTCGAGCGATTCACCAAGGGCGCCCGCGCCACCGTGACCGGAGCCGTGGCCCACGCCGAACGGGCCGACGCCGGTGCGGTCGGCGAGGAGCACCTGCTGTTCGCGCTGCTGGACCAGGAGGGCGGCCGGGCGTCGTTCGCCGCCGCCGCGCTCGGTCTCGTGGACCGCAAGGCGTCGTTGGCGGCCGCGCTGGCCGACGCCCGCAGGCGCGGCGGCATGACCAGGGCCGACGCCGACGCGCTCGCGGGCATCGGCATCGACCTCACCGCGATCGTCGACCGGATCGAGGAGGCGCACGGCGAGGGGGCCCTGGACGGCGGGCGCAGGGCCCGGCGCCGGTGGTCGGGACACCGCATGTTCACCCGGGAGGCCAAGGCGATCCTGGAGAAGTCCCTGCGGATCGCGCTGGGCCGGGGCGACCGGTTCATCGGCGAGGAACATGTCCTGCTGGCGCTCACCGCCAACCCCGGCGTCGTCGCCGACGTCCTCGCCGAGCACGGTGCGACCTACGAAACGGTCAGCCGCGCGATGTACGGGGACGGCGGCGCGGAACAGGACCGGAAGGCGGGCTGAGGGGCCGCGCGGCAGCGGAACCGAGAAGCCGGGAAAACGGCGGGGAGCCCGGGGTGCGCACCCCGGGCTCCCCGCCGTTGCCTACGCCGGGCCGTCGGCGTCCGTCCGCAGCAGCGCCCCGATGCGGGCCGCCGCTGCCGACAGGTGGCCGCGGGCCTGTGACAGCTGGTCCTCCGTGACGCCCCGGTCCCGGGCCGCGTCGCGGATGTCGTCGCGGAAGCGGTCCAGCAGGCGGTCCAGATCGCGCGCCGGGTCACCGGTGCTGCCCGTGTCCTTGCCCCAGTCGGGGTCGGCGTCGGCGGGTTCCGGCGTGACGTACGGGGGCCGGCCGGCGGTACGGGCGAAGCCGCCCAGCTGTCCGGTGATCTCCGCCAGCCCTTCCCGTACGCCCGAGGGCCAGTCGCCGCGGGCGAAGTGCTCCTGGACCTGGCGGGCGGCGTTCTGCATCTGCTCGCGCGCCCGGTCCTGGGCCTCCTTGGCCTGGCGGCGGGCCTGCTGGGCGTCCTCGCGGGCGCGGCGGGACTCGTCCTTCGCCCGGCGGGCCTGCTCCTTCCACTCCTGCTTGGCCTTGCGCAGCTCCTCCTTCGCGCTGCGCCACGTCTCCTTGTCGCCGAAGTCACCGAGGTCGCCGAGGTCACCGAAGCCGCCGAAGGGGAAGTCCTTGCCTCCCTCGGCGCTTCCCGCGGCGCCTCCCTTGGCGTCGGAGCGGGTGGTTCCGTGGCGGGACTCGTCCGCCGCGGCGCGCATCTCGCTGCGCAGCTTGCCCGCGGCCCCGCGGACGTCGTCGCGGATCTCGGCGGCCAGCTCGGAGACCGACTCCCTGATCTCCAGCTCCAGATCGGCCAGCTCGCCGGTGCGGCCCGCGAGTTCGGCGCGGCCCGCGTCGGTGATCGAGTAGACCTTGCGGCCGCCCTCGGTGGCATGGGTGACCAGGCCCTCGGCCTCCAGCTTGGCCAGCCGCGGATAGACCGTGCCGGCCGAGGGCGCGTACAGCCCCTGGAAGCGTTCCTCCAGCAGCCGGATCACCTCGTAGCCGTGGCGGGGAGCCTCGTCGAGCAGCTTCAGCAGGTAGAGGCGCAGGCGGCCATGGGCGAATACGGGGGGCATGTCAGAGCACCTTTCCGGTCGGCTCGGCGTCGTGCGGATCGTCCTCGGCCGGTGGGCGGCGGAGCAGGGCGATCGATCCCGAGACCGTTGTCGCCCTCAGTGTCCCGGTGCCGGAGCCGAGTGTGCCGGTGATCCGCTTCGCTCCCCACTGGCCGTTCACCCGCAGGTCCTCGAAGCCGTTGGAGACGGAGCCGCTCGCGGTGTTCGCCTCCACCTTCGCGTCCGCCGGGTGCGGCAGCCGGATGGCGAGCTCGCCGGAGACGGTGGTGAGCCGGATGTCGGTGGGCTTCCCGGTCGGGTCCAGGTCGAGCACCATGTCGCCGCTGACCGATTCGGCCCGTACGGAGGTGCCGGCGCCCTCGACGACCGTCAGATCGCCCGAGACCGAGTGGAAGCGGAGGTCGCCGGTGACGGCCTGCGCCTCCAGGTTGCCGGACACGGTCTCCGCGCCGACCGGGCCGGCGAGTGAGACGAGGGTGGTGTCACCGGTGACGCCGCGTACGTCCGTACGGCCGCGGATTCCGGAGACGAAGGCCCCGGCGCCGACCACGCCGACCTCCACGGCCGATCCGGCCGGGACCGCGAGGGAGACGGCCGCGTGGCGGTGCCAGCCCTTGCGGTCGAACCACTTGAGGATGCTCTGCCAGGCCAGGTCCTCGTAGGTGACGGTGAGGACGCCGTCCTTCTGGGTCACGATCAGCGGCGGTCCCTCGATGCCGGTGACCTCCAGCCTGGCGGTCGGTTCGTCGGTGCCGACGACATTGACCGTGCCGTTGACGATGCGCACGCTGAGCGCCGTCACGGGTTCGTCGAAGGTGAGCTTCTGGGGCTCGGCGATGGTCCACGTCGACACAGGCATGGATCTGACCTCCCGGGGAGCGCGGATGACGCAACATATCGCGTCTCTTGCAGAACACGATATATCGCGGATCGGGGAAGTCAAGGCAGGTCGTGGCGGAGGGTGGGGTGAGATCGATGGGGCAAATCGCATCAAACAGTGATGAACTGCGCTGATTTGTCTTACGGTGTGAGGCATGGACGCGACATCACCCGTGGGGGCACTGCTGCTGTGCCGGGCCGAACCCGAGACCGTGCGGCCGGTCGCCCACCTGTTGCGCGAACGGATGCTGCTCGCGCCCGCCGGAGACGGGTGGAGCGTCCTCGTACCCGAGGGAGCGCCCTGGCGGGACCGGCACAGCCCGCGGGACCGGCACAGCCCGCGGGACCGGAAGGCGGCGGAGGCGGCCGAGCCCGTCGACCGGGTGCTGGGCGGCTGGGCCACCGCGCTCGCGGTCGGCTCCACCTGGCCGGTCCTCGCGCTCTGGTGGGACGGCGACCGGGCCGGGTACACGCTGGCCGCGGGCTTCCGCCGGCCGGTCGGCTACGTCTGGCTCGCCGACGGGACCCCGGCGGGTGAGGACGAGGCGATGCGGACGTTCGCCGAGCGGCTCGGCCTCGATCCCGTACTGGACGTCCAGGCGCTCGAAGGCCTCACCCGCCCCGATCCGGAGGCGGACGCCCGCACCCGGCTGCGCGGGCTGCTCGCTGTCCTCACCCGCATCGGACTGACGCTCCCGGCCGGTCTGGACCCCGGCGAATCCTCCGCCTCGCTGACCGCCGGAGCCGGTACGGGGCCGACGGTCGAACGGGTCGCGTGGACCGGCTGGCGCGACGCGGTCAGGGTGGAACTCGAAGCGGTCGAGAACAGCCGCGTCGGCCCCTGGATGCGCGGTCCCAGGGCCCGCGCCCTGGCAGGCGCCCAGCTGGCCGCGGGACTCCCGCTCGCCCTCTGGGGCGCCGGCCGGCACAGTGGCGGCTGGGTCTTCGCCGGGGCTCTGCTGATGCTGCACGGCGCCCTCGGCCTCGCGTACGACCGGATGCGGGGCGACGGCCCGGACGGGGCGGGCGGCGGGACCGCCTGACGGACCGGCGACGGGCGGCCGGAGGGGACGAAGGGCGGGCGGTGGCTACGCGTCCTCGTCCTCGTCGTCGTCCAGCCGGGCCAGCCAGGTGGCGAGGCGCTCGACCGGCACCTCGAAGTCGGGATTCAGATCGACGAACGTACGCAGCTGCTCGGCGAGCCACTCGAAGGAGACCTCCTCCTCGCCTCGCCGCTTCTCCAGCTCCTCGATACCGCGGTCGGTGAAGTACATGGCGGCAATTTTAGACCGCCCACGCCCGCCGCCCGGCCGAAGGGCCGTGCCGTAGTACCTGGTGACAGCCCGCGAAGGCGGTGGGAGCCGGTCCGCACCGGCCGTGCGGGAGCCCCGCGAACCGATCCGCCGCGCCCCCGCGTCCTGGTCCATGTACCTCGCATCGGTCGACTACGGCCGTTAACCTGCGGGTAGTCGGGGAACGGGGGGTGTCATGGGTGACAGTGTTGCCCGTATTACGCGCATTGAGATGCCGGACGGCACGCCGGTATGGGCCCGGATCTCGGGAGCCGAGGAGCTGGACCGTCCGGCGCCCGGTGCCGGTCCGACGTACACGGACACCGGGTTCGGCGACATCGCCGACCAGGTGCAGGCCCGGGTCGAGAGCCTGCAGGGCGTGGTGACCAGCGTCGCGCGCTCGCTCGCCGTGCCGCTGCGCGCCGTGCGGCCGGACGAGGTCAGCGTCGAGTTCGGGATCGAGCTCACCGCCAAGTCGGGCAGGATCGTCGGACTCCTCGCGGACGGCGAGGCCAAGGGAGCCATCAAGGTCACGCTCACCTGGAACGGCGGCGGACCACCCGTCGACCCGCCCCCACCGGCCCCCGCACCCGTACCCGCGCAGGCCCCCGCGCCTCCCGTGCCGCCCGCGTTCGTGCCGCCGGTTCCGTTCGGGCCCCCGGGGGCTCCGCCCACCGCACCGGCGCCCGCGCCCCCCGGCGCGCCCGCCGGTGCATCCCCCGGCGCCCCGGCGCACCCGGACGGGGCGGACGACACCGACGGCGGCGGGTCATGAGCTCGGAGGGCGACGGGGGCGCAGAGGGGGGCCCGGGACAGCCGCAGACTGCACTCATGGGCCTCGTGCACGACGCCACCGTGCGCATCCATCGCCCGGGGTCCGGGTATGCCCATGACGGACCTGGCGGGGACTTCCTGGGGAGCGGCTTCTTCATCGCCCCGAGCTGGATCCTCACGTGTGCGCACGTGGCAATGCGGGGGGAGGGGGGCGTGGTGAACGTGTGGTTCAAGGAGGACCGCTACAGCACCGAACTGAGCGAGGTGCCGGGCAAGGTCGTCGCCGCGATGCCCGGTGCCCGACCGCAGGGGGCCACCGGCTGGCCGGCCCCCGACCTCGCGCTGATCAAGCTCCAGCGGCCCGTCGAGCACACCTGTGTGTACGTCACCGAGCGCTCGGAGGCCATGCTCCGCAGCCGGGAGATCCACTGCGTGGGCTGGGCGCCCTCGCAGGGCGGCGGGCTGCTGAAGCGCAGCGGCGTCTGCGTGGTGAAGGGGGCCTACGGGGCGTCGGACGACGCCGAACAGGTCGTCCGGCTCGACGGGGACTGGCTGGAGCCGGGCATGTCCGGCGGCCCCGTGGTGGATCTCGCCCGGGGGGAGGTGGTCGGGGTGATCAAGTCGCGGCTCGACCACCACCAGGGCGGAACGGCCGTGGGGATCGAGCGGCTGCGCACCCTGAAGGTGCCGTCCGCGCCCGTCGAGACCGAGGGCGACGACACCTACCAGTCGGTCTTCCACGCCCATGACCGCTACCACGCGGACCGGCACAACAGCCCGGCCAGCACCGAGCGGACCTGGGCCGATGTGCAGAGCGAGCTGTCGGCGCCGCCCGGCGGCGTCCTCGGCCCCAAGCGGCGGGCGGATCTGCTGGGGCGGCTCGCCGAGTTCCCGCCCCCGGTCAGCACCCGCGGCCTGCTCCTCCTCCTCGACGCCCTGCCCGGCGTCCACTCCCGTGACCACCGTCCGGCCCCGCGCGGCTGGCGGGACGGTCTGGGGGCGCTGTACGACACCCGCGCCCGCGACCGGGACGCTCCGCTCGAACTGGTCCTGCGCTACTGCATGGGCGTGCTCGCCGCCGACCGGCCCTTCGACGTGCCGTCCACCAGGACCGCGGCCAAGTCGCTGTGGGAGTGGGTGAAGCGGATCGCGGAGGAGGAGCTGTCCCGGGACTTCCGCCGGCAGCTCGCCATGGAGTGGGCGGCCGTCCGGCTGCGCCTGGAGGAGAACCGCCGCAGGGCCCTCGCACCGCCGGGCGCGGCCGTCCGCCACAGTGAACGCGCCTACGTCCTGCTGGAGCTGGAACCCCAGGGCTGGGCCCGGGACCGCTACGACTGGCGGATCGGGGTCGCCCGCCACACCGGGGAGATGCTGCCCGTCGCCGAGGACAGCCAGGGCACCGCGCTCGACACTCTGCCGGACCGGCTCGCCGCCGCGCTGACCGAGGCGTTCCGGCGGTGCGACGAACCGGGCAGCCCCGCGCTGCTCCAGGTCTCCGTCACCCCCGCGCTGTTCGGGCTGGAGGTCGACCGCTGGGAGCTCCCCTCGGACGGGCTGCCGCTCGGCGTCGTCCGCCCGGTGGTCCTGCGCAGCTCCTACCACGGGCCGGCCGACGAGCGCCTGGCGCGCTGGAACGCCATGCGGGACACCGGGATTCGGGCCGAAGTCGTCGACTGCGACAACGAATTGCGGGTACGAGTACCGGAGGTCGCGCAGCTGCGCACCCTGGCCCACGAAAGCGTGCCGGTGCTCTGCCGCTACGGCGACCGGCCGGACCCCGGGATCACGGCCGGGGCGGTGCGGGTGCTCGACACCGGCTTCGGAGTGGCCCTGCTGCAACGGCGGCCGACGGAGACCGACACGGTCTGCAAGGAATTCCACCGACGAGTGGCCGAGGCCGTCTCCGATGCCCGCGCCCGTGACGGACTGCCGCTGAAATTGCACGAGCTCAGAAAAGGAGTGAGCGCGCAACGTACGGAGACGTACTGGTCCGACGGGGTCGCCCTGTTCTACGACGATCCACACCACCCGCTGCCCGGTGCGGACGAGTTCCTGGAGGCGCCGTGACGGGACGCGCCGGTCATCACCCGAAGGACCGTGCCGGCCCGCCCCTTACGGGGGGTGCGCCGGATCGCTACGGTAAGGCACGTTCGACAGCTGCTGTCCCTGGCGGACGAGTGACAACGAGGACCACGCTATGAGTGAACCCAGCGAGTGGCTCATCTACCGCGGGATCGGCGAACCGCACGACGGCGTACCGCAGTTGCCGCCCCCGCCGCCCTGGCGTGACTTCTCGGGCGGCCGAGGCGCCCCGGCGGACGGGGGCGACTCCGCCGACCGCCGGCTCGGTATCCCCGGGCGCATCGCCGAGGAGCACCGGCCGGGCGCCGAGGAACTCGAAATGATCAACGCCGCGCTGTATCTGCGGCGTCCGCTGCTGGTCACCGGGGACCCGGGGGCCGGAAAGAGCACGCTGGCCCACTCCGTCGCCCGTGAACTCGAGTTCGGCAAGGTGCTGCGCTGGCCCATCGTCAGCCGCTCCTCGCTGCTGGACGGCCTCTACCACTACGACGCGATCGCCCGGCTGCAGGATGTGCAGATCGCCTCGCACACCTCCGCGGACGGCGGTGACGGAGCCGACTCGGCCCAGAACGTGGGGAGTTACATCCGGCTCGGCCCGCTGGGCACCGCCCTGCTGCCCTCGGACCGGCCCCGGGTGCTGCTCATCGACGAGCTCGACAAGAGCGACATCGACCTGCCGAACGATCTGCTCAACGTGCTGGAGGAGGGCGAGTTCGCCATTCCCGAGCTGGAACGGATCGTGGACCGGCTGCCCGACGGTGAGGCGGACGTGCTGGACCACGACGGCAACAAAGTGCGGATCAAGGGCGGCCGGGTGCAGTGCCGGGCCTTCCCCTTCGTCGTCCTCACCAGCAACGGGGAGCGGGACTTCCCGGCCCCTCTGATGCGCCGCTGCATCCATCTGGAACTCGACCGCCCGGACCACAAGCGGCTGGCCGCCTTCGTCAAGGCGCACCTGGGTGAGGAGGCGGCCCGCTCCAGCGAGGACCTCATCACCCGCTTCCTGGAGCGATCGCGCAGCGAACTCCTGGCCACGGACCAGCTGTTGAACGCCATCTACCTCACCCACGCCGCTGCGCCGGCCGGCCGCGACCGGCTGGCCGACCTGCTCATCCAGCGGCTCGACCGGCCGAGGTGAGGTACTGATGCCCGGGGCGGACGACGCCTTTGTGCCGGCCGGTGAGCCCGAGGCCCCGGAGCCGTACGACGGGGAGTTGCTGCAGACACTTGTCGCACGGCTGCGCGGGGCCGGGCTCGACCCCGATGTCGAGCAGCTCTGCGATGCCCTCTGGCTGGCCAGGTGGACCGGCGCACCCGGCGCCCCGGAGGAGGACCCGGGCGAATCCGGGGCGATGCCTCCGGATGCCCGGCTGCCCGAGGGGCAGACAAACCCGGGCCCGGTGGACCGGGCGGGCGCGGACGGCAGCCCTGCCGCGGACACCGGCCGGCCCGATGAGGACCGCGAGGCGGGCGACGGGCCGGCCGGCGACGGGCTGATCGCCCTGCACCCCGTCCCGGACCCCGCACGGGGCGGTGGCAGGCGGGACGAGGGTGCCCCCCCGGCCCGCCGGAGATCCGGGGCGGAGCCCCGCGCCACCGAACTCGCGCTCGGGGTGCCGGCCGCCCCCGTCCTGCCCGCCCCCCTCGAACTCACCCGCGCACTGCGCCCGTTGCAGCGCTACCGGCCGGTCTCCGCCCCGCTGCGCCGCGTCCTGGACGAGACGGCGACCGCGGACCGCAGTGCCCGCGCGGGCGGCATGATCATGCCGGTGTTCCGTGGGGTCGGCCGGGGCGACGCGGTCCTCCAGTGCGTCATGGACGCCTCGTCCTCGATGCTGGTGTGGGACCGGATGTTCGGTGAACTCCAGCAGATTTTCGGCCAGTTGGGTGCCTTCCGGGATGTGCAGGTGCGCTATCTGCACCGCGGCCCGGACGGCGGCTGCGAGGTCAGCCGCAGCTCCGACCCCGCCGCGGCCCCGCTGCACTCCGCGGACCGGCTCAGCGACCCGACCGGGCGCCGGGTCACCGTGGTGATCAGCGACTGCGCCGGGCCGCTCTGGCACAGCGGGCGCGCCCACCGGCTGCTGCACCAGCTCGCCCGGCAGGCCCCGGTCGCCGTGTTGCAGCCACTGCCGCAGCGCATGTGGAACCGCACCCGGCTGCCGGTCACCTTCGGTTCGCTGTCGCGCGGTGACGGCCTCGCCGGAGCCACCCTGCTGAAGGTCACCGAGGACGCCGGAACCGGCCCCGCGGTGCACCCCGGCGCCCTGGCGGTCCCGGTCCTCCCGCCGGTGCCGGACGCGCTGGCGGCCTGGGCCAGGCTGCTCTCCGGCACCGGTGCGGCACGGATCTCCGGAGCGGTCGGCTGGGTGCGGGCCGACCAGCCCGCGGCGGCCGCCCAGCGCTCCGGCGCCACCCTGTCCTCGCTCCAGCTGGTCAGCCGGTTCCGTTCGGCCGCCTCGCCGGCCGCCGGACAGCTGGCCGTCTACCTCGCGGCCGCGCCCCTCTACCTGCCGGTGATGCAGCTCGTGCAGCGCACCATGCTGCCCCAGTCGGGCCCCTCCGAACTCGCCGAAGTGCTGCTGAGCGGCCTGCTCTCGCGCGCCGACGGCGGAGGCGGCGGCCGCGGCCAGTGGTACGCGTTCGAGCCCGGCGTCCAGGAGGCGCTGCTCGGTCCGCTGGGCCGGGACGAGGCTCTGCTCGTACTCAAGCACTGTTCGCAGTACGTAGAGACGCGGTTCGGCAAGGGCGGGCCCAACTTCCCCGCTCTGGCCTTCGCCCAGCTCGGCGACGGCGGGGCGGACGGTTCCCCGTACGCCACCGGGCACCCGATCACGGGCGCCGGGTACGAGGAGGGCGACGACAGCGAGGAGAACGACGACAGCGAGGAGGGCGAGGCGGACGGGGGGATCGAGAGGCGTGGCGTCCCCCGGGTCCCCCATGCCTTTGCCGAGGTCGCAGCCCGCGTACTGGAGCGGTTCATGCCCGTGCCCCCGAGATTCGTGACCCCGCCGAAGACCCCCGCCCCCGGACCGTCGGCCCCCGGCACCACCACCGCCGTGGAGCGTGCCCGCGAGCTGGTGCGGCAGTTCGAGGCCGACACGATGGTGCAGCGCCTGATCGATGCGGTCCAGCTGCTGCGGGGAGCCGCCGAGAACGGCCCGCGGCAGACCGTCGACCCCGGACTCTGGGCGGAGTACGCGCGCTGCGTCCTGCGGCTGTGGGAGGTACAGGGCGGTGCCGAGCTGCTCCGCGAGGCCGAGCACGCCGCCGAGCGGGCAGCCGCCGTTCCCGGTGCGGTGCGCGAACGGGCCGTGCTGGCCAAGGTTTTGCACGCGGCGGCCGACGACCGGCGGCGGCGTGGCGACCGGCGCGGCGCCCTGGAGCTGCTGCGGCGCGCCGACCGCGAGTACACCGCCGCCTGCGCGGCCCCCGGCCTCGCGCCGGCCGAGGCGCTGCGGCTCACCCTGGAGCGGGTGCGGGCCCTGGAGGCGCAGTGGCGGCTCGACGGTGACAGCGCCCTGCTGCAGAGCGCCTGCGGGATGCTGGAGGCGTTCGCCGACTCCTGGCCCGACCAGGAGAACCGGCCGGCCGCCCTCCCGCTCCAGCACGGCCGGACCCTGCTGAAACTGGCCGGGGCCACCGAGGACACGGAGCGGTCCAGGGAGTTCGCCCGGCAGGCGGCCCGCTCGCTGCGTACGGCCTTCGCCCAGGGCGGCCGGCACACCATGGGCACCGAGGTCCGCATCGTGCTCGACCTGGTGGACGCGCTGCTGGCCTCCGGCGAGGAACCGGACGAGGCCGCGGTCCTGACCGGCCAGGCGCTGGAGACCGTACGGGAGCAGCGCCAGCGCGCCCAGCTTCAGACCAGGGCCGGGCGGGTCCGGGTCGCCCGCTATGACCACACCGGCGATCCGGACGAACTCGTCTCAGCCGCCGACTGGTTCGCCCGAGCGGCCCGGGGAATCCCGCGGGACTCCCGGGCCCACACCGATCTGCTCGCGGAATGGGGCGGCACGCTGCTGCGCCGCGCCGAACTGCCGGACGGCGCAGGGCACATCGGTGCCGCGGTGCGCGTGCTGCGCGACTGCCGGACCGAGACCCCGGCCGGCGGTGCGCATCAGTCCGAGCGGCTGCTGATGCTCGGCCGGGCCCTGATGCTGCGGCACCGGGCCACCGCGGACCGGGTCGACCTGCGGGAGGCCGAGTACCTCTTCGGGCTGGCGGCGCAGGAGGCCGCGGCCCCGCTGACCGCGGCGCGCTGCTGGCTTGAGCTGGGCAGGGCCCAGCTGGAGGCCGCCGACGTGCTGGCCCGGCCGTCCCGGCGCGACGAGGCGGCGGACGCCTTCCGCTCGGCCGCCGCCTGCGCCGCGACGGCCCAAACGGAGCTGGACAGTCCGCAACAGCTTCGGGAGGCAGTGGAGTTGGGTGCTACAGCCAACCACTGGCGGGGTATGACATATGAGAGAGCGGGGCGCCCCCGGGCCGCGCGAGAGGCGTACCGGGCGGCCCGCCTGGAGTGGCGCAAGCTGCCGGACGGCGGCGGAGCGGCGGGCGAGTGGACCGCCGAACGGCTGGCCGGCCTGGAGCGCTGAGTGCTCAACGATGAGCACCCGGCACGGCGGTGCGCCCGGACCGGGTACGGGTACGACCGGCGCGTGACCGGCGCCGGGCGGCGCCGGGCGGCGGCGCGGACAGCAGGACGAAGCGGGTCAGGGACGTGGGACCGGCGGTGTGCGCTCAACGGCGAGCGCGGCGCGGCGGGCCCGGTGCTGAGTACGGGGAGGCGTGATGAGCAAGTCGACACGTAACGACGGAGCGGCTGTGCCCGGCGGCACGGGCGGCGGTGCGTCCGGAGCCGCGGGCGCGCTGCCGGATCTGCTGGGCCTTGATCTGGAGACCCTGCGGACCCTTCACCACCCGGTGCTGGCGGAGGTGGTCGCGGATCTGCGCGGCCGGGCCGAGCAGCCGCGGGAGATGCTCTGGGGATTCAACAACGCCTTCTGAGCCGGGCGGCACCGCGCCCCGGCGCATGGTTTTGGCCCGGGGCGGGGTCGATCAGGACATCATGGTCCGGGACGGGCCGGTTCGCGCCGCGCGCCGGGGATACTCACCCTGGGCCGGTACCGGTGACCGTCCCGGCAGACGTACAGCACGGGGGTGCCGGAGTGGTCCGACGGACGACACCGCACGGGGAGCGGCCCGCACAGCGGTACACGGAACGGGAGCGGAACGCGGACGGGGGCGGCGGGCCGCCGCGCGCGGACGCAGCCCCGCGCCCGGCCGCGTCACCGGAGCGCGGTGGCGCGGGCTCGCCCCCACCCGTGCCGTTCGGGCAGTTCATCGTGAAGGTGCACGGCCGCTGCAACCTGGCCTGCCGGTACTGCTACCTGTACGAGGGCCCCGACCGGACCTGGCGGAGCCGGCCGGCCGCCGCCGCGCCCGCCGTCCTGGACCGCACCGCGGACCGGATCGCCGAACACGCGGCCGCCCACCGGCTGAGGCACGTCGCCCTGGTGCTGCACGGCGGCGAACCCCTGCTCGCGGGCCCGGCCCGGCTGGCCGCCCTCGCCGACCGGGTGCGGGAACGGGTGCCCGGCGGCTGCGCCGTCCACGCGACCGTCCAGACCAACGCCACTCTGCTCACCGACGCGGGCGTCACCACGCTCGCCCGGCACGGCATCAGCATCGGCATCAGCCTGGACGGCGGCCTGGCCGCCCACAACACCCAGCGCATCGACCACGCGGGCCGCCCCTCCTGGCCCGCCGCCTCGCGCGGCGCCCGGCTCCTCGCCGACCACCACCCCGACGCGTACGCGGGCATCCTCACCGTCGTGGACCCGCGCACCGACCCCCTGGAGATGTACGAGTCGCTGCTCGCCCTGCGCCCGCCGGCCCTGGACCTGCTCCTGCCGCACGGCAACTGGACCAGCCCACCGCCCGGTCTGCCGGACCTGGCGGACATCCCGACGGGACCGGGGTCGGGCCGCGCCACCCCGTACGGCGACTGGCTGTGCGCCGTCTTCGACCGCTGGTGGCCGGCGGCCCGGCGGGAGACCCGGATCCGGCTCTTCGAGGAGTGCGTCGCCCTGCTCCTCGGTCTGCCCGCCGCCACCGAATCTCTCGGTCTCGACCCCGTCAACGCGGTCGTGGTCGAGACCGATGGGTCGATCGAACAGGTCGACTCCCTCAAGTCCGCCTACGACACGGCGGCCGCCACCGGACTCGACGTCTTCCGGCACACCTTCGACGACGCCCTGCGCCACCCCGGTGTCGCCGCCCGACAGGCAGGAGCGGGCGCGCTCGCCGCCGCCTGCCGCGGCTGCCCGCTGCTGACCGTCTGCGGCGGCGGCCACTACGCCCACCGCTATCGCGCAGAGAACGGCTTCATCAACCCGTCCGTCTACTGCGCGGACCTCGAACGGCTGGTCCGCCACGTGGCGGACCAGCTCGCCGACGCAACCGCAGGAGACCCCCCATGAGCCCCGCCATCCCCGATCGCGTACTGCGCGAACTCGGCCGCACCGAGGGCGACACCGACTCCCTCGGCCTGCTCGTACGCGATCAGGACACCCGCCGACTCGTCCTCCTCAGGGCCCTGCTCGACGCGGCGGCCGCCGCACCCGCGGCCGTGTGCCCGCCCCGGTTGCTCGAACGATTGTGCGAAGACTGGGCGCTGCTCGAAGCGGCCGAACGCGCCGACCGGGCCGCGGTGCGTACCGTGCTGTTCCACCCCATGGCCGGCCCCTGGGCGCAGCGGCTCCTGGGCGGCCTCACCGGCACCACCGCCGCGGGCCCGGAACTCCACACCGACCTGGCCCACCTGAGCGCCCTCGCGGCGGCGGCCGCGATCCGGGCCGCACTGCCCTGCACCGTCCGGCTCACCTCACGCGAAGGGCTGCTCTCGCTGCCCACCCTGGGGGCGGTTCGGGCGGACCCCGGCCCGGTCGGACTCGACTACGCCGACGACGAAATGACGATCCGGCCGGCCGGTGCGCCGCCCCTTTCGGTACGGGCCCTGCCGGACGGCACCATGGCCTCGGCCGACCCCCGCTGGCTGCCGGTGCTCACACTGCCCCCCGTACTGCCGGGCGCTGGCCCGGTACCCCTGGACGACCTCGACCCGTACCGCACCCGCGGCACCGGGCTCGAACGCCACGGACTGAGCGCCGCCACCCACATCGACGACCATGAACGCAAGGCCTGGGCCGAGTCCTGGTCCGGGGTCGAGCCGCTGCTGCGCGTGGGCGGCGAGCACCGGCTCACCGAAGCGGCCGTTCTGCTGCGCTGCCTCGTCCCGCTCGGGCCGCCGCCCGGCTCCGGGCCGGTCGGCCAGGGCGCGGCCCACTGCAGCGGCACCCGGCGCGAGGCGTTCGGCGCGGTCCTCAGCAGCAAGCCCGCGACCCCCGCCTACTTCGCATCGACCCTCGTGCACGAACTCCAGCACACCAAGCTCGCCGCGCTCGGCGCACTCGTCCGGCTGCACCACGAGGACGCCACCCCGCGTCACTTCGCCCCGTGGCGCTCCGACCCCAGGCCCTTCGACGGGCTGCTCCAGGGCGCCTACTCGCACCTGGCGCTCGCCGACTACTGGCAGCGGTTCGCGCTCGGCGCGCGGCGGGTCACCCACCGCGATCTGGCCTGGGCGGAACACGCGCGCTGTCGCCAACAGGTCGGCGCCGTACTGCCGGTACTGGCCGGCTCGGCCGCGCTGACCCCCGACGGGCGGGTCCTCGTCAACGAGATGATCACGGTCTACCACCGTCTGGAGGATTCGCCGCCACCCACGGGGCACCTGGCTCGCGCGGAGGCGTACGTGAGCACCGCCAAGGTGATATGGCAACAGAGGAACGGTTCACCCAGGAGCTGAGCAGCCAGGTTTCCGGTGGGGCGCACAGCCTCCGGTGTATCTTGAAAGAGCTCGCAACGAGGTCAGGGAGACGGTTGAATGCCCGGTACGCGTAAGCAAGTTGGAGCAACCGGGGTGCAGACCGTCACCCTCAGTTTCGCCGGTTTCAACCGGGCCTGGGCGGCGTGGATCGCGGACCGGCTGGAGCGGCGCGGGGTGACGGTCGTCCAGCAGCGCTGGGACCCTCCGGTGGAGGTCCCGCTGGAGGACGCCCTGCGGGACCTGATGCTCTCCCGCGGCCGGATCCTGGTCCTGCTCAGCGACTGGTACTTCCAGGTCGGCCCCCGCGGTCACGAGGAGTGGAACCGAGCCCTGCGCGAGGTCGTCGCCCCTGACCCGGACCGCTTCGCCGCCGTGTCCGTCACCACCTCGGCCCTTCCCGGTGCCACCTCGGTCTTCGGCGCCGCGGACCTGACGAACGTCGGCACGGACGAGGCCGAGCGCCGGCTGCTCGTCCGCCTGGGACTGCCCACCGACCCGCTGCCCGAGTCCGCCGCGGCGCGGCCGGGCCCGCGCTACCCGGCCGACACCCCTGAGGTGTGGGGCGGGGTGCCGCGCCGCAACACCCGCTTCACCGGCCGCGAGGAACTGCTCAGCAAGGCCTACACGGCCCTTCAGGACGCCGGGGCCGGTGCGGGCGTCGTCACGCTGCACGGCATGTCGGGGGTGGGCAAGACACAGCTGGCCGCCGAGTACGTCTACCGGTTCGGCTCCGAGTACGACGTGGTGTGGTGGGTGCCCGCCGACCGGCGTGCCCTCTACCGTCAGAAGCTCGCCGAACTCGCCCCGGAGCTGGGCCTGTCCACCGGCGCCGAGTACGGCGAACGGCTGCGCGCGGTGCGTGACTCGCTGCGCCGCGGCGATCCGCACTCCCACTGGCTGCTGGTTCTGGACGGTGCGGACGAGCCGGAGCAGATCTGGGACCTGGTGCCGACGGGCCCCGGTCATGTCCTGATCACGTCCCGCAACCCCGAGTGGGGCGAGCACAACAGCAACCTGGTCGAGGTGCCGGTCTACGACCGTGACGAATCGGTCGCCTTCATCCTCCGCCGGGCCCCGCGCCTCACCCGTACCGAGGCCGACCGGCTCGCCGAGGCGCTGGAGGACCTGCCGCTGCTGCTCGACCAGACCGCGGGCTGGCTGAACGACTCCGACATGTCGGTCGAGGAGTACATCGAGCTTCTCGGCGGCGGCATCGACCAGGACGTCGTCAAGGTCTCCGCCGACTTCCCGCTGGCCTTCCAGACCGCCTGGTCGATACTGCTGAACAAGCTCAGGGACACCGTCCCCGAGTCCGTCGACCTGCTCCGCCTGTGCAGCTTCTTCGCTCCCGGCTCCATCCCCGTACGGCTGCTGAAGGAGATGCCACCGGGCGAGCTGCCCGAGCAGCTCTCCGGCCTGATGAACGACCCGCTGCTCTGGAACAGGGCGATCAGCCAGCTGCGCCAGTACTCCGTGGTCCGCCTGGAGTCCCACGAGTCCGTCATCGACGAGACGTCCTCCGGCGAGTCGATCTATCTGCACCGCATGGTCCACCAGATCGTCCGCAAGGACATGCCGGAGCGCGACCGCGAGGAATTCACCGACGTGGTCCGCCGGGCGCTCGCCTCCGCGGACCCGGGCCGCCCCACCGACACCCGGCTGTGGCCCGGATACGCCGAGATCACCCCGCACCTGAAGTGGGCCGACGTGCTGCGCAGCGCAGACCCCGCGGTGCACTCGCTGGTGCTCAACTGCCTGCGCTACATGTACCTCTCCGGGGAGTACCGGGCCGGCATCAAGCTGGGCTCCCGTGCCATGAAGGCCTGGGGCGAGCTGCTGGGCGAGAACCACCCCCGGGTCTGGGACCTCAGCTACAACTACGCCAACCTGCTGCGCGCGGTCGGCGACTACGCCGGAACCGAGGCAATCGAGCGGGCCGCCGTCGATCACTTGCGCACCGAACGCGGCGCCCAGGACCTGGAGCACCTGCGCGCCGCCGGCGGCCTCGCGGCCGACCTGCGCGGCCTCGGGCGGTACGACGAGGCGCACGAGATGTCCGGCTGGATCCTTGCCTCGTACCGCGAACTGCTGGGGGAACAGGACTCGCGCACGCTCAGCGCGCAGAACAACCTGGGTATGTCCCTGCGTCTGCTCGGGCGGTACGAGGAGTCGCTGGAACTCAACCGGCGCACCCTGGAGGCGCGTCGGCAGCTGCTCCGCGCGCGCCACAGCTGGACCCTCTACTCCGAGGTCAACTACACCACCGACCTGCGCCTCCTCGGCCGGTACGCCGAGGCGGAATCGCTCCAGAGCCAGAGCGTCCGCGTGCACCGGATCGTCATGGGCCAGGACAACCCGCAGACCCTGCAGGCCGAGCACAACCTCGCGCTCTGCCATTACCGCTCGGGTGAGCGGAGGCAGGCGGCGGCGTTGTTCAGCCGGGTGCTGGAGCGGGGCGAGCGGGTACTCGGTGAGGATGACCCGCTCACCATGATGTTCGCGACCAGCCAGAGCTTCTTCGCCCGGGAGCACGCCGACATCGACCAGGCCCGCGCCATAAGCGAGAAGGTCGTGCAGGGGTACGTGGACATGCTGGGCGACCAGCACCCCTATGTGGCGGGCACCCGTGGCAACCACGCGCTGATCCTGCGCAACGTCGGGGAGCGGGACCACGCGTACCACCTCCTGGAGGAGGTGCTCGTGGACATGGGCCGGGCGGTGGGCGAGAACCACCCCTGGACGCTCGGCTGTGCGGTCAACGCCGCGGCGCTGCGCAATCTCGTGGGCGACCCCGAGTCCGCCGCCGCGCTGACGGACTCGGTCGTCACCCGGGCCACCGAGACCCTCGGCAGGACCCACCCGCTGACCCTGACCGCCCGCATCGCGCACGCGGCCGATCTGCGCGGACTCCGCGACCGCCAGCGGGCGGACAAGGTCGAGACGGAGGCGCTCGACGATCTGGCGACCACCTTGGGCGCCCAGCACGTCCACACCGTCTCCGCAAGGTCCCGCAACCGGCCGTTCTGGGACTTCGAGCCACAGATGATCTGAGCACCTGCCCGGAACCCATGCGGGACATGAGTGTCCGTCAGTAACCTTGTGAAACCAGCCGGTTGGTCATTCAGGGGGCGCGCATGACGGTCGTTGTGGGTGGTGTGGCACCAGGGGAGGACGGTCCGATCCCGGTCGTGGTGGACGCCGAGGCGTACACCCGGGCCGGGATGCCCGCCACCGATGTGGACTCGCTGTACGACAGCGAGGAGACCCGGGACGCCGCGGGCGCCGCCCGACGCGCTCTGGGCACGGCGGGCGATCTGTACGGGGACGGCCTCGACCTCGCACGCCGGTGCGCCTCCCAGGCCATGCGCAGGCTCGGTGACCTGGGGCAGGGGCTGCGGCCCGACGAGATCGAGCTCCAGGTCGGCATCACCTTCGAGGCCGGGATGGCGGCCGTCGTGAAGGCCGGTGCGGAGGCGCAGATCCAGGTCACCTTCCGCTGGCAGCCGGGACGCGAGGAGCGGGCCACCACCACGGTGACGCCTTCATGAGCGAGCCGGCGCGGGCGGTCCCGATCCTCCCGTACAGCCGCGTCGTCGGGCAGGACGAGCTGAAGCTCGCCCTGGAGCTGAACTTCATCGCCCCGGGCATCGGCGGCGTACTGATCGCGGGACAGCGCGGCACGGCCAAGTCCACCGTCGTCCGCGCCTTCGCGCTGATGACCGGCGGCAGGCTGCCCGTCACCCTGCCGATCAACGCGACCGACGACCGGGTGCTCGGTGGCTGGGAGCTGGACGCGCTGATGCGCGGCGAGGCCAGGCGACAGGCCGGGCTGCTCGAAGAGGCCCATGCCAAGGGGATGTTGTACGTCGACGAGGTCAACCTCCTCGACGACCACATCGTCAACATCATCCTGGACGTGGTCTCCACCGGGGTGCTGTCCGTGCAGCGCGAGGGCATCGACACCGAGACCCATGTCTCCTTCGGGCTCGTCGGCACGATGAATCCGGAGGAGGGCAGTCTGCGCGCCCAACTGCTCGACCGCTTCGGGCTCATGGTCACGGCGGCCGAGCTGGACATCGAGGAGCGCCACCGGATGATCACCATCGTGCTCACCTTCGAGGAAGAGCTCGAAGCCGTGGACTCCGCCTGGCTGCGGGCCGCCCATGAGGAGAACGGGCGGCTGCGCGAGCGGCTGCTGGCGGCCCGCGAGCGGCTGACGGAGGTCCGGCTGGAGGAGGACGTCAGCAGGCTCTGTGCCGAGGCGGCCGCCCTGTCCGGCGCCGTCGGGCAACGCGGCGACCTCCTGGTGGCCAAGGCCGCCCGCGCGCTGGCCGCCAGGGAGTCGGCGCGGCGGGTGGAGCCCCGGCACGTGCACCGGGTGCTGCCGCTCGCGCTGCGGCACCGCAGGCCCGAATCCGCCCACGGCGCGGAGTTCGCCTGGGGGCCGGAGGAGTACGCCGTCCTCGCCGGCCTGTTCGGCTGAGCGCGTGTCCGCCCGGCCGACGCGGACCCAGGACCCGGGGGAACGGGACGATGCCTCCCACCGGCTGCTGACCGCGCTCGTCTGCTCCGCGCTGGAACCGGCACTCACGGGTGTCCTGCTCTTCGACCTGCCCCCGGAGCATGTCCCCGCCGTGGCCACGGTGTTCGCCGAGGTGCTCGGCGTGGCCGGTGGCCTGCCGCCGGGGACCGGGGTGCCCCGCACGACGCTCGACGCGGCGACCGCCGACGAGGACCTGTGGTTGCGGCCCCTGGTGCGGCGGGGCGCGGGCGGGATCGAGTTCACCCTCGGGCCCGGACCGCTGGCCGAGACGGCGGCCCGCCCGCCGCTCGTCGTCGTGCCCGACCTGGCCCGGCTGAGCGTTCCGGGGATGCGGGCCGCCGTCCAGCTCCTCGGCGCGGACACCGCCACCCTCGAACACTCCGGCATCCGCCGCAGCTGGACGCCCCGCGCCCGGTGGCTGGCGTTCTGCCGGGCCGAGGATGCCGCGCACCTCTCACCGCACCTCCTGGACCGCTTCCCGGTCCGGCTCGGCGTTCCCGGTCTGCGGCCCCTGCCGGGCCCCGACCCGCTCGGCCCGCTCCCCGCCGCCTGGGCCACCGCGCTGAGCCCGCGCACCCCGCGGCCGCCCGCCCCGCTCACCGACGGGTTCGCCGCGTCGGTGCTGGAGCACCTGGACGACCAGGAGGGACTCGGACACCGCAGAGCCCTCGCACTCGGCCGCATCGCACGCGCCCTGGCCCGGCTGGACGGTGCCGAGCAGACACCCCCCGGCCCCGGTACCGCCGACGACGCCCCGCTCCACGTCGCCGCCGGGAACATCGCCGGCGCCCACGTCACCGCCGCCCACGTCGGCCGGGCCGCCCGGCTGATCCGCCTCCGCACGGTCCACCGCCCGTCGGCACCGCCCGAGCCCGCCCCGGACCACGAGCCCCCGCGGCCTCCCGGACCCGGCCCGGACCGTCCGCCTCCGGACGCCCGCCCCGCCCCTGAACGGCCCTTAGAGGCAGGCTCGTTCGTCCAGGAACCGGAGACCGCAGTCTCCCTCGGCCCGGCCCCGGTCCGGGGCGACCGGCCGGGTCCCTTCTCCCCGTACCCGGAGGACACCGCGGGTCCGGGGCCCGGCGGGGCCACGCTGCGGATACCCGCCCGCCGGGCCGGGGGCGCCCGTGCCTCCCGAGGCGCCGTCGTCGGGGTGCGGCGGGCCCGCGACCTGTGGGACCTCGCCCCGGTCCGTACCGCGATGGAGGCCGCGAAGTACCGGGCGATACGCGGCGGCCGGGGCCGGCTCGTGATCGTCCCGCAGGACCTGCGCGGCTACGTCCGGGCACCCGAACCCGTCCGGACGCTCACCCTCGTACTCGACCACACCTGCCGCGGGGACTGGGACTGGAACCCGGCGCTCGAACCCTTCCTGCAGTGGGCCTATGTCACCCGGGCCGCCGTCCATGTCGTCGAGGTGGGTGCCCGGGGAGCGGCGAACGAGCTGCGGGCCGGGTCGTTCTCCGCCCGGTCCACCAGGGACCCGAGGATCGCCGCCGCACTCGCCAGGCCGGCCGGCCGCGCCACCCCGCTCGCCCACGGCCTCGACCAGGCCGGCAGCGCCCTGCGCCGGGCCTTCCGGCACCACCGCGCCGGACTCGTCGAGGCCCTGCTCGTCGTCGTGACCGACGGGCGGGGCAATGTGCCGCTGGCCGCGGGCCGTACCGGACGCCTGGGCCCCGGTCCGGCGGGACGGACCGGGACGACGGACGCGGTGCGGGCCGCGGAACGGATCGGCGCCCTGAGCCCTGCCCGGCTGCACAGCGTGGTGATCGACCCGGGGCGGCGGCCGTACACCGCGCTGCCCGCCGAACTCGCGGAGGCACTCGGCGGCAGCGTGATCGCGGCGGAGGCCGACGACGAGGGGGCGAGCCGTGCGCGATGACGCCCTCGACGTGATCCGGCGCCTCGGGCGACGGGCCGGACAGGTGCTGCCCGCCCCACGGACCGCCGTGCCGGCCGGCGCGAGTACCGGCACTCCGCTGGGACTCGGCGCGGTCGCCGTCGACGCCAAACAGGCGCCCGACACGATGTACGCCCGCATCAGGGTGCGGCGACGGCGCCCCTCACCGGGCCTGCCGGAGGCGTTCGGCTTCGAGGCCTGGTGCCGCGGCGTCCCGCCGCTCCCGTACACCTCGGGCGGCGGCCAGCGGCGCCCGGCGGCGATCAGCCTCGGCAACGCCCGGCCGGGCGGCGAACCGCCGTCGGAGCTGCTCCGCTCGATCCGCCGCTGGTCGCTGAACCAGGGCCCGTTGACCGGCTGGATCAACCGGTGCCGGCAGGTCCACGGCGACGCCCTTCAGCTGGTGATACTCGACCAGACCGGCTTCGATCTGCCCTGGGAGGCACTCACCCTGCCACCGGTTCCGGAGGCGGGACTTCCCGGCGGAATGCTCGGGATGCTCGTCGACCTGGCGCGCTGGTTCGACGCGGTCCGCGGCGGCGACGACTTCCCGACCGATGTCGCGGCCCCGGCCGGTGCGGTGCTCGGCTACTTCCACCCGGACATGGGCGCCGACCGGGACGTCTTCCGCGGCTACCGACACCGGCCGCACTCCGGCATCGTGTCCTTCCTGAGAAGCCTCGACGAGACCGCCGCCGACCCGACCGGCCTGGTCTACATGGGCTGCCACGGAACCTTCGACCAGGAGCTCAGCAACCTCACCCTGGCGGACGTGACCTGGGCGGAGTACCACGACCACGGCATGCGCCTGCTCGGCCGGGACGGTTCGCTGGTCTGTCTCAACGCCTGCCACTCCGGCCGCTTCCTCGACCACGACGGGGACGGCCGGCAGTATCTGCGGGGCTTCACGGAGGTCTTCCTCGGTAACGGGGCGGGCGGCTGCATCGTCACCGCGGGGAAGGTCGGCGACGCCGAGGCCCGCGAGCTGATCCGCCGGCTCGTCGAGACGGTGACCGCCGACCCGGACCGGCCGGTGGCCCGCGCGCTGCGGGCCTTCCGGGCAGCGGCCCACGAGACCTTTCTCGCCGAGGGCGGGATTCCGCTGATGGTCCGGGACGACGGCACGTTCGACGAGCGGGGGCAGCGCAACGCCCTGCGGCTGCTCTACAGCCTGATGTTCCAGTACTACGGGCACCCGCTCAGCACGCTTCACCTCACCGGCCGGTACGCGGACGGCCCGCGCGCACGGGAGGAGGCCGAGCATGAACGGTGACGAGCGGCCACTGCTGATCGAACCCGTCGTGGGCTGGCTGCGCGAGGTCGGCCCCGGGGCCGTCCAGTGTGTCGGCGTCGACCTGCGCGGCCCGCTGAACGCCCGCAACGAGGAGGACAGCGAGGCCTGGCCGTACGAGGAGGAGGAGCTCGCCTTCAGCGTCTCCCTGGACGGCGCCCCGCACTTCGTCTGTGAGGTGCTCGACGACCCGGGACTCGTACTGCACCGCTTCGGCGGTACGTACGGCCCGGCGAGGTTCCTCGTCACCGCGGGCACCGCGACCGGGCCCGCCGTGCTGCGGCTGACCATCTCCAACCAGTGGGGCGCACCGGTCCGCAGGGACGAACTGCACTGCCGCATCCAGGAGTCCGCAGACCCGGACGGCAGCCGGGTCCGCCCGCCCGGCCGGTGGCTGCCGGGGCCCGGCGCGGACCCCGACGGGTCCGGGAACACCGCACCGCCGGCCGGGACCGACACCGCGGTCACCCTCAGTTTCGCCGACACCGACCGGGCCTGGGCGGCGTGGACCGCGGACCGCCTGGAGCGGCGCGGGGTGACGGTCCGCCAACAGCGCTGGGACCCCCCGGCGGGCGTCTCGCCGACGGACGGGCTGCGCGAGCTGGCACGCTCCCGAGGCCGGATCCTGCTGCTGCTCAGCCGCCGCTACGTCCAGCTCGGTGGCCACGGCCCCGACGCGTGGGACCGGGCCCTGCACGAGGTCGTCGGCCCCGACCGGGACCGGTTCGCGGCGATCTGGTTCACGCACTCCACCCCGCTGGGAGGCGCGGTCTCCCTGCTGGACCCGCTGGAGCTGTACGGCGCCGGTGCCGACGACGCCGAGCACCGGCTGCTCGTCCGCCTGGGGCTGCCCACCGGTCCGCTGCCCGAGGACGTCGCCGCCAGGCCAGGTCCCCACCACCCGGCCCACACCCCTGAGGTGTGGGGCGGGGTGCCGCGCCGCAACACCCGCTTCACCGGCCGCGAGGAGTTGCTGGGCGGCCTCTGCGAGGCGTTCCACACGGGCGGGCCCGGCGCCGTCGTCACCCTGTCCGGGATGCCGGGGGTGGGCAAGACGCAGCTGGCCGCCGAGTATGTCCACCGGTTCGGCTTCGAGTACGACGTGGTGTGGTGGGTGCCCGCCGACCGGCGTGCCCTCTACCGTCAGAAGCTCGCCGAACTCGCCCCGGAGCTGGGTCTGTCGACCGGTGCCGAGTACGGCGAACGGCTGCGCGCGGTGCGTGACTCGCTGCGCCGCGGCGATCCGCACTCCCACTGGCTGCTGGTTCTGGACGGTGCGGACGAGCCGGAGCAGATCTGGGACCTGGTGCCGACGGGCCCCGGTCATGTCCTGATCACGTCCCGCAACCCCGAGTGGGGTGACCACAACAGCGACCTGGTCGAGGTGCCGGTCTACGACCGTGACGAATCGGTCGCCTTCATCCTCCGCCGGGCCCCGCGCCTCACCCGTACCGAGGCCGACCGGCTCGCCGAGGGGCTGGAGGACCTGCCGCTGCTGCTCGACCAGACCGCGGGCTGGCTGAACGACTCCGACATGTCGGTCGAGGAGTACATCGAGCTCCTCGGTGGCGGCATCGACCAGGACGTCGTCAAGGTCTCCGCCGACTTCCCGCTCACCTTCCGGACCGCCTGGTCGATACTGCTGAACAAGCTCAGGGACACCGTCCCCGAGTCCGTCGACCTGCTCCGCCTGTGCGGCTTCTTCGCACCCGGCTCCATCCCCGTACGGCTGCTGAGGGACATGCCTCCGGGCGGGCTGCCCGAGCGGCTCTCCGGCCTGATGAACGACCCGCTCCTGTGGAACAGGGCGATCAGGCAGCTGCGCCAGTACTCGGTGGTGTGGCTGGAGTTCCAGGACTCCGACGGCGGCCTGTCCGTGGCGTCGATCCACCTGCACCGCATGGTCCACCAGATCGTCCGCAAGGACATGCCGGAACGCGACCGCCGCGCCTACGCCGACGTCGCCCGCCGCGCCCTCGCCGCCGCGGACCCGGGCGACCCCGCAGACCCGGGCCGCTGGCCGGAGTACGCGGCACTCACCCCCCACCTCAAATGGGCCGAGGTCCTGGACAGCGAGGACCCGAACGTACAACAGTTCGTCCTCAACTGCCTCCGCTACATGTACCTTTCGGGCGAGTACGGCAGCGGCGTCCGGTTCGCCGCCCCCGCGATGGAATCCTGGCAGACGCTGCTCGGCCCGGCCCACCCCCGGATCTGGGACCTGCGCCATCACTACGCCAACCTGCTGCGCGCCCTCGGCGACTACCGCACCAGCGAGGCCGTGGAGCGCACCACCGCCGAGTTCCTGGCTGCCGAGCGCGGCGAACTGGACCCGGACCACCTGCGGGCCGCCGGCGGGCTCGCCGCGGATCTGCGGGGCCTGGGCCGCTACCAGGAGGCCTTGGAACTCTCCGTCTCGATCCGGGACCGCGACCGCCGGCTGCTGGGGCGGGACGACCCCCGGACCCTCAACGCGGAGAACAACCTCGCCGTGTCGCTGCGCCTGCTCGGCCGGTACCAGCAGGCACTGGAGCAGGACGAACTCACCCTGGAACGGCGGCGGTCCGTCCTGCCGCCGCAGGCACCCGCCACGCTGTACTCGGAGATCAACCTCGCCATGGACCTGCGGCTGCTCGGCCGGCACCGGGAGGCGGAGGTCGCCCTGCGGGAGACGGCCGGACGCCATCTGCGCCGGATGGGCGGCAACAACCCGCAGACGCTGCGCGCCCAGTACCACCTGACGCTCTGCCAGTACGCCCTGGAGGGCGCTGATTCCGCCCTTCCGGCGCTCACCGCGACGAGGGACGGCTCACTGCGGCTCCTGGGCGAGCACGATCCGCTGACCCTGCTGATCACCGCGGCCGCGGCCGGCGCGGAACGGGAGGCGGGCGACCCCCGGCAGGCGCTGCGGCTGCACGAACAGGTGGTGGACGGCTACCGGCGGATGCTGGGCGACCGGCACCCGTACACGATCGGCGTCGAGGGCAACCTCGGGCTGATGCGCTGGACCCTGGGCGATCCGGAGGCCGCGGGCTACGAGACCGAACGGGCCCGCGTCCTGATGGCCGAGGCGGTCGGGACCGGGCACCCGTGGGCGATCGGGTGCGCGCTGAACGCGACGATCCTCAGGATGAGGACGGGGCGGACCGAGGAGGCCCACGCGCTGGGCGGGGCGAACGGTCCACGGGCCACCGAGGCGCTGGGCCCCGGCCACCCGCTCAGCATCGCCTGCCGGGAGGCGGACGAATCGGTGCGGGCCGGGTCCCTGGCCTTCTGGCCGTTCGAGCCGCTCATCATCTGAGGACCCGGGACAACACCGAGGGCCCGGCACCGCGATCGTCTCGCGGTACCGGGCCCCCGGTTCATGAGGTGCCGGTCAGGCCTCGAAGACCTCGTCGGCCAGCTGGGCCTGCTCGGCCTGGTGACGCTTGGCCGAGCCGACCGCGGGGGACGAGCCGCGCGGCCGCGAGATGCGGCGCAGGCGCTCACCGTGCGGGACGTCGGCGCCGACGGCCAGATCCAGGTGGTCGATCAGGTTCAGGGCGATGAACGGCCAGGCACCCTGGTTGGCCGGCTCCTCCTGGGCCCACAGGTACTTCTCGGCGTTCGGGTACTTGGCGATCTCCGCCTGGAGCTCGGCACCCGGCAGCGGGTACAGGCGCTCAAGACGGATGATCGCGGTGTCCGTGACGCCGCGCTTCTCGCGCTCGGCCTCCAGGTCGTAGTAGACCTTGCCGGCGCAGAAGACGACCTTGCGGACCGCGTTCGGGTCGACCGACTCGTCGCCGATCACCGGACGGAAGCCGCCGGTGGTGAACTCCTCCACCTTCGACGCGGCCGCCTTCAGCCGGAGCATCGACTTCGGGGTGAAGACGATGAGCGGCTTGTGGTGCGGGTTGTGTACCTGCCACCGCAGGAGGTGGAAGTAGTTCGACGGCAGCGTCGGCATGGCGACCGTCATGTTGTCCTGCGCGCACATCTGGAGGAAGCGCTCCGGGCGGGCGGACGAGTGGTCCGGACCCTGGCCCTCGTAGCCGTGCGGCAGCAGCAGCGTGACGCCGGAGGTCTGGCCCCACTTCTGCTCGGCCGAGGAGATGAACTCGTCCACGACGGTCTGCGCGCCGTTGACGAAGTCACCGAACTGGGCCTCCCAGATGACCAGCGACTCCGGGCGGGCCAGCGAGTAGCCGTACTCGAAGCCCATCGCCGCGTACTCGCTGAGCAGCGAGTCGTAGACGTTGTACCGGGCCTGGTCCTCGGAGAGGTAGAGCAGCGGGGTGTAGTCCTCGCCGGTCTTCTGGTCGACGAGCACCGCGTGCCGCTGGCCGAACGTGCCGCGGCGGGTGTCCTGGCCGGCGAGCCGGACCGGGGTGCCCTCCATCAGCAGCGATCCGATGGCCAGCGTCTCGCCCATGCCCCAGTCGATGGTGCCGTTGTCCACCGAGGCGGCGCGGCGCTGCATCTGCGGCATCAGGCGCGGATGGACGGTGATCCCGTCGGGGATGTTGACCTGCGACTCGGCGATCAGCTTCACGACCTCCGAGGACACCGCGGTGGTCACGGCCACCGGGAACTCGGCCTGGACGTCCGGGACATGCGGCTGGGACGGCGCGGAGGTGGCTTCGCGGACCTCCGCGAAGACCTTCTCCAGCTGGCCCTGGAAGTCCTGGAGCGCCTGCTCGGCCTCCTCCAGCGTGATGTCGCCGCGACCGATGAGGGACTCGGTGTAGAGCTTGCGCACCGAGCGCTTCTTGTCGATCAGCGTGTACATCTGCGGGTTGGTGAACTCCGGGTTGTCGCCCTCGTTGTGACCGCGGCGGCGGTAGCAGATGAGGTCGATGACGACGTCCTTGTTGAATGTCTGCCGGTACTCGAAGGCGAGCCGCGCGACGCGGACCACGGCCTCCGGGTCGTCACCGTTGACATGGATGATCGGCGCCTCGATCATGCGCGCGACGTCCGTCGCGTACATCGAGGAGCGTGAAGCCTCCGGGGCGGCGGTGAAGCCGACCTGGTTGTTGATCACCACGTGCACCGTGCCACCGGTGCGGTAACCGCGCAGCTGCGACATGTTGAGCGTCTCGGCGACGACGCCCTGGCCCGCGAAGGCCGCGTCGCCGTGGAGTGCGACCGGCAGGACCGTGAAGTCCGTGCCCGCCTTGTTGATGATGTCCTGCTTGGCGCGGGCGATGCCCTCCAGGACCGGGTCGACCGCCTCCAGGTGCGAGGGGTTGGCGGCCAGCGAGACCTTGATCTGCTCGCCGTCCAGACCGGTGAAGGTGCCCTCGGCGCCCAGGTGGTACTTGACGTCGCCGGAGCCGTGCATCGAGCGGGGGTCGAGGTTGCCCTCGAACTCCCGGAAGATCTGCGCGTACGACTTGCCGACGATGTTCGCCAGCACGTTCAGCCGGCCGCGGTGGGCCATGCCGATGACGACCTCGTCGAGGCGCGCCTCGGCCGCGGAGTCGATGACCGCGTCGAGCAGCGGGATGACGGACTCGCCGCCCTCCAGCGAGAACCGCTTCTGGCCGACGTACTTGGTCTGCAGGAACGTCTCGAACGCCTCGGCGGCGTTGAGCCGGCGCAGGATCCGCAGCTGCTCCTCGCGCTCCGGTGCGGGGCGCGGACGCTCCACCCGGTCCTGGAGCCACTTGCGCTCCTTCGGGTCCTGGATGTGCATGAACTCGATGCCGGTGGTGCGGCAGTACGACTCACGCAGCACGCCGAGGATGTCGCGGAGCTTCATCAGGGTCTGCCCGGCGAAGCCGCCGACCGCGAAGTCCCGCTCCAGGTCCCACAGGGTGAGGCCGTGCTCGGTGATGTCCAGGTCGGGGTGCTTGCGCTGGCGGTACTCCAGCGGGTCGGTGTCGGCCATGACGTGGCCGCGGACCCGGTAGGAGTGGATCAGCTCGAAGACCCGCGCGGCCTTGGTGACGTCGTCGTCGTGCGAGGCGTCGATGTCCTTGAGCCAGCGGACCGGCTCGTAGGGGATGCGGAGCGCCTTGAAGATCTCGTCGTAGAAGTCGTTCTCGCCGAGCAGCAGCTGGCTGAGGATCCGAAGGAACTCGCCGGAGGCGGCGCCCTGGATGACCCGGTGGTCGTACGTCGAGGTCAGGGTCATGACCTTCGAGATACCGAGCTTGTTCAGGGTGTCCTGCGACGTGCCCTGGAACTCCGCCGGGTAGTCCATCGCGCCGACACCCATGATGAGGCCCTGTCCGGGCATCAGGCGGGGCACCGAGTGAACGGTGCCGATGCCGCCGGGGTTGGTCAGCGAGGCGGTGACACCGGTGAAGTCGTCCATCCCGAGTTTGCCGTTGCGGGCCCGGCGGACGATGTCCTCGTAGGCCTGCCAGAACTCGAAGAAGTTGAGCGTCTCGGCCTGCTTGATGGCCGCGACGACCAGCTGGCGGTCGCCGTTCGGCTTCACCAGGTCGATGGCCAGGCCGAGGTTGACGTGCTCCGGCTTGACCAGGGTCGGCTTGCCGTCCTTCTGGGCGAAGGAGTAGTTCATCGCCGGCATGGCCTTGAGGGCCTGCACCATCGCGTACCCGATGAGGTGCGTGAAGGAGATCTTCCCGCCCCGGGCGCGCTTGAGGTGGTTGTTGATGACGATGCGGTTGTCGAAGAGCAGCTTCACCGGGACGGCGCGCACGGACGTGGCCGTCGGCAGCTCCAGCGAGGCGTTCATGTTCTTCGCGACCGCGGCCGAGGGGCCGCGCAGCGTCACGTACTCCGGTCCGGCCGGGGCCTCGGTGGCCGGAGCGGCGGCGGCCTTCGCGGCCGGAGCCGGGGCGGCCTTCGCCGGAGCTGCCGGAGCCGCCGGGGCGGGTGCGGCCGGGGAGGGCGCCGGGGCGGCGGGTGCGGCCGGGGCCTGGGCCACGGGCTGCGCCGGCGCGGCCGGGGCGGTGTGGTTGGTGGCGGTCGGTGCGGTCACGGCCGGGGCCGTCGGCGCCGCGGCCCCCGCGGCTGCAACGCCGGGAACGGGCTTGTCCGCCGTGCCGGAAGTGCCCGGCTTGTAGTCGGCGAAGAAGTCCCACCAGGCGCGATCGACCGAACTGGGATCCTGGAGGTACTGCTGGTAGATCTCGTCGACGAGCCACTCATTGGGTCCGAAAGCAGCAGCCGGGTTCGAACCCGGGCTGGCTTGGTCGGTCGAGATGCTCGAGTTACTGGGGGACTGAGACGACACGGCGGCAACCGCCCTCTTCCGCTTCACAAAGGTGGTGGACAGCGGAAATCAAGGCTACGCCTCCCGGACCGTTCCATGCGGACCGGGCCGGTCTTCGTCGTGCAAGTCACATCGAAAGTCGGGTTTCGGCGCAGGAAATGGCGGGAAACAAGCTTGGTTCCGCATTGCTCCGGGTACGCGAGACCGCACTTACGGCCCCTTGGACCGTACCCCTTGAACAGGACGCGCAGAACGCGCCCTTCCGGTTCGAACCCTATGTCAACCGCGCGGTTGATGGGTCCCCGGAAGAGTGACGCGGATACGGCATCCGCGAGCTGATTCGGCCACACCGATCCGTCCGCCGTGCAGATCCACCGCCCAGCGGGCGATCGCCAGGCCCAGCCCCGTACCGCCGTCGCTGCCCGGACCGTGCGGAGACGTCACCTCGCCCCGGTTGAAACGCTCGAAGACCCGGTGCCGCTCGGACTCCGGAATGCCGGGGCCCTCGTCGAGGACCTCCAGATCCAGTGACTCCGGCTGCGCCCCGCGCCGCGCGAGCACCGTGACCCGGCCGTGCGGCGGGCTGTGCTTCACCGCGTTGTCGATCAGGTTCGCCACCACCTGGTGCAGCCGCTCCGCGTCCGCGTGCGCGGTCAGCTCCGGCGGCGACACGTCCAGATGCAGATGGACGTCCTTGCGGGTGGAGTTGCCGGAGCCGGAGGACAGCCGGCTCCGGCCGGAGGCGAGGTTCGCCTCCTTCAGCACCCCCGACAGATACGGCCACACCTCGAAACGGCCGGCCTTCAGTGTCACCACGCCGTTGTCCAGCCGGGACAGGTCCAGCAGCGTCTCCACCAGCCGGCCGAGCCGCTCGGTCTGTTTGAGGGCCGTGCGCATCGTCTCCGGATCGGCCGAGGAGACCCCGTCCACGACGTTCTCCAGCACGGCTCTCAGCGCCGCGATGGGGGTGCGCAGCTCGTGTGAGACATTGGCCACCAGCTCCTTGCGGTGCCGGTCCACGGCCTCCAGATCGTCCGCCATCAGGTTGATCGTCTGTGCCAGGTCGCCCAGCTCGTCACGCCGGTCGGCGCCGCTCACCCGTCTGGTGTAGTCGCCGTGCGAGATCGACCGGGCCACCGCCCTCATCTCGTCCAGCGGCGCGGTCAGACCGTGCGCCACGAACTGGGTGATCAGCAGCGTCGCGATGACCGAGAACACCGTGATGAACCGAAGCTCGGTACGGGTGCGCAGGGCCACCATCAGCAGCCCGGTCGTGATGAACACCGAGACCACGACGAGGGTGCCCAGCTTGGCCTTGATCGAGAACGGCCGCAGCCCCGGTCCGGGCGCGGTCATGGCGCGGGAGTCTCCAGGGCGTAACCGACACCGTGCACGGTACGGATCCGCTCCGCGCCGATCTTCCGGCGCAGCGCCTTGATGTGGCTGTCGACGGTCCGGGTGCCCGAGGCGTCCGCCCAGTCCCAGACCTCGGCCAGCAGCTGCTCCCGGGAGAGCACCGCGCGCGGCGTGTTGGCCAGGCAGACCAGCAGGTCGAACTCGGTCGGCGTCAGATGGACGTCGTCCGCCCGCACCCGCACCCGGCGCTGCGCGTGGTCGATCTCCAGCTCACCGAGGCGCAGTATGCCGCTGCGCGGCGTCACGGCGGCCAGCGCGGCCCGCTCGACCCGGCGCAGCAGGACGTGCACCCGGGCCGCCAGCTCACGCATGGAGAACGGCTTGGTCATGTAGTCGTCGGCGCCGACCCCGAGGCCGACGAGCATGTCGGTCTCGTCGTCCCGGGCGGTCAGCATCAGCACCGGCACCGGGCGCTGGGCCTGCACCCTGCGGCAGACCTCCAGCCCGTCGAAACCGGGAAGCATGATGTCGAGCACCATCAGATCCGGCTGCCAGGCCTCGGCCGCGTCCACGGCCGCCGGGCCGTCGAGCGCGGTCTGCACCAGGAAGCCCTCGGCCCGCAGCCGGGCGGAAATGGCATCGACGATCGTCGCGTCGTCCTCGACCACCAGCACCCGGCGCTGTGCGCCCGGGGTGGCCGCGACACCGGTCTGGGTGGTGTGTGTCTGTTCCATCGCCCCGCCCCTGCCCGTTCTCACGGGGGCCATTCCCCCGGACGCACGGATATCGCTTGTGAATTTCGCGGGAGATCCCGTTATCGGTCAGCAGCGTAAAGGCAGCGGGCGGCTCCCGGCTACGCAGGGTGCAAGGGCGCGGGAGTGCGCGGGCCGCGCGAAAGAGGCGGAGTGTCGCTCTTGTGGCGCTTGGCCCCCGGGAGTCCCAGGGGCCCGCATACCCGGCGGGGGGATCTCAGGCCGCACGAATTGCGAGATGGACCACGTCCGGTACACCTCGGGCAACGCCTACCTCTTCGGTCCGAACCCCATGGAATCCGGCATCGCGCAAGGCTTGTTCGAACTTCTCGGACGGCTGCGCGGACCACACCGCGAGCACCCCGCCCGGGGTGAGCCGCTGGCGGCAGTCGGCGAGACCGGCGGGGGAGTAGAGGTTCCCGTTGTCCTCGGTGACCGTCCAGTCCGGCCCGTTGTCGATGTCCAGACACAGTGCGTCGTAACGTTCCGTAGCCGTACGGAGATGGGCGACGAGATCCGTCGTCAGGACCGCGGTCCGCGGATCGGCGAGCGCCGCCCCCGAGATCCCGGCCAGTGGTCCGTCCAGGTGCCAGTCCACGATGGCCCGCTCCCGCTCCACCACCGCGATCCGGCCCCAGCGCGGCTCGGCGGCGGCCCGCGCGAGCGAGAACCCGACCCCGAGCCCGCCGATGAGCACCGCCGGGGCCGGCCGTCCGGCGGGCAGCGCGGCGAGTGCGGCGTCGATCAGCAGCCGCTCGGAGCGCCCGTCCGAGGTGTCCATCAGGAAGCACCCGTTGGCGATGATCTCGAAGTCGTCACCCCGCCGGCGCAGGACGACCTCCCCGTACGGTCCCTCGCGGCGGTCAAGGGTGACGGGGGCGAGGGCGTCGGGGCCGTAGGCGTGCTGCATGGCGCGGGTCTCCGGTGGTTTGGTCGGCGGGTGGGTCACCGCCGGTCGGTGTCCCGGCCATCCTGGCCCGCCCGGCCGCGTCGGGGCCAGCGGATTGCCCGATCGGGCACCGGCCGGTCCCGTCCGGGACACAACCGGTCAGCCGTGTTCGGGGCGGGCCCCGCGCACCGCGAACAGCGCCGCGCCCGCCCCGTACGCGAGCAGCGCCACCGTCCACGCCCCGGCCTGCGGTCCCGGCTGACATCGGCCTGGCCCCTCGAACCGCTCCGCGCTCCGGCCACGACTGCCCCTCCTCTATATCCGCTCCCGCGGCCTCCCTCTCACCGCCGCCGCGCTGGCCTGCGTCGTTGTGCTCTCGGCCTGGGCCGCCGACTGGCTTGAGGACCGGCCGGACTTCAACCACACCGCCCGCGTCCCGGTCCTCGTGCTGGGGGGAGAGAGCCGGCGGTGGCGTGCACAGGACGGGCACCTTTGACGCGGCGCGACTCGTGCGCCTGGCCAGATGGCGTCCGAGCCAGGCGAGGCGGGCGGCGATCACCCGGCGCCAGCCGCCCGCCTCGGCGCCCCGGTGCGAACCGGCCGAGCGCCAGGCCGTGACGAAGGTGTCCTGAAGTACCTCCCGCACGGTCTCGGGGTCGGCGCACCGCCGGTTCAGCCGGGCCGGCAGCCAGCCGGCGTGCCGGTCGTGGAGAGCGGCCAGGGCCGTCGTGTCCCCCTGTGCGACGGCACGCAGCAGCGCCTCGTCGGTCCGGTCGTCCCTCGCGGGCGCAGCAAGTGGCTCACAGCTCCTCTATCGGAGACCGGCCCCCGTTCGGTTCACGGACCGGGCACGGCCGCGGTCAGGGGCGCGGCGCCTTCTCCCCGTGCACCGCGATGTGTTCGGCCGCCAGCCACGGGGCGAGGTCGTCGACGAGCATCGACAGGACGGCCGGGTCGGCGGTCGGTACGCGGCCCGTGCGGGCGGCCAGCCGCATCTGCCCGGCCCGCTCGGGACGGTGCGGGTAGTAGCGGGCGAAGAGCTCGGCGGACTCGGCCAGATCGCTGGTCCAGCCGCCCCACCGCGGCATCACCAGGGTGAAGCCCGTGCGGACGATCCGACGGGCGACGCCGCGGCTCATGGCGCGGCGTTCGCGGTCCGTGGCGGCCTCCGCCGCCCGCTCGTGCCAGCGCGGGAGCAACAGGCACAGATCGCCGTTGGTCTCACGGGCGAGCAGCGAGGTCGGACGGTAGCGCGGCAGCCGCTCGGCGAGGTCGTCGCCGAGCAGCGGGGTGCACAGGCAGGCGAGGAAGAAGCCCCCGTCATGGCGTTCGAGGTCGCTGAGCAGTGTGCCCGCGCCGGACAGCAGGATCCCGGCCCCGTCGATCGCGTCGAACGACGCGTCGAGTTCCGCCTCGACGGCGTCGGCGTCGGCCCGGTCCGCCCCGGTGGGCCCGGAGCGCAGCGCGAGGAGGAGGTCCAGGTCGGAAACGCCGGGAACGGCCGTGCCGCGCGGAACGCTGCCGTAGAGGTAGGCGCTGTCCAGCCGGGCGGGACCGAAGACCTCGGCGATCCGAGACCGGGCCGCCGCCACGACCGGCGCGAACGGCGCCTGCACCCGGTCCAGCGAGCCCTCCCGCGCGATCGTGCCGTCCTGCGCCAGTCCGCGGTCATCGCTCATGCGGGCACTCTGCCCTGCCGCCGGGCCCGTGCCGAACTCTTTTCCGTCCTCAGCGCACCCGCGGCGGCGCGGCGAACGTGACGTCCGCGGCCGGCACGGTGACCTCGGCGTCGCCGCTGATCGCCCACGCCGCGACCCGGGACACCACGGCGGCCGGGACCGCGGCGCTGATGCCGGGGGCGGCCGGGATGTCCTGCGTGGCGTGGGCGTCGTAGGGGAGAACGACCCGGTGGCCCAGGGCCAGGGCGGTGCGGGCCGTGGCCTGGACGCACATCTCCGACATCACCCCGCACAGGGCGAGCGACTCGACTCCGGCCCCGGTCAGCAGGTCCCCCAGGGACGTGCCCGCGAAGCCGTCGTCCCTCGTCTTGCGGATCACGACCTCCGCGGGACCCTCCCCGACGGGAAGGTGCAGCGCCCAGCCCGGGGTGTGCGGCTCGTCGCCCGAGCCGGGTGCGCCGTCGTTCTGGAGATGGACGACCAGCGCACCGCCGCGGCGCGCCCGTGCGATCAGGTCCGCCGTCCGCCTCAGCAGTCCGGCCGCGCCGGGCACCGCCCTCTCACCGGTCACCCCCGCCTTCTGGACGTCCACGACGATCAGGGCCTGTGCAGGGGGTGCGACATGGTTCATGGCGTCATCCTGTCCGGCACTGCCGCGGCCTTCCACCGGATTTCGCGGGATCTCGCGGACGGAGCACGAGGGGCGGGGACTACGGCAAGCCCGTACGGCGTTGGACACAAGGCGCGGAGGCAGACACGGGGCGGCCGCCGCACGATCGCTCACAGCGAACACCTCCCGGGGAACATTAGGCGGCTCAGGAGCATTGAGTCTTCATAGCTCAACTTGACTGCCGAAGGGGAGATCATGGCTACTGAGTCCAATGCGGTCACACCGCTCACCCTGCCTGTGCTGCCGCTCGACGACGAGGTCGTGCTGCCCGGAATGGTGGTGCCTCTGGACCTGTCCGACAACGACGTGCGCGCCGCGGTGGAGTCCGCCCAGGCCGCGGCCCCCGAGGGCGGCGGCAAGCCCGAGGTGCTGCTCGTTCCGCGCATCGACGGCACCTACACCGGGATCGGTGTCATCGGCACCGTCGAACAGGTCGGACGGCTCTCCGACGGAGACCCCGGCGCGCTCATCCGCGGCCGCGGCCGGGTGCGGATCGGTGCCGGGACCAGTGGACCGGGCGACGCGCTCTGGGTGGAGGGGGCCCGGGTCGACGCATCGGCCCCCGACCAGCTCCCCGGAGCCGCCGCCGAGCTGGCCAAGGAGTACAAGGCACTCGCCACCAGCTGGCTGAAGCAGCGCGGTGCCTGGCAGGTCGTGGACCGGGTCCAGCAGATCGAGGACATCTCCGCGCTCGCCGACAATTCCGGATACTCCCCCTTCCTCACCATCGCCCAGAAGGTGCGGCTGCTGGAGACCGCCGACGCGGTCGCCCGGCTGAAGCTCGCCATCCAGTGGCTGCGCGAACACCTCGCCGAGCAGGACGTCGCCGAGTCCATCGCCAGGGACGTCCAGGAGGGCGTCGACAAGCAGCAGCGCGAGTTCCTGCTGCGGCGCCAGCTCGACGCCGTACGCAAGGAGCTCTCCGAGCTCAACGGTGATCCCGCCTCCGGCGACGAGTCCGACGACTACCGGGCCCGCGTCGAGGCCGCCGATCTTCCCGGGCACGTCCGCGAGGCCGCGCTCAAGGAGGTCGACAAGCTGGAGCGCTCCTCCGACCAGAGTCCCGAGGGCTCCTGGATCAGGACCTGGCTCGACACCGTCCTCGAACTGCCGTGGACCGAGCGGACCGAGGACGCCTACGACATCCGCGGCGCCCAGGAGATCCTCGACGCCGAGCACGCGGGCCTCCAGGACGTGAAGGAGCGCATCACCGAGTACCTCGCGGTGCGCAAGCGGCGGGCCGGCCGCGGTCTGGGCGTCGTCGGCGGGCGGCGCGGCGGCGCGGTGCTGGCCCTGGTCGGACCGCCCGGCGTGGGCAAGACCTCGCTCGGGGAATCCGTGGCGCACGCCATGGGCCGCAAGTTCGTCCGGGTCGCGCTCGGCGGTGTCCGGGACGAGGCGGAGATCCGCGGCCACCGGCGCACCTACGTCGGCGCGCTTCCCGGGCGCATCGTCCGCGCCATCAAGGAGGCCGGTTCGATGAACCCGGTCGTCCTGCTCGACGAGATCGACAAGGTCGGCTCCGACTACCGGGGCGACCCGGCGGCGGCGCTCCTCGAAGTGCTCGACCCGGCCCAGAACCACACCTTCCGCGACCACTACCTGGAGGTCGAACTCGACCTCAGCGATGTCGTCTTCCTGGCCACCGCCAATGTCCTGGAAGCGATCCCGGAGGCCCTGCTCGACCGGATGGAGCTGGTCAGGCTGGACGGCTACACCGAGGACGAGAAGGTCGTCATCGCCCGCGACCACCTCCTCCCGCGCCAGCTGGAGCGGGCCGGTCTGGAGAAGGACGAGGTCACCCTCGACGAGTCGGCCCTGCGCAAGCTGGCCGGCGAGTACACCCGCGAGGCCGGCGTACGGAACCTGGAGCGGGCCGTGGCCCGGCTGCTGCGCAAGGTCGCGGCCCAGCACGAACTGGGTGACCGGGAGCTGCCGTTCACGGTGACCGACGAGGACCTGCGCGGTCTTGTCGGCCGGCCGCACCACGTCCCCGAGTCCGCCCAGGACCCGGCCGAGCGCCGCACCGCGGTGCCGGGCGTGGCCACCGGGCTCGCGGTGACCGGAGCCGGCGGCGACGTGCTCTTCGTTGAGGCGTCGCTCGCCGACCCGGAGACCGGGGCGTCCGGACTGACCCTCACCGGCCAGCTCGGCGACGTCATGAAGGAGTCCGCGCAGATCGCGCTGAGCTTCCTGCGGTCGCACGGTGCGGAGCTGGAACTGCCGGTCGCGGACCTGAAGGACCGCGGTGCGCACATCCACTTCCCGGCGGGCGCCGTGCCCAAGGACGGTCCGAGCGCGGGTATCACGATGACCACCGCACTGGCCTCGCTGCTCTCCGGCCGGCTGGTCCGTACGGATGTGGCGATGACCGGTGAGGTCTCGCTGACCGGACGCGTGCTGCCGATCGGCGGCCTGAAGCAGAAGCTGCTCGCCGCGCACCGGGCCGGGATCACCACCGTGGTGATCCCGAAGCGGAACGAGGCGGATCTGGACGACGTCCCCGCCGAGGTGCTGGACACCCTGGAGGTCCACCCGGTCACCGACGTCCGCCAGGTGCTGGAGATCGCCCTCGCCCCGGCCCTGGCCCGGGCGGAGCGGAGGATCCCGGCCGTCGCGTAGGTGTCACGGAGTGACGGGCGTGGCACCACGGGCGCGGCCGGTACGGACGGCCCGCCTCCCCGGCGACGGGGCGGCGGGCCGTTTCGCGTGCCCGAACGGGCGGACGCACGGGACCGTGAGGCGTGCGGCGGGCGGCCCCGTTCCGCGCGGCCGGCTCAGGGGCGGTAGATCGTGCCGGGGACCGGCTCGGCGGGTGCCATCAGCTGGGGCACCGTCACGAAGGTGTAGCCGCGCTTCTTCAGCTCGTCGATGATGCCGGGCACCGCGGGCACCGAGCCCTTGTAGATGTCGTGCAGCAGGATGATGCCGTCCTTGCTCGCCTGGTCGAGAATCCGCTTCTTGATCAGCGCGGAGTCGGTCGTCGAGTAGTCCTTGGCGGTGGCGCTCCACAGGATCTGGGAGAGCCCCAGGTCCTTGCTGATCTCGGAGACGGTGTCGTCGGTACGGCCCTGCGGCGGGCGCATCAGCCGCGGCTTCTTACCGGTGACCGCCGCTATCGCGTCCTGCGTCTTCTCCAGCTCGGCGCGTATCTGCGCGGGCTTCTTGTCCGTCAGGATCTCGTGCGACCAGGTGTGGTTGGCCACCTCGTGTCCCTCGGCCTCGATCCGGCGGACGGTGTCGGGGTGCTTCTTCACATGGTTCTTGCCCAGCAGGAAGAAGGTCGCGTGGACCTTCTCCTTCTTGAGGATGTCCAGCAGGTGGGGGGTGTCCTCGGCCGGGCCCGCGTCGAACGTCAGGGCTATGCACTTGGCCTTGCGGCAGTCCACTGGGCCGAACGACCCCTTGGAGTCCGAACCGGCGTCGGCGCGTGCGGAGCCGGGGGCGGTGGTCTCCATCGAGCAGCCGCTGAGTGTCAGCGTGAGGGCTGTCACAAGTGCGACGGCCAACCCCGCACCGATCGGCTTCGTCCTACTGGGCACGGCAGGTCACTCCCTAGTGGCTGAACGACGCACAGGGTGTGCGTCCGGGAGGACTATACACATCGTCTATACATGCAGTTTATAGAGGGGTGTCTGTCTCTCCTGAAGGCTGCATGCCTGGTCAGGGGCGTGGAACGGGAAAAACCCGGCGACAGGGTGCGTCACCGGGCTCTCCTGCGGGAACGGTGTGCCGGGCGGCTGCCGGCGCGGTGGCTCAGCCGTTGGCCAGTGCCTGTACACGGTCGAGGGCGCCGTTGAAGTGGCTGTGGTCGCCCACCGTGGGGCCGGACGAGGTGTACTGCCACATCGTGTAGAAGCCCCAGCCGGCCGGGAGCGCGCCGACCGTGGAGTCGTAGCGGGCCACCCAGAGCGGGTTGGTGGTGCCGAAGCCGGCGTTGTTGCCCGTGCAGGTCTGCCACCAGCTCGTCGCGGTGTAGATGACCGCGTCGCGACCGGTGCGCGCCTTGTAGGTGTTCACGAAGTCGCGGATCCAGGAGACCATCGCGGCCGGGGTCTTGCCGAAGCACTGGTCGCCGTACGGATTCCACTCGATGTCCAGTGCGCCCGGCAGCGTCCGGCCGTCCTTGGACCAGCCGCCGCCGTGGTCGACGAAGTAGTTGGCCTGGACGGCGCCGCTCGTCGTGTCCGGGGTGGCGAAGTGGTACGAGCCGCGGATCATCCCGACGTTGTACGAGCCGTTGTACTGCTGGGCGAAGTCCTCGTTCGTGTAGTACGTGCCCTCGGTGGCCTTGACGTAGGCCCACTTGACGCCGCTGCTCCAGAGGGCCGCCCAGTTCACGGCGTTCTGGTGACCGCTGACGTCCACGCCCTCGGTCTGGACGGCGCGGGTGTCGACCGGCAGTCCGCCCCGGCCGTCGTGGGCGGCGACACCCATGCCCATGGTGGCCGAACCCCGGGCGGGCTTCGTGGGGTCTCCGGTGGCCGGGTTGCCCGCGGCGCCGGCGGCGCCGGGCAGGGCGACGAGGAGGGAGAGTGCTGCGAGCAGAGTTCCCGCGGCTGCGAAGCGTGAGCGGCGGGCTGTCTTGGAGCCGGATCTGTGCACGGGCATTGCGTGCCTCCGAGGCCTCAGTGGGGGGATCTGCTGACTCAGGGACCGGCGAACGCACCCCTGATGGGACGACATGGTGTGAACATGCCATGCATGACGCTACGCACGTAGACCCGTGCTGCGGAAGGGGGCCAGGGCGGTGCCGTTGGTCTACTCCTGCGAAATACTGGCGGAGCTGCGGCGATGACCAGCGGTGAAGGAAACTTTCAGCGGCAGGAAAGCTCATGAGGGGTGTTGACGTGCACGGGAGCGAAAGAGGGAGTGAACCCGGCGCAGCCGGGGGGAGTGGTGTGGACCACGAATTCCTGGCCCTGGAGCTGGAGTTGGCGGTCTTCCTGCGCCGCGCCCGGGCGAATTCCGGCGAAATGGCGCGCGAGGTGCACCCGGAGCTGGAGGCGGCCGCCTATGGACTCTTCGTGCGCCTGGAGTCGGCGGGCCGGCAGCGGGCCACGGACCTCGCCTCGTACTTCGGGGTCGGCAAGGCGACCATGAGCCGTCAACTCCGCGCCCTGGAGGGCCTCGGACTGGTGGCGCGCGAGCCCGATCCCGCCGATGGGCGGGCCTTCCTCGTCCATCTCACCGAGGAGGGCCTCGACCGCTTCCGGCACGTCCGTGACGCCCGCCGGGACCGGTATGTGCGTAAGCTCGCCGACTGGGACCGGGCCGAGGTGGCGGAACTGGCCCGGCTGCTGCACCACTTGAACGCCCGCGCGGAGGACTGACGGCGCTACGCCCCCGGCCCGGCGGGCGGCCGCGCCGCGCATCCGCGCCATGCGGCGGCTCCGGGCCACCGCCCGGCCTCACGGCTCCGCGAAGACCGCCGTCGCGTCGTCGTGCGTCTTGCTGCGGCGCAGCCGCGTACGGTCGGTGTCCGCGTCCTCCAGGGCCCGCACCCGGTCGATCAGCCCCTGCGGGCCCTCCTTGCGCAGCACCCCGAGGCAGTCCGTCCAGTCGCCCTCGCCGAACATCTCCGTCCAGCGGCTCGCGCCGTCCGTCATCGCGGCCACGGCCCGCACCTCGGCGCGGGGCGTGCGCCCCGTCACCGCGCGGTGCGCCACGGCCGGATCGGCGGCGGCGGTGAAGAAGCCGCCCTCCTTGTTCCGGACCTGTGCGTCGGCGATCGCCTCGGAGGCGAGCGAGCCCGGCGGCAGCCGGTCGAGCCGGTCGTCCAGCAGGGCGCGCACGGTCCCGTCGGGCGATTCGAGAAGCAGTACGGAATCGGAGAGGATCAGGTGTTCGACCTCGGACCCGTCCCAGCGGACCATGACGACGGTTGCCTGTGGTGTGCGTACGTGAGAAAGGTCACACAGGGAACGGTGTGTGTCGGCGGTGCGCCGGATGGACTCGGCCAGGATCTCCCGCAGGGTCAGATCCCGGTGCGAACCCGACAGTTCGACCAGGGAGCCGCCCAGCCGTGCGGTGAACCACGGGACCGAGTGCACACAACCGTCGTCCCCCCGCGGCGGAGTGACCCCGTCGAGCAGTACCAGCCCCCCGCCCTGGCCGGAAGCGGGCAGGACGGTGGCGGCCCAGTCCTCGTTCGGGCGCCCGGGAATGCCGGCGGCGGTGGCGAGCTCCATACGCATACGGCCAGTCTGCACGACGCCTTCACGTGGCCTGCACGGACCCGGGGCCGACCCGTACCAGCAGGTCAGAAGGGCGGCTGGAGCGGAAGTAACCACTCCGTCAGGTGTGCGGGCGGGCATCCTGCCAAAGCCTGCCCGGAAGTTCCAACCGGACGTCCAGGTGTGCCGTCGGGGCCACGTGGGGAGACTTGTTCGCCAACTCGGGAGTGTTGTTCACTCGTTCGAGTGGCGGAGCGGTTGATGTGCGCCCCCCTCTCAAAAGCGCTGGAATGGTCAGAAGCCGTACCAGGGGTCGGGGCGCTCGTTCACGTGGCCGTGCGTCACCTCTGCTTCAAGGGCGGACGAGTCAAGATTGCGAGCACCGGTGCAGAAGAAGCGGCCTCGGAGCAAGGGCGGCAAGAACAGCGGTTCCGAGGTGGCGCCTTCGGCGCCGGCTGAAGGCGGGCGCACCGTGCGCGTACGCCGTCGGCTGGTCGCGGGAGTCGCGGTCGTCGGGATCACCGTCATAGCCGCGGGGGCCCCGGCAGCCCTCAGTGCCTCGTCCGATCTGAACGAGTCACAGCGGCTGGTCACTCTCGCGGAACTGAACCAGCAGGCCATCGCGCTGGCGCACTCCCTCGCGGACGAGCGCGACGAGGTCACCGCGTACATCGCGGCCGGCCGGAAGGGCAAGCCCGGCGGGACGGGAGCCACCGGGAGCCGCAGTGCCCGCGTCGACCAGCAGGTGGACGAGATCCGGGACGCCGCCCCGGCCGTCCTGCGCCGCGACCTCTCCACCGTCCCCTCGCTGCGGCGCGACGCCGTCAGCGGCAAGGGTTCGGCGCTGGAGGCCCACCAGTCGTACTCCGAGGTCATCGCCAAGCTCCACGGCCTCGCCGACGACCTCGCGGAGAAGACCCCGCCGCGCGCCGCCGAATCGGGCCGCGCCCCGCTCGCGCTCGGCCAGGCCACCGAGCACGCCTCGGCCACCCGGGGGCTGCTGCTCGCCGCGCTCGCCGTGCCCCGCAAGGAGCCGGTGACGCAGACCGACCCGTTCACCGGGCTGCCCGTCCAGACCCAGGACGAGGGCGACTCGAAGGACGACCGCACCCGTGACGAGCTGAGCGCCGCCGCTCAGCGGGCCCGGGTCGGCGAACTCTCCTCGCTCGCCGACTTCGACCAGGCGGCCGGGGCCGCCGCCCGCGACAAGCTGGCTTCCACCGTCACCGGCCCCGAGGTGAACAACGCGGAGAAGTACCTCGCCGAGCTCACCGACCGCCCCGAGCTCTCCGACTCCGAGCAGAAGGTCAGCAGCAAGAAGACCGCGGCGGCGCTCTCCGCCCGGATCGACCGGATGCGGAGCGTCGAGTCCGCGCTCGGCACCGCCCAGGTCCAGCGGCTGGAGCAGCTGCGCGACGACGACGTCACCGCACTGGAGCTGCGGATCGCGCTGCTCGGCGGCTGTCTGCTGATCGCCGTCGGCGTCTCCACCGCCGTGGCCCGCACCCTCACCCAGCCGCTCGCCGTGCTGCGGATCGGCGCCTCCCGTCTCGCGGCGGAACCCGAGAGCGCCGAGCCGGTCCGCTACACCGGCCGCAACGACGAGTTCGCCCAGGTCGTACGGTCCATCAACGCCCTGCACGGCAGGCTGCACGGACTGCTCCACGAGTTCAACGGACGGTTCGAGAGCCTGGAGAGCGAGCGCACCGAGCTGATCGCCGGCCGCGAGGCACTCACCATCCAGCGCGCCGAACTCCAGGTCCAGATGGCCGATCTGACGGCCCAGCTGGAGAAGCTGAAGAACACCGTCCACCACACCTTCGTCAACCTCTCGCTGCGCAACCTCGGCCTCGTCGAGCGTCAGCTCGGGGTCATCGAGTCGCTGGAGGAGCGCGAGCAGGACCCGGAACGGCTCGCCACCCTCTTCAAGCTCGACCACATGGCCACGGTCATGCGCCGCCACAGCGAGAACATGCTGGTCCTCGCGGGCGCCGAGCACGGGCACGGGCACCAGGGTCCGATTCCGCTGGTCGACGTCCTGCGCGCGGCGGTCAGCGAGATTGAGCGGTACGAGCGGGTCACCATCCAGTCCCTGCCGCCGCACGCCCAGATCGCCGGATTCGCCGCCGACGACCTCAGCCACCTCGTCGCCGAACTCCTGGAGAACGCCACCTCCTTCTCGCCGCCCGACTCCCATGTCCAGCTCTCCGGCTGGCTGCTGGAGACCGGTGAGGTGATGCTCTCCGTGCAGGACGAGGGCATCGGCATGTCGACCGTGCGGATGGGCGAGCTCAACACCCGCCTGGGCGACCCGTCGCTCTTCGAGGCGGGCGAACAGAACGCGGACGGAGCCGGTCTCGGCCTCCAGGTGACCTCCCTGCTGGCCGCGCGCCACGCCGTACGGGTCCAGCTGCGCGAGCAGAAGGGCAGCGGGATCGCCGCGGTCGTCGTACTGCCCGAGGCGCTGCTGCCGAAGGCGCCGCCGGCCGCCACCCCGCCGCCGGTCACCGCGCCCGGCGACGCGCCCGCCCTCAATCTGCCGGGCTCGGTCGCCGAGGCCAACTCCAACGCACTGCCGAGCCGCACGCCGGCGCTGTCCGGCGACCCGCTGATCGCGGCGGCCGAGCAGACGATCGCCGAGTCCGAGTCCGGGTCCCAGTCCGCGGCCGGAAGCGTCGACCTGCCCTCCACCGAGGACCGTGCCCACGCCCTCCCCGATCACGCACCGCCCGCCGCGTCCCCGTCCGGGCCCGCGCCGGAGGCCGCGCCCGAGCCCGAGCAGACCTCGGACACCGCGAGGCCGACGCGCCCCGAGCGGCCCGCGGAGACCGAGGCCGAGACCACGATGCAGGTCCGGCTCCCCCGGGTGCCCGAGTTCGACGAGGTACCCGAGTTCACCCACGCCCCGGCCTTCGGGGACGGCCCCGAGCCCACACGCGCGTCCGGCCCGTACGCCATCGGCCCCGACCGCCACGAGCGCGCCGCCGACGAGGGCCCGCAGCCCGCGGCCGCCCCCGCGCCCACCCCGGCCCCGGCGCCCACTCCGGCCCCCGCACCCGTCACTCCGTCCGTGGCCGACGCCGTGCCCGGCCCGCGCCAACCGGAGCCCGAGAAGGTCACCGACAAGGGACTGCCCAAGCGCACCCCCAAGGTCGTCACGCCCACCGCAGCCCCCGCGGCCGACCGCAAGGGCAGTGTGGACAAGGACGCCCTGCGCCGTCGGCTGGGCGGCTTCCACCAGGGCGCGAAGGACGGCCGCAGGGACGTCGAGGCCGAGATCGCCGAGTCGTCCGCCACGCCGGAGACGGCCCTTCCGGCCGGCCGCACCGCACGTACAGGCCACACTGAGGCGGCCGACCGTACCGACGGTCGAACCGATGAGACGGGGGACACAGTCGAGGAGGCACGCAGTTGACTGCGCCCAGCACATTCGGGCTGAGCACCGAGGCCCGTAACCTTCAGTGGTTGCTGAGCAATCTGGTCGAGGAGGTGCCAGGGGTCCACTCGGTCACCGTCGTCTCGTCCGACGGCCTGATGCTGCTCTCCTCCGACCCCGGCCACCAGAACGCCGAGGTGGCAGGCCGGCAGGACGGCCCCCGTGGCTCCAGCGCCGACCTCGCGACCATCGTCTCCGGTATCGGCAGCCTCACCGTCGGCGCCGCGAAGCTGATGGAGGGCGGCGGCGTCAAGCAGACCATGGTCGCCATGGAGGAAGGCAGCGTCTTCGTCATGTCGATCAGCGACGGCTCACTGCTCGGTGTGCACGCCACCCCCGACTGTGACATGAGCGTCATCGCCTATCACATGGCGCTCTTCGTCGGCCGTGCCGGCCACGTACTCACCCCCGAACTCCGCAGTGAGCTGCGCAAATCGATGGAGAGCGCCCAGTGACCCCCGCCGCCGCCGAACCCGTCCGCAGGCTCCCCGTCCGGGGGGCCGAGAAACGGCCCGCACGGGTCCGCCCGTACTCGCTCACCGGTGGTCGCACCCGGTTCGGCCACGTCCTGCTCGTCGAGACGTTCGTGGCCGCACTCGAAGCACCCGACGAGCGTCGTGAACTGACCAACGGAAACCTGGCTTCGCGCGTCATGCCGGAGCTCCAGGCCATCGTCGAGATCTGCCGCCGGATGCGTACCGTCGCGGAGATCTCCGCACTGCTGAAGATGCCGCTCGGCGTGGTCCGGGTGCTGCTCAGCGACTTGGCCGACCAGGGAAAGATCCGCGTGTACGGGACCGGGCACGGCACCGGCCAGCCCGACCGCGCACTGCTCGAAAGGGTGCTCAATGGACTCCGTCGTCTCTGAGTCGCCGCTGTTCGCCCCGCGCCAGCCGGGGCCGAAGGACCAGGCCGACGAAGCGCTGCAGGCCTGGCAGCTGGACCACACCAGGGCCCCGATCGCCACGAAGATAGTGGTCGCGGGCGGCTTCGGCGTGGGCAAGACGACCTTCGTGGGCTCGGTCTCCGAGATCACCCCGCTGAAGACCGAAGCGATGATGACCCAGGCCAGCGAGGAGACCGACGACCTCAGCGCGACGCCGGACAAGGTCACCACGACCGTCGCCATGGACTTCGGCCGTCTCACGCTCGACGACGACCTCGTGCTGTACGTCTTCGGTACACCGGGTCAGCAGCGCTTCTGGTTCATGTGGGACGACCTGGTGCGCGGCGCGATCGGCGCGGTCGTGCTGGCCGACACCCGCAGGCTCGCCGACTGCTTCCCGGCCCTCGACTACTTCGAGAGCTGCGGACTGCCGTACGTCGTGGCCGTCAACCACTTCGAGGGAACGCCCGGGTTCGAGGTCGAGGACGTCAGGGAGGCCCTGACCGTACCTCCGCACGTCCCTGTTGTGATCATGGACGCGCGTAACAGGATCACCGTCGTCGAGGCACTGCTGGCCCTGGTGGGCCACGCCCTCGACGCCACCCCGGAATAGCTCGAACGCCACACACAACGGAGAACCGCGATGCGGAAGATACTCATAGTCGGAGCCGGTCAGTCCGGGCTCCAGCTCGCCCTGGGACTGCAGTCCAGAGGGTACGAAGTCACCCTCATGTCCAACCGCACCGCCGACGAGATCCGTTCGGGCCGGGTCATGTCGACCCAGTGCATGTTCCACACCGCGCTCCAGCACGAGCGGGACTACCAGCTCAACTTCTGGGAGTCCCAGGCCCCGCGCATCCAGGGCCTCGGCGTCTCGGTCGCCGCGCCCGACTCCTCGCGCGCCGTCGACTGGGTCGGCAAGCTGGACGGCTTCGCCCAGTCCGTGGACCAGCGCGTGAAGATGGCCGGCTGGATGGACACCTTCGCCCAGCGCGGCGGACAGCTCGTCATCCACGGCGCGGCCGTCTCGGACCTGGACTACTTCTCCCGCACCTACGACCTGGTGATGGTCTCCGCGGGCAAGGGCGAGCTGGTCTCCATGTTCGGCCGGGACGCCTCCCGTTCGCCGTTCGACGCCCCGCAGCGCGCCCTGGCCGTCGCGTACGTCCACGGCATGGGCCCGCGCCCCGAGCACCCCGAGTTCGACGCGGTCCGCTGCAACCTGGTGCCCGGCGTCGGCGAGCTGTTCGTGATGCCGACCCTGACCACGTCCGGCCGCGCCGACATCCTGTTCTGGGAGGGCGTCCCGGGCGGACCGCTCGACGTCTTCCAGGGCATCAAGGACCCCTCGGAGCACCTCGCCAAGACGCTGGAGCTCATGGAGCGGTTCACCCCGTGGGAGTACGCACGCGCCACGAAGGTCGAACTGACCGACGCCAACGGCACCCTGGCGGGCCGTTACGCCCCGACCGTCCGCAAGCCGATCGGCCGGCTGCCCGGCGGCGGTCTGGTGCTCGGGGTCGCCGACGTGGTCGTCGCCAACGACCCGATCACCGGACAGGGTTCCAACTCGGCCTCCAAGTGCGCGAACGCCTACCTGGACTCGATCATCGAGCACGGCGACGGCGAGTTCGACGCGGCGTGGATGCAGTCCACCTTCGACCGCTACTGGGACACCGCCCAGCACGTCACGAAGTGGACGAACGCGATGCTCGGCGCTCCGCCGGAGCACGTGCTGAACCTGATCGGCGCCGCCGGCCAGCTCCAGCCGGTCGCCGACCGCTTCGCCAACGGGTTCAACGACCCGGCGGACTTCGACAACTTCTTCTTCGAGCCGGAGAAGACGAACGCGTACCTCGCCTCGGTCGCGGGTCCGGCCGCCTGAGCGCTCCGTACCCCCTGAACGAACCGGCCGGACCGGGACCCGTCGCCACCGCCGACGTTCCCGGCCCGGCCGGTTCGGGTACGGCAGCCGTTACCCGGTGGGGGCCGAGGAGACGCTGTACCCCTCGTCGGAGCCCCCGGACGCCCCCTGGGGGAGCTCCGGCGGCTTGTACGTACGCAGCGGGGTGCTCTCCGGGTCCGGCCGGACAGCGCCCAGCAGCGGATTCGACGCCAGTGGCGAGACCTTCACCTGGGAGCCCGGCCGGGGCGCCTGCACCACCAGGCCGTTGCCGATGTACAGCGCCACGTGCGTGGCCTTCGGGAAGTAGATCACCAGGTCTCCCGGGCGCAGCGCGTTCACCGGCACCTTCCGGAGCTGCCGCCACTGCTCCTGCGAGGTGCGCGGAATGGTGCGGCCTGCGTTCGCCCAGGCCTGCGAGGTGAGTCCGGAGCAGTCGAACGAGCCGGGCCCCTCGGCGCCCCACACGTACGGCTTGCCGATCTGCCTGATCGCGTACCGCACCGCCTCGCCGCCCTCCTCGGACGGCGGCCGGGTCGAGGACAGGGCGCCCGAGGCGACCAGCGCGTTCTGGGCCTTGGCCGTGCTCTTCTGTTCGAGGCCGGCCAACTCGGCCAGCTGGTCGGCGGAGAGTCTGGCGAGCATGGCCTCGACCTTGCCCAGGCGCTTGCGCACGGCGTCGCGTTGCTTCTTCTGCCGTGCGGCCAGCACCTGTTGACGTTCGAGCACCTTGCGGGACCGCTTCGCCAGCTCGTCGGCTCGCTCCTCGGCGCCGGTGAGCCGCTCCACGGCCGCCACCCGCCCGGCGGCCAGCCGCTGGATGACCTGCCCCTGGTCCAGGGCCTGCTGGGGGTCGCGGGACAGCAGCAGTCGCAGGTACGAGGAGAGGTCGGAACGCCCCTGGTACTGCTCGCGGGCCAGCCGCCCGGTGGCGTCGCGGCCGCGGGACAGCGAGAGCCGGGCGGTGACGAGGGCGGAGTCCAGCTTCTTCGCCTCCGCGGTCCGCTTCTTCAGCTCGGCCGCCGTCCCGTTGTAGGTCTCGGTGGCCTCCTCGGTCTGCTGGTACAGCTTCTTGAGCTCGCTCAGCAGCACGGCGGCGCCGGTGCCCGCCACTGCCGGGGCGGCGGCGCCCGCGGTGCCGGCGCCGGTGCCGGGGTCCGCGGGGGCGGGGGAGGGGGCGGCAGCGGCGGCGGCCGGTGAGGTCACCACGACGGCTGCCAGCGCCGCCGTACAGATGGAGCGCAAGAAGCTGCCCGGCACGACATCACCTCCGATAGCGGGGTGAACCGTCGCACTACCCCATAAGTGAGCGGAATTCCTTCATACGCTCACCTACCGTCAGGTGATTCAAGAACCGAGGGGCGTGGCGGCGTCCTGATCCCCCGGAAGGCGGCGGACCGGCCGTCCTTTGGCCCGGCGGTCAGTCGACCGGGAACGCGTAGAACACCCGGTCGCGCTGGACGACTGCGCTCTTCCCGAAGGCCAGCACCTGGTACTTGGCGGTGACCGTCGCGCCCTTCGGGTCCTGCTCCCCGATGTCCTGGAACTTCCACAGCCGCCGCCCGTCGGCCGCCGCGAACGCGGTGACCTGAGCCGAACTCGCCGCGAGCAGTGTCGCGCCGGTGCCGCTGACGGTGATCGCGGGAGTCACGTCGGTGCGCGGCCCCTCCGTCGACCGCAGCCAGCGCAGCCGCCCGGTCTCCCGGTCGACCGCCCCCACCTCCTGGTTGCTGTTGGTGGTGTGCAGCAGCGGGCCGGCCTCGACCGAGTTCCCGAAGTGGGAGCCGCGGGAGCCGTTGAGTGTCCACTTCGGCTTCCCGTCGGACGTCCCGAAGGCCCGGAGATCGTCACCGACCGCCGCGAACAGCAGGCCGTCCGCGTCACCCACGGCCGCCCCGCCGGGCGTGACGGTGCCGAACGCCTCGGTCCACTTCGGCTTTCCGGTCTTCCGGTCGAAGCTGCGGAACATGCCCTTGCCCTTGGCCGCCTTCACGTCCGCCGGGGTGAGCGACAGCTGGTTCTGCCGTACGACGATGTCGTCCGGCCGCACCGCGGTCAGCCGGTACACCGGCGCGGCCGGGCCGCGCCCGGTGGGCACGGACGTCCGCCACAGCTCCTTGCGCTGCTCGATGTCGTAGCCGAACAGGAACGACTTGACGACCTGCTTGTCCTTCCCGCGCTTCTTGCCCTTCTTCGGCTTGGGGGCCTTCACGGTGGCCTTGATGGAGCCGGTGAACCAGACGGTCGACCCGGACGCGCCGACGAGCTGAGGCGCCGTCAGATGCGGAGCGCCGTCGAATCCGTCGGCGTACGCCACCCGGTGGGCCACCCGGCCGTCCTTCGCCGACAGCCACAGGAACTCGGCCGGACCCGCGATGAAGCAGAACTCCTTGCCGGCCGGCAGGGCGGCCTGGCCCTTGGCGGCGTCCGAGCTCTCCCAGACCCGGCGACCGGTGCTCAGGTCGACGGCGGACGCGTGGGTCTCGTCGGTCAGTACCAGCAGCCGGTCGTTCCAGAGGGCGGCGGTGAGGGGGGCCGGTTCGGACGCCGGGTGGGTGTGGATCCAGCGCGGTTGCGGAGGCAGCCCGGCGATGACGGCCCGGCTGGTGCTCGGGGTCGGCTTGGCGTCGTCCGTGGACTTCGCGTCGTCGCCGGACCCGAGCGCGAGCACCGCGCCGCCGCCGACGAGGAGCCCGGCGGCCCCGGCCGCGGCCCCGGTCAGCAGGGTCCGGCGGCCGACCGCGGCGCGCGCGGGAGCGGCCGGGAGAGCGAGCGGGAGAGGGGCCGCGGGACGGGGCGCCGCGGGGGCGGGCACGGGCAGGAACTGAGGGGCCGGCTGTCCGGCGGGGAGGGCGGCCGGGGGACCGGGCAGCTCACGCGGCATCGAGAGCTGGGCCGTCGCCAGATCGGGCCGTGCGGCGCCGCGGTCGATGATCCCGAACTGGGCGGTCCGGGTGTCCCGGCCGGGCACCGGTGCCTCGGACCCGCTGCCTGCGGGGAGCGGCACGGCGTCCCGCACGTCCGGGACGCCGGAGGCGGCGGGGGCGCCCGCCGGGTCCGCCGTGGCCGCGGAGTCCTCGACGGCGGGCGGTGCGGCTTCCAGGGCCCGGGCGCGTACGGCCTGTTCGGCCATGGCCGCCGACAGTGGAGCCGGCAGCCAGGGGCCGCCCCTGGCGAGCCCGGCCGCGCCCTCCAGGGCCAGTTCCGCGGCCACCGCGCCCGCCGTCGGCCGGTCGGCCGGGTCCTTCGCCAGGCAGCGGGCGACCAGATCGCGCAACGCGTCCGGCACGGCCGCCAGTTCGGGGTCGGTGTGGGCGATCCGTTCGGCGGCCTGCGCCGCCGGGCCGTCCGCCAGCGGGGTGCTGCCGGTCGCCGCGTACGCGAGCAGCAGGCCCAGCACGAAGAGGTCGGAGGCCGGACCGGCCTCCCTGCCCTCGACCTGCTCCGGGGTCAGATAGCCGAGCCGGACGGAGAGCTGCCCGCCCGGCCGCGCCTCGGCGTCGGCCGCCGCACCCAGGGGGCCGAAGGCGGTGAGCCGCGGACCGTCCTCGGCCAGCAGCACCGTCCTGGGGGCGAGACCCTGGAGCACGGCCCCGGTGGCGTGCACCCGGGAGAGGGTTTCGGCGACGCCCGCGCCCAGTATCCGCAACGTACGCTCGGGGAGCGGCCCGGCGGCCTCGATCGCCTCGGCGAGGGTCAGCGCCGGTACGTACTCCGAGGCCGTCCACAGCAGGTCGTCGTCCTCGGACCCGTCCGTGCGGGTGGCGAGCTGCGCCGCCACCCAGCCGCCGGCCAGCCGGTCCGCGGTCCGCGCCTCCGCCTGGAAGCGCCGCCGGAAGGCGGGCAGCGCGGCCAGCGGGGGCCGCGCCGCGGTGATCACGGCGAGGTCCTGCGGGGCCGCGCCGCGCGCGAGGTACTGCACCGCCGCAGCCGTCTCACGCAGCCGTGCCAGCGTCGTGTACGGGCCGAAGTGCGGTGGATCGTCCTGACGCAGCGCCTCCATGGCGCACCCCCTATGTGACCGTCCTCGGACCAGATCGTCGATCTTACGACCTCGCCCGCGACAGGGAGCGGACTCCCGACGGCCCATGGTCGGGGACCGAACGGCGGGCCCCGACCCGGTTCACCCCGGACGCGTCATCCCGGCTTCGACCAGGGCCACTTGGGGCTGTGGCGCTCACGGCCGCCGGGGGCGTACTCGTACACCCAGCCGAGCTGGATGCCCAGCCGCTTGGAATGCCCGGCCGGGACCCGGCGGTAGGCGTGCACGGTGGCCGGCCCGCCGTCGGCGTCCGGGACCGGGACCTCGTACCACTTGGGCGGGTGGCCGGTCGGGCCGACGAGTACGGGCAGGACCCGTCCGTCCAGCGGTCCGCCGGTGAAGGGGGTGTTCTCGCTTCTCACCGCCCCAGTCTGACCGATCAGCCCGGGGGCAGCAGATGCGCCGCCGCGCCGACCACCGGGGTCAGTCGGTCCGCCAGCCGGCCGGCCGGGCCCACCGCGGTCTCCAGGGGCAGCAGCTCGGCCACGGCGGCCGCGGTGCCCGGGTCCGTGGCCGCGGTGACGGCGAGGAGTCCGATGAACTGGTCGACGAGCCAGTCGCGCAGCTCGGACGCGGCAGGCTGCTTCTCCTCGTCCAGCCAGATCAGTGAGGCCGCCTCGACGGCCGCTATCCAGGTGCGCACCATCATCCGCAGCCGCGGTCCGGGATCGCTGCCCGCGCCCCGGCCCAGGTGCAGGAGTATCTGGTCGGCCGCCGCCCGCCGCACCTCGTCGACGATCGTGCTCGTACGCGACGTCTCGGCGACACTGCCGCCGCGCAGCAGTGCGCTGAAGCCGGCGTCGTGCTGGTCGACGAAGGCGAGGTAGCGGTCCAGGACCCGGGTCACCCGCTCCGTGGGCGGGCCCACGGCCGGTTCGGCGAAGCACAGGATCAGTTCCTCGGCGGCGGACCTGAGCGCCGCCTCGTACAACTGCTGCCGCCCGCCGGGGAAGTAGCGGTAGACCAGCGGCCGGGAGACCCCGGCCACCGTCGCGACCTCGTCGAGCGAGACCTCGTCGGGGGCCCGGTGCGCGAAGAGGGTGAGTGCCGCACCGAGGAGCTGGGCGCGCCGCTCCTCGACACTGAGCCTTCGGTACGCACGGTTCGACGGCGCGGCTGCGGCAGGGGTCATACCGGCCAGCCTAAGGGCTGATGCCGTGTCCGCGGCCGTCAGGCGAGCAGGCCCGAGCTCTTCCACAGCCTGCGTCCCACCCCGTTGAGGACCCCGATGTCGTCGAAGAAGTCGGTCAGCCGCTTGGCCCCCGACTGCATGACCTCCGCCCGGTGCCCGCTCGCCCGTACCTGGGCCACGGCCTCCTGGGGGTCCAGGCCGACCGCCGCGTACACCTGCGGATTGACGAAGCAGACCGAGAAGACGCGGGCCGCCTCGCCGCAGCTGATCCGGGTGAGCTCGCGCTCCCAGCGGGGCGCGGTCACCATCTGGCGGCGCAGCTCCTCGCGGGCGTACCGGACGTGCCGGGCCTCCTCGACCACATGGATGCGGGTCACGCCGCGCACCAGGGTCTGGACGCGCTCGTCGGGGAAGGTCAGCCGCTGCATCCAGTCGAGGATCTCCTCGCCGAGCAGGGTGGCCGCGAACGAACCGGGCGTGGTGGAGACGGTCTTCAGTACCCGGGCGAGGTTGTGGTAGCGGCGCGGGACCGGGTAGCAGGGCGCCCCGCCCCAGGTGATCATCCGGCCGAACATCATCGAGTGCCGGCACTCGTCGGCTATCTCGGTGAGTGCGTAGCGGACGTGGTTGCTGGTCACCGGCTTGTCGTAGATGTGCCGGACCAGCAGCTGCATGAGGATGATCTCGAACCAGATGCCGAGCGAGGCCAGCGAGGCCGCCTCGTGCCGGGCCAGGTCCTGTCGCTGCTCCTGCGACATCCTCCGCCACAGCGGGGTGTCGTAGAGGGAGATCAGCTCGGGCGGCCAGAACCACTTGCCGTCCTCGGCCGCCGCGTCCCAGTCGAGCTCCTTGTCGGGGTCGAAGGAGTGCTTGGCGGAGGCCTCCAGCAGCCGTTCGGCGATCTGCTCACGGTCCCGGAGCGGGCCGAGTGCATCGCGGAGGAGCTGCACATCGCGTTCGGTCACTGGCGTCATGGCTGGAGGCACCTCACACATGGGTTACCGGCGGTCACCTCTTATGAGACCGTCTGTCAGCAAGCGCGTCAATCCCTTGCACACGACTTGTTGACCCGGCGTCTACCAACGTGTGAACCTGCCAACTGAACGAATCGACAGGTGATTTGTCGGAGCATGCGAGGCGAAGGAGCCGTCCATGTCGACCCACGACCTCTACACCACCGCCCCCGGACAGCCGTTGTGGACGGTGCCCGCCTCGGGCGCCGCCCGCTTCAGCTGGGACTACGACGACGGCCGCGAGCGCCTCCTCGCCCTGTACCAGAAGGGCAAGGACAAGCAGTGGGACGGCAACAAGCGCATCGACTGGAGCCTGGAGGTCGACCCCACCGACCCGCTCGGCACCCCTGACGAGGCCCTCACCCTGTACGGCACCCCGCACTGGGCGAAGATGACCGGCAAGGACCGGGGCGAGCTGCGCAAGCACTACACCTCCTGGCAGTTCAGCCAGTTCCTCCACGGTGAGCAGGGCGCGATGATCTGCGCGGCCCGGATCGTGGAGTCCGTCCCCGATCTGGACGCCAAGTTCTACTCCGCGACCCAGACCATGGACGAGGCCCGGCACGCGGAGATCTACGGCCGGTTCCTGCACGAGAAGATCGGGATGCTGTACCCGGTCAACGACAGCCTCCAGGGCCTGCTCGGTGACACCCTGCGCGACTCCCGCTGGGACATGCCCTACCTCGGCATGCAGGTCCTCATCGAGGGGCTGGCCCTGGCCGCCTTCGGCATGATCCGCGACACCACGACCAAGCCGCTGCCCAAGCAGATCCTCGCCTACATCATGCAGGACGAGGCCCGCCATGTGGCCTTCGGCCGGATGGCGCTGCGCGACTACTACAAGCAGCTGAGCGACGTGGAACTGCGCGAGCGAGAGGAGTTCGTCATCGAGGGCTGCTACCTGATGCGCGACCGGCTCAGCGGCGTCGAGGTGCTGGAGAACTTCGGCATCGCCAAGCAGGAGGCCAAGGAGCTCTCCGAGCACTCCGAGTTCCTCCAGCTCTTCCGCAAGCTGCTGTTCAGCCGCATCGTCCCGTGCGTCAAGGACATCGGCCTGTGGGGCGAGCGGCTGCAGAAGGCGTACGTCGACATGGGCGTGCTCGAACTCGGCGACTCCAGCCTGGACCTGCTCATGGCGCAGGACGAGGAGATAGCGGAACAGCTGGACCGGGACCGCTTCGAGGCCGAGGAGCAGGAGCGGGTGGCGGAGGTCGCGCAGTCGATCGCCGACGGCGGGGCGGACCGGCCGGCTTCCTGAGCGGGGGCGGCGGGTGCGGGGAGCGCTGAGTAGGGTCGTCCGCATGTGCGAGACAGATGACGCCGCCGGTCCGGTTGCCGCCGGGCCGGCCCCGGACCACCCGGACCGGCGGCATCCCGCCCGCCTGGCCGCCTACGGGTCGGTGTCCACGCACCTGTCGCTGCTGAGCGACCGCCGGCTCGGCGAAGTGGTCCGCGCGGCCACGCCGCTCGGGTCCGGCATGGGCGGCAGATCGGCGGAGCTGGACGTGTGCGGGACACGGGTCTTCGTCAAGCGGGTGCCGCTGACGGACCTCGAACTGCGTCCGGAGAACGTGCGGTCGACCGCCAACCTCTTCGGGCTGCCGACGTTCTACCAGTACGGGGTGGGCTCGGCCGGGTTCGGGGCCTGGCGTGAGCTGGCCGCGCACACGATCACCACCGGCTGGGTCCTCGGTGACGTGTACGGGGACTTCCCGCTGATGTACCACTGGCGGGTCCTGCCGGACTCCGCTCCACAGGGATTCGCCGACGAGCTCGGGGGCATCGACGGGGCGGTCGCCCACTGGGAGGGCTCCTCGGCCGTACGCGCCCGGCTGGAGGCCGTCGGCCGGTCCTCGGCGAGCCTGGTGCTCTTCCTGGAACATGTGCCGCAGACCCTCGCGGCCTGGCTGAGCGACCGCCGTGCGGCGGCCCGGGAGGGCGGGGAGGAGCCGCCGTACGTGTGGCTGGACGAGGCCCTGGCCCGCGGGGCGGACTTCATGAGCTCCCGCGGGTTCGTGCACTTCGACGCCCACTTCGGCAACATCCTGACCGACGGCCGCTCGATCCGCTTCGCGGACTTCGGCCTCGCCCTGAGCTCCGGGTTCGAACTCTCCACACAGGAGTCCGAGTTCCTGGCCGGGCACCTCGGGTACGACCGCCACTACGTCGCCGGGCACCTGGTCCGCCACCACCTGTTCGACGGTGTGTGCGACACCGACTTCCTGCGCGGCTGGGTCGCGGGCGACCGGCCCGGGGACGTCCCGCCCGGGGCCGCCGCGGTCATCGACCGGCACGCGGCGCCCGCCGTCGTCCTGGACGGCTTCCACCGTCGCCTGCTGACCGAGAGCAAGCGGACGCCCTATCCGGCGGCCGATATCGACCGGGCCGCGGCTGCGCCGGCACCAGCCACGGACGTCGGTCGATGAGTTCGCACGCCGGCGCCGCGCCTCCGCGTCCGGCCCGCCGGCCACGGTCACGTTCCGGCTGAAATCGGCTGTACGGACCGGACCGCCGGCGGGAGGGTGGTGCCATGGCCTCAACCACCGTCGAACCAGATCTCGCCGCCGCCCGCCGCAGCCTCGAAGGGCTGGCGCGGGCGCCGCGGTCGGGGTCGACGGCGTGCCCGCCGAGTGGCTCCGGCGCCGCGAGCCGCTGAACTGAACCGGCCGCCCCGGCGGTTCGAAATCGTGTTCGTGCACATGACGTAACTTGGGCGCCATGACCACGCCGCCGCCGCAGCCGCCGCAGGGTCCGTACGGAGCGCCGCAGGGCCCGTACGGACCCCCGCCTCCGCCCCAGCAGAACCCGTACGGCCAGCCGAACCCGTATGCCCAGCAGGCCCCGTACGGGCAGCAGAACCCGTATGCCCAGCCGCCCACACCCGGGCCGCAGCCCTTCGGCCATCCGCAGGGACCGCCGCCGCCCCGCAAGAGCAGGACCGGGCTGATCGTCGGGATAGCCGTCGGCGCGCTGGTGGTGGCCGGCGGCGTCGCGTTCGGGGTCTCCCGGCTGGCCGACGCCGGGGCGTCCGCGGTCAGCGGTGAGTTTCCGGCGGCCGAGTACCGGCTGACCGTGCCGAAGAAGCTGCTGGACGACGAGTACACGCTGTTCAAGGACACCTCGTCGACCGAGGGGAGGGAGATCGAGGAGACCTACGACCCGAGCATCCGCGATGCGAAGGCCGTCGTCACCCAGTACAACTCCTCCGCGGGCGGCACCCTGGTCATCTCCGGCCTGTGGGGACGGATCAAGGGACCGGAGTTCACCCGGGACAAGATCCTGGAGGGGGCCACCCGGACGAAGGGCATGACCATCGCCGTACCCGCCCGGGACTTCACCCCCGACGGGTACGCGGTCACCATCTCCTGCCAGGTCGTACGGGCCAAGGACGGCGCGATCACCAGCACCATCCCCATGTGCGCCTGGGGCGACGACAACACCGCGTCCTTCGTCGCCGTCGTCACGCCCGAGACCGCGCTCCAGGCCCCCGAGAAGGTCGACCTGGAAAAGGCGGCGCTGGACACCGCCCGGGTCCGGGCCGAGTCGCGCAAGCCGGTCGGCGCCGCCCAGGCCGGCTGATCAGCTCGCCGCGCCGGGCGCCGGGAAGCTCGTGCGCAGGGTGAACGCCCGCTGTGCGGGCCCGTGTTCACGCAGGTGCAGCAGGCTCCCCTCCGTCATGGCCGCACAGTAGTCAGCGCCCTCTCCACCGCACCGGCCATTCCGAGCAGCGAGACATCGGCGCCGCGCTGCGCCACCAGTTGGAGCCCGACCGGGCAGCCGTCCGGGGTGAATCCGGCGGGCACACTCGCCGCGGGATGCCCGCTCAGGTTGAACGCCCAGGTCAGCGCGGTGGAGAAGAGCTCGCCCGGTCCCTCGTGGCCGTGCGGGCGGTTGGGGGTGACCGGGGTGAGGAGCAGGGGCGTGTCCGCGAAGAAGGCGTCCAGTCTGCGGTCGTTCTCCCGCCGGAGCTCCTTGTCGGGCGGCGCCGCCCGACCGCCGCGCACCGCCTGCCAGACCGCCGCCGGGTCGAGCAGTTCGCAGCCGGTGTCCGCGAGCCGGATCACCCCGGCCGCCGCCAGCCGCCGCACCGCGCCCCGCACCACCGCCTCGACCTCCGGGTCGACGTCCGCGTACCCGAGGTCCGGGCTGTAGACGGCGCGCAGGGGCAGTTGAGTCACGGCGGGTTCGTACGCGTCCAGGACGCAGCGCAGATACAGGTGCGCGTGCGCGGCGGACCGGGCCAGCACCCCGGCGGAGGCGAGCCCCGAGCGGTCGGGGGAGGGCAGCAGCCCGTTGGTCGTCTTGAGCCCGAACACCCCGCACCAGGCCGCCGGGATGCGTACCGATCCGGCCCCGTCGCTCCCGGTCGCCAGCTCCACCAGCTCCGCGGCGACCGCCGCCGCGGAGCCCGCGGAGGAACCGCCAGGCGTCCGGTCGGACCGCCAGGGGTTGACCGTGCGTCCGTGGGCGCCCAGCCCCCAGGTCTGCCAGTAGGTGCCGGGGCCCGGCACGGAGGTCGAGCCGACCGGGACACCGCCCGCCGCGATCAGCCGCCGCGCGGCGTACGAGCGGATGCCGGTGGGGCCCTTCACCGCGAACGGGAGCCCGGCCAGCGGGAGCCGGGCCGCGCCGGGCAGCCGGGCAGGCGCCTCCTCGTGCCAGACATCGATGAAGGCGCAGAGCCGCGGGTCCGTCCGCCCGATCGCGGCCAGCGCCCCGCGCACATCCCTGGGAGCCGTCATCCGCTCAGTCTCCCAGCGCCGCCTCCATGACGGAACGGGCGATCGGCGCGGCACTGCCGCCGCCGCTGATGTCGGCCCGGTCGGCGGCGGCGTCCTCGACGACCACGGCGACCGCGACGGCCGGCCGGGCCGCGTCCTGCGCCTGCGCCCAGGAGATGAACCAGGCATAAGGAGTACCGGAGTTGTCGATGCCGTGCTGGGCCGTGCCGGTCTTGCCGCCGACCGTCACCCCGTCGATGGCCGCGTTGGTGCCGGTGCCGTCCTGCACCACGTCGATCATCATCTGGCGCAGCCGCGTCGCCGTCTGCGGGGTCATCGCCCGGTGATAGGAGCGCGACCCCGTCGTGTGGACGGTGGAGCCGCCGTGCGTGGTCGTACGGTCCACCAGATGCGGGTACATGAGCTCGCCGCCGTTCGCCACGGCCGAGGCCACCATCGCCATCTGCAGCGGGGTCGCCGTGGTGTCGAACTGGCCGATCGAGGAGAGGGCCAGCTGGTCGTCGCTCATGCGGGTGTCGAAGTTGCTCTTCGCCACCCCGGACGGGATCTTCAGCCCCGTGTCGTTGAAGCCGAACCTGCCGACCGCGTGCACCATGCCCTTCAGCCCGACCTGCACCCCCAGATGGGCCATCACGGTGTTGCAGGAGACCCGGATCGCCTCGGCCAGGGACGCCTCGTCGCAGCCGCTCGCCTCGTCGGGGAGCGTGGTCGAGGTGCCCGGCAGTACGTAGGGGGAGGGGGTGTCGGTCGAGGCGTCCGGGTCGGTGACGACCTCGGCGTCCAGGGCGGCCGCCGCTGTGACGATCTTGAACGTGGAGCCGGGCGGATAGGTCTGCCGGATGGCCCGGTTGAGCATCGGCTGAGTCCGGCCCGAGTTGAGCTGCCGCCAGGCGTCGGTGACGGACGAACCGGTACCGGAGAGCAGCCCCGGATCGTACGAGGGGGTCGAGACCAGCGCCAGGATCCTGCCGGTCGTCGGCTCGATGGCCGCGACGGCGCCCCGTCGGCCGCCGAGCCCCTCGTACGCGGCACGCTGCATGGAGTCCCTGACCGTGGTGACGACGTCGCCGCCGGGCTGCCGGCTGCGGGTGATCTCGTTCCAGAGGGGGAACGGGGCGAGCATCGAGTCGGTGCCGGAGAGGACCGGGTCCTCGGCGTTCTCGATCAGGGTGGTGCCGTACGTCTGCGAGGCGTATCCGGTCACCGGGGCGTACAGCGGGCCGTAGCGGTAGGTGCGCTCGTACGCGAGCTGCTCGCCGGTGTCCTTCGAGCCGGTGACGGATCTGCCGTCGACCAGGATGTTGCCGCGCGGCTGGTCGTAACGGTCGATCGTGATCCGCCGGTTGGCGGGGTTGTCGTCGAGCGAGGAGGCCTCGAAGACCTGGACGCGGGCGGCGTTCAGCAGCAGCGCCACGAGCAGCAGGAGGCAGAAGGCGGCGGCGCGCCGGATGTAGCGGATCATGTCCGGGCCCCCGCCACGGTCGGCGCGTACGGGATCACAGTTCGTCCTCCAGGATGGGCGCGATGACTCCGGTCTCCACCTGGTCGGCGTGGGGTCTGCGGGCCAGGTCGCTGACCCGGATCAGCAGCGCCACGATGATCCAGTTGGTGACCACGGACGAACCGCCCTGGGCGAGGAACGGCATCGCCATGCCCGTCAGCGGGATCAGCCCCATCACCCCGCCCGCGATCACGAACACCTGGAGCGCCAGGATCGAGGCGAGACCGATCGAGAGCAGCCGCCCGAACGAGTCGCGCAGGGCGAGTCCGGCCCGGTAGCCGCGCGCCACCAGCAGCGCGTAGAGCATGAAGATCGCCGTCAGCCCGGTCAGGCCGAGCTCCTCGCCCGCCGTCGCCAGGATGAAGTCGGACTTGGCGGCGAAGCCGATGAGGATGGAGTGTCCGAGCCCGAGCCCGGTGCCCAGCATCCCGCCGGCCGCGAAGGCGAACAGCGACTGGGCGAGCTGGCCGGGCCCCTGACCGGCGTCGATGGAGGCGAACGGGTCGATCCAGTCCTGCACCCGGCTGTGCACGTGCGGTTCGAACGAACCGACGACGAACGCGCCGACGGCGGCGAGCAGCAGCCCGACGGCGATCCAGCCGATGCGGCCGGTCGCCACGTACAGCATGATCACGAACAGGCCGAAGAAGAGCAGCGAGGTGCCCAGGTCCCGCTCCAGGATCAGCACCCCGACGCTCAACAGCCAGATCGCCACGATCGGGCCGAGCACCCGGCCGGTGGGGAGCTGCAGCTTCCAGATCTTGCGGCCGGTGTAGGCGAGGGCGTTGCGGTTCGCCGCGAGGTAGGCGGCGAAGAAGACGGCGAGCAGGATCTTGGCGAACTCGCCCGGCTGGAAGGAGAATCCGCCGACCCTGATCCAGATCTTGGCGCCGTTCACGGCGGGGAAGAAGATCGGCACGATCATCAGGACGAGGGCGGTGGCGACCGAGAGGTACGCGTACCGCTGGAGCACCCGGTGGTCGCGCAGGAACACCACCACCGCGATGAAGAACGCCACGCCGAGCGTGGACCAGACCAGCTGGGTGGGGGCCGCCTGGTCCTTCGGGGTCTCCAGGTCGAGCCGGTAGATCAGCACCAGGCCGAGGCCGTTGAGCAGGAGGGCGATGGGCAGCAGCAGCGGATCGGCGTACGGGGCGCGGAAGCGGACGGCGAGATGGGCGAGCAGGGCGAGCAGCCCGAGCCCGCCGCCGTACCCGGCGACATCGGGCGGGACCGCGTTGTTCCTGGCCAGACCGACGGCGGCGTAGCCGTACACGGAGATGAGGACGGCCCCGATGAGGAGCGAGAGTTCCACGCCGCGCCGCTTGGGCAGGCGCAGTTCGGGCGGGGGTGCGTCCGCTGTCGTTGCGGTCATGCCACGCAACGTAGCAAGAGGTGGGGTTCATTTCCCTTATGTCACAGTACGGAGGTTCGTGGGATTCCGGCGGCGGACGTCAGGACCGCGGGCCGGGCGGCGGTTGTGCCTCGCGGCGTACGTACTCCGGCAGCGTCAGCCGGGCCACCGCCCCGCCGTCCGCCGCGTTCTCGAAGACCAGCCGGGCACCCATCACCCGCGCCTGCCCGGCGGCGATGGTCAGCCCGAGGCCGTGTCCCCTGCTGCCGCCCTCGGTGCGGAAGCGCTGCGGGCCGTCCGCGGTCAGATAGTCCGGGAAGCCGTCGCCGTGATCGCGTACGGTCACCACCGGCCCGTCGACCGTCAGCACGACCGGCGGGCGGCCGTGCCGGTGCGCGTTGCTGATCAGATTGCCGAGCACCCGCTCCAGGCGCCGCTTGTCCGTCTCGACGCGTACCGGCGGCCCGTCCCCGACGACCTCGACCTCGGTGTCGGTGCCCGAGGTGGACGCCACTCGCTCGACGAGCGGCGCCAGTTCGTGCACATCGAGATCGACCTGCTCGGTACGCGTGTCGAGCCGGGAGATCTCCAGCAGGTCCTCGGTGAGGGCGCGCATCGTGCGGACCCGGTCCTGCACCAGCTCCGAGGGGCGGCCCGGCGCCAGCAGTTCGGCGGCGGCCGACAGGCCGGTCAGCGGGGTGCGCAGCTCGTGCGCCACGTCGGCGGTGAAGCGCTGCTCGGTCAGCAGCTTGCGCTGGAGCGTCGAGGCCATCGTGTCCAGCGCACCGGCGACGATCGCCACCTCGTCCGGCCGGCGCGAGGGGTCTGCCGTACGGGGGTCGTTGACGCGGGCGTCGAGATCACCGGCCTCGATCCGGCGGGCCACCCGCGCGGTCTGGTGCAGCCGCCGCGTGACCCGGGTGACGGCGAAGCCGCCGGCCAGCAGCGTCGCGCCGATCGCCAGCAGCGAGGAGCCGATGATCGCCCCGTCCAGGCCGTTGATCGTGCGGGCGCTCTGGCTGTAGTCGATATGGGTCGCCAGCGCGTGGCCGTCGGCCGGGGCGGCGGCCCACATCGTCGGCCGGCCGAGATGGTCGGCGACCATGGTGCCGCGCTCCCCGTCCACCGCCAGGGCCCGCAGTGACGCGGGCAGCCCCGGCGGATCGAGACCGGAACGCGGCGGAAGTGCCTCGCCCGCCTCGTAGGCGGCGGTGACGCCCTCCAGCCGGGTCAGCGCCTTCTCGCGGGCGTGGCCGACCGTCTGACGGTTGACCGCGGTGTGCACCAGCACGCCCAGCAGGGCGGCGAGCACGCAGCACATCGCGGTGATGAAGGCCGCGGACTTCCAGGTCAGCGACGCGGTCCAGGCGGGCGTCCGCAGCCCGCGCGGACCACGCGGCGCTCTCGGCCGCCGCCGGCTCACCGGCGCTCCGCGGACACGGCGGCCGAGGGGGCCGCGGTGGGCGCGGCGGAGGGCGGTTCGCCGGGCCGCACGGAGGGGCGCGTGCCCGGCGGCTGCCGCCGGCCGGGCTCGGGCTGCGGGGTCATGCGCAGGATTCCGTCCTGGGTGGGCAGCATGGCCCGCTGCCTGCTGTCCCAGGACCAGGCCGTGCGGTACTCGTACCCGGTGATGGCGGAGGGGGCCCGCATGATCAGGTCCCGGCCGGCCAGCTCCACGCTGATCACCGCGTCCGAGGTGGACATGATCCGGGTCAGTCCGCTCGGCTCCGGCATGTAGACCCGCACGGAGAGCTGGCGGTCGGCCAGCTTGATGGCGAGGACCAGCTCGTCCCTGCCGTCACCCGTCAGATCGCGGTAGTACGGCGCGAGCACCGGGCAGTCGTCCGGCGCGGTCCGGCAGGCGTTGATCCGGCGGACCGCGGCGGCCGGGAGCTCGTCCGCACCACTGGAGCGGTCGGGGTGGGCCTTCAGGCCCGCCTGCACCACCGCCACCGGGTCCAGCCGGCGCACATCGCCGCCCGGAACCGTGATGCCGGGGATGTGTGCGGTCTCACCCTCGCCGTAGTCGTACGGAGCGGCGGAGGCGGGCGGCAGCTCCGGCCAGAGGCGGGCCGGACCGATGGCGGCCGGGGCCGGCCCGGTACTCTTCAGCCCGCCGCCGGTGCCGCACCCGGCCAGCAGGGCGGTGCCGGCCAGCAGTGCCGCCACGCGGGGCGCCACCCGGTGCTGCCGACGCATGGCTTTCTCCGTTCCCGAGGTCCGTCGAGCCGGTGGGTACGTGCTCGCGCACGATCCCGGCTCCGTAGACCTTATTCGGAAGGAAGTCTCTTATGCGTATTTAGTGCTGATACGGATTCTGACCCTGACCCTGGCCCTGGCCCTGGCCCTGGCCCTGCGCTCCCGGCGCGTAGCCCGGCTGCTGCGGCTGCCCGAACGGGTTGCCGTCCTGTGAAGCGATGTGCTGGGCCAGCAGCTGCTCGGCCTGCTCCTTGGGGATCTTCTGCTCACCACCGCAGAAGGTGCACTGGGTGGCGAACTTCGTCGAGAAGGGGAACAGCGGCACGAAGAACAGCGTGAACTTCGTGACCCGCTTGCGCAGGGTGTGCGCGGACGGATTCCCGCACCAGCCGCAGACCATCGTCATGACGGCCAGTTGGTAGAGATAGCCTCGCGTACCGAAAATGATCATGTCGTGGGTCCCTTCCCCGAATCACCCATGAGCGCCCGGCGGCAGAGCGCCAGCAGCTTCTCGTCCTCGTATGTGTCGTGGCTGCCGTAGCCGCCGTCCATCGCGTTGTGGCGGCGTACGGAGGCGAGCTCGGCGCGCAGCACATGTGCCGCGTCCGACCCTGCACCAGCGGCCCCCATCCGCGCCAGGCATTCGGCCACCCGAACCCTGACATGGCGGTTCTGCTCCCAGGCCGCGAGGAGTACCGGTACGGACTCCCCGGCCCGCCCGGAAACCTCCCACAGGGCGATCGCCGCGTCCACTCGCAGCCACAGCTCGTCGTGCCCCAGCAGCGCCCGCAGCCGTGGCGCGGTCACCGCGGCCTGCGCACCCAGCCGGCCCAGCGCGCTCGCCGCCGACCGCCGCTCGTGCGCGTGCTCCGCCTGCAGCCCCTCGATCAGCACCGGCAGCACGGCGCCGGCGTCCCCGTCGACCGCCCAGAGCGCCTCGGCGGCCTCCGTGGCCGCCGCGGTGCCGGGACGCCGGATCAGCGCCCGCAGCTCCGGCACGGCACAGTGCGCCGCGGGCCCGAACGAGCCGAGCGCCCGCAGCGCCGCCGTGCGCAGCCACTCACCGCGGTACTCCGGGGCCCCGCGCAGCACCCGCAGCACCTCGGGCGCCGCCTCGCCCGCCCGCAGCGCGGTCAGCCCGGCCAGCAGCGGGCTCGCCCGGTCGTACGCGCCCTCATCGAGCCCCACCTCGCCGAGCCTGCGCCGCAGCGCACCGGCCAGCGGCCGGGCCGCCGACCCCAGATAGCCGATGGCGAACCCCACGTCGTGCGGCACCTCGGGCCGCTCCAGCGCCGCGGCCAGCGCGGGCACGGCGCGGGCGTCGCCCAGCCGGGACAGCGCCTTCACCGCGCTGCCGAGCCCCGGCGGCCCGCTCGCCCACTCCTTCACCCAGGCCCCCGGATCCGCCGCCACCCTGGCCGCCAGCGCGTCCGCGGCCGGTGCGGCCAGGCCGAACAGCTCCTCCAGGACGTGCGAAGCCGCCTCGGCCAGCTTCGGCTCGGCCGCGCCGAGCTGCTCGCCGACCAGCCGCACCAGCTCCCCGTAGGAACCGCGCCAGGCCCGGATCAGCCCGCTGCTCATCCGGACCGCGTCGATGCGCTGCCAGCGGTCGGGGCTGCACAGCTGGTCGGTCAGCAGCGCGGTCCGTTCGGCGACCCGGTCGTCAAGACCGACATGCAGGGTCCGCAGCAGATCGGCCGTCCAGGGCGCCGCGCGCCCCGCGCTCTCCTCGGCCGACAGTGCCCGCAACTGCCCCACCAGCGTCACCGGCGCGGCCCGCTCCTCGACCCCGGCCGGCTCCGGCTCGCTGTGCGCCTCGGCCGCCCGGGGTCCCGGCTCGGCCGGGGTCGTGGCCGGGGGCGACGAGCGAAGCTGCCGCAGCAGCCCGGCCACCACCCGCACCACATCGCCCGGCAGCGCCTGTGGTGCGCACCGCGCCAGCTGGGCGAGGGCCGCCAGCCGCAGCCCCGGCGGATACGCCTCGGCGGCCAGCCGGCTCAGCCAGTCCGCGATCTGGCCGGTCAGCGGCCGGTGACGCAGCGCGACCCGCCCCGCCGCCTCGACCAGCGCGAGCCGCACCTCCTCGTCCGGCTCCACCGCCAGCCGGTCCCGCAGCAGTGTCAGGACCCGTGCGGGGTGGCCGTGCAGGGTGGCCAGCGCCAGCGGGGCGGAGACCCGTACCCCCGCGTCGTCGTCGGCCATCAGCGCGAAGAACACCCCGGCGCCCGCGGTGACGGCCGCCGCCGCCATCGCGTAGTTCGCCGCGCCCTCGATCTCGTCCTCGTCGATCTCGTCCTCGTCGTCCTCGTCGAGGTCGATGCCGCCGATGCTGGTGAGCAGCTCGACGATGCCTCCGCGGTCCGGGACCGCCGGGTCCACGACCAGCTCGAAGAGGAAGGGGATGCAGGCGAGGGTGCACGCGTAGACGTCACCCTGATGGTGCACGGCCCCGTACATCCCGTCCAGGGCTCCCTCGCGCTCCGCCGGATCGGCGGACGCCAGGCCCTGGAGCAGTCCGGGCACATCATCGGCAGGCCCGTAGGCATGCTCCATCGAGGCCCAGTCGACCTCGTCGATCCCCGCGAACACGCCATCGCCTCCCCACGCCTTACAGCCTCACCCACAATCGCGATCGCGGGCGCGGCCGTCACCACGAAGCAGTGTCTGCGCAGAGTGTGCACCACCACTCGGACAATCCAACCGCCGCATGCGGCCTTTTACCTTTGGACATGACAACAAAGGCGGCGGTGCGGTATGCCCCGGGGCGGTAGGACCGAGGGGCTATGCCGTGTCCGGAACCGGACGCCCCCGGCCCGGCTCGTTGAGCGGCCCGAGCAGATCCCCGTACCGCCCCAGCCGCTCCGCCATGTCACCGGCCAGGAAGACCAGCTCCCCGGGGCTGCGGCACTCCTCGATCTCCGCCCAGGTGACCGGCGCGGAGACGGACGGTTCGGCCCGCGCGCGCAGGGTGTAGGGGGTGGCGGTCGTCTTCGCCGCAGCGTTCTGGCTGAAATCGACCAGTACCTTCCCGGGCCGCAGCGCCTTCTTCATCCGGTGCACGACCAGATCCGGAAGCTCCAGCTCCGCCTGGACGGCCAGCCCCTTCGCGTACGCCGACACCCGGGCGGACTCCGTCGGCTCCAGCGGGACGAGCAGATGCAGCCCCTTGGAGCCGGAGGTCTTCCCGAACGCCTCCAGGCCGTCCGCGGACAGCCGCTCCCGCAGCCAGAGGGCGACCTCGCAGCACTCCACGACGCTCGCGGGCGTCCCGGGGTCCAGGTCGAAAACCAGCCGGTCGGCCACTCCCGGCGTCCCGGCCCGCCACTGCGGGGTGTGGAACTCCACCACCAGGTTGGCCGCCCATGCCAGCGAGGCGAGATCCCCCACGACGATCTGCCTGGCCTCCTCGTTGTCGTGGTGCGGCACCGGGGCGGTCCGTACCCAGGACGGCGTACCGGGGGGCGGGTTCTTGGTGAAGAAACGCTGCCCGTCCGGGCCGTCCGGATAGCGCAGGAACGACACGGGCCGCTCCCGCAGATGCGCCAGCAGCGCCCCGGCTGCCGTGGCCGCGTAGTAGTGCAGCACCTCGCCCTTGGTGGTGCCGGTGGCCGGATACAGCACCTTGTCCAGATTGCTGAGTCTCAGGCGTCGCCCCTCCACCTCTGTGATCGGCGTCATACGATAAGAATCACACGCAAAGCGGATCTTTACTGATCTGTACGGGCATGACGGATGTAAGGGGTGACCGGTGAGGTCCATATGGAACGGCGCCATCTCCTTCGGGCTGGTCAGCATCCCGGTCAAGCTGGTCAACGCCACTGAGAACCATTCGGTCTCCTTCCGCCAGATCCATCTCACCGACGGCGGCCGGGTCCGCTACCGCAAGGTGTGCGAGCTGGACGGGGAAGAGGTGACCGCGGCCGACATCGGCAAGGCCTACGAGGGCGCCGACGGCTCGATGATCCCGATCACCGACGAGGATCTCGGTTCGCTGCCGCTGCCGACGGCCAAGACGATCGAGATCGTCGCCTTCGTGCCGGCCGATTCGATCGACCCGCTCCAGATGGACGCGGCCTACTACCTCTCCGCCAACGGGGTCCCGGCCGCCAAGCCGTACACCCTGCTGCGCGAGGCCCTGAAGCGGAGCCGGAAGGTCGCCGTCGCCAAGTACGCGCTGCGCGGCCGTGAGCGCCTCGGGATGCTGCGGGTCGTCGACGACGTGATCGCGATGCACGGCCTGCTCTGGCCGGACGAGATCCGGGCCCCCGAGGGGGCCGCCCCGGAGGCGGGCGTGAAGGTGCGCGACGCCGAACTCGACCTGGCCGACGCGCTGATGGCCACGCTCGGCGAGGTCGACATGGACTCGCTGCACGATGACTACCGGGAGGCGGTCGAGGAGCTCGTCGCGGCCAAGGCCGCCGGTGAGGTGCCGCGGCGGGCGGAGTCCGAGGAATCCGGCGGCAAGGTCATCGACCTGATCGCGGCCCTGGAGAGCAGCGTCCGGGCGGCGAAGGAGGCCCGCGGGGGCGAGCCGGAGGAAGGCGGCGAGGAGGCGCCGGTCGCGAAGGTCACCTCGATCGCGGACCGCAAGACGTCGGGCGGCACCCGCTCGCCCAAGTCCTCGGATGCGAAGAAGTCCACGGCCGGGGCCAGGAAGACGGCCGCGAAGAAGAGCGCGCCGAGCGGCGGGACCGGCGCGAAGAAGAAGGCGACGGGGCGGAGCACCGCGGCCAAGAAGACGACGGCCAAGAAGACCACGGCCAAGAAGACCACGCCGAAGAAGCAGTCCGGCGCGAAGAGCGCCCCGCGCAAACGCGCCTCGGCCTGACCCCGGCCGAACGGCCGCCCAGGGACTTGCGCCCCGGGACGGCCGTTCGGCCCGCGCCCGCCTGCCGCGTCACTGATCCGAGGATCAGTGCCTGCGGTAGGAGCTCACGTATCCGGGGGCCGGAGTGCCGACACCCGTCACGTCGTCGTAGCCGCGCACCGCCGACAGCGAGGCGTCCTTGCCCAGGCTCCGCACCGAGGTCCGCAGACCGTCCGCCGCGTCGTACCCGTTGATGAAGTCCACCCGGGCGACGGCCAGATCATGGCCCTTGCCCAGCGGGTGGTCCGTCACGTCGTGGTACGCCTTCGAGTCGTAGCGGGCGTAGATCGACGGGTTGGCGAAACCGATGGGCCGGCCGTGCTGCGCCTGCTGCGCCAGGGCCTGGACACCGGCGATGACCGGCGCCGCCAGCGACGTGCCGCCGATGCGGTACTCGTCGTAGCCCAGCGATCCGTCGGGCATCGTCTGGGTCTGGCCGACCAGGAAGCCGGTGTTCGGGTCCGCGACGGCCGCGAGGTCCGGGGCCGTGCGCATCCGGGTCTTCCCGTTGGCCTTCGCCAGTGAGTCCGGCACGATGCCGCGCTGGTAGAACGGCTGCTTCACGGTGGAGCTGGTGCCGCCGCCCGCGCCCGAGGTGTACGCGCCGGGGAAGCCGGTCCAGCTCTTGCCGTCCGCCGCCAGGGGAGCGCTCGTGGTGCCCCAGCCGGTCTCCCACTTGTACGTGTCGTGCTTGCCGACGGCCAGCGACGTACCGCCGACCGAGGTCACCCAGGCGGAGTTCGAGGGGACGTCGATCTGCTTGGTGCCGGTGGACGCGACGTTGTCGCCGTCGTCGCCGGAGGAGAAGTAGAAGCCGATGCCCTCGACCGCGCCCATCTTGAACACCTGGTCGTAGGCGAGCGCCAGGTCAGGGGTCTGGTTGGCCTCGACGTCGCCCCACGAGTTGGAGACGATGTCCGCGAGCCGGTGGTCGACGACCTTGTTCAGCGAGTCCAGCAGATCGTTGTCGTAGCAGGACGCGCCGCCCACGTACACGATGTCCGCGGCGGGCGCGACGGCGTGCACGGCCTCGACGTCGAGGGTCTCCTCGCCGTACCAGCCGGAGGCCCCGCACTCCTCGGTCTTCGTGTAGTCGTCCGGCAGCACCTGGCTGAGCTGTCCGCGCTTGTACCGTGCGTCGCCGTTGCGCTTGGCGTACTCGGCGGCGTCCTTCGCGATGGTGGGGGAGGCGTACGCGTCGGTGATGGCGACGGTCACGCCCTTGCCGGTGTAGTTCCCGGCCCCGTACGCGGCGCGCAGCTGCTTGCCGGTGTACCCCTTGACCGCGTACGGCACCTTGGACCCGTAGGCGCTCGGCAGGGTGGAGGCGGTCTTCGACCCGAAGTACGAGGACGTCGGACCGGAGTTGCGGAACACCGCGTCCGGCGGCGGCAGCACCTCGTCATGGCTGGACCTGTGCGGCGCGTTGTCCAGACCCGAGACGGCGAGCACGTCGCCGCTGAGCGCGGCCGGCACCGATGCGGTGGAGGCCGGGGCGCGGTAGGTGTGGCTGCCCTTGCGGTAGTTGCGCAGCTGGGTGCTGAACGCCTTCTCCGCCTTGGCCACGTCACCGGTGGCCGAGACGTAGTGCTGGTTGGCGCCGGTGACGGTCAGCCCGCTCGACTTCAGCCACTGGCTGACCCGGTCGATCTGCTGATGGGTCGCCCCGAACCGAGCCTGCGCCTTCGCGGCGCTCAGGTACTTCCCGTACGACGGAGACCGCGGGTCGGAGACGGCGGCCGCGTAGGCGGCCAGCCCCTTCGCGTCCCGTCCGGTGAGGTGGACCCGGACGGCGACCTTCCCGCTGTCGGCCGTGGCCCCCTGGTCGGCCGTGGCGGTGGCCCAGGCCGGCTTGCTGCCCTGGAGCGCGTCCCGGCCGACCGGTGCGGAGTCGGCGCTTGCGTTGGGTATCCCGAGGGCGAGCGCACCGGCGAGCAGTGGCAGTGTCGCTGCCATGCTCAGCCCGGCGCGTCGTCCGGCGCGGCTGATTCTCAAAGTAACCCCCTGCGATGTGGGTCTCGCGTGCGGAGCATGTGCCGAATGATGTGCACATGTAATCCGCCACTCTGGCGAGGAACGCCTCATGTACGGGGCATGCATTCACCAAGAATCAGCCAAGTGGACGCGCGTAGAGGTCGGTTCGCAACGAATCGCCGAAGTTCGGACGCTCCGCCCGAAGGCTCCCGGTGCATCCCGGACGTCCTGCTGCACCTGGACGGGTGAGGGCGCGCGAGGTGGCGCGTCGTCACGTCCTGCTCAACCGGGTCCCAGGCGTCGAGCCGGTCGAAGAGGCTTCGGTCGCCGTCGAGCCGCAGGGAGTTGACCGGCACCGCTGTCCGAGGTCAGACCAGCTCGCTGACGAACGCGCGCCAGGCGCCGTGCCCGAAGGTGATGACGGGGCCGGTGGGACGCTTGCTGTCGCGGACGGGGACGAGGAGGGGGAAGTTGTGGGCGACCTCGACGCAGTCGCCCTGCCCTCCGCTGTAGCTGCTTGTACGCCACATTGCCTTAGCCATGTCAGGCGATATATGTGCGGCAGAGGTCATGACTGATACTCCTTGGCGACGCGATGGATCAGTGCGAGCGAGTCTGTCGGCGACAGGGATGCGGTGCGCGCATCGTCGAAGAGTGTCCGGTAGCGAGCCACTTCGGGTTCTCGCTCGGTCCAGACGTTGCCGGTCGGTGCTTCCGACAGCACGAGGTCAAGCGACGACACCTGCGGGAAGCTGAGCAGCAGGTACGGGCCGAACATACCTGAGTGGGCTCCCCGTTCGAAGGGCAGAACCTGGACGCTGATGTTCGGCTGCTCTGCCATGACAGCCATGTGCTCCAGCTGGGCATGCATCACGGCAGACCCTCCCACCTGCTGTCGCAGCACTCCCTCGGCGAGCACCGCCCAGAGCTCCAACGGGGCATCGCCGGTCAAGCGCCTCTGCCTCGCGAGTCGCACCTCGACGAACTGCTCGATTTCCTCAGGTGTCTTCCATGCGCGCGAAGCCACAGTCACCGCACGGCCGTAGGCGGCGGTCTGAAGGAGCCCGGGAATCAACTGCACCTGGTAGGTGCGGATGCTTTCCGAGATGGCTTCCATCTCGATCTGGTCGCGATAGGTGTCTGCGAGTACATCGCCGTACTGATTCCACCATCCGTCCCGGCGCCTGCGATTGGCTTTGCGCGCAAGCGTGGTGAGGCGCTCAAGCGCCCCGTCGTCCGCGACTTCGTAGGCAAGGAGCATCGCGGTGAGGTCCGGGAGGCGAACGGCCACGCGTCCGTTCTCGATCCGGCTGATCTTGCCCTTGGTGCAGTCGAGAGCATCGGCGGACTGCGTGGTGGTCATCCCTGCGGCCTCTCGTAACCGACGCAACTCATCACCGAGTTGGCGTCCGAGGACGGTTGACGGGCTCGCTGGTGCGTTCTTCGCGTGCATGGAACCACCTCTATCAAAGCGGCTTCTCGAATGACATGCGGATACTCGAATGGGTGAAGAATGGCGCCGAATTGTTCGTCAACGTTGCAGATTCGCGTAGTGCTCACTCATTCTTCGTGAGTCGGTAATGACGCCCTTCGTCGCAGATGGTGTGCGCTCGCTGGGGGCTCCGTCCGAACAGCAACCCCCCTGGGAGCAGTCGTGAGTGAACCGTGCGAAGTGATGTTCAAACTGGTGCGCTGTCGCAGCAGCGTTCCGAGAGCGCGAGCCGTGCTGCGCGCCAAGCTCGGCGAGTGGCGGGCGGGCCACATGGTGGCCGAGTCAGGGGAGTTGGTGCTCTCGGAGCTGGTCACCAACGCGCTGCGGGTCCAGGTGCCCGGTGACCGGATGGTCGGCGTCCGTATCGAATCCCGGGAGCGGGAAGGGCTGCTGCGGCTGGAGGTGAGCGACGCGGGGGAGGGGCGGCCGGTGGTGCGGCAGCCCGGTGAACTGGATACGGCGGGGCGCGGGCTGCTGCTCGTGCAGGCCCTGGCCCACCGCTGGGGAGTGGACGAACGGCAGGCCGGTATCGGGAAGACGGTGTGGGCCGATCTACTGGCCCCGGGCGCCGCCCCCGTGCTCGGGGAGGCGGACGTCGCGGCGGTGACTCTGCGGCCGGGCCAGAGCGTACGGGTCTGGGGGGCCTGGCGAACGGTCCGCAGCGTGCGGAGCGAGCGGTACGCCTCGGGCGGGCTCTTCGTCATCGTCTGCCTGGACGAGGGCCCCGCCCTGCGGCTGCAAGCAGGGGAAGGGGTGACGGTGCGGACCGGGGGAGCGAGTGCCGCAGGCACGCCTCGCACCCCTGCCGGTCAGGCGCGGCCCTTGTCCGGCCCGGTGAGCTCGTCGTGAGGTGGCTGTGGGGGAGGTTCCGTCGGCGTCGTGCCCGCACGGCAGGTGCCGGGCCCCGGTTCACCGGCACGTTGAAGCAGGTGATCGGCGGCCGGCCGGTGGTGATCAGCAAGGCGGGTGAACCAGTGCCGAGGGCGGCGCCACCGAGGGTGCTGGTGCACCGTGAGGGCCGTGGCTCGCTTCGGGGGCGTATCCGCATCCCCGCCACCTTCGACGATCCGCGCGCCGGCATCGCCGAAGCGTTCGGGATGCGCTGATGAGACTGCTGCTCGACACCCGCGTCGTCATGTGGTGGATGGCCGACGCCCCGCAACTGCCCGACCGGGTCAAGGACCTGATCGACACCGAACCAGCGGTCCACGTCAGCGCGGTCTCCCCGTGGGAGATCACCATCAAGCAGTTCCTCGGCGAGTTCGAGGGGCCGGGCGAACTGGCCGAGCAGGTGCGTGACCTGCCTTTTACGAGCGTGCCGGTCACTGCCGCCCACGGGGTGCGAGCGGGCCGGCTGCCGATACTGCACACCGACCCCTTCGACCGGATACTCGTCGCGCAGGCGCAGGCCGAGGAGATGGTCCTGGTCACTCGCAGCGAGTGGATCCCGCAGTACGACGTACAGGTCGTGTCCGCCTGACCTGTACGTCGTGCCCGGGTTCTGTCAGCCGCCACCCGGCAGGGGCTCAGGCCGGCCCGGCCGGCCCGACGGCCGGGACCTCCTCCGCGGCGATCGGCGGCTCCGGGACGGCGGCCTTCTCCGGCCCCCGGCCCAGCTTGCGGATGGCGGGCACGCTCAGCATGACGGCGAGGCACACCACCGAGACGGCCGAGGAGAAGAGCAGTACACGGTCCGCGCCGAAGGCCGCGGACGCCGGACCGGCCAGCGCCCTGCCCAGCGGAATGGCCATGATGGACCCGGCGACGTCATAGGCGTACACCCGGCTCAGCACGGCGAGCGGAATGTGGGACTGCACACTGGTCGCCCACATCACCCCCCAGAAGGCGAAGCCGCATCCGGCCAGGACCCCGGTGAGCACGGTGACGGTGAAGGACCATCCCAGCGCGGGCGCCAGCGGGTTGAGCGCGAAGCAGAACATCGCGCAGGCGCCCGCGACGAGCGGGCGGGCGGGCCGTACCCGCATGCCGAGCAGACCGCCGATGATCGTGCCGGCGCCGTCGGCGGAGGCGATCCAGCCGTAACCGCCTGCTCCGTGCTGCTCGGTGAGCAGCGCGGCGCCCAGCGGCAGGGCAGGGCCGAAGACGAACAGGCCGTAGACGGCCCAGACGACGATGACGCCCCACAGCCAGGAGCGGGAGCGGAACTCGTGCCAGCCCGTCTTCAGACGGTGCAGCACAGGGTCGTCGCCCTCCTCCCGGGCGACGCTGAGCCTGCGCAGCGGTACCAGGACCAGCGCACTGAGCCCGTAGGCCGCCGCGATCACGAAGTAGGAGCCCGCCACCTGCCAGTAGCCGACCAGCAGACCCGCCAGGCCGGGGCCGATCAGCGCGCTCATCGCCTCGGATATCCGCAGCAGCGCGTTGGCCCGCTGGATGTCCGGTGCGACCTGCGGGACCATGCTCGCCACCCCGGGCTGGAACATGGCGGTCGCGGCGCCGCTGAGTGCCATCAGGGCCATGATCTGCCAGAGGCGCACGTCGGTGGTGATGAGCAGCGCAGCGAGCGCCAGCATGGCCAGCATCCGCACAATGTCGGCGCCGACCATCATCACCTGTGGAGTGAACCTGTCCGCGAGCACACCGCCGAACAGCACCAGCAGGGCGATCGGCGCCATCCACGCGGCCAGCGCGTAGCCCACACCGCCGGCTCCGTAGCCCGCCCCCAGCACGGCGGTGGTCAGCGAGACCATCAGCATGCCGTCGGCGAGCAGGGAGGCGCTGCGGGCGGTGAAGAACAGCTGGAAGGACCTCGACTTCCAGGGGCTGGGGAGCAGATCCGGCTCCGGTGACTCCGGCCGGTCCAACACAGCGTCAGTGGTCATCTCGCGTCGGCCGGTGACGGCCGTTCCCTTCCATGAGGATCCGCTGCCGGAGCCACGCGGGGCTGTCGCCCGGAGCGGCCGGCGGATCGTGAACGATTACGTACCGGGCGGGCGCCAGGAGGCCCGAGGGACCGGGCCCGGAGATCACGTCCATCAGCGCGGTGTGGGCATCGGCCGGAGTGAGCGGCGCGCCGCCGGACGCGATGAAGGCCGTCAGGCCGGCCGGAGCGCGGTCCCCGCCCGGCGCGTGCGCGGAGTCCTCGGCCGTGCCGACGTGTACGGGCAGGCCGCCCAGGGCGCCGCTCAGCGCGCCCGCGACCGCGAGTGGTGATGTCCAGCAGCCGTCCACCTGACGCCAGTCGCCGTCGCGCCCGGCCGGCCGGACCCCGGTGACCTGCGTGAGCGAGGCCAGCGGTACGTCCTCGTACGCGGCCGCCTCCAGCAGTGCCACCAGGCCGGTGAGGAATGCCTCCGCCTCCTCCCGGGGGAACAGGGCGGGGTCGGCCCACATCCCGAGGTGCAGCAGCGGTGCCGTCCGGTAGGCGAAGCACAGCAGGCGGGTCGGCAGCACCTGGACCGGGCCCCAGTCGAGGTCCAGTTCGGCATCCCGCGCGTCCCGGGCGTCCTGGCCGGTGGCGGGACCTCGGGCGTCGGTGAGCACGCTCACGTCGTTGAAGACCACGTCACGCGCGAAGTGGCTGCCCCGCTCGAAGGTGGTCGCCTCGATCGCCTCCCACAGGCGGACCGAGTCGAACTGGCTGTGGCGGTAGGCACTGAGCGCCGCCCCCCACGCCTTGCGCAGCACCGCGTCGAAGGACAGGCCCCGCACGTCGAGGGAGAGCAGCGCGTCCTGCGACAGGGTGTTCACCGAGCGGGCGAGCCCCGGGCGGGACCGGTTGGACAGCGGTGCGGCGGCGACGCAGGTGGACTGGCCCGCGCGGTGCGCGACGAGCGTGCACCAGGCTGTCAGCAGCACGGTGGGCGAGGGGCTGCCGGTGCGCTTGGCCACCTGGGCGAGGGCCCGGGCGCCCCGCAGTGAGCGCAGCGTGAGCTGCGGCTGCTGCCCGTCGGTGCGGGTGGCCCGCGGTTCGGCGAACATCTCCTGCGGCCCGGTACCGATGGTCCTTTGCCAGTACCGCAGAGACGCCTCGGACCTGCGGAGTCCGGCCGGGGTGGCCTCCTCGGCGGCGAGATCGAGCGGGGTGAGCGCTTCCACCGGCGGCAGCTCGGCGCCGGCCAGCAGGCCGAGCCACTCCTCGCGCAGCACGGCGAGGGCGCTGCCGTCCGTCACCGCGTGACTGGAGGACAGGGAGACGAAGGCCGGTGCTCCGCGCAGGGTGAGCAGGGTGATGCGGAGGGGGAAGTCGCGGTCCAGCCGGAATCGCCCCGCACGGGCCCGGCGGGCCACCGTCTCGGCGTAGCGCGCGGGCTCCGTGCCGAACTCCTCGTGGTCGAGGACGCGTACGGTGAAATCACCTTCCGCTGCGACCACTTGGATGCGGGACGCACCGTCGGCGGGCTCGGGGAAGGTGGTGCGCAGCGCTTCGTGGCGTACCACCAGTGTGCGCAGCGCGTCGAGCACCTGCTCCGGAGCGGTGCCCGCCGGCACCGGCCAGACGTCGTGGTTGTTGATGTGCAGGGGCTCGTCCCGCAGGATGCAGCGGATCATGTTGGCCTGCCCCATCGTGACGGGGCCCCGGCGCTCCTCGCCGCCCGCGTAGGAGAGGGTGACCGTATGCGCTGTCCCCGGCTGGGGCGTCTCGCTCCCGGTGCCGGTGTTCGTGCCGGTGCCGGTGTCGATGCCGGCGCGTCCGGCGGCCCGGACCAGGGGCTCCCAGGCGTCGATCAGCACGGCGAAGTCCTCCATGTCCGCCCGGGCCTCGTCGAGGAGTTGCCCGCGCCGCTCGGCGAGGGCCTCCGCGACCGCCGTGTAACGGCCGCCCAGCGCACGGTAGGAGCGCTCGATGAGGTCGAACCGTCCGGCGTTCCCGGCCGGGTCGAGCCGTGTGCTGTCCCGGACCAGCGCTGCTACGGCGCAGGCACGGACCCGGCCCGCCGGGTCGAGCAGTGTGTCGCCGGCCGCCGCCGCTGCCGCGTACACGGCGTTGAAGTACGGCATCGACAGCAGGAACTTCGCCAGCCGCACCTGGTAGGCGACGAAGCCGGCACCGGTACGGCGTTCGCCGGTGTGGTAGTTGACTATGTGGCGGTTGTGCAGCACGCCGGGGAGGCGGGCGTCGTGGACCAGGTGGATGAGGAAGTAGTCGCTGCCGATGGTGTCGGTGGCGGGCGGCAGCGGGACAGCCCCGTAGACCTGGCTGTCGAAGGCGATGTTGCACATGTCCACGCGGGACGGGGCGACCCGGGTGAGGGTGGTGAGATCGGTGGTGAACGGGGTCGTCCCTGCGCCCCGGAAGGACTCCTCGATCAGCTTCCGCCGCCAGATCTCCGGACAGCCGTCCGGCACCGACAGTCCGACGAGGTCGTGGTGCACGGCGGGGTCGAGCCGGCGGATCTCCTCGACGTCCACGGACATCTCGCCGATGAAGGAGCCCCCGGCCATGGCCACCGGCCGATGGGCGTACGCGGGGTCGAGTCTGCTGCGGGACACCAGGCTCGCCACGTCGGCGGCCCGCCGTCCCAGCGAGGCCAGTTCCTGGTGGAGGGGGAAGACCGGCTCGCCCTCCAGGCTCTGGTACCGGCTGTCGGAGTCCCGGCGGTGCACCGATTCGCAGCCGAGCGCCTCCGCGATCAGGAAGGCCCGGTTGGTGCAGGCGCCGTACGACACACGGTCGGGCAGCATCAGGTCTACCACCCGGTCCGCGGCGGCGACACCGGACCTGGTGGCCACCTCCCGCAGGAAGGTCCGCTGCTGGGCCTCGTCGAGGTGGTGGACGACCACGCCGGATTCCCGGGGCAGGCCGGAGACCGCCGCCCGGTGCCCGGCGAGCACCGGGGCGTCGGAGGAGTCCAGGATCAGCAGGTGCACCTCGACGCCGAAGTGACGTGCACCATGGGCCGCTTCCGCGGCGACCGCCGCGATGGTCTCGGCACAGGGCCGGTTGGTCGGGAGGGTCAGGCAGACGCGGCGCACGACGGCTCCTCGCTCCGTCCGCCGGCGGCAGGCTCCTGGCCCCGGTCCCCGTCGCTCCACGAGGTGAGGCCCAGCAGCCGGCTGCCGAGTCCGTCGAGCGTGGCGGTGGGGTAGCGCTTGGACTCGTGTCGGGTGAGATCGCCGACCAGGGTGCGGTTCCAGCGCGGGGTGCGCAGGTGCCGCCAGGATTCGACGCGGGAGTGCCGCAGCCTCTCGTGCTCCTCCAGCGCGGGCATCATGGACAGGTACTGGACCGCCCGGACCCCGTCGCGCGAGGTGTTGCGCGCCACCCCGTGGGCGAGGAGGCCGTTCCAGATCAGCAGGTCGCCGGGGTGCAGGTCGGGCCGCACGACCGGGAATTCGGAGCGGTCCACCGAAGGGCGGATGGGGTCCCGGTCCGCCGGCTGATCGGTCTTCCACTCCTCGAACCGCCGGAACAGCTCCGGGCCGCACTGGAAACCGCCCGTCTCCGGGCTGGTGTCGTTGAGCGCGATGATGCCCTGCACCCGCTGGGGCGGGACACCCAGCGTGGTGTCGATGTCCCAGTGCAGCTCGATGTCGAAGCCCCGGTCGGTGGCGTCGATGAGGGCGCGGTCCCGGTTCCCGACGTTGGGCGGGTTGAGGTTGAGCCGGTCCAGGGTGACCCACAGCTCCTCGCAGTCCCACACGTCGACGAAGGCGTCGTACACCCGCTGGGCCTGGCGGCTGTCCCAGAGCAACTGGTGGTGGTAGGCCTCGACGAAGCCGTATACGTGCAGTTGGCGGTCCAGTTGGGAACGGAACGGGCGGTCCTCGTGCCAGCTGTCCGGCCGGTCCGGGTCGAGACCCTGGAAATCCCAGGTGAAGTCGAGCAGTTGACGGGCCGCCCGTGCGGGAATCGCCTCACGGACGACGACGTAGCCATAGGTCTGCCAGTGGGCGAAGTCCTCCTCGGACAGCACCCGCAGCGGACGTGACTTGCTCAGCTCCCGCAGGGTGGTCTGTGCCAGGTAGGACTCGCCGTCGGCGCTGAAGTAGGGACGGTCGGACGCCGCCCGGTGCAACCGGGGACGGCGGGGGCCTTGCGGGGTGGTGGGTATCACGCTGACCTTCTGGGCAGGGGGACCTGGGCGGCCTGACGGTCGCTCCGGGTCCGGTTGGCAGGCGCCGGAGGAAGGGCGCGCGGGGGGCGTGAGGAGGGCATGGCGGACATGGGCTCCTTCTCGGCCAGGGGGCAGCGCGCCGCTGTCCGCGGGGAGGTGCGAACGGCAGGATCGAAGGCGGTCACTCCGGCGGATCGGTGGAGATCCCGCGTGTCAGCACAGTGGTCCAGACCATTATCCCTGTCAAGCGACGCGCCGGAATGGGCATACGGGCGGATTCCTGCCGTCGTGAGCAACGCGCCTGCCCTGCAATCGACTTCGCCATCTTTGGTCTAGACAAATCGCGTGCACTCGTCCTAAGGTCCGTACCTGGCACGGCTCCTGACGGAGCGTCCGTCGGCACGTCCTGCGTGTGCCGGCGAAATCGCCACCTTCCCAAGGAACTTCACACCGCCCTGACCAGCGACTCGTGACGTTCCGCCCTGCCGATGGGTCAGCTCCTCGGCTCTTCGCCACGCTCAGAGGGAGCGGTCTTCATGAGCACATCCGACACCACGACGCCGCCGGGCATCACCCTGAAGAGCCCGGGGCCCGGCCTCGTCCCCCTGGACCCGGTCCACACCGCCCTGCTGCACGGACTGGACGCCCTGCTGACGGGCCTGGCGGCCAGGCTCTCGGCCCCGGAGGTGGTGGGTCCGCCGCTGCTCTCCGCGGAGGGGCTGTCCCGGCTGGACTACTTCCGCAACTTCCCCCACCTCGGTGTCGCCGCCGGCCGTTTCGCTCCGGACGCCTTCGACGGCCTGGCCGGCGGACAGCCGCCGGGCGGCCTGCCGCTGGAGCCGACCGGTCACCTCCTGCCCTCCGCCACCTGCTACGGACTGCTGCTCTCCCTGGAGGGGCAGGACGTCGGTGCGGACGGGCTGCGGCTCTCGGCGACCGGCCGCTGCTACCGCAACGAGACCCACTACGACGGGCTGCGGCGGCTATGGGGCTTCCACATGCGCGAGGTGCTGTACCTCGGCACCCAGGACGGAGCGTCCGAACACCTGGGCCGGGGAGCGGAGTTCATCCGCGAGGTCGCCGCCCACCTCGGCCTGGAGCTGACCCGGGCCGCGGCCGACGACCCGTTCTACGACAAGGGCGGATCGCGTGCCCGTCTGATGATGCTGGACCCGGTCAAGCACGAGTTCAGCGCTCCGGACGGCACCGCTGTCGCCTCGGTCAACCGGCACCGCAACTTCTTCGGCGAGCGGCTGGGCATCCGCGCGGGCTCCGAAGAGTCCGTGTACAGCTCCTGCGTGGCCTTCGGCGTCGAGCGCTGGGTCCACGCGATGATCCTCGCCCACGGAACCCCCGAGCGGGCTCTCGACCGCCTCCGCCGCGTCGGCGCCTGAGCGCCTTCCGGGTCGGCTCCGGGCCATTTAGCCCCCTGGGACCCGGCCGCCTCGGCTCCGACAACTCCCGTACGACAAGGAACGGTTCAGCACCATGGACAGCATCACCGCGTGGCTCCACGAGAAGAACCCCGGTCTCACCGGCGGCATCGCCTCCGACGAGGACCTGATCGAGGCCCGCCTCATCGACTCCATGGACTTCCTGGAGTTCATCGATCTGCTGGAGGAGCTCTCCGCCAGCAGCATCGACCTCCAGGAAGTCACCATCGACGACTTCCGTACCCTCGACCGCATACAGCAGCGCTTCCTGGCCCCGCCCGTCTCCTCGGCAGCCTCCGAGGCGGCGTCCGGATGAGCGTCCGCCGTTGAGCGGCGGCCCTCCGCCGCGCCACGACCACGTGGTGGCCGCGGTGGCCACCACGGCGGAGGTCCTGGCCCACCCGGAGCTGGACGCGGACATGCTCGCCCCCTGGGAGCGCCGGCGGCTGACCCGGATACGGGTGCCGGCCCGCCGCGACGACGTGGTGGCGGCGCGGCTCCTGCTGCGCCTGTGCGCCTCGCGCTTCACCGGCCTCGCCCCGGACGCCCACGATCTCGTCCAGTTCTGCCCCGAGTGCGGGCAGTACGAGCACGGTCGCCCCTCGCTCCGGGACCGCCCCCGTACCGGCGTCAGCATGAGCCATGCCCACGGCCTGGTCGCGGCAGCCGCAGGCCCCGGTGCCGTGGGCATCGACGTGGAGCCCTCCACCCGCCGGCCCGGCCCCGTGTCGGTGCTGCGGCGGATGCTGCCCGAGGCCGACCTGGAAGCGGCAGCCGCTTCCCCGGACCCCGGTCCGGAACTGCTCCGGGCGTGGGTGCGCCGGGAGGCCCTGCTGAAGGCGGGCGGGGGCGGTCTCCCACTGCTGGTCTGGGCGGATCGCCGCCGGGGAGCCACGGCTGCGGTGGCGAGCACCGTACCGGTGGACGTCCTGCCCGGGATCACGGCGCACGGGGGACCGTCCGAGGGCTAGGACCTGTCTTCAAATGATCTTGGATGGTGGATCATGGAGTCGTGATACGCCGCCATGAACTGTCCGACCGCGAGTGGGAGTTCGTTCAGCCGCTGCTGCCCTCATCGTTGCGGGGGCGGAAGCGACTGGACGACCGCAGGGTCCTCAACGGGATCGTGTGGAAGTTCCGCACCGGGACCGCTTGGCGGGATGTGCCTGTTCGGTACGGGTCGTGGGCCACGCTTCATACCCGTTTCCGCAGGTGGGCGGCGGACGGCACGTTCGAGCGGATGCTTCGGACTGCCCAGGCCAAGGCAGACGCGGCGGGCGACATTAGTTGGCTGGTGTCGGTTGACTCCACGATCGTCCGAGCCCACCAGCATGCCGCCGGGGCTAAAAAAGGGCTCCGCGGCCCGGCGCTCGGACGGTCCCGAGGCGGTCTGACCAGCAAGATTCACCTGGCCTGTGATGCTCTGGGCCGCCCGCTGGCCTTCGTCTTTACAGGCGGGAACATCAACGACTGCACTCAGTTCACCACGGTGATGGAAGCGATCCGGGTGCCCCGCATCGGACTGGGCCGGCCGCGGGTTCGACCCGCCCACGTCCTGGGCGACAAGGGCTATAGCTCGAGGGCGATCCGCACCTGGCTCAGGCGGCGCGGCATCGCCCACACCATCCCCGAGCGAGCCGACCAGGCCCGCAACCGGCTCAGGCGCGGCAGCCGTGGCGGCAGGCCGCCGGCCTTCGACCGCTCCGTCTACAAGCAGCGCAACGTGGTGGAACGATGCTTCAACCGCCTCAAACAGTGGCGAGGCATCGCCACTCGCTACGACAAAACCGCCGAGTCCTACGAAGCAGCCGTCACTTTGGCTGCACTCCTCATGTGGGTGTGAACCACATGCGCGTCTCCTATGGTGCCGCCGAGGCGATGACCGCGATCAACGCGTATCGAAACCCAGACGATTCGGGACATCGCCCATGTTGCAGAGCGCCGTGACCTGCTCCTCCAAACAGCTCAGGGCGTCCGTGAGGGAAAGTGCATCGAACCGCTCAAAATAGAGGGTGTGGACGTCGGCGCCGAACTCTCCCAGGGGTCGTTCAAGGTCGACATCCACCTTGGCTTCAACGATGCACCCGGCCGAGGTGATGGTCACACCTGCCGAGAACCGCAGCTCACTGACATCCGAATCGCCCTCCGCGAAGAAGCCGAAGCGGTGGTGGATCCTCAGTTCAGGCCCCGCAGCGTGCTTTTCGATCATGATGACAGGCACCAGCCCAGACTCGTCCCCGAAGTCGTAGGCGATGTAGAGCTGAGTGGTGAAAACGTCCAGCTGCTTGTGCAGCCGATGCATCGTGGTCAGCAAGAGAGCCGTGCTTTCGGCGTCGTCCGCGCCGGTGACGTTCAACATCTGTGAATCATCGCCAAGGCGCAGCAGCGCTGGCACGTGGGTTTTGCTCGCCAGGCCGCCCCGCCCTCCCTCAACCACACGGTCGGTTTTGACGACACGACCTAGCCCGGTGTCAGCCTTGGACACGGTGATTCTGCTGCCACGTCGCACGCCCGCGCAGTTCGTCGGAGTACGTCCCGGGCGCAGCGGTGATCTGCATTCTTCCCGGACTTCGCCACTCATGGCAACAGGCCCCCCGATCTGGCGTCTTGCCTGATCAGAGGGCCTGCATGGCACCTGGACTAAGGTGCCCCCGGCAGGATTCGAACCTGCGCTCCCGGCTCCGGAGGCCGATGCTCTATCCCCTGAGCTACGGGGGCGTATCGCTGTGTTGCTCTGCGACGGGTGAAACACTACCAGCTTCCGCCCGGTGCCCGTGAACAGGTATTTCCGCGCCGCCCGCCGGGTGCCTCAGGCCCTGTCCGGCCCGTCGCACACACATCCGGCCAACCTTCGCCGCCACCTCCGTGGGGACGGAAGTGGGCAAAACCCGGACGCAGCCACTCCTGCCCGCCTACTCTCGAAGGGTGTCAGGGGCGTCCGGCCGCGTGCTTGTTGTCGACGACAACAAGGTCATCCGGCAGTTGATCAGGGTCAATCTCGAGCTTGAGGGCTTCGAGGTCGTGACCGCGGCCGATGGTGTCGAGTGTCTGGATCTGGTGCATCGGGTCAGTCCCGATGTGATCACGCTCGATGTCGTGATGCCCCGGCTGGACGGTCTGCAGACGGCCACCAGACTCCGTTCCGATCCACGGACCCGGCATCTGCCCGTGGCGGTCATCAGCGCCTGTACGCCGTACGAGGTGGACAACGGCGTCGCGGCGGGAGTCGACGCCTTCCTCGCGAAGCCCTTCGAGCCGAGCGAGCTGGTGCGGGTCGTACGGCAGTTGATGGAGCGTGGCCGGCCACCGGCACTCGACGGCAGGCGGGGTGCCGGGCGGGCGGAGAGAGCCGCGGGCTGACCGGATGGCGAAACCGGTTCGCGAAAGGCCCCCCTCCCTCCCATACGCTTGTCCCGTGACCCCCGCCGATCTCTCCACGACCGTGCTGCACGCCGTGCGCCGCGCGGTCGACGAGGACGCCTTGCACGCGCCCGTGCCCGCGCGCGTGCGAGTGGAGAGGACCCGGCCGGGCGGCCGGGGCGACTACGCCAGCGCCGTCGCCCTCCAGCTGGCCGGGCCCGCCGCGCTGCCCGCGCGGGAGGTGGCCGAGATCCTGCGGGAGCGGATGGCCGGTGCCCCCGGGCTCGGGCGGGTCGAGATCACCGGACCCGGCTTCCTGAACTTCACGCTCGACGCCACGGCCGACACCGCCGCGCACCGCGCGCTCCTGCACCGGGTACGGGAGCAAGGGCTGCGCTACGGACACGGCGACGCGCTCGCCGGAGCACCGCTGCAGTTCAGCCACGCCCGCGAGGTCCGGGCCGCGGTCACCGCCGACGCGGTGCGCCGGCTCGTGCGGGCACAGGGCGCGCCCGTCCGCATCAGCTGCGACGAGGCCTCCGACCCGGACTGGGCGCGGCTCGGGGTCGCCGTCGACGTCCATGGGCGGCCCCCCGTACCGCTGACGGAGATACGGCCGGTTCCCGCCGGTGCCACCGCCGGTGAGCTGCTCGAACGGCTCGGGCCCGACGCCACCCGCTGGGGGCTGCTCCGCCCGGCCGGTCACGACCGCGCCCGGCTCGGCGACGGCCTTCTCGTCCAGGGCGAGGACAACCCCCTGTTCCTGGTCCGCTACGCCCACTCCCGCACCCGCGCGCTCAGCCGCGGCGCGGAGCGGCTCGGATTCACCAGCGACCCCGGCGACCCGGCGGGAGCCGGGGCGCCCGCGCTCCTCGCCGTCATCGCCGACCACCCCGCCGTCCTCGCCGCCGCCGCGCACCACCGCGCACCCGACCGGCTCGCCCGCCACCTCGAAGCGGTCGCGCACGCGTTCTTCGACTTCCACGACGCCGCGTCGCCGCTCCCCGTCGGGGACGAGAAACCCTCGGCCGCCCACCGCACCCGGCTCGCCCTCGCCGAAGCCGCCGGGACGGTGCTGGCAGGCGGCCTGTCCCTGCTCGGTATCAGCGCGCCCCCGCACCTGTGAGAGACCCGAGAGAGAACAGAGCAACACGATGAGCCGATCCGCACACCCCGCCGGACCCCGTCACGCCGATGTCATGTCGGAGGGGCACTACTCCGCCCCGGCAGAGGACCTCAATGTCCTCGACGAGAAGGTCTGGTCCCGCACCGTCACCCGGGACGAACACGGCGCACTGACCGTCGGCGGGATCGAAGTCGCCCGGCTGGCCGAGGAGTTCGGCACTCCGGCCTACTTCCTGGACGAGACCGACTTCCGGGCCCGCTGCCGCGCCTGGTCCGACGCCTTCGGCCCCGGCGCCGACGTCTTCTACGCCGGCAAGGCCTTCCTCTCCCGCGCGATCGTGCGCTGGCTGAAGGAGGAGGGGCTCAACCTCGACGTCTGCTCCGGCGGCGAGCTGACCACCGCACTGGACGCCGGGATGCCCGCCGAGCGCATCGCCTTCCACGGCAACAACAAGACGGTCGACGAGATCGAGCGGGCCATCACGGCGGGCGTCGGGCGGATCGTGCTCGACTCCTTCCAGGAGATCGTCCGGGTCTCGCACATCGCGCAGCGGCTCGGCCGGCGCCAGCCCGTGCAGATCCGGGTGACCGTCGGCGTCGAGGCACACACCCACGAGTTCATCGCCACCGCGCACGAGGACCAGAAGTTCGGCATCGCGCTGGCCGGGGGACAGGCCGCCGAGGCCGTACGGCGGGCGCTCACCCTCGACGGGCTCGAACTCATCGGCATCCACTCGCACATCGGCTCGCAGATCTTCGACATGGCCGGCTTCGAGGTCTCCGCCCGGCGCGTGGTGCAACTCCTCGCCGAGGTGCGCGACGAGCACGGCGTCGAACTGCCCGAGATCGACCTCGGCGGCGGCCTCGGCATCGCGTACACCTCCGAGGACGACCCGCGCGAGCCGTACGAGATCGCCAAGGCGCTCGGCGACATCGTGACCCGTGAGTGCGAGTCCGCCGGGCTCGCCACCCCGCGGATCTCCGTCGAGCCGGGCCGCGCCATCGTCGGACCGACCGCCTTCACGCTGTACGAGGTCGGCACGATCAAGCCCCTGGAGGGGCTGCGCACCTACGTCAGCGTCGACGGCGGCATGTCGGACAACATCCGCACCGCGCTGTACGACGCCGAGTACAGCGTCGCGCTCGTCTCGCGCACCTCCGACGCCGAGCCGATGCTCGTGCGGGTCGTCGGCAAGCACTGCGAGAGCGGCGACATCGTGGTCAAGGACGCCTTCCTGCCGTCCGACCTGGCCCCCGGCGACCTGATCGCGGTCCCCGCCACCGGCGCGTACTGCCGTTCCATGGCGAGCAACTACAACCACGCCCTGCGCCCGCCGGTCGTCGCCGTGCGCGACGGTCGGGCGCGGGTCATCGTCCGGCGCGAGACGGAGGAAGATCTCCTGCGTCTGGATGTCGGCTGATGCCGTATTTCCCGGGGTACACCCCCGGTCGCCCATAAACATCTCAGGATCCGGACGGGTGGCGGGGAACGCCCGTCCGGTGAGTGAGACTGGTCCATACATCAGATGTAAACGAAACGAGGTCGGATGATGCGTACGCGTCCGCTGAAGGTGGCGCTGCTGGGCTGTGGAGTGGTCGGCTCAGAGGTGGCGCGCATCATGACGACGCACGCCGACGACCTCGCCGCGCGCATCGGCGCGCCGGTGGAGCTCGCCGGTGTCGCCGTGCGCCGGCCCTCCAAAGTGCGCGAGGGCATCGACCCCGCGCTGATCACCACCGACGCGACCGCCCTGGTCAAACGGGGTGACATCGACGTCGTCGTCGAGGTCATCGGCGGCATCGAGCCCGCCCGCACGCTCATCACCACCGCCTTCGAGCACGGCGCGAGCGTCGTCTCCGCCAACAAGGCGCTGCTCGCCGAGGACGGCGCGGCCCTGCACGCCGCCGCCGAGCAGTACGGCCGGGACCTCTACTACGAGGCCGCCGTGGCCGGCGCCATCCCGCTCGTCCGCCCGCTGCGCGAGTCCCTGGCCGGCGACAAGGTCAACCGGGTCCTCGGCATCGTCAACGGCACCACGAACTTCATCCTCGACAAGATGGACACGAGTGGCGCCGGGTACTCCGAGGCGCTCGACGAGGCCACCGCACTCGGATACGCCGAGGCCGACCCCACCGCCGACGTCGAGGGCTTCGACGCCGCCGCCAAGGCCGCGATCCTCGCCGGAATCGCCTTTCACACCCGGGTGAGGATCGGCGACGTGCACCGCGAGGGCATCACCGAGGTCACCGCCGCCGACATCGCCTCCGCCCGCCGCATGGGCTGCACCGTCAAGCTCCTCGCCATCTGCGAGCGCGCCGCCGACGGGCGCTCGGTCACGGCCCGCGTGCATCCCGCGATGATCCCGCTCAGCCACCCGCTGGCCTCCGTCCGCGAGGCGTACAACGCGGTGTTCATCGAGGCCGATGCCGCCGGGCAGCTGATGTTCTACGGCCCCGGCGCCGGTGGCGCGCCGACCGCCTCCGCGGTCCTGGGCGACCTCGTCGCGGTCTGCCGCAACAAACTCAGCGAGGCCCCCGGCCCCGGTGAGTCCGCGTACACGCGTCTGCCGGTCAGCCCCATGGGCGACGTCGTCACGCGGTACCACATCAGTCTCGACGTGGCCGACAAGCCTGGCGTGCTCGCCCAGGTCGCGACGGTCTTCGCCGAACAGGGCGTATCCATCGATACGGTCCGCCAGAAAGGCCGACAGGACAAGAGCGGCGAGGCTTCGCTCGTCGTCGTCACCCACCGCGCGCCCGACGCCGCCCTCTCCGGGACCGTCGAGGCGCTGCGCAAGCTCGACACCGTCCGCGGTGTCGCCAGCATCATGCGTGTTGAAGGGGAGTAAGGACCCATGACCACCAAGGGCACCCACCAGTGGCGCGGCATCATCGAGGAGTACCGGGACCGCCTTCCGGTCACGAGCACGACGCCGGTCGTCACGCTCCGTGAGGGCGGCACGCCGCTCGTCCCCGCTCAGGTCCTCTCCGAGCGCACGGGCTGCGAGGTGCACCTCAAGGTCGAGGGCGCCAACCCCACCGGGTCCTTCAAGGACCGCGGAATGACGATGGCGATCACCCGGGCCAAGGAGGAGGGCGCGCAGGCCGTCATCTGCGCCTCCACCGGCAACACCTCCGCCTCCGCCGCCGCGTACGCGGTCAGGGCGGGCATGGTCTGCGCCGTCCTCGTACCGCAGGGCAAGATCGCGCTCGGCAAGATGGGCCAGGCCCTCGTGCACGGCGCCAAGATCCTCCAGGTCGACGGCAACTTCGACGACTGTCTGACGCTGGCCCGCTCGCTCTCGGACAACTACCCCGTGGCGCTGGTCAATTCGGTCAACCCGGTCCGCATCGAGGGCCAGAAGACCGCGGCCTTCGAGATCGTCGACGCGCTCGGCGACGCCCCGGACATCCACGTCCTCCCGGTCGGCAACGCGGGCAACATCACCGCGTACTGGAAGGGCTACACCGAGTACGCCGCGGACGGCCCGGCCACCCACACGCCGCGGATGTGGGGCTTCCAGGCCTCCGGCTCCGCGCCCATCGTGCGCGGCGAGATCGTCAAGGACCCGTCGACCATCGCCACCGCCATCCGGATCGGCAACCCGGCCTCCTGGAGTTACGCGCTCGCCGCGCGGGACGAGTCGGGCGGCTTCATCGACGAGGTGACGGACCGGCAGATCCTGTCCGCCTACCGTCTGTTGGCCTCGCAGGAGGGCGTCTTCGTGGAGCCCGCGTCGGCCGCGTCGGTCGCCGGTCTGCTCAAGGCCGCCGAAGAGGGCAAGGTCGACCCGGGCCAGCGCATCGTCTGCACGGTCACCGGCAACGGCCTGAAGGACCCGGACTGGGCCGTCGCGGGCGCCCCCCAGCCGGTCACGGTCCCGGTCGACGCGGTCGCCGCCGCCGAGAAGCTGGGCCTCGCGTAGTACGCAGCGGCCGCGCCGCCGCCCCGGGCCCGATGCGCATATCGGGCCCGGGGCGGCAGCGGATTCGGCAGGAAGACGGCTCGACGGCCCACCTCCGGGGCGGAGAGCGCACCGGCAACGTGCGACACGCATCGTGCGCCTCCTGTGCGCCCTATGTCGCCACAGAACCTTCCTTCGATAAGCTGTACCCAACCCACCCCGCCGCATATGCCCGGGGTGCCCAGGCCGTTGCGGCCGTCGGTCCCATCCCGGACTTACGCAATGCCCGCCGCCGCAATCGCCCAGAAGAATCCCCATAATCCGGTAGACCCCGAAGAACCCGAAGAGCCGCGAAGATACCCAGATATCCCGCAGCGCTTCGAAATTCCCCGCCGCCTCACAAGGAGAGTCGTCAGAGCGATGGCCGGTCCCGCCTTCCGAGCCGCCGCCGTACGGGTGCGCGTCCCCGCAACCAGCGCCAACCTGGGCCCGGGCTTCGACGCCCTCGGCCTGTCGCTGGGGCTGTACGACGACGTCGTCGTCCGCGTCGCCGACGCCGGGCTGCACATCGACATCGCCGGCGAGGGCGCGGACACGCTGCCCCGCGACGAGAACCACCTGCTCGTACGGTCCCTGCGCACCGCCTTCGACCTGCTCGGCGGACAGCCCCGCGGCCTGGAGATCGTCTGCGCCAACCGCATCCCGCACGGACGCGGCCTCGGCTCGTCCTCCGCCGCCATCTGCGCGGGCATCGTCGCCGCCCGCGCCGTGACGACCGGCGGTGACGCCCGGCTCGACGACGCGGCACTGCTGGAGCTCGCGACCGAGATCGAGGGCCACCCGGACAACGTCGCGGCCTGTCTCCTCGGCGGGTTCACGCTCGCCTGGATGGACGGCGGATCGGCCCGCGCCATCAGGATGGACCCCGCGGATTCCATCGTTCCGGTGGTTTTCGTCCCCGGCAACCCGGTGCTCACCGAGACCGCCCGCGGACTGCTGCCGCGTACCGTTCCGCATGTCGACGCCGCCTTCAACGCGGGCCGTGCCGCCCTCCTCGTCGAGGCCCTGACCAGGCGCCCCGAGCTGCTGCTCACCGCCACCGAGGACCGGCTGCACCAGGAATACCGCTCCCCGGCGATGCCGCAGAGCGTGGAACTCGTGAACCGACTGCGCGCGGACGGCGTCCCCGCGGTCATCTCCGGTGCCGGGCCGACCGTGCTGGCACTGGCCGAGGACGATGCGGCCGACAAGGTCGCACGGCTGGCGGGCGAGGGCTGGGCGGCCAACCGGCTGACTCTCGACGCCTCCGGTGCGAGTGTGCTGCCGCTCGCCCCGTAGCCGAGAAGTGATTGCCGGTGCGTGAGAGGGGGAATATTTGTTGGAGCCGGTAGTGTTAACCTCAAGTCTGCAATCGACGTCTATGAGGCGCGTTGCTTCGTGTCCCTTTCCGGGACCACCATTTCTTCCGGGAGCCTCCCCAACTGCCTGAGCAGCCTGCCTGAGCAGTTTCGAGCACGCTCCGGAACCGGCACGACACCCTCTCGCTCGTCCAGGAGTGGGCCGAGCAGGGGGATGCTCGCGCCGGGCCCCATGCACACGTTCATCTCTCCGCCGTACCTACCCGGCGGACCACCGCCCCGGCACGGTCCGCACCACCAGAGACCGCAGTCGGACAGCACAACCGGTCGCCGAGCCAGAAGGCCGACGTCCGCTCCAGGGAAGGACCCTTCGTGAGCGACACCACCGATCTGATGGGCGTGACTGCCGACAAGAACGTCGACAGCGCCGCGCCCGCCGAAGGTGCTGCCACTGGCACCACCGCACGGCGCCGCCGCTCCGGCACCGGCCTTGACGGCATGGTCCTGGCCGAGCTGCAGCAGGTCGCGTCCGGCCTCGGCATCAAGGGCACTGCGCGGATGCGCAAGAGCCAGCTGATCGAGGTCATCAAGGAGACCCAGGCCGGCGGTTCCTCCGCGCCCAAGGCCAAGGCCGCCGCAGCGGCCCCCGCCGACGAGGCCGAGACCAAGCCGAAGCGCCGGGCCACCTCCAAGGCGCGCACCGGCGCCGGGGACGAGACCCCGGCCGCCGCACCCGCCGACAAGGCCGCGGCTCAGCAGCAGATCGACATCCCCGGCCAGCCGGCCAACGACGAGCAGCCCGCGGGCGAGCGTCGTCGGCGCCGCGCGACCGCTCAGGCGGGCAGCCCGGAGACCAAGGCGGACACCAAGGCGCAGGCCAAGGACCGCACGCAGGACGAGCCGAAGCGAGAGACGCCCGCCGAGGACCGCTCCGAGCCCAAGGCCGAGGCCGCCGCGGACAACGCGGAGGGCCGCCGGGGCGACCGTCAGGACCGCGGCCAGCGCGGCGAGCGTGGTGACCGCGGCGACCGCGGTGACCGTCGTGAGCGCCAGCGCGACCGCCGCGGCAAGGGCGGCGACGAGCAGGGCGGTGGCCAGGGCGGCCAGCGCCAGCAGCGCCAGGGCCAGGGCCAGGGCCAGGGTCAGAACCAGGGCCAGGGTCAGCAGGGCGGCGGCGGACCGCAGGACGACTTCGACGACGAGGGCGGCCGTCGTGGCCGGCGCGGCCGTTACCGCGACCGCCGCGGCCGTCGTGGCCGTGACGACTTCGCGAGTGACGCGCCGCCGGTCACCGACGACGACGTCCTGATCCCCGTCGCGGGCATCCTGGACATCCTCGACAACTACGCGTTCATCCGGACCTCCGGCTACCTGCCGGGCCCGAACGACGTGTACGTCTCGCTCGCCCAGGTCCGCAAGAACGGCCTGCGCAAGGGTGACCACGTCACCGGCGCGGTGCGCCAGCCCAAGGACGGCGAGCGCCGCGAGAAGTTCAACGCGCTGGTCCGCCTCGACACGGTCAACGGCATGGCGCCCGAAACCGGCCGCGGCCGCCCGGAGTTCCAGAAGCTGACGCCGTTGTACCCGCAGGACCGGCTCCGCCTGGAGACCGACTCCAACATCCTGACGACGCGCATCATCGACCTGGTCGCCCCCATCGGCAAGGGCCAGCGAGGCCTGATCGTGGCCCCGCCGAAGACCGGTAAGACCATGATCCTGCAGGCGATCGCCAACGCGATCACGGTCAACAGCCCCGAGTGCCACCTGATGGTCGTCCTGGTCGACGAGCGTCCGGAAGAGGTCACCGACATGCAGCGGTCGGTGAAGGGCGAGGTCATCTCCTCGACCTTCGACCGTCCCGCCGAGGACCACACCACCGTCGCCGAGCTGGCCATCGAGCGCGCCAAGCGTCTCGTGGAGCTGGGTCACGACGTGGTCGTCCTGCTGGACTCGATCACCCGCCTGGGCCGCGCGTACAACCTCGCGGCCCCCGCCTCCGGCCGCATCCTGTCCGGTGGTGTCGACTCGACCGCGCTGTACCCGCCGAAGCGCTTCTTCGGTGCCGCGCGGAACATCGAGGACGGCGGCTCGCTGACCATCCTGGCCACCGCGCTGGTCGAGACCGGATCGCGCATGGACGAGGTGATCTTCGAGGAGTTCAAGGGCACCGGCAACATGGAGCTCAAGCTCGACCGCAAGCTCTCCGACAAGCGCATCTTCCCGGCGGTGGACGTCGACGCGTCCAGCACCCGTAAGGAAGAAATCCTGCTCGGCAGCGACGAGTTGGCGATTACCTGGAAGCTGCGCCGGGTGCTCCACGCGCTGGACCAGCAGCAGGCGATCGAGCTCCTCCTGGACCGGATGAAGAAGACCCAGTCCAACGCGGAGTTCCTGCTCCAGATCCAGAAGACGACGCCGGCCCCGGGCAACAACGACTAGTTCGCAGCCCCTCGGCAGCCGTACCCAGGGCCGCCCCCGACACTTCGGTGCCGGGGGCGGCCCTGTGCCGTACGCCGGGTGCGGACCGCCGTTCCCGGCCGTTGCCGACCCGAGACCTTCGCCACACGGCCGCCGGGTCGCAACCGCGTCGGGCATTGCCTGTATCGGGCAAGAAACCGCAGGTGAACGCCGGATCACCGACTGTTCCCGGCCCCGTGGAACCGCCTCTCGCGCACCCGGAGGCCACAGGGTGCTGTGCAACCCTTCTTGTCGCCGTGGCGTCGTACCCAAGAGCGACAAAACGGCGCACCGACCCGCACACCGCAGCAGGGGGTAGCCGGGAGCAGCCGACGGAACGAGGAGACGGATGACCGAGCCGAGTGGGAGCAACAGCCGAATACGGGCCACCGGCAAACGCCGGAGGAAGGCGTCCCGCCGCCGCAGGGCGACCGTCATAGCCGCTTGGAGCCTGGCCGGCGTGGTCGTCGTGGGCGGAGCGGGGCTGGGGTACGCGTACTTCCAGCTCGACGGCAATCTCAAGGCCGTCGACATCAACAACGCCCTCGGCAAGAACCGCCCCCAGAACGTCGACAACGGCTCCGAGGACATCCTCGTCCTGGGTTCCGACTCCCGCTCCGGCGCGAACGCGCAGTACGGCGTCGACGAGGGAGGCGCCCGTTCGGACACCGCGATGGTCGTCCACGTCAACAAGGGCCACAAGGCGGCCAGCGTCGTCTCCATCCCCCGCGACACCCTCGTCACCCGGCCCGACTGCAAGAGCGACGAGAGCGGCGCGGACGTCCCGGGCGAACAGCGCGCGATGTTCAACACGGCGTACGAGGTCGGCGGACCGGCCTGCGCGGTCAAGACCGTCGAGTCGATGTCCGGGATCCGGATGGACCACTACGTCGAAGTCGACTTCACCGGCTTCAAGAAGCTGATCGACAAGCTCGGCGGGGTCAAGATCACCACCACGCAGGCGATCAACGACCCCAAGAGCCATCTGAACCTGGAGCCGGGCCCCCACACCCTGAACGGCGAGCAGTCGCTCGGCCTGGTCCGCACCCGCAAGAGCGTCGGCGACGGCAGCGACCTCGGCCGCATCCAGCTCCAGCAGGCCTTCATCAAGGCGCTGATGGTGCAGGCGAAGAGCGTCGGCGTCCTCGACGGAACCAAGCTGTACGGCCTCGCGGACACGGCGACCAAGGCCATCACGACCGACTCCGACCTGGGCTCGGTCAAGGCACTCGCGGGCTTCGCCAACGGACTCAAGGGGCTCGGCTCCGAGAACGTCCACATGGTGACCCTGCCCGTCGAGTACGACCCGGCCGACCCGAACCGCGTCATACCGCAGGAGAAGGCCGGACAGCAGGTGTGGACGGCGCTTCTGCACGACTCGCCGATCCCCGCCTCGGCCACCGAGAAGTCGGCGGGCGACAAGGGTGCCGCGGGCGACATCGTGCGGTGACCGGGAGTGCCCGGGAATAGTTCCGGGCCGACCCCGGTTTTGGGAGATGCGGCCGGTCCTGGCAGACTGGTACGTCGGCCCCGGTTCACGGACACGCAATCCGCGCGTACGACCCGGCGCCCTCCCGAAACTAGGAGACACCCTTGAAGCGCGAGATCCACCCCCAGTACGTCGAGACCCAGGTCAGCTGCACCTGTGGCGCGTCGTTCACCACCCGGTCCACCCTGGACAGCGGCGCCATCCGTGCGGACGTCTGCTCCGAGTGCCACCCGTTCTACACGGGCAAGCAGAAGATCCTCGACACCGGTGGCCGTGTGGCCCGCTTCGAGGCCCGCTTCGGCAAGGCCGCCGGCTCCGCCAGCAAGTAGCGAGCCAACTGCGCCGGTTCTCGGCGCCCTCTTCCCGGGGGCGCCGTGACCGGCGTTTTTTCCGGCCGGGACACGGCATCCCCGTGTCCCGCCCGGCAGGCAAACCGCCGGCCGGCAGGCACGTCGAGCGAAGAAACCAGGAGCCCGAAGATGTTCGAGGCGGTCGAGGAACTGATCGGCGAACAGTCCGATCTCGAGAAGAAGCTCGCGGACCCGTCGGTCCACGCCGACCAGGCCAACGCGCGCAAGCTCAACAAGCGCTACGCCGAGCTGACCCCGATCGTCGCCACGTACCGCTCCTGGAAGCAGACCGGGGACGACATCGAGACGGCCCGCGAGTTCGCCGCCGACGACCCCGACTTCGCCGCCGAGGTCAAGGACCTGGAGAAGGAGCGCCAGGAGCTCACCGAGAAGCTCCGCCTCCTGCTCGTACCCCGTGACCCCAGTGACGACAAGGACGTGCTCCTGGAGATCAAGGCGGGCGCGGGCGGCGACGAGTCCGCCCTGTTCGCCGGGGACCTGCTGCGCATGTACCTGCGCTACGCCGAGCGGGTCGGCTGGAAGACCGAGATCATCGACTCCACCGAGTCCGAGCTCGGCGGCTACAAGGACGTCCAGGTCGCCGTGAAGACCAAGGGCGGCAACGGGGCCACCGAACCCGGCCAGGGCGTCTGGGCCCGGATGAAGTACGAGGGCGGCGTGCACCGTGTGCAGCGCGTGCCCTCCACCGAGTCCCAGGGGCGCATCCACACCTCCGCCGCCGGCGTGCTGGTCACGCCCGAGGCCGAGGAGGTCGAGGTCGAGATCCTCGCCAACGACCTGCGCATCGACGTCTACCGCTCGTCCGGCCCCGGCGGTCAGTCCGTCAACACCACGGACTCCGCCGTCCGCATCACGCACCTGCCCACCGGCGTCGTGGCCTCCTGCCAGAACGAGAAGAGCCAGCTCCAGAACAAGGAGCAGGCCATGCGCATCCTGCGTTCGCGCCTCCTCGCGGCCGCCCAGGAGGCCGCCGAGCAGGAAGCCTCGGACGTACGGCGCAGCCAGGTGCGTACGGTCGACCGTTCCGAGAAGATCCGTACCTACAACTTCCCGGAAAACCGGATCTCGGACCACCGCGTCGGCTTCAAGGCGTACAACTTGGACCAGGTGCTCGACGGTGAACTGGGCGCCGTGATCCAGGCATGTGTCGACGCCGACTCCGCCGCCAAGCTCGCCGCCGCGTAAGCTCCACCACCCCGCACCGCTCGTGAACCTGTACGGAGAACCGCGATGAACCTGCTGCTCGCCGAGGTGGCCCAGGCCACCCAGCGGCTGGCCGACGCCGGTGTACCTTCGCCGAGATTCGACGCGGAGGAACTCGCCGCGTTCGTGCACGGCGTCAAGCGGGGCGAGCTGCACAACGTGCCGGACGCCGACTTCGACGCCCGGTACTGGGAGACCATCGCCCGGCGCGAGGCCCGCGAACCGCTCCAGCACATCACCGGACGCGCCTTCTTCCGCTATCTGGAGCTCCAGGTGGGACCCGGTGTCTTCGTGCCCCGCCCGGAGACCGAATCGGTCGTCGGCTGGGCGATAGACGCGGTCCGCGCGATGGACGTCGTCGAGCCGCTGATCGTCGATCTCTGCACGGGATCGGGCGCCATCGCGCTGGCCATGGCCCAGGAGGTGCCGCGCTCGCGCGTGCACGCCGTGGAGCTGTCCGAGGACGCCCTCAAATGGACCAGGAAGAACGCCGAGGACTCCAGGGTCACCGTGCACCGCGGAGACGCCCTGACGGCCCTTCCCGAGCTCGACGGACAGGTCGACCTGGTCATCTCCAACCCGCCGTACATCCCGCTCACCGAGTGGGAGTACGTGGCTCCGGAGGCCCGCGACCACGACCCCCAGATGGCTCTCTTCTCCGGTGAGGACGGCCTCGACACCATCCGCGGCATCGAGCGCACCGCTCACCGTCTGCTGCGCCCCGGCGGCCTCGTCGTCATCGAGCACGCCGACACCCAGGGCGGCCAGGTGCCGTGGATCTTCACCGAGGAGCGGGGCTGGGCCGACGCGGCCGACCATCCCGACCTGAACAACCGTCCCCGGTTCGCCACGGCCCGCAAGGCGATGCCGTGACCGGCGGCCACCACCCGCACGACCCGTACCAGCCCTACCCGAACATGCTTGAGGAGGCCGGCTGATGGCACGGCGATACGACTGCAACGACGCGACCGACCGTACGACGGGTCTGCGCGAGGCCGCGTCCGCCGTCCGCCGAGGCGAACTGGTCGTGCTGCCCACCGACACGGTGTACGGGATCGGTGCGGACGCCTTCAGTTCCGAGGGCGTCGCCGACCTGCTGGACGCCAAGGGCCGCGGCCGCAACATGCCGACCCCCGTCCTGATCGGTTCCCCGAACACCCTGCACGGCCTGGTCACCGACTTCTCCGAGCAGGCCTGGGAGCTCGTCGACGCCTTCTGGCCCGGCGCCCTCACGCTCGTCGCCAAGCACCAGCCGTCCCTCCAGTGGGACCTCGGCGACACCCGCGGCACCGTCGCCATCCGGATGCCGCTGCACCCGGTCGCCATCGAGCTGCTCACCGAGGTCGGCCCGATGGCCGTCTCCAGCGCCAACCTCACCGGACACCCCTCGCCCGAGGACTGCGACGCCGCCCAGGAGATGCTCGGCGACTCCGTCTCCGTCTACCTCGACGGCGGTCCGACGCCGGGCATCGTCCCGTCCTCGATCGTCGACGTCACCGGCAAGGTGCCGGTCCTGCTGCGCGCCGGCGCGCTCTCCGCGGAGGAGCTGCGCAAGGTGGTACCCGACCTCGAGGTGGCCAATTGACCGCCCCTGAGGGGCGTGGCATAGCGGGGCAGACCGACACTTTCCGCATCCTCCACGTCAGCACCGGCAATGTCTGCCGCTCACCGATCACCGAGCGGCTGACCCGCCATGCCCTCGTGGACCGCCTCGGCGACCCGCTCCAGGGCGGCCTGATCGTGGAGAGTGCCGGCACCTGGGGGCACGAGGGCGCCCCGATGGAGGCCAACGCGGAGGTGGTCCTCGCCGACTTCGGCGCCGACGCCACCGGGTTCGTCGGCCGTGAGCTGCTGGACGAGCACGTGATCCGCGCCGACCTGGTGCTCACCGCCACCCGCGACCACCGCGCCCAGGTGATCTCGATGGGCCACTCGGCCGGTCTGCGGACCTTCACGCTCAAGGAGTTCACCCGGCTGGTCCGGGCGATAGACCACGCGACGCTGCCCGACGCGAAGGACGAGGGCGTCGTCGAGCGCGCCCGCGCGCTGGTGCGCGCGGCCGCCGCGCTGCGCGGCTGGCTGCTGGCCCCGACCGCCGAGGCCGACGAGGTCTACGACCCGTACGGCGCCCCGATCACGTTCTTCCGGTCCATCGGCGACGAGATCAACCAGGCCCTGGAGCCGGTCGTCACCGCGCTGACCGGCGTATCGACTCCGCGCTGACCGGCGCGGGGTCCGGACGGGTGCACGCCGGGCCGTGACAGCGGGCAGCGGGCCCGTCGCGGGCCTACATTGGAGCTGACGTCAGCGCACCCCTCCCAGGCCCGGAGCCCCCGATGCCGGTCACCGCTTCCGCCGCACCACCGGACACCCTGCCGCAGGACTTCGGCGCCCTGCTCCGGGAGGACCCCGAGATCGCCGACGTGCTGCTGGGGGAGTTGCGCCGGCAGTCCGGCACACTGCAGCTGACCGCCGCCGAGAACTTCACCTCGCCCGCGGTCCTGGCCGCCCTCGGCTCACCGCTCGCCAACAAGTACGCCGAGGGCTACCCCGGCAGGCGCCACCACGGCGGCTGCGAACAGGCGGACGCCGCCGAGCGCATCGCCGTCCGCCGGGCCACCGCGCTCTTCGGCGCCGAGCACGCCAACGTCCAGCCGCACTCCGGCTCCTCGGCCGTCCTCGCGGCGTACGCGGCACTGCTGCGGCCCGGCGACACGGTGCTCGCGATGGGACTCCCGTACGGCGGACACCTCACCCATGGCTCACCCGCCAACTTCTCCGGCCGCTGGTTCGAGTTCATCGGCTACGGGGTGGACTCCGAGAGCGGCCTGATCGACTACGACCAGGTCCGCACCCTGGCCCGCAGCCACCGTCCCAAGGCGATCGTCAGCGGCTCCATCTCCTATCCGCGCCACCCGGACCACGCGAGGTTCCGCGAGATCGCCGACGAGGTGGGCGCCTACCTCATCGCCGATGCCGCGCACCCGATGGGGCTGATCGCCGGGGGAGCGGCGCCGAGCCCCGTTCCGTACGCGGACGTGGTCTGCGCCACCACGCACAAGGTGCTGCGCGGGCCGCGCGGCGGCATGATCCTGTGCGGCGTGGAACTGGCCGAGCGGATCGACCGGGCGGTCTTCCCCTTCACCCAGGGCGGCGCCCAGATGCACACGGTGGCCGCGAAGGCCGTCGCCTTCCACGAGGCGGCGACCCCGGCCTTCGCCGCGTACGCCCATCGTGTGGTGTCCCACGCCCGGGTGCTGGCCGCCGGCCTGGAGGCCGAGGGCTTCGACGTCACCACCGGCGGCACGGACACCCACCTGATCGTCGCGGACCCGGCCCCGCTCGGCGTGGACGGCCCCACCGCCCGCGCCCGGCTGGCCGCTGCGGGCCTGGTGCTGGACACCTGCGCGCTTCCGTACGGGGACGCCCGGGGCATCAGGCTGGGCACCGCGGCCGTCACCACCCAGGGCATGGACGGCGCCGGCGTGGCACGGCTCGCGGCGCTGTTCGGCGCGGCGGTGCGCGAGGAGGGCGACGTCCTCGCGGAGGTGCGGGAGCTGGCTGCGGAATTTCCGCCGTACCCCGGGTGACATTGGCCCTATGTCCCGAATGGGGACGACCCGTGCAACCATCACGAGTACCTCTGTGTCCTCAACCATGAGGCCGACGTAGTTAAGGTGTGGGCTGAGATGGCCGGCGACATTTGTGGGGCAGCCCGTGCGTGATTACCTGCTGACGCTCTGTGTCACGGCAGCAGTGACCTATCTGCTCACCGGCCCGGTGCGTAAGTTCGCCATCGCGGTCGGGGCGATGCCCGCGATCCGTGCGCGAGACGTCCACCGTGAACCGACACCGAGGCTCGGTGGCATCGCCATGTTCGGCGGGCTGTGCGCCGGACTGATCGTCGCCGACCACCTGGCCAACCTCGACGGCGTCTTCGACCTCTCCAGCGAACCCCGGGCGCTGCTCTCCGGGGCGGCGCTGATCTGGCTGATCGGCGTCCTGGACGACAAGTTCGAGATCGACGCCCTGATCAAGCTGGGCGGACAGATGATCGCCGCGGCGGTCATGGTCCTGCAGGGCCTGACGATCCTGTGGCTGCCGATCCCCGGCGTCGGCACCGTCGCCCTCACCCAGTGGCAGGGCACGCTGCTCACGGTCGCCCTGGTCGTCATCACGATCAACGCGGTGAACTTCGTCGACGGCCTGGACGGCCTGGCGGCCGGCATGGTCCTCATCGCGTCGGCCGCGTTCTTCCTCTACACCTACCGGCTCTGGTACGGACACACGATCGAGGCGGCCGCACCCGCGACGCTCTTCACGGCCATCCTGATGGGCATGTGCCTCGGCTTCCTGCCGCACAACATGCATCCGGCCCGGATCTTCATGGGCGACTCCGGCTCGATGCTGATCGGCCTCGTCCTGGCCGCCGGCGCGATCTCGGTGACCGGACAGGTCGACCCGGACAACCTGAAGATCTTCGAGGGCAGTGAGCGCCAGGCGACCCACGCGATGCTGCCGGTGTTCATTCCGCTGCTGCTGCCGCTCACGATCATCGCGATCCCGGCGGCCGACCTGGTGCTGGCGATCGTGCGGCGCACCTGGAACGGCCAGTCGCCGTTCGCCGCCGACCGGGGCCACCTGCACCACCGGCTGCTGGAGATCGGGCACTCGCACAGCCGGTCGGTGCTGATCATGTACTTCTGGTCGGCCCTGATCGCCTTCGGCGCGGTCGGCTACTCCGTGCACTCGGCCTCGATGTGGATCGTCCTCGTGATCGTGGGCCTGAGCGCGCTCGGCCTGATCCTGCTCCTGATGCCCCGCTTCACCCCGCGCGCCCCGTTGTGGGCGCAACGCTTCGTACCGCCCCGCTACCGCCGGCGGCGGCGGGGCGAGGGGCCCGGGGCGGCGTCCGCGGAGGGGCTGGAGGATCAACAGGCGGCGGCGGATGCCCAGATGGGGCAGGGGGGGCGCGAGACCGCCCCGAGGCCCCCGATCGCCGCAGGTGTCTCGGGCGTCAACGGAGCGACCGCCATTGGCCCCCGTTCGCGATTTTCGGACCGGCGCGAGGCCGATTCCACGCGTCGATAATTCGGGCATCAACGGGCAATACCAGACAAGCGGTTGCGTTGTCTTGCTCACACGTGCTTGTTCACACTCAAGTGTGACAGCAAGCACACTTTCTTGGTAAAGACCTCATCAAATAGTTTGTGATACCGTTCACGAACCCGGTGACAGAGCCGAAGGGCCTGAGTAGCACGGTCCCTTGGCCTCGAGGCATCGACTCGGACCGGGCCTACGCTCGTCCATGACGACACACTGCCAACCCCCCCCAGCAAGCGGAGCTGCCGCCATGCCGTCCAACGACGTCCGGACTCTCCTCCAGACCGCCGTACCCACCGCTGTCGCCGGCGCTGTTGCCGCCGCGATCAGCGGTGGCGTCGCCGGTGGCAAGGGAGCCCTGGGCGCGGTCATTGCGACGATCGTGGTCATCCTCTTCATGGGTATCGGGCTGGTGGTCCTGCAGCGGACCGCCAAGTCCCTGCCCCATCTGTTCCAGGCGATGGGGCTGATGCTGTACACGGCTCAGCTGCTCCTGTTGGTCATCTTTGTCGCTGTATTCAAGAACACCACGTTGTTCAACCCGAAGGCCTTCGCGATCACGCTGGTCGCGGCGACTCTCGTGTGGATCGGCGCACAGGCGCGTGCGTACATGAAGGCCAAGATCCTTTACGTCGAACCCGACTCCGACAAGGGTGAGAAGCCCAAGAACACTGGCCCCCGGTCGTGAAGGGTAGGGGCGGTATAAGGGCAAGTTCAGGACCCTGCTATCGTCCGGTTCCAACTGCGGCACCGCGGGCGCGGGTATATGAGCTGACGCCTGCTCGATCGCGAGGCTCAATGCCTGACTGCCGCTCGCCCATCCGAATCACCAGTCCAGTGCCGAATCGCGGCTGCGCGCCGCGCCGACACAACGAGGTTGCCGTACCTATGCGCCACGCTGAAGGAGCCCGCGGTGAGTGCTGACCCGACACAGGTGCTCGCCTTCGAGACCGATTGCCACATCTTCTCCGGTTGTGGTTTCCCGGCACCCGGCCTGCACTCGTTCCTGTTCGAACCCCTCTGGGGCGACGCGGACAGCAACCTGTACTTCAACAAGCCGATGCTGCTGGCCCTGCTCGGCTCGATCGTCATCGTCGGTTTCTTCTGGGCCGCCTTCCGTAAGCCGAAGGTCGTCCCGGGCAAGCTGCAGATGGTCGCCGAGACGGGATACGACTTCATCCGCCGGGGGATCGTCTACGAGACGCTCGGCAAGCGCGAGGGCGAGAAGTACGTTCCGCTCGTCGTCTCGCTGTTCTTCTTCGTCTGGATGATGAACCTCTGGTCGATCATCCCGGTCGCCCAGTTCCCGGTGACGGCGATCATCGCCTACCCGGCCGTGCTGGCAGTCATCGTCTACGTCCTGTGGGTCAGCCTGACCTTCAAGCGGCACGGCTTTGTCGGCGCCTTCAAGAACTTCACCGGGTACGACAAGTCGCTCGGCCCGGTGTTGCCTCTGGCCATGTTGATCGAGTTCTTCTCGAACCTGCTCATCCGGCCTTTCACCCACGCGGTGCGACTCTTCGCGAACATGTTTGCAGGCCACACGCTGTTGCTGCTGTTCACGATCGCCAGCTGGTACCTGCTCAACGGCATCGGCTTTGCCTACGCGGGCGTCTCCTTTGTGATGACCATCGTGATGACCGCCTTCGAGCTCTTCATCCAGGCGCTGCAGGCGTACGTCTTCGTACTCCTGACCTGCACCTACATCCAGGGCGCGCTCGCCAAGCACCACTGAGCACCTCGCGCGCCGCTCGTTATTCGTCCGGTGGCCAACCCCCACCGGTCCGTGAAAGAGAAGGAAGAACCGGCATGTCCCAGACTCTTGCTGCCGTCACCGGCTCCATCGGCTCCATCGGTTACGGCCTCGCCGCCATCGGTCCCGGCGTCGGCGTCGGCATCATCTTCGGTAACGGCACCCAGGCGCTGGCCCGTCAGCCCGAGGCTGCCGGTCTCATCCGCGCCAACCAGATCCTCGGCTTCGCCTTCTGTGAGGCGCTCGCCCTCATCGGTCTGGTCATGCCGTTCGTCTACGGCATCAAGTAGATCTTCGGATCCACGACCAGCCCACTAGACGAAAGGCAATGACGTGAGCCAGTTGCTTACGATCGCGGCTGAGACGGAAAACCCGCTCATCCCGCCGATCCCTGAGCTCGTCATCGGCCTCATCGCTTTCCTCATCGTCTTCGGCTTCCTCGCCAAGAAGCTCCTCCCGAACATCAACAAGGTTCTGGAAGAGCGTCGCGAGGCCATCGAAGGCGGTATCGAAAAGGCCGATGCGGCCCAGACCGAGGCCCAGAGCGTTCTTGAGCAGTACAAGGCTCAGCTCGCCGAGGCCCGCCACGAAGCCGCTCGTATGCGCCAGGAGGCGCAGGAGCAGGGCGCCGTGATCCTGCAGGAGATGCGGGCGGAAGGCCAGCGGCAGCGCGAGGAGATCGTCGCTGCGGGCCACGCCCAGATCGAGGCCGACCGCAAGGCCGCGGCGTCCGCGCTGCGTCAGGACGTGGGCAAGCTCGCCACCGACCTGGCCGGCAAGCTCGTCGGCGAGTCCCTTGAGGACCACGCCCGGCAGAGTGGCACCGTCGACCGCTTCCTCGACGAGCTCGAGGCGAAGGCCGAGGCCGTCCGATGAACGGCGCGAGCCGCGAGGCACTGGCCGCCGCACGCGAGCGTCTCGACGCACTGACCGACAGCACGTCGGTCGACGCGTCGAAGCTCGCCGAGGACCTGGCCGGCGTCACGGCGCTGCTGCACCGCGAGGTGTCGCTGCGCCGGGTCCTGACCGACCCGGCTCAGCCCGGCGAGGCCAGGGCCGAGCTGGCCGGACGTCTGCTGCGCGGCCAGGTGGGCGGCGAAGCCGTCGATCTGGTCTCCGGCATGGTCCGCTCGCGCTGGTCGCAGTCGCGTGACCTGGTCGACTCGGTCGAGGAACTGGCGAACACCGCGGACCTCACCGCCGCCCAGCGCAACGGAGACCTCGACGACGTCGAGGACGAGATGTTCCGGTTCGGCCGGATCGTCGCCTCGGACCCGGAGCTGCGCGCCGCGCTCACCAGCCGGACCGCGACCCCCGCCGCCAAGGGCGAGCTGCTGCGCAGCCTGCTCGGCGGAAAGGCGCGGCCCACCACCGAGCGCGTCATCGTGCGGCTTGTCACCCAGCCCCGGGGACGTAGCCTGGAAGAGGGACTCGACTCCCTCTCCAAGCTCGCCGCGGAGCGCCGTGACCGCATGGTCGCGATCGTCACCTCGGCAGTGCCGCTGAGCGATCGGCAGAAGCAGCGCCTCGGCGCCGCCCTGGCGAAGATCTACGGCCGCCAGATGCACCTGAATCTCGACGTGGACCCCGAGGTCCTCGGCGGAGTCACGGTGCGGGTCGGTGACGAGGTCGTCAACGGCACCATCGCGGAGCGTCTCGACGAGGCGACCCGGCGGATGGCCGGCTGACCCAGCCCGGCGCAGTAACAGAGACAGAGCAAGACCAGCGGCCCGGTTGGGCCGTGCAGAAATTGCAGAAGATTCCTGGGGGTCGGCCCCCAGACCCCCTTAAGAAACTTCGGGCCCAACAAGGAGAGCAGGGAACCCAGATGGCGGAGCTCACGATCCGGCCGGAGGAGATCCGGGATGCGCTGGAGAACTTTGTCCAGTCGTACAAGCCGGACGCGGCCTCGCGCGAGGAGGTCGGTACGGTCAGCGTTGCCGGCGACGGCATCGCGAAGGTGGAGGGCCTGCCCTCCGCCATGGCGAACGAGCTGCTGAAGTTCGAGGACGGCACCCTCGGTCTCGCCCTCAACCTCGAGGAGCGCGAGATCGGTGCGATCGTCCTCGGCGAGTTCAGCGGAATCGAGGAGGGCCAGCCGGTGCAGCGCACCGGTGAGGTGCTCTCCGTCGGCGTCGGCGAGGGTTACCTCGGCCGCGTCGTCGACCCGCTCGGCAACCCGATCGACGGTCTCGGCGAGATCGCGACCGACAGTCGGCGCGCCCTCGAGCTGCAGGCCCCTGGCGTCATGGTCCGTAAGTCGGTGCACGAGCCGATGCAGACCGGCTACAAGGCCGTCGACGCCATGGTGCCGATCGGCCGCGGCCAGCGTCAGCTGATCATCGGTGACCGTCAGACGGGTAAGACCGCTCTGGCTGTCGACACGATCATCAACCAGCGCGACAACTGGCGCTCGGGCGACGTGAAGAAGCAGGTTCGCTGCATCTACGTCGCCATCGGTCAGAAGGGCTCCACCATCGCCTCCGTGCGCGGTGCCCTCGAAGAGGCCGGCGCGCTTGAGTACACGACCATCGTCGCCGCCCCGGCGTCCGACCCGGCCGGCTTCAAGTACCTGGCGCCGTACACCGGTTCGGCCATCGGCCAGCACTGGATGTACCAGGGCAAGCACGTCCTGATCATCTTCGATGACCTTTCGAAGCAGGCCGACGCGTACCGCGCCGTATCGCTTCTGCTGCGCCGTCCGCCGGGCCGTGAGGCCTACCCGGGCGACGTCTTCTACCTCCACTCGCGTCTGCTGGAGCGCTGCGCCAAGCTCTCCGACGAGATGGGTGCCGGTTCGATGACCGGCCTCCCGATCGTCGAGACCAAGGCGAACGACGTGTCGGCGTTCATCCCGACCAACGTCATCTCCATCACCGACGGCCAGTGCTTCCTGGAGTCCGACCTGTTCAACGCCGGCCAGCGTCCGGCTCTGAACGTCGGTATCTCGGTCTCGCGAGTCGGTGGCTCCGCCCAGCACAAGGCCATGCGTCAGGTCTCCGGCCGACTCCGCGTGGACCTCGCCCAGTACCGTGAGCTGGAGGCGTTCGCCGCCTTCGGCTCCGACCTGGACGCGGCCTCGAAGGCTTCGCTGGAGCGCGGTAAGCGCATGGTCGAGCTGCTGAAGCAGCCGCAGTACTCCCCGCTCCCGGTCGAGGAGCAGGTCGTCTCGGTCTGGGCCGGCACCACGGGCAAGATGGACGACGTCCCGGTCGAGGACATCCGCCGCTTCGAGAGCGAGCTGCTGGAGTACCTGCGCCGCGAGCGCAAGGACCTCCTGACCAGCATCGCCGAGGGCGCCAAGATGTCCGACGACACGCTGCAGTCGGTAGCCGACGCGGTCGCCGCCTTCAAGCAGCAGTTCGAGACCTCGGACGGCAAGCTTCTGGGCGAGGGCTGATCGATGGGCGCTCAGCTTCGCGTTTACAAGCGCCGCATCCGCTCCGTCACCGCCACGAAGAAGATCACCAAGGCGATGGAGATGATCGCCGCCTCGCGCATCGTCAAGGCGCAGCGCAAGGTGGCGGCCTCGATGCCGTATGCCACCGAGCTGAACCGTGCTGTCACCGCGGTGGCGACCGGTTCCACCACCAAGCACCCGCTGACCACCGAGGCCGAGACTCCGGCACGGGCCGCGATCCTGCTCGTCACGAGCGACCGCGGTCTGGCCGGCGGTTACTCCTCCAACGCCATCAAGGCGGCGGAGCAGCTGACCGAGCGGCTGCGCGGTGAGGGCAAGGAGGTCGACACGTATGTGATCGGCCGCAAGGGTGTCGCCTACTACAACTTCCGCGAGCGCAAGATCGCGGAGTCGTGGACCGGCTTCACCGACAGCCCGACGTACGCGGATGCGAAGCGGGCGGCCGCCCCGATGATCGAGGCGGTCACCAAGGAGACCGCCGAGGGCGGCGTGGACGAGCTGCACATCGTCTTCACCGAGTTCGTCTCGATGATGACGCAGAACCCGGTGGACAACCGGATGCTGCCGCTCAGCCTCGACACCACGAAGGACGAGGACAGCCAGGGAGAGATCCTGCCGCTGTTCGACTTCGAGCCGTCGGCGGAGGACGTCCTGGACGCCCTGCTCCCGCGGTACGTCGAGAGCCGGATCTACAACGCGCTGCTGCAGGCCGCTGCTTCCGAGCACGCTGCCCGCCGCCGCGCGATGAAGTCGGCCACCGACAACGCCGGGGAGCTCGTCAAGAGCCTCTCCCGGCTTGCCAACGCGGCCCGCCAGGCCGAAATCACCCAGGAAATCAGCGAGATCGTCGGTGGTGCCAGTGCGCTGGCCGACGCGACCGCGGGGAGTGACAAGTAATGACGACCACAGTTGAGACGGCCGTTGCCACGGGCCGCGTCGCCCGGGTCATCGGCCCGGTCGTCGACGTGGAGTTCCCCGTCGACGCGATGCCGGAGATCTACAACGCGCTGACCGTCGAGGTGGCCGACCCGGCCGAGGACGGCAAGATCAAGAAGCTGACGCTCGAGGTTGCCCAGCACCTCGGCGACGGCGTGATCCGCGCCATCTCGATGCAGCCCACCGACGGTCTGGTCCGCCAGGCCCCGGTGACCAACACGGGCTCCGGCATCACGGTGCCGGTCGGCGAGATGACCAAGGGCAAGGTGTTCAACACCCTTGGTGAGATCCTGAACAAGCCCGAGGCCGAGGCCGAGGTCACCGAGCGCTGGCCGATCCACCGCAAGGCGCCCGCCTTCGACCAGCTCGAGTCCAAGACCGAGATGTTCGAGACCGGCGTCAAGGTCATCGACCTTCTCACCCCGTACGTCAAGGGTGGAAAGATCGGTCTGTTCGGTGGTGCCGGTGTCGGCAAGACCGTTCTGATCCAGGAAATGATCTACCGCGTCGCCAACAACCACGACGGTGTGTCGGTGTTCGCGGGTGTCGGTGAGCGTACCCGTGAGGGCAACGACCTCATCGAGGAGATGGCCGAGTCCGGCGTCATCGACAAGACGGCGCTTGTCTTCGGTCAGATGGACGAGCCCCCGGGCACCCGTCTGCGGGTCGCGCTTGCCGGTCTGACCATGGCGGAGTACTTCCGCGATGTGATGAAGCAGGACGTGCTCTTCTTCATCGACAACATCTTCCGGTACACCCAGGCCGGCTCCGAGGTGTCCACCCTGCTCGGCCGTATGCCGTCCGCGGTGGGTTACCAGCCGAACCTGGCCGACGAGATGGGTCTCCTCCAGGAGCGCATCACGTCGACCCGTGGTCACTCGATCACCTCGATGCAGGCGATCTACGTCCCCGCGGACGACCTGACCGACCCGGCTCCGGCCACCACCTTCGCCCACCTCGACGCGACGACGGTCCTTTCCCGTCCGATCTCCGAGAAGGGCATCTACCCGGCCGTGGACCCGCTGGACTCCACGTCCCGGATCCTGGACCCGCGTTACATCGCGAAGGACCACTACGACACCGCCATGCGGGTCAAGGGAATCCTTCAGAAGTACAAGGACCTCCAGGACATCATCGCCATTCTCGGAATGGACGAGCTCGGCGAGGAGGACAAGCTCACCGTCTTCCGCGCCCGTCGCATCGAGCGCTTCCTGTCGCAGAACACCCACGTCGCCAAGCAGTTCACCGGCGTGGACGGTTCGGACGTTCCGCTCGACGAGTCGATCGCCGCGTTCAACGCGATCGCCGACGGTGAGTACGACCACTTCCCCGAGCAGGCGTTCTTCATGTGCGGTGGCATCGAGGACCTCAAGGCCAACGCCAAGGAGCTCGGCGTCTCCTGAGCCTCCGGCTCACCGAGGGGGGCGGGTGCGTCCCGTCCCCCTCACCACGCCCCGTAGAATTGACCCAACACCCGGCATGACCGCCGGGTGGTGACCCGAGGAGCCACCCTTGGCTGCTGAGCTGCACGTCGAGCTGGTCGCGGCGGACCGTAGTGTCTGGTCCGGCGAGGCCACCCTGGTCGTCGCGCGCACCACGTCCGGCGACATCGGCGTCATGCCCGGTCACCAGCCGCTTCTGGGTGTGCTGGAATCGGGCCCGGTGACGATCCGTACGAGCGATGGCTCCACTGTCATCGCCGCGGTGCACGGCGGTTTCATCTCGTTCGCCGACGACAAGCTCTCGCTGCTGGCGGAGATTGCCGAGCTGGCGGACGAGATCGATGTCCAGCGCGCCGAGCGTGCGCTGGAACGTGCGAAGTCGGACACGGACGGCGCCGCCGAGCGTCGCGCCGATGTGCGACTGCGCGCGGTGGCGGTGCACTAGCCACCCCGCGACAAGTCTTTACCCTCAGCCGCGGCCCGAGCTGGAGACCTCTCCAGACCGTGTCGCGGCTGAGGCGATGCAGGTGCAGGTGAAGTCCGGGCGGTATTCGTTTACTCGACGACGCGAGGAGGTCGGTGGAGATGTTCCTCGCGCTGTGGGTGAGCGGGCTGGTCGTCGCACTGGTCGCGGTTGGTCTCTTCGTCTTCGGTCTGCGTCGGCGGCTGATTCAGCGCTCCGGCGGGACCTTCGACTGCAGCCTGCGCTGGAATGTGCCGGTGGAGCCCGATCTCTCGGGCAAGGGCTGGGTGTACGGGGTCGCCCGGTACCACGGCGACAAGGTCGACTGGTTCCGGGTCTTCAGCTACTCCCCGCGCCCGCGCCGGGTCCTTGAGCGGTCCTCGATCGAGGTGGTCGCCCGTCGGCTGCCCGAGGGCGAGGAGGAGCTCGCGCTGCTCTCCGACGCCATCGTGCTCGGCTGTCTCCACCGGGAGACCCGCCTGGAGCTGGCGATGAGCGAGGACGCCCTGACCGGATTCCTCGCCTGGCTGGAGGCGGCACCGCCCGGCCAGCGGGTGAACGTGGCCTGAGGCCGGCCACGCGCCACACAGACGAAAACCGGGGAGACAGGGGGCGGACCTGTCTCCCCGGTGCTTTTTCGGGGTTACGCGCAATGCGGTGCGGCGGTGACTACTTGAGGCCGTTGTTCATCGCGCTCACGAGTTCACCGTTGCTGGTGTCCCCGCTGAACTCCCAGAAGAACGCGCCTCCCAGGCCCTGGTTCTTCGCCCAGGCCATCTTGGTGCCGATGGTGGCCGGGGTGTCGTAGCTCCACCAGTTGGTGCCGCAGTGCGCGTAGGCGGTGCCGGCGATGGTGCCGGTGGTGGGGCAGCTGTTCTTGAGGACCTTGTAGTCCTCGATGCCCGCCTCGTACGTACCCGGGGCGGCGCCGGTGGCGGTGCCGCCGGGCGCGTCCTGGGTGACGCCGGTCCAGCCGCGGCCGTAGAAGCCGATGCCGAGCAGCAGCTTCGAGGCGGGGACGCCCTGGGCCTTCAGCTTGGCGATGGCCTCGGAGGAGCTGAAGCCGGCCTTCGGGATGCCGGTGTACGGGGTGAGCGGGGAGTGCGGAGCCGTCGGGCCCTTGGCGTCCCAGGCGCCGAAGAAGTCGTACGTCATCACGTTGTACCAGTTCAGCGACTGCGCGGCGCCCGCGTAGTCGGCGACGTCGATCTTGCCGCCCGCGGAGCCGTCGGCCGTGATGGCGGCGGTCACCAGGTTGTTGCTGCCGAACTTGGTGCGCAGTGCGGACGTGATGGACTTCAGCGCGGCCGGGCCGCTGGTGTCACAGGTCAGGCCACAGGCGTTGGGGTACTCCCAGTCGATGTCGATGCCGTCGAAGACATCGGCCCAGCGGGGGTCCTCCACCAGCTTGTAGCAGGAGTCGGCGAACGCGGCCGGGTTCTGCGCCGCCTGGCCGAAGCCGCCGGACCAGGTCCACCCGCCGAACGACCAGAGGACCTTGATGTGCGGGTACTTCGCCTTGAGCTTGCGCAGCTGGTTGAAGCTGCCGCGCAGGGGCTGGTCCCAGGTGTCGGCGACGCCGTCCACGGACTTGTCGGCGGTGTACGCCATGTCGTAGTCGGCGTAGGAGTCACCGATGGTGCACTTGCCGCCCTGGACGTTGCCGAAGGCGTAGTTGATGTGCGTGATCTTGGCGGCCGAGCCGGAGGTGTCCATGTTCTTCACGTGGTAGTTCCGGCCGTAGACGCCCCAGTCGGTGAAGTAGCCGAGGTTCACCTTGTCGCCGGTGCCCGGACCGGGGTCGGTGCCCCCGCCGCCGGTGGTGTGCACCTTGACCGCGCCGCTGGCCGGACCGGTCTGGTCGGCGGTGTCGCGGGCCTGCACGGTGTAGGAGTAGTCCGTGCCGGCGGTGAGGCCGGTGTTGGTGTACGTGGTGCCGGTGACCGTGGCGACGACCGCGCCGTCCCGCAGGACGTCGTAGTTCTTGATGCCGTGGTCGTCGGTGGCCGCGCTCCAGCTCAGCTTCGCCGAGGTGTCGGTGATGGAGCTCGCGGTGGGGGTTCCGGGCGCGGAGGGGGCGTTGTCACCGGGGACGCTGCCGCCGTCGCAGGAGGCGCCGTTCAGTTTGCAGCCGGTGGCGGAACCGGAGCCGGAGCCGGTGCCGTTGAAGCCGAAGGAGACGCTGGCGCCCGGCGCGACCGAGCCGTTCCAGCTGAGGTTCTTGGCGGTCCAGTGATTCCCGGAACTGGTGACGGTGGCGTCCCAGGCGGAACCGACGCCGGTGCCGGAGGGGAAGTCCCACTCGATGGTCCAGGAACTGAGGGCGGTGGTGCCGGTGTTCTTCACCGTCCACTGGCCCTCGAACCCGCTGCCCCAGTCGGACTTCTTGAGGTACGTGGCGGTCGCCGAGGTGGCGGCTTGGGCCGGGGAGGCCATGCCGACCATCGCGGCGAGCGGAAGGAGCAGTGCGGTGAGGCCCGCGACGGCTCTGGATCTGGTGGCTTTTCCGGCCCCGAGTCTGAATCGGGTCCGGCGGGGGGTCTCAGTGCTCAACGGTGCTCCTGGGGTGAGGTCCGGACAAACGGGGGTGGTCCGTCGACTGCAAACCCTGCGCCGCCCTGAGCGCGCTTTGTCATGGCGTGCTCACCGCAGTGTGCTCGGTGAGATTAGGAAGGTCTGGACCAATCGTCAAGAGGTCTGGACCAAAGATCGGAGTCGGGTGCGGCTAAACCTCAGATGCCCAACTCCTGGGCCAGCACCGCCGCCTGGACCCGGCTGCGGAGCTCCAGCTTTCCCAGCAGCCTGCTGACGTGCGTCTTCACCGTCGCCTCCGCCATGGAGAGGCGCACCGCGACCTCGGCGTTCGACAGGCCTTCGCCGAGGCAGCCGAGCACTTCGCGCTCGCGCCGGGTGAGGGAGTCCAGCACCGCCAGGTCCGGAGCCTCCGGCGGCGGCGCGGTGGTGGTACCGGCGAACTCCGCGATCAGCCGGCGCGTCACCGCCGGGGCGATCAGGCCCTCGCCGCGCGCCACCGTGCGTACCGCTTCGAGCAGGCCGTGCGCCTCGGTGTCCTTCAGCAGAAAGCCCGACGCCCCGGCCCGCAGCGCGCCGAAGACGTACTCGTCCAGATCGAAGGTCGTCAGCACCAGCACATCCGCCAGCCGCTCCGCGACCACCTGCTTCGTCGCCGACACCCCGTCCAGCCTGGGCATCTGGATGTCCATCAGCACCAGATCGGGGCGCAGTTCACGGGCCAGCCGCACCGCCGCCTCCCCGTCACCGGCCTCCCCGACGACCTCGATGTCCGGCGCGCTGCCCAGGATGAGCACCAGCCCCGCACGCACCGCCGACTGGTCCTCGGCCACCAGAACCCGGATGGTCATGCCCGCACGCTCCCTTCCCCGACGGGCAGTTCAGCCCGTACACACCAGATCTTCGTCCCGCTCCCGGTGGACACCGGCCCCGCCTCGATCTCCCCGCCGAGCAGCGCCACCCGCTCCTGCATCCCGACCAGTCCGGCCCCCGAACCGGGCGCGCGCGGCCCCGGCCGGTCCCCGAGGACGCTGGTGACCTGCACCGTCAGCCGCTGCCCCGCCTGCCCCAGCCGGACCGTGACCGTGCCGGGCCCGGCATGTTTGAGCGCGTTCGTGAGGGACTCCTGGACGATCCGGTACGCGGCCAGCTCGACCGGCGCCGGCAGCGGACCCGTCTCGGTACGTGAGTCCTCCAGCACGCACGTCAGCCCGCTGGACGCGGCGTTGGTACGGTGCTGCTCGACCAGGGCGTCCAGCGAGCCGAGCGTCGGCGAGATACTGGGCTCAGGATCGGCCCCGCCGGTACGCAGCAGCCCGATCAGACGGCGCATTTCGGCCAGACCGTCGACGCTGTTCTCCCGGATGACCCCCAGGGCGTTCCGGGACGTCTCCGGGTCGTCGATGGAGAGCGCGGCGGTGGAGTGGATGGCGATCGCGGAGAGGTGGTTGGCGACCATGTCGTGCAGTTCGCGCGCCATCCGGGCCCGTTCGGCGGTCACCGCCTGCGCCCGGTCCATCTCGGCCAGCAGAGCCGTCTGATCGGCGCGCAGCCGCTCGGTCTCGGCGGCATCGCGATGGTTGCGCACACTGACCCCGGTGAGGGCGGGCACGAACGAGACCAGCCCCGTGACGATGCCGATGAGCAGCGCCTCGGCACTGCGGAACCAGGCCAGGAAGCCGATCGTGACCGTGACCGTGATCAGGAAGGTGGTCACCGGGATCCGCCGGGCGGCCGCCGGGGTGCCGTAGAGCACGGCCGCGTACATGACGTCGGTGTACAGCAGCACGGTCGCCAGGTTCCCGGCCGTGAACTGGTCCATGATCAGCGCGAGCGTGCCGATGACCAGGGCGGTCTGCGGCGCGCTCCTGCGCAGCAGCGCCAGCGCCGACATCACGGCGAGCGGGACCAGTTCGATCCCGGGGGCGTCGAGGGGCCGGCCGGTCTGCATGTGCAGACCGAGCAGCCACAGGACCACTCCGCCGAGCAGACCGCTGACCGCGATGAGGACGTCGTCGCGGTGGGGGCGGGGAGGGGAGGGCACCCTCCCATCCAACACGGCGGGCGGTCCCGGGTCGTCCGTACGGGGAGTGAGGCGCGACTACATCGAAGGATGCAGTGGCGGTTCGTCACTCCGGGCGACGATCGGGCGCGCCGCGGCGGAGACGCTGGAGGGGAGCGAAAGGAGACAGGACCGTGATCGTCACGCTGATCGTTCTCTGCGAGATCGCCTTCTGGGTGCTGCTGGCCGGGGGACTCGCGCTGCGGTACGTGGCGAAGAAGCCGCGGCTCGGTGGCGCGGTGCTGCTGTGCGAGCCGCTGCTGGAGGTGATCCTGCTGGTGGTGACGGCCGTCGACCTGAAGAACGGTGCCGCTCCGGACTGGAAGCACGGCCTCGCCGCGGTGTACATCGGCTTCACGGTGGGCCTCGGGCACTCCACGATCCGGTGGGTCGACGCCCGGGTCGCCCACCGCTTCGCGGGGGGCCCGCCGCCGGTGAGGCCGCCGAAGTACGGGATGGCGCGGGCGGTGCACGAGTGGCGGGTGGCCGGGCGGTGGGCGCTGGCCGCGGTGACCGCGCTGGCGCTGCTCCAGGGGGCGGTCTGGTACGTGGGGGGCGACGGCGACGTGGCGTCGCTGCGGTCCTGGCAGCAGACGATGCTGTTCGTGATCGGGATCAACCTGGTGATCGCGGCGAGCTACACGGTGTTCCCGAAGCGGGACCCCCGGCGGGAGGCGAAGCGGGTGCCGGACCCGCCCGGCTGACGCGTCGTCCTCGATCGCCGGACGGGCTGAACCCGGGGTTCCGGCGATCGAGGACGCCGGTCACCGTTCGCCGCCCGGCACCCACAGGACGTCGCCGACCTCCTTGTTCGCCACCCGGGCGAGGATGAACAGCAGGTCGGAGAGCCGGTTGAGGTAAGTCGCCGTCAGCGGGTTCATCACCTCGCCGTGGACTTCGAACGCCGCCCAGGTGGACCGCTCCGCGCGCCGCACCACCGTGCAGGCCTGGTGCAGCAGCGCCGCGCCCGGGGTGCCGCCGGGCAGGATGAAGCTGCGGAGCTTCTCCACCTGCTCCAGGAAGTGGTCGCAGTCCGCCTCCAGCTTGTCGACGTAGAACTGCTCGACCCGCAGCGGCGGGTACTTCGGTTCCTCGACGACCGGGGTCGACAGGTCCGCGCCCACGTCGAACAGGTCGTTCTGTACGCGGACGAGCACCTTCACGACGTCGTCGGTCAGCTGCCCGAGCGCGATCGCCGTGCCGATGACCGCGTTGGCCTCGTTGGTGTCGGCGTAGGCGGAGATCCGCAGATCGGTCTTGGCTGTCCGGCTCATGTCGCCGAGGGCGGTGGTGCCCTGGTCGCCGGTACGGGTGTAGATACGTGTCAGATTGACCATGGCGTCAGCGTAGTGAGGCCCCGGCCCTCAGGAAGACGCGTGTGCCCACTGTCACGGCGAGCGTCGCGAATCCGAGGGCGACCAGCACGCCGCAGAGCATGTGCGTGGTGGCGTACGAGCCGATGTACGCGTCCCGTACCGCGTCCACGAGGTAGCGCAGCGGCGTGAGGTGGGAGAGCACGTCCAGCCACTTCGGGCCCAGGGTCATCGGCAGCATCAGGCCGGAGAGCAGCATGGCCGGCATGGTGAGCGAGTTGATCACCGGGCCGAACTCCTGCGGTGTGCTGACCTTCATCGCCAGCGCGTACGAGAGCGAGGCCAGCGAGACCGTCAGCAGGCCGACGAACGCGAAGCCGATCAGGACTCCGGGGAGCGGTGCGCGCAAGCCCATGACCAGGGCGGCCGAGACCAGCAGCACCGCCTGGAACATGAACAGCAGCGTGTCCCGCAGCACCCGTCCCAGCAGCAGAGCCAGCCGGCTGACCGGGGTCACCCGCATCCGTTCCATCACACCGGTCGACTTGTCGATGATGAGGGCGAACCCGCTGAACGAGGCGCCGAACAGGCCGAGCTGGAGCAGCAGGCCGGGTACCAGGATCTGCCAGGAGTCACCGGACCGGCCGAGCGGCAGTCCGGTGAGCAGCGGACCGAAGAAGAGCAGGTACAGCAGGGGCATGAGGATGCCGAAGAGGATCTGGAACTTCGAGCGCAGGGTCTGCCGGGCGTACCGCCCGAAGACGAGCGCGGTGTCATGGAGAAGCATCGGGTCCGATTCCTAGACGGCGACGGGAGCGGCATCGGCGGCGGGAGCGCGGCCGGTGATCGCGAGGAAGGCCTCCTGGAGCGAGGCGGCGGGCGAGCCCGCGTACCGGGTCTTCAGGGCGGCCGGGGTGCCCTCCGCCACCACCAGGCCGCCGTCGACCACGACCAGCCGGTCCGCGAGCGCGTCCGCCTCGTCGAGGTAGTGCGTGGTGAGCACGACGGTCGTGCCGGATTCGTCGCGCAGCCGCCGCACCAGGTCCCACAGGTCGGCGCGGCTGCCCGGGTCGAGACCGGTGGTCGGCTCGTCGAGGAAGAGCAGCGGCGGGCGGTGGGTGAGTCCCATGGCGATGTCGAGCCGCCGGCGCTGGCCCCCCGAGAGCGAGGCCGTCTTCCGGTCGAGCAGGTCCGACAGGCCCAGCTCCCCGGCCAGCTCTCCGGTGCGGGCGACGGCCTCGGCCTTGCCGAGCCGGTACATCCGGCCCTGGGTGACCAGTTCCTCCCGCACGGTGATGTGCGGGTCCACCCCGCCGGACTGGGCGACGTACCCGCAGTTCTCCCGCACGCCCGCCGGGTCGGCGATCAGGTCGTGACCGGCGACGGTGGCGGCGCCGCCGGTGGGGGCGAGCAGCGTGGTGAGCATCCGCAGCGTGGTGGTCTTGCCCGCTCCGTTGGGCCCGAGCAGTCCGACGATCTCGCCGGCCGCGACCGTCAGATCGACGGAGCGTACGGCCTCCACCGGGCCGGCCTTGGTGTCGAAGGTCCGGGCGAGCCCGGCCGTGCTGATGATTGGCATAGCGACCACAAAAACAGAGTCAGTGAAAAATTGCAATGACACCAAAGATTCATGGACTCCAGGGGGCTCTAGGGTGGGGTCATGGCTGAGGGACTCAGGGAGCGCAAGAAGCGCCAGACCAGGCAGCACCTCTCGGACGTGGCCACCGGGCTCTTCCTGGAGCGGGGCTTCGACGCGGTCACGATCGCGGAGGTCGCCCGCGCCGCCGACGTCTCGGTGAACACGGTCTACAACTACTTCCCGACCAAGGAGGACCTCTTCCTGGACCGCAGCCGCGGCATCGTCGACCGCCTCTCGCGGTACGTCCGGGGCCGGGACAAGGGGGAGTCCGCCGCCGACGCCGTCCTTCGTGAACTGCGCATCCAGGTGGAGGGCGTGTCGCCCGCCGTCGGCCTGATGGAGGGGTACGAACGCTTCATGCGGGTCATCGAGGGCGCCGACGGCCTCAAGGCCCGCCTCTGGCACGTGCAGCAGGAGGCCCTCCAGCATCTGGAGGCGACGCTCCTGGAGGAGTCCGGCGCGGAGCCCGGGGACTCGGCCCCGGTCCTGGTGGCCGGTCAGCTCTCCTGGGTGCACGGCACGCTCATGGGGTACATCGGACGCGAGATGGTCGCGGGCCGCAGGGCCGCCGAGGTGTCCCGGGACGCCCTCGTCCTGCTCGACGACATCGAGGACCTGCTGGGCGAAAAGGTGCTCAACTACGCCCGGCGCGCCGCCGAATGACGCATCCCGGTGTGATGTCCGTCATTTGAGACGTGACGCGCATCTCTTCGCAGCCCCAGCGCCCCTCACGGGTACTAACCTCCGCCGGAGAGCATGGACGAGAACCGTATGGAAAGCAGGGGTGCCAACGTGGCCAGGAAGCTCGCCGTCATCGGAGCCGGACTCATGGGGTCCGGCATCGCGCAGGTCTCCGCCCAGGCGGGCTGGGACGTGGTGCTGCGTGATGTGACCGACGCGGCCCTGACCCGCGGCCGTGACGGCATCAAGGCCTCCTACGACAGGTTCGTCTCCAAGGGCAAGCTCGCGGCGTCCGACGCCGAGTCCGCGCTCGCCCGCATCACCACGACCACCGATCTCGACGCGGTCGCCGACGCGGATGTCGTCGTCGAGGCGGTCTTCGAGAAGCTGGAGGTGAAGCACGAGATCTTCCGGGCCCTCGACAAGATCGTCCGGGACGACGCCGTGCTCGCCTCCAACACCTCCGCCATCCCGATCACCAAGATCGCGGCCGTGACGGAGCGCCCGGAACGCGTCGTCGGTGTGCACTTCTTCTCGCCGGTCCCGATGATGCAGCTCTGCGAGCTCGTCCGCGGCTACAAGACGAGCGACGAAACCCTCGCCACCGCACGGGAGTTCGCCGAGTCGGTCGGTAAGACCTGCATCGTGGTCAACCGGGACGTGGCCGGCTTCGTCACCACCCGGCTGATCTCGGCGCTGGTCGTCGAGGCCGCCAAGCTGTACGAATCGGGCGTCGCCTCGGCCGAGGACATCGATATCGCCTGCAAGCTGGGATTCGGCCACGCCATGGGTCCGCTCGCGACCGCGGACCTGACCGGCGTCGACATCCTGCTGCACGCCACCGGCAACATCTACACCGAGTCCCAGGACGAGAAGTTCGCCGCCCCGGAGCTGATGCGCCGGATGGTCGATGCAGGTGACATCGGCCGCAAGAGCGGGCAGGGCTTTTACACCTACTGATCGCTTTTGGTCCCCGGTTGCCTGATCTGCCGTCAAATCAGGCCCGGGGGCCCGGGGGTCGCCTCTCGGGACCATCGGATCCGCAGCGGATCCACGGCGGGCCCACGTCACTCCACGGAGTGAATTCGGTATCGGTTCGCTTACAGACGGCAACTTCCCTGTCGCTGTCGCAGTCAGTTGGGGCAGAGGCAGTTTCAGACAGACGGACCTTGCTACGGAGCATTCCAGGGGAGCGCATATGCACATCAGGGGCGACCACGCCGAGCTGGTCGTCGGGGGCCGCCTCGACGTCCGAAGCGCGGCGGACGCCCGTACGGCCCTGCACTCGGCCCTCGACGACGGAGTCGGCGATCTGGTGCTGGACCTGACCGAGCTGGATTCATGGGATGCCACCGGACTCGGTGTCATCATGGGCGCGCACAGACGGGCCGGACGGGCCGGCCGGCGGCTGGTGCTCCGCGGTGTGCCGCCGCAGATGCAACGCCTCCTGGTGGCCACCAGACTGCACCGCATCCTGGCCATCGAGGGTGGAATCGCGGCGGAGTCCCTGCCGCGCGTCTGAGGTTCCCGGCGGCGGCGGACGCCCGTCCGTACCCCGCGGCCGAAGCCGCACAATCCTCACGAGACCGTGATCTGTCGGGCGGCACGGCACCCCGGATGTTCGTAGATACTGTGCGAAGGTTTAGGGTTCGGCCGTCTGCCGATTGACGGACCCACCTGGCTGACACCGGACCGGAAGCGACAGCTGGACGTGCGAGGCCGGGAGGGGCAACCGTGCTCGACGCGTCTTGGGGGCTTTGGCGATGGACCCGACACACCGGGGGCCGGAAGAGTACGGCCACGACAGGAACGGCTCCGCGCAGGACGCCGGCCGACGGCGCCCCTCCCGCGATCCGCTGACTCCTGATTTCGGTCAGCAAACACCGCAACAGGCACGTATCGTCCCGCTCATATCGGGCGACCTCCTGCTCACGGTCAACCCGGTCGACGGCAGCGAGGTCGAACCGTGCCGGCCGGGCGAGCAGCCCGCCGAACCGGTCCGGCGCACCCCCGCGGAGCGCGCCGACCGCGAACGGGCCGCCGCACCCCCCGTGCCGCCCGGCCCGCCCGTCCTCCAGCTGCCCCTCCTGGAGCGCGAGGGCGAACGCGAGCGGCTGCTGCGCCTGCTGGCCCGCGGACGCTCGGTACGGCTCACCGGACCGGCCGGATCCGGCCGAACCGCGCTCCTCGACGCCGTCGCCGCGGACTGCGCACAACTGGCACCGGACGGAGTCGTACGGCTCAACGGCCACAAGCGGACCGTCACCGACCTGCTGTACGGGCTCTTCGACGCCGTCCACGACGCCCCGCTGCACCGCCCGGACCGGGCGCTGCTGCTGGCGAAGCTGCGCACCACCGGCGCCGTCGTCGTCCTGGACGACCTGGAGTTCGGCGGCGCCGCGCTGGACGAACTGCTCGACGCGACGCCCGAATGCGCCTTCCTGCTCGCGGCGGCGCCCGACGTCGCCGCACCGGACGCCGAGTCCCACCTCGAAGAGGTCTTCCTCGCCGGGCTGGACCGCGCCGCCTCGGTCGTCCTGATGGAGCGGGTGGTCGAACGGCCGCTCACCGAGGAGGAGGCCAACTGGGCGGGCGACCTCTGGTTCGAGTCCGAGGGCCTTCCGCTGCGCTTCGTCCAGGCGGGCGCCCTGCTGCGCCAGCGCGATCTGCTGTGCGCCGACCCCACCGCTTACGACGAGTACGGCTACCTCGACAGCCGGCCCGCCGAGGCGCCGCTGCCGGCCGAGGCCCTCGACCTGCCGTTGCCCAGCCTCGGCGAGGGCGCCGCGCCCGCCGCACTGCTCGCCTCACGGCTGAGCGGGGCCGCGCGCGACACCCTGCGCTTCGCGGTCGCGCTGGGCGGCGAGGTGCCGCACCAGGCGCATCTGCCGGCGCTCGTGGGGGACACCCACGCCGATGCCGCGCTCGGCGAACTGGCGGGCTGCGGGCTGCTCTCCCCGGCCGGGTCCCGCTACCGGCTGGCCGCCGGTGTGGTCGCCCAGCTGGAGGCCGCCGGATACGGGGACGACGCCACGGGCCGGGCCCGTACGGCGGCCCAGCACTACGCCTGGTGGACCGGCCACCCCTCGGTCACCCCCGCCCGGGCGGTCGCCGAGGCCGATGCGATCGTCGCGGCCATGGCTCAGCTGGTTCCGGGGGACGGTGCCGGACAGACCAGCGTCGCCGTGCTGCTGGCCCGCAGCGCCTCGCCCGCCTTCGCGGCCGGGCTGCAGTGGAGCGCCTGGGAGAAGTCCCTGCGGATCGGCCAGGAGGCGGCCCGGATCGCCGGCGAGGTCGCCGAAGAGGCTTACTTCCACCACGAGTTGGGCGTACTCGCGCTCTGTAGCGGCAATCCGGACCGGGCCAGGGCCGAGCTGGAGACCTCCATCAGCATGCGCGGAGCGCTCGCCGACAAGCCGGGTGCGGTGGCCGGGCGCCGGGCGCTCGCCCTGGTCGAGGACCTCTCCGGCGCGGTGGCGGCGGGCGGTGTGCCCCTGAACGAGGAGATACCGGCGAACCGCTTCGAGACGTCTTCGCCCAGTGGTCCGACGGTCGGCATACCGGTCACGATGCCGAGCTCGTACGCGGACGAGACCGCCGTCCTGCCCCGGCAGACCGCTCCGAAGGGTGCCGGGAGTGGACCGTCCGGCCGCTTCGCGGTCCTGGGCGGGGCGCGGCGCAACCTGGTCGCCGCGAGTGCGGGTGTGCTGCTGGCGGGCGTGCTCGGCACGGTGGTGACGCTCGGGCTGACGTCGAACAGCGATCCGCAGGATGACCCCGCCGTCTCGACCGAGCAGCCGGCGGGCGAGGGCGACGACAGCGAGAACGAGCTCCCGGCCGACGAGCCCACGGACGATACGGTTCCGTCCGCTCCGGCGCTGAGCTCGACATCGCCGACGCCCGGGCCGACCGGGAGCGAGGCCGCGCCGACCGGGAGCGGGAGCTCGTCCCCGGGGACGAGCGCCCCGCAGGACAGCCCGTCCCCCTCAGGGAAGCCGTCGAGCGACGGGCCGAGCCCGTCGGACGAGACATCCAAGTCGCCCAGGCCGACGAAGTCGACTCCGCCGCCGACGAGTGAGTCGCCGAGCTCTCCGCCGGCGAGCCAGACTCCGTCGCCCACGGACACCGCGACGGACGAGCCGAGTCTGCCCGGTTCGTCGGACTCGGCGAGTGGGCCGTCGGGGGCGATGAGTGCGAGTGCGGACGATTCGGGGACGCCGTCGGAGAGCGCGTCGGTGCTCTGACCGGGGGCGGGGGCGCGGGTGCGGGCGCCCCCGCCGGGCGCCTTGTCCTCAATCGCCGGACGGGCTTGAAATGCCGGACGGGCTTGAAATGCCGGGCGCGCGGCCCCTGGGTCAGAACAGCCTGAGCTTGTCGTCCTCGATGCCGCGCATCGCGTTGTAGTCGAGGACCACACAGCCGATGCCGCGGTCCGTTGCCAGCACGCGGGCCTGGGGCTTGATCTCCTGGGCGGCGAAGATGCCCTTCACCGGGGCGAGATGCGGATCGCGGTTGAGCAGTTCCAGGTAGCGGGTCAGCTGCTCCACGCCGTCGATGTCGCCACGCCGCTTGAGCTCCACGGCCACGGTCCCGCCGTCGGCGTCGCGGCACAGGATGTCGACCGGGCCGATGGCGGTGAAGTACTCGCGGCGGATCAGGGTGTAGCCCTCGCCGAGGGTCTCGATCCGGTCAGCGAGCAGTTCCTGGAGGTGCGCCTCCACGCCGTCCTTGATCAGGCCTGGATCGACACCCAGTTCATGGGACGAGTCGTGGAGGATTTCCTCCATAGTGATGATCAGTTTTTCGCCCGCCTTGTTCACCACGGTCCAGACGCCCTCGGTGTCGTCGGCGCCCTCCTTCAGGGTGCAGGGCGGTGACATCCAGTTGAGCGGTTTGTACGCCCTGTCGTCGGCGTGAATCGACACGCTCCCGTCCGCCTTCACCAGGATCAGACGGGGAGCGGAGGGCAGGTGGGCCGTGAGCCGGCCCGCGTAGTCCACGGAGCAGCGGGCGATGACGAGACGCATGGTCGGCAACGCTACTCGACGACGGGCGGTCGGCGCGATTCACCCACCCGTCACTCCATCCCCGCCCCGACCTGACCGATTCTGGCTTGTCCGTCTTTGAACCCCTTCGTTATTGGCCGGTTGTGTTCCCAATCTCCTGGTGCGGCCCGGACTGCACCCTTACCGTGGATGCAGGAGGTCGCCGTCTGTGCACGCTGCGTCGCCGTCCTCCTTCCCTGCCCGTAAGGCCCCGGCCCTCCGTCGGGGTCGCGAGAGGAGAACCCATGTCGCTCGACGTCTCACCGGCGCTGTTGGAACAGGCCGAGCGAGGCGAGGTCGACGAAGCCGACTTCGTCGACTGCGTCCGGACCTCCCTGCCCTTCGCATGGGAGATGATCAGCTCGCTGGTGGCTCAGCTGAAGGTCGACGGCGGCGAGTTCGCCGACAACCAGACGCCGCCGCCGGACGAGCAGGCACGTGGCCAGCTGCTGCGTGCGCTCGCGAGTGATGCAATCCGCGGCGCGCTGCAGCGGCACTTCGGGGTGCGTCTGGCATTCCAGAACTGCCACCGCGTCGCGGTGTTCCCGCTGGACGCCTCGGTCGACGACCGGCTGGCCCGATTCACCTCGGTGAGGGGCCAGTTGCTCAACCAGTCGCCCGAACTACGGGACTGCTGAACGACTTTGCTGCCGCTCCGGGCCGCGGGAGGTGCCACTGGTCCGGGGCGGCAGCTCCCGTTCGTACGCCGGAACAGCGGATCCGGCGGATCATTTCAGGAGCGGCAGCACCTCGGTGCCCAGTCGCGCTACGTTCTCCTCCGTGGCCACGAGATCTCCCGAACCCTCGACCAGGAGCGCGAAGCGGGTGATGCCCGTGCGCTCCGCCGTGGCCGCGAGCCGGTCCGCCGCGAGCCGGGGCGGGCCCACCGGGTGAATCCCGCACAGCATCTCCGTATAGCCGACCGGGTCGCGCATCACCCGGTGCCGGCCGTCGACCGTCACATGGGCGTCCAGCCCCTGCCGCAGCCAGCCGGGCATCGCCTTCACCAGCGTCTCGGTGGCGTCCTCGGTGCGGTCCGCGATCTGGGCCACCCCCGCCGACACGTGCCCGGCCTGCCGCACGCTCTCCGGCGACCGGCCCGCGGCCAGCGCGGCGGTCCGCCAGAGGCCGACCATCTCGGCCTTCTCCTCGTCCCCGCAGTGCATGCCGAGCAGTATCGGCAGGCCGTTCCCGGCCGCGAGCCGCACGCTCTTGGGCGAGGTGCACGCGACGACCACCTCGGGACCGCCGGGGTTCTCGCCGCCCTCCCCGTCGAACAGCTCGTCGGCGCGGGGCACCACCGCGACCTCGGGGAAGCCGTAACGCTCCCCGCGACCCGCCACACGCGGTTCGCGCAGCCAGTCGAGCAACAGCCCCAGGGACTCCGGGAAGCCCTTCTCGTACGCCTCCAGGCCGCCGCCGAACACCTCCAGGTCGATCCAGGGGCCGCCCCGGCCGACGCCGAGGATGAATCGGCCGCCGCTGGTGAGGTGGAGCAGCGCGGCCTGCTCGCCGAGCGCGACCGGATGCTGCGTCGGCAGCACACTCACCGCCGTGCCCACCCGGATTCTGCGGGTGCGGCCGAGCAACAGCGCGGCCAGTGTCACGGCGGACGGGCAGACCCCGTACGGCACGAAATGATGTTCTGCCAGCCAGACCGAGTCGAGTCCGGATTCCTCCGCGACCTCGGCGGACCGGATCGCGCGATACAGCGCTTCGCCCGGCCCCTGCCCCGGAAACTGGGCTGCCAGTACAAACGTTCCGACGCGCATCGCCTATTGCCTCCTTGCGGCCGACGCGGCTCTCCCCTGTTGGCAACAACGTCTGACACGTGCCAAAGGCACGGTCGGGCGGGAAGTTGTTGCGATTTTCCGGTAACCCGTCCCGTCCCGGGCCCGGTGGGGCGCGGTGTGGGACGTCTGCCCCGGCTGAATGGCCCTACGCTGGACGGGAACTGCCCAGCCTGCCCCGTGAGGTGTCACGTGTCCCCGCGCCGCAACCGCCCCCGAGGCGGCGAGAGTCCCACCGAGAGCTCCGGCGCGCTGGGGGACCGGTACGGGGGTGGCGGGCGCGCGGAGGAGTGGCAGGGCCAGGACTGGTCCGTCCGCCCCGTGAGCGGGGCGAGCGCGGCGGGCAAGCGCTACCGGTGCCCCGGCTGCGACCAGGAGATCCCGTCCGGCGTCCCGCATCTGGTGGCCTGGCCCGAGTACGGCGGGATCGATGACCGCAGGCACTGGCACAAGGCGTGCTGGAACGCGAAGGACCGCCGCACCACGCGGGTGCAGCGGTCCAGGAACGCGCCTCGGTACTGAACGCTCCCCCCCGGTGGACGGCACCGGGGTGGCGGCCGGTCAGACGTCGCGGCGGCTCATCGAGAGATAGGCGCCGCCCATGGCCACGGCGGTCACCCCGAGCATGATCCACAGCGGTTCCCAGCCGGACGGCCCCGACCCGGTGACCGAGGTGTCGTAGAAATTGCTGAGCTGGTTGGGGATCGAGTACTCCAGGAGCCACTTCTGGAGCTTCGCGAGCGACTGGGCGAACATGAAGATCGCCAGCACGAGCGGCAGCAGGACCACGCCGATCATGACGGTGATCGCACCTGCCGAGTGCCGGACCAGCGCGCCGATCGCCAGCGAGAGCAGCCCGAGCGTCGCGATGTAGAGGCCGACGCCGACCGTGCTGCGCAGCCAGTCCGCGCCGCTGGGTGTGTCGGCGTCCAGGATGCTCGTCTGGAGCACCGCGACGACCGAGGTCATCACGGTCGTCAGGACGAAGGTGAGCAGGAAGAAGACGATGGCCTTCGCGCCGAGCACCCGGCCGGGACTGGGGCAGGCCGTCATCGTCGTACGGATCATCCCGGTGCCGTACTCCGAGGAGATCGTCATCACGCCGAGCGTGATCACACAGATCGAGCCGAGCAGAACGCCGAAGAAGCCGAGGCTGAGCACCGGGGTGGAGCCCAGATCGGTGTCGGACATGTCGACTGCGATCGCCGACAGCAGGCCGATCACGAGCAGCAGCACGACCAGGACGCCGAGCGTCCACATCGTGGAGCGCACCGAACGGATCTTCGTCCACTCGGAGGCGATCGCGTCGCCGAGGGTGGCCGGGCGCACCGGGATCGGCGAGGTGTAGAAGCCGCCCTGCGCGCCCTGCGCGTTCTGCTGCGGTGCGGGGGGCTGCTGGTACGCCGGCTGCTGGTACGGCGTGGACGGCGTTGTCATCGGGGGTCCTCGCTGGTGTCGCGCGCGGTCAGGTCTGCGGGAGCCGCGGCAGGCACTGCCGGGGCCGGGGCAGGAGCGGCGGGGGCTGCGGGCGCCACCGGGGCCGCGGCCGACGGTCCGCCGGGGGCTGTCGCGTACGGGTTGTCCCCGGGCGGCGGCGGGGCGTACCAGCCCTGCTGCGGCACCTCCTGGACGGCGGGCTGCGGCGGCCCGTACCCGGGGTGCTGCTGCCCGTATCCGCCGTCCGGGAAGGGCTGCTGGAGCCCTTCCTTCTGGTCCGCTGTCGAGCGGTAGTCCACGGCGCCTTGCGTCATCCGCATGTACGCCTCCTCCAGCGAGGCCTGGTGCGGCGAGAGCTCCCACAGCCGTACGTCGGAGTCATGGGCCAGATCGCTGATCCGGGGCAGCTTCAGCCCGGTGATCCGCAGAGCGCCGTCCGGCTCGGACATGACCTGGCCGCCCGCCTCGGTGAGGGTGGCGGTCAGCTTCTCCCGCTGCTCGGACCCGTTGTCCTGGACCCGGACCCGGGCGAAGTCGGCCGAGTTGGCCGAGATGAAGTCCGTGATCTTCATATCGGCCATCAGCTGGCCGCGGCCGATCACGATCAGATGGTCGGCGGTGAGCGCCATCTCGCTCATCAGGTGGCTGGAGACGAAGACCGTGCGGCCCTCGGACGCCAGCATCCGCATCAGATTGCGGACCCAGAGGATGCCCTCCGGGTCGAGGCCGTTGACCGGCTCGTCGAAGAGCAGCACCTGCGGGTCGCCCAGCAGCGCGGCCGCGATGCCGAGCCGCTGGCCCATGCCGAGCGAGAAGCCCTTGGACCGCTTCCGCGCGACGTCCTGCAGGCCGACGACACCGAGCACCTCGTCGACCCGGGCGGCGGGGATACCGGCGAGCTGGGCCAGCGAGAGCAGGTGGTTGCGGGCGCTGCGGCCGCCGTGCACCGCCTTGGCGTCCAGCAGCGCGCCCACCTTGCGCGGCGCGTTCGGCAGGCTGCGGTAGGCATGGCCGTCGATCGTCACATGGCCGGCGGTCGGCCGGTCCAGGCCGAGCATCATGCGCATGGTCGTCGACTTGCCCGACCCGTTGGGACCGAGGAATCCGGTGACGGTGCCCGGCCGCACCTGGAAGGAAAGGTTGTACACGGCCGTCTTCGCGCCATAGCGCTTGGTCAGGCCGACTGCCTCGATCATGCTCCAGCCCCATCGACTTATCTGTCGTCGGGGCCCAGGCCGTCCGGCCGCACGCCCCCGTAAGAGTTAGGAGGATAACCAAGCCTTTACGGTTCCGGCCAAGTCGTTGCGGCGGCGCGTCCCCGGCGAAGGCCGCGGCCCGGGGTCCACGGCCCTGGGGCGGACCCCCGGGTCAGGCGTCCCGCCTCTTGAGTACGAGGAAGCCGCCGATCACCGCGGCCGCCACCCAGGCGACCATGATCAGCAGTCCGGCCCACGGCCCGTAGGGAGCCGGATTGCTGTTCATCGCGTCGGGCACCACCTGCATGATCTTGGACCCGGCCTGGTCGGGGAAGTACTGGGCGACGCTCTTGGCGCCCGGTACGGCCGACAGGATCCGGGAGACCAGGAAGAAGAACGGCATCAGAATGCCGAGCGACAGCATGGAGCTGCGCAGCATCGTCGCCACCGCCATGGAGAAGATCGCGATCAGCCCCATGTAGATGCCGCCGCCGAAGACCGCCCGCAGCACGTTGTCCGCACTGATGTCGGTGCCGTGATCGCCGAGCAGGGCCTGGCCGAGGAAGAAGGAGACGAAGCTGGTCGCCAGGCCGACCACCAGGGCCAGCACGCCGGCCACCAGCATCTTGCTGAAGAGGAACGTGGCACGCTGCGGCACGGCCGCCAGCGAGGTGCGGATCATGCCGGAGCTGTACTCCGTGCCGACCACCAGGACACCGAAGACCACCATCGCCAGCTGGCCGAGGATCATCCCGGAGAAGCTGATGTAGGTGGGGTCGAAGGTGGCCCGCTCCGCGTCGGAGAGGTCGTTGAACTGGGAGTTCATCAGGGCGCTCAGCGCGGCGCCCATCGCGACGGTGACCAGGAACGCGGAGATCAGCGTCCAGGTGGTCGAGGAGACCGTACGGATCTTGGTCCATTCGGAGGTCAGGACCGCGGGTACCGAAGCCATCGTCATGCCCCCTTGCCGGTGCCGGACCCGCCGGGGGCCCCGGGAGTGCTGTCGGGCGGACCGGGGGCGGCGCCGGGCGGCTGCCCCCACTGGTCGCCCCAGTGCGGTCCCGCCGGCGGCGGCGCGGCTCCTCGTTCCGAGCGCGCGTGGTACTCCACGGAGTCCGCCGTCATCTGCATGAAGGCCTCCTCCAGCGAGGCCCGCTGGGAACTCAGCTCATGCAGCACGATGGTGTGCCGGGCCGCGAGCTCGCCCAGGTCCTCGGTGGTGGCGCTGTCGACCTCCAGCGTGCCGTTGCCCGACTCGACCGCGATGATGCCCTCCGCGTGCAGTACGTCGCGCAGCCGCTCCTGCTGCGGCGAGCGCAGCCGTACGTAGCTGCGGGAGTTCTGGTGGATGAAGTCGGCCATCGAGGTGTCGGCCAGCAGCCTTCCCTGGCCGATCACGATCAAGTGATCCGCGGTCAGCGCCATTTCGCTCATCAGGTGCGAGGAGACGAAGATCGTCCGGCCTTCCGAGGCCAGCGCCTTCATCAGATTCCGGATCCAGTGAATTCCCTCGGGGTCCAGACCGTTGACGGGTTCGTCGAACATCAGGATCTCGGGATCGCCGAGCAGTGCCGAGGCGATTCCCAGCCGCTGCCCCATGCCGAGCGAGAAGCCCTTGGACTTCTTCCTCGCCACCGCGGTCAGACCGACGGTGTCCAGGACCTCCGCCACCCGGCTCTGCGGGATCCGGTTGCTCTGCGCGAGACAGAGCAGGTTGTTGTACGCGCTGCGACCGCCGTGCATCGACTTGGCGTCGAGCAGCGCACCGATGTACTTCAGCGGTTCTTCCAGCTCGCGGTAGTGCTTGCCGTCGATGCGCACCGATCCGCTGGTGGGGTTGTCCAGATCGAGCATCATCCGCATCGTGGTGGACTTGCCCGCCCCGTTGGGCCCCAGAAAACCCGTCACCATCCCCGGCTTGATCCGGCACGACAACTGGTCGACGGCAAGCTTGCTGCCGAAACGCTTGGTGAGACCGTCAAGCTCGATCATGCGATCACGCTAGAACGGCCGCGCGCCCGGCGCCACCACAAGGGCGGAACCGGGCGCGTCGGAGTCGGACCGGCCGGTGCGTCGGGGGACGACCGGTCGTTACCGCGTTGTCCCTGGCGTCAGCGGGTCTGCTGGGCCGGGACGCCGCGGGAGGCGGGCTCCTCGTCGGCGGGGGTGCCGGCGGCGGCCACCGCGGCGCCGGTCAGCGTCGCCAGCATCTCGCGGACGTTGGTCAGCTGCGCGTTGATCGAGTCGCGGCGGTTGGTGAGTGCCGCCAGCTCGCGCTCCGACTCGCTGCGGATCCGGTCGGCCTTCGCGTTGGCGTCGGCCACGATGTCCTCGGACTGGCGCTGCGCGGTCTCCACCGTCTGACGGGCCCGGCGCTCGGCGTCCGTGCGGAGCTTCTCGGCCTCCAGGCGGAGCTGCTCGGCGCGGTGCTCGATCTCGGCCAGACGCTTCTCGGCCTTGGCCTGGCGGGACGCGAGGTCGCGCTCCGACTGGTCGCGGCGCTTGGCCAGGTTGGTCTCGAAGTCCGCGGCGGCCTGGGCGGCCTTGGCGCGGGTCTCCTCGAAGAGCGCGTCGGCCTCCTCGCGCTTCTGGGCGGCGTCCTTCTGGGCGTCCGAACGAAGCGTGGTGGCCTCGCCCTTGGCCTTCTCGACGATGCGGACGCCGTCGTCCTCGGCCTTGGACTTGCGCTCGGCGGCGAAGGCCTCGGCGTCGTTGCGCACCTGCTGGGCGGCGGACTCGGCGAGCTCACGGTGCTGCTCGGCGGCGCGACGGGCCTCTTCTCGCAGGTCCTTCGCCTCCTCCTCGGCAAGGCGGAGAATCTTCTCCACGCGCGCGCCGAGACCGGCGTACGACGGCTCCGCGTCGCTCACCTGGGCCTGGGCGTTCTGCGTTTCGAGGTGCAGTTCCTCGATGCGCTTTTCCAGAGACGTGATGCGGGCGAGAGCACTATCACGGTCGGCGACGAGCTTGGTAATGCGGTCATCCACCTGACCGCGGTCGTAACCACGCCGCACGAGCTCGAAGCCGAAGGGGGAGGAAGGGTCACTCATGGGGTTCCTGTCGAAGTAAGACCGGTGAGGTGATAGGGGGAATCCTAGGGGCCCGGACGGCGTGTCATCGAGCAGATGCCTGTTTGATCTGGAGAATGACACCCCTTTTGAGTGGCTAACCCGCGCAAGCCTTGCCACTCGGAGGGCTGAATGTCCTTGCCGGACCGCGGGAGCCCGCCGGACAGGTCCTACCCATCGGACGGCTTGCCACTCGAACGATTGCCCGCGGTGGCGCCGGCCTTGACGGCGTCGGCGCCCTTACCGCCTGCCGTGGGGGTCTCGAATGACTCCAACGCCTCCAGTACGTCCTGGACACGGGAGATCTCCGTGTTGATGTCCGCGCGCCGACGCACCAGGACATCGAGTTCGCGCCGGCCCTCGTCCACCGTCCGTTTGGCCTCGGACTCGGCGTCGGACCGCAGCTTCTCGGCCTCGCGCACCAGGCTGGCCTTCTTCTGCTCGGCCTCCTTCAGCAGCGACTCGGCCCGCTTCACGGCGGCGATCCGGACCTTGCTCGCCTCCGAACTGGCGTCCGACAGGAGTTCCTTGGCCTTCGCAGCGGCTTCCTCGCGCTGCTCGGTCGCCGCCCTCATCAGGTTGTCGACGCGCTCGCCGGCCGTCTTCATCTGCTCGGAGGTCTCCCGCCGGGCACGGTCGTGCAGCTCCTCGATCTCGCCCTCAATGCGGGTCCTGAGCTCCTCGGCCCGCTCCCGGATGGCGGTGGCGTCCCGGCGGGCGCCGACCAGCAGCTCGTCCGCGTCCGTCCGGGCCCGCTCGACCAGGGAGTTGCCCTCGACGGTCGCGTCGGAAGTGATCCGGACAGCCTCGTTCCGGGCCGCCCCGACCATCGTGTCGGCCTGTTCCTCGGCCTCGGTGGCGGCCCGCAGCGCCTCCTCCTGGGCCTTGTTGATCAGCTGGTCGGCCTGCTCCGCGGCGTCGGCCCGGCGCTTCGAGGCCGATTCGCGCGCCTCGTCGAGCAGCCGGTCCGCCTCCTGGCGGGCCTCGGCACGCATCTGTTCGGCCGCGGCCTCGGCGTCGTCGCGCAGCCGCTCCGACTCCTCGCGGGTCCGGACCGCGTGCTCCTGCGCGGAACCGACGGTCGCCGCCGCCTCCGCCCGCAGCCGCTCCGCCTCGCTCGCCGCCTCGTCGCCGATCCTGGCCGCCTGCTGCGCCGCCTCGGTACGGACGCGCTCGCTCTCACCGGTCGCCTCGGACATCAGACGGTCGGCCTGGACCGCCGCCTCCGACCGCATCCGGTTGGCGTCCTCACGGGCCTCGGCACGGCTGCGCGAGGCATCCTGCTCGGCGGAGGCCAGGGCGTCGGACGCCTCGGTACGCATCCGCTGGCTGTACTCCGCGGTGTCGGCCCGCAGCTTCTCCGACTCCGTGATCGCGTCGGAGACCGTCCGCTCGGCCATCGCCTTCGCGGCCTCGGTCTCCTCCTTGGCGACGGAGCGGATCCGGGCCGCGTCCTCGCCGGCCCGCTCCCGCTCGGCGTAGGCGTCGGCGCGGACCCGGTCCGCCTCCTCCTGCGCCTCGGACTTCGTCCGCTCCGCGACATGCTCGGCGGTGGAGCGCAGCCCGGCGATCTCCGCCTCGGCCTGCTCCTGGAGCCCGCTGACCGAATCCCGTACCTGCTGGGCGGTCTGCTCGGCCGCGGTGACCATCTCGGTCGCCCGGCTGTCCGCCTCCTCGACCAGACGCTGGGCCTCGGCCTGCGCCTCCTCGACCCGCTTGCGGGCGGAGGCGAGGAGCTCCTCGCTCTGCTCGCGGGCCCGCTCACGCTCCTGGTTCGCCTCGCCACGCGCCGCGTCGAGGGTCTCCTGCGCCTCGCGGCGGCGCCGGTTCGCCTCCTCCTGGGCAGCGGCCAGCGCCTCGGCGGCCTCCGTGCCCACCCGCTCGGCCGCGGCCGCGGCCTCCGACCGCACCCGGTCGGCGCTCTCCTGCGCCTCGGTCTTCAGCCGCTCCGCCTCGGCGGCCGCCTCGCTGCGCAGCCGTACGGCGACGTTCTCGCCCTCCGCGCGGGACTGCGAGGCATCGGCCGCGGCCTCGTCGCGCAGCCGCTGGGCCTCGGCCTCGGCCTGCTCCTGGAGGGTGCGCAGCCGCTCGGCGGCCTCGGTGCGCAGCCGCTCGGACTCCTCGTTCGTCTCGCGCCGGACGCGCTCCGCGTCGGTGCGCGCCTCGCCCAGCGTCTGCTCGGCCGTGGTGACCCTGGTCTCGGCCTCGGTGTGCAGCCGGGCCAGCTCGTCGGCCGCCTCGGCCTGCCTCGCCGCGACCGCGCGCTCGGTCTCCTCGCGGAGCTCCGCCGCCGCCTGCTCGGCCGCGGACGTCGTCGAGGCGGCCTGCTCCTCGGACTCGGTGCGCAGGGTCTCGGCCTCGGCGCGGGCCCGCTCCAGGGCCTCCTCGGCCTGCTTGCGCAGCGTGCCGGCCCGCTCGGTGGCCTCGGTCCGGACCCGTTCGCTCTCGGTGCCCGCGGCGCCGCGCAGCTCCTCCGCGTCGGCCTTCGCCTTGGCCAGCAGCTCCTCGGCGGTCCGCGCGCCCTCCTCGATCTGCTGGACGGCCTCCCGGCGGGCCTCACCGCGGATCCGCTCGCCCTCGGCGACCGCCTCGGAACGCAGCTGCTCGGCCTCGCCGCGCAGCCTGCGCGCCTCCTCCTGGAGCTCGACCGTCTTGGCCCGGTACTCCTTGGTGTCGTCCTTGGCCGCGCCCTTGAGCTGGTCGGCCTGCTCGGCGGCCTCGCCGCGCAGCCGGTCCGCCTCGGCCTCGGCCTCGCGGCGGATCCGGTCCGCCTCCTCGCCCGCCGCCCGGGTGGTCGACTTCGCGTCGTCCGACGCCTTGGTCAGCACCTCCTCGGCGGCACGGGCCGCCTTGGCGAGCTGGGCCGCGGCGTCCTCCGCGGCGGCGGTGCGCGCGGCGTCGGCCGCCTCGGAACGGAGCCGGTCGGCCTCGGCACGGGCGTCGGCGAGCGACTGCTCGGCCTCCGCCTTCAGCGATTCGGCGTCCTTGGTGGCCTCGCCGACCAGCCGGGCGATCTCCGATTTGGCGGTGCGGGTGCGCTGCTCGTTCTGCGACTCGGCGCCGGCCAGCCGCTTGACCGCGGCCTCCTTCGCCTCGGACAGGACCTTCTCGGCCTCCACCCGGGCCTCGCGCAGCTGCGTCTCGGCCTCCTGCATGCGCTGCTCGGCGGTCCGGTTCAGCTCGGCGGTCTGCTGCCTGGTCTGCTCGGTCTCGGCCGTCGTCGAGGTACGCAGCTGCTCGGCGTGAGCGGTGGCCTCCTGCGCCTGGCTGGAGGCGGCGTTCAGCATCCGCTCGGCGTCCCTGCGGGCCCGCAGCAGGATCGACTCGGCCTCGGAGCGGGCGGACTCCGCCTCGGAACCGAGCCGCTGCCGCGTCTCGTCCGCCAGCCGGCCCGCCTCGGCGCGTGCGGCGCTCAGCGCCTGCTCGGCCTCGGCCCGTGACTCCTCCAGCAGCCGGCGGGCCTGGGACTCGGTCCTGGCCCGCAGCTGCTCGGCCCACGCGACGTTCTCGTTGACGTGGGACTCGACGGTCTGGCGGCGCTCCGCCAGCTCCTGGTCGAGCCGCTGGCGACGCTGCACGGCCTCGGTGTGCAGCTCCGCCTGGAGCCGGGCCTGGTGCTCCGCGTGCTCCTGCAGGATCCGCTGCGTCTGCGCACGGGCGTCGCGCAGCTCGCGCTCGGCGTCGTTGCGCAGCTGGTCGGCCTGGACCTGGGCGTTACGGAGCAACTGCTCCGCCTGGTAGCCGATGTCCGCGCTGTCGTACGCGGGACGGGTCGCCAGACTGCGGCGGGCCTCGTGCAGCTTGGCGCGCAAGACCTCGACCTGGTAACCGAGGTCCTCGGCGTGCTGGACGGCCTTCTCCCGGTCGGTCTTCAGCCGGTCCATCTCGGCTTCGAACCGCGAGAGATGGTCGTCTTCAGCTCGGTGGCTCTCCTGGCGTTCGTAGCCCCGCACTGCGCGGTCCCATCCTTCCCCGAGCTCTCAACTTCTTCCCCAAGCTCTCAACTTCGTTCGAGCAGGGGATACCCCACTGAGCAGGGGGAGACCCCAACCCTGGTCACACACTCCAAACGAGTACCGTTCGCCGGCGAACGGTCCCCCGGGGAATGGTGACAGATCAACGGCTGAGGACGCGGCGCGGCCCCGACCCGGCCCCGGCCCGGAACAGCCCACTCTACCGGGCCGGGTATCCCCCCGGTCAGTGCTCCGTCCGGGACGTGACCAGTTCGGTGAGGACGCCATGGCAGTCCTTGGGGTGCAGGAAGGTGATCCGGGACCCCATCGAACCCGTCCTGGGCTCGTCGTACAGCACCCTGACACCCTTCTCCCGGATGTCCGCGGCGTCCGCGTCCACGTCGGCCGTACCGAAGGCGATGTGGTGCACGCCCTCACCGTTCTTGGCCAGCCATTTGCCGACGGCCGAGTCCTCGCGGGTCGGTTCCAGCAGCTGGAGGTAGGAGGCGCCGCCGTCCGACGTCTCGTTGATCTTGAGCATGGCCTCGCGTACGCCCTGCTCCTCGTTGATCTCGGAGTGGAAGACCTCGAACCCGTAGGTCGAGCGGTAGAACTCGACAGTGGCGTCGAGGTCGAAACAGGCGATCCCGATGTGGTCGATTCGCGTCAGCATGGGACCAGTGCAGCGCTCCGCGGATGGTTACGCAACGTGCGCGCGATCACACCCGCTGCCGGATGACGGAGGCGGTACCGCTCAGTACATTCAAGTAAACCCTCGTTCACAACCAATCCAAGGGGCTGCGCCTCATGTCAGGAACGACCGGTACCACCTCTGTGATCGTCGCGGGCGCCCGTACGCCCATGGGCCGGCTCCTCGGCTCGCTGAAGAGCTTCTCCGGGGCCGACCTCGGAGCCTTCGCCATCAAGGCGGCGCTGGAGCGGGCCGGCATCGGCGGCGACCAGGTCGAGTACGTGATCATGGGCCAGGTGCTGCAGGCCGGGGCGGGGCAGATGCCGGCACGGCAGGCCGCGGTCAAGGCGGGCATCCCGATGAACGTTCCGGCGCTCACCGTCAACAAGGTGTGCCTCTCCGGGCTCGACGCCATCGCGCTGGCCGACCAGCTGATCCGCGCCGGTGAGTTCGACATCGTCGTGGCCGGCGGCCAGGAGTCCATGACGAACGCCCCGCACCTGCTCCCGAAGTCGCGCGAGGGCCACAAGTACGGCGCGATCGAGATGCTCGACTCCATGGCGCACGACGGCCTGACCGACGCCTACGAGAACATCCCGATGGGTGAGTCCACCGAGAAGCACAACACCCGCCTCGGGCTGGACCGCGCGGCCCAGGACGAGATCGGCGCCCAGTCCCACCAGCGGGCCGCCGCCGCCCAGAAGAACGGCCTCTTCGAGGCCGAGATCACCCCGGTCGAGATCCCGCAGCGCAAGGGCGACCCGGTCCTCTTCTCCAAGGACGAGGGCATCCGGGCCGAGACGACCGCGGAGTCCCTCGGCAAGCTGCGCCCCGCCTTCGCCAAGGACGGCACGATCACCGCGGGCACCTCCTCGCAGATCTCCGACGGCGCCGCCGCGGTCGTCGTCATGAGCAAGGCCAGGGCCGAGGCGCTGGGCCTGGACTGGATCGCCGAGATCGGCGCCCACGGCAATGTGGCGGGCCCGGACAACTCGCTCCAGTCCCAGCCGTCCAACGCGATCCGGCACGCCCTCAAGAAGGAGGGCATCGGCGTCGAGGACCTCGACCTCATCGAGATCAACGAGGCGTTCGCGGCCGTCGCCGTCCAGTCCATGAAGGACCTCGGCGTGACCTCCGACAAGGTCAACGTCAACGGCGGCGCCATCGCGCTCGGTCACCCGATCGGGATGTCCGGCGCCCGCGTGGTGCTGCACCTGGCGCTGGAGCTGAAGCGGCGCGGCGGCGGCACCGGAGCGGCGGCGCTGTGCGGCGGCGGCGGTCAGGGCGATGCGCTGATCCTCCGCGTTCCGGGCAAGTAGCACGTAGTACGCAGAAACACGCAGCGAGCGAGGAGACGGAGCGGTGATGGTGGACGTCCCCACCCTGGTGGAGCAGGCCCGCGAGGGCAGGCCGCGGGCCGTGGCCCGGCTCATCTCCCTGGTGGAGGGGGCATCGCCGCAGCTGCGCGAGGTGATGGCGGCCCTGGCGCCGCTGGCGGGCAACGCCTATGTGGTCGGCCTGACCGGATCGCCCGGTGTCGGCAAGTCGACATCCACGTCGGCGCTCGTCTCCGCGTACCGGCGGCAGGGCAAGCGGGTCGCCGTGCTCGCCGTCGACCCGTCGTCGCCCTTCTCCGGCGGCGCCCTGCTCGGCGACCGGGTCCGGATGTCGGACCACGCCTCCGATCCGGGCGTCTACATCCGCTCCATGGCCACCCGCGGACATCTGGGCGGCCTCGCCTGGTCGGCACCGCAGGCGATCCGGGTGCTGGACGCGGCCGGCTGCGACGTGATCCTGGTGGAGACCGTGGGCGTCGGCCAGTCGGAGGTGGAGATCGCCTCCCAGGCCGACACCTCCGTCGTCCTGCTCGCCCCCGGTATGGGCGACGGCATCCAGGCGGCCAAGGCCGGAATCCTGGAGATCGGCGATGTGTACGTGGTCAACAAGGCCGACCGGGACGGTGCGGACGCCACCGCCCGCGAGCTCAACCACATGCTGGGCCTCGGGGCGTCCCGGGGCCCCGGCGACTGGCGGCCGCCGATCGTGAAGACGGTCGCCGCCCGGGGCGAGGGCATCGACGAGGTCGTCGAGGCGCTGGAGAAGCACCGGGCGTGGATGGAGGAGCACGGAGTGCTCGCCGAGCGGCGCGCGTCCCGCGCCGCCCACGAGGTCGAGACGATCGCGGTCACCCGGCTCCGCGAACGCATCGGCGACCTGCACGGCGACCGCCGCCTCGGCGCTCTCGCGGAGCGCATCGTGGCGGGCCGGCTCGACCCGTACACGGCGGCGGACGAACTGGTGGCGGGGCTGACCGGGGAGGCCTGAGCGGTTCCGCCCCCGTTCCCGGTGCGGCGTGCGGGCCGCACCGGGAACGGGCCCGGCCGGACCCGGAAGCGGCGCACTCCCGCCCCATGGCTGACAACACGTCAGCCGTGGGGCGGGAGTGCGCCGTTCACGTCTTCCCGCCCTGCCGCACCCGCCCCGTCCGTGACACGATTGCCGCCGGTCACGTGTCATGCGTGCCAGGGGGGGAGCGACACATGCTGGGTCCGCTGCGGGAGGACTCGCCCAGACGGATCGGCCCGTACGCGATACGGGCCCGGCTCGGCGCGGGCGGCATGGGGGAGGTCTTCCTCGGCGACCGGGGTGACGGGTCCGGCCCGGCCGCCGTCAAGACCGTCCGCCGCGACGTGGCGGGGGACCCCGGCTTCCGCGACCGCTTCCGCCGCGAGATCACCGTCGCCCGGTCCGTCACCGGGCCCCGTCTCGCTTCGCTGCTCGACGGGGACGCCGACGCCGAAGTGCCCTGGCTCGCCACCGAGTACGTCGCCGGACCCACCCTGTCCGCCGCCGTCCGGGGGGCGGGCGCGATGGACGAGGCCGAGGTGCGGATGCTGGGCGCCGGACTCGCCCGCGCCCTGGCGGCCGTCCACGCGGCGGGCATCGTCCACCGCGATGTCAAGCCCGGCAACGTGATGCTCGCCGCCGACGGTCCGCGCCTCATCGACTTCGGGATCGCCCGGGACGCCGGCAGCACCCCGCTCACCACCACCAGCCGGATGGTCGGCAGCCCCGCCTTCATGTCGCCGGAGCACGTGGCGGGCAGCGGACGCGTCGTCGCGGCCTCCGACGTCTTCTGCCTCGCCTCCGTGCTCTGCTTCGCCGCCACCGGCCGCGATCCGTTCGGGGACGGGCCCGTCGCCGCGGTCCTCTACCGGGTCAAGTACGTCGAGGCCGACCTGGAGGAGGTGCCCGAGGGGCTGCGCGCGGTCCTGGAGGACTGCCTGAGCGCCGACCCCGCCGCCCGCCCCACGGCCGCCGAACTGGCCGGCCGGCTCACCCCGGGCGCCGCCGCCGAGTGGCCCGCCCCGGTGGGCGGGCAGATCGCGGAGTACGGACGGGAGCTGGCCCGGGTCAGCGCGCTGGACGGGCCGCTGCTGCCGGGCTACACACCCACCGAGGCGGCCACGGGGAGCCGGGCGGCGCCCCATCAACTGCCCACGCGGGGGACGGATTTCGCGCCGGGTCTGCATGTGGCGCCCACCCAGGGACCGGGGCTGGGCGAGCCTCCGCGCTCCCGGCGGCGCCGCAACCTCGTGGCGGCCCTCGTCGCGCTCGCCCTGCTCGGAGCCGCGACCGGCGGCCTGCTGGCGCTGCGTGGCGGCGACGAGGGCGGCGACGGCGATCCGGAGAAGCCGGCCGCGGTGCTCGCCGGCATCGACGCCCAGGGCGGCCGGGAGGGCTCCGGCACCGTCCCGTACGGCCGTGACGTCCGCCCGGCCGGGTGGCACCCCTGGCGGAGCAGGGTGACCGGGCATCCGTTCGGCTGCGCGGCGGGCCGGGACGTGCTGGTCTGCCGCAACACGGCCGGCTCGTACGAGGCGCTCTCGCCGTCCGACGGAAAGAAGCTGTGGGACTACTCGGCCCGACTGGACGCCGATGAGGCCGGCGCCCGCATCAGCCCCACGGGGCAGGTCTTCATGCCGTCCGGATCGACCCGGCCCGCGGTCTACGGCGATCAGGTCCTGCTCGCCTCCGGAGACCGGCTCGTCTCGCTGGACTCCCGTACCGGGAAGGTCCGTTGGGAGGTCCGCGCAGGTTCCGCCCACGGCTTCGAGAGCGCACCGCTGGTGGCCGACGGATTGGTCTTCGCGGCTGTCGGCCCCACCCCGCAAGGTGCCCGGATCGCAGGGTTCGACCTCGCCACCGGCAAGGAGAAGTGGCGCAGACCGCTGGTGGGCGAGGACCTCGCGAAGGCCGAGGGGTACGACTTCTGGCCGCTGGCCACCAGGGACAAGATGCTCTACCTGCTCGGCCAAGGCGGGCTGCGCGCCCTGCGCACCGAGGACGGCGCGGAGCTCGGCCGCGCGACGGGCGAGCAGACCTCCCAGTGCCACGACGCGCTCGTCCGCGCCCCGCACGTCTACTGCGCCGCGTACACGTACTCCACCGAGGGCGAGCACATGGCCGTCCAGCGGCTCGGCACCCCCTCGCTCGAATCCGCCGGTGAGATCCCGCTGCCGGACGAACTCACCGACGGGGCCGGGCTCGTCGCCGTGGACGACCACGTGGTCGTCCTGGTCCGGGGCGCCCGCCCCTGGGAGGAGGACGACATCGACCCGGAGATCGTCCTGGCCCGGCGGGACGACGGCGCGGCCCTCGCCCGCTATCCGCTGGACCGGAGATCGTTCAGCAGCCGCATCAACGCAGTCTCGTCCCCGATGATCGTCGCGGACACCCTGGTGTGGGCGGACAGCACCAGTCTGTACAGCGTCGCCCTGCACAACGGGTCCAAGCCCGGTCCGCTGCGCACCACCGTGCTCAAGGGGGCGCCGGGGCCCGAACTGCGCAAGGACTACGACACGCTCCAGTGGGGGCTCCTCATGTCCGACGAGGTGCTGCCGCCGGAGGTCCTGCCGGTCGGCGGAGCCGTGTACGTCATTCACCACGGCGGCAGGGTGTTCTCCGTCCCGCTGCCCGGCGCGTCCGCCTCGTGATCGAACGCCTGGCCCCCGGCACCCGGACACGGATCGGCCCCTACCGGATTCTCGGCCTGCTCGGCGCGGGCGGCATGGGCGAGGTGTACCTGGCCCGGCCGGCCGGGGAGCCCGCCGGAGGACTTGTCGCGCTGAAGACCGTACGGGCCGAACTCGACCTGGACGACGGGTTCCGTGTCCGGTTCCGGCGGGAGACCGAGGCGGCGGCCGCCGTGCGCAGCCCCCGCACCGCCGCGTTCGTCGGGGGTGACTCGACGGGCCGGATTCCCTGGCTCGCCACCGAGTACGTCCCTGGCCCCTCGCTTGCCGAGGCGGTGGCCCGGGGCGGGCCGCTGCCCGAGCAGGTGGTGCGGGCCATGGGCACCGGCCTGGCCCTGGCGCTCGCCGACATGCACGCCGTACGGGTGCTGCACCGCGACCTCAAACCGGGCAACGTGCTCCTGGGCCCCGACGGGCCCAAGGTGATCGACTTCGGCATCGCCCAGGCCTTCGACGCCACGCAGCTGACCCGTACCGGGGTCGTGGTCGGCAGCCCCGGATACATCTCGCCCGAGCACGTCAACGGCTCGTCGGCGCTGGTGCCCGCCTCCGACGTGTTCTGTCTGGGCGCGGTGCTGGCGTTCGCGGCCGCGGGCCGCGGCCCGTTCGACGACTCCGACATGGCGGCGGTGATCTTCCGGATCGCCCGTGGGGAGGCCGAACTCTCCGGTGTGCCCTCTCCGTTGCGCGAGGTGATCACCCGGTGCCTCGATACGCGGCCCGAGGAGCGCCCCGCCCCGCGGGAGCTGGCCGCTCTGCTGCTCCCGGAGCAGCCGTCCGTCCCGTTCCCCTGGACACCGGGGGTACGGGCCCAGCAGGCCGAACACGAGCGGGCGGCCAGGGAGTGCGCCGACTCGGCACCGGCCGAGCCCGCGCCCGAGCCCGCCGTGCCGCCACTGCCGCCCCGCCCGCCGCTCGCCGCCGCCACCGCGCCCGGGGCCGGGACGGACGCGCCGGCGGGCCGCCGCCGGACGCTTCAGGTGGTGCTGGTGGCCCTGGCGGTCACGGTCTGCCTGCTGCTGGGCCATGCGCTCTGGCCGGACCCCGCCCCCCGGGGCGGTGACCCGGGGGGCGGCGCCCGGTCCACGGGTCCCGGCGCCGGTCCGTCCCACGCCGCCGGGGCCGTCGGCGTTCGCGCGCTTCCCCGGGCCGACAGCGGCCGGACCGGGGACTTCGGCAAGGCCGCAACCGACCAGTCCGTCCGGCCCGCGGGCTGGAAGGCGTGGCAGGCCACGGTCGAGGGCGCCGCGGGCGGCTGCAGCCTTGCCGAGTCGGCGCTGCTGTGCGGAGGATCGAAGGGGGTCACCGCGCTCGACGCGGCCGACGGCGAACAGCGCTGGCGGACCCCGGAGGGGGCACAGGGCGCCACGGCGGCCGTCGTCGCCGGCTTCACCAAGGGGACCGTGTACGCGTTCGTCGGCCACGCCCTGGTCGGCTACCGGATCACGGACGGCCGGGAGCAGTGGCGCGCGAAACTGCCCGCCGGGCACACCGGCTCGGCCGCCGTCCAGGACGGCACCACCCTCTACTACGCCACCCGCGGCGGCACCCCGGCCACCGGCAGGCTGGCCGCCCGCCGGCTCACGGGCGACCGGGGCGAACTGTGGAACAAGCCCTACGCCGGGACCCGGCCCACCCTGGTCGCCGACGACGGGCGGCTGGTCGTGGTCGCGGGAGACACCCGGATCCTCGACGGGCCGACGGGCACCGTGCAGGAGCAGCTCTCCGCGAACGACTTCCCCTGCCGGGACCCGGCGCTCAAGGGCCGCCTGCTGGTCTGCCGGGCGGTGGGGAGGGGAGTCGCCGTCATGAACGACGTGACCCGGCCCCGGGCACACCGGATCATCGCCGAGGGGATCGCGGTCCGATACCCGGTGGCGCTGACCGACGACGGGACCGTGGTGGTCGACAGCGACGATCGCCTGCACGCCTTCGACGTGGCCGACGGCCGTCCGAAGTGGTCGGGGAACCCGGTCTACCGGGGCGGCATTCCGTCGGTGGCGGGAGACCGGATCCTCGCGGCCAGGGGCTCGGGGGTGGGCACGTACCGGCGGACGGACGGGGAGCCGACGAACACCACCGGGTACACCGGCGTCCCCTACCCGCCCGAGGGCCCGCCGCAGCTGCTGGCCGTCGGTGACGTCGTGTTCCTCACCTTCGACGACGGCACGGTCGTCTCCGGTTACGTCCCCTAGGGTCTCTCGGCCGGCACCGCGGCGGTGCTTTCCTCAGTCGTCGTCCCGGTCGTCCCCGTCATGGTCCCCGTGGCCGTCGTGCGACCGGTCCACCGTGACCTTCGCCGTCTTCGCGTCGACGTTCAGCTCGTGTTCGCCGCCGTCCTTGCCCCGGACGTCGACCTCCCAGTGCACCGCCCCGCCGCTGCGGCCGTCGTGATCCTCCAGCTCGATCGAGGTCACCGTGCCCGGGGCCGTCCCGAGCGCGGCGCCGACCGCCCGGTCGAGCGTGACGGAGGTCTTGCGGGGCGCGTGCCGGTCGCCGTCGTCGTCGTTGTCGACGTGCTTGCCGAGCACCCTGCCGTTGCCCGGGTCCACCGTCACGTCGTGCCAGGCCTTGTCGGAGCCGTACACATCGAGCTCCCAGACGAGGCGGCCGTCCTCGTCGTCGAGCTCGGCCTCGGTCACCGTGCCCGGGACGGCCCGGACGGCGGCCTCGGCCGCGTCACCGACCGCGACGCGGGCGGCGTCACCGCTCGCCGTGCTGCTCCCGGCGGAGGTACGGGCGTCGCCGCCGTTGCTGTCGCCGCCCGCGAGGGCGACGGCCGTGGCAGCTCCGCCGCCGACGAGTACGGCCGCGGTGACGGCGGCGATGACGATCTTTCGCTTCATGAGGGGTCCTCCCCGATCGGATGGGTCCGTTGCGACGAGGTCCACACTGCCGGGGTGATGCTGAACGCAGCCTGAAGCCACCTGAAGCCCTCTTCAGCTTTCGTTTGCGAGGCTGTGCACATGCGCCTGTTGATCGTGGAGGACGAGAAGCGGCTGGCGATCTCCCTGGCCCGGGGGCTCACCGCCGAGGGATTCGCCGTGGATGTCGTGCACGACGGGCTCGAAGGGCTGCACCGGGCCTCCGAGGGCGCGTACGACCTCGTCGTCCTCGACATCATGCTGCCGGGGATGAACGGCTACCGGGTGTGCGCCGCGCTGCGCGCCGCCGGCCACGAGGTGCCCATCCTGATGCTGACGGCGAAGGACGGGGAGTACGACGAGGCGGAGGGGCTCGACACCGGTGCCGACGACTATCTGACCAAGCCGTTCAGTTACGTGGTGCTGGTGGCCCGGGTCCGCGCGCTGCTGCGCCGGCGCGGTGGTTCCGCCTCGCCGGTGGTCACCGTCGGCTCCCTGCGGATGGACACCGCCGCCCGCCGGGTCCGTCTCGGCGAGGACGAGGTCGTGCTCACGGCCAAGGAGTTCGCCGTGCTCGAACAGCTCGCGCTGCGGGCCGGGCAGGTGGTGAGCAAGGCGGAGATCCTGGAACACGTCTGGGACTTCGCCTACGACGGCGACCCGAACATCGTCGAGGTGTACGTGAGCACCCTGCGCCGCAAGCTCGGCGCGGCCGCCATCCGTACGGTGCGCGGCGCCGGCTACCGGCTGGAGGCGCTGTGAGATCGGTACGGGCCAGGGCGGCGCTCGGTGCGACGGTGGTCGTCGCCCTCGCGGTCGTCGCCGCCGGGCTCGGCGTGCTGCTGGTCCTGCGCGCCAACCTCACCGACCAGGCGGGCCTCCAGGCCGAGGTGGCGGCCCGCGAGACCGCCGGGCAGCTGGCCCTCGACGTGCCGTACGACAAGCTGGACATGGGCGACGAGGAGGACCATCCGGTCCAGGTGACCGACGAGGACGGCCGGGTGGTCGCCGTCTCCGAGGACCTGGACGCGATCTCCGGCACCGGCACCGACCGGGTCACCCCGCAGCCCGCGTCCGCCGTCCCGGAGAAGGGCGATGACCACGGTGGTCACGGTGGCCGCGACGACGACGATGACGACGGCGTGAGCGCCGACCCCGGCCGCGGTGAGGTCTCCACCGACGAACCGGACTTCCGCAACGGCGCCGCCACCGTCGACGGCGACACCGCCGACTACCGGTTCGCCTCCGTGGAGGCGACGAACTCCGCCGGGCTGACCCTGACCGTCCACGCGGGTGCCCCGCTCGCCGCGGAGCAGCGGGCCGTCGCGAGTGTGCGCGGCGCGATGCTGGCCGGGCTGCCCGTCGTGCTGCTCGTCGTCGCCGGGGTGACCTGGCTGGTGACCCGGCGGGCGCTCCGCCCGGTCGAGGGCATCCGGCGCGAGATGGCGGCGATCACCGCGTCCGAGGATCTGAGCAGGCGGGTGCCGGAGCCCGGTTCGCGCGACGAGATCGCCCGGCTGGCCCGTACCACCAACGAGACGCTCACCGCCCTGGAGGCCTCCGTCGACCGTCAGCGGCGCTTCGTCGCGGACGCCTCGCACGAACTGCGCTCCCCGATCGCCTCGCTCCGCACCCAGCTGGAGGTGGGTGCCGCGCACCCGGAGCTGCTGGACGTGGCGGGTGCGGTCGCCGACACCGTACGGCTCCAGGTGCTCGCCGCCGATCTGCTGCTGCTGGCCCGGCTGGACGCGGGGGAGCGGCCCGGGAAGGCGCGGCTGGACCTCGGCGCACTGGTCCGTGAGGAGGTATCGCAGCGCATCGGCGACCGGATCGCGGTGACGGTGTCCGTGCCGGAGCCGGGCGGGCTGGAAGTGACCGGTTCACGCGGGCAGTTGGCCCGGGTGATCGGCAATCTGCTGGACAACGCCGAGCGGCACGCGGAGAGTTCGGTGGCCGTCGCGGTGCGGGTGGAACGTGGTGGTGTGGTCGTCGAGGTCTCGGACGACGGGGCCGGGGTGCCGGAGGCGGAGCGCGAGCGGATCTTCGAACGCTTCGTGCGCCTCGACGACGCCCGCGCCCGCGACGACGGCGGGGCCGGTCTGGGCCTCGCCATCGCCCGCGATGTGGCCATCCGGCACGGGGGCCGGCTGACCGCGGCCGGTGCGGGGGAGCGCGGCGCCCGGTTCGAGCTGCGGCTGCCGGGCCCCCGCTGAGCGCCGCCCCCGGTGTTCCGGATCTTGCCTCAGACGCGGCGCGCGCGCAGATGGTCGGCGACCGGGGCGAGGGCCGCGTGCAGCTGCTCCAGCGCCTCCGGCGTCAGCAGGTCCATGAAGTGCTTGCGCACCGATGCCACGTGGTGCGGTGCCACCTTGCGCATCGTCTCCGCACCGGCCTCGGTGAGGACCGCGTACAGTCCCCGCCGGTCGGACTCGCAGTTCTCCCGGCGGACCAGGCCCGCGCTCTCCATACGGGTGATCTGGTGCGAGAGCCTGCTCTTGGACTGCAGGGTGGCGGTGGCGAGGTCACTCATCCGCAGGCGCTGGTCGTCGGACTCCGAGAGGTTGACGAGAATCTCGTAGTCGTTATTGGTCAGGCCGAACGGCTGGAGGTCCTTCTCCAGCTGGTGCATCAGCAGCCTGCTGACATCCAGGTGGGTGCGCCAGGCGCACTGCTCCGCGTTGCTCAGCCAGCGGGTGGCCGTCTCGGTCTCCATATATGGATTCTACCTAAGAAGTTGAAATCCGGACGAAATCATTCGCTGTGACACACGGCACGGGCCGGCCGGGGTTCCGCGGGCGCTGTACGGACGTCCGGCGTCACACTGCGCAGAGTACCGCTCACAACCCGAAGCGCCGTTGGAGGTCCCCCAGCTGGCCGGGGGCGCGGGGGGTGGACCCAGGTTGACCGCCGCCGCCCGGAACCCCCGGCTGCTGCGGCACCGCCCCCGTCGACTGCTCGGGCATCAGCACCTCGGTGGACTGGAGCAGCACCGTACCCGCGCCCACGAACTCGAACTGGTGCTCCTCGCCCGAGGCGCCGCCGATCCCGGTCATGGCGCGCAGTCCGCCCATCACCCCGGCCATGTAGCCGTGGTCGTAGTGGTGGCACGGCGAGGGGCAGTCCGCCCAGCCCACCAGCGCCTGCGGGTCGACCCGCAGCGGCGGCTCCATGAACACCACCGGGCCGTTGGACGCCGCGACGAACTTCCCGGTGCCGATCAGCGTCAGGAACCCCGGCACGATCGACTGCTTCAGCGCCAGAGTCGGCTGGTAGGCCAGCAGATTGCCGGAGCGGATCGTCAGGTTCCCGTCCTCCAGGTCGTAGGAGTTCACATCGAAGGCCCGGTCCGCGAGCAGCATCTTCCCGCTGCCCTCCGCCACCACCCAGTCGCTCGCGTGCAGCGGCGAGTGGAAGCTCGTACGGATCAGCCGCTCGAAGCGGCCGTGCCCGATGCCGTTGAACTCGATCCGCCCGTAGTAGGCGATCATCTTCCCCTTCTGCAGGAACCACTGGCTCCCCTTGAGCTCCACGCAGAAGGTGTACGAGTTGACGTTGTCGTCCGACGGCAGCGTCATCGGATCGAAGACCACGGGCGTGCTCACAGCTTCTCCTCCGACGCCTGGACGTACACCGCACCACTGCCGCTGAGCTCCAGCTGGAACGCCTCGCCGGAGCCGCGCCCCACCATGTCGCGCCAGCCGAGCGCGGTGGAGAGCTTGTTGCGCACGTCGCCGTGGTGGGCGACGTACGCCTGCGGATCCACATGCACCTCGCGGCCCGGCGCGATCGGCAGCTCGATCACCCCGCCGTGCGCCATCACCGCCACCGCGCCGTGCCCCTTGAGCGTCGTGGTGAACAGGCCCTGCCCGCTCACCTGGCCGCGCACCATGCCCATCACGCCGCCCTGCGAGCCCATGAACATCGTGCCCTGCTGGAGCGTGCCGTCGAAGGCGAGCAGCCGGTCGGCCTCCACGTAGAGGGTGTCCCCGGCCAGGTTGATCACCTGGATGTGATGGCCGCCGTGACCGAACATCACCGTGCCGCTCCCCTCGACCGTCATCAGCGGGGTCGCCTCGTTCGCCATCCGGCGGCCGATCATCGACATCACCCCGCCCTGACCGCCCTGGATGTTCGGGGTGAACGACACCTCGCCGCGGTAGGCCAGCATCGCGCCGCGCTGGCTGAACATCTTCTGGCCGGGGAGCACCGTCGCCTCGACCATCTTCGAGTTGATCTCGCGGAACGGCATCAGACATCGCCCCCGATCGTGTTCCGCTCGCTGGGCTGGACGTAGACGAGCCCCTCGCCCTCGAAGCGGATCTGGAAGGACTCGCCCGATCCCTCGCCCATCAGCGTCCGGAAGTTCACCCCGGACTGGAAGTGCTGCTGGAGGCTGCCCTGGTGGGCGATGTAGGCGCCCGGGTCGACGAAGAGCGGGTACTGGGCGGAGACCCGCAGGACCACGGCCGAGCCGTCCGACATGATCGCCGCCTGGCCGGTTCCCTCGACGGTGGTGGTGAACAGGCCGTTGCCCGTCGCACCGCCGCGCAGTCCGGTGAAAGTCGTGCCGGTACGCAGCCCTGCGTCGGTGCACAGGAGATTGCTCGCCTCGACGTACAGCTTCTCGCCGCGCAGCGAGACGAGATTGATCTCGCTCGCACGGTCGGCGAAGTAGCAGGTGCCCTGCCCGGTCACCTCCATCACGGCCATCTGCTCGCCGGTCAGCCGGCGGGTCACCATGCCGCGCAGGCCCTCACCGCCGCCGGTCATCTTCTTGAACGCCATCCGGCCGTCGTACGCGACCATCGAACCGTTCTTCGCCTTGACGGCGTCGCCGGTCAGGTCGACGGCGAGCGTCTTGCTGCCTTGGAGTCGGAACATTGCCACGGTGCGACGGTAGCCGCCGGAAATCGAACTCGTCCGGCGATTGGGTACAAGAAGTCCCCGAAGTGCGCGAAACGGCCCCCGCGGCACCGCCGGGCCGGTGCCGGTGCCACAATGGTCGCGCTTGTGCCTGCGTTCACAAGCTGTCACCGTCCTCCCACCGAAGGTGCCCCCGTGGACATCAAGACCGCTACCGCCCTGCACCGGCTGCGCCTCATCTCGATTCCCGAGGCGCTCTCCTTCCCGGCGCTGATCATCTTCGGATCGATCCTGAGCCGGGTCTCGGACATCGACTTCCTGATGATGCCGCTCGGCATCCTGCACGGCGTGCTCTTCGTGATCTACGCCGTCCTGCTGCTGGACGTCTGGTCCAAGACCAAGTGGCCGCTCAAGCGCGTCGCGTTCTTCTTCCTGCTCGCGCTGCTGCCGTTCGGCGGGCTGTACGGCGACAAGGCGCTGAAGCGCTACGAGGCCGACGGCGTCATCGCCGCCCGCGCCCGCCGGGAAGGCACGGTCAGCGCATGATCGTCGCCTTTTCCGTCAGCCCGCTGGGTGTCGGCGAGGACGTCGGTGATTACGTCGCCGACGCCGTCCGCGTCGTCCGCGAGTCCGGGCTGCCCAACCGGACGGACGCCATGTTCACCTCCATCGAGGGGGAGTGGGACGAGGTCATGGACGTCGTCAAGCGCGCCGTCGAGGCCGTCGAGGCGCGGGCCGGACGGGTCTCCCTCGTCCTGAAGGCCGACATCCGCCCCGGTGTGACCGACGGTCTGACCTCCAAGGTCGAGACGGTCGAGCGGTACCTCGCCGGCTGACGCCCCCGCCCTGTACCCCGTGAGCCCCCCGCCGCAGCCGGCCGGGGGCTCACGTCATTCCCGCGCCCCGTGCTGCGGTACCGCCAGGGCGATCCCGAGCGGCGTCCGCTCGTACAGCACCTGGTGGCCGTACCTGCGCGACGTCAGCAGTCCCGCGGACCGCAGCACCGACAGATGCTCCGACACGGTGGACGGCGCGAGGCCGAGCCGGTGGGCGAGCGCGCTGGTGCCGGCCGGTTCGTCGAGCGCGCACAGCACGTCGGCGCGGGCCCGGCCGAGCAGCCGGGCGAGCACGCCCGGGGTGCGGTCGCCAGGCTCCGTCCACAGTCCGCCGATGCCGCGGGCCGGATAGATGACCGCGGGCAGCCAGGGCGCCTCGAACCCGCCGACCACATTCGGCCAGGCGAAGACGCTGGGCATCAGCACGAGGCCCTGCCCGCCGAGCACCCGGGAGTGCCGGCCGGCCGTGCGGGCGATGGTGAGCGTCGACTCCGACCAGCTCAGCTGCGGGCTCAGTTCACCCAGCAGCCGCTCGAAGCCGACCGCGGCGAGCCGTCGCGAGTGATACGCCACATCCGCCTCCAGCAGGGCCCGCAGCCGCGGCCAGTGCGGTTCGATCAGTACCCGCCAGGCCTGCTCCAGCAGATCGGCCAGCTCCCGCACCGTCCGCGCGGGATCGGCCAGCAGCGCCTGCCCGGCGGGGGAGTCCAGCGCTCCGGGCCGGTCGGACAGCGCCCAGGCCATGTCCTCCCGGGCCAGCTGAGGGTCGACCGCCCGCACCCCCGCGATCTCCTCCTCGAACGAGGCCAGGGGCCCCAGCGGAGGCGGGCAGAAGAAGTCCGGGCTGTGACCGCTCTCGTTCATCAGGAGCCACAGCGGCCCGAGGTCGAGCCCGGCGGCCGCGTGCCGGATCCGGCGCAGCCACGGCAGCTGGTAGCCCTGACGCTCCGGCGTGGCCAGCACCCGCACGGCGGCCTGCGTCTCCCCGAGCGGGGAGAGCGCGAACCGGCAGCGGAGCAGATCGCTCTCGTCGAAATGCAGATGGAACGGCATACGCGGGCCTCGGAAGATTCGGTGTGGACCGAAAGTCTACGGAGCGGCTGCCCCGCTCCCGCAGGCTGCGTCCATGCCGAGAGACACCGACCCCCTGGCGGGCGGCCCCCGCGACGCGCCGGACACACCCCGCGAACGGCCGGACCCGCACCGGGCCGGGCCGCCCGCCCTGCGCCCCGCGAGCACCATCCGCACCGGAGCGGCCCCTCTCCCGGCACCGCACCCGGAGCGCGCCGGTCCCCCCGACCCGAGCGAACCGGCCGCGCTCCGGGCCACCGCCCCGCTCACTTCCCCGCCCGCCGGGGGAGCGCCGCGCGGCTACCGTGCCGTCTTCGCCGTCCGCGAGTTCCGGGCCGTCTTCGCCGCGCACCTGCTCTCGCTGCTCGGCGTCGTGGTCAGTGAGCTGGCGCTCACCGTCCTCGTGTACGAACTCACCGCATCGCCGCTGCTCAGCGCCCTCACCTTCGCGCTCGGCATGTTGCCCTACCTCGTCGGCGGCACCCTGTTCAGCGGGATCGCCGACCGCTACCCCGCCCGCCGGGTCCTGGTCACGTGCGACCTGATCTGCGCGGGCTGCGTCGCCGTGATGGTGCTGCCGGGCACCCCCGTCGCCGCACTGCTGGTGCTGCGCTGCCTGGTGGCCGCGGTGTCGCCCGTCTTCACCGGCACGAGGATGGCCGCGCTCGCCGACATCCTCGGCGAGGACGACCTGTACGTACTGGGCCGCTCGCTGCTGCGGATCGTCTCGCAGAGCGCGCTGCTCGCCGGCTTCGGCGTGGGCGGGCTGCTGCTGGCGGTGGTCGCGCCGCGCGGCGCGATCACGATCACCGTCGCCACCTTCCTCGGCTCGGCCGCCCTCCTCCGCCTCGGCACCCGGAACCGGCCCGCCCGGGCCGGCGGCGGTCAGGGCGGCACCCTGCTCAGGGAGTCGCTCTCCGGGGCCCGCCTCGTCCTCGGCAACCGCCGGATCCGCGCTCTGCTGCTGCTCTTCTGGCTGCCCCCGGCGTTCGTCGTCGCCCCGGAGGCGCTGGCCGCCCCCTACGCCGACGAGATCGGCGCGGGCACCGTCGCGCTCGGGCTGCTGATGTGCGCGATGCCGGTCGGCCAGATCGCCGCCGAGCTGTACGTGGGCGCGGTGCTGAGCCCGCGCGTCCGCTCCCTGATCGTGCTGCCGGTCGCGGCGGTGGGGCTGCTGCCCTTCCTGCTGTACGGGGTCAGTCCCGGCATCGTGCCGATCGCCGTCGCGCTGGTGCTGGCCGGTGCGGGGTCGGCGTACATCATCGGGCTCGACCAGTGGTTCGTCGAGGCCGTACCGGACGAGCTGCGCGGCCGGGCCATGACCTTGCTCACCGCCGGACTGATGACGCTCCAGGGCGCGGGCATGGCCCTCGCGGGGCTGGCCGCCGAGTTCTTCCCGGTGCACCAGGTGGTCGCCGGGGCCGGAGTCCTGGGCACCCTGTGCCTGCTGCTGCTCGTGGCGGAGGTCCGCAGAACCGCACCCACCCACCATATTCGTACCGAAGTTCGAGATGGGGAGGACCAGCATATGGCCAGTGGGTAAGGTCGATGCCGTGCCGAAGCCGCTCAGTCTCCCCTTCGATCCCATCGCCCGCGCCGACGAACTCTGGCAGCAGCGCTGGGGTCCGGTCCCCTCCATGGGGGCGATCACCTCGATCATGCGTGCGCAGCAGATCCTGCTCGCGGAGGTCGACGCGGTGGTCAAACCGTACGGGCTGACCTTCGCACGGTACGAGGCGCTGGTCCTGCTCACCTTCTCCAAGGCCGGTGAGCTGCCGATGTCCAAGATCGGCGAGCGGCTGATGGTCCACCCCACGTCCGTCACGAACACCGTGGACCGGCTGGTGCGCTCCGGACTGGTCGACAAGCGCCCCAACCCGAACGACGGCCGCGGCACGCTCGCCTCCATCACGGACAAGGGCCGCGAGGTCGTCGAGGCCGCCACCGAGGACCTGGTCGCGATGGAGTTCGGGCTCGGGGCCTACGACGCCGAGGAGTGCGGCGAGATCTTCGCCCTGCTGCGGCCGCTGCGGATCGCGGCCCAGGACTTCGAGGAGATCTGAGAGACGGGATTCCGGGCCCCGGCCCGCTGCAAGATCGCCCCGGGCGGCCGGTTAGGCTCGATGGCATGAAACGCAGCGTGCTGACCCGGTACCGGGTGATGGCCTACGTCACCGCCGTCATGTTGCTGGTGCTCTGCACCTGCATGATCTTCAAGTACGGCTTCGACACCGGTGAGGGCCTGACGCTCGTCGTCTCGCAGCTCCACGGCGTGCTCTACATCATCTACCTGGTCTTCGCCTTCGACCTCGGCTCCAAGGCGAAGTGGCCGATGGGCAAGCTGCTCTGGGTGCTGATCGCCGGCACGATCCCGACGGCCGCGTTCTTCGTCGAGCGCAAGGTCGTCCGTGAGGTCGAGCCGCTGCTCGCGGACGCCGCCCCGGTCCCCGCGAAGGCCTGAGGCGCACCTTCCGTACGCGTTTCGAACCGCCCCGCGCAAAGCGCTGGGCGGTTTGCCATCGACATTTACTAGGACGTCCTAGTAAATTCGTACCATGGACGCTGACGCGATCGAGGAAGGCCGCCAACGCTGGCAGGCCCGTTACGACAAGGCCCGCAAGCGTGACGCGGACTTCACCACGCTCTCCGGGGACCAGGTCGAGCCCGCGTACGGCCCCCGGCCCGGGGACGCGTACGAGGGGTTCGAGCGGATCGGCTGGCCCGGTGAGTACCCGTTCACCCGCGGGCTCCACCCGACCGGCTACCGCGGCCGCACCTGGACGATCCGCCAGTTCGCCGGCTTCGGCAACGCCGAGCAGACCAACGAGCGCTACAAGATGATCCTGGCCGCGGGCGGCGGCGGGCTGAGCGTCGCCTTCGACATGCCGACGCTGATGGGGCGCGACTCGGACGACCCCCGCGCGCTCGGCGAGGTCGGCCACTGCGGTGTGGCCATCGACTCCGCCGCCGACATGGAGGTCCTCTTCAAGGACATCCCGCTCGGTGACGTCACGACGTCGATGACGATCAGCGGCCCGGCCGTGCCCGTCTTCTGCATGTACCTGGTCGCCGCCGAGCGCCAGGGCGTCGACCCGGCCGTGCTCAACGGCACGCTCCAGACGGACATCTTCAAGGAGTACATCGCGCAGAAGGAGTGGCTCTTCCAGCCCGAGCCCCATCTGCGCCTCATCGGCGACCTGATGGAGCACTGCGCCCGCGACATCCCCGCCTACAAGCCGCTCTCCGTCTCCGGCTACCACATCCGCGAGGCCGGAGCCACGGCCGCGCAGGAGCTGGCGTACACCCTCGCCGACGGCTTCGGCTACGTGGAGCTCGGTCTCTCCCGCGGGATGGACGTCGACACCTTCGCACCCGGCCTCTCCTTCTTCTTCGACGCGCACCTGGACTTCTTCGAGGAGATCGCCAAGTTCCGCGCGGCCCGCCGGATCTGGGCCCGCTGGATGAAGGAGACGTACGGCGCGAAGACCGACAAGGCGCAGTGGCTCCGCTTCCACACCCAGACCGCCGGGGTCTCGCTCACCGCCCAGCAGCCGTACAACAACGTCGTACGGACCGCGGTCGAGGCGCTCTCCGCCGTCCTCGGCGGCACCAACTCCCTGCACACCAACGCCCTCGACGAGACCCTCGCGCTCCCCTCCGAGCAGGCCGCAGAGATCGCCCTGCGCACCCAGCAGGTGCTGATGGAGGAGACCGGCGTCGCCAACGTGGCCGACCCGCTGGGCGGTTCCTGGTACGTGGAGCAGCTCACCGACCGGATCGAGGCGGACGCCGAGAAGATCTTCGAGCAGATCAGGGAGCGCGGCACCCGGGCCCACCCGGACGGGCAGCACCCGATCGGGCCGATGACCTCCGGCATCCTGCGCGGCATCGAGGACGGCTGGTTCACCGGCGAGATCGCCGAATCCGCCTTCCGCTACCAGCAGTCGCTGGAGAAGGGCGACAAGCGGGTCGTCGGCGTCAACGTCCATCACGGTTCGGTGACCGGGGACCTGGAGATCCTGCGGGTCAGCCACGAGGTCGAGCGCGACCAGGTCAGCGAGCTCGCCGGCCGCAAGGGCGGCCGCGACGACGCCCGGGTGGGTGCCGCGCTGGACGCGATGCTGGCCGCCGCCCGCGACGGCTCCAACATGATCGCCCCGATGCTCGACGCCGTACGGGCCGAGGCGACCCTCGGTGAGATCTGCGGGGTGCTGCGAGAGGAATGGGGCACCTACACGGAGCCGCCCGGCTTCTGACAGGTAGTTGGTAGTTACAGGTGTCACCTCCAGGGGCCCGGGTAGGCGCAGCCGCGATACTCGTATCCCTCTGGAGGAACACAGTGAGACTGTCCGGGAGAATGACAGCGGCCGCGGGCGCCGCACTCGCCGTACTCGGAACGCTGCTGGTCAGCGGTTCGACGGCGGTCAGCGCCGCACCGGCACCGAAGCCGAGGGTGCAGGACGCCTTCGACTCGCTCGGCCCGGATGTGAAGGCCGCGAAGCTCTCCGGCGGCCGGACCGCGCACTACATCGACGAGGGGCGCCGGGGCGGTACCCCGGTCCTCTACATCGGCGGCACCGGCACCAGCGCGCGCGCCGCGCACATGACGGACTTCTTCCGGTCCACCCGGGAGTCGTTCGGCATCCGGCTGATCTCCGTGGAGCGCAACGGCTTCGGCGACACGGAGTACGACCCGTCCCTCGGCAAGGCCGACTTCGCGAAGGACGCCCTGGAGGTCCTGGACCGGATCGGCGTCAAGAAGGTCTCGGTGATCGCGATCTCCGGCGGCGGACCGTACGCCGCCGAGCTCGCCGCCCGCGCCCCCGGCCGGATCAAGGCCCTCCATCTGGCCGCCGCGCTCCCGCCGTACGGCGAGAAGGCCGCGTACTGCGGTCTGAGCGACGACGCGCTCGCCGACGCGGTCAAGGACTCGATCGCCGACCCGCGCTCCTGGTGGGCGTTCCCCGACGACAGTGCCGTCAAGTCCATCCCGGGATTCGCCGACACCGCGTACGAGGAGGGCGCCCGCACGTACAACCAGCGCGGCCAGAAGTCCGATCCGGCCCCGCAGGTGCACGAGCAGAAGCTCTACTGCGAGCGCCCCGGCCCCGACCTGTCGAAGCTGAAGGCACCCGTCTACCTGTACGGCGGCGACAAGGACACCACCGTCCCGCCGGCCAGCCTCGCCACCTGGCGCAAGGCGCTGCCGGTCACCCCGGTGGTCCGTACGTACGCCGACTCCGGCCATGACGTCCAGTACCGCCACTGGGACCAGATCCTGGTGGACCTGGCCGGACAGGGCGACCGCACCGTCGTCTGCCACAACGACCGCACCAAGCTGATGACGCCGAAGCGGGCGGACCGTCTGGTCTCCGCGGACAAGGCCACGCTGGGCAGCTGCGCCTGGCAGAAGTAGCCCGCGGCGCTATCCGGCGGCGGCGGCGCCCAGCCCCGTCAGGAGCAGCAGGGTGAAGCGCCGGGCCCAGTCGGCATCGACGGGCTCGGCGCTCACCAGCGCCCGGTGCACCACCGCGCCGGCGATCACGTCGAAGATCAGATCCGCCGTCAGCGCCGCCGTGACCTCGTCCTGCTCCACCGGCAACTCGCCCCGGTCCTGAGCCCGTTGGCGGCCCTGGAGCACCAGCCGCTTCTGCCGGTCCACGATCGAGTCGCGGATCCGGCTCCGCAGCGCCTCGTCCCGGGTCGACTCCGCGACCACCGCCATCAGCGCGGTCCGGGTCTCCGGCCGCTCCAGCAGCGCGGCGAACTGGAGCACCACCGCCTGCACATCGGCGGACAGGCTGCCCAGATCCGGCAGCTCCAGCTCGTCGAAGAGGACCGCGACCGCGTCCACGACCAGCTCGTTCTTGCCCGCCCAGCGCCGGTAGAGCGTCGTCTTGGCGACCCCGGCCCGCGTCGCCACGTCGCCCATCGTCAGCTTCGACCAGCCCAGGTCGACCAGCGAGGCTCTGGTCGCCTCCAGGATCGCCTCATCGGCCGCGGCATTGCGCGGACGTCCCGTTCGTGCGGGTTTGGGGTGGCTGTGGCTCAGCATGACGCGACCATACCCGCCAGTAGCTAGTGCCGACCGGCCCCGTTCGCCGTGAGACAGATCACCGGGCACTCCTGTGCAGCGGGGGTGGCGGCCAGTTACGCTACGGGTCGTAGCGTAAGAACAACGGCCCGGCCGTTGTGGCGCCACGGACGAACGACAGCCACAGGCGCCGGGTGGGGACCGGGTGCCGAACCGGGTCTTTCAGGGGCCCTCGGACCGTGTCTGTCCGTACACCTCGCACACCGGCGGGGGTCACGGATGGGCGCGGTTCACGTATCGCTTTCCGGATCGGTGCGCCAAGGGGGGAGGATGTACGTATGCAGCCTAGGAACATGTCCATGAGCGGCGTCGTCGACCTCGCCGCGGTGAAGGCGGCCGGTGAGGCCAAGGTGAAGGCGGAGCAGGCCCGTGCCGAGTCCGCCCGGCAGGGTGGCCCCGCAGCCGTACCCGCTTCCTCCCTCGTGTTCGACGTCGACGAGGCGGGCTTCGAGAACGACGTCCTGCAACGCTCCGCCGAAGTCCCCGTCGTCATCGACTTCTGGGCCGAGTGGTGCGAGCCGTGCAAGCAGTTGGGGCCGCTCCTGGAGCGGCTGGCCCAGGAGTACAACGGCCGCTTCGTGCTGGCCAAGGTCGATGTCGACGCCAACCAGATGCTGATGCAGCAGTTCGGGATCCAGGGCATCCCGGCGGTCTTCGCGGTCGTGGCCGGTCAGGCGTTGCCGCTCTTCCAGGGCGCGGCCCCCGAGTCCCAGATCCGGCAGACCCTGGACCAGCTGATCCAGGTCGGCGAGGAGCGGTTCGGACTCACCGGCATCGTCGTCGACCAGGACGCGGCGGCTCCCGACGCGGCCGCGCAGGAGCCCGCCCCGGTACCCGTCGGCCCGTACGACGCCCTGCTGGAGGCGGCCGCGCAGGCGCTGGACGCCAATGACTTCGCGGGCGCCGTCCAGGCGTACAAGAACGTCCTCTCCGACGAACCGGCCAACAGCGAGGCCAAGCTCGGCCTCGCCCAGGCGGAGCTCCTGGCCCGGGTCCAGAAGACGGACCCGCAGCAGGTCCGCAAGGACGCCGCCGAGAACCCGGCCGATGTGCCGGCCCAGCTCGCCGCGGCCGACCTGGATCTGGTGGGCGGTCATGTCGAGGACGCGTTCGGGCGTCTCGTCGAGACGGTCCGCCGGACTTTCGGTGACGACCGCGACCGGGTACGGGTGCGGCTGCTGGAGCTCTTCGAGGTGATCGGCCCCGATGATCCCCGAGTCGGCGCCGCACGCACCGCCCTCGCACGCGTCTTGTTCTGATCTGACAACACGGCCGCGACTCCTCCCCGGAGTCGCGGCCGTTTTCGCGTCGGGGCGATAAGAGAGGCCCTCGCTTTACCAAATCTTGATAAAAGCACGGGCTGTTACTCCGAGTAAATCGCACACTGGGATCTGTCCGATTTCGCTCGTCAATGCCGTGATTCGTCTGCGGGTCCGGGGCAACCGTGTGTGGCCGGTCGGTACCGCCCGGTCGTGGGCGGGTTATCGCGCCGTTACCAGTGAGTAACGAGCCCCCTTGTGTCACGGCCGCGAATGGACCACGATCGGCCACGCTCGGTCCAATACCGCCAGTCCGGCTGCCAGTCGGTGCCGGCGGCTCCGTTGGGTCCCCACCGGGTGGGCCGGCGGCAGTGGTGCCGGCTCCGGACAGGGGGGTTCCTGCTGACTCGCAGGGCCTGTCCGAAGAGGTTGCGCGAACGCGTGGCCAGTGGTTGTCGCTCGGGGGTGATCGCCGGTGATTCGGGCGCGGTTCACGTCCCGTTCGCGGGCGCTCTCCTTTCCGAGGACGTAGCACTTCTCCCATCCCAGGTCGGGCAGGATGCCAGACCGGAGATGTACGTCCGAGAAGGAGGAAAAGTATGAGTTCCCAGGTTCGCGGTGGCACGAGATGGAAGCGTTTCGCTGTCGTCATGGTGCCGAGCGTCATAGCCACCGCCGCGGTGGGTGTGGGTCTGGCACAGGGCGCGCTCGCCGCGTCGTTCAGCGTGTCCGGGCAGGACTTCAAGGTCACGGCCGATGAGCTCCACGGCTACGACTTCGTGCAGTACGGCAACGTGGCCGCCGAACGCGGCTCCGACCCCAAGCTCCCGGGCGGGGGGCACGCCGTGGCGGTGTCGGGCTTCAGCAAGGCCACCATCACGAACATGTGCCAGTCGGTCGCCACACCCAACCTGCCGTTTGGCCTCGGCACCGTCACCATGAGGCTGGAGGCGGGTGGCAAGGGCCACGATCCTGTCTACGCCGAGGGCCTCTACCTCGATGTGTCGCAGCTCGACGCCGACGCCAAGTTCAAGAACATCGACATCGGTGTGGCCGCGGGTTCGCTGCCGCGCACGGACAAGGGCACGGGCATCCAGCCCGGCACCCAGGCCAACCCCAACGGGTTCTCCCAGCGCGCCGAGGAGGCCGTGCTGACCGGCGTCAAGCAGAAGGCGTGGGCCACGACGGCCGGCACCTTCAACCTCAGCGGTCTGAAGCTGCGCCTGCACAAGGGCACAGACACGGAGTGCTACCACTAGGCACCCGCCAGGGTGGCCGGGGGACGCACTGCCTTCCGGCCACCCACCCTTCTCTTTCTCACGGCAGTACCGGTTCCAGGGAGCTGTTTTCCATGAGCCCCGAATCCCAAGGGCAGAACGAGCACTACCTCAGCGTCTTCCGGCGGACGTTCCGCACCTGGCGGGGTAACCGGCCGTTCTGGGCGGGTCTGTTCACCATGCTGGGCGGAGTACCCATCGCGTACTTCCCGTACGCGAACATGCACCTCGGCAACGTGACGCTGGCCATGTCCACCACCGCGGGCGCCGGGTCGCTCATCATCGGAGTCCTGCTCATCACGCTGGGCCTGACGATGTGGTTCCACAGCATCGTCCGAGTGTTCGCGGGCGTCGCGGCGATCCTCCTCGCGCTGATCTCGATCCCCGTCGCCAACATCGGCGGCTTCCTGATCGGCTTCCTCTTCGCCCTGCTCGGCGGCGCGCTCTCCCTCTCCTGGGCTCCTGGTGAGCCGGGGACGGACGAGGCCGCGCCCGCGGCGGGAGTTCCCGCCGAAGCGGCACCGGAGGGCCTCTCGTTCACGAAGGACGAGCAGACCGCCGAACACTCCGGGGGCGAGCTCTACGGGAGCGCCGTTCCCCAGCAGGAGCAGGCGAAGTACGACACGACAGTCGAGGTCGACGGCGGGAGCCATCGTGCGGGGTGACGACAATCAGGCGGACACCGTGGGCGCGAGCGGGCTCCAGGAGCGAAGAGGGCCCCGCCACGCCGCCCCCAAGAGGTCACTGCTGACGAAGCTCCACATGCCCGCGGGCAAGAAGGCGTTCGCGCTCGCCGCGATGCCGACCGCGGTGTTCGTCGGCATGGGGCTCACTCCGAAGCTGGCGATGGCCGACGACAACGCGGACATCCCCTTCGCGCCGGGCCCCTGCGTGACCCGCTCCGACGAGCCGAGCGAGTCGCCGTCGCCCTCCGCGTCCGCGACGAAGTCGCCCTCCCCGTCCGCCACCGCGAGCGACAAGGCCACGCCGGACAAGAGCGACGGGGCCACCCCGAAGCCCTCGTCCAGCCCGTCGGCGAGCACCTCGGGCGACAAGGGAACCGACAAGGCGACCGGTTCGGCGAAGAAGAGCACCGACGCCGAGGTCGCGAAGCCGAGCGCGACCCCTTCGCCCACCAAGTCGAAGAACCCGCTCGACCCGCTGGGGCTGGGCGACGCCCTCAAGGACCTCTTCGACGGACCGGACAAGGAGACGGCCAGTCCGTCCCCGAGCGCCACCACCGCGTCCCCGAAGCCGTCCGCGAGCGCCACCGGCAAGGCGAAGACGGACAAGGCCGACAAGCCCGTCGAGAAGGCCACGGACGCCGCGAAGGACACGGTCGACAAGACCACCGACGCCATCCGCGAGGCGGCGGGCAAGGCCGGCAAGCCGGTCGAGGAGCTGGACAAGGACGTCAAGGGACTCGACCCCAAGAAGGACGAGGACATCCCGGACGGCGCCAAGCCCTCCTTCCCGTGCCCGACCGCCGACCCGAAGGCACTGGCCGCGGCCGATCTGGAGCAGGGCATCCCCCGGCTCCCGAACGACCCGTGGATCCTGGAGAGTTCGCTGCTCACCCTGAGCGGACTCGACTACAAGGGCATCGTGGAGGTGGAGAAGGGTGACGGCAGCACGAAGAAGGTGCTGAAGTTCACCGCCTCCTCGGTCGACATCAAGGACCTCCACCAGCTGACGGTCGGCCCGCAGTCGGGCGTCACCGGTCATGTGAAGGCGCGGAAGGGGTCCACCTCCACCATCCGCGACGGCACGGTGACGATGTACACGGAGGAGCTGAAGGGCAACCTCTTCGGCCTCATCCCGATCACGTTCAGCCCCGAGACCCCGCCCCCGCTGAACGTGCCGTTCGCCTTCTTCACCCACGTGAAGGTGACGCAGGCCGGCCAGTTCGGCGGCACGCTGACGGTGCCGGGACTCCAGAACTACTTCACGGGCGGCAACGGCTAGTCCTGTGATGCACGAGGCGAGGGCGGTGCCCCGGTTCCTGGGAACCGGGGCACCGCCCTCGCCTCGTGTACGGGACCGCTGTGCGGTCAGTCGCGGCCCTGGCCGCCCACGTGGTGCACGCGCACCATGTTGGTCGTGCCCGGGACGCCGGGGGGCGAGCCGGCCGTGATGACCATCGTGTCGCCGGCGTTGTAGCGGTTCAGCTTCAGCAGCTCCGCGTCGACCAGCTCCACCATCGCGTCCGTGTTGTCCACGTGCGGGACCACATGGGCCTCGACGCCCCAGCTGAGGGCCAGCTGGTTGCGGGTGGACTCGTCGGTGGTGAAGGCCAGAATGGGCTGGGCCGCGCGGTAGCGGGAGAGGCGGCGGGCGGTGTCGCCGGACTGGGTGAAGGCGACCAGGGCCGCACCGTTCAGGAAGTCCGCGATCTCGCAGGCCGCACGGGCCACCGAACCGCCCTGGGTGCGGGGCTTCTTGCCCGGCACCAGCGGCTGGAGGCCCTTGGAGAGCAGCTCCTCCTCGGCGGCGACGACGATCTTCGACATCGTCTTGACCGTCTCGATCGGGTACGCGCCCACGGAGGACTCCGCGGAGAGCATGACCGCGTCCGCTCCGTCCAGGATCGCGTTCGCGACGTCGGACGCCTCGGCGCGGGTCGGACGGGAGTTGGTGATCATCGACTCCATCATCTGGGTCGCGACGATCACCGGCTTGGCGTTCCGGCGGCAGAGTTCCACCAGGCGCTTCTGCACCATCGGGACCTTCTCCAGCGGGTACTCGACGGCGAGGTCGCCACGGGCGACCATCACACCGTCGAACGCCGCGACGACGCCCTCCATGTTCTCGACGGCCTGCGGCTTCTCGACCTTGGCGATGACGGGGACCCGGCGGCCCTCCTCGTCCATGATCTTGTGGACGTCCTTGACGTCACCGGCGTCCCGGACGAAGGAGAGCGCGACCAGGTCGCAGCCCATCTTCAGGGCGAAGCGGAGGTCGTCGATGTCCTTCTCGGACAGGGCCGGGACGTTGACCGCGGCGCCCGGCAGGTTGATCCCCTTGTGGTCGGAGATCACCCCGCCCTCGATGACGATGGTGCGGACCCGGGGGCCGTCGACGGAGACGACCTTCAGCTCGACGTTGCCGTCGTTGATCAGGATCGGGTCGCCCTTGGCGACGTCGCCGGGCAGGCCCTTGTAGGTGGTGCCGCAGATCGACTTGTCCCCGGGGACGTCCTCGGCGGTGATGACGAACTCGTCCCCGCGGACCAGTTCGACAGGGCCCTCGGCGAACTTCGCCAGGCGGATCTTCGGGCCCTGGAGGTCGGCGAGTACGCCGACCGCCCGGCCGGTCTCGGCGGCGGCCTTGCGGACCCGGTCGTAACGACCCTGGTGCTCCGCGTGGGAACCGTGACTGAAGTTGAATCGGGCCACGCTCATGCCGGCCTCGATCAGAGCGACGAGCTGCTCATGGGAGTCGACGGCGGGACCGAGGGTGCAGACGATTTTGGAACGGCGCATGAGGCGGATCCTATCGGTTTGTTTCGCTGCGGAATATTCCGGCTGGTGGAAGATACAAAGGGGCGCGGGTGCGCTCAGTTGTCGACCAGTGCGAAGGTCTGGCCGGCGATCTCCAGCTCCTCGTCCGTCGGCACCACGGCGACCGCGACCCGTGCGTAATCCGGCGAGATCAGCCGCGGTGAGCTGGACCGTACGGCGTTGAGATCCGCGTCCACCACCAGGCCGAGCTCCTCCAGACCGGCGATCGCAGCCTCCCGTACCGGTGCCGAGTTCTCGCCGACCCCCGCCGTGAACACCACGGCGTCCACCCGGCCGAGGACCGCCGAATAGGCGCCGATGTACTTCTTCAGCCGGTGGACGTAGATGTCGAAGGCGAGCGCGGCACGTGCGTCGCCCTCGTCGATCCGGCGCCGGATCTCCCGCATGTCGTTGTCGCCGCAGAGGCCGACCAGACCGCTCTTCTTGTTGAGCAGGACGTCGATCTCGTCCGCCGACATTCCCGCCACCCGCTTGAGGTGGAAGGTGACGGCCGGATCGATGTCTCCCGATCGCGTACCCATGACCAGCCCCTCCAAGGGGGTCAGTCCCATCGAAGTCTCCACGCACCGGCCGCCCGCCACCGCGGAGGCCGAGGCGCCGTTGCCCAGGTGGAGCACGATGACGTTGACGTCCTCGGGCGCGTGGCCCAGCAGCGCGGCCGTCTTGCGCGAGACGTACGCGTGCGAGGTGCCGTGGAATCCGTAGCGCCTGATCCGGTGCGCGTCGGCCGTCTCCACGTCGATCGCGTACCGGGCCGCGTACTCCGGCATCGTGGTGTGGAACGCGGTGTCGAAGACCGCCACCTGCGGCAGGTCGGGGCGCAGCGCCCGGGCGGTGCGGATGCCGGTGATGTTCGCCGGGTTGTGCAGCGGCGCCACCGGGACCAGGCGCTCGATCTCGGTGAGCACCTCGTCGGTGATCACGGTCGGCTCGGTGAACCGCAGCCCGCCGTGCACCACCCGGTGGCCGATCGCCGCGAGTTCGGGGGAGTCCAGGCCGAGCCCGTCGGCGGCCAGCTCCTCGGCGGCCGCCCTGAGCGCCGCGTCGTGGTCGGGGATCGGGCCGGTGCGCTCCCTGCTCTCGCCACCGCCGCCGGCCAGCGGGGTGTGGACGAGCCGGGAGGTCTCCTCGCCGATCCGTTCGACCAGCCCGGACGCGAGCCGGGACTGGTCGCGCATGTCCAGGAGCTGGTACTTCAGGGAGGAGGAGCCGGAGTTGAGGACGAGCACCCGGCCGGCCGCGGGGGTGGCGTCCTCGGTGTTCGGGATGGTCATGCGGGTCGCTCCTCGCCCTGTGCCTGGATCGCCGTGATCGCCACGGTGTTGACGATGTCCTGCACCAGTGCGCCCCGGGACAGGTCGTTGACGGGTTTGCGCAGCCCCTGGAGGACCGGCCCGACGGCCACCGCTCCCGCCGAGCGCTGCACGGCCTTGTAGGTGTTGTTTCCGGTGTTCAGGTCCGGGAAGATCAGGACGGTCGCCTGGCCCGCCACCTCGGAGCCGGGCAGCTTCGTCGCGGCGACGCTCGGCTCCACCGCCGCGTCGTACTGGATCGGGCCCTCGATCATCAGGTCCGGGCGGCTCGCGCGCACCCGATCCGTCGCCTCGCGGACCTTGTCGACGTCCGCTCCCGTGCCCGAGGTCCCCGTCGAGTACGAGAGCATCGCGATCCTGGGCTCCACGCCGAAGCGGGCGGCGGTGACCGCGGACTGGACGGCGATGTCCGCGAGCTGCTCCGCGTCCGGGTCCGGGTTGACCGCGCAGTCCCCGTACACCAGGACCTTGTCGGCGAGGCACATGAAGAAGACCGAGGAGACGATCGAGGCTCCCCCAGAGGCTTCGCCCTGGGAGGTGCCCCCCTGCTTCGTCTTGATGATCTCGAAGGCAGGCCGGATGGTCGCCGCCGTGGAGTGCGCGGCCCCCGAGACCATGCCGTCCGCGAGCCCCTCCTGGACCATCAGGGTGCCGAAGTAGTTGACGTCCGAGACGACGTCGTACGCGAGCTCGACCGTGACCCCGCGGTGGGCGCGCAGCTGCGCGTACCGCTCCGCGAAGGCCTGGCGCAGCTCGGAGGTCTGCGGGTCGACGAGCTGGGTGCCGGCCAGATCGATGCCGAGGTCGGCGGCCTTCTTGCGGATGACGTCGGGGTCGCCGAGCAGCGTGAGATCGCAGACGTCACGCCGCAGCAGTACGTCGGCGGCGCGCAGCACCCGTTCCTCGGTGCCCTCGGGCAGGACCACCCGGCGCCGGTGCGCGCGGGCCTGCTCCAGCAGTTCGTGCTCGAACATCATCGGCGTGACCCGGCCGCTGCGGGCGACCGATATCCGGTCGAGGAGCGCCCCGGTGTCGACATGGCGCTCGAAGAGTCCCAGCGCTGTCTCGGCCTTGCGCGGCGTCGCCGCGTTCAGCTTGCCCTCCAGGGCGAAGAGCTTCTGGGCGGTGGGGAAGGAACCGTCGGCCACCGCGACGACCGGGGTACCCGGTGCGAGCCGTGCGGCCAGCTTGAGTATCTCCTCGCCGGGCCGTTCGTTCAGCGTCAGCAGCAGGCCCGCGATGGGCGGCGTCCCGGCGCTGTGCGCGGCCAGCGAGCCGACCACCAGATCGGACCGGTCCCCGGGCGTCACCACCAGGCAGCCCGGCGTCAGCGCGTTCAGCAGGTTCGGCAGCATCGCGCCGCCGAACACGAAGTCCAGCGCGTCCCTGGCCAGCCCCGCGTCGTCGCCGAGCAGCACCGTCCCGTCCAGCGTCGCGGTGATCTGGGCGACCGTCGGCGCGGAGAGGGCCGGATCGTCGGGCAGCACCGAACAGGGGACGGGCAGCGTGGCCCCGAGCCGGTCCGCGATGACCTCGCGGTCCGCGGAGGCCACCCGGTTCACCACCATTGCGACGACGTCGCAGCCCAGACCGGCGTACGCGCGGTAGGCATTGCGCGTCTCGGCCCGCACGGACTCCGCGTTCTGGTCCTGGCCGCCGACCACCGCGATCACCGAGGCGCCGAACTCGTTGGCGAGCCGGGCGTTGAGGGCCAGCTCGTCGGGGAGCTGGGTGGCCGCGAAGTCGGTGCCGAGCACGAGGACCACCTCGTACTTCTGTGCCACCCGGTGGAAGCGGTCGACGAGCCGGGAGACGAGTTCGTCGGTACCCTGCTCCGCCTGGATCGCGGAGGCCTCGTGGTAGTCGAGACCGTAGACCGTGCCCGGGTCCTGGGAGAGCCGGTAGCGGGCCCGCAGCAGCTCGAACAGCCGGTCGGGATCGTCGTGGACCAGCGGGCGGAACACTCCGACCCGGTCCACCTGACGCGTCAGGAGCTCCATGACTCCCAGATCGACGACCTGGCGGCCGTCTCCCCGGTCGATCCCGGTCACGTACACGCTGCGCGTCACGCGTGCTCTCCCGTCCTTGCCTGGCAGGTTTGGGTGGTATCGCCTGTTTGACGATACCTGCGGGGGCCGAGGGGCCGCCCGCCGGGCGAAAGCCCCTCTCCGCGGCCGTCGGCGCCGCCCGCCGCGAGCGGCCGGCGGCCCCCGGAGCGGCCGAGAGCGCGAGGTACGTACCTGGCATGGGACAATCACCGTGGCTCACGGTACGGGGGATTGTGTAGTTATTGCCGGACAGGCCCTAGCGAGCAGGAGATATAGCACGATGCGCATCGGAGTTCTCACCGCAGGCGGCGACTGCCCAGGCCTGAACGCAGTGATCCGCTCGGTCGTGCACCGTGCCGTGGTGGGTCACGGTGACGAGGTCATCGGATTCGAGGACGGGTTCAAGGGCCTCCTCGACGGCCACTTCCGCCCCCTCGACCTCAACGCGGTCAGCGGCATCCTCGCCCGCGGCGGCACCATCCTCGGCTCCGCCCGGCTGGAGCGCGACCGGCTGCGCGAGGCCGCCGAGAACTGCGCCGAGCTGAGCCGCCGTTACGGCATGGACGCGCTGATCCCGATCGGCGGCGAGGGCACCCTCACGGCCGCCCGGATGCTCTCGGACGCCGGGATGCCCGTCGTCGGCGTACCGAAGACCATCGACAACGACATCTCGGCCACCGACCGCACCTTCGGCTTCGACACCGCGGTCGGCGTCGCCACCGAGGCCATAGACCGGCTGAAGACCACCGCCGAGTCCCACCAGCGCGTCATGGTCGTCGAGGTGATGGGCCGCCACGCGGGCTGGATCGCGCTGGAGTCCGGAATGGCCGGCGGGGCCCACGGCATCTGCCTGCCCGAGCGGAAGTTCCAGGTCGAGGACCTGGTCAAGATGGTCGAGGAACGCTTCGCACGCGGCAAGAAGTTCGCGGTCATCTGCGTCGCCGAGGGTGCGCACCCGGCCGAGGGCTCGATGCCGTACGCCAAGGGCGCGATCGACCAGTTCGGCCACGAGCGCTTCCAGGGCATCGGCAACCGCCTGGCCGTCGAGCTGGAGACCCGGCTCGGCAAGGAGGCCCGGCCGGTCATTCTCGGCCACGTGCAGCGCGGCGGCACGCCGACCGCCTACGACCGGGTGCTCGCCACCCGCTTCGGCTGGCACGCGGTGGAGGCGGCGCACCGGGGTGACTTCGGCCGGATGACGGCGCTGCGCGGCAACGACATCGAGATGGTGCCGCTCGCCGACGCGGTGACCCAGCTGAAGAGGGTCCCCCTGGACCGGATGGACGAGGCCGAGTCGGTCTTCTGACCGAGCCCGCCGAGCAGCACGACCGGGCCGTGACCGTCCACACAGGACGGTCACGGCCCGGTCGTCTTCGTGCTGCCGGACCCGGAGCGTCAGGCCTCGGCCGTCTGCCAGAACCGGTCCACGATCCGCGCCAGGAACGCCCGGCCGGCGTCGCCCGACCCACCCTCCCGCTCGGTGCCGGTACTGCTCCAGCTCAGCGTGGACACCATCAGCGCCTGGTACTCGGAGTGCATGTGCTCCAGTACGCCCTGGAGCAGCCGCCGGTCCACCGGCACCAGCTTCGCGACCGGCCGTACGTACGCCTGCCAGCGCGTCGTCACGGCGCTCCGCAGCAGCTCGGCCAGCTCCTCGTCCCGTCCGGTCGCCGTCACGAAGTCGGCGGCCGTCAGCCCCAGCGCCTCGGTGAGCGCCGCGGACTGGCGCTCGTTGCCCCGCCACCGCCCGGACTCCTCCATGCGCAGATAGGCGGACGTGGCCATCCCCAGCAGCCCCGCCAGCTCGTCCGGAGCCAGCTCCCGGGCGACCCGGTGTTCGCGCAGGGTCCGGGCGGCGGTGAGGAGTTCACCGGGGGCGCACCACAACACCCCCGCGAGCGCCGTGAGTTCGTACTCGCTCGGCAAGGCGAGTCCACGCTCCCAAGCGGCTACGGTCTCGGCGGTGATCCGGAGTCCGTACTGGGCGCCGAGGCCGTAGGCGACATGACCGGGAGCCATTCCCAGGGCCTCGCGCAGTCTGCGCGCGGCGGGGGCGTTGAAAGGCGGGGTGGGGTGCACGGCCCTACCGTAAGAGGTCGGAGGCGGTCTGACTACGGTGTGTTCCACCGAGGCAACGGCTCGTAGGAAACTCCTAGGGGGAAAACCCGGGCGCGGGAGCGCCCCGTGCGGGGTGCCGGGACGGCCCGGGGACCCGCTCAGCGGGCCTCGGGCACCCACCGGTAGTGCAGTTCCGGGCGTCCGATCTGTCCGTAGTGCGGACTGCGGGCAGCGCGGCCGGCGGTCACCAGATGTTCCAGGTAGCGGCGCGCGGTGATGCGGGAGATCCCCAGCTCCACGCCCGCGGCGGCCGCCGTCATCCCGTCCGGGGCCGAGCGCAGCACCCGGGTCACCGCCTCCAGCGTCGGACCGCTCAGGCCCTTGGGCAGCCGGGCGGGCTGCGGGGCGCGCAGGGAGGCGAGCGCGCGGTCGACCTCGTCCTGGCCGCTCGCCTCACCGGCCGCCGCCCGGAACTCGGCGTAGCGGACGAGCCGGTCGCGCAGGGTGGCGAAGGTGAACGGCTTCAGCACGTGCTGGACGACGCCGAGCGACACCCCCTCCCGGACCACGGCCAGTTCGCGGGCCGAGGTCACGGCGATCACATCGGCGGCGTGCCCGGCGGCCCGCAGCGAGCGCAGCAGGTGCAGACCGTGCCCGTCCGGCAGATACAGGTCCAGGAGCAGCAGATCGACCGGAGTGCGCTCCAGCGCCCGCACCGCCTCGGCCCGCGAGTGCGCGACCGCGGCCACCGCGAATCCCGGGACGCGGTCCACGTACAGCCGATGGGCGTCGGCGGCGACCGGATCGTCCTCGACGACCAGCACCCTGATCACTGGGTTCATGTGGCCCTTTCCCTTCGCGCGCCGCTGCCCTCGGGGAGCGGCAGCCGTACGGTGAACTCCGCGCCGCCGTCCGGCCCCCGCTCCAGTGTGACCGCGCCGCCGTTGCGGTGCGCGGCCTGCCGCACCAGCGCCAGACCGATCCCGCGGCCGGCGCCGTGGGTCGACCAGCCGCGCCGGAACACCTCCGCGGCATCGGCCGGGTCGACGCCCGTCCCGTTGTCGGCGACCCGCAGCAGGAGTTCGCCGTCACCGGCGAGTGCCGTGACGGTGACCCGGGCGCGGGCGGGGCGGTGCGCCGACGGGGCGCGCCGGGCGGGGACCGCGCCGCTGCCGGAGCCGGCGGCGGACGGGCCCGTCACCGCCTCCGACGCCGCGTCCACCGCGTTGTCGATCAGATTGCCCAGGACGGTCACCAGATCGCGCTGCGGCAGCGACGCGGGCAGGACCCCGTCGTCGATCAGGCTGTCGTCCGCCAGCACCAGCTCCACCCCCCGCTCGTTCGCCTGCGCCGCCTTGCCCAGCAGCAGGGCCGCCAGCACCGGTTCGGCGACCGCGCCGACGACGCGGTCGGTCAGGGCCTGGGCCAGTTCGAGCTCCGCCGTGGCGAAGCCGACCGCCTCCTCGGCCCGGTCCAGCTCGATCAGCGACACCACCGTGTGCAGCCGGTTCGCCGCCTCGTGGGCCTGCGAGCGCAGCGCCTGCGTGAAGCCCCGCTCCGAGTCCAACTCGCCCGACAACGCCTGAAGTTCCGTGTGATCGCGCAACGTGACGACGGTGCCGCGCCGCTCGCCGCCCACCACCGGACGGGTGTTGACCACGATCACCCGGTCCGCCGTCAGATGCACCTCGTCGACCCGCTCCTCGGAGGCGAGCAGCGCCCCGGTCAGTGGCGCCGGCAGATCGAGTTCGGCGACCCGGCGTCCGACCGTACCCGGCGCCAGACCCAGCAGTTCCCGGCCCGCATCGTTGATCAGGGCGATCCTGCGCTGCCCGTCGAGCATCAGGAGCCCCTCGCGTACCGCGTGCAGGGTGGCCTCGTGGTAGTCGTGCAGCCGGCTCAGCTCGGCGGCGTTCATCCCGTGGGTGTGCCGGCGCAGCCGGGCGTTGATCACATAGGTGCCGATGCCGCCGAGCGCCAGCGCCCCACCCGCCGCCAGCCCCAGCGCGCCCAGCTGCGCCCGCACCTGTGTGGAGACCCGCTCGACCGTGATGCCCGCACTGACCAGGCCGACGATCCGGCCGCCGTCCCGGACGGGCGTGACGACCCGGATGGAGGGGCCGAGCGTGCCGGTGTACGTCTCCGAGAACGTCTCGCCGCGCATGGCCCGCGCCGTGTGCCCGAGGAAGGTCTCGCCGATCCGGTCGGCATCGGGGTGCGTCCAGCGGACCCGGTGCGGGTCCATGATCGTCACGAAGGCGATCCCGGTGTCCCTGCGGACCTGCTCCGCGTACGGCTGGAGGACGGCCGACGGGTCCGGGGTGCGGATCGCCTCCCGGACCGACGGTGAATCGGCCACCGACAGGGCCGCCGCCCTGACCTGCCGGGCCGCGGTCTCCCGGGCCTGCGCGCTGCCGGAGGCGTACGCGAAGAACGCGCACCCCGCCACGACGGCCGCCACCAGCACCACCTGCATGGCGAAGAGCTGTCCGGCCAGGCTGCGCGGACGGGGACGGGGAAAGCGCATGGCCACAGTTTGCCCAGGGCCTGTCCGGCGGATCATGACCGGGGTCGCCCCTGATCCGCCGGACAGGCCCTGGCCGAAAACATATGAACGAAATGCACGTAACGGTGACCGGGGTCACAGGGGACGGAATAGTCGCCGGGGCCCCCAGGGACGGGGGAGGAACCCCCCAGGGACGGGGGAGGAACAAGGACGAGCCGAGGAGACCCCCGTGGGAGTGGCCGCCGCCAAGCGGGACCGTACGAAGTATCTGTATCTCGCCGTGATCGTGGCGGTGGGACTGGGGATCCTGGTGGGCCTCGTGGCCCCGGATGCCGCCGTCGAGCTCAAGCCGGTCGGAACCGGCTTCGTCAATCTCATCAAGATGATGATCTCGCCGATCATCTTCTGCACGATCGTGCTGGGGGTCGGCTCGGTCCGCAAGGCAGCCAAGGTCGGCGCGGTCGGCGGTCTGGCCCTCGGCTACTTCCTGGTGATGTCGACCGTCGCTCTGGCAATCGGTCTGGTCGTCGGCAACCTCCTGGAGCCCGGCTCCAGCCTCCACATCACCGAGGCGGTCCGGGCCGCGGGTGAGAAGCAGGTCTCGGGGCCCAGTGAGTCCACCGCGGACTTCCTGCTCGGCATCATCCCCACCACCATGGTGTCGGCCTTCACCGAGGGCGAGGTCCTGCAGACCCTGCTCATCGCCCTGCTCGCGGGCTTCGCGCTGCAGGCCCTGGGCTCGGCCGGCGAGCCGGTCCTGCGCGGCATCGGCCACCTCCAGCGCCTGGTCTTCCGCATCCTCGCCATGATCATGTGGCTGGCCCCGGTCGGCGCGTTCGGCGCGATGGCGGCCGTGGTCGGCGAGACCGGCGTGGACGCGCTGAAGTCCCTCGCGGTCATCATGATCGGCTTCTACATCACCTGCGCGCTCTTCGTGTTCCTGATCCTGGGCACGCTCCTGCGCCTGGTGGCCGGGGTGAACATCTTCTCCCTGCTGAAGTACCTGGGCCGGGAGTTCCTGCTCATCCTCTCCACCTCCTCGTCCGAGTCGGCCCTGCCCCGGCTGATCGCGAAGATGGAGCACATGGGTGTCAGCAAGCCGGTCGTGGGCATCACCGTGCCGACCGGATACTCCTTCAACCTCGACGGCACCGCGATCTATCTGACGATGTCCTCGCTCTTCATCGCCAATGCGACGGGTGACCCGCTGAGCATCGGCGAGCAGATCTCGCTGCTTGCCTTCATGGTCATCGCCTCGAAGGGTGCGGCGGGCGTCACCGGCGCCGGTCTCGCCACTCTCGCGGGCGGCCTCCAGTCGCACCGCCCCGATCTGGTCGACGGCGTCGGCCTGATCGTCGGCATCGACCGGTTCATGAGCGAGGCCCGCGCCCTGACGAACTTCGCCGGCAACGCGGTCGCCACGGTCCTGGTCGGCACCTGGACCAAGGAGATCGACAAGGAACGTGTGGACCAGGTCCTGGCCGGCGCGCTCCCCTGGGACGAGTCGATGCTCGGCGTGGACGACGTGCACGGCGGCGGGCCGGACGTCCCCGAGCCGCGCGAGGGCGAGCGCGAGGTCTCGATGACGAAGGCCTGAGCACCCCGGGCACGGGAGGACTGAAGCCCCTCAGCACCCCATGCACGCCGGGCCGGTACGGGAACCCCGTACCGGCCCGGCGTGTGTCCGCGCTCGCGCCGGCCCCTGCCCGATCCGGCGCTTGCCTTGACGTCGACGTCAAGGATTACCGTCGAGGTATGCGAATCGGGGAGCTGGCCGAGCGGGCCGGAACGACGACGCGGACTCTGCGCTACTACGAGTCGCGCGGGCTGCTGCCCACGCGGCGGGCGGAGAACGGCTACCGCACCTACGACGAGGGCGATCTGCGGCTGATCCAGCAGATCCGGACCCTGCAGGACTTCGGGTTCGACCTGGAGGAGACCCGGCCCTTCGTCGAGTGTCTGCGGGCCGGCCATCCGGCCGGTGACGCCTGCCCCGCCTCCCTCGCCGTCTACCGGCGCAAGCTCGGCGAGCTCGACTCGCTCATCGAGCAGCTGCGGACGGTCCGTACGGAGGTGGGCGCCCAGCTGGCCCGCGCCGAACTGGAGGCGTCGTCCGACCTGCCCGGCGGCCCCGAACCACGATGCGAACTGGGAGGATGACAGATGATCCAGGTGCAGGGCGTTGCCGAGGTCACCGACGAGAGCTTCGACGGGGAGGTGCTGGGGGCCGGACTCCCCGTCCTCGTCGAATTCACCGCCGACTGGTGCGGACCGTGCCGCCAGCTCGCCCCCGTGCTGGGAGCGATCGCGGCCGAGGAGAGCGAGCGCATCAAGATCGTCCAGATCGATGTCGACCGGAACCCCGGGATCACCTCCCGGTACGCGGTGCTGTCGATGCCGACCCTGATGGTGTTCCGGTCGGGTGAGCCGGTGAAGTCGATGGTCGGCGCCCGGCCGAAGCGCCGGCTGCTCCAGGAGCTGGAGGACGTGTTCGAGGCGGTGTGAACGGGCGGGCCCCGCAGGCGTGATCACGCCTGCGGGGCCCGCCCGTCGCTCACGCCGGCTTGAACCACACCGTCGCCAGCGGCGGCAGCGTCAGTGCCACGCTCGTCGCCCTGCCGTGGAACGGTACGGCCTCCGGCTTCAGCGGTTCGTCGTTGCGTACGTCGCTGCCGCCGTACCGCCCCGCGTCCGTGTTCAGGACCTCCGTCCACGCCTCCGGGCCGTCCGGCACCCCGATCCGGTAGTCGTGGCGGACCACCGGCGAGAAGTTGCAGACGGACAGCAGCGGTGAGCCGTCCGCGTCGAAGCGCAGGAAGGCGAAGACGTTGTCCTCGGCGGCGTCCCCCGCCACCCAGGCGAACCCCTCCGGAACGGTGTCGAGCTGCCAGAGCGCCCCGGTCGCCCCGTACACCGTGTTCAGATCGCTGACCAGGGTCCGGACGCCCCGGTGGTCGCTCTCCGCCGCGTACGACGGATCGAGCAGCCACCAGTCCGGGCCGTGGCCCTCCGACCACTCCGCCCCCTGGGCGAACTCCTGGCCCATGAAGAGGAGTTGCTTGCCCGGGTGGGACCACATGAAGCCGAGGTAGGCGCGGTGGTTGGCGCGCTGCTGCCACCAGTCGCCGGGCATCTTGCTGACCAGCGACCGCTTGCCGTGCACGACCTCGTCGTGCGAGATCGGCAGCACGTAGTTCTCGCTGTACGCGTACACCATCGAGAACGTCATCTCGTTGTGGTGGTACTTGCGGTGCACCGGCTCCTTGGACACGTACTCCAGCGAGTCGTGCATCCAGCCCATGTTCCACTTCAGCCCGAACCCGAGCCCGCCGAAACCACCGGGACCGACGTGGTGCGTGGCGCGGGTGACACCGTCCCAGGCGGTGGACTCCTCCGCGATGGTGACGACGCCGGGACTGCGCCGGTAGACCGTGGCGTTCATCTCCTGGAGGAAGGCGACGGCGTCCAGGTTCTCCCGGCCGCCGTGCTCGTTCGGAGACCACTCGCCCTCCTCGCGCGAGTAGTCGAGGTAGAGCATCGAGGCGACGGCGTCGACCCGCAGCCCGTCGATATGGAACTCCTCGCACCAGTAAGTGGCGTTGGAGACGAGGAAGTTGCGCACCTCGGTACGGCCGAAGTCGAATTCGAGGGTGCCCCAGTCCGGGTGTGCGGCCCGCTGCGGGTCCGAGTGCTCGTACAGCGGCCGGCCGTCGAACTCGGCGAGCGCCCACTCGTCGCGCGGGAAGTGCGCGGGCACCCAGTCGACGATGACGCCGATCCCGGCCCGGTGCAGCGCGTCGACCAGGAAGCGGAAGTCGTCCGGTGTGCCCATCCGGGAGGTCGGGGCGTAGAAACCGGTGACCTGATAGCCCCAGGAGCCGCCGAAGGGGTGCTCGGAGACCGGCATCAGCTCCACATGCGTGAACCCCAGATCACGTACGTACGCGGGGAGTTGCTCGGAGAGCTGGCGATAGGTGAGACCGGGGCGCCAGGACGGCAGGTGCACCTCGTAGACGGACAGCGGCGCCTCGTGCACCGGGACGTCCCCGCGACGGGCCATCCACTCCTGGTCCCGCCAGACGTGGTGCGCGGCCGTCACGACCGAGGCGTTGGCGGGCGGGACCTCGGCCTGGCGGGCCATCGGGTCGGCGCGCAGTGTGTGCGAGCCGTCCGGGCGGCAGATGTCGAACTTGTAGAGCGCCCCCTCCCCGATCGCGGGCAGGAACAGCTCCCACACCCCGGTGGAGCCGAGCGAACGCATCGGGAAGCCGGTGCCGTCCCAGTAGTTGAAGTCACCCGCGACGCGAACCCCCCGGGCGTTGGGGGCCCAGACGGTGAACCGGGTCCCGGTGACGCCCTGGTGCTCCATCGGCTGGGCCCCCAGCGCGGTCCACAGCTCCTCGTGCCGGCCCTCGCCGATCAGATGCAGATCGAGATCGCCGAGCGCGGGCAGGAAGCGGTACGGGTCCTGGACCTCGATCTCGTTGTCCTGGTAGGAGACCAGGAGCTGGTACTCGGGGACCGACGGCATCGGCAGGAGCCCGGAGAAGAAGCCGTCGCCGTCCTCGTGCAGTTCGGCCCGGAGCCCCTTGGCCAGCACGGTTACGGACCGCGCGAAGGGCCGCAGCACCCGGAACGTCACCCCGCCGCGGATCTGGTGCGCGCCGAGCAGGTCGTGCGGGGCGTGGTGCTCACCCGCCAGGAGCCGGGCCCGGTCCCCGTCGTCCAGGGTGCGGGCCGGGCGGACCCCCTGACCGCCGCCGGCGCGGCGGGGATGCGGCGGGGCCGCCGCCCGGTTCGCCCGCTTGGCGGGCGCGTTCGCGGTGACCGGATCGGGGGGCGGGGCGCTCGCTTCCACCGGTGCGAGGGTCCCGGCGGCCGGGCCTGCGGCGGTGGCGTCCGGATGTTCGGCGGGTGCCGCGGAGAGAGCGGCTTCGGAGGTGGTCGGAGCGGGATCGGGCGCTTTGCGGGACGGCTTGCGGGCGGTCACAGGGACAGCCTCCTCGGGGGGTATGGATGGGGCGGGAGGGGTGGGGCGCCGCGTGCGGGTGCGGGGGTGCGCGGCGGCGGGTGTCAGTCGGTGGCGGCGGCCAGGCGGTGGATGGCGGCCATCGGGACCGGAAGCCAGTCGGGCCGGTGCCGTGCCTCGTACAGCACCTCGTACACCGCCTTGTCGGTCTCGTGGGCCCGCAGCAGCTCCGGTTCGGCGCGGGGGTCGAGGCCCGCGGCCTCCGCGTAGCCGTCGCAGTAGGCGGACCGGCAGCGCGCCGCCCAGTCGGCGTTCCAGGGCCGGTGCGAGCGGGCCGCGTAGTCGAAGGAGCGGAGCATCCCGGCGATGTCGCGCACCGGTGGCTGCGGGCTGCGGCGCTCCGGGAGCGGGCGGGCCGGCTCGCCCTCGAAGTCGATCAGCGACCAGAAGCCGTCGGCCCCGCGCAGGGTCTGGCCGAGGTGGAGATCGCCGTGCACCCGCTGGGCCGCCCAGCTCCGCCCTTGGTGGCCCAGCGCCGTCACGGCGTCGAACGCGGCGCGCAGCCCGGGGACGTAGGGCACCAGCTCCGGCACCGCGTGGGCGGCCGCCTCCAGCCGCCGCACCATGCCGGCGGCCTGCTCGTCGGTCTCGCCGCGGCGCAGCGCGGGGGTGGGCAGCGCCGCGGCGAGCGCGGTGTGCACCTCGGCGGTGGCCTGTCCCAGCGCGCGGGCCTCGGGTCCGAAGTCGAGACCCGTCGCGAGTGCGCGCAGGGCGAGCTGCCAGCCGTCCTGCGCACCGCGCAGGAACGGCTGCAGCACGCCGAGCGTGAGGTGCTCCGGTTCGGTGGACTCGAACCAGGCGACGGGGGCCGGGACGCGCCCGCACCCCTCGCGGGAGAGCGCGAGGGGCAGCTCCAGATCGGGGTTGGTGCCCGGGAACACCCGGCGGAAGATCTTGAGGATGTAGGCGTTGCCGTAGACGAGCGAGGAGTTGGACTGCTCGGTGTCCAGCACCCGGGGCGCGAGGCCGGCGGAGACCGGGGCAGCGCCCCGGCCGAACCGGAGGGCGCCGAGTCCGCCGGGGGTGCGCAGCCGCTCCAGCAGCAGGGCGGCCAGGCGCGGATCGTGCAGCCCGTCGTAGACGGTCAGCCCGGCCAGCGGGCCGTCCGTCACATGCCCGATGAGGGCGGGCGCCAGCCGGGTCGGCAGGGTGGACCGTACGCCGAGCAGTAACTGGTAGCAGTCGATGGGCGGCTGGGCGGGCATGGTGGGCTGATGGACCCGGACCAGCAGATGCAGCAGCCCGGGGCCGGCAGCGGCGATGCCGGCCTTCTCCACCGGCAGTATCTCGGTCGCCGACACGAGCGAGAAGGCCGTGATCGGCCGTCCCTTGCCCGCGAACCACCGCTGCCGGGGCAGCCATTCATGGAGCAGCGGTCCGAGAGACGGGAGCAGGGCTGTGCTGTTCGCCAGGGTGACCTGAGCGGATGCAGCCTCCGACATGGCATCGCGTCCTTTCCCCGGGCACACCACAGGATGCGAAGAGTGTCCCGGATTGCGGCTTTGGCTGTCCGGCTGTGCGGGACGTGTCGGGTCAGGATGGTCCGTACGGACTCGACTCGAACGGAACGAATCGCCAGGAGGATTCAGGAAGGGTCCTGAAGCGTTCGATATGGGTGGAGAGTGCCCCGTGCGGAGCGGCGGAAACCGCCCCGCACAGAGCCTGCGCGCCGGCCGGCCGGTCAGCTCGCGGGTGCGTCCTTGCGGAGGCGGAACCAGTAGAAGCCGTGTCCCGCGAGAGTCAGCAGGTAGGGCCACTGACCGATGGCGGGGAAGCGCACCCCGCCGATCAGCTCCACCGGATGACGCCCGTTGAAGGACCGCAGATCGAGCTCCGTCGGCTGCGCGAACCGCGAGAAGTTGTGCACGCACAGCACGAGGTCGTCCCCATGCTCACGGGTGAAGGCGAGCACCGCGGGGTTGGAGGAGGGCAGTTCGGTGTACGCGCCGAGGCCGAACGCCGGGTTCTGCTTGCGGATCTCGATCATCCGGCGCGTCCAGTGCAGCAGCGACGACGGGGAGGCCATCGCCGCCTCGACGTTGGTGACCTGGTAGCCGTAGACCGGGTCCATGATCGTGGGGAGGAAGAGCCGTCCCGGATCGCTGGAGGAGAATCCCGCGTTCCGGTCGGGCGTCCACTGCATCGGGGTGCGGACGGCGTCCCGGTCGCCCAGCCAGATGTTGTCGCCCATCCCGATCTCGTCCCCGTAGTAGAGGATCGGTGATCCGGGCAGGGACAGCAGCAGGGCGGTGAACAGCTCGATCTGGTTGCGGTCGTTGTCCAGCAGGGATGCCAGGCGCCGCCTGATACCGATGTTGGCCCGCATCCGCGGATCCTTGGCGTACTCCGCGTACATGTAGTCGCGCTCTTCGTCCGTGACCATTTCGAGCGTCAGCTCGTCATGGTTGCGCAGGAAGATGCCCCACTGGCAGCCGGACGGGATCGCCGGTGTCTTGGCCAGGATTTCGGAGACCGGGTAGCGGCTCTCCCGTCGTACGGCCATGAAGATCCGCGGCATGACGGGGAAGTGGAACGCCATGTGGCACTCGTCGCCGCCGGCCTGGTAGTCGCCGAAGTAGTCGACGACGTCCTCGGGCCACTGGTTGGCCTCGGCGAGCAGCACGGTGTCCGGGTAGTTGGCGTCGATCTCCTTGCGGACCCGCTTGAGGAAGCCGTGGGTCTCCGGGAGGTTCTCGCAGTTGGTGCCCTCGCGCTGGTAGAGGTACGGCACGGCGTCGACCCGGAAGCCGTCGATGCCGAGGTCCAGCCAGAAGCGCAGGGCGGAGATGATCTCCTCCTGCACCGCCGGGTTCTCGTAGTTGAGGTCGGGCTGGTGCGAGAAGAACCGGTGCCAGTAGTACTGCTTGCGCACCGGGTCGAAGGTCCAGTTGGACGTCTCGGTGTCGACGAAGATGATCCGGGCGTCCTGGAACTGCTTGTCGTCGTCGGCCCAGACGTAGTAGTCGCCGTACGGACCCTCGGGGTCGGTGCGGGACTGCTGGAACCAGTCGTGCTGGTCGCTGGTGTGATTCATGACGAAGTCGATGATCACGCGCATCCCGCGCTGGTGCGCGGCGTCGACGAACTCGACGAAGTCGGCGAGGTCGCCGAACTCCGGAAGCACGGCGGTGTAGTCGGAGACGTCGTAACCACCGTCGCGCAGCGGCGACTTGAAGAACGGCGGCAGCCAGAGGCAGTCGACGCCAAGCCACTGGAGGTAGTCCAGTTTGGAGGTGATCCCCTTCAGATCTCCGATGCCGTCACCGTTGGAGTCCTGGAAGGAACGGACGAGGACCTCGTAGAAGACGGCACGCTTGAACCAGTCGGGATCGCGGTCCTTGGCCGGGGTGTCCTCGAACGTGTCGTGGACGGGCTCATTGACGATCATGGTGTGGGTGACCCTCCGGTCGGCGGGGACGGTCGCAGGACGGCGATGTGCGCGGGCGTCACGCCCGGTTCCAGACGCACGTAGAAGGTCCTGCCCCAGTGATAGGAAGTGCCGGTGAGCTCGTCGCGCACCGGCACGCTCTCGTGCCTGTCGAGGCCGAGTCGCGGCATGTCCAACGAGACGGTCGCCTCCTGGGTGTGGTGCGGGTCGAGGTTGACGACCATCAGAACGATGTTCGAACCGGAGCGCTTGCTGTAGACGATCAGTGCGTCGTTGTCGGACGAGTGGAAGTGCACGTCACGCAGCTGCTGCAGCGCCGGGTGGCGGCGCCTGATCCGGTTGAGCGTGGTGATGAGCGGGGCCAGCGACCGGCCCTCACGCTCGGCGGCTTCCCAGTCCCTGGGCCGGATCTCGTACTTCTCCGAGTCGAGGTACTCCTCACTGCCGCCGCGGAGCGGGGTGTTCTCGCAGAGCTCGTACCCCGCGTACACCCCCCAGGTGGGGGAGAGCGTCGCCGCGAGCACCGCCCGTGCCTCGAAGGCGGGCCTGCCGCCGTCCTGGAGATATCCGGGGAGGATGTCGGGGGTGTTCACGAAGAAATTGGGCCTCATGCAGGAGGCCGTCTCACCGGACAGCTCGGTCACGTAATCGGTGATTTCCTGGCGGCTGTTGCGCCAGGTGAAGTAGGTGTACGACTGCTGGAATCCGATGGTGGCGAGTGCGTGCATCATCGCGGGACGGGTGAATGCCTCGGCCAGGAAGATCACATCGGGATCGGTGCGGTTGATGTCGGCGATGACCTTCTCCCAGAAGATCATCGGCTTGGTGTGCGGATTGTCGACGCGGAAGATCCGTACTCCGTGATCCATCCAGAACCGCAGGATGCGCACGGTCTCCGCGACGAGCCCGCGCAGATCCTTGTCGAACGCGATCGGATAGATGTCCTGGTATTTCTTGGGCGGATTCTCCGCGTAGGCGATACTGCCGTCCGCGCGGTGATGGAACCACTCGGGGTGTTCCGTGACCCACGGGTGATCGGGGGAGCACTGGAGGGCGAAATCCAGCGCGATCTCCATGCGCAGGTTCCGGGCGGCCTCGACGAAATGGTCGAAGTCGTCGAGGGTGCCGAGATCGGGATGGACGGCGTCGTGCCCGCCCTCGGCCGAGCCGATCGCCCAGGGCACCCCCACATCGTGCGCGGCGGGGGAGAGGGAGTTGTTCGGGCCCTTGCGATGGGTCGTCCCGATGGGGTGGACCGGGGGGAGGTAGACCACGTCGAACCCCATCGCGGCAACCGCCGGCAGCCGCTCGGCCGCCGTGCGGAAGGTGCCGCTGACGATCCGGGGAGGCTGCGCCGCGGCGGGTCGCGCCTTGGCCGCGCGGCCCTTCGCCACCGGCTTCGCCGGTACGGCCGGTTCGGTCCTGGCCCCCTCGGAACGGGGGAACAGCTCGTACCAGGAGCCGAACAGGGCACGCCGGCGCTCGACGACGAGCGGGAGCGGCCGCGAGGCGGTGACCAGCTCACGCAGGGGGTGGCCGGTCAGCGCCTGTGCCGCCTCGGGGGTGAGCGCGGCGGCCAGCCGGGCGGCGGCCGGGCGTGACGTGTCGCGCAGGGCGTCGACCGCGCGGAGCACCGCCTCGCGGCCGTCCCGCTTGGGCACGCCCCCGGCGGCCCGCTCGTACAGCTCGGCGCCCTCCGCCAGGACGAGCACGGTGTCGATCCCCGCCGGGATCTTGATCCGGGCGGTGTGCCGCCAGGTGGCCACCGGATCGCTCCAGGCCTCGACCGTGTACGTCCAGCGGCCCTCGGCGTCCGGGGTCACATCGGCGCCCCAGCGGTCGGTGCCCGGAGCGAGCTCGCGCATCGGTGTCCAGGGGCCGGGCCGCCCGCTCGGGTCGAGCAGGACGACGTTGGCCGCGACCGCGTCATGGCCTTCGCGGAAGACGGTCGCGGTGACCTGGAAGGTCTCACCGGAAACCGCCTTGGCGGGCCTTCTTCCGCAATCGACGAGGGGGCGGACGTCGAGGACGGGAATGCGACCGATCATGAAATCACCTGGGGACTGGAGCTCGGACTCAACAGGGCGCGTTGCGGCTGCGGAGGGCTGAACGCGCGCGCCGCGATGGTGGGGTTCCGTCCTTTCTAGCTGCTCCGTTGACGACTGGTGGGGTGTGGGCATGGCCGCTCCTGTCCGCGTTCACTCGAATGGCACTCGAATGGATGGGGCGCGGGTGTGGTGCACGGGTGTGGACCGAATGCGCACGGGCCGTACCGATTGCATACGAATCGCGGGCGGACAGCCGCCGAACGGCGGATGAACCGGCCGCGGGTCCGAGATGGATCGCCTTGAAATGTCATCCGAATGCATTCGTTCCGGGTACCGGAGAAGCCTTCCCACTGATGCCGGTAGGCCAATCCGGTGGTTTGTTAACTTCTCGGGCGTATCTGTGACGGTCTGAATGCGCCGGGCTCCGCCGCGCATGCGCGGGGTTGCGGAAAGCCGGTGCACGCGGGGACGGCGGGCGCCACTGGGAAGCCTTCCCCGTGGGGCGAAGGCCCACAAGGCCGTACGAGGTGAGGGAATCGGCCATAACGCCTGTGACGGATGTGCCTGGATCTGCGTCCAGTGCCTGGCGGTGCTCGGGTGTGCGGAGCGGAAGGGGCGGTCGGCCCGCCCGGGGTCGCACGCCGCCGGACGGCCGTGCGCCGTGGTTGCCGAGTGCCGTGCGCAGCTAACGTCGAGGGTGACGGAGCGGCGCACACCGTGGTGCGTCCCCTCGGATCAGGACGTCCCCTGTAAAGGTGGAATACGTGAAGGCCATTCGTCGATTCACCGTGCGTCCCGTCCTCCCCGATCCCCTTCAACCGCTCAGCGACCTCGCCCGCAACCTGCGCTGGTCCTGGCACCCCGAGACCCGTGAGCTCTTCCAGGCCGTCGACCCGGTGGCCGGCCGGACGGCGGACGGCGACCCCGTGCGCCTGCTCGGTGCCGTGTCCGCCGGGCGGCTCGCCGAGCTGGCCCGGGACGAAGCGTTCCTGCACCGGCTGACCGAGGCGTCCGCCGGTCTCCAGGACTACCTTCAGGGCCCCAGGTGGTACCAGGAACAACTGGTGCAGGGCGTCGAGCTGCCCGCCGCCATCGCCTACTTCTCGCCCGAGTTCGGGGTGACCGCGGCGCTGCCCCAGTACTCCGGCGGGCTGGGCATCCTCGCCGGGGACCATCTCAAGGCCGCCAGCGACCTGGGCGTGCCCCTGGTCGGCGTCGGCCTGCTCTACCGCCACGGCTACTTCCGCCAGAGCCTGTCCCGGGACGGCTGGCAGCAGGAGCACTATCCCGTCCTCGACCCCAACGAACTGCCGCTCACCCTGTTGCGTGAAGCCGACGGGTCGCCGAGCGAGGTGGTCCTGGCGCTCCCCGGCGGCCGCTCGCTGCACGCCCACATCTGGCAGGCCCGGGTGGGCCGGGTGCCGCTCCTCATGCTCGACTCCGACGTGGAGGGCAACGCCCCGGGTGAACGCGAGGTCACCGACCGGCTGTACGGCGGCGGCAGCGAACACCGGCTGCTCCAGGAGATACTGCTGGGCATCGGCGGCGTGCGCGCCGTGCGGGCCTACTGCCGGCTCACCGGCCACCCGGCGCCCGAGGTGTTCCACACCAACGAGGGCCATGCCGGATTCCTGGGCCTGGAACGCATCCGGGAGCTCTCCGGCAACGGCCTGGACTTCGGCTCCGCGGTGGAGTCCGTACGGGCGGGCACCGTCTTCACCACCCACACTCCGGTGCCGGCCGGGATCGACCGCTTCGACCGCGAACTCGTCGCCCGTCACTTCGGAGACGACGGAGAGCTGCCGGGTGTCTCCGCCGAACGCATCCTGCACCTGGGCACGGAGACGTACGACGGCGGCGATCCCGGCGTCTTCAACATGGCCGTGATGGGCCTGCGGCTCGCCCAGCGGGCCAACGGGGTCTCCACCCTGCACGGGGCGGTCAGCCGCGGGATGTTCGCCGGGCTCTGGCCGGGCTTCGACGCCCCGGAGGTGCCGATCACCTCCGTGACCAACGGGGTCCACGCACCCACCTGGGTCGCACCCGAGATCTACCGGCTGCGCACCGAGTCCGGGGGCACCCCGGGGCGGTGGGACTCCGCGGCCGCCATCCCCGACCGGCAGCTCTGGGACCTGCGGCGGACGCTGCGCGAGCAGCTGGTGACCGAGGTGCGGCAGCGGCTGTACGCCTCCTGGCGCACCCGCGGCGCGGAGGCCGCCGAACTCGGCTGGATCGACGGCGTCCTGGACCCCGACGTGCTGACGATCGGCTTCGCCCGCCGCGTGCCCTCGTACAAGCGGCTGACGCTGATGCTGCGCGACCGCGACCGGCTGCGGGGGCTCCTCCTCCACCCGGAGCGCCCGATCCAGATCGTCGTGGCGGGCAAGGCGCATCCGGCCGACGACAGCGGGAAACGGCTGGTCCAGGAGCTGGTCCGGTTCGCCGACGACCCCCGGGTGCGCCATCGCATCGTCTTCCTGCCCGACTACGGGATGGCGATGGCCCAGAAGCTCTACCCGGGCTGCGATGTCTGGCTGAACAACCCGCTGCGCCCGCTGGAGGCGTGCGGTACGAGCGGGATGAAGGCCGCCCTCAACGGCTGCCTCAACCTGTCGGTTCTCGACGGGTGGTGGGACGAGTGGTTCGAGCCGGACTTCGGCTGGGCGATCCCGACGGCCGACGGCTCCGCCATGGACGAGGACCGGCGTGACGACCTGGAGGCCAACGCGCTCTACGAGCTGATCGAGGACCGGGTCGCGCCCCGCTTCTACGACCACGGGGATGAGGGGCTCCCGGAGCGCTGGATCGAGATGGTCCGCCGCACCCTGGGCACCCTCGGCCCCAAGGTCCTCGCGGGGCGCATGGTCCGTGAGTACGTGGAGCGGCTGTACGCCCCCGCGGCCCTCGCCCAGCGCTCCCTGGACGCCACCACCGCGAGGGAGCTGGCCGACTGGAAGGCCAGGGTCCGGGCGGCCTGGCCGCGGGTGGCGGTCGACCATGTCGAGGCGGTGACGCCCACCGAGGCGGGCGGCTCGGCGGAGCTGGGCTCGACGCTGGCGCTGCGGGTCCGGATCACCCTCGGGGCACTGGAGCCGGACGATGTGGAGGTGCAGGCGGTGGCCGGCCGGGTGGACGCGGCCGACGCCATCACGGACGCCCAGGTCTTCCCGCTGAAGCCGGCCGGGGGCCAGGACCTGGAGGGCCGCTGGCTGTACGAGGGGCCGCTCGCCCTCGACCGCACGGGCCCCTACGGGTACACCGTGCGGGTGCTGCCCGCCCATCCGCTGCTGGTCGGCGGAGCCGAACTCGGCCTGGTGGCGCAGCCGACGGGGGGAGCGGGTGAGGGGGCGGGCCTGCTGATGCGCTGACGTCCCGTTCTCCCGCCGCCACGTGGGCCCGGCACCCTTCCACCGGTGCCGGGCCCTTCGTCTCCTGATGCGCGACGTCTACCTGCCCAAGGTCATCAACGGTTCGAACAGCAACGGGAACTGGGAACTAGCATGACCGAGGCCGCCATCGGCATCTCGGTCTTCCTGGAGGACCGCACCTCGTACGACAAGGCGGTCACCAAGTTCCGCGGACGTGTTCCCGCGTACATCTGTCTGACCTCGGACGGTGCGCTGCCGAAGGCGGCGCCCGGCAGCGGATTGGACACCCGCGACAAGATCGTCAAGTACTGGCAGGGCCAGTCGACCCTCATGGACGGGCTCACGCAGGAGACCTGCCGCGACCTCACCCACAGATCGCCGACCGGCTGCGCCACGCGCTGGGCCTGCACGCCAAGTACCAGCTGGGGGAGGCCGTTCCGTCGTCGCTGTGCGGCGGATCGCTCAAGGACGGCCTCGGCCCGGTCACCGAGGTCGGGTTCAACGCGCTGCACAACCGGATGGGCATCGCGATGACCGACACCCAGACCCTCACCCAGCAGCGCAGGCCCGCCGGGACCGACAACCTGTTCGTCGCCTGGGAGACGCTGACCCACGCGGACAACCCCGGCTGAGCACACGACCGCCCGGGAGGAGTGGGTACTCCTCCCGGGCGGGATACCGCGTCAGCCGCGGGACATGCGGTGCGGCTGGGTTCAGAAGGTCAGCTTGAAGCTGTTGATCTTTCCGGTGTCGCCCGAGTAGACGTCCTGGACCTTCAGCTTCCAGGTCCCGTTCGCCACCTCCGAGGAGGCGTTGACCGTGTACGTGGTCTGGACGTTGTCCGCCGAGTCGCTGGAGGACGAGTTCTTCAGGCGGTAGGCCGTGCCGTCCGGGGCGACGAGGTCGATGACCAGGTCACCGCGGTAGGTGTGGGTGATGTCCACGCCGACCTTGAGGGCGCTGGGGGCGTTGCCGGTACGGCCGGTGACGTTGACCGAGCTGGTGACGGCCGCGCCGTGGTCCGGGATGGCCGTGACGGTGGTGTTCTCGAAGACCGTGCCACCGGGGTCGGTGCCGCCGCCGGGACGCGCGCCGACGTTGATGCCGGCCCAGGCGTCGGCCACGGACTTGTACTCGGCGCTGGTCGTGCCGTACAGCTCACCGGCCGCGGCGAGCGTGCCGGTGCGGGCGGCCGCGTAGTTCGTCGTGGAGGTGAACTTGGTGGTGAGCGCCTTGAACCAGATCAGCGCGGCCTTGTCGCGGCCGATGCCGGTCACCGGCAGGCCGTCGGAGGTCGGGGAGTCGTACGAGACGCCGTTGATGGTCTTGGCGCCGCTGCCTTCCGAGAGAAGGTAGAAGAAGTGGTTGGCCGGGCCCGACGAGTAGTGGACGTCGACGTTTCCGATGCCCGAGTACCAGGCGTCCTTGGACGCGCCGTCCTTGCTCGGCTTGTCCTGGTAGCGCAGCGGCGTGCCGTCGCCGTTGATGTCGATCTTCTCGCCGATGAGGTAGTCGCCCTTGTCGGTGGCGTTGTTGGCGTAGAACTCGACGGCGGTGGCGAAGATGTCGCTGGTCGCCTCGTTGAGGCCACCGGACTCACCGCTGTAGACCAGGCCGGCGGTGTTGGAGGTGACGCCGTGCGTCATCTCGTGCGCCGCGACGTCCAGTGCGGTCAGCGGCGAAGCGTTGCCGCTGCCGTCGCCGTACGTCATGCAGAAGCAGCTGTCGTCCCAGAAGGCGTTGACGTAGCTGTTGCCGTAGTGGACGCGGGAGTACGCGCCGACGCCGTTGCCCTTGATACCGGTCCGGCCATGGACGTTCTTGTAGTAGTCCCAGGTCTCGGCCGCACCGTAGTGGGCGTCCGCCGCCGCGGTCTCCGCGTTCGAGGCGGTGCCGTCGCCCCAGACGTCGTCGCTGCCGGAGAAGAGGGTGCCCGTGCCGGACGTACCGTGGTTCAGGTTGTACGTCTTGTGGTTGCCGCGCGTGGTGTCGGTCAGCGTGTACGACGGAGCGGTCCCGAGGGTGACCTGACCGCTGTACTCCGTGTTGCCGACGCCGTTCTCGATGGCCTGCCACTCGTAGAGCTTCGCGCCGGTGGTCGCGTCCGTGACGACGTGGAGCGCGTTCGGGGTGCCGTCCTCCTGGAGCCCGCCGACCACGGTCTCGTAGGCGAGCTGCGGCTTGCCGCTCGCCATCCAGACGACCTTGCGCGGCGCCTTCTCGGCCACCGTCTTGTCCGAGCCGTCGGCCTTGGCCGCACCGAGTGCCTGCTTCTCGGCCACCGCCGGGGCGACCTCCGCGGCCGTGTCCACGGCCTTCAGCTGCGCGGTGGTGGCCTTGGACGCCTTGGTGACGCTCTTGGTCGTGCCGGCCTTCGACTCCTGGACGACCAGGTCGCCGCCGAGGACCGGGAGCCCGCTGAAGGTGCGCTCGTAACGGGTGTGCGTGGTGCCGTCGTTGTCCTGGATGACGTCCCGGACGACGAGCTTCTCCTGCGAGCCGAGACCGAGGTCCTTGGCGGTGGCCGCCTTGCTCGCGTTCGCGTCGCGGATCAGCTCCGCACGCTGGGAGGGGGAGAGCTGCCTGGGCAGCGCACCGTGATCGGCGCCTGCGGATGCCGCGGCGGTGATGGCGGCGGCGCTGGTCGCGCCGGCCGGTGTTGCTGTGGCTGTGCCGGTCTGGACTCCGGCGGCCAGAAGGGCTGCTGCGGCTATCAGAGCGCCGGTCGCGGTGGCACGACGGCTGGGCGTGGATCTCACGCGGACTCCTTCTGCAAGGGGGGTACCGGCGGCAGGGTGAGCCGTCCGGGCAGAGCAGGCAGTGCGCAGAACGGGGTGAACAGTGTCAGCAGAAGGGTGTTCCTGTCAGGACCGCGTCAACAAGATGGCCGGAATTCGTCCGTTGCCGTAATGGTCATGTTCGTTAAGCGGACGTTTCGCCGATCATCACCGCGATGCCGTCCAGCGTCCTCCCGAGCCCGAATTCGAAGAGGACGTCGAGGTCGAGCTCGAAGTCGTCGTGTTCGAAAAGAGTGTGGAGAACCTGGAAGTGCCCTCCTGTCGAGACGGCTTCGAACTGTGGCTCGTTCCGCGCCATCCACTCCTCGTCGGACAGCCCGGTGTCCTGGCGCGCCTGCGCCTCCAGATCGGCGGCCTGGGCCAGTCCCTGCACATACGCGAAGAGGGTGAGGTGGGTGTGGAGCATGGCGTGCGGGGGGAGCCCGGTGCCCTTCAGCGCGCGCAGCACCCACTCCGTGTACCGCATCGCGTGCGGGGACGCCGTGGGCCGGGTGAAGGAGGCCATCGCCCGGGCCATCCACGGATGACGCCCGTACACCGCCCGCAGCCAGCGGGCGGCGAGCTCCAGCCCGGTCCGCCAGTGCTGCGGCACGGGCCCCAGCGGGCGTTCTCCGAGCGCCTCCTCCGACATCAGCCGCACCAGTTCGGCCTTGCCCGGGACGTGGCGGTACAGCGCCATGGTGGACGTGGCCAGGATCGTCGCGACCCGGCGCATCGACACGGACGGCAGGCCCTCGGCGTCGGCCAGTTCGACGGCGGTGCGGACGATCCGGGCCCGGTTCAGCGCCGGCCCGTCCCCGGCGGCGAGGGGCGAAGCGCGATCCGCGACCACGGTGCCGACTCCCGGCACGGCCCGCACCAGCCCCTCCGTGCGCAGCACGGCCAGCGCCTTCGTGGCCGTCGCCATGGCGACGCCCCACTCCCTGACGACCGCGCGGGTGGACGGCACCCGTGCGCCCGGGGCGAGTTCGCCGGAGGCGATCCGCCGGCGCAGCTCGGCGGCGATCCTGAGGTAGGGCGGTTCGGTCGGCACCCAGCGGACTGTACTAGTGCACCAAGGACGTCGTACACCGCTCCGAACTGCCCTTACCGGCCAGGGACCGGATCGATTCCGGGCCATGCACTACGGCACTGTTTGTGGTGTACGCGGGCTCACTGCTGTGCTCCCGGCATGACTTCCTCACCGCCGGCCGCCCTCGCGGGCCGCCGTGAATGGACCGCACTCGGCGTGCTGATGCTGCCGCTGCTCTTCGTCTCGATGGACGTCTCCATCCTGTTCTACGCACTGCCCGCCATCGGCGCCGATCTGGAACCGGGCTCCACCCAGCAGCTGTGGATCCTCGACATGTACGGGTTCGTGCTGGCCGGGCTGCTCGTCACCATGGGGGCGCTCGGTGACCGGATCGGCCGCCGGAAGGTGCTGATGGGCGGCACGGTCGTCTTCGCCGCGGCATCCCTCGCCGCCGCCCTCGCGCAGTCCCCGGAGGCCCTGATCGCGGCCCGAGCGCTGCTCGGGGTGGGTGGCGCCTGCCTGATGCCGTCCACGCTCGCGCTCGTCCGCAACCTGTTCCACGACCGGGAACAGCGCTCCCGCGCCGTCGCGCTGTGGACGACGGTGATGGCCACCGGGATCTCGCTGGGCCCGGTCGTCAGCGGAATCCTCCTCGAACACTTCCGGTGGGGCGCGGTCTTCCTGATCAACCTGCCCGCGATGGCGCTCCTGCTGGTGGCCGCGCCGGCGCTGCTGCCGGAGTCCCGGAGCCCGGTGAAGGCGCGGTTCGACGTCCCGAGCGCCGTGCTCTCGCTCGCCGCGCTGCTGCCGGTGATCCAGGGCATCAAGGAGATCGCCAAGCACGGCTACCGGCCGCTGCCCGCCCTCGGCATCGCCGTCGGCCTCGTCCTCGGACTAGTCTTCGTCCACCGGCAGAGCCGGCTCACCCACCCGATGGTCGACCTGGCCCTCCTGCGCCGCCGCGCCTACGGGGGGTCGGTCCTCGTCAACGTCCTGGCGATGGCCGCCACGATCGGCTTCGCCGCCTTCTTCTCGCAGTACGTGCAGTCCGTCCTCGGCAAGAGCCCGTTCGAGGCCGCGATGTGGAGCCTGGTGCCGTCCCTCGGCGTCGTCGTCGCCGCACCGGCCGCCGGAGCGCTCGCCGAACGCCTGGACCGCGGATACGTCATGGGCGGCGGGTTCCTCGTCTCGGCGGCGGGCTTCCTCTGGCTCACCGGGACACGGACCGGCTCCCCGCTCTGGGTGACGCTGGCAGGCTCCGCCGTCTACGCGGGCGGCCTGGTCGCGGCGATGACCCTGGCCAACGAACTCGCCCTGGGCGCCGCGCCGCCCGAGCGCGCGGGCTCCGCCGCGGCCGTCCTGGAATCGGGCCAGGAGCTCGGCGGCGCGCTGGGCATGGCGCTGCTCGGCTCGCTCGGCGCGGTCGTCTACGGGCGCGACATGACCGACGCCGCACCCGGCGCCCCCGACGCGGCCCGGGAGACCCTGGGCGGCGCGGTGGCCGTGGCCCGGCAGCTCCCGCCGCGCGGCCAGGACGACTTGCTCTCCGCCGCGTCCAAGGCCTTCACCCACGGCCTGAACACGGCTGCGGCGGGTGCGGCCGCAGCCATGGCGGTGGCCGCGCTGATCTCTGTCGTGGTGCTGCGGCGTGCCGGTGAATCGGCGCCGGCCGATGCGGAGGACCGGCTCGGCGCGGAGCCGGCGGGAGGAGCGCTTCGGCACGCGGACGCAGAAGGCCGATGACACGCGGCAGTCGGTCAGGGAGGCGCTCGTGCACAAATCCCGCCACGTCGAGAGCGACGAGCTGCCCGGCGGCACGGGCGGTGAGCCGTGCGAGCGGGACCCGGCGGCTCCGGGCGACTCCCATGGAGCGGAACCCGCACCGCAGCCGCTCAGACCAGGCTCTCCCGCCAGACGCGGTGCAGGCCGGCGAACCGGCCCGTGCCGCCGATGAGTTCGGACGGGGCACCGTCCTCCACGATGCGGCCGTGCTCCATCACCAGGACCCGGTCCGCGATCTCCACGGTCGACAGCCGGTGGGCGATCACCACCGCGGTGCGGCCGTGCAGCACGGTGTCCATCGCCCGCTGCACCGCCCGCTCGCCCGGGATGTCGAGGGAGCTGGTCGCCTCGTCGAGGATCAGCACCGCCGGGTTCGCCAGCAGGGCGCGGGCGAAGGCGACCAGTTGGCGCTGGCCGGCCGAGATCCGGCCGCCCCTCTTGCGTACGTCGGTGTCGTAGCCGTCGGGCAGACCGCTGATGAAATCGTGGGCGCCGATCGCCTTCGCGGCCTGCTCGATCTCCTCGCGGCTCGCGTCCGGGCTGCCGATCGCGATGTTGTCGGCGACGGTCCCCGAGAACAGGAAGGCCTCCTGGGTCACCATCACCACCCCGCGCCGCAGTTCGGGGACGGCGAGATCCCGCAGATCGGTGCCGTCCAGCAGCACCCGGCCGTCGGTCGGGTCGTAGAAGCGGGCCAGCAGCTTGGCGAGCGTCGACTTGCCGGCGCCCGTCGACCCGACCACGGCCACCGTCTGCCCGGCGGGAACGGTCAGATCGAAACGGGGCAGCACCTCACCACCGGTGCGGTAGGCGAAGCTCACCGAGTCGAAGGCCACCTCGCGGCCCGGGAGCTCGCCCGTGAGCGGCGGCAGCTCCCGAGGATCCAGGGCCTCCGGAACCGTCGGGGTCTGGGCCAGCAGACCCGCGATCTTCTCCAGCGAGGCCGCCGCCGACTGATAGGAGTTGAGGAACATGCTGAGCCGGTCGATCGGGTCGTAGAGCCGCCGCAGATACAGCACCACGGCGGCCAGCACGCCGAGGGCGAGGGTGCCGGAGGCGACGCGGTAGGCACCCCACAGCACGATTCCGGCCACCGCCGTGTTGGCGATCAGCCGGGACCCGACGACGTAACGCGCGTTCTCGATCATCGCGTCGCCGTTCGTGCGCCGGTGCTCGTGGTTCAGCTCCCGGAAGGTCGCGTCGTTGACCGGCTCCCGGCGGAAGGCCTGGACGGGGCGGATGCCGTTCATCGTCTCCGCGAACTTCACGATGACCGCGGCGATCGCCGTCGACCGGGCCGCGAAGATCACTCCGGCCCGGCGCTGGTAGAGCCGCACCAGCAGATACAGCGGGGCGAAGGAGAGCACGGCGACGGCGCCCGTCGCGAAGTCCAGCCAGAGCAGCATCAGGGAGATGGAGACGAACGAGAGGACGACCCCGATCAGTTCCTGCAGCCCCTCGCTGAGCAGCTCCCGCAGCGACTCCACATCGGTGGTGGAGCGGGAGATCAGCCGGCCCGAGGTGTACCGCTCGTGGAAGTCCACGCTCAGGGCCTGGGCATGACGGAAGATCCGGCCGCGCAGATCGAGCAGGGCGTCCTGGTTGACCCCCGCGGAGGCCTGGATGAAGGCGTACTGCATGGCTCCCGCGCCGACGGAGCAGAGGGCGTAGCCGATGCCCACGACGATCAGCGGCCCGTAGTCCTTGTCCCGGAACGCGGGCACCCCGCTGTCGATGGCGTACGCGACGAGCAGCGGACCGGCCTGCACCGCGATCTGCTGGACCAGCAGGAACAGCGCGGCCACCACGACCCGGCCGCGGTGCGGACGCAGCAGCGACAGGAGCAGCTCGCGCGTCGCGCCACGGGGCGTGGGCAGGTCGTCGCGGTCGAAGGAGTCCCTGGGCGTCGGCGGGCGCGCGGGACCACGGGGCCCAGTGCCCGGCGCGGCCTTCTCCTCGTCCCCGCCGTCGCCGCCGGGTTCCGTGGGCCGTCCCGTCGTGGTGCTGGTCATCGGCTGCTGCCCTCCTCGGCAGGGGCGCTCGCGCCCAGGATGTCGTCGGTCGGGCCCGGCCCCTCGGGGTACGCGTCCTCGCCGTCCGGGAGGTCCGCGCCGGACATCAGCCAGGCGTACTCGGCGTTGCCGCGCAGCAGTTCCTGGTGGGTGCCGACCGCGCTGATCCGGCCCTCCGACAGGAGCGCCACCCGGTCCGCGAGCATCACGGTGGACGGCCGGTGGGCCACCACCACCGCCGTGGTCTCCCGCAGCACGCTGCGCAGCGCGGCCTCGACCAGCGTCTCCGTGTGCACGTCCAGCGCGGAGAGCGGGTCGTCGAGCACCAGGAAGCGCGGCCGGCCGACGACGGCACGGGCCAGCGCGAGACGTTGACGCTGACCGCCGGAGAGGCTCAGCCCCTGCTCGCCGACCTGGGTGTCGATCCCGTGCGGCAGGTCGTGGACGAAATCGGCCTGCGCGACCGAGAGCGCCCGCCGCAGCTCGTCCTCGCCGGCGCCCTCGGCGCCCATCAGGACGTTCTCGCCGACACTCGCCGAGAAGAGCGTCGGCTCCTCGAACGCCACCGACACCAGCTCCCGCAGCCGCTCGCGCGGCATCGCGGTGATGTCCTCGCCGTCCAGGGTGATCCGCCCCGAAGTGGCGTCGTGCAGCCGGGGCACGAGCGCGGTGAGCGTGGTCTTGCCGCAGCCCGTGGCCCCGACCAGGGCCATCGTCTCGCCGGGACGGATCCGCAGATCGATCCGGGCCAGCACGGGAGCGGAACCCTCCGCCGCGTCCGGGTAGCGGAACCGGACCCCCTCGAAGACCATGCCGCCGTCCCCCGAGGCGTCCGCGGCCGGGCCACCGGACGGGCTCCCGGCCGCCGGGCGGTGCGTCGCGGTCTCCTCCTCCTCGGCCACGTCCATCACCTCGAAGAACCGCTCGGTCGCCGACGCCGACTCCTGGCTGATCGCCAGCAGGAAGCCGATCGACTCGACCGGCCAGCGCAGCGCCAGCGCCGTGGAGAGGAAGGCGACCAGTGTGCCCGCCGACAGTCCGCCGTCCGCGACCTCGATCGTGCCGAGCACCAGCGCCGCCCCGATGGCGAGTTCGGGGATCGTGGTGATGAGGGCCCAGATGCCCGCGAGCAGCCGCGCCTTGTCCAGCTCCGTGGCCCGCAGCCGCTGCGCGAGGGCGCGGAACGCGAGGGCCTGGCTGCGGTGCCGGCCGAAGCCCTTGACGATACGGATGCCGAGCACACTCTCCTCGACCACCGTCGTCAGATCGCCGACCTGGTCCTGGGCCCTGCGCGCCACCAGCGAGTACTTCGCCTCGAAGACCGAGCAGACGATCATCAGCGGCACGACAGGGACGAGCAGCACCAGGCCGAGCGTCCATTCCTGGCCGAGCAGAATCACGAAACCGACCACGATCGTGGTGGAGTTGACCACCAGATAGGTCAGAGGGAAGGCCAGGAACATCCGCACCAGCATCAGGTCGGTGGTCCCGCGCGACAGCAGCTGGCCCGACGGCCAGCGGTCGTGGAAGGCGACCGGCAGGCGTTGCAGATGGCGGTAGAGGCCGGCCCGCATCGACGCCTCGACACCGGCCAGCGGACGCGCCACCACCCAGCGCCGGAGACCGAACAGGAACGCCTCCGCGATCCCGAGCAGCAGCAGATACAGCGCCCCCAGCCAGACGCCGCCGGGGTCCCCGTCGGCGACCGGGCCGTCGACCATCCACTTCAGCACGAGCGGGATCACCAGGCCGAGGCACGAGGCGACGACCGCTATCAGGATCGCGCCGGACAGCCGGGCCCGCACCGGCTTCACATACGGCCACAGCCGCATCAGGGAACGTGCGGCGGACCGGTCATTGGGCTCTGCATGTTCTTCGGGCATCAGGGGCGAGCCTACGGTTCACCACTGACATCGCTCATCTGCTTTTCTTGTGCGGCCGGGGCCGGACCGCCGGACGTCGTAACGCGGCATCAACCGATCGGCTGATGCCGATTCGAGCGCGATGGCGGATGCCGCGCGCGGGCCGGCGCCGGGATGCTCGTGGACATGGCAATCATCGAAGTGGACGGGGTGCACAAGGCGTACGCCGGACGCCCCGCGGTGGACGGGGTGAGCTTCGCCGTCGACGAGGGGGAGATCTTCGGGATCCTCGGCCCCAACGGTGCGGGCAAGACCACCACCGTCGAATGCGTCGAGGGACTGCGGGTCCCCGACTCCGGCACGGTCCGGGTCGCCGGGCTCGACCCCGTCGCCGACCATGACCGGGTGACGCTGCTGCTCGGCGCCCAGCTCCAGGAGAGCGAACTCCAGCCCAAGATCACGGTGGGCGAGGCTCTTGAGCTGTACAGCGCGTTCTACCCGAACCCCGCCGACTGGCGGTCGCAGGCCGAGCGGCTCGGCCTGCACACCAAGCTCACCACCCGGTTCGGCCAACTCTCCGGCGGTCAGAAGCAGCGGCTGTCCATCGCACTCGCACTCGTCGGCAACCCCCGGGTCGTGGTCCTCGACGAGCTGACCACCGGGCTCGATCCGCGCGCCCGGCGCGACACCTGGCAGCTGATCGAGGAGGTACGGGAGAGCGGTGTCACGGTCCTGCTCGTCACGCACTTCATGGAGGAGGCCCAGCGGCTCTGCGACCGGATCGCCGTGATCGACAAGGGCAGGGTCGTCGCCCTCGACACCCCGTCCGGGCTGATCGCCAGGGCGGGCAGCTCCACGGTCATCTCCTTCACGCCCTCGCAGCCGCTCGACGACACCGAACTGGCGCGGCTGCCCGGCGCGGCCTCGTGCGAGAGCCGCAACGGCCGCATCGTCATCAACGGCAACGACGAGACCGTCAACGCCGTGATCTCGCTGCTGGCCCGGCTCCGCATCACCGCGCACCAGCTGCGCGTCGCCGAAGCCAGCCTGGACGACGCCTTCCTCGACCTCACCGAGCACCCCGGCCCCGCCGAGCGGGACGCACTCACAGAACGGGCAGTCTGAGATGGCCACAGCGAACTCCGTCACCGGCCACGGGCCCCGCACCGCCCCGGCGGGCGCTTCCCTCGCGGTCCTCAGGTCCGAGACCAGGCTCTTCCTGCGCGAACCCGGCAGCCTGTTCTGGATCCTCGTCTTCCCGACCGTACTGATGACGATCCTGGGACTGATCCCGTCCTTCCGGGAGCACGACGACGCACTCGGCGGCCGGCGCGTCATCGACCTGTACGTCCCCGTGGCCGTGCTGCTCGCCATGATCATGGCCGGTCTGCAGGCGATGCCGCCCGTACTGACCGGCTACCGCGAACGCGGCATCCTGCGCCGCATGTCCACCACCCCCGTACGGCCCGCCGCCCTGCTCGGTGCGCAGATCGTCCTGCACGGCGCCGCGGCACTCGGCTCCGCCCTGCTGGTGCTGGCGGTCGGCCGGATCGCCTTCCAGGTGCGGCTGCCCGGACAGCCCTTCGGCTATCTGCTGGCGCTGCTGCTCGCCGTCGCCTGCGTGCTGGCCCTGGGCGCGCTGGTCTGCGCGATCTCCCGCACCATCAAGATCTCGGCCGCCATCGGCTCGGTCGTCTTCTTCGTGACGATGTTCACCGCGGGTGTCTGGGTGCCGGTGCAGACCATGCCCGACACCCTGCGCCGCATCGTCGAGGTCACCCCGTTCGGCGCCGCCTCCCAGGCGCTGGACCGGGCCGCGTCCGGTGGCTGGCCGAGCTGGGCGTACCTCGGCGCGGTGGCGCTGTGGACCGTACTGGCGGCGGGGGTCGCGGTCCGCAGGTTCCGGTGGGAGTGACGACCTCGACCGATCCGGGGGAGACTGCGGCCATGAGCGCGGGGGAGAGGGAAGCCGTGATCCGGGTGGCGACGGCCGAGCAGTGGTGGGAGCGGTTCTTCCGGTACGGACCGTACGGACTGCTCGCCCTGGCCACCGCGATCTCGGCCACCACCGGCGACCTGATCATGTCGCGCCGGGACGTGTACGCGATCGTGGTTCTCGTCTCGGTGGCGCTCGTGCTCCAGCTCTGGTGGGGACGGGTACGGACCGCGTCCGGCCGGACGCCGCAGTTCTACTTCGTCGTCCGCACGCTCCTCGCCTTCGGGCTGACCTGGTGCAACCCCTTCTTCGCCATCTTCGCGACGCTCGGCTACTTCGACGCCGCCCGGCTGCTTCCCCAACGGGCCACCCGGGCCGGGCTGCTGGCCACCGCCGTCATCATGGCGGGCTCGCAGTCCGGCAGTGGCCTGCCGCCCGTCAGCCTCATGAACTGGATCGCCTTCGTCATCCTCTTCGCCCTGCACGGGACCCTCACCATGGTCTTCGCGCAGATCGGCAACCGGGAGGCCGAGCAGGCCCGTACCCAGTCCGACACCATCACCGAGCTGGAGACCGCCAACGCGCGCCTCGAACAGGCCATGGCGGAGAACGCCGGACTGCACGCCCAACTCCTGCTCCAGGCCCGCGAGGCCGGGGTGGCCGACGAGCGGCGGCGGATGGCCGCCGAGATCCACGACACCATCGCCCAGGGGCTGACCGGCATCATCGCCCAGCTCCAGGCCGTCACCGCCGCCGCCGTCACCGATCCGGAGCTGGCCGGGGAACACCTCGTGCGGGCCACCGACCTCGCCCGGCACAGCCTGGGCGAGGCACGCCGCTCGGTGCACAACCTGCTGCCGGCCGCGCTGGAGCACGACGACCTTCCGGGCGCCCTCAAGAAGACGGTCGCCATCTGGTCGCAACGGACCGGCGTCCGAGCCGGGTTCACCGTCACCGGCACGGCCGAGCCGCTGCACGACGAGGTCGGCGCCACCCTGCTCCGGATCGCCGAGGAGGCACTCGCCAACGCCGGCCGCCATGCCGCCGCCTCCCGGGCCGGCGTCACGCTGTCCTACATGGGCGACGAGATCACCCTCGACGTGCGGGACGACGGCCGCGGCTTCGACCCGGCCGCGCTGCCGTCGTACCGGGGCGCCGGCGGATTCGGGCTCGGCGGTATGCGGGCGCGCGCCGAACGCATCGCGGGCACGGTCGAGGTGGAGACCGGACCCGGCCTCGGCACCGCGGTCTGCGCCCGGGTCCCGCTGGTCCGCGACGACTGAGACGGCACCGCCGCGGGCACAGTACGGTGGGCCGCTATGGCTGAGGAACCCGCACGCGTCATCACGCTCATCGTCGTCGACGACCACCCCGTCGTACGGAACGGGCTGCGGGGCATGTTCGATTCGGCGGCGGAGTTCCGGGTGCTCGGCGAGGCGGCGGACGGTGTCGAGGGTGTCGAGATGGCCGTCCGGCTCGATCCCGACGTCGTTCTGATGGACCTCCGGATGCCCGGCGGCGGCGGGGTGGCGGCGATCACGGAACTGACCCGGCTCGGCGCCCGCTCCAGGGTCCTGGTCCTCACCACGTACGACACCGACTCCGACACCCTGCCCGCGATCGAGGCCGGTGCGACCGGGTACCTGCTCAAGGACGCGCCGCGCGAGGAACTGTTCACCGCGGTGCGCGCCGCCGCCGACGGCCGTACCGTCCTGTCGCCCGCCATCGCCTCCCGGCTCATCTCGCGGGTGCGCGCACCCGTCCCGTCCGGCAGCGAGACGCTCTCCGCGCGGGAGCGCGAAGTGCTCGAACTCGTCGCCAAGGGGACGTCGAACCGGGAGATCGCCGCCGTGCTGTTCATCAGTGAGGCCACGGTGAAGACCCATCTCACCCATGTCTTCGTCAAGCTGGGCGCCAAGGACCGCGCGGCCGCCGTCGCCGTGGCGTACGACCGCGGCATCCTGGGCTGAGCGGCTGCCGGACGAACTCGGACCGGGCGGCTCACTCCCGTACCCGCAGCAGCAGCACCGATCTCGCGGGCACGGTGAGGCCGGTGTCGCCCCGGTGGACCGTGCCCGGCGCGGTGGACTGGTCCTCCCGTGCGGTGTCCAGGACCAGCTCGTACGACTGTGCCCACGGCGGCCCCGGCAGCCGGAAGTCCGCCGGGCGGTCACCGGCGTGCAGCACGGCCAGGAAGCTGTCGTCGGTCACCGGCTCGCCCCGGGCGTCCCGGCCCGGGATATCGCGTCCGGAGAGATAGAGCCCGATCGTCGCGGCGGGTGCGTACCAGTCCTCCTCCGTCATCTCGGCCCCCTGCCGGGTGAACCACGCCAGGTCCCGCAGCCCGTCCGGGGCCTGCGCCCGGCCGGAGAAGAACGCCCGTCGGCGCAGCACCGGATGGGTGTGGCGCAGCGTCAGCACCCGGGCCGTCAGCTCGGTCAGCTCCCGCCACTGCGGCTGCTCCAGCAGCGACCAGTCCAGCCAGCCGACCTCGTTGTCCTGGCAGTACGCGTTGTTGTTGCCGCCCTGGGTGCGGCCCATCTCGTCGCCCGCGACCAGCATCGGCACCCCGGTCGACAGCAGCAGGGTGGTGAGCAGGTTGCGCAGCTGACGGCGGCGCAGCGCGTTGACCTGGGCGTCGTCACTCTCGCCCTCGGCGCCGCAGTTCCAGGACCGGTTGTCCGAGGTGCCGTCGCGGTTGCCCTCGCCGTTGGCCTCGTTGTGCTTCTGCTCGTAGCTCACCAGGTCGCGCAGGGTGAAGCCGTCGTGCGCGGTGACGAAGTTGACCGAGGCGTACGGGCGGCGGCCGCCCCACGCGTACAGATCGCTCGATCCGGTCAGCCGGTAGCCGAGATCGCGTACGTCGGGCAGCGCGCCGCGCCAGAAGTCCCGTACGGCGTCCCGGTAGCGGTCGTTCCACTCGGTCCACAGCGGCGGGAAGGCACCGACCTGGTAGCCGCCGTTGCCGACGTCCCAGGGCTCCGCGATCAGTTTCACCCGGCGCAGCACCGGGTCCTGGGCGATCACCGCGAGGAACGGGGAGAGCATGTCGACGTCGTGCATCGAGCGGGCGAGCGCCGCCGCCAGGTCGAAGCGGAAGCCGTCGACGCCCATCTCGGTGACCCAGTACCGCAGGGAGTCGGTGATCAGCCGCAGGACGTTCGGCTGCACCACGTGCAGGGTGTTGCCGCACCCGGTGTAGTCCGCGTATCTGCGGGCGTCGGACTGGAGCCGGTAGTAGCCGCGGTTGTCGATGCCGCGCAGCGACAGCATCGGGCCGAGCTCGCCCGCCTCCGCCGTGTGGTTGTAGACCACGTCGAGGATCACCTCGATCCCGGCGTCGTGCAGGGCGCGGACCATCCGCTTGAACTCGCCGACCTGTTGGCCCGCGGTGCCGCTCGCGCAGTAGCCGGCGTGCGGGGCGAAGTAGCCGATCGAGTTGTAGCCCCAGTAGTTGTGCAGCCCGCGCCGGAGCAGATGGTCCTCGTGGGCGAACTGATGCACCGGCAGCAGCTCCACGGCCGTCACCCCGAGGCGCTTCAGATGGCCGATGGCCGCGGGGTGCGCGAGTCCGGCGTAGGTGCCCCGCAGCTCCTCGGGGATGCCCGGGTGGAGCTTGGTGAAGCCGCGGACGTGCAGTTCGTAGATGACGGTGTCGGCCCAGGGGGTCTTGGGCCGCCGGTCCTCGGCCCAGTCGTCGTCATCGTGGACGACCACCCCCTTGGGGACGTACGGGGCGGAGTCCCGTTCGTCGCGCACGGTGTCGGCGACCTGCTGCTGGGGCCAGTCCCTCACATGGCCGTACACCTCGGCCGGAAGGGTGAAGGAACCGTCCACCGCACGTGCGTACGGATCGAGGAGCAGCTTCGCCGCGTTCCAGCGGGCGCCCGTCCACGGGTCCCAGCGGCCGTGCACCCGGTAGCCGTAGCGCTGCCCGGCCCGTACGCCGGGCACGAAGCCGTGCCAGATCTCGTGGGTCAGCTCGGTCAGCGGCAGCCGGGTCTCGGTGCCGTCCTCCTCGAAGAGACAGAGCTCCACGGCCTCCGCACCGCCTGCCCAGAGCGCGAAATTGGTGCCCGCCATCCCGTCGGGCCCCACCCGGAAGCGGGCTCCGAGCGGCATCGGCGTACCGGGCCACACGGTGGGCGGCCGCCGCCCGTGCCCGACGGCGGGCATCTGTACGGGGCCGGCCGGCGCGGTGGCCGGCCGTTCCACCGGTTGTCCGGCCGGTCCCGGAAACGTCTTCGGCACTGCCTCCTGCTCGGCTGCGCTCGACACCTGCTCGCCTCCCGCGGCTCGTGGGGGACCGGCACCGAAAGGGAGCACGCGGCGTCCCGGCCGCGGCTCCCCGAGTGTGGTCGTCCCCTCTGTTCTGCCCACGAGTGGACCCGCACTCACGTTTCCCCCGACGGGCCCCGGTCGTTGGGGGGGACGTGAACCACGTAGCGAAGAAGGCAGACGCGAGCCCGGTCACCGTGCTGACACGGTCGGGACTGCTCGCCGTACTGGCCGTACTGGCTGTTCTGACCGGCTGCTCGGGCGGGGGCCCGGTCATCGGCGGGAAGGCCCGGTCGCCGCAGGAGGCGATCCGGATCACCCCGCAGGACAGGGCCGAGGACGTAGGACCGGACAGCAAGGTCGAGGTGAAGGTCCCGGACGGGCGGCTGGAGAGCGTCAAGGTGACCCGGATCGAGGACGCGCAGAGGCAGGAGGTGAGGGGCCTGATCGCGAAGGACGGCCTCTCCTGGACTCCGCAGGGAGCGGCGGGCCGGCTCGGGCTCGCCGCCAAGTACAGCGTCGACGCGGTGGCCCTGGACGGCGCGGGGCACCGCTCGGCCCGCCACACCACCTTCACCACGGTGGTACCCGAACACCGCTTCAACGGCCACTTCAAGCCGGAGAACCGGTCCACGGTCGGCACCGGCATGATCGTCTCCTTCGAGTTCAACCGTCCGATCACCCACCGCGCGGCGGTGCAGCGGGCCATCCGGGTGACCAGTGATCCGCCGGTCGAGGTGGCCGGGCACTGGTTCGGCGCGGACCGGCTGGACTTCCGCCCGGCCGCCTACTGGGAGCCCGGCACGAAGGTCACCGTCGAGGTGGGGCTGCGCGATGTGGAGGGGGCGCCGCAGGTGTACGGCACCCAGCACAAGACCATCAGGTTCACGGTGGGCCGGGAGCAGACGTCCCTGGTGGACTCGGCCGCGCACACCATGGAGGTGCGCCGAGACGGGCGGCTCGTCTCCACGGTCCCGATCACGGCGGGTTCGCCGACGACGACCACGTACAACGGCAAGATGGTGGTCAGCGAGATGCACGAGGTGACCCGGATGGACGGGCGGACCGTCGGCTTCGGTGGCGAGTACGACATCAAGGACGTCCCGCACGCCATCCGGCTCACCGAGTCCGGCACCTTCCTGCACGGCAACTACTGGTCCGACGACGACGTCTTCGGCTCGACCAACGTCAGCCACGGCTGCATCGGGCTCCGCGACGAGCAGGGCGGCAGCGGGTCCACCCCGGCCGGCTGGTTCTTCGACCGGACGCTCGTCGGGGATGTCGTCGAGGTCGTCAACTCCAAGGACAAGATGGTCGCCCCGGACAACGGGCTGGGCGGCTGGAATCTGAACTGGACCCAGTGGAAGGCGGGTTCCGCCGTGCGCTGACACGCCTCGGCCCCCGCATGGACACCCGGGGTCTCCCGGAGCCGTCACTCCCGCAGCCGTACGGACGGCGCGGCCGGTGCGGCCGCGCCGTCCGCCGCGTTTGCCCCCTGCCGGTACAGCCCCCCGGCGCCGGTACCGCCCGCGACCAGGCGAAGTCCTGAACGAGTTGGGACGGAACGGTGACATTCCGGGGGAGATCTGCCCGCAGTCGGTGTGATTATCTTTCGCTGAGCGCGCATATGCAGCGCGCGGGGGCGGGAGCCTGTGAGCTCCCAGGGCCTTGGCGGGGCCAGGCCGTGCGAGGGGAGACGACCACATTGAACGGGCAGCCGATATCGGGGACATTGGCCGGGGCGAACAGCGGGCGGCGTGGACGTGGAGCCACCGGACTGCTGGCTCTGGTGCTGGGCGCGCTGTTGCTGCTGGTGACGGCATGCGGCGGGGAAGACACCGAGGGCGGGAGCAAGGGCGGGGCGGGCGGTGCGAAGACCGGCGACACCAGTGCCTCGCAGGCGGTGGTGAAGGTCGCCCCGAAGGACGGTGCCGACTCCGTCGCCACCAGCGGGGCGCTGAAGATCTCGGCCGAACAGGGGAAGCTCTCCACGGTCAAGGTCTCCGACGCCAAGGGTGCCGAGGTCGAGGGCAAGATCGCGGCGGACGGCGCCAGCTGGGAGCCGGACCAGCATCTGGCCTCGGCGACCAAGTACAAGGTCCACGCCGTGGCCAAGGACGAGAAGGGCCGTGAGTCGGCGAAGGACACCGCCTTCACCACGCTGGTCCCGCAGAACACCTTCATCGGGCAGTACACCCCGGAGGACGGTGCCACGGTCGGCGTCGGCATGCCCGTCTCGATCCACTTCACCCGCGGCATCACCGACCCGGAGTCCGTCGAGAAGGCCATCAAGGTGACGGCCGAGCCGGCCGTCGAGGTCGAGGGCCACTGGTTCGGCAACGACCGCCTGGACTTCCGGCCGCAGGACTACTGGGCCGCGGGCACCAAGGTGACCGTGAAGCTCAACCTCGACGGCGTCGAGGGACGCCCGGGGGTCTACGGCAAGCAGGTCAAGACGGTGTCGTTCACCATCGGCCGCCGGCAGATCAGCACCGTGGACGCGAGCTCGCACCGGATGAAGGTCGTCCGCGACGGCAAGCAGGTCAAGGACATCGCGATCTCCGCGGGCGCCCCGGCCACCACCACGTACAACGGCCGGATGGTCATCAGCGAGAAGCTCCGGGTGACCCGGATGAACGGTGACACCGTCGGCTTCGGTGGTGAGTACGACATCAAGGACGTGCCGCACGCGATGCGCCTGTCCACGTCGGGCACCTTCATCCACGGCAACTACTGGGGCGGTTCGGGCGTCTTCGGCTCCAGCAACACCAGCCACGGCTGCGTCGGCATGATGGACGCCCGCGGCGGCGGCGACCCGGGCACCCCGGCGGCCTGGTTCTTCAACAACTCGCTCATCGGCGACGTCGTGGTCGTGAAGAACTCCCACGACAAGACGATCCAGCCGGACAACGGCCTCAACGGCTGGAACATGGACTGGTCGGAGTGGACCAAGTAGCCCTGATCCGTGACTGACGGCGGCCCCCGGGACCACACTGTGGTCCCGGGGGCCGCCGTTGTCACAGGCGGAGCGGAGCGGCACGGGGCGGTATTTCGGCACGTATTCGGTACGTGCGTAACGGTCCGGTTCGTTATGCGGGTGATGTTCCGGGCACGTATGCCGAGTGCGGGGGCCCTTCCGCGGCCCGGGGATTGTCCGACAGGTCGGGCTCTTTTTCTGTCACGGCTCTCCCGGCGGTGGAAAGGGATCGTCGACCAGGCCTGCCCGGGTCAGATGAACACCGGCCTGAAAGCGGCTGAGAGCTCCCTGTTCATCCATGATTTCAGCGATATGGCGACGGCACGTCCGGACCGATATGCCGAGCCGGCGGGCCACCATTTCGTCCTTGTGGCCCATTGCGAGAAGACGCACTATTGACTTCTTGAGGTCATCGATTGTGTGCGTGGTGTTCTTCGCGTCGGGAATGAGTGGGCTCGCGGTGTTCCACAGGTTCTCGAAAGCGGCGCAGGCGAACGCGACCACGGCCGGGTCCCGCACCGCGGCCGCCGATGTCACGCCGGCCCCCCGGGAGGAGTCCGTGGAGTGGGGGAGAACGAGCGCTTCGCGGTCGAAGGCGACGAGCGGATCGATCAGTTCCGCGCTGGTCCTGACCTCGGCCCCGTGCTGGGTGAGCTCCCGCACCAGGGCCCGGGTGACCAGGTCGCCGCGGATGGCGTGCTGGTAGATCAGCCGGGCCCGCACCCCGCGGGCGAGCAGATCCAGGGCGATGGTCCGGGCGGTCGGAAAGGCCTGGCAGGGGCGGGCGCCACTGGGCAGGACGAGGAGGAGTTCCTCCCGGCAGTGGGTGCTCATCTCGTTGATCAGCGTGTGAAAGGCCGCGGCGTCGGCGGGATCGCACGCCGGGGGAGGAGCGGCGGAGGGCGGACCCGCCCGGTCCGGCCCGTTCTCCGCGAGGTCACCGGTTTCGCCGTCCGTGTGACGTTCGCGCAGCTCACGTTCGCGCAGCTGAGCTCCGAGCGCCCGTGCCAGCAACGCCCCCGCCTCCTCCGCGTCCACCGGGGCGATGAGTTCGCCCGCGGCGGCAGCCGACCGGATCAGGCCCAGGAGCCGCAGCACCCGCTCCGCGCCGATCGACTGCTCGGGACTCAGGCTCAGACCCTCGGCGACGGCCTCGCGCTCGAACCGGGTCTCGTCCCCGCTGAACCGATGCGTCGATGCGCCGCGGTCCTGTGGTGTGAATTCCCCAAGCGAGTGGGAGCCTCTGGCTGCCGGCATTCGCTGCTCCCCCCTTGTGCCCGCAGGTCGGTGGGCTTCGACTCTAGGGTATCTGGATTTCGTGAAGAGAAATGGAGCGTGAATTCGCTCACGAGTGATCCGAGGGTAAGGCTGTGCGGTGGAGAGGGGCGGTGCGGAAAATTTCGGAAAGCTTGTTGGGAATTGAAACAGCAGTGTTCGGGGAGTTGCCTCGGCGGTGCCGAGTCAGGAAAAATTCCCCTCATGTCGAATTGCCTGTAAGGGCAATCGGGGCGGGCTGGGTCGATCATGAGCGTAACCGAGGGGGTTGCGCATCGAACATTATTTACTCAATTAATGCATTTCATTTACCGTCCCTTTACTTGCGTTCGGGTCGTGACACCGTTTGGGTTTGCCGTATGCAGGGAAGCGGTTAGTTGAAGGTTTTCCCTGTTTCCACCGTGCGGCCAGCCGCGCGCCGCGGAAGTGCGGACGGAACGCGGCAGTGCGCGGACCGGCCGTTCACTTCACGCGGACAGGGCGATCGCGGTCACGACGAAGCCGCGCCCCACCGACCAGCGCCCGCAGAACGTGTCGTGACGTCGCCCGGCCACCTCGGGGCCCGGCACCAGCAGCCGCGCCGAGAAGGTGCCCGCCGGGTCGAAGTCGAGTTCCGCCTCCGTGAAGTCGAGTTCGCGCCGGGTCAGCGGATACCAGGTCTTGAACACCGACTCCTTGGCGCTGAACAGCAGCCGGTCCCCGCACACCTCCGGGCGTCGCCGGGCGAGTGCGGCGAGCCCGGCTCGCTCGCCCGGCAGGGAGACGACCTCCAGCACGCCGTCGGGCAGTGGCCGATTCGGTTCCGCGTCGATGCCCAGTGACGCGACGGCCCCGGTGCGGGCGACCGCCGCCGCGCGGTAGCCGGCGCAGTGGGTCATGCTGCCGGTCACGCCGTCCGGCCAGCTGACCGCGCCCCGCTTCCCGGGCAGCAGGGGCGCCGGCGGCAGACCGAGTTCGTCCATCGCGCGCCGCGCGCACAGCCGTACGGTGGTGAACTCGGCGCGGCGGCGCGCCACCGACCGGGCGATCACTGCCGTCTCCGCCGGGAAGAGCCCGCAGTCCTCCCGGGGCGACAGATCGCCGAACACGCCCACGGCGGCCACCTCCGGGGGAAGTATGGCCTCGATCATGCCGCGTGCTCCGATGTGGGCCGAGGCAGGATCTGGCGCAGCGGGGAGCGGGCCGGCCGGGAACGCCACTCCCTCGGGTATCCGATCGACACCTCCTCGAAGCGGACCCCGTCGTACCAGGTGACCCGGGGGATGTGGAGGTGGCCGTAGACGGCGGCGACCGCGCGGAAGCGCCGGTGCCAGTCGGCGGTCAGCTCGGTGCCGCACCACTGGGCGAACTCGGGGTGGCGCAGGACCCGCGTCGGGTCCCGAACCAGCGGATAGTGGTTGACCAGGACCGTGCCGTGCCCGGGGTCGACGGCCGCGAGCCGCTCCTGCGTGAGGGCGACCCGGGCCCGGCACCAGGCGTCCCGCGACGGGTACGGATCGGGGTGAAGCAGGAACTCGTCGGTGCACACCACCCCCGATTCGTGGGCCACGCGCAGGGATTCCTCCTTGGTGCGGGTCCCGGGGGCGAGGAAGGAGTAGTCGTACAGGACGAACAGGGGGGCGATCGTGACGGGTGCCTCCCCGCCGTGCCAGACCGGGTACGGGTCCTCGGGGGTCAGTACGCCCAGGCCTCGGCACAGCTCGACCAGGGCCTCGTAGCGGGCGGCGCCGCGCAGCGTGACGGGGTCGGCGGGGTGGGTCCACAACTCGTGGTTGCCAGGGGCCCAGACGACCTGGGCGAAGCGCTCCGCGAGGAGTTTCAGCGCCCAGGCGATGTCCTCGAACTTTTCGCCGACATCCCCGGCGACGAGCAGCCAGTCGTCGTCGGAATCCGGCCGGAGCGACTCCGTGATGCGCCGGTTCTCCTCATGGGCGACGTGCTGGTCGCTGAGTGCGAGCAGCCTTCCTTGGGTCACCGAGGCCAGTCCTTCCAGTCCGTGCCGGGTCGCGGTCCACACCGGGCCCGGAAGCCCCGATCAGACGGCTTCGGCCGTGGAGACCGCGAGGTGCAGGTCCACCGGCAGGTCCTGCCGGCGCGTGATGTTGAGCTTGCGGTAGACGCGGGTGAGGTGCTGCTCGACGGTGCTGACGGTGATGTGCAGCTTCAGGGAGATCTCGCGGTTGGTGTAGCCGCTCGCCGCGAGGGTGGCCACCCGGCGCTCGGAGTCGCTCAGCTTCGTGTCGGCATCGGAACGGTACTCCTCCGGGGCGCCACGCCGGTGCATCCCGTCCTCCGGGCCGAGTTCCGGGCAGATCTCCTCGCGCAGCGACTCAGCACCGCACTCCCGGGCCAGGTTCCAGGCCCTGCGGATCACCGCGTCCGCCCGTGCGGGCTCGGAGACCGCCCGCAGCGAACGGCCCAGCGCGGCGAGTGAACGGGCCAGCTCCACCCGGTCGCCGGAGCGGCTCAGCTCGTCGACCGACTGGTTCAGCAGGGCGAGTTGCTGGCGAGGATCCGAGGTCACCGCGCGTAGACGCAGGCTGATACCGCGTACCCACGGCCTGCGCGCGTCCGGGTCGGCGAACTGCTGCTCCACGAGCGCCTTGGCCCGCTGCGTCTCACCGAGCCGGAACAGCGCGTCGGCCGCGTCCGTGCGCCAGGGCAGGATGGCCGGCCGGTCCACGCCCCAGCTCTTGGCGAGCCGCCCCGCTTCCAGGAAGTCGCCCAGTGCGGCGTGGAGTTGATGCGTCGCCATCAGATAGAGGCCGCGGGCGCGCAAGTAGGCGAGACCGTGGGTGCTCTTGAACAGCGTGTCCGCGACGGGCTGGTGGAGCTGCCGGGCGACCGCCGCGTGGTCCCCCATGAGGGTGCGGGCCCGGATCAGGGTGGCCGTCGGGCTGCCGATGAACGCGCTGCTGCTCTGCTCGGGCAGGCAGTCCAGCGCCCGGCGCGCGTACTCCTCGGCGGCGTGCAGATCGCTCAGGCGCAGCAGTACCGCCGCGAGCGCCGAGGAGAACAGGGCCTGCCAGGCGGGGGCCTTCTGCCGCTCGGCCTCGGCGATCAGCTCGCGGCAGCAGGCGGCGGCCCGTTCGGGCTGACCGAAGTAGGAGAGGGACCGCAGGGCGCGCATGACCGGTTCCAGCGTCTCGTCGGTGAGGACGGTCGTGCGCAGGAAGCGTTCGGCGGCCGTGGTCTCGGCACTGTTCTCGGCATCGGCCGCGGGTCTTCCCCCGCCGGGTTCTCGCGGAGTCTCGGCCCGGACACCGGAAGTGCCCGCCGTCTCGGCCGGGCGGGGTCCGTATCCGGTCCCCGCGTGGTCCCCGGCGCCGCTCGCCGCGGTATCGCTGAGGATCATGGACATCACCTCGGCCGCCTCGGCGATCCGGCCCTGGGAGGTGAGGAGTTCGGCCAGCGGTGCCAGGCGCTCGGCGGCCAGCCGGCCGGACCGGAGCACGGCGAGCGGGGCGGACAGGTGCTTCTCCGCCCGGCCCGGGTTGACCCGCCAGGTGACGGCCGCGAGCCGGGTCTTGATGTCGGCCCGCTGCTGTTCGTCGCGGCTCAGTTCGTGGGCGAGTTCGAGCGCCTTCGTGGCACGGACGGAGTCGCCGCGGGCCAGCAGGTCCTCGGTGGCCTCCCGCAGCACGTCAACGGCCCAGGGTACGGCGGTGAGCGATCCGCCCAGCCGGGTGGCGGCGAGCAGGTGCCCGGCGACCCGGGTGACGGATTCGCCCTCCAGGTGCAGGAGTTCGGCGGTACGCAGCTGCAGGCCGGCCAGCACACCGGCCGGCACCTGATCCAGGATCGCCGTCTCGGTGTGCGGGTGCGGGAAGCGGTGGCCGTTGAGAATCCCGGAGGCGGACAGCGAGGCGACCGACTGCGCGGCGGCGAAGGCCGGGACGCCCAGGAGCCTGCCGGCCCGTTCCGGTGTGTAGGCGTCGCCCAGCACGGCGAGCGCCGCGCCGAGGTCCAGCATGTGCGGCCCGCTGTGCCGCAGACAGGTCAGGACGGCCTGCCCGAACAGCCCGCCCTGCTCGGGGCGGAAGGCGTCGGTGCCGGTCGGGGCGGAGCGGTACTCCTCCAGGAGCGCGCGCAGCAGCAGCGGGTTGCCCCCGCTGATCGCGTGCAGCTCGCCGGAGAGCGCCTCGCGCGGGGTGGTGCCGTGGGAGCCGGCCGCGACGCGTCGGCATCCCTCGGGGCTCAGCCGCCGCAGCCGGATGCGTCGCACGTTGCGGCTGCGCAGCAGCTCCGTACCGAAGGCGGCGTCCTGGCCGTCCTGGTGGAGGGGGGTCGTGAGCGCCAGCAGCATCCTGGTGGAGCGGCAGTGCCGGACGATGTGCTGGAGATACCGCAGGGACGCGCTGTCCGCGTGGTGCACGTCATCGACGGTGATGATCAGCACGGTGGTGGCGCTCAGCCGCTCCAGCGCTGTCTGGAACTTCCGCATCGCGCTGACCTGCGGCTGGCCGTCCGGTGCGGTGGAGACCTCGGGGAGCGCGCCGGCCGGTGCGTCCTCGGTCAGCTGTCGCATCAGGCCGAGCGGCAGCTCCCGTTCGGTCGGTGAGCAGAACGCCCGCAGCGTCAGCTCGTCGCCGGTTTCGGTCCAGTCGGCGAGGGTGTCGATGAGCTCACTCTTGCCGCATCCGGCGGCTCCCTCGATGAGGACGATGCGTGCCGCGCCGTTCCGGCACTCATCGAGTGCGGTGCGCAACGCCTGGACTTCCGGCTCTCTTTCGGCAAATTCCACTCTGTCCCCCGAACGCCACGCAGCAGATTGACTTGTCCCGGCATTGGGAAAATGCCTCATTGGAACGCGTGTGGCGTATATGGAACGCGTGTGCGTACGCCACACGCCTAAGAGTGTGGCGCACGCTCGACGCATCCTCTAGTGGCCACAAGCTGCACGCTCGGGAGGCGGTGGAGCGTTCGGCGGTCACGGTCCAACGCTTGTCGGTTCTGGGGGAGTTCGGTCGGTCTAAGATGCCCCGACGACTTCGAGGCAAGGGTGGTGCTGTGGGTCACCGTGAAGATCTTCTGGAAGGTGCGAAGCGCTGTCTGCTGGAGAAGGGGTTCGCCCGTACGAGTGCGCGCGACATCGTGGCGGCATCCGGAACCGCTCTGGCGTCCATCGGCTACCACTACGGGTCCAAGGACGCCCTGCTGGTGCAGGCGTATGTCCAGGCGATGCAGGAGTGGGCGGACGAGTTCGGGCCGGGCACCGCGATCGGGGCCGACCTCGAATCCGCCTCCTCGACGATCGAGCGATTCGAGATGGTCTGGAACCGCATCGTCGAGATCTTCCCGGAGCGCAAACCCCTGTGGGCGCTGAGCGTGGAGGTCGCCGTGCACGCGGAGAACCTGCCCCAGATGCGCGAAGGGCTCTCCAGGGCACAGCCGTTCGGCTGGTCGGCGCTGGTGGCGCTCTTTCACGGCGTGGACGAGAGCGAGGTCGACGAGCAGATGGCGGACACCCTCGGCCGGTTCTACGCCGCGCTGCTCAACGGGGTGATGTCGCTGTGGCTGTTCTCGCCGGAGACCGCGCCCTCCGGGCGTGATCTGGCCGAGGCGATGCGGGCCATTCTGGTGCTGCACCAGGGTGCCGCCGCCGGCTCGGGCCCGGTCGCCTGAAAGAGGCGTGGCCGAGGCTGCTCGAACGGGACGCGAGAGGGGTTCGAGGGGGCGATCGGGCGCCCGGAAGAAGGGCGGGCGCCGCGCCTCCGCCCCTCAGGGCTCGTCGCGGACCAGGCCGGCGTCGCGCAGCTCGCTCACCCAGATGTCCATGTCGGTACGGGTGTTCTCCGGGTCCGTGCACCACAGCTCGGCCAGCATCTCGGCCGCCGGGCCGAGTTGGCCGTTGTGCTGGCGCAGCGCGATCCACATGGCCGCGGCGACGGGGCTGCACCGGTAACTGGCGCCGTCCGTAGCGGTGAGGAATTCGAGGCACCCGTCCTCGGTGACGCGTGAGGTGACGCCGTGCTCTGGTCGTACCGGCACTCTGGCCTCCGTAGTCGATAGCCGGTCGGTGACGGCCAACCATGGGAAGGAGGCGTGACCGTGTACGCGGGGCGGGATGGGATGTCTGTCAGGCCGGTGCGCTCACGGGCGCCGACCGGGACTGCCTCGCACATCGGCTCTTGAGGGCAGACTGCCCGATGCCGCGATAGACGTTAGTCTAGTACGGTCGTCTAGATTCTGGTGAGGGAAGCGCAACTCTGTCCGGATTGCATTGGACGGGGCATGAAACACACATGCCCCGGAGGTGGCTCCGGGGCATGCGGCAGGGGGTTTCCCGAGGCGGACGCCGGTCCGGGCGTCCCCGTACGGCACTCACACGCGGGCGACCGGGCGCGCGGGCCGGGCAGCCCGTCGCCCCCGGCGGCTCACGATCCCACCGCCGGCCCCCTCATGCGCGCGCGGATCAGATCGAGGACCGGAGCCACGTGGGAGTCCAGGAAGAAGTGCCCACCGGGGAACACCTTCAGCTCGAACGACGCCGTGGTGTGCTCGCGCCACGACGCCGCCTCGTCGACGGTCACCTGCGGATCGTCGTCACCGGCGAGCGCCACGACGTCCAGGCCGAGCGGCGGTCCCGGCCGGTAGCGGTAGGTCTCCGCGGCCTTGTAGTCGCTGCGGACCGCCGGGAGGATCATCCGCAGGATCTCGGGATCGGCCAGCACCGCGGAATCGGTCCCGCTCAGCTGGCTGATGTCGGCGATGAGACGGTCGTCGTCCGCCAGGTGCACGGTCTCCTCGCGCACCCGGGAGGGCGCCCGGCGGCCGGAGGCGAAGAGCGTGTCCGGCGGTGTCCCCGCGGCCTCCAGCCTGCGGGCCACCTCGAACGCGAGCGTGGCCCCCATGCTGTGACCGAACAGGGTCAGGGGCACGTCCCCCCAGGGGCGCAGCTCCTCGACGACGAGGCCGGCCAGCTCCTCGATGTCCTCGACGCAGGGCTCGTTCCTGCGGTCCTGGCGCCCCGGGTACTGGATCGCGAGCACGTCGACCGCCGGGGACAGCGCACGCGACACCGGGAAGTAGTAGGTGGCCGATCCGCCCGCGTGCGGGAAGCAGACCAGGCGGGCGCGCGCCTCGGGTGCCGGATGGAAACGCCGGATCCAGGGTCCGGTCTCCCGGGAGTCGTCCGTCATCAGTGCTCCACGTCCTTTCTCATCGTGCCGCCCAGCTGCCGGGCGGCCGGTAGTGCAGCGGTGCGCTCCACCGGGGTGCGGCGTCGGGAGGGGCGTCCGGACCGGTCGCCGGGGCGCGGCGCAGGCTCAGCAGCGCGGCGGTCACCGCGGCGATCTCCTCGGTGGACGGTGCGCCGCCGAGGAAACGCAGCGCAGGTCCGGTGCGGTCCGGGCCGGTGGGCCGGGCTGTCGGGGCGTGGCGGAGAGCGGTCATACGGGTCACTCCTCACAGGTCTCAGGTCGGGGGGTTGCCGTGCTTCCGGGCCGGGACCGGTGCGTCCTTGGTCCGCAGCATCGCGAGGGAACTCGCCAGCACCGCACGGGTCTCGGCCGGATCGATCACATCGTCGACCAGGCCCCGCTCCGCCGCGTAGTAGGGGTGCATCAGCTCCTGCTGGTACTCCTTGATCCGCTGCTCACGGGCCGCCGCGGGATCAGCCGCGGCAGCGATCTCCCGGCGGAAGACGATGTTCGCCGCGCCCTCCGCGCCCATCACGGCGATCTCGTTGGTCGGCCACGCGAAGGACAGGTCGGCGCCGATGGACCGCGAGTCCATCACGATGTACGCACCGCCGTACGCCTTGCGCAGGATGACCTGGACGCGGGGCACGGTCGCGTCGCAGTAGGCGTAGAGCAGCTTCGCCCCGTGCCGGATGATGCCCCGGTGCTCCTGGTCGGTGCCGGGCAGGAAGCCCGGCACGTCGACCAGCGTGACCAGGGGGATGCTGAACGCGTCGCAGGTCTGGACGAACCGCGCCGCCTTCTCCGAGGCGTGGATGTCCAGCACCCCGGCCTGCGAGGCGGGCTGGTTCGCCACGATGCCGACCGTGTGGCCGTCCAGCCGGGCCAGCGCGCAGATGATGTTGGTGGCCCACTGCGCGTGGACCTCGAAGAAGTCCTCGTCGTCGACGATCTCCCGGATCACCGCGCGCATGTCGTACGACTGGTTGGCGTGGTGCGGCACCAGGCTCAGCAGGCTCTCGCACCGCCGGTCCGCCGGGTCGTCGGTCGGTGCCTCGGGCGGTAGTTCGCGGTTGTTCGCGGGCAGCAGGGAGAGCAGGTGCCTGACCTCCTCCAGACACTCCGCCTCGTCGTCGTACACGAAGCCGGCCGCGCCGGAGACCGTCGCGTGCACCTCGGCCCCACCGAGCTGCTCGTGCGTCACCCGCTCGTTGGTCACGGCCTGGACCACGTCGGGCCCGGTGATGTACATCTGCGAGATGTCCCGCACCATGAAGACGAAATCGGTGAGCGCCGGCGAGTAGGTGGCACCGCCCGCGCACGGCCCGAGAATCACACTGATCTGGGGAATCACCCCGGACGCCCGCACATTGCGGCGGAAGATCCCGCCGTACCCGGCGAGCGCCGTCACACCCTCCTGGATGCGTGCCCCGGCACCGTCGCTCAGCCCCACCAGCGGTGCGCCGGTGGAGAGCGCCAGATCCATCACCTTGTGGATCTTCTGCGCGTGCGCCTCGCCCAGCGAGCCGCCGAAGACCCTGAAGTCATGCGCGTACGCGAACACCGTACGGCCGTGCACCTGGCCCCACCCGGTGATCACCCCGTCCCCGCTCGGCCGCCGGTGCTCCAGGCCGAACCCCGTGGACCGGTGCCGCCGCAGCGGCTCCACCTCCTGGAACGTGCCCGCGTCGAAGAGCAGTTCCAGTCGCTCCGGAGCCGTCAGCTTGCCCCGGGCGTGCTGCTGTTCGGTGGAGCGCGGACCCATTCCCTCGTGCGCCGCGCTCTTCAGCCCGGCCGCCTGGTCCACCAGCGAGCGCAGATCCGGCCGGGGCGCCGCGGAGTTGTCGCCCACGCTGTTCGACGGGGCGTCCTGAATCACTGTCATGGTCCCACCCATCCATGGCTCGACGGTGCGCGGCGGGTTCCTCCACCGGCGCCGGAATCCGGATAACCGTCCCTCATTGAAGACCCGGCGCGGCCGCGTGCCCTCCCCTAAGTTGTCCGGCACCCCCCTTAAGGGCTGTCCGCGAGGCCTCGTCCCACCCGCGGCCGGGCCCCCGACCCTTAGGGGCTCTACGGGGGAGCGCCGGGTGGAAGCGAAGTCCCTTTACGCCGCCCGGTCCGCACGGCGCCGCGCCTGTGCGAGCGCGGCGCGTCAACGGAATTGGGACCCGCAACCTTAGGGGTTTTGGCGGCGGCGGGCAGACCTCAGCCTGGGTCCCGACCGGTTCGGAATCGAAGCGCCCGACGGGCTGATCGCTCCGGGACGACGTGCTGAAGGGCAGGAACACCATGAGAGACGACTTCCGCGCCGGTGCTGCGCTGGTCTTCCCCGGCATGAGCCCCACGCGCTTCCAGGACTCGGCCAAGTTCATGCTGATCAACCCGGTGGCCCGCCGGCTGGTCGCCGATGCCGACGACGCGCTCGGCTACTCGCTCGTCGACCGCTACCGCGAGGCCGAGGGCGACTACAGCGAATACGCGCAGGTCGCGTTCCTCGTCAACTGCCTGGCCCTCGCCGCGTGGGCGCACGACCGGTTCGACCCGGAACCCGAGCTCTGCGTCGGACCCAGCTTCGGCGGCAAGACCGCGGCGGCCCACACCGGCGTCCTGGACTTCGCCGACGCGGTCCGGCTGACCGCCGGCTGGGCCAGGCTCCTGGAGTCCTGGTTCGCCGAGAACCACCAGGATGTCGTCACCCACTCCTTCACCCGCGTCCCGCGCCCGGAACTGGACCGGGTGCTCGCCGAACTCGACGAGCGCGGCGAGTGGTACGAGATCTCCTGCCAGGTCGACGAGGACTTCCACATGGTGTCGCTGCGCGCGCCCGTCCTCGACTGGCTGGGCAAGCGGCTGCGTTCGGTCGGCGGTCTGCCGCTGTACACGATGCGTCCGCCCATGCACGCGAGCGTCTTCGCCCCGCTGCGCGAGCGGGCCGAGAAGGAACTGTTCGCCCCGCTGACCTTCCACGATCCGCGGATTCCGGTCGTCGCCGACCAGGACGGCACCCTGCTGACCACCGGCGACCAGGTCCGCACCATGCTGCTGGACGGCTTCGTCCGCCCGGTCCGCTGGCCCGTCGTCGTCGACGCCCTGCGCCGCCACGGCGTCGGCAGGCTCTACGTCGCCGGCCCGGACAGCCTCTTCGGCAGGGTTCCCGTCACCACCAGGAACTTCGACGTCGTCGCCGTGGACCCCAGGACGGCGCTCCGGCCCGTCCGCCGGAGCCTCGCCGCCTGAGCGCGGCCCGACCGCCCCGGACCCAACGCACCTCCGGTGGGACGCGCCCAGGCCGGCGCCGCGTCCCTGCCACCGGAACCAGGACCGGCCGCGGACTTCCGAGCGAGAGGTACACCATGACCCTTCTGACCAGGACCGACCTGGGATTCGCCTATCTGCAGCTGACCGGGTCGGTCTGGCAGGAGCCGGTGCGGTACACGCTGGAGGAGCGGCTGGCGGCGCTGGCCGAGAACAACTGCGTCTCGATGGGCATGAGCGTCGAGGAGCTGGAGACGTTCCTGTCCGACCACTCGGCGGACAAGCTGCGCGGACTGCTCTCCGAGTACGGGGTCCGGCTGCACGAGCTGGAGGTCCACTTCGGCTGGAGCGCCGGACCGGAGGAGAGCGGGCCCGCCCTGGAGACGGAGACCCGCCTCTTCGAGCTGGCCGAGCTGGCCGGCATTCCCTCCGTCAAGTCCTGTGCCGTCTACCCGCCCGGTGTGGAGATGCCCCCCACCGAGGTCCTCACCGAGCGCTTCGGCGCGATGTGCGACCGGGCCGCCGCGCGCGGACTGAACATCTCCCTCGAAGCCATGGCCGTGATGCCCGGCTTCACCTACCAGGTCGCCTCCGACATCATCGTCGCCGCCGACCGGCCCAACGCCGGCCTGCTCGTCGACATGTGGCACCTCTTCCGCGACCCGACGGGCGTCGGCTCGATCGACCAGCTCACGGGCGCGCAGATCGCGGCCGTGGAGTTCGCCGATGCCCCGAGCACCCCGTCCCCCGACGTCATGAACGAAGTCCTCAGCGGCCGTCTGCTGCCGGGCGAGGGCGACTACGACATCACCGGGCTGCTGCACACGCTGGACGCCAAGGGCGTCGACCTCACCCCGTCGGTGGAGGTCCTCTCCGCCGACCTGCGCGCCCTGCCGCTCAGCGAGAACATCGCCCGCACCGCCGCCGCCGTGCGCGCCTCCCTCGAGAAGGCCCGTGGCTGAGCCGGCCATCGCCGCCCCGTACCCACCGAGCGCAGAGACCTCTGGAGAAGGAACCATGTCCGATCTCGTCGACGCATGCCCGCACGCCCAGCCCCGTGCCTTCCCCCTGGAGCGCACCGGCTGCCCCCTGGACCCCGCACCGGAGTACGCGGTCCTGCGGGAGACCGAGCCGGTCTCCCGGGTCAAGCTCAGGTTCAACGGCCGTGAGGCATGGCTCCTCACCCGGTACGAGGACGTCCGGCAGATGCTGGTCGACCCCCGGTTCAGCGCCAACATGGCCGACCCCGGCTACCCGCTCCAGTTCGCCTTCCCCATGGAACTGCTCGGCAAGGTCAAGCCCGCCCTGCTGCACATGGACCCGCCGGAGCACACCGCGCACCGCATGATGCTGATGCCGGAGCTCAGTGTGAAGCGCGTCGAGGCGATGCGGCCGCGCACCCAGGAGATCGTCGACGAGTGCATCGACGCGATGCTGGAGCGGGGCGGCCCGGTGGACCTGGTCTCCATGCTGTCGATGCCCGTGCCGTCCATCGGCATGTGCGAGCTGACCGGTGTTCCGCACGAGTCGCGCGACCTGTTCCACCGCTGGGTCACCCTCCTCGTCACCCAGGGCAGCGCCGAGGAGCACGCCTCGGCCAACGCCGAGGTCGAGGTGCTGCTCTACGAGCTCATCGCCGAGCGGCAGAAGAACCCCGGCGACGACCTGATCAGCAGCCTCCTCCAGCGCAACGGGGAGAAGAACGAGCTGGAACCGTCCGACATCAGCGCCCTGGTCAGGGCCATGATCGCGGCCGGTCACGAGAGCACCGTCAACGGGATCTCCATCGGCGCCCTCGTCCTCCTCCAGCACCCCGAGCAGGCCGACTGGCTCCGCGAGCACCCCGAGCTCTCGGGCCAGGCCATCGACGAGCTGTCGCGCTACTCCAGCATCTCCGACCACGGCACCGTCCGGGTCGCGCTGGAGGACGCCGAGATCGGCGGCCAGCTGATCCGCAAGGGCGAGGGCGTCATCTGCTCGCTCTCCGCCTCCAACCACGACCCGGCGGTCTTCAAGGACCCCAACACCCTGGACCTGACCCGCCGTGAGGCACGCCACAACGTCGCGTTCGGCTTCGGACGCCACCAGTGCGCGGGCCAGATGCTCGTCCGCATGCAGCTGGAGGTCGTCTTCACGACCCTGCTGCGGCGCATCCCCGGACTGCGTCTCGACGCGGCCCTGGACGAACTGCCCTTCAAGGCCAACGCCCTCATCGACGGCGTCCACGAGCTGCCGGTGACCTGGTAAAGGAGATTCCCATGCGTGTGATCGTCGACAAAGAGCGCTGTGTCGCTGCCGGTTCCTGTGTGATCACCTCGCCCGCGGTCTTCGACCAGGACGAAGAGGACGGCAAAGTCGTCCTGCTGATCGAGACGCCCGACGACAGGCTCCGCGAGGAAGTCCTGGAGTCCGTCAACGTCTGCCCGGTCGCGGCGCTGAGCATCGCCGACTGAGGACGGGCCCTGCCCCCCCCCGGACGCCGGGGCACGTAACCCACCCCTCTCATCAGGTTCGTGCCCCGGCCGCGCCGGGCCTCCCCACCCCCGAAGAGCCCGGCCCCCGTCGCGCGACGACGTCGGCCCGCTCGCCACCCACACCCGAAAGCGACGTTGGAACCGTGGAGAATCCGAACACCACTTACGCGCCGACGGCGCACGGGAACGGCGGGACGGTCCATTCCCTGCTCGACGACGCGACCGCCGACACCCCCGACGGGCGGTGTCTGCACGACTCCGCCGGCGAGGTGACGTATCGGCGGATGGCCGAACTCAGCCACGGCTTCGCCGACTGGCTCACCGCACGGGGCGCGGCCCGCGGCGACCGGCTGCTCGTCCAGCTGCCCAGCCGCCGGGAGCTGGTGGCCATGGTCTACGGGGCCTCGCGCCTCGGTGTGATCCTGGTGCCGCTCAACCCCGCGATGAAGGAGTACCACCTCCGCTCCGTCATCGAGGACGCCGAACCCTCCCTGATCATCGGCGACGGCCCCACCACCGAGGTCCTCGGCCGGGCCGCCGGCCTCCCCGTGCACGACCTCGCGACGGTCTGGCCCCACGTCGAGGAGGCTGCCGGGCGCCCGGCGCCCCCGCCCCTCGGCATCAGCGCCGACGACACCGCGTTCCTCGTCTACACCTCCGGCTCCACCGCCGCGCCCAAGGCGGTCGTGTGCCCCCACGCGCAGGTCACCTTCGCCTCCCGCGCCATCCAGGAAGTGCTGGGCTACCGGCCGGACGACGTCGTCTTCTGCCGTTTCCCGATCTCCTGGGACTACGGCCTGTACAAGGTGCTGCTCGCCTGCCTGGGACGCTCCCAACTGGTCCTGGACGGCGGCGAGTCCGACCTCGTACTGCTGCGCCGGATGCGGGAGACCGGCGCGACCGTGGTGCCCATCGTTCCCTCGCTGGCCACGATGATCGGCACCCTCGCCCGGCGCGACACCCAGGACCCGCCCCCGGTGCGGATGTTCACCAACACCGGCGCCGCGCTGCCCGCCCACGCGGTCACCGCCCTGCGCGAGGCGTTCCCCGGCGTACAGGTGGTCCGCCAGTTCGGGCAGACCGAGTGCAAGCGCGTCTCCATCATGCCGCCGGACCAGGAGAACGAGCGCCCCCAGTCGGTCGGCCTGCCCCTGCCCGGCACCACCGTCCTGATCCTCGACGCCGAGGGCCGGTCCCTCCCGGCCGGCGAGACCGGCGAGATCGTCGCCGTGGGACCGCACGTCATGCCCGGCTACTGGCGCCGCCCCGAACTCTCGGCGCGCACCTTCCGCCGCGACCCCGACACCGGGGCGCTGCGGCTCCACACCGGCGACTACGGCCGGCTCGACGAGGACGGCTACCTCTACTTCGAGGGCCGCCGCGACGACATGTTCAAGCGCAAGGGCATCCGGATGAGCACGGTGGAGATCGAGGCCGCCGCCATGGACATCCCCGGGGTGCGCACCGCGACGGCGCTGCCTCCCACCGACACCCGGGACCTGGTCCTCTTCGCCGAGACCGAACTGCCCCCGCACACCGTGCTCAAGGAGCTGGCCGAGCGGCTGGAACCGGCCAAGGTGCCCGCCCTGTGCCGGGTCCTGGACGAACTGCCGCTGAGCCTGCACGGGAAGAACGCCCGTCAGGTGCTGACCGAGATGATCGACGGGGAGGTGCGATGAGCCGCTACCAGGCACTGGCCGAACGCTTCGGCACACCGCTGTACGTGTACGACCTCGACGAGATCGAGGCGGCCCGGCAGCAGCTGTCCGACGCGCTGCCGCAGGAGTTCACCCTCTTCTACGCCCTCAAGGCCAACCCCCACCCGGGTCTGGTCCGGGCCCTGCGCGAGGGCGAGGGCCGCCACTGCCGGCCCGAGATCAGCTCCACCGGCGAGCTGGAGTCCGCCCTCGCCGCCGGATTCCGCGGCGAGGACTGCCTCTACACCGGCCCCGGCAAGACCGCGGGCGAGCTGGACGAGGCGATCCGCCTGGGTGTCCGCGTCTTCTCCACCGACTCGGTCTCCGACGTCCGCCACGTGGCCGCCGCAGCCCTGGCGAACGGAGTGACCGCCGACTGCCTGCTGCGCGTCAACAGCGCGACCGCCAGCGCCACCAGCAGCATCCGGATGACCGGCACCCCCTCGCAGTTCGGCTTCGACAGCGAGACCCTGGCCGACGTCGTTCCCGACCTGCGCACGGTCGCGGGCGTCCGCATCACCGGGATGCACTTCTTCCCGCTGAGCAACGCCAAGGACGAGGAGAGCCTCGTCGGCGAGTTCCTGCACACCATCGAACTGGCCGCCCGCCTCCAGCACGAACTGGACCTCCCCCTGCGCTTCCTCGACATCGGCGGCGGCTTCACCGTGCCGTACGCCGTGCCCGGCAGCCGGGGCAGCTACCCCAAGCTGCGCGGCGAACTCGCGGCCGCGCTGGACACCCACTTCCCGCGGTGGCGGACCGAGGGCCCCGAGATCGCCTGCGAGTCGGGCCGCTACCTCGTCGGCGCGAGCGGCACGCTGGTCGCCTCGGTCAGCAACGTCAAGGTCAGCCGAGGCCGCAAGTTCGTCATCCTCGACGCGGGCATCAACACCTTCGGCGGCATGTCCGGTCTGGGCCGGCTGCTGCCCGTCGCCGTCGGGACCGAATCCGGGGAGTGCGTCGAATCCGCCAGCCTGGTGGGACCGCTGTGCACGCCCGGCGACATCCTCGGCCGCGAGATCGGCCTGCCCGCGCTCGCCCCCGGCGACCTGGTGACGATCCCCAACGCCGGGGCGTACGGGCCGACCGCCAGCCTGCTGATGTTCCTGGGCCGCCCGGCCCCCACCGAGGTGGTCGTGCGGGGTGACACGGTGCTCTCCGTCTCCCGGATCGAGCACAGCCGCTCCTACCTGGCCGTGGACGGACCGTCCGCCGACACCGGTGCGGGAGGGACCGCATGAGCGCCGGTCTCACGCACGGCGCCACGAGCGCCGTGAGCGCGGCGGGTGACCGGCGCGGCACCGTGGTCGTCACGACCGTGGCCTCCGACTCGCACACCTGGAACCTCGTCTTCCTCCAGCTGCTCATCGAGGAGCTGGGCTACCAGGTGATCAACCTGGGACCGTGCGTCCCTGACCAGGTCCTCGTCGACGCCTGCCGGGAGACCGCGCCCGACCTGGTGGTGATCAGCAGTGTCAACGGGCACGGCCACCAGGACGGCCTGCGCGTCATCGACGCGCTGCGCGCGTGCGGTGAACTGACCTCGACCCCGGTGGTCATCGGCGGCAAACTCGGCGTCGCCGGGCAGCAGAGCGACGCGGCGATCGGCGAGCTGATCTCCGCCGGGTTCGACGCCGTCTTCGACGACGCCTCCACCACCACCAGGGAGTTCAGCCGGTTCGTCGGCGCGCTGCCCGCCGCCACCCGCGCCCTGGAGCGTACCGAGGTCGTGGCGTGAGACCGGGCGCGCGCCCGCTCCGGCGGACGTCCGGTGGGGCGCGCCCGGTGGACTTCGGAGCCTTCGTCCGGGCGCGGAGTCGGGCCGGTGACCTGGTGGTGCAGCCCCGGATGGGGTTCAGCGACCCCGCCACCATGCGCGCGGGGCTGGCCGCGACCCGCGCCGCCGACGCCGCGACGGTCGGCACCATCACCCTCGACAGCTACACGAGGGTCGGCGAACTCGACTCCGTGGAGAGCGCGTTGCGCGCCGGGGCCGATCTCAACGGCTACCCCATCGTCAGCTACGACCGGGCCGTGACCGGGCAGGTCCTCGCGGGCATCAGGGACGAGGCGTTCCCGGTCCAGGTCCGGCACGGATCGGCCGTCCCCGGGGACATCTTCGCCGCGCTGCGCAGGACACTGATCAACGCCACCGAGGGCGGCCCCGTCTCCTACTGCCTGCCCTACGGAAGGACTCCGCTGGACGAGTCCGTACGGAACTGGTCCCGCTGCGCCGAGGATTTCGCACAACTGCGGGAATCGGGAGTGGAACCGCATCTGGAGACGTTCGGCGGCTGCATGCTCGGGCAATTGTGCCCACCCAGCCAGCTGGTGGCGATCAGTGTGCTCGAAGCGCTTTTCTTCTGCGGGCACGGAATACGCAGTGTGTCGCTCAGTTATGCCCAGCAGACCCACCCGGAGCAGGACCGGGAAGCGGTCGCGGCTCTGCGGCGGCTCTGCGGCGAATTGCTTCCGACGCCCAACTGGCACGTGGTCATCTACGCCTACATGGGCGTGTACCCGACCACGGACGAAGGCGCCTATCTGCTGCTCGACCAGGCGACGCGCCTCGCCGTCGACTCCGGCTCGGAGCGGCTCATCGTGAAGACGGTGGCGGAGTCCCGCCGTATCCCGACCGTCGCGGAGAACATCGCGGCGCTGGAGTCCGCGGCCCGGACCGCCAGGACGGCGCCGGCCGGCGGCCCGGCCTGCACCGAGGCCGACTCGCAGACATACCTGGAGGCCAGAGCCCTGATCGAGGGTGTACTCGAACTGGCCCCGGACATCGGGCACGCACTCGTACTCGCCTTCAGACAGGGCGCTCTGGACATCCCCTACTGCCTGCACCCGGACAATCACGGCCGGGCCCGCAGCTATATCGACGGCGACGGCCGGCTCCGGTGGGCCGGCATCGGGCGGCTGCCGCTGGCCGGGCTCGCCGGCCGGGCCCGTGGCCGGGACGTCACATCGTCGGGACTGATCGCCGATCTCTCCTACGTACAAAGGGCGTTCGACCGGGCGGCGATGGAATCCGGCCGTGCCCCGAACCGCGAAGGTGCGGACATCGCACCGGTCGGACACCGGTCGCTCTCCCCCGGTGAATAGCGGGAGAGATCTCAGGTCTTAGGGGGGCTCTAGGGGCTGTGCGCGGCCTTTCGCCTTCATAGCGTGACCCGCAGTGGTGCGGTTCCTTGGTGATTTCCGTCCGGCGACGGGCGACAATTGTGTGGAGTGCAGATGACTGAGTCGGAAAACTTCGTCTCTGGCACCGACGGTGTGCCGGACGGGGGCACGGTGCAGCGGTCCGCACTCGTGCGTGAGCTGGAATCCCTCCCCACCTCGGAGCAGACCCGGGTGCTGCTCGACCTGGTGCGGGAGAGCACCGAGGCCGTACTGCGGCAGACCCGGCCGGACACCACGCAGACCGTGGACCCGGCCCGCGCCTTCCGCGAACTGGGGCTCGACTCCGTGGCGCTGGTGGCCCTGCACGCCCGGCTGACCGCGGCCACCGGCCTCCCGCTGCCCCCTACGGTCGCCTTCGACCACCCCTCACCGGCCGCGCTCGCCGCACATCTGCGCACCGAGGCCCTGGGCCTGCCCGATCTGCCCGACCCGGTCGTCGCACCGGGCATCGCCACCGACGACCCGATCGCCGTCGTCGGCATCGGCTGCCGCTACCCCGGCGACGTGTCGTCCCCCGAGGACCTGTGGCGGCTGGTCGCCGACGGCACCCACATCCGCGACGAGTTCCCCACCGACCGGGGCTGGGACCTCGACCGGCTCTTCGACGACGACCCCGCGACCCCCGGCACCACCTACGCCCGGCACGGCGGATTCCTGTCCGGTGCGGCCGAGTTCGACGCGGACTTCTTCTCCATCAGCCCCCGTGAAGCCCTCGCGATGGACCCGCAGCAGCGCCTCGTGCTGGAGACCGTGTGGGAGGCCGTGGAGCGGGCCGGGATCGACGCGCGGACCCTGCGCTCCAGCCGGACCGGCGTCTTCGTCGCCGCCGAGCCGCAGGAGTACGCGATGCGCCTGCACGAGGCGCCGGACGGCCTGGACGGATACCTGCTCAGCGGCAACGCCCCCAGTGTGGTCTCCGGCCGGGTCGCGTACACGCTCGGTCTGGAGGGCCCCGCGCTGACCGTCGACACCGCCTGCTCGGGTTCGCTGGTCGGCCTCCACCTCGCCGTCCAGTCCCTGCGGCGCGGCGAGTGCACCCTCGCGCTGGCGGGCGGGGTCGCCGTCATGGGCAGCCCCGGCGTGTTCACCGCGTTCAGCCGGCAGCGCGGACTCGCGGCCGACGGCACGGTCAAGGCGTTCGCCGCCGCCGCGGACGGTACGGCGTTCGCCGAGGGCGCCGGTGTCTTCGTCCTGGAACGCCTCTCCGACGCACGGGCCAACAACCACCCGGTCCTCGCCGTCCTGCGCGGTACGGCCATCAATCAGGACGGCGCGTCCAACGGCCTGACCGCGCCGAGCGGCCGCGCCCAGCGCCAGGTCATCCGCCAGGCACTCGCGGACGCCGGACTCACCGCCGGCGAGGTCGACGCCGTCGAGGCGCACGGCACCGGCACCACGCTCGGCGACCCCATCGAGGCCCAGGCACTGATCGCCACCTACGGGCAGGAGCGCACCGACGGTCCGGTCTGGCTCGGTTCGGTGAAGTCGAACATCGGGCACACCCAGGCGGCGGCGGGCTCGGCCGGCCTGATCAAGATGATCATGGCGATGCGTCATGGTGTGCTGCCCGCGACGCTGCACGTGGACGCCCCCTCACCCAACGTCGACTGGTCGGCGGGGGAGGTCCGGCTGCTGACCGAACCCGTGCCGTGGGCGCCCGGCGAGCGCCCCCGCCGGGCCGCCGTCTCCTCCTTCGGCGTCAGCGGCACCAACGCCCACATCGTCGTCGAGGAGCCCCCGGCCGAGACCGCGCGGAGCGCCGCCGCCGAGGGCGACGGCACCGCGGCCGACGACGGACGGCCCCTGCCGGCGACGCTCTCCGCCAGGACCGAGGCCGCCCTGCGCGACCAGGCCGGACGCCTGCTGACACACATCGAGAACACCCCCGACGCCCGCCCGCTCGACCTCGCCCACTCGCTGGCGACCACCCGCTCCGCGCTGCCCCACCGCGCCGTGGTGCTCGCCGGCGACCGCGCGGGCCTCCTCGACGGACTGCGCGCCGTGGCGGAGGGCCGCGACGCCCCCGGCGTGTTCACCTCGGTCACCGGCGGCGGCACCGCGTTCCTCTTCACCGGCCAGGGCAGCCAACGCCTCGCCATGGGACGCCGGCTGTACGAGGCCCACCCGGCCTACGCCAAGGCCCTCGACAACGCCATCGGCTACCTCGACCTCCAGCTCGACCGCTCCCTGTGGGACGTCCTGTTCGCCGACGAGGACACCCCCGAAGCGGCCCTGCTGGACGGCACCATGTACGCGCAGGCGGCCCTCTTCGCCGTCGAGGTCGCCCTGTTCAGGCTCCTGGAGTCCTGGGGCGTCCACCCCGACTACGTGGCCGGGCACTCCATCGGCGAGCTGACCGCCGCCCACGTCGCCGGTGTCCTCTCGCTCGACGACGCCGCCACCCTCGTCGCGGCACGCGGCCGGCTGATGCAGGCACTGCCCGAGGGCGGCGCCATGATCGCCGTGGAGGCCGCCGAGGAGACGGTGGAGCCGCTCCTCGCGCACTGCCGCGACACGGTGAGCATCGCCGCCGTCAACGGCCCCCGCTCCGTCGTCCTGTCCGGGGACGAGGAGACGGTCACCGCCGTAGCCGCCCGGCTGGAGGCCGACGGGCACCGCACCAAGCGGCTCCGGGTCAGCCACGCGTTCCACTCGCCGCTCATGGCACCCATGCTCGACGACTTCCGCCAGATCGCCCGGATCCTCAGCTACACCGCACCCAAGCTCCCCGTCGTCTCCGCCCTCACCGGCCGGCTCGCCACCGCCGGGGAACTCACCGACCCCGAGTACTGGGTACGGCACATCTGCGCGCCCGTGCGCTTCCACGACGCCGTCGCCTCCCTCACGGACCGGGGCGTCGCCACCTTCCTCGAACTGGGACCCGACCCGGTGCTCTGCGCCATGGGCCGCACCGGCGCCGACCCGGCAGCGGTGTTCACCCCGCTCCTGCGGCGCGGACACGACGAGCCGCACCAACTGCTCAGCGCCCTGGCCGTCGCCCATACACGCGGCACCCGCGTCGACTGGCACGCCTTCTTCGCCGGCGCCGGCGCCCACCGCGTCGAACTGCCCACCTACGCCTTCCAGCGCGAACGGTTCTGGCTCAGCGCCCCCGACGCCGCCCAGGACGCGACCGCGCTCGGCCAGGTCGCCGCCGGGCACCCCCTGCTGGGCGCGGTGGTGGGCCTCGCGGACACCGGAGGCGCCGTCCTCACCGGGCGGGTCTCGCTGCGCTCGCACCCCTGGCTCGCCGACCACGTGATCGACGGCCATGTCCTGCTGCCCGGCACCGCGTTCGTCGACCTCGCGGTCCGGGCCGGCGAACAGACCGGCTGCGAACGCCTCGACGAACTGGTCATGGCGGCCCCGCTGATCCTGCCCGGCACGGGCGGCGTCGCCCTCCAGATCGTCGTCGACGCCCCCGATGCCACCGGCCGGCGCCCCGTCGCCTTCTACTCGCGCGACGAGGACGCCCCCGCCGACGCCCCCTGGACCCGGCACGCCACCGGCCGCCTGGCCCCCCGGGACCCGTCCGGTCGGCAGACCGCGGACTTCGCCTCGGGTACCTGGCCGCCACCCGGCGCCGAACCCCTCGACATCACCGGCCTCTACGCAGACCTGGCCACGCAGGGCTACGGATACGGCCCCGCCTTCCACGGCCTGCAAGCGGTCTGGAAGGCCGGCGAGGGCGAGGTGTTCGCCGAGGTACGGCTGCCCGCGACGACCGGCGACCCGGCCTCCGCCTACGGACTCCACCCCGCACTGCTCGACGCGGTCCTGCACGCCACCGACTTCGCCGCGGCGCCCCACGCCGACAGCCAGGACGGCCGCATCCTGCTGCCCTTCGCCTGGACCGGGGTCACCCTCCACGCGGCGGGCGCCACCACGCTGCGGGTACGCGTCACCGCCACCGGCACCGACGAGGTCGCCCTCGAACTGGCCGACGCCACCGGCGCCCCGGTGGCCTCCGTCGACTCCTTCCTGGTCCGCCCCCTCACCGCCGGCGGACTGGCCGCCACGGCGCACCCCGACGCGCTCCACCACGTCCGGTGGACCCCGCTGCCGGCCCCCGCCACCACCCCGTCGAACCCGGACACCGACGCCGTCCACACCTGCCCCGCCCCCACCGGAGCCGACATCGCCGCCGATGTCCGCACCGTCCTGGGCACCACACTCACGGCCGTACGGGACTGGCTCGCCGACGAACGCTCCGCCACCCGGCGGCTGACCGTACTCACCCGGGGCGCGGTCGCCGCCGCCCCCGGCGAACAGGCCGTACTCGCCCAGGCACCCGTCTGGGGACTGGTGCGCTCGGCCCAGGCCGAACACCCCGGCCGCTTCCTCCTCCTCGACACCGACGGCTCCCTCGGCACCGACGAACTGCTGCGCCTCACCGCCGATTCCGACGAACCCGAAATCGCCCTGCGCGACGGCCGGTTGCACGCCCCCCGGCTGACCCGCACCACCCAGGCACCGAACCCCGACGCCACCCCCTGGCGCACCGACGGCACCGTACTGATCACCGGCGGGACCGGCGGCGTCGGCGCCACGCTCGCCCGGCACCTGGTCACCGCGCACGGCGTACGCGGACTGCTGCTCACCGGCCGCCGGGGCGCGGACGCCCCCGGCGCCCAGGAGCTGCGGTCCGAGCTGACCGCACTCGGCGCCGAGGTCACGATCACCGCCTGCGACGCCGCCGACCGCGACGCACTGGCCGAGGTCCTGGCCGCCGTACCGGAGCGGCTGCCGCTGAGCGCGGTGGTGCACGCGGCCGGGGTGCTCGACGACGCCCTCGTCGACTCCCTCGACGACACCCGCCTGGACACCGTCCTGCGGCCCAAGGCCGACGGAGCCTGGAACCTCCACGAGCTCACCCGTGACAGCGACCTGTCGGCGTTCGTCCTGTTCTCCTCCACCGCCACCCTCCTGGACGGTGCGGGGCAGGGCAACTACGCCGCCGCCAACGTCTTCCTCGACGCCCTGGCCACCCACCGCGCCGCCCTCGGCCTCCCCGCGACCTCGCTCGCCTGGGGGCTGTGGACCGGCACCGGCGGTATGGGCGGCGCCCTCGACGAGGCCGCGCTGCGGCGCATCGAGCGCCTCGGCCTCCAGCCCCTGTCCGTCGCGGAGAATCTCGCCCTCCTGGACCGCGCGATCACCACCGAGGCCCACCCGGCCGTCGTTCCCGTACGGCTGAACCTGCGCACGCTCAACGCCCGCGCCGACGAGGCCCCGGCCCTCCTGCGGGCCCTGGTCCGTCCGCCGCGCCGCGCCGTGGGGGGCGGCGGGGTCAGCGTCGAACAGTCCCTCGCACGCAGCCTGGGCGGGCTGACCCGCCCGGAGCGCGGCGAGGCCCTCCTCGACCTGGTCCGTACCCAGGTGGCCGCCGTCCTCGGCCACGACGGGCCCGAACGCGTCGTCACCACAAGAGCGTTCAACGAGATGGGCTTCGACTCCCTCGCGGCCGTCGAACTCCGCAACCGGCTCGGCTCCGCCACCGGCCTGCCGCTGACGGCCACGCTCGTCTTCGACTACCCCTCGCCCGCCGCCCTCGCCGACCACCTGGCCTCCCGGCTCGGCGGCGACGCGGAACAGCGGGCCGGACGGCCCGTTCCGGCCGCCGCCACCGTCTCCGACGACGACCCCATCGCCATCGTCTCCATGGCCTGCCGCTACCCCGGCGGCGTGTCCTCGCCCGAGGAGCTGTGGCAGCTCGTCGAGGAGGGACGCGACGTCGTCTCGGCGTTCCCCACCGACCGCGGCTGGGCTGCCGACATCCACGACCCGGAGCCCGGCGCGCCGGGCAAGAGCCTCACCGACCAGGGCGGATTCCTCCACGAGGCCGCCGACTTCGACGCCGAGTTCTTCGGCATCAGCCCCCGCGAGGCCCAGGCCATGGACCCCCAGCAGCGGCTGCTGCTGGAGATCGCCTGGGAGACCGTCGAGCGCGCGGGCATCGACCCGCACGCCCTGCGCGGCAGCGACACCGGTGTGTTCGCCGGTGTGATGTACCACGACTGGGGGCTGCGGCTCGGCCCGCTGCCCGAGCACGTGGCGGGGTACCACGGCAACGGCAGCCTCGCCAGCGTGGTGTCCGGCCGGGTCGCCTACACGCTCGGCGTCGAAGGCCCCGCCGTCACCGTCGACACCGCCTGCTCGTCCTCCCTGGTCGCCCTGCACTGGGCGGCCCAGGCCCTGCGCCGGGGCGACTGCGCGCTCGCCCTCGCGGGCGGCGTCACCGTCATGTCCACCCCCGACACCTTCGTCGACATGAGCCGGCAGCGCGGCCTGGCCGCCGACGGACGGTGCAAGTCGTTCGGCAGCGGCGCCGACGGCACCGGCTGGGGCGAGGGCGTCGGCATGCTCCTGCTGGAGCGGCTCTCCGACGCCGAACGCAACGGCCACCGCGTGCTCGGCATCGTCCGGGGCTCCGCCGTCAACTCCGACGGCGCCTCCAACGGCCTCACGGCGCCGAACGGCCCGGCCCAACAGCGCGTCATCCGACGTGCGTTGAGCGTCGCCGGCCTCACCCCCGCCGACGTCGACGCCGTCGAGGGCCATGGCACCGGAACCGTCCTGGGTGACCCGATCGAGGCCCAGGCACTGCTGGAGACCTACGGCCAGGAGCGCCCCGCGGACGGCAGCCCGCTGCTGCTCGGCTCCATCAAGTCCAACATGGGCCACACCCAGGCGGCCGCCGGAGTGGCGGGCATCATCAAGATGGTCCAGGCGATGCGCCACGGCACCCTGCCCGCGACCCTGCACGCCGACGAGCCGTCACCCCAGGTGGACTGGGACTCCGGCGCCGTCGCCCTGCTGACCGGCCCCACCGCCTGGCCCGCGCACGGCCGCCCGCGCCGCGCGGGGGTGTCGTCGTTCGGTATCAGCGGCACCAACGCCCACGTGATCATCGAGGAGCCGCCCGCCGCCACGCCGCAGGACGCGCCCGAGCCGGCCGGGACCACGTCCGGCCCGGTCGCCTGGCCGCTGTCGGCGAGGACTCCGGACGCGCTGAGCGCCCAGGCGGCGCGCCTGCTCAGCCACCTCGCGACCGTCCCCGACGACGCGCTCGCCGCGACGGGCCACGCTCTCGCGACGACCCGCGCCGCCCTGGACCACCGCGCCGTCGCACTCGGAGCCGACCGTACGGAACTCGCCGCGTCCCTGGAGGCGTTGGCCTCCGGCGCGGGGCCGGTTCGGGAAACCGTCAGCGAGGGCAGGGTCGCGTTCCTGTTCACGGGTCAGGGTGCGCAGCGGTTGGGGATGGGCCGGGAGTTGTATGGGGCGTTCCCGGTGTTCGCGGAGGCGTTCGACGCGGTGGTGGGTGAGTTGGATGCCCGGTTGGGGCGTTCGTTGCGTGAGGTGGTGTGGGGTGAGGACGCCGCTCTGTTGAACGGGACGATGTTCGCGCAGGCCGGGTTGTTCGCGGTCGAGACTGCTCTCTTCCGGCTGGTGGAGTCGTGGGGGGTGCGTCCGGACTTCCTGGTGGGCCACTCGGTCGGTGAGATCGCGGCCGCGCACGTCTCGGGCGTGCTGTCGCTGGCCGATGCGGCTGAATTGGTGGTGGCGCGTGGTCGGTTGATGCAGGGGTTGCCGGCTGGTGGGTCGATGGTGGCGGTGGAGGCGACGGAGGCCGAGGTGCTTCCGTTGCTGAACGGGGATGTGGGGATCGCGGCGGTCAACGGGCCGCGTTCCGTTGTCGTTTCGGGTACGGAGGCGGCCGTTCGTGGGCTGGTCGCGACGTTCGAGGAGCGCGGCCGCAGGACGAATGCGTTGCGGGTGTCGCATGCGTTCCATTCGCCGTTGATGGAGGCGATGCTGGCGGAGTTCGGTGCGGTGGTGGCCGGGCTGGAGTTCGGTGCCCCGTCGATTCCGGTGGTGTCGGGTGTATCGGGTGATGTGGCTGAGGACTGGGGTTCGGCCGAGTATTGGGTCCGGCACGTGCGCGAGGCGGTGCGGTTCGCGGACGCGGTCCGGTTCCTGGAGGACCGTGGCGTCAGCTCGTACATCGAGATCGGCCCCGACGCCGTGCTCAGCGGCATGGGCCAGAACTGTGTCCAGGACGCGGAGGGGGCCGCGTTCGTCCCGTCGCTGCGACGGAACCGGCCCGAGGTCCGCGAACTCCTGGCGGCCGTCGGCCGTGCCCACGCGCGCGGCGTCACCGTCGACTGGGACACCTTCTTCGGTCTGCGCGGCATCGGACAGGGCCCGGACCTGCCCACCTACGCCTTCCAGCACCAGCGCTACTGGCTCGACCTGGCCACCGCCCCCGGCGATCTGGACGCGGTCGGCCTCGAAGCGGTCACCCACCCCCTGCTCAGCGCCGCCGTGGCGACGCCGGACGACGGCGGTGTCGTCCTCACGGGACGGCTCGCCACCGGCACCCAGCCGTGGCTCGCGGACCATGGTGTGCTGGGCAGCGTGCTGCTGCCGGGCACCGGATTCGTCGAGCTGGCGATCCGGGCGGGCGACCACGTCGGCTGCGGCCGGATCGAGGAACTCCTGCTCGAAGCACCACTGACACTGCCGGCCCGGTCAGGCGTCGCCCTGCGCGTCGTCGTCGGCGCACCGGACCCCTCCGGTGCCTGCTCGGTCAGCATCCACTCACGCGGCTCCACCGACCCCGACGCCCCGTGGACCAGGCACGCCTACGGCACCCTGACCCGCGAAGCGCCTGCCCCCGCCTTCGACCTGACCCAGTGGCCGCCGGCCGGCGCCGCCCCGGTCGACATCGAGTCCGCCTACGAGCGGCTGCGCGAGCGCGGCTACGCCTACGGCCCCGCCTTCCAGGGCCTGCGTGCGGCCTGGCGACGCGGCGACGACGTGTTCGCCGAGGTCGCCCTCGACGGCCCCGCCCGCGTGGAGGCACCGGCCTACGGACTGCACCCCGCGCTCCTCGACGCGGCGATGCACGCCGATCTGCTGACGGACCCGGCCGCCGACGCGGCGACCCTGCTGCCCTTCTCCTGGAACGGCGTCACCCTGCACGCCGCCGGAACCCCCTCGCTGCGCGTCCACATCCAGCGGATACGCGGCGACGAGGTGTCCGCCATCATGGTCGCCGACGAGAGCGGTGCGCCGGTGGCGACCGTGGAGTCACTCGTCTCCCGCCCGGTCTCGCCGGAGCAGATCGCGGCGGCCTCGGGCGCACCGTCCGCCTCCCTCCACCGGATCGGCTGGCAGCGCACGGACCCGGCCACCGCGACGGCCGGCGCCACCCCCGCGTACACCGTCCTGCACTGCCCGGCGTCGCCCGGGGGCATGGACGTCCCGGACGCCGTGCGCGCCCTCACCCACCACGTGCTCGGTGAGATACGCGACCGGCTCGCCGACCCCGAGGCGGGCGACCGCACCCTCGTCGTGGTCACCCGGCGCGCCGTGCCCGTACGGCCCGGCGAGGACGTGGACCCGGTACAGGCCCCCGTATGGGGTCTGGTGCGTGCCGCGCAGGCCGAGAACCCGGGCCGGTTCCAACTGGTCGACGTCGAGGCCGAGTCCGAGGCGACCGACGCGGCCCTCGCCGCCGCCGTCGCCTCCGCGGAACCCGAATCCGCCCTGCGCGAGCGTGAGGTGTGGGTGCCTCGGCTGGGCCCCGTCATCGCGCCCGAGCCCGCCCGGCCCGCCCCGTGGGACACCGGGGGCACGGTGCTGATCACCGGAGGCACCAGCGGCCTCGGCGCACTCGTCGCGCGTCACCTCGTCACCGAGCACGGAATTCGGCATCTCCTCCTGGCCGGCCGGCGCGGCATGGACGCACCCGGTGCGCAGGCGCTCGCCGCCGAACTCACCGGCCTCGGCGCCCAGGTCCAGATCGCCGCGTGCGATGTGGCCGACCGCGACGGGCTGGCCGCCCTGCTCGCCGGGATCGGCACCGAACACCCGCTGCGCGCCGTCGTGCACGCGGCGGCGGTCGCCGACGGCGGACTGGTCGCCGGCCTCACGCCCGAGCGGTTCGACGCCGTCCTGCGCCCCAAGGCCGAGGGCGCCTGGCACCTGCACGAACTGACCCGGGACACCGACCTCACCGCGTTCGTCATGTTCTCCTCGGCAGGCGGCCTCGTTCTCGCCGCCGGCCAGGCCGACTACGCGGCGGCCAACGTCTTCCTGGACGCGCTCGCCACCCACCGCGCGGCGGCCGGACTGCCCGCGACCTCCCTCGCGTTCGGCATGTGGGAGGTCAGCACCGGCCTCGGCGGCGACCTCACCGAAGCCGATCTGGACCGGATGCGCCGGCTCGGCCTGCCCGCCCTCCCCGCCGACCGGGGCCTGGCGCTCTTCGACGCCGCCCTCGTCGCCGGGGACGCCGTCGTCGTCCCCCTCACCATCGACCCGGCGGCGCTCGCCGCCCGCGGCGACGAACTGCCCGCACTGCTGCGCGGCCGGGTCCGTACCCCCGCGCGCCGCACCGTCCGGACGACCGCCACCGGCTCCGCGCTGGAACGCCGCCTGGCCGGTGCGACCCCCGACGAGCGGGCCCGCATCCTGCTCGACACGGTCCGCACCCAGGTCGCCGCCGTCCTCGGCCAGCCGTCGCCCGAGGCGGTCGGACCCGACACGGCCTTCCGCGACCAGGGGTTCGACTCCCTCGCCGCCGTGGAACTGCGCAACCTGCTGGTCGGCTCCACGGGGCTGCGGCTTCCCGCGACGCTGGTCTTCGACTACCCCAACTCCCGGGCCGTGGCCGGTCATCTCGACACCCTGCTCACCGGCACGACCACCACCGCTCCCACCGCCGCCCCGCTCGCGGCCGTCGACGACGACCCGATCGCGGTGGTGGCCATCAGCTGCCGCTTCCCCGGCGGCGTCCGCTCACCCGAGGACCTGTGGGACCTCGTCGCGGCCGGCATCGACGCCATCGGCGACTTCCCCGCAGACCGTGGCTGGGACGCCGACGCCCTCTACGACCCCGAACCCGGTCTCCCCGGCCGCACCTACGTGCGCGAAGGCGGATTCCTCTACGACGCGGCCGAGTTCGACCCGGAGTTCTTCGGCATCATGCCGCGCGAGGCCCTCGCGATGGACCCGCAGCAACGGCTGCTGCTCCAGTCCGCGTGGGAGACCTTCGAGCGCGCCGGAATCGACCCGGAGACACTGCGCGGCAGCCAGACCGGTGTGTACGCCGGTGTGATGTACCACGAGTACGGCAGCCGGGTCACCGACGTCCCCGACGACCTGGCCGGCTACCTCGGCAACGGCAGCGCGGGCAGCATCGCCTCCGGCCGCGTCGCCTACGCGCTGGGCCTCGAAGGGCCCGCCGTCACCGTCGACACCGCCTGCTCCTCCTCTCTGGTCGGCCTTCACATGGCCTGCCAGGCGCTGCGCACCGGCGAGATCGACCTCGCCCTGGCGGGCGGTGTCACCGTCATGCCGACCCCGGAGATCTTCGTCGACTTCAGCCGGCAGCGCGGTCTCGCCGCCGACGGACGCTCCAAGGCGTTCGCCGGCGCCGCCGACGGCACGAGCTGGGCCGAGGGCGTCGGACTCCTGCTGGTGGAGCGCCTCTCCGACGCCCGCCGCAACGGGCACCCCGTCCTCGCGGTGGTCCGGGGCAGCGCCATCAACCAGGACGGCGCCTCCAACGGCCTGACCGCCCCCAACGGCCCCTCCCAGCAGCGCGTCATCCGCAAGGCCCTGTCGGCCGCCGGACTCACCCCGGCCGAGGTGGACGCGGTGGAGGGACACGGCACCGGCACCCGTCTCGGCGACCCGATCGAGGCACAGGCCCTGCTCGCCACGTACGGCCAGGACCGCCCCGCCGACCGCCCGCTGTGGCTCGGCTCGGTCAAGTCGAACATCGGGCACGCCCAGGCCGCCGCCGGCGTCAGCGGAGTCATCAAGATGGTGATGGCCCTGCGCAACGGGCTGCTGCCCCGGACCCTGCACGTCGACGAGCCGTCACCTCAGGTGGACTGGGCGGCCGGCGGCGTACGACTGCTGACCGAGCCGGTCACCTGGGCAGCACAGGACCGGCCCCGGCGGGCGGGGGTCTCCTCGTTCGGGCTCAGCGGCACCAACGCCCACGTCATCATCGAGGAAGCACCCCAGATCGAGGAAGCGCCCCTGGACGACGCCGAGCCCGCCGAACCGCTGACCGTCGTACCGCTTGCGCTGTCCGCGCGCAGTGCCACGGCCCTCACCGCGCAGGCGGGGCGCCTCCTGGCCCATATGGAGGCGCACCCGGATGAGTCGCTGGTGGACGTCGGCCGCTCGTTGGCCATGACGCGGGCCGTGCTGGATCTCCGTGCGGTGGTGATGTCCGCGGACCGTGACGCGGCGGTGCGCGCGCTGTCCGATCTGGCGGCGGGCCGGGAGAGCGCGGATGTGGTCACGCGGGCCGGCTCCTCCGTCGAGGGGCTGACGGCCTTCCTCTTCACGGGGCAGGGCGCGCAGCGGCTGGGGATGGGCCGGGAGCTGTACGGCACGTTCCCCGTGTTCGCGGAGGCGTTCGACGCGGTGCTGGTCGAGCTGGACGCGCGGCTGGGGCGAGCGCTGCGTGAGGTGGTGTGGGGTGAGGACGCCGCTCTGCTGAACGGGACGATGTTCGCGCAGGCCGGGTTGTTCGCCGTCGAGACGGCTCTGTTCCGGTTGGTGGAGTCGTGGGGCGTCCGGGCCGATGTGGTGGCGGGGCATTCGATCGGTGAGATCACCGCGGCGCACGTCGCCGGCGTGCTGTCGCTGACGGACGCGGCCGAACTGGTCGCGGCACGCGGCCGGTTGATGCAGGCGCTGCCGGCCGGTGGGGTGATGGTGGCGGTGGCCGCGCCGGAGGCGGACGTGCTTCCGCTGCTGACGGACGAGGTGGGACTGGCGGCCGTGAACGGTCCGTCGTCCGTGGTGATATCGGGGGCGCGGGAGGCGACGCTCGCGGTGGCGGAGCACTTCACCGCGCTGGGACGGCGCACCAAGCGGCTGAGCGTGTCGCACGCCTTCCACTCGCCGCTCATGGAGCCCATGCTCGACGCGTTCCGGAAGGTCGCCGAGAAACTCACCTACACCGCCCCCACGCTGCGCGTCGTGTCCCATGTGACCGGGACCGAAGCGACCGCCGAACAGCTCACCTCGCCCGAGTACTGGGTCCGCCATGTGCGCGAGGCCGTCCGGTTCGCCGACGGCATCGCCCACCTCTGCGGCCAGGGCGTCACCCGCTTCGTGGAACTCGGGCCCGACGCGGTGCTCACCGCACTCACCGAGGCCACCGCACACCACACCCCCGGCACCCTCACCGTGCCCGCCCTGCGCAAGGGCCGCCCCGAGGTCGCCACCCTGCTCGCCGCCGTTGCCCGGCTGCACGTCGCCGGCCCCGTCGTCCGCTGGGCCGACGTCCTCGACGGCCGCGGCGGTCGCACGGTAGAACTGCCCACGTACGCCTTCGACCGGACCACGTACTGGCTGGACGCCCCCGTCCCCCTCGGCGGCGATGTGACCGGCCTCGGCCAGAGGGCCGCCGCGCACCCGCTGCTCAGCGCCGTGGTCGCCTCCCCGGAGGCCGGCGGCGTGGTGCTCACCGGCCGCCTCTCCGTGCGCACCCACCCCTGGCTCGCCGACCACGACGTCCTGGGGACCGTGCTGCTGCCCGGCACCGGCTACATCGAACTGGCCATCCGCGCCGGTGAGGAAGTCGGCTGCGAGGTGGTGGAGGAACTCACCATCGAGGCGCTGATGCCGCTCCCGCCCCACGGCGGACTCGCCGTCCAGGTCGTCGTCGACGCACCCGACGCGGGCGGACGCTGCTCACTCGCCGTCTACTCCCGCGCCGACGACGCCCCGGCAGGCGCGCCCTGGAGCAAGCACGCCAGCGGTGTGCTCGCCCCGGGAAGCGGACAGGCCCCGCCCGCCGGCACCTTCGCCCCCGCCCCGGCCGACTGGCCGCCCACGGGTGCGACCGAGGTCGACATCTCCGGTGTGTACGACTACCTCACCGGCCAGGGCTACGGCTACGGACCCATGTTCCGGGGCCTGCGCGGCATCTGGTCCCGGGGCGGGGAGACCTTCGCGGAGGTGTCCCTGCCCGAGGACTCCCTGGACGTCGGCAAGGACTTCCGCCTCCACCCGTCCATCCTCGACGCGGCGCTCAGCGCGACCGACTTCATGGACGGCCGCCGCCCCCAGGACGTCGGCGGCACCCAGCTGCCGTTCGCCTGGTCCGGCGTCACCCTGCACGCCGCCGGCTCCTCCCGGCTGCGCGTCCGCATCACCGCCGTCGAATCCCACCGGTCACAGGGTTCGGACGCGGTACGCCTCGAACTGACCGACCCCGCGGGCTCCCCGGTCGCCACCATCGACTCCCTCGTGGTCCGCCCCGTCACCGCGGCCAAGGTCAACGCTGCCGCCGCCGCGGGCGGCGGTGAGCACGAGGCCGTGTTCCAGCTGGTCACCCAACAACTGCCCCTCGGCGCGGCCGTCGCCGCCGCCACGGACCGCTGGGCGGTGCTCGGTGCGGGCCCCGACGGCACCCCCGCCGGACCCGGCACCGCCTACCGGGACCTCCCCGCCCTCGGCGCCGCACTGACCGACGGCGCCCCCGTACCCGATGTCGTCGTCCTGCCCGTACCGCCCGCCACGGACCACGACGACATCCCGGCGGCCGTCCGCTCCATGACCGGACAGCTTCTCGCCACGCTGCAGTCCTGGCTCGCGGACGAGCGGTACGCCCACTCCCGCCTCATGGTGGTCACCCGTAACGCCCTCCCCATCGAGGAGAGCGACGCCGCCGCCGTGGACCTCGTCCACGCACCGGCATGGGGCCTGCTGCGCTCCGCCCAGGAGGAGTACCCCGGCCGATTCGTCCTCGTCGACTCCGACGGCACGGCCGCGGCCCGCGAGTCGCTGCCCGCGGTGGCCGCGTCCGGTGAACCCGAGGCGATCCTGCGCGGCGCCGAGGTACGGGTGCCCCGACTGGCCCGGGTGGCAGCGGCAGCGCCCACCAAGCCCCTGCCGTGGGACGCCGAGGGGACCGTACTGATCACCGGGGGGACCAGCGGGCTCGGCGCCGTCGTCGCCCGCCACCTGGTGGAACAGCACGGCGTACGCCACCTCCTGCTCGCCGGACGGCGCGGCCAGGACGCACCCGGCGCCACCGAACTCCGCGACGCACTGCACGGACTCGGCGCCCGCGTCACCCTCGCGGCCTGCGACACCTCCGACCGGGCGGCCGTCGACGGACTGCTGACCGCGATACCGGCCGCGCACCCGCTGACGGCGGTGGTCCACGCGGCCGCGGTCATGGACAACGCGCTGCTCGCCGCCCTCACCCCCGCCCAGGTCGACACGGTGATGCGACCCAAGGTGGACGCCGCCTGGAACCTGCACGAGGCGACCCGGGGCCTGGACCTGAAGGCGTTCATCCTCTTCTCCTCCTGCGCCGGACTGGTCGTCGGCATCGGCCAGGGCAACTACGCCGCCGCCAACCGCTTCCTGGACGCCCTCTCCGCTCACCGCCGGGCCGCCGGACTCCCCGGTACGGCACTGGCGTTCGGGCTCTGGGAGACCAAGACCGGCCTCGGGGGCGGAGTCACCCACGCCGACCTGCGGCGCATGCGCATCATGGGCATGCCGGCCCTGCCGACCGCCGAGGGCCTCGCCCTTCTCGACGAAGCCCTGGAACTCGACCGGCCGGTGCTCGTACCGATCCGGGTGGAGCGCGATCACCACGCCACGGGCGAACCGCCGCACCTGCTCAAGGACGTGCTCGGCGCGCCGGAACGGCCCGCTGCCCGCAAGGAGGTACGAGCACCCGCCGTCGCCGCGATGACCGCCCCCGCCACCCAACAGACCCTGGAACAGCGGCTGTCCGGCATGAAGGCGGCCGAACGCAAACGCACCGTGCTGGACGTCGTGCGCGAGCAGGTCGCCGGAGTCAGCCACAGCGTCCCGGCCACCATCGACGTCTCCAAGGGCTTCACCGAGCTCGGCCTCGACTCGCTCGCCGCGATCGATCTCCGCAACCGGCTCCAGAAGGCCACCGGCCTCCGGCTCCCGGCGACACTCATGTTCGACTACCCCAGCCCGATGGTGCTGGCCGACTTCCTCCTCGACGAACTCCCGCCGGGCATCGACGAGAACACACCGGACGCCTCCGCCGGACCCGCACCCGCACAGAACGGGCCAGGGACCGCGGAGTCCGACGCCGCCATCCGGCAGACCCTCGCGGACATCCCGGTCGCCGCGCTCCGGGAGTCCGGCCTGCTGGACGCACTGCTGAAGCTCGCCCCCCGACCCGCGGCACCCGCCACCGAATCCCGCACGAGCGCCCAGCCGGGCGAGGCCGCACAGGCCGGCGAAGCGATCAGGACCATGGACATCGACGACCTGGTGCGCGCCGCGCTCGCGTCCACCGACCCGACCCGGAACCCGAGCGAGGGCTGAGGACATCATGGAAACATCTGTAGAGCAGCTGGTCGCGGCCCTCCGCGCGACGATGGTCGAGAACGAACGCCTCCGCTCGGCCAACGACCGCCTCACCGACGACGCCACCGAGCCGATCGCGATCGTGGGGATGGCGTGTCGTTATCCGGGTGGGGTGGGTTCTCCGGATGAGTTGTGGGATTTGGTGGTGGAGGGCCGGGACGGTGTGTCGGGGTTTCCGGTGGATCGTGGGTGGGATGTGGAGGGGCTTTACGATCCGGAGCCGGGGAAGCCGAATCGTACGGTGACGCGTGAGGGGGGTTTCCTGTATGACGCGGCTGATTTTGATGCCGGGGTGTTCGGGATCTCGCCGCGTGAGGCGCTCGGGATGGATCCGCAGCAGCGGTTGCTGTTGGAGGCGTCCTGGGAGGCGGTGGAGAGTGCGGGGATCGATCCCCACTCCCTGAAGGGCAGCCGGACCGGCGTCTTCGCCGGCGTCATGTACCACGACTACGGGCCCGGCACGAGCGACGGCAGCCTCGTCACCGGCCGCATAGCCTTCACCCTCGGCCTCGAAGGCCCCGCCGTCACCATCGACACCGCATGCTCGTCATCGCTCGTCGCCCTCCACTGGGCAGGACAGGCGCTGCGCCGGGGCGACTGCTCGATGGCGCTGGTCGGTGGCGTGACGGTGATGACGACGCCGGACATGTTCCTCTACTTCAGCCATCAGCGGGGCATGGCGAAGGACGGCCGTTGCAAGTCGTTCGCCGCCGACGCCGACGGCACCGGCTGCTCGGAGGGCGTCGGCGTCCTCATGGTCGAACGCCTCTCGGACGCGCAGCGGAACGGACACCCGGTACTTGCGGTGATCCGTGGGAGCGCCATCAACCAGGACGGCGCGTCGAGCGGGATGACCACCCCCAACGGTCCGTCGCAGCAGCGGGTGATCCGTGCGGCGCTGGAGAACGCCGGCCTCACGACCACCGACGTGGACTTGGTGGAGGCGCACGGTACGGGGACCCGGCTGGGAGATCCGATCGAGGCGCAGGCGCTGCTCGCGACGTATGGGAAGGGGCGCCCGGAGGGCGATCCGCTCTGGCTGGGCTCGCTGAAGTCGAACCTGGGCCACACCCAGGCAGCCGCCGGTGTGGGTGGTGTGATCAAGGCGGTACAGGCGATCCGGCACGGGGTACTGCCGAAGTCCCTCCACTCGCAGACACGTTCCCCGCACGTGGACTGGGACTCCGGTGCGGTGGAGTTGTTGACGGAGTCGCGGGTGTGGCCGGAGCGGGATCGTCCGAGGCGGGTGGGTGTGTCGTCGTTTGGTCTGAGTGGGACGAATGCGCATGTGATTGTGGAGCAGGCTCCGGTGGTGGTGGAGCCGGAGGTGGTTTCTTCGGTGGGGCTGCCGGTGGTTCCGGTGGTGTTGTCGGCGCGGAGTGAGGCGGGTCTGTCGGGGCAGGCGGGGAAGCTGCTGGCCCGGATGGATGCTTCGACTTCTGTGTTGGATGTGGGTTTTTCGTCGGTGGTGTCGCGTGCGGTGCTGGAGCATTGTGCGGTGGTGGCGGCGTCGGACCGTGAGGAGTTGGTGCGGGGTCTGACGGCTCTGGCCGAGGGTGAGTTGTCGCCTTCGGTGGTGCGGGGTGCTGTGCGTTCGGCTGGTGCTACGGCCTTCTTGTTCACGGGTCAGGGTGCGCAGCGGCTTGGGATGGGCCGGGAGTTGTATGGGGCGTTCCCGGTGTTTGCTGAGGCGTTCGATGCTGTGTTGGTTGAGCTGGACGCTCGGCTGGGCCGCTCGTTGCGTGAGGTGGTGTGGGGTGAGGACCCCGAGGTCCTGAACGGGACGATGTTCGCGCAGGCCGGGTTGTTCGCGGTCGAGACGGCGTTGTTCCGGCTGGTGGAGTCGTGGGGGGTGCGTGCGGACTTCTTGGTGGGTCATTCGGTGGGTGAGATCGCTGCCGCGCATGTGTCCGGTGTGTTGTCGCTGTCGGATGCGGCTGAGTTGGTGGTGGCGCGTGGTCGGTTGATGCAGGGGTTGCCGGCTGGTGGGTCGATGGTGGCGGTGGAGGCGGCGGAGGTCGAGGTGCTTCCGTTGCTGAATGGTGAGGTGGGGATTGCGGCGGTCAATGGTCCGCGTTCTGTGGTGGTTTCGGGTGTGGAGTCGGCGGTTGCTGATCTGGTGGGGAAGTTTGCTGGTGAGGGGCGTAGGACGAGTGTGTTGCGGGTGTCCCATGCGTTTCATTCGCCGTTGATGGAGCCGATGTTGGCGGAGTTCGGTGCGGTGGTGGCCGGGCTGTCCTTCGGTGCCCCGTCGATTCCGGTGGTGTCGGGTGTGTCGGGTGATGTGGCTGAGGACTGGGGTTCGGCTGAGTATTGGGTCCGGCATGTGCGGGAGGCGGTGCGGTTCGCGGATGCGGTGTCGTTTGTTGTGTCGCGGGGTGTGACGTCGTTTGTTGAGGTGGGTCCGGATGGTGTGCTGAGTGGGATGGCGCAACAGTCCGCACGCTCGGACTCAGCTCTCTTCGTTCCGTTGGTGCGTAAGGGGCGTCCGGAGGTGGCGGCGGCTGTCGGGGCGTTGGGGCAGTTGCATGTGGCTGGTGTTTCGGTGGATTGGGCCCGGTTCTTTGAGGGTTCGGGTGCTCGTCGTGTTGATCTGCCGACGTATGCGTTTCAGCGTGAGCGGTTTTGGTTGGAGTGTGTGGGTGGTGGTGATGCTGGTGGTTTGGGTCAGGTGGTGGTTGATCATCCGGTGTTGGGTGCGGTGGTGGCGTTGCCGGATTCGGGTGGTGTGGTGTTGACGGGGCGGTTGTCGTTGGAGGGGTTGGGGTGGTTGGCGGATCATGAGGTGTTGGGGTCGGTGTTGTTGCCGGGGGCGGCGTTTGTGGAGTTGGTGGTGCGGGGTGCTGATGAGGTGGGTTGTGGGGTGGTGGAGGAGTTGACGTTGCGGGCTCCGTTGGTTGTTCCGGAGCGTGGTGGGGTGGCGTTGCAGGTGGTGGTGGGTGGTGTGGATGAGGTGGGGTGTCGTTCGGTGCGGGTGCATTCGCGTCGGGAGGGTGCGGGTGCGGAGTGGGTGTTGCACGCGGATGGTGTGCTGGGTGATGGCGCGGGTGAGTCGGTGCCGGACTTCGACCTCACCGCATGGCCCCCGCCCGGCGCAGTCGCTGTGCGGACGGACGACGCCTACGAGCTGCTCCACAAGCAGGGTTATGACTACGGCCCTGTCTTCCGGGGCCTCAAAGCCGTGTGGCGCCGCGGGGACGATGTCTTCGCCGAGGTCGCGTTGCCCGAGCAGGCGCATGGAGACGCCGAACGCTTTGGCCTGCACCCCGCCCTGCTCGACGCGACCATGCACGCCCTGGGAGTCGGCGAGGACGTCACGGGCGACGAGCCGACCGAGCTTCCCTTCTCCTGGACGAACATCTCTCTGCACGCCGCCGGCGCACGCTCGCTGCGGGTACGGCTGTCTCCCCAGGGCGCCAGCAGTTTCTCGCTGAGCCTGGCGGACCAGGACGGTGCCCCTGTGGCCACGGTCGGCGGACTCATGTTCCGTCCTGTCTCGGTGGAGCAGTTGGGTGGGTCGGGTGTGGGTGGTGGGTTGCATGAGGTGGTGTGGCGGCCGTTGGTGTCGGCTGGTGTGGTGGATGGTGCTGACTTGGGTTCTCCGGTGGTGTTTGAGGTGCCGTCGGTTGGTGTGGGTGTGGGTCCGGTGGTGGGTGTGCGGTCGGTGTTGGGTGGGGTGTTGGAGAGGGTGCAGGGGTGGCTGGCGGATGAGGAGGGTGGTGGTGGGCCGTTGGTGGTGGTGACGCGTGGCGGTGTGTCGGTGGGTGCTGAGGATGGGGTGGATGTGTGTGTGGCGCCGGTGTGGGGGTTGGTGAGGGCGGCGCAGGCGGAGAATCCGGGCCGGTTTGTGCTGGTGGATGTGGAGTCCTCGGGTGGGGTGTTCGGTGATGTTGCGGGTGTGGTGTTGGGGTCGGGTGAGCCTGAGGTTGCGGTGCGTGGGGGTGAGGTGTTGGTGCCGCGTCTGGTTGAGGTGGCTGCCGGTGTCGCTCCTGTGGCATCGGTGGTGCCGGATGGTGTGGTGTTGGTGACGGGTGGTACGGGTGGTCTGGGTGGTTTGGTGGCCCGGCATCTGGTGGAGGTGCACGGGGTGCGGCGTCTGGTGCTGGCCGGGCGCCGGGGGCTGAGTGCTCCTGGGGTTGATGTGTTGGTGGGGGAGTTGGAGGGGCTGGGTGCTGAGGTTTCTGTGGTGGCGTGTGATGTGTCGGATCGTGGTGCGGTGGCGTCGCTGGTGGAGGGTGTGGGTGCCGGGTTGGTGGGTGTGGTGCATGCGGCTGGTGCGGGTGACAACGGTCTGGTCGGGTCGATGGACCGAGCCCGCCTGGACAGAGTCCTGGGTGCGAAGGCTGACGGTGCCTGGTACCTGCATGAGTTGACGCGGGATCACGGGTTGGCGTTCTTTGTGTTGTTTTCGTCGGCGGGTGGTTCGGTGCTGGCTGCGGGTCAGGCGAATTACGCGGCGGCGAATGTGTTCCTGGACGCGTTGGCGGCGTATCGCCGGGCGGAGGGGTTGCCGGCCACCTCACTCGCGTACGGGCTGTGGGACGTGGCCACTGGCCTGACCGAGGCCATCGACGACGACGCCCGTCTCATGGCGGCACGTGGCCTGCCCGCCCTCGCCCCGGCCGACGCGCTCCGCCTCTTCGACGCGGGCCTGCGCTCCGGCCGGGCGGCGCTGGTGCCGCTCGCCGTCGACGTACCGACCCTGAAGGCGCAGCCCGGCGCACCGCACTCCCTCCTGCGGGACATGGTCCTCACCGAGGCCGGCCCCGTGGTCCGGAGCCGCACGAAGGGGGCCGACCCCGCCGCGCTGACCGCCCGTCTCTCCGGGCTGAGCACCGAGGAGCGCGAACGGGCCCTGCTGGACCTGGTACGCGGTCACGCCGCCGCTGTTCTGGGGCACTCGGGCGCCGAAGCGGTCCCGGCCGAGCGCGGATTCCTCGACATCGGATTCGACTCGCTGACGGCTTTGGAACTCAGGAACCGCCTGGGCGGGGTGACCGGCTGCCGGCTGGCGCCGACCCTGATCTTCGACTACCCCTCGGCCGCCGAGCTCGCCACGCACCTGCGGCAGACGCTCTTCGGCGAGGACACCCCCGCAGATGACCTCAGCGCGGCCACCGCGGACGAGCTGTTCGACATTCTCGACGGCGACATCCTCGGCGGCGAAGCGTAGTACCCCCTCCCGGCAGGCCCTGCCGGTCATGGCACAAGGGGTTCGTACGAGCACCGACCGGAGACGAGGAGCGAGTGTGCTGAACCGGATAGTCGTCGTGGGCGCGGCGGCCGCAGGACTGACCGCGGTGGAGACGCTGCGCGCCAAGGGCTACGAAGGCGGGCTGACGCTCGTCGGCGACGAGGTCCATCCGCCCTACGACCGGCCGCCCCTCTCCAAGGAGTTGCTGAGCGAGGGCTGGGAACCCCCGAGCGCCTGGTTGCGCAAGGAGGACGTGCTCGCCGCCGTGGACGTCGATCTGCGTCTCGGCTGCCGGGCCACCGGCCTCGACCAGGCCGCCCGGACCGTCAGCCTCTCCACCGGCGAGCGGCTGCCCTATGACGCGGCGATCATCGCGACGGGACTCCGGCCGCGCAGGCTGCCGTACGGGGACGGCCTCCGGGGCGTCCATGTCCTGCGTTCACTGGACGACGCAATCCGGCTGCGCGAGGCGCTCGCGGCAGGCCCCAGGGTGGCGGTGATCGGGGCCGGATTCCTCGGCGCGGAGATCGCCGCCACGGCGCGCGGGGCCGGGCTCGACGTGACGCTGATCGACACGAACGCCCAGCCCCTTGAACGCCAGGTCGGTGCCGGGATCGGCGAGCTCGTGGCCGGTATGCACCGTGACCACGGAGTGCGGCTCGTTCTCGGCGCCGATGTCGTGGGGATGGCCCAGGACGGCGGCGGCGGTGTTCGCGGGGTCCTGCTGGCGGACGGCACCACCGTTGACGCCGATCTCGTCGTCGTCGCGATCGGCTCGGTGCCCGCCGTGGACTGGCTCGCCGGTTCCGGACTGCCCCTGGGGGACGGGGTCCTGTGCGACGAGTACTGCCGGGCCGCCCCTGGCGTGTGGGCGGCGGGGGACGTCGCCAACTGGCCCCACCCGATGATGGCCGGGGCGCGGGTCAGGCTCGAACAGCGGACCAACGCCGCCCAGCAGGCCATGGCGGTCGTCTCCAATCTGCTGGCCGGTGACGCGGGCGAGAAGCCGTACGCCCCCGTGCCCTTCGGCTGGACCCATCAGTTCGGGGAGAAGATCCAGACCATCGGCTGGTGCCCTCCGGGCGCGCGTACGGAGATCATCAGCGGGTCCACCGCGGACCGGGAGTTCGTCGCCGCGTACCACCGCGACGGAGTCCTCGTCGGCGGGCTGGGCTGGAACAGCGCGCGCGGTCTGCGGCAGTGCCGGCTCCTGCTCGGCCGGCCGTCGGCGGAGACGGCCGCCACGGCGGCGGCCGTCTGACGGCTGAACCACCGCAACCAGGGGGCGGCTTACGAGCCCGGCCCTCCTCCACTCTCACCGAGAGCGGTGTCGTACCGTCTCCCCACCTCGGTGTCACACCGGCTCCGCGTACCGCGGACCCGAGGCGTATACGATGCTCTATGCGTGCGTGATACGCATGGGAAGGCTTCCGATGAAGGCAGGCACGAGATGACTACTGGCGAAGGAAAGAGCACGGAAGGCGTCGGCCTGCCGAACAGCATCGCGGTGCTCTGGGAACTGCGGAACAGGGAGCAGCGCACAGCCCGCACCGGCCTGAGCGTCGAGCGCATCGTGACGGCCGCGATCGAGTCGGCGGACGCCGACGGCCTCGCCGGGCTGTCCATGTCCCGGGTCGCCAAGAGCCTCGACTTCGGCACCATGTCGCTGTACCGCCACGTGTCGAGCAAGGACGAGCTGCGACAGCTGATGCTGGACATGGCCTACGGCACCCCGCCCCGTATCGAAACGGCGGAGGGGGACTGGCGGGACGGGCTGGAGCAGTGGGCTCGCGCCTTCCAGGAGGTCTTCCACCGGCACCCCTGGATGCTCCAGATCTCGGTCAGCGGACCTCCCCTGGAGCCGGGGCAGCTCAGCTGGCTGGAGTGCGGCCTGCGCACCCTGGGCGGCACCGCGCTGAGGCCGGACGAGAAGCTCTCCGTGATGATGCTGATGATCGGCTACGTGCGCAACAACGTGCAGATGTCGCTCGGCGTCGTGACCGAGGGCATCAGCGAGGAAGACCTGATGGCCAACTACGGCCGCGCGCTGGCCAAGTACGCCGACTCCGCGTCGTTCCCCGCACTCGCCGAGCTGCTGGAGGCCGGGGCGTTCGACGAGCCCGAGGACGACTTCACCTTCGGGCTCCAGCGGGTCCTGGACGGGGTCGAGGTGCTGGTCCGTATCCGCAACGGCGAGAAGCCGCTCACCTGACGGGGCCACCGGCCGGGCCCGACGCGGCACCGGCCGGCGGGCCGCGGGACCGGCCGGACGCACGACATGCGGAAGGGGGCTGGTTCCCCACCCGGCCGGGTGGGGAACCAGCCCCCTTCCTTGGTGTCCGGAGCCTCAGCTCGCGGCGGGCTCCATACGTCCCGGAGCGGGGACGGTCGCCGGTGCGTCGAGGTCGTACGGGTCGATCGGCTCGCCCGTCTCGATCGGCACCTTGCGCAGCAGTACGGCGACGATCAGGGCCACCACGACCATGGCGGCGGCCCCGGAGAGGGCGGCCACCTGGAGGCCGTGGGTGAAGGCCTCACGGCTGGTGGAGAGCAGTTCGGCACCGATCGCGGCCGGCTGCTGGGAGGCGACGGTGGCGGCGCCGCCGATGGTGTTGCGGACCGCGCCCAGCGCCTCGCCGCCGAGACCGGCCGGGTTCACCGCGTTCATGTCATGCCGGTAGATGGCGGAGCCGATGCTCCCGATGACCGCGAAGCCGAACGCGCTGCCGAACTCGGTGAAGGTCTCCGAGGTGGCCGTGGACGAGCCGGCGTGCTCCTTCGGCGCCGAGGTGACGACGATCTCCGCCGTGAGCGTCTTCGAGGCGGTCATGCCGGCCGCCATCAGCCCCACGCCCACCAGCAGGACGGCGACGTTCGATTCCACCGTGAGGCGGCTGAGCACACCGAAGCCGATGGCCATCACCAGCATGCCGCTGGCCACCAGGTAGACCGGCTTGACCTTGCGGGACAGGGCCGAGACGAGGCCGACCGCGATTCCGATCGCCGGCATCACCGCCATGGACCACAGGGCCGCCCGGAACGGTGTCATGCCCAGCACCATCTGGAGGTACTGGTTGGTGAGGATGCTGACGCCCATGAACGAGAACATCACCATCAGGTTGGTCAGGATCGCCCCGGTGAAGCCGCCGTAGCGGAACAGCGAGATGTCGATGAGCGGGTGGGCCGTCATGCGCTGGCGCTGCACGAAGGCGATGAGCAGCACGAGGCCGACGGCGGCCCAGATCGCGGGGTCGCGGGCCCAGCCGTCCACGGCCAGCTCCTTGAGGCCGTAGATGAACGGCATGATGCCCGCGACCGACAGGAACGCGCCGAGCAGGTCCAGCTTGCCGCGCGAGGGGTCGCGCCGCTCCGGCAGCAGGATCGGGGCCAGGATGAGCACCAGCACCATCACCGGGGTGTTGATCATGAAGACCGAGCCCCACCAGAAGTTGTTCAGCAGCAGGCCGCCCACGACCGGGCCGAGGGCCGCGCCGGTGGCGAGGGTTCCGCTCCAGGCGGCGATGGCCGACTTGCGCTGCTTGGAGTCGTGGAACATGTTGCGGATCAGGGCCAGGGAGGTCGGCGTCAGCGTCGCGGCGCCGAGCCCGAGCAGTGCGCGCGAGCCGATGAGCATCTCGGGACTGTCGGCCGTCGCGGCGAGCGCGGACGCCACACCGAAGACCAGGGCGCCAATGATGAGGAGCTTCCGGCGCCCGAAACGGTCACCCACCCAGCCCATCGTGATCAGCGCGCCGGCCAGCACGAAGCTGTAGATGTCCATGATCCACAACAGCTGGGTGGCGCTCGGCTTCAGCGATTCGCTGATGGGCGTGATCGCGAAGCCGAGAACCGAGATGTCAATGGCGATCAGCAGAGTGACCAGGACGATCACCACGAGGCCGAGCCATTCCTTGAGCCCCGCCCGGGGCTTGTTTTCTGTCATGGCAAACGTCCATGCCTTCCTGCGTCATGACCCTGAGTACGTAACACGCTGAGCGTATCAGGTACGCGTAAGCGTGTCGCGTACCCATCGGCGATGGAGTGAGGCTCCCGAGCCCCGCCCCGCAGCGGTTTCAGTGCGATCGGCCGAGCAGTTCCTGCGCCCGTCGCAGCAGTGCCCGGCGGTCGATCTTCCGGTTGGTGTTGAGCGGGAATTCCGCGATGTGGAAGAAATGCTGGGGGAGTACGGCCCGGGGGAGCGTGCGGCTCAGCTCGCGGGCCAGGACGACGGGCGGCACGCGCTCCCCGGTGTGGAACGCGGCCAGCGTGATGCCCTGCTCGGACGGCACCGGCACCGCGACGCCGTCCTCCACTCCCGGGCACCGGCGCAACGCCGCGTCGATCTCCGCCAGTTCGATCCGCACCCCGCGCACCTGAACCTGCTGATCCAGCCGGCCGAGGTAGAGCAACTGCCCCTCCTCACCCAGCCGGACCCGGTCGCCCGTCCGGTAGTAGCGCACCCCGTCCCGGTCGAGGAACCGGCCCGCGTCGTCGGCCGGGTCCAGATATCCGGCCGTGAGCTGCGGCCCGGCGACACACAACTCGCCCTCCGACGGGTCCGGTTCGCCGTCGGCGCCGAGGAGCATCCACGCGTGCCCCGCGTGTACCGGTCCGATCGGGACGACACCCGCGACCGCGATCCGGGGCGACGTCTCACGCGACCAGCGGTGCCGGGTGATGGTGATGGTCAGTTCGGTGGGACCGTAGAGGTTCTCGATGGCCGACCCCGGCGCCGCCTGCTGCCAGTCCGTCACGTCCTGGCAGGTCACCGCCTCGCCCGCGAAGAAGCTCCAGCGCAGCGAGGGCAGGGCGCCGTCGGCGAGCCGGCCGGTGCGCCGGATCAGGCTGATCACGCTGGGGGTGGAGAACCAGACGGTGATGCCCTGTTCGGCGACGAAACCGGGGAGGTCCCGGTAGGCGCCCGCCGGAACCGGCACCAGCGCGGCGCCGGCGCCCCACGCGCAGAACAGGTCGAACATCGCGCAGTCGAAGTTCAGATCGAAGTTCTGCGAGAACACATCGTGCGGACCGAAGTCGTACCGCGCGTCGAGCAGGCCGAAGTAGTGGGCGCCGTTGGCGTGCGTGACCGGCACACCCTTCGGCCGGCCCGTGGAACCCGAGGTGAAGAGCACATAGGCGGTGTCGTCCGGTGCGACCGGGCGGGGGCGCGCCAGGCGGGACGCCGGATCGGGGACGATCCTCCCCTCGGCGCCGTCCGCGGCCGCCCCGTCCAGCAGGGCGGGAAGCCCGACGCCCTCCGCACGCAGCTTCTCCAGCACCGTGGCCGCCTCGGCGTCCACGATCAGCGCCTGGGCCCCCGCCGCTTCGAGCATCTGAAGGGTGCGGAGCACGGGGAAGGAGGGCTGCAGCGGCACCATCGGCACCCCGGTGAACAGGCAGGCCAGGATGCCCGTGTAGGCGTCGACGCCCTTGCCCGCGAGCACGCCCACCGCGGCCGGGCGCTCCGGGAGCGCGGCCAGCAGCGAGCCCGCCCAGGTCAGCGCCCGGTCGTACAGCTCCCGGTACGTCAGCGTGGCGTCGCCGGCGCGGATCGCCACCCCGTGCGGGGACCGCGCGAGCCCGCGCAGGAAACGGTCATAGAGGGCGTGGGCCGACGTCTGGTCCATGAGTGTTCCCCGGGTGACGGTGGATGGATGAGGTGGAGCGGTGCTCGATGCCCGCGAGGCTCCCGCCGGAGACCAGGGCGCCGTACGAGTCGTACGGGGCACCTCGGCGGATCTCGGCGAGGGGGTGCAGGGGCCCGCCTTCGGCGGGGGCGCGCGACGGCCGGCCGGATGCCGGGGCGGACTCGGGCGCACCGGGGCGCGGCGCCGGGCCCGCGATCCGCAGGAGGACCTCGGTGAGGTCGGCCCAGGAGCGGCCGGCCGGTGCGTGGTGCAGGGCGACCCGCGGATTTCTCGCGAGCCACTCGCGTACGTCACGGGAACGCACCGCTCCCTTCCCGTCCAGGAGCACGTGCAGCCTCGGGTAGGGATGGGCCTGGGCGACCGCGTCCAGGAGATTCAGGAAGGTGGCCGGCGCGGAGGCCCTGTCCGCCCCCGGGCGGGCCCGGTCGAGCAGCAGGGGCCGGAGCCGTTCCTCGGGCCTGTGCCCGGTCCGGCCGTCCGCCCGCAGGACCACGGCGTTCCACGGCGACACGCGACAGACCCCGACGACACCGCGATGCGCGCCGGGCGGCAGAGGCGGCACGGCGGGCAGCTGGAAGGTCTCGGGGCGATGCGGCTGCACCCCCCACCTCCGCCACACCCGCGAAACCGTGGAGTGGGCGATCCCCAGCTCGTCGGCGAGCAGCCGCGACGACCAGTACGGCGCCCGCAGCCGGGCCGGCGGCGTACCGCCGTCGCAGAGCGTGGCGACGAGCACCGCCACCTCGTCCACCGTCGCGGGGCGGCCCGGCCGGGGCAGATCACCCAGTGCCGCGATGCCCGACTCCGCGTACCGCGAACGCCACTTGAGGACGGTCGGACGGGACACCCGCAGCAGGGCGGCGACCTCCGTGTTCGAGGTACCCCCTGCGGCGAGCAGCACGATCCGCGCCCGCCGCACGAGCCCGGCCGGCGCGGTCGACATACGGGTCAGCGCCTCCAGCCGGGCCCGGTCGCCCTCGCGCAGACGCAGTGCCGGGACGCTACGCATGTCCGGTCCTCAGCGCAGACGCTGCAGCGAGTTCCAGAGAACGTCCGGGGTCTCGAATATCTCCAGGGAGAGCGCCTCGTCGCGGAAATGCACGTCATACGTGGATTCGAGGCCCGCGAGCAGCTCGATCATCCCCAGCGAGTCGAGACCGAAATCGCGCAGTTTCATGTCCCCGGCGATCGGCTCGTCCGGCGGAAGAAAGGACAACTGCTTCCGAAGGAGAATGTCGAACTGCTCATCCCACATGATGACTCCGGTTTCAGGCGCGAAGGGTGGATGGTTGTTCCGGGCTCGCCGGACCGCACCGGTTCCGCAGCACGAAACCGCCGGCGGAAAACAACGGAAGGGCCGAAGGGGCCGCCGAGGCCCGGCCGTGCGGAAACGAATGGACGGGCCGGAACGGAGACGGGAGAACAGCCGGCCGCCCACGTGCCCGGCAGGATGGGGTACCGGGCCCCGACGCTAGTCCCGGCGGGCCCGAACCAGTACCCCTACCCGCCCCTATGAAGGCGCCGCACCAAGGGCGCTCCTGGCTGCGGGCACGGCGCGAGCCGTTCGTGGACACACCCTCCGCCGCAGGTGGGACGGGTCGGGTGGCACCCCGCTCCGACGTGCGCCGCCCACCGGAGCCGACCGGCGATCCCACCCCGGCTCTGGGGTGGCCGGGGTGCGGCAGGGGCCCGATTGTGGGGACCCCGGACACGACTAAGGGGTGGGCAACAGGTCCACCGACACGTAATTTTCGAGCGGCCCCACTCTTCTCTTTCTCTGCATTCCGCCATCTGCGCGGGTCCGCGGTCCGCTGAACGTCATGACACAGGAGGGCATGCTCGGTGAGTAACGAGGAAAAACTTCTCGAGTATCTGCGCCGGGCGACAGCCGACTTGCGTGACATGCGCAAGAGGCTCGCTGCCGCCGAACGCAAGTCCAGTGGCGAGCCGATCGCGATCGTGGGGATGGCGTGTCGTTATCCGGGTGGGGTGGGTTCTCCGGATGAGTTGTGGGATTTGGTGGTGGAGGGCCGGGACGGTGTGTCGGGGTTTCCGGTGGACCGTGGGTGGGATGTGGAGGGGCTTTACGATCCGGAGCCGGGGAAGCCGAATCGTACGGTGACGCGTGAGGGGGGTTTCCTGTATGACGCGGCTGATTTTGATGCCGGGGTGTTCGGGATCTCGCCGCGTGAGGCGCTCGGGATGGATCCGCAGCAGCGGTTGCTGTTGGAGGCGTCCTGGGAGGCGGTGGAGAGTGCGGGGATCGATCCCCACTCCCTGAAGGGCAGCCGGACCGGCGTCTTCGCCGGCCTGATGTACCACGACTACGCGCTGGGCACCGAGGCCGCCGCAACGACCGGCGGCAGCCTGGTCTCAGGTCGCGTCTCCTACACCCTCGGCCTCGAAGGGCCGTCGGTCACCGTGGACACCGCGTGCTCGTCGTCACTGGTGGCCCTGCACCTGGGCGCCCAGGCGCTGCGGTCCGACGAGTGCTCGATGGCGCTGGTCGGTGGCGTGACGGTGATGACGACGCCGGACATGTTCCTCTACTTCAGCCATCAGCGGGGCATGGCGAAGGACGGCCGTTGCAAGTCGTTCGCCGCCGACGCCGACGGCACCGGCTGCTCGGAGGGCGTCGGCGTCCTCATGCTGGAACGCCTCTCGGACGCGCAGCGGAACGGACACCCAGTACTTGCGGTGATCCGCGGAAGCGCCATCAACCAGGACGGCGCCTCCAGCAGCATGACGGCTCCGAACGGCCCGTCGCAGCAGCGGGTGATCCGCGCGGCACTGGAGGGCGCGGGGCTGACCGCCACGGACGTGGACCTCGTCGAGGCGCACGGGACGGGGACCCGGTTGGGTGATCCGATCGAGGCGCAGGCGCTGTTGGCGACGTATGGGCAGGGGCGTCCGGAGGGCGATCCGCTGTGGCTGGGCTCGTTGAAGTCGAACCTCGGCCACACCCAGGCGGCTGCGGGTGTGGGTGGTGTGATCAAGGCGGTGCAGGCGATTCGGCATGGTGTGTTGCCGAGGACGTTGCATGTGGATGTGCCGACGCCGCAGGTGGATTGGTCTGTGGGTGCGGTGGAGTTGTTGACGGAGTCGCGGGTGTGGCCGGAGCGGGATCGTCCGAGGCGTGCTGGTGTGTCGTCGTTTGGTCTGAGTGGGACGAATGCGCATGTGATTGTGGAGCAGGCTCCGGTGGTGGTGGAGCCGGAGGTGGTTTCTTCGGTGGGGCTGCCGGTGGTTCCGGTGGTGTTGTCGGCGCGGAGTGAGGCGGGTCTGTCGGGGCAGGCGGGGAAGCTGCTGGCCCGGATGGATGCTTCGACTTCTGTGTTGGATGTGGGTTTTTCGTCGGTGGTGTCGCGTGCGGTGCTGGAGCATTGTGCGGTGGTGGCGGCGTCGGACCGTGAGGAGTTGGTGCGGGGGCTGACGGCTCTGGCCGAGGGTGAGTTGTCGCCTTCGGTGGTGCGGGGTGCTGTGCGTTCGGCTGGTGCTACGGCCTTCTTGTTCACGGGTCAGGGTGCGCAGCGGCTTGGGATGGGCCGGGAGTTGTATGGGGCGTTCCCGGTGTTTGCTGAGGCGTTCGATGCTGTGTTGGTTGAGCTGGACGCTCGGCTGGGCCGCTCGTTGCGTGAGGTGGTGTGGGGTGAGGACCCCGAGGTCCTGAACGGGACGATGTTCGCGCAGGCCGGGTTGTTCGCGGTCGAGACGGCGTTGTTCCGGCTGGTGGAGTCGTGGGGGGTGCGTGCGGACTTCCTGGTGGGCCACTCGGTCGGTGAGATCGCTGCCGCGCATGTGTCCGGCGTGTTGTCGCTGTCGGATGCGGCTGAGTTGGTGGTGGCGCGTGGTCGGTTGATGCAGGGGTTGCCGGCTGGTGGGTCGATGGTGGCGGTGGAGGCGGCGGAGGCCGAGGTGCTTCCGTTGCTGAGTGGTGAGGTGGGGATTGCGGCGGTCAATGGTCCGCGTTCTGTGGTGGTTTCGGGTGTGGAGTCGGCGGTTGCTGATCTGGTGGGGAAGTTTGCTGGTGAGGGGCGTAGGACGAGTGTGTTGCGGGTGTCGCATGCGTTTCATTCGCCGTTGATGGAGCCGATGTTGGCGGAGTTCGGGGCGGTGGTGGCGGGGTTGTCGTTCGGTGCCGCGTCGATTCCGGTGGTGTCGGGTGTGTCGGGTGATCTGGCCGAGGGCTGGGGTTCGGCGGAGTACTGGGTGCGGCATGTGCGGGAGGCGGTGCGGTTCGCGGATGCGGTGTCGTTCGTCGTGTCGCGGGGTGTGACGTCGTTTGTTGAGGTGGGCCCCGATGGTGTGCTGAGTGGGATGGCGCAGCAGTCGGTGGACGCGGAGTCCGCGGCTGTCTTCGTTTCGTTGGTGCGTAAGGGGCGTCCTGAGGTGGCGACGGCTGTCGCGGCGTTGGGGCAGTTGCATGTGGCTGGTGTTTCGGTTGACTGGGCCCGGTTCTTCGAGGGCTCGGGTGCTCGTCGTGTCGATCTGCCGACGTATGCCTTCCAGCGTGAGCGGTACTGGATGGAAGCGGAACTCGGTGGCAACGACCCCGGCTCGTTCGGCCTGGGCACTACCGATCACCCACTCCTCGGCGCCGCCGTCACACTTCCCGGCACGGACGGGCCCGTACTGACAGGCCGGCTCTCTCTCGACAGCCAGCCATGGCTTGCCGACCACCGCATGGGCGCTTCCGTACTGTTCCCCGGCACGGGCCTGGTCGAATTGGCGCTCTGTGCCGGTGCGCAGGTCGGCTGCGACGTGCTCGACGAGCTGACCCTCCAGGCGCCTCTGGTGCTGCCGCCCCGCGGCGGCGTCCAGGTCCGGGTCCGGGTAGGGGACGACGACGGCACCGGCGCCAGGACCGTCACCGTGCACGCGCGGGACGAGGACGACGAGGCGGGCGACACACCGTGGACCCTGCACGCCGACGGTGTGCTGCTCCCGGACGCGCCGGCCCCGGTCCGCGACGCCGCCGACTGGCCCCCGGAGGGCGCATCCCCGGTGGAACTGGGTGACGTATACGCCCAGTTGTCCGAGCAGGGGTACGGCTACGGGCCCGCGTTCCAAGGGCTCGACGCGGCCTGGCGGCGCGACGCCGAGATCTTCGCGGAGGTGGCCCTGCCGGAGGTGGCGGCCACCGACGCGGCGCAGTACGGTCTGCACCCCGCCCTGCTCGACGCCGCGCTGCACGCCTCACTCCTCGACGAGTCCGAGGCGATGCCCGGCGACGAGGGAACGGCGCGGCTTCCCTTCGCGTGGAAGGGTGTCCGTCTCCACGCCACGGGTGCGGCCCGGCTCCGGGTGAGGATCGCACCGTCAGGTCCCGACAGCATCACCGTGGACGGCTCGGACACGGAAGGGCGCCCCGTGTTCTCCGTGGGCGCCCTCGTCACCCGGCCGGTGGCCGTCGCGGCGACGGACGGGACGGCACAGCGCGGTTCCCTGTACTCCGTGCGATGGACGCCGCTCGCGCAGGCTCCCGCCCCGGCCGCACCCGAGGCCGTCGCCGTGAACTGGGACGACCGGAACAACGGCTCCGTGCCCGAGGCCGCCGTCCTCGTCTGGGAATGCCCGCCGCCTGCCGGCGACACGGTGTCCGGGGCGCACGAACTGACCGGCCGCGCCCTCGGTGTCGTACAGGAGTGGCTGACGGACGAGCGGTTCGCGGCCGGCAGGCTGCTCGTGGTGACCCGGGGAGCGGTCGCCCTGCCGGGCGAGACGCTCAGGCACCCGGCGGCGGCGGCCGTCGCCGGTCTGGTGCGGTCCGCCCAGACGGAGAACCCCGGCCGCATCCTGCTCACCGACACCGACACCGACACCGACACCGACACCGACACCGAAGCACCTCTGGGCGTGGACGTTGCCGCGTTGGCCGCCTCCGGCGAACCCGAGGTGGTGGTCCGGGAAAGTGGCCTGTGGGCGCCCCGGCTGGTCCGTGTCCCGCCCGCACGGGACGCGGCGGACCGGCCGTCGCCCGCCGTGGACGGCATGGACCGATCCTTCCCGGCCGATGCCCCGTCGCGCTCCCCGTTCGGTGGCGACGACCCGACCGTGCTGGTCACCGGCGGTACGGGCACCCTCGGCGCCCTCGTCGCACGCCACCTCGTCACCGCGCACGGTGTCCGGCGCCTGGTGCTCACCGGCCGCCGCGGACCCGATGCGCCGGGGGCCGCCGAGCTGCGCTCCGAGCTGGCGGGCCTCGGCGCCGAGGTCACCGTCGCCGCGTGCGACCTCGGCGACCGGGAGGCCGTCCTCGCCCTGCTGACCGCGCACCCGCCGACAGCGGTCGTCCACTGCGCGGGGGTGCTGGACGATGCCACCGTCGGCTCGCTCACCACCGACCGGCTGGCCCGCGTGCTGAGGCCGAAGATCGACGCGGCGTGGAACCTGCACGAACTGACGGCCCATCTGGACCTGTCCGCGTTCGTCCTCTTCTCGTCCGTCGCCGGCGTCCTCGGCAACCCGGGACAGGCCAACTACGCCGCCGGCAACGCCTTCCTGGACGCCCTCGCCGTCCTGCGGCAGGGACTCGGCCTGCCCGGACAGTCACTCGCGTGGGGGCTGTGGGCCGACGGCGACGGCATGGCGAGCGGGCTGGACGACACCGATCTGCGACGTATGAGCCGCTCCGGAGTGGAGCCCCTCGCCCCGGTCCACGCACTCGCCCTGCTGGACGAGGCCGGGCAGTCGGACGAGGCACTGCTCCTCCCGGTGCGGCTCGACCTCAGGACCCTGCGTGCCGCGGAGCCGCCGTCGCCGATCCTGTCCGGCCTGGTACGCCGCAAGGCGCGTGCCGCCTCCGCCGCCTCCGCTCCGCAGCCCCGCTCCGGCCTCGCCGCCCTGGCGCCGAAGGAGCGGTCGCGCGCCCTGCTCGACCTGGTCCGGGCCCAGGTGGCCTCCGTGCTCGGCCACGGGTCGGCGGCCGACGTGGAGCCCGGCCGGGCCTTCACCGAGATCGGGTTCGACTCCCTGACCGCGATGGAGCTGCGCAACCGGCTGGCCTCCGAGACCGGGCTGCGGCTGCCCGCCACCCTGGTCTTCGACCACCCCAACGCCCGCGCCGTCGCCGGGCATCTGGACACCCTGCTCGCGGGCGACGTCGCCACCGCCGCTGCCGCCGCGGTCGCCGCACCGTCCGACGACGGCGACCCCGTGGTCATCGTCTCCATGGCCTGCCGCTATCCCGGCGGGGTGCGCTCGCCCGAGGACCTGTGGCGGCTCGTCGACGACGGTGTCGACGCCATCACCGAGTTCCCCCGCAACCGGGGCTGGGACCTGGAGCGGCTCTACGACCCGGAGTCCACCCGGCCCGGTACCTGCTACGTACGCCACGGTGGATTCCTGCACGACGCCGCCGACTTCGACCCCGGTTTCTTCGGGATCAGCCCGAACGACGCCCTGACCACCGATCCGCAGCACCGGCTGCTGCTGGAGGTGGCGTGGGAGGCGATGGAGCGGGCGACGATCGATCCGTCGGCGCTGAAGGGCACCGCGACCGGCGTCTTCACCGGCACGATGTACCACGACTACGCGGGCAACAGCGCCGCCGGATCGCTGGGCCCCGGCCGGATCTCGTACACCTTCGGTCTCGAAGGGCCCTCGTTGGCCGTCGACACCGCCTGCTCGTCGTCCCTGGTCGCACTGCACCTGGCCGCCCAGGCCGTCCGGTCGGGCGAATGCGGGCTGGCCCTGGTCGGCGGTGTGACCGTCATGTCGACCCCCGAGACGTTCATCGAGTTCGCCCGGCAGCGCGGACTGTCCCGCGACGGCCGGTGCCGCTCGTTCTCGTCGGCCGCCGACGGCGCCGCCTGGTCCGAGGGCGCGGGCATGCTCGTCATCGAACGGCTCTCCGACGCCCGCCGCAACGGGCATCCGGTCCTGGCCGTCCTGCGCGGCAGCGCCGTCAACCAGGACGGTGCCAGCAACGGACTCATGGCCCCCAACGGCCCCTCCCAGCAGCGCGTCATCCGGCAGGCCCTCGCGAACGCGGGACTCGGGACCGCCGACGTGGACGCCGTCGAGGCCCATGGCACCGGGACCACCCTGGGCGACCCCATCGAGGCGCAGGCCCTGCTCGCCACCTACGGCCAGGACCGGGCCGAGGGCAGGCCGCTGTACCTCGGCTCGGTCAAGTCGAACATCGGGCACGCCCAGGCCGCCGCCGGCATCGCCGGGGTGATCAAGATGGTCGAGGCGATGCGGCACGGCGTCCTGCCGAGCTCCCTCCACCTGGACGAGCCCTCGCCCCGGGTCGACTGGGAGACGGGCGACGTCACCCTGCTGACGGCCCCGCGCCCGTGGCCCGAACTGGACCGTCCGCGCCGCGCCGGAATCTCGTCGTTCGGCATCAGCGGCACCAACGCCCACGTGATCATCGAGGCCCCCGCGGACGATCCCGGAGCCCCTGCGGACACCGGTGCCGAAGCCACCCCCGGCGACGCCGGGAGCACCGCCCCCGTGCCGTGGCTGCTGTCGGCCCGCGACCCCGAGGGCACGGCCCGCCAGGCCGGGCGGCTGCTGGCCCATCTGGAGTCCCGGCCGGGCGCGAGCACCCTCGACGTCGCCCACTCCCTGGCCACCACCCGCACCTCCCTGGAACAGCGTGCCGCGCTCCTGGTCACCGACCGGGCGCAAGCCCTGCGCGATCTGGCCGTCCTCGCGGACGGCGGCTCCACCGCCTCGCTCGTGACCGCGCGGGACACCGGACGCCCGGCCGGCGGACCGACCGCCTTCCTCTTCTCCGGCCAGGGCTCCCAGCGCCTCGGCATGGGCGAGCGGCTCCACCGCGCCCACCCCGTCTTCGCGCAGGCCTTCGACGAGGCCGTCGCCGCGCTCGACCGCCACCTCGACCGGCCGCTCGCCGCCGTCATCCGCGAGGACGAAGCCGCGCTGAACCGCACCGGGTACACGCAGGCAGCGCTGTTCGCCTTCGAGGTGGCCCAGTTCCGGCTGCTGGAGTCATGGGGCGTCCACCCGGACTTCCTGGCCGGCCACTCCATCGGGGAACTGGTCGCCGCCCATGTCTGCGGGGCCCTGTCGCTGCCGGACGCCGCCCGGCTGGTCGCCGCGCGCGGCATGCTGATGCAGGCGCTGCCCCAGGGCGGGGCCATGGCCGCGCTGCGGGCGAGCGAGGACGAGGTGGCACCGCTCCTCACCGGCGAGGTCGCCGTCGCCGCCGTCAACGGCCCCGAATCCGTCGTCGTGTCGGGCACCGCCGCCGCGGTGCGGGCCGTGACGGACCACTTCGCCGCGCTGGGCCGCTCGGCCAAACCGCTGCGGGTGTCGCACGCCTTCCACTCGCCGCTCATGGAGCCCATGCTGGCCGACTTCGCCCGCGCGGCCGCCGGGATGACGGTGAACGAGCCGTCCGTCCCGCTCGTCTCGACCCTGACCGGGCGCGTCGTGACGGCCGCCGACCTCGCCGACCCCGGCCACTGGGTCAGGCACGTACGGGAAGCCGTACGGTTCGCCGACGCCGTACGCACCCTGGACGAGGCGGGTGTCACCACGTACCTGGAGATCGGCCCGGACGCGGCGCTGTCCGCCCTCGGCCCCGGCTGCCTGCCCGGGACGACCACCGCCGCGTTCCTGCCGCTCTCCCGCCGCGACCGCGACGAGGCGGCGGAACTGGTGGGAGCCCTCGCGCTCGCCCACGTACGCCATGTCCCGGTCGGCTGGGCGGAGTTCTTCGCCGGCAGCGGGGCGAGCCGTATCGACCTGCCGACGTACGCGTTCCGCCGTGAGCCGTTCTGGGCGCTGCCCGAACGGGCCGCTGCCGACCTCACCGCCGCTGGACTGGGCGCTGCGGAACACCCGCTGCTCGGCGCGTTCGTGGCCCTCCCCGACGGCGGCGCCCTGCTGACCGGCCGGCTGAACCGCTCCGAACTGCCCTGGCTCGACGACCACGATCTGCTGGGGACCCCCGTCCTGCCCTCCGCCGCCTTCGCCGACCTCGCCCTGAGTGCCGGAACGCAGACGGGCTGCCCCCGGCTGGAGGAGCTGACCGTGACGGCGCAGCTGCCGCTGCCGGCCGGTCCCGGCGCCGCCCTGCGGGTCACCGTCGGAGCACCCGCGGACGACGGCCGCCGCACGGTCGACATCCACTCCAGGGCCCAGGGCACGGAGGCGGGGGACGACGACGCGGCCTGGATCCGGCACGCCCGGGGCGTCCTCTCCCAGCTCGCCGCCGACCCGGCCACGGAAACGTCGACCTGGCCGCCGTCCGGTGCCACCCCGGTGGACCCTGACACCCTCTACGACCGGCTGTTCGCCCTCGGCCACGGTCACGGCCCGGCCTTCCGTACCCTCAACGCCGCCTGGCGGCGCGGGGACGAACTCTTCGCCGACGCCGTACTCGACGAGAACACCGCTCGCGAGCAGTGCGCGCTGCACCCGGCCCTGCTCGACGCCGCCGTCCAGCTGGCCCGGTTCGGAGCGATGTCCGACGCGGCGGAGCCGGCCGACGGGGCGCCGCTGAGTCCCGCGGCCTGGACCGGCGTGCAGATGCACCGCACCGGCGCCACCGAGCTGCGGATACGGGTCCGGCCGACCGGGCAGGACCGTGCGTCGTTCGACATCGCGGACGGCCAGGGGCAGCCCGTACTGACGGCCACCGACGTCGCCTGGAAGCCCGTCACCCGGGCCGAACTGACCACCGGCGCACCCGTGGGCGCGCTCTACCGGCTGGAGTGGGCGCCCGCGCCCGTCGACATCGCCGACCTCGGATCCAGGACCGCCGTGCTCGCCGCCGCCGGACCCCTCGACGACCCGCGCACCGGCCTCCCCTTCCCGGCCTTCGACCCGGCCGGCCCCGGGGACGGGCCCGCCCCCGACTTCGTCCTGCTGCCACTGCCCGCGCCCGCCGACGGCGGCGAGGTGCCGGAGGCCGTACGTACGCACAGCGCCCAAGTCCTCCATCACATGCGGGAGTTCCTCCGCCACGCACCGGACGGAGGAGCGGCCAGGCTGGTCGTCGTCACCCGGCACGCCGTCGGGGCGGGGGACGAGGCACCGGACGTCCGGCACTCGGCCGTGTGGGGCCTCGTCCGGGCGGCGCAGAGCGAACACCCCGGACGGTTCGTCCTCGCCGACGTGGACGGGCTGGACGCCTCGGCGACCGCGCTGCCGGACGCGCTCGCCACCGGCGCCGACGAACTCGCCGTCCGGGGCGGAACCGTACTCGTCCCGAAGCTGGTCCCGGCGCGGCCCGGCGGCAACGCGACCACCCTCCCGCCCGGCGGCACCGTGCTCGTCACCGGCGGGCCCTCCGCGACGGGCGCCGCACTGGCCCGCCACCTCGTCACCGCACACGGCGCCGGCCGCGTGATCGTCGCCGGCGGCGCCACCGCACCCGGGGCGGCGGACACGCTCACGGACGGCACCGATGCCGAACTGGTCGTCAGCGACTGCGATCCCGCCGACCGCGACGCGCTCGCCGCCCTGCTGTCCGGCCTCCCCGACGGCCGGCCGCTCACCGCGGTCGTCCACACGGGCGCCGCCGGGGAGAGCGCACCGATCGGCGAACGCACCCCGCACCTCCTCGACGAAGCACTGCGCCACGACGCCGACGCCGCCTGGAACCTGCACGAACTCACCACCGGCCTCGACCTGTCGGCCTTCGTCCTGCTCACCTCGACCCATGGCCTCGTCCACGGAGCCGGAGCGGCCCACCACGCCGCCACGCACACCTTCCTGGACGCCCTCGCCCGGCACCGGCACACCCTCGGCCTCCCCGCCACCGCCGTCGCGCTCGCCCCGGGCAGCACCACCGAGGGCCCCGCGGACGAGCACGGCTCGCCGGAGTCCGGCACCGGACTCCGGCCGCTGACCGCCGAGCGCACCACAGCACTCCTCGACGAGGCGCTGCGCACCCGGACCGCCTCCCTGCTCGCCCTCCACCCCGACCAGGGCGCCCTGCGCTCCCCGGCGGGCCACCTGCCACCCGTACTCGGAACACTGGTCCGCACCCCCGGCCGCCCCGCAACCCGTCCGGGCACCGGCCTCTCCGCCGCCGCCGACCTGCACCGACGCCTCGCCGGACGGGGCCAGGACGAACGCGGCCGCATCCTGCTGGAACTGGTCCGCTCACACGTCGCCACCCTGCTCGGCCATCCCACCCCCGAGGCGGTCGGCGCCGACCGGGCCTTCCAGGATCTCGGCTTCGACTCACTGGCCGCCGTCGAACTGCGCCGCCGGCTCGGCAGCGCCACCGGCCTCAGCCTCCCCGCCAGCCTCGTCTTCGACCACCCGGACTCCCGCGCCGTCGCGGCACACCTCACCGGACTGATCGACGACGAGTCCGACGAACAGGACGGCACCAAGGCCCTGTTGGGGATGCTCGACCAGCTCGACGCGACCCTCACCGCCGCAGAGCCCGACGCCGGGGACCGCCCGCGCATCACCTCCCGGCTGGAAGCGCTGCTGCGCCACTGGCAGGACATCCACGGCGACGACAGCAGCCGCGCCGGGCACGAGGACGACGCCCTCGACTCGGTCACCGACGACGAACTGTTCGACGTGCTGGACCAGGAGATCGGACTCCTCTAGTACGCCCCCGACCAGTACGCCCACCGACACGCCTTCGCCCCGTCGCACACACCGCCGGTCACGGCACCGGTTCCGCCCGGCACGGCTGACACCCGCACCGAGATTGGTTGAGGAACAGATGGCAACCCAGGACAAGCTCCGCGACTACCTCCAGCGGGCCACGGCCGACCTGCGGCAGGTCAAGCGCCGTCTGCGGGAGGCCGAGGCCAAGGAGCACGAGCCGATGGCGATCGTCGGCATGAGCTGCCGCTACCCGGGCGGCGTGACCTCCCCCGACCAGCTGTGGGAACTCGTCGCCGAGGGCCGCGACGGCATCACGGCCTTTCCCGTCAACCGGGGCTGGGACGTCGACGGGCTGTACGACCCCGAACCCGCCACGCCCGGACACACCTACGCCCGCGAGGGCGGCTTCCTCCACGAGGCCGACCGGTTCGACGCCGACTTCTTCAGGATGAGCCCCAAGGACGCCCGCGAGACCGACCCCCAGCAGCGCCTGCTGCTGGAGACGTCATGGGAGGCGCTGGAGCACGCCGGAGTGGACCCGCTCTCCCTGAAGGGCTCCCTCACCGGCGTGTTCGCCGGCGTCGTCTACCACGACTACGCCACCGACGGCGGCACCGGCGGCCTGGCCAGCGTCGCCTCCGGACGCGTCTCCTACACCCTCGGGCTCCAGGGCCCGGCCGTCACCGTCGACACGGCCTGCTCGTCCTCCCTCGTCGCCCTCGACTGGGCGGTCAAGTCGCTGCGCACCGGCGAGTGCGACCTGGCCCTGGTCGGCGGCGTCACCGTGATGGCCACACCCACCTCCTTCGTCGGCTTCAGCCAGGAACGCGGCCTCGCCCCCGACGGCCGCTGCAAATCCTTCGCGGCGGCCGCCGACGGCACCGGCTGGGGCGAAGGCGTCGGCATGCTCGTCGTCGAACGGCTCAGCGAAGCCCGGCGCAAGGGACACCGCGTACTCGCCGTGGTCCGGGGCAGCGCCGTCAACTCCGACGGGGCCAGCAACGGCCTCACCGCGCCCAACGGCCCGGCCCAGCAACGGCTCATCCACCAGGCCCTCGCCGCCGCCCAGCTCACCGCCGACCAGGTCGACGCGGTCGAGGCCCACGGCACCGGCACCACCCTCGGCGACCCGATCGAGGCGCAGGCCCTGCTCGCCACCTACGGCCAGGGCCGACCCGCCGGCCGGCCGCTGTACCTGGGCTCGATCAAGTCGAACATTGGGCACGCCCAGGCCGCCGCCGGTGTCGGCGGAATCATCAAGATGGTGCAGGCCATGCGCCACGGCATCCTGCCCCGCACCCTCCACGTGGACGGCCCGACACCGAAGGCCGACTGGTCCACGGGCAACATCTCCCTGCTCACCGAAGCCATCGCCTGGCCCGACCTCGGACGCCCCCGCCGCGCCGCCGTCTCCGCCTTCGGGCTCAGCGGCACCAACGCCCACGTCATCATCGAGGAGGCGCCGGCGGCCGAGGAGGACGAACCGGCGGCCCCGCCCACCGTGACGTCCACGCTGATCCCGCTGCCGCTCTCCGCCAGGACCCCCGACGCCCTGCGCGACCAGGCGGGCCGTGTCCTGGCCCACGTGGAGGCGCACCCGGACGCGTCGTTGCTGGATCTGGGCTACTCGCTGGCCACGACGCGTGCCGTGCTCGACCACCGTGCCGTGGTGGTGTCCGAGGATCGTGACGCTGCGGTGCGTGCGTTGTCCGATCTGGTGGCGGGCCGGGAGAGCGCGGACGCTGTCACATCGGCGGGTTCCACGGCTTCTGCGGGATCCACCGGCTCTTCGGGTTCTTCGGGTGCGTCCGCGGAGGGCCTGACGGCGTTTCTGTTCACGGGACAGGGCGCGCAGCGGCTGGGGATGGGCCGGGAACTGTATGAGGCGTTCCCGGTGTTCGCGGAGGCGTTCGACGCGGTGCTGGTTGAGCTGGATGCCCGGTTGGGGCGTTCGTTGCGTGAGGTGGTGTGGGGTGAGGACGCCGATCGCCTGAACGGGACGATGTTCGCGCAGGCCGGGTTGTTCGCGGTCGAGACGGCGTTGTTCCGGCTGGTGGAGTCGTGGGGGGTGCGTGCGGACTTCCTGGTGGGCCACTCGGTCGGTGAGATCGCGGCCGCGCACGTCTCGGGCGTGCTGTCGCTGGCGGACGCGGCCGAACTGGTGGTGGCGCGCGGTCGGTTGATGCAGGCGTTGCCGGCGGGCGGGGTGATGGTGGCGGTGGCCGCGTCGGAGGACGAGGTGCTTGCGCTGCTGAGCGACCAGGTGGCGCTGGCCGCGGTCAACGGAGCCTCGGCCGTGGTGGTGTCGGGGGCGGAGAAGGAGACGCTTGCCGTCGCGGAGCACTTCACCGCGCTGGGACGGCGGACGAAGCGGCTGAGCGTGTCGCACGCCTTCCACTCGCCGCTCATGGAGCCCATGCTCGACGCCTTCCGGGAAGTCGCCGCCCGGATGACGTATCACGCACCCCGGCTGCCCGTCGTCTCCAACGTGACGGGCCGGCTCGCCGGACCCGATGACCTGACCACTCCCGAGTACTGGGTCCGCCACGTCCGTGAGGCGGTCCGGTTCCGCGACGGCGTACGCACCCTGCACGCCGAAGGGGCCCGGGTCCTCATCGAGATCGGTCCGGACGCGGCACTCACCCCCATGGCGGCCGACTGCCTGACGCCGGCCGACGGCACCCTCTGCGTCCCCGCCCTGCGCCGCGCCCGCGCCGAGGAACGCACCCTGGTCACCGCCGTGGCCCACGCCCACGCGCACGGCGGCGCCGTCGACTGGAACGCCTTCTTCGCGGGCCGGGGCGCTCACCGCGTCCCCCTGCCCACCTACCCCTTCCAGCGTCGCAGCCACTGGTTGGAGCGCCCCGAGGCCCAGGCCGGCCCCGACCCGGCCGCCGACCCCGCCGGAACCGCGTTCTGGGAGGCCGTCGACCGGCAGGACGTCGCCGACCTCGCCGACCGGCTCTCCGTCACCGAGACCGCACTCGGCGAGGTCCTGCCAGCGATGGCCCACTGGCGCAGACTCCACCAGGAGCGGGCCGCCCTCGACAGCCTCCGCTACCGCGTCGTCTGGCAGCCCGCCACCACACCGGACGCCTCCGCCACCGCGCTCGACGCCCCCTGGCTCGTCGCCGTCGCCGAAGGACAGGCCGACACCCCCACGGTCACCGCGATCCTGGCCGCACTCATCGAACGCGGCGCCTCCCCGCACGTCATCGAGGCGGTCCCCGGACAGAGCCGCGCCGACCTCGCCACCCGGCTCACCGCACAGCCCGCCGCCGGCGTCCTGTCCCTGCTCGCCCTCGACGACCGCCCCGAACCCGCACACCCCCATCTCACCCGAGGCCTCACGGCAACCGTCACCCTCGTGCAGGCCCTCGTCGGCACCCCGGACGCCCCCCGGCTCTGGTGCGCCACCCAGTCGGCCGTCGCCACCTCCCGCTCCACCGAGCTGACCGCCCCGGCACAGAGCCAGCTCTGGGGGCTCGGAGGCGGCCTCGCCCTCGACCACCCCGACACCTGGGGCGGCACCGTGGACCTCCCCGCCGAACCGGGCCCCGCCGACCTGCACCGCCTCTGCGACGTGCTCTCGGGAGCCACCGGCGAGGACGCGGTGGCCCTGCGCGCCGACGGCATCCTCGCCCGCCGCCTGGTCCGCGCCCCCCTGGGCGACCGCGCCCCGCGCCGGGCCCGCCCGTCGCACGGCACCGCGCTCATCACCGGCGGCACCGGCGGACTCGGCGCCCACGTCGCCCGGATGCTCGCCGCCGACGGAATCCCGCACCTGCTGCTCCTCAGCCGGCACGGCGACGCGGCCGCCGGCGCCCGCGAACTCGCGGCCGAACTGGAAACGGCCGGCACCCGGGTGACCCTCGCCGCCTGCGACGTCACCGACCGCGCCGCACTGGCCCGGGTCCTCGACGACGTACCCGCGGAACTGCCCCTGACCACCGTCGTGCACGCCGCCGGGGCCATGCAGCGCATGGCACCGCTCACCGAACTGACCGAGGACGAGTTCGCGGCCGTCGGCCACGCCAAGGTCACCGGGGCCCAGCACCTCGACGACCTCCTCGGCGACCACCCCCTCGACGCCTTCGTGCTCTTCTCCTCCGGCGCCGCGGTCTGGGGCAGCGCCGGGCAGGCCGCCTACGCCGCAGCCAACGCACACCTCGACGCCCTCGCGCACCGCCGCCGGGCCCGCGGACGCACCGCCACCTCCGTGGCCTGGAGCTCCTGGCAGGGCGGCATGGTCGACGCCGAACTCAGCGCCGTCATGGAACGCATCGGCGCACCCGCCATGGACCCCCAACTCGCCATCGGCGCACTGAAGCAGGCCCTGGAGCACGACGAGAGCCACCTCGTCGTCGCCGAGTTCGACTGGTCCCGCTTCGCCCCCACGTACACGCTCGCCCGCCCGCGCCCACTGCTCGACGCCCTCGACGACGTGACGCGGATCCTGTCCGCCGAGCCGGACTCCGCCTCCTCCGACGCGGACAGCCTGATGACGCGGCTCGCCGGCCTCTCCGCCGCCGAACGCGGCCGGGCACTGCTCGACCTCGTACGCACCCGCGTCTCGACCCTGCTCGGCTACGACGCGCCCTCCCAACTCGACCCGCAGCGCGCCTTCGAGGACCTCGGCTTCGACTCCGTCGCCGCCGTGGAACTCCGCCAGGCCCTGACCGCCGCCACCGGCACCCAACTGCCCGCGACGCTGATCTTCGACTACGCCACCCCCACCGCACTCGCCGAGCACCTGCACACCCGGCTCTTCCCCGACAGCGACGACACCGCGACGCCGATCCTCGCGGAGGTCGACCGGTTCGAGGAACTGATCGGGGCGCTCGGCATCGAGGAGATCCGCAGCAGCCGCATCACCTCACGGCTGCAGACCCTCCTCGACACCCTGACCACCCTCCAGAGCGGCGAAACGGGGGTGGCCGCCGTGCGGGACACGCTCGACGAGGCCTCCGCCGACGACGTCCTCGCCTTCATCGACCAGGAACTCGGCCTCGCCTGACACGGGCACGCTGCCGGCATCTGACCCAAAGGACTCGGTGAGACCGATATGGCCAACGACGAGAAGATCCTCGACTACCTCAAAAAGGTGACCGCCGACCTGCACCGCACCCGGCGCCGCCTTCAGGACGCCGAGGCCGCCGCGCAGGAGCCCATCGCCATCGTGGCCATGGGCTGCCGCTTCCCCGGCGGGGTGACCACCCCCGAGGAACTGTGGCACCTGGTCGCCGAGGGCCGCGACGCCGTATCGGGCATGCCGGACGACCGGGGCTGGGACCTCGACCAGCTGATGGGCGAGGACGCCTCGCAGCCGGGCACCAGCTACGTGCACCAGGGCGGATTCCTGCAGGGCGCGGGCGACTTCGACGCCGGGTTCTTCGGCATCGGCCCCATGGAGGCGGAGGCCACCGACCCGCAGCAGCGCCTCACCCTCGAAGTCGCCTGGGAGGCCTTCGAACGGGCCGGAATCGACCCGGAGACCCTGCGCGGCGGCCGCGTCGGCGTCTACATGGGATCCGGCATCCAGGACTACGGCGACTTCCCCGAAGGCGTACCCGAGGCCGTCGAGGCCTACATGGCCACCGCCCGGGCCGCCTCCGTCATCTCCGGCCGCATCTCCTACACCCTCGGCCTCGAAGGCCCGTCCTTCACCGTGGACACCGCCTGCTCGTCGTCGCTCGTCGCCCTGCACCTCGCCGCACAGGCCCTGCGCCAGGACGAATGCAGCCTCGCCCTGGCCGGCGGCGTCATGGTCATGTCGACAGCTGCGCCCTTCGTCGCCTTCAGCAAGCAGCGCGGCCTCGCGCCCGACGGGCGCTGCAAGGCGTTCTCCGACACCGCCGACGGCACCGGCTGGTCGGAGGGCGCGGGCATCGTCCTGCTGGAGCGCCTCTCCGACGCCCGCCGCAACGGACACCCCGTGCTCGCCGTCGTACGCGGATCGGCCATCAACTCCGACGGGGCCTCCAACGGCCTCACCGCCCCCAGCGGCCCGTCCCAGCAACGCGTCATCCGCCAGGCCCTCGCCAACGCACGCGTACCCGGCGCCCACGTCGACGTCGTCGAGGCGCACGGCACCGGCACCACCCTCGGCGACCCGATCGAGGCGCAGGCCCTGCTCGCCACCTACGGCCAGGACCGTACCGCCGAACAGCCGCTGCGGCTGGGCTCGCTCAAGGCCAACATCGGCCACGCCCAGGCGGCGGCCGGCGTCGGCGGCGTCATCAAGATGGTGATGGCCCTGCGCAACGGCCTGCTCCCCAGGACCCTGCACGTCGAGCAGCCCTCCACCCACGTCGACTGGAGCTCCGGCCACGTCAGCCTGCTCACCGAGGCCGAACCCTGGGCGCAGAACGGTCACCCGCGGACCGCCGGCATCTCGGCGTTCGGGCTCAGCGGCACCAACGCGCACGTGATCCTCCAGGAGGCCCCGGCGCCGGAACCCGCCGCCGAACCCGCCCCGACGGGCCGCGACAGCGCGACCGGTGCGACCACCGGAACGAGCGACGGCGAGAGCGCGCAGCCGGACGAGGGACAGCCGGGCAAGGACACCCGGGCCCTTCCCTTCACCACACCCGTCGCCCCGTTCCTCGTCTCGGGACGCAGCGCCGCGGGCCTGCGTGCCCAGGCGGCGCGGCTGGCCTCCTTCGTACGGGACGGAGCCGGCGCCGCCGCCCGCCCCCAGGACATCGGCCACGCCCTCATCGCCACCCGCACCGCGTTCGAGCACCGCGCCGTCGTCCTCGGCACCGGCACCCTCCCGGCCGCCGGGAACGACAACGACCCCACCCCTCTGCCCACCTCCCTGTCCACCTCTCTGCTCACCGGCCTGGACGCACTCGCGGACGGAACCAAGGCGCCGCACGTGATCCGCGGCACCGCCACCGGCCCCGCCCAGGTCGCCTTCGTCTTCCCCGGCCAGGGCTCCCAGTGGGCCGGCATGGCCGTCGAACTCCTCGCCTCCTCACCGGTGTTCGCCGACCGGATGCGCGAGTGCGCCGACGCCCTGGCGCCCTTCACCGACTGGGACCTCCTCGATGTCGTCCACCAGCGCCCGGGAGCGCCCACCTTCGACGAGGTCGACGTCGTCCAGCCGGTCCTGTGGGCCGTCATGGTCTCCCTCGCGGGCCTCTGGCGCGCGTGCGGTGTGGAGCCCGCCGCCGTCGTCGGCCACTCCCAGGGAGAGATCGCGGCCGCCTGCGTCGCCGGGGCCCTCTCGTTGGAGGACGGCGCCCGCGTCGTCGCACTCCGCAGCAGGATCATCCGCCAGGACCTCGCCGGACGCGGCGGCATGATGTCGGTCGCGCTGCCCTCCGCACAGGCCGAATCGATGATGAGCGGATGGGGCGACCGGCTCCAGATCGCCGTGGTCAACAGCCCCTCCTCCACCGTCGTGTGCGGCGAGACGGAAGCCCTGGACGAGCTGTACGCCCACCTGGAGACGCAGGGCGTACAGGCCCGCCGCATCCCGGTGGACTACGCCTCGCACTCGGTGTTCGTCGAGGAGATACGCGACCGCCTGCTGGCCGAGATCGCCGAGGTCACCCCCCGCCCGTCCACCACGACCTTCTACTCCACGGTGACCGGCGGCCCGATCGACACCACCGCACTCGACGCCGGCTACTGGTACGAGAACCTGCGCCGCACCGTGCGCTTCGAGGACACCACCCGGGCCATGCTCGACGACGGGTTCACCCTCTTCGTGGAGGCCAGCCCCCACCCGGGCCTCTTCATCGCCCTCGGAGAGACGGTCGCCGCCGGCTCGGCCAACGCCACCGCGGTCGGCTCGCTGCGCCGCCACAGCGGCGGCCCGGACCGCTTCGCCCTGTCGCTGGCCGAGGCCTACGTGCACGGCGCCCCGGTCGACTGGAGCCTCTTCCACGATGCCGCGCCCACCCACCGCGTCGAGCTGCCGACGTACGCCTTCCAGCGCGAGCGCTACTGGGTCACCGCGCCCACCGGCGCCGGGGACGTGCTGACCGCGGGCCTCGAACCGGCCGGCCACCCGCTGTTCGGCGCCCGGGTCTCGGCTCCGGACACGGACGCCCTCAGCCTGACGGGACGCCTGTCCCTCGGCGCCCACCCCTGGCTCGGCGACCACCGCGTGGGCGACTCCGCGTTCTTCCCCGGCACCGGACAGCTGGAACTCGCCGGCTACGCCGGTGACCAGGTCGGCTGCCCGGTGATCGACGAACTGACGCTGGAGGCCCCGCTGATCGTCCCCGAGCGGGGCGGTGTGGCGGTACGCGTCACGGTCGGCACCGCCGACCCGGCCGGCCGGCGCCCGGTGACCGTGCACGCCCGCACGGAGGACGGCGACCAGCCGTGGACACGGCACGCGACCGGTGTCGTCGCGCCCGCCACCACGACATCGGGCGCGGGAACGCCCGGTGCGGAGGACGTGGCGTGGAGCGCCGGGCAGTGGCCTCCGGCCGGTGCGGAGCCGGTGGACCTGGACGGCTTCTACGAGGGCATGGCGCAGGAGGGACTGCGGTACGGGCCCGTCTTCCGAGGACTGAATGCGGCGTGGCGCGCCGACGGCGACGTCTATGCCGAGGTCGCCCTCCCCACCGGAACGACCACGACGGACTTCCGGCTTCATCCGGCGCTGTTTGATGCGGCGTTGCATGGGGTGGCGTTGTCGGGTGCGGTGGGTGGGGGTGCTGCGTTGCCGTTTGCGTGGTCGGGTGTGTCGTTGGGTGTGGTGGGTGTGTCGGTGGTGCGGGTTCGGGTGTCGGTGGTGGGTGAGGGTCGGGTGTCGGTGGTGTTGGCCGATGTGGGTGGTGGTGTGGTGGCGTCGGTGGAGTCGTTGGTGTTGCGTTCGGTGGTCGGGGAGCGGCGGGCGGTTGCGGAGTCGGGTGTGTGGGGGTCGTTGTTCGGGGTGGAGTGGCCGGAGGTGGCGTTGCCCGGTGGGGAGGAGGTCGGTGGTGTCGTAGTTGGTCGTTGGAGCGATGTGGTGGGTTCGTCGGATGCGGGCCGGGGTGTGGTGCCGGATGTGGTGGTGTTCGATTCGGTGCGTGGCGGCGGGGTTGGGGTTGGGGTTGGCTCCGGTTCTGCGGGTGGTGTGCGGGATGCGGTGTGTGAGGTGTTGGGGGTGGTGCAGGAGTGGCTGGGTGATGAGCGGTTTGGTGGGTCGCGGTTGGTGGTGCGGACGGTTGGTGCGGTGGGGCTGTCCGGTGTGGATGAGGGTGTGGGTGATGTGGCTGGGGCGGCTGTGTGGGGGTTGGTGCGGTCGGCTCAGTCGGAGAATCCGGGGCGGATCGTGTTGTTGGACGGCGAGTTGGATGACGTGGGCGGTCTGGCCGGTGTGGCACGGGTGGTCGCGTTGGGTGAGTCGCAGGTGGTGGTGCGGGAGAGCCGTGCGCATGTGGGCCGGTTGGTGCGTGCGGTGCCGCCGTCCGATGAGGGTGCAGGCGGGGTGGAGTTCGGTTCGGTGGGGACGGTGTTGTTGACGGGTGGTACGGGGACGTTGGGTCGTGTGTTTGCGCGTCATCTGGTGATGGAGCGTGGGGTGCGGCGGTTGGTGTTGACGAGTCGTCGTGGTGGTGTGGCTGAGGGTGTGGGGGAGTTGGTTGAGGAGTTGGCGGGTTGGGGTGCTGAGGTGGTGGTCGAGGCGTGTGATGTGGCTGATCGGGATGCGTTGGCGAGGGTGTTGGGGGCGATTCCGGTGGATCGGCCGTTGGTGGGGGTGGTGCATCTGGCGGGGGTGCTGGATGACGGGGTGATTGGTTCGTTGACGTCGGAGCGGGTGGGGGCGGTGCTGCGTCCGAAGGTGGATGCGGCGTTGAACCTGCATGAGCTGACGCGGGGCATGGACCTCGCCGCCTTCGTCCTCTTCTCCTCCGTGGCCGGCACCTTCGGCAACGCGGGCCAGGGCAACTACGCGGCCGCCAACGCGTTCCTGGACGCGCTGGCCACGCACCGCAGGGCCGAAGGGCTCCCCGCGCACTCCCTCGCCTGGGGCTTCTGGGACGAGGCCAGCGGCATGACCGGAAAGCTGTCCGGTGCCGAGCGCTCCCGTATCTCCTCCGTCGGCGGCGTCTTCCCGATCTCCTCGGAACGAGGAGTGGCCCTCTTCGACGCCGCACTGCGGATGGACACCCCGGTGGCGGTTCCGGTGCAGCTCGACCTTGCCGCCGTACGGGCCCAGGGCGACAGCAGCCGCGAACTCTTCCGCACCCTGGTTCCGGTCGTCACCCGGCGCAAGGCCACGGGCCGCGTCGAGGCGAACGGTCTCCAGCAGCGGCTCGCGCGGCTCGCCGAGCCCGAGCGGGAAGGAGCGATGCTGGAGGTCGTCCTCGAACAGGTCGCCTCCGTTCTCGGATACAGCTCACTCCAGGCCATCGAACCGGAGAAGGCGTTCAAGGACCTCGGCTTCGACTCCTTGCGGGCGGTGGAGTTCCGTAACGCGCTGGCCGAAGCCGTCGCGCTCCGTCTCCCCGCGACCGTCGTCTTCGACTACCCCACCCCGGTGGCCCTGGCCCGCCACCTGCTGAACGAGGTGGCGGGCGCCCCCGCGACAGCGGCCCTGGCCGCGGTGAGCCCGAACTCCGCCGCGCACACGGACGACCCGATCGTCATTGTGGGCATGGCGTGCCGGTACCCGGGCAACGTCGGCTCACCCGAGGACCTCTGGCAGGCCGTGACCGAGGGAGCCGACCTCATCTCCGACTTCCCGTCCGACCGGGGCTGGGACCTGCGGAAGATCTACGACCCGGAAGGCATCCGGCCGGACACCAGTTACGTCGCCCGTGGTGGGTTCCTCGACGACGCCCCCGGATTCGACCCGGCTTTCTTCGGTATCAGCCCGAACGAAGCCCTGATCATGGACCCGCAGCAGCGGCTGCTGCTGGAGACGTCCTGGGAGGCGTTCGAGCGGGCCGGCATCGACCCGCTCTCCCTCAAGGAGAGCCGGACCGGCGTATTCGCCGGAATGATGTACCACGACTACGCCCACAACGCGAGCACGGGCGGTATCGCCTCCGGCCGGATCTCCTACGTACTCGGCCTGGAAGGGCCGTCGATGACGGTGGACACCGCGTGCTCGTCGTCGCTGGTCGCGCTGCACCTCGCGATCCAGGCGCTGCGTTCCGGAGAGTGCTCCCTCGCGCTGGCGGGCGGCGTGGCGGTCATGTCGGAGCCCGAGGTCTTCGTCGAGTTCAGCCGTCAGCGTGGGTTGGCGAAGGATGGTCGGTGCAAGTCGTTCGCGGGTGCCGCGGATGGTGCCGCGTGGTCGGAAGGTGTCGGCGTTCTGCTGGTCGAGCGCTTGTCGGATGCCCGGCGGCTCGGGCACGAAGTGCTGGCTGTGGTGCGGGGCAGTGCGGTGAATCAGGATGGTGCGAGTAATGGGCTGACGGCTCCGAATGGTCCGTCGCAGCAGCGGGTGATTCGGGCGGCGTTGGCTGATGCGCAGATTTCGTCGGATCAGGTTGATCTGGTGGAGGCGCACGGGACGGGGACCCGGTTGGGTGATCCGATTGAGGCGCAGGCGCTGTTGGCGACGTATGGGCAGGGGCGTCCGGAGGGTGATCCGTTGTGGTTGGGGTCGTTGAAGTCGAATTTGGGTCATGCGCAGGCGGCTGCGGGTGTGGGTGGTGTGATCAAGGCGGTGCAGGCGATTCGGCATGGTGTGTTGCCGAAGACGTTGCATGTGGATGTACCGACGCCGCAGGTGGATTGGTCGGCGGGTGCGGTGGAGCTGCTGACGGAGTCTCGGGCGTGGCCCGAGCGGGATCGTGCGCGCCGGGTGGGTGTGTCGTCGTTCGGTCTGAGTGGGACGAACGCGCATGTGATCGTGGAGCAGGCTCCGGTGGTGGAGGAGTCGGAAACGGCCGCTACTGCTGAACTGCCGGTGGTTCCGGTTGTGCTGTCCGCGCGGAGCGAGGTAGGGCTGTCGGCGCAGGCCGGGAAGTTGCTGGAGCAGATAGGTGCTTCCTCCTCTCTGCTGGATGTGGGTTTTTCGTCGGTGGTGTCGCGTGCGGTGCTTGAGCATCGTGCGGTGGTGACGGCGTCGGACCGTGAGGAGCTCGTACGGGGCCTGACGGCGCTGACCGAGAGAGAGTTGATGCCTTCGGTCGTGCGGGGGTCGGTGCGGCCGGCGGGCAGGGTTGCGTTCCTGTTTACGGGTCAGGGTGCGCAGCGGCTTGGGATGGGCCGGGAGTTGTATGGGGCGTTCCCGGTGTTTGCTGCGGCGTTCGATGCTGTGTTGGTTGAGCTGGATGCCCGGTTGGGGCGTTCGTTGCGTGAGGTGGTGTGGGGTGAGGACGCCGAGGTCCTGAACGGGACGATGTTCGCGCAGGCCGGGTTGTTCGCGGTGGAGACGGCGTTGTTCCGGCTGGTGGAGTCGTGGGGGGTGCGTGCGGACTTCCTGGTGGGTCATTCGGTGGGTGAGATCGCGGCGGCGCATGTGTCGGGTGCGTTGTCGCTGTCGGATGCGGCTGAGTTGGTGGTGGCGCGTGGTCGGTTGATGCAGGGGTTGTCGGCTGGTGGGTCGATGGTGGCGGTGGAGGCGGCGGAGGCTGAGGTGCTTCCGTTGCTGAGTGATGAGGTGGGGATTGCGGCGGTCAATGGGCCGCGTTCTGTGGTGGTTTCGGGTGTGGAGTCGGCGGTTGCTGATCTGGTGGGGAAGTTTGCTGGTGAGGGGCGTAGGACGAGTGTGTTGCGGGTGTCGCATGCGTTTCATTCGCCGTTGATGGAGCCGATGCTGGCGGAGTTCGGGGCGGTGGTGGCCGGGTTGTCGTTCGGCGCCGCGTCGATTCCGGTGGTGTCGGGTGTGTCGGGTGATCTGGCCGAGGGCTGGGGTTCGGCGGAGTACTGGGTGCGGCATGTGCGGGAGGCGGTGCGGTTCGCGGACGCAGTGTCGTTCGTCGTGTCGCGGGGTGTGACGTCGTTTGTTGAGGTGGGCCCCGATGGTGTGCTGAGTGGGATGGCGCAGCAGTCGGTGGACGCGGAGTCGGCTGTCTTCGCGCCGCTGGTGCGTAAGGGGCGTCCTGAGGTGGCGGCGGCTGTCGCGGCGTTGGGGCAGTTGCATGTGGCCGGTGTCTCGGTGGACTGGGCCCGGTACTTCGAGGGCTCGGGCGCTCGTCGCGTCGATCTGCCGACCTACGCCTTCCAGCACCAGAACTACTGGATCGTCGGCGAGCAGCGCGGTACGGACCTCGAATCCATCGGACAGGAATCTGCCGGCCACCCCCTTCTCAGCGCGGTGGTGAACTCGCCCGATACGGACAGCGTGGTACTGACCGGTCGGCTGTCCACCGGATCTCACCTCTGGCTGGCGGACCACGCTGTCGGTGACGCCATCCTCTTCTCCGGTACCGGTTTCGTGGAACTGGCACTGAGAGCGGCACGCGAAGTCGGCTGCACCACCCTGGAAGAGCTGACCCTCGAAACACCTCTGATTCTCCCGGAGCACGGTGGCGTAGCCCTCCAGGTCGTCGTCGGCTCTCCCGACGACTCCGGCCGACGAGCAGTCACCGTTCACTCGCGGGGCGAGGGGACGAACCTGCCGTGGGTGCGGCACGCCACCGGTTCGCTCGCCGTTGCGGCCGATGCCCTCCGTGCAGAGGACGTGGCGTGGAGCGCCGGGCAGTGGCCTCCGGCCGGTGCGGAGCCGGTCGATCTGGACGGCTTCTACGACGGGATGGCGGAAGCCGGTCTGCGGTACGGGCCGGCCTTCCGTGGACTGAACGGAGCCTGGCGAACCGACGACCACGTCTTTGCGGAGGTCGGCCTCCCCGAAGGCACCGAGCCGGGAACCTACGAGCTTCATCCGGCGCTGTTTGATGCGGCGTTGCATGGGGTGGCGTTGTCGGGTGCGGTGGGTGGGGGTGCTGCGTTGCCGTTTGCGTGGTCGGGTGTGTCGTTGGGTGTGGTGGGTGTGTCGGTGGTGCGGGTTCGGGTGTCGGTGGTGGGTGAGGGTCGGGTGTCGGTGGTGTTGGCCGATGTGGGTGGTGGTGTGGTGGCGTCGGTGGAGTCGTTGGTGTTGCGTTCGGTGGTCGGGGAGCGGCGGGCGGTTGCGGAGTCGGGTGTGCGGGGGTCGTTGTTCGGGGTGGAGTGGCCGGAGGTGGCATGGCCGGGCGCAGGTGCGGGTGCTGTTGACGGTCTGACGGTGGATCGTTGGAGCGATGTGGTGGGTTCGTCGGATGCGGGTCGGGGTGTGGTGCCGGATGTGGTGGTGTTCGATTCGGTGCGTGGCGGCGGGGTTGGGGTTGGCTCTGGTTCTGCGGGTGGTGTGCGGGATGCGGTGTGTGAGGTGTTGGGGGTGGTGCAGGAGTGGCTGGGTGATGAGCGGTTTGGTGGGTCGCGGTTGGTGGTGCGGACGGTTGGTGCGGTGGGGCTGTCCGGTGAAGGTGTGGGTGATGTGGCTGGGGCGGCTGTGTGGGGGTTGGTGCGGTCGGCTCAGTCGGAGAATCCGGGGCGGATCGTATTGCTGGACGGCGAGTTGGACGGTGTGGGCGGTCTGGCCGGTGTGGCACGGGCGGTTGCACTGGGTGAGTCGCAGGTGGTGGTGCGGGAGAGCCGTGCGCACGTCGGCAGGCTGGAACGCGTCGAGCCTTCCGCGGGAGACCGGAGCGGGGTGGAGTTCGGTTCGGTGGGGACGGTGTTGTTGACGGGTGGTACGGGGATGTTGGGTCGTGTGTTTGCGCGTCATTTGGTGATGGAGCGTGGGGTGCGGCGGTTGGTGTTGACGAGTCGTCGTGGTGGTGTGGCTGAGGGTGTGGGGGAGTTGGTTGAGGAGTTGGCGGGTTGGGGTGCTGAGGTGGTGGTCGAGGCGTGTGATGTGGCTGATCGGGATGCGTTGGCGGGGGTGTTGGGGGCGATTCCGGTGGATCGGCCGTTGGTGGGGGTGGTGCATCTGGCGGGGGTGCTGGATGACGGGGTGATCGGTTCGTTGACGTCGGAGCGGGTGGGGGCGGTGCTGCGTCCGAAGGTGGATGCGGCGTTGAACCTGCATGAGCTGACGCGGGGCATGGACCTCGCCGCCTTCGTCCTCTTCTCCTCGGCTGCCGGAGTGCTCGGTAACCCGGGGCAGGGCAACTACGCGGCTGCCAACGCGTTCCTGGATGCGCTGGCCACCTACCGCAGGGCCGAAGGGCTCCCCGCACAGTCCCTCGCCTGGGGACCCTGGGCGGACGGCGGCATGGCGGACACCCTGCAGAGCGCCGACTCCCAGCGGATGCGCCGGACCGGCATCGAACCGCTCTCGGGTGAGGAAGGAACCGCCCTCTTCGACGCGGCCGAGACCTCCGGCAGAACCGCACTCGTCACCATGCGGGTCGATCTCACCGGGGCGGGGGCCCCGGAGCCGGACGACCTGCCCGATCTGTTCCGAGGACTGGTACGGCCCAGTGGCCACCGGCCCACCGACGCGTCGGCGTCCGGTGCTGCGGCGTTCCGCCGGCGGATGACCTCACTGACCGACGACGAACGTGCGGACCAGGTGCTCGACCTCGTACGCGCCCACGCGGCCGCCATCCTCGGGTACGCGGGCCCCTCGGCCATCGAGCCGGACCGGGCGTTCAAGGAGCTCGGGTTCGATTCGCTGGCTGCGGTGGAGTTCCGCAATGGCCTGGCCCAGGCCACCGGACTGCGCCCCTCGGCCACGCTGGTCTTCGACTACCCGAACTCCCGCATGCTCGCGCAGTACCTCGCGGAGGAACTGCGCCCCGACTCTCCCACCGACGAGGAGGCCGTCGGAGAGGAGCGGGTCCGACGCATTCTGCAGGGAATTCCCCTGAGCCGGCTCAGGGACGCGGGACTGATGGAAGTCCTCTTCGAACTCGCCGGTGCTCACGACGAGCCGGCGAACGAGGCGCAAAGCATGGATGAGCCCTCTGCCGACTCCATCGACTCGATGGATGCCGAGAGCCTGATCAGCATGGCGCTCGACGGATCCGGCCTTGACGACGCGACGCAGGGAATGTGAGAGCCCCGATGAGTAATTCTGACGAGAAGCTGGTCGCCGCGCTGCGGGCGTCGCTCAAGGAGAACGACCGTCTGCGGGCCCACAACCGAAAACTGTCGTCCGTGGCTCGCGAGCCCATCGCCATCGTCGCGATGAGCTGCCGCTTTCCCGGTGGTGTCGAATCGCCTGAGGCCCTGTGGCAGCTGGTGAACGACGGCGTGGACGCCATATCCGAGTTTCCGGGGAACCGCGGCTGGAACCTCGGTGACCTCTACGATCCGGACGGCGCGCGACAGAACACCAGCTACGTCAACAAGGGCGGATTCCTCCACTCCGCAGACACGTTCGACCCGGCGTTCTTCGGTATCAGCCCGAACGAGGCCCTGACCATGGACCCGCAGCAGCGGCTGCTGCTGGAGACGTCCTGGGAGGCGTTCGAGCGGGCCGGCATCGACCCCACCACGTTGAAGGGCAGCAAGACCGGCGTATTCGCCGGGATGATGTACCACGACTACGCCCACAACAGCGCCACGGGTTCCATCGCGTCGGGCCGTGTCTCGTACGTCTTCGGCTTCGAGGGCCCGTCGATGACACTGGACACGGCGTGTTCGTCCTCGCTGGTGGCATTGCACCTGGCGGCCCAGGCGCTGCGTTCGGGCGAGTGCTCGATGGCGCTGGCCGGAGGCGTGGCGCTCATGGCGACGCCTGAGGTCTTCGTCGAGTTCAGCCGACAGGGCGGCCTCTCCAAGGACGGCCGCTGCAAGTCGTTCGCGGGCTCCACTGACGGCACCAGCTGGTCGGAGGGGGCCGGCGTCCTGCTCCTGGAGAAGCTTTCCGACGCCCGCAGCAACGGACACCCGGTCCTGGCCGTGCTGCGGGGCAGTGCGGTGAATCAGGATGGTGCGAGTAATGGGCTGACGGCTCCGAATGGTCCGTCGCAGCAGCGGGTGATTCGGGCGGCGTTGGCTGATGCGCAGATTTCGTCGGATCAGGTTGATCTGGTGGAGGCGCACGGGACGGGGACCCGGTTGGGTGATCCGATCGAGGCGCAGGCGCTGTTGGCGACGTATGGGCAGGGGCGTCCGGAGGGCGATCCGCTGTGGTTGGGGTCGTTGAAGTCGAATTTGGGTCATGCGCAGGCGGCTGCGGGTGTGGGTGGTGTGATCAAGGCGGTGCAGGCGATTCGGCATGGTGTGTTGCCGAGGACGTTGCATGTGGATGTGCCGACGCCGCAGGTGGATTGGTCTGTGGGTGCGGTGGAGTTGTTGACGGAGTCGCGGGTGTGGCCGGAGCGGGATCGTCCGCGTCGGGTGGGTGTGTCGTCGTTTGGTCTGAGTGGGACGAATGCGCATGTGATTGTGGAGCAGGCTCCGGTGGTGGTGGAGCCGGAGGCAGTGCCGGGGGTTGGGCTGTCGGTGGTTCCGGTGGTGTTGTCGGCGCGGAGTGAGGCGGGTCTGTCGGGGCAGGCGGCGAGGCTGCTGGCCCGGATGGAGGAGTCGGCTTCGCCTGCTCTGGTGGATGTGGGTTTCTCGTCGGTGGTGTCGCGTGCGGTGTTGGAGCATCGTGCGGTGGTGGCGGCGTCGGACCGTGAGGAGTTGGTGCGGGGGCTGACGGCGCTGACCGAGAGAGAGTTGATGCCTTCGGTGGTGCGGGGTTCGGTGCGGCCGGCGGGCAAGGTTGCGTTCCTGTTCACGGGTCAGGGTGCGCAGCGGTTGGGGATGGGCCGGGAGCTGTATGAGGCGTTCCCGGTGTTTGCTGCGGCGTTCGATGCTGTGTTGGTTGAGCTGGATGCCCGGTTGGGGCGTTCGTTGCGTGAGGTGGTGTGGGGTGAGGACGCCGAGGTCCTGAACGGGACGATGTTCGCGCAGGCCGGGTTGTTCGCGGTGGAGACGGCGTTGTTCCGGTTGGTGGAGTCGTGGGGGGTGCGTCCTGACTTCTTGGTGGGCCACTCGGTGGGTGAGATCGCTGCCGCGCACGTGTCCGGCGTGTTGTCGCTGTCGGATGCGGCTGAGCTGGTGGTGGCGCGTGGTCGGTTGATGCAGGGGTTGTCGGCTGGTGGGTCGATGGTGGCGGTGGAGGCGACGGAGGCCGAGGTGCTTCCGTTGCTGAATGGTGAGGTGGGGATTGCGGCGGTCAATGGGCCGCGTTCTGTGGTGGTTTCGGGTGTGGAGTCGGCGGTTGCTGATCTGGTGGGGAAGTTTGCTGGTGAGGGGCGTAGGACGAGTGTGTTGCGGGTGTCGCATGCGTTTCATTCGCCGTTGATGGAGCCGATGTTGGCGGAGTTCGGGGCGGTGGTGGCGGGGTTGTCGTTCGGCGCCGCGTCGATTCCGGTGGTGTCGGGTGTGTCGGGTGATCTGGCCGAGGGCTGGGGTTCGGCGGAGTACTGGGTGCGGCATGTGCGGGAGGCGGTGCGGTTCGCGGATGCGGTGTCGTTCGTTGTGTCGCGGGGTGTGACGTCGTTTGTTGAGGTGGGTCCGGATGGTGTGCTGAGTGGGATGGCGCAGCAGTCGGTGGACGCGGAGTCCGCGGCGGTCTTCGCGCCGTTGGTGCGTAAGGGGCGTCCGGAGGTGGCGGCGGCTGTCGGGGCGTTGGGGCAGTTGCATGTGGCTGGTGTTTCGGTGGATTGGGCCCGGTTCTTTGAGGGCTCGGGTGCTCGTCGTGTCGATCTGCCGACGTATGCCTTCCAGCGTGAGCGGTACTGGATGGAAGCGGAACTCGGTGGCAACGACCCCGGCTCGTTCGGCCTGGGCACTACCGATCACCCGCTCCTCGGCGCCGCCGTCGCTCTGGCGGATGCGGATGAGATGGTGCTCACCGGACGGCTCTCTCTGGCCACCCAGCCCTGGATCGCCGATCACGGCGTGCTGGGCAGCGTGCTCCTGCCCGGCACAGCCTTCGTCGAACTGGCCGTCAGAGCCGGCGACGAGGTTGGCTGCGACCTCCTGGAAGAGCTGACGCTGCAGGCGCCACTCATGGTCCCCGAAGAGGGCGATGTCGCGATTCAGGTGGCGATCGGCGCAGCCGATCCGACGGGGCGGCGCTCGGTCAGCGTGTTCTCACGAAGTGGCGGCGCCGACCACGGGCCTTGGACGCGTCATGCGGAAGGCACCCTCGGCATGGGCGCGGAGACCCCGGCCGCGGATCTGACCGTGTGGCCGCCGAAGGGCGCTACAGCGATCGAGGTCGAGGGAGCGTACGACCTCCTTTCCGAGCGTGGCTACGGATACGGGCCGGTCTTCCAGGGGCTCAAGGCAGCCTGGACCTCCGGGGAAGAGCTGTACGCGGAGGTCGCACTGCCCGACTCGGCGCACGACGACGCCCAGCGCTTCGGCCTGCACCCCGCTTTGCTCGATGCCGCCATGCACGTGGCCCTCATCGATGACGGATCGGGGACCGGCGAGTCGACTGTTCTGCCTTTTGCCTGGACCAACGTCGCTCTGCATGCGGCGGGGGCATCGGTTCTCCGCGTCCGGATCGCGTCGGCCGGGCAGGACAGTGTGGCGGTTCTGGTCGCGGATGGAACGGGCCAACCCGTCCTCAGCGTAGGTGCGTTGGTCTCTCGTCCTGTCTCGGTGGAACAGCTGACTGGGTCGGGTGTGGGCGGTGGGTTGCACGAGGTGGCGTGGCGGCCGTTGGCGGCGGCTGGGGTGGCGGATGGTGCTGGGGTGCCGGGGGCGGTGGTGTTTGAGGTGCCGTCGGTTGGTGTGGGTGTGGATCCGGTGGTGGGTGTGCGGTCGGTGTTGGGTGGGGTGTTGGAGAGGGTGCAGGGGTGGCTGGCGGATGAGGAAAGTGGTGGTGGTCCGTTGGTGGTGGTGACGCGTGGTGCGGTCTCCGTCGGAGCGGACGTTGGTGTGGATGTGTGTGTGGCGCCGGTGTGGGGGTTGGTGAGGGCGGCGCAGGCGGAGAATCCGGGCCGGTTTGTGTTGGTGGATGTGGAGTCCTCGGGTGGGGTGTTCGCGGATGTCTTGGATGCGGTGTTGGGGTCGGGTGAGCCGGAGGTTGCGGTGCGTGGCGGTGGCATCGTGGTGCCGCGTCTGGTTGAGGTGGCTGCCGGTGTCGCTCCTGTGGCATCGGTGGTGCCGGATGGTGTGGTGTTGGTGACGGGTGGTACGGGTGGTCTGGGTGGTTTGGTGGCCCGGCATCTGGTGGAGGTGCACGGGGTGCGGCGTTTGGTGCTGGCGGGGCGCCGGGGGCTGAGTGCTCCTGGGGTTGATGTGTTGGTGGGGGAGTTGGAGGGGTTGGGTGCCGAGGTGTCGGTGGTGGCGTGTGACATGTCGGATCGTGACGCGGTGGCTGGTGTGGTGGAGGGTGTGGGTGCGGACCTGGTCGGTGTCGTCCATGCGGCTGGTGCGGGTGACAACGGTCTGGTGGGGTCGATGGACGGGGCTCGTCTGGATCGGGTGTTGGGTGCGAAGGCGGATGGTGCCTGGTATCTGCATGAGTTGACGCGTGGGCGTGAGTTGGCGTTCTTCGTGATGTTCTCGTCGGCGGGTGGTTCGGTGCTGGCGGCCGGTCAGGCGAACTACGCGGCGGCGAATGTGTTCCTGGACGCGCTGGCCGTGCACCGCCATGCGGAGGGTCTGCCGGCTACTTCCCTGGCGTACGGGTTGTGGGCTGGTGCGGGGATGGGTGAGTGGTTGGGTGAGGCGGATCTTGAGCGGATGAGGCGTCAGGGGTTGCCGGCGTTGGAGCCGGAGCAGGGGCTTGCGTTGTTCGATGCGGGTCTGGCTTCCGGCCGGGCCGCTCTGGTCCCGTTGCCGATCGACGTCACGGCACTCCGTACGCGTACCGACACCATCCCCGCCCTCCTGCGCGACCTCGTCCCCACCACCAGGCGACCCGCTGTACGCGCGGTGGCCGGGACCGGAGACGGGCAGGAGCTCGTGAGGAGTCTGGCCGGTCTCGCCGATGACGAGCGAGCCCGCAAGCTGCTGGAGATGGTCCGTGACCGCGTGGCCAAGGTGCTGGGCCATGCCTCGGCTCAGGCCATCGAGGCGGACCGGCCCTTCCAGGAGCTCGGCTTCGACTCGCTCAGCGCGGTGGAGCTCCGCAACGAACTGAACTTGACGACCGCGCTCCGGCTTCCCGCGACGCTGGTCTTCGACTACCCGACCGCACGAGCCGTGGCGGGGTACATCGACGGCGAACTCGAAGGAAGCGGGGGACGGGAGACGGCGCGGCCGAACAGCAGCCCCGCCGTGCACGACCTGGACGACGAGCCGATCGTCATTGTGGGCATGGCGTGCCGCTACCCGGGCGGAGTGACCTCGCCCGAGGGCCTGTGGGATCTCATCGCCGAAGGCCGCGACGCGGTTTCCGGGTTCCCGCTCGACCGTGGCTGGGACGTCGAGGGCGTGTACGACCCCGAGCCGGGCGTGCCGGGGAAGACCTACGCGAACGAGGGCGGCTTCCTCTACGACGCCGGCGACTTCGACCCGGCGTTCTTCGGTATCAGCCCGAACGAGGCCCTGATCATGGACCCGCAGCAGCGGCTGCTGCTGGAGGCGTCGTGGGAAGCCCTCGAACGTGCGGCCATCGATCCCCGCTCCCTGAAGGGGACCAGGACCGGAGTCTTCGCCGGCCTGATGTACCACGACTACGGCCAGGGAACGGAGGCCGCCGCGACCACGGGCGGCAGCCTGGTGTCCGGTCGCATCTCCTACACGCTCGGCCTTGAGGGGCCTTCCCTCACGGTCGACACGGCGTGTTCGTCGTCGCTGGTGGCGTTGCACCTGGCGGCCCAGGCGCTGCGTTCGGGCGAGTGCTCGATGGCGCTGGCCGGAGGCGTGGCCGTGATGTCCACCCCGGACATGTTCGTCGAGTTCAGCCGTCAGCGTGGGTTGGCGAAGGATGGTCGGTGCAAGTCGTTCGCGGGTGCCGCGGATGGTGCCGCGTGGTCGGAGGGCGTTGGCGTTCTGCTGGTCGAGCGCTTGTCGGATGCCCGGCGGCTCGGGCACGAAGTGCTGGCTGTGGTGCGGGGCAGTGCGGTGAATCAGGATGGTGCGAGTAATGGGCTGACGGCTCCGAATGGTCCGTCGCAGCAGCGGGTGATTCGGGCGGCGCTGGAGAACTCCGGGTTGTCGTTCGCCGATGTGGATCTGGTGGAGGCGCACGGGACGGGGACCCGGTTGGGTGATCCGATCGAGGCGCAGGCGCTGTTGGCGACGTATGGGCAGGGGCGTCCGGAGGGTGATCCGTTGTGGTTGGGGTCGTTGAAGTCGAATTTGGGTCATGCGCAGGCGGCTGCGGGTGTGGGTGGTGTGATCAAGGCGGTGCAGGCGATTCGGCATGGTGTGTTGCCGAAGACGTTGCATGTGGATGTACCGACACCGCAGGTGGACTGGGCGGCGGGCGCCGTGGAGTTGTTGACGGAGTCTCGGGCGTGGCCCGAGCGGGATCGTGCGCGCCGGGTGGGTGTGTCGTCGTTCGGTCTGAGTGGGACGAACGCGCATGTGATCGTGGAGCAGGCTCCGGTGGTGGAGGAGTCGGAAACGGCCGCTACTGCTGAACTGCCGGTGGTTCCGGTTGTGCTGTCCGCGCGGAGCGAGGTAGGGCTGTCGGCGCAGGCCGGGAAGTTGCTGGAGCAGATAGGTGCTTCCTCCTCTCTGCTGGATGTGGGTTTCTCGTCGGTGGTGTCGCGTGCGGTGCTTGAGCATCGTGCGGTGGTGGCGGCGTCGGACCGTGAGGAGCTCGTACGGGGCCTGACCGCACTGGCCGAGGGCGGGGGCACGGCTTCGGTGGTCCGGGGGGTTGCGCGGCCGGTAGGAACCACGGCGTTCTTGTTCACGGGTCAGGGTGCACAACGGCTGGGTATGGGACGGGAGTTGTATGAGGCGTTCCCGGTGTTTGCTGAGGCGTTCGACGCGGTGGTGGGTGAGCTGGATGCCCGGTTGGGGCGTTCGTTGCGTGAGGTGGTGTGGGGTGAGGATGTTGACCTGTTGAACGGGACGATGTTCGCGCAGGCCGGGTTGTTCGCGGTCGAGACGGCGTTGTTCCGGCTGGTGGAGTCGTGGGGCGTGCGTCCGGACTTCCTGGTGGGCCACTCGGTCGGTGAGATCGCTGCCGCGCACGTCTCGGGTGTGCTGTCGCTGGCCGATGCAGCTGAATTGGTGGTGGCGCGCGGTCGGTTGATGCAGGCGTTGCCGGCTGGTGGGTCGATGGTGGCGGTGGAGGCGACGGAGGCCGAGGTGCTTCCGTTGCTGACTGACGGGGTCGCTTTGGCTGCCGTGAACGGGCCGCGGTCGGTGGTCGTTTCGGGTACCGAGTCAGCGGTTCGCGAGCTGGTCGCGACGATCGAGGCACTGGACCGCAGGACGAGTGTGTTGCGGGTGTCGCATGCGTTCCATTCACCGTTGATGGAGCCGATGCTGGCGGAGTTCGGGGCGGTGGTGGCGGGGTTGTCGTTCGGTGCCGCGTCGATTCCGGTGGTGTCGGGTGTGTCGGGGGATCTGGCCGAGGGCTGGGGTTCGGCGGAGTACTGGGTGCGGCATGTGCGGGAGGCGGTGCGGTTCGCGGATGCGGTGTCGTTCGTCGTGTCGCGGGGTGTGACGTCGTTTGTTGAGGTGGGTCCGGATGGTGTGCTGAGTGGGATGGCGCAACAGTCCGCACGCTCGGACTCAGCTCTCTTCGTTCCGTTGGTGCGTAAGGGGCGTCCGGAGGTGGCGGCGGCTGTCGGGGCGTTGGGGCAGTTGCATGTGGCTGGTGTTTCGGTGGACTGGGCCCGGTTCTTTGAGGGTTCGGGTGCTCGTCGTGTTGATCTGCCGACGTATGCGTTTCAGCGTGAGCGGTTTTGGTTGGAGTGTGTGGGTGGTGGTGATGCTGGTGGTTTGGGTCAGGTGGTGGTTGATCATCCGGTGTTGGGTGCGGTGGTGGCGTTGCCGGATTCGGGTGGTGTGGTGTTGACGGGGCGGTTGTCGTTGGAGGGGTTGGGGTGGTTGGCGGATCATGAGGTGTTGGGGTCGGTGTTGTTGCCGGGGGCGGCGTTTGTGGAGTTGGTGGTGCGGGGTGCTGATGAGGTGGGTTGTGGGGTGGTGGAGGAGTTGACGTTGCGGGCTCCGTTGGTTGTTCCGGAGCGTGGTGGGGTGGCGTTGCAGGTGGTGGTGGGTGGTGTGGATGAGGTGGGGTGTCGTTCGGTGCGGGTGCATTCGCGTCGGGAGGGTGCGGGTGCGGAGTGGGTGTTGCACGCGGATGGTGTGCTGGGTGGTGGCGTGGGTGAGTCGGTGCCGGACTTCGACCTCACCGCATGGCCCCCGCCCGGCGCGGCCCGGGTGGAGGTCGCCGACATGTACGACCTCCTTTCGGAGCGTGGCTACGGTTACGGCCCGGTGTTCCAGGGGCTCAAGGCGGCATGGATCGCCGGAGAGGAGATCTTCGCGGAGGTCGAACTCGACGACTCCGTACATGCGGATGCCAAGCGGTTCGGGCTGCACCCCGCGCTTCTCGACTCCACGATGCACGCCCTCGGCCTCCGAGCAGCCGAACTCGAATCCGGCCCGGCCGCGGACGGCCGTCCCGCGCTCCCCTTCTTCTGGGAGGGCGTCCGCCTGTTCGCGTCAGGTCCGACCGCGCTGCGTGTACGCCTCACCGGGGCCGGCGACGACACCGTATCCATGGCGATGGCTGACGCGACCGGAGCACCGGTCCTCTCGGTCGATGGACTGACGCTTCGTCCTGTCTCGGTGGAGCAGCTGACTGGGTCGGGTGTGGGTGGTGGGTTGCACGAGGTGGCGTGGCGGCCGTTGGCGGCGGCTGGGGTGGCGGAGGGTGCTGGTGCGTTGAGCCCGGTGGTGTTCGAGGTGCCGGTGGTGGGCGTGGGTGTGGATCCGGTGGTGGGTGTGCGGTCGGTGTTGGGTGGGGTGTTGGAGAGGGTTCAGGGGTGGTTGGCGGATGAGGAGGGCGCAGATGGTCCGCTGGTGATCGTGACGCGTGGTGCGGTTTCCGTCGGAGCGGACGTTGGTGTGGATGTGTGTGTGGCGCCGGTGTGGGGGTTGGTGAGGGCGGCGCAGGCGGAGAATCCGGGCCGGTTTGTGTTGGTGGATGTGGATCCTGCGGGTGGGTCGTTGGCGGATGTCTTGGATGCGGTGTTGGGGTCGGGTGAGCCGGAGGTCGCGGTGCGTGGCGGTGGCATCGTGGTGCCGCGTCTGGTTGAGGTGGCTGCCGGTGTCGCTCCTGTGGCATCGGTGGTGCCGGATGGTGTGGTGTTGGTGACGGGTGGTACGGGTGGTCTGGGTGGTTTGGTGGCCCGGCATCTGGTGGAGGTGCATGGGGTGCGGCGTTTGGTGCTGGCGGGGCGTCGGGGTCCGGAGGCTCCTGGTGCCGATGAACTGTGCCGTGTGCTTGGCGGGTTGGGTGCCGAGGTGTCGGTGGTGGCGTGTGACATGTCGGATCGTGACGCGGTGGCTGGTGTGGTGGAGGGTGTGGGTGCGGACCTGGTCGGTGTCGTCCATGCGGCTGGTGCGGGTGACAACGGTCTGGTGGGGTCGATGGACGGGGCTCGTCTGGATCGGGTGTTGGGTGCGAAGGCGGATGGTGCCTGGTATCTGCATGAGTTGACGCGTGGGCGTGGGTTGGCGTTCTTCGTGATGTTCTCGTCGGCGGGTGGTTCGGTGTTGGCTGCGGGTCAGGCGAATTACGCGGCGGCGAATGTGTTCCTGGACGCGCTGGCTGTGCACCGCCGTGCGGAGGGTCTGCCGGCTACGTCCCTGGCGTACGGGTTGTGGGCGGGTGCGGGGATGGGTGAGTGGTTGGGTGAGGCGGATCTTGAGCGGATGAGGCGTCAGGGGTTGCCGGCGTTGGAGCCGGAGCAGGGGCTTGCGTTGTTCGATGCGGGTCTGGCTTCCGGCCGGGCCGCTCTGGTCCCGTTGCCGATCGATGTCACGGCACTCCGTACGCGTACCGACACCATCCCCGCCCTCCTGCGCGACCTCGTCCCCACCACCAGGCGGCGCAGTGCAGTGGCCAGGCCGGACGCGGCGTCTCTGCGGCAACGATTCACGCAGGCCGATCAGGCAGGGCAGGAGGCCCTCCTCAAGACACTCGTCATGGAGCGGGCGGCCGCACTCCTCGGCCACAGCAGCGTGGACGCCCTCGACGCCGAAAGGGACTTCCTGGAGGCCGGGTTCGACTCGCTGAGCGCGATGGAACTCCGCAACGTCCTGATGAAGGACACCGGACTGCGGCTTCCTCCGATGGTGGTCTTCGACAGCAAGAGCCCGACCGAGCTCGCCCGGCTGCTGCACACGGATCTCCTGGCGTCAACGCAGGCCGACGGGGCAGGTCAAGCGGAAGCCTCCGAGGGCGCGGACGGGACGGAGCACGGTTCCGCAGCCGGCGGGGCCGAGGCGCCCTCGGTCGGCAGGCCGCCCGAGACGCTTCGCGACCTGTTCCATTCCGCGGTCGTCTCCGGCCGCGCGGACAAGGGATTCGCGCTCCTCCAGGCGGCCGCCGACGTCAGGCCGGGCTTCGGTTCGGTGGACGAGATCGACCGGCTGCCCACCGCCGTCCGGCTCGCGGACGCCTCCCAGGGGCCGCATCTCATCTGCCTCAGCACACCGATGGCCACGGGCGGCGTGCACCAGCACGCACGTCTGGTGTCCCACTTCGGAGGCAGGCACAGGATCTCCGCACTGCCGGTCCCCGGATTCCTCGCGGGCGAGAGCCTGCCCACGTCGTCCGATGCGGCCGTCCAGGCACTCGCGCGAAGCGTGCTGGACGCGGCTGACGGGAAGCCCTTCGTCCTGCTCGGCTACTCGTCCGGAGGCACCCTCGCCTACGCCACCGCCGGCTACCTGGAACGGGAATGCGGGGTGCGCCCGGCGGGCGTCATCCTGCTGGACACGTTCAAGGTGCACGACGGCGGGAGCGACGGCGTCCCCCTCGACGGCCTCGCACTCGGCATGTTCGACAAGGAAGCCGTGTTCGGCCGGTTCGACAGCAGCAGGCTCTCCGCGATGGGCCGCTGGGTGGAACTGGTGCCGCAGCTTCCGCTCACCCCGGTCGAGGCCCCGGTGCTGTTCGTCCAGTGCACCCAGTCCTTCGTACCGGACGGGGATGACGCGTCCCCCGACCTGGGCAGCGGCCGTGCCGAGCCCTGGGAGGCCGGCCACACGCTGCGAACCGTGCGCGCCAACCACTTCACCCTCGTCGAGGACCGCGCCGAGGAAACCGCGCACGTCATCGACGAGTGGCTGGCGTCGGACGAGTGGTCGGCGTCGAACGGGGCAGCGGCCGACGCCGGAGCGACCGGATGACCGAATGACCGAAGACGTCCGGCCCGACGGGCCGGACGGGGCGCGGCACCCGAGGAACCGCATCGGATCCGCCGGACGCGGCTCGGTACCGAAGGAACCGCACAGCGTCGTCGGGACGTGGCCGCGACGACCGAGCACACGAACCACGGCTCCCATCCGCAAACAGTGTGAGTGAAGCGAAGCGAGGCGAAGTGACGTGACTGTGGCACCCAGCGCGAAGGGGACCCTGCCGTTCGGCGAGCACGAGACGTGGTACCGGGTGACGGGCGACCTTCGCTCCGACCGGCCCACCCTCGTCGTCGTGCACGGCGGCCCCGGATCCACCCACGACTATCTGCAAAACCTCTCCGACCTGGCCGAAGACGGCTGGTCCGTCGTGCACTACGACCAGATCGGGAACGGCGGCTCGACCCATCTGCCCGACCGGGGGGCAGACTTCTGGACGGTGGACCTGTTCGCCGCCGAACTCGACAACCTGCTCCAGGGTCTCGGGATCGCCGACAACTACGTACTGTTCGGCCAGTCCTGGGGCGGCATGCTCATCACGCACCACGCCGCGGCACGTCCGGCCGGCCTGCGCGGCCTGGTCATCGCCAACTCGCCCGCCTCCTATCCGCTCTGGCTCCAGGAGGCCAAGGTGCTCCGGGACCAGCTCCCGCCCGGCGTCAACGAAACGCTGCTGCGGCACGAGGCCGCCGGAACCACCGAGACGGACGAGTACCACGGGGCCATGCGCACGTTCTACGAGCGGCACGTCTGCCGTCTCGCACCCTGGCCCCGCGACTACCTGGCCTCGTTCTACGAGGTGTACAACGACCCCACCGTCTACTACGCGATGAACGGCCCCAGCGAGTTCCATGTGAACGGCACGCTCCGCGACTGGTCGGTCATCGATCTCTGCCCTGACGTCGACGTGCCCACCCTGCTGATCTCCGGGCGCCACGACGAGGCCACGCCCGCGACGGTGCAACCGTTCCAGGACCTCATTCCGGGAGCGCGCTGGGAGATATTCGAGGAGTCCAGCCACCTGCCGCATCTTGAGGAACCGGAACACTTCCGCCAGGTCATGAAGGCGTTCCTCCAGGAGATCGCCCCCGGCTGACTCTCCCGCGTCGGCGGCCGCGCCGGTGGGACGGCCGCACGTTGCATAGAGTGCTGAGAACATGCCGCGCCTTCGGTGCGGAGTTCCGGATGTCACCCGCAGATCTCCACGGCTGTGGGGCTGCAGGCAATGACGACTGGGACGGTAGTGGTCAGATAGTCGCAAGGCGGCTCCGGAGTGGTGTACGAGTCCGGGCAGCCTGCCGCGGCAGGGGTATCCCGGGCACGGGTCCGGGGTTTCGTTGAGAGGGTGGTTCTGATGGTCACCGGTCGTGTGGTGCGGTTCGACGGCGTGAAGGGCTATGGGTTCATCGCCCCTGACCACGGAGGCGAGGACGTCTTCCTGCATGTCAACGACCTTCGTATTCCCGAGGCCTCTCTCAGGCCCGGCCTGATGGTCGAGTTCGAGATCGAGGAGGGCGACCGGGGTCTGAAGGCCTCATCGGTGCAACTCGCCCCCGGCAGCGGCAATGGGTCGACAGCGGCACCGGCGTCTGCGTTCTCGGGGCGTTCCGATTCCCCGAGCAGGCAGGTCGTGGACGGCGACGACGTGCTGTGCGATGTGCTCAACTCGCAGGAGTACGTGCGGGACGTCACGGAAGTGCTGCTGGAATCGGCCCCCGGTCTCACCGCGGCGCACATTCTTCAGGTACGCCAGGGGATGCTGCAGTTCGCCAAGAAGCACGGTTGGGTCGAGGGCTGAGCCAGGCGGGCTGCTCCACGCCGCGGCCCGGGACCACAGGCCCCGGGCCGCGCGGGCACCTGCGGAATCCGTCGGGCGCCCGCGACATCCGGCGGACACCGCCGGGCCCGTCGCTGTCGCCGCCGCCAGTCGCCCGTCAGCTGTGACGAACGGCACCGGGCCCGGGCCTGTCCGCCCCCGCGTTAGCGCCGGTTAACCTGCCTCTCATGACCGTAACCCTCGAAGTAAGCGGCGGCGTCGGCACGATCCGGCTGGACCGTCCGCCGATGAACGCCCTGGACATCGCCACCCAGGACCGGCTGCGCGAGCTGGCCGAGGAGGCCTCCGGGCGCGACGACGTGCGCGCCGTGGTGCTCTACGGCGGCGAGAAGGTGTTCGCGGCAGGCGCGGACATCAAGGAGATGCAGGCGATGGACCACCCGGCGATGGTGGTCCGGTCCAAGGCGCTGCAGGAGTCCTTCACCGCGGTGGCCAGGATTCCCAAGCCCGTCGTCGCGGCCGTCACCGGCTACGCGCTCGGCGGCGGCTGCGAGCTCGCCCTCTGCGCCGACTTCCGGATCGCCGGCGACAACGCCAGGCTGGGGCAGCCGGAGATCATGCTCGGACTGATCCCGGGTGCGGGCGGCACCCAGCGGCTCGCCCGTCTGGTGGGCCCCGCCAAGGCCAAGGACCTGATCTTCACCGGCCGCCATGTGAAGGCCGACGAGGCCCTCACCATGGGCCTGGTGGACCGTGTGGTGCCCGCCGCCGAAGTGTACGAGCACGCGCACGCCTGGGCCGCCAGGCTGGCGAAGGGCCCGGCCCTCGCTCTGCGTGCCGCCAAGGAAGCCGTCGACGCCGGGCTGGAGACGGACATCGACACCGGCCTCACGATCGAGCGGACCTGGTTCGCCGGACTCTTCGCCACGGAGGACCGGGAACGCGGTATGCGCAGTTTTGTGGACGAAGGGCCGGGCAAGGCCAAATTCCTCTGACCGAACGCTAGTTGGGAACAGACCCCGGCACGTTCATCCGTGTGGGCGGATTGGCTGAGCCTTAAGGCAACCTTAAGGCTCAGCGCGCCGCCGGTCCTGGCAAACCCGCTCGGGCGTGATGTCCGCCCAGGTCAACGAGGGTGTGGGTGGAGGCATTCTGCCATCGGCATATGCCAAGAGGTCGCTGCGGAATTGCTCATTCCGGGTCAGGGATTCCCTCGGAACGGCCCCGGAGTGCCCGCCTTGCAGCCATGATGGTGTCCATGGCGGGCCTGGAGGGTATGGAGCAGCCGCGACAGCGCAGCAGCGCGACAGCGGCACGGAGGATGCCGGCCGTCGAGGACGAACAGGCGTTCAAGGCGCTGGAGTTGTTCGGAAATCCGACGGAGGACGAAGTCCGGCTGCCCTCCCGCCCGGAGTCCGCGGCCACCGCGCGCCGGCTCACCTCCTGTGTGGTGCTCCGCCAGTGGGGGCTCTCCCCGCAGACCGGCGAACACGCCGTTCTGCTCGTGTCCGAACTCGTCGGCAACGCGGTGCGGCACACCGGCGCCCGGGTTTTCGGTCTGCGGATGCTGCGCCGTCGCGGCTGGATCAGGATCGAGGTGCGCGACCCCTCGCGCGGACTGCCGTGCCTCATGCCCGTCCAGGAGATGGACATCAGCGGACGGGGCCTCTTCCTCGTCGACAAACTCTCCGACCGGTGGGGCGTGGATCTGCTGCCGCGCGGCAAGATCACCTGGTTCGAGATGCGGATCTCCGACCGCTGACAACCCCTGGGTGACGGCCCCCGGGCGGCTGCCCCGGGCGGCTCCGGATGCACAGAAGCCCCCGGTTCGGCCGTGGTGCGGCGGTGCGGGGGCTGCTGTGTGGGGGCCGTGAAATGGGGGGTGTGTTCACGGCCGCTTATGACGGCCCGGCTCGGGTCAATGCGGGTCGTGTCACCGACTATGGCAGACGGGCGACTCCATCGCCAAAGCCCCAAAACGCCCATAGCGTGATGAATCAGTGCATTTGCGCGATGAATCACAGGTGTGCTGGGTCACTTGCCTGGAAATCTATGAATGCCGAACAGCCTCTGCGGGTGATTCATCGATCGCCAAGGGCGTGGGCGGTGCGCATCCGTGTGACCTGCGGAAGCGGGGAAAAGGGTCAAGTGTCACTTTTCTGACATTACCCACTTACTGTTCTGCACATGAACGACTCCGACGCACCGGTGCACCGCCGCAGCGCCCTGCGCGCAGGAGCAGGGGCCGCCCTCGCCGCAGCCCTCGCCACCGGATGCGGGGACCGGGACACTGCTGGGACATCGGCGAAGACCCTCACCCACCCGGCCCCGAAGAAACCGGCCGCCACCGTCGGAACACCCGCCCCCGCGCCCGCCCCGCGCCGCTTCCCCGGGCAGCCGGTGCAGATCGACCACGGCCCCCGTGACCAGCCGCGCGTCGCCCTCACCTTCCACGGCCAGGGCGACCCCGCCATCGCCCGGACCGTGCTGGCCGAGGCCGAACGGGCCCGGGCCCGGGTCACCGTCCTCGCCGTCGGCAGCTGGCTCGACGAACACCCCGAGATGGCCCGCCGGATCCTCGACGGCGGCCACGACCTCGGCAACCACACCCAGCGCCACATCGACATCTCCTCGATGGGCGAGGCCCAGGCGTACGCGGAGATCACCGGATGTGCCCAGCGGCTGAGCCGGCTGACCGGCTCCATCGGTACCTGGTTCCGGCCCTCGCGCACCCAGTACGCCACTCCGCTCGTTCAGCGGCTCGCCGTCCGCGCGGGGTATCCGCACGTCCTCTCGTACGACGTGGACTCCCTCGACTTCACCTCGCCCGGCGCCGCGGCCGTCACCCGCAAGGTGGCCGGCGAGATCCGTAACGGATCGGTGGTGAGCATGCACTTCGGCTACGCGGACACGGTCGCCGCGCTGCCCCTCCTTCTCACCGAACTCGACCGCCGCGGACTGCGTGCGGTGACGACCACGGAGCTGTTGACCTGATGCTTCCCTCCACCACGCGCACCGCGGCCCTGCTCGGGGGCGTCCTGCTCGCCGTACTCACCGGCTGCGGCACCCCCGCCGAAAAGGGGGCGTCCGACGCCACCACCGAGGCCGCCGCGCCACCCGTCAGAGCCGAGCACGTCACCCCGCCCGCACCGCCCGGACTGGCCGGGATGCCGCCGGTGCTCGATCCGGCGAACGTCTACGCGGCCGACGCCGCGGGAAAGCTGTCGCCGGCCGTCAAGGGCTTCCCGTCCCGGGTGTACGTACCCAACACCAACTCCAACACGGTGACGGTGATCGACCCCGCCACGTACAAGGTCATCGAGACCATCCCGGTCGGCCGTCAGCCGCAGCACGTCGTCCCGTCCTGGGACCTGAAGACCCTCTGGGTCAACAACGACCTCGGCGACAGCCTCACCGCGATCGACCCCGCGACCGGCAAGGCGGGGAAGACGGTCGACGTCTCCGATCCGTACAACCTCTACTTCACCCCGAACGGCAAGTACGCCATCGTGATGGCCTCGATGGACCGTCAACTGGTCTTCCGTGACGCCCACACCATGAAGACGGCCAAGGCCGTCCCGGTCAGCTGCGCGGGCGTGAACCACGCCGACTTCTCGGCGGACGGCCGGTACTTCATCGTCTCCTGCGAGTTCTCCGGCGAACTCCTCAAGGTCGACACGGCCAGGATGAAGGTGGTGGGCCAGCAGAAGCTGCCGTTCAAGGGCGCCATGCCGCAGGACGTGAAGCTGTCGCCCGACGGAAGCACGTTCTACATCGCGGACATGATGGCGAACGGCATGTGGGTGCTGGACGGAAAGAAGTTCACCACCCCGAAGCTGCTGCCCACCGGCAAGGGCTGCCACGGGCTCTACGTCAGCCGCGACGCCAAGGAGATGTACATCTCCAACCGCGGCGAGGGCTCCGTCTCCGTCTTCGACTTCGCGCAGAAGAAGCTGGCGAAGAAGTGGCATCTGCCGGGCGGCGGCAGCCCCGACATGGGCGGCGTCTCCGCGGACGGCAAGGTCCTCTGGCTGACCGGGCGTTACAACGCCGAGGTGTACGCGATCGACACCACCAGCGGCAAGCAGCTCGCCCGGATCCCGGTGGGCAAGGGACCGCACGGTCTCGCCGTCTACCCGCAGCCGGGCCGGTACTCGCTGGGCCACACCGGCGTCTTCCGCTGAGCCCGCACCCCGGGTCCCCGCTCCTGCCCCCCGGCCGGCCGGTGGCTCACCCCTCGATCAGCAGCGCCTCCGAGCCCACCGGCCGGTAGCCCGCCGCCTGGAACGTCCGCACACTGCGGGCGTTGCCGGGCGACTGCTGCGCCCACACCACCGTGTCCGGCACCAGGTGCCGGGCCGCCCGCGCCAGCCGTTCGCCGAGCCGCTGCCCGCGCGCCTCCTCGGCCACCTCGATCGCGGTCTCCCAGCGCCCCGCGACGCCGCGTCCGAGGATCAGCACACCGCCCGCGGCCCCCCAGACCCGCACCTCGTCACGGAACTTCATCGCCCGTGCCACCCGGGGGTGTCCGGGGTCGCGGATCTCCCGCAGCTCCAACTCCGGTGCGCCCGGCAGCGCGGGTGCGACCGTGAGCAGGTCGATCGTGTTCATCCGCCGACCGGTCCGGGCCAGCAGCGCGCCCAGGAAGTGCGGATTCATCGTCGCGGCGAGCGCGTCACCGGGGGTGGCGGCCAGGGCGGCCCGCACCCACCGTGGGTCCTCGTCCGTGAACACCACCGAGTGCGCGGTGAACGCCAGCACCCCGGCATCCCGTACGTTCGGCTGCCGCACCACCGTGGTGGCCCCGTCCGGCGGCGGAAACCGCCCCTGCGCCGCGGCTGCCAGGATCCCCGCCAGTGCATCGGTCATCGCGCCGTACTCTCCCCGCTCCGGGCCACCGTCCGCCGGGCGGCGGACGGACCCACCCATGATCGATGACCGGCCGCCGCGATCGCCATCCGTCAGGCCCGTTAATCTGACCTCCGTCATATAGGCATTACGAAGGGGCGGAACAGTGGCGGACATCGAGTCGGCGCGCAAGGCGTTCGAGCGGTTCGACCTGAACGGCGACGGGCTGATATCGGCTGCCGAGTACAAGAGCGTCATGGCTCAGCTGGGGGACCCCTATGTCACCGAGCCGGTCGCGCAGGCCGTGATCAACTCCCACGACGCGAACGGTGACGGCCTCCTCACCTTCGACGAGTTCTGGGCCGCGCAGAACAAGGGCTGACGGCCGAGGACCCCCGGCCGGCGGGCCGGGGGCCGCGGACCCGCTCCCCTCACGAACCGGACGGGCCGGCGGACCCGTGCCCGTCGAAGGCCTCGTCCGGCGTCGCCACCGGACGGAACAGGTCGTGCAGCCGGCCGGCCCGCAGCAGCCGCAGGATCCTCGGGCAGTCGCAGACGAGCCAGAACTGCCCGTCCCGGTCCAGCACCCGCCGGCGGGCCCGGCACAGCAGCGTCAGCCCCGAGCAGTCGAGGAAACTCACCTCGGTCAGGTCGACCACCACATGCGGTGACCCGTCCGACGTGGCGACGTCGAGGGCCGGTGTGATGAGGGCGGCGGTCGCGATGTCGATCTCGTCGCGCAGCGCCACCACCGTCCGGCCGTTCCTGCGGTACACGCGGCCGCACGGCTCGGGCAGGGGGACCAGCGCAGGGGATGCCGTGGGGGACAGCCTCTCGGTCATGATGCCTCTCCTCGCAGCGCCGAATCCCCGGAGGCACCCGGGGCCTGGGTGGCTGTCAGTGAGGTGACAGTCGGTGAACCTAACCCGAGGCTCGCGTCGGGTGGGGGTGCAGAAACGTTCGAGCCTCTCGTAATGCGTCCTTCCGGGTGAATGTTCGATGGTGCCGTGGACGTCGAGGGGTTGTTTGTGTGGTTGTCGGTCAGGAAAGGGGGTGGGCGGTGCTCCACTCACGTGTGCCCGCACCCGCCCGCCGCAGGTCCGCGGCGGCCGTACTCGTCAGGGCGGGGGCCTGCCTCCTGGCCGTGGCGGCCGCTCTGCTGGGCGCCACCGCCGTCGCCCGCGGCACCGGTGAACTGCGCATACCCGCCGCCGGAACCGCCACCCTGCTGCGTACGGTCCTCTTCGGCGCGCTCGCCGTTCACCTCGGCGGCCTCGCCGCCACCGCGCTGGCCCGCTCGCTGCCCGACCGGCCGGAAACCGCACCGCGCGGCTGGGCCGCGGCGGCCTCGGTCGCCGGGGCACTGGCCGCGGCCGGACAGATCCTCCGGCTCGCCCGGGTAAGCGATCTCGGCCTCGTCGAGACCTACGGCACCCGCGAGGGCGGGCTCCTCCTCCTCACCGCCAACGGCTTCGCCCTCGCCGCGTGCTGCGCCGCGAGCAGCCGCCCGGCACTGGCCGCCGCCCCGCTCGCCCTGGTCGTCGGCGCGGAGGCGTTGCGCGCCCACCCCGAGGCGTACAGCCCCGCGGTGGGCGCCGCGCTCACCGTCGTCCACCTGACCGCCGCGTCGCTCTGGTGCGGCGGGCTGCTCCAGGTGCTGCGCACCATGCGGCTGTGGCGGCGGACCGGGCCCGGGGCCGCCCGCGCCCTGCTGGGCCGCTACGCCCGGCTCGCCGGGTGGCTGTTCGTGGCCCTGGCGGTGACCGGTACGTTCAGCGCACTGCGCCGGCTGCCGCCGGATGTCGTCCTCACCTCGGCGTACGGGCGCGCACTGCTGGTCAAGATGGTGCTGATGGCCGTCGTGAGCGTGCTGGCGCTGGGAGCGCGCCGGAGGCTGGCGGCGGACCCGGACCCCGCGGTCGCCCGGCGCCGGGCACGCCGCGAGCTGGTCGCCCTGGGGGCGGTCGTCCTGGTGTCGGCGGTCCTGACCGTCGTACCCGACCCGCACTGGCTCAGCACCCGCTGACCGACACCGGGCGCTTCCCGTCCGGCGCTGCCCGCTCAGCGCTGCCCGCGGTAGGGCGCCCAGCCGCGCAGTTCGTCGTCGCGCGGGGCGCGCGCCGTCCCGGGGGCGCCGGGGCCGAAGAGCATCACCGGACGCGACACGTCCCAGGCGGGCCACCCCGGGTCACCGGAGACGGCGAACCGCACCCACGCCGTGTGCATCGCGTCGGCCAGCTCCTGCGGGGCGTCCCGGCCCGCGAGCGCCACCGCGTCCGGCCGGTCCAGGTTGTCGAAGACGAAGCCGATCTCCAGTCCGTGGCAGGCGCCGAGCCGCTGGACGGGGGACGGCCAGCCGAACTCGTAGAGGTGCGTGCCGCCGGCCGCGCCGGTGCGGGCGTCCGCCAGCCGGTTCAGCGGTACGCGCAGCAGCAGGTCGGTGGCGAGGGCGCCGAGCAGTTCGCCGGGGGTGGCGCCGGGCCGGTTCGCGCGGTAGGTACGGGCCGTGGCGCCCGGCACCTTGAACTTCATCAGGGCCAGCCGGAGTTTCGTGCGGGAGAGCCGTTCGGTGAGCCCGCTGGGCACGAACCAGAGCCGGTACTCCTCGGTGTTGGAACCCATCAGCAGATCGACGCCGGACGCGGCGCCGTCCCGCAGCGCCTCGGCCGGCTCGCGGGGCAGCAGATCGCCGTCCACCACGATCTGGAAGGAGTTCCCGCCGGTCAGCGGGGAGCCGCCGCTCGTCACCGAGGTCTGCGCCGCCAGGAGCGCGGCCGGGTCCACGGCGGCCAGGTCCCGCGCCGTCGCCGCCACTCCGAGCCGTTTCGCGATCAGCTCGGTGGTGCGGCGGCCCTTGTCCAGGGGGAGCGCGGACGGGGCCCCGCTCTGCAGCACCGCGCGCCGGAACAGACCCCGGGCCCGGGGCGCGGCGAGCAGCGCGCCGATACTGATGGCACCCGCCGACTCCCCGCACACCGTCACCAGGTCCGGATCGCCGCCGAACGCCGCGATGTTGTCCCGGACCCAGCCGAGCGCCGCGAGCTGGTCGAGCAGCCCCCGGTTCGCGGGCGCGTCCGGGAACACCCCGAAGCCCTCGATGCCGAGCCGGTAGTTGAGCGACACGAGCACCACACCGTCGCGCGCGAAGGCGGCCCCGTCGTACAGCGGGACGGCGGACGAGCCGTGCAGCAGTGAGCCGCCGTGGATCCAGACGAGGACGGGCAGCCCGGTGCGGGCGGGCGACGGGGTCCACACATTGAGGTTGAGGCAGCCGTCGCCGGGCACCTCGGGATCGGGCAGCAGCCGGTCCAGCGGCGGGGCGTACGGCCGCTTCGGCGCGGTCGGACCAAAGGCCACCGCCTCCCGTACGCCCTCCCAGGGCTCCGGTGGCGCCGGGGCCCGGAACCGGTGGGCGCCCACCGGCGCGGCCGCGTAGGGGATGCCGCGGAAGACGGCGACGCCCGGTTCGAGTGTGCCGCGGACGGTGCCGTGGGCCGTCTCGGCGCGCGGAACGGCCCGGTCCGCGCCGGATGCGGATATCGGAGGAGGTACGGCTGTCATGAGATGCCTCCAGCCCTTCTGCGGTACGGCCGGCGAGTTCGGGTCATCGGGCTGCCGCCTGCCATCGGGCGTGCGTATCAGCACATCACGGCAGGGGGCGGCCGACCATTCGTGAGGGCGGCGGCCCTCGTCCGGTCATGGCGCGGCGCTCGTACGGTCCTGGGACGGCCGCACCGGGGAGCGGCTGCTTCGGGAAGCGGGCGTTTCCGGCCGCGGGCGGGCGGGTCGTTGCCGGTTCAGCCATCGGGGCGACGAATGTCCGGAAAACGCTGCCGGGTGCCCGCGTTCCGGTGCCGTGCGCCGCCGCGGCAGGGCCCGGCGGGGTGCGCCGGACCCTGCCGGGCACCGCGCCGGGCGTCCCGTCAGGCGGCGAAGTTCCGGGACAGGGAGTCCTGTTCGTCGATCTCCACGAGGTCGGGGCGGGTGTAGCGCTCCGCCCTCGCGTGGTAGTCGAAGTCCCCTCGGACGATCCCCCGGTAATCCTGGACGCAGCGTTCCAGGGCGGCTCGCGGGAGGCCCTCGATTCCCGCCGCGTCCATCTCCTCGATGAGTTCCTTCTCGGCCCGCTGAACGCGGTCGGCAATGCGCGCCAGCAGGATTCCCGCTTCGTCCGCCGCCTCCTGGAGCGTGCCCCCGCGGTCCCGCTGAATGAGCCGGACGGTGTTGTGCTCGTAACCGAGCAGGGCCTCCTTCTCGAAGGAGCAGATATCGTTGCAGAGGCCTGAGTGGTCGGTCACCGCATTGCGTAACGCGATATAGGCGGGAAGGTTCCGTGCGGATTCCGGAAGGTCTATTCCGGCCGAGATCTCGTGCAGATCGAGGAACGGTTGCATGGCCACCGAATCACGGCGGTGCTTCACGAAATCGGCCGTGCTCGGTACATGGCCGGCGGCCCGGTCGACGGCCTCGGCGTAGTACGTCCACAGCCAGGCCGCCGTGTCCCTGCGGAACTGCCGTACCCAGTGCGCCGGCCGGTCCGTGCAGGTCCGGGCCAGTAGTTCGTCGAGGGCACGCTCCATGGGGCCGGCCGGTGCCCGTGCGCCGTCGAGCACGTCCACCAGATGTGTGATGGCGGATTCGCACAGCCCGGGGTCGCGGCCGGCCGGGCCGTCGTCGAACTCGTCATCGACGAGGAACGCCCAGAAGAGCCACTGGCAGAACAGGTCGAGGTGTTTCTGTGAGGCCTCGGGAAATATCAGGGAAATCCAGAGTTCGGGGCGGGTCCTGATCATTTTCTTTTGGGCCACCGGCGACAGGACGAGATCGCTGGACTCAGCCCATTCCCAGGCGGCCTGCCTGGTTTTCTCAACTCCCGGATTACATCCCGCGCTCTCGAACGGCATGTGGAATTCTGGAAGCGCGATCTTGCTCATGATGCACCTCGTCGAGACGATACGAACAGGGAAGGGGGATGCGTGAATCGAATCGCGCAGGCAAGGCCGGAGCGGCGAGCGGTGAACCCGGCCCCGTCGATCGGCGCATCGACACGGCCGCGTCATCGGGGACAGCTGTCCGCACCGGCCCGGCGAACGGGCGGTGAGACCGTGAACCGGCTGTGGCGGACCGCCGCGGGAGCGGATCAGCGGCGGCGGGGCGGTCGGCCGGTCCGTGGGGGCCGCGACGCTCTTCGCGAAACAGTGCGGCCGGGCCGGACGGCCGGATCCCGTCGGGGATGCGTCATGTGAGGGGCGGCTGTCATCGCTGTCCTCTTTCCTCCGCCGGGGCCTGGGCATCGGAGCAGGGCCCCGCGGGGCCCATGGCAGCGGACCGCCTGACGTGCACAGCGGTTGCGTCACCACTCGTCACGACCAGTGAACTCCCAGTATGCGGGGGAGGGAAGCCGCATGTGACTGAAAATGTGTGTTCGCCAGGAACGCCTGCCCAGTTATGAGCGGTTGGAGTACTCCTGTGCTGGCCGGGGTGGCGGACGGCAGGCGGCCGCCCGGCCGGTTCGGCGCACCGGCTCTCCTCCCCGGTCCCTCTCGCCGTAGGGCCGGTTCAGACGGGCAGCGAGGCGAGCCAGTCCGTCAGGATCGAGTTGACCTCCTCGGGGCGCTCCTGCTGGATCCAGTGGCCGCAGCCGTCCAGGATGTGTGAGGAGACCAGGCCGGGCAGCGTCGTGGGATACGCCGCGACGGCATCGGCCAGCCAGGTGGTGGAGGCGTCCAGGGACCCGCCGAGGAAGAGGGACGGCTGAGTGACGGGTGCGCCGTCGAAGTCCGCGAGATCCTCCCAGTCCCGGTCCATGTTCCGGTAGCGGTTGAGCGCCCCGCTCATCCCGGTCCGCTCGAACTCGCCCGCGTAGAAGTCGAGTTCGGCCTCACCGAGCCAGCCGGGCCGTCGGTCGGGGAATCGCTCGCGCAGCGTCCCGCCGGGCCCGGCGAAGTGCGGGTCCGGGGCGTCGGGCGCGGGCATGGTGTCGGCGGAGAACGCCGCGTAGAAGCCCGCGAGCCAGCCGCGGACATCCGGCTCGATCTCGGCCTCCGCCCGGCCGGGCTCCTGGAAACGCGAGACGTAGAACTCCTCGCCGCCGCCCATCCCCGCGAAGACCTCGCTGGGACGCGGACCGCCGCGCGGGGCGTACGGAACGCTCAGCAGCCCCACCGCGCGGAAGACATCGGGCCTGATCAGCGCGGAGTTCGCCGCGATCGCCGCACCCCAGTCATGGCCGATGACCACCGCACTGCGCTCGCCGAGCGCGTGCACCACGGCGGCGTTGTCCTCGACCAGTTCGCGCATCCGGTACGCCGCGACGTCCCCGGGCCGGGAGGACCGTCCGTATCCCCGGACATCGATGGCGACCGCCCGGTATCCGGCGGCGGCCAGCACGGGCAGCTGGTGGCGCCAGGAGTACCAGGACTCCGGGAATCCGTGCAGCAGCAGCACCAGGGGGCCGGTGCCCTGCTCCACCAGGTGGATACGGCCGGCCGGAGAGGGGACGGTGCGGTGCGTGGGCTCCGGGGACGGGGCGGGCTGCTGCGACATGAATCCTCCGCGGTCTCGGTCTGCGTCGGTCACGATCGGGCGTGTCCGCCGACCGCGCTCACGGACCCGCGCCGCCCGGGAGCGGCCCGACGGCCCGGACGACGATCATGCGACGGGTACCGGGCCCGCCGCGAGCTCTGTTGCCGCTTCGGCAAACCCCGGCCGTGATGCGGCCGTCGCGGCCCGGCAGGGGTTCCCGCCGTACTCACCGCATGACGGGTGGCCCACCCGGTGCAGGGCAACGCCTGGGGTCCCGCCGCAAGCCACTGCTTGGGATCCTCGCCGGTGTTGAATGAGCGGCCCGGACTCCGGTCACCCCTAGGTCCTGTTTCTCGGATCTCCTGACCTGCGAGGGGTGTTGGGGCCAGGCTGGGTTCATGGGCCGTGGGGATCTGACGAATGCGGAGTGGGATCGGCTGGAGTCGTTCCTACCTCCTGGTGGTACGCGTGGAGGTCGGTGGAGCGATCACCGCCGGGTGATCAACGGGGTTCTCTACCGGGTGCGGACCGGCGTGCAGTGGCGGGATCTGCCGGAGCGATTCGGGCCATGGGAGACGGTCTATAAACGACATCGTCGCTGGTCAGCCGATGGAACCTGGCAGATGCTGCTGTCTCGCATCCAGGTAGCCGAGGACGCCGAGGGCGGCATCGACTGGGACGTGTCGGTGGACTCGACAGCCGTGCGAGCCCACCAGCACGCCGCCGGTGCGAGGAAAGCGCCCCCGGCCGCCGTCCCTCAAAGGGGGCCAAGTGGGGGACGAACCAGGTCGATCCGGTACTGCGGAGACTGACCATCCGCCTGGAGGAGGTGGTCAGGTCGGCGAATGTCTGGGACGTTCCCGCGGAGGATTCACCACCAAGATCCACCTCGTTGCCGAGGGACGATGCCGGCCCCTCGCCTTCGTCCTGACACCCGGACACTACGGAGACGGACCCCAGCTCGAGCGGGTGCTGGAACAGGTTCTGGTGCCGCGAGCCGGAGTCGGCCGGCCACGCACCCGGCCCGACCATGTCTTGGCGGACAAGGCCTACACGTCCCGGAAGAACCGCCGCTACCTGCGACGACGCGGAATCCGGCACACCATCCCCGAACGTCTCGACCAGCAGAGACACCGCAAGAACCGAGGTTCACGCGGCGGTCGGCCTACCGGTTTCGACAGCGAGCTCTACAAGAAGCGCAACACCGTCGAACGCACCATCAACCGCCTCAAAGGCTTCCGCGCCGTCGCGACCCGCTACGAGAAACGCGCCTACATCTACCTCGGCACCGTCACACTCGCAGCACTCATGATCTGGCTCCGTACATGATCCGAGAAACAGGACCTAGCACTCGATGATGTTCACCGCGAGCCCGCCGCGCGCCGTCTCCTTGTACTTGACGCTCATGTCGGCCCCCGTCTCCTTCATGGTCTTGATGACCTTGTCGAGGGAGACCTTGTGGCTGCCGTCTCCGCGCAGCGCCATCTTCGCGGCCGTGACGGCCTTGACCGCCGCCATGCCGTTGCGCTCGATGCACGGGATCTGGACGAGGCCGCCGACCGGGTCGCAGGTCAGGCCCAGGTTGTGCTCCATGCCGATCTCGGCGGCGTTCTCGACCTGCTCCGGGGTACCGCCCAGGACCTCGGCGAGCGCGCCCGCGGCCATGGAGCAGGCGGAGCCCACCTCGCCCTGGCAGCCGACCTCGGCGCCGGAGATGGAGGCGTTCTCCTTGAAGAGCATGCCGATGGCTCCGGCGGCCAGGAGGAAGCGGACGATGCTGTCGTCCTTCTCCGCCTCGGTGGCGCCGCCGGCCGCGAAGTTCACGTAGTAGTGCAGCACCGCCGGGATGATGCCCGCGGCGCCGTTGGTCGGGGCGGTGACGACGCGGCCGCCCGCGGCGTTCTCCTCGTTGACCGCCATCGCGTAGAGCGTGATCCACTCCATCGCGTGGGTCTGCGGGTCGCCCTCGGCGCGCAGCTGGCGGGCGGTGTTCGCGGCGCGGCGGCGGACCTTGAGGCCACCGGGCAGGATGCCCTCGCGGGACATGCCGCGGGACACACACGCCTGCATGGAGCGCCAGATGTCCAGCAGACCGGAGCGGATCTCGTCCTCGGTGCGCCAGGCCCGCTCGTTCTCCAGCATGAGGGAGGAGATCGACAGACCGGTGTCGCGGGCGAGCCGCAGCAGTTCGTCGCCGGTGCGGAACGGGTTCTTCAGCACGGTGTCGTCGAGGACGATCCGGTCCTCGCCCACCGCGTCCTCGTCGACCACGAAGCCGCCGCCGACCGAGTAGTACGTCTTCTCCAGGAGCGGGGCGCCGTCGCGGTCGAATGCGAAGACCGTCATGCCGTTGGCGTGGTACGGCAGGGCCTTGCGGCGGTGCAGGATCAGCTGCTCGTCGGCGTCGAAGGCGATCTCGTGCATCCCGAGGAGGTTGAGCCGGCCGGTCGAGCGGATCTCGGCGACCCGGTCGTCGGCCGTTTCCACGTCGACGGTACGGGGGGACTCGCCCTCCAGGCCGAGCAGGACGGCCTTGGGGGTGCCGTGGCCGTGGCCGGTGGCGCCGAGCGAGCCGAACAGCTCGGCGCGTATCGAGGCGGTGTGGGCCAGCAGGCCCTCGTTCTTCAGCCGGCGCGCGAACATACGGGCCGCGCGCATCGGGCCGACCGTATGGGAGCTGGACGGGCCGATGCCGATCGAGAACAGGTCGAAGACCGAGATGGCCACGGGTGACTCCTCAAAGCGCTGGTAGACGCCGTTGTCTGCCGGGTGGTGCGGTACGGGCCGGGTCGGCCCGAAGAGCGGGGACAAGGGATGGGGCACCGCGCACACTGAACAGTGTGCGCGGTGCCCCTCCCCAACGTGCACTTACGCAGGTCCGGACTACAGACCGGGGTACAGCGGGAACTTCTCGGCGAGCGCGACGACGCGGGCCTTCAGGTCGTCCGCGTCGTAGGACGGCTTGAGGGCGGACGCGATGATCTCCGCGACCTCGGTGAAGTCCTCCGTCCCGAAACCGCGGGTCGCCAGGGCCGGGGTGCCGATCCGCAGACCCGAGGTGACCATCGGCGGCCGCGGGTCGTTCGGGATGGCGTTCCGGTTGACCGTGATGCCCAGCTCGTGGAGGCGGTCCTCGGCCTGCTGGCCGTCCAGCTCGGAGTTGCGCAGGTCCACCAGGACCAGGTGCACGTCCGTGCCGCCGGACAGGACGGAGACGCCGACCTCGGTGACGTCCGGCTGCACCAGACGCTCGGCGAGGATGCGGGCGCCGTCCAGGGTGCGCTGCTGGCGCTCCTTGAACTCCTCGGTCGCCGCGACCTTGAAGGAGACCGCCTTGGCCGCGATCACGTGCTCCAGCGGGCCGCCCTGCTGACCGGGGAAGACCGCCGAGTTGATCTTCTTGGCGAGCTCCTGCGTCGACAGGATGACGCCACCGCGCGGACCGCCGAGGGTCTTGTGCGTGGTGGTCGTGACGACATGGGCGTGCGGCACCGGGCTCGGGTGCAGACCCGCGGCGACCAGACCGGCGAAGTGCGCCATGTCGACCATCAGGTACGCGCCGACCTCGTCCGCGATCCGGCGGAAGGCGGCGAAGTCCAGCTGACGGGGGTAGGCGGACCAGCCGGCCACGATCATCTTCGGCTTGGACTCCTTGGCGAGGCGCTCGACCTCGGCCATGTCCACGACGCCGGTCTCGTCCACGTGGTACGGGACCACGTTGTAGAGCTTGCCGGAGAAGTTGATCTTCATGCCGTGGGTCAGGTGACCGCCGTGGGCCAGGTTCAGGCCCATGATCGTGTCGCCCGGCTTCAGCAGCGCGAACATCGCGGCGGCGTTGGCCTGCGCGCCGGAGTGCGGCTGCACGTTCGCGGCCTCGGCTCCGAAGAGCGCCTTGACGCGGTCGATGGCGATCTGCTCGATCACATCGACGTGCTCGCAGCCGCCGTAGTAGCGGCGGCCGGGGTAGCCCTCGGCGTACTTGTTGGTCAGGACGGAGCCCTGGGCCTCCATGACCGCGACCGGAGCGAAGTTCTCCGAGGCGATCATTTCGAGGGTGGACTGCTGACGGTGGAGCTCGGCGTCGACCGCGGCGGCGACGTCCGGGTCCAGCTCGTGGAGGGAGGAGTTGAGAAGCGACATCAGGTGGTCCCTTGGGGTCTCAGTTGCCGGAGAACGCGGTGTACTCGTCGGCGGAGAGCAGATCGGCCGGCTCCTCCGCGACACGTACCTTGAACAGCCAGCCGCCTTCGAACGGTGCGGAGTTCACCAGCGAGGGGTCGTCCACGACGTCCTGGTTCGCGGCCGTGATCTCACCGGTCACCGGCGAGTACAGGTCGCTGACGGACTTGGTCGACTCCAGCTCACCGCAGGTCTCGCCCGCGGTCACCGTGTCGCCGACCTCGGGAAGCTGGGCGTAGACGACGTCACCGAGCGCGTTGGCCGCGTACTCCGTGATGCCGATCGTGGCCACACCGTCCTCGACGGCCGACAGCCACTCGTGCTCCTTGCTGTACCGCAGCTGCTGGGGGTTGCTCATGACCTGAATTCTCCTGTACGCGGGGGAGTGCTGATGAACGATGGTCTTACGGTGTGAGACAGGACTGCGTCACGTGCGCGGAGCGCTGCCGCGCCCACGGCCTACTTCTCGCGCTTGTAGAACGGCAGCGCCACGACCTCGTACGGCTCGTGGCTGCCCCGGATGTCCACCGCGACGCCCTCGGTGCCGGGCGTGGCGTGCGCGGCGTCGACGTACGCCATGGCGATCGGCTTGCCGAGGGTGGGCGACGGGGCGCCCGAGGTGACCTCGCCGACGACCTGGCCGGCGGCGGTGACGGGGAAGCCCGCCCGCGGCACCCGGCGGCCCTCGGCGACCAGGCCGACGAGCTTGCGGGGCGGGGCGGTCTCGGCGCGCTCGGCGGCGGCCTCCAGCGCCTTGCGGCCGACGAAGTCCCCCTCCTTCTCGAACTTCACGACCCGGCCGAGCCCGGCGTCGAACGGGGTCAGCCCGGTGGTCAGCTCGTGCCCGTACAGCGGCATGCCCGCCTCCAGGCGCAGCGTGTCGCGGCAGGAGAGCCCGCAGGGGATCAGGCCGCGGGAGGCGCCCGCCTCGGTCAGCGCCCGCCACAGCTGCTCGGCGTGCCCGGGGGCGACGAACAGCTCGAAGCCGTCCTCGCCGGTGTAGCCGGTACGGGCGATCAGCGCGGGGACCCCGGCGACGGTGCCGGGCAGCCCGGCGTAGTACTTCAGCCCGTCCAGGTCGGCGTCGGTGACGGCGGCCAGGATGGCGGGGGACTCGGGGCCCTGGACGGCCAGCAGCGCGTACGCGTCGCGGTCGTCGCGGACCTCGGCGTCGAAGCCCTCGGCGCGGGCGGTCAGCGCGTCCAGCACGATCTGGGCGTTGCCCGCGTTGGCGACCACCATGTACTCGGTGTCCGCCAGCCGGTACACGATCAGGTCGTCCAGGATGCCGCCGTCCTCGGCGCAGATCATCGTGTAGCGGGCCCGGCCCACGGAGACGGTGCCGATGTTGCCGACCAGCGCGAAGTTCAGCAGGTCCACGGCCGCCGGGCCGGTGACGGTGATCTCGCCCATGTGGGAGAGGTCGAAGAGGCCGGCCCTCGTGCGCACGGCGACGTGCTCGTCGCGCTCACTGGCGTACCGCAGGGGCATGTCCCAGCCCGCGAAGTCGGTCATCGTGGCGCCCAGCGAACGGTGCAGGGCATCGAGGGCTGTGAGGCGCGGGGCGGTGCTCATTGATATGGCTCCCAGGGCATGACGACGAGGACGATCCCTCCCCATCTGTCATCGGAACCTGAGAGGTTCGCCGAGAGACCCCGCAGGGGTTCGGCTTGCACCTTGGGTGGAGCCGCTGGGCGACTCGCTTTTCAGATCTGCCTCATCCACGCGGTACGGGGCCTGAGAGATTCAAGGGAGGATCTTGCTCCTTCGGCGCCCGGCCCAGTGGCCGGAACTCTCCCGCGCGGATTCAAGCGGCCTTTATGCAGTTGGCCGGGTCATCATCGCACGCATCGCCGGGCCGTGGGGCGCCGGTACCCCACTGGATCCGGCGGGTCGCAAGCTTGTGCCGCATTACCTTTTCTTTACACTTCTTGCAGGTGTGGGTCTGCCGACAGGGGGATGGCGATGACGTTGCAGCGGTACGCGACGACCGCGGGAGCCGCGCACGGCGCGCTGCCCGCACAGCCGGGTGCGCCGGCCCGGGGGGCGCGGGGCCCGCGCGGACCCGTCGTACGGGATCTGCGGGACCGGGCCGGGCGCAGCCCGCGCGGCCTGCACTTCGCGGCGGGCGATGTCGTGGTGGTCTCCGGACTGCCGGGCAGCGGCAAATCGACCCTGATCAGACGGGCCGTGTCCGCCCGCGTCATCGACTCCCAGGACACCAGGGACCGCTGGGCCGGCCTGCTGCCCCGCTTAGTCCCCTACGCCCTCTACCGCCCGCTCGTCCGCGTCGCCCACTACTGGGGGCTGTGGCAGGTGCTGCGCTCCGGCGCCTCCGTCGTCGTCCACGACTGCGGCACCCAGGCCTGGGTGCGCGGCTGGCTGGCGCGCGACGCCCGGCGGCGCGGCCGCATCCTGCACCTCGTCCTGCTCGACGTCACCCCGCAGACCGCGCGGGCGGGCCAGCTCGAACGCGGGCGCGGCGTCTCCGGGTACGCGTTCGCCCGGCACCGCAGGGCCCTGCGGAGGCTGCTGCGGGACACCGAGACGGGCACCCTGCCGCTCGGCTGCGTCTCGGCGGTGCTGCTGGACCGCGAGGCGGCGACGCTGCTGACCCGGATCACCTTCGCGGAGGCACAGAGCGAGGACGGGTAGCCCACTGCCCGATGCCTGGACACCCGGTGCGCGGCGCTAACCTCATGCTGCACGGCACGGGGCGAGAGAGGGAAGCAGTGGACATTCCGGCACAGGGTCACACCACTCCGCAGGGCGGATGGCCGGCCAACGAGCTCGAAGAGGTACTGGGCGCCTCGCTCGGCAGCCCGGAAGCGGGCGGCCGGCTCGTGGAGGTGCTCGGCCGCAGCCACCTCTGGGTGCCCCTGCCCAACGGCGGTGGGCCGGACGCCACCGACCTGGACCTGCCGACACTGGAGATCGACGGCGCACCCTACGTTCCCGTGTTCAGCTCCGAGCAGCAGTTCATCGCCTGCGTCGGCACCCATATGTCCTTCACCGTGGCGCCCGCTGTCGAGTTCGCCCGCGGACTGCCCCCGCAGCTCGGGATCGCGGTGAACCCGGGCGGCGCCGTCGGGATGCCGCTCCCGCCGCCCGCCGTGGCCGAACTCTGCCGGGCCGGACGCACCGTGCTCGACGGACCGTCCAGCGGCGGCCGGGTCCGGCTCTACGAGCCGGACTGGAAGGAGGAGCCCGTCGACTTCCTCTCCGCCGCGGCCGGCGAGTTCGAGGAGAGCGGCGTCGTGCTCAGCGCCCGCAGGGTCCTGGCCAGCATCGAGGGCGGCGACCCCGTGCTCTTCGTCGGCGTCGAGTTCTCGACCTGGGACGGCGCCGGGCGCAACGCCCCCATGGACGCCCTCGGCCGCGCGCTCGGCCGCGTCGAGGTGCAGTGGCCGGTCAATCTGGTGCTGCTCGACGTGGCGCAGGACCCGGTCGCCGACTGGATGCGCGCGAGGATCCGGCCGTTCTACCAGCGCGCCGCCGAGTAGCGCGGCCCGCTGTACCGCGAGGTGACGGCGGCAGCCCATGGCGTCAAGTCGGTGTCAGGACCGGCACCTAAGCTGGTTTGATGGCTGGTGCCTCGGCACCGTGCCGTACCCGAGTGCCCCGGGAGCGGCAGGCCGACACAGTGGATCGAAGAGGGGCGGGACCCAGGGTGAGTGCGTCAGGCATGGGGGCGGCCGATGGGGTCTCCCCTGCTCGAGCGGAGCCGAGAGCTCGGGGAACGGTCGAGCACATGCTGCGCCAAGTGACACCCGGGCGCTACGACGCGTACGAGGCTCTGCTCCAGGCCCTGGCGGGTGACCGGATCTGGATGCTGCTCTGGAACGGCCGGGCCGGTTCGCCCGACGCCCAGTACGGCAACATGGAGGTCGACGGCCTCGGCTACGCCCCCTGTGTCACCTCCGCCCAGGAGCTCTCCGCCAGCGGCTGGAACCGGGCCCATGAGGTGGTGGGCGGCCGCGACATCGCCCGCGCACTGTTCCCCGACCGCTGGGGCATCTGGCTGAACCCGCACGCCCCGGGCGGCGGCGTGGGCATTCCCTGGCTCGATCTGCGGCGGATCGCCACCGGCCTCGACCGGATGCCCGCCGGTCCGCTGCGGATCAGCGACCCCGCCGTCGAGACCCCGCAGTTCTACGCCCAGCTGACGCGCAACGCCCACCACACCCCGGCGATCCGCTCGCTGCGCCGCGCCTGGGTGCAGCCCGCGCTCGGCGTCCCGTACCTCGCCATCGGTCTCGATCTGTACGACACCAGCCAGCCGTCCGTCGACGCGGTGCGCGCGATGATGCAGCAGTCGATCGGCGCGGTCCCGGAGGGGCTGCCGGTCTCCACCGTCGCCATGTCCGACGAGTACGACCCGGTCGCGATGTGGCTGCGCGGCAACTCCCGTCCGTTCTACGACCGTGAATCGCACGCCCCGGCCGGCCGGAGTGGTGTCGTCGCTCCCGGTTACGGCTACCCGCAGGCACCCGGTCCGGCCCCGCACGCCTACTAGGCCCGCCGGACCCGCTCACCGGAGCGGACATAGGTCCCTCCGCCGGACAAGGCCACCGCCCCGGTCACCCAAATAGCCACTCAATAAGGCCTGTTGGGTGTCATGTCCGTTCTGGTGGATTAGTGGCCGAGTGGTCCGCTCACTCGATCAAGCTGTCCGGATAACGGAAGCTCACTGACCGCATCACGTTTGAGCAAACATTCCCCGCCAGGTCTGGCGGGTGATCGCAACTGCGTTGAAGACTCCCGGCTAGTGGGGATCGTCGGCCCTTTGTACGAGGTTGCCCCGACGGACATTCCGCAGATGCTTTTTCGCACCGAGACATCAGCCGCATGAACATGCGTGGCTGACACACGCCTGGCCGTTACCGCGGCGAGCAAGGGCCGGCCACCGCCGGCGGGAGGGGTCAAAGGCACTGTGACCGCACCGATCGAGACCACCGGATCGGCTGCCGAGGCTCAGCCGGAGGCAGTACTCACGGGAGTCAAACAGAGCCAGATCGAAGGCCGTTCGCTCGGGCAGATCGCCTGGACGCGCTTCAAGCGCGACAAGGTGGCCGTTGCCGGCGGCATCGTTGTCATCCTGCTGATCCTGCTCGCCGTTCTCTCCAAGCCGATCCAGGCCGTCTTCGGGCTGGACCCCAACGAGTTCCACCAGGAGCTCATCGACCCCGCGCTGCTCGCCCCCAAGGGCGACTGGGGCGGCATGAGCTGGAGTCATCCGCTCGGCGTCGAACCGCAGTACGGCCGCGACATCATGACCCGGGTCATCGAGGGCTCGTGGGTCTCCCTCGTCGTCGCCGTCGGCGCCACGCTGCTCTCCGTGGTGATCGGCGTCTTCTTCGGCGTGGTCTCGGGGTTCTACGGCGGCTGGGTCGACACGATCATCAGCCGCATGATGGACACCTTCCTGGCCTTCCCGCTGCTGCTGTTCGCGATCTCCATCTCGGCGGCGCTGCAGGACGGAGCCTTCGGTCTGGAGGGGCTGCCGCTGCGGATCGCCGTACTGATCTTCGTGATCGGCTTCTTCAGCTGGCCGTACATGGGCCGTATCGTCCGCGCCCAGACGATGAGCCTGCGCAACCGCGAATTCGTCGAGGCGGCCCGGTCGTTGGGTGCCCGGGGGCCCTTCATCCTCTTCCGGGAGCTGCTGCCGAACCTGGTGGCGCCCATCCTGGTCTACTCCACGCTGCTGATCCCCTCGAACATCCTCTTCGAGGCGGGCCTCAGCTATCTCGGGGTCGGTATCGCCCCGCCGCAGGCCTCCTGGGGCGGGATGCTCACCAACGCGATCGACTTCTACCAGAACGACCCGATGTACATGATCGTGCCAGGCGTGGCCATCTTCGTCACGGTCCTGGCGTTCAACCTGCTGGGAGACGGGCTGCGTGATGCCCTCGACCCCCGCAGCAAGTAGTAGTGCCCGGGCGCTCGTCAAATCGACGGGCGACATGCCATGGCAACCATCGATTGAGGGGAATTTCCTCAGGTGAAGACCAGAAAAACGACAGCGGTGGTTGCCACGGCTGTGGTCCTGATGCTGGGCGCGTCCGCGTGCAACGGCTCCAAGGACGACAACGGCGGCACCGACAACAAGGGCTCCGGCGCCACTGACGCCGGGCTGACGTCGATCGTCAACAAGTCGGACAAGAAGGGCGGGACCGTCAAGATCGAGCTCTCCGACGAGCCCGACTCCCTTGACCCCGGCAACACGTACTACGGCTGGGTGCAGAACCTCTCCCGCCTGTACGGCCGCACCCTGACGTCCTTCAAGCCGGCCGCCGGCAAGGACGGCCTGGAGATCGTCCCGGACCTCGCGGAGGGCCTCGGCAAGCCGAGCGCGGACGCGAAGACCTGGACGTACACGCTGAAGAAGGGTCTCAAGTTCGAGGACGGGACCCCGATCACCTCGAAGGACGTCAAGTACGCCGTCGAGCGCTCCAACTTCGCGCCGGAGGCCCTGTCCAACGGCCCGACGTACTTCAAGGCCCACCTGGCCGGCGGCGACAAGTACAAGGGTCCGTACAAGGACAAGAGCCCCGACGGCATCTCCTCCATCGAGACGCCGGACGACACCACGATCGTCTTCAAGCTGAAGGACGCCTTCGCGGACTTCGACTACCTGGCGACCTTCTCGCAGACGGCCCCCGTGCCGGCCTCGAAGGACAAGGGCGCCGACTACGTCAAGCACATCGTGTCCTCGGGCCCGTACAAGTTCGAGTCGTACGACGAGGGCCGCGGCGCGACTCTCGTGCGCAACTCGAACTGGGACCCGAAGACCGACCCGAACCGCCCGGCCCTGCCGGACAAGGTGACGGTGCGCTTCAAGGTCAAGCAGGAGACGGTCGACAACAACCTGCTCGCCGACAACATCACCGTTGACGGCGCCGGCACCGGTGTCGCCCCGGCCACCCAGCCGAAGGTGCTCACCAAGGCCGACCTGAAGAAGCAGACCGACAACTCGTACGCGGGCGCCACCTCGTACATCGGTCTGAACGTCAACGTGAAGCCGTTCGACAACATCCACTGCCGCAAGGCCGTGCAGTGGGGCGTCGACAAGGCGTCGGTCCAGGCCGCCCAGGGTGGCGACCCCAAGGGTGACGTCGCGACGACCCTGCTGCCGCCCACGGTCAACGGTTACTCGAAGTTCGACCTTTACGAGTCCGCCGGCCACAAGGGCGACGAGGCCAAGGCCAAGGACGAGCTGAAGCAGTGCAACAAGCCGAACGGCTTCGACACCAAGATCTCGGCCCGCTCCGACCGCCCCGCCGAGATGGCCATGGTCACCGCGGTGCAGGCCTCGCTCAAGAAGATCGGCATCAACGCCGAGATCAAGAGCTTCCCGGCCGGTAAGTACTTCTCGAACTTCGCGGGCAACCCGAGCTACGTGCACGCCAACAAGCTCGGCATGATCATGAGCGCCTGGGGTGCCGACTGGCCGACCGGCTTCGGCTTCCTGGACCAGATCATCAACGGCTCGGCCATCAAGCCGTCCGGTGGCAACAACGTCCAGGAACTGAACGACCCGAAGATCAACAAGCTGCTCAACGAGGGCATCGCCAACACCGACACCGCCGCCCGTGAGAAGGCGTGGGGCGACGTCGACAAGGCCGTGGCCGAAGGCGCGACCGCCGTGCCGCTGATCTACCGCAAGAACCTGCTGCTCCGGCCGAAGTCCGCGACGAACGTCACGGTCACCCAGGCCTACCTCGGCATGTACGACTACGTGCTGATGGGTTCCGCCAAGTAGGTACGGCCCCGCTCCCCGGGCCGCGCACCGCGGCCCGGGGAGCGGCCCCCCGGGCCCCCAGAATTGTCCTGAAAGGCAGGTGAAGGCACGGTGTCCGACCGTACGGGTTACCCCCGGCAGACAGATACCGGCGCCGGATAGCTGTGGCTGCGTACATCATCCGACGCGTCTTCGGCGCGGTACTGCTGCTGTTGATCGTCAGCGCAGTCACCTTCGCGATCTTCTTCCTCGTCCCCCGGCTCGCCGGGCAGACGATGGACCAACTGGCGGCCCAGTACGTGGGCAAGGACGCCAATCCGCAGTCCATCCTCGCGGTCAAGCAGAACCTTGGCCTCGACCAGCCGCTGTATGCGCAGTTCTGGCACTTCCTCAAGCAGATCTTCGTCGGCGCCGACTACAAGTTCGGCCCCGACGCCTCGCACTGCGGCGTGCCGTGCTTCGGCTACTCGTTCAAGAACCACGTCGAGGTCTGGCCCGAGCTGTCCGCACGTATCCCGGTCACGTTCTCGCTGGCCATCGGTGCCGCGGTGATCTGGCTGATCAGCGGTGTGGCGATCGGTGTCGTCTCCGCGCTCAAGCGGGGCTCGCTCCTCGACCGCTTCTTCATGGGTGTCGCGCTCGCCGGCGTCTCGCTGCCGATCTTCTTCACCGGCATGCTCGCGCTGGGAGTGCTGACCGTCCAATGGCCGATCTGGGAGGGCGTCAACTACGTCGCCTTCACGGACAGTCCGCTGGACTGGGCCTGGAACCTGCTGATCCCCTGGTGCTCGCTCGCCTTCCTCTACTCCGCCCTGTACGCCCGGATCACCAGAGCCGGGATGCTGGAGACCATGGGTGAGGACTACATCCGTACGGCCCGTGCCAAGGGCCTCAAGGAGAGCGTGATCATCGGCAAGCACGGCCTGCGGGCCGCGCTCACCCCGATCGTCACCATCTTCGGCATGGACTTCGGTCTGCTGGTCGGCGGTGCGGTCATCACCGAGCAGGTGTTCTCGTTCCAGGGCCTCGGCTTCTACGCGATCAAGGGCGTCCAGCAGAACGACCTGCCCATCGTGATGGGCGTGACGCTCATCGCGGCCTTCTTCATCGTTGTCTGCAATCTGCTGGTGGACCTGGTGTACGCCGCCATCGACCCCAGGGTGAGGTACTCGTGACCGAGGTTTCCAAGGCACAGACCACGGTGGCCGGCGAGCCCGCCGCCGCGCCGGCCGGCAGCGACGAGGCCTTCCTCTCCGTCCGGGACCTGCGCATCCACTTCAAGACGGATGACGGCCTGGTCAAGTCGGTCGACGGCGTCAGCTTCGACGTGAAGCCCGGACAGACCCTCGGCATCGTGGGCGAGTCCGGCTCCGGGAAGTCCGTCACCTCGCTCGGGGTGATGGGCCTGCACCGCACGGCCGCCAACGCCCGTATCTCGGGTGAGGTCTGGCTGGACGGCGAGGAGCTGATCGGCGCGTCCGACGCCAGGGTGCGCGAGCTGCGCGGCCGCAAGATGGCCATGATCTTCCAGGACCCGCTCTCCGCGATGCATCCGTACTTCACGGTCGGCGGGCAGATCGTGGAGGCGTACCGGGTCCACAACAAGGTCAGCAAGAAGATAGCCCGCACCCGCGCCATCGAGATGCTCGACCGGGTCGGCATCCCCGAGCCGCACAAGCGGGTCGACGCCCATCCGCACGAGTTCTCCGGCGGTATGCGCCAGCGCGCCATGATCGCGATGGCGCTGGTCAACAACCCGGAACTGCTCATCGCGGACGAGCCGACCACCGCCCTGGACGTCACCGTCCAGGCGCAGATCCTGGACCTGATCCGGGACCTGCAGAAGGAGTTCGGCTCCGCCGTCATCATGATCACCCATGACCTCGGGGTCGTCGCCGAGATGGCCGACGAGCTCCTGGTGATGTACGGCGGCCGGTGCATCGAGCGCGGTTCGGCGGAGAAGGTCTTCTACGAGGCCCAGCACCCGTACACCTGGGGTCTGCTCACCTCGATGCCGCGCATCGACCGTGAGGAGACCGAGCGGCTGATCCCCGTCAAGGGCCAGCCGCCGTCACTGATCAACGTCCCGAGCGGCTGCGCCTTCAACCCGCGCTGCCCGTACGCGGACATCCCCAAGGACGACCTCACCCGCACGACGCGTCCCGAGCTGAAGCAGGTCGGCGACGGGCACTTCTCCGCCTGCCACATGGCACCGGAGGAGCGGACCCGGATCTGGACCGAAGAGATTGCGCCGAAGCTGTGAGCGATCCGAGTGATGTGAGCGACGTGAGTGACGTGAGCGAGAAGAAGAATCCCCCGGTGCTGGAGAAGGACGTGACGATCCCGGAACAGGCCACCTCCTCGCGCGAGCCGCTGCTCAGGGTCGAGGGCCTGGTCAAGCACTTCCCGATCCGCAGGGGACTGCTCGGCCGGCAGACCGCCGCGGTCAAGGCCGTCGACGGCATCGACTTCGAGGTGTACCCGGGGGAGACCCTGGGCGTCGTCGGCGAGTCCGGCTGCGGCAAGTCGACGATGGGCCGGCTGATCACCCGGCTGATCGAACCGACGGGGGGCAAGGTCGAGTTCGAGGGCCGCGACATCACGCATCTGTCCATGGGCAAGATGCGGCCGATGCGGCGTGACGTCCAGATGATCTTCCAGGACCCGTACTCCTCGCTGAACCCGCGGCACACGATCGGCACGATCGTCAGCGCGCCGTTCAGGCTCCAGGGCGTCGAGCCCGAGGGCGGTCTCAAGGATCACGTGCAGGAGCTGCTCCAGCTGGTCGGGCTCAGCCCCGAGCACTACAACCGCTACCCGCACGAGTTCTCCGGCGGGCAGCGCCAGCGCATCGGCATCGCCCGCGCGCTCGCCCTGCGCCCGAAGCTCGTGGTGGCCGACGAACCGGTCTCCGCGCTGGACGTGTCGATCCAGGCGCAGGTGGTCAACCTGCTCGACGACCTCCAGGACGAGCTCGGGCTCACGTACGTGATCATCGCGCACGACCTCTCGGTCATCCGCCATGTCTCGGACCGGATCGCGGTCATGTACCTGGGCAAGATCGTCGAGCTGACGGACCGCAAGTCGCTGTACTCGGCGCCGATGCACCCGTACACCAAGGCCCTGATGTCCGCCGTGCCGGTGCCGGATCCCCGGCGGCGCGGATCGAAAAGCGAGCGCATCCTGCTCAAGGGCGATGTGCCCTCGCCGATCTCGCCGCCCAGCGGCTGCCGGTTCCACACCCGGTGCTGGAAGGCGACGGAGGTCTGCAAGACGCAGGAACCGCCGCTGATCGCGCTGAAGACCGGCCACCAGGTCGCCTGTCACCACCCGGAGAACGCGCCGGACCAGGTGCCCGGCCAGCAGGTGCCGGCCGCGGCCCGGGAAGCGGTCGAGCTGATCACGCCGGCGCAGCCGGAGAGCCCCGCCGAAGCGCCGGCCGAGGCCCCCGCCGGGGACGGTGCCGCGCTCACCGAGGGCGACGCCGCAACACCCTCCGAGCCGGCGGAGGACAGCCCCAAGGAGTAGTACCGGCACAATTGCCCGGTGCTCAACGAACTGTTCACGCCCTCCGTCCAGCATGCGCTCGACATCGTCGGGATCTTCGTCTTCGCGATCTCCGGCGCTCTGCTCGCCGTACGCAAGAACTTCGATGTCTTCGGCATCGCGGTACTCGCCGAGGTCACCGCGCTGGGCGGAGGGCTGTTCCGTGACGTGATCATCGGGGCGGTGCCGCCGGCCGCCTTCACGGATCTCGGGTACTTCACCACCCCGCTGCTCGCCGCCGGTCTGGTCTTCTTCCTGCATCCGCACGTCGAGCGGATCCAGGTCGGCGTCAATGTCTTCGACGCGGCCGGGCTCGGGCTCTTCTGCGTCACCGGGACGGTCAAGGCGTACGACTACGGCCTCGGCCTGACCGCGTCGGCGGCGCTCGGGCTGGCCACCGCGGTCGGCGGCGGTGTGCTGCGGGACGTACTGGCCAACGAGGTGCCCTCACTGCTGCGCTGGGACCGCGACCTGTACGCGGTGCCCGCGATCGTGGGGGCCGCGATGATCGTGCTCTGCATCCGCTTCGACGCGCTCAACGCCTTCACCAGCGGGGCCGCGGTGATCACGGCGTTCGTGCTGCGGCTGCTGGCGCTGCGCTACCACTGGCGGGCCCCGCGCGCCTACAACCGGCGCTCGGCGACAGCCGAGGAGGGATAGAGGACGCCGGGCAGCGCTCCGGCCGTCATCCCACCGACCCGCCCGTCATCTCACCGACCCGAAAAAGCTACCGCTCAGTAACGCGATCGGTGTACCGTGCGTTCCATGGCACAGGCAGCAACGCAGGCGGCACGGACCGCGCAGGCAACCATCGGTGACAGTGAGTTCGACCGGGACACCGCCGTCACCCTTCGCGAAGAAGGCGTCTACGACGCCGAGCTCTCCGCCGGCTGGACGATCATCCACGCCGTCAACGGCGGCTACCTGCTCGCGATGCTCGGCCGCGCGCTCGGTGAGGCGCTCCCGCACGCGGACCCCTTCTCGGTCTCCGCGCACTACCTCACCGCGTCCGTCCCGGGGCCCGCGGTGATCCGTACCCAGGTCGTCCGGACCGGGCGCACCCTCTCCACCGGCGAGGCCTCCCTCTTCCAGTACGCGCAGGACGGCACCGAGGTCGAGCGCATCCGGGTCCTCGCCACCTACGGCGACCTGGCCGCCCTGACCGACGACATCCGTACCTCGGCGAAGCCGCCCGCCATCCCGCCCCGCGAGCACTGCCTGGGCCCGAGCGACGGCCCGGCCCCGATCCCGGGCAGCTCCGCCATCACCGAGCGGCTCGACATCAAGCTCGACCCGGCGACGATCGGCTGGGCCGTGGGGCAGCCGTCCGGCAAGGGCGAGATGCGCGGCTGGTTCGGGCTCGCCGACGGCCGCGACGCCGACCCGCTCTCGCTGCTGCTCACCGTCGACGCACTGCCGCCGACCTCGTTCGAGCTGGGGCTCAAGGGCTGGACCCCCACCATCGAACTCACCACCCACATCCGCTGCCGCCCGGCCCCCGGCCCGCTCCGCGTCTCCATCACCACCCGCAACCTGGCGGGCGGCTTCCTGGAGGAGGACGCGGACGTCTGGGACAGCGCGGACCGGCTGGTCGCCCAGTCCCGCCAGCTCGCCAGGGCGCCGCGCAGCTGACACCCCGCGAGGGCCGGAACCGGGGGATGCTGGTGCGGTGAAGTCCGACCGGTTGCTCTCGATCCTGCTGCTGCTCCAGACCCGCGGCCCGGTCCCCGCGCCCGAGCTCGCCGAGCGCCTCGACGTCTCCGTACGCACCATCTACCGGGACGTCGAGGCGCTCTCCGCATCCGGCGTCCCCGTCTACGCGGAGCGCGGCAGGCACGGCGGGATCGCCCTGCTGCCCGGGTTCCGCACCGATGTCACCGGGCTGACCGCCGACGAGGCGCGCGCCCTGTTCGTGCTGGCCGCGGACGGCGCCCACGCGGCGCTCGGGCTCGACGCGGCGATCGGTTCCGCGCTGCGCAAGGTGATGGCGGCGCTGCCCGCCCCGCACCGGCCCGCCGCCGAGCTGACCAGCCGCCGGATCCTCGTCGACCCGGTGCGCTGGCGGAGCGGTCCGCGCGCCGCCGTCGACATCGCCGAGCTGCACGACGCGGTGTTCACCGACCGGCGCCTCCGGCTGCGCTACCGGCACAGCGGTACGCGGACCGCGCGCGACTACACCGTCGATCCGTACGGCCTGGTCGTGAAGGCGGGCGTCTGGTACCTGGTCGCCGACCGCGACGGCGAGCCCCGGCTCTTCCGTGCGGACCGGGTGCGGCGGGCCGTCCTCACCGACGAAGCGGTGGTGCGCAGGCGAGGGGTGGAGCTGGCTCAGGCGTGGGAGCTGCTGCGCCGCCAGGTCGAGGACCGGCAGGGCGGCGTGATCCTGCGGGTCCGGGTGCACCGCTCGCGGCTGGATCTGTTCCTGCGGCTGCACGCGGGGGTGCTCACCGGGGAGCCGCGGCCCGAGGAGCGGGACGGCGAGTGGCTGCGGGCCGAGCTGGCCGTGGAATCGGTGGAGTGGGCGCGCTCCCTGCTCTCCTTCGGCCCGAACGTCGAGGTCCTCGCCCCGCCCGGGGCGCGCTCGGTGGTGGCCGCGCACGCGGCCGCCGTCATGGCGCTGTACGGGGATCCGGACCCGGGGGAGTCCGCAGGAAGCGGGTGAGCGCCGCGGTCAGCTCGGCCGGGGCGTCCTCCTGCACGAGGTGGCCGGCGCCCTCGATGAGCCGTAGCTCGCAACCCGGCACGAGGGACGCCAGTTCATGCCCGCGGGCCACCGGGATCCAGGTGTCCTCGGCGCCCCAGCAGATCAGCACCGGCAGCTCGATCTCCCCGTAGCGGTGCTGGATCTCGTCGGTGAACCGCTGGTCGTTCTGGCTGATCTGCCGGTAGAAGGCGGGCTGCCCGGCCTCGGTGCACCAGGGCGAGACGAGGGGCGAGGTCACCCGGGGGCGCGGGGCCACGGGGTCAGGAGGCGTCGTCCAGCCAGTGCAGCCGGCCGAGCGTGACCAGGCGCAGTCGGCGCCGGGCGACCTCGGCCACCGTCCGTCCGTCGTCCGGGCCTGCGTCCAGCATCGCCGACGCGGTGATCACCATGTGGTCGACGTAGAGGCCGCCCAGCATCAGCAGGTCCTCCTCGCTCCAGCCACGCGACTCCGGCTCCCCGGCGAGCGCCGCCGCCACCTCCTGGGCGAACAGCCGGAGCTGGGAGGCGATGGCCTCGCGGACCGGGTCGACCCCGCCGTGCTGCTCACGGGCGATGAACCGGAAGTGGGCGGGCTGCTCGCGGACATGGCGCGTTATCAGGCCGACGCTGCGGTCCAGCCGGACCTCGCTGTCGCCGGTCTCGGCGAGGATCGCGCCGATCATTCCGTGCAGGCTGCCCAGCGTCTGCTCGACGAGAGCCACCCCGAGCGCGGCGATGTCGTCGAAGTGCCGGTAGAAGGCGGTGGGTGTGACACCGGCGGCGCGGGTCACCTCGCGCAGTCCCAGGCTGCTCAGGCTCTGGTGCTCCAGCAGTCCGAGGGCGGCGTCCAGCAGTGACTGACGCGTCTTCAGCTTCTGGGTCTGACGGATGCCGGCGATGTGACTCATGCCATTCAGTAAACAACTGTTCTCCGGGGCGGGGAAGGGGCGTGCGGGTCTAGACTGACAAGTCAGTGAACACTCGTACTCTCAACCGTGGAAAGGCCGGCCATGATCGTCCTTGTCGTCGCCCTGCTTCTGCTGGGGATCGTGCTGGGAGCGGTGGCCCAGATCCCGCTGCCGCTGAGTCTCGTCCTCGGCGCGCTGATCGGCAGCTGGCTGCTGGTCTTCGCCGTGCGCGAGCGGATGGGCGCGCAGCGCCGGTCCCGGTGACGGACGCCTCCGTCCGGTCACCCCCGCCGCAGCCGTCACCGAAGGAGTCCGCACCATGACACTCACCGCACTCACCCGCCGCTCCGGAGTGGCGGACGCCGCCGGGCCGAGCGCCCCCGCCGACGCACCGCAGGACCACATCCGGCGCCCCGCGGGCTCCGGCTCCGTCCGGTCCACCCGGGATGCCGACGCTCTCGCCGTCGCCTCGTTCGTCCTGGGTCTCGTCGGTCTGCTGGTGATGAACATCCTGCTGGGTCCGGCGGCCGTCGTCATGGCGGTCATCGCCCTGGCCCGCTCCACCGCCCGCCGCGGCCGCGCCCTGCTGGGACTCGCACTCGGCATCGCCGACCTGGTGATCCTGGCCTTCCTCGTCACCGGAAACGGCGCCGTCGCCTGGAACTTCGGCGGCTGACAGGGCTCGATTCCCGCCGCTCTCCCCACCGGATCGGGCTCAGGGCCGGGGCGGGTGGGACGCACCTTCCGCGGTGCGCGGGCGCCAAGGCGCCATGCGCCCGCCGTACGCCCCGCCGCAGGCTCGTAGAATCGAGCCCACCATGGCCTACCTCGACCACGCCGCGACCACGCCGATGCTTCCGGAAGCGATCGCGGCGATGACCGCCCAGCTCGCCGTCACCGGCAACGCGTCCTCCCTGCACGCCGCCGGGCGCCGGGCCCGCCGTACCGTCGAGGAGTCCAGAGAGACCCTCGCCGACGCCCTCGGCGCGCGCCCCAGCGAGGTGGTCCTCACCTCCGGCGGCACCGAATCGGACAACCTCGCGGTGAAGGGCCTGTACTGGGCCCGCCGCGACGCCGATCCCCGCCGCACCCGGGTGCTGGCCAGTCCGGTCGAGCACCACGCGGTGCTCGACGCGGTGGACTGGCTCGCCGAGCACGAGGGCGCGCGCGTCGAGTACCTCCCCGTCGACCGGTACGGGCGCGTCCACCCGGACGTGCTGCGCGAGGCGCTGGCCCGTAACCCCGACGACGTCGCGATGATTACCGTGATGTGGGCCAACAACGAGATCGGCACCATCATGCCGGTACGTGAACTGGCCTCCGTCGCGCGCGAGTTCGACGTTCCGATGCATGCCGACGCGGTACAGGCCTTCGGGCAGCTGGAAGTCGACTTCGCCCGCTCCGGACTGGCCGCGATGACCGTCAGCGCACACAAGATCGGCGGCCCGTTCGGCGTCGGCGCACTGCTGCTCGGCCGCGAGTACACCCCCGTTCCCGTACTGCACGGCGGCGGCCAGGAGCGCCATGTGCGTTCCGGCACCCTCGATGTGCCCGGAGTCGCGGCGTTCGCCGTCGCCGGACGGCTCGCCGCCGACGGGCGCGAGGACTTCGCCCGGGAGACCGGCGGCCTCCGCGACGAACTGGTCGCGGCCGTGCTGGCGCAGGTCCCCGACGCCCTCCTCGGCGGCGACCCGGCCCCCGGCGGCCGGCTCCCGGCCAACGCGCACTTCACGTTCCCCGGCTGCGAGGGCGACTCCCTCCTGCTGCTGCTGGACGCCCAGGGCATCGAGTGCTCGACCGGCTCCGCCTGCACGGCCGGGATCGCCCAGCCCAGTCACGTCCTGCTCGCCACCGGCACCGACCCGGATCTGGCGCGCGGCACCCTGCGCTTCTCGCTCGGCCACACCACGACCAAGCAGGACATCGACGACGTGGCACGGGCGATCGGCCCGGCGGTGGAACGGGCCCGCACGGCGGGGCTCAGCTAGCGGTTTTCCGGCCGGTGCCCGAAGCCGCCGCCCGGACCAGCTTCATGTACCGGTCCCAGTCCCAGTGGTTCCCCGGGTCCGTGTGATCGGCGCCCGGCACCTCCACGTGCCCGATGATGTGCTTGCGGTCCACCGGTATCCCGTACCGCCCGCATATCGCCGCGGTCAGCCGGGCGGACGCCCCGTACATCGCCGCCGTGAAGTCCTGCGGGCGGTCCACGAAGCCCTCGTGCTCGATGCCGACGCTGCGTTCGTTGTACGAGCGGTTGCCCGCGTGGAACGCCACGTCCAGCTCGCGGATCATCTGCGTCACATGACCGTCCTTGCGCACCACGTAGTGCGCCGCCGCGCCGTGCCCCGGGTCCTGGAAGACCTTGACCGCGCTCTGGAAACTGCCCTGGGTGACATGGATGACGACCCGGTCGATGCCGTAGTCGTCGGGGCGGTCCGCCCGCCGCCAGTTCGACGGGGACGCCGCCGTCCACTCGGCCCGCGCATAGTCCACCTGACCCGGCGTGCGGGGTTTCTCCACGCCCGGCAGCCGCCACCAGGCACGCTTCAGCCGGTCCCGGGCCAGCGCCGCCGTCCCGACCGCCGTGACGGCGCCGCCGATCAGCACCGAACGCCGGCTGATCCCGGTGCCCGGCCCTTTGGCGCCCGTCGTGCCTTTGGTCCCCATGTGATCGACAACGCATATCCATGAGCGTTCGGTTCCCGGTGCCCCGTACCCTGGTGGAGCTATGACTCAGACTTCCCAGCGCCCCCTCCGTGTCCTCGCCGCCATGTCCGGCGGTGTCGACTCCGCCGTCGCCGCGGCCCGCGCCGCCGAGGCGGGCCACGATGTGACCGGTGTGCACCTCGCCCTCTCCGCGAACCCGCAGTCCTTCCGGACCGGGGCCCGGGGCTGTTGCACGATCGAGGACTCCCGGGACGCCCGCCGCGCCGCGGACGTCATCGGTATCCCCTTCTACGTCTGGGACCTGGCGGAACGCTTCCGCGAGGACGTCGTGGAGGACTTCGTCGCCGAGTACGAGGCCGGTCGCACCCCCAACCCGTGCCTGCGGTGCAACGAGAAGATCAAGTTCGCGGCGCTGCTCGACAAGGCCCTCGCCCTGGGCTTCGACGCGGTCTGCACCGGCCACTACGCCACCGTGGTCCTCGGCGACGACGGCAGCCGTGAGCTGCACCGTGCCTCCGACATGGCCAAGGACCAGAGCTATGTGCTGGGCGTCCTGGACGAGCGGCAGCTCGCCCACGCGATGTTCCCGCTCGGCGACACCCTCACCACCAAGGACGAGATCCGCGCCGAGGCCGAGCGCCGGGGCCTGGCCGTCGCCAAGAAGCCCGACAGCCACGACATCTGCTTCATCGCCGACGGCGACACCCAGGGCTTCCTGGCGGACCGCCTGGGCGGCACGGCGGAGGGCGACATCCTCGACGAGTCCGGTACGAAGCTCGGCACCCACGAGGGCGCCTTCGGCTTCACCATCGGCCAGCGCAAGGGCCTGCGCATCGGCCACCCCGCGGCCGACGGCAAGCCGCGCTACGTCCTGGACATCTCCCCGGTGAACAACACGGTCACCGTCGGCCCCGTCGAGGCCCTCGACGTGACCGCCCTGACCGCGATCAAGCCCCGCTGGTGCGGCACGCCGCCGGCCGGCCCGGGCACGTACACCGCCCAGCTCCGCGCCCACGGCGGTGAGACCGAGGTGACGGCCGAACTGCTCGACAAGACCCTCACCGTCTCGTTCGCCGAGCCGGTACGGGGCGTGGCCCCGGGCCAGGCGGTCGTGCTGTACGACGGCACCCGGGTGGTCGGCTCCGCGACGATCGCGACGACGGTGCGCCGGGAGACGGCCGCGGCGGGCTGATCCGCCCCGCCCGCGAGGTCGGTGCCACCGCGACGCCGGTACCCCGCGGCGCCCGTACTCCGCGCGGAAACGCCCGACCCCTGTACGGGCGTGGCCGCGCGGAGTGCTCGCGACCCCCTCAGGACGCCTGGCCCACGTACACGTTCCGGGTGAAGAACTCCGCCAGTACCGGAGCGATCACCTGCGGTGCCAGCTCCCGGGTCTGGCCCGTGAGCGTGCGGTGGCGGCCCCGGGGCAGGGCGTCCGCCAGCAGGCGGGTCGCCGCCCGTGCGGAGGCCGGACCGAAGCCACCGCTGACCACCAGGGTCCGCGCCGTGACGGAGGCGAACCGCTCGTCCGGCACCGAGCCGTCGCCGAGCAGCGCGTCGTCGTACGCCAGGGTGTGCGCCACGGACTCCAGGCTCCGCCACAGCGGCGCACACCGCATCCTGGCGATGAGATCGGCCGGTACGCCCGTCACGGTCAGGAACAGCTCCACCGCCCCGTCCCGGTCCCCGGCGGACAGCAGCCGGTGCAGCCGGGCCGTACAGCCCGCCTTGAACAGCAGGCCGGCGGCGCCGGGGGTGTACGGCGGCTCGTGGACCGCGAGCAGGCCGACGGGGAGCCCGGCGGCCTGCGCCTCCAGGGCCAGTACGCCGCCGGCCCCGACACCGAACACCGAGGGGCGGCCGCCCACCACCTCGGCGATCGCGGCCAGGTCCTCGATCTCGCGCCCCACCGCGTACGGCGCGCTGTCACCGCTGTCGCCCCGGCCGCGCCTGTCGTAGGTGACGACATGGAAGCGCGGCGCCAGCAGACGGGCCAGCGGAGCCTCGGTCGCGGCCGTGCCCAGGGCCCCGCTCACGAGGATCACCGATGGTCCTTCACCCCGGCACCGGTACGCGATCACGGTGCCGTCGCGGGAGAGAGTCTTGTCCATGTGAAGGTGGACTGCGGGGCGCCCGGAAACTCATCGCCGGACGCGAAGAAGTTTTGAGGTCTCTCTTCTCCGCAGCTCACAGCGGGTGCTGACGGCCGGTCGGCTGTCAGGAGGGGACGGTCTCCGTGTCGTAGAAGCAGAAGTGGTCCTTGATCGCGGCGACTTCCTCCTTCGGCTCCGGGTACGCCCAGACCAGATCCGCGCCGTCCGGCAGCGACCAGTAGGACGCGTCCCCCTTGAACGGGCAGTGGGTGCGGGTGTCCGACGCCGTCAGCAGCTCGGTGCGGACATCCTCGGCGGGCAGGTAGTACCGGACCGGGCAGCCGGTCTCGCGCAGGACGAGCGGGCGCCGGCTCTCGGCGAGCAGCACGCCGTCGCGGACCACACGCACATGCTCGGTGCCGGGCTCGACGGTGATGAGGTGTCCTCGGGTGGCAGTCATGTGTGTTTCAGCGGCACAGCACGCCCATTTCTTCCCCGGCGGCCCGGCTGTCGGTGGCGGGTTCTACCGTGGAGGCCATGAAGATCTGCGTATTCCTCTCCGCCGCCGACCTCGACGAGCGCTACACCCGCCCCGCCCGCGAATTCGCCGAACTGCTCGGCCGCGGCGGGCACACCCTGGTCTGGGGCGGCTCGGAGAGCGGGCTGATGAAGGTCGTGGCCGACGGGGTGCAGGAGTCGGGCGGGAAGCTGGTAGGGGTGTCGGTGGACTTCCTGGCCGCGAAGGCGCGTACCAACGCCGACGAGATGGTGATCGCCGGCGATCTCGCCGAGCGCAAGGCGCTGCTCCTGGAGAAGGCCGACGCCGTCGTGATCATGGTGGGCGGCACCGGCACGCTCGACGAGGCCACCGAGATCCTGGAGCTCAAGAAGCACGGCAAGCACACCAAGCCGGTCGTGCTGCTCAACACGGCGGGCTTCTACGACGGCCTGCGCCAGCAGTTCCAGCGCATGGAGGACGAGGGCTTCCTGCCGCTCCCGCTGACCGACCTGGTGTTCTTCGCGAAGGACGGGGTGGGCGCCCTGGCCTACCTGGAGGAGTGGTCCGGCCTGCAGTGATGTGCCGGCGCCGGGTGGACGGGTGCGACGATGGGGGCATGTCCACTCACCTCATCACCGGCGCCGGCTCCGGCATCGGCGCAGCAGTCGCTCGCCGCCTCCTGGAGCGCGGGGACGATCTCGTACTCCTGACCCGTGACGCGGGCCGCGCCAAGGAGCTCGCCGCGCTGTACCCCGGCGCCCGCACGATCGTCGGCGACCTCTCCAACCCGGACCGGCTCTCCTGGGCCTTCGCCCAGCAGCCGATGCCCGAGCGGCTCGACTCACTGATGCACATCGCCGGCGTCGTCGAGCTCGGCCGGGTCGGCGAGCTCACGCCCAAGGCCTGGCACCTCCAGCTCAACGCCAACCTCGTGGCCCCGGCCGAACTGACCCGGCTCTTCCTGCCGCAGCTGCGCGTCGCCGAGGGCCACGTCCTCTTCGTCAACTCCGGCGCCGGGCTCGCCGCCCACGCGGAGTGGAGCGCCTACGCGGCGAGCAAGCACGGGCTGAAGGCACTGGCCGACTCGCTGCGCCACGAGGAGCACGGCAACGGGGTCCGGGTGACCACCGTCTACCCAGGGCGCACCGCGAGCCCCATGCAGGCCAAGGTCCACCAGCAGGAGGGCAAGGAGTACGACGCCGAGCGCTGGATCGACCCGGAGTCCGTCGCCACCACGATCCTGATGGCGATCGACCTGCCGCGCGACGCCGAGGTCAACGACCTCACGGTGCGCCCCGGCCGCTGACGGCACGGGCGGGGAACCGCCGTAGGCTTCCCGCGTGAGCGAGAAGAGCAAGTTCAGCGGGTGCCCGGCCACCGGAATCGGTTCGATGCCCGGAGGGGACGCACGGGAGGCGGCGAAGACCGTCACCGGCTCCTTCGGGGACGGCCAGGGCGCGCCGTACCTGGCGGAACTGCCCGCGCGCGGACCGGGCGCGGACATGATCGGGCGGACCATCGGACTGCTCGTCGAGATGTACGGACACGTCGAGCCGAGCGGCTGGCGGATCAGCGACCGGCCGGGGCGCGACACCCGCCGGGCCCGCTCCTGGCTCGGCGAGGACCTCGACGCGCTGGAGGAGTTCACCCAGGGCTACGAGGGCCCGCTCAAGGTGCAGGCCGTCGGGCCCTGGACGCTGGCCGCCGCGCTGGAGCGCCGGGGCGGCGAGGCCGTGCTCGGTGATCCGGGTGCCTGCCGCGACCTGGCCGACTCGCTGGCGGAGGGGCTGCGAAACCACCTCGCCGAGGTACGGCGGCGGATGCCGGGCGCCCAGGTGATCCTCCAGCTCGACGAACCGTCCCTGACCGGGGTCCTGCTCGGGCGGGTCAGGACGGCGAGCGGCTACCGCACCTACCGGGCGGTGGACCGCCAGCTCGTCGAATCCACCCTGCGCGAGGTGCTGGGCGCGGCGGGCGAGGGCGCCTCGGTCGTCCACACCTGCGCGCCCGAGGTCCCGTTCGCACTGCTGCGCCGGGCCGGGGCGGACGGTATCTCGTTCGACTTCTCCCTGCTCACCGAGCGTGAGGAGGAGGCGATCGGGGAAGCCGTCGAGGGCGGTACCCAGCTGTTCCTCGGGGTGGTGCCGGGCACCGACCCGGCCTCGGGCGGATTGTCGGACCCGGGCGGTAGCGTCATGGAGGTCAGGACGCTTTGGCGCAGGCTGGGGCTGAATCCGGGGACTCTGACCGAGTCCGTGGTGATCACCCCCTCATGCGGCCTCGCGGGCGCGTCACCCGCGTACGCACGGGCCGCGCTCGCCCACTGCGGCCGGGCCGCGAGATCGCTCGCAGACAACCCTGAGTAGCGGGGCACTGGGTAACGGGAGGACGGGACGATGGCCGGCGAAGAGCAGACGGCAGTGCCAGCGGAGGCACGGGCCGCGGTGCCAGCGGAGGCACGGGAGCGGCACGCGCTCCTCGCCGAGCAGATCGAGGAGCACCGCTTCCGCTATTACGTGAACGACCAGCCGGTCGTCAGCGACGCCGAGTTCGACCGGCTGATGCGTGAGCTGGAGGCTCTGGAGGACACGTATCCGCAGCTGCGCACGCCCGACTCGCCGTCCCAGAAGGTCGCGGGCCCCTACCGGACGGAATTCACCTCCGTCGAGCACCGCGAGCGGATGCTGTCCCTGGACAACGCCTTCGACGACGACGAGCTGGCCACCTGGGGCGAGCGGGTCGCCCGGGACGTCGGCGCCACCGGCTACCACTTCCTGTGCGAGCTCAAGATCGACGGCCTCGCGGTCAACCTCACCTACGAGCACGGCCTGCTGACCCGGGCCGCGACCCGCGGCGACGGCCGCACCGGCGAGGACATCACGCCCAACGTCCGGACGATCGCGGAGATCCCGCACCGGCTGAAGGGCGACCGCGTTCCGGCGCTCGTCGAGATCCGCGGCGAGGTCTTCTTCCCCATGGAGGGGTTCGAGGCGCTCAACGCCCGGCTGGTGGAGGCGGACGACAAGCCGTTCGCCAACCCGCGCAACGCGGCGGCCGGTTCACTGCGCCAGAAGGACCCCAAGGTCACCGCCGGCCGGCCGCTGCACATGGTGGTGCACGGCATCGGTGCCCGTGAGGGCTTCGACATCGACTGCCTCTCGCACGCCTACGAGCTGCTGCAGGCCTGGGGACTGCCCACCGCCAAGTACAACAAGGTGGTCGACTCCCTGGACGGGGTCAGGGAGTTCATCGCCTACTTCGGCGAGAACCGGCACTCGGTGGAACACGAGATCGACGGTGTCGTCGTCAAGCTCGACGAGATCCCGCTCCAGGGCCGGCTCGGCTCCACCTCACGCGCACCGCGCTGGGCGATCGCCTGGAAGTACGCGCCGGAGGAGGTCAACACCAAGCTGGTCAACATCCGGGTCGGCGTCGGCCGCACCGGCCGCGTCACCCCGTACGCCCAGGTGGAACCGGTCGAAGTGGCCGGTTCCGAGGTCGAGTTCGCCACCCTGCACAACCAGAACGTGGTCCGGGCGAAGGGCGTCCTGATCGGCGACACGGTGGTGCTCCGCAAGGCCGGCGACGTGATTCCGGAGATCCTCGGCCCGGTCGTCGACCTCAGGGACGGCACCGAGCGGGCGTTCGTCATGCCCACCGAGTGCCCCGAGTGCGGGACGGAGCTGCGGCCCATGAAGGAGGCCGACATCGACGTCCGCTGCCCCAACGCCCGCTCCTGCCCGGCCCAGCTGCGCGAGCGCGTCGCCTATCTGGCCGGTCGCAAGTGCCTGGACATCGACCACTTCGGCTATGTGGCGGCCGCCGCCCTGACCCGTCCGCTGGAGCCCGCCGATCCGCCGCTGCGCGACGAGGGCGATCTGTTCGGGCTGACCGTCGACCAGCTGCTGCCCATCCGGGCCTATGTCCGCGACATGGACAGCGGACTGCCCAAGCGCGACCCGAAGACCGGGGAGGAGAAGACCGCCATGGTCTTCGCCAACCAGCAGGGCGAGCCGAAGAAGAACGCCGTCGCCATGCTGGAGGCCATCGCCGAGGCGAAGGAAGCGCCGCTGGCCCGGATCCTCACCGGGCTCTCGATCCGCCACGTCGGGCCGGTCGCCGCGCAGGAACTGGCCCGTCAGTTCCGCTCCATCGAGCGGATCGACGAGGCCACCGAGAAGGAGCTGTCCGACGCCGACGGGGTCGGACCGATCATCGCGGCCTCGGTCAAGGCCTGGTTCGCCGAGGAGTGGCACCGGGAGATCCTGCGCAAGTGGCGGGAGGCCGGGGTCCGGATGGAGGACGAGGGGGCCGGCGAGGAAGAGGGGCCGAGGCCGCTCGAAGGGCTCACCGTCGTCGTCACCGGCACGCTGGCCTCGCACACCAGGGATGGCGCGAAAGAAGCCCTGCAGAGCCGCGGAGCGAAGGTGACGGGCTCCGTTTCGAAGAAGACCTCCTTCGTGGTGGTCGGCGACAACCCCGGGTCGAAGTACGACAAGGCCATGCAGCTGAAGGTGCCCGTGCTGAACGAGGACGGCTTCGCCGTGCTGCTCGCGGACGGGCCTGACGCGGCGCGCGAGGCGGCGGTGCCGGCCGAGGAGTAGGGGCCGGGCCGCAGCGGGGGGAGTCGTGTGCGTACGCCCGGATTCACCCGGTCGGCGCATAGCAGATGCTGACGGACGGTCGGTTCGCATTCGGGCAAGAGATGTAGAGCGCTGCCCCTGGAAGCCCTCTGCGGCCTACTGTTGAGGGATGCGCCTGCGGAGCCCGGCCACCGGGTGTGCCGCGCGCGGTGGCAGGGAACGGAATCATCAGGTGACATCGGCACCGCCGGCTGTGAGAGGGACGGAATGAAACCGACCGAGAACGCCGCACCGGTGTCGCGGCTGCAGGGTTTCGTCGGACTCACGCCCAAAGTGGGCGCTGTCGTCGTGGCCCTCGCCACCGTCCAGCTCGCGACCGGCTTCTACCGGACCGTGAGCGGTGGCCACGCGATCTTCCCGGACGGCAGGGCCGGCTGGTCGCTGGCCGTGCTCACCGGGATCGTCGTCGGTCATCTGGTCGCGCTCGGCCGCGACCGCTGGTGGGGCGGCACCGGTTCCGGGGCCGCCCTCACGCTCGCCGTGTTGCTGCTCTACGGCTGGGTGCCCGCCGGTCTGGTCAGCCTGGTCGTGGTCGTACTCGTCGGGATGGCCCGCAGGCACCGCTGGTGGCAGGGGCTGCTGCACGGGGCGGTGGACATCCTGGGGGTGGGCGCGGCGGCGCTGGTAATGGCCGCGTTCGGTGAGGTGCAGACCGTCGAGTCGCCCTGGCAGCCACTCGACTGGGGCATCGACGTCGTCCCGGAAGTCCTCCTCGCCGCCTCTACCTATCTGCTCGTCACCCGGGTGCTGCTCTGGTACGCCCGGTCACCCCAGGGCGGCGGGCTGCCGACCGTCGCCCGCACCGCACTGCTGCGGCAGGGCCTCGTCGCGGTCGCCCTGCTCGGCATCGCACCGCTGATCTGCGTCGTCGCCATGGCCATGCCGGTCCTGCTGCCGCTCTTCGCGGTCCCGCTGATCGCGCTCGACTCCACGCTCTGGATCGCCCGTGCCCGGGCCGAGGAGCAGCTGCGGGACCCGCTGACCGGACTGCCGAACCGCCAGTGGCTGCTGGAGCGCACCTGGACGGCCCTGGAGGAGGCCGAGAGCGTCGGCACCCGGGTCGGCCTGGTCCTGATCGACCTCGACCGCTTCCGGGCGGTCAACGACACCCTCGGCCATCTGGCGGGGGACCGGCTGCTGCTGCAGATAGCGGAACGGCTGCGCCTCGCCCTGCCGCGCGGCGCGGAGGCGGCCAGGCTCGGCGGCGACGAGTTCGCCGTCCTGCTGCCGACCGCGGACTCCACCACCAGCGCCCAGCGGGTCGCCCGCCATCTGGTCGCCGAACTCTCCTCCCCGCTGGACCTCGACGGACTCACCCTGGTGCTGGAGGCCAGCGCGGGTGTCGCCGTCCACCCCGACCACGCGCTGGACGCGGAGGGGCTGCTGCGCCGCGCGGACGTGGCGATGTACCAGGCCAAGCGCGACCGCACGGGCGTCGAGGTGTACGAGTCCAAGCGCGACAGCAACACCCCGGACCGGCTCGGGCTCCTCGGTGATCTGCGGCGCGCGCTGGACGCCGGCGAGGTCGAGCTCCACTACCAGCCGAAGGTCCGCTTCGACGGACAGGTGGCCGGTCTCGAAGCTCTGGTCCGCTGGGTGCACCCGGAGCGGGGGCGGGTCCCTCCGGACGAGTTCATCGCCATCGCCGAGTCGTCCGGGCTGATGCCGCACCTCACCGAGTACGTACTGGAGACGGCACTGGCCCAGGTCGCCAGATGGCGGGCGCAGGGGCTGTTCGTCCCGGTCGCGGTCAACGTCTCCCCGCGCGATGTGCACACCCCGGGGTTCGCGGGCGGCGTCGCGGCCCGGCTGGCCCGGCACGGCGTTCCGGCCGGTGCCCTCCAGCTGGAGATAACGGAACACGTACTGCTGGAGGACCCGCAGCGGGCCGCGGACACGCTGGCCGGGCTCACCGGGCACGGCGTGAAGATGTCCCTGGACGACTTCGGTACCGGGTACTCCTCCCTCGTCCACCTGCGCCGGCTGCCGGTCAGCGAGCTCAAGATCGACCGGTCCTTCGTGGCCCGGCTCGCCATCGACCACGAGGACGCGGAGATCGTCCGCTGCACGATCGACCTGGCGCACTCGCTCGGTCTGCTGGTCGTCGCCGAGGGTGTCGAGGACGACGAGACCTGGGAGCGGCTGCGGGACCTGCGCTGCGACGCGGTCCAGGGCTGGCTGGTGGCGGCCGCGATGCCGCCGCAGGAGACGACCGCGTGGCTGCGGGCGCGCGGCGAGCACGGGTGGCGGCGGCCGGCGGAGCTGGCGGCGGCCGCCGCGGCCGCGGCAGCGGCGGCCGGCGTGACCGCCGCGGCGAGGCCCGAGCCGGAGCAGCGGCCGTCCGGCCGGACCGTCGACTCACGGCCCGCGACGACGTAGGGCGGTCCCCGGGAGGCGGGCCGGGCAGGGGTGATCCACGGGTGGCCGTGGCCGGTGCGGGCGACACCATAGGATTGGGGGTCGGCGGCACATTTCCACCTGCCGCGCTCCGGCCAAAACCACACACCAACCCCTGAGGATCGCTGCATGCCTGGCATCACGCGCGAGGAGGTCGCCCACCTCGCCCGGCTGGCGCGTCTGGAGCTGAAGGGCGAAGAGCTCGATCACTTCGCCGGTCAGCTCGACGACATCATCGGCGCGGTCGCCCGCGTCTCCGAGGTCGCCGACCAAGACGTACCGCCGACCTCCCATCCGCTGCCGCTGACCAACGTCATGCGGACGGACGAGGTCCGTCCCTCGCTCACCCCCGCGCAGGCGCTCTCCGGCGCCCCGGCCCAGGAGCAGCAGCGTTTCAAGGTGCCGCAGATCCTGGGGGAGGACTAAAAAGCCATGACGGACATCAGCACCATCATCAAGCTCACCGCCGCCGAGACCGCCGCGAAGATCGCTTCCGGTGAGCTCACGGCCGTCGAGGTCACCGAGGCCCACCTGGCCCGGATCGAGGCCATCGACGAGAAGGTCCACGCCTTCCTGCACGTCGACCGCGAGGGCGCGCTCGCGCAGGCCCGTGCCGTCGACGCGAAGAGGGCCGCGGGCGAGAAGCTCGGCCCGCTGGCCGGCGTCCCGCTCGCGCTCAAGGACATCTTCACCACGCAGGACATGCCGACCACCGTCGGCTCGAAGATCCTCGAAGGCTGGGTCCCGCCCTACGACGCGACCGTCACCAAGCGGCTGAAGGCCGCCGACGTCGTCATCCTCGGCAAGACCAACATGGACGAGTTCGCCATGGGGTCCTCCACCGAGAACAGCGCCTACGGCCCGACCGGCAACCCGTGGGACCTCACCCGTATCCCGGGCGGCTCCGGCGGCGGCTCCTCGGCCGCGCTCGCTTCGTTCGAGGCCCCGCTCGCCATCGGCACGGACACCGGCGGTTCGATCCGCCAGCCCGCCGCCGTCACCGGCACCGTCGGCGTCAAGCCCACCTACGGCGGCGTCTCCCGCTACGGCATGGTGGCCTTCTCGTCCTCCCTCGACCAGGGCGGCCCCTGCGCCCGTACGGTCCTGGACGCGGCGCTGCTGCACGAGGTCATCGCCGGACACGACCCGCTCGACTCGACCTCCATCGACGCCCCGGTCCCGCCGGTCGTCGAGGCCGCGCGCAACGGCTCCGTACAGGGCATGCGCGTCGGAGTCGTCAAGCAGTTCTCCGGCGAGGGCTACCAGGCCGGTGTCGTCCAGCGCTTCAACGAGTCGGTCGAGCTGCTGAAGTCGCTCGGCGCGACGGTCGTCGAGCTGGACTGCCCGTCCTTCGACCTCGGCCTCTCGGCGTACTACCTCATCGCGCCGTCCGAGTGCTCGTCGAACCTCGCCCGCTTCGACGCCATGCGCTACGGCCTGCGGGTCGGCGACGACGGCACGAAGTCCGCCGAGGAGGTCACCGCGCTCACCCGCGAAGCCGGCTTCGGCGACGAGGTCAAGCGCCGCGTCATCCTCGGTACGTACGCGCTGAGCTCCGGCTACTACGACGCCTACTACGGCTCGGCGCAGAAGGTCCGCACCCTGATCACGCGGGACTTCGAGAAGGCCTTCGAGCAGGTGGACGTCATCGTCTCCCCGACGACGCCCACCACCGCCTTCCCGATCGGCGAGCGCGCCGACGACCCGATGGCGATGTACCTCGCGGACCTGTGCACCATCCCGACCAACCTGGCCGGCAACGCCGCCATGTCGCTGCCCTGCGGCCTGGCGCCGGAGGACGGGCTGCCGGTCGGGCTGCAGATCATCGCCCCCGCCATGAAGGACGACCGGCTGTACAAGGTCGGAGCCGCCGTAGAGGCCGCGTTCGTGGAAAAGTGGGGACACCCACTGCTTGAGGAGGCTCCGTCGCTGTGAGTGCCATGGCAAAGAAGGCCACGAACTTCAAGAAGTCCAAGACCGGGCTGTACGTATCGCTCGGCAGCACCGCGTTCGGCGCGATCAGTGTTGCCAAGCAGATCAGGCTCGCGCGCAACGACAACGACACGCTGCGTCTCATCGACGCGACCGTGTCCGCCGCCGCGATCGTCACCGGCCTCGCGATCCTCTATCGCGAACTGAAGCGTCTCGGCGACGACGACGTCCTGCTGGGCTGAGAGGGAAAGTTTCACCGTGACTGTCATTGACCTGGAGTCGTACGAGGACGCCCTCGCGACGTACGACCCCGTCATGGGCCTCGAAGTCCATGTCGAGCTCGGCACCAAGACCAAGATGTTCTGCGGCTGCTCCACCGAGCTCAAGCAGGACGCCAACTCCCAGACCTGCCCGGTCTGCCTCGGACTGCCCGGCGCCCTGCCGGTCGTCAACGAGATCGGCGTCGAGTCCGCCATCAAGATCGGTCTCGCGCTGAACTGCGAGATCGCCGAATGGTGCCGATTCGCCCGGAAGAACTACTTCTATCCGGACATGCCGAAGAACTTCCAGACCTCCCAGTACGACGAGCCGATCGCCTTCGACGGCTATCTGGACGTCCAGCTGGAGGACGGCGAGATCTTCCGGGTGCAGATCGAGCGCGCCCACATGGAGGAGGACACCGGCAAGTCGACGCACGTCGGCGGCGCCACCGGCCGTATCCACGGCGCGTCCCACTCCCTGCTCGACTACAACCGTGCGGGCATCCCGCTCATCGAGATCGTCACCAAGCCGATCGAGGGCGCGGGCGCACGGGCCCCCGAGGTCGCCAAGGCATACGTCGCCGAGCTGCGCGAGCTCATCAAGGCGCTCGGCGTCTCGGAGGCCCGGATGGAGATGGGCCAGATGCGCTGCGACGTGAACCTGTCGCTGCGCCCGCACGGCCGCGAGGCGTTCGGCACCCGTTCCGAGACGAAGAACGTGAACTCGCTGCGTTCCGTCGAGCGGGCCGCCCGCTTCGAGATCCAGCGCCACGCCGCGGTGCTGAACTCCGGCGGCACGATCGTGCAGGAGACCCGGCACTTCCACGAGGAGGACGGCTCCACCACGGCCGGCCGCATCAAGGACAACGCCGAGGACTACCGCTACTTCCCGGAGCCCGACCTGGTACCCGTCGCCCCGGCCCGCACCTGGGTAGAGGAGCTGCGGGGCGGTCTCCCCGAGCTGCCGCGGCTGCGCCGCGCACGGCTCAAGGAGGAGTGGGGCGCATCCGAGCACGACATGCAGTCCATCCTCAACGCGGGCGCGGTCGACCTGATCGTCGCCACGACCGAGGCGGGCGCACCCTCGGACCAGGCCCGCAAGTGGTGGATGGGCGAGCTGGCCCGTAACGCCAACGAGACCGGCCGCGACCTCGACGAGCTGCCCGTCACCCCGGTGCAGGTCGCCAGGGTGGCCGAGCTCGTCGCCTCGGGCGACCTCAACGACAAGCTGGCCCGTCAGGTGCTGGAGGGCGTCCTCGCGGGCGAGGGCGACCCGGACACCGTCGTCGAGAAGCGCGGCCTGAAGGTCGTCTCCGACGAGGGCGCGCTGTCCACGGCGGTCGACGAGGCCATCGCCGGCAACGCCGCCATCGCGGACAAGATCCGCGGCGGCAAGGTCGCCGCGGCCGGCGCGCTCGTCGGCGCCGTCATGAAGGCCACCCGCGGCCAGGCGGACGCGGCCCGGGTGCGTGAGCTGATCCTGGAGAAGCTCGGCGTCGAGGGCTGAGCCCACCCGTACGTCCTCGAAGGGGCGGTGCATCCGGTACCACCGGGTGCACCGCCCCTTTCACCGCTCCGGAGAGCCCACTGAACGCCGTCACCGCCGAGATCGTCTCCGTCGCCCTCCTGCTCGGGGTGCTGGCGTTCGCCGTCGCACGCCCCCGGGGTCTGCCGGAGGCGACCGTCGCCGTGCCCGCCGCGGTGCTGGTGACCGTGGCCGGTGCGGTCTCCTGGCCGGAGGCCCGGTCCCAGGTGAGCAGTCTGCTGCCGGTCGTCGGCTTCCTCGCCGCGATCCTGGTACTGGCTCAGCTCTGCGCCGACGAAGGGCTCTTCAGGGCGGCCGGTGACCTGGTCGCCCGCGTCTGCGGCGGGCGGACCGGCCCGCTGCTCGGGGGCGTCTTCGCCGTCGCGTCGGTGATCACGGCGGTGCTCAGTCTGGACGCCACCGTGGTCCTGCTGACCCCCGTCGTCCTCGCGACCGCGGCACGCGTCGGGGCCCGCCCCCGCCCGTATGTGTACGCCTGCGCGCACCTCGCCAACTCCGCGTCGCTCCTGCTCCCCGTCTCCAATCTGACCAACCTCCTGGCGTTCACGGCCAGCGGTCTCTCCTTCACCCGCTTCGCCGCCCTGATGACGCTGCCGTGGCTGGCGGCGATCGCCGTCGAGTACGTGGTCTTCCGCCGGTTCTTCGCGGCCGACCTGGCGGCGGGGGCCCACCCGCCGAAGGAGGTGGAGGACCGGCCGGCCCTGCCCGTCTTCACCCTGGTCGTCCTGGTGCTGACCCTGTGCGGATTCGTCGTGACCTCGTTCGCGGGCGCGGAGCCGCTGTGGGCGGCGCTGGCGGGCGCCGCCGTGCTTGCCGTACGGGCGCTGGCGAAACGGGAGACCACCGTGAAGGGGCTGGTGCACGCCGCGAACGTGCCGTTCTGCCTGTTCGTGCTGGCCCTGGGCGTCGTCGTCAAGGCGGTCGTCGACCAGGGCCTGGGCGCCGGTATCGCCCGGGTCCTGCCGGACGGATCCTCGTTGCCCGCGCTGCTGGCGGTGGCCGCGGTGGCGGCGGTGCTCGCCAACCTGATCAACAACCTGCCGGCGATCCTCGCCCTGCTCCCGGTCGTCGCCGCGGCCGGCCCGGGTCCGCTGCTGGCCGCACTGATCGGGGTGAACCTCGGGCCGAACCTCACCTACGTCGGCTCGCTCGCCACCCTGTTGTGGCGTCGCATCCTGCACACGCACGGCGCGGCGCCGGAGCTCGGCCACTTCACCAGGCTCGGGCTGCTGACCGTACCGGCGACGCTCGTGGTGTCGACGGTCGCGCTCTGGGGAGCGCTGCGGGTGATCGGGGTGTGACGCGTGCCCAGGTGCGCGAACGCTGGGCGTCCGCGCCCGTCGCGCACCGTCCGCGAGCCCGCCGGATGGCTGCGGCGATGTCGCCCATATGCGGATCCGACGCCTGTGAGTATGGCCACGAATAGGGCAAATGATCACAGTTGGCTGTCAGAGTGACAGTTCTCAAGGCCATGCGTTTTTCTTGCGGACGGCTCTGTCGAGCCGCCGGAGAGACCACGAACCCGCAGGGAGCTCGCCCCTTGGCTGCCATCGCCCGCTGGTGCATCGCACACCGCCTCGTCGCCGTCCTCATCTGGCTGCTCGCCCTCGGCGGCACGGCCGCCGGTGCGGCGTTCGCGGGCAGCGCCTATACGAACGACTACGAGGCGCCCGGCACCGAATCCGGCCGTGCCGCAGCGCTGTTGAAGAGCGGCTTCAGCAATCTCGGCGGGGACACCGACACCATCGTCTGGCACACCGACGACTCCACCGTGCGGGCGGCCGACGTCGAGCAGAAGATGACCAGCACCCTGCACGCGGTCGAACGGCTGCCGGGTGTCGGCTCCGTCAGCGGGCCCTACACCCAGGCGGGAGCGGGGCAGATCAGCGCGGACGGGCACACGGCCTACGCCACGGTCACCTTCGACCGGCAGGCCGACGACGTGCCGGTGGCGCAGGCCGAGGCGGTCGTCCACACCGCGAAGGCCGCCTCGGGCGAACACCTCCGGGTCGAGCTGGGCGGCTCGGCCGTCGCCCTCACCGAAGCGCCCGCCGTGCACCTCAGCGAGGCCATCGGGGTCGCCGTCGCGGCCGTCGTGCTCTTCCTCGCCTTCGGTTCCCTCGCCGCCAGCATGCTGCCCATCGCCACCGCTCTCGTCTCGGTCGGAACGGCGTACGCGGGCATCGTGCTGCTCGGGCACGTGATGACCGTCGCCGACTTCGCCCCGATGCTCGGCATGCTCGTCGGGCTCGGGGTCGGCATCGACTACGCACTCTTCATCGTCACCCGGCACCGCAGAGGGCTCCGGCGCGGCATGACCGTTCCCGAGGCGGCGGAGCACGCGGTCGCCACGACCGGGCGGGCCGTCGTCTTCGCCGGGGCCACCGTCTGCATCGCACTGCTGGGGATGCTGATCCTGCGGCTGAGCTTCCTCAACGGTGTCGCCGTCGCCGCCTCGCTCACCGTCGTGCTGACGGTGGCGGCCGCCGTGACCCTGCTGCCGGCCCTGCTGTCCCTCATCGGGATGCGGGCGCTGAGCAGGCGCGAGCGCAGACAGCTCGCCGAGCACGGCCCGCAGCCGGACCTGCCCACCGGGTTCGCCGCGCGCTGGTCCGCCTTCGTCGAGCGGCACCCCAAGCTGCTCGGCGGGATCGCGGTGGTGGTGATGCTGGTCCTCGCACTCCCCACCTTCTCGCTCCACCTGGGCAGCTCCGACCAGGGCAACAACGCGAAGTCCTCGACCACCCGGCAGGCGTACGACCTGCTGGCGAGCGGATTCGGTCCCGGCGTCAACGGACCGCTGACCATCGCCGCACAGCTCGACGGCGCCGACGACCGGCTGGCGATGGACGCGCTGCCCGCGACGCTGCGCGCCACCGACGGCGTCGCATGGGCCGACCCGGTCACCTACAACTCCAGTGGCGACACCGCGTTCGTCACCGTTGTCCCGGACTCGGCGCCGCAGTCCCAGCAGACCAGCGAGCTCGTCGACCGGCTGCGTACGGACGTACTGCCGAAGGCGGCCGACAACACCTCGCTCCAGGCCCATGTGGGCGGTGTGACGGCCAGCTACGACGACTTCGCACAGATCATCATCGGGAAACTCCCGCTCTTCATCGGCGTCGTCATAGGGCTCGGCTGCCTGCTCCTGCTGATGGCCTTCCGATCGGTCGGCATCCCGCTGAAGGCGGCGGTGATGAACGTGGCGGCGGTCGCCTCCTCGTTCGGCGTGGTCGTGGCGATCTTCCAGTGGGGATGGGGGAGCGAGCTGCTGGGCCTGGGCAGCTCGGGCCCCATCGAACCCTTCCTGCCGGTCATCATGGTGTCCGTGCTCTTCGGCCTCTCCATGGACTACCAGGTGTTCCTGGTCGGCCGGATGTACGAGGAGTGGCTGGAGACCGGCGACAACCGGCGGGCGGTCCGGGTCGGCCTCGCAGAGACCAGCCGGGTGATCAACTCGGCCGCGGTGATCATGATTTCGGTCTTCCTCGCCTTCGTGCTCAGCGGCGACCGGGTCATCGCGATGTTCGGGATCGCGCTCGCCGCGGCCGTCGCGCTGGACGCCTTCGTCCTGCGCACGCTGCTGGTTCCCGCCCTGATGCACCTGCTGGGCGGGGCGAACTGGTGGCTGCCGGGCTGGCTGGACCGCAGACTGCCGCGTCTCAGCATCGAGCCTCCCGAATGCCGGGCTCCGCATGCGAAAATCCCAGGGGCGGGCACGAGCCAGGACGACGAGGCCGTGCCGGCCGCGCAGCGCGTCCGCTGAACAGCGCGGACCGCGGTAGGTGGGATGACGAGGAGAACACGATGTTCGCGGTATCGCTGGGGGACGACGGGGCCGAGCTGCGGCCGCTGGAGATCTGGCAGGCGCAGGAGTTCCTGGACCACATGGACCGGGCGCGGGACCTCATAGACCCGTGGATCCCGTTCGCCTCCTTCGCCACCGACCTGGAATCCGCGCGAGACCTGCTGCGCCGGTACGCGGAGAAGCAGGCGGCCGACACGGGCCGGCTCTACGGGATCTGGCTGAAGGGCACCCTGGTCGGCGGGGTCCTCTTCCGGATCTTCGACGCGGAGTCCGGGAACTGCGAGATCGGCTGCTGGCTGGAACCGGCCGCCGAGGGGCACGGCCTGGTGACCAGGGCGGCGACCAGGCTGATCGACTGGGCGGTCCTGGAGCGCGGTATGCACCGGGTGGAGTGGGACGCGTCCGCCGCGAACACCCGGAGCATCGCCGTGGCCGCGCGGCTCGGGATGAAGCGGGACGGCGTGCTGCGCCAGAACTACCTGTACCGCGGTGTGAGACACGACTCGGAGATCTGGTCCGTGCTGGCCCCGGAATGGCGGGCCCGGCAGAGCTGAGCCGGGGTGCGGGAGCGGGGTGCCGCCGGACGTTAAGAAGGTTCTCATCCGGGGCACCTAGCGTGCGGGAAATGAACCCCACCACTCCCACTACTCCCACAGCTCCCGTCGCCGAGGGCGACGAAGAGAAGAAGACGGCGAAGAAGGCCGTCACCGACACCGCCGGCGCCAAGGACGCGGCGGCGCGACCCGACACGGCGGGGCAGCACGACGAGGCGGGCACGGAGTCCGGAGAGCCCACGGACCGCGACGCGGACGCCGACCTGGACGCGGCGGAGCAGGACTTCGACCTCGACCTGGACGGTGACGAGTCCGACAACGAGTCTGCCGGTCTCGGCACCGCCGCCGCGGCCGTCGTCTCCGTCGGCCTCGGGATCGTCTCGCTCACCGGGGCCTGGAGCGGCCGGGTCGCCGCCGAGCGCGAGACGCTGATCGGGCAGATCAAGACGTCGTCCGGCGGCTCCGCCGCGCAGCAGATCTCCGAGATCTACGGCGACGCCTGGCACGCCACCGCCCTGGTCAACGGCCTCTTCGGGCTCGTCGCCCTGCTGGTCGGCATCTACGTCCTGGTCCGGCCCGCGTTCGGCGCCCCGTCCGCGCGCCCGCAGGCCGGCTGGGTCCGTGCGGTGGCCATGGGCGGCATCGCGCTCGGTGCGATCGGTGTGCTGATCTCCGTCGGCATGTACTTCGACCTCATCGTCGCCCTGCCCACGGCGGCCGCGGCGGCTACGGGAAGCTGACCCGGCGGGCGGGTACATCCCCTCCCGCCCTTCCCGCCCCGCACTTCCCTCCCGTACGGCGTCTCCCGGAGCTGCCTAAGGCATCCGCGGGGGCGTTCACGGCCCTTGTGCGGTGACGTAGGCATCCGCCTAAGGCGCCGGCCCGTCAGAGATGCGGAACTCGCCCGATGCGGCGACACCCCCTGGGGGACGAAAGTGGAGGCACGGCAGACGAACTGCCGCCACCCGGGCCCAACGGGCCCTCGTCACCAGGGGGAATCGCATGTACACGCTGGAACTCCAGAAGATCAGGCAAGCCGAACTGATCCGTCGCGCCGACACCGAGCGGCTCGTCCGGGAAGCGCGTCGCGCCGACCGGGCCGCCCGCGGTTCGGCACGCAAGGAGCGTGAGAGGACGGTGAGCGCGGACGGGGAACGGGAACGGTTCGCGCACGCCGCGTAAGGGCCGAAAGGCGATGTCTGTCCGGCTTCCCGGCTCCGAGCTGTCGGACCCGTATGCGATGCTCGGCTCCGTGGAGACCAGGTCAGTCAGTCCCGTGTTCGTCGGCCGCGCAGGTGAACTCACCTCGCTCACCGACGCGCTCGCCCGTGCCACCGCGGAAGGCGCCGGTCCGGACGGCTGCGTCTGCGGAGAGCCGCAGGCGCTGCTCATCGGTGGCGAGGCGGGCGTGGGCAAGACGCGTCTGGTCGAGGAGTTCCTCACGGTGGCCGCCCGCCGCGGGGCCGTCGTCGCCGTGGGCGGCTGCGTGGAGATCGGCGCGGACGGCCTGCCGTACGCCCCCTTCTCCACGGCCCTGCGCGCCCTGCGCCGCGCCCTCCCCGACGAGATGGCCGCCGCCTGCGCCGGACAGGAGGGCGAACTGGCCCGGCTGCTTCCCGAACTCGGCGAGCCGGGCCCGGACTCGGCCGACGAGCACGGCACCGCCCGGCTCTTCGAGCTCACCGGCAGACTGCTGGAGCGCATCTCGGCGCAGCGCCCGGTCGTCCTGGTCCTGGAGGACCTGCACTGGTCGGACGCCTCCACCCGGCACCTCCTCACCTACCTGTTCCGTACGCTGCGCAGCGGCCGCCTCGTCGTGATCGGCACCTACCGGGCCGACGACATCCACCGCCGCCACCCCCTGCGCCCGCTCCTGGCCGAACTGGACCGGCTCCGCACCGTCCGCCGCATCGAGCTCGCCCGCTTCAACCGCGCCGAGGTCCGCCGTCAGCTGGCCGGCATCCTCGCGGACGCCCCGGAACCGGCCCTGGTGGACGAGATATTCGAGCGCTCCGACGGCAACGCCTTCTTCGTCGAGGAGCTCGCCTGCAGCCTGGAGTGCGGCGACGGGGCCGGAGTCCCCGACTCACTGCGCGACCTCCTCCTCGTCCGGGTCGAAACACTCACCGACGACGCCCAGCGGGTCACCCGGGTCGTGGCCGAAGGCGGCTCCGCCGTCGAGTACGAACTGCTGGCCGCCGTCGCCGGCCTCACCGAGGACGACCTCATCGAAGCCCTGCGGGGAGCGGTCGGCGCCAATCTGCTGCTCACCACCGCGGAGGGCAACGGCTACCGCTTCCGGCACTCCCTGGTCCGCGAGGCCGTCAGCGACGACCTGCTGCCGGGCGAACGCTCCCGGCTCAACCGCCGTTACGCCGAAGCGCTGGAGGCCGACCCCACCCTCGTCCGCGACGGCGAGCGCGCCACCCGCCTGGCCAGCTACTGGTACGGCGCGCACGATGCCGCCAAGGCCCTGCCCGCCGTACTGAAGGCCTCCGTCGAAGCACGTCACCGCAACGCCTTCTCCGAGCAGCTGCGGCTGCTGGAAAGGGCGATGGAGCTGTGGGACGACGCTCCCGAAGCGATACGCGCCACCCTGCGCCCCATCGACTACGCCGAGGTCTACCCGGCCTGCGGCCGCGACAGCGCCACCCCCCTCAGCTACCTCGACCTGATGGCCGAAGCCACCGTCGCCGCCCGCTTCGGCAACGACCGCGAACGGGCCCTCACCATCTGCAAGAAGGCCCTGCGCATCCTGGAGAGCGAGGACGACGCGCTGCGCGCCGCCTGGTTCTGGGTCCAGCGCTCCCATCTGATCCAAGCCCTCACCCGGGGCGACGGCTGGGACGAGCTGGCCACCGCCGAGGAGCTGGTCCGTGGACTGCCCCCCTCGGCCGTCCACGCGGAGGTGCTGATGAGCGTGGCCGGCTGGGGCGCCCTGCACCGCCCCGGTGCCCAGACCCTCGCCGCCGCCGACCGGGCCGTGGAGTACGCCCGGCTGGTCGGCAACGAGTACATCGAGCTGCACGCACGCCTCACCCGGGGCTGGCTGACCGCCGACGCCGGAGACGTCGACGACGGCATCGCCGAGATGTACGCCGTCCGCGACCGGGCCGACGAGCTGTGCCTCATCGGCGTCATGGGCCGCGCCAGCATCAATCTCCCCTCCACCCTCGAAGCCATGGGCCGTTCCCTGGAAGCCGTGGCCGCCGCCGACCACGGGATCGAGATCTGCCACAGCCACGGCATCGCCGACACGGAGGCCTGGGTCCGCACCAACCAGGCGATGTCCCTGTTCTCGCTCGGCCACTGGGACGAGGCCCTGGCCACCACCGAGGCCGCTGCCCGCACGGCGCTGTCCCGCAAGCCCCAGGGCCTGGTCGCCGCCCGCCGCACCGAAGTGGCCCTGGCACGAGGAGATTTCGCCGAGGCCGAACGGCAACTCGCACTGAACAAGCGGAGCTTCGGCTCCCGGGACCCGCAGCCCCAGCACTTCATCAACGCCGTGCGCCACACCGTCACCCTCGCCGTCCAGCAGGGCCGCCTCTCCGAGGCCCGGACGGCCTTCGAGGCCCAGGCGGAGGTGGGCTTCCCGACCGGCACCCAGCGCTACGCCCTGCCCCTGCTGCACGTCGTCGCGGCGGCCGAGGCCGACGCCCGCGGCCTGCCCGCCACCGAGCCGGGCCGGCCGGCGAACCTCGCCCTGATCCGCACCCACCTCAAGCGACTGCCGATGGCCGTCCCCGTGTGGGCGGCCTACGGTCTGCTCGTCGATGCCGAGCTGGCCCGTGCCGAAGGCCTCGACACCCCTGATCACTGGTCCCGCGCGGCGCAGGCCTTCAGCCCGCTGCACCGGCCGTACGAACTGGCCCAGATCCGCCACCGCTGGGCCGAGGCCCTGCTCGTGGCCTCCGGCGACCGGCCCACGGCCACCGCCCTGCTGCGCGAGGCGCACGCCACCGCCCTGCGCCTCGGCGCCCGCCCGCTGACCGAGACCATCGAGCTGCTGGCCGGCCGCGCCCGCATCACCCTCACCGTCCCCGACGCACCTCGCGGTCCCGGTTCGGGCGTGGGCATGGGCCCCGGCCCGGGCGACGAGATCCTGGTGGCTGTCACGGTCCCGGACGGCGACGGCGCCACCGACGAGCAGACCGGTCGCGACCACCCCGAGGAGCAGCTCCGGGCCGCCGCTGCCGCCGCGGTGGAGTCCTTCGGGCTGACCCGGCGCGAACAGGACGTGCACCGGCTCGTCGCCGACGGACACACCAACCGCCGGATCGCCGAGGAGCTCTACATCTCGCCCAAGACCGCGAGCGTGCACGTCTCCAACATCCTGGCCAAGCTCGGGGTGGCGAGCCGGGGCGAGGCCGCCGCACTCGCCCACCGGCTGCGTCTCTACCGCACGCCGACGGGTTCCTAAGGCCTCTGGCCGCGCTCCTCGGCCGCACCGCCGGAACCCTGGTCCCCGGGGTCCGGGTCGCCGGGGACCTTGTCCTCGGGCTCTGCGTCCCCGGCGTCCGGCCGGCGGACCACCACCTTGCCCGAGGTGAGGTCTATCGGGCCGCGCGCCGGGTCGCCGATGCCGAGATCGACCCGGCTCAGCTCCAGCCGCCGCTGTTCCTCGGCAGCGTGCTTGCGGCCCGGTGCGAAGAGTTCCTCGAAGAAGTTGAACACGGGCCGCGCACCCTTCCGCCTGCTGTAGCCGCTACCGCACCTCAAGCACCAGGATCTTGTCGTCTCCCGGTTTCGGGGTGCCACGGGTGTCCGTCTCGCTCGTGACGAGATAGAGCTTGTTGCCGCCGGCCGCGAGCACGGTGCGCAGACGGCCGTACTTCCCCTTCAGGAACGACTGCGGGGCCGCCAGAGGTTCCTTGTCCGCCGTACCGGACAGCGGAATCCGCCAGAGCCGCTCACCGCGCAGAGCGGCCATCCAGATGGAACCCTCGGCGAAAGCGATACCGCTCGGGGACGCCTCGGACGGCTTCCACTGTGCCACGGGATCACGGAACCCCGCCTTGCCCGCCTTGCCCTCGACCTCCGGCCAGCCGTAGTTTCCGCCCGGCACGATCAGGTTCAGCTCGTCCCAGGTGTCCTGGCCGAATTCGGACGCCCACAGCCGTTTGTGGTTGTCCCAGGCCAGCCCCTCCACATTGCGGTGACCGTACGAATACACCACGGAGTCGGCCTGCGGATTGCCGTGCAGCGGCTCGCCGTCCGGCGTCATCCGCAGGATCTTGCCGGCCAGCGACTTCTTGTCCTGCGCGAGGCCGCGGTCCCCTGTCTCGCCGGTCCCCGCGTACAGCATGTGGTCCGGGCCGAAGGCGATCCGTCCGCCGTTGTGGAGGGAGCCCTTCGGGATGCCCCGCAGAATCGTGTCGGGAGCGCCCAGCAGCTGACCGGGTGTCGTCCCCTTCTCGTCGTAGAGCATGCGGGCGATGCGGTTGTCCGAGGCCGTGGTGAAGTACGCGTACACCAGATGGTCCGTGCCGAAGGTGGGGGAGAGCGCGATTCCCAGCAGCCCGCCCTCCCCGGCGGGAGCCACGCCGGGCACGGTGCCCAGCAGTGTCTTCTTCCCGCTCTTCGCGTCGACCCTGGTGATCGTCCCCTTGTCGCGCGAGGACACCAGCAGGTCACCGTCCGGCAGGGCCGCGAGACCCCACGGCGAGTCCAGTCCCTCCGTGAGGGTCGACACCACCTTCACCGAGCCCTTCGCGGGCGGCAGATCGGCCGCGGGACGCGAGGCGGACGGTGAGGCCCCCGGGTTCGACTCGGCCGTCGCGGACCCGGCCGGTGATCTCGCACCCTGGCCCGCCGCGCTCTGCGCCCCCTCTTGCGAGGAGCACCCCGCGGCGAGCACCAGGGCACCGACCGCCAGCACGGCCACCGCGCCGCGCCGCGCTCCCGTCCCCGCATGCCGCCGCACCACGCGATCGTTCCCGTGACGCGTCAGGTGACGCCCCACCGGGTCCTGCCCAGATCCGAACACCGCACCGATCCCTTCGACGGCCGCCTGTCCCCTGTTCTTACACCGCCGCCCGGCCCGAGGTGCCCCATGACGGCCGACTTTCTCGATCAGCCGTCAGCCGTTGGCGGTCGCGGACCGGCCGCCCCGGTTCCACCCCGCCGCGGCCCACCTCCCCGAGCTCAGTCCCACGACTCCCGCGCCGGCGGCAGCCGGTCGATCTCCGCCAGGTCCTGCGCCGTCAGTGTCAGACCGGCCGCCCCCGCGTTCTCCACCGCCCAGCGCTCCTGCTTGGTCCCGGGCACCGGAACCACCTGCGGCCCCTGCCGCAGCGCCCAGGCCAGCGCCACCTGTGCGGGCGTCGCCCCGTGCCGTTCGGCAACCCGGCGCAGCCCCACCACCACCGGCTGGTTCGCCGCCATCATCTCGGCGGTGAACCGCGGATGCCTGGCCCGCAGGTCCTCCGGCTCGAAGCCCTGCCCCGGAGTGAGCGTCCCCGTCAGATATCCGTTGCCCAGCGGCATCGCCGCCAGGAACCCCACACCCCGCGCCGCACACCACGGAAGCAGCGACTCCAGCGCCTGGGGCGACCACACCGAGAGCTCCGCCTCCACCGCGCTCACCGGGAAGACCTGCTGCACCCGTTCCAGTTGCCGGATCGTTCCGTCGTGCATCCGCGCACCCGGCCGGCGCGAGGCCCGCGCCCCGACCGCGCACAGCCCGAGCGCCCGCACCTTCCCCGCGGTCACCAGCTCCGCCATCGCACCCCAGGTCTCCTCGACAGGCACCTCGGGGTCGGCCCGGTGCAGTTGGTACAGATCGATCACATCGGTCTGCAGCCGTCGCAGCGAGGCGTCGCAGGCCCGCCGCACATAGCCGGGCCGGCCCTGGGCGACGATGTGCTGATCGCCCACCACCAGCAGCCCGCACTTGGTGGAGACGAATGCCTGCGCACGGCGCCCCTTCAGCGCCCGTCCCAGCAGCAGTTCATTGGTGAACGGGCCGTACATGTCGGCCGTGTCGAGCAACTGGACGCCCGCGTCGAGCGCCGCGTGCACCGCGCGCAAGGCATCGTCGCCACGCTGCTGCGAGGCGCCGTACGCCCAGCTCATCGGCATGCAGCCGAGACCGACCGCGCCCACGGCGAGCGCCGCCGCACCGAGACTCCTGCGCTCCAACTCCCCGAACCCTCCCTCGGCCCCGCCGCACGGGACCACTCCGCACCCACAAACTAACCTCTGCTCCCCGCGCGCCTTCGCATAGCCTCCTGACCATGACTTCCACCACGAATTCCACCGCGGTCCCCGACGCGTGGCTGCCGATCGAGGCCGACGAGATCGACGGACTCCCCGAGGGTCTCAACTACCGATTCTGGGACGGCGGGCAGGACTACCCGGCCGACCCCGCGGACTGTGCTTTCTACGTCGTTCCGTACATGAAGGGCCCCGAGGTCGCGGTCCGTCCGCTCGCCGGGATGAGCGCGGTGCGGGTCGTGCAGACCCTCTCCGCGGGCATCGACCACATCGAGCCGGGGCTCGGTCTGCTGCCCGCCGGGGTGCGGCTGTGCAACGCCAAGGGGGTCCACGAGGCGTCCACCGCCGAGCTGACCATCGCCCTGATCCTCGCCTCCCTGCGCGGCTTCCCCGGGTTCGTGCGCGGCCAGGACAACGAGGAGTGGCGGTCCGGGTTCTACCCGGCGCTCGCCGACAAGTCCGTACTGATCGTGGGGTACGGATCGATCGGCTCCGCGATAGAGGACCGGCTCGCGCCCTTCGAGTGTGCGCGGGTGGCGCGCGTCGCACGCTCTGCGCGGACAACCGCACGCGGTCCCGTACATACGCTCGACGACCTGCCCGCACTGTTGCCCGAAGCCGACATCGTGATTCTGTCCACCCCGTTGAACCCCTCCACACAGGGGCTGGTGGGCGCGGAGTTCCTCGCGGCGATGAAGGACGGCGCGCTGCTGGTGAACGTCGCCCGTGGCGGTGTCGTCGACACCAAGGCCCTGCTGTCCGAACTCGAGTCCGGCCGGCTGCACGCCGCGCTCGACGTCACCGACCCGGAACCGCTCCCTTCCGGCCATTCCCTCTGGCATGCTCCGAACGTCCTGATCACTCCGCATGTGGGCGGCAGCACCTCGGCGTTCCTGCCTCGTGCCAAGCGCCTGATCGCCGGACAGCTCAGCCGTTTCGCCGCGGGGGATCCGGTCCGCAACGTCGTGCGTACCACCGGCTGAACACGCTGCGAGCACGTACCGCGGCGCCCCGTGCCGACAACTGCCCAGGTCGTCACGGAGAGTAGAGGAACTATGGCCCTGCGTGACGAGTCTGGTGTATCGTCCGAAAGGGAGGCTGCGCCGTGGAAGGGACGGTGCCGGGGAGGAAGCCACACGCGAGGGGGCGACGGGCGATGTACGGCCGATGGGCGAACGATCCGACACGGCGGGGCGGCCGAAGGCCGCCGGTGATGCGTCCGGTGCGCCGGCGCCGCAGCCGTCCGGAGACCTCGGGGGCACCCCGGTGAGCGCGCCGGCGAGCATCCGCGGAGCGTTGCAGGACCGGCGGTCGGCCGTCGGGCGGACGCCCGCGCTGCTCCCGCAGCTCCTCCTCGGCCTCGCCTGCGCCGGATACGCGGTGGGTGCGTGCCTCGGCTGGGGGTCGGCGCAACTGGCGGTGTTCATGGGTGACTTCGGCCTCAGTACCGCCGCCCTGGCCGCCGCCGTGTCGTGCTTCCTCTTCGCCCGCGCGGCGGGCAACCGGTTCCGGCCGGCCTGGCTGCTGTTCTCGCTCTCCTCGCTGATGGCGGCCGGGGGCAACGCGGTCTGGGGCTGGTACGAGTTCGTGCGCGGGCTCCCGGTGCCCAGCCCCTCCCTCGCCGACCTCTTCTACCTCTGCTTCGCGCCGCCCGCGATCGTCGGACTGCTCGTCCTGGCCAAGCGCCCCGTCACCAGGGCCGGCTGGCTCTGCCTGGCACTCGACTCCTGGCTGATCGGCGGATCACTCCTCACGCTCTCCTGGAGCCTCGCCCTCGCCCATACCGCGCATCTGGCGGACGTCGAGGGTGCGAGCGTGGCGCGGGCGGCGCTCTCGCTGGCCTACCCGCTGCTCGACATCGTGCTGGTCTCCATGGTGCTCGCGCTGCACTTCCGGCGGTCCAGCGTCAACCGCGCCGCGGTGAACACTGCCATCGCCGCTCTCGCCCTGACCGTGCTGTGCGATGCCCTGTTCACCTCGCCGCTGCTGCGACAGACCTACCATTCCGGCCAGTTGCTCGACGCCGGCTGGTTCGCCGGTTCACTGCTCCTCGCGTACGCCCCCTGGGGGGCGGGCCGCGAGGAAGACAACGCTGTCCAGCCGCGGCCCGAGCCGCGTACCACCAGCCGCCCCATCGCCGGTTCGCTGGCCGCGCTGACGCCGTATCTCGCCGCCGCCGTCTGCACCCTGGGCATCCTCTACAACGTCATCGAGGGCCGCAGGGTGGACCGCGTCGTGGTCTTCACCGGATGCACGGTGGTGCTCGCACTGGTCGTCCGGCAGGGCATCATGCTCGTCGACAACATCGCCCTCACCCAGGAACTGGCCCAGAAGGAGAACCACTTCCGCTCCCTGGTGCAGGGTTCCAGCGACGTCATCATGATCGCCGCCCCGACCGGCATACTCCGCTACGTCAGCCCCGCAGCCTCCGGTGTCTACGGGCGTGAGGCGGACGACCTCATCGGCGCGGAACTGGCCTCGATCATCCACCCCGACGACCTGGGCGGGGTGGTGCACGAGGTGCGCCGGTTCCTCGCCGCTCCGCCGGCCGAGGAGCCCACCACCCGTATCGAGTGCCGCTTCAGGTCCGGCAGCGGCGAATGGCTGAACGTCGAGTCCACCGTCAACCGCCACCAGGGCGGGCTGATCCTCAACAGCCGTGACGTCACCGAACGGGTCCGGCTGCAGGCCCAGTTGCAGCACAACGCTGAGCACGACCCGCTCACCGACCTGCCCAACCGGGCCCTCTTCACCGACCGGGTCCGCCAGACCCTCGGCGGCCGCCGGTCCGGTGACGCGGGCACCGCCGTGCTCTTCATCGACCTGGACGGCTTCAAGGCGGCCAACGACCGGCTCGGCCACCAGGCGGGCGACGAGCTCCTCATCCAGGCCGCCCGCCGCCTCCAGGACTCCGTACGGGCCGGGGACACCGCCGCCCGGCTGGGCGGTGACGAGTTCGCCGCCCTCATCGTCGGTGACGGCAGCCGCGAGCAGACCGCCCGTGAGTACCAGGTCCACGAGATCGCCGACCGGCTGCGCCTCACCCTCTCCCAGCCCTACCGGATCGCCGCCGGCGAGGTCCGGGTCACCGCCTCCATCGGGGTCGCCTTCGCCGAGCCCGCCATCACCCCCAACGACCTCATGCGCAACGCGGACCTCGCCATGTACCGCGCCAAGGCGGCCGGCAAGGACCGCGTCGAGCTGTACGCCCCGCAGATGCAGGCCGAGGTGGTGCGCCGCTCCGAGCTGGCGGTCCGGCTGCGCACCGCACTGCGCGACGGCGAGTTCGCGCTGCTCCATCAGCCCGTGGTGCATCTGACCAGCGGTACGGTCGCCGCCGTCGCGGCACAGGCCCGCTGGCGCTCCGCCCAGGGCATCCTGTTCACCCCCGCCGAGTTCCTCCGCGTCGCCGAGGACAGTGACCGCACCGCCGAGCTGGGCCGCTGGCTCCTCGAAGAGGCCGTCGAGCAGGCCGCCGACCGGGCCAGTGCCGGGCATCAGGTCTCCGTCGCCGTCCGGCTCTCCGCCCGCCGGCTGCTCGACAAGGGGATGGCGTTCGGCTCCGTCGAGGCGCTGCTCACCCGCTACGGGCTGCCGTCCGGGGCGCTGATGATCGAGGTCTCCGACAGCGACCCGAGGGTCTCCTTCGACGAACTCGAACAGCGGCTGGTGGCCCTGCGCCGTCTCGGCGTGCGCATTGCGCTCGACGGCTTCGGCAGCGGATACGCAGCGATCAACGCCCTGCGCCGGCTCCCCATCGACGTACTGAAACTGGACCGCGGTCTGGTCGAGGGTGTCGTCGAGTCCGCCCGGCTGCACAAGATCACCAGCGGGCTGCTGCGGATCGCGTGCGACCTCGGCATGCAGTCCGTGGCCGACGGCGTCGACATGCCGGAACAGGTCCTCGCCCTGCGCGCCATGGGCTGTACGCACGGCCAGGGCATGGCCTTCTCCGGACCGCTGGACGAGTACCGGCTGCGCCGCGCCCTGATCCGCGGCGAGTTCCCGGTGCCCGGCAGCCCGGCCGCGCAGCCGGTCCTGGCGGGCGGCTCGATCCCACTCCTCACCGGCTCACATGCTGAGACGCCCGTCCCACCCACTTGACACGTCGAGTGCGTCGGAGAGAGGGTCAATGCCATGCGCACCCGAATTCTCGTACTTGGAAAGCGCGTCGGCTGAAGCAGAGTCCCTCAATGACACTCTGCAGACCGCACCGGCGCGCTCCCCTCGCTTGCCTCACGGCACGAGGGGTTTTTTGTTGCACCGGTACTACGCAAAACGTCGTAAAACACTCGCAAAAACCCTCAGCTTCGAGAAGAGAATGCCGATGACCGAGCAGGCCACCGGGGCCCACCATCCCCAGCCGCGCGCCCGTAACGGCGGATCGTCGTCCGCCACCGTTGAGCACGTCACGGGCGCGCAGTCCCTCATCCGCTCCCTCGAGGAGGTGGGGGCCGACACGGTATTCGGCATTCCCGGCGGCGCCATTCTTCCGGCGTACGACCCGATGATGGACTCCACCCGGGTCCGTCATGTGCTGGTCCGCCACGAGCAGGGCGCCGGCCACGCGGCCACCGGCTACGCGCAGGCCACCGGCAAGGTCGGCGTCTGCATGGCGACGAGCGGCCCCGGCGCGACCAACCTGGTCACGCCGATCGCCGACGCCTACCTGGACTCGGTGCCGATCGTCGCGATCACCGGCCAGGTGGCCTCCGCCGCCATCGGCACCGACGCCTTCCAGGAAGCGGACATCGTCGGCATCACGATGCCGGTCACCAAGCACAACTTCCTGGTCACCAAGGCGGAGGACATCCCGCACACGATCGCCGAGGCCTTCCACATCGCCTCCACCGGCCGTCCGGGACCGGTCCTGGTCGACATCGCCAAGGACGCGCTCCAGGCGAAGACCACCTTCAGCTGGCCGCCGACCCAGGACCTGCCCGGCTACCGGCCCGTCACCAAGCCGCACGCCAAGCAGATCCGCGAGGCCGCCAAGCTCATCGTCCAGGCCAAGCGCCCCGTGCTGTATGTCGGCGGCGGCGTCATGAAGGCCGGGGCCACCGCCGAACTCAAGGTGCTGGCCGAGCTGACCGGAGCGCCCGTCACCACCACACTGATGGCGCTCGGCTCCTTCCCCGACAGCCACCCGCTGCACGTGGGAATGCCCGGTATGCACGGTGCGGTCACCGCCGTCACCGCGCTGCAGAAGGCCGACCTGCTCGTCGCCCTGGGTGCCCGGTTCGACGACCGGGTCACCGGCAAGCTGGACAGCTTCGCCCCGTACGCCAAGATCGTGCACGCGGACATCGACCCGGCGGAGATCGGCAAGAACCGCGCCGCCGACGTGCCGATCGTCGGTGACGCCCGCGAGGTCATCGCCGACCTCGTCCAGGCGGTCCAGGCCGAGCACACCGAGGGCCACACCGGCGACTACGCCGCCTGGTGGAAGGACCTCAACCGCTGGCGCGACACCTACCCGGTCGGCTACGACCTGCCGGAGGACGGCAGCCTCTCGCCACAGCAGGTCATCCAGCGCGTCGGTGAACTGGCCCCGCCGGACACGATCTTCGCGGCGGGCGTCGGCCAGCACCAGATGTGGGCCTCGCACTTCATCAAGTACGAGCAGCCCGCCACCTGGCTGAACTCGGGCGGTGCCGGGACGATGGGGTACGCGGTGCCGGCCGCGATGGGTGCCAAGGCCGGTATGCCGGACCGCACGGTCTGGGCGATCGACGGTGACGGCTGCTTCCAGATGACCAATCAGGAGCTCACCACCTGCGCGCTCAACAACATCCCGATCAAGGTCGCGATCATCAACAACGGCGCGCTCGGGATGGTCCGCCAGTGGCAGACCCTCTTCTACAACCAGCGGTACTCCAACACCGTGCTGCACTCCGGCGCCGACACGGACGGCATCCCGGCGAAGGGCACCCGGGTGCCCGACTTCGTCAAGCTGTCCGAGGCCATGGGCTGTTACGCGATCCGCTGCGAGGACCCGGCCGACCTGGACAAGGTCATCGCCGAGGCCAACGCGATCAACGACCGCCCGGTCGTCGTCGACTTCATCGTCCACGAGGACGCCATGGTGTGGCCGATGGTCGCCGCCGGCACCTCCAACGACGAGGTCATGGCAGCCCGCGGTGTCCGCCCCGACTTCGGCGACAACGAAGACGACTGAGAGACAGAGAGAGACCGACTTCCATGTCCACCAAGCACACGCTCTCCGTCCTGGTCGAGAACAAGCCCGGTGTCCTCGCCCGGATCACCGCCCTGTTCTCCCGCCGCGGCTTCAACATCGACTCGCTCGCGGTCGGTACCACCGAACATCCCGACATCTCCCGCATCACCATTGTGGTCAATGTCGAGGGCCTGCCACTGGAGCAGGTGACCAAGCAGCTCAACAAGCTGGTCAACGTCCTGAAGATCGTCGAACTCGAGCCCGCCGCTGCGATCCAGCGTGAGCTCGTCCTGGTGAAGGTCCGCGCAGACAGCGAGACCCGTTCCCAGATCGTCGAGATCGTCCAGTTGTTCCGCGCCAAGACCGTGGACGTCTCCCCGGAGGCCGTCACGATCGAGGCGACCGGCGGCGCCGACAAGCTGGAGGCGATGCTCAAGATGCTGGAGCAGTACGGCATCAAGGAGCTCGTCCAGTCCGGCACCATCGCCATAGGACGTGGCGCGCGCTCGATCACCGACCGGTCCCTGCGCGCCCTCGACCGCACGGCGTAGCCGCCGGCTCGCCGCTCGTATGGCGAGACCCGAAAACGTAACTGACGCACCCCGCCGTACGGTGGGACGCAACACCTGCACACCAAGGAGAAGACCCAGTGGCCGAGCTGTTCTACGACGACGATGCCGACCTGTCCATCATCCAGGGCCGCAAGGTCGCGGTCCTCGGTTACGGCAGCCAGGGCCATGCCCATGCGCTGTCGCTGCGTGACTCGGGTGTCGACGTCCGTGTCGGTCTGCACGAGGGTTCCAAGTCCAAGGCGAAGGCCGAGGAGCAGGGCCTGCGTGTGGTGTCCCCGGCCGAGGCGTCCGCCGAGGCCGACGTCATCATGATCCTGGTCCCGGACCCGATCCAGGCGCAGGTCTACGAGGAGTCCGTGAAGGACAACCTCAAGGACGGCGACGCGCTGTTCTTCGGCCACGGTCTGAACATTCGTTTCGACTTCATCAAGCCGCCGGCCAATGTCGACGTCTGCATGGTCGCCCCGAAGGGGCCGGGGCACCTGGTGCGCCGCCAGTACGAGGAGGGCCGCGGTGTTCCGTGCATCGTGGCCGTCGAGCAGGACGCCACGGGCAAGGGCCTGGAGCTGGCGCTGTCGTACGCCAAGGGCATCGGCGGTACCCGGGCGGGCGTCATCAAGACGACGTTCACCGAGGAGACCGAGACCGACCTCTTCGGTGAGCAGGCCGTTCTCTGCGGTGGTACCGCCGCCCTGGTGAAGGCCGGGTTCGAGACGCTGACCGAGGCCGGCTACCAGCCGGAGATCGCGTACTTCGAGTGCCTCCACGAGCTGAAGCTCATCGTGGACCTCATGTACGAGGGCGGTCTGGACAAGATGCGCTGGTCGATCTCGGAGACCGCCGAGTGGGGCGACTACGTCACCGGCCCGCGCATCATCACCGACGCCACCAAGGCCGAGATGAAGAAGGTCCTCGCCGAGATCCAGGACGGCACCTTCGCCAAGGCCTGGATGGCCGAGTACCACAACGGTCTGCCCAAGTACAACGAGTACAAGAAGGCCGACAGCGACCACCTGCTGGAGACCACCGGCCGCGAGCTGCGCAAGCTCATGAGCTGGGTCAACGACGACGACGCGTAACACCGATGCCTCAGGGGCGGGTCCCCGGACCCGCCCCTGAGACGTCAGCCCTGCTTCACCGCTGGAAGAGGCGGCGTCGTACGTGTGTACAAGTCGTCCAGCCTCATGTGGGTGATCCTTCCAACGGGGCGCAGTATGCGCCGTCGCGCATGACTACACTTCTTCACACATACACGCGTCAGGCCCACAGTGTCGTGCGTCTTCCACGCGGCAAGCCCCTCCACCGCCTGCGGCCGTCGGGACGGCCGTCCGCACTGGACCTGTGAGGACTCACGTGAGCTCGAAACCTGTCGTACTCATCGCTGAAGAGCTGTCGCCCGCCACGGTGGACGCCCTGGGCCCGGACTTCGAGATCCGGCACTGCAACGGCGCGGACCGCGCCGAGCTTCTCCCCGCGATCGCCGATGTCGACGCCATCCTGGTGCGCTCCGCCACCAAGGTCGACGCCGAGGCCATCGCCGCCGCGAAGAAGCTGAAGGTCGTCGCCCGCGCGGGCGTCGGCCTGGACAACGTCGATGTCTCCTCGGCCACCAAGGCCGGTGTGATGGTCGTGAACGCGCCGACCTCCAACATCGTCACCGCCGCCGAGCTGGCCTGCGGTCTGCTGGTCGCCACCGCGCGCAACATCCCCCAGGCCAACACCGCCCTCAAGAACGGCGAGTGGAAGCGCTCCAAGTACACCGGCGTCGAGCTGAGCGAGAAGACCCTCGGTGTCGTCGGCCTCGGCCGCATCGGTGTCCTGGTCGCCCAGCGCATGTCGGCCTTCGGCATGAAGATCGTCGCGTTCGACCCCTATGTGCAGCCCGCGCGTGCCGCACAGATGGGCGTCAAGCTCCTCTCGCTGGACGAGCTGCTCGAGGTCTCCGACTTCATCACCGTGCACCTCCCCAAGACCCCGGAGACGCTCGGCCTGATCGGTGACGAGGCGCTGCACAAGGTGAAGCCCTCGGTGCGGATCGTCAACGCCGCACGCGGTGGCATCGTCGACGAGGAGGCGCTCGCCTCCGCCCTCAAGGAGGGCCGCGTGGCCGGCGCCGGCCTCGACGTGTACACCAAGGAGCCCTGCACGGACTCCCCGCTGTTCCAGTTCGACCAGGTCGTCTGCACCCCGCACCTCGGCGCCTCCACCGACGAGGCCCAGGAGAAGGCGGGCATCGCGGTCGCCAAGTCGGTGCGCCTCGCCCTGGCCGGTGAGCTCGTACCGGACGCGGTCAACGTCCAGGGCGGCGTCATCGCCGAGGACGTCCGTCCCGGACTGCCGCTCGCCGAGAAGCTCGGCCGGATCTTCACCGCGCTCGCGGGCGAGGTCGCGGCCCGCCTCGACGTCGAGGTGTACGGCGAGATCACCCAGCACGACGTCAAGGTGCTCGAACTCTCCGCGCTCAAGGGTGTCTTCGAGGACGTGGTCGACGAGACCGTGTCGTACGTGAACGCCCCGCTGTTCGCGCAGGAGCGCGGTGTCGAGGTCCGCCTCACCACCAGCTCCGAGTCGCCCGACCACCGCAACGTGGTCACCGTCCGCGGCACGCTCGCCAACGGCGAGGAGGTCGCGGTCTCCGGCACGCTGGCCGGTCCCAAGCACCTGCAGAAGATCGTCGCGATCGGCGACCACGACGTGGACCTGGCGCTCGCCGACCACATGGTCGTGCTGCGGTACGACGACCGCCCGGGTGTCGTCGGCGCGGTCGGCAAGATTCTCGGTGAGGCCGGGCTGAACATCGCGGGCATGCAGGTCTCGCGGGCCGATGTGGGCGGCGAGGCGCTGGTCGTCCTCACCGTCGACGACGACGTCCCGCCGTCGGTGCTGGCCGAGATCTCGGCCGAGATCGGCGCGGCCTCGGCGCGTTCGGTGAACCTCACCGACTGAGTCCCTCCCGCAACCCCCGTACCCGGCATCTAGACGTGTGTCTTACACAGACGTCTGCGTGCCGGGTACGCTGCTGTCATGGGACATCGTGAGGATCTGCTCGAAGGCGCCAAGCGCTGCCTGCTGGAGAAGGGGTACGCCCGGACGACGGCACGCGACATCGTGGCTGCCTCCGGTACGAACCTCGCCTCCATCGGCTACCACTACGGCTCCAAGGAGGCCCTGCTCAACCTCGCCTTCATCAAGGTGACGGAGGAGTGGGGTGACGTGATGACCGACAAGGCCGAGGGGGACGCCGCCGGCGAGGACGCGTCCCAGGCCCCGCTCGACCAGTTCCGCGAGACCTGGGAGCGGGTGATCGGCAGCTACGAGCAGACCCGGTCGGTCTGGCAGCTCCAGATGGAGGTCATCTCCAGGATCGACACCGACCCCGAACTGCAGAAGGCCCTGGCCGGCCCGCAGCGCGAGGGCCGGAACGGGCTCGCCGAGAACATGCTGGGCATCGACCCGGAGACCGATCCCGAGAGGGCGCGGGTGGCCGGACTGTTCTGCCAGGCACTGCTCGCCGGTGTGATGGTCCAGTGGATGATGGACCGTGATTCGGCACCGTCGGCGAAGGACCTGACGGACGGGCTGAAGGTGGTCCTGGAGGGGCGGGAGCGCTAGGCCGGGGCCGACGCCGGGGCCGGGGCTGAACACCCCGCCCCGCGGTGCCGTTCAGCGCACCCGTCCCGCATCCGCTCCCGATCCGGAATCCGCTTCCGCTTCAGATCCAGGCCTCATCGGTGAGGACCTGTGCAGCGACGGCAGTGCCCCCGCGGACTGCGCCCTGCGTGACCTCAATGACGGCCGCCGCGCCGACAAGAACTACCTCAACGTCCCGATGGCGGTGGACAACGGCGGGGTGCACCTCAACTCCACCATCGTCGGCGGAGCCATGTGGGACATGCGCAAGACGCTGAACAAGCACTTCACCGACGGGATCGTGTACACCGCGCTCACCGAGAACTTCAATCCCTGGACGGACTTCCTCCAGGCGCGCTACGGGATCGTCGACGCGGCCCGCAGGCTCGGCGCGACCAGGGGCGACCTGCAGAAGATCGACAACGCCTTCGAGGCGCACGGCATCTACCCGGGCTGGGAGGCCATCGGGTACAAGCGCGACTGCGACACCCTCGCCAAGGGCCCCGCGCCGGCCGCCGAGGCGGTCGGGCAGTCCCGCAACATGGCGGTCGACGGCGCGTACTGGGCGACGTCGTACGTCGACCTGAAGTCATTCTTCGACGGTACGCCGGAGTACGGGATCAAGGTCGGCAAGGTCAAGGGCGGCGACGGTCCCAAGGACTTCCAGCAGGACGGGCTGTGGTCCCTCGACCCGGTGATCCAGGGCAAGGAACTCCTGGACACCCGGGTCGGGGCCAATGGTGCCGACGTCGTCTCCACCAAGGTGAACGGCAACGGCAGGAAGGTCACCGTCGTCGCGGGCGGTCCCGGTGACCAGCGCGAGGCGGACAGCGACGGCACCGCACTCACCTGGGTCGACATCCAGGGTGACGAGGCCGATGTCTACGTCAGGCAGGGCGACGGCAAGCCGGTCAACATCACGCCGGAGACCGGGACGAGCGCGCTTCGTCCGACCATCGCCCACGGCAAGGTGTCGTTCCTCAACTACAAGGCCTCGCAGACCTATGTCGATGTCTACGACCTGGCCACCGGCACGCTCACCGAGGCCAAGGCGGGCGGCTTCCTCGACGTCCCCACGGACTACGTCCACAACGGCATGTACGACAAGAACCTGGTCCGCACGGACTCGTTCGCCATGTTGTGGGGCGGCTACGACCAGCTGCCCAAGCTGGAGATCGCACCGGTCGCCGATGTGGCCGACGACGGCCGGGCCGACTGGACGCGGGTCTCCTGCGGTGACGGTGCTCAGCTCTACCCGACCCTGGACAACAGCAGTGACCGCATCCTGTGGTCCGAGACCCGCGGCACCACGGACGTGGTGACCCGCGCCAGGGCCGCGGGCGACTGCGCCTGACGGCTCAGCGCCCGGCGAGCCGGGCCGGTCCCTGTCCGAGGGCCCGGCCCGGCTACCCTGTTGCCGGTGGAGTACGACCGGCAACAGGAGCTACGGGAGCAGCAGTTGACGCGTGAGGTGGGGTGCTGCGAGGTGGCGCGGACGGCCGCTGGGCCCGTGCGGCTCACGCGCCCGGTGAGCGGGGCCGCTCTGTGAGCGTCCGGGCCGGGGAGACGTTCGACGTCGTGCGGGCCGTCACCGCCATCGAGGCGCTGCTCGCCGCTCCGCTGCCGGCCACCGGGCCGGCGGTGGCCGAGGGGGAGCCGGACACGGGGGAGTGGACGGTGACCGCGGGCGAGGGCTTCCGGATCGTCCCGCTCTGGGAGGGCGGTTCCCTCGACGGGACGCACGGCACCGAATGGGACGACGCGGACGAGGTGGCCGAGGCGCAACTGGCCCTGCTCGTGGCGGAGCTGGAGAGCCGCTGGGGCGCCCACCAGCAGGTGGCGGTGCATGTGGCACTCCTCCTGGAGCAGGACGGGGAGCCGGTGCCGGCGCTGTTCCAGGCGCTGCTCGACGAGGACTGCCACGGCGACCTGGCGGTGTGGGGGCCGGTGTCCGGCGAGGGGCGTTGGGTCGGGGTGAGTGTCGGGCACAGTGACGGGGACGCGCCGCTGGTCATGGCCGCCGTCGTCAGTGACCGGCCGATCGTCGCGCCCGGCCCGCCGTCCTGGCTGTAGCGCCCCGTCCGGAAGAAGGCCGGAGCAGACCCGAGCCGGTACGGGCGGGCGCGATCAGACAGGCCGGGCCGGGCCAGGTCCGCGTCAGCCGGGGGCAGGGCCCGGCAGAGCGCCTCCAGCGCCGCGCCGAACGCCGTGGTCCGGCGGGGAGGCGCAGCCCACGACCAGCCCGTCCGGGCCCGGCATCGTCGCGGCCGGATGACGGAAGCCGGCGAGCCCGTCCAGACCGCTGGTGTCCCGCGGTGGTGTCCCCGACGACGTCTACGCCCGTGCGGCGGCCGTGTTCGACGCGGTTGGACTGGGCGGGCTGCCGGCGCTGATCCTCACCATCAACACCTGGAACCGCATCGCCCTGTCCACCGCCAAGGTGCCCGGCACGGACGAAAGGCAGTAGGGGGGCGCTCAGAGCCGGGACGCCTTCAGCGCCATGTGCAGCAGCAGCCGGTCCTCCCCGTCGTTCAGGTCCAGGCCGGTGAGCTGCTGGACCCGGGAGAGACGGTAGTAGAGCGTCTGGCGGTGGATGCCCAGCTCACCCGCGGTCCGGGACGCCTGGCCCGCGCAGTCGAGGAACACCTCGGCGGTGCGGGCCAGATCCCGGTGCGCCGGGGTGAGCAGCGGGCGGACGGTGTGGTCGGGCGGCGTGTCCGGGGCGAGCGCGGTCAGCAGGCGGTACGGGCCGATGGCGGACCACTGGGCGACCGGGCCGAACCGGGACTCCGCCGCTGCCGCCCGGTTCGCGGCGGATGCCTCGTGCCAGGCGTCGGCCAGCTCCGCCAGGCCCCGGCGCGGCACCGCGATCCCCGCGGTGGCGGCGGCCCCCGCGGTGGCGCGCAGCCGGTCGGCGGCGGTGAGCGCCGGGTCCAGGACCTCGGGGGAGCGGAGCCGGACGAGTGCGGCCAGGGCGGGAGTGCCCGCCCCGGCCGCGGACGGGGCGCCGGACAGGGCCGCCGCCGACGGCACCGTGCGCACCGAGGGCGGATCGTCCGGCCACGGGGTCACGCACACCACGGTGTGCAGCCCCTCCGCGTCGGGGCCGAGCGCCTCGCTGAGCGCGGCCACCGCCATGTCGCGCTGCCAGCCGCGCCCCGCCGTGAGGACCGCGCCGAACTCCCGGGACAGGTCCGTGCCCGCCCGCGCCTCGTCGGAGAGCAGCGCCCCGATCCGGGCCGCCACCTCCATCGCCGCGTCCAGCTGCTGGTCGGTCGGCCGGGGGTCGGCGTCCAGCAGCCATACGTAACCGAGCACCACACCCCGATGGCGTACCGGAAGACAGATCCGGTCCCGGTTGACGCCGGCCTCCGGGGCGGCCGGGATACGGACGGGGCCGGTGGCGCGGGTGATGCCGAAGTTCTCGAACCAGGCGCGGACCGCGGGGGTCGAGCGGCGGGTCAGGATCGAGCGGGTGCGGACCGGGTCCATCGCCGAGTCGTCGTCGCTGTCGTGGGCACCGAAGGCGACCAGGCCGAAGTCCCGGTTCTCCAGCGTCGCGGGAGCGCCGAGCAGCCCGGAGATCTCGTCGACCAGCTCCTGGTAATCGCCCTTCACCCAGCCATTCTCGCACCCCTTCAGACATATGTCTGAGATCCAGGGCACGGATGCGTGACAGCTGTCGATGGCCCAGGATCGGAGAGATCCTTAGATTTCACGGTGGTTCTCCGTGCTGTACCGCTTCTGTTCCGCAAGCTTCGTGTGCGGCGGTACGGCCCTTCGTTCGTACTTTCCGTGGAGGTGCCCCGTGCTGGGTCCCGTGATTCTCGCCGCGTCACGCAGCGACAAGATGCGCCGCTTCATCTCGGCAGCCCCGGGCACCAAGCAGGTCGTCGGCCGGTTCATCGCCGGTGAGACGGTCGAGCAGGTCGTCCCGATCATCGAGGACGCCGCCGACCACGGCCTCGAAGTCACCATGGACGTGGTCGGTGAGGACATCACCACCCCCGAGCAGGCCGCCGCCGCCCGCGACGCCTACCTGGAGCTCATCGGCCGCCTCAAGGACCTCGGTCTGGGCACGAAGGCCGAGATGTCCGTCAAGCTCTCCATGTTCGGCCAGTCGCTGGAGGGCGGCCACGAGCTGGCCCTCGCCAATGTCCGCCCGGTCGTCGAGGCCGCCGCCGGGATCGGCACCACGGTTACCCTGGACGCCGAGGACCACACCACCCTCGACTCGATGTTCGCCATCCACGAGGAGCTGCGGAAGGACTTCCCGCAGACCGGATGCGTCATCCAGGCCTACCTCTTCCGCACCGAGGAGGACGCCCGCCGCCTCGCCGCCGCAGGCAGCCGCGTCCGCATCGTGAAGGGCGCCTACAAGGAGCCCGCCTCCGTCGCGTTCCAGGACAAGGCCGAGATCGACAAGGCGTACGTCCGCATCCTGCGGACGCTGATGGACGGCGAGGGCTACCCGATGATCGGGTCCCACGACCCGCGTCTGATAGCCATCGCCCAGGAGCTGGGCCGCAAGGCGGGCCGCAAGCTCGACGAGTACGAGTTCCAGATGCTGTACGGCATCCGCAGCGACGAGCACATCCGGCTCGCGGCCGAGGGCCACCGGATGCGCGTCTACACCGCCTACGGCACCGACTGGTACGGCTACTTCATGCGCCGCCTCGCGGAGAAGCCGGCCAACCTGCTGTTCTTCGGCCGCTCCATCCTCACCAAGGGCTGAGCCCCTCCCCCTCCCTACCTAAGGAGCAACGGAACCCATGGACGCTGTGACCCAGGTCCCCGCGCCGGTCAACGAGCCGGTCCACTCCTACGCCCCGGGCTCCCCGGAGCGCGCCCGTCTGGAGGCGAAGCTCAAGGAGCTCAGCCAGAACCCGATCGACCTGCCGATGACCATCGGCGGCGAGAAGCGGATGGGCGGCGGCGAGCGCTTCGACGTCGTACAGCCCCACAACCACAAGGCCGTCATCGGCACGTTCGCCGGCGCCACCGAGCAGGACGCCAAGGACGCGGTCGATGCCGCCCTCGCCGCCGCTCCGGCCTGGCGCGCGATGGCCTTCGACGACCGCGCCGCGATCATCCTGCGCGCCGCCGAGCTGCTCTCCGGCCCCTGGCGCGAGACGCTGGCCGCCTCCACGATGCTCGGTCAGGGCAAGACCGCCCAGCAGGCCGAGATCGACACCCCCTGCGAGCTCGTCGACTTCTGGCGCTTCAACGTGCACTACGCACGCCAGATCCTGGCCGAGCAGCCCCCGGCCAACTCCCCGGGCGTGTGGAACCGCATGGACCACCGCCCGCTGGAGGGCTTCGTCTACGCGATCACGCCGTTCAACTTCACGGCCATCGCGGGCAACCTGCCCACCGCCCCCGCCCTCATGGGCAACGTCGTGGTGTGGAAGCCGTCCCCGACGCAGACCCACGCCGCCGTGCTGCTGATGCAGCTCCTGGAGGAGGCCGGTCTCCCCAAGGGCGTCATCAACCTGGTGACGGGCGACGGCATCGCCGTCTCCGAGGTGGCCCTGAACCACCGCGACCTGGCCGGTATCCACTTCACCGGCTCGACCCCCACCTTCCAGCACCTGTGGAAGACGGTCGGCAACAACATCGCGAAGTACCGCACCTACCCGCGTCTCGTCGGCGAGACCGGCGGCAAGGACTTCGTCGTTGCCCACCCGTCGGCCGACCAGGCGATCCTGAAGACCGCGCTGACCCGTGGCTCCTTCGAGTTCCAGGGCCAGAAGTGCTCCGCGTCCTCGCGTGCGTACGTCCCGGCCTCCATCTGGAACTCCGGTTTCAAGGAGAAGTTCGCGGCCGAGGTCGACTCCATCACGATGGGCGACGTCACCGAGCTGTCGCACTTCATGGGCGCCGTCATCGACGACCGTGCCTTCGCGAAGAACAAGGCCGCGATCGACCGCGCCGCCGCCGACCCGGCGTGCACGATCGTCGCGGGCGGCACGTACGACGACTCGGTGGGCTACTTCGTCCGCCCGACCGTCATCGAGTGCAGCGACCCGGAGAACGAGGTCTTCACGACCGAGTACTTCGGCCCGGTCCTCGCCGTCCACGTCTACGAGGACGACGCGTACGACGCGATGCTGGAGCAGATGGAGTCGGTCTCCGACTACGCCCTGACGGGCTCGGTCATCGCGGGCGACCGCGCCGCGGCCGCGTACACGATGGAGAAGCTGCGGTACGCCGCGGGCAACTTCTACATCAACGACAAGTCGACCGGTGCCGTCGTCGGCCAGCAGCCCTTCGGTGGCGGCCGTGCCTCGGGTACGAACGACAAGGCGGGCGCCCCGCAGAACCTCCAGCGCTGGACCCTGACCCGGGCCATCAAGGAGACGCTGGTCCCGCCGACCGACTACACCTACCCCCACCAGGGCTGACGCCCCCCGGGGCGCCGCTTTCCCGGCGCCCCGCCACGAGTCCCGCCTCCCGCCCGGTTCCCCTGCCGGCCGGGAGGCGGTTTCCATTTCCCCGCTGCCGGTTCAGCGGTCGCAGGAGGTGCGGCCCGGCGACCAACGGCAGGCGACCGCGGCGAAGCCGCCGTCGGGGAGCACGTCCACGGACAGCGTGCCGCCGCCCCGCGCCGTACGGGCCGTGCGGACCAGCCCGGCCGGCCCGTCCGTCACCGTCTCGACCAGCCACCGGCCGGCCCCGATCCGCAGCGGCACCCCGGCGGTGTGCGCCGCGCCCGCGTACGTACCGCCGATGAACCACCGGCTGCCGCTGCGCCGGGCCACCACCGCGCTGCTCCCGGGCTCACCGGCCAGCAGCCGGGTGTCGTCCCAGGCGTCCGGCAGCTGTTCCAGGAAGTGCCGGGCCACCGGGCGGGCCTCGTAGGACTCGGGAGTGCCCGCCAGATTCTGGATCCCGGACTCGTACAGCACCGACAGACCCAGCTCACCCGCGTCGGAGCCGGCGTTGGGCCGTTCCGGCCGCTGGAAGGCGCCGGGGGTGAAGTCCATGGAGCCGATCACGTTGCGGGTGAACGGCAGCGTCGCCAGATGCTCGGCGGTGTTCGTCTTCTTCTCCGCACCGTTGACGCCCTCCAGCGACATCACGTGCGGCCAGGTGCGCTGGATGCCCTTGGGGATCGTGGAGCCGTGGAAGTTGACCAGGAGATGACGGGCCGCGGTCTCGGGAAGGATCGTGTCGTACCACTGGAACGTCTCCTGCGCCTCCGAGTCCATGAAGTCGATCTTCACGCCCTTGACGCCCCACTTCTCCAGCGTGGGCAGCCACTGGGCACGCTCGGCGGCGGTGTCCAGGTCGCGGTGGTGGATCCAGACCTGGATACCGACGCCGCGCTCCCTGCCGTAGCGCACCAGCTCCGGAATCCAGCTGTGGGACTGCCAGTCGGGGTCCGTGACGTCCCACTGGTCCGGGTCGAAGTACCAGCCCGCGTCGACGACCGTGTACGGCCAGTGGCGGGCGGCCGCGTAGTCGACGTACCCCTTCTGCATCCGAAGGCTCTGCCCTGCCGGACGCCCGCCCGCGAGCCAGGTCCACAGGGCCCGGCCCGGCTTGATCCAGGAGGTGTCGCGGACCTTGGAGGCCGGGGCGAGATCGTCGGTGAAGGTCGACTCGGTGACGGTTGCCAGATCGCCGGTGATCACGGCCCGCCAGGGCGTGGTGAGCGCGCCCCGCACCCGGACCCGCTCGTCCCACAGCTTGACGCGGTAGGTGGAGGAGCCCGCGTCATGGGCCAGCCGGGCCCCTGAGTAGCTGCCGGTGAGGTCGGATTCGGCGACCAGGGCATAGCCGCCCCCGGTACGGAACAGCCCCTGCATCATGTACTCGCCGGCCGGGGCGTCCGCGGCGGAGTACGCCCTGAAGAGGTTCTCGTTGTCCTTGCGGTAGTAGCCGAGCCAGGCCGAAGCGCCCTCGGGCAGGGTGAACGCGGAGGCCTCGCGCAGGACGTCGCCCGTGTCGCCGGGCAGTGCGTAGCGGTAGGCGATCCCGTCGGCGGAGGCCCGGACGAGCAGGTCGAGCCGGGCTCCCGAGGCGGTGCGGAAGCGGAAGCGGGACTCACGCATGTGGACGGTGCGACTGCGGGTCTTCCCCGCGTCGGTGCGGTACGTCCCGCCGATCGAGCGGTCGCTGCGGCCGGTGAACTCCAGCCCCGAGGAGAGGTCGGCCCGCTCGGTGACGATCCCCACGGGGGACGGGGCGATGACTGTCCCGCCCCGGCCGGACACCGCCAGACTCAGTGCCCCGGCCGGGTCGAGCCGCAGCTCGGCGCGGGGTCCGTCGCGTTGCTCGCGTACCGTCCAGGTGCTCTCCCCGGCGTGTGCGCCGGTGGCCGTCAGCAGGGTCGACGCGAGCGCGCCGCACAGCACCACCGACAGCGTCCCGATCCGGTTTCTCCATGGTGTGCGCAGTGACACGATTTCTCCCAGTCCGCAGGCTCATCGTTCACAGACCTGACCATTGGTCCGATGACTGGGAGGATGGCGGCGGATTGAGGGGGCGTCAAGGGCTCTGGCGTCGGATACGTCGGATCAATGAATGCGGGCAGGTGGAGTCGTCCCTGATCTCCCGCTGTGTCCCCGTTCAGTGCCGGCCATGCACGAGCAGCGAGAACCCCGATCGCTGCTCCCGGGCCGGAGCGCCCGACGCGGTCGGTGGGCTGTGTCACCACCTCTGAGCTGGCACGATCGCCCGCCGTCCGGGCTCTGATCCGTGAGCTGCGCGCCGGCTGAGCCAAACCCCCGTCTCAGATAGTAGGAAGTCCGAGTAATTGTGGAGACAGAACGGCCGGACTGCCCTAGCTTTAGAGAAGCCGAACGTATCGCTGGAACCAGCGACTGGCGTTGTGAGTGCGTGCCCCGATGCAGGTAACCCCTGCGGCGCCCGCTCCCGCCCCTTCCGGCACCTCGAAATCACCGATCTCGAAATCACCGTTCACGAAGTTCCGATCTCGAAATCCTCGCGATCTCAGGGAGTCGATCCATCATGGCCGAGACCATTGTCCGCCGCGTCCGTCACGCCCACCGCCCGACCGAGTCGGAGCGCCAGAACGCCGCCGCCGCCCTGCAGCGCGCCCTCGACCGCAGGGACAACGGCGGCTCGACCGGTCACTGACCGGGCCCGCCGCGGCCCGGCGGTGACGTGCCGATCAGCCGCGGCTGATCTCGAAATGGTCGATGCGCTCGCCGGACTCGGCGAGCGCGGTGACCTTCATCCTGGCGTGCCGGCCGGCCTCCACCTCCACCGCGAGGAACGAGAAGCCGGTGTAGCGCACCCGTGACCACTCGACGGTCTCGGCGGCCCTTCCGCCGCCCTTGACCACCTGGTACGTGTTCACGCTCTCCAGGCTCGTGACATGCCCCTCGTAGCTGTCCGGTGCCGGGAAGTCGTACAGGGCCTTGCCCGCGCCGCCCGCGGTGACGTACACGATGCCGTCCCGCGTCGGGTCGGTGCGCTCGCCGATCGGCACCTTGCGCTGGACCGCGTTCCTCAGGATCGCGTCGGTGCGTTCGTAGACGTGGTTGTGACCGTTGATGACCAGGTCCACCTGGTGCTTCTCGAAGAGCGGCACCCAGGCGTCCCGCACCCCGCCGTCCGAGGCGTGCGCGTTGGTCGTGGAGAAGGCGCAGTGGTGGAAGAAGACCACCAGGAAGTCGATGTCGTGGCGCGCCCTCAGCTCGCCCAGGCGCCGGTCCAGCCAGCGCGTCTGCTTGCCGCCGCTGATGCCGAAGTTGGCGGGGATCTCGTACGAGACGTCATTGGCGTCGAGCGCGATCACGCCCACGTTGCCGTGCACGAAGGAGTACGCGCCGGGCTGGTTCACCGGGTCCGGGCCGTTGTCCGGCAGCGTCCAGCGGGCGTTCTGGCCGCCGTAGCCGTCCGGCGAGTACCAGGCCTCCATGTCGTGGTTGCCGGTGGTCACCATCCACGGCACGGTCTTCGACACGGTCTCCGTCTGCGCCAGGAACTGGTCCCAGGTGCGGGCGTCGTAGGTGTCGCCCGTCTGGCCGGAGCCCGACGGGTCGGCGTAGCAGATGTCGCCCGCGTGCAGGTGGAAGGCGGGGTTCTGGCCCAGGATCAGCTGGTCGTTGCCGAGTGCGTGATAGCTGACGCCCTGGTCGCCGAAGGCGGTGAAGGTGAAGTTCCCGGCACGTGCGGGCGCGGTGGTGAAGGTGCCGAGCGTGCCCAGGTTGCGGGTGTCGGCCGGGTCGAAACCGTCGTGGCCGACGCCGTAGTAGTACGTCGTGCCGGGCTTCAGCCGCTCCAGGCCCGCGTGCACGTAGAACTGCTCGGCGGCCGCGATCTTGCCGTCGTTCAGCCGCGGCGTCGTGAGGTGGCGCACCTCGGCGTCGATCTTCCGGCTCAGCGCCCACGGCTTGAGGCCGATCCGGATGTACGGCCGCCGCACGGCGAACGGGACCTGCCAGGAGACCGCCATCTGTGTCCTCGGGTCGGCGCCGTAGGCCAGGTGCCGGCCGAACGGGGCGACCAGTGAACCGTCCACCCGGGTGGTGCTGTGCGAGGTGAGCACCGTCGGCGCGGCATACGCCGGCGAAGAGGCCGAGGCGGTCAGCGAGGTGCTGAGGCCGACACCGGCGACGGCGGCGGTGGCCACGCTGGTGCGCAGCACGCCGCGACGGGTCAGCCGGGTGCGCAGATAGTCGTGCTGCTCGGCCATGCTCATGCGGTCGGCGAGCTTCTCGGGGATTCCGAAGCGGGGGATGTCCATGGGCGACAACCTCCACCCGCCCGCTGACGTCGTCCCGTCGAGTGGGTGAACGGTACACGTACAACTTCCCATGTGTCCGTATGGTGGACGCCACGTGTCATGGGGTGGGACGCGCAGTAGGGTGCGGACATGTCTCGCAGCATCAATCTCGCAGTGATCCCCGGTGACGGTATCGGCCGGGAGGTCGTGGCCCAGGGCCTCAAGGTCCTCAACGCTGTTCTCCCGCAGGATGTGAAGCTGGAGACCAAGGAGTACGACCTCGGCGCCCAGCGCTGGCACCGCACCGGCGAAACCCTCCCGGACGCGGAGCTGGAAGCCCTCAAGGGCCACGACGCCATCCTGCTCGGCGCGATCGGTGACCCCTCGGTGCCGTCCGGCGTCCTGGAGCGCGGGCTGCTGCTGAAGCTGCGTTTCGCCTTCGACCACTTCATCAACCTGCGGCCGTCGAAGCTGTTCCCGAACACCGAGACCCCGCTGGCCGGCCGTCCGGACATCGACTTCGTCGTCGTCCGCGAGGGCACCGAGGGTCCGTACACCGGCAACGGCGGTTCGCTGCGCACCGGTACCGAGCACGAGGTCGCCACCGAGGTCAGCCTCAACACCGCCTTCGGTGTCGAGCGGGTCGTGCGTGACGCCTTCGAGCGGGCCGCCGCCCGTCCGCGCAAGAAGCTGACGCTGGTCCACAAGAACAACGTCCTCGTGTACGCGGGCCACCTGTGGAAGAACACCTTCGACAAGGTGGCGGCCGAGTACCCCCAGGTCACCACCGACTATCTGCACGTCGACGCCGCGACGATCTTCTTCGTCACCCAGCCGGAGCGTTTCGACGTCATCGTCACCGACAACCTCTTCGGTGACATCCTGACCGACCTCGCCGCGGCCGTCTCCGGCGGTATCGGCCTGGCCGCCTCGGGCAACATCAACCCGACGGGCGCCTTCCCGTCGATGTTCGAGCCGGTCCACGGCTCCGCCCCCGACATCGCGGGCCAGGGCAAGGCCGACCCGACCGCGACGATCCTCTCCGTCGCCCTCCTGCTGCGCCACCTCGGCCACGAGGCCCAGGCCGTGCGCATCGAGGACGCGGTCTCAGCCGACCTCGCGGAGCGCGACGGGACCGCACGCAGCACCGACGAGATCGGTGACGCGCTCGCGGTACGCGTAGCGGGCTGATCCGACGACTGCCTCAAAGCCGCCGGGTCCCACAGGCACCCGGCGGCTTCTCCTGTGCGGCCCCGGGTGTCACCATCGAACCCTGGACCGCACACACGTCATTTCGTGCACGGCCTCCCGCGAGAGATAATCGAACGGGCCGTGGCTCGCCATGAAGCTCGGACGTCCTAGCACTTGTCCGGCACGCGTGGGCGTGGGCGCGGTCCTACACACACAAAACCGGTGAAGGACACGTACTCATGACGACGCCCACGATCGAGCTCAAGCCCTCCTCGCACCCGCTGTCCGACGCGGAGCGCGAGGCGATCCTGGTCAAGCCCGGATTCGGCCGCTACTTCACCGACCACATGGTGACGATCAAGTGGACCGAAGGCCGCGGCTGGCACGACGCCCAGCTCGTTCCGTACGCGCCGCTGTCGATCGACCCGGCCAACATGACGCTGCACTACGGCCAGGAGATCTTCGAGGGCCTCAAGGCCTACCGTCAGCCCGACGGCTCGGTCGCCACCTTCCGCCCCGAGGCCAACGCCGAGCGCTTCCGGTCCTCCGCCCACCGGCTCGCCATGCCGGAGCTGCCCGTCGAGACGTTCGTCGCGGCCTGCGACGCGCTCATCCAGCAGGACGCGGCCTGGGTCCCGGAGCACGGCGGCGAGGAGTCGCTGTACCTGCGCCCCTTCATGATCGCGACCGAGGTCGGCCTCGGTGTGCGGCCCGCCAACGAGTACCTCTTCCTGGTGATCGCCTCACCGGCCGGCGCCTATTTCCCCGGCGGTGTGAAGCCGGTCTCCATCTGGCTCTCCGAGGACCGGGTGCGCGCCGTCCCCGGCGGCATGGGCGACGCCAAGACCGGCGGCAACTACGCCGCGTCCCTGCTGGCCCAGGCCGAGGCCGCCACGAAGGGCTGCGACCAGGTCGCCTACCTCGACGCCGTCGAGCACAAGTGGGTCGAGGAGCTCGGTGGGATGAACCTGTACTTCGTGTACGGGGACCGGATCGTCACCCCGGCGCTGACCGGCTCGCTCCTCGCCGGCATCACCCGTGACTCGCTCCTCAAGCTCGCGCGGGACCTCGGTCACGAGTCCGAGGAGAGCCGCGTCTCGATCGACCAGTGGCGCGACGACTCGGCGAACGGCACGCTCACCGAGGTCTTCGCCTGCGGCACCGCCGCCGTCATCACCCCCGTCGGCATCGTGAAGAGCGCCGGCGGCGAGTGGGCCCAGGGCGACGGCACGCCCGGCCCGGTCACCCTCAAGCTGCGCGAGCGCCTGCTGGACATCCAGCGCGGCATCGCCGAGGACACCCACGGCTGGATGCACCCGCTCGGCTAAGGCGTGTGCTGAGCCGCCGGCCGGGCTTGTCCGCGAGCCCGGCCGGCGGCGCCGCGTGGGCCACGCCGGGTCAGTACGGTGTACGTCACCCCGCCCACCAGCCCCGACAGCACGAAGCTGCAGTCCACCCCGCCGGTCAGCGCGAGCAGCGGCCCCTCGTAGAGCGGGGTGGAGACGCCGCACAGGCCCACCGCGGCGCCGAGCGCCCAGCCGAAGGTGGCGTGCGGCTGCCAGCCGGCCCGGAACCAGTAGACGCCGCCCCGGGTGCCCCGGTTGTAGACCTGCAGGGCCTCCGCGTCGTACGTACCCCGGCAGCGCAGGTGCGAGATCATCGTGATGACCGCCCAGGGCGTGCCGATCGCGGTGAGCAGCAGCACGAACGACGTCATCGCCGACTGCGCGTTCCACACGAAGTGGCCCAGGAACACGAACGCCGTGGCGACCCCGGCGACGACCAGCGTGGCCCGTGCCCGGGTGGCGCGGGGCAGGATCGCGTCCAGGTCGAGGCCCATCGAATAGAGCATCAGCCCGGCGTTGCCCACCGAGCCCGCGGTGGCGGCCAGGAGCAGCGGGATCAGGTACCAGGCGGGCGCGGCGGCGACCAGCGGACCCGCGTAGTCGAGCGAGGCGCGGGCCGCGAGCGCGGTGTACGTACCGAAGAGCTGCGGGACCAGCAGCCCGACGGCCAGGCCGAGACAGGTGGCCCGCAGCACGCGGCGCGGCTGGTGCCGGACCGGTGAGATGTACCGGGTGTAGTCGCCGAGCAGCGTGATGAAGGCGATCGGGCCGCTCAGCCCGGCGGCCACGGCGGACAGTGCCCAGGTGGGCCAGAACGAGCCGAGCAGATACGGGGTGTCCGGCGGGGCCGCCGTCGTGAGGTCCGGTGCGTAGGCGATCAGGCCGATCAGCAGCAGCACGGTCATGCCGACCGCGAGGATCTTGCTCAGGCGCAGCAGCAGCCGGTATCCGTACACCGCGCCGACGACGGTGCAGGCGGCCAGGAGCGCGTAGACCAGGGTGTGCGAGAGGCCGCCGGCCGGCAGTCCGGCGATGCGGGCCAGGGTGCCGACCATCACATCACCGCCGATCCACAGGGTGAGCGCGGTATAGCCCAGCGCGAGCAGCAGCCCGACGACGGAGCCGACCAGCCGGCCGCGTACGCCGAAGGCCGCGCCGCTGGAGGTCGACAGATTCGTCGCCGTGCGCAGCGAGACCAGGGCGAGCGGTGCGGTGACCGCCACCCCGACGACCGTGCCGACGACGATCGAGCTCACCGCGGGCCACACCCCCAGGCCGAAGGAGACCGGGAGCCAGCCGAAGACGATCACGCCCAGGCAGAGGTTCGATCCGAGCAGGATCGAGACGAGATCGCGCGGGGTACTGGTGCGCTCCGCCTCCGGGATGGTGTCGACTCCGTGCTGTTCGATCGGCATGAGGCCGCCCCTGACGTTCGACTGTTTGAGTGCTGCTCAATGTGACCTAATCCGGTGCGGCCCGTCAATGATCTCGGTGTTCCGGATGGAGTGGAGTCATGGTTAGAGTGGTGTTCAAACAGGAGGTGTGGTGACGTGCGACTGACCCCGAGCGAGCGTGACCGGCTGCTGCTCTTCGGTGCGGCCGAACTGGCGCGGGCCCGACGGGCGCGCGGGCTGAGGCTCAATGTCCCCGAGGCGACCGCGCTCGTCGCGGACACCGTCTGCGAGGCGGCCCGCGACGGGCGGCGGCTCGCGGAGGCGATCGCGGCCGCCCGCGCTGTGCTCGGCGCCGACGACGTGCTGCCCGGAGTGGCGGACGTGGTCACCGAGGTGCATGTGGAGGCCGTCTTCGACGACGGATCGCGGCTGGCCGTGGTGACCGATCCGATAGGCGCCGGTGCCGGTACGCGGCTGGGCGACAGCGCCCCCGGCGCGGTGCTGCCTGCCCCGCCGCACGCCGAACCGGAACCCGCGCTGCGGCTGACCGTGCGCAACACCGCGACCGTCCCGGTCAGCGTCACCTCGCACTTCCACTTCTTCGAGGCCAACCCCCGGCTCGACTTCGACCGGGCGGCCGCGTACGGAATGCGGCTGTGCGTCCCGGCCGGATCGTCGGTCCGGTTCGGCCCGGGCGGCGAGGCCGAGGTCGGTCTGCTGCCGATCGGCGGCGCCCGGATCGCGATCGGCTTCGCCGGTCTCGTCGACGGTCCGCTGGACGCGCCCGGTGCGAAGGAGGAGGCCCTGCGACGTGCGGTGGCCTGCGGCTATCTGGGAGCGGAGGGCAACGCCTGATGGACCCCTACGAGTACGCGTCGGTCCACGGACCGCGCACCGGGGACCGGGTCGTGCTGGGCGACTCCGGGCTTGTGGTGCGCGTCGAGTCGGACGCGCAGCGCCACGGCGACGAGTTCCTGGCCGGATTCGGCAAGACCGCGCGCGACGGGCTGCACCTCAAGGCCGCGGCCGTCCGTGACACCTGCGACGTCGTCATCAGCAACGTGCTGGTCATCGACGCGGTCCAGGGCATCCGGAAGGTCTCCATCGGCATCCGCGAAGGCCGCATCCACGCGATCGGGCGGGCCGGGAACCCGGACACGCTCGACGGGGTGGACGTCGTCGTCGGTACGGGCACCAGCATCGTCTCCGGCGAGGGCCTGATCGCCACCGCCGGTGCCGTCGACACCCATGTCCATCTGCTCTCGCCGCGCATCATGGAGGCGTCGCTGTCCTCCGGCGTCACCACGGTCATCGGTCAGGAGTTCGGCCCGGTCTGGGGCGTCGGCGTGAACTCGCCGTGGGCACTGCGCCACGCGTTCAGCGCCTTCGACGCCTGGCCGGTCAACATCGGCTTCCTGGCCCGCGGTTCGTCCTCCGACGACGCGCCGCTGGTGGAGGCGCTCGCCGAGGGCGGCGCGTCCGGCTTCAAGGTCCACGAGGACATGGGCGCGCACACCCGCGCCCTCGACACCGCCCTGCGGGTCGCGGAGGAGCACGACGTCCAGGTCGCCCTGCACTCGGACGGCCTCAACGAATGCCTGTCGGTCGAGGACACCCTGAGCGTCCTGGACGGCCGGACGATCCACGCCTTCCACATCGAGGGGTGCGGCGGCGGACACGTCCCGAACGTGCTGAAGATGGCGGGCGTACGGAACGTCATCGGCTCGTCCACCAACCCGACGCTGCCGTTCGGCCGGGACGCGGTGGCCGAGCACTACGGGATGATCGTCTCCGTCCATGACCTGAAGACGGATCTGCCCGGTGACGCGGCCATGGCGCGCGACCGGATCAGGGCGGGGACGATGGGGGCCGAGGACGTGCTGCACGACCTCGGCGCGATCGGCATCACCTCCTCGGACGCGCAGGGGATGGGGCGTGCGGGCGAGACCGTGCGCCGCACCTTCGCGATGGCCGGCAAGATGAAGGCGGAGCTGGGCCCGCTGGAGGGCGACGGACCGCACGACGACAACGCCCGGGTGCTGCGCTACGTGGCGAAGCTGACGATCAACCCGGCCATCGCGCACGGTCTCGGCGACGAGATCGGCTCGATCGAGGTGGGCAAGCTCGCCGACATCGTCCTGTGGAAGCCGCAGTTCTTCGGCGCGAAGCCGCAACTGGTACTGAAGTCGGGCTTCCCCGCCTGGGGAGTGACGGGCGACCCCAACGCGGCGACCGACACCTGTGAACCGCTGGTCCTGGGACCGCTGTTCGGCGGGCACGGCGCGACCCCGGCCGATCTCTCGGTGGCCTTCGTGGCGAAGGCCGCCATCGATCTCGGCTCCGACCTGATGCCGACCCGGCGGCGCAGGGTCGCCGTACGCGGCACCCGCTCGATCGGCCCGGCGGATCTCCGGCTCAACTCCCGGATCGGGGAGGTGGGGGTGAACGGCGACAGCGGTCTGGTGACGCTGGACGGGGCGCCGGTGCGGTCCGCCCCCGCCGACTCGATTTCGCTCAACCGCCTCTATTTCCTGTAGAAGCACGGCGCTTCACGAAGCACTGCTCCACGACGCACGCTCCACGACACACAGCCTTCAGGAGTCCGACGACATGACCTTCCGTATGCCGGCCGAGTGGGCCCCGCACGAGCGCACCTGGATGGCCTGGCCCGGCCCCAACGCCACGTTCACCGGTGACGACCTCGCCGAGTCCCGCGCGGCGTGGGCCGCCGTGGCCCGTGCGGTACGCCGCTTCGAGCCGGTGACCATGGTCGTCCCGACCGGGCAGTCGCAGCACGCCCGCACCCTCCTCGGCCCGGACATCGAGCTGGTCGAACGGGAGCTGGACGACGCCTGGATGCGCGACATCGGGCCGACCTTCGTCAGCGACGGCAGCCGGCTGGCCGCGGTGGACTGGGTCTTCAACGGCTGGGGCGCGCAGGACTGGGCCGACTGGGAGCACGACGCGAAGATCGCCCGTCAGGTCGCGGACCTCGCCGGGGTCCCGGTGCACAGCTCGCCCCTGGTCAACGAGGGCGGCGGCATCCACGTCGACGGCGAGGGCACCGTACTGCTCACCGAGACCGTGCAGCTCGGCCCCGAGCGGAACCCGGGCTGGACGAAGGAGCAGGTCGAGGCCGAGATCCACGCCAGGCTCGGCACCACGAAGGCGATCTGGCTCAAGCGCGGCCTGACCGGCGACTACCCGCCGCACGGCTTCGGCACCCTCGGCCATGTCGACATCGTCGCCGCGTTCGCCGGACCCGGAGTGGTCGTCGTCCACACCCAGCCGGACCCGTCCCACCCCGACCACCAGCTCTGCAAGGAGAACGTGGAGCTGCTCCGCTCCCGGACCGACGCGCGGGGCCGCGCCCTCCAGGTCGTCGAGGTCCCGGCCCCGACCGCGGTGCGGGACGAGGAGGGCCACTGGGTCGACTACTCCTACATCAACCACTACGTCTGCAACGGCGGCGTCGTTCTGTGCGGCTTCAACGACCCCCGGGACGAGAACGCGGCCGGAATCTTCCGGCGTCTGTACCCCGGACGCAGCGTCACCCTGGTCGACGCCCGCACGATCTTCGCGGGCGGCGGCGGCATCCACTGCATCACCCAGCAGCAGCCCGCGGTACGCGGCTGACCGGCGGATCCGGTAGAACGTACGGGTGAACGAGACGCTCAGCGCACCGGCCGCCCGATGACCCCGCCCCCCGCCCGGCGGCGCAACACGGCCCCGCCCCGCGAGTCCCTGCTCGTCGCCGCCATGGCCACCATCGCCGAGCGCGGACTCGACGGGCTGACCATGGCCGGGCTCGGGCGGGAGGTCGGGATGAGCAGCGGGCACCTGCTGTACTACTTCCGGACCAAGGACGAGCTGCTGCTGCAGACCCTGGAGTGGAGCGAGGGCCGGCTCGGCGCCGAGCGCGGCGCCCTGCTCTCCCGGCAGGCGTCCGCCGCCCAGCGGCTCGACGCCTATGTGCGCCTGTATGTCCCCGAAGGGCCGCGCGACCCCCACTGGACGCTCTGGCTGGAGGTCTGGAACCGCTCGCAGAACGCGGACGCCGACGCCCGCGGCCGGATGGCCGCCATCGAGGGGGCCTGGCACCGGGACCTGGTGGCGCTGCTGGCCGAGGGCATCTCGCGCGGCGAGTTCCGCGCCGTGGACCCGGACCGCTTCGCCACCCGGCTGCGCGCCCTTCTGGACGGCTTCAGCGTCCATGTCGCCGTCGGCATCCCCGGTACCGGCCGCGGGCAAGTCCTTTCCCATGTGAAGGAGTTCCTGCGGGACTCGCTCGTGCGGTGAACACAACGCGCCCAAGACCGATCGTTGTCCTCTGCATCCTTGTTAGTTCTCCGGTGGTTGGGGCACGGTGACCAACCATGGGACGAGAGCAATGGAAGAAGATCTGGGTCGGCTCCGCCGGCAACATGGTCGAGTGGTTCGACTGGTTCGTGTACGCGACCTTCGCGGTCTACTTCGCGGACTCGTTCTTCCCCGAGGGCAACGAGACCGCCAACCTCATGAACACGATGGGCATCTTCGCCGTCGGCTTCTTCATGAGACCGGTCGGCGGCTGGCTGCTCGGCCGGATCGGTGACCGCAAGGGCCGCAAGGCCGCGCTCACCCTCACCGTCACCCTCATGTCGGCCTCCGCGATCCTGATCTCCATCGCACCCACCTACGACGTCGCCGGATACGGCGGGGTCGCCGTACTGATGCTCGCCCGGCTGCTCCAGGGGCTCTCGGTCGGCGGCGAGTACGCCGCCAGCGCCACCTACCTCACCGAGGCCTCCGCCCCCGAGAAGCGCGGCTTCGCCTCCAGCTTCCAGTACGTCTCCATGACCGCCGGCCAACTCGTCGGCCTCGGCCTCCAGATCGTCCTCCAGCGCAACATGTCCGACGCGGCGCTGCACAGCTGGGGCTGGCGCATCCCGTTCGTCGTCGGCGCGCTCGGCGCCGCCATCGTCTTCTATCTGCGCCGCTCCATGCTGGAGACGGAGGTGTACGCCGAGTCCGGCACCGCCGAGCAGCAGGACCGCGGCACGCTGAAGGTGCTCTGGCAGCACCGGCGCGAGGCGTTCCTGGTGATGGCGCTGACCATGGGCGGGACGGTGGCCTACTACACGTACACCACCTACCTCACCAAGTTCCTCTCCAAGAGCGCCGGCATGGACAAGTCCACCGCCTCGCTCGTCAGCTTCTGCGCCCTGTTCGTCTTCATGTGCATCCAGCCGCTGGCCGGCATGCTGTCCGACCGGATCGGCCGCCGTCCGCTGCTGATCACCTTCGCCGTCGGCTCGACCTTCCTGACCGTGCCGATCATGACGATGCTCAAGCACGCCGACACCTTCTGGCCCGCGCTCGGCCTGGCGCTCCTCGCCCTGGTCGTGGTCACCGGCTACACGTCCATCAACGCGTGTGTGAAGGCCGAGCTCTTCCCGACCGGCATCCGCGCCCTGGGGGTCGGCCTCTCGTACGCCGTCGCCAACGCGCTGTTCGGCGGCACCGCCGAGTACGTGGCGCTCTGGTTCAAGGACGCCGGGGCCGAATCCGGCTTCTACTGGTACGTGGCGGGCTGCGCCGCGGTCTCCCTCATCGTCTACCTGTCGATGCGCGAGACCCGCGACATCGACCTGAACCGGGTCGCCGCGGCCGGTCAGCCGCGGGAGCAGCCGCAGCAGGCGGCCGGAGCGACGAGCACCACGCCCGCATCCTGAGACGGGACACGGCACGGAGGCGGTCCTGTGCCACACTGCCTCCGTGTCCTCGTTCGTCATGATTATTGGCAACAGGCGCGCCGGTCCGCAGTGACCGTTCCGTACCACCATGTACGGCACGGCCATCGTGCCCCAGACCCGCGCGCAGACCTCTCGCACCCGCGAGGGGTTTTTTGTTTTCCGGCCCTCACCTCGGCCGGGGCGAGGCGCGCGGGATGATGGGGGCAAGTGGAGCCAGATCGTCCGGATCCACTCATCCGACAGGAGTCAGACCAGCATGACCACAAAGGCCAAGCCCACCGACGACAGCTTCCATGTCTTCGACACCACGCTGCGCGACGGTGCGCAGCGTGAAGGCATCAACCTGACGGTCGCCGACAAGCTCACCATCGCCCGGCACCTGGACAACTTCGGCGTCGGCTTCATCGAAGGCGGCTGGCCGGGCGCCAACCCCCGCGACACCGAGTTCTTCGCCCGCGCCCAGCAGGAGATCGAATTCCGCAACGCCGAGCTGGTCGCCTTCGGCGCGACCCGCAGGGCGGGCGGCAAGGCGGCCGAGGACCCCCAGGTCAAGGCGCTGCTGGCGTCGGGCGCGCCGGTGATCACGCTGGTCGCCAAGTCCCACGACCGCCACGTGGAACTGGCCCTGCGCACCACGCTGGAGGAGAACCTGGAGATGGTCCGCGACACCGTCTCCTTCCTCCGCGAGCAGGGGCGCCGGGTCTTCGTCGACTGCGAGCACTTCTTCGACGGCTACCGCGCCAACGCCGAGTACGCCAAGGCCGTCGTCCGCGCCGCCTCCGAGGCCGGCGCGGACGTCGTCATCCTCTGCGACACCAACGGCGGGATGCTCCCGGCCCAGATCCAGGCCGTCGTCTCCACCGTCCTCGCCGACACCGGCGCCCGTCTCGGCATCCACGCCCAGGACGACACCGGCTGCGCCGTCGCCAACACCCTGGCCGCGGTCGACGCGGGCGCCACCCACGTCCAGTGCACCGCCAACGGCTACGGCGAACGGGTCGGCAACGCCAACCTCTTCCCCGTCGTCGCCGCGCTGGAGCTCAAGTACGGCAAGACCGTGCTGCCCGAGGGCGCGCTCGCCGACATGACCCGCGTCTCGCACGCCATCGCCGAGGTCGTCAACCTCGCCCCCTCCACCCACCAGCCCTACGTCGGTGTCTCGGCCTTCGCGCACAAGGCCGGGCTGCACGCCTCCGCGATCAAGGTCGACCCCGACCTGTACCAGCACATCGATCCCGCGCTGGTCGGCAACACCATGCGGATGCTCGTCTCCGACATGGCGGGCCGCGCCTCCATCGAGCTCAAGAGCCAGGAGCTCGGCATCGACCTCGGGGGTGACCGCGAGCTCGTCGGGCGCGTCGTCGAGCGGGTCAAGGAGCGCGAGCTCAGGGGCTACACCTACGAGGCGGCCGACGCCTCCTTCGAGCTGCTGCTGCGGGCCGAGGCGGAGGGCCGGGTACGCCGCTACTTCCGTACCGAGTCCTGGCGCGTCATTGTCGAGGACCGCCCCGACGGCACGCACGCCAACGAGGCGACCGTGAAGCTCTGGGCCAAGGGCGAGCGCATCGTCGCGACCGCCGAGGGCAACGGCCCGGTCAACGCCCTGGACCGGGCGCTGCGGGTCGCGCTGGAGCGGATCTACCCCCAGCTCGCCAAGCTGGAGCTGGTGGACTACAAGGTCCGCATCCTGGAGGGGCGCACCGGCACCGACTCCACGACCCGGGTCCTGATCACCACTGGTGACGGCACCGCCGACTGGTCGACCGTGGGCGTCGCCGAGAACATCATCGCGGCCTCCTGGCAGGCGCTGGAGGACGCGTACACCTTCGGGCTGCTGCGGGCGGGGATCGAGCCGACGGAGTAAGAGGGTCCGCACGCACGCACCTGGACCGCGGGCCGGCTCTCCGGCCCGCGGTCCAGGTGCGTGCGGCCGGCTACCCCGGGTGCCACTTCTGGTTGACCGCCCCGGTGCACGTCCAGATCTTTCGCGGGGTGAACTGGTTCGACACGGTGGACTTTCCCAGGGACGGCGACGGCTGCCGCTGGGACTCCACCCCGCACGGCCCGGTCGCCCGTGCGCGTTTCCAGGGCGTCGGACACGTCAGGGTCAACCAGCACCGCACGGTGCTCCCTCGGGATCGCCTCCTTCCTCACCGACTCCAACGGCACCCACATCCCCAACCCGCGCCACGCCCGCAAGGCCGCCTGCAAGCTCGAGGCCGCGCAGCGGGCACTGTCCCGGTTCCCACGATGCAAGGCCAAGAATCGCATCCGCAACCACCAGCGGGCGGTGGACAAGGTCGCGGCCCTGCACGGCAAGGTGCGGCGCCGGCGGCTCGACCACGCACACAAGACCGCGCTCACCCTGGTCCGTGAGCACGACTTCATCGCGCACGAAGGCCTCAAGATCCGCAACATGAGCAAGGCCCCCGCACCGAAGCCCGACCGTGACAGGCCAGGTGTGTTTCTGCCCCATGGGGCAGCAGCCAAGGCGGGACTCAACTATTCGATCGCTGATGCCGGATGGAGGGTGTTCCTGACGATCCTGAATGCAAAGGCTGAGAGTGCCGGGTGGGAAGTGATGGCCGTGGACCCCCGCAACACCTCCCGGCGGTGTCCCGCATGCGGGCACATCGCCAAGGAGAACCGGCCCACACAGGAGAAGCCTCACCCTTCAGGGCGGGGAGGAGTCACCGGATTGCGTACGAACGAGAGCCCGATGCCGTCCGTGGGGGAGAACAGCTTCCTCATCGTGGCATCCCCGGTCGCCTGGCTCAGCGCCCCGCTGCTCTTCATCAGGTTCGCGGCCGTATCGGTGAACGAGGCGCCGCCGCCGGTGAAGGTCTGGTACCGGGTGTTCTCGTCGACGGTGATGTTCGTACCGGCGCCGCCGGTCCCGGCGCTGAAGGCGACCGGGGCCTGGGCCTCCAGGCCCCGGGTGACATGCCGGCCGCCGGAGTCATCGGTGGTGGTCAGCGTGATGCCGACGCTCTCGCCCGGGGCCTGGGCGGTGCCGGACGAGAGCCCGGTGAGACCGGCGGAGGCGAGCGCTGCGGCGAGCAGCACCCGTACGGCTCTTCCTGGTCGGATCATGCTCAAGACCTTCCTCGGCGGGAGCGTGGGGAACGTGCCGTCGAACGAGGCGTGAGTGAACTGCTCTTACGTGCCCACGTCAAGAGGGTGCACGTTCAGGACTTGAACGCATTGGCCTTCCTCGCAGCTCGCGGGATGGGTACGGACCAATCTCGGTGTGAAGTATTGACGGCTCTGTTCCAGCGGGGTTAACTCACGCCACCAACGCCGGTACCGGTTCCGGAACCGGTTGCGGTACCGGTTCCACGACCGGCCGCTCTCTCTGTCCTGTTGTGTCCTGGAGGCCCCCGATGCGTGTCACCATCGCTGATGTCGCCCGCGAGGCCGGCGTCAGCAAGACGACCGTGTCCCGGGTCATCAACACCAAGGGCGAAGTGGACGGTTCAACGGCCGCCCGTGTTCGTGAAGTGATCGCACAGCTCGGCTATGTGCCCAGCTCGGGCGCCGTCGGTCTGGCCCGCGGCAGCAGCCGCACGGTCGGCATGCTGGTGCCCTCGCTGACCTGGCCGTGGATGGGCGAGGTGCTTCAGGGCGTCGTCGACACCGTCGAGGCCGCCGACTACGGGCTGCTGCTCTTCACCTGCAACCGCGGGGCCGAGTCCGTGGAGCGCTTCACCAGCCAGGTGTCGGCGCGGGCCTTCGACGGACTGGTCGTCGTCGAACCCGAGAACACCCTCGACCATCTCACCGCACTGCACCGCGGTGGTCTGCCGATCGTGCTGATCGACGATCGCGGCCACCACCCCGAATTCCCCTCCGTCGTGACCACCAACCACGAAGGAGGCGCGTCGGCCGCCCGCCATCTGCGGGCTGCCGGCCGCACCAGGCCCCTGGTCATCACGGGCCCCCAGGACTTCGGCTGCGTACGCGACCGGCTCGCGGGATTCGTCTCCGTCCTGCCCACCGACCTCGTCGTCCGCGGGGACTTCACCGAGATCTGCGGCCGGCTGGCCGTCGAGCAACTCATCGCCTCCGGCGTGGAGTTCGACTCGGTCTTCGCGCACAACGACATCACCGCGGCAGGCGTGCTGCGGGCGCTGCGCGCCGCGGGACGGTCCGTTCCCGGCGACATCGCGGTGGTCGGATTCGACGACATCCCGATGGCCGAGCACACCGAACCGCCGCTGACCACCGTGCGCCAGCCCACCCGGCAGATGGGTGAGACGGCCGCACGGATGCTGCTCTCCCACCTCGGCGGCACGGCCGTACCCGACGCACCCCTCGTGCTGCCCACCGAACTGGTCGTGCGCCACTCGGCGCCCTAGCGGCCGGGGCCGGACCGGCCCCACCGCTCCCGTACTCCGTGCAGCAGCCGGCTGCGCGCCCCCGCACCGCACCCGTACCGCCCGTACCCGGCGCGCCGAGCGCTGCCCGTTTCCGGATCTCCCAGACCCGCCAGTCCCTCCTGGAGTCGCCATGTCCGCACGCCGTCACCACACGCTCAGAGCGGTCGCGCTCGCCACCGCGGTGGTCGCGCTCGCCGCCGGATGCTCGTCAGCCAACTCGAACGCCAACAAGGGCGGCAGCGCCGCGTCGGGCATCCTGACGCTGGGCAAGCCGGACGGGCCGCAGACGAACAACAGCAACCCGTTCCTCAGCACCTCGGCGGGCGCCACCCTCGGCTACCGCTACATGATCTACGAGCCGCTGGCGATGACGAGCCAGATCCGGCCCGCCGACAAGGCCGATCCGTGGCTGGCGACGTCCTGGAAGTGGGACTTCAACTTCACCAAGGTCACCTTCACCCTCGATGACAAGGCCAAGTGGGCCGACGGCAAGCCGCTGACCGCCGAGGACGTGGCGTTCACCTTCAACCTGCTGAAGAAGCACCCGGCGCTCAACGGCAACGGCATCGCCTTCGGCGGGGTCGAGGTTCAGGGCAAGAAGGTCGTGCTGACCTTCGACGACTCCCAGTACGTCAACCAGAACAAGATCATCCAGCAGTTCATCGTGCCCAAGCACATCTGGGAAGGCGTCAAGAACCCGGAGACCTGGCCCAACCGCACACCCGTCGGCTCGGGCCCGTACAAGCTCAAGACGTTCACCCCGCAGACCACCACCCTGACCGCCACGCCCACCTACTGGAAAGGCGCGACGAAGGTCAAGGAGCTTCGGTACAGCACGTACAACGACAACAGCGCCGCCACCACCGCGCTGGCCGGCGGCAAGCTCGAGTGGTCGTTCGTCTTCATGCCGAACTACAAGCAGCTGTACATCGCCAAGGACCCCAAGAACCACAAGCTGTGGTTCCCCTCCGGGCTCGGCATCCACGGACTGTGGTTCAACACCGCCCGCAAGCCGTTCGACAACCCGGCGCTGCGCAAGGCCATGGCGATGGTCGTCGACCGCAACGCGATCTACACCCAGGCCGAGGCGACCCTCTACCCGGAGATCACCAACCCGACCGGCATCCCGCTGCCCGCCGGCAAGTCCTTCATCGCCCCCGAGTACCAGAACGCCACCACGAAGCCCGATGTCGAGGGCGCCAAGAAGATCCTCGACAAGGCCGGCTTCACGCTCAGCGGCGGAGTGCTGAAGGACCCGAGCGGCAAGCCGGTGAAGCTGACCTTCACCGACCCGGCCGGCTGGAACGACTACATCACCGGCCTCGCGATCATCAAGGACAACATCAAGAAGCTCGGCATCGAGGCCAAGGTCAAGACGCAGACCGCCGAGGCCTGGGGCGCGGACGTGGCCAACGGCAACTTCGACGCCACCCTGCACTGGACCAACAGCGGCGCCACCCCGTACGACATGTACCAGAACATCATGGACGGCGCGCTGCTCCAGCCCATCGGCAAGGCCTCCCAGCTCGGCAACTTCGGCCGCTTCAAGAACACCGAGGCCACCGAGGCGCTCAAGGACTTCGCCAGCGCCACGACCGACACCGCGCGCATCACCGCGATGAACACGCTGCAGAAGATCATGGTCGAGCAGGCGCCGATGATCCCGACCGCCGCCGCCCCCATCGGGGCCGAGTACTCCACCAAGAACTGGGTGGGCTGGCCCACCGAGGCCGACCCGTACGCCGACCCGCAGCACACCCAGCCCTCGTCGCTGGAAGTCGTGCTGAAGCTCAAGCCGTCGAAGTAAGGCCGTCGGCCTCACACCCAGGGATCCAGGTACCGGCCATGTCTGAACAGCTCGAAAAGAACCACGTCGTGCTCGAAGCACGCGGAGTCACCAAACACTTCGCCGTACGGCGCACCGGCCGCGATCTCCTCGCGGGCAAGCGCCGCACCGTCCACGCCGTCGACGACGTCTCGCTGAAACTGCGGCGCGGCACCGTCACGGCACTGGTGGGGGAGTCGGGCTCCGGGAAGTCCACCGTCGCCAGACTGCTCGCCCAGCTGTATCCGCTCACCGAGGGCGAGATCCTCCTGGGCGGCAAGCCGGTGAAGGCCGGACGTGGCCGGTCCTTCCGCAGTTACGTACGCCGGGTCCAGCTCATCTTCCAGGACCCGTTCGCCTCGCTGAACCCGGTGCACACCGTGCGCTACCACCTCACCCGGTCGCTGAAGATCCACGACCGGGCGGGCAGCGGCGAGGCGGAACTGGAACAGAACCTGACCGCTCTGCTGAACCGCGTCCAGCTGACTCCTCCTCATCAGTACCTGGACAAGTTCCCGCACGAGCTGTCGGGAGGTCAGCGCCAGCGCGTGGCCATCGCCCGCGCGCTCGGCGCCGACCCCCAGGTCCTCCTCGCCGACGAGCCCGTCTCGATGCTGGACGTCTCGATCCGGCTCGGGGTCCTCAACCTGCTCAAGGACCTCAAGGACCGCATGCACCTCGCGATCCTCTACATCACCCACGACATCGCCTCCGCCCGCTACTTCGCGGACTCCACCCTGGTGATGTACGCGGGCCGGATCGTGGAGGGCGGTGACAGCGAGACCGTCACCCAGCGCCCCGCACATCCCTACACCCAGCTGCTGATCGCCTCGGCACCCGACCCGGACCGGGTGGTCGCCGAAGCGGAGCAGGAGGAGACCGGCAGCGGCGAGCCCCCGTCGCTCATCGCGCCACCGGCCGGCTGCCGTTTCCACCCGCGCTGCCCCAAGGCGATGGAACGCTGCCGCACCGAACTGCCGCCCCGCTTCGACCTGACCGACGGCCAGTGGGCGGCCTGCTGGCTGTACGCCGACGCCGCCGGCCGCGCCGCTGACCACGAGAAGGAGGCCGCGAAGTGAAGTACCTGCTCCAGAGGCTCGCCTTCTACCTGGTCACCGCGTGGGCCGCGATCACCATCAACTTCCTCATCCCGCGGCTGATGCCCGGCGACCCGGTGCAGGCACTCATCGCCCGCTTCCAGGGGCAGCTGGACACCAGCGCCATCGCCTCCCTCAAGGCCCTCTTCGGCCTGGACAAGCACCAGTCGATCTGGGAGCAGTACACCGACTACTGGGGCCATCTGCTCGACGGGGACCTCGGCCTGTCCTTCACCTTCTTCCCGACACCGGTGAGCGAGGTGATCGCCCAGTCGCTGCCGTGGACGCTCGCGCTCGTCGGCATCACCACGCTGATCAGCTTCGTGCTCGGCACCGGGATCGGCGTCTTCACCGGCTGGCGGCGCGGCTCCTGGATGGACAGCCTGCTGCCCGTCACCACCTTCATCTCCGCGATCCCGTACTTCTGGCTCGGCCTCATCGCCATCTCGCTGTTCGCGGTGAAGTGGCCGCTCTTCCCGGCCGCGGGCGGTTACGACAACTCGCTCGTCCCCGCCTTCGACTGGCCGTTCATCTCCAGCGCGCTCTACCACGGAGTGCTGCCCGGCCTCACCATCGTGCTCAGCGCGGTGGCCGGCTGGATCCTCGGCATGCGCAACATGATGGTGACGGTCTCCTCCGAGGACTACGTCATGGTCGCCCAGGCCAAGGGGCTCTCCGAGCGGCGGGTGATGTTCGGGTACGCCGCCCGCAACGCGATCCTCCCCAACATCTCCGGCTTCGCCCTCTCGCTCGGCTTCATCGTCGGCGGCACGCTGCTGGTGGAGATGGTCTTCTCCTACCCGGGCATCGGATACCAGCTCTTCCAGGGTGTGGGAGCCAAGGACTACCCCCTGATGCAGGGCGTCTTCCTGATCATCACGCTCTCCGTCCTGGCGGCGAACCTCCTCGCCGACGTGCTCTACATGATCCTCGACCCCCGTACCCGAAGGGAGGCGTAGGGCAATGGCCGTCACCGCCCCAGAGGTCGCCGTACTCGCTACCGCCGACACCCCGGCGCCCAGCAAGCGCAGGTTCCGTTTCCTGCGCGGCCGCAAGACCGTCATCGGACTCGGCATCCTGCTCTTCTTCGTGCTGATCGCCGTCATCGGCCCATGGATCGCCCCGTACGACCCGGACACCATGGGCAAGGAACTGCTCCAGCCGCCGTCCGGGGCCCACTGGTTCGGCACCACCCAGACCGGTCAGGACGTGCTCTCGCAGATCCTCGTCGGCACCCGCGGAGTCCTGGTCGTCGGATTCACCGCCGGCATCCTCGCCACGATCCTGTCCGTGCTGATCGGCGTCAGCGCCGGCTTCCTCGGCGGCACGGCCGACGAGGTGCTCTCGCTGCTCTCCAACGTCTTCCTCGTCATCCCCGGACTGCCGCTGATCATCATCATCGCCAGCTTCGTCTCCGACGCGGGCGACCTGCTGATCGCGACCGTCATCGCCCTGACCTCCTGGGCCTGGGGAGCGCGGGTGCTGCGCGCCCAGACGCTCTCCCTGCGGCGCCGGGACTACGTCGAGGCGGCCCGCGCCACCGGTGAGTCGACCTGGCGGATCATCCTGTTCGAGGTGATGCCCAACCTGACCGCCGTCATCGCCTCCGGCTTCGTCGGCACGGTCATCTTCGCCATCCTCTCCGAGATCACCCTCGCCTTCATCGGCGTCGCCGACATCTCCAACTGGAACTGGGGGACCGTCCTGTTCTGGGCGCAGTCCAACCAGGCCCTGGCCCAGGGCGCGTGGTGGTGGTTCGTCCCGGCCGGGCTCTGCATCGCCCTGCTCGGGATGTCCCTGGCCCTGATCAACTTCGGCATCGACGAATTCGTCAACCCGCGCCTGCGCACCGAGACCGGCGGCTCCCGCAAGGTCCGGATGCGGGTCGGCTTCACCCCCGTGGCACGCGGTACGGACAAGGCCGGGGCGCGCGGCAGGCACGACAAGGAGACCCGCTCATGAGCGAGCCCGTCCTCAGCATCAGCGGCCTCAACGTCGACTACGGGACCGGGGACGACGCCGTGCACGCGCTGCGCGACATCGACCTCACCCTGCACCGGGGCGAGGTCCTCGGCCTCGCGGGCGAGTCGGGCTCCGGCAAGTCCACCCTGGCGTACGCCGTCACCCGGCTGCTCTCCCCGCCCGGCGTGATCACCGGTGGCGAGGTCCGCTACCACCAGCGCGGCGGCGAGGCGCTCGACCTGCTGACCCTGTCGGCCCCCGAACTCCGGGCCTTCCGCTGGCAGGAGCTGTCGATCGTCTTCCAGGGCGCGATGAACTCCCTCAACCCGGTGCACACGGTCCACAGCCAGCTCACCGACGTACTCCAGGCCCACCGCCCGGAGATGAAGCGGGCCCAGCGCACCGCACGCGCCGAGGAGTTGCTGAAGCTTGTCGGAATCTCCGCCGACCGGCTCGGGGCGTACCCGCACCAGCTCTCCGGCGGAATGCGCCAGCGCGTGATGATCGCGATGGCGCTCGCGCTGGAACCCGAGATCGTCATCATGGACGAGCCCACGACGGCCCTGGACGTCGTCATGCAGCGCCAGATCCTGCGCCAGCTGGTCAAGCTCCGTGAGGAGCTCGGCTTCTCGGTCGTCTTCATCACGCACGACATCTCGCTCCTGATCGAGTTCTCCGACCGCATCGCGATCATGTACGGCGGCCGGATCGTCGAGGAGGCCGGGTCCTCGGACATCTACCGGGACCCCCGCCACCCCTACAGCGACGGACTGCTGCACTCCTTCCCCGCGCTGCACGGCCCCCGCCGCGAACTCAGCGGCATCCCGGGCTCGCCCCCGCACCTGTCCGCGATGCCCGCCGGCTGCGCCTTCCACCCCCGCTGCGCCAAGAAGGTCGAGGGCTGCGACACCCACGTCCCGGTGCTCGCCGCGCCGGACGGGGACAGCTCCCGCTCGGTGGCCTGCTGGCTCCACCGGGAGGCCCCGGCCGCCGCCCGCGCGTAGCGCACTTCGACCCGCACACCACAGGAGAACCATGAACCTCGTCACCCCCCAGGCCTACGCCCGCGAGATCACCGCCCAGGCCGTGACCGGTCTGCCCGCTGACTTCCGCTGGGGCGTCGCCACAGCCGCCTACCAGATCGAGGGAGCGGCGGCCGAGGACGGCAGAACGCCCTCGATCTGGGACACGTACTGCAGGGTGCCGGGCATGGTCGTGCGCGGCGAGAACGGCGACGTGGCCTGTGACCACTACCACCGGATGCCCGAGGACGTCTCGCTGATCGCCGACCTGGGCGTCGACACGTACCGCTTCTCGCTCGCGTGGCCGCGCATCCAGCCCGGCGGCCGGGGCCCCGCCAACGCGAAGGGCCTGGACTTCTACAAGCGTCTGGTCGACGAGCTGGAGGCCAAGGGCGTCACCCCGTGGATCACCCTCTACCACTGGGACCTGCCGCAGGAACTGGAGGACGCGGGCGGCTGGCCGGCCCGTGACACCGCCTACCGGTTCGCCGAGTACGCGGCCCTCGCCTACGACGCCCTGGGCGACCGGGTGAAGCACTGGACCACGCTGAACGAGCCGTGGTGCTCGGCGATGCTCGGTTACGCCTACGGCAACCAGGCCCCCGGCCGGCAGAACTTCGGCGAGGCGATCCACGCCGTCCACCACCTGCTGCTGGGCCACGGCCTCGCCTCGCAGTACATGAGGGAGCAGGCAGCCGAACGGGGCAACGAACTCGACCTCGGCCTCACCCTCAACCTGGGCACCGCCACCCCCGAGACACAGAGCCACGAGGACGCCGAGGCCTGCCGCCGCGCCGACGGACTCGGCGCCCGCCTCTACCTCGACCCGGTCGTCAAGGGCTCCTACCCCGCCGACATCGTCGCCGACCTCGCCGTGCAGGGCATCGAACTCCCGGTCCAGGACGGCGACCTGGCGGTCATCGCCACCCCGCTGGACGTCCTCGGCGTCAACTTCTACCGCGGCGCGCTCTTCTCCGGTGTCACCGAGGAAGGCGCGACGACGGACGCCGACGGCCTGCCCGTCACCCGGGGCGTCGAGCGCGACCTGCCCCGTACCGCCATGGACTGGGAGATCACCCCCACGGCCCTCACCGACCTGCTCGTCCGTCTGGAGAAGGACTACGGCCTCCCGACGGTCATCACCGAGAACGGCGCCGCCTTCGACGACACCGTCTCCGCGGACGGCGAGATCCATGACGCCGACCGCACCACCTATCTCGCCGACCACATCGCCGCCGTCGCCGCAGCCCGCGCACAAGGGGCCGACGTACGGGGCTATTTCGCCTGGTCGCTGATGGACAACTTCGAGTGGTCCTACGGCTACGACAAGCGATTCGGCATCGTCCGCGTCGACTACGACACGCAGGTGCGGACGCTCAAGGACAGCGCCAAGTGGTACCGCGACACCATCCACCGCACCCGCAACGCGTAGCCGCGCGCGGCACGGCACCCGCACCCGCTGTGCCGCGTCCGGCATCGCACGAAGGAGCCGCACCCATGCCACCACGCACCCGTCACCGGGCGAGACCCGCGACCGCCGCGCTGGCCGCCGCCACCGTCCTGGCCGGCCTGCTCGCCGGGGCCGTACCCAGCGCGGCGGCGCCCACCGCGGCCGACGACCCCGCGCCCGTCGCCATCGACCGGTTCGAGGGCGAGGTCCCGTTCGCGAACCAGCCCGCCGAGGGCATCTTCACCTGGGGCGGTGACGCCGACGACCCGCCGGCCCTGGCGCTGAAGGAGCGCGCGGACGCCCCCGAGGGCGCCAAGGTCCTCGAAGGCACCTACGACATCAGCGGCTACGGCGGACTCAGCCACGACTACGCCGCCGACCAGCCCGCCCACGACTGGTCCGCGCACAAGGGCATCCGCTTCTGGTGGTACGGGCAGAACACCGCGCCCCTGCCCCCCGGTTCGGGCAGGAAGATCAGCTTCGAGATCAAGGACGGCGGCGCCAACGGCGAGGCGTCCGAGCTGTGGACCACCTCCTTCACCGACGACTGGGAGGGCTGGCACCAGGTCGAGATCCCCTTCGCCGACTTCACCTACCGCGGCGACTACCAGCCCGTCGGCGGCATCGACCAGGTCCTCGGCCTCGACGAGATGTGGGGCTACGCCCTCACCCTGCCGACCGGCGCCCCCGGCTCGTTCGCCATGGACGGCGTGGAGCTGTACGGGAAGGCCGACGCGGCCCTGAAGGCGAGCGTCGTCACCGACGCGGCCGTGCACCCGGTCAAGCAGGGCGGCACCGCCGACATCGACCTCTCCGTCGCCACCACCGGCTCGGCGCCGCTGGAGGAGCCCGTCACCGTCGGCTACGAGACCAGGGGCGGCACCGCAGGGCCCGGCACCGACTACACCCCGGTCAGCGGCACCTACACCTTCCCCGCCGGCACCGCGTCCGGCACCTCGCACCGGGTCTCCGTCGCGACGAGGAAGACGGCGGGGGCGGCCTCGGCCAGGACGATCCCGCTCGAACTCACCGTCACCGGCGCCAAGCCGCCGAAGGAGAACCCGCAGGTCGTCATCGACGCCCACGGGCTGCCCTACCAGGACCCCGGGCTGCCGGTGAAGAAGCGGGTCGCCGACCTGCTGTCCCGGATGTCGCCCGCCGAGAAGGCCGGCCAGATGACCCAGGCCGAGCGCAACGCGCTCACCTCGCAGGGCGACATCGCGGGCTACGACCTCGGCTCGCTGCTCTCCGGCGGCGGCTCGGTCCCCACCCCCAACACCCCCGAGGCGTGGGCGAAGATGGTGGACTCCTACCAGCTGCGCGCCCGGGCGACCCGCTTCCAGATCCCGCTGATCTACGGGGTGGACGCGGTGCACGGCCACAACAACGTCATCGGCTCGACGATCATGCCGCACAACGTCGGCCTCGGTGCCACCCGTGACCCGAAGACCGTCGAGAAGACCGGCGCCGTCACCGCGAGCGAGGTGCGTGCCACCGGCATCCCGTGGGACTTCGCGCCCTGCCTCTGCGTCTCGCGCGACGAGCGCTGGGGCCGCTCCTACGAGTCGTACGGCGAGGACCCGGCTCTCGTCGAGTCCCTGGAGACGGTGATCCAGGGGATGCAGGGCGCCGCGTCCGGCAAGGACCTGGACCGGAGCGACAAGGTGCTGGCCACCGCCAAGCACTTCGTCGGCGACGGCGGTACGGAGTACGGCTCCTCCACCACCGGCTCGTACCCGATCGACCAGGGCGTCACCAAGGTCACCCGGCAGGAGCTGGAAGCCGTCCACCTCGCCCCGTTCGGCGAGGCGGTCAAGCGGGGCATCGGCACCGTCATGCCGTCGTACTCCTCGCTCGACATCCTCGGGGACGACAAGGGCCCGGTGAAGATGCACGCCGACGCCGAGATGATCAACGGGGTGCTGAAGGACCGGATGGGCTTCGAGGGCTTCGTCATCAGCGACTGGCAGGCCATCGACCAGATCCCCGGCGACTACGCGAGCGACGTCCGTACGTCCGTCAACGCCGGACTCGACATGATCATGGTCCCGACGGCCTACAAGGAGTTCACGAAGACGCTCCGGGACGAGGTCACCGCGGGCCGCATCCCGCAGTCCAGGATCGATGACGCGGTCTCCCGCATCCTGACCCAGAAGTTCCGGCTGGGTCTGTTCGAGAAGCCGTACGCCGACACGGGCAATCTCGGCAAGGTCGGTTCGGCCGAGCATCGCGCCGTGGCCCGCGAGGCCGCCGCCAAGTCCCAGGTTCTGCTGAAGAACGACGGCGGCGTGCTGCCGCTGAAGTCCTCGCAGAAGGTGTACGTCGCCGGGTCCAACGCCGATGACATCGGCAACCAGGCCGGCGGCTGGACCGTCAGCTGGCAGGGCTCGTCCGGCGACATCACCCCGGGCACCACGATCCTGTCGGCCATGAAGAAGGACGCCGCCTCGGTCACGTACTCCAAGGACGCCTCGGCCGCCACGGACGGCTACGACGTCGGCGTCGTGGTCGTCGGCGAGACGCCGTACGCGGAGGGCGTCGGCGATGTCGGCAACGGCCACGACCTGGAGCTGTCCGCGGCCGACAAGGCAGCGGTCGACAAGGTCTGCGCCGCGATGAAGTGCGCCGTACTGATCGTCTCGGGCCGCCCGCAGCTCATCGGCGACCGGCTCGACGGCATCGACGCGCTGGTGGCCTCCTGGCTGCCGGGCACCGAGGGCGACGGCGTGGCCGACGTGCTGTACGGAAAGCGCGCCTTCACCGGCCAACTGCCGGTCAGCTGGCCGAAGTCGCAGTCGCAGCTGCCGATCAACGTCGGTGACACGGCGTACGACCCGCAGTTCCCGTACGGCTGGGGCCTGACCACGCTGAGCAAGCCCCCGGCGGGCGGCGAGCTGACGCTCACCGCGCTCGCCCTGGCCGCCCGGGTCGCCGAGCGGACCGGCCTCGGTCGTACGGACGTGGGCCGCGCCATCGTCGGCCAGGCCCGGCTGCTGGTCCAGCAGAAGGCCGGCGGCAAGCCCGGCGAAGCGGTGTCCAAGCCGTTCGCCGATGCCGACCATCTGCTGCTGACCGGTGATCTGACCGGCGCGGTGGCGAAGCTGAGGGCGGCGTACCGGGCCGCCTGAGGCCCGGGGGCGGGCGGCACCCGATGCCCGCCCGCCCCCGGACTTGCGCCCACCGGCGATTACGGGTCAGCCCTCAGCTGCACGCCGCGATGGGCTTGAAGGACCGGGTCCCGTTCTCGCCCGGGGCTCCGAGGAACTCGGCCTTCTTGATCCTGCCGGTCTCCGTGTCGCTCTTCGCCGTGTACCCGAGCGAGACCCCGGCCTTCAGCTCGAAGCCGGACTCCTTGCTGTTGGCCTTCAGCTGGTGGGTCGTCCTGCTGCTGATGGCGTTGTCGTGGAGGAGGCGGGCGTACGGGTCAATGCTCTTCTCGGGCGGAGTCCCCGCCTCGTCGGGCGAATTCTCGGGGATTGACTCGGTCATCATGTTCGTCAGGCTCCTGCCGTCCGTGTTCGGCTTGCCCTCGGACTTGCCGACGATGTCGTTGTTCCCGCGGCCGATGGCCTCTTCCGTCATCTCGCGGTTCCTGCGCTGCTCGTCGGTCATCTGCGACTCAGGGGGGAAGGCGAGGGTCGTGGTGGTGGTCTCCACGTCCTTGTAGGCGTCCTTGTTCCCGCCCTTGACGGTGCCCTTGGCACCCTTGCGGTGCTTGCCCTTGCCCGCGGCGCGCTTGCTCTTGCCCTTGCCCTGCTTGTCCGCCTCGGCGCTGGTGGCGTTGGAGCCTTCCTTGGTGACGGTCTTGACGACGTCGATCCGGGCGAGTTTCCCCTTGTCCGGGCCGTCGGCGTAGCGCGTGACGGTGATGGCGCCGTTGAACCCGATGCCGGCCTCACCCTTGCGCTTGGCGGGACCGTCGTTCTTGCCCCAGTTCCTCTTCCCCTTGGCGCTGACCTCGAAGTCACGGGTGGTGGAGATGACCGGGGGATGCAGCCAGTTGTTCCTCGCCACGCGCTTCACGCCGCTCGCGTCGACGGCTCCGGAGATCCCGTAGACGTTGTTCCCCGATTCGCCTTCGAGACCGAGCTCGGCGTTCCCCTTCACCTTCGTCTCGTCGGTGGTGATGTGGTTGTCCTTGTATTCCTTGTTGAAGTTCTTGCGCTCGTCCTCGTCGAGGTCGACACCGAAGACCCGAAGGAACCCCTTTCCGGCTTCCTTCGGGGGAGAGTCCTGAAGGTCCTTGACCTTCTTCTGGAACTCGGCGGCCTTCTCGGGGTCGGAGAAGACCCAGGAGTCCCCGTCCTTGACCTCGACCCCGGCGCCCAGATCGAGGACCTTCGCCTTCTTGCCCGCGATCTTCGCCTTGAGTCCGGTCGTGAGGCCGGCCTCACCGCCCTCCTGGACGGTGATCACGATCCGCTTCCCGGTGCCCTTGTCGCCGTTCGGGAGGGTCTCCGACTCGTCCGTGAACTCTTCCCGCTTCATGGTGAACTTGCTGCCGAGCTTGACGAAGGCGATCTTGGCCTCCTGCCCGGAGTCGGTCTGCTCGTTCTTCGTGTTGCACAGCACCGGCCGGTAGGCCTTGTCCTTGTCCTCGGACTTCGGGCCCTTGGCATCGGTGGTCGTGAGGTCGCAGTTCGATCCGCCGGTCAGGCTGCATATCTGGGCGGTGATCCGCTGTGTCAGGTCGCCGCCGATACCCGTGGCGGCCATGCCTCCCACGACCGCGACGACCACGACGACGACGCCCGCGTAGTCAATTGCGCCCTGCCCGGCATCGGTTGACAGCCGACCGGATATCGACTTCGGCCATTCGAAGGGTTTCATGTCCCCCGCCCCCTCCCCGCGGGGTATCCGCGGGGTGATGAAATTTTTCGAGAAATGTGTGAATGCCTCGCGTGCACAACGAGGCGAAAGCCCGTAACTCCTGCTTCAAGAAAGGCGGTTACGGGCAACGAGAAGTCGCCGACCGTTACCGGACCGGCTCAAGGACCCTGCTGAACCACGGCCCGGAATCCCGGCCGCGGTGCCTGCCTCACTCGGTGTCGACGACCTTGACCGTCTCGACGACCTTCTCCAGTTCATCCGGGCTCAGGGCGGATTCGGCGGCGTTGATCCGGACCAGGAAGGTCTCGCCGCTCTTGTCCGTGCCCACCACGTCGACCCCGTTGACCGATTCGCCCTTGGGCGGAGCTCCGGCGGCGCCGGTTCCTTCGAAGGAATAGTTGATCCGCTGGCCGTCATCGGTGCCGTTGACGGAGTAGTCCTTGAACTTCTCGATCTTCGACTGGAGTTCGTGGTCGCCGAGGGCGGAGGCCGCAGCTCTCTCGGCGTCACGTGAGTCGTCGTACTTGAGCACGACCGAGATCTTCCCGAGCTGGCGTCCGTCCCGCTCCAGCACGGCCGCCGCGTCGGCCGCCTCGGGCCGCTCCGCCTCGGACTGGGCCTTCCACTCGGCGGGGAAGTCCACCGTGACGCCAGGCGACTTCAGCCGCTCGTAGCCCTGCGCGGGCGCCTCGCCCTCCGACTGGCCCCCGCAGCCGGCCAGCAGCAGCATCGTGGCCGCCGCACCGCCCAGCACCGCGGCGCCCCAACGGAGTCCACGTTCCCTCGTTCGCACCGATGCGCCTGTCGGTCCGCGGTGCTCCATGCTTGGGGTTCCCTCCGTGCGATGTGATCAGTGTGGGGAGTTGATCTCCAGGGACAGTACAGATCAACATTCTGTTCACGCATGGGCCCACGGGCCCAAATCCCACACCAGTTCGGTCACATGACACTCCGTCCGGCGGCGTGCCGCACGGGGCGTCAGACCCTCACCGCGCCGATCCCCGCATCCGTGACCACGTACAGCCTGCCGTCGCCGACCAGCGGGACGTCGCCCGCACCCGGCTCGCCCGTCACGCGCCAGCGCGCCGTTCCGGTACGGGCGTCGTAGGCCCACACCTGCGAGGTGTGGGCCACCAGTACCGCGCTCCCCGCCGCGGTCGGCGCGGAGGTGCAGTCGTCGGACTCCGTACGCCACAACTGCCTCCCGTCGGACGCGGCCCTCGCGGTGACGTACCCGCCGGGCTTCCTCCCTCCCCCGGAGAAGGGGTTCTGGAAGCCCGAGCCGACCGAGTGCGCGGCCCGGAAGCCGTCGCTCGACGCCAGAAAGAGCGTCGCCCCGCCCGACGTCGCCCCGCCCGACGCCGCCTCGGGCGTCACCGGCGAGTCGACCGTGATGCGCCAGCGCCTGTCGCCCGTCGTCGCGTCATACGCGTACACCGCTCCGGTCCCGCCGTCGCAGGCGTGGACCGTGCGCCCGTCGGCGGAGACGGTGAGCCACGCGCCGGGGGCGTTCGCGGACTCCTTCGGCGGCGCGGGGGACTTCCAGCGCCGCTCCCCGGTCGACAGGTCGTAAGCGGTCAGTTCGTCCGCCGTCCCGGTCCCGGTCGCGTACAGCAGCTTCGGCCCGAGCGCCACGCTGTCCTGCTTCGGCAGCGACCAGCGCCGCTCACCCGTGTCCGCGTCGAGCGCCGAGAGCCCGTCGCCGTCCCGGGCCTGAGCGATCAGCCGGCCGCGCGAGCGGTCCGCCAGCAGCAGCCGGTCGCCCCCGGCACGCCACTTCACGCGCCCGCTGTCCGCGTCCAGTCCGCACAGCACGCCCTCGACCAGGGTGCGGGTGCCGCCGGCCTCGTCCGCCGTCGTCTCCGCCCGCATCAGTACGCAGACCGTCGAGCCGATGACCACCGGGGCCGCCGGCGGGCCGCCGCCCAGCGGCTCACTCGCCCAGCGACGGCTGCCGTCCGCGTCCGCGAAGGCGTTGACGTGTCCGCCCTCGGCCACGGCGTAGACGGTTGTGCCGGCCACCGTGACGGGCCCGAGCGTCGCGTCCCCCTGCTTGCCGCCGGTCACCTCGGCCACCCACCGCTTGCGGCCGCTTTCGGTGCTCACCGCGTGCACGGAGAGCGGGCCGCGGGCCGTGACGTAGAGGGAGCCGCCCGAGACGGTCAGCCGGCTCACCCCGGCGGCGGCCCCGTCCATCGCGTACGTCCAGGCACGCTGCCGTTCGGGCGGGGTCGCAAAGGACTCCTCCGAGTCGCCGAAGACCTTCCACGCCACCACGGCTCCGGCGCCCACGACCCCGGCCCCGAGCACGGTCCGGCGGCCGATGTGTCGTCCCTGGCTCCTGGACCGACCCCGTGCGTTCACTGCTTGACCCTTCGCGTCCGGCGGCTGAGATGGCGGCTGAGATAGCGTGTGCGGCTCGCGACCCGTGACATGACAAGCCCGAGGAGTGAGAGGTACAGGATGTACGGCATGCGCAGCAACCAGGCCCCGGCGTCAGCACATCACATACAGACATGGGGGAGCCAGGCACGCCCCAACTGGTTCTTCCCCCTGGTCCGTTCCTGGGCCGTCGGTCTCGTGGCGCTGACGCTGATGAGCGTTCTGGTGAACTACGCGGTGCAGGGCGTCTTCGACTCCCGCCTCTACTCCCTCGGCTGGCGGGTCGCCCTCATCTACGTCCCCAACGTGCTGACGATGATCGCCTGCGTCCTGGCCGCCGCCCGCGTCCACCGCGCCCCGCACCGCGACTCCCCGCCCCGCCATCTGACGGCGGCGCTGGCGGTCCCCGTCTTCACCCTGGCCGTCTCGCTGGTGCACGGCTGGGGCGGCCTCGACGCGGAGGCCGGCTCGATGATGTTCGCCGCCGTGCTGCTGGGGAGCACCGCGGCGCTCGCCCTGGACCGGGTGCTGGAGAGCCGGCGCTGAGGCGTCCGGTGCGTCCCGGCCCCGGGACGCACCGATCGGCCATGTGGGTTACGTTCGAGGTATGCGGAACAGACCGCTCCCGGCCCGCCTGCTCCCGGCGCTGCTGGCCGGGCTGCTGCTGATCCTGTCGGCGGCCGCCCTGGTCCTGGCGCCTGCCGCGCCTGCGGCGACGAGCGCCTCCACCGTCAATGACGTCGGGCAGGCGCTGCGCAAGAGTCCGGTGTACGTCGATCCGGCCGCGTCCGGACAACTCTCGCGGAGCCAGGCCGACGCCCTGACGAAGAAGATCAAGGACGCCGACAAGCCGGTGTTCGTGGCGGTGCTGCCGCAGAATTCGGCCTTCCCCGCGCAGAGCGTGCTCAGAACGCTGCGCACCGAAACCGGGATCACCGGCGTCTACGCGATACGCCTCGGCGACGGCTTCAACGCGGGCGCCGACCCGCAGGTGATGTCCGAGCAGGCGGTGCGCAACCTCACCGCCGCCGTGAAGGCGCCGGGCGCGGGCCCCGACGCCGCGACCCAGCTGAACTCCTTCGTCGACCGGGCCGTCGAGCAGGCCCGGGGCCACGCCCCGGACTCCTGGGGCGGCTCCTCGTCCGGCCAGGGCTCGTCCACCGCCGCGCTGATCGCGATCGGTGCGGTGGTCGTCGTCGGCGGTGCGGGGGCCTACACGATCGTGCACCGCAACCGCAGGCGCGAGGAGGCCCAGGAGCAGGCCTCGCTCGACAAGCTCCGGGTCGTCGTGGACGAGGACATCACGGAGTACGGGGAGACGCTGGACCGGCTCGACTTCCATCCGGCGGAGGCGGGCGCCGACGACTCGATGCGCGCGGACTACGAACGCGCCCTCGACTCCTACGAGAGCGCGAAATCGCGTATGGAGCACGCCCGGCGCCCCTCCGACGTGCGCGGGGTGACCCAGGCACTGGAGGACGGGCGCTTCTCGCTCGCCGTCCTGGAGGCCCGGCGCACCGGCGGCGAACTGCCCGCCCGCCGCCCGCCCTGCTTCTTCGATCCGCGCCACGGCCCGTCGGTGGCCGACGTCCGCTGGTCCCCGTCGGGCGGTACGGCCCGTGACGTCCCGGTCTGCGGTGCCGACGAGATCCGGCTGCGCGACGGCGAGGACCCGATGAGCCGCACCGTCGACATGGGCGACGGCAGCCGCCGCCCCTACTGGGAGGCGGGCCCGGCCTACGGCCCCTGGGCGGGCGGCTACTTCGGGGGCGGCCTGCTCCCCGGGCTGCTGGTCGGCACCATGCTCGGCTCGATGCTCTCCACCCCGGCGTACGCGGCGGAGTACGGCGGCGGGGACTTCGGCGCGGGCGGCGACTTCGGCGGTGGCGACTTCTCCGGCTCCGACTTCGACTCCTCGGGCTTCGGAGGCGGCGGGTTCGGCGACGGCGGCGGCTTCGGCGACGGAGGCGGCGGGGACTTCGGGGGCGGCGGGTTCTAGGCTCCGTCCGGGTGGTCCCGCAGGGCCTTCGCGATCAGGTGGTGGACGAGGTATGCGCCGGGAGGACCCGTTCAGGTCGTCCGGTGGCGCTCATGATCGCCCGGACAGGCCATGGCGCGCGGCCGGCCGCTCCATCAGGGTCGCGCTGCGTGCGAGCAACTCCCGCTCCTCCTCGGTGAGTTCGGCCTCGACTGCCAGCACCAGCCACCCGGCCCTGCGGCCGCGCTCCGCTTCCAGTGCGGCCCGGCCGGCCGCCGAGAGCTCAAGCAGGGACTTGCGGCCGTCCGTGGGGTGGGCCCTGCGGTTTTCGAATTCTGATAATCGTGGCGCAATGTGGACGGGCGGCACAGCTCATCGAACGCGGCCGACGCGCGGTCGCCGGCGGACCGGAGGTGCAGCGATGAGTTTCGGACGGCGTGGCAGTCTCTGTTGCCGTACACCTGATCCGAAGTACCGAGGAGTGAGTGGTATGCGCGTTGTCATCAGCGAGTTCATCAGCCTGGACGGCGTCGTGCAGGCGCCGGGCGGTGCCGAGGAGGACAGGGACGGCGGCTTCGCGCACGGCGGTTGGTCGCACCCGTTCTTCGACGCGGAAGTGGTGGGCGCCTCCTTCAGCGAATCGGTGGACGGGGCCGGGGCCCTGCTGTTCGGCCGCCGCACCTGGCAGACGATGGCCGCGGCATGGCCCGAGCGCGCCGGCGACCCCTTCGCCGACCGGATGAACACCCTCCCGAAGTACGTCGTGACCGGCACCCTGGGCGACGCCGACCTGACGTGGAACAACACCGAGCGCATCCCCGGCGAGAAGTTCACCGCCCGCATCCAGGAGCTGCGTGAGCAGGACGGCGGCGACCTCCTGGTCATGGGAAGCCCCACGCTCGTGCGCGGCCTGCTGAGCGAGGGCCTGGTCGACGAGCTCCGGCTCGTGATCATGCCGGTGCTGCTGGGCGGCGGAAAGTCGATCTTCCCCGCGGACGGCGGACTGCGCACGCTCGAACTGGTCTCGGCCGTCACCAGCGGCGCGGGCGTGCAGGTGTGCACCTACCGGCCGGTGGCGAAGGGGCGGTAGCGGCCCCCGGCCGCCGCCGTCGGGCCCCGAGGGGAGGCTCTCCTGCGGGCCCGGCCGAATTTTTCCGGCGGGGATGTCAAGACGGCGACGACGGCTCCGACCAAAGGGTGCAAGGGCCCCGCGGGGGCCCGTGAACCACGAGGAGTACCAGATGAAGTTCCTGATCGGCCTGCACATCAACCCGGCCGTCATGGACGCGCTGACGGACGAGGAGAAGGCGGCGATCGGCGCCGGCCACGGCACGTTCACCGAGTCGCTGAAGAAGTCCGGCGAGCTGATCAGCACCCTGGCGCTGGTCGACCCGTCCCAGGCCGTCGTGGTGTCCGTGCACAACGGCCAGCCCGTGGTGACCGACGGGCCCTTCCTGGAGTCCAAGGAGTTCCTCGGCGGCTTCTACCTGGTCGACTGCGAGAACAAGGACCGGGCGATCGAGCTGGCAGCGCAGATCCCGGACACCGCGATCGAGGGCATGGGTGTCGAGGTGCGCCAGGTGATGTTCGCCGACGGACACTTGGAGGCATGACAGAGCCCCCCATCGAGGACCTGCTGCGTGAACTCACGCCGCAGGTCCTCGGCACGTTGGTACGAAGGCACGGCCGGTTCGAAGGGTGCGAGGACGCCGTGCAGGAGGCCGTCCTCGCCGCCGCCGTGCAGTGGCCGGACGGGGGAGTACCGGACAACCCGCGCGGCTGGCTGATGACCGTCGCGTCCCGGCGGCTCATCGACCAGCTGCGCAGCGAGCACGCGCGCCGCGAGCGGGAGGCGGCCACCGCCGCCGAGGTGCTGCCCGAGGACGTACCCGGCACCGACGACACACTCGACCTGCTGTTCCTGTGCTGCCACCCGACGCTGACCGCGGCGTCCCGGACCGCCCTGACGCTGCGGGCGGTCGGCGGCCTGACCACGGCCGAGATCGCCCGCGCGTTCCTGGTGCCGGAGGCCACGATGGCGGCCAGGATCAGCCGGGCCAAACAGCGGATCAAAGCCGCCGGGAGCTCGTTCGACCTGCCGGACGGCGCGGAGCGCGAGGAGCGGCTACGGGTCGTCCTGCACGTGCTCTACCTGATCTTCAACGAGGGCTACAGCGCCTCCTCGGGCAGCGAGCTGTACCGCGCCGACCTCGCGCGCGAGGCGATCCGGCTGGTCAGGATGGTGCACGCGCAGCTGCCCCAGGACGGCGAGGTGGCCGGGCTGCTCGCGCTGATGCTGCTGACCCACGCCCGCCGGGAGGCGCGCACGACGCCGGCCGGTGACCTGGTGCCGCTGGACGAGCAGGACCGTACGACCTGGGACCGCCGGCTGATCGACGAGGGCATGCAGTTGGTGAAGGCCTCGCTGGCGCCCCCGACCCTCGGGCCCTACCGGCTGCAGGCGGCCATCGCCGCCACGCACGCCGCAGCGGACACGGCCGAGGAGACCGACTGGCCGCAGGTGCACGCCCTCTACCTGATCCTGGAACGGATCGCGCCCAACCCGATGGTCACCCTCAACCGGGCGATCGCGCTCGCCGAGACCGTGGGCCCGGCGGCCGGGCTCGCCCTGCTGTCCACCCTGGACAGCGACGAGCGGATGGCCGGGCACCACCGGCTGTTGTCCGTACGGGCGCATCTGCTGGAGCAGAACGGCGACACGGCCGGGGCGTACGAGCACTACCGGCTCGCCGCGAAGTCGACCGCGAGCATCGCCGAGCAGCGGTACCTGGAATCCAGGGCCGGGCAGGTGAGAACACGGATGCCACCGCACTCCCGCGACTGAGGAATGTCCCGCACTCCACGGCGGGTCCACGCCGTGCACGGTACCGGCACCACCGGTGGTTGTGTCAGCCGGTCGACGGGTTGTTTGCTCTTGCCCTCTCCTCCTCGCTTTGATGCCGGTGGCCGGCGTGCGGCCGTCCGGATCGGCGAGAGGCATACGGGGTGCGGGGCATGGCGGGCAGACGGTCGTTGGGGCGGGAATTCGGTTGGCTGTGGGCCGCGTTCGCGGTCAGCTCGTACGGCACAGGGCTCGGATTCGGCGCGTTGCCCCTGATCGCGGTCCTCGTACTGCACAGCGGGCCGACCCAGGTGGCGGCACTGGCCGCCGCCGGGCGGGCGGTGGGGGCCCTGCTCGCCGTGCCGCTCGGTCCCTGGATCGAGTTCCGGCACAAGCGACCGGTCATGGTGTCGATGGACCTGATCCGGTTCGCGGCGCTGACGAGCATCCCCGCGATGTTCGCGCTCGGCCGGCTCACCTTCGCCCAGCTCCTCCTCGTCTCCGTCGTCGTCGCCGCGGCCGACATCGCGTTCAAGGCGGCGAGCGGGGCGTATCTGAAGGCGCTCGTACCGTCGCAGGACCTGCTCGTCGCGAACGGCCGGTTCGAATCCACCACGTGGACCTCGACCATGGTCGGACCACCGCTCGGCGGGGCCGCGATCGGGCTGTTCGGCCCGGTGACGACCGTGATCGCCGACGCGGTCAGCTACCTGCTCTCGGCGCTGGGCATCCGCGCCATCGGCGGCACGGAACCCGGCCCCTCGCGAACGGGTGCACCGCGGCTCCGAGCGGGCGATCTGCTCGACGGCTGGCGCTACATCCTCGGACACCGGACGCTGCGCCCACTGCTCCTCAACTCGATCGTCGTCAACGGCCTGATCATGGCCTCCGGGCCACTGCTCGCCGTACTCCTGCTGGGCCCTCTCGGGTTCACACCCTGGCAGTACGGTCTCGTGTTCGCGGCCCCCTGCGTCGGCGGCCTCGTCGGCTCACGCCTCGCGCACCCGCTCGCGGCGCGGTTCGGGCAGCACCGGATGATGCTCCTGACCGGGGTGCTGCGTGCGGTCTGGCCCATCGGGCTGGCGTTCGTCGGGCCCGGTGTCCCGGGGATGGCGCTCATCATCGTCGTCCAGCTCGGCCTGGTGACCTGCTGCGGCCTGTTCAACCCGCTGCTGGCCACCTACCGGCTCGACCACACCGAGCCCGACCGGGTCGCCCGCGCCCTGTCCGCCTGGTCGATCAGCAGCAGCGCCGCCATCGCGGCCATGACGGCCCTGTGGGGTCTGCTGGCCGCCGTCACCAGCCCCCGCACCGCGATCGCCGCGGCAGGAGTCCTCCTCCTGGCCACCCCGCTGCTGCTGCCGCGCGGTGAGAGCGCCCCCGGGCCGGAGCCCGTCGGCGCCGAGGGAGCCGTAGACCGCGTCTGAGGCCGGGGGCGCGGCACCCGCGCAGGAGCCACCGCGGTACTGCGGGGGAACATCACCTGCTGGTACGCGGCGAGGGCGGCCTCGATGTCGCCGGGGTGCGTGGCGAGGGCCTCACCGAGTTCGGCGCCGTCCAGCATGGCCAGGTTGGCGCCCTCGCCGTTCGGGGGGATGAGGTGGGCGGCGTCGCCGACCAGGGTCACTCCCGCCACCCGGTCCCACCGGTGTCCGACCGGCAGCGTGTAGTGGGGGCGCACGATCGGTGCGGTGTCGCTGTCGGTGATCAGGGCGGTGAGTTCCGGGGCCCAGCCGTCGAACTCCTGCGCGATCCGGGTGATGGTCGCGGCGGGGTCGGTGAAGTCGATGCGGGCGAACCAGTCCTGCGGCTTGGTCAGCATCACGTACGTATGGAGGGTCCCGCCGCTCTCCCGGTGAGCCGCGATCTGCTTCTTGCCCGGCTCAAGTGCGAACATCGACCCGCCACCGACCGCCTTCGCGGCGGCGGCGTGCCGGGTGTCGGTGTCGAACAGGTGGGCCGACATGCCACCGACAGCTCACCGACCGCACCGACAGGCGACCTACAGCGCGCCGCGTCGGCAGGTCTTTCCGGGCCGCTCGGTCAGGGACAGCGGGCAGCGAGTCAGACGGTGGCGCCGAGGAACGCGGACCAGGCGTGCGGGGGGACGGTGAGGACGGGACCGTCGGTGACCTTGGAGTCGCGGACGTGCACGGCGGCGGGGTGGGCCGAGACCTCTACGCAGTTGCCGCCCTGGTCGCTGCTGTGGCTGGACTTGAACCAGTTGAGGCCTGTGCGGTGTGCTGCGCGGATCATCTCTCTCCAAGCAGTTCGTCCAGTAGGCGCGTGCTCTTCTCAATGGAAAGCGCCTGCGAACGCAGCATCCCACACTTCAATTGGAGCACGCTGACGTCATCGGGGTCATCGTGCAGGAAGCTGGTGAGCTGCCCCTCGACGTAGGCGAGATGGTCGTGGTCGGCCGTCTCCAGCAGAACCATCGGCCCTGCGAGCCCGGCGTGCTTGGGGAGTCTCATCGGCATGATCTGGAGATCCAGGAACGGCAGTTCTACGCACTGTCGCAGGTGCCGGATCTGCTCGCGCAGGACAACAGGGTCCCCGATCTCGCTGCGCAAGATGCTCTGTGGGGGGTGGGGGAGCGGAACCCGGGGAAGGTCGTCTGGTGCGAGTTTGCCGCTTCGGCAAGGATGTTTGCCGTGTGGGACGAGGGGGCGCACCATCTCCCGTAGATGGAGGTGTTTCGCATGAGCGAGATGACGACGCAGATGTACGACGTAGTGGTGATCGGTGGCGGGGCCGCCGGTCTGAGCGGGGCCCTGGCGCTGTCCAGGGCGCGGCGTTCGGTGCTGGTGATCGACGCGGGCAGCCCGCGCAACGCACCCGCGTCCCACGCGCACAACTACCTGGGCCGCGAGGGCGTCCCGCCCACCGAGCTGCTGGCCACCGGCCGGGAAGAGGCGTCCGGGTACGGGGCCGAGATCGTCGAGGGTGAGGCCGTGACGGCCGAGAAGCTGCCGGGCGGCGCAGGGTTCCGGGTCGTACGGGCGGACGGCACCGCCGTCACCGCGCGCCGTCTCCTCGTCACCACCGGGCTCGTCGACGAACTGCCGCCGATCCCCGGCCTGGCCGAGCGATGGGGGCAGGACGTGCTGCACTGCCCGTACTGCCACGGCTGGGAGGTGCGGGACGCACCGATCGGCATCCTGGCCCTGAGTCCGATGGCCGTGCACCAGGCGCTGCTCTGGCGGCAGTGGAGCGACGACGTCACCCTCTTCCTGCACAACGCGCCCGAGCCGGGCGACGAGGAGTACGAGCAGCTCGCCGCGCGAGGCATCGCCGTGGTGGACGGGGAGGTGACCGGACTTGAGGTGAGCGGGGACCGCCTCACCGGGGTGCGGCTGGCCGGCGGCCGGGTCGTGCCGCGCGAGGCCGTGGTGGTCCAGCCGCGCTTCACCGCCCGGTCCGGGGTCCTGGACGGCCTCGGGCTGCACGCCACCGAACTGGAGGCGGGCGGCCACACCATCGGTACGTACATCGCGGCCGATCCGTCCGGTGCGACCGAGGTACCCGGTGTCTGGGCCGCCGGTAACGTCACCAACCTGATGGAGCAGGTCATCGGCGCCGCCGGGGCGGGGCTGAAGGCGGCCTCCGCCATCAACGCCGACCTGGTGGGCGACGACACCCGCCGCGCGGTCGAGGCCCGCCGCGCACCCTTCTCGGCGGAGGCCGAGCGCCAGGTCTGCGAGCAGACGCTCGGAAGCCGCCGTCACGGACTGCAGGAGACACCATGACAACCGACAGCACGCCGTCCGACGCGGAACTCTGGGACGAGCGCTACCGCGAGAGCCACCGGATCTGGAGCGGGAATCCCAACACCGCGCTCGTCCGTGAAGTGGAGGGGCTGACACCGGGACGCGCCCTCGACCTCGGGTGCGGCGAGGGGGCCGACGCGGTCTGGCTCGCGCGGTGGGGCTGGCAGGTCACCGCCACGGACATCTCGCGCGTCGCTCTCGACCGGGCCGCCGAGCACGCCGCCGAGGCAGGGGTCGCCGAGCGGATCGACTGGCAGTTCCACGACCTCGGGGTCTCCTTCCCCGAGGGGGAGTACGACCTCGTCTCCGCCTCGTTCCTGCACTCGATGGGCGATCTGCCGCGCGAGGAGATCCTGCGGCGGGCGGCCTCGGCCGTCGCACCCGGCGGAGTGCTCCTGATCGTCGGTCACGCGGGCTTCCCGGCGTGGGAGCACGCCCACGCGGACATGGAGCTCCCCACGACCGAGGAGGTGCTCGCCTCCCTCGAACTCCCCCCGGGCGAATGGGACGTGCTGGTCAGCGAGGAGCACGAGCGCGTGCAGAACGACCCGGACGGGAACCCCACCACCCGTACCGACAACGCGCTGAAGGTCCGCCGCCGCTGACGGCGGTCCGCGGGCGCGGGGGCCCGGGTGTGCGTGCCGGCCGCCATGGTGGCCGGCACGCCGACATCCGTCCGTCATTCAGGTCAGTAACTGACCTATACGGCTCCTAACGTGGTCCTTGACCGGCGGAACACGAACGATCGAAGGTAGAGACCATGAATGCCAACGGCAACGCCGACGCCAATGAGCTGGACACCCGCGACGTGGCCGCCGCCCCGGCCCTCACCGGCGAGCGTGCCGACCTGCTGGAGGCGCTGACCAAGCAGCGGCACTTCCTGCGCTTCACCACCCGTGACCTCACCGACGAGCAGGCCGGGCTGCGGCCCACCGCGAGCGAGCTGTGCCTGGGCGGTCTCATCAAACACGTCGCCCAGGTCGAACGGAGCTGGGCGGACTTCATCGTGCACGGGGCTTCGGCGATGCCGGACTTCACCGCCATGACCGAGGCCGACTGGGCCCGGCGGACCGACGGATTCCGGCTGTTGCCCGGTGAGACGCTGGAGGGTGTGCTGGCCGACTACGCCGAAGCGGCCCGCCGGACCGACGAACTGCTCGCCGGCCTGCCGGACCTGGGCGCCACTCACGCACTGCCGAAGGCTCCCTGGTACGAGGGCGACGCGCGGTGGTCGGCCCGCCGGGTGCTGATGCACGTCATCGCGGAGACCGCCCAGCACGCCGGGCACGCCGACATCATCCGCGAATCGCTGGACGGCGCCAAGAGCATGGGCTGACCCGGCCCGGCACGGAGCGGTCAAGGGGGCGGCAGGGCCGGTGCGGTGAGGCCGGAGTGGTGACCGTGACCCCGCTCCCGGTCAGCCGTTGAGTCGATCATGAATACTCGACGCTTGACCACCGCGGTGGGCGCCTTCGCCGTCACCGCCCTGCTCGCACTCTCCGTGCCGGCCACGACCGCCCACGCCGCCGAGTGCGGGGTCCGCTCCGACGGCCGGCTGTACTGCGGCAACACCGTCGGTGCGAAGGGGTACGCGGACCGCTCCTACCGCTCGGCGACCCGTGGCACGCTCACCACCGGGTTCAACTGGTTCGCCTGCTGGGGCCACGGGGACCCCCACGAGGGCCAGAACGACATCTGGTACTGGACCCAGCTCGACAACGGCCAGTGGGGCAACGTCCCCGCCGTCTCCCTGAAGACCGGCCAGGACCCGGCGCCCGGCCTTCGCGAGTGCTGAAACCCTAGCGGCAGCCCCGGCCTTGGCAGGACCGGGGCACCGGACCGGGCGACGTCACCCGACAGGACTCGAACCCCGGTGTGTCGCCGGGTCCGGCCACGCCGGTGTTCCGAGCGGCGGTCTACCGGGTGATGCTCCAGAGCTGTACCGCTCTGCCGCTGACGCCGGCGAGGTGCGTGCCGTCGGGGCTGAAGGCGATGTCCATGGTGCTGCCGGCGCCCGGGATCGTTCTGAGGGGCGTGGCCTTCTGCGCGTCCCACAGCCGGATGGCGTCCAGGCCGGCGCTCGCGAGGATCTTCCCGTCGGGACTGAAGGCCAACGCGGTGATCGATTCGGTGTGTCCCTTGAACGTCTTCGTGCCGGAGTCAGGGCCGGTCCAGGTCCGGATCACCTTGTCGTACCCTCCGGCAGCCCTGACGTAGTCCTTGGGGCCGTATGCCACCGCGGTGATGGCGTCGGACGACAGCTTCTCGTCGCGCCAGGTCCAGCTGCCGCCCACGTCGTACTCCGCGGCCGATCTGTCGTAGCTGCCGCTGAGGACGCTCTCCCCGTCGGGGCTGAAGGCCACGGCGAGCACGTCCTCCTTCTGGTCGTCGAACGTCTCGAGCGCACTGCCGTCGCTGACGCTCCACAGGCGGACGGCGTCGCCCTGGCCGCCGCTCACGAGCGTTCCCCCGTCCGGGCTGAAGGCCACGGAGTAGACCTCGCCGGGGTGGCTCAGGGTGTGGCGCGACGTGCCGCTGGACACGTCCCACAGGCGGACGGTCCTGTCGCCGCTGGCACTGGCCAGAGTGGAACTGCCCGGATCGAAGGCCAGGCTCGTGATCCTGTCGCTGTGCCCGGACAGGATTCGCACCCTCTTGGCGGTATCGGCGTTCCACAGGTAGATGCTCCCGTCCTCGCTCCCGCCGGCGATGAGACGGCCGTCGGGTGCGTAGGCGACAGCCGAGAGGAACCCGCTCTGCCCGACGTACGAGCGCGCGAGTGAGACCCGAACCCCCTTGTCCGCGGAGTGCGTCCGGGGTGTCGGGTCCGGGCCGGGCTGCTTGGGGGTCTTGCCGCTGGACGGGGTGGGGGACGCACTCGGTGTGGGGGAGGTGCTCGGCACGACCACCGATGACGGCCGCACCCGAGGCGCCGCCGAGCGGCCTCCGGATGCCCGGTCGTCCGTACCCTGAGCGGGCGGGTTCTCCGGGATGACCGGAGTGGCGAGGGCCAGCGTCACGAGGGGCACGCCGAGCACCCTCAGGACCCGTGCGGCCTTACGCCGGCGCGCGGTTGACACCTGCGGGCCACGAGCCCGGAATCCGCCTGCGGCCGGCGCGTCGTGCGCCCGGTTCCGCACCCAGGGAAGCTGGCCCGCGGCGTTCTGGCCGAACTGCTGGGGCTCCGGATCTCCGCGCCGCAGGAGGGTGGCACGGGCGGCTCGCCAGGTCTGGTCCAGGGTGAGCTCGGGACCCGCCGAGGGGATGCCCTGTTCCAGCACCCCGATCAGCGCGCCGGTGAACTCCGGGTAGGGCCGGCCGTCGTGGGCGAAGGCCCGCTGGGTGCTGGAGGCGGAGGTGAGGAGATAACTCCCCTCGATGGCCGCCTGCTGCAGCTCCTCACGGGGAGCTGCCTGCTGCCCCATGCCGCCCGCCAGCCCGCTGTAGCAGCAGTCGAGCAGAACGATCCTGCGTCGCGCCTGGTGTCCGGCGGTGAGGATCTCCCGGATGTCGTGGTACGCGATGCTGCCGATCTGCGGATGCTCGTCGTCGGCACCGGTCAGCGCCAGGTGCAGCTGCTGGGCGCTCCCGCCCCTGCTGCGCAGACCATGCCCCGCGAAGTAGAGCAGGAACGTGTCCGTCGTCTCCCGCGCCGCCCGCTTGACGGCCGTGAGGATGTCATCGCGGGAGGCCTGCGCTCCCAGCACCGTGACATGGCGCTGATCCAGCCCCCACACGGTCGGGTCCCTCAGCAGCTCGGCCAGCCGGTCGCGGCCCCGGCCCACCGGGCGCAGTGAGGGCAGATGCCGGTACTTGTCGACGCCGACGAGAACCGCCCGGCTGGCACCGGGGTCAGGAAGAGCCACCGGGCGCTTCCTCGTCGTCGCCGGAGCCGCTCAGGATCTCGGCGATACGCGCGGCCGATTCGGGCGAGGCGTCCTCCAGGACGATCCGGGTGCCGTTGTGCTCGATGACCACCGAGACGGTCTGCTGACGACGAGGCAGGGACGCGCGGAAGGCGTTGTGCGCGTAGACCAGGCCGGCGGTCGAGAAGCCCGAACCCGCGATGAGCTGCACCCAGCCGAACCAGTCCGCGCTCATCGCACCGCTCGGGGTCCCGCCCGAGTCGGCCAGGCGGCCGATGCGGGCGTGCCGGCCCACGTCGCGATCCTCCCTCAGCCAGTCGTGAAGGGCCGACGTCAGCTCTTCCGCCTCGTCGCGCACAGCCGACTCCACGCGCAGCCGAATCTCCATGGAGCACTCCCCCGAAGCGGTGGTGTACGGGGGCGATGGTGAACGGCCATGTGCTCACACGCCTCCCGTTCACATCATTCGCCACGGTACTGGACCGTCAACGGGATTTCCGGACAAGGCCCGACGCCCGTATCAGCCAGCTGCCAGCCGGCGAGGAGGATGTCGGAGCCGGCACACGTGTGCGGTCGCCGATCGGCCTTCAGGAAGAGCTGCCCGGCCGGACGGGACTTCCGGAACACGCCCCACGGCCCTCCGTGACACGTCCTACAGCGATTCGGGTCCCTGCTCCGCTTCTCCCAGCGGCTCGTCCTGCGCGGCGAGTCCGGCCACCCACAGCGGCATCAGCCAGTGTGTGACGAAGACCGCGGCCAGGACGGGTACGAGCAGGGCCCCGGCCCGTACCTGACCGCCCCAGTCGGCCGCGGCGACACCGGCGACCGCGCACGCCAGCAGATACGTCGTCAGACGGTGCGCCCGCGCCCGTACTCTGTCCCGCTCCGCCAGCTGGCGTTCGTCCAGGACGTGCGTGCGCAGTTCGAGCAGCCCGCGGGTGGCGCCGTTGATCACGCCGGTCGCCAGGCACCAGGGGAGGAGCAGGACGAGCACGGCCACGGCGAGCCAGGGCCGGTCGGCCGTGTACGCGCCGATGCCCGCGGCCACACCGGCCGCCGTGAGCACCACATGGGCGCCGACGGCGGTGCGGCGGCGCGCGGCTGTCGCGTGCAGCGCGTTCGTCCGGGGGTTGTTCATGACGGCGAACATGCGCCGGTCGTAGCGGGTGTGCCGGGTCGCGCCCGTGGTGGTCATCGCTTCCTCCCGTAGACCTCGTCCGTGAGCGGGCGGAACGGCCGGAGGGAGAACAGGGCCTCCACCGGCAGTTCGAAGAACTCGGCTACGCGCAGCGCGAGATCGAGGCTCGGGTTGTACTGCCCGCGCTCGATGTAGCCGATGGTCTGGTAATGGGCGCCGACCGCCTCGGCCAGCGCCTGCCGCGACACCTTGCGTTCCGCGCGCACCATCGCCAACCTGTTGTGCACCTGCTCACTCATGTATAAGAAGTACTACATTAGGGAGCGGGTTGACAACAGGGCGGGTGGGCCCGGGTGTCCGAGCCCATCCCGGGGTTCTCCGTGCCTGCCCATGCCGCGAAGGGCCCCTCCGCTCGGCGGCCGGCGGTGTACTCGACCGCTCGCGCTGACGCCCCGCCCGCGGGCGCGGCAGCCGAACGCCGAGCGCCCGCCGTCCACCCCGGGTGAGGGGCGGACGGCGGGCGCTCGGTCGGGGTGTTCCCCTCGGTGTCAGGCCTGCGGTGCGGCGGCCTTGATCGCGGAGATGTCGAAGTTCAGCTTCACCTTGTCGCTGACCATCACGCCGCCGGTCTCCAGCGCCGCGTTCCAGGTCAGGCCCCAGTCGGAGCGCAGGATGTCCGCGCCGCCCTCGAAGCCGACGCGCTCGTTGCCGTACACATCGGTCGCGGAGCCGTTGAACTCCAGGTCGATGGCGAGCGGGCGGGTGACGTCCTTGATGGTGAGGTCACCGGTGACGCGGTACTTGTCGCCGCCGAGCTGCTCGGCGGAGGTCGAGCGGAACGTCATGAGGGGGAACTTCTCGGCGTCGAAGAAGTCGCCGCTGACCAGGTGGCCGTCGCGGTCCGCGATGCCGGTGTCCACGCTGGCGATCTTGACGTCGATCGAGACGGTGGAGTCGGCCGGGCTGCTGCCGTCCAGCTTCAGGCTGCCCTCGTGCTCACCGAAGGAGCCGCGCACATTGGTGACCATCGCGTGGCGCACGGTGAAGCCGATGCTGCTGTGGGACGGGTCGATCGTGTAGTCGCCGGTGAGGGCGGCCAGGGCCGGGTCGACGGTGGCGGTGGTGGCGGTCTGGGTGTCGTTGTTCTTGCGGTTGAACAGAGCCATGGCTCCTCCTCGGGGACGTGATCGAGCGGGGCTCGACGTAGTTGTTTAACCTTCAACGAGATTCACTCTAGACCCATCTTGTTCAAAGTTCAACATCAGGGTCCGGACCGTTACGTGCGGCGCCATGCATTCACGCGACCGTCACTCCACGCCCTCTGGCGGACGCGCGTAGAACTCGGGCACTATCTCCCTGCCCCCCGTTGTCATGCACAGGAGGAATCTCTCATGGTGTCCCGTATGACGCTGCGCCCCGTTCTGACCGCTCTCGCCCTCGTCCTCGGAGTCCTCTTCGCCCCCGGAATCGGGGTCGTCTCCGGCGCGACGGACGCCTTCGCCGTCAGCAAGCTCACCCACAGCCAGGCGACCGCCAGATTCAGTTCGTCCGGGGTCACCTGGTCGTCCTCCGGCGGCTGCTCCAACCGCAACGTCGCCACCTGCACCTCCTTCGACCAGCTCAACCTGCCGACCGCCCAGGGTGCCCAGACCCTCAAGAGCGCCACGGGCTGCGCGCTCAACATCACCGGCGGCACCGAGACCGGGCACGCGAGTGGCACGTACTCGCACTGGAACGGCTACAAGCTCGACTTCGGCAAGACCACCTGTCTCACCAACTACATCCACGGCGTGTTCAGCTACATCGGCCTGCGCGGTGACGGCGCGCCCCAGTACCAGTCCGGCTCCGGCAACGTCTACGCGGACGAGGGCAGTCACTGGGACGTGACCTACTACAACTGCGGCGGCTGCTGACGCTCCGGTCCCCGCGCACGACGGCGCCTCCGCCCTTTTCGGCCGGGGGCGCCTTCGTGCGCGGGGGGCGACGGCGATGGGGTGTTTCTCGGTGGATCGAGTCGACGGCGGGCCCTCCTGAAGGACCCCGCCGAGCTGTGCGGTCCACGGCCGGATTCCGCACTCTCACTCCGCCAATACGGAACGCTTATCAACCATTACGGTGAGCGAATAAAGTGTCATCGATATGACGCAGGCCACATGAGCTGCGTCACTATCATGCGGGTATGCGGCATTTGCCGTGTGAGGTGGGGCACGTGATCGCCATCACCATTAAGCGTAATAGTAGACCCGTCGGGGCCTGCTTTCCCGCCTTCGTGGCGTCTTGCAGGTCATTTCCCATACCAGCTACGAATGTCAGTAGTGGTAGGAGGGTATTGACCCCAATTCCTCTCTCGATTAACAATTCATGGCATCACCCCGCAACGAAAGAGGAATTACCAGATGCAGTTCACCGCGATGTCCGAGAAGTTCGCCCGCATGAACCGGACCAAGAAGCTCTCGCTGGGTATGGTCACCGCAGGAGCCGCGATCGTGGCCGGCGCCGTCGCCGGAGCCCCGGCCGCCACGGCCGCCACCCCCGCTGCCCCCGCCGCCCCTGTTCAGGCCTCCGGTGGCAACGTCGACGCCTGGATCAACCAGGCACTGAAGGTCATGCACGAGAAGGGCATCCCCGGCACCTACGAAGGCATCCACCGCAACCTGATGCGTGAGTCCGGCGGCAACCCCAACGCCATCAACAACTGGGACTCCAACGCCGCCAAGGGCATCCCGTCCAAGGGTCTGCTCCAGGTCATCGACCCCACCTTCAACGCCTACCACGTGAGTGGCACGGCGCATGACGTCTACGACCCGGTCGCCAACATCGCCGCCTCCGCCAACTACGCCGCTCAGCGCTACGGCTCGATCGACAACGTCAACTCGGCCTACTGACCGGGCGTTCCGGTCAGATTCCGTCCGGACGGCCCGAGGCTGAAGTCGACGTCGAAGAGGGGAGCCGCAATGGCTCCCCCCGCGCCCCGGCCCTTTGGCGACGCGCTTGCCGACCGTCCCCCAGGCCCGCATCCAGTGGGACCCCGAAAGCTGTAGCCCCGTGATGCCGGGGGGGGGCTACCTCGGGTGAGAAGCTCGGCCGCATGATCAGTAACGGCGATGGTGCACGTCGCGAGCTGTTTCTTCGGAGTGGCCTGGGTGCCGCAGACGTGGTGCACGTGCATCGTGAGGCACTTCTTGTCCTGCGGGACAGCATCGAGACCGCTCACGTTGACGCCTACAGCGATGAAGTCTGGCCGCAAGAGGTCGTGCCTGCCTGCGAGCGGGCCTTGCTGATGGCGGAGAGCGCTTTGGCCGACGGCCTCCGTTCAGCGACGAGCGATCCCGGGATGGGGATCGATGTTGATGTCCATGACGACGCACAGTTCGATGTACTGCTGGCTTTGGTTCCGTACGCCGAAGCGACGGGCTGCAGGCGCTGTCCGTCGACGGGAAGTCGCTGCGGGGTGCGGCCCGAGCCAACGGACGGAGGATCCACCTCCTGGCCGCCTGCCACCACGCCGACGGGCTGGTCCTCGCGCAGATGGACGTCGGTGAGAAGACCAACGAGACCACGCGTTTCCAGCCCCTCCTGGACACGCTGCCCGACCTGTCCAGCACCGTCGTGACCAGCGATGCCATGCACACCCAGTACGCACGCCACCTATCTGCGCGGGCGGGACGCCCACTACATCGTGATCGTGAAGCGCAACACGAAGAGGCTCCGCAAGCAGTTGAAGTCCCTTCCCTGGAAGCAGTTACCGCTCCAGGACCGGACACGCACGACTGGTCACGGACGCTCCGAGATCCGCAGGCTGAAGGTCTGCACGGTCAACAACCTGCTCTTCCCCGGCATCCGTCAGGCCGCCCAGATCGTCCGGCGCCGTGTCCATCGCACGACGGAGAAGGTCAGCCTCAAGACCGTCTACGCGGTCACCAGCCTCGCCGCGCAGCAGGCCCCACCCGCCCAGCTTGCCCAACTGGCCTGCGGGCACTGGACGATCGAGGCCCAGCACCACGGGCCGTATCGCGGTAGGGGCCTTCGGCCCGGCCGTGGCGAGGGTGTCGATGAGGCGGGAAACGGTCGGGTCGGAGGCTACCGGTCCGAACGCGGCCGGCTCGGCCCGCAGCATCCCGGCATCCGCGAGGCAGTCCCCGCCGAGTGCGACCGCCAGGGCCACATCCAGCAGGATCTTCCCCGGATCGTGCACCGCCCGAGGGCGTTGCCACGGTGCCGGCGCCGCCGATATCACCTGGTCCAGCCCGGCTTTACGGACCGTCTCGACCAGCAGCACGGCGCCGGCCTGGGACACCACCCCGCGGCCACCGCCCTCGATGCGGACACGCGGGTACGACCCGATACTCTTCTTCACTTGGGAAGTGCCTCCGGCTGTGGCAGGAACAAGGACCTCGACAATCCTCATTCTTGCTGGTCAGAGGCGCTTTTCGCTTACCTGACCACCCGTCGGACAGCCCGCTTCGTGAAAGCGCGAGGCTAACCTGCGGCTGAGCGTCCGCATCTGAGGCAACCCTCTGGTCACGGGTGAGATGATCTTGTTGTGGCTGGTGTTCTCACGGCATCGGAGCCGTCCTGGACAGCCCCGTTCACCGGGCTGAGCCCGCGGCAGTTCGACCAGCTGGTGTCGGTTCTGCGGGGCGAGGGTGCGGATGCGGTCCGCAGGGGTCGGCCGTGGGGTCTGCCGCTGGAGGACCGGGCGCTGCTGGTCGCAGCGTACTGGCGCACGAACCTGATCATGCGCCAACTGGCGTTGTTGTTCGGGGTGCCCCTCTGACCTGCGGAAACGTAGGGTGGAGGGGCATGCGATCGCGCACGTTCACCGCTTCTGGGGCGGTCGACCGGGGCGGCGGAAAACGCGATCCTGTCTGTATTCCCCGCGCCCGCAGCCTTCCTGCTCGCCCAGCCGTGATCAGTTTTGCTGTGAACGACCCAGTTCGGACAGATCGCTGTAGAGGCGGTTCAGCGCGTACGCGCCCAGGCCGAGGCCCTGGTCGATTCGGCGTCGTGCGGCTGGGTTTCGGTAGTGGGGTTCCAGCAGCAGGAAGAAGTCCTCTGCGTGTTGTTCGTCGATCTCGGAGTGGAGTCCGTAGTGCATCAGGTCGGCTTGAGCGACCCAACCGCGGTTCACAGTCGCGTTGCCCGTGATGGCCGATACCGAGGCGAATGCGTACTCGATCGCGCCCATGCAGCCAATTCCTACCTGCGGGTCCTCCCACGTACACACCGCACTGAGAACGCTGTTGTACGCGTGGACGGCCGGCATCATCTTCAGGCCGTTCAGCTGTGCGGTGTCGCTGCCGATGCTGGCCAGAAATCGGCGGAAGGTCTCGTGATGGAATTCCTGAGGGCGGAATCCGCCGTGTTCTTCCACGACATTGCCCAGGATTCCGATGCGGTCCGCGGGGTGCTCGATCCGCGACACCAGTGCGGCCATCGGGCGGGCGAAGTAGGTGACGGCGAAACCGAGTTGCTCCTGGCTTGTGCGGAAGCTCTCCAACGACATGCTTCCGTCTACCAGCGTTCGGAAGTACGGATTGGTCAGGACGCCGGTCTCGGCCACCATGTGCTTGGCGTGCGCCGTCACCAGTGGGGCCTTGGTTGTCCGCAGTTGGGTGGTCACGGTCGTTTCTCCTGGCGTGTCGTTTCTGAGCGCGGCTCGATGCGGGACCGGCGGAGCCCCTCTGATCGCCGGTGCCGAGTGGAATCAGCGTCCGACGGCGAGGGGCTCTGGACGTGAGGACACTGTCCGGTTCTGTCGGCTCAGGAACGCAAGGCTCCCAGGAGGCGGTGACCTCGGTCGTTCGGATCAGTACTGCTGTGGAACACGCGAATGGCCGCTCTCAACTCGTCAGTTGAGATGGAGCCGGAGCTGTCGGCGTCGATGTCGGCGAACGACACGTCGATGTCTTCGTCGCTCAGCGCGAAAGAGGACTGAAACAGGCGCTTGAACTCGGACTTGTCGAGTTCGCCGTCTCCGTCGACGTCGGCGGTGGCCACGAAGACCTTGGCGGACGGCGTGACAATCCGCGCGTAATCATCCGGCTTGTCCCCAAGGCTGACAAACCCGGTCAGGAATTCGTCGCGTGATACGACGCCGTCCCCGTCTGTGTCCATGGGGGCAAACAATCTCTTCCAGTACTCCAGAAGGGATCTCTGCAGCGCGTCGGCGGGGGCGGTTCCTGGCGTGAGCTTGAATTCCCGCGTCGTGCGGCCCACCCAGGCGTACACGTCGGTTTCGCTGACCCACCCGTCGCGCTCGTGATGGAACACGTTGTAGTAATGCTGGGCCTTGCTGTGAATAATGGATTTTTCCGGCACGCGAAGACCTCGAATTTTCCTGTGCGGTGGGCGAATCAAATGCCCGCCGCGACCCGGTCCACGAGCAATGACTCGTGAGCTCAGGCTGGCAGCATTTCCCTTCCAGGGCGCCGGTACGAAAGCTTCACCACTCATTCGAGTGAGTAATTCGACTTGGCAGTTTCAGCCCGGTTCAAGGGCGCAGGGCTTCGGCGTAGTTGCGTGACGCCGGATTTGTGCTCATCCGAGGCCGAGGAGCGCGAGGGGGGCGACGGGGGTCGCGGGCGTTGTGACGGAGGCCGGCCGCGATGTTCTTCACCCCGGCTGTCCGGAGGGCTCCGATGGCGAGGTTGCGCCAGGTGGCCATCGCGCGGGGCGCATTGCCGGTCCGCAGCTGTGAGGCGTCCTCGGCGAAGGTGGTGTCGTGGACGTGGTGCAGGGCCTCGATCGTCCAGTGGTCGCGGACGAGTCGGGCGAGTTGGGCCGGGGCGGCCTGCCCGGCGGTCAGGCTGGTGACTGCGTAGACGGTCGTGATCGTGGTTTTGCCGGTCTTTCGGTCGGTGCGGCGGCGCTTGATCTGGACGGCCTGGCGGGCTCCGGGGAAGAGCAGGTTGTTCACGGTGGCGACCTTGATCCGGCGGATCTCCGAGCGGCCGTGGCCGACGCTTTTGGTGCGGCCCTGAAGCGGGATGTCCTTCCACGGAAAGGACTTGAGCTGCCTGCGCAGCTTCTTCTGGTTGCCCTTGACGATCACGATGTAGTGGGCACCGCGGCCCAGGAGGTAGTCGGCGTGCTCGCGCTGGGTGTGCATCGCGTCGCTGGTGACCACGACGCCGGCCAGTTCGGCCACAGTGTTCAGCAGCGGCTGGAAGCAGGTGATCTCGTTCGTCTTCTCGCCGACGTCCAGCTGGGCGAGGACCAGGCCGGTGGTGTGTTCCAGAGCGGCGAGCAGGTGAATCTTCCGGCCCTTCGCCTTGGCCGCGCCACGCAGGCTCTTGCCGTCCACGGCCAAGCCGCGGAGCCCGGCGGTCCCGGTCGCTTTCGGTCTGCGGTCCGCGAGGGGCGGAGGCAACGGAGATGGCTGGACGCCGTCACCGCGTAGACCCTGCCCGCCGGCAGCAGGCGTTCGAGGCCATGACGGGCCGGATTGCCGGGGGGTTCACACGGGTCGAACCTCGCCGACGGGTGAGGCGGTGGGTGCGCGGCCTGCTCGTGGGCCTGCCGCGCAAGAACCGCTGGATCATCGCCGAGCGGTCCGGGGAAGCACCCCGGACGGTATGCGGCACCTGCTGAACCGCGCCGAGCGGGACGCCGACAGCGGTCCGCGACGACCTGCGCCGCTACGTGGTCGAGCATCCGCGTACGACGACCAGGCGGCAGGGGCCCGCACATGAAGGTGCCCCCGTCCCGCTGGGGGCACCTCCGGATTCCGCGGGGGGAGGTCAGGAGCCGACGCTCACGGTGAAGCGCCGCGGGTTGCCGTCGTTCGCGGCGCCCGAGACGTCCGGCTCGCCGTCGGGGCGTACGTCGTCGTACGGGAAGGCGTAGCCGATCGGGCTGTTGGCGTGGACGATCCGCGACCAGTGGTTGGTCACCGCGCCCTGGTAGTAGTCCGCCACCGAGGTGCCGTTCGGCTGGTCGGGGTGGCTGAGCATGATCGAGCGGTTGAACCCGGCCGCGAGCCGGGCCAGCAGGCCCTTCTTGTCGTCGGAGTCCGCCGGGTTGTTGGTGAACGGCCCGTGGTTGCAGGTGAAGATGTCCTTGGAGACGGGCTTGACGAAGGTGTGCCCGCCGTTGAAGGTCAGGGTGTCGCCACTGACCCGCCCGGTGAAGACGCCGCGCCCGCCCTGGAGGTCGATCCGCAGGTCCGTCGAGCGGTACTTCTCCCAGACCTCGTCGATCTGCGCGGTGAACAGATCCCGGAACGGCATCTCGTCCGGGCGGTCGAAGAACGGCGCCATCAGGTTCTGCGGCGAGATGACCCGCAGCACGCCGCCGTCCGAGCCGTGCGTCACCAGCTTGTCCCAGGGCTGCCCGTCGGCGGCGGCCTGGGCGATGAGGCCGTCGGCGATCTTCTGGACGGCGCCGTCCGGGAGCGGGGCCACGGCGTGCGTGGTGTCGCCCTCCAGGGTCAGGCCGATCGGCAGCGCGGTCACCAGGTCGACGTAGCTGATGTTCGCGTACAGCTGCGACGGGTTGAAGGTGAACTCGCAGAACGACCAGGTGCGCCCGTAGTTCGAGTCCGTGGACGTGGCGAAGGCCGGCTCGACCAGGGAGGGGCCCGGGTTGAGGTAGAAGTCCAGGGTGTCGTCGCGCACGAAGTAGACCCGGGCCCCGTACATCTGGGGAAGCGTCACCACGACGGGTGCGCCGCCCGCCGCGTTCAGCGGGATGGCGCAGTCGACCGGCAGCGGGGTCTGCGGGGCCGCGGGGGAGTCGGGGCGGTAGACGCTGCCGTCGGCCCGCAACAGCACCCAGCGGTCGGTGCCCTGCTCATGGCCGGTGACGTACGCGTTGACCCGGCCGGGCAGGGACTTGTTCTCCAGGGCCAGTTCGCAGGTCGCCGCGGCCGCCGACGCGCGCGGGCTCAGCGCGCTTCCCCAGACGGGGTAGGTGAGTGCGGTCGCGGAGGCGGCGACGCCGCCCGTCAGGAACAGTCTGCGCGAAATCACGAGGGGACTCCTGAGGCGTGGGGGGTGGGGTGTGGGGTGGTGAACGGTGGGGGACAGGAGGGGCGCGGACGGCGGGACGGTGCGGGGAGGTGGAACGAGCGCGTCCACGGTGCGCACCACTCTCGCGAGGGCCGCGGCGACCGTCAAGACTTATGGCTGAGAGCGCTCTCAAAAATCGAAGGTCTTCACAACTCGACGCTCAGAGTCGCTACTTGGCGTATCCGCCCACGCCGTATCCGGCCACCGTGATCAACATCTGAACACGGAACGGCTGCTGGCTTCCGCGCCTGCCACGTGGACCTACTTGGACTTACGCAGAGCGGTTGTTGGACTGGAGAGGCCCTGGGAGCCGTACGTCGTTGACGGTGTCCGGACACGGCGACTACTCAGAGCACATGTCGCCAAGATTCACTACGGCGGGCGCTGCTGCCGCCGCCTCAGCCGCCGTCCTGGCTCTGGTGGGGACCGCCCTCCCCGCCTCAGCCACCGCCCCCGCGCCCGCCGCGGCCGAATCGGCCGTCCCGGCAGGCGCCGTCATCGGGTCCGCACAGCTCGCCGTCGCCGTCGCGGACGACTTCCCGCGAGTGCTGACGTACACCGACCGGGCCTCCGGGAACCAGCTGTCCGGCAGCACCCGGCCGGTCACCGCCGTCACCCTCAACGGCACTACACACCCGGTGCAGCTCAAGGGTGCGCCCCGGATCACCAAATCGGCCGCCCGCTACACGCTGGTCTTCGCCGATCTGCCCGGAGTCGAGATCGACGCCTCGCTGTCGGTCTCCGGACGGGCCACCACCTTCAAGGTGACCGCCGTCCGCGACACCGCGGCGTTCCGGGTCGGCACGATCGACATCCCCGGGCACGACCTGGTCTCCGTCGCCAGCACGGACACCGGTGCCGCGACCGCCTTCACCCGGCTGGACCCCGACTCGACGAAGACCGCGGACGTCTTCGCGAAGGTCACCGACTCCACCAAGGCCGACGCCGCACCGCTCGGCGCCACCTACGCGATCCTCAACACCGGATCGCTGGCGGCCGCCGTCGAGTCCAACTCCTCGTACGACAAGCCCGCCGGCGCCACCGGCGGCGACGACGCACGCTTCTGGCATCAGGCCCGCAAGGCCGACGACGGCTCCACCCGGGTCGGCGTCTGGTCCGGCCAGTGGACCTACCGCGGCGACGGCGCGCCCAAGCCCGAGAGCGGCGACAACCTGCCCTGGGCGAAGGTCGTCGTCACGCCCGACGCCAACGGCGACAAGACCGTCGACTGGCAGGACGGCGCCGTCGCCTTCCGCTCCATCGGCGTGGTCGCACCGGGCAGCAAGGACACCGCGGACCGGGTCATCACCCACATCCCGTTCAACTTCGCCAGCCAGGCCACCCACCCCTTCCTGCGCACCCTCGACGACGTCAAGCGGATCTCCCTCTCCACGGACGGCCTCGGGCAGCTGGCGCTGCTCAAGGGGTACGCCTCCGAGGGCCACGACTCCGCCCACCCCGACTACGGCGGCAACTACAACAAGCGCGCCGGCGGGCTGAAGGACCTCAACGAGCTGCTGAAGGACGGCAAGAAGTGGGGCGCGACCTTCGGCGTCCACGTCAACGCCACCGAGGCCTACCCGGAGGCGAAGGCCTTCGACGAGAAGCTCGTCGACAAGTCCAGGCCCGGCTGGAACTGGCTGAACCAGAGCTACTACATCGACCAGCGCCGCGACATCAACAGCGGCGACCTGGCCAAGCGCTTCCAGCAGCTGCGGGACGAGACCAACAGCAACCTCAGCATGCTGTACATCGACGTCTACTACTCGCACGGCTGGATCGCCGACAAGACCCTCCAGTCCCTCCAGAAGCAGGGCTGGAACGTCTCCAGCGAGTGGGCCGACAAGTTCGAGCGCGGCTCGCTCTGGTCGCACTGGGCCAATGACCTCGACTACGGCGGCGCCACCAACAAGGGCCTCAACTCGCAGATCATCCGGTTCATCCGCAACGACGAGAAGGACGTCTGGAACAACGACCCGGTCCTCGGCCAGAGCGCCATCGACGAGTTCGAGGGCTGGACCGGCGAGACCGACTGGAACGCCTTCTACGACAACATCTGGCAGCGCAACCTGCCCGCCAAGTACCTCCAGCAGCAGAAGATCACCCGCTGGGACGGCAACGACATCGCCTTCACCGGCGGGGTGAGCGGCACGGTCGAGGACGGGAAGCGGACCTTCTACGACCACGGCCGCAAGGTCCTCAGCGGCACCGACTACCTGCTGCCGTGGGACGGCGGCAAGAAGCTGTACCACTACAGCAAGTCCGGCGGCACGAGCAGCTGGGCGGTGCCCTCCAAGGGCACGTACACCGTCTACAAGCTCACCGACAACGGCCGGGTGAAGACCGGCACGGTCCGTCCCGTGGACGGGAGGATCACGCTGAAGGCCGAGGCCGGGCAGCCGTACGTCCTCTACCCGGACAAGGCGCCGAAGGCCGCCGACGCCGAGTGGGGCCAGGGCACCCCGGTCCAGGACCCCGGCTTCAACGACAACGGGCTGACCGCCTGGTCGAGGACCGGCACCGCCGTCCGCGACACCGACGACCAGGGCCGCAACAGCGCCGCGCTGTCCGGCACCGGCACCGCCGCGCTCTCCCAGCGCATCGGCGGACTGAAGCCCGGCACCCGCTACACCGCCTCCGCGCTCATCGAGGTCCAGCCCGGCAAGACCCGCCGCACCACCCTGTCGGCCGGCGGGAAGTCCGTGACCGTGGACCGCTCCACCGCCAAGGACCAGGTGGCCGCGTCCGACTGGCACGGCACGTACTTCCAGCGGGCCAAGGTGAACTTCACCGCTCCCGCGGGCGGGCACACCACGCTGCGCGTCGAAGCCGCCAAGGGCAGCGCGGCGACCGTCCGCGCCGATGACGTCCGCGTCGTCGCCAACGCCCCGGCGACCAGGAAGAACACCGTCGTGTACGAGGACTTCGAGGACGTCGACCAGGGCTGGGGCCCCTTCCTCAAGGGCGACGCGGGCGGCTCCACCGACCCCCGCACCAGCATCTCCCAGCTGCACGCCCCGTACACCCAGGCCGGCTGGAACGGAAAGCTCGTCGACGACGTGCTCGGCGGCAAGGAGTCCCTCAAGGCCCACGAGGAGAACACCGGCCTCGTCTACCGGACCGCCCCCTGGACCGTACCGATGGCCGACGGCCACCGCTACAAGGTCGAGTACGACTACCAGTCCAGCCACGCCGGCGCCTACGAGTGGGTCGACGGCTACGACCGGATCACCGCGGACGGCAAGCCCGGCTCGGTGACCACCCGGACCACGGCGATCGGCGCCCAGCACACCACCGGCCACTTCACCGAGACCGTCACGGCGGGCTGCGGCGACACCTGGACCGGGCTGCGCAAGCGCGGCGACGCCCCCGAGGGCGCCGACTTCGTCCTCGACGGCTTCACTGTGACCGACCTCGGCAAGGCTCCCGCCGGTGAGCAGGCCGCCTGCGGCACACTCACCGTCGAACCGGCCGCGGAGACCCTGGAGCCGGGCACGGCCAACGTCGTGAAGGCGAGCTTCACCAACTACGAGGCCACCGAGGTCACCGGGGTCTCGGTGGGCCTGACCGTCCCCGAGGGCTGGAAGGCCGAGCCCGCGGGCGCCATCACCTTCGACTCGGTCGCGGCCGGTGCGAAAGTCACCGGAAGCTGGCAGGTCACCCCGCCGGTGGACGCCGAGTACCAGGCGTACCAGCTGAGTTCCGAGGCCGGCTACACCGTGGGCGGCGCCCGGCGCACCCTCGGAGCGCAGACCTCGGTGCGGACCCTGCCGCCGCCGCCCACCACGGACAGCTGGGCCAGTGACCTGGACTGGACGGCCTCCGAGAACGGCTGGGGACCGGTCGAGCGCGACCTCTCCAACGGCGAGACCGGAACCGGCGACGGCACCCCGCTGACCATCGGCGGCACCGTCTACACCAAGGGCCTCGGCAGCCACGCACCCGCGAAGGTCCGCTACTACCTGGGCGGGAAGTGCACCTCGTTCACCGCCGAGGTCGGCGTGGACGACGTGCAGAAGAGCGCGGGCAGCGTGCAGTTCTCCGTGACGGCGGACGGCACGGAGAAGGTGAAGTCGCCGGTCGTCAAGGCCGCCGACACCGCCTGGTCGCTGACGGCTGACGTCACCGGCGCGAAGTACGTCGAGCTGGTCGTCGGTGACGGCGGCGACGGCAACGGCAACGACCACGCCGACTGGGGGAACGCCCGCTTCCACTGCGGCGGCTGACCGTCGGCACACGTGAAGGGGGCGGGGCCGATGACGGCCCCGCCCCCTTCACGTCGTCGCCGGCGCGTGCTAGACCAACCACCGCCCGGTCTGAACCACTTGGATCCCGGAGGTACTCCCGTGTCACTTCTGCCCGCCTGGTCGCGCCGAGCCTTTCTCGCCACCGGCAGCGCCACCGCACTGGGTCTGGCACTCGCCCCCGCGGCCCGCGCGGCCGAGGACGAGTTCGAGACGCTCCGGCTGCGCTGGAACGACCTCTCGCTCGGCACCGGCTACGACCCCGCCACCGAGCCCTACACCTCCCGGCTCGCCGGGACCGGTGAACTCGCCGCCGGATTCCGCTCGGCCATGGCCCCCGCCGCCGGCTCGCTCTGGCCCGGGCACACCTTCGACCCGCCGTCCGGCATCACCTGGAGCTACTCCCGGCTGTGGACGATGACCCAGGCGTACGCCCAGCAGGGCACCGGCCACACCGGGGACGCGGGGCTGCTCGCCGACATCGTCCGCGGACTCGACCACCTCTCCGCGACGGTCTACAACCCCTCCACGGCCCGGTACGGGAACTGGTGGGAATGGCAGATCGGCAGCCCGCGCCTGCTCATGGACATCGTCTCGGTGCTGCGCCCGCACCTCGGCGAGGAGCGCGTCCTGGCCGCCTGCGCCGCCGTCGACCACTTCATCCCCGACACCATGCTCACCGACTACAGCGGCACCTCGACCGGCGCCAACCGGGTCGACCTGTGCCGCTCCGTCGCGCTGCGCGGCATCCTCGGCCGCGACGCAGCCAGGACGGCGCTCGCCCGCGACGCCCTCTCGCCCGTCTTCCCGTACGTGACCGGGGGCGACGGCCTCTACGCCGACGGCTCGTTCGTCCAGCACACCTGGATCGCCTACTCGGGCACGTACGGCCAGGTCATGCTCGACGGCCTCGGCCGGCTCTTCGCCCTGCTGGCCGGATCGACCTGGGAGGTCACCGACCCCGGCCGGCAGATCATCCTGGACAGCGTCGAACACGCCTACGCGCCGCTCATCCATGACGGCCTGATGATGGACAGCGTCAACGGCCGGGCCATCAGCCGCGGACTCCTCAAGAGCGACGAACTCCAGGTCATGCGCAGCGACCACTTCCACGGCCAGGCACTGATCGCGGCCGTCGCCCTCCTCGCCGGCGGTGCCTCCGACGCCGAGCGGGACCGGTGGCACGGCATGATCAAGGGCTGGATCGAACGCGATACGACCAGTCCGGTCCTCACCGCCCCGCAGTTCGGTGTCGCCGACCTCTCCCGGCTGCACGCGGCCGCCGCCGCCCCGGTCCCCGCCGCGCCCGAACCCGTCGGCCACACCCTGTTCGCCGCCATGGACCGGGCCGTGCACCGGCGCCCCGGGTGGGTCGCCGGCCTCTCCATGTCGTCCGAGCGGATCAGCTCCTACGAGTGCGGCAACGGCGAGAATCCGCGCGGCTGGCACACCGGAGCCGGAATGCTCTACTGGTGGCAGGGCCGGGACGGCGCGGACCAGTACACCGACTGGTTCTGGCCCACCGTCGACTGGTACCGGCTGCCCGGCACCACCGTCTCCACCAAGCGGCTCGCCGACCGGGAGGGCGGCGAGTGGGGCGAACCCCGGCCGGACGTGCGATGGGTCGGGGGCGCGCACGACGGCGAGTTCGCTGCCGTCGGGCAGCACGTCAAGGGCCTCGGCTCCACCCTGGAGGCCCGTAAGTCCTGGTTCTGCGCCGCCGACGCGGTCATCTGCCTCGGCGCGGGCATCACCGCCACCGACGGGGTCCCCGCCGAGACGGTCCTCGACAACCGCAACCTGGGGCCGGACGAGGCCGGGCAGACCCTCACCGTCGAGGACCGCTCCCGCCCGCGCTGGGCCCATCTGGCGGGGCACGGCGGCTGGGTGCTGCCCGGCGGCGCGGCGCTGCACACCCTGCGCGAGGCCAGGACCGGCGCCTGGTCCGACATCAACACCACCAGCTCCGCCGAGCGGCGCACCCGGCACTGGCAGACCCTCTGGCTCGACCACGGCACCGACCCGGCCGACGCCGGCTACCTCTATCTGCTGATGCCCGGCGCCTCGCGGCGCACCGTCGCCGCCCGCGCCGCCGACCGGCACTGGCTGACGGTGCTCGCCAACACCGCGGCCGTGCAGGCGGTGGCCGTGCGCTCGCTCGGGCTGACCGCCGCCAACTTCTGGCAGCCCGGCGCGGCGGGACGGCTCTCGTCGACCGGTGCGGCGAGCGTGCTCCTGCGCGAGGGCCGGGGTACCACCACGATCCGGATCAGCGGCCCCGACCGCAGCGGCAGCCCCTTCGAGGTGGTCTGGAACCGGCCGGTGCGCGAGGCCGTCCCGGCGGACCCGGGCATCGAGGTCCGCGCCACCGGCAGGCGGCTGGTGCTGGGCGTGGACCCGGGCACGGCGGGGGCCACGCTGAGGTGCGACCTCCGGTAGCCCCCTGAACCGAGAGCGGACTGGCGGCTCCGGTCGCGGTCGCCGGCCGTCCGGCCGGAGCGGCCGGGCCCGTGACATGATCAGGCGGCTCGCCTCCCGGTCCAGGACACCCGGTCGTCCGACACTCCCCGGCTGACCGGCGTGTGCGGCAGGCCACAGTGAAGCCTTGTGCAACTCCTACAAACGGCGAGGGGTGCGGGCTAGCACTTCGCCTGCATGACGCAAGGCTTCTGTCCGGCTCCACCAGGAAACCGGTCGGGAGACTGTGCGGAGTCGACGGCAGGATTTTCTTGCTGGGCTTCGTAGGGTCGATACATGACCGTTGTGGACGAAACCCCGGGCGAGCCGAGCGACACCCGTGGCCGTGTGGCCGAACTGCTGGCACTGCGCGAGCAGGCCCGGCGCGGACCGAGTGACCGGGCGACCGAGGCGCAGCACGCCAAGGGAAAGCTGACGGCTCGTGAGCGCATCGAGCTGCTCGTGGACCCGGACTCGTTCAGGGAGGTCGAGCAGCTGCGCCGGCACCGGGCGACCGGCTTCGGCCTGGAGGCGAAGAAGCCGTACACCGACGGTGTCATCACCGGCTGGGGCACGGTCGAGGGCCGGACCGTCTTCGTCTACGCGCACGACTTCCGGATCTTCGGCGGGGCGCTGGGCGAGGCCCACGCCACGAAGATCCACAAGATCATGGACATGGCCATCTCGGCCGGTGCCCCGCTGGTCTCCCTGAACGACGGCGCCGGCGCCCGTATCCAGGAGGGCGTCTCGGCACTCGCCGGATACGGCGGCATCTTCCAGCGCAACACCCGCGCCTCCGGTGTCATCCCGCAGATCAGCGTGATGCTGGGACCGTGCGCGGGCGGCGCGGCCTACAGCCCGGCCCTCACCGACTTCGTCTTCATGGTCCGCGAGACCTCGCAGATGTTCATCACCGGACCGGACGTCGTGAAGGCGGTCACCGGCGAGGAGATCACCCAGAACGGCCTCGGCGGCGCCGATGTGCACGCCGAGACCTCGGGCGTCGCGCACTTCGCGTACGACGACGAGGAGACCTGCATCGCCGAGGTCCGCTACCTGATCGGGATGCTGCCCTCGAACAACCGCGAGAACCCGCCCACGGTCGCGAGCGACGACCCGGCCGACCGGCGCGGCGACGTCCTGCTGGACCTGGTGCCCGCCGACGGCAACCGCCCGTACGACATGCACAAGGTCATCGAGGAGCTCGTCGACGACGGCGACTACCTGGAGATCCACGAGCGCTGGGCCCGTAACATCATCTGCGCGCTGGCCCGCCTCGACGGCCAGGTCGTCGGCATCGTCGCCAACCAGCCGCAGGCCCTGGCCGGTGTCCTGGACATCGAGGCGAGCGAGAAGGCCGCCAGGTTCGTCCAGATGTGTGATGCGTTCAACATCCCCATCATCACTCTTTTGGACGTACCCGGCTTCCTGCCCGGTGTGGATCAGGAGCACGGTGGAATCATCCGGCACGGGGCGAAGCTGCTCTACGCCTACTGCAACGCCACGGTGCCGAGGATCTCGTTGATCCTGCGCAAGGCCTACGGCGGTGCTTACATCGTCATGGACAGCCAGTCCATCGGCGCCGACCTGACTTACGCCTGGCCCACCAACGAGATCGCGGTGATGGGCGCCGAGGGCGCTGCCAACGTCATCTTCCGTCGGCAGATCGCCGAAGCCGAGGACCCGGAGGCCATGCGGACCCGCATGGTCAAGGAGTACAAGGCCGAACTGATGCATCCGTACTACGCCGCCGAGCGCGGCCTGGTCGACGACGTCATCGACCCTGCCGAGACTCGCGAGGTGCTGATCGCCTCGCTCGCCATGCTCCGGTCCAAGCACGCCGACCTGCCGTCCCGCAAGCACGGCAACCCGCCGCAGTAGTCCGCGGCCCCGCAGCACCGCTGCAAGGCCCCGCGAAGACCTGCCGAGAAGACAGAGAGACATACATGAGCACTGCCGCCGAGTCCGTGCTGCGCGTCGAGAAGGGTCTTGCCGACCCCGAGGAGCTGGCCGCCATAACTGCGGTCCTGCTGGCCCGCGCCGCCGCCCAGCCCGCAGCCGCCCCCACCACTCACCGACGCCGCAACACGGCCGGCTGGCGCCGCCTGGAACGCACCCCCGGCTTCCGTGCCCCCCACAGCTGGCAGGGCTGACACCGGCCCCCTCAAGCCCGCGTCGCTCATGTGGACCGGCATCGGCCCGATCAGGCCCGTCCGGCTATTGAGGACACAGCACGGCCGAAGGCCGGGCACACACCGAAGGGCCCCGCACTCCCAAGGGAGCGCGGGGCCCTTCGGCCGTCCGAACCGTGGGGCACCCCTACCGCAGGCGCGCCATCAACGCATGCTCCACCAAAGTGATCAACGCACTCTTCGCATCCGCCCGATGCCGCGCATCCGTGACGAGAATCGGCGTGTCCGGTCCGATCTGGAGCGCTTCGCGCACCTCGTCGGGGGTGTAGGGCTGGTGTCCGTCGAAGCCGTTGAGGGCGATGACGAAGGGGAGTCCGCTGTTCTCGAAGTAGTCGACGGCGGGGAAGCAGTCGGCGAGGCGGCGGGTGTCGACCAGGACGACGGCGCCGATGGCGCCGCGTACGAGGTCGTCCCACATGAACCAGAAGCGGTCCTGTCCGGGGGTACCGAAGAGGTACAGGATCAGGTCCTGGTCCAGGGTGATGCGTCCGAAGTCCATGGCCACCGTCGTGGTGGTCTTGTCCCCGGTGTGTGTCAGGTCGTCGATGCCCGCGGATGCGGACGTCATCACGGCTTCGGTGCGCAGCGGATTGATCTCCGAAACGGCACCGACAAACGTGGTCTTACCCACGCCGAAGCCCCCTGCCACCACGATCTTCGCCGAGGTAGTGGAGCGGGCCGCTCCGCCGCTAGAGCTTGCGAAGTCCACTGAGCACCCTTTCGAGCAGTGTCACATCTGGCTGGCCGCCGGCGGACTCTTCGCCGCCGGGCTGGTGGATAGCGACGAGTCCGGCCTCTGCCAGGTCGGCTACGAGGATCCGGGCAACGCCGAGAGGGATCGAGAGCAGGGCCGAGATCTCGGCCACCGACTTGATCTCGATGCACAGCCGGCAGATCCGCTGGTGCTCGGGCAACTGCCCTTGCAGCCGGGACGGATCAGCCGTAGTACTGACCAACGCCTCAATGGCGAGTTGGTAGCGCGGCCGCGTCCGTCCGCCTGTCATGGCGTACGGACGGACCAGCGGATTGTGCGCGGCGGGAGCGGCCGGCTCGGGGGTCCACCGCGGCTGCACCGGCTGAATGCGGGGCGGCGGCTGCGGGGAGTCGTACCGGTGCGGGCGCTGCGGCCGCTCGGGCTGCTGCGGCTGCTGCGGCCACTGCGAACCCTGCGTGTTCTGCGGCCAGTCGTCCGAGCCCCGCGTGTCCTGCTGCGGCCAGTCGTCCGAGCCCCGAGCGCGCCGAGGCTGCCTGGACGGCTGAAAAGGCTGCTGCCCGCCCTGTCTGCCGGGCGGGGAGGGGAAGTCGAAGCCATCGCCCCTGTGCTCACCCGGTACCTGCTGACCACCGTTGAACTGGTGTCCGCCTGGGGGTGTACCCACGATTCCTCCTCCGCCTGCCGGTCCCGGTCCCAGTGGGTCCGCGCCACCGCACCTTATGGCGCTGTGACGTGAAACGCACTGTCTGTCTACTAGTTAAGAAGACTTCCCTGTAGTTCGGCGCGGAGGTCCGGAGTGAGGACACCGCCGGCGCGGTCGACCAGAAGTGCCATTTCGTACCCAACCAGGCCGATATCGGCATCCGGGTGTGCAAGAACGGCCAAGGAAGATCCGTCGGAGACGGACATGATGAAGAGGAATCCTCGCTCCATCTCCACAACTGTCTGGTTCACGGCGCCGCCTTCGAAGATCCGCGAGGCCCCCGCGGTCAGCGAGGTCAGACCGGAGGCGACAGCCGCCAGCTGGTCGGCGCGGTCACGCGGAAATCCCTCGGACATCGCCAGCAGGAGTCCGTCTGCGGAGACCACCACCGTGTGCGACACCCCGGGGGTGTTGTCCACGAAGTTGGTGATCAACCAGTTCAGATTCTGCGCCGCCTGGCTCATCGGGCTCACACTAACGCTCCTGGTTGTAGGTATTACTGCTGTCCGAACCCGCGTTGCGTCCCCGCAGGACGCCCCGTCGCAGGTTGCTCAACCTGCCACGCACGTCCTCCGGGGCGCGGGAGACCTGGGGGCCGCCCTGCTGGGTCTGCTCGGCCGTGCCCTCGATCAGATTGGCCTTGGGCACGCGCCGGGGAAGACCGGACGGGGTGACCCCGCCCGCCTTCGGGTCCCGGAGCTTCTCGGCCCGCTCCCAGCGCTCGTCGTTCGCCGAGCGCCAGTCGTCCGTTCCGTCCGTGTCCTGCTGCGCGGGCGACGGCTGCTGCGGCGGTTCCTGCTGCTCCGGCGGCTCCTGCGCGGCGGCGGGCCGGTCGTTCCCGCGTCCGGTGGGCTGCCAGTGCTGCTGGCCGCCACGGCGCGGCAGACCGGCCTCGGTCATCTCGTGGCCGGAGTTCGGGACGGGGCCCGACCGGTCGAAGCCTACGCTCTCCCGCGATTCGGCGGGGGCGCTCCCAACAGATTCCGGTTCGGCCTGCGTCGAGGGTTCGTACGCACCCTGGTATGCACCCTGGTCTGGCCACACTTCCTGCTGGGGCTGGGCGGTGTACTGCCGGTCATAGGCCTGCTGAGGCGACTCGATGGCCGGGTATGCCGACTCCGGATAGCCGTTCTGCCCGTGGTGGTCGGGCTGTTGCACGTAGCCGGTGTCACCGCGGAACGGGTCATGGCCGCCCTCGTACGCGGGCTGTCCGTACTGCGGCTCCTGCTGCGGTTCCTGGGCGTACTGGTTTCCGGCGTAGGGGGACTCGGCGTACGGGGCCTGGGCGTACTGCTCCTGCGACTCCTGCCGCGGGAACGGCGGGCGCTCGTCGCCGGTCTGCGTCTCCAGCGCCACGCGGCGCTCCTCCCGCATCAGCGAGCGGCCCACCGGGTCGAGCTGCGCGGATTCCTCCGACGGCTCCCCGTAGCGCGAGTCGTCGAAGCCGAGCTCCGCCGCCGTACGCATCGGGGGCTGCTGCGGGGGCAGCGCGTCGAAGGACTGCTGCTGCGGAATGATCGAGGAGACCGTGAAGTCGTCCTGCGCGGGGGCGCCTTCGCCGCCGCCACCGTGGGTGATCGCGTCCGGCAGCATGACCAGCGAGGTGGTTCCGGCCTGCTCGCCCGAGGGGCGCAGCTGGACCCGGATGCCGTGCCGGTCGGCGAGCCGGCCGACCACGAACAGGCCCATGCGCTGGGAGACCGCGGCGTCCACCGTCGGCGGGTTGGCCAGCTTGTGGTTGATGTCGGCGAAGTCCTCGGCGGTGAGGCCGATGCCCTTGTCGTGGATCTCGATCATCACGCGGCTGTCGGGCAGCCGGGTCGCGGTGACCCGCACCTTGGTCTGCGGCGAGGAGAACGTCGTGGCGTTCTCCAGCAGCTCGGCCAGCAGGTGCACCAGGTCGGTGACGGACTGGCCGTGGATCTCGGTCTCCGGCACGCCCGACAGCTCGATGCGCTCGTAGGACTCCACCTCGGAGGAGGCGGCCCTGAGCACGTCCACCAGCGGCACCGGCTGGTTCCAGCGGCGGCCGGGCTCCTCACCGGCGAGCACCAGGAGGTTCTCGCCGTTGCGGCGCATCCGGGTCGCGAGGTGGTCCAGCCGGAAGAGGCTCTCCAGCTGGTCCGGGTCGGCCTCGTTGTTCTCCAGGCCGGTGATGAGGGTCAGCTGGCCCTCGATGAGCGACTGGTTGCGGCGCGACAGGTTGGTGAAGATCGCGTTGACGTTGCCCCGCAGCATGGCCTGCTCGGCCGCCAGCCGCACCGCCTCGCGGTGCACCTGGTCGAAGGCGCGGGCGACCTCGCCGATCTCGTCCTGGCTGTTGATCGGGATCGGCTGGACGCGGGTGTCCACCCGGCCCGGGTCGGTCCGGGACAGCTGGTCGACCAGCGAGGGCAGCCGCTGCTCGGCGATGCCGAAGGCGGCGTTGCGCAGCCGGAGCATCGAGCGGCTCATCTGGCGGGCCATGAGGCCGGCCAGGACGAAGGCGGCCAGCAGGGCGACGAGCACGATCGCGGCGTTGACGACGGCGTCGGTCCTGGCGCTGGACGAGATGTCCGCGGCCTCGGTCACTGCCTTGTCGACGAGCTCTTCCTCGACCGTGGTGTACCCGTCGAACTTCGCGGTGGCCGCGGCCATCCAGGTCTCGGGGGTGATCCCCTTCGCCTTGAGCTGGGCGGGGCTCCTGCCCAGCGCGATCTGCTGGGCCATGCCGTCGTAGACCGAGCCGTCGACGGTGGGCGGCGTCACGAACGGCACACCCGCCGCGTCGGCCTGCTCCTTGGCGGTCTTGACCTTGGCCGCGCCCTCGGTGGCCTTGGCCGCCATGACCTTCTTCAGCCGGGCCGCGTCCGCCTCCGTACCGCCGGAGACGAATTCGCCGAGGGCGATCTGCTCCAGGTAGTTGTACGAGCCGAAGGCCTTGACCTGGTCGTTGAACTTGGCGCTCTCCTGGCTGGGCCGCACCAGCAGGTGCATGCCGATGGAGCGCTGAAGCGATTCTGCAGCCTTGGCCAGCTCGATTGCGTAGACGGTACGGCCGTAACTGGTGATGTTGCCGGTGCCGAGACCGAGCTCGTTGCAGAACTCCATGAGGGAGTGCTGGACCTGGACGTAGCCCTCTTCGGTCTTCACCGGGTCCAGGGCCTCGGCGTAGGCGGCCTTGCGCAGATCGGGGAGCTTGGGCTCCTCCAGTCTGAACAGCTTGAGGCGGCGCTCCAGGCCCTGCTTCGCGGGCATGCCCTTCACAGCCGTGTCGAACTTGTCCGCGGCCGAGTCGGTGGTGTCCCGTACCTGGGTGATGACCGCCGCGTCGCGTTTGTTGGACAGCAGGGGCTGGGCGGAGATGTCGCGCTCGTTCAGCAGCGCCTGCCCGTACTCGGAGGCCGCGCGCACGATCAGTGCGGTCTTCTCGGCGTCCTGGGCCTCCTGCCAGGTGTCGATCGACCCCTTCACCTGGAAGCCGCCCATGACCAGGCCGACCAGTACGGGGATCAGGAGGATTGCGTTCAGTCGGGTGGGCACCCGCCAGTTGCGCGGGGACAGCCGGCTGGTGCTGCCACCGGCCGGCGTCCCTTCGGACACGGCGGACGACGCCGCGGCGCGCGGCGGGGTGAAGTTGCCCCGCTCCGGCTGCGCCGTGGAGCCCTCGTTGTTACGCCTCACTCGACCAACAACCTCTCGGCGTCGGCACCTACGCTGTGCCGTGTTTGTTCAGGGCCGTACTACTCGGGAGTTCGTCGAATTGCAGCACGGGGAACGGTCGCGTTCCAAACACTCGGAATAAGCCATTCCGAGTGGTACAGGCCTCAGATAAAACGGGCATAAAGAACGAGCCCCGCCAAAAGACGGGGCTCATGTGAGCACAGCGGTACCGCTCGTGCGCATCGGGTATTGGCCGTGAGGTAATTCTCTTTCGAAACGTTATGAACGCGGGGGTGGATCGTGTCAAAGGACACAGTCCACCCCCGTGTGACTACTTTAACTGCCGTACGGCAATACGGACTTGTGCCTACTTGAGCCGCGCCATCAACGCGTGCTCCACCAGCGTGATCAGACCGCTCTTGGCGTCACCGCGGTGCCGGGCGTCGGTCGTGATGATCGGCGTGTCCGGTCCGATCTGGAGCGCTTCGCGCACCTCGTCGGGGGTGTAGGGCTGGTGTCCGTCGAAGCCGTTGAGGGCGATGACGAAGGGGAGTCCGCTGTTCTCGAAGTAGTCGACGGCGGGGAAGCAGTCGGCGAGGCGGCGGGTGTCGACCAGGACGACGGCGCCGATGGCGCCGCGTACGAGGTCGTCCCACATGAACCAGAAGCGGTCCTGTCCGGGGGTACCGAAGAGGTACAGGATCAGGTCCTGGTCCAGGGTGATGCGTCCGAAGTCCATGGCCACCGTCGTGGTGGTCTTGCCTCCGGTGTGTGTCAGGTCGTCGATGCCCGCGGATGCGGACGTCATCACGGCTTCGGTGCGCAGCGGATTGATCTCCGAAACGGCACCGACAAACGTGGTCTTACCCACGCCGAAGCCGCCTGCCACCACGATCTTCGCCGAGGTGGTGGCACGGGCCGCACCGCCACTAGAGCTTGCGAAGTCCACTGAGTACCCTTTCGAGCAGTGTCACATCCGGCGCGCCGCCGGCCTCTCCGTTGCCCGGCTGGTGGATGGCCACCATGCCGGCTTCCGCCAGGTCCGCGACGAGGATCCGGGCCACGCCGAGCGGCATCGACAGCAGGGCCGACACCTCGGCCACCGACTTGACCTCACGGCACAGGTGGCAGATCCGCTGGTGCTCGGGGAGCAGCGTCCCCAGGTGCGCGGGGTCGGCCGTGGTGCTGACCAGCGCCTCTATCGCTAGTTGGTAGCGCGGTCGGGTCCGGCCGCCGGTCATGGCGTACGGACGAACCAGCGGCTGGTCGCCTTCACCTTCGTACGACGCGTGGTTCAGCGCGCCGTACGGATCGGGTGAGGCGGGTGGCGGGGTCATGAATCCTCCGGGCGTGACAGCAGGGTGTCGGCGTGCCGTCTGAAGGGGCCGGTGGGGGGCTGTAAGCGGCCGGACGGGCGAGGGTTGATTGCGGTACCTGGGGTAATCGTCTGTGTCACCGATTCATGGCCGCCTAGTGGAGCAGGCTGCCCTGGAGCTCGGCACGGAGGTCCGGGGTGAGGACAGTGCCCGCCCGGTCCACCAGCAGAGCCATTTCGTACCCGACCAGACCGATGTCGGCGTCCGGATGGGCCAGTACGGCAAGTGAGGAACCGTCCGAGACGGACATCAGGAAGAGGAACCCGCGTTCCATCTCCACCACGGTCTGGCTGACTGCGCCGCCTTCGAAGATCCGGGAGGCTCCTGCGGTCAGCGAGGTCAGACCGGAGGCGACAGCCGCCAGCTGGTCGGCGCGGTCGCGCGGGAAACCTTCGGACATAGCCAGCAGCAGGCCGTCTGCGGAGACCACCACCGTGTGCGACACCCCGGGGGTGTTGTCCACGAAGTTGGTGATCAACCAGTTCAGATTCTGCGCGGCCTGACTCATCGGGCTCAACTAACGCTCCTGCTGGTGAGTGGGGCCGAGTGGGAAACTGCCGGTCGACTGGCCGTTGTTGGCCTGACGCCCCTGCTGGATACCCCGGCGGAGATTGGTAAGCCGCCCGCGCACATCATCGGGCGCACGCGACACCTGGGGACCGGACTGATGGTTCTGCTGCTGGGCTGTGCCCGGCACCAGATTGGCACGCGGTACCCGGCGGGGCAGACCGGAAGTGGTGATTCCGCCTGCTGCGGGCTTCTTCACCCGCTCCGCCTGCCGGACGAGTTCGTCGTTCGGCGAGGCGCGCCAGGAGCTGGTGACGCCGTTGGCGTCGCCCGTACCGCGCTGAGGCGCGGGCGGAACGGGACGCTCGTCGGCGGACTGCTGGGGGAAGCCCGGTACCTGCGGCGCGGCGGGCGGCTGCTGGCTGTTCTGCTGCGGACCGTGGAACCAGTTGGTCTCCAGCGTGTCGTACAGCGGCGTACGGCCGTCGCCGGGCCCGGAGGCCGGCGGAAGCGCCTCGGGCTGCCGGTACTGCTGATCGGGCTGCGGGGCGACGGGCGGACGCGGAGCACCGAAGTCCTCGTTGCCGCGGTCGCGCCGGACGGGCGCGGGCTGCCCCTGGCCCTGTCCCCGGTCCTGCGGACGGCCGAAGTCGGGGCGGGCGAACTGCGCGGTGCTCGCCGGGTCCGGCGCCTGCGGCCCGACTGCCCCGTGCTGCGCACCCGGAGCGGGCGCCGAGAAGTCCGGACGGGCGAACTCCGAGGTGGAGCCGGGGCCCTGCCGGTCGTCCATCGGCGGACGCGGGCTGAGCGGCGGCGCGTTCAACGGCCGCTGGAACTGGCTGGTGGACTCGGGCTCCTCGTGACCGCGGGGGGCGTCGAGCGGGAAGCGCTGCTGGGGCGCGGACTGCTCCTCGGAGCCCCAACTGGTGCTCTGCGGGCGCTGCGGAGCGGAGTATCCCTGGCCCGGAGAGCTCGGGGAAGGGCTGCCACCGGGGAGTTCCGCGCGCGGACCGCCGACCGGCGGCAGCTGACGGCTGTTCTCGCCCGGACCGCCGGGCTGCTGGAAGCCGCCCTGGCCCGCCGGGTTCTGCCGGCCGGGGCCGTTGCCCGCACCCTGGCCGTTCTGCTCCGGTCGCCGCTGGGCGAACAGCCCACCGGGCTGGCCCGTGTCCGTTCGTCCGGCGCCGTCGCCCTGGCCACGGGCGCCCAGCCGGGCACCGCCGCCGAAGGCGCCGGAGAGCCCGCCGCCCTGACGCGGCGGCCCCTGACGCGAGCCGTCCTGCGGCTGCCGGCCCTGCGGACCGGTGCCGGACATCCCAGCGCTCTGGAACCCGGAGTTCTGCTGGCCGGGCTGGCTGTTCTGACCGGGCTGGCCGGGCTGACCGGGCTGGCCGGGCTGGCCCGGCTGGTTCTGGGACCGGCCGGTGGTGTCCCGGGCGGGCAGCGCCGCCCGCGGACCGGAGCCCGCGCCGACCTGACCTCGGGCGGCACCCGGACCGGCCGGGAGCCGGCCGCCCGGGGCCGACGGAGCACCGTCGAGACCGGGTCGGGGAGCGTTGCCGCCGGCGAGCAGTCCACCGGCGGGCGCGCCGCCGGCGAGCAGGCCGCCGGGAGCGGACTGCTGGCCCTGAGCCTGCTTCGGAACCGGCATCTTGCCGCCGTGCGCGACATCGACCGGGAGCATGACCAGCGCGGTCGTACCACCGGAGTCGGAGGGCCGCAGCTGGATACGGATGCCGTGGCGCAGGGACAGCCGGCCGACCACGAACAGACCCATGCGGCGGGAGACCGAGACGTCCACGGTGGGCGGCGAGGCGAGCCGCTCGTTGATCGCCGCGAGGTCCTCGGGGGAGAGGCCGATACCCGTGTCGTGGATCTCGACGAGCACCCGGCCGTCGGGCAGCGCGTGACCGGTGACCCGGACCTTCGTCTGCGGCGAGGAGAACGACGTGGCGTTCTCCAGCAGCTCGGCGAGGAGGTGCACGAGGTCGTTGACGACCCGGCCGGCGACCTCGGTGGCGGGCACCGCGGCCAGTTCGATGCGCTCGTACTGCTCCACCTCGGAGGCGGCGGCACGGAGCACGTCGACCAGCGGCACCGGACGGGTCCACCGGCGGCCCGGCTCCTCACCCGCGAGGACGAGGAGGTTCTCACCGTTACGGCGCATACGCGTCGCGAGGTGGTCGAGCTTGAAGAGCGAGGACAGCTGGTCCGGGTCGGCCTCGCGCGACTCCAGCTCGGAGATGAGCGAGAGCTGACGCTGGATGAGGCCCTGCGAACGACGCGAGAGGTTGGTGAACATCGCGTTGACGTTGCCCCGGAGGAGGGCCTGCTCGGCGGCGAGGCGGACGGCCTCGCGGTGCACGTCGTCGAAGGCCGCGGCGACCTTGCCGATCTCGTCACGGGAGTGCACGCCGACCGACTCGACCGAGGTGTCGACGTCCTGCGGGTCGGCCTCGGAGAGCTGCTTGACGAGCTCCGGCAGCCGGTCCTGGGCGACGCGCGTCGCGGTGTCCTGGAGGCGGCGCAGCGAGCGGATCATGGAGCGGGCGACGACGAAGGCGCCGACCAGCGAGACGCCGAGCACCAGCAGGATGAGCGCACCGCTGATGATCGCCTCGCGCTGGGACTGGTCGCGCAGTTCGCGCGCCTTGCCCTCCATGTCGCTGAGGAGCGTCTCCTCGATCTGCTTCATGGCCTGGATCTTGTTGGAGTCCTGGTCGTACCAGTCGAGGTACGAACGCCGGGCCGTCCCAGCCATGCTGGTCGGGCTGTCGAGCACCTTCTTGGCGTAGGTGTCGGCGGCCTTGATCTCCGGGTTGCCCTCGTCCAGCGTGGCGGTCAGCTCGTCCGCGTTGTTGCCGGTGGTCGTGTAGATCGACCCGAACGAGCGACGCGCCAGGTCTTCCTTGCGCAGCGCCGCCAGGCCGAACTGCCGGTCGTTCGAATTGAGGCTCGGCTGCTTGTCGTTGCCGCCCGGCAGCGCCGCGGCGATGATCGCGCGCTGGACCGAGGCGTACTCCTTGGCGGAGGAGAAGGCCGCCAGGGCACGGGTCCGCTTGATCATCTCGGGGCTGCTGGTCGCCTGCGCCATGTCCTGCGAGAGGCTCAGCAGCGAGGTGACCAGCTGGCTGTACGCATCGACGGTCTGCAGGCTCGGGGTGCCCTTGGCGAACGCCTGCTTGCGGATGTCGCGGATGCCGCCCAGCTGCGAGGCGATCTGCGTGACGCTGGAGTGGATGCTCTCCAGGGCCTCGTCGCCCTCGGTGTCACCGATGTCGTTCGTCGCGGTGAGGAACGCCTTCTTCGCGCGGTCGGTCTTCTTCCGCGGCTCGGTGACCTTGAAGTCGGTGGCAGGCACTCCGTTGGACAGCGGGCCCGCCGACCGGTCGCGCTCCTCCTGGAGCGCCTGGGCCAGCGAGGTCGCCTGCTTGGTCATCCGGGTCAGCAGCTGCATGTGCTCCAGCTGCTGGATGTCGTTCATGGATTCGTTGATGCGCAGGCCACCCAGGGTGGTCGCCGCGACCACGGGGAGGGCGAGCAGGGAGACCAGACGCGTGCTGATGCGCCAGTTGCGCAGAGCTACCCGCGACCCCGTGTTGACCGGGCCCTGCGGCTTGAGCGACGTGATCGGATCGGAGCCGCCGCTCGCCGCCGCGCCGGAATGCTTGGCGCGGTCGGTGGTGTCGCCGGCCGCGGCCGGTCCGGGGTTCTGGGCGTGCTGGGGCGAGGAGCCGCGGTCGGTCCCGCCGCGCGGCTCCTGTTCAGCCGCTGCGCTGCCATCCCTCTTGAAACGTCCCTGCACTAGCGTCGCAACCTCTGGACCAGGCGTTCCCCCCGTCATGGACGGATGGAACGGTGTCGGCGTCGTGGGACGTTGTACCGCCCCATGGTGGTCTTGAGTGACCGGCGTTCTTCCCCTTCCCGCCGCCACTCGGCTCGGCGCTGCCTTGCGCCCCCTGCGCGCCGGCCTGAAACCTGCGGCGGTGCGTGGAATTCCAGCACAGTGCAGGATCTCCAACAAGGGCCAGGTACCGGGCTGTGACCTGGGTGACACGTTGTGATGGCGGCGTAACAAGCCGTGGAGCCGGTTCACTGCCATAACGGACTATTGCGGGTGAACCAGGTGAGGGTGACCGGTGTCCCAGACGACATGATCAGGAGCGGAATGGTTCATTCAGTGATGCAATGTCCGTTTCTCTCGGTCGAATCGACCGCCCGGATTGGGGTAATTGTCGGGCCCTTGGTGAGCAAACTCACATGATGATCGTCGTCTCTTCCGGGCTCCCGGAGGGAATCGGATGTTTAGCCTGACGCTTTACAGGGATGGCAGAACCGACAACCGGCGCCCCTCCGGGCGGCGCCCCTACCGACAGGGTCCGAACGGCAGATGAAGACGACGATGATGTTCCGCAACATTGCCAACCCCCGGCGCACGACGCTGGCGCACCTCGAGGACGCCGAAGCGCTGCAGACGCCGGAGCGGCCGGAGCACGCGCTCGACCTGCCGACGCAGACGGCCAACCCCCGCCGCACGATCCTCATGGTCGCCCCCGCGGCCGTCACGGCCGCCGCGGAGTAATCCGCGCGGCGTCCCCTCCTCACCCGCGCTAGCCTGGAGCGTCAGTCTTCAGTCAGCCAGCAAGTGAGGGGCCACAGCTTCCCGTGCGCATCGCCAGGTTCTCCATCGACGGCAATGTCGCCTTCGGCGCCGTCGAGGGCGACGGGCCCGATGGTCTCGTCCTCGACATCATCAAGGGCATCCCGTACGCCGAGTTCGAGCTCTCCGGGACCAAGGTCCCGCTGAACAAGGTCCGGCTGCTGCCGCCCGTGCTCCCCAACAAGGTCGTGGCCATCGGCCGCAACTACGCGGAGCACGCCGCGGAACTCGGCAACGAGGTCCCCGACGTCCCCGTCGCCTTCTTCAAGCCCACCACCTCGGTGATCGGTTCCGGCGATGCCATCGAGTACCCCTCGTTCTCCGACGATCTGCACCACGAGGCCGAGCTGGCCGTGGTCATCGGCCGGATGTGCCGCGAAGTGCCGCGCGAGCGGGTCAAGGACGTCATCTTCGGCTACACCTGCGCCAATGACGTCACCGCGCGCGACGCCCAGAAGCGCGAGAAGCAGTGGGCCAGGGCCAAGGGTTTCGACACCTCCTGCCCGCTCGGCCCCTGGGTGGAGACCGACCTCGACCCCGGCGACCTCACCATCCAGGCCACGGTCAACGGCGAGCAACGCCAGCTGGGCCGGACGAGCGAGATGATCCGCTCCATCGAGGACCTGGTCGTCCACATCACGGAAGCCATGACGCTGCTCCCGGGCGATGTGATCCTCACCGGCACCCCCGCGGGGGTCGGACCCCTGCACGTCGGCGACGAGGTCGCCGTCACCATCGAAGGCATCGGCACTCTCACCAACAAGGTGATCAAGCGTGGTTAACGGACCGGTCCGTGTACGTTTCTGTCCCTCCCCGACGGGCAACCCCCATGTGGGCCTGGTCAGGACGGCTCTCTTCAACTGGGCCTTCGCCCGGCACCACCAGGGCACCCTGGTCTTCCGCATCGAGGACACCGACGCGGCGCGCGACTCCGAGGAGTCGTACGAGCAGCTCCTCGACTCGATGCGCTGGCTCGGTCTCGACTGGGACGAGGGCCCCGAGGTCGGCGGCCCGCACGCCCCGTACCGCCAGTCGCAGCGCATGGACATCTACCAGGACGTCGCCGGGAAGCTCCTCGCCGCCGGCCACGCGTACCACTGCTACTGCACGACCGAGGAGCTCGACGCCCGCCGCGACGCCGCCCGCGCCGCAGGCAAGCCGTCCGGCTACGACGGCCACTGCCGCGACCTGAGCGCCGAGCAGAAGACGGCGTACGAGGCCGAGGGCCGTACCTCGATCGTCCGCTTCCGGATGCCCGACGAGGCGATCACCTTCACCGACCTGGTCCGCGGCGACATCACCGTCCAGCCGGAGAACGTGCCGGACTACGGCATCGTCCGGGCCAACGGCGCCCCGCTCTACACGCTGGTCAACCCGGTCGACGACGCGCTGATGGACATCACCCACGTCCTGCGCGGCGAGGACCTGCTCTCCTCCACCCCGCGCCAGATCGCGCTGTACCGGGCGCTCATCGAGCTGGGCGTCGCCAAGCAGACCCCTGAGTTCGGCCACCTGCCGTACGTCATGGGCGAGGGCAACAAGAAGCTCTCCAAGCGCGACCCGCAGGCCTCGCTCAACCTCTACCGCGAGCGCGGCTTCCTGCCCGAGGGGCTGCTCAACTACCTCTCGCTGCTCGGCTGGTCGATCGCCGAGGACCGCGACATCTTCGACATCGACGAGATGGTCGCCGCGTTCGACATCGAGGACGTCAACGCCAACCCGGCCCGCTTCGACCTCAAGAAGTGCGAGCACGTCAACGCCGAGCACGTGCGCCGGCTCGATGTGAAGACCTTCACCGAGGCCTGCGGCCCCTGGCTGCGCGCCCCGTTCGCCCCCTGGGCCCCGGAGGCCTTCGACGCGGACCTGTTCGCGGCGATCGCCCCGCACGCCCAGACCCGCGTCACGGTCCTCTCGGAGATCACGGCCAACGTCGACTTCCTCTTCCTCGACGAGCCGGCGACCGACGAGGCGTCCTGGGCCAAGGCGATGAAGGAGGGCTCCGACGCCCTGCTCGTGACGGCCCGCGCCAAGCTGGCCGACGCCGAGTGGAACGCGGACGCCCTGAAGAACGCCATCCTCACCGCGGGCGAGGAGCACGGTCTGAAGCTCGGCAAGGCCCAGGCCCCGGTCCGTGTCGCCGTCACCGGCCGCACGATCGGTCTGCCGCTCTTCGAGTCCCTGGAGATCCTGGGCCGCGAGAAGACCCTGGCCCGGGTGGACGCGGCGCTGGCGAAGCTGACCGCGTAACGCAGGTACGTACACGGGGGCCCGGCGACCGCACAAGCGTCGCCGGGCCCCCGTGCGTGTGCCGGGCCGCGGGTAGGCTCGGGCCCATGCCGATCAGAGCCGTCCTCTGGGACGTGGACGACACCCTCTTCGCTCACACGACGGCCTCCGTCCGCGGAATGAGCGGGCACCTCGCGGCCGAGGGCCTGCCCGGCGGATACGGCACGGCCGACGAGGCCGTCGACGCCTGGCAGCGGATCACCCGGCGCCACTGGGAGCGGTTCTCCGCGGGGGAGACCGACTGGCAGGGCCAGCGCCGCGACCGGGCCAGGGAGTTCCTGGGCCGCCCGCTGGGCGACGCCGAGGCCGATGACTGGTTCGAGCGCCACATCACCCACTACGAAGCCGCCTGGGGGCTCTTCCCGGACACCGTTCCCGTACTCGACGCCCTGGCCGGGACGTACCGGCACGCGGTGCTCTCGAACTCCGCCCTGGCGCAACAGCACCGCAAACTGACCGTGCTCGGGGTGCGCGACCGGTTCGAGTCCCTGCTCTGCGCGGCGGAGCTGGGCTTCTCCAAGCCCGACGGCAGGGCGTTCCTCGCCTCCTGCGAGGCGCTGTCGCTGCCGCCGGAGGACGTCGTCTACGTGGGGGACGAACCCGACATCGACGCGGCCGGCGCGACGGCCGCCGGGCTGACCGGGATCTGGCTGGACCGTGGTGGCCGGGGCGGACGCCCCGAACTCGTCCGGATCACGGCCCTGGACCAGCTTCCCGGCCTGCTGGCAGGCGATACCCGTTTTGGAGCGCCGGACACCTTCAGGTAATGTTCTTCCTGCGTCGCCCGAACGGGCCGAAAGAACCGGCCGGGAAACGCAGACAGAATTGAAACCCTTATCGGGGTTGCTTTTCAGTGGGCTATGGTGTAATTGGCAACACTACGGTTTCTGGTACCGTCATTCTAGGTTCGAGTCCTGGTAGCCCAGCGCAAGACAGCACGTTGTAAGAACAAGCCCCCGTTGTGTAGCGGCCTAGCACGCTGCCCTCTCACGGCAGTAGCGCCGGTTCGAATCCGGTCGGGGGTACAGATCCTTCCCGCGAGAACATCTGGGTCGCACCCACGCTCTCGATGCAGGATCGCTAGGGCCCCCGTTGTGTAGCGGCCTAGCACGCTGCCCTCTCACGGCAGTAGCGCCGGTTCGAATCCGGTCGGGGGTACTTGTAACACCATGGGCTATGGTGTAATTGGCAACACTACGGTTTCTGGTACCGTCATTCTAGGTTCGAGTCCTGGTAGCCCAGCGCAAGACAGCAAGTCGCAGTAATCAAGCCCCCGTTGTGTAGCGGCCTAGCACGCTGCCCTCTCACGGCAGTAGCGCCGGTTCGAATCCGGTCGGGGGTACAACAGAGCACCACGCAACGGCCCTTCACTTCGGTGGAGGGCCTTCTGCTTGTGTCCGCAGACCTGTTGGGGCTTGGCCCGCCTGCTGCGGCGGTCCCGCTCCGACCGGTGGGGGCCGGTCGGCCTCGGTGTGCGCAAAGGGAGTTGAGGGGGCCGCCACGGCGCTGGGGCGGCCGGTTCCGGAAGAGTGGGGCCGTCGGGTCAGCCGGTGCGGCGCAGAGCCTCGCTCAGCCGGGCGGCCGAGTCGATGATGGCCTGGGCGTGCATCCGGCCCGGGTGACGGGTCAGCCGCTCGATCGGCCCGGAGACAGAGACCGCCGCGACCACCCGGTTCGAGGGACCGCGCACCGGTGCGGAGACCGAGGCGACGCCCGGTTCGCGCTCGCCGATGGACTGGGCCCAGCCCCGGCGCCGTACGCCGGAGAGCGCCGTCGCGGTGAAGCGGGCGCCCTGGAGGCCGCGGTGCAGGCGCTCGGGCTCCTCCCAGGCCATCAGGATCTGGGCGGACGATCCCGCCTTCATGGTGAGCGTGGAGCCGACCGGCACGGTGTCCCGCAGGCCGGACAGCCGCTCCGCCGCCGCCACGCAGATCCGCATGTCGCCCTGCCGGCGGTAGAGCTGAGCGCTCTCGCCGGTGATGTCGCGAAGGTGGGTGAGCACCGGTCCCGCCGTGGCGAGCAGCCGGTCCTCGCCCGCCGCCGCCGCGAGTTCCGACAGCCGGGGGCCGAGAATGAAGCGGCCCTGCATGTCCCTCGCCACCATGCGGTGGTGTTCCAGTGCCACGGCCAGCCGGTGGGCCGTGGGTCGTGCGAGCCCGGTCGCCGCGACCAGCCCGGCGAGGGTGGCCGGACCGGACTCCAGGGCGCTCAATACCAGAGCTGCCTTGTCGAGAACGCCGACGCCGCTAGAGTTGTCCATACGACGATACTCGCGTCTCACTCTGTGAAACGCAAGTTCAAATTTCCAGGGAAGTTGCGAACCTGTACGGGCGGCCCCACAACGGCCCGTAGCCACCGCCCCGCACGGGGATCCGGACGGGGGCGCACCGAATCTCTAGTTGGGCCGGCGACGACGCCGGCCGGAGGGAAAGCGATGGGTAGGACACTCGCGGAGAAGGTTTGGGACGACCATGTCGTCCGGCGCGCCGAAGGTGAGCCCGACCTCCTCTTCATCGATCTGCACCTGCTGCACGAGGTGACCAGCCCGCAGGCCTTCGACGGTCTGCGGCAGGCCGGACGCCCGGTGCGGCGCCTCGACCTCACCATCGCCACCGAGGACCACAACACCCCGACCCTCGACATCGACAAGCCGATCGCCGACCCGGTCTCCCGCGCGCAGCTGGAGACCCTGCGCAAGAACTGCGCGGAGTTCGGCGTCCGGCTGCACCCGCTGGGTGACGTCGAGCAGGGCGTCGTGCACGTGGTCGGCCCGCAGCTGGGGCTGACCCAGCCCGGCACCACGGTCGTCTGTGGCGATTCCCACACTTCCACGCACGGCGCCTTCGGTGCGCTGGCGTTCGGCATCGGCACCAGCCAGGTCGAGCACGTGCTGGCGACCCAGACGCTGCCGCTGGCCCGTCCGAAGACCATGGCGATCACCGTCGAGGGCGAACTGCCCGAGAGCGTCACCGCCAAGGACCTGATCCTCGCGATCATCGCGCGGATCGGCACCGGCGGCGGCCAGGGCTACATCCTCGAATACCGCGGCTCCGCCATCGAGAAGCTCTCGATGGAAGCCCGGATGACCATCTGCAACATGTCGATCGAGGCCGGAGCGCGGGCAGGCATGATCGCCCCCGACCGGACCACCTTCGACTACCTGCAGGGCCGCGACCACGCCCCGCAGGGCGAGGACTGGGACGCCGCCGTGGCGTACTGGAAGACGCTGCGCACCGACGACGACGCGGTCTTCGACGCCGAGGTGGTCATCGAGGCCGCCGAACTGGCGCCGTTCGTCACCTGGGGCACCAACCCCGGCCAGGGCGCGCCGCTGTCGGCCAACGTCCCCGACCCTGCTTCGTACGAGGACGCCTCGGAGCGCAACGCCGCCGAAAAGGCCCTGGAGTACATGGGGTTGACCGCCGGGCAGCCGCTGCGCGAGATCAACGTGGACACCGTCTTCGTAGGTTCCTGCACCAACGGCCGGATCGAGGACCTGCGCAACGCCGCCGCGATCATGGACGGCCGCAAAGTCGCCGAGGGCGTACGGATGCTGGTCGTCCCGGGCTCCGTGCGGGTCGCCCTGCAGGCCGTCGAGGAGGGCCTGGACAAGGTCTTCAAGGCCGCCGGAGCCGAATGGCGGCACGCGGGTTGCTCGATGTGCCTCGGTATGAACCCCGACCAGCTGGCCCCCGGCGAGCGCTCCGCCTCCACCTCGAACCGTAACTTCGAGGGCCGGCAGGGCAAGGGAGGCCGTACGCACCTGGTCTCCCCGCAGGTCGCCGCCGCCACCGCCGTGCTGGGCCACCTGGCCTCGCCGGCCGACCTGTCCGACGACCGCACGCCCGCCGGAGTCTGAGAATCATGGAAGCTTTCATCGCACACACCGGCCGGGCCGTCCCGCTGCGCCGCAGCAATGTCGACACCGACCAGATCATCCCCGCCCACTGGCTGAAGAAGGTCACCCGGGACGGCTTCGAGGACGGGCTCTTCGAGGCCTGGCGCAAGGACGAGAACTTCGTCCTCAACCGCCCGGAGCGCAAGGGCGCCTCGGTGCTGGTGGCCGGTCCCGACTTCGGCACCGGCTCGTCCCGCGAGCACGCCGTCTGGGCCCTGCAGAACTTCGGCTTCAAGACGGTCATCTCCTCCCGGTTCGCCGATATCTTCCGCGGTAACTCGCTGAAGAACGGGCTGTTGACCGTGGTCCTGGACCAGCAGGTCATCGACGCCCTCTGGGAGCTGACGGAGGCCGACCCGAAGGCCGAGATCACGGTCGACCTGGAGGCGCGGCAGGTCCGTGCCGAGGGCATCACCGCCGACTTCGAGCTCGACGAGAACGCCCGCTGGCGGCTGCTGAACGGGCTGGACGACATCAGCCTCACCCTGCAGAACGAACCGGACATTGCGGCCTACGAGGCGGCCAGGCCCACCCACAAGCCACGTACAATTAACGCCTGAGCAGCGCTTTTCCAGTACTGCGCCCCCTGCCTTCTGGTAGGGGGCGCAGTCGCTTGTTGAGACCCCGTCGGGCGACAACTCGCCCCAGATGGCACAATCGGTGCATGGAACGCGACAGCCAACTCAAGCTTTACGGCCAAGTCGCCGACCAATTGAAGGAAGCGCACTCGCGAGTGCGTGCACTGCAAGTCCCGGAGGGCGTACGGATGGCGCTGTCCCGGAAGCTGCTGGTCGTCACGGCCGCGGCGAAGCACGATCTCCCAGATGCGGCAAGGCGTCTGGACCGGTTGATGAAGGACCTCGATGAGGGCCGATTCCCCGAAGGTGACTGACTCTGCGGAACTGCGCAGCGGTCGACTTCGTTGCGGCACTAGGGTGATTAGCCCGTTTCGTGTTTGATTTGCGGTATATATCTGCCTAACGTGCGAAAAAGCTTGAACACTTTCGTTCTGGCTATGTCTCCGAAGGGGAAGACGTGAACAAGGCGCAGCTCGTAGAAGCGATTGCCGACAAGGTCGGCGGCCGTCAGCAGGCCGCAGACGCCGTCGATGCGGTGCTCGACGCGATCGTTCGTGCAGTTGTCGCAGGTGACCGGGTTTCGGTCACCGGCTTCGGCTCGTTCGAGAAGGTCGACCGCCCCGCCCGCTATGCCCGCAACCCGCAGACGGGTGAGCGCGTACGGGTCAAGAAGACGTCCGTGCCCCGTTTCCGTGCGGGACAGGGCTTCAAGGACCTGGTGAGCGGCTCGAAGAAGCTCCCCAAGAACGATGTGGCCGTGAAGAAGGCGCCCAAGGGCAGCCTCTCGGGCGGTTCTTCCACCCGTACGACGGCCAAGGCCGCCGCCAAGAAGGCCACCGCGAAGAAGGCCGTGGCGAAGAAGGCCACCGCCAAGAAGGCCGTGGCAGCGGCGAAGAAGACCACGGCCACCGCCAAGAAGACCACCGCGAAGAAGACGTCCGCGGCGGCGAAGAAGACCACGGCGGCCGCAAAGAAGGCGACCCCCGCAGCGGCGAAGAAGACGACGACCGCGAAGAAGGCCGTCGCCAGCAAGACCGCGCCCGCCAAGAAGACCACGGCGAAGAAGGCGCCCGCGAAGAAGACCACGGCGCGCAAGACCACGGCCAAGAAGGCCACCGCACGGAAGAAGTGAGACCGAGCAGCACAGGGCTCCTCACACGCGCCGGGCCGGGCTCCCCTCGGGGAGCCCGGCCCGCGGGCTGTTCAGGGCAGGGCCGCAGGGCTCAGAAGGTCTGCAGCGTCACCAGGGTGATCCGCAGCCCGGCGCCCTCGCCGCGGCCCTCGATCCGTACCCGCTGGCCCGGACGCAGCAGCCGCAGGCCGCCGGCGTCGAAGGCCGGGGCGTCGAACTCCACCGGGGTGCCGTCGTCGAGCAGCACGCTGCCGGTGCGCGTCTCGGGGTCGTACGTGTACGAGGTCGCCTGCATGAACGGCAGCCTATCGGTCCATCGCGGGGACCCCCGCGGCCCAGCGCCCCGCCGTGTAGGGGCCCACGCCCAGGGCGAGCGCCGCCCGCAGATCGTCGCCGGTGTCCACGTCCTGGCGGACCGAATCGATGCCGGAAAGCGTGATTTCCGCGGCACCGGACGCGAGATGCCGGGCCCGGGACGGGCCGCCGAAAGCCGGGCGCAATTCCACTCCTGGCCCAGCGGACAGAAATGTCGTCCCGATTCCCGCCGCATCCGTCACAAATGCCCGGGAAAAAGCGGCTGAGAAATCGAGCACCCGGGCCAATTCCATGTGGCGCAGTGCGGGCAGATCGGCGTTGAGCACGGCGACGGCCGCTTCGGGCCGGGCCGCGCGCACCGCACGCTCACCGTGCGCGAGGGCCGCGTTGAGCCCGGCGGCGGGGGAGTCGGCCACGACACGGGCGCCGAGGGCCGCCAGCGCGGCGCCGGCCGTCGCGTCGTCCGTGACTACCACCACATCGGCGACGGCCCGGCAGGCCAGCGCGGCGTACACGGTGTCCTGGGCGAAGGCCAGGGCCAGCCGGGGCCGCAACAGGGCGCCGGACGCGGGTACCAGCCTGCTCTTGGCCCGCGCCAGGGGCTTCAACGGGACGACCAGGGACCAGCGGCCGGTCAGGTCGGTGTTCGTGGCAGTCTCCCCCTCGATGCGCATGGCCGCCCATTCTCGCCTGCCGGTGCCACAACCTGGAGGGTCGGTCCCGAAGGTGGGGCGTACGGTGTTCTCGACAGAGCAGGGGCCTGGGGCGAGACTTGACCGTCGGTAGTCAGGCAGCACAGCTCCGCAGCCAGGTCCATAGAGAAAGGTGTCCGGGTGTCCCGCCGCAGAATCGGCTTCTGGTACCGCTTGGCAGCGGTCATCGCGAAACCGCCGTTGGTGGTTCTGTTCAAGCGTGACTGGCGGGGGATGGAACACATTCCGGCCGACGGCGGATTTATAACTGCGGTCAATCACAACTCGTATCTGGACCCGCTTTCGTACGGTCACTTCCAGTACAACACCGGCCGGGTGCCGCGGCTCCTCGCCAAGGCGGGGCTCTTCAAGACCCCCTTTGTCGGAATGATGCTGCGTGGCACCGGCCAGATTCCCGTGTACCGCGAGACCACCAACGCGCTGGACGCCTTCCGGGCCGCCGTTGACGCCATCGAGCGCGGTGAATGCGTCGCCTTCTACCCGGAGGGCACCCTCACCCGCGACCCCGAGATGTGGCCGATGGGCGGCAAGACGGGCGCCGCCCGCGTCGCGTTGATGACCAGGGCTCCGGTGATCCCCGTCGCCCAGTGGGGCGCCAACCTGGCGATGCCGCCCTACGCCACGGACAAGAAGCTGCGCCTGTTCCCCCGCAAGACCCTCCGGGTCCAGGCCGGTCCGCCCGTCGACCTCTCCCGGTTCTACGACAAGGAGCCGACGCCCGAGGTCCTGCGCGAGGCGACCGAGGTCATCATGCTCGCGATCACCGAGCAGCTGGCGGAAGTCCGGGGTCAGCAGGCCCCCACCGAGCTCTACGACCACCGCAAGGCCCGCGCGGAACAGCGGCGCAAGTCCGAAGGAGAGGGACCCAAGTGACGCACCCCGTAAAAGCAGCCGTCTTCGGAACCGGCTCATGGGGTACGGCCTTCGGCATGGTCCTCGCGGACGCGGGCTGTGAGGTCACCCTCTGGGGACGCCGCTCCGAGGTCGCCGAGGTCATCAACACGACCCGTACCAACCCGGACTACCTGCCGGGCATCGAACTGCCCGCGTCGGTCCGGGCCACCACGGACGCCGCCGAGGCGCTGCGCGGCGCCGACTTCGCCGTGCTCGTCGTGCCCTCCCAGACGCTGCGCGCCAACCTCGCCGACTGGGCCCCGTACCTGGAGTCCAAGACGGTACTGGTCTCCATGATGAAGGGCGTCGAACTCGGCACCGCGAAGCGGATGAGCGAGGTCATCGCGGACGTCACCAAGGTCTCCGCCGACCGCATCGCCGTCGTCACCGGACCCAACCTCGCCAAGGAGATCGCCGAACGCCGCCCCGCCGCGGCCGTCGTCGCCTGCCAGGACGAGTCCGTGGCGCGCCGCCTCCAGGCCGCCTGCCACACCCCGTACTTCCGTCCGTACACCAACACCGACGTGGTCGGCTGCGAACTCGGCGGCGCCGTCAAGAACGTCATCGGGCTGGCCGTCGGCATCGCCGACGGCATGGGGCTCGGCGACAACGCCAAGGGCTCGCTCATCACCCGCGGCCTCGCCGAGACCACCCGGCTCGGTCTGGCCATGGGGGCCGATCCGCTGACCTTCTCCGGACTCGCCGGACTCGGGGACCTGGTGGCGACCTGCTCGTCGCCGCTCTCGCGCAACCACACCTTCGGCACCAACCTCGGTCGCGGCATGACCCTCCAGGAGACCATCGCCGTCACCAAGCAGACCGCGGAGGGCGTCAAGTCCTGCGAATCGGTGCTCGATCTGGCACGCCGGCACGGTGTGGAGATGCCCCTGACCGAAACGGTCGTCGGCATCGTCCACGAGGGCAAGCCCCCGATGGTCGCGCTCAAGGAGCTGATGTCGCGCAGCGCCAAGGCCGAGCGGCACTGAGCGGGCCGGCGGGCCACTCGCGGCCGGGTTCACCCCGGCGGACGGCACCGGCGGCGCTGACGCGACCCGTACCAGCAGGTACGCTCATCGCGATATGAGCAGCGAGAACCTCCCCCAGAGCACGGAGCAGCAGCTCCGCAAGCCGCGTGTGGCCGTCGTGTTCGGCGGCCGCAGCTCCGAACACGGCATTTCGGTGGTCACGGCCGGCGCCGTCCTGAACGCCATCGACCGGACGAAGTACGACGTCCTGCCGATCGGCATCACGACGGACGGCCGCTGGGCGCTCACCGCCGACGAACCCGAACGCATGGCCATCACGGACCGGAAGATGCCGGACGTGGCCCAGCTGGCCGAGTCCGACGAGGGCGGCGTGGTGCTCTCCGTCGATCCCGGCAGCCGCGAAGTGGTCTACAGCGAACCCGGCTCGGTCCCCAAGGCGCTCGGCGAGGTCGACGTCGTCTTTCCCGTTCTGCACGGTCCCTACGGTGAGGACGGCACGCTCCAGGGCCTCCTGGAGCTCTCCGGAGTGCCGTACGTCGGCGCCGGAGTCCTCGCCTCGGCGGTCGGCCAGGACAAGGAATACATGAAGCGCGTCTTCTCCTCCTTCGGGCTGCCCGTCGGGCCGTACGTCGTCGTGCGCCCCCGCGAGTGGGACCAGGACCCCCAGGCCGCTCGCAAGCGCATCGTGGAGTTCGCCGGCGACCACGGCTGGCCGCTCTTCGTGAAGCCCGCGCGGGCCGGCTCGTCGATCGGCATCACCAAGGTCGACGACCTCTCCGGCCTCGACGAGGCGATCGAGGAGGCCCGCCGCCACGACCCCAAGTTCCTCGTCGAGTCGCTGCTGCGGGGCCGCGAGATCGAGTGCGGGGTGCTGGAGTTCGAGGACGGGCCGCGAGCCAGCGTGCCGGCCGAGATCCCGCCGGTCACCTCGCACGACTTCTACGACTTCGAGGCCAAGTACATCGACGCGGCGTCCGGCGTCGTGCCGGCCCCGCTCACCGAGGAGCAGACCGCCGAGGTCCAGCGGCTCGCCGTGGAGGCCTTCGAGGCGGCGTCCTGCGAGGGCCTGGTGCGTGCCGACTTCTTCCTCACCGAGGACGGCGGCTTCGTCATCAACGAGATCAACACCCTGCCGGGCTTCACCCCGATCTCCATGTACCCGCGGATGTGGCAGGAGAGCGGCGTCGACTACCCGCAGCTGGTGGACCGGCTCATCCAGGCGGCGCTGCACCGGCCGACCGGACTGCGCTGACCCGGCCAACGGCCGGGGACACAGCCGCAGGGCGTGTGCTCCGCACCGGAGCACACGCCCTACAGGCTGTTGGGGACCGTCTTCCTGACCGCCGGGGCGAAGGCCGCCAGCGGGGTCGCGTCATGCGCGTACGCCACCGGCAACGTCACCTCGACGTACGCCTTGCGGAAGGTGGTCGTGAAACGCGGCCTGCCGTCCTCCTGCTGCTCCAGCATCCAGTTGACGCCGCTGGCGTCGACCGCCTTCGACTGGGCGTCGTCCATCTTCGCGGGGCGCGGGACACCGCAGCGCAGTACGATCTCCCCGTCCCCCCAGCCAGCGGTCAGGTCCGAGCCGGGCCCGGGATCACTGCGCTCCTGACCGGCGACGGTACTCGGCAGCTCCTTGTGCAGCGCACGGCAGTAGGCTGCGGCTTCCGACGACGGGGTGGGAACCGTGACCGGTGCCGAGGCGCCGCCGGACGAGCAGCCCGCCGCGGCCACGAGCACCAGGGCAGCGGACGGACCGAGGAACGCGGGACGGGGAAGCCGGCGGCGGGAAGTCGTCACCGGCACAGCCTAGACGGGGGTTACAGGTGCACGACCGGGCAGGTCAGCGTTCTGGTGATGCCGTCCACTTGCTGCACCTTGGCCACCACCATGCGTCCGAGTTCATCGACCGTGTCGGCCTTGGCGCGCACGATCACGTCGTAGGGTCCGGTGACGTCCTCTGCCTGGATCACTCCCGGGATTCTGGTGATGGTCTCGGCGACGGTCGTCGCCTTGCCCACCTCGGTCTGAATAAGGATGTACGCCTGTACCACGGAACCTCCAGGGCGGCCACGAGGATCATGTGGGGGAAAGGGACGCCACGGTATCGCGTTGCCGCGTGCCGCGGGGAGACCTGCGGGCCGGATGACGCCCACAGCGTGGCGTACAGAACACACAAGTTGACGTATCTCTTGACAGTACCGACAGCAGTGACGGCCCGCGACCGCAAGCTCAGCGGTGCGGACGGGGGACGCGCATGCCAGTGACCAGCAGGACGGACCGCCCCGGGGGGCCGGTCCGCGGTCCGGACGCCGGCAGGCCGCTGACACAGGCCGGACGCCCGTCCGGCGCGACAGATGAGGGGTGAGACTCGGTGAAGGGAACCGTGGGCGAGTTGGGGGAGTTCGGGCTCATCAGAGAGCTGACGTCCCGGCTCACCACCACTCCGGCGGTACGGCTGGGCCCCGGCGACGACGCCGCGGTCGTGACCGCTCCCGACCGCAGGGTCGTGGCCAGTACCGACATCCTGCTGGAGGGACGGCACTTCCGGCGTGACTGGTCGACGGCGTACGACGTCGGCCGCAAGGCCGCGGCGCAGAACCTCGCCGACATCGCCGCGATGGGAGCCGTGCCCACCGCGCTGCTCCTCGGGCTGGTCGTCCCCGCCGAACTCCCGGTGACCTGGGCCGGGGAACTCATGGACGGCATCCGCGACGAGTGCCAGGTCGCCGGAGCGGCCGTGGTCGGCGGCGACGTGGTGCGCGGCGACACCATCACCGTCGCGATCACCGCGCTCGGTGATCTGCGCAACCACGAACCCGTCACCAGGGCGGGCGCCCAGCCCGGCGACGTCGTCGCCGTCACCGGCTGGCTCGGCTGGTCCGCCGCCGGCTACGCCGTGCTCTCCCGCGGCTTCCGCTCGCCCCGCGCCTTCGTCGAGGCCCACCGGAGGCCCGAACCGCCGTACCACGCCGGTCCCGCGGCCGCCGGACTCGGCGCCACCGCGATGACCGACGTCAGCGACGGACTCGTCGCCGACCTCGGGCACATCGCCGAGGCGAGCAAGGTCCGGATCGACCTGCGCTCAGGACGCATCGACATCCCGTCCCAGATGTCCGACATCGGGCAGGCCGTCGGCGTGGACCCCCTCCAGTGGGTGCTCACCGGGGGAGAGGACCACGCGATCGTCGCCACGTTCCCGCCGGACGTGAAGCTGCCGGCCCGCTGGAAGGTGATCGGCGAGGTCCTCAACCCCTCGGCGCTGCCCCAGGTGACGGTCGACGGGGCGCCCTGGACCAGCAAGAGCGGCTGGGACCACTTCGGGGACATCGAGGACGGCCAGTAGATTGCGGCGTATGCCCATATCCCCCGCCGTACCTCCCCGTGTGCTCACCGTCGCCGGATCCGACTCCGGCGGCGGTGCCGGCATCCAGGCAGACCTGAAGACGATGCTGGCGCTCGGCGTGCACGGCATGAGCGTGCTGACCGCCGTCACCGCCCAGAACTCGCTGGGCGTGCAGGGCGCCTGGGAACTGCCCGCGGAGGCCGTACGCGCCCAGTACCGCAGCGTGGTGGACGACATGGGCGTGAGCGCCGTCAAGACCGGCATGCTGTCCTCCGCCGCCCTCGTCGAGACCGTCGCCGCACTCCTCGCCGCGACGGACGCGCCGGTCGTCGTGGACCCGGTGGGCGTCTCCAAGCACGGCGATCCACTGCTCGCCGCCGAGGCGCTGGACTCGGTACGCACGAGGCTGCTGCCCGTCGCGACCGTGGCGACCCCGAATCTCGACGAAGTGGCGCAGATCACGGGCGTGACGGTCACCGACGAGGCCGGGATGCGGCGGGCCGCGGACCGGATGCTCGGCCACGGGCCCCGCTGGGTGGTCATCAAGGGCGGACACCTGCCCGGCGACCCCGTCGACCTGCTGACGGACGGCTCCCAGGAGCACTGGCTGCGCGCCCCGCGCCACGACAACCGCCACACGCACGGCACGGGCTGCACCCTCGCCTCCGCGATCGCCTGCGGACTGGCCCGGGGCCAGGACGTGCCCACGGCGGTACGGGCCGCGAAGGCCTATGTCACCGGGGCGATCGCGGCGGGCTTCGCACTGGGCGCGGGGATCGGCCCGGTCGACCACGGTTGGCAGCTGCGGAACGCCCGCTGAGGACCCGCCCCGCCCGAGCACAGCAAAAAGCCGGTCCACCGAGGTGGACCGGCTTTTTGGGCAACCGGTAAGGCTGCGCTACGACGGGAACGTCAGCGCGCGACCTTGCCGGCCTTGATGCACGAGGTGCAGACGTTGAGCCGCTTCGGCGTCCGCCCGACCACGGCACGCACGCGCTGGATGTTGGGATTCCAGCGACGGGACGTACGGCGGTGCGAGTGCGAAATGCTGTTGCCGAAGCTCGGCCCCTTGCCGCAAACGTCGCAGTTGGCAGCCACGGGTCACTCCAAAACTTCAGATGCACTTACAGTGAATTCCGGCACGCCGGATTCAATGACTGAAGTGGCGGTACCGGGGGAATGTCCCGACTCTCGTCGGGCAACCGAAGCAGCATACAACGGCTGCGTCGGAGATACGAAACTACCATGGGTTCCACAGCTGCCCGCCCCGCCCCTGACCCCGTCGGGCCCGCCGGGCAGGGCTACCCTGCGGTGCAGCCCGCCGCCCCCAGGCCCCGTTCCGAGGAGGACCATCAGGTGCCGCAGACCGCCGACGACCTGGACGCCGTCGCGGTGCGTACCTGGTGCTCACTGGCGCTGGACGCACTCGGCCGGGAGCGCGAGGCGATCGATGCGATCAATGTGTATCCCGTCGCCGACGGGGACACCGGCACCAACCTCTACCTGACCGTGGAATCCGCGGCGGCGGCCGTCGAGGCGGTGTTCGCCGCCCATGAGACCGGTACCTCGGTGCCCTCCACCGCCGACGCGGTACGTGCCATGGCGCACGGGGCGCTGATCGGCGCGCGCGGCAACTCCGGCACGATCCTGGCCCAGTTGCTGCGCGGCATGGCCGGGGTGCTGGCCGAGGAGGCCGGGCCGGAAGCCGGTACGGACCGGCTGCGCCTCGCGCTGACCCGGGCCGCGGTCTCGGCGCGCGAGGCCGTCGCCCACCCCGTCGAGGGCACGGTCCTGACGGTGGCCACCGCGGCCGCCGAAGCCGCGGGGCGTGCGCCGGGCGGTACGGGCGCGGTGGCGCGGGCGGCGTACGAGGGAGCGCGTACCGCCCTGGAGGCGACGCCCGGACAGCTCGCCGTGCTCGGCCGGGCAGGTGTCGTGGACGCCGGGGGGCGAGGGCTGGTGGCGGTCCTGGGGGCGCTGGTGGAGGCGGTCTCGGGACGGGCGCCGGAGCGCGTGTACGAGTCCTCGGCCGCTCCCGTTCCGGTCGCCCCCGCTGCCGGGGACTGCCCCGCGGCGGACGATCCGGAGGGCGGACCGGCCTTCGAGGTCATCTATCTGCTGGAGGCCGGGGACGGGGCCGTGGAGCGCCTGCGCACCCGGCTCGACGCGCTGGGCGACTCCCTCGTGGTGGTGGGGGGCGACGGGCTCTGGAACGTCCATGTGCACGTCGACGACGCCGGTGCGGCGGTGGAGGCCGGGGTCGAGGCCGGACGGCCGTACCGCATCCGGATCACCCACTTCGCCGCGGACCGGGTGCACGCCCGCCCCGAACCCGCCCAGCGCGCGGTCGTCGTGGTCGTCCCGGGCGACGGGCTCGGCGGCCTGTGCGCGGAGGCAGGGGCGACGACGGTGCTCGCCCGCCCCGGGGAACCGCCCGCCAGCGGCGAACTGGTCGACGCGATCCGCCGCGCCCACGCCCGCGAGGTGGTGCTCCTGCCCAACGACGGGGACCTGCGCCACACGGCCGCGGCCGCCGCCGAGCAGGCCCGCACCGAGGGCATCCGGGTCGCCCTGATCCCGACCAGGGCCGCGGTCCAGGGCATCGCGGCCCTCGCCGTCCACGAACCGGACCGCAGCTTCGACGAGGACGTGGTCGCGATGACCGCGGCGGCGGGCGCCACCCGGTACGCCGAACTGGCCGTCGCCGAGCGGCAGTCCTGGACCATGGCGGGGATCTGCCAGGCCGGCGACATCCTGGGACTGATCGACGGAGACGTGGCCGTCATCGGCGAGGACGTCCCGCGGACGGCCCGCAACGTACTCGACCGGATGCTCGCGGCCGGCGGCGAACTGGTCACCCTGGTCCTGGGCGAGGACGTCCCCGACGCGCTGGCGGACGCACTGGAGGAACACGTCCGGGAGGGCTACCTCGCGGTGGACACGGTCGTGTACCGCGGCGGCCACCAGTGCGCCCCGCTGCTGATCGGGGTGGAGTAGGGGCCGTTGCCCCGCGGACCGGGGCGGCAGAACCAGGCCCGTCCGGTGACTGAGGACGAGCCTGGTTCTGCCGGGCGGCCCCGGACTACGCCTTCGTCCCGGCCCCCTGATCCACGTACGCCCGCACCGACGCCGCCTCCGACCGGCGCGCGTCCGCCGTTTCGTCCGTGCCCGCCGGCACCGCCTCGTAGGCCGCGACGACCTCGGCCGCCCGGGCCCGTGCCGCGTCCGCGCGGCCCAGGTCCGCTTCCAGCCAGGCGGCCATCAGCCAGGCGGCCGTGCGCGGGTCGAGGTGGTCGGGGCCGGCCTCGGCGAAGGCCGCCGACGCCCGCTCGACGTACCCCAGCGCCTCCTCGTACGCCCTGCGCGCCGGATCGTCCGCCGCCTCGCCCGGCTCGCCCTCGCACGCGTTGGCGATCAACTCGGCGGTCTGGCGGAAGGTGTCCGCGAGTTCCGGCAGCAACTGCGGCCCCGCCGCCTCGCACTCCCGCTCCGCCGCCGCCATGAGCGCCCGCGCCGCTTCGGGTCCGGGCTGCCCCTCCCGGAGCGCGATCCAGGCCCGCACCCGCAGCGTCCGTACCAGCGAGGGAATGTCGTCCAGGGCCCGCCACAGCTCCCCGGCCCGCTCGTACGCCCGTTCCGCCTCGGGGTTCAGCTCGGCCCGGTACAGCGCCTGCGCCGCGAGGTTGGCGAGCATCGCGTGGTCGTGCTGCTCGGGCCAGCCGCGCGCGATGTCCGCCGCCCGCAGCCAGTGCTCCGCCGCGGCCCGCGGTTCGCCGAGCGTGGACAGCCCGTCGCCGAGCCACCACAGCGTCTGGACGACCATGCCCTCCCCGTGGTCCTCGGACGTGATGTCGGGCAGTACCGCCTCCAGCACGGCCGCCGCCTCGGCCGCCCGCCCCAGCCGGAGCAGCAGGCCGCCGAGCTGGTGCCGGGCGTGGACGCCCAGCGTGGCGCTCTCGTCCGACTCGTCCGCCCAGTGGGCCGCGTCGAGCGTGTGCTCCGTCGCCTCGGCGAGCCGTCCCGTGGCGCCGAGCACTTCGGCGAGCAGCAGATGCAGCCGGGCCCGCCCCGGACCGGACAGCGAGGTGCCGCCGTGCTCCAGCGCCGCGCGGGCGGCCCGCTCAGCCGTCCCGTGGTCGTCGAGCTGTGCGGCGATCCGTGCCGTCCTGGCCTCGTACTCGGCGGCGTACCAGGGCAGTTCCGCCTCGTTGGCCTCGGCGGCCGCTCGCGCGTACAGCTCCGCCGCCGCCGGACCGTCGCCGCCGTACGCGGCTACGTCCGCGAGGAAGCCCAGCGCCTCGGAGATCCGGGTGGCCACCTTCTCCCGCGCACGCAGGGGTTCGGCGAACGCGAGCACCTCGTGCGCCGCCTGCCCGAGGGCGGCGACCGCCGCCTCCGTGGACTCCTCGTCCGCCGCCCGGAACATCCGCTGCTGGAGGACCCGGGCCCGGCAGACCAGCACACCGCTCACCTGCCGGCCCGTGGCCGCGCCCTCCGCGTGCAGGGCCAGGGCCAGATCCACGAGCGGAGCGATCTCCGCCGGCGCGGTGCCGGCGCCGTCGTCCTGCACCGAGCGGAGAAAGACGCGCCTGGCGCTCGCCGCGACGGCCTCGCCCCGGTCGCCGGCCTCCTCGTACAGCCGGGCGGCCGTCCGGAACGCCTCCGCCGCCTCGGCGGGCGGCAGCGAAGGATCCATCGCGCGGTGGTCCGCCACGTTCGCCCGGTCGTGCGCCGTCAGTACCTCAGCGTCCGCGTCCCCGGCCCGCTCGGCGACGGCCCGCCAGGCGTCCCCGGCGTCCGGATGCTGGGCGTCGGAGAGCCGGTGCGCCTCGGCCAGCAGACCTGCCAGGTCCCGAAGGGGCTCCGGAGCGGAGGCGGCCGGCGCCCCCGTCGGCGCCGCGAGCCGCACGGCGCGCACCCCGAGCGGCAGCCGGTCCAGCAGCGGCCGGCGCGCCAGCCGCTCCCGTACCTGCTCACTCACATACGTGTTGCCGTTGCGCTCGTCGAAACGGGCCGCCAGGGCCAGGGCCCGGGTACGGGCGTGGACGGCCAGCGATGCGGCGGTCCAGTCCGTTCCCGCCGGGCCCGGCACGGACTGTCCGCCGTGCCCCAGCGCGGTCAGCCGGTCCATCAGCACGGCGGCGGTGGCCATGAAGTCCAGCAGGCTGCCGGGGTTCCCGCTGTCGGTGAAGTACGCCGGCCGCTCCGCGAGGATCTCCAGCCCCCGGGCCTCGTTGCCCGTCAGGGCACAGAACTCGATGTGCAGCGCGACGGAGTACCGCATGCTCTCCATCGGCCGGACCATCCGGTACCCGCGCAGATGATGCGCGCGGGCCTGCTCCGGCCGCCCCGTCCGCAGCAGCGGGAGGAGCGAGGCGGCCAGCACCGCATGCGGTTCGTGCGCGCAGACGTGCTCGCCGTCCAGCACCGGCGCCCAGCTCTTCAGCGCCTCCTCGTCCAGGCCGCGCAGCACCTGCCAGCCGCCCTGTTCGTGGAGTTCGCAGGCGTGGCAGTTGGCCATCCGGTCCCGGTCGGCGGCCTGCCAGGCGGTGTACGCCCGCCCGGCCCGCTCCAGGTCGCCCAGATGCCGGGCGATCTCCAGCTCGCCCTGACGCACCGCCCGTTCGGAATGACCGGCCAGCCGGTAGCGGTGCGCCATCTCGCCCTGCCACTTCTCGATGGAGGCGAGCGGGATGTGCGGCTGGTCGATCATCGAGCTGGAGACCCACTTGAACATCCAGAACAGATGGTGGGTCATGACCTGGTCGAAATCACCCGGCCGTTCGTCCCACACCCGCAGCAGCCGCGCGAAGGGGACGAACATCTTGTCCTTCTCGGAGCTGTAGTTGTAGACCTGCAGCTGGTGGACGAGCGCCTCGACCAGCAGCGCCGCGTCCCCGCTCTGCTCCGCCTCGGCCAGCAACCGCTCCGCACGGGCGTTGCGCGCGGGCCCCTCCGGCTCCCCCTGGTTGTCCCGCAGGGCCTGCCGGACCGTCGCGGCATCGGCGCTCATCGGCCGTCCTCCTGGGGGTTGGCGGGGGAGTGCCCCGGGGCGGCGGGATGCGTGGCCCACTCCAGCAGACCGAGGAACGCCCGGTTCAGCAGAGCCGAGTCGGCCGGTCGCAGCGGCCGCTGCGCCATCAGCAGCGCCTGTCCGTACAAGGCCTCCGTCGCGGTCACCGCCAGCTCCGGGGCGTCCAGCGAACTGATCCGGCGGATCAGCGGATTGAGATGGTTCAGTACGAGCCGGGCCCGAGGCGCACTCCCGCGCAGGGAACCGAGAATCCCCGTCCACAGGTCGTCCGCCTGCTCCTCGGCCTCGGCACGGGCCTGTTCGTGGCGGGCCGAACGGTCGTCCAGATGCAGGGCGGGCACGGTCAGCGGGTGGAAGGCGCGCAGCACCACATCGCACCCCAGCGGATCCAGCCCGGCGCGGGCCGCCGCGAGGAAGGGGCCGAGCGCCAGCTCCTCCCGCGGGTCCACGGAGTCCAGATGCGCGGTGACCGTATCGGCGTCCAGCTCCGCGACCACCGTCCCGGGCCTTGCCACGGGCAGCCGCTCGACCAGCTCGGTGTCGTAGGTGTAACCGCCGTTGATCACTCCGATCCCCTGCGCGGAGGCGATCGGCGCGACCTGCCGGAACTCCTCCACGGTCCGGGTGAAGTGCACCACCGGATGGCGCCTGGCGAACTCCTCCAGCGAGAGCCGGCCGTCCGTCGTCTCGAACGGCAGCCACGGCAGCATCGTGCGCAGCATGGTGCTGTCGTGCCGGGCGAGCGACTTCACCCCCAGGTGGTGCACGGACAGGAACTGGGCGAGCCGCTCCGGATCACCCGCGGCCAGACCGGTGAGCCAGTCCCTGATCCGCTCGCCGAGCGCGTCCCGTACCGCGGCCAGGGTCTCGTCCGCGTACAGCGCCTCGCGCGAGGCGGTGGGCCGCAGGCTGTCCGTGTCGATGACGCACCGTACGAAGAACGCCCAGTCGGGCAGCAGCTCATCGGCCCGGTCCGTCAGCAGCATGCCCTTCAGATGCACCCGGTGGCCCGCGCGCTGCGCCGGACTGACCGCCGAGGGCAGCACATGGGCGACCCCGCGGATCCCGGCGAGCGGCAGATCGAGATCGATCGTGTCGAGCGGCGAGAAGCCGAACTGCTCGTGGCAGTGGCGGGCGAGCGCCACCCGCCGCCCCGCGGGGCTCGGATACGCGCGGTCCCACGGCGCCGGCAGACCGGTGACGGCCGCGTCCCCGACCCGTACGTCGTACGGCAGCAGCGAGCCGAAATCACGGGCGAGCGCGAGCACCCGCTCCTCGGCCAGCCACTCCGTGCTGCCGGGGCGGGCGGTCAGCAGCACGGTGGTGCCGGGCTCCGGCCGGGCACTGTCGGGAAGCGTGCGCACGGTGTACGAACCGTCGTCACGGGCACACCACTCCACCGGCGGAGCGCCGGGCGTGCGCGCGGAGCGGCTCACCACCCGGATCTCGGCCGCGACGACGAAGCAGGCCAGCAGCCCGATGCCGAACTGGCCCAGGAACTCCGCACGTGCCGAGGCGAGCCCCTGCGCACCGTCCCGTTTGGAACTGCGGCCGATCGTGGCGAGCAGGCTGTGCACATCGGTCTCGGTCAGACCGATGCCGCTGTCCTCGACCCGCAGCCGGCCGTCCTCGGCGTACAGCCGTACCCGGGCGGGCGCGTCCGGCTGCTCGGCGCGCCGGGCGGTGATGGCGTCCACCGCGTTCTGCAGCAGCTCACGCAGGTAGACGCGGGGAGAGGAGTAGAGGTGATGGGAGAGGAGGTCGACCAGCCCGCGCAGATCCACCTGGAAGGTGTGCGGCGACTGGGCGGCGGACTCGGGGGACGCGGAATTCGCTGAGGTCTCAGATGTCATCGTCGCAGCGCAGGTGGGGGGACCCATGCCTCACCGGACGAGGCACTTGCGACAGCGCGGGGGTCGGGCGATCCCTTGGCAGGTGATCGCGAGCGAGAAGCGTGGGAGCCGATCCTAGGGTTGCGGACGCGATTCTGACCAGGAGTTATCACGGCCCGTGCCGCGATCGCGACCAGGACTTGACCCGGCCCGGTGGTGCCCGGCGGACAACTGTCGGTGGCGTGGTGTGCAATGGATCGCGTGTCTGCGTTCGACGAACCCCTCAAGAAGCTGCTCGGTGGCGCCACCGCGAAGGTGATGGCCGAGCACCTCGGCCTGCACACAGTCGGCGATCTGCTGCATCACTACCCGCGGCGGTACGAGGAGCGCGGCCGCCTCACGGCGCTGACCGACCTCCCGCTGGACGAGCATGTGACGGTCGTCGCCCAGGTCGCCGACGCCCGCGTCATGGCGTTCAACAACGGCCGGGGCAAGCGCCTCGAAGTGACCCTCACCGACGGCCACGGCCGGCTCCAGCTGGTCTTCTTCGGCCACGGCGTCCACAAGCCGCACAAGGATCTGCTGCCGGGCCGGCGCGCCATGTTCGCCGGCAAGGTCTCCGTCTTCAACCGCAAGATGCAGCTGGCCCACCCCACCTACCAGCTGCTCGACGCGGAGTCCACCGACGAGGCCGGGGCGACCGAGGCCGTGGACGCCTTCGCCGGCCGGCTGCTGCCGATCTACCCGGCCTGCAAGCAGCTCGACTCCTGGCGGATCGCCAAGGCGGTCGACGCGGTGCTGCCGAGCGCCCAGGAGGCCGTCGACCCGCTGCCCCCCGCGCTGCGCGAGGGCCGCGGGTTCACCGCGCTGCCCGAGGCGCTGCTGAAGATCCACCGGCCGCAGACCAAGGCCGATGTCGCGGCGGCCAGGGACCGGCTCAAGTGGGACGAGGCCTTCGTCCTCCAGGTCGCGCTGGCCCGCCGCAGGTACGCGGACACCCAGCTGCCCGCCGTCGCCCGCCGGCCCGTCCCCGGCGGGCTGCTCGACGCCTTCGACGCCACACTGCCCTTCACCCTCACCGACGGCCAGCTCAAGGTCTCCAAGGAGATCTTCGACGATCTGGCGACCGAGCACCCGATGCACCGGCTGCTCCAGGGCGAGGTCGGCAGCGGGAAGACCATGGTCGCGCTGCGCGCCATGCTCACCACCGTCGACGCCGGCGGGCAGGCCGCCATGCTCGCGCCCACCGAGGTGCTCGCCCAGCAGCACCACCGGTCGATCACCGAGATGATGGGGGAGCTGGCCCAGGGCGGAATGCTCGGCGGGTCCGAGCGGGGGACCAAGGTCGTCCTGCTCACCGGTTCCATGGGCATGGCCGCCCGCCGCCAGGCGCTCCTGGACCTGGTCACCGGCGAGGCCGGGATCGTGATCGGCACCCATGCGCTGATCGAGGACAAGGTGAAGTTCCACGAGCTGGGGCTGGTCGTCGTCGACGAGCAGCACCGCTTCGGGGTCGAGCAGCGCGACGCCCTGCGCTCCAAGGGGAAGCAGCCGCCGCATCTGCTCGTCATGACCGCCACCCCCATTCCCCGCACGGTCGCCATGACCGTCTTCGGTGACCTGGAGACCTCCGTCCTGGACCAGCTGCCGGCCGGCCGTTCGCCGATCGCCAGCCATGTCGTCCCCGCCAAGGACAAGCCGCACTTCCTCAGCCGCGCCTGGGAACGGGTCCGCGAGGAGGCGGAGAACGGACACCAGGCGTACGTGGTCTGCCCCCGGATCGGTGACGACGAGGACGAGGCGGCCAGGAAGAAGGGGAAGAAGGCCGCCGAGGACGAGGCGGACAAGCGCCCGCCGCTCGCCGTCCTGGACATCGCCGAACAGCTGGCCAAGGGGCCGCTGACCGGTCTGCGCATCGAGGTGCTGCACGGCAGGATGCACCCCGACGACAAGGACGACGTGATGCGCCGCTTCGCCGCCGGCCAGGTCGACGTCCTGGTGGCCACCACGGTCATCGAGGTCGGGGTCAACGTCCCCAACGCCACCGCGATGGTGATCATGGACGCCGACCGGTTCGGCGTCTCCCAGCTGCACCAGCTGCGCGGCCGGGTCGGCCGCGGCTCCGCCCCCGGACTCTGCCTGCTGGTCAGCGAGGCCCACGAGGCGAGCCCCGCCCGCGCCCGGCTCTCCGCCGTCGCCTCCACCCTCGACGGTTTCGAACTGTCCCGGATCGACCTGGAGGAGCGCCGCGAGGGCGACGTCCTCGGCCAGGCCCAGTCCGGGGTCCGCTCCTCGCTGCGGGTGCTCAGCGTCATCGACGACGAGGAGGTCATCGCGGCCGCCCGCGAGGAGGCCGTCACGGTCGTCGCCGCGGACCCGGACCTGGAGCACCTGCCGGAGCTGCGCCTCGTGCTGGACGCGCTGCTCGACAAGGAGCGTGAGGAGTACCTCGACAAGGGGTGAGGCACGAGGTGCGGGCACTGCGGGAGCCCCGGTCCCCCCCGACGTCATATCGTGGGTGGCACGGCGCCCGCAGCACCCTGCGCGCCGCCCCGACCCGAGGATCAGACACCCATGACCCGCGTGATCGCCGGCTCGGCCGGCGGACGCCGCCTGGCCGTCCCGCCCGGTACCGGCACCCGCCCCACCTCCGACCGCGCGCGCGAGGGCCTGTTCTCCACCTGGCAGGCGCTCCTCGGCACCCTCGACGGCATCCGGATCGCCGATCTGTACGCGGGCTCGGGAGCCGTCGGCCTCGAAGCGCTCTCCCGGGGCGCGGTCCACGCCCTGCTCGTCGAGGCCGATGCCAAGGCCGTCCGCACCGTCCGGGACAACGTCCGCACCCTGGGCCTGCCCGGCGCCGAGGTCCGGGCAGGCAAAGCCGAACAGATCGTGACGGGACCGGCGCCGGCGGAGCCGTACGACGTGGTGTTCCTGGACCCGCCGTACGCCGTCACCGACGACGATCTTGGCGAGATTCTGCTCACACTCCGTGCCCAGGGGTGGCTCTCGGCCGATGCGCTCGTCACCGTGGAGCGCAGCACCAGAGGCGGAGAATTCAGCTGGCCCAAGGGTTTCGAGCCGTTGCGGGCCCGTCGCTACGGCGAGGGAACGCTTTGGTACGGTCGCGCCGCCGCTACGTGCGAAGACGCACGATGACCGGACCGGAGAGCGAGGGAATCAAGTTGCGCCGCGCCGTCTGCCCGGGGTCGTTCGACCCCATCACCAATGGACATCTCGACATCATCGGCCGCGCCTCGAAGCTGTACGACGTCGTACATGTCGCGGTGATGATCAACCAGTCCAAGAAGGGTCTGTTCACGGTCGACGAGCGGATCGAGATGATCCGCCAGGTCACCGCGGACTTCGGCAACGTCCAGGTCGAGGCCTTCCACGGGCTGCTGGTCGACTTCTGCAAGCAGCGCGACATCCCGGCGATCGTGAAGGGCCTGCGGGCCGTCAGCGACTTCGACTACGAACTTCAGATGGCCCAGATGAACAACGGGCTCTCAGGTGTCGAAACGCTCTTCGTGCCGACCAATCCGACCTACAGTTTCCTGTCGTCCTCCCTGGTCAAGGAGGTGGCGACCTGGGGCGGCGACGTCTCGCACCTGCTGCCGCCACTGGTCCAGGAGGCCCTGACGGAGCGCCTCGCCCAGCGGTGAGGCACTGACAGCCCGTCACCAGGTGTCGGGCGGGGGCCGACTGGCCGTACAGTCGTCCCGTCCGTCTCCAATCGGCAGTAGAGAGTGGCGAGCACACGGTGGACGTGCAGAAGAAGCTCGACGAGATCGTCGAAGCGGTCGGGAGCGCCCGGTCGATGCCCATGTCGGCGTCCTGCGTGGTCAACCGCGCCGAACTGCTCGCGATGCTCGAAGAGGTGCGCCAGGCCCTGCCAGGCTCCCTGGCGCACGCGCAGGAGCTCATCGGCGGCCGGGAGCAGCTCGTCGAGCAGGCCCGACAGGAGGCCGGGCGGATCATCGAGACCGCCCACGCCGAGCGCGGCTCGCTGATCTCCGACACCGAGATCGCCCGCCGGTCCCAGGCCGAGGCCGACCGGATCCTCGGTGAGGCCCGCAAGGACGCCGAGGAGATCCGCGGCGAGGCCGACGAGTACGTCGACAGCAAGCTCGCCAACTTCGAGGTCGTCCTCACCAAGACCATCGGTTCCGTCGACCGGGGCCGCGAGAAGCTCCTCGGCCGGGGCGAGGGCTTCGACGAGCAGGGCTACGAGGACCCGGACTTCGCCGAGGCCCCCGAGCGCAGCGCCGACCCGGCCACGCTCCAGCGCCGGGCCGACGAGTACGTGGACACCAAGCTCGGTGCCTTCGAGGCGGTGCTCGCCAAGACCCTGGAGGCGGTGGGCCGGGGCCGGCAGAAACTGCACGGCCGGGTCGCCACCGACGACCTCGGCGCGCACATGGCCGCCCAGGACGCCGCGGGCAGCCAGGGCCACACCAGCGACGAGGACCACTGGGCGGGACTGGCCGAGACGGCCGCCCCGCAACCGCAGCAGGTGCCCCAGCAGGTGCCCCAGCAGCTGCCGCCGCAGGTTGATCCGCAGTTCCCCGCACAGGCGGAGCCGCAGTACGCGCAGACGTACCCGTACCAGGACCAGCCGCAGCAGGACGTGTACGGCTACCAGCAGCAGCCGGACCCCTACGCCGGGTACCAGCAGCAGGGCTACGACCAGAATCAGGTCCAGCTGCCCGCCCAGGGCTACGACGCCTGGCAGCAGCAGCCCGTCCAGGCCCAGCAGCCCCTCCAGCAGCACGGTGAGGGCGCCCTGGACGAGACCAGCCTGTTCGACACCAGCATGATCGACCTGGAGCAGCTCCGCCGGTACGAACAGGAGCGCTGACCGGCCGGGGGCCGGTCGGGGAGCCGCTCAGGGGGCGGATCAGGACCGGATTGGGAGCTGGGCGGCGCGTCAAGTATCCTGGTTCTTCGGTCGCGCGTATTCCGCGATGCAGGCTGCCCGCTTCGACTCCGGAGCCGGTCGGCCCTCCCCACCACGCGTGATGCGCATGATTTCGAAAGCAGGAAAAGCCCTGAACGGCCACCTCGACCACCGAAACCCTCTCGTGTTCGATACGCACGAGCTGGGTCGGCGTCCAGGTGCCCTGAAGCGGCTGACCCGCTCGGTGGACGCCCCCAAGGACTTCGGTATCGACGGAGTCGTCGGTGTGCCGGAAGGCGCACCCGTGGAGCTGGATGTCCGCCTCGAATCGGTCATGGAAGGTGTGCTTGTCACAGGCACCGCCCGTGCATCGGCCGAGGGGGAGTGCGTAAGGTGTCTGGAGCCGCTGAGTCTTGAGGTCGAGGCGGACTTCCAGGAGATGTTCTCGTACCCTGACGCCGATGACCGGAACCGCAGCAAGACGGCGGACCCGGTCGACGACGCCGAGGACGACGAGGACAGGTTCTTCCTTGAGGACGGCTTGTTCGACCTCGAGTCAGTGCTGCGTGATGCGGTGGTGCTCGCACTGCCGATGCAGCCGGTGTGCCGGGAGACCTGCGCCGGTCTGTGCTCCGAATGCGGAGTCAGGCTGGACGAGAACCCCGGTCACCACCACGAAGCCCTCGACATTCGTTGGGCGGCATTGCAGGGACTCGCCGAGACCGTTCAGGACGGCGAGAAGGACAACATGGGCGGCGCCGAACCTGGCGTCGACGAGAAGCAGGAGAAGTAGCCGTGGCTGTTCCGAAGCGGAAGATGTCGCGCAGCAACACGCGCCACCGCCGGTCGCAGTGGAAGGCTGCGGTCCCCACCCTGGTTTCGTGCGAGCGTTGCCAGGAGCCGAAGCTGCAGCACATTGCGTGCCCCAGCTGCGGCACGTACAACAAGCGCCAGGTCCTCGAGGTCTGAGCGGCTGGTGAGAGGCCCGATGTCTGAGTTGTCCCACGCCAAGAAGCAGGCAGACAACGTCAACACAGCCTCGTCCCACACGCTTCTGGAAGGGCGGCTCGGGTACCACCTCGAGTCCGCCCTTCTGGTGCGTGCGCTGACCCATCGTTCGTACGCGTACGAGAACGGCGGTCTGCCCACCAACGAGCGGCTCGAATTCCTCGGGGATTCGGTGCTCGGACTGGTGGTCACGGACACGCTGTACCGCACTCACCCCGACCTGCCTGAAGGCCAGCTGGCCAAATTGCGGGCCGCGGTGGTCAACTCGCGTGCGCTTGCGGAAGTGGGCCGCGGCCTCGAACTCGGCTCCTTCATCCGGCTCGGCCGCGGTGAAGAGGGCACGGGTGGCCGGGACAAGGCGTCCATCCTCGCCGACACCCTGGAAGCGGTGCTCGGCGCGGTCTATCTCGATCAGGGCCTCGGCGCGGCCTCGGAGCTGGTCCACCGGCTCTTCGACCCGCTGATCGACAGGTCCTCCAACCTCGGCGCCGGCCTGGACTGGAAGACCAGTCTCCAGGAGCTGACCGCGAGCGAGAGCCTCGGGGTTCCCGAGTACCTCGTCACGGAGACCGGCCCGGATCACGAGAAGACCTTTACTGCTGCTGCTCGCGTCGGTGGTGTCTCGTACGGCACCGGCACCGGCCGTAGCAAGAAGGAAGCGGAGCAACAGGCGGCAGAATCCGCCTGGCGCGAGATCAGCGCCGCCGCGGAGGCGCGGGAGGCTGTGGCCAAGGAGGCCGCCGCCGACGGAGGGGCCGCCGACACCCCTGCCGACCCGCCGCCGTCCACGGACGTCGCTCCTGCCTGACCCGAGAACCCCTCGGTGCCCTGTGCACCGGGGGGTTTTCCCTGCCCCGAACCGTTTCGCCTGCCCCGAATCCGCCCGTTCCCCGCCGAATCCCCAGGAGCGACACCGTGCCCGAGCTGCCCGAGGTCGAAGTCGTACGACGCGGTCTCCAGCGCTGGGTGACCGGGCGCACGGTCGACGACGTCGAGGTCCTGCACCCGCGGGCGGTCCGCCGTCATCTCGCGGGGGGCGTGGACTTCGCGGCCCGGCTCGCCGGCATCCGTTTCGGACCGGCGATGCGCCGCGGCAAATACCTCTGGGTGCCGCTGGACGACACGTCCAGCTCACTCCTCGGGCACCTCGGCATGAGCGGTCAGCTGCTCGTCCAGCCGCAGGACGCCGCCGACGAGAAGCATCTGCGCGTCCGGATCCGGTTCGACGACTCCCTCGGCACCGAACTGCGCTTCGTCGACCAGCGCACCTTCGGCGGCCTCTCGCTCCACGACAACACCCCCGACGGAGTGCCGGACACCATCGCGCACATCGCCCGCGATCCGCTGGACCCGGAATTCGACGACGCCGCCTTCCACACCGCGCTGCGACTGCGCCGCACCACGGTCAAGCGCGCCCTGCTCGATCAGTCGCTGATCAGCGGTGTCGGCAACATCTACGCGGACGAGGCGCTGTGGCGCGCCAAGCTGCACTACGACCGGCCGACCGCGACCCTGACCCGTCCCAAGTCGGCCGAGCTGCTCGGCCATGTCCGCGAGGTGATGAACGCGGCGCTGGAACAGGGCGGCACGAGTTTCGACAGCCTCTACGTCAATGTGAACGGTGAGTCCGGCTACTTCGACCGGTCGCTGGACGCCTACGGGCGCGAGGACGAGCCCTGCCACCGCTGCGGTACGCCGATGAGGCGCCGCGCCTGGATGAACCGGTCCAGCTACTTCTGCCCGCGCTGTCAGCGTCCGCCGCGCGACGCCGGCTGAGTAAGCGGCGGCGCGCTAGCCCTCCCGGGCCGCGTGGGCCTCGTCGTAGCGGTCACGGGCCACCATGACCTCGGCCATCCGGCCCTCGACGAGCTGGATCAGCCCGAGCAACTGCTCGGCGACCTGTTGTCCCAGCGGTGTGAGCTCGTAGTCGACGCGGGGTGGGTTGGTGGGCTGTGCCTCGCGGTGCACCAGCCCGTCACGCTCCAGGGCGTGCAGTGTCTGGGAGAGCATCTTCTCGCTCACCCCGTCGACCCGGCGGCGCAGTGCGTTGAAGCGGAGGCTGCCCTCGTACAGGGCGCCGAGCGTCAGGCTTCCCCAGCGACCGGTGACATGTTCCAGGGTGCCGCGCGAGGGGCACCGCTTGGAGAACACGTCGAAGAGCCACTCGTCGCCCGGGCGGTCGTCCGTCCCGCTGCCGCCGTTCTCGTCCATGGAAACCAGCGTACGCCCGCACAGCGCTCTCTACGGGGTTGCGCAATCCGTGGGGGAGCGGGTGGGGCGTACGAGGTCGGAGCGGGTGGTGGTGCGGGGCGGGCAGGGTTCAGAAGCCGAAGTCCTGGGTCCACCAGGGACCGCCGGAGCCGAAGTGGACACCCACGCCGAGCGTCTTGTAGTCGCAGTTGAGAATGTTCGCGCGGTGGCCGTCGCTGTTCATCCAGGCGTCCATCACGGCCTGTGCGCCGGCCTGGCCGCGGGCGATGTTCTCGCCGCCGAGTCCGTCCACGCCGGCCTTGGCGGCACGGTCCCAGGGGGTCCTGCCGTCAGGGTCGGTGTGGTCGAAGAAACCGCGGGCGGCCATGTCGTCGCTGAAGTTCTGGGCGAGCGAGGCCAGCGAACTGCTTGCGGTCACCGGGCTGCAGCCGGCCTTGGAGCGCTCCTGGTTGACCAGGGAGAGCACGGCGGCCTGGGCCGAGGTGTCGGCGGGCGGCGCCGTGGTCCGGCGGGGGGCCGGAGCGGAGGTCGAGGGCGCCGGCGCCGCTGCCGCCGAGCTCGCGGCCGCGGGGGCATTCTTCGTGGCCGCGGCCGCGGGAGCCTGCGAAGCGGAAGCCCGCCGGGAGGGCTCCTTCTGCTCCGCCTCCGTCGTCGCCCCGGACGTCTTGGAGGGGGAGGAGGACGGCTTGCCGTCGGCGGAGGAGCCCGGCTTCGTGGGCCCGTCGCTGCGGCCGGTGCCGCGACTGGCGGTGTCGGACGCGGTCGCGCGGTCGGCCGGCGCGGTCGTGGAGCCGCCCTGCGTCAGCAGGTCCGGTGCGCCCTGGGAGCGCACCTGGTCGGCGGCGGAACCGCCACCCAGGTGGTTGTCGCCGCCGGGCAGCAGACCTGAGGCCACGGCCACGGCCCCGACGGCCATGGCCGCGGAGACGCCGAGCAGTCCTGTACGTACCGGCATCCCGGACCGCTTCCTGCGGCGGGCTCCCCGGCCCCGGCCCGTGTCCCACTCCGCGGTCTCTTCAGCGGCGGGAGCTGCGGCGGAGCGTCGATGGCGTCCCATCTGCTGTGCCCTTCTGACGACCTGGACGCCATTGTCGACGCCACCATGACTCACCCGATCGAGTGAAGCTTTTGCGAGGGGACTGTACGCCATGGCCTTTCGGCGAGAAGTGCTCCGAGAGCAATTGGCCGGTTAGCGTTCGGGTATGAACGAAGATGTACGACTCACCGCCTGGGTACGCGGCCGAGTACAGCAAGTAGGGTTTCGCTGGTTCACCAGGGCAAACGCCCTGGAGATCGGCGGCCTCACCGGATTCGCCCTCAATCTCGACGACGGCAGGGTGCAGGTGGTCGCCGAGGGGCGGCGTGCGGATTGCCACCGTCTGCTGGATTGGCTGCGCTCGGACGACACACCCGGCCGCGTTGACGGAGTCACTGAGATCTGGGACACCCCGCGGGGCGGATACGAGGGTTTTGCGATCCGCTGATCCGGTACCCGGAAGGGCTCGGGAAAAGTCTCGTGTTCGGACTGTGTTCGAGTTGCGGCGTGGGGTGACGGCGAGGGGCGCAGCTGTGCGCACACATGAAATGACCTGCGGAATGATCCGGTGGTTGCCAAGATTCGGTTGCCGTGCGAGGCTGCGGCGAGAAGGATGATCTCCCTGCCTCTGAGGGCCCCGCAGGAGAGTCGCGCCGCATGATCGTCAAGCCGCGCGCCCCCGGGACGCCCGTCTCTACAGGCTGTGATCGTGTTGACCGTCAAACTTTTTGGTGAGACGCTGAAAACCCCGCGCACCTTAGCTGTTCGGCAGAGCTGTTTGGCAGCAGAACAGCAGTGAGCACAGAGCACTGCCGAGCACCGCGGGTGCGATTCCCTCACGACCCACACCGCATCGGTCGGTCACTCAGTGTGGAGGACCATCCTCATGGCAAAGGCGCTTCTCGGTTACGTCGGCGGTTCCGACCCGCGACTCCTCGCCGAGATGCGACGGCTCCAGCAGCGCGTCCAGGATCTTGAATCCGAGATCGTAAGGATTCAGGACGAGAACGACGCGCTCAATGCCGCCGCTCAGCACCAAGAGTCGCTGCTCGACAGCATCGACATCGACGTACCTCAGGCGGAGCCGGCGCTGACCTGACCGATGGCCCCCAGGGCCGGTCGGGCTGCACGCGTCAGCCGCACGGAATCATCATCGCCGGATCGCCACCGGATCATTGAAGATCGAATGCGCTTGGTCATCGATTGCGGTTGATCTGCGTCTTCATCTGCCTGCCATTGATCCGGCACGCGCGTCTCCCCGGAGGCGCCGGATCCGTCGGCACGGCAATGCACAAGATTTGTAGGGGACGCTTCGGCGTCCCTTCTTTCTTTTCCCCTCCGAACCGCGCCCGCCCCGCCCCGGACGTACACCCCTTCCCTTACCGTCTGATGTGCCCTGCACCTTCATCAGCGAAACCGAGAGCGAAAGGTAGAGTCCGGCGGCGTGCACCTCAAGTCCCTGACCCTGCGTGGTTTCAAATCGTTCGCCTCCGCCACGACCCTGCGGTTCGAACCCGGGATCACCTGTGTGGTCGGTCCCAATGGGTCGGGCAAGTCCAATGTGGTGGACGCGCTCTCCTGGGTCATGGGGGAGCAGGGTGCCAAATCCCTGCGCGGCGGCAAGATGGAGGACGTGATCTTCGCCGGTACCACCGGGCGGCCTCCGCTCGGGAGGGCGGAGGTGTCACTGACCATCGACAATTCCGACGGCGCACTGCCCATCGAGTACGCCGAAGTGACGATCACTCGGATCATGTTCCGCAATGGCGGCAGCGAATACCAGATCAATGGCGACACCTGCCGGCTGCTGGACATCCAGGAACTCCTCTCGGACTCCGGTATCGGCCGGGAGATGCATGTCATCGTCGGCCAGGGCCAGCTGGACTCCGTGCTGCACGCCGACCCGATGGGGCGCCGCGCGTTCATCGAGGAGGCCGCCGGTGTACTGAAGCACCGCAAGCGCAAGGAGAAGGCGCTGCGGAAACTGGACGCGATGGGGGCGAACCTGGCCCGGGTCCAGGACCTCACCGACGAACTGCGGCGACAGCTGAAGCCGCTCGGCCGGCAGGCGGCCGTCGCGCGCCGGGCCGCCGTCATCCAGGCCGATCTGCGCGACGCCCGGCTGCGGCTGCTCGCCGACGACCTGGTGCGGCTGCACACCGCGCTGCGCGGTGAGATCGCCGACGAGGCGGCGCTGAAGCAGCGCCGGGAGACGGCTGAGACGGAGCTCAAGGCGGCGCTCGGGCGCGAGGCGGAACTTGAGGACGAGGTACGGCGGCTGACGCCGCGGCTCCAGCGCGCCCAGCAGACCTGGTACGAGCTGTCGCAGCTGGCCGAACGGGTGCGCGGCACGATCTCGCTGGCCGACGCCCGGGTGAAGAGTGCCACCGCCCCACCGGAGGAGGAGCGGCGCGGCCGCGACCCGGAGGACATGGAACGCGAGGCCGCCCGGATCCGCGAGCAGGAGGCGGAGCTGGCCGCGGCGCTGGAAGCGGCGGAACACGCCCTGGAGGACACCGCCTCCCACCGGTCCGAGCTGGAAAAGGAGTTGGCGGCCGAGGAACGCAGGCTGAAGGATGCGGCCCGCGCCCTCGCGGACCGACGCGAAGGGCTCGCCCGGCTGACCGGTCAGGTCAACGCGGCCCGCAGCCGCGTCGGATCGGCGCAGTCGGAGATCGACCGGCTGGCCGCATCGCGCGACGAGGCGCGGGAGCGGGCGGTCGCCGCCCAGGAGGAGTACGAGCAGCTCAAGGCCGAGGTCGACGGCCTGGACGCCGGTGACGCCGAGCTCGGCGAGCGGCACGAGGCCGCCAGGAGCGAGCTGAAGGAGGCGGAGGCCTCGCTCTCCGCCGCCCGGGAGGCCGCCACCGCCGCCGAACGCAAGCGCGCCGCGGTCGCGGCCCGGCATGACGCACTGGCCCTCGGGCTGCGCCGCAAGGACGGCACCGGAGTGCTGCTCGGCGCCCGGGACCGGCTGACCGGCTTGCTCGGGCCGGCCGCGGAACTGCTCACGGTGGCCCCGGGACACGAGGTCGCGGTGGCCGCCGCACTGGGCGCGGCGGCGGACGCGGTGGCGGTGACGGACCCGGCCACCGCGGCCGAGGCGATCCGGCTGCTGCGGAAACTGGATGCGGGCCGGGCCGCGCTGCTGCTCGGAGGCGTCGGCGAGGGCGTCGGCGGAGGAGTTGGCGGAGGAGTTGGCGGAGCCGGGGGCGCGGGTGGTGCAGGTGTGCCGGGTGGTGCCGGCGGCGCGGACGGTGTCGATGTGCCCGGCGGTGCGGGAGGCGCAGGCGGTGCGGGCGGTGGTGTCGCCGTCCCCGGGAAGCCCGATGCGGTGGGGCAGGTGCCCGGTCAGGGTGCGGAGGTGGACACGGCGTCCCGGGGCGGCGTCGCCCACGTCCCCGGGCAGGGGGCGCAGCCCGCGCACGAGGGCGCGGCCCCGTCGGTCCCCCGGGGGCCCGGTACGGAGGCGGCTCAGGGGCCGGCCGGGACCGAGGCGGCGGCGGACGGACGGCCGGTGGCCCTGGCTCCCGGCGGCCGGGGGAACCCCGCCGTCGCCGATCTCGTCAGCGGTCCCGTCGAACTGATGGCCGCGGTGCGCAGGCTGGTGCGGGACATGGTGGTCGTCGGAACGCTGGAGGACGCCGAGGACCTGGTGGCCGCCCGTCCGGAGCTGACGGCCGTGACCGGCGAGGGCGACGTGCTCTCGGCGCACTTCGCGCACGGCGGTTCCGCGGGGGCGCCCAGTCTCCTCGAAGTCCGGGCGTCCGTGGACGAGGCGGCCGCCGAGCTGGCCGAACTGGCGGTGCGGTGCACGGAGCTGGCCGAGGCGCAGCGGCTCGCGGCGCAGCGGCGCGGCACCGTCGCGGCGCTCGTCGAGGAGCTGGGGGAGCGGCGCCGGGCCGCCGACCGGGAGAAGTCCGGGGTGGCCCAGCAGCTCGGGCGACTGGCCGGCCAGGCGCGGGGTGCGGCCGGTGAGGCGGACCGGATGGCCGCCTCCGCCGCCCGCGCCCAGGAGGCGCTGGAGCGCGCGACCCAGGACGCGGAGGAGCTCGCCGAGCGGCTGCTCGTCGCCGAGGAGGCCACGCAGGACGGCGCGGACGAGGAACCGGACACCGGCGTGCGCGACCGGCTCGCCGCCGACGGTGCCAATGCCCGCCAGACCGAGATGGAGGCCCGCCTCCAGGTCCGTACCCACGAGGAACGCGTCAAGGCGCTGGCCGGCCGCGCCGACTCCCTCGACCGCGGCGCCCGCGCCGAACGGGAGGCGCGGGCCCGCGTCGAGCAGCGCAGGACCCGGCTGCGTCACGAGGCCGCGGTGGCCTCCGCCGTGGCGTCCGGCGCCCGTCAGCTGCTTGCCCACGTCGAGGTGTCCGTCGTACGGGCGGAACAGGAACGGGTCGCCGCCGAGGCCTCGAAGGCCGAGCGGGAACGGGAGCTGGCGGACGAGCGCCGGCAGGGCCGCGACCTCAAGGGCGAGCTCGACAAGCTGACGGACTCGGTCCACCGGGGAGAGGTGCTCGGCGCCGAGAAGCGGCTGCGGATAGAGCAGCTGGAGGCGAAGGCCCTGGAGGAGCTGGGTGTGGAGCCGGCCGGTCTGGCCGCCGAGTACGGGCCCGACCAGCTCGTGCCGCCGTCCCCGGCCGCGGAGGGCGAGGAGCTGCCGGAGGACCCGGAGCATCCGCGCAACCAGCCGAAGGCGTTCGTCAGGGCCGAGCAGGAGAAGCGGCTGAAGTCGGCCGAACGGGCGTACCAGCAACTCGGGAAGGTGAATCCGCTCGCTCTCGAAGAGTTCTCCGCGCTGGAGGAGCGGCACAAGTTCCTCTCCGAGCAGCTTGAGGACCTGAAGAAGACCCGGGCCGATCTGATGCAGGTCATCAAGGAGGTCGACGAGCGCGTCGAGCAGGTCTTCACCGAGGCGTACCGGGACACCGCCCGCGAGTTCGAGGGCGTCTTCTCGCGCCTCTTCCCGGGCGGTGAGGGGCGGCTCATCCTGACCGACCCGGACCATATGCTCACGACCGGCGTGGACGTCGAGGCCCGCCCGCCGGGCAAGAAGGTGAAGCGGCTGTCCCTGCTGTCCGGCGGTGAACGGTCGCTGACAGCAGTGGCGTTGCTCGTCTCGATCTTCAAGGCCAGGCCGAGCCCGTTCTATGTGATGGACGAGGTCGAGGCAGCCCTCGACGACACCAACCTGCAGCGGCTGATCCGGATCATGGTGGAACTCCAGGAGAGCTCGCAGCTCATCGTGATCACGCACCAGAAGCGGACGATGGAGGTCGCGGACGCGCTCTACGGTGTCTCGATGCAGGGCGACGGGGTCTCCAAGGTCATCAGTCAGCGGCTGCGCTGAGCCTTTCTCGGCTTGATTCGAACTTCAAGACTTCAATGTTCCTGCTCCCTGCTCCTGGGGTGAATACCCGCAAGGAAGGCGATGTTGCCTTCGAAAATTGAACATGAAGCCCCTGTGATGCTGCTTTCTTCTTCAAGTGGTGGCAGGGGTGAACGTATGCGCCACTGGAAACAGCTCGCCCCCCACGCCTGCGTCAGCGGCCAGGCACCAGGAGTTCATGTGACCAGCACATCGCAGGGACCGGAGTCCGGAGCAAGAGCGGCCCATCCGGACCACCTCGGCCATGTCATCTTCATCACGGCAGCCGCTGCGATGGGCGGCTTCCTCTTCGGTTACGACAGCTCCGTGATCAACGGGGCGGTCGAGGCGATCCGCAGCCGGTACGACATCGGCTCCGGCACCCTCGCCCAGGTCATCGCCATCGCCCTGATCGGCTGTGCGATCGGCGCGGCCACCGCGGGCCGCATCGCCGACCGTATCGGCCGCATCCGCTGCATGCAGATCGCCTCGGTCCTCTTCACCATCAGCGCCGTCGGTTCCGCGCTCCCGTTCGCGCTCTGGGACCTGGCGATGTGGCGCATCATCGGTGGCTTCGCCATCGGCATGGCCTCGGTGATCGGCCCGGCGTACATCGCCGAGGTCTCGCCGCCCGCCTACCGAGGCCGTCTCGGCTCCTTCCAGCAGGCCGCGATCGTCATCGGCATCGCCATCTCCCAGCTGGTCAACTACGGCATCCTGCAGATCGCCGACGGTGACCAGCGCGGCAGGATCGGCGGCCTCGAAGCCTGGCAGTGGATGCTCGGCGTGATGGTCGTGCCCGCCCTCCTGTACGGGCTGCTGTCCCTCGCGATCCCCGAGTCGCCGCGGTTCCTGATCTCGGTCGGCAAGAAGGAGCGGGCTCGACAGATCCTGTCGGAGGTCGAGGGCAACAATGTCGACCTGGACGCCCGGGTGGCCGAGATCGAGACCGCGATGCACCGCGAGCACAAGTCGACCTTCAAGGATCTGCTGGGCAGCCGCTTCGGCTTCCTGCCCATCGTCTGGATCGGTATCGGCCTGTCGGTCTTCCAGCAGCTCGTCGGCATCAATGTGGCGTTCTACTACTCGGCGACACTGTGGCAGTCCGTCGGCATCGACCCGACCGACTCGTTCTTCTATTCGTTCACCACCTCGATCATCAACATCATCGGTACGGTGATCGCGATGGTTCTGGTGGACCGCGTGGGCCGCCGCCCGCTGGCCCTCGTCGGCTCCTGCGGCATGGCCGTCGCCCTCGCCTTCGAGGCGTGGGCCTTCTCCGCCGACCTGGTCGACGGCAAGCTCCCCAACACCCAGGGCGTGGTCGCGCTCGTCGCCGCGCACGTCTTCGTGCTCTTCTTCGCCCTGTCGTGGGGTGTCGTGGTCTGGGTCTTCCTCGGCGAGATGTTCCCCAACCGGATCCGCGCCGCGGCGCTCGGCGTCGCCGCGTCCGCCCAGTGGATCGCCAACTGGGCGATCACCGCGAGCTTCCCGAGCCTCGCCGACTGGAACCTGTCGGGCACGTACATCATCTACGCCTGCTTCGCCACGCTCTCGATCCCCTTCGTCGTCTTGTTCGTCAAGGAGACCAAGGGCAAGGCGCTGGAGGAGATGGGCTGATCCCCGCTCCCCGCCCCGTGAATCCGTACGGCTCCGGCCCGCTGGTGCGGGCCGGAGCCGTACGGATTCACCCGCCGGTCGCCTCGCAGAACAGCCGCAGACTGCGCCACCCCTCCTCGACCGGCATCCCGCCGCACAGCGGATGCAGCACCAGGCTGTCCAGCTCCCGGCCCAGATCCGCGCACGCCTGAGGCGTGACGATCCGGTAGACACCCTCTTCGCGCAGCTCCGCCACCGTCGTCGCCGCCGAACGGACGGCCGAGCGGATGTCCTTGGACTGCCAGGAGGCATACGTACGTGCCTCGTGCAGGAAGTGCTCCCCGTACTCGGCCCATGTCCGGTCCGGGTCCTCGGACACATGCAGCAACGGCGTCTCGGCCGCGGGCATCATGCAGAAGCCCTCCGTACCGTGCTCCGCGCGCTGCTCGTGGTAGTACGCCTCCAGCTCCGGCAGATGCGCGCTCGGGAACAGCGGCAGCCCCAGCCGCGCCGCCCGCCGCGCCGCCGCCCGGGAGCTGCCGCCCACCAGCAGCAGCGGGTGCGGCCGGGTGAACGGCCGGGGGGTGACCGTGACCGTACGGCCGCGGAACTCGAACGGCTCCCCGGTCCACGCCAGCAGCAGTGTCTCCAGCAGCTCGTCCTGGATCCGGCCGCGCCTGCCCCATTCGACGCCCGCCCGCTCGTACTCCTCGGGCCGGTAGCCGATCCCCGCGACCGTGACCAGCCGGCCCGCGCTCAGCAGGTCGAGCACCGCGATGTCCTCCGCCAGCCGCAGCGGGTCGTGCAGCGGCCCGATCACCGCGGACACCGTGACCGCGATCCGGCCGGTGGCGCCGAAGACGGCACCGGCGAGGACGAAGGGGGAGGGCAGCCAGGAGTTGGCGGCCCCGTGGTGCTCCTCGGTCTGCACGGTGTCGACGCCGTGCTCGTCGGCGTACGCGGCCATGTCCAGGGCCGCGCGGTAGCGTGCCGAGAGCGAGGCGGGTGTGGCGTCTGGATCGACGAGGTTGAACCGGACGACTGTGAAGGCCATGACACTGTCCCCTTCGCCGGGCGGGCTGGGCGAGGCCGGACATTAGCTGACGTTGCGTCAGAAGTGTAGGGGTGTGCCTCGCCGCCGCACTCCGGGGCGCGGCAGTGCCGCGTACAGACCGCCCGACACGACGATGGTGGCGGCCCAGCCCAGTCCATTGCGCCCGGCCCAGGTGGTGGCGAGCGGACCGCTGAACCACTCCACGCCGGTGAACAGCAGCCCGACCGCCAGACCCGTGGCCCAGGCGGCCACGGCCGGCCACGCGAAGCCGCCCGTGTACCAGTAGGCGCTGCTGGGAGTGGTGTCCATGAGCGCCACCGGATCGTATGCGCGCCCCCGCAGCTGGTCCACGCCGAAGACGCCGATCCAGGCCGAGAACGTCACCGCGAGCAGGTTCAGAAAGGAGACGAACGAATCGATGAAACTGTTCGCCACCATCATCAGCAGCGCTCCCAGGAACAGGCTGATCGCGGCATTCACCGCGACCGCCCAGGCGCGCGGGACGCGGAATCCCAGCGTCTGCGCGGTGAATCCCGCCGAATACATCGACATGGCATTGATCAGCACCATGCCGAGCACGGCGACGAGCAGATACGGCACCGAGATCCAGCCCGGCAGTAATGAGCCGATGAAGGAGACCGGGTCCCGGGTGACGGCCAGTCCCGGCGTGCCGACCGCCATCACCGCTCCCATCAGCACCATCGGCAGGAACACGATTCCCGCGCCGCCCACGGTCGCCGCGACCATCGCCCGGCCGGAGGCGGCGCGTGGCAGGTAGCGGGTGAAGTCCGGGCCGGTGGGGGCCCAGCTGATGCCGCCGGCCGCCAGGGTGCCGATGCCCGCGACCATCATCGACGTCGGTCCGGCCGGCTGGTCCAGGACGGCCCGCCAGGACGTCGCACCGGCCAGGTGGACCAGCGCGAGGACGCTGAACCCGCCGAAGAGGCACGCGGACCAGGTGGAGCAGACCCGCAGCGCCCGTACCCCCAGCCCCGACAGCAGGAATCCGGCCGTCACGAAGGCCGTCAGGGTCGCGACGATCAGGGCAGGGGTGCTCCGGACCCCGAAGAGCAGATCGAGCACGGTCAGTACGGCGTACGCGCCGGTGACCGCGTTCACCGTCTCCCAGCCCCAGCGGGCGACCCAGACCAGCGCTCCGGGCGCCAGGTTGCCCCGCTGCCCGAAGACGGCCCGGGAGAGCGCCATGCCGGGTGAACCGCCGTGCTTCCCCGCGATGGAGACCAGTCCGACCATCCCGTACGAGAGGACGGGAGCGGCTGCCGCGACGATCAGCACCTGCCAGAAGCCCAGCGCGTTGAAGACGATGAGGCCCGCACCCATGGTGAGCAGCAGCACGGTCATGTTGGCCGCGACCCAGGTGGGGAAGAGGCTCCGGGCCCGGCCGGTGCGCTCGCCGTCGGGCACGGGTTCCAGGCCACGGGTCTCCACGCGCAGAATCGTACCTTCACCGGCATACAGTGCATATCGACCAGGTCGATTCAGAGGTGCCGTCCGTCCGCCGACCGGCACCGGTGCGGAGCTCTCGAAGCGGCAGGGCGCGCGGCGCGGCGGGGGAGCCGCGGCCCCTCGGGCTGTGACCGCGGGACGGCCATTCCCCGATTGTCCCCGCACGTGACCGATACTGGGTGGGTTATGGAATTCGTCATCCTTGCTGTAGTCATCGCCCTGGTCGCGGTCGGCGTGATCAGCGGGCTCGTGGTCAGCAGCCGCAAGAAGAAGCAGCTGCCCCCGGCACCGTCGAGCACGCCGACCATCACTCCTCCCGCCGAGCCCCATGTCGGCGAGGAGGCCGAGACGCCGCGCGACGAATCGCGCCGCACCATCGAGGAAGTAGGGCTCCCGCCCGCCGAGGCCGCCGACGAGCAGGCTCCGGAGGCCGTCGAGGCCCCCGCGCTCGACGTTCCCGAGCCCACGGCCGGCCGCCTCGTACGGCTGCGGGCCCGCCTCGCCCGCTCGCAGAACTCCCTCGGCAAGGGGCTGCTCACGCTCCTGTCCCGGGACAACCTCGACGAGGACACCTGGGAGGAGATCGAGGACACGCTCCTCACCGCCGATGTCGGCGTCGCCCCCACCCAGGAGCTGGTGGAACGGCTCCGGGAGCGCGTCCGGGTCCTCGGCACACGTACCCCCGAGGGCCTGCGCTCGCTCCTGCGCGAGGAGCTCCTCACCCTGCTCGGCACCGACTTCGACCGCGCGGTCAAGACGGAGAGCGGCGTCGACACCCCGGGTGTCGTGATGGTCGTCGGTGTCAACGGCACCGGCAAGACCACCACCACCGGAAAGCTCGCCCGGGTGCTCGTGGCCGACGGCCGCAGCGTCGTGCTCGGCGCGGCCGACACCTTCCGGGCCGCCGCCGCCGATCAGCTCCAGACCTGGGGCGAGCGCGTCGGCGCCCGCACCGTGCGCGGACCCGAGGGCGGCGACCCCGCGTCGATCGCCTTCGACGCGGTGAAGGAAGGCATCGCCGAGGGCGCCGACGTCGTACTGATCGACACGGCGGGCCGGCTGCACACCAAGACCGGTCTGATGGACGAGCTCGGCAAGGTCAAGCGGGTGGTCGAGAAGCACGGACCGCTCGACGAGATCCTGCTCGTCCTGGACGCCACCACCGGGCAGAACGGCCTGGTGCAGGCCCGGGTCTTCGCCGAGGTCGTCGACATCACCGGCATCGTCCTCACCAAGCTCGACGGCACCGCCAAGGGCGGCATCGTCATCGCCGTCCAGCGCGAGCTGGGCGTACCGGTGAAGCTGATCGGGCTCGGCGAGGGGCCGGACGATCTGGCCCCGTTCGACCCGGAGGCGTTCGTGGACGCCCTGATCGGGGACTGAGCCCCACGGACAGGAAGAAGCCCGGCCGCATGATCCGTGCGGCCGGGCTCTTCGCTGTGACGAGCCGCGTGGCGCGCCCCGTGAGGATCTGCGTCGCGCACCGCTGGGCAGCCCCGGGCGGCTCAGCCGCAGGGCGCCCACCGGTGGCAGGTGTACGCCAGCGTGCCCAGCAGCAGCCGCGCCTCGGGTGGCGCCGCCGCGGTGTCCAGGGCCGGCGGCCGGAGCCAGCGGACCGGGCCGAGGCCGCCCTGGTCCGAGGGCGGTGCGGTGATGTGGGAGCCGAGGCCGAGCGCCCGCAGATCCAGCCCCGCGTCGTCCCAGCCCATCCGGTACAGCAGTTGGGGGAGTCCGTCGGCGGCGCCCGGTGCCACGAAGAACTGCGCCCGGCCGGCCGGCGTCACCGCCACCGGGCCGAGCGGCAGCCCCATGCGCTCCATCCGTACCAGCGCCCGGCGCCCGGACTGTTCGGCGACGTCGAGGACATCGAAGCTGCGGCCCACCGGCAGCAGCATCGAGGCGCCCGGCACCTCGGCCCACGCGCGCGCCGCCGTGTCGAGTGTCGCCCCGGCGGGGACCTCCCGCGCGAAGTCCAGCGGATGCGCGCCGGGGGAGGGGCAATCGGCCTTCCCACACGAGCAGTTGCCGTCCGCGGCCCGCGCGCCCGGCGTGACGGCCCAGCCCCACAGCCCCGTGTACTCGGCCACCGCGGTGCCCTCGGTCGCACGGCCGCGGCGCCGTGAGCCGGATCGCAATTCGCGGATGCCGCCGATCGTGAAGCCCATGCCCCCTCCAACGGGTCCAACGCGCCGTGGTTACGGACCGGAGTTCAATCGTGACACTCCGCCGTCCCTGGCCGATCCGGCTGGGCGCGGGGCGCGCACGGGGGTGCCTGACCCCGTTCGCGCGCCCGTGAATGCGCCTTTGCGCCCGCCGCTGATCGCTCTCTGTCAAGTGAATCGCGCCCGGCCGTAGTGGCGTTCATCCGAAGGGGTGGCGAATGGTGGCGTTTCCGCAATCACTCTCCCCGAGGGGGTGATCGTAGGATTACCGTCGGTACACGAACCATGGAAGTATGTGCTCCCATGGGTATGCCGGAGGCAACCCGACTTTCTGTTCGATGGTGTGCAACCTCCGCACGGACAGCATCGGTTCACGGCATTCTTACAGTGGTTCGCGGCGGACAGGATTCGGCGGGATGGGGGCGTTCCAGTGAGTGGCAGCGGCGCAGGCGATTCGAATGCCGGTAAGCGCCCCAACGTGCAATTGGGATCATGGTTCGTGCGCAGCGGCTGGTCGAAGGGCGAGCTGGCCCGGCAGGTGAACCGCAGGGCACGCCAGATGGGCGCCCACCACATCAGCACCGACACCTCCCGGGTGCGGCGCTGGCTCGACGGCGAGCAGCCGCGCGAACCGATCCCGCGCATCCTGTCCGAGCTGTTCTCGGAACGCTTCGGTACCGTCGTCGCCGTCGAGGACCTGGGGTTACGCGCCGCGCACCAGGCCCCGTCGGTGGCCGGCGTCGATCTGCCCTGGGCCGGACCGCAGACCGTCGCCCTGCTCAGCGAGTTCTCCCGCAGCGACCTGATGCTCGCCCGCCGCGGATTCCTCGGCAGCTCCCTCAGCCTCGCCGCCGGCCCCGCCCTCATCGAACCCATGCAGCGCTGGCTGGTGCCCGTCGCCGCCCCGGCGGCCGTGGAGCCGGACCCGGCCGCCGCCGCCCGCCGCCCCTCCCGGCTCTCCGGCCCCGAGCTCGACCTGCTGGAATCCACTACCGCGATGTTCCGCCAGTGGGACGCGCAGTGCGGCGGCGGACTGCGCCGCAAGGCCGTCGTCGGCCAGCTCCACGAGGTCACCGACCTGCTCCAGGAGCCGCAGCCGTCCGCCACCGCCAAACGGCTGTTCCGCTGCGCCGCCGAACTGGCCGAGCTCGCGGGCTGGATGAGCTACGACGTGGGCCTCCAGCCCACCGCCCAGAAGTACTTCGTCCTCGCTCTGCACGCCTCCAAGGAGGCCGGTGACAAGCCGCTCGGCTCGTACGTGCTCTCCAGCATGAGCCGCCAGATGATCCACCTCGGCCGGCCCGACGACGCACTCGAACTGATCCACCTCGCGCAGTACGGCAGCCGCGACTGCGCCACCGCGCGGACCCAGGCCATGCTGTATGCGATGGAGGCCCGCGCCTACGCCAACATGGGCCAGCCCAGCAAGTGCAAACGAGCCGTCCGGATGGCCGAGGACACCTTCCTCGACGCGGGCATCGACGGCGAGCCCGAGCCCGACTGGATCCGGTTCTTCTCCGACGCCGAGCTCAACGGCGAGAACTCCCACTCCTACCGTGACCTGGCCTATGTGGCCGGCCGCAGCCCCACGTACGCCTCGCTCGCCGAACCCGTCATGCAGAAGGCGGTCCAGCTCTTCGGCGAGGACGACGAGCACCAGCGGTCGTACGCCCTCAACCTGATCGGTCTCGCCACGGTCCACCTCCTCAAGCGCGAGCCCGAGGAGTCCACCGTGCTGGCCGAGAAGGCGCTGCGCGTCGCCAAGAAGGTCCGCTCCGAGCGCGTCAACACCCGGCTGCGCAAGACGGTCGACACCGCGGCCAGGGACTTCGGGGACATTCCCGAGGTCGCCCAGCTCACCGATCTCCTCACCGAACAACTGCCCGAGAGCGCGGAAGCGGTCTGACGGCGCCCTGCCCGAGACTGCCGAAGCAGTCGAACGGCACCCCTGCCCCGGCCACGACGGCCACCCCGCACAGACCGACTTCGGCTCCCCCGATTGCCAGGTCAGAGGGTGGTCGCCGTGGCCGGTTCGTGTGGTCGTTCCCGTACCGGAGCGTCGTAACCGCACCGTATGCGGCCATGGCCGCAGAGTAGGCCCGAGCGCGGATGCCGCACGGGCGGTTCATGGGGACGTAACACGTCGCTCCCCTTCGTCACTGCGGCGAAACATCGTGCGGCATCGGCGGAAACGGCACTGGGCGAATCTCATGGCGCATAACCGGCCCGCACCTTTTCCCTAGTGGTCCCGCACGTGGTTGTGCCCCCATCGCCCGCACGCGGCCGCACCGACGACGAGGAGACGCCGATGCCCCCAGGCATCACGACGTTTGCAGCAGACGCCCCGACGCTGTCTGCCGCCAATACCGGATTCATGCTCATCTGCTCGGCCCTCGTGATGGTCATGACTCCGGCCCTGGCCTTCTTCTACGGAGGCATGGTCCGCGTCAAGAGCACCCTCAACATGCTGATGATGAGCTTCATCAGCCTCGGGATCGTCACGATCCTCTGGGTGCTGTACGGATTCAGCCTTGCCTTCGGCACCGACATCGGGTCCTTCATCGGCTGGAACTCGGACTTCGCCGGCCTCAGCGGGATCGGCGTCACCCAGCTCTGGGACGGCTACACCATCCCGGTGTACGTCTTCGCCGTCTTCCAGCTGATGTTCGCCGTCCTCACCCCGGCCCTGATCAGCGGTGCTCTCGCCGACCGGGTCAAGTTCACCTCCTGGGCGCTCTTCATCACCCTCTGGGTCACCGTCGTCTACTTCCCGGTCGCGCACTGGGTCTGGGGCGCGGGCGGCTGGCTGTACGAGCTCGGCGTCATCGACTTCGCCGGCGGTACGGCCGTCCACATCAACGCCGGTGCCGCGGCCCTCGGCGTGATCCTCGTCATCGGCAAGCGGGTCGGCTTCAAGAAGGACCCGATGCGGCCGCACAGCCTGCCGCTCGTCATGCTCGGCGCCGGACTGCTCTGGTTCGGCTGGTTCGGCTTCAACGCCGGCTCGTGGCTCGGCAACGACGACGGCGTCGGCGCGGTCATGTTCGTCAACACGCAGGTCGCCACCGCCGCCGCGATGCTCGCCTGGCTCGGCTACGAGAAGCTCCGCCACGGCTCCTTCACCACCCTCGGCGCCGCCTCCGGCGCCGTCGCCGGACTCGTCGCCATCACCCCGTCCGGTGGTGCCGTCAGCCCGCTCGGCGCCATCGCGGTCGGTGCCATCGCCGGTGTCCTGTGCGCCATGGCGGTCGGCCTGAAGTACCGCTTCGGCTACGACGACTCCCTGGACGTCGTCGGTGTCCACCTCGTCGGCGGTGTCGCGGGCTCACTGCTCGTCGGCCTCTTCGCCACCGGCGGAGTCCAGTCCGACGCCAAGGGCCTCTTCTACGGCGGCGGGCTCGAACAGCTCGGCAAGCAGGCCGTCGGTGTCTTCGCCGTCCTCGCGTACTCTCTGGTCGTCTCCGCGGTCCTCGCCCTCATCCTCGACAAGACGATCGGGATGCGGGTCGAGGAGGACGACGAGGTCTCCGGCATCGACCAGGTCGAGCACGCCGAGACCGCGTACGACTTCAGCGGAGCCGGCGGCGGCTTGTCCACGCGCTCCACGCCTCCCGGGCCCGGCACCTCGCCGGCCCCGACGAACAAGAAGGTGGACGCATGAAGCTCATCACCGCAGTCGTGAAGCCCCACCGGCTCGACGAGATCAAGGAGGCCCTCCAGGCCTTCGGCGTCCAGGGCCTCACGGTCACGGAAGCCAGCGGCTACGGGCGTCAGCGCGGCCACACCGAGGTCTACCGCGGCGCCGAGTACACCGTCGACCTCGTCCCGAAGATCCGCATCGAGGTCCTCGTCGAGGACGAGGACGCCGAACAGCTCATCGATGTCGTCGTCAAGGCCGCCCGGACCGGCAAGATCGGTGACGGCAAGGTCTGGAGCGTGCCGGTCGAGACCGCGGTCCGGGTCCGAACCGGAGAACGCGGCCCGGACGCACTCTGACCGACGGTTCCGTAAACGGAAGGGCAGCTGGGTGACGAGTACCGAAATGACCACCGAATCCGAGGACTCGGGACCCAGCGGCTATGCGGCGGCCCGGCTGCGTCTCCTTCAGGAGAAGGCGCGGTCCGGGCCGCCGCGCCGTGCGGCCCTCGCCTCGCTCACCGACGACTGGCTGACCGCCCTCTTCGCCTCCGCGGCCGAACACACCGGTGTCCGCGGCGCCGCCCTCGTCGCCGTCGGCGGCTACGGCCGCGGCGAACTCTCCCCGCGCAGCGATCTCGACCTGCTGCTCCTGCACGACGGCAGCGCCGACGCCGGAGCCGTCGCCGCCCTCGCCGACCGCATCTGGTACCCGGTCTGGGACCTCGGGCTCGCCCTCGACCACTCCGTACGCACCCCAGCCGAAGCCCGCAGGACGGCGGGCGAGGACCTCAAGGTCCAGCTCGGCCTCCTCGACGCCCGGCCCGTCGCCGGGGACCTCGGCCTCGTCGCCTCCCTGCGCACCGCGATCCTCGCCGACTGGCGCAACCAGGCCCCCAAGCGGCTGCCCGCGCTCGACGAGCTCTGCCGCGAACGGGCCGAACGCCAGGGCGAGCTCCAGTTCCTCCTGGAACCCGACCTCAAGGAGGCCCGCGGCGGACTGCGCGACGCCACCGCCCTGCGCGCCGTCGCCGCCTCATGGGTCGCCGACGCACCCCGCGAAGGCCTCGCCGAGGCCCGCCGCGTCCTGCTGGACACCCGCGACGCCCTGCACCTCACGACCGGCCGCGCCACCGACCGCCTCGCCCTCCAGGAACAGGACCAGGTCGCCGCCGCCCTCGGTCTCCTCGACGCCGACGTGCTGCTGCGCCAGGTGTACGAGGCCGCCCGCACCGTCTCGTACGCCACCGACGTCACCTGGCGCGAGGTCAACCGGGTGCTGCGCGCCCGCTCGGTCCGCCCCAGGCTGCGCGCCATGCTGGGCGGGCACCGGGCCCCGGCCGTCGACCGCAGCCCGCTCGCCGACGGCGTCGTCGAGGCCGACGGCGAGGTCGTACTCGCCCGCACCGCCCGCCCCGAGCGCGACCCGGTGCTCGTCCTGCGCGCCGCCGCCGCGGCCGCCCAGTCCGAACTCCCGCTCTCCCGCCACGTCGTACGCCACCTCGCCACCGCCGCCAAGCCGCTGCCGGTGCCGTGGCCGGCCGAGGCCCGGGAGGAGCTCGTCACCCTGCTCGGCGCGGGCGAGGCCACCGTCCCCGTCTGGGAGGCACTCGAAGCGGAGGGGCTGATCACCCGGCTCCTGCCCGACTGGGAACGGGTCCACTGCCGGCCCCAGCGCAACCCCGTCCACACCTGGACCGTCGACCGCCACCTCGTCGAGGCGGCTGTCCGCGCCTCCTCCCTCACCCGCCGCGTCGGCCGCCCCGACCTGCTGCTCGTCGCCGCGCTGCTGCACGACATCGGCAAGGGCTGGCCCGGCGACCACTCCGTCGCCGGTGAGGTCATCGCCCGGGACATGGCCGCCCGGATCGGCTTCGACCCGCGCGACGTGGGCGTCATCGCCACCCTCGTACGCCACCATCTGCTGCTCATCGAGACCGCCACCCGCCGCGACCTCGACGACCCGGCGACCGTCCGCTCCGTCGCCACCGCCGTCGGCACCGCCTCCACGCTGGAGCTCCTGCACGCGCTCACCGAGGCCGACGCGCTCGCGACCGGGCCCGCCGCCTGGTCCACCTGGCGCGCCTCCCTCGTCACCGATCTGGTCAAACGCGTCGCGGCGGTCCTGGCCGGCGAGACACCGCAGGAGCCCGAGCCCGCCGCCCCCGGCGTCGAACAGGAACGCCTGGCCGTCGAGGCCCTGCGCACCGGCGAACCCGTCCTCGCCCTGCATGCCCAGACCGAGACCCCGCAGGAGGACGGTGCACCCGAACCCGTCGGCGTCGAACTCCTCATCGCGCTCCCGGACCGGCCCGGGGTCCTGCCCGCCGCCGCCGGAGTCCTCGCCCTGCACCGCCTCACCGTCCGCGCCGCGGACCTGCGGGCCGTCGAGCTCCCCACCGAGCTGGGCGAGACCGCCGACGTACTGCTGCTCAGCTGGCGGGTCGCGGCCGAGTACGGGGCGCTGCCCCAGTCCGCCCGGCTGCGCGCCGATCTCGTACGCGCCCTGGACGGATCGCTGGACATCAGGTCCCGGCTGGCCGAGCGCGAGGCGGCCTACCCGCGCCGCCGCGGGGTGAAGGCCCCGCCGCCGAGGGTGACGGTCGCGGCGGCCGGCTCGCAGCTGGCCACTGTGATCGAGGTGCGGGCCCAGGACGCCCCGGGACTGCTGCACCGGATCGGCCGGGCGCTGGAACAGAGCGCGGTACGGGTCCGCAGCGCGCATGTGTCGACGCTGGGGGCCAACGCGGTGGACGCCTTCTACGTCACGGACGCCGAAGGCCGGCCGCTGTCCGCCGCCCGCGCCGCGGAACTGGCCCAGGAGGTCGAGAAGGCGCTCGGCTGAGCCCCGCAACCACGGGAAACCGCCCCCGGGCGTCACGAGAACCGGGCGAGGGCTTTGCGTTCTCCGGCGTCCGGATACCCTGGGGAACGACTGACCCGACCCCGCCCCCGACCCTGAGGACCGACGAGCGCCGTGTTCGATACTCTCTCCGACCGCCTTGCCGCGACTTTCAAGAACCTCAGGGGCAAGGGCCGCTTGTCCGAGGCGGACATCGACGCCACGGCTCGCGAGATCCGTATCGCCCTGCTCGAGGCCGATGTCGCGCTGCCCGTCGTCCGGTCCTTCATCGCCAACGTCAAGGAGCGGGCCCGCGGCGTCGAGGTCTCCCAGGCGCTGAACCCCGCCCAGCAGATGATCAAGATCGTCAACGAGGAGCTCGTCTCCATCCTCGGTGGCGAGACCAGGCGGCTGCGGTTCGCCAAGACCGCGCCCACCGTGATCATGCTCGCGGGTCTCCAGGGTGCCGGTAAGACGACCCTCGCCGGAAAGCTCGGTCTCTGGCTCAAGAGCCAGGGCCACTCCCCGCTGCTCGTCGCCTGTGACCTCCAGCGTCCCAACGCCGTGAACCAGCTGAGCGTCGTCGCCGACCGGGCCGGTGTCGCGGTGTACGCGCCCCAGCCGGGCAACGGCGTCGGCGACCCGGTCCAGGTCGCCAAGGACTCGATCGAGCACGCCCGGGCCAAGCAGTACGACGTGGTGGTCGTCGACACCGCCGGCCGCCTCGGTATCGACCAGGAGCTGATGCAGCAGGCCGCGGACATCCGCGACGCCGTCAGCCCCGACGAGATCCTCTTCGTCGTCGACGCGATGATCGGCCAGGACGCGGTCAACACCGCCGAGGCGTTCCGCGACGGCGTCGGCTTCGACGGTGTGGTGCTGTCCAAGCTCGACGGCGACGCCCGCGGTGGTGCGGCCCTGTCGATCGCCCACGTCACGGGCAAGCAGATCATCTTCGCGTCGAACGGTGAGAAGCTCGAGGACTTCGACGCCTTCCACCCGGACCGGATGGCCTCGCGCATCCTCGACATGGGTGACCTGCTCACCCTGATCGAGCAGGCGGAGAAGACCTTCAGCCAGGAAGAGGCCGCCAAAATGGCCTCCAAGCTGGCGTCCAGCAAGGGCAAGGACTTCACGCTCGACGACTTCCTCGCCCAGATGGAGCAGGTCCGCAAGATGGGCTCCATCTCCAAGCTGCTCGGGATGCTGCCCGGCATGGGGCAGATCAAGGACCAGATCAACAACATCGACGAGCGCGACGTCGACCGCACCGCCGCGATCATCAAGTCGATGACCCCGAAGGAGCGCGCCGAGCCGACGATCATCAACGGCTCGCGCCGTGCCCGTATCGCCAAGGGCTCCGGTGTCGAGGTCAGCGCCGTGAAGAACCTGGTCGAGCGGTTCTTCGACGCCCGCAAGATGATGTCGAAGATGGCTCAGGGCGGCGGCATGCCGGGGATGCCCGGGATGCCGGGCATGGGCGGCGGCCCCGGTCGGCAGAAGAAGCAGGTCAAGCAGGCCAAGGGCAAGCGCAAGAGCGGCAACCCGATGAAGCGCAAGGCCGAGGAGCAGGCCGAGGCCGCCCGTCGTGAGCAGGCGGCACAGGGCGGCGCGTTCGGTCTGCCGGCCGGCCAGGAGGACAAGAACTTCGAGCTGCCGGACGAGTTCAAGAAGTTCATGGGCTGAGCAGGCCCGTGTCACGTCCCCGAGGGGGCGCCCGCTTCACGGCGGGCGCCCCCTCGGGCGTGTACGGGGGAGCCGGGATCCCTCCATATGGGCCCAGCGGGCTGCCGCTCCGAGGGCTTCGTCCGCGTTTCTCCCTTAATGTCGGCTCAACGGCTGTCGGCAGAGGAGCGCGCGTGACCAGTCCGGTACCTCCCCGCGACCGCACCGACCAGCCCTGGCGCTCCGAGGGCGCACCCCCGCCCCAGCCGCCCGGCCGGAAGATGCCGGGGGGCTGGGGCGGACTGCTGCTGACCGCGCTGGCCGTCTATCTGATCGCCAATCTGGTGCTCTCCTTCTTCAACGGCGAGAAAGAGCCGACGATCGCCTACACGGAGTTCAGCAAGCAGGTCACCTCGGGCAACGTCTCCAAGATCTACTCCAAGGGCGATGCCATCCAGGGACAGCTCAAGAAGGAGGCGAAGGTCCCGGGCAAGGACGACAAGTACACCAAGTTCGTCACCCAGCGGCCGGCCTTCGCCGACGACAACCTCTGGGGCGAGCTGGTCAAGGACGATGTCACGGTCACGGCCGAACCGGTCGTCAAGGAGCGCAGCTTCCTGGCCAACCTGCTGATCTCGCTGGCGCCGATGCTGCTGCTCGTCCTGCTCTGGGTGTTCATCGCCCGGCGGATCTCGCGGGGCGGCATGGGCGGCGGGATGGGCGGCTTCGGCCGCAAGGCCCCGCCCAAGCCGGTCGAGCTGGAGGGGGGCCGGCGCACCACCTTCGCGGACGTGGCGGGCATCGACGAGGTCGCGGGCGAGCTCAACGACATCGTGGACTTCCTGAAGAACCCGGACGCCTACCGGAAGATGGGCGCCAGGATGCCCGGGGGAGTCCTCCTCGCCGGTCCTCCCGGCACCGGCAAGACGCTGCTGGCGCGGGCCGTCGCGGGGGAGGCGGGGGTGCCGTTCTTCTCGGCCTCGGCCTCCGAGTTCATCGAGATGATCGTCGGCGTCGGGGCCGGCCGGGTCCGGGAGCTCTTCGCCGAGGCGCGCAAGGTCGCCCCCGCCATCGTCTTCATCGACGAGATCGACACCATCGGACGGGTCCGCGGCGGCGGTTCGGGCATGGGCGGGCACGACGAGCGCGAGCAGACGCTCAACCAGATCCTCACCGAGATGGACGGCTTCTCCGGTTCGGAGGGCGTGGTCGTGATCGCCGCCACCAACCGCGCCGACGTCCTCGACCCGGCGCTCACCCGGCCCGGCCGCTTCGACCGGATCGTCCAGGTCAGCCCGCCGGACAGGAGCGGCCGGGAGGCGATCCTGGAGATCCACACCCGGCAGATCCCGATGTCCGACGATGTGGATCTGGGCCAGGTGGCCCGTACGACGCCCGGGATGACCGGCGCCGATCTGGCCAACCTCGCCAACGAGGCCGCGCTGCTCGCCGTCAAGCGGAGGCAGTCGGAGGTCAGCGGGGCCGATCTCTCGGACGCCCTGGAGAAGGTCCAGCTCGGTGCGGAACGCTCGCTCGTCATGTCGGACGAGGATCGCCGCAGGACCGCGTACCACGAGAGCGGACACGCGCTGCTGGGGATGCTCCAGCCCGGTGCCGACCCGGTCCGCAAGGTCACCATCGTGCCGCGCGGCCGCGCGCTCGGCGTCACGCTCTCCACGCCGGACGCCGACAAGTACGCGTACACGGAGGAGTATCTGCGCGGCCGGATCATCGGCGCGCTCGGCGGGATGGCGGCCGAGCAGGTGGTGTTCGGCGTCGTCACCACGGGGGCGGAGAGTGATCTGGAGCAGGTCACCGGTCTGGCCCGCGGCATGGTGGGCCGCTGGGGCATGAGCCACAGGGTCGGCCGGCTGACGGCGATCCCGGCCGACGCCCAGCAGGCGTACGGGCTCGTCGCCGCGCCCGCGACGCTGGACGCGGTGGACGGTGAGATGCGGCGCATCGTCGACGAGTGCTACGAGGAGGCGTGCCGGCTGCTGGGGAACAACCGGGACCGGCTGGACTCGCTGGCCGGGGCGCTGCTGGAGAACGAGACGCTGGACGAGGTGGCCGCCTACCGGGCCGCCGGGATCACCCGGCTGGCCAAGCCGTAGGGTCCCCGCCCGCCGGCCGGGGCCCGGACCGCCCGCGCGTCGTGCGCACGAGGCCCGGCCGGGCCCGTCAGCCCCTACGTCGTGCAGACGAGATAGCGGAACACATTGGGCATCCAGACGGTGCCGTCCCGGCGCCGGTGCGGATGCAGGGCCTGCGCCACCTCCTTCTCCACCTGGGACCGGTCCGTCGCCCGTACCGCCGCGTCGAAGAGCCGTGTCGACAGCAGACCCCGGACCGCGCTGTCCATGTCCGCGTAGCCGAACGGGCACGCCACCCGCCCCGAGCCGTCGGGCTTCAGCCCGGCCCGGAACGCCACGTCCTCCAGATCGTCCCGCCGAGCGCCCAGCCAGCCGCCCGCCCCGGGGGAACGCGTCCCCTCCGCGAGCCGGGCCGCCACCCCCAGCACCGCAGCCGTGGCGCACCGCTCGGGCGGGCCCCAGCCGGTCAGTACGACCGTGCTGCCCCGGTCTGCCAGCGACACCGCCGAACCGAGCGCGCCCACCAGTTCCTCCGCGTCGTCGGCGGAGCAGCCGATCGGCGTGAACGCGGTGATCAGGTCGTACGGCTCGTGGCCGGTCGCCGTGGCCGGAACGCCGTCCAGGAGCCGCGGTCCGGCGGCCGGGGGCCCGGCGTCGCCCCCGGGGTCCGGCAGCAGCCGGGTCCGGGCGAGCGCGAGGCGTTCGGGGTCGGTGTCGATGCCGGTGACGCGTGCTCCGCGGCCGGCCGCGATCAGCAGCGCGAGCCCGGAGCCGCAGCCGAGCGAGAGCATTCGGGTGGCGGCCCCCACTTCCAGCCGCCGGTACACCGCCTCGTACAGCGGCGCGAGCATCCGCTCCTGGATCTCGGCCCAGTCACGGGCCCGGGAACCGGTGTCCACCGAGGCGGACGCCTCGGTCTTCGCATGGTGCCGGACGAGCGTTGGTGTCATGGAATGCGCCCCAATCCGCCGAGATGCCGGTGATGCCGATCGGTCGTGTCCGGGTGGACGATTTCCCCGTGCCTGCGGCCCCGCTTCCCCCGTATGCCAGAGAACTGCGCATCCGCCGCCGCGTCCAGGGGTCTACGGGCAGTGGTTGCCTCCGGTGCCGCTCGCCGGTCCAGTCTCACCCGACACGCGGGGCCGGGCACGTCGAGGGCCCGGGGCCGGGGCCGGCGGCGCGCGGGGAGGGGGCGGGCGGGGCGGGTGGTGCCCCCGGTACTGTCGGGTTCCCGGGGTGCGCGCACGTCGGTGTTCCGGGCGCCCGGGTGGTGCGAGTTCCAGGGGGCGTACGCGCGGTCCACGCGCTCGGGCGTACACGTCGCTACGTACCAACTTGGTGCGAGCTGTGAGACTTCTCCGCAGATCAGCGCACCCGCCCGCGTCAGGACGCATGAACGGCAACTGACTGGTACGTGCAAATTATTTGGGATGGCCCGGAATCGGAACACCGGGGCACTCGCGCTCGTTGTCACGACGTGAGCACGACACCACCTGTACTTGCCGCAGAGCTGGCACAGGCGTGGGCCGATATTCAGCGGTACCACCCCGAGCTGCCCGATCTTGCCGCGCCCGAGTCCCTGATCGGAGAGTCCTCGTCCGCCTGTGGCGCCGAGCTCTCCTTCGAACGGCTGCTCCACGAGGCAGTCCATGGCATCGCCGCCGCCCGAGGTGTCCGTGACACCTCGCGCGCCGGCCGTTACCACAACCGTCGATTCCTCGCGATCGCCGAGGAGCTGGGCCTCGATCACGCCGAGGAGCCCCACCCCAGCAGTGGCTTCTCACTGGTCACGCTCAACCCCGAGGCCAAGCGCCGGTACCGGCCGACGATGGAACGGCTGCAGCGCGCCCTCAAGGCGCACACCGTGGCCACCGCCGCCGACACCAAGCGCTCCTTCCGCGGCCCGGCCGCCCGGCACGGCTCCTCCGGAGGAGGCGTGCGGGTCAAGGCCGTCTGCGACTGCGGTCGCAATGTGCGCGTCGTCCCCTCGGTCCTCGCGCAGGCCCCGATCGTCTGCGGCGGCTGCGGAAAGCCGTTCCGGATCCCGGAAGCAGTGGTCGCGGTGGGGTGAACCGATGTGGTGTGGCACAATGGCTAGCTGTACTCGACAGTCGCATAGGACCCCTCTCTCCTCCGGCTGACGCGTCCATCGGGCACCCGAGTACCGCAACCCCACGTGGCATCTTCGTTGTGCCCAACCACGTCATAGACCAGGAGACACCACTTCCGTGGCAGTCAAGATCAAGCTGAAGCGTCTGGGCAAGATCCGTTCGCCTCACTACCGCATCGTCGTCGCCGACTCCCGTACCCGCCGTGATGGCCGGGCCATCGAGGAGATCGGCCTGTACCACCCGGTGCAGAACCCCTCGCGCATCGAGGTCAACGCAGAGCGCGCGCAGTACTGGCTGTCCGTCGGCGCCCAGCCGACCGAGCCGGTTCTCGCGATCCTGAAGCTCACCGGTGACTGGCAGGCCCACAAGGGTCTCCCGGCCCCCGCGCCGCTTCTGCAGCCGGAGCCCAAGGCTGACAAGCGCGCCCTGTTCGAGGCCCTGACCAAGGACACCGCTGAGGAGTCCAAGGGCGAGGCCATCACGCAGAAGGCGAAGAAGGCCGACAAGAAGGCGGACGAGGCTGCTGACGCAGCTGCGCCCGCCGAGTCGACCGAGGCCTGAGCATGCTCGAGGAGGCTCTCGAGCACCTCGTGAAAGGCATCGTCGACAACCCCGAGGACGTGCAGGTCGCCTCGCGCAACCTGCGTCGCGGCCGTGTGCTCGAGGTTCGGGTCCACCCCGATGACCTCGGCAAGGTGATCGGCCGCAACGGTCGCACCGCACGTGCGTTGCGTACCGTCGTCGGCGCCATCGGCGGCCGTGGTATCCGCGTCGACCTCGTCGATGTGGATCAGGTTCGCTGACAGAGTTGAACACCGGCACGGGCCGGGGAGGGCCATGAGCCCGCCCCGGCCCGTCGTCGTACGACAGGAGAGACACAAGGTGCAGTTGGTAGTCGCGCGGATCGGTCGCGCCCACGGCATCAAGGGCGAGGTCACCGTCGAGGTGCGCACGGACGAGCCGGAGATCCGGCTCGGACCCGGCGCGGTACTGGCCACCGAGCCGGCCTCGACGGGACCGCTGACGATCGAGACCGGCCGGGTGCACAGCGGCCGGCTGCTGCTGCGTTTCGAGGGCGTACGGGACCGTACGGCCGCCGAGGCGCTGCGCAACACGCTGCTGATCGCCGACGTGGACCCGGAGGAGCTCCCGGAGGACCCCGAGGAGTTCTACGACCATCAGCTGATGGACCTGGACGTGGTTCTCGCCGACGGCACCGAGATCGGCCGGATCACCGAGATCACGCATCTGCCGTCCCAGGACCTCTTCATCGTGGAGCGTCCCGACGGCACCGAGGTGATGATCCCGTTCGTCGAGGAGATCGTCTCCGAGATCGACCTGGAGGAGCAGCGCGCGGTGATCACTCCGCCGCCGGGCCTGATCGACGAGAGCGAGGCGGTCGTCGTCTCCTCGCGCGACGAGGAGTCCGCAGCCGCCGGGCCCGGTACCGACGGGTCCGCTCCCGTCGAGCGCGGGGAAGACGACTGATGCGCCTCGACGTCGTCACGATCTTCCCCGAGTACCTCGAACCGCTGAACGTCTCGCTCGTCGGCAAGGCCCGCGCCCGCGGACGCCTCGACGTGCACGTGCACGATCTGCGGGAGTGGACGTACGACCGCCACAACACGGTCGACGACACCCCCTACGGCGGCGGCCCCGGCATGGTCATGAAGACCGAGCCGTGGGGCGACGCCCTGGACGAGACCCTGGCCGGCGGCTACGAGGCCGGTGCGCACTCCCCGGTGCTCGTGGTGCCGACACCGAGCGGCCGGCCGTTCACCCAGGAACTCGCCGTCGAGCTGTCCGAGCGGTCCTGGCTGATCTTCGCCCCGGCCCGTTACGAGGGCATCGACCGGCGGGTGACCGAGGAGTACGCCACCCGGATGCCGGTCGTCGAGGTGTCCATCGGCGACTACGTGCTGGCCGGCGGCGAAGCCGCGGTGCTGGTGATCACGGAGGCGGTGGCCCGGCTGCTGCCCGGCGTGCTCGGCAACGCCGAATCGCACCGGGACGACTCCTTCGCCCCCGGCGCGATGGCCGATCTGCTGGAGGGGCCCGTCTACACCAAGCCGCCCGAGTGGCGCGGCCGGGGCATTCCGGACGTGCTGCTCAGCGGCCACCACGGCCGGATCGCCCGCTGGCGCCGGGACGAGGCCTTCCGTCGTACCGCGCTCAACAGGCCCGATCTGATCGAGCGTTGTGAGGCGGCGGGCTTCGACAAGAAGGACCGCGAGATGCTCTCGATCCTCGGGTGGTCCCCCGAGCCCGGCGGCCGATTTTGGCGCAGGCCCGACGCCGTGGAAGAATAGGCCGCTGCTGTACGTCCGGCGCGCGCCCCTGCCACAGGGGGAAAGACGCCCGTCCGACGCGATCAGCACCCCGAACTCATCACTCTCCCGCCGATGACCTGTGGCATCGGCGAAGAAAGCAGACAACATGGCTTCCCTGCTCGATGGCGTCAATGCCACCTCGCTGCGCACCGACCTCCCGGCGTTCCGCGCCGGTGACACCGTCAACGTTCACGTCCGCGTGATCGAGGGCAACCGCTCCCGTATCCAGCAGTTCAAGGGCATCGTCATCCGCCGCCAGGGCGCGGGCATCAGCGAGACCTTCACGGTCCGCAAGGTCTCCTTCAGCGTCGGCGTCGAGCGCACCTTCCCGGTGCACAGCCCGATCTTCGAGAAGATCGAGCTCGTCACCCGCGGTGACGTCCGTCGCGCCAAGCTGTACTTCCTCCGTGAGCTGCGCGGCAAGGCCGCGAAGATCAAGGAGAAGCGCGACCGCTGAGCTGGCTCCCAGGTCCACAGCACGGCCGGATAAGCTCTGGCCCCGATGGACACGGAAGCAAGAACCACGGAGCGCGACCGCTCCTCCGCAGCCCCTACGGGGCCGGAGGAGCGGTCGCGCTTTTCGCGTATCCCGCACCGTTTCGCCGCCGCGATGTCATGGCGGCGCACCGTCGCGCTCGGTGCTGTCTGTTCGGTCTTCGTGCTGCTCTTCAGCGCTTTCGTGGTGCAGCCCTTCCTGATTCCCAGCAGCTCGATGGAGTCGACGCTGCAGGTCGGGGACCGGGTGCTGGTCAACAAACTGGCGTACCGTTTCGGCGCCGAACCCCGGCGCGGCGACGTGGCGGTCTTCGACGGCACCGGCTCCTTTGTACGGGAGGCGCCGCAGGAGAACCCCGTGACCGGGCTGCTGCACGGCGCGGCGGCATCCCTGGGGCTCGCGGAGCCCGCCGAGACCGACTTCGTGAAGCGGGTGGTGGGTGTGGGGGGCGATCGGGTGGTCTGCTGCGACGAGCGGGGGCGGGTCGAGGTGAACGGCCGGCCGTTGGACGAGGACTACCTGTTCGCGGGTGACGCGCCGTCCCGGGCCCCGTTCGACATCGTCGTGCCGGACGGCACGCTCTGGATGATGGGCGATCACCGCAGCCGCTCACGGGACTCCCGTGACCACCTGGGCGAACCGGGGGGCGGCATGGTGCCCGTCGACAGGGTGATCGGCAGGGTCGACTGGATCGGCTGGCCGCTGGGGCGGCTGGACTCCCTCCCGGGCACCGCGGCCTTCGACGGCGTACCTGCGCCGGGGGCGACGCATGGGTAACCGCGGGCGGCCGCACGACGCTGCCGATCCCGGGGTGCCGCTGCCCACCGGCAGCAGGCCGACGGCCGCCCGCTCGCTGCCCACCCGGGCGGAGCGGCGCAAACTGGCCCGCAAGGTGAAGCGGAAGCGGCGCCGATCGGCCGTGAAGGAGATACCTCTCCTGATCACCGTCGCACTGGTGATCGCGCTGGTCCTGAAGACGTTCCTGGTGCAGGCCTTCGTGATCCCGTCGGGATCCATGGAACAGACCATCCGGATCGGCGACCGGGTCCTCGTGGACAAACTGACGCCGTGGTTCGGGTCCCGTCCGCAGCGTGGCGATGTGGTCGTGTTCAAGAACCCCTCCGACTGGCCGCCGCCGAATCCGGTGACGGCGAAGGAGCCGCCTGTCGTCATCAAGCAGGTGAAGGAGGTGCTGACCTTCATCGGGCTGCTGCCGTCCGACGACGAACAGGACCTGATCAAGCGGGTGGTCGCCGTCGGCGGCGACACGGTGAAGTGCTGCGACAAGGACGGCCGGCTCATGGTCAACGGCCAGGCGGTCGACGAGCCCTATGTCTTTCCCGGCAATCCCCCCTCCACGATCAAATTCGAGGTAAAGGTTCCTGTCGGACGAATCTTCGTGATGGGCGACCATCGCTCCAATTCCGCCGATTCACGTTTCCACCTGGACAAGACGGCCGACGGCACGGTTTCCGAGGATGCCGTAGTGGGACGGGCCGTGGTGATCGCCTGGCCCTTCGGGCACTGGGGGAAGCTGGAGGAACGTTCGGTGTTCTCCTCGGTCCCGGACGCGCGCGCCGGGACGGCTGCTGCCCCCGGACCGTCGAATAGTGTGTCCGAGGATCCCAACGGAATGATCCGGCTCCCGACCCCTGCGGAACTCCCGCTCGTTATGGGAGTGGTTGGCCTGCACCGGCTAGGGCGCAGGCGGTGGTACGGAATAAGGAGCAGATGTGGGGGATTTGGCGGTGGGCGCACGATCCGGACACGACGAACCCGAGGACCGGCCGGACACTCCGGAGAGCGTCGAGCCGACCGGGACGACGGCGGGCCGGACGGAGAGTGACGGCGACTCCCCGAGCAGCGGCAGTACGGCCCGGAAGAAGCCCCGCTCCTTCTGGAAGGAGCTGCCCCTCCTCATCGGTATCGCGCTGGTTCTCGCGCTGCTGATCAAGACGTTTCTGGTGCAGGCGTTCTCCATTCCGTCGGATTCGATGCAGAACACCCTTCAGCGGGGTGACCGGGTGCTGGTCGACAAGCTGACCCCGTGGTTCGGCTCCGAGCCGGAGCGCGGCGAGGTCGTCGTCTTCCACGACCCGGGCGGCTGGCTGGAGAACACCCCGGCGGCCAACCCGAACGCGGTGCAGAAGTTCCTGAGCTTCATCGGGCTGATGCCGTCGGCCGAGGAGAAGGACCTGATCAAGCGGGTCATCGCGGTCGGCGGTGACACGGTGGAGTGCCAGACGAACGGCCCGGTCACGGTCAACGGCAAGGCGCTGGACGACAAGTCCTTCATCTTCAAGGGGAACACCGCCTGCAACGACGAGCCGTTCGGCCCGATCAAGGTCCCCAAGGGCCGTATCTGGGTGATGGGCGACCACCGTCAGAACTCCCTCGACTCCCGCTACCACCAGGAGCTGCCGGGTGGCGGCACCGTCTCCACGGACGAGGTGGTGGGCCGGGCCATCGTGGTCGCGTGGCCGGTCAACCGCTGGGCGACCCTGCCGATCCCGAAGACCTTCGACCAGCCGGGTCTGAACGCCGCGGTTGCGATGGCGCCGGGTGCGCTCGGCTTCGCCGGTGCTGTGCCCCTGGTGCTCTGGCGCAGGCGGAGCAGGGCCGTGCCGGCACGGCAGGAGTAGGGGTACGGAGTCGCCCGCCGGGCTGCCTCGTCCCCTCCACGGGGGCTCGTCGGGTGCGCATCCGTTGTGGGCCGTGCCCGGCTCTCCGACTTCACCGGCCCGGAGAGGGCAGTAGCTCCGGGGAACCCCCGCTCGTTGTACGGGGGCGGGTTTGTGATCGGCAGGCCCGGTGGGCAGGCGTTGGCGCAGAGTGAGGAATGAATGTGAGCGACGTGGCAGGCGAAGCACGAGCTGGACACGGACAGTCCACGGAGAGGTTCGAGCAGCCTGCTGACTCCGCCTTCGACCCTGTTGGAGAGACGGGGGGGCCGGACGGGCCGCAGGGCGCGCCCGACTCGGACCGGAGTGGGAAGCGGGTCAAGAAGCCCCGCCCCCTCTGGAAGGAGCTGCCCCTCCTCATCGGTATCGCGCTGGTTCTCGCGCTGCTGATCAAGACGTTTCTGGTGCAGGCGTTCTCCATTCCGTCGGATTCGATGCAGAACACCCTTCAGCGGGGTGACCGGGTGCTGGTCGACAAGCTGACCCCGTGGTTCGGCTCCGAGCCGGAGCGCGGCGAGGTCGTCGTCTTCCACGATCCGAGTGGCTGGCTGGACGGGGAGCCGACCCCTGAGCCGAACGCGGTGCAGACGTTCCTGAGCTTCATCGGGCTGATGCCGTCGTCGCAGGAGAAGGACCTGATCAAGCGGACGATCGCGGTCGGCGGTGACACCGTGTCGTGCAAGAAGGGCGGCCCGGTCGAGGTGAACGGCAAGGCGCTCGACGAGCCGTACATCTTCCCCGGTGGCACGCCGTGCGACGACATGCCCTTCGGGCCGTTCAAGGTGCCCGACGGCAAGATCTGGGTGATGGGCGACCACCGGCAGGACTCCTCGGACTCGCGCTATCACACCAGCGACGCGAACAAGGGCTTCGTGCCGGTGGACGAGGTCGTGGGCCGGGCCGTCGTGGTGGCCTGGCCGCTCAATCGCTGGACGACCCTGCCCGTCCCGGACACCTTCGACCGGCCGGGCATGAGTGCCGCGGCGGCGATGGCGCCCGGCGCGCTCGGCATCGCCGGTGCGCTGCCGATCGTGATCCGGCGCAGGCGGAGGCTGACCAGCGGGCGTACCGCCGGGTAGGGTGCCGACTCGGATCAGCGATTGTCGATCTCCGATGGGGGACGCTGGGATGAGTGGAACAGGACGTACGGATGACGGCCGCGGCCGGCTCGGCAGCATGCTGTCGGGGCTGGCGGTGGCCGTCGGCTGTGTGCTCTTCCTCGGCGGGTTCGCCTGGGCGGCCGTGGTGTACCGGCCTTACACGGTGCCGACCGAGTCGATGACCCCGACGGTGAACGCGGGCGACCGGGTTCTCGCGCAGCGGGTGGACGGCAGCGAGGTGCGCCGGGGCGATGTGGTGGTGTTCACCGATCCGGCGTGGGGCGATATGCCGATGGTGAAGCGGGTCGTCGGGATCGGCGGCGACAAGGTCGCCTGCTGCGAGAAGGACGGCCGGCTCACGGTCAACGGCATACCCGTTGAGGAACCGTATCTGCAGACACCGGACCCCGCCTCGGCGAACGACTTCACGGCCGAGGTGCCCAAGGGGCAGCTCTTCCTCCTGGGCGACGACCGCCGGGTTTCGCTGGACTCCCGGGTCCATCTGGAGGACCGCGGGCAGGGCTCGGTACCCCGCAGTGCCGTGACGGCCCGGGTGGACGCCGTCGCCTGGCCGCTGGGCAGCATGATCGAACGGCCGCATGCCTTCGCCGCGCTGCCGGGCGGGGTGTCGTCGGCGGGTCCGCTCAAGCTTCAGCTCGGGGCCGTGGTCGGTGGCGTGGTGCTGATTCTGGCCGGTGCCGTGTACGGGCCGGTCGCCGCCCGGTCGAAGCGGAACAAGCAGGGGAAGGCGGCTGCCGGTGTCCACTGAGACGCGCAAGGTCTCCCGCCTGGTACTCCTCGATCCGGACGACCGCATTCTGCTGATGCACGGGTTCGAACCGGAGGATCCGGCGAATACCTGGTGGTTCACCCCTGGCGGGGGACTGGAGGGTGACGAGACCCGGGAGCAGGCCGCGCTGCGCGAACTGGCCGAGGAGACCGGGATCAGGGATGCCGAACTGGGCCCGCTTCTCTGGAAGCGGTGGTGCTCCTTCCCGTTCGACGGCCGGCGCTGGGATCAGGACGAGTGGTACTTCCTCGCCCGTACGACGCGGACCCTGACGGACACCAGCGGGCAGACCGGGCTTGAACGGCGCAGTGTCGCGGGTCTGAGGTGGTGGACCTCCGCCGAACTGTCGGCGACGCGTGAGACGGTGTACCCGACCAGACTCGCCGGGCTGCTGCGCACGCTGCTCGACGAGGGTCCTCCGCGTACGCCGTTGGTTCTGGCTCCCGAAATCGCCTGAGCGTCCGGGGCGCCGGGGCCTGGCGCACAATGGGGGAACGCACGGCTGAAGGGGAACATGTCAATGAGCGCCGAGGACCTCGAGAAGTACGAGACCGAGATGGAGCTGAAGCTCTACCGGGAGTACCGCGATGTCGTCGGTCTGTTCAAATATGTGATCGAGACCGAACGGCGCTTCTACCTCACCAACGACTACGAGATGCAGGTGCACTCGGTCCAGGGTGAGGTGTTTTTCGAGGTGTCCATGGCGGATGCCTGGGTCTGGGACATGTACCGGCCCGCACGGTTCGTGAAGCAGGTCCGGGTGCTGACGTTCAAGGACGTCAACATCGAGGAGCTCAACAAGAGCGATCTCGAGCTTCCGGGTGGCTGAGTTGTCCACATCCGCCGGCTTGTCCACCAAGATCCACTAGCGGCGGGCGGACGCGTCAGAGTCGGTGCCGGAGGTGGTGCCGATATGAACGCACGGGGGGCACTCGGGCGGTACGGCGAGGATCTGGCGGCGCGGCTGCTGACCGATGCCGGAATGTCCGTACTGGAGCGGAACTGGCGCTGTCGCACCGGCGAGATCGACATCGTCGCGCTGGACGGCGACGCGCTCGTCATCTGTGAGGTGAAGACGCGCAGGGCGGGTGGATTCGAGCACCCGATGGCCGCCGTCACACCGGCCAAGGCGGACCGTCTGCGTCGGCTGGCCGAACTCTGGCTGGACCGGCACGGCGGTCCGCCGCCCGGCGGGGTGCGCATCGACCTGGTCGGCGTGGTGCTGCCCAGGCGCGGTGCGCCGCTGGCCGAGCACGCGCGGGGGGTGGCCTGATGGGGTTCGCGCGTGCCTGCTCGGTGGCTCTGGTCGGCGTCGAGGGCGTGGTGGTGGAGGTCCAGGCGGACCTGGAGGCGGGAGTGGCGGCGTTCACCCTGGTGGGGCTGCCGGACAAGAGCCTGGTGGAGAGCCGCGACCGGGTCAGGGCTGCCGTGGTCAATTCAGGCGCCGAGTGGCCGCAGAAGAAGCTCACGGTGGGCCTTTCCCCGGCCTCGGTCCCCAAGGGCGGTTCGGGTTTCGATCTCGCCGTGGCGTGTGCGGTGCTCGGCGCGGCCGAGCGGATCGACCCCGCTTCGATCGCCGATGTCGTGATGATCGGGGAGCTGGGGCTCGACGGCCGGGTGCGGCCGGTGCGCGGGGTACTGCCCGCCGTCCTGGCCGCGGCGGAGGCCGGATACCGGCAGGTGGTCGTCCCCGAACAGACGGCGGGCGAGGCGGCGCTGGTACCCGGGGTCTCCGTGCTCGGGGTGCGGAGCCTGCGGCAGCTGATCGCCGTGCTCTGCGACGAACCGGTGCCCGAGGAACAGGAGCCCCACGACCAGGGGCGCCCCGACACCATGCTGGCCGGTCTCATGGTGCCCGGCGCCGCTATCGGCACCGGCATCACCCGGGGCTCGGCGCAGGGCGAGGGACACCGGCCGGACCTCGCGGACGTCGCGGGTCAGGAGCGGCCCCGCAAGGCCCTGGAAGTCGCGGCGGCGGGCGGCCACCACCTCCTGCTGTCCGGACCGCCGGGCGCGGGCAAGACCATGCTCGCCGAACGGCTGCCCGCGATCCTGCCGCCGCTGACCAGGCAGGAATCCCTTGAGGTGACCGCGGTGCACTCGGTGGCGGGCATCCTGCCGCCGGGCGAACCCCTGGTCTCCCGGGCGCCGTACTGCGCACCGCACCACTCGGCGACCATGCAGTCGCTGGTCGGCGGGGGCAACGGGCTGCCGCGGCCCGGCGCGGTGTCGCTGGCCCATCGCGGCATCCTCTTTCTGGACGAGGCGCCGGAATTCTCCGTACGGGCGCTGGACGCGCTGCGTCAGCCGCTGGAGTCGGGGCACGTGGTGGTGGCGCGCAGCGCCGGGGTGGTGCGGCTGCCCGCCCGCTTCCTGATGATGCTGGCCGCCAACCCCTGCCCGTGCGGGCGGCACACGCTGAGCGGGGCCGGCTGTGAGTGCCCTCCCGCGGCGATCCGGCGCTACCAGGCCCGGCTCTCCGGTCCGTTGCTCGACCGGGTGGACCTGCGGGTTGCCGTCGACCCGGTCAAGCGCGCTGATCTGATGGGGCATGGCGGCCGGGGCGAGTCGACCGCGACGGTGGCGGCCCGGGTGCGGGAGGCGCGGGTGCGGGCGGCGGAGCGGCTGGCCGGTACCCCCTGGACCACCAACAGCGAGGTGCCCGGACATGAGCTGAGGACCCGGCTGGTCGCGGCGCCGGGCGCGCTGCTGGCCGCCGAGCGGGACATGGAGCGCGGCCTGCTCACCGCGCGAGGCCTGGACCGGGTCCTGCGGGTGGCGTGGACCGTCGCGGATCTGCGGGGCGCCGGCCGTCCGGACGCCTCGGACATCGCGGTGGCGCTGGAGCTGCGGACCGGGATCCCGCGAGGAGCCCCGATGACGGAGGGGGCGGCATGACGGGGCGGGGAGCCGGGGGGAGCGGCCGGGTGGCGGGCGCGGGGTACGGCCCGCCGGCCGAGGGGCGGCCGCGGATGCCGGGGACGGGGGACCGGGAGCGGCCGGTGCGGGCTCCCGGTGGGGTGAGCGTCGGGGAGCGGCTGGCGCGGGCCGCGCTGACCCGGGTCCTGGAGCCGGGGGACGAACGGGGCGGGCGCTGGCTGCGGGAGTGCGGCGCCGGGGAACTGCTGCGGCGGATCACGGCCCGGGACGGATCGGCCGAGCAGCTGAGCGGCATGACGGCGAAGCGTCTGGCCGGCTACCGGCTGCGGGCGGAGGCGGCCGAACCCGGCCGGGACCTGGCGGCAGTGGCCGAGGCCGGCGGGCGCTTCCTCTGCCCGGGTGACCGCGAGTGGCCGAGCCAGCTGGACGACCTGGGCGACACCCGGCCCACCGGGCTCTGGGTGCGGGGGAGGCCCGATCTGCGGCTCTGGGTACTGCGTTCGGTCGCGGTGGTCGGCGCCCGCGCCTGCACTCCGTACGGGGCGCACATGGCGACGACGCTCGGCGCCGGCCTCGCGGAGCGGGGGTGGGTGGTTGTTTCGGGTGCGGCGTTCGGGGTCGACGGGGCCGCTCACCGGGGCGCTCTCGCCGCCGGTGGGGCGACGGCGGCGGTGCTGGCCTGCGGGGTGGACGTCGTGTACCCCCGCGGACATGCCGAACTGATCGGACGCATGGTCGAACAGGGGCTCGTCATCAGTGAACTGCCGCCGGGCGAACATCCCACCCGCAGCCGGTTCATCCTCCGGAACAGGGTGATCGCCGCGTTGACGAGAGGAACCGTCGTGGTCGAGGCCGAATACCGCAGCGGTTCACTGGTGACGGCGCGTTGCGCCCAGCGGCTCGGCCGCTTCACCATGGGCGTTCCGGGGCCCGTCACCAGTGGTCTGTCGGCAGGCGTCCATGAATTCCTGCGGGGAGAGGGCGTACTGGTGACGGATGCGGCGGAAGTCGTCGAACTGGTGGGTGACATGGGGGAACTCGCCCCGCCCCGACGCGGTCCGGTGCTTCCACGAGACCTTCTGGACGCCGGCTGCACCCGGGTTCTCGACGCGCTGCCGGCCCGTGGCGCCGCCGACGGACGCGAGGTGGCCCGAACCGCGGGAACGGGCGCCGACGAGGCGCTCGCCAGACTGTACGAACTGCACTCACTGGGGTTCGTCGAACGTCATGGCGATGGATGGCAGTTGACGCGACGGCCGACTTGCAATGACGACGCGCGGCGAGGCGGTACTTGACCTGGAGCATTCGGGTGAAAAGGTGATGCCGATGACCTCGGCGGATCGTTCGGCAACGCCTCCGGGGCCGACGCGCGACGCGTCGGTCCCGGACGCCAGTCATGTCCTCGTCCGCATACGCGGTCGTGTCCGGCGCCGCGACCGGTGTCGCGTCCGTTCCCCCGGTAGCGCACAGCGGCGATCCCATATCCTGCGCGCACCGCGACACTTCAGTCACGCTACGCTCACAAGGATCCCGCCCCAGACGCACATCTCCCAGCACTTCACAGCAGAACGGCTCAAGGCACCACATGCCCCAGCACACCTCCGGGTCTGACCGCGCGGCAGTACCACCGGCTGCGCGTGGCACTGTGCGCCCTCCCGCCCCCTCCTCGCTCGACGAGTTGTGGCGTTCGTACAAGACCACGGGCGACGAGCGGCTGCGGGAGCAGCTGATCCTGCACTACTCGCCCCTGGTGAAGTACGTCGCCGGCCGGGTGAGCGTGGGCCTGCCGTCCAACGTCGAGCAGGCGGACTTCGTCTCCTCGGGGGTCTTCGGGCTGATCGACGCGATCGAGAAGTTCGACATCGAGCGTGCGATCAAGTTCGAGACGTACGCGATCACCCGCATCCGGGGCGCGATGATCGACGAACTCCGGGCGCTGGACTGGATCCCCCGCTCCGTGCGCCAGAAGGCGCGGGCGGTCGAACGCGCCTACGCGACGCTGGAGGCGCGGCTGCGGCGTACCCCCTCGGAGGCGGAGGTCGCCGCGGAGATGGAGATCGCGCTGGAGGAACTGCACGCGGTTTTCAGCCAGTTGTCGCTGGCCAATGTGGTCGCGCTGGAGGAGCTGCTCCATGTGGGCGGCGAGGGCGGCGACCGGCTGAGCCTGATGGACACGCTGGAGGACACCGCCGCCGACAACCCGGTGGAAGTGGCCGAGGGCCGTGAGCTCAGGAGGCTGCTCGCCCGGGCGATCAACACTCTCCCGGACCGCGAGAAGACGGTCGTCACGCTCTACTACTACGAGGGCCTCACCCTCGCCGAGATCGGTAACGTCCTCGGGGTCACCGAGAGCAGAGTCAGTCAGATCCATACCAAGTCAGTGCTGCAGCTGCGCGCGAAACTGGCCGACGCCGGGCGCTGAGAGCAGCACTGGAGAACACCTCAGGGGACGCCCTGCCGGGTCTGCTCCGGCACTGATCGGGGCCGCCCGCCCCCTCCCGGGCACCGGTCGCCGTAGAGTGGACGCGTGCCCAGGATTCGAGCGGCCTCTGTGGCCGAGCACCGGACCATGCAGCGCGGCGCCCTCCTGGACGCAGCGCGTTCCCTGCTGTCCGAGGGAGGCACGGAGGCATTGACCTTCCCCGCCCTCGCCGAGCGCACGGGCCTCGCCCGGTCCTCCGTCTACGAGTACTTCCGGTCCCGCGCAGCCGTCGTGGAAGAGCTCTGCGCCGTCGACTTCCCCGTCTGGGCGGCCGAGGTGGAGAACGCGATGGAGCGGGCGCAGACGCCGGAGGAGAAGATCGAGGCGTACGTACGACGGCAGCTCGATCTCGTGGGGGACCGGCGCCACCGAGCCGTCGTCGCGATCTCCGCGAGCGAGCTGGACGCGGGCGCCCGGGAGAAGATCCGCGCCGCCCACGGCGGGCTGATCGCCATGATCGTGGAGGCGCTCGGCGACCTCGGCCACGAGCAGCCCCGGCTGGCGGCCATGCTGCTGCAGGGCTCCGTGGACGCGGCGGTGCGACGTATCGAACTCAGCGTGGCGGAGCAGCCGGACGTGATCGCGGACACCGCCGTCGCCATGATCCTGTGCGGCGTCCGGGGCGCCGCCGGCGGGCAGGGCTGACGCCGGCGCGTCACGGCGGCGCCCGTCAGCAGCGCGGGGGCGGCCGGTCCGCTGTCCGGCCGCAGCGACGGATCCCCGCCCGGTGCCGGTGCCGGTTCGGGCACGCCGCTCACCGGCAGCAGCCGGGACGGTCCGCGCCGCAGCAGCGAGGGCGGCAGCAGCGACAGCGGGTCCAGATACGCCGCCGCGCGCCGCAGCCCCCAGTGCAGACAGCCGGACGCGCAGTGGAACGGCCCCGTGGCCATGACCGCCACCACCTGCCCCGCAGTGACCTCGTCGCCCTTGGCGACCAGTGGGCGCACCGGCTCGTACGTGGTCCGCAGCGGTGGATCGCCCGTACCCGCGAGCTCGATCGCCAGCACCCCTCGTCCCGCGACGCCGCCCGCGAACGAGACCCGGCCGGAAGCGGCCGCGAGCACCGCCGTCCCCGGTCCGGCGGCGAGGTCCACCCCGCGGTGCCCCCGCCCGTACTCCGTGGCGGGCGGCTCCCACCCCCGTACGACCACGGGCCGCCCCGCCAGCGGCCAGACCCCTTCGCGGTCCGGCGGATCCACCGGGACCGGCGCCGTCACGGGTGCGGGCGGCGGCTCTGCCGGGGCCGGGGCGGCCGCCCCGCAGCACCCCATCGCGAGAAGCGCAGCGGCGGCTGCCGCCGGGGCCGCCCGCACCAGGCGCCGCGGCCCGCCGCCCGGTGCGCCGCGGATCATGGCCCGGAGCCGGGATCCGTCCCGGGCAGATGTGTTTCGCATGGCACAACCGTCCCCCGGCAGACCGGTTCGCGGGGATCACGGCCCGGATCTGTGGAGTACCGGCCGGTTGTGGACAGTGCCGTCACCCGGCACTCGACGGGTCCCGTACACTTCTTGTGGCGATCCGGGTCACCGGGTCGACTTCGCACGCCCCGCCATCTCCTTCTCAACGGAGGTGGCCGCGCCCCTCGGTCCCTTGTGGCACGGCGCGTCGGGGCGTCAGGCGCGACAGCAAACCTGCGGTCGCGATAACCGAGCACCTCAAGGAGTACGGCCATGGCCGTCGTCACGATGCGGGAGCTGCTGGAAAGCGGCGTCCACTTCGGTCACCAGACCCGTCGCTGGAACCCGAAGATGAAGCGCTTCATCTTCACCGAGCGCAACGGCATCTACATCATCGACCTGCTCCAGTCGCTGTCGTACATCGACCGCGCCTACGAGTTCGTCAAGGAGACCGTCGCCCACGGCGGCTCCATCATGTTCGTGGGTACGAAGAAGCAGGCCCAGGAGGCCATCGCCGAGCAGGCGACGCGCGTCGGCATGCCGTACGTCAACCAGCGTTGGCTCGGCGGCATGCTCACCAACTTCTCCACCGTCTACAAGCGCCTTCAGCGTCTGAAGGAGCTTGAGCTCATCGACTTCGAGGACGTGGCCGCCTCCGGCCTCACCAAGAAGGAGCTCCTGGTTCTCTCCCGCGAGAAGGCCAAGCTGGAGAAGACCCTCGGTGGTATCCGCGAGATGCAGAAGGTGCCGAGCGCCGTCTGGATCGTCGACACCAAGAAGGAGCACATCGCCGTCGGTGAGGCGCGCAAGCTCCACATCCCGGTCGTCGCGATCCTGGACACCAACTGCGACCCCGACGAGGTCGACTACAAGATTCCGGGCAACGACGACGCGATCCGCTCCGTCACCCTGCTCACCCGCGTGATCGCCGACGCCGTCGCCGAGGGCCTCATCGCCCGCTCCGGCGCTGCGACCGGCGACTCGAAGCCGGGCGAGAAGGCCGCCGGCGAGCCCCTCGCCGAGTGGGAGCGTGACCTGCTCGAGGGCGACAAGAAGGCCGACGCCGAGGTCCAGACCTCCGCCGAGACCGAGAAGGTCGCGGACGCCGCCGAGACGCCGGCCGAGGCCGCCGCCGAGGCTCCCGCCACCGAGACGCCGGCCGTCGAGGCCCCCGCCGCCGAGGCTCCGGCCACGGACGGCGAGCAGGCCTGACACCCGTCACGGCTGACGACGGCGGGGGCCGGTGCCACAGGCACCGCCCCCGCCGTTCACCCGTAGATCTTTCAGACTTCGAGAGAGAAATACAGACTCATGGCGAACTACACCGCCGCTGACGTCAAGAAGCTCCGTGAGCTCACCGGCGCCGGCATGATGGACTGCAAGAAGGCCCTCGACGAGGCCGATGGCAGCGTCGATGGTGCCGTCGAGGCCCTTCGTATCAAGGGTCAGAAGGGCGTCGCCAAGCGCGAGGGCCGTTCTGCCGAGAACGGCGCCGTCATCTCCCTCATCTCCGAGGACAAGACCTCCGGCGTCCTGCTCGAGCTGAAGTGCGAGACGGACTTCGTCGCCAAGGGCGAGAAGTTCCAGGCCGTCGCCAACGCGCTGGCCGCGCACGTCGCCGCCACCTCCCCGGCCGACCTGGCCACGCTGCTCGCCTCTGAGATCGAGGCCGGCAAGACGGTTCAGGCGTACGTCGACGAGGCCAACGCCAACCTCGGCGAGAAGATCGTCCTGGACCGCTTCGCGCAGTTCAGCGGCGGTTACGTGGCTGCGTACATGCACCGCACGATGCCCGACCTCCCGCCGCAGGTCGGCGTCTTGGTCGAGCTCGACAAGGGATCCGCCACGGACGAGGTCGCGGCCACGGTCGCCAAGGACGTCGCGCAGCACATCGCCGCCTTCGCCCCGAAGTACCTCAACCGCGACGAGGTCCCGGCCGAGACGGTCGAGAACGAGCGCCGTGTCGCCGAGGCCACCTCTCGCGAGGAGGGCAAGCCCGAGGCCGCCCTCCCGAAGATCGTCGAGGGTCGCGTCAACGGCTTCTTCAAGGAGGTCGTCGTCCTGGAGCAGGCGTTCGCCAAGGACAACAAGAAGTCCGTCCAGAAGGTTCTGGACGAGGCCGGTGTCACCCTGAAGCGCTTCTCGCGCATCAAGGTCGGCATCTGAGTCCGTCCGCGAAAAACGGTGGACCCCGATAGGGTCTGGTGCAGTCGACGGCCGCACACCGCCGTACGACCGCAGATCTGACGAGGAGGCCATTGCCGCTGAGGGACATCGGACCCACCGGCAATGGCCTTCTTCGTATGTGCACGAGGAGAATCTCCATGAACAAGGGCGCGGACGCCGCAACAGGTGACCACAGGCGCGACGACGGCAAGGTGGCCGGACGCTTCATGCTGAAGCTGTCCGGAGAGGCGTTCGCCGGTGGCGGGGGTCTCGGTGTCGACCCCGACGTCGTGCACGCCATCGCACGCGAGATCGCTGCGGTCGTCCGGGACGGCGCGGAAATCGCGATCGTCATCGGCGGCGGCAACTTCTTCCGCGGCGCCGAGCTCCAGCAGCGCGGTATGGACCGGGCCCGGTCCGATTACATGGGCATGCTCGGCACTGTCATGAACTGCCTCGCGCTCCAGGACTTCCTGGAGAAGGAGGGCATCGACTCCCGCGTCCAGACCGCCATCACCATGGGCCAGGTCGCGGAGCCGTACATCCCGCTGCGCGCCGTACGGCACCTGGAGAAGGGCCGCGTCGTCATCTTCGGCGCAGGCATGGGTATGCCGTACTTCTCCACCGACACCACCGCCGCCCAGCGCGCCCTGGAGATCGACGCCGAGGCTCTGCTGATGGGCAAGAACGGTGTGGACGGGGTCTACGACTCCGACCCGAAGACCAACCCCGGAGCGGTGAAGTTCGACGCGCTGGAGTACAGCGAGGTGCTCGCCCGCGATCTCAAGGTCGCCGACGCCACCGCCATCACGCTCTGCCGTGACAACCAGCTGCCGATCCTCGTCTTCGAGCTGACGACGGCGGGCAATATCGCCCGCGCCGTCAAGGGTGAGAAGATCGGTTCGCTCGTGAGCGACCAGGGCACCCGGGCCTGAAACCGGGGGACCGAACCGGGGGGACCCGGTGGGTTCCCGGGGCCCGCGGTAGGGGCCCGAAGGATGGACAACGGCCTGCCGGTCGGACACCGTGCAGGTGAGGACGCGACGCAGGACCCGCCGGGCCCGAGCACGCCGGGCCCACTCAAGACACGCAGGAGCACGTGGTGATCGAAGAAACCCTCCTCGAGGCCGAGGAGAAGATGGAGAAGGCCGTCGTGGTCGCGAAAGAGGACTTCGCCGCGATCCGCACCGGCCGTGCGCACCCGGCGATGTTCAACAAGATCGTCGCCGACTACTACGGCGCGCTGACCCCGATCAACCAGCTGGCCTCGTTCTCGGTGCCCGAGCCCCGTATGGCCGTCGTGACGCCGTTCGACAAGACCGCGCTGCGCAACATCGAGCAGGCCATCCGCGACTCCGACCTCGGCGTCAACCCGAGCAACGACGGCAATATCATCCGGGTCAACTTCCCCGACCTCACCGAAGAGCGCCGTCGCGACTACATCAAGGTCGCGAAGACCAAGGCCGAGGACTCCAAGATCTCCATCCGTGCGGTCCGTCGCAAGGCCAAGGAGACCCTCGACAAGCTGGTCAAGGACAAGGAGTCCGGCGAGGACGAGGTACGTCGCGCCGAGAAGGAGCTCGACGACACCACCGCGAAGTACGTCGCGCAGGTGGACGAGCTGCTGAAGCACAAGGAAGCCGAGCTGCTCGAAGTCTGATGAACGACTCTTCCTGGGGTGCCCCGCAGGGCGCCGCTCATCGGGCCGCTCCCGAGATGCGGGCCGCTCCGGCGGGTCCTGCATACGATGTGCATAATGCCCAGCAGACTCGGCCCATGCCCATCGTGCCGGACGTTCCCGACGCAGGTAGAGACGCTGACGATCGTGATGACCGGGACCAGGGGGCCGCACGCCTGAGCGGCGGCCCCTTGTTCCGCGACGAGAAGCCGCAGGAGCCCATGTCCACCGCGCCGCCACCCCCGCAGAAGAAACGTGCGGGCCGTGATCTGGGAGCCGCCATAGGGGTCGGCGTGGGGCTGGGTGCCGTCGTCGTCGCCTCGCTCTTCATCGTCAAGGCCGTCTTCGTCGGTGTGATCGTGGTCGCCGTCGTCGTAGGCCTCTGGGAGCTCACCTCCCGGCTGGAGGAGCGCAAGGGCATCAAGGCGCCGCTCGTGCCCCTCGCGGTCGGTGGCGCCGCCATGGTCGTGGCCGGTTACGCGCGAGGTGCCGAAGGCGCCTGGGCCGCCATGGCGCTGACCGCTCTCGCGGTGCTCGTCTGGCGGATGACCGAACCGCCGGAGGGCTACCTCAAGGACGTCACGGCCGGCGTCTTCGCCGCGTTCTACGTACCGTTCCTGGCCACCTTCGTCGCCATGCTCCTGACCGCGGCCGACGGGCCGCAGCGGGTGCTGACCTTCCTGCTGCTGACCGTGGTCAGCGACACCGGCGCGTACGCGGTCGGCTGGCGGTTCGGCAAGCACAAGCTCGCACCGCGGATCAGCCCCGGGAAAACCCGCGAGGGCCTCTTCGGAGCCGTGGCCTTCGCGATGGTGGCCGGTGCGCTGTGCATGCAGTTCCTGATCGACGGCGGCTCCTGGTGGCAGGGCCTCCTGCTCGGCTTCGCGGTCGCCGCCAGCGCCACCCTCGGTGACCTGGGCGAGTCCATGATCAAGCGGGACCTCGGGATCAAGGACATGGGCACGCTGCTCCCCGGGCACGGCGGCATCATGGACCGGCTGGACTCCCTGCTGCCGACCGCGCCGGTGGTCTGGCTGCTGATGGTGATTTTCGTCGGCTCCGGCTGAGTACCCGCAGTTGTTGTGAGTGAGGGTCCGACGTCCACGGGACGCCGGACCCTCACTCATGTGCCGGGCGAAGTGAGACGACCACCACCCGGGACCGTGCCCGCAGTGCGCAAGGCGACGGCACCCGTCAGCCGCGGTTCTGCAGGGCCGAGCGCATGTGGTGGTGGAGCTCCACGGCCCGACGGTGCATCCACAGGATCCAGAAGCAGAACGCGATCACACCGACCGCGAAGACCAGGGGGAAGGCCAGCGAGCCGGTGGTCGCTCCGAGGACGAGCATGCCGACGGCTATCAGGCCCGTAAAACCCAGCCAGTACGGCAGCCGGCGCTTTCCCCGCTCCATCTTTCCCAGCTGATCGTCGATCAGCCGCCCCATGATCACCCGCTCCTCGGGATCCCGCGGCACCTCACGGCGCCGGATCTTGCGATTGAGGCTGACGACCGTGCGGGGGCCGGCGCCGGTCGCGCGGCTGGTCCGGCGGCGCTGAAAAGCCACGAACCCGATGACCACGGCGGTGTAGATCAGGCTGTGGGCCACCCATAAGCCCGGGTGATCATCCCGGCGGAACAGGGCGCCGAAGCCCATGCCCAGTACGAAGAGCACCAGCGCCTGCGCGATCAGGCTGTGATTGAACCACTGCTTCAAGCTGTGCACGGCACGTACCTCCTGCGAATTCGCCCGGATGTCCCTGTCGTCTTCCGGATACCCCGCCCGGCCCGGTCCATCGGCGCCGCGCCCCCTTTGCGGCGTAGCCTGCGCGCCGGCCGTCGCCCGGGGCGCCCATGGGGCAACCGGCCCGCGCTCACGGTCCGGTGGCGCCGGACAGCCGGGGTGTGATCGGTCACTGCCGTGCACGCGGCCGGGCCGTCTCAGGGCCGCCCACGTCGGCCGATGACGACCCGCGTCGGCCGGGCCGACCCGCGGTCCGCCCGTGCCACCGGCGACGACCGCCAGCATCCCGGCGTGTCTGCGACACTGGACGAACCATGCCTAAGCCCGGAGAACTCACTTTCGTCGCGCCCCGCGGAGCCAAGAGGCCGCCGCGGCACCTCGCCGACCTCACGCCCGCCGAGCGCAAGGAAGCCGTCGCCGAGACGGGCGAGAAGCCCTTCCGCGCCCAGCAGCTCTCGCAGCACTACTTCGCGCGGTACGCACACGACCCGTCGGAGTGGACCAACATCCCCGCCGCGTCGCGGGACAAGCTCGCCGAGGCGTTGTTCCCCGAGCTGATGTCCGTGGTCCGGCACATCAGCTGCGACGACGACACCACCCGCAAGACGCTGTGGAAGCTGCACGACGGGACGCTGGTCGAGTCCGTTCTGATGCGCTACCCGGACCGCGTCACGATGTGCATCTCCTCCCAGGCGGGATGCGGGATGAACTGCCCGTTCTGCGCCACCGGACAGGCCGGCCTCGACCGCAACCTCTCCACCGCGGAGATCGTCCACCAGATCGTGGACGGTATGCGGGCCCTGCGCGACGGTGAGGTCCCCGGGGGCCCGGCGCGGCTCTCCAACATCGTCTTCATGGGCATGGGCGAGCCGCTCGCCAACTACAAGCGGGTGGTCGGGTCCATCCGCCGGCTGACCGACCCCGAGCCCGACGGGCTGGGCCTGTCGCAGCGCGGGATCACCGTCTCGACCGTAGGCCTGGTGCCGGCGATGCTGCGGTTCGCCGACGAGGGCTTCAAATGCCGTCTCGCCGTCTCGCTGCACGCCCCGGACGACGAGCTGCGCGACACCCTCGTACCGGTGAACACCCGGTGGAAGGTGCGCGAGGTACTGGACGCCGCTTGGGAGTACGCGGAGAAGTCGGGCCGCCGTATCTCCATCGAGTACGCGCTGATCCGCGACATCAACGACCAGGCCTGGCGGGGCGACCGGCTGGGCCGGCTCCTCAAGGGCAAGCGGGTGCACGTCAACCTGATCCCGCTGAACCCGACGCCCGGCTCGAAGTGGACCGCCTCGCGGCCCGAGGACGAGAAGGCGTTCGTCGAGGCCATCGCCGCCCACGGGGTGCCGGTGACCGTGCGGGACACCCGGGGCCAGGAGATCGACGGCGCCTGCGGGCAGCTGGCGGCCTCCGAGCGCTAGGGCGTGTATCGGGTCGTGATCAATCTGTGGGTTTTGTTCTCGTGGAGCGGGTGGATCGGGTAGTCCGGTGTGTATGACACGGCGGCAACTGACGGACCAGGAGTGGGAGTACGTCGAGCCGTACCTGCCGATCGGCGAGTACGGTCCGTATCCCGCACGACTTCGGCAGCAGTTCGAGGGCGTGATCTGGAAGTTCCGCTCGGGAGCGCAGTGGCGGGAGATGCCGGCCGAGTTCGGCCCGTGGTCCACCGTGCACAACCGCTTCCGGCAGTGGCGGGACGCCGGAGTCTTCGAGACCCTGCTGGAAGGGCTGATCGCGCAGGCGGCCGCGCGGGGTGAGGTGGACCTCTCCCTGGTCAGCGTGGACTCCACCACCGCCCGGGCCCACCAGGACGCGGCCGGTATGCGTCTGGCCCCCGGCGTGCTCGACGCCCTGGAGAAGGCCGCGGAGGAAGAGAAGGTCCGGTCAAAGGGGGCACCGAAGAAGAACAAACCGGACCGGGCGCCGATGGCGTCGCCGCGCGAAGACGCCTCCGGCACCGCCGCAAGCTCCGGTTGAAAGCCGCCCTGCTCGGACGCTCGCGGGGCGGCCAGACCAGCAAGGTACACATCGCCTGCGACCGCAAGTGCCGACCGCTCGTACTGACCCTGACCGTGGGCCAGGCCGCCGACAGCCCGCAGTTCATCCCGGTCCTGGACAAGCTGCGGGTCCGCGGCCCGGCCGGCCGACCCCGCACCCGGCCCGGCGCCGTCGCCGGCGACAAGGCGTACTCCTCCCGCGGCAACCGCGCCTACCTGCGCAGACGAAACATCAAGGCTGTCATCCCTGAGAAGAAGGACCAGACCACCCACCGGAAGAACAAGGGCCGCCAGGGCGGCCGACCCCTCACCCACGACACCGACCTGTACAAGGAACGCAACACTGTCGAGCGCCTGATCAACAAGCTCAAGGCGTGGCGCGGCATCGCCACCCGCTACGACAAGACCCCCGAGAGCTACCTTGCCGGCCTGCAACTGCGTGCCTCGATGATCTGGATCAAAGACCTCACCCGGACCGTCGATTGATCCCGACTCGATACACGCCCTAGGCGGCCTCCCACCTGATTTCTGCCCGGCCACGATCCGCCGGGCAGACTCCGGGCAGGCTCTCCGGCCGAAATCGGCCGTGTAGCCTGGGCGTGAATTCAACTTCATATTCCGACAGGGGAGCGCCACAGCGCTGAGAGTGCGGCACCAAGGACAGGTTGGCCGCAGACCCTCTGAACCTCGCCCGGGTCATTCCGGGTAGGAAGTTCGGACCTTACTCAAGCTGTTGCGCCCTGCCCGCTTCCGGTTTCACCGGCGCGGGCAGGGCCGCGTCTCTTCCTGGTCACCCCCAGGAGGAATCACATGAGCACCACCAAGAAGATCGCGGTGTCGGCCCTCGCCGCCGCGATCGGCGCGACCGCGCTCGCCGGCTGCGGTAGCTCCGACGACCCGGCGTCCGGCTCCGCCGGTACCAAGGGCGCCGGCTCCAAGACCGTCACCCTGGTCAGCCACGACTCCTTCAACGCCTCCAAGGGCGTGCTGAAGGAGTTCACCCGGGAGACCGGATACACGGTCAAGGTGCTGAAGAGCGGGGACGCGGGCGCCGCCCTCAACCAGGAGATCCTCACCAAGGGTTCGCCGCGCGGTGACGTGTTCTTCGGCGTCGACAACACCCTGCTGTCGCGCGCCCTCGACAACGGCCTCTTCACGCCGTACGCGGCCAAGGGCCTCGGCCAGGTCGCGCCCGACGTCCAGTTGGATGCCGGCAAGCACCGGGTCACTCCGGTCGACACCGGCGACATCTGCGTCAACTACGACAAGAAGTACTTCGCCGACAAGAAGCTCGCGCCGCCGAAGTCCTTCGACGACCTGGCGAAGCCCGCGTACAAGAACCTCCTCGTCACCGAGAACGCCGCGACCTCCTCGCCCGGTCTCGGCTTCCTCCTCGGCACCGTCGCCACCTACGGCGAGGACGGCTACCAGGACTACTGGAACAAGCTGAAGAGCAACGGCGTCAAGGTCGTCGACGGCTGGGAGCAGGCGTACAACGAGGAGTTCTCCGGCTCCGCGGGCGGCAAGAAGACCAAGGCCGACCGGCCGCTCGTCGTGAGTTACGCCTCCAGCCCGCCCGTCGAGGTGCTGTACGCGGACCCGCAGCCCAAGACGGCCCCGACCGGGGTCGCCACCGGGACGTGCTTCCGGCAGATCGAGTTCGCGGGCCTGCTCGACGGCGCGAAGAACGAGGCGGGCGGCAAGGCCCTGCTGGACTTCCTGATCGGAAAGAAGTTCCAGGAGGACATGCCGCTCAACATGTTCGTCAGCCCGGTCACCAAGGGCGCGAAGGTGCCGGAACTCTTCACGAAGTTCGGGGCCACCGCGGACAAGCCGGCGACCGTCGCCCCGGACACGATCGCCAAGAACCGTGAGCAGTGGGTCCAGTCATGGTCCTCGCTCGTAGTGAAGTAGCGAAGACTCCCGTACGCGGACCGGGCGCGCGCGGGAAGGCCGCACGTACCCGGTCACGGCGCGGGAGCGCGGTGCGGCTCGGCCTGATGGCCGTGCCCGTCGCTTTCTTCGCGGTGTTCTTCGCCTACCCCGTCGTGGCGATCGTCGGCCGCGGGCTCAAGGCCGACGGCGTCTGGCAGTTCGGCCGGTTCGGCGAGGTGCTGACCCGGCCGGACATCCTGGACGTCCTCTGGTTCACGCTCTGGCAGGCGCTCGCCTCGACCGCGCTGACCCTGCTGATCGCACTGCCGGGCGCCTATGTGTTCGCCCGGTTCGACTTCCCGGGCAAGCAGCTGCTGCGGGCGATCGTCACGGTGCCGTTCGTCCTGCCCACCGTTGTCGTGGGGACCGCGTTCCTCGCGTTGCTGGGGCGCGGCGGTTTCCTCGACGAGCTGTGGGGCGTACGGCTCGACACCACGGTGTGGGCGATCCTGCTGGCCCATGTCTTCTTCAACTACGCGGTCGTCGTGCGGACCGTCGGCGGACTGTGGTCGCAGCTCGACCCGCGCCAGGAGGAGGCCGCGCGCGTCCTCGGCGCCGGACGGTTCGCCGCCTGGCGGCGGGTCACCCTTCCGGCGCTCGCCCCCGCCGTGGCCGCCGCGGCGCTGATGGTCTTCCTCTTCACCTTCACCTCCTTCGGCGTCGTCCAGATCCTCGGCGGTCCCGGGTTCTCCACGCTGGAGGTGGAGATCTACCGCCAGACCGCGCAGCTGCTCGCCCTGCCCACGGCCGCCGTGCTGACACTCGTTCAGTTCGCCGCGGTCGGCGCCATTCTCGCCGTGCACGCCTGGACCGTACGGCGCAGGGAGACCGCGCTGAAGCTGGTCGACCCGGCGCAGACCGCCCGCAGGCCGCGCGGCGCGGGCCAGTGGGTGCTGCTCGGAGGCGTCCTGCTGACCGTGCTGGTACTGATCCTGCTGCCGCTCGCCGTACTGGTGGATCGCTCGCTCGACCTGTCCGGCGGCCACGGCCTCGACTACTACCGGGCGCTGGGATCGGCGGAGGCGAACAGCGGTACGTTCCTGGTCGCACCTCTCGAAGCGATCGGGAACTCGCTGCGCTACGCCCTGGTCGCGACCGTCATCGCGCTGGTTGTCGGCGGCCTGGCCGCGGCGGCTCTGACCAGGCGGGCCGGCCGGCTGGTCAGGGGGTTCGACGCCCTTTTGATGCTGCCCCTCGGGGTCTCCGCCGTCACCGTCGGCTTCGGCTTCCTGATCACCCTGGACAAGCCGCCGCTCGATCTGCGGACCTCCTGGATCCTGGTGCCGCTCGCCCAGGCGCTGGTCGGGGTGCCGTTCGTGGTGCGGACCATGCTGCCGGTCCTGCGCGCGGTGGACGGGCGGCTGCGCGAGGCGGCCGCGGTCCTCGGCGCCTCGCCGCTGCGGGCCTGGCGCGAGGTGGATCTGCCGCTGGTGCGCCGGGCGCTGCTGGTCGCGGCGGGCTTCGCGTTCGCCGTGTCGCTCGGGGAGTTCGGCGCCACGGTGTTCATCGCACGGCCGGACAGCCCGACGCTTCCCGTCGCCGTGGCCCGGCTGCTGGGGCGGTCCGGAGATCTCAACTACGGCCAGGCGATGGCCCTCAGCACCATTCTGATGCTCGTGTGCGCGGTGTCGCTGCTGCTGCTCGAACGTATCCGAACCGATCGATCCGGGGAGTTCTAGGGATGCTGACACTCGAATCGGCCACCGTGCGCTTCGGCGACCGGGCGGTGCTGGACGCGGTGGACCTGGCGGTCGCCGAGCACGAGATCGTCTGTGTGCTGGGGCCGAGCGGCAGCGGGAAGTCGACACTGCTGCGGGTGGTCGCCGGACTCCAGCGTCCGGACGGCGGGCGGGTGCTCCTCGACGGCGCGGACCAGGACGGGGTGCCGGTGCACCGGCGCGGTCTCGGCCTGATGTTCCAGGACCACCAGCTGTTCCCGCACCGGGACGTCGGTGCCAACGTCGCCTTCGGGCTGCGGATGCGCGGCGTGAGCCGGAGCGAGCAGGACCGCAAGGTCTCCGGACTCCTCGATCTGGTGGGGCTGCCCGGCGCCGAGCGGCGGGCCGTCGCCGCGCTCTCGGGCGGCGAGCAGCAGCGCGTCGCCCTCGCACGGGCGCTCGCCCCCCGGCCCAAGCTGCTGATGCTGGACGAACCGCTCGGCCAGCTGGACCGCAGCCTGCGCGAACGCCTCGTCGTTGAACTGCGCACGCTGTTCGGCCGCTTGGGCACGACCGTGCTGGCGGTCACCCACGACCAGGGCGAGGCCTTCGCGCTGGCCGACCGGGTCGTCGTGATGCGCGACGGACGCATCGCCCAGGTGGGCACCCCGCTGGAGGTGTGGCAGCATCCCGCCTCGGCCTTCGTCGCCCGCTTCCTCGGCTTCGACAACGTGGTGGAGGCGACGGTCACCGGCGAGGCGGCCGACACGGACTGGGGCAAGGTGCCGGTACCCGCAGGATCACCGCAGGGCGCCTGCGATCTGCTGGTGCGTCCGGCCGGAGTCCTGATCGGCGCCCCGGAGGACGGCCTGCCCTGCACCGTGGGTGCCCGCACCTTCCGCGGCAATCACGTCGCCGTGACACTGAACCCCGACCACGGCCCGGCCCTGGACGCCGAGTGCGCCCTGCGCAGCACACCGGAGGAGGGCGCGCGGGTCGGCGTCACCTTCGACGCGTCGGAGAGCGTCGTACTGCCCGCCGTGCTGTGACCGGCCGCGCGGGTCACCGGCCGGGATCACCGGCCCGCGCCCGGCCCCGCCGGTCGTGTCCCGCCCGCACCGGACCCGGCCACGACCAGCCCCGGTTCGTACGCGAGGATCACCGCCTGCGCCCGGTCCCGCAGCTCCATCTTCGCGAACAGCCGGTTGATACGGGTCTTGACGGTGTGCGCGGTGATGGTGAGGCGGTCCGCGATGTCCCCGTTCGACAGACCCCGGGCGATCAGCACGAGCACCTCCACCTCCCGGGTGGTCAGGCCCTCGACGGAGCGCGCGGGCGGAGCGGCGACCCGCTGCCTGGTGAACTCCGCGATCAGCCGCCCGGTGATGTCCGGTGAGAGCAGCGCCTGGCCGTCCGCCACCACCCGTACCGCATGGAGCAGTTCGGGAAACGTCGCGTCCTTCAGCAGGAAGCCGCCGGCCCCCGCTGGCACGAGCGCTGCCGCCGGTCCGGCGGGCGGTACCGGGAACGACCCTCCTGCTGGTCGGTGACGGCCCCGGCGCGTCCTCCCTGGGCCGTGCGGCCGCGGCCGCCGGGCTCGCGGACGCGGTCGTTCTGGCGGGTGGGCATCCACATGCGGCGATGCCCGGGTTCTTCACGGCGGCCGACGTCTTCGCGATGCCGTGCCGCACCCGGCGCCGGGGCCTGGAGGTGGAGGGCCTCGGGATCGTGTTCCTGGAGGCCGCCGCGGCGGGACTGCCGGTGCTGGCGGGGGACTCGGGCGGTGCGGCGGAAACGGTGTGCGACGGGGTGACCGGGCACGTGGTCGACGGGCGGGACGTGCCGGCCATCGCCGCCCGGCTCATCGGCCTCCTGCGGGATCGTGGGACCGCCGCCGCGATGGGGGAGAGGGGGCGTGACCGGGTGCGGGCGGAGTGGGGCTGGGACGTGACGTACGAGCGCCTGGCGGGACTTCTGGCCGACGGGCCGGGACGAGGCGGCGGCGTGCGGTGAGCCGACGGGGCGGCGGTGCGCGGTGGGCGGCGGCCGGGGCGGCTACTTCGCCGACAGCCGGGCGAGCTCCGCGGGTGCTTCCTCCACCGTGTCCACGAGCGCGATACGGGATTCCATCGGCCGGTCCGCGGCGAGTGCCCGGAGCAGGGGCCACGCGGGCAGTTCCCGGGTCCAGTGGTCACGGCCGACCAGTACCATCGGGACCGGCCCGCCGCGTGAACCGTAGTAGTTCGGGGTCGTGCTGTCGAAGATCTCCTGGACGGTGCCGGCCGCGCCCGGGAGGAAGATGACGCCCGCGGTCGAGCGGGCCAGCAACCCGTCCTCGCGCAGGGCGTTGGCGAAGTACTTGGCGATGTGGTCGGCGAACGGGTTCGGCGGCTCGTGGCCGTAGAACCAGGTGGGGATCGACGCCGAGCCGCCGCCGTCCGGCCACCGCTCCCGCACGCTGAACGCCGCCAGCGCCCAGTCGGAGACCGAGGGGGCGAACGAGGGTACCGAGGCCAGGAGTTCGCAGGCCTTGTCCAGCATCGGGTCGGAGTACGGCGCCGCGTAGGCGCCGAGGTTCGCCGCCTCCATCGCACCCGGGCCGCCGCCGGTGGCCACCGTCAGCCCGCTGCGGGCCAGGGTCCGGCCGAGGCGGGCCGCGGACGTGTAGGCGGCGCTGCCGCGGGCCGTCGCGTGGCCGCCCATCACGCCGACCACCCCTGCCCCGACGAGGAGTTCGTCCAGCGCGTCGGAGACCGCGTCGTCGTGGAGCGCGCGGAGCATCGAAGCGAACGCGTCACCGTTCGTCCGCGTCTCCTGGAACCAGCGGTAGGCACGGGCGTCGGGTGTCGCCTCGTAACCGCCCTTCGTCAGCCCGTCGTAGAGCGCGTCGGGGGAGTAGAGCAGACCGCGGTAGGGGTCGAAGGGCAGACCCGGTACCGGCGGGAAGACGAACGCACCGTCGGCCCTTGCCTTCGCCGCCGCGCCGGACTCCATCGGGCAGCCGAGGAAGACGGCGCCCGATGCGTCGGCGGCCAGCAGGGCGGCACCGCGGTCCGTCAGATCGACGGACTGGACGCGGCGCCCGGTCAGCGAGCCGGCGGCGACCGCCTCGTCGAATTCGGCGAGCGACTCGATCTCGCCGCCGGGTGCGGGAATGCTCTCGTCCGGGTTCTCCACGCCCTCATGCTACGGACCGGCGGGGCCCCGGCCCCGGTGGCGCCGGGCCGCTCTCCCGCTCAGCCGCTCAGGCGGTCAGCGGGAGAGCGGCCAGCTCGGCGATCGCCCAGGTCAGCGGGGCGAAGACGAGGAGCAGTGCGGCCGCGCGCAGCATCGTCGCGGCCCGCAGCGCCGAGGCCGGGGCGCCGAGCCGCAGCAGTGCCTGCGCCGTTTCGGCGCGGGCCTGCTTCGCCTCCAGCGCCGACGTCAGCAGCGTCGCCGTCGTGCAGCCGATGACGAGCACGGCGCCGAGTGCGGTGAGCGGTCCGAAGGGCCGGGGGCCCGTCCCGTACAGCGCGAACGCGGCGATGACGGCCGAGAGCACCGCGCAGACGACGCCCAGCGGCCGGCCGATCCGGCCTGCCTCGTCCATCAGCACCCGCCCCGCCAGCAGGCGTACGGCTCCGGGGCGCAGCGCCTGGAGCAGCCGCCCGGCGAGACGGGTCAGCCCGGGGCCGGCCGTGGCGAGGCCGATCGCCGTCAGCGTCCACCCCATCAGGACCCAGGCCGGAGTGGAGTCGAGCTTTCCGGGGAGCGGGAACGGGCTGCCCGCCGAACCGCGGCCCGCGTACGCCTCGACCGCGAGTCCGGCGGCCGTCAGGGCCACGCCCCACGGCAGGCCGGTCGGCGGCGCGGCCGGAGCCGGGACCTGCTCCTCGGGTACCAGGTCCGGCGAACCGTCCTGAACGCCCGCCGCCCGCACCGGTTTGGCGCGCAGCGCCAGCGCGCTCGCCGTCGCCGCCGCCGCGGGCAGCAGGGTCAGCAGGACCAGGACGGCGGCCAGCGGCAGCGGCGCCTGGGCGCCCAGCAGCCCGGCCGCGGCACCGTCGAACGGCAGTCCCGACAGATCACCGCGCAGATGGAGGAAGAGGAGCAGCGCCACCATGGAGCCGAGGGTGCACGAGACGGCGGTGGAGACGGCGGCCAGCACGCTGAGCCGGACCGGCCCGAGGCCGACGGCGGACAGTCCGGCGCGTGGGCGGGTGCTCGGGTCGGTCCGGGCGACCGCGACCGCGAACTGCACGGTGGCGGCCAGCGGTACGAAGCACCACAGCAGCCGCAGCACGGAACCGGCGGAGTGCGCCGGGTGCCCGGAGGCGTATCCCAGGGTGCACAGCAGGAGGAAGCCGACCCCGGCGGAGGCGGCCGCGACCAGCAGCCGCCGCATGAGGACCAGCGGATGGGAACCGCGGGCTAGACGGAGAGCGAGCACGCCGCGCGGCCTTCCGTGTCGGTTGCGGCCGGCAGGGCGACCGTGGCGACCCTGCGCCCGTCGAGCAGCGGCACCGCACGGTCGGCGAGGGCGGCGATCTCCGCGTCGTGCGTGGCGAGGACCACCGTGATGCCGTGCGAGCGGGCCGCGCTCGTCAGGGTGCGCAGCACATGGGTGCGGTCGGTGTGGTGCAGGGTCGCGGTCGGCTCGTCGGCGAAGATCACCGCGGGGGCGGCGGCCAGCGCGCGGGCCACCGAGATCCGCTGCCGCTGGCTCTGCTGGAGGGTGTGCGGCCGCTTCCTGGCGCACATGCCGATGTCGAGGCGCTCCAGCCACTCCATGGCGGCCTTCTTGGCCTCCCGGTGCGAGGCGCCGCGCAGCAGGAGCGGAAGGGCGGTGTTCTCCCAGGTGGTCAGCTCCGGGACGAGCTGGGGCTCGGGGGCGATCCAGCCGAACTTGTCGCGGCGCAGCCGTTCGCGCAGCCGGGGGCCCATGGTGTGTACGGGGACGCTGTTGAACCACACCTCCCCCTGGTCGGGGACCAGTTGACCGGACAGGCAGTGCAGCAGCGTGGTCTTCCCGCTGCCGCGCGGGCCGGTCACGGCGAGGATCTCGCCGTCGCGGATCCCCAGGGACACCCCGCCGAGCGCGGGTGAGCCGTTGTGGGAGTGGTGCAGGGAACGCGCCCAGATCACGTCGTTGTCCGGCGGGGCCACCATGGCGTACACCTCGGTTCAGATCAGATATCCCGTTCCCCCGTACGGGGGAACGAAGAGGGGGCCGATCGGTCACTCGGCACCGTAAGGATTCGGACCGCGGTGTGCGCACAGCACGCGGCCCGGGTGCGCCTCTTCCCACTCGATTGGGCGCATCCGGGCCGCGTGGACCGTATGAAATGACCGCTTCAGGGCCGTCGGGGGACGGTCAAGCGGTGGTCAAGCGAGAGCTCGGTCGATCAGCCGATCGAGCCCTTGGTCAGAGCCTCGTCAGAGCTTCGTCCAGGCCTCCGTCAGGACGGACCGCAGGATGGACTCGATCTCGTCGAACGTGGACTGGTCGGAGATCAGCGGCGGGGCGAGCTGGACGACCGGGTCGCCGCGGTCGTCGGCCCGGCAGTACAGGCCGTTCTCGTACAGCGCCTTGGAGAGGAAGCCGTACAGGACGCGCTCGGTCTCCTCGTCGGTGAACGTCTCCTTGGTGACCTTGTCCTTCACCAGTTCTATGCCGTAGAAGAAGCCGTTGCCGCGGACGTCGCCGACGATCGGCAGGTCGTGCAGCTTCTGCAGCGTGGTGAAGAAGGCGTTCTCGTTGTCGAGGACGTGCTGGTTGAGGCCCTCGCGCTCGAAGATGTCGAGGTTGGCGAGGCCGACCGCGGCGGAGACCGGGTGGCCGCCGAAGGTGTAGCCGTGCAGGAAGGTGTTGTCACCCTCGTAGAACGGCTCGGCGAGCTTGTCCGAGATGATGCAGGCACCGATCGGCGAGTAGCCCGAGGTCATGCCCTTGGCGCAGGTGATCATGTCCGGCACGTAGCCGAACTTGTCGCAGGCGAACATCGTGCCGAGCCGGCCGAAGGCGCAGATGACCTCGTCGGAGACGAGCAGCACGTCGTACTTGTCGCAGATCTCGCGGACGCGCTGGAAGTAGCCGGGCGGGGGCGGGAAACAGCCGCCCGCGTTCTGCACGGGCTCCAGGAAGACGGCCGCGACGGTGTCCGCGCCCTCGAAGAGGATCTCCTGCTCGATCTGGTCGGCGGCCCAGCGGCCGAAGGCCTCCGGGTCGTCACCGAAGAGCGGGGCACGGTAGATGTTGGTGTTCGGCACCTTGTGCGCGCCGGGGACCAGCGGCTCGAAGGGGGCCTTGAGGGCCGGCAGACCGGTGATGGACAGGGCGCCCTGCGGGGTGCCGTGGTAGGCGACCGCACGCGAGATGACCTTGTACTTGGTCGGCTTGCCCTTGAGCTTGAAGTACTGCTTGGCCAGCTTCCACGCGGTCTCGACGGCCTCGCCGCCACCGGTGGTGAAGAAGACCTTGTTGAGGTCGCCCGGGGCGTAGTCGGCGAGGCGCTCGGCCAGCTCGACGGCCTTCGGGTGGGCGTAGGACCACACCGGGAAGAAGGCCAGCTCCTGCGCCTGCTTGTACGCGGCCTCGGCGAGCTCGTGACGGCCGTGGCCGGCGTTGACCACGAACAGGCCGGACAGGCCGTCGAGGTAGCGCTTGCCCTGGTCGTCGAAAATGTAGGTGCCCTCGCCACGCACGATGGTGGGAACGGGCGCGTTCTCGTAGTCCGACATGCGGGTGAAGTGCATCCACAGGTGGTCGTACGCGGTCCGGCTGAGGTCCTTGCTCACGGCTATCGGGTTCCCCACATATAGGTCTGCTTCTTGAGCTTGAGGTAGACGAAGCTCTCGGTGGAGCGCACTCCGGGAATGGCCCGGATGCGTTTGTTGATCGTCTCCAGCAGGTGGTCGTCGTCCTCGCAGACGATCTCCACCATCAGGTCGAAGGAGCCCGCGGTCATCACCACGTACTCGCACTCGGCCATGGCCGACAGGGCCTCCGCGACGGGATCGAGGTCGCCCTCGACATTGATCCCGACCATCGCCTGCCGTCTGAACCCCACGGTGAGCGGGTCGGTGACGGCGACGATCTGCATCACGCCCTGGTCGAGCAGCTTCTGGACGCGCTGTCGCACGGCCGCCTCGGAGAGGCCGACGGCCTTGCCGATCGCGGCGTACGGACGACGCCCGTCCTCCTGGAGCTGCTCGATGATTGCGAGGGACACGGCATCGACCGTTGAGGACGATCCGTTCCCGGTCCTGGAGTCTGCGCTGCGACTGGCCACGGAGTCACTGTGCACCGGGACTCGTCTGTCTGGCAACCCTCATTCGATGAAATTCGTTGTTGAGGGGTCTGAATCTCACTGAATCCGAAGTTCACGGCGGTTGGGTATGTCGAAAGCGTTACCCGAGCGACTACGCTGGGCGTCTCACCCATTGGACTTCAGAGCAGGAGGGCCGGCTGTGACCACCGAGGTGCGCCGTCTGCGCAACTACATCAACGGAGAGTTCCGTGACGCCGCCGACGGGCGGACCATCGACGTGGTCAACCCGGTGACGGAAGAGGTCTACGCGACCTCACCGCTCTCCGGCGGCGCCGATGTCGATGCCGCCATGGACGCCGCCGCCGCGGCCTTCCCGGCCTGGCGCGACGCCACCCCCGCCGAGCGCCAGCGCGCCCTGCTGAAGATCGCGGACGCCTTCGAGGAGCGCGCCGAGGACCTCATCGCGGCCGAGTCCGAGAACACCGGCAAACCGGTCGGGCTCACCCGCACCGAGGAACTCCCGCCGATGGTCGACCAGATCCGCTTCTTCGCGGGTGCCGCCCGGCTGCTGGAGGGCCGTTCGGCCGGCGAGTACATGGAGGGGCTCACCTCCATCGTCCGCCGCGAGCCGGTCGGTGTCTGCGCCCAGGTCGCGCCGTGGAACTACCCGATGATGATGGCCGTCTGGAAGTTCGCCCCGGCGCTCGCCGCGGGCAACACCGTCGTCATCAAGCCGTCCGACACCACCCCGGCGTCCACCGTGCTGATCGCCGAGATCATCGGGCAGATCCTGCCCAAGGGCGTCTTCAACGTCATCTGCGGCGACCGCGACACCGGCCGCGCGATGGTGGAGCACCGGACCCCGGCGATGGCCTCCATCACCGGTTCGGTACGGGCCGGTATGCAGGTCGCCGAGTCCGCCGCGAAGGACGTCAAGCGCGTCCACCTGGAGCTCGGCGGCAAGGCGCCGGTCGTCGTGTTCGAGGACACCGACATCGCCAAGGCCGTCGAGGACATCTCGGTCGCCGGCTACTTCAACGCAGGGCAGGACTGCACCGCCGCGACCCGCGTCCTGGTCCACGAGTCCATCCACGACGAGTTCGTCACCGCGCTGGCCAAGGCCGCCGCCGACACGAAGACCGGGCAGCCGGACGACGAGGACGTGCTCTACGGCCCGCTCAACAACGCCAACCAGCTCGCCCAGGTCAGCGGCTTCATCGAGCGGCTCCCCGCCCACGCCAAGGTCGAGGCGGGCGGCCACCGGGTCGGCGAGAAGGGCTACTTCTACGCCCCGACCGTCGTCTCCGGCCTCAAGCAGGACGACGAGATCATCCAGAACGAGGTCTTCGGCCCGGTCATCACCGTCCAGTCCTTCAGGGACGAGGCGCAGGCGCTGGAGTGGGCGAACGGCGTCGAGTACGCCCTCGCCTCCTCGGTGTGGACCAAGGACCACTCCCGCGCCATGCGGATGTCCAAGAACCTCGACTTCGGCTGTGTGTGGATCAACACCCACATCCCGCTCGTCGCCGAGATGCCGCACGGCGGGTTCAAGAAGTCCGGCTACGGCAAGGACCTCTCCGCCTACGGCTTCGAGGACTACACCCGGATCAAGCACGTCATGACCTCGCTCGACGGCTGACCGCCGCGGCGACCCGTACGGATGCGGCCCCGGGCTCCTGCCCGGGGCCGCATCCGTGCTCCCGGCCCCGCCCGGCATCGACAGGGTGTGCGCGGTGGGCGGCCACCGCTGGACGGTTGGTCCATTGCCTGCGGTACCCGCCGCCCGGCATCCTGCGCAGGTGCGAGCAATCCCGAAGAACCCCATGTCCCGCCGGTCCCTGCTCCGCGCCCTCGGGGCGGGGGCGGCCGGTGTCACGCTGGCCGGCTGCGGAGTGCCCGCCGCCTATGTGGAGCCCGGTGACCGTGCCGGACGCGACTCCTCCGCCAGGGACCACACCCTGCACTTCGCCAACTGGCCGCTCTACATCGACACCGACGACGAGAACCAGTCGAAGCGGCCCACCCTGGACGCCTTCAGCAAGCGCACCGGGATCTCCGTCACGTACACCGAGGAGATCAACGACAACGACGAGTTCTTCGGGAAGATCAGCCCCGCGCTGATGAACCACCAGCAGACCGGGCGTGACCTCATCGTCATGAGCGACTGGATGGCCGCCCGGTTCGTCCGGCTCGGCTGGGTCCAGGAGATGGACCGGGCCAAGCAGCCCAATGTGGCGAAGTACCTCGATCCGCAGCTGCGCTCGCCCGCCTTCGACAGGGGCCGCACCCACAGCGTGCCCTGGCAGTCCGGGATCACCGGCATTGCCTACAACCGCAAGAAGCTCGGCCGCGAGATCCAGCACCTGAGCGACCTGTGGGCGCACGACCTGCGCGGCAAGGTGACGCTGCTCTCCGGACTCGACGAGTCCTTCGCCCTGCTGATGCAGGGCAACGGCATCGACATCACCCGCTGGAAGCGCGACGACTTCTACGACATCTGCGAGCAGGTGGAGAAGCTGGTGAAGACCAAGCACATCCGCCGCTTCACAGGCAACGACTACATCAAGGACCTCTCCACCGGCGATGTGCTCGCCTGCCAGGCCTACTCCGGCGATGTCATCCAGCTCCAGGCGGACAACCCCGAGATCGAGTTCGTGGTGCCCGAGGAAGGGGCCGAGCTCTGGGCGGAATCACTCATGATCCCCAACCTCGCCCACCACAAGCGCAACGCTGAGAAGCTCGTCGACTACTACTACGAGCCCGAGGTCGCCGCCGAACTGGCGACTTGGGTCAACTACGTCTGCCCGGTCCCGGCCGCCCGCGAGGTACTGGCCTCCTCCAAGGACGAGGAGACCGCCGCGCTCGCCGAGGACCCGCTGATCTTCCCCGACGACGCCATGCGCAAGCGGCTCGCCATCGCCCGCGACATCACCTCCGAGGAGCGCACCGAGTACGCCAAGAAGTGGAACGCCATCGTCGGCCTGTGAGCCCTGCCAGAGGTGACGCAACGGGCCGGTGAACACGGGCGCACGCCGGAGACATGAGCGGGCGACGTACCCTGCGGCGGCGTATGCGCGTGTGGTTGGTCGTCTTCATCGTCTGTCCGGTACTGAACGGGCTGACCGCCTTTCCGCTCGTCCACGCACCGCGCCGGGCCGAGGATCTGCTGAACTCCTCGGCCTCGCGCGTCGTCCGTACCGCGATCCGGTCCGCGGCATGGAGCGGACGGTGGAGCCGGTGCCCGCGCAGGCGATTGCCCCCGCGGTGCGAGTCACCCGGCCGACGGTGCGCCGAAGGCCGCGACGATGAGTTCCATGACCACGTCCTTGGTGTCCTGCCCCTTCGCATCGGTCGAGTTGACGCTGGGGGCGAGCGTGCGGGAGAGATCGCGCGAGGCCCCTATCCCCGCGTTGCAGCCCCAGCGGCCACCGGTCTTGCCCCAGACCTGGTGGCCGCCCAGCTTCCATGAGGTCAGCCCCGCGCTCGTGGACCCCGGAGCTCAGCGCCTCGGTGTCCGGGGCACCGGCACCGCGGCCTGCACCAGCAGGGCGACCCCGACGTCGGTCGCCCACGGACCCGGTCTCGCGAGCACCCGTGCCCGGCGCCACCACCGCCCCGCGTCCACTACCGCTTCCGCGCCACGGCGCCGAACTGGGCGACCTCGGGCCCGCCGGAGCCCGGTGCGGGGCGCCAGCGCGCGCACGAGACGATGCCCGGCTCGACGAGGTCCAGACCGCTCAGGAACGCGGCGAACTCGAAGCGGGTGCGGGCGGTGATCGGGGGCGTGGCGTTCTCGTTCCAGAACCGCATCGCCGCCTCGTTGCCCTCGCCGCCCAGCTCCAGCGTGGGATGGGTGAGGACCAGATAGCTGCCGGACGGCACCGCGTCCATCAGCTGCCGGACGATGCGCAGCGCCTCGTCCGTGTCGAGGACGAAGCTGAGGATGCCGAGGAGCATGACCGCGACCGGCCGCTCCAGGTCGAGCGTCGGCCGGGCCGCCCGCAGGATCTGCCCGGGGTGGCGGGCGTCCGCCTCGATGTACTCGGTCGCGCCCTCCGGCGAACTGGTGAGCAGCGAGCGGGCGTGCGCCAGGACGATCGGGTCGTTGTCGACGTACACGACCCGGGCGTCGGGCGCGGTGTGCTGGGCGACCTCATGGGTGTTCTCCGCGGTCGGCAGACCGGTGCCGATGTCCAGGAACTGGCCGATGCCCGCGTCACCGGCCAGATACCGCACCGCCCGGCCCAGGAACGCCCGGTCGGCCCGCGCCACTTCGCCGATGCTGGGATACATGCCGGTGACCCGGTCGCCGACGGCCCGGTCCACCGGGAAGTGGTCCGTGCCGCCGAGCCAGTAGTTCCAGACCCGGGCGTTGTGGGCGACGTCGGAACGGACGCGGGCAGGACGGGAGTTGCTTCGGGGGACGGACACGTCTGCTCCTCTGGCGCCGGGCCTGGCATCGGGACGATGAGGTGCGTCCATGATGCCGGACCGATCAAGGGGCGGCGTCGCCCGCGGAGTTGCCGATCACGGTGTGCAGCACATCGATCCGGTTGGTGGTGATGGAGTCCACGCCCTGGCGGAGCAGCCGGCGCATGGTGCGCCCGGTGTCCGCAGTCCAGGCCGAGACCAGCAGCCCGTCCCGGTGGTTGCGGTCCGTCAGCTCCTGGCTCACCAGCCCGAACCGGTAGTTCAGCCAGCGCGGCCGTACCGCCTCCAGCAGCGCCGCTCGCGGCGGTACGAGGGTCGTCCAGGTCATCGCGATCTCGGCGGACGGATCGGCGGCCCGTACCCGCAGCATCGCCTCCGGGCCCGCGCAGTAGTAGGCCCGCTCCCCGGCCCCGCACTCCCGGACCGTTTTGACGATGTTCCGCACCGAGGCCTCGGTGGAGCCGGGCAGATCGACCATGACACGGTGCGCCCCGAGGGCGAGCAGCGCCTCGCGCAGCGTCGGCACGCCGCCCGCCGTCAGCTCGGTCAGCTCCTGCCGGGTGAGCCGGTCCAGCCGCAGGTCATGGCCCCACAGCCGCTTCAGAGTGGCGTCGTGCAGCAGGACCGGCACGCCGTCGCGGGTGACCCGGACGTCGACCTCGACCGCGTCCGCCCCCCGTTCGAGGGCGGAGCGGATCGAGGGGAGGGTGTTCTCGCGGACGCGGTACGGATCGCCGCGATGGGCGACGGCGGTGACAGGGGTGGGCATGGGGCCATTGTCACCACCCGTGGTTACCGGCCGGTTCGCCCCAGCCAGTTCGTCGTGTACGTGTCGATCTCGTCGGACAGCGTGCGCTTGCCGGCCGGGTCGAGGAAGGACGCCTCGACGGCGTTCTTCGCGAGCGCGGCGAGCCCCCGCTCGTCGAGGCCGAGGAGCCGGGCCGCCACCCCGTACTCGTTGTTGAGGTCGGTGCCGAACATGGGCGGGTCGTCGCTGTTGATCGTGACCAGCACACCGGCCTCCACCATCTCGCGGACCGGGTGCTGCTCGATGTCCGCCACCGCGCGGGTCGCGATGTTCGACGTGGGGCAGACCTCCAGGGCGACGCGGTGCTCGGCGAGGTGCTCCAGCAGCTTCGGGTCACGGACGGAGCTGGTGCCGTGGCCGATGCGCTCGGCACGCAGCGCGGTCAGCGCGTCCCAGACGGTCTGCGGTCCGGTGGTCTCGCCGGCGTGCGGTACGGAGTGCAGGCCCTCGGCGATGGCACGGTCGAAGTACGGCTTGAACTGCGGGCGGTCCACCCCGATCTCCGGGCCGCCGAGGCCGAACGAGACGAGCCCCTCCGGCCGCAGGTCCACGGCGAGCCGGGTGGTCTCCTCGGCGGCTTCGAGTCCGGCCTCGCCGGGGATGTCGAAGCACCAGCGCAGTATCACCCCGAGCTCGGCCTCGGCCGCCTTGCGGGCGTCCTCTATGGCCTCCATGAAGCCCTGTTCCGGAATGCCGCGGCGGGTCGAGGAGAAGGGGGTGACGGTCAGTTCCGCGTAACGGATGTTCTGCCGCGCCATGTCGCGGGCGATCTCGAAGGTCAGCAGCCGGACGTCCTCCGGGGTACGGACCAGGTCCACGACCGAGAGGTAGACCTCGATGAAGTGGCCGAAGTCCGTGAAGGAGAAGTAGTCGGCCAGCGCCTCGGGGGCGGTGGGGACCTTGGAGTCGGGGTGGTGCGCGGCGAGTTCGGCGACGATGCGGGGCGAGGCCGACCCGACGTGGTGGACGTGGAGTTCGGCCTTGGGCAGCCCCGCGATGAAGGGGTGCAGATCGGTCATCGGATCCTCCGGGGGCAGGGGGTGGTGCGGGGCCCGGATACGCGTGGGAACCGGGCAGGGGACGGAAGTCATCGTAGGACGGGGGCTGGCCGTAGCATGACGGGCATCACGATGGGGGAGGCCCATGTCAGACAACACAGAGCAGCCCGCGGACGGGGCCGTGCCGCGCGATCCGTGGGCTCCGCCGGACAACAGGGTGCCGCTGGACAAGAAGGACACCGCTGACACCCGCCCGCCGGCCGTCCACGACCAGCAGGCCGTCACACCGATGCCGCCCACCGGAACGGGCCCCGCGCCGGACGCGAGCGGGCAGCCGGGCACCGGGAACGGCCCCGCGCCCATGGCCGGCTTCGGTGCCCCGCCTGAAGCGGGGCAGCCGTCCGGCCCCGGCGGCTGGTACGGCCCGGGGGCCGTGCCGCCACCGCCGGTCGGCCCGAACGGTCCAGGTCAGCCGGCCCCGCCGCACGCCGGCCAGTACGGCTACCCGGCCGCGGCACCGCCCCAGCAGCCCGCCGGCCAGTACGGCTACCCGGCCCCGCAGGCCCCGCAGTACGGCGGCTACCCGGGATACCCCGGCTACGGCCAGAACGCCTGGGGCGGGCCCCAGCCCGCGAACGGGCTGGGGATCGCCTCCATGGTGCTCGGCATCATCGCGGTGGCGGTCTTCTGCATGTACGGGCTCGGCGTCATCCTCGGCATCCTCGCGCTGATCTTCGGTCTGATAGGCCGGGGCCGGGTCAACCGGGGCGAGGCCGACAACGGCGGAGTGGCCCTCGCCGGCATCATCCTCGGCTCGATCGGCATCGTCGTCAGTGCCGCGTTCCTCGGGATGGTCATCTGGGCCGCCACCAGCGAACACTTCGAGGAGGAGAGCGACTCCGGGTACGAGCCGATGTCGGCTTCCCTGGTCGTGGATTCCCCGGTCGGAGTGGTGCGCTAGGTCGCCGGTCATCCGTGGGGCGGCGGGAATTCATCCCGCCGCCCCACGGGCCGTTTCATATGGTCCCCGTCGCGGCAGGCAGCCCGGCACGCAGCCCGGTCCGCGCGTCCATCAGCGCGAACCCGAGCAGATTCAGCCCCCGCCAGGCCGCCGGGTCCTGCGCACGCGGATCGTCCGCGGCCAGCCCGATGCCCCAGATCCGGTCCATCGGGCTCGCCTCGACCAGTACCCGGTCGCCGGTGGCCAGCAGGAACTCCCGCAGCGCCGGATCCTGGCCGAATTTGTGGAGGCTGCCCGCCACCACGAGCGCGTACCGCTCGCGCTCCCAGACGGCCTCGTCGAAACCGCGGACCAGCCGCCCCGCCTTCTTCGCCTCGGCCGGACTCTTCGCCGCCACCGCCGTTTGCGCCGCCGCGGCGTCACCGAACAGCCGCGCCTTGCCGGCCATCATCCAGTGCTCGGCCGACGCGTACGTCACCCCGTCCACCGTGAACGGCGACGGCCACCACTGACTGAGGCAGCTCGCGCCGATCGTGCCGTCGGCCCGCGGCCGGTGCCCCCAGAACCTCAGATACTTCACTTTCTCGCCCCGGCCGGCCCGCGCGACGAGGTCGCTGATGTGCTCCATGACACGCGAGTCTGGCATCCGCCACTGACACTACGTACGGGGAATTCCGCACTGACGCGACACATGGTCGACAGATTCCGTTGCGTAACCAAAAGGCAACAACGGAATCCCTTGTTGGGCTGGGTCCCCTCTGTCAGGATCGGCACTCAAATCGAGCAGAAGCTACGCCGCACCCGCACTCCGGGGACAGCGGCGGAGGAGAGCGTGATGGGCAACAGCTTCCAGGTACAGGACCGCTTCGCGGACGGCGCGCAGTACATCGGCGGAAGACTGCGACCCGGCACATCGGGACGCAGCCACGACGTGGTCAACCCGGCCACGGGCAAGACCGTCTACACGTACGAGCTGGCGGGCACCGCCGATGTCGACGCGGCCGTCGCCGCCGCACGTGCGGCCTTCCCCGGCTGGTCGGGGGCCACCCCGGCCGAGCGGTCCGAGGCGATGCACCGCTTCGCCGCCGTCCTCGCCGAGCAGGCGGACGACTTCGCGTACGCCGAGTCCCTCCAGTGCGGCAAGCCGGTCAAGCTCTCCACCGAGTTCGATGTGCCCGGAACGGTCGACAACACCTCGTTCTTCGCGGGCGCCGCCCGCCATCTGGAGGGCAAGTCCGCCGCCGAGTACGACGGCGACCACACCTCGTACGTACGGCGTGAGGCGATCGGCGTCATCGGCTCCATCGCCCCCTGGAACTACCCGCTCCAGATGGCGGCCTGGAAGGTCCTCCCGGCCATCGCCGCGGGCAACACCATCGTGCTCAAGCCCGCCGAGATCACCCCGCTGACCTCGCTGATGTTCGCGCAGGCGGCCACCGAGGCGGGCATCCCGGACGGCGTGATCAACATCGTCACCGGCGCCGGCAAGGACGCCGGAGAACACCTCGTCGGCCACCCCGACGTCGTGATGACCTCCTTCACCGGATCCACCGCCGTCGGCAAGCGGGTCGCCGAGATCGCCACCTCCACCGTCAAGCGGCTCCACCTCGAACTCGGCGGCAAGGCCCCCTTCCTGGTCTTCGACGACGCCGACCTGGAGGCCGCGGTCAACGGAGCGGTCGCCGGCTCCCTCATCAACACCGGCCAGGACTGCACGGCGGCCACCCGCGCCTACGTCCAGCGCCCGCTGTACGACGCCTTCGTGCAGGGGGTCGCCGAGCTGATGGAGACCGTCCGGGTCGGCGACCCGTTCGCCCCGGACACCGACCTCGGCCCGCTGATCAGCCACGCCCAGCGCGACCGGGTCGCCGGATTCGTCGAGCGCGCCCGCGCCTACGCCACCGTCGTCACCGGCGGCGAGGCCCCCGGCGGCGAACTGTCCGACGGCGCCTACTACCGGCCGACCCTGGTCGCCGGAGCGGCCCAGGACAGCGAGATCGTCCAGTCCGAGATCTTCGGCCCGGTCCTGGTCGTGCTGCCCTTCGACACCGACGACGAAGGCATCGCGCTGGCCAACGACACCCCCTACGGGCTCGCCGCCTCCGCCTGGAGCCGCGACCTGTACCGGGCCAACCGCGCCACCCGCGAGATCAAGGCGGGCTGTGTCTGGGTGAACGACCACATTCCGATCATCAGTGAGATGCCGCACGGCGGGTACAAGGCCAGCGGCTTCGGCAAGGACATGTCGTCGTACTCCTTCGAGGAGTACACGCAGGTCAAGCACGTCATGTACGACAACACCGCGGTCGCCCGCAAGGACTGGCACCGCACGATCTTCGGGGACCGATAACCCGGCCGTTCCGGCCGCACACCCACCCGAAAGGGCAACGCGCATGGAGCAGTACGAGCCCGAGCGTCTCTCGGCGGCCCAGCTGGCCGCGATGCGTCGCACTCTGACCAGCGGCAGGGGAGCACTCACCCGCCGATCGCTGCTGCGCGCCTCCGGTACCGGCGCGCTCACGCTCGGCGGACTGGGCGCGCTCAGCGCGTGCGGAATCCCTCCCGCGAAGCGGGAGGGCGACGCCGCGGCGGCCTCCGACGACCACTCGGCCAAGGAGAAGCAGGTCAACTTCTCCAACTGGACCGAGTACATGGACGTCACCGACGACGGCAAGCACCGGCCCACCCTGGAGCAGTTCACCCAGCGGACCGGGATCAAGGTCAAGTACACCGAGGACATCAACGACAACGTCGAGTTCTTCGGCAAGATCAAGCCGCAGCTCGCGGCCGGCCAGGACACCGGCCGCGACATCATCTGCGTCACGGACTGGCTGGCCGCCCGCATCGTCCGCCTCGGCTGGGCGCAGAAGCTCGACCCGTCGAATCTGCCGCACGCCTACGCCAACCTCTCGGCCCAGTTCCGCTCCCCCGACTGGGACCCCGGCCGCGCCTACTCCTACCCCTGGGCCGGGATTCCCACCGTCATCGCCTACAACTCCAAGGCGACCGGCGGCCGCAGGATCGACTCCGTCAGCCAGCTGCTCGACGACCCCCAGCTCAAGGGCCGGGTCAGCTTCCTCTCGGAGATGCGCGACTCCATCGGCATGACCCTGCTCGACATGGGCAAGGACCCCGGCACCTTCACCGACGCCGACTACGACGCCGCGATCGGGCGGCTCCAGAAGGGCGTCGACAGAAACCAGATCCGCCGTTTCACCGGCAACGACTACACCGCGGACCTCGACAAGGGCGACATCGCCGCCTGCGTCGCCTGGGCCGGCGACATCATCCAGCTCCAGGCCGGGAACCCGGACATCAAGTACGCGATACCCGCCGCGGGCTACGTCATATCCAGCGACAACATGCTGGTCCCGGTGAAGGCACGGCACAAGACCAACGCCGAGAAGCTCATCGACCACTACTACCGGCCACCGGTCGCCGCCGAGCTCGCCGCCTACATCAACTTCGTCTGCCCGGTCGACGGCGTCCGCGAGGAACTGGCCAAGATCGACCGGTCGATGGCCGACAACCCGCTGATTCTCCCGGACAAGAAGATGGCGTCCGCCTCGCACGCCTTCCGGTCCCTCACCGCCGAGGAAGAGACGGCGTACGAGGAGAAGTTCGCCAAGCTCATCGGCGCCTGACGCCACGCCCTCCCCCCCTGATCTCTGACACCACTGGGACTGCGATCCATGACACAGCAGCAGACAGGCGGCGATGTCCGCCTCACCGGGATCAGCAAGACGTACGGCTCCTTCGCCGCCGTCCAACCGCTCGATCTGACCGTCCCGCAGGGCTCCTTCTTCGCGCTGCTCGGCGCGTCCGGCTGCGGCAAGACCACCACCCTGCGGATGATCGCGGGTCTGGAGGAGGCCACCACCGGCACCGTTTCGCTCGGCGGCCGGGACATCACCGACCTCCCCCCGTACAAGCGGCCCGTCAACACGGTCTTCCAGAGCTACGCGCTCTTCCCGCACCTCGACATCACGGAGAACGTCGCCTTCGGACTGCGCCGGCGCGGCATCAAGTCGGTCAAGAAGCAGGTCGACGACATGCTGGAGCTCGTCCAGCTCGGCGACTTCGCCCGGCGCAAACCGCACCAGCTCTCCGGCGGCCAGCAACAGCGCGTCGCCGTCGCCCGCGCCCTGATCAACCACCCGCAGGTGCTGCTCCTCGACGAGCCGCTCGGCGCCCTCGACCTCAAGCTGCGCCGCCAGATGCAGCTGGAACTCAAGCGCATCCAGACCGAGGTCGGCATCACGTTCGTCCATGTCACCCACGACCAGGAGGAGGCCATGACCATGGCCGACACCGTCGCGGTGATGAACGGCGGCCGGGTCGAGCAGCTGGGCGACCCCGCCGATCTCTACGAGAACCCGAGGACGACGTTCGTCGCCAACTTCCTCGGCACCTCGAACCTCATCGAGGGCGAAGTCGTCTCCACCGGCACCGACATCGTCGTATCGGCCGGCGGCGGGAAGCTGCGGCTGCCCACCGGCCGCTGTCCGGCGCCGACCGCGAACGGCGGCAAGCTGCTGCTCGGCATCCGCCCCGAGAAGATCTCCCTCGCGCACCGCGACGACGCGGACGCGATAGCGGAGGGCCGCAACCGGGTCACCGGACGGATCGTCGACTCCAGCTTCATCGGCGTCTCCACGCAGTACGTGGTGGAGAGCCCGGCCGGCAAGGCGCTCCATGTGTACGAGCAGAACGTCGATCGGCGCGCGGGGCTCACCGCCGGTGCCGAGGTCGTCCTGCACTGGAACCCGGCGCACACCTTCGGCCTGGACGCCACCCAGGACATCGACGCCGGCGTGGAGACGGTGGAGGACGCGGCGTGAGCGTCACCCAGGAGGCGCCGCCCGCTCCCGTCGAGGAGCCGAAGACGCGCAAGCCCTCCACCCGCAAGCGCCTCGTCCCCTACTGGCTGCTGCTCCCCGGCATCCTGTGGCTCGTCGTCTTCTTCGCGCTGCCACTGATCTACCAGGGGTCGACCTCCGTACAGACCGGATCCCTGGAGAAGGGGTTCGAGGTCACCTGGCACTTCCAGACGTACTGGGACGCGCTGACCGACTACTACCCGCAGTTCATCCGGTCCCTGCTGTACGCGGGCACCGCGACGATCCTGTGCCTGCTGCTCGGCTACCCGCTCGCCTACCTCATCGCGTTCAAGGCCGGCCGCTGGCGCAACCTGGTGCTGGTGCTGGTCATCGCACCGTTCTTCACCAGCTTCCTGATCCGTACGCTCGCCTGGAAGACGATCCTCGCGGACGGCGGCGCGGTCGTCGACGTACTGAACACCCTGCACGTCCTGGACGTCACCAGCTGGCTCGGCTGGACCGAGTCCAACCGGGTGCTGGCCACGCCGATGGCGGTGGTCTGCGGTCTCACGTACAACTTCCTGCCGTTCATGATCCTGCCGCTCTACACCTCGCTCGAGCGGATCGACGGCCGGCTGCACGAGGCGGCCGGGGACCTGTACGCCACCCCCGCCACCACCTTCCGCAAGGTGACGTTCCCGCTCTCCATGCCGGGCGTGGTCTCCGGCACCCTGCTGACCTTCATCCCGGCCAGCGGTGACTACGTGAACGCGGAACTGCTCGGCTCCACCGACACCAAGATGGTCGGCAGCGTGATCCAGACCCAGTTCCTGCGCGTCCTCGACTATCCGACGGCGGCCGCGCTCTCCTTCATCCTCATGGCGGTCGTCCTGATCGCGGTCTCCCTCTACATCCGCCGCTCCGGGACGGAGGACCTGGTCTGATGCCCGTACTGCGCTGGCTGCGACGCCATATCATCGTCATCGCGGGTCTGCTGACCCTCGCCTACATGATCCTTCCGAACATCGTCGTGATGGTGTTCTCCTTCAACAAGCCCAACGGGCGGTTCAACTACTCCTGGCAGCGCTTCTCGGTGGATGCCTGGAAGGACCCCTGCGGCGTGGCCGACATGTGCGGCTCGCTCTCGCTCTCCCTCCAGATCGCCTTCTGGGCCACGGTCGGCGCGACCGTGCTCGGCACGATGATCGCGTTCGCCCTGGTCCGCTACCGCTTCCGGGCGCGCGGCGCGATCAACTCGCTGATCTTCCTGCCGATGGCGATGCCCGAGGTCGTCATGGCCGCGTCGCTGCTCACGCTGTTCCTCAACATGGGCGCGCAGCTGGGCTTCTGGACGATCCTCATCGCGCACATCATGTTCTGCCTCAGCTTCGTCGTGACGGCGGTCAAGGCGCGGGTCATGTCGATGGACCCCAGGCTGGAGGAGGCGGCGCGCGATCTGTACGCCGGGCCGGTACAGACCTTCGTACGGGTGACCCTGCCGATCGCCGCCCCCGGAATCGCCGCGGGAGCGCTGCTCGCATTCGCGCTCTCCTTCGACGATTTCATCATCACCAATTTCAACGCGGGCTCGACCGTGACCTTCCCCATGTTCGTCTGGGGCTCGGCACAGCGCGGCACGCCCGTGCAGATCAACGTCATCGGTACGGCAATGTTCATCATTGCGGTACTGGTGGTTCTCGCCGGCCAGCTGATCGCGAACCGGCGTAAGAACAGCGCACGACCCTGAAAGTCCCGAAGGAGTTGGAAACCATGGCCCCAGTTGCCATGAGCACCGCCGCCCAGTCACTCGCCGACGCGAAGCCGCTCTCGTTCTGGCTGGACGACCCCGGCAGGCCCGAGGCGCTTCCCGCGCTCACCGGCGACGAGCACTGCGATCTCCTCGTCATCGGCGCCGGCTACAGCGGACTGTGGACCGCGCTGCTCGCCAAGGAGCGCGAACCGGAACGCGATGTCGTACTGATCGAGGGGCACGAGACGGGCTGGGCCGCCTCGGGCCGCAACGGCGGATTCTGTGCCGCCTCCCTCACCCACGGCCTGCCCAACGGGCTGGAGCGCTGGCCCGACGAGATCAAGAAGCTGGAGGAGCTGGGGGAGCGCAACCTCGACGCCATCGAGGAGGCGGTCGCCCGCTACGGCATCGACTGCGAGTTCGAGCGCACCGGTGAAATCGATGTCGCCACCCAGCCCCACCAGCTCGAAGAGCTGCGGGAATGGCACCAGGAGCTGGAGCGGCGCGGCTTCGACGGGGTCGAGTTCCTCGACGGCGACGCGCTGCGCGCCCATGTCGACTCACCGACATTCCTGGGCGGCCTCTGGGACCGCCGCGGCGTCGCGATGCTGCACCCCGCCAAGCTGGCCTGGGGCCTCAAGCAGGCCTGTCTCGACCTGGGTGTACGGATCTACGAGCACACCCGCGGCCTGGAGCTGGTCAGAACCGGAACCGGAATGGCGGTCCGCACCCCGTACGGAAAGGTGCTCGCCCGCCGCGTCGCCCTCGGCACGAACATCTTCCCGTCGCTCGTGAAGCGGGTGCGCCCTTACACCGTCCCGGTCTACGACTACGCACTGATGACGGAGCCGCTGACCGCCGACCAGCTCGCCGCCATCGGCTGGAAGAACCGGCAGGGGCTGGGGGACAGCGCCAACCAGTTCCATTACTTCCGGCTCTCCGCCGACAACCGGATCCTGTGGGGCGGATACGACGCGATCTATCCGTACGGGGGCCGGCTCAGCGCCGATCTCGACCAGCGGCCGGAAACGTTCCTGAAGCTCGCCGGGCAGTTCTTCGAATGCTTCCCGCAATTGGCGGGAGTGCGTTTCAGTCATGCCTGGGGCGGTGCGATCGACACCTGCTCCCGATTCTCCGCATTCTTCGGTACGGCCCATCAGGGCCGGGTCGCCTATGCCGCCGGATACACCGGACTCGGCGTCGGAGCCACCCGGTTCGGCGCCGATGTGATGCTCGACCTCCTCGCCGGCGAGCGGACGGAGCGGACCACGCTGGAGATGGTGCGCACCAAGCCGATGCCGTTTCCGCCGGAGCCGCTCGCCTGGGCCGGCATCGAGCTGACGAAGCGCTCCCTGGCCAGGGCCGACGACAACGGCGGCCACCGCAATCTGTGGCTGCGGACGATGGACCGGATGGGGCTCGGCTTCGACAGCTGAGCCGCCCGCGACCTGCGGCGCCCCCCGGCCGGCCCACCGTGACCCAGTTCACTACCGGTTGGTAGCCGAACCCGCGTCATGGATCGGCCCTGACCCGCTCTCTCCCGTATCGCACCGGCAACTCCCTGCCGGTGCGATACGGAACGGAGGCGGGTCATGGCTGGCTCGGGGGTCAGGGCAGCGGTCGAGTGGCTTGTGTCGGTGGCACCGGACCCCGGCGCCTGTCGGTGGGAGTGGGAGCGCAATCCGCGGGGATCGCGCTCCTTCCCGCCGGCCGGCGCTGGGACGTGCTGATTCTTCCGGGGAGATCGTGGTGCCCTACCCGGGGCGGGCCGCCGGTGGGATGCGCTGGCTGATCCCGCCCGACGGATCGGGCACACTCACCGACCCCACGCTGCTGGAACTCGCGATGCACGAGGCCGCGGGAGGGGTCGCTGCGGGGGACATTGATGAGGCGGACGGGTGCCAGAGGTCTTGACAACCGGATTGGTCTGGACCATGTTGTGCGCGCCACACTCAATTCCCCCCTGCACGGAGGCCGTTGTGGAACGCACGGGACCCCCCGCCCGCATTACCGGACTTCTGGCCGCATTCACGGCGGCCCTGCTGGCCGCCGGCGGCCTGGCGGCCTCGGCGCCGAGCGCCGCGGCGGCCGACGCCGATCTGGCGCGCAACGGAACCTTCGAGGCCGGCCTGGACGGCTGGAGCTGTTCGGGCGGCAGTGGAGCCGCCGTCAGCACCCCCGTGCACGGCGGCACCTCGGCGCTGAAGGCGACCCCGGCCGGCAGCGACTACGCCAAGTGCTCCCAGACCGTGACGGTCAAGCCCGGCTCCACGTACACGCTGAGCACCTGGGTGCAGGGCAGCTACGTCTACCTGGGTGCGGAGGGCACCGGCACGACCGACGTGTCCACCTGGACGCAGTCCGCCGGGGCCTGGAAGCAGCTCACCACCACGTTCAGGACCGGCGCTTCCACCACCTCGGTGAGCGTCTACACGCACGGCTGGTACGGCATCCCCGCCTACTACGCCGACGACCTCACCCTCATCGGCCCCGGCGGTGATCCGGTCGCACTCCCGGCGGTACCCGCGGGCCTCAAGGCCGGCACGGCCACCGCGTCCTCGGTCCCGCTGTCCTGGACGGCTGTCGCGGGCGCCACCGGCTACAACGTCTACCAGGGCGGTACGAAGGTCCTCTCCGCCACCGGTACCTCGGCGACCGTGACGGGCCTCGCGGCCTCGACCGCGTACAGCTTCCAGGTCACCGCCACCAACTCGGCGGGAGAGTCCGCCAAGTCCGCCGCGGTGCCCGCCACCACCAAGACCGGCAGCAGCGGGGGAGGCGGCGGCACGGACCTGCCGGCCCACGCCCTCGTCGGCTATCTGCACTCCAGCTTCGCCAACGGCTCCGGCTACACCCGGATGGCGGACGTGCCCGACTCCTGGGACGTCATCGACCTGGCCTTCGGTGAGCCGACCTCCGTCACCTCGGGCGACATCCGCTTCTCGCTCTGCCCGGTCGCCGAGTGCCCGAACGTCGAGTCGGCGGCCGAGTTCAAGGCGGCCATCAAGGCCAAGCAGGCCGCGGGCAAGAAGGTGCTGATCTCCATCGGCGGCCAGAACGGACAGGTGCAGCTCGCCACCACCGCCGCCCGTGACACCTTCGTTTCCTCGGTCAGCAAGATCATCGACGAGTACGGTCTGGACGGACTGGACATCGACTTCGAGGGCCACTCGCTCTCGCTGAACACCGGCGACACCGACTTCCGCAGCCCCACCACGCCGGTCATCGTCAACCTGATCTCCGCGGTGAAGACCCTCAAGGCCAAGTACGGCGACAAGTTCGTCCTCACCATGGCCCCCGAGACCTTCTTCGTGCAGCTCGGCTACCAGTACTACGGCTCGGGCCCGTGGGGCGGCCAGGACCCGCGCGCCGGGGCCTACCTCCCGGTGATCCACGCCCTGCGCGACGACCTCACCCTGCTGCACGTCCAGGACTACAACTCGGGCTCCATCATGGGTCTGGACAACCAGTACCACTCGATGGGCGGCGCCGACTTCCATATCGCGATGACCGACATGCTGCTGACCGGCTTCCCGGTGGCGGGCGACCAGACCAAGGTCTTCCCCGGCCTGCGCCCCGACCAGGTCTCGATCGGCCTGCCGGCCTCCACGCAGGCGGGCAACGGCCACACCTCGCCCGCCGAGGTCACCAAGGCGTTGAACTGCCTGACGAAGAAGACCGACTGCGGCTCGTACGCCACTCACGGCACCTGGTCGGGACTCCGCGGACTGATGACCTGGTCGATCAACTGGGACCGCTTCAACCAGTGGGCGTTCTCGAAGAACTTCGACGCCTACTTCGGCGGCTGAGCACCGGCGGGAGGAGCAGCAGCCCGCACAGGAACCAGCTGCCCAGCACGTCCAGCGGCCAGTGATAGCCGCGCAGCACCAGACCGATGCCCGTCGCCGCCGTCAGCAGGACGGCGGCGACGGGCATCATCCATGGGCGCCTCACATACGGGGCGAGCAGCAGCGCCGCGGCCCCGTACGCCACCGCGGCGGTCGCCGCATGGCCCGACGGGTAGTAGCCGGTGGCGTCGGTCAGCGGCCCGGGGCGGGCGATCCAGTCCTTGAGCGGGACGACGAGCAGCGGCACCGCGGCCATGGTGAGCGCGGCGGTGAACGGTTCCCGGCGTGCGCCGCGCACCAGTGACCAGACGATCGCGCAGCCCAGCACCGGAAGCGCGGCCTGCGTACTGCCGAGGTCGGCAAGGAATTCGGTGAGCCGGGCCGGGCCGTGACCGACGAGGGCCCGGCCGGTGCGCTCGTCGAGGCCGCGCAGCGGGCCGTCGGCCGCGATCTGCCAGGTGGTGAGCGCGAACAGGGCCAGCAGGCCCGACACCACGGAAATGAGAAGAGCCGTCCGTCCCGGAACAGGGGGGGTTGTTCCGGGACGGACGGTCGGACCGGCGTGCCGCGCGCCCCGGGGGGTGTGGGGCGGGCGGCCATCCGATCGGTGAGGAGTTCCGGAGCCCGGGGCTCCAGTGGTGTGCGCGAAGGCACGACCAGGACGGCGCTGGGGGAGCTCCGACCCGGTATCGCCCGCAGTCCCCTGCGGGCGGGGTGTTTCTCTCATCTGCGGAAACCGTACGTCAGGCGATGGGGGGACCGACAGCGGGAACGGTATCCCGCCATCGCCCCCGCACACCTTCTTCACAGGCCCTCACGCGGGCGCCGGTCATCCCCGGAGAAAACGCCGCGCGCCGCTTTGGGCCGCTCCGGGACCCAGTGGGCCTCAGACGGTGGCGAAGGCCTGCTCGATCACGTCGAGGCCCTCGTTCAGCAGGTCCTCGCCGATCACCAGCGGCGGCAGGAAGCGCAGGACGTTGCCGTACGTGCCGCAGGTGAGCACCAGCACACCCTCGGCGTGGCAGGCCTTGGCGAGCTGCCCGGCCACCTCCGGGTTGGGGTCCTTGGTGCCGGACTTCACCAGCTCGATCGCGATCATCGCGCCGCGGCCCCGGATGTCACCGATGAGGTCACCGTTCGGCAGCTTCGCCTGCATCTGCGCGAGCCGGACCTTCATGACCTCCTCGATGCGCTTCGCCTTCCCGTTCAGGTCCAGCTCGCGCATCGTCTCGATGGCGCCGAGGGCCCCGGCGCAGGCGACCGGGTTCCCGCCGTAGGTGCCGCCGAGGCCGCCGGAGTGCGCGGCGTCCATGATCTCGGCGCGGCCGGTGACCGCGGAGAGCGGGAGGCCGCCCGCGATGCCCTTGGCGGTGGTGATCAGGTCGGGGACGATGCCCTCGTCCTCGCAGGCGAACCACTGGCCGGTGCGGCAGAAGCCGGACTGGATCTCGTCGGCGACGAAGACGATGCCGTTGTCCTTGGCGAACTGCGCGATCGCCGGGAGGAAGCCCTTGGCCGGCTCGATGAACCCGCCCTCGCCGAGCACCGGCTCGATGATGATCGCGGCGACGTTGTCCGCGCCGATCTGCTTGGTGATCTGGTCGATGGCCTGGGCGGAGGCCTCCGCACCGGCGTTCTCGGCACCGGTCGGCCAGCGGTAGCCGTACGCCACCGGCACCCGGTAGACCTCGGGCGCGAACGGGCCGAAGCCCTGCTTGTACGGCATGTTCTTCGCCGTCAGCGCCATCGTGAGGTTGGTCCGGCCGTGGTAGCCGTGGTCGAAGACGACGACGGCGGTGCGCTTGGTGTACGCACGGGCGATCTTCACCGCGTTCTCGACGGCCTCGGCGCCCGAGTTGAACAGCGCCGACTTCTTCGCGTGGTCGCCCGGCGTCAGCTCGGCGAGCTGCTCACAGACCTCGACGTAGCCCTCGTACGGAGTGACCATGAAACAGGTGTGGGTGAAGTCGGCGAGCTGCGCGGACGCGCGCCGCACCACGGCCTCGGCGGAGGCGCCCACCGACGTCACGGCGATACCGGAGCCGAAGTCGATCAGCCGGTTGCCGTCCACGTCCTCGATGATCCCGCCACCGGCACGGGCGGTGAACACCGGCAGCGTGGAGCCCACACCGGCGGCGACCGTCGCGAGGCGGCGGGCCTGCAGCTCCGCCGACTTCGGGCCGGGAATGGCGGTGACGACGCGGCGCTCCTGCGGAATAGCGGTCATGCGGGGCTCCTGGGGGGTGTTTCGGACGCTTATCTTTCTGCAGGCTAGGGGTGGGGGCGGGGCGCGGGCATGCTCCGATCGGGAGTGATGAGAGGCGTGTCCTTGTCCGCGGCGGACAGAAGGCGTGACAGTGACGGGGCGGCCCCTTCCCCGTCACTATCCGGGCGCCTTGCTGAACTCACCGTGCCCGCGCACTAGATTGGCCGTGCAGCGGTCGGACCTGGCTGGTCAGGGGGCAACGGTTCATGGACAACGAAGGCACGTACGGCGCCCGGGGCACGCGGGGTGCGCAGCCGCCCGACGGCCGCCCCGGCGGGCCGGGAAGCGCCGTGCCGCACCCGGCCGGCCCGCCGCCCACGGCCCCGCCGACGTTCCCTCCGACGGTGCCGCCGCCCGCGGTGGAGCCCTCCGCCATGGCTCCGACCGCGATTCCGCCCGGCCGGCCCGTGACTCCGCCCGGCCGGTACCGGGCCGCCGGTACGGGACCGCCGACGGCCGACTGGCTGAACGCGCCGCGCCCCGACAGCGATCCGGGCGTGTGGCGGTACGCCTACGTGCCACGGCCCGCCGAGCGGCCGCCGCGCCCCTCGCTGGTGGGGCCCGCCGCGACGCTGGCCCTGTGGCTCCTGCTGTGGCTGCTGCTCACCGAGCGCGCCGTTCCCTATGTGTTCAAGCCGATCGAGATCATCACCGGGCCCCAGTGGTGGTCGTTCGGCGGCCTCCGGGACGACGCGCCCGCGCTGGTGGTCAACTCCACCACGCTCTACTACCAGGTCCTCGTGCTCGCCCTGGGCTTCTGGGCAGCCCGGATCGGCGGCTGGGCACGCCTCTTCCGCTACTTCGCGGGCCCACACCTGGACCGGGCCAGGTTCGTGACCTCGGCAACCGGCGCGCTGCTCACCGTATGGCTCGTATGGACCCGGCGGGTGCCGCTCGCGGACGTACTCCTGCCCGCGGTGCCCACCGGCTTGATGCAGGGGGGCGGCAACCAGTACGCGGCGCTGTTCGTCTCGATCGTGCTCTACGCGCTGATCGGCACCGCGATCGTGTGGCCCTTCGCCAGAATCGGCCAGTGGTCGGTGGAGCTCGGCCCCCTCCTGGGGCGCCTTCGGAAGCAGCCGCCGCAGCAGCCCCGGACCGCTCCCGGCCTGCCGGACCGGGCTCCCGCGCAGCCCGGTCCGGCCCTGGCGGACTGGCCCGAGCTGCGGGCCGCAGGCCGGGTGGACGCCGCGGAGGCGCTCACGGCGGCCGTGCACACCGGCCGGATGAACGATGTGGACTGCGTACGGCTGCGCCACGCCTGGGCCGTCGCCCGGACCCGCCCCGATCGCCTCGAATCCTTCACCGAAACCGTGCTCCGCAAGGGTGCGGGCGCCTACCTGCACCCCTCGGGCCACCGCGATCTGCCGCTGCGTACCGCCCCGCACGACCCGCTCACGGGCCAGGTCCGGATCGGCGGCTGCGCGGACGACCCGCGCAACCCCTATCCGCGCCGCGGTTCGGGCCTGGCCCTGGAGCCCGCGTCGCTGGGAACCTCGCTCCTGGCGGTGGGGCCACCCGGCTCGGGGAAGACCGCCGGGGTGGTCCGCCCGGTCATCGAATCCCTCGCCATCAGGGCGCTCACCGGCCAGGCGGCGGTGCTCGCCGTCGGCGGGGCGGGTGCCCAGCTGGGGCCGGACGACGCCTACGACGTCGTCGTCAGGATCGGTGACCCCGCATCCGTGCACGACTTCGACCTCTACGGCGGCACCACCGACCCCGACGAGGCCGCGACCGCCCTCGCGGAGGGGCTGGTCGGCGACATCCCGGGCCTGGACAGCAGGCGTGCGGGCACCGTTCTCGGCCAGCTTCTCGGCCCCTACCGCACCGTCCACGGCAGATTCCCCGGCGTACCCGAACTCCGTGAACTCCTGGAGGGCTCCGTCACCGCGCTGACCGCCCTGCGCCAGGCCCTGGAGGCGGGCGGCCATCGCGCGATGCTGCGCGAGCTGGACGCCCGGACCCGGCAGACGGGCGGTGCGGGAGACCCGGCGGCCGTGCTCGCCGACCGGATCGCCGTGCTCGACCGGCCGGCCTTCGCCGGATTCTTCTCCACCGGTGACGACGCCCGGCCGTTCTCGCTGCGGTCCCTGGAACAGCACCCGCTGCGGGTCCGCATCGAGCTGCCGGAGCGGGCTCACGCCGAGGCCTCCCACGTACTGGCCCGCCTCGTCCTCGCCCAGTTCAACGCGATCACCGCGGCCCGCTCCGACCGTTCGCTGTTCGTCTGCCTGGTCCTGGACGACGCCACCCACACCGTCACCGCCGAAACCGTCCGTGGCATCCGGCGGCTGCGCTCCGTCAACGCGGGGGCGGTCCTCGCGCTCCGGACCCTGGACGACGTGCCCGAGGCACTGCACACCGCCCTGCTCGGCTCGGTCGGCTGCAACATGGCCTTCTCCGGCGTCTCCACCTGGGACGGCAAACGCTTCGCCGAGGCATGGGGCAAGGAATGGGTGGAGGTCCGGGAGGTCGCCCAGCACGGCGTCTTCGCCGACCAGCCGCTCACCCGGGCCCTGCACGCCCTGCGGAAGCTGGCCACCGGCAAGGCCGTGACCACGGACGCCGTGACCGTGCGCCAGGTCGAGCGGGAGCGCTGGTCCGCCTCGGGGCTGGCCTACGAATTGGCGGCCGGTCACGCGGTGCTCTCCCTGACCACGGTCGACGGCGAGCACGCACCCCCGCTCCTGGTGGAACTGGGAGGCTGACGGGTTACGTGGGAGCAGCGGTACGGGAGGGCTGAGAGCGGTTACGGGAACCCTGCCGCCCTGGCAGAATCGATGGAAGCCGTTCATACGTGACGGCACAATCGATGCCCCCTCCCAAAGGTCGCCCGTCCCATGCCCCCTACGCTCGCCTCGCTGGTCCAGCACTCGGCGCTCAAACTCACGGTCCGTGCGGGGGCGGACCGGCTCGACACGCCCGTGCGCTGGGCGCATGCCAGCGAGCTGGCCGACCCCGTCCGCTACATGGAGGGCGGCGAGCTGCTGCTGGTCACCGCGACCAACCTCGACGCCGAGAGCCCGGAAGGCATGCGGCGGTACGTACGGCGGCTGGCCGGATCCGGAGTCGTCGGGGTGGGCTTCGCCGTCGGCGTCAACTACGACGACGTACCGAAGGCGCTGGTCGACGCCGCCGAGGAAGCGGGGCTGCCGCTCCTCGAAGTGCCCCGTCGCACCCCGTTCATCGCCATCGCCAAGGCGGTCTCCTCGGAGATCGCCGCCGACCAGTACCGGGCCGTCACCGCCGGCTTCGAGGCGCAGCGCGAACTGACCAGGGCGGCGCTCGCCGGGGACGGTCCCGCCGAACTGCTCACCCGGCTCGCCGCGCACGTCGACGGCTGGGCCGCGCTGTACGACGCCTCCGGGGCCGTCGTGGCCGCCGCCCCCGACTGGGCCGCCCGCCGCGCGGCCCGGCTCACCCCCGACGTGGAACGCCTGCGGGACCGCCCGGCCCCCGCCAGCGTGGTCGTCGGCGGCACCGACGACCGGGTCGAGCTCCAGTCCCTGGGCACCGGCCGCCGGGCCCGCGGCGCACTCGCCGTCGGCACCGGGTCGGCGCTCGGCACCGCGGAACGGTACGCGGTGCACTCGGCGGTCGCCCTGCTCACCCTCACCACCGCCCGTTCCCGCTCGCTCCAGGGCGCCGAACAGCGGCTCGGCGCCGCGGTGCTGCGCATGCTGCTCGCGGGCCAGCCCGACCACGCCCGAGCCGTCGCCGGAGACCTCTACGGCGGACTGCTCGACGCGCCGTTCCGGTTGCTCATCGCCGAAGCCTGCGAACCGTCGACCACGGCGCAGCTGGCCGAGGTGATGGAGACCGCGGCCTCCCGGTCCGGCGAGACCGTGCTGATGGTGCCCGAGGGCGAACGCCTCGTCGTCCTGGCCGCCGACGGCGGCGCCGCGGTCGCCGCCTGCGCGGCCTACGCGCAGGCCCAGGAGGAACGGCCCGCGCACGAACCGGCACAGGACACCGAAGTGGTCGTGGGCCTCTCCGCCCCCGCGGGGCCGATCGCCGTCTCGGCCGCGTACAAGCAGGCCGAGCAGGCCCTTTCGGTGGCCCGCCGACGGGGCAGGGCGCTGGTCGAGCACGAGGAGCTGGCGACCGGTTCGGTGCTCCCGCTGCTCGCCGACGACGCGGTGCGCGCCTTCGCGGACGCCATGCTCCGCGCCCTGTACGAACACGACACCAAGGGCCGCGGCGACCTGGTCGCGTCCCTGCGGGCCTGGCTCTCCCACCACGGCCAGTGGGACGCCGCCGCGGCGGACCTCGGAGTGCACCGGCACACCCTGCGCTACCGGATGCGAAGGGTGGAGGAGATCCTCGGCCGGTCGCTGGACGATCCGGACACCCGGATGGAACTCTGGCTGGCCCTCAAGGTCACCAACCCCGCGACGGTGTCGTAGGGCACAAGGCCCGGCAGCCGTTCCGCTTCCCTCCTTCCGGACCCGTCTGATCGTTCCGACAAACCGGCGCGCCCCGGAGCGCCTCTGCTCCACGCCGGACAAACGCCAGGCGGACCGCACGGCCCTACGGTGGGGACGGAACACCCCACGACATCGAAGGGCCGGAACCTCCATGACCTCCACCCACGCCTTCTGGCTGGCCGGCCGCGAGGCCACCGGCGAGGAAAGCTTCGACGTCACCAACCCCTGGGACGGCCGGCTCGTCGGTACCGTCGGCGTGCCCACCGAGGCCCAGGTCGAGGAGGCGGTCGCCGCCGCCCACGCCGTGCGTGACGAGTTCGCCGCGACCCCGGCCCACGTCCGTGCCGCCGCGCTCGACCACGTCGCCCGGCGCCTGACGGAGCGCACCGAGGAGATCGCCCAGCTGATCTCCGCCGAGAACGGCAAGCCCGTCAAGTGGGCGCGCGGCGAGGTCGGCCGCGCCGTCTCGGTGTTCCGGTTCGCCTCCGAGGAGGCCCGCCGCTTCAACGGTGGCGATGCCCAGCGCCTCGACACCGACCCCGGCGGCACCGGCCGTCTCGGCCTGACCCGGCGCTTCCCGCGCGGCACGGTCCTGGGCATCGCACCCTTCAACTTCCCGCTGAACCTGAGCGCCCACAAGGTCGCCCCGGCCATCGCCGTCGGTGCCCCGATCATCCTGAAGCCCGCCCCGGCCACCCCGATCTCGTCACTGATCCTGGGCGAGCTGCTGGCCGAGACCGACCTGCCCGCCGGTTCCTGGTCCGTGCTGACGGTCCCCAACGACCGGATGCCCGCCCTCGTCCAGGACGAGCGGCTGCCCGTGATCTCGTTCACCGGATCCGCCCCGGTCGGCTACTCGATCATGGACTCGGTGCCGCGCAAGCACTGCACCCTGGAGCTCGGCGGCAACGGCGCGGCGGTCGTCCTCGGCGACTACGCCTCCGAGGCGGACCTGGACTGGGCCGCGACCCGTATCGCGACCTTCTCCAACTACCAGGGCGGCCAGTCCTGCATCTCGGTGCAGCGCGTCATCGCGGACGCCGCGGTCTACGACCGGCTGCTCCCGAAGATCGTCGCGGCCGTGGAGGCACAGGTCACCGGTGACCCGTCCGACGCCGCCACCGACGTCGGCCCGCTGGTCAACGAGGACGCGGCCAAGCGCGTCGAGTCCTGGGTCGACGAGGCCGTACAGGCCGGCGGCACACTGCTCACCGGCGGCAAGCGCGACGGGGCGACCTACGCACCGACCGTCCTCACCGACCTCCCCGACGGCGTCAGCCTCTCCTGCGAGGAGGTCTTCGGACCGGTGCTCTCGGTGCAGAAGGTGGACGGCGAGGCCGAGGCGTTCGCCTCCGTCAACTCCTCCAAGTACGGCCTCCAGGCAGGTGTGTTCACCCACGACCTGCAGACCGCGTTCCGCGCCCACCGCGCGCTGGAGGTCGGCGGCGTGATCATCGGCGACGTCCCCTCGTACCGCGCGGACCAGATGCCGTACGGCGGCACCAAGCAGTCCGGCGTCGGCCGGGAGGGCGTCCGGTACGCGATGGACGACTACACCTACGAGCGGGTCCTGGTCCTCACCGGCCTCGCCCTGTAGCCCCGCCTCCGTCCTCTGCCCGCCCGGACAGCACCGTTCGACCGGCGCGGGACGACCACGCAGCAGCCCCGGCAAGCGAACCGCTTGCCGGGGCTGCTGTCTGCACCGGGCCCCGCCGGACCCCGCCGTGCCCCGGTGATCACGGCGGGGACAGCACGTGGCCGGGCGGACCAACCGCTGCGGGTGGCCGCCCGGCCTTACCGCGTGGCTACCGGACGTCGTAGGCGCGGGTGACGGTCTGGGTGACCGCGTTGCCCTTGGCGTCGGTGAGGGTGGCCTTCGTCATGACCTGCTTGCCGGCGGCGCCGGTGTGGTCGAGGACGGCCGTCCACTTGCCGTTCTTCTGCTCGGTCGGCGCCTGGGTCCAGGTGGTGCCGCCGTCGTAGGAGTAGGACAGCGAGGCGGCCGTGACCGCGCCCGGGGTGTACCCGGCATGCCCCTCGACCGACAGGCCGACCTTGATGCCGCTCTTCGCCGGCAGCGTGTTCATGCCGTCGACCGGCACGTCGTACCTCGGGAAGAGGATCGGCAGGCCGCGCGAGTAGACGTCCGGCTCCCGGTGGGAGCGGAAGCTCCACACGGTGGTGACGGCGGTGGAGCGCAGCCAGTTGCGGTCCGACGTGTCGATCTTCTGCAGGTTCTGGGTGAGTTCGTACGCGGAGTCCTCGTCCGGCACCTGGAACACGTCGTCGGGATAGGCGCTGGTGGCGATCTGCTCACCGTTGCGCTTCAGTGCCAGGTTGCCGAGGTCGCCGAACGACCCGCCGTAGGACCAGTGGTCGCCGGAGCCGTCGACCCAGAGCGCGTTCTGGAAGCCGATCAGGTCGCCCTGCCGTTCGGCGGCCAGCACCGGCTTGCCCTCGGCGTCCCGGGGGGCGGCCGGGCTCAGAGGCCCGCCGTACCACTCCTCGGTGCTCCGCTGCCCCGCCCGGTAGGTGCGCTCTTGATCACCCATGAACGCGGCGAACGGGAAGCTGGTCATCGCGCCGTGGTACCAGGCGTCCTCGCCGGTCGTGTAGTACGCGGTGCGGGTGGTGGGCACATGCACCTGGCCGAACGGGCTGACGGAGATGTAGGAGCCGGTGCTCCCGGAGGGGCGGATGAACATGGCGTCGATGTAATCGCCTTCCTTGCCCATGGCCTTCCACGTCTCGTCGACCTTGGCCAGCCGCGAGTCCTTCGGCCTGTGGACCTGGTCGGAGCGCAGCGGGCCCCGGGTCGGGAAGGACAGGTTGTAGACGTAGGGCGAGCCGTCCTCGGAGCCGGTCGCACGCCAGGTGGGCCGGAACTCGAAGGTGCCGTCCTTGGCACGTCCGTCGACATCCGCGTAGAACTTCTGGACGGCGCTGCCGGACAGCAGCGATCCGGAGATCAGCCAGGTGTCGTCCCAGGTGCGGGAGTAGCTGAGTACGGTGTTGTCCAGCTTCGAGGGGCGGTCGGTGTGCACGCTCTGCTGGTGGGCCTTGCGGGCGTCGAGGACGACGGTGGTGTCACCGGTGATGTGAAGCTGCGGCTTGGCCAGGTAGCTGACCGACTCGGGCGCGTTGTTCGCGTCGTACGTCGCCACGAAGCTGCTCAGGGAGTAGTCGCCCGGGCGTACCCGGAACGTCTGGTCGGTCGCACCCGAGTTGGTGCGGCGCTCGCCCTTGTTGATGTCGAGGCTGACGAGGTCCAGGGAGGAGGGGCCGGTCGCGGGCTCGCCGTTGCGGTCGATGGCCTTGACCCGGAGCGTGACCGTCTTCGGCTGGACGTAGAGCGTGACGGGAACGGAGATGTGCACGTGACCGCCGGTGGCCATGATGCGGCCGGTGACGGCACCGTACTGGCCGTCCTTCAGCCGGGCGGTGGGGTCGATCTGCAGCGGCACCTGAACGGTGGAGTCCGCGGGGACTCGCACCTTGCCCTGCTTCAGCTTGACGACGCCGGAGGGGACATCGCTGCCGTCGTTGCCGTGCACACCGCTGACCTTCAGGTTCAGGGTGACGGCGCTGTCGCCGGTGTTGGTGAAGGGCACCTGGACGGTGGTGCGGTCCGAGGTGTCCTGCGGCCAGTTGTAGCTGCCGGCCTGGACGGCGGGAGCGGAGACGACCTTCTGGTTCACCGCTCCGAACACGTCGAGCACACCGCCGCCGGTCTGGTCGGCGCCGCCGACCTTGCCACCGGTGCGGGCGGAGGAGACCAGCGAGGCCTTGATCTGCTGCGCGGTCCAGTCCGGGTGGGCCTGGCGGACGACGGCCGCGGCGCCCGCGACATGCGGGGTGGCCATCGACGTGCCGGACATCGTCCGGTACGCGTACACACCGCGTCCGCCCGCGCTGGCCGCCGAGATGTCGACGCCGGGGGCGGCGATCTCGGGCTTGAGGGTGTGGGTGACGGCCACGGGACCGCGGCTGGAGAACTGCGCGGTGGTGTCGTCGCGGTCGACGGCTCCGACGGTCAGCACGCCGGGCACGCAGCCGGGCGAGGAGACGGTCTCGGTGCTCGGGCCGGCGTTGCCGGCGGCGATGACGAACAGCGTGTGCGTGTTCTTCGAAAGCTCCGCCGTGGCCTGGGCCATCGGGTCGTTGCAGTCGCCGATCGCGGGGTTGCCGAGGCTCATGGAGACGACGTCGGCCTTCTGGTCGACGGCCCACTGCATGCCCGCGATGATCCAGGAGTCCAGGCCGTAGCCCTGGTCGTTGAGGACCTTGCCGATGAGCAGCGAGGTGCCGGGGGCGACGCCCTTCTTGCGGCCGTCACTGGCCGCTCCGGAGCCGCCGACGGTGGAGGCGGTGTGGGTGCCGTGGCCCACCCGGTCGTCGGTGTTCTTGGAGTCCGTGAAGTTCTCGGACGCGGCGACCCGGTTCACCAGGTCCGGGTGCTCGGCGTCCACGCCCGTGTCCAGCACGGCGACCTTGGTGCCCTTGCCGTCGTACCCGGCCGCCCAGGCCTCCGGCGCGTGCACCTGCGCGGTGGACCGGTCCAGCGTGGCCTCGGCCTTGCCGTCCAGCCACAGCTTCTTCAGCGCGGAGGCGGAACGCGAGTGGGCGTTGGTGATGTCCTGCCAGAAGGCGTCTGCGGTGCCCTTGTCTGCCTTCAGCGCGACGCCGTCCACCGCGGGAAGGCTCAGGACCCGCTCGGAACCGCGAGGGGCCGGCGGCGCGCTCTTGGCGACGTCCACGCTCTCGCCGTAGGTGGCGATGAGCGGCAGCGAGTCGGCGTGTGCGTCGTCGTAGCCCTGACGGATGAGCCCCGTGACGTTGAACAGCTGCTCGTCGACCTTGCCCTCGGCGATCGCCCGGGAGGCGGCCTCGGGGTAGACGTAGAGGTCCTTGCCCATCTGACGGGTCTGGATCATCGGCTGCGTGCCGTCCTCGCGGGGCAGCACCGCCGCGGAGCTGCGACCCGACGGGTCCGTCGTCACCTGCACCCTGTCGCCGGTGACGAGGGTGACCGTCGCCTGCTTGCCGCCCTTTGCCGCGGCGCCGCCGACGATGGGTCGCTTCCCCGGGGCACCGCCCGGCGGCGGATCAGCCGCCCCGGAAGGTGTGACCGCGGTGACGGCCAGGGCGACGGTGGTCGCCGCGCCCAAGGCTAGACGCGTTATGGAACGCATGAATCTCTCCACTTGATAGCATGAACATGCTGTGCTGCCGCTGCAGCCTGGCAGACATGCGGATGGCATAGGGATGCCGTGAGTGACGGATTTCCCGCATGTCGGAATTCCGTCACGCGGCCCGTCCCGCCGCCGCGCTCCTGGCAGGCAGCGGGCTCCGCCACTCACGTGCCTCCCGGCACGCCGCTGCCCGGGATCCGGGCGGTAGCCGCCCTCACAGCGCAACTGCCAACAGGCGAAGAGCAGTTGCCCCTCAGGCCGAGGCGGAGGTCAGAGCCAGTCCGCGCGTGCGGCGTGCCACCCCAGCTGCAGGCGCGAGTCCGCTCCGGCAAGGTCCATCAGACGACGGGTCCGTCGCTCCACCGTGCGTATGGAGAGCCCGAGCTGAGAGGCCGCCCGCCGGTCGGAGATCCCGGCCAACAGCAGGGTGAGGACCTCCAACTCGCCCTCGGTCGGCCGCTGATCGGCCTTCGCCTCCGCGCGCACACCCGTGGTGGTGGCGTACAGCGGCCGGGCCTGGGCCCATTCCTTCTCGAAGAGATGGACCAGGGCCGTCAGCAGTCCGCTGCGGTGCACCACGATGGCGCTCGGCTCACCGCCGGAGTCCGTCATGTCCAAAGGCACCATGGCGCGTTCCCGGTCCGACACGACCATCTTCAGCGGCAACGACTCGACCAGACGGAGCTTGAGGCCGGCCGTGATGGCCGACCTCACGTCCCCTGCCACATCGGGCACGTCGAGGTAGTTCTTGGCAGCCACGACCCGGAAGTCGACTCCGCGGTCCAGCGCGAAGCTCTCCGAGGCGTCGGCATCCTCACGCGGCACCGCGATGGTCTCGCCGACGAGGAAGACGAGTAGCTCCCGCTGAGCGCCGCGCTGCAGTTGGTGGAAACGGTGTGCGACCTGCTCCACGCCGACGACCACCTCCATGACGCTGCCCGCGGGGTGTGCGGCGGTGGTGCGGTACTGCTCGGTCAGCATCGAGAACGCGGTCTCGGCCCGGTGCAGTGCGTTGCGCTGCTCGACGAGGAACGGAGCCAGGGCCACCGAGGGGGGTGTGAGCCGGTAGCGGGCGGGTTGAGGACCGGCCTCGCTGCCGGCCGGGTCGGGCGCCCCGCTCCCGGTCTCGGTGGCGATCGCCACCAGGCCGCGTGCCGCCAGGTCGAGCAGGATGCGGGTGGTCTCGGCCTCCTCGAGTCCGGTCTGCCGGACGAGATCCTGCGCCGATGCCGTCGGTCGGGCCAGCAGCGTGGTGTAGATGGCCTCTTCGGCCGGGCCCAATCCCAATGCCTGCAGCATCCGGCTCTCCCTCGGGCGGCCACCGTAGGTGGCCTTGGCGCAGCCCGGGTGGACCGATCGGATTCTTCTCGGCCGAACCCTATCCCGCCGACGTGTCGTCCAACCCTGAGCGGCGGACGCCGCCGAACCGGCCGGGAGTCCGTGAGCGGAACCGGCGCGGTCCTGGCCGCCCCGCCGGCGACCCGGGCCGCGCACCCTGCCCGCGGTGCCGGCCGTCGCGCGGGGCACCTCGTCCGGCGGGGCGTGGCTCACCCATGGCCGGGCCTGCCTAACGTACTCAGAGCACACCGTCTGCCCGGGAGGTCCCGTGCCCCAGAAGCATCTGAACAGATTCGCACGCCCCTTCGAGACCGTCGAGCCGCCACGCAATGCCGAAGTGATGATCGGCGTCGTGTCGGTGACCTTCCTGGTGATGCTCCTCGGCGGGCTGTCCGAGTCCTCGGTCTGGCTTCTCGGGCTCCTGGTGTTCCTGCCGGGTGCGGCGTCCGCGCTGTGCACCGTACGCCAGACGATGTACGTCTCCGCATGGACCACGATCGTGGTCGCCGCCACCGTGCTGATCCGGCACGGTGACGGGCGGTCGTGGCTCGACCGGCTCCTCATGATGCTGCTCACCCTCGCCCTGGGCATCGCCTCCGTCTACGCCTGCGGGCGTCGTATCCGGCGCGAAACCGAGATGCTCCGGCTGCGCTCCACCGCCGCGGCGATGCAGCGCCACATCCTGCGTCCGCTGCCCCTGCTCACCGACGACGTCCTGGTCGACGGCGTGTACGAGCCGGTGCAGGAGGACCGGCTCATCGGCGGCGACATCTACGACGTCGTCGTCTCCCCGTGGGGAACCCGCGTGCTGATCGGCGATGTCCAGGGCAAGGGCCTGCCCGCGGTCGGCGCCGCGTTCGCCGTCATCGGCGCCTTCCGTGAAGCGGCCCACCGCGAACCCACCCTGACCGCGCTCGTCGATGCCCTCGACGCCTCGGTCATGCGGCACAACTCCTACGCCGCGCAGACCGGCGACGACGAACGGTTCGTCACGGCGCTCATCGTGAACGTCGACTCGCATAACGAGGTACAGGTCATCAACTGCGGCCACATCGCACCGCAGTTGCTGCAGGACGCCACCGTCATCACGCCGGAACTCAGTTCCGGCGTCCCCCTCGGCCTCGCCGAACTCGCCGCCGAACCCACGACGGTCGACTGGTTCGCCTTCCCGCCCGGCTCGACGCTCATGCTGACCACCGACGGGCTCACCGAGACCCGCGACGCCGACGGCACGTTCTACCCGGTCACCGAACGCCTCACCCAGCGCGCCTCGCTCTCCGCCAGCAAACTGCCGCAGGCCCTCTACGACGACGCGCGCGCCTTCGCCGGCGAGGGCAGCCGGCACGACGACGTCGCGATCCTGTCCGTCCGGCGGTCACCGTACCGCTGAACGCCGAGCCGGCCGGCGGCGGCCTGGTCGGTGAGACCGGCCAGGACCAGGGCCGGCACCCGGGCGTCCATCTCGTCCAGGCCGTCGGGACGCACCTCGCTGATGCCGCCGTCCACCGTGTTGGGGGAGAGAACAGGGCTGCGCTGGCACCAAAGCGCCACGTCTCACCTGTGCCAGTGCGCTGAGCGGCGCCGCGGCGAGCGCGCCGGACATCGCGTGGGAGTTCCGGGCGTTCGCGTATTCCGCGAGCGGTGACGGTCACTGGAGTGGCGGGCGACCCGATCGGCCTCCCGAGGATGGTGGCACCGGCAGGAATCGGGTACATACGGACGAGTAGAACGACGAGTGGAACCGGTGGATGCGCGTCGGCGGGCCCTGCCCGGGCCGTCCGTGAATCTCCCGGAACCACCCTCCCGACGAAGCGGCGAGGTGAGCTCCTCATGTCCGCACCATCCGCACAACGGCCCTCCGCACCACAGCCCACGCCCAAGGTCTCCGAGCGCGAAGCGCGCCAGGTGGCCGAGGACGCGCGTGAACGGGACTGGCACAAACCGAGTTTCGCCAAGGAACTCTTCCTGGGCCGCTTCCGCCTGGACCTGATCCATCCGCACCCGATGCCGGCCGGCGAGGACGTCCGGCGCGGCGAGGAGTTCCTCGCCCGGCTGCGCGAGTTCTGCGTGAGCAGGATCGACGGCGCCCTGATCGAGCGCGAGGCCAGGATTCCCGACGAGGTGGTCAACGGCCTCAAGGAACTCGGCGCGCTGGGTATGAAGATCGACGTGAAGTACGGCGGCCTGGGCCTGACCCAGGTGTACTACAACAAGGCCCTCGCCCTGGTCGGTTCCGCCAGCCCGGCGATCGGCGCCCTGCTCTCCGCCCACCAGTCCATCGGCGTGCCCCAGCCGCTGAAGATCTTCGGCAGCCAGGAGCAGAAGGACACCTTCCTGCCCCGGCTGGCCCGTACCGACATCTCGGCGTTCCTCCTCACCGAACCGGACGTCGGCTCCGACCCGGCACGCCTCGCCACCTCAGCCGTCCCGGACGGCTCCGACTACGTGCTCGACGGAGTGAAGCTGTGGACGACCAACGGGGTCGTCGCCGACCTGCTCGTCGTCATGGCCCGGGTCCCGGAGTCGGAGGGCCACAAGGGCGGCATCACGGCCTTCGTGGTCGAGGCCGACGCCCCGGGCATCACGGTGGAGAACCGCAACGCCTTCATGGGGCTGCGCGGCCTGGAGAACGGTGTCACCCGGTTCCACCAGGTCCGCGTCCCCGCCGCGAACCGCATCGGACCGGAAGGCGCCGGGCTCAAGATCGCGCTCACCACCCTCAACACCGGGCGGCTCTCGCTGCCCGCCATGTGCGTCGGATCCGGCAAATGGTGCCTGAAGATCGCCCGCGAATGGTCGGCGGTCCGCGAGCAGTGGGGCAGGCCGGTCGCCCGGCACGAGGCGGTCGGCTCGAAGATCTCCTTCATCGCCGCGACCACCTTCGCCCTCGAAGCGGTCGTCGATCTCGCCTCCCAGATGGCCGACGAGAACCGCAACGACATCCGGATCGAAGCCGCGCTCGCCAAGCTGCTGGGCTCCGAAATGGGCTGCCTGATGGCCGACGAACTCGTCCAGATCCGCGGCGGCCGCGGCTTCGAGACGGCGGAGTCCCTCGCCGCCCGCGGTGAACGGGCCGTCCCCGCCGAACAGATGCTCCGGGACATGCGCATCAACCGGATCTTCGAGGGTTCGACGGAGATCATGCACCTGCTGATCGCCCGCGAGGCGGTCGATGCCCATCTGAAGGTCGCCGGGGACATCATCGACCCCGACAAGCCGCTCTCCGCCAAGGCTAAGGCGGGTGCCAACGCGGCCGGCTTCTACGCCCGGTGGCTGCCCAGGCTCGTCGCCGGACCCGGACAGCTCCCGGGGACCTACGGGGAGTTCCACCCCGCGGGTCACGCCGATCTGTCCGGCCATCTGCGCTACGTCGAACGCTCCTCGCGCAAGCTGGCGCGCTCCACCTTCTACGCCATGTCGCGCTGGCAGGGCCGGATGGAGACCAAGCAGGGCTTCCTCGGCCGGATCGTCGACATCGGCGCGGAACTCTTCGCGATGAGCGCGTCCTGCGTCCGGGCCGAACTCCTGCGCACCGACGACGACCACGGCCGCGAGGCGTACCAGCTCGCCGACGCCTTCTGCCACCAGTCCCGCGTCCGGGTCGAGGAACTCTTCACCCGGCTCTGGTCCAACACCGACGACCTGGACCGGCGCGTGGTCGACGGCGTCCTGTCGGGCACGTACACGTGGCTGGAGGAGGGCATCATCGACCCGAGCGGCGAAGGCCCGTGGATCGCCGACGCCACCCCCGGCCCCTCCACCCGGGACAACATGCACCGGCCCATCCGCTGAGCCCCTGACCCCGGACCCGGCGGGGCGCGTCCACTCGCTGGACGCGCCCCGCCGCCGTGCGTGCCGCACGGCAGGATGGGCACCCGTGACCGTCATCCACGTCCCCGGTTCCAAGTCCGTCACCGCGCGCGCCCTCTTCCTGGCCGCCGCCGCGAACGGCACCAGCACGCTCGTACGTCCGCTGTGCTCCGACGACACCGAAGGCTTCGCCGAAGGGCTCACCGGCCTCGGCTACGAGGTGGTGCGGGAGGCGGACCGCTGGCGGATCGCGGGCCGCCCCTCCGGGCCCGCCGCCACCGACGCCGACATCCACTGCCGCGACGGAGCGACCACGGCCCGCTTCCTGCCCACCCTCGCCGCTGCCGGTGCCCGCGGCACCTACCGCTTCGACGCCTCCGCACAGATGCGCCGCCGCCCCCTCGCCCCGCTCACCGAGGCGCTGCGGACACTCGGCGTCGACCTCCACCACGAGTCGGCCGAGGGCCACCACCCGCTGCGGATCACGGCCGCAGGTATCAAGGGCGGCGAACTGACCCTGGACGCCGGGCAGTCCAGCCAGTACCTCACCGCACTGCTGATGCTTGGACCACTGACCGCCGAGGGGCTCCGGATCACCGTCACGGACCTGGTGTCGGCGCCCTACATCGGGATCACCCTGGCGATGATGCGCAGCTTCGGCGCCGAGGTCACCCGCGGCGGCCCCGGCGACAACGTCTTCACGGTGCCGCCCGGCGGCTACCGGGCCACCACGTACGCCGTCGAGCCGGACGCCTCCACCGCGAGCTACTTCTTCGCCGCGGCGGCCCTCACCGGCCGGGAGGTCACCGTCCCCGGACTCGGCCGGGACGCCCTCCAGGGGGATCTGCGGTTCGTCGACGTACTGCGCAGAATGGGCGCCGAGGTGCGCACGAGCGCCGAATCCACCACGGTCCGCTCCACCGGGACGCTCCGCGGCCTCACCGTCAACATGCGCGACATCTCCGACACCATGCCGACGCTGGCGGCGATCGCCCCGCACGCCTCGGGGCCGGTACGCATCGAGGACGTCGGCAACACCCGGGTGAAGGAGTGCGACCGGCTGGAGGTGTGCGCCGGGAACCTGCGGCGGATGGGCATCACCGTCGCGACGGGCCCGGACTGGATCGAGATCCGGCCGGGCATCCCGCGGGCCGCGGAGATCGCCACCCACGGCGATCACCGCATCGTCATGTCGTTCGCCGTCGCCGGTCTGCTGACCCCCGGCCTCACCTACGACGACCCCGGCTGCGTACGCAAGACCTTCCCCCGGTTCCACGAGGCCTTCGCCGGGTTCGCGGAGCTCCTGGCCCGGCAGGAGTCCGGGCCCGGAAGCCCCGGGCCGGCGCCGGCGGCCGAGGGATAGGCTCCGGCACCGTGGGCGGGACGGGGGCGACCGGCCCGCCGGCATGCAGCACAATCGAGCGTCGGTCAAGAGCGCGACGCGCAAAGGGAATCCAGCGAATGGGGACAGGCATGTACGGGGCGAGGAACCTGCGGGGACGGCGGCACCGGGTGGCCGTCGCCGCCATCGCGGTCGCGATGGCACTGGGCGTGTCCGCCTGCGGCAGTGACGACGACGGCAAGGGCGGCTCCGCCGGTGCTGAGAAGAACGGCAGGGCCTCGGCCGAGCCCTCCGGAACCCAGGCCCGCGACGAGGCCCGGCTCAAGGCCGCCTCCTTCACCGACGGCGAGAGCGTCGGCACGTACACCGCGTCCGAGTACGCGCTCGGCGGCCCCCTCAGCGACGCCTACACCGCAAAACCGGCCGGATGCCAGCCGCTCGTCAGCCTCGCCGCGGAGGTCAGCGACCCCGACCCCACCGCCCAGGTGCAGCGCAAGGCCGACGTCCCGGACGAGATGCTCGGCGTCACCGTCGACGTCACGCTGCGCGGTTACGGCAACGGCGGGGCGCAGACCGTCATGAAGGCACTCGGCAAGGCCGGCAAGGACTGCGCCGGAGGCTTCACCGAGCAGCGCACCGTCGCCCGCGCGAAGTACCTGAAGGTCGAGCCCGCCAAGGCCCCGGCCTTCGCGTCCGAGGCCGACGAGTCGAAGGCGTACCGCTTCACCGTCCTCGACGTGAAGGGGAAGGAGAAGCTGTACGAGTACCTCACCGTCGTCCGCTCCGGCTCCACCACCCTCGCCTTCCGCGCGGAGATCAGCTCCACCAAGGACATCGGCGGGGTCCCGCCGCAGATCATGGCCGCCCAGTGGTCGAAGTTCCGCGCGGCCGAGGGCTGAGGGGCTGACGGGTGAACCGTGACCGGAAAGCCGCTGAGGCCGCGATGAGCGAGCAGCCACCACCCCGCGCGAGGGGCACCCTGTCCACGCACACAGCGGATGCGGCAACAATGGGGGCCATGAGCGACAGCCCTGCCCCCCTAGCAGACCCGCACCTCGTCTTCGACGCCGTGGAAGGCCGCCGGGATCTCGTCATCCTCGGCTCCACCGGGTCCATCGGCACCCAGGCCATCGACCTGGTGCTGCGCAACCCCGACCGTTTCCGTGTCACCGCGCTCTCCGCGGCGGGCGGCCGTCTCGCCCTCCTCGCCGAACAGGCACGCCGACTGCGGGTGCGCACGGTGGCGGTCGCCGCTCCCGAAGCGGTGCCCGCCCTGCGCGAGGCGCTGCGGCAGGAGTACGGAACCGGGGAACAGCTCCCCGAGATCCTGGCCGGGCCGAACGCGGCCACGGAGCTGGCCGCGGGCGACTGCCACACCGTGCTCAACGGGATCACGGGCTCGATCGGCCTCGCGCCCACGCTGGCCGCGCTCAAGGCGGGCCGCACCCTGGCGCTCGCCAACAAGGAGTCGCTGATCGTCGGCGGTCCGCTGGTCAAGGCGCTCGCCGCGCCGGGTCAGATCATCCCGGTCGACTCCGAGCACGCGGCCCTCTTCCAGGCGCTGGCGGCCGGCAAGCGCAGCGACGTGCGCAAGCTCGTCGTCACCGCGTCCGGCGGCCCGTTCCGCGGACGCACCAGGAGCGAGCTCGCCGACGTCACGAGGGAACAGGCACTCGCGCACCCGACCTGGGCCATGGGCCCGGTCATCACGATCAACTCGGCGACCCTGGTCAACAAGGGGCTTGAGGTCATCGAGGCGCACCTCCTCTACGACATCCCCTTCGAGCGCATCGAGGTCGTGGTCCACCCCCAGTCGTACGTGCACTCCATGGTGGAGTTCACCGACGGCTCCACGCTCGCCCAGGCCACCCCGCCCGACATGCGCGGACCGATCGCCATCGGCCTCGGCTGGCCGCAGCGGGTCCCCGACGCCGCGCCCGCCTTCGACTGGACGAAGGCCTCGGCCTGGGAGTTCTTCCCGCTGGACACCGAGGCGTTCCCGTCCGTCGGACTCGCCAGGCACGTGGGCACGCTGGGCGGCACCGCACCGGCGGTGTTCAACGCCGCGAACGAGGAGTGCGTGGACGCCTTCCTGGCCGGACGGCTGGCGTTCAACGGCATCATGGACACCGTCACGGCGGTGGTGGCCGAACACGGAACGCCCCCGACGGGAACTTCACTGACCGTCGCGGACGTCCTTGAAGCGGAGGCCTGGGCACGGACCCGGGCCCGGGAACTCTCGGCCAAGGCCGCAGCGGAGGCGCGCGCATGAGTATGACGTCGGTCCTGTTGACCGTTCTGGGTATCGCCGTCTTCGTCATCGGCCTGCTGTTCTCCATCGCCTGGCACGAGCTGGGACACCTCTCGACGGCGAAGCTCTTCGGCATCCGCGTCCCCCAGTACATGGTCGGCTTCGGCCCGACGGTCTGGTCGCGCAAGAAGGGCGACACGGAGTACGGGATCAAGGCGATCCCGGCCGGCGGCTACATCCGCATGATCGGGATGTTCCCGCCCGGACCGGACGGGCGGCTGGAGGCGCGCTCCACATCGCCGTGGCGCGGCATGATCGAGGACGCCAGGTCGGCCGCCTTCGAGGAGCTGGAGCCGGGCGACGAGAAGCGTCTCTTCTACACGCGCAAGCCGTGGAAGCGCATGATCGTCATGTTCGCCGGACCGTTCATGAACCTGATCCTGGCCGTCGCGATCTTCCTCGGCGTGGCCATGACCTTCGGGTTCCAGACCCAGACGACCGAGGTCGCCGGCGTTCAGAAGTGCGTGATCTCCCAGAGCGAGAAGCGGGAGACCTGCAAGAAGTCCGACCCGGTCTCGCCCGCCCAGGCGGCCGGTCTCCGGGAGGGCGACAAGATCGTCGCCTTCAACGGCCAGAAGATCGACGAGTGGTCCGCGCTCTCCGACCGGATCCGCGACACGATCGGCCCCGCCACCATCACGGTGCAGCGCGACGGCCAGGAGAAGACCCTGCACGCCGTGCTCAAGAAGAACGCGGTCGCGAAGAAGGACTCCCACGGCGAGGTGGTGCCGGGGAAGTTCGTCTCCGCCGGCTACCTCGGATTCGCGGCGCAGACGGAGATCATCCCGCTCTCCTTCGGTGACTCGGTCGTCCGCATGGGCGACATGATCGAGAGCGGCGTCGACTCGATCATCGCCCTGCCGTCCAAGATCCCCGCACTCTGGGACGCGGCGTTCGGGGACGGCGAGCGCGCGGCGGACTCCCCGGTGGGCGTCGTCGGTGCGGCGAGGATCGGCGGTGAGGTGATGACGCTGGACGTTCCCGCGCAGAACCAGATCGCGATGATGCTGTTCCTGCTGGCCGGCTTCAACCTCTCGCTGTTCCTCTTCAACATGCTGCCGCTGCTGCCGCTCGACGGCGGTCACATCGCGGGAGCGCTGTGGGAGGCGATCCGCCGGAACGCGGCGCGCGTCTTCAAGCGCCCCGACCCCGGCCCCTTCGACGTCGCCAAGCTGATGCCCGTCGCCTACGTGGTCGCCGGGGCGTTCATCTGCTTCACCCTGCTCGTACTGGTGGCCGACGTCGTCAATCCGGTCAAGATCTCCTGAGCGCTGCGACGGACGACACCTGATGTACCCCGAGTGACGGCGGATGCACCTGATGCGTCCGGTGGCCCACATTTCGTGCGGACGCCGGACGCCGTGTGCCTCAGGCTGTCCTCGGTGCCGTAACCTCGAAGGTCGGAGCCCGCCGATCTCGGGACCTTGATCCACACCTTGGGGATGCTCAGCGCATGACTGCGATTTCTCTCGGAATGCCTACCGTTCCGACCCAGCTCGCCGTACGGCGGGTCAGCCGCAAGATTCAGGTCGGGTCGGTGGCGGTCGGCGGGGATGCGCCGGTTTCGGTGCAGTCGATGACGACGACGCGTACGTCCGACATCGGTGCGACTCTGCAGCAGATCGCGGAGCTGACGGCGTCGGGCTGTCAGATCGTGCGGGTGGCGTGTCCGACGCAGGACGATGCGGACGCGCTCGCGACGATTGCGCGGAAGTCGCAGATCCCGGTGATCGCGGATATTCACTTCCAGCCGAAGTACGTGTTCGCGGCGATCGACGCGGGTTGTGCGGCGGTGCGGGTGAACCCGGGGAACATCAAGCAGTTCGACGACAAGGTGAAGGAGATCGCGCGGGCCGCCAATGACGCGGGCACCCCGATCCGGATCGGGGTCAACGCCGGTTCGCTGGACGCGCGGCTGCTGAAGAAGTACGGCAAGGCGACGCCCGAGGCACTGGTGGAGTCGGCGCTGTGGGAGGCGTCGCTCTTCGAGGAGCACGGCTTCCGGGACATCAAGATCTCGGTCAAGCACAACGACCCGGTCGTGATGGTCAACGCCTACCGGCAGCTCGCCGCGCGGTGCGACTACCCGCTGCACCTCGGCGTCACCGAGGCGGGACCGGCGTTCCAGGGCACGATCAAGTCGGCCGTGGCCTTCGGCGCGCTGCTCAGCGAGGGCATCGGCGACACGATCCGGGTCTCGCTGTCCGCGCCGCCGGCCGAGGAGGTCAAGGTCGGGCTCCAGATCCTGGAGTCGCTGAACCTGAAGCAGCGCCGGCTGGAGATCGTGTCCTGCCCCTCGTGCGGTCGCGCCCAGGTGGACGTCTACAAGCTGGCGGACCAGGTCAGCGCCGGTCTGGAGGGCATGGAGGTGCCGCTGCGGGTCGCCGTGATGGGCTGTGTCGTCAACGGTCCCGGCGAGGCCCGCGAGGCCGACCTCGGCGTCGCCTCCGGCAACGGCAAGGGCCAGATCTTCGTCAAGGGCGAGATCATCAAGACGGTGCCCGAGTCGAAGATCGTCGAGACCCTCATCGAGGAAGCCCTGAAGATCGCCGAACAGATGGAGAAGGACGGCATCGCCTCCGGCGAGCCCGAGGTCTCCATCAGCTGAACCCATGACACCCGCGACAGCGCCCCGCCGGAGCAACCAGCTCCGCGGGGCGCTGTCCGTGAGCGAGCTCACCGCGTTCCGCACAAGCTGTTCACGGCCACGAGCGGCGCCTCCCAGCCTCTTTGGGTACAGTGCGGAAACCAGCAGACCGTATGGTGAGGCCCCCTCGTGTTGACGCAGACCACCACCCGGGTCCTCGAACCCAGCGACCTCGGCGCCGCGCTCGCGGTGCTGGAGAGCGAACCCGTAGCCAACGCCTTCGTGACCTCCCGGGTCCAGATCGCAGGCCTCGACCCATGGCGCCTCGGCGGCGAGATGTGGGGCTGGTACGCCGACGGGCAGCTGCGCTCCCTCTGCTACTCCGGGGCCAATCTCGTCCCCATCTGCGCCACCCCCGAAGCCGTCAGGGCCTTCTCCGACCGGGCCCGCAGGGCCGGCCGCCGCTGCTCCTCGATCGTCGGCCCCGCCGAGCCGACCGCACAGCTGTGGCAGCTGCTCGAACCGGGCTGGGGCCCCGCCCGCGAGGTCCGGGCCAACCAGCCGCTCATGGTCGCCGAGAGCCCCGCCGCCGATGTGGCGCCCGATCCGCAGGTCCGACGCGTCCGCAAGGACGAGATGGACATCCTGATGCCGGCCTGCGTGGCCATGTTCACCGAGGAGGTCGGCATCTCCCCGCTCGCGGGCGACGGCGGACTCCTCTACCAGGCCCGCGTCGCCGAGCTCATCGCCGCCGGCCGCTCCTTCGCCCGCATCCAGGACGGCAAGGTCGTCTTCAAGGCCGAGATCGGCGCCACCACCTCACAGGCCTGCCAGATCCAGGGGGTCTGGGTCGCCCCGGAATTCCGCGGCCGGGGGTACTCCGAGACCGGTATGGCGGCCGTCCTGCGCCACGCACTGACCGATGTCGCGCCGATCGTCAGCCTGTACGTCAACGACTACAACACCCCCGCGCGCAAGTCGTACAGCCGGATCGGCTTCCGCGAGGTCGGCGCGTTCATGAGCGTGCTGTTCTGACCCGGCCGCCCGCGCCGTCCCCGCCCCGCGCAGGCCCGTACCCCGCACCCCGCCACGGACAGTAGGGTCTGTCCATGGCAGCAGCTTCCGGGGGCGGCCCCCACACTCCCAGCGTCCGGATCGCACCGATCGATCTCGCCGCACGCGTGGACGAGGCGCTCGCCGTGCAGGCCGTCGCCTTCGGCCTCGGCCCCGACGAGATCGAAGTACGCCGCCACATCGTCCTCAGACACCTCGACCACCCCCGAGCCCGCGCGCTGGGCGCCATGACCCCGGCCGACCGGCTCGTCGGCTTCGTCTACGGCATGCCGAACGAACGCGCTCACTGGTGGTCCACCGTCGTCGAGCCCTATCTGCGCGCCACCGGTTCCGCGCACTGGCTCGACGACTCCTTCGTGATCACCGAACTGCACGTCCACCCGGAGTTCCAGAACCGCGGGATCGGCCGGACCCTGATCACCACCGTCACCGACGCCGTCGACCAGCCCCGCTCCATCCTCTCCGCGATCGACACGGAGAGCCCGGCACGCGGTCTGTACCGCTCCCTCGGCTATCAGGACCTGGCCCGGCAGGTGCTCTTCCCCAGCGCTCCCAAGCCGTACGCGGTCATGGGAGCACCGCTTCCGCTGCTCCGCCGGGCGCGTGACTGACCCAATCGATTTCCGCCCGCCCGTGCCGCCCGGTTAACCTCCTGCACATCACCCTTCCGAGCAGGAGTTCACCATGGCCCAGGTCCAGCGCATGTCCCGATTGATGATCAAGACACTGCGCGACGACCCGGCGGACGCCGAGACGCTCAACCACAAGCTGCTCGTCCGGGCCGGATACGTGCGCCGCACCGCCGCCGGCATCTGGTCCTGGCTGCCGCTCGGCAAGAAGGTCCTGGACAACGTCAGCCGCGTCGTCCGCGAGGAGATGGACGCCATCGGCGGCCAGGAGGTCCTGCTCCCCGCGCTGCTGCCCAAGGAGGCGTACGAGGCGAGCGGCCGGTACGAGGAGTACGGCGACCTGCTGTTCCGGCTCAAGGACCGCAAGGGCGCCGACTACCTCCTCGGACCCACCCACGAGGAGGTCTTCACCCAGGTGGTGAAGGACATGTGCTCGTCCTACAAGGACCTGCCCGTGATCCTCTACCAGATCCAGACCAAGTACCGTGACGAGGCCCGCCCCCGCGCCGGAGTGCTGCGCGGCCGTGAGTTCCAGATGAAGGACTCGTACTCCTTCGACACCACCGACGAGGGTCTCGCCGAGGCGTACCAGCTCCACCGCGCCGCCTACATCCGGATCTTCGAGCGGCTCGGCCTCGACCACCGCATCGTCTCCGCCGTCTCCGGCGCCATGGGCGGCTCGGCGTCCGAGGAGTTCCTCGCGCCCGCCCCGGCCGGCGAGGACACCTTCGTCGACTGCCCCGGCTGTGACTACGCGGCCAACACCGAGGCCGTGACCTTCAAGGCCACCCCGGCCGACGCCTCGGGCACCGGCCCCGTCGAGGAGCTGGACACCCCCGACACCCCGACCATCGAGACCCTCGCCGCGCACCTGGGCGTCCAGGCCTCCGCCACCCTGAAGAACCTCCTGGTCAAGGTCGACGGCGAGATCGTGGCCGTCGGTGTGCCCGGCGACCGCGAGGTCGACCTCGGCAAGCTCGGGGAGCACCTCGCCCCCGCCGTCGTCGAGCTCGTCACCGCCGAGGACTTCGTGGGCCGCCCCGACCTGGTGCGCGGCTACGTCGGCCCGCAGGGTCTGGAGAAGGTCCGCTACATCGCCGACCCGCGCATCGCGTCCGGCACCGCCTGGATCACGGGCGCCAACAAGGAGGGCACGCACGCGAAGAACGTCGTCGCGGGCCGTGACTTCGAGGTCGACGACTACCTCGACGTCGTCGTCGTCGAGGCGGGCGACCCCTGCCCCAACTGCGGCACCGGCCTCCAGGTGGACCGTGCCATCGAGATCGGCCACATCTTCCAGCTCGGCCGCAAGTACGCCGACATCTTCTCCCTCGACGTCCTCGGCCAGCAGGGCAAGCCCGTCCGCGTCACGATGGGCTCGTACGGCATCGGCGTCTCCCGCGCGGTGGCCGCCCTCGCCGAGCAGACCGCCGACGACAAGGGCCTGTGCTGGCCCCGTGAGATCGCCCCGGCCGATGTGCACGTGGTCGCCGCGGGCAAGGCGCTCCAGACCGAGCTGGCCCTTGAGGTCTCCGAGAAGCTGGGCGCGGCCGGCCTGCGCGTCCTGGTCGACGACCGCCCGGGCGTCTCGCCCGGTGTCAAGTTCACCGACTCCGAACTCATCGGCGTCCCGAAGATCCTGGTCGCAGGCCGCCGTTCGGCCGAGGGTGTCCTGGAGCTGAAGGACCGCCGCACGGGCGAGCGCGAGGAGCTCACCGTCGACGAGGCGATCGCCCGCCTCACCGAGCAGGGCTGACCCGCCCCGGAGCACGGCGAAGGGCCCCGCACCGTTGCTTCGGTGCGGGGCCCTTCGGCGTTGCCGGAGGCGGTTCTACAGCCAGCTCGCGAACTCCATCGTCACTTCGCCCTCCTGGCCGCGGCCGGCGGCCAGCGCCCGGGTACCGGACTCCACCGCGCGGAACAGCGTCCAGCCGTGCAGCCGCTCACGGTCCACGTCCAGCGCGTCCGCGAGCCTCTTGATCCTGCGCCGGGCCGTCATCGCGCCACCGGACGAGGCGATCAGATCCTCGACCCGGTCCCGCACCAGCCGCGCCAGATCGTAGGCCCGCTCGCCGACCAGCGGCTCGGGCCCGACCGTCAGCCAGGGCGCCCGCTCGCCCGAGAGCACCTTGCTCTGCCGGAAGTTGCCGTGCAGCAGCAGGGTTTCGGGGGAGTGGGCGACCAGTTCCTCGCGCGCTGCCAGGGCCGCCGAGACCAGCGGCTCAAGGTCCGGATCGGCCTCGGCGGCGGCCCGCATGGGCCCGGTCCGCGGCGCGGTCCGTTCGGCGACCGTCTCGAAGGCGTGCCCGGCGGGCGGCTCGACCCACAGCCGCCGTACCGTGCCCGCCGCCTCCAGCAGGGCCTTCGCCTCCGGCAGCGAACGCAGCGACATCTCGGGGTGCAGCCGCTCCAGCAGCAGGGCGCCGGCGGCCGTGTGCCCGGGGAGCAGGTCCTCACCCGGCGCGATCAGCTGTACCGCGCCCCAGCCGTTCCAGTGCGCCAGCGCCGCCCTTTCGAGCTCGGGCGCCGCACCGGACGGAGCGATCTTCAGCGCCGCCGGGGCGCCGTCACCGCCTCGCACCAGGAGGACCAGGCTGCTGCGCCCGCCCGGGGCGGCGACCCGGTCCACGGACAGTTCCTCTCCGGCCCCGGCCAGCGCCTGACCGGTCAGTGCGGGAAGCCCCGCGAGCCATTTCCCGGCGGCCGTATCCCCGTACGACTCGCCGAGCGCTCGCACCAGACGCTGCGGCGGTTCAAAACCCATACGTGCTGTGTTCCCTTTCAGAGCCTGCTTCAGTGCGTCGTGCCGGTCCGGGCGTCCGCATCGGAGCCGATCTTGGCGTCGGCACCCGTCGTCCCGTCCTTCTCACCGGCACCGTCCTTGAGGGACCCGTCGGCGGCCCGCTCGGCGAGCCCGGGAAAGGGTACGCCGCTGCCCCGCCAGCGCACCGCCCGCACCGCGGCCTCCCGCAACGCGTCCGCGGCCTCCCGCCGCAGCGGCCCCTCGGCGGCCCGTACGAGGTCGGAATAGACGTCCGCGACCCGGTCCTCCAGCACGGCGGCGAGCCGCACCGCCGCGGCCGGGCCGGGCACCGCGAACGGCAGAGCGTACGCGGGGTCCGCCGCCACCGGTTCACCGCCCAGGCCGCGCACCGTCCGCACCAGCGCGTCGCGGCGGGCCCGGTGGGCGTGGTGGGCGGCGGTGGCCTCGGCCCGGCGGCCCGCGGCGACCCGGCCGCCCGCCACCCCGTACCCGTACACCGCGGCGTGTTCGGCGGCCAGCGCCGCCTGTGCGGCCTTCAGTGTCCCGTCGCTCACGCCTTCGTCTCCTTGGCCAGTTCGGTCAGCAGGTAGGAGTGTGCCGAAGCGGCCGCCGCGACCGAGGCGAGCAGCCGCGCCAGCTCCGGGGGCGCCTCCAGCAGGGCCGCCGTGTGCGAGGCCGCGGCGCGGCGCTCGGCGGCGGCCAGTGCCCTGACGGCCTCCCGGGGGCCGCCGGCGGGCCGCGTCCGGACGAATTCGAGCGAGGCCCCCTTGGCCGGGGAGAGGGCCTTGACGTGGGCGCGGACGGCATCGCGCAGCGGGGTGAGCCCGGCCGCGGTCGCCGGGTGGGCGGCGAGCACGTTCTCGTACTGACCCAGCAGGGACGCGGTCACGCCGACGGCCTTCTTCCGCAGCGATGCCTCCGCCTGCCGCGTTGACGAGCTGTCGGCCGCGGTCCGCGCGTCGGCGCGTGCGGAACCGGTCCGGCCGCCGCCCTCGTCATCGCTTCCGCAGCCGGCCAGTACCGCCCCCATGGCGATCGCTCCCGTCGCGGTGAGCGCGCCCCTGCGCGTCGTCCCCGTGCGCCGCACTTTGTTCTCCTTCGGGCCTGGACCTGTCTTGACCGGATGTGTCCGGAAGTGATCACCGCAGGCGAGCGTACCCGCGCTCGCGGGGCAGGCGGACGGCAACACCCCTCGGGACCGGATACCCTTTGACCAGACACGCGACGATCCCCACAACAGCACACGCGGCCGAGGAGTCACCCGGATGAGCACCACCCAGAGCGAGAGGCTGCGCGGGCTGGTAGAACCGCTCGTCAGCGCCGAGCAGCTGGATCTGGAAGAGATCGAAGTGTCCCGGGCCGGCCGCCGCCGGGTGCTGCGGATCATCGTGGACTCCGAAGAGGGCGTGGAGCTCGACACCTGCGCGGAACTGAGCCGTGCGATCTCCGCGAAGCTCGACGAGACCGATGTGATGGGCGAGGAAGAGTACGTCCTGGAGGTCAGCTCTCCCGGTGCGGACCGCCCGCTGACGGAACACCGCCACTACGTACGTGCCACCGGCCGGCTGGCCAGGCTCCAGCTGCGCGAGGGCGGCGAGCTGGTGGCCCGCATCCTCGCGGTCGACGACGAGGGCCTCGATCTCGAGGTGCCGGGCGTCAAGGGCCGCAAGCCCACGTCCCGCCGGATCGCCTTCGACGAGATCGCCAAGGCGCGCGTGGAGCTGGAATTCAACCGCAAGGACAAGAAGGAAGAGGAGGCGTAGCCGTGGACATCGATGTGAAGCTTCTGAAGGGCTTGGCGCAGGACAAGGAGATCCCGTTCGACGTGCTCGTCGAGGCGATCGAGTCGGCCCTCCTCATCGCGTACCACCGCACGGACGGCAGCCACCGCCGGGCGCGCGTGGAGCTGGACGAGCGTGGCCATGTGACGGTGTGGGCGAAGGAGGACCCGGCCGATCTGGAGGAGGGCCAGGAGCCCAAGGAGTTCGACGACACCCCGTCGGGCTTCGGCCGGATCGCCGCGACCACCGCCAAGCAGGTCATCCTCCAGCGGCTGCGCGACGCCGAGGACGACCGGACGTTCGGCGAGTACGCGGGCCACGAGGGCGATGTCGTCACCGGCGTCGTCCAGCAGGGCAAGGACCCGAAGAACGTCCTGGTCGACATCGGGAAGCTGGAGGCCATCCTGCCGGTGCAGGAACAGGTGCCCGGCGAGGAGTACACCCACGGCCTGCGGCTGCGCACCTACGTCGTACGGGTGGCCAAGGGCGTGCGCGGTCCGTCGGTGACGCTGTCGCGGACCCACCCCAACCTGGTGAAGAAGCTCTTCGCGCTGGAGGTCCCGGAGATCGCCGACGGTTCCGTCGAGATCTGCGCGATCGCCCGCGAGGCCGGCCACCGTACCAAGATCGCGGTCCGCTCCACCCGCTCCGGTCTCAACGCCAAGGGCGCCTGCATCGGCCCGATGGGCGGCCGTGTGCGCAATGTCATGGCCGAGCTGCTCGGTGAGAAGATCGACATCGTGGACTGGTCGGACGACCCGGCCGAGATGGTCGCCAACGCGCTGTCGCCCGCCCGGGTCAGCGAGGTGGAGGTCGTGGACCTCGGCGCCCGCTCCGCCCGGGTCACCGTGCCGGACTACCAGCTGTCGCTGGCGATCGGCAAGGAGGGGCAGAACGCCCGTCTCGCCGCCCGTCTCACCGGCTGGCGTATCGATATCCGCCCGGACACCGAGACCGACGCCGAGCGCGACGTGGCCGACCGCGAGCGGGCCGAGCGGGCCCGGGAGCGCGCCGAGCGGAGCTGATCCGGCGACGGGCCGGGACGCGGATTCGGAGCGCGTCGCGGCCCCGCCCGGACCGGGAAACAAGGAATAGATCTCGTCGGCATGCCGCTGAGATCACGACAACATCCGTTCGATCGTTGCCCCAAACGGGTGAGGTCGATGCGGGGAGGTAGACTTAAACGTGTCTGGCCGGACGCACGCCCGCGCTTGCCCTGAGCGAACCTGTGTGGGATGCCGGGAGCGAGCGGCCAAGAGCGAGCTGCTGCGCATCGTGGCGGACGGGGACGCATGCGTCCCCGACCCTCGCGGTACGCTGCCCGGCCGGGGTGCTTACGTACACCCCGCATCTGTCTGTCTCGACCTGGCGGTTCGCCGCCGGGCATTCCCTCGGGCCTTCAAGGCCAAGGGGCCGTTCGACCCCGCCGCGGTACAGCGGTTCGTCGAACGGGTGACACCGTAGGAAATTGAACGGCACGGGTCCCCGTGCGGTCAGGTACCTCGCGAGTTGGAAGTAGGTCGAGATTGCGATGAGCACTCGATGAGTACGCGATGAGTACGCCCATGAAGTAGCGACGGTCCGGCGGTAACCCGGACCTAAAAGGAGCGAAGTGGCTAAGGTCCGGGTATACGAACTCGCCAAGGAGTTCGGGGTTGAGAGCAAGGTCGTCATGGCCAAGCTCCAAGAACTCGGTGAATTCGTACGTTCGGCGTCCTCGACGATCGAGGCGCCGGTTGTACGCAAGTTGACTGACGCACTGCAGGGTCCCGGTGGCAACGCCGCCGGCAAGTCCGCTGCAAAGCCTGGCGCGCCCCGCAAGGCCGCCCCCGTGAAGCCCGCAGCGCCCTCCCCGGCCGCTGCGGCACGTCCCGCTGCCCCGAAGCCCGGCGTACCGGCTGCCAAGCCGGCCGCTGCCGAGGCTCCGGAGAGCAGCGCCCCCGCTGCGGCCTCCGCGCCGTCCGCGGGCCCGCGTCCGGGCCCCAAGCCCGCACCCGTGAAGCCCGCCCCGGTGACCCCGGTGCCCGCAGCCGAGTTCTCGGCTCCGGCCCCGGCACAGCCGGCCGCACCGCAGCAGCAGGCCCCGCGTCCCGCGGGTGCCACCCCGGGTCCCCGCCCCGCCCGTCCGGCTCCGGCCGGCGGTCAGCGTGACGGTGGCCGCGAGGGCGGTCAGCGTGACGGCGGCCGCGGCGGCGAGCGCGACGGCGCCCGTGGCGGCGACCGTCCGGCACGTCCCGCAGGCCAGGGCGCCCCGCGTCCCGGTGCACGTCCGGCGGGTCCCCGTCCGGGCAACAACCCGTTCACCTCCGGCGGCTCGACGGGCATGGCCCGTCCGCAGTCGCCCCGTCCCGGCGGCGCCCCGCGTCCCGGTGGCGGCTCGGAGCGCCCCGGCGCCCCGCGTCCGCAGGGCGGCCCCGGCGGCGCCCCGCGGCCCCAGGGCCAGGGCGGCGCACGTCCGTCTCCGGGCGGCATGCCGCGCCCGCAGGCTCCTCGTCCCGGCGGCGCCCCCGGCGCCGGCGGTAACCGTCCCAACCCGGGCATGATGCCGCAGCGTCCCGCTGCCGGCCCGCGTCCCGGTGGTGGCCCCGGCGGTGGCCGCGGTCCCGGTGGCGGCGGCGGTCGTCCCGGCGGCGGTGGCGGCGCAGGCCGTCCCGGTGGCGGCGGCTTCGCAGGCCGTCCGGCCGGTCCCGGTGGCGGTGGCGGCGGTTTCGCCGGTCGTCCCGGTGGCGGCGGTGGCGCTCCCGGTCGTCCGGGTGGTGGCGGCGGCTTCGGCGGCCGTCCCGGCTTCGGTGGACGTCCCGGTGGCCCCGGTGCCCGTGGTGGCACGCAGGGTGCCTTCGGCCGTCCCGGCGGTCCCGCGCGTCGTGGCCGCAAGTCGAAGCGGCAGAGGCGCCAGGAGTACGAGTCGATGCAGGCCCCGTCGGTGGGCGGCGTCATGCTGCCCCGCGGCAACGGGCAGGCTGTCCGGCTGTCTCGCGGTGCTTCGCTCACGGACTTCGCGGAGAAGATCAACGCGAACCCGGCGTCGCTCGTCGGCGTGATGATGAACCTCGGCGAGATGGTCACTGCCACGCAGTCCGTCCCCGACGAGACGCTGAAGATGCTCGCGGACGAGATGAACTTCGTCCTGGAGATCGTCAGCCCCGAGGAGGAGGACCGCGAGCTGCTCGAGTCCTTCGACATCGAGTTCGGCGAGGACGAGGGCGGCGAAGAGGCCCTGGTCTCCCGTCCGCCGGTCGTGACCGTCATGGGTCACGTCGACCACGGTAAGACCCGACTGCTGGACGCGATCCGCAAGACGAACGTCGTCGCGGGCGAGGCCGGCGGTATCACGCAGCACATCGGTGCGTACCAGGTCGGCGCCGAGGTCAACGGCGAGGACCGCAGGATCACCTTCATCGACACCCCGGGTCACGAGGCGTTCACCGCCATGCGTGCACGTGGTGCGAAGTCCACCGACATCGCGATCCTCGTGGTGGCGGCGAACGACGGTGTGATGCCCCAGACGATCGAGGCGCTGAACCACGCCAAGGCGGCCGACGTGCCGATCGTGGTCGCGGTCAACAAGATCGACGTCGAGGGTGCCGACCCGGTCAAGGTGCGCGGTCAGCTCACCGAGTTCGGTCTGGTGGCCGAGGAGTACGGCGGCGACACGATGTTCGTCGACATCTCCGCCAAGCAGGGCCTCAACATCGAGGCTCTTCTGGAGGCCGTCGTCCTCACCGCCGACGCCTCGCTCGACCTGCGGGCCAACCCGGAGCAGGACGCTCAGGGTATTGCGATCGAGTCCCACCTCGACCGTGGCCGCGGTGCCGTCTCGACCGTCCTGGTCCAGCGCGGCACGCTGCGTATCGGCGACACGGTGGTGGTCGGCGACGCGTACGGCCGAGTCCGCGCGATGCTCGACGACAAGGGCGAGAACGTCGAGGAAGCGGGTCCCTCGACCCCCGTCCTCGTGCTGGGTCTCACCAACGTCCCGGGTGCCGGCGACAACTTCCTGGTGGTCGACGAGGACCGTACGGCCCGTCAGATCGCCGAGAAGCGTGCCGCTCGTGAGCGCAACGCCAACTTCGCCCGCAAGGGTGTCCGGTTCTCCCTGGAGAACCTGGACGAGGCGCTCAAGGCCGGTCTGGTCCAGGAGCTCAACCTCATCATCAAGGGCGACGCGTCCGGTTCGGTGGAGGCTCTCGAGTCCTCGCTGCTCCAGCTCGACGTCGGTGAAGAGGTCGACATCCGGGTCCTGCACCGCGGTGTGGGTGCGGTCACCGAGTCGGACATCAACCTGGCGACCGGCTCCGACGCCATCGTGATCGGCTTCAACGTGCGCGCCGCAGGGCGTGCCGCGCAGATGGCCGACCGCGAAGGTGTGGACGTCCGGTACTACTCGGTCATCTACCAGGCGATCGAAGAGATCGAAGCGGCCCTCAAGGGCATGCTCAAGCCGGAGTACGAAGAGGTCGAGCTCGGTACGGCGGAGATCCGCGAGATCTTCCGCTCGTCCAAGCTGGGCAACATCGCCGGTGTGCTGGTCCGGTCCGGCGAGGTCAAGCGCAACACCAAGGCGCGCCTGCTTCGCGACGGCAAGGTCATCGCGGAGAGCCTCAACATCTCCGGTCTGCGCCGCTTCAAGGACGACGTCACCGAGATCCGCGAAGGCTTCGAGGGCGGTATCAACCTCGGAAACTTCAACGACATCAAGATCGACGACGTCATCGCGACGTACGAGATGCGCGAGAAGCCGCGAGGCTGACCCGTACCTCAACAGTCGGGGCCGGTCGACGGGTCGTATTTCCGTCGATCGGCCCCGGCCGTTCCGTGTACGGTTCTTGTGTCCCTGCCAATCATCGGCAGGGCACGAACCCGAACCGGCGGGACATCCGGACACACATGTATGTGGGGACACTGTCCTTCGATCTGCTTCTCGGCGACGTACGGTCGCTGAAGGAGAAGCGCTCCGTGGTCCGTCCGATCGTCGCCGAGCTCCAGCGCAAGTACGCGGTGAGCGTGGCGGAGACGGGCGGCCAGGACCTCCATCGCAGGGCCGAGATCGGCCTCGCCGTGGTCTCCGGGGACACCGGGCACCTCACCGACGTGCTGGACCGGTGCGAGCGGTTGATCGCCGGTCGGCCGGAAGTGGAACTGCTGTCCGTACGGCGGCGGCTGCACAGCGACGAAGACGATTGAGCAAGGCGAGAAGGAGACGGACCAGTGGCCGACAACGCGCGGGCTAAGAAGCTGGCGGACCTCATCCAGGAGGTGGTCGCCGAGAAACTGCAGCGCGGAATCAAGGACCCGCGCCTGGGTACGCACGTGACCATCACGGACACCCGTGTCACCGGCGACCTGCGGGAGGCCACGGTCTTCTACACGGTCTACGGCGACGACGAGGACCGGGCGAGCGCGGCAGCCGGCCTGGAGAGCGCCAAGGGCATCCTGCGCTCGGCGGTCGGTGCGGCGGCGGGGACGAAGTTCACCCCCACGCTCGCCTTCATGGCGGACGCGCTCCCCGAGAACGCCAAGGCGATCGAGGACCTCCTCGACCGGGCACGGGCCTCGGACGCCAAGGTGCGTGAGGCGTCCTCGGGCGCCACGTACGCGGGCGACGCCGACCCGTACCGCAAGCCGGAGGACGAGACCGACGAGGACACCGCCTCCGAATGACAGCGCAGAACAGGACGCCCCAGGAAGGGAGCGGGAGCGTAGCGGCCTCCGGCAAGGGTGGCGGCGGGCGACGGGAGAGCGGCCTCGTCATCGTCGACAAGCCGTCCGGCTTCACTTCGCACGATGTCGTCGCCAAGATGCGCGGTATCGCCAGGACCCGCCGCGTCGGCCACGCCGGCACGCTGGACCCGATGGCGACGGGCGTGCTCGTGCTCGGCGTGGAGCGGGCCACCAAGCTCCTGGGCCATCTCGCGCTGACCGAGAAGGAGTACCTCGGTACGATCCGGCTCGGCCAGGACACCGTCACGGACGACGCGGAGGGCGAGATCACCTCGTCGACCGACGCCTCCGGTGTGACACGCGAGGGCATCGACGCGGGTGTCGCCGAACTGACCGGCGCCATCATGCAGGTGCCGTCCAAGGTCAGCGCCATCAAGATCGACGGCAAGCGGTCCTACGCGCGGGTGCGCGGCGGCGAGGAGTTCGAGATCCCGGCCCGGCCGGTGACCATCTCGTCCTTCAAGGTCTACGACGTCCGTGAGGCCGTCGCCGAGGACGGCACCCCGGTGGTCGACCTGGTCGTCTCGGTGGTCTGCTCCTCCGGTACGTACATCCGGGCCATCGCCCGCGACCTCGGCGCCGGACTCGGCGTGGGCGGGCATCTCACCGCGCTGCGGCGCACCCGCGTCGGCCCGTACGGCCTCGACGGGGCGAGGACCCTGGACCAGCACCAGGAGGAGCTGGTCGTGATGCCGGTGGCCGAGGCCGCCGCCTCGGCGTTCCCGCGCTGGGACGTCGACGAGAAGCGCGCCAAGCTCCTGCTCAACGGGATGCGGCTGGACATGCCCGCCTACCCGCCGGGGCCGGTCGCGGTCTTCGGGCCCGACGGGCGGTTCCTGGTCCTGGTCGAGGAGCAGAAGGGCAAGGCCAAGAGCCTCGCCGTCTTCGGCTGAACGCCTCCGGCGTCCGCACCGTGGAGCGGGCAGCACCCCTGTGCCCGCTCCACGGTCCCCCACCGCTTCCTGTCCACCGAACGCTCCTGATTCACCCCAATGGGCAGGCGCTCGGAGTGAATCAGGGGTGCAAACGGGGGCGCTTTTACTCCGATCGCTTCTCACCGATCACGGCGGACCTAACGTCGGATCATGGGATGCGGGAACCGGGCGACGCTGGTACGACTGTGCGATCCGGCCGGCCGGCCGAGGGGGACCGGGTTCGTCGCGGACGACCGGGGCACGGTCGTGACCAGTCACGAGGCGGTCGACGGGATCACCCACCTCGTCCTGCACGGCACGGACGGGCGCAGTTGCCGCGTCGACGCCGGTGACATCACCGCCCTGCCCGAGCGGGACCTCGCGCTCCTGCCCACCGGCGGGCCCGACGCGCTGGGCGCGCAGCCGCTGCCGATCGTGGAGCGGGAGCGGTTCGAAGCCGGTACGTATGTGACGATCGCCGCGCACGGCTGGCGCGAGGCACGCGTGCTGGGCCCGGCCCCGGTGACGTACACCGCCGGCGGCGTCACCCACCGGATCGGCCGGGCGCTGGAACTGGCCCTCGGTACGGACGGCCGCGATGCGCTCCTGCTCGGCGGCGCCGCCGTGGGCGGGCCGGTCCTCGACCCGGACACCGGCGCGGTCATCGCGGTACTCGGCACCGCCCTGCGGGCCGGACACGCCGCCGCCGGATGCGCGGTTCCGCTGGCCGGGGCGGGCGACGGGGGACCGCTGGGTGCCCTGCTGCTGCGCAACGCCATGAGCGTCCCCTGCTACGGCCGCGATCTGAACCTGGCCGGAGCCCTCCAGCTGACCGCCATGTCGGTCGGCTCGGCGGGCGGACCGAGCGCCTGGCCCGATCCGGTGGAACGGCCCGAAGCCACCGCGGAGTTCAGCGCGTTCACCGCTGCCGGACCGGCGACGGCCACCGGGGACCCCGCGGTGGTTCTGGGCCTCGTCGGGGAGCCGGGTACGGGCCGCACCACCGAACTCGCCGCGCTCGCCGCCCGGCGGGCCCGCGGCCCGGTGCCCACACTCACCCTGTGGCTGCGCGGCGCCGATCTGCTGGCCGACGACACCTCCCTCGCAGACGCGGTCGCCCGCACGCTCCGGCAGGCGGGACGCATCGTCACCGCCGCCGGAGCCCTCGGCGACATGACGGCCGCCACCCCGGAGCGGGTGGCCCGGCTGGCAGCGGACTCGGGCAGCCCGCTGCTCGTCCTGCTGGACGGCCCGGAGGAGATGCCGCCCGTCCTGGCGCACCGGCTGGCCCGGTGGAGCGCCGGATCGGTCGACTGGCTGCGGGAGAACGGCGCGCGGCTCGTCGTCGCCTGCCGCCCCGAGCACTGGGAGACCGCCGGTGCACTCTGTCCGCCCGGCGCGCTGCACCGCCCGGCCAGGCCCGCCCGGCGGCTGCCGTCCGCCCTGCGCATCGACGACCTCACCGTGGGCCAGGCCGAGGCGGCCCGGCAGCGGTACGCCCTCCCGCCCGACGCGCTCGCCGCCGGCCACGACCGGCACCCGCTCACCCTGCGGCTGCTGGCGGAGGTACGCGCGGCCCTCCCGCCGGACACGCCGGGGCGGCCCGGCACGGAGGAGGTCTTCGGCGCGCACCTGGACCTGATGTGCCTGCGCATCGCGGTCCGGATCGCCGCCGAGTGCCGTCCGGCGCCGGGGGGCGCGGCGGTACGGCGGCTGGCGGCGCAGGTGGCGGGGCAGGTCCACGAGGCGGCCCGGCGCTGTCTGGGGCAGGGGCAGGGGGAGCTGGACCGGGCCTCGTTCGAGCACGTCTTCCCGTGGCGCACGGGCTGGGCGCCGGCCGTGCTCACCGAGGGGCTGCTGGTCCCGGCGGGAGCGGGCTACCGCTTCGCACACGAGGAGCTGGGGGACTGGGTCCAGGGTGCGCATCTGGACCTGGACGCCGCGCTGCGGGCGCTGGTGCACCGCTGGCATGTCCCCGGTGCCGCCGCGGGGGAGAGCGGCGCGCGGGTTCCGCACCCCCGCCGCCCGGGTGCGGCGGAAGGGCCCGACACCGAGCCCGTACCCGCTCCCGTCGTGGGAGCCGAGGAAGCGGAGCCGCGCAGTCTCCCGGTGCCGCGCCATCGGATCGGCCCCGTGATCCAGGCGCTGCTGCTCCTGGGCCGCCGCCGGGGCCCCGCCGCGTTGGCCCACCGGCTGGCCGACCTGATCGAGGCGCTGGACCGGCTGCCCGCGGGACGGGACGAGGCGGCGGTGAGGTCCGGCGGAGAGGGCCCGCCGCAGGACGGCCCGGCGACGGGGGAGGGCGGGACCGGCCCCGCCGCACCCCGCGCGGCCTTGCGCGCCGCCGCCACCGAGCCGCCCCCCGGTTGCTCCCGCGCCGCGCTGCCCTCCGCCGACGGCGGCTGTCCGCCCCCGGACGCCCGTTGGTGGGCCGCGCACCTGCTCTCCGAGACCCTCCTGCGGGTGCCAGACGCCCGACCGCACCTCGGGGTGCTCCGGCTGCTCACCGGGCGCGTCGTCCGCAGTTCGGCCGAGGCGGGCGGGGCCGGTGCGCAGGGGGTGTACGCCGAGTTCGGGCCCTGGTTCTGGCGGCGGCTGCGGCTGCCCGAGGCGGACCGGATGGATCTGTTCCGGCGGCTCGTCCCCGCCGACGGACCGCCGCGCGGCGAGGGCGAAGCCGACGGCGGGCGCTTCCTGGACGCCGTGGCACGACGGCTCGCCGCCCATCCGCGTACCCTCCAGCCGCTCCTGTGCACCTGGTTCACCGACGAGCAGCCGCTCGCCGCCGAGGCGGGCGAGGAGGGAGCGGCGGTGCGCCCGACCGTCGCGGCGGCCGCGCAGGCTCTCCTGTACGCCCGCCGCGATCTCGCCGTGGACGATCTGGCCGACGCGCTCGTCTCGACCGACCACCCCCGCGCCGGGGAACTGCTCGCCGCGCTGGCCGAGGACGAACCCTCGGCGCTGTGCCGGGCCGTCGAGCGGTGGTCCCGCGACGACGACCGCAGCGCCCGGCGGATCGCGGCCGCCTCGTACGGAGCGGTCGTCGCACCGAAGCTCACCCGCGACGCCGACCGGGAGCTGCTGCGCCGCTCCGCCCTCGCCCTGCTGGCCCGCCCCGGGGACACCGATCTGCACGGGCCGGCGCTGACCCGGCTCGTGGCCGATCCGCAGACCAGGGACCGCTATCTGCCGCAGGCGCTCCGTGCCTTCGCCACGGGCGGCCCCCGGCTGTCCCCGGCCGCGCTCGCCGTCGCCCTGCCCACGCATCCCGAGCCGGTGCTGACCGCGTACCGCGACCGTCTCGTGCGGTCCGGGGACGGCGCGGGCGAGGTGCTGCGCGCCCTCGCCGCGATCGACGCCCCCGCGCTCGCCCTGCACGCCGCCGGGCTCGTACGGGCCTACGTCGACAGCCACCCCGAGGACACCGTGCACGCCGCGGCCTACCTCGACCGCAGGCTGGAGCACGGGCCCGCCGCCCGCGCCCTGCTGCTTCCCCTGCTGACCGGACTGCTCCGGGACCGTCCCGCGACCGCGCCGGTCCGCGGCGCGCTCGCCGGGGTGCTGGCCTCGCCCGGAAGTCCGGCCTCGCAGCCGCTGCGGGACGAGTTGCTGGAAGTGCTGCTGGACTTCGAGCAGGGCGGCGCGCACCGGGACCCGATCGTGCTCGACGCGCTGCTGCGGGCTGCCGCGGCCGGCAGTGCCGGGCGCGGCCGGGCCCGCACCAGGGCCCTGGTCCACCGCACCGGGATGCTGCTCGTCCGGACCCCCGAAGGCGCCGCACGGTTCGACCGCCGGCTGGTCGAACTGGCCCGGGACGTGCCCGGATTCGCCGCCCTGGTCACCGGGTGGCTGGCGGACGCCCCCCAGGAGTGGGCGGCGGTCGTCGGCCCCGGTGCGCGGCGGACGGTGGAGGCCCTCGGGACCCCGATGCCGATGCCGATGCAGGCCGCAGGGCGTGAGCATGGCAGTCTTAGACCTGCGTAAGAGACAAACCCACGTACACAGGTTCGGGCGAGGAGCGGTCAGAGTGCAGCGCTGGCGTGGCTTGGAGGACATCCCCCAGGACTGGGGACGCAGCGTCGTCACCATCGGCTCCTACGACGGGGTGCACCGCGGACACCAGCTGATCATCGGCCGGGCCGTCGAGCGGGCCCGCGAGCTGGGGGTGCCGTCGGTCGTCGTGACCTTCGACCCGCACCCCAGCGAGGTCGTCCGGCCCGGCAGCCATCCGCCGCTGCTGGCCCCGCACCACCGCCGCGCCGAGCTGATGGCCGAGCTCGGTGTGGACGCGCTGCTGATCCTGCCGTTCACCACCGAGTTCTCGAAGCTCGCCCCGGCCGACTTCATCGTGAAGGTGCTCGTCGACAAGCTCCACGCGCGGCTGGTCATCGAGGGCCCCAACTTCCGCTTCGGCCACAAGGCCGCGGGGAACGTGCAGCTGCTCACCGAGTTCGGCGCTACGTACGACTACCGGGTCGAGGTCATCGATCTGCGGGTGCGCGGTGAGGCGGGCGGCGGTGAGCCGTTCTCCTCCACCCTCACCCGGCGCCTGGTCGCCGAGGGCGATATGACCGGCGCCGCCGAGATCCTGGGCCGCCCGCACCGTGTCGAGGGCGTCGTCGTCCGCGGTGCGCAGCGCGGCCGCGAGCTCGGCTTCCCCACCGCGAACGTGGAGACCCTGCCGCACACCGCGATCCCCGCCGACGGGGTGTACGCGGGCTGGCTGAACGTGAACGGCGAGGCGATGCCCGCCGCGATCTCGGTCGGCACGAACCCGCAGTTCGACGGCACCGAGCGGACGGTGGAGGCGTACGCGATCGACCGGGTCGGCCTCGATCTGTACGGACTGCACGTCGCCGTGGACTTCCTCGCCTACGTACGGGGAATGCTGAAGTTCGACTCGATCGACGAGCTGCTGGTGGCGATGGCCGCCGATGTGAAGCGGTGCAGCGAGCTCATCTCCGCGTACGACCAGGACTGATCCACCGGTCCGGGGCGCCGGGAGCGCCCTGCTCCATGCGGCGGGACCCTGCGCATCAGCGGTGGACCTCGGCATTTCAGCGCCGCGGCTCACTTATGGTGGGGCGCGTCCTGGCCGGGTGAGCCGGGCCTCAGGAGGTCCGTACCGTGCGTGAACTGCTCTCTGAACTGCGTGCCTGGGACGACGCCGGCACCCCGTTCGCCCTGGCCACCGTCGTCTCCGTCCGGGGCAGCGCGCCGCGTGCCCCCGGCGCGGTGATGGCGGTGACCGCCGACGGAGCGGTGGCGGGAAGCGTGTCCGGCGGCTGTGTCGAGGGCGCCGTGTACGAGGTGGCCGGCGAGGTGCTCGCCTCGGGCACCCCGCAGCTGACGTCGTACGGGATCAGCGACGACGAGGCGTTCGGTGTCGGGCTGACCTGCGGTGGCACGATCGACGTCCTGGTCGCGCCGTTCGCCGCGGCGGCCGACCGCGCATGGCTCCGGGGAGTCACGGACTCGATCGCGGTCGGTGAACCCGTCGCGGTGGCCACCGTCCTGCCGGGCGCCGCGGCGGCCGGTGCCCGGCTGGTGGTCCGGGCCGGCGGCACACAGGGCTCACTCGGCGACGAGGGGCTCGACGCGGCCGTCACCGATGACGCCCGGGGCCTGCTCGCGCAAGGGGCGACCGGCCGGCAGTGGTACGGGGTGCGCGGGGAGCGCCGGATGCAGGACGTGTCCGTCTTCGTCCAGACGTACGCGCCACCGCCCCGCATGCTCGTCTTCGGCGCCATCGACCACGCCGCCGCGACCGCGCGCATCGGGTCGTTCCTCGGGTACCGGGTCACGGTGTGCGACGCCCGTCCGGCCTTCGCGACCCGCGAGCGGTTTCCCACCGCCGACGAGGTCGTCTGCGCCTGGCCGCACACCTATCTGTCGGACACGGAGATCGACGGGCACACGGTCGTCTGCGTCCTGACCCACGATCCGAAGTTCGACGTCCCGCTGCTGGTCGCCGCGTTGCGCACACCGGCCGCGTACATCGGTGTGATGGGGAGCCGGCGCACCCATCTGGACCGGATCGCACGGCTGCGGGCCGAAGGGGTCGGCGAGGCGGACCTCGCCCGGCTCGCCTCGCCGGTCGGGCTCGACCTCGGCGCCCGCACCCCGGAGGAGACGGCCGTCTCGATCGCCGCGGAGATCATCCAGCACCGCTGGGGCGGCACCGGGCGGCCGCTCGGCGAACTCACGGGGGCCATCCACCACCACCCGTAGCAGCGGGTACGGGCAGGACCGGAGACCCGGACCCGCCCGTACACCGCACTCCCTAGGACCGCGCTGCCACCGCCGCGTTCGCCCAGTGGCACGCCACCTGTGTCTCGCCGCCTCCCGCCAGCACCGGCAGATCCTTCGTACGGCACGCGTCCGCGACGCCCGCTCGCTCCGCCTCGCCGGAGGCCAGGACCTGGCAGCGCACATGGAAACGGCAGCCGGACGGCACCTTCGACGGGTCCGGCGGCTCACCGGTCAGCACCACCGGATCGCCCTCCGCCTCCGGCAGCACCGACAACAGCGCCTGGGTGTACGGATGCTGCGGAGCCGTGAGGATCTGCTCGACGTCACCGGTCTCCACGATCCGGCCGAGATACATCACCGCCACCCGGTCCGCGATGTTCCACGCCAGACCGAGATCGTGCGTGACCACCAGCGCGGACAGGCCCAGTTCGTCCCTCAGCCGCAGCAGCAGCGCCAGGATCTCGCCGCGCACCGAGGCGTCCAGCGAGGCCACCGGCTCGTCGGCCACGATGAGTTCCGGTTCCAGGACCAGGGCGCCCGCGATCACGACGCGCTGGCGCTGGCCGCCCGACAGCTCGTGCGGGTAGCGCAGGAAGAACCGCTCCGGGGGCCGCAGCCCCGCCCGGGACAGGGCGTTGGTCACCGCCTCCCGCTCGTCGCCGCCGTACCGGTGGATCCGCAGCCCCTCGGCCACCGCGTCGTACACCGTGTGGCGCGGGTTCAGCGAGCCGCTGGGATCCTGGAGCACCAGCTGGACCCGCTTGCGGTACGCCTTCAGCGCCCGGTTCCCGTAGTCGAGCGGCCTGCCGCCGAAGGCGATCCGCCCGGAGGTCGGCGGGACCAGGCCCAGCAGCGAACGGGCCAGCGTCGTCTTGCCGCTCCCGGACTCGCCGACCAGGGCGACGATCTCGCCCGGCCTGATGTCCAGGTCGACCCCGTCGACGGCCCGCGCCGGACCGGCACCGTGCCGGCCGGGGAAGGTGACCTGCAGCGCCTGCGCGCTGAGCAGGTCCGTGGTGGTGCTCATGTGGTGCTCCTTGCTTCCTCGGCGCCCGGCAGGGCCGGGGCGGCCGCCCCTTGCGGACCCACCAGCACACAGGCGGCCTGCCGTGCGGGTCCGGAGTCCCGCAGTTCCTGGTCCTGCGTGGTGCAGGAGTCCAGGGCCACCGGACAGCGCGGGTGGAACGTGCAGCCGGCCGGCAGCGCCGACGGGTCGGGCGGATCGCCCGGCAGCCCGCGGGGAGCGAACCGGGAGGCCGGGTCCCCGATGCGCGGGAAGGCGCTCGACAGGGCCTTGCTGTACGGGTGGGCCGCGCTCTCGTAGACCTCGGAGGCGGGGCCCTGCTCGACGACGCGTCCCGCGTACATCACCGCGAGCCGGTCGCAGGTGTCCGAGAGCACGGCCAGGTCATGGCTGATCATGATCAGTCCGAGGTCCTGCTCGGAGACCAACTGCTCGATCAGGCGCAGGATCTGGGCCTGGATCATCACGTCGAGGGCCGTCGTCGGCTCGTCGGCGATGATCAGCCCCGGATCGCAGGCGAGCGCCATCGCGATCATCACGCGCTGGCGCTGTCCGCCGGAGAGCTCGTGCGGATAGGCGTCCGCTCGGGCGGCCGGCAGCCCCACCTGCTCCAGCAGCTCGCCGGCCCGCTTCCGCGCGGCGGCCTGCGTCGTCCTGCGGTGCAGCACGATCGGCTCGGCGATCTGGTCCCCGATGCGGTGCACCGCGTTGAGCGAGTGCATCGCGCCCTGGAAGACGATCGAGGCACCGGCCCAGCGCACCGCCCGGACCCGGCCCCACTTCATGGCGAGGACGTCCTCGCCGTTCAGCAGGATCTCGCCGGAGACCTTCGTGCCCGTCGGCAGCAGACGCAGCAGCGCGAGCGCCAGCGTCGACTTCCCGCAGCCCGACTCCCCGGCGATGCCGAGCTTCTGGCCCGCGTCGACCTCCAGATTCACCCCGCGGACCGCCTGGGCCCCGCCGGCGTACGTCACCGTGAGATCGCGTACTTGGAGCAGCGGCGTCTTGTGGATGCTCGTCGTGCTCAACGGGCCACCCCCAGCTTGGGATTGAGGACGGACTCGATGGCGCGGCCGCACAGCGTGAACGCCAGTGCCACCAGGGCGATGGCGATACCGGGCGGCGCCAGGTACCACCAGTCGCCCGAGCTCACGGCGCCGGCCTCGCGCGCGTCCTGGAGCATGCCGCCCCAGGAGGTGATGGTCGGGTCGCCGAGGCCGAGGAAGGCCAGGGTGGCTTCGGTCAGGATCGCGCTGGAGATCACCAGCGTGGTCTGGGCGAGTACCAGCGGCATCACGTTCGGCAGGACGTGCCGGGTCATGATGTGGCCGTGTCCGCCGCCCAGCGCACGGGCCCGCTCGATGTAGGGGCGGGACTCCACGGCGAGCGTCTGCGCCCGCACCAGACGGGCCGTCGTCGGCCAGGTGGTGACGCCGATCGCGATGATGACCGTCCACAGCGAGCGGTCCATCACGGTGGCGAGCGCGATGGCCAGGACCAGGGTCGGCATCACCAGGAACCAGTCGGTGACCCGCATCAGGACCGTCGAGTACCAGCCGCGGAAGTGCCCCGCGAGGATGCCGACGACCGTACCGATGGCGACGCACAGGAAGGCCGCGAGCAGCCCCACCGTCAGCGAGACGCGTGCTCCCCAGACCAGCAGGGCGAGCACACTGCGTCCGAACTGGTCGGTGCCGAGCGGGAATTCGCCGCTCGGAGCCTCCAGCGCACCGCCCGGCGCGGAGGTGACGCTCTGCGAGTCGGCGCCGGCCAGTGCCGGCGCGAACAGGGCGGTCAGCCCGATCAGGATGAGCCCGGCCAGCCCCCACAGGCCGCCCGGGTGCCTGCGGTACTCGCGCCAGAAGCGGGCCATGGAGCGGCGCTTGCGGGCCCGTGCCAGCGCGCGCGGGCTCTTGGCCGCCCCGGCCCCGGGCCCGTCGGGCGCGGGCTTCTCGGCCTCGGGGGTGGAGGCGGGCATGGATTCGGCAGTCATCGGCCCACCCGGGGATCGAGCAGCGGATACAGCACGTCGGCGAGGGTGTTCGCCAGGATCACCGCGGTGGCGAAGACGAAGAACAGCCCTTGGACGAGTGGCAGGTCAGGGACGCTGAGCCCCTGGTAGAAGAGGCCGCCCAGGCCCGGCCAGGAGAACACGGTCTCGACCAGGATCTGTCCGGCGACCACATGCCCCAGGTTGACGAACATCAGCGTGAAGGTCGGCAGCATCGCGTTGGGCACGGCGTGCTTGCGGCGTACCGCGTCGTCGCGCAGCCCCTTCGCGCGGGCCGTCGTCAGATAGTCGCTGCCCATCTCGTCGAGCAGCGAGGAGCGCATCACCAGGAGCGTCTGCGCGTAGCCGACCGCGACCAGGGTGATCACGGGGAGCACCATGTGGTGCGCGACGTCGAGGACGTACGCGAAGCCGGTCTCGTTGCCCGACTCCAGACCGCCGGTCGGGAACATGCCCGGAATCGGGCCGATGCCCACCGAGAAGACGATGATCAGGAGCAGGCCGAGCCAGAACGAGGGCACCGAGTAGAGCGTGAGCGCGAGCGCGGTGTTGAACCGGTCGCTCGTGGAGCCGTTGCGCCAGGCGGTACGGGTACCCAGCCAGATGCCGAGCGCGCTGTAGAGGACGTACGCCGTGCCGGTGAGCAGCAGCGTCGCCGGCAGCGCCTCGACGATCTTGTCCATGACCGGGGCGTGGAACTGGAAGGAGGTGCCGAAGTCGCCGGTGAGCGCGTCCCCCACATAGGTGGTGAACTGCTGCCACATCGGCTGGTCGAGGCCGAACTGGTGGCGCAGCGACTCCAGCTGCTCGGTGGAGACGCGGCGGCCGCCCGTCATCTGCTTCACCGGGTCGCTGGGGATGAGCCGGAAGAGGAAGAAGCTGGTGACCAGAACGGCGAACAGCGAGACGGCCGCGCCGGCGATCTTGGCGGCCACGTACGTGAGGTAGGCCTTGGTGTTGCGCGCCCGTGGGCCGCGGGCGGCCGGCGGACCGGCCGGAGCCGGACCGTCCGTGTCCGCATCCGCCTGTTTCACGAGCGCCGGAGTGCTGTCAGCTGTCATGGGGAACTCTCGTTACTCGTGCTGCACTTAGAGGGACCGGCCGGCGGGGCCGGACTGCTCCGGGCCCCGCCGCCGCTCTCTCTCATCCCGTCCGCGGGAAGTACCCGCGGTCCATGGAACTACTCGCGGTCGTCCGCGGTGGTGCGGCGGCGCCGCATGAGGAGGAACCCGCCACCCGCCAGGACCACGACGACGGCCACGATGCCGATGACGACGCCGGTCGAGCTGGAGCCGCCGCCGCCGCTGTCCGTGTCCGTTCCGCTGCCCGCCGGTACGGCCGACCACCAGCTCCAGTAACCGTCCTGGCCGTAGATGTTCCCGGCGGCCTCGGGCATGGTCGTGATGGACTTGATCTGGTCGGTGCGGTAGGCCTCGACCGCGTTCGGGTACGCGATGACGTTCATGTATCCGGAGTCGTACATCCAGGACTGCATCTGCTTGACGATGTCCGCCCGCTTGGCCGGGTCGTACTCGGCGAGCTGCTTCTTGTACAGGTCGTCGTACGTCTTGTCGCAGATGAAGTTGTCCGTGGCCGCGCTCGCCTTGGCCTTGGCCGGCAGGGCCGCGCAGGTGTGGATGCCGAGGACGAAGTCCGGGTCCGGGTTGACGGACCAGCCGTCGAAGGCGAGGTCGTACTCACCGGCGTACCAGGGCACGGAGACGTCGTCGAGGCAGTTCACCTTGAGGCCGATGCCGAGCTTGCCCCACCACTCCTTCAGGTACTTGCCGATCGCCTTGTCGTTGGGGTCCGTGGCGTGGCAGAGGATGCGCAGGTCGAGCGGCTTGCCGTCCTTGCCGACGCGCTGGTCGCCCTTGAGCTTGTAGCCCGCCTGGTCCAGGAGTCCGGCCGCCCTGGCGGGGTCGTAGCCCAGGCTCTGGCTCGCCGACGGCTGCCAGTAGTACGCGGAGAAGCGCGGCGGGATGTAGCCCTGGCCCTCGACGGCGTGGCCCTGGAAGACCTTGTCGATGATCGTCTTGCGGTCGATGGACAGGAACAGCGCCTGACGGACCTTCTGGTCGAGCAGGGCCTTGTTGCCGTTGCCGAACTTCTTGCCGTCCTTGGTCTGCGCACCCGGGTTGGTGGCGAGGGAGAAGAAGCGGCGGCCCGGCCCCTCGTTGACCTTGACGTTCTTCTCGCCCTTGAGCGAGGCGGCCTGGGCGGGGGTCAGCGCGGGCGAGCCGGCGACGAAGGAGACCTCACCCTTGCGGAGCGCGGCGACCGCTGCGTCCTGGTCCTTGTAGGTCTTGAAGACCACCTCGTCGAACTTCGGCGAACCACGCCAGAAGTCCTTGTTGGCCTTGAGCTTCACATACTGGTCGACCTTGTAGTCGGACAGGATGAAGGGACCGTTGCCCACGATCGGGAACTTCGTGTCGTTGTTGAACTTCGAGAAGTCCCCGACCTTCTCCCAGACGTGTTCGGGGACGATCGGAACGTCCAGCGCGGCCATGGTGGCCTGCGGTTCCTTCAGCTCGATGACCAGCTTCGTGGGGCTCGGAGCCGTCACCTTCCTGAAGTTGGTGACGAAGCTGCCGTTGGCCTGGGCGGCGGCCTCATCGGTCATGATCTTGTTGAACGTCCAGGCCGCGTCCTCGGCGGTGGCCTGCTGACCGTCGGACCACTTGGAGTCGGACCGAATGGTGTACGTCCACGTCAGCTTGTCCGCGGACGGCTCCCACTTGGTGGCGAGTCCCGGGATCGCGTGGTTGTCCTTGGCGTCATAGTTCGTCAGGAAGTCGTACATGAGCCGGGAGACGCTGGTGCTGAGCAGCTTCTGGGCGAGGAACGGGCTCAGGGAGTCGACGCTCTGCGCGACCGCGACGGTCAGTGTCGTCTTGCCGCTGTCGGCGGCCTGCGCCTGCTGGGGCGCGGCAGCTCCGAGGGGTATGCCCGGTACGACGGACGCGGCTGCCAGCCCGAGGGCGGCGGCACCGGCGGCCAGGAGGACACGCAGACGTGAGCGTGGCTGGGCGGAGTGTGGTGGAACTCTTTCGACCATGGTCAGGGACCTCGCGTCATGACTCGCACGGAGAAGGCGGGTTGATCTGTGGATCGCCAGCTGGTGAAGCGAAGGTTTATCAGCGGGGGTCGAGCCGCGTCAACGGTCATCGAAACGGCGTGTGGGCTGCGGGAATGCAATGAGGGTCCGCACCGTGGACACGGTGCGGACCCTCATTGGTTTAGACCTCTGACGCCTTACTGCTGAGGCGCTGGCGGCGGCTGCGGAGGCTGTTGCTGCCACCCCGCGGGCGGGACGGGACCGTGCAGTTCGGGAGGGGCGGGCTGCCCCGGCTGACCAGGCTGTCCGCCGTACTGCTGCTGCGGCGGGCCGGCCGGGTCGGCGGCCGACTGGGCCTGCGAGGGCGGCGACTGCTGCCAGCCCTGCCCGGCGCCGGGGCCCGGCTGCGGGGGATAGGGCTGCTGCGACTGCTGACCACCGTACGGCTGCTGGGGCGGGTACATCTGGCCCGGCTGCTGGGGCGGGTAGGGCTGTTGTCCCGGGACCTGTTGGCCGGGCGCCTGCTGCCCAGGCGCCTGCTGCTGACCGGGCATCGGCGGGGCGTACCGGGGCGGCTGGTTGCTGCCGTCCGACGTCCACAGCCCCTGTTGCTGCTGGGCCCGTGCGAAGTCCTCGGCGACGAGAGCGGAGAGGTGGAAGTACGCGTCCCGCGTCTTCGGACGCATCATGTCGAGGTCGACCTCGGCGCCGGCCGACAGGTGCTCGTCGAACGGTACGACGACCACGCCGCGGCAGCGCGTCTCGAAGTGCTGCACGATGTCGTCGACCTTGATCATCTTTCCGGTCTCGCGGACCCCGGAGATCACCGTGAGGGACCGCTGCACCAGATCGGCGTAGCCGTGCGCCGACAGCCAGTCCAGCGTGGTGGAGGCGCTTGACGCACCGTCGACCGACGGGGTGGAGATGATGATCAGCTGGTCGGCCAGGTCCAGCACACCGCGCATCGCGCTGTAGAGGAGACCGGTTCCGGAGTCGGTGAGGATGATCGGGTACTGCTTGCCCAGCACCTCGATCGCGCGCCGGTAGTCCTCGTCGTTGAACGTGGTCGAGACGGCCGGGTCCACGTCGTTGGCGATGATCTCCAGACCGGAGGGCGCCTGCGAGGTGAACCGCCGGATGTCCATGTACGAGTTGAGGTGCGGGATCGCGTGGACCAGGTCGCGGATGGTCGCCCCGGTCTCCCGCCGGACCCGGCGGCCCAGCGTGCCGGCGTCCGGGTTGGCGTCGATGGCGAGGATCTTGTCCTGCCGTTCGGTGGCCAGGGTGGAGCCGAGCGCGGTGGTCGTCGTGGTCTTGCCCACGCCGCCCTTCAGACTGATCACCGCGATCCGGTAGCAGGAGAGGACCGGGGTGCGGATCAGTTCGAGCTTGCGCTGACGCTCGATCTCGTCCTTCTTGCCGCCCAGCTTGAAGCGGGAGGCGGCGGACGGCCCGCGGCTGCTCTTCGCCTTCTGCTTGCCCCGGACCAGCCGGTCGGACGAGAGCTCCACGGCAGCCGTGTAACCCAGCGGGGCGCCCTGCACCGATCGCTCGCGCTGGTCGTGGGTGACGGGAGTGGGCCAGGCGGCTCCGGCGCGCGGGTCGACGGGCGGTCCTTGCGGCAACAGCGGCTGTCCCGGCTGCTGGGGCTGGTGCGGGGCGATCTGCGCGGGCAGATTGGGGGTGCCCTGGGCCGGCGGCAGGCCGCCCTGGGGGAAGCCGTATCCGCCCTGCTGCTGCGGCTGAGGTCCGGGCGGCGGCATCGCGGCGCCCTGCTGCTGCGCGGGCCACTGTGCTGCCTGGGGTGCCTGCGGCGCCTGAGGCGGTTGTGCTGCCTGCGGTGCCCGGGATGGTTGTGCTGCCTGAGGCAGCTGCGGCGCCTGAGGGGCGGGTTGCTGGGGGAAGCCGTAGCCCGCCTGCGGCGCGGGTGCCGCCGGCTGGGGCTGCTGCGGGAACGCCGGAGGCTGCGGGCTCTGGGGCGCCGGGGCTGCCGGGGCCTGCGGGAACCCGTAGCCGGCCGGTGCCCCGTTCGCCGGGGGCGGTCCCGGCCACTGCGACGCCGGCTGAGGTGCGGTGGGCTGCGGCGCGGCGGGCTGGAAGTCGGGCGGCAGCGGCGGCAGTCCGCCCTGCGGCGGTGCCGGTGTCCAGGGTGCGGGCGCGGCGTCCTGGGGTGCGCCCGCGGACGGTGCGTCGTGGGGTGCCGCGTCCGCGACGGCGTCCGAGGGCACGGAGTCGGCGGGCTCGTCGGCCTGCGGGGTGCTGCCGGAGTCGGCGCCGCTCGTCGCGTCTGCCGCGGCCTCGCCATCCGAGGAGCTGCCGGGGAAGGCGTCGTCGGCGACGTCGCCGGACTCCGCCGATGCGGCGTCGGACGACGGTACCGAATCGGTGGGCACCGAATCGGCCGGAGCCGAGTCGGACCCGTTGCTCTCCCCGGAGGTCAGGTCCCGACCCGCGTCCGCGTCCGTACCGGCGTCGGCCGGGTCCGCGTCGGCGTCGGACCTGCCGGCACCGGCGGAACCGGCGGCCGATGCGGCGTCTGCCGCATCAGCGCGCCCGTTGCCGCTCCCCGTCTCGGCGGCCGTCTCCCGCTCATCGGCGATCTCCCGCTTCAGCGCGGCGGACGAGAACCGCATGGTCGCGCCGCTCTCCACATCGCCGCTCCCGAACGGATCGGCCGCACCGCCGGCGTCCGCCGCTGCCGGCGGGACCGGCGGCACCTGGGGGCCGGGCGCCGGGGCGGGCGGGGCCGGGGTCCAGTTGGGCTCGAAGCCGCCGGCGGCCGGCAGCCCGGGTGCGGACAGCGGTGCGCCGTTGGGCGGCGGGGGCGGAGCCAGGTGTGTTCCGGCGCCGCCCGAGGAGTCGCCCGGCGTATTCTGCGTGTACCAGGCGGGCGGGGTGTAGTCGATGGTGAACTCACCCGTCATCTCGGCGGGCTCCGCGTCGGTCGACTCGTCGACGGGCTTGTCCCAGCTCCCGCGCATCTCGTCCCGATCGCCGTTCACTTTGCCTCCTGGTGTGGTCGAGCACCCTTGTGCCGTGGTGGGTGGGGGCGACCGTTCCCGTAGTGCGAACCGCCCGGCTCTCCCCCTGGGACGCGCATTACCTGCCCGCAGGTTCTTCTGCCGCGTCCGGACCCACCCTAATCGTCATCGGGCCGGGTACGGCAGGCCGTACGGCACTGCGGCCACTGTCCCGTACGTCACGTACTGCCCCCAAGTGGACTGAGTGCGGCGGGGAATGAAGAGGAAAGCGGTCAAAGGTGCACATCTGCGCAGGGAAACCTGAACATTTCGCACACGTCTCGCCGCGCCCTCAGTCCACCCGGCGTGCGCTGCCCAGCAGTCCCGATTCGGCATCGGTCGCCTCGGTCATCACGAACCGCCGGTCCCGGCGCGTGCACCAGAGGGTGACCCCGTCCGTGAGGGTCGACAGCGTCCGGGTCTCGTCGGGAGGCAGCCGCATGAGTCGCCCGATCTGCGCGGCTTCATCCGGGGACACCCGCTGAATGCCGACCAGTGACGACTTCTCCATCAACCCGGCGGCCACCGGGCTCAGATACGGCAGCAGCGTCACCGCCGACTGCCACGGACCGGACACCACCCGCCCGCGCGGTGGTCTCATGCCGCAGTCCCGCACCACGACGACCGGCGAGCCGGCCGAGGCGCCCTGCACGGGCACCCGCCCCACCTCGTGCAGCGAGACGCACGGCTGACCGCCGCCCGCGGCCTGCGCCAGTTTCGTCCAGGCCCGGGTCCGCCCCGTCTCGACCACGATCCGGGCTCCCGTCGCCGCCGCCCGCAGCGCGAGCACCTGCGCCGTCCACAGCCCGCCGATCAGCGTGATGTCGTACGGGGTGGGCCGGTTGATGCCGATCACGGCGGGACGCCCCTCACCGTCCACGCCGATCACCACGCCGTCGTCGCCGACCGGCAGGGCCAGTGAGGCCAGTTGGTCGAGGCGGACGGTGTGCCGGGTCCGGCGCGGACCGGCCGGTCCGAAGCCGAGCCGTCCGCGGCGGCGTGCGATCACGGACATCAGCGGGTACCCCCGAGCGGAAGCGTGGCGAGGACGCCGGGCAGCTGTTCGCGGTCGAGCCGCACGAGAGAGGTCTTCACCCCGCGTGCGGTGCGCTCCAACTCACGTCGGGCGCGGCGTAGTTCCTCCTCGCTGCGGCCGGTGATCCGGATGTGTCCGGCGATCGGGATCTCCTGCCGGTCGCCGCGTCCCAGCGTGAGGCTGAAGGTCGTGGCCAGCGCCGGGACCGAGGTGAGCAGCGCGACGAGCTGCGGCATCGGCGCACCGCCCGCGCCGAACCGCGGCCAGCGGCGCACCCAGTACGTGGTGTGCTGCCGGTCGTCGCAACGCCAGGTCCGCGAGGTCTCCAGGGTGCGGCGGACAGGCGCTCCGGACCGGCCGGCCCGCGCCCCGGCCGACGGACCGGCGCAGGCGGAGGTGGCGATCGCCGAGTGGAGCTCCCGCTCCGTCAGCACCGTCGCGCCGAACCCGGCCCCCATCAGCCTGCTGGACAACTGGTCGACCGTGCGGACCAGGCATTTCTGCGCACCGGTGAGCCCGCCGCCCCGCGCCCGTACGGCCTCCGGGCAGAGCTCCGGGTCCAGCTTCAGCGCGATCCAGGTGATGCGGACCGCCGGGGAACCCGTCTGCGCCTGGAGGGGCGCGTAGTTGCGTGCCGCGACCGACTGCTCCGGCAGATGCGGTGCGGGAGCGGGCTGGGTGTGCTGCACGACCTGCGCCGACTCCAGCCGGATGCCGTCGACGTCGAGCGCGTCCTTGACGAGCATCAGCGGCAGCGGCCGTGCGGACCGGTCCGGCCGCAGCGCGGTGGCGTCCGAGTCGATCCGGAGTACGGCCGTCAGATACGTACCGTCGCCGATCATGCCGACCTGCCGCCCGTCACGGTCGCTGAACGAGCAGGTGCGCAGGCCCGGTTCGCACTCCACCGCCGGCGCGATCCCCGGCCCGGTGCCCGCGGGCAACGCCGTCGACGCCGCCCTGCGGGTACGGGCGCGCAGCGCGAGAACCGTACAGAGCCACGCGGGAAGCGAACGGCGGCGCCTGCGCACGACGGCCAGCAGCACCAGCGCCGCGGCCGCCACCACCGCCGGTGCCAGCAGCAGAGGACCGACGACCCAGGCGCACAACAGCAGCGCGGCGGCGATCTCGAGCAGCACGAGCTGTTGCAGTCGGAACGATCCGAACGGTCCGGCTCGTCCGCTCAGCCGTGCGCCGCCCGGCCCCCGACGGCCCGGATCCCCCGGGGAGCCGCTGGGCCGGGGGGTCTGGGGAGGCGGTACGTTCCCGGCCGGCGGTGTCCGCGTCACGGAAGCCATCATCGCGGCATTCCCCCCGTTCGTCCGGGCCCAACTCGACCCGTGCCACGCCTCTTCCGCCGACGGCTCCGGCGGCTGGATCACCCTACCCGGCCCGCGGACCCCCACCGGCGACAGGCATAGTAGGGGGCCGGTCGGGCGGGGCGGAGGCCCGGTGCGGGGCGTCGGACGCGGCCGCTCATGGAGCCGCGCGGGGAGAGCACGGGGGACGGACGGACTCATGGCATCGCGGCGGGACGAGCTCAACGCGTACACATTCGCGAAGAGACGCATGGTGGCGGCCTTCCTCCGGCCCTCACCGACCGGCTCCGACGAGGGCGCCCCGCGCCCGCTGCGCGCTGTCCTGCCGGGCGTGGTCGCCGGGGCCCTGATCCTCGCGGGCTTCGGCGCCGTCGGCATGTTCAGGCCGACCGCCCCCACGGACTGGGACCGGCCCGGCACCAACGTGATCGTCGGCAAGAAGTCGACCACCCGTTACGTGGTGCTCACCACCGGCCGGGGCAAGAACAGCAAGACCCTGCTGCACCCCGTGCTGAACCTCGCGTCGGCCAGGCTGCTGCTCACCCCGCAGAGTTACGACGTCGTGCAGGTCGCCGACGACATCCTGGACGCGGGAAAGCCCCCGCGCGGACCGGTCCTCGGCATTCCGTACGCCCCCGACCGGCTGCCCGAGGCCAAGGACGCGGGTACGGCGAAGCGCTGGGCCGTGTGCGTGCAGCCGGGCGGCAAAGGCAACAGCGTGCAGAAGGCCGCCTTCGTCCTCGCCGAACGGGACAACGGGCTGACGGAGGGCGCGAACAGGCTCACCGGCGGCCAGACGCTCTACGTCAGGGGCCAGGACCGGACCCGTTACCTCGTCGACGCCCGCGGCACCAAGTACCGCATCGACGAGACCGCGGCCGACCTCGGCCATCTGACCGGCGCCCTCGTCGGCAGCGCACAGCCGCAGCCCGTCACCGACGACTGGCTGGCCACCCTGCACGACGGCAGCCCGATCGTCTTCCCCCGGATCCCCGGCAACGCCGGCGCCCCGGCGCACGTCGAAGGACGGCTCTCCGCGCAGGAGAACCGGATCGGCACGGTGCTGCGGACCCGCAACGGAGAGGGCACCGCGTACTACGTCGTCCTCGGCGGGAAGGTCCGGCCGGTCTCCGAGTTCACCGCCTGGCTGCTGATCAACTCCCCGCAGACCGCCGCACTCGACCTGGACGGCGAGGCGCGCACCGTCGGCCTCCAGGACTTCGTGCCCGACCCCGTCCCCTTCACCGGCCAGGCCGCGCACTGGCCGGCGCACCGGGCCGAGCGGGTCAATGCCACCGGCGCCGGAAGCTCCGGCCGCGACACCGTCTGCAATGTGCTGCGCAGGGCGGACGGCGGCGGCGCGACGACCCTGAGCACCTGGGCGGGCACCTCGTACCCCGCCTCCGTCGGGGCGGCCGGCACCAGCACGTACGTCACTCCGGGCAGCGGCCTCCTCTACACCCAGGTCCGGGGCCGGCAGACCAGCCCGGACGGATCACTCTTCCTGGTGACCGACACCGGACTGCGGTACGCGGTTCAGGCGAACGGCGACAGCGACGCCGAGCGCTCCGGCATCGGCACCGCCGGGGCGGCGAACGGGCCGGACGGGCGCCCCGAACCCGGCGAGGCGCAGATCCGGCTCGGATACGAGAAGGTGACACCCGCCCTCGTCCCGATCGAGTGGTCGGACTTCCTGTCCAAGGGCCCCCGGCTCGACACCAACAGCGCCCGCCGGCCCCAGGGTTCGTGACAGTCCCGGGCGGGCGGCAACCGAAGAGCAGGGGGAGAAGATGACGCCGTACCGGAAGACGGTCCTGCTGACGGCCGCCGCGGTGGCCGCCGCGGCCGCACTCGCGGGTCCGCGGGCCGCGTACGCCGATCCGGGCGCCGGGGACCTGCGCATAGACGGCGGCGGCGTGTGCACCTTTCCGATGAAGAAGCAGTTCGAGGGCCGCCCCTGGCCGCTCCAGCGCGTGCTCCTGGACGAGCTGTGGCAGGACACCAGGGGCAAGGGTGTCCGCGTCGCCGTCATCGACACCGGGGTGGACGACACCAACCCACAGCTCACCTCGGCCGTGGACGCCTCCGCGGGCGCCGATCTCCTGCCGGGCGGCGGCACCGACGGCACCGTCGACCAGGTCGGCCACGGCACCAAGGTGGCCGGCATCATCGCCGCCCGCCCCCGCGGCGGCACCGGATTCGTCGGCCTGGCCCCCGAGGCCACCATCATCCCGATCCGCCAGAACGACGAGAAGAACAGCGGCAAGGACACCACGATGGCCGCCGCGATCGACCACGCGATCGCGAAGGGTGCCGAGGTCATCAACATCTCCCAGGACACCACCCGGCCGCTGACCGAGGACTCCGTGCTGGGCCGGGCGGTGGCCCGGGCGATCGGCAGGGACATCGTGGTGGTCGCCTCCGCGGGCAACGACGGCATGGACGGCCGGCCGAAGCGCACCTATCCCGCCGCCTTCGACGGCGTCCTCGCCGTCGCCGCGTCCGACCGCAACAACGAACGCGCCCCCTTCTCCCAGGCCGGGGGGTTCGTCGGGGTCGCCGCACCCGGCGTCGACATCGTCTCCACCGTCCCCGGCAACGGCCAGTGCACCGACAACGGCACCAGCTTCTCCGCGCCCTACGTCACCGGCGTCGCCGCGTTGATGCGCGCCAAGTACCCGGCCTGGACGGCGGCGCAGATCGTCGCCCGGATCGAGCAGACCGCCGAGCGCTCCGTCAACGGCCACGACGACTTCGTCGGCTGGGGCGTCGTCGACCCGGTGGGCGCCCTGTCCGGCGACGACGCCCCGCAGGACGCACCCCGCCCGGACCCGCCGCCCGCCAGGGCCCAGGCCCCCGAACCCGCGCACCTGTCGATGTCGCGGACCCCGCAGGAGCGAAGCAAGCGGTACGCGGCCTACGCGCTGGCGGCCGCGGCCGTACTCGTCGGCGTGGTAGCCGGCACCGCGACGGTCGCGCGCGACATCCGGCGACGCCGGGGCCCGCGCGCCCGCTGAGGCGCGCCAGTACGCGTCAAGGCACGTCAACGCGGCTCCCCGGGCAAAAGCCGCAGCCGGGGAGAGATGGTGAAATGGCCGGGCCGGTACGGGACTTCACTACCGGCCACCTGGCCGCGCTCGGCGGACAGGTCTGCGAACCGAGAGACAGGACCTCCGGATGACCAGCCCCGCAGGCGGTTTCGGACTTGCCGACGATCCGATCGTCCAGGCCAAGAACAAGATCATCAACACTGCCGAGGCGGTGTCCAGACAGTCCAGGGAGCTGGCCGACATCCTCGCGACGGCCGGTGCGGGATGGACCGGCGCGGGCGCCTCGGGATTCACCTCCGCGCAGCTCGTGATCAACGAGGACCACGACGGGATCCGCCGCCTCCTCAATGTGCTGCACCACGCCGTGGGCACCACGAAGAACCTCAGCAACGCCAACGACGAGGAGGTCCGCGCGGCCTTCAATTCGGTGAAGGAACCGGCCGCTCCGGCCAACACCTCCGGGCTGAACGGCGTCTGAACCCCACAGCCGCACATCTTCAACCACAGCCGAGCCGGCAGCCGAGACCAGAGGAGAAGTCGGATGGGCCACGACCCGCACACCAAGGTCAGGTACGAGAGCGTCCAGGAGATGGCCAACCGCATCCGTGCGGTGTCCCAGAACATCTGCCGCGACCTCGAAGAGATGGACACCGCGCTCAAGGTCGTCACCGACACCTGGGACGGTGAGGCGCACAGCGAGTACGTGACGCTCCAGAACAAGTACCGGGGCAGGGCCGACGACATGAAGCGCCGCCTGGAGCAGGTGGCGAGGATCGTCGAGTCCGGCAAGGACCACTACCGCTTCACGGACCTCAAGTCCTCCCGCCTGTTCACCGAGGCGTACTGACCACCGGTCGCGCAGACCCGGCGGACACACACGGCAATGGGCACGTTCACCCGAACGTGCCCATTGTGCGTACCGCGAGTGCGAGCGCGACCGTGGCCCGCCGCTGCCCCGCTGCCCCGCCGCTTCGCTACGTGAGGTCGAACTCGCCGTCCCGGGCGCCCAGTACGAAGGCGCGCCACTCGGCCTCGGTGTACCGCAGCACGGTCTCCGGATCCAGCGAGGACCTCATCGCCACCGCCCCGCCCGGCAGATGCGCGATCTCGACCCGCTCCTCCGCCTCTTCGGTGCCGGGCGCACTCAGCCATTCCACCCCCGAGATGTCGAGTGCGTACAGCTCGTCCTTCTCCGCCTGCGTGCCCATCGTCAAGGGTTCCTCTCCGTACGGTGGCTCTGCACGGCACCGTACAGGGCCCGTGCCGACGAGGGATCCGGTCAGCCATTTCGCAGCGCGCGGCATGGTTGTGTGCTCTCATGCGCCGCGCCGCGTCAGCCTCGCCCGGGCAGCCGCCCGGTCTGCACCAGCGGGTTCCCCCGGCGCCGGGTGGCGAAGTACCCGCGTCCCGGCGGCATGGGCCGTCCGCGCACCGACCCGATCAGATCGCCCTCGGCCGGATCGCCGGACAGCACCACCCCCTGCGCGCCCAGCTCCTTGATCCGCTGCATGAACGCCTCGTACATGGAGCGCGAGGCCCCCGCCGAACTGCGCGCGATGACGAAACGCACCCCGGTGTCCCGGGCGAAGGGCAGGTACTCCGTCAGCGGGGCCAGCGCACTGCCCGCGCCCGTCGCCACCAGGTCGTAGTCGTCGACGACGACGAAGATCCGCGGACCGGTCCACCAGCTGCGGTCGCGCAGCTGCTGCGGACTGACATCCGCCGGGGGCTGCCTGCGCGCGAACACACCCGCCAGTGCCTCCATGTGCATCCGCATCGCACTCGCCGTCGGCGCGTACTCCAGCAGATGGCTCTCCGGCAGCGCGCCCAGCAGCGACCGCCGGTAGTCGCCGACGACGAACCTGGCCTCGTCGGGGGAGTAGCGCTCCGCGATCTGCTTCGCGATCAGACGCAGCAGATTGGTCTTCCCCGACTCGCTCTCGCCGAAGACCAGGAAGAAGGGATCGGTGTCGAAGTCGACGAACACCGGCTCCAGTTCCGTCTCGTCGATACCGATCGCGATGCCCCGGTCCGGGAACTCGAACCCCTTCGGCAGCTGATCCGCGGGCAGCCTGCGCGGCAGCAGCCGTACGGCCGGGGCCGGCGCACCCGTCCAGCCCGCCCGCACCGCCGCGGTCAGCGCGGCCGTGCCGTCGGCCGGATCCGCCGCGCCCGCCACCGAGTCGATACGCGGCAGCGCACCCATGAAGTGCAGCTTCTCCGCCACCTGGCCACGGCCGGGCACCCCGGCCGGAACCCGGGCGGCGACCCCACGGTCGAACTCGGAGTCCATGACATCGCCGAGCCGCAGTTCGAGCCGCCCGAGGATCTGGTCCTTCAGCGCGGCGCGCACCTCCAGGTAGCGGGCGGCCGACAGCACGACATGGACGCCGTAGCCGAGGCCGCGCGCGGCGATGTCGGTGACGACCTGCTCCAGCCCCTCGTACTCGGTCCGCAGCCCGCTCCAGCCGTCGATGACCAGGAAGACGTCGCCCCACGCCTCGCCGGGCAGCTCACCGAGTGCGCGCCTGCGCCGGTAGGCCGCGATGGAGTCGATGGAGTGGGCCCGGAAGAACTCCTCGCGCCCGGCCAGCGCCCCCGCCACCTCGGCGACCGTACGCCGCACCCGCTCCGGGTCCAGCCGCGAGGCCATCGCCCCGACATGCGGCAGGTCCGCCAGCGAGGCGAGTCCCCCGCCCCCGAAGTCGACTCCGTAGAACTGCACTTCGCGCGGGGTGTGGGTGAGCGCGAACGACGCGATCAGCGTACGCAGCAGCGTCGACTTGCCGGACCGCGGACCGCCGACCACCATCAGGTGCCCCGCCGCGCCGGAGAAGTCCAGGTGCAGCACCTCGCGCCGCTGCTCGAACGGCTTGTCGACCAGACCGAGGGGGACGGTCAGCCCGCCGGGCCGGCCGTACCCCGTGGCGGTGAACCCGCGGCCGTCGGACGCGGCGAGCCCCGGCAGCAGCTGATCCAGCGTCGGCGCCCGGTCCAGCGGCGGCAGCCACACCTGGTGGGCGGGGAGCCCCTGCCCCTCCAGCCGCCGCACGATCACATCGAGGACGGTGTCGGCGAGCGCGTCGTCCTCGGCGGCCGCCGGCGCGGGCCCCGGGTCCGGCGCCGCGTGGTCCACAGGCACCGGCAGCGCGCTGAAGACCGCGGCCCGCCGCTCGGCCAGAAGCCGTCCCGCGGGCAGAGCGGAACCGCCGGTGCGGTACGCCCCCGACACGTACGCCGCCTTGAACCGCGTCATCTCGTCCGTACCGGTCTTGAGGTAGCCGGAGCCGGGCACGGACGGCAGGTGGTAGGCGTCCGGCACCCCCAGCGCCGTGCGCGACTCCGCGGCCGAGAACGTCCGCAGCCCGATCCGGTACGAGAGATACGTCTCCAGACCCCGCAGCTTTCCCTCCTCCAGCCGCTGCGAGGCCAGCAGCAGGTGCACCCCCAGCGAACGGCCGATCCGGCCGATCTGGATGAACATGTCGATGAAGTCGGGCTTGGCGGTGAGCAGTTCGGAGAACTCGTCGATGACCAGGATCAGCGAGGCCAGTGGCTCCAGCGCCGCACCCGCCGCCCGCGCCCTCTCGTAGTCGTGGATGCCCGCGTAGTTGCCCGCCGAGCGCAGCAGCTCCTGGCGGCGCCGGAGCTCACCGCGGATCGCGTCGCCCATCCGGTCGACCAGCGCCAGGTCATCGGCCAGGTTGGTGATGACCGCGCCCACATGCGGCAGGTGCGACATACCGGCGAACGTCGCACCGCCCTTGAAGTCCGCGAGCACGAAGTTCAGCGTCTCGGAGGGGTGCGTGACCGCGAGCCCCAGCACCAGCGTCCGCAGCAGCTCCGACTTCCCGGAACCCGTCGCACCGACACAGAGCCCGTGCGGCCCCATGCCGTCCCGCGCCGACTCCTTGAGGTCCAGCATCACCGGCAGACCGTCCTCGCCGACCCCGATCGGCACCCGCAGCCGCTCGGAGTCCGACCGCGGCCGCCGGCCGCGCGCCACATCGACCGAGCCCGCGTCACCCAGATCCAGCAGATCGGTGAAGTCCAGATCGGCCAGCAGCGGTTCGTCGTCCTCGCCCCCGCCCGTCCTGAGCGGCGCCAGCTGCCGGGCCAGCGCCTCGGCCGCCGGCAGCGAGATGCCGTCCGGCACCCCTTCGTGCGCGGGCCCCGTACCGGACTCCAGCCGCAGCAGGCCGGGCCGCGCCACCACGGACAGACCGTCGCGCGGTCTGTCGGGCCCGTCCGGCGCCACCTCGACGATCGTCACGCCCTGCAGCCCCTCGGCCGCGGCGAACCGCGAGTCCGGCGGCACCGCGGCGCCGTCCAGGACCACCACGACGTGCGGCCGGTCCAGCAGCGGCCGGGCCTCGCGGCCGAACCGCGGCCGCCCCTCCAGCCGGTTCGCCAGCAACGGCTCCAGCTCACCCAGGCCGTTCCCGAACAGCCGCTTCGAGCCGGCCCCGTCGACCTGACCGGGCACCTGCACGTGCGGCAGCCACTTGGTCCACTCCCAGCGCGCCACCGCACCGGGTCCCGCCACGACCGCGACCACCAGGTCCTCGGGGGAGTGCAGCGTCACCAGCTGGGCCACCATCGCCCGCGCCGCGGACTGCGCCGACTCCGCCGGGCCGCAGACCGTCACACGGTAGGACGCCCGCATCGAGACGGCCACCGGCAGCCCGTCCAGCGAGCCGTGCACCGCCAGGAAACGCCGCATCGCGCCCGCGCACAGCGGCTCCAGCTCATCCGGCGGAGCGGTGTCCGGCGCCGACAGCGGCGTCGCCAGCCGCTGCCTCCCGAGCCCGAGCCGCACTTCGCCGAAGTCCTCGTCGCCGATCCGCCGTTCCCACACCCGGCCGCCCTCGGCGACCACCGACCACAGCTGCTCGGGAGCCGGGTGCAGATACAACTGTGCGTCCCGCTGGGCACGCGCGGTCCCGCGCACCACCATCCGCGTCCTCGCCAGGTACTTGAGGTAGTCACGCCGGACATCCGCCAACTGCCCCTGCGAACCCCGCCGGTGACGCACCAGCTGCGCGATGGCCATGCCGGCGGTCGACACCAGCATCAGCACACCCATGATCCGCATGAACGGGGGAGCCTGCGGCGAGAAGAAGAAGACCACCGACGAGCCCATGCCCAGCACCGGCAGAAGCTGCATCAGCAGGCCCTCCCGCTGCCCGCGCGGCAGTTCGGGAGGGGCCATCAACGTCAACTCGTCCGCGGGGACTTCCGGCGGCAGGGACCGCGGCGGTCGTTTCACGACGATCTGGCTCACCGGAACATCAATCCCTCAGTGCGGACGGGCGAAGGGCCGGGTGGATCCGCACCGGCGCCCCAATGGCTGCCTCTGCTCGCGGACTTGTCCTCCGCGCGACGGTGATCCTACGTGCCGAGGCCTCTTTCCCCCTCCCGGTAGGGTTGCGCGCGCACGGTGCGCAACCGCGAATCAGGGGGACCAGACACGTGAGTACGACTGCGGCGACCGGCTTCTGCCGTGTCACTGTCGTGGCGCCCGACAGCCGGATCGACGTCGCGCTGCCCGAGGACATCGCCGTCGCCGACGTCTACCCCGAGATCCTCCGCCTCACGGGCCGGACCCAGGCGGCCGGCACCCCCACCGGACACCACCTCGTACGCCGTGACGGCACGGTCCTCGACGGCGCCCGGACCCTTGCCGCCCAGCAGGTTCTCGACGGCGAACTCCTGCTGCTGCGCCCCTTCGCCCACTCCCTGCCGCCCGCCGTCTTCGACGACGTCTCCGACGCCGTCGCCTCGGCCGTCAGCCGCGACCGCCACCTCTGGAGCGACGACCTGCTGCGCGGCGCGGGCCTGGCGGGGGCCGTCCTGCTCCTCGTCCTGCTCGGCTTCGTCCTCTGGTCCGCCGACCCGGTCCGCCACGACACGCACGGCCTGCCCGGCATCGTCGCCGGCGCCGCGGGAGTGCTGCTCACCGCCTTCGCGGGGGTACGCGCCCGGGTCTACACGGACCGCGCCGCCGCCGTCGCGGCCGGCCTCGGAGCCCTGCCCCTCGTCCTCGTCGCCGGCTCCGGCGTCATCGGGCCGGACGCCGGCCAGGGACCCGGCAGGCTGCAGTTCCTGCTCGGCTGCGTCGCCGTACTGATCGCCTCCGTCGTGCTGGTCGCCCTGACCCCCAGCGGCGACGCCCCGTTCGTCGCGACGGCCTTCCTCGCCACCGCCGGCACCCTGGCGGCCTTCGCCGCGATACTCACCGAGACCTCCGCCACCAGGGCCGCCGCCGTCTGCGCCCCGGTCGGCCTCGGACTCGTCGCCTTTCTCCCCGGCCTCTCCGCCCGCTTCGCCCGGCTGCCCATCGGATACGACGCACCGCGCTCCGCCCCGGGCGGCTACGGGGACCATCTCGGCTCCCCGGACGCCGCGCCCGGCACCCCGGGCCCGCCCGTCGACGCCGACGGCATCGCGGACCGGGCCCGCCGCGGCCACGAGCTGCTGCTCGGCCTGGCCGGCGGGTGCGCGGCCGTCGTCGTCGCGGCCGCCGCCGTACTCGGCTTCTCCGACAGTCCCTGGGGCCGGCTGCTCGCCCTGGCGGCAGGACTCGCGCTGCTGCTGCGCGCCCGGCTCTTCCGCTACACCTCGCAGATCGTCTGCCTGCTGGCGGGGGGCGTCGGCGCGATCGCCCTGCTCATCCTCGGCCTCGCGCTGAACCCGCCCGCCGACCTGCTGGACGAGCTGACCCGGTACGGCGACCGCGGCTCCCTCGACCTCCGTACGATGTGGCTCTGCGCAGCCGTCGCCGCCGGCGCCGCCCTGCTCGTCGCGGTCGCCCTGATCGTGCCGCGCAAGGGCCTCTCCCCGTTCTGGGGCCGGCTCCTGGACCTGGCCGAGAGCGCGCTCCTGCTCTCCCTGGTCCCGCTCTGCCTGGCCGTCCTCGACGTCTTCGCCAGGGCCAGGGCCCTCACGAGCTGAGGCCCGTCGGGGCCGCTCCGAACGGCTGGTAGTCTGGCTGTGGCCGTTTGTGTACGCGTTCCCGGTTCGCTCTGGGAGCTGCGCTCATCGGACCTTCGCTCCCGAGTCACTCAAGCTCCCCTGAGATCAAGACCAGGGGCACTCGTGGGCGCATCGAACACCTAGAGGAGTACCGCGTGCCGCTCGACGCCGCTACGAAGAAGCAGATCATGACCGAGTTCGCGCAGAAGGAGGGCGACACCGGTTCCCCCGAGGTTCAGGTGGCCATGCTCTCCCGCCGCATCTCGGACCTGACGGAGCACCTCAAGACGCACAAGCACGACCACCACTCCCGTCGTGGTCTGCTGATCCTGGTCGGCCAGCGTCGCCGCCTTCTGCAGTACCTGGCCAAGAAGGACATCCAGCGCTTCCGTGCGCTCGTCGACCGCCTCGGCATCCGCCGTGGCGCGGCCGGCGGCGCCAAGTAAAGACGCTGTGAAAGGGAGCGGTGCCCACATCCAGGGGGCCGCTCCCTTTGCCGTACGTGCGGGACTGGGGTCAAGCTCAGTAACCTGGACGTACAACACCAGACGAGGAGAGGCGCGCCCCACGGCCGCCGCCGGTCCTCGGTAGTGGCCCCCGGGACAACGCCCGGGAGCTTCGATCGAAGACCGGCCCCGCACACCCGGTGCGCCTCTCCGCACCGTCCTGCGCCACACGGGCGACAGGACGAAAGACGACGAGTATGGAGAAATCACTAGTGGAGAACGAGACCCACTACGCCGAGGCCGTTATCGACAACGGAACCTTCGGCACCCGCACCATCCGCTTCGAGACGGGCCGCCTGGCCAAGCAGGCCGCCGGCTCCGCCGTCGCGTACCTGGACGACGACACCATGGTGCTGTCGGCCACCACCGCTTCCAAGCGGCCCAAGGACCAGCTCGACTTCTTCCCCCTCACGGTGGACGTCGAGGAGCGGCAGTACGCCGCCGGCAAGATCCCCGGCTCCTTCTTCCGCCGGGAGGGCCGCCCCTCCGAGGACGCGATCCTCACCTGCCGCCTGATCGACCGGCCGCTGCGCCCCTCCTTCAGGAAGGGCCTGCGCAACGAGATCCAGATCGTCGAGACGATCATGGCGCTCAACCCCGACCACCTGTACGACGTGGTCGCGATCAACGCCGCCTCCGCCTCCACGATCCTGGCGGGCCTGCCCTTCTCCGGCCCCATCGGCGCCACCCGCGTCGCCCTGATCAAGGGCCAGTGGGTCGCCTTCCCGACGCACACCGAGCTCGAGGACGCCGTCTTCGACATGGTCGTCGCCGGTCGCGTCCTGGAAGACGGCGACGTCGCGATCATGATGGTCGAGGCCGAGGCCACCGAGAAGACCATCCAGCTCGTCCAGGACGGCGCCGAGGCCCCGACCGAAGAGGTCGTCGCCGCCGGTCTGGAAGCCGCGAAGCCCTTCATCAAGGCGCTCTGCAAGGCCCAGTCCGACCTCGCCGCCAAGGCTGCCAAGCCCACCGGTGAGTTCCCGGTCTTCCTCGACTACCAGGACGACGTCCTGGAGGCGCTCAGCAAGGCCGTCAGCACCGAGCTCGCCAAGGCGCTCACCATCGCCGGCAAGCAGGAGCGCGAGGCGGAGCTCGACCGCATCAAGGAGATCGCGGGCGAGAAGCTCCTCCCGGCCTTCGAGGGCCGCGAGAAGGAGATCTCCGGTGCCTACCGCGCGCTGACCAAGAAGCTGGTCCGCGAGCGCGTCATCAAGGACAAGGTCCGCATCGACGGCCGCGGCGTCACGGACATCCGTACGCTCGCCGCCGAGGTCGAGGCCATCCCGCGCGTGCACGGCTCGGCGCTCTTCGAGCGTGGCGAGACCCAGATCCTGGGCGTCACCACCCTCAACATGCTCCGTATGGAGCAGCAGCTGGACACCCTCTCCCCGGTGACCCGCAAGCGCTACATGCACAACTACAACTTCCCGCCGTACTCCGTCGGTGAGACCGGCCGCGTGGGCTCGCCCAAGCGCCGCGAGATCGGCCACGGCGCGCTCGCCGAGCGCGCCATCGTGCCGGTGCTGCCGTCGCGCGAGGAGTTCCCCTACGCGATCCGCCAGGTCTCCGAGGCGCTGGGCTCCAACGGCTCGACGTCCATGGGCTCGGTCTGCGCCTCCACCATGTCGCTGCTGAACGCCGGTGTGCCCCTCAAGGCCGCCGTCGCCGGTATCGCCATGGGCCTGATCTCGCAGGAGATCGACGGCAAGACCCACTACGTCGCCCTCACCGACATCCTCGGTGCGGAGGACGCGTTCGGTGACATGGACTTCAAGGTCGCCGGCACGAAGCAGTTCGTGACCGCGCTCCAGCTCGACACCAAGCTCGACGGCATCCCCGCCTCGGTCCTGGCCGCCGCGCTGAAGCAGGCCCGTGACGCCCGCCTCCACATCCTCGATGTGATGAACGAGGCCATCGACGTCCCGGACGAGATGTCCCCGAACGCCCCGCGGATCATCACCGTCAAGATCCCGGTGGACAAGATCGGTGAGGTCATCGGCCCCAAGGGCAAGATGATCAACCAGATCCAGGAGGACACCGGCGCCGACATCACGATCGAGGACGACGGCACCATCTACATCGGTGCCCAGCAGGGCTCGCAGGCCGAGGCCGCGCGCGCCACGATCAACGCGATCGCCAACCCGACCATGCCGGAGGTCGGCGAGCGCTACCTGGGTACGGTCGTCAAGACCACCACCTTTGGTGCGTTCGTCTCCCTGATGCCCGGCAAGGACGGCCTGCTGCACATCTCGCAGATCCGCAAGCTCGCCGGTGGCAAGCGCGTGGAGAACGTCGAGGACGTGCTCGGCGTCGGTGCCAAGGTCCAGGTCGAGATCGCCGAGATCGACTCCCGCGGCAAGCTCTCGCTGATCCCGGTCGTCGAGGGTGAAGAGGACGAGAAGAAGGACGACGCCGCCAAGTGACGTCCCGTAGTTCCGTGACGACGGCCCGCACCTCCTCGGAGGCGCGGGCCGTCGCCCGTACCCAAACGCTTCTCAAGGGCACCAACGGCATCGGCACGGTCCGCCGCACGGTACTTCCCGGCGGCCTGCGGATCGTCACCGAGACCCTGCCCTCCGTACGCTCCGCCACCTTCGGGATCTGGGCCAACGTCGGATCACGCGACGAGACCCCGACCCTGAACGGCGCGACGCACTACCTCGAACACCTCCTCTTCAAGGGCACCGGCAAGCGCAGCGCCCTGGACATCTCCTCCGCCATCGACGCGGTCGGCGGCGAGATGAACGCCTTCACGGCGAAGGAGTACACCTGCTACTACGCGCGGGTCCTCGACACGGACCTGCCGCTGGCCATCGATGTCGTCTGCGACATGCTGACCGGCTCGCTGATCGCCCCTGAGGACGTCGACGCCGAACGCGGCGTCATCCTTGAGGAGATCGCGATGACGGAGGACGACCCGGGCGACTGCGTGCACGACCTGTTCGCGCACACCATGCTCGGCGACACCCCGCTGGGACGCCCGGTCCTCGGCACGGTCGACACGATCAACGCGCTGAACCGCGGCCAGATCGCCCGCTTCTACAAGAAGCACTACGACCCCACGCACCTCGTCGTCGCGGCAGCGGGCAACGTCGACCACGCCACGGTCGTCCGCCAGGTCCGCAGGGCCTTCGAGCGGGCCGGCGCGCTGTCCCGCACGGACGCCGTCCCCACGCCACCGCGCGAGGGCTCCCGCACGCTGCGCACCGCGGGCCGGGTCGAACTGCTGGGCCGCAAGACCGAGCAGGCCCACGTCGTCCTCGGTATGCCGGGACTGGCCCGCACCGACGAGCGCCGCTGGGCGCTCGGCGTACTCAACACCGCCCTCGGCGGCGGAATGAGCTCCCGCCTCTTCCAGGAGGTACGGGAGAAGCGCGGCCTCGCCTACAGCGTGTACTCGTACACCTCGGGCTTCGCCGACTGCGGCCTCTTCGGCGTGTACGCGGGCTGCCGCCCGAGCCAGGTGCACGACGTCCTCAAGATCTGCCGCGACGAGCTCGACCGCGTCGCGGCGGACGGACTGGACGACGAGGAGATCAGCCGCGCCATCGGCCAGCTCTCCGGGTCCACGGTCCTCGGCCTGGAGGACACCGGCGCGCTGATGAACCGCATAGGCAAGAGCGAACTGTGCTGGGGCGAGCAGATGTCGGTTGACGACATGCTGGCCCGAATCGCACAGGTCACGCCGGACGACGTCCGGTCGGTGGCGGGCGAGGTCCTCGGACACCGTCCCTCGCTGTCGGTCATCGGCCCGCTCAAGGACAAGCAGGCGGACCGTCTGCACGAGTCAGTCGCCTAAGGGCTGTCCCGCCGGGAATTGCGGGACAGCCCTTAGCCACCTCGTCACCCGAAAGAAGTAAGCATGAGCAAGCTGCGCGTAGCCGTTCTCGGTGCCAGGGGCCGTATCGGCTCCGAGGCGGTACGAGCCGTCGAGGCCGCCGACGACCTGGAGCTGGTGGCCGCACTCGGCCGCGGCGACAAGCCGCAGACCCTCCTGGACACCGGTGCCCAGGTCGTCGTCGAGCTCACCACCCCGGCGTCGGTGATGGAGAATCTCGACTTCTGTATCCGGCACGGCATCCACGCGGTGGTCGGCACCACCGGCTGGACCGACGAACGGCTCGCGCAGCTGAACACCTGGCTCTCCGGCTCACCGGAGACCGGTGTGCTCATCGCGCCGAACTTCTCCATCGGCGCGGTCCTCACGATGAAGTTCGCCCAGCAGGCCGCACGCTACTTCGAGTCGGTCGAGGTCATCGAGCTCCACCACCCGAACAAGGCCGACGCCCCCTCCGGCACCGCGGCCCGCACCGCCCAGCTCATCGCCGCGGCGCGCCGCGAGGCGGGCAGCGCACCCCAGCCCGACGCCACCACGACGGCACTGGACGGGGCGCGCGGGGCGGACGTCGACGGAATCCCGGTCCACTCGGTCCGGCTCCGCGGTCTGCTCGCCCACCAGGAGGTGCTGCTCGGGAGCGAGGGCGAGACCCTCACCATCAGGCACGACTCGCTGCACCACAGCAGCTTCATGCCGGGCATCCTGCTCGGTGCACGCCGCGTGCCGACCGCGCCGGGCCTCACGTTCGGCCTGGAAAACTTCCTCGACCTCAACTGACTGAGCCCACCGCCATGCGCGCAAAGATCACGTACACCGTCACCGCTGCCGTCCTGGTTTTCTACTTCCTCCTGGCCGGCAGCCGTGGCGTCCTGCTCATCCGGCACGGCACGCTGCTCACGGTGACCTTCGGGGTCGCGGTGCTGATCCTGCCGCTGATCGGCATCTGGTTCCTCTGGAAGAACACCCAGTTCGTCCGGCGGGCCAACGCCCTGGCCGCCGAACTCGACGCGGAGGGCGGGCTGCCGGTCGACGACCTGGCCCGCACCCCGAGCGGCCGCATCGACCGCGACTCCGCCGACGCGGCGTTCGTCCGCCGGCAGGCGGAGACGGAGGACACGCCGGACGACTGGCGCTGCTGGTTCCGCCTGGCTGTCGCCTATCAGGACGCCCGGGACACTCCGCGGGCCCGCAAGGCCATGCAACGGGCCATCGCCCTGCGCAGCCGCGCCGCCGGCGGCTCAAGCCAGGCAGGCACCTCAAGCCCGTCCGGCGTTTGAGGACAGAAAAAAGCCGTCCGGTGGCTGAGGACACCCTCAGCCACCGGACGGCGATGCCTACTGCTGCCGGTACTCGTCCCCCCACGCCTCAATCGTGTCGGCAGCCCGGTCGAACGCCTCGCCCCGCGTCAGGAAGTCCGCGTTGGAGTCCGTGAGCAGCGGCGGCACCGCGTCGCCACCCCTGCGTACGACGATCAGGGCCTGACCCTGAACCGTCCGGGGGAACCCGAGCCACTTCACCGGCTGCTGCACCGTACGGACTGCCGTGGCACGGCTCCACGGCACGGTCGTCGTCCGGAAGAAACCGACGCGGCGCACGCCGTGCCGGCTCACCCACGCGCCGATCCGCAGCATCCGCAGGGCACAGATGATCAGCGCGAGGGCGAGCGCGAGACATGCCCCCGCCCCGGGCAGGCCCCCGGCGAACGCGATGATCATCCCTGCGAACAGGATGAACGAGGCGAGCAGCAGCAGGGCGGCCGCAGCAGCGACCCGCCACGGTCCGGGGCGGTAGGGACGCCGCCAGCTGTCGTGGTCGTCGAACGGCAGCGCGACATCCTCAGCGCTCGCGTCGAACGCCCGGTCGGCCGTCAGGAAGGGCAGGGGCACGACTGATCCTCACTCGCAAGCACGCTCGATTGCTGTGCCCGGTGAGGCTACCGAGGGGGTGACCGCCCGTACCACCCAGGGGGCCCGTACGAGTCAGTGCCCCGGTGCTGCCTCGGTCTGCTGGCTGTGCGACGGGGACTGATCGGGTGCCAGGGCGGGAAGGCCGAGCAGCAGTGATCCGGCCAGTCCGGCGATCACGGCGAACCCGACGAGGCTGCGGGCCGCAAGCTCGGAGACGGTGGTGCGTTCCCGGGGCGGTGGTGTGACGTTGCTGCGGAATCGGTCGGCCTCGGCCACGAAAGAGAACGGGACGGCTTCACGCCGGCGGAACATGAGGAAACTCTCCTTGAACTCTGGTTCGAGTGGTGCTAATGAGTCAGACGTATGGCGAGCCCGATCGGTGCCCCGAATCGCCGAATTGGTCGAAAGAATCCTCGAACGGGCGGTGCCGACGGCGTTGTCAGTGGCGGCCCGTAGAGTGGGCGCCGCCCGAGCGACGCCATTGGAAGGACCCCGCCGGTGACCGAGACCCCCGAGCCCGCAAAGCCCAGCTTCCGCAGCGATGTCACCGTTGACCTGGTGAAACATGCCGCAGGCGACTCCGATGTGCTCTTCGCCGCCCGTGTCTCCACGGCCGGTGAGCAGTCACTGGAGGAGGTCACCAAGGATCCTGAGCGCTCCAAGGGGCTCATCAATTACCTGATGCGGGACCGGCACGGAAGCCCGTTCGAGCACAACTCGATGACCTTCTTCATCAGCGCCCCGATCTTCGTCTTCCGCGAGTTCATGCGGCACCGCGTCGGCTGGTCGTACAACGAGGAATCGGGCCGCTACAGGGAGCTGGAGCCGGTCTTCTACGTTCCGGGGGAGTCCCGCAAGCTCGTCCAGCAGGGGCGTCCCGGCAAGTACGAGTTCGTCGAGGGCACCGAGGCCCAGCAGGAGCTCACCGGCCGCGTCATGGAGGACTCGTACCTCCAGGCGTACGAGGCCTACCAGGAGATGCTCGCCGCAGGCGTGGCCCGCGAGGTGGCCCGCGCGGTTCTCCCGGTCGGCCTGTTCTCCTCGATGTACGCCACGTGCAACGCCCGCTCGCTGATGCATTTCCTCGGCCTGCGCACCCAGCACGAGCTGGCGAAGGTCCCGTCCTTCCCGCAGCGCGAGATCGAAATGGTCGGCGAGCAGATGGAGGCGCACTGGGCGGGGCTCATGCCGCTGACCCATGCAGCGTTCAACAAGAATGGACGCGTCGCTCCATAGGCGGTGTCCGTATTGCGGCGTTTCGTGAAGTTCATCTAGGCTGATCAAACGGACCCGGCACTGCTTGAACCCCCGAGCAGGCAGTGCCGGGCTCCTATCGCTTGTCCCCCCGAGGGGACACCGCGCGCCGAGCAACGAGTAGCGTGTTACCCATGGCTCCGATCTCCACTCCGCAGACCCCCTTCGGGCGGGTCCTCACCGCTATGGTCACGCCCTTCACGGCGGACGGCGCACTCGACCTCGACGGCGCACAGCGGCTCGCCACCCATCTGGTGGACGCAGGCAACGACGGCCTGATCGTCAACGGCACCACCGGCGAGTCCCCGACCACCAGCGACGCGGAGAAAGACCAGCTCGTAAGGGCTGTGCTGGATGCAGTGGGAGACCGGGCGCACGTGGTCGCCGGCATCGGGACCAACGACACCCGCCACAGCGTCGAGCTCGCCCGCACGGCCGAGCGAACCGGCGCTCACGGCCTCCTCGCGGTGACGCCGTACTACAACAAGCCTCCGCAGGAGGGCCTGCTGCGGCACTTCACGGCGATCGCGGACACCACCGGCCTGCCGGTGATGCTCTACGACATCCCCGGCCGCAGTGGTGTGCCGATCGACACGGAGACGCTCGTGCGGCTCGCGGAGCACCCGCGCATCGTGGCCAACAAGGACGCCAAGGGCGACCTCGGCCGCGCCAGCTGGGCCATCGCCCAGTCGGGCCTCGCCTGGTACTCCGGCGACGACATGCTGAACCTCCCGCTCCTCTCGGTCGGCGCGGTCGGCCTCGTCTCCGTCGTCGGCCATGTCGTCACCCCGGACCTGCGGGCTCTCGTCGAGGCGTTCCTGGGCGGTGACGTCCAGAAGGCCACGGAGATCCACCAGAAGCTGCTGCCCGTCTTCACCGGCATGTTCCGTACCCAGGGTGTGATCACCACCAAGGCCGCACTGACCCTCCAGGGTCTCCCCGCGGGCCCGCTGCGGCTCCCCCTGGTGGAACTCTCCGCACACGAAACGGCGCAGCTCAAGATCGATCTCGCCGCCGGTGGGGTACAGCTGTAACCACAGACTTCACAACTGAATACGCGAAGAACACTCGCAAGAGGGCAACACCCCAAGACAACAGCAAGTGCACGAATGACATGCGCGCCACGTGCCCAAGCGGTACGTGGCGCGTGTGGTAAGGAGAGTCTTTTGAGTCATCCGCATCCTGAACTCGGCACCCCGCCGAAGCTCCCGAAGGGCGCCCTTCGGGTCACCCCGCTGGGCGGCCTCGGCGAAATCGGCCGCAACATGACGGTCTTCGAGTACGGCGGCCGCCTGCTCATCGTCGACTGCGGCGTGCTCTTCCCGGAGGAGGAGCAGCCCGGAATCGACCTGATCCTTCCGGACTTCACGACGATCCGGGACCGTCTCGACGACATCGAGGGCATCGTCCTCACGCACGGCCACGAGGACCACATCGGTGGTGTCCCGTATCTGCTGCGTCTGAAGGCGGACATCCCGCTGATCGGCTCCAAGCTGACCCTCGCACTCATCGAGGCGAAGCTCCAGGAGCACCGCATCCGTCCGTACACCCTTGAGGTCACGGAGGGCCAGCGCGAGCGCATCGGCGTCTTCGACTGCGAGTTCATCGCGGTCAACCACTCCATCCCGGACGCTCTCGCGGTCGCCATCCGCACTCCTGCGGGCATGGCCGTCGCCACCGGTGACTTCAAGATGGACCAGCTGCCGCTGGACGGCCGCCTCACCGACCTGCACGCCTTCGCGCGGCTGAGTGAGGAGGGCATCGACCTGCTGCTCTCCGACTCGACCAACGCGGAGGTCCCCGGCTTCGTACCGCCCGAGCGGGACATCTCGAACGTCCTGCGCACGGTCTTCGCCAATGCCCAGAAGCGGATCATCGTGGCGAGCTTCGCCAGCCACGTGCACCGCATCCAGCAGATCCTCGACGCGGCCCACGAATACGGCCGCAGGGTCGCCTTCGTCGGACGGTCGATGGTCCGGAACATGGGCATCGCCCGTGATCTGGGCTATCTGAAGGTTCCCGCGGGCCTGGTCGTCGACGTCAAGACCCTCGACGACCTGCCGGACGACGAGGTCGTGCTGGTCTGCACGGGTTCGCAGGGCGAGCCCATGGCAGCCCTGTCCCGGATGGCCAACCGCGACCATCAGATCCGGATCGTCCAGGGTGACACGGTCATCCTGGCGTCGTCGCTGATCCCCGGCAACGAGAACGCGGTCTACCGCGTGATCAACGGTCTGACCCGCTGGGGCGCCAACGTCATCCACAAGGGCAACGCCAAGGTCCACGTCTCCGGCCACGCCTCGGCCGGCGAGCTGCTGTACTTCTACAACATCTGCAAGCCGAAGAACCTGATGCCGGTCCACGGCGAATGGCGCCACCTCAGGGCCAATGCCGAACTGGGCGCCCTCACCGGCGTACCGAAGGACCACATCGTCATCGCCGAGGACGGCGTGGTCGTCGACCTGATCGACGGCAAGGCCAAGATCGTCGGCAAGGTCCAGGCGGGCTATGTGTACGTGGACGGCCTCTCGGTCGGCGACGTCACCGAGACCTCTCTCAAGGACCGCCGCATCCTCGGTGACGAGGGCATCATCTCCGTGTTCATCGTGGTCGACAGCTCCTCCGGCAAGATCGTGGGCGGCCCCCACATCCAGGCCCGGGGCTCCGGCATCGACGACTCGGCCTTCAGCGCGGTCGTACCGAAGGTCCAGGACGCACTCAACAAGTCGGCCCAGGACGGCGTGATGGAGCCGCACCAGCTCCAGCAGCTGGTCCGCCGCACGGTGGGCAAGTGGGTCTCCGACACCTACCGCCGGCGTCCGATGATCCTTCCCGTCGTCGTCGAGGTCTGACCCCGACAGGCGCGAACTCCGGAGCGGGGCCCCCGATTTGCATCGGGGAGCCCCGCTCCAGTAGGTTTACGGCTCCGCCTCACCGGGAAGCACAGCGCGCACTCGTGCGCCGTGAGCCTCCCGCAGAGGATGGAAATTCCGACTCAGAAGTTCTGATAAAGTCGGTTCAGCCGAAAGGCAAGGCCACTTCAACGGCCACTGGAAATCGAATTCGAACCGGAAACGGAACGAAATTGAGTCTGGTAAGGTTGGAACCGCTGGAAAGGGAAAGCGTGAAAGCGAAGAACTGGAAAGCGAAAATGCGAGGCCCGCTTCGACCGGGAATCGGACACGAAAGAGTCTGATAGAGTCGGAAACGCAAGACCGAAGGGAAGCGCCCGGAGGAAAGCCCCAGAAAATGTTCTGGTGGTGAGTACAAAGGAAGCGTCCGTTCCTTGAGAACTCAACAGCGTGCCAAAAGTCAACGCCAGATACGTTGATACCCCGACCTGCTTCGGCAGGTTCGAGGTTCCTTTGAAAGTCCTGGCAGACCACACTAGTGGTTCTACCAGGCAATGCACATAGCGAGGACATAGTGAACGATCGGTCTTATTCCGACTCGATTGTTCCGCTCTCGTGTGTGTGATCCCGATTACGGGAAAACATTCACGGAGAGTTTGATCCTGGCTCAGGACGAACGCTGGCGGCGTGCTTAACACATGCAAGTCGAACGATGAAGCCCTTCGGGGTGGATTAGTGGCGAACGGGTGAGTAACACGTGGGCAATCTGCCCTTCACTCTGGGACAAGCCCTGGAAACGGGGTCTAATACCGGATAATACTTTCCCTCTCATGGGGGAAGGTTAAAAGCTCCGGCGGTGAAGGATGAGCCCGCGGCCTATCAGCTAGTTGGTGGGGTAATGGCCTACCAAGGCGACGACGGGTAGCCGGCCTGAGAGGGCGACCGGCCACACTGGGACTGAGACACGGCCCAGACTCCTACGGGAGGCAGCAGTGGGGAATATTGCACAATGGGCGAAAGCCTGATGCAGCGACGCCGCGTGAGGGATGACGGCCTTCGGGTTGTAAACCTCTTTCAGCAGGGAAGAAGCGAAAGTGACGGTACCTGCAGAAGAAGCGCCGGCTAACTACGTGCCAGCAGCCGCGGTAATACGTAGGGCGCAAGCGTTGTCCGGAATTATTGGGCGTAAAGAGCTCGTAGGCGGCTTGTTGCGTCGGTTGTGAAAGCCCGGGGCTTAACCCCGGGTCTGCAGTCGATACGGGCAGGCTAGAGTGTGGTAGGGGAGATCGGAATTCCTGGTGTAGCGGTGAAATGCGCAGATATCAGGAGGAACACCGGTGGCGAAGGCGGATCTCTGGGCCATTACTGACGCTGAGGAGCGAAAGCGTGGGGAGCGAACAGGATTAGATACCCTGGTAGTCCACGCCGTAAACGTTGGGAACTAGGTGTTGGCGACATTCCACGTCGTCGGTGCCGCAGCTAACGCATTAAGTTCCCCGCCTGGGGAGTACGGCCGCAAGGCTAAAACTCAAAGGAATTGACGGGGGCCCGCACAAGCAGCGGAGCATGTGGCTTAATTCGACGCAACGCGAAGAACCTTACCAAGGCTTGACATACACCGGAAAGCATCAGAGATGGTGCCCCCCTTGTGGTCGGTGTACAGGTGGTGCATGGCTGTCGTCAGCTCGTGTCGTGAGATGTTGGGTTAAGTCCCGCAACGAGCGCAACCCTTGTTCTGTGTTGCCAGCATGCCCTTCGGGGTGATGGGGACTCACAGGAGACTGCCGGGGTCAACTCGGAGGAAGGTGGGGACGACGTCAAGTCATCATGCCCCTTATGTCTTGGGCTGCACACGTGCTACAATGGCCGGTACAATGAGCTGCGATGCCGCGAGGCGGAGCGAATCTCAAAAAGCCGGTCTCAGTTCGGATTGGGGTCTGCAACTCGACCCCATGAAGTCGGAGTTGCTAGTAATCGCAGATCAGCATTGCTGCGGTGAATACGTTCCCGGGCCTTGTACACACCGCCCGTCACGTCACGAAAGTCGGTAACACCCGAAGCCGGTGGCCCAACCCCTTGTGGGAGGGAGCTGTCGAAGGTGGGACTGGCGATTGGGACGAAGTCGTAACAAGGTAGCCGTACCGGAAGGTGCGGCTGGATCACCTCCTTTCTAAGGAGCATTTCTTACCCGGTTTTCCGGGTCAGAGGCCAGTACACCGGCGAATGTTCGGTGCTGGTTGCTCATGGGTGGAACGTTGACTATTCGGCACGACAGGTTGTTTTTCACTAGTACTGCTTCGGCGTGGAATGTGGGGAGTGATCGGTCGGGTCGGGCACGCTGTTGGGTATCTGAAGGTACGGCCGTCGTGGTCGTCCTTCGGTTGCCGGCCCCAGTGAACTCGCCCGGTAAGGGTGGGGTGGTGGGTGGCTGGTCGTTGTTTGAGAACTGCACAGTGGACGCGAGCATCTGTGGCCAAGTTTTTAAGGGCGCACGGTGGATGCCTTGGCACCAGGAACCGATGAAGGACGTGGGAGGCCACGATAGGCCCCGGGGAGCTGTCAACCAAGCTTTGATCCGGGGGTGTCCGAATGGGGAAACCCGGCAGTCGTCATAGGCTGTCACCCGCTGCTGAACACATAGGCAGTGTGGAGGGAACGAGGGGAAGTGAAACATCTCAGTACCCTCAGGAAGAGAAAACAACCGTGATTCCGGGAGTAGTGGCGAGCGAAACTGGATCAGGCCAAACCGTATGCGTGTGATACCCGGCAGGGGTTGCGCATGCGGGGTTGTGGGATCTCTTTTTCACGGTCTGCCGGCTGTGAGACGAGTCAGAAACCGTTGATGTAGGCGAAGGACATGCGAAAGGTCCGGCGTAGAGGGTAAGACCCCCGTAGCTGAAACATTAACGGCTCGTTTAAGAGACACCCAAGTAGCACGGGGCCCGAGAAATCCCGTGTGAATCTGGCGGGACCACCCGTTAAGCCTAAATATTCCCTGGTGACCGATAGCGGATAGTACCGTGAGGGAATGGTGAAAAGTACCGCGGGAGCGGAGTGAAATAGTACCTGAAACCGTGTGCCTACAAGCCGTGGGAGCGTCGCTGTGTGTGCTTGCACATGCAGTCGTGACTGCGTGCCTTTTGAAGAATGAGCCTGCGAGTTTGCGGTGTGTTGCGAGGTTAACCCGTGTGGGGAAGCCGTAGCGAAAGCGAGTCCGAATAGGGCGATTTAGTAGCGCGCTCAAGACCCGAAGCGGAGTGATCTAGCCATGGGCAGGTTGAAGCGGAGGTAAGACTTCGTGGAGGACCGAACCCACCAGGGTTGAAAACCTGGGGGATGACCTGTGGTTAGGGGTGAAAGGCCAATCAAACTCCGTGATAGCTGGTTCTCCCCGAAATGCATTTAGGTGCAGCGTCGTGTGTTTCTTGCCGGAGGTAGAGCACTGGATAGGCGATGGGCCCTACCGGGTTACTGACCTTAGCCAAACTCCGAATGCCGGTAAGTGAGAGCACGGCAGTGAGACTGTGGGGGATAAGCTCCATGGTCGAGAGGGAAACAGCCCAGAGCATCGACTAAGGCCCCTAAGCGTACGCTAAGTGGGAAAGGATGTGGAGTCGCAGAGACAACCAGGAGGTTGGCTTAGAAGCAGCCATCCTTGAAAGAGTGCGTAATAGCTCACTGGTCAAGTGATTCCGCGCCGACAATGTAGCGGGGCTCAAGCGTACCGCCGAAGTCGTGTCATTCACACATATAGGGCCAACGCCTGTGTGGATGGGTAGGGGAGCGTCGTGTGCCGGGTGAAGCAGCCGCGGAAGCGAGTTGTGGACGGTTCACGAGTGAGAATGCAGGCATGAGTAGCGATACACACGTGAGAAACGTGTGCGCCGATTGACTAAGGGTTCCTGGGTCAAGCTGATCTGCCCAGGGTAAGTCGGGACCTAAGGCGAGGCCGACAGGCGTAGTCGATGGACAACCGGTTGATATTCCGGTACCCGCTTTGAAACGCCCAATACTGAATCAGGCGATGCTAAGTCCGTGAAGCCGGCCCGATCTCTTCGGAGTTGAGGGTAGTGGTGGAGCCGACGAACCAGACTTGTACTAGGTAAGCGATGGGGTGACGCAGGAAGGTAGTCCAGCCCGGGCGGTGGTAGTCCCGGGGTAAGGGTGTAGGCCGTGTGGTAGGTAAATCCGTCACACATTAAGGCTGAGACCTGATGCCGAGCCGATTGTGGTGAAGTGGATGATCCTATGCTGTCGAGAAAAGCCTCTAGCGAGTTTCATGGCGGCCCGTACCCTAAACCGACTCAGGTAGTCAGGTAGAGAATACCGAGGCGTTCGGGTGAACTATGGTTAAGGAACTCGGCAAAATGCCCCCGTAACTTCGGGAGAAGGGGGGCCATCACTGGTGATTGGATTTACTCCATGAGCTGGGGGTGGCCGCAGAGACCAGCGAGAAGCGACTGTTTACTAAAAACACAGGTCCGTGCGAAGCCGTAAGGCGATGTATACGGACTGACGCCTGCCCGGTGCTGGAACGTTAAGGGGACCGGTTAGCTGACTTTCGGGTCGGCGAAGCTGAGAACTTAAGCGCCAGTAAACGGCGGTGGTAACTATAACCATCCTAAGGTAGCGAAATTCCTTGTCGGGTAAGTTCCGACCTGCACGAATGGCGTAACGACTTCTCGACTGTCTCAACCATAGGCCCGGTGAAATTGCACTACGAGTAAAGATGCTCGTTTCGCGCAGCAGGACGGAAAGACCCCGGGACCTTTACTATAGTTTGATATTGGTGTTCGGTTCGGCTTGTGTAGGATAGGTGGGAGACTTTGAAGCGGCCACGCCAGTGGTTGTGGAGTCGTCGTTGAAATACCACTCTGGTCGTGCTGGATGTCTAACCTGGGTCCGTGATCCGGATCAGGGACAGTGTCTGATGGGTAGTTTAACTGGGGCGGTTGCCTCCTAAAGAGTAACGGAGGCGCCCAAAGGTTCCCTCAGCCTGGTTGGCAATCAGGTGTTGAGTGTAAGTGCACAAGGGAGCTTGACTGTGAGACCGACGGGTCGAGCAGGGACGAAAGTCGGGACTAGTGATCCGGCAGTGGCTTGTGGAAGCGCTGTCGCTCAACGGATAAAAGGTACCCCGGGGATAACAGGCTGATCTTCCCCAAGAGTCCATATCGACGGGATGGTTTGGCACCTCGATGTCGGCTCGTCGCATCCTGGGGCTGGAGTCGGTCCCAAGGGTTGGGCTGTTCGCCCATTAAAGCGGTACGCGAGCTGGGTTTAGAACGTCGTGAGACAGTTCGGTCCCTATCCGCTGTGCGCGTAGGAATATTGAGAAGGGCTGTCCCTAGTACGAGAGGACCGGGACGGACGAACCTCTGGTGTGCCAGTTGTCCTGCCAAGGGCATGGCTGGTTGGCTACGTTCGGAAAGGATAACCGCTGAAAGCATCTAAGCGGGAAGCCTGCTTCGAGATGAGTATTCCCACCCTCTTGAAGGGTTAAGGCTCCCAGTAGACGACTGGGTTGATAGGCCAGATGTGGAAGCCCGGTAACGGGTGGAGCTGACTGGTACTAATAGGCCGAGGGCTTGTCCTCAGTTGCTCGCGTCCACTGTGTTAGTTCTGAAATAACGAACGGCCGTGTTTTGTTCCGGTGTTGGTTAATTTCATAGTGTTTCGGTGGTCATTGCGTTAGGGAAACGCCCGGTTACATTCCGAACCCGGAAGCTAAGCCTTTCAGCGCCGATGGTACTGCAGGGGGGACCCTGTGGGAGAGTAGGACGCCGCCGAACTCCTTTTGATAGTAGTTGAGCCCCGTGCCCTTGTGGCACGGGGCTTTTCTGCGTTCCGGACCAGGTCCGCCGGCCCACTGCCGCGGTACGGAGGCACACCCGGCCCGGAAGGCCCGCCGACGGGCCCCTGCGGGGGCGGAACACCGTGGGGACGTGGGTCGGTGACGCTGCGACAGATGGTTTTGCGCACCCCCTGGATCAGGGTATGATTTAGCTCGTTGCCGCAGGGCAGCGAGGCCCCAATAGCTCAGTCGGTAGAGCGTCTCCATGGTAAGGAGAAGGTCTGCGGTTCGATTCCGCATTGGGGCTCAGGCAGACGAAAAGGCCCCCGCCACTCGGCGGGGGCTTTTCGCGTATCCGGAGCTATGCGGCCGGCGGTTCGGGGACGCGCATTGCGAGGATGGCCATGTCGTCCGAGGCCGGTTCGGCGGCGAACCGCTCGACGGCCCGCAGGATGCGTGACGCCACCGCACCCGCCGTAAGGCCCGTGCACGTGGCCAGTACCTCCGCCAGGCCGTCGTCGCCGAGCATCCGGGTGCCCTCACGGCGTTCGGTGACACCGTCGGTCACGCACAGCAGCACATCGCCCGGGTCGAGGGTCAACGTCTGCTCGTACAGCTCCAGGTCCTCGATGACGCCCAGCAGCGGCTGCGGTTCCGCCGCGGCCTCGACCGACCCGTCCTGGCGCAGGCGCAGCGGCAGCGGGTGGCCCGCACAGACCACCTTCAGCAGCGCACTGCCGTCCTCCTGGGGCCACAGCTCCCCGTACAGCAGCGTCAGGAAGCGGCTGCGGGCGCCCTCGTCGAGGATGGCGGCGTTCAGCCGCTCAAGGACGGCGGGGCCGCCGAAGCCCTCGCGGGCGAGCAGACGCAGGGCGTGGCGGGCCAGGCCTGTCACGGCCGCCGCTTCCGGGCCGGTGCCGCAGACGTCGCCGATGGCGAAACCGTAGGCACCGTCGCGGATCGGGAAGACGTCGTAGAAGTCGCCGCCCACCTCGTTGCCCTCACCGGCTGCCCGGTAGATGACCTCGATCTCGACATTGGGTACGTCCGGCAGTCCCGGCGGCAGCAGGCTGCGCTGCAGCGACTGGCTGATCGCCATGCGCTCCGAGTAGAGGCGGGCGTTGTCGAGAGCCAGCGCCGCCCGGCGGGAGAGGTCCTCGGCCAGTTCCAGGATCTCCTGGCGGAAATGGTCGTCGGACGGTTTGCCGAGCGTGAGCATCCCGATGACACGGTTGCGGGCGACGAGCGGAAGGACGACCGTCTCCCCGCCCACCGCGGCCGCAGTGGCAAGCGTTGTACGGATACCCGCGCCCAGGCTTCCGGCGTCGCCCAGGCCGATGGTGCGCATCGAGGTGCGCAGGGCTGCCTCGTGGGCTGCCTCGGACGGAGCGGACCAGACACGGGCGCCGGGGGCCGGCACCGGTTCCGGCGGGGAGATCTTGGAGAGAAGGGCCTTGAGGCCGTCGATGAGCTCCTCGTCCTCGTGCAGCACGTACGAGAGGTACGGGTCCGAGGACTGGTCGGCGATCGTGTAGACGGCGCACCAGGTGGCCAGGGTCGGGACCGTCATCTGAGCCATCAGGGCCAGGGTCTGATCCCGGTCGAGCGTGCCCGCGAGGAGGTCCGACGCTTCGACGAGGAAGGAGAGGGAACCGCGGCGCAGCCGTTCCAGTTCGCCGAGGCGGGCGGACTCGACGGCCAGGGCGATGCGGTCCGCCGCGAACTGGAGGCGCAGGGCCTCCTCGTTCGAGTACCGGCCGGCGGCCTCGGCGGCGACGCCCAGGGAGCCCGTGAGACGGCCCTCGACCTTCAGCGGGACGGTGACCACGGAACGCATACCGGTGTTGCCCAGCAGCGGGACGGCGCCCGGGACCGCGTCGAGGTCCTCGTGGACCGCGGGCATGCGCGCCGAGCCGTACCGCCCGGTGCCGGCCTCGACGGGGACACGGGCGAAGCGCTGGCGCGCGGAGGGCAGGCCGGTCGTGGCCCGCACCTCCAGCTCGGTCTCGTCGTCCGTCGCCAGCAGCAGGAACGCCGCGTCGGCGTCGAGCATGTCGCGTGCCCGCTCGACGGTGCGCTGGAGCAGACCGTCGAGGTCGTCGGGGGCGGGGGAGCCGATGAAGACCTCGAAGGGGTCCGTCTTGCGGATCTCGGTGTTCGGGTCGGAGACCGGAGTGCGCACCGGCGACTGGAGCACCGCCCGCTCGTATTCGCGGACCAGCAGACAGACCGTCGAGGGGTCGCCCTGAGTGTCCCGTACGCGCAGGTGGGAGCCGTAGACCGCGATGGTGCGGCCGTCGGCGCCCCGGATGCCGTAGCTGCCCTCCCAGCGGGAGAGCCGCAGCGCGTCGGCGATACCGGTGTTGGTGCCGGGCGTCTGCGGCCAGGCGGTGAAGTCGGTGAGCTGCTTGCCGGTGACCTGGTCCGACGTGTATCCGAACAGGTACGCGGCGTCGTCGTTCCATGCCGCGATGGCGCCCAGGCTGTCGATCTGGACGACGGCGACCCTGACCCGTTCGTCGGTGACCGGGAGCAGGTCGACGGGGAGCAGCGGGCCCGCGGAGCGGATACCCACCGGGCGGTCGGGGAGATCGAGCTGGAACCAGACGTGTTTGTGCGCGGGGGAGTACTCGACGCCCCAGCGGGAGGCGAGCGCGGCGCACAGCAGCAGGCCGCGGCCGCCCTCCCGGTCCGGGCTGCCGAAGTCGGGGCCGGTGGACTGGAGCGGGATCTCGCGTTCCGGATAGTGGTCGGCGATCTCGACCCGGACGCCGTCCTCCGTACGAAGGCACAGCACGTCCGCGGCGGTGCCCGCGTGGACCACCGCATTGGTGACGAGCTCGCTGGTGAGGACGACGGCATCATCGACGACGTCGGTGTATCCCCACCCCTGGAGGGTGTCGCGGACAAAGGCACGGGCGGTCGCGACGGAGCGCCCGACCGGGTCGAAGGTGGCAGCCGCGCGCGCCGTGATCACAGCACTCCCCATTTGGTGTCTCGTCGCTTCCCCGAGTCCTGTGCCCGTTTCTAGCCGCTTCGATTCGCTTGCCAGGCTAGACGCTCCGTCCGGGCACCGGGTACACGAGGGCAGACTTCGGGCGCGGACGAACGGATACGGACCTGTGACCGGACAAGTGTGGGCTTCCCAACAGAGGCATGTGGGACAACCATTGGACGTTCCACCCCGACCGGTTCCGGCCTGGTAGGTTTCAACGATTTGACGTCCGCATGGTCACCCGTCAACGGTGGTCTGTGGCGGTGAGCCATTGAGGATCTGGGCAAGCTCCCAGAGAAGACCCGAGCGATACGGTCAACCCTGCGGGAGGGACACGGTGGAGTCTGACGTGGCGGCGCGGGGTACAGGCACGCGCACTAAAGGCGGACAGTCCGTGAAGAAGCAGCGCAATGGAACCATCGAAGTCGACGCGGCAGCGCTCAACAGACTGCTGGCCGGTCTGGTGGCCATGCGTGACGGTAATTTCCGCAGGCGCCTGACCGTCTCCGGCGACGGTGTGATGGCGGAGATCGCGGCTGTCTTCAACGAAGTCGCGGACCGCAATGTCCACCTCACGGGTGAGCTCGCTCGGGTGCGGCGTGTGGTCGGACGGGAGGGCAAGCTCACCGAGCGGCTGGAGACGGGTGCCTGCGAAGGGTCCTGGGCCGCCGCCATCGATGCCTCCAACGAGCTGGTCGACGATCTCGCGCGCCCGGTCTCGGAGGTCGGACGGGTGCTGTCGGCGGTGGCCGACGGTGATCTGGAGCAGCGGATGGAGCTCCGGTCGCACGTCACCGACGAGACGGTACGGCCGCTGCGCGGCGAGTTCCTGAAGGTCGCCCGTACGGTCAACAACCTCGTCGACCAGCTGGCGGCGTTCACCGAGCAGGTGACGCGGGTCGCGGTCGAGGTGGGGACCGAGGGCAAGCTGGGCGGGCAGGCCCAGGTGCGCGGCATGTCCGGGTCCTGGAAGGACCTCACGGACTCCGTGAACACCATGGCGTACCGGCTGACGGCACAGGTGCGTGACATCGCCCTGGTGACGACGGCGGTCGCCAAGGGCGACCTGTCCCGGAAGGTCACCGTCCATGTGGCCGGCGAGATGCTTCAGCTGAAGAACACCGTCAACACCATGGTCGACCAGTTGTCGTCGTTCTCCTCCGAGGTGACCCGGGTCGCCCGCGAGGTGGGCACCGAGGGCGAGCTGGGCGGGCAGGCGACGGTGCCTGGGGTGGCCGGGGTGTGGAAGGACCTCACCGACTCCGTCAACACCATGGCGGGGAACCTCACCTCTCAGGTGCGCGGCATCGCGGAGGTGACGACGGCGGTCGCCAACGGCGACCTGTCACAGAAGGTCCGGGTGAGCGCGCGCGGCGAGGTCGCCCAGCTCGCCGAGACCATCAACCAGATGACCGAGACGCTCCGCACCTTCGCCGACGAGGTCACGCGGGTGGCCAGCGAGGTCGGCGGCGGGGGCGTGCTCGGCGGACAGGCACAGGTGCCGGGTGCCGCGGGCACGTGGAAGGACCTCACCGACTCGGTGAACACCGTCTTCCGCAACCTGACGACCCAGGTGCGCGACATCGCGCAGGTGACGACCGCGGTGGCCAGCGGTGACATGACGCAGAAGGTCACGGTCGACGTGGCCGGCGAGATGCTGGAGCTGAAGAACACCGTCAACACGATGGTGGACCAGCTCCAGTCCTTCGGTTCGGAAGTGACCCGGGTGGCCCGGGAGGTCGGCGTCGAGGGCCGGCTGGGCGGCCAGGCCGAGGTGCCCGGTGCGGCCGGTACCTGGAAGGACCTCACGGACTCCGTCAACACGGCGTTCCGGAACCTGACGGGTCAGGTGCGGGACATCGCGCAGGTGACGACCGCGGTCGCCAACGGCGACCTGTCGCAGAAGGTCACCGTCGATGTCGCGGGCGAGATGCTGGAGCTGAAGAACACCGTCAACACGATGGTGGCGCAGCTGTCGTCCTTCGCCGACCAGGTGACACGGATGGCGCGGGACGTGGGCACGGAGGGCCGTCTCGGCGGTCAGGCACGGGTCGACGGAGTCTCCGGTACGTGGAAGGAGCTCACCGACTCCGTCAACTTCATGGCGGGGAACCTGACCTCCCAGGTGCGCCAGATCGCCCAGGTGACCACGGCGGTGGCCCGGGGTGACCTGTCGCAGAAGATCGACGTGGACGCGCGCGGCGAGATCCTGGAGCTGAAGAACACCATCAACACGATGGTCGACCAGCTCTCCGCCTTCGCGGAGCAGGTGACCCGGGTGGCCCGCGAGGTGGGCACGGACGGGCGGCTCGGCGGCCAGGCCCAGGTGCCCGGCGTGGCCGGTGTGTGGCGCGATCTGACCGACTCGGTGAACGGCATGGCGGGGAACCTCACCGCTCAGGTCCGTAACATCGCGCAGGTCGCCACCGCGGTGGCGCGCGGTGACCTGTCGCAGAAGATCGACGTGGACGCGCGCGGTGAGATCCTGGAGCTGAAGAACACCCTCAACACGATGGTCGACCAGCTCTCGAACTTCGCGGAGCAGGTGACCAGGGTCGCCCGCGAGGTGGGTACGGAAGGCATCCTCGGCGGTCAGGCCGAGGTGCAGGGCGTCTCCGGTACGTGGAAGGACCTCACGCAGTCCGTCAACGGCATGGCGAACAACCTGACCCTTCAGGTCCGCAACATCGCCGAGGTCACCACCGCCGTGGCCAAGGGCGATCTCTCCAAGAAGATCACCGTCGACGCCAAGGGCGAGATCCTCGAACTGGTGACGACCGTCAACACGATGGTCGACCAGCTGATGAACTTCGGTGACGAGGTGACGCGAGTCGCTCGTGAGGTGGGTACCGAGGGCATCCTCGGTGGCCAGGCCCGGGTGCGCGGTGCCACGGGCATCTGGAAGGACCTCAGCGAGAACGTCAACCTGATGGCCAACAACCTGACCAGCCAGGTGCGGAACATCTCCCGGGTCTCGTCCGCGGTCGCCAACGGCGATCTGACGAAGAAGGTCACCGTCGAGGCACGCGGCGAGGTCGCCGAGCTCGCCGACACCGTCAACACGATGGTGACGACCCTGTCCTCGTTCGCCGACGAGGTGACCCGGGTCGCCCGCGAGGTGGGCACGGAGGGCGAGCTGGGCGGCCAGGCACGGGTCCCCGGGGTCGCCGGTACCTGGAAGGACCTCACCGAGTCCGTGAACTCGATGGCGTCCAACCTGACCGGTCAGGTGCGCCAGATCGCCACCGTCACGACGGCGATCGCGAAGGGCGATCTCACCAAGAAGATCGACATCGATGCCCGCGGTGAGATCCAGGAACTGAAGAACACCATCAACACGATGGTCGATCAGCTGTCCTCCTTCGCGGAGCAGGTGACGCGGGTGGCCCGCGAGGTGGGTACCGAGGGGCAGCTGGGCGGCCAGGCACGGGTGCGGGACGTCGACGGCACCTGGCGCGACCTCACCGAGTCGGTGAACGAGATGGCCGGAAACCTGACCCGCCAGGTGCGTGCCATCGCGGCCGTCGCCACCGCGGTGACCCGCGGCGATCTCAATCTGAAGATCGATGTGGACGCGGCCGGTGAGATCCAGGCCCTGCAGGACAACATCAACACGATGATCGCCAACCTGCGTGACACCACGGCCACCAACAAGGAGCAGGACTGGCTCAAGGGCAACCTCGCCCGGATCTCCGGTCTGATGCAGGGGCGGCGCGATCTCGACGACGTGGCCTCGCTGATCATGAGCGAGCTGACCCCGGTCGTGTCCGCGCAGCACGGCGCCTTCTTCCTGGCCATGGCGACCGGCGAGACCGATGCGCTGGGCGCGGAGGGCGACCGGGAGGGCGCGTACGTGCTCCGGATGCGGGGCAGCTACGGCTACTCCGCCGGCTCCATGCCGACGTCCTTCCGGCCCGGTGAGACGCTCATCGGCACGGCCGCGGAGGAGAAGCGGACGATCCAGGTGGACAACGTGCCGCCGGGCTATCTGAAGATCTCCTCGGGCCTCGGAGAGGCGCCGCCCGCGCATGTGATCGTGCTGCCGGTGCTCTTCGAGGGGAAGGTCCTCGGAGTGATCGAACTGGCCTCGTTCCAGCCGTTCACGCATATCCAGCGGGACTTCCTCAACCAGCTCGCCGAGATGATCGCCACGAGCGTCAACACCATCAGCGTCAACACGACGACCGAGAAGCTGCTGGAGCAGTCGCAGGAGCTGACCGAGCAATTGCGCGACCGGTCGCAGGAGTTGGAGAACCGCCAGAAAGCCCTCCAGGCGTCCAACGCGGAACTGGAGGAGAAGGCCGAGCTGCTGGCCCAGCAGAACCGCGACATCGAGGTCAAGAACACCGAGATCGAAGAGGCGCGCCAGGTCCTGGAGGAGCGCGCCGAACAGCTCGCGGTCTCGATGCGCTACAAGTCGGAGTTCCTGGCCAACATGTCGCACGAGCTGCGTACGCCGCTCAACTCGCTGCTCATTCTGGCCAAATTGCTGGCGGACAACGCCGAGGGCAATCTGTCACCGAAGCAGGTGGAATTCGCCGAGACGATCCACGGCGCGGGGTCCGATCTGCTGCAGCTGATCAACGACATCCTCGACCTGTCGAAGGTCGAGGCGGGCAAGATGGACGTCAGCCCGACCCGGATCGCGCTGGTTCAGCTGGTCGACTACGTAGAGGCGACCTTCCGGCCCCTCACCGCGGAAAAGGGGCTGGATTTCTCCGTACGGGTGTCACCGGAACTGCCGGCCACGCTGCACACCGACGAACAGCGGCTGCTCCAGGTGCTGCGCAATCTGCTCTCCAACGCGGTGAAGTTCACCGACAGCGGCGCTGTCGAGCTGGTGATCCGGCATGCGGGGGCGGAGGTGCCGAACGCCATCCGTGAACAGTTGCTGGAGGCGGGTTCGCTGCGTGACGCCGACGCCGATCTGATCGCGTTCTCGGTGACCGACACCGGAATCGGGATCGCGTCCAGCAAGATGCTGGTGATCTTCGAGGCGTTCAAGCAGGCGGACGGCACGACCAGCCGCAAGTACGGCGGTACGGGCCTGGGCCTCTCCATCAGCCGGGAGATCGCCCGGCTGCTGGGCGGTGAGATCCATGCGGCGAGTGAGCCCGGCCGGGGCTCGACGTTCACGCTGTACCTGCCGCTGCACCCGAGTGAACTCCCGCCGCAGGGCTACCCGCAGATCGGCCCCGGGCCCATCGAGGCGCACGGTGCCGCGGTCGAGAGCGGGCGGCTGCCAGAGGCCGGACAGGGGCTCGGAGAGAGCTTCCAGGGCTTCGGACGGGGAACGGGCCAGCAGGGGAGCGGACACGATCAGAGCGGCACGGCAGAGCTGTTCCGGCGTCGGCGCAAGGCGCTGGGCGGCACCGGACAGCAGCCCGCGCTGCCTGCCCCCTCGGCGGCCCGTAGCGGTCCGCAGGAGCCGTGGACGCCTGCTGTCCAGGAGGAGCCCGAGGTCCGCAGGACGTTCCGCTTCAGCGGCGAGAAGGTGCTGATCGTCGACGACGACATCCGTAACGTCTTCGCGCTCACCAGCGTGCTGGAGCAGCACGGGCTGTCGGTTCTGTACGCGGAGAACGGGCGCGAGGGGATCGAAGTCCTGGAGCAGCACGACGATGTGACGGTCGTACTGATGGACATCATGATGCCGGAGATGGACGGCTATGCGACGACTTCGGCGATCCGTAGGATGCCGCAGTTCGCCGGGCTGCCGATCGTCGCGCTGACGGCCAAGGCGATGAAGGGCGACCGGGAGAAGGCGATCGAGTCCGGCGCATCCGACTACGTCACCAAGCCGGTCGACCCTGATCATCTTCTTTCCGTTATGGAGGGATGGATGCGCGGAGAGTGATCGTCGATTGAGCGAATCCATGATGATTTGTTGATCGAGTGTGTCCGAAGTGGTGTGGGAACGCGGTTTCCGGGGAACCTTTTGGTCTCCCACCGCGTTTCTGGTATGTGCACGGTGACATCGCGGTGACAGGGTGTGGTGACGGGCGGGGTGCGGCTACCATGACCGGCACAAGGACGGACGGCGTAAGGGAGTCGTCCTCTGGGGCGGCGCCCGGTGCAATTCCGGGGCGAGGAGGACGGGCCATGGTGCCGAAGGCCAAGATCCTCCTGGTCGATGACCGGCCGGAGAATCTGCTGGCGCTGGAGGCCATCCTCTCTGCGCTCGATCAGACACTGGTGCGGGCATCGTCAGGGGAGGAAGCGCTCAAAGCGCTGCTCACGGACGACTTTGCGGTCATTCTGCTGGATGTGCAGATGCCGGGCATGGACGGTTTCGAAACCGCCGCGCACATCAAGCGGCGGGAGCGGACCCGGGACATCCCGATCATCTTCCTCACCGCGATCAATCATGGTCCGCATCACACCTTCCGGGGTTATGCGGCAGGCGCGGTGGACTACATCTCGAAACCGTTCGACCCGTGGGTGCTGCGGGCGAAGGTCTCGGTCTTCGTCGAGCTGTACATGAAGAACTGCCAGCTGCGGGAGCAGGCCGCGCTGCTGCGGCTGCAGCTCGAAGGCGGCGTGCACGCCGGTGTGCACCACGAGAGGGAGCCCGCCGGCCTGCTGGCCGAACTCTCCGCGCGGCTCGCGGCCGTCGAGGAGCAGGCCGAGGCGCTGTCCAAGCAGCTCGACGACGAGTCGGCGGACGCCGGGGCCGTGGCCACCGCCGCTCATCTCGAACGGAAGCTGACCGGACTGCGCCGGGCGCTGGACGCCCTGGAGCCCGGCGCCAACGGCGGACCGGCCCCCCTTCCCTCGTAGCGCGTCCGGCTCCCGCCCGTACCGCCCTTTCCCGTCAGGTGTCTTCAGGCCTGTGGGGCGGTAACTGCCCGGCGGATCCGGCCGGTCGGTACTCCGGCCGCGGTGCGGAGCGGATGAGGGCGCGTCAGTTTGCGGCCGCCGCAAGGCGACACGGTCGGGTGAACGGGCATACGCACGTGTTCACCGCCGCGGACACCGGTAACCTCGGGCCCATGGCCTCACGTACGTCCGGCAAGGGTTCCCAGGGCGCTGCGGGCACCGCGAAGCGCGTCGGCGGTGGCCCGGGGCCGGCCAAGAAAGCCGCGCCCGCGAAGAAGGCCGCTGCCAAGAGGGGCGCGCCCGCGAAGAAGGCTCCCGCCAAGAAGGCGGTGGCCAAGAAGGCGGCCGCGCCCAAACAGGCGCCCTCGCCCACCGGCGGTGTGTACCGCCTGGTGCGCGCTGTCTGGCTCGGTGCGGCCCACGCCATCGGCGCGATGTTCCGCGGCATAGGGCGTGGCGCCAAGGGCCTCGACCCCGCCCACCGCAAGGACGGTGTCGCACTGCTGCTGCTCGGCCTCGCGCTGGTCGTCGCCGCGGGCACCTGGTCGAATCTGCGCGGTCCCGTCGGCGACCTCGTGGAGATGCTCGTCACCGGCGCCTTCGGCCGGCTCGACCTGCTCGTGCCGATACTGCTGGGCGCCATCGCCGTACGGCTGATCCTCTATCCCGAGAAGCCCGAGGCCAACGGCCGGATCGTCATCGGACTGTCCGCACTGGTCATCGGGGTGCTCGGCCAGGTCCACATCGCCTGCGGATCGCCGGGGCGCGGGGACGGCACCGAGGCCATGCAGGACGCGGGCGGTCTCATCGGGTGGGCCGCCTCCAAACCGCTGATCTTCACCATGGGCGAGGTGCTCGCCGTACCGCTGCTCCTGCTGCTCACCGTCTTCGGGCTGCTGGTCGTCACGGCGACCCCGGTGAACGCCATTCCGCAGCGGCTGCGGCTGCTCGGTTCCAGGCTGGGGATCGTCGACCCCGTGTACGACCCCGAGGCGGAGGACGAGAGCGACGACGAGCGGTACGAGGAGCAGTGGCGCGAGGCACTGCCCGCCCGCTCGCGGCGCTCCTCCGCACGCCGCTCCGAGGCGTCCGACGTGTACGACACCGACCGCGTGGAGGCCGACGCCCTGGCCAAGCGGCGCAGGCCGCGCAGGCCGTCCGCGCAGCCCGCGATGAACCGCGCCATGGACGCGGTGGACGTCGCGGCGGCCGCTGCCGCCGCGCTCGACGGGGCCGTGCTCAACGGGATGCCGCCCTCGCCCGTCGTCGCCGACCTCACCCAGGGCGTCTCCGCGGACCGTGAGCGCGCGGGTACCCCGGTGCCGGGTGCCAGGGAGGCGGAGCCCGCCCGGAGGCCGGGGGAGAAGGCCTCCTCGCCCTCCGGCGGCGTACCCGACCTGACCAAGCCGGCCCCCGACCGGTCGCAGTCGCAGCCGCTGCCGGCCCGCGCCGAGCAGCTCCAGCTCTCCGGCGACATCACCTACTCGCTGCCCTCGCTCGATCTGCTGGAGCGCGGCGGCCCCGGCAAGACCCGCAGCGCCGCCAACGACGCGATCGTCGCGTCGCTGACCAACGTCTTCACCGAATTCAAGGTCGACGCGGCCGTCACCGGCTTCACCCGCGGACCCACGGTGACGCGGTACGAGGTGCAGCTCGGCCCGGCCGTGAAGGTCGAGCGGATCACGGCGCTCGCCAAGAACATCGCGTACGCCGTCGCCAGCCCCGACGTCCGGATCATCTCGCCGATCCCGGGGAAGTCGGCGGTCGGCATCGAGATTCCGAACTCCGACCGCGAGATGGTCAACCTCGGGGACGTCCTGCGGCTGGCGGACGCGGCCGAGGACGACCACCCCATGCTGGTCGCACTCGGCAAGAACGTCGAGGGCGGCTACGAGATGGCCAACCTCGCGAAGATGCCGCACGTCCTGGTGGCCGGTGCGACCGGTTCCGGGAAGTCCTCCTGCATCAACTGCCTGATCACCTCGGTGATGGTGCGGGCGACGCCGGAGGACGTCCGCATGGTGCTGGTCGACCCCAAGCGCGTCGAGCTGACCGCGTACGAGGGCATTCCGCACCTGATCACGCCGATCATCACCAACCCCAAGAAGGCCGCCGAGGCCCTTCAGTGGGTCGTGCGCGAGATGGATCTTCGCTACGACGACCTCGCCGCGTTCGGGTACCGGCACATCGACGACTTCAACCACGCCGTGCGCACCGGGAAGCTCAAGACCCCGGAGGGCAGCGAACGGGAGCTGTCGCCGTACCCGTATCTGCTGGTGATCGTCGACGAGCTGGCCGACCTGATGATGGTCGCCCCGCGCGATGTCGAGGACTCGATCGTGCGCATCACCCAGTTGGCCCGCGCCGCCGGTATCCATCTGGTCCTCGCCACCCAGCGCCCCTCGGTGGACGTCGTCACCGGTCTGATCAAGGCGAACGTGCCCTCCCGGCTCGCCTTCGCGACCTCGTCGCTCGCCGACAGCCGGGTCATCCTCGACCAGCCCGGGGCCGAGAAGCTCATCGGAAAGGGTGACGGACTGTTCCTGCCGATGGGGGCGAACAAGCCGACCCGTATGCAGGGTGCCTTCGTCACCGAGGCCGAGGTCGCCGCCGTGGTCCAGCACTGCAAGGACCAGATGGCACCGGTGTTCCGCGAGGACGTGGTGGTCGGCACGAAGCAGAAGAAGGAGATCGACGAGGACATCGGCGACGACCTGGACCTGCTCTGCCAGGCGGCCGAGCTGGTCGTCTCCACCCAGTTCGGCTCCACCTCGATGCTCCAGCGCAAGCTGCGGGTGGGTTTCGCCAAGGCAGGCCGACTGATGGACCTCATGGAGTCCCGGAACATCGTCGGACCCAGCGAGGGATCCAAGGCGCGCGACGTCATGGTGAAGCCGGACGAGCTCGACGGGGTGTTGGCGCTGATTCGCGGGGAAACCGGTTCGTGAGGGTTTTGCGGGCAACCGTTTCGCCGGGTCGTACGTCAAGTTGAAGGGAGGGACAGCAGGATGTCCTTCCATGGGGCGGTCCGGCGAATCCGGCTCTGTTCGAATCTGATGGCGTACAAAGTCCTCCCTCCCGGTTGCCCCACCCTTTCGTACCCCCCCTAGACTGAACATCCAGCAGGTGGCTCACGCTCGAAAGGCGCCCCCGTGTCCATCGGCAACTCCCCCGAAGACGACCGGCCTTCGATCGGTCGAGTGCTCCAGCAGGCTCGAATCGCCGCAGGTCTCACGGTCGAAGAGGTCAGCACGTCCACCCGGGTGCGCATCCCCATCGTGCACGCGATCGAGGACGACGACTTCTCCCGCTGCGGCGGCGACGTGTATGCGCGCGGACATATCCGTACGCTCGCACGTGCCGTCGCCATCGATCCGGAACCGCTGGTTTCGCAGTACGACGGCGAGCACGGCGGCCGTCCCGCGCCCACGCCTGCGGCTCCGCTGTTCGAGGCCGAGCGGATCCGTTCCGAACCCCGACGGCCCAACTGGACCGCGGCCATGGTCGCGGCCATCGTCGCCGTGGTCGGATTCGTCGGCTTCACGTTCATCAAGGGCGGCGACGACTCACCGACGGCCGGCCGGGTCGCCGAAGGCCCGACGTCCGCCAAGACCACACCCAAACCGGCGACCAGCAAGACCGCCGATCCCAAACCGGCCCCCTCCGACAGCGCCATCGCCGCGGCGCCGCAGGACAAGGTGACGGTCAAGCTCAGCGCCAGTCAGGGCAAGAGCTGGATCTCCGCCAAGGACCACAACGGCCGGCTGCTCTTCGACGGGCTGCTCCAGCAGGGCCAGTCGAAGACGTTCCAGGACAAGGAGCGGGTCGACCTCGTCCTCGGAGACGCCGGCTCGATCGAACTCTTCGTCAACGGCAAGAAGGTCGAGGACCAGTTCCAGCCCGGTCAGGTCGAGCGGCTCTCGTACACCAAGGGTGATCCCGAGGTCGGCTGACCGCAGTACTCCACGGTTCGCACACTGCGGCGAGCGCCCGGCCCTCGCGCCGGGCGCTCGCCGCTTTGTTACTCCCTGTAACTGCGGAACCTGCACGGTGGGGCCAGTGCCGGGACAAAGTAGTCTTGAGCCCATGCCCGAACGCCGTACCGTCGCCCTTGTCACTCTTGGCTGCGCCCGTAACGAGGTGGACTCGGAGGAGCTCGCAGGCCGCTTGGCAGCGGACGGCTGGGAGCTCGTCGAGGATGCCTCCGATGCCGATGTCGCCGTGGTCAACACCTGTGGATTCGTCGAGGCCGCCAAGAAGGACTCCGTCGATGCCCTGCTCGAAGCCAATGATCTGAAGGACCACGGCCGCACCCAGGCCGTCGTCGCCGTCGGCTGCATGGCCGAGCGCTACGGCAAGGACCTCGCCGAGGCCCTGCCGGAAGCGGACGGAGTCCTCGGATTCGACGACTACGCAGACATCTCGGACCGCCTCCAGACCATCCTCAACGGGGGCATCCACGCCTCGCACACCCCGCGGGACCGCCGCAAGCTGCTGCCGATCAGCCCGGCCGAGCGCCAGGACGCCGTCGTGGCCCTGCCCGGCCACGCCCAGGAGGCCGTACCGGCCCCCGCCGATCTTCCGGAGGGTGTCGCGCCGGTCTCCGGCCCCCGGGCACCCCTGCGCCGTCGGCTCGGCACCAGCCCCGTCGCCTCGGTGAAGCTGGCCTCCGGCTGCGACCGCCGCTGCTCCTTCTGCGCCATCCCGTCCTTCCGCGGTTCCTTCATCTCGCGGCGGCCCTCCGACGTCCTGGGCGAGACCAGGTGGCTGGCCGAGCAGGGCGTGAAGGAGGTCATGCTGGTCTCCGAGAACAACACCTCGTACGGCAAGGACCTCGGTGACATCCGGCTGCTGGAGACCCTGCTGCCGGAGCTCGCGGACGTCGACGGGATCGAGCGCATCCGGGTCAGCTATCTGCAGCCCGCCGAGATGCGGCCCGGTCTGATCGACGTACTGACCTCGACGCCGAAGGTCGCGCCCTACTTCGACCTCTCCTTCCAGCACTCGGCCCCCGGCGTGCTGCGGGCGATGCGCCGGTTCGGCGACACCGACAGCTTCCTGGAGCTTCTGGACACCATCCGGAGCAAGGCACCGCAGGCCGGTGCCCGCTCCAACTTCATCGTGGGCTTCCCCGGTGAGACCGAGGCCGATCTGGCGGAGCTGGAACGGTTCCTCACCGGTGCGCGTCTCGACGCCATCGGCGTCTTCGGCTACTCCGACGAGGACGGCACCGAGGCGGTCGGCTACGACAACAAGCTGGACGCCGACACCATCGCGGAGCGGCTCGCGCACATTTCTCAGCTGGCCGAGGAGCTGACCTCCCAGCGGGCCGAGGAACGCGTCGGGGAGACGCTCCAGGTGCTGGTCGAGTCGGTCGAGGCGACCGAGGACGAGTCACGCGCCGTGGGCCGCGCGGCGCACCAGGCACCTGAAACGGACGGCCAGGTGCTCTTCACCGCACGCGAGGGACTCGTCCCGGGCCGTATGGTCGAGGCAAAGGCAGTGGGCACCGAGGGCGTGGACCTGGTGGCCGAATGCCGTGAGCTTGCGGAGGTGGCCAGATGACCGGAGCGCCGGCATCCGCGACAGGGGGCTCCGGCGCGACGCCGGTCCGCGGCGGGAAGCTGGGCACTGCGGCCGTCAATCAGGCCAGCCTGTGGAACATCGCCAATCTCCTCACCATGGCGCGGCTGGTGCTGGTCCCCGGCTTCGTCGTGCTGATGTTCCACAACGGCGGATATGACCCGGCGTGGCGTTCCTTCGCCTGGGCGGCCTTCGCCATCGCCATGATCACCGATCTGTTCGACGGGCATCTGGCGCGCACGTACAACCTGGTCACCGACTTCGGGAAGATCGCGGACCCGATCGCCGACAAGGCGATCATGGGTGCGGCGCTGGTCTGCCTGTCGTACCTGGGTGATCTGCCCTGGTGGGTCACGGGCGTGATCCTCTTCCGGGAGCTCGGCATCACCGTGCTGCGGTTCTGGGTGATCCGGCACGGGGTGATTCCGGCCAGTCGCGGCGGGAAGCTGAAGACGCTGTCGCAGGGGATCGCCGTCGGGATGTACGTCCTGGCGCTGACCGGACCGCTGGCGACGCTGCGGTTCTGGGTGATGGCGGTGGCCGTCGTGCTGACGGTCGTCACCGGTCTGGACTACGTACGCCAGGCCGTCGTGCTGCGACGCCAGGGGCTCGCGGCGGAGCGGTCGGCCGCGGCACAGGAAGCCGTCGAGGCGGCCGCGGAGACGCCGGAGGGCGTCGGGGACGTCGATCGGGTCGCCGGGACCCCGGGGGCCCGCGGTGCGGCGGAGGCCGAGCGGTGACAGCCGCGGCCCGGGTGCTGCGACTGCTTGTCGAGCGGGGGGAGACCCTGGCCGTCGCCGAATCGCTGACCGGCGGTCTGGTCGCCGCTGAGTTGACGTCCGTACCCGGTGCCTCGCACTCCTTCCGCGGGTCCGTGACGGCCTATGCGACCCCCCTGAAGAGTGAAGTCCTGGGTGTGGATCCGGCCCTTCTGGCATCGCACGGTGCCGTGGACCCCGGGGTCGCGTCCCAGATGGCCGCGGGCGTACGCCGGGTCCTCGGAGCGGACTGGGGGCTGGCCACCACCGGTGTCGCGGGCCCCGAGCCGCAGGACGGCCGGCCGGTGGGAACGGTCTTCGTCGCAGTCTGCGGGCCTGACGGGGCGGCGAAAGTGGCCACGCTGCGGTTGAACGGCGGACGAGCGGACATCCGCAATGAGAGCGTACGGAGCGTGCTCGATCTGCTCTCCGGCGAACTCGGCGGGTACGCGAGCGCACAGGATACGGAACAGATCGGGGGGAATTGATGTTTGCAGCCCTGAGTGAACACGACATCGCTCCCCGCACGGCCGCGGCGCTAGGCGGTACGGTGGGGCGTGAAGGATGCGGCTACGCGGTCCGAGGAGGGAGCCACCGATGATTCTGCTCCGTCGCCTGCTTGGTGATGTGCTGCGTCGGCAGCGCCAGCGCCAAGGCCGTACTCTGCGCGAAGTCTCCTCGTCCGCCCGAGTTTCGCTCGGCTATCTCTCCGAGGTGGAGCGGGGGCAGAAGGAGGCATCCTCCGAACTGCTCTCCGCCATTTGCGACGCGCTTGACGTACGGATGTCCGAGCTCATGCGTGAAGTGAGCGATGATCTGTCGCTGGCTGAACTGGCCGAGTCGGCAGCAGCCAGCGATCCGGTACCCGTACCGGTGCGCCCCAGGCTCAATTCCGTCTCTGTTTCGTCGGTGGCGGGTGTACCGACGGGACGGGTGACCATCAAGGCGCCCGCGGAAGCGGTGGATGTCGTCGCCGCCTGATCCGCTCGGTTCGGTCTGAAGCCGGAGCCCCGGTCCTCCCCTCAGGGGGCGGACCGGGGCTTCTGCATGTGTTGGCGGGGATATGCCGGGCAGGCGCTCTGTGTGAGACCGGGGAGTGGTCTCGTGCAGACCTCCCCGAATGACCCTTTTGCTTCGTTTGTGCCATCGTGGGTGGTGCTGAACGGAACGGATACCAGATCGGAGACGTGCATGTCTGTGGTGAAGAGCCCGCTGTCCGAGGCCGGCCTCAAGTCCGTCGGCGGTGCCCTGCAGGGCGCCCTGGTGGATCTCGTCGATCTCTCCCTGGTGGCGAAGCAGGTCCACTGGAACGTGGTGGGGCCGCGCTTCAGGTCCGTGCACCTTCAGCTCGACGAGGTCGTCGACACCGCCCGCCAGCACTCCGACACGGTTGCCGAACGGGCCTCCGCGCTGGGCGTCAACCCGGACGGGCGGTCGGGGACGATCGCCAGGACCACGGCCATCGACTCCGTGCCCGAGGGCTGGGTCAAGGACGTGGACGCGGTACGGACCCTGGTCGACGCCCTCGGTGTGGTGATCGGCCGGATGCGGGAGCGGATCGACGTGACCGGCGACCCCGACCCGGTCAGCCAGGACATCCTGATCGCGCTGACCGCCGACCTTGAGAAGCACGCGTGGATGTTCCAGGCGGAGAGCGCCTGACCCGCCCCGTAGGCACCCGGTCGGGCGCCATTGCGCCGGACCGGCCCCCCAACCCGGCCTGCCCCCGTTCGGGCAGCAGTCGGTTCGCCCCATTCGAGGAGACGTCATGACCGACGGAAGCGCGAAGGACAAGATCACCGGCAAGGCCAAGGAGGCCATGGGCAAGATGACCGGTGACCGCCGCAAGGAGGCCGAGGGAAAGACGGACCAGGCGAAGGGCAAGACCAAGGGCGGGATCGGCGATGCCAAGGAGCGCGCCGAGGGCGTCAAGGACTCGCTGACCGGCGACGACAAGCACTGACGGCCGACGCGGAGCCCCCACCGGAAGCGGTGGGGGCTCCGCTCTGGACGCGGCCCCGGTGGCGCCGGGTGAGACTGCGAGGGTGTGCGACTGCGCCGTGCGCGCCGGTACTGCACCGGTGCGCTCTCCCGTTGGGTGATCGGGCCGGACTAGGTTCGGCCGGAGGAGGCAGCCATGGTACGGCGATGGGTGCCGGCGCTCGTTCTCGGTGGTGTGTGGTGGTGGGCCGTGCTGCGGCTGGTGCTGGAGCCGGCACATACCGGGGTGGTCGAGGGAGCGGTGGCGGCGGGCGGCTGGGGGCTGAGCCTCCTGCCGGTGCATGTGGCCGCGACCGCCCGGCCGACCGGGATATTCGACGCGGGCACCGGCCTGCTGCGGCGGTGCGCCGCGGGGGTGCGGTCCCGGTGGGCCGCCGGGGTGGCTACCAGGGCATGGCGACGCCGCCGTTCGGGCGGAGGATCTGACCTGTCATGAAAGCCGATGCGTCGGACGCCAGATGCAGAACCGTGTGCGCCACGTCCATGGGCTCCCCGACCCTGCCCAGCGGCGATATCCGCGCCATGGTGGACTCCGCCCGGTGCTGCTGCTCCGCGTCGTGGCGGGCGGTCATGGGGGTGCGGACCCAGCCCGGTGCGACGGCGTTGACCCGAATGGCGCGCGGCCCCAGTTCGGTCGCCAGGGTCTTGGTCAGCTGGACCACCGCCGCTTTGGCCGCGCTGTAGCAGAGCAGCCCCGGGCTCGCGGAGTCGACCGCACCCGAGGCCATGGTGATCAGCGATCCGGGAACCTCGCGGGCGATCATGGAGCGGGCGACTTCCTGGCAGGCGTACAGAACGCCCTTGAAGTTGACCGAGAGCACGCGGTCGAGGTCCTCGTCAGCGGTCTCCAGGACGCTGCTCGTGTGCATGATCCCGGCGACGGCGGCCAGGATGTCCAGATCTCCGGCGGCCGCGACGGCGGCCCGGACCTGATTGCGGTCGGTGACATCCAGCGGGTGCGTGTGGGCTTCGCCACCCGCCGCGGTGATCAGCTCCAGGGTCTCCTGGAGGCCCTTCTCGTCGAGATCCGCGCAGTGGACGGTGGCGCCCGCCTCCGAGAGGAGGACGGCGCAGGCGCGGCCGATGCCGCCTGCTGCGCCGGTGACGAACGCGGATCGGCCGGTGAGGTCGTACGCGGCGAGGGACATGACCGGACCGTACGACTGAATCTGACGGGTCGTCAACTAGGGGGTGGGGCCGGATTGGCAGCGTGGACACCAGTAGGCGGGGCGGGCGTCCTGCTCCGCCGTGCGGATCGGCGTTCCGCAGCGGAGGCAGGGGCGGTGGGTTCTGCCGTAGACCCAGAGGTTCTCGCTCCGGCGGCCGGTGCGGTACGGCTGCCCCGCGGTGGTGCGGGGGCGTGCGCCGGTGGTGGTGGTGCGCACCGGGCGGTCGCGGTTGGCTTCGAGGAGTTGGTGGGCGGTGCTCACCAGAAGGGCAGCCGTGGCGGCAGGCAGTTCACCGATGGGGAGCCAGGGCGTGGCACAGGCCAGGAAGCACAGCTCGGCCTTGTAGATGTTGCCGATGCCGGCCAGGTTGCGCTGGTCCAGGAGAGCCTCGCCGAGCGGGCGGGCGGGGTCGGCGAGCAGATTGCGCAGCGCGGTGGCAGCGTCCCAGTCGGGACCCAGGAGGTCCGGGCCGAGGTGGCCGACCGCCTTCTCCTCGTCCGCGGTGCGCAGGAGTTCGAGGACGGGGAGGCGGTAGCCGACGGCCGTGTGCGCGGTGTTGGCGAGCACGGCGCGGATCTGGTGTGCGGGGCCGCCGCGCCAGCGCTCGTCAGGGCCGTAGATCCGCCAGGCGCCGTCCATCCGCAGATGGCTGTGGAGGGTCAGGCCGCCCTCGAAACGGGTCAGCAGATGCTTGCCGCGCGAGATGGCGCCGAGCACGGTCCGGCCGGTGAGGTCGGCGGTGGCGAACCGGGGGACGCGCAGGTCGGACCTGGTGAGCACCTGACCTGCGAGCGCGTGGTGCAGACGCCTGGCGGTCTGCAGGACGGTGTCTCCTTCGGGCATGCCTCCATGATGCGCGCGATGCGCGGTACGGACGAGGTCCCGCGGGTGGCGTGCGTGTGGCAGCGGGTTCGGGGGTGTGCGGGCGGGCGTGATCAGGCGCGCAGGCGGAGGCCTCTCGGGGTGGCGAGGAAACCGGTCGACTCCAGCGTGCGGCCCAGCGGTGAGGTCAGCGCCGAGGCGCCGTTGGTGCGCTCCACCGTCACCGTGCCGAGGGCTCCGGCGCGGGCGGCTGCGGCCAGGGCTGCCGCGGCCGCCCGGAGCGCGGGATCCTCCGGGTCGGTCGGCCAGGCCAGCAGCGTCTTCCCGCCGCGCTCCATGTACAGCGTCAGTTCGCCGTCGACCAGGACCACCAGGGAGCCCGCCTTACGGCCTGGCTTGTGCCCGGCCCCGTCCGGTGGCTCGGGCCAGGGCAGCGCGGCACCGTAGGCATTGGCCGGGTCGGCCGCGGCGAGGACCAGGGCTTGAGGGGCCGCGCCCGGCTCCCTGCGGTCGCGGGCGGTGGAGGCCGCGCGGAGCCGGTCGACCGCGCCGTCCATCGCGAACTGTGCGGCCCCCAGCCCCTCCACGACATAGCCGCGGCGCGCCTGACCGTTGTCCTCGAAGACCGACAGCACGCGGTACGCGGCGGAGAAACCGCCCTCGACGCCCTCGGCCTGGACCGCGCCGCGGGTCACCACACCGTGCCGGTCCAGGAGGGTGCGGGCCAGGGCGTGGGCCCGGTGCGTGGGATCGGGCTCGGCGGCGGGCAGCAGGGACCAGCGGCCCGAGACCGTGGGCGGGCCGGTGCGCGAGGCCGGACGGGCCGCGGCCGTCAGCGAGCCGTAGCGGCCGCGCGGGACGTTCCGTCTGGCGCGGTGCGCGGTCGATCCGGCGGTGCGACCGGAGCCGAGGAGCGAACGCAGCGGTGCGAGCGTGTCGTTGGTGAGCCGGCCCGACCAGGTGAGGTCCCAGAGAGCGTCCGCGAGGTGTGGGTCGGTGCAGTCCGGGTGGGTGGTGGCCCGGACCTGATCGGCGATCTGGCGGAAGAAGAGACCGTATCCGCCGGTCAGAGCGGTGAGTACGGATTCGTGCAGTGCGCTGAGTTCGAGCGGGCGCGGGGGAGCCAGGAGCAGGGGCGCGCTGTCGGCCAGGTAGAGGGAGAGCCAGCCGTCCTTGCCGGGGAGCGCGCCCGCACCCGCCCACACGACCTCGCCGGTAGTGGTGAGTTCATCGAGGAGCGCGGGGGAGTAACCGGTGACACGGCCGGGCAGGACCAGCTTCTCCAGCGCCGACGCGGGGACGGGAGCGCCCTGCAACTGCTCGATGGCACGGGCCAGTCCGTCGATTCCGCGCAGGCTGTTGCCGCCGAGATGCTGCCACTGGGGCAGGAAGCCCGCGAGGGCGGCGGGCGGGACCGGCTCCAGCTCATGCCGGAGCGCGGCGAGCGAGCGGCGCCGCAGCCGCCTCAGCACCGTGGCGTCACACCACTCCTGGCCGATGCCGGCGGGATGGAACTCCCCCTGGACGATCCGGCCGGAGGCCGCCAGCCGTTGCAGCGCACCGTCGGTGACCGCGGTGCCGAGACCGAAGCGGGCGGCGGCCGCGGTGGAGGTGAACGGGCCGTGCGTACGGGCGTAGCGGGCGAGGAGGTCGCCGAGCGGGTCCTTCACCGGTTCGGTGAACGCCTCCGGGACGCCGACCGGGAGCGCCGTGCCCAGTGCGTCGCGCAGCCGTCCGGCGTCCTCGATCGCCGCCCAGTGCTCGCCGCCGCCGATCCGGACCCGGATGGCCCGGCGGGCCGATGACAGCTCCTGTGCCCACGGTGGTTCGGCCCCGCGCTCGGTCAGTTCCGCGGTGGTGAGTGGCCCGAGGACCCGCAGCAGATCGGCGACGCCTTCGATGTCCTTGATCCGGCGGTCCTCGGTCAGCCACTGGAGCTCCCGCTCCAGTTCGGTCAGGACGTCGGCGTCGAGCAGCTCGCGCAGCTCCGCCTGGCCCAGCAGCTCGGCCAGGAGGTGGGAGTCGAGGGAGAGCGCGGCGGCCCGCCGCTCGGCGAGGGGGGAGTCGCCCTCGTACAGGAACTGCGCGACGTAGCCGAACAGGAGCGAGCGCGCGAACGGTGAGGGCTCCTGGGTCGTCACCTCGACCAGACGGATCCGGCGTGCTTCCAGATCGCCCATCACTTCCGTGAGCCCCGGGACGTCGAACACGTCCTGGAGGCATTCGCGCACCGCTTCGAGAACGATGGGGAAGGAGCCGAACTCGGAGGCGACCTGGAGGAGCTGGGCGGCCCGCTGCCGCTGCTGCCACAGCGGTGTGCGCTTGCCGGGGCTGCGCCGCGGGAGCAGCAGTGCCCGCGCCGCGCACTCCCGGAACCGGGAGGCGAACAGGGCGGAACCGCCGACCTGGTCGGTGACGATCTGCCCGATCTCGCCCTGGTCGAAGGCCACATCGGCGGCGCCGACGGGGGGCTGGTCGCCGTCCCGGGGGGCGTTCGACAGCGGGGCCGGTGCCCCGCCGCCGGAGTCGGAGGCCCGCTCCTGGTCCACCGGGTCGAAGTCGAGGAGGTCCAGGCCCATCATGTCGGCGTCGGGCAGCCTGAGGACGATGCCATCGTCGGCGTGCATGACCTGGGCGTCCATGCCGTACCTCTCGGCGAGGCGGGCGCTGAGCGCGAGCGCCCACGGGGCGTGCACCTGGGCACCGAACGGTGAGTGCACGACGACGCGCCAGTCGCCCAGCTCGTCGCGGAAACGCTCGACGAGGATCGTCCGGTCGTCCGGTACGTGACCACAGGCCCGGCGCTGCTCGTCGATGTACGACAGCACGTTGTCCACGGCCCAGGTGTCCAGGCCCGCGGCCAGCAGCCGTTGCCGCGCGTCCTCGGAGGACAGCCCGCCGAGCTCGCGGAGGAAGGCTCCCAGCGCGCGGCCCAGCTCCAGCGGGCGGCCCAGCTGGTCTCCCTTCCAGAACGGCAGCCGGCCGGGGACGCCGGGCGCGGGCGACACCAGCACCCGGTCGCGGGTGATGTCCTCGATCCGCCAGGACGTGGTGCCCAGCGTGAAGACATCGCCGACCCGGGACTCGTACACCATCTCCTCGTCCAGCTCACCGACCCGGCCGCCGCCCTTCTTGGGGTCGGCGCCCGCCAGGAAGACCCCGAAGAGTCCGCGGTCGGGGATGGTGCCACCGGAGGTGACGGCGAGCCGCTGGGCGCCGGGACGGCCCGTGACCGTACCCGCGACGCGGTCCCAGACCACGCGCGGACGCAGTTCGGCGAAGGCGTCGGACGGGTAGCGGCCGGCCAGCATGTCGAGCACGGCGGTGAACGCCGACTCGGGAAGCGAGGCGAAAGGGGCGGCCCGGCGGGTCACGGCCAGCAGGTCGTCCACCTGCCAGCTGTCCAGAGCGACCATCGCGACCAGCTGCTGGGCCAGCACGTCCAGCGGATTGGACGGGATCCGCAGCGCTTCGATGGAACCCTCGCGCATCCGCTCGGTGACCACCGCCGCCTGCACCAGATCACCGCGGTACTTCGGGAAGACGACCCCGGTGGACACCGCGCCCACCTGGTGTCCGGCACGGCCGACCCGCTGCAGCCCGGAGGCGACCGACGGCGGTGACTCGACCTGGATCACCAGGTCGACCGCGCCCATGTCGATGCCCAGCTCCAGGCTGGAGGTGGCGACCACCGCGGGCAGTCTGCCCGCCTTGAGGTCCTCCTCGACCTGGGCGCGCTGCTCCTTGGAGACCGATCCGTGGTGCGCCCGCGCGAGCAGAGCGGGCGCCCCCTTCGCGGCACCCGACTCGGCCATGATCTCGGCGGGTGAGTGGGCCTCCGGCATCGTCTCGCCGGTGGCGCGCTCGTACGCGATCTCATTGAGCCGGTTGCAGAGCCGCTCGGCGAGACGCCGGGAGTTGGCGAAGACGATGGTGGAGCGGTGCGCCTGGACGAGATCGGCGATCCGCTCCTCCACATGCGGCCAGATCGACGGCTTGTCCGCCTGGCCCGCGGTGTCCGGGCCGGCGGCGGGGGAGCCGCCGAGCTCGCCCAGATCCTCGACCGGCACGACCACCGACAGATCGAACTGCTTGGTGGACGGCGGCTGGACGATCTCGACCCTGCGCTGTGGGGAGAGGAACCGCGCCACTTCGTCGACCGGACGGACCGTGGCGGACAGGCCGATCCGGCGGGCCGGCCGCGGCAGCAGTTCGTCGAGACGCTCCAGCGACAGGGCGAGATGGGCGCCGCGCTTGGTGCCCGCGACGGCATGCACCTCGTCCAGGATCACCGTCTCGATCCCGGCCAGCGCCTCCCGGGCCGAGGAGGTCAGCATCAGGAACAGGGACTCGGGTGTGGTGATCAGGATGTCCGGCGGCCTGGTCGCCATCGACCGGCGCTCGGCGGGCGGGGTGTCGCCCGAGCGGATCCCCACGCGCACCTCGGGCTCGGGCAGTCCCAGGCGCACCGACTCCTGGCGGATGCCGGTGAGCGGGGAGCGGAGATTGCGCTCCACATCGACCGCGAGGGCCTTGAGGGGCGATACGTACAGCACCCGGCAGCGCTTCTTCGCCTCGGCGGGCGGCGGGACCGCCGTCAGCTGGTCCAGGGCGGCGAGGAAGGCGGCCAGGGTCTTGCCCGATCCGGTCGGCGCGACGACCAGCACGTCCGACCCGGCGCCGATCGCCCGCCAGGCGCCTTCCTGCGCGGCCGTCGGCGCGCTGAAGGCGCCCGTGAACCAGCTGCGGGTCGCGGAGGAGAACGAATCGAGTGCGGAGCCGGTCATGTTCCCCATCGTGCACCCCGCCACTGACAACGGCCGCGACGCCGCCGTGCGACCGGGCCGGACCACGCGCTCCGGCCGATTTCGCGGGCGGCGTGGCCAGGGTCGGTAACCCCGTCGCGAGCTGCGAGAATCCGGGTATGGCGGGAACCGCGGGACCGGGGGAGTGGGCGAGGCACTGGCAGTACGCGGAGCTGCCCGATCTCGACCTGCTGCGGGCCCGCTACGTCCGCCACACCTTCCCGCGCCACAGCCACGAGGGCTATGTGTTCGGCACCATCAGCCACGGGGTCGAGGACGTCGGGCTGCCCGGCGGCACCGTCCACGCGGGTCCCGGCACCGTCGTCATGATCAACCCTGAGGTGCCGCACACCGCCCGCGCCGGTGTGCCCGAGGGGTGGGTGTACGCCACGCTCTACCCGTCCGCACAGGTGATCAACGACATCGCGGCCGATACGACGAGCCTGCGCGGCACGGTCGGCTTCACGGAGACCGGCGTGGTCGATCCGTACGCGGCCCGGCTGATCGGCGAGGTCCACCGCGCGGCGGAGGAGGGCAACGCACTCGCCGCGGACAGCGTGCTGCGGGTCATGGTCACGCGCCTGCTCACCCGGCACGGCAGCGCGCTTCCCACCTTCGAGCCCCGGGCGGCGGGCGCGCGGGACGCGGAGCGTGCCCGTGCCGTACTGGAGAGCAGGATGGCCGGGCCGCCCACGCTGGAGGCCCTGGCCACCGAACTGGGCACAAGCCCGTTCGCGCTGCTGAGAGCCTTCAAGAAGCAGTACGGAATGCCGCCGCACACCTGGCTCACCGACGCCCGGGTCCGCCGTGCGCGCCGGATGCTCGACGCGGGCACGCCTCCCGCGGTGGCGGCCGCCGAGGTCGGCTTCACCGACCAGCCGCATCTCAACCGCCACTTCACCCGGATCGTGGGCGTGCCACCGGGCGCCTACCAGCGCGAACGTGCAAGAACGTACAAGACCGGCCCTGAGCTGCCCGGGTAGCGTTCCGGACGTGGCAGAACAGACAGCACCTCAGAGAGCCGGCGAAGCGGCCGGCGGCAGTGTGATCACCGCCGGGGCCAAGCCGGACGCGGCCGTCGTACGTGACGCGCTCGGCGTCGGCATCGCCGTCGGACTCTCCGGCTTCGCCTTCGGCGTCACCTCGGCCGGCTCCGGACTGAGCCTGCTGCAGACCTGCGCGCTCAGCCTCCTCGTCTTCACCGGCGCCTCCCAGTTCGCCCTGGTGGGCGCCCTCGCCGCGGGCGGCAATCCGTACACCGCGGCAGCCGGCGCCTTCTTCCTCGGCGTACGCAACTCGTTCTACGGCCTGCGGCTGTCGCAGTTGCTCGTCCTCCCGCGCGCCGTGCGCCCCTTCGCCGCCCACTGGGTGATCGACGAGACGACAGCCGTGACGCTGCCCCAGCCCACCCGGCGGGCCGCCCGGATCGGCTTCACCGTCACCGGGCTCACGCTCTACGTGCTGTGGAATCTCACCACCCTGGTCGGCGCCCTTGGTGCCGAGGCGCTCGGCGACACCGACGCCTGGGGGCTGGACGCGGCCAGCCCCGCCGTCTTCCTCGCCCTGCTCGCGCCGATGCTGAAGACCACGACGGAGCGCGTCACTGCCGGGCTCGCGGTCGTCCTCGCCCTCGGCCTGCTGCCGGTACTGCCCGCCGGGGTGCCCGTACTGGTGTCCGCGCTCGCGGCGCCCGTCGTCCTCTTTGTGAAGGGACGCGACAAGGGCCCGGGGCCCGAGAACGCCAAGGATTCGGGCACGATCACGCCGGAGGGCGGCCGATGAACGTCTGGATCGCCATCGCGCTCACCACCGTCGGCTGCTACCTCGCCAAGCTCCTCGGCCTTCTGGTGCCTGCCGGAGCCCTGGAACGCCCTCTCGTGCAGCGCCTCGCCGCGCTGCTTCCGGTGGCACTTCTGGCCGCCTTGACCGCGCAGCAGACCTTCGGTGACGGACACCAGCTGGTACTGGACGCCAGGGGCGCGGGTCTCGCCGCGGCAGCGCTCGCGCTCGTCCTGCGCGCCCCCTTCCTCGTGGTGGTGGGCGCTGCCGTGGTCGTCACCGCCGGAGTGCGCGCCCTCGGCTGACCACACGAGGGCCGGGGCGGCCCGGGTCAGCCGAGGCCGCGCCCGTGTGCGCGCAACGTCTGTAACGCCCTGAGGGTCACCAGGGGCCGCCCCTCCAGCGCGGTCCCCGGCGCCCATTGCCGCCAGGTCACCGGCCAGCCGCCGTCCGCCTCCTGGCCGGCCGCCAGGTGGTCCAGCGACAGATTCATCTCCGCGTCGGTGAACCACCGGCGGGCGAGCGACTCCGGGGCGCGGGCGTAGTCGTACGGGAAGTGCTGCTCGCCGGGCGCGTATCCGGCCGCCACCGGGTACTCCGCGCGCCGCTCCGGATCCAGCACGGCGAGCCGCTGTTCGCGCACCAGGCGCCCCAGGCGATCGGCGGCGGCCTCGGCCCGCGACCGGTCCGGGGCTCCGTCGAGAAAGGCGACGGCCGCCTCGATCTCGTACGGATGCGACACCTGAAGGGCGTCGACGGCCGCCCAGCAGAAGTCGGTGGCCCGGAACAGCCAGGCATGCCACACCGCGTTGCGGTGCAGCAGCCCGACCACGGGCCCGGTGGCCAGCAGCTCGGCCGGCGGGTCGTCGACGATCGGAACGAACGGTGCGGCCGGATAGCCGCGCTGCGAGGGGAGGAGTGCGGGAAGCGCCCCCTCCTTTGTGGACACATCCGTAAGGAAACGGCAGATCCGCTCCACCCGGAGCCCGTTGCAGCGGCCGATGGAGTCGAGGACGCTCAGCGCGTGGGCCGTGTGCAGCGGCTGACTGACGGGGCCCCGCAGATCGGGTTCGAGCGCGTGACCGTATCCGCCGTCCTCATTGAGGTAGGCGGCGAGCGCCGTTTCCACGGCATCCGTACTTCCTTTCAGGAAGTGATGGGCGAACCGCCGCTGCTCGAGGACACGGGCCGTGAGCCAGATGAACTGCTCGGCACGGTTGAGGGGACTTTCTCCAGTTCCAGCCATGGACCGACCGTAGGCCGGTATGTGCTCCCGGCAAGGGCAGGCGGCCCGGCTGCACTCTCAGGAGCGGGATACTGAGGGCATGCGGTTGACGATTTTCTGGGAACGGATGGCGGACCACTTCGGCGCGGGCTACGCCGACTCCTTCGCGCGCGACCATGTGATGGCCGAGCTCGGCGGGCGCACGGTGCATCAGGCGCTGGCCGCCGGCTGGGAGGCCAAGGACGTCTGGCGCGGAGTCTGCACGGCGGTCGGCATCCCCGCGGACAAGCGCTGACGCACAGCTCAGAGCCCTGCGCCGGGTGGCGGTTGCCCGGGGTGCGCGACAGCGTGTCTCAGCCGTAGGCGAGACTGGTTGCGTGGCACCGACAGACGAGACCGCTCAGACCCAGCCGCCCCCCACCGCGCCCGTCCCGCCGGTCGGGCCACCGGCCCCGCCGTCCGGCACCGGGCAGGTCCGCATGCCCGCCTGGCTGCCGCGTGCGATGGTGCTGGCCCTTGCGCTCTACGCCTGTTTCCGGCTCGGGAGCTGGGCGTTCGACCAGCTCATCGGGCTGTTGATCAATGTGCTGATCGCCTTCTTCCTGGCGCTCGCCATCGAGCCCGCGGTGAGCCGTATGTCGGCCTCCGGTATGCGCCGGGGCCTCGCCACCTTCCTGGTTTTCCTCGCCGTGGCGATCGCCAGTGCGGGCTTCGTCGTACTGCTCGGCTCGATGCTCGCGGGCCAGATCGTCGACATGGTGGAGGACTTCCCGAAGTATCTCGACTCGGTGATCAACTGGGTCAACCAGAGCTTCCACACGGAGCTCTCCCGGGTCGAGGTGCAGGACAGCCTGCTGCACTCCGACTGGTTGCAGAAGTACGTCCAGAACAGTGCGACCGGTGTGCTCGACGTGTCGACCACCGTTCTCGGTGGCCTGTTCCGGCTGCTGACGATCTTCCTGTTCTCCTTCTACTTCGCTGCCGACGGGCCCAGGCTGCGCCGCGGGCTGTGTTCCGTTCTCCCGCCCTCCCGCCAGGCCGAGGTGCTGCGGGCCTGGGAGATCGCGGTCGCCAAGACCGGCGGCTACCTCTACTCGCGCGGCCTGATGGCGCTCATCTCCGGGATCGCGCACTACATCCTGCTGGCGGCTCTCGGGGTGCCGTACGCGCCGGCGCTCGCGGTCTGGGTCGGGCTCGTGTCGCAGTTCATCCCCACGATCGGCACCTATCTGGCGGGCGCCCTGCCGATGCTGATCGCCTTCACCGTCGACCCCTGGTACGCCCTCTGGGTCCTCGGGTTCGTCGTGGTGTACCAGCAGTTCGAGAACTATGTGCTGCAACCCAAGCTGACCTCCAGGACCGTGGACATCCACCCGGCGGTCGCCTTCGGCTCGGTGATCGCGGGTACGGCACTGATGGGCGCCGTCGGCGCGCTGATCGCCATCCCCGCCGTGGCCACGCTGCAGGCCTTCCTCGGTGCCTATGTGAAGCGGTACGACGTCACGGACGACCCGCGGGTGCAGGGCCAGCACCCGTGGCAGCGCGGCGAACCGCTGTCGATGCGGCTGCGCCGGCTCTGGCATGCCCCGGAGGGCGATGGCGGGCAGGGGTCGGACGAGGTGCCGCAGGGACGGCAGCCCCGCCCCTGAGAGCGCGGTTCCCGATGCGGAGCGGAGACGCCTCCGGTCGATGACGCCCCTAAAACGCCAGCTTTGAGCGTGATGCCGGATGTGTGGCATTGACTCCCTCGATGCCCGATACGGGAGCGCTATCCTGGGGGCGAGCCGATAGGGTGCGGTGCGCTTGACACCAAAATCGAACATCCGTTCTCATGGGATTCCGGCCGGGTTTTGCCGGGCTCGACCGTGGAGTTGTCCACAGGCCGGGAGGACGTCGAGGCCCATTGTCAGTGGCAGGGGTTAGCGTCTGAGACGTGAAGCGATCGACTCAAGCAAATCGGGTGGAACCCATGGCAGGAAACGACCGCGAGAAGGCGCTGGACGCCGCACTCGCACAGATTGAACGGCAATTCGGCAAGGGCGCGGTGATGCGCCTCGGTGAGCGGCCGAACGAGCCCATCGAAGTGATCCCCACCGGTTCGACGGCGCTCGACGTCGCGCTCGGCGTCGGCGGCCTGCCGCGCGGCCGTGTGGTGGAGGTGTACGGACCGGAGTCCTCCGGTAAGACGACGCTGACGCTGCACGCCGTGGCGAACGCGCAGAAGCTCGGCGGCACGGTGGCCTTCATCGATGCCGAACACGCCCTCGACCCCGAGTACGCGAAGAAGCTCGGTGTCGACATCGACAACCTCATCCTGTCCCAGCCGGACAACGGTGAGCAGGCTCTCGAGATCGTGGACATGCTGATCCGCTCGGGCGCCCTCGACCTGATCGTCATCGACTCCGTCGCGGCCCTGGTGCCCCGTGCGGAGATCGAGGGCGAGATGGGTGACTCGCACGTGGGTCTGCAGGCCCGTCTGATGAGCCAGGCGCTCCGGAAGATCACCAGCGCGCTCAACCAGTCCAAGACCACCGCGATCTTCATCAACCAGCTTCGCGAGAAGATCGGTGTGATGTTCGGCTCGCCGGAGACCACCACCGGTGGCCGCGCGCTCAAGTTCTACGCCTCGGTGCGCCTCGACATCCGACGGATCGAGACGCTCAAGGACGGCACCGACGCCGTCGGTAACCGCACCCGCGTCAAGGTTGTCAAGAACAAGGTCGCGCCGCCGTTCAAGCAGGCCGAGTTCGACATCCTCTACGGCCAGGGCATCAGCCGCGAGGGCGGTCTGATCGACATGGGCGTGGACAACGGCTTCGTACGCAAGGCCGGTGCCTGGTACACGTACGAGGGCGACCAGCTCGGCCAGGGCAAGGAGAACGCCCGCAACTTCCTCAAGGACAACCCCGATCTCGCCAACGAGATCGAGAAGAAGATCCTGGAGAAGCTGGGCGTCGGTGTGCGGCCCGACGCGGCGCCCGCCGAGCCCGGAGCGGACGCGGCCGGAACTGCCGCGGCTCCGGCCGACGGTGCGGCGAAGCCGGTGTCCGCTGCGGCCGGCAAGGCCAAGCCGGCCAAGACGGCGGCGGCCAAGAGCTAGACCGTGACGCGTCGTACGGAGTGGCCGGGCAGCGCCGCCGAATCCGGCGCCGGACCCGGCCCCGAATCCGCCGCCGGACCCGATCCCGAGTCCGATCCTTCCTACGAGCCGGCTGCGGGGGCCGGCCGAGGCAGGGGGTCGGATTCGGGCTCCGGATTCGGTGAGGGGGGCGGGCGCCGTTCCCGATCCCGTTCCAGAAGCAGCGGCTCCCCCTCCTCGTCGAGGGCCGAGAAGGGGGAGCCGCGAGACCCTGTCGAGCAGGCGCGCAACATCTGTCTGCGGCTGCTCACCGGGACGCCGCGCACCCGCAAGCAGCTCGCGGACGCCCTGCGCAAACGGGAGATCCCCGACGAGGCCGCCGAAGAAGTGCTCTCGCGCTTCGAGGATGTCGGACTGATCGACGATGCCGCGTTCGCCGATGCCTGGGTGGAATCCCGGCATCACGGCCGAGGGCTCGCCCGCCGCGCACTCGTCCGTGAGCTGCGGACCAAGGGGGTGGACGCGGCAGTGATCGACGAAGCCGTCGGCCAGCTCGACCCGGATCAGGAGGAGGCGACGGCGCGCGAACTCGTCGCGCGCAAACTCCGCTCCACCCGGGGGCTGGACCGCGACAAGCGACTGCGCAGGCTTGCCGGCATGCTCGCCCGCAAGGGGTACGGGGAGGGAATGGCCCTGCGTGTGGTGCGCGGGGTACTCGAAGAGGAGGGCGAGGACACCGAAGGGCTGGACGATCCCTTCTGACCGGCCGACATCCCTTCTGACCGGTGGCATCCGGACCGGCGGGACAGTATCCCGGCGGGCCGGTCGGCATCAGGACGGGCCGGTCGGTCATTCGGCCTTCCGCGGTTCCGGACACCTGCGCCCCTCGGGGGAGTCGCGGGCGGCGAGGCCCCCGGGGCGCGGCGGACGGCAGGGGTTCTGCGCCCTCACTGCCCGGCGCGGGCGGCGCGGTTGACGGTGGCGTCGATCAGGGCGAGGGCGTCTGCGGCCGTACGTCCGGGGCACCGGTTCCACGGTCCGATCAACCCGGTCCAGCCCTGCGAGCGGAGCTCGGTGATCAGCCAGGCGCCGGCCCGGTCGACGGTGGCCGGCGAGCCGTATCCGAGGCGGTGCGCGGTGAGCATGGCACCGCAGACACAGCGGGCGCCCCTCGCGTTGCGAAGCCGGTACGGGGTGTTCTGCCAGCCCCACTCGGTCAGGATCTGCCGCGCATGGGCGAGATGGGTGGAGGGCCGCACATCGGGTTGTCCGATGCGCCGCCAGGAGTGGAGCCGGTCGGGCAGTACCGCACCGAGGCGCCCGGGGAGCGGGCGCTCGCGCGGCGCGGTGGCGGGCAGGGCGCGGACCGTATCCGCGATCAGTTGATCGACCGGCACGGACAGCAGGTCACGCCAGCCGGCGAGGTCCCCCTGCGACGGGCGCGACGGACGCAGCGGGTACGTCGAGCGTGACGGGTCGTCCGGCTCGGGTACGGCCGGGGCGGGAGGTACGGGTTCCGGGGCCGTGAGGTCCCAGCCCGTGACGATCTGCCGCCACGCATCCGTGTCGTGGAGACGAGCGGCCCGGATGTCGAACTCGTCAGGGGTGAGGGCGGTGGTCGGCATCGGTGCGGGCTCCCCGTCGTAGCGGTCCTTGTCGTTGAGGCGAATGTCTGTCCCGCGCGGGGATCGCTCCACCCGAGCGAGGCCATACGGGTGTGTCGCGACGGATTCGGGCCGGGAAGTGCTCTTGGGCGCGCGGGCCTGGACGTGCCCTTGGTACGGGGGAAAGCCCCCGCACGAAGACGGCGGAACGCTCCAGTGCACAGGCGCCTGTGCACAGAGCAGTCTGTGACGCATGCCAGAGAAGCCCGGTGGTACCGAGATCACGGAGCAGGCGGGCCTCCACGGACACGGCCTGGCCCAGCCGCGACGCCGGCAGATCCGTCAGCACCTGGGCAGGCACCGCCCCGCGACGGCCACGCCCCTCGCACGCGCCCTGGGCCCGGACACCGCGGCCACCGGCCACCACCTGCGCGAGCCGGCCCGCTACGGCTGCGTGGCCGACGACGTGCCTCCGGAGCCCGGCGCACGCAGGCCCGGTGACGGCAGCGGCCCGGGCAACAACACCGCAGACGACAACGGAAAAGAGACGGACGCATTATGATGCTGCGCTACGCCCTGCGGACCATCAGACACCGCAAGGGCGGATTCCTCGGAGCACTGCTGGCCCTCATGTGCGCCGCAGCTCTCGTCACCGCCTGCGGCACCCTGCTGGAGACCGGCCTGCGCGGGCGTATCGCCACCGAACGCTATGCCGCGACGCCGCTCGTCGTCTCCGCCGACCAGAACGTTCACCGGACCACCGTCAAGCACAAGGGCAACGGAAAGACCAAGGTCAAGCACAAGGCGAAGCCGGTCGCCGAACGTGCCTGGCTCCCCGCGGGCGACGCCGACCGGCTCCGTGACCTGGAGGGCGTCCGCGCGGTCGTCCCCGAACTGACCTTCCTCGCCGTGCCGCTCGGCCTCCCCACGGGTGAGGGAGCTGCCGGTCCGCCGTCCTACGGCCACGCGTGGACCTCCGCCCCGCTCACCCCGTTCGCCCTCACCGCAGGCCGCGCACCGGCCACCGGCGACGATGTGGTGATCGACCGGGGCCTCGCCGAACGGGCCGGCCTGACGACCGGTGACCGGCTCACCGTGCAGTCCACCCGGGCTCCTCGCACGTACCGTGTCAGCGGCATCGCGGCCCCGGACGGCCGTGGTCAACTCCGGCAACAGGCCTCGCTGTTCTTCTCCACGGCGGAGGCCGAGCGTCTCGCCGCCCGCCCCGGCCGGGTCAGCGCGTTCGGCGTGCTGCCCGCATCCGGGACGGACCTCGGCCGGTTGAAGCAGCAGGTCGCCCATGCCCTTGAGGGAACGACTGCCCGGGTCGCCACGGGTGACGACCGCGGGCCGGTCGAGTTCCTGGACGCGGCGGGCGCCCGCGTCAAGCTCATCTCCATGGGTGCGGCCATGGGCGGTACCTCCCTGCTGGTCGCCGTGCTCGTCGTCGTCGGCACGTTCGCGCTCTCCATCCAGCAGCGCCACCGTGAACTGGCCCTGCTCCGCACCATCGCCGCCACCTCACGGCAGATCCGCCGGCTGCTCGGCCGTGAGGCACTGGTGGTCGGTGCCGTCGCCGGGGTGCTGGGCGCGCTGGCGGGACTGCCGCTCGCCGGCTGGCTGAACAGTCGATTCATCGACACAGGAGCGATCCCGGCGACCCTGGAGCGGACGGCAGGCATCTTCCCGGCCTGCGTCGCCGTGGCCGTCACGCTCATCGGCGCCTGGGCCGCCGCGCGGATCGCGGGCCGCCGCATCGCAGGACTCCGCCCGGCCGAGGCCATGGCCGAAGCCGCGGTCGAGCGCGCCCGCCCCGCCCGTGCGCGGACCGTCGCCGGCCTGGTCCTGCTCATCGGCGGCGGCGTACTGGTCGCCGTACTGAGCATCCTGCGCACCGAGGCCGCCTCGACCCCCGTCACCTTCCTCGCCGTGGTGGTGCTGGCCACGTCGGTGTCGCTCCTGGGCCCGTACCTCGTACGGGCGGCCGCTGTCCTGCTGAGGCCGGTGCTCCGGCCTGCCGGACCCATGGGGAAGCTGGCCAACGCCAACATCCGCGGGAACTCCACCCGGATGGCCTCCGTCGTCACCCCGCTCACCCTGCTCATCGGCATGACCTGCACGGTGATCTTCATCCAGCCGACCCTCGGGAACGCCGCCCTGGCCCAGGCCCGGGAGGGCACCCGTGCGACCTGGGTACTGGGCGCACAGGGCCCCGGCGTCCCGTCCGCCGCCGTCGACGCGGTCCGCGCGACGCCGGGTGTCACCGCCGCGACGGAGGTCGTCCGGACCACGGTCCGGGTCGGGCTCGACAAGTACCCGGCCCAGGGGATCACGGCGGCCGGCCTCGTCCGCACCTGGGACCCCGAGGTGACGAGCGGTTCGATCGCCGCGTTCACCGCGGACCCACGCACCGCCGCGATCAGCGAACTCGCCGCCGACCGGCTCGGTCTCCACCCCGGCAGCAAGCTGGAGCTGCACCTCGGTGACGGGACACCCGCCACCCTCACGGTTGCCGCCGTCTATCACCGCGGGCTGGGCTTCGGTGATCTGACGCTGCCGCACGAACTGGTCGCCCGCCACATGGACAACCCACTGGCCGCGACCGTCCTGGTGGCCGGAGACGCTTCTCGCAGCGCACTGGCCGCCTCCGTAAGGAGGTTCCCCGGTATCGCCGTTCTGGCCCCGACGGCCGCCGACCGGCTCCAGGCGGACCGGCAGCAGGAGAACGCCGAGGTCAACTATCTCGCCATGGGCCTCGTCCTGGCCTTCACCGCCATCGCGGTCGTCAACACGCTCGCCATGTCGGTGTCGGAGCGGCTCAAGGAGTTCGCGTTGCTCCGGCTGGCCGGAGCGACGCGACGCCAGGTGCTGCGGATGCTCCGTATCGAGACCGTGTCGGTCCTGCTGATCGCCGCCGTTCTCGGCACCGGAATCGCACTCGCCGTGCTGACCGCGTTCAGTATCGGTATGACGGGCAGCGCGGCACCCGCCGTTCTGCCGCTGGTGTACGCGGCGGTGGCGGGCGCCGCGGCGCTGCTGGCCCTGACCGCCACGGCGCTGCCGGGCAGGGTGGCGCTGAAGGCCCGCCCGGTGGAGGCCGTCACATCGAGTCAGTGACCGGCAGGCCCCGGGCGAGGGCCGGCCCCGTCTTCCCCAGGCCGTGGCTCCCGGTCATGCGTCGACCGGGAGCCCCGCCGCGCGCCAGGCCTGGAAGCCGCCGACCAGATCGGTTGCCCGGTGCAGCCCGAGCCGGTGCAGGGACTCGACGGCGAGGCTCGACGCGTAGCCCTCGTCGCAGATCACCACGATCCGGAGACCGTGACTCACCGCCTCCGCCGCGCGATGGCTCCCCTGTGGGTCCAGCCGCCACTCCAGCTCATTGCGCTCGACGACCAGCGCGCCCGGGATCAGCCCGTCCCGGGTACGCAGCTCCGCATAGCGGATGTCGACGAGCAGGGCCCCCTGGGCAGCCGCCGCGCCGGCCTCATCGGGTTCGAGCCGCTCGTACCCGGACCGGACCCGCTCCAGGAGCTCATCGATCCCGACCGGCTTCGTACCAACAGGCTCCGTACCAACCCGTCGCGTACCGGTCGGCTCGGCGCCGACCCGTTCCGTGCCGTCGTGCGGTTCGTCGCTCACTGCCAGTCCTCCGGACGTTCGGTCTGTTCGAGACGGAGCACCGCACCGGTGCGGCTGTAGCGCCGGATCTGTGGCAGCGGCGGATAGTACGCGTGGACGGATACGGCGTGCTCCGTGGCGGATTCGTTCAGCACCTCGTGCACATGGTGCCTGCCGAAGGCCCTGCCCCGGCCTGGCGCCAACTCCCGTGAGAGGTCGATGTCCTCGGTCAGTTCCAGGGTCCTCCACCCGTCGGTGGGCAGCCGCGCCGCGAGCGAGTGCTCCTTGAGCGTGCCGCTCGCGGTCAGGAAGGCGCCGATCGAGTCGGCGTGGTCGTGCCAGCCGGTGCCGGTGCCGGGCGGCCAGCCGATCAGCCAGGCCTCACTGCCGCCGGGCCCGTCGAGCCGGGTCCAGGTCCGGCCCTCGGGATCGAGGGGGAGCGAGGCGATGAGGCCTTCGTCCGCGGCGGTACGGCGGACGAAGTCGAGTAGTTCCGCGGCCGTCGGACCGGAAGCGGACGTGCGTACGGAAACAGGGGAGGGAGAGGCAGACAAGGGGACCGTCCTGAGAGTTCGCGCGGATGCTCACGCCGTACGTCGTGGCGCACGGCGGAGCAGCAGAAGGCGATTCAGCAGGACGGGCGACACACGCAGCCCGCATAGCGGAGCAGGTCCATATGGACCCTCCGCCACAGGCGCACATCGGTGTCGGTCATGTTCCGGAGTAGACCATGTGCGCCTGCGGGGGTCAATTGATGTCTGCGGTGCGGTCGGAGCGTTCGGAGGTGCGGGCCGCGCCGCCGCGCGCCGCTTCCGCCGCCGCGAGGAGGTCCGCGGGCCGTACCCCGCCGAACGACTCCACGAGGTGACCGTCCGGCCTGACCAGCAGAACGGTGTGCGCGGGCGCCCCCGGATAGCTCTCCGCCACCAGCAGTTCACCCTTCACCGGCAGGGCGTCCACCGCCTCGACGAGCCGGGGCATGACCCCCGCCCGCATCCAGTGCCGCCGGTCCCACACACCGGTGCCGGGGGCCACCAGGACCACCAGCAGCTGCCCCTGTCCCAGCCGCTCCCGGAGCCCTACGCGCGTGCCGTCCGGCGCAGTCACCCGCACATCGGCGACCGGCGCACCGGGGGGCGTACCCACGGAGACGTGCGCCTCGGCGCGTGGGGGCGCAAGGGGGGACAGGGAGTATGAAGGGGGCGCACCGAGGGGGCCGCAGCCCAGATGTCCGTCGGTGAGCAGCGAATCGTGCCCCCGTGCGCTCCCAGGGACCAGGGTCCGCAGTCCGCCGCCGCCCCGCAGTATCGGCAGCGACTGGTCGGCGGCGCGGAGCCGCGAGGCGACCGCGGCCCGTCGCTCGGCCTGGTAGCTGTCCAGGAGCACGTCGGACGCGCCGTGATGCCAGGCCAGCGCCAGTTTCCAGGCCAGGTTCTCGGCGTCCCGCAGCCCCTCGTCCAGCCCCTGGGTGCCGAGCGCGCCCAGCAGATGGGCGGCGTCCCCGGCGAGGAAGGCCCGCTTCACCCGCCACCGCCGGGCGAGCCGGTGGTGCAGCGTGTAGACGCCGGTGTCCAGCAGCTCGTACGGGGGCGTCTCGCCGCACCAGCCCGCCAGGGTGTCCCGGACCCGGGCGACCAGGACATCGGGCGTGACGAGCTCGCCACGTGGCGGCAGCAGCCAGTCCAGCCGCCAGACATCGTCCGGCAGCGGCCGTGCGGTCACCTCGGCGCCACCGGTGCGCCAGGGCGGCAGCCGGTGCAGTACGGCCTCGCCCGGCCAGGGCAGTTCGGTGCGCAGTGCGGCGACGGCATGCCGCTCCACCGCCGTACGTCCGGGGAACCGGATGTCGAGGAGCTTGCGCACAGTGGACCGCGCCCCGTCGCAGCCGACCAGGTAACTCCCCCGCCACCAGGTCGAACCGGGCTCCCTGGTGTGCACGGTGACCCCGGCCGGGTCCTGCTCCAGCGTGTCGATCCGGCTGGGCCCCGTCGTCCGGACGAGGTCCTGCGCGGCCACCGCGTCCCGCAGTCCGCGCACCAGCGCATGCTGCGGGACATGGACGGGGGCGGCCGGCGGGTTCCCCGACGGGGCGCCTTCGCCGAGCGGCAGTTCGCGTACCAGCTGCTTGCGGCGCAGGGACCGCCAGCCGGACCAGCGAAGGCCCTCGTCCTGGAGCGCCTTGCAGCCGAGCCGCTCCACCAGGGCTGCGGTGTCCTCCCGGAGCACGACCGTGCGGGCCGGGCGTGTCTCGTCCTTGCCGGGGTCCTCGTCGAGGAGCACGGAAGGCACTCCCTGTGCCGCGAGGGCGAGCGACAGCACCAGGCCGACCGGCCCGGCACCGACGATGATCACCGGGTCCACGGCGCGGCTCCCGGAACGTGTGCGGTCGGACGCGTGGAGGCGCATGTGGAGAGCGGACGGGCCGCGTCGGCCCACGGGGTCGGGGACGGCGGCGACGGGGATGCGGCGGCGTAGGGGGCTCGATGCGCGATCACAGAACGTATGCAACCTACTGCCGGTGCTTGCGTCAAGTGACACCGGAACGCGGCGAGGGGCGGTGGCGAATGCGCCACCGCCCCTCGCGGGATGTCTACCGACGAGCCGTCAGGCGGAGGTCGAGTCCATGACGAGCACCGGCTCACCGACCGTCGTCGGTGCGCCCTTCTTGCCGTCGCTCTTCTTCCGTTGCCGCAGCCGCCGCTCCAGCCAGCTCGCGAACGAGGTGAGGGAGAAATTCACCGCGATGTAGATCAGGGCGATGACGGTGAAGCACGCGATGGTGTTCGCCCCGTAGTTGGCCGACATCGGCCGGACGGACGCCAGCAGTTCGGGGAACGTCATCATCGCGCCACCCAAGGCGGTGTCCTTCACGATGACCACGAGCTGGCTGACGATCGCGGGGAGCATCGCGGTGACCGCCTGAGGCAGCAGCACGAAGACCATCGTCTGGCCCTTGCGCATGCCGATCGCCTTGGCGGCGTCGGTCTGCCCCTGCGGGAGGGTCTGGATGCCGGCGCGCACGATCTCGGCGAGCACCGACGCGTTGTAGAGCACCAGTCCGGTGATCACGGCGTACAGGGGACGGGTGTCGGTGCTGATGCTCGTGTACTCGGAGTACATCGCGTTTGCGATGATCATCAGGATCAGCACCGGAATGGCCCGGAAGAACTCCACCACCACACCGGACGGCGCCCGCATCCACCGGTGGTCCGAAAGCCGGCCGATACCGAACAGGGCTCCCAGCGGCAGCGCGATGATCAGCGCGAAGAACGCCGCCTTCAGCGTGTTCCAGAGCCCTGGCCAGAGGTACGTCTCCCACGGCTGGGAGCTGGTGAAGAAGGGCTTCCACTTGATCCAGTCGAGCTGGTGCTTGGAGGCGAGGCCGTCGTACACCCACCACACCACGACCGCGGCGACGAGGACGAACAGGACCGTGTAGAGGATGTTGCGCCGTTTGGCGCGCGGTCCCTGGGCGTCATAGAGGACGGAGCTCATCGCTTCACCGCCACCTTCTTGCTCACCCAGCCGAGAAGAAGGCCGGTGGGGAGGGTCAGAACGATGAATCCGAACGCGAAGATGGCCGCGATCAGCAGAAGTTGGGCCTCTGCCTCGATCATGCCCTTCATCAGGTACGAGGCCTCCGCCACACCGATCGCGGAAGCGACCGTGGTGTTCTTCGTCAGCGCGATCAGCACGTTGGAGAGCGGGTTGACGACCGAGCGGAAGGCCTGCGGGAGGATGATCATCCGCAGTACCTGAGTGAAGCTGAGGCCGAGAGCGCGAGCCGCTTCGGCCTGGCCGACCGGCACCGTGTTGATCCCGGATCGCAGTGCTTCGCAGACGAACGCTGCCGTGTACGTGCTCAGAGCGAGAACCGCGAGCCGGAAGTTGATGTCGGTGAAGTCACTGGCACCGAGCTTGACGTTGAGCGTCTGGAACAGGCCCAGCGAAGAGAACACAATGATCACGGTCAGCGGAATGTTCCGGACCACGTTCACATAGCCGGTCGCGAAACCGCGCATCAGGGGGACCGGGCTGACCTTCATGCCGGCCAGCAGCGTTCCCCATATGAGGGAGCCGAGGGCGGAGTAGACGGTGAGTTGCACCGTCACCCAGAAGGCCCCCAGCAGGTCGTAACCATCAAGAAAGTCGAACACGATCTCCCGCGCTTCCGCGTGTAGGAGGGCACGGCGCGCCGCCGTCAGTGGCGGCGCGCCCGGTCAGCCCTGCTTCACTTGACGACGTTGCCGATCTTGGGGGCGGGCTCGTTCTTGTAGCCCGCCGGACCGAAGTTGGCCTTCACGGCCTTCTCCCACGAACCGTCCGAGACCATCTTGGTCAGCGCGTCGTTGATCTTCTTCTTGAGGTCGGCGTCGCCCTTCTTCAGGCCGATGCCGTAGTTCTCGTTGGTCATCTTGAAACCGGCCAGCTTGAACTTGCCCTTGTTGGCGTCCTGCGAGGCGTAGCCGGCCAGGATGCTGTCATCCGTGGTCAGCGCGTCAACGGCGTTGTTCTCCAGGCCGGTCAGGCACTCCGAGTAGCCGCCGTACTCCTGGAGCTGTGCCTTCGGGGCCAGCGTGTCGTGGACGTTCTGTGCCGAGGTCGAGCCGGTGACCGAACAGAGCTTCTTGTTGTTCAGATCCTTCGGCGACTTGATCGAGGTGTCGTCCGCGCGGACCAGGATGTCCTGGTGGGCGAGGAGGTACGGACCCGCGAAGTCGACCTTCTTCAGCCGCTCGTCGTTGATCGAGTAGGAGGCGGCGATGAACTTGACGTCACCGCGGTCGATCGACGTCTCGCGGTCGGCGCTCTTGGTCTCCTTGAAGTTGATGTCCTTGGCGTCGTAGCCCAGTTCCTTGGCGACGTACGTGGCGACATCGACGTCGAAGCCGGTGAACTTGCCGTCCGGGGTCTTCAGGCCGATACCCGGCTGGTCGATCTTGATACCGATCGAGATCTTCTTGCCGCCGCCCGAACCGGACGAGTCGTCCTTGTCGTCGGAGCCACAGGCGGTGGCGGTCAGGGCGAGGGCGAGCACGGCGGCCGAGGCGGCGGTGACCTTACGAAGCTGCATGGTGAAATTCCCTAGAGTTGACGCGATGTGAGTGATCAGCCGGTCCGGAGACCGGCGCTGAAGGCTCCATCAGTGGTGAAGGATCTTCGACAGGAAGTCCTTGGCCCGGTCACTGCGCGGGTTGCTGAAGAACTGGTCGGGCACGGCCTCTTCGACGATCTTCCCGTCCGCCATGAAGACGACCCGGTTCGCCGCTGAGCGGGCGAAACCCATCTCATGGGTGACGACGACCATGGTCATGCCGTCGCGGGCGAGCTGCTGCATGACCTCCAGCACCTCGTTGATCATCTCCGGGTCGAGCGCGGAGGTCGGCTCGTCGAACAGCATGACCTTGGGGTCCATCGCCAACGCCCGTGCGATCGCCACACGTTGCTGCTGGCCACCGGAGAGCTGGGACGGGTACTTGTCGGCCTGGGTCGCCACGCCCACCCGGTCGAGCAGCGAACGCGCCTTGTCCTCGGCCGCCTTCTTCTCCGTCTTGCGGACCTTGAGCTGGCCCAGCATCACGTTTTCCAGCACCGTCTTGTGGGCGAAGAGATTGAACGACTGGAAGACCATGCCGACATCGGCACGCAGCCGCGCCAGCTCCTTGCCCTCCTGGGGCAGCGGCTTCCCGTCGATCGAGATCGCGCCCGAGTCGATCGTCTCCAAGCGGTTGATCGTGCGGCACAGCGTGGACTTCCCGGACCCCGAGGGCCCGATGACGACCACGACCTCGCCACGGGCGATCGTCAGGTCGATGTCCTGGAGCACATGCAGCGCGCCGAAGTGCTTGTTGACGTTGCTCAGCACGACCAGGTCGTCGCCGGCCGCGGGTGCAGCGTCCTCGGCGCCCTTGGTCACTGAAACTCCGCTCATCGGCTTCTTGCTCCGTCCTCCTCGGTTGGGAAGGACCCTAGTGACGCAGTGCGACCAGCGTCATTACATCTGAGCGGAAATTGAGCATAACGATCCGGCCGCAACCGGACACTCCGTGTGAACGGGACGTCACGCGGGCCGTCCGGGCGTACCGGGTGCATAACGGAAACACGGATGCAACGGGCGGGCACTTGACTGGCCCACCGGTCATCGGAGTGGATGCCTTGATACACCCTGACGTGAAACACCTCGATACGGGGAAGTGACCAGGGGCGTACGCGATCGCACCGACACCGCACCTTTCGGAGAGGGGGGCCATGAGACTGCTGCTCGTCGAGGACGACAACCACGTCGCCGCCGCCCTGTCCGCCATCCTCGGCCGGCACGGCTTCAAGGTGGTGCACGCCCGCAGCGGCGAGGAGGCCCTCCAGGCCCTCCTCCCCGCGGATACGGAACCCTTCGGCGTCGTACTCCTCGATCTGGGGCTGCCCGACCAGGACGGCTACGAGGTGTGCGGGAAGATTCGCAAGCGCAGTTCCGTGCCGGTGATCATGGTGACCGCACGGGCCGACGTCCGCTCGCGGATCCACGGGCTGAACCTCGGCGCGGACGACTACGTGACCAAGCCGTACGACACCGGCGAGCTCCTCGCCCGTATCCACGCCGTCAGCCGGCGCAAGCCGGCCGCTGAGGAGACCGGGCCCACGCCCGTCGCCGCGCTGCGGCTGGGCCATGTCCACATCGAGCTGCCCACCCGGCGGGTCAGCGTCGACGGGAGTGAAGTCCAGCTCACCCGCAAGGAGTTCGATCTCCTCGCACTCCTCGCGCAGCGGCCCGGTGTGGTGTTCCGCCGGGAGCAGATCATCAGCGAGGTCTGGCGCACGAGCTGGGAGGGGACGGGGCGCACGCTTGAGGTGCACGTCGCCTCCCTGCGCGCCAAGCTGCGGCTTCCCGCACTGATCGAGACCGTGCGCGGGGTCGGCTACCGACTCGTCGCCCCGTCCGCGTAGAGGCGTACGTCTCCGGTGCGCACCAGGCTGCTTCCGCTGCTCATCGTTCTCATGGCGAGTGTCCTGCTCGCGCTCGGCTTCCCGCTGGCCGTCAGTGTGGCCGCGGCTCAGCAGCAGGGCGTCGTGATCGACCGGATCGACGACACGGCACGCTTCGCCGCCCTCGCCCAGTTCATCACCGAACGTACTCACGGCTACGACGAACGGCGGCGCACGCTCCAGACGGAACTGGAGACGTACGACTCCGTCTACGGCATCCGGGCGGGTGTCTTCTACCGTGACGACTCCGCGATGGCGAAGGCCCCGGCGACCTGGCGGCTGCCGGTCGAGGGCGAGGGCCGCGAGGCGTTCAACGAGGCGCTGCTCGGCCGTCGAAGCCACGATCCGCCGCAGGTCTGGCCCTGGCAGGACGGCCGGGTGGTCGTCGCCTCGCCCGTCGTGCGCGACGGCGACGTGATCGCCGTCGTCGTCATCGACTCGCCCACCGCGCAGATGCGTTCCGACACGCTCCGCGGCTGGCTGGTGATCGCGGCGGGCGAGGTGGTCGCGATGCTGGTGGCCGTCGGCGCGGCGATCCGGCTCACCGGCTGGGTGCTGCTCCCGGTGCGGACCCTGGACGTGGCCGCCCACGACATCGCCAGCGGCCGGATGCGGTCCCGGGTGGCGGCCTCCGGCGGGCCGCCGGAACTCAGGCGGCTGGCCCGTTCGTTCAACGAGATGGCCGACAACGTCGAGGACGTGCTGGAACAGCAGCGCGCCTTCGTCGCGGACGCCTCGCACCAGTTGCGCAACCCGCTGGCCGCGCTGCTGCTGCGGATCGAGCTGCTTGCCCTCGAACTCCCTGAGGGCAACGAGGAGATCGCCTCCGTGCGCACGGAGGGAAAGCGCCTCGGCCAGGTCCTCGACGATCTGCTCGACCTGGCGCTGGCCGAGCACGCCGCAGCCGATCTCCAGCTCACGGACATCGGCGCACTCACCGCCGAACGTGTCTCGTCCTGGCGACCGGTGGCCGAGGAGAAGGGCGTACGGCTGAGGGCGGACGGCGCCCCTGCCGTCACGGCCTGGACGGACCCCATCGCCCTGTCCAGCGCACTCGACGCCATCATCGACAACGCGCTCAAGTTCACCCCCGCCGACGAGGAGGTCCGGGTCACGGTCGCCTCGGGGAGCGAATGCGTCACGGTCGTCGTCGCGGACCGCGGACCAGGTCTCACCGAGCAGGAGCTGGAGCGCGTCGGAGACCGCTTCTGGCGCAGCTCCCAGCATCAGAACGTGCGGGGGTCCGGCCTCGGCCTCTCCATCTCGCAGGCGCTCCTGGCCGCGAGCCGCGGCTCCCTCTCCTACGAGCGGCACGAACCGCACGGGCTGCGGGTGACGGTGTCGGTGCCGCGCAACGGGCCGCACGGCTGAGACGGCTGAGACGGCTGAGTCGACCGCGCGGCGGCCGGGCCGGGTCTCAGGGTTTGACCGAGCGGTAGTAGCGCCTGGCCCCTTCGTGCAGCGGCAGCGGATCGGTGTAGATCGCGGTCCGCAGATCCACCAGCTGCGCGGCGTGCACCTCGCGCCCGATGCGGTCCCGGCTGTCGATCACGGTCCGGGTGAACGCCTCGGTCATCGTCGCGTCCGTACGGTCGGTGGTCACCAGCACATTGGCCACGGCCACGGTGGGCACCGCCTGGCCCTGCTGCGCGTTGCGGTAGGCGTCGGCGGGCATCACGGCCGAGCGGTAGTAGCGGGTGGAACCGCCCGCCGCCTGGAGTTCCTTGATCAGCGGGTCCTCCAGCGGGACGAGCCGGATCGCGAACCGGTCCGAGAGATCCGCCACCGCGGTGGTCGGCAGCCCGCCGGACCAGAAGAACGCGTCGAGCTTGCCGTCCTCCAGCAGCTTCGGCATGGTGTCGATGCCCGCCGGTATCGCCGTCACGTCGTTGACCGGGTCCAGGCCGGCGGCCGTCATCAGCCGGTCGGCGACCAGCCGCACCCCCGACCCCGGCTGCCCGACCGCGACCTTCTTGCCGCGCAGGTCCGCGACCTTGCGGATCTCCGAGCCCCGGTCCACGACCAGCTGGATGTAGTCGTCGTACAGCCGGACACAGCCACGCAGCCGCTCGGCGCCCGGCTTCCCGTCGCGCAGATAGGTGGCTACGGCGTCGGTGGTCGCGATGGTGAAATCGGCCTTGCCCGTCGCCACCCGGGCGATGTTCTGCTGAGATCCCTCGCTGGTCTGGAGCTGTACCGACACATCGGGCAGGTCCTTGGCGAGTGCGCCCTTCAGCCGCTCGCCGTAGCGCTGGTAGACGCCGCTGCGGACCCCGGTGCTGAACGACAGGCTCCCGCTCGGTGTGGACTCCCCGAGCGGGAGCAGCCACCACAGGAGCAGCCCGAGCACGACGACGAGGGCGGCGCCGGCCCGCAGGGAGCGACGCCGGCCGATTCGGGACAGTGCCGCCGGGAGCATGGCGGCGATCCTGCCAGGTGGTTCCCGGCCGTGGCCAGGGGTGCCGACGGATCTCCCGGCCGACGCGACGGCCGGGAGAACCGTCCGGGAGCCGCCCGCGGCGGGAGGTGTCCGGGCAGCGCCTACCCTTGTCGCATGAGCAGCGGCAACCGGAGCGAAGCAGTGGACGTCAGAAAAAGCTACGAGGTGCGCACCTACGGGTGCCAGATGAACGTCCACGACTCCGAGCGGCTGTCGGGGCTGCTGGAGGACGCCGGCTACGTACGGGCGCCCGAGGGCTCCGACGGAGACGCGGACGTCGTCGTCTTCAACACCTGCGCGGTGCGGGAGAACGCCGACAACAAGCTCTACGGCAACCTCGGCCGGCTCGCCCCGATGAAGACGAAGCGCCCCGGGATGCAGATCGCGGTCGGCGGCTGTCTCGCCCAGAAGGACCGGGACACCATCGTCGCGCGGGCTCCCTGGGTCGACGTCGTCTTCGGTACGCACAACATCGGCAAGCTGCCCGTGCTGCTGGAGCGCGCCCGTATCCAGGAGGAGGCGCAGATCGAGATCGCCGAATCCCTGGAGGCGTTCCCCTCGACGCTCCCCACCCGCCGCGAGTCCGCGTACGCCGCCTGGGTCTCCATCTCCGTCGGCTGCAACAACACCTGCACCTTCTGTATCGTCCCGGCGCTGCGCGGCAAGGAGAAGGACCGCCGGACCGGCGACATCCTGGCCGAGATCGAGGCCCTGGTCGCCGAGGGCGTCTCCGAGATCACCCTGCTCGGCCAGAACGTGAACGCGTACGGCTCCGACATCGGCGACCGCGAGGCCTTCTCCAAGCTGCTGCGGGCCTGCGGGCGGATCGAGGGCCTGGAACGGGTCCGCTTCACCTCGCCCCACCCGCGTGACTTCACGGACGACGTGATCGCCGCGATGGCCGAGACCCCGAACGTGATGCCGCAGCTCCACATGCCGATGCAGTCCGGCTCGGACACGATCCTGAAGGCGATGCGGCGCTCGTACCGGCAGGAACGCTTCCTCGGCATCATCGAGAAGGTGCGCGCCGCGATGCCGGACGCCGCGATCTCCACCGACATCATCGTCGGCTTCCCCGGTGAGACCGAGGAGGACTTCGAGCAGACCATGCACGCGGTCCGGGAGGCGCGGTTCGCCAACGCCTTCACGTTCCAGTACTCCAAGCGCCCCGGCACCCCGGCCGCCGACATGGAGGGGCAGATCCCCAAGGAGGTCGTCCAGGAGCGGTACATGCGCCTGTCCGTTCTCCAGGAGGAGATCTCCTGGTCGGAGAACAAGAAGCAGGTCGGCCGCACCCTGGACGTCATGGTCGCGGAGGGCGAGGGCCGCAAGGACGGCGCGACCCACCGGCTGTCCGGCCGCGCCCCCGACAACCGCCTGGTCCACTTCACCAAGCCGGACCAGGACGTACGGCCCGGCGATGTGGTGACCGTCGAGATCAGTTACGCCGCCCCGCACCACCTGCTCGCCGAGGGCGCACCCGTCGGGGTGCGGCGGACCCGCTCCGGGGACGCCTGGGAGAAGCGCAACGCCGCCGCGGCCGCCAAGCCCGCCGGCGTGATGCTGGGCCTGCCCGGGATCGGTGCCCCGGCACCGCTGCCCGCCGCCTCGGCACCGGGTTGCGGCTGCGACTGACGGACGCCACCACCCGCGCGCCGGGACGGCGGCACCGCTCCGTCAGCAGGGCGTACCGCTCCCGGGGCGTCAGCGTGCCGAGGGGAACGCGACGCCCAGCCAGTACGCTGCCCACCATGCTTGTCGCCGCCGCTGTCTGCCCCTGTCCGCCCCTGCTGGTCCCCGACGTCGCCGCCGGTGCCGCGCCAGAGCTCGACGCCGCGAGGACCGCGTGCAGCGACGCACTGGGCGTGCTGGCCGCCTCCCGGCCCGATCTGCTGATCGTGATCGGCCCGGCGGACCTCACGGGCAGCGGGCCCCGTCCCGAGGGCGCCACCGGCACCTTCGAGGAGTTCGGCGTCGATCTCGCGGTACGGCTCGGGCGGGACCTGGGCACGGCCGCCGGCCGGCCTCTTCCGGCGTCGCTCGCCGTCGGCGCCTGGCTGCTGGCCCGTACCGGGTGGGCGGATGCCCCGGTCGAGGCGCTGGGCGTGGTCGAGACCCTGGAGACCGGCCGCTGCACCGACACGGGGCGGGCGCTGGCCGCCCGGGCGGACCGGGTCGCGCTGCTGGTGATGGGCGACGGCAGTGCCTGCCGCACCGTCAAGGCCCCGGGCTACCTGGACGAGCGCGCCACGGAGTTCGACGCAGCCGCCTCGCGCGCGCTGGGCGCGGCGGACACCGGTGCGCTGATCGCGCTGGACGAGGCGCTGGGGCACGAACTGAAGGCCGCGGGTCGCGCACCCTGGCAGGTGCTCGCGGGGGCCGCGCAGGGGGTCGGTCTGGACGGCCGGCTGCTGTACGACGACGCGCCGTACGGTGTGGGCTACCTGGTCGCCGCCTGGTCCTGACCCTGCGGCGGCTTTGACCGCGAGGTGGCCCCGGCCGGGTCCGCTGCGGACGCACGAGGGCCGCGGAGCGATGCCGCTCCGCGGCCGTCACGGTCTCCTGCCGGACCGGGGTCAGGAAGCGGGCGGCGTGGTGCCCCCGTCCTTGTGGGACAGCCGCTCCACCGCGTCCTTGGCCTTCTGGGTGCCGGACACGATCTTGTCGCTGTACTTGCCCTTGGTCTTCTCGTCCACCGTCCGCGCGGCCTTTTCGAGCCCCTCGTCGATCTTGCCCCCGTGCTGCTGCGCGAGGTCGCTGACCTTGTCCTTCGCCGGGCTCAGCTTCGCCTTCAAATTGTCCATGAAGCCCATCGGACACCTTCTCTGCTGGGGGACTGCCTGCGGGTGTTCTCTCCGGCCCGGATACCCGCCGCGCTGTCGCGCACTCTCCCGGCCGCGGCATCGGCGGTCGTGGAGGACGATCGGCAGAACCGTGAGAAAACGTCCATATGTACTCGACATTTTACTTGACAGGGCATCCGAACGCGCCACGGTCCCGGCTGTCACGTCGTCCATTGGGGAACAGGCCCCCGGGTTTGCGAGACTGTCGCAGTGAGAAGTCCAGCTCCCGCACCGCGGGTCATCGCCGTCGTCGGTCCCACCGCAGCCGGAAAGTCCGACCTGGGGGTGTTCCTCGCCCAGCAGCTCGGGGGCGAGGTGGTCAACGCCGACTCCATGCAGCTCTACCGGGGGATGGATATCGGCACCGCGAAACTGACACTCGCGGAGCGCGCGTCCGTCCCGCACCTGCTGCTGGACATCTGGGACGTGACCGAGGCCGCCAGCGTCGCGGAGTACCAGCGGCTGGCCCGCACCGAGATCGACCGGCTGCTCGCCGAGGGCCGTACCCCGGTCCTGGTGGGCGGCTCCGGCCTCTACGTGAAGGGCGCGATCGACGCCCTGGAGTTCCCGGGAACGGATCCCGCCGTCCGGGCCGCGCTGGAGGCGGAGCTGGCCGAGCGGGGCTCCGGCGCGCTGCACGACCGGCTCGCCGCGGCGGACCCGGAAGCCGGCCGCGCCATCCTGCCGGGCAACGGGCGGCGCATCGTCCGGGCCCTCGAAGTCATCGAGATCACAGGCAAGCCCTTCACCGCCAACCTCCCCGGTAACGATGCGGTCTACGACACCGTTCAGATCGGCGTCGACGTGGCCCGCCCCGAACTCGACGAGCGCATCGCCCTGCGGGTCGACCGGATGTGGGACGCGGGACTGGTCGACGAGGTGCGCGCCCTGGAGGCGCGGGGGCTGCGGGACGGACGCACCGCCTCCCGGGCGCTCGGCTATCAGCAGGTGCTCGCCGCGCTGGCCGGGGAGTGCACCGAGGACGAGGCGCGCGGTGAGACGGTGCGCGCCACCAAACGGTTCGCGCGCCGCCAGGACTCCTGGTTCCGCCGCGACCCGCGCGTCCACTGGCTGAACGGCGCCGCGGCGCACCGCGGGGAACTCCCGGGCCAGGCGATGGCGTTGGTCGAACGAGCGGTTACAGCCTGATCACGTGATGGCATCGGGAAGCCCTGCCCGTCAGTTCGGCGACCTGCGGCGTGCCATCATCGAGCATCGATCGACCAGTGGAGTCCGAGTTGGGAGGGCGCGTGGCGATGGAGGCCGGCCCTCGCGACACGGAACAAGACGCACCGGACACGCAGCACGAGGCAGGACGCTTGAGCCCCGACGGGCCCGATGAGCTCGATGTGACCCCCGAGGTCGAGGTAGAGCTTCGCCCCGCCCGCCGACTGCGTATCTGGCAGCTCGCGCCGATCGTCACCCTCGCCGCGCTGGGATCGCTGATGTTCGCCTTCCCGCTCGCCTTCGAGTTCGGTGACGGCGGCGCGGTCGTCGCCATGCTGGGACTGCTGATCAGCTGCTGCGCCGCGGGCTGGGGCATGATGGCCGCCCGCCGCGTCGGACACACCTGGCCCGGACTGCCGTCCAAGGGCTCGGGGGAGCGCCCCGACTGGCGCGTGATCATGCTCTACGTCGCCGTGTGCGCGGCGCTGGTCGCGCTGGCTGTGTGGCGCGTGGCGCGACTGCGTTCCTGAGACCGGGCCGGACCCGGCCCTGCCGGCGGCAGGGCCGGAGCCCCTCCACGCGGGCGGCCGGTTCACGGCGCTGTCGGCGCAGCCTCGTACAGTTGTCCCGTGACCACCTCGCAGATCGCCTTCCTCAAGGGCCACGGCACCGAGAACGACTTCGTGATCGTTCCGGACCCGGACAACGCCGTCGACCTGCCCGCCTCCGTCGTCGCCGGGCTCTGCGACCGCCGGGCCGGTATCGGCGGGGACGGGCTGCTGCACGTCGTGCGGTCCGCCGCCCACCCCGAGGCGCGGGCCATGGCCGACGAGGCCGAGTGGTTCATGGACTACCGCAACGCGGACGGCTCGATCGCCGAGATGTGCGGCAACGGCGTACGGGTCTTCGCCCACTACCTCCAGCGCTCCGGCTCGGTCGAGGAGGGCGATCTGGCGGTCGCCACCCGCGGCGGGGTGAAGAAGGTGCACCTCGCCAAGGACGGCGACATCACCGTCTCCATGGGCCGCGCGCAGCTCCCGGCCGCCGGAGTCACGGTCACCGTCGGGGACCGCAGCTGGGACGCCCGCAACGTGAACATGGGCAACCCGCACGCGGTCGCCTTCGTCGACGATCTGGCGCACGCCGGTGATCTGCTCTCCGAGCCGGCCTTCGGCCCGGCCGCGGTCTACCCCGACGGGGTCAACATCGAATTCGTCGTGGACCTCGGCCCCCGCCATGTCGCCATGCGCGTTCATGAGCGCGGCTCGGGGGAGACCCGGTCCTGCGGCACCGGCGCCTGCGCCGTGGCCGTCGCGGCGGCCCGCCGGGACGCGGCCGATCCCGCGCTGACCGGCACCCCGGTCACCTACACCGTCGACCTCCCCGGCGGCACGCTGGTGATCACCGAGCACCCGCACGGCGAGATCGAGATGACCGGACCGGCCGTCATCGTCGCCGAGGGCAAGATCGATCCGGCCTGGCTCCACACGCTGAACGGCTAGGTCCTTCGCCTGGATCAGGTGGGTTCAGGGTGGATCGGGGTGCGGTGCCGGCCCCGTGAGCCAGGCAAGATCCAAACGAGGGGCCCTGGGGCTTCGCTCGAATGGGTGATCCGTTTCACGCTGGGCGAGAGCTGGACTCCGCCACGTGGTGGGGTCGGTAGCATCAAGCACCGGCCCGGAGGCGCGACCGCACCTCCCCACCGCCGGTCGACGCCGCCGGAGGTGCCCCATGAGCGCAGAGGCCACCAACCCAGGTGCTCCCATCCGCAGACGGGGCCGTCCCCGGATCGACCTCCGCAGGCTGGGGCGGGTCGCCCTGCTCGGCCCGGTCTCCCGGGACCGGCTGCCGGACGCCATCGGCCATGTCGCCGAGGCGCACCGGGCCCACCATCCAGACGCCGACCTCACCGTCCTGCGCCGGGCCTACGTCCTCGCGGAGTCCTCGCACCGCGGACAGATGCGCAAGAGCGGCGAGCCGTACATCACACACCCGCTCGCGGTCACCCTGATCCTCGCCGAACTCGGCGCCGAGACCACGACGCTGACCGCGTCCCTGCTCCATGACACCGTCGAGGACACCGAGGTGACCCTCGATCAGGTGGGGGAGCAGTTCGGCGACGAGGTCCGCTACCTGGTCGACGGCGTCACCAAACTGGAGAAGGTCGACTACGGCGCGGCGGCCGAGCCCGAGACCTTCCGCAAGATGCTGGTGGCCACCGGGGACGACGTCCGGGTGATGTCGATCAAGCTCGCCGACCGGCTGCACAACATGCGCACGCTCGGCGTGATGCGCCCCGAGAAACAGGCCCGGATCGCCAAGGTCACCCGCGATGTACTGATTCCGCTCGCGGAACGGCTCGGCGTGCAGGCGCTCAAGACCGAGCTGGAGGATCTCGTCTTCGCGATCCTCCACCCCGAGGAGTACGTACACACCCGAGCCGTGATCTCCGCCGCCACCGCCGCGGCGGACCCGCTCACCGCCATCGCCGGGAACGTCGCCTCGGTGCTGCGGGAAGCCGGTATCCCCGCCGAAGTCCTTGTCAGGCCACGGCACTTCGTCTCCGTCCACCGGGTCAGCATCAAACGCGGCGAACTGCGCGGCACCGACTTCGGGCGGCTGCTGGTGCTCGTCGGCGAGGACGCCGACTGCTACGCGGTCCTCGGTGAACTCCACACCTGCTTCACCCCGGTGATCTCCGAGTTCAAGGACTTCATCGCGGCCCCGAAGTTCAACCTGTACCAGTCGCTGCACACCGCGGTGGTGGGCCCCGAGGGCGAGGTCGCCGAAGTCCTCATCCGCACCCACCGGATGCACAAGGTCGCCGAGGCGGGGGTCATCGCGCTCGGCAATCCGTACGCCGCGGACAGCGGTGCGCAGACCGTCGAGCCGACCGACGGCGAACGCGCCGACCCGACCCGGCCCGGCTGGCTGTCCCGGCTCCTCCAGTGGCAGCAGTCCGCGACCGACCCCGACACCTTCTGGACCACACTGCGCGCCGACCTCGCCCAGGACCGCGAGATCACGGTCTTCCGCACCGACGGCGGCACGCTCGGCCTGCCCGCGGGCGCCAGCTGCGTCGACGCCGCCTACGCGCAGTACGGGGACGCGGCGCACAGCTGTATCGGGGCACGGGTGAACGGCAGGCTGGCCACGCTCGGCACCCCGCTCGGCGACGGCGACACCGTACAGCTGCTCCTCACCGAGGACGCCGCGTCGGGGCCCTCGCCCGGCTGGCTCGACCACGCCCGGACCCCCACCGCGCGCATCGCGATCACCGGCTGGCTCGACGCCCACCCGCAGGATCCGGAGACCGTCCACGGCAGCCGGCCCGCGGACCCCAGACCCGGACCGCAGCCCGCGCCGCCCGGATCCGCGGGGCCGGCCGGCCGTAGCGCGAGCGCCCTGGTCGAACGGTCGGGCGCCACCGTGCGGCTCGCCGGCTGCTGCACCCCCGTACCGCCCGACGACGTCACCGGCTTCACGGTGCGCGGCGGCGCGGTCACCGTCCACCGGCTGGCCTGTCCCGCGGTGGCCCGCATGGAGGCCGTCGGCCGGGTGCCGGTCGCGGTGAGCTGGGGCGATGCGTCCGAATGCCGGGTGACGCTGGTCGCGGAGTCCTTCGGACGGCCCCGGCTGCTGGCCGACCTCACCGAGGCGATCGCCGGAGCGGACGCGGCGATCATCTCCGCCACCGTCGAACCGCCCAGTGAACAGCGCGTGCGGCACACCTACACCCTGCAACTCCCCGACGCCGCAGGACTGCCCGCGCTGATGCGCGCGATGCGTGACGTACCGGGGGTGTACGACGTGAGCCGCGCCCAGCACCCGGCCGCCGTTCTCTGACCCCGGCGGGCTCCCGGCCCCGGCCGGCAGGCATCGTCCGCCACCGCGGATCTCGTTCGAGTGGCGGGGCGCGCGCCGTCCCGCGAGGGGCGGGGCAGCGCTGGTAGCCGTAGTCCATGCCGTTCCTCTCCCGCCGACTGCGTGCCGCTCTGCTGGCCACCGCATCGGCCACTCTCGTCGCCGCCACCCTGCCCGCACCGGTGCCGCTCGGTATCGGTGACCCGCTCTTCCCCCACCTCGGCAACCCGGGATACGACGTACTCGCCTACGACATCGGACTCGACTACCCGGGCAGCAACAGCGAACCGCTCGAAGCCGTCACCACGATCGACGCGCGGACGACGGGGCCGCTGGACCGGATCAACCTCGACTTCACCCGGGGCACCGTGCACTCCGTCGAAGTCAACGGCCTGCGCGCCGGCTTCGCGGTCGAGGACGAGGACCTGATCGTCGAGACGCCCGGCCGGCTCCCGGCCGGCGTGCCGCTGCGGATCACGGTCCGGCACACCAGCGATCCCCGCGGGGAGCAGAACAGCGGCGGCTGGGTGCAGACCGCCGACGGGCTCGCCATGGCCAACCAGGCCGACGCCGGGCACCGGGTCTTCCCCGGCAACGACCACCCGGCCGACAAGGCGTACTTCACCTTCCGGATCACCGCCCCCCAGGAGTTGACGGTGGTGGCCAACGGGCTGCGCACCGGGCGTACCCGGCACGGCGACCGCACCACCTGGACCTACCGCACCGACCACCCGATGGCCACCGAACTGGCCCAGGTCAGCATCGGCAAGTCCGCCGTCGTGCGGCGGACCGGGCCGCACGGACTGCCGGTGCGCGACGTAGTGCCGGCCGCCGACCGGAAGCGGCTGGAACCGTGGCTGAAGAAGACACCCGGGCAGCTGGCATGGATGGAGAAGCAGGTCGGCCGCTACCCCTTCGAGAACTACGGCGTGCTGATCGCCGACACCGACACCGGCTTCGAGCTGGAGACCCAGACCCTGTCGCTCTTCGAACGCCGCCTGTTCACCGACGGCGGCTTCCCCGAGTGGTACGTCGACTCGGTCATGGTCCATGAGCTGGCACACCAGTGGTTCGGCGACAGCGTCTCGCCGCGCACCTGGTCCGATCTCTGGCTGAGCGAGGGGCACGCCAGCTGGTACGAGGCACGCTACGCGCAGGAGCACGGCGACAAGCCGCTCGAACGCCGGATGCGTGACGCCTACACCAGGTCGGACGGCTGGCGCGCCGACGGAGGCCCGCCCGCGCGCCCCGACGCGCCGGCCCCGGGCGAGAAGATCAGCCTGTTCCGGCCGGTGGTCTACGACGGCAGCGCGCTGGTCCTGTACGCGCTCCGCCAGGAGATCGGCCACCGCGCCTTCGACCGGCTGGAGAGGCTCTGGGTGCGCAAGCACCGCGACTCCAACGCCGCCACGGCGGACTTCACCCGGCTGGCATCCCAGGTGGCGGGACGCGACCTGACCGCGTTCTTCGACGGCTGGCTGTACGGGACGAGTACGCCGCCCATGCCGGGCCACCCGGACTGGCACAGCACCGCACCGTCGGGCGGGGGGAAACCCGCGTGACGGGCCGGGCGCGCCATGCCACTATCGACAGGTCGCCACGGCGGCCGGACCGGAGCGTTCCCCGTGCGGGAATCATCCGGGGAGGTCACGCGTTGTGACTGCTGTAGACCACTTCTATCGACGTAAGGATCCAATGACCTCCTCTTCTTCCCTTCCCCAGGACGCGCAGGACGCGCAGAGCGCCACGGAGAACGTCACCGAGAGCCTCACCGAGCCCCTCCGGGCCGACGCCCTGATGGAAGAGGACGTCGCCTGGAGCCACGAGATCGACGGAGAGCGGGACGGCGAACAGCTCGACCGCTCCGAGCGCGCCGCCCTGCGGCGAGTGGCGGGACTCTCCACCGAGCTCGAGGACGTCACCGAGGTCGAGTACCGGCAGCTGCGCCTGGAGCGTGTGGTGCTGGTCGGTGTGTGGACCTCGGGCACCGTGCACGACGCGGAGATTTCGCTCGCCGAGCTGGCGGCTCTCGCCGAGACGGCCGGAGCCCAGGTGCTGGACGCCGTCTTCCAGCGCCGCGACAAGCCGGACGCGGCCACCTACATCGGTTCCGGCAAGGCCCTGGAGCTGCGCGACATCGTCCTCGAAAGCGGGGCCGACACCGTCGTCTGCGACGGTGAGCTGAGCCCCGGCCAGCTGATCCACCTGGAGGATGTCGTCAAGGTCAAGGTGGTCGACAGGACCGCCCTGATTCTCGACATCTTCGCCCAGCACGCCAAGTCCCGTGAGGGCAAGGCGCAGGTCTCGCTGGCACAGATGCAGTACATGCTGCCGCGGCTGCGCGGCTGGGGTCAGTCGCTGTCCCGTCAGATGGGCGGCGGCGGTTCCAGCGGCGGTGGCGGCATGGCGACCCGTGGTCCCGGTGAGACCAAGATCGAGACGGACCGGCGCCGGATCCGCGAGAAGATGGCGAAGATGCGCCGGGAGATCGCGGAGATGAAGACCGGCCGCGAGATCAAGCGCCAGGAGCGCAAGCGCAACAAGGTGCCTTCGGTCGCGATCGCGGGCTACACCAACGCCGGTAAGTCCTCACTCCTCAACCGGCTGACCGGCGCGGGCGTGCTGGTGGAGAACTCGCTGTTCGCCACCCTCGACCCGACCGTGCGCCGGGCCGAGACGCCGAGCGGCCGGATCTACACGCTGGCCGACACCGTCGGATTCGTACGGCATCTGCCGCACCACCTCGTCGAGGCGTTCCGCTCCACCATGGAGGAGGTCGGCGAATCCGACCTGATCCTGCACGTGGTGGACGGCTCGCACCCGGTGCCCGAGGAGCAGCTCGCCGCCGTGCGCGAGGTGATCCGCGAGGTCGGCGCGGTGGACGTGCCCGAGATCGTGGTGATCAACAAGGCGGATGCCGCGGATCCGCTGGTGCTCCAGCGGCTGCTGCGCATCGAGAAGCACGCGATCGCGGTGTCGGCCCGGACCGGCGCCGGAATCGATGAGCTGCTCGCGCTCATCGACAGCGAACTGCCGCGGCCCTCGGTCCAGATCGAGGCGCTCGTGCCGTACACCCAGGGCGGACTCGTCTCCCGGGTGCACGCCGAGGGTGAGGTGATCTCCGAGGAGCACACATCGGAGGGCACCCTGCTCAAGGCCCGGGTGCACGAGGAACTGGCTTCGGACCTCGCCCCGTTCGTGCCCGCGGTGCACTGACCGCGGCGCAGCACCGTACGGACCGACGGCCCGCTCCCCATCCAGGGAGCGGGCCGTCGGCCGTTCGTCATGCGGCGTCGTCACTGACCGCCGAACTTGTCGCTCATCATCGTGAAGATCTGCTCGGCGCCCTGGCCCAGGTGGGGCCCGGCCAGCCAGCCCGAGGTCACCGGGCCGATGGAGGTGTTGGAGACCAGTGCAGGCTTGCCGTCGTCGCCCTTACTGAACCAGCCGCCGCCGGAGGAACCGCCGGTCATGGTGCAGCCGATGCGGTACATCGTGGGGGTGCCGGGGCTGATGGAGAGCCGGCCGGGACGGTCGACGCACTTGTGCATGATCAGGCCGTCGTACGGCGGGGCGGCCGGGTAGCCCCAGGCGCCCATCGCGCTGATCCGCTCGGCCCCGGGGGCGTCGAAGTCGACCGCCAGGGCGTTGCCCACGGTCTCCTCCAGGGACTTCGTGCCCTTCTCCGGCTTCACATGCAGGACCGCGTAGTCGTACGGTGCGCCCTCGCCGCCGGTGGGGCCGCCGTCGGCCAGCCACTCGCCGGAGGTGGTGGCCCAGTCGGCCCAGTAGGCGCCGTACGGGGCGATCTCCTGGGGCTGCGCGTTCCGCAGCGCGGCGGCGTCCTTGCCCTGGTCGTTGTACGCGGGGACGAAGACGATGTTGCGGTACCAGCCGCCCTTGGAACCGGCGTGCACACAGTGGCCCGCGGTCCACACCAGGTTGGACCTGCCCGGGTTCTTCGGGTCCTTGACGACCGTGCCCGAGCAGACCATGTGGCCCTCGGGGGAGTCGAAGAACACCTTGCCGACCGGGGCCGCGTAGTCGTGGTACGGCGTCTTCTCGCGCTCGGCCCTGACCGGCTTCGGCTCGGGGTCGCTGACGCCCTGGTCGCCGGAGAAGTCACCGGCGGACATGGTCTTGGCCGGGTCCTTGGCCGACTTCATCCGGTCGGGCTTCCACAGCCCGTCGATGACCGGGTTCACGAAGTCCTTGGCCTCACGCAGCCACTTGTCCTTGTCCCAGTTCTTCCACTCGCCGTTCTTCCACTTCTCCGGGTCGACACCGTGCTTCTTCAGCGTGTCGGCCAGACCGGCGGACAGCCCGCCGTCGGCGCCGGTACCGGCGGACTCGGTGGCGGCGGGCTTGTCGGCCGCCTGGTCCTCGCCCGGACCACAGGCCGTCGCGGTCAGCGCCAGTGCCGCGACGAGGCCGGTGGCTGCGAGCAGCGGACGTATGGATCGCATGGAAAAGATTCCCCCTGAAATCTAAAAATGGCATGAGCGTGTCATGCGAAACGCCGGTCGGACCGGCGGTCGGTGATGATGCGGGATCACCCTATGACGGCCGGAACCGAGGTTCTTGCCACCGGCCGGTGCGCGGGTGGCGGGCGAGGTCCACGGGCCGGGGAGCCGGACGCGGCGGGGCCCGGAACAAGGTCCGGACAGGTCAGGGGCCCTCGGCTCCGGCGGACAGCCTTCCCGCCGGAGCCGAGGGCCCCTGACCGGCCGTCACCCGTGGCTGAACGGGTGACGGCCCGTCCTCACTGTCCCGCGTACTTCTCGCTGACCGAGTCGTAGACGCCCTTGGCCTCCTTGCCGAGGCGCGGTCCGGCCAGCCAGCCGGCCGTCACCGGCCCGATGGAGGTGTTCGAGACCAGCGCGGGCTTGCCGTCCTGGCCCGCCGCGACCCAGCCGCCACCGGAGGAACCGCCGGTCATGGAGCAGCCGATGCGGTACATCGTCGGGTCGTCCTTGGTGAGCGAGAGCCGGCCCGGCTTGTCCTCGCACTGGAACATCTTCTGGCCGTCGTACGGCGGAGCGGCCGGGAAGCCGGTAGCCGTCATATCGGCGATCTTGGGTACGGCCGGGGCGTTGAACTCGACCGGCAGGGCCGAACCGACCGTCTCCTCGAGGGACTTTCCGTTCGAGCCCTTCTCCGGCGTCACGTGCAGCACCGCGAAGTCGTACGGAGCGCCCAGACCACCGGCCGAGGAACCCTGGTCGATCCACTGCTCGGAGGTCTGTGCCCACGAGCCCCACCACACGCCGTACGGGGCGACCTTCTCCTTGGGCGGGTTGTTCCGGAGCTCATCGGTCGACAGACCGCTGTTGTTGTACGACGGAACGAAGGCGATGTTGCGGTACCAGCCGCCCTTCTTGCCCGCGTGGACACAGTGGCCGGCGGTCCACACCATGTTGGACTTGCCGGGGTGCGCCGGGTCCTTCACCACGGTCGCCGAGCAGACCATCGATCCCTCGGGGCCGTCGAAGAACAGCTTCCCGGACTCGGCGGCGCTGTCGTGGAACGGGGCCTTCACGCCCACAGCCCGGACCGGCGCGGGGGTCGGGTCGGTCACGCCCTCGTCACCCGAGATGTCGTTGTCGACGGGCTTCTCGGGCGGCTTGTCGGCGTCCCGCATCCGGTCCGGGTCCCAGAGGCCCGCGATGATCGGATTGATGAAGTCCTTGGCCTCACGCAGCCACTTGTCCTTGTCCCAGTTCTTCCACTCGCCGTTCTTCCACTGGCCGAGGTCTATCCCGTGCTCCTTGAGCCGGTCCTTGAGATCGTCCGGGACGGTGATCTTGTTGTCCGACGTCTGGCCCGCGGAGCTGCTGTTCGGCTCGGCGCTCGCACCGTCGTCGCTCGGCCCGCAGGCGGTCGCGGTGAGCGCGAGGACGGCGGCGACCGCCGCGGTGGCGAGCACGGGAGAGGCGGAGCGACGGGCGCTCCCTTCGCGGCGCGTGGTGGCTGCTGGTCGAATGAGTCGCATCTGGTGATCCCCCTGGGACTTCGTAACTCAACGCTTCTGTAACGCACTTGTGCACGGCGCACCGGACTCGCTTACGGCACACCGGCAGTTCCCCGGATGGCGATCTGAGACTGCTCCGGAGGCGCCGCGACCGCCGGGAAGCTGTCCCGGAGGCTCGGCGCGGTCCCCCACTATGCCGGTGCCGGTCCGGACGGTGCGCGGCAGGGGCATGGTTCCGTTCCGCAAGGATCTTCAGATTTACCCGTGATCCGCTGCGTCCTGGGTCGTTGGTACGTACGGGGGACACACGGACAGAATTCACCCCCGCGGTCCGTCCCTGCGGAATCGTGCTGACGTGCAACGCAACTGTTACAGCGGGAGGATCAAGAGTCGTGGCCGTGACCGAACCAGCTCCGGCGGCACCGCCGGCGGCGTACGAGGGAATCCTGCGCCGCCAGGCGATGCGCGAGTCGGCCGCCCGCACCTACGCGCGGTCGCTGCCGATCGTCCCGGTACGGGCCAGGGGCCTGACCATCGAGGGTGCGGACGGGCGGCGCTATCTCGACTGCCTCTCCGGAGCCGGGACGTTGGCCCTCGGCCACAACCACCCGGTCGTCCTGGAAGCGATCAAGAAGGTCCTCGATTCGGGCGCACCCCTGCATGTGCTTGACCTGGCCACTCCGGTCAAGGACGCCTTCACCACGGAGCTGTTCGCCACGCTGCCGCGTGAGTTCGCCGACAACGCGCGGATCCAGTTCTGCGGACCCGCCGGTACGGACGCTGTCGAGGCGGCCTTCAAACTGGTCCGCGCGGCCACCGGACGCAGCGGTCTGCTCGCCTTCACCGGCGCCTATCACGGCATGACGGCCGGCGCCCTCGCGGCATCCGGCGGCGCCGAGGACGTACGGGTGACGCGTCTTCCGTACCCGCAGGACTACCGCTGCCCCTTCGGCATCGGCGGCGAGCGCGGCGCGCAGATCGCCGCGCGGTGGACCGAGAGCGTGCTGGACGACCCCAAGAGCGGAACACCCGCGCCGGCCGGAATGATCGTCGAACCGGTACAGGGCGAGGGCGGCGTCAACCCCGCCCCGGACGGCTGGATGCGCCGGATGCGGGACATCACCGCGTCCCGGTCCATCCCCCTGATCGCGGACGAGGTCCAGACCGGCGTCGGCAGGACCGGTGCCTTCTGGGCCGTCGAGCACAGCGGGGTCGTTCCCGATGTGATGGTGCTGTCCAAGGCCATCGGCGGCTCCCTCCCGCTCGCTGTGATCGTCTACCGCTCCGAACTCGACACCTGGCAGCCCGGTGCCCACGCGGGCACCTTCCGCGGCAACCAGCTCGCGATGGCGGCAGGCACGGCCACCCTCGCCCACGTCCGGGAGAACCGCCTCGCCGAGCGGGCCGCAGTCCTCGGCGCCCGGATGCTGGCGAGCCTGCGGGCACTCGCCGCTGACCACCCGTGCATCGGCGACGTCCGCGGCCGGGGCCTGATGATCGGCGTGGAACTCGTCGACCCCGAGGCGGCCCCGGTGGGCGGAGGGAGCGAGGCACCGCCCGACCCGGTGCTCGCCGTCGCCGTCCAGCAGGAGTGCCTGCGCCGCGGTCTCATCGTCGAACTCGGCGGCCGTCACTCCACGGTCGTACGCCTGCTCCCTCCCCTCACCCTCACCGACGAACAGGCAACGGCGGTCGTCGACCGCCTTGCCGATGCCATGGCAGCCGCGGAGCGCTCACCGCGCCGACGGACCGCGACCGGATCGATCCGCTGACCCCGGACACCACCACAGGAAAGACCGCCGTGAACCCCACCCCCACGCCCGAGGCCGACGGCCCTCCCTCCACCCACCACCGCGCAGAGGCCGGAACAACCGGCCACCTCGCTGTCGAATCGACGACCGTGCCGCGCCAGAAGGAGATGCCGCACGGTCAGTGGTACGCCTCCCTGGCCACGCCCGCCTGCCCGGCACCGGCCGCCGACCCCCTGGACCACCCGGACCCGCTCCGGGCCGCGGATGCCGCCGGCATCGAGAACCTGCTGCGCTGCTGGGTCCGCGAATGCGACTTGCCCCGCCCGGAGGGGGAGACCCTCCGCATTCCGCTGCCCGCGAGCGGAACCGCCCTGCTCGTCCCCCTCCGCCACTGGTCGGCCACGGGCTGGCACCGCTTCGGCGCACCCGTCCTGGAACAGGCACCCGACGGGGCGCCCACCACGGACGCCGTCACCGTCGCCGCTCTCCTGGGCCGCGAGGCCGACCACAACGAGGGTGCCGACATGGTCGCCAGGGTGGCCGACTCGGTACGGCGAACCGCCGGGTTCATCGACGGGCAACGCCGCCGCCCCACTGCTCCCGCCGAGGCCGACCTCTTCCTTACCGCGGAGCAGTCACTTCTCCTCGGACATCCTCTCCACCCCTCTCCCAAAAGCCGCGAAGGTCTCTCCGACTCCGAATCCCGCCTCTACTCACCCGAGTCGCACGGCTCCTTCCGCCTCCACTGGATGGCCGTCGACCGGTCCGTACTGGCAGCCGACTCCGCATGGACCGACCAGGGCCGTCCGGTGCCGGCGACGGAACTCGTGGCCCGGCACGCCGAAGGACTGCGATTCCCCGAGCACACCGCGCTGATTCCGCTCCACCCCTGGCAGGCCCGGGAACTGGGGAACCGGCCCGAGGTCGCCGCTCTGCTCGACGTCGGACTCGTGCACGATCTGGGGCCGTACGGCGCGCGTTGGCACCCCACCTCGTCGGTGCGCACCGTGCAACGGCCCGGCGTCGACACCATGCTGAAGCTCTCGCTCGGCCTGCGCATCACCAACTCCCGTCGCGAGAACCTCCGTAAGGAACTCCACCGGGGGGTGGAGGTCCACCGTCTGCTGCGCAGCGGACTCGCCACCCAGTTGCACCTGGCCCAACCCGGCTTCGACATCGTCCGGGACCCCGCCTGGCTCGCGGTCGACACCCCGGACGGCGAGCCCGTCCACGGCTTCGACGTCATGCTGCGCCACAACCCGTTCGACCGGCACGACGACGCGGTCTGCATCGCCGGGCTCACCGCGCCGCGCCCCTGGCCGGACCGGGCGGGTATGCACTCACGCCTCGCCGAAATCGTCCGCCGGCTCGCCACCGGCACCGGACGGACCACGACCGCCGTCGCCGCCGAGTGGTTCCTGCGCTACCTGGACCGTGTCGTCCGGCCGGTGCTCTGGCTCGACGCACACGCCGGGGTCGCCCTCGAAGCCCACCAGCAGAACACCCTGGTCATGCTCGACGCAGAAGGCTGGCCGGTCGGCGGCCGCTACCGCGACAATCAGGGCTACTACTTCCGCGAGTCACACCGCGCGGCACTTGAGCGCAGGCTCCCCGGCATCGGATCGGTCAGCGACACCTTCGTCTCCGATGCCGTCACCGACGAGCGCTTCGCGTACTACCTCGGCATCAACAACGTGTTCGGACTGATCGGAGCGTTCGGTGCCCAGCAGCTCGCCGACGAACACATGCTCCTCGCCGCCTTCCGCCGGTTCCTGGGAGCGGCCACCGGGCTGGGATCCCCCCTCCCGGCGCATCTGCTGGAAACGCCGCGCCTGCGCTGCAAGGCCAACATGCTGACCCGGCTGCACGGCCTCGATGAACTCGTCGGCCCCGTCGACACCCAGTCCGTCTACGTCACCATCACCAACCCGCTCTGCGGCTGACGGAATCCCGCAGGGTGCCCGACGGAACCCCGCCGTCCGAAATGCTGAGAGAGGAGAGCATCACCGTGCCGCCCACCGATGCGCACGCCGGCCCCGGTACCGGCCCTGCCCCCCAGGCCGGTACGGGTGCCGAGGACACACTGGATCTACAGCTCGCCGATGAGCTCCTCGCGTTCCTGGCGCCGGACACACCCGGCACACCCGTGACCGAGCACGGCGCGGGCGTCTGCGAGCTGCTCGACCGGCCGGCCGAGTGGAAGCCCGTCACCACGCCGGCCGGAGTGTTCCAGCTCGTTCCCGTACGGCTGGAGCGCGACCTCGCGGTGATCAGCCGCTGGATGAACGACCCGGCCGTCGCGGCTTTCTGGGAACTCGACGGAGCCGCATCCGTCACAGCGGAGCATCTGATGCCCCAACTCGACGGCGACGGACGCAGCCTCCCCTGTCTGGGGGTGCTGTCAGGGGTCCCCATGAGCTATTGGGAGATCTACCGCGCCGACCTGGACCCGTTGGCGCGCCATTACCCCGCCCGCCCGCATGACACCGGAATCCACCTCCTCATCGGTGAAGTGAACAGCCGCGGCCACGGAGTCGGCACCACGCTGCTCCGGGCCGCCTCCGACCTCGTGCTCGACAACCGGCCCCTGTGCACACGAGTCGTCGCCGAACCGGATCTCCGCAACACCCCTTCCGTCTCCGCCTTTCTCAGCGCCGGATTCCGCTTCTTCGCGGAGGTCGAACTCCCGGACAAGCGGGCCGCGCTGATGATCCGCGACCGAGCCCACCGTGCCCAGCTGTGAACCATCCGCCGCCTTCTCCACACCGCTCGAACCCCATCGGTTCCGTCCCGAGGAGTGCCCGTGCCCAAATACCCTGTGAGCCATGAATCAGCGGAGTCGCCCGCGCAACTCAGCACTCCAGAACTGAACCGGGCGGTGTGGGACCGAGCCGCCGCCCGGATGCTTGCGAAGATGCTCGGCGAATTCGCCTACGAGGAAGTCATCCAGCCGGTTCCGCGATCCGCCGGGGGCGATGCGTACACCCTCGTGCTGGACGACGGCGGAAGCCTGACCTTCACCGCCGGGCGGGGGGTCTACGGCAGCTGGCGGGTCGGCCCCGACTCGATCCGTGAGGCGACCACCGCCGAGACCGAGGCGGACGCACTCGGTGCGCCCCCGGCCGATCCACCCGCCGCACCCGGTCCCGACGCACCCGCCGAGCACACCGGCCGGCCCCGGGACCGCGTCCCCGCCGGCGTCCCCTTCCGCGACCCGCTGCTCTTCCTCGCCCGCGCCCGCCGTCTCCTCGGGCTCGACGGCGCCACCCTCGGCCACCTCGTCCGCGAGCTCACCACCACGCTCACCGCCGACGCCCGCCTCGACCACAGCGCGCTCGCCGTCGCCGAGCTGGCCGACCTCGACTACGCGGAACTCGAAGGACACCAGACCGGCCACCCCTGGATCGTCGCCAACAAAGGGCGGCTCGGATTCTCCGCCACCGACGCGTCCCGCTTCACCCCCGAGGCCCGCAAGCCGGTCAGGCTGCCCTGGATCGCGGTCTCCTCCCGGATCGCCGCCTACCGGGGCGTGCCCTCGCTCGCCACCGCCGAGCAGCTCTACGCCCAGGAGCTCGACGCCGAGGTCCGCGAGTCCTTCGCCGCCGCCCTCCGTGCCCGAGGCCTCGACCCCGACGGCTACTACTGTCTGCCCGTCCACCCCTGGCAATGGGACGAATGGATCGTTCCGCTGTTCGCCCCGGCCATCGCCGCGGGCGACATCGTCCCGCTGCACGCCGACCCGGACCTGCGGCTGCCGCAGCAGTCCATCCGCACCTTCGTCAACCTGGAGCGGCCCGACCGGCACACCGTCAAACTGCCGTTGTCGATCCTCAACACGCTGGTCTGGCGCGGACTCCCGACCGAACGCACCCTCGCGGCCCCCGCCGTCACCGGCTGGGTCCAGGGGCTGCGCGACAGCGATCCCTTCCTGCGTGACACCTGCGGCGTCATCCTGCTCGGCGAGGTGGCATCGGTCACGGTCGAGCACCCGCTGTACGACCACCTCCCCGAGACGCCGTACCAGTTCAAGGAGATCCTCGGCGCGATCTGGCGTGAGCCCCTCCTCCCGCGTCTGGCGCCCGGCGAGCGCGCCCGCACCCTCGCCTCACTGCTGCTCACCGACCCCCAGGGCCGTGCCTTCACCGCCGAGCTGGTCGCCCGCTCGGGACTGCCCCCCGCCGTGTGGCTGACCCGGCTCTTCGCCGCGCTCCTTCCGCCGCTGCTGCACTTCCTCTACCGCTACGGCACCGTGTTCTCGCCGCACGGTGAGAACGCCATCGTCGTCTTCGACGGCCAGGACGTGCCCGTCCGTCTGGCGATCAAGGACTTCGTGGACGACGTGAACATCAGCGCCCGGCCGCTGCCGGAGCACGACACCATGCCGCACGACGTACGCCGCGTCCTGCTCACCGAGGAGCCCGCCTTCCTCACCCAGTTCATCCACTCGGGGCTCTTCACCGGCGTCTTCCGCTTCCTCTCCCCGCTCTGCGAGGAGCAGCTGGGCGTCCCGGAGGCCGAATTCTGGTCACTCGTCCGGGCGGAGATCCTGCGCCACCACGCCCGCTTTCCCGAGCTGAAGGACAGGTTCGAGATGTTCGACATGCTGACGCCGCGCATCGAACGCCTCTGCCTGAACCGCAACCGCCTGCATCTGGACGGCTACCGGGACCGACCCGAGCGACCGCACGCGGCGGTCCACGGCACGGTGCCCAACCCGCTCCACCCCTCCGCGTGAGGCCGGGAGTGATCGCCGCTGTCAGTGGCGCCCCGTAGGCTGGTCGGGCTATGACGAAGCCATCCCTCCCCGAGCTCCTGCACGCCGCCGTGACCGCCGTCGGCGGTACGGAGCGGCCCGGTCAGGCCGCCATGGCCGACGCCGTCGCCGTGGCCGTAGACGACCATTCCCACCTGCTCGTCCAGGCCGGTACCGGCACGGGCAAATCGCTCGGCTACCTGGTGCCCGCCCTGGCGCACGGCGAGCGCGTCGTGGTGGCCACGGCGACCCTGGCCCTCCAGCGACAGCTGGTGGAGCGGGACCTGCCGCGTACGGTCGACGCCCTGCATCCGCTGCTGCGCCGCCGTCCTCAGTTCGCGATGCTCAAGGGCCGGTCGAACTACCTCTGCCTGCATCGCCTCCACGAAGGAGTGCCGCAGGAGGAGGAAGAGGGGCTCTTCGACCAGTTCGAGGCCGCGGCCCCGTCGAGCAAGCTCGGTCAGGACCTGCTGCGGATGCGGGACTGGGCGGACGAGACGGAGACCGGCGACCGTGACGACCTCACCCCGGGTGTCTCCGACCGCGCCTGGGCGCAGATCTCCGTCTCCTCGCGCGAGTGCCTGGGCGCCAGCAAGTGCGCGTACGGGGCGGAGTGCTTCGCCGAACAGGCCCGTGAGCGGGCGAAGCTCGCCGATGTGGTGGTCACCAACCACGCGCTCCTGGCCATCGACGCCATCGAGGGCGCCCCGGTGCTCCCGCAGCACGAGGTGCTGATCGTCGATGAGGCCCATGAGCTGGTCTCCAGGGTCACCGGCGTGGCCACCGGCGAGCTCACTCCCGGCCAGGTCGGCCGCGCGGTGCGCCGCGCGGCGAAGCTGGTCAACGAGAAGGCCGCCGACGCGCTGCAGAGCGCGTCGGAAGGTTTCGAGCGCGTGATGGAGCTGGCGCTTCCCGGCCGTCTGGAGGAGGTGCCGGAGGATCTGGGCTACGCGCTGATGGCCCTGCGCGACGCGGCACGTACGGTGATTTCCGCCCTGGGCTCCACCCGGGACAAGTCCGTCCAGGACGAGGACGCCGTCCGCAAGCAGGCACTGGCCTCGGTGGAGACCATCCACGGTGTCGCCGAACGCATCACGCAGGGGTCCGAGTACGACGTCGTCTGGTACGAACGCCATGACCGCTTCGGTGCCTCCGTACGGGTCGCCCCGCTCTCCGTCTCCGGACTGCTGCGCGAGAAGCTCTTCACCGACCGCTCCGTCGTACTCACCTCGGCCACGCTGAAGCTCGGCGGCGATTTCAACGGGGTGGGCGCGTCACTCGGGCTCGCCCCCGAGGGCACCGCCGGTGACGACATCCCGCAGTGGAAGGGGCTCGACGTCGGCTCGCCCTTCGACTACCCGAAGCAGGGAATCCTGTACGTCGCCCGGCATCTGGCGACACCCGGCCGGGAGGGCTCCCGTACCGACATGCTGGACGAGCTCGCCGAGCTGGTGGAGGCCGCAGGCGGCCGCACACTGGGGCTGTTCTCCTCCATGCGGGCCGCCCAGGCGGCCGCCGAGGAGCTGCGGGGCCGGCTGGAGAGGCCGATCCTGCTCCAGGGCGAGGAGACGCTGGGGGAGCTGATCAAGAATTTCGCGGCCTCCCCGGAGACCTGCCTCTTCGGCACGCTCTCGCTCTGGCAGGGTGTGGACGTCCCCGGGGCGAGCTGTCAGCTGGTGGTCATGGACCGGATTCCGTTCCCCCGACCCGACGACCCGCTGATGAGCGCGCGCCAGAAGGCGGTCGAGGAAGCGGGGGGCAACGGCTTCATGGCGGTCGCGGCGACACACGCCGCGCTGCTGATGGCGCAGGGCGCCGGCCGACTCGTCCGTGCCACAGGCGACAAGGGCGTCGTCGCGGTGCTCGACCCGCGCCTCGCCAATGCCCGGTACGGGAGCTATCTGCGCGCCTCGCTCCCCGACTTCTGGTACACGACCGACCGCAACCAGACGCGTCGCTCGCTCGCCGCGATCGACGCCGCCGCGAAGGCCGAGGAGAAGTAGTTCCGTACGGGGCCGGGTCGCACGGACGGGGCCCCGGGATCGGCTGTACCGATCCCGGGGCCCCGTCGGAGCAGGCGAGACGTCACACCCGCCGCAGCACCGCCACGACCTTGCCGAGGATGGTCGCCTCGTCGCCGGGGATCGGCTGGTACGCGGAGTTGTGGGGGAGCAGCCAGACATGACCGTCCTCCCGCTTGAAGCGCTTGACCGTGGCCTCGCCCTCCAGCATCGCCGCCACGATGTCGCCGTTCTCCGCCACGGGCTGGCGGCGGACGGTGACCCAGTCCCCGTCGCAGATCGCCGCTTCGATCATCGAGTCGCCGACGACCTTCAGTACGAAGAGCTCTCCGTCACCGACCAGCTGGCGGGGGAGCGGAAAGACGTCCTCGACGGATTCCTCGGCGAGGATCGGGCCACCGGCCGCGATCCGGCCGACCAGCGGCACATAGGAGGCCGCCGGCTTCCCCGTGGTGTCCGTGGGCTGTGTGCTGGGCTGATCCGAACCGCGCACCTCGTACGCCCGGGGGCGGTGAGGGTCGCGGCGAAGGAATCCCTTGCGCTCCAGAGCCATGAGCTGATGCGCGACGGAGGACGTACTGGAAAGGCCCACCGCCTGACCGATCTCCCGCATCGACGGGGGGTATCCCCGCCGCTGCACGGAGTCCCGGATGACCTCGATCACTCGCCGCTGCCGGTCCGTGAGCCCGGAGCTGTCCGCTCGGATTCCAGGAGGTCGCCCGGGCAGCGAGCGCGCTGGGCGCGCGGGCTCCGGTCCCTCCGTGTTCGTGACTGAGTCATTCATGGCATGCACCGGCTCGAGTCGGCTCTGGGAGCGGTCCTGGGCAGTGATGATGGCACTGTCTGCGGTGGTGGTCACGTCGGCCCCTCTCGAATGGTCTCCCTAGCTGCACAACGGTAGTAGCTTTCGAAAGGTTGCGCCAAACACACGTTCGAGTGAAAAACAAATAAAAGCCTGTTGGGCGTTCATTGCTGGGTGTATGAGCGAAGCCGGGGTGTGTGCCGCCCGCCGTCGGGTCGAACGGCAATTCGGACCATTACGGTAGCGTTCGCGGCCGCGGCGGCGCCGCGCGGGGGCGCCGTCCGGTCTTCCTCGCGCCCCGGAAGCCGCCGCCCCGCAATGAGTGGAGCCGCGCGCTTCCCGTACCCTCGTGCTCGGTCGTACGCTGCCTTCCGGCCGTCCGTGACGCGCGACACGCGCTAGGGCCAAATGCGCGGCCAAACCCAATATCTAGTGGTTCGATTGTTCCAGCCGCCCAGAAGTTGTGGTCCCCGTCCTTTGGGGGTGCGGTCATCGCCTATGCTTGAGACTGCTTCGAAGGCCCCTCGCGGGGCCTGAAGAGGCCATTCAGTCGTGCTGTGAAGGAGGGTTGGGAGCTATGCACTGCCCCTTCTGCAGGCACCCCGACAGCAGGGTCGTCGACAGTCGCACCACCGACGACGGGACCTCGATCCGCCGGCGCCGTCAGTGCCCCGACTGCTCCCGCCGTTTCACGACGGTGGAGACCTGCTCGCTCATGGTGGTGAAGCGCAGCGGCGTGACCGAGCCCTTCAGCCGCACCAAGGTCATCTCCGGGGTGCGCAAGGCGTGCCAGGGGCGGCCGGTCACCGAGGACGCCCTCGCCAAACTCGGCCAGCGGGTCGAGGAGGCGGTGCGTGCCACCGGCAGCGCCGAGCTGACCACGCACGACGTGGGGCTGGCCATTCTCGGCCCCCTGCAGGAACTCGACCTGGTCGCGTACCTGCGGTTCGCATCCGTGTACCGGGCGTTCAACAGTCTCGAGGACTTCGAGGCCGCCATCGTGGAACTCCGCGAGCAGCGGCCTCCCGTAGAAGGATGCGGGACCGGCGAGACCCTTGAGGTCCCCGTTCCCGCCGTCGCCGCCGACTGAGCGGCGCAGGCCGATCGTCGCCGGTCCGCGGACCGGCGGCCGAGCGGCACACAGACCTGCTCCGGATGCCCTGCGCGGCGTCCGAAGTACCAGACACACACTGTGCTCGGGGAAGTTCTCGGCACTTCAGGGCGTTTTTGCCCACATATGGGAGGCGGCATGACAGAGACGGCGAGCGGCCCGGCACGAGGTTCCCGCAACAAGGGAACCAAGTCGACTGCGACCAAGCAGGGCCTGCGTATCGAGCGCATTCACACCACCCCCGGCGTGCATCCGTACGACGAGGTGGCGTGGGAGCGCCGTGACGTCGTCATGACCAACTGGCGCGACGGTTCGATCAACTTCGAGCAGCGTGGCGTCGAGTTCCCCGACTTCTGGTCGGTGAACGCGGTCAACATCGTCACCAGCAAGTACTTCCGCGGGGCCGTAGGCACCCCGCAGCGCGAGACCGGTCTGCGACAGCTCATCGACCGGATCGTGAAGACCTACCGGAAGGCCGGTGAGGACTTCGACTACTTCGCCTCTCCGGCGGACGCGGAGATCTTCGAGCACGAGCTGGCGTACGCCCTCCTGCACCAGATCTTCAGCTTCAACTCGCCGGTCTGGTTCAACGTGGGCACGCCCCAGCCGCAGCAGGTCTCCGCCTGCTTCATCCTGGCCGTCGACGACTCCATGGAGTCGATCCTCGACTGGTACAAGGAAGAGGGGATGATCTTCAAGGGCGGCTCGGGCGCCGGCCTGAACCTCTCCCGCATCCGCTCCTCCAAGGAGCTCCTCTCCTCCGGCGGCAACGCCTCCGGTCCGGTCTCCTTCATGCGCGGCGCCGACGCGTCCGCCGGAACGATCAAGTCCGGTGGCGCCACCCGCCGTGCGGCCAAGATGGTCATCCTCGACGTCGACCACCCCGACATCGAGAACTTCATCGAGACCAAGGTGAAGGAGGAGGAGAAGATCCGCGCCCTGCGTGACGCGGGCTTCGACATGGATCTGGGCGGCGACGACATCACGTCCGTCCAGTACCAGAACGCCAACAACTCGGTCCGGGTGAACGACGAGTTCATGAAGGCCGTCGAGGCCGGGGGGAAGTTCGGGCTTCGTGCCCGGATGACCGGTGACGTCATCGAAGAGGTCGAGGCCAAGTCCCTCTTCCGCAAGATGGCCGAGGCCGCCTGGGCCTGTGCCGACCCCGGCATCCAGTACGACGACACGATCAACCAGTGGCACACCTGCCCCGAGTCCGGCCGGATCAACGGCTCGAACCCGTGCAGCGAGTACATGCACCTGGACAACACCTCGTGCAACCTGGCCTCGCTGAACCTGATGAAGTTCCTCAAGGACGACGGCAAGGGCAACCAGTCCTTCGAGTCCGAGCGCTTCGCCAAGGTCGTCGAGCTGGTCATCACCGCGATGGACATCTCCATCTGCTTCGCCGACTTCCCGACCCAGAAGATCGGTGAGAACACCCGCGCGTTCCGCCAGCTGGGCATCGGTTACGCCAACCTCGGCGCCCTGCTGATGGCGACCGGCCACGCGTACGACAGCGACGGCGGCCGCGCGCTCGCCGGCGCCATCACCTCGCTGATGACCGGCACCTCCTACCGTCGCTCCGCGGAGCTGGCGGCGGTCGTCGGCCCGTACGACGGTTACGCCCGTAACGCCGAGCCGCACCAGCGCGTCATGAAGCAGCACTCCGACGCCAACGCCGTGGCCGTCCACGCGGACGACCTCGACAACCAGATCTGGGCCGCCGCCACGGAGGCCTGGCAGGACGTCATCCGCCTCGGCGCGAAGAACGGTTTCCGCAACGCGCAGGCCTCGGTCATCGCGCCCACCGGCACCATCGGTCTCGCGATGTCCTGCGACACCACCGGCCTGGAGCCCGACCTCGCCCTGGTCAAGTTCAAGAAGCTGGTCGGCGGCGGCTCGATGCAGATCGTCAACGGCACCGTGCCGCAGGCCCTGCGCCGCATGGGCTACCAGGAGGAGCAGATCGAGGCGGTCGTCGCCCACATCGCCGAGAACGGCAATGTGATCGACGCGCCCGGCCTGAAGCCGGAGCACTACGAGGTCTTCGACTGCGCGATGGGCGAGCGTTCCATCTCCGCGATGGGTCACGTGCGCATGATGGCGGCCATCCAGCCGTGGATCTCCGGCGCGCTCTCCAAGACGGTGAACCTGCCGGAGACGGCCACCGTCGAGGACGTCGAAGAGGTCTACTTCGAGGCGTGGAAGATGGGCGTCAAGGCGCTCGCGATCTACCGCGACAACTGCAAGGTCGGCCAGCCCCTCTCCGCGAAGACCAAGGAGAAGGAGAAGGCGGCGGTCACCGCCAAGGCCGAGGACACCATCCGTACCGCGGTCGAGAAGGTCGTCGAGTACCGCCCGGTCCGCAAGCGTCTGCCCAAGGGCCGTCCCGGTATCACCACCTCCTTCACGGTGGGCGGCGCCGAGGGCTACATGACCGCCAACTCCTACCCGGACGACGGTCTCGGTGAGGTCTTCCTGAAGATGTCCAAGCAGGGTTCGACCCTCGCGGGCATGATGGACGCCTTCTCCATCGCCGTCTCGGTCGGTCTGCAGTACGGCGTCCCGCTGGAGACGTACGTCTCGAAGTTCACCAACATGCGCTTCGAGCCGGCCGGTATGACGGACGACCCGGACGTGCGGATGGCGCAGTCGATCGTCGACTACATCTTCCGTCGCCTGGCGCTCGACTTCCTGCCGTTCGAGACCCGCTCGGCACTCGGCATCCACTCGGCCGACGAGCGTCAGCGCCACCTCGACACCGGCTCGTACGAGGCCTCGCTGGACGACGAGGATCTGGACGTCGAGAGCCTGGCCCAGTCCGCCCCCGTGCGGACGCCGGAACCGCTGAAGGCGGTCGCCCCCGTGCGGGAGGCCGAGAAGCCGGACCCGAAGACGGCTCACACCTCGGCGGAACTCGTCGAGATGCAGCTGGGCATCAGCGCGGACGCCCCGCTCTGCTTCTCCTGCGGTACGAAGATGCAGCGCGCCGGATCCTGCTACATCTGCGAGGGCTGCGGCTCGACCAGCGGTTGCAGCTGATCCCGGCGGCATGAGGCACCACGGCTGAGCCGCGCACAGCGGCCGGCCAAGGGGCGGGAAGGTCTCCTCGGAGACCTTCCCGCCCCTTCCCGTATCCCGAGCCTCACGCTCCGGGCGGGCGGCTTCCCATCGTCGCGGCGAACGAGTCGGCGTCCCCGTCGAAGCCCCGTACCGTGTCGTGGAACCGCCAGACGCCCGAGGAGTCCCGGACGAACTCGGCGACGACGGCCGCCGTCGCGGCGCCGACCGCCGAGAAATCGTCCTCGGCCAGGCTGTCGTACCCCTCGCGGACCTGCACCGCGGTGTTCTCCACGGCGTCGAAGGTCTTGTGGCCGTCGCGCTGCTGGATGGCCACACCGACGATGACCCGGGCGTACGACTCCGACAGCCGGTCCAGTTCCAGCGTCATCACCTCGTCGTATCCCAGCCCCTGACCGGTCCGGCTGTCCCGGTTGAGCGTGATGGTGCCGTCCGGGGCGCGGCTGTCGAAGTGCACGAGGTACACGGGGCTGCCGTACGGCTCCTCGGTCGAGTAGGTTGCCGCGATTATGTCGAGGTCATTGGGGGATTCGCCTTGAGAACTGGGGTCCCATTTGAGCCTGACCTCGACCTTCTCGATGTCCTTGTTGGGCGTGCTCATCGGACTTCCCTCCTTCGCGCGCGGGGCCGTCGCTCCGGTTCCATTACCCGATCATGTCCGTAACTGTCCGTGAAACCAACCGGCTTGGCCACGGGCGGCGGAATCGGGCCACCGCTCGAACCGGGTGCCTCAGTGCGGAATCCGCTGCGGGAAGTACGTCTGGTGGAGGGCCGTTCCGGGCGTGATGAGGGCGAGTTCGGGCGCGAGCCAGGAGTCGAGGGGGAGCCCTTCGAGGGCGCTGAAGGACGGATTGGCGAACTGCGCAGGCTCGTTCCGGTGCACTACGGCAGAGCGTGGCCCATGCCACGTCCGACACCCGTACGATGGGGCCGTGCTGGTCAAGTGGATTCGCTGCAATGTGGTCGACCGTCGCGGTTTCGAGCGGGGGCAGCGGAAGTGGGCGGGGCTGCTGGGGGAGCCGGGGTTCAGGGGGCAGGGCGGCGGCTGGAGCCGTGGCCGGCCGGAGGTGGCCCATGTCTTCGCGTTCTGGGAGAACCGGGTCTTCTACGACTCCTTCATGGCACGCGGGCACGACGCCCTGGCCGCCGCGCAGTCGGGTACCTGCAACGACATACAGGTCAAGCTGTTCGAGTACCGCTTCGACGTGAAGACCGGATTCGAACCCGGGTTCACCGACGCGGACGTGCTCAGGGTGGCGCACAGCAAGGTGCACGAGGACCGGGTCGAGCACTTCGCGCTGATGCAGCAGCGGGTGTGGAATCCGGCGATGGCCGGATCGCCCGGGATGCTGCGAGGAGTGTTCGGAGAGGCGCCGGGCCATGAGTTCCTGGTCCTTTCCATGTGGCAGTCGAGCGCCGAACGCGGCAAGTACCGGGCGGGGAGTGTCGAACGGCTCTCGCAGCGGGCGCAGACCGAGGACGACGTCGCGGCGCTCTCCGGGGACGTGGTGCAGCTCGAACCGTCGTGGACGGTGTGAGCGGACCAGGCGTCGGAGTCCCGCCCGCGACATGCGACGGGTCGGGATCCGGACAATTGCTCGAACGGTGGCGACTCGATCTAGGGTCGGTACATGGCAAGACCGCAACGCATTGTCCTCGTCCGTCACGGCGAGTCCGAGGGCAATGCCGATGACACTGTGTACGAGCGTGAGCCCGACCACGCGCTGAGGCTTACCGCGACAGGGCTGCGGCAGGCTCGCGAGGCGGGGGTGCGGCTGCGCGAGCTCTTCGACGGCGAGCGGGTCAGTGTGTACGTCTCGCCCTACCGCCGTACGCACGAGACGTTCAGGTCCCTCGGCCTCGACCTGGAACGCGTGCGGGTGCGGGAGGAGCCGCGGCTGCGCGAGCAGGACTGGGGGAACTGGCAGGAACGGGATGACGTCAGGCTGCAGAAGGCGTACCGGGATGCCTACGGGCACTTCTTCTACCGCTTCGCGCAGGGCGAGTCCGGAGCGGATGTGTACGACCGGGTGGGCGCCTTCCTGGAGAGCCTGCACCGGAGTTTCGAGGCCCCGGACCACCCGCCGAACGTCCTGCTGGTCACACACGGTCTGACCATGCGGCTGTTCTGTATGCGCTGGTTCCACTGGTCCGTGGCGGAATTCGAGTCTCTCTCGAACCCGGGCAACGGTGAGACCCGCACGCTGGTGCTCGGCAAGGACGGGCGCTACACACTTGACCGGCCGTTCGAGCGCTGGCGTACCCCTGAGCCGTACGGCATCACCGGATAGAGTGGGAGCGATGACCGAATCGGCTTCCGACCAGCGCTTCGAACGCGCCCTTGCCAGCCTGCGCGGCCTCTCCGTGGGAGACGCTCTGGGCTCCCAGTTCTTTGTGCCCGCCAACTATCCGCTCCTGAAGGACCGTGCCCTGCCCCCGGGGCCCTGGCAGTGGACCGACGACACGGAAATGGCCTGTTCGGTCCTGTCCGTGCTCCGGGGGCACGACCGCATCGACCAGGACGCGCTCGCCCGCTCCTTCGCGGTGCACCACGATTTCGACCGGGGCTACGGTCCTGCCGTGAACCGCCTGCTCAGGCTGGTCCGGGAGGGCGGGGACTGGCGGGAGCTGGCTTCCGCGCTGTTCAACGGCCAGGGGTCGTGGGGCAACGGCTCGTCGATGCGCATCGCACCGCTCGGTGCCTGGTACGCGGACGACCCCGAGCAGGCCACGCACCAGGCCGAGATCTCCTCGTACCCGACCCACCAGCACCGGGAAGCCGTCGTGGGCGCGATGGCCGTGGCGGCGGCCGCCTCGCTCGCGGCGTCGCCCGCCGGCCCGCCGAAGCCGGCGGACCTCCTCGACGGCGTCATCGCGCTCGTACCGCGCAGCGCGGTCGGTGCCGGACTGCGCCGGGCGCGCGACATGCTCGACTACCGCGACGCCGGCACGGTCGCCGCGGTCCTCGGCAACGGCCGTCGTACCAGCGCGCACGACACCGTCCCGTTCGCCCTCTGGTCCGCGGCCCGCAGCCTCGGCGACTTCGAGCAGGCCTTCTGGGTGACCGCACAGGCGGGCGGAGATGTCGACACGACCTGCGCGATCGTCGGCGGAGTGGTCGCGGCGGGCACGGCGGGCGCGCCACCTGCGGACTGGACGGCCAGGACGGAGCAGCTTCCCGGCTGGCTGGCCCGGTAGGAATCGGCGCGCCGTACCCGAGTGTCACGGTACTGCCACAGCGCTTCCCCGTTCGGTCGACGCCGGTAACGGGGGGTTACTCTTTCGGCCACGCCGCCCTCGGTGATCATTACGACGGGTGCGCACCGAATGAGATGCCGGGGGGCCGCGCGCTGCCCAGGGCTCGCGTGGGCGGACCTCGGTGGGGAGGGGTCCCATGTCCGATCACAGATCAGAACCACCCCGGCCTGGGCATGCATCGGGGTCGCCGGAGCCGGCGGATCCGCCCGGAGCGTCCGGGGCGGGGGCGCCCGGGACGGGGCCGGCCAAAGCACAGCTGTCCAAGCCCGCGCAGGTGCCCGCGCAGGCCGGCACGCCGACTCCCGCCGTCCCGGACGAGCGCGACACCGTGCCGGAGCCTTTGAAGGTGCCGAAGTACGCGCAGCAGGCCCATCCGCAGCCGCCGCCCGCTCCCTGGGGACACAACGCCAAGCGGACGCCCTCGGAGCTCACGCGGATCCGCCCCGCCGAACCGGGGGTCATCCCCGTAGCCACTCTCTGGTCCGTGCTGGCCACCGCGCTGCTCAGCGCCCTGCTGCTCGGTGACGGAATCGGTCCGAACCTGCTCGTCGTGGCGGTGCCCGCGGCCCTCGCGGCGCACTTCGCCGCACGGGCGGCCGGTCGCCGGCTGCGCCCGTGGACCGCTGTCTGGGCGGTCGGCGGCCTCTCGCTCCTCGTCGTCCCGGCACTCCGGGACGCGGGCTGGCCGGTCTTCCTCGCCGTCGTGTCCGCCGTGGCGGTGGGCTCGCTCGCGCTGCACGGCAGTCGTGGCTGGCTCGGGATCTTCCTCGGTTCGCTGGGACTCCTGACGTCCGTCGCCGGATCGCTGGGCTGGTGCGCCCATGGCGTACGCGACCGGATGGCGGACTCCCGGGGCCGCTGGGGTGTCGTGTTCCGTTCCACGGCCGTGGCGATTGTGCTGCTCATCGTGTTCGGAGCGCTCTTCGCGAGCGCCGATGCCGCGTTCGCCGACGTACTCGGCAGCCTGATGCCCGATGTGTCGCTGAGCGAAGGCCCGTGGCGGCTGTTCCTCGGCGTGATCGGGCTCCTGGGTGCGCTCGCCGCCGCGTACACTGCCGCCGCTCCGGTGCGCTGGGACGGGGTGGCCGTGCCTCCCGGCACAGCACGCGGGCGGCTGGAATGGGCGCTGCCGCTGATTGTCCTGAATCTGCTCTTCGCCGTCTTCCTCGCCATTCAGGTCACGGTGCTGCTCGGCGGATACGGCAAGGTGATGGCCGAAACCGAGCTCAGTGACCAGTACGCCCAGTACGCCCGCGAGGGCTTCTGGCAGCTCCTCTGGGCCACCCTGCTCACACTTGTGGTCATCGCGCTCGCGCTGCGCTGGGCGCCTCGCGGCGGAGCACGCGACCGTACGCTCGTGAGGGCCGTGCTCGGCACGCTGTGTCTGCTGACCCTTGTGGTCGTCGCCTCCGCACTGCGGCGCATGGATCTGTACGTCGAGGCCTACGGTCTGACCCGGCTGCGTATCTCCGTGGCGGCGGTGGAGCTCTGGCTCGGTGTGGTCCTCGTGCTGATCATGGCGGCGGGGGTGTTCGGCGCCAAGCTGCTTCCGCGCGCCGTCGCGGCGAGTGCGGCCGTCGGGGTGCTGGCCTTCGGGCTGGTCTCGCCGGACGGCCTGATCGCGGAACAGAACGTCCACCGCTACCGCCAGGGTCACTCGATCGACATCCAGTACCTCCGTGGCCTCTCCGCCGATGCGGTGCCGGCTCTGGACACCTTGCGCGAGCCGCTCCGCTCCTGCGCCCTTCAGGAGATCCAGCGGACGCTGAGGAGCTCGGACACACCCTGGTACGCGACGAGTTGGGGCGAGGCGCGGGCCCGGGACATTCTCGGCGACTGGGATCCCGGTGTGCGGGCGCGCGACTGCCAGGGCTTGGGGCCGGGCGATGGAGGGAGCGGACGAGGCGACGACGGGGGCGACTCGTACGACCCGTACGACCCGTACTGAGCTGTACTGCCTGTACTGATCCGTACGCCCTGTTTGGATCCGTACGCCTCTGCTGATCCACGCGGGCCTGTCCGGCGGACCGGGGCCGGACAGGCCCCGTCCGCATGGACAGCTGTGCGTTACACGGCCGGCCCTCCCGCCGACGCCTTGCCGCTCAGCGCGTCCAGATCGCTCTTGCGCACACGGATCACCAGCGCCGCGGTGAGCAGGGCGAGGGCCGCCATGGCAACCGCCGCGATGAATGCGGTCGAGATGCCCTGGGCGAGCACCTGGTGCCCCCAGCTCCCCGGCAGCTCCCGGGTCCTGGCGAACTCCGCCTTCTGTCCGGGCGACGCCTTCGCCAGGAACCGCGGAACCTGCTTCTCCGCCTCGTTGCGGCTTGCCGTGCCGAAGACCGTGACCAGGATCGAGAGTCCCAGCGAACCGCCCACCTGCTGGCTCGCGTTGAGCAGGCTGGACGCCGCCCCCGCCTCGTGCTGGGCGACGCCGGAGACCGCGGTGAGAGTGAGCGTCACGAAGTTCAGTCCCATGCCGAAGCCGAACAGCAGCATCGGTCCCAGCACCCCCGACAGATAGGAGCTGTAGGAGGATATGAGCGTGAGCCAGCCGAGGCCCGCACCGGTGAGCGCCGAGCCGGTGACCATGAAGGGCTTCGGTCCGAGCACCGGAAGGAACCGCTGCGAGAGTCCGGCCCCGGCGGCGATCGCGACGGCTACGGGCAGGAACGCCAGGCCTGATTCGATCGGGCTGTAGGCCAGTACGTTCTGCACGAACAGCACGATGAAGAAGAACATGCCGAGCATGGCCGCGGCCAGGCTGAGCATGATCACGTACGTTCCGGAGCGGTTGCGGTCGGCGAACATCCGCAGCGGGGTGATCGGCTCCCTGGCGCGCATCTCGATGAGGACGAACGAGGCGAGCAGTACGACTGCGGCGCCGAAGGCGGATTCAACCGGTCGTCGCAACACCTCGATCCCGCAACGGTAGTGAGTCCCCTCCAGTGAACGCAAGCGTTCACTGGATCCGCTGTTGCCCGGTCCCGTCCGCAACCGCCGTCCCGGCCGGGGACTGCTCGGTCCCGTCCGGCCCCACGCACCGCCCTGTCCCGCTGTGCCCCTCCCGGTCCGAGTGCCGGTCGGGCCGGTGCGGGTGCGGCGAACCTGTTTTCGATGGAGAGAAGCTCATGGATACTTCGCGATCGGCGGCCGCCGCCCGGCCGCCGGTGGTGTCCCTCCGCCGCCGAGGCCCCGTGCTGGAGCGCGCGATCCTCGAAGCCGCACTGGAGCGGCTGAGTACGGTCGGCTGGAACGGGCTCACGATGGAGGGGGTCGCCGCGGGCGCCCAGACCGGGAAGGCGGCGATCTACCGGCGATGGCCCTCCAAGGAGGATCTGGTCGCCGACGCGTTGCGCTGCGCGCTGCCGGCGATCGGCGATGCGCCCGACTCCGGCAACATCCGTGACGACCTCTACCAGCTGTGCCGGACGCTGCGTGACGGCATGCTCTCCAAGTCCGGCACCGCACTGCGGTCGGTCCTTCACGAGTGTGATGCGAGCACGGCCGAACGGTTTCAGTCGGTGATCCTCAACGGTGTGATCGGGCCGTCGACCGATCTCATCAGGGAAGTGGTGAGCCGTGGGGTCGACCGGGGTGAGGTTCGCCCCGATGCCTTGCGCGGGCTGGCCTTCGACGTGATCCCCGCGATGATGATGTGTCGCAGCAAGGTGTGCGGCAGCGAATGGAACGACGGCGACATCGCCGAGCTGATCGATCAGGCAGGTCGCGATGCCGTTCTTCCGCTCCGGCGCCCGCTGACCGTCCTCGCCGGACGCCGCTCGGGGCCCCTGGCGGCGACACCGTCATGATCCGCCCCGGACGGCGGCGGCCGGCGGGTGCCCCGGGGTGTTCTCGGCGGCCGCATCGGCGTACGCTTGCTGGCGCCATGCCGTATGAACCACCCACGCACACCGTCGAGCGCTCACTGCGCGCCACCACCGGTGCCAGGACCGTCGCCGGTGTCGACGAGGTCGGGCGCGGAGCGTGGGCGGGTCCGGTCACCGTGTGTGCGGCCGTCACCGGTCTCCGTAAGCCGCCCGCCGGGCTCACCGACTCCAAGCTGATCAGCCCCAAGCGCCGCGCCGAACTCGCGCCGCTGCTGGAGCGATGGGTCACCGCCTACGGCCTCGGTGACGCTTCCGCGCAGGAGATCGACGAGCTCGGGATGACCGCCGCTCTCCGGCTCGCGGCCGTCCGCGCCCTGGAGGCGCTGCCGGTGCGTCCGGACGCGGTGATCCTCGACGGCAAGCACGACTACCTGGGACACCCCTGGCAGGTCCGTACCGTGATCAAGGGCGACCAGTCCTGCATCGCGGTGGCGGCGGCCTCGGTGATCGCGAAGGTCCGCAGGGACAAGGTGATGGCCGAACTCGGCGCGGAATCCGGTGAGTACGAGGACTTCGCGTTCGGTGCCAATGCCGGTTACCCGTCCCCCGTGCACAGGGCCGCACTGGAGGAGCGGGGTCCCACGGCCCACCACCGCCTCTCGTGGTCCTACCTCGACGCGCTGCCCAGGTGGCAGCACCTCAAGAAGGTCCGCTTCTCCGCCGAGGCGGCCGCACTGGAAAGCGGGGGCCAGCTCGGCTTCGACTTCTGATCGCACACGCGTGCCCACCCGCCGATGTCTTGTACGTCGGCGTTTGATAGACAATCACCCATGCCTCTCATCCCCGAGGAGCCTCAGATTCACGAGAGCGCCCAGGGTCCCCGCGCGACTTCGGCCACCGGCCGTACCGCGTCGACCCCTCGTCCCGTACCCGGCCCGCGTACAGCGGCCATGCCGCGCCCCGGTCGTCCGGGTCCCGGCCCCGCGAGGCCAGCGCCCCCGGCGCAGCGCCCGCACCCCACCTCCGGCCGGCCCCAGGCCGCTCCGCCGGAGAATCGTTCCTCGCCGCAGCTCCAGCTGATCCCCGCCTCGGCCGACGGCGCGCTCGTCGCCGCCGACGAGGCGGTGGACCTGCTGCTCGACTCCGGTCGGGCACCCGGCGACATCCTGGTGCTCACCACGGGTGAGCAGCACCCGTGGGCGACGCACGAGCTGTCCTTCGGTGAGGCCGCCTACTGGGCCCAACACGAAGCCGGCGACGATGTGTTCTTCGCCGGAGCCGCAGCCGCGGACCGGCTGAAGTCCCGGCCGGTGGTGATCGTCGCGGTCAACGGTGCCGTGGACGACGCCGCCGCTCAGGCGCTGTCCACCGCGAAGCGCAGCGCCGGAGCCCTGCTGATCGTCTGCGGTGACCCGCAGCCGGTCAACGCGGTGTTCGGCGCGGACGTCTGACCGCAGCGCGAGCCGGCCTGTGGTGACCCGGCTGCCCGTAGGGGCGGCCGGGCCCACGACCGGGTCAGCGGGCCGCGCTGCGGTGCAGAGCCTGGGCCGCCCCACCGCCGGTGCGCGACGGAGCCTGCTCCTGGTCCAGCGCGTCGGCGAGAGCGGCCGGCTGCGAGGTGGAGCTGGGGCGGCGACCGCCTCGTCCTTCGCCCAGCACCTGCCAGCCGCCGCGAGTCAGCGTGATGTACGCGCCGCACCTGAGGCCGTGCAGGGTGCAGGCGTCCCGCAGCCCCCACATCCACGCCCCGTCCTCCTCCGTCCAGCGCTCGTCGCCCTCACGGCAGTAGAGAAGTACCGCGGTACGGACGGGTGTGCGGCGGCGCAGATCGTGCGGGATGACCCGGCGCAGATGCGCCAGCAGTGAGTTGCGGAATTCCCAGCCGTCCGCCGTCACCGAGCGGCGGGCGAACGAGGCACTGGCCGTCAGGCGTTCCTCGTGATCGAGCACGGCGACGACGGCGGTCGCCGGAGCCGGCCGGTGTCTGGCGTGCAGGCCGCTGACAACCTCGCGCGGGTTGCGCAGCAGCGGTATGCCCGCCGCGGCCCACTCGGCCGGTTCGAGTATCCGGGCAAGGCGGTTGGCGGAGTCGGCGGCTGCCGACATCGAAGTGGCTGCGGACGGAGCGAATCCGAAGGTCACGGTCCTCCCTTCGCATACGCGCCCACGATGCGGGCAGGGTCGGGTGAGGGCGCGCCGCGGCACAGCCCTTCCGGGCCGCGAAAGAAACTGTGCGGGGAGCGAGTCCAATTCTTCCTGGCGCATCGGCAGGCGGCAACGAGCAATCGGCGCAGCTGACGGTAATCAGCTGGAATGACACGGATATCCCTGCCCAATCAGGCCCCGGATGACGCCACCTGTCACGCCTGAACAGCGAGGATCAGCGGAAACGCAGCGCCTGTTCCGGCCCGCCGCAGCTCCGGGGGCAGCTGGGGATACGGCATGCCCCGGTCCGCGACCCACGGCCCCTGAGCGCGACGCTCACGACGGTGCGACCCGGCGGCCGCGTGGTGCGTGCGTGCCCTGTGAGTCGGTTGTCACGCGAGGTGAAGTGGTCGATTGTCCGTGCCATCGGGTTGCATGGGGGCATGGACAACCTGGAGCTCCGCACTGAAGCCGATGCCATCCTCGCTGAGCTCGTCGGTGACCCCGGGGGTTCGGCACGGCTGCGGGAGGACCAGTGGCAGGCGGTGTCGGCTCTGGTGCAGGAGCACCGTCGCGCGCTGGTGGTGCAGCGGACCGGCTGGGGCAAGTCGGCTGTGTATTTCGTGGCCACCGCTCTGTTGCGGCGGCGTGGCTCGGGACCCACGGTGATCATTTCGCCGCTCCTGGCGCTGATGCGTAACCAGGTCGAGTCGGCGGTGCGGGCCGGAATCCAGGCACGCACCATCAACTCGGCCAACCCGGAGGAGTGGGAAACGATCTACGGGGAAGTGGAGCGCGGCGAGACCGACGTTCTCCTTGTGAGCCCGGAACGGCTCAACTCCGTGGATTTTCGCGATCAGGTGCTGCCGAAGCTCGCGGCCACGACCGGTCTGCTGGTGGTCGACGAGGCGCACTGCATCTCCGACTGGGGGCACGACTTCCGGCCTGACTACCGTCGGCTGCGCACCATGCTCGCGGAGCTGCCGGCGGGGGTGCCGGTGCTGGCCACGACCGCGACCGCGAACGCCCGGGTGACAGCGGATGTGGCCGAGCAGTTGGGCACGGGGAGCGGTGACGCCCTGGTTCTGCGGGGGCCGCTGGACCGGGCGAGCCTTCGGCTGGGCGTGCTGGAGCTGCCGGACGCGGCTCACCGGCTGGCGTGGCTGGGGGAGCGGCTGGGGGATCTGCAGGGTTCGGGAATCATCTACACGCTGACCGTGGCGGCAGCGGAAGAGGTCGCGGCGTTCCTGCGGCAGCGCGGGTACCCCGTGGCCTCCTACACCGGGAAGACGGAGAACGCAGACCGGCTGCAGGCCGAGGAGGACCTGCTGGCGAACCGGGTGAAGGCACTGGTGGCGACCTCTGCGCTGGGGATGGGGTTCGACAAACCGGACCTGGGATTCGTGGTGCACCTGGGGTCGCCCTCCTCCCCGATCGCCTACTACCAGCAGGTCGGGCGTGCGGGGCGCGGGGTGGACCATGCGGATGTGCTGTTGCTGCCGGGCCGGGAGGACGAGGCGATCTGGGCGTACTTCGCCTCGGTCGGCTTCCCGCCCGAGGAGCAGGTGCGACGCACCCTCGACGTCCTTGAGCAGGCGGGCCGGCCGCTGTCGCTGCCGGCCCTGGAGCCGTTGGTGGAGCTCCGGCGCTCGCGGCTGGAGTCCATGCTGAAGGTCCTGGACGTGGACGGGGCGGTCAAGCGGGTGAAGGGCGGCTGGACGGCCACCGGGCAGCCGTGGACCTACGACGCGGAGCGGTATGCGTGGGTGGCGCGCCAGCGGAAGGCCGAGCAGCAGGCCATGCGGGACTACGTGGCGACCACGGGGTGCCGGATGGAGTTCTTGCAGCGGCAGCTCGATGACGAGAAGGCCGCCCCCTGCGGTCGCTGCGACACCTGCGCAGGGCCCTGGCTCGATACCGCCGTCTCACCGGGCTCTCTCGCCGGAGCGGCCGGCGAGCTGGACCGCCCGGGGGTGGAGCTGGAGCCGCGCCGCATGTGGCCCACGGGCATGGCGGCGGTCGGCATCGACCTCAAGGGCCGCATCCCCGCAGGCCAGCAGGCGGCCATGGGGCGCGCCCTCGGCAGGTTGTCGGACATCGGCTGGGGCAACCGTCTGCGCCCCCTGCTGGCGGAGCAGGCACCGGACGGGCCGGTCCCGGACGACGTGCTGACCGCCGTCGTGACGGTGGTGGCCGACTGGGCCCGTTCACCGGGCGGCTGGGCCAGTGGTGCCCCTGACGCGGTGGCGCGGCCGGTCGGTATCGTCGCCATGCCCTCCCGCACCCGCCCGCACCTGGTCTCCTCCGTGGCCGAAGGGCTGGCCCGGGTCGGCAGGCTCCCGCTGCTGGGCAGCCTGGCCTACACCGCGCAGGCCGGCGAGTACGCGAGCCACCGCAGCAACTCCGCCCAGCGGCTCCGGGCCCTGGCTGCCTCGTTCACCGTCCCCGACGAACTCGCCGCCGCTCTGGCCGACACCCCCGGCCCGGTCCTGCTCGTCGACGACTACACCGACTCAGGATGGACCCTGGCCGTCGGCGCACGCCTCCTGCGCCAGGGCGGAGCCGGTCAGGTGCTCCCGCTCGTTCTCGCTCAGGCCGGATAGAGCGACCACGACGACCGCTCGCGGCCACAACGGCCGCGCGACCCCCTGTGGATAACTTATCCACAGGGGGTCGCGGATTCTCGCCCGGTACGAGACGGTCATGCCATGAACAAGCACCACGAATCCACCGGCCCGTCCGACGAGCAGCAGATCACCCTGCGAGGTCCGGCCGAGCTGGCCGATGCCCTCCCGTATCTCATGGGATTCCATCCGAACGACAGCGTGGTCATGGTCGCCCTGCACGGTGGCCGGGGCCGCTTCGGCGGGCGGCTCAGGCTCGGCATTCCGCAGTCCGAGCAGGAGTGGCCGTCGGTTGCCGAGCAACTCGCGGAGTGTCTGGTCAAGGGGAGCGAGCGGCGCGGTGGCCGGCCCGACGCGATCGTCGTCTTCCTCTGCCAGGATCCGGCCGAAGGAGAGACCGGCAGCCAGATCATGGAGCGTCTGCGGCCCTTCGCCCAGCGACTGCGCACCGCCTGCGGCGCACTGGATGTGCCCGTGCTCGAAGCGCTCTGCATCTCCGACAGCCGCTACTGGTCCTATTGCTGCCCCGACGCCCGGTGCTGCCCGGTCGACGGCAATCCGCTGGCCGTGCCCGGCACCTCGGTGATGGCGGCCGCAGCGACCTATGCGGGCATTCAAGTACGGGGATCGCTGCGTGAGATGGAGGCGAGGCTGACGCCCCTGACAGCCACGGCGGGTACGGGGCAGCAGCAGGCGCTCGATTCGGCAGGGGCCGCGCTGCTGCCGAAGCTCCTCGACGAGGAGGGCCGCGGGGAGGTCGGCGGCTCGACGCTGAAGCTCGCCCGGCGGCTCATGAAACGCCTCGGGGAGGCGCCGGCGGCGCTGCCCTCGGTGTCCGACCTCAACGACGACCGGCTGATCAGCCACGAGGAGGCCGCCGCGGTGATTCTCGGCCTCCAGGACCGGGAGACCCGCGACAGGGCCGCGGAATGGATGGAAGGGCCCGAGGCGGAGTCCGCGATGAGGCTGTGGCGGGCGCTGGCACGCCGTTGTGTCGCGCCGTACGAGGAGCACGCGGCGGCCCCGCTGACCCTGGCGGGCTGGGTCGCGTGGTCCACCGGTGACGAACCGGCCGCGCGGGTCGCGCTGGGCCTCGCCCTGCGGCTGGATCCCGGATACACCTTCGCCCAGCTCCTGCACGAGGCGTGCAACCAGGGCCTCGATCCGGAGACGCTGCGACGCTGCCTGCGCGGTGAGCGCGCCACACGGACGGTGCGGCGCGGCCACCGTGCGGGACGGGTCGCGGGGGCCCGTTCCGCACGGGCGCGGGCAGCCGTGCGACGCGGGACGCAGACGCGCTCCACCAGGCCCGGAACGGCAACCGGCCCCGCGACCGGCAGGCGTCGCGCCGGACAGTCGCGGACCCAGGGCCGCCGGGGGGCCAGGACCCGCCGATGACGGTGGCACACCGCGAGTAACGGGCTGCGGCTCCCGGGCACCCCGGGCGGCGATGCGGAATCCGGCGACACGGTGAATCCGAGGTGTCGGCGACCGGACCCCGAGGCGCGGGGGAGCGCGGGGCAGGGCGCGCCGGGGCCGGCTCCGGCCGGTGTCGGGACGGACGAAGAGCGAGTCGAAGGGAGTGTTTATCGTCAGGCAGACGACTATGATCACGGCATGCCGCCCTACGACCCGTCGACCTTCCCGCCCTTCGCTGTCACCGTCGACCTGGTCGTGCTCACAGTGCGCCGTCATGCGCTGTGCGCGCTGGTCGTGCGCCGAGGTGAATCGCCGTTCCAGGGCAGGTGGGCGCTGCCCGGCGGCTTCGTCAAAGCCGATGAGGACCTCGGTGCCGCCGCGGCGCGTGAGCTCGTCGAGGAGACGGGGCTGTCCGCGCACGACCCCGCGGTCCCGGCCGTCGGGAACGGTGCTCATCTCGAACAGCTCGCCACCTACGGGGACCCCGGACGCGATCCGCGGATGAGGGTCGTCAGCGTCGCCCACCTCGCGCTGGCCCCCGATCTGCCCGCTCCCCGGGCCGGCGGGGACGCGAACAGCGCGCGCTGGGCACCTGTCGAGGACCTGCTCGGCCCGGAGGGCGGGTACGGACGTGACGGCGAGCACCGGGCGCCGCTGGCCTTCGACCACGCGCGGATCCTGGCCGACGGTGTGGAGCGGGCCCGCTCCAAGATCGAGTACTCCTCGCTGGCCACGGCCTTCTGCCCGCCGGCGTTCACGGTCGGGGAACTGCGCAGGGTGTACGAAGCGGTGTGGGGCGTGGTGCTCGACCCGCGGAATTTCCACCGCAAGGTGACGGGCACTCCCGGCTTCCTGGTGCCCTCCGGCGGGACGACCACCAGGCAGGGCGGCCGTCCCGCCCAGCTCTTCCGGTCGGGCGCGGCCACCGTGCTCAACCCGCCGATGCTCCGGCCCGAGGTCTGATCCGGCTTCAGCGGGCGTGTCGGCGGTGGAGCCGTGCACCGGATGGGTGCCCGTGGGCCCGATGAGGCAGCCGCCCGGGGCCCTGTGCGGGTGAGGCCGGAACGCCGGAGATGCGGCGCTGCGCAAAAAGTCGTATATGTCGGGTTATCTTGCTGAGGTACCCGCTCCCGTCGAGCGGTCTCACCCCCTGCGAGAGAAGCGATGCTCCAGGCCATCGGACTCACCAGCGCCCGCCACCGCGGACTTCCGCCCGCCGTGGACGACCTCACGTTCGAAGCCGGAACCGGTTGCGTCACCGCCCTTCTGGGCGCACCGGGCTCCGGCAAAACCGCAGCCCTGCGGCTGATGCTCGAACTCGAGCCGGGCCGGGGGATCACCTACTTCCGGGGCAGAGCGCTGCACCGCGTCCCAGACCCCGCCCGCGAAGTGGGAGTGCTGCTCGGGGATGTGCCGGGCCACCCGGTCCGCACCGCCCGGGGACAGCTCCGCATGCTCTGCGCCGCGGCGGGCGTACCGGCGTCCAGGGCCGACGAACTGCTCGACACCGTTGGCCTCGCCGGGCTCGGCGATCAGCGCATCGCCTCGCTCTCCCTCGGCATGGACCGCAGGCTGGCTCTCGCCTGCGCGCTGCTCGGCGACCCGCACACGCTCATCCTTGACGAGCCCACGGAAGGCCTCGCCGCACGGGAGGCCGACTGGCTGCACGGGGTGCTGCGGTCCCACGCCGCCCGGGGAGGCGCCGTGCTGTACACCACCAGCGACCCCAAGGAGGCCGCGCGGTCGGCGGGGCATGTGGTGTCCATCGACGGCGGACGGCTTGTCGCGGACCAGGACGCCGCCGATTTCGCACGGACCCGGCTCCGCCCCCGCGTCGCGGTCCGTACCCCGCACGCCGCCCGCCTGGCCGCGCTCGTCAGCCGCGAGGCGCGGGCGGCCCGGCGTTCCGTCGAGGTTGTCACCGAGGCGAGCAGCAGCCGCCTCTCCGTCTACGGCAGCAGCTGTGCGGAGATCGGCGACACGGCATTCAGGCACGGGCTTCCCGTACACCAGCTCGCCGACGAGGTCGGCGACACCGCCCCGCTCGTCGACCACACGGTTCCCGGAGGCGGCACTCCCGCGACCGGTGCCGACGAAACCGGTGCCCACGGGCCCGGGGCCGCGCCACAGCCGGCCGTGCGCGCCGCCGGGCCGGATCTTCCGCCGCCGATCAAGCGTCGTCCCGCCCGCGGTCCGCTGCGCCCGGTGCGTTACGAACTGCGCCGCCTCTTCGGGGTCAGGACCACGACCCTGATCGTGGCCGTCGCCCTGGTCGCCTCGGCCGGGCTCTCCGTGCTGCTCGCCCGCAACGGCCGTACGCCGCTGCCGAACGTGCTTGCCGCCTGGCCGTCCCTGCTCCCGCTGCCGCCCGCCGCGTTCTGTGCCGGGCTGCTCGGGGCGCTCTCCTTCGGTGACGAGTTCCGCTACCCCGCGCTCGCCGCCGGCCGCGGCACCGTACCTCGCCGCGTCGGGCTGCTCCTCGCCAAACTGGCGGTGTCCGCGGCCGTCGCCCTGCTGCTCGCCCTGCTTGCCGTGCTGGCCTCCGCAGCGTCTCTCCGCCTCGTGTACGGAGGCGACTTGATCCGGATTCCGCCGAATGTGATGTCGCTGGCCGTGAGTTGGTCGGGCCTGACCGTCGGCTGCGCCTGGGCCGGGCTGCTGGCCGCCGGGGTCTTCCGGGTGACGGCGGCGGGTGTGGCCGCGGTGCTCGCGGTCCCGGTGCTGATGGTTCCGCTCGTCCAGAGGATGCCGAAGGCTCCGACCGCCCGTTCGGTGACCGGACTTCCGGGCCGGCTGCGGGATCTGGCCTGGCTGCAGTGGCCGCACGAGGCGGACCGGTGGGTGCTGGGCGCGATGCAGGTCGTGGCACATCCCGTGGGGGCCGCACTGACCGTGTCGTTGTCGGTCCTCATCTGCGCGTATCTGTTCACCAGCCTTCGCGGCAGGGTGCGTTGGTGATCGCAGGGCGACGCCGGAACGCCGAAAGCCCCACAACTCTGTGTGATATGTCGGTTTTGCTCAAATAAGGCGTCAATTGGGAAGCGGGTGCCGATCACCCTTTCGTGTGCTTTTCACCAAAGACCTCAAGGGGCGGCTGAGCCGAGCCGACAAAGGATGCGTGAGTACCCTTGCGCACACCATGATGACCGCCGCCCGCACTGCCGACTCCGGCCTCGCCGGCCCGGGCGAACTCGATCGTTACCCCTATGCGGAGGCGCCGGCCGGCGAGCGTGCCGCCATTCGTTCCTGGAACGGTCCCGACAACGAGCTCGGCAGGGTGGGCCGACGGGGCTCGGCCAGTCGTGGCCGAGGCCTGCACGGCCAACTTGTTCAGCAGCTGGGACAGATGATCGTCTCCGGAGACCTGGGTGCGGACCGACCCCTGGTGCCGGAGGAGATCGGCCAGCGTTTCGAGGTCTCCCGCACCGTTGTCCGGGAGTCGCTGCGCGTGCTGGAGGCGAAGGGGCTGGTCAGTGCCCGGCCCAATGTGGGTACCCGGGTCAGGCCCGTCAGTGACTGGAATCTGCTCGACCCCGACATCATCGAATGGCGCGCCTTCGGCCCGCAGCGAGACGACCAGCGCCGCGAGCTGAGCGAGCTCCGGTGGACGATCGAGCCGCTCGCCGCCAGCCTGGCCGCGGGTCACGGCCGTGAGGATCTTCAGCAGCGCCTCGCCGACATGGTCGAGATCATGGGGCACGCGCTCGGACAGGCTGACGTGATCACGTGCGCCCGGGCCGACGCGGAGTTTCATGCCCTGCTGATCCAGGCCGCGGGTAACCGCATGCTGGAGCACCTCTCCGGCATCGTTTCCGCCGCCCTGCATGTCTCGGGCGGTCCGGTAACCGGTTGTGACCGCCCCAATGAGGCATCGCTCGGCCATCACGCGCGGATCGTCGACGCCCTCGCGTCCGGCGACTCCGCAGGCGCCGAGGCGGCCATGCGTCAGCTGCTCGCGGTTCCCCTTGAGGTGGAGCGGGTGGTGCCGGCGCCGCGCGAGCACTGAGCGCGGCACGGGCGGGGCGTACCAGCCAGGTGTCGCCGGACCCGCGCGGTCCGGCGGCACAATTGTGGTGGGATGTCGCCCCTGGTCGCGTTCGTCGGAAATGAGGTGTGACTCGGGCCACGCGGATTGGGCGTAACACTCCTCGAAACAGCGCGATGACTTAAGAGGTGACCGCCGCGGAAGGAATACAGCAGCCATTCAGTGCGCTGTGCAGTTCTGAGGCATAGCCCGCGCCGTCGGCACATTCCCAGCCGACGGTCGTCGGTTCAGCCCTCTCCTGGGCCGGGCCGGAAGCCGTTTCCATCGTTCCGAGAGGTTGTTCGTGTCGGCCAGCACATCCCGTACGCTCCCGCCGGAGATCGCCGAGTCCGAATCTGTGATGGCGCTCATCGAGCGGGGAAAGGCTGATGGGCAGATCGCCGGCGATGACGTGCGTCGGGCCTTCGAGGCTGACCAGATTCCGCCAACCCAGTGGAAGAACGTTCTGCGCAGCCTCAACCAGATCCTCGAGGAAGAGGGTGTGACGCTGATGGTCAGTGCCGCGGAGCCGTCAAAGCGCGCCCGCAAGAGCGTCGCAGCGAAGAGCCCGGTCAAGCGCACCGCCACCAAGACTGTCGCGGCCAAGACGACCGTGACGCGTACCGTCGCGGCCACCGCCGCCCCGTCGGCCGAGACCGTGGACGTGGTGGCCGATGACGCCGCCGCGGCCGCCCCTGCGAAGAAGGCGGCAGCCAAGAAGACGGCTGCCAAGAAGACCGCCGTGAAGAAGACGGCAGCCAAGAAGACTGCGGCGAAGAAGGCCGGCAAGCAGGACGACGAGGCCCTCGACGGCGACGACGCAGCCGAGGAAGTCAAGGCCGGCAAGGGTGAGGAAGAGGAGGGCGAGGGCGAGAACAAGGGCTTCGTCCTCTCCGACGACGACGAGGACGACGCACCTGCGCAGCAGGTCGCCGTCGCCGGCGCCACGGCCGACCCGGTCAAGGACTACCTGAAGCAGATCGGCAAGGTCCCGCTCCTCAACGCCGAGCAGGAGGTCGAGCTCGCCAAGCGCATCGAGGCGGGTCTGTTCGCCGAGGACAAGCTGGCGAACTCCGACAAGCTCGCGCCGAAGCTCAAGCGCGAGCTGGAGATCATCGCCGAGGACGGCCGCCGCGCCAAGAACCACCTGCTGGAGGCCAACCTCCGTCTCGTGGTCTCGCTGGCCAAGCGTTACACCGGCCGCGGCATGCTCTTCCTGGACCTGATCCAGGAGGGCAACCTCGGTCTGATCCGCGCGGTCGAGAAGTTCGACTACACCAAGGGCTACAAGTTCTCCACGTACGCCACCTGGTGGATCCGTCAGGCGATCACCCGCGCCATGGCGGACCAGGCCCGCACCATCCGTATTCCGGTGCACATGGTCGAGGTCATCAACAAGCTGGCGCGGGTGCAGCGCCAGATGCTCCAGGACCTGGGCCGCGAGCCCACCCCGGAGGAGCTGGCCAAGGAACTCGACATGACCCCCGAGAAGGTCATCGAGGTCCAGAAGTACGGGCGCGAGCCGATCTCCCTGCACACCCCGCTGGGTGAGGACGGGGACAGCGAGTTCGGTGACCTGATCGAGGATTCCGAGGCGGTCGTCCCGGCCGACGCGGTCAGCTTCACGCTCCTCCAGGAGCAGCTGCACTCGGTGCTCGACACTCTCTCCGAGCGTGAGGCCGGTGTGGTCTCCATGCGCTTCGGTCTCACCGACGGACAGCCCAAGACGCTGGACGAGATCGGCAAGGTCTACGGCGTGACGCGTGAGCGCATCCGTCAGATCGAGTCCAAGACCATGTCGAAGCTGCGTCACCCGTCGCGTTCGCAGGTGCTGCGCGACTACCTCGACTAGGTCGCGGGAGTACACGGAACGAGGGCCCGCATCCCCCTGGGGATGCGGGCCCTCGGCCTGTGTGGGGGTGCGGATCGGCGTCGGCGGAATGACTCTGGGTAGGCATGATCAATCACAGAGTCAGGAGTACGTATGTCCCGTACCGTCGTCCGCACCATGACCGTGGCGCTCGCCCTCACTGCCGCCGCGGCCGTGACGCCGCTCGCATTCCCCGCCTCGGCCGTCGCGGACAGCATCGTCATCGGGGGCCAGTCCGCTCACGTCAAGGACAGTCCGTGGGTGGTGGCGCTCTCCAGCCGTGACCGGTTCGGAGATGCCCGCGCCGGCCAGTTCTGCGGCGCCGTGGCGGTGGGGCCGAAGAAAGTGCTGACGGCCGCGCACTGCCTCAGCAGCGAGGCGCTCGGTGCCGATGTCGGCCAGATGCGCGATCTGCGGATCATCTCCGGCCGGGACGAGCTGAACGGTTCCGGCGGCAAGGAGATCGCGGTGAGCGAGGCGTGGGTCAATCCGGGGTTCGACGCCACCACCAACAGCGGGGACGTCGCGGTGCTGACCCTCGCCGAAGCGTTGCCCGGGCGGAGCGTGATCCCGATGGCCGAAGCCGGTGACGCCGGGTACCGAGCGGGTACCGCGGCGGTCGTCTATGGGTGGGGAGACACTACGGGTGTCGGCGACTACGCGTCGTCACTCCGGTCCGCGAAAGTGAGCGTTCTGCCGGACAGCTCGTGCGAGCAGGCCTACCCGGGCGGCAGGAACGGCACGTACGACGCCTCAGCGATGCTCTGTGCGGGCGAACCGCAGGGCGGGTACGACGCATGCCAGGGGGACAGCGGGGGGCCGCTGGTGGCCCATGGGCGGCTTGTCGGGCTGGTGTCCTGGGGGAGCGGCTGCGGTCAGGCCGGGAGCCCCGGGGTCTATACGCGGATTTCCGCCGCCATCGGGTGGATGGCGGACGCCGGCTGACCCCCGCCGGCTCCGGGCACGGGCCGGTTCCGGGTACGAGAACGGGCGGCTCCCTCTTACGGAGGGAGCCGCCCGTCGGTCGGTCCGGGACCGGCCCCTGGCTCGTCGTGGATGCGAGGTGTCAGTGTTGTTCCTCTTCGGCGGCTTGGGCCTGCACGGCCGTCAGTCGGTCCGTCTCATCCTGTATTTCCGCGGCGATCTTCTTGAGTTCCGGCTCGAACTTGCGACCGTGATGGGCGCAGAAGAGCAGTTCACCGCCACTGATCAGGACGACGCGCAGGTATGCCTGGGCGCCGCAACGGTCACAGCGGTCTGCTGCGGTCAGCGGGCTCGCGGGGGTCAGAACAGTAGTCACGTCGCCTCTTCTCTAGCTCGACGAGCTGTCGTACCAGGGTCAACATCCAACCAGGCCGAAAACGTTCCCGCTCGTGGCTTTTCTTCGAAACTTCTTCTCGGGATGGCTGTCTGTTGCCGGTTCGCGGCGAATGTGCCGTATTGCGTGGCGCTACGGTCTCGCGTTGCTTGTCTTGGTCGGTCCGTCCGGTCGGCCGGCTTGCCGACTTGTTGATGAGGACGTGCCCGGAGCCTAAATGGTTCATGCCTGGAAGGGAACGTGATGTGCACGTCACTCCGACGAGAGATCGAACGTGTATGCGAGGCTGGACTAGTGTGAGGGTTCTCCGAGGGTGGCGTTACACCCGCTCTACCAGGCCTCGGTACCCTCTCAGCGGCGACCGAAGCCGAGCCCGTTACCCACTGGGCCCCAAATGAAATTCAGCGAGGAGCGAACCGCGTGACCGCCGATACGTCCGTGCCGTCCACTGCGCTGCTGACCGGAGCAGACCGAGACGGTTCCAACTACACCGCGCGGCATCTGCTCGTACTCGAGGGGCTCGAAGCGGTTCGCAAGCGCCCCGGGATGTACATCGGGTCCACCGACAGCCGCGGCCTCTTGCACTGCCTCTGGGAGATCATCGACAACTCCGTCGACGAGGCTCTCGGTGGTTACTGCGATCACATCGAGGTGATCCTCCACGACGACAACTCCGTCGAGGTCCGCGACAACGGCCGGGGCATCCCCGTCGACGTGGAGCCCAAGACCGGACTGTCCGGCGTCGAGGTCGTGATGACCAAGCTCCATGCCGGAGGCAAGTTCGGCGGTGGCTCGTACGCCGCCTCCGGCGGTCTCCACGGCGTGGGTGCCTCCGTGGTCAACGCGCTCTCCGCCCGGCTCGACGTGGAGGTCGACCGCAACGGCGCGACCCACGCGATCAGCTTCCGGCGCGGGGTTCCGGGCATGTTCACCGAGCAGGGACCGGACAGCCCCTTCGATCCGGCCAACGGCCTCCTGAAGGGCAAGCGGGTTCCGAAGGCGCGTACCGGTACCAGGGTCCGGTACTGGGCCGACCGGCAGATCTTCCTCAAGGACGCCAAGCTCAATCTGGACACGCTCTACCAGCGGGCACGCCAGACCGCCTTCCTCGTCCCGGGCCTGACCATCGTCGTGCGCGACGAGCGGGGCCTGAACGGCGAGGGCAAGACCGAGGAGACCTTCCGCTTCGACGGCGGGATCAGCGAATTCTGCGAGTACCTCGCGCAGGACAAGGCGGTCTGCGACGTCCTGCGCCTGACCGGTCAGGGCACCTTCAAGGAGACCGTGCCCGTACTCGACGAGCGCGGGCACATGACGGCGACCGAGGTCACCCGGGAACTGGTCGTCGACATCGCCATGCGCTGGGGCACCGGGTACGACACCACCCTGAAGTCCTTCGTCAACATCATCGCCACCCCCAAGGGCGGCACCCATGTGTCCGGGTTCGAACGCTCCGTGACCAAGACGGTCAACGAGGTGCTCCGCTCCGCGAAGCTGCTGCGCGTCGCCGAGGACGACATCGTCAAGGACGACGCGCTGGAGGGCCTCACCGCGGTCGTCACCGTACGGCTGGCGGAGCCGCAGTTCGAGGGGCAGACCAAGGAGGTCCTCGGTACCTCTGCGGCCAACCGGATCGTCGCCAACGTCGTGGCCAAGGAGCTCAAGGCGCACCTGACCTCGACCAAGCGGGACGCCAAGGCCCAGGCCAGGGCCGTGCTGGAGAAGGCGGTGGCAGCCGCCCGGACCCGGATCGCGGCCCGCCAGCACAAGGACGCGCAGCGCCGCAAGACGGCTCTGGAGTCCTCCTCGCTGCCCGCGAAGCTCGCCGACTGCCGCAGCGACGACGTGGAGCGCAGCGAACTGTTCATCGTGGAGGGCGACTCGGCGCTCGGCACCGCCAAACTGGCCCGCAACAGCGAGTTCCAGGCCCTGCTGCCGATCCGCGGCAAGATCCTCAACGTTCAGAAGGCATCCGTCTCCGACATGCTGAAGAACGCCGAGTGCGGCGCGATCATCCAGGTCATAGGAGCAGGGTCCGGTCGGACGTTCGACATCGACGCCGCCCGCTACGGCAAGATCGTTCTGCTGGTGGACGCGGATGTGGACGGTGCCCACATCCGGATCCTGCTGCTGACGCTCTTCCAGCGGTACATGCGGCCCATGGTCGAGGCGGGGCGGGTCTTCGCCGCGGTGCCCCCGCTGCACCGGATCGAGCTCGTCCAGCCGAAGAAGGGCCAGGACAAGTACATCTACACGTACTCGGACAACGAGCTGCGCCAGCGGCTGCTGGAGCTCCAGCGCAAGAACGTCCGGTACAAGGACTCGATCCAGCGCTACAAGGGGCTGGGCGAGATGGACGCCGACCAGCTGGCCGAGACCACGATGGACCCGCGCTTCCGCACCCTGCGGCGGATCAACATCGGCGACCTGGAATCGTCCGAGCAGGTCTTCGATCTGCTCATGGGCAACGAGGTGGCGCCCCGCAAGGAATTCATCACCAGCTCGGCCGCCACACTGGACCGCTCGCGCATCGACGTCTGAGCACGTGGCCAGTGCGGCCCGTACGCCACCGGAGCCGTCGTCTCCACCCCTGGGTGGAGACGACGGCTCCACCCACGATCAACCCCTGAGCCGATCCCCTGACCTGGCCGTTTCCGTAGCGTCGGAGTCGTAGAACTTCCCGCTGTTCGGAGGCTCCCATGTCAGGGCTCGTCAATATCCTGGTGATCGTCTCGGTCATCGCTCTCGTAGTGGTCCGCCAGTGCTCGGCGCGGCGGATCTCCGGCGACCGGCGCTGGTGGGTCCTGCCGGGCGTCCTGCTCGTCATGGCGCTGCGCGAGCCCGGACTCGTGGACCAGCACCACGAGACACTCTCCGTCGTCGTCCTGGGCGCCGAGCTCGTCGTGGCACTGGTCACGGGCGCCGCCTGGGGATGGACGGCCCGGCTCTGGCGCGCGGAGGACGGCTCCCTCTGGAGCAAGGGGACCAAGGCCACCGTCTACGTCTGGACCGGGGGCCTGGTGCTGAGGGCGGCTCTCTACGGGGTGGCCGCGGCGCTGGGCATACATCAGGGCAGCCCCGCCCTGATGACGGCTCTCGCCGTGACGCTGCTGGTGCGCAGCGGGGTGCTGGCCCGGCGGGCCGCGGAGATACCGGCGTCGTACGGTGTTCCTGCTGACCGCGCGCCGTTCCGGCAGGCATGGAAGGACCGTGTGTGACACCCGCTTCGTGGACGAGCTGGCCCTCGCGGGAGGCTCTCTCGCGGGAGACGCGCACCCGCTCACGGATCGTCATCGCATGGTGCGTAAGGGCCGGGCTGCTCACCCTGATGCTCTGGGGCACCTTCACGGGCGGGCTGTTCCAGCCCTGGGAGATCGCGGTCGGCCTGATCGGGGTGCTCGGCTGTGCGGTGCTCGCGGTGGCCTTCTTCCGGGCCAGTCTGGAGAACCGCCTGTGGGCGTCCCTCGGTGTCCTCGCCCTGCTGATGCTGGCGGCGTTCGGGGCCCAGCAGGCCGGGGCCACCGTGCCGGCGGTGGTGCTCTGGTGCGGCTGCGCGGTCACCGCTCTGGAGCGGCTGCCGCTTGTGGCGGGAGTCCCGTCCACGGCGGTGGCGCTCGGCGCCTACGCCGTCGTGAACACCGACAACTGGCCGGCCACGGCCGTGACGACGGCCGGGCTCTGCCTCGCGGGCTACGTGCTGCGCCTGGACGCCGAGGCCCGGGGCAGCGCGCGGCGTCTCCTCGCACAGGAGCGGGCCGCGCGGGTGGCGGAGGCCGAAACGGCCGCTCTGGACGAGCGGTCCAGGATCGCCCGGGAGATCCACGACGTGCTCGCCCACAGCCTCTCCGCCCAGTTGGTGCATCTGGAGGCGGCGCGGCTGCTGATCGAGAGGGAGTCTGCGGGGGAGTTCCGGGACCAGGTACTCCAGCGGGTGGTCGCGGCCCGCTCCATGGCCCGTGAGGGGCTTGCGGAGACCCGTCAGGCGCTCTCCGCCCTGCGCGGCGAGGTGTCGCCGGTGGAGGACTTCCTGCGCCAGCTGGTGGCGGCCGAGCCGGCCGAGGTCAGGGTGGAGGGCGAGCGCCGGACGCTGACCGCCGAGGCCTCGCAGACGGTCCGGCGCGTCGCACAGGAGGCCCTGACCAATGTGCGCAAGCACGCTCCGGGGGCCAGGGTGCTCATCCGGCTGGAATACCTGCCGGACGGGATCGCCCTGGAGGTCAGGGATTCGGGCGGGAGGAGCCCCGGGGGCGATCTCTCTGTCAGTGGCTCCGGATACGGTCTGCTGGGAATGAGGGAGCGCGCCGAACTGCTGGGCGGCACGCTGGAGGCCGGTCCCGGCGAGGAGGGGTTCGTGGTGAATCTGAGGGTGCCCGCGTGAGCGCGCGGGTGGTGGTGGCCGACGACCAGTCGGTGGTGCGCGAGGGAATCGTCATGCTGCTGGGCCTGCTGCCCGGGATCGAGGTGGTCGGATCGGCGAAGGACGGGGAGGAGGCCGTTGCCCTGGTGGCCGAGCATTCCCCGGACGTGGTCCTGATGGACCTGCGGATGCCCCGCTGCGACGGGGTGGAGGCAACGCGCCGTATCCGCAAGGACTTTCCCGCCACCCAGGTCGTGGTGCTCACGACCTTCGCCGAGGACGACTCGCTCTTTCCCGCGCTCCGGGCGGGGGCCCGCGGCTATCTGACCAAGGACGCCGGGGGCGACGAGATCGTGCGCGCCATCGAGGCGGTGCTCTCGGGCGAGGCAGGGCTCTCGCCGGCCGTGCAGCGCCGGCTGCTGGAACAGGTCACCACAGGGCCGTTGCCACTGGCCGGGGGCGGTGAGCCGGAGCTGCCCGACGGGATGACCCCTCGCGAGGTGGAGGTGCTCGTCCTGATCGCCGACGGGCTGTCCAACGCGGAGATCGCCCGCAGCCTGCACATTTCGCAGGCCACCGTGAAGAGCCACATCAACAACCTGTTCGCCAAGGCGGGGCTCCGCGACCGGGCCCAGGCGGTCCGCTATGCGTACGTTCGAGGGCTCGCACAGCCACCCGGGACATCCTTCACCTGAAGAGGTGAAATCTCGCGAATGAAGTGCCCGGGATCTTCCCGATCTGCCCATTCTTGGGTACGCGGCCGAAGTGGTCCGTGGACAAGGGGAGTTGTTCGGTGGAGAAGGAAGCAGGGCGCGAGTCCGCAGCGATGCGACTCGACGACCCGTGGTACGACGCGCTGGCCTCCGGTTGGGGGGAACTGGACGGTACGGGAAGCTTCGCGCCCGCCGGGACGCCCGATTCCGTGGCACCGCAGCGCGGCCACGGCGCAGCGGACATCTATCTGGAGGTGCAGCGCAGCGACGCCTTCCAGGAAGTGCGGCGCCGGTACCGGCGCTTCATCGTCCCCGCCACCCTCGCCTTCTTCGTCTGGTACCTCGCCTACGTGGTCATGGCGGTCACCGCGCCCGGCCTGATGGCCAGACCGGTGGCCGGGGCGGTCAACGTCGCCATGGTCGCGGGGCTCGGGCAGTTCCTCACCACGTTCCTGCTCACCGGCGCGTACGCGCGGCACGCGCGGCTGCGCAGGGACCGGGCGGCGCTCGATCTGCGCTGGGAGACACAGGAGATGACACGGGGGTTCGGGCGTTGAGCGGGAATCACCAGACCCTGGCGCTCCTGCTGTTCAGCGTCTTCATCGCCGTGACACTCGGCATCACCACATGGGTGAGCCGCAACCGGCACGGTTCGGCCGAGGAGTTCTACGCCGGCGGCCGGCTGTTCTCGCCCATGGAGAACGGTTTCGCCATCGCGGGCGACTACATGTCGGCCGCGTCCTTCCTCGGCATCTCCGGTCTGATCGCCCTCTTCGGATACGACGGCATGCTCTACTCGGTCGGCTTCCTGGTCGCCTGGCTCGTCGTGTTGCTGCTCGTCGCGGAACTCGTGCGCAACTGCGGCCGGTTCACCCTCGCCGATGTGGTCGCGGCGCGGATGGCGGAGCGCCCGGTCCGGATCGCGGCGGGGACGTCCTCCGTCACGGTCTCCGTGCTCTACCTGGTGGCGCAGATGGTGGGCGCGGGCAGCCTGGTGGCCCTGCTCCTCGGCGGAACGAGCGGCGCCGCCCGGTCCTGGACCGTCATCGGCGTCGGTGCGCTCATGGTGATCTACGTGTCGCTCGGCGGCATGCGCGCCACCACCTGGATCCAGATCGTGAAGGCCGTCCTGCTGATGGCGGGCACGATCGTCCTCACCGTGCTCGTCCTGGTCCACTTCCACGGCAATGTCAACGAACTGCTCAACTCCGCCGCCGATCGCAGCGGATACGGCAAGAAGTTCCTCTCGCCCGGCCTCCGGTACGGCGGTACCTGGACGGCCCGCGTCGACTTCATCAGTCTGGGACTGGCCCTGGTGCTCGGCACGGCCGGACTGCCGCACATCCTGTCGCGCTTCTACACCGTGCCGACCGCCCGGGCGGCCCGCCGGTCGGTCGTCTGGTCCATCGGCCTCATCGGCAGCTTCTACCTGATGACGATCGTGCTCGGATTCGGGGCGGCGGCGCTGGTCGGCTCGGCGGACGTGCGGGCCTCGAATCCCGCCGGGAACACCGCCGTTCCGCTGCTGGCCCTGGTACTCGGAGGCGGCGAGGGCTCCACCGGGGGAACGATCCTGTTCGCCGTGGTCGCCGCCGTCGCCTTCGCGACCATCCTTGCCGTCGTCGCCGGGATCACACTCGCCTCGTCCGCGTCCGTCGCCCACGACCTCTACGCCTCGCTCCGCCGCCCGGGTTCCAAGCAGCACAGCGAGGTCGCCGTGGCCCGGGTCGCCGCAGCGGGGATCGGGGTGGCCGCCATCGGGCTGGGGCTGCTCGCCCAGGACCTGAACGTGGCGTTCCTGGTGGGACTGGCCTTCGCGGTCGCGGCATCGGCGAACCTGCCGGTGCTGCTCTACTCGCTGTTCTGGCGGAACTTCACCACACGCGGGGCGGTCTGGTCGGTCTACGGAGGACTGATCCCCGCCGTGCTGCTCGTCGTGTTCTCTCCGGTGGTCTCCGGCAGCGCCACCTCGCTCTTCCCCGGTGCGGACTTCCAGCTCTTCCCGCTGGAGAACCCCGGCCTGGTCTCCATCCCGCTGGGATTCCTGGCCGGCTGGATCGGCACGGTCACCTCGCAGGAGCCGCCGGACGCGGCCAAGCACGCGGAGACCGAGGTCCGTGCGCTGACCGGAGCCGGCGCGGTCTGACGGGGGACGGCCCGCCCTCAGGTGCGGGGCAGGTCCGTGCCCCAGGTGTAGCGGTGTTCCGGGCGCCCCGTCTCCCCGTACCGCAGCGTCAGACGTACCCGCCCGGACCGTTCCAGCAGCTTCAGATAGCGCTGGGCCGTCTGCCGGCTCATCCCGGCGCTCTCGGCGACCTCCTGCGCCGAGAGCGGGCCGTCGGCGCTCCGGAGCGCCTTGCGGACCAGCTCGGCGGTGGTCGTCGAGTGTCCCTTGGGCAGGTCGGGCTCGCCCGCCGCCCACAGAGCGCCGAAGAGCCGGTCCACCTCCGCCTGTTCGGCCTCGCCGCCACTCTCCAGGGTGTGCCGCAAGGAGGCGTACGCCTCCAGTCTGGTGCGAAGACCCGCGTACGTGAACGGCTTCACCAGGTACTGAAGAGCGCCCTGGCGCATGGCCTCCTGGACCGTGGCGATGTCACGCGCCGCCGTCACCATGATCACGTCGGTGCGGTGGCCGAGACCGCGTAGCTCCCGCACCACGGCCAGACCGTTGCGGTCCGGCATGTAGTGGTCCAGCAGGATCAGGTCCACCGGGCCCTCCTCGACCGCGGCGAGGGCGTCGGCGGCGCAGTGCGCCTGCGCGGCCACCCGGAATCCGGCCACCTTCGACACATAGGCGGCATTGATCCGCGCGACGCGGACGTCGTCGTCGACGATGAGTACCTCGATCACCGGTCTGCTCCCGCCCTGTCGGATTCCGCTTCGGTCATGGCCTCCGGCAGCACCACGGTGAACTCGGCGCCGCCCCCGTCCGCCCCGTCGACCGCCGCGCTGCCGCCCTGCCGCTCGGCCAGTCGCCGCACGAGTGCGAGCCCCAGGCCCCGCTTGCCGTGCGCGGGCAGGTTCTTGGTCGACCAGCCCTCCGTGAAGATGGACTCACGCTGGCCGGGCGGGACACCGGGACCGCTGTCGCGGACCCGCAGCACCACCGTACGGCCCTCGGCCCGCAGCCCCACCTCGACCAGGGCGCCGCCCGATCCGGACGCGGCGTCCAGGGCGTTGTCGACCAGGTTGCCGACGATCGTGACGAGCCCGCGCGGATCCACCAGCCGGTCGGGGAGCAGCGTGCCGGGCACCATGCGCAGCGCGACGCCGCGCTCCGCGGCCACCGTCGCCTTGCCGACCAGCAGCGCGGCCAGCAGCGGGTCTCGGACCTTCTCGGTGACCTGTTCGGCGGTGGCCCGGTGGACGCCGACGACCTCGGTGACGAATTCCCGCGCGTCCTCGTGCAGCTCCAGCTCCAGCAGCCCGAGGAGGGTGTGCAGCCGGTTGGCGTGCTCGTGGTCCTGGGCGCGCAGGGCGTCGATCAGCCCGCGGGTGGAGTCGAGCTCGCGGCCGAGGTGTTCGAGCTCGGTGCGGTCGCGGAGGGTGACGACAGCGCCTCCGTCGGCCGTCGGCATCCGGTTGGCCAGTAGTACCCTGCTGCCGCGTACGGTCAGCAGGTCCTCGCCCGCCACCTCACCGGCCAGCACATCGGCGGTGCGTCCCGCGCCGAGCACCTCGGTCAGCGGGCGGCCCGACGCCTCGGGCCCGAGCCCCAGGAGCCGTTGCGCCTCGTCGTTCAGCAGGCGGATCCGGCCGGTCGCGTCGAGGGCGACGACGCCCTCCCGGATGCTGTGCAGCATCGCCTCGCGTTCCGCCAGCAGCGCGGCGATATCGGAGAACCCCAGGTCGTGGGTCTGCCGTTGCAGGCGCCGGGAGATCAGGTAGGCGGCCAGCGCCCCCACGGCCAGCGCTCCGCCCGCGTAGGCGAACAGCCCGGGAATCGCCGCCAGGAGCCGGGCGCGGACGCTGTCGTACGCGATGCCGACGGAGACGGCGCCCGCGATACGTCCCGACGCGTCGCGCAGCGGCACCTTGCCCCGGGCGGAGCGTCCGAGTGTGCCGCTGTCGATCTCCATGACGTTCTCGCCCGCGAGTGCCTCGCCCGGATCGGTGGAGACGAGCTTGCCGATCCGGCTGCTGTCGGGGTGCGACCAGCGCACTCCTCGCCGGTCCATCACGACGACGTACTCGGCACCCGTGGCACGCCTGAGCCGCTCCGCCGCGGACTGGACCGGACCGAGCGGAGCCGGGTCCGTGGTGAGCAGCGATTCGGCCATCTCCGGCTGGGCGGCCGCGCTCTGCGCGATGGCCAGCGCCCGGCGCATCGCCTGGTCGTCGAGTTGTGCGCTGAGGGGTGCCAGAAAGAGGCCGGTGGCGAGTACGGTGACGCCGGTGGCGATGGCCAGCTGCATCAGCAGTACCTGCGAGAAGACTCGCTGGGGCCAGCCGATCCGGCGCCGCTTCCTGACGGTGGGCGGTGGGGCGCTCATCGTAGAGACGGTAGAGGGCATTCCGGTGCTTTCCGAAATTCGTCTCGTTTCCAGCTCCACGCAATCCACTTGCGCTTCTTGCGCTAATCTTGCACGCATGACGCGACGACTTGCTCAGGTGGCCCAGAAAGTTGGAGTCAGCGAGGCCACGGTCAGCCGGGTGCTCAACGGCAAGCCAGGAGTCTCCGACGCCACGCGGCAGGCCGTCCTGTCCGCGCTGGACGTGCTCGGATACGAGCGGCCGACCCAGCTGCGCGGCGAGCGGGCCCGGCTGGTCGGCCTGGTCCTGCCCGAGCTGCAGAACCCGATCTTCCCCGCCTTCGCCGAGGTGGTCGGCGGCGCGCTGGCGCAGCAGGGCCTGACGCCCGTCCTGTGCACCCAGACCAAGGGCGGCGTCTCCGAGGCGGACTACGTCGAGCTGCTCCTCCAGCAGCAGGTCTCGGGCGTCGTCTTCGCCGGTGGCCTCTACGCTCAGGCCGATGCCCCGCACGACCACTACAAGGTGCTCGCCGACCGCAAGATCCCCGTCGTCCTGATCAACGCGGCCATCGCCCATCTCGGCTTCCCGGCCGTCTCCTGCGACGATTCCGTGGCCGTCGAGCAGGCCTGGCGCCATCTGGTCTCGCTGGGCCACGAGCGCATCGGTCTGGTGCTCGGCCCCTCGGACCACATGCCCTCGCTGCGCAAGCTGGCCGCCGCCCGGGTGCTCGCCGAGGAGTCCGGCACGGCCATCCCCGACGCGTGGGTGGCCAGGGCGATGTTCTCGCTGGAGGGAGGGCAGGCGGCCGCCATGCGACTGCTGGACGAAGGGGTCACGGGGTTCATCTGCGCCAGCGACCCGCTGGCCCTCGGGGTGGTGCGCGCGGCACGCCGCCGCGGTCTCTCGGTGCCCGCCGACGTCTCCGTCGTCGGGTACGACGACTCGGCGTTCATGAACTGCACCGAGCCGCCGCTGACCACGGTCCGCCAGCCGATCGAGGCCATGGGGCGGGCGGCCGTCGAGCTGCTCTCCGTGCAGATCGGGGGGCGTGCCGTGCCGTCCGACGAGCTGCTCTTCGAGCCCGAGCTGGTGGTACGCGGCTCCACGGCCCAGCCCCCGCGCAACGCTTCCCGCTGACCGTCGCTAATTTGCGACTGGCGAACCGTCTATTGCGGCGGCGTCCTTGTGGCATCGGGCAGCGGCCGAGGTGGCCGCGGCCCGGTGTACTGGCCGATGGGACGCATCCGCAGCGGTCGCTCCCCGTACTCCTCCAGGGCATGCGCGATCCACCCCGCCGTACGGGAGATCGCGAACACGGTCTCGCCCGACTCCGCGGCCATGCCCCAGGAGACGGACAGCACCGCGAGCGCCAGGTCGACGTTCGCGTGCAGTGGGGTGTGGCGCGCGGTCGTGGCGACCACATCGCGGGCCGCGGCCAGTGCCGGCGCCGCCCGCGGGACCTTCGCGAGCAGGGCGAACAGCGTCGTGGCCCGTGGGTCCTCGCCGGTGTAGAGCCGGTGGCCCAGCCCCGGTACCCGGCGTCCGGTACGGAGGTGGTCCGCGACCACCGGGGCCGCGCCGCCCCGTTCCAGGGCCTCGGCCAGCATCCGGTGCGCCAGTCCGCTGGCCGCGCCGTGCAGCGGCCCCTCCAGCACCCCCAGCCCCGCCGAGACCACGGCGTACGGGTGGGCCCGGGCGGAGGCCGCGACCCGGGCCGCCAGGGTGGAGGCGGCCAGATCGTGGTCGATCAACAGCCCCAGGGCGGTGTCCAGCACGTCGAGTGACGCCTCGTCGGCCGGGTGTGCGGTGAGTTTCGGCCACAGCTGACGCGCCAGCCCGGCGTCGGCGGACGCGACCGCGCCGCCGTCGACCCCGTCCGCGCCCACCGTCGGCAGTGCGGCCACCAGGGTGGGGATCAGACTCCGGGCGCCGCCCAGCACCGCCTCGCGCGACAGGTCGAACCGCAGTGGATCGGCGGCTGCCGCGGCGACGACCGCCACCCGCAGCCGGTCCGTCGAACCGCAGTGCGCCGGGAGTGCGCCGACCGTCCGGCGGGCCGCGGCCAGCGCTTCGGAAGGTGCCGTGAAGCGCGTGCCCGTCCGCAGCTCACCGGTCCAGAGCCATTCGGCGACCTCCTCGTAGGTATGGCGCCGGGCCAGCTCTGCGGCGTCCACGCCCCGGAAGTAGTAGCGGTCGTTCTCGATGAGCGTGATGCCGGTCCGGAAGGCCAGCTCACCGGTGGGGGAAGCGGGCTCCCTGCGTCCCGTACGCCGTGCCAGGGCGTCGACCTCCGCCGCGTCGAACGTGCTGCCCCGCCCGCCGGGCGCACGGTTGCTGCTCAGCTGGCCCCGGCTCACGTACGCGTACACCGTCTCTGGCTTCACGCCCAGGCGCTCGGCCGTCTCCCGGGTGGTGAGCCGGTGCGTTGCAGTGCCCGCACCGTCGCCCGCACCTGCTTGATCCGTCATGCTGCCCACCGTATCCATATTGATTCAATCAACATTGACAGATCTAAAGTCAAGCATGGACAGTCGAATCAATGTTAAGAGTCGCAGCACCGGAATGTCCATGGAGGACGCAATGACGACCATGACCGGCTCAGCCCCGCTCGACGTCCCCCGTGGCCTCGCGGGTGTCGTCGTCACCGACACGGCCCTCGGCGATGTCCGCGGCCGCGAGGGCTTCTACCACTACCGGCAGTACTCGGCGATCGAGCTGGCACAGACCCGCGGTTTCGAGGACGTCTGGTACCTGATGACCGAGGGCGAGCTGCCCGGTCCGGCCGCCCGCGCCGACTTCGCGGCCCGCACCGCGGCACTGCGCCGGCTGCCCGCGGAGGTACGTGACGCCCTGCCCGCCATAGCCCGCGCGGGCGCCGTCTCCGGCCCGCTCGCGGGGCTGCGCACGGCGCTCTCGCTGCTCGGCGCGTCGGCGGGCTTCCGTCCGGTGTACGACATCGACGCAGGGCGGCGCCGCGCCGACGCGCTGACCGCCTGCGCCGCGGTCCCCACCGTGCTCACCGCCCTGCACCGGCTCGGTCAGGGCCTCGAACCGGTGGAGCCGCGCGACGACCTGCCGTACGCGGCCAACTACCTCTACATGCTCACCGGTTCCGTGCCGGACGCCGCCCGGGTCAGGGCTGTCGAGCAGTACCTGATCTCCACCGTCGACCACGGCTTCAACGCCTCGACCTTCACCGGCCGGGTCGTCGCCTCCACCGGAGCCGACATCGCCGCCTGCCTGGTCGCGGCCGTCGGCGCACTCTCCGGACCGCTGCACGGCGGTGCGCCCAGCCGGGCCCTGGACACCCTGGACGCCATCGGGACCCCCGACCGCATCGACGGATGGATCCGCGAGCGCGTGCTCGCCGGCGACCGGATCATGGGCTTCGGGCACCCGGTCTACCGCACCGAGGACCCGCGCTCGCGCATGCTGCGAGGCATCGCCCAGAGCTTCGGCGGACCGCTCGTCGACTTCGCCGTCGAGGTGGAACGGCAGGTCGAGGCGATCCTCGCCGAGCTCAAGCCGGGGCGCGAACTGCACACCAACGTGGAGTTCTACGCCGGAGTGGTCATGGAGCTGTGCGGGCTGCCGCGCGAGATGTTCACACCGACGTTCTGCGCGGCGCGGGTGGTGGGCTGGAGCGCCAATATCCTGGAGCAGGCGGAGGACTCCAAGATCATCCGCCCGGCGGCCCGCTACGTCGGCCCGCCTCCGCCGCAGCCGGTCCCGGCCGCCTGACGTCCCCCGGAAGGGCCCCCGTTGAACCCGTCGCCCCCGCCCCGCAGCAGGCAGATCCCGGTCATCGTCCTCGCAGGATTCCTGGGATCCGGCAAGACGACGCTGCTCAACCACCTGCTGCGCCATCGCGCGGGAAACCGGATCGGCGTGATCGTCAACGACTTCGGGTCCATCGAGATCGACGCCATGACGGTGTCCGGACAGGTCGGCTCGACGGTCTCGCTCGGCGGCGGCTGCCTGTGCTGCGCGGTCGACGTGAGCGAGCTGGACACCTACCTGGAGACCCTGACCCGGCCCGCCGCCCGGCTCGACGTGATCGTCATCGAGGCGAGCGGGCTCGCCGAACCCCAGGAACTCGTACGGATGCTGCTGGCCAGCGACAACCCGCACATCGTGTACGGGGGACTGGTCGAGGTGGTCGACGCCGCCGAGTTCGCCGCCACCCGGGAACGTCACCCGGAGATCGACCGCCATCTCGCCGTCGCCGACCTCGTCGTGCTGAACAAGACGGACCGGGCCGCGGACGACGACCTGCTGCGCATCCGGGAGGCCGTCGCGGCCACCGGCAGTGCGGCGGCGGTCGTCCCCGCCATCTACGGACGCGTCGACCCCGAGCTGCTCTTCGATCCGGCGCTGCGGCCCGACCGCGAGGAGAAGGCCCGGCAGCTGACCTTCGAGGACCTGTACCTGGAGGAACGGGCGGCGCGGGCCGGTGAGGAGCACGGGGAGCATCTGCACGCGGCCTACGAGAGCGTCGACTTCACCTCCGACGTGCCCATGAGTCCCCGTCGGCTGATGGGCTTCCTGGACTCCCGGCCGGAAGGCCTCTACCGGATCAAGGGGTACGTCGACTTCGGCACGGGGGACCGGGACAACAGCTACGCGCTGCACGCCGTCGGCAGGTTCCTGCGGTTCGCCCCGCAGCCCTGGACCCGCGGCGAACCACGGCTGACGCGGCTCGTGCTGATCGGCTCGGGCATCGACGCCGAGGCCCTGCGCAAGGAGCTGGCGGACTGCCGCGAGACCGCCCCGCTGCCGGGGGAAGCGGCGCCGGACACAGCGCAGGACGCCGCACATGAGCGAAGCATGTGGGGCGTCCTGCGGTACGTGCAGCAGCCCGGCGACGACGCATAGCGCCACGGACCGGGCCGGCCGGTTACACGGGGCCGGCGATCACCGCGACCGGGGACTCCAGTGGCGTCCCCGAACCGTCGCGCCGCGGGTCGGGCTCGGGCAGCGTGGCCGGCGCGCCGTTCTTCTGCGCGGCGCGGGCGGGTGTCGGGCCCGCCCAGGCGAACGTCAGGATGTCCTCGCCCTTGAGGAACCGCTGACAGCGCACTCCGCCCGTGGCCCGGCCCTTGCGCGGGTACTGGTCGAACGGGGTGAACTTGCACGTCAGCACGGAGTCGTCGAGTGTGCCGTGCGAACCGGCGACCGTGAACACCATGGCGTCCGCGGCCGGATCCACCGCGGCGAAGGAGAGCACCTCCGCGCCCTCCGTGAGCTTGACGCCCGCCATACCGCCGGCCGGACGGCCCTGCGGGCGCACCTGCGCCGCCGGGTAGCGCAGCAGCTGCGCGTCCGAGGTGATGAAGACCAGGTCCTCCTCGCCGGTGCGCAGTTCCATCGCGCCGACGATCCGGTCACCGTCCTTGAGGGTGATGACCTCCAGCTCGTCCTTGTTGGCCGGATAGTCGGGCACCACGCGCTTCACGACGCCCTGCAGGGTGCCGACCGCCAGCCCCGGTGAGGACTCGTCGAGCGTGGTGAGGCAGATGATCTCCTCGTCCGCCTCCAGGGTGAGGAACTCGGCGACCATCGCGCCGCCCGAGAGGCTGGGCGCCGCATGGGTGTCCGGCAGCTGCGGCAGATCGATCACCGCGAGCCGCATCAGCCGCCCCGTCGAGGTCACCACGCCGACATCACCCCGTGCCGTGGCCGGCACGGCCGACACGATCACATCGTGTTTGGCGCGCTTGGCGTCCTCGGCGAAGACGATCGGGTCGCCGTTGGCCGTACGGGCCAGCAGACCGGTCGAGGACAGCAGCACCCGGCACGGGTCGTCCGCGACCTCCAGCGGTACCGCCGCGACCTGCGAACCGGCCGACTCCAGCAGCACCGTACGCCGGTCGGTGCCGAACTTCTTGGCGACCGCGGCCAGTTCCGTGGAGACGAGCTTGCGCAGCTCGGTGTCCGAGTCGAGGATCGCGGTCAGCTCGTCGATCTCGGCGTTGAGCCGGTCCCGCTCGCTCTCCAGCTCGACCCGGTCGAACCGGGTGAGCCGGCGCAGCGGGGTGTCCAGGATGTACTGCGTCTGGACCTCGCTCAGCGAGAAGTGCTCGATGAGCCGGTCCTTGGCCTGCGCCGAGTTGTCGCTGGATCGGATGAGCCGGATGACCTCGTCGATGTCGATCAGTGCGACGAGGAGGCCCTCGACCAGGTGCAGCCGGTTGCGGCGCTTGGTCCGGCGGAACTCGCTGCGCCGGCGCACCACGTCGAAGCGGTGGTCGAGGTAGACCTCCAGGAGCTCCTTGAGGCCCAGGGTGAGCGGCTGCCCGTCCACCAGCGCCACATTGTTGATGCCGAAGGACTCCTCCATCGGCGTCAGCTTGTAGAGCTGCTCCAGCACGGCCTCCGGCACGAAGCCGTTCTTGACCTCGATGACCAGGCGCAGTCCGTGCGAGCGGTCGGTGAGGTCCTTGACGTCCGCGATGCCCTGGAGCTTTTTCGCCGAGACCAGGTCCTTGATCTTGGCGATCACCTTCTCCGGACCGACGCTGAAGGGCAGTTCGGTGACGACCAGACCCTTGCGGCGTGCCGTGACGTTCTCCACGGCGACGGTGGCGCGGATCTTGAACGAGCCGCGGCCTCCCGCGTAGGCGTCCTTGATGCCGCCGAGGCCCACGATCCGGCCACCGGTCGGCAGGTCGGGACCGGGGACGAACCGCATCAGGGTCTCCAGGTCCGCGCCCGGATGCTTGATCAGGTGGCGGGCGGCGGCGATGACCTCGCCCAGGTTGTGCGGCGGCATGTTCGTCGCCATGCCGACGGCGATCCCGGTCGTGCCGTTGACCAGGAGGTTCGGATAGGCGGCCGGGAGGACGACCGGCTCCTGCTCCTGGCCGTCGTAATTCGACTGGAAAGCGACGGTGTCCTCGTCGATCGACTCCGTCATCAACGACGTCGCGTCGGCCATCCGGCACTCGGTGTACCGCATGGCGGCCGGCGGGTCGTCGTTGCCGAGCGAGCCGAAGTTTCCGTGTCCGTCGACGAGGGGGAGCCGCATGGAGAACGGCTGTGCCATCCGCACCAGGGCGTCGTAGATCGACGCGTCCCCGTGCGGGTGCAGCTTACCCATGACCTCGCCGACGACGCGGGCGCACTTCACATAGCCGCGGTCCGGGCGCAGGCCCATCTCGTTCATCTGGTAGACGATGCGGCGGTGCACCGGCTTCAAGCCGTCACGGGCGTCCGGCAGGGCCCGTGAGTAGATCACCGAGTACGCGTACTCAAGGAAGGAGCCCTGCATTTCGTCGACGACGTCGATGTCGAGGATCTTCTCCTCGAAGTCGTCCGGCGGCGGGGTCTTCGTGCTGCGGCGGGCCATCGCTGCTGCGACTCCTTCACGGATTCTGTTCGGGCAACCTCAGGTTCTGACGCGGACCATTGTGGACCGCCGCACTGACAACTCCGACCTCGACCCGTCCCAAAGGGGGTTCTCCACCCGTCCCGAGGGGGTCCGGACGCCGCTTTCCGGTGACCTGCGCGGCACGGAGACTTCGCCAGGCGCCGGTGTGCCTGCTTACAGTGGCAGGTCTCGCATCACATCCAGTATCGCGATCGAAGGGACGTACATGCCCATGGGTCACACGGCCACAGCCCAGGCCGGCTCCGGCGGCTTGACAGCGACCGAGCACCGTCTGGCCAACGGCCTGCGCGTGGTGCTCTCCGAGGACCATCTGACCCCGGTCGCCGCGGTGTGCCTCTGGTACGACGTCGGCTCGCGCCACGAGGTCAAGGGACGCACCGGTCTGGCTCACCTCTTCGAGCACCTGATGTTCCAGGGCTCGGGCCAGGTCAAGGGGAACGGACACTTCGAGCTGGTGCAGGGCGCCGGCGGCTCCCTCAACGGCACCACCAGCTTCGAGCGGACCAACTACTTCGAGACGATGCCCACGCACCAGCTGGAGCTGGCCCTGTGGCTCGAGGCCGACCGGATGGGCTCACTGCTCGCCGAGCTCGACGAGAAGTCCATGGAGAACCAGCGCGACGTCGTCAAGAACGAGCGCCGCCAGCGCTACGACAACGTCCCGTACGGCACCGCGTTCGAGCGGCTGACGGCTCTCGTCCACCCGGACGACCACCCGTACCACCACACCCCGATCGGGTCAATGGCCGACCTGGACGCGGCGACCCTCGAGGACGCGCGGACCTTCTTCCGTACGTACTACGCGCCCAACAACGCGGTGCTCTCGGTCGTCGGCGACATCGACCCCGAGCAGACGCTCGCCTGGATCGAGAAGTACTTCGGAACCATCCCCTCCCACGACGGCAAGCAGCCGCCGCGGGACGGCAAGCTGCCCGAGGTCATCGGCCGTGAGCTGCGCGAGGAGGTCCGCGAGGAGGTCCCGGCGCGTGCGCTGATGGCCGCCTACCGGCTGCCGCACGACGGCACCCGGGAGTGCGACGCCGCGGATCTCGCGCTGACCGTGCTGGGCGGTGGCGAGTCGTCCCGGCTGCACAACCGCCTGGTGCGCCGCGACCGGACGGCCGTCGGGGCCGGGTTCTGGATGCTGCGGCTGGCCGGTGCGCCCTCGCTCGGCTGGCTGGACGTCAAGACGTCCGGCGGTGTCGAGGTGGCGCAGGTCGAGGCCGCGGTCGACGAGGAGCTCGCCCGGTTCGCCGAGGAGGGCCCGACCCCCGAGGAAATGGAGCGCGCCCAGGCCCAGTTGGAGCGCGAGTGGCTGGACCGGCTCGGTACGGTCGCGAGCCGGGCCGACGAACTGTGCCGGTTCGCCGTGCTGTTCGGTGACCCGCAGCGCGCCCTGACCGCCGTGAACCGGGTGCTCGACATCACCGCCGAAGAGGTCCGGGCGGCCGCCAGGGCCCAGCTGCGGCCCGACAACCGGGCGGTGCTGGTCTACGAGCCGGTCGAGTCGGCGGAGCCCGCCGAAGAGGCCGAAGAAGGCGCCGCCAACGACACCGACGCGCACGAAGGAGCGGACAAGTGAGCGACGCTGCCGCGACTGGAGTTTCGATGAAGTACCACCCGCAGCCCGCACCCGGAGTGGCCAGGCCCTGGGCCTTCCCCGCACCCGAGCGCGGCTCCCTGCCCAACGGCCTCACGGTGCTGCGCTGCCACCGCCCCGGCCAGCAGGTCGTCGCGGTCGAGATCTTCCTCGAGGCCCCGCTGGAGGCCGAGCCCGAGGGCCTGGACGGGGTGGCCACGATCATGTCGCGCGCCCTGTCCGAGGGCACCGACAAGCACAGTGCCGAGGAGTTCGCCGCCGAGCTGGAGCGGTGCGGCGCCACCCTGGACGCCCACGCCGACCACCCCGGCGTCCGGGTCTCCCTGGAGGTTCCCGCCTCCCGGCTGGCCAAGGCGCTCGGTCTGGTCGCCGAGGCCCTGCGGGCGCCGGCCTTCGCCGACAGCGAGATCGAGCGGCTGGTGAACAACCGGCTCGACGAGATCCCGCACGAGCAGGCGAACCCCGCCCGGCGCGCCGCCAAGCAGCTCTCCAAGGAGCTCTTCCCGGCCACGGCCCGCATGTCGCGCCCGCGCCTGGGCACCGAGAAGACCGTGGAGCGGATCGACTCCGCGGCCGTGCGCGCCTTCTACGACGCCCACGTGAGGCCGTCCACCGCGACCGCCGTGGTCGTCGGTGACCTCACCGGCATCGACCTGGACGCCCTGCTCGCAGACACCGTCGGCGACTGGTCGGGCAACACGGCCGAGTCCCGTCCGGTCCCGCCGATCACCGCCGACGACACCGGCCGGGTGGTGATCGTGGACCGCCCCGGAGCGGTGCAGACGCAGCTGCTGATCGGCCGGATCGGCGCCGACCGGCACGACAGCGTCTGGCCCGCCCAGGTGCTCGGCACCTACTGCCTGGGCGGCACGCTGACGTCCCGGCTGGACCGGGTGCTGCGCGAGGAGAAGGGGTACACCTACGGCGTACGCGCCTTCGCCCAGGTGCTGCGTTCCTCGGCCCCCGACTCCGCGGCGGGGGCGACGGGCGCCTCGATGCTCGCCATCAGCGGCTCGGTGGACACGGAGTCCACCGGTCCGGCGCTGGAGGACCTGTGGAAGGTGCTGCGGACCCTGGCCGCGGAGGGCCTGACGGACGCCGAGCGCGAGACGGCCGTGCAGAACCTCGTGGGTGTCGCACCGCTGAAGTTCGAGACGGCGGCCTCCGTCGCCGCCACCCTCGCGGACCAGGTCGAGCAGCACCTCCCGGACGACTACCAGGCGCAGCTGTACGCGCGCCTCGCCGAGACCGGCACGGTGGAGGCGACGGCAGCCGTGGTCAGCGCCTTCCCGGGGGACCGGCTCGTCACGGTCCTCGTCGGGGACGCCGCGCAGATCGAGGAGCCCGTCAGGGCCCTCGGTATCGGAGAGGTTTCGGTCGTCACCGGCTGACCGGTCACTCTCCCCGATAACGGGGCAAAAGAAAGACCCTGGCGGTCGGTGATCCGCCAGGGTCTTTCCTTTTTGTCCGGTATAGGGGAGAGGTTGCCTGTCTGCCCTGTGGGATGCGCTACAAAACCGCCTGTCCGTTTGGTGTGGGGAAGTGCCCCCGTCTAGCGTCGGCTCGGCTGTCCGTCACTCGTATGCCGCATCCGCGACATACCGGGCAGTCATCGCCGAGTCCCCGTCAGGCGCGAGCCCGGGGAGCCGGGGACCCACGCAGTCCCTGGGGTGAATCGGATGCCCATGCCTCAGCGAGGCCGGGGGATCCGTAGGAGACCTTCCTGCTCCGAACCCGTCAGCTAACCCGGTAGGCGAGAAGGAAGGAAAGGACCAGCCACTTCATGGCGTTCACCCGTGCCACGGGGAAGCACCGTGCCCCGAGCCGTCTGACGCGCTGCGGCGCGAAGGCCGTCGGCATCGCGACCCTGGCCACCACCGGCGTCATCGGCTCCCTGGCCTCCCCGGCCCTCGCCGCGGACACCGAGACCCCCGCCCCCGGCGAGACCGGCCTCTCCCAGGTCATCGCCATCGAGGGCGACCTGGCCGACCGGATCAACGCGCAGGCGGACGCGCAGCAGCACCAGGCCGACGTCGCCGCCCAGGCGAAGGCGGAAGCCAAGGCGAAGGCCCAGGCCGAGAAGAAGGCTGAAGCGAAGAAGAAGGCCGAGGCCAAGGCCAGGGCGGCCGCGAAGGCCAAGGCCGCCGCCAGGGCCGAGGAGGCCCGCGAGTCCGAGGCGCGTGCCGCCCGCTCCGCCGAGCGCGCCCGGCTGGGCACCTTCCAGCTCCCCGTCGCAGGTTCCTATGTGAGCACCGGCTACAAGTCCAGCGGCTCCCTGTGGTCCTCCGGCAGCCACTCCGGCATCGACTTCCACGCCGCGTCCGGCAGCTCCGTCGTCGCCGTCGGCGCCGGTACGGTCGTCGAGGCCGGCTGGGGCGGCGCGTACGGCAACAACATCGTGCTCCGGATGACGGACGGCACGTACACCCAGTACGGCCACCTCTCCTCGATCGGCGTCTCCGTCGGCCAGAGTGTCGGCCAGGGACAGCGGATCGGCCTCTCCGGCTCCACCGGCAACTCCACCGGACCGCACCTCCACTTCGAGGCCCGGACCACGCCGTCGTACGGCTCCGACATGGACCCGGTCGCGTATCTGCGCGCCCACGGCGTCACCGTCTGACCGACGCGAGGAACCTCGGTGAAGGCCCCGGCACCGCGCCGGGGCCTTCGTCGTGCCCGGCCGTCGGACCGGGGCGCGGAGCCCGTTTTTGAACCCGTCCATGACCAAAAGATATTGATGAATTTCCACCCGGCATCGGAAATGCGACCGCATTGCAATAGAGTCGCAGGGCAGGCGTCGATCGGCCGCGTTCCGCGGGGATTAAGGCGGAGGTTCGGACATGCGCATTCCGGCGCATTCGGTATGCACGGCAATCCGTGAAGACATCGTCTCCGGTGTCTTCGAACGCGGCAGCCGACTCACCGAGGAGGTGCTCGCACGCCGTTACGGGGTTTCCCGCGTCCCGGTGCGTGAAGCGCTGCGCACTCTGGAGTCCGAGGGCTTCGTGGTCACCCGCAGGCATGCCGGGGCCTGCGTCGCCGAGCCGGACGAGCAGGAGGCCGCCGACCTCCTGGAGGTCCGGATGCTGCTGGAGCCGCTCGGTGCGGCCCGTGCCGCCCAGCGCCGCACCGAGGCCCACCTCAAGGTGCTGCGTGGCCTGGTCAGGCTGGGTCAGGAGCGGGCCCGCCGGGGCGAGGGCGAGGATCTGCGCTCACTGGGCGGCTGGTTCCACGAGACCCTGGCCCAGGCCTCCGGCAGCCCCGGTCTGATCGCGCTGCTCACCCAGCTCCGGCACAAGATCGCCTGGATGTACGTGGTCGACCAGCCGGCCCGCCCCGCCGATTCCTGGGCCGAGCACGGGGCCATCGTGGACGCCGTGGCGCGCGGTGACGCGGAACGGGCGAGGGCGCTGGCCGCGCAGCACGCCGAGCGGGCCACCGCCGCGCACCGGCTGCGCCGCCCCGGTCGGCCGGGTGCCGGCGTCGTGCCCCGCGCCGGCCGGGTGAGATCTTCGCAACATGCTGTAAACACCCCGAGCGGCCGGCATTAACAATGACGCCGTATACAAGGAGCGGCTATTCGGTAGGGCTTTCTTTTCGCTGCCCTGAATTCATTCCGGCGGCCCGTCCCAAGGGGCCGGAATCCCGCGCAAATGAAAGAGCCGCGACTCCCCGTCAGGGGCGCCGCGGCTCGTGCGCAGGAATTCCGGCGGTCGGGACCGCTGGATCAGACGGTCTCCGGAAGCTCGTCGAGCCCCTCGGCGACCAGCTTGGACAGACGGTCCAGAGCGGCTTCGGCGTTGTCGGCATCGGAGGCGAGAACGATCTCCTCGCCACCCTGGGCGCCGAGCCCGAGCACCGCGAGCATGGACGCGGCGTTCACCGGGTTGCCGTCGGCCTTGGCTATGGTCACGGGTATACCGGAGGCCGTGGCGGCACGGACGAAGATGGATGCGGGGCGGGCGTGCAGGCCCTCGGCCCAACCGACGTTGACGCGGCGCTCAGCCATGGTTCTGCCCTTCACGAATCAATGGTTGTCTAGACCAGTCTCTCATGCAGTGCGCGATGCTCCGGCCGACCCGCGGCCCGTCCGCGGCCCGCGTCGTACCGTCGATCGGCCACCCTCAGACTGCCCCGGCCCCGGCCCCCACGCGACCGCTGACAGAGCCGTACGCTTTGCCCATGGAGCCCTCTCCGGAGCAGAGTCCGCATCACGTCTACCCCGACCACTGGGAGGCGGACGTGGTGCTCCGCGACGGCGGCACCGCGCGGATCAGGCCGATCACCACGGACGATGCCGAACGGCTGGTCAGCTTCTACGAGCAGGTTTCCCCGGAGTCGAAGTACTACCGCTTCTTCGCTCCCTACCCCCGGCTCTCCGCCAAGGACGTCCACCGCTTCACCCACCACGACTACGTCGACCGGGTGGGACTCGCCGTCACGGTGGGCGGCGAGTTCATCGCCACCGTCCGCTTCGACCGGATCGACGCCCGGGGCAGGCCCGCGTCGGCCCCGGCGGACGAGGCCGAGGTCGCCTTCCTCGTCCAGGACGCGCATCAGGGCCGCGGCGTCGCCTCCACGCTGCTCGAACACATCGCGGCCGTTGCCCGCGAGCGCGGCATCCGGCGCTTCGCCGCCGAGGTGCTGCCGGCCAACAACAAGATGATCAAGGTGTTCCGGGACGCCGGGTACACCCAGCAGCGCAGCTTCGAGGACGGCACCGTCCACCTCACCCTGGACCTCGAACCGACCGCCGAGTCGCTCGCCGTCCAGCGCGCCCGGGAGCAGCGTGCCGAGGCGCGGTCCGTGCAGCGGCTGCTCGCCCCAGGCTCCGTCGCCGTCATCGGCGCCGGCCGCACCCCCGGCGGCGTCGGCCGTACGGTCCTGCGCAACCTCCTGGGCGCGGGTTTCACCGGCCGCACCTACGCCGTGAACAGCGCCTTCCCCGCCGATCAGGACACCATCGACGGGGTGCCCGCCCACCGCTCCCTCGGCGAGATCGGCGAATCCGTCGACCTCGCCGTCGTCGCCGTACCCGCCGAGCGGGTGCCGGAGGCCGTCGCCGACTGCGGGGAACACGGCGTCCAGGGACTGGTGGTCCTCTCCGCCGGATACGCCGAGTGGGGCGCCGAGGGCCGCGAACGGCAGCGCGAACTGGTGCGCCAGGCCCGCTCGTACGGAATGCGGATCATCGGCCCGAACGCCTTCGGCATCATCAACAACTCCGAAGCGGTCCGGCTGAACGCCTCGCTGGCCCCGGAACGGCCCGCCTCCGGGCGCATCGGCCTGTTCACCCAGTCCGGCGCGATCGGCATCGCACTGCTCTCCGGGCTCTACCGGCGCGGCGCGGGGCTCTCCACCTTCATCTCGGCCGGAAACCGCGCCGACATCTCCGGCAACGACTTCCTCCAGTACTGGTACGAGGACCCGGACACCGATGTCGCCCTGCTGTACCTCGAATCCCTCGGCAACCCCCGCAAGTTCACCCGCCTCGCCCGGCGTACCGCCGCGGTGAAGCCGGTGGTCGTGGTGAAGGGCGCCCGGCACAGCGGCTCCACCCCGCCGGGCCACGCCGTACCCATCAGCCGGATCCCGGACGCCACGGTCTCCGCGCTGATGCGGCAGGCGGGCGTGATCCGCGTCGACACGGTGACGGAGATGGTCGACGCGGGCCTGCTCCTCGCCGGCCAGCCGCTCCCGGCGGGCGGCCGCGTCGCGATCCTCGGCAACTCCGAGTCCCTCGGGCTGCTCACCTACGACGCCTGCCTGGCCGAGGGGCTCCGGCCGAGGCCGCCCATCGACCTGACCACCGCGGCCACCCCGCAGGACTTCCGGGAGGCGCTGGCCCAGGCGCTGGCCGACGAGGGCTGCGACGCGGTGATCGTGACGGCGATCCCGTGGGTGGGCGAGGACGGCGAGGCGGAGCCCGGTGACGGCGAGGTACTGGCCACCGCCCTGCACACGGCGGCCGCCGCGGGGCCGGCCAAGCCGGTGGCCGTCGTCCATGTGGAGATAGGCGGCCTCGCGGAGGCCCTGGCCGCGGCGACCAGTACGGTGGCCCAGCAGCGCCCGGCCCCGGCCTCATCCGGTGTCGCGGCGCCGGGACGGTCCTCGGGCACCTCCGCGGCGACACCGCCTCCGGCAACGCCCCCGCCCCCCGGCGGACCGGACACCGCCCCCGCGTCGGCCGCCCCCGAGGGAGCCCGCGCCGTCGGCAGGATCCCCGCCTACCCCGCCGCCGAACGTGCCGTCCGCGCGCTCGCCGAAACGGTGAACTACGCCCAGTGGCGACGCCAGGCCGCGGTCCCCGGCAAGGTGCCCGAGTTCCTCGACGACACCATCGACGAGCCGGGTGCGGCCGCCCGCATCGACGCGCTGCTCGGCGAGGACCCTGATCCGCGGGGCAGGCCCCTGGCTCATGACGAGGCCCGCGAGCTCCTGGCCTGCTACGGCATCGCCGTCCGGCCGACGCTGCCGGCCCCCGACGCGGAGGCGGCCGTCGCCGCCGCCGCGCAACTCGGCTACCCGGTGGCGCTGAAGACCACCGCGCCCCATCTGCGCCACCGCGCCGACCTGGGCGGCGTCCGGCTGGACCTGGCCACCGAGTCCGCGCTGCGCCGCGCGTACGCCGAACTGACCGACCTCCTCGGCAAGCCCGCCGAACTCCGTCCCGTCGTGCAGGCCATGGCCCCGCGCGGTGTCGACACCGTCGTGCGGGCCACGATCGACCCGGCCGCGGGCGCCGTCCTCTCCTTCGGCCTGGCGGGTGCGCCCTCCGAGCTCCTCGGCGACACCGCCCACCGCCTGGTTCCGGCCACCGACCGGGACGCCGCCGAGCTGATCCGCTCGATCAGGGCGGCCCCGGTCCTCTTCGGCTGGCGCGGCTCGGCCCCCGTGGACACCGCGGCGCTGGAAGAACTGCTGCTCAGGGTCTCCCTGCTGGTCGACGACCACCCCGAGGTGGTCTCCATCGCCCTGGAGCCGGTCGTGGTCGCCACCCAGGGGCTGACCGTCCTCGGGGCGAGCGTCCGGCTCTCACCGCCCCCGGCCCGCACCGACCTCGGCCCCCGCCGCCTCTCCAACTACTGAACCGTCCCGGCCCGCGTCGCCGCGGAAGCCGTCCGGGACGGGGTGGGCAGGACGTCCCCGGCAGTCATCCGCCCCCCGTAGGATGGTCCGTATGGCTAAGACCGGTACGACGACCCAGGGGCTGCGCGCGGCGATCGAGCGCAGCGGCTACTACCCGGCCCTCGTGGCCGAGGCGGTGGAGGCCGCCGTGGGCGGTGAGCCGGTCGCTTCGTACCTGGTGCACCAGGAGACCACCTTCGACTCCAACGAGGTGCGCCGGCACGTCACGGTCCTGGTGCTCACGGACAACCGTTTCGTCGTCAGCCACACCGACGAGCAGAACGCCGACACCAGCTCCCCGACGCCCTACGCCACCACCTCCACCGAGTCGGTCAAGCTGGACCGGATCTCCTCGGTCGTGGTCAGCCGTGTCGTGGCCAACCCGGAGAAGTACGTCCCCGGCACGCTGCCCCGTGAGGTCGTCCTGACCATCGGCTGGGGCGCGGTCTCCCGGATCGACCTGGAGCCCGCCGCCTGCGGCGACCCCAACTGCGAGGCCGACCACGGCTACACCGGCAGTTCCACCGCCGACGACCTGAGCCTGCGGGTCAGCGAGGCCGGCGACGGTCCCGACACCGTGCGCCAGACCCTGGCCTTCGCCCAGGCGCTCTCCGAGGCCACGGCCGCGACCGCGGCGGCCGGCCGCTGATGGTCCAGCCGGCCTGGCAGGACCCCGTCCTGCTGCCCGTCGACACCGCCCCGGTGCCCGAGTACGGCAGCGGCTCGCTCGCCGATCTGCTGCCCACGCTCGTCGCGGGACAGGGCGTGCCCGGTTTCACCTCGGCGATCGCCGAGCTCACGCCCGCCGACCGGAACTGCGTCTTCCTGATCGACGGACTCGGCTGGGAGCAGATCCGGGCCCACCCGGACGAGGCCCCCTTCCTGCACTCCCTGCTGCCCACCTCGCGCGGCGGCACGGGCCGCCCGATAACCGCGGGCTTCCCGGCCACCACCGCGACCTCGCTGGCCTCGGTCGGCACCGGGCTGCCCCCGGGCGAGCACGGCCTTCCGGGGTACACGGTGCGCAATCCCGACACCGGCGCGCTGATGAACCAGCTCCGCTGGAGGCCCTGGACGCAGCCCAGGGTCTGGCAGCCCCACCCCACCGTCTTCACGCTCGCCGACGCGGCCGGAGTGCGTACCGCGCAGGTCTCCGCGCCCGCCTTCGAGCAGACCCCGCTCACCAAGGTCGCGCTCAGCGGCGGCTCGTTCCTCGGCCGGCTGACCGGCGAGGACCGGATGGACGTCGCCGCCGAGCGACTGGCCGCCGGCGACCGCACCCTCGTCTACACGTACTACAGCGAGGTCGACGGCATGGGGCACCGCTTCGGCGTCGACTCCGACGCCTGGCGCGGCCAGCTGATGCACGTCGACGGACTGGCCAGGCGCCTCGCCGAACAGCTCCCGCCCCGCTCGGCGCTGTACATCACCGCCGACCACGGCATGATCGACATCCCGTTCGACGAGCAGTCCAGGATCGATTTCGACGAGGACTGGGAGCTGCGCGCGGGCGTCGCGCTGCTCGGCGGCGAGGGCCGCGCCCGCCATGTGTACGCCGTCCCGGGCGCCGAGGCCGATGTGCTGACCGTCTGGCGCGAGGTGCTCGGCGAGCAGTTCTGGGTGGCGAGCCGGGACGAGGCCGTCGCGGCGGGCTGGTTCGGCCCCCGGGTCGACGAACGGGTCCTCGGCCGGATCGGCGACGTGGTCGCGGCGGCCCACGACGACGTGGTGATCACCGCCTCCGACAACGAGCCCCACGAGTCGGCGATGGTGGGCATGCACGGCTCGATGACCCCCGTCGAGCAGCTCGTCCCGCTCTTCGAAGTACGCACCTAGGCGTCTTCTGAAAGTCCCGCACACGCCGTAGCCGTACCGGCCCGCTCCACGACCCTCCCCGTCCGTCCCGAAAGGTGCTCGACCCCTCATGCCCGAGCTGGTGTTTTTCTCCGGAACCATGGATTGCGGGAAGAGCACACTTGCTCTGCAGCGAATTCACAATCGGTCGGCGCGGGGTCTGCAGGGTGTGATCTTTACGCGCGATGACCGGGCGGGGGAGGGGAAGCTGTCTTCGCGGCTCGGTCTGATGACGGATGCTGTCGAGGCGGCGCCGGAGATGGATCTGTACGCCTACGTCGTGGGTCGTATGTCGCAGGGCGACAGGGTCGACTACCTGATTGTGGATGAGGCACAGTTCCTGGCGTCGGAGCAGGTCGACCAGTTGGCGCGGGTCGTGGACGACCTGGACCTCGACGTCTTCACCTTCGGTATCACGACCGACTTTCGGGCCAGGCTCTTCCCGGGCTCGCAGCGACTGATCGAGCTGGCGGACCGGATAGAGGCGCTCCAGGTGGAGGCGATGTGCTGGTGCGGGGCGCGCGCTACGCACAATGCCCGCACGGTGGGTGGCGAGATGGTGGTGGAGGGTGAGCAGGTCGTGGTCGGTGATGTGAGCTGCCCCGCCGGGGAGGTCGGCTATGAGGTGTTGTGCCGACGTCACCATCGGCGCCGTATGACGAGCGCTGCTGTGCGTGCCGGCGCGCTCTCGCCGGACGTCCTGCCGGTCGCCGCGGACTGAGCCTCGAACCCGTCTGCCACGCGATCGGTCCTACGGCCGCCCGTCCGAGAAGCGCAACTCATGACGCGGAGCGAAAGGCACCGGTGCACTGCTGCGACGGGCGGTCGCGGCCTGCACGCATGGCCTTTCGGATGTTTCACTCGTACCGGTTGCCGGCGGAACTCCTGGCCACGGCCCTGGCCGACGTCGTCGCGGTATCTCGCTCGCGGTCACACGACGATGCAGGTCAAGGCCGCCCACAGCAGGGGCGAGTGCTCGATCCTGCCGCCGGCGCGCCAGCGGTCGAGTTGCTCGCGCTGCCAGCGGCCGAGCCGGTGCACGGGGTCGTGGTGCTCGTGGGCGGTGTCGACGGCGATGATCGCCTCCGACAGGGGGCGCAGGGACTCGGGCAGACCGGCCAGCCGGTGGAACGCGAAGCTGGTCGGCAGGACCCAACGGGTGGCGGTGACCAGTTCGGCACCGTTGTGCAGCATCGCCGTGGACAGGCCGAAGGACTCGGCGAACCGCAGATCGCCGCCGCTCTCGCAGCCGATCAGGGCGACACGCGGTGGCGCGGGCCAGATCCGCGCACCCGATTCCCCGTCCGCTCGCAGGGGAAGCGTGCCCAGCAGGAGGTCCTTGGCCGACAGAGGGCGGTGGGTGCGCACCGGCTCGGTCAGGCCGGTGCTGTCCGGTCCGCAGCACAGATGGAGGGTGCCGTCCTCGCTCTGCCCGCCTTCGACCGGTGCCCCGCTGACGTGCCCGACATACATCAGTCGGCGTGCCCCCTTGCGGAGCACGCCGCTCAGCCAGTCCCGGTCCAGATCGGTGCGGCGGAACGCCTCCGCCGGGGCGCCGAGGGACGGCTCGACGGCGCCAGTGTCGAGACGGCCCTGGACCAACGACAGCAGCTCCGAATCCGAGCCGGGCGGTCCCAGGACCGAGCCGAGCGGGGAATCGGCCCGGAATCCGGGCACCCGGGGATCGAGGACGAGGACGACCGGGCCGGTGTCACGCGCCGGACGGTCCGAGGTGTTCTGTCGTCGCAGTGACGTCGGCGCGGTGGTCACCACGTCCGCCAGATCGATGAGCCGGACATCGTCCTCATCGACGGCCAGCAGTTCCCAGGGGACCTGGGCGACCCGGGGCGAGGGCTGGATGCGTACCAGCGGGCGGCCCACGCGTTCCGACACCTGGCGTATTTGTGCCGTCAGCCCCTCCGGCCACAGCGCCTCGGCCAGCGTCCGCGCAAGCCGGTGCTCCGTGTCGTGACCGGCCAGCGCGCCCGTGGTGAAAGCCTGTCGCATGGCCTTTGCGCCCTCGCCCGCCCCGGGCAGCGCGGCGGCCAACTCGGCCACCGCCCGGTCGACTTCGGCGGCGGGCCCCTGGCCGGTACCGAACCCTCGGGCGCCGCCGGCCCATGTCCAGGTCATGAACAGGTCGCCGGCGTCGGCCAGCCGGATCTGGACCACCGGGCGGCTCGACAGCTCGTCGGTGATCCAGAACGGCACCTCGTCCTTGTCCACGATCCGACGCCGATAGCGGAACTCGGCCGCCGAGATGTACTCCTGGAGCGCGACCCGGCCGGATTCCGCCGACATCCGCACCTTCGGCGGCGGCGCGACGCGCAGGCCCGCGGAGGCGGCGGCCTCGGCCGCCACACCGCCCAGCGTCATCGCACCGCCGTCGGGGTGGCCGTACGCCTTCATGCCCGCGTCCGGAAAGACCGGTGCCGTGTCTTCGGGGGACGCGACGGAGCCCGGTGCACCGCCCCAGGCCAGTGCCGCGCCCGCGCAGCGGTGTTCCACCAGTTCGAAGAGGAGCCCCTGGTCCTGGCTGCGTACGGCGAGGCGGAAGACCAACCGCATGGCGTCGTCGGCCAGTTCCAGCCACTGGCTGCGCGCGTGGGCGGTGACGAAGTCGTGGCGCGCCGCGGCCAGGGTCAGTGCGGCGGGGACGGCGAGGGAGAGCGCGTTGGCGATGGACCGAGGCTCGTGGTCGCCGTGGTCGGTCCGGTTCAGGTTGTCCTCAAGGGTTCGCGCGAGCAGGAGATCGACCTGGGCACAGCGCTCGTGGATCTCCCGTTCCTGGTAGACGTCGCGGGCTTCCTGGGCCAGCCGCTTCATCTCCTCGGTGTCGCCCCGCTCGTACGAGTGCTGGGCGCCGAGCAGCATGGCGTCGGCGGCGGCGACCGCGGCGCCGAGTTGCGCGAACCGCTCCAGGCTCGCCGTGATGAGGTCGCTCGCTCCCGCGGCGTCGCCGCGCTGGGCGCTGATGAGGCTCCGGGACTGCTCACAGACCGCCAGTTCACCGAACCGTCGCTGTTCCTCGAAGAACGCGGACGCCTCGGTGAGCAACCGCTCCGCGCGGTCCGGTTCGCCCCGGTGCATCGCGATGTTCGCCCGGTGCACGAGCAGCGTCTGCTGCTCACCGGTGTCCCCCAACGCCCGGAAGCCGTCGTCCGCGCGGGCGAAGTAGTCCTCGGCCTCGTCGAACCGGCCGGTCGCGGAGCAGATCACGCCGAGCGAGGTCAGTAGACGTGGCGCGGTCTCCGCCGCGGTCGCCGGAGTGGTGGACAGCAGGAGCGTGGCCTGCTCCTCGGCCGTTCCCCACTCGCCCCGGTCCATCAGCAGGAGCATCCGGCTCAGGCCGGTCTCGGAGCCGCGCAGTCCGTCGGGATCGTCGAACTCGGCCAGTCCGGCCGCCGCCTCGTCGAGACACGCCAGCGCCTCGTCCAGACGTCCCGTCCTGCGCAGCAGGTCGGATCTGGCGATCAGTGTCCGCAGCACCACTTCCAGCCACAGTTGACGCCCCCGCGGCCCCATCGGCGCCGACGCGATGCCGTCGAGCAGGGCGCGAGAGCGGTCGACGGTGTCCTCAGCCCTGGGAAAATCGGAGGCGCCGAGGAGGACGCTCGTGAGGTCGGCCAGCAGGTGCGCGCGCAGGAACCGTACGTCGGGGGAGTCCTCCAGGGACTCGGCCAGGGCGAGCAGTTCCTCGTAGACGGCGTACGCGGCAGCGTAGTCCGCGGCCATGTGATGCTCGTGGGCCAGGGCGAAGCCGCTGTCGAACGGGTCTCCGTAAAGCTGTACCGGCGCGTTGTCCTCGTCCGTCATCCTCAGTAGTCCTCACTGGTGGCAGCGGCGGCGACGATCTCGGCGAGGAACGGCCCGGCGAAGGTGTCGAACGCCTGGGGCCGAACGGTGTCGGCCAGCCGGCGCCGGGCCAGGGCACGGATCGCGTCGCGGTCGGCGCGGCCGCCGAGGCTGGGGCCCGGGTCGAAGCCGGGCAGCAGGACACCGACCTCGACGAGCGGCGGCATCGGCGTGACAAGGGCCAGAGCCGGGTCCGGAGCAAGATCCAGAGTCGCCCGGCCGGCCCACAGATCGTCCCGTCTGGCCAGGGGCACCCGGTGCGGGCGACCACCGTTCACCTGGACCTCCGCGACGAGGGCCGGGTCGGCGGCGGGTGCCGCGTTGTGCGCGACGGCCTCGACCTCGATCTGCCGCTGCGCGCCGAGCGCGCGAGCGGTCCAGGACACCGCGTCCTCGGCGGCGTCGACGAACCCCGGCGGGTAGCGGCGCCAGTCGTTGGTCCCCGGTCCCCGGGCGATCACCCGGCCGCCGGCGGTGGGTGGAACGCCCGCCGCAAGGGCGTAGCCGTCCTGGTGGGCGAACAGCGCGCCGGGGTCGGCCGGGGTCCCGGCCGGACGGCGCTGGTCGAGGGCCGCACGGAGGCGGCGCAGCTCCGGCCAGTCGAGCCCGGCGCCGTCCGCCGCGTCGTCGACCATCCGCAGGACGCTCTCCAAGTGGCTTGCCGCGTCCGCCGGTTGTGCCGCCGAGCGCCACCACTCGGTCAGCGGGTCGAGGGCGGCCCGGTGCTCCTCGATCAGTTCGGCCGCGCAGTCGTCGGGCTGATCGCCGAAGTCGTCGAACAACTGCTGGCATCGGTGGGTCAGCGCGGCCAACTCCAGTCCGAGCACGTCCGCTTCGAGCTCCGCGATCCCGTCCGTGTACGACGTCGGCCACCACCGGGCCGCCCAGTGGCCGAAGCCGAGCCGGGCGGCGGCACCCGCGAGATCCGTCAGGCACGCCGTCACCCGTACCGAGGTCGGCCCGCCCGCCGCCGCGCACGTGTGCACAGCCGCGGCGACGCGCTCGCCGTAGACCGCCCACAGCCACTGCTGCGTCCGCCCCACGTCGTACACCTCTGCCACCGGCAGGGTCGCCGGGCCCGCGAGGACGGGCCAGAGCAGAACCGCTCCCGAGACGTCGAGAACCGCCTGGGTGAAGTCGGCACCGGCGAAAGGGCCGGCGGCGACCCGGATCGTGCCGTCCCCGTCCCTGCCGACGTGGACCTCCGTTCCGGCCCCCGCCATCACGCGCTCCTCGGCTTGGTCGCCGCCACGGCGGTTGCTGTCTCCGTCACCGACGTCGCCGACAGCGTGCGCAGCGCCGACCGGACCCTGGCGCGGTGGTCCATCATCACCGAGCGGGCGACGCCGTCGAGCACCGCCCAGGCCGACGCGAGGTCCCCCAGCGGTGCGCCGCGGACATCCCGCCCGTGCAGCCGCACCCACAGCCGCCGCATGTAGGCCGCCCAGGGGGTACGGAGGTCCTGGGCGAGGGCGTCCAGGGCACCGCCCTCCGGGTCGGGGCGGGGAGACACGGTCATCCTGCGGGCGCGCAGGACCGAAGCCTCCCGGCGCCAGCGGCTGTTGACGGCCCGGTGCGCCGCGGTCCGCCCCTGCGGACCTTCCCCGGTGCCCAGGGGATCGAGGCCGACCGCGAGCCGCCCGCCGAGGACGACGGTGACGCGCAGGCTCTCGTCGTGCAGGCCGAGCGGAGCGCAACTGCGGCCGACCTCCCGCCCGACGAGCTCCGGCAGCGTCGGCAGTTCCTCGCGCCGGGCCGACGAGTGCAGGACCAGGAAGAGCCGCTCGAAGAGCGTGCGGTCCAGCGGCGCGGGAAGCGTCGCGGTCGAGGCGCTCCGGCCGACCTCCGGGCACGCCGGCACCTGCCGCACGGTCAGCCCCAGATGGGCGGGCTGGTCCGCGCCGCCCCAGACCCCGCTCGCGTGCGCCCACAGGGCCCGGCCGAACAACCCGCCGTGCTCAGCCTCGACCATGGACGTGTACGCCGGGGAGCTCACCGCCTGCCCCGGCGCACCGCACACCCCCAGGACCTCGGCCGCCCGCGCCACCGCTTCGGCCACATCCGCGGCCGGAACCGTTCGACGGCTCTCCCACGCGGCGGTCAGTTCTCGGTCGAGCCGGGCGTGCCGTACGGCGTCCGCCAGATGATTCTTCAGCGCCTCCACCGTGCGCCCGCCGCCCGCGTCCGCCACGTCCTCGACCACGGCCCGGGCCACCGCGTCCGCACCGGCAGAGGGAGCTCCGTGCCGGGTGGCCAGTTCGAAGCACCGTTGGAAGTAGAGATCCTGGGGATTGCCCGCCACGACGCCCAAAGCCCTGCGGGCCTTCTTGAGCAGCGTGAACCACTGTGCCGTCGCCACAAGACGCGTACCGGACTCCCGGATCAGCGCGTCGAGGCGCGCGGCCTCGGCCGGCCCGAGGAAGTCCACCGCGAGTTCGGGACACAGCGCCGGCCTGACGACCAACGGCAGCACGATCAGCTTGACCGTCCGGGTCAGCGGCGCCCCACCGGGCCCGCTCAGCGCTTGAAGCCCCGGCCCGAGGTCACGCCAGGCCCGGTCGATGACCATGGCGCGCGGTCGGGGCTCACCGGTCGGCTGGCTCGGGGGCGGCATGGGGGGAGCGTACGTGGTCCACGAAAAGGCGGGCGAACCTGGGATCGGTAGGTGTCACGGCCCGCCTAGCCTTCCCCCCGTGCACCGCACCGGGCACCCGTCATCACCACAAGGAGCAGCAGTCATGGGAATCTTCGGGAAGCGGGGCAAGAACCGCGAGGAGCGGGCCGCCGAGATCGTCGGCAAGGTGGCGAGCGGCAAGGGCTTCTACGGGCGCACCACGCGCGCGTTCCTCGGCGCGGAGGACTTTGCCAAGGTCCAGCAGTCGATCGGCGCGTACCAGTCCGGCCACGACGTCCAGCAGTTGCTCGCCGCGGGGGTGCCGACCACACCCGTCGTCGTCGTGTCGGTCAGCGACACCGGCCGACTGGTCAACTTCGACCCGGTCGTCGACCTGGTCCTCCAGCCGCCCGGAACCACCGACCGGATCACCCTCCAGACCATCGTCTCCAAGCTGCGCATCCCCCGCACCGGCGACCAGGTACTGCTGATCGCCGACCCCGCCCGGCCGGGCGGCTACCTCTACGCCGGGGACGGCGTGACCCCGTGACCTCGCCACCGCTGTACGGGGCGCCGACGAACGCATACCACCCGCTCCCCGGTCTTGAGGCCCTGGCGGAACAGCCGGCGCGGAGCCCGGCCGGGACCCCGGAGCACTGACATGGGCGACGGCGGGGGCGGGATCCGGTGGACGCGGATGTCGAGGGCCGGCCGTGGGCAGTACGAAGCGGCCGCCCTGATGTGTCTGTGCGGACCGGTCATGATGGGCCTCGCCCTCTTCACCGGCGCGGACGTCGTGATCATCGGCATTGTGTTCACGGTGGTCTTCCTGCCCCTGGGCCTCGGACTCTGGGGCCACACCGTCACCGAGAGGGAACAGAACCGGCGGCTCGACGCCGTCGGGGTTCCGGCGGCCGCGGAGATCACCGGCCTGACCGACTTCGACTGGCACGGAGAGAGTCCCGGCGTGGAGGTCGGTCTGCGGGTCAGCGAGCCGGGGTTCCGGACGTTTGAGATGACCTGGCACCGCACCAACCATCCCGGCCTCCGCGCGGGCCTGCGGCTCACCGCCGTCGTGGATCCGGTCGGCGGTCTGTTCCGGGTAGATCTCTGATGTCTTGTCAGGAAGTGCTGGAATTCTGGTGGTTGCTGCCGACCTGCCTGGCCCTGCTCGGCTACGGCCGCTCGCTCGCCGGGGTGACCCGGGCCCAGCGCGCGGTGTGGGTGAAGGCGCGGATCGTGGCGGTGGGACAGCCGGCCCACGGCGCGTCCAAGAGGCCCGGCATACCGGTGACGATCGCGTTCCAGGACCCGGTCACCGGTCAGGAGTTCACCCTGCCGAACGCCGGAAGACACGGCGACGTGATCCAGGAGGCCTGGGTGGGGCGCGAGTTCGAGGTGCGCTACCCACCCGGCCAACCGCTCCGATTCGCCGTCGTGCTCGACGTCGCGGGCGAGAAGAACGGACGCGGCGGCCCCGACTGCGCAGTCATCCTGCTGCTCATCGGGCTGGTGATCCACGCGACCGTCCGCTGGGGATACCCGTGGGCGCTGCTCGGCTTCGGCGCCCTGCTGACCGCCCTCGCGGCGCGCAGCCGCGACATCCGCATGGTGAGCGCCCGCAACGTCCTGCTCGCCTCGGCGGTCGCCGTCCCGGCGAGTGTCGTGGCCGTCACCACGGACGTCTACGCCGACGACGAGGCCGGCGACATCGTCAACCACGCCCCCGTCGTCACGTTCACCACCCGCGAGGGCACGCACGTCACCGTCCTGTCCCGTGAGCACATCCCCGACCCCGGCCGCTCCCTCCACCGGGCCCTGACCATGCACTACGCCCCCACCGACCCGTCCGTCTGCACACCCGACCGCGCGGCCGACCGCCGATCCGGCGCGAGGAGCGTCGCCTTCGTGGCCGCCCTGCTGCTCACGGGGGTGGCGGCGGTCGTGGTCGGTGCGGTCGGGCTGGCGTGAAGGAGAGGCAATGCGCAGCCGTACCGGTGTGTTCGTCGGCAATCCGGTGTTCGACGCGCTCTGCATGTCGGCGTTCCCGTTCTTCCTCGTCGTGGGGTGCGCCGCTTGGCATGACGGCATGGACTGGGGCTGGGTGGTGGCCGGACCCGGCGCCGTCGGCACCGTCATGATCCCTGTCATGGCTGCCACCGCCACGCGGCAGGACGTCTCCAGGATCACGCGCGGGGACCGGGCGAAGGGCGCTGGCCTCTCCTGCGGCGACGACACGTTCGTGATGTGGGACGAGGTTCCTCCAGGCCGGCCGGGGCTCCGCAGCCGACGGAGTCGGGGCCCACCACCTCGACGGCGACATCGACGAGGTGCGCACCTGGGCCGGGGTACTGTCCGGCGAGGAGATCAACTCGCTCTGAACGGAACCGAGGTGGCGTCGGCCCGACTTCGCCGGCGGCGCGTTCGGCGCACCCCGACGGCTCCACGGCCGGACCGCGCCGCGACGCGGCTCAGCCGGGCACGTCCATGCGCTGCGTGCCGACGACCGACAACAGCCGCAGTACTTCCTCGGACGGTGAGCCGGGTGTGGCGGTGTAGATGACGACCCGCTGGTCGCGGTCCCGCAGGTCCAGGGCGTCGCAGTTGACCGTGACCGGGCCGACCAGCGGGTGCTGGAAGGTCTTGCGCAGGGTGGGTTCGGCGCAGACGTCGTGGGAGGCCCACAGCCGGGCGAACTCAGCGCTTCCGGAGAGGAGTTCGTCCACCAGCCGGGTCACCTCGGGATCGTCGGGGTAGCGGGCGGCGGTGGCGCGCAGTTGCCGGGCCGAGGCGCGGGCGAACCCGTCCGCGTCCGACACTGCGTACAGCCGCTGCCCCTGCGGGGCCGGCCCGAGGAAGACCTTGCGCACCAGATTGCGGTCGCGCGGTGCCAGTGCGGAGAAGTCCTCGACCACGTCTACGCCGTGAACCTCAGGGGCCCCTGGCTGGCCATGGTCGCCGAGGTCGCCGCGATCCGGGCGACCGGCGGGACGGGGGCCATCGTCAGCAACTCCAGCGTCGGCAGCCTGCGGGGCAACCCCGAGCTGCCCGGGCGCCCCCCTTCGTGCGTGCCGGGCCGTGGCCTACGGAACGAGCAGGCCCAGCCCGGTGCGGGTGCGCGCCTCGAAGGACTCGATGCGCAGGGCCTGCTCCTCGCTGAGCACGTCGCACACCCAGTCCCAGTGCAGTGCCACCCGGTCGCCGGGGGAGACGCCGTCGATCAGCGTCCGCCCGCCGGCCGAGAGGCGCACGGTCTCCTCCTGCCAGTCGCCGGTGGCGGTCGCGGTGCCGTCCCAGACCAGCGGACGGGACCGTACGGTCGCCACCTCGTCGCCGCCCGTGAGAACCTCGCCCGTCCGGATGCGGCACCGGTCCAGGACGGACAGGGCGGTCGGATTCCCGTCCGGCCGGAGCATCGGCGCCCACGGATACACCTCGAACACCTGAAAGCTGTGGTGGGCCAGGGCCCGCCGCGCCGCCTCACGCCAGGTACCGCCCAGCTGGCCGCGGAAACGGTCCGTCAGGCGTGCGACCAGGGCGGCGGGATCGGCCAGCTCCAGCAGCTCGTTGCCGATCCAGTAGGCCTCGACCACCCGCACATCGAGCGGGTCCGGGAGCCCGGCCGTCTCCGCGAGGAACTGGAGATAGCACCAGGCCCCCTCGAACTGCCGGGCCCGCCGCTCGATGTCGGCGGTCGCCTCCCGGCGCAGGAGGGCCGCCGCGTCAGCGGGTCCGCAGTAGCCGAGCTCATTGGGCGGGTACGCGTATCGCGCGAACATCAGCGCGCCCTCAGCGCTCACTCAGCAGATCCTCGGCAGTTGTTCGCCGATCGGCAGCCCGATCACCCGGCTCCCGCCCAGGCTCGTCCTCGCGACCACCATCCCGGCGTGATCCGGAACGCAGCTGCCGATCCTGCACGCGGACCGGCCCAGGGGGTGCGCCCGCATCGCGGCCAGCACCCGGTCCGCTTCCGCGGCGGGCACGATGGCGATCAGCTTGCCCTCGTTGGCCACCTGGAGCGGGTCGAGCCCGAGCAGACTGCACGCGTCCCGCACCGCGGGCGGCACCGGCAGCAGCCGCTCGACCAGCTCGATGCCCACCTCCGAAGCACGGGCGATCTCGTTCAGCGACGCGGAGACACCCCCGCGCGTGGGGTCCCGGAGCACATGGACGTCCGTACCGGTGGCGAGCATGGCGGCGACCAGCCCGTGCAGCGGAGCGGTGTCGCTCTCGACCGTCGTACCGAACTCCAGGCCCTCCCGGCAGCTCATCACCGCCACCCCGTGCACCCCGATGTCGCCGCTGACGAGCACGGCGTCGCCGGGGCGCGCCCGGCGCGCGTGAATGTCGACACCGGCCGGCACCACGCCGATGCCCGAGGTGTTGAGGTAGACGCCGTCACCACTGGCGCGCTCCACGACCTTGGTGTCCCCGGTGACCAGCCGGACGCCGGCGGCCTCGGCCGCCCGGCCCACCGCCCGCGCGATCCGGCCGAGGACGCTCAGCTCGGTGCCCTCCGCAAGGATGAAGGCGGTCGACAGGAACAGCGGATTCGCACCCGACATGGCCAGGTCGTTGACCGTCCCGTTCACCGCCAGGTCACCGATCGACCCGCCCGGGAAGAACATCGGCTTCACCACGAACGAGTCCGTGGAGAAGGCGAGACGGGTGTCGGAGCCGACCGTCAGGACGGCCGAGTCACCGAGCTCGGCGGCTGCCGCGGCCCCGTACGCGGGCAGGAACAGATGCTCGATCAGCTCGCCGGACATCGCGCCGCCGCCACCGTGGCCCATCACGATGGACGGGACGTCCCGCAGCGGCAGGGGACAGGTCCATCCCTCGAAGTCCAGCCCGGCCGGCCCCGGCAGCGCGTCGCAGGCGTCGCCCATCGTGCCGGTCATGTCCTGCGTCGCTTCAGTCAAGTCCTGCATGGCGTCCGTCACTTCGCATCGACCAGTTCCAGGCGGCGGTGGGTGTAGTACGCGGCGCACGCGCCCTCGGACGACACCATGGTCGCGCCGAGCGGGTTCCTCGGCGTGCATTCCTTGCCGAACGCCTCGCACAGGTGCGGTTTGATCAGGCCCTGGAGGACCTCGCCCGATCGGCAGAGCGACGACTCGGCGGTGTGGATGTCCGCCACGTCGAACCGCTGCTCCGCGTCGAACTCCCGGTACTTCCCGGAGAGCCGCCAGCCGCTGCGGGGAATCGCCCCGATGCCGCGCCAGGTCCGGTCCGTCACCTCGAAGACGTCGGCGAGCATCTTCATGGCGGGCGCGTTGCCCTCGTCGCGTACGGCCCGGGGGTAGGCGTTCTCCACCTCGTGGCGGCCCGCTTCGAGCTGGAGGACGGTCCGGCGGACGCCTTCGAGGATGTCCAGCGGCTCGAAGCCGGTGACCACGATCGGAACCTTGTACTTCTGCGCCAGCGGAGGGTACTCGGCCGTCCCCATCACACTGCACACATGACCGGCGGCGAGGAACGCCTGCACCCGGCAGGCCGGGGACTCCATGATCGCGGCGATCGCGGGCGGTACCAGGACGTGGGACACCAGCAGCGAGAAGTTCCTGACCCCCAGCTGCTTGGCCTGGTACACCGTCATCGCGTTGGCGGGGGCGGTGGTCTCGAACCCGATCCCGAAGAAGACGACCTCACGGTCCGGGTTCTCGCGGGCCAGTTTCAGCGCGTCGAGGGGTGAGTACACCACGCGTACGTCGCCGCCGGCGCTCTTGACGGAGAACAGGTCCTGGCTGCTGCCCGGCACGCGCAGCATGTCGCCGAACGAGCAGAAGATGACACCGGGGCGGGCGGCGATCGCCAGTGCCCGGTCGATGGTCTCCAGCGGGGTGACACAGACGGGACATCCCGGCCCGTGGATCATCTCCACGCCTTCGGGGAGGAGCTGGTCGATGCCGTGCCGGATGATCGAGTGGGTCTGTCCGCCGCAGACCTCCATCATCGCCCACTTCTGCGTGGTGGCCGCATGGATCTCGTCGATCAGCTTCTTCGCGAGGTCGGGGTCGCTGAACTCTTCGAGGTACTTCACCGGCCGGCTCCTTCGGGTGACGTGCTCTGCTGTGCGGCGAGTTCGAAGCCGTCCCCGAACTCCTCGGCGAGGATGCCGAGCCGTTCGAAGTTGGCCAGGGTGTCCTGGGCGGAGGCTTCGTCGAGGCGCTGAATGGCGAATCCGACGTGCACGATGACGTATTCACCGACGGTCACATCGGGGATGTACTGGAGGCACACCTCTTTGCGCACCCCACCGAAGTCGACCTCGGCCATCACGGTGCCGTCGACTTCTGCGGTACTGAGGACACGCCCCGGAACAGCGAGACACATGGTTTCTCTTCTCTGTGAATCCCTTGGGTACGGGAGGCGCCGGGCGGTCAGCCGGCCGCGGCGATCATGAGCTGGCCGAGGGCGATCCCGCCGTCGTTCGGCGGGAGCAGCCGGGGCCGCAGGACGGTGAAACCTGCCTCCGCCAGGCCCTGTTGCGCTGCTTCGAGCAGTACGGCGTTCTGGAAGACGCCGCCGCCCAGAGCCACGGTGCCGAGACCGGTGTGCGTACGGCAGTGGTCTGCGAGTTCGATGACCATGGCGGCGACGGACGCGTGGAAGCGCGCGGCGATCAGCCCGGCGGGAACGCCGGCCCGTACGTCGGACACGACGGCCCGGACGACCGGCCCCGGATCGGCGATCGCGGGCTCCTCGCCCGTTGCGGGCCGGATGCCGAAGCGGTAGCCGCCCTCGGCAGCGGCGGGGACACCGTGTGCGCCCCGGGCCAGCCCCTCCAGCTCCATGGCGGCCTCCGCCTCGTACGCCACCTCGTGCCGGACGCCGGTCAGGGACGCGACGGCGTCGAAGAGCCGGCCCATGCTCGACGTGGGCACGCAGCCGAACCCGGTGGCGAACTGATGCGCCAGCACGTCGCGTTCCGCGGGCGGGCACGCGGCGACCGCGGGCAGGTCCCCGTCCCAGGGGATGCCGGCCGCGTACAGGTGCGCCAGAGCCATCCGGTACGGACGCAGCACACTCGCGTCGCCCCCGGCCAGCGCTGCGTAACCCAGGTGCGCGGCCCTGTGGAAGGACGCGTAGCCCGCCACCAGGACCTCACCGCCCCAGGCCGCGCCGTCGTCGCCGTGACCGGTGCCGTCGAAGGCGATGCCGATCACGCGCTCGTCCGCGCCCAGACCGTGCTCGGCCATCACGGACGCGATGTGGGCGTGGTGGTGCTGCACCGTGCGGACCGGCCGCCCGGCCGCGTGCGCACGGGCCCAGCCGGCCGAGTGATAGCCGGGGTGACGGTCGGCCACCAGCCGGGCGGGCGCCACCCCGGTGAGGTCTTCCAGATGCCTCTCGCTACGGGTCAGCGCGTCCACCGTGGACAGGTCGTCCATGTCGCCGATGTGCTGGCTCAGCCAGGCGTAGCGGCCCTCGCCCAGCGCACAGGTGTTCTTGAGGTCGGCGCCCACGGCGAGCGTCGGCTCCACGTCGAAGGGCAGTGCGAGCGGCAGCGGGGCGTATCCCCGCGAGCGGCGGATCGGCAGCTCGGCACCGGCCACCCAGCGGCTGACCGAGTCGTCGCACGGCACATGGATGCGCCGGTCGTGGCGCAGCCAGGCGTCGACCAGCGGGGCCAGCGCGGTGAGGGCGGCCTCGTCGTCGGTGACGATCGGCTCGCCCGACAGATTGGCGGACGTCATGACCAGCGCGTCCGGGCCCGGCCGGTCGGCACCGAGCCCGAAGAGCAGGACGTGCAACGGGGTGTACGGAAGCAGCAGTCCGAGGTCGGGGCTCCCGGGCGCCACGGCATCGGACACACCGGAGCCGGACGCCCCGGACCCGGCCGAGTCCCGTCGGGGCAGGAGGACGATCGGCCGGCGGCCGCCGGTCAGGAGCTCCTCCTCCTCGGCCGTGACGGTCACCAGCTCCCGCGCCACGTCGAGCCCCGGCACCATCACCGCGAAGGGCTTCGAACCGCGCCGCTTGCGCCGGCGCAGCTCGGCCACGGCCGTGCCGTTTCGGGCGTCGCACACCAGGTGGTAGCCGCCGAGCCCCTTGACCGCGATGATTCCGCCGCCGGCGAGCAGCTCCCGAGCGGCCCGCAGCGCGTCCTCGTCACGGGAACGGGGCAGCCCGTCCCCGCCGACCAGTTCGAGCCGCGGTCCGCAGTCGGGGCAGGCGATCGGCTGGGCGTGGAAGCGCCGGTCACGCGGATCCTCGTACTCCGCCCGGCAGGCCCCGCACATCTCGAAGTCCGCCATCGTGGTGGCGGCCCGGTCGTACGGGAGACCGGTGACGATCGTGAACCGGGGACCGCAGTGCGTACAGGTGATGAAGGGGTGGCGGTGGCGCCGGTTCGCCGGGTCGGCCAGCTCGTCGAGGCAGTCCCGGCAGGTGGCGGTGTCGGGCGAGACGAGTGTCCTGGCCCGGCCGCCCCCGCTGGACTCCTCGATCGTGAAGCCCGTACCGCCCCGCGTCGGCTGTTCGCTGGTGCGCACGTCCTCGACGACCGCGAGCGGCGGGGCGTCGGTACGGAGCCGGCGGCCGAACTCCTCCACCGCGTCGGAGGGTCCCTCGACCTCGGCGAGCACCCCGTCGCCGGTGTTCGTCACCGTGCCCGTGAGCATCAGCTCGGAGGCGGTGACGTAGACGAAGGGCCGGAAGCCCACGCCCTGCACGACCCCGCGCACCTCGAACCTGCGCCGGACCCGCTCCGCCCGGCCGCGGCCCATCATCTCCAGGCCGGACAGGGCCTTGCGGGCCTTCGCCCGGTCGATGAGCTCGACGGCGAAGCCCATGTGAAGAAGCACCCAGTCGTCGCAACCGGGTGCCTCGTCGAGCATGCCGATGTTGACGCGGCGTCTGGCGCCCTCCACATCGACCAGAGCCAGCTGGCCCGCATACCCGTCCACGATTTCCACGACGCGGCCAGGAATGCCTAGGCACATGATCAGGATCTCCGGGGTTCGGCGCTCTTCACGGACGCGTTCGGGACGGGTGGTCCGGCCGGCACGAGCTGCCGGACCAGGGTGTGCACTGTCTGGACGGCCTCGGGCACCGCGCTTTCGACGGCTTCGCTGAGCCCGATGCCCTCCTCGACTCCGGCGGGTGTGCAGCCGACGAGGTAAGTGAGCGGAAGAGTACCGCCCAATTGATCCAGGTTTGCAAGGACAGCGACCGGATTCATCCCATGGGCGTCGAATTCACCCGTACCGAGGTCCTCCGCGCCGATACGCAGCACCGTCAGCTCCCCGGGCGCCCCGCCCCCCGGGTACGCGTCGACCAGCACCAGCGCGTCGTACCCGTCCAGCAGGTCGTACGCGAGGTGCATGCCACGGATGCCGTAGTCCACCACCCTTGCCTGCGGCGGCAGTCCGCCGTCGCGGGCCAGCCGGCGGACGGCCTCCGGGCCGAAGCCGTCGTCGCCGAGGAACAGATTGCCGATGCCTGCCACCAGTACCCGGGCGGCCACGTCAGGTCCGGTCCCCGGCGCGCGGGGTGCGCGGCCGGCGGGACGGCCTCGTGCCGCCGGCCGATGTCCCGGACCCCTCGCTGTGCCGGACGGCCTCCTCGCACGGCGGCACGACCCTGTGCCCGGTGTCCGTGCAGTCCGTCCGGCCCGGTTCGTTCGTCCTGATGAGCTCCCCCCGCGCCCGCGGTCCCCGGCCGGGTGGTCCGGGCATCAGCCGCCGCCGGACTGGAGGTCGGGCGAGTCCGGGTCACGGGGCTCCTGCGGCTGTACGGAGGTGTCCGACTTCTTGTCCGAGGTGCCCGAGGGGCGGTCACTCGGACCACCCGACGGTTTGTCCGAGCCGGTGTCGCGTGACCCCTTCGGGCCCCGTTCCTCCTGCGGCTCCTCCGCGACGGTGCTGTCCTTCTTCGGCGTGTCGGCCATGGGATGCACTTCCTCACTCACATCGGAATTCACGACTCACATCGAACGGATGCGCAGATAGCGGCGGACGTCGGGGATCGACTTGATGCCGACGCCCACGGCGACCAGTGCCACGGCCGCCGCCACACCGGCGGTGATGATGCCCACGATCTTCACGATGGGTTCTCCTCTCGGATCCGCGCCGTCTCCTGGACGGTCAGCGGTGTCAGCTCGTCGGGTGCGAAGTAGAAGTAGCGGCCGTACCAGTCGTGCAGGTCCGCTGCCGGGTCGTCGACGAGGACCAGGGCGACGTGCGTGCCGCCGTCCACGTCCGAGAGAACCGCGGTCACCCGGGCCACCTGGCCGGCGAAGAACAGATCCTGCGCGTCGGCACGCCGGGACGGATGGACGCGGACCAGGCTGTCCTTGGCCACCCGGACCCCGTCGATCACCACCGCGTCGCTCCCCGGCCGTACCGAGGCATCGGCCGCCGGGTCCCACCAGGGGGCGCCCGAGGTGTCGAAGGCGGCGGGCTCCACGTCCCGCACGTCGGCCGCGGGCTCCACGACGGCCGCGGGCTGCGGCCGGTGGGGGTCGCGCAGCAGTCCGTGCAACTGCTGGAGGCCGGCGGGCGACATACCGTCGCAGCGGTCGATGATCTCCCTGGCGCGGGGGTCGGTGGCCCGCGCCTCCGCCTTCTCCGCCTCCGTCATGGTCATCACCCGGAGGGTCAGGATCTCGTCGATCTCGGTCGAGTCGAACAGGGCGCCCGGGCTCTGCTCGGCGACCTCCGGGTAGTCGTACAGGATGATCGGCGCACCGAGCAGGATGTCCGTCGTCCCCTTCGGACCGGCGAGCACGGGCCAGCACCTGCGCTGCCGGCAACGACCGGCGGCGCCCGCCGCCCCGGCGGGCGGTTCGAGCAGCGAGACGAACTCCGCGTCGTGCGCCCGCAGCAGCAGATGCGCGCCGATCAGCGAGGCCCGGATCGCGTCGTCCTTGGTGGCCGCCGGCTCCGGGTGCTCGTTGCGCACCGCCACCGAGAGGCGCACATATCCGTCGTCCACGAAGGTGTCCGTACGGATACGGACCGTCAACGGCAGCCGCCGCCGCACGATCCGGCCCACCACCGCGCCCCGCGCGTCGGTCACCGGCTCGCTGTCCTCACCGCCGGGGACCTCATGGACGGTGTCCGTCGGCTCACCCAGCGGCAGCGCGGCCAGCACGACTTCCCGCTCGACCGCCTCGTCCCAGGACAGCACCGGGACCCCGTCCACGGTGAGCTGGTCGACCGGCACCTCCACCCCGTCCGCGCCCGGGCTCCGCACCTCGCGGACCTGGAGTTGGAGGAAGCGCAGATGTACGGTGACGGCCGCCGGTCCGTCGTGCGGTGCCAGCAGGCACTGCGTCTCCATCTCCGGCTGCTCGCCGAAACTCGCCGGTGCGGCGTTCGGCGGGCCGAGGACCCCGAACTGCCAGCGCGAGCGGTTCTTGTGGGAGCTCGCCCGGTACGGGTAGAGCAGGTAGCCCTCGTACAGGACGGCGTCGGCGATCGAACGCACCTGGTCAAGGCTCATCGCGGGACCACCTCGTCCGAACGCGTCCGGTCACCGCTCACAGGACTCACCTCGTCGTGCTCGGCCAGGAGGGCCTGGACCGTCTCGTCCCAGCTGATCAGCCCGCGCCGGGCCCGGAAGTCCGCGAAGCGCGCGAGCACCTCGTGGTCCAGCCTGATCCAGCCGGTGTTCGGGAAGTGCGCCGCCACCATGCGCCGCCACACCTCGACCGGCATGGAGTGGCGGGCCTCGCAGTCCCACGGCACCTGCTCCACCCCGAAGCCCTTGCTGCCGCGGGTGAAGACCGTGCCGGAGAACATCAGGGCGAGCGGGACCGAGCCCTCTCCCAGGGCGTGCAGATAGCGGGAGCCGATCACGTCGAAGTCGTACGTACAGGGCAGCGCGAGGTCGACCTCGGTGGCCCCGCTGAACCCCTGCACCGTGGTGTCGCAGCTCATCCACTGGAACGGCTTCAGGGTGTCCGTCCAGCGGTCCCGGCCGCCGAACAGGGCGTGCAGACCGCTCTGTTCGGCATCGTCGTAGTGGCGCCGCTGCGGCTCGATGCGGACCTGGCAGTGCAGCGCGATGGCGTGGATCCGCCGGCCCGTCCGCTCCTCGATCCGCAGCCGCGCCGTCAGCTGCGGCGCGGCCGCGTACGGCTCGGCGAAGACGTCGAGGACGGAGAACGCGAAGTCGTTCACGTCGCCCCGATCCCCGCGGCGGGCCGGCTGCGCTCCGCCACCCGGGCGAAGAAGGCCTCCATCGCGGTGCGTGCCTCGGAGCCGCCGTCGAAGCCGCGCCACAGCGTGCGCAGTTGCCCCACCAGCTCGTAACAGGCGTCGATCGGCACCAGATGGCACGAACCGCCGCTCCCCGGAGTGCGCCGGATCAGCAACGCCTCGACATCGGGACGCAGCCCGGCGAGCTCCGGGCTCGACTCGACGACGGCCGCCCAGGCGTCCAGCGGCAGTTCCGATTCGGTGGCCCCGGCCGGACCCGGATAGAACGCGACCATGCGGTCCTGGACCGAATTGCGGAACAGGAAGGCGAGCCCGACCGGGATCTGCAACTCGTCCCAGGCGCGCCCGTCCACGGTCAGCCCGGCGAAGTGCAGATAGCGCTCGGGGACCGCCCGGTAGCGCAGCTGCGCCGCCTCGTCGGTGAACAGCAGGTAGCAGGCCCGGCAGCCGCACATCAGGGCCCGGCTGTCGAGGTTCACCACATGGGAGTGGCTCTCGCCGATCGGCTCCGCACACATCTCGCAGCGCTCCCCGGCGAGGGGCGGCGGCCGGTCGCGACTGAGGCGCAGCAGCGTGGACGCCGGGGAGGTGGAACGGCCGGCCGCGATCACGGCGCCACCGCCGCGGGCACCGACACGGAGACCTCGCCGCCGTCCGACAGCAGCGGCAACGGGGCCAGATGGGCGCCGTCCTCGTCGAGGCAGACACCCGCCCGCCGCACGTCGTAGTGCGCCCGGCAGCCGGCGCAGCGCAGGATCGCGTCCCCTGAGCCACCGCCCAGCCGCCGCGCCAGAGTGGCACCCTCGAACGGCCGCTCGCAGCGCGCGCACCGGTCCTCGAAGGCGAAGAGGTCCGCACCCACCCGGCAGGCCACGACCGGCATCCGGCCGACCTCCATCCGGGCCACGGCACCGGATTCCAGCCCCGCCAGCTCGGGCACGACCTCCCACGACGCGCCGTCGTCAGGGGCGGCTTCGGTATCCGTGTGGAGCCGGGAGAACAGCGAGTCCACCGGCACCAGCGGCCCCGCCGCCCCGGACTCCTGCTCGGCGGCGGTCTCGACCTCGATCGAGGTGATCTCCGGAGCCGCCGCCTCCACCGCACCCTGCACGGCCAGCTTGAGCGTGACCGAGGACGACGGGCAGCCGTCGCAGCTGCCCAGCAGCCGCAGCCGGACGGTGCCCTCGTCGGTCACGGCGAGCAGCTCCACATCACCGCCGTGCGAACCCAGATACGGCCGCACGCTCTCCAGCGCCTGCTCGACCCGGGTCTCCACGCCGTACGGGTGCAGCCCGTGCACCAGCAGGACGCTGGCCACCAGGTCGTCGCCGGCCAGGGCGGCCAGGACCTCGTCGTCCAGCCGCCCCTGGTCGTGCACGAGGTCGAGCAGCCGCTCCAGCCCGGCGCCGTAGAAGTCGACGACCAGCCGGACCAGTTCCTCGCTGCGCTCACGGGCGACCGCGCCGCCCGAGCCGCTGGCGGCGATCAGGGTGTCGATGCGGTCACCGGTCGTCCGCCAGTCGGGTGCCTGCGGGGATTCCTCCCGCGCCATCACTCGCTGCCCGCGGACTGGGTGGGGGAGTGCAGGAGTTCCAGCTTCTTGCCCTCGCCGAGATACATGTGCACGCCGCAGGGCAGACAGGGGTCGAAGCTGCGCACCGTGCGCATGATGTCGATGCCCTTGAAGTTCTCGCGGTCGTTCTCCTCGAAGATCGGCTGGCCCTGCACGGCGTCCTCGTAGGGACCCGGCGTGCCGTACGTGTCGCGAGGACTCGCGTTCCACGGGGTCGGCGGGTACGGGTGGTAGTTGGCGATCTTGCCGTCCCGGATCACCATGTGGTGCGACAGCACACCGCGCACCGCCTCGGTGAACCCGCAGCCCACGCCCTCCTCGGGCACCTCGAACTTCTCCCAGGTCTTGGTGTTCCCGGACCTGATCTCCGCGAGCGCCTTCTCCGCGAAGTGGAGCGCGCAGGCGGCCGCGTAGGCCTGGAAATAGCTGCGCGCCCGGTTGCGCTCGATGGTGTTGCTCCACTTGGGGACGTGCCACTCCAGCTCGACCGGCCCCTTGAGCGCGGTCTTGGGGAGGTTGATCTTGACGCTGTGTCCGGTGGCCTGGATGTAGCCGATGTCGACCAGGCCGGCCAGCGCGGTGGTCCACAGCCGCGCGAGCGGTCCGCCGCCCGTGTCGAGCGCCAGGTAGTCCTTGCCGTCGAACCACCGAGGCGACATGACCCAGCTGTACTTGTCGTCCAGGTCCCGCTTCTGCGGCTGCGGGTTGGTGTGCTGGTTCCACGGGTGGCGCCGGTCGACCGGGTTGCCGAGCGGATCGTGGGACACGAACGTCTCCTGCTCGTCCCAGTCGTTGTAGTACGACGAGCCGAGCAGGATGCGGATGCCGAGATTGATCTTCACCAGGTCGGTGGTGACCAGCTTCCCGTCGACGACGACACCGGGGGTGACGTACATCTTCCGTCCCCAGTCGGTCATGTCCTTGTACTCGAAGTTGCAGTGTTCCGGGTCCTGGAAGGAACCCCAGCAGCCCAGCAGGATGCGCCGGTTGCCGACCTGCTCGTAGCCCGGCAGGGCCTCGTAGAAGAAGTCGAAGAGGTCGTCGTGCATCGGCACGACCTTCTTCATGAACTCGACGTACCGCTGGAGCCGGGTGATGTAGTCCGTCATCAGCTGGATGGTCGCCACGGTGCCGACGCCGCCGGGATACAGCGTGGAGGGGTGGACGTGGCGCCCCTCCATCAGACAGAACATCTCCCGGGTCATCCGGCTGACCTGGAGCGCCTCGCGGTAGAACTCGCCGGTGAACGGGTTCAGCGACCGCATGATGTCGCCGATGGTCTTGTATCCGTGGGCGTCGCCGTGCGGGGACTGGGTGCGGTTGGCCTGCTCCAGCACCCCGGGGTTGGTCTCCGCGACCATCTTCTCGCAGTAGTCGACCCCGACCAGGTTCTCCTGGAAGATGTTGTGGTCGAACATGTACTCCGCGGCCTCGCCGAGATTGACGATCCATTCGCCCAGGTGCGGCGGCTTCACCCCGTAGGCCATGTTCTGCGCGTAACAGGAACACGTGGCGTGGTTGTCACCGCAGATTCCGCAGATGCGACTCGTGATGAAGTGCGCGTCCCGCGGGTCCTTTCCCTTCATGAAGACCGAATAGCCGCGGAAGATGGAGCTGGTGCTGTGGCACTCGGCGACCACCTTCTGCTTGAAGTCGATCTTGGTGTAGATACCCAGACTGCCGACGATCCGGGTAATGGGATCCCACGCCATTTCGACCAGGTCGTTCTTTCCCTGGCCTCCCCCGGCACCCTTGTGCTGCGTCGCGGTCATGTGCGCCGCCTCATCTTTCTGTCCGTTGCGGTGATTGCGCGGTCACTTACCAGGTGCGTGCGGCGCCGGTCGTGAGTTCCTTGCCGGGCTTACGCCATTTCGGTTCGCGGTCCAGGGTGTGCGTGGTGATGTGGCGCAGCCGCCGCATCGTCGACCCGTACAGCCCGACCGCGTTGGTCGAGAGCTTTCCGCCCGGCGGCTCGTCCATGAACGGCATGAACTTGTCCGGGAACCCCGGCATGGTGCAGCCGATACAGATGCCACCGACGTTGGGGCAGCCGCCGATGCCGTTCATCCAGCCGCGCTTGGGCACGTTGCACTTGACCGTGGGTCCCCAGCAGCCCAGCTTGACGATGCACTTCGGTGAGCCGTACTCCGTCGCGAAGTCGGCCTGCTCGTAGTACCCGGCCCGGTCGCAGCCCTCGTGGACCGTCGACCCGAACAGCCACGTCGGCCGCAGAGCCTCGTCGAGCGGGATCATCGGGGCCTGGTCGGTGGCCATGTAGAGCAGGTAGGTGAGCGTCTCCGACAGGTTGTCCGGCTGGATCGGGCACCCGGGGACGCACACGATCGGGATCCCGGCCTTGGACTTCCAGTCCCAGCCCAGGTAGTCGGGCACGCCCATCGCGCCGGTCGGGTTGCCCGCCATGGCGTGGATACCGCCGTACGTCGCACAGGTCCCGACCGCGACGACCGCGGTGGCCTTCGGGGCCAGCCGGTCGAGCCACTCACTGGTGGTCATCGGCTGACCGGTGGCGGGATCGTTGCCGAATCCGCACCAGTACCCCTCGTCGTGCAACTGCTCGTTCGGAATGGAGCCCTCGACGACCAGGACGAACGGTTCCAGCTCTCCGCGGTCGGCCTTGAAGAACCATTCGAGAAAATCATCGGCGCCGCCGTTGGGGCCGCACTCGAAATCGATGAGCGGCCAGTGGACTGCGACCTGCGGAAGTCCGGGAAGGGCACCGAGAGCGATCTCCTCGATGCTCGGCTGAGTAGCGGCGGTCAGCGAAACGGAATCGCCGTCACAGCTCAGTCCCGCGTTGATCCACAGGACATGGATCAGAGTGTCCTCCGCCTTTACCGCTTCCTCTGTCGGCATGGAAGTGCCGCCTTTCAGGATGACGGCCCACCGGCCATCGGCCCCCACGGATGGGTACGCGCACATTGCTACCATCACGCCTCGATTCGGGTGCACCGGCAACACGGGGAATTCCTGACCCCGCCCGATTCCCGGGGCCGAATGACCGCACGCTGTGGACCGCTCGGGTGATCCGGCCGGGCACCGGTCCGGTCGGACGCCGGCAGGGTCCGCCGCCGTCCTACGGTCGGAGCCACCCCAGGAAGGACGAGGCACCGGTGCACGAGCTGGCCATCACACAGAACGTCGTCGACTCGGTGTGCGAACGCGCCGAGGGGCGTCCGGTCCGCACGGTCCGCGTCCGCGTCGGTGCGCTCACCGCCGTGGTGCCCGACTCGATGCGGTTCTGCTTCGGCCTGGTCACCGAGGGAACGGCCGCCGAGGGGGCCGAGTTGGAGATCGAGCAGCCGCCCGGTGCCGGCCGCTGCCGTACCTGTGCTGTCGAATTCACCCTGACCGACCTGATTCTGCTGTGTCCCTGCGGCAGCGCGGATGTGGAGATCACATCGGGACAGGAACTGCAGATCGTTTCCATGAGAGTGGGCTGAACCATGTGTGGCACCTGCGGTTGTTCCGAGGAGAGCGGCGGGACCAGGATCGCGATGCTGCGGGAGGATGATGAACCCGGTCACGGACATCCGCATCCCCACCCGCATCCGCATCCGCACGGGGGTCTTCGGCCGAACGGCGACGGCGAGACCGTCACCATCGAGCAGAAGGTGCTCGCCAAGAACGACCTCCTCGCGGACCGCAACCGGACGTGGATGACGGATCGCGGCGTCGTGGCCGTGAACGTGATGAGCTCACCGGGCGCGGGCAAGACCACCCTGTTCGAACGCACCATCACCGATCTCGGCGGCCGTCGGCCGATGGCCGTCATCGAGGGCGATCAGGAGACCAGGCTCGACGCCGACCGGATCGGCCGCACCGGCTGCGCCGTGGTGCAGGTGAACACCGGGGCGGGATGCCACCTCGACGCGGAGATGATGCGGGACGCGCTCACGGCGCTGTCCCCGCCCCAGGACTCGCTGCTCATGGTGGAGAACGTCGGGAACCTGGTGTGCCCCGCCCTGTTCGATCTGGGCGAGCGCGCCAAGGTCGTGATCATCTCGGTCACCGAGGGCACGGACAAGCCGCTGAAGTATCCGTACATGTTCGCCGCCGCCGACCTGATCCTGATCAACAAGGCCGATCTGCTGCCCTACGTCGACTTCGACGTCGAGCAGTGCGCGCGGCACGCGCGCTCGGTGAACCCGGACGTGCACGTGTTGACGGTCTCCGCGACCACCGGCGAGGGACTCGCCCACTGGTACGACTGGCTCGCGGCGCAGCGGTAGCGGCTCCGCCGGGTGGCCGCGGTCATCCCCGGGGGTGTGCGGTGTGGTGAAGGGCGGTGCCGGATGCGGGGCGTTCCTTGCGCACGAAGGCCCGGCGCAGCCCGTGGTACGGATGCTGCGGATCCGCGAAGATGCGGTGCATGTGTGCGAGTTCGTCCTCGCGGTAGGGGGCCAGGTCGACATGGTCCCCCTCCGCCTTCTTGGCGTTGACACGGGACTGCGTCGCCGGCAGCGCTGCCAGGCGGGAGGCCAGCGCGCCGGCTTCGGAGGCGAACGACTGAGGGCCGCATTCGATCACCCTGTCGACCAGTCCGAGTCGCAGAGCCGCCCCGGAACTGACCGGCCGCGCCTCCTGCGTCAACCGGTCGGCCACCGCCGTACCCACCCGCCGCGGCAGCGTGTACGTCCAGTACTCCGATCCGTACAGCCCCATCAGACGGTAGTGCGGATTGAGCACCGCACCGGCCCTGCACCACACCTCGTCGGCGGCGAGAGCCAGCATCACCCCGCCCGCCGCGGCATTTCCGGCCATCGCGGAGACGACGAGCCGGTCCGTGGTGGTCAGAACCGCTTCCACCAGGTCGTCCATGGCGTTGATGTTGGCCCAGGACTCGGCGCCGGGATCGGCCGACGCCTCGATCACGTTGAGATGGATGCCGTTGGAGAAGAAGTCCCGGCCGCCGCCGAGTACCAGTACCGAGGTGGGCCTGGAACAGGCGAACCGGTAGGCGCTCAGCAGGCGTTCGCACTGGTCCGTGCTCATCGCGCCGCCGCGGAACGAGAACGAGAGGAAGCCGGTCCGCGCCTCCTCCCGATAGCTGATCTCGGACCAGATGTCCTCGTGCCCGGTCCTGTGCAGCGGAGCCGGCCGGGCGGGTACGGCGGACAGCCGCCCGGCGAGCGCCGAGGTGGCCGGAAGCTTGAACGTGGCCGGACCGCCCGGCGTCCGCCGGGGCCGCAGCTCGGGGATCCACACCGCACCGTCGGTGGTCGCCCGGCAGATCGCGCCGTCGCGGGTGGCCACCACTTCCCCCGGACGTCCGCGCAGCCGGAACTCGGGGTGCCCGCCGTGCAGGAACCACTCGCCGCCCAGCAGGTCGTCGAGTACCCCGGGCTGGGAGTCCGCCGCCCTGAGCTTGCGGACCACCGTTGCGGTGGAGTCCGACTGCCAGTCGATGCGTCGCAGCGACTGGCCGAAATAGGGGCGGCAGCCGTCGTCGGCCCCGGAGTTCTGCGGGACCGGGGTGTACGTCGTGGACGCGAAGCGTCCGACGGCCAGGAGCACCGCCTCCACAGCGGCGTCCGAGATCTCGTTGCGGTACAGATCGCTCTTCGCCACCGGCGGCAGCGAGCAGGCCACGGATGCCCATACGTCACCCGCGTCCATCTCCGCGTTCGCCTGCAGGACGGTGACACCCCATTCGTCCGCACCCTCGTGGACGGCCCAGTCGAGTGAGGAGGGCCCACGGTCGCCGACCGGCCCGGGATGGACGACGAGACACGTGTGAACCGACCACACATCCTGGGGAATCGCGGTCTTGAGGAACGGCGCCACGACAAGGTCCGGGTCCTCCCGGCGCACGACGTCCCGGAGCGGGCTGTCCTCGTGCATCAGCTCCACGGCCACGGTGTGCCCGTGGTCCGTGAGCTCGGCTTGAACGCGCTGGGTGAGGCTGTTGAAGGCACTCGTGAGGAGCAGGATGTGCACGGCGATCTCCCGGTGGCTGCGGTCGGCCTGACCGAGCGTGAACGTGGAGTCCCGCTCACCGGACCGCACCGGGCCAGTACATGCCCGAAGTTCACTCGAAAGCGCACACCGGGGCCGCCGGAGAACCCGGCGGCCCCGTCTGCCTCAGCGCTTCGCCGAACGGACGATCGTGAAGGCCGCGCCCTCCGGATCGGCGACGGTCGCCACCCTGCCGCTGGACCCCTCCCTGGGCGGCTGGAGGATGTGTCCGCCGAGCTCCACCACGTGCTGCGCCGCCTCGTCCGTGTCGGCTACCTCGAAGTACGTCATCCAGTGCGGGCCGCGGTCCCGTGGCAGGCCGTGGCCCACGCCGTGCAGCGACGCCACCGGGTGGCCGTCCAGATGCAGGGTCTGGTAGTCGAAGTCGGCCGAGACCACGGCCTCCGCCTCGTAGCCGAACACCGCCTGGTAGAACTTGGCGACCGTCACCGTCTCCCGGGTCACCAGCTCGTTCCAGACCGGCGTTCCGGGTGACCCCGCCAGCGCGGTGCCCACATGCCGGGCCGCCTGCCAGATCCCGAAGACGGCCCCGCACGGGTCGGAGGCGATGGCCATCCGGCCCGCCTCGTCCGCGTCGAGCGGTCCGACGCCCACCGTGCCGCCGCAGGCACGGATCGTCTCCGCCGTGAGATCGGCGTCGTCGGTGGCCAGATAGGTCGTCCAGGCGATCGGGAGGTGCCGGTCGGGAGGCAGCTGTCCGATGCCCGCGACCTCCTTCCCGTCGATCAGTGCCCGGACGTACGGGCCCAGCTGCTCCGGGCCCGGTCCGAACTCCCAGCCGAACAGTTCGGCGTAGAAGTTCTGGGTCGTGTCCAGACCGTGCACGATCAAGCTCACCCAGCAAGGTGTTCCGGGTGTACGCCGAGCGGCAGCCTCGGTCATCGTCACTATCTCCTCGGACCATCGTGGTGGCCGTACGGGGGAACGGGGCCTGCGCGCCGTCGTGCGGTACGGGGTGTGTACGCCCCGTGCAGATGCTTGCACCACCCGGCGCTCGATGCGCCCCGGCCGCGCCGCACTTTCCGTGATCTCGACGGACGTGGTCCCATTTGTTCCAGTACGACCATTTCGCCGTTGTTACGGGTGGGCAGGCAACTGCGCGAGGATGGCTCCCATGAAGCCCATCATCTCCGCATCCGAATGTGTGAGCGAGTCGGCGGGTCCACGTCCGCCGGTGCTCCTGGACGTACGTTGGCAACTGGGCGGCCCGCACGGTCGGCCCGACTACGAAGCCGGGCACATCCCCGGGGCGGTCTTTGTCGATCTGGACGCGGAACTCGCCGGGCCCGCGGGCGGCGGCGGCCGTCATCCGCTTCCCGACCCGGCGGAATTCGCCGCGGTGATGCGCCGCGCCGGGGTCGGCCGGGACAGCTCGGTGATCGTGTACGACGGCGGGCTGGGCTGGGCGGCGGCCCGCGCCTGGTGGCTGCTGCGCTGGACGGGGCACCGGGACGTCCGGGTGCTGGACGGCGGTCTCGCCGGCTGGAGCGGCGAGCTGTCGAAGGAGACCCCGGCCCCGGCCGAAGGCGACTTCGTCCCCGAGCCGGGCGTACTGCCCCTGCTGGACGCGGACGGCGCGGCGGCCCTGGCGCGTTCGGGCCTGCTGCTCGACGCGCGGGCCGCCGAGCGCTACCGCGGCGATGTGGAGCCGATCGACCGGGTGGGCGGGCACATCCCCGGCGCGGTCTCGGCCCCCACGGGGGAGAACGTCGGCGCGGACGGGCGCTTCCTTCCCGTCCAGGCGCTGACCGCCCGCTTCGCCGGGCTGGGCGCCGACGGGGCCACCGCGGACATCGGCGTCTACTGCGGCTCGGGCGTCTCCGGCGCCCACGAGGTGCTGGCGCTGGAGATCGCCGGTTACCGGGCCGCTCTCTACGCGGGCTCCTGGTCCGAATGGTCGGCCGACGAGTCCCGTCCGGTCGCCACGGGTCCCGAACCCCGGTAACCGGGCGGCGGGCCGGAACCGGGGCGACGGGTTCCGCCCGGGCAGCGCACAAGGGCCCGTACGCAAGCGCGTACGGGCCCCCGTCATGCTGCGATCACCCGGTTCAGTCCTGTTTCTTGCGGCGCGTGCCGAAGACGATCTCGTCCCAGCTCGGCACCGCGGCCCGGCGGCCCGGCCGGACGCCGTCCGCCTCGGCCTGGCGGTCCGTCGTCCCGGTCAGCCGGTCGCGGTGACCGGCCACCGCGCGAGGCATCAGCACATCCGCGTAGGCGGAGCCGGCGCCCGCGGAGGCGGCCGGAGCGGGCGGATCCTCCGCCTCCGGCTCCCGCACGGCCGGTTCGATCGCCGGGGGCTCGGGCGGTGCGGGGCGCTCCGGCACGACCATGTCGCCGCGGAAGCTGGGTACGGCCTCCAGGAGACTGGTGAGCGAATCGCGCTCGCTCGCCGTGACCCCGCCGATGCGCTCCTCCGGCTCCGGGGGTGGAGGCGGGGCGGGGCGCTCCATCTGACGGTCCAGGGCGCGGTCCAGCGGCCGGTCGCGCGGCAGCCGGGCGATCCGCGGAACGAACGGGAAGCTGGGTTCGGGCGCGGCAACGTCGTCGGTCTCGCCGATCAGCGAGCGCGCCTCGTCGTCCACCGCCTGGACGAGCCGGCGCGGGGCGTCGTACGTCCAGCTCGCCGAGTGCGGCTCACCGGCGACCCGGTACACCAGGAGGACCTCCCAGGTGCCGTCGTCGCGGCGCCAGGAGTCCCACTGGACGGTTTCCCTGTCGGCGCCGCGCAGCAGGAGTCGCTCCTGCACCGCCTCGCCGAGCTGGGGGCCGGTGTTCTCGCCGGGACGGCGCACAGGAGTCTTCCGGGCCCGCTCGGCCATGAAGGCGCGCTCCGCGAGCACGGGGCCCTCGAAGCGGCGGACACGGTCCACCGGAATCCCGGCGAACTGAGCGACTTCCTCCGCCGAGGCACCGGCTCGTATCCGGGCCTGGATGTCGCGGGGGCGGAGGTGGCTCTCCACCTCGATCTCGATCTGGCCGAGCCGCGCGCGGTCGTTGCGCACGGCGGCTCGCAGCCGCTCGTCGATCGGAAGGGTGTACTCCGTGCTGTCCGCAGCCTTGAGCACCAGTCGTGTGCCGTCGTTGGAGACGGCCACGACACGCAGTTCGGGCATGGGGACCTCCCGGGTGGTGCCTGCCGACGTCACGTGCGTCGCTGCTTCCGCTAGTCGAGTGTGGCCTGCCCGGGTGCAGCCTGCCACAACATTGCCGTGTTGCCCGGCGTGTCGGGCGTGAGCCCTTGATCGCCGGTATGACACGGTGACCTCTTGCGCAACACAAAGTGACCGTCGGTCACTCCGTGCAGCCGGCCTCCGTGCGATGCCGCGGCGCCGCCGGATCGAGTGCCTCCTTCGGCCCCGTCCCGAAGGTTCCGGACTTCCACGCGGGAGTCCGGCCCCAGGGCTCGCCACAGTACTCCATTCGGGCCATGTGGGTGGACCGCCGCGCCGCCGAAGTTCTCGTGAGGCACGGGAGTTGGGTTACCCGGTCGGGGCGGTATGTCCCTCCCGCGTGTCCTGCTTCACAGAATCACCGTAAACGGAACTATCGGCTTCGCTCAAATGTCCCTTCTTGTTGCATGGTGGGAGCGATGTCAATCAAGGGCTGGAAATGGTGCAGAAGCCGGAAAGTGACATAGAACCCAGAGAAAGGCGGATCGATCTCAGCTTGCCCCAGGTCGCGGGCAGTGCCGTCGCGGCGGTCGCGGCGGCGGTGGCGGCCTCACAACTGGGCGTGTACGGAACGATTCTCGGCGCCGGGGTGATGAGCATCGTGGCCACCTGCGGTGGCTCGGTCTTCCAGCACTTCTTCCGTCGTACGGGTGAACAGATCCGCGAGGTCACGGTCCAGGTGAAGCACCCGGACCGTGAGGTGACCGTGCACACGCGCCAGAAGCGTGATGCCGGTGACGCGGACGGGACGTGGGGGACCCCCGAGACGCGGATCGCCCTGCGGGAGGCCGAAGGGTCCGCCGACGCCGCCGCGGTGCCGCGCGCGATGGACGCCACGACGGTCCTGCGCCGGGTGGACGCGGCGACCGCGCCCGAGGAGGCGGACGCCACCACGGTCCTGCGCGCCGTGGACGCCACCACCGTCCTGCGCAGGGCGACCGACGACCCCGGGCGGACGCAGCTGATCAAGTCGCTCGACGGGACCCGGCCGCTCGCGACGGCCCCCGGGGCCGGGGACGACGAGTTCTCGCAGGCGACCACACACGGCACCCGGATCCGCGGCTGGAAGCGCTCGGCGCTCGGGGCCGCAGTGGTGTTCGTCGTCGCGATGGCCGGGATCACCACGTTCGAACTGGTCTCGGGCAACGACCTGAGCGGCGGCCAGGGAACGACCGTGGGCTCCGTCGTACGCGGCGAGAGCGGCTCGGCCCCGGCCGGTCCCACGCCGTCGGACAGCACCGACCCGGGCCAGGACCGGCCGGCCCCGGGCCAGGACAACGGCACGGCGCCCGGCACCGACCCGGGGTCGGGCGGACAGAGCCGGAGCCCGGAGCCGGGCCGGGGCGACGGCTCCACGGCCGACCCGACGCCGACGCCCACTCCCACCCCGTCGGACTCCGCGGGCGACGGCTCCGTCGCCCCGCCGCCGCCCACCCCCAGCGACGGCACCGGCACCGGCAGCACCCCCGCCCCGTCGGGCAGCGCGCCGGCGCAGGAGAACGCACCCACCGGCACGGACGCCGGTCAGTGAGCGGACGCGGTCATCAGTCGCCCAGGACCCGGCGCAGGTAGTCGTTGGCGAAGAGGCGGTCCGGGTCCAGCCGGTCCCGGACCGCGGTGAACTCGCCGAACCGCGGGTACACCCCGGCCAGGTACCCGGAGTCACGGGTGTTGACCTTGCCCCAGTGGGGGCGGCCGTCGTGGGCGGTCATGATCCGCTCCACCGCCGTGAAGTACGCCTGGTACGGCGTGCCCCGGTACAGATGGACGGCGATGTACGCGCTCTCCCGGCCCGAGGCCGTGGAGAGCGCGATGTCGTCGGCGGGGGCGGTGCGCACCTCCACCGGGAAGCTGATGCGCAGCGGTGAACGCTCGACCATCGCCTTGACCTCGCGCAGCGCCTCCACGGCAGCCTCGCGGGGCAGGGCGTACTCCATCTCCACGAACCGCACCCGGCGCGGGCTGGTGAAGACCTTGTACGGGATGTCGGTGTACGTGCGTGCCGACAGGGCGCGGCTGGAGAGCTTGGCGATCGAGGGGATCGTGGCGGGTACCGCCCGGCCGAGCGAGCAAGCCGCCTGGAAGATCCCGTTGGAGAGGAGCTCATCCTCGATCCAGCCGCTGACCTTGCCGGGCGGAGCGGCGGGGCCCGCGCTCCGGTTGTTGCGCTTGGTGTTGCAGTTGCCGGTGTGCGGGAACCAGTAGAACTCGAAGTGTTCGTTCTCGGCCACCAGCTGATCGAAGTCGGCCGTGACCTTGTCGAAGGTCATCGGCTCCTCGCGGGCGGTCAGCAGGAAGACCGGCTCCACGGCGAAGGTGATCGCCGTGATGACGCCCAGGGCGCCGAGCCCGATCCGGGCGACGGCGAAGACGTCCGCGTTCTCGGTCTCCGAGCAGGTCAGCACCGTGCCGTCCGCCGTGACCAGCTCCAGGGCGCGGATCTGCGCGGATATCGACGCCGAGTCGCGGCCGGTGCCGTGGGTGCCGGTGGAGGTGGCCCCGGCGACCGTCTGATCCATGATGTCGCCCATGTTGGTGAGCGAGAGGCCCTCGCGGGCCAGCGCGGTGTTGAGGCGCTTCAGCGGGGTGCCGGCCTCGACGGTCACCGTCATCGCCGCACGGTCGATCTCCCGGATGCCGGTGAGCAGATCGGGGCGTATCAGCAGTCCGTCGGTGGCCGCGGTCGCGGTGAAGGAGTGGCCGGTGCCCACCGGCTTCACCTTCAGGCCGTCCTCGGACGCCCTGCGCAGCTCCTCGGCCAGCTCGTCCACGGAGGCGGGTGACACGGTCCGTACCGGACGGGCGGTGACGTTCCCCGCCCAGTTACGCCACGCGCTTGTCGTCGTCCGTGCGTAGGTGTCGGTCATCTTCCCCGCGCCCTTCCGTAGGAACCGGCCCACTGAGCCGGCGGTACCCCAGGAACGCCACCGCGGCCGCGAGCGCTCCCGCCACGACGGGCACCGCGTACCCCGCCTTCGCCCCGGACGCGTCGACCACCCAGCCGGCGGCCGAGGAGCCGAGCGCCACACCTACGGCGAGCCCGGTGCTGGTCCAGGTCATGCCCTCGGTCAGTCTGGTGCGCGGTACGTGCTGTTCGACGAGAGCCATGGTGGTGACCATCGTCGGTGCGATGGCGAGGCCCGCGACAAAGAGCGCCACGGCCAGGAACGGCAGGCTCCCGGCCAGTTGGAGGGGGATCATACTCACGGCCATCGCACACACTCCCACCAGCCACCGGCTGGACGGCCTGCCCTTCAGGTGCAGCAGGCCGAAGACCGCCCCGGCGAGGCAGGACCCCAGCGCGTACACGGCCAGCACGAGGCTCGCCGCGGCCTTGTGGCCCTGCTCCTCGGCGAAGGCCACCGTCACCACGTCGATCGCTCCGAAGATCGCGCCGGTCGCCACGAAGGTCCCCACGAGCACCTGGAGGCCGCGGGAGGCCAGCGCGGAACCGCTGGTGTGCCGCGCGTGCGGATGCGGCACCGGTTCGGTGGCCCGCTGCGCGGTCAGCCAGAAGACGCCGACCAGCAGGAAGCCGGCGGCCAGCAGCGGGCCCGCCTCGGGGAACCAGGCGGTGGAGAGCCCGATCGAGATGATCGGGCCGAAGATGAAACACACCTCGTCGACGATCGACTCCCACGCGTACGCGGTGTGGAGCTGCCGCGCCGAGCCCCGGTAGATCTCCGCCCAGCGGGCCCGGACCATCGAACCGACGCTGGGGACGCAGCCGGCGCCGGCCGCGAACACGAACAGGGTCCAGTCCGGCAGCCCCTGCTGCGCGCAGACCAGCAGACCGGCCACGGCCGCCAGGGCGACGAGGGTCACCGGGCGCAGCACCCGGCGCTGTCCGTGCCGGTCGACCAGCCGGGACACCTGCGGTCCCACCACCGCTGCGGCCATCGCCAGCGTCGCGGAGAGCGCGCCCGCCAGCCCGTACCGGCCGGTCAGCTGGGAGACCATGGTCACCACGCCGATGCCCATCATGGACAGCGGCATGCGGCCGAAGAAGCCGGCCGAGGAGAACCTCTTGGAGCCGGGGGCGGCGAAGATCGCGCGGTAGGGACTGGGCAAGGGGTACTCCGCTACGGCGTGGTCACACGCGGTGTCAGGGGTGAACGTGGCCGATACAGCTTACGGGTGGGGCGGTGTGCCCGGCCGCGGGAGACCGGCGGGTGTGCGGGACGGATGTCGGTGGGAGCCGCGCCGGGGACGGGTGGCAGGATCGATGTCATGTCCGATCTGCGTGAGCCCGCTCCCTACGACGCCCTGCTGCTGCTCTCCTTCGGGGGCCCCGAAGGCCCGGACGACGTGGTTCCGTTCCTGGCGAACGTGACCCGCGGCCGGGGCATCCCAGAGGAGCGGCTGAAGGAGGTCGGCAAGCACTACTTCCTGTTCGGCGGCGTCAGCCCGATCAACGGCCAGAACAGGGCCCTGCTCGACGCCCTGCGCAAGGACTTCGCGGATCACGGACTCGACCTGCCGGTCTACTGGGGCAACCGCAACTGGGCGCCCTACCTGACCGACACCCTGCGCGAGATGGCCGGGGACGGACACCGTCGCATCGCCGTCCTGGCGACCAGCGCGTACGCCTCGTACTCCGGCTGCCGGCAGTACCGCGAGAACCTCGCCGAGTCGCTGGCCGTCCTGGAGGCCGAAGGGCTGCCGGTGCCGCGCGTCGACAAGCTGCGGCACTACTTCAACCACCCCGGCTTCGTCGAACCGATGGTGGACGGCGTGCTCGCCTCCCTGGCCGACCTTCCCGAGGACGTGCGGGCCGGGGCGCACCTCGCCTTCACCACGCACTCCATCCCCACCTCGGCGGCCGATGCCTCCGGCCCGCCGGAGGCGCACGGCGACGGCGGTGCGTACGTCGCCGAGCATCTCGACGTGGCACGGGTGATCGTCGAGGCCGTCCGTGAGCGGACCGGTGCCGAGTACCCCTGGCAGCTCGTCTACCAGTCGCGCAGCGGTGCCCCGCACATTCCGTGGCTGGAACCCGACATCTGCGACCACCTGGAGCTGCTGCACAGCGACGGCGTTCCCGCCGTGGTGATGGCGCCCATCGGCTTCGTCTCGGATCACATGGAGGTCCTGTACGACCTCGACACCGAGGCCACCGCGAAGGCCGCCGAGCTCGGCCTGCCGGTGCGCCGGTCCGCGACCGTCGGCGCCGACCCGCGGTTCGCGGCGGCGGTGCGCGACCTCGTGCTGGAGCGCGCGGCCACCGAACAGGGCCGCGGCCGGAAGAGGTGTGCCCTCGGTGCGCTCGGGGCAAGCCACGACCTCTGCCCGGTCGGCTGCTGCCCGGCCCGTGCGGCCAGGCCGGCCGCCGCGGGCGCCGACAGCCCGTACGCGTAGGTCCCGCCCGACCCGTCCCCTCACCCCCTTGGGAGCGCTGTGACCGACCCCCTGCTGTCCGAACTGCTCGACCTCGCCCTGGACGCCGCCCACCGGGCCGGCGCGCTGCTGCGCGACGGACGCCCCGCTGACCTGGGGGTGGCCGCGACCAAGTCCAGCCCGGTGGACGTCGTCACCGAGATGGACATCGCCGCCGAGAAACTGATCACCGGCTTCCTGTCCGAACGCCGCCCCCAGGACGGCTTCCTCGGTGAGGAGGGCGCCAGCTCCGAGGGCAGCAGCGGCATCCGCTGGGTGATCGACCCGCTCGACGGCACCGTGAACTACCTGTACGGGCTGCCCACCTGGGCCGTCTCCATCGCCGCGGAACGGGACGGCGAGCGGGTCGTGGGCGTGGTGGAGGTCCCGATGCGCCGGGAGACGTACCACGCGGTGCTCGGCGGCGGTGCGTACGCGAAGGGCGGTGCCTACGGGGACGGCGGGGCCGCCCTGCGCTGCCGTCCCGCTCCGCCGCTCGACCAGGCGCTCGTGTCGACCGGCTTCAACTACGTCGCCGACGTCCGGGCGCACCAGGCCGACGTGGCGCGCGTGCTGATCCCGCGGCTGCGGGACATCCGGCGTGGCGGTTCCGCCGCGATCGACCTCTGCGACGTCGCCGCGGGCCGTCTCGACGGCTACTACGAGCGCGGCCTCCACCCGTGGGACCTGGCGGCCGGTGACCTCGTCGCGCGGGAGGCCGGCGCGCTCACCGGCGGGCGGCCGGGGATGCCCGCCGACGGCGGCCTGACGGTGGCCGCGTCACCGGGCGTCTTCGAGCCGCTGCAGTCCCTGCTGGAGGAACTGGGCGCCTGGCACGACTGAGCCGCTGTGCGGGCCGTGGGCCGCACCGGAACGAAGAAGGCCCCGCATGTGCCGGTACGGCACTGCGGGGCCTTCTCGTGACGGCTCAGACGCGTGAGGCGCCGATGTGGACTCCATGCTCGGCAGCGAGGCGGTGCAGATCCTCCAGCTCGCTCTGCTCGACGTCCGCGAGGAAGTCGTCGCCCGTCTCGCGGGCCTTCGTGAGGTCGGACTCGGTGGTCTTGATGCGTTGCAGCAGACCTGCGGTGAAAGCGTCCATGAGGCGCCCCCTCATCGTGGGTCGGTGGCACGGGGGTGTGCCCGGGTTTCCCTCCGCCGAGGCGGTAGGGCGGGTGATCACGCATCCTCCGGGGGAACGGAGGGGGCCAGTGGCACGCCACGTAAGAGGCGCGATCGCGGGTGTGAATTCGTCCTCCCCAACCCGGCCCTCAGAGAAACCTCAACTGGCCCGGAAAACCGCTGCATTCCGGGAAGCCGCAGGTCGGGCCGCGCCGTCTTACCGCCCGTTTATACGCGTTACGGGCAGGATGGAGGCGCACAGACCGTGCCTGGGTACGGCCCGGATCATGGGCCACCGGTCTGGTTCGAACGTTCCGCCGGTCCGTCGCGGACGTTGTGCAGCTCTGTTGTGGAAGTTCTAGGGAAGGAAGCGCCGTGCGCGTACTCGTCGTGGAGGACGAGCAGCTGCTCGCCGATGCGGTGGCCACCGGATTGCGCCGGGAGGCCATGGCCGTCGATGTCGTGTACGACGGTGCAGCGGCACTGGAGCGCATCGAGGTCAACGACTACGACGTCGTGGTGCTGGACCGGGACCTCCCCCTGGTGCACGGCGACGACGTCTGCCGCAGGATCGTCGAGCTGGGCATGCCGACCCGGGTGCTCATGCTCACCGCCTCCGGAGACGTCAGTGACCGGGTGGAGGGCCTTGAGCTCGGCGCCGACGACTATCTGCCCAAACCCTTCGCCTTCAGTGAGCTGACCGCGCGGGTTCGGGCGCTCGGGCGCCGTACGACCGTCGCACTGCCGCCGGTCCTGGAGCGTGCCGGGATCAAGCTCGACCCGAACCGCCGGGAGGTCTTCCGTGGCGAGCAGGAGGTCCAGCTCGCGCCCAAGGAATTCGCGGTGCTGGAGGTCCTGATGCGCAGCGAGGGCGCCGTGGTCTCGGCCGAGCAGCTCCTGGAGAAGGCCTGGGACGAGAACACCGACCCGTTCACCAACGTCGTCCGGGTGACCGTCATGACCCTGCGGCGCAAACTCGGTGAGCCGCCGGTGATCGTCACCGTGCCCGGCTCGGGTTACCGGATCTGATGCCGGTGCCCACTGTCCCGCCGCCCGCGACGGCGCCCCCCAAACCCACGTGGGAGCCCAAACAGCAGGAGCCCCCGTACCCCTGGCTGCGCCCCACCATCCGGATACGTCTCACCCTGCTGTACGGCGGCATGTTCCTGATCGCCGGCATCCTGCTGCTGTCGATCATCTACATGCTGGCCGCGCAGGCCCTGCACGTCGGCAGCGAGCTGCCGTTCAAGATCGTCGACGGCCATGTGTCCAGCAAGGTCTGCAACCTGCTGGGGGAGGGGAGCTCACCGGACTCCGTCAACGCGGCGATGAACTCCTGCGTCAACCACCAGCGCCAGCAGGCGCTCGACACGCTCCTCAACCGGTCGCTGCTGGCCCTCGTGGGCCTGAGCATCATCGCCTTCGCCTTCGGTTACGCGATGGCGGGACGGGTGCTCTCGCCGCTGGGCCGGATCACCCGGATCGCCCGTCGGGTGGCCGGTACGGATCTCTCCAGGCGCATCGAGCTGGACGGTCCCGACGACGAGTTCAAGGAGCTCGCCGACACCTTCGACGACATGCTGGACCGGCTGGAGCGGGCCTTCACCGCGCAGCAGCGGTTCGTCGGGAACGCGTCGCACGAGCTGCGCACGCCCCTGGCGATCAACCGCACGCTGCTGGAGGTCCACCTCTCCGATCCGCAGGCACCCCCGGAGCTCAAGCAGCTCGGCAAGACGCTGCTGGCCACCAATGAACGCAGTGAGCAGCTGGTCGAGGGCCTGCTGCTGCTCGCCCGAAGTGACAACCAGATCGTCGAGCGCAAACCCGTCGACCTCGCCGAGGTCGCCTCGCGCGCCCTCGACCAGACCCGGGGCGAGGCCGAGGCCAAGGGCGTGGAGCTGCGCGACGAGCTGGCCCCGGCCGTGGTCCAGGGCAACGGCGTGCTGCTGGAGCGGATCGCGCTGAACCTCGTACAGAACGCGGTGCGCTACAACGTTCCGGACGGCGGCTGGGTCGGGGTCACCACCGAGCTCCTGCCGGGCCAGGCCCTGCTCGTCGTCTCGAACACGGGGCCGGTGGTGCCCGGCTACGAGATCGACAACCTCTTCGAGCCGTTCAGACGGCTGCGTACGGAGCGGACGGGCAGCGACAAGGGGGTGGGGCTCGGCCTGTCGATCGCGCGGTCCGTCGCGCGTGCTCACGGAGGCCGTATCATCGCGGAGCCCCGCGAGGGCGGTGGTCTTGTGATGCGCGTCTCACTGCCTGTCTGACAGGCCGGACGAAGCGATTCGCACGCGGATTATTTTGTTCGCTTTGAGCGGAATTTTCCGGACCCGGCCCCGAAGGGGCCATGTGTGATCGATCACAGGAGCGAATTTCCGGCCGTCCACGCTCCGTGATCAGGGCCCCCACCGGAAATCCGGCAATAGTTGGGGTTTTCGGGGGTCATTATCACGGGAAGTACACGGGGTGGCGCCGGTCAACGGCGCCGCCAGGACCGTGTACGGTCCCCATCGCCACCCAAGCCGATCGCTCTCGAGCGGTCCTTTTGGGTGTCGATTGAGTAACAGACCTTGATGTGAGGCAAAATCTCCGCCTCGGGTCGGGCACAAGTCCGGCCTCTCACGCGTTACGTGCGCTGAGACACCGCAGACACCCAGAGGGGGAGAGCGACATGGCAACGGATTACGACACCCCACGAAAGACCGACGACGACGTCGATCAGGACAGCCTTGAAGAGCTCAAGGCTCGTCGGAGCGACAAGACGGCCTCGGCCGTCGATGTCGACGAGTTCGACGCGGCCGAAGGACTGGAGCTGCCCGGCGCAGACCTGTCCAACGAAGAACTGGCCGTAAGGGTCCTGCCCAAGCAGGCCGACGAATTCACGTGCATGAGCTGCTTCCTCGTGCACCACCGCAGTCAGCTGGCCCGCGAGAAGAACGGCCAGCCGATCTGCCGCGACTGCGACTGAGGTCCGGTCGGCCGTGGCAGGGGACACACCGTTCAGGAAGCGGCGCCCCCGGCGCAGTAAGTCGTCGGAGGCGCATCAGGGCGGTACAGGCCCGGCAGAAGGCGTAGCAGCGCCTGCCGAGCCGTCCGCCCTGCCACCCTCGCCGGGCGGACAGGACGACGAGCGGGGCCGGCCGGCCTCGCTCGAAGCAGCCGGAGCGGCTGCAGAAGTCGACACGGCCGACAGGGCCGAACAGGTCGACAGGACGGAGCCCGTGACCGGGGCAGGCCGTCTGAAATCAGTGAAACGGGGCGTACGCAAGGGCGGGGAGAGCGCCAGGGCAGCGATCGGTCATATCGCCGACCTGATCATCGATATCGCTCCCCGCGTCCCTGTGCGCGATCTCGCCACCCTGCGCAAGCAGTTCCCGGACCTCGGGCCCGAGGAGCTGGCCGACAAGCTCATCGCGGGCGCGGGCAAGGCCACCGCCGCCGTCGGCGCCGGAATCGGCGCGGCGGCCATGATGCCCGTACCGCCCGCCATGCTCGCCGAGCTGGCCACGGAGATCACCGGTGTGGCCGCGATCGAGATGAAGCTCGTCGCGGAGCTGCACGAGGTGTACGGGCTCCGCCCGCCCGGCGGTCTCGCCCAGCGCTCCACCGCCTACCTCACCTCCTGGACCGAGGAGCGCGGCATCGACATCACCCGTCCCGTGACGGTCAACGCGGCACTCGGCGGCCAGATGAAGCGCGAGCTGCGCCAGCAGATCATGAAGCGCACCGCGCGCAATCTGCCGAACCTGATTCCGTTCATGATCGGCGCCACGGTCGGCGCGATGATGAACCGCCGTGAGACCAGAAGACTTGCCGAACGGGTCAGGAAGGATCTGCGGAAGCGGCAGATCCCCTGGGACCGGCTGCCGGAGCTGCCGCCGCTGGAACGGCCCGCGCTCCCGTACGAGGCCTTTCCCGGACATCCGGCGGACCAGCCCCCCGAGGGCTAGCCGGGCCGTTCACGCGCCCCGCGGGCCGACCGCGCCCCCCTGGGGCCTCAGGGCCCCGGCCGGCCCCGTCCAGGGCTGCCTGAGGCCCGTGGGGCCCGGGACCAGCCTCAGGCCCGGACCGCCGCCTTCAGCGCCGCCACCAGCGCCTGCGGCTCGCGCGTCGACAGATAGGCGTACGGAGTCGGGTCCTGCGGATCCGTGATCTTCACCCGCACCGCCGTCGGGATGTAGCTGCGCAGCAGCATGAAGGCCCGGGTGTCCGCCTTGTACGAGCGCCAGGCGCGCGCCTCCTCGGCCTCCAGCACCTCGGCCTCACCGAGCGCCGACACCGGGATCCGCGCGTCACCGGCCACGAGTGCGTCGCCCACCACCCGGATCCGGACGGAGCCGTACGAACTCACCACCACCGCCGACGCGGCTGTGCCGCCCACCAGGCCGGCGAGCAGCGGCAGGGTGCCCAGCGGCAGCAGCATCAGCGCGCACGCGATGCCGAGGAGGAAGCAGATCACCCACCATGAACGGGGTGCGGTGAGGCGTTCGTCGAATGGCGGGGCGGAAGGCTGCATGAGCCCAAGCTTGGCACGGCGCGACCTGCGGGTAGCCGCGCGGGTAAGGTCTGCGGCTGTGAGTGGAACATCTGCGGCTCTGAAGCCCCCGGCCGACGCGGTGAAACCGGTCCGGCACCCCGACGCGCCGGCCCCCGGCGAGCTCCTCGGCGCGCACTACGAACACTGTTTCGGATGCGGCGGGGGACAGCCGCACGGGCTGCACCTCCAGGCGCGGGCCGGCGAGGGTGTCGAGGTCACCGCCGAGTTCACCGTGCAGGCCGCCCACCAGGGAGCCCCCGGCCTGGCGCACGGCGGGGTACTGGCCACCGCGCTCGACGAGACGCTCGGCTCGCTGAACTGGCTGCTGCGGGTGATCGCGGTGACCGGACGGCTGGAGACCGACTTCGTCCGCCCCGTCCCGGTCGACACGGTGCTGTTCCTCGACGCCGCGATCACCGCCGTGCACGGCCGGAAGATCTACTCCAGGGCGACGGGCCGGATCGGCGGCCCGGACGGGCCCGTGGCGGTCCGGGCCGAGGCCCTCTTCATCGAGGTCAAGGTCGACCACTTCATCGAGAACGGCCGCCCGGCCGAGATCCGGGCGGCGATGGCCGACCCCGACCAGGCCAAGCGCGCCCGCGCCTTCGAGGTGAACCCCTGATGCGCCATCCCGTGGACGTGCTGATCCGCAGGACCGACCCGGACGTGCCGATCCCGGCCTACGGGCACCCCGGCGACGCCGGAGCCGATCTGGTGACCACCGAGGCCGCCGAACTGGCACCCGGCGAGCGGGCCGTGCTGCCCACGGGGGTTTCGATCGCACTGCCCGACGGGTACGCCGCGTTCGTGCACCCCCGGTCCGGCATCGCCGCGCGCTGTGGAGTCGCACTGGTGAATGCCCCGGGGACGGTTGATGCCGGGTACCGTGGAGAGATCAAGGTGATCGTCATCAATCTCGACCCGCGCGAGTCCGTGCGGTTCGAGCGGTTCGACCGGATTGCCCAACTGGTCGTGCAACAGGTCGAGAAGGTGCGCTTCCACGAAGTGTCGGAGCTTCCCGGTTCGGCGCGGGCCGAAGGGGGCTTCGGGTCCACCGGCGGTCATGCCGCCGTTGATGTTGATGGCGTCCGGGGCGGGGTTCCCCAGGACGGGAACAGCTACGCTTCGGTCGAATCCGACCGGGAAGGACAGTGACGTGTTCGGACGTCGCAAGAACAGTGGTTCCGCCGAGGACACGGCGGACGAAGCGCGCGAGGCCGAGCAGGTCGTCGACGAGCTCGATGACGCCGATGCCGCCGAGGGCGGATCGCGTCGGATGAACCTTCCGCCGGCGCCGCGACCGGACGGGCCGTGGGACATCGAAGAGGTCTCCCAGCCCGGCGAGGGCCGGGTCGACCTGGGCGGCATCTTCGTGCCCGGGGTCGAGGGCATGGAGCTGCGTGTCGAGGTCGCCGGTGACGCGATCGTCGCCGCCACCGTCGTGCTGCGCGACAGCGCGATCCAGCTGCAGGCCTTCGCCGCCCCCAAGAAGGAGGGCATCTGGGGCGAGGTCCGCGACGAGATCGCCTCCGGCATCACCCAGCAGGGCGGGATCATCGACGAGGTCGAGGGCCCGCTGGGCTGGGAGCTGCGCGCGCAGGTCCCCGTACAGCTTCCCGACGGGGCGAACGGCGTGCAGCTGGTCCGCTTCGTCGGCATCGACGGCCCGCGTTGGTTCCTGCGCGGTGTGATCTCCGGCCAGGGCGCCGTGCAGCCGGAGGCCGCCGGTCTGCTGGAGACGGTCTTCCGGGACACCGTGGTGGTCCGCGGCGACGGCCCGATGGCCCCGCGCGACCCGATCGTCCTGAAGCTCCCCAACGATGCCCAGATGGTGCCCGAGGGTGTTCAGCAGGAGGAGCAGGAGGGCTCGAAGTTCTCCGGCGGCATGGGTCAGCTCCAGCGCGGCCCCGAGATCACCGAGGTGCGCTGACCCCGCACCCGTAAGCACCGGCCGGTGGGCCGTACCCCTTTCCTGGGGTACGGCCCACCGGCTTCTGCGTTCCCGTGCGCCGTGCGGCCCCGCCCGCCGCACGGGAACCGGTCGCCGTGGCGTATGAGGCGCGTATCGGGCACGTACAGGCGCCGTCAAGGGCCGACCCATCTCCGTATGGAAGCCATCAACGCAGGTCAAAGCGGTGTCTGCGGCAGGTTTGCTCATGAGGTCCGAGAAATCCGCACCTCATCCAGGAGCACCCGATGGCCGATATGGCCTTCGTCGTCACCACGATCGCGGTCTTCGCGCTGGTGGCACTCATCGCCAAGGGGGTGACGAAGCTGTGACCGCCGAAAACGTGGTGGGCCTCGTCGTGGCCGTCGCCCTGCTGGGCTATCTCGTCCTCGCCCTTCTGTACCCGGAGAGGTTCTGAGCCCGAAATGAGCCCCGTCCTCGCAGCTGTGCTCCAGCTGCTCGCGCTCGTCGTGGCGCTGGGTCTGGCGTACCGCCCGCTCGGCGACCACATGGCCCGTGTGTACACCTCGCCCCGGCATCTGCGGGCCGAGAAGTGGATATACAAGGCCATCGGCGCCGATCCGAACACGCAGATGCGCTGGCCCGCCTATCTCCGCGGTGTCCTGGCCTTCTCCGCCGTGAGCGTCCTTTTCCTGTATCTGCTGCAGCGGCTCCAGGGCTCGCTGCCCGGCTCCCTCGGTTTCGCCTCGATCGACCCCGACCAGGCGTTCAACACCGCGGCGTCGTTCGTCGCCAACACCAACTGGCAGTCGTACTCCGGCGAACAGGCCATGGGCCACGTCGTGCAGACCGGCGGCCTCGCGGTGCAGAACTTCGTCTCGGCCGCCGTCGGCATCGCCGTCGCGGTGGCCCTCGTACGGGGCCTCGCCGCCACCCGTACCGGTGAACTCGGCAACTTCTGGTCCGACCTGGTGCGCGGCACCGTACGGATCCTCCTTCCGGTCTCGGTGATCGGCGCGCTCGTGCTGGTCGCCTGCGGGGCGATCCAGAACTTCTCCGGCATCCACTCCGTCGGCCAGTTCCTGGGCGGTTCGCAGCAGTGGAACGGCGGCGCGGTCGCCTCCCAGGAGGTCATCAAGGAGCTGGGCACCAACGGTGGCGGCTACTTCAACGCCAACTCGGCCCACCCCTTCGAGAATCCCAACGGGCTCTCCAACCTCTTCGAGATCTTCCTGATCCTCGTCATCCCGTTCGCTCTGACCCGCACCTTCGGCCGGATGGTCGGCTCGCTCAAGCAGGGCTACGCGATCCTCGCCACCATGGGCGTCATCTGGCTCGGCTTCACCGCGCTGATGATGTGGACCGAATTCGCCCACCACGGGCCCGCGTTCGATATCGCGGGCGGGGCCATGGAGGGCAAGGAGAACCGTTTCGGCGTCGGCGGCTCGTCCCTCTTCGCGGTGGCCACCACGCTCACCTCGACCGGTGCGGTGAACTCCTTCCACTCCTCGTACACCGGCTTCGGCGGCGGCATCACGATGCTCGGCATGCAACTCGGCGAGATCGCGCCCGGCGGTACCGGCTCCGGTCTCTACGGGATGCTGATCATGGCGGTCATCGCGGTGTTCATCGCCGGCCTGATGGTCGGCCGCACACCCGAGTACCTCGGCAAGAAGATCGGCACCCGGGAGATCAAGCTCGCGGCCTGCTACATCCTGATCACCCCGGCGCTGGTGCTCTGCTTCACCGGCGCGGCGATGGCCCTGCCCACCCCGGGCGACTCGATGACCAACACGGGCGCACACGGTTTCTCCGAGATCCTCTACGCCTACACCTCCGGCGCCAACAACAACGGTTCGGCCTTCGCCGGACTGGCCGCGGACACCCAGTGGTTCAACACCACGATCGGACTGGCGATGCTGCTGGGCCGGTTCCTGCCCATGGTGTTCGTCCTCGCCCTGGCGGGCTCGTTCGCCGAGCAGCGGCCCGTCCCGGCGACCGTCGGCACCCTCGGCACACACAAACCGCTCTTCAGCGGACTGCTGGTGGCCACCGTCATGATCATCGCCGGTCTGACCTACTTCCCGGCCCTGGCTCTGGGCCCACTGGCCGAGGGGCTGGCGTCATGACCCTCCGTACGAAGCAAGAGGACGCGATGTCCACAGTCACACCGGCCGGCGCACCGCACCGGGACACCCCGTCCGGGCACGGCCCCGAAGGGCGCGTCGGCGCGGGTCTGTTCGACCCCCGGATGCTGATCGCCTCGTTCCCCGACGCGATACGCAAACTCGATCCCCGGGTGATGATCAAGTCACCGGTGATGTTCGTGGTGCTGACCGGGTCGGTGCTCACCACCGTGCTGGCGGCCCTGGACCCGGGGGACTGGTTCGGCTGGGCGATCACGGTCTGGCTCTGGCTGACCACGGTCTTCGCCAACCTGGCGGAGGCGGTCGCCGAGGGGCGCGGCAAGGCGCAGGCGGACACCCTGCGCAGGGCCAAGACGGACACCGTCGCCCGCCGGCTGACGGGGACGGACGAGGAGCGGGTACCGGGCACCGATCTGCGCATCGGCGACCTGGTGGTCTGCGAGGCCGGGGACATCATTCCGGGCGACGGAGACGTCGTCGAGGGAGTGGCGAGCGTCGACGAATCCGCGATCACGGGCGAATCGGCACCGGTCATCCGGGAGTCCGGCGGCGACCGCAGCGCCGTGACCGGTGGTACGAAGGTGCTCTCCGACCGCATCGTCATCAAGATCACCACCAAGCCCGGCGAGACCTTCATCGACCGCATGATCGCCCTTGTCGAGGGCGCGGCACGGCAGAAGACGCCCAACGAGATCGCGCTGAACATCCTGCTCGCCTCGCTGACCATCGTGTTCCTGCTGGCCGTGGTCACCCTCCAGCCGTTCGCCGTCTACGCGGGCAGCGAGCAGTCCATGATCGTGCTGGCCGCGCTGCTGGTCTGTTTGATCCCGACCACCATCGGCGCATTGCTCTCCGCGATCGGCATCGCCGGCATGGACCGGCTGGTGCAGCGCAACGTGCTCGCCATGTCGGGGCGTGCCGTCGAGGCGGCGGGCGATGTGTCGACCCTGCTGCTCGACAAGACCGGCACGATCACCCTCGGCAACCGGCAGGCCGCGGCGCTGCTCCCGGTCGCGGGTGTGACGGAGGCCGAGCTGGCGGACGCCGCCCAGCTCTCCTCGCTGGCCGACGAGACGCCCGAGGGCCGCTCCGTCGTCGTCCTTGCGAAGGAGGCGTACGGGCTCCGGGAACGGCATCAGGGGCAACTGGCCAGCGCGCAGTGGGTGGGCTTCACCGCCCAGACCCGGATGTCCGGGGTGGATGTCGGCGGACGCCGGATCCGCAAGGGGGCCACCGGTTCGGTCGTCGCCTGGGTCCGGGAGCGCGGCGGCACGGTCCACCCCGACGTGGCCGTACTCACCGACCGGATCTCCCGTGAGGGCGGCACACCCCTGCCGGTCGCGGTCGACGACGGGGACGGCGCCCGGGTCCTCGGCGTCATCCACCTCAAGGACGTCGTCAAGGAGGGCATGCGCGAGCGGTTCGACGAACTGCGCCGGATGGGCATCCGCACGGTCATGATCACCGGCGACAACCCGCTGACCGCGAAGGCCATCGCCGAGGAGGCGGGGGTCGACGACTTCCTCGCCGAGGCCACGCCCGAGGACAAGATGGCCCTCATCAAGCGCGAGCAGGCGGGCGGCAAGCTCGTCGCGATGACCGGCGACGGGACGAACGACGCGCCTGCGCTCGCCCAGGCCGACGTCGGTGTGGCCATGAACACCGGCACCTCGGCCGCCAAGGAGGCCGGGAACATGGTGGACCTGGACTCCGACCCGACCAAGCTGATCGAGATCGTCGAGATCGGCAAACAGCTCCTGATCACCCGTGGTGCGCTGACGACGTTCTCCATCGCCAACGACGTCGCGAAGTACTTCGCGATCATCCCCGCGATGTTCGCCGTGGTCTATCCGGGTCTGGACCGGCTCAACATCATGGACCTGTCCTCGCCCCGGTCCGCGATCCTGTCCGCCGTGATCTTCAACGCGCTGATCATCGTCGCGCTGGTGCCGCTCGCGCTCAAGGGCGTGCGCTACCGGCCCGCGGGCGCCGACTCGATGCTCCGGCGCAACCTCGGGATCTACGGACTCGGCGGCCTGATCGCCCCCTTCATCGGCATCAAGATCATCGACCTGATCATCTCCCTCATCCCCGGAATCGGCTGACCTGCCATGAACAGCTCCGTAGGAAACTCCGCCCGGCTCCTGTGGGCCGGACTGCGCGCCCTGCTCGTCCTCACCCTGGTCTGCGGCGTCCTCTACCCGCTCGCCGTCACCGGGATCGCCCAGGGCCTGATGCCCGGCCGGGCCAACGGCTCCGAGATCACGGCGAACGGCAAGGCCGTCGGCTCCGAACTCATCGGCCAGCGCTACGACCTGCCGCAGAAGAAGGGCCAGGAGACGCCGGACCCCGATCTCAAGTGGTTCCAGCCGCGCCCCTCCAACGGCCTCGGCACCAACAGCGTCAACACCCAGTATTCCCTCCTCGTCTCCGGCGCGACCAACCGCTCCGGCGACAACAAGGAGCTGATCGACTGGGTCACGGCCGCCAAGGCCGCGGTGGTGAAGGACAACTCCGTCCCCGGCCACCCCGTGCGCCCCGCGCAGGTGCCGGCCGACGCCGTCACCTCCTCGGGCTCCGGCCTCGACCCGGACATCTCCCCGGCCTACGCACAGCTCCAGGTCCGCCGGGTCGCCGAGCGCAATCACCTGGACGCGGGGCAGGTGGCGAAGCTGGTGGACCAGCACACCGACGGCCGGATCCTCGGTTTCGTGGGTGAGCCGCGGGTCAACGTCCTGCGGCTGAACATCGCGCTGCGGCAGCTCGTGAGCGAAACCGCGGGACGCTGACCGCCCGCGATGCCCGGTACCGGCCGCCCGCGGCCGGTACCGGGCATTGCCCGTACCCGGGCCTCATGGACATACTGGCGGCCGACAGGACCAAGGACGTACGGGGAGCGACATGACCGAGAGCATCGACGCGGCGGGCAACGGCGGGGAGAGCGGCACGGCAGTCGCCGAGAGGCCCATGGTCCGGATCGAGGACCTGCACCGCTCCTACGGCTCCGGCGCCGCGGCCGTGCACGCGCTGCGCGGAGTGTCCTTCGAGGTACCGCGCGGTGAGCTCGTCGCACTCAAGGGGCGCTCCGGCTCCGGCAAGACCACCCTGCTGAACCTCGTCGGTGGGCTCGACAGCCCCGACAGCGGCCGGATCATCGTGGACGGCACCGACCTCTCCGCGCTCGGCGAGAACGGACTGCTGGAACTGCGCCGCGACCGGATCGGCTTCATCTTCCAGTCGTTCGGCCTGATCCCGATCCTGACCGCGGCGGAGAACGTCGGCGTGCCCATGCGGCTGCGCAAGGCCGACCCGCGCGAGCGCGAGGAGCGGGTGTCGCTGCTGCTCTCCCTGGTCGGCCTCGCCGACCACGCGGCCCAGCGGCCCGGCGAGCTCTCCGGCGGCCAGCAGCAGCGGGTGGCGATCGCCCGCGCGCTGGCCAACCGGCCCGCGCTGCTGATCGCCGACGAGCCGACCGGACAGCTCGACGCGGAGACCGGCCTCGCGGTGATGCAACTGATGCGCGCGGTCGTGCACAGCGAGGGCGTCACCGCGCTCGTCGCCACACACGACGCCCAGCTGCTCGGCCTCGCCGACCGGGTCCTGGAACTCAGTGACGGGCACATCGTCGAGCACGTGTAGCGGGAGCCGTCACGGCGTACGCCGGGCACGCGCGAGGGAGCTTTTGCCGCTTCCGGGGTGCGCCGCCCTGGCCGTATAGGGCCCGGCCCGGGGCATCAGAATTACGTAAATACGCTCCGCTCCAGCACCCCCCGCCCGATATGCCGGAAATTCACGGGGTAGCTTCGACAGAGGCTGCCGCATCGGCCGCAGCCGGTTTCGGGAAGACAATGAGGCCATGGCGCGCGGCAAACTTCGGATCTACCTCGGTGCGGCACCCGGCGTGGGCAAGACGTACGCCATGCTCTCCGAGGCGCACCGCCGCGTGGAGCGGGGCACCGACTGCGTCGTCGGCTTCGTCGAGCACCACGACCGCCCGCGCACCGAGGTCATGCTGCACGGCCTCGAACAGATCCGGCGCCGCGAGATCGAGTACCGCTCCGCGGTCTTCACCGAGATGGACGTCGACGCCGTCCTGGAGCGTGCCCCGGCCGTCGCCCTGGTGGACGAACTGGCGCACACCAATGTGCCCGGCTCCCGCAACGCCAAGCGCTGGCAGGACGTCGAGGAGCTCCTCCAGGCCGGCATCGACGTGGTCTCCACCGTCAACATCCAGCACCTGGAGTCCCTCGGGGACGTCGTCGAGTCGATAACCGGCGTACGCCAGCGCGAGACCGTGCCCGACGAGGTGGTCCGCCGCGCCGACCAGCTCGAACTTGTCGATATGTCGCCCCAGGCGCTGCGCCGACGAATGGCTCACGGCAACATCTACAAGCCGGACCGGATCGACGCCTCGCTCTCCAACTACTTCCGCCCCGGCAACCTCACCGCCCTGCGCGAACTGGCCCTCCTCTGGGTGGCCGACCGGGTCGACGAATACCTCCAGCAGTACCGCGGCGAGCACAACATCCGCACCACCTGGCAGGCCCGCGAACGCATAGTCGTCGGACTCACCGGCGGCCCCGAGGGCCGCACCCTCATCCGCCGCGCCTCCCGGATGGCTGCCAAGGGCTCCGGCAGCGAGATCCTCGCCGTCTACATCGCCCGCAGCGACGGACTGACCTCGGCCTCGCCCAAGGAGCTCACCGTCCAGCGCACCCTCGTCGAGGACCTCGGCGGCACCTTCCACCACGTGATCGGCGACGACATCCCTTCGGCGCTCCTCGAATTCGCCCGGGGTGTCAACGCCACCCAGATCGTCCTCGGCTCCAGCCGGCGCAAGGCCTGGCAGTACATCTACGGCCCCGGCGTGGGCGCCACCGTCGCCCGTGAGTCCGGCACCGACCTCGACGTCCACATCGTCACCCACGACGAGGTCGCCAAGGGCAGGGGCCTGCCCATCGCCCGCGGCGCCCGGCTCGGCCGGGCCCGCATCATCTGGGGCTGGGTCGTCGGTGTGGGCGGCCCGGTCCTCCTCTCGCTGCTCCTCAAGGGCCTGGAGAACGGTCCGGGGCTCGCCAACGACGTCCTGCTGTTCCTCTTCATGACCGTCGCCGCCGCCCTGCTCGGCGGGCTGCTGCCCGCCCTCGCCTCGGCCGCCGTGGGCTCGCTGCTGCTGAACTACTGGTTCACCCCGCCCACCCACACCCTGACCGTCCAGGACCCCGAGAACTTCGTCGCCATCGTGATCTTCTTCGCGGTGGCGGTCGCGGTCGCCTCCGTCGTCGACCTGGCGGCCCGCCGCACCCACCAGGCCGCCAGGCTGCGCGCCGAGTCCGAGATCCTGTCCTTCCTGGCCGGCAGCGTGCTGCGCGGCGAGACCACCCTGGCCGCGCTCCTGGACCGGGTCCGCGAGACCTTCGGGATGGAGTCCGTCGCGCTGCTGGAGCGGCAGAGCGACGTCGACCCGTGGACGTGCGCCGGGAGCGTCGGCCCGGGGCCCGTCACCCGGCCCGAGGACGCCGATGTGGACATGCCCGTCGGCGATCACATGGCCCTCGCGCTCTCCGGCCGGGTGCTGCCCGCCGAGGACCGCCGGGTGCTCGGCGCCTTCGCCGCCCAGGCCGCCGTCGTACTGGACCGCCAGCGCCTCGTCGGCGAGGCCGAGGAGGCCCGCAGGCTCGCCGAGGGCAACCGGATCAGGACCGCGCTGCTGGCCGCCGTCAGCCACGACCTGCGGACCCCGCTCGCCGCCATCAAGGCCGCGGTCAGCTCCCTGCGCTCGGATGACGTCGCCTGGTCCGACGACGACGAGGCCGAACTCCTGGAAGGCATCGAGAACGGCGCCGACCGCCTCGACCACCTGGTGGGCAACCTCCTCGACATGTCCCGGCTGCAGACCGGCACCGTCACCCCGCTGATCCGCGAGATCGACCTCGACGAGGTCGTGCCCATGGCCCTGGGCGGCGTGCCCGAGGACAGCGTCGACCTGGACATCCCCGAAACGCTCCCGATGGTCGCCGTCGACCCCGGGCTGCTGGAGCGGGCCGTCGCCAACATCGTCGAGAACGCGGTCAAGTACAACCCCGACGGCGACCGCGTCACGGTGGCCGCCAGCGCGCTGGGCGCCCGCGTCGAGCTACGCGTGGCCGACCGCGGCCGGGGCGTCCCCGACGACGGCAAGGAACGCATCTTCGAACCCTTCCAGCGCTACGGCGACGCCCCGCGCGGCGCCGGGGTCGGCCTGGGCCTCGCGGTGGCCCGCGGCTTCGTGGAGTCCATGGGTGGCACGCTGGACGCCGAGGACACCCCCGGCGGCGGCCTCACCATGGTCCTGACCCTCAGGGCGGCCTCGGGACACGTCCCGGTCAGCCCCGACCTGCCCGCGCGGGTCACCTCATGATCCGCGGAGAGCTCCGCGGACCCGATGTACAGCAGAAAGGCAGGACCGAGATGACCCGGGTGCTTGTGGTCGACGACGAGCCGCAGATCGTACGCGCCCTCGTGATCAACCTGAAGGCGCGCAAGTACGAGGTGGACGCGGCGCCCGACGGGGCGACCGCCCTCCAGCTCGCCGCCGCCCGCCACCCCGACGTCGTCGTCCTGGACCTCGGGCTGCCCGACATGGACGGCGTCGAGGTGATCAGGGGGCTGCGTGGCTGGACCCGGGTGCCGATCCTGGTGCTCTCGGCCCGCCACACCTCCGACGAGAAGGTCGAGGCGCTGGACGCCGGGGCCGACGACTACGTCACCAAGCCGTTCGGCATGGACGAGCTGCTGGCCCGGCTGCGCGCCTCGGTGCGCCGCGCCGAACCCGTCGGCCAGGACGGCGGCGACCAGGTCGTGATCGTCGAGACCACGGGCTTCACCGTCGACCTGGCCGCCAAGAAGGTCCAGCGCGAGGGACGGGACGTACGGCTCACCCCCACCGAGTGGCATCTGCTGGAGGTACTGGTCCGCAACAGCGGCCGGCTGGTCAGCCAGAAGCAGCTGCTCCAGGAGGTCTGGGGCCCGTCGTACGGCACCGAGACCAACTATCTGCGGGTCTACATGGCCCAGCTGCGGCGCAAGCTGGAGGCCGACCCCTCGCACCCCCGGCACTTCGTCACCGAACCGGGGATGGGATACCGCTTCGAGCGCGCCTGAAGGGCGCCGCCCGACTCTCCCTGTAACCCGTTCGAGTGAAACAGTGGCCATCCGCCAGGACCCCCTGGGACCGGTACCCTTCGGTTATGAGTGCTGTTCCTCGATTCGAGAAGGCCGGGAAGGCCGAGCGGCCGACCGGGCGCTTCCGGCGGATGCTCGACCGGCTCTCCAGCTCCCAGGAGGACCTGGAGTGCGAGGAGCTGGCGGAGGACTCGCATGCCTCGGGATGCACCCGGATCTCGGAGTGCGCCGACCGCCAGATCGTGAAGGTCACTGGTACCTTGCGGACGGTCACCCTGCGACCGCGCGCCGGAGTGCCCGCCCTGGAGGCGGAGCTCTTCGACGGCAGTGCTCCGCTGGACGTGGTCTGGCTCGGCCGCCGCTCCATCGTGGGCATCGAACCGGGCCGCAAGCTCATCGCCTCGGGCCGGATCTCCATGAGTCATGGTCGCCGGGTGCTGTTCAACCCCAAATACGAACTCCGACCGCTCGGCAAGGAGTAGCCGGTGACGTCTCTTGACAAGCCGACGTCCGACACGGACCCCACCACCAGCACCGACCAGCAGGAGGCCGACGCGAAGGCGGTCACCGAGGCCGCGCTCTTCGAGGCCTTCGGCGGCATCCGGGGCATGGTGGAGACAGTCCTGCCGGGACTGCTCTTCGTCACGATCTTCACCATCGACAAGAACCTCACGTACTCGGCCATCGCGGCCGTGGCGGTGTCGCTGGCGCTCGTGGCTGTCCGGCTGATCCGCAGGGACACCGTCAAGCACGCCTTCAGCGGTGTCTTCGGCGTGGCCTTCGGTGTCGTCTTCGCGAAGATGACCGGCAACGCCAAGGACTTCTATCTGCCGGGCATGATCTACACGCTCGGACTGGCCGTCGCCTACCTGGTCACCACGCTGGCGGGACTGCCGCTGATCGGTCTGATCCTGGGCCCGGTCTTCAAGGAGAACCTCTCCTGGCGCACCAGGAACCCCGGCCGCAAGAAGGCCTACGCCAAGGCCAGCTACGCCTGGGGACTGATCCTGCTCGCCAAGTGCACGATCCTCTTCCCGCTGTACTGGTGGGGCGACACCACCCAGTTCGGCTGGGTCCTGGTGGCGCTGAAGATCCCGCCGTTCCTGCTCGCGGTCTACCTCACCTGGGTCTTCCTCGCCAAGGCGCCGCCGCCCATCGACGTCTTCGCCGAGATGGAGGCCGAGGAGCAGGCCGAGAAGGCCGAGAAGGCCCGAAGGGCAGCAGCCACCGAAGCCGCCCGCAGCCAGGAGTTCTGAGGCGGACGGCCGGCCCTTCCGGGGCACGCGGCAACGGTCTTTCCGAGACCCGGTCCCCGCGCCGCGGAACGCGGACACGAAAAGGGGCCCGAGACCGCCACTGGCGGTCCTGGGCCCCTTTTCGTATGTGCTCAGCTCTCCGGGTCTCCCCGGCGCACCGACAACAGGTCCTCCAACTGCTCCTCGCGCGCCTGGGCCGCCACGAACAGCAGCTCGTCACCGGCCTCCAGGCTCTCCTCCGTGCTCGGCGTCAGAACCCGCTGTCCGCGGATGATCGTCACCAGCGAGGTGTCCTCGGGCCATGCCACCTCGCCGACCCGGGTCCCGGCCAGCGCCGACTCCGGGGGCAGCGTCAGCTCGACCAGGTTGGCGTCGCCGTGGCTGAAGCGCAGCAGCCGGACCAGATCGCCGACGCTCACCGCCTCCTCGACCAGGGCCGACATCAGCCGCGGCGTGGAGACCGCCACATCGACGCCCCAGGACTCGTTGAACAGCCACTCGTTCTTCGGGTTGTTCACCCGGGCGACGACCCGCGGCACGCCGTACTCCGTCTTGGCGAGCAGCGAGACGACCAGGTTCACCTTGTCGTCGCCGGTCGCGGCGATCACGACGTTGCAGCGCTGAAGCGCCGCCTCGTCCAGCGAGGTGATCTCGCAGGCGTCCGCCAGCAGCCACTCGGCCATCGGCACCCGCTCCACCGAGATGGCGGTCGGCGCCTTGTCGACGAGCAGCACCTCGTGGCCGTTCTCCAGCAGCTCGGCCGCGATGGAACGGCCCACCGCACCGGCCCCGGCAATCGCGACACGCATCAGTGACCGCCCTCCTCAGGGCCCTCGGCGAAGGCCGCCTCGACCTTCGCGATCTCGTCCGTACGCATCATCACGTGGACCAGATCACCCTCCTGCAGCACCGTCTGCGACGACGGCAGTACGGCTTCGCCCAACCGGGTGAGGAACGCCACGCGGACGCCCGTCTCCTCCTGCAGCGTGCTGATCTTGTGGCCGATCCAGGACGGCGTGGTGTGCACCTCGGCGAGCTGGACACCGCCGCTCGGGTCCCGCCACAGCGGCTCGGCGCCCGAGGGCAGCAGCCGGCGCAGCATCTGGTCCGCGGTCCAGCGCACGGTGGCGACCGTGGGGATGCCGAGGCGCTGGTAGACCTCGGCACGCCGGGGGTCGTAGATCCTGGCCGCGACGTTCTCGATGCCGAACATCTCGCGCGCCACCCGGGCCGCGATGATGTTCGAGTTGTCGCCGCTGCTCACCGCCGCGAACGCACCGGCCTCCTCGATCCCCGCCTCGCGGAGGGTGTCCTGGTCGAAACCGACGCCGGTGACCCGACGGCCGCCGAATCCGGAGCCGAGGCGCCGGAACGCGGTGGGGTCCTGATCGATGACGGCGACCGTGTGCCCCTGCTGCTCCAGGGTCTGCGCGAGAGCGGCTCCCACTCGCCCGCAGCCCATGATGACGATGTGCACCTTGCGCCTACCTCGCAGTCCTGGTCGTCCGGCTGACCTGCGAAAACACCCTGCTCACACTCTTTCCTCGGCTGGCCGGGCAAACAATGGGGCAACGGTTCGTCCCCGTTGCCCAGGATGAGCTTATGCGGCGCCGGGTGCGTTGCCTCATTCGAGTGTCCTTTCGCCGGGGTCGCGTTGGCAAAGCGGCAGCTGACCGAAGTGTTCCGGTGAGATTCGGGGAGCCGCGGTGCAAGGATTCCGTTAAGGATTTCGTGGCTTTTCCGTCCGAGTGCAGGAGATTCAAGTGATACGGGGGTGGTGCGTGGGCGGCCTCCATACGGAACCCTTACGATCCTCAGCGTGTCCAAACTGACCGACGTGCCCAAACGGATCCTGATCGGACGGGCCCTGCGCAGCGACAAGCTGGGGGAGACACTCCTCCCCAAACGCATCGCCCTGCCCGTCTTCGCATCCGATCCGCTGTCCTCGGTGGCGTACGCCCCCGGAGAAGTCCTCCTGGTGCTGTCCATCGCAGGCGTGTCGGCGTACCACTTCAGCCCGTGGATCGCAGTCGCTGTCGTGGTCCTGATGTTCACCGTCGTCGCCTCCTACCGGCAGAACGTGCACGCGTACCCGAGCGGCGGCGGCGACTACGAGGTCGCGACCACCAACCTCGGCCCGAAGGCCGGTCTGACCGTCGCCAGCGCACTGCTGGTCGACTACGTCCTCACCGTCGCCGTGTCGATCGCCTCCGGGGTGGAGAACCTCGGCTCCGCCATCCCGTTCGTCGTCGAGCACAAGACGGCCTGTGCCGTCGCGGCCATCGTGCTGCTGACGGTGATGAACCTGCGTGGCGTGAAGGAGTCGGGGAAGCTCTTCGCCATCCCCACGTACCTCTTCGTGGCCGGCGTCTTCATCATGATCGCGTGGGGTGCCTTCCGCGGGCTGGTCCTCGGCGACACCATGCACGCCCCGACCTCGGACTACACGATCAAGGCCGAGCACGAGGGCCTGTCGGGCTTCGCCCTGGTCTTCCTGCTGCTGCGGGCGTTCTCCTCCGGCTGCGCCGCCCTCACCGGCGTCGAGGCGATCAGCAACGGCGTCCCCGCCTTCCGCAAGCCGAAGAGCAAGAACGCCGCCACCACCCTCGCGGCGATGGGCCTGCTGGCCGTCACGATGTTCTGCGGCATCATCGGGCTGGCCATGGCCACCGATGTGAAGATGGCCGAGAACCCGGCGAAGGACCTGATCAACAACGGCACCCCGGTCGGTCCGAGCTTCGTCCAGGACCCGGTGATCTCCCAGGTCGCGGCCGCCGTGTTCGGTGACGGGACGTTCTTCTTCGTCATCCTCGCCGGGGCCACCGCACTCGTCCTCTTCCTGGCCGCGAACACCGCGTACAACGGCTTCCCGCTGCTCGGCTCGATCCTGGCCCAGGACCGCTACCTGCCGCGCCAGCTGCACACCCGCGGTGACCGCCTCGCCTTCTCCAACGGCATCGTGCTGCTGGCCGGCGCCGCGATCCTGCTGGTCGTCATCTACGGGGCGGACTCGACCCGGCTGATCCAGCTCTACATCGTCGGTGTGTTCGTCTCCTTCACCCTCAGCCAGACCGGCATGGTCCGGCACTGGAACCGCCACCTGCGGGCCGAGAAGGACCCGCTCAAGCGCCGTCACATGATCCGCTCCCGCGCGATCAACACCTTCGGCGCCTTCTTCACCGGCCTGGTGCTCGTCGTCGTCCTGGCCACCAAGTTCACCCACGGCGCCTGGGTCGCGCTGCTCGGCATGGTGATCTTCTACGGCACGATGACCGCGATCCGTAAGCACTACGACCGGGTCGCCGAGGAGATCGCCGCCGACGAGACCCCGTCCGACGAGAGCGTCCGGCCCTCCCGGGTCCACTCGATCGTCCTGGTCTCCAAGCTCCACCGCCCCACCCTGCGCGCGCTCGCGTACGCGAAGCTGATCCGCTCGGACCAGCTGGAGGCGCTCTCCATCAGCGTCGACCCGGCCGAGACGAAGGCGCTCAGGGAGGACTGGGAGCGGCGCGGCATCAACGTGCCGCTGAAGATCCTCGACTCGCCGTACCGCGAAGTGACCCGCCCGGTCATCGAGTACGTCAAGGGCCTGCGCCGGGAGAGCCCGCGCGACGTCGTGAGCGTCTACATCCCGGAGTACGTCGTCGGCCACTGGTACGAGCACCTGCTGCACAACCAGAGCGCCCTGCGCCTCAAGGGCCGACTGCTCTTCACTCCCGGCGTGATGGTCACCTCCGTGCCCTACCAGCTGGAGTCCTCCGAGGCGGCCAAGAAGCGTGCCAGGAAGCGCGCGGACTGGAGCGCCCCGGGCATGGTGCGACGCGGCCCGGTGGAGCGCAGGCCCAAGGAGCCCACCCACAAGAGCTGACACACGGCAGCGGTCCATTCCGCAGCCCGGTCCCGCTCGTGGTAAGCGGCCGGACGACACCCACGTACACTCGTAGGTTGTTGTCCGGCCGCTCTCACGTCGCGATCGTTCCCCCTGTTTCCCCTGATCTCTGGAGCCACCCCCTCATGCAGAACGAATCCACGTCGCCGCAGACCGGGGAAACGCAGGCCGCAGACCCGCAGGCGGAAGAAACGCAGGCCGTGGAATCGCTGGTGGGGCAGGAGTACGAGGTCGAGGTCGGCCCCGTCGCACACGGCGGCCACTGCATCGCCCGGACCTCGCAGGGCCAGGTCCTGTTCGTACGCCACACGCTCCCCGGCGAGACGGTCGTCGCCCGGGTCACCGACGGTGCGGCCGACTCCCGCTTCCTGCGCGCCGACGCGGTGCGGATCATCGAGGCGTCCAAGGACCGAGTGAAGGCCCCCTGTCCGTTCGCGGGCCCCGGCAAGTGCGGCGGCTGCGACTGGCAGCACGCCAAGCCCGGCGCCCAGCGACGGCTCAAGGGCGAAGTGATCGCCGAACAGCTCCAGCACCTCGCGGGCCTCACCCCGGAGGAGGCCGGCTGGGACGGCACCGTCATGCCGGCCGAGGGCGACAAGCTCCCGCCGGGCGAGGTGCCCGCCTGGCGCACCCGGGTCCAGTACGCCATCGACGAGGACGGCCGGGTCGGCCTGCGCAAGCACCGCTCGCACGACATCGAGATCATCGACCACTGCCTGATCGCCGCCCCCGGCGTCACCGAACTCGGCATCGAGAAGCAGGACTGGCCCCAGATGGCCACGGTGGAGGCCATCGCCGCCACCGGTTCCAACGACCGTCAGGTCATCCTCACCCCCCGCTCCGGCGGCCGCCTCCCGCTGGTCGAGCTCGACAAGCCCGTCTCGGTCCTGCGCGTCGACGAGCACGACGGCGGAGTGCACCGCGTCCACGGCCGCGGCTTCGTCCGCGAACGCGCTGATGACCGCACCTACCGCGTGGGCTCCGGCGGCTTCTGGCAGGTCCACCCCCAGGCCGCCTACACCCTGGTCAAGGCCGTCATGCAGGGCCTGATGCCGCGCAAGGGCGAAATGGCCCTCGACCTGTACTGCGGCGTCGGCCTGTTCGCCGGCTCCCTCGCCGAACGCCTCGGCGACAAGGGCGCCGTCCTCGGCATCGAGTCCGGCAAGCGCGCGGTGGAGGACGCCCGCCACAACCTCAAGGACCTGGAGCGGGTCCGCATCGAGCACGGCAAGGTCGACCAGATCCTGCCCCGCACCGGCATCACCGAGGCCGACCTGATCGTCCTCGACCCGCCCCGCGCCGGAGCCGGCAAGCAGACGGTCAAGCGCCTCGCCGCCCTCGGCGCCCGCCGCATCGCCTACGTGGCCTGCGACCCGGCGGCGCTGGCGCGGGACCTGGCGTACTTCCGCGAGGGCGGGTACAAGGTGCGGACGCTGCGGGCGTTCGATCTGTTCCCGATGACGCATCATGTGGAGTGCGTGGCCATCTTGGAGCCTGCGGACAAGGGTGCCTGACCTGACGCTTTGTGGTTCGGGTGGGTTGTTCGACCTGTTTCCCCCGGTACACGACGTGGAGTGCGTGCCATTCCGGGCAGACTGCTCTGACCTGCGGTTTCACCCACGACCGCAAGGGATGAGCCAGCTGCGGTGACTTTCTCCGGGAATGGTGCGCGACGGGCTGACGCTCACTTGACGCCCGTTCTGATTGCGCGTCAGCCAAGGCTCGAGCTCACCGAGTCGCACGGGGCGTCGCGTCCTTGCTGAGGGTGCGCTTCGTGGCCGCCTCGTGCCATCCGACCGCGGGGAGCCGCCAGCGATCACGATGCGCTGCGTCCGAGAAATAGACGACCGCGACGGCGAGAGCGGTTGTGGTGTCAGAGATGACTGGCTCACGGTGACTTCGGCGCAGCCGCCTCTGGGTCTCACCGATGAGGTCGAGCCTCCAGGCCCTGCTGTCTCTGCAGGAGGTGAAGCCGCATCGGATTGAAGGGACGGCCTGATCGCGCAAGCGTGTCAGGAGTGACCGAGGGATCGCACTGGGCGGAGCTGTTCCCGTCGTCCCGTCCACTGTTGATTACGCGTCACCTGCGCCATCAGTGCTCCGGAGCGTTGGGCTCGCCAAACGGGGCGGCTGAGTCCCCGAGAATCTCCTGTTCCAGGGTGGCTCAGCCGTCCGGTGTGTTCATGAAGCGGGCAAACGCATGAGCGGTCCGAGGAACGGGCTCGGACGGCCGTGCCAGAAGATGGCGAGGCTGTCCCGAGAACGGGTGGCAGCGACGAAGAGCAGTGAGCGGGCCCGCTGGAGCTCGCGTCGATAGCGGACGGCATCGTCGCTCTGTAGGCGGGTGACCGCCTCCCGGGGGACGAGCCCGTCCCGCACGCCCGCGATGACCATGCGCTGGTACTCGAGTCCCTTGAAGCGGAACATCGTGCCGATGTGGACGCCTTCGTCTCCACGAGGGCCTTCGGGGCCGATCTCGACGGCCTTGATCCCCTTGTGGGCGAGCAGAGTGTAAGCAAGCTCGCTTGCCATGGCGTTGGTCGGAACGCAGACGGCGATCTGCCCTGGGGGTGTCGGCAGGGCGATCCAGTCGACGAGGAGTGCGGCGATCGACTCCTGCTCGGACTCCCAGTCCTCGCAACCGTGCAACTGCGGAAGGCTTCCGGTCAGGACGGACCTGTACCCGGCCAGGTCCTCGGTACTGCCGTCCAAGTCGTCGAAGCTCTCACCGCTGAGCACCCCGAGAGCGGAGCCGAGGATCTGCCGCGTCGTTCGGTAGCTCAACGTGAGCTTGGCCGAGCGGCCGCGGATATGGACCCCGAGGCTGCCCAGCGTGACCTGGTTGCCGTAGATACGCTGGTGCGTGTCGCCCACGAGGAAGATGTCGTTGGCGGCACGCGGCACCATCGCCCGCAGCAGCTTCCAGTGCGCGGCCCGCAGGTCCTGTGCCTCGTCGACGACGATGTGCTGGAAGCGGTGCCGCAGCCAGCCCGCGGAGCCGGCCTGAAGATGGATGTTGTCGAGACCACCCGCCTCCTCCCGCTGACGCTCGACGGCCTGGATCCGCCGCTCGCGGTCCATCTCCAGCCGCGCCGCGCGCTCCGCGACCTGTTCCCAGGTCTGCCGCCCGAGGCGGTCGAGTCGCTGGGTGAAACGCTCCGCGAGCTGCCAGATCTCGGCGCGCTCGGCCCGTGCGATGTTCTTGCCCCGGCCGGCTCGCCGCGCACGGAAGTATTCGGTGCGGGAGACGACGGCCTGGCCCAGGATGACCTGCGACCACTCGTCGTGCAGGAACTGGGCGTCCCACCCGGTTTCGCCCAGCTCGTCGAGCATGGCACGCCACTCTCGGAGAGCCTGGCTCTCGTCGAGCGTCTGCTTGGCGCTTCCGGGCTCGGCTTCGCGTACGACGCGCAGCGCGAGCTGATCGACGTGGCTGATCTCCACCCGCGCCAGCAGCTCCTCGCCGCCCAGCTGGAGCAGCCGTGACCTGAGGTCGGCGGCAAGATTCTTGTTGTACGTGGTGAGGAGGACGGGCTTGTTGCGTCCGGGAGGGAGCCGGTCCACCAGGTGCTTGACCCGGTGCAGGGCCACGATGGTCTTGCCCGTGCCCGGCCCGCCACCCACCCGGGCGGGGCCCGAGTACTCGCGGTCGACGAGCCGGGACTGGGTCGGGTGGAGGAATACCTTCCACCGACCGAAGTCGCCGCCTTCCAGGGCTTCGCGCAGCGCCTCGTCCGTCGTCGTGACCATGGTGGCCGGCCGCTCGGCGGCGACCCGGAAGTCGTCGGTGTCGACGGGGTCCGGTGCGGAGACGGGACTGGTGATCTGCTCCAGCACCGCGTCGTACGACGCGCCGTCGTGAAGTGCGAGCAGGACTTCGGAAGTGAGCTGCGGGGCGTACTCCGCCAGGCCGAGGAGCTGATCCTCTGTGGTCAGGGTCCGGACGACCGGTACGAGCGGTCCCGCGACGCCGAGGTCAGTGAGCTGCTCATCGGAGAACGCGGCGAACAGCGGGACGGGAGCGGGCGCCGGGGCAGGCTCGATGGGGGCGGTGGCCGGCCCGGGAGTCGCCGCCCGACGCAGGACGCTCTCCTCGACGATCTCGAGGTCTACGTACTCGATGCCGCCGGTGATCCGGTTGATTCCGTATGAGAGCCGGTCGAGCTTCTCGTACACGTCTTTGCGGTGTTTGACGGAGACGATGAGCCAGTCGGTCTCCGCCAGGCGCAGCAGCAGGGCCCGGTACTCGTCGTTGACACGGGCCGACCAGAGCCGGTCGTGACCCTCCAGTTGTTTCAACCGCAGACCCCGGAGCTGCGGGTTCTCCTTGAACTTGTGCTGGAAGTCGTAGATCGCGCCCTTGACCGCACGAGGCAGCCTCAGGATCTCCTTGTCCGCCTTGTCGAGCAGACGCAGGGTCACGCCCGTGGTCGTCATCGCTGCTGGTCTCCGTCGTTCGTGTCCGTGTCTTCGCCCTCTGCCGCGGCAAGGAGGTCCTTGATGTCCCGGGGGGTGCAGGAGACGGCTGTGCTGATCCACCAGCCTGCCGCGGCGAAGGCCCTGTCCCGGTCCTCCGCGTCGTGGTCGCGCTCCCCGTCGGCCGGTCGGTGGGCCGTCACCACGGCGATTTGGGCGGAGGGCCAGGCGAGTTCGGCCATCCAGCCGTGCTCGTCCAGCTCGTAGCCGGCTTCCGGCGGCACCACGTCCAGAGCGCACAGCCCTTGGCTGAGGGGGAGCAGACCGGGCTCATCGGGGTCGAGGAACTCCAGCACCTGTCCCCAGCCCGTGTCATGAGCTGCGTTGGTGGGCTGGGCGGGCCGAGAGGCGGGGATGACCGGGGCGGGCTCTTCCACGACGTCTCCGGCGGGACTCGCCGTGACGGCGGCGGCGGCCGGCCGCTCGGCCCGCTGCGATTCGAGCCAGCCCGAGCCTCCGGCGACGCTGAGGCCGTCGACGGTGAAGCCTTCCAGCAGGCTGGTCGTCAACTGGACACTGTCACCGCCGCCGTGCTCCAGGAACTGCAGCACATTGCTCCAGTAGAGCCAGCCCTGCCAGCGCCGCTTGTGCCCGGCCTCGTCCGAGACGGCCCGGTCGCTGTCGTCGAGCGGGGTCAGCCCGGTCCACATCGGCGGCCGGTGGCGACCGTCCGCGGCGGCGGTGACCACACATCCTGCGGCGTCGACCGCGGTCAGCAGCTGCACCGGTCCCTTGGGCCCCTGCGGGGCGCCGCCCCGCAGCGCGATGAGGAGTTGTTCGCCGACGGCTTGAGGGTGCAGCGCGGCGATCCGGGCCCCGGCGCCCAGCAGCCCCGCGACGGCGGCCTCGGCGCGCTGCTGCCACAAGGAAGCGTCCGGGGCACGCAGATAAGCGATCAGAAGGTCCGCCGGATTCACCCAGAGCTTCGCGGACAGCTCGCCCGGCAGGCCGCCGTGCACGCCCGCGTAGTAGTCGCGGGCACGCTTCTGGCCCTGCTCGCCGTACGGAAACCAGACCGGGTTCTCCGGCCCCGTGCTCGCGTACCCTGTGTCGCGGACCCGGGTCCGCCAGTCCTTCACGTCGTAGTAGGTGAGCTGGAAGACCCGTATCCCGTCGGCGCGCAGCCTGGTGCGCTTGACGGCGTCGTCGGCGAGCCTGTCCTTGTGCTTCGGCCCGGCGTGGAACTCGTATCCGTCGAGGTAGAGCGCGATCCGCGGACCGGGTGCATCGGTACGTTCGAAGAGGACGTCGGGGCGGGTGCCGTCGAGGACCCGCTGCTGGGAGACCCGCCAGCTCAAGGTGGCCCCGTCCACGCCGGTCAGCCGCAGGTCCAGTGAGTACGTCCCGGCCGTGGTCGTGTAGGCGTCCGCACTGGCCTTGGCCGAGGGCTGCTTCGCCCATTCGACCAAGGTCTCCATGAACATGACCTCAAGATCGCTCTCGGCCTGCTGCTCCAATGGGATCTGGTGGGTGGCCGCGACCGGTGAGGTGGCCCAGTCGCCGCCGTCGGCTCCCAGCAGTTCGTCGAACATCTGCCGGACTTCGTTGCGGCTGACCTTGTCGTAGTCGCCGGCCGGTACGCGGCGCAGGAGACAGCGGTGGCAGCCGTCGAGGCCCTTCTCGATGCACGGGCAGTTGTCGATCACCTCGCGGGCCCTCAGCAGCACTTCGCGGAAGCCGTCGGAGGTGGCGAGCCGGTGCAGATAGCCGGTGCCGCCCGGCAGACGGTCGTAGACGACGAGGAAACGACGAGGCCATTCCGGGTCGTTGCCGTCAGGCATCGACGCGGCGGTGATGTCGATGTGGTCCGGGTCGCCGCCGTAGCGAGCGGCGATGCCCACGAACAGCGCGGCGGTGAAGGACGCGAGGCGTTCCTTGACGCGGGCGACCGATGCGGGAAGCAGGATGCGGACGGCCTCGGTGGTCAGCTCGTGGGCCAGGAGCAGAGGGACGTCCTCTCCCTTCCCCTGACCTTCCGGGGCGCTTGTACGGACCTTGCGGCGCGGGCACCAGAGCTGGTGGTGGGCGCTGGCCCTGGTCGCCGCTGCAAGGGATTCGGTGAGCGCGTCCTGATGGTGGTCCACGACCGGACGCCCCTCGGAGGTGGCGCCGCCACAGCTCGTGCAGACGTAGAACGGGTTGATCCGCACCTCGGCCCCGGCGAGGGGCACGGTGCTGCTGCCGTCCTGACGGTCGAGGCCCAGGTTGAGCGTGCGCACCACGGCCTGGCGGGTGAAGTCGACGCCGAAGACGGCGGTGTCATGGCGCCAGGAGCCCGTAGCCAGGTGCACGGGGTCGACGTCCACGGTGGTGAGGACGGCGTACCTTCTGCTGTCGCGCTCGTCCTTGTCGTCCCGGACGCGGGCGTCGTCCCGCTTGTCGCGCGACATGACCCGCTTCGGTTCCAGAACGCGCTGGACACAGCCGGCGTCGGCGATCTCCCGGCCGCCGCACCGGGGACAGGGCGAGGCATCGGCCTGGGAGTTCTCCGTACGGACGTAGCCGCAGGCGGGGCACATGCGCCACACCGACCAGGCACGGCGCTCCGGACTGCCGATGTCCAGGGCCCGGACGACGTGCCTGTAGCCGTTGACGTAGAAGCTGTTGCCGGGCGCCAGTTCGGACAGCGCGGACCGGCGGGAGCGCTCGTAGTCCCGGACCTCGCTGTGGTAGGTCTTCTTGGCCCCTTCGGTCTCGGGCTGCTCGGTCCAGGAGAGGGTGGCTTCCAGCTGCGTGGTGGTGTCCGAGAGGGTGTAGTTGGGCAGGAGACCGAGCTCGACGAGAGCCCCGTGGGCACTGGTCTGGTTCAGGTCGCGCAGCAGGTTGCCCGTCGCGTAGCGCTCGGCGCGCAACTCGCGCCATTCGCGTTCCTGCTCGGGATCGCTGCGCACGAGCTGGTCCATCGCGGTGTCGATGGCGTGGAGTCGGCGCCGGAGTTCCTCACCGCGGCCGGTCCATTCCTCCTCGGCTTCCTGGAGCGCGCGCACGATGCCACCGCACGCGTACGTGCGGAGTTCGTCGGCGGCCTGGCCGGAGACCCCGGTGTCCGGCCGGCCCGGGAGTGAGGGGAAGAGGGCCAGGAACGATTCGACGAGCACGGCGCCATGGGCGAGGGCCGCGTCCGCGAGATCCTGGCACCAGGCCGTGCTGCCGAACAGCGCCGACACCAGGCGCGGCGCGGGTTGCAGTGGCTCACCGTCGCTCGTCGTGAGCCGGCCCCGCGCCGCGAGGTCCAGAAGGTGTGCCGTGTACTGGCGGCGCAGGATCTCCACCGCGGAGAGGTAGCAGCCGGGCGGCACGATGTCCCCGGCGATCATCTCCCGAGGCTCGTCCAGGTAGTACAGATCGCGGGCCCGGCGACCGCCGAAGGCCACCACCAGGGCGTTGCCCGTCCTGCGGCCCGCACGGCCCGCTCGCTGCACGTAGTTGGCAGGGCCTTTCGGAAGCGATCCCAGGAGGACCGCGGACAGGTCTCCGATGTCGATGCCGAGCTCCAGGGTCGGAGTGCACGACAGCACGTTCGGGTCGGTGTAGTGGGTGCCGTCGCGGAAGGCCCGCTCCACGCGCTCCCGCTGCGGCCGGGTGAGCATGCCGGTGTGCTCGGCCGTGACCACCCGGAAGGTGCCACCCGTCCGGTAGAGGTGCCGGTAGTAGTCATCGCGGTAGTCGCGCGGCCGGGGGCCGCCGAAGCTGGTGGAACCGGAGGACAGCACCGTGGCCTGGCCCGGTTGCGGCGCGGTGATCTGCCCCCGGCACCGGTACCGGGGACAGGGATGGCCGTACCAGCGGGTCCGCCGGGAGGGATGGACCACCTGCTGCCAGCCGCACGCCTCACAGGTGACGAAGGCCTTGTTGACGATGTCGTCCTCAAGCAGCCGCACCTCGACATGGCCGGGCTGCAGGCCGTAGACCTTCGTCGTCCGGTCCTGTGCCGTCCGCACCGCGAGGAGACCCTCGTCGACGAGGACCGGCAGCAGCCTGCGGAGATACTCCGCAGCCCCGGGGGCGTCGAGGCCCAGGCACCGGCGCGCCCAGTCCTGGTACCAGCCGGTGCGGGCTGTCGTCGAGTCGAAGTCGGACCTGCCCTTGTCACCGTCGAGCAGGAAGCGCGGCGCGGCCACACTGTCGGGGAACGCCGGCATGCCGTCGGGCCTGCCGCCCCAGATCTTGAACCGGGTCACCCCGGCGTCCTTCATCCACGGCTCCAGCCACCGGTGCCGGACCCCGCCGCGCAGCCGGACCCGCTCCAGCAGCCCGCGGACGAAGGCCAGATAGCGCTCGGCCGTCGGCAGGCCGGTGCCGAGCAGCTGACCGGGCAAGGACATGTGCAGGTCGCGGGCGAGCATGGTGATCCGGTGCTGGTCCCCGATGACGACCTCGGCGGCCGCCGTCCGGGTCAGCTCCAGGGTGCGGCCCTGCCGGGATCGGAGTCCGAACTCCATGACGGTGGCGAAGGCGAGCCGCTCTCCGATGAGCTTCCAGGTCCGCAGATCGCCCGTGCCCCGCCCGGAGAGCAGCCGGTCCACGCCTGGTTCGTCGTACAGATCGGGCGGGACGACAGCCGCGAGGGCCTGCGGATCCTCGACGGAGTCGAGCACGTTCCCGATCAGGTCGTTGAGAGCCGACGGCTTGCCGGACTCGTCCAGGTTGCGCGCGAGGAGTGAGCGCAGCGAGAACGTGAACGACCGGTTTGCCACGTACCCCGCACGGTGGGCGGCGTCCTGGGTCGAGTCGTTGAACAGGAGGGTCTTGCGCTCCTCCGCTTCGAGTGCGACCTCCTGACCGGTGAACAGCTGGGTCACCGTCGCGGCCGCCAGGGCTGCCGGCCGAGTGCCGAGGAAGCGCATCGCGTTGTCGGTGTCGCAGGCAGGGCAGCGCTGATCGACGGCAGCCCGGTCGGCGGTCTTCTTCTCGGTGATCGCCTGGACGAAACAGGCGTCCTGAAGGCTCCCGGCGTCCTGGGCGACCGGCAGCCGGTAGGTCCCCTGAGCACCGTCCAGGATCAGCGCCGGTGGCTGTCCGCCTCCCGTTGCGGGGCGGGACTGGCTGACCGCCGCCAGCGTGTCCTCCTGCTCCGCCGCCGTGGCGGCGATGAAATAGCGGACCCGCCGCTTCTCCCGCCCCACGCTGGCGCGCCAGATCTTGTCGTGGGCCATCACGAGCTGTTGGGGATCGGCTTCCGGGGAGACGGCCGCCCAGCCGGAGCGGCCGCAGTTGCGGCAGTACACGGCAGGCAGCCTTATGCTCGCCTGCCGTACGGCGGTGTCCGCGCCGATCGCCGACTGCGCGCGATGAGAACGCGCCACGTGCCCGATCTGGCCGGCTTCGGGTTCCTCGTCGCCCTCAGAGGGCGTCGCGAGCAGGGCGGAGCGCCGAGCGCGATCGTCCTCGTACCAGTGGAACTCGGGCTTTCCCGGGCCGACTCCGCGCACGATCCGGCCGACCGGCCGGATCCACAGGTGGGTCTCCACGTGCAGCAGGGGGCGCGGGCGGCGCTCGTCCGATTCCGGATCGCGGGCCGCCGACAGCAGGGCGACGAAGCGTGCGAGCGCGGCGAGGGCGAGGCGGGGGTTCTCCCGCGCGGTCCGGCCCCAGGTGTACCCGAACCGGCCGAGGCGGTCACGGAGTTCCCATTCGCTCAGCGGGTCCCCGTCGAGGAGGGACAGCACCCCCTGAGTGAAGTCGTGCTGCTTGAGCAGCCGCCCGATCTCGAAGGCGGACAGGCCCTGCTGCCCGAGCATCCGAGCCGCCAGGGCATTGAGATCGAGCAAGTCCGGACGCGACACCACATCGGGGCCACCGGAGCAGGCGATGACCTCCTCGGGCGAAGGCGGTTCGGGCAGACCGTAGTTCACCGGCCCGGTGAACTGCTCGGGTGTCATCCGCTCCTCGCCCACCAGCGCGTCCTTGGAGAAGGGCATCCCGAAGACCTGAGCAGCCACCTCCAGGATGGAGCCGGGACCGGTCCCGGGCCCGCCCTCACCGAGGGTCGCCGAGGTCGCCACCGGGCAGATCGAACCGAGGGGACGCCCGGGCTCGCTCTGCCCCGTGGCCATAGCCAGGCGGCGCAGCAGCATGGCGACGTCCGTGCCCTGCGCCCCGTCATAGGTGTGGAACTCGTCCAGCACCACGTACTGGATCCCGGAGTCCTGCCACAGCGCGCGGTCCTCGGTCCGCTGGAGCAGCAGATCGAGCATCTTGTAGTTCGTGATGAGCAGGTCGGGCGGCGACTGCCGCATCTCCTCACGCCGCGTCATCACCCGGCGGAAGTCGGTGTCCGGCCGGTCGCCGATGTAGAGCCCCGCGGTCACCTGGGCCAGTTCCGGCTGCGCGAGGTACTCGCCGATGCGGCCGGCCTGATCGGTGGCGAGCGCGTTCATCGGATAGAGCAGCACGGCCTTGACCCCGCGGCGCCCGAGTGCCTTCTCACGTCGGCAGTGGTCGAGGACGGGGACGAGGAACGACTCGGTCTTCCCGGAACCCGTCCCCGTCGTGACCAGCGTCGGCAGGGCGGGCCCGTGGAGCGTGCTCAGCCGCTCGTACGCCTTCGCCTGATGCCGGTACGGGGTGAAGCCAGGGTTCCACTCCAGGTGCTTCTCCCAGCCGGCAACGGCCTTGTGGAAGGGGGTCCTGATCCGCAGATAGGGGCCACGGAACATCCCGGTCTCGGGATGTTCGAGGAACCGCTCCAGCGCCCGACGGGTGTCCTCGTCGGTGAGTGCGTACGTCGTCGTGAGGTACTGGGTGAGACTGCCCCGCAGCTGCGCGGCGGCCAGCGTGGGCCTCACGGCGATCTCCTTCGCTTCGTGCCAGGTCGGTGAGCTGCGCCAACGGTATACGGCGCCGCCGACAACGCTCCGGGCAATGACTGATCGTGAATGATTCCGGCCAGTCACTGGCCAGTGGCCGCCGAGTGCACCGTTCGGCGGCGGCAGACTCACGTACAGTCTCCGGATCTGTGGGGCGATGGTGGGGAGCGGCGGACATGACCGGCACGGGACGTCCTTATCCCGTCGAGGAGCTTCTGACGGCGGTGCGCGCCGAGATCCTCGCCGAACAGAGGAGCGACGCCGACGGCGCTGTGAAGGTCGCCCTGTCCAAGGGGCGGCTCCTCTCGCAGTCCGGGGGGACCCGCGAGTATCTCTTCGAGTGCCGCACCTGGCAGGAGAGCCTGGACGGTCTTCCCGTCCTCGCCAGGCCGTCACGTTCCCGGAAGGCATGGGAACCGGCCGAGGCCACGCGTGCTCCTGACGGAACCGTACGGCTCGTGACGAAAGCCGATTTCGGGGCGACGCCCGGGAACATCCAGATCCGTAAGGACGACTCCGCGAACTGGGCCGTGCTGGCCGAGCGCCTGGAGACGGCCGGCAGCCAGGACAGCCCCATCGACGCGGACCATGCCGGCTGGCTGTTCGGCCGGGGCGCCCCGCGCACCGGCCGTGCCGGGAACCCGGGACAGTGGGTGGCGAACTGGACGGGGCTCCAGCTGAACCCACGTCAGCGTGATGCCGTCGCACAGGCCCTCGCCAGTGAGGTGCTGTTCCTGTGGGGGCCGCCCGGCACCGGGAAGACGGATGTCGTCGGCCACATCGTCGAGGGCAGTTTCCGCCAAGGACTCAAGGTCCTTTTCCTTGCCCCCACAAACGTTGCGGTGGACCAGGCCCTTGAGCGGATGTGCTCCCTGCTGGAGCACGAGGAGGGCTTCGCCGAGGGGATCGTCCAGCGGTCCGGCAGCATCGTCCTGCCGTCGCTGCGCAGCCGCTACGGCGACCAGGTCGACCCGGCCCGGATCGCCGCCCTGCTGGTGGAGAGCATCGACCGGCAGATCAGCACGGCGGCCGACCAGCTCAAGGGCGCACGGGCGGCGCTGGTCCTGCACGACCGGGTCCAGGACCTGGAGTCGGACCTGGCCACCGGCACAGAAGAAATGGCCGGGGCCGGCCGCGACCACGCCGCAGCGGCGAAGGCGGTGGCGGCCGCGGACACCCTGGCTGCGCAGCTGCGGCTGAAGACGGAGAAGGCCGGGCAGCCGACCGGACCCTTCGCGGAGCGCAGAGCGGCGAAACTGCGTGACCTCCGGACCGCCCTGGCGCATGAGGAGGGCGAGTCGGCGCGGGCCAGGGAGGACGTCTCGCGCGCGGCCCGTCGCCACACGGCGGGCGAGAAGCAGGCCGCCGAGGCCAGCCGAGCCCTCCCTGCTGCCCGCGCCGCCATCCTAGGGATCCCGCCCAGGCAGAACGTCGTCGAGTCCGTTGCCTCTCTCCAGGAGCGACTTGGCGAACTCGGGCAGAAGCGCAAGCGCATCCAAGACGAAGTCCGCTCCCATTGCCGAGTGCTCGGAGCGACCGTGGCCAAGGCCGTCCAGTCGAGGAAGCTGCTCGACGAGGTCGATGTCGTGGTGATCGACGAGGCCGGCATGGTAAACCTTCCCTCGGCCTGGTTCGCCGCCGGACTCGCCCGCAAGAGGCTGATCGTGGCGGGCGACTTCCGGCAGCTGCCCGCCGTGACCAAGGGCGACGGCGACCGGGCGGCGAGCGAGGAGGAGCGCGCCCACTCCCGCGAGTGGACGGCGCGGGACGCCTTCCACGCCGCAGGCCTGGTCGACCCTTCCGGCCGGGTACGCCAGGACCCTCGACTGGTGGCGCTCGACACCCAGTACCGGATGCGGGAGCCGATCTGCGCGGTCGTCAACGAGGTGGCGTATCCGGACGCTCCACTCAGGACCGGGCGCGGCAACACCAGCCGTCTGCCGTTCGCCCCGCTCATCGACTCCCCGGTGATCCTGATCGACACGTCCGGCCGCCGGATCCCCGGCGGCGGCCGCAAGCCCCACATGACGAACGCCGTTCACGCCGCAGTCATCCACGAACTGGTCCGAGGGCTCCAGCACGAGGGAATCCTGCCCGGCCGCAAGTGGCAGGAGGTCCCCGAAGGGGAACGGGCGACCGACCGGCTCGCCGTCATCTCCCCGTACCGGGAACAAGTCAAGGCCCTCAAGAGCAGCCTGGCCCACCGCTTCGGGGAGGACTACGACGGCCTGGTCGACACCGTCCACCGGTTCCAGGGCAGCCAGCGCCCCGTCGTGCTCCTCGACACCGTGGCGGGCGCCGGTAAGGATGCCGGCTTCTTCTACAGCGGAACGGGGCTGTCCTCGCAGACCTGTCGCCTCCTCAACGTCGCTCTCAGCCGGGCCCAGGACCACCTGGTCGTCGTGGCGGACGTCGACTTCCTGCGCAAGCACCTGGCCCCGCACAGCGAGGCGCTGGCGATGGTCGATCATCTGGAGGCGCACGCGCAGACCATCTCCGCCGACCAGCTGATCCCGATCCGTGACGCGGACCAGTTGGCCACCATGTCGGCGGAGGAGCTGGCACGGCCCGCCTTCTTCGAACACAGCGAGGTCCTGGAAGCGGTGGCATGGGACGTGGAGCGAGCGCAGCGCGGCATCGAGCTGTATTCGGCGTTCATGGACGCGCCGCCGGTCCGCCGGTGGGCCAGGATGCTCGAACCGAAGACGGCTGCCGGGATCCAGGTCACGGTCTTCACCCGCCCGCCGGAGGAGCAGCAGGAACCCACCCGCGTAGCGCGGCACCGGGAGCTGGTCGGGCAGCTGGAGGCCGTCGGCTGCCGGGTCGAGTTCCGCGACCGCATGCACGAGAAGGTCCTCATCCTGGACGGTTCGGTCCTGTGGCACGGCTCGAAGAACCTGCTCGCGAACATCGGGCCGACGGACCTGATGATGCGCTACACCGACCCCGCCTCCTGCGACCGCGTACGGCGTCTGATGGAGCACACCCGCATGGAACGTCCGGCGCGCGCACAGTGGCGCCCCGCCGGAGAGACCGCTCCGGTGTCCGAGGTGCCTGCCCAGCGAGCGGAGGCGCAGGACGGGAAGGTGTACCCGGGGCTGGTACGGGACGGCCGCCTGTACCTCAACGTCTCGTACGAGCAGAGGCACGAGGCCAAGCGTCTGCTGCGGGCCCAGTGGGACAAGGAGGCCCGGCACTGGTGGGTCGACGAGGCCAAGGTCAGCCGGGAACAGGCGGCGCGCTGGCTGCCGTAGTCGCCGCTACCGGGCGCTGCGCGGTACCCCGGCCGTCAGGCGCTTGCGACCGACGTACCCCACACGGATCCTGCTCTCATCCGCGATCAGCCGGAAGTGGATACGGCCCTGGTACGGCTGGTACCGGACATGGGGACTGAACGTCCGCTTCAGACCGTCGAGATCGATGAAGTCGACCAGCCCCATATTAATGCGGGTGTCGCTCTCTGGAACGACCTTGACCGCCCACGAGGGCTCCGACTCCCCGGGCTTCCAGTTCTCCGCAGCGGTATTGAGATGCACGAGCTCGGCCCGTACGTTCGCCACAGCCACACCCGGCAGCTCCCGCAGATTCTGCTCCACCCCCGGCACGAACTGGAGGTAAGGGAACAAGGTGTCGCGCTCCTCCCACAACTGCACACCGCTGGTGGTGGCGGAGGCGGCGGTGGTGCGTATCCAGTCCTCGTGCTCACGGACGTGTGCGTCCTCGGAGGCGTGGTGGACGCTCGCGCTGTCCGTGGTAAGGCCGTCGTCATTGAGGATCTCGTAGTCGACCTTGAGCCAAGGGGCCGCCCAGCGGGAACCCGTGGGCAGGCTGACAGCCAGCATCTTCATCAGGTGGGCGGCGGCCAGGCCGAGAACAGGGTCGCCTTCGTGTCGATACTCGCTCTCCTGGTCCTCCGGTGGCTTGGGAAGCACACCCGAGAGGGGCGCCTTTCTCTGCAATGTCCTCCGCATGAACTGCCAGGCGTCGTGGTTGGCGGGCTCGTTGCGCCACTGCTGGAGGTAGTAGCCCGGAGAGATCTCCACGTCCTCCAGCCGGACCTCGCTCACCAGCGTCGTCCCGCGATGGATCTGCCACACCGCCTGGCAGACCTTGATGAAGTCGCGCATGGCCTGCCTGGCCTCGTCCTGCGTAGCGTCCGAGACGCAGGACCTCTCGTTGAAGAACATGAGCACCACTGAGCGCTCTCCCCCCTGGTGAGCTCCGCTATCCGGTACGGGCGTTCAGCCCAGCAGTTGGTCCAGTGTGTGATCCGACTCGTCGAAGAAGCCCTCCGGCCATTCGGAGAGCGATCCGTCCTCGGCGACCGTAGGGGTGATGATCTCCACTCCAGCCCCGTTGCCCCGGAAGAAGTGGACTGCGGTGTCCCCGGCCGCGAGCCGCCCCTGCTTGACCGCGAGCCGGGTCCCGTCGAGTACGTGGTCGCTGTGGGTCTCGACGACGAGTTGCGCACCGGCGGACGCCGCGGCGGCGATGAGGGAGGCCATACGGGACTGGCCGCGCGGGTGGAGATGGGCCTCGGGGTTCTCCAGCAGGATGAGGCTGCCGGGCCCGGCGGTAAGGCAGGCCACGACGATGGGGAGGGCGTACGTGAGACCGAAGCCGACGTTCGTCGGGCGGCGGCGCCGGGTGGAGTCCAGGCCGGCGGTGCCGCCGAATCCGAAGCTGAGACGGACCGAGTCGATCCCGGGAATCTCCGAGGCTTCGAGGTTGACCCCCGGGCAGAGCTCCTGCATCCATGCGACGACATGGTCGAGCAGGGTGTGTCCGCCAGCCTCCGGGTGTCGGAGCGGGTCCCCTTCCGGCACAACGTATTGGGCGTGATGCCGGAGAAAGTTGACGGCGTGTTCGCCACGCGATCCGAGAAAGCCACGGCCGATCGCCTGGTGGTGAGAACGAGGATAAGTCGTGGCGGGCACAATCCTGTCGGCCTTGAGGTACTGGAAGTGCCGAGAGAAGAGGGGGACGTCACCCCAGTCCGCCTTCCGCGTGGAGATTTCCAGCGGCAGTACGTCCTGTTCGGGCGCATACCGAGCAGACCAGGTGTACGTCTTCTTGTCGGCAGTCTTGAACGCGATGGAGATTGCCGGGTCCATGCCCGGCTGCTCCGTGGTGAAGTCCTCGTGCAGCAGGTCCTGCCCGGTTCCCAGCTCCACAAGGTCACCGTCGAGGAGGAGGCCCCCGTGGATATCGGTGTCCCCGTCGGTGGACATGAGGATGCCCGAGTCGTATGACTGGCGCAGCAACGCCAGGGACTGCAGGACCGTGCTCTTGCCCGAGGAATTGAGGCCGGTGAGGAGAGTGACCGGGGCCAGCCGGATGTCGGCGGACTGGAACGCTTTGAAGTTGGTCAGTGACAATTGTTCGATCACTGGTTGCTGCCCCTATTGTTCTCCAGGACGGTGCGGAAGAGTTCGCGCACCTTGGCGAAGCGGTCGACCACCTTGACCCGGTCGCCGGTGCCCACGGACACGGCCCGCTCGAAGTCCCGGTCGGTCATGAGCTGCTGGAAACCCTCGACCACCTGTTCCCGGGACGCTACCAGCGCAGATCGTTCGCGGTCCGAGAGAGCGGCCAGATTCACGGAAACTGTCTCGAAGATGGCTTTGTTGACGGGGGAGCGACGCGTCTGACCAGGGAACTGCTTACGGAAGGCGTGGCCTTCGAAGATCTTCTCAGCCGTGACCATGGCCCGCCGGAAGTCGTGGCCGTGACCCTCCCGCTCGTTATCGGTGAGCCGGTTGACCTGGCGCATGGTGAGAGCGAGGAACTGGTCGAAGTCCTGGCTCCGGAACAGGTTGGGGTCGGTGAGCCGGAAGGCGAGATAACGCAGCACCATCTCGCGGTCCGCCATCCGCTCGCTGTAGACGCCGTGGCTGGTGGCCGAGGCGAACTCCGGCGATTCGGCGAGCGAGGACAGGAGTTTGCGTGCCGGGCCCGGGACGAGCGCGTGCCGGATCTCCTGACGGGTCAGTGGGAGGCCACCAGTGTTGATCCGCGCGAAGATGTTGAACTTGACCTCTTCCGGAGTCCCTGGACGGATGAGGTGGACGACGACCTGGCTTTCGTTGAGACGGATCTGCATGCGCCCTGACAGATCCGCGTACCCCTTGCCCTCGAAGTCGTCCTTGAGGTATTCCAGGCCGCGCAACTTCAGCGGTCCGGACCTTATCCCCGCCTTCGCCAGAGCCTCGGGGGCGATGAACCGCGCGATGGCAGTGAGGCGCTGGATACCGTCGACGATCGCCCAGGAACTGTCCTGGGCCCAGGAGCTGTCGGTGAGTTCGGAGGCGTAGAAGGAGGGGATGGGGATACGCAGGAGCAGGGACTCGATCAGCCGGCTCTGCTGCTCGTCCGACCAGATGCCCGCCTTGCGCTGGAAGTCCGGGGCGAGGTCGATCATCTTGTTGACCAGCCGGGAGATCAGCAGGTTGATCGTCGGGTTCAGGGTCTGGATCTCGATCTTGGACGGGTCGTACGGTGCCGTGATCGGCTCATCCGCGTTGTCCGGCTCCTCGTCGGGCCGCTCCAGTTCGACATCGGTGCTCCGACCGCCCGCCCCGATCTCCACCAGGAAGCCCCCGCTGTCCTCGGCGGACGCATCGTCCAGATAGCGGCCGTACAGGGACAGCTGGTCCTTCGGCTGGGGTGCGCGGTTGCTGCCGCTGTCCTCCGGTGACATGTCTTCGCGTCCGTTCCTTCGTAGGAGTGGCTGCCTACCACCGTGACCGTCACATCGTAGGTCGCTGTACCTTCGGATCCCGGTGAGAGGGGGAGCTGGTGCTCAGGAAACGCTATGACCAGCGTGTGGTGGTCCTCGTCGAGGTACGCGGGGAGCAACGCGACTGGGACGAGGCGGAGCGGCTGTTCGACCAGCGGGGCTGGCCGGTCGTCGCTGGGTTCGCGCGCGGTGTGGGCGCGTCGCGAGGGGTGCTGCGCGCGGCTCCCTCGGCGCGGCTGTACTCCGTCGAGGTGCGGTTCTTCGGAGCCCGCAACCGGCGCACTGAGCAGGCGGCTGCCTGGCGGGTGGAGCAGCTGGCACGGGCGGTCGGTCTGGAGATGTACGCCCGGCGCTGCGAGTTGGTGGACCGGGACCGGGAGCAGCTGACCGGCTGGCGGGTGCATACGGTTGATCACAGACCACCCCGCGCACCCGCCCCGGGGCCCGTGACACGCATGGCGAGACTGCGCCGAGCGGTCGGAGTGTCACGCGCGCGTATTTCGGAGAGGCGCGGCTACCACGACACCGGAATGGTGGTCACGGGTACGGCATCGGAAGCCCGTCGGCTCTCCCGAATGAACCTGCCCGGAGGTTCCGCTCCCGGGGCTGCCGTCGATGTACGGCCGTTCTACGGACGGGAGCGAAGCCACATCGTTCCGCGTCGCGAGGAGGACGGTTGGCAGCGTGTGTTCCGCTTCGTGGCCTGGCTGCTCGCCATGGCCTTCTGCGCGGCGGTCGCCCGGCAGCACAGCGGGGTGCGGGTATGGGTGTGGGCGGGGATCGCGGTGCTGTGCTTCGTCGGGGGAGCCCGGCTTGCATACGGCCTGTTCGCGGTCGGCGGCCGTGTGCGGAGTCTCCTCATGTGCGGTGTGGTGGCGGTCTTTCTCCTCGCCGTGTCCCTCGGCGCGGGGGACGGCAGAGCCCGGACTCCGGCGCAGATGCTGTCGGCCTTCGCCGTGACGGCGACGGTGGGAGGTATCTGGCTGCTCGTCCGCCAGTGGACGTGGGGCGAATGGCTCGCCTGGGCGGCGCCGCTCGTCTTCGCGGTTGCCGTGTCGTGCGTGGTGGCCTCCGGATCGGTGCTGCACGCGCTGTACGCGGACGGTCTCGGCGTGACACCCGATGTCCTCGACGTTCCCGGGATCTGGCAGGCCACGTCGGCGGTGAAGCTGTTGAGCCTGCTCAGCTACGCCCTGCTCGTCCCGGCCCTCTGGGGCATCGCGAAACACGTGCACGCACCGTTCGTCAGCCCTGTCGAGCGGCTGGGAGTTCCGTTGTACGTGTGTGCCCAGTTGGCCGTGGTGGCGGTGTGCGGGTTGGGGGCGTTGGACTCGGCTCGGGAGGCGGTGGACGACTTCCGTACGGCCGCGGTCCGGAAGACGGCGCCACCTTCGTACTTCGGGGTGGCACCGGAGTGGATGTGCGTCGAGCCGACGGTTCCCGCGGCGAAACTCGGCAGCCGGGGTGGTGTTCTGAAGCCCGAGCATCCGTACCTGTCGTTCGGGGAGGCCGGAGGGACGGTATCGCTCTGGGACGCGTCGGCGGGCGGGCCGCTGCAGATGTCCGCCGAGCAGGTACGCCTTGTTCCCGCGGCCGACGGCCGCGTCCGGTGCACCTTCTCGTACGGGACTCTGCCGAAGGACGGCTGATCTCAGTCAGCCCTGGTGACCCTCGTCGGGTTCGAAGAACGACATCTGGTCCCCGGCCAGTGGCTGCTTCGACTGGTCGGCTTCCGGGGAGGGCCGGCTCAGCTTGCGTGCGCCGGCCCTCTTACGTCATGGCTTCTCGCACGTACCAGGGGTGTCGCCTGTACTCATGTTCATGTTGGCACTGGCCTCGGTACCCGAGTCAAGATTGCGGATCAGGACGACGCTCCGATCAGGGAGCCTTCCAAGTGCGAACTTGCACAACTGCATGAGGTCGCCCTCCGTCACGTCTGCCTCGAACATCGCATCCTTGGTGGACGAGACCCCCTTGTCCTCCCAATACGCCACTGCCTCGCCTGCGTCGACGTTACCCCCGAAGTGGTCCAGCGCTTCGCCCAGCTCCGCCGATGTCGCGCTGTGGTACTCGCTGTACTTCACATACGTGAGACCGGGGAAAGTGCGACTCGTGACCCAGGCGGGCACGTCCGCATTGCCCTCGACCTTCTCGACCGACTTCATCTCTGCAGCCGGCACGGCTTCCGCGGCCGGTTCCGCCTTCGCAGGTGGCCCCTGCTCAGAGCACGCACTCGCGCATACAGCCAGAACCGCTGCGGCGACCGCTCCAATAAGTCTTCGCACAACAACCCCCCATATGTAGATCCCCGTGGAGATCCTAATGAGAGAGCAGGGGGCGCTCCTCAGCCGCCGGTCGAGGAGCTTGCAAGCGCGGTCCGAGCGCGCGCTGCACGGTGACGAGGCACTGACCGAGTTTGTCGGGGGCTACGGCGACCTCGTCGGAGAGTGTGAGGCTGAGATTCGCGGCGCCCACGCGGCACGGCGAGGGCGTCACAGTCGCCAGTTCCCCCCAGGGGGCGGGACTGCCCACAATGACTCCATTACACCCCGGTCAGGGCGTCGCGGGGGCGGCGATTCGTCTGCCCGTGGGGGTGCTCGACCATGCCGACCCGCGACTGTTCAGCGGGGCGGCGCTGCCTGTCTCGGGCGTGTACGCGCGAAATCGAGCGTGACCTGGGGAGACAGTCACGCGACCGCATGGACGAACCCATGGTCTTTCCCATGAACTGGTCCAGCTGCAACTGTCAGTCGGTGTAGTCGAGTTCTGCTGCCGAGAGGGAGATTGCATAGACCACGACGGCAGCGTAGGGGATCACCGGTCTGAGGGAGTGCTGATCTCCGCCCAGACGGTCTTGCCGGGGGCGGCGACGCGGGATGTGGTGCCCCAAAGGGTCGCGAGGGTCGCCACGAGGAGCAGGCCACGGCCGGCTTCGGCGTCCGGCGCGGGGGTGGCGAGGGCGGGAATCCGCTCGGTGCGGGTGTCGGTGACCTCGATACGGATGGTCGTGGCGTCGGCGTCTGCGTCGATGGTCAGACGGAGGTGGAAGTCCCGGCCGGGGACGTGGCCGTGGCGTACGGCGTTTGCGGCGAGCTCGGCGGCGATGAGGGTGACGGTGTCGTTGGTGGTCGTGTTGTACGGGTGGCCCCACTCGTGGAGCCGGTGCGAGACGAGGCGCCGGGCGAGCCGTGCACCTCGTGGGGTGGATGTGAAGCGCATGTCGAACTCCAGGCCGGGGGAGCGGAGTTCGTGTGCGGGCTGGGTGGTGTGAGTTGTGGATTTCATGCCGCCAACGGTGGCGTTGCGTGAGTGCCGTTGACCAGGAGTGACGCGCGGACGGGTGCGGGCTGTATGCGTTGGTGCGGAGGATGTCGGCAGTGCGGGGCGTGACCGGCGGGACGGCCGGGGCGTTGGGCGTGGGAGGCGCGGATCATGGACGATCGGGAAGTGGAAGCCGGGTACGAGGCCGAGCAGGGGGCGACGGGCATCCTTCAGGTGTTCGGGCGGCAGCTGAAGCGGTTTCGGGAGTGGGCGGAGCTGGGTCGGGCGGAGTTCGGGGCGAGGACGGGGTATTCGGCGGCGACCATCGCGGCGTTCGAACAGGGCAAGCGGATCCCGCCGGGGAGGTTCATCGATCAGGCGGATGAGTTGCTGGGTGCGCGCGGCATCTTGAAGGAGATGAAGGAGGAGGTGGCGCGAGCCCAGTACCCGGCGTTCTTCCGGGGCGCGGCGAAGCTGGAGAAGGAGGCCGTGGAACTGCATGTGTACGCGGTGCAGGCGGTGCCGGGGCTGTTGCAGACGGAGGAGTACGCGCGGGCGGTGTTCGCGATGCGGCGGCCCTTGTTGGATGAGGCGACCGTTGAGGAACGGGTCGCGGCCCGGCTGGCCAGGCACGAGATTCTCTCCCGCACGCCGATGCCCACCATCAGCTTCGTAATCGAGGAGTCCGTGCTGCGTCGCCCGTTGGGTGGTAGGGACGTGATGCGGGGGCAGTTGGAGCACCTGCTGCTGGTGGGACATCGCCGCAACGTTGAGATCCAGGTGATGCCGACAGAGCGTGAGGACCACGCTGGGTTGGCGGGCCCGTTCACCTTGATCGAGACGAGGGAAGGGCGGAGGATCGCCTACGTGGAGGTGCTCAAGGACAGCCGCCTTCATACGGATCGGAACTCGGTGCGGGAGATCGAGGAGCAGTACGGGCTCCTCAGGGCGCAGGCCCTCACTCCGCGCGAATCGCTGGCCGTCGTCGAGAAGTTGCTGGGAGAGACATGAACGTCGAAGAGTCTGTGCGGGCCGTGCCGGAATCGGCCTGGTTCAAGAGCAGCTACAGCAGCGGCGAGGGAGGCGAGTGCGTGGAGGTGGCGAACGTCGTTGGTTCGACCCACGTACGCGACTCGAAGAACAGGGTCGGGGCTGTGCTGAGCTTCGACGAGGAGCAGTGGGCGGCGTTCGTCGCCTTCACGTCGCACTGACCTGTACGACCAAGCGGGCCGTGCCAACCTCGGTTGGCACGGCCCGTTCGTGTTCTACGAACTCGTAACACGATCTTGCTGGCATGCAGCGGCCTGGTCGGGGGCAGCTGAGTAGGTTGCTGTTTCCTGTGCCAAGGCCGTTCGTAGGCTTCGCCGGAGTCATGCCGGGACGAAGCTCGGCCACCAGGGTGGGACGTTGGCCGGGCACAGCGGGGCGGGGTAGGAGTCCGGCATGCCGAGCCATGTGACGAGGAACCAGGCGAACCACAGGGTGAAGACGAGCCCTGCAGTCAGGGCTGTCCTGCGATGACGTTTCCCGAGGGTGCCGTGCAGGATCACCCACGGAACTGCAGCGGCGATCCATATGAGAGGCGCAAGAAGCAGCAAAGTCATGCTGTTGGCTGCTGCGCTGCTACCGATGTCACAAGCAGCCCAGGCCCTCCCAATGGCAGCAGTGGTCACCACCGTGGTCAGCCCACCGAAGAGGACCCCAAAGCCAGTTCCTCTAAACCAGCGGCTCGGAGGTCGCGACGGCTCTGTTCCCACGATTATCTCCCCCGCCTCGCTGTAGATGCGGAGGGTACCAACGTTCTGAAGCAGCCGGTCGGGGCCCCTGGCCTGCCCTGACACCAGTCAGCCGTTCTTGGGTTTCCGAAGCCGCCGCCAGCAGATGAGGCTGCAGGCGAGGGAGACGAAGGCGTCGTGGAGTTCGGTGCGGCGTTCCCAGCGGACGGCCAGGCGCTTGAAGTGGTGGAGCAGAGCGAAGGTCTGCTCGACAACGTAGCGGAGCTTGCCCAAGCCCTTGATGTTCGGTGATCCCTTGCGGGAGATGATGGGCAGGATTCGCCGATGACGCAGCGCGTCGCGGTGGGCGTTGGAGTCGTATCCCTTGTCGCCAAGCAGAGCTTCAGGTCTGCGGCGGGGCCGGCCTGGGCGGCCCGCGACGGGCGGGATGCCGTCGACCAGGGCGAGGGTCTGGGTGACGTCGTTGACGTTGGCCGCGGTCGTGATGACCTTGAGCGGGGTGCCGCGTCCGTCGCAGATCAGGCGGTGTTTGCTGCCCGCCTTCCGCCGGTCGACCGGCGACGGGCCGGTGTCGGATCCCTTTTTCGCGCGGATGTGGGAGCCATCCACGCACGCCCGGGACCAGTCAAGCTCGCCGGCCGCGTTCAGTTCGGCGAGCAGGATCCGGTGCAGCCGGTCGAAGACCCCTGCCTTCTGCCATCGGTCCAGGCGACGCCAGCACGTCTGCCCTGAGCCGAACCCCAGCTCCAGCGGTTGCCAGGCTATGTCGTTGTAGAGGACGAACAGGATGCCCTGCAGACAGAGCCGGTCCGACACCGGCCGAGGCCCCGGCGACCGCTCCGGCCACGGCGGCAGCAACGGCTCGATCAACGCCCACAACTCATCGTCCACGATCCACGGTCGAGTACCCACACCATCACGAACGGCCGAATCGTCACACCGGTAACGCCCAACCAGGACACTTCAACAAGATCGTGTTACGAGCTCTACGCGTCGGCCTTCACAGGTGGTGTCCACCGGTCGGCAGCGATCTCCGCGTCGAGCCGAGCGGAGAAGTGCGCGTGCGCGGCCCGCATCTCGGTCTCGCGGTCGGCCTTGTAGAAGGGGGCGGTGTAGCCCTCGGGCAGTGGGGTGGCGGCCGGGCTATCCAGGTGATCGAGGAGGGCCGGGTAGGTCTCCTTGGTCTGGCCAAAACCGTAGGCGTTATGGTTCCTCGCGATCTTGCGGCCAGTTGCGTCGAAGTACATCTCTGACTCGTAGTCGGAGACCACGGGATAGCGCGACCTGTAGATGGCGACGAGTTGATCCGCAGTGATCCCCAACCAGACAGATACAAGCGCGTCTATTTCCACTAGTGCCGCGCGGCGCTCGTGTTCAGTTCGAAATGCTGTGGCATGCTGCCAGTTGGCCGTTTGGTCGCTTGCAAGTGGCGAGGTGCTTGGCCAGGCAAGGGCCCAGTCTTCATACCCTGGCCAGGTCGGGTGAAAGAGCTCCCCCCAGATGGCCGCGTACGAGTTCGTGAGGCAGTTGAGGCGAAGTGTGCGGACGATGAGTGCCGATGAAAGTGGGTGGCCAGTCTCCGGGGTCGGGAATCCGGAGACCTCTGAAGGGTGGAGGTTTCCTTTGCCTAGAATTCGAACCATGTAGTCGAGGGGAATCGATGCCCAGAATCCTGCGCAGAGGGCAGTTTCTGCGTTATCGCGAAGAGCCATACTGTACAGCCCGTCAACATGTGCTACACCGGGGGCGATGATCGCTGAAAAGAGACTTCGATCGCCATCGAAAGAAATCATCTTGCGCCAGGCGATTCGATAGTAGTCCGAATATTCCTTGCCGTCCCATTGGTCCTGACTGGATCGGAATCTGGAAAATTCGCAGGCTCGCGCATAATTCGTGCGCGGGAGTTCTGAATCCGCAAGTGTGCGAGGGTCTCTGAGCTTCCAATCCTGCACGCTTCGGCACGGAATCTTGGGATATTTGCAGAGGGGGTTTGCTACGCCAACGTGAACCCCTTGAATTACGACTTCACGTGCATCTGTCGCCTGGCTCTGACGCCATTCGATGATTCCTGAATCCTTGGCCGACTTCTCGTGGTAGCCGGAGGAGATGAAGGTCGAATTCACGTCAAGCCGCTTCATTGGGCTCGCTAGGGCCGCGATTGCGCCCTGTTCTCCGGATGTGACCAGATTTAGCAGGGGTGTTTGGCTAAGCGGACCCTCTGAGCCGGTCAGGTGGTTCCATTCGGCAAGGGTTGTGGGGTTGACCTGAACGATGCGACCTTTATGGGGTCGAATATCCCATTCGCCAAGGTGTTTGATTCCGGGGAGCGCGCCAGACCCGTCGTGTGTCAGGGTCTCTAGGATTGTTCGTGGTTCGAACATCCAACTCAAGTGAGGGAATGAGATGTCCGACTCTGGCCCATAGATGTGCAGGCCGTACTTCCGTGCGCGTTCCACTTCGGGGAATAGGGCTCGCCTGTTGGAGAAATGTGCGTGGAATTTTAGATGCTTGTAAGCGGAAGCCCGAAGGTTGCCATCTCGACTTCCACCGAAATGCGTATCAGGGTGAATGAGTCCAGAGATTCCCGTTTGGCTGAGGCTGATCCAGGAGCGGCACATGAACGCTCGGTAGAGATCTGACTGAGTCCCAGAAAGTAGGGGGTATGTAGTGGGAGACCCCAGGATTGAGGCGAGTCCGACATTGGCGGAAAGCTCGTTTAGGAAATATGTGGATCCCGTTCCGTGGAGGATCTCGAGCTTTCGGGAACGCCAATCAGTGAGGCTGGGCTTCTCTACGAGCATGAACCACGGCTCAAGTTCGGCGAGAACGGAGTCTTCCTGCCAAGTTGGGCGTACCCACGGCGGGTTCCCCACCTGCAAGTCATACCCGCCCTGCTCAAAGACCTGCGCGTACTCCAACTCCCAATGGAAGAACCATTGCTGGGTGGCAATGTCCTTCGCCTGCGCCGCCCACGGGAACCGAGACTCCAGCCAATAAGACCGATCCATCCCCATCAAGTCCGGCAACGCATCCTCGTACGGTGTCAGCTCCGTAAGCGACTCGAACTCCGCGATCAGCGACTCCGCCGGCACATCCTGCGTCCCCAGCAGCGACTCCGCGAAGTCCAACCAGTCGTCCAGGTTCGCCAGCGGGATCACCTCGCGGCGCCGCTCAGTGATGGACTCCTTGCGGCGGCCCATCCGGCGCTTGGCCACGGCCTCCTGGGTCAAGGAGAGCTGCTTGGCCTCCGTACCAAAACCAGGGAGGGCCTCCTCCTCCCAGGACATCAGGACACCGGCGCTCTCGTCCTCGTCCTCTTCCTCGTCCTCCGCCCCCGAGACCGCCACCTCATACGCCGCCGACTGCTCCGCCAGCTCCGCCGCCTGCCGGTAACGGGGATTCGTGCCATTCAGCAGCGACGCCTCCTGGACCGGCCAGAACCACAGCGCGCACCACGCGTCCATCAGCGTCTTCAGCCGCCAGTACGGGGTGTCCACCGCCTCAAGGTCCGCCAGGACCTCTTCTCGCTGGACCGCTTCCACCGGCTGCCGCAGCCACTGCGGCTCCGCACCCCAGACGTCGATCTTGCGGCTGATGTCCCGCTCGGAGATCTCCAAACGACGCACCACCAGCTGCCACAGGTACTCCGCCCGACGCGCGAGCCCCTGAAGCCGGGCCGTCTGCTTCGCGCTCGGCGACTTAGTGATCGCCTTGCGCCAGGCGCCCAGGGCCTTCGCCTCCTCCGGGGCCAGGGCCTTCGCCTCCTTCTCGGCGGCGACCGCGCCCCACTCCTTCGCCGGGAGCAGGAAGTGGTGGACCGAGCCGGTCGGCAGGCCCGCCGAAGCCTCCGTGAGAGGGAAGCGTTCTGGCGTGGCGCCCAGCCAGCCGCCCTTCTTCAGGCGGTCCGCAGAGTAGATCTCCCTGCGGCCCCCGATCAGCGAGTTGCCCCGCCGCAGATGGAGGCCGAACCACGGCGCCTCCATGCCCGGGTGCATCGTGTTCAACCACAACGAGACCTCGGCCAGCTCGACCGCCGTCGAGTTGAGGTCCACGCCGTACGAGTTGTGCAGCGCGATGTACGCCTTGGCCTTCTGGAGCTCCACCGGGTACTGCTCGGTGTCGATGGCCCGGCCGGTCTCGTCCTGGCGGCGGCGCAGGTATTCCGACGCGACCTGGTTGATGGCCTCGTTGAGGAACGCGCCCGAGCCGAGGGCCGGCTCGCAGATCTTCCAGTCCAGGAGCTCCCGGGCCTCGGTGACCGTGTCGTCCTGGTCCAGGCGGTGCTGCAACGCCAGCTGGACCGTGACCTTCGTCAGGGATTCCGGCGTGTAGTACGAGGCCGAGGTCTGGCGGTCGCGGCCGGAGAGGCGGTAGACGAACGAGCCAGGTCGGTACCGGAGCCGGATATCCGCGCCCGTCTCCTCGTCCCGCCGGCGGACGAAGACCGAGTCCGCGTACTCGTCGGCCTTCGAGGACGGGATCAGCCAGGAGCCGTCCTTCGGGTCGCCGTTCTTCGCGACCTCGTACAGTTCCGCGCCCGCGATGAAGCCCGCGTACGACATCAGTCCCTCGTACACCGCGCCCAGCTGGTTGATGCCGAGCTGCGCGTACGAGATGAAGCCGCCGCGCTCGCCCTTCCTGCCCCGGGTGAGCATCAGCTTCCGCAGGACCTTGTACAGGGTGGCGTTGCGGAGTCGGGTGTCCAGGTAGCGCGGGCCCTCGTCCGAGTCGTCGTCGTGGCGGGGGTCCTTGACCGACTCCGCGCCGATCAGGCGGATCGACTCCGGTTCGAAGAGCTTCGAGTGGAGGGGTTCGAAGCGGAGGCCGACGTCTTCGGAGTCCTTGGCGCCCACCCCGTGCGTGCGGCGCGGCCGGTAGCCCTCCTGGACCTTGCTGAAGAGGAGGTCCAGGGACTCGTACAGGTAGACACCCTCGCGGGCCTTCTCGCCCACCAGGTCCCGCTCCGCGACGAGTTCGCCGAGACGGCCGAGGCCGTACCCCTGGTGGTACTCCGGGTAGTCGGACGGCAGGATGCCCAGCTCCGGGCGGGCCTCCGCGTACAGGAGGAACAGAATGCGGTACAGGTAGCGGAGCGACTCGCGGGTGAGCTGCCGGGAGAGTTCCGGGAGTTCCTTCACGTCCTCCAGGCGGACGCCGTCATGGCCGGCGATCCGTGCCAGGACCTCATTCGCGATGAGTTCCACCGACTCGCGCAGGCCGTCACGGAGTTCGGACGAGACGCCCACGGCATGCTTCGTGGACTTGTCGACGAGCCCGGCGAGCGGGTTCTCGCCGCCCTCCTCCGGAGTGCGCAGCGAGTCCGCGCCGAACAAGGCGGCCAGGGTGTCGAGTTCCTGGCCGTCCTTGGTGTTGTTGCGGTCCAGGGCCGTGTCCAGGGAGGCCGCGAGGTAGCGGCCCTCGCCCCACGCCGCCCGGTCCGCGAGGACGATCACGCCGCCGGCGAGCAGCAGCACGTACCGTGGCGCGTCCTCGCTCGCGAAGAGGAACGAGGCGAGCTTCGAGCCCGTACGGAGAGAGGCGGACGCGTCCAGCTGTACGGGGGTGAGGAGGCGGCCGGAGCCGTCCGCGTCCAGGGCCGCGTCCGGCTCGGCGGCCCAGCCGCAGTCGACGGCCACCAGACCCGGTTCGGCGTGTGCGACGGGGATCTCGTACGTGTGGTCCGCCCGCGACACCGTCAGGGTTTGGGGCTTGGCGTCATAACCGAGGGCGCGGAGGACGGACGCGTTGAGAGTGGTCGCGCGCTCGCGCCACTCGGGTGCGTCGTACGTCGTCGCGTCGTCGTGCGTGACCGCCGCCTCCGCGAAGAAGGCGCGGTTACGGAAGTACGGGCGGCGCAGGGCGCGCAGACCCAGACGAGGGGTTACCGGGAGGGCGTCCGGGGCCGGTTCCTGCTCGGAGTCGTCCGAGTCCGAGGACTTGGCCTCCTCCTCGCGGGTCTTCCAGGCCGCGAGGAGCCCGGACTTGAGGTCCTTCGGGAAGACCTCGGCCAGGTAGTGCGCGGAGAAGTAGTCACCGCGGTTGACCAGGGAGTCGTACGTCATGGGGATTCTCCTAGGCGTGCGCGGCGGAGCCGTGGGCGGAGTCGAGGACGGCCAGGACGCGCAGCATGGGCCGGCCCGTCGTCAGCAGGGAGTCGGCGAGGCGGGAGAGGTCGTCCTTGGTCTCCTCGCCGGCGAGGGTGGGCTGTTCCCACTGGCCAAGGCGCTGCCGGTACTCCTCGATCGGGGCGAGGAGCGCCTTGTCCCACTCCGAGCTGTGGCGCGAGAGGAAGGCCTCGGCTGACTCCAGGGCGGCCGGGATACCGGCCCGCAGGCCGTCGGCGTCGTGGGGCTGCAACGGGTTGGCCATCGTCGGGCCGATGCCTGCCTCGCGCAGTGTCCCCACCATGTCGTCCGTGACGTGCTCGCCGGTGACAGCCATCCATTTCACGACCGTGGGGCGGCCGAGGGCGTTGGAGTAGATGCCCTGCACGAGGTACACGGGGGCGTCGACGTCGGCCGTGATGACCGGGGCCTCCTGGCGGCCCAGTTTCACCAGGACCTTGTCGGTCAGCCACTCCACCACCGGGTGGAGGTCGGTGAGCAGGGAGATCTCCGGCCAGCTGGAGGTGCCCGACTCACGGGCCCGTACGAGGGCCCGGTCGGCCAGCTTGCGGTTGAGGGTGACAAGCAGCCGCTCGCTCAGGCGCTGCTCGCGGCGGTAGTCGGGCGGCAGCGCCTTCAGCCGGTGCACCAGGTCGGCCGGGGGCTTGAAGGAGATCAGGCCGTTCTCGGGGTCGCGGTCCATCCCGAGGGACTGCTGGGCGTCGGGGAAGACCTCCCGTACCGCCTCGTCGACGAACTCGCGGGTGGTCGTGAAGAGACGGGGCACGTGGGCCTTCGGCGGGGCAGCCGAGGAACCGTCCGACGCGGGAGCCGCGACGGCGGGCTCGGCGGACACGTCGTCGACCTGGGCGAAGAAGTCGGCCAGGAAATCGTCCGCGCCGCCCGCCTCGTCCGCGGTGTGCTGGAGCGACTCGTCGACCGTCCGGCCCTTGAGCAGGTCCTGGATCAGCGACTTCTCCTCGGCCTCCGCGCGGTACAGGCCGGAGACCGCCTCCGCCGTGCCGAGCGAGCGGTGTGCTTCGTCCTCCCGCTCGAGGAGGCGCTCGGCGACCGTGCGGTCGTCCTTCGCGCCGTCCACCTCGCTGGTCAGGATCAGGGCGCGGAACTGCGGCTTGTGGACCTGCCCGTAACGGTCGATACGGCCGTTACGCTGCTCGATGCGGATCAGCGACCACGGAACGTCGTAGTGGATGAGCTGATGGCACTGCCGGTGGAGGTTGACACCCTCGGACGCCACATCACCGGTGAAGAGGATGCGTACGGGTGCGTCGGCGAGGCCGAAGTCCTCGATGCACTGCATCTGCTGCTCGTCGGACAGGCCGCCGTGCATCACGCGGGCCGCTTCCTCCAGGGACTTGCCCTTGAACCCGAGCGCGGCCGGCACGGCGGACCGCAGCCACTCCAGGGTCTGGACGCGCTCGGAGAAGACCACGACGCGTGTCTCGCTGCGCGGTCCGACGCCGATCGCCTTCAACTGCTCGACGAGAGCGGTGAACTTGCCGGAATCCTGAGCGGTCAGATCGGCCGTCAGCCCGCGCAGACGCTGGAGAGCGGCCAGTTCGGCGTCCGTCGCGTCCGGGTCGTTCTTCTTCTCCAGCGTCTTCATCCGGGTGTCGACCGTGGAGCTCAGGGCAGCGTGCGAGGAGAGGAAGGACTTGAGCAGGGTGTACGGGAAGAGCGGGACGTCGCTCACCGAGCGGCCCTCGGCGGGCAGCCATACCTGGGCCAGCTCGTCGAAGATCTTCTCCTCGGCCGGGGTCGCCGGGCAGTGCACCGACTCGGAAGGCCCTCGGTCGGCCCACTGGCCGGACATCTTCTCCCGTACCTCGGCGCTGACCTTGGTGCGGCGGATGAACAGGTGCTTGATGTCCTCGGCCGAGTAACGCTCCGGGTCACGGATCGCCGCCGGGTCGAGCAGCGCGATCAGCTCGGCGAACGAGCGGGCGTTGCCGTTGTGCGGGGTGGCGCTGGCGAGGATGAGGGCGTCCGTCTGCGGGGCGAGGAGCTGCGCGAGCTGGTTGCGCAGCGAACCCCGGTTGATCAGGTTGTGCGACTCGTCGATGACGACGGCGTCCCACCGGATGTGCTCCAGATGGTGCTTGTACTGATCGGTGTTCTTGAGGGTGTCGATCGAGACGATCACGCGCTTGAAGAACGTGAAGGGGTTGCGGCCGGCCGGGATCTCCCGCTGGATCCGCTCGATGCCCGCGGAGTCGAGGCGGATCAGCGGGATGGCGAACCGTGTCCACAGCTCGTGCTGGAACTGCTCCAGAACGTGCTGCGGGGTCACGACGAGGATCCGCTCGCCGCGGCCGCGGCGGATCAGCTCCGCGAGGGTGAGTCCGATCTCCAGGGTCTTGCCGAGGCCGACGACGTCCGCGATCAGCATGCGGGGGCGCAGGTTCCGCCCCGAGAGCGCGAGCTGCGCGGGCCGCTGCTGATAGGGCAGCGGGTCGAGGAGGAAGCTGTCGGCGAGGGCCAGACCGCGCTCGGACTGGGGCAGTGGGGTCTTGCGCAGGATCGCTTCGAGGAAGAGCCGGCTGCGGCGGAAGTTCGGTGAGTCGTCGCCGATCAGGGTGGTCTTGGCGGGGTCCATCAACTCGATGCCGGGCGCGCCGTCGCGGGTGCGCTCCAGGCCCGTGAAGAAGACGGCCTCCTGATCGCGGACGAAATCGGAGACCCCGACGGCTTCGATGCGGTCGCCGTCGTGATCGGTCCGGGTGACGTTCTTGACCAGCCATTCCTCGTCGCGTACGACGATCTGGGCGCCGGGCGGGAGACTCGTACCGGTGCCCGGGACGGGCTGCCCACCGGACGGCCGACTGGACTGCTGGGCGGTCACCCGCGGTACCTCCTGATAGCTGCTGAACTGTGTAGATCTTCGTGCGGGCCACGCCTCCGGACAAGGGGCGAGTGCCACCTCGGCCCGGCGCACACTGGAGCGTCTCGGCCTGCCGTCCCGCTCAGAACGGCGCCGTCGACGCGTACGTCTCCCGCAACTGTGCCGCGATCCGGAGCGCGGCGACGGAACGGCGGGGGCGAGGATGCGGCGCCGGCGTGGGCCGGGGCGCGGCCTCGGCCTCCGGGGTGGTCACCGCTACCGTCGGGGTGTAGCCCGGCGGGTGGGCAGGGGCGACGGACGGCTGCGGCAGTGGGACGGTCGGTGCCATGGCCGCCGGGTTCGGGGCGGCCAGGAGAGTCGGCACTTCGGAGAAAGCCTCGGCGTCGGTGGGCGGCGGAGCCGGAGCCGGTACGGGGGAGGGTTCCGGCGGTGCGTACGCGACCTTGGCCAGGGCGGCCAGTTGCCGTCGGGCCTGGGCCACGGTCGCCCCGTGCGCCTTGATGACCGCAACGCACTGGGTGACGACCTCGTCCATCGTCGGACGGTCGTGTTGCGCGTACCGGAGCATGGACGAGAGGAGGCCGACCAGTTCCTCGGGGGCTCCCGACAGGTCGGGGGCCTTCTCGGGGTTGACGATGTGGCTGAACAGCACCTGCACGTGGTCGGCCTGGTACGGATAGTGGCCCGTGCTCATGAAGAGCAGCACCGCCCCGAGCGCGTACACGTCCACCGGGGCCGTCAGCGGCTTCTCCCCGTTCGCCTGCTCCGGAGACATGCAGGCGGGAGTGCCCATCACCATGTTCGGTGCGGTGAGGGAGGCGCTGGACTCGGCGAAGACGGCGAGGCCGAAGTCGATGATCTTGGGGCCGTTGGGGCCGAGCAGGATGTTCGCCGGCTTGAGGTCCCTGTGCAGCAGCCCCTGGCTGTGGACTCCGGCCAGAGCCTCGGCAAGGGTCGCTCCGAGCGAAGCGGCTGCCAGGGGCGACAGGACACCCCGGGTGTCGAGGAGCCGGCGCAGGTCGGGGCCCTCCACGTACTCGGTCGCGAGCCACGGCTGCTCGGACTCCGTGTCGGCCTTCACGAACGCGGCGACGCGCGGTCCCCAGACCGTCTTGAGGACCTCGATCTCCTGGGCGAACCGCTGCCGGGTCTCCGAATCGACGACCGTGGGTTTGATGACCTTCACCGCGACGGCCTCACCGGCGGCGGACTCGCCGAGGTAGACCTGGCCCATACCGCCGTGGCCGATCCGTCCCAGCAGCGCGAACCCGCCCAGCTCGGCCGGATCGTCCGGGCTCAGCGGCGTTGCGTTCACTCTGGTCCCCACCTCGAAGGTCTGCCGAAGGTCGTGCGATGGCCGCGCGCGTGCGGTCGGATGGTCGCGCGCCTACAGCCAAGGGTATCGGCGGTATCCGACAGTAGGTCCCGTTCGGGGCAGGTCACCCTTGCCCCGAACGGATACAGCCCGAGGGCGGTCGGGAGATGCCCCTTCTCCAGCTTCGTCCTGACATCCCGAACCGGTCAGAACGGGGTGAATCGGCCGGATATTTCGGTCTCTTTCCGAGGTTGCCGCGCCTCAGGGACAATGGCGGCGATGACTGTCACCGCCCCCAGTGCTTCCGCCGGCCCCCTTCCCGAGCCGTCGGGCTTCGGCCCCTTCGCTCATCTCACGGTGCCGAACACCCCGCTCTACCGCCACGTGATGCGGACGTTCCTGACGGCCAAGGAACGGTTCGCGGTCCACCTGAGGCCCGAGGACGTGCACACCGCGCTCCCGGCGGATGTCCGTCCCGCCGAGCCGGACGCCGTCGTCGGCGCGCTCGACAGGCTCGTCGGCTGGGGCAATCTGCGGGCGGATCCCGATACCGCCCGGGTGACCGCGGTCGAGGACTTCTACCGGAAGCGGTTCATCTACCAGCTCACGAGGGAGGGGGAGGCCGCCGAGGAGGCGCTGTCCGCCTATGACGAGGCGCTCGGGCGGCGCGGTGCCCTCCAGGCCGTGGCCCTGCACGACATCGTCACCCAGCTTCGCGCCCTTCTCGTCCTGGCTGCCGAGGAGCAGCCGGATCCGGCCAAAGCGCATCTGGCGCTCGACGCGCTGGCCAGCCGGTTCGCCGCGCTCGCCGACAACGCCCGGGCCTTCATGGGATCGCTCCAGCAGACCATCGACCTGCACGATGTCGAAGAGGCGGTCTTCCTCGCGTACAAGGACCGGCTCATCCAGTACCTGGAGCGGTTCATCCAGGACCTGATCACGCTGGGCGGACGGATCGCGCGGCTGATCCTGGAGCTGGAAGAGGACGGGAGGGTGGAGCCCCTGCTCCGGGCAGCCGCCGGGCGGGAAGCCGCCGACGCCTCGCCGGAGGAGGCCGCGAACGCGGAGCGGGAGATGTACGAGCGGTGGGCCGCCCGCTGGTCGGGGCTCGGCGCGTGGTTCCTCAGCAGGGACGGGCGCGAGTCGCAGGCCAGGCTCCTGCGCGGCCGGGCACTCGGCGCGATTCCCCAGCTCCTCGCCGTCGTACGAGCGCTGAACGAGCGCCGGGCCGGCCGCTCCGACCGGTCGGCCGACTTCCGTACGCTGGCGCGCTGGTTTGCCGAGGCACCCGACGACGACGCCCGGCACCGGCTGTGGCGGGCCGCCTTCGGCCTCTATCCGGCCCGGCACCTCACCGTCGACGCCGACACCCTCGCCGCCCGCGCGGCGCGGCCCGTCCTGGCTTCCACCTCGTGGGCCGAGGCCGAGCCGTTGCGCATCAGCCCGCAGCTGCGCCGCACCGGCAGCTACGAGCGGCGGGGAAAGCCCCGCAAGGTCGAGGACCGGGAGAAGCTGCGGCGCTCGCTCGCCGAGACCGCCGCCAAGCAGGCCGCCGAGACGGCCGCCGCCCGCGCCCGGCTCGTCACCGAAGGCGTCACGCGTCTGTCCGCCCTCGGCGACCTCGACCCGGACTCCTTCGGGCTGTTCCTCCAGTTGCTCGGGGACGCCCTGGCCACATGGCGGCCCGGTATGCGGCACACCACCGCCACCAGCAACGACGGCTCCATGGAGATCAGACTCACCGCACTCGCCGACGGTACGACCGCCGAGGTCCGCACCCCCGGCGGAGTCTTCAGCGGCCCGGACCACCTCATCGAAATCCTCGACCTGACGGACGGAGACGACCTGACGGACGGAGACGGCCTGACGGACGGAGACGACCTGGTGGGCGGAGACCGTCCGACGGACGGAGAACCCCGACGATGACCACACCACTCGCCGAGGTCCTGGACGGCCAGCACGCCGCCGAGCTGCGCAAGGCCGCCCGTGCCCTGCTCAAGCAGCCACTTCTGCTCGCGCGGGGCCGGTACGCCGACGAGTTCCGCCTCGCCCGCCGGCACGCATCGGAGCTACGGGAGTGGTTCGACCGCAACACCGGCTGGGCGCTCCAGTCGGACACCGAAGCCGCCCGGCTGCGCAAGAGTCCCGGTGTCCTCACCAACCCCACCCACCCCGCGCGGGACACGACCCGCGGTGCCGCCCCCTTCACCCGACGCCGCTACGTCCTGCTCTGCCTCGCCCTCGCCGCCCTCGAACGCGGCGAGGCCCAGATCGCGCTGGGGCGCCTCGCCGACCAGATCGTCCTCGACGCCGCCGATCCCCGACTCGCCGCGACGGGGATCGAGTTCGCCCTGGAGCGCCGCGACGAGCGCCTCGATCTCGCCGCCGTCGTACGGCTGCTGCTCGACCTCGGAGTACTGCGGCGGGTCGCGGGCGAGGAAGAGGCCTACGTCAGCGGGGCGGGCGACGTCCTGTACGACGTCGAACGCCGCGTCCTCGCCGGGCTCCTGGCCTCCCGCCGCGGCCCCTCCACCGTCCACGCCGAAGCCTTCGACGACCGGCTCGCCGAACTCGTCGCCGAAACCGCCCTGGACAGCGACGAGCTGCGCTTCCGCGCCATGCGCCGCTCGCTCACCCGCAGGCTCCTCGACGACCCGGTGCTCTACTACGACGATCTGAGCGACGCCGAACTCGGCTACCTCACCCGGCAACGCGGCTTCCTCACCGCCCGGATCACCGAACTGACCGGACTGGTAGCCGAGGTGCGGGCCGAGGGGATCGCCATGGTCGACCCCGAAGACCACCTCACCGACCTCCGCATGCCCGAACAGGGCACCTACGGCCACATCACCCTGCTGCTCGCCGAGCACCTGGCCGCCGCCTACGGCCCCGTCGATCTCGGCGAGCTCGCCCTCCGAGTCCGCGAACTCGCCTCCCAGCACGGCGGATTCTGGTCGAAGTCCGCCAGGGAGCCAGGCATGGAGACCGAGCTCGTCGAACAGGCCGTCGCCCGGCTGGCCGCGCTCGGCCTGATCTCCCGTACTCCGTACACGGTCGTGGTGCGACCCGCCCTCGCCCGGTACGCGGTCGGCGAGACCGTCATCCGCGAACCCGGCTCTGCCCCCGTGCCTCCGCAGCGAAAGGCCACCTCGTGACCCGCCTCCCCACCCCGCGGCGTTCCCGCTGGCAACCCCTGCGCATCGGGCTCGTCGACCTGTTCCACTACGACGTGGAGGAGTTCCGCTTCCGGGACGGGCGCCTGCTGCTGCGCGGCAACAACGGCACCGGTAAGTCCAAGGTGCTCGCCCTGACCCTGCCGTTCCTGCTCGACGGCGACCTCAGTCCGCGTCGTGTCGAACCCGACGGCGACCCGGGCAAGCGGATGGAGTGGAACCTGCTCCTCGGTGGCGAGCACCCGCATTCCGAACGGCTCGGCTACACCTGGATCGAGTTCGGCAGGCTCGACGACGCGACCGGCGAGCAGCACTTCCGCACGCTGCTGTGCGGGCTCAAGGCCGTCAGCGGGCGGGGCATCGCCCGACACTGGTACGCCGTCACCCGCCAGCGCGTCGACCACGGCTCCACCGAACGAACGGAGGAGAGCTTCCGGCTCCTCGACGCCACCGGCACGGCCCTGTCCAGGGACCGTCTTGCCGAGGCCGTCGCCGGGCACGGCATGGTGTACGACCAGGCCAAGGCGTACCGCAGGGCCGTCGACGAAGCGCTCTTCGGCCTCGGAGAGCAGCGTTACGCGGCCCTGGTCGACCTGCTCATCCAGCTGCGCCAGCCCCAGCTCTCCAAGCGGCCCAACGAAGCCGCTCTCTCCCGCGCCCTCACCGAGGCGCTGCCGCCCGTGGACCAGGCCGTCATCGCCGACGTGGCCGAGGCCTTCCGCTCCCTGGACGAGGAGAAGGACGAGCTGGCCGCCGCGTCCGCCGCCGAGCGGGCCGCCTCCGCCTTCCTGGAGCACTACCGGCGGTACGCCCGGATCGCCACCCGGCGCCGCGCCCGGCTCCCTCGCACCGAGCACTCCCGCTACGAGCGCGTGCAGCGAGATCTGGCCGAGGACCAGGAGCGCCGAACCCGGGCAGAGGAGAAGCGAGCGGCGGCCGAAGCGGAGATCAGCTCCCTGGCCGAGACCGGTGAACGTCTGCGGGCCCAGGAGGCAGCGCTGCGCGAGGCGCCCGAGATGCGCGACGCCCGAGAGCTGGAGCACGCCGCCCAGGCCGTGACGCGAACCGGGCAGGCGGCGGACCGGGCGCGGGAGGACCGGCAGCAGGCGGACGCGCTTCACGCCAAGGCCCTCGGACGGCTCGGCGCCGCCGACAACCGGCTGCGTGCGGCGCGGGGCCGCGCTGAAGAGACCTGCGCCCACGTGCGGGAGCAGGCGGCCGCTGGGCACGTCGCCCTGCCGGCGGACGGCCTGCTGCCCGGGCCCGAATCGCGGCGGGCCGTCGAGGAAGCCACGGACCGCGCCCAGCGAGGGCTCGGCCACATCGAGGGCCGCCTCGAAGTGTCCGAGCAGGCCGCCGCCGAGCACCGTCGGGCGTCGGGCCGTCTCGACGAGGCGGAGACCGACCTCGCGCTGGCTGCCGAGACGCACGGCGAGGCGGAGGAGAACGCGGCGCGGGCGGGCCGGGCCCTCCTGGACGACGTACGCGAACGCGCCCGCGCCTGGAAGGAGCTGTCCTACGCCGACGCGACGGGCCTCCTGGACGAACTCCAGGAGTGGACCCGCCACCTCGACGGCCCCTACCCGGCGCGGGTCTCGGCCACCCGGGCGCACACCGCCCGCTCGGTGGACCTCGCCGACCAGGCGGCCGAAGCCGCCCGCGCGACCACGGAGCTGGCAGAGCGCACCGCCGAGGCCCGTCGCGAGCTCACCGCACTGGAAGCCGGCGCCGGACGCGAACCCCGGCCCCCGGCGACGCGCACCCCCGGCCTGCGCGAAACACTGCCGGGCGCGCCGCTCTGGCGCCTGGTCGACTTCCGTGACGAACTGCCCGAAGCCGGCCGTGCCGGGCTCGAAGCGGCGCTCGAAGCCTCCGGCCTCCTCGACGCCTGGGTGCTGCCCGACGGCTCCGCCCTCGCCGTGGACGGACACGATGTCCTTCTCTCCCCGTCGAACGGACCGGTGAGCGGCCCCTCACTGGCAGACGTTCTGGGCCCCGCCGTGGACTACGGCGATGGGCGGGCCGCTGTCCTGGACGAGACGACGGTGACCCGACTGCTCGCCGCCATCGGCCTCGACGGCGGGGGAGGAGCCACGACATGGGCTGCACCCGACGGGCGCTTCCGGGTCGGTGCGCTCACCGGTACGTGGGCCAAGCCCGCCGCCACGTACATCGGGGAGGGCGCACGCGAAGCAGCGCGCCGGGCCCGGGTCGCGGCGCTCGGCATTGAACTCGCCTCTCTGCGCGAGGAGTCAGAGAATCTCGCAGTTCGGTCCGCGGCGATCGCGGCACGCCGCCGCACGCTCGACGCCGAGCTCGCAGGCGTCCCCGACGAGTCGCCGCTCACCAGGGCACACGCGCTCGTCAGCGCCGCCGCCGAGACCGCGCGCAAGGCCCGTGCCCGGTACGAAGGGCGTGCCACCGAGGTCGTCGAGGCGGCTGAACTTGCCGAGCGGGCTGCCGCCGATCTCACCGAGGCTGCCGCTGATCTGGGGCTGCCCGCCGAACGGGCCGGACTCACCGCCGTGCGTCACGCCCTCGGCTCCCTCGCCACCGCGCTGGCGGCTCTGTGGCCCGCGCTGCGCGAACAAGGGGAGGCCGCACGGCAGGTGGACGACGAGCGTGCCGAGGAGGCCGAGGCGGAGCAGCGGGTCGTCGACCTCGCCCAGCGGGCGGAAGAGGCGGCGCGCGAGGCGGCGGCGGCCGATGAGCGGCACCGGACTCTGCGTTCCACCGTCGGCGCCGCCGTCGCCGAACTCCAACGGCGCCTCGCCGAGGCCATCGAGGCACAGCGGATCTGTGAGGCCGACCGGAAGAACGCCGGGCAGCGTCACGCTCAGGCGGACCGGGAGGCGAGCCGGGCCGAGGGGCGGATCGAGCAGTTGGACAAGGACCTCGCCGAAGTCGTTGACGCACGTGCGGAGGCCATTGCCGCGCTCCAGCGCTTCACGGCCACCGGCCTGGTCGCGGTCGCGCTGCCCGAGGTCACCGTCCCCGCCTCGGACGACGGCCACTGGGCCGCGACCCCGGCCATCGCGTTCGCCCGTGCCATCGACTCCGGTCTGTCGTCCGTCGACGACACGGACGCGGCCTGGGAACGCGTCCAGCGCCGACTCAGCGAGGAACTCAAGGTCCTTCAGGACGTTCTGTCCCGGCACGGACACAGCGCGTCCGCCCGCATGGTCGAGGACGGCATGGTCGTCGACATCGTCTACCAGGGCCGTGAGCGCGCCGTACCCGAACTCGCCGAAGCGCTCGCCACGGAGGTTGGCGAGCTCACCCGCATCCTGTCCGCGCACGAACGCCAGATCCTCGAAACCCACCTGATCACCGAGGTCGCCGGCACCCTCCAGGAACTCATCGGTGCCGCCGAACGACAGGTGCGGGACATGAACACCGAACTGGAGGATCGCCCCACCTCCACCGGGATGAGACTCCGGCTGGTGTGGCGGGCCTCGCGCAAGGCCCCGTCCGGACTGGCCCAAGCCCGCGAGAGGCTGCGCCAGTCCGCGGACGCCTGGACTTCGGAGGACCGCGCGGCGGTGGGCGAGTTCCTCCAGGCCCAGATCGCCCGCCAACAGTCCGACGACGGCTCGGGCAGCTGGCTCGAACACCTCACTGCCGCGCTCGACTACCGCTCCTGGCACGAATTCGGCGTCGAACGTCACCAGCACGGGCGCTGGGTCCCGGCCACCGGCCCCGCCTCCGGCGGTGAACGTGTCCTCGCCGTCTCCGTACCGCTGTTCGCCGCCGCCTCCTCCCACTACGCCAGCGCGGGCAGCCCGCACGCGCCCCGCCTGGTCACCCTGGACGAGGCGTTCGCCGGCGTGGACGACGACTCCCGAGCCAAGTGCCTCGGCCTCCTGAGCGCCTTTGACCTCGATGTGGTCATGACCAGCGAACGGGAGTGGGCCTGCTACCCGCAGGTGCCCGGCATCGCCATCGCTCAACTGTCCCGGATCGACGAGGTGGCGGCGGTCCTCGTCACCCGGTGGGAATGGGACGGCGCGCGACGGCAGCGCCGCGAGGACCCCGTACGTGACGCCTTGCAGGACGCGCCCGGCGTTGAGGAGCCCGAGTCGCTGTGGGGCTGACCCACGGGCCTGAGCCCGGCACCGAAGCAGTCGACAGCCCGCGGCTGGCCAGGCTGCTCGGCACGCCGGACCTCTCCTGGCTCGTCGAACGAGCACGCCGACGACTGGTGGCCGGGCAGCCCATGACTGGTTCCGTGTCCCTGGCCGATCCCACTCAGGCCCAGCGAGCAGCGGCCGAACGACTTCTCGCCCGGGCCCCCGGTGGCGGCAGGTCTCTGACCGTACGGCTGGAAGCGGTCGACGCCGTACTGCGCCGTTCGGGCGCAAGCCCGAACGGCCTCGCCGCTGCGGTCGCTCTGCTCACCGGGCCTATCACGTCGCTCGTCCAAGCCCGCCAAGAGGAGGAGAGCGCCTGGAAGCGGGCGCACACGCCGCTCGACGAGCTCGTCGCTTCGGTCCCCGCGCTTGCGGAGTGGGCGGCCCGGATACGCGCCGACGGCCTGGCGCGGCGTCTGGGGCGCACACCAGACGTCACGTTCGGCCTGCTCACCCGTGTGTGTACCGCCCTGTACGCACTCCCCGCCGTCCCGGTCGTCTCGCTACCCGCCTTCGCTGCCCGGGTCCTCGGCTGGGCTCACGCCCTTGACGACGGCACACCGCTGGCCACTCTCACTCTGTCCGGGGCCCGTGCGCTGACCGGTTTCCACGATGGTCAGGGCGCCGAATGGCGACGTGAGGCCTGGGCCTCGGTAGGGCTGTTGCGGGACGAGCTGTCCTCGACCGTCCTGACCCTGAACCTGCGCGGCACCCCGGCCCTGGACCGCCTGGCCGAAGACGGCGAACCCTGTGTGCTCACCCTTCGCCAGCTCACCCGCAGAGCTCCGGCCGTCACCGATCCTGTGGTGCGGATCTGCGAGAACCCGACCGTCCTCGCGGCGGCGGCCGACATGCTCGGCCCTGCCTGCCCGCCCCTGGTCTGCCTCCAAGGCCAGCCTTCCGCCGCCGCCCTCACACTGCTCCGGGGGTTGCACGACCACGGAGCGACCCTGTACTACCACGGGGACTTCGACTGGGGAGGGCTCCGGATCGCCGGCGTCCTTCGCCGCCGCGTCCCCTGGCTGCCTTGGCGCTACACGGCCGCGGACTACCGCGCCGCCGTGCTCCGCTGTGCCCAACCTCCGTTGTCACCGCTCGTCAGCACCCCGACGGAGACCCCCTGGGAGCCCGCACTCGCTACGGCCGTCGCCGAACTCGGTGTTCGTGTCGAGGAGGAGAGGGAACTGGAGCTGCTGTTGTCCGATCTCACGTGAGGATCGTGACCGTCCGGCTGGGCAGGGGCATTGAGAGTGAACCGTTCCGGGTTCGGCGGAGACATTAGCAGGGGCGGTGATGGGGTTCTCCCGGTGCAGCGCGAAGTCGTTGGCGTCCGAGACCGAGGAGTTCCTCCGCCCGGGTGCGGGGTGTTGTCGGCCGGCGGGCCTGGCCCATGATGTTGGTCGGAAAGATGGTGCGGGGCATGACAGGTGAGCTGGCCTCCGGAGCCGGTGGGGGTGGACCCGATGGGTGACATGGCTTCGGCGGCCTGTTCACCGGCTGTCGGCCATGACGCTCGTTTGACGCTCCAGGCCGCCACACGCAGGACGGCGAGCTGAGAAATGGTCTCTGACCTGGGCTTTTCCATCACGTGCTCAGGCCGACATTTTTTCGATGACCCACCACGTCGAGTGCGTCGCGATCCTGGAGCCGGAGAAGAAGGACGACTGACCTGCGGGTTTGGGTGCTGCGCGGCCGCGCCCGATCCGTATCGCCGGTGACTTCACGCGCTACGACGTACATGCCGTGACGCGACCACCGGCGCGGCATCGAGCCGGTCCGCAGCTGGTCCGCTGCCAGCTCTTCGGCAGCGGCCTGCTCACTGGGGGGTGACCGCCCCGCGACCGAGAAGATTCCGAGCCGTGAACCCGAGCAGCCTGCGCGCGGCCGAGGTGTCGACCGGCGCCGCGCGGCCCGGCAGCGGGCGCCGCAGCACGGTGGTGGGGTGATAGCGGCGCAGCAGCTCCTCCGTGGGGTAGGGCACGATGATCTCGGGGGCGCAGAGGTGTACCGCGTGTGCCGCGCGGCCGGGTACGTCCAAGGCCAGCAGTGCGGCCCGCGCCGCGTCATGGACCTCCAGGTACGTCCACAGGTCCCTTGCCCCCGCGGCCGGGTCGGCCGTGAGCCGGGTGGCGTGCGCGAGCAGGCGTTCCTCGAATCCGCCCACGTACGGATAGCGCAGGCACACCACGCTCATCCCGTGCCGCCGCGCCATCGTCTGCGCTGTCAGCTCGTCGACCTGTTTGGAGAGGCCGTAGGGGTCGGACACCTGGGAGGTCATCGCCTCATCGACCGGTGCGTACGGTGGATGCGGATCCTCGACGTCCGTCCAGGGCAGGCCCGTGACACCCCAGGAGCTCGCCACCGCCGCATGCCGGATCCCGGCCCGGCCTGCCTCCTCCAGGACCGTGAAGGTGGAGAGGGTGTTGCCCGCGAAGACCTCAAGCGCGGTGTTGCGCTCGGGAGTCGGGATCGCCGCCAGGTGGATGACCGCGTCGGCGCCCTCCAGAGCCGCCTGCACGGTCTTCGCGTCGGCGGCGTCCCCGGTCACGACCAGGCGGGCCGCGAGATCGCCGGGATCATCGAGGACCAAGGCGTTCGCCTCGATCCCGCGCTCGGCGAGCAGCGCGAGGACCGCTCGACCGATCCGCCCGGCGGCCCCGGTGACCATCACTCTGCCTGCCATTCCGTCACTCTCCCGCGTCGGTGCTTCTACTTGTAGGCGCGCACGGCGACGACGTGCGCCGACGCCGCCCCGTTGGTGGCTTCGACGACGATCCGGATCGCGGATGTGGTGACCGGCTCCGCCAGTGTGTGCGTCTCGCGGCGCCGGCGATTTTGCGCCGCACGGGCGATGACGCGCCAGGTGCCATCGGTGTCCAGCGCCTCGACGCGGTAGTCGCGAAGGAGGGTGGGGAGGGTGTCGAAGGGCGTGCGGTGGTGGTGCAGGTTGATCAGGTCCTCGTTGACGTCGTCGTCGGCGATGACCTCGATCCGGCCCAGGGCGACCGGTTCGGGCCAGGCCAACTCGAGCCAGGGGGACGGGGAGTCCGCCAGGGGGGCGGAGACCCACATGTGCGGTCCCGCGTACGGGCGGGCATAGCCGTCGGTGGCCTTGGCGGGGGAGTAGGCCGCGGTCTCTCCCGTACGGAAGCAGAAGGTGCGGCGCAGCAGACCCGCGTCCGTCCACTCGCGCAGCGGCTGCGGCGATTCGTCCGACGGGCGCAGCGGGACGCGCGTGAAGCACAGGACGCCGGGGGTGGGGCGGTCGGAGCGGTGCAGAGCGAGGGCGTCGTTGGCGCGGAGGACCAGGAAGGCGTTGCGCGGGGTTTCGGGAGACCAGTCCAGGCCCGTCTTGAGCCATTGCCGGGCACCGGCGGCGACGGGCAGGGTGATGGAGGTGACCAGGCGTCGCGGGACGTAGTTCTGGCCGAGTTCGGGGTCGTACAGATCGATCACGATCTCGGTGTCGCGGTCGGCGTCGACGAGCAGTTCCACTCCGGAGAGGTCCGGGTCCGCGGGGAGGACGAGTCCGGCGTCCGCCGTGAGCGGCCACAGCGCGTCGGAGTCCTCGACTGCCAGGCTGCTCAGGGTGGCTGAGGCCGTGGCCGTCGCCCGCAGGGCCAGGTCCTCCTGGTCCGTCGAGGCGAGGCCGATGAGCGAGGCGTCCTGGCGCAGCAGCGCCCGGTGCAGCTCGGGTACGGGGAGTTCGCGCGGGGTGACATCTCCGGTGGCGCAGAGTGCCGCCGCCGTGCCGGCCGCCTGGCCGATCGTGGCGCAGGTCGCCATGACGCGGGTCGAGCCGAAGGCGACATGGCTGGCGGAGATATTGCGCCCGGCGAAGAGCAGGTTCTCGGTGTTCACCGAGTAGAGGCTGCGGTAGGGAATGTGGTAAATGCCGTCCGCGTAGAGCTGTCTGGCGCCTGCCTCGGTGGCGTACATGCCCTGCGGCGGATGCAGGTCGATCGACCAGCCGCCGAAAGCGACCCGGTCGGCGAACTCGGTCTGGCCGAGGATGTCGCCCTGGTGCAGGACGTAGTCGCCGAGGAAGCGCCGGTACTCCCGTTTGCCGGGGATCGAGCCCACCCATTCCAGGGTCATGTTCGCCGCGTCGAACTCGCCGGAGTTCTTGATGTGGTCCCAGATGCCGTGGATCACCGACCACAGCTCGTCGCGGATGCGTTCGTTGTCGTGGACGGTGTCGAGCTCGCCGCCGAACTCGATCCACCAGTACGCGCAGCCGTTGTCGCCCGCCTTGATGATGCGGCGCTGGGGGATCTCGGTCTGCGTGATGTCCTTGGCGAAGTTCGGCGGCACGAACTTGACGGGGTGACCGGCATCCTTCGTATAGAAGAGGAGAGTCGAGCCCAGGGTGATGTCGTCGGCCGTCTCCGGAGCCCATGCCTCGTCGTACTCGGCGCGCGATTCCCGGCCGATGCGGTGGTGGGCGCCCGCCAGGTGGCCGATCAGGCCGTCTCCCGTGCAGTCGAGGAAGAGGGAACTCTCGAAACGTATCCGCCGTTCCGAACCCATCATCCAGCCGGTGACCGAGGTGATCCGCCGGGCCTCGTCCGGGCCTTCGGCGTCGACCTCGCGCACGTCGGTGTTGAGGTAGAGCGTGATGCCGGGCTCGGCGCGCACGGCGTCCAGGACCACGGCATCCCAGTAGTAGGGGTTCCCGTCCGGGTTGCGGAACTGGTTCTCCACGAGCAGCTCGCCCATGATGCCGCCCTCACGGGCATGGTGGTTCTTGCCGTGGCCGGTCGCGCCGCACACCCAGACCCGGACCTCGCTGCTCGCGTTGCCGCCGAGCACCGGCCTGTTGTTGATCAGCGCGACGCTCCGGCCGAGCCGGGCCGCGGCGATCGCTGCGCAGACCCCGGCCAGGCCGCCCCCGACGACGGTGATGTCGTGGCGTGCGGTTTCATTCCTCATGTCGTATGTCACTTACTTCCAGTCGGGATGGGCGGACAGACCGTAGTAGACGCGCGGGGCGCCGTCGAGGGTGAGGCTGATCTTGCCGCCGGAGGCTTTGAGGGAGCGTTCCTGGCCGATGCAGTTCAGCTCCCGCACCGTGCCGTCGACCGTCCCCGAGTGGGCCACGACCGCGGTCCTGGTCGTCCAGGTGTCGACCCAGGGCTCCGGCGATGCGTACCAAGGGTCTTCGCCGTGGTCGGAGTTGAGGATGTAGCCGTCCTTGCGGCTCCAGATGATCGACACCGGTCCGCCGGGGGTGGTGAAGAGGAGCCCCTTGATGTCCTCGTCCGTGAAGGCGAGATGCCGGACGAACTCGGCCTGGTCCAGGACCCGGGCGGCGGTCGCGAAGGCGAGGAGCGAGGGCTTGGCGCTGGTGTCGCGGTTCATCAGGCCGTAGTGGAACTCGGGGTTGGCCGGGTCGGCTTCCTGAGGGTGGTAGAGCGTCGAGTCGTGCAGCTGGTACCAGTTGACGGCGCGCACCTTCTCGGCCTTGGCGAGAGCGAGCGTGAGCAGCGTGTTCTCGGCGGCGTGCCGGTAGGTGTCGCTCCACCACGCGTTGGGCCGGGTCGGTGCGTACGCCTCGGTGAGCCAGAGCTCCTTGTCGCCGCCGTACTCCTCCAGGACCTGGTTCGCCTTGCGCAGCGCGCCGAGGAAGTTCCAGTACGAGCCGGACGGCCCTTGCGTCCACTCCTCGGGCGGCGGCGCGAAGTCGGGCGTGAAGTTGCCGCGACCGGGGTGGAAGGCGAAGGCGTCGATGAGATCCCAGCCGCCCGCGTCATGGAAGTTCTCGGTCCATACGTAGTCCATGCCGCCGAGGCCGGCGTTCATGACCTTCATCCGCGAGCCCGCCGCGTCGAGGCGCGTGGTGACCTGGCGCAGACCGTCCCGGACGTAGGCGTCGGCGCCGCGCCCCGACATCCAGGGCTGGTTGACCTCGTTGCTCACCTCGAAGTACGCGGCCTCGGCGTCCAGGGCCTTGGCGACGTTCGTGTCGGCCCAGGCCGCGATCTGCTCCGGACTGCCGCCCACGGGGATGCCGCTCAGCTCCACGTTGTGCCCGATGCCGTTCGCGTCCAGAGTCGCGGTGTCGATGCCCGGGGCGCCTGCGTAGGCGATGCGGATCCACTTGATGCCGAGCGTCCTGACCAGCCCGAGTACGGCGTCCTTGCCGGGCTTGAGCAGCCAGGGGTAGTTGGCGAGACCGAACATCGACTCCTTGCCGGCCTTGTACGTGAACTCCGGGAGCACGCTCAGATTCGTGCGGGCCAGTGCCCTGTCACTGCCGCTGACCGCCTCCACCTCGGTGAACACGATGTTCTGCGAGGGCGAGGTCAGGGGAATGGAGGCGTTCCAGACGGCGCCCGCCGCGAGGCTCCTGCAGAGTGTTCCACCGCCGATCTTCTTGCCGCCGAAGTCCCGCGCCCACCAGTTGAGCCGCACCGTCCTGGCCGCGGCGGAGCCGTTGACGACCTGCGACTTGAGCGTCATCGTCTGCCCGGCCGCCTTGTAGAGGTTGAACGGCTGGTCGGTCCACACCTCCACGCCGAGGGGCCTCTTGGCCGCGAGTGCTCCCGCCCCGCGCGGCCGCAGATCGCCGAGGACCAGATCGGCCTCGGTGACCGCGCTGGTCGCGCCGGTCGAGGTGCCGGGGGAATGGACCCATGTGGCGTTCGTGCTGGCGGGGTTGGTGGACGAGAGGCAGAAGAAGCCCTTCGAGCCCGCCCACGTCTCCACGTACGCGCCGCCCGCGTTCACCTCGTACGGAATGCCACCTCGGGCGTCCCGCTCCCAGACGGTCAGCGCTTCGTACGACTCCGCCGCGCTCGCCCCGTACACCGTGCGGGAGAACATGAAGCCGGCCGGTGTGAGCGTGCCGGGGCCGCCGACCTCCCACTTCAGGTGTGCCTTGCGAGGAGTGACGTCGAAGGTGCCGCGCACCGTGACTCCGGACGCGCCGCTCGCCATCGTGTACGTGACCTGAATCGCGGGCCGCCCGTCGGGGAGCGTGATCCGGGCGGGCGTACCGCCGAAGGTGCGCTGCTGGCCCAGCGCGGTGTCCTTGATCATGAAGTGGCTGAGCAGGATGCGGTCGGCGCCCGCGCCGTCCCGCACGAGGACGCTGCCGTCGCTGCGGCCGACCAGGGTGATGCCGTCGGCCTCGATGGTGACGGGATCCGCGGCGTACGCGGGAACGGTCGGCAGCAGTGCGGCGCCGGTGGCGACGGCCGTGCCCTGGATGAATCTGCGGCGGGCGACTGGCATGGAGGTGCCCTTCTCTTGGTCGGGGTGTTCCGGATGCTCCGAAGTTCCGAAGCCGAAGGTGCGGCGGGGAAGTCGATGGCTCGGCCGTTGACTCCGGTGGACCTGGCCCTTGACGCCGGTGGAGCTCAGCCCTTGACTCCGGTGAAGCCGAGTCCGGCGACGATGTACTTCTGGCAGACGACGAAGACGAGCACCGGCGGCGCGACGGCGAGCACCATCGCGGCGATCAGCTGGTCCTGCGGAGCCTGCGTGGCGAGCTGGGCGAGAGCGACGCTGATCGGCTGCTTCTCGGGGTCGGTGATGGCCACCAGCGGCCAGATGAAGTCCTTCCAGGAGTGCATCACCGCGAGCAGACTGATCACGGCGAGCACCGGCTTGCTCATGGGCAGCACGATCTTGGTGAGCAGCTGCCAGGTACTTGCCCCGTCCACCCGCGCCGCGTCGAACAGCTCCTTCGGCAGGGCGTCGAAGAACTGCTTGGCGAGCAGCACCGTGAAGGCGTTCGTGCCGGCCGGCAGCCAGATCGCCCAGTAGGTGTCGCCCAGGTTGAGGTGGAGGAACGGCACATCGATCACCGTCATGAAGAGGCTGACCATGTTCACCGTGTACGGCACGAACATCGTGGCGAGGATCGCCCCGTACACGGCCTTGCCGAACCTCGGTTTGAGTACCGAGAGGGCGAAGCCCGCCGTGGCCGAGACGAAGAGCTGCACGAACCACGATCCGCCGACCACCAGGAAGGTGTTCATCAGATAGCGGCCGACACTCAGATCGGTGTACGCCGTCGAGAAGTTGCCCAGGGCCGGCCGGTCCGGCCAGAGGGCCAGGGGAGCGGTCGTGAGCTCGGTGGGCGGTGAGACCGCGCCCTTGACCATCCAGTACAGCGGTCCGATGCCGATGAGCAGCAGCAGGATCAGGGAGAACGCCTGGATGGAGCGCACCGCGGCGCGTACGCCGGGGCGTTGGCGGTCGTTGGTGGATACGAAGGTGGTGAGCGTGGTCATGACGTGCTCCAGCTGCGCGTGGCCCGCAGGTAGACCGCGGAGAGCAGGGCGAGGGCGAGGACCATCAGGAAGGAGAGCGCGGCGGCCTGGCCGTACTCGCCGTCCTGGAAGGCGTACCGGAAGATCAACAGCAGGACCGTGAGGGTGGAGTTCTCGGGTCCGCCGCCGGTGAAGACGTACGGCTCGGTGAAGACCTGCACCGTGTTGATCAGCTGTACGAGCAGCAGCAGTCCGATGACAGACCGGAGCTGGGGCAGCATCACATGCCAGATCCGCCGCCAGATGCCGGCGCCGTCCACCTCGGCGGCCTCGTAGAGTTCGCCGGGGATGCCGACCATCGCCGCGAGGTAGATCAGGACGGCGCCGCCCATGCCCGCCCAGGTGGCCTCCAGGACCAGCGAGAGCATGGCGCTGTCGGACGACTCCAGCCACGCGTACGGGCCGAGCCCGACCTTGCCGAGGACGTTGTTGAAGAGCCCGCTCCCGGGATCGTAGAACCACTTCCAGAGCAGGATCGCCACGACCGGCGGGATGACCACCGGCAGATACACCAGGAAGCGGTAGACGCCCGCGCCGCGCCGCACCGTCGACATGATCGCGGCCAGGATCAGCGGCGCCGGGAAGCCGATCAGCAGGCCGAGGACCACGAAGAACACGGTGTTCCCGACGGCGGTGGCGAGCAGTGGATCGTCGAAGAGCGTGCGGAAGTTGTCCAGGCCGACCCAGACCGCGGGCTCGACGAGGTTGGTCTGCTGGAAGCTGAGCAGCAGGCTGCGCACGATCGGCCACCAGGCGAAGAGCCCGAAGACCAGCAGCGTGGGGACGAGGAACAGCCAGGCCGTGAACTGTTTGCGGGCGCCGGTGCCACGCCGCAACCGCGGCATGGGGCGCGGCACGGGCTGCTTGGACACAGCGGCCGGGCGCCGGGACGGAGTGAGCAGGGCCATGGGCCGGCTACTTCTGGTCCGCGGCGAGCTTGGCATTGACGTCCTTCTCGGCCGAGGCCAGCAGGGAGTCGATGTCGGCGTCGCGCTTGGTGAGCACAGCCTGGACCACCGGGTCGAGCGCGGTGTACAGCTTCTGCGCCTGGTACGGCGGCTCCGGCTTCAGCTTCAGCGTGGAGAGGCCGTCGGTGTACGGCTTGAAGTTCCGCAGCTTCACATTGATGTACGGCTTGATCGCGGCGTCGATCTCGGTCTGCCGCTTCTTGTCGAATACGGGCAGCGTCGGCACGCCCACCGCGGACTTCGGGTCGGCGGAGAGCGCCTTGGCCTGCTCGGCGGCGATTTCGGTGCTGTACTGCGGCTTGGCGTAGGCGAAGGTGAGCCACTCGACGGCCGCTGCCGCGTGCTTCTTGTCGGCGGACTTCGGGACCATGTAGATGTCGCCGCCGGTGAGTGTCGCGTCGCCGCCGGACTGCGGCATCGGGGCCACTCCGAAGGCGTCGGTGTTCTCCATGCCGAACTGCATCTTCGCCAGTCGGTACGTCCCCGGGCTGCCCATGAACATGCCGACCTGCCCGGCCGCGAACTGCTTGATCACGTCGTTCTGGTTGTTGAGGAGGGTCTTGCCGAGCGAATCGTCCTTCCAGCGCATGTCCTTGAGCAGCCGCAAGCCCTTCTTCGTCGGCTCCCCGGTGAGCGTGGCGGTGTACGTGCCACCCTGCTCCTTCTCCAGCTCGCCACCGAAGGCGTACGACAGCATCGTCAGCTGCCAGCCGCCCTGGTTGTCCTTGGACTCGTGGACGAAGCCCGCCTTGCCGGTGCTGTCGCTGATCCTCTTGGCGGCGGTGCGGACCTCCGCCCAGGTGGTCGGCGGTCTGTCGGGGTCGAGGCCCGCCTTCTCGAAGAGCTCGCGGTTGTAGACCAGGCCCTGGGCGTAAGGATTCTGCGGTACGCCGTACACGTCGTCGGCGCTGTCGGTGAGCGGCTGGAGGACCTGGGGGCTGAACTCCTTGAAGTGCTTCCACTCCTTGAGCTGCGCGGTGATCGGCTGCACCTGCTTCTGCTGGATGAGCCGCTGCGGCTCGGTCAGCGGCACCTTGATGACGTCCTCGACATTGCCGCCGGACAGCTTCGCGGAGAACGTCAGCGGGTCGAAGACCGTGGTCGAACCCTTGACCTTGATGCCCGGATGCGCCTTCTCGAAGTCGGCCACCTGCTTCTTGAACAGGGCGACCCCCGGCTTGTCGGTGGCCGGCGGCATGCCCTGCACCCGCAGCACGAGATCGCCGTCCCCGCCGGCGCTGCTCGGGGTGAGGGAGGAACAGCCCGCGAGGGTCGCGGTCAGCGCCATGCAGCCAAGTATGGCCGCACAGCGGGAGTTTCTGGGCATAACGGCTCCAAGAAGGGCAGGAGTGGGCTCGGTGCGGTGCAGTGCGGGGCTTTGTTCGTTGTGGCGGTGGGCTGCGCCGTGGATCAGTGGGCGGGTGCGGGGCCCGTCGAGGCGCGGGGGATCAGGCGGGAGCCGATCTCCACGAAGGGGGACGTGACCTCAAGCCCGGCTCCAGTACGGCCTGTTGCTCCCGCGATCGTCTCGATCAGGAGGTCCCCCGCGCGCGTGGCGATCTCTTCGGGGTCGATCCTGATCGTGGTGAGGCTGGGGGTGGAGACGGAGGCGAGCAGCGTGTCGTCGATGCCGATGACGCTGACGTCGCGCGGCACGCTCACACCGAGGTTGGCCATCTGGTGCAGCACGCCGAGGGCGACCAGGTCGTTGTGGGCGATCACGGCCGTCGCATCGTGGGCGGCGACGAGGGTGGCGGCGTGCACGCCCGTCTCGAACCGCGGCTCGTACGGTCCGAGCTCGGACAGGGAGAGGTCGAGCGCCTCGAAGGACTCCTGGATGGACTTGCCGCGGCTCAGCTCGGCGCGGGACGCGTTGATGAAGACGCAGCGCCGGTGGCCGTACGCCTTCAACTGCTCCGCGGCCTGCGCGATGCCGGCGGACAGCGAGATCCGGACCTCGGGAATGCCCGGCACATGACGGTTCACCACCACCAGTGGCATCCGGCCCGCGAGTTCATGGAGCCGGTCCTCGGTGAGGGTGGAGGCCCACAGGATCAGGCCGTCGACCCGCTTCGACACGGCCGCGATGGCGGCCAGCTCGTCCGCCTCGCGCTCGTCGCTGTCGGCGACCAGGACCGTGTAGCCCAGCTGCCGGGCGCGGGCCTGCATCGCCTTGATGATCGGCGGGAAAAACGGGTTGGCGATGTCCGGGACGATCAGGCCGAGCGTTCCGGTGCCCCCGCCGCGCAGTGAACGGGCCGCCGGGTTGGGGGAGTAGCCGAGCTTGGTCGCGGCGTCGAGGATGCGCTGCCGCGTCGTCGGCTGCACCTGGTCGGGTGCGGTGAACGCACGGGACACCGTCGACACCGAGACCCCCGCGGCGCTCGCCACCTCCCGGATCGTGACTGCCACGAACGGCCTCCTCGTCGTCTTGAGCCGGGGGACCCCGGTCGTCTCGCATCTGGATCCTGCGAATGCTGTTGATGTTTGCGAACGTTCCCATGGCGTGTCAAGACATGTGTCAGGAGTATTTCATCGAGGGAAACCTTCTGGATGCAAGGGTCTTGCGCTTCGCCTCGACTGCTGCCGATGATGTGCTCTCAAGAACGGTACTGAAATTGCGGGAACGTTTTCATAGAGGAGCGGAATGAAGATCACCGGCCTGGAAGTGCTGACTCTTCCCGACCACGGCGACAGCATGATGCTGGTCGTGGTCGACACCGACGAGGGCATCCACGGCCTGGGCGAGGTCGGCATAAGGTCGCGCCAACGGGCGGTAGCGGGCGGGCTGGAGCACCTCGCGGAGCTGATCGTCGGCGAGGACCCGCGGCGGATCGAACACCTCTGGCAGGTGATGTTCCGGCGCGGGTTCTTCCCCGCCGACCGCATACTCGGCGCCGCCATCGCAGCGGTGGACGTGGCCCTCTGGGACATCCGAGGCAAGGCGCTCGGCGTACCGGTGCATGAGCTCCTCGGTGGCCGGGTGCGTGATCACGTACCCGCCTATGTGCATGTCGGCGATGGCTACCACGACCGCGCGTGGTTCCTGGACCGCTGCCGCGACCTGGTCGCCGAGGGCTGGCGCCATCTGCGGTTCGCCTCGCCGCACGACGCCGATGGCACGCTCGACGCCCGCCGCTGCCTACGCGACTCGGTCGACCTCTTCCATCAGGTGCGGGACGCGGTCGGCGACGAGGTGGAGCTGATCCTCGACGTCCATACGCGCCTGGATCCGCCGGAGGCGGTGACCCTGTGCCGGGAGATCGAGGCGGCCCGCCCGTACTTCGTCGAGGACCCACTGCGCTGCGAGAACCCGGACAGCTACCGCATGCTGCGGGCCCGCACCGGCGTTCCACTGGCCGCAGGTGAGCAGTACGGCTCCAAATGGGAGTTCAGGGCACTCATCGAGGGCGACTTCATCGATTACGCGCGCGTGGATGTCGGCGTGGCCGCGGGCCTGACCGAGGCGAAGAAGATCGCGGCGATGGCGGAGACCCACCACATCAAGCTCGCCACCCACAACCCGCTCGGCCCGGTCACCGCCGCCTCCTCGCTCCAGCTCAACCTGGCCTGCCCGAATGTCGCGGTCCAGGAGCACCAGACCGACCCCGATCCGGCCATCGCCGCCCTCTTCACCGCGCGGCCGACGATCCTGCCGGGGCGGGTGGAGCCGAGCGAACTGCCCGGCATCGGCGTGGACATCGACCGGGAGGCGGCGCGCCGGTACCAGGCCGCGGCGGCCGAGCGCCCGCACTTGCGCACGGCGGACGGGGCGTTCACCAACTGGTAGCCGCGCAGGGCCGGTCCGCCGCGCGGGCCGGCCCTGCGGGATTCAAGGCCACGTACAACCCTTGTGCCCCATCCGGCAGAGCGCAGGACGCCGGACAAGGAGCGGACCTCTTCCGGCCACTGGCCGGGAAGCCGCACACCATGACAACGGTACATGCGCGTCACCGTCCCGGCGGGCCCACCGCCCGCGTCCGCACACCGAGTACGAATTACGACTCCAGGAAGTGAGGCGAGCTCCGTCGTGTCGTTCACAGGAGCCGCGAGGCCGGTCCAACTGGGCCTTGTCGGCATAGCGTTCATGGGCGTGCTGGTAGGCGCGTCGGCGACGCCGGCCGACAGCCAGGAACGCGAGAAGCTGCAGGTGACGGCCGTGTCGTCGCGGCCCGGCACGGTGTCGGGAGACGACGCCCTGATACGTGTCGAGGTGCCCGCGTCCACAGCGGCCGACAAGGTCCGGGTCGAGGTGGGGGGCCGGGATGTGACCTCGAGCTTCCGGCCCTCCGGCGACAACGCGCTGATGGGCGTGGTGAAGGAGCTGTCCAAGGGCGCCAACACGTTCACGGCCCGGGCTCAGGGCGCGGACGCCGGACAACTGACCGTGAAGAACCAGCCCATCACGGGGCCGGTGTTCGCCGGGCCGCACGAGCAGCCGTTCGTCTGTGACACCGCCGAGTTCAAGACGGTCACCGGCACCCCCCTCGGGCAGCCGATCGACCAGGACTGCTCGGTCAGGACCCGCGTCGACTACATGTATCGCACCACGGCCGGCACGTTCGTTCCGTTGCCCGACCAGAACGTCCGTCCCGCCGACCTGGCTACCGCCACGACGAGCGCGGGCAAGAAGGTGCCGTACATCGTCCGCGTCGAGACCGGCACCATCAACCGGGGCATCTACGAGACGGCCGTGCTGCACGACCCGGAGTCGGGCACCCCCGACCCGCTGGAGCGTGGGCCGGGCTGGAACGGGCGCCTCGTGTACGGCTTCGGCGGGGGCTGCAACGGCGGCTGGTACGTCCAGGGCCGCAACACCGTCGGCATCATGAACGACACATATCTGAGCAAGGGCTACGGCGTCGCATCGTCCACGCTGAACGTCTTCGGCAACAACTGCAACGACCTGCTGGCCGCCGAGACCATGAGCATGGTCAAGGAACGCTTCGTGGAGACGTACGGCGACCCGGCCTTCACCATCGGGAACGGCTGCTCCGGCGGCTCGTACCAGACCCACCAGATCGCCGACAACTACCCGGGTCTGCTGGACGGCATCCTCTCCGGCTGCAGCTTCCCCGACGTCGGCTTCGGGACGATCCACACCCTCAGCGACGCCCAGCTGCTGAACCACTACTTCAAGGAAGTCGCGCCGGACGCGTTCACCAAGGAGCAGCAGAGGGTGGTCTCCGGGTTCGGCAAGTGGGAGAGCATCGGCAGCCTGGCCAGGGCCGGCGGCCGTATCGACCCCACGGTGTTCTGTCCGCCCCAGCTGCCCGCGGAACAGCGCTACGACCCCGCCACCAACCCGGACGGTGCCCGCTGTGACGTCTACAGCCACACCGTGAACGTCTACGGCGAGGTACCGGGGTCCGGGAAGGCGCGCAGGCCGCTCGACAACACCGGTATCCAGTACGGACTCGAGGCCCTGAACAAGGGCACCATCGACATCGACCAGTTCATCGACCTGAACCGGCGTATCGGCGGCCTCGACGACGACGCCAAGCCCGCCGCGCAGCGCACCGTCGCCGATCTCGCGGCGGTACGGACGGCCTACCGGACGGGGCGCGTGCTGAACGGCGGTGGCGGCCTCGCCGACGTTCCGATCATCGACTACCGCGACTACACGGACGACGCGGCGGCCGGCGACATGCACATGCGCTTCCACTCCTTCTCCACCCGGGCACGCTTGGACAAGGCCAACGGCACCCACGCCAACCAGGTCATGCTCACCCGCTCCAACGGGCACGGATTCACTCTCGCCGGGATGCTGGCCGACATGGACCAGTGGCTCACCGGCATCAAGGGAGACTCCGGCAACGACGCCCCCATCGAGAAGATCGTCCGCCACCAGCCGCAGGGCCTCACGGACGCCTGCTGGACCCGTGGCATCGGTGCGAAGAAGATCGCGGAGCCCCAGGTCGAGGGCATCGACAACACCGAGTGCAACACCCTCTACCCGGTGTGGACATCGCCGCGGATGGTCGCCGGAGCCGATGTGGCCAACGACATCATCAAGTGCCGCAAGCGCCCCGTGGTCCGCTCCGACTACCTGGTGCCGGTGACCGACGGCCAGTTCACGGATCTGAAGGCGATCTTCCGGGACGGTGTCTGCGACTGGTCCCAGCCCGGGGCGGGTCAGCAGGGGCTCGCCGGTACATGGCTCTCCTTCGACCAGAAGTGACAGCAGCGCGGCAGGTGAGCCGGAACGGGGACCGATGCGGCCTCCCGCTCCGTGCCAGTGGTGGTGAGTCCCCGCGTTCGTCCAGGGCGTCCCACTCTCCAGTCCCCTCGTGGTGCAAGTGAGGTGGTGGCGGCCAGGGAGGCCAACCCTGCTGATGCCGCTCCAATGATGGTCGTCAGGAGGATGTTGGCGATACGGCCGGGGACGACATTCTCGGGCCTGTCCGGCAGAGTCGTCCCGGCCTGAGAACCACCGAAGACCCGGGTGGAGATGTCATCATCGACGCCGCCACCCGGGTCAACCAGCAACTCAGCTGCGGGGCTTGCCCGCCAGATCCGCCACGAAGGCCAGGCAGGCCATGTTCGGGCTGTGCTCCAGACAATCCGCTGCGTCACGCAGCAACAGCCCGCTGCCTGATAGTCCCGTGGGCGGGAGCGCCCGGAGCCGGATGCGGGCCGGCTCCGGGCGCTCGTGTCCGCGACGCCCGCCCGAACCCGGCGAAGCCCTGTCGGAGGTCGGCGCGGCTGGTCGTGTACTTCGTCCTGGCCCTGTGTCCGTTCGGGAGATCAGGTCGCGGGCGCGGCCTTTCTGGACCTCCTCGCCGTTGATCGCGCACCGCAGTTCGAGGTCGTCGGGATTGCCGAACTCGTCCGAGGGGCCGACCACGCGCTGAGCAGGCAATCTTCCGGCGCGGCGACATCACCGTCACCTGCGACTCGCGCGGGAACTACTTCAGACGCGTCCGGCCGCCGGCCCGTCCGACCCGTTGTCATCTCCCGCCGCATGTGTGGGGGCCTTCTCCGTAAGGTCCGTCAGCCGAGGGGCGCCGTCGGCGGCAGGGTCGCGCCGGTGGTGGAGACCGACCGGTACAGCCGGTCGAGGTAGGTGCGCAGCCGCTGGGCCATGTCGATGGAGTCCGGGGCGAGCGCCCACTGGAGCTGAATGCCGTCCATCACGGCGATGACCTCCTGGGCCGTCGCCGTGCAGTCCGTGGCCGGCAGGAATTCGCCTGTGCCGACCGCGGTCCTGAGGATCTCGGAGAGCTGGCTGACGATCGTGTCGTAGCGGCGGGCGAAGAAGGCGTGGGCGGGGTGGCCGGGGTCGGATGACTCGCCGACCAGGACGTTGAACATCCGTGTGCGGCCGGGGCGGCGGCTGTTGTAGTCGACGAGTTCGAGCAGGCGCACGAAGCAGTGCGCGGCGGAGTCGAAGTCCGTGCGGAAGAACTTCTCGACGTCGTGCTCCTCGCTCCGTTCGAGTACCGAGACGAGCAGATCCTCCTTGCTGCGGAAGTGGTGCAGCAGACCGCTCTGCGTGACGCCGACCTCCTTCGCGATGCGAGCCAGGGAGGAGGCGTGAAAGCCCCACTGCGCGAAGTGTTCCACTGCCGCGTCCAGGATGCGCCGGCGCCGCTCGTCGCCGACGGAATAGGGCCCGCGCGCCTTGGTGCCGGTCTGCTGCCGACGGCTGTTCGTCCGATCCATGCGCTCACCGTAGCCAGGTGGCCGGGAGGCTTCCGGATTTGAGACTCACGCCACTTCCCAAAAGCTACCACCTGCTCGGTTTTCGTGATTGTCTGTGCTTACCTGCACGGTGTGAGAGCCGCCCGACTCTGCCCGCGGCACCTTTCGGCGATCGGCAGCCGCTGCCGGTCTCGCCGTCGGCGCCACCGTCGCGACCTGCCACCTCTTCTCGTTTCCCGCACGCGAGAGCAGCCGAGGAGGACGGACATGAGCAGCTCCAGATCCGGGACGGACCACGCATCCGCAAGAACACCGAGATCCGTAAGGCCCTGTGCGACGCCGGTGCCGGCGTCGTCGTCATGGCGCACTGGCAGGCACAGTCCGGCAAGGGCGCCGCCGTCACCCACGACGCCCCGCGCTCCTGACCACACCCCATGGAGGCCACCATGCCGCACGACTCCGCCACCCCCCACGTCACCGTCCGCACGCCGCACGGCCCCGTGCGTGGTGAGCGCCACGCCACCGGGGTGAAGTTCCTCGGGATCCCCTACGCCCAGCCGCCCGTCGGCGCACTCCGGTTCGCCGCACCCGTACCGCCCGAGCCGTGGACCGAGGTCCTCGACGCCACCTCCTACGGACCGACCGCGCAGCGCAGGCAGTTCGCCGAGGTCACCACCATCCCCGAGCCGTCCATCCCGGGCGCCTCCACGCTCAACCTGAACGTCTTCACCCCCGACCCGTCCCCGGCCGCCGGCCTGCCGGTCCTCGTATGGCTGCACGGCGGCGGCTTCGTCGCCGGATCGGCCGCCAGTCCCTGGTACGACGGCGGGGCCTTCAACCGGGACGGCGTCGTCCTCGTCTCGCTCGGCTACCGGCTCGGTATCGAGGGCTTCCTGCAGCTGCCCGACGCGCCGGACAACCGGGGTGTACGCGACTGGATCGCCGCCCTGGAGTGGGTACGCGACACCATCGCCTCCTTCGGTGGCGATCCCGCCAAGGTGACCGTGGCCGGCCAGTCGGCGGGCGGCGGGGCCGTGCAGACGCTGCTCGCCACACCCGCCGCCCAGGGTCTGTTCAGGGCGGCGATCTCGGCGTCCGGCGCCGTGATGGAGCCGCAGAGCCGGGAAGTGGCCGAGGCCGTCAGCCGGCTGTTCACGCGGCGCACCGGCGTCCCCGCGACCGCCGCCGCGCTCCAGGACGCGACCGACGCCGAACTCCTCGCCCACCAGGACGCGCTCGGCGCCCCCGGGCCCGACCGGGGACAGCTGCCGATGCTCGTCCTCGCTCCCTTCGCCGACGGGGAGCTGATCCCGCAGCCGGTGCCCGACGCGCTCACCGCCGGCGACGCGGGCGAAGGCATCCCGCTGATGGCCGGCTTCACCGCACACGAGTTCAACGGCATGCCGCAGCCGGACGCCACCGACGCGGACCTGAGCGGCCTGCTCGCCGCCCTCGGCCTCGACGAGCACCACGCCCGGCTCTTCCGCGACACGTACGCCTCGTACGCGGGCGATCCGGCCGTCCTGTCGGGTCAGGCGGTCACCGACACGACGTTCCGTGCTCCCGGGCTGGCCATCGCCGACGCACGGGCGCGGCTCGGACGGCCCACCTGGCTCTACCAGTTCGGCTGGGCCGGCACCGCACCGGGCTGCGCGGGCATGGCGTACCACTGCACGGACCTGCCGTTCGCGTTCGACGTCCTCGACGCCGAAGGCGTCACCGCCGCCCTCGGCGAGAACCCGGCACAGCACCTGGCCGACGCCATGCACGCGGCCTGGGTCGCGTTCGTCCGCGACCTGGACCCGGGACCGTCCTGGCCGCGGTACAGCCGCGAGGGCCGCGAGACGATGATCTGGGACGAGTCGCCGCGCATCGAGCGCGACCCGCTGAGCGCGGTACGGGAGACCTGGGCGCGGCCGTTGCCGCGGGGGTGATCGGCAGACGTAGCGGGCCTGCGCGCGGCGCCTCGGGGGGAGGCGCCCGCCGGTCCCGCTGCCCGGGCTGAACCGCATTCCCCGAGTGGCCGGAACGGGCTCCACGCCGCGCACCCGCGATGCGGTCGGCGCGGGCGTGGCGTTCTCACTGAGCGCCGAAGCGGACAACCGAACCGCGCCGTTGCCCACCCCGCCACTGCCGGTGACCGGCGCGGACGCTCGCGGCTGCGTCACGCCCGGCCTGGCCGCCGAGGGTGGGCGGGGAAGCGACGGCAGGTTTCACCCCGTCTCGACCCCTCGTGGCACCGACACCGGCGACGACCACGAGCACGATGCCAAAGGCGGGGGCCACGCCGGGACGCTGCCCGAGCACCAGGAGGCCGATCATCAGGGCGACGGCTGGTCCCAGGAACCCGGCCTCAGGTCCACTACCACGCCGCCGGCGCCTTCGCCTCAACCAGTCATCATGCGGTACGAAGTCCGGTGTGAACGAACAGACCCAGCCCACGACCGTTCGCGTGTTCATCGCCCTCGCCCCACCCGACCACGCGAAGGATGAACTCGCCCGGGAACTCCGCCCCGCCTATGACACGTACCCTCACCTGCGGTGGAACCGCATCGAGGACTGGCACATCACCTTGGCGTTCCTCGGGGAACTTCCCGTCTCCACCGTTCCGCTCCTGCGCCAGCCGCTCGCCGGCCTCGCGGCGGCCCACCAGCCAATCCGCCTGACACTGCGCGGTGGCGGAACCTTCGACGACCGGGTGCTGTGGAGCGGTATCGACGGAGATCTGGACGGGCTGCGGATGCTCGCCGCCGACGTACGTACGGTGGTCAAGAGCTGCGGTGTCGCGTTCGAGGGCCGACCACTGCGCCCGCATCTGACGTTGGCTCGTGCACGACGGGGCGATCGGTCCTCGACGGCGGACATCGCCGCAGGGCTCACCGAATTCGCCGGAAGCCGATGGCCGGCCGAACGTCTGCACCTGGTCGGCAGCAACGCCGGCCGCAGCACCGGGCCGATCCACTACCGCGACATCGAGTCATGGGCCCTCGGCGGCATGGGGGCATGAACATCACAGCCCCTCAGATCGTTCTCGGGACGATGGACTTCGGCACCCGCGTCGGCCCCGAACAAGCCTTCGCGATCCTCGACTCCCTCGTCGCCGGCGGCGGTGTCTGGCTCGACACCGCGAACTGCTACTCCTTCTGGGCCGACCCCAACGGCGTCGACGGCGCCAGTGAGCGCGTCCTCGGCGCGTGGCTCCGGGCCCGCCCCGGCGCACGTGACGCGGTGCGCATCGCGACGAAGGTCCGACAGAACCCGCTCGTCCCGCACTCCTGGCCGGACAGCGCCGAAGGGCTCTCCGCCGACGCCGTCCGCGCCGGCGTCGAGGGGAGTCTGAGGCGTCTCGGAGTCGATCACGTCGATATGCTCTGGGCCCACGCCGAGGACCGCGGCGTGCCGTTGGAGGAGACGGTCGGCGTCTTCGGCGAACTGGTCTCGAAGGGAACGGTGCTGCGCGTCGGGGCGGCGAACCACGCCGCTTTTCGCCATCCTGCGCGCCGAGCACCCCGCGCAGGACCGGGTCGCGTTCCTCCGCAAGCGCCGTGCCGACCTGGAGCAGCGGGTGACGGCACTGTGCCGGGCGATGGAGGTCCTCGACGAGAAGATCGCCTACGCCCCGCGCCCGGCTCCAGCCCTGCCCGTGTGGCCCGGTGGCCGCGGTGCGGATAATGAGGGGTGATCGGGGCCGGTGTCGCCGCACGATGGGGGCATGGATGACACGACCTTGGTATCCCGTTTCCTGCGCGACGGCTTCGTGAAGTTGGAGGGCGCGGTAGCGCCGCGTGTGGCCGCGGACTGTGCGCGGCTGCTGTGGCGGGAGACGGGCTGCGACCCGGACGATCCGGCGACGTGGACGCAGCCCGTGCACTGGGTGGCCGGCATGGCGCAGGGGCCGTTCGCCGCCGCGCCCAACTCTCCGTCCCTGCAGCACGCGTACGACCTGCTCGTCGGCGCGGGATGCTGGGAGCCGCGTTACTCGCTGGGCACGTTCCCGCTGCGCTTCCCGCACGAGGAGGAGCCGGACGACGCGGGCTGGCACATCGAGGGGAGCTATCTGCCGGAGGGCGAGAGCTGGTACTTCACCAATCTGCGCTCCCGGGGCCGGGCGCTGCTGATGCTGTTCCTGTTCAGCGAGGTCGGTGAGGAGGACGCCCCGACCCGGATCCGGGTCGGCTCGCACCTCGATGTGCCGAAGGTGCTGGAGAAGCACGGGGAGGACGGGGCGAGCGGGCTGGCCCTCGCGCCCGACCTGGTGGCGGCGTCCGGCCACCGGCCCGTCGTCCTCGCCACCGGGTCCCCGGGCGACGTCTTCCTGTGCCATCCGTTCCTGGTCCACGCGGCGCAACCGCACCATGGGGTGCGGCCGCGCTTCATGGCCCAGCCGCCGCTGATGCCGGCCGCGCCGTACGAACTGGAGCGGGCCGACGGCGCGTACTCACCCGTGGAGATCGCGATCCGCCGGGGCCTGGGCCAGGACACCCCCGGCCCGGACGGGGACGGCACCGATTGCGGCGCCGGGTAGGCGTGCTTCATCGCCCCGGCGGTGCTGCGTCGCCCGGCCGACCCGCGCACCGACCGCGCCCACGCCTTCGCCAAGGACACGGGCGGGTACGTGGCCCCGTCGCTCGCCACCGGATACGGGAACCGGCCGGACCAGGGGTCGCATCACGCGGCCCCGGCGGCACGGGTGACGGGATGCAGGGCGGCGTACTCCAGGGGCGCGGACGGGTCGATGGACATGTCCAGCGGGGCGGCTTCGGCTCCCGCGCGGACCAGGAGGTCACCGACCGCCGCGATCATCGCGCCGTTGTCGGTGCACAGCTTCAGCGGCGGCACCCGCAGCGTGACTCCGGCGGCCCGGCAGCGTTCCTCGGCGAGCGCCCGTACCCGGGAGTTGGCAGCCACCCCACCGACCACGACCAGCGTTCCCACCCCGTGCTCGCGGCAGGCGGCGACCGCCTTGCGCGTCAGTACGTCGGCCACGGCCTCCTGCAGCGAGGCCGCCCCGTCCTCCAGCGGCGGTTCCCCGCCGCGCAGCCGGTGCTGCTCGGCCCAGCGTGCGGCAGAGGTCTTCAGTCCGGAGAAGGAGAAGTCGTAGCGCGAGTCCCGCGGCCCGGTCAGCGGCCGCGGGAACGCCACGGCGCGCGGATTGCCCTCCCTCGCGACGCGGTCGATGGCCGGACCGCCCGGATACGGCAGCCCGAACACCCGGGCCACCTTGTCGAAGCACTCGCCCGCCGCGTCGTCGATGGTGTCGCCCAGGTGCACGATCGGGTCCCGCGCCAGATCGCGTACGAGCAGCAGCGAGGTGTGGCCGCCCGAGACGATCAGCACCATGCAGGGATCGGGCAGGGGCCCGTGCTCCAGGGTGTCGGCAGCGACGTGACCGGCCAGGTGATGCACCCCGTACAGCGGCACCCCCAGCGAGAACGCCAGGGTCTTCGCACCGGCCAGGCCCACCTGGAGCGCGCCGGAAAGGCCGGGTCCGGTGGTCACGGCCACTGCCCCGATGTCCGCCGTCCGCAGCCCGGCCCGGTCCAGCGCCTCCCGCACGACGGGCGTGAAGGAGTGCACGTGCGCCCGCGCGGCGATCTCCGGGACCACTCCGCCGAATCGCGCGTGCTCGTCCATGCTCGACGCGACCGCGTGCCCGAGCAGCCGCCCGTCGCGTACGAGACCCGCGCCGGTTTCGTCGCACGAGGACTCGATGCCCAGCACCAGTGGAGATTTCACGTCCCGCTCTCCTGCGTAGAACAGTTAATTGCGATCTATGTGCAATAAGAGTAAGGGGAGCTCCACCTGACCGGTGTCCGGCCGATGCCGGACAGTAGAGTTCGGGTGCGCCAGCCCCCGAGCACCGAGGTATCGTCCGTGACTCCCGAACCCCCCGCACACCCCGTTCCACCTGCAGTGAGCGTGGTGGGAATCGGAGCCGACGGGTGGTCCGGACTGCCTGACGCGGCCCGCTCGGAACTCATGGACGCGCAGGTCCTGATCGGTGGTGAGCGCCAACTGGGCCTGCTCCCGCCGGAGTGCGCGGGACGGCGCGTGGCATGGCCCTCGCCGCTGCGACCCGCGGTTCCCGGCCTGCTCGCCGCACACGCGGGGAACAGGATCGCCGTACTGGCCAGCGGCGACCCGATGTTCTACGGCATCGGCCGGGCCCTCACCGAAGTGCTCGGCGCCGATGGGCTGCGCGTCCTGCCGCACCCGTCGTCCGTGTCCTACGCCTGCGCCCGCGTCGGCTGGCCCCTTGAGGACACCGAGGTCATCACCCTGGTCGGCCGGCCCGCGGCCCGGCTCGCGGCCGCCCTGCACAACGGCCGCCGGCTGCTGATCCTCAGCGCGGACGCCACCACTCCCGCCGTGGTCGCCGCGCTGCTGCGTGACCACGGCTTCGGGCCGAGCCCGCTCCGTGTCCTGGAGCAGCTCGGCGGTGCGAACGAGGCGTGGACCGACGGCACCGCCGACACCTGGGCGCACCCGCCCGGCGACCCGCTGAACGTCATCGCGGTCGAATGCCGCCGTGCCCCCGGCGCCGGGCACCTCGGCGCCGTCCCCGGTCTGCCCGACGAGGCGTACGAACACGACGGCCAGCTCACCAAGCGCCACATCCGGGCCGCGACCCTCGGCGTGCTCGCACCGGCTCCGGGCGAGCTGCTGTGGGACGTCGGCGGTGGCTCGGGGTCCGTGGCGATCGAGTGGATGCGTGCCCACCCCTCGTGCCGGGCGATCACCGTGGAGCGCGACCCCGTGCGGGCGGAGCGCATCACGCGCAACGCCGAACACCTCGGTGTCCCCGGACTGCGTGTGATCACCGGCAGAGCCCCCGACAGCCTGGCCGAACTGCCCACGCCCGACGCCGTGTTCATCGGTGGCGGGCTGACCGTGCCCGGCCTTCTCGACGCCTGCTGGGAAGCGATGCCGGCCGGCGGCCGCCTGGTCGCCAACACCGTCACGCTGGAGTCCGAGGCGCTGCTCACCGAGCAGTACCGCCGCCGTGGCGGTGACCTGGTCCGTCTCGCCGTCGCGCACGCCGTGCCCGTCGGCGGCTTCACCGGCTGGCGGCAGGCGATGCCGGTCACCCAGTGGTCGGTACGCAAGCCCTCGGTCGGCCCGACCGCGGGATTCTCAGCGCAAGCCCGCGCAGAACACTCAGGAGACAACAGATGACCGTGTACTTCATCGGCGCGGGGCCGGGTGCGGCCGACCTGATCACCGTGCGTGGCGCGCGCACGCTCGCCTCCTGTGGGGTGTGCCTGTACGCGGGCAGTCTGGTGCCCGCCGAACTCCTCGCCGAATGCCCCCCGGACGCCCGACTGGTCGATACCGCGCAGCTCGACATCGACCAGATCACGGCCGAGCTGACCGGCGCGCACGAGGCGGGGCACGACGTGGCGCGGCTGCACTCGGGCGACCCCTCGGTGTTCAGCGCGGTCAACGAGCAGATGCGGCGCCTCGACGAGGCGGACGTGCCCTATGAAGTGATTCCGGGCGTGCCCGCGTTCGCGGCCGCCGCGGCGGCACTCAAGCGGGAGCTGACCGTGCCCACGGTCGGCCAGACCGTCATCCTCACCCGGGTGGCCAACCGCGCCACGGCGATGCCCGAGGGCGAGGACCTGGCGACACTGGGCCGCAGCGGGGCCCTGATCGTCCTGCACCTCGCCGCCAAGTACGTGGACCGGGTCGTCGAGGAGCTGCTGCCGCACTACGGGGCCGACTGCCCGGCCGCGGTCGTCGCGCTGGCCTCCCGTCCCGACGAGCTCATCCTGCGCGGCCCCCTCGACGGCATCGCCGAGCAGGTGAAGGCGGCGGGCGTGATCCGTACCGCCGTCATCATGGTCGGCCGCACGCTCGGCGCCGATCAGTTCCGCGACAGCCACCTCTACTCGCCGGGTCGTGACCGGCACGCCTGCTGACGCCGCCGTCATGTCGGCGGGGCGGCCGGTCAGCGGACGCCGCTGCGCCCGACGACCGTGCCCGCCCGGTCGATGCAGATGACGTCGACGGCGACCGGCGCCCCGCGCAGCACGGTCAGCGCCTCGTCCCGGGCGGCGACGGCCACCAGGTCCCCGAGCGGGACGTTCCGTGCCTGGCACACCTGGAGCGCAGCGAGGCCCGTGTTCGCGGCCGCCACTTCGGCGGCCAGGGCTTCGTCCGCGCCGCCCCGCCGGGCCAGTCCGGCCAGGAAGGGCTTGTCGACCTGGGAACGGGCCGAGTGCAGGTCGAGGTGGCCGGCGGCGAGCTTCGACAGCTTGGCGAACCCGCCGCAGACGGTCAGCCGTTCCACCGGATGACGGCGTACGTACTTCAGTACCGCGCCCGCGAAGTCGCCCATGTCCAGCAGGGCGATCTCGGGCAGCCCGTACTCGGCCACGACCGTCTTCTCCGAGGTGGAGCCGGTGCAGCCCGCCACATGGCGGTGTCCCGCGGCGCGGGCCACGTCCACGCCCCGGCGGATCGAGTCGATCCACGCCGAGCAGGAGTACGGCACCACGACGCCGGTCGTGCCCAGGATCGACAGGCCGCCCAGGATGCCCAGCCGCGGGTTCCAGGTCGAGCGGGCGATCTCCTCGCCGTGGTCGACGGAGACGGTGACCTCGACATCCCCTGAACCCCGATGTGCCGCGGCGACCCGTGCGAGGTGCTCGCGGATCATCTGGCGGGGCACGGGGTTGATGGCGGGCTCGCCCACGTCGAGCGGCAGGCCGGGCAGGGTGACCGTGCCCACGCCGGGTCCTGCCCTGAACACCACTCCCGAGCCCGTCGGCAGCCTTCGGACGGTGACCCGTACGAGAGCGCCGTGGGTGACGTCCGGGTCGTCCCCGGCGTCCTTGACCACGCCGGCTGTCGCCCGCCCCTCGGCCAGCTCCTCCACCGACAGGGCGAAGGCCGGGGTCTGGCCCCGGGGGAGGGTGATGGTGACCGGGTCGGGGAAGTCCCCGGTCAGCAGGGCCGTGTACGCGGCCGTGGCTGCCGCGGTCGCGCAGGCACCGGTCGTCCAGCCGGGCCGCAGACCGGTGTGTTTGAGTTGGGCGCTGCGCCCGCCCTTCGCCTCACCCATGGATGGACTCGATGCACGTACTCGTACTCGGCGGGACCACGGAGGCCCGTCGCCTCGCCGGGCTCCTGGTGGCGGAACTTCCCGGCGGGGCCAAGGTGACCAGCTCGCTCGCCGGGCGGGTGGCCGGCCCGAGACTTCCCCCGGGCGAGGTGCGCATCGGCGGTTTCGGCGGCGCCGACGGACTTGCCGCTTGGTTGCGTACGCACCAGGTGGACGCGCTCATCGACGCCACCCATCCTTTCGCCGGGACGATCAGTTTCAACGCGGCGACAGCCGCTGCGGCTGCCCATGTTCCCCTGCTGGCGCTGCGCCGCCCCGGCTGGGTGCCCGGCGAGGGCGACGACTGGCACCCGGTCGGTTCCCTGGACGAGGCGGCACGGGCGCTGCCCGCGCGAGGGCGGCGCGTGTTCCTCACCACCGGGCGCATGGGGCTGGCCGCCTTCGCCGGGCTGGACGAGCTGTGGTTCCTGATGCGGTCGGTGGACGCGCCGGAGCCCCCGTACCCGGCCCGGATGGAGGTCCTGCTCGACCGGGGCCCGTTCGCTCTCGAAGGGGAGCGTGAGCTGATCCGCCGTCACCGCATCGACGTTCTCGTCACGAAGGACAGCGGCGGCGCCGCCACCGCCCCCAAGCTCGTCGCGGCCCGCGAGGCACGGATCCCGGTGATCGTGGTGCGCCGCCCACCGGTTCCCGGGTCAGTGGCGGTGGCCGCCACCCCCGCGCTGGCCCTCGCCTGGCTGCGCGGGCACGTCGGCTGCGGGCCGTAGCCGGAGGCCGCCGCGGACTCAGCCCTCCGGGTAGCGGCGTGGCGTCCAGACGATCTGCTGCCCGTCACCGCGCCGCACCCAGCGCGTCTGCGAGGAACCGACGATCAGGATCGTGCGCATGTCGACCTCGGCCGGGTCGAGATCGGCCAGACGTACGGTGCGTACGCTCTCGGCCGGTCCGCCGACATCCCGGCCGAGGACCACGGGCGTGTCCGGTGAGCGGTGCTCCAGGAGCAGCTCGCGCGCCTTGCCGACCTGCCAGGTCCGGCTGCGTGAACCGGGGTTGTACAGCGCGAGCACCAGGTCCGCCGAGGCCGCGGCCCGCAACCGCTCCGCGATGACCTCCCACGGCTTGAGCCGGTCCGAGAGCGAGATCGTGGCGTAGTCGTGGCCCAGCGGTGCCCCCACCCGGGCGGCGGCCGCGTTGGCTGCCGTCACCCCCGGCAGGACCCGCACCGGCACGTCCGCGTACCGCTCCTGGGAGGCCACCTCCAGTACGGCCGTCGCCATGGCGAAGACGCCGGGGTCGCCGCCGGACACCACAGCCACGCGCCGTCCGCGGCGCGCCAGGTCCAGGGCGAATTCGGCGCGCTCCGACTCGGCCTTGTTGTCGGAGCCGTGCCGCGACTGTCCCGGCCGGACCGGCACCCGGTCCAGGTAGGTGACGTAGCCGACCAGGTCGTCGGCGGCGGCCAGCGCCCCGCGGGTCTCGGGAGTGAGCCACAGCGGTCCGGCGGGGCCGGTGCCGACCACCACGACCTCGCCGCCGTCCGCAGCGCCCTCGGGACGTGGCGCGTCGATCCTGCTGGGCAGCACCGCGACCGCGAAGTACGGCACGGAGCCGGGATCGATCCCGGCCAGGTCGCCCGTACGCTCCCCGGCCATCGTGGCGCGCTCGACGTAGTGCGCCTCGGGCAGCCGCCCCGACGCGTCGAAGGCACGGCGCACAGCGGGGAACGTGCGGCCCAGTTTCATCACCACCGCGGCGTCCGTGGACGCCAGACGAGCGGTGAGCTCCTCCTCCGGCAGGGTTCCGGGCAGGATGGTCAGCACCTCCTCGCCCTCGGCGAGCGGGGTGCCGAGCCGGGCGGCCGCAGCACTGACCGAGGTGACCCCGGGGATCACTTCGGTGGGGTAGCGGTCGGCGAGCCGCTTGTGCATGTGCATGTAGGAGCCGTAGAAGAGCGGGTCGCCCTCGGCGAGCACAGCGACCGTGCGCCCCGCGTCGAGGTGGACCGCCAGGCGGGCTGCCGCCTCGGTGTAGAAGTCGTCCATCGCGCCCCGGTATCCGCCCGGATGGTCGGTGGTCTCCGTCGTGACCGGGTAGACCAGCGCCTCTTCGAGGTGGTCGGAGCGGATGTGCCCGGCCGCGATGGACCGGGCGATCGACCGTCCGTGCCGGGCGCTGTGATAGGCGACGACATCGGCTTCAGCGATGACTTGCACGGCTCGTACGGTCATCAGGGCCGGATCGCCGGGTCCGAGCCCGACTCCGTACAGCCGGCCGTTCTTCTGCTCGCTCACGCTCACTCCTCCTCGCTGGCGATCGCGTTCAGGGCGGCGGCCGCGATGGCGCTGCCGCCGCGCCGACCGCGCACGATCAGATGATCGAGCCCGGACGGGTGCGCGGCCAGGGCGTCCTTGGACTCGGCGGCGCCGATGAAGCCGACCGGCACCCCGATGACGGCGGCGGGCCGCGGTGCGCCCTCCTCGATCAGTTCGAGCAGCCGGAACAGCGCGGTGGGCGCGTTGCCGACGGCGACGACCGCGCCGTCCAGCCGGTCGCGCCACAGCTCCAGGGCGGCCGCGCTGCGGGTGGTGCCCAGCTCCGCCGCGAGACCCGGGACCGCCGGGTCGGACAGGGTGCACACGACCTCGTTGCCGGCGGGCAGCCGCCTGCGGGTGACACCGCTGGCGACCATGGCCACGTCGCACAGGATGGGCGCGCCGGCCCGCAGGGCTTCACGGGCACGGGTCACCACGTCCGGGGTGAAGGCCAGATCGCGTACGAGGTCGACCATGCCGCAGGCGTGGATCATCCGGACCGCCACCTGGCTCACATCGGCGGGCAGTCCCGACAGATCGGCCTCCGCGCGGATCGTGGCGAAGGACTGGCGATAGATGGCCGGTCCGTCCTTCTCGTACTGGTGCACAGTGCTGTCGCTCTCTTCTTCGGGCGTGGAAAGGGTGGATGGGGCGTGGAACGGTCAGGCGTCGTGGTGCCGGGCAGGGCGCTGTCAGCCGAGGCCGCCCCGGGCCGCCGTCACGGCGGCGGCGAGCGCTGACGGGCTGTCGGGGACGGCCAGCGGGGCGCGCCGTTCGTCGCCGCGCACCAGGGAGACCCGGTATCCGTCCGGGGTGGCGAGGACGTCGACCCATTCGCCCCGCGGATGACCGCACCGGCGTTCGCACCCCGACCAGTACACCGGCAGCGCCCCCACGGGCCCCAGGGTCGCTGTCGCCTCGGCCCGGACATCGGCCAGGGACTTGGCGCAGCCGGGACGCCCGATGCAGGCCCCCACCCCGGTCCAGGGGGAGTGGGGCCCGATGATCAGGCCGGCGGTCCCCAGACGGTCCAGCGCCGCTGGGGCCTGCGCCCGCTCCAGTCCTGGTACGACGACGCCGCGCCAAGGGGTCAGCCTCAGTTCGCCACCGCCCCGGTGCCGGGCGGTGCTCGTCAGCGCCTGCCACTGCTCGGCGCCGATGCGTCCCAGGGGAACGCCGGCGGACAGCGCGACCGTATCGTGCGGGCCGTTCACGATGCCGGGAGCAGGCGCAGCGGTTTCCGGCGGGCGCACGGGTCCGGCGGTGCACGCGGAGCGGATTCCGGCCTGTCGCAACCGCCCGGCCAGCCGGTCCTGGAGGATCGTGCCGTCCGCGTGCAGATCCGTCACCCGCCAGACGCCGGAGCCGCGCGCCATGTCCAGGAAGGTCTCGGCGGCGATGAGCGCGGCCTGCGGAGCGCGTGCGCCAGGGACGCGCAGAACGGATTCGGCCGGGCCGATCCGCAGAGCCGCCTCCCCGTCCCGCCGCGCCATCAGGGTCACATCGGCGCCGAGCTGGTCCACATCGCCGCGGCCGTCGTCGAGCGCGAACAGAAACCGGCCGGACAGACCGGCCGCCGTGTCGCTCGCGCACAACAGCTCGTCCAACGCGGACAGCCAGGGGCGGATGTCCCGCTCTCCCCGGCCGTCGAGCCCGGAGAGCGGGGACGCCACGATATTGCGGACGCGCTCGTGGCGCCCGGAGGGCAGCAGCCCCGACTCACCCATGCGGGAGCTCAGTTCGCTGCCGCAGTCCGGCCGCAGACCGCGCAGCTGTACATTGCCGCGTGAAGTGAGATGCAGCTCACCATCGCCCAGGCGATCCGCCAACTCCCGCAGCACGTCGGCCTGCGCCGTGGTCAGTACGCCACCGGGGACCCGGACGCGGGCCAGCGCACCGTCGTCCGCCTGGTGCAGCCGCAGCGCCCCGGGGCAGGCGTCACCGCGGTCACGGGGAGACGCGTCTCCTGTGGGCGCGGGCAAAGTGGCTGGCGGGGGCATGGCGGCGAGCATACCGACCATCTCATCAGATACGTATGCCTCCCAGTTCTTGAGCGCCCCTTACTATGCCTAGCGACGGGCCATCCGGCCCGTCGTCGCCACAGACGGCGACAGGGGAGGAAGCCCGGTGCGATTCCGGCGCGGTCCCGCCACTGTGATCCCGGCCCCACCGGCCGGGTGAGTCAGGAACTCCCTTCCCCGAACGCTCGAACCCGTTCGAGCAGGGGAGTCCCATTCCGACACTGCCCGGGGCGTGGATACCCCGAGGAAGGCCAGACGCCGCATGATCCTGCTCCTGTCGACGTCAGACACCGACCTGCTCAGCGCCCGCGCCTCCAACGGCCCGGTCGCCTACCGCTACGCGAACCCCTCCCGGCTCCCGCTCCAGGACCTTCCCCAGCTCCTGGACGGCACCGACCTGGTCGTCGTACGCCTTCTCGGCGGCGTCCGCGCCTGGCAGGACGGCCTCGACCGTGTCCTCGCCACCGGGCGCCCCGTCGTCGTCCTCACCGGAGAACAGGCCCCCGACGCCCAGCTGATGGCCGCCTCCACCGTTCCGATCGGTATCGCCGCCGAGGCCCACGCCTACCTCGCACACGGCGGCCCCGCCAACCTGGAGCAGCTCGCCCGCTTCCTGTCCGACACCGTCCTGCTCACCGGCCACGGCTTCGAACCGCCCGCCCCGGCCCCCTCCTGGGGCCCCCTGGAGCGCACGTCCCGCGAGCTGGACGGCCCCACCATCGCGGTGCTCTACTACCGCGCCCACCACATGAGCGGCAACACCGCGTTCATCGAGGCCCTGTGCCGCGCCGTCGAGGACGCGGGCGCCCGCGCACTGCCGCTCTTCGTCGCCTCACTGCGCACACCCGAACCGGAGCTCATCGATGCCCTGGGCGCCGCCGACGCGATCGTGACCACCGTTCTCGCGGCGGGCGGTACCCGGCCCGCCGAGGCCTCGGCCGGCGGTGACGACGAGTCCTGGGACGCGGGCGCCCTCACCGGCCTCGACGTGCCCATCCTCCAGGCGCTCTGCCTCACCGGTTCGCGGACCGACTGGGAGGACAACGACGAGGGCGTCTCGCCGCTGGACGCCGCGAGCCAGATCGCGGTCCCCGAGTTCGACGGTCGCCTGATCACCGTGCCGTTCTCGTTCAAGGAGATCGACGAGGACGGCCTCCCGGCGTACGTCGCCGATGCCGAGCGCGCCGCCCGGGTCGCCGGGACCGCCGTGCGCCACGCGCGGCTTCGCCACATCCCGAACGCCGACAAGCGCCTCGCGCTGGTGCTCTCCGCCTACCCGACCAAGCACTCCCGGATCGGCAACGCGGTCGGACTCGACACCCCCGCGAGCGCCGTCGCCCTGCTGCGCCGGCTCCGCAGCGAGGGATACGACTTCGGTGACGAGGAGGTGCCGGGCCTCGCCTCCGGCGACGGCGACGAGCTGATCTACGCGCTGATCGAGGCCGGTGGCCACGACCAGGAGTGGCTCACGGAGGAGCAGCTGGCCCGCAATCCGGTCCGGATCCCGGCGGCCGACTACCGCCGCTGGTACGCGAAGCTGCCGGCCGGACTCCGCGAGGCCGTCGAGCAGCACTGGGGTCCGGCTCCGGGCGAGATGTTCCTGGACCGCTCGCGCAACCCCGAGGGCGACATCGTCCTGGCCGCCCTGCGCCGGGGCAATCTGCTCATCCTCATCCAGCCGCCGCGCGGCTTCGGCGAGAACCCCATCGCCATCTACCACGACCCCGACCTGCCGCCCTCGCACCACTACCTGGCCGCCTATCGCTGGATCGCCGCCTCCGCCGAGGACAACGGCTTCGGCGCCGACGCGATGATCCATCTCGGCAAGCACGGCAACCTGGAATGGCTGCCCGGAAAGAACGCCGGCCTGTCGGCCTCGTGCGGCCCCGACGCGGCTCTCGGCGATCTCCCCCTCGTCTACCCCTTCCTGGTCAACGACCCGGGCGAGGGAACCCAGGCCAAGCGCCGCGTCCACGCCACCCTGGTGGACCATCTCGTACCGCCGATGGCCCGCGCCGAGAGCTACGGCGACATCGCCCGGCTGGAACAGCTCCTCGACGAGCACGCCCAGATCGCGGCGATGGACCCGGCGAAACTCCCGGCCATCCGCGCCCAGATCTGGACCTTGATCCAGGCCGCGAAGCTCGACCACGACCTGGGGCTCGAAGACCGCCCCGAGGACGAGGGCTTCGACGAGTTCATCATGCATCTCGATGGCTGGCTCTGTGAGATCAAGGACGCGCAGATCCGCGACGGCCTGCACGTCCTGGGTGGCGCGCCCGGCGGCGCCGACCGTGTCAACCTCGTCCTGGCGATCCTGCGCGCCCGCCAGATCTGGGGTGGCACCACGTCCCTGCCCGGCCTGCGCGAGGCACTCGGCCTCGACGAGTCCGCGGCCACCCGCACCACCGCCGACGAGGTCGAGGAGCAGGCCCGCGCCCTGGTCCAGGCGATGGAGGACGCGGACTGGGCGCCGGACGCCGTTGCCGGGGTCGCGGCCGGGCACCCGCGGTCCGTCGCCGACATCCTCGAATTCGCCGCCCGCGAGGTCGTGCCGCGGCTGGCGGCCACCACCGATGAACTCGACCACACCGTGCACGCGCTGAACGGTGGCTTCGTCCCCGCCGGCCCCTCCGGCTCCCCGCTCCGGGGCCTGGTCAACGTCCTGCCGACCGGCCGCAACTTCTACTCCGTCGACCCCAAGGCGGTGCCCTCCCGCCTCGCCTGGGAGACCGGGCAGGCACTGGCCGACTCCCTCCTGGACCGCTACCGCGCCGACAACGGCGACTGGCCCACCTCGGTCGGCCTGTCCCTGTGGGGCACGAGCGCGATGCGTACCGCGGGCGACGATGTCGCGGAAGCCTTCGCTCTGCTGGGCGTCCGCCCGGTCTGGGACGACGCGTCGCGCCGCGTCACGGGTCTGGAGGCGATCGAGGCGGCCGAACTCGGCCGCCCGCGCATCGACGTCACCCTCCGCATCAGCGGCTTCTTCCGCGACGCGTTCCCGCACACCATCGGCCTCCTCGACGACGCGGTCCGCCTCGCGGCCTCGCTGGACGAACCCGCCGAGCAGAACTACGTACGCGCCCACACCCAGGCGGACCTGGCCGCCCACGGCGACGAACGCCGCGCCACCACCCGTATCTTCGGCTCCCGCCCCGGTACCTACGGCGCCGGCCTGCTCCAGCTCATCGACTCCCGGGACTGGCGCACGGACGCCGACCTCGCCGAGGTCTACACCGTCTGGGGCGGCTACGCCTACGGCCGCGAACTCGACGGGCGACCGGCCCGCGAGGAGATGGAAACGGCGTACAAGCGCATCGAGGTCGCGGCCAAGAACACCGACACCCGCGAGCACGACATCGCCGACTCGGACGACTACTTCCAGTACCACGGCGGCATGGTCGCCACGGTGCGCGCGCTCAAGGGCAGTGCCCCGGAGGCGTACATCGGCGACTCCACGCGGCCGGAGACCGTCCGGACCCGCACCCTGGTCGAGGAGACCTCGCGCGTCTTCCGCGCCCGGGTCGTCAACCCCAAATGGATCGAGGCGATGCGCCGCCACGGGTACAAGGGCGCCTTCGAGCTGGCCGCCACCGTCGACTACCTCTTCGGCTACGACGCCACGACCGGTGTGGTCGCCGACTGGATGTACGACAAGCTCACCGAGACCTACGTCCTGGACCCGGCCAACCGCGAGTTCCTCCAGCGGGCCAACCCCTGGGCCCTCCACGGCATCGCGGAACGCCTCCTGGAGGCCGAGTCCCGCGGCATGTGGGAGAAGCCCGACCCGGCGGTCCTCGCCGCCCTGCGGCAGGTCTTCCTGGAGTCGGAAGGTGACCTGGAGGGCGAGGACTGAACCACCGGCCGCGAGGCCGGCGAACGGCAGGAGGGCCCCTGGAAACCGCCTGAGCAGGTGGGGCCCTCCCCTCACAGGGGGGCGCGGTCTGCCGTACGCCGGCCAATCCGGTGGCGGTGACCCCGGGCCCAGCACCAGGTCCCGGCACGCCTTTCACAGCACGCCGAAGGCGCCTTCCACGGCCTCGCACGTGGCGTCCAGGTCGTCCTCCGTGACGGTGGCGGCGACGAACCAGCAGGCCATGCCGTAAGCGTTGGTGTGGATTCCGCGTTTGAGGAGTTCGTGGCGGAACGCGTTGTAGCGGGCCTGGTCGGTCAGCAGCAGGTCGCGGTACTGCCGGGTCGGTGCGCCGTCAGCGGTGAACACGGTCTGGAACATGGCGCCGACGCCCTGCACCGAGCAGGGGATGTGCCGGTCGTGGGCGGCCCGCCGGATTGCCTCCATGATGCGACGGCCGCTCTCGTCGATCCGCTTGGTGACGTCCGGCTGGCTCAGCTGCCGGAGGGTCACCAGCGCGGAGGTCGCGCACAGCGGTGAGGCGTTGTAGGTCCCGCCGTGCTTGACCTGCCCCTGCGCCAGGGGTTCCATCACGTGCCGCTGCCCGGCGAAGGCGGCGATCGGGACGCCGCCCCCCAGCGCCTTGGAGAAGACGGCGATGTCCGGCACGACCCCGAACATCGTCTGGGCGCCCCCCGGGCCGGTGCGGAATCCGGTACAGACCTCGTCGAAGACGAGCACGATCTCGCGGCGCGTGCATTCCTCACGCAGCAGGTTCAGGAAACCCGGCGCGGGCATGGTGCAGGCGTTGTTGGCGACGATCGGCTCGCAGATGACGGCGGCGAACTCCCCGCGGTGGGCGTCCAGTACGGCGCGGAGCGCGGCGGGATCGTTCCACGGGCAGACGACCACGTCGTCGATGACTCCCGCCGGGATGCCGGGGGAGTGGGGTACGGAGTGCGGGGTGGCGTAGGGGCCGGCCTCGGAGACGGCGGGACGGTTGGATATGGCCAGGCTGTCGGTCCAGCCGTGATAGTGGCCCTCGAACTTGAGGATCTTCGAGCGGCCGGTGTACCCGCGGGCGGCGCGCACGGCCCCCTGCACCGCTTCGCTCCCCGAGTTGGCGAAGCGGACAAGCTCCGCACACGGCACCATGTCGCATATCAGCTCGGCGAGTTCCACCTCGGTGGTGTTGCAGGTGCCGAACATCGTGCCGGTGTGCAGGACCGCGGTGAGCGCCTCGGTGAGCTGCGGATTGGCGTGTCCCAGCACCGCGCTGCCGTAGGAGATCAGGTAGTCGAGGTACTCGTTGCCGTCGATGTCCCGGATGCGGGCACCGGCCCCCTCGGCCATGTAGAGCGGATAGGGGTGCGGGCCGGTCGAGGTCAGCCGGGAGGACGAACTGATGCCGCCGGCCAGCGATGCCTGGGCCCGGTCGAACCAGGCCCGGCTGCCGTCGGACCCGCCCAACGCCGGTATATGGCCATTCATGTGCGGCTCCTGTTTGGTTGAGGGGTGCTCGGGCACGTTCGGAGAGCCCTTCGTGCGCGGGGCTTCCCTGAGGAGAGGTCGGGTGGATCGTGGCTGCGAGAACGGCTGTCATCACGGGGGCGGGAAGCGGAATCGGGCGGGCGTGCGCGCTGGGTCTGCTGGCGGACGGCTGGACGGTGATCCTGGTGGGCCGGCGCAAGGAAGCGCTGGAGGAGACGGTGACGCTCACCCCCGCCGCCGAGCGTCCCCGCGCGGTCCCGTTCTCTGCTGACATCACCGATCCCGCGGCCGTCGAGGACCTGTTCGGATTTGTCGTGGACCGGTTCGGGCGGTTGGACGTGCTGTTCAACAACGCTGCCGACACCATGCCGTACACCCCGACCGAGGACGTGGGCGTCGAGGAATGGCACCGCGTGATGGACTCCATCGCCACCGGAACCTTCCTGTGCTCCCGCGCCGCCTTCCGGGTGATGAGGCAGCAGACACCGTGCGGCGGACGCATCATCAACAACGGCGCACCTTCCGCTCAGGCCCCCCGGCCCGACTCCATCGCGTTCACCGCCGCCAAGCACGCGGTGGCCGGGATGACCCGCTCGTTGTCCTTGGACGGCCGGCGCCACGACATCTCCTGCGGCCAGATCGACATCGGCAACGTCACCCCGCAGGACCGGCCTCAGCCGGCCGTCCTGCAGGCCGACGGGTCACGTCGGGTGGAACCCACCATGGACGTGCGGCACGTCGTCGACATGGTGCGGGCCATGGCCGGCCTGCCCCTCGGAGTGAACATCCAGTCCGTCCTGGTCATGCCCAGCGCCATGCCCTACGTGGGCCGGGGGTAGTCCCGCCACGTACGCCTCGAACCAGTTGCCGGGCATCAGGTAACCAGCCATGGCCCAGGCGATCATGCGGTGCAGCCCGTCCAGGTGGATCAGTCCCTCGCGGACCGTCAGGGACTCGTAGTCACGCCCCTTCACGGCCCGTGTGGTCAGGAACAGGGCGAGGTGAGCAGCTGTGCTCTGACGGGCGAGTTTGGACGCGCACAGCGGATTGGTGCGTGTGTACGAGTTGTCGAGCGACGCGAGCCGGTCCACCGCCGCGGCCACGGTCAGCCCGGTCCTGGGGATGAGTTCCACCTCTCCGTCCTCGCCCAGGTGCCAGGGCAGTACCACGTCCCGGATCTCCGGCCCTTCCAGCAGGACCCGGTGCCAACGGCCGCGATGTTCCAGTTCGGCGTTACGGATGTGTCCCTCGGCCTCGTCGTTTGAATTGGCCTGGTCGGACGCGTCGAAGGGGTGCTCCTTTTCGAAGCGGTCCATGATCGCGTCGAATCGTACGGCTTCCAGAACTCTCATCCGCTGTGCCTCTCCGCCCTTTCGTACTCGCTGAAGTGTCGCTCCGCGAAGAGCTCCGGCCGCCCCGCTCCCAGACCACGTGACCGGGCCACCGCCAGCACCTGTCGCCAGTAGGGTTTGACCGGCGGCCACAGGGCCCCCGTGCGGCAGTAGGAGCCGTCGATCATGTATCGCGGGTCGCTGTTCGCCTGGGGCGCCGACGCGGCCCGGCGGGTGTGGAAGAGCGCCGAGTGGAGTACGACGGTCGACCCCGGCGGCATGTCGTCGATGACCACTTCGCCCGGCAGCACGCCCGTGCCCAGGTGGCTGCGGGCGTTCTTCTCGGCGACCTCCAGGTGCGAGCCCGGCAGCACCACCAGGCCACCCCGTCCGGGCTGGAGCCCGCCTAGGTAATGTAACGCGTGGATCATGGGTAAGTGCCGGTCGCGCTGGGGCTGTTGCTCGTAGTCGTGATGCCAGCTCTTGCCGGCTCCGCCGACCGTTCTCCGGTCGCTGTGCAGGTGGTGGAAGACGAAGGATTCGCCGAGCAGTTCGGGCCTGCTGAGCAGGTCCATCAGCGGTGGGTACACCGCGAGCTCGCCGTGCGCCTCAAGGTCCAGCTCGACCATCCGGGGTGGTCCGGCCTCCGCGTCCATACAGGCGTCGACCGACTTCTGCCGCCACCCTGCCTCCACCCATTTGTTCACCTCCGGCACGAGACGCTCGACGAGTGCGCCGGGCAGGAAACCCGGCAATACCAGGAAGCCCTCCTCGGTGAAGTCTTCCACCTGGGCCTCGATGGCACGGGTGTCTCTCACGTGTTGGAACCCCCCGGTTCACTCGGCTGTTGCCTCACGGATGCCGCTGTGCCCGGCGTTTTTCTGTCCCAGGTCCGCATGAGTCATGCCCATGGTGGGACTGAATGGCCAAAAGCAGGTGCCCGGAGGGACCGTTGCGGGATGTCGTGAGTTCTGGCGGGTCGGGGTCGATGGCGTTCCGGGAGCGGCGTCGGCCTCGGGTGGCGCACCGCCGACGGGTGTCTCCGGAATTCCGGACGCGTGGCCGGATGCGCACTGGTGATTGGGCGTCAAACTCCGTTGTCAGTGGGTCCCCATAGAGTTGAGGCATCACTCGGGGAGCCTCGGAGAAGGAGCAGAATGGTGTCCGCCAACAAGATCCAGCACAAGGTGAACCACGTCGCGCTGGTAGTGGACTGTTCGGGTTCCATGCGCCCGCACCAAGGTCAGCTCATCCGCGTCGTCGACGAGTTCGTGGCGGGTCTGAAGGCCGAGTCGGACAGCCTCGGTCATGAGACGCGGATCAGCCTCTATTCCTTCGACCACAAGGTGGAGAACCTGGTCTGGGACATGGACGTGAAGCATTTGCCGTCCATGAGGGGTCTGTACAGGGTCAACAATGGTGCGACAGCTCTCATCGAGGCTTCTTTGAAGTCCCTGGACGATCTGGGCCATATCTGGGAGGAGTACGGCGAGCACAGCTTCCTTCAGATCGTGGTGACGGACGGCGAGGAGAACGCCTCCGGCGGTGACAGGCGGCACGACGGCGACATGGCCGTCCTCGGCCCCTGGCTCGACAGGATCGCGGGGAGGATGGGCGGCCTTCCGGGGCACTGGACGTCCGCGATCCTCGTGCCGAACTCCCTGGCGAAGCGCACCGCCCAGAACTACGGTTTCCCGGCCGGAAACATCGCCATCTGGGACGCGGACTCCCAGGAGGGTGTCGAGGAGGCGATCGGCACCGTGCGCGCTGCCGCCACCAGCTTCCTCCGGGGTCGCGAGCAGGGCGTGCGCGGCACGAAGAACCTGTTCGCCGTCGGCCAGGACATATCGGTTGACGAGGTGCGGGCGAACCTCGAACCGATTCCGGCCGACAGATACCGGCTTCTGAAGGTCGACAAGGAGGTCGAGATCCGCCCCTTCGTCGATTCGCATCCGGGTGTCACGTACGAGCGCGGTTCGTGTTACTACCAGCTGGGAACCCGGGCTCAGGTTCAGCCGAACAAGGAAGTCATCGTGGTCGAGAAGGACACCGATCGCGCCTATACGGGAGACGCGGCGCGCAGCCTTCTGTTCGGCACGGGTATTCACGGGACCGTCTCGGTGAAGGCGGGGAACAATCCCGAGTTGGAGGTGTATGTGCAGAGCCGTTCGGTGAACAGGAAGCTCAAGCCGAAGACGCGTCTGCTCATCATGCTCTGAATTGCGAGTAGTTCAATTGGAGAGCGGAGCGTAAAGAGTGATGAGAGAGATGTTTCCGGCCTGACTGCGGCGCGGTCGAGTTGGACTCCCGTGCAACGTCGTGAAGCTCCTGGTGGGTGATTCCTTGGTGAGGATCACCGTATTCGCCAGGGGCTTCACGTGTGCCGCCTGTCGGTCGCGTCCGTTATGTCCGTGACGCCCTGGGTGCTTCCGGAGCGGGGTCGCTCCGCCCTCCCGACGGTCCCGGCGTGAGGAATACCCCTGGGGGTATCACTGTTACAGTGAGATGAAGATACCCCCCGGGGTAAATCGCTATGGAGGGAGTCAGCCGTGTTCTTCGTGGACACCCTGGAGACCGAGGGCCTGGGCAACCGCAGCTATCTCGCAGGCGGGGCCGCCACGGCGGTGGTCGTCGACCCGCCGCGCGATGTGGAGCGAGTCGTGGCGGCGGCGGCCGGGCGCGGGGTTCGGATCGCGTACGTGGTGGAGACGCACATACACAACGACTACGTCACCGGAGGTCTGGAGCTGTCCCGGCTGACCGGCGCGCAGTATCTGGTGCCCGCGTCGGCCCGGGTCTCCTTCGACCGGGTCCCGGTCGTCGACGGCGACAGCGTCGCCGTCGACAGCGGTCTGAGCCTGCGGGCGCTGGCCACTCCCGGTCACACCCCGCACCACACGGCCTACGTGCTGGTCGAGGACGGGCGGGAGGTGGCCGCGTTCACCGGTGGGTCGCTGCTGATCGGCACGGTGGGGCGTCCCGACCTGGTCGAGCCGCGGCTGACCGAGCAGCTGGCCCGCTCCCAGCACGCCTCCGCCCACCGGCTGGCCGGCGAACTCCATGACGACGTTCAGGTGCTGCCTACCCATGGCTTCGGGAGCTTCTGCTCCTCCTCCCAGGCCGAAGGCGATGCCACCACCATCGGCAAGGAGCGGACCGGTAACGACGCCCTGACCCAGGACGTCGACACCTTCGTGGCGCAGATGCTCGCCGGGCTGGAGGACGTGCCCGCGTACTACGCGCACATGGGCCCGGTCAACGCGGACGGTCCCGCGCCGGTGGACCTGACCCCGCCCAGGGCCGCCGACGGCGAGGAGATCGCGCAGCGCCTGGCCGCCGGGGAATGGGTCGTCGACCTGCGCAGCCGTACCGCGTTCTCGCAGGGGCATGTGGCCGGGACGTTCAACTTCGAGGCCGAGGGCAAGCTCGCCACCTATCTGGCCTGGCTGATCCCGTGGGGCAAGCCCGTCACCCTGCTCGCCGCATCCGCCGAACAGCTCGCCGAAGCCCAGCGGGAGCTGGTGCGGGTCGGCATCGAGCGGCCCGCTGCCGCCGCCACGGGTGAGCCGTCCTCCTGGCTGCGGACGGGCGATGACCTGCGGTCCTTCCCCCGCGTAGACTTTGCCACCCTGAAGCAGGCACTCGACCGCGGTGACGACGTCGTGGTGCTGGATGTGCGTCGCGACTCCGAACGCGCCGACGAGCACGTGCGGGGATCGGTGCACATCCCCCTCCACGAACTGCACAAGCGCACCGGCGAGGTCCCGGCCGGAGTGGTGTGGGTGCACTGCGCCGGCGGGATGCGCGCCGCGATCGCCGCGTCCCTGCTCGACGCCGAAGGCCGTGACGTGGTTGCCGTCGACGACGGCTTCGACGCCGCCCGGAACGCCGGTCTGACCGTCACCGCCAGCAGCTGAACCCCGTGAGCAGAAAGCGACGATGACGATGTTCCTCTTCCGGCGCGGCCCCGGCCGCCTCACCCCCGACCAGGCCCACGCCCGCACGAGCACCGGCGACGCGGTCCTCCTGGACGTCCGGGAAACCCCCGAGTGGAAGGCCGGGCACGCGCCGCGGGCGGTCCACCTCCCGCTCTCCCGGCTGCTCACCGGAACTGAGCTGCCGGCGGGCGCGACCGGGAAGCCGGTGGTGGCGATCTGCCGCTCAGGGCACCGCTCCCGGCAGGCCGCGAAATACCTCACCGCCAAGGGGATCGACGCGGTCGATGTCACGGGTGGCATGATCGCCTGGGCGCAGGCGGGCCTGGCCGTCACGTCCTCCGGCGGCCGGGGCGGTTCGATAGCGTGAGCGCGCTGATCCTGGCGCTGGCTGCCGGGGCCGTGGTCGGTCTGGCGCTCGGCGCCCTCGGGGGAGGCGGCAGCGTCCTGGCCGTTCCGGCGCTGATCTATCTGCTCGGCTTCACCCCGGCCGCGGCCACCACCGCGAGCCTGCTCATCGTCACCGCCACCTCCGCGACCGCCCTGTACGCCCGTGCCCGCGCCGGACACGTCCGCTGGAGAGCCGGAGCGGCGTTCGCCGCCGCGGGCATCATCCCCGCCGCTCTGGCCGGACTGGCCGCGGACCGCCTCCCGCAGCCGGTGCTCACCGCGGCCTTCGCCGCGATCGCCGCCCTCGCGGCCCTGAAGATGCTGCGTCCCATTCCCGCGCCGGCCGACGGGACCTCGCAGGCGGTGCGGCCGCTCAGGGCCGGGGGAGCGGGAGCGGGCCTGGGGGCGGTGACGGGGCTGCTCGGAGTGGGCGGCGGGTTCCTCGCGGTTCCCGCGCTGGTCACTGTGCTGGCCTTCGAGATGCAGGCCGCCGTCGGGACCAGCCTGCTGGTCATCACGGTCAACTCGCTGGCATCCCTGGTCACCCGCTCCGGCAGTGCGGCGGGACTGGACTGGGCGGTGATAGCGCCGTTCACGGGCGCCGCGATCCTGGGCGCCTGGGACGGCAAGCGGCTGGCGGAGAAGGTGTCCGGGCGGGGGCTGCAGCGGCTGTTCGCCGTCGTGCTCCTCGCGGTCGCCGGATTCATGCTCGCCGACGCGCTGGCCTGACCGCCACCGTCAGGCCAGGGAGAGGAACAGCTTCTCCAGCCGGGCCCGCATCTGGTCCCGGTCCCCGGCCGCCTGTCCGCCATCGGCCATGCACTGCTGCAGGCCCGTTGCGATGATCGCGAACCCGGCCCGGTCAAGGGCGCGGGAGACCGCGGCCAGCTGCGTGATCACGTCCTCGCAGTCCCGGCCCTCCTCGATCATCTTGATGATCCCGGCGATCTGGCCCTGGGCCCGCTTCAGCCGGTTGAGCACCGACTTCAGCTCATCGGCCGCCATGTCCAGCTCCACGCTTCCTCCTCCATCAATACCCCTAGGGGTATCCTATCGTGTTCGGGGCCCTCGGCCCCGGCCCGCACAGAAATGGAACACCACACATGACCGCCCCCACCTCAGTCCTCCCCGCCCAGGCAGCGGCCCGGCTCGACGACTACGCCGTCATCGACGTCCGTACCCCCGGTGAATACGCCTCCGGCCACGTTCCCGGCGCCCACAACATCCCCCTGGACCACATACGCGCCGCGCTGCCCGCACTGAAGGCCGCCGCTGCCCGCGGCGACCTGTTGATGGTCTGCGCCTCCGGTAGCCGCTCCGCCACCGCCTGCAGCGAACTCGCCGCCGCCGGTATTCCCGCGGCCACCCTCACCGGTGGCACCGGCGCGTGGGCAGAACAGGGCCACCCCCTCGACCGGTCCGCAGGCGCCTCCCGCGTCTGGGGCATGGAACGCCAGGTCCGCCTCGCCGCCGGGTCCCTCGTCCTCCTGGGTCTCGCCGTCGGCACCCGCTACCGCCCCGCCCGCGGGCTCTCGGCGGCCATCGGCGGCGGCCTGGTCTTCTCCGCCCTCACCAATTCCTGCGGCATGGCCGCCGCCCTTGCCAGGCTGCCTCACAACCGTCCCCGCTCCGCCGACCTCGACGCCACCCTCGCCGCGCTGCACCAGCGGTAGGCGCGGATCCGGCGCAGCCGCTCCGGGCCGATCGAGGAAACCCACAGGGCCCCGGACGCCACCGCGCCCCGCGCGAACCGCACACATACGGTTCGCACGGGGCGCGGTGGCATGTGCAGGGGGTACGCGACTCACCGGTCCGTAGTCACGTCCGGGCCCCGTCGCTGGTTGATGTGGGCCGTGAGCAGGTGGGAGTCGAGCAGGGAGGCGTCTGTCGTGCGGTCCGCCCGTGCGTAGCCGGCCAGCATGCGCTTGGTCAGGACCAGGGACTCGGACGAGCGGCGGACGAGTGGTCTCGTCCAGGCCGCGACGGTCTCGTCCAGCCGGTCGAGCGGGGCGGTTTTGTGGAGGAGGCCGATTCGGTGGGCGGTGGCCGCGTCGAAGGCATCGCAGGTGAGCATGAGTTCGCGGATCCTGGCGGCGCCCGCCTCGGAGACCAGCCGGCCCATCGCGCCTCCCCAGGCGGGCGGGAGTCCGATGCCGACCTCCGGCATGCGGAAGCGGCAGGTGTCCGCGCCCGCGCGGAGGTCGCAGAACGAGGCGAGCGCGAGTCCTGCGCCGAGCACCCGGCCGTGGAGGCGGGCGATCGTGACCGCGTGGGTGGTCTCCAGCGCCTGGCACAGACGGTGGGCCTTGTCCGCGATGCGCCGCAGTTCGGCTCCCGTCGGATCCGCGGCGAGCGCCGCCTGGTACTCGTTGCGGTCTGCGCCCAGGCAGAAGTCCGCGCCCAGGGACGACAGGGTCAGGACGCGGATGTCCGGGCATTCGTGGAGTTCGTTGAGCAGGAGCAGGAGATCGTCGATGACGGCGATGCCCAGTACGTCGTCCTGCTCCCAGGGGTTGAGCCGGACATGGAGCACAGGGCCGTCCTGCTCGACCTGTATCGCCTTGCGGGAGTGTCTGGGCAGGAAACGGGTCGTTTCGATCATGCGAGGGCAACATCCAAGTTCAGCAGGCGCCGGAATGCCACCCGGGGCGCCATCGAGGGGCGGCGTACGAGGGTGAGACGGGGAAGGCGCCGAATGAGTTGACGGAGAAGTATCTGGGCCTCAAGCCGGGCCAGCGGCGCGCCGAGGCAGTAGTGGATGCCTCCGCTGAAGGCGAGGTGGGCTGGTTTGCGCAGGGGGTCGAACCGGTCGGGGTCGCTGTGCCTGGCCGGGTCGCGGTGGGCCGCCCCCACCATGAGGTGGACCATCTCGTCCTTGCGTATCTCCATTCCGCTCAGGACACAGTCCTCGGCGGCGACCCTGCTGATGACGTGGGTGGGCGGGTCGTAGCGAAGTGTCTCCTCCACGAACCCGGGTACCAGGTCGGGGTGGTCGGCGACCAGATCCCAGCGTTCCGGGCACTCGACGAGCAGGAGCGTCATGGTCGTCAGGAGTTGCGCGGTGGTCTCCAGGGCGGCCAGGAGAACGAACAGAACCAGGAAGTAGACCGCCTCGTCCGCCTTCTCGCGGTCGGCCTCCAACGAGTCCCACGTCTGTATCCAGCGGGACACGGGGTCCTCGCCGGGATGTGCGCGACGGTCGCTCACCAGAGCCATGAAGTAGGCGCGCAGCTCGGCCGTCGCCGCGTCGGACGCGGCCAGCTGGCTCGCCGAGGGCAGCAGTTCCTGGGTGAAGACCTGGTCGTGGGTCAGCTGCCGCAGACGGGGCCAGTCCGCGGCGGGCAGGCCGAGCCAGTCCCCTATGGTGGCGACCGGCAGTTCCTCGCCCACCAGGACCGCGAAGTCCGCCTCCCCGTCGCGCAACCGCTCCGAAAGGGCGTCCAGAAGCCGGTCCGTCGTCGAGCTCACCGTCCGGCTGATCCGCTCGATGGTGGACCGGTCGAACGTGCCGGCCGCCCTGCGCACCCGCTTGTGGTCCGGGGGATTGAGCGCTGCCAGGGTGTTGCTCATCTCCTGTGAGGAGGAAGCGTTCCAGCGCGTTCCCGGACCCTGCCTCTCCCGCCACCGTTTATCGGGCTCCAGCCAGTCACGGCTGCGCAGCACCTGGTCGCAGACGTCGAAGCTCGTGACGACGGAGCCGCCCCAGGGTGCGGGGATGACTTCGCCCCTCGACAGCAACTCCTCGTATATGGGGAAGGGATCGGCCTGCCCTCCTGCCGTCCGCAGACGGGAGAAAAGCGAGGCTGAAGCGCGGCGATCGTGCACCGGAGTTGTGGCAATGCCCATGATGACTGCTCCTTTCCAAGAACCAGCCGCCATGCATACCCGCAAGATCGTTGAACTATCCAATAACACAGAGAACTCAGGAGGTTACTTAAATCACTCCCCTCTCGTCCATGCCAGGAAGCGGCTGAACAGTCCCCCCTTGTGCTGCGACGACGCGGCGCCCATCGGACCGGATGCCCCTGCGGCGGATCGCTGTTCGGGGGTAGCGGGCTGCTGGGCCCCCTGGGCTGCTCGCGGATGCGTGTGCTCGGCGGCCGACGGCACCGTCCTCGGGGAGAAGCGGACCGGCAGGGTCACCAGCGAACGGCTCCACGGAGTGGGCGCCCAGGTGAGTGTCTTGAACGGAACGCGCATCTCGATGTCCGGCAGCCGGTTGAGAAGGGTCTCCACGGCGGTGACCGCGATCATGAACGCCGGATCCTTGGCCGGGCACGCGTGCGGGCCCGCCCCGAAGGCCAAGTGCGCCTTGGCGCTCAGCTGCTGACGGTGCTCGGTCAGCTTGGGATCGGTGTTCGCCGCGGCGAAGGAGACCAGGACCGGGTCGTTGGCCCGGAGTACCCTGCCTCCCAGTTCTACGTCATGCGTCGGGTAGTGGGCCGCGTAGTTGGCGATCGGCGCGTAGTTCCACAGGGTCTGGGAGACGGCGTCCTCAACCGGCAGTCCGGTCTGCCATTCCTCGCCGAGGTACAGCGCGCTGCTGGTCGCGATGGCGGCGGTCAGCGGCGCGGTGCCGCCGGAGAGCAGGGTCACGAGCTGGTGCAGCACCTCCTCGTCGCTCAGCTGGGCCGAGTGCTCCATCAGACGCGTCGTCAGGTCGGCCGCCGGCCGACGCCGCTTGAGGGCGATCAGCTCGGCGAGTGCTCCGCCCAGCACCTCGTCAGCGCCGGGTGTCCCCTCGAAGATGCCGCTGATCCCGGCGATCACGCGGTCACCGATCTCGGGCGGGCAGCCGAACAGGTCGCTGAAGACCAGCAGCGGCAGCGGCTGGGCGTACTCGGCCATCAGCTCCGCCTGGCCGCGGGGCTCGGCGCTGAAGCGGCTGATCAGGTAGTCGGCGGACTGCTGCGTCTGCCGCACGAGCTGGAGCTCGTTGACCGTGGCGAGGCTGTCCGTGACCGCCTGGCGCAGGCGGGCGTGTGCGGCGCCGTCGCTGAACAGCGCGTTGGGGCGGTAGCTCATCATCGGCAGCGCGGGGCTGTCCGCCGGGACGCGCCCCTCGTTCAGCGCGTTCCAGCGACGGGAGTCGCGGACGAAGGACGCGGGGTTCTGCAGGACGTACAGGGCGGCGTCGTAGCTGGTGACCAACTCGACCTGGACATCAGGAGCGATGTCCACGGGGGCGCTCAGGCCGAACGTCCGCAGATGCGCGTACTGGCCGTCGGGGTCGGCTCCGAACGCGGGTCCGTACAACTGGGTGTTCCCGTGCGCGGGGCATCCGGGAGGGGGTATCTCGTGCGGGTCAAGCGGCTGCTGCATTCCTGCGCTCCTAGCCGAGTAGGGACATGAGGTGTTGGACGAGGGTGATGAGCGCCTGGGCCGAGGAGTTCTCGTCGCGAACGTTGCACTTCACGATGGGGGTGTCGGACGCCAGGTTCAGCGCCTCGCGGACTTCTTCGATCGGGTAGTCCGTGGTGCCCTCGAAGTGGTTGACCCCGATGGCGTACGTCAGGCCGAAGCTCTCGACCAGGTCCAGGACGGGGAAGGACTCGTGCAGCCGCTCCGGGTCGACGAGGACCATCGCACCCAGCGCCCCCCGTGACAGCTCCTCCCACATCTCCTTGAAACGCTCCTGCCCGGGCGTTCCGAAGAGATAGAGGACGAGCGTGTCACTGAGGGTGAGGCGGCCGAAGTCCATGGCCACGGTGGTCGTCGTCTTGTGGGGTGTGCCCGACAGGTCGTCGAAACCCTCGCTGGCCTCGGTGATCTCCTCTTCGGTCCGCAACGGCTCGATCTCGGAGAGACTTCCGATGCAGGTGGTCTTCCCGACCCCGAAGTGCCCCACTACGAGGATCTTTACCGCATTGGATACGTCTGGATCCAGGTGCACGCGTTACGCTCCGAATCGATTCTTCAGGCCTTCGAGCACGGCGCTGACAAGTTCTCTGTCGACACGTTCGGCGCGCGGTATCGGTCTCCTCACGAGGATGAGGCTGTCCTCCTCCAACTGCGCCAGCAGGATGCGCACTATGCCCAGCGGCAGGTGTGTGTGGCCGGCCACTTCGGCGACGGACAGGAAGCCGTCGGCCACCAGGTCCATGACCTGACCCGCCTCGGGGGAGAGCGTGCGCGCCGCAGCCGATGTGTCCTGTGCCGCCATGACGAGGGTGGTGTGTTCGTACTCGTGGTCCGGAGGTAGCGCCCGTCCGTTCGTGATCACGAAGAGGGGGACTAACGGGGACGTCAGTTCCAGATCCAGGTCCTGCTCGGGCTCGTCAGGCATGGCCTGCCCCCTCCCCCCGTGGTGTGGGCGCGGTCAGTCTGGGAACCACCTCGTGCAGGCGCGTGGTGAACTCCTCGATATCGCAGTCGTGCTCGGCTGCGGCGGCCAGGAAGGCCCCGGCACCCGCCGCCATCAGGAAGATCCAGCCGTGCTGGAACTCGATGACCGTCTGACGCCATTCCGCGCCCTCCAGGACACCCGCGAACTGCGAGGTGACCCTGCTGTAGGCGTGAATGCCCGTCATGGCGGCGGAGATCGTGTCCGCCACGTCCCTGTTCATCCCGCTGGTCGCCCCGCGGGGCAGTCCGTCGGATCCCAGCAGGACAGCGTGACGGGCGCCGCGCACATCGGCGATCACCCGGTCGAGGTCGGCGAGCACGAATCCGGAGTCACTGGTGCCCCCGCGCCGGGCCGCACCGGTGTTGCGCGTACCGGCGTCGGCCTCGGTGTTCACCCTCGGCGGCGAGGTGAGGTTGTTGCCCAGCCGGGCGACGAGGCGGTGCATGCGGAAGGAGATCTGCTGCATGTCCACATCGGGCGCCGCGGCGGCGGCCAGATAGGCGCCCTGTCCCGCTCCGATCAGGAAGCTCCACCCGTGGGAGAACTCGATGATCGTCTGGTTCCACTGCCGGTCCTCCTCCGGCCCGGCGAAGTGGGCCGTGGCCCGGCTGAGCGACTGCATCCCGGCCATGGCGGCGGAGATGGTGCGCACCTCCTTCTCGGCCAGGCCTTCCGTGGCCCCGCGAGGAAGGCCGTCCGCGGACAGCAGGACGGCGTGCCGTGCCCGGGGCACGTTGTGCACGATGTCCTCGAGCATCCACGACAGGTCTGCGCTCATGCGTCTTCGGACCCTTCGGGTGACGTGGCTTCGAGGTTGCGGCCCGAAAGCGTGCCGCGCTGGAAAGCGCCCAGGCCGCGTCCGGAGGGGCGGCTGTTCTCCGCGGGAGCCCAGGACGCCGGCCGGTCGGCCTCGGGTTCGGGCACGCTCGCGATGGGCGCCTGGCGCGATCCGCGCTTCGGCAGACCGTGCGTCGTACGCGTGGGCGCGCCCTGCGGCCGGCCCTCGTTGCGCAGGATGCTGCTGACGGCGGCCTCCGGGGCCGGCGGTGTCTCCTCCATGGTCCACAGCTCCTCGGGCAACAGGACGACGGCCCTCACGCCGCCGTACCGGGAGACTCCGGTGACATCCACCTTGAAGCCGTACTGACGCGCGATCAGACCGACCACCGGGAAGCCGAACTTCGGCTGGTTCCCGAGCTGCGACAGGCGGGGGACGATGTCACCGGAGAGCAGCTCGGTCGCCCGCTGCCGGTCCTCGTCGTTCATGCTGACACCGGCGTCGTCGATGACGATGCACAGGTTGTTCCGGACCCGCTGGAACGTCACCTCGATCGGTGCGTCCTGCTGGGAGAAGCTGGCAGCGTTGTCAAGCAGTTCGGCCACCGCAAGGGCCACGGGCGCGACCGCGGACGCCTTCAGCGCCAGACCGGCCTGCTGCATGATGGCGATCCGGTGGAAGTTACGGATCTGCCCCTGGGCGCTGCGCACCACGTCGTAGACGCTGGCGGGCCGGTTGCGGCGGCCGAGCGGCGCACCGCACATGACCGCGATGCCCTGCGCCTTGCGCGCCATCTGCGCGTTGGCGTGGTTGACTTCCAGCAGGTCACTGAGTACCGCGTGACCGCCGTACTTCCGCTGCACGCCGTCCAGCAGCGTGGTCTGCTCCGCCGCGAGACTCTGCAGGAAGCTGGCGGCACCCTTGAGGACCGCCTTGGTGTTCTCCTCGGCCGCCTCCTTGGCCTCTCGGAGAGTGCCGTCCTGCTCGCTCCTGAACCGGTGCAACTCGGCTCGGGAGACGTGGAGGTGGTTGTCGGATATATGGAGCTGGCGCCTCAGCTCGGCCTCGGTCTGCTTCTTCTTCGCCCCAAGGGCTCTGTTGCGGGCGGCGAGCGCGACGGCCGCGACAACGGCTATCGCCGCCACCGCAACCAAGCACCACACGAGTGCGTCTTGAATCATGGAAACCTTTCCCGGCGCATGGCATGCGGACGGCGACGGATGCACCTCGCGAGGACCCGTGACGCAGCCGCTCGGCACGGCCCGGCCGCTGTCGCGTGGAGAGGGCGGGCCACCGATCGCAAATCAGCATCTGAACCTATTGAATGAAGATCACAGATGCCGGGATGCTATCACCGGATCTTGGCCCCAACAGACGTCAGTCGCGGCCCCGAAATCCGCAATAACCCTTGTGTGTAGGCATGTTGAAGGGCCCGCTCGCTCTGCCGCGGGTGACCGTCGCAACTCTCGCCGGGGACCCCTCATTAACTGAGGGGTCTTCACAAAAGGAATGACAATCTCTCACATGCGGTTCCGCCGTGAACAGCGGGTGCCCCGCAGTCGCGTTCGCGGGCGTCAGGAGCCGGATGTGTGCGGCCCGGCCGCCGGCCACCTGGCCCTGGACGCGGTAGGGCGCCTCCGCTCGAACCGCGCCGTCGAGGATCCGATGAGCCTGTCCAAGGAGAGCGGGCGGTGCGCCGACGGCACGGAAGCCATCGCGCCGCGTGAGCGGATCGCGGCCACCGTCCGCTCTTGACCGCCCCCTGCACCACCCCTGTGCGCGCCGCTCACCGGCCGGATGCCCCTGGATAGGATTCCGTCCGTGCCCTGATCCACCGAAACGGCACAACGAGCCCCAGTGCCCGTGGATTTCCGACCGGTCACGCCGACGCGGCAGAGCCCCGAATGGCGGCCGGAACGCCAAGTGAGTGGAGAACCAGTCATGCGTGGAGGCAGCATCGCCGTGGTCGGCGGCAGCATAGCGGGGTGTGCCGCGGCCCTGGCCGCGTCGCGCGGGGGAGCCGGCAAGGTCACCGTCTTCGAGCGTGCCGACGCCGAACTCCGTGACAGAGGAGTGGGTATCGCCCTCCACAGCGACCGCTACGACGAGCTGAAGGACGCCGGGTACGTGGCTCCCGAGATGCCCTGGGCGCCGCTGACCCGGCGGGTGTGGAGCGTGCGCGAAGGCGACGCGGAGCACGGCCGGGCCGTCGGTGAGCAGCCGTTTCCCTTCCGCGCCTACAACTGGGGTTCGCTGTGGAGTGAGTTGCGCCACCGGGTGCCCGAGGGTGTCACCTACCGGTCCGGCGCCGTGGTCACCGACGTGGATCCGGACAGTGACGGTGTGACACTGCGTCTGGCCGGGGGCTACGAGGAGCACTTCGACGTCGTGATCGGCGCCGACGGCTACCGCTCCGTCGTCCGCGAGGCCATGTTCCCCGGCGCCGAAGCGGCGTACGCCGGATACATCGGCTGGCGCGGCACCTCGTCGGACGTCGACGGTCTCCCCCTGGACGGTCTGGCCGCGCACAACATCGTCTTTCCCGGCGGCCACTGCATGATCTACCGCATCCCGGACGGCGCCGGCGGGCACCGGCTCAACTGGGTGCTCTACACCGCGCCCCCGCAGACAGATGCCCTCCAACCCGACCTGCGGACCCCGACCTCCCTGCCGCCGGGCCGTCTGAACGCCGAGCTCACCGCCCGTCTGCGTGCCCTGGTGGCCGACAACTTCCCGCCGTACTGGGCGGCCAGGGTCCTGCGCACACCCGCCGAGACCACCTTCATCCAGCCGATCTACGACCTTGAGGTGCCGCACTACACCTCGGGGCGGATGGTGCTCGTCGGCGATGCGGCGAGTGTCGCCCGGCCGCACATCGGCGGCGGCAGCGTGAAGGCGCTCCAGGACGCCACCGCCCTTGAGGCCGCCTGGGTGGCCGGGGGCAGCTGGGAAGAGGTTCTGGAGCGGTACGACACCGGTCGTGGCACCGTCGGGGCGGCCATGGTCGCGCTCGCCCGCAGGATGGGCAGTGCCCAGGTCGAGAACACCCCGGACTGGTCCGCCATGGAGCAGCCGGAGTTCGACGCGTGGTGGCAGGACCAGAACAGCGGCTCCGACCGGCGCAGCGGCTTCGGCGGCCACAGCCTGAAGGCCGGTTAGGCCGGTTACGCCGGTGGGCCGGTTGGTCCGGAGTGCGACGGGGGCGGTGGCCGGATGCCGGTCACCGCCCCCCCATGGGCGCCCGCGTCCGTCTTCAGAGGGCCGCCGGCGCGAGTTCGAGCGCGGCGTGCAGGGCGCCGGCATCGGCACGGGCCGCCGCGCCGTCCAGACGAAGCGTGGTCCGTCCCGAGGTGAGGACCGTGAGCGTATGGGCGCACTCGGCCGCCTGCGCCGGGCTTGGGGACACCAGCAGTACGGCGATGCCCTCGTCGGCCAGCGTGGTGACCAGCTCATGGACCTGCCGGACGAGGGCGGGCGCGAGGCCCTCGGTCGGCTCGTCGAGCAGCAGCACGCTCGGTGAGCCGAGCAGCGCCCGGGCCAGGGCCAGCATCTGCTGTTCGCCGCCGGACAGATCCGCTCCCCGGTTGCCCCGGCGCTCGCCCAGCCGGGGCAGCAGCTCCAGGACCCGCGCGGGCGTCCACACGCTCGGGCGCGGGGTGTCGCCCCGGCGCGGCGGGCGATAGGACAGCCGCAGGTGTTCGGCGACGGTGAGGCCGGCGAAGACCCGGCGGCCCTGCGGAACGAGGCCGATCCCGGCACGGGCGATCCGGTGGGCGGGCCGGCCCGACACGTCCCGGCCGTCGAGCCGGACGGTGCCCGCCCCGGGACGCATCAGTCCGGCGACGGTGTGGACGAGGGTGGTCTTGCCCGCGCCGTTGTGGCCGACGACGGCGTGGACCGTGCCGGCGGGCAGCGAAAGGTCGACACCGTGCAGGACGGTGCCGCCGTGGTAGCCCGCGGTCAGACCGGTGAGTTCGAGCATCGTGGGCCGGGTCATCCTCTCGCGTCGGTGGTGGACGGGCCGGCGACGCGCGGGACGGGGTCCTCGGCGCCCGGCTCCGCGGCCACGGTCTCCGCGGCGTCGCCCCGTGCCCGGTCCGCCGTCGTGCCGGTGTTGTGGTAGGCGTCGCGGACCTCGGGATGGGCGAGCGCCTCCCGGGTCGGTCCCGTGACCAGGATCCGTCCGGCCGCCAGCACGGTGACCGACGTGGCGAGTTGGGCGACGACCTCGACGTGGTGCTCGACCAGGATGATCGCGACGCTGTCCGGCAGACCGCCGAGGATGCCGAGCAGCCGGCCGATGTCACCGTCGGTCAGACCGGCCGCCGGCTCGTCCAGGAGCAGCAGACGCGGGTCGCCCGCCAGCGCTGCGGCGAGGTCGAGCATGCGGCGCTGTCCGTGGGAGAGCGTGGCGGCCGGGCGGTGGGCGAGGTCCGCGAGGCCGACGGTCTCCAGATGACGGCCCGCTGACTCGGTGTGCAGCCGGTAGCGGGACGGGCTGCGCCAGGCTCCGCGGCGCTTCGGGTGGTGCGGCCAGCCGGCCAGTGCGACGTTGTCCAGCACGGTCAGCTCGGAGATCACCGCGGGCTGCTGGAAGCTGCGGGCGATGCCGAGACGGCTGCGTTTGGCGGTGGCCGTCCGGGTGATGTCCGTGCCGTTCAGGGCGATGGTGCCGCGGTCGGCCCGGTCCGTACCCGCGATGAGGTTGAGCAGCGTGGTCTTGCCGGCGCCGTTGGGGCCGATGACGGCGTGCCGGGCACCCGCGGGGAGCCGCAGGCTGACGTCGTCGACGGCGGTGAGGCTGCCGTATCTGCGGGTGAGGTGGGCGAGGTCCAGCACCGGGGCTGATGGTGCCGCGGTCTTCGCGGGCGTCATGGGGAGGCCTTCCCGGCGGGAGTCGGGGTGGATGCGGACGCGGTGGTGGCCGTGCGCGGTCCGTCCGGAGCCCGCCCGCTCCGGCCGGGTCCGCCGCGCAGGCCGGCCAGCCCGCGGGGCAGCAGGTACACGGCGGCGATGAACAGCGCCCCGAGCAGCAGTGGCCCGTGGCCGGGCCACGAACCGGCGACCCAGTCCCGGGTGAAGACGATGAGTCCGGCACCCAGCAGGGCGCCGATCACGGATGTCGTGCCGCCGATGACGACCGCCAGCAGCGCGAACGCGGCGATCTCGAAGCCGACGTCGGCGGGGGAGAGGTACTGCTGGACGCTGACCATCAGCGAGCCGCCGACGCCGGCCAGCGCACCGGCGCAGACGTGGGCCACCAGCAGATAGCGCCCCACGGGGTGCCCCGAGGCGCGCATCCGGGCCTCGGCGCCCCGGGTACCGGTGAGCAGCTTCCCGGCCGGGGAGCGCAGCACCAGCAGGGTGACGGCGACGGCGACGACGGCGACGACGAGCGCGTAGTTGTAGAGGTCGCTCTCGTCGGTCATCCCCTCACCGCCCCACAGCGCCCGCGTGGACGGGAAGCCCACGAGACCGTCGGCGCCGCCGGTGACGGACTTGACCTGGTTGATGACCGCGCTGGTCAGCTCACCGACGGCGAGCGTGATCATCAGCACGGTGGTGCCGCGGGCCCGGATCACGGCGGGCCCCGTCACCGCCGAGAACACCGCTGCGGCGAGCGCCGAAAGGACGATCTGGACCGGGCCCACCGTCCACCCGGCGTCCGCGAGATTCGCGGTGGCGTACGCGCCCACGGCGAACGGCGCGGTCTGCCCGAGCGTGGGCAGTCCGGCGTAGCCGGTGAGGATGGTGACGCTGACCGCGAGGAGCCCCAGGGCCAGGGCGGAGCCGGCCAGCGAGATGCTGTACGAGTCGAGTATCCCGGGCAACGCGATCAGCAGCGCGAGCAGGACGAGCAGCGGAGCGGCCCGACGCCACGCGGCCCCGCGCACAAACCCGCTGTGCACGCTGTGCGCGCCGGACGGCGCCGGCGGACCGGCCGAATCGCCGGGCACGCCGGGATCGGCCGAGGGCTTCGCGTCGCCCGCACCGCCCGCCGTCCCGTCCGCGGTGCCGGTCGCCGTGGCGGCCCGGCGCGCCCTCAGCCGTGCGGCGAGCCGACGGCGGAGCCGGGCCACCGGGTCCGGGTCCTGCGGGCCGTGCACCGCCGCCGGTTCCGCGAAGCGGGAGCGGAACACCAGCACCGCAGCCATCGCGGCGAAGAGCAGGTACGGCGCCAGGTCCGGCAGCACCGAGACGCCCAGCGTCTGGACCTCGCCCACGGCGATCGCCGCTGCGAACGTCGCCCACAGCGAGCGCAGCCCGCCGAGGACGACCACCACGAGGGACAGCATGAGCACGTTCTCGGACGTGCCGGGCCCGGGACCGATGATCGGTGCCCCGAGCACCCCTGCGGCACCGGCCAGCGCCCCCGCCGCCGCGAGGACACCGGTGTGCACGGCCCGTGGGCTGTGGCCGGTGGCCGCGAGCATCTGCGGATCGTCGGCGGACGCCCGTACCGCCGCTCCCACGCGGGTCCGGGTCAGCACCCACGTACCGGACACCGCCAGCAGTACGGCCATCACGATGAAGCAGAGCCGGTACGCGGGGTACCGGTGGCCCAGCAGCCTCACCGAGGTGTCGAGCGCCTCGGGGACGCGCACCGGGAGCTCGTCCGCCCCGAAGAGCTGGATGAGCAGATCACCGCCGGCCAGGGCGAGGCCGAAGGTCAGCAGTGCCTGAGCGAGATGCCCACGCCGGGCGAGCGGAACCGTCGCGGCGGACAGCCCCGCCCCGGCGAGCGCCGCCGCCGCGGTTCCGGCGGCCAGCCCGAGGACGAGGCCGCCCCAGGTTCCGTCGCTCAGCTCGGCGCCCGTGTAGGCGCCGATCGCGTACAGCGTGCCGTGCGACAGGTTCAGCACGCCGGCGGTGCCGAACGCGAGGCTCAGGCCGGCGGCGACCACGAACAGCAGCAGCCCGTAGGCGACCCCGTCCACCGCCGGCACGAGGTGGGCATCAAGAAGCTCCATGTCAGCCGCCGAGCGTCGCCAGGTCCTGGACCATGACGTTGGCCAGCTGGTTGCCGTCCGGCCGTACCTGGCGCAGGTACCAGGTCTGCACCGGCGAGTGCGCCTTGTCGCCGAACTCCCAGGCGCCGCGCGGACTGTCGATCTGACCCAGCCCCGCGATGGCCTTGTTGATGGTCTTCGACGTCACGTCACCGTCCTTCGCGGCGTCGGCGATCGCCTTGTCCAGTACGGAGGCCGCGTCGTAGGAGGACATCGCGTACGTGGTCGGCTGCGTGTCGTACTCGGCCGTCCAGTCCGCGGCGAACTTGCGGTTGGCCGCGTTGTCCAGGTCGGGCGCGTAGTTCAGGACCGAGTAGATGTCCTTGGCCGCGTTGCCCTGTGCCTGCAGCACACTGCCCTCGGTGACGAAGGCCGTGTACAGCGGCAGGTCGGCGACGTCGGACTGCGCGTACTGCTTGGCGAAGTCGATCGCGGCCTTGCCGGCGTAGAAGCAGTACACCGCCTTGGCGTCCGTCTTGGCGATGTCGGCGAAGTAGGGCATGAAGTTGGTGGTCTTCGGGAACGGCGTCCAGGTGGTCTTGCCGCCGGGGTTGGCCAGCTTGCCCTTGATCCGCTTGAACTCGTCGGTGAAGCCGCGCAGTTCGTCGTATCCGCCCTGGTAGTCCGGGCCGATCGCGTAGACCGGTCCGTTCACCTTCTCCTTGACGTACGGGGCGATGGCCTTGCCCGGCTCGTCGGACATGAAGCTCGTCGTCCACACGTACTCGAGGTCCTTCACGGGCGGCCGGGCGTTCGACCCCAGGAAGGGGATCTTGGCCTTGGTGACCAGCGGTATCACCGCGGCGACCGAGCCACCGCTGACGAGGCCCGTCAGCACGTCGACCTTGTCCTTCTTGACCAGCTTGGTGGCGGCGGGCACGGCGGTCGGGGGGCCGTCGCCCTCGTCCGCCACGACGAGCTCGACCTTGCGCCCGCCCAGCTTGTTGCCGTGCGTCTTCAGATACAGCTCGAAGCCGGCTCGCAGGTCCGTGCCGACCGGCTTGTAGGTGCCGGACAGGGAGGCCACCAGGCCGACCTTCACGGTGTCGTCGCCGGCGCCGCTGTCGCTGCTGCATCCGCTGACGGCTGCCAGACCGAGGGCGAGGGCGGCAGCACTCACCGGCCGGAATCTGCGGTGACGTGGACTGGATATGTCGAAGAACATGAGGGCTCTCATCGGGGGGAAGGGGCGGAACGGGCTGACCCGGCCGCCGAGCGGGCGACGGACGGGCCGGTGCGGCGGTGGGGAAAACCGCCGACGGTCAGTGAGTGGGCGAGATGCTCGGGCTGCGGACGTGGGGAGACAGCGAGTCACCGACCTGGTTGATCAGTTCGGACATCATGTAGCTGACCTCGCCGATGTCCGCGTCCCTGGTGGTGGTCACCAGGAGCGAGGCGCCGCTGGAGACGGCCATCGAGAACATGTAGCCGCCCTCCATCGCGGTGAGGCTGTGCTCGACGGGGTCGGTGTTCGTCAACTGGGCTGCGGCGGAGAGCAGGTTGACGACGCCGGAGGCGATGGCCGCCAACCGGTCGGCGTCGTCACGCTCCACACCGGTGTATGCCAGCGCGAGTCCGTCCACGGACACGGCTATCGCCTGAGTGACTTCCGGAATGCGTCCGGCGAAGTCGCTCAGGATCCAGCTCAGGTCGGTGGGTGAGGTCATTTCTTGGTCCGTTCGGTGTCGTCGTCGGTGGCGGAACGCCCGCGGGGGTTCGTGCTCCGGTTGATCCCCTGGGCGTAGGCCGCGAGGACGTCGGAGACCTGCCGGGAGTCCCGGCGGCGGGGCGACGGCCGCGGCGCGGCGGCGCCGGACCGCTGATCGGTGCCGCCCCGTTTGCCCAGGGTGGGCCACTGCTGGGGCGTGTTGCGCTGCCGCAGGGGCAGACCGGAGGAGCTGACTCCGGCGATGCGCGAGGCGGGTTCGTCGTGCACGGGATGCGGGGCCGGGGCGGTGGCGCGCTCGCGCGCGTCGGTGGCGGGACCCGCGCCGTAGGAGCCGCCGCGTCCATCGGTGCCGCCGGACCCGGCCTTCCCGTCGCCCGGGCGGGAGTACTCCGGCACGCCGGCGGGGGCGCTGCCCTCCCGGACGCCGACACCCGCGCCGACGGGCCGGGCCGGCCGGCCGCCCACGTTGCCCGGCTGCCTGCGGCCGGGCTGTCCGTGTGCGGTGACCGGACGAGGTGTCTCGTAGCGGACACCGTCGCCGCGGGCCTCGCCGGGCGCACCCTGCACCGGTGCGGTTTCCTGCGGGATCTCGGCCAGCACGTTCGCGGGCAGGGTGACCTCGGCGATGGTGCCGGGACCGGAGGAGTCGCGCAGTTCGACAACGATGCCGTGGCGCGCCGAGAGCCGTGCCACCACGTGCAGACCCATGGACCGGACGTCCCCGATGCCGGCCTGCGGCTCGCGCAGCGCGGCGTTGTGGAGGGCGCGGCGTTCGGCCGTGATCCCCACTCCCTCGTCGACGATCTGCACGACGGCCCGGTCCCACAGCCGCCAGACGGCGACCCCGACCTGCAGGTCAGGAGGCGAGAACCGGGTCGCGTTGTCGAGGAGTTCAGCCAGGATGTGCGCCACGTCGTGCACGGCGCGGGCGGCGATGCCGATTCCCGACTCGATGACGCCGAGGGAAACGCGGTCGAACCGCTCGATCTGCTGGGCCGCCGCCACGATGACCGTGGAGCAGCCGATATTGGCCGAACGCACCCGGGCGTTGCCGTAACCACCCAGTACCAGCAGGTTGTTGGTATTGCGCTCCATGCGGATGGCGAGGTGGTCGAGGGCGAAGAGCGTCTGCATGCGCTCGGGGTCGGCCTCGTCGCGCTGCACGGTGTCGAGCTCGGACACCATGACGCTGGTCAACTGCGCGCCCCTGCGAGCGACGCGTACCAGTGTCTCGGCGAACTGCTCGTGTACTCGGGCCTGTTGGGCGGCCAGTCGGACGGCTTCGTGATGGACGGCGTTGAACGCCTCGCCGACCTCGCCGATCTCGTCCCCACCCGTGGTCCTGACCGGGTTGCCCGACCGCTCCGCGACCTGCTCGGGTGTCGAGCCGCTCAGCGCGCCCGGCCGGGACAGTTCGCTCATCACGGCGGGGAGTCCGGTGTGGGCGACCTCGTGCGCGGCGTTGCGCAGATCGTGCAGCCGCCGGATCATCACGCGCCCCAGGCGGACGGCGACGATGACGGCGCCCACCAGGGTCAGCAGCACCAGGGCGACCTCGGCGCCGGCGGTCCACATGAGCCTGGTGCGCTCTTTGGAGACCGTCGCGAAGACGGACTCGTCGATCCGCTTCTCCACCGAACGCAGCAGCGTCTGGCGGTCACCGGAAGCCTTCTGCCACGCCTGCGGGGTGACATCGATGTCCTTGCTGGTGCCCGTACGACCGATCTTGTCCTCGAGCCGTCGGGCCTCCAGCGCCTTCGGGCCGGAGAGGGTGCGCTCCAGCCACGTCCGCCACTCGCCGGGGCCGAGGCCGAACATGGCACCGGTCGACTCCGTGTAGCCCAGCCGGCTGGCATCGAACGTTCGCTGCGAGGCGATCGTGAAACCGCCGGCGGCCTGCGCCCTCATGACGGTGACCTGCTGCTGAGCCGTGTGCTCGGTGGCCTCGGACAGGGCGGCGGCGGCGCGGATCCGGTCCGCGATGTCGGCGTCGACCCCGTCGGCCTGTGCGATGCCGTCGCGGTATCCGTTGAGGTCGGCGATGACGATCCGGTAGCCGAAGGCCAGCGCGGAGATGGTGCTGCTGCCCGAGCGCACCTGGGCACGCAGGGCCGGCAGTTCGTCCATGAAGCGTTTGATACGGACCAGCGCGGCCTGTGCGCTGCCGGGCACTTCGGACAGCTGATCGATTCTGCTGTTGAAGGCGGCGATGCTCTTGTCGGTCGCGTTGGAACTTGTCTGGAACGCGTCCGAAGGTCCCTGTTTGGAGACCGATGCGGTTGCGGCGGCTCTCTCACGCTGCAACTGGTGCGTTAAATCACCCGCGGCGGCGGCGACATCGACCATCTCCGTCAGCCGGTTGGCCTGGAGCGCCTGGTTGGTCGCGGGTGCGAGGGCCAGAACCGAGAAGGTGACCGCAACGGTGAGGGGGGCGGTGACGAGCAGGACGAGACGACGGTTGATTTTCACTGCGCGGCTCCATTGCCGGAACCGGTGCTGAGTATCGGTGACACGCAGATCCTGTTAACGGGGTGTGGGGGGAACGGTGGGGACGCTGGTGCATCGTGCGCACGGTTGCGGATGGGGCAAGCGGGGCGGGCGGGGTTCCAGTAGCGCGGCCTGATCCTATGCCGTAGCACCTAACTACCGATGCGTACATCGTCGAAAGTTTGCGCTCATCTAGAGACACGGAAGCGATCCAACTCGGCCAAAAGTGCCTGGACGGTGAACTTGGCGAGGGTAAGCGGAATCCTCGGCCTGCCCGGATAAATCGCTTTGACCGGCCGCTCGCTTGCAGCGTGACGAGCTGTCAGGCGTGTATGCGGAATGGTCACATGACCAACTCGCCCGGCATCGGCAAACTGTCAGCTTCTCGGCCGCCGTTGCGGAAAGGTTAGATCCGATTAGCGATGGCGACCGTTCCGGATGGGCTCTCGTCCGCCGGTGGATGTCGAGGCCCGTCGGGTGAACGTCCGAGCCGCAGCAGAACTGCAAGTTCCCTTCGGGGAAAGGAAGCTGGCGGTGCGACGGGTTTGGACGCGAAATGCGCACGATGCCGTGCCAGGCATGAACTGACCCTGTTCGGCGGGTATATGCCCTGAAGGCCGGCGGGCGGGGCCGAAGTCCGCCCTGCGCGGGTGGGTCGCGGTCGGCTGCCTTTTCGGTGCCGGGTCACCGCCGCGCCCCGTACGACGGGGCGCGGCGGCCGGTGGCGCCACGGGCCCTACGGCTTGCGGCCCACCGCCACGTACCCCGCACTGATGATGTCCTCCTGGCCGGGCACCGGTTCGCCGAGCTCGGGGTGCCAGGCCTCGGCGGCCACGATGCCGGGCTCGACGATCTCCAGTCCGTCGAAGAACGCGGAGAACTGCGCGCGGTTGCGCGGCGCCAGCGTGAGCGTGTTGGCCTTGTACATCTCGTCGACCTTCTGGGCCTTCTCCGGATGGAAGTCGGCGGTGAGGTGCGAGATCACCACATGGCTGCCCGGCGCCAGTACGCCGGTCAGCCTGCTCATCAGCTCGTAGGCGCCGTCCTCGTCACTCACGAAATGCAGCAGGGCGATCATCGAGAGAGCGACCGGCTCGCTGAAGTCCAGGGTCTTTCCCGCGTGTTCGAGGATGGCGTCCACGTCGCGCGCATCGGCCTGCACGTAGTCGATCGCTCCCTCCGGGCTGCCGTTCAGCAGGGCTTCGGCGTGGGCCAGCACAATCGGGTCGTTATCGCAGTAGACAACTCGGGTGGCGGGTGCGGACTGCTGGGCCACCTGGTGGAGGTTGGGCTCGGTGGGTATCCCCGTCCCGATGTCGAGGAACTGCCGAATGCCCTGACTCGACAGCCAGCGGGTGGCGCGGTGCATAAAGGCCCGGTTCACCTTCGCCATCACCGGAATACCGGGTTCGAGTGCGAGCATCTGGCGGCCCATTGCCTCGTCCACCGGGTAGTTGTCCTTGCCGCCGAGGAACCAGTCGTACATCCGTGCGGGATGCGGCTTGCTGGTGTCGATGTGCAGGGAGGCGGCGTCGTTCGCCGGTCGGGACATGGTGAACTCCAGGGTGCGTGAGGCGTTGGGCGATCAGCTCGCCCCCAGAATAGGGAACTTGTGCGCCCCGGACGCCGCGTTCCCGCGCGCGACAGGTCCGTACCGCCTTACCTCCGTGCACCTCAGTACCTCCGTGCCCGCACCCGGGCAATGGTTACCGCAGCGTAACTTACCGGTGGGTTACCTTCGGTAAGTTCCGCTGCTAGCTTGCGCTCACCTGCATTCGGAGCAGAGCGAGGAGTGAGCTGTGAGCCGCAAGAGCACCCGTTCGCGTTCCACCTTCAGTACCGCGCACTCGGTGACTTCCCCCGGTCGTCCGCAACGTCCCGGCGCTGTGCGCCTGCTGGCCGTCGCCGTGACGGCGACGGCCTGTGCGCTCACGTACGCCGTACCCGCCCATGCCGCCGACGGGGCGGAGCCCGTGGTGTCCCGGGGTGTGACCATCCCCGACTTCTACAATCCGCCCACTGAACTGCCGTACGCCAATGGCGCGTTGATCCGTCAGGAGCCGCTCCCGCTGGGGCTGGCCATCCCGGGTCTGGACGGCCGGCCGATGCCCGGCACGGCCACCCGGCTGATGTATGGATCGACCGACTCCAGCGGCCGGCCGGTCGCGGTGACCGGTGCCTACATCGAGCCGTCGGCGGCATGGAAGCGCGGCGGGCCGCGGCCGTTGGTGGCGTTGGCCGCGGGCACGATGGGCCAGGGCGACCAGTGCGCGCCCTCGATGGCGCTTCAGTACCCGCTGACCCTGAACGGCGAGACGGTGTCGGTCGGTTACGAGGCCCTGGCGATCTACCGCCTTCTCTCCGCCGGTATCGCGGTGGTCGTCACCGACTACGTCGGACTCGGCGCGACCGACCGGCTGCACACCTACGTCAACCGGGTCGACGAGGGACACGCCCTGCTGGACGCGGCCCGCGCCGCGCACGCCGTGCCCGGCGCGTCCATCACCCCCGAGTCGCGCACAGGGCTGTACGGATACAGCCAGGGCGGCGGGGCCAGTGCCGCGGCCGCCGAGCTGCAGCCCTCCTACGCACCCGACGTCGAACTGGCCGGCACCTACTCCGGGGCACCGCCCGCCGATCTGACCGCGGTCATGAAGGGCATCGACGGCAGCGCCCTCGCCGGTGCGCTGGGCTGGTCGATCAACGGTTTCGCCCAGGCCGACCCCGACGTCCGGAACGTCGTCGAGGCCAGCATCAACGCCGCGGGCAAGGCCGCGCTGAAGGACGCCTCGACCATGTGCGTCGGCGACGCGATCCTCGGTTACGGCTTCGCCAAGAGCAACAAGTGGACGAATAGCGGCAAGTCCATCGGTGACGTCATCGCGGCCGAGCCCCGCGCGCAGGCCGCTCTCGACCGGCAGCGCATCGGCAATCTCAGGCCCGCCGGACCGGTGCGCCTGGCGACCGGTGTCCAGGACGACATCGTCCCCCACGGACAGGCGCGCAAGCTGGCCGTGGACTGGTGCCGCAAGGGCGCCGACGTCACCTACGACGCCATCATCCTGCCGAACCTCGGCGACAAGCTCCTCACCAACCACGTGGTCCCGCTCATCACCGACCAGGGTGACGCGATCTCGTGGCTGACCGACCGCCTCGCGGGCCGGGCGGCCACGTCCAACTGCTGGAGCATGCCGATCCAGCCCTGACCCGGCCTTCCGCTCCCACCGGTCTTCCGGCCCGGTGGGAGCGGTGCCGGCCTGGGGCGGGGTGTCAGTGCGAATCCCGCTCGGCCGCCTCGGCGACGCGCTTGATGTTCGCCAGCCGCCGGTCCCAGTCGGCTGCCAGCCCGGCCATCCACCGGGCCGTCGCGTTCAGTGCGGCGGGCTGCACCGAGTACCGCACCTCGCGACCTACCCGGCCCCCGGACACCAGTCCGGCGGCGTCCAGCACGGTGAGGTGTTTGACCACCGCCTGGCGTGAGACGGGGAGCTGTCCGGCGAGCGACGTCGCGGTGGCCTCGCCCTGGGCCGCGAGCAGATCGAGCAGCCTGCGCCGCGTCGGGTCGGCCAGCGCGCCGAGGACGCTGTCGACGGCCTCGGCGGCGTCGGGGCTTCCCTCCGTCACGCGGATGGCTGTTCGGCGCGCTTCTTGAGCGCGTCGAGCTCCTGCGGCCAGCCCTCGGTGTGGTCCTTGAGATTCTGACCGCGCAGCTCCTCGGACCCGGCAAGCGCCCCGAATCCGCTCTCGATGACGCGCAGCCGCGTCTTCTCGCCCTCCGGCGTCAGGGTGAACTCCACCAGGGTGCTGTTGTCCTCGCGCAGTTCCTCCCCGGGGAACGCGCTGGTCCAGCGGTACGCCAGATACGTCGGCGGCTCGACCTTCTCCACCCGTACGGGGAAGTCGCCGTGCTCGGAGTTCTTCGCCACCAGTGACTCACCTTCCCTGGCCACGGTGCCCGGCAGGGAGGCCTTGTCGGCCACCCAGAACCCGGGTTGCGCCACCAGTGACCAGACCCGGTCAAGGGGCGCCTCGATCAGGGTTTCGCGTTCGATCCGGTCCTCGCTCATGGGATGACTCCTTGAGTTCCGTCAATGGATGCCGCTATGTGGTGCAACTCCAGAGTTGCACGTGAGCGCCTCGGGAGCAACCCGGGGGTTGCGCTCAAGTCGTCGCGGCGTGCGGATCGGACCGGCGGGGCGACGACCACGCTGCGGTCGGCATCGGACCGGCTGGATCCGGAGGGCGGGTCGCGCGGACCCTCCCTGTCCCGCCCCCGCCGCCGCCGTCTCCGGTAATCCGGTGTCGTGGTGGGGGACGTCGGCACGATCATGGGACCGGTCCTGCCCGCCCCACCCGTAAGGAATCGCACATGTCAGTGCCGGCCGACCCGACCGTGCTCCACCCGATGCCCGGCCAGCCGAGGGTGGTGCAGCTCAGACCACTGGTGAAGTCCCCGCTGATCGACGTGGGGGAGTACTCGTACTACGACGACCCGGACGACCCCACCGCGTTCGAGACGCGCAATGTGCTCTACCACTACGGCCCGGAGAAGCTGGTCATCGGCAGGTTCTGCGCGCTGGGCACGGGGGTGCGGTTCATCATGAACGGCGCCAACCACCGTATGGACGGCCCCTCCACCTTCCCGTTCCCGACCATGGGCGGATCGTGGGCGGACCACTTCGACCTGCTGACCGGCCTGCCGGGCCGGGGGGACACCGTCGTCGGCCACGACGTCTGGTTCGGCCACGGCGCCACGGTGCTGCCCGGGGTGCGGATCGGGCACGGCGCGATCATCGGCAGCGGCTCCGTCGTCACCAAGGACGTGCCCGACTACGGGATCGTCGGCGGCAACCCGGCTCGTCTCCTGCGCACCCGCTACAGCGAACGGGACATCGCCCGGCTGCTCGCGGTGGCCTGGTGGGACTGGCCCGCGGAGCACATCACCGAGCACGTGCGGACCCTCATGTCGGGCAGCATCGACGAACTCGAAGCCGCGGCCCCGCCCGTGTGACATCGCAGCCGGGCCGCGTACGGCGGCACGCCGAAACCCGGGTGCGGGGGGCCCGGACGCGGGCTAGGGTCTCCGGCATGAACTTCCTCCAGATCTACGGCTGACGCGGACGGGGCAGCGCCCCGCCCGCGTCCGGCATGTCCGTGTGCGCCCACGACCCGGCATCTTTGCCGGGGTCGCCGACGCACCGGTCCGCCGTGTCTCCTTCGCCGTAGACCTGAAAAGAGTGATCTTCCATGTCCCGTCGCCGTGCGCACATCGCGATGGTCGGTATCCCCGCCGTCAGCCACGTCCTGCCGAGCCTTGAGGTCATCCGTGAACTGGTGGCCCGCGGCCACCGGGTGACCTACGCCAACGATCCGGTGGTGGCCGAGCGGATCGAGGCCACCGGTGCCGAGTTCGTACCGTGCGGCTCCGTGCTGCCGGTCGCCGACAACAACTGGCCCGACGACCCCATCGCCGCGATGGGCCTTTTCCTCGACGACGCCGTCCAGGCTCTCCCGCAGCTGCGGGCCGTCTACGACGACGACCCCGCAGACCTCTACCTGTACGACATCGGCGCGTATGCCGCGCGTGTGCTGGCCGAGTCGCAGAACCGCCCCCTCATGCAGCTGTCCCCGACCTTCGTCGGCTGGGAGAGCTACGCACAGGACGTGGCCGCGCAGCTCTGGGCCCTGCCGGGCGCCGACGCGTACCGGGCGGGGTTCGGCCGGTGGCTCGCCGAGTGCGGTGCGTCCACCACCGACATGGACGCCTTCTGCGGCCATCCCGCGAACACCCTCGCGCTGATCCCCCGGGCGATGCAGCCGCACGGCGAGGACGTCGACACGGACACGGTGACGTTCGTCGGCCCGTGCTTCGGCCGGCGTGGCGGCGATCGGACCTGGACCCGTCCCGCGGACGCGGAGCGCGTCCTGCTGGTCTCGCTGGGTTCGGCGTACACCGACCGCCCCGAGTTCTACCGCCGGTGCCTGGCCGCGTACGGCGACCTGCCCGGCTGGCACGTGGTGCTCCAGGTCGGCAGGCACACCGACCGGCGGAAGCTCGGTGACATCCCGTCCAACGTCGAAGTGCACTCCTGGGTGCCTCAGTTGGCGATCCTGGAGCAGGCCGACGCCTTCGTGACCCATGCGGGCATGGGCGGCAGCTCCGAAGGGCTGTTCACCGGGGTCCCGATGATCGCCGTCCCGCAGGGCGCGGATCAGTTCATGAACGCCGACCGGCTCGTGGAGCTCGGTGTGGCCCGCCGCATCGACACCGAGGACGCCACGGCCGAGGCGCTGCGGACCGCTCTCACCGAACTCGTCGACGACCCGGCGCTCGCACGTCGCTCGGCGCGACTCCGCGCGGAGGCACGGGCCGAGGGCGGCACCACGAGGGCCGCCGACCTGATCGAGGAACTGCTGGGCTGAACCCTCCGCCGCCGTACGGAGCGGGGTGGTGATGGCATGACGGGGACGCGGTGCGGGGCCGCGCGGTGTGTTCACCGTGCGGCCCCGGACTGCGGGTCGTGCCGTGTGCTGGGTGGCGGGTCAGCCCTTGCGGCTGGTGACCTCGTCGGTGAGCTGGGGCACGACGTTGAAGAGGTCACCGACGACGCCGTAGTCGACGAGGTCGAAGATCGGGGCCTCGGCGTCCTTGTTGATCGCGACGATCGTCTTGGACGTCTGCATCCCCGCCCGGTGCTGGATCGCACCCGAGATACCCGAAGCGATGTACAACTGCGGCGAGACCGACTTACCGGTCTGCCCGACCTGGCTGGAATGCGGATACCAGCCCGCGTCCACCGCCGCACGCGAGGCACCCACCGCCGCACCCAGCGAGTCCGCGAGCGCCTCGATGACACGGAAGTTCTCCGCACCATTGACACCCCGCCCACCCGACACCACGATCGCCGCCTCCGTCAGCTCCGGACGCCCCGTCGACTCACGCGGCGTACGCGACAGCACCTTCGTACCCGTCGCCAGCGCCGAGAACGACACCTCCAGCTCCTCCACCACACCCGCACCCGCCACCGGCTCCACCGGAGCCGAGTTCGGCTTCACCGTGATCACCGCAACACCCCGCGACACACGCGACCGCGTCGTGAACGACGCCGCGAAAGCCGACTGCGTCGCCACCGGACCCAGCTCACCGGCCTCCACATCAGTCGCATCCGTAATGACACCCGAACCGATCCGCAACGCCAGCCGCGCAGCGATCTCCTTGCCCTCCGCCGACGAAGGCACCAGCACCGCCACCGGCGACACCACCGCACACGCCGCCTGCAGCGCATCCACCTTCGGCACCACCAGATAGTCCGCGTACTGCGACGCCTCCGACGTCAACACCCTCACCGCACCATGCCCGGCCAGCACACCAGCCGTCTCACCCGCACCCGCACCCAACGCCACCGCGACCGGCTCACCGATCCGCCGCGCCAGCGTCAACAACTCCAGCGTGGGCTTACGGACCGCACCATCCACGTGATCGACAAAAACAACAACCTCAGCCATGGAACTTCCCTCTCCTGCACATCAGCGAAGAAACAACGAGGACAACGAACGGGCACCAAGCCCTAGATGAACTTCTGACCCGCCAGGAACTCGGCCAGCTGCCTGCCACCCTCACCCTCGTCCTTCACGATCGTGCCCGCCGTACGCGCCGGACGCTGCACCGCCGAATCCACCACCGACCACGCACCCGCCAGACCCACCTCGCCCGCCTCGATCCCCAGATCACCCAGATCCAGCGACTCCACCGGCTTCTTCTTCGCCGCCATGATCCCCTTGAACGACGGGTAACGCGCCTCACCCGACTGATCAGTCACCGACACCACCGCGGGCAACGACGCCTCCAGCCGCTCCGACGCCGTGTCACCGTCCCGACGCCCGGTCACCACACCACCCTCGACCCTCACCTCGGACAACAACGTCACCTGCGGCACACCCAGCCGCTCCGCCAGCAACGCCGGAACCACACCCATCGTGCCGTCCGTCGACGCCATCCCCGAGATCACCAGGTCATAACCCGTCTTCTCGACCGCCTTCGCCAGCACCAACGACGTACCCACCGCATCCGAACCGTGCAGACCGTCGTCCTCGACGTGAACAGCCTTGTCCGCACCCATCGACAACGCCTTGCGCAACGCGTCCTTGGCATCCTGCGGACCCACCGTCAACACGGTGACCTCCGCATCATCCACCCCGTCCGCGATCTGCAACGCCTGCTCGACCGCATACTCATCCAGCTCCGACAACAGACCGTCGACATCCTCACGATCCAACGTCAGGTCATCGGCGAAATGCCGGTCACCGGTCGCGTCGGGCACGTACTTCACACAGACAACGATCCTCAAGCTCACGCCGGCTCTCCTCACTGATGCGGTTCGTGCTCCGACTCTATGGCACTCAGTACCCTGAGTAAAGGTACCAAGTGCCGGATATCGGCTTCTGGTGCTACGTTTCCGCCATGACTGAGGACCGCGGACCAGCCAAGAAACCGCCCATGCGTGACGTGCTTGCCGAGGCGGCCTTCGGGCTCTTCATGGAGCGCGGGTTCGAGCGGACCACGGTGGACGACATCGTCGCCAGGGCGGGCGTGGGGCGGCGTTCGTTCTTCCGCTATTTCCCGTCCAAGGAGGATGCGGTCTTCCCCGATCACGAGCGTTGCCTCGCGGACATGACCGCGTTCCTGGAGGCCGCCGGTGACGGCGATCCGGTGGACACGGTGTGCGACGCGGCCCGGCTCGTGCTGCGGATGTACGCCGTGAATCCGGAGTTCTCCGTGCAGCGCTACCGGCTCACCCGGGAGGTGCCCGGTCTGCGTACCTATGAACTCTCCGTCGTACGACGCTACGAGCGGACCCTCGCCGGATACCTGGAGCGGCGCGGCGCCGGCACCCGGGACGATGCGCTGCGCGCCGAGGTCATCGCCGCCTCGGTGGTCGCGGCACACAACAACGGCCTTCGGTCCTGGCTGCGTTCGGGCGGTGAGGGCGATGCCGGGGCCGAAGTGGACCGGGCGCTCGAACTCGTACGCACGGTGTGGGGCCGGGCGGCCCGGCTGCCCGCCGTGAGTGCCCGCGAGGACGAGGTGATCGTGATGGTCGCGGCGAAGGGCGCCCCCATGTGGCGTGTGGTGCAGCGCATCGAGTCGGCTCTCGGCAAGGACTGAGCCGCCGGCCGCAGGTGCTTCGGAGGCGCTTCGGGGGTGCTTCGGGGGCGCTTTGCCAAGTTTCGGCACTCAGTACCTTTACGTGCTGGCACTAAGTGCCATACGGTGCCGGTGTGCCGTCGCCGGAGGTGCGGCGCACCGAGTCGAGCGCGGGAGGCCGAGACGTGTTCAGTACCGGAATCGACGTGGGGCGGACGGCCTGCGACGCGGCAGAACCGCACACCGTGGAAGGGCTGGTCTACCAGGTGTGCCGATGGTGCGGCACCGCCTCCTTCCGTAAACTCCTGTGCCCCGTCTGCGCGTCGAGCGATCTCGAACCGGGGCGCAGTGACGGTCACGGTGTCGTCGTACGGTCCAGTGTCGTGAACCGCTATTCGCGGGTCATGCGGAACGAGTCCCTGGTCCGCTTCCCGGAAGGCTTTGTGTACCGGTGCCGGATCGTGGGCGCGGCGCCCCATCTCGTGAGTGTCGGCGACCGGGTCCGGCCCGTCGACGGCACGACCTCCGAGGCGGGCGAGGTCGTCCTCGAACTCTGCGATCCGCCCCTCACGGCCAACTGGTACTGACGCGCCCCGAGTCGGGACGGTGCTCTGCGCCAGGAGGGCGACGACGCACCCCACCGCAACCAGAGGCGATCTGGTCGCACCGCACGATCGCGGCGAAGGCCGCCGACACGGTGTTCGCCACCATCTCCGCCTCCCCAGTCGGCCGCATGTGAGTGCCGCCGCCACGGCACCGCATCCCTGGTCACGGCGTTGGACATCCGCACCACCCCGAGCCTGACATCGCCGTCAGCAGCTTCCTTCCGCACGCGCTCCTCGACTTCGGTGTAGCCCTGCCGGACTTGTTCCCCGACTGTTCCCCGAGCCGTTGCTGCTGAGCACCGATGCCGCTCCACCCACCGGTTCTAATCATCCGGAAGAGGTGGCCGGAAGGGCTCGGCTCGTGCGGCCACTCACCGTGGAAACCAGAGGATGCCATGACCCACAAGAACACCCGGTCTGCCGCGCGAGCACGAGTCCTGCTGAGCGTCGCCGTAGTATTCGCCGTCGTCACCTCGGGCGGAGTCTGGGGAACGGCGCAGGCTGCAGCGCCCAGCTCCGCCGCCGCCCCGGCCACGGACGCGATCAAGTGGACGACGCAGACGGTCGCTCCCGGCGTGCAGGTACGCAGTGCCACCATCGAGAACGGGAACGTCAAGCCGGTCTGGACGGTCACCGTCCAGGCCCCGGCCACCGGTCGCCTGAGCGGCGCCGCGACCTGGGCGGCGGTGGGGTCCCAGTCCTGGGCCGACGCCACCGCGCAGCAGTTGCGCGCCGGCGGTTTCGAACCGCGGGTGGAGACGGTGCGCTGGCCCGATTACGCCGACACCCCGCACGGCGTCATGGGCCTGCGGGTGAGGATCGGCTCGTACGCCAACCAAGCGGCCGCCCAGAGCGCCGCCCAGGCGGTCACAGCGGAGGGCTTCCACACCGCCGTCGACTGGACGGGCTACGACGCCGACCAGCCGGCCGACCGGGAGAACGTGCACGTCGCCGTCATCGATCCGCACAGGTTCACCGGCACCGTCGAGGGCACCCATGACGGCAACGTCGCGCAGCGCGTGACCACCTCGTCGGTCGCCGCGAAGCTGGGCTCCGTGGTGGGCGTCAACGCCGGGTTCTTCGTCACCTCCGACGCCGACGGCGTCCAGGGAACGCAGTCGGGTCTCAGCGCGGACCACGGCGAGTTGGAGTCGATGGCCGCCGGATCTCGGGCGGCGCTGATCATCGGGGACGGCGGTCGGCACGTACGGGTGGCGGACCTGACGACGACCGTCACGGTGCACGCGCGCGCAGACAGCTACCAGGCCCAGGGCATCAACCGGGTGCCTGGTCTCGTCCGGGACTGCGGGCGTCCGGGAGCGACCCCGAGCGATCTGCCCTGGCAGGATGTCACCTGCCACGCGGCGAATGATCTGGTGCTGTTCACCGGCGAGTTCGGCGCGCCACTGCCCACCGGACCCGGTACGCAGGTCGTGCTGGACGCCGGCGGCCGCGTGGTGTCGGCGGGTTCCCGCGGAGGTACCGTTCCGGCCCGCGGCACGGTCCTCCAGGGCATCGGCTCGGCCGCCGACTGGCTGACCGCTCACGCCCGTACGGGTCAGCGGATCGGTGTAGAGACGGCCATCCGCGACACGGCCGGCAAGCGTGTGAAACTCGGCCGCAACGACAGCATCGTCAGCGCTGCCCCCACTCTCGTCAGTCACGGCCGTACCAGCATCGACGCAGCGACCGAGGGCGTCGTCGACCCGAAGGACCTGTCCTTCGGCTACGCCTGGGCGAACGTCCGCCAGCCGCGCACGATGGCCGGTGTCGACGTCAAGGGCCGACTGATCCTGGCCGTCGTGGACGGCCGCCGGACCGGTGGCAGTGAAGGCTTCACCCTCCAAGAGGCCGCCTCCTTCATGCGCTCGCTCGGTGCCGTGGACGCCCTCAACCTCGACGGCGGCGGCTCCACCGCCATGGCCGTCAACGGTGCCCTCGTCAACCACCCCTCGGACGCGACGGGCGAGCGGGCGGTCGGCGGCACCATCCAGGTGCTGCCCGGCCAGACCCACTGACGCGGCGCAGCAGCGGCTCCCCCCAACCATGAGCCCCGTTGCGGGGAGCCAGTGAATGGACCTGCCGAATCCCTGGCCGGAGCGCGCCGACCGCGGGCCGAACCCGATCGCCTGGTCCGGACGGCAGTCGCGAGCGGTCGGACTCTCAGTTCCCCCGTTCGCCTGCCGGTGCCTCCAGCAGTCGGTTCAGCTCGTTCCCTGCGTCGACGTATCCGGCGTCGGAGATCCGCTGCAGCTCGCGCAGGTCGCCGGCTGAGGCTGCACGCCGGGTGAGCAGCAGCCCGGCTCGCATGGAACCCTCGTCCAGCAGCGGGTGATCACCATCGGGCAGCTGGCCAGGTACGTCGGAGTGTCGATCAAGACCATTCGCGTCTATCACGACAAGGGGCTGCTCCCGGAGCCCGACCGCGATGCATCGGGATACCGGCGCTACGGCGCGGACGACGCCATCGACCTGATCAAGATCCGCACCCTCGCCGACTCCGGCGTCCCCCTGGCCCGTATCCGCGACCTGAGATCAGCGACCGACGAAGAGTTCCAGCACGAGCTGCGCGAGATCGACGACGAGCTCACCGCCCGCATCGCAGGCCTGCGGGCAGCGCAAGGGCGCCTGCGCCGGCTCGCCGCCGGGCAGCCGGCCCTGCTCCCCACCGAGATCGGCGGCCATCTGGCGGACCTGGCCCGCTGGGGATTCACCCCGCGCTGGGTGGACCTGCAACGCGACCTGTGGATCCTCGTGTTCGCCACCCACCCGGACCAGGCGATCACCCTGTTCAGGGACCAGACCGAGACCCTGGCCGACCCCCCGCTGCGGCAGCTCTTCCTCGCCTACGACCAGGCACGCGACCTCGACCCCGGCGACCCCCGCATCGACGGCCTCGCCCGCCGGATCACCGAGGCGACCCGGGAACGCTACGGATCCGACGAACCGCCCGAGCTCGAAGCGGCCTCCGAGATCCCCGCCCTCATCCAGAGCACCGTCAACGCCGCGTCCCCGGCATGGCGGCGACTCGACATGCTCATCCGCACACAACTGATCGCGGGGGCGGGAGACCGTGAGCCCAGATCATCGAAGACAGAATAAGAGAACTTAAGATGTTTTCGTTGACGACTTAAAAAACTCAATGTACAAATGAACATGAGTGCATCGCTGAGTGTGAGGAGCCGAGGGTGGACTGGCAGGAACTGACGGACCTGACGCAAGGGCGGCCGTTCGTGGTCGAGCGGGTCCGGCTCGCCGACAGCGGCGTCGCGGTCGAGGGGCAGTTCGAGCCACCGCAGCTGGCTCAGCTCGGCGTCGACGACCAGGTGTTCGTCGCCGCGTTCGTGCGGTCGCACGGTTCGATCAAGGAGATGGAGCGGATCTTCGGGGTGAGCTACCCGACGATCAAGTCCCGGCTGAAGCGGATCGCCGAAGCCCTCGATTTCGTCGACACCGACCCGGCGCCCGCCGGTGCAGACGTCGTTGACCGTCTGCAGCGGGGGGAGATCACCGCCCAGGAGGCGCTGGCCGAGCTGGAGAGGTCTCGATGATCCCGCAGCTGGTGACGGTGCACTATCGCCGTTCCGACGGCCGCCGACGACGGCTGTGCGTCCCTGTCCTGCCGGTGGCGGTGGTGCTGTCGCCTCTGCTGCTGCTCGCCGCGCCGGCCGGACTGGTCGCCTGCCGCGTCTTCCGGGTGAGTCCGGTGGGTGCGCTGCGCGGCGTCGGGCAACTGCTGTGGGCACTGCCCGGCACCCGGTTCGAGATTGAGCAGGGCCCAACGGCCGTGCTGATAAGCGTCAGATGAATCAGAAGGGGAGAACGAGAATGAACGAGCAGCGCCGCCAGATCCTGCAGATGCTGGCCGAGGGCAAGGTCACCGCGGACGAGGCCGAGCGGCTGATCAACGCCCTCGAACGCCGGCAGCCCGAGACGCTGCCGGGGGCCGCACTCCGTCCGAAATCCCGGCCCAAGTACCTGCGCCTGGTGGTGAACTCGGAGGACGGTGGCGGCGACGGGCCGAGCCGGGTCAACATCCAGATTCCGCCCTCATCGCCGCCGACGACGGGCAGGCCGAGGTCGCGGGCCACGACATCGCCACGTCACCGCAGGCCGTACGGGCCGCGATCGGCGTCACCGGCCAGTTCTCCGCCGTCGACGGCCTGATCACCGGCGAGGAGAACATGCTCCTCATGGCCGACCTGCACCACCTCTCCCGCAGCGAGGGACGGCGCGCCGCCGCCGGGCTGCTGGAGCGTTTCGACCTCACCGACGCCGCGAAGAAGCCGGCCTCCACCTACTCCGGCGGCATGAAACGGCGCCTCGACCTCGCCATGACCCTGGTCGGCAACCCGCGGATCATCTTCCTCGACGAACCCACCACCGGCCTCGACCCCCGCAGCCGCCACAACATGTGGAACATCATCCGCGAACTCGTCGCCGACGGCGTCACCGTCTTCCTCACCACCCAGTACCTGGACGAGGCCGACGAACTCGCCGACCGCATCGCCGTCCTCAACAACGGCAGGATCGCCGCCGAGGGGAGCGCCGACGAGCTCAAACGGCTCATCCCCGGCGGTCACGTCCGCCTCCGCTTCTCCGATCCGGCGGCGTACCGGTCCGCCGCCGTCGCGCTGGGCGAGGGCACCCGGGACGACGAGGCGCTGTCGCTGCGGATCCCCAGCGACGGCAGCCAGCGCGAGCTGCGCTCCCTCCTCGACTGGCTGGACTCCACCGGCATCGAAGCCGAGGAGCTGACCGTCCACACCCCCGACCTCGACGACGTGTTCTTCGCCCTGACCAGCTCCAACCAGTCCGAGGAGACCGCCCGATGAGTTCCCCGTCCCTCGCCGTGCGCGACTCGAACACGATGCTGCGCCGCAACCTCCTGCACGCATGGCGCTACCCGTCCGGGAGCCTGAACCTCCTGCTCACGCCGATCCTGATGCTGCTCCTCTTCGTCTACATCTTCGGCGACGTGATGAGCGCCGGTATCGGAGGCGGCGGCGCTGACCGCTCCCAGTACATCGCCTACATCGTCCCGGGACTGCTGCTGATGACCATCGGCAGCACCGTGATCGGGGCCGCGGTGCACATCTCCATGGACGTTACGGAGGGCCTCATCGCGCGCTTCCGCACGATGGCGATCCACCGAGGCTCGCTGCTCATCGGGCACGTCGTCGGCAGCGTGCTGCAGTCGATCATCAGCGTGGTCCTCGTCGGTGCCGTCGGCGTGGCCATCGGCTTCCGCTCCACCGACGCCGGCGTCCTGGAGTGGATCGCGGCGTTCGGGCTGATCACCCTGTTCGCCCTGGCGCTCACCTGGATCGCGGTCGGGATGGGGCTGGCCGCCCCGAACCCCGAGGCGGCCGGCAACATGGCCATGCCGCTGATCCTCCTCCCGCTCATCTCCAGTGCCTTCATCCCCGCCGACACGATGCCCGGGTGGTTCCGGCCGATCGCTGAGTACCAGCCGTTCACCCCGGCCATCGAAACCCTGCGCGGCCTGCTCCTCGGCGCCGAGATCGGCAACAACGGATGGATCGCGATTGCCTGGTGCATCGGCCTGATCGTGCTCGGCTACTGCTGGTCCACCTCGCTGTTCAACCGCGACCCGGAGTAGCCGAGACGACCGCGCGCACCGCGAAATCCCTGCCCGCGCGGCTCCTGCTGCGGCGCGGTTGCTCGCGCCGGTCGAATGACTCAGCGCGCGGTGAGAGCTCCGGCCGACGGGCAGCGGAGCGGGCCCGACAGCACAAGCTCAACCGGACGGCGTGACCGGGGACCACACGCCCAACCACTGTTCGGCGCCCCAGTCCTCGTACCGTTGCACCTCGGTGAACCCCAGCTTCGCCGCGAGGCGCATCGAGCGGTCGTTGGCGGTCTGGGTGCAGAGCACCACCGGCTCTCCGGGCATCGCGTCGGCGTACCAGCCGAGCGCCGCCGCGCACGCCTCGGCGGCGTACCCGTGTCCCCATGCCCGCGGCAGGAGCAGGTAGCCGAGTTCGGCCTCCCCGGCGTCCGGGCGGACGCGGCTCCGATGCTCCGGGGCGCGCCGGTTGAGCTCGATGGTGCCGATCATCGCTCCGTCGAGCTCGATCACGAAGAGGCCGGGGCGCCGCCCGGGCGTCTCAGGCAACGTGCGCTCGAACGCGTCACGCGGCCGATGGCCACCGATGTAGGTGCCCACCTCCGGCGAGGTGAACAGCTCGATGATCGCCGCACGGTCCCGGGCCTCGGGCTCACGGAGCACGAGCCGCTCGGTCCTTATCGGGGCAGGTGGCCAGGCGTCGGGTCCGAGCTCAGTCATGGCGGGCAACCTATCTCACGCCGCCGGGCAGGAGTCGCAGCGGGTGGCCGGGAACGTGCCACGCACCACTGCCAGTTGCTCTCAATGGATTGTCGGACTCAGCCGGGGACCCTGATGAACGGGGCCGAGTCCGCCTGCCCTCCCCGAGGGCGCGGGCCGCGGCAGAATGCCGACATGGTTCTCATTCGAAGGGCTTTGCCGCGTAGGCGCCCGAACGCCGTCCGCGCCGAGCGGTGGCGGCCGCCCGAGCACATGCCGGTCCGTCGAATACCGCGCGTATCTGCTCGAACTCGCGCAGCCGTGCGGCGCGTTGAGGCCGAGTACCTCTGGCCGGACGCGGTTGCCGATGCTCCTGACCGCTTCGAGTGGGCTTTTGGGCAGCCGGGACGATATCTGACTGGCCCCGCCGAGAGTCCCGGTATCGAGATCGAGGATGGCCGAGACGACCTGGACGTGGCGCTACGGCGTCTGCCCGGAGGAGCCCGAGCAGATCTGGGTCGCTTGGTGGACAGGATCGACATGGAGTTCGAACGCCGTACTCTTCCGAATCCAGGCTGGGTGAGCGAGTGGACGGCGGGGCGCTGGTGGTGGTGCATTCGGGACCGTTGACGCCGACGGTCGATGGCCCGTGGTGAGGTGCTGGGACCATCCATGGACACGGTGGCAGGGGGCCGTTCATGGCGCGCCGGGGAAGGCCGACGCCGTCCGATTCCCGAACGGCCCCTGCTCCAAGCCCTGGGCCAGGAGAGTTCCTCACCGTCTGGAGGCAGGCCGCAGCCTGCATCGAGGCGATCCTTGCCCAGGCCGACGAGTCCTGACTCGTCGGCCAGGCAAGCGCCGAGGCTGAACCGGGCTGCACGAATCACGCCGATCGGCCGGCAACCTGACGTGCTCGCCGACCATCAAGCGGCAGCCGCTTCTGGACGAGTCATTCCGAATGATCAGCGGCCGTAGGTGAGCAGCGATCGCGCGCTGGGACGGCCGGTCTTGTGGTTGTGCCCGCGCCATGCCGCGGGTGGTAGAGCTCTCGGGCGCGGTCCAGGTCGACAGGCCCGTCCTGAGGCAGGTGCAGGAAGAAGTCCAACTGCCACGCCTGCGTACTGCTGGCCTGGCGGTTGGTGGTGGTCACCCAGGGCGGGTAGACGCGGAAGGCTCGTTTCCCACCGGAACCGTTTGCTGATACGACACCGTGCTGGCGGAGCGCGTCCATGGGAAAGACGAACTGGCCGAAGTGGTGATGGTCGCGGGTGCTGATGGTGAAGAGGTCGACGGGGTCCATGGCGTCGAAGGGCTGGATGGGCCCGGTCGGGGACCTCTTCCAGACGGTGGCGAATTGGCCGACCTTGGTGGGGGTCGTCCTGGCTGCGCGGAACCGGATGGAGAGGCCGTCAAGGGTGAACTCGTGGGCGGCGTAAGCGGCACCCTCGGCTTCGGGCACTGGCTGCGAACAGGTGAACCCGCAGGGGTCGTAGACGAGCGCCTTCGCCGCAATGAGATCGCCGTGGGCCGGGGCGGTGTCCAGCCACGGTGTGAGGTGGAGATGGGATGAGTGATCGTGGTTCGTTGTCATTTCGTCCACCCTGCCACGGGCGCTTGGGCGCAGTCGGCTCGACTTGGGGGACGTCGCTCTCGTCGAGGTAATCCGAATGCTGGCGGTGTGTCCGGGAGGGCAGACAGGGCGTCCAAGATCGTTGTGTGACGAACAACCTGGACGCCCTGCTGACAGCGCTTTACCTGAAGACCGATGACGTGGTCGGAGGGGACCGATGGCTGGGCCGTCCAACACGGTTGACGGACTCCGAGCTGGTCACGCTTGCCCTGCCCGGGCGATGCTCGGTTTCACCGTCTCGGCGTTCAGCTCGGCGCCCGGGTGCTCGCCGAGATCGGAGACGACAAGTCCCGCTTCGCCGACGCCCGCGGTCTGAAGGCGTACGCCGGTGCCTCGCCCATCACCAGGGCCTCCGGCAAGAAGTCCAGCATCACCAGGCGTTGGGTTAAGAACGACCGGCTCAACCACGCCGGCTATCTCTGGGCCTTCGCCTCCATCACCGCGTCACCCGGCGCCAAGTCCCACTACCGACGTCGGCGAGACGACCACGCGACTGACACGCCGCCGCACAGCGCAACCTCTTCAACCGCATGCTCGGCCAGCTCGACCACTGCCTCCAGCAGAGTGAGCGATATGACGAGGCATTGGCCTTCCCAACTCCGCCCGACGAAGTGGTCACAGCGGCCGCGTAATCAGAGGCCGCATCGCACAGGCAGCGATCAGGAGGACGCCTACCGAGGCAGGCGACCCACCACGGCACGGAGCCTCTCTCGCCCTGCCGTGACGCTCGCGTCCCACAGACCTGCGGCGTCACCGCTCAGCGAGAGGGACTGGAGCCGTTGTTCGTCGGCCAGAAGGCCGGCACCTGCCACATTCTGGTCCAGCATGCCCATCGCGGTGAGTGCCGCATGGCCGCAGGATACCGCGTCATCAGCGTTGCCCGAGTTGTGGGCCAGCAGGGCATAGCGCAGGCAGAGGGCGGCGAAGAACGCGTAGGTGTCGGCGACACCGGTGATCCCCTCCTCGTCCGGCTGGAGCTCCGGAAACCGCTCCAGCCAGCGCACTCGCTCGGCGGCGTCGGCGAGTGGCTTGTCGGCAAGCCAAAGACCGCTCACGGACTCCACATAGAGGTCCAGGTCGGCTTCCCGCCCCGGTACGCCCGCCCGCAGGCCGACGAACAGCGGCGCCATGCGTTCCGCACAGGCGGCGACATACAGGCGGACCGCTTCGCCGCGCCCGTCGCGAAGCGCCTCCTCGACGGCCCCCTCCACCAGCGTCTCCACGTCTCACCCTCATCCCGTTCGAACAGATCGACAGGCTACACAGCGGGCTGAGGGCCGCAGCTTGACACGTTGACTGCCTGAGGTGTCTGCGCTCCTCGGACCGGGGCGCCGGCTGGAAGGCGAGCACGCTCCCGTTCAAGCTCGGCGGCAATATGCCGGGGCGCGGCATGGGGGAGCGCCTCGCCGTCGATCCGAACAAGAACTCCGTCCTGTACCTGGGCGCGCCCAGCGGCAACGGCGACTCCTCGGACGGCGACGGCGGCGGCACCGGCCCGGGCACGGACCCCGGCACCGACCCGGGGAATCCGCCGGAGGGCGGGGCGGACCGGGCCGGCGGGTCCGACCCGTGCCGTTCCTCCCCTTCCGAGGGCGCGAGCGAGGGCGGGTGAACACGGGCTCACTGGCCCCGTACAGGTTCGTCGGCCATACTGCCCGCCGTGGAGCAGCGCATAGATCCGAACACTCAGCCCGCGTACGCCGCAGGGACAGACCCGGCGTACATCCCTGGTCTCACGACCCCCCGAGCCACCGGAAAGGTGGACGAGGAGCCGGAGCGGACCGAGGAGCCGGCACCCGAGGACGCCGTGTCCGACGATGCCGCGCCCGACGGTGCCGCGGCGGAGGCCGTGTCACAGGACGTGGAGCCCGACGGCGAGGTCGTCAGCAAGGCGGCGGACGACGAGGAGGACGAGAAGGAGAACAAGGGCGAGGACGGTCCCGCGTTCGAGGTGAGCGACCGCCGCGGTTCGATCACCGCGGACCGTGAGGGCATCCGGTTCACGCTGGACGACCAGGAGGCCGACTTCCGCTGGGACGAGATCGGGGCGGTGGAACTGAAGCCGGCCCGGTTCGGCCGCCGGTTCACGATCACGGTCCACATGTCGACCATGCGGTGGTTCAACGCCGAGGTCGAGGCGGCGGCCAGGAGCAGCCTCAAGGAGTGGACGGAAGGCTTCGACGCCGTCCTGGACGCCTACTTCGAGGAATCCTGACCGGCAGCCGACGCGGCCGGACCCGCGCCGAGAAGCGCGTTGAGCACATGTGGCCAGGCGGCCCCTCCGAGCGCCGCGTCGGCTGCTGGTGAACCCCCGTGCCGGAAGGTGCCGGACGCGGGCGCGGCGCCCTCGCCGGGCAGCCGCGGCCGGTGTCCCGCTCCGGCGCGGGTGACCAGCCGGACGGGGAGGCCGGCCGCCCGGCGCCGGGCGGCCAGCTCCTCGGCGTACCGCAGCGAGGGCCACATCAGATCGTCCCCGCCCGCCACCAGTACGAGTTCGGCGGCGGACCGCTCCACCGGGATGGCCGCGGCGGGGATCCGGCCGGGATAGGTCCTCAGGCTCTGTTCGTACCAGCCGAGGACCGAGACCGGGGTGCCCTCGGGCTCGGACGCCGTCCAGGTGGAGTCGTAGGGGACGAACGGCAACGGCTGCCCCTGCCAGGTCCAGGAGGACCGGTGAGGCTCCGTCAGACCGTCCCGGCCGGGGCCGACGTTCGCCCAGGTCAGGGAGGTGGGGGAGAGCGCCACCACGGCGTCGATGCCGGGCTGGAGGACGGACAGGTGCAGCGCGGCCTCGGCCCCCTTGGAGACCCCCAGGACGCCGATGCGGCGGACTCCCTCGGCGCGGAGCCGGTCGAGCGCGGACACGAAGGTCTCCAGCGGGACTTCGCAGATGCCCGGTGGCTGCTCAGGGCCGCCGAACCAGCGGATCGAGAGGGCGGTCATGCCCTCCCGGGCCAGCAGCCGGCACCGCTCCTCCTCGATCCGCCCGCTGGACCCGGAGAGCACGAGCACCCCGACGGCGCTGCCGTGCGCGGGTGCGGCGCGGAAGCCCGTCCAGGCATCCGCGCCGGCACCCGGTCCGGCGTGCACGCTGCTCTCGACGATGTCCGGCACGGGCTCAGGCGTCGGCCAGCACCACGGAACGGGTCAGGTGGCGCGGGCTGTCCGGGTCCAGGCCGCGGGCGGCGGCGCGGGCGATGGCCAGGCGCTGGACGCGGACCAGCTCGGCCAGCGGGTCCAGTCCGCTCTCCACCCAGCGGGCGCCGGTCGCCCGGACCTGCTCCCGCAGGCCCTCGGGGGCGGTGCCGAACATCCAGGTGGCGGTTCCGGTGGTGGCGATGCTGATGGGGCCGTGGCGGTACTCCATCGCGGCGTACGCCTCCGTCCAGGACAGCGAAGCCTCCTTCATCTTCAGCGCGGCCTCGTTGGCGAGACCGGCGGTCCAGCCGCGGCCGAGGAAGGTGAACTGGGTGCAGTCCAGCAGCTCTTCGGGCAGCGGCTCGGCCAGCGCGGTCTCCGCGTCGCGGACCACGGCGTCGGTGTGCAGACCGAGGTGGGCGCGGAGCAGGGTCAGCAGGGTGGTGGCGAACCGGGTCTGCACGACGGACTGCTCGTCGGCGAAGTCGAGGACCACGACCGCGTCCGCGGACGTCATCACCGGGGTCTCCGGGTCGGCGGTGATGGCCACCGTCGGGGTGGTGCCGCGCAGCCGGTCGAGGAGTTCGAGTACCTCGGTCGTGGTGCCGGAACGGGTGAGGGCGACGACCCGGTCGTAGCGGCGGCCGAACGGGAACTCCGAGGCGGCGAAGGCATCGGACTCGCCCTGCCCGGACTCCTCACGGAGCGAGGCGTATGCCTGAGCCATGTAGAACGAGGTGCCGCAGCCGACCACGGCGATGCGCTCGCCGGTCGCGGGCAGTACGGCCGCCTGGCTCTGCGCCAGATCCGCGGCACGGCGCCAGCAGTCCGGCTGGCTGGCTGTCTCGATCTCGACAAATGACACTTTTGCACTCCGTACTGGTGATGGGATGCTCGTTAACGCACGGTATACGGGATGTGCAAGCATTATCAAGCATTTTCCTTGCAGGCGATTTGACTCGCCAGGGCCTTGTGCGACGCTTGCGCGAGTCCGGTGATCGCGCCCAAGGGGATGGGTGCCCGTAGGCCGGGCCGGTAAGGAGAGTTCACGTGTCCAGGGATTCCCGGTGGAACGCACTGCTGGAGCTCGTCGGTAAGCATGGCCGGGTGGACGTCGAGGACGCCGCCAGGACACTGGATGTCTCGGCCGCGACCATCCGCCGCGATCTGGACCAGCTTGCCGAGCAGCAACTGCTCACCCGCACGCGGGGCGGCGCGGTCGCGCACGGTGTCAGTTACGAGCTGGCGCTGCGCTACAAGACGGGGCGCAACGCCCCGGAGAAGCAGGCCATCGGCCGCGCCGTCGCCGAACTGGTCGCGGTCGGCGAAGTGGTGGGGCTGACCGGCGGCACCACCATCACCGAGGTGGCCCGTTCGCTCGCCGTGCGATCCGACCTGGTGGGGGACGGCGCCGCGGGGGTGGCCGGCCAGCCGACCCTGACGGTGGTCACCAATGCCCTCAACATCGCCAACGAGCTGGTGATCCGGCCGCAGATCAAGATCGTGGTGACCGGCGGGGTGGCCAGGCCCCAGTCGTACGAGCTGACGGGCCCGTTGGCCAGTGGTGTACTGGGCGAGATCACGCTGGATGTCGCCGTGCTCGGCGTCAATGCCATCGACACCGAACGCGGTGCGTACGTCCACCACGAGGGCGAGGCCAGCATCAACCGGCTGCTCGCCCAGCAGGCCCAGCGGGTGGTGGTGGCGGCCGACTCCTCGAAGATCGGCAAGCGGGCCTTCGCCCGGGTCTTCGACCTCGGGATGGTCGACTTCCTGGTCACCGACAAGGGGATCACGCCGGAGGCGACCGCCCGCTTCACCGAGGCCGGCGTCACGGTCATCGCTGTCTGAACTGTCGAGCCGCCTGAGCTGTCCGAACGGCGGGCCGTCCCACCCGAAGGGTGTGGCGGCCCGCCGTTCTGTGTGCCCTGGGCCGCGTTCCGGCATGCTGGAATATGCGCTGGATCGTGCATGATCAATCACAACCAAGCATCCTGTGGCCGATTCTGACGGTTCGGCAGCAGCGATGGTGGTCACTTCGAGGTCGCACTGTGTGTCTTCTGTGCATATTTCGATCCCTTGGGCGTGCTGGGGCGCTGCATGCTGTGACTTTTACCTGTCGATAGATGTTCGTTACCTCCGTGAAATGAACAACTCTTGCCATTCGGGTGCGCTGTCGTGAACTATGTGCCTGTCGCCGCGCAGGAGCAGTGGCCGCACGCCCTTCCGGGGTGCGCGCCGCCTTCACGTATGCGGGACGTTCTCTCGCTTCATCAGCCCTGGAGGTGCCTGTGACGATGGCAAATGCGCCGGTCACAGATGTGCGGTCGCCTGTGCCGCAGCCCCGCGACCCGGACGACGCGGATCGGCCCGCCGGGAGGAAGCGCGGGAAGAACCGAATACGGCAGCCGCTCCGGCACCGTCTGAAGCGGGACCGGGCGCTCCTGCTCCTCTGTCTGCCGGGTGTCCTGTTCTTCGCGCTGTTCTTCTACCTGCCGCTCGCGGGCAACGTCATCGCCTTCCAGGACTACCAGCCGTTCCTGGGGTTCAAGGAAAGCCCGTTCGTCGGCCTCGCGAACTTCACCGCGCTGGTCGCCGAACCCGAGTTCTGGAGCGCGGTCTCCAACACGCTCCAGATCACCGCGATCCAGCTGGTCCTGTACTTCCCCGCACCGATCGCCCTGGCGCTGCTGCTCAACTCGCTGATCAGCGAGAAGATCAAGCGGTTCATCCAGACCGTCGTGTACCTCCCGCACTTCCTGTCCTGGGTCGTCGTCGTCGCGATGTTCAAGCAGGTGCTCGGTGGTGCCGGCTCGGTCACCACGCTCCTGATGGAGCACGGCGTCAGCATCGGCAACGTGATGACGGACCCCGGCACCTTCAAGCTGCTGATCACCGCCCAGGCCATCTGGAAGGACTGCGGCTGGGGCACGATCATCTTCCTGGCGTCCATCGCCTCGATCGACATGGCGCAGTACGAGTCCGCCGCGATGGACGGCGCCGGATGGCTCCGCAGGATCTGGCACATCACCCTGCCGGGCATCCGGCCGGTGATCCTGATGCTGCTGATCCTGCGGCTCGGCGACATTCTCTCGGTCGGCTTCGAGCAGATCATCCTGCAGCGTGACGCCGTCGGCCCGGACGCCTCCGAAGTCATGGACACCTATGTCTACTTCCACGGAGTCGTGGACGGCGACTGGGGCATGAGCACCGCCGCCGGTCTGATGAAGGGCGTCATCGGATTCGCCCTCATCCTCGCCGCCAACAAGCTGGCCCACCGCTTCGGCGAGCAGGGAGTTTACCGATGAGTCAGCAGTCCGTCGCGACCCGGCTGCGCAGCGCCCGGTTCGGCCCCCGGGGCGGGGCGCGCCCCCGCGTCTCCAACGGCAGGCCGCCGTGGATGGAGCGCCCCCACTGGTACGGACAGGGTGCGAAGGCGGTGGCCCTGGCCGTCCTCACCGTGATCGTGCTCTACCCGTTCGTCCTCGCCATCGGCACCAGTCTGGCGGGCCGCGAGGAGCTGAACGCCAACGGCGGTTACGTGCTGCTGCCGCATCACCCGACGCTGGAGGCCTACCGGGTCATCCTCTCCGGCGGGGTCGTCACCCAGGCCGCGCTGGTCTCCATCATGATCACGCTGATCGGCACCGCGCTCAGCCTGGCGTGCACGGTGATGATCGCGTACGGGACCTCGCGCCCCGGCACGGTTCTCGGCAAGCCGATCCTGCTGCTGGTGCTGGGCACGTTCCTCTTCGCTCCCGGGATCATCCCGACGTACCTGGCGGTCCAGCAGTTCAAGATGCTGGACACCTACGCCGCGCTGATCCTGCCGGTCCTGCTCAACGCGTTCAACATCGTGGTCGTCCGCTCCTTCTTCCAGAGCATTCCCGAGGAGCTGTACGACGCGGCGCGGATCGACGGCGCCGGTGAGGTCACGGTCCTCTTCCGGATCGTCCTCCCGCTGTCCAAGGCGGTCCTCGCCGTGGTCGGCCTGTTCTACGCGGTCGGGTACTGGAACAGCTTCTTCAACGCGGTGCTCTACCTGAACGACTCCAGCAAGTTCCCCATCCAGGTGATCCTGCGCAGTTACGTGCTCAACGGGCAGAGCATCAACGCGTCGGCCATGGGCGTCCACGCGGTGCCACCGGCGACCTCCTTGCAGATGGCCGTGCTGATCATCGCCATCGTGCCCATCTTCTGTGTCTACCCCTTCCTGCAGAAGTTCTTCGTCAAGGGCGTCCTCACCGGGGCGATCAAGGGCTGATCCGCCCGTCCCCACATCGCCGCCACGTACTTCACATCCTTCAAGGAGCCCCATGTCCACCAACTTGTCCCGGCGCGGATTCATGGGCGCCGCGGGAATCGCCGGCCTGACCGTGGCCGGTCTGACGACCCTGAGCGCCTGTGGCAGCGGTGCCACGGTCAGCAAGGGCGGTTCCAAGGCGTCGGCCAAGCTCAAGCTGCCGGCGTACGTGCCGGCGCAGACCGCTCCCGCCGACCTGGCGGGCAACGCGGCCGGTCTCGACGCCACGTACCTGCGGTACCCCAAGGCCCTCACCAAGTCGGTGGCCAAGGCGCCCGGTGACGGCAGCCGCATCACGGCCCTCACCGAGACCTTCACCACGCCCGCACCGCCGCAGGCCAAGAACGCCTACTGGCAGGAGCTGAACAAGCGCCTCGGGGCGCAGTTCGACATGACGATCGTGGTGGACCAGGGCGTTGACGCCTACCTCACCAAGTTCAACGCCATGATGGCCGGCGGCGACATACCCGACCTGGTCTGGTTCCCGCCGAACCAGGGCATCCAGCGTGTGCCCGAGCTGCTGGACGCCAAGTTCCACGACCTCACACCGCACCTCTCCGGCGACGCGGTGAAGGACTACCCGAACCTGGCGAACCTGCCGACCACCGCGTGGAAGACCGCCGTGGTCAACGGAAAGATCCGCGGCGTCACCGTCGCCTACGGTTCCATGGGCCAGGTCTACGCCATCAACCAGGACTTCTGGAAGCCGGTCGGCGGCGCCGAGTTCAGCAGCGCCGAGGACTTTCTCGCCAAGGGCAAGGAGCTCCTGGACACCAAGCGCAACAAGTACGTCCTGGAGCCGGCGTACGTGAACCACATCGGGATGTTCGGCCAGTGGTTCGGGGCGCCCAGCGGCTGGCGTCTGGAGGGCGGAAAGCTGACCCACATGTACGAGACGGAGGAGTACCAGGAGGCCCTGGCGTTCGCCGTCAAGGTGGCCAAGGCCGGTCTCTTCTGGCCGGACCCCAACCTCAGCACCACGATGGAGAAGATGGCGCAGGGCACCCTCGGCGCCTATGTGCAGTCCTTCCCCAGCTTCCTGGTGGACGCCAAGACGTACGACTTCCCGTTCGGCGTCATCGTGCCCTTCGCCGCCAAGGCCGGTGCCAAGCCGAGGTACAGCATGGGGTACGGCTCGGTCGGCTACACCGCCATCAGCAAGAAGGCCGACGCCGAACGCGTGAAGATGCTGCTGGGCGTCATGGACTACCTGGCCGCCCCCTTCGGTACCGAGGAGCGGCTCTTCCTCGACAACGGTATCGAGGGAACGCACTTCAACCGCACGTCGGGCGGGGACGTCAAGCTGACGCCCAAGGGGAACTCCGAGGCGGTGACCACGGCCATGCCGCTGGCCTTCCTCGCCGCGGGCCCCGAGTACATCTATCTGCCGGGCAAGTCGGAGCTGGCCGGGAACATCCACGGCTGGCAGCAGGAACTCCTCAAGATCAGCCAGACGAACCCGACGAGCGGGCACTTCTCCGACACGTCCACCAGCAAGAGCCCTTCGCTCACCACCGCCATGAGCGACTGCCAGCTGGACATCGTCGCGGGCCGCAAGCCGCTCTCCGCGTACAAGGAGCAGCTGCAGAAGTGGCGCTCCGGCGGCGGTGACAAGATGCGCGCCGAGTTCGAGGCCTCGATCGCCGGCCGATAGCCCGCAGACCGCCCACCCGCACAGCCGGCCCGGCAGCGGTCTTCCCCCGGACTGCTGCGGGCACCCGCAGCACCCGCACCATTGCAGCACCCGTACAGACAGAGAGAGGACCCCCGTGTCAGACCTGCGACTCGGCGTCATCGGACTCGGCCTGCGCCGTTCCATCGCGATGTCCGCCCACCACCCCGGACAGGGCTCGGCGGTCACCGCCGTCTGCGACCTCGACCCCGAGGTACGCCGCCGCGAGGCCGAGCGCTTCGGCACGGACGTCGCGGTCGAGGACTACAAACTCCTCCTCGGCCGGGACGACATCGACGCGGTCGTCATCGCGACGCCGGACGACACCCACGAGGCCATCGCCATCGACGCGCTGCGGGCCGGCAAGGCCGTCTTCGTGGAGAAGCCGCTCGGGATCACCGTCGAGAGCTGCGACAACGTCCTGCGCGCCGCGTACGAGACCGGGACCAGGCTCTACGTCGGCCACAACATGCGGCACATGGGTGTCGTGCGGCTGATGCGCGACATCATCGCGCGCGGCGACATCGGTGAGCCCAAGGCCGTCTGGGTGCGGCACTTCGTCGGCTACGGCGGCGACTACTACTTCAAGGACTGGCACGCGGACCGGACCCGGACCACGGGTCTGCTCCTCCAGAAGGCCGCGCACGACATCGACGTGCTGCACTGGCTGGCCGGCGGCTACACCCGGCGCGTCAACGCGCTGGGCGACCTGCTCGTCTACGGTGACCTGCCGCGGCGCGAGCCGGACACCCCGCGGCCCGACAACTGGCTGCGCGAGTTCGACTGGCCGCCGACGGCCCGCAAGGACCTGCACCACATCGTGGACGTCGAGGACGTCTCGGTGATGAACATGCAGCTCGACAACGGCGTCGTCGCCGCCTACCAGCAGTGCCACTTCACCCCGGACTACTGGCGCAACTACACCGTCATCGGCACCGAGGGGCGGCTGGAGAACTTCGGCGACAGCCCCGGTGACGAGGTCAGGGTCTGGAACACCGGTCCCAGCGGATACCGCGCCGACGCCGACATCACCTACCGGGTCCCGGAGGCCGGCGGCTCGCACGGCGGCGGGGACACCCGGGTCATGGAGGAGTTCTGCCGCTTCGTGCGCGACGGGGGCGTCACCGACACCTCGCCGGTCGCCGCCCGGATGAGCGTCGCCGCCGGTGTGCTCGCGACCCGCTCCCTGCGTGAGGGCGGTGCACCGTACGACGTGCCCGCTCTCGACCCCGAGCTGGTGGCGTACTTCGAACGCGGTCAGGTCCGCGCTTAAGGATCTGACCGGGAAAGGCCGGACAGGGCCTCGGCCCTGTCCGGCGGGTTTCACCGCAAGAGATGCACCGAGCCGGTGCATGCACGGCAATGATCCCCGTTCCCCCCATCAGAAGCAGGTGCAACGCATGACCCTGCGCCACTTGTTCGGCACCGTCACCGCCACTGTCGCAGCAGCCGCTCTGGCACTGCTCGGCACGGCGGCCCCCACCCAGGCCGCGGACCTCGGGACCACTCCCGGCACCTACACCAACTACTCCTTCTCCGGTGCGCCGAAGCTGACCGACGTCACCTGGTCCACCACCGTCCTCCACGATCCCGGATACCGGGCGAACGTCTTCTGGAGCCACCAGTTCGGCTTCGACCAGGGCAACGGCGCGTACCTCGGGATGCAGTCCAACGGAGGGTCGAGCCGGGTGCTCCTCTTCTCCGTCTGGGACGTCTCCGAGGCCAAGGCCGGCTCAGCCGGGAGCTGGTGCCAGGGCTTCGGCGGTGAGGGCGAGGGCATGAGCTGCCGGATGAACCTCGACTGGACCGCCGGCCACCGGTACACCTTCAAGGTGGCGGCCGAGGGCGACGGATGGTTCGGCGCCACGGTCGCGGACGCCGGCACGGGAGCCTCGTACAAACTCGGCAGCATCAAGACCCCGGCCACCGCCATCTCCCCGTCGGGGATGGTCGACTGGACCGAGTACTTCGAGTGGAACAACCCCCGCTCGAACTGCTACGACCAGCCGTTCAGCGACGCCCGCTTCGGGATACCCACCGGCAACGGCGGTACGGTCACCGGCACGGTTTCGGCCACCTCCAACAGCGGCAACGCCTGCGCGTCCATGACCCGGACCGATGTCGCCGCCGACTCCACGGTGCAGAACCTCGCGATAGGCAACTCGGTGCGCGGTGCGGTGACCGGGCAGGGCGGCACATGCGTGGACGCCTTCGGCGGGGTGTCGGACGGTGTCGCCGCGGACCTCTACACCTGCTCGGGCGGCGCCAACCAGGCCTGGGTGAGAGCGGCCGACGGCACGCTGCGCCTGACGTCCGACTACTGCCTCACCGCGGAGGGCACCGGCAACGGCGCCGCCGTACGGGTACGTGACTGCGCCGGTACGGGCGCGGGCGGCGAGGTCACCGATCAGGCCAGGCAGTGGACGTACAACGGTTCCACGCACGCACTCGTCAACAAGGCCTCCGGCCGCTGTCTCGATGTCCCCGGCGGCGACACCACGAACGGGACCGCGCTCAACCTGTGGGACTGCGGCGGCGGCGCCAACCAGCAGTGGAACGTGCCCGCGACCTTCTAGACCGTGTCCGGTCCTGATCCGCCGGACAGACCCTGGGACACCGCGCGTCACAAGGCCCCCGGCCGGTCGCTGCCAAGCGGTCCCGCCGGGGGCTTTGCGGCGTCTGTTTTCAGCCATGCTCGGTGGGTAATCGGCCTCTTCCGGTTTGACGGCCGCCCGTCGCGCAATGGCGACAGGGCGGCGGAAGGTCGGGTGGTATTCACCGGAATATCCGGATGATCCGGTAAGGGGGATGGTTTGGATGGTCTCGCACGGTCACCGGTCAGCCTCCCTGGGCGTGATGGTTAGGCGTTTTCAAGCCAACGGGACACTGTTGTGGCCGAGTTCGAACGCACGGCCGGAAAGCGGTCGGCATAATCGCGTCCATGTCGATCACGGGTGGAGACGTCGTTGACCTGGGCCGGGGCCTGCACGCATGGCTCCCGCCGAAACGGGGCTGGGGGCTGGCCAACTGCGGCCTCCTCGTCTCGCCCCGCGGCGCGCTCTGGATCGACACCCCGTACGACCCGGTGCTGGCGGGGCAGTTCCTGGCCGAGAGCACGAAGCTGCTGCCGGACGGCGTCTCCATCGACCGGGTGATCGTCACGCACGCCAACGGCGACCACTTCTGGGGCGCCGGCGTGCTCCCGGACGCGGAGATCATCGCGACCCGCGAGGCCCGGGACCACATTCACTACGAGCCCACCCCGAAGCAGCAGCACGCGCTCGTCAGCGGCAGCGATCCGGCAAGCCCGCTCGGCGACTACCTCGGCCGCCACTTCGGCCTGTTCGACTGGTCGCAGACCGAACCGGTCCAGCCGACCACCTACTTCACCGGGGAGCTCGAACTGACCCTGGGGGAGTACCCCGTCCGGATCTCCGCCCTGCCGTCCGCGCACACCACGGGTGACCTGATGGTCCACCTGCCCGCCCAGAGCGCCGTGTTCAGCGGCGACATCATCTTCTCCTCGACACCCCGGCAGCCGGGGGACCACCCGATCCACTGGGCGGGCCCGCTGAGCAACGTGATCGCTGCCTGTGAACAGGTGCTGGCCACCGGAGCCGAAACCGTCGTGCCGGGACACGGGCCGGTCCTCGACCGGGCCGGGGTACGCGACCACATCGGCTATCTGGAGTACGTACAGGAGCGCGCCCACACCTTCCACGCCGCCGGGGTGCCCGCCCCGGAGGCGGCCCGCCGGGTGATCGGCGAGGGCCGGCACCCCGAACTCGGACTCCCCGAGCGGCTGGTGGTGACGATCGGCAGCGAGTACCGGCAGCTCGACGGCTCGGAACTGCCGGGTGTGCTGCAGGTGATGACGGAGATGGCCGTGCTGGCGCGAGAAGTGGAGCAGACCCGTGAGCCCGCGGGCGCGGCGGAGTGACCGCCCGGCCCGCCGCCCAGGCCCGGCCATCCACCTGACCCTCCGCCGGCGCCCCGGCCGGAGGAGCGACCCGACGACAGAAATACGGTAACGGCATGGGATGGATCGTGGCGGTGATCGCCGTCATAGCCGCCGTGGTGGCGACGACGCGCTCGTACGGGTCCGCCCGCTCGGAACAGCTCGCCGTGGCCCGCGCAGAGCTCACCGAACGGCAGATGAAGGCCGCCGAGGCCCGTACCGCCGCCCTCGTCGACGAGATCCGGCAACTGGCCCACCGGCGGATCCCGGCCGCCGCGGTCGCCCTCTCCCACCCCAGCGCCCAGGTTCCCGGACTGCGGGAGGCGGCCGAGGTGGACGGCGACTCGGCCCGGCTGCTCACCGAAGCCGTACAGGCCGCCCGCACCGCCGTCATCGAGGAACGGCAGCGCGTCGACGCGGCCGCCCGCGCGGCGATGCGCGGCACCTCGGCCAAGATCCAGTCGCTGCTCAACCAGTCCCAGCAACTGCTCCACGAGCTCCAGCACGAGTACGACGACCCCCGCATCCTGCAACTGGACTTCCGCAACGAACTGGCCCTGCGCCGGACCCAGGCCACCGCCGTGCTGTGCGACGCCTGGCCCGGCCTCGCCCGGCAGAACTCACCGCTCGTCGAGGTCGTGCTCGGTGCCCAGTCCCGCGTCGCCGGCTACGAGCGGATCAAGGTGGCCAACCATCTGCGCGAGGAGCGGCTCGCGCTCGCGGCCAGGGCCGCCGAACCCCTCGCGATCGCACTCGCCGAACTCCTGGCCAACGCGACCGCGTACTCGCACCCCGACACCGATGTGGCGGTGACGCTCCAGCAGAGCGGCGGCCGGGGCGCGTTCCTGGTCGTCGACGACGCGGGCATCGGCATGGACGAGGACGCGCTCGACCGGGCCCGAACCCTCCTTGCAGGCCCCTCGGAAGTGCTCCTGACCGAACTGGGCGACCCGCCGCAGACCGGCTTCGCGGTCGTCGGACGGCTCGTGGTGCAGTACGGCTTCCACTGCCACATCGAGGCCTCACCCTTCGGCGGTATGCGGACGATCCTGCGTGTCCCCGCCCATCTGCTGACCGTGCTGAAGGAGGACCGGACCCTCTCCGCCCTGGCGCCGACGCCCGTGCCGGCGCACCCCGCCCCGGCGGAGCCGGACGCACCCGCTCCTCCCGCACCGGCCCCGCCGGAGACCGGCGCCGCTGAGCCGGCGGGCCTTCCCAGCAGACGCCGGCGCGCACCCCGTCCGGCGGCGGTCGCGTCCACCGCACCCGCCGCCGTCCCGGCCGCCGGACAGGTGCCCCGTACACCGGAGCAGGCCGAGTCTTCCTGGGCGGCGCTCCAGCAGGGCACTCTCAACGGCAGGAGCGTCGCCGGGCGGGCTCCCGCACCGGATTCGGACGGCCACGACCACCTGGGCGACCAGGACGACCAAGGAGACGACGAGACGTGAGCGCCCCCAGCCCCACCACCGGTGACCTCGCATGGGTGCTGACCCCGCTGCTGGAACTGCCCGGGGTCCAGCATGCGGTGGTCGCCACCGGTGACGGCCTCATCGAGGGCGCCTCGCCCGGTCTCGACCGGGCGTCCGGCGAACGGGTCGCCGCGATGACGGCCACGCTGCACGCCGCGGCGCGCGCCTTCACCACGGCGTTCACCGACGTCGAGGGCCCGAAACTGGCCCAGACGGTCGTCGAATCCGATCTGGGCTTCGCTGTCGTCGTACCGGCGGGGAACAACACCACGCTCGCCCTGTTCGCCGAACCCGGCGCCAAACTCGGTGACATCGCGTACCAGATGCAGGTGCAGGTCACCGCGCTGACCCGGGCGATGCACGCGCCCGCCCGTCAACCGGACACCGCCGCCCGGCCATGAGCTCCGGACCGGGACGCCGCCTGATCCCCGCCTATCTGGTCACCGGCGGCCGGTCCCGGCCCGCCGGCCCCGCGCTCGACCGGCTCGCCGTGCTCGTGCGCACCGATACGGCCCTGCTCCCTGACACCGGCTCGGAACAGCGCAGGCTGTGCGAACTGCTGGAACCGGGCGCCCTCACCGTCGTCGAGTGCGCGGCCCATCTGGACCTGCCGGTCAGCGCCACCGTATTCCTGGCCACGGATCTCGCGGCCGCCGGACTTCTGCTCACCCGACCGCCGATACCCAGTGCCGGGGAGATCGACCGGTCGCTCGTCGAGAGGCTGCTCGTTGGACTCCGCTCCCTCCACTGACCGGACCGGCGTCGGCTATCTGCCGACTGCCGCCCGGACCCTGATGAAGCTCGTCGTCACGGGTCCCTTCGGCGTGGGCAAGACGACCCTGATCCGTACGCTCTCGGAAATACCCACGCTCCACACCGAGGAGGCGATGACCCAGTCCAGCACCCTGCTCGACGACACCGCCGGACTCCCCGACAAGACCACGACCACGGTCGCCATCGACTTCGGACGTCTCACCGTCCCGGACGACCTGGTGCTCTACATGTTCGGCACGCCCGGCCAGGAGCGGTTCCTGCCACTGTGGGAGGACATCGCGCGCGGGGCGCTGGGCGCGCTCGTCCTGGTGGACACGCGACGGCTCGGCGACTCCTTCGCGGTCATGGACATGGTGGAGGAGCAGGGACTGCCGTACGCCGTGGCGGTCAATCGCTTCCCCGACGCGCCCGCCCACAGCGACGAGGTCCTGCGCAAACACCTCGACCTCGCCCCCGGGACCCCGCTGATCCAGTGCGATGCCCGGGAACGCCGCGGCAGCATCGACGCCCTGATCGCGCTGGCCGAACACGTGCTGACCCGACTGCCGCAACCCGAGGACCCGTCATGACCCTGTTCGTACAGCCGCCGCAGCCCCTTGCGCTGTACGGCCCCGACTTCGCCGCCGACCCGCACGGCCACTACCGCAGGCTGCGCGAGCACGGGCCCCTGGCACCGGTCCGGATCGCCCCCGACGTCGAGGCGATGCTGGTCACCGACTACCAGGCGGCCGTCGATCTGCTGCGCGACACCCACACCTTCAGCAAGGACCCCCGCGCCTGGCAGGCGACGGTTCCGCCGGACTCGCCGGTGCTGCCGGTCCTCGGCCACCGCCCCACCGCGCTGTTCAGCGACGGCGACGAGCACACCCGCTACCGCGACGCCATCAACGACAGCCTGGCGCTGATCGAACCGCACATCCTGCGGGCGGAGGTGGCCAGGGTCGCCCAGCAGCTCATCGGCGAGTTCGCCACCACCGGCACCGGCGATCTCATCGCCCAGTACGCCCGGCGGCTCCCGCTGCACGTCTTCATCACCTGGTTCGGCGTCGCCCCCGACGACGGCGAACGGATCGTCGACGGCATCGGGGGCATGATGAACTCGGCACAGGGCGCCGCCGCCGCGTACGCCGACCTCGTCGATGTCGTCACCCGCCTCGTCGCGGACCGCCGCGCCCGGCCGCGCCGTGATCTGACCTCGTACTTCCTCGCTCACCCGGCCCGTCTCGACAACGACGAGACGGTGCGACAGATCACCCTGGTGATGAGCGCGGGCCATGACCCCACGACCAACCTGATCGGCAACGCCACCCTGCACATGCTCACCGACGAGCGGTACGCGGGCTCGCTGCACGGGGGAGCGATGACCGCGCACGAGGCGATCAACGAGGTCCTGTGGCAGGACCCGCCGCTGGCCAACCTGGCCGCGCACTACCCGCGCCACGACACCGAGTTCCACGGTGTCCGGCTGCACGCCGGACAGCTGGTCCTGGTCTCCTTCGGTGCCGCCAACACCCAGTCCGGACCGGCCACTTCGGACGCGGGCGCCCGCTCCGGAGCCAGCGCCCACCTCGCCTGGTCGGCGGGTCCGCACCGGTGCCCCGCGAAGCAGCCCGCGCTGCTCATCGCGATGACCGCGATCGAGCAGCTCACCAGCCAGCTGTGCGATGCGGAACTGGCCGTTCCGGTGAGCGAACTGCTCTGGCGGCCCGGCCCGTTCCACCGGGCCCTGGTGCACCTTCCGGTTCGTTTCACACCGCTCGACACGACGGTGACCGCCGACCCGGACGAGCACTCCGCGACCGCGTCCGGCAGCACTTCGACGGTGTCGATCAGGTCCTGAACCGTGTCGCTGGTAGGCCGAACGGGTGAGGGGCGAGAGAATTGCCCGATGAACAGTGAGCGCAGCCGGCGCAACGCCAACCGATGCACAGACGGGGTGGTCCGGTGAGCAGGTACGACAGGTATGACGTCACCGACGAGCAGTGGGAGGGACTGGCCCAGGTCGTACCGCTGCGCAGCCGCAACGAGTGGCCGTCCCGAGTGGACCACCGGACGGCTCCGGAGGAGCGGGAGAGCGCCGAGCAGCGGCGCATGGTGGTGCTGCGGGTCCAGGTCTTCGCGGACGCACGCGAGGTCGCCGACTACCTGGTCGCGCAGATTCCGGTGCTGCTGGACCTGACCAGCGCCGAGTCCGATGTGGCCAAGCGGATCCTGGACTTCACCAGCGGTGTCGTCTTCGGTCTGGGCAGCGGAATGCACCGGGTGGACCGGAACGTCTTCCTGCTGTCGCCCATCGGCATGGAGGTCGAGGGTGTGACGGCGGCGGGCGTGCCGGGGGCTTAGAGAAGCTGTCGCGAGGGCCTTTGCGGGGTCGTTGCGGTCTTGGGGCGGGGCGGTTGTGCCGCCGGGCTACCCAGTGGTGATTTGCGCCACCGGGCTACCCGGATCGGCAGCGCGGTATGCGGGCGGGTGGCGGTCTACTCCGATCGGAGGACGGCCGATCCGGCGGAACGGTTCGCCGGGACGTCGCGTGCGTACGGTCCGGGGCATGACCGCACCCTGCCCAGGCGCCTTTGCGCCCGATCCCGCCCGATCCGGGCCGTCGGACCGGGCCGACCCCGCATCCGGCTCCGGCGACGCTTGCGGTTTCGGCTCGGAGCCGGACTTCGGCTACGGCCCAGAGCCTGGCGTCGGCTCCGAATCCGGTTCCGAATTCGGCTCCGCCCGGCGCACGGGGCGTTCGGCCGGTCCTGTCGTCACCGAACTGCGGCTCTCCGCCTTCGCCGCGCACCGCGGCACGGTCGTGCCGCTGGCCCCGCTCACCCTCCTCGCCGGTCCCTCGGGCAGCGGCGCATCGAGCGTGCTGCGGGCTTACGAGGCGCTGTCCCGGCTGGGGGCCGGGGCGTCGCTCGGCGAGGTGTTCCCCGATCCGGCCGGGTGCGTGCCCGAAGGGGCCGCGGCCGACCGGCAGGGGCGGCGCGGGTTCCGGATCGGGTGCACGGCGGACGGCCCGGCCGGACCGGTCCGGCTCGAACTCGCCATCCAGGCCGAGCCCACACTCCGGATCGTCGGCGAGCGGCTGACCCGGGCCGGGGAGACCCTCCTCAGCACCGCGCTCCGCGATCCGGGGCGGCCGATGCTCCAGGCGGCCTGGCACACCGCGGACGAGCTCCCGGTGACACGGGAACAGCTGCCGGACGACCGGCTGGGCACGGCACTGCTGCCGCTGCGGGTCGCGGGCCGGACACCGGGCCAGCTACAGGTGCTGGCCGCCGCCGAACAGATGGTGGTGGCCCTGCGCCCGGCCTTCGTCTGCGAACCGCGGCCTCATCGGATGCGGACACCGGTGCCACCGGGTGCGGGCAGGCTGCGCCGCGACTGCGGGAACCTCGCGGCGGTACTGCACGCCGCGTGCAACGGATACGGGCGACGCCATGCCCGGCTGGTCGCGCTGGCGAAGGCCGGATGCGCGCGACCGGTGACCGGGATCGGCGTCGAGCGGCTCGCGGACGGGCTGGTCCGTGCCGTCGTGGCCCGGGGCGACGGAGACGGCACCCCGCTGGAAAGGCTCGGCAACGGCGAACTGCGGTACCTGGCACTGGGCGTGGCCCTGCTCATGGGCCCCGGGACCGACCCGGCGGACGTCGAGTCCGAGGTGCCGTCGGCCTTGCAGACCCCCACGTTGCTGGCCGACGGGCTCGACCGCGATCTGGACGGACAGCAGACGCGGGAGCTGTTGACGGCGGCTGCCTCGGCGGCGGCCGCCGGCCGCGTCCGGCTGCTCGGCACGGTGACGGAGGCGGGCGCGGCACGCGCCCGCAGGACGGCCGGAGCCGCGGTGGTAAATCTGGGACCGTGACAGAACTCGACGTACCCGCCCTGCAACGACGGCTCGCCGCATTCGCGGCCGCACGCGACTGGGAGCAGTACCACACCCCCAAGAATCTGGCGTCGGCGCTGAGCGTCGAGGCATCCGAACTCATGGAGATCTTCCAGTGGCTGACGCCGGAACAGTCGGCCCGGGTGATGGACGATCCCGGGACCGCGCACCGGGTGTCGGACGAGGTCGCCGATGTCCTCGCGTATCTGCTGCAACTCTGCGGGGTGCTGGGCATCGACGCGCTGGCGGCGCTGGCGGCCAAGATCGAGCGGAACGAGGTGCGCTTCCCCGTCAGGAAGGGTACGGATACCCCCAATCGTCACTCTTCGGAGTGATCAACTTATTCACAGTCGACAGGGTGTCCACAGATTTCCGAAATCCCCTGGCCTTTCGGTACCACCGCCCTCACTGTGGGTAATGGAAGAGGTGAACGGGTTTCCGTACCGAACGGGGGCAACACATGGAAGCGGAGCGGCTGGTAGCGGTCATCAGGCGGGCTCTGGCCCAAAGCAGGGGTACGCCGGACATCATCGCCGAGGCGTGGCAGGCCCAGGCCCTGGCACAGGCGGTCGGAAGCCGGCTGGCGGCGAGCGGTCCCAAGGAGTTGCGGGGCGAGGCGGGAGGCCTCAGTGAGATCGGCGGAAGAAGCAACGGAGCACTTGACCACCCGGCGGCGCGGGCCGGGGTGGCCAGGGCGACGCAACTCTCCGAAGTCGCTGATCCGCGCGCCGCGCTGACGGGGCTGGGTGCGCTGCTCGGGGAAGTGGGGATAGCCCTGGTCGGGGTGGCGTGCGAGACCGATGAACAGAGCTTGTACTGGCAGTGCATGGAGGCGATCGACGCCGCCGACGAGTCCACGGACCGGGTCCACGGGATGCTCCGGCTGCTCGACGAACGGGACCGGGAGCGCCAGCAGGATCTGGAGCGCAGCCGCGAGCGGGACGGCCCTCACGGCGTGCTCCACGGACCGGCGGGGCCGGCTGCCGGCCGGCCCTGACGGCTCGGCGTCCCGGATGCCCGGGGTGCCCTGGACACCGCGTCGGTGAAAGGGGGCAGGTGAGAGGAGGGCGGGAGCGCGGCGAGCGGTGTCCGGGGGTGCAGGATGGATGCATGGATCTTCGAATCTTCACCGAGCCCCAGCAAGGGGCGAGCTACGACACCCTGCTCACCGTCGCCAAGGCGACCGAGGACCTCGGCTTCGATGCCTTCTACCGTTCCGACCACTATCTGCACATGGGAGGGGGAAACGGTCTCCCCGGCCCGACGGACGCCTGGATCACGCTGGCCGGGCTGGCACGCGAGACGAAGCGGATCCGCCTGGGCACGCTGATGACGGCGGGGACGTTCCGACTCCCCGGCGTGCTCGCCATCCAGGTGGCACAGGTCGACCAGATGTCCGGCGGTCGCGTCGAACTGGGCCTGGGCGCAGGCTGGTTCGAGGATGAGCACAAGGCGTACGGCATCCCGTTCCCCCAGGAGAAGTTCGGCCGGCTGGAGGAGCAGCTGGCGATCATCACCGGGCTGTGGTCGACCGAGGTCGGCAAGACGTTCAGCTACGACGGAACCTACTACCAGCTCACCGACTCGCCTGCGCTGCCCAAGCCGGCGCAGGCCAAGGTGCCGGTACTGATCGGCGGGCACGGCGCGAAGCGCACACCGCGGCTGGCCGCCCGGTACGCCGACGAGTTCAACATCCCGTTCGCCTCGCTGGAGGACAGCGAGCAGCAGTTCGGCCGGGTCAGGGAGGCGGCCGCGGCGGCGGGCCGGGGGCCGGACGACCTGGTGTACTCCAACGCCCTGGTCGTCTGTGTCGGCAAGGACGACGCCGAGGTGGCGCGCCGTGCCGCCGTCATCGGGCGGGACGTGGCGGAGCTCAAGGCGAACGGCCTGGCGGGCTCGCCCGACGAAGTGGTCGACAAGATCGGTCGGTTCGAAGCCATCGGGGCTTCGAGGATCTACCTTCAGGTGCTGGATCTCGATGACCTGGGGCACCTGGAGCTGATCTCGTCGCAGGTCCAGTCCCAGCTCACCTGAGGGGGAGAGGAGTACCCGTGCAGCCCGCCCGCGATTCCGCCCGCGATTCCGGTGGCGGCTCCGGCCGCGATTCCGGTCGCCACGCCCGCGATTCCGCTCGGCCCTTCGCCGGGACGCCGTCCCGGCCCCTCGCAGCCGCCCTTGCGGCCGGGACGGTCCTGCTCGACGGTGGCCTTGCCTGCCAACTGGAGGCTCAGGGCTGCGATCTGTCCGACGCGCTGTGGTCCGCCCGGCTGCTCGCCGACGGGCCCGAGCAGATCGAGGCGGCGCACACGGCGTATGTGCGGGCGGGGGCGCAGGTGCTCATCACCGCCAGTTATCAGGCGAGTTTCGAAGGGTTCGGGCGGCGCGGGACCGGGCGGGCGGAGGCGGCCGCGCTGTTCGCCCGCAGTGTGGAGCTGGCCCGGCGGGCGGCCGGTTCGGTGGAGCGGGATGTGTGGGTCGCCGCCTCGGTCGGCCCGTACGGGGCGGTGACGGCGGACGGTGCCGAGTACCGGGGCCGGTACGGGCTCTCGGTCCGGGAGCTGGAACGCTTCCACCGGCCCCGGATCGAGGCGCTGGCCGCCGCCGGCCCCGATGTGCTGGCGCTGGAGACAGTGCCGGACACCGATGAGGCGGAGGCGCTCCTGCGGGTCGCGGGGGAGTGCGGGCTGCCGGTCTGGCTCTCCTGCACCGTGGCTGACGGGCAGACCCGGGCGGGGCAGCCGCTGGAGGAGGCGTTCGGCCTCGTCGCGGGGCACGACCGCGTGGTGGCGGTCGGGGTGAACTGCTGCGATCCGGCCGACGCGGACCGGGCGGTCCGGACGGCGGCGGAGGTGACCGGCAAGCCGGTCGTCGTCTATCCGAACAGCGGTGAGCGCTGGGATGCCGGGAGACGGGGATGGACCGGCGGGGCCACGTTCGATCCGGGCCGGGTCGGGGCCTGGCAGGCGGCCGGTGCGCGGTTGGTCGGAGGCTGCTGCCGGGTCGGTCCGGACACCATCGCGGAACTGGCCGCACTGCTCGGAGCATCGGCGGCGAACCACGCGGAAGGAGGGACAGAAGATCCGGAGGCGGGCTGAAATTGCCTGGTGAGGGGGAGTGAACCGGACCATACTCGGACGCGTGTTCCTGACAATCAGCACAACCGGCACCCCGGAGCGTCCCGCCACCGATCTCGGATTCCTGCTGCACAAGCATCCCGAGAAGGCGCAGACGTTCTCCACTTCCCATGGCACCGCGCACGTCTTCTATCCCGAGGCGTCCGCGGAGCGCTGTACGGCGGCGTTGCTGCTGGAGGTGGATCCCGTGGCGCTGGTGCGGCGGGGCAAGGGCAAGGGCCGCGGCGGTGCCCCCGACGCGGCACTCGCCCAGTACGTCAACGACCGCCCGTACGCGGCCTCCTCGCTGCTTGCCGTCGCGATGAGCACCGTCTTCAAGTCCGCGCTGAGCGGCGCCTGCCGGGCGATGCCCGAGCGGGCCGAGGAGACGCTGCCGTTGCGGATCGAGGTGCCCGCCCTCCCGGCCCGTGGTGGTGCCGAGCTGGTGCGCAAGCTCTTCGGGCCGCTCGGCTGGTCGCGGGTGGACGCGGTGGCCGTACCGCTGGACGAGCAGTTCCCCGAGTGGGGGGACTCGCGGTACGTACGGCTCCTGCTGGAAGGCGAGCTGCGGCTGGCGGACGCACTGCGGCAGTTGTATGTCATGCTGCCGGTGCTCGACGACGCCAAGCACTACTGGGTGTCGCCGGACGAGGTGGACAAGCTGCTGCGCGCCGGTGAGGGCTGGCTGGCCGATCACCCCGAGCAGAAGCTGATCACCAGCCGGTACCTGGCCCGCCGCTGGGGGCTGACCAGGCAGGCGATGGAGCGGCTGGAGCTGGTGCGGCTCGCCGAGTCGGACGACCTCGACGTAGAGAGCATCGACAACGCGGTCGACGAAACGGCCGACACCGAGGAGCGCCCGGTGCCGCTCGCCGAGCAGCGGCGGACCGCGATCCTGGCCGCGCTGAGCGGCGCCGGGGCGAGCCGGGTGCTCGACCTGGGCTGCGGACAGGGCCAGTTGGTGCAGGCGCTGATGAAGGACGTGCGATTCACGGAGATCGTCGGGGTCGACGTCTCGATGCGCGCCCTCACCATCGCCTCGCGCCGGCTGAAGCTGGACCGGATGGGGGAGCGGCAGGCAGCCCGCGTGACGCTTCAGCAGGGCTCGCTCACGTACACCGACAAGCGGCTCAAGGGGTACGACGCGGCGGTGCTCAGCGAGGTCATCGAGCATCTCGACCTGCCGCGGCTGCCCGCGCTGGAGTACGCGGTATTCGGCTCGGCCCGACCCCGCACCGTGCTGGTGACCACGCCGAATGTCGAGTACAACGTCCGCTGGGAGACGCTCCCGGCCGGGCACGTCCGGCACGGCGACCACCGGTTCGAATGGACCCGGGCCGAGTTCCGGGACTGGGCGGGCGAAGTGGCCCGCCGGCACGGGTACACGGTGGAGTTCGTGCCCGTGGGCCCCGACGACCCCGAGGTGGGGCCGCCCACCCAGATGGCCGTGTTCACCATGACCGCGGCCGACGAGACCCAGAAGGAGGCGAAAGCCGCATGAGCAGCACGAGCGACAGCACCGGCGCCGTTACCAGCGAAAGCTCCGGTCACAGCACCGGCGACAACATCAGCGAAAGCACGACGCGCACCCTGCCGGTGACCGACCTCTCCCTCGTGGTCCTCATCGGGGCGAGCGGTTCGGGCAAGTCCACCTTCGCCCATCGGCACTTCAAGCCGACCGAGATCATCTCCTCGGACTTCTGCCGGGGCCTCGTCGCCGACGACGAGAACGACCAGAGCGCGAGCCGGGACGCCTTCGACGTCCTGCACTACATCGCCGGCAAGCGCCTGGCCGCCGGACGGCTGACCGTCGTCGACGCCACGAACGTCCAGCCCGAGAGCCGCCGTCAGCTGGTGAAGCTGGCCAGGGAACACGACGTGCTGCCCATCGCGATCGTGCTCGACCTGCCCGAGGAGGTCTGCCTCGCACGCAACTCGGCCCGCCCGGACCGCGCCGACATGCCCCGCCATGTCATCCAGCGCCACCGCCGCGAGCTGCGCCGCTCGCTGCGCGGTCTGGAGCGCGAGGGCTTCCGCAAGGTCCACATCCTGCGCACCGAGGACGAGGCCGGGCACGCGGAAGTCGTGCGGGAGCGCCGCTATAACGACCTCCGCCATCTCACCGGTCCCTTCGACATCATCGGTGACATCCATGGCTGCAGCTCCGAGCTGGAGACCCTGCTCGGCAAGCTCGGCTACGTGGACGGCGCGCACCCCGAAGGGCGTACGGCGGTCTTCGTCGGCGACCTCGTCGACCGCGGCCCCGACAGCCCCGGCGTGCTGCGCCGTGTGATGTCGATGGTGTCGGACGGCAACGCGCTCTGCGTGCCCGGCAACCACGAGAACAAGCTCGGCCGCTACCTCAAGGGCCGCAAGGTCCAGCAGACCCACGGACTCGCCGAGACCATCGAGCAGTTGGGGCGGGAGGACGCCCGGGGCCCGGAATTCCGGGAGCAGGTCAAGGAGTTCGTCGACGGGCTCGTCAGCCACTACGTGCTGGACGGCGGCAAGCTGGTCGTCTGCCACGCCGGGCTGCCCGAGAAGTACCACGGGCGCACCTCCGGGCGGGTCCGCTCGCACGCGCTGTACGGCGACACCACCGGCGAGACCGACGAGTTCGGCCTGCCGGTGCGCTACCCGTGGGCGGAGGAGTACCGGGGCCGCGCCGCAGTCGTCTACGGCCACACCCCCGTGCCCACCACGTCCTGGGTCAACAACACCATCTGCCTGGACACCGGCGCCGTCTTCGGCGGGAAGATGACCGCGCTGCGCTGGCCGGAGCGCGAACTCGTCGACGTACCGGCCGAGCGGGTCTGGTACGAGCCGGTGAAGCCGCTGACCACCGAGGCGCCGGGCGGCCGTGAAGGCCGTCCGCTGGACCTCGCCGATGTGCGGGGCCGCCGGATCGTGGAGACCCGGCACATGGGCCGCGTCGCGGTGCGCGAGGAGAACGCGGCGGCCGCGCTGGAGGTCATGAGCCGGTTCGCCGTCGACCCCCGGCTGCTCGCCTACCTGCCGCCGACCATGGCGCCGACGGCCACCTCGAAGGAGGAGGGCTATCTGGAGCATCCTGCCGAGGCGTTCGCGCAGTACCGGGCGGACGGCGTGGCCAGGGTCGTGTGCGAGGAGAAGCACATGGGCTCGCGGGCGGTGGCCCTGGTCTGCCGGGACGCGGACGTGGCACGGGAACGCTTCGGCACGGGGGACACACTCCCCGCTTCCGGAGGCGGAGGAGGCCCGACGGGCGCCCTGCACACCCGCACCGGACGCCCGTTCCTGGACGACGCCGCGGTGACCGAGGTCGTCCTCGGCCGGCTGCGCGCGGCGGTCACCGCCGCCGGGCTGTGGGAGGAGTGGGACACCGACTGGGTGCTGCTCGACGCCGAGCTGATGCCCTGGTCCCTCAAGGCGGCCGGGCTGCTCCGCTCGCAGTACGCGGCGGTCGGCGCCGCGTCGGGCGCCGTGTTCCCCGCGGCCGAAGCGGCCCTCGCGGCAGCGGTGGAGCGCGGCATCGACGTCGGCGCGCTCGCGGACCGGCAGCACGGCCGCGCGCAGGACGCGGCCGCGTTCACCGAGGCCTACCGCCGCTACTGCTGGAGCACCGAGGGGCTGGACGGGGTGCGGCTGGCACCGTTCCAGATCCTCGCCGTGCAGGGCCGCTCGCTCGCCGCCGTTCCCCATGACGAGCAGCTGGCCTGGCTGGACCGGCTGGTGGAGCACGACCCGACGGGGCTGCTCCAGGTCACCCGGCGGCTCGTCGTCGACACCGCCGACGAGGCGTCGGTCCGCTCCGGCATCGACTGGTGGCGGGAGATGACCGGCCGCGGCGGCGAGGGCATGGTGGTCAAGCCGCTCGGCGCGCTCGTCAGGGACGGCAAGGGCCGGCTGGTCCAGCCCGGCATCAAGGTGCGCGGCCGGGAGTACCTGCGGATCATCTACGGACCCGAGTACACCCGTCCGGAGAACCTGGACAGGCTGCGCGGCCGGTTCCTCGGTCACAAGCGGTCGCTCGCCCTGCGTGAGTACGCCCTGGGTCTCGAAGCCCTGGACCGGCTGGCCGGGGGTGAGCCGCTGTGGCGGGTGCACGAGGCGGTCTTCGCGGTGCTGGCGCTGGAGTCGGAGCCGGTGGACCCCCGGCTGTAGGATCCGCCCGGCGGACCCGGGGGCCACGCCCCCGGGTCCGCCGGAAGAACCGGCAGGCGATTCGCCGGGTGAACGGCGCTCCGCGTGGTGAGGATGTGGGCATGGGATTCCATGTCGACTCCGAGGCCGGGCGGCTGCGCCGCGTCATCGTGCACCGCCCCGATCTGGAACTGAAACGGCTCACCCCGAGCAACAAGGACGCGTTGCTCTTCGACGACGTGCTCTGGGTGCGCCGGGCCCGCCAGGAGCACGACGGCTTCGCGGACGTGCTGCGCGACCGCGGCGTCGAGGTACACCTCTTCGGGGACCTGCTCCGTGAGTCGCTGGAGATCCCGGTGGCCCGGCGGCTCGTGCTGGACCGGGTCTTCGAGGAGAAGGAGTACGGCCCGCTCGCCACCGAACACCTGCGGGCCGCCTTCGAGGAGCTGTCCGCCACCGAACTCTGCGAGGCGCTGGTCGGCGGGATGACCAAACGGGAGTTCCTGGAGCGGCACCACGAGCCGACCTCGGTCCGCTTCCACGTCATGGACCTGGACGACTTCCTGCTCGGGCCGCTGCCGAACCACCTCTTCACCCGCGACACCTCGGCCTGGATCTACGACGGGGTCTCCATCAACGCCATGCGCTGGCCGGCCCGGCAGCGCGAGACGGTCCACTTCGAGGCGATCTACGGGCACCATCCGCTCTTCACCGGGCCCGACGCAGGCGCCTTCCACCACTGGTCGCAGGGGCAGGACGACTACCCCTCCACCATCGAGGGCGGCGACGTCCTGGTCATCGGCCGGGGCGCCGTCCTCATCGGGATGAGTGAGCGCACCACCCCGCAGGCGGTGGAGATGCTGGCCCGCGGACTCTTCGACGCCGGGTCCGCCCGGACGATCGTGGCGCTCGACATGCCCAAGAGCCGGGCGTTCATGCACCTGGACACGGTGATGACGATGGTCGACGGGGACACCTTCACCAAGTACGCGGGCCTGGGCATGCTCCGCTCGTACACCATCGAGCCGGGAGACGGCCCTCGTGACCTCAAGGTCACCGACCATCCGCCCGAGCACATGCACCGCGCCATCGCCGAGGCGTTGGGGCTGGACTCGATCCGGGTCCTCACCGCCATCCAGGACGTGCACGCCGCCGAGCGCGAGCAGTGGGACGACGGCTGCAACGTCCTGGCCGTCGAACCGGGCGTCGTCGTCGCCTACGAGCGCAACGCCACCACCAACACCCACCTGCGCAACGAAGGAATCGAGGTCATCGAGATCCGCGGCAGCGAACTGGGCCGGGGCCGGGGCGGGCCCCGCTGCATGAGCTGTCCGGTGGTCCGCGATCCGGTGTGACCGCCGGGCCGCGGTCGGGCGTGCCCGGGGTGCGCGGCGCGGGTCGGCGGGGCACCGGAAGCGGCCTGTATAGCGATGCACTGCATCGTATAGACTTCCAGGGTTAGCGTTTGCGTCCCCCCGCCCGACCCAGGAGCAGTCACCATGGCCATAGACCTCGCAGGCCGCCACTTCATCAAGGAGCTGGACTTCACGGCCGAGGAGTTCCGCGGACTGATCGACCTGGCAGCAGAGCTGAAGGCCGCGAAGAAGGCGGGGGCCGAGGTGCAGCGGCTGCGCGGCCGGAACATCGCGCTGATCTTCGAGAAGACCTCGACCCGCACCCGGTGCGCGTTCGAGGTGGCCGCCGCCGATCAGGGCGCGGCCACGACGTACCTCGATCCGTCCGGCTCCCAGATGGGTCACAAGGAGTCGGTGAAGGACACCGCGCGTGTCCTCGGCCGGATGTTCGACGGCATCGAGTACCGCGGTGACAGCCAGGCGGCCATCGAGGAACTGGCCGCGTACGGCGGGGTGCCCGTCTTCAACGGGCTCTCCGACGACTGGCACCCCACCCAGATGCTCGCCGACTGCCTCACCATGACCGAGCACAGTGCGAAGCCGCTGGAGCGGATCGCCTTCGCCTACCTCGGTGACGCCCGGTTCAACATGGGCAACTCCTACCTGGTCACCGGTGCCCTGCTGGGCATGGACGTACGGATCGTCGCGCCGAAGGCCTACTGGCCCGCCGACGGGATCGTCGCGGAGGCCCGCAGGCTCGCCGAGGGCAGCGGGGCGACCGTCACGCTCACCGAGGACATCGCCGAGGGCGTGCGCGGCGCCGACTTCGTCGCCACCGACGTCTGGGTCTCGATGGGGGAGCCCAAGGAGGTCTGGGACGAGCGCATCGCCGCCCTCGCGCCGTATGCCGTCACCATGGACGTCCTGCGGGCCAGCGGCAACGCCGACGTGAAGTTCCTGCACTGCCTCCCGGCCTACCACGACCTCGGCACCAAGGTGGGGCGGGAGATTCACCTCAGGCACGGTCTGACCGAGCTGGAGGTCAGCGACGAGGTCTTCGAGTCCGCCCACTCGGTCGTCTTCGACGAGGCGGAGAACCGGATGCACACGATCAAGGCGGTGCTGGTCGCGACGCTGGCCGGGCACTGACCCGGACAAACCGCATGTTCATGCACCCAAGTGGGTGAACATGCGCACGAGTGCCTATCATGGTCTCCGTCGGTGGGGTTCGAGCTCGCACGCTCGAACCCCATTTTTCGTGTGCCCCACCGGCCCCCACGCCTCCGGACGCACCGCCCCCCCACAGGTGACACCAGAGATGAGAACAACCTCGTGACCCCCCTGCGTCTGCCCGGCCCGCCACGCCGCGTCAAGGACCCCCACCAGCTGATCGCCGAGTCGGGGGCCGACCTTGAGGGGCACGGCCTCAAGCGCACCATGGGGCTCTTCCAGCTGGTGTGCTTCGGAGTCGGCGCAGTGGTCGGCACCGGCATCTTCGTCGGCCTCTCCGACAGTGTCGCCGCGGCCGGCCCCGCCGTCGTGCTGTCCTTCGTGCTCGCCGCGATCACCTGCATCTTCACCGCGTTCTCCTTCGCCGAGCTGGGCAGCGCGATCCCGGTCTCCGGCAGCTCGTACTCCTTCGCCTACGCCACCCTCGGTGAACGCGTCGCCTTCCTCGTCGGCTGGTGCCTGCTCCTGGAGTACGGCGTATCCGTCTCCGCCGTGGCGGTGGGCTGGAGTCAGTACGTGAACGAGCTGCTCAACAGCCTCTTCGGATGGCAGCTGCCCGCCGCGCTCTCCTCGGGACCCGGCGACGGCGGCGTGATCAACCTGCCCGCGGTCATCGTGGTCATGATGGCCGCCACCCTGCTGGTGCGGGGCATCCGCGAGAGCGCGGGGGCCACGGCCGCGATGGCGGTCCTCAAGATCACCGTTCTGATCATGTTCTGCGCCATCGCCTTCACCGCCTTCGAGCACGGCAACCTCACCCCGTTCGCGGCCCACGGCGCGGGCGGCATCACCGCGGGGGCATCGCTGGCGTTCTTCTCGTACATCGGGTTCGACGCCATCACCACCGCGGGCGAGGAGGTCAAGAACCCCCGGCGGAACATCCCGCTGGCGATCATGATCTGCATCGGCCTGGTCACGGTGCTCTACTGCGCGGTCGCCCTCGCCGCCATCGGCGCCCTCGGCCCGGATGCCGTCTCGGACAAGCCGGCCGCCCTCTCGTTGATCGTCAACCAGGTCACCGACTCGACGGTCGGCGGCGGGATCATCGCCTTCGGGGCGATCGTCGCCATCGCCTCCGTCGTCCTCGCGGTGATGTACGGGCAGACCCGCATCCTCATGTCGATGTCGCGTGACGGCCTGGTCCCGCGGGTCTTCGAACGGGTCTCGCCGCGGACCTCGACGCCGGTCGCCAACACCTGGATCGTGGCCACCGTCTTCGCCGTGCCGGCGGCCTTCTCCTCACTCGACGTGGTGGTGAACCTGACGACCATCGGGACGCTCGCCACCATGGTCGCGGTCAACATCGCGGTGATCGTGCTGCGCCACCGCAACCCCGAGGTGAGGGGCTCCTTCCGGATTCCGCTCCACCCCGTCGGCCCGGTCCTCGGCGTCGGTTTCTGCGTCTATCTCATGTACGGGACCGGCTGGACGACCTGGGTGCAGTTCGCGGTGTTCCTCGCGGTCGGTGCGGTGCTGTACGCCTGCTACGGCCGAAGCCGGTCACGACTGGCCGGCCGGAAAGCGGGCTGATCCCCGCCCTTGCGCAGGCCGTCCCGCCGCCCGGTCAGTCCGCCGGCGGTGCTGGTGACGGCAGCGCGGGTGAGGGCAGGGTGAGTGAGGGCAGGGTGAACCACACCGCCTTGCCCTGTTCCGTCGTGCGGTGACCGCAGGACGAGCTGAGGGTGCGGATCAGCAGCAGCCCCCGGCCGTGCTCCTGCCAGAGGTCCGGCTCGCTGCCCGGCTCCGGGCAGGAGAGATCGCCCGGCGGGGCGGGATCGTGGTCGTGCACCTCCACCTGGCAGCCGGTCGGCAGCAGTTCCACCACCAGCTGGATGGGCTCGTCCCCGAGGGTGTGCTCCACCGCGTTGGCGACCAGTTCGGAGGTGAGCAGTTCGGCGGTGTCGCTGTCCGCCGGGGCCTCGATGTCCGCCAGCGCCGTACGGATCAGGGCGCGGGCGATCGGCACCGCCGCGGCCGAGTGCGGCAGTGCGATCCGCCAGGAGGCGGGAGCGGGGACATCGGGTGGCACGGCGGGATTCCGTTCGGAGGTCGAGACGTTCACGGAACACATTGCTTCTTGGTCTCAACCATACGAAGCGTCACGGCCCGGACAAGGGACTGTCGACCGGTACGAAGGGGACTTTCGTCACTCCGGTCTCACGCTCCGCATATCGCGTACTCGTGACGGGAGTCACGTACGAGTGATAAATTCGAGGCAAGCAGCAGCCCGACGGCTGAAGGGGATCACCCTCCATGAGCCCGTTTCCCAGTTCCGCGCCACGTACGGAGAACTGGCGCCATCTCCGGGTCACGACGCGCGACGGTGTCGCCACCGTCACCCTCGCCCGCCCCGAGAAACTCAATGCGCTGACCTTCGGCGCCTATGCCGATCTGCGCGATCTGCTGGCCGAGCTGTCCAGGGAGCGCTCCGTGCGGGCCCTGGTGCTGGCCGGTGAGGGGCGCGGCTTCTGCTCCGGCGGCGATGTGGACGAGATCATCGGCGCCACCCTCGCGATGGACACCGCTCAGCTGCTGGACTTCAACCGGATGACCGGTCAGGTCGTACGGGCCCTGCGTGAATGCCCGTTCCCCGTCGTCGCGGCCGTGCACGGGGTCGCCGCGGGAGCGGGCGCCGTCCTCGCGCTGGCCGCCGACTTCCGGGTCGCCGACCCGTCGGCCCGGTTCGCCTTCCTCTTCACCCGGGTCGGGCTCTCCGGCGGCGACATGGGCGCCGCCTATCTGCTGCCCCGGGTGGTGGGTCTCGGCCATGCCACCAGGCTGCTGATGCTCGGCGAACCCGTCCGCGCGCCCGAGGCGGCACGCATCGGGCTGATCAGCGACCTGGTCGAGGAGGGCCGAGCCGACGAACGGGCCGCGGAGCTCGCCCGCCGCCTCGCGGACGGCCCCGCGCTCGCCCTCGCCCAGACGAAGGCGCTGCTCACCGCCGAGCTCGACATGCCGATGGCCGCCGCCGTCGAGATGGACGCCGCCACCCAGGCCCTGCTGATGCACGGCGAGGACTACGCCGAGTTCCACGCCGCCTTCACCGAGAAGCGGCCGCCGAAGTGGCAAGGCCGGTAGCGCGATGACGTCCCCCGCGGGCCCGCGCCCCGGCAATCCGTCCGCCGGCCCGCACCGCATCGCCGTCATCGGCGGCGGCCCCGGCGGGCTCTACGCCGCGGCGCTGCTCAAGAGGCTGGACCCGGAGCGCGATATCACCCTCTGGGAGCGCAACGCCCCCGACGACACCTTCGGCTTCGGCGTCGTCCTCTCCGACGAGACGCTCGGCGGCATCGAGCACGCCGACCCCACGGTCCACCGCGCGCTCCAGAAGGAGTTCGTCCGGTGGGACGACATAGACATCGTCCACCGCGGCCACACCCAGACCTCCGGCGGTCACGGTTTCGCCGCGCTCGGCCGCCGCCGCCTCCTGGAGATCCTGCACGAGCGCTGCGCCTCCCTCGGGGTGCGGCTCCGCTTCCGCACCCAGGCCCCGCCCGCCGCCGAACTCGCCGTCTCCTACGACCTGGTGATCGCCGCCGACGGGGTGCACAGCCCCACCCGCACCGCCCACGCCGACAGCTTCGGCCCCCGCCTCACCAACCACCGCTGCCGCTACATCTGGCTCGCCGCCGACTTCGCCCTGGACGCCTTCCGCTTCGAGACCGCCGAGACCGCCTACGGGGTGATGCAGCTGCACGGCTATCCGTTCTCCCGCCCGTCGCCCGACCGCCACCCCTCAACGAGGCCCTTCGGGCCGCCGGATGACTCCGGCGCCTCGACCGTCATCGTGGAGATGCGCGAAGAGGTCTGGCGGGCCGCCGGATTCGACACCTGCGACCCGGCCGAGTCGACCCGGCACTGCGCCGCGATCTTCGCCGACGCGCTCGGCGGCCGGCCGCTGCGCTCCAACAACTCCTCCTGGCTCACCTTCAGCACCGTCGTCAACGCCCACTGGTCGCACGGCAACACGGTCCTCATCGGCGACGCCGCCCACACCGCGCACTTCTCCATCGGCTCCGGCACCAAACTCGCCGTCGAGGACGCCCTCGCGCTCGCCGCCTGCATCGAGGAGCAGCCCGGCCTGCCCGCGGCCCTCGCCGCGTACGAGAGCGAGCGCCGCCCCGTCGTCGAATCGACCCAGCGCGCCGCGGCGGCCAGCCTGCGCTGGTTCGAGGAGCTGGGCCGTTACGTCGACCAGCCACCCCGCCAGTTCGCGTTCAACCTCCTCACCCGCAGCCGTCGCGTCACCCACGACAATCTCCGGCTGCGCGACGCCTCCTTCACCGCCGCCGTCGAGGAGGAGTTCGGCTGCCCGCCCGGCACCCCGCCGATGTTCACCCCGCTGCGGCTGCGCGGGCTGGAACTGCGCAACCGCGTCGTCGTGTCGCCCATGGACATGTACTCGGCCACCGACGGCGTCCCCGGCGACTTCCACCTCGTCCACCTGGGGGCCAGAGCGCTCGGCGGCGCCGGGCTCGTCATGACGGAAATGGTCTGCGTGAGTCCCGAGGGGCGCATCACCCCCGGCTGCACCGGCCTCTACACCTCCGCACAGGCCACCGCCTGGACCCGGATCACCGACTTCGTGCACACCGGATCGCCCGGCACCGCCATCGGCGTCCAACTCGGCCACTCCGGCCGCAAGGGCGCCACCAAGCTCATGTGGGACGGCATCGACCAGCCGCTCGACGAAGGCGACTGGCCACTCGTGGCGGCCTCCCCGATCCCGTACGCGCACGGGGTCAACCAGGTCCCGCACACCCTGGACCGGGCCGGTCTCGACGCGGTGCGCGAGCAGTTCGCGGACGCCGCCCACCGCGCCGACGCCTGCGGATTCGACCTCCTCGAACTCCACTGCGCCCACGGCTATCTGCTCTCCGGCTTCCTCTCGCCGCTCACCAACCACCGCACCGACCGGTACGGCGGATCACTGGAGAACCGGCTCCGCTATCCGCTGGAGGTCTTCGACGCGGTCCGCGAACGGTGGCCCGACGACCGGCCGATGACCGTCCGGATCTCCGCCACGGACTGGGCGCGGGGCGGCACGACGGCCGAGGACGCTGTCGAGATCGCCCGCGCCTTCGTGGCGCACGGCGCCGACGCCATCGACGTCTCCACCGGGCAGGTCGTCCCCTTTGAGCGGCCCGAGTACGGGCGCTCCTACCAGACCCCGTACGCCGACCGGATCCGCAACACCCTGTGCGTGCCCGTCATCGCGGTGGGCGCCATCTCCTCCTGGGACGACGTCAACTCCCTGCTGCTGGCGGGCCGCGCCGACCTCTGCGCACTGGCCCGCCCGCACCTGTACGACCCGCACTGGACGTTGCACGCGGCCGCCGAGCAGGGCCACGCGGGTCCGGGCGCGCCCTGGCCGCTCCCGTACCGCGCGGGCAGCCGCATCCCGCCCACCGGCCGCACCGACGCGCCGAAACCGCGGCTCACCCTGGGCTGAGCGGCTGCCCCGGATCTCGCTGCCGCCGCCACCGCACCAGGCTCGCCGTGACCTCCGGACCGGCTCGGGAGTCTCATCCACCGCTGCCCCGCGCGCTGATCAGCAGCCGGTCGCAGACCGTCCGGTAGCCGATGCGCACGTACACGCCGTTGCTCGTCGGGTTCGCCAGGTCGGCGAAGAGCAGCACCTCGTCCGCGCCCGCCTCCCGGGCCGCGCGGCCGACCTCCGCGGTCACCGCCGCCGCGTACCCCCGGCCGCGGTGCTCCGGCGGTGTGTAGACCGGTGCGACCCGGACCGTGCCCGCGATCCTCGGCGAGACGCCCGCCATCGACACGGGGACGCCGCCGTCCTCCCAGAGCGTCAGCCGGCCTTCGGCCGTCCGCTCGTCCACCGCCCGTTCGGGGTGCCCGGCCGGCTCGCCGATGTCGGCCGCGAACGCGCGGTACCAGCGCAGCAGCAGCTCCCGGTCCGCGGGATTCGAGGCCCTCGCCCGGCCGCCGGGAGCGGGCGACGGCGGTGCCGGCTCGCCCAGCCGGTAGAGCCGCTGCTCCTCGTCGACGCGGTGCCCCGGCCAGTGGGCCGCCACCGCCTCGGCCGTGGCCCGCACCGCGTTGACGCCGGTGAGCGGGAGGGCGGCCAGCAGCGGACCGACCGATTCCGGGACGAGCCCGTTCAGCACCGCGGGCCGGGGCGGTGTCTGCACCAGGGTCCCCGCCACCGCGCCGTCGGCCCCGCGCCACCAGCCCAGCACCGGGGTGTGCTCGGTGAAGGCGTGCGGGCCGTGGCGGCGCAGGCTCGCGGTGACGGTCAGCGCGAGGGTGTTCTCGGCCGGCCGGGCGGTCAGCGAGCCACCGGCCGCGTCGAGGAAGGCGTCGACATCGTCAGTGAAGGTCCAGGTCATGCACCGGCATTCTGCCGGGAAGGTCACCCGGGCAGCACCCGTATTACGCGCGCACGAACTCCGCCCCCGCGTCCCGCAGCCGCTCGTGCAGCAGCCCGAACACCTCCGCCGACCGGCCGCCGGGCCACTCCTCGGGCAGCAGTTCGCGCGGCAGCCCCGGGTCCGCGTACGGCACCTGGCGCCAGGAGTCCAGCGCGGTCAGGTAGTCCCGGTAGGCGAGCTCGGGATCGGCTGCTGCGTCTCCCCGCGCCTCCCAGGCCCGCAGTACGGGTTCGTGGCGCTCCAGGAATCCGAGGTGGAGCCGGGCGACGGCCTCCAGGTCCCACCAGCGCGCCACGGACTCCTCGGTGGCGGTGAAGCCCAGATGGTCGCCGCGGAACAGGTCGACGTACGGGACGAGCCCGAGGCGCTCCAGGGTGTGCCGGGTCTCGTCGTACAGCCCCGCCGGGGCGATCCAGACGCCGGGGGCTGCCGTGCCGAAGCCCAGCCGGGCCAGCCGCGAGCGCAGCAGGTGTCGCTTGTGGCGCTCGGCCTCCGGCACGGAGAACACCGCGAGCACCCAGCCGTCGCCGAGCCGGGGGGCGGGATGCCGGTAGATCCGCCGGTCGCCGTCGTCGAGCAGCTGGCGGGCGTCGGCCGAGAGCGCGTACCCGGCGGCCCCGTCCGAGGTACGGGCCGCGACGAGCAGCCCGCGCCGCTTCAGCCGGGAGACGGAGGACCGTACGGCGGGGGCGTCCACACCGACGGCGCTCAGCAGCCGGATGAGTTCGGCGACCGGCAGCGGGGCGTCGCCGGGGGTCCGGCCGTAGGCACCGTAGAGGGTGACGATCAGCGAGCGGGGTGCGTGCGGTTCGGCCATGTGATCATTCTCGGCCCGGAGCGGCGGGGACGGCACCCTGTTCGTCCTCACGCAGCCGGAACCGTTGCAATTTGCCCGTCGCGGTACGGGGGAGCGCGGGCCGGAACGTGATGAGGCGCGGGCACTTGTGCGGGGCCAGCTCCGTCTTCATGAAGGCACGCAGCGCGTCGGCCGAGAGCGTGGAGCCCTCCCGCAGCACCACGTACGCCGCCACGATCCGGCCGCGCAGTTCGTCCTCGCGGCCCACCACCGCGGCCTCCGCCACCTCCGGGTGGCGCAGCAGCGCGTCCTCGACCTCGGGGCCCGCGATGTTGTAGCCGGAGGAGATGATCATGTCGTCGGCGCGGGCCACGTAGCGGAAGTAGCCGTCCGCGTCGCGCACGTAGGTGTCGCCGGTCAGGTTCCAGCCGTGCCGTACGTACTCCCGTTGCCGTTCGTCGGCGAGATAGAGGCAGCCGACCGGTCCGCGTACGGCCAGCAGTCCCGGTTCGCCGTCCGGTACCGTCGCGCCGTCCCGGTCCACCACCCGGGCCTGCCAGCCGGGCACCGGGACGCCGGTGGTGCCGGGGCGGATCGCGTCGTCGGCCGCGGAGACGAAGATGTGCAGCAGTTCGGTGGCGCCGATGCCGTTGATGATGCGCAGACCGGTCCGCTCGTACCAGGACCGCCAGGTCGCGACGGGCAGGTTCTCACCCGCCGACACACAGCGGCGCAGCGCGGAGAGGTCGTGCCCGTCGAGCTGGTCGAGCATCACCCGGTAGGCGGTCGGGGCGGTGAACAGCACCGAGACCCGGTGCGCGGCCAGGGCGGGCAGCAGCTGCTTGGGGCCCGCCTGTTCCAGCAGCAGCGCCGACGCGCCGGCCCGCAGCGGGAAGACGACCAGTCCGCCGAGCCCGAAGGTGAAGCCGAGCGGCGGGCTGCCGGCGAACACGTCCTCGGGCACCGGTCGCAGGACGTGCCGGGAGAAGGTGTCGGCGACGGCGAGCACATCGCGGTGCAGGTGCACGCAGCCCTTGGGTCGCCCGGTGGTCCCCGAGGTGAAGGCGATCAGCGCGACATCGTCCGACGCGGTGTCCACGGCTTCGTAGGAGCCCGGTCTGGTGGCGGCCAGCCGCAGCAGGTCGTCCGGGGCGTCGCCGCCGTACGCGGTGATCCGCAGCCCCGGCACCCGCGCCTTCGCCAGGTCGTCGACCGAGCGGACGTCGCACAGCGCGTGGCTGATCCGGGCGATCGAGCAGACCGTGGCGAGTTCGGCGGCCCGCTGCTGGGCCAGTACGGTCACGGCGATCCCGCCGGCCTTCAGCACCGCCAGCCAGCAGGCGGCGAGATGGGGCGTGGTGGGGCCCCGCAGCAGTACGCGGTTGCCGGGGACGACCCCCAGGTCCGAGGTGAGGACATGGGCGATCCGGTCGGCCCGGTCCCGCAGCTCCCCGTAGCTCAGCACCGCGCCGTCCGGCGTACGGAAGGCGGGGCGGTCGGGTCCGAAGCGGTCCGCCGTGCGGTCCAGGAGTTCGACGGCGCAGTTCAGCCGGTCCGGATAGTGCAGCTCGGGCAGGTCGAAGACCAGTTCCGGCCACTGGTCGGCGGGTGGCAGATGTTCTCTGGCAAAGCTGTCGACGTGCGCTGAGGTCTTCGGGTCCATGACGGATCGCCCCCTTGTCGCCTCTGGAGCGTATCGTTTGAGTGACGGTAGTCAACGGTCCGCGATAAAACGGGATACCGAGGCAAGGTGCGACAGACGGCATGTGCAGAGCGCGCGACAGAACGGCATGCGCAAGGCTTCCGACGGGACTCCGACAAGAGAGGCGCCGGTATGACGGCATTCTCGCTCGATCCGGCCCAGACCGCCTGGTGCGAGGAGCTGCGCACCCTTGCCGAGCAGCGGTTGCGCCCGCCGGCCGAGAAGGGCGAGCCCGGTCACGTCAACCGTCCACTCCTCGCCGCCCTCGGTGAGCTCGGCCTGCTGGACCGGCTGCTGGGCTCCGGCGCCCTCGACCTCTGCCTGCTGCGCGAATCCCTCGCCCGGGGCTGTACGGAGGCCGAGACCGCCCTGGCGCTCCAGGGGCTCGGTACGTACCCCGTGCTCCAGGCGGGTACCGCCGCCCACCGGGAGCGCTGGCTTCCCGAGGTCCGGGCGGGCCGCGCCGTCGCCGCCTTCGCGCTCAGCGAGCCCGGGGCGGGGTCGGACGCGGCGGCCCTCGCACTCGATGCCGCGCCCGCGCCTGACGGCTGGCGGCTGACCGGCGAGAAGTGCTGGATCTCGAACGCCCCCGAGGCCGACTTCTACACCGTCTTCGCCCGCACGACGCGCGGCGCCGGAGCCCGCGGCGTCACCGCGTTCCTGGTCCCCGCCGACCGCCCCGGACTGACCGGAAGCTCCCTCGACATGCTCTCGCCGCACCCCATCGGCGCCCTCGCCTTCGACGGCGTACCGGTCACCCCCGACGACGTGCTCGGCGAACCGGACCGGGGCTTCCGGGTCGCCATGAACACCCTCAACCTGTTCCGGCCGAGTGTCGGCGCCTTCGCCGTCGGCATGGCCCGCGCCGCCCTCGACGCGACCGTGGCACACACCGAGGAGCGCACCGCGTTCGGCGGCCCGCTCAAGGAACTGCAGGCCGTCGCCCACCAGGTCGCCGAGATGGCCACCCGCACCGAGGCCGCCCGGCTGCTGGTGTACGCGGCCGCCGCCGCGTACGACGCGGGGGAGCCGGGCGTACCGCGCCGTGCCGCCATGGCGAAGCTGTTCGCGACCGAGACCGCGCAGTACGTCGTGGACACGGCCGTCCAACTGCACGGCGCCCGCGCCCTGCGCCGCGGCCATCTGCTCGAACACCTCTACCGGGAGGTCCGCGCCCCCCGGATCTACGAGGGCGCCAGCGAGGTGCAGCGCACGATCATCGCCAAGGAGCTGTACGCGAACCGGGAGCCGTCCGCATGAGTCCGATCCACCGCATCAACCCCGCCGAGCTCTCCCCGCCCGCGGGTTTCTCGCACGCGGTCACCGCCACCGGGAGCCAACTGGTGTTCCTGGCCGGGCAGACCGCCCTCGACCAGCGGGGCGACATCGTCGGGAGCACCCTGCCCGAGCAGTTCACCGCCGCCCTCACCAATCTGCTCGCCGCCCTGCGCGCGGCGGGCGGTGCACCGGCGGACCTGGCCCGGGTCACGGTGTACGCCACCGATGTCGCCGACTACCGGGCGAACGCCGCCGAACTGGGGCGCATCTGGCGGCGGCTGGCGGGCCGCGACTACCCCGCGATGGCCGTGATCGGGGCGGCGCGCCTCTGGGACGAGCAGGCGCTCGTCGAGATCGACGGGGTGGCGGTGCTGCCCTGAGCGGGCCGGACACGGTGAACGCCCCGTGCGGGCACGGGAATCCGGGGCCCGCACGGGGCGTTCACCGCATGATCAGTACGGCTTCACCAGCACGTGCGCCGCACCCGGAATGCCGACCTTCAGCAGTTCGTCCTCCTCGGGCGTCGTCTCGCCGCCCGTCTCCTGCTTGAGCACGGCACGCGACATGGCCTGCACCCACATGGCGCGGGGACGGCGGCGCCCCTCCCAGATGTCGAGCGCGGCCGCGACGTCCGGCTCGGCGTCCAGCGACTCGGCGAGCACCAGCGCGTCCTCCACGGCCATCGCCGCACCCTGCGCGATGTGCGGGGTGCTCGCGTGCGCGGCGTCACCGGCCAGGACCACCCGGCCCATGTGCCACGGCTCCTCGACGGTCACCTGGGAGATCCGCGAGTACACCACGTTCTCGGGTCCGGTGACCGTGGCGAGCGCCTCGGCGACCGGGCCGGAGAACATCGGCAGCCGCTCCTTGAGCTGCTCGTGGGCCCTCTCCGGGTCGGGCCGGAAGTCCTCGGACTCGGCGAACACCGCGCCCAGGTACATCAGCTCGTCCGTGATCGGGGTGAGCAGTGCCTTGGCGGCCTGGCCCGCGGTGCTCATCACGACACCCCGCACCCGGTCCTGACGGGGCACGGTGACACGCCAGTTGGCGAAGCCCGTGTACTGGGGGGCGTAACGCTCGCCGTACAGCCGGGTGCGCAGCGGCGAGCCGATGCCGTCGAAGCCGACGACCAGGTCCCAGCGGCCGGCCGAGCCGTCGGACAGGGTGACGTCCACGCCCTCGCCGTCGTCCGCGAGCCCGGCGACGGTGGTGCCGAAGCGGATCGTGGCCCCGGCCGCCGTGGCGGCGGCGCCGAGTACCTGGGCCAGTGCGGGGCGGGGGATGCCGTTGTTGGAGGGCGCGTCGCCCATCCGGGGCTGCGGAATCTCGGCCAGGGTGTTTCCGGCCGGGTCCGCGATGGTCAGCACCTCCCACTCGAAGCCCGCCTTGAGGCAGTCGTCGAGCACCCCGATCTCCCGCATGACGTGGAGGGCGTTGGACGGCTGGATGATGCCGACGCCGAGGGCGTCGAGCTCGTCACGGAGCTCGGCCACCTCGACGGTGTGGCCGCGCCGGGCCAGGGCGGTGGCGAGCGTCAGCCCGCCGATGCCGCCGCCGTGAATCAGGACGCGCAGGGGTGTTGCCATATCGGATCTCTCCAGAGCCGGAAACAGTGGGAAGACTTGCGGGGATCAGCGCGAGGACGTGGGGGCGGGAACCCTCAGCCGGCCGCGACGGGCAGGCTCATCAGGTGGTCCACCAGAGCCAGCAGCACGTCCCGGCCGAACGGCCGGTCGCGTACGTCACCGACCAGCAGGGGGACATGGGGGTCGAGGTCGAGCGCCGCCCGGACCTCGTCCGACGTGCGGGTGTTGTGGCCGTGGAAGCAGTTGATCGCCACCACGAACGGGATGTCGCGGCTCTCGAAGAAGTCGATCGAGGCGAAACTGGTCTCCAGCCGGCGGGTGTCGGCGATCACGACGCCACCGAGTGCGCCGTTGACCAGGTCGTTCCACATGAACCAGAAACGCTCCTGGCCCGGTGTGCCGAAGAGGTAGACGACCAGTTCGGGACTGACCGTGATCCGGCCGAAGTCCAGCGCCACGGTGGTCGTGTCCTTCTGGCCGACACCGGCCAGGTCGTCGACGCCGATGCTGGCCTTGGTCAGGAACTCCTCGGTACGCAGGGGCGCGACCTCGCTGACGGCGCCCACCAGGGTGGTCTTGCCGACGCCGAAGCCACCGGCGATAAGGATCTTGACGGCGGCGGGGGCCGCCTGACTGCTTGTCATCTTTGCTCAGAGTCTCCGGAGTCCGTCGCGAACAGCGGCCAGCACGCCCATGTCCGCACCGCCGGCCGCCCGTGCCACCGAGAGCGGGGCGCGGGCGAGCAGCAGGCCGTGGGACACCAGGTCCGCCAGCAGGATCTTGGTCACCGAGACCGGGAGGTTGAGGTCCGCGGAGACCTCGGCGACCGCCGCGGGACGCAGACAGCGCTCCAGGATCATCCGGTGCTCCGGCTGGAGCCGGCCGGGCCGGGCCGCTGCGCCGTGTTCGTCCCGCGGGTCGTGTGCGGTCGTCAGCACGGTGATGAGGGTGAAGTCGTCCCGCTCGGGGGCGGTCCGGCCACGGGTGATGGTGTAGGGGCGCACCATGGTGCCCGCGCCGTCCTCCTCCGGCTCCTCGTCCTCCCAGTACGGGGTCACGCGTGCGGCCCGTCCCCGCCGCCGAAGGCGTCGAAGTCACCGCGCACCGGGGTGCTGAGCTTCTGGCCGACCTGCTGGACGAGGTTGTGCATGGCCAGCGACATGATCTCGGCATCCACCTCCTGGGAGGCGACGACGGCCAGGTGCGTGCCCTGGGCCGCCGAGATGATGAAGAGCCACAGGTCCGACAGCTCGACGATCACCTGGTGCACGCCGCCGCCGTTGAAGAGCTGCCCGACACCGCGGGCCAGGCTCTGCTGCCCGGTGCAGATGGCGGCCAGCCGCTCCGCGTCGGCCCGCTCGACGGTGCGCGAATGGCTCACCACCAGGCCGTCGTCGGAGAGCAGTACGGCGTTCAGGGTCTCGGCCACCGAGTCCACGAGACCGTCGAGCAGCCAGTCGAGGTCCTGGTGAGTGGCGGTTGTGCGTGTCATGACCGTTCTTCTCTCGTGGGGTGGTGGGCGGGCGGGTCGGGCTCCGTCGGCGATTCATCGGTCGCGCGGGCGGCGCGGGACCGGCGCTGGAAGGCTCCGATCGCGGCTCCGGCCCTGCGGGGGGCCGGCCGGAGCAGGGGGTTCTCGTCCCAGCTCGGCGGCTGCGGCGCGGCAGGCCTGGCTGCCGGGTCGATCCGCAGTTCGTCCGCGAGGCTGGCCTGCCGCACCCGGCGCGGCAACGGGGGTTCCGCGGCGGGTACGGCCGGCAGCGTGGGCCGGCCCGGCCCGCCGGGAGCGATGGTCTGCGGCGACGGCGGAGCCGGATGGTCGGGCTCGGCCACCGGCAGCCGTGCGGGGTGTCCGGCGGCCGGTCCCGGCTGCCGGACACCGGGGACCGGGAATCCGTTCGGGTCCCCGGCCGCGCCCGCCGGATACGGTCCCGTGTAGGGCTGTTGCGGAGTCATGTACGGCTCCTCCGGCGTCGGATACGGCTGGTGCGGTACGGGGTACTGGCCCTCGGCCTTCATGTACGGCTGTTCGGCCGGGGCGTACGGGTCCTCGTGGGAGCTGCCGTACGGGGACGCCGGTCCGGCGGAACCGTACGGGGACGTCCCGGGCGCAGTGCCGGTGTACGGCGGGAACGGGTGCTCGCGGTCGCCGAACGGGTCGTCGGCGGGCGCGGGCTGCGGCCGCGGCCCCTCCCGGTCGGGGAAGGGCTCGGCCGCCACGGTGTACGGGGACGCGGTGGCGTCGAACGGTGCGCCGGAGGCGTGCAGCGCGGTGACCCCCGCGAGGGCCTGGCCACGGCCCCGGCTGGGCAGTGCCTCTCCGTCGCCGGTCGCGGCGGGCACCGGGGGCGCGGACGGCGCGGGGGCCTGGACGGCCTCGGGGGACGGTACGCCCACCGGGCCGGTACGCGGCTCGGGGACCGTGAGCGCGTCGGGGACGAGCACGACGACGCGGGTGCCGCCGAAGGCCGAGGGGCGGAACTCCACCCGCAGGCCGTGCTGGTCGGCGAGGCGTGCGATCACGTAGAGGCCCAGCCGGATGTCGTCGGAGTGGGCCAGCACGTCCATCCTGGGCGGACGGCTCATCAGCTCGTTGGCCTCGGACAGCTGTTGCTCGTCCATGCCGAGCCCGCGGTCCTCGACCTCGATGGCCAGTCCCCGGCTCACCCGGGCCGCCCTGACCTCGACGGGGCTGGGCGGCTTGGAGAAGCTGAGGGCGTTCTCGATCAGCTCGGCGAGCACATGGGAGACCGGTCCGACGGCCCGCTCCGTGAGCCACGGGGTGCCGTCCAGATCCAGTACCACGCGCCGGTAGTCCTGCACCTCGCCCTGGGCGGAACGCATGACGTCCAGCAGCGGAACGGGCTTGCGCCAGCGCCGGTGCGGGGAGCCGCCGGCGAGGATCACCAGGTTCTCCTCGTAGCGCCGGAGCCGGGCGGTGAGGTGGTCGAGGTCGAAGAGTCCGTCCAGCAACTCGGGGTCCTCGTGCTTGCGCTCCAGCTCGTCCAGCTTCTTCAGCTGCTGGCCGATCAACTGCTGGGTGCGGCGGGCGATGCGCTGCAGCAGCCGCTCGAAGCCGCGGTGCTGGTCGGCCTGTTTGACGGCCGCCTGCACAGCACTGGTGCGGGCCAGGTTGAGGGCGTTGCCGAGTTGCGTCAGTTCGTCGGACTTGCCGCTCTTGCTGTCGGGCGCGATGGCACGGGCCTCGGCCTCGACATCGATGCGTTCGCCCTTGGCGAGCCGGTCGATCACATCGGGCAGCGTCTTCTCCAGCTCCTCGGCCCGTTCCTGGAGCCGGCCGATCCGGCGGCGCAGGTTACGGGTGAGGCGCCAGGTGATCCAGATGACCGCGATGACCGCGAGGAGGCCGACGACGGTGGTCAGGACGACCCTGATCAGCAGCGAGATGACGCTGTCCTTGCCGTTCTCGACCACCAGCGCGGTGCGGTGCTCCATCAGCTTCACCAGCTGGGGTGTGAGCTGGTCCATCGCGCCGCGCCAGGTCTTCTCCTGGGCGCCGAGGCTGACGAATCCGGCACCGTCGGGGTCGGCGGGCCGCAGCACCTGCGTCTCCACCCGGGTCTTGGTCCTCCAGGCGGGACTGCTCGCTATCTTGTCCCACATCGCCTTCTCGTCCGGCGGAAGGTAGGGGGCGACCTTGTCGGAGTACTGGAACGACTGACTGGAAACGGCCTGCCGGACCTGCTGGAGGTCCTCCGTGCTCAGCTTGCCCTTCGGCCAGCCACGGGCCAGCAGGGCGTCCGAGCGCGAGATCATCTCCTTGGTCCAGAACAGGTCGACCAGCGGCTGCGAGAGCGTGGTTATCTTGCCGTTGTCCACATGGCTGAGCGCGGTGAACAGCTTCAGGTCGACCGCGATCAGATCCGTGTAGTAGCCGTACACGGCCTTCTGCTGGTCGTTGTCGCCCTCGTCCACGAGGGTGCGCTGCGCAGGCAGTTGGTTGATCGCCTGGCGGGCCTGGCCGACCGCGTCCCGGACCTCGCCGGGCGCGTCGTCGGCGGTCACGTCCGAGAGCGACTGGAAGCTGGTGATCGCTTCGTCGGTCAGCTTGCGCTGCTTGCGCAGCGCGTCGGTGGCACCTCCGTGGCGGGCCAGAGCCTCGGCGCTCAGCCGACGCTCCTCCTGCAGGTTGTAGTACACGATGTTGGACGGCTGGCCGGCCTTCTGGGCCAACTGCCCCTGGGCTGCCTGGCTTTGGAAGTCGAGCAGAGTCTGACCACTGGTGACGGCCCAGAGGGCGGCCAGTGCGACACCGGGGACGATGGCCAGTACGAGCAGGGCCGTCCGCAGCGACATGGTGGTCGAGTCGCTCCGCCGAGACGCGCGCGTGCGCAGGGCATGCTCCTTGACGATGATGCCAGCCTCACGACTGATCAAATCCGTTGAGAACTTCGACAGATAGATCTTAGCCGCACTGTAAAAATGAAAAGGAAGTGGGCTCACATGTGCAACACCGATCACTCACGTCTTCACCATCTACGCGCGGAGCTGCCGCGACCGATCTGAGTGCGCCCGGGTGGGCGCGGCGCGCCGTACGGGTGAAGCCGGTTCGGGGATATATCTGTACTTAGTGCTCTTTGCCCGTTCTGTAACGCCCCGCGCCGGACTGCCCCGCGCCGCATCTCCCCGCGGAGCCGCATGACGGCGCTCATCGTCTGCCACTTCGTCCTGGCCGCGTGTGCCCTCCCGCTGGTCCGGCGACTGGGCACGCGCGCCTTCGTCGTACTCGCCCTGCCACCGGCCGCCACCACCTGCTGGGCACTCGCCCAGTGGGACACCGTGGCCTCCGGGTCCTCGGTTACCTGGTCGTGGAACTGGATCCCGGCCTACGACGTCTCCCTCGGCCTGCGCCTCGACGCGCTCGCCGAACTGATGGTGCTGCTCGCGGCCGGTGTCGGCACGCTCGTCCTGCTCTACTGCGCCTCGTACTTCACCGACGACACTCCGCAACTGGCCGGATTCGCCGGGAACCTGCTCGCCTTCGCCGGGGCGATGCTCGCCCTCGTCCTCACCGACGACCTGATCTCGCTCTATGTGTTCTGGGAGCTGACCACGGTCTTCTCCTACCTGCTGATCGGATACAATAGCGAGCACCGGCACAGCCGCCGCTCCGCCCTCCAGGCACTCACCGTCACCACCTTCGGCGGCCTCGCCATGCTGGTCGGCTTTCTGATCATCGGTCAGGCGGCGGGCACCTACCGGATCTCCGCGATCCTCGACGACCCGCCCCGGACGAGCGTCGCCGTCTCGGTGGCCGTGGTGCTGATCCTGTGCGGGGCGCTTTCCAAGTCGGCGATCTGGCCGTTCAGCCTCTGGCTCCCGAACGCGATGGCCGCGCCCACCCCCGTCAGCGCCTATCTGCACGCCGCCGCCATGGTCAAGGCGGGCGTCTACCTGGTCGCCCGCCTCGCACCCGGATTCGCCGACGTCCCCGTGTGGCGGCCCGTCGTGATGGTCCTCGGTGCCGCGACCATGCTGCTCGGCGGCTGGCGGGCGCTGCGGCTCAACGACCTCAAGCTCGTCCTCGCCTACGGCACCGTCAGCCAGCTCGGCTTCCTCACGCTGCTCGCCGGCGTCGGCAGCCGCGACGCGGCGCTGGCCGCCGCCGTGATGATCCTCGGGCACGCCCTGTTCAAGGCACCGCTGTTCCTGGTCACCGGCATCGTCGACCACGCCGCCGGCACCCGGGACCTGCGCAGACTCTCCGGCGTCGGACGGGCGCTGCCGCACGTCTTCGCCGTCGCCGTGATCGCCGCCGCGTCCATGGCCGCACTGCCCCCACTGCTGGGCTTCGCCGCGAAGGAGGCCGCCTTCGACGCGCTGCTGCACGGCGACACCGCGGACCGCTGGGCGCTGGGCATCACGGTCGCGGGGTCGATGCTGACCGTCGCGTACACCGTCCGCTTCGTCTGGGGGGCCTTCCTGCGCAAGCCCGGCGTCACCGACACCCCGGTCCACCGGGTCGGCTGGGCCTTCCTCGCCCCGCCCGCGCTGCTCGCCGCCTGCGGTCTTGTCCTCGGGCCCGGTGTCGGGTGGACCGGCCGGCTGCTGAGCGCTTACGCGGACACCTTCCCCGTCCCCGCGCACCTCTACCATCTCGCGCTCTGGCACGGATTCGGCACCGCGGTGCTGCTCTCGGCCGTCGCCCTGGCGGGCGGCGCCGCGCTCTTCGCGTGGCGGGGCGAGGTCACCCGGCTCTCCCGGCGGATCGCCTGGCCCACCGCCGACAACGTCTTCGGCCACCTGCTGCTCGGCCTGGAGCGGCTCTCCCTCCAGATCACCGGATTCGTCCAGCGCGGCTCGCTCTCCGTCTACCTCGCCACCACGCTGCTCGTGATGCTCGGCGGGCAGCTGGCCGTGCTCGGCGTCGACCGCCCCTGGCAGGGGGCCGCGGCACCCCGGCTCTGGGACGTACCGCTGCAGGGTGCCGTCGCCGTGCTGACCTGCGCGGCGGCCCTGCTCTGCCTCACCGTCAGACGGCGCATGAAGGCCGTGGTGCTGGCCGGACTCACCGGATACGGGACCGCGTTGCTCTTCGTCGTCCAGGGCGGTCCGGACCTGGCGCTCACGCAGTTCTGCGTGGAGACCGTGTCGATGATCGTGTTCGTGCTGGTGCTGCGGCGGATGCCGGTGCACTTCCAGGAGTCGGTCAGCAGCTGGCGCCGTGCCGTGCGCATCCCGGTGGCGCTGGCCGCGGCGGCGACCCTGAGCGTGGTGGTCTGGGTCGCGGCGGCCGCGCGCATCGCGAAACCGGCGGGCGCCGCCATGGTCGAGGAGACCGCGCACCACGGACTCAAGGACGTGGTGGCCACCATCCTGGTCGACCTGCGGGCCTGGGACACGATGGGGGAGTCCGCCGTGCTCGCCGCCGCGGCGATCGGTGTGACGAGCCTGATCTATCTGCACCGCCGCGCCGAGGGCGCCGCATCGCCCCTGGAGAGACAGGGGCACACCGCCTGGTCGGTGACCGCGGCCCGGCTGACGGGGCTGCCGCAGGGCGACGAAGGGGCGCCGGAGCGCGGTTGGCTGGCGGCCGGCGCCACGCTCGCGCCCGAGCACCGCTCCGTGGTCTTCGAGGTGGTGGCCCGGCTGCTGTTCCACCCGGTCCTGGTGCTCTCGGTGTACCTGCTGTTCTGCGCCGAGAACATGCCGGGCGGCGGCTTCGTCGCCGGACTGGTCGCCGGAGTCGCCCTGATCATCCGGTACCTGGCGGGCGGCCGCTTCGAACTCGCCGAGGCCGCCCCGCTGCAGCCGGGACTCTTCACCGGTCTGGGCCTGTTCCTCTCCACCGGGGTCGCTCTGCTGGGTCTCGCCGACGGCACGGTCCTGCACGCCTGGACCCACCGCGGACGTCTGCCACTGATCGGCGAGTACCACTTCGGTACGCCGGTGGTCTTCGACTTCGGCGTCTATCTCCTGGTGCTGGGCGTGGTGCTGGACATCGTGCGGGCCCTCGGCGCCAAGATCGACCGGCAGATCGAGCGGGCCGCCGCCGAACAGGCCGCCGGAGCGCTGCCGGGGCCCGCTTCCGGACCGGCACCCGGGACGGGAGTCGCGGGATGACCGTCAGCGCCTCGCTCCTCGCCACCGCCGCGGTGCTGTGCGCGGTCGGCGGCATCCTCATGCTCACCCGGCCCCTCACCCGGATCCTGCTGGGCGCGGTGATCGCGGGCAACGGCATCAACCTGCTCGTCCTGTCCGCCACCGGAACGGCCGGCCGCGAACCCCTGCTCTACGGCGTCGCGCTGGGCAAGGTCACCGATCCGCTGCCCCAGGCCATCGCCCTTACCGCCATCGTCATCACACTCGCCACCACCGCGTTCCTCCTGGCCATGGCCTACCGCAGCCACCAGCTGACCGGCACGGACGAGGTCCACGACGACCTGGAGGACCGGCGCATCGTGCTGCGCGCCGAGGTGCTGGGGGAGCGCGACGAACTGCGCGAGCAGTACCGGGCCGAGTCCGACCGTTCGGACGAGGAACGCCGCCGCTACCGGGCGGAGCGCCGCCGGCTGAGAGCCAGGCTGCGCGCCGACCGTGCCCTGCAGGCCCGCGGCCGGGACGCGTCCGGGGACCTGTGGCACGACGTCCTGGGCGCGGACCCGGAGCACTACGCGGCGGAGCAGGACGACGGAAGCCCCGGCCCGGCACCCGGTCCCGGCGCCGCACCCGGCCCCGGCCCGGACCCCGCCCCCGACAGCGGCCCCGACCCCGACGACACGAACCGAGGAGACACCGGGTGAACGCACTCGTCCCGCTGCCGGTGCTGCTGCCGCTCTGCGCCACCGGCCTGAGCCTGGCCTTCGGCACCCGGCTCAAACAGTTCCAGCGCTTCATCAGCGTCGCCGTACTCACCGCCGTACTGGGACTCTCGGCCACCCTGATGATCGCCGCCGACATGGACGGCCCGCTCACCGTCCACCTCGGCGACTTCGCCCCGCCGCTCGGCATCACCCTGGTCGCCGACCGGCTCTCCGGGCTGATGCTGACGGTCTCCTCGGCCGTCACCCTCTGCGTCCTCGTCTACTCCCTCGGCCAGGGCATGGCCGACCGGGACGAGGAGACGCCCGTGGCGGTCTTCCACCCCGCCTACCTGATCCTGGTCGCCGGGGTCTCCTGCACCTTTCTCGCCGGTGACCTGGTCAACCTCTACGTCGGCTTCGAGATCATGCTGGTCGCCAGCTTCGTCCTGCTCACGCTCGGCGGCACCGGCTCCCGGGTCCGCGCGGGCTCCACCTACGTGATCATTTCGCTGTTCTCCTCGATGCTCTTCCTCACCGCCATCGCCATGACGTACGCGGCCACCGGTACCGCCAACTTCGCCCAGCTGGCCGGGCGCCTCGCCGCACTCCCGCTGGGCGTCCAGACCCTGATCCAGGCGATGCTGCTGACCGTCTTCGCCATCAAGGCCGCCGTCTTCCCGCTCGCCGCATGGCTCCCCGACTCCTACCCGACCGCGCCCGCCCCGGTCACCGCGGTCTTCGCCGGGCTGCTCACCAAGGTCGGCGTCTACTGCATGCTGCGCACCGAGACCCTGCTCTTCCCCGGAAACCGGCTGGGCGATCTGCTGATGGCGGCCGCCCTCGCCTCGATGATCGTCGGCATCCTGGGGGCCGTCGCCCAGACCGACCTGAAGCGGCTGCTCTCCTTCACCCTCATCAGCCACATCGGTTACATGGTCTTCGGTATCGGGCTCGCCACCCGCGAGGCGTACGGCGGCGCGATCGTCTACGTCGTCCACCACATCACCGTGCAGACCACGCTCTTCCTGGTGGCCGGTCTGATCGAACGGCGCGGCGGCACCACCGAACTGACCCGGCTCGGCGGAATCGCCAAGGCCGCACCGCTCCTGGCCGTCCTCTTCTTCGTACCCGCGATGAACCTGGCCGGGATCCCGCCGCTGTCCGGATTCATCGGCAAGCTCGGACTCATGCGCGCCGGTGTGGCCGACGGCAGTGTCTGGGCCTGGATCCTCGTCATCGGATCGACGGCGACCAGCCTTCTCACGCTGTACGTGATGGCCAAGGTGTGGAACCTGGCGTTCTGGCGGGCCGCTCCTCCGGGGCAGGCGCTGGACGGCACGGTCCTGGAGTCCGACGAGGAGGACGACAGCGACGCCGACGAGGGTCCGGACCGGATGCGCGGCACCGGCGACGAAGGCGTACGGCTCCGCCACCAGCCGGCCGGTCGCGCGGTCGCCGCCACGCTGCACGGTCACGCCGTCACCACGACGACGAAGCTGCCGCGGCCGATGACCTGGGCCACCGCCGCGACGGTCGCGCTCGGACTCGCCTTCACCGTGTTCGCCGGGCCGCTGACCTCGTACACCGACCGCTCGGCCGCCGAACTCATCGCACGCTCCCCCTATATCGAGGCGGTGCTCGGACGGTGAGACGACTGATCAGGTTCTCCTACCGGAACAAGGACCTGCCGCCGTTCAGCTGCGAGTTCGGCCGCGGCCGCCGCCGGAGCGTGCTCGACCTCCCGCTGATCGCCTGGCTCACCGTCATCTGGGTGCTGCTCTGGTCCGGCCTGCACTGGGCCAATGTGCTGACCGGCGCGGTGGTCGCGGTCGCGGTCTGCCTGGCGTTCCCGCTGCCGCAGGTCGACCTCGGGCTTCGCCTGCACCCCTGGGGCATGCTGCGGCTGGGCGGCTTTCTGCTCTACGACATGTACACCTCCGGCGTGCGGGTCACCCGGCAGATCTTCGGTGACCGTCCGCACCGGGCCGCCGTGATCGCCGTACCACTGCGCTGCCGCTCGGACCTGATGCTCACGGCGACCGCGGTCGCCGTGTCCAACGTGCCCGGCGGATCGGTCGTCGAGGTGCGCCGCGCCACGGCCACCCTCTTCCTGCACGTCCTCGACGCGGACCGGCCCGCCGAACTGGACGCGGCCCGGCGTTCCGTATGGCGTCTGGAGGAGTTGACGGTCCGGGCCTTCGGCACCCGCGACGAGATCACCCGCGTCGCCGTCGCGCCACCTACGGCACCACACACCGGCGAGCAGCCGGGAGACCAGGGGGAGGACGCATGAGCGTTCCGGAGACCGTCGACCGGGTGCTGCTCACCGCGGCCGTCGTCGTGATCGTCATCGCCGGAGCGGGCCTGCTGACCCGCATCTGGCGAGGTCCCTCGATGCTGGACCGCGCGATCTCGCTCGATGTCTGCGCGGCCCTGATCATCGCCGGCCTCGGCGCCAAGTCGGCTTTCGCGCGCGACCCGTTCTACTTCCCGATCATGCTGGTGCTGGCCTTCCTCGGTTTCACCGGTTCGGTCGGCATCGCGCGCTTCATCGCCGTACGCGACCGGCCGCCGGGCCGCCCGCGCGCCGACGGCCCCAAGAGGACGGGCGGGGAAACGCCATGAGCGTCTGGCTCCAGATCACCGACACGGCAGGCGCGGTCCTGGTCCTCCTCGGCGCGGCCATCTGCCTGCTGGGCGTGATCGGCATGCTGAAACTGCCGGACGTCCTGTCCCGCAGCCATGCGGCCACCAAGCCGCAGTCGCTCGGCATGCTGATCGTGCTGGCCGGGGTCGCGCTGCGACTGCGCAGCGGCATGGACCTGGCAACCCTGGCGCTGATCGGCTTCTTCCAGCTGATGACCGGCCCGGTCGCCGCGCACCTGGTCGCGCGCTCCGCGTACCGGACCGGGCAGATCGACCACGGCGAACTGCTCTTCGACGAATTGGACGAGCAACTGACCGAGGAGAACTGAGAGCCGAGGCCTGACCGCGCAGGACAACGCGGGTGTCAAGGAACCTTGTTGCCACTGGCCCTCATCGTGCTCACCGCGCTCGCCCTGGCGGGCCTCGCCCTGGTCCTGCTCGCCCGGCCGTGGCTCAGCCACGGCGAGATCGCCGCCGAACCGCAGTCCGGGGACAACCGCGGCTGACGGCAGCACCGCGAGTGCCCGGGGAACGGCGGAAATTCCCAGCGCGGCGGCCGGAAAGGGCGGAGACTCGTCCCGTGGCCGACATGGAGGCGTTCCGGGACGCGGTTGTCGCGTGGGCGGCAGGTGGCCCCGGTGATCCCGCGCGTGAGCTGGCCATGCGGCTGCCCGCCCGGACAGCCGTCCTGCTGGAAGGGCCCAGTGACGCCGCGGCGCTCGACGCGCTGGCCGCGAACCGCGGCCGGGACCTGGCGGCCGAAGGCGTCTGCGTCCTGCCGATGGGCGGTGCGATGAGCGTGGGGCGCTTCGCCCGCCTCCTCGGGCCGCCCGGCCTGGATCTCCGTCTCACGGGGCTGTGCGACGAGGCGGAGCGTGGCCACTACGCCCGCGGTCTGCGGCGGTCCGGCGCGGCGCGGTCGGAGTTCTTCGTCTGCGCCGCGGATCTGGAGGACGAGCTCATCCGCGCCCTGGGTGTGGCACGGGTGGAGGAAGTCGTCAGGGAGCAGGGCGACGGGCGAGCCCTGCAGACCTTCCTGCGGCAGCCCGCGCAGCAGGGCCGCACCGCGCAGCAGCAGTTGAGGCGCTTCCTCGGCACGAAGAAGGGGCGCAAGATCCACTACGGCCGCGTCCTCGTCGAGGCCCTCGCCGCCGACCGCGTTCCGGCCCCGCTCGACGGCCTGCTCACCGTCCTTTGACCCCCGGGCGGAGCCCGGCACGAGTACCGGCGCTCAGGACACCCCGCGCGCCAGAGGTCCCGCCACGCACCCCGAACCGTTCCTCCCGGGGCGCCGACCGGTCCCGTATTCTCTGCGCGCATGACTGACGACGGCGCGAGGGAAGAACCCGTGGACGAGAACCGCATGAGGGCACGCGAGTTGGGCATACCCCTGACCGGCGAGCCGGGGCCGTGGAACGCGATCACGGACGTTCCCGGTGTCGAGGTCGGCTATGTGACCCTCTGCGAGGGCGCCGACGTGCGCACCGGAGTGACCGCGCTCCTGCCGCGCGGCCGGGACGGTGTGGGCCTGCCCTGCGCGGCCGGCTGGCACTCGTTCAACGGCAACGGTGAGATGACCGGCACCGCCTGGATCGAGGAGAGCGGCTCACTCGCTGTGCCGGTGCTCATCACCAACACGTACGCGGTCGGCCCGGTGCACCGCGGCGTGATCGAGTGGGTGCGCGCCAACTGCCGCGGCATGGCGCCGGAGTGGCTGCTGCCGGTGGTCACCGAGACCTGGGACGGCCACCTCAACGATATCCACGGCACGGCCGTGGAGTCCCGCCACGCCGCGGCCGCCATCGAGGCGGCGTCCACCGGCCCGGTCGAGGAAGGCTGCGTCGGCGGCGGGACGGGGATGCGCTGCTACGGCTTCAAGGGCGGCTCGGGGACCGCGTCGCGGGTGGTGGAGTACGGCGAGGATCGCTATACCGTGGGCGCTTTCATCCAGGCCAACTTCGGTGCGCGTCGCGAACTGGTGGTGGCCGGTGTACCGGTGGGACCCGAACTGCCGGACCGCCCCGGGCCGGCAGCCGAGGGCGAGCGCCAGGTGCCGCCCGGTGCGGGCTCGGTGATCGTGGTGGTGGCGACGGACGCCCCGCTGCTCCCGGGACAGTGCAAGGCGCTGGCCCGCCGCGTCACCCTGGGCCTCGCCCGCACCGGCACCACCGGAAGCCACTTCTCCGGGGACATCTTCCTGGCCTTCTCCACGGCCAACGAGTCCGCGCTGACCAGCACGTTCCCCGCTGACAACGGCAGCGCCCCGTACGAGTCGATGCGATTCGTGCCGTGGGGCCGGATGGACCCCTTCTACGGCGCGGTCGTCGAGTCGGTCGAGGAGGCGGTGCTCAACGTGCTCACCGGCGCCCACTCGATGACCGGCCGCGACGGCCACCACGTCCAGGCGCTGCCGCTGGACAGGGTGTCCGAACTGCTGGCGGCACGCGGGGCCGGGCTGTCCGCCGCCCACGAACCGCGCCTTTGACCCGGACTCCCGCAGCAGTTGGCAGGGAAATTCACGGAACACGCTGCTCAACTACACGGGCTGACAGGTGGGTTCGTCCTGGTGAAAGGGCGTGCGAACCGGGTTCAGAACGACGTCGTGCTGCTTGGCGGCTCAGTTCCGGTCTGCGTAGTTGTTCGTCGGTGTACGTGCGCCAAGTGTTCCGGGGGTGAGGTTGTCCGATCCGAGGAGGCCGGTGCGCGCGATCGACCGCTCGAACGCGGGGATACTCCCGGGCGGGGCAGGCGCCCGAGCACTCTGGAACCAGGATCCGGGCCGTGAAGAGGATCGCCGTCGTTGCAGACAGAGCAGAGAAGCCCCACGGATGCCGCCGCACCCCTCCCTGATTCCCCGAGTAGCAGATCAGGAGGGGTGCGGCGGCTTTCGCCCGCTAAATATCGCGGAAGATCTCGATCTGTGCGCCCACTGAGTTCAGCCGTTCCGCCAGCTCCTCGTAACCGCGGTTGATCACATACACGTTGCGCAGCACGGAGGTTCCCTCGGCCGCCATCATCGCGAGGAGTACCACCACGGCCGGCCGCAGTGCGGGCGGGCACATCATCTCGGCCGCGCGCCACCGGGTCGGACCCTCGACGAGCACCCGGTGCGGGTCCAGGAGCTGGAGCCGGCCGCCGAGGCGGTTGAGGTCGGTGAGGTAGATGGCGCGGTTGTCGTAGACCCAGTCATGGATGAGGGTCTGGCCCTGGGCCGAGGCGGCGATGGCCGCGAAGAACGGCACGTTGTCGATGTTGAGGCCGGGGAACGGCATCGGGTGGATCTTGTCGATCGGCGCCTCCAGCTTGGAGGGCCTGACCGTCAGGTCGACCAGCCGGGTGCGTCCGTTGTCGGCCGCGTACTCCGACGTGCGGCCGCAGTCGACGCCCATCTCCTCCAGCACCGCGAGCTCGATCTCCAGGAACTCGATCGGCACCCGGCGGATCGTCAGCTCGGACTCCGTGACGACGGCGGCGGCGAGCAGGCTCATCGCCTCGACCGGGTCCTCGGAGGGGGAGTAGTCGACATCCACGTCGATGGTCGGCACACCGTGCACGGTCAGCGTCGTTGTGCCGACGCCGTCCACCCGTACGCCCAGCGCTTCAAGGAAGAAGCAGAGGTCCTGGACCATGTAGTTGGAGGACGCGTTGCGTATGACGGTGGTGCCGTCGTGCCGGGCGGCGGCCAGCAGTGCGTTCTCGGTCACGGTGTCGCCGCGCTCGGTCAGCACGATGGGGCGGCCGGGTGTGACGGCGTGGTCGACCTGGGCGTGATATATGCCCTCGGTCGCGGCGATCTCCAGGCCGAAGCGGCGCAGCGCGATCATGTGCGGCTCGATGGTCCGGGTGCCGAGGTCGCAACCGCCCGCGTACGGCAGCTTGAACTGGTCCAGCCGGTGCAGGAGCGGCCCGAGGAACATGATGATCGACCGGGTCCGGCGGGCGGCGTCCGCGTCGATGGCGTCCATGTCGAGCCGGGCGGGCGGCACGATCTCCAGATCGGTGCCGTCGTTGATCCACCGGGTGCGCACCCCGATGGAGTTCAGGACCTCCAGGAGGCGGTAGACCTCCTCGATGCGGGCCACCCGGCGCAGCACCGTACGGCCCTTGTTGAGCAGCGAGGCGCAGAGCAGTGCCACGCAGGCGTTCTTGCTGGTCTTCACGTCGATGGAGCCGGAGAGTCGGCGCCCGCCGACCACCCGCAGGTGCATGGGTCCGGCATAGCCGAGCGACACGATCTCACTGTCGAGTGCTTCACCGATGCGGGCGATCATCTCAAGGCTGATGTTTTGATTGCCGCGCTCGATGCGGTTCACGGCGCTCTGGCTGGTGGCGAGCGCCTCGGCGAGCTGGCTCTGTGTCCAGCCCCGGTGCTGACGGGCGTCACGTATGAGCTTGCCGATACGTACGAGGTAGTCATCTGACATACCGAAAGGCTATCTCAGATATGAGATGAGGCTGTCGGCGGGGTGTGGCATTCGAGTGACGGGCAGGTGCGCGGCCGCGGCTCGGGGCGCGGCTGAGCGCGGGCACCGCTGCCTGACTCCATGGTCCGCCCGCCGTACGAGTCCGGCACGTGGAGCGCGTCCATCCGGTGCCTTCGTCGGCGCCGGGCGGTCAGGCTGTCGGCGCTGGGTGGCGGGATATATGTGTCGCCCCGGCGCGGGGATGATCATATGGTCCCCTGAATGAAGCTGCTCTCCGTCAATATCGGCCGCCCCCGTCCCAACCCCTGGAAGGGGCTGAGCTCCACCGGTATCGACAAGCGGCCCGTCGGCGGGCCGGTCGCTGTCACGGCCCCCGGCCCCAAGGGCACCGGCGCCGTCGGCCTCGCCGGTGACCGGGTCCATGACGTGAAGCACCACGGCGGCTCCGACCAGGCCGTCTACGCCTATGCCCGCGAGGACCTCGACGGCTGGGAGGCCGAGCTGGGCCGGCCGCTGGCCAACGGGGTCTTCGGGGAGAACCTCACGACCCTGGGACTGGACGTCAACGGCGCCCTGATCGGGGAGCGTTGGCGGATCGGGCCGGATGTGATCCTGGAGGTCTCCTGCCCGCGGATCCCGTGCGGGACGTTCCAGGGCCGGCTGGGGCGTGACGGCTGGATCAAGCGGTTCACGCAGGCCGCGCTGCCCGGGGCGTACCTGCGCGTGATCGAGCCCGGCGACATCCGCGCCGACGACCCGGTCGAGGTCGTGCACCGGCCGGATCACGACGTGACCGTCGCGCTCGCCTTCCGGGCCATGACCCTGGACGGTGACCTGCTGCCGCGGCTGCTGGCCGCCGACGCGCTGCCGGAGGAGGACAAGGAACTGGTCTGCAGGCGGACCTCTGCGTAGGCAACCACCGTAGCCCGGGAGCGGGAACCGGGACGGCGGCGGGAGTGGACGGCGGGGCAGGGTGCCGGGGAGATGCGCAAGCGCTCCCGCCACCCCGCCCCGTTTCATCGCCCTCGTCCTGTCCCGCCGTCAGGTTCAGCCGATCCTGTCCGTGAAGCCCATCGACAGGATCGTGTCGTGGGTGACCTTGCCCTTGCTCGGCCCCGACGTCCACGTGAAGGTGTACTCCAGGATCGCGCTCGTCCTCGGGTCGACGGTCACCCGGCCGAGGCTCCTGGCCTCCTGGAACTCAGGCATGAGTCCGTAAGACGACGTGGAGCAGACCGGCATGGGGACGCACGGCGCGAAGGAGAGCAGTATGAGGTCTCCCGTCACGCTCAGCCGCCGGCCCGCCGGGCGGGGCGGGGCGAGCCGGTCGCGCAGCCGGCCCCGGGCCCGGTGCAGCCGCGAGCGGGCCGTGCCCGCCGGGATGCCCGCGGCGGTGGCCGCCTCCGCCGGCGTGAGCTGCTCCCAACTGACCAGGAGAAGCAACTCCCTTTCCTCGGCTGGTAGTTCGGCCAGCGCCTGACGCAGGGCGGGTGCCAGTGCGGCCGCGTCAAGGCGCTGGTCCACCGCCCTGCCAGGGGTCGATGACCTCCGGTCCCGGTACGGCCTCTTTCCGTCCCGCCCGCCGCAGGTGCTGGGACAGTACGTTGCGGGCCACCCCGAACAGCCAGCCCCGCGCCGAGCCGCGCGAGGGGTCGAACGTGCGCCGTGCGGCGAACGTCTGCAACCACGCCTCGGCCAGCCGATCGTCGGCCGCGCCGGGCATGCGCCGGGCGAAGTAGCCGTGCAGGGCGGTCGAGTACCTCTCCACCAGCGGGGTGAACGCCGCCGCGTCACGGGCCGCCGACCGCGTCAGCCGGGCGTCGCTGTCGGCGTCGCCGCCGTGGTCGGGGGCGCGCTCACCGCGCCCCTCGTGTTGCCGGGTATCCGGTGTCACGGAATCTCCGTCTCCGACCGCCGGACGACGGTCTCACCCTGTACTTGGCACCGGGCGCCGGTTCCGTTCGCGCTCTGCCGGGAAGGAGGGGAGAGGGCAGGGGCGCCGCCGTTCGCCGGCGGACGCCGTTCGTCGTCACATCAGGACGCGAGTGCCGGCGACGCGGCCTCCCAGGCGAACCCGTCCGGGTCGGTGAAAGGACCGGCGTCGCCGCCGATCACGAGCCGGTGCGATCCGGTGCCGTCCGGGGAGACCCCGACGTCCTTCGCCAGGGCGCGGCGTCTGTACAGCGCCAGCTTGACGGGACTCGGGCCGGCGGCGAACTCGACGTACATGCGGCTGAAGCTCTTCGCCACGGCAAGGCCCTGGCCGACGTAGAACCGCTTGCTCGCGACCACGTCCTCGACGCCCAGCAGGAGCACGATCTCGTCGATCTCCCGGGTGGCGGGGCCGGTGTCCTTCTTCGCCGAGGTCGCGACCTTCCAGATCGTGCCGTCCGGGGCCCGCACGACACCGCCATAGCCCCAGAACGACTTGGCGGCGGGCTTCAGCGACGTGGCGCCGGCTTCGAGGGCCGAGTCGATGAGGCTGTTGACGGTGGCCGGCTGGGACACCGTGAGCGACAGTGTGAACCCGCGGAAGCCGGTCGTGGGTGTCTCCGAGGTCCGCAGGCGCAGCTGCGTGTCCAGTCCGAAGGCGCTGGTGCAGAAGCGGTGGGCGGCCGTGGGATCGGTTACTTCGAGGGTGACGGATTCGATGGATGCCATGTCCATCACGCTAGTTGTGGCTCGGGGGCGGGCGCTTCTCGATTCCTGACCGGTCGTGTCACCTGTTTGGCCACGCAGGGAGGCATCCCCGGCGCGGCGCCCGTCGCACGGCGCCGGTAGATGCTGGGCGGCATCCCGACCAGCTCGGTGAAGCGGGTGCTGAAGGTGCCCAGGGACGAGCAGCCGACCGCGAAGCAGATCTCGGTGACGCTGAGGCCGTCACGGAGCAGCAGTGCCTTCGCGCGCTCGATACGACGCGTCATCAGGTACGAGTACGGCGACTCGCCGTACGCCAGCCGGAACTGGCGGCTGAGGTGCCCTGCGGACATGTTCGCCCCGCGGGCGAGCGCCTCGACGTCCAGCGGCTGCGCGTACTCCCGGTCGATCCGGTCACGGACCCGGCGCAGCAGTGCCAGGTCGCGCAGCCGCTGCTCCGCGGCGCGGGCCCGCGCCCACGAGGGATGACACACGAGCGGACTCCTTCTCTTGGCGACGACTGCCGACGGCTGGTGATCGATGCCGATGGCTGTCGACGGGTGCCGATGGGTGCCAATGGCGGCGCGGCTCAGCGGAGTTCCTGGATGCGGACCATGTTGCCCGCGGGATCGCGGAAGGCGCAGTCGCGGATTCCGTACGGCTGCTCGGTCGGCTCCTGGACGACCTCGGTGTCGCCGGCCTGCACCTTCTCGAAGGTTCCGTCGAGGTCCCGGGTGGCCAGCAGGATCCATCCGTAGGTGCCCTTGGCCATCATCTCGGTGATGGTGCGGCGCTCGTCCTCGGTGACCCCGGGGTCGGCGGCCGGGGGCGCCAGGAGAATGGACGTGTCGGGCTGGCCCGCCGGGCCGACCGTGATCCAGCGCATCCTGCCCTGCCCGACATCACTGCGGACCTCGAAACCGAGGGTGTCGCGGTAGAAGGCCAGGGACGCGTCCGGGTCGTCGTGCGGGAGGGCGCTCGTGTGAATGGTGATGTCCATGACGATCAGGCTACGCGCGGTCCCGCGAACCGCGCTTCTCGAATCCTGACCGATCCGGCCGTCCGTCGCACCGCCCGCGGTCCCGCCGCCGCGCACCCCCTGGCCCGATCCTCCCGGACCGGTTACGGGCGCCGTCCCCAGGCGGAGATCATCGGGGCCGTCGCCAGATCGAGGCCTCCGGTGGCGACGTTCGACAGATGGAGGTCGACGTCCTCGTCGGTCGCGATCCCCGCGGCCACGAGCCGGCCACGGATCTGCCGGACGGTCGCAGCCTCAAGAACGGTGCAGGCCGGCGAGGTGATCGGGAAGTAGCCGTCCGCCCGCACGTCGAGCAGGCCGGCCTCGCGCAGCCGCCGGGGCAGTGTCCGGCCGTACGAGAGATCGGCACCGCGCGCCGCCATGAGCTCACGGAACCCGGACCGCAGACGGTTGGCCAGCCGCTGCTCGGGGCCCGACTCGTCCGGGCACAGCAGAGGCTGCAGCCCCGGATCGGCGTCCTCCAGCAGCAGTACACCACCGGGTCGCAGCGCCTGGACCATGCGGCGCAGTGCCTCGGCGCGGTCGACGACGTGCACCAGGACCAGCCGGGCGTGCACCAGGTCGAAACCACCCGGCGGCGGCGGGTCGGCCGCGACGTCGTGGCGCAGTACTTCGACGACGTCGGAGGCGGCCTCCTGGGCCCAGGACACGTCGATGTCGGTGCAGACCACCTGCCCGGCGGCTCCGACCCGTTCGGCGAGACCCGCGGGAACGGAGGGGCCGCCGGCCCCGACCTCCCAGCACCGCATGCCCTCGGTGATGCCGATCCGGTCGATGTGCCGGAAGGTCACCGGATCGAACAGCTCGGCCAGCGCGCCGAACCGGATGCCCGCCTCCGACTGCTGGTTGTCGAGCAGATACCCGTGGTCCTTGCCGTGCTCGGTCATGCCCTGCCCCATCGTCTCTCTCCGTCCGCCGGATTCGTCCGCCGGACTCGAAGTCCACCATGCCCGGCACCGTCCGGCCCTGCCCGTCCGGCCCCGCGCGACTGTGCCCGCCTCCGGGGCATGGGGGAGGCGGGCACTTCGTGGGGCGTGGTCGCGTGTGATCAGACCTGCGTCGAGTCCTTCACGTACGGCTCCTTCACGTACGGCTCCTTCACGTACGGCGACTCGGTCACGGAATCCGGCCCGGCCGGGGCCGCGGCTGCCGGTTCGGGCGCGGGGCCGCCCTCGCTGAGGCCGAACCGCCCGTGGAGCTTGCGCAGGAAGCCGGGCGCGTACCAGGCCGACCGGCCGAGCACCCGCATCGCGGCGGGCACCAGGATTCCGCGTACCGCCACGGCGTCGATGAGGATGGCGAGGCCGCTGCCCAGGCCGAACAGCTGCATGAAGCTGAGTTCGGCCGTCCCGAAGGCGAAGAAGCTCACCGCGAGGAGGCAGGCCGCCGCGCTGACGATGCGTCCGGTGTGCCCGAGACCGTTGGTCACGGCGGACTCGTTGTCCTCGCCCAGGTCGTGGAGTTCCTTGATACGGCTGGTGACGAAGACCTCGTAGTCCATGGAGAGGCCGAAGGCGATGCAGAACATCAGCACGGTCATGGACACCTCCATCGGCTGCGCTGTGAAGCCGAGCAGGGAGGAGAGGTGGCCGTCCTGGAAGATCCAGGTCATGACGCCGAGGGTCGCTCCCAGGCTGATCAGGTTGAGCACCAGCGCACGCAGCGGCTGCACGATGCTGCCCGTGAACAGGAAGAGCAGAAGGAACGTGGTGAGGACGACCAGGGCCACCGCGATCGGGAGGCGATCAGCGATCGAGCCCTTGGCGTCGACCAGCACGGCGTCGGTGCCGCCCACCAAGGCGTGCGACCCGGCGGGCGGGGCGAGCGCCCGCACCTCGTCGACCAGGCTCTGGGACTCGTCCGACTTCGGTGGCAGGCCGCTCACCACGTTGACCCGCTGCGCGTCGGGGCGTCCGAGAGCGGTGTTGCCCGCGCCGGCGGCGGTGGGCCGTCCACCGGTGTAGGTGCCCGCACTGGTCTCGACCCGCACGACGCCCTTGAGCCCGGACAGTTCGACCGCGTACGACGTCAGAGGGGCCTTGCTCACGGATGTGTCGATGACGACGTGGAGTGCCGCGTCGTCATTGCCGTTGAACTTCTTCCGCAGGACCGACGAGACCTGGCGGCTCTCGGCGTCCGAGGACAGCACACGTTCGTCCGGGGTGCCGAAGGTGATGCCGAGGAGCGGGCTCGCCGCGACCAGCAGGACCGCGAGCACGGGCAGCGCGGTGAGCGCGGGCCGCCGCATGACGGTCCCGGCCAGCCGTCCCCACATCGGGGTCCGGGTGGCGGAGCGGCCCGGGTTCGCCCACGGCAGCCGCCCGCTGTTGACCCGGTGGCCCAGGACGACGAACAGGGCAGGCATGACGAACAGGGTGCTGAAGGCCGCGACGGCGACGACCCCGACCCCGGCATAGCCGAACGAGCGCAGGAAGTACTGAGGGAACACCAGGAGCGCCGCGAGCGCGGCCGCCACGGTCGCGGCGGAGAACGCGACCGTACGGCCCGCGGTGCTCACCGTCCTCCGGACGGCGTCGTCCACGCTCGCCCCGGTCGCGAGCTGTTCCCGGAACCGGCTGATCATCAGCAGGGCGTAGTCGATGCCGAGGCCGAGCCCCAGCGCCGTGGTCAGGTTGACCGCGAAGACGGAGACATCGGTGACGCTGCCGAGGAGGAAGAGCTCCGCGAACGTGCCCGCGATGGCGATGATTCCGATCACCAGCGGCAGCAGGGCGGCGACCAGGCTGCCGAAGACGATCAGGAGCAGCACAAGGGTCAGCGGTACGGCGATGCCCTCGGCCAGGAGCAGGTCCTCGCCCGACTGCTTCCCCATCTCGCTGGTCACGGCGGCGGCGCCGCCCGCCCGGATGGTGAGCGCGTCCTTGTAGGGCCCGGTGTAGGCGTCGATGACACTCTTGGCGTTCTCGTCCCGCTCGGTGTCGTCCCCCTTCACATGGGCGAGCACCATGGCTTCGCGGCCGTCCGCGGAGCGGAGGGCGGGGCTGCCCGTGTCCCAGAACGAGACGACGTTCTCCAGGTTCCTCTCCTTCTTGAGGCCGGCCAGCAGGGCCCGGCCGCTCTGCTGGGCGGCCGGGGCGTCGACGCGGCCCTCGGAGGCGCGGACCAGCAGGACCAGGTTCGTCTCCCCGCCGAACTTCTCGTCGATGACCTTCCCGGCCCGGGTGGACTGGGAGGCCGGGTCGTCGTAGCCGCCCCCGAGCAACCTGCCGAACGCGCCGGAGCCCAGGACGCCCATGAGGGCAACAGCCACTACGGCGACGATGAGTATCAGCCTGGGCCGGCGAATCGCCAGTTCGGCTATGCGTTCAAACACGCACGATCTCCTTAGGTCTCATGGCGGTGAAATCGGCCTGAAACGGCCTGAGTTGCAAGGGGCTGCTGCCGGTGCGGCGCTCCGCGAAGCTCTTCACCGGTCCGAAGCAGGTGCGGTGTCGCACTCGTTGTCGCCGTGAGTGACGTTAGTGAGGAGACCGAAGATTTGGCAGTGTTAGATTTTCTTCACGGGCGGCAAGTTCTTCTTGCTCCGCATACGGCGGCCGCCGTACGGTCGCCATATGCCTGCCGACGAACACGCAACGGCCCCGCCCACCCTGCGCCAGCGCCGCCGGGCCGCCGCCACCCAGGAGATCCTGGACGCCGCCGAGCGCCACATCACCGAGAACGGTCCCGCGGCCCTGTCCCTGCGCGCGGTCGCCCGCGATCTCGGGATGACGGTGCAAGCGCTCTACCACTACTTCCCGAGCCGCGAGGCTCTCGTCACGGAGCTCATCACCAAGGCGTACGGTGACCTGGCCGATGCCGTGCAGGCTGCCGTCGACACCGCGGCGGACGACCCGGCCCTGCCGCGCCTGGTGATCGCGGCCGAGGGCTACCGCCGATGGGCCGTCGCCCACCCCGAGCGCTTCCAGCTTCTCCACGGGACGCCGCTGCGGGACTACGCGGCCCCCGTCGAGGGCCCGACCACCCAGGCGATGCGCCGGATGAGCGCGATCTTCGAGCGTGAGATGTTCGCCGGGTTCACCGAGGCGCAACTCGCCGCCGCCGAGACCCCCGCGCTCTCACCCTCGCTCCGGAAGTATCTGGAACAACTGCCCCACTACGGTCTGGGATATCTGCCGCCGCCCGCGACCGCTCTCCTGCTGAGCGCGTGGGGGCACCTGAACGGCCTTGTCATCCTGGAGGTGTTCGGGCACACCGCCTTCCTCGGCGACCACCAGGCCGAGATCTTCCGCATCGCGATGCGGAACCTGCTGGACGACGTCCACCGCCAGATCCCCGGGCGCGTGGGCGCGGATGTGAAAGGTGGCGTGGACGTGGGTGTGAACGTGAGCGCGCCGCATATCGAGCGGTCGGATTAATCTGTTGGTGCGGCGCGCTGCCTGGCGTTGGGTGCGTGGCCACAACCGGACGTCACCGAGGCGGTGTTGCGACGCTGCTCGAACTGATGGTGTCGGTGACCTATCCCGTGAGCCCCGCCGCGACAGGGCTCGGGCGACGCCCCTTCATGACGCTCGGCACCGAGACCTCGCACAGCCCCGACAGTGCGCATACCGACTGGCCCGAGGCGCGGGAGCACTCGGAGGGCTGGAAACGCCGGCTGACCGTGACCGGCGCCGAGCACTTCTCCTTCACGGACCTGCCGTACCCGGCCGGTCAGCCCGGGCTGTCGGACCCCGCACCTAAGGGCTGTCCGGGTGCAGGTCGCCCCGGTCGTCGAGGTCGTTCAGGACCGCGGGCAGGCCCCTGGTGAGCATCTTGGTGCGGACCGTGCCAAGGATCTTGGACATGAACAGGCCTCCGGCACCGGTGAAGCCGGTGTGGTCGTAGGTGAAGCGTGTGCCCGCTCCCCGGGCCTCGATCCGGTAGGCGACCTCGGTGATCGCCCCGCCGCCCTCGTCCTGCCAGGAGAACCGCAGCAGCGACGGCTCGACCACCTCAAGGACCTCGCACACCACGACGCCGCTCCAGCCGGGCTTGGGCTTGGCGACGAACGTGAACCGGTTGCCCACGGCCGCCTCGAAGCCCTCCGGGCGCGCGCCCGCTCCGGTCGCCGTCCACAGTGGGATCAGCTGCGGATCGGTGACCGCGCGCCAGACCTTCTCCGGGGCGTGGGGGTAGTCGCGGACGATGTGGATCTCACTCATGGGAGGACTCCTCTTCGGGGCGGGGGTCTGTGGGGCCGACGTCCGGCGGGGCGGGAGGCCGGCGGAGGGTGGCGAGCAAGGCCATTAATTACAGTAGCTATAAATTTACTGTAACGGAAATAATATGCCGACTGGATTATGCTGCGATCATGAGCATGCGCACAGTGGACTGGGCGGCCCTGCGGCCCCGGGGTCAGGAACCCGCGAGCGAGGGCCTGCGGGAGCGCAAGAAGCGGCTGATGCGTCAGCAGTTGTCCGACACGGCGACGGAGATGTTCCTGGAGCGGGGCTTCGACGCGGTCCGGGTCGCCGAGGTCGCTCAGGCCTGCGGGGTGTCGGAGAAGACGGTCTTCAACTACTTCCCCACCAAGGAGTCCCTGCTCCTGGATCTGGGCGAGGCAACCATGGACTCCCTGCGCCGGACCCTGACCGATCCGGGCCTGCCGCCGGTCGAGGCGGTGCAGGCGATCCTGGCCCGGGAGTTGGAGGGCATCACCTCCTGGCTCGCCGCGCAGGCCGACACCGCCGAGGCGAAAGCCCTGCTCATGCGTTTCGGGATGCTGATCAGGTCCACGCCGTCCCTGCGGGCCTACCGGCGGGACATGTCCGACCGGCTGGTCGCGGCGGCCGCCGGGATCCTGGCTGAACGCACGGGGGCGAACCCGGACGACCCCGAACCGCAGATCGCCGCGACCGCCCTGCTCGGCCTCTGGCCCGTCCAGTTCCAGGCCCTGCGCCGGCACCTGGGGCGCGATCTCGCCCCCGACCGGCTCCACCGGACCATCACCGCCGACGTGGCGCGCGCGGCCCGGCTCATCGGCGAGGGGCTGAACACCTTCGGCCCGACCGGTGAAACCGCCCGTGCCGAACGGACCGGCTGACGCCACGGCCCCATGCCCGGGGCTGCCGCTCGGCGAGCATGGGGGATTGCGGCCCCAGGGCTTTCGCCACGAGACCTTCCGCCGGATGAACTGTTATTTCTCAGCGAGGATCAGCACGCGCCACTACGGTGGACCGATGGCGTCGATCAAGCAGTTCCAGGTCACCTTTGACTGCGCAGAACCTGAGCGCGTCGCTCGCTTCTGGTGCGAGGTGCTGGGGTACGACGTACCTCCGCCGCCGGAGGGGTTCGCTGCATGGGACGACTTCGACCGCTCGCTGCCGCCTGAGCGTCAGGGTGCGGCGTTCTTCTGCCATGATCCCTCGGGTGTGGGTCCGCGGCTGTTCTTCCAGCGCGTCCCCGAAGGCAAGGCCGTCAAGAATCGGCTTCACCTCGACGTGCGGGTCGGCGCCGGGCTCGTGGGTGAGGAGCGCCTCGCCGCGCTCGAAGCCGAGTGCGCACGGCTGGTCGCGCTCGGCGCGGTACGTCTGCGCGTACTGCTCGCCGATGGCTACGACGAGTCCTGTATCGGGATGCAGGACATCGAGGGCAACGAGTTCTGTCTCGACTGAGGGCCGCGAACGCGTCCTCCGCCGAACCGTCCGGTACAGGCCCCCGAAATCCCACCCCGCGACCGGCGCAACGGCCCGCCGTGGCCGCGTCCTCGAAGCCGGCCGTCGCACGCTCCGGCGGCGGACGCCGATGTCGCTCACCTGCGGCGTCCATGTACGACACCTCGACGTACGGTCCGGCAGGAGCTGCCCAGCCGGTGCGGCCACCCGGCGCCCCCTCGGTGCGATCACCCGCGCGACCGGGTTCACTGGGGCGGAAGGCGAAACGACTGGGATCGCTGCGTAAGCGCCTCGGCCGGATGGGAGCGGCCGCGAGCCCTGACATGACCCTTCCCCGGCGATGTACTAGAGTTATCTCGACATCGAGATATATGCCGAAGGCGCACAGCGGGCCGCCGCACGGTAAGGGCTACCTAACTAAGCCTTACCTTAGCGGATGGCCGGGTGGCTGTAGGCAGCACCACGCGGCGCCCGCCGTAGTGAGGCGCGGCGCGGAGTTACGCGCACATTGATGAAGGAGACTGTCGTGTCGGCGAACAGCTTCGACGCCCGCAGCACGCTGCGCGTGGGCGACGAGTCGTACGAGATCTTCAAGCTGGACAAGGTCGAGGGCTCCGCGCGCCTCCCTTACAGCCTGAAGGTGCTGCTGGAGAACCTGCTCCGCACGGAGGACGGCGCGAACATCACCGCCGACCACATCCGGGCGCTCGGTGGCTGGGACTCCCAGGCTCAGCCCAGCCAGGAGATCCAGTTCACGCCGGCCCGCGTGATCATGCAGGATTTCACCGGTGTGCCCTGTGTCGTGGACCTCGCCACCATGCGTGAGGCCGTCAAGGAGCTCGGTGGCGACCCGGCGAAGATCAACCCGCTCGCCCCGGCCGAGCTGGTCATCGACCACTCCGTCATCGCCGACAAGTTCGGCACCAACGACGCGTTCGCGCAGAACGTCGAGCTGGAGTACGGCCGCAACAAGGAGCGCTACCAGTTCCTGCGCTGGGGCCAGACCGCCTTCGACGAGTTCAAGGTCGTCCCCCCGGGCACTGGCATCGTCCACCAGGTCAACATCGAGCACCTGGCCCGCACCGTCATGGTCCGGGGCGGCCAGGCGTACCCCGACACCCTCGTCGGCACCGACTCGCACACCACCATGGTCAACGGCCTCGGCGTGCTGGGCTGGGGCGTCGGCGGCATCGAGGCCGAGGCCGCGATGCTCGGCCAGCCGGTCTCCATGCTCATCCCGCGCGTCGTCGGCTTCAAGCTGACCGGCGAGCTCCCGGCCGGCACCACCGCCACCGACCTCGTGCTGACCATCACCGAGATGCTCCGCAAGCACGGCGTCGTCGGCAAGTTCGTCGAGTTCTACGGTGAGGGCGTCGCCGCCACCTCGCTCGCGAACCGCGCCACCATCGGCAACATGTCGCCGGAGTTCGGCTCCACCGCCGCGATCTTCCCGATCGACGACGAGACGCTGAAGTACCTTCGCCTGACCGGCCGCGACGCCCAGCAGGTCGCGCTCGTCGAGGCGTACGCCAAGGAGCAGGGCCTCTGGCTCGACCCGGCCGCCGAGCCGGACTTCTCCGAGAAGCTGGAGCTCGACCTCTCCACGGTCGTCCCCTCCATCGCCGGCCCGAAGCGCCCGCAGGACCGCATCGTCCTCGCGAACGCCAAGGCCCAGTTCGCCCAGGACGTGCGCAACTACGTCTCGGACGACGAGGAGGCGGGCAAGGAGTCCTTCCCGGCCTCCGACTCGCCGGCCGCGTCCAACGGCGTCCCGTCGAACCCGGTCACCGTGACCGCCCCCGACGGCACCTCGTACGAGCTCGACCACGGCGCCGTCACCGTCGCCGCGATCACCTCCTGCACCAACACCTCGAACCCGTACGTCATGGTCGCCGCGGCGCTCGTGGCGAAGAAGGCCGTCGAGAAGGGCCTGACCCGCAAGCCGTGGGTCAAGACCACCCTCGCTCCGGGCTCGAAGGTCGTCACCGACTACTTCGACAAGGCGGGCCTGACCCCGTACCTCGACAAGGTCGGCTTCAACCTCGTCGGCTACGGCTGCACCACCTGCATCGGCAACTCCGGCCCGCTGCCGGAAGAGGTCTCCAAGGCGGTCAACGAGCACGACCTGGCCGTCACCTCGGTGCTCTCCGGCAACCGTAACTTCGAGGGCCGGATCAACCCCGACGTCAAGATGAACTACCTGGCCTCCCCGCCGCTGGTCGTCGCGTACGCCATCGCCGGTTCGATGAAGGTCGACATCACCAAGGACGCCCTGGGCATCGACCAGGACGGCAAGCCGGTCCACCTCGCCGACATCTGGCCGACCGAGGCCGAGGTCAACGAAGTCGTCGCCAACTCCATCGGCGAGGACATGTTCAACAAGTCCTACCAGGACGTCTTCGCGGGTGACGCCCAGTGGCAGGCGCTCTCGATCCCCACCGGCAACACCTTCGAGTGGGACTCCGAGTCCACCTACGTGCGCAAGCCCCCGTACTTCGAGGGCATGACGATGGAGACGACCCCGGTCGAGGACATCACCGGCGGCCGCGTCCTCGCGAAGCTGGGCGACTCGGTCACCACCGACCACATCTCCCCGGCCGGTGCGATCAAGGCCGACACCCCGGCCGGCAAGTACCTCACGGAGCACGGCATCGAGCGCCGTGACTTCAACTCCTACGGCTCGCGCCGTGGCAACCACGAGGTCATGATCCGCGGCACGTTCGCCAACATCCGCCTGCGCAACCAGATCGCGCCGGGCACCGAGGGCGGCTTCACCCGCGACTTCACCCAGGCTGACGCGCCGGTGTCGTTCATCTACGACGCCTCGCAGAACTACCAGGCCGCCGGGACCCCGCTCGTCATCCTGGCGGGCAAGGAGTACGGCTCCGGCTCGTCCCGCGACTGGGCGGCCAAGGGCACCGCGCTCCTGGGCGTCAAGGCCGTCATCGCCGAGTCCTACGAGCGCATCCACCGCTCGAACCTCATCGGCATGGGCGTCCTCCCGCTCCAGTTCCCGGAGGGCGCGACCGCCGAGTCCCTCGGCCTCACCGGCGAGGAGACCTTCTCCTTCACCGGCGTGACCGAGCTGAACAACGGCACCACCCCGCGCACCGTCAAGGTCACCACCGACACCGGTGTGGAGTTCGACGGCGTCGTCCGCATCGACACCCCCGGTGAGGCGGACTACTACCGCAACGGCGGCATCCTGCAGTACGTGCTCCGCAGCCTGATCCGCAAGTAGGGATCAGCAGCAGCACGGCGAGAGGGCCGCATCCCCGGTGACGGGGTGCGGCCCTCTCTCATGTTCCGGAAGGAACTAACACACGGCTCAGAAGAGGAACTTGTAGCTGTTCCAGCCGCTCGTGCCGACCTTCACCTTGGCCGCGTACGGGACGGTGGCGTTGCCGGTGCCCCTGTACAGCCACAGTGCGCCGGCCTTGTCGCGGGCGAGGAGGTCGGTCCGGCCGTCCTCGGTGATGTCACCCGTGGAGACCAGCCGGTTGAACTGGTTCCAGCCGCTGCCGATCTTGGTGCGCTTGGCGAACGGCGCCTTCTGGTTGCCGGTGCCCTTGTACAGCCACAGGACGCCGGACTTGTCGCGGGCGACGATGTCGTTCTTGCCGTCGCCGTTCAGGTCGCCGTTGCCGGCGATCTCGCTGTAGATGTCCCAGCCATAGCCCACCTTGATGCGGCCCGTCACCTTGCCGGTGCCGTAGCCGAGGTAGACGTAGACGTTGCCCTTGGTGTCGCGGGCGAGGATGTCGCCCGCGGCGGCGCCGCCGATGTTGCCGGGGGAGACGATCTTGTTGTAGGTGTTCCAGCCGTAGCCGACCTGGACCGGCTTGTCGCTGCCGAACTTCAGGTAGCCGAGGTTCCCGTTGTTCTCGCGGAACCAGAGGCCGTCGCTGTCGCCGTTGCTCTTTGCCACGTTGGCGACCTGGAGCATGGCGTTGACGCCCGTCCAACCCGATCCGTTGAGGCTGCGGGCGGTGAGCCCGCCCTTGAGGTTCGACCTGTAGGCGTAGGCGTTCCCCGAGGAGTTGACGCCGAACAGGGCGAAGTTGGGGGCGACGGCCGCAGCCGCCTTCGCGGCCGCTGCGGACGGCTGCGCCGCCGCGCTGAGCGACGGCTGCGGGGAGTCTGCGGCCACGGCGGAGGTGCCGGTGGCGACGAGGGCGGCGGTGAGCGCCGCGGCTGCCGCGCGAGCGGCTGTGCTTCTGTGGTTACGGCCAGAGGTTTTGGCCACGAAGTACTCCATGGATCGTGATCGGTCGTGGCCCGCCGCGAGTTGACGGCGGGCCACGGATTCAGCCGAATCGTGTCACGACTTTGGGCGTAAAACCTGTCCTTTTGATCAGAAGAGCAGGCGGTAGGTGTTCCAGCCCGACGTTCCGATGATCGCCTTCGGCTTGTACGGGGTGGCGGCGTTGCCGGTGCCCCGGTACAGGTAGAGCTCGCCCGCGGCGTTCCGGGCGACCAGGTCCGCGGTGCCGTCCAGGTCGATGTCACCGGGGGCGAACACGGTGTTGTACTGGTTCCAGCCGCTGCCGATCTTGGTGCGCTTGGCGTACGGCGCCTTCTGGTTGCCGGTGCCCTTGTACAGCCACAGGACGCCGGACTTGTCGCGGGCGACGATGTCGTTCTTGCCGTCGCCGTTCAGGTCGCCGTTGCCGGCGATCTCGCTGTAGATGTCCCAGCCGTAGCCGACCTTGATGCGCTTGGTGACCGTGCCGTCGCCGTACCCCAGGTAGAGGTAGAGGTCGCCCTTGGTGTCGCGGGCGAGGAGGTCACCGGCCTCGGCGCCGCCGAGAGTGCCGGGGGACACCAGCTTGTTGTAGCTGCCCCAGCCGTAGCCGACCTTCTTCGCCGCGGAGTTGTCGTTGGCGTAGTAGTGGATGTCGCCGTTGGTGCTGAGCTGCCAGCGGCCGTCCGCGACGTTGTCGGCATTGTTGTCGACCCGGCCGAGGAACTTGACGTTCTTCCAGCCCTTGTCGAGCTCGACACGCTTCTCGAGGCCGCCGTCGCCGGACGGGGTGTAGTAGTACGAGGTGCCGGCGCTGTCCAGACCGGCGATGCCGAACATGGGCGCGTCGCCCGGCTCGGCGGCGAAGGCCGCGGTACCGGTGCCGACGAGGGCCGCGGTTATCGCGGCGGCGGCGAGACGGGTGGCAGCCCGTCCGGGCCGACGGCCAGAAGTCTTGGCCACGTGTGTTCTCCATGGGTGGTGGGACGAGGCGTGACGCGCCGCGGGATACGGGGACACGCCACGGAATTGGGGTGATCCTTTCACGAGTCCCTCACGTGTCCAAGGGTTTGGCGAAATGATGCCACCGCGACATCTTCGCCCGGATATGCGGGTGTTGCGGGATCGGGCGAGGTCAGGGGAACGCGAAGTGGCGGGTGGGCAGGGGCAGCAGGGCCCGGATGGGGCGGCCGGGGCGGATGGGGCGGCCGGGGCGGACGAGGCTACCCCCGGTGTGCCGCGATCAGTCCGGCATCGAGCAGCAGAGCGTCCCGGCCGCCCAGGTGATGACGCGCTGCGCGGCGGCCTCTCGCTGAGCCTGTCCGGCTTCGGCTTCTGGAGCCACGACATCGGCGGCTTCGAGGGCACCCCCGACCCGGCGGTCTTCAAGCGCTGGCTCGCCTTCGGGCTGCTCACCTCGCACAGCCGCCTGCACGGCTCCTCGTCCTACCGGGTGCCGTGGGAGTTCGGCGACGAGGCGGTCGCGGTCGCCAAGCAGTTCACCGAGCTGAAGCACCGGCTGATGTCCTACCTGTACGGGGCGGCCGTCGAGGCCCACCGCACCGGCGTCCCCACCATGCGCCCGATGCTGCTGGAGTTCCCCGACGACCCGGCGGCCCGCACGGTGGACCGCCAGTACCTGGAGCTGCGCGTGTACGTCCACGCGTCCCTGGGCGACTTCACCCGCACGGTGACCGTCCCCGACCTCACGGGCGCCCCCGCCGCCACGTACGAACTGGTCCGCGAGGGCGGCACACTCCGCGTCACGGCGGACACGGGCCGGCCGTACGAGGTCGTGGTCGTCGGCGACGTGTCGCTGAACGTGGCCAAGGGCTGAGGACGCGGTCGTCCCCCTCGGTCCATGGCGCGGGACGCACGGAGCGGGAGAAGCGGCGATGTGCCGCATCCTGTTCCCTCCGGGCGCGCCGCCCCTGTCGCCACGGCCGGAATGCGATCGTGGATCAGCGAGTGTGCACCATTGACAGCATGGGAAGCCGGCCGGCTTGACGGGCGGCTTCCGTGAGCGGAATCGGCACAGAGAGCGGATGGCCTCCACATGGGCGAGTTGATCCTGATCCGGCACGGCGAGACGGAGTGGTCCCGCAACGGACAGCACACGAGCCACACCGACCTGCCCCTGACGCCCCTCGGCGAACGCCAGGCCCGTGCCCTCGCGCCGCTGCTCGCGGACCGCGACATCGCCCTCACCCTGGTCAGCCCCTCCGTGCGGGCCCGGCGCACCGCCGAACTCGCCGGGCTCGCCGCGCCCCGGATCACCCCCGAGCTGCGCGAGTGGGACTACGGCGGCTACGAGGGCATCACCACCCACGACATCCACCTCACCCGCCCCGGCTGGAACCTCTGGACCGACGGCGTCACCGCCGGCCCCGAGGCGCACCCCGGCGAGACCCCCGCAGAGGTCGGGGAGCGGGCCGACCGGGTACTGGCCGAAGTCCGGGAAGCGGCCGGACGGGCCGGGGACGAGGACATCGCGCTCGTCGCCCACTCCCACTTCCTGCGCGTCCTGACCGCCCGCTACCTCGGCCTGACCCCCGCCGAGGGCACGCTCTTCCAGCTCGCCACGGGGGCGGTGTCCCGGCTCGGCAGGGAGCACGGTCAGCCGGTCATCACGGCATGGAACGTGACCCTGCCGGAGAGCCTGTTGCCCACGGCGGTACCCGAGATCCCGGAACGGGCCTGAGGGTGAACGGAGTTGCGCGTCAGGACGAGCCGTCCCTGACGGCCGCGCGGCCACGGGCGTGAGCGTCGGGAAACGGGACCCAAGCGTTTACAGTCCGGCACCGGAGCGCTAGCCTCCCCGAGCAGTGGGAGCGCTCCCAAGCGTGCGGGCGCAACTCGGTACAGCGCAGCCCGCCACCGCACGACCCGAACGTTGTTCCGCCAATCCCCCCGGACGACAGCAGCGAAGGGACGTACCTCGTGATCCACCGATCGAGCCGCCGATTACTGATCGGGGGCCGGCTCCTGGCCGGTACCCGCAGCAGAGCCCTGCTCCTCACCCTGCTCGCCCTCCTCACGGCCGTCCCCGCCCTCGGGCTGGTCGTCGTCATCTCCGGCAGCCGGGCCGAGGCTCACGGCACGCCGATGAAGCCCGCCAGCCGCACCTTCCTGTGCTGGCAGGACGCGCTCACCGGCACGGGGGAGATCAAGCCGGTCAATCCCGCCTGCCGGGCCGCCGCGCGGGAGAGCGGGACCACGCCGTTCTACAACTGGTTCTCCGTGCTCCGCTCCGACGGCGCGGGCCGTACCCGGGGCTTCGTGCCGGACGGCGAGCTGTGCAGCGGCGGGAACCCCAGCTTCACCGGCTTCAACACGCCCGGCGCCGACTGGCCGCTGACGCATCTGACCTTGGGCGCGACCGTCGACTTCGCGTACAACGCCTGGGCCGCGCACCCCGGTTCGTTCTACGTGTACATCACCAGGGACGGCTACGACCCGACGCAGCCGCTCACCTGGGACGACATGGAGGAGACCCCCTTCCTCACCGTCGATCACCCGCCGCTGAACGGGAGTCCGGGGACGGTGGAGGCCAACTACTCCTGGTCCGGGACGCTTCCGGCCGGCAAGGACGGCCGCGACGTCATCTACATGGTGTGGCAGCGCTCCGACAGCCAGGAGACCTTCTACTCCTGCTCCGACGTGGTCTTCGACGGCGGCAACGGCGAGGTGACCGGGGTCAAGGACCCGACGACCCCGACCGAACCGCCGCCCGGACGGTGCACCGCGACACCCACCATCACCAACAGGTGGAGCGGCGGTTACCAGTCCGAGGTGACGGTCACCAACTCCGGCGACGTACCGATGCTCGGCTGGATGGTCGGCTGGACCCAGCCGGACGGGCAGAGCGTGGACAGCCTCTGGAACGGTGCGACGACCGTCCAGGGCCAGGAGGTGATGGTCCACAACGCGGACTGGAACGGATCGCTCGATCCGGGTGAATCCGCGGCCTTCGGATACGTCTCCGCCGGCGGTGACCCCGATCCCGCCACCGAACTCGCCTGCACGGTGGGGTGAGAACGCGGACGGCCGGCATCTCGTGGGGAGACACCGGCCGTCCGTGCGGGACCCGGCGGTTCAGGAGATCGGCTCCGTCTTCCTAGAACTCGTCCAGCCACACCACGATCCCGGTGTGCCCCGTCAGTACCGCCGCGGCGCCCGCCCGAATGGCGGCCGCGCAGCGGGCGTCGGTGAACGAGGCGGGGTCGTACGTCGAGGACATGCCGAGTCCCTCCCCGCGGAACGAGGCCCCCGACCAGTCGACCGCCGTCACGTTCTCGGTGGGTTCGGCGAGTTCCGCCCCCACCACCAGGAACTCCTGGGCGAGATGGCTCGGGCTGACGGTCGTCAGGGGATCGATGAGGTCGTTGCCCGCACTGACGACGAGATCCGGGTGCAGGTCCAGCGCCCGGTTGACGGCGGGCAGGAGGTCGGCGGCGCCGGACGCGGTCACGGTCCGCAGGTCCACGTCCGCGTCCTTCGCCCATGCCTTCACCGCCTTCGCCAGGGTCTTCGCCGGACGGTCGCTGCCCGCGCTGAGCAGGACGACACGGGTGCCGGGGGAGGGCCGGACTCCTGACCACGAACCCGGGCTCGGCGTGAGCGTCGACTCCGGCGCGGGTGACCCGTGCGGACCGGTGAATCCCGCCCCCAGTGCGCCGACGGCGGAGGGGCCGGGGCGCCGCTGTGACCAGTCGTCGCCCGAAGCGCATCCGGTGAGCAGGGCTGCGGCCACCAGCAGTACGGCGGCCAGGGGCGGGCGGTGCAAGGCGATCGTCCTCCGGGAGGGGGTGCAGCGGCCGCCCGGCGGGGAGCGGGAGGGAGCCGGTACGGAGCAGCGTTTTCCCACATCCTGCTCGTCCGTTCCACACGATCTCCACCGATCCGACCCGCATCGAACGTTTGTTTCCTCATGGTTCGTCAATCGGTCGGCATCGGTTCATCCACAACCAGCACGGTGCACGGGCAACCCCAAAGGAGACCCATGTCGCACCGTGTCCGCCGCCTGCTGCTCGTCTTCGCCGCGGCGGCCTTCCTCTTCCTCGGGCTCGTCCGGCCCGCCGCCGCCCATGGCTTCACCTCCGTCGTATACGCGCACGTCGCCGCCGACGGTGAGGGCCCGCTCCGGACCGAACTGAAGCTGGAGTACGACCTGCTCGTCGTCTCGGCCGCCGACGCCGGTTCCGACGACCCCCTCAACAACGAGTCCCAGTGGAACTCCTTCCTGGCGCCCGACCAGCTGCGCCAGTACCCGTGGGCCGCCACCATCGGCAACCACGACGTCGGCGGCAAGGCGTACGAGCAGCACTTCTCGACGCCGAACACGGACAACTCCGGTGCGCTGTACGCCAACGGCAACCCGGCGTCCGACACCTCGGGCGGAAACTACTGGTACATCTACAAGGATGTGCTGTTCATCGACCTCAACAGCAACAGCTACGCCACCTCCCAGGGCGGCGGAGGCGACGCGGCGCACACCGCGTACGTCACGGACGTCATCAACGAGCACGGCTCCGAAGCCAAGTGGAAGGTGCTCGTCTACCACCACTCGATCTACTCGCCGGCCTCGCACGCCAAGGACAAGGACAACAAGGCCCGCCGGGTCGACTTCCCGACGACCTTCTCCAAGCTGGGCGTCGACATGGTCCTGCAGGGCCACGACCACAGCTATTCCCGCAGCTACCTCATCAAGAACGGCGAGAAGGCCGATCCCGGGGAGCAGCCCGGCGCGGCCGACGTCTACCCCGGCCCCGGCGGCGTCCTCTACGTCACGGCCAACTCGGCCTCGGGTTCCAAGTACTACGACATCACCAAGCCCGACTCCAGCGGCACCAGCGGAGCGGGCAACGGCGCCGACCCGCTGAACCCGGACAGCTACTGGTACAACTCCGTCCAGAACCAGGAGCACGTCCGCAGCTACGTCAAGGTCCAGGTCCGCGACGAGAAGCTCGTCGTGGAGAACATCCGCAGCGGCAGCTGCGACGCTCCCAACTCCCAGGTCTCCAAGGGCGACTGGTGCAAGAACACCACCGCCGCCCAGCCGGTCGGCTCGGTCGTCGACAAGGTGAGCGTCCACCCGTACAACGGTGACGGCCAGTCCCTCCAGGTGAACGTGCCGAAGCCGGCTCCGGGCGAGTTCGGCTGGACCATCGACGGCTACAACGGCCTGGTGGACCTCGGCACGGCCAAGGAGGAGAACGGTGACCACTTCACCGCCTCCGGCAAGATCAACCCGATTCTCGTGTCGGACACCCGCCGCTCCCTCTCCCCGTGGGCGGTCTCGGCCGGTGTGAGCGAGTTCAAGGACGCCGGGAAGACGTTCGGGGGCTCCTACCTCGGCTGGTCGCCGTACCTCCTCGACCAGGGCGCCGGCGCCAAGGCCGGTGCGTCGGTCCCCTCCGGCTACGGCGGCAAGGGTGACGGCCTGGCCCTCTCCCGGGGCCTCGGCTCGGCACCTCAGGGGCACGCCCGCGGCACGGCCAAGCTGGGCGCCGACCTCGACCTGAAGATCCCGGACTCCGTCCAGAAGGGCGGCTACCGCGCCACCCTCACGATCACCGCGCTGAGCAGCTGACCCTCCCCGCTCCACCGGCGTGGCAGGCTCCGGTACGCCGCAGCCTGCCACGCCGCCGTTCCGAGAGAGACCCCATGCACGCAGTGGCACCACCTCGCCGCACCGCCGCCCTCCGCACCGCCCTCCTGGTCCTCCTCGCGGCCCTGGCGTTCGGCACGTCCACCGGCCCGGCACGGGCGGCCGGGGGCGACGTCACCTGGACGGTCCGGACGGCCGCGAACGACTATGGGCAAGACCGGTCGAGCTTCGGCTACGCCGTCAACCCCGGCGGTGCGGCCGAGGATGCCCTGGTCGTGGCCAACCGCGGCACCGAGCCGTTGAGCCTCGCCGTCTACGCCGCCGACGGATTCACGACGGATATGGGCCGGCTCGACCTCCTCACCGAGGGGAAGAAGTCCCACTCCATCGGCTCCTGGGTCCAGGCCGGCCGCAAGAGCGTCCGGATAGCCCCGGGGAAGAGCGCCGAGATCCCCTTCACCGTCAAGGTCCCGCGCGACGCGCCCCCCGGCGACTACGTGGGCGGCATCCTGACGTCGCTCAAGCAGTCCGACGACACCGAGGGCATCGCTGTCGACAGGCGCCTCGGCATCCGGATCAAGCTGCGTGTCAGCGGCGCCCTGCGGCCCGCGCTCGCCGTCGAGGACGTGCACGTCGACTACCGGGGTTCCGCCGGTCCGTTCGCCCGGGGCGACGCCACGGTGACCTACAGCCTCCACAACACCGGCAACGCGCTGCTCTCCGGCACCCAGAAGGTCACCCTCACCGGCCCCTTCGGGACGCTGAGCACCGAGGCCGGCCGCATCGCCGCGCCGCCGGAGCTGCTGCCAGGCGAGCGCTGGAAGGTCACGGTCCCCGTCCACGACGTCACCCCGGCCTTCCGGCTCACGGCCGCCGTCGCCGTCACCCCGCTCGTCACCGACGCCGCAGGCTCCACCACCGCCCTGGATCCCGTCCGGACCACGGCCCACGGCTGGGCCGTCCCCTGGGCCCTCCTGCTGCTCCTGGTTCTCGTCCTGGGCGCGGCCGCGGCGGCGTTCGTGCTCGTCCGGCGGGGCCGCGTCCGGCGCGCACGGCGTGAGGAGGAGCGGGTGCGTGAGGCAGTGGAGCAAGCCCTGCGGGACAAGGCAAGCCGGTAGAGCCGGCTGGGCGGGGTCGCGTCACCCGGGCCCGACGGGCCGGTCGCACACACGGGAACGGGCCGCCCGGTGTGCGGGCGGCCCGTCCTCATGCGGTCGGCGGGTGACTCAGGAGATCAGCTCGATCTCCGCCAGCGTCGCCGTCTCCGCGCACACCAGCCGGTAGTGCGCGTAGGAGCCGGGGGACTTCACCGTGAAGGCCCTCGTCTGCTTGTCCCAGGCGAAGGTCTGGTCGGACCGCTTGTCGAGGTCCTTCCAGGCCGTGCCGTCCGCGGATCCCTGCAGGACCCAGCCCGTCGGAGCCTTCGCCGCCGTGGCCGAGGTCAGCGTGTACTGGACCGCCTTCGCGCCCGCGGGGGCCGGCAGCTCCACCGACTCGACCTGGGCCGAGGTCGCCGAGGTGTTGTCGAACAGGGTGCCCGCGCCCTTCAGGACGTCCTTCTTCGGCGACGGCACCTTGTCGTCCTTGGTGATGGAGACCGGGGCGGCGTCCTTGCCGGTGCCCCAGGCCGACGGCTTGGAGCCCATGTCGAAGTCCAGCACGCCGCCCTTGGCCAGCAGGTCGTGCGGCAGCGAGGTGGACGTCCACTTCTTGCCGTTCACCTTCAGGCCCTGGACGTAGATGTTCTTCGCGCTGTTCTTCGGCGCCTTGACGACCAGGTCGCGGCCGTTCTCCAGGTGCACCGTGGTCTTGGTGAACAGCGGGGAGCCGATCGCGTACTCGCCGCTGCCCATGACCAGCGGGTAGAAGCCGAGCGAGGAGAAGAGGAACCACGCCGACTGCTCGCCGTTGTCCTCGTCGCCGTGGTAGCCCTGGCCGATCTCGCTGCCCGTGTACAGGCGGCTCAGGACCTCGCGCACCTTCTCCTGCGCCTTGTAGGGCTGCGACGCCGCGTCGTACATGTACGTGACGTGGTGCGCGACCTGGTTGCTGTGGCCGTACTGGCCCATCCGTACGTCACGGGCCTCCGTCATCTCGTGGATGACGCCGCCGTAACTGCCGACGAACTCCGGGCCCGCCGTCTCGGGGGTGGAGAAGTACGTGTCCAGCTTCTTGGCCAGACCGTCCCGGCCGCCGTAGAGGTTGGCGAGGCCGCGGCTGTCCTGCGGGGCGGTGAACGCGTAGCCCCAGCCGTTGGTCTCCGTGTAGTCGTAGCCCCAGACCCGCGGGTCGAACTGGTCGGACGGCAGCCGCCAGTCGCCCTTGGGGTCCTTGCCCTGGAAGAAGCCCGCCTTGCTGTCGAACAGCTCGACGTAGTTGCGGGCCCGGTTCATGAAGTACTCGGACTCGTCCTTGTAGCGCTGCTTCTTCGTCTTCTTGTAGAGCGCCTCGCCCATCTGCGCGATGCCGTAGTCGTTGAGGTAGCCCTCCAGCGACCAGGACAGGCCCTCGTGGGTCGAGGTGTCCGCGTATCCGGCGAAGGGCGAGGTCTCCATGCCCTTGCGGCCGACGCCCGAGGTCGGCGGGACGACCGTGGCGTTCTTGAGGGCCGCGTCGTACGCCGCCTCGGCGTCGAAGTCCACGCCCTTGACGTAGGCGTCGGCGAACGCGACGTCCGACGAGGTGCCGGTCATCAGGTCCGAGTAGCCGGGCGAGGACCAGCGGGAGATCCAGCCGCCGTCCTTGTACTGCTGGACGAAGCCGTCCACCATCTCGCCGGCCTTTTTCGGCGTGAGGAAGGAGTACGCCGGCCACGTCGTCCGGTAGGTGTCCCAGAAGCCGTTGTTGACGTACACCTTGCCGTCGACGATCTTGGCGCCGGTGTGGGTCGGGGTGTCCGAGCCGACCTGCGGTGAGAAGGGCGAGGCGTACTTGTCCTTGCCGCCGACCTTCTCGAAGCCCGAGTTCGGGTAGAGGTAGAGCCGGTACATGCTGGAGTACAGCGTGGTCAGCTGGTCGGCGGACGCGCCCTCGACCTCCACCTTGCCCAGCAGGTCGTCCCAGGCGCCCTGGGCCTTGTCCTCGACCCGGCCGAAGGAGCGCGAGGCGGGGATCTCCGCGGCCAGGTTCTGCTTCGCCTGGTCGATGCTGATCAGCGAGGTGGCCAGCCGCAGGTTGACGGTACGGTCCTTGCCCGCGTCGAAGCGGAGGTAGCCGGTCACGTCGTCGCCACCGCCGCCGGAGAGCTTCCCGCTGCTGGTGACGGGGGCGTCGAAGACGCCGTACACGAAGAGCCGGGTGGCACCGGTCGAGCCGCCGCTCTTCACATCGGAGAACCCGGTGAAGGAGCTGGTCTTCGGGTCGAGGGTGAGCCCGCCGTCGTTGGAGACGTTGTCGAAGACCATGCTCGCGTCCTTGCCCGGATACGTGAACCGCATCCGCGCCGCGTGGTCGGTCGGCGTCATCTCGGCCTTGAGGCCGTTCTCGAACGTGACCCCGTAGTAGTGGGGCCTCGCCGTCTCGTTCTCGTGCCTGAACGGCAGCGCGCGTGCCGTGCGCGACGCGTCCGGGGTGCCGGACGCGGCCGACGGCATCAGCTGGAAGGTCTGCCGGTCGCCCATCCAGGGGCTCGGCTCATGGCTGGCGCTGAAGGCCTGCAGGGTGGGCAGGTTGTCCTCGTTGTTGCCCTTGGCGTAGTCGTACAGCCAACTCGTCGATCCGGCGTTGGTCACCGGGGTCCAGAAGTTGAAACCGTTGGGGACGGCGGTGGCGGGGAAGTTGTTGCCGCGGGAGAAACTGCCGCTGGAGTTGGTGCCGCGGACGGTCGAGGCGTAGTCCGACAGGTGCGCCTTGCGCTTCTGCGGCGCCTTCGGGGCGATCTTGACGTCGTCGATCCAGCCCTGGAACTTCGACGGGCCCTTGGGGGAGTCGTACGCGACGAGAATCCGGTCGACCGTCTTGCCCGCCGCGACCGTGCCGATCTGCGAGTCGACCTTGTTCCACTGGTTGACGTACAGCCGCTTGGCGTCGGCCTGGCCCTGCGGGGTCAGCAGACCGCCGTTGGAGTCGGTGGCGCGCAGCTCGCTCAGGTACGTGCCGTCGGTGAACGCCAGGTCCACCGCGACGTGCGTGGCCGGGTAGGACAGGTCCGTCTTGCCCATCTGGGGGTAGACCAGGTAGGAGAGCTCGGTGTCCCGGGTGACGGCCGTGTTGACGTCGAAGACCTTGTTGTACGAGTAGGCCCGGCCGTCCGCCTTGTGCGTACCCGCGTAGCGCAGCGCCTTCATTCCGGTGAAGCCCGCGCCGGCCTTGGCGGTGGGGGAGCCGGAGGGCCCGCGGTCGATCTGGCTGCGCATGTCGTCGGGGGCCGGGGCCGAGGTGTCCCCGTCGGAGAACTGGACGTCGGCGAGCTGGGTCGCGTCACCGGCGCCGTTGTTCTTCGTGATGTCCAGGCGGAAGTGCTGGTAGGCCTTGTCCGTCGTGAAGTCGTAGGACTTGGTCTGGAAGCGCTCGGAGAAGGTCTGGCCGGTCCGGGAGTCCAGGTCCGTCCAGCTCTTGCCGTCCTCGGATCCCTGCAGCGTCCAGTCCTTCGGGTCCCGCTCGTCGTGGTCGTTGGCCGAGGTCAGCGCGTACGTGACGACCTTGACCGGCTCGGAGAGATCGAACTCGGCCCAGGCGGTGGGCTTGAAGGACAGCCACTTCGTACCGGATTCACCGTCGACGAGGTTTTCCTTCACCTCGCCGCCGCCGGTGTTCTCATCGCTTGCACGGACATCTGTGACCTTGTCCGTCACATTGCCCGGTATTCCGGCGGAGAAGCCGCCATCGATACCCGATGTCCGCTTCTTTCCGTCAGGGCCTTCTTCGACGGTATTGCGCCAGTCCGGCTGCTTCTCGTCCGCCTCGAACGATGAACTGAATATCCGGTCGCCCGAAGGCTTATGACCCTTTTCTCCTGACCCGGCCGACTGAGCGGCGGCCGCCGTGGGGGCTGTCACGACCAGGACCAGTGAAGCCGCGATCAGCGCGGCCGTACTGTTTTGTCTCTTGCGAGAACCGTGTCGGGGCTGCATGCCGAGCCATTCCTCCCGAGGAAGTGCGCTTGGACAACGTTGTCAGAAGCGTGCGCAAGAACTAGTAGGGAGTGAAGTGGCTGGTGGTGTCAAGGGTGTTGGATGAGAGCCCGTAGTCGAATCGACCGTATTGCGGAAATCGTTACATCCGGAGGAGGCCGTGAGGTGCCGAGGTATCCGTGAGGTCTCAACTCGGGAAAGACTGCCGCCCAAACCTGCATTCGATCTTGCTCAGTTGGCCGCAAGTGGACTATACCTGTCGGCATCTGCACAGCTTTTTTTCAACTGTGCGACAGGGGGGACAACGGGGGCAGGGCAGCTCGACGCGCCGCAGGCGCGTCCGGTGGCCGGTCCCCCCGACGCCCCCCACTGCAATGGCTAGCCTGAAATCTGCACCACCCAAGCGCAACCGACCGCGGTGGCGGGGCCCTTCGCCTTAGGCGAATATCGATGGGCGACCGGTACAACACCGCCTGAGTCCTGTAGAAGGCGAGGACTTGAGCATGGGATCCACCTCCGCCCACAAGAATGAGGGCCTTGGCCGTCGCGACGTGATCAAGCGGTCTGCCGCACTCGGTCTGATCACCGTCCCGACAATGAGCTTCCTGTCGGCGTGTGCGAGTAGCGACAGCAGCAGCGACGACACGGTCAAGAAGGGCAAGACCAGCGCGAAGAACCCGCTGGGCGTCAATGACACGGCCGGTCTCGACGTGGTCATCTTCGACGGCGGCTTCGGTCAGCAGTACGCGATCGACGCGGAGAAGCAGTACACCGCGGCGTTCCCCAAGGCCAAGGTCAAGCACACCGCGACGCAGAAGATCCAGTCGCAGCTGCAGCCGCGGTTCAACGGTGGCACCCCGCCGGACCTGATCGACAACTCGGGCGCCGAGCAGATGGACATGGGTGTCCTCGTCGGCAAGAAGCAGCTGCTCGACCTGACGCCGCTGATGGACGCCCCGTCCTTCGACGACCCGAGCAAGAAGGTCCGCGACACCCTGCGCCCGGGTGTTCTGGAGATGGGTCAGTTCGACGGTGACCCGGTCTGGATCATGTACTACGCCTACACCGTGTACGGCGTCTGGTACTCGCAGACCGCGCTCGACAACCTGGACGCCCAGTACCCCGAGAACTGGGACGACATGCTCGCCCTGTGCGAGAAGGCGAAGAAGAAGGGCATCGCCGGCTGGACCTACGCCGGTAAGTACCCCTACTACCTTCCGTTCTCGCTCTACCCGTTCATCGCCAAGATCGGCGGCCGGGAGGTTCTCGACAAGATCGACAACCTGGAGCCGAACGCCTGGAAGGACCCGGCCGTCAAGTCGGCGTTCGAGGCGTACTACGAGCTGTACAAGAAGGGGTACATCCTCAAGGGCACCCCGGGCCTGACCCACATCCAGTCCCAGACCGAGTGGACCAAGGGCAAGGCGCTCTTCATCCCGAACGGTTCGTGGGTGGAGAACGAGGCGGCGCCGACCACGCCCAAGGACTTCAAGATGATGGTCGCGGCGCCGTCCAGCCTGGACTCGTCCGACAAGCTGCCGTTCGGCACCCTCTGGGCGTCCGGCGGCGAGCCCTTCATCGTCCCGGCCAAGGCGAAGAACCCCGAGGGCGGCATGGAGCAGCTGCGCATCATGCTCTCCGAGGAGTCCTCGAAGAACTTCACCAAGCAGGTCAAGTCGCTGAGCGCCTACAACGGCGGCACCGATGGTCTCACCCTGTCCACGGCCATGCAGGCCGGCGTCGACGTCCTGAAGAAGGCCGGCGCCAACGTGGTGAACCCGCGTATGCAGGACTGGTACGCCAAGCTCCAGAAGGAGCAGATCGGCACGGCGGGCATCGGCGAGATGATGGCCGGGCGCCTGACTCCGGCCGAGGCCATCAAGAAGATCCAGGGCTTCGCGGACGCCGCGGCCAAGGACCAGTCCATCAAGCACTACAAGCACCAGTGAGTAACCGTCACCAGCGGCGGCACCCGCGGAAAGATCGGGGTCGGTAAACGATGCAGCACGGCAAGTACCGCTTCATTGTGGGATTCTTGGTAGTCCCACTGGTGTTGTACGCGGTCTTCGTCATCTGGCCGTTCATCCAGGCCATCTACTATTCGTTCACGGACTGGACCGGTCTGAGCCCCGACTTCAAGATGGTCGGCTTCGACAACTACACCAGGATGCTGAAGGACGACATCTTCTGGAAGTCCTTGCAGCACAGTGTGCTGCTTGTGCTGCTGCTGCCGCTGGTGACGCTGGGCCTCGCGCTCTTCTTCGCCTTCATGCTCAATGTCGGGGGCCGGCGGCGCAAGAACGCCGCGGTCTCCGGCGTGCGGGGTTCGGGTTTCTACAAGATCGCCTATTTCTTCCCGCAGGTGCTCTCGATCGTCATCGTCGCCCTGCTGTTCCAGTTCGCGTTCAACCCGCGCAGTGGAATGCTGAATTCGGCGCTCAAGGGAATCGGGCTCGGTTCCATTCAGCCGGACTGGCTGGGTGACCCCAGCCTGGCGCTCATCTGCGTCATGTCGGTGCTGATCTGGTCGACGGTCGGATTCTTCGTCGTCCTCTTCTCCGCCGGAATGGCCTCCATCCCGAAGGACTTCTACGAGGCGGCGCTCCTGGACGGGGCCAGCCGCGTCACGACGTTCTTCAGGATCACCCTGCCGCTGCTCTGGGACACCGTGCAGTCGGGCTGGGTCTACATGGGCATCCTGGCGCTCGGGGTCGAGGCGTTCACGGCCGTACAGGTCATGACCGTGGGCCCCGGCGGCCCCGACTACGCGACCACCGTCCTGCCGTTGTACGTCTACCAGACGGCCTTCCGCGACGGTCAGGCCGGATACGCGACGACGATCGGTGTCGGACTGCTCCTCATCACCATGGCGTTCGCCGCCATCGTGATGCGACTGGGCCGGCGCGAGCGGCTGGAGTTCTGATGCCGTGCTCCCCGGGGCGCGGCGCCCGGATCCCCAGCAGGCAAGACAGCCCGGCCCCGGTGGCCGGCTCGACAGTAGTACGAGGTGAGCACACGTGAAGGCCACTGATACCCCTCCCGTGGTCACGGTGAAGGAACCGGCCCCCGTGTCCAAGGCGCCCGAGAAGGGCGGCAAGGAGAAGGGCAGCGAGGGCAAGGTCCTCAATGTCTTCTCGCACGGCGTACTGGTCATCTGGGCGATCCTGGTGGTCATGCCGCTGCTCTGGGCGATCATGGCCTCGTTCAAGACAGATGACTCGATCCTGTCGACGCCGTGGGCGCTGCCGGACAAGCTTCACTTCGAGAACTGGTCGCGTGCCTGGAGTCAGGCGCACATGAGCGACTACTTCTTGAACACCATCCTGGTGGTGGGCGGTTCGCTCATCGGCACGTTGCTGCTCGGCTCGATGGCGGCGTACGTGCTGGCGCGGTTCGACTTCCCCGGGAACCGCTTCGTGTACTACCTGTTCATCGGCGGAATGAGCTTCCCGATCATCCTGGCGCTGGTCCCGCTGTTCTTCGTGATGAACAACATGGGCCTCCTGAACACGCGGCACGGACTGATCCTGGTCTACATCGCGTACTCGCTGCCTTTCACCGTCTTCTTCCTCACCTCGTTCTTCCGCTCGTTGCCGAGTTCGGTGGCGGAGGCGGCGATGCTCGACGGGGCCTCGCACACCCGGACGTTCTTCCAGGTGATGTTGCCGATGGCGAAGCCCGGCCTGATCAGCGTCGGTATCTTCAACTTCCTCGGTCAGTGGAACCAGTACCTGCTGCCAACGGTGCTGAACACCGATCCGAAGTACCGGGTGCTCTCCCAGGGCCTGGTCGAACTGGCCAACGGCCAGGGCTACAAGGGTGACTGGTCCGGTCTCTTCGCCGGCCTGGTGATGGCGATGCTGCCGGTCCTCGCGGCCTACATCATCTTCCAGCGCCAGGTGGTGGCAGGCCTGACGGCGGGAGCCGTGAAGTAACAGCTCCCCAGCGCCGCCCGGCTCCACCTGCGGTCCGCGCTGACCTCTGAACGAACCGAACCGCCCGCCGGCATCCACGCCGGCGGGCGGTTCGTCTGTGTACGGGGGAGTTCGCCGACGTCGTCGTGCGAGGGTCCGGTGCTCATCCGAGGCTTCGACTGCTCAAGGTCTTGACGGGGAGTACCCCAAAACGCTCAGCTTAGAGTTCACATGTTGGAGAATATGGCAGGAGTGAGAGAGTCGATGGAGACTCCGGGGTCGCAGACATCTCTGCATCGCGCCAACCTTGAGCGGGTAGTGCGCGCCGTACGTATGGCGGGTTCACTCACCCAGGCGGAGATCGCCAGGAGCACGGGCCTCTCCGCGGCCACCGTCTCCAATATCGTTCGCGAACTGAAAGAGGGCGGCACGGTCGAGGTGACCCCCACCTCGGCGGGCGGCCGCCGTGCCCGCAGTGTCTCGCTCAGTGGTGACGCGGGCATCGTCATCGGCGTCGATTTCGGACATACGCACCTTCGGGTGGCGGTCGGCAACCTGGCCCACCAGGTGCTCGCCGAGGAGTCCGAGCCGCTGGACGTGGACGCCTCCTCGGCCGAGGGCTTCGGGCGGGCGGAACAGCTGGTCAACCGGCTGATCGAGACGACCGGGATCAGCCCCGGCAAGGTGATCGGGGTCGGCCTCGGTGTTCCCGGCCCGATCGACGTCGAGTCCGGCACGCTGGGCTCCACGTCGATCCTGCCGGGCTGGACGGGCATCAACCCCAGGGAAGAGCTGGCCGGACGCCTCGGGGTACCGGTCTACGTCGACAACGACGCCAACCTCGGGGCGCTGGGGGAGCTGGTCTGGGGGAGCGGCCGCGGGGTCAGGGACCTCGCGTACATCAAGGTCGCCAGCGGTGTCGGTGCCGGTCTGGTGATCGACGGGCACATCTACCGGGGCCCCGGCGGCACGGCCGGCGAGATCGGCCACATCACCCTCGACGAATCGGGCCCGGTCTGCCGCTGCGGCAACCGGGGATGCCTGGAGACGTTCACGGCCGCGCGGTACGTGCTGCCCCTGCTCCAGCCCAGCCACGGCCCCGATCTCACCATGGAGCGGGTGGTCCAGCTGGCCCGTGAGGGCGATCCGGGCTGCCGCCGGGTGATCGGCGACGTCGGGCGGCACATCGGCAGCGGGGTGGCGAACCTCTGCAATCTGCTCAACCCCAGCCGGGTGGTGCTCGGCGGTTCGCTCGCGGAGGCGGGCGAACTGGTCCTCGGGCCGATCCGCGACTCGGTCTCGCGCTACTCCATCCCCAGCGCCGCACGGCAGTTGTCGGTGCTCCCCGGAGCCCTCGGCGGCCGGGCGGAGGTGCTGGGCGCGCTCGCCCTCGTCCTGAGTGAGATGGGGGATTCAACCCTTTTGGAGAGCACCCTCCCCGCTGCGACTCCTGCCTTCACTTAGATAACGAATGGCACCGTTGTCATCTCGTTAAGGATTTACTCCTTGACGCTGGCCTCGGGGCCGAGTTGACTTCCAGCCACCTCGGCCGCAACGCTGCGGCCTCGTCAGGGAGGCACACCCAGAATGAACGCAATGACGCGACGCATCGTCATAGGCACGGCCGCGGTTTCCATGGCCGTCTCCCTCGCAGCCTGTGGCAAGGCGGGCGACGACAAGGACAGCGGCAGCGGTGGCGACAGCAAGACCATCGGCCTGCTGCTCCCGGAGAACAAGACCACGCGTTACGAGACCTTCGACCGCCCGATGATCGAGGCGAAGATCAAGGCGCTCTGCTCCGACTGTGACGTCAAGTACAACAACGCCGGCGGGGACGCGGAGACCCAGAAGAAGCAGTTCGACGCGCTGGTCACGCAGGGCATCAAGGTCATCGTCCTGGACACGGTCGACTACAAGGCCGCGAAGTCCTGGATCCAGCAGGCGGACAAGAAGGGCGTCAAGGTCGTCGCGTACGACCGTCTCGCCGAGGGCCCGATCTCCGCGTACATCTCGTACGACAACGAGAAGATCGGCCGCCTCCAGGGTGAGGCTCTCGTCAAGGCGCTGGGTGACAAGGCCAAGAGCAGCAATGTCGTCATGATCAACGGCTCGCCGCTCGACCCGAACGCCCCCTTCTTCAAGAAGGGCGCGCACAGCGTCCTGGACACCCAGGTCAAGAAGGTCGTCTACGAGCAGGACATCCCGGACTGGTCGCCGGACGAGGCGAACAAGAAGATGGGTGCCGCCATCGACTCGCTGGGCAAGAAGGGCTTCCAGGGCGTCTACTCCGCGAACGACGGCATGGCCGGTGGCATCATCACCGCCCTCAAGAAGCAGGGCGTGAAGGTCCCGGTCGGCGGCCAGGACTCGGAGCTCGCCGGTCTGCAGCGCATCCTCGCGGGCGAGCAGTCGTTCTCGATCTACAAGCAGATCAAGCCGCAGGCGGACACCACCGCCGGCATCGCGGTGAAGCTCCTCAAGGGCGAGAAGTTCGACGACCTGACCAACACCAAGGTCGACAGCCTCTCGGGCGAGTTCAAGGGCATCCCGTCGCGGCTGTACGACGCCACGGTCGTGACCAAGGAGAACATCGGCTCCACGATCGTCGCGGACAAGGTCTACAAGGCCTCCGACATCTGCACCGCCGAGTACAAGGCGGCCTGCGACGCCGCCGGCATCAAGTAGCACCGGCGGGCAAGCCCTCAGGGGCGCCCCTTGCCAGTCCGGCACCCGCCCCGTCAACGCCCCGCAAAGCGGGGGCGGGGCCGGACTCCTCTCGCCGGATCCGGTCGTCGGACTGCCGCCGCCCCAGGCCTCACGGCCACCGGGCGACGACGGCGGTCCGGCGGCCCGAACCGGCACCCCCCTGTGCAATGCAGCACCATCCCCGCCGGTCAGGCGGCGAAGGAGATGATTCACGTGTCCGCTACGCCCGTGCTGGCGTTGCGCGGAATCTCCAAGCGGTTCGGCGCCGTTCAGGCGCTCACCGATGTGGACCTGGAGATTCACCCCGGCGAAGTGGTTGCCCTGGTCGGCGACAACGGCGCCGGCAAGTCAACCCTCGTCAAGACCATTTCGGGGGTCCACCCGATTGACGAAGGCGCCATCGAGTGGGAGGGCGGGACGGTCCGGATCAACCGGCCCAACGACGCCCAGGACCTCGGAATCGCCACCGTCTACCAGGACTTGGCCCTCTGCGACAACCTCGATGTCGTCGCCAACCTCTTCCTCGGCAACGAACTGCGCAGCGTCTCCGTCCTCGACGAGATCGCGATGGAGAAGCGCGCCAAGGAACTCCTGGACACCCTGTCCATCCGGATCCCCAGCGTCCGCATCCCGGTCGCCTCGCTCTCCGGTGGCCAGCGCCAGGTCGTGGCCATCGCCCGCGCCCTGATCGGCGACCCCAAGGTCGTCATCCTTGACGAGCCGACCGCCGCACTCGGCGTCGAGCAGACCGCCCAGGTCCTCGACCTCGTGGAGCGGCTGCGCGAGCGCGACCACGGCGTCATCCTCATCAGCCACAACATGGCCGATGTGCGGGCCGTCGCGGACAAGGTCGCGGTGCTCCGACTGGGCCGCAACAACGGCGTCTTCGACGTCGCGACCACGTCGCACGAAGAGATCATCGCCGCGATCACCGGCGCCACGGACAATGCCGTCACGCGCCGTCAGGCACGCTCAGTCACGAAGGAGGACGCGAAGTGAGCGACCTCGCCAAGACCCCCGGACCTTCCACCGAGAAGACCGGGAAGGCCGAGCAGAACGCCACGGTGCCGGCCCAGGCGGCCGAGCCGTCGACGGCGCCCGTCCCCGCGGTGGACCCGCGCCTCCTCGTACGCGAGGAGGGGTTCAAGGGCTACTGGTCGGAGTTCACCCGCAAGGTGCGCGGCGGTGAGCTCGGCTCCCTGCCCGTCTTCGTGGGCCTGATCGTCATCGCGATCGTCTTCCAGCTCCAGAACAGCAACTTCCTCTCCGCCAGCTCCGTCGCCAACATCGCCGTCTACAGCTCCGGCCTCGGCATCATGGCGGTCGGCATCGTGTTCGTGCTGCTGCTCGGCGAGATCGACCTCTCGGTCGGCTCGGTCGCCGGTGTCGGTGCGGCCACCTGGGCCGTGCTCAACGTCAACCACGGCTGGCCCGAGTGGCTGGCGATCGTCCTCGCCGTCCTCGCCGGAACAGCGCTGGGCGCCCTGCACGGCTTCTTCTTCGCCAAGATCGGGGTGCCGGCCTTCGTCGTCACCCTGGCCGGCTTCCTCGGCTGGAGCGGTCTGCAGGACTGGATGATGGGCGGCGAGGGCTCGATCAACACGCCGTCCGGCAGTGTCGTCGAGGACCTCACCAACTACTTCTTCGAGGACAAGGCCGTCGGCTACGCCCTCGCCCTGGTCGCCGTGCTCGCGTACGCCGCGTCGCTGCTGGTGGACAGCAAGCGCCGCAAGGCCGCGAACCTGCCTGCCCGCCCGATCGCCGAGATCGTGCTGCGCACCGGCATCGTCGCCGTCCTGTGCTTCGTCGTCGCGTACGTCCTGAACGAGCCCGCGGGCGCCCGCGGGCTGCCGCTGGCCCTGGTGCTCTTCCTCGCCGTCCTCGTGATCGCGGACTTCGTGGCCCGCCGTACGGCCTTCGGCCGCCAGGTCTTCGCGGTCGGCGGCAACCCCGAGGCCGCGCGCCGCGCCGGTATCAGCGTGGACCGGATCCGGATCATCGTCTTCGCGCTCTCCGGCACGCTGGGCGCCTTCGGCGGGCTCTTCATCGCCAGCCTCTCCGGCGGCGCCACCAAGAGCGTCGGCGGCGGCAACACCCTGATGCTGGTCATCGCGGCCGCGGTCATCGGCGGCACCAGCCTCTTCGGTGGCCGGGGCAAGGTCTGGTCCGCGCTCCTCGGCATGATCGTCATCCAGTCGATCCAGCAGGGCCTGAACATGATCGGCATGGCCAACGCCGTGCAGTACATGATCACCGGCGCGGTTCTCCTCGCCGCCGTGGTCATCGACTCGGTCTCCCGCCGCACGCAGAAGACCGCAGGCCGCGCCTAGGGCCTTTCGTTTGGATCAGGCCGGACCCCGCGAGCCCGGCATGATCCAAACGAGAGGCCCCAGGGCCTCGACCGGTGACACCGCGACGCCGTACCGTGCCCGGCGCCCCTCTCCACAGGGCGCCGGGCACGGTCGTGTACCGGTGCGGTGTGGGACAGCACACCCTGGCCGGGCGCCCGCTTCCGGTCGCGGGGCAGGCCGTTAGACTCATCGGATCGGCATGCTCGACCAGCACAATCGCAAGGAGGCACGGTGACACAGCCGCGCGAAGCGCGTCATGCACGGGCGGTGGTGGGCGACGGATGGGATCTGCTGACCCGCATCGGTGGACCGCGTGACCTGGACCGGCTCACCCCCGAGCAGCTGGAGCAGCTCGCCGAAGAGATCCGGACCTTCCTCGTCGACGCCGTCTCCAAGACCGGCGGACACCTCGGACCCAACCTGGGCGTGGTCGAACTGACCATCGCGCTGCACCGGGTCTTCGACTCGCCGAAGGACAAGGTCCTCTTCGACACCGGCCATCAGAGCTATGTGCACAAGCTCCTCACCGGCCGCCAGGACTTCACGAAGCTCAAGAGCAAGGGCGGCCTCTCCGGCTACCCCTCGCGAGCCGAGTCCGAGCACGACGTCATCGAGAACTCGCACGCCTCCACGGTGCTCGGCTGGGCCGACGGCCTCGCCAAGGCCAACGAGGTGCTGGGCCGTCCCGACCACGTCGTCGCGGTCATCGGCGACGGAGCGCTCACCGGCGGCATGGCCTGGGAGGCGCTGAACAACATCGCCGCCGCCAAGGACCGCCCGCTCGTCATCGTCGTCAACGACAACGAGCGCTCCTACGCGCCGACGATCGGCGGCCTCGCCAACCACCTCGCCACGCTCCGCACCACCGACGGCTACGAACGCTTCCTGGCCCGCGGCAAGGACCTCCTGGAGCGCACTCCCGTCGTGGGGAAGCCGCTGTACGAGACGCTGCACGGTGCCAAGAAGGGCCTCAAGGACTTCATCGCGCCACAGGGCATGTTCGAGGACCTCGGCCTGAAGTACGTCGGACCGATCGACGGACACGACCTGGAGGCACTGGAGTCCGCACTCCAGCGCGCCAAGCGCTTCGGCGGCCCGGTCATCATCCACTGCCTCACCGAGAAGGGCCGCGGCTACACCCCGGCGCTGCTGGACGAGGCCGACCGATTCCACGCCGTCGGCAAGATCCACCCCGACACCGGACTGCCCGTTGCCACCTCCGGCCTCGACTGGACCTCCGTCTTCGGCGAGGAGATGGTCAAGCTCGGCAAGGAACGCGAGGACATCGTCGCGATCACCGCGGCCATGCTCCAGCCGGTCGGCCTGACCAAGTTCGAGAAGGCCTTCCCGGACCGGATCTACGACGTCGGCATCGCCGAGCAGCACGGCGCGGTCTCCGCGGCGGGCCTCGCCACCGGCGGGCTGCACCCCGTCTTCGCGGTGTACGCCACCTTCCTCAACCGCGCCTTCGACCAGGTCCTGATGGACGTCGCCCTGCACAAGTGCGGCGTGACCTTCGTACTGGACCGGGCCGGGGTCACCGGCACGGACGGCGCCTCGCACAACGGCATGTGGGACATGTCGATCCTGCAGTGCGTGCCGACGCTGCGGATCGCCGCCCCGCGCGACGCCGACCAGGTCCGCGCCCAGCTGCGCGAGGCCGTCGCGGTCGACGACGCCCCGACGGTCGTCCGCTTCTCCAAGGGCGCGGTCGGCCCGTCGGTCAAGGCCGTCGGCACGGTCGGCGGCATGGACGTGCTCCGTGAGCCCGGCACGTCCCGGCCCGACGTCCTGCTCGTCTCCATCGGCGCGCTCGCCCCGATGTGCCTGGAGATCGCGGATCTGCTCGACGCCCAGGGCATCTCGACCACGGTCGTCGACCCGCGCTGGGTCAAGCCCGTGGACGAGGCCATGGCCCCGCTCGCCGCGCGGCACCGCGTCGTCGTCACCGTCGAGGACAACAGCAGGGCCGGTGGCGTCGGCTCCGCCGTCGCCCAGGCGCTGCGCGACGCCGACGTCGACGTACCGCTGCGCGACTTCGGCATCCCGCCGGTCTTCCTCGACCACGCCTCCCGCAAGGAGGTCATGGCCGAGATCGGGCTGACGGCACCGGACATCGCGCGGCAGGTCACCGGCCTGGTCGCCAAGTTCGACGGCCGCTACGGGACGGACGCGGAGAGCCGCTCCGTGGTGGAGCCCGTCCGGGACTGATCCGCCACGACGCACCACGATTGGGCCGGTCGCCCACCCTGTACGGGTGGTCCGACCGGCCCATTCGCGTGAAGTCGCGCCCTGCGGGGCGTGCTGCGGGCAACCCGGTCCGAATCATGGCATGCACGACGAGTGCGTGGAGGTACGCCGGTGAGCACGCAGCAGGACCTGCCCCCCAGCCGGGACGGGCTGTTCCGGACCAAGACGATCGAACAGTCCATCCGCGACACCGAGGAGCCGGAGCACGCTCTCAAGAAGTCCCTCTCCGCCCTGGACCTCACGGTCTTCGGGGTGGGCGTCATCATCGGCACCGGAATCTTCGTCCTCACCGGCAAGGTGGCCAAGGAGACCGCGGGACCCGCCACCGCCATCGCGTTCGTGGTCGCGGGCGTCGTCTGCGCCCTGGCCGCGCTCTGCTACGCGGAGTTCGCCTCCACCGTCCCGGTGGCCGGCTCCGCCTACACCTTCTCGTACGCCTCGCTCGGCGAACTGGTCGCCTGGATCATCGGCTGGGACCTGGTGCTGGAGTTCGCCCTGGGCACGGCGGTGGTGGCGGTCGGCTGGTCCGGCTACGTCCGCTCACTGCTGGACAACATCGGCTGGTCCATGCCGGACGCGCTCTCCGGAACCGATGCGACGGCCGGATTCGGCTTCGACCTCCTCGCCTTCGCCCTGGTCCTGGTGCTGACCGTCGTCCTGGTGCTCGGCATGAAGCTCTCCGCCCAGGTCACGACGGTGGTGGTGGCCATCAAGGTGGCCGTGGTGCTGATCGTGATCATCGCGGGTCTCTTCTTCATCGACACCGCGAACTACTCGCCCTTCATCCCCGAGGCGCAGCCGCAGTCCGCCGGATCGGGCCTGCAGGCCCCGCTCGTCCAGCTGATCTTCGGGTACGCCCCCACCAACTTCGGTGTCATGGGCATCTTCACCGCCGCCTCGGTCGTCTTCTTCGCCTTCATCGGCTTCGACGTGGTGGCCACGGCCGCCGAGGAGACCAAGGTCCCGCAGCGCGACATGCCGCGCGGCATCATGGCCTCGCTCCTCATCTGCACCACGCTCTACGTCGCCGTATCGATCGTGGTCACGGGAATGGAGCACTACTCCGACCTCTCGGTGGACGCCCCGCTCGCCGACGCCTTCAAGGCCGTCGGGCACCCCGTCTACGCCGGGATCATCAGCTTCGGCGCCGCCATCGGCCTCACCGTGGTCTGCATGATCCTGCTGCTCGGTCAGACCCGGGTGTTCTTCGCGATGAGCCGGGACGGGCTGCTCCCGCGGTTCTTCTCGAGGACGCACCCGCGCTTCCGCACCCCGTACCGCCCGACGATCCTGCTCGGCGTGATCATCGCGATCGTCGCCGGATTCACCAGCATCAACGAGCTCGCGACGCTGGTGAACATCGGCACGCTCTTCGCCTTCGTGGTCGTCGCCCTGGGCGTCATCGTCCTGCGCCGCACCCGCCCCGAGCTGCACCGCGCCTTCCGTACCCCGTGGGTCCCGCTGCTCCCGATCGCCTCGGTGGCCGCGTCGGTCTGGCTGATGCTCAATCTGCCGGCCGAGACATGGCTGCGGTTCGGCATCTGGATGGTCATCGGCGTGGTCATCTACTTCGCCTACGGCCGCAAGCACAGCCGGGTGCACCACACCACCGAGTGAGACCGGCCGCACCGCCCGCGGACCCGCGCATGCCCGAACTGCTCGGCGGCCTCGTGCGGGCCCGCGTGGGGGCCTGCCCGTGCTGTGGGCCGGATGGAGCCGGGACAAGGGGCGGGGGACGCCGCTCTGCTGCAGGAGGTGTGCCAGGGGGATCCGGCCCTGCTGCCGGCCGAGCTGGGTACGGGATGGAGCGCGAACTTCGCCCCGTTCCCCCGTCCCCTCTCAGCGGTCCCGGTCCCCGAAGGCGGCGCCGGTGAGGTGGCGTCAGCCGCCGGTCGCGGGGGACTTCTTGGCGGACTCCGGGATGGTGGCGTCCTCGCGGATCGCCTTCCAGAGCGTCTTGGCCTGCGGCTGGGCGGCCACCACGCGGTTGGGGTCGATCTTGTCGTACGCCACCGGAAGCATGATGGTCTCCATCGAGCCCGGGTCCACGCCGTTCATCGAACGGGCGAATTGCGTCAGCGACTTGAGGGAGGCGAGTCCCTCGTCGGTGGTGAGGGACTTGGTGGCGGAGTTCGCGATCTTGTAGGCGTTGGCCGGACTGCCCAGCAGGTTCTGCGACTTGACCTCGCTGAGCAGGGCCAGGAGGAACTGCTGCTGGAGCCCGATGCGGCCGAGGTCGCTGCCGTCGCCGATGCCGTGGCGGGTGCGGACGTAGGAGAGGGACTCGGTGCCGTTGAGCTTGTGGGGCCCGGCGGTGAGGTCGAGTCCGGAGGACTTGTCGTGGATATCCTGGGGGACATCGACGGTGACGCCGCCGATGGCGTCGACGAGGTCCTTGAACCCGGCGAAGTTGATCTCCAGATAGTGGTCGATGCGGACCCCGGACATCTTCTCCACGGTCTTGACCACGCAGGCCGGACCGACCTGGGAGTAGACGGAGTTGAACATCACGCGGTTCGCGGAGTCCACGGTGGAGCCGTCGGCCTTGGTGCACTCGGGCCGGGTCACCAGGGTGTCGCGGGGGATGGACACGGCGACGGCCCTGCTGCGGCCCTCGGGGACGTGCACCACCATCGCGGTGTCGGAGCGCGCCCCGCTGACGCCGCCCCCGCCGCCCAGCGCCTTGTTCTCGGCCCCGGCGCGCGAGTCGGAGCCGAGAACCAGCAGGTTCTGTCCACTGGTGGGGAGCTTCTCGGGGCGGTCGTCACCGAGCGCCTTGTTGATGTCGACGCCCTTGATGTTCCCGTCGAGCCGGCTGTAGAGCCAGTACGCCGTTCCGCCCGCGGCGATGACGAGTACCAGGACCGACAGCAGGATGGCCCGCCGTATTCGCTGGCCCCGCGTTCGTACGCGCTTGCGCCCGCGGCGGGTGTTCTCCGGGGAGCCCTGGTGGTCAGGGGCGAAGGCGTCTTGGCTCATCCTGGGTGAGTCCTCACAACTTATGGCCCGGTCGAGGCGCAGGTGATGGGGTGGGATTCGGGTGGGGGGGATGAGGCCGGTCCGCGATTTCCTGGGACTGAGCACTATAGACAGTCGAGTAGGTGTACGTACGGCGGACTGTGACGTGGCCGTGCCGGTGTGAGCGCGTGGCAGGGGCGGATCGGCGGCGAATCGTACGCTGGTGAGCCCCGGATTACACGTTCCTGCCGGGGCTTAGGATGTAACGGATTCGAAATGCTGAGCGATTTGACGGACGTCAGTTCTTGAAAGGTAATCGCAGACTCATGCTCGGACAGGATGCCCGCGCGACCTCGAAGGTTGCCCCTGAGGCCCAGGCGCTACGCGGTATCTGGCTCACCCGGGGCAAGGACGGCCGGATCACCGCTTACGCTCCCGGCGAGGGCGGTCTTCGTCGCTGGACGGAGAAGCGCCCCGGTGGTCCGGAATGGGATGCCTCCGATGTGGTGCCGCTTCCGGAGCTGACGCATCTGTCCGTGGCGCAGAACGCCGAGGCCTACGTTCATTTCGCCGGACGGCGTGAACGGCCCGCCGCCGACGGGGACGGCGTCACCGTCGACATCGTGCACGCGATCCAGTACCAGACGGGGCGTCCGGTCTCGGCCTGGAACTCGCTGGGCAACCCGCACAAGGAACCCGACGTGGGCAGCAGGTTCGGTGCACCGGTCGTCGTGGTGAACGGGGCGGGTGAGGTGAACATCGCCGTCCGCAACGGGCGCGGCGGCATGATGGTGCGGCGCGAGCGCAAGGACGGCAAATGGCGCGGCTGGGAGGACCTGCGCTGTACGCGCATCAAGGAGGTCCCCGCCGTGGCGGTGCTCAGCACCGGCTGCATCGAGATCTTCGCGGTGACGAACAAGGAGACACTGCACTGGGAGCAGGAGAAGCCCGGTGGAGGGTGGGGCGACGTCCGGCGCTCACCGGCCGTGGTGAGGCCGGGTTCCCTGGCCGTGCTGGAGACGTCGGCCGGGCGCGCCACGTACTACTGGACGGACCCCGAGAGCGGTGTCGTCGCCTACCGCGCCGGTGTCGGGCCCATGTCCCTCGGCGGCGTTCCGGGCACTGGCGCGCACGCCGCGATCCGCACGGTCCTGGACGGCCTCGACTGCACGGTGCTCGCTCACCGAGGGGCGAACGGCGCGGCGGCCGTCGGCGTCGGCATGACCGAGAACGAGGCCAATGGCGTGTGGTGGTCGGACACCGGCGCGCCCTGCGTGAACACCCCGGTCCTGACGCATGACGCCCTGGGCCGGGTGGTGATGGCGGTCGTCGGCGAGGACGGCACCCCGCGCGTGGCGCGCCAGACGGACGGCCCGGGGCTGAGCCTCGACGAGTGGCGTGTGCTCTGAGCCGTTCGCCGTCGTGGTCGTCCCGCGGCGAGGCCGCTGAGCGCCCCGCGAACACGCGGAAGGGCCGCACCGGAACCATCCGGTGCGGCCCTTCCGCGCAGCAGTGAAGGACGTTAGGCCGGAACGCTCGCCACGCCCTGCGCCAGGAACTTCTTCCCGTTGACCCGCTCGGAGACACCCTCGCGGTCCAGGTACGGCGTGATGCCGCCCAGGTGGAAGGGCCAGCCCGCGCCGGTGATCAGGCAGAGGTCGATGTCCTGCGCCTCGGCGACGACACCCTCGTCCAGCATCAGGCCGATCTCCTGCGCCACCGCGTCCAGGACGCGGTCACGGACCTGCTCCTCGGACAGGACGGAGTCGCCCTGCTTCAGGAGTGCGGCGACCTCCGGGTCCAGCTCCGGCTTGGCAGGATTCTCGGCGGAGTAGACGTAGAAGCCGCGCTTGCCGGCCTTGACGACGGCCGCCAGGTTCTCGGACACCGTGAAGCGCTCCGGGAAGGCGCGGTTCAGGGTCTCGGAGACGTGCAGCCCGATCGCCGGGCCGACCAGCTCCAGGAGCACCAGCGGGGACATCGGCAGGCCGAGCGGCTCGATGGCCTTCTCCGCGACCTCGACCGGGGTGCCCTCGTCGATGACGTTCTGGATCTCGCCCATGAAGCGGGTGAGGATGCGGTTGACGACGAACGCCGGGGCGTCCTTCACCAGGACCGCGGTCTTCTTCAGCTTGCGGGCGACTGCGAACGCCGTGGCCAGCGAGGCGTCGTCGGTCTGCTCGCCGCGGACGATCTCCAGGAGCGGAAGGATCGCGACCGGGTTGAAGAAGTGGAAGCCGACGACCCGCTCGGGGTTCTTCAGCTTCGACGCCATCTCGGTGACCGAGAGGGACGAGGTGTTGGTGGCGAGGATCGCGTGCGCCGGGGCGACCGCCTCGACCTCCGCGAACACCTGCTGCTTGACGCCGATCTCCTCGAAGACCGCCTCGATGATGAAGTCGGCGTCAAAGAAGCCCTCCGCCTTGTCCAGCACACCGGAGACCAGGGCCTTCAGACGGTTGGCCTTGTCCTGGTTGATGCGGCCCTTGCCGAGCAGCTTCTCGATCTCGCCGTGGACGTAGCCCACACCCTTGTCGACACGTGCCTGGTCGATGTCGGTCAGGACGACCGGCACCTCCAGGCGGCGCAGGAAGAGCAGGGCGAGCTGCGAGGCCATCAGGCCCGCGCCCACCACGCCGACCTTGGTCACCGGACGGGCCAGGGCCTTGTCCGGGGCACCGGCCGGGCTCTTGGCGCGCTTCTGGACCAGGTTGAACGAGTAGATGCCCGAGCGCAGTTCGCCGCCCATGATCAGGTCCGCGAGGGCCCGGTCCTCGGCGTCGAAGCCGGCGCCCAGGTCACCGTCCTTGGCCGCGGCGATGATGTCCAGCGCGCGGTACGCGGCCGGGGCGGCGCCGTGCACCTTGGAGTCGGCGATGGCCTTGCCCCGCGCGACGGCCTGGTCCCAGGCGTCCCCGCGGTCGATCGCGGGGCGCTCCACCGCGATCGTGCCGCCCAGCACGGACGCGGTCCAGATCAGCGACTGCTCCAGGAAGTCGGCGCCCTCGAAAAGGGCGTCGGCGATCCCGAGCTCGAAGACCTGCTTGCCCTTGAGCTGGCGGTTCTGGTTGAGCGAGTTCTCGATGATCACCGTGACCGCGCGGTCGGCGCCGATCAGGTTGGGGAGCAGCGCGCAGCCGCCCCAGCCGGGGACCAGGCCGAGGAAGACCTCGGGCAGCGAGAAGGCCGGCAGCGCCTTGGAGACGGTGCGGTACGAGCAGTGCAGACCGACCTCGACACCGCCGCCCATCGCCGCGCCGTTGTAGTACGCGAACGTCGGGACCGCGAGAGCGGACAGCCGGCGGAAGACGTCGTGGCCGCCCTTGCCGATGGCCAGCGCGTCGCTGTGCTCCTTGAGCAGCTCGACGCCCTTGAGGTCGGCGCCGACCGCGAAGATGAACGGCTTGCCGGTGATGCCGATGCCGGTGATCGTGCCCTCGGCGGCCTCCTTCTCGACCTGGTCGATCGCGGCGTCGAGATTCGCCAGCGACTGGGGTCCGAAGGTGGTCGGCTTGGTGTGGTCCAGGCCGTTGTCCAGGGTGATGAGGGCGAAGTTGCCCGCGCCTCCCGGCAGGTCGAGGTGGCGTACGTGCGCCTGCGTGACGACCTCGCCGGGGAACAGCTCGGCCGCACCCTTCAGAAGCTCGGTGGTGGAGCTCACTTGCTGCCTCCGTCTGCGTCGAAGTGCGGGTTCTCCCAGACGACGGTGGCGCCCATGCCGAAGCCGACGCACATGGTGGTCAGGCCGTAGCGGACCTCGGGCTGCTCCTCGAACTGGCGGGCCAGCTGAGTCATCAGCCGGACGCCGGAGGAGGCCAGCGGGTGGCCGTAGGCGATCGCGCCGCCGTACTGGTTGACGCGCGCGTCGTCGTCGGCGATGCCGTAGTGCTCCAGGAAGGCGAGCACCTGCACGGCGAACGCCTCGTTGATCTCGAAGAGACCGATGTCCGAGATGGACAGGCCCGCCTTGGCGAGGGCCTTCTCCGTCGCCGGGATCGGGCCGTAGCCCATGACCTCCGGCTCGACGCCGGCGAAGGCGTAGGAGACGAGGCGCATCCTGACCGGGAGGCCCAGCTCGCGGGCGACGTCCTCGGCGGCGAGCAGCGAGGCGGTGGCGCCGTCGTTGAGCCCCGCGGCGTTACCGGCCGTCACGCGGCCGTGGGCGCGGAACGGGGTCTTCAGGCCGGCCAGGGACTCCATCGTGGTGCCCGGACGCATCGGCTCGTCGGCGGTGACCAGGCCCCAGCCCGTCTCACCGGCCTCGGGGTTGGTGCGGCGCACGGAGACCGGCACCAGGTCCTGCTGGATGCTGCCGTTGGCGTACGCCTTGGCGGCCTTCTCCTGCGAACGCACCGCGTACTCGTCGGCGCGCTGCTTGGTGATCGTGGGGTACCGGTCGTGCAGGTTCTCCGCGGTCATGCCCATGAACAGGGCGGACTCGTCGACCAGCTTCTCCGACACGAAGCGCGGGTTCGGGTCCACGCCCTCGCCCATCGGGTGCCGGCCCATGTGCTCGACGCCACCGGCGACGACGACGTCGTACGCGCCGAAGGCGATGGAGCCGGCCGTCGAGGTGACGGCGGTCAGGGCGCCCGCACACATGCGGTCGATGGAGTAGCCGGGGACGGACTGCGGCAGACCGGCCAGGATTCCGGCGGTGCGGCCGAGCGTGAGGCCCTGGTCGCCGATCTGGGTGGTCGCGGCGATGGCGACCTCGTCGATCAGTGCGGGGTCCAGGTCCGGGTTGCGGCGCAGCAGCTCCCGGATGGCCTTCACGACGAGATCGTCGGCGCGGGTCTCGTGGTAGATGCCCTTCGGGCCCGCTTTGCCGAACGGGGTGCGGACGCCGTCGACGAAGACGACGTCCCGGATGGTACGAGGCACGGTGGCTCTCCTCCAGGGTGCGGGATGGCACTGCTGCGGGGCACGCCCGGAAGCGCGCCACCACCCTCATGCTACTTGCGGGTAACCAGACTGCCCAGTCCTTGCGCCGGGAGCGGCGAAGGTCACATACGCGAAATGGCCCGGACGGCCTTGAAATCTGCCCGTCCGGGCCACGGAACGCGGAGTCAGCGACCGCAGGCCGCGCAACCTGGCGTGAATACGCCCCTGTCCGATGCCCTCTCAGGCCTCCGGAACCAGTGCATCGACCAACAGAGGGGTCACCTGTTCGATCTGCCAGTGCCGTGCGCCGTATCCGGCGAGTGCGTATCCGACCGCGTCCGGCGTCGGATCCTTCGGCGGTTCCCAGCACACCCGGCGCACCGTGTCCGGCGTGATCAGGTTCTCCTGGGGCATGTGCAGCCGCTCCGCGAGCTCGGACACCGCGGCACGTGCGGCCGACAAGCGTGCTGCCGCGACCGGGTCCTTGTCCGCCCAGGCGCGCGGCGGCGGCGGGCCCGTCAGCGGCTGGCCGGGCTGCGGGAGCTCCGTGTCGGGCAGTTCCCTCGCCCGGTCGACGGCGGCCTGCCACTGCTCCAGCTGCCGCCGGCCCATGCGGTGGCCGTAGCCGGGCAGCGCGGTCAGCGCCTGGACATTGGCCGGGAGCGCCAGCGCGGCCTCGACGATCGCGGCGTCGCCGAGCACCTTGCCGGGCGAGATGTCGCGGCGCCGGGCGACCTGGTCGCGGGTGTTCCACAGCTCCCGGACCACCGCCATCTGGCGGCGGCGGCGGACCTTGTGCATCCCGGAGGTGCGGCGCCACGGGTCCTGGCGCGGGGGAGCGGGCGGCGCCGCGGCGATGGCGGCGAACTCCTCCTGGGCCCATTCCAGCTTGCCCTGCCGGTCGAGCTCCTCCTCCAGGGCGTTGCGCAGATCGATCAGCAGCTCGACGTCGAGCGCCGCATAGCGCAGCCAGGGGTCGGGCAGCGGGCGGGTGGACCAGTCGACGGCGGAGTGCCCCTTCTCCAGGGAGTAGCCGAGCACACTCTCGACCATCGCGCCGAGGCCGACCCGCGGGAAGCCGGCCAGCCGTCCGGCCAGCTCGGTGTCGAAGAGCCCGGTCGGCGTCATCCCTATCTCGCGCAGGCAGGGCAGGTCCTGGGTCGCCGCGTGCAGGATCCACTCGGCCCCGTGCAGCGCCTCGCCCAGCCCGGACAGGTCGGGACAGCCGACCGGGTCGATGAGCGCACTGCCCGCGCCGTCACGGCGCAGCTGTACGAGATAGGCGCGCTGCCCGTAGCGGTAGCCGGAGGCGCGCTCGGCGTCGACGGCCACCGGGCCGGAGCCCGCGGCGAAGGCCGCGATCACCCTGGCCAGGGCGTCGTCGGAGGCCGCCACCGGTGGAATGCCCTCGCGAGGTTCGAGTAAGGGGATCGGCGCCGGGGCGACGTCGTCCGGGGGGGCGCCCCCGGTGGTTCGCAGTGAAGTGTCTGCTGCGGTCTCTTGGGCGTCGGTCACGTGTCAAGGGTATCTGTGTATGTGCGGCGCCCGTCGACGGAACGTTCCGTCGACGGGCGCCGATGCACGTAAACCAGCCGGATCTGCATTTCTGCACACCGGCGGGGGTGTGGAATCAGTGGATGATGCCCGTTCGCAGGGCCACGGCGACCATTCCTGCACGGTCTCCGGTGCCGAGCTTGCGGGCGATTCGGGCGAGGTGGCTCTTGACGGTCAGGGCGGAGAGCCCCATGGAGACGCCGATGGCCTTGTTGGACTGCCCTTCGGCGACGAGCCGGAGGACCTCCACCTCGCGGCCGGACAGTTCGCGGTAGCCGCCCGGGTGGCTCGGGGTGCCGGGAGGACGGCGGTGCATACGGGCGGCATTGGCGCCGATGGGCGCGACGCCGGGACGGGTGGGGTGGCCGATGTTGGTACGGGTGCCGGTGACGACATAGCCCTTGACGCCGCCCGCGAGGGCGTTGCGTACGGCGCCGATGTCATCGGCGGCGGAGAGGGCGAGGCCGTTCGGCCAGCCGGCGGCTCGGGTTTCGGACAGCAGGGTCAGCCCGGAACCGTCGGGCAGGTGGACGTCGGCTACGCAGATGTCGCGCGGGTTGCCGACGCGGGGGCGGGCCTCCGCGATGGACGACGCCTCGATGACGTCACGTACTCCGAGTGCCCACAGATGGCGGGTGACGGTGGAACGGACGCGCGGGTCGGCCACGACGACCATGGCCGTCGGCTTGTTCGGGCGGTAGGCGACCAGGCTTGCGGGCTGCTCGAGGAGAACGGACACCAGGCCTCCTGGGGAGTGGCGGGACGGGCCGGCTCGGGGATGAAGCCGGGGCGAACCGTGCTTGAAGGGTCATTGACCTCTTCGGCACCGGGAGCCCGCTCCTTTAGAGGAAGATCACGATTTGGTGAGTAACAATTCGGGCAAATAGGACACGCGATCGATTGTACGAAAAGAGAGCCGGTGCCTGTGCGAGGTCTATGACGTAGTGTCACGAAGTGCGGGAGCGGGGTCCCGCTCCTACGAAACCTGCGGTCCGCGCCGCTGCGGCAGCGTCACCACCGCCGCGTCGGACGCGCCCGAGGGCGGCAGGCCGGCGATCTGGCACAGCAGGTCGCCCCACGCCATCAGATGGGCCGCCGTGTCCGGCACCCCGCCGCGCCCCTCGCGGGGCGTCCAGGACGCCCGGATCTCGATCTGGGTCGCCGGACGTCGCGCCCCCAGCGCGCCGAAGTAGTGCGAACCCGCCCGGGTGACCGTGCCGCCCGCCTCCCCGTAACTGAGGCCGCGCGCCTCCAGCGCGCCGGTCAGCCACGACCAGCACACCTCCGGCAGCAGCGGATCAGAGGCCATCTCCGGCTCCAGCTCGGCGCGGACGAGGGTCACCAGCCGGAACGTGCCCTGCCAGGCCTCGTGCCCGGCCGGATCGTGGAGCAGGACGAGCCGGCCGTCGGCGAGATCGTCCTCGCCGTCGACGACGGCCGCCTCCATTGCGTACGCGTGCGGAGCCAGGCGCTTCGGCGGACGCGTGGGCTCCACTTCCAGCTCGGGGCGGAGCCGCGCCGAGCGCAGCGCGTCGACCGCCGAACGGAACGCGGGCGGGACGGAACCACCCTCCGCACTGTCCTTGCTGTCAGTGCCATCGGGTTGATCGGAGAAGTGTCCCTGAGCCGGAGCCATGCGGGGAAGAGTAGGCGGAACCGGAGTCTCGCGCAGGGAGGGACACCCGTGCGGGGTCGGGCTCCTTCCGTGTGCGTGCGAAGATTCTGTGCGTGAGTGCCAACGATCGCCCTTCGGGCCAGCAGACGAAGACCTCCGCCACCCACGACTCGGCGTTCCTCAAGGCGTGCCGGCGCGAGCCCGTGCCGCACACGCCGGTCTGGTTCATGCGCCAGGCGGGGCGCTCGCTGCCCGAGTACCTGAAGGTCCGCGAGGGCATCCCGATGCTCGACTCCTGCACGATGCCGGAGCTCGTCGCCGAGATCACGATGCAGCCCGTCCGCCGCCACAAGGTCGATGCCGCGGTCTACTACAGCGACATCGTCGTCCCCCTCAAGGCGATCGGCATCGACCTCGACATCAAGCCCGGCGTCGGACCGGTGATCGCCGAGCCGATCCGCACCCGCGCCGACCTGGCCCGGCTGCGCGACCTCACCCCCGAGGACGTCTGGTACGTCACCGAGGCCATCGGCCTGCTCACCGCCGAGCTGGGGTCCACCCCGCTGATCGGCTTCGCGGGCGCCCCGTTCACCCTCGCCAGCTACCTCGTGGAGGGCGGCCCGTCCCGCAACCACGAGCACACCAAGGCCCTGATGTACGGCGACCCGGAGCTCTGGGCCGATCTCCTCGACCGCCTCGCCGAGATCACCGGCGCCTTCCTCAAGGTCCAGATCGAGGCGGGCGCCTCCGCCGTGCAGCTCTTCGACTCCTGGGTGGGCGCGCTGGCCCCCGCCGACTACCGCCGCTCGGTGCTGCCCGCCTCCGCGAAGGTCTTCGACGCCGTCGCCCCGTACGGAGTGCCGCGCATCCACTTCGGCGTCGGTACCGGCGAACTCCTCGGCCTCATGGGCGAGGCCGGCGCGGACGTCGTCGGCGTCGACTGGCGGGTCCCGATGGACGAGGCCGCGCGCCGCGTCGGCCCCGGCAAGGCGCTCCAGGGCAACCTCGACCCCGCCGTGCTGTTCGCCCCGACCTCGGTGGTGGAGGCCAAGGCCCAGGAGGTGCTGGACGCGTCCGCCGCTCTGGAGGGCCACATCTTCAACCTGGGCCACGGCGTGATGCCGTCGATGGCCCCGGACGCGCTGACCCGCCTCGTCGAGTACGTGCACACGAGCACCGCCCGCTGACCGGCCGGGAGCCGGGCACCGCTCAGGCGGTGCCCGCCTTCCGCAGCGCCGTCACCGTCTTGCGGGCCGCCACCAGCACCGGGTCCCAGACCGGTGAGAACGGCGGGGCGTAACCGAGGTCCAGGGCGGTCATCTGCTCGACCGTCATCCCGGCGGTGAGCGCCACCGCCGCGACGTCCACCCGCTTCGCCGCCCCGTCCCGGCCCACGATCTGCACACCCAGCAGCCGCCCGGTGCGGTACTCCGCGAGCATCTTCACCGTCATCGGCCGCGCCCCCGGGTAGTAGCCCGCCCGGCCCGTCGACTCGATCGTCGCCGTGACGAACCGCAGGCCCACCGAACGGGCGTCCTTCTCGCGCAGCCCGGTGCGGGCGATCTCCAGATCGCAGACCTTGCTCACCGCCGTGCCCACCACCCCGGGGAACGTCCCGTAGCCGCCGGCGACATTGGACCCGATGATCTGGCCGTGCTTGTTGGCGTGCGTGCCCAGGGCGATGTGACGGGTGCGGCCCGCCACCAGGTCGAGCACCTCGACGCAGTCGCCGCCCGCCCAGATGTTGTCGTGGCCGACGACCCGCATCGACAGATCGGTGAGCAGCCCGCCGTGCGGACCGACCGGCAGACCGACCGCGCGGGCCAGCGCCGTCTCCGGCTCGACGCCGATGCCGAGCACCACCACATCCGCCGGGTACGACGCGTCGGCCGTCTCCACGGCGCTCACCCGGCCGTCCGGCCCGGTACGGATCGCGGTGACCGCGGCCCGGTTCACCGTAGTGATGCCGAGACCGTCCATCGCGTCGTGCACGAGGCGCCCCATATCGGGGTCGAGCGTCGCCATCGGCTGCTCGCCGCGGTTGAGCACGGTCACCTCGAAGCCGCGCTTCAGCATCGCCTCCGCCATCTCGACGCCGATGTAGCCCGCGCCGACGACGACCGCGCGCCGGCCCGCCGCCCGGTCCAGGGAGTCCAGCAGCGCCTGTCCGTCGTCCAGGGTCTGCACACCGTGCACCCCGTCCGCGTCCATGCCGGGCAGCGCCGGACGTACCGGCCTGGCCCCCGTCGCGATCACCAGCTTGTCGAAACCGGTCCAGGAGGTCTCGCCGGAGTCCCGGTCCAGGGCGCGCACCCGCTGCCCCGCGACATCGATCTCCGTCACCTCGGTGCGCATCCGCAGATCGATGTCCCGGGCCCGGTGCTCCTCGGGGCCGCGCGCGATGAGGTCGTCCCGCCGCTCGATGTCGCCGCCGACCCAGTACGGGATGCCGCAGGCGGAGTACGAGGTGAAGTGGCCCCGCTCGAAGGCGGTGATGCTCAGCTCGCCCGGACCCTTGAGCCGACGCGCCTGGGATGCGGCGGACATGCCCGCCGCATCCCCGCCGATGACCACCAGTCGTTCCGCCGTCATGCCAGTCCCTTCGATGCCCCGTCCGAAGGCCCACGCTACGGCGCCACGGCTCCCAGCGGCGCCGTGGCGCCCCCGGGACGGCTCACCCGCCGTCCGGCCCGGCCTTCCCGCCCCGGCGCCGCAGCAGCCGCCACAGGACCAGCACGACGGCGGCCACCGCCAGGAACGGAGCCGTGGCCCCCACCGCCATCGCGAGCCACCGCACCATCGTCACGAACGCGTGCCAGCCGCCGCCCACGGCGTCCACGAACCCCGGACCGTCCTCGTCGTCCGCGGCGTCGGCGTCAGCCGCCTCCGAGAGGTCGAGCGTGATCGTGGCCAGCGTGGTGCGGTCCTTGAGCGAGGCCTGCTGGGCCAGCAGCGACTCGAGCTCCGACTGACGGCTGCTCAGTTCGCCCTCCAGCGTCACCACATCGGCCAGCGCGTCGGCCCGGTCCATCAGCTTGCGCACCCGCGCCACACTCGTGCGCTGGGTGGCGATCCGGCTCTCCACGTCGACGACCTGATCGGTGACGTCCTTGGCGGCCGACGTCCGGGAGAGCAGCTTGCCCGTCCCGGAGAGGTCCCCCAGCACCCGGTCGTACTCGCCCTGCGGAACGCGCAGCACCAGGTGCGAGGAGTCGTGCGTGTCGTCGACCTGCTCGGTCCTCTCGTCGGCGACCAGCCCGCCCGCCGCCTCCGCGGTCGCACGCGCGGCGGCCGCTGCCTTCGGCGCGCTCTTCACCTCGACGGAGAGCGAGGCGGTACGGATGACATGAGCGGTGGTCAGCGGGTTCGGCTTCTTCGCCGCCGCCGAACCGCCCGCCCCCTGCTTCGCGTCCCCGGCGGCGGCGTCCGCCTTGCCCTGCCGCGCCGGGGCGGCCGCCCGCTTGTCGGAGCTCCCTCCGGAGTCGTCGCCGGCCGCGCCGCAGCCGCTCAACGCCAGCACGGCGGTGAGCAGTCCGGCGGCGAGAGCGGTGCGGGCGGGGCGGGCTGCCGGACGGCCCGGACGTCTGCCGGTACGCGTGGATGGTGCTGTCTGCATAACTGTCCCCCCAGGACGGGTGATTGATGGTGCCGGTTCGACGTACGGGGGGCCGGTCAGGGTTGCGCGATACCGGTTTCGAAGCGGTCACGGTCAGGACTCGGAAGAGGTTTGAGAGAGTGGGGGCATGCAGCGTTCAGCAAACCGCGCGGACAGGGCCACGGGACACGTCGTCGTCATCGGCGGCGGCATCGCCGGACTCGCGGCCGCCCACCGGCTTCTCGGTACCGGGCTGCGGGTCACCCTCCTGGAGGCGACCGACCGGCTCGGCGGCAAACTCAGGACCGGCGAGGTCGCGGGCGTCCAGGTCGACCTGGGCGCCGAATCGATGCTGGCCCGCCGCCCGGAGGCGGTCGGCCTGGCCCGCGCCGTCGGCCTCGGCGACCGCCTCCAGCCGCCCGCCACCGCCACCGCTTCCCTGTGGACGCGCGACGCACTGCGCCCCATGCCCAAGGGCCATGTGATGGGCGTGCCCGGCGACCCGGCGGCGCTCGGCGAGGTGCTCTCGCCCGAGGGGCTCGCCCGGATCGCTCAGGAGCGCGACCTCACCCCGACCGCCGTCGGCGACGATGTCGCGGTCGGCGCGTACGTGGCCGACCGGCTCGGTCGTGAGGTCGTCGACCGGCTGGTGGAGCCGCTGCTCGGCGGGGTGTACGCGGGCGACGCCTACCGGATCTCGATGCGCGCCGCCGTACCGCAGCTCTTCGAGGTCGCCCGGCAGGGCGGCTCACTGCTCGACGGGGTGACCCGCATCCAGGAGCAGGCCGCGTCCCGGCAGCAGACCGGGCCGGTCTTCCAGGGCATCGCCGGCGGCATCGGCACCCTCCCGGACGCCGTCGCCGACGCCGTACGCGCGGGGGGCGGCGAGATCCTCACCGAGACCCCGGTGCTCGGGCTGACCCGTACCGCCTCCGGCTGGGACGTCCGCACCGACACCCGGGTGATCGCCGCCGACGGCATCGTCCTCGCCGCCCCCGCCTGGTCCGCGTCCACCCTGCTCGCCGCCGAGTCCCCGGCCGCCTCCGCCGAGCTCGCGGGCGTCGAGTACGCGTCGATGGCCCTGATCACCATGGCCTTCCGGCGCTCCGACGTGACCGCCGCCGGAACGCTGGATGGACGCTCCGGCTTCCTGGTGCCCCCGGTCGACGGCCGCACCATCAAGGCCGCCACCTTCTCCAGCCAGAAGTGGCAGTGGGTCGCCGACGCGGCCCCCGGCCTGTTCCTCCTGCGGACCTCGGTCGGCCGGTACGGCGAGGAGGACCATCTGCACCGCGAGGACGCGGAGCTCGTCGAGGTGTCGCTGCGCGATCTCGCGGCGGCGACCGGACTGGCCGCCGAGCCGGTGGCCACCGAGGTCACCCGGTGGATCGGCGGACTGCCCCAGTACCCCGTCGGCCATCTCGGCCGGGTCGCCCGGATTCGCGAGGAGGTCGCCAAGCTGCCCGCGCTGCGGGTCTGCGGCGCGGTCTACGACGGGGTAGGCATCCCGGGCTGCATCGCGAGCGCCCACCGCGCGGCGGACGAGATCGTCCGCGACCTCGCCGGGGAGAGCAGCGCGGACACGCGGGAGACCACGGGGGAGATCATCGCCACCCCCACCCTGGTTCAGGGCACAGGGAGCGAGGCGGGACAATAGCCGTATGAGTGCTCCTGAGACTGTGACATCAAGCAAGGGCCCCAACGCCGGCAAGAAGGCGAAGGACCTCAACGACGTCGTCCGCTACACGCTGTGGTCCGTCTTCAAGCTTCGCGACGTGCTGCCCGCCGACACGGACCGCGCCGCGTACTCCGGTGAGGTCCAGGAACTGTTCGACCAGCTCGCGGCCAAGGACGTCACCGTTCGTGGTACCTACGACGTCTCCGGACTGCGCGCCGACGCCGACGTGATGATCTGGTGGCACTCCGAGACCGCGGAGGCCCTGCAGGAGGCGTACAACCTCTTCCGGCGCACCCGGCTGGGCAGGGGCCTCGACCCGGTCTGGTCGAACATGGCGCTGCACCGCCCCGCCGAGTTCAACAAGTCGCACGTTCCGGCGTTCCTCGCCGACGAGACGCCGCGCGACTTCATCAGCGTGTACCCCTTCGTGCGCTCCTACGACTGGTACCTGCTGCCCGACGAGGACCGTCGCCGGATGCTCGCCGACCACGGCAAGATGGCCCGCGGCTACCCCGACGTGCGCGCCAACACCGTCGCCTCCTTCTCCCTCGGCGACTACGAGTGGGTGCTGGCCTTCGAGGCCGACGAGCTGCACCGCATCGTCGACCTCATGCGTCACCTGCGGGCCTCCGAGGCGCGGATGCACGTCCGCGAGGAGGTTCCCTTCTTCACCGGCCGGCGCAAGTCGGTCGCAGACCTGGTGGCCGGGCTCGCGTAGCGAGCGGGTTCCGACCACCCCAACCCGGAAGATCAGACGGCGGGCACCGCGGCACGGTGTGCCGCCCGCCGTTCCAGCGACACCGGGTTCGGCTCCTGGTGCGGCGCGCAGCCTGCGCGCCGCACCGGCGTCGTTTCAGGGGCCGGGGCGCACGGCCCCACGCCATCCGGACGGTGACCGCCCGATGCCGTCTCGGGCGCCGCTCATGAGCTGCTGCCGCAGCTCGACCCGCCGCCGCAGCTGGACCCCGATCCGCAACTCGATCCGGAGCCGCAGCTGGACCCCGATCCGCAACTCGATCCGGAGCCGCAGCTCGACCCCGATCCGCAACTGGACCCCGAGCCGGAACCGCAGCCGGACCCCGAACCGCACCCGCTGCCGCCACCCCCGCCGCTGTGCCCGGACGAGCTTCCGCACCCGCCCCCGCCCGGGGTCGTACCGGCGCACCACACCGTGGCCACGAGCAGCGCATCGGAGGAGGAGCCCGAGGAGTGGTGCGACGGCGTGGACAGCCCGGCCGGCCTCGTCCGGGACGCCGTGAGCAGATGCCTCCGCAGCTCGGGATCGGGCAGGGCCCGTGGCCCGGCGGTCGCCATCAGATGGTCCGGGTCGGTCCGCGACGCGTTGGCGGTGCGGTACTCCGCGGCCGCCCTGCGGCCCGCTTTGGTGGTCCGCGACCGGGCACCGGCCGCGCAGACGAAACCGATGACGGCCCCGGCGAGGAGCGCCGGGAACACCTTCGGGAAGAACGGGAAGCCCGGTCCGGCGTAGGGCTCCGACGAGACGAACTGATAGATGGTCACGCCGATGGCGGCCGGGACGCCGAGCAGGCAGAGCAGCCCCTGCGCCATGCCCCACCGGCCGCGGGTCCGGTTGGCCCCGGGCGTGGCCAGCAGACCGCGCGAGGCCAGGGCGTCGCCGATCTCCTGCACCGCGGCATGGCGCATCACGGCGGCCCGCAGGGTGTGCAGCGCACCGCTCGGGGCCGCGGCCTGCTCCTGGAGGACGGCCCGCTCCACCGGGTCGTGGGCGACCGGTCGCTGGACCGCGACGATGCCGGGCCCGCCGACGACCAGCCGGCCGTCCGCGTGCATCGCGGCGAGCGCCGTGTCCACCACCCGGCCGGGCCCGCCGTTCAGGAAGGCCACCTCGGAGAGGTCGTGGACGGGGCCGCCCGGCCCGCGTCCCGCGCGGCGGACCGAGATGATCAGCAGCGTCGAGGAGAGCGCGACGGAGATCGTCAGCACCAGAGCCACAGTGTTCATCCCGGTCACCTTCCCGCGAGTACGGATCGGGCCGCCCGCGCCAGCCGGGTGGTGCGGCGGGGCGGACGCGGGGCGGCCCGGTCCTGCCACCAGTGGGTCAGCCGGCGGCGGGCCGCGTCGTCCCCGGGGCGGCCCGCGATGAGCAGCTGCTCGGCGAAGTCCAGCGCGTCGCGCCGGTAACCGGCCGACATCGGGCGGGCCTTGGCGTACGCGAGGAACGCTCCCCGGTAGGCCTGCCCCAGGATCTCCGGGAGTTCGGGTGCCACCTTGGCGACGACATCGGCGCGCTTGGCGGCCAGCGCCCGGCTCTGGATGCCGAGCCGGTGGTGGTCGAAGCCCTCCGGAACGGGGGTACCGGCGACCAGGGCGGAGAGCAGCGAGGTCTGCGCGACCGCGACCCGGTCCCGGACGGCGTCGGCGTCCACCGGTTCCTCCGGGCGCCGGGGGCCGGCCGGTGACTCGGTGCGCGGGGATGCCTTCCGGTTCACCGGCCGCACACGGCCCGCGTCGAGCGTGGCGCGGATCGCGTCCAGTTCGCCCGCCAGCTCGGCGACGGGCGGGAAGTCGTCGTCGCGCTCCAGCAGGACTCCGGGCGGGCTGATCCGGGAGCGCAGCTCGGCCAGGATGTCGAGGACCGGCTCGGTGACCGGGTGGGCGTGTGTGTCGTGCCAGACCCCGTCCTTCTCGACGCCGCCCGCCACATGCACGTACGCGATGGCCTCCACCGGCAGCTCGTCGAGGGCCCTGGCCGGGTCCTCGTCCCGGTTGACGCGGTTGGTGTGCAGGTTGGCCACGTCGATGAGCAGCCGGACCCCCGTGCGCTCGACCAGCTCGGCCAGGAACTGCCCCTCGGTCAGTTCCTCGTCCGGCCAGCGGATCAGCGCGGCGATGTTCTCCAGGGCCAGCGGCACCGGAAGCGAGTCCTGCGCGATCCGCACGTTCTCGCACAGCACGTCCAGCGCCGCCCAGGTGCGCGGTACGGGCAGCAGGTGCCCCGCCTCCAGCGCGGGCGACGCGGTGCGCGCTCCTCCCGCCCGTACGAACGCGATGTGCTCGGTCACCAGCGGTGTGCCCAGCAGCGCGGCCCGCGCCGCGAGGTCGGCGAGCCGGCCGGGGTCGGGGCGGTCGGCCCCGCCGAGACCGAGCGAGACCCCGTGCGGCACCACGGTGACGCCACGCTCCCTCAGCCGCTCCAGGGAGGCGGGTAGGTGGTCGGCGCAGAGGTTCTCCGCGACCGCCTCCACCCAGTCGATCCCCGGCAGCGCTTCCACCGCGTCGGCGATCTCCGGCCGCCAGCCGATACCGATACCCAGCCTCATGGTCTCCCCCTCGTCCACTCCGTGCAGGGGTCATGGCCCCGGCACACGGCGGTGAATCCGAGGAGAGGGACGTTCAGAGCTTGATTTGAGGTTCCCGAAGCCCGTTTCCGGGGTCGGCGCCCTACCCCTGCCGCAGCGCCGGAAGGGAAGCGACCCGGTGGGCACCCTCGGCCACCACGGTCTTCCCGGGGGCGATCTCGGTGAATCCGGCATCCTCCACCACCGGCAGTCCGCTCAGCGTGAGTTCCCGCCAGCGGTCCGCCTCCGCGGTGGCGACCGAGAGGGGGAAGCCCGCCTCGCGCCATGCCGTGCGCTCCGGCTCCGACAGCTCCCACCAGGCGAGCTGCGCCCCGTGCCCGACCTGTGCCATCTCCTTGCCCGCGGACATGTCGAGCTCCGGGTTCAGCCAGAGGACCGGCCCGGCGAGGTCCGGCGCGGCATGCGGCTCGGGGTCCTCCAGCTCCGTCCCCGATACCTGGAGCTTGGCGAGCTCCTTGGGCCAGCCGTCCAGCGGCACCGGCGGGAAGACCCGCACCTCGGCGCTCTCGCCCGTGACCGTGATCCCGGGCAGTGCGCAGGCCTTGCGCCACTCCGCGCCGCGCGCCCGCCGCACCACCTTGCGGATCCGGGCGTCCTGCCAGTCCCGCATCGCCTGCGCCCACTCGCCCTCGCCCACCGACCGCTCGTCGGAGAGCATCACCAGCACCGCGCGAGCCGCCGTGCGCAGCGCGTCGGTGCGGGCCGGGGGAGCCGTCTTCTCGATGTGGACCACCAGCGGGAGTACGTACTGCTGCGCTTCGTCCCGGTTCGTCCGCTCGGGACGGAAGGGGCTGTCCGCAGGCAGGCCGGCGGTCTCGGACAGGGATACGGGAGTGTCGTTGCTGCTCACCCGTCCAGTCTGCCAGCCGCCCGGAATCCGGCTCTTGGCGGAATGAATCCCTCCGGGTGAGGATGCACCGCATGAAGAGCGATCTTTTCTCCAGCGAGCACATGGCGGAGCAGGCAACCGCCCCCGGGATGACCCTGCAGAACGCCAAATCGATCAAGTACACGGTCAGCGGCGAGATGCACGCCCGCCAGGGATCGATGATCGCCTTCCGGGGCGATCTCCAGTTCGAGCGCAAGGGCCAGGGGCTCGGCGGCATGCTCAAGCGTGCCGTCACCGGCGAGGGGCTGCCGCTGATGGCGGTGCGCGGCCAGGGCGAGGCGTGGTTCGCGCACGAGGCGGCCAACTGCTTCATCGTGGAGATGGAGCAGGGCGACGTCCTCACCATCAACGGCCGCAACGTCCTCTGTTTCGACCCCACCCTCGCCTACGAGATCAAGACCGTGAAGGGCGCCGGGATGACCGGCGGCGGCCTCTTCAACAGCGTCTTCACCGGGTACGGGAAGCTCGGCCTGATGTGCGAGGGGCACCCCATCGTGATCCCCGTCACGCCTCAGCAGCCGGTGTGCGTCGACACGGACGCGGTCGTCGGCTGGAGCGCCCACCTCACCACGTCGCTGCACCGCTCGCAGAGCGTCGGCTCGATGCTGCGCGGCGGTTCGGGCGAGGCCGTCCAACTGCGTCTGGACGGCGAGGGGTTCGTGATCATACGTCCCAGCGAGGTCAAGCCCGAGAAGGCGTCAGCCAACTGAGCGCGGACATCCTGCGGCTGCGGGGAGTGGGCCGGCGGTACGGCCTCGCCGGCCCCTGGGTGCTGCGCGGGGTCGACCTCGGCCTGCCCGCGCGTGCCCTCGTCCGGATCGAGGGGGCCAACGGCACCGGGAAGTCCACCCTGTTGCGGCTCCTCGCCGGTATCGACGCCCCGACCGAGGGCCGGATCTGCGGCGACAGGCCGCGCACGGCGTACGTCCCCGAGCGGTTCCCGGCGGCGCTGCCCTTCACCGCCGCCGGGTATCTCGTCCACCTCGGCCGCATCCACGGGCTGCGTACGCCCGAGGCGGCCGGGCGCGCGGAGGCGTGGCTGACCCGCTTCGGTGCCGCCGGCCACGCCCGGACGCCGCTGGCGGAGCTCTCCAAGGGCACCGGTCAGAAGGTCGCCGTCGCGCAGGCGCTGCTCGCCGAACCGGAACTGCTGGTGCTGGACGAGGCCTGGACCGGCCTGGACACCACGGCCCGTGCCGAACTGGACCGGGCCGTCGCCGAGCGTGTCGCCGCGGGGGCCACCGTCGTCTTCGTGGATCACGACCCGCGCCGGCTCGCGGGCGCGGCCGATCGCGCGTACCGCGTCGAGGGGCACGGGCTGGTCGCGGCGCCCCTCGCACCGGCCGGAGCGAGTGCCGGGCCCCGCGTGCGGATAGAGGTGGCGGGCCCGCCGGGCACCTCGATCCCCGCCGGACTGCCGGGTGACCCCGCGCAGGAGGCCGGCGAGGGCGGGGCGCTGCGGCTGACGGTCGCGGCCGTGCACTCCGACGCCCTGCTGAGCGCCCTGCTCGCGGCCCGCCCGCCCTGGCACATCCGCCGGCTCACGCCCGTGCCCGGTGACGTCGCGGCCCCGGCGGCCTCCGGGAGCCCCGCGGCCTCCGGGGTCCCCGTGCGCCCCACTGCCCCCGACGAGGCGCCATGACCGCGCTCATCCGCTACCAGGCCGCCCTGCTGCTCCGCTCCCAGCGCTGGCTCGCGCCGGTACTCCTGTACCTGGCCTTCCTCGGCATCGGCGTCCGTCCGGGGCAGCCCGTGCTGGACTCGCTCGGCTACACCGCGGCCGGGCTGCTGCCCGTCACCGCGTGGCTCGTGCAGATCTGCGTCGACCAGGAGCCGCCCGCCGCCCGGACCGTCGTCGCCGCGGCGGTGGGCGGGCAGCCGCGGGCCCATCTGGCGTCGCTGCTCGCCGCGCTGGGCTGCGCCGGGCTGCTGGGCACGACCGCCACCGCGGTAGTGCTGCTGGTCAGCGAACCGGCCGACACCCGCCACACCGTCCGGGTCCCGCTGCCGGCCGCCGGGCTCGCCGGGCTGCTCGCGGCCGCCTGCTGCGTCCTGCTGGGGGCGGCGGTCGGCGCGCTGTGCACCCGTCCGCTGCTGCACCGGCGCGGCTGGTCCGTCGTCGCGACCGTGCTCGCCGCGCTGCTGGCCCTGGTGACCAGCGGATCGCCCGCGAAGTACGCGGTGACGGGGCTGGTCACCGGTTCGCTCACCGGGACGGTCCATGTGCCGGTCCTCCCGCTCGTCGGCGCCGCCGCCGTCGCGGCGGCGGCCGTCGCGGTCGCCTGCAAGCTCACTGCCGTACGCGGATGAGTAGGCTCCTCCCCATGGACCAGGGTGCGCATGAGGGTGTGAACGAGAGCGTGGACGCGTCGTACTGCGAGGCGCCTGCCGTGTCCTCGGCGGCGGCCGGCGGGCCCCCGTTCGCGGAATGCGTACTGTGCCGGAAGCCGGCCGAGTACCCCGAGTCGGTCAAGGGGATCACGCTCTGCCCGGTCTGCGAATGGCAGGAGGCCCAGCGCTCGGCATGCTCGGGCTGACCCGTCCCGTGCCGACGCGCCTCCGCCGGACGACGGCGCTGCTCAGCCGCGCATCAGGTCGGACACCTTCACGAAGCGGTACCCGCGCCTCCGCAGCTCCGGCACCACCTGGCTGACCGCCTGGCCGGTGACCGGCGCCGCGCTGCGGGTGCAGTGCATGACGACCAGCGAACCGGGCTTCACCCCGTCGAGCACCTGCTCGGCCACCGCGTTCGCATCCGTCGCGAAGGCGTCGCCGCTGACGACGTCCCACTGCACCGCCGTCACCTTCTCCGCCGCGAGCGCGCGCAGCGAGGCGTCGTCGTAGCAGCCGCCGGGGAAGCGGAAGTACGGCACCACATTGCGGGCGCCGGTCTTCCGGATCGCACCGAAGGCCCGCTCCACCTCGCCGCGGATCGCGTCCTTCTTCATGGTCGGCAGCCCGTAGCAGGGCGACGTGAAGGCGTAGTGGCTGTACGAGTGGTTGCCGATCTCGAAGAGCGGGTCCGTGCCGATGGACCGGGCCTGCGAGGGGTACTCCTCGGCCCACCGGCCGGTCATGAAGACCGTCGCGGGCACCTTCAGCCGGCGCAGCAGGGCAATCAGTTCCGGGTTGTCGAAGTGCTCACCCGCGGCCGCGCGCGGCCCCTCGTCGGCCGTCATGTCGGCGTCGAAGGTGAGTGCGACGACCTTGGCGGCGTTCTTCGGCCCGCGTGTGAGGACGGGGGCCAGACCGGTGGGGCCGGGCGCAATGCCGGACGGCGTCGTCGCGGCGGGAGGCGCGCTCGACGGAGCTCTGGAGGGAGTTGTCGAGGCGGCCGCGGGTCTGTCACCGGGGGCGTCTCTCGAGGTGCCGGCGCAGCCGACGAGTGCACCTCCGAGCACCGCTCCCAGAACGGTCATAGTCGTCAGTTTTCGCGCAGAATTTGCCATTGACGGAAAGTAACTGATCAACCGTCACTGGCCGCCCCGCGTCGTTGCGGCGCCGCGCGGCGGCCCCCGGACGGCGGCGGGTCGGAGGAGGAGGCGGCCCCCGACGCAGGGCGAATTCCAGGGGGGCGACCGCATCCACGGCCGCCCCCCGCCCCTGCTTCCTCGCGCGCCTCTCAGCGGGTCAGCGCCAGGGCCCCGTCACGGCGAACGTCGTCCCGGGCGTGTAGCAGTTCATGAACATCGTCCGGTGGTCCGGGGCGAACGTGACCCCGGCGAACTCGCCCCACTCCGGCTCCTCGGGCGTTCCGATGTTCTGCCGGCCGCGCGCCATCGCGTACACCTCACCGCGCCTGGTCAGGCCGAACACGTGCTGGGCGCCGCCGCCGTCCTCGCACACCATCAGACCGCCGTCGGAGGCCAGACAGATGTTGTCCGGGGACTCGCCGGGCAGCTGGATGTCCGTACCGGGTCCGAAGACGATGACCAGCGTCAGCCGACGCCGCTGCGGCTCGTACCGCCAGACCTGGCCGAAGTGGTCGGCCGCCGACCCCTGGGAGCTGTGCGCGAAGCTGGAGACGAAGTAGACGCACGACCCGCCCCAGTAGCAGCCCTCCAGCTTCTGGCCGTGGGTGATGCCCTTCGGCCCGAAGTCCTGGAACCGGATGGGGGTCTCGGCGGCCTGCGGATCCGGTACGGGGACCCACTCGATCCCCTCGAAGCTCGTCCCGGTCTCCTGGACCGCTGAGAGGTCCGGGACGCCCGGCACTCGCATGGCCTCCAGCCGCCCGCCGGCCCTGAGCGAGCCCGTGCCGCCGAGCGGCTTCTTGGGCAGGAAGCGGTAGAAGAGCCCGAACGGCTTCTCGAACGCGTCCTCGGTCTCGTACACGACTCCGTTGTGCGGATCGATCGCGATCGCCTCGTGCTGGAAGCGGCCCATCGCGGTCAGCGGCACGGCTCCGGTGCGGCGCGGGTCGGCGCCGTCCACCTCGAAGATGTAGCCGTGGTCCTTGGTGTAGCCGTTGGTGCCGGCCTTGTCCTCGGTCTCCTCGCAGGTCAGCCAGGTATCCCAAGGGGTGCGCCCGCCCGCGCAGTTCACCGCCGTGCCGGCGATGGCGACGCGTTCGCCCAGTACGCGGTTGTCGCCGTCGAGCTCCAGGGCCGTGCAGCCGCCCTTGCCCATCGGGTCGTAGGTGAGGCCCTCGACGGTCGGGACGGCGATGTTCGCGGTGACCCGGTTCTCGTGGTTGCGCACCAGCCGGACGTGTCCGCGCCGGCCCGCGAACGCGGCCATGCCGTCGCAGTTGCTGGGGACCGGCCCCTCGCCGGAGCGGAGCGGGTCGCCCTCGCGGGACAGTACCCGGTAGCGGAAACCCTTCGGCAGATCGAGCAGTCCGCCGGGATCGGGCACCAGCGGGCCGTAGCCGGCGTGCCCGTGGGCGGCGGCGGTACCCGCGAAGAGTTCGGTGAACACCCCGGCGAAGGCGACCGTGGCGACGGCCGCGCCGGTGCCGGCCAGGACCTGACGTCGTGTCGCGGGCTGTTGTTCTGCTGCGGATGACATGAGGCAACTTCCTGTTGGGGACAGGAGCAGTGACCCGCACGTGTGTACCACGCGTAACACCGCGCGGGAACCATGCGGGTCACCGACCTCATGCGTGTCTCATACGCGCCGCATACGCGTCCCGGGCCGTGTGCGGCCCGGTGCGGGACTCAGGCGAGCGACGCGGTGAGCGTGATCGTCGTGCCGGTCAGGGCCTGGCTGACCGGGCAGTTCGCCTTCGCGTCCTCGGCCGCCTTGACGAAGCCCGCCTCGTCGAGACCGGGCACCTCGCCCTCGACGGTGAGGTGGATGCCGGTGATGCCGGTGCCCGGCTGGAAGGTGACCTCGGCCTGGGTGTTCAGCCGGGTGGGCGGGGTGCCGGCCGTGGCCAGACCGTTGGACAGCGCCATCGAGAAGCAGCTGGAGTGGGCAGCGGCGATGAGCTCCTCCGGGCTGGTCTTGCCGTTCGCCTTCTCCGCGCGGGACGGCCAGGAGACCGGGTACTCCCCGATCCCCGAGGAATCGAGGGTGACGACGCCCTTGCCCTCGATCAGGTTGCCTTCCCAGACCGTGTGCGCCTGACGCGTGGTAGCCATGCTGGATCCCTTCAAACGGAATGCGCGGTTGTACGGGAGTGGCGGGGCACTCCGTCGTGCCCGACCGGTGTTACGCCCCCGAACCTACTGCGCCACCAGTCCCTTTGCGTCGCGCGCCAGCGCCGTCAGCCGGGAGATTGCCCGGAAGTACTTCTTCCGGTACCCGCCGTTCAGCATCTCCTCGCTGAACAGCCGGTCGAACGGCAGCCCGGAGGCGAGTACCGGGACCTCCCGGTCGTACAGCCGGTCCGCGAGCACCACGAGCCGCAGCGCGGTCGACTGGTCGGGCACCGGCTGCACCTCGGTGAGGCACACGGCCCGCAGACCGTCCGTCAGCGCGCCGTACCGGCTGGGATGGACGCGGGCCAGATGGTCGAGCAGCGCGGGGAAGTCGTCCAGGCTGGCGCCCTCGGTGGCGTACGCGGCCCTGGTGACCTGCTCCTCGGAGAACGGCGGCGGGGCGTCGGGCAGACCGCGGTGCCGGTAGTCCTCGCCGTCGATGCGCAGCGGGCGGAAGTGCGAGGACAGCCCCTGGATCTCCCGCAGGAAGTCGGCCGAGGCGAACCGGCCCTCGCCGAGCTTGCCCGGCAGCGTGTTGGAGGTCGCGGCGAGCGCCACCCCCGCCTCGACCAGCCGGCTCAGCAGCGAGGAGACCAGCACCGTGTCGCCCGGGTCGTCGAGCTCGAACTCGTCGATGCACAGCAGCCGGTGCCCGCTCAGCGTCCGCACGGTCTGCTGGAAGCCGAGCGCTCCCACCAGGTTGGTCAGCTCGACGAAGGTGCCGAACGCCTTCAGGCCGGGCGCGGCGGGGGTGGCGTGCCAGAGCGAGGCGAGCAGATGGGTCTTGCCGACGCCGTAGCCGCCGTCGAGGTAGACCCCACGCGGCGTACTGGGCGTCGTCGGCTTCTTCCCGAACCACTTGCGCTTCCCGGACCCGCTGGCGTGCGCCCCGCCGAGCCCGGCCGCGAAGTCTCCGAGGACCTTGACCGCCTCGGTCTGGCTCGGCTGGTTCGGGTCGGGGACGTAGGTATCGAAGCGCACCGAGTCGAAGCGCGGCGGCGGCACCATCTCGGCGACCAGCCGGTCGGCGGGTACGCGCGGTTCGAGGGCGCACAGGGACAGCGGGGCCGTTTCGGCTATGGGGCCGGGCCCCGGCACGGCGGTGAAGGACGACACAACTCCCCAGCTTAGGCCGTGCCAGACTGCGGAACATGCGACGCCTGTTCCCTGTGACCGACCTGACAGCGGCCGACGACCGAGGCGAGTGGAGCCTGGACGCTCTCGCCGACGCCTACGCCTACCCCGAAACGGACGGCTCCTGGCTGCGCGCCAACATGGTGTCGACGCTCGACGGGGCCGCCCAGCACGACGGCCGCTCGCAGCCGATCTCCTGCGAGAGCGACATGCGGATCTTCGGCACCCTGCGCGGTCTGGCCGATGTGGTCGTGGCGGGCGCGGAGACGGTACGTCTTGAGGGGTACCGGCCCGCCCGCGCCCGGGAGGCCTTCGCGGCCCGGCGGGCCGCGGCCGGTCAGGGGCCCGCCCCGGCGGTCGCCGTGGTGAGCGGCAGCCTGGATCTGGACTTCTCGCTTCCGCTCTTCGTCTCGCCGCTGGTCCCGACGCTCGTGCTGACCGGCGCGGGCGCGCCCCCGGACCGGATCGCGGCGGCCCGCGAGGCGGGTGCGGAGGTGGTGATCGCGGGGGAGGGGTCCCGGGTGGACCCCGCCAGGGCCGTACGGGAGCTGGCCGACCGAGGTCTCAGGCGGCTGCTGACGGAGGGCGGGCCCAGGCTGCTCGGTCAGTTCGTGGCGGCGGGCGTGCTGGACGAGATGTGTCTGACCCTGGCGCCGATGCTGACCGCCGGGGACGCCCAGCGGATCGCGGGCGGTCCGGCGGTGGCTGTGCCGGAACGATTCGCCCTGGCGTCGGTGCTGGAAGAGGCCGGGTTCCTCTTCTCTCGGTACCGTCGGATCTGACAATCAGCGGAATATGTCGTTCCGGTTAGCGTTCGGTGGGCAGAATGGAACGCGGACCCCGTGCGAGCGCGGGGAAGGATGGTTTCAGCAGTGGCCGGCGACGGTCACTGAAGCAGAAGGGCGCCTGTGGTGTTCACCAGCGTTTTGATGATCGAGAAGGCCCTCACTTCCGAGGACGTCGAGTTCGTCACCACCCTGCACGGGGAGGAGCAGATCTCCTTCGTCGTGCTGATGCAGCCACGTGGCGACCAGGCGGATGTGCTGTTGCGGGCCATCGACGACCTGGCGATGGGCGAACTGAAGGAAGCGGCCCGCGAGAGTGAGGAACCGGAGGGCAGGAACGCGAGAGCGTCCGCCGAACTGGCGCTCGAAGTGTCCCTGGAGGCCCTGCGGCAGTCGGGCTCCGAGGCCGTCGGACAAGTGATCGAGACCCACCCCCTGGACAAGCTCACGTCCGTGGTCGAGGAGTCGGAGGCGGACGAGGTCATCGTGCTGACCGCGCCGCACTACGTCGAGGAGTTCTTCCACCGCGACTGGGCGTCCCGCGCCCGGCACAAGGTCGGCGTACCGGTGCTCAAGCTCTTCGCGCACAGCGAATAGGCTGGGTGGCCCCACCCGTACCGACCCTGGGAGACACACGCATGGCACCCGGTATTCCTGCCGCCATGGAACGGCCGCACTTCATCGGCATCGGCGGCGCCGGAATGTCGGGCATCGCGAAGATCCTCACCAGGCGCGGTGCGAAGGTCGCGGGCAGCGACTCCAAGGAGTCCGCCACCGCCGAGGCCCTGCGCACGCTGGGGGCGACCGTCCACATCGGGCACGCCGCCGGGCATCTGGCGGACGACGCCACCTGTGTGGTCGTCTCCAGTGCCATCCGCGCCGACAACCCGGAGCTGGTGCGCGCGGGTGATCTCTCGATCCCCGTCGTGCACCGCTCCGACGCGCTCGCCTCGCTGATGGAGGGGCTGCGGGCCATCGCCGTCGCGGGCACCCACGGGAAGACGACCACCACATCGATGCTGGCCGTCGCCCTCACCGAGCTGGGCCTCGACCCGTCGTACGCGATCGGCGGCGACCTGGCGGGACCCGGCACCAACGCCGCGCACGGCGAGGGCGCGATCTTCGTCGCCGAGGCGGACGAGAGCGACCGCAGCTTCCAGAAGTACGACCCCGAGGTCGCGATCGTCCTCAACGTCGAGCTCGACCACCACGCGAACTACGCCTCGATGGACGAGATCTACGACTCCTTCGAGACCTTCGTCGGAAAGATCGTCCCCGACGGCACCCTGGTCGTCTCCGCCGACCAGGCCGGCGCCGTCGAGCTGACCCGCCGGGTGCGCGACCTGTCCGCGGTCAAGGTCGTCACCTACGGTGAGGCCGCGACCGCCGACGTACGCGTCCACAAGATCACCCAGCGCGGTCTGACCAGCGAGGTCACGGTCGTCCTCAACGGGAAGTACCTCACCTTCACCGTCTCCGTACCCGGCCGCCACTACGCGCTCAACGCCGTGGCCGCCCTCGCCGCCGGCGTCGCCCTCGGTATCCCGGCGCACAACCTGGCCTCGGCCCTCGGCAAGTACACCGGGGTCAAGCGCCGCCTCCAGCTCAAGGGCGAGGCGGCCGGCGTCCAGGTCATCGACAGCTACGCGCACCACCCCACCGAGATGACCGCCGACCTCGAAGCGATGCGCGGCGCGGCCTCCGACGCCCGCCTCCTGGTCGTCTTCCAGCCCCACCTCTTCTCCCGCACCCAGGAGCTCGGCACCGAGATGGGCCAGGCCCTCGCGCTGGCCGACTCCTCCGTGGTGCTGGACATCTACCCGGCCCGCGAGGACCCGATCCCCGGCATCACCAGCACCCTGATCATCGACGCCGCCCAGGCGGCCGGCGCCGATGTCATCGCCGTCCACGACAAGGAGAGGGTCCCCGAGGTCATCGCGGGAATGGCGAAGCCCGGCGATCTCGTTCTCACCATGGGGGCGGGCGACGTCACGGACCTCGGCCCGCAGATCCTGGAACACCTGTCGAGCTGAGGGAGCCACCGTGCCGTACGACATCGACAAGCCGGACGAGGAGTGGCGGGCGGAGCTGTCCCCCGCCGAGTACGCGGTGCTGCGCGAGGCCGGCACCGAGCCCGCCTTCGTCGGCGAGTACACCGACACCAAGACGACGGGCGTCTACTCCTGCCGCGCCTGTGACGCGGAGCTGTTCCGCTCCGACACCAAATTCGAGTCGCACTGCGGCTGGCCGTCCTTCTACGACCCGAAGGACACCGACGCGGTCGAACTGATCCAGGACCGCACCCACGGCATGGTCCGCACCGAGGTCCGCTGCGCCCGCTGCGGCTCGCACCTGGGCCATGTCTTCGAGGGCGAGGGCTACCCGACCCCGACGGACCAGCGGTACTGCATCAACTCGATCTCACTGCGGCTGACGCCGGACGCCTGACACCGGCGCACGACCCCGAGGAGGGCTGACGCGCCTGCGTCAGCCCTCCTCCGCCGTCTCGGGCTTCAGCAGCGGGTGCACCACACCGGGGAAGACCCGGGCCCGCACGACCTCCTCGGCCGAACCGCCCTGGATCACCGTCTCCGCCACACCCCAGGGCCGCCCCGGCAGCTCGACGAGCAGCGTGTACGAGGCGGAGCAGCCGGTGCACTCGTAGCGGTCCACCCAGGTCTCCACCTCCGTGGCACTTCCCGGGTACCGCGCCACGTGCCGGTGCCGGGCGTGGCACCGCTCGCACGTCTCGCCGGGCTCGCAGGTGCCGCCGCACGGGCAGGGCAGGTCGAGGGAGTCCGCCGGGCGCCAGCGCTGGGTGACGACGGCCTCACGGGTGGCGCCCATGTCCTTCATCGCCTTGAGGTTCCGCGCGGCCACGTTGTACGACTCACCGGTCGCGGCCATCCGGTCGCGGATCACGTCCTTGCGCCCACGGTTCGTCGTCATCTTGTTCCTCCTGGGGTTCACGCAGCCCGCCAGGAGGCCCACGAGATCGGTAAGCACCAAGGTACCCGGCGCCGCGCGGGCCCCGCGACACACGCGGGCGCGGAACGGGCCCCGCCCGGGGCGGCCGGCTGCCGGTTCAGCCCCGCCGGACGCGGCCCGCGAGCCGCCTGCCCAGCCGGCCCAGGGTGCCCTGGCTCCGGCGGTTCCAGTCGCGGAAGGCCTCCGCCCGGCCGCTGCTCCCCGAGCGCCCGACGGCCTCCTCCACGGCCGCCACCCCGTCGGCGGACAGCGCGCGCACCGCGGGGCGCAGCACCTCCTCCAGCAGGGCGGCGGTGGTCCTGCTCCACTCGGTCCCCGCGTGCGGGTGGGCCGTCCACACGGCGAAGCAGCCGGCCGCGTAGCCGGGTTCGGCCGTCAGCCGGGCCCGGACGTCGGGGCCGTGCGCGGCCCGGTCGTACGCGGCGATGAGATCCGCGTCGCCGCTGTGCGCGAGGGCGTACAGCTCGGCCTCCGGCCCGTCCGGGGCGAGCAGCCGCCCGGCCAGGGCGCCGAACGCGTGGCCGAGCACCCCCGGCTCCACCGGCTCGGCGCCCGGCCGCAGCGCGCGGACCCGCTCGGCCCAGTCCGGCTCCGCCGACCCCGACCGCAGCTCGCGGGCGAACTCCAGCAGGAGCAGGGCCCCGCGCGCCCGGCCCACGATCTCCTGCGGGAAGCCGCGCAGCAGGTCGTGGGCGAGCTCGGGCGCCTCCTCGTCGTCGGCGGGAGCGTTCAGCGCCGCGGCGACCAGGTGCGACCAGGTGCCGGCCGTCCGGTGCGCGTCCGATGTCGCGGCGTCCAGCAGCAGCCGGGCCTCGCCCACCGTCGGAGCATCCTCCTCCCACACCAGGCCGACCGCCGTCCGCAGCACCAGCGGCTCCGCGAACGGCGACATCCCGGCGGCCCGCAGCACCCGGTGCATCGCGCCCACCCGGTCGGCGCCGCAGCCCGCCTTGATCTCGGGCGCCTCCGCGCACATCCGCAGGTGCGGCAGCAGCTGCGTTCCGGTGAACGGCAGGGCCACCCGGCCCAGCAGCCGCTCCGCCCCGGCGGGGTTCTCCGGCGAGATCCGGTCCAGTGCGCCGAGCAGCGCCGTACGGACGTCGAACTGCTCGTCCATCAGCTCCAGCAGCGCGGGCGCCCAGCCCGGTGCGTCCTGCGCGTCCGCGAGGAGGGCGGGCGCCAGCCGCCGTACGACGCCGGGCAGCAGCTCCGCGCAGTCCACGCCGAGCAGCCGGGCCACCCGCAGCAACTGCACGGTCCGGGCCACGTCCAGCCCGGTCCCCGTGCCGCTCAGCTCGGTCAGGATCTCCGGGCCGAGCTGAGCGGCGACGACCGCGCCCTGCGAACCGCTGAACGCCGTGCGGCCGGGCAGCTCCACGGAGCCGTTCCCGCCGCGTACCGCTTCGGTGACCAGCATCGCGGCCAGCGGGGCGGTGGTCGTCGCGGGGGAGCGGCCGTCCAGCGCGGCGAACAGCCGTCCCGCGGCATCGAACTCGGCCCCGGTGCGGTCGTCGACCCCGGGCGCGGTCAGCGCGTCGACCAGTTGCCGGGTGCGCTTCGCGTCCAGCGCGTAGGGCCGCTCGGCGGCCCAGCCGGCGGCGGCGGCCCGCTCGTTCGGCCCCAGCGCGATGCCCGCGCACAGGGCCGTCACCGCCACCGGCCCGGCGGCGAACGGCTCCCCGGGCAGCTCGGCCGCCTCCCGGAACAGCTCCGGCGTACGGCTCCGCCAGATCCGGGCCGCGGTCTCGGCCCAGGCGTCGTCCACCGCCCCTTCCGGGCGCGGACCGGTGCAGGTGTGCACCCGGAACCCGGAACCGGACAGCTCGTGCGCGTCCTGCGACAGCACGCCGACGATGTGCTGCGGGGCGCGGTGCGGGTGGCGGGTGTACGTGGTGAAGGTCAGCCGCTCGGAGCACTCCGGTGGCAGGACGGCCGCGGCCAGCGCGATCCACCGGGCCACATCCGCGCTCTGCCGTTCGACGAGCACGACCCTGGAGGGCTCGGCCGTCTCGCTCAGCCGGCGCAGATCGGCCAGGACGCCCGCGAGCCAGGGGCCGCGGGAGACCGCGAAGTCGTTGAGCCCCTCACGTTCACCCGTGCGGCCGATGGCGGCGGTGAGCGCGGTGACCGGGTCGACCGCCGGTATCCGGTCCGGTGTCGCGGCGGCCCAGCGCGCCGACCGGCAGGCGGTGATCGGGAGCATCCCGCCCGGCAGTTGGGTGCCGGCGGGGAGATGGACCGCATGGGCGTGGAAGCGCAGGGAGGACAGCTGTGCGGTGCGGACCGGCACGGTCCGGGACAGCAGATGGCTGCCGTCGGACAGCACACTGAAGCTGAACGATTCGGGCAGCGCGCGCAGCGCGTTGTCGGTGACCTGCCGAGGGGTGCCGGCCGGCGGCTCGTACGCCAGGAGCGGACCGGCCTCGGTCAGCGCCGACGCGGGTATCGCCGCGTCAACTGCGCTGAAACGGGCGGGTATCGCCGCGTCCTCGCTGCTTTCCGGACCGTCCCCGTACGTTGCGGAGGTGTAGTGCAACTGCGCGAGGCTCATGCGTTGGCTCTCTTCGTCCCTGCCATGAATGTCCCCTGCCACCCACACCCGCCGTCCCGTGGTGGCAGCGCCGCCCCGGAAGAGCGACGACCCCGGCGGGGAGAGTTCCGCAGTCGCTGGGGCGACGCTATCAAGGACCCGCGTGCCCTTGCGGCGCGAAGCCCGAGCGGGGGCGGTGAGGGGGCGTCACCTTCCCGCTCGGTGGTCCCGAAGCGCCCGTGCGATCAGGTCGTGGATCAGGAACTCCCCGGGGCCGCGGTTCTCCCTGAGGCGGTCGAGGCCGTCAAGGGTGAACCAGTCGTAGGCGGAGTGCTTGGACCATTCCAGGACGGGGCTGCTCAAGTCGCCTTCGACCTCGACGAGATAGTCCGCCTCGTGACGCGGGCCCGCTCCGTCGTTGCCCGTCCACGTGCTGGTGCCGAGAAACCGCCGCACATGGCGCAGCCGCCAGCCGGTCTCCTCCTCGACCTCCCGGGCCAGCGCGTCCAGAAGCGGTTCACCGGCCTCGACATGGCCGCCCACGATGTCCCACGTGTCGGGAAAGAGACGGCGGTCGGGGCTTCGCTTCTGCGCGAATGCCGCGCCGTCCTCGTTGAGGATGACCGCGCCGACGGTCCACAGCGTGCCGGGGAGGGGAGCGGGCACCTCGACGCCGCCGCTGACGGTGAACGAGCCTTTGTCTGTTGGCATAACCGCCAGCCTGGGAAGTCGTGCCCCGCGCGACCAGTATTCGCCCTTGTGGCCGACGACGCGCCCTCGCCAGAGTGTGGGAATGATCCTTCCCTTCACCCACGACGGTGAGCCTGGCAGCGTGACCGTGGACCTCGAACAGGTGGATGATCCGCTGACGATCGGCAAGCACCCCGCCACGCAGGGCTTCCCGTGCTGCACTTCTGCCGTGACCTATCCCGGCAGGGGATATCGGGCCATGTTCGGCTGGGTCCAGTTCGTCCGGTCGACGGACAACAGCAGTGGCGGCGCCGACTTCGACATGGACCCGTTCATCCTGTTCGAGGACGCGCCCTCCCCGTACGCCTTCTTCGGCTACCGCCCCACCCTGTTCGACGCCCCGTCACGGGCCGAACGCCGGCCTATGGCCTGGCTCGCGCACAGCTTCCTGGCGCACACGCCACTGGACCGCGAACAGCGGTACGTGATGCCGCTGACCGGCTTCTCCTGGGGCTTCGACGTCGATGCAGCGGGAGACATCACCGTCCGGCCGGCGGCGGCCCTGACCGCCGCCGACTGGGACGAGCACCTGCCGTACCTGGGCACCACCCACCCGGCCTGGGAGTTCGACAAATGGCGGGCGGGCGCTCAGCCCTGAACCGCGTACGTGACGAAGTGGGTCCAGGTGGTGGGGGCGAGGGCGAGTTGGGGGCCCTCCTCGACCTTGGAGTCCCGGATGTGGACGGTGGTGGGGCAGGTGGCGACCTCTACACAGTCGTCCCCGGAGCCGCTGCTGTAGCTCGACTTGTGCCAGGACAGGGCGACTTCGACGCAGGAGTCGCCGTCGCCGCCGCTGTAGCTGCTCTTGAACCAGGACAGTTCTGTGGTGCTCATATCGCTCCTCGCATCCGCCGCAACAGGCTCAAGGAGTCCTCCAAGGAGAGAGCCTGCGAACGCATCCTGGCATATCGCATTTGGAGCATGCTCACGACTTTGGGATCGGAGATGAACTGACCGCTCTCCTGCCCCTCGCAGTAGCCGAACCAGCGGTTCTCGGGGGTCTCCAGAAGCCTCATGGGGCCGCCCAACCCAGCATGGTGCTCCCGCATCACTGGCATGATCTGAATCTCGATGTTCCGGAGCGAGACGAGCTCCAAAAGGTGTTCGACCATCCCGACGGTGACGTCCACGCCACCGGTCCTGCGCAGCAACAGATGTTCTTCGAGGATGAAGCTGTACGCGGTGTTGGGCCGCTGCCGCAACAACTCCTGGCGTTCCAGTCGCGCCGCCAACTGGGTCTCGATCTGCTCGTCGCCCAGCGGCGGCAACTGCTCGGCGAACAGCGCCCGAGCGTACGCCTCCGTCTGCAACAGGCCAGGGATCAATCGGCATTCGTACGTCTGGAGGGTGATCGCGTCCTGCTCCAGCTGCGCCCACTGGCGGAACCAGCTCGCCAGCCCGCGCCGCCGCGACAGATGCTTGGCCGCCGCGCGCACGACCCCCATGCCGTCGAGGGCCACCTCCGACCGTTCCACGAAGGCGGGCGGCGGGAAGCGGCGGCCCTGCTCGATCGAGGCGACCATCGTCACCGAGTACTGCACCAAGGGCGCAAACTCCTCCTGGGTGAGTCCGGCCCGTTTGCGTAAGACCTTGACCACCTCGCCGAAGGCCTTGAGGCTGTCCGAGGGCTCGGGCTCGTCGGTCATGTGCGGTCACCTTTCGCGCGCTGTTCCCCGTCCACAACGAGCCCATGGTCACGCATAGTTATCGGCGCTGTCCACTCTCCGTGCTCGTACGCTGACCCAGCGTACGAGTGGCGTAGCTGGTCGCAGGGGCCGAGCCCGGCAAGGCTGACGTGCATGGAAGCATCCATCACCCCCCACCGGCCGCGCATCGAGAGGCTGTTCGTGCAGCGGTTCAGCTCCACACCCCGAGGGGCGCGGCTCGCCCGCAGGCTTGCCGTTCACCAACTGCACGTCTGGGGCATCCCGTACCGCTCGGACGTGTCCGACACCGCCGCACTGTTGGTGGCCGAACTGGCGGCCAACGCGGCGACGCACGGCCGCGTACCCGGACGGGACTTCGAGCTGCTGCTGGGGATGGCCGCCAGATGTCCGGAGACGCTCGGCACGCTCCGGATCGAGGTCACCGACACCCGGGGCGAGTGTCGTCCGCCGGGCCCCGGGAGGGTCGTGAAACCGCCGCCCGGGGCCGGCGGCGGGTACGGGCTGGTGCTCGTCGAGGCGCTGGCGGACCGGTGGGCGGTGCTGGAGCGCGTACCGGGGAAGACGGTCGGCGTGGAACTGGACCTGTTGTACTGAACCCGGCCCCGCCCCGCCCGGTTACTCGAAGCGGGAGGTGTCGCCCGCTCCCCGGCGCACGATCTCCAGCTCGCCGCTGGAGAAGTCGATGACGGTGGTCGGCTCCGTGCCGCAGTCGCCGGAGTCGACCACGACGTCCACCTCGTGGTCGAGCCGCTCCTTGATCTCCCAGCCCTGGGTCATCGGCTCCTCCTCGTCGGGCAGGAGCAGGGTGCTGGACAGCAGTGGCTCGCCGAGTTCGGCCAACAGGGCCTGGACGACGGCGTGGTCGGGGATGCGGACACCGACGGTCTTTTTCTTCGGGTGCAGCAGTTGGCGCGGCACCTCCTTCGTCGCCGGAAGGATGAAGGTGTACTGGCCGGGCGTCGCCGCCTTCACCGCGCGGAACACGTCGTTGTCGATGTGCACGAACTGCCCGAGCTGGGCGAAGTTCTGGCACATGAGCGTGAAGTGATGGCGATCGTCGAGGTTGCGGATCGCGCGGATGCGGGAGATGCCGTCACGGCTGCCGAGCTGACACCCCAGCGCGTAACAGGAGTCCGTCGGGTACGCGACGAGCGCGCCGGAGCGGATGCTGTCAGCCACGTTGCTGATGGTGCGCCGCTGGGGGTTTTCGGGGTGTACATCGAAATACTTCGCCATTCGGCGAGTCTACGGCTTGTCCCGCGAATGATCTCTGAACTGGTGGGGGCGTGGTCGGTGCCCGCCGCGAGCGGTGCCCGGTCCTCCGGCGGAAGGGACCAGGGGCGGCCCTCGCGAACCAGGTCTGCCCCTTCGCCGCTCGATCCACGGCAAACATGGCGCCACCGGGGTGGCTCTGACCAGGACGAACCAGGCCGTCGTCATCGCCCCCCACAGCGAGGGTCAGGATGACGGAGCCGATGACGGCCAGGGCTCCGTGCCGGGACCGACCCTGGCGCTCGCCCGGCGCGGCTGCGATCAGACTGATCTTCAGCGGCGGGCCTTGGCAAACCTCTGCCGGCGGAGATGCCGGTGGCGACCGCGGGCGCGCGGAGTCACTTCAGGCGCTCCGACTGCTTCGGGCGCCCTCTGTGCCCCAGCCCCCCGCATCGCTACGTTCAGTCGCGAGCTGACTACGTACAGAAACAATTCCGTTTTTGGTGCGTCAGCGGAACCGGAGCAAAGTATGAAGCTTCACCAGAAATGGGCTGTCGGCGCGGGTGCTCTCGCATGCACCGCGACACTCGTGTCCAGCACGGCCGTTACGGCGGCAGCCGATGACGGGCGCCCCGCGACGCGGTCGATCGTCGCCCAGCAGTTCACCCTCAGGCTCGCCGCCGACCCGGGGCAGGTCGCCAACGTCCGGGGAGCGGCAACGGGCAACGGTGTCCCGGTCATCCAGTACCCCTGGTCCGGCACGACCAACGAACGCTGGGAAGCGGACGCGGCTCTGGGCGGCTACTACCGATTCAAGTCCGTCGGCAGCGGCAAGTGCCTCAACGTCAACGGAGGCGGAAGTGCCAACGGCACCCAGGTCATCCAGTACACCTGCGGAAGCGCCGACAACGAACTGTGGAAGTTCGTGCCCAAGGGCATCGGCTACCAGGTCGTCGTCAAGTCCAGCGGCAAGTGCCTCAACGTCAACGGGGGTGTCGGCGTCGGGAACAACCTGATTCAGTACGACTGCACCTCCCAGGGGGTGGCCAATGACGTCTGGCTGCCCGTCTGGGAGCCCGACAGCATCTGAATCCCCGGCAGGACGACAGAAGCGGGCCGGCTTTCACCCTGCGGGTGACGGGCCCAGCCGTTTCGAGACAGCACCTCCGCGGCCGTCCGCGACGGAATGGCGCGGGCGGCCGTTCGCGGGGGTGGTGAGGAACATCGGGCAGGGGTGGAGTCGCGCAGCCGAGCCGCTGGTTGGCCCAGGCGGCCTCGGCCACGAGGCCGCCTGGGCTGACGGTGACGCTCTCGCCTTGCGGGCCCTCTCCCGGTGCCGGCGGACCGTGGTGTCGTGCAGGCGGGCACATGGCGTGCGGTCATCTCTCCGGAGGAGTGGGCGAGCAGGATGCGTATGGGTTGTGATCTCGGCCTCGGTCTCCTCGTCTACCAGGCCAGGGCCTCGGCGCCTGGTGACCCTGGTCCTGATGCGGATGGCGGGGTACGCCACGCAATCGATGTGCAGCATGCATGAGGAGTGCCTCATGCACACGAAGTGCAGCATGCATATGGTCCGTGGTATATCTGTACAGAGAGGTGGCCTTCCCGGCAGGGAGGCAGGCCCGCACCCGCAGTCGAAGGAAGCCTCGCGTGGACATGCCCGTGGACCGGATCGAGTTCGAGACCATGCTTCTCGGCCGCCATATGAATCTGCTCGCCTCCAGGGGCGGCGGCCGGCTGGACCGGAGTGCCTACATCCTCCTCAGCCGCATTCAGGTCGAGGGCCCGATGTCCATCGGTGATCTGCGCGACGCCTTCGGTCTGGACGCCTCCACGCTGAACCGGCAGACCGCCGCCATGCTGCGGGCCGGTGTTGTCGAGCGCATTCCCGACCCGGAGGGCGGCATCGCCCGGAAGTTCGTCATCACGGAGGAGGGCGGGCAGCGCCTGGACCAGGACCGGTCGGAGAACCTGGAGGGCCTCGGCTCGCTGCTGGCCGACTGGACCCCCGAGGAGGCGACCCAGCTCGCGGACAATCTCGCCCGGCTCAACCGCGATATCGAACGCCTCGACGGGCGGCCCTGGCCGCGGGACAAGCCTTAGCCTCGATCGTTCATGAGCCCTCGTCGGTGTGCCGACGGGGGTTCTGTGTTTGCGGGGTGCGGTCTTTTCGGGGCTGGGGCAGGTTGATGGCCCGGTTGTCGCGTCGGGTCGGCGCCGGGTTCCACTTTCCCGGTGTGGTGGTGCGGATCGTTGGGGCGGTCGGTGTGGCTGGTCAGCCGGGGCTCGGCAAGGCATTGAGCCGGTCGATTGCCCGGGGGGACTTCGTCGGTCCAGGGTCATCGTGTGGTGAAGCGGACCTGGCGGCGGCCGGTGGTGACCAGCTGGGTGGCGGCGGAGAACAGTCGCAGGCGGAGCTTCTTGGGTTCCCAGCGGCGCTTTTCTGTGGTCAGGGCGGGCATCGGCATCCAGGCGAGGAGGTCGAGTGCGATCTGGACGATCTCCAGCCAGATCCGGTTCTGTGCGGTGTCGTGCAGGGGCAGGTTGCGCAGGCCGGTGTCGCGGGCGTTGCGGATGCGGTCCTCGCAGCGGGCCCGGCGGCGGTGGCGCAGTTCAAGGTCGGCGAGCTGGCCGCCTTTGGCGTTGGTCGCGAAGCAGACACCTCAGGCGGATAACTCGTCAAGCCGCGGCGGCAAGTTCGGTTGCACAGGCGGCGTGTTCATCGAATGGCGTGCGGTGTTGGAGGCAGTGGTAGAGCTGTCCGATCATGCGGTTGAAGAGGTTGCGTTGGGTGGTGGCGTGCCAGTCTCCGTGGTCGTCGCGGCGCCTGCGGTAGTGGGTTTTGGCGCCGGGTGAGGCGGTGATGGCGGCGAAGGCCCAGAGGTATCCGGCGTGGTTGAGGCGGTCGTTCTTGACCCATCTGCGGGTGATGCTGGACTTCTTGCCGGAAGCCCTGGTGATGGGCGAGGCGCCGGCGTATGCCTTCAGGCCGCGGGCGTCGGCGAACCGTTTGCGTCGTCTCCGATCTCGGCGAGCACCCGGGCACCGAGTTTGGTGCCGAGGCCGGGGAAGCTGAGGAGGATCTCAGCGTCCGGGTGCTGAGGGAACGTCTCCTCCACCGCCTCGGCGAGGTCGTCGGCGGTTGTGCATGCGGCTTCGAGCTGGACCAGGATGGCGAGCATCTGCTTGCCGAGCGCGGCTTCGACCAGCGGCGGCTGGTGGGCCCAGTCGGCGCGGAAGACCTCTCGAAGACGCTCGGCCTCGGCCTCGGCCTTGATGCCGCGCTGGCGGCCGGCCCGCTTGAGCGCGGCCTGCAACTGGGCGGGGGTCAGTCGTGGGCGTCCGTCCGGTGCCCACGCAGCCCACACCACTCGAACAGTCCGCTTGGCTACCCGTGCCGCCGGACCGTTCTTAACTAGAACGGCAGTGCCAGCAACCCAATCAGCCAGAGAACCGCCGGGATACTGAAGACGACGCCCCAGAAACCGATCAACATGAACGCGGCCAAGGCGACCCCCAGCCACGCCACGCGGGTCGGCACGAGCACACGCGAGGAGTCCTGTGGGTCGTATCGAATTTCCTCCCGGTGCCCTCGCACTTGCCCGTTCACCGTGACCTTCCGGCCGTCGAGCGTGCGGAAGTGGACGATGTAGCTACTGGTGCTGTCGCGGTGCGGGTCGGACTCGAACCTTGCCCGTACGGTGATGCCTCGCCGCCACATCACCCACCGCTTGTCCAGTTCGGCCATGCTCACCCATGCGCGCAGCGAGGCGACGCCCAGCGGCAGCAACAGCCAGGCGACGGGGCCCAGGGGGCGGGGCTCCACCGGCAACAACACGGCCAGGGGGAATCCCAGAACCATGTACCAGAGGGCACGCCGCCACCACGGGCTGCCATGCCGCACCCGATTACGTAGATCAGCCAGCACCCGCAGGGGCCATACGCTCACCAACTGCCGCTGGACTGGCCGCCGGCTCCCCGAGGGGGCCGCGTCGCTCACGATCGCGGCAATCTCGCGACCGAGCGCAGCAACCACCGCCTCATTGCGATGCTGGACTGTCATGTCCGCGTCGGTCGACGACTCCTCGAACAGAACCACGGCCAGCGTCTGCCCCGTCACCTTGACCTCCCGGATCTGCGCTCCCGGCACGGTGACGGTCATACGCCCCCGTCTCCAGTGCAGCGCACCCCGCTCCACCTTTGATCTTCAACCTCGGGGTCCGAACGGCTCGTCGTACTTGATCACTCGGACTGGTAACTGCCGTACACACGGGCGGCCTTCGTGCTGAGCATGTGATCCGACCAAGGAACACACAACGCTCAGCACGCCGTGGGGATGAGTCTGTCGCATCATGCTGTCGGGCAGGATCCGTTTGCGGAACTGTCACGCTTCCGGGGTGAGTTCTACTCCTGTCTGACCAAGCGTGCGGATGCGTTGTTCGAACTCGCGGACGCGGTGTTGTGCGCGGATGGTCCGGTCCGGTCGCTGGTGGAACTGTCGCTGGTGGGTGAACACCGTCGCGGGCATGGCGGGCTCTACGACGCCCTGTCCGCGGGCCGGGTCGACGTCGCCCGGCTGCGACGGGGCCTGGCCACGGTGCCGCTGCCACGGGCGGCGGACGGCCGGCTGGTCCTGGCCGCCGACCTGACCTGCTGGCTGCGGCCCAGTGCCCACACCTCACCGCAGCGGATTCTGTGCCACACCTACGGGCGGGGCAGGGACCAGCACATTCCCGTGCCCGGCTGGCCCTACTCGGTGATCTGCGCGCTGGAGACAGGCCGCAGTTCCTGGACCGCACCGCTGGACGCACTGCGTCTGGCACCGGGAGATGACGCCGCCACCGTCACTGCCGGGCAGATGCGCGATCTCGTCGAGCGGCTGATCGATGCCGGGCAGTGGAAGGACGGCGATCCGGAGATCCTGATCGTGGTGGATGCCGGCTACGACGTGCCCCGTCTGGCCTTCCTGCTCAAGGATCTACCGGTGCAGGTGCTGGGCCGGATGCGTTCGGACCGTGTCCTGCGACGGTCGGTCCCGCCCCGCGAGCCCGGTGTCCGGGGTCGGCCGCCCCGCCATGGCGGCGAGTTCGTATTCGGTGACCCGTCCACCTGGAACACTCCCGACGCGCAGACGGTGACCGCAACCCGCCTCTATGGCACCGCCGTCGCCCGGGCCTGGGACCGGCTCCACCCGAGACTGACCCATCGCTCGGCCTGGACCGCTCAGCTGGGTGCTTTGCCGGTTATCGAGGGCACGGTGATCCGTTTGCAGGTCGAGCACCTGCCCAGCGGGGCAACACCGAAGCCGGTCTGGCTGTGGTGGTCAGGGCTCGACGCCACTGAGGCGGAAGTCGATCTGCTCTGGCAGGCATTCCTGCGGCGCTTCGATATCGAGCACACCTTCCGGCTGTTCAAACAGACCCTGGGCTGTGTTAGACGAGTCATTCCGAATACTGACGGTGTGCCCGGGAACGCAGGCAGGGCGTCCAAGAACGTTGTGTGATGAACAACCTGGACGCCCTGCTGACCGCACTGTACGTGAAGATCGACGACGAGATCGGTGGTATCCGATAGCTTGGCCGACCGCCTCAGCTGACATGCCTTCGCCGGTGTTGGCCAGGAAGCACAGCAGCGGGTGGAAGCCGAAGCCGCCCTTGTAGGTGGGGGCGGCCTGGTCTTTCTCGGAGTGGCAGGTGATCAGCGTGGCGTCGATGTCCAGGACCAGACCGGGCACTTCGCGTCCTGCAACGCGGACTGCGGGTATGCCTTCACCGTGCTGAGCGGCCTGCAGCCAGGCGGCTTCCCGGGCTTGGGCACGGGCCGAGCGCAGAGAAGAAAGTGCCTTCTCATCGGTGTCGGCGAGCAGCCGCCAGGCCGTCGGTGTCGAGGCGACCGAACCGAACACCTCTGCATGGTCTCGCAGTACGGCCAGATCCGCGATGGCCTCACCGCCATCGGCGAGCATCACCGCCAGATCGGTGGCGATCCGGCCCGGATCATGCCCGGTCCCGCGCGGCCGAAACGGCCTGAGCGCGGTCGAGTACGCGGCAGTCAGCCCGGTGGCATCAGCGAGATCCGTCAGCAACCGTGCACCGGCATGCCCGACCACCCCCGAACCATCGGCACTGACCTGAACCTTGGGACGCAACCCGATAGCCCGCACGTAGAAAGTGCCCTCCGCCTGGACCGACAGAACCCCTCAGCAAGGTTCATCGTCCCAGGTCAGGAAGGCACTTTCGTGTTTCCGCCCCAGAGTCAGATCCGCATGACGACACCACGAGTTAAATCTCAGTAACCCCGCGCACCGGGCTGGGCAGCCACGTAACGGCTATTCGCAGCCTCGCTGTCAGCTGGCACGTCCAGCACGTTCGCAGCCGCTATGGCGAGCGTTCCGAGGGGGTGTATCGGGCGTGATCAATCTGCGCGTTTCGTCCTGGTCGAGCGGGCGGGGCCGGTAGTCCGTAGTGCATGACACGGGAACAACCGACTGACCTGGAGTGGGAGTACGTCGAGCCGTACCTGCCGATCGGCGAGTACGGCCCGTATCCTGCACGACTGCGGAAGCAGTTCGAGGGTGTGGTCTGGAAGTTCCGCATCAACAGCAAGACCAACCACGCCGGCACCAGCCGCATATCCCGTGTCCAGGATTTGGAGTCAGGGTCCGGATCCGGGTCGCCCCCAACTGGCCGGCAACCCTGCGAAAAGTAACCGAATCACCATCAATTATGTGATTGCATCGCAGCGCGGTCCCCCCATAGCGTGATGTGCGCGCGGACGGCACCCCTCTTGCCGACCGCCCACGGGCAACGGGGATCACCGGGATGTTCCCGGGACCGGCGTGATGCCACACGCCCGCGCTTGACCGGCGCCGGTACGGCATGGATGCGTCAGCCCCGCCCACCGTCGGCACAGCCCGCGCACCCGGCATCATGACCAGCGGAGGACACCACACCATGCGCATGCGCACCTTCTTAACGGCGACGGCTCTGACCGCCGCGTTGCTCGGCGGCTCCGTCGCCCCCGCGACGGCCGCGCCGCCCGCCGCGAAAGGCCCCGGCGTCTTCGTCACCAACGGCGATCGCGTGCACATCTCCAGCACCCCACCGCGCACGGCGTCGGCCCACGCCTGGTGGACCCACGTCAGTGGCCCCGGCACCAAGGCCAAGGTCACCATCTGGCTGCAGATGAAGTCCGGCAAGAAGTGGCACTCGGTCGCCGGGAACGCGAAGAGCCTCAAGTCCGGCAACGGCGGCAGCGCCCGTCGGGTCGTCGCGCGCAAGAAGTGCGCGAACCGCAGCACGCGCCAGTGGCGCACCAAGATCGACGTCGATCTGATCGGCGTGGCCGACTCGCCGGAGAAGGTCTACACGAAGCCGGTCACGGTCAAGTGCGGCGTCTGATTGCCTGGTTCCCATTCCACCCGCTTGATCCAGGAGTACGACCATGACGGATACCGGTCCGGACGCCACCCTCATCGTGGGACTTCACGGGGTACTGGACCGGCATCCCTGGATCGACCGGGTGAGCGCTGAGTTCGACCTCGAAGAGGACGTCTTCAGCCTCGCCGTGAAGCGGGCGTCCGCCTACGCCTGGAGCTCCACCGTTCTTACGGACAAGCCCGCCGACAACCTCTGGGACCACAATGACGCCGACGGCGACTGGACGCAGGACGGGCAGGTCCGGCAACTGGCCTGGCTGCAGTCGTCGCTTCCCCGGCCCGTGAACACTCCGGGGAAGAGGCAGCGCGCCCGCCGCCTCCCGGTCCTGCCCGTCATCACGGTCCTCTCGGACGCGCTGCGCCGCGTCGGCACCGTCCGCCTCACCGGCGCGCACGCGCTCGTGCCGCTGCATCGCGCCGGGGACGCCCGCATCGAACTCGCCGAAGTGGCGGACTGGTTCGCCCTCGCTGACCCGTCCGGTGCGGATTCGCTGACGGTCACCGTGTCCGCCCTGCCATCGGCGAACCTCGGCGCGCGGGCCGCCGAGATCCGCGACGCAGCGCTTGAACGCACCTACCAGCACATGGCGGTTGAGCCCCTCAAGCCCGCCGGCACGATGACCGCGGGGCTGGCGCTTCCCCTCGCCGGAGTGGTGCAGGCCGAGGGCCTGCGCCGGGCGCTCGCCTTCCGCTGCGACGTGCGCGAGTGGTCGACGGACGTGGCCGCGTGGACGACGGAGGTGTTCGCGGACTCGATCCGGGCGGTGACGGGGCTCTCGGGCCTGATCCTCATCACGGTCTCCTCGGATGTCTGAAATCCGTGGGTACTGGCAGACGGCTGGTCAGTCTCGACCTCTCCGGCCGTCAGGTCATGCCGCGAAGTGCTGCTGATGCACCCGGGGCCGGGTGCTCAGTGCAGACGGCCGTCGCGGGTCCGGGGCTCCGGTCGGAAGAGCAGCAGATACACCGTGGCGACCATCGCGACCGCCTGGGCCACGAGGGTGACCCTTTTCTCGCCGAACCAGAACGGCTCGTACATGTTCGGGAACGGGCCCCAGGCGCCGATGTCCGCGTACCGGTAGATCAGCAGGAGCGCGAGCCCGCCGGTCGCGACGGACCAGGCGAAGAGGTCGGACGGCCACCGCCGCCAGACCAGGACGAGGAGCGCGGCCAGCGCGGCCATGCCCGCCTCGATCCGGAACAGCGTGCCCTGGCCGATGTCGGCCGTGACGGCGTCGTACCGCCCGGCCAGGTGCGCGTGCACATAGGCGGCCACGGCGAGTCCGGCCGCGGCGAGTACCCGGGCCGCGCCGCGAAGGAAGCGGCCGGCGCCGTCCTCGTGCGCGGGGGCGGCAGGCGTGGTGGGGACTTCTGAGGACATTGCGGCTCCGTTCGCGCCGGTGGCCGGGACGGCGGCCGGGGCTCACTTGACGGTGAGGGTGCCCGTCATGAAGGGATGGATCGTGCAGTCGTACGGGTAGCCGCCGGCCTTCGACGGAGCGGTGAAGGTGGCCGACTTGCCCGCCGCGATGTCGCCGGTGTCGAAGACCTTGCCCTTGGTCGCCGTCATCGTGTGCGTGGTGGTGTCGTCGTTGGTCACGGTGATCGTGGCGCCGGGCGCGACCGTCACATCGGCGGGCCGGAACGTGAAGTCCTTGATGCTCACCTTCACCTGGCCGGCGGCGGGCGGCCGGGAGGACGCGGGCGACGCGGGCGACGACGAGGGCGACGAGGGAGGTGTGGCGGGGGCCGACGCGCTGCCGCCGCCCCCGCCGCCACTGTCCGAACAGCCCGCGAGGGCCGTGAGGGAGAGGGCGAGGGCGGCGGCCGCGGCGAACCGCGCCCGGCCGGTACGGAGCGAGAGCGGCATGGCGTCTCCGGGGGTGCGTGGGCCGGACCGGCCGGGATCAGTAACCGGTGCCGGTGCCGCTGCTGCTACTCGTCGGCGTGGTGGTGGTGACCTGCTCGCCCTTGGCGTTGATGACGTACCACTTGGCACCGAAGGCGTCGACGCCCTGGCCCTTCGCGTCGCCGGCCTTCTTGTCCTGGTCGAAGCGGTACAGCGGGTGGCCGTTGTAGGTCACCTGCTTCTTGCCGTCGCTGCGGGTGGTCGTCTTCAGCAGCTTCGGGTCGACACCGCTGCCCGCCGTCGGCGTCTTCGTGTCGAGCAGCGGCGGCCATGCCTTGGCGCAGGAGGCGGTGCACAGGGACGTGTTCTTGGTGTCCTTGTCGAACACGTAGAGCGTCATGTTCTTCTCGTTCACCAGCGTCTTGCCGTGCGTGCCCTTCTTGACGGAGACCGTCGGGGCAGGGGACGTGGACGCGCCGGGGGACGTGGATGCGGCGGCGGGCACGTCGACCTGGCGGCCGCTGTTCTGACTGCTAGTGTCCGTACCGCTGGAGCTGCCGCTGTCGGATCCGCCGCCGGAACACCCGGCTGCCGCGCCGGCCATCAGCAGTGCGGAGGCCAGCACTGCGGCCGTCCTGGTCTGGCGATTCATCGGGGCTCCTCGGTCATCCGGCCGCCCGCACGGGCGGCGATCGCCCGCACGAGCGGGCCGTCGGACCCAGTGGACAGCAGGCCCCGGGGGCCGGCCATCGGGACGGGGCTGTTCAGGTGTGCCGGTCGGCCGCCGGTTCCCGCAGGCGTCACCCGATCGGCCGCTTCACCCGATCGGCGGACCGGTACCCGCTGTGCGCCACAGCCGGAAGGATCGGCAAGTGCCGTGCACGGTAAGCGTTTTGATGGTGCAACAGTTTCGCCGACCGCTGCCCCGGACGGACCCGCGATCATAGGATCGAGGTGGTCTTCGGGGAGACGGGGTGGCTGATCGTGGCGTGCGGCGGGCCTGTCGGTGTCCGCCGTCCGCAGCCGTCCGACGAGAGGTGCGCCAGGTGACCGAACCGGAGCTTTCCGCAGGCGTGTTGGAGCTTTCCGCGGGCGTCGTGGAGTACGAGGACACCGGTGGCGACGGCCCGGTCCTGGTCCTGCTGCACGGCGTGGCCATGGACGGCTCTCTCTGGCGCCATGTGGTCGCGGATCTGCGCGCCGGCCACCGCTGCATCGTCCCCACGCTGCCGCTCGGCGGTCACCGCCGTCCGATGCGGCCCGACGCCGACCTGTCGGTCCTCGGCGTCGCACGGCTGGTCGCGGAGTTCCTGGAAGCGCTCGACCTGACCGATGTCACCCTGGTGATGAACGACTGGGGCGGGGCACAGGCCCTGGTGGCGGACGGCCGGGACCAGCGGATCGGGAAGCTCGTCATCACCTCCTGCGAGGCCTTCGACAACTTCCCGCCCGGCCTGCCCGGCAACAACCTGCACACCTCCGCCAGGCTGCCGGGCGGCCTGAGGACGGCCTTCACGCTGCTCAGGCTGAAGCCGATGCGGCGGCTGCCGATGACCTGGGGCCGGATGACCAGGAGGCCGGTGCCGGGCGAGGTGATGGACGGCTGGTTCCGGCCGCTGTGGACCTCCAAGGAGATCCGCCGGGACCTCAGGAAGTACGTCCTGGGCGTTCCGCCGAAGGACGAACTCCTGCGTTGGGCGGAGGCGTTGCGCACCCTCGACCGTCCCGCGCCGGTCGCCTGGGCGGCCGAGGACAGGGCCATGCCGCCGGAGCACGGCCGCCGGCCGGCCGAGCTGCTGCCCAGGAGGGGTGAGGCGCCGGCGACGACGTAGTAGGTGTGGATGCCGGCGACCGTCAGGTCGTGGGTCGTGCGCATGTGCACGAAGTGCGAGACGGACAGGACGGGCAGCACCCGGCCGGAGACCGACCGCAGCGCGTCGCCGGGCCTGATGGTCCCCGCGTTCACCCATTGCCGCTGAACGGGCAGCCAGAAGGGGTGCGCGTCGGTCGCCGTGATCACGGCGGGCTTGCCGCCCGAGCCCCGCACCCGTACCCCCGCGAGGGCGGCATGTCCGCCGGATGGCGCAAGCAGCCCGCCCGGCGAGGGAACCGGATTCCGGCGGCCCGGCGCCTGGCCGGCGGCCCGCACACACGACGGGCGTGAAGCGGAGCTGCGGCGGCGCTTAAGAAAACCTCGATGGACCTGGGGCGCGCGGTACGGCAGATTTGTCCGCGACGGCGCAGGATGGTGCGCGGCAGCCGGTCGATGCGCGCTGCCACGCCGTCCCCTCATTCCTCCCCGGGCCGCAGGCTTCCTCTGGCATGCCCCCGGCTCGGGGAGATCAACGCCGTACCAGGTACAGGGAGCCGCAGCCGTGAAGGCACTCGTGAAGCAGAAGGCCGAGCCGGGACTCTGGCTGATGGACGTTCCCGAGCCGGAGACCGGTCCCTCGGACGTACTCATCAAGGTGCTCCGTACCGGCATCTGCGGTACCGACCTGCACATCCGCAACTACGACGGCTGGGCACAGCAGGCGATCAGCACCCCGCTCGTCCTCGGCCACGAGTTCGTCGGCGAGGTCGCCTCGATCGGGTCCGACGTCGTGGACATCGCCGTCGGCGACCTGGTCAGCGGCGAGGGCCACCTGGTGTGCGGCAAGTGCCGCAACTGCCTGGCCGGCCGCCGCCACCTCTGCCGCTCCACGGTGGGGCTCGGCGTCGGCCGCGACGGGGCGTTCGCCGAGTACGTGGCGCTGCCCGCGTCCAACGTGTGGGTGCACCGGGTCCCCGTCGACCTGGACATCGCCGCGATCTTCGACCCGTTCGGCAACGCCGTGCACACCGCGCTGTCGTTCCCGCTGGTCGGCGAGGACGTACTGATCACCGGCGCCGGCCCGATCGGCATCATGGCCGCGGCCGTCGCCAGGCACGCCGGGGCCCGCAACGTCGTCATCACCGACGTCAGCGAGGCCCGCCTGGAACTCGCCCGCAAGGTCGGTGTCAGCCTCGCCCTCAACGTCGGCGAGCAGACCATCGCCGACGGGCAGCGGGAGCTCGGACTGCGCGAGGGCTTCGACATCGGCCTGGAGATGTCCGGCCGCCCCGAGGCGATGCGCGACATGATCGCGAACATGACGCACGGCGGCCGCATCGCGATGCTCGGACTGCCGTCCGAGGAGTTCGCCGTCGACTGGTCCCGGATCGTCACCTCCATGATCACGGTCAAGGGCATCTACGGCCGGGAGATGTACGAGACCTGGTACGCCATGTCCGTCCTGCTGGAGGGTGGCCTCGACCTCGCCCCCGTGATCACCGGCCGCTACGGCTACCGCGACTTCGAGGCGGCCTTCGACGACGCGGCGAGCGGACTCGGCGGCAAGGTCATCCTCGACTGGACCGTCTGACCTCCTACCGCCCCGTCCGGCCGCTTCCGTACCCAGCTGGGAGACACCTTCATGTTCGACTCCGTACGCGACGACATGCGCACCACCCTCGAAGAGATCGAGGCCGCCGGGCTGCACAAGCCCGAGCGCGTGATCGGCACCCCGCAGTCCGCGACCGTCGCCGTCACCGCGGGGGGCCGCCCCGGTGAGGTGCTCAACTTCTGCGCCAACAACTACCTGGGCCTCGCCGACCACCCCGAGGTGATCTCCGCCGCGCACCAGGCGCTGGACCGCTGGGGCTACGGCATGGCCTCGGTCCGCTTCATCTGCGGCACCCAGGAGGTCCACAAGGAGCTGGAGCAGCGGCTCTCCTCCTTCCTGGGCCAGGAGGACACGATCCTCTACTCCTCCTGCTTCGACGCCAACGGCGGTGTCTTCGAGACCGTCCTGGGCCCGGACGACGCGGTCATCTCCGACGCCCTCAACCACGCCTCGATCATCGACGGCATCCGCCTCTGCAAGGCCAAGCGCTTCCGCTACGCCAACCGCGACATGGCCGACCTGGAGCAGCAGCTCAAGGAGGCGTCCGGGGCCCGGCGCCGCCTCGTCGTCACCGACGGCGTCTTCTCCATGGACGGGTACGTCGCACCGCTGCGCGAGATCTGCGACCTGGCCGAGCGCTACGACGCCATGGTCATGGTCGACGACTCGCACGCCGTCGGCTTCGTCGGCCCCGGCGGGCGCGGCACGCCCGAGCTGCACGACGTGATGGACCGCGTCGACATCATCACGGGCACGCTCGGGAAGGCGCTGGGCGGCGCGTCCGGCGGTTACGTGGCCGCCCGCGCCGAGATCGTCGCGCTGCTGCGCCAGCGCTCGCGCCCGTACCTCTTCTCCAACTCGCTCGCCCCGGTCATCGCGGCGGCCTCACTGAAGGTCATCGACCTGCTGGAGTCCGCCGGCGACCTGCGCGAGCAGCTCAACGCCAACACCGCGCTCTTCCGTACCCGGATGACCGAGGAAGGCTTCGACGTCCTGCCCGGCGACCACGCCATCGCCCCCGTGATGATCGGGGACGCGGCGAAGGCAGGCCGGATGGCGGAGCTGCTCCTGGAGCGCGGTGTGTACGTCATCGGGTTCTCGTACCCGGTCGTCCCGCAGGGCGCGGCCCGTATCCGCGTCCAGCTGTCCGCCGCGCACTCCACGGCGGACGTCAACCGTGCGGTCGACGCGTTCGTCGACGCGCGGGCGGCCCTGGGGGAGTAGGCCCCGTCGCGCAGGGCGTCCCGGACACCCTGCGCGACCTGGGACAATAGGGCACATGATCGATGCACGGCGGCTGCGCATTCTGCGTGCGGTGGCGGATCACCGCACGGTGACCGCCGCGGCCGCCGCGCTGTACCTGACCCCCTCCGCCGTCTCCCAGCAGCTGGCCGCGCTGGAGCAGGAGACCGGGCACCGGCTGGTCGAGCGCAACGCGCGAGGGGCCAGGCTCACGGCCGCCGGGGAGATCCTGCTGACCCACACCAACGCGGTGCTGGCCCAGCTGGAGCGGGCGGAGGCGGAGCTCGCCGCCTACGGCGCGGGTGACGCCGGTACGGTCACGGTCGCCGCGTTCGCCACCGGCATCGGCCTGGTCCTCGCCCCCGCGATCGCCGCCCTCAGCGCGTCCGCACCCGGCATCCGCGTCCGGGTCCAGGACGCGGAGGGCGACGCGAGCGTCCCGATGGTGCTGGACCGCCAGGTCGATGTGGCCGTCGCCGTCGAGTACCGGGGCGCACCGGGGGAGGACGACCGCCGGCTGACCCGGGTGCCGCTGTACTCGGAGCCGTTCGACGCGGTGCTCCCGGTGGCGCACCGGCTGGCGGACCAGGAGCAGGTGGCGGTCGCCGATCTGGCGAAGGACACCTGGATCGGCCCCTATCCGGGCAACCCGTGCCATGACGTGGTGGTCCTGGCCTGCCAGTACGCGGGCTTCGAGCCCAGTCTCGAACACTCCTCGGACGACTTCCACGCGGTGGTCGCACTGGCCGGCGCGGATGCCGGAGTCGCCCTGGTCCCGAGATCCGCGCTGCGCGGGATGGCCCTGACGGGTGTGGTGGTCCGCCCGGTGCACGGCAGCGCCCCGACCCGCCGGGTGTTCGCGGCGGTACGCCATGGGGCGGAGGCGCATCCGCTGATCGCCCCGGTGCTGGACGCACTGGCGGGGGCGGCGGGACGCGTGGGTCTCGGGCGCGGGACGGGCTGAGGCGCCGGCTGAGGAGCCCCGGGGTCTCGATGCGGATCTCCGGGATCTCAGAAATCTCCGGAATCTCGGGAATCGCCGCCCCGGCCCGGCCGATCGGCCAGACTTGCTCCTGCTCCTCCCGGTGACGAAAAGGACAGCAGGCATGGCGAACAGCGCGCTCTTGGTGATGGACGTCCAGCGGGACATCGTGGACATCGCCGACGACGGCTCCGGATATCTGCCGCGCCTGAGCAGGGCGATCGACGGTGCCCGTGCGGCGGGCATCCCCGTGATCTACGTGGCCATCGCCTTGCGGCCGGACGATCCGGGAGTCAGCCCCCGCAACCGGGTGATCACGAACGCCGTGCGGGACGGTCTGTTCGCCGAGGGTGCCGCCGGTACCGAGATCCATCACGATGTCGCTCCTCGCGAGGGCGACATCGTGGTCACCAAGAGGCGGGGGAGCGCGTTCTCCGGCAGCGACCTCGACCTGGTGCTCAGGGCTCGTGACATCGACAGCCTCGTTGTCACCGGCATCGCCACCAGCGGTGTGGTGCTGTCCACGCTGTGCCAGGCCGTCGACCTGGACCTCGGCCTCACCGTCCTGGTGGACGCCTGCCTCGACACCGACCCCGAGCTGCACCGGGTCCTCACCGAAAGGCTGTTCCCGCGGTGGGGCGACGTGATCCCCGTCGAGGACTGGCTCCGAGCCGTCGCACCGCGCAAGGCGGTGTCTTCGAACAATCGTGGATGACCGGTCCCGGCACCGGTCGTCATGTGTGCGACCTGGTCACCGTCCCCGCCGATCCGTTGGAGCGTCGGACCACCTGCGGTGAGCAGCCGAGGCGCCTGTTCAGGCACGCTCCCGCTCTTGACGACTCCGGCGAGCGGCACCACACCCGCGCTCTGCCGCACCCGATCCCGCTTGAGTCACTTCATGGACTGCCCCTGTTGACGCCTGCGGGCAGTATTCCACCCACGGATTCGGGCCCACCGGCCCCGAGCGCGGCAGAGCACGAGGCAGAGGTCCGAGACTGATTCAGGGGCTTCCGGCCCGCCTCGGCCCTGCCCGCCTCAGCCCGCCCCGGAGCCGCTCCGGCCCGCGCCGCCCCGTGTCCCCGGAAACAGCGTGCCCGCCGCCGCGGCCGCCGTCACGGTCAGCGCCAGCACGCCGTACTGGACCGGCGGCAGGTAGGGCAGCGAGCCCGCCGCGCTCAGCGCGAACGCCAGCAGCGGGACCGCGGCGACCAGGGTGCCGATGGTCAGGCCCGCCACCGTCACCAGGCCCGTCTCCAGGACCCGCATCCGCAGCAGTTGGCCGCGTCCCGCGCCGAGCAGCCGCAGCAGGCGGAACTCGGGGCGGCGGCCGACCGTGATCAGGGCCAGCGTGCTGACCACCGCCAGCAGCGCGAAGCCGCCGATCACACCGACCCCGATGACGATCAGGGCGTCGTCCTGGTCCGAGGACGAGGGACTGATCCGTACGTCGTCGGCCGTCGCGGCCCGGACCCGCACCCCTTCGTACGGCGCGAGCGCGGCCCGCAGGGCCGACAAGGCGTCGCCGTTCGCCGAACGGATCAGGATCTCCCGGTCGCGCGGCGCCGAGACATGCGCGGCCAGCGCCTCGCGGGGCAGCATGAACTCGCCCAGCCCCAGGGACCGTTCGTACACCGCCACCACCCGGAGCCGTACCCGCGTACCGTCCCCGAGACGCAGCGCCACCGTGTCGCCGACGCCCGCGCCGAGGTCGTCGGCCCGGTCCTTGCCGAGCGCCACCGTGTTCCGGCCGGTGAGATCGGCCGGATCGCCCGCCGTCACCCGCGGGTCGAGCGTGCCGGACAGCTGGTCCGCCGTGACGCCCAGCACCGGGTAGCGGTCCAGTTTCGGATCGCCGGTCTCGCGGTGGGCGAGCACGACGGCCGACCGCAGCAGGCCCGTCGCGGCGGACACCCCGCGCGCGCCGCGCACGGCCTCGGCCGCGTCCGACGGGATGCCGGCGGCGGGACCGGTCACCACCAGGTCCGCCCGCAGGGCGGCCGCGGCCTGGCGGTCGGCGGCCCGCTCCAGCGTCGTGGCCGCCGTCAGCTGTACGCAGACGAACGCGACGACCAGCACGATCGGCGTCAGCGCCGCACCGAGGCGCCGGTTGTGCGCGGCGGCGGACCGGGCGGCCAGGAATCCGCTGACCCCGCCCGCCCGCCGGGCCGGCGCGCCGAGGACCCGCATGGAGATCCGCGCGATCCACGGACCGAGCAGCGCCACCGCGATGATCAGCGAGGTCGCCGCCCCCGATGCGGCGAGCGCCGCGGCCTGGCCGCCCCGCGCGGTCGCCGCACCGGCCGAACCGAGCCCCCCGACCACCAGCAGCACCCCGAGGACCGTACGCAGCCGCCCCGGTTCGTCCGGCTCCGGCGCCCGTGCCGCGCTCAGGGCGGCGGCGGGCCGCAGCCGGGTGATGGAGCGGGCCGCGAGCAGCGCCACCGGCCGGGCCGCGAGCGTGATGACCAGCGCGCCCGCCGCGCCCGCCGCGAGCGGCAGCCACACCGGGGCCGGCAGCGGCAGCGGATCGGTGGTCAGCAGCGCCCGCATCAGCAGCCCCAGCGGCACGGACCCGACCGCGCCGAGTACCGCGGCGGTGCCCGCCACCCGGCCCGCCTCACGGCCGACCGCCGACCGGAGCTGCCGGGGAGTCGCCCCGACCGCCCGCAGCAGCGCCAGTTCACCGGACCGCTGGTGGACGGCCTGGGAGAGCGTGGTGGCGATCACGAGCAGGGCGACCATGACGACCGTCGCGGCGATCGACGCCAGCATCGCCAGCAGATCCCCGCGTGCGCCGAGCGCGTCGAGTTGCTCGGCCTCGCCCCGCTCCGCGCCGGTCAGCACCCGCACCCCGCGCTCACCTCCGCCGCGGCCTGCGACGGCTTCACCCAGTGAGGCCCGCAGCGCGTCCGCGGAGACACCCTGCTCGGCCACGACACCGATCGCGTCCACCGTGCCGGGGTGCCCGGCCAGTCGGGTGAGCCGCGGCTCGGTGAAGAAGACGGCGGGCGCGCCGCCGCGGTGCCCGGTGCCGGCCACCCCGCTGACGGTGTACCGCCGGGCCGCCCCGTCGACCTGGAGCGTCACCCGGCCACCGGGCCCGCCACTCGCGGCCGCCAGCGCGGAGTCCACGACCACCTCGGACGAGGACCTCGGCGCGCGCCCCTCCGTCAGCTCGTACGGAGTGAGCGCGGCGGACGGCCAGGAGCGCCCGACGGCCGAGGTGCCGTGTCCGGCCACCACCGGGACCGAGTCGTCCGCGACCGCCCGTGCCACCCCCTCGGCCGCTGCCGCCCGCGCCACCACCGAACGGTCCAGCCGTACCCGTTCCGGCAGGTGGGCGCTGACCGTGCGCGGTTCGCTGCCCCATGGCTTCGCCGTGTACGTGATCCGCTGATCGGCCACCACCACCGCGGCGGCCCCGGCATACCGCTCCACCGGCGGCCGCGCCAGCAGCAGCGAGCCGAGCACCAGGGCGAACGCCCCGAGCAGCGCCGCCGCGGCCGCCGTCGCCGCGAACACCGCGGTCCAGGCCCGCCGGTGGGTCCGCAGCGAACGCCGGGCCAGGAACGCCGAAGCCCGCCGCATCCCGCCCCGTACGTCCTCCCGGGCACCCGCGCGACTGGCGCGAAGCGTCTTCGTGTCACTCATCGCAGCCGGCCGCCGTCCATGGTCAGCACGGTGTCGGCCCAGCCGGCCGCCACCGGGTCATGGGTGACCATCACGACCGTGCGGCCGTCGAGCCGTACCGCGTCCCGCAACAGCCCCAGGACCAGTTCCGCCGACTCCGGGTCGAGGGAAGCGGTCGGCTCGTCCGCGAAGACCACATCGGGGTCGGTCACCAACGCCCGCGCCACCGCGACCCGTTGCTGCTCACCGCCCGACAGGGTCGCCGGTCCGCCGCCGCCCCGGCCGGACAGCCCGACCCGGTCCAGCAGCCGCCGCCCGCGGTCCAGGACGCGCACGGACCCGGGGTCGGCACCCGCCAGCACCAGCGGCAGTACGACGTTCTCCTCGATGCTGAGCGAGGGCACCAGGTTCAGGGCGTGCGACTGGAAGACGAAGCCGATCCGGTCCCGGCGCAGCCGGGTCAGCGCGGCCTCGGAGAGCCCGCCGAGATCGGTGCCGGCGATCCGTACCGTCCCCGACGACGGGCGGTCCAGGCCCGCCGCGCACTGCAGGAACGTGCTCTTGCCCGATCCCGAGGGACCGACCACGGCGGTGAAGCTCCCAGCCGGGACCGTGCAGCTCACCGAGTCCAGGGCGACCGCCTCCCGGCCGCTGCCGCGCCGCCCGTGGCGCCGGCTCACCGACTCCAGCTCCAGCGCCGCCGTGCGCACTGCCGTGACTGTGTCCACCCTGGTCCCCTCGCTTCTTCCGTACTTCCTGACCTGCGAAAACGCTATGAGCAGGGGGTGCGCGGGGGCCAGGGGGCGGGCTCCCGGGCCGGGGTGCAGCCCGGTCCACCACGGTCCGGGGGGATCGCACCACTCCGGTGGCGGCCGGGCCCCCGTAACGTGGTGCGTCATGAGCACCACTCCCCACCCGCTGATGGCCGCCGTCCGGAGTTCGTGGCATGCCTCCCGCTACCTCTTCATCGGCATCCCGGTGGCGCTGCTCGCCTATGTCAGCGCGTTCCTGGTGGTGGCGGTCCTGCTGTTCGGCGTCGTGATCATCGGGCTGCCCGCGCTCCCCGAGGCGGCGAAGGTGCTGCACCGGTTCGCCGAGTCCGAGCGGCGCAGGGCGGCCGCGTACCTCGGTGTCCCGTTCCGCCCGACGCGGTATCTGCCACTGGACCGGGGTGAACTGGCCGAGCGGGTCAGGCGGGTGCTCACCGATCCCACGAACTGGCGCGAGGCCGTCTGGCTGCCGGCCCAGGCCCTGATCGGCAACGGGCTCGGCTACCTCACGATGGTGCTGTGGCCGGTCGGGATGCTGGTGGACGGGATCGGGCTGTCCGCCGTACACCTGCTGGACCGGCGGACCGCCGACGAGTACGGCACACCGCCGCCCGTGCGGCGCGGCTGGGTGCTGCGCTGGCACCCGGTACTCGCCGAGCTCTCCGCGAGCTGGACCCGTTCCCTGCTCACCGCCTCGCCGTCCGCCGAGCTCACCGAGCGCATCGGCCAGCTGACGGAGAGCCGGGCCGGGGCGGTCGAGGCGCACGGCGCCGAACTCCGGCGCATCGAACGGGATCTGCACGACGGAGCCCAGGCCAGGATCGTCGCCCTGTCGATGCGGGTCGGGCTGGCCAAACAGCTCCTGGACCGGGACCCGGCCGCCGCACGCCTGCGCCTCGACGAGGCCCAGGACGGTGCCGAGGCGGCACTGGCCGAGCTGCGGCACGTCGTGCGCGGCATCCATCCGCCGGTGCTGACGGACCGTGGACTGGACGGCGCCGTGCGGGCGCTGGCGGCCGGGGCGGGCGTCCCCGTCACGGTGGAACTCGACGGCGTCCAGGACGGGCGGCGGCTCCCCGCGGCGATCGAGGCAGCCGCCTACTTCGTCGTCGCCGAGGCACTCACCAACATCAGCAAACACAGCGGCGCCACTGCCGCGAGCGTCCGGATCGGCCGGGCCCCCGGCGTACTGCTCGTGTCCATCGGCGACGATGGGCGCGGCGGCGCGGACGAGTGCGCCGGCAGCGGGCTGGTCGGAATCAGGCGGCGGATCGCCGCCCTGGACGGCACCACCCGCATCAGCAGCCCCATCGGAGGGCCGACCGACATCGAAGTGGAGCTACCGTGCGGATCGTGATCGCCGAGGACAACGCCCTGCTGAGGGAGGGCCTGATCCTGCTGCTCACCAGCTCGGGCCACGAGGTGGTGGCCGACGTCGCGGCCGGGCCCGAGGTGCTGCCCGCTCTGCTGGAGCACCGCCCGGACGCCGCCGTGCTCGACGTACGGCTGCCGCCCACGTTCCGCGACGAGGGGCTGCGCGCCGCCGTCGCCGCCCGGAAGGAACTCCCCGACCTGCCGATCCTGGTCCTCTCGCAGTACGTCGAGGAGACGTACGCCGCCGAGCTGCTCGCCCAGGGCGCGCAGGGCATCGGTTATCTGCTCAAGGACCGGGTGGGCCGGGTCGACCAGTTCCTCCAGGCCCTCGACCGGGTGGCGGACGGCGGCACCGCGCTCGATCCGGAGGTGGTGAGCCAGCTGCTGACCCGCAAGGCGTCCGCGAAGCCGCTGCTGAGCCTCACGCCCCGCGAGCGGGAGGTCCTGGAACTGATGGCCCAGGGCAAGGCGAACGGCACCATCGCCGCCGAACTCGTCGTCACCGAACGGGCGGTGAGCAAGCACATCGGCTCGATCTTCGCCAAGCTCGGCCTCGAACCCGACGATGGCACGGTCCACCGCCGGGTCCTCGCGGTGCTGGCGTACCTGGAGGGCAACGGCACGCGCTGAGCGCCCCGCCGGCGTCCCGGCCGGATCAGGCGGGCTGGAGCAGGTCCCAGCGGTTTCCGTACAGGTCCTCGAAGACCGCGACCGAACCGTAGACCTCGTGCCGGGGCTCCTCCAGGAACCGCACCCCGGCCGCCAACATGCGCGCGTGGTCGGCCGCGAAGTCCTCCGTGTGCAGGAAGAAGCCGACCCTGCCACCGGTCTGCGCCCCGACGCTCGCCCCCTGCTCCTCGTCCTTGGCCCGGGCCAGCAGCAGCCCCGTACCCTGCGCACCGCGCGGCCGGACGACGATCCAGCGGGAGCCGTCGCCCCGGTCGGTGTCCTCGACCAGCTCGAAGCCGAGGGCATCGGTGTAGAAGTCGCGGGCCTCGTCGTAGTCGCGGACGACCAGGGTGACCAGGGCGATGTGCGGCATGGGGATCCTCGGTGCTCGGGGCGGGCGGGGGTGCGGCCCGGAGGCCGCCGGTCCCGTAGCGGGACAATATCCGCCATGGACACCAGTGACCTCACCGGGCTGACGGCCCGGGCCCGCCGGCTCGCCCTGGCCGGGAAGCGCCGCGTTCTCGGTATCGCCGGTCCGCCCGGCGCCGGCAAGTCCACCCTGGCCGGACAACTGGTCGACGCGCTGGGGCCGCTCGCCGTGCTCGTACCCATGGACGGTTTCCACCTCGCCCAGGCCGAACTGGAACGGCTCGGCCGCGCCGCGCGCAAGGGCGCGCCCGACACCTTCGACGCCGCCGGGTACGCCGCCCTGCTCCGGCGGCTGCGGGCACCGGAACCCGGGACCGTCGTGTACGCCCCCGCGTTCGACAGGGCCCTGGAGCAGCCGGTCGCCGGCTCCGTCCCGGTCGGTCCGGACGTTCCGCTGGTCGTCACCGAGGGCAACTACCTGCTGCACGGGGACGGCGGCTGGGAGCCGGTGCGCGGGCTGCTCGACGAGGCGTGGTACCTGGAAATCGACCAGGACGTACGGATTCGCAGGCTCGTCGACCGGCATGTGCGGTTCGGGAAGCCGCGGCCGTACGCGGAGCGCTGGGCCGCCGGCTCCGACGAGGCGAACGCCCGGCTCGTCGCCCGCGGCCGCGACCGGGCCGACCTCGTGCTGCGGGCCGGTCCCGGAGCCCGGGAGGAACCGCACGGCCCCCGCCCTTGAACGCTCGCGTCCGGCCGTCCGTACCGGCAGGATGCAGGGAGCCGTTCCGTGCCCCCAGGAGGTCCCGCATGTCCAGCCCGCACCAGCCCGTGCCGTTCACCGCCGACGACTACCGGGCCCGGATGGCGCGGGCCGCCGAGAGCGCCGCCGCCGCCGGACTCGCCGGAGTGCTGGTCGCGCCCGGACCCGATCTCGTCTACCTGACGGGGTACCGGCCCACCGCGATCACCGAGCGCCTCACCGTGCTCGTCCTCGCCGCCGGGCAGGACCCCGTCCTGGTCGTACCGACGCTGGAGGCGCCGGACGCGGAGCAGGCCGTCGGCGCGCCCGCCCTGACCCTGCGGGACTGGACGGACGGCAAGGACCCGTACGCCGTCACGGCACCGCTGCTCGACGCGAAGGGGCGGTTCGGGATCAGCGACAACGCCTGGGCGATGCATCTGCTCGGCCTCCAGCAGTACCTGCCCGGGACCTCGTACGCCTCCCTCACCGAGGTGCTGCCGATGCTGCGCGCCGTGAAGGACGCCGCCGAGCTGGAGCGGATCGCCGCGGCCGGCGCCGCCGCCGACGCCACGTACGGGGAAATCCTCAAGGTCCGGTTCGCCGGCCGGGCGGAGACCGAGGTCGCCGCCGATCTGGCCCGGCTGCTCACCGAGTACGGGCACTCCCAGGTCGACTTCACCGTGGTCGGCTCCGGGCCGAACGGCGCCAACCCGCACCACGAGGCGGGTGGCCGCACCATCGAGCGGGGCGACATGGTCGTGCTCGACTTCGGCGGCCTCAAGCACGGCTACGGCTCCGACACCTCCCGCACGGTCCACGTCGGCGAACCCACCGCCGAGGAGCAGCGGGTCCACGACATCGTCCGGGAGGCGCAGGAGGCCGGCTGCAACGCGGTCCGGCCCGGTGCCGCCTGCCAGGACATCGACCGGGCCGCCCGCGCCGTCATCACCGAGTTCGGCTACGGCGACCGGTTCATCCACCGCACGGGCCACGGCATCGGCGTCACCACCCACGAGCCCCCTTACATGATCGAGGGAGAGGAGCAGCCGCTCGTCCCCGGCATGTGCTTCTCCGTGGAGCCCGGCGTCTATCTGCCGGGCCGGTTCGGTGTGCGGATCGAGGACATCGTGACCGTCACCGAGGACGGCGGCCGACGCCTCAACGCCACCGCGCGCGAACTGGCGATCGTCGAGTAGCGGCGGGCCGGTCCACCGGCGGCGGACGCTCAGTCGTCGGCCAGCACCACGCACGACTCCGGCGGAAGGTGCAGCGCCCCGTCCGCGCCGGGCGCCTCGACCGGCTGCCAGGCGGCCAGCACCCGGCCGCCGCCGCTCCGGTGCCGGCCGCCCCCGAGCGGGATCGTGGCGGGCTTCTCGTCCAGGTTGACCGCGATCCGCAGATCGCCCCGGCGGAAGGCGAGCCAGCGGGCCTCGTCGTCGTACGCCGGTTTCACCGTCGCCAGATCCGGGTCGCGGAGGTCGGGCATGACGCGGCGCAGCGCGATCAGCTCGCGGTACCAGGCGTGCAGCCGGGCGTGCGGCTCCCGCCCCGGCTCGCTCCAGTCCAGGCAGGAGCGGTCCCGGGTGGCCGGGTCCTGCGGGTCCGGGATGTCCTCCTCGGCCCAGCCGTGCGCGCCGAACTCCCGCCGTCTGCCGTTGCGTACCGCCTCGGCCAGCTCCGGGTCGGTGTGGTCGGTGAAGAACTGCCAGGGGGTACGGGCGCCCCACTCCTCGCCCATGAAGAGCATCGGCGTGAACGGTCCGGTCAGCACGAGCGCCGCCGCGCAGGCCAGCAGACCGGGGGAGAGGGAGGCGGCGAGCCGGTCGCCGAGCGCCCGGTTGCCGATCTGGTCGTGCGTCTGCGCATAGCCGACGAAGCGGTGGGCGGCGCTGCGGGTGACGTCGACGGGGCGCCCGTGCGTCCGGCCGCGGAAGCCGGAGTACGTCCCGTTGTGGAAGAAGGCGCTCGTCACGGTCTTGGCGAGCGCGGCCAGCGGGGCGACGGCGAAGTCCGCGTAGTAGCCCTGGGCCTCGCCGGTGAGGGCGGTGTGCAGACTGTGGTGGAAGTCGTCGTTCCACTGCGCGTGCAGACCGGTGCCGCCCGACTCCCGGGGCGTCGTCGTACGCGGGTCGCAGAGGTCGGACTCCGCGATCAGCGAGAGCGGACGGGCCAGTTCGGCGGAGAGCGCGTCGGTCGCCGCGGACAGCTCCTCCAGGAACGTCAGCGCCCGGGTGTCGGCCAGGGCGTGGACCGCGTCGAGCCGCAGACCGTCCAGCCGGTAGTCGCGCAGCCAGGCGAGCGCGCTGCCCAGCAGGAACGCCCGCACCTCGTCGGAGCCGGGGGCGTCCAGATTGACCGCCGCGCCCCACGGTGTGTGGTGCGTCTCGGTGAAGTACGGGCCGAAGGACGGGAGGTGGTTGCCGGAGGGGCCCAGGTGGTTGTGGACGACGTCCAGGACGACCGCGAGACCGAGCCCGTGCGCGGTGTCGACAAAGCGCTTCAGCCCCTCCGGGCCGCCGTACGGCTCGTGCACGGCCCACAGCGACACCCCCTCGTACCCCCAGCCGTGGACACCGGGGAAGGGGCAGACCGGCATCAGTGAGACATGGGTGATGCCGAGTTCGGCCAGATGCCCGAGCCGTGCGGCCGCCGCGTCGAAGGTGCCCTCGGCGGTGAACGTACCGATGTGCAGCTCGTACAGGACGGCGCCCGGCAGCCCGCGCCCGGCCCAGTCGGAGCGCCATGCGAACCCGGAGTGGTCGACGACCGCGCTCTCGCCGTCCGGCCCGTCCGGCTGGCGCCGCGAGCGGGGGTCGGGGAGCACCGGCCCGCCGTCGAGGACGAAGCCGTAGCGGTCGCCGTCCGCGGCCCGCGCGTCGGCCGTCCACCAGCCCGCCCGCACGGGATCGCGCTCCATGGGCCACAATTCGCCCGCCAGCCGCAGAGCGGCCGATTCCGCATCCGGTGCCCATACGTCGAACAGCATGCGACGCTCCTCGTCTCCTCGTCCCGTCCATGGTCGGCAGAAGCCGCGATCACCGACCAACGACACTGGATCGAGCCCGTTACTGGCGATTAAGGTCTGGTTCTGATCATTGCCCTGCCAGGTTCTGCCATACGCACTCCCTCTGACGGCTGTGGAGGCCGAGATGACTGTGCCGATGTTCCCGCCCGGTTTCCTCTGGGGAGCCTCCGCCTCCGCCTTCCAGACCGAGGGGGCCGCCGACACCGACGGCAAGGGCCCCTCCGGCTGGGACGCCTTCGCCGCGCAGCCCGGACGGATCAAGGACGGCACCGACACCGGCCGCGGTACGGGCTTCCACCGGCACTACCGCGAGGACGTCGCCCTGCTGGCCGGACTCGGCGCCGACGCCTTCCGGTTCTCGGTGAGCTGGCCGCGCGTCGTCCCCGGAGGCAGCGGGCCGGTCAACCCCAAGGGACTCGACTTCTACGACCGCCTCGTCGACGAGCTCTGCGCCCGCGGGATCACCCCCGCCCCCACCCTCTACCACTGGGACACCCCGCTCCCCCTGGACGAGGTCGGCGGCTGGCTCAACCGGGACACGGCCTACCGCTTCGCCGAGTACGCGGGCATCGTCGCCGAGCGCCTCGCCGACCGCGTACCCATGTGGATCACCATCAACGAACCCGCCGAGGTGACCATGCTCGGCTACGCACTCGGCGAGCACGCCCCCGGCCGCGCCCTCCTCTTCGACGCGCTGCCCGCCGCCCACCACCAGCTCCTCGGCCACGGCCTGGCCGTACGCGCACTGCGTGCCGCGGGGGCCGGCAACATCGGCATCGCCGTCTCGCACTCCCCGGTCTGGACCGCGGGGGAGTCCGAGGAGGACCGCTTCGCCGCCGAGCTGTACGACACGCTGACCAACCGGCTGTTCGCCGACCCGCTCCTCGTCGGCCGCTACCCCGACGAGAACTTCGCCGCGCTGATGCCCGGCCCGGTCGAGGACGACCTGCGGACCATCTCCGCCCCGCTCGACTGGTACGGGGTCAACTACTACAACCCCACGCTCGTCGGCGCGCCCAGGGCCGAGGCCCTCGACACCTTCGCCGGCTTCGGTATGCCCGACGAACTGCCCTTCGGGATAAGGGAGATCGAGGGATACGAGACGACCGACTTCGGCTGGCCCGTCGTCCCCGACGGGCTGCGCGAGACCCTCGTCCAGCTGAGCAGCCGCTATGGCGACCGGCTCCCGCCGCTCTACATCACCGAGAACGGCTGTGCCTTCGACGAACCGACCGAGGACACCCGCCGGATCGCCTTCCTCGACGCCCATCTGAACTCGCTGCGGTCGGCCATCGACGCCGGTGTCGACGTGCGCGGCTACTTCACCTGGTCGCTCACCGACAACATCGAGTGGATCGAAGGGGCCAGCAAGCGATTCGGCCTGGTCCACATCGACTACGAGACGCTGCGCCGCACCCCCAAGGACTCGTACACCTGGTACCGCGACGTGATCAGGGAGCAGAAGCGGCAGGGCGCCGGTCCGGGCGACCGGACCGGCGCGGACCGGGCCTGAGGACCGGCCCCGGGCACCCGGTCACGACGCCGTGCACTTCACCTTGATCGGAGCGGCGGCGGCGTGCCGGTTGCCCGAGGTCTTGCCGCGGTTGTCGAGCACGATGGAGATCTTGCCCGTGCTCACCGGGAACGTTCCGGCGTTGATCCACTGACCCAGGTGCGAGGGCTGGTCGATCTCGAAGGTGTCGATCTGGGTGCTCGGCTTGGCCTGGAAGTAGCGGTGGACGGCGTAATGGGCCGGGTTGCCGCCGACGTAACTGAGGTCCTTGACGTTCGGGATGTAGACCGAGACCTGGCAGGTGCCCTTGGTCACCGACCCGGTGGGGAACTTCCACTGGGCGTAGCCGGTGGACTTCGTGGTGCTGTCGGACAGCGGCACGCTGTAGTAGAACCCGCTGCACCCGTAGGACGTCTGACTGCCCGAACTGCCGCGCCAGCCCCTGTTGCTGTCGCGCCACTGGTCGGACGTGGCGAAGCCGGGGGTGTCGCAGCCGGGGCCGATGAAGTGGCTGTACGTGACCGCGGCCGCCCGCTCCTGCTGGCTCGACACCGGTTTGTCGGCCGGTTTGCCGGAGCTGTCCTTGGCTGCCGAAGACTTGGACGCCGAAGGCGCGGCGTGCTTCCCGGCCTTGGCGTCCTTGGCCACTTCGCCGGTGCCCGTGGCGAGACTCTTCGTCCCGGCCTCGTGCACTCCGCCCGTCGCCGCGCGGCCCGTTCCCGAGCCGCCCGTCCCCGAACCGGCGGAGGGCTTGCCGTCGGACTTCGGCAGCTTGTCACCGGGCGCGTTCTGCCGACCCGGCACGAAACCCGGGCCCGAGCCGTCGGGGCCCATCCGGCTGCCCGCGGGTGCCAGCGCGGAGGGCGGCGAGGTGTCGTCCCCCGATCCGGACAGCCCGGAGATCAGGAACGGCACACCGACCAGGACCAGCCCGCCCGCCACGGCTGCCGCGATCAGGGGCTTGCCGGGGCGGCCCAGCGGGAGCACTCCGGTGCGGCGGGCGCCGGTGGTGGCCTTCGCTGTCTCGGTCTTGGTCTTCGTCCCGGTCTCGGTCTCGGCGGAGGTGGCCGTGCTGGTCGTGGCGACAGCGGCGACGGTGGCGGCTTCCGGCTCGGTCTCCGCCACGGGCCGCTCCTCGGCCTCAGTCCTTGCCTCTGTCTCTGCCTCGGCCTCCGTTCGGGAGGGTTCCTCGGCGGCGGCCGGGGCAGCGGAAGCGGACACGGTGGCCGGGGTGCCGCTGCCGGATGACGGGGCAGCGGCGGTCCCGGCCTCCGGCTTCGCCGGGAACAGTCCGGTGGACGGCTCCTCGGCCAGGACCGTAACTGCCGCGGCGCGGGGGACCGGTGAGCCGGGAGTGCCGGACTCCGCGCCGGCTGCGGCTGACTCGCTGGTTGCCATGACATGCCTCTCGGACGGATCAGGATGGGGGACGGGAAAACGGGCGGCCGGGTGCCGGCCGCCGGATCAGGTAGGGCAGGGGAAGTGGCCGGTGCAGCGCCCCGGCCACCTGGCGGCCGTCGCGCCGCCGTCCCGGCGCGCCGCCTCGTCGAGCCTGGCGACCGCCTCGTCCGACGGCGACCGGAACTGGCGCGTCCCGCCCGGGATTTCGGCCAGCAGCACCCGTGCCGGAGCCTCCTCGGAAGCCTCGTGCCGGGCCAGTACGGAGAATTCGGTACCCGCCGCGAAGAGCGCCGTCGCACCGCTGTCACCCGGGGCCGCCAGGACCGACGTACGGCGTGCGGTCACCGGCCTTATGACGTAACGGACATGGCCGTCCGGCGGCGCCGGAGCACCCTTCTGCTCCAGGTGCACGACGTCGAGCGGCGCGTCGCAGCGCAGCACGGTTCCCGGAACGGCGTCGTCCGCGATGCCGGGCCCCGGCACGGCCCGGAGCAGGGTCCCCCGCAGCGCGGGCAGTCTGCGCAGCCCGGAGGCGAGACAGGCGGCGTACGGCGCCAGCCCGCCCCCGCCCGAGGCCGCGTCGGAGGCGAGCGCGAGCGCTCCGAACCGTCCGTCCGGCGCAGCCGTCAGATACAGGTGTACGGCGACGAGGTCGATCCGGGCCTGCTCCTCCTTGGGCCCTCGCAGGGCGGGGAGTTGTACCAGCGCCCGGTTGACCGGCCCGGTGTGCTCCTCCCAGACGGACGCCGCGAGTTCGCGGAAGGCGGCCCGGTCGGCGCCACTGCTGAGGCCGGTCGGGGCCGGGGCCGGGGCGGTGGGGGGCCGGGACGGTGCGGCGGCGACGCGGACCGGCGGCTCAGGTGCGCGCGGAGCCGGAGCGGAGGCCGGAGCCGGGGCCGGGTTCGGGTTCGTTGGGGACGCCGGCGTGCTCGGGGCCGATGCGGCCTGCGGGGCCGTCCGGGGCTCCGGGGCCTGCGGGAGCGGCCCGGCTTTCGGCGCGGGCGAGCTGGGCGGTCCGGTGTGGCCGCTGCTGGTGGCCGGACGGGAGGCAGGTGCGGGGGCCGGGCCGGCGGCCTGGGTGGCGGCCTGGGCAGTGGCCTGGGCCGGGGGCGGCGTCGCGGTGCGCGGCACGGCAGCGCTCGTCGGGGGCGCGGGCGCGGCGGGTATGGACGCGGCGGGTACGGGCGCGGGTGTCGCAGCCGCAGCCGCTGCGGACCGCGTGGGCGGCGCGGCGAACATCAGCGCGTTCCGTACCGCGAAGCGCCGCAGCGCGTCCACCGTCTCCGCCCCCGCACCGGCGGGCGAGGCGATCTCGGCGTGCTCGCGGACCTGGGCGTCCAGCTCCGGCAACAGGGCGGCGAGCGCCTTCAGCAGGGCGCCCCTGGCCTGTCCGTCGCCGTCCGTGTCCGCCACCTCGATCCGCACCGCTCGGGCCTCGGCGGGCCGGTCGCGTACGGCCGCCGGGGGGTCGGGGGTGGCGCCCACCCACAATCCGGCCCGCACCGCGACCACGTACGATCCGCCGGGCAGGCGCCCCACGGCGGGTTCCGAATCCGGGCCGGCCACGGCGTCGGGCAGCAGCCACTGCACCGGACGCGGGGCTGCCGTCTCCGCTTCCGCTCCCGTCTCCGCCGGGGCGCAGCTCACCGCGGCGAGCAGCGCGGGCCAGGTGCTCTCGCCCTCGGCCGAGACCAGCCGTACCTGCTCCTGGTGCGTACCGCCCGAGGGGTTCGGCACGGAGAGCGGGAGGCCCGTGCAGACCTCCACTTCGGTGCCGAGCAGGTCTGCCACGCGCTGGGCGACGGGCAGCAGATCGTGTCCGGCGCCGGGGGCCAGCCGCACCCGGTCCCGCAGTTCCGCCGGCAGCCGGGCGAGCAGCGTCGCCAGGTCCTCCGCGAGGTCGTTCCGGCTGTCCGCGCCGTTCACCAGAACGGTCAGCCGGTCCGGGTGCACGGCGAGGGCGAACGCCAGATCGCCGGGGCGGGGCGCCGCCGCTCCCGTGGGGTGCAGCAGCAGGCCCGCGGGTATCTGCCGGACCGTGTGGTCGCCCAGTTCGCCCAGCGGCACCCGGGCCAGTGCGCGCTGCCAGCGCGGGGCGGGTATGCGCGCTCCCAGGGCCACGGGCTCCGCGCCCGGCGCGAAGCGCCACCAGCCGCCCGCCGGGCTCGCAGGCTCGGTCACGTACAGCCCGCCGCCGGGCACCAGGACCGCGGCGGCGTCCGGCGCCTCGATCTCGAAGTCCCACGCGTCAGCCAGGCGTTGGGCCAGCGGAAGCTGCCCGTCGGGCTTCCGCGCGGCGGCGCCGGACATCACCAGCCGGGCGGCGGACCGGTGTTCGTCGCGCAGCCGGGCGAGCAGGCCGCCCAGCTCCTCGCCCAGGTTCCCCGCCGCGTCCGGTGTGACATCGACGATGACCACCGGGCGCTCCCGCTCGACGCGCAGGCTCCGGGCCAGCTCCCGCACGGAGGTACGGCGGTCGGCGGAGGAGCGCAGCAGGAACCCGGAGGCGCCGCCGGGACCGGATGCCGCGCCGAACTCGTCGAGGACCGTACGAGGGCCCCGCGGGTCACGGGCGGGGCCGGGCGCGGCAGGACCGGTGGCCGGTTCCGCCGCCGACCGGCGTCCGCGCCACCGCGGCAGCCGCGAGGTCAGTCCGCTCATCGGGAGCCCTCCCGACGGGTGAAGCTGCTGCGCTGCACTGACCCTCCATCAACGATTCTGCCTGGTTGCGACGCTGACCATAGCTCCCGGAATCTCATGCGGGACCCGCAGGGCCGCCGGCCGGGCCGGGGCGGGCGGTGGACCCGCCGGTGAGGATGTCCAGGGCGAGGTCGGAGAGCGCCGAGGGAGCGGGTTCGGGCGCGAACGGCGGCGCGGTGTCCGCGCCCGCCTCCGCCGACGGTCCGGTGCTCGACCCGGCCCGCCGCAGTGCCGCCAACCGGGCTCCCGCGAGGCGGAGTTCAGCCTGCCGCAGCGCCCATTCCGACTCGGCGGCCTCGACGCGCGACGCCGGCTCCCAGCCATCCACGGGCTCTCCTGCCGCCATGGGTCCCTGCTCCTTCCGTGTGTTCGTCACGTCGCCCTCCCCGCGCCGCCGCCCAGGCCGGTGCCCGCCATCATGCTGGAGATCTCGGTCGCGCCCGTCCGGAGCTTCGGGGGCATGCGGCCGTTGTGGTGGTTGCCGCCGCCGGGGCGCTTGGAGCCGGTCTCCGGCAGTTGTTCGATGTAGGCGCTCCAGCCCCGCTCACCGCGCGGACCCTGGACATGCCACTCGATCACGAGGCGCCGCGAAACGCTGCTCCCCGGCGACTGCGTGGCATACGGCTCGCCGTTGAGGCCCCGCACCTCGATGCTCATGCCGAGGGCCGACGCGTACTGGCCGAGCAGGAAGTGCGCGTCGGGGCCCAGCGTGAACTCCTGCCCGTGGCGCAGTTCCGTGAAGCTCTGGCCAGGGGAGTGCAGGGACCCGGTGGCCAGCCGGGTGAAGAGTTCCTCCACGCCGATGCCGTGCCGGTCCGCCTCCGCGACCAGGGTGCCGACTGCCTGGAGGGAGTTCGTGTCCGCGTACAGCCCCCGCCAGACCGTCTGGAGGACGCTCTCGCCGCCTGGTTCCCCGTGTGGCACGCTGTCGAGTGCCCGGAAGAGGGTTCCCTGGGACCCGAGAGGCGGCACGAGCTGCCCGGCCGGCACATGGCCCTCGCGGAACGACGGCAGGTACTCGTGTGCGAAGTACCGCAGGTGGTCCAGGAAGTACGGGTTGTCCGCGCTCAGCGCGAGGGCCCGGGAGAACAGTCTGATGTTGTTCGGGTCGATGCCCGCCCAGATGACCGGGTCCGGCTCCCGTGACACCTTGTCGGAGATCGACACACTGACCGAGTTCACTCCCGGCACACCGAGCCGCGGGTCGAGATGCGCCGCCAGCCCAGGGGCCCGGTCGGCCACGGGAGCGCCGTGGACGAGCGGGGTGGTGGGGTGCACTGGCCACAGCGGACTGTTGGTGTGCACCGGCTGCGTCGCGCTGCCCCAAAGGGGCTGGCCCTTCATGCCGGGAACCTGGCTGACGGAGTCCAGGACCTCCTCGTCCTGGTACTCCGCGAGACCCCAGATATCGCGGAACGGTGCCAGCTGAAGGCCCCTGCGCCCCGCCTGGACGTTGCCCAGCCCCGGTTCACTCTGGTGGAACATCCGCTGGAACGGGTTGGTGAGCCCCACGTGGTCCTGCGGCAGCGCCCCGGTCGCCCAGCGCCCCGCGACCAGCCGGGAGAGGTCGGTGAGGACCGCCGCCTGCTCGAACTCCACGACGAAGGCGGCGCCCCGCCGCGGCAGCACCTGGTTCTCGGCTGCGACCTTGCGCCGGGTGTGCTGTGCTTCGAGCCGCTGCGCGTACGCCCACCGCCGCCTGAGGTGGGTGGTGAAGTCGGCATGCGGGGCGGGCGGCCGCGGCAGCGGCAGGTCCTCCCGCAGCTCCCACGTGTTGACCCGGTTCAGCGACTGGCTCAGGTTGTGGAACTCCGCCCCGCCCGGCCCGAAACGCAGCTGGTGCCGGTCCGGCGCGCCCCTGAGCAGAGTGGCTGCCGCGTCCACGAAGAGGTTGGGCTCGGGTGAGTACGGCAGCAACGGGTGCAGGCCGCGCAGCCGGGTCCGTACCCGCATGTCGTGGGTGATCTCGCTCCGGACCGTCTCCAGCATCTCCTCGAACGACGAGGTCGCCGGTTTGCCCTTCTCGGCCAGCAGCGCCGCGTACCGGCTCTCGGTCAGCTCCTTCAGCCGTGCGGTCGCCGCCGTCTCGTCCGGGCGCGGCAGCCGGTAGCCGCCCGACATCATCAGCGGCCGCAGCGGCAGGGCGTCCTCGCCCGTCTCCAGCCGGGACTCGAACCAGCTGAAGACATGCGTGTTCCGGGTGGTCGCGCCGTCGCGCGTGGAGACCACGTGCGGATAGGTGTCGAAGTCCATGAACGCGATGTACGGGTGGGTCCGCCGGTCCATCATCGAGCGCACCAGATGGCGGTTGGCGTTGCTTTCCAGGACGTTGTTGCGGGCCGTCCCGAACGGGAAGGCCTTGCCGTCCGGCCAGGTCATGGTCATCGGGACCAGGGCCAGCGGGCGTGCGAAGGTGGCCTGCGCCGCCGCGTGGCGCACGGTCGCGGCGATCTCGGCGTGCTTCGCGGCGGTGCTTTCGGCCTTGGCCGCCTTGGTCTGCCGCCCTCCCCCGGGGGGCCCTTCCACGCGCGCGTTGACGCCGACGACGACCGCCACCCGTCCCGGGTACCCCTCCAGTTCCTCGGTGACCGCGTCCAGGAACTCCTGGAGCCGCTCGGGGTGTTCGCGCAGCTCGCGCTCGGAGACGATCGCGTTGACGACGTAGGAGACCGGAAACGCCTGGCCGGACCGGTCCGGATCGTCCGGCAGGCTGTTTTGCAGCCAGTCCTGGTACTCGCTCTCGGTCAGGTCGTGGAGGCTCGCCGGTGGCACGAGATCGCTGAACGCCTGGTTGACGTAGGTGAGCGTGGAAGTCTGCGGGCGGTTGCCCGGGGCGGGCACGGACCACTCCTGGCCGGGGTGGGTGGGCTCGGACTCGACCACCTCGACCGGGGCCGGCTCGTCGAGGTCCATCGGCGTCGCCTGCGGTACCGACTGGGATGCCGTCTCCGGCTCGTCGAGGTCCATCGCCATCAGATCGGAGGCGTGGTCCGAGGCACTACTGGAGGCGCGATCGGATTCGTTGCCCGGAGCGAACGGGGCGTCGCCGAACGGCCCGTCGCCGTGATCGTCGGCGATCCGGGCGCGCGCCTTCGCGGCGGCGGAGATCCGCAGGCTCTCGTTCTGCTCGGCCCGGCGCAGATCCAGCTCCCGGCGCGCGGTCAGGGCGGCGAGTTCGGCCACCCGGAACTGCCGAAGGGCCTCCTGTTCCGGGTCGTTCCGTTCCGAGGTCTCCCCGGCGTCCTTGTTCTTCCCGGCGTTCTCGTTCTTCCCGGCGTTCTCGTTCAGGGACTCCCGCGTCGTCCGGTCGGTCGCGGTGTGCAGCGGGACGACCGCGTTCTCACTGACCCGTTCGATGGTGGCGAGGTAGTCGTGCGGAAGGTTCTCCAGGCTCTCCTGCGCGGTGCTCACCATGAGGCCCTCGCGGTGCACCCCGCTCGCCAGGTCGTCGCGCCGGAACAGATGGCGGTCCTCGGGCCGTTCCCCGGCGTCGGAGTACTCGTCGGCCAGCCCGAGGTAGTGCAGGATCTCGTGAGTGAGCACCGCGTCGCTGTGCCCGACGTCCCACCTGCGCTGGTCGGCGCGCACCGGCGGACCGTCCGACTGCGACAGCGTCACCGCCTCGCTGTGCCCGGCCGACTCCACGAACTCCACCGTGACGTGCAGTTGGTCCCCCGAGTCCGGCAGCGTGTAGCCGGTGTTGACATGGGCGTCCAGCGTCGCCTGGAGGCGGGCCCGCAACGCCGCCAGGTCCTGCGCACCCAGCCCGTCGGTGAGCCGCACCGGCAGCGTCACGAAGAACTGCCGGACCGTCCGCCCGTCCGGCAGCCGCATCCGGCGTACATGGCTGCGGATCAGGGTCAGCGAACCGTCGAGGCGTCCCGCCTCACGACGGGTCTGCACCCGCTTCGGGTCGAACCGCTCGGTGTGCACGGCGGCCGTCGTCGTCTCGTGGAACGCGGCCACCTCGTGCGGAAGCACGGGGTTCTTTGTGCGCTCACCCATCCTGCGGCCGCTGTTGGCGGCCGTGGCGGGCGGCGTCGGGCCCTCGCCCGGGGCCCGGGGGGCGGGCCACTGGGGGGTGAGCGAGGCCAGCGACTGAGCGGTCGGGTCCGAGAGCGGCGGCAGCAGGAGACCGGACACTCCGGTACCGCCCGTCCGGTGCGCCCGCGCGATCCCGGCGCCGAGCGCGAGCAGCTCGACCCCGGTCTCGATGTGCCGCGCGTTCGCCCGCTCGACGGCCTGGCGCGCCTCGTGCCACTGGTGCTCCAGCCGCGCGGTGTCCTCGGCCCGTGCCGCCCGCTCCAGTACGGCGTCCGCCTCACCCAGGGACCGGGCCGCCGCGTCCAGATCCTCGTACGCCGTGACGGCCTGCTCCAGCTCGGCCACCGCGTCGAGCAGCATGGTCTGCCGCCGGGCCAGGGCGTCGCCCCGGCCGGGGGCCGCCGCGGTGAGGCGCTCGCGGGTGGACTCCAGCATGCGGGTCGCGTCCAGGAGGGCCTTGCCGGCCTCTTGCCTCGTACGGTCGAGGCCCGTCACGAGATGCTGCTGGTCCGCGTACACCTGCCGTGCCCGGTGCAGACGGAGCTCGGCGGCGGCACGGACAGCGGTGGCCCGCCGCAGCGCTTCTGGCGGGTCCGGGTCCGGGGCGGGCGGTCTGCCGTGCTCGTCCTCGAACAGGCGCAACCGCTCGCGTGCTTGGTTGAGTTGTGCTTGCGCGCCGTTCCGGTCGGGGAACACGGTGCTCTCCGGGACCAGGGTCCAGACACGGGTTCCGTCGCCGTCGCGCAGCGCCAGCTCCAGCGTCTGCCCGCTCTCCTCGGCGACGGACTGCGCCCGGTAGAGCGCCTCGATCCGGGCGGCCGGGGTGGGGTCCGGGCCCAGGTCGAGCCACAGCTGCACCACGGCTCCCGGCGGCAGCACGTCGCCGGAGGCGGTGATCAGCTGTGCGACCTGTGCGGGAGCCAGTTCGCGTACGTCCGGCGCCGACAGGTCCCACACCCCCTCGCCCCGGTGCGCCTCGGCGAACACGCCGAGGCCCAGCAGATCGCGTTCGGACACCCGCAGCAACGCGGTGCCCGTCGCGTACCGCACCTCCCCGGTCGGGCCGGTCAACGTGGTGACGGTGTCGACCTCGACCTCGTACGTACGCAGTCCCTGGTCGGTTCCGGGCACGCCCGCGGTGCCGGTCTTCTCCCAGTGCCGGGCGAGCGCCGACACCCCGCCGCCCTGACCGCCCGGGGTGGACTGGTTCGAGAGGAGGGGTACGGATCCGCCGAAGTCGAAGCCGCCCTTCGAGCTCAGGGTTCCGGACACGCCCAGGGTGAAGGTGCTGCTGCGGGAGGTCGAGGAGCCGGAGGTCGTACTGAAGCCCGTCACCCGTACCCGGTCGACCGTCACGTTCTTGGTGGTGTCGATCAGCCGGGGCCGGAACACCCGCGTGGACAGGGTGACCCGGGGGTGTTTCGCGGTCCCGGTGACGGCCCCGCCCGCTCCGGCCGCCGCGCGCACCGGGTCCATGGTGATGGTCCCACCGTGCAGCAGTTCGGTCAGCCGCACCGCCGCAGCCTCGGACGAGCTTCCGGAGCCGACGCCCTCGCCGGCCAGCTCGGGCGCCAGCTCCTGCACGGTGAGCAGCAGGTCCTCCTGGTTGCTGAGCGCGTACGCGACCTCGTTGCCGGTCGGCCGCAGCGGTGTCGCCGTGGCGAGCGGGCCGAAGAGGGTGGGGTCCTCGGTCGCGACCACGTAGTCGAGCCGCTCCCTCTCCGGCAGGGGCGCCGGGGCCTGCTGCTGGGCGTGGTCCCCGGAGAACCGCAGGGTGACCCGGCCGGGCACGTCCACGGACGGACGGGTCACGGACTCGCCCTCGATGTGGAGGTCGGCGGTGAACACGTACCCGAGCGTGAACTCGTTTCCGCCCTCGACGCGTTGCCACAGCCGGTCCTCGGCGGTGAGCGTCGTGCTCACGTTGTCCGAACGGGTCGTCGAGCCGCCGGCGGAAGGACTGAACGTCGCCTTGCGGGAGTTCTCACCGGACGTCGGCACCACGATGCTGCCCGGCAGCGAGAAGCCCCAGCGGGTGGTACGGGCCTGGCTCCGGGTGACGTTCGCGGGGGAGTGGGCGGAGTAGTTCTCCACCCCCGCACCCTGGTCGCCGCTCCGGCCGGTCACCAGCAGGAGCTGCTCCTTCGTCCACGCGGGCCTGCCGTGCACCCGCAGTGTGACGGTACGGGTGGTCGGACCGCCGGTGTACGGGAAGCTGAAGCTCAGCGGCCCGCCCGCGCCGCGGCCGGGCAGCGCGCCGAGAGCGGCGGGCGAGGTGTAGTCCGCGATGCGCTGGGCCAGCCCGGGTACGTAGTTGCGGTGGCCGGGCGTGAGGCTGCCCGGCGCATGCTCCTCGACCAGACCGGTGAGCCGCTCGCGCAGCAGATGGGGCCGGCGCGGGTCCTCGTTGGTGGTGGGGCGGGGCCGGTCCGTGTTCGCGGTCTCCGGCTCCTCGGCCGTCTGCCCGGCGGAGCTCTGCTCCTGGGAGTCGCTCCCGTCGGTCAGGGCCGGTTCCGGCTCCGGGACGGGGGCCGGGAGCGGCTCCGCCAGGGGCGTCGCCTCCAGCACCGCCGCGAGTCCGAGCGCGCCGTGCTCGACGAAGCGGTACGGCAGCCGGGCGGTGGCGGGGCGGGACGTCCCGGTCTCCTCGCCCGCGATCCACTCCAGCATCGTGCCGCCCCGCCGAAGCTGATCGGCCGTGGCCAGGAACGTGATGCCGCCCGGCACATGGACCGTGCGCGTCACCGAGGCCGCGGCCTGGTTCAGCGGCGAGACCCGCCGGTGCCCCCGGCGGACCGTCACCTCGTACGTGATGTCCGCGCCGATCCGGTGATGGGTGCCGTCCTCCACGGGCACCCGCGTCATGTTGGTCGACGCCGACGTCGTCACCGAGTTGCTGGTCCCCCGCCCGTAGACGCCCTTGCCGCCCGCGCCGCCTGTGGGCGGCTTCGCCGCGGCGGGCGCGGACGGATCATCGGTGACGGACGGCTCGGCGGCCGCCTGCTCGGCCTCCTCCCGGCTCTGGCCGTACTTCATCGTGAATCCGGGCCCGCCCTCGTGCGAGGTGGTCCGGCTCACCTGGTGGGAGGCGCTGTCGGTGGCACCGAGGTCCGTCTCGCCGTACTGCCGGACCGTGCCCAGGTCCTGCGGATTGCTGAGCACGGCCCGTACCTCGACGACCAGGTCGGTGCCGCCCGACACCCCCGGCACGAACAGGTCGTCGATGACGAAGACACCCTTCACCATCTGGTGCGCGCGCGACATCAGGGCGGCGGGCGTCAGCTGGGCGTGCAGCGCCTCGTGCAGCAGCAGGCCCTGGTCGGAGCGGTCACCGGTGGACACGGTCTGCCGGACCACCGTGGCCATGGACAGCACCGAGTCGACGACGGACCTCGCGGCACCGGTCGCCGCCGCCCACCAGGACGACGACGAGGAGGCGTTGGCCGGGGCCACCGCACGCTCCGTGCCGGCCGGGTGCTGCGTGCTGACGGGCAGGATGGGGCCGCTGCCGGAACCACCGGCGTTGCCCAGCTCGTTCAGCTCGATGTCGCCCGCGTGCTCCTGCGGGTACGCACCGGGTATCGGCGACGGCTGCGAACTCTGCGTCGCGAGGGGCCCGGTCTGCTGCTGCGCTGACTCCTCCTCCACCGGGGGCGCCGCGAGGTCCGACAGGATCGAGTCGACCGCCGCGTACAGCTGCTTGCTGCCGCGTACGACGTCGACGAGGGAGCTGTCGGGCAGCAGGAACGTCTCTTGCTCCGGCGGCAGCGGCGTGCCTGCCGGCTGGAGCACCGCCTCCCCGTACGCCTCCGGGAGGCCTTCGGTGCGCTTCTCCGGCACCGCCAGATCGACGGAGACCGGCTGACCGGCTGAGGTGAACGGACCGGCGGGCAGCGGACCGGGTCCACCGGTTATCTCGACCGCGAACACGGCGGGGACCCGGAAGACCTCCGTCTTCTGCTGGGTCGTACTGATCATCTGCGCGTGCGAGACCGAAGCCCCGGCCGTCGAGGTGTCCGTCGTCTGCCAGGTGCCCTTGTAGTCCCCGGTGAGAGCGCCCCTGAAATGGCCGGGTGCGAGACCGGTCAGCTGGGTGCCCAGCTGGAAGGTGCCGGAGCTGCCGGACGACTGCTGGCTGGTTCCGGGCACGGACAGGCTGCTGATGCTCGGCAGGTGGACATCGCTCAGTGAGGTGACGTGGGTGGGGGCGGTGGTGTCCTGGGGATCGCGGTCCAGGGTGAAGCGGAGCCGGACGCGGTCCACACCGCCGCCGAGCCCGGGCTTGCCGAAGTGCAGGACGAGGCCGCCGTCGACCAGTTCGTCCATGGTGCCCAGCAGACCGTGCTGCGAGCCGAGCATGGAGAGCTTGCGCAGGTTCTCCAGACGGGCCTTGACCAGGCGCTCGTCCATGAGCGTGCCGTCCTGCCCGCCGGGCCTCGGCAGGTAGCCGTTGTCGCTGAGCCAGCCGCGCGCCTGCTCAAGGACCGCGGTGATGCCCGCGCCGTTCACCCGCAGGGGGGTGGTGGTGAGGCCGATGGCGTCCAGCCGCGTCACTTCCGTGGGCGCCTGCTTCTGCGCACCGGCCGCGGGCACGGCGCCCCGCGCGGTCTGCGGGGTGAGCGTCCGGAGCCGCACCGGCGTCACCGGCATCGCCTCGGGGGTGGTCCGTGTGCCGTCCGCCGCGATGAACTCCACGCTGTAGACCACGTTCGCCGGGGTGAGCACGTGACCGCCGTTGGTGCGGATGTTGTGTGTCACCCCGTGCGTGGCGCCCGCGCCGAGACTCTTGTCCTTCTGAACGCCGTAGCCGCCCTTGGGCTGTACGGAGCCGCCCAGGTGGAAGTCCCGGAACGACTTGTCCGCCTCCTCCGGCTTGCTGTTGAACACACCGCCGAATCCGCCCTCGACGCTGTACGCCTGGGACACCTTCGCCAGCGAGTCGGTCTTCAGCTGACGTTCCAGGAAGCGTTCCAGGCTGTACTTCGGACCGACCCGGATGTCCTGGCCCTCGCGGCGGGTCACCTCCGCGGTGACCCTGAACACGCCGGCGGCGTTGCCGCGCTTGTCCAGCAGGACCGGAGACCACGTACCCGTGCTGCCGCCGGGGTCGTCCGTCGTCCGTTGCAGGGGGAGGGCCCCCAGCAGGTGCTCGGCGCCGAAGTACTTCTCCACGGCAGCCAGCGACCCGGCCCCGAGACTGTCGAGCCGGTCGCCGAACCGGGCCCGCACCTCGCGCAGCAGGCTGCCGGGGTCGGACATCGAGTCCATCACCCACAGCGGCGAATCGTTCAGGTGCGTCTGGAAACCGGCGGCGTCCTCCTGGCGGAAGACGTTGCCGTCCGCCGTGCCGTGACCGGGCACGGCCAGGTGCTCGGGGAACCACGCGGAGACCGTGCCGAGCTCCCGCACACCCGCCCGGTCCGGCGGGATCTCCTGGAACGGGGGCGTGGAAGCCTCCCGCACCCGGCCGAGAGCGGTGTAGTCGAACGGGCTGGCCGGCTCCGTACTGCGCAGCAGGCTGGTGGAGTTGACGGCGCTGCTCACGGTCGTCGACAGGCTCGTCTGCTGATGGGTGATGTTGAAGCTCAACGCGGTGGGCAGACCGGTGAGGAAGCCCTTGATCACGCTGAAGGTGTTCGAGAGCGGATTCAGGGAGATGGTGCGCACAGCGGTGGTGGAGGCCGTGGACGTGCTGTCGAACGCGGCCGCCTGCCGCTGCTCGTTGTTGTGCGGCGGCATACGGCTGCCCGCGCCGAACAGCGCGGAGGGCCTGGGCCGCTCCAGTTGCAGCTGTACGGCCAGCGAGCGCGGCCGCCCGTTGACGTCCAGGGTGATCAGGTGGCCGTCCCTGCTGAGCAGCATCAGACGGTTGTCCTGGAGTGCCTGCGGGGAGAGCAGTTCGGCCAGCCGGTCGCGCGCTTCGGCGCGCTGCGCCTCGGTGAGGGGGCCGGTGAGTGTCTCCAGCGTGGTCAGCGTCTGCCGCTGGAGGGCCGTGGCGACCTGCTCCGTGATCGGCGCCAGGTGGACGCCGCTGACGCCCTCGGAGGCGTGGGTGCCGAACCGCCTTACCTCGTCGGACAGTTGCACATTCGGTGGCGGAGGCGGTGGCGGAGGCGGCGGAGTGGAATTGCTCGGGCCGGGAGCGCCGTCGCTCTCGTTGCCGTCGTCCATGTCCATGCGGACGTCGGTGTTGGTGTCGATGGTGATGACGGTGTGCGGTGCTTGGCTGCTGGTCCAGGCGGGGGCGGTCGCCTTGGTGGACTCGTCGGTTTCGCTGGACTCGCCGGAATCGTTGGAGTTCTCGGACGGGGCGAGGCGGGACTCGGCGGGGGTGAGCTGGGTATCCGACTGCGAGAGCGTCTGCGGTGCGGAGTGCAGGTCCTCGGCCGCGGAGGATTCCTCCTGGACCTGCTCCTGTGCCTGCTCCTCCATGGTGGGTTCCGTCGAGGTCGAGGTCGTGTTCGGCCCGTTCGACGCGCTGTTCATGTCCGAGGACGTGGTCTGATCGTTTGAACTCGACGTGTTCGGCTTGCTGTTGGACGGAGTGGACGACAACGAGGAAGTCGGCGAGGAGGACGCGGACGCTGACGGCGATACGGACGGTGTGGAGGCCGGCGTGTTCGCTGACGTGGTGGACGGGACGGTGGTGCCCTGGGACATCGTCGACGGCGCCGCCACGACGGGCTGGACACCGCCCTCACCGGTGCCGTCGTTCTCGTCGTCGCTGACGAGGTTGCCGTGGTCGTCGCGTGAGGGACCGGACACGTCGAGCAGCTCGAAGCCCTCGTCGTCGTACAACTTCTCGGTTACGGAAGAGGAGTTGTCGGTGGTGCTGGAGACCGTGCCGTCGTCGTCCGTGGAGAGCAGCGACGAGGTGTCGCTCAGGTCATCGCTCAGGCCGTCGCTCGCCGTGACCGGGCCCGACTGCACTCCCGGACCGCTGCCCGCGTTGCTCCCCGTGCCGCCGCCGGACTCGTAGCCCGTGGAACCGCCCGGGGTCTCAAGACCGCCGCCGGGCAGTTTGAACCCGGCCTCCAGCGTCTGGTTGCGCAGATTGCCCCCGAGCTTGTCGCCCGCGCCCTCCAGTATGTGTCCGACGCGCCCCTCCACCATGCCCGAGCCGAAGGTCAGGCCCGAGGTGCTGAACGTGTGGTCGTCGCTGAAGAACAGGTTGTAGAAGCCCTCGGAGACCGCCGCGTGCGCCCCCTCGGACACGCCCTCGGTGATGCCGTGGACCCCGGACTGCGCCATCGCCCGGATCGCGCTCCGGCCGAGCTGGTCGGCCGCGCCCTGGCCGAGGATCTTGCCCAGGGCCCCGTTGCCCTCCTTGGCGAGCGGCTTGAGCGCGTTGTCCAGCAGCTTCGGGAGGTCCTTCTTGCCGGTGTTCTCCAGCAGCGTCCTCGCCCAGTCGCGGCCGACGGCTCCCGCCTTGTCGCCGCCCAGGTGCTTGCTGAAGGTCTCACCGATGTTGCGGACGAACCTGTCCCCGGCCGCCTTGCCGCCCGGTCCCGTGGTGTGGGGGATGTCGTTCGCGAAGTTCTTGGCGAAGTCCTCGCCGAACGTCTTCGGGGCTTTCGGCCCGGCACCCTTCGGACCCTTGGGACCCTGCACGGGCGGCTGCGGGAACGCCTTGTCGAGCTCCTTGCCCAGCTGCTTCCCGCCGCCCTTGCCGAAGAGGTCGGCGAGCTTCTTGCCCAGCTTGTTGCCCAGGAACTGGAACGGTCCGGCCAGGAATCCCTGGATCATGCCGGACAGCGCCGCACCCTTGGTCAGGTCGCCCTCGTACTCGTCGCGCGTGCCCTTGTTGAGTTGCGACCACTGGACCAGCAGGTCCATCGCGACGCCCATGCCCACGTTGATCAACTGGTGCATCAGCAGCGTCATCAGCGCCCGCCCGAGCCACGAGCGGATCAGGAACCGTACGATCGCGCACTTCGCCAGGTACGCCTGGATCGACGCCCCGAAGAAGAACGCGAGCGCCGCCGCGACGATCGCCTCGAACAGCAGCTCCACCAGCTGGGCGATGATCATGTACTTGGTGTACTGGAGCTGCGTCGCGGCCTTGCGGGTGTACGTCGCCAGCAGCTGCGCCTGGTCGGCGACCGCGTCGAAGTAGTTGAGTCCCTCCTCGCCGATGAAGCTCTTCATCGCCGCCTGGTACATCGCGGCGGCGTCACCGTCGAAGCTCTCGCTGGTGTAGCCGAGGGCAGCGGCGATCTGCTGCTTCATGTCGTTGTTCAGCTTGCCGTGCAGGTCCTTGTGGACCTCGGCCAGCGCGAACAGCTTGTCCTCGTCGCCGTTCGGCGGTACTTCACCGGTCAGCGCGGCGAACAGCCAGGCACAGTCGGGAGGGAACTCCAGGGACAAGGGTCAGCTCTTCCGGGAGTGCTGGCCGAGCGAGTCGGTGATGTCGGTCTGGAGGTTGCCGAAGTCCGTCGAGGCGTCGCGCAGGCTCTGCGCACTGCCGTTCAGCGCGTTGCTCAGCTCGGTGATCCCCGTCTTGGCGTCCTCGACGGCGGGCAGGTACTTCTCCGCGAAGGTCATGCCGAACTTGTCCGTGCCCCAGCACCCGTGGTACGAGGTGATCTTGTCGAGGTAGTCGTCGCGGATCAGCTTGATGTGGTCGGCCACCTGGTCCAGGTTCTCGCCGCTCTGGTCGAGCCCATCGGTGTCGACGTCGAGTCCGCTCATCGCTGCGACCCCCCATCCGTGCCGGGCGCGTCGTCATCTTCGACGATCTCGTCGAGCAGCGCGCCACCGGAGGAGGGGGTGGGCGCCTTCGACGGGGGCACCGGCAGCCCTTCCTCGCGGAGCGGGGCGAACAGGGTGTCCCAGTCCAGCTCCTGGAAGCCACCCTCGCCGGTCGGTGAGAGACCGGGGATGGGGCCGAACGGCCGGTACACGTCGGCGAGTTGCCCGGCGGCCTGGGCACGGGCCGATCCGATGGTGGTCATCAGCACACTGGCGAGCTGGGCCGGGGGCATGGTCCGGTACCTCGCGGTGGGGAAGCGCAGGTTCGTCAACTCGCCCTGCGGTCCGACCGTTGCCTCCACGGAGCGGTCCTTCGCCATGACGGTCGCGGATATCCGGGCGGCGGCGGCCCCGGCCTCGGTCAGCTTGGTCCGGGCCTCCTCGAACTCGGCCAGCGCCTCGGCCAGGTGCTCTTCCATCGGGTTGCTCATATGCGTTGTGCGCCCTTCGTGCCGCTCATGCCACTCGTTCCTTTCCTCGCCCGGCTCGCGGGGCGTTCCACCGGCCGGCTATCGGCCGATCACCGCCGACACGCCGCCCTCGTCCGTGCCCCAGGTGTCCTCGTCCTCACTCACCCAGGTGGACCGCTCCCGTTCGTCGCTCTGGGTGTTGCCGCCCGCGCCGCCGCCCATGCCGCCGCCCATCGGCGGCATCATCGGTGTGCCGCCGGACGAGGTGGTGCTGGGCCGCCGACTCGCCATCGCGGCTTCCTCCGCGGCGAGCTGCGCCGATTTACCGCTGCGTGCGGCGGACGCCTCTCCCGCGGCCATCGCCCGGCCGCGCTCCCCGGCCAGCCCGGTCCCGGCGGCGCCCGCCGCGGCTCCCGTGCCGCCTCCGGGGACGAGCCCCTGGTTGCCGAGCGGGTTCAGCGGGAGCCGGCCACCCCCGCCGGTGTCCGTGCCCGAGTCGCCGTAACCCCCGCCGCCCAGCGGCGATTTGCCGCTCCCGCCGTCCGGGTAGTCGTAGTAGTCGAAGTCGCTGCGGCCGCCACCGGTCCTGTTCGGTCCGAGCCCGCCGGTACCGCCTGACGTGCCGGTCGTCCGCCCGTAGGCGTCGGTGGTGACCGTGCGCCCGTCCGGGTAGCTGATCTGGTGGCCGCCGTTCTTGAGCGTCTTGTCGACGGTGCCGTCCGGGTACGTCGTCGTGGACGAGCCGTCCGCGTTGTGCTTCGTCTGCGTCTGCGTACCACCGTTGCCGGTGGTGTTGAGGTGCTCGGTCTTCTTGTGGCCGTCGGCGTCGGTGGTGGTGTACGTGCCGTCGGGGCCGAGCTTGGTGGTGCTGCCGTCCTGGTACGTGGTGGAGACCGTGCCGTCCTTGCCCACCTGGGACACCGAGCCGTCGGCGTACTGGACGGTGGAGGTGCCCTTGCCCAGGTGCGAGACGGTCTTGGTGCCGTCGGGGTCGACCGTGGTCACGGTGCCGTTCGCCGAGACGGTGGTCTTCGTGCCGTCCTGGTGCGTGGTGGTGGTCGTGCCGTCCTTGCCGTACGCCGTGGACGAACCGTCCGGGTTCTTGACGGTCGAACCGGGCGCCGGGTGGCTGGTGGTGCTGTGGCCCTGAGCGTCGGTGCTGGTGAGCGTGCCGTTCGGGGCGAGCTTCGTCGAGGTGCCGTCCGGGTACTGGGTGACCGTCGTACCGTCCGGGGCGATGGTGGCCTTCGTGCCGTCCCGGTAGGTGACGGTCTCGCTGCCGTCCTTGTTCAGGACCGTCTTCGAGCCGTCGGGATTGTTCGTGACGGAGGTGCCGTCGGGGTTGACGGTGGTGGTTGTGCCGTCCTTGTGCGTGGTGGTGCGCGAACCGTCGGCGTTGTACGAAGTGGTGCTGCCGTCCGGGCCCTTGACCGTCTTGACCGGGTAGCCGCCGGAGTTGCCGCCCGTGGCGTTGGGGGAGAGCGGAGGCGGCAGGACCCCCGCGGGCGTGGTCTCCTTGTGGCCGTCCGGGTAGGTGGTGGTCGTCGAGCCGTCCGGGTTCGTGAGGGTGGTGGAGCCGTCGGGGTTGCGGATCGGGAGGTTCGCGCCGCCCAGGCCGCTGCCGTCGCCCGTACCGTTCAGGCCGAGCGTGGGCGGGGGGACGATGCCGGTGCCGTTTCCGCCGTTGCCGTCGGCGCCGCTGTTCCCGCCGTTCAGGCCGAGGTTGCCGCTGCCCGCTCCGCCGCCTCCGAATTGACCGCCGGTGTCGTTCTCCCCGATCTGCGGCGGAGGCTTGATGTCGCCGGTTCCACCGTTGCTGTCCAGGTCCTTCTTGAACTTGTCCATCTCATTCTTGGCGTCCTCCTTCTCCTTCTCCGCGTCGGCCTTCTCCTTTTCCGCCTCCTCCTTGGCGCGGCCGGCCTCGTCGGCGGCGTTGGCCTCCGTGAGGCTGTTGGCACCGGCCTTGAACGGGAAGGACGAATCCGAGTTCATCCCGACCATGGCCTGGTTGAGCTCCAGCATGGCCTTGCTCGCCGCCTGGTCGAGAGGGGCGAGCGTGGCGAGCCAGTTGGTGCAGGCCAGCGTGGCCAGGTTCTTCCAGTCGCTCTCGACGGTGAGGTTGCCGTAGACCGGGTGGATGTGGAGGAACCCGTCCCCGGGCTTGTTGTTGCCGTAGTTCTGCCGCATCTTCATGATGTTGTTCTCGTTCAGCCACATCGCCAGATCGTCGAGCAGCGCGTCGAGATGGGATGTGCCGAGCCATACGTTCGCCGGCCGGGCCTTGAGACCGGCGTACGCCGTGTTGACCGCGGTCTGTACGCCGGGGTCCGAGTTGTTCTGCCACCCGTTCCAGGCCGTGGCGAGTTCGTTCGCCGCCGTCCAGATCGCCAGTTCGGCATCGATGAGCTTGTCCCCGACCACGGACCGGGACTTGTAGTCCTTGTTGCTCTTGAAGTCTCTGCCGCCGCCGGGCTGCACCGCACCCGTTTTCGGCGCGATCAGCGTGAGGAAGTCCTTGTAGCCGAGGCCCACCGCGTCGATCAGGTCGCGGAAGACGTCCGCGCCGCTGCCCTGATAGGACGAGAACTCGCCGTCGAGCTGCTTCACCCACTTCTCGAGGTCGACCGACTTGGCGGAGAAGTAGTCGACGACCCTGTTGAAGGCCTCGGCGATGGGGCTGAATTCCTTGAGGTTGATCGCGTCGGCCGTGACCACCGCGGGCGTGTGGTCGTATCCACCGCCGAACCCGTCCGTGGTGAAGGTGTCCCGCAGGGCCTCCAGCGCCTTCCCGTAGCCGTAGTCATAGGCTCCGGCGTTTCCGGTGTTGCTCCAGTCGGCGCCGCTCGACGAGCTCCAGGGGAGGGAGATCGTCGCCTTGTAGACGTCGAGGTAGGTGCTGGTCTGCCCGTCGGAAGGGCCGTAGAACTGGATGACCCGTTCGGGCGTCTCGCCCGCCTCCACCTCGCCCGTGGTGTTGCGGTCGTCGGGCACGCCCACCTTGGTGACCTTCTTGACCGTGACCCGCATCCACTCGCTGCCGGTTCCCGCCTTCGCGTCCGCACCGCCCACGGCCGCCACGTTGGCCCTGGTGCCGCCGTCGAATCCGGTGAGCTGCTTGACGACGGATTCCCAGCTTGAATCAACTGCCACGGGCAGGACTCTCCTTGTGCGACGAGCGGAGACGAAAGGTGAGGGTCAGGCCTTCTGGGTCGGGGCGAGGTCCCCGTTGACATCGCCCAGGTCGTTCAGGAACTCCTGGCTCTTGATGTCCTCCAGGCTGTCCGCCTGGTTCTTCTTCATCGTCGCCAGCACCGTCTTCATGTTCTTCTGGATGTCGTTGAAGAGCTTCAGCTGGTTGCTGATGACGCCCGCCTGGGACCCCGCCGCGCCCGTGAGGTACTCCACCAGCGGATTCGCGCTCAGCGGGGTCGCGTCCTTCCCGACCAGTTTGCCGAGCTTGAGCACATGGCTGCTGAGGCCCACTTCAGGGGTGGCCATCTGGGCGCTGAGGAACTTCAGCGAGGAGATCCCACCCGTCTCGGTGTCCTTCTCCAGCGCGGTCAGCAGGTCGATGAACTCCTGGACATCGGTGTCGATGAACTTCTGGAGGGACTCCGTGTCCAGGTGCGACAGATTGGTCGGGTCGGCCGCCATGGCTTCTCACAATCGACGGGGGAGGTGGGGCAGGCGGGAGGCAGAGGGCGGGTAGGTGGTCACCCGCCGACGCGGATGTTCCCCCACTCCGACGCGCTGCGGTTCTCGTGCTTGCGGTACTGGTCCGAGATGTCGCTCAGCGTGGAGCTGTGCTTCGTCAGGACCTGGCCCAGCTGGGTGGTGGCCTGGTTCCACTGGTTCTGCAGAGCCGCGTACGTCGCCGCGTCCGCACCCTGCCAGGCACCGTGCAGCCCGACCAGTTCCTCGTTGAGGGCCTGCACCAGGGACTGGATGCGCGTCGTCTGAAGGCGCATGTCCTCGGCGGCCTGGTCCACCCGGCTGTACTCGACGTGGATGATGCCGTCGGTCTTGTTGGAGGGGTCGTACGGAGTGGTCATGACGAACTCCTGGAGGGGGAGACGGGGCGGGGACGGGAAGGGGAAGGCGCCGTACCGGCGATCAGGTCAGCTGGCCGAAGACGTCGTTCGACCGGCTGCTGCTCTGGATGGTCTCCGTGGTCTGTCCCTGAAGGCCGCGCTGAAGCACGCCGGTCTCCTGGAGCTTCTCGATCATCTGGCCGATGTTCTTGGTGATGATGTCCACCTGGCCGCTCCAGTCCGTGAGCAGCCGCTGGTACGCGCCGCCGTCCTGGCCCCCGTACGCAGCCATCAGGCCGCTCATGGTGGTCCGCACCTCTTCCTGGGACTGCTTGATGCCGCTCTGGACCGTGCTCAGGGCGGTGTAGCCCTTCTGGTTCTCGGACTGCGACGACGTCTGGAGGTTGCCGGGAGGGGCGGGGGGAGTCGACATGGCAGGTGTCCTTTCCAGAACTTGAGCGTCTGTTGATGCTAGAGATGCGGGTGTGGCGCAAGCAATGCTCAGGGGTGAGATCTGAGCTGGAATTGATCATTGATGACGCCGGCAGGCGTCCATCGGCCTGTGAACGGGGGCAGTTGAAAGCCCGGTGAAGGGCGGACGTCACCCATTCACCGGCCGTTCATCCGCAGGGCTTCTCCGACGGGCCCGCGGGGGCCGCCCGTTCACCGCCGGCCACCGCCGCGTCCAGCACCGGCCCCGTCGGCAGCATGTCCAGCAGCCGCGACGGCACCGCCTGCGCGTGTCCGCCCTTGAGGCCGAGCCGCTCCACCGACTTCGCGTCCGGCAGCCGGTACTTGATGCCCACATCGGTGACCAGGTACGTCGTCGTGCCGATCACCGAGCCGCCCGCACCCAGCGCCTGCACGAGCGCGCCGCCCCCGGGACGTACGTCCAGTCCGTCCACGGCCAGGCACGCCCGCTGGATCTCGGGACCGGAGGCCACCGGAGCGGCCCGTACCGTCGCCGGCACCAGTGCCAGGGCCACCCGGGGCGCGGCCCCCTCCGGCTGGATCCGGGCGCACACCGACGTGCCGGGACCCGGGTCCCGTACGACAGGGGTACGGGACGGCCAGCCCGCCGGGTCCTTGGCCGCCTCGGCTGCCGGTGCCCGGTGCTGGGCCAGCTGGTCGGCGGTGAGCGGGAGCGCAGCCGGTACCGAGCCCCGGTAGGCCAGCTTCGCCGTCCGGTCGTCGCCCAGCACGAGGGCCGCCCCGGGGGTGCTCAGTGCGCGCAGCCCGCTCTTCTCCAGCAGGAAGTGCTGGGTGACGGCGCCCGGCGAGGCCAGTGCGTACACCTGGCCCGTCCGGCCGGGATGCCCGCCGATCCGGGGGCCGGCCGCGCCCCGGCCGTCCACCTCGGGTGCGGTCAGGTCGGGTCCCGCCGGGACGCTGTCGAGGAACGCCGCCGAGACGGGCACCGGCGTCGCCCCGGAGTAGCCCAGCGCCTCGGCCGCACCGTGCTTGCCGAGCCGCAGCCGGTGATCGCCCCACAGCAGGTGCGTGCTGCCGTCCGGGCCCTGGACGAGGACCGCGCGGTCGTCGCCGGGGGAGACCCCGCCGGCGGGCAGGCCCAGGCGCAGCGAGGTGACGGGGCGGCGGCCGGTGCGGTCGGCGCCCGTGCGGTCCGGTTCCTCGGCGCAGACCTGCCACGCACCCTGCTCCAGGTCACCGAGGCCGGGCAGGGCGTCGGGGGCGCCGGGGATGCCGACCGGGGTCCCGTGCCGCTCGCCCGCCAGGGATGTCCCGGACACCGAGACCACCTTGAGCTCATCGGCCGCGATCAGCTTCGCCGACGCGTAGTTGCGGACCGGGCGCAGCGTTTTGCCGAGATAGAGGAAGCGGGTACCGGTGTCCTTCTGCACGATCAGCGCGGACTCCTGCCGCCAGGTCTTGGAACCCGCGGGGGAGATCATGCCGAAGAGCAGGAACCCGACGACGAGCACGACTCCGAGGCCGATTCCCCAGGCCATGCCCCGGTTCGTGCGGCCCACCGGGGACTCCGGGGAGTCCGGGTCACCCCGCAGCATGCCGCTGGTCAGCCGCCCCATGACGAAGAGGTGGGCCTGGACCTGGTCCTTCCTGGACTGCATGTCGTACGCCCCTCAGCCGTTGGCGGTGCGCAGGGCCGTGTACACGCCCAGCACCCACAGAGTCAGCGGGATCAGGGCGACGGCGAGCAGGCTGTGCAGAATGTCGGCCGCCCGGCCCCAGTAGGGCAGCATCCGGCGGCCGGGCACCGTCCACGAGGCGATGGCCGCCGACGCGGCGACGGCGATGAGCGCCGCGATCAGGAACGGGCGCTGCCCGGCGTCCAGCGAACGGGCAGCCCGCACCGCCATCAGGACCAGGGCGTACAGGCCCGGGAGCATCACCGCGGGCCGCTGCCAGACGTTGCCGATGCCGCGCGCGTGCAGGAGCAGGAGCAGGCACAGAACTCCGGCGGTGACCAGGGCGGCGGTGTTCGGGCGGTCCAGGACGAGGGCGGTCAGGACGACCGCGCAGACCAGACCGGTCCCCGCGTACAGGGCGGTCATCCACTCCTCGGCGAGCGCGGTGCGGCTCACCACACTCCGGCTGGGGTGCGGTTCGATGCCTTCCTGGAGCTGCTCCGCGTTGGTGGGCAGGGCGGGCAGCCGCAGCCCGGACAGCCGGAAGGCGATGCCCGGAACCAGGCCGCCGAAGACGACCGCGAGGACCGCGAGGACGCTCGCCGCATGCGCGGCGGGCCAGTCGGTGACCAGCATCAGGGCGCCCCACAGGGCGCCCGCGAGCGCGACCACCGCCGCGCTCAGCAGCAGCGGCACGAAGGCCGCGACCGCGGCCACCGCCAGGACCGCCCCGCCCGCGGCCGCCGCCGAACCGGCGAGCAGCCGCGCACCCATCAGCTGCGCATCCGCGTCACCACTGGGCAGCAGCGCACCGGCCAGCCCCAGATACGGTGCGACGAGGACGCCGAGCGCGGCGCCGGCGGCGGAGTCGCCCACCGCCCGGCTCGCCGTGGCGGCGCCGAACAGCACCAGCAGTCCGGTGCCGGCCGCGACCGCGGCCCGCAGCGGCGCGGAGCCGCCCGGCAGCGCCAGCACCAGCAGTCCCGCCGCGAGCAGCACGACCGCGGTGCCGCGCAGCAGCCACCGGCTGGTGCGGGCCTCCCAGCCGTGCGGGCGGTCGCGCATCGTGACGGCGACCCCGTCCACCAGGTCGTCGAAGTGGACGGGCGGCAGTGCCTCGGTGCGGGGACGGAGGAACAGCGTCTCGCCGTCCCGCAGGCCCAGGCCCTCCGGCGTGCGTTCCTCGTCCAGGGGCTCCTCGCCCAGGCGTTGCAGCACCCAGCCGCCGTGTTCGATCCCCCTCTCCGCCAGGTCGTGGCCCGCGTGGTCGAGAAGGATGGGCAGCAAGTCGGACACGGGGACGTCGGCGGGGACCGCCAGATCGATGAGCCGTTCCTGAGTTCTTACCGTGAGCCGACAGAGGCCGGGGGCGGATATGTCTGTCATGCGGCGGGGCCACACCTCTCCGAGGGGCGGGGATACCAAAGTTGATCACCGCACACTACCTTTGATCCCGCGTCAGGCCGTCAGCCACTGGTGCGCCCCCCGTGCCGGACATACACGTGCTGAACCGCCCTGGATCCCCCTGCCTCCCCACCGCGTCCGAGGCGACGAGCCCGAGGAGTAATTCCGCGTGAGCACCGTTCTGTTCCGTCGTCCCGCCCGCCGGCGGGGCCCCGACATGCCGGACGGCGAGATCAGCCTCCAGGAGCCGCCCGCTCTCCCGGAGGCGGAGCCGAACACCTCGGCCATGTGGATGTACCTCCCCATGGGCCTGACGTCACTCGCCATGATGATGATGTTCATCAGGCCCGGCCAGGCGACCACCTTCAGCTACCTGGCGATCGGGCTGATGCTGCTCTCGTCCGTCGCGATGATCGTCGGACAGCTGATGCGCAGCGCGGGCGAACGCAAGCGCAAGCTCAAGGGCGAGCGACGGGACTACCTGCGGTACCTGGCCCAGACCCGGCGCAAGATCCGCCGCACGGTGGCCGATCAGCAGAAGGCCCTGGCCTGGCGGCACCCGGACCCGGCCGGACTGTGGGCGCTGACCGGCACCAGCAGGCAGTGGGAACGCCGCCCCGCCGACGAGGACTTCGCGGAGGTACGGGTCGCCGTCGGCGAGCAGAAGCTCGGCACCCGGCTCGCCCCGCTGGCCACCAAACCGGTCGAGGACCTGGAACCGCTCACCGCGCACGCCCTGCGCAGCTTCATCCGGGCGTACGGAACCGTCCCCGGCCAGCCCATCGCCCTCTACCTGCGGGCCTGGTCGCGCATCCTCGTACACGGCGACAACGACCGGGCCCGCTCCCTCGCCCGCGCCCTGATCGCCCAGCTCGCGGCATTCCACGCACCCGAGGAACTCACCGTCGCGCTCTGCGTCTCCGACGCGCGGCGCGCCGACTGGGAGTGGGTGAAGTGGCTGCCGCACACCCAGCACGCCTACCAGCGCGACGGCGCGGGGCAGGCCCGTACCGTGGCGGCCGGACTCGTGGAGCTGGACGAGCTGCTCGGTGCGGACTTCACCGAACGTCCGCCGTTCGACCCGGAGACCGCGCCCGGCCGCGAGGAGCCCTTCACCGTCATCGTCGTGGACGGCGGCACCGTGCCCGGCGGCCACCGCCTCGAAGGAGCCGGATACCGCAACGCCGTCGTCGTCGACCTGTCCGAGGCGCTGGCCTGGAAGCCCGCCCGCGGCACGCTGCGGCTGCGCATCGATGACGGCGGACTCCACCTGGTGCGCACCGACCGCGAACGCAAGGAGCAGGCCACCCTGCTCGGTGAACCCGACACGCTCGGCCCGCTCGCCGCCCGTACGCTGGCAGCCCGGCTCGCCCCGTACCGCCTCGGCGGCGGCGCGGTCTCGGCCGAGCCGTTCGCCTCCGACACCGAACTCACCTCCCTGCTCGGCATAGCGGACCTGCGGCGCCACGACCCCGCCAAGCTGTGGGACACCCGCCCGCTGGAGAGCCGCGACCGGCTGCGGGTGCCGATAGCCGTCGGTGAGGACGGGATGCCCGTCGAGCTCGACATCAAGGAGTCCGCCCAGGGCGGCATGGGCCCGCACGGCATGCTCATCGGCGCCACCGGCTCCGGCAAGAGCGAGCTGCTGCGCACCCTTGTGCTGGGCCTGGCCCTCACCCACTCGTCCGAGACCCTCAACTTCGTCCTCGTCGACTTCAAGGGCGGTGCCACCTTCCTCGGAATGGACGAGCTGCCGCACACCTCGGCCGTCATCACGAACCTGGTCGAGGAACTCCCCCTCGTCGGACGCATGCAGGACGCCGTGCACGGTGAACTGATGCGACGCCAGGAACTGCTGCGCCGGGCCGGGAACTACTCCTCCGTGCTGGAGTACGAGAAGGCCCGCGCGTCCGGCACCCCGCTGGCACCCCTGCCCTCCCTCTTCATCGTCGTCGACGAGTTCTCCGAACTCCTCTCCGCGCACCGCGACTTCATGGATCTCTTCGTGATGATCGGCCGCCTCGGCCGCTCGCTCGGCGTCCACCTCCTCCTCGCGTCGCAGAGGCTGGAGGAGGGGCGTATGCACCAGCTGGAGTCCCACCTCTCCTACCGCATCGGCCTGCGCACCTTCTCCGCGATCGAGAGCCGCGGCGTGCTCGGCGTCCCCGACGCATACCACCTGCCGCCCACCCCCGGCAGCGGCTACCTCAAGAGCGGCGTCGAAGCCCTCACCCGGTTCCGCGCCGCGTACGTCTCCGGGGCGTACACGAGCAGGCGCGGCACCGTCCAGCAGGCGCAGATCGCCCGGCAGGTCGTTCCGTGGGGCACCGACTGGGTGGTGCCGCGCACCTTGCCCTCGGCCCCCGAGCCGGCGACCCCCGAGCCCGACTCCGGCGAGTCCCTCCTCGCACTCGCCCTCGACCGGCTGCGCGACAGCGGCCCGCCCGCCCGTCAGGTGTGGCTGCCTCCGCTGGACGCGCCGCCCGCCCTCGACGCACTGCTGCCGCCCCTGGTCCCGGACCCCGACTTCGGCCTCACCACGACGGGTTCCCCCGACCGGGGCAAGCTGCGCGTCCCCGTCGGCATCGTCGACAAGCCCTTCGACCAGGTGCGCGACCTGCTCACGGTCGACTTCTCCGGCGCGGGCGGGCACTTCGCCGTCGCGGGCGGCCCCCAGAGCGGCAAGTCCACCGTGCTGCGGACCCTCATCGCCGCGCTCGCCCTCACTCACACCCCGCGCGAAGTGCAGTTCTACTGCCTGGACTTCGGGGGCGGAGCCCTGCTGGGCCTCGCCGGGCTGCCGCACGTCGGCGGGGTCGCCGGCCGTCTCGACCGGGAACGGATCTCCCGCACCCTCGCCGAGGTCACCTCGCTGCTCAACCGGCGAGAGCTGTTCTTCCAGGAGCAGGGCATCGACTCCATGGCGACCTACCGCAGGCGGCGGGCCGAGGGGCAGTACCCGGACGAGCCGCTGGGCGACGTGTTCCTCGTCGTGGACGGCTGGTCCACGGTGCGCAGCGACATGTTCGACGACATCGCCGTCTTCAACGGCATCGCCACCCGAGGCCTCAACTACGGCGTCCACCTCATGGTCAGCACCTCCCGCTGGGTGGAGCTCTCCGCCGCCCTCCGCGACCAGGTCGGCAACCGTCTGGAGCTGCGGATGGGCGACCCGATGGACTCCGCCATCGACATCCGCAAGGCCGGCACCGTGCCCGCCGTACCCGGGCGCGGCCTGAGCCCCGACAAGCTCCACTTCCTCACCGCACTCCCGCGCATCGACGGCGGCGAGGAGGCCGAGGACCTCACCGACGCCCTCGCGGACCTCGTCGAGGCCGTCGCCGAGCACTGGGATGCCCCGCCGGCCCCGCCCGTCCGCATGCTGCCTGCCCACCTCACCGCCGCCGATCTTCCGCCGGCGGACCCCGCCCGGCCGCTGCGCATCCCGTTCGGCCTGGACGAGGCCGAACTCGCCCCGGTCTGGCACGATTTCGGGCAGAGTCCGCACCTGATGCTGATCGGGGACACGGAGAGCGGCAAGACCAGCGCGCTGCGGCTGCTCGCCCAGCAGATCGTCGCGACCCACACCCCCGAGCAGGCGCGCATCCTGGTCGTCGACTACCGGCGCGAGCTCGTCGAGGCGGTCCCCGAGGAGTACCGCCTCGGCCACGCGGTGGCGGCGGACCCGCTGCGCGAACTCATCGACGGGGTCACCCGGGCGATGGTCGTCCGAGCCCCGGGCGAGGACATCTCCCCGGCCCGGATGCGGCGGGCCGACTGGTGGACCGGGCCGCGCCTGTTCGTGCTCGTCGACGACTACGAAATGGTCGGTACCGGTTTCAGCGGCCCCTTCGAACCGCTTCTGCCGCACATTCCGCTCGGCTACGAGGTCGGCCTCCATGTGGTCGTCGCCCGCGCCGCGACCGGTGCGTCACGTCTGGACCCCCTGATGCGCAAGCTCCAGGAGGTCAATTCCCCGGCCCTCCAGCTGTCCTGCCCGCCGTCGGAGGGCTACATCTTCGACAGCGTCAAGCCGAGGATCCTGCCGCCGGGGCGTGCGCTGCGGATCGCCCGCCGCAAGGCGGCGCTCGTGCAGGTGGCGCTGCCGCAGGAGGCGGCGGGGCAGGAGGGGTAGAGCCAGGGTTCCGGTGGGTGGGCGGGTGCGAGAGCGGGCCCGCCCGCCCACCGGCCGGCGCCGCTGTCCTCAGGCGGTGCCGCCCTCCCCGTGGGTGCCCCGCGGGTCCAGCCGTCCCGGCCGCCAGCCCCTGGCCCGCCCCCGCGGCAGCGCCGCGGCGAGGAACGCCACGAGCAGCGCCGTCCCCGCGGCGCCCGCCGTGACCAGCAGCGCGGTGTTCCTGGCACTCGCGGCGTCCGGCGGCGACGCCGGCCTCACCGGGTCCGGCCGTGCCGCCGCCGCATCCGGGGCCGCGGCCTGGGCGCCCGCCACCGCACCGTAGGGATCCAGCGCGGGCAGGTCCGCCGGGTACGCCGTGCGCAGCAGCCTCTCCTGCACCTGAGCCGCCTTCAGCTCCGGGTGGTAGGAGCGGACCAGCGCCGCCGTGCCCGCCGTCACCGCCGCCGCCAGCGACGAGCCCGAGCCGGTCCACTTGCCGCCGTCCACCGGGCCCGGCCCGACGAGTGCGTCGCCGGGTGCGGTGAGGTCGGCGCGCGTGTAGGGCGGGGCGGTGTCCGGACGGGTGCCCTGCGGGCCGGTGTCCAGTACGGCGAGGACGCCCTTCGGAGGCGCGGGAGCGGGCTTGGCAGAGGTTTCGCCGCTGGTCGCGGGCGGGACGCTGTCCGCCGCCGCCGGGGCCACCACCAGCGAGTCCTTGGCCGCGGCCACCGCCAGCGCCGCCTGTACCGCCTTGTCCGCACCGTCCAGCGGAGCCGTCACGGTGATCACACCGGCCCCGTGCTCGGCCGCCGCCCGCACCCCGGCCGCCAGGCGTGCCGGGTCGGGTTCGCCACGGACGCCCGTGCCCCGTACGGCAAGGATCCTCGCCTGCGGGGCGACCCCGGAGAAGCCCTGGCCGGGCGTGGCCGCCCCCGCGACCAGACCCGCCTGGAAGGTTCCCCGGCCCACGCAGTCCTCGCCCGCGTCACCCACCGCGTCGACCCGGCCGGCCAGTACGGCGGGCCCGTCGCTCACCCCGGTGCCGACGACCGCGACCGTCACGCCCCGACCCTGCGACAGGGTCCACACCTGGTCGAGGCCGAGCGCCCGGCGCGTCCAGGGGGCGTCGGAGGTGGCCCGCCCCTTGAAGGCCGTGCACGCCTGCTGTGCGGACAGCCGCTCGGGGACCCCGGGCAGCACCACCTGTCCGCTGCCGCCGTCGTCCGCGAGGGCGAGCGGGCCCGGCAGGGCAGTGAGAGCGGTGCTGAGCAGTAGAACGGTCGTACGGCGGTGCATGCGGGGCGTTCCTCTGTTCGGTGAGGTCCGGAGGGTCCGGGGAGGAGTGCGCGGCGGGACAGCTCTCAGGAAGGCTGACGCAGGCCTGTCAGGTCCTCCGGCAGCAGGAGCTGCAGATCGTCCAGGCTCGGCGCCGCGACCGTGCTCAGCCGCCCCGCCTGACGCGTCATCATCTGTTCCAGCGTCTGCCGCGCGAGGCGTGCGTTGCCGAACGTGCGCCCCCTGGGCAGTCCGTCGAAATGCGCGCGCAGCGCGGTGGCGGCGCCGGGCGCGCACTCGTAGCCGTTGTCGACGGCGTGCTGGCGCACGATCGTGACCAACTCGTCACTGGAGTAGTCGGGGAACTCGATGTGCCGGGGGAAACGGGAGGCGAGACCCGGGTTGGAGCCGAGGAAGCGCGCCATCTCCTCGGTGTAGCCCGCCGCGATCACCACCACCTCGTCGCGGTGGTCCTCCATCAACTTCAGGAGGGTGTCCACCGCCTCCTGGCCGAAGTCGGCGGAACCGCCGCTCCCGGCGGGGGTGAGGGTGTACGCCTCGTCGATGAACAGCACACCGCCGAGCGCGCGCGTGAACACCTCCTTGGTGAGCTGCGCGGTGTGTCCGACCCACCGGCCCACCAGGTCGGCCCGCGACACCTCCACCAACTGGCCGCGCGGCAGCACGCCCAGCGAGGCCAGCAGTTCCCCGTACAGCCGGGCCACCGTCGTCTTGCCGGTGCCGGGCGGCCCCGCGAAGACCAGGTGGTTGCTGATGCGCGGTGCGGGCAGTCCGGCTTCGGTGCGGCGGCGGGCGGTGGCCAGCAGGTTGACCAGGTCGCCCACCTCCCGCTTGACGGCTGCGAGCCCCACCAGCGCGTCGAGCCGCAGCAGCGGGTCGTCGTCGGCCTTGCGGTCCACGGCCGCCGTCACGCCGACGTCCCTGGCGGTCAGTACCGCCAGATCGCGTTCGTTGACCTCCGGCATGCCCGCGAGCCGGGATGCCTGGCGGTCCACCATCTCCTCGAACACCTTGCGGGCGGTGCGCCCGTTGCCGAAGGCCGCGTCGCGGGGAATGGCCTCGAAGTGGCCGTGCAACGCGGTCCGGGCCGCCGGTTCGAGCTCGTAGTGGTGCCCCGTGCACATCCGCTCGACGATGGTGACCAGCTCGTCCGAGGTGTAGTCGGTGAACTCCACGGTGCGGGTGAACCGGGAGGCCAGACCGGGGTTGGAGGCGAGGAAGCCGGTCATCTCCTCGGGGTAGCCGGCCGCCACGACCACCACGTCCTCTCGATGGTCCTCCATCAGCTTCACCAGGGTGTCGATGGCCTCCCGGCCGAAGTCCGCGCCCGAACCGCCGCCGTCGGAGAGCAGCGTGTACGCCTCGTCGACGAACAGCACGCCGCCCAGCGCCTTGTTGAAGGTCTCGGTGGTCTTGATCGCGGTGCCGCCGACGATCTGTGCCACCAGGTCGGCCCGCGACACCTCCACCAGGTGCCCGGTGCGCAGCACTCCGAGTGACGCCAGGATCGACCCGTACAGCCGGGCCACCGTCGTCTTGCCGGTGCCGGGCGGGCCCGCGAACACCAGATGGCGGCTCATCGGCGGGGCGGGCATGCCGAGGCTGGCGCGCCGCTGCGCCAGCCGGTTCAGATTGATCAGCGTCAGGACCTGCTGCTTCACGTCGGCGAGACCGATCAGGGACTCCAGCTCGGCCACCGGACCGGTGTCCTTGTCCGGCTCGGCGGCCATCGGAACCGCACCGCCGGGCAGTCGTCCGCCGCCCGCCGCCTCGGCGCCCGCCGCACTGCCCCAGGCGTCGGGAGCACCGTTGTCCGCACTGTTCAGCCCCTCGACGGCGAGCCGGTCGCCGGGCACCGCCTGGCGCAGCCCGCTGCCCCGGTTGTCCCGTACCGTGCAGCCGATCAGTGACGCCGGGTCGGTGCCCTCGACCCGTACACCGTCGGCGCCCGAGCCGGACACCTCGCAGGTCTTCAGGGCCGCCCGTGCGCCCGCGGCGACCAGCACACCGTGCTCACCCGAGCCGGTGACCCGCGCCCGCGCGGCGGACAGCTCGCCCTTCGCCTCGATCCGGACGCCCGCCCCGGCCGCGTCCTCGACGGCGGTGTCGCGAAGAGTGAGTGTGCCGAGTGCCCCGACGTGCACGCCCGCCTCGGCCGCCGCGCGCAGCGTGCTGCCGCCGACGTACAGACTGCCGTGCCCCGAGACGTGCACGGCCGAGCCGGCCGACGCCTCGACGACGCACTCCTCCAGCCGGCCCCGCCCGTCCTTGGCGACCTCCACCCCGTGCGAACCCGGCCGGGTGACGGTGACGCGGCGCAACAACGGGTTGGCGCCGGTGCGGACGACGATGCCGGACCCGCCCGCGTCCCGTACCTCCAGGCGGTCGAACTCACCCGCCGAGTCCTCGTCGAGGAGCACCCCGACGGCCTTCGCGTCCGCCACGACCGTCCCGGTCAGCACCGGCGAGGAGAACCCGTTCACCCGGATCGCCGCGTCCTGCGCGGAGGCGAACACACAGTCCTTGAACGTGCCCCGGCTGCGTTCGGTCACGAACAGACCGTGCCCAGCGGTCCGTTCCGTACGGCAGGCGGTCAGGGTGGGGGAGCTTCCGGCGTCCAGCACGAACCCGTGCCCGGTCGTGTCGGCCACCGACACCTCCTCCAGCACGGTCGGCCCGGTCGAGCTGACGTACACCCCGACCACCGCCTCGCGGACCGAGCCGCGCACCATGCGCACCGTGCTGTCCTCCTCGACGGCGACCCCGGGCTTGTCCGCCGCGGATATCTCGCAGTCCTCCAGGTGCAGGTGTGCCTGACCGTTCGTCAGCACCCCGTTGCCCCGGGTGTCGCGCAGCCTGCCGCCGCGCACGGTGATCCGCCCGCGCTCCCCGGCCACCACCGCCGACGTGCCCAGATGCTCGACGACGCAGTCCTCCAGGAAGCTCTCGTTCCCGGATGTCGAGACCACACCGGCGCCCGCCGGATTGCTGACCCGGCACTCGCGCAGGGCGAGGGACCCGCTGCCGCGCGCGAACAGCGCCGCCCACGCAGAGCCGTGCACCTCGCACCGGTCCATCGCGATCTGTCCGCGCGGCGAGTCGACGACCGGCAGCTCGTCGTCGTGGCCGCGCAGCACCAGGTCGCTCACCATCACGGCGTCGCCGGTGAGGGTCAGCGCGGCGCCGCGCCGGGGCGCCAGCTCCACCGTTCCGGCCCCCTCGGACGCGGTCAGCGTGATCGCGGCGGAAACGGTGAGGGACTCCTCGTAACGGCCGGGACCGATGCTGACGACAGCCCCGGTACGGGCCCGTGCGACGGCCTCCGCGACGGTGCGGAAATCGCCCGAACCGTCCACTGCGACGGTGAGCATCTGGCGTGACACGTATCTGACCTCCCGGCCCCCGGGGCCGGTGGGGCGGCGGGGACACGCGGCATGTGGTGGGGCGTACGGAACTTGAGTGCCCATCATGCCTGTTCTCGCAGGTCGAATGCCATGGTGGTCCGGGCCCGGCCGCAGCTCGCGAACGGCCCCTCCGGCGCCGCGCACCGCCAGCAGTTCCACGCGGCGGCGAGGTCGACGGCCGGATCACCGGCGCAGAGGTCGCCGAAGTCGACGTAGGACAGTCCGGTGGGGGCGGTCCGGGTACGCGGCCCGGACCATCTGCCGCGGCGGCGGCTCCGTCAGTCCCACACCATGTCGAAGGCGCGCTCGAAGTTGACGTATCCCAGACGCTCGAAGGACTTCGCCATCGGCACGTTGCCGAGGTCCGTCGCGGCCCGGATCCGCTCCACCCCGTCCTGCCCGGCGAGCACCCGGGTCCCCTCCGTGAGGAGGTCGTCGATGTAGCCGTGACCACGCCGCGCGGGCAGCACACCGATGTACGCGATGATCGGGTTGTAGCTGTTGCGCGCCGGGATCACGAAGCCGACCGGTTCGCCGTCGGGGAGTTCGGCGATACGCCACCACTCCCGCGGAGTGGTGTAGCCGGCCAGCTCCTCGTCGTAGTGCTTCTCCGCGGCCTGGCGCGGCGACAGCCCGCAGGCCAGGTCCTGCCGGCCGTGGGCGTCGAGGGTGCCCTCCATCACCGGCGTCATCAGCGCGAGGAGGTCCTCGCGCCCGGCGACCGGGCGGAATCGCAGCCGGCCGCTGTCGGCGGGCACCGGGGTGCCCGCACGCCACTCCAGGCGCAGCCGCTCGACCAGCATCCGGGCACCGGTGCGCTCCATGACCCGGATCCGGGCCTCGACGACATCACGGGCCACCGGGTCCTCGCGCCAGTCGGGCGGTACGTACCGCCCGTACTCGGGGCGCCGCCCACCGGCGGGCACGACCGCCGCGCTCGCCGTCTCCAGCAGCCGCAGGCCCACCTCGCCGCGCTCGGGCTCGGGCAGGGTGTCGTCGAGGTCGAAGAAGTCGAGAAGGAGCGGCACCCTGCCGTCCGGGCTCCACCACGCGATCCGAGCCACCACCCTGTCGCCCCGCGACGCCACCCACATCCACTCCGGGCGGCGGCGGCCGGAGTGGAGGTCGTCCGCCAGTTCGTGGTCCAGGACGTACGACAGCCGGCGGAAGAGATCCAGCTCCTGCGCCCCGGCGAGCGGACGGACGGTCAGTTCGGGTGGTGCAGCAGGCACAAAGTCTCCAGGACTACGCGGGAGCGCCCCGGCGGTCGTCGGCGCGGCACGGCGGCAGACGGTAGCAACGTCTCGCTCCGGGCGCCCCTGGATATCCGGGTGAGAGGTGTGCGCAGGGGACCCGGGCGGGCCGTCCCGCACAGGCCGGGAGCGAGGAAGGAGCGGCCGTTCTGGACACCTTGGGGCGGTCGGCCCGACAATTGGCTCTGTGACGTCCTCCTTCGAGTTCCACACGTATCCCGCGCGGCTGTCCGACGCCCAGCGCGACCGTGTTCTCGGCGTGCTCAGAGAAGGCGCGGCGCAGGGAAAGCTCTCCCACGACACCTTCGTCCGGCGCATGGAACTGGCCCTGACCGCGAACCGCTCCGAGGAGCTGCAGGCGCTCACCGCCGACCTGGACAGCGGGGGCCGCTGGTCGCGGCGGCTGATCCGGGCCGTCGGCGGGGTCTCCGGCTTTCCCGGGCGGGTGCGCAGGGCCTGGTGGGCCGAGCGGCTGCCCAAGCTGCTGCTGCCGGCGCCGAGCCCGTACCCCCTGCTCATCGGCCGGGATCCGGGCAACGGGCTGCGCCTCAGCCACGAGACCGTGTCCCGGACGCACGCCGAACTCACCGTGCACGGTGGCCGGTGGCTGCTGCGCGACCTGGGCTCGACCAACGGCACCTGTGTCAACGGGCAGCGCGTCACGGGGACGGTCTCGGTGCGGGAGGGGGACCAGGTGAGCTTCGGCACGATGATCTTCCGGCTCTCCGCGCCCGCGCTCAGGCCGCCTTCCTAAGGGCTGTCCCGCCCTTAGCGGACCGTGCTCACGCCGCCCGCGTAACGCGGCCGCGGCGCCGCCCGGGTGTCCGGGCCCGGTGCCCGGCCCGCTCTCGCGCCTGCTGGTGCAGTCCGCGGCCCGCCAGGGTGAGGAAGGCCTCGCCGACCGCCTCCGAGAGTGTCGGGTGGGGGTGCGCGTGGTGGGCGACATCGGACGGTTCGGCGTCCCAGCCGACGATCAGCCGGCTCTCGGCGATCATCTCCGAGACATGCGGCCCGACGAGATGGACGCCCAGGACCCGCCCGCCCCGCTCCGCGACCACCTTCACCATGCCGCCGGTGAGCGCCCCGTCACCCGGACGGCCGCGCGCCGACTGCGGCGGGTCCGCCCGGGTGATGCCCTGAAGGGGACCGCGCCGCACACACCGGCGCACCGAGCGCCCGGGGGTACGGATGCAGGCCGACGCCCCCGGAGACATACCCGCCCCGACGCCCTCGCCGGACCTCCGCCCCGACAGGCCGCCGAGGACGCACCGGACGACCCGCCCCGGCGGCCCGAGCCTCCTCGCCCCCGGCGCGGCCCGCGACCCGTACGGGCTCTACCGGGTGCTGCGCGAGGAGTACCCGCTCAGCTACGACGCCCCGCTGGGAGCCTGGCTGATCAGCCGGTACGACGATGTGGTCACCGCGCTCACCGGCCCGGGGTTCACCGGCTTCCCGCACGACGGGGCACCTCGCGGCGGCCCCGCACCGCTCGGCCTCTGCCACGGCAGCCCCCGCTGCCTGCCCCGTGACCGGTACACGGTGGAGACCGGCTCCGTGCCCCGGCACCTGGCCGAACGCGTCGAGCGGACCGCGTACGTGCTGGCCCGGCGCATCGCCGGGCGCCGGCAGGCCGATCTCGTCGAGGAGTTCTGCCGATGGCTGCCCGCCGGTACCGGGCCGTTCCGGTCCTCGTCGCGCTCCGGTGGCGGCGCGCCCGCCGACGAAGGACCCTGCACCCGGCGCACCGGACTGCGCGAGACGGCGCTCGCCTCGTTCCTGGCCAACCTGCTGGACGACCCCGACCTGCTGGCCGCCCTGCGCGTCGAACCGGCACTCGCCGGCCGGGCCTGGACGGAGTCGATGCGCCGCGACCCGCCCGTCCAGGTCGTGCTGCGGCGCACCCTCACCGAGGTCACCCTCAGCGGTGGCACCCTCCCGGCGCGGTCCCCCGTCGCCTGCCTGATCGGCGCGGCGGGACGCGATCCGGAACGGTTCGCGGCGCCGGACCTGTTCGACCCCTTCCGCCGCGACCAGGGCCACACCACCACCACGGGCCCGGCGGGCTGCCCGGCCGTGGTGCTCGGCCGGCTGGAGGCCGAACAGGGCCTGCGCGCCCTCCTGGACGCCATGCCCCGGCTCCGCTGGGCGGACGGATTCAGACCGGCCGCCACCGGCCTGCTCACCCGGGGCCCGCGGTCCCTTCTGGTACGACCCGGCTGAGCAGCGCCACCGGCCGCTCGGCGAACAGCTCGGCCACCGCGGCCGTGCCGCCGGAGAACTCCCGGCCCGGGGCCAGCAGATCCCGCCACACCCCGTCGTCCGGCAGCGTCAGCTCCGTCCCGCGCCAGCCGCCCGCCCGGGCCAGCCGCAGCGACAGCCGGGTCACCGCGGTGACGACCTCGCCCGAGCGGCAGAAGGCCACACAGTGCCCGGCCGCCGGACCGGAGGCCGTCAGCGGGGCGTACGTGCCCGACTCGCCGAACACCCCGGGCCGCTCACGCCGAAGCCGCAGCGCCGCCACCGTGAGAGCCTCCTTCTCGTCGGAAGGCGTGCCGGAAGGCGTGTCCGGGAAAGGGCGGCGAAACGGCCGCCGGTTGTCCGGGTCGACCAGCGCCAGGTACGCGCGCTCGGTGCCCTGGTAGAGATCCGGCACCCCCGGCATCGTCAGCTGCACCAGCGCCGCGCCGAGCACATTGGCCCGCACCTGCGGGGCGAGCGTGCCCGCGAACCCCTCCAGCAGCGCCCGCACCGGACCGGTGGCGGCGGCCGGACCGGCGGCGACGAAGTCGGACACCGCCCGCTCGTACCCCGGATCGGGTTCGGTCCAGCTGGTGAACAGCCCCGACTCGCGCACCGCCTTCAGCAGCGCGGGCTCCAGCCGCGCCGCCTGCTCACCGGCCGGGAACCCCACGCAGCCGAACGCGGTCTGCCACGCCTGCCAGGCCAGCTGCGGATCGGGGGCGGCCGCCGGGGCCGTCCGGGCCAGCTCCGCCACCAGCCGCGACCACTGCCCCGGACATTCCGAGAGCACCGCGACGGCGGCCCGGACGTCGGCGCTGCGCTTGGTGTCGTGCGTGGTCAGCGCCGTGCCGGTGGCGGGCCAGTCCCGTGCGAGCCGGGTGCAGAAGGCATGGAAATCCTCCGGAGCCACCGCCGGCTGCCCCGGATCACCGCCCACCTCGTTGGCGGAGATCAGCGGCACGTACCGGTAGTACGCGGTGTCCTCGACCGACTTGGCCCGCAGCGCGGACGCCGTCTGCGCGAACCGGTCGCAGAACGCCGCCCGGTCGCCGTCCGGGCCGAGCCGCCCCAGCGCCAGCTCCCGCACCACATCGACGGCCGACGCCTCCTCCCGCACGGTGAACACCGCCTTGGCCTCGCTCACCGCCGTCGCGTCGAGCGCTGCCCCGGCCGACTCCGTGCAGGGCCCGCCGGCCGTCACGTACGGGCGGTAGACCGGTACCCGGACCAGCAGTTCGCGTACCGCGGTGTGCAGCGCCCACGGGGCGTGGTCGCGCAGCGCGGGGTCCCCGGCGCAGATGCGCGACGCCAGCCGGGTCAGCAGCGCGGTCTCGGCGGCCAGCTCATGGGTGACGACACGGTAGGCGGCCCGGCGCACGGTCGCCTTCCAGTAGCCTCCCCGGTCGCCGGCCGGGGAAGCGGACTCCCGGTAGTGGCCGAGCAGTTCCGCGGCGCCCAGCGGGTCGACGAAGAGACCGTCGATCCGGTGCAGCGCGTCGTACCCGGTCGTCCCGGCCACCGCCCAGCCGGCCGGCAGCGGCTCGGGACCGGTGAGGATCTTCTCCACCACGGTCCACGCACCGCCGCTCGCCTCGGAGAGCCGCTCCAGATAGGAGGCCGGGTCGGCGAGTCCGTCCGGGTGGTCGATCCGCAGACCCTCGACGGTCCCGTCCCGGACCAGTTCGAGGATCTTGGCGTGGGTGGCGGCGAAGACCTCCGGGTCCTCCACCCGCACCCCGATCAGCTCCGAGATGGTGAAGAACCGCCGGTAGTTCAGCTCGGTCCGGGCCAGCCGCCACCAGCCGAGCCGGTAGTGCTGGGCGTCCAGCAGCTCGGGCAGGCCGAGACCCGCGGTGCCCGCCCGGAGCGGGAACTCCTGCTCGCCGTATCGCAGCACCTCCCCGTCGACCCGGAGCCCGTCGATCTCCTCGCCGAGCCGTCCGGCGAGCACGGGCAGCAGGATCCGCCCGTCGCCCGCCGCCCAGTCGATGTCGAACCAGTGGGCGTACGGGGAGCCGGGCCCCTCGCGCAGGACCTCCCGCAGCGCGTGATTGTGCCGGGGGTCGGCCGCCATGTGGTTGGGCACGATGTCCAGGACCAGCCCGAGACCGTGCTCCCGAGCTGTGCGGGCGAGCCGCCGCAGCCCCTCCTCGCCGCCCAGTTCGGCGCGCACCCGGCCGTGGTCGACGACGTCGTAGCCGTGCCGGGAGCCGGGCACGGCTTCGAGGACCGGGGACAGATGCAGATGGGAGACGCCGAGCGTGGCGAGGTACGGCACGGCGTCCTCGGCGGCCGAGAACGGGAAGTCCGGCTGGAGCTGAAGCCGGTACGTGGCGGAAGGCGTCATGGAGGCGTTCGTACCCAGATCCGGGCCCTCTGTGTCACCCGGTCGCGCACAACTGCCCGACCGGCGGTGCCGCCCACCGCTCCCGCCCCGCTACGCCGGCCGCTGGAGCACCGCCATGCTCCGCCCCACCAGCGTCACCCGATCGCCCGCCGCCACCTTCGGCCCCGCACCGGTCAGCACTCCGGCCGGACGCGCCGTGTCGACGACCACATGCCACTGCCGCCCATGGTTCACCGGGACGGCGAACTCCAGTGTTTCGGCGCTCGCGTTGAACATCAGCAGGAAGGAGTCGTCGGAGATCCGTTCGCCGCGCGGGCCCGGCTCCGAGATGGCGTGCCCGTTCAGAAAGACCGTCAGGGCCTTGGCGTGCGCCGCCTGCCAGTCCCGCTGGGTCATCTCCTCGCCCTTCGGCGTGAACCAGGCGATGTCCGAGAGCTCGTCGTGCGTGCCCTCCACCGGTCGTCCGTGGAAGAACCGGCGGCGCCGGAAGACCGGATGGTCCCGGCGCAGCCACACCATGGCCCGGGTGAACTCCAGCAGGCTGCTGCCGAGCCCGTCGCCGTTCTGCGGGTCCGCCTCCTCGCCGTCGTCCGCCGCGGCCTCGGCCGGGTCGGGCCAGTGCACCCAGGACAGCTCGCTGTCCTGGCAGTACCCGTTGTTGTTGCCCAGCTGGGTACGGCCGAACTCGTCGCCGTGACTCAGCATCGGCACACCCTGCGACAGCATGAGGGTGGCGATGAAGTTCCGCATCTGCCGCTCGCGCAGCTCCAGCACCTCGGGCTTGTCCGTGTCGCCCTCCACGCCGCAGTTCCAGGACCGGTTGTGGCTCTCGCCGTCCCGGTTGCCCTCGCCGTTGGCGTCGTTGTGCTTGTCGTTGTACGAGACCAGGTCGTGCAGGGTGAATCCGTCGTGGCAGGTGGTGAAGTTGATCGAGGCGAGCGGCCGCCGGCCGTCGTCCTGGTACAGGTCGGACGAGCCGGTCAGCCGCCCGGCGAACTCCGCCAGGGTCCGGGGCTCACCGCGCCACAGGTCCCGTACCGTGTCCCGGTACTTCCCGTTCCACTCGGTCCACAGCGGCGGGAAGTTCCCCACCTGGTAGCCGCCCTCGCCCACGTCCCACGGTTCCGCGATCAGCTTCACCTGGCTGACCACCGGGTCCTGCTGCACCAGGTCGAAGAACGACGACAGCCGGTCCACCTCGTGGAACTGGCGGGCCAGAGTGGCCGCCAGATCGAAGCGGAACCCGTCCACGTGCATCTCGGTCACCCAGTACCGCAGCGAGTCCATGATCAGCTGGAGCACGTGCGGGGAGCGCATCAGCAGCGAGTTCCCGGTCCCCGTGGTGTCCGTGTAGTAGCGCTGGTCGTCGGCGAGCCGGTAGTACGAGGCGTTGTCCAGGCCCCGGAAGGAGAGCGTCGGACCCAGGTGGTTGCCCTCCGCCGTGTGGTTGTAGACCACGTCGAGGATCACCTCGATGCCCGCCTGGTGCAGCGCCCGTACGGCCTGCTTGAACTCGAGCACCTGCTCGCCCCGGTCGCCCCAGGAGGCGTAGGCGTTGTGCGGGGCGAAGAATCCGATGGTGTTGTAGCCCCAGTAGTTGGCGAGCCCCGCGTCCGCCAGCCGGTGGTCCTGGACGAACTGGTGCACCGGCATTAATTCGATCGCCGTGACCCCGAGCTCGGTCAGATGCGCGATGACCTCCGGATGGGCCAGCCCCGCGTAGGTGCCGCGCAGTTCCTTCGGCAGCCCCGGGTGAAGCATCGTCAGGCCCTTCACATGGGCCTCGTAGATCACCGTGCGGTGGTAGTCCGTACGGGGCCGCCGGTCGTCGCCCCAGTCGAAGTACGGATTGACCACGACGGATGTCATGGTGTGCGGCGCCGAGTCGAGGTCGTTGCGCGCGTCGGGCCGGCCGAACGGATAGCCGTACACCGCCTCGCCCCACTGGATCTGTCCGGCGACCGCCCGTGCGTACGGGTCGAGGAGCAGCTTCGCGGAGTTGCAGCGGGCGCCGCGCTGCGGCTCGTACGGCCCGTGGACCCTGAACCCGTACCGCTGACCGGGCATCACCCCGGGCAGATAGGCGTGGCGGACGAAGGCGTCGGTCTCCCGCAGCTCCACCGCCGTCTCGGAGCCGTCGTCGTGCAGGAGGCACAGCTCGATTCGGTGGGCGGCCTCCGAGAAGACCGCGAAGTTGGTCCCGGCGCCGTCGTACGTGGCACCGAGGGGGTACGCCTGTCCCGGCCAGACCTGCATAGATTCGACTCTTCCACTCTGATGCGGTTGCCTGGGGAATGCGGGCTCCCTGGGGCAGATCTTCCCCGAAAGAGGGGCCCTTACCTAGGACGTCGCCCGGTCCGGTCAACATCGGGCCCCTCCGTGTCGCCCGGGACCGGAATCCGGCGGACCCACCCGGCTCGCTGTCCGGTATGCGGCTTGCGGTGGGGTGTTTAATCACTATGAATCCGCTCACTACGGCAGATCTCGTCCCAGGGAACGAGCTTGATCGGTAGGGGAGTTGAGAAAGCAGCCTGCGCATCCGGCTGCACCGGCTCCCGCTCCCGGAGTACCCTTCCTTGATCGTTGGTGGGGGAGTGGAAGGCGGTGTGCGGGTGAGCTCGGGAGGTTTCGAGCTGCCCCCAGGTGACGCTGGTCACGAGGGGGACGCCACCGATGTGCCGCCCGGGGCGGTCTCGCTTGCCCGGCCCCTGGAGATCGGTGCGGAGCTGGACTGGGGAGCGGACGCCTGGAGCGAGGTGCGCACCCGTGCTCAGCGGGCCGGGCGCGCCTACATCTGGCTGAATCTCGTGGAGCAGCGGCTGCGCGCCGTGGTCTCCGCGGTGCTCCGGCCCATCTACGAACCGGTCCACGGCGAGGACTGGGTGGTGGCCGCTGCGGGACCCGCCGGGCAGGAGTGGGTGCAGCGCGCCGTCGCCGTGCGCGAGGTCTCCCGCCGCAAGGGCTATCTGCTCGACCCGGCCGACGACAACGTCCTGAGCTTCCTCACGCTGCCTCAGCTGCGTGAGCTGATGGTCCAGCACTGGCCCTGCTTCGAGGCCTACTTCGACGACCGCCGCGATGTGGAGCTGGCCCTCGACGAGCTGGAGGTCGCCCGCAACGTGGTCTCCCGCAACCGCGCGCTCAACGAGGCGGTGCTCGCCCAGGCCGAGCGCGCCTCCGCGCGGCTGCTGGAGATCCTCGGCACCGGCGCCGCGGTCCCGTCCGCCGACCGGCTCCCCGTCGACGCCGTCGAGGAGCTGGTGGGCGACCGGTACGCGGATGTGGTCTCCGTCCACTCCGACCGGGTGCGGCTCCAGCGCCAGCTGCCCGCCGAGGACCTCTTCGGGGGAGCGCGTCGGCTGGACGCGATCGGCATAGGGCTCAATCTGCTGGTGCAGAACTTCTCCGGCCGCCGGCTGATCCGGCTCGCCGAGTCGGGCTGCCGGGTCCGCCTGCTGTTCATCAATCCGGCCAGCAGCGCGGTCAAGCGCCGGGAGCGGGAGCTGGGGCTCAAGAAGGGCGAGCTGAGCCGGACGGTGGAGATGAACATCCTCCACATGCGCCGGGTCCGCTCCAAGCTCCGCGATCCGGGCGCCTTCGAGATCCATGTCTTCGACGAGACACCGCGCTTCACCGCCTACCTGGTGGACGGCGACGGGGCCGACGCGGTGGGGGTCGTCCAGACCTATCTGCGCCGGGCCCGCGGCATGGAGGCGCCGGTGCTGGTGCTCCGGGGCGGCGGGCGGGCGGTGGTCCGGGCCGGGCAGGACAGCGAGCACGGACTCTTCGAGACGTACCGCGAGGAGTTCGAGTCCGTGTGGACGGACTCCCGGCCGGTCTCCTGAGGGGCCGTCCCCGGGAGGGCGCTGTCAGTGGCCCGTGCGAGGGTGGTCGTCACCTGGGGGAAGCACCACGAAGGAGGTACGGGATGAGCTGGCACCGGCATGCGCTGGTCGGCTTCGACCTGGAGACGACGGGTACGGAACCACTGGAGGCCAGGATCGTGACGGCCGCGGTCGTCGCCGTCGACGGCAGCGACGGTGAACCGGTGAGCCGGCACGCCTGGCTGGCCGATCCGGGGATCCGGATCCCCGCCCAGGCCTCGGCGATCCACGGCATCAGCAGCGAGCGGGCCGCGGCGGAGGGCCGGCCGGCGAGCGAGGTGGCCGACGAGATCGCCGACACCCTGACCGGCTACTGGCGCCGGGGCGTGCCGGTGGTCGCGTACAACGCGGCCTTCGACCTGACGCTGCTGACGGCGGAGTTGCACCGCCACGGGCTTCCGTCGCTGAGCGACAGGCTGGGCGGCGCGGGGATCGGTCCGGTCGTCGACCCGTACACGATCGACCGGGCCGTCGACCGCTACCGCAAGGGCAAGCGGAATCTGGAGGCGGTCTGTGTCGAGTACGGAGTGGTCCACGGCGGAGCGCACGACGCGACGGCGGACGCCCTGGCCGCGGTCCGGGTGGCGTACGCGATAGCCGGGCGGCACGCCTCGGTGGCCGCACTGACGGGGGCGGAGCTCCACCAGCGCCAGATCACCTGGTACGCGGAGTGGGCCGCCGACTTCCAGCAGTTCCTCCGCCGCAAGGGCGAGGCGGACGCGGTGATCGACGGCCGCTGGCCGGTCCGGGAACCGGTGCGGGTGTCGGGCTGACCACGCCCGTGCCGCCCGGTGCGGGCGTGGTCAGAACGGGTACCACCGCACCGCCGCGTCACCGTCGCGCAGCGACGCCACGCGCCTGCGGAACTCCGCGAGCGCCTTCGGGTTGGCCGGCGCGTGCTGCGCGACCCACGCACAGCTCGCGGTCTCCCGTGCCCCGCGCAGCACCGCGCAGCCGTCCCACTCCCGGACGTCCCACCCGTACGCCGAGGTGAACGCGTCATAGGCGTCGGCCGCCAGCGCGTACCGGTCCCGGGACAGGGCCAGCACCACCAGATCGTGCTCGCGCAGATCAGTCGAGAAGGTCTCCAGGTCCACCAGGACCGGCCCGTCCGGACCGACATGGACATTGCGCGGGAGCGCGTCGCCGTGGATCGGGCCCGGGGGCAGACGCGGCACCAGCGCGGCGGCGGCCGTCGCGAAGCCGTCGCGGCGCTCGCGCAGATACGCGGCGTCGGCCGGGTCGATCGAGTCGCCCGCAAGACCCAGCCAGCGCTCGACCCCGCCCAGCAGCTCCCGGCGGGGGAGGACGAGGCCCTCCGGGGCCGGCAGTGCGTGCACGGCGGTGAGCAGCGGCGCCAGATCCCGTGGCTCCGCGGGCCGCACCGCGTCGGGCAGCCGGTGCCACAGCGTCACCGGGTGGCCCTCGACCAGCCGTGCCGAGGGCTCGGCGGCCCGTACCGCGGGGACGCCGGACGCGGCGAGCCACTGCGCGACGGCCACCTCGCGCTCGGCCCGGACCCGCAGCTCCGGACTGCGCACGGCGTTCCGGCCGATCTTGACCACCAGGTCGCCCACGGCGAACACCGCGTTCTCGCCCAGCGCGAGCAGCTCCGCGTCGCCGGGGTGTCCGGCAGCGGTCAGTACCTCGCGCGCTCGCATGTCGTTCATGGATCCGATTTTCGCATCCGTGCAGGCTGTCTTGACGAACCGGCGGGCCCTCAGCACGATGACGGAGGCCACCTGAGCGGCCAGAACGGTATCAAGCCGGTCGAATGACGCAAGGGGGTCGCATTCATGACATTGGCGAGTGCAACGGTCCAGTCCGAGCGGCACGATCCGCCGGGCGGCGGCCCGCCCGGCAAGGGGGCCGCGCGGATCAACCGGAGCGCCGGTACCTGGTTCCTGGTGCTTCCCGCCCTCATTCCGATCCTGGTCCTCAGTGTCGGCCCACTGCTCTACGGCATCGCGCTGGCCTTCACCGACGCCCAGTCGGGCCGGACGAGATCCACGCAGTGGACCGGGGTGCTGAACTTCCAGGACCTGCTCCACGACGGACTGTTCTGGGACTCGTTCAGGATCGGCCTCGTGTGGGCGGTCGGCGTCACCGTCCCGCAGTTCGTGCTGGCACTCGGCCTGGCGTTGCTGCTCAGCCAGAACCTGCGAATGCGGTGGCTGGCGAGGGCGCTGGCGATCATCCCGTGGGCGATGCCGGAGGTGGTCGTCGGCATCATGTGGCGGCTCGTCTACAACCCGGACGCCGGAATCCTCAACGAGACCATCCGCGATCTGGGGCTCGGTGACGGCCGTGACTGGCTGACCGGCCTGGCCACCGCGCTGCCGGCGGTGATCCTCGTCGGGGTCTGGGCCGGTATGCCGCAGACCACGGTCGCCCTGCTGGCCGGCCTGCAGAACACCCCGCACGAACTCCACGAGGCGGCCGCCCTGGACGGCGCGGGCGCCTGGCGCCGATTCCGCACCGTCACCTGGCCGGCGCTCAGGCCGGTCGCCCTCTCCATCACCGCCCTCAACTTCATCTGGAACTTCAACTCCTTCGCCCTGGTCTACGTGCTGACCAACGGGGGGCCGGGCGGCCGTACCCGGCTGCCGATGCTCTTCGCGTACGAAGAGGCTTTCCGGTACGGGCAGTTCGGCTATGCCGCGGCGATGGGCTGTGTGATGGTCGCGGTGATCTCCGTGATCCTCGCCGTGTACCTCGTGGGACGGCTCGGCGGAGGTGAGGACCGATGAGTCCGCGTACCCGCGGAACCGCGCGCGCCGGACAGTACGTCGCGCTCCTGTGCTACCTGGTCTTTCTGGCGTTCCCGTTCGTGTGGCTGATCTCCACCGCCTTCAAACCGGCACCCGAACTGGGCTCCCTGCACCCCACCTGGATCCCCCAGCACCCGACGCTCGACAACTTCCGGGCCGCCTTCGACGAACAGCCGCTGCTCCGGGCCGCCGCCAACTCGCTGATCGCCGCCGTCTCGGCCGGGATCATCGCCGTCGTCATCGCCACCCCGATGGCCTACGTGACGGCCCGCCACCGCTCGCGGCTCTCCACCGCCGCCACCGGCTGGGTGGTGGTCAGCCAGGCGTTCCCGTTCGTCCTGCTGATCATTCCGCTCTTCCTGGTCCTCAAGTATCTGCATCTGATCAACACGCTGTGGGGGCTGATCATGGTGTACGTCGTCTGGTCGCTGCCGTTCGCGCTGTGGATGCTGGTCGGATACGTACGGGCCGTCCCGCCCGAACTGGAGGAGGCGGCGGCGGTCGACGGCGCGAGCCGGCTGCGGACGCTCGTCTCGGTCACCGCCCCGCTGCTGGCCCCCGGGATCGTCGCCACCGCACTCTTCGCCTTCATCACCGCATGGAACGAGTTCTTCTTCGCGCTCGTCCTGCTCAAGACACCGGAGAAGCAGACCTTGCCGGTCGTACTGACCCACTTCCTCGGCGCGGAGGGTGCGAGCGACCTGGGGCCGCTCGCCGCCGCCGCGTTCCTCGCCACCCTTCCCTCGCTCGTCCTCTTCGCGGTCATCCAGCGGCGGATCACGGGCGGCATGCTGGCCGGGGCGGTGAAGAGCTGATGCGCGCGGTGCTGCGTACGGCAGCCGCGGCGGCCACCGCACTGGCCCTGCTGCTCACCGGGTGCGGCGGGGGCGGCGGCCGGGCGGACGGGAGGATCACGATCCGCTTCCAGTCGCTGGCCTGGCAGAAGGAGTCCGTCGACGCCAACAAGCAGTTGGTGAAGGAATGGAACGCGAGCCATCCCGATGTCCGGGTCCAGTACGTCCAGGGCAGCTGGGACAGTGTCCACGACCAGCTCCTCACCTCGTTCGAGGGGGACGAGGCACCGGATGTCATCCATGACGCGTCCGACGACCTCGCGGACTTCGCCTACGGCGGCTACCTCGCCGATCTGCGCACCCTGCTGCCGGACCGGCTCACCGCCGACATCCCGCAGCAGAGCTGGCAGACCAGCACCTTCGACGGCGGTGTCTACGGGGTGCCCTTCCTCCAGGAGCCCCGCGTCCTGATCGCCAACACCAGGATCCTCAAGGCCTCGGGGGTCCGCATCCCGACCCCGGCGAGGCCCTGGAGCTGGACGGAGTTCCGGCGGATCACCAAGGAGCTGACGGGCAAGGGCCGTTACGGAGTGGCCTGGCCGCTCAAGGAACCGGTCTCCGCCACCCTCAACCTCGGCCTCTCGGCCGGTGGCGAGCTGTTCCACCGTGGCGCGGACGGAAAGGTCACGCTCGCCATGGACGAGGGCGATCTCGTCGTCCCCCGGACCATCCGCGACCAGGTCGGCACCGACCACAGCGCCGCCCGCACGGCGCTCGGCATGGGGGGCGGCGACACGCTTCCGGGTCTCTTCGGCGGCAAGTACGCCATGGTGCCGCTGGGGTTCTCCTTCCGCCAGCAGGTGGCCGAGCAGGCCCCGAAGGGCTTCGAGTGGACGGTGCTGCCCGCCCCGGCCGGCAGCGCAGGCCTGGCCCAGGGGGTGAGCCCGCAGACCCTGTCGGTCGCCCAGGACAGCCCGCACAAGAAGGAGGCCGTGGAGTTCATCGACTTCCTGCTGCGGCCGGCCAACATGGTGCGCCTCGCCAAGGGGGACTGGATGCTGCCGACCGGCAGGGCGGCCCTGGCGGACCCCTCGCTGCACAGCCCCGACCGGGGCTGGGCCACCGGCGCCGCTCTCGCGGGCGCACTGCGTTCCGCTCCGGCCCAGTCCGTGCGCGGCTATCCGGAGTGGAAGGACAAGGTCGCCACCCCCGCATTCCAGGAGTACTACAGCGGTGCCATCGACGCGGCGGAACTGAGAAAGCGTCTGGTCCAGGACGGGAACCGGGTGCTGGCCCGCTATCAGCGATGACCTCGCACGAGAACCTCAACCTATTACCGACCGGTACGTATCTTTCCCGCGTCGAGGCGCCGGCGATCCGGCCGCGGGGCAGCGCCCGGAGCCACGGCAAACATCCTGAACAGTGGTGATTCAGACAATCATCGGCATGAATTCGCCTCTTCACGCTCTTGCCGGTACCTGCGAGTGCGGGTATCGCAGGGAAATTCTCCGTTCTTATTTGGCTCGTTTGGTTTCGACTGAAACGGAACGCGTGGCCGCTTTTTTTCGGCGAGAAGATCATTGACAACTTCAATTGCTCTGAGCTGTACTCCTTTCGGCGGTCAGCGGTGATGCGGATTTCCTGTTGAGATGGGAAGCCTGTATCGCAACACGGCCACGCCATGTCCCGGAAAGCAGATTCAGAGCAAAAGGTGGAGGTGCTGTTATGAAGTTCCTTTTTCAGCTGAAGGAAAAGATGACGCCGGAGAAGAGCCTGAAGGCGTACGCCTGGTACCTCTGGTACTGAACCCGGCATACGAGTCCAGTTGACTGAGGGGCGCGGTCCCTCGGTCGGAGTCCGTGCCCGGCGTGGCCTCACCGGCCCGCCGGGCACGGGCGCCTCCCGCTTCTTGGAGAACACGATGCAGATATCCGGTACCGGCAGCCGTGCCCGGGACGTCGTCTTCGCGCCGAGACTCCAGGCGCTCCTGCGAGACCACCGGGGCGAGGAGGCCTTCCGGCTCGACCCCGGCACCGTCGGCGTCGCCGGGGCCGGCCTGACCGACCGCATCCTCGCCGCCAGGCCGGCCACCGAGGACGAGCGCCCCACGTTCAAGCCCCTCCACGGGCGGTCCATTCCGCGCGCCGAGGCCGCCACCGTCATGCAGGCCATCGGCCGCGACGTGCGGACGGCCCTGAAGAAGCCCGTTCCCGAGAACGCCGACCTCCGCGGTGAGTGGCCGCGCGTGGGTCACGTATACCTGCGTGACCTGATCCTCGGCGCCGATCCCTACCGGCTTCGCGTCCTCATGGACCGTGCCCTGGAGCTGACGCCCAAACTCACCTGGTCGGTCATCGTCGCCGGGGCGGCCCTGCCGGGGCGGCTCCGGCCGGGCGCCCCCGTCTCCGCCATCGCGGGCCTGACCGCCGAGGCCAAGAGCTACGGCGACCGCCGCTACGCCATGGGCCTGTACCGCAGAGCCGCGGCCCCGGTCTGCTTCACCGTCTCGACACTCGTCGCCAACGCGCTCTGGCTCGGATCGCCGTTCGACGAGGAGACCTCGAACCGGAACGTCCTGTACGAGTCGATGCGGTTGCTGCCGCCCTCCTGGAACATCCTGCGAAGGGCGTCCCCGGAGTACGCCGCGCTCGACCCCCGGATCGGCGCCGGCGACGACATCCTGCTCCTGCCCCTGCTGAGCCACCGGGACCCCGCGCTCTGGGAGGACCCTGATGTGTTCCGGCCCGAGCGCTGGGACGGCCTCGACCCGGACGATCAGCCCGGCTATCTGCCCTTCGGCCATGTGTCCGAGCGCTGCTGGGGGCGGCACATGGTGATGCCGCTCGCCGAGATGCTGCTCGACATGGTGCGCGGCGGGGGTCTGACGGTGGACCCCGCGCAGGCGTCCTCCGGTGTCCCCCTCGCCGGGCTGATGGGTGTGACCGGAGTGCGGATCGTCCGACGCTGAACCCCGCCCTGCTCCGCCCCGTTCGTGATGCATCATCACGAACGGGGCGCAGTGCTGTGTCCGGGAGTGTGACCGCTGGTGTGCCCGCCGGTAACAGGCAGTGCGTGTGTCGGACTTGGGTGCGGCTGGTCGACTTCTTGTGACGAAACCTTGCTCAGGTGGTCACAGGCACAGGGTGGGTCTTGATCTGGGCGCGTCAATCGGTCAGGGTTTCGAGCCAGCCCCCGGAGATCTTCCGGCCGAGGGTCAATCCCCCCACAAAGAATGACGAGGAGACCCCCTCTTCATGGCACTTCACAAGCGCACCCACCGGGTCAAGCTCACCGCCGCGATCACCGCGGTCGCCGCCGCAGCCGGAATCACCCTGCTGGGCAGCCCCTTCGCCGGAGCGGCACCCGCCCCCGCGATGGGCAAGGTCTACGGTGCCGACGCGGCAACCGCCGTATCCGGCAGCTACATAGTGATGCTCGACCACAAGGCCGACAAGGCGAAGCTCGCCAAGGAGTACGGCGGCAAGCTCAAGCGCAACTACAGCTCCGCCATCAACGGCTTCTCGGCCAGCGGCCTTTCGCGGACCGAGGCCAAGCGGCTCGCGGCCGACCCGTCGGTCTCCAAGGTCGTCCAGAACAAGAAGTTCCACATCAGCGCCACCCAGGACAACCCGCCCTCCTGGGGTCTGGACCGCATCGACCAGGCCGAGACCGCCGGCGACAACGCGTACACCTACCCGGACAGCGCGGGCGAGGGCGTGACCGCGTACGTCATCGACACCGGTGTCCGCACCACGCACGAGGAGTTCGGGGGCCGGGCCAGTTCGGGCTTCGACGCCGTGGACAACGACGACAGCGCGGATGACGGCAACGGCCACGGCACCCACGTGGCCGGCACCATCGCCGGTGCGACGTACGGCGTCGCCAAGAAGGCGAAGATCGTCGCCGTCCGGGTCCTCGACGACTCCGGCTCGGGCACCACCGAGCAGGTCGTCGCCGGCATCGACTGGGTCACCGAGCACCACCAGGGCCCCTCCGTCGCCAACATGAGCCTCGGCGGCGGTGCGGACGAGGCGCTCGACGCGGCGGTCCAGAAGGCCATCGCCTCCGGTGTCACCTTCGCGGTGGCCGCCGGGAACGAGTCGGGCGACGCGAGCGAGGGCTCCCCGTCCCGCGTCCCCGAGGCCATCACGGTCGCCTCGTCCACGGTGGACGACGAGCAGTCGTCGTTCTCCAACTACGGCTCGGTCGTGGACATCTACGCCCCGGGCTCGGACATCACGTCGTCCTGGAACGACAGCGACACCGGCTCCAACACCATCTCCGGTACGTCCATGGCGACCCCGCACGTCGTGGGTGCCGCCGCCGTATACCTGGCGGGACACCCGGACGCCACCCCGGCGGAGGTCTCCACGGCACTGACCGACGGAGCCACCCCGGACGCCATCAGCAACGCCACCGAGGGTACGGCGAACAAGCTGCTGAAGGTCGTTGAGTAACAGCGCCACCCCTGACCGGCGGCCACCGCGCCCTCCCCCACGGGGCGCGGCGGCCGCACGGCTCGGGCTGATCGTCCTATGGTGTGCCCATGACGATGTACGCGGCGCTGCTGCGCGGGATCAACGTGAGCGGCCACCGCAAGGTTCCGATGGCCGAACTCCGCACGCTGCTCACCGGACTGGGCCACGGCGATGTCCGTACCTACCTGCAGAGCGGCAACGCGGTCTTCAGCAGCGAGTCCGGCGACGAGGGCGCGCTCACCGCGGAGCTGGAGCGGGCCATCGAGGAGCAGTTCGGCTTCGCGGTGGAATGCCTGGTCAGGGACGCCGCCTACCTCGCCGCCGTGGCCGGCGCCTGCCCGTTCCCGGCTGCCGAGGTCCAGGGCAGGCAACTGCACGTCACCTACTTCGACCAGCCGGTCGACGCCGCCCACTTCGCCTCGCTGGAAGCCGCCGCCTACCTCCCCGAGGAGTTCCGGCTCGGCGACCGCGCCCTCTACCTCTACGTCCCGGACGCCCTCGGTGGCTCCAGGCTCGCCGCCGCCCTGGGCCGGCTCGCGGTCGGCAAGGGCCTCGTCGCCACCTCACGCAACTGGAACACCGTCACCAGACTCGTGGAGATGACCGGAGGTGGCGCGTGAGCGAGCCGTCGCCCGGCGTGGCCGCGGCGGTCGAGGGCGAACTCCGCCTCCTCGACCCGCTGGTGCAGGCCTCCGCCGAACTCCTCGTCCAGGTTCTGCACCCCGACTTCCGCGAGGTCGACACGACCGGCCGCCACCGGGACCGCGACATGGTCATCACCTCGCTGGTCACGGGCGCCGCCGCGGGCCCCGGACAGCTCACCGCCTCACGGATGCGCGGGGTCCAGCTCGCCGACGAACTCGTCCACGTCACCTTCGACACCGAGGCCAAGGGCGAGCGTGCCCATCGCAGTTCACTGTGGCGGCTCACCGAGACGGGGTGGCTGCTCTATTACCACCAGGCCACCCCCTTCGTCACCGGACCGGCGGCCGACGGCTGAGCGGCCGGGTCAGCGGCGGGCGGCCCGCCGGGCCCGCGCCGTCCACCGCCCGTCCGTGCGGGAGATCCGTACCGGATGACCGAAGCAGTCGCTGACCTGATCCGTGGTCAGCACCTCGTCCGCCGGCCCCGAGGCCACACACCGTCCGCCGCGCAGCAGCATCGCATGGGTGGTGGAGGCGGGCAGCTCCTCCAGATGGTGGGTGACCAGTACCGTCGCCAGTTCCGGGTGCTCCCCGCGCAGGGCGTCCAGACTGTCCAGCAGCTGCTCGCGGGCAGCCAGGTCCAGCCCGGTGGCCGGCTCGTCGAGCAGCAGCAGCCGGGGATGCGGCATCAGCGCGCGGGCGATGAGCGTGCGGCCCCGCTCGCCCTGCGACAGCGCGGGCCAGCGCGACCCCTCCTTGCCGCCCATGCCCAGCATCTTCAGCAGCCGGTCCGCCCGCTCCCGCTGCTCCGGGCTCGCCGACCAGCGCGGCACCGGCTCGACCGAGTTGGTCAGCCCCGTCAGCACCACCTCGTTCACCGACAGCGGCGAACGCAGCGGATGGCGCGGATCGACATGCCCCAGCAGCGTCCGCAGCTCCCGCAGATCGACCCGTCCGATGGTGCGGCCCAGCACCTCCACCGTGCCCCGGGTGGGATGCCTGATCGCACCGAGCAGCCCCAGCAGGGTGCTCTTGCCCGCGCCGTTGGCGCCGAGCAGCGCCCAGTGCTCCCCGCCGCGCACGGTCAGCGAGACCGAGTCGAGCAGGACCTTGCCGTCCCGTACGAGCGTGACGCCGTCGGCCCTGATCACCGGAACCGGGGCCGTGGGCGAAGAAGGGGCGAGGGCGGCGGTGGTGGTCACGTGCGGTACTCCTTCATGCGGATGCGAGCGCCTCCAGGAGGCTCATGTCATCGGTCGACAGCCGGATCTCCCCGGCCCGGAGGTTCTCCGCGAGATGGAGGGGCGAACCGGTGCCCGGAGTCGGGCACAGCGCGGGGGAGCGGTGCAGCAGCCAGGCGAGGGCGATCTGCCCGCGGGTGGCACCGTGGCGTTCCGCGACCCCGGCGAGCGCCGCGGCGCCTTCGCCGGTCAGGGCGCCGTTCGCCAGCGGGAACCAGGGCAGGAAGGCCAGGCCATGGGCCTCGCACACCTTCAGTACCGCGTCCGACGAACGGTCGAGGAGATTGAACCGGTTCTGCACCGAGGCGATCCCGGTCAGGGAGAGCGCCTGCTCCAGCTGGTCGGCGGTAAGGGTGTCCAGACCGATGTACCGGATCTTACCCTCCTGCCGCAGCGCGTCCAGAGCGCCCAGCTGCTCGGCCAACGGCACCTGCGGATCAAGCCGGTGCAGCTGGTAGAGGTCGATCCGGTCGGTCCGCAGCCGGCGCAGACTGGCCTCGCACATCGCCCGCAGCTGCTCGGGCCGCCCCGCGATGTGCCAGGCGCTGTCACTGGTCCGTACGACGCCGCCCTTGGTCGCGATCACCAGATCGTCACGGTACGGGTGCAGCGCCTCGGCGACCAGCTCCTCGGCCACCCCCGGACCGTAGTTGTCGGCGGTGTCGATCAGGGTCACGCCCCGGTCGACCGCCGCCCTGAGCACGGTCAGCGACTCCTGCCGCTCGCCGCGGGGGCCCCAGTACCCCGGGCCGGTCAGCTGGGCGGTGCCGTAGCCGAGACGGCGCACGGGCAGCTCGCGGCCGAGGAGGAAGGAGTCGTCGGGGGATCGGAACACGGAAGACATAAGGGAAACAGTAGTCTGGCTGGTGGATGCAACTTCCGGCCCGGGGGAGTGCCTTGCCGCCACTGCGGCGGGCCACCGCCCCGGGCCGCGGCCGTGCGGAGGAGCGGGATGCGCTACGTCATCGTGGGAGCGGGCGCCGTCGGCGGCGCCATCGGCGGACGGCTGGCCGAGGCGGGCCACCGCGTGGTGCTCGTGGCCCGCGGAGCCCAGTACGCGGCGCTGCGCACCGGCGGACTCCGGCTCGCCACCCCCGACGGCACCCGCACCCACGAGCTCCCCGTCGTCGACGGGCCCGAGGCGCTCCCGCTGGCCCCGGACGACGTCCTCGTGCTCGCCGTCAAGACGCAGGACAGCATCGCCGCACTCGACGCCTGGAGCGCCCGGCCGGTGGCGGGCGGCGGCACGGCCGGTGAACGGCTGCCGCTGATCTGCGCGCAGAACGGCGTGGAGAGCGAACGCCTCGCGCTGCGCCGCTTCGACCGGGTGTACGGCATGTGCGTCTGGCTGCCCGCGACCTTCGTGCGGCCCGGCGAGGTGTCCGCGGCCGGAACCCCGCTCACCGGAATCCTCCACCTGGGCCGCTACCCGTCGGGGACCGACGACACCGCCCGGCGGATCTCCGCCGACCTGGAGGAGGCGAAGCTGCTCGCCCCCGTGGTGGCGGACGTGATGCGCTGGAAGTACGGCAAGCTGCTCTCCAACCTGGCCAACGCCATCGAGGCGGCCACCGGCCCGCTCACCGGGGACGACGCCATCGCCCTGTTCAGGAGGGCGCTGGCCGAGGGCCAGGCCGTGCTCAAGGCGGCCGGCACCGAGGCGGTGGGCCAGGCCGAACAGGCCGAGGCGCGCGGCGACCGGATCCGCTTCGAACCCTTCGACGGCTCCCCGCGCACCGGCGGCTCCTCGTGGCAGAGCCTCAGCCGGGGCACCGGCACGATCGAGGCCGACTACCTCAACGGCGAGATCGTGCTGCTCGGCCGGCTCCACGGCGTACCCACCCCGGTCAACGACGTGCTGCGGCGGATCGCGAACAGCTGCGCCCGGGAACGCCGGGAACCCGGCTCGATGTCCGTCACCGAGCTGACCGCGCTGGTCGACGCGGCCGTCTGACCGACGTTGTCGCTTTTCTTCAAGACCCGGGACGGGCGCCGGTCCTAGCCTGTTCCGTATGAAGACCGAGCACGACCGTATGACCGAATGCGCCGCCGAGGCGGCCCGAGTGGCCCGCGCCGTCAGCGCCGCACAACTCGACAACTCCGCGACTCCCTGCGAAGGCTGGGACGTCCGCGGGCTCATCAACCACTGGGTGCTCTACACCTCGCACGGCATGGAGCACCGCGCCCTGCGCACGGAGATCCCCAAGGAACTCACCACCCGCGACTTCACGGCGGACGCCGACTGGGCCGAGCGGTACGCGGCGCAGCTGGACCGCGCCGTCGCCGCCTGGTCCGACCCGGCCGTCTGGGAGGGCACCATCGGACCGGGCGACTCGGCCTCCCCGGCCGCGGACACCGCCGAGATGCTCATCATGGAGACGGCGCTGCACGGCTGGGACGTGGCACGGGCCACCGGCCAGGAGTTCCGGCTCTCCGACGAGGCGGCCGGCTACGTCCTGGAGGTCGTCGAGAAGACCGCCGGGCTCTACCGGCAGTACGAGGGCTTCGCCGCCGAGATCACCGTCGGGAACCGGGTGTCCGGCTTCGAGCGGGCCGTGGCCCTGAGCGGGCGCGATCCGCGGTGGGCCGCCGCCTGAAAGTGGCCCAGCCGGACAGCCGTTGAATGGCCCGCCCAACTGCGCCACCGGCTGGCTAGGCTCAGGACATGACCACTCACCGCAGCCCGGACACGGGCAGGCCCGCCGTCGACTTCTACTTCGACCCGGCCTGCCCGTTCGCCTGGATCACCTCGCGCTGGATGCTGGAGGTGGAGCAGCAGCGCGACATCGAGCTCCGCTTCCACGTGATGAGCCTCCACCTGCACAACACCGGCAACGAACTCCCCGACTGGTACCGCACCCTGGTCGACAAGTCGATCGGGCCGGTGCGGGTCGCCGTCGCGGCGGCCGAGCAGCACGGCGCCGCCGTCCTGCGCGACCTGTACACGGCCTTCGGCACCCGGATCCACCAGCAGAAGAACGAGGACTTCGACGAGGTGATCGCCCAGTCCCTCGACGAGCTGGGTCTGCCCGCCGCGCTGGCCGCCGCCGCGCACACGGACACCTACGACGCGGCGCTGCGGCGCAGTCATGACGCGGGCAAGGACCCGGAGGCGGACGGATACGTGGGTACGCCGACCATCCATGTCGACGGGAGCGTCTGGTTCGGCCCGGTGCTGCGGGCGGTGCCGCGCGGTGAGGAGGCGGCGCGGCTGTTCGACAGCTTCCGGGTGCTCGCCGGCCACGAGGACCTCTTCGAGCTCAAGCGCACCCGGACGGGCCGCCTGGACGTCGGCTGAGCAAGGGCTACGCGCTGAGCGGCGCCGTCCGGGCGGCCGCCACCAGCGACTCGTCGTACCGGTCCAGCAGCAGCCGCGCCAGCTCCGGTGACGGGCCCAGCACCCCGGCCAGTACCTCGGCACCCGCCTCGGCCGCCCCCGCCGCGATGCGGTCCGGGAGGCGGCCGGGGGCGATGACGTACGGGGCGACCGCCACCCGGCGCACACCGTCGGCGCGCAGGGCCCGTACCGCGTCCTCGGTGCGGGGATAGCCCCCGGCAGATACAGCGGAGGCGAACGCAGGCCGCACGGAACACCAACCGGTGTGCCGCAGCTCCCGCGCGATTTCAGCGATCACTGCGATCGCCTCCGGGTCTGTGGAGCCCGCCGAGGCCAGGACGAGCCCGGTCGAGCTTCGGTCGCCGGGGCGGACCCCGGCCTCGTGCAACCGCCGTTCCAGGGCGGAGTTCAGCAGCGGCGACGGGCCGAGCACCTCGGCCTGCCGCACCCGCAGCCGCGGCAGCCCGGTACGGGCCTCCCGCAGTACCGCCGGGATGTCCGACTTGGCGTGGAAGGCCCGGGTCAGCAGCAGCGGAAGCGCCACCACCTCACCCGCTCGCTGCGCGGCGAGCCGCTCCAGGACCCGCGGCACCGAGGGTGCGTTGAAGTCCAGGAACCCGGTCTCCACCCGCAGCCCCGGCCGCAGCGCCCGTACCCGCGCGGTGAGCGCGTGCACGGTCGCGGCGTGCCGGGGATCGCGGCTGCCGTGGGCGATGACGAGGAGGACCGGAGAGTTCATACCGCTCTCAGCTCTTGACCAGGAGACCGCGGCTGCGCAGCACCCACCGCTCCAGCGGACTGAAGATGAGCAGATCGATGGCGATGCCGACGATCAGGATCAGGAAGATGGCCAGGAAGACCATCGACATGCTGCTGGTCTCACGGCCCTGCTCCAGCAACTGTCCCAGGCCCACACCCAGATCGGGCGACGAGGCGATGATCTCGGCGGCCATCAGCGAGCGCCAGGAGAACGCCCAGCCCTGCTTCAGCCCCGCCAGATAGCCGGGCAGGGAAGCCGGTAGCACGATGTGCCAGGTGCCGCGCAGCCCGGTGGCGCCCAGCGTCTGGCCGGCCCGCAGATGCAGCGGCGGAATCTGGTCGACACCGGCGACGAGACCGTTCGCGATCGACGGGACGGCGCCCAGCAGGATCACCGCGTACATCATCCGGTCGTCCAGCCCCAGCCAGATGACCGCGGGCGGCACCCACGCCACCGACGGCAGCGACTGCAGACCCGAGAGCACCGGACCGATCGCCGCACGCACCACTTTCACCCGCGACACCAGCAGCCCCAGCGGGGTGCCGATGACGAGTGCGAGGAGGAAGCCCAGCAGACCGCGCGAGACGCTGGTCCAGATGTAGCCGAGCAGGGTGCCCTCGGCCCAGGCGTTGGACACCTCGTCCCAGACCTGGGCCGGTGAGGGCAGCTTGTAGTCGTCGGTGACCTTCGCCCAGATCAGGATCTGCCAGATGAGGAGCACCAGTGCGACGGCCACCACCGGAGGCAGCACCTTCTGCACCAGCACCTGGCGCACCGGGGTCCGGCTCACCCGCACCGCGTCGAGGGCGTCGAGCCCCGCTTCGAGGCCGGCCAGGTCCCGGGCGGCGTCCTTCGGGGTGCCGTCCCCGGTGGTGCTGCCCTTGGTGGTGGTCTCAGTGCTGGCCATGTCGGCGGATCTCCCCACGCAGTTGTTCGGTGATCTCGACGGAGAGCTCCGCCACGGCGGTGTCCTCGATGCGGCGCGGCTGCTCGATGTCGACCGTCCACTCCCGGGCGATCCGGCCCGGCCGCGAGGAGAGCAGGACGACCCGTTCGGCGAGCCGGACCGCCTCCCGCACGTTGTGCGTGACGAACAGGACCGAGACGTTCGTCTCGCGCCAGATCCGGGTCAGCTCGTCGTGCAGGACATCCCGGGTGATGGCGTCGAGTGCGGCGAACGGCTCGTCCATCAGGAGCAGTTGGCTGTCCTGGGCGAGCGCGCGGGCCATCGCCACCCGCTGCCGCATCCCGCCCGAGAGCTCGTGCACCCGCTTGCCGTACGCCCCGCCCAGACGGACCAGTTCGAGCAGCCGCTCCGCCTCGGTGCGCCGCTCCGGCTTCGCCACGCCGCGCAGCCGCAGCGCCAGTTCGATGTTCTTGCCCGCGGTCAGCCACGGGAAGAGGGCGTGCTCCTGGAACATCAGGGCCGGCCGCCCGCCGGGGGTCTCGATGGACCCCCCGGTCGGACGGTCGAGCCCGGCCACCAGATTGAGCAGCGTCGATTTGCCGCACCCGGAGGCTCCCAGGAGGGTGACGAACTCACCGGGAGCGACATCGAGAGTGATGTCGTCCAGGACGAGCTGCTGCCCGTCCGGTCCGCCGAAGGACTTCGAGACGTGGTCGATACGGGCGGCGTGCCCGACCGCCGTACGGTCCTCGGCCTTGGTGAGAGTGGTCGTGGCCATGGTCGTCACCTCCTGGGAGATCCTGGAACGGTCGGGTGGTTACTTGACGCCGAGACCGGCGTCGGCGACCTCGGGCTTGCCCGCGGCCTTGAGGATCTTGTTCAGCGGCTTCAGGTCGTAGATGCCCGTCAGGTCCGTCCTGTCCAGGAGGCCCGCCTTCACCGCGTGCTTCGCCTCGGTGTCGAGCGTGGCGGCCAGCGGGTCATCGGTGAACTGGATCGACTTCCACGCCGGGTCGATGACGTCCGCCGGCAGTTCCTTGCCGGACAGCGTCTTGAGCGCGGTGTTGGCGGACGCCTTCGCCTTGTCCGGGTTGGCGTTGATCCACGCGTTGGTGTTGACCGAACCGCGCAGCACCGCCTCGACGACGTCCCGGTGCTCGGTGAGGAACTTCTGCGACACGATGATGTTCGTGATCACGAACTTGTTGTCCGGCCACAGCGTCGACTCGTCCAGGAGCACCTTCGCGCCCTGCGCGACCAGCTTGGACGCGGTCGGCTCGGGCACCCAGGCGCCGTCGATGGAGCCGGACTTGTAGGCGTCCGGGGTCACCTTGTTGTCCGTGCGGACCACGGAGACGTCGCCCTTGCCGCTCTGGGCGTCGACCTTCCAGCCCTTCTCGGAGATCCAGTTGAGGAAGGCCACGTCCTGGGTGTTGCCGAGCTGCGGGGTGGCGATCTTCTTGCCCTTGAGGTCGTCCAGGGTCTTGATCTTCTTCGGGTTCACGACCAGCTTCACCCCGCCGGAGGCCGAACCGCCGATAATGCGCAGGCTCTTGCCCTTGGACTTCGTGAAGCCGTTGATGGAGGGCGACGGGCCGATGAAGCCGATGTCGATCGAACCGGCGTTGAGCGCCTCGATCTCGGACGGGCCCGCGTTGAACGTCGAGGGCTTGACCTCGGTTCCGCCGAGCTCCTTGGCGATGATGCCTTCCTGGATGCCGACCAGGGCGGTGGCGTGCGTGAGGTTCGGGAAGTAGCCGATCTTCACGGTGTCCGCGGAGAGCTTCTTGTCCCCGGCGGAGACGTTCGCCTTCTTGGTGTCGTCGTCCTTCGCCTCGGAACCGTAACCGCAGGCAGTGAGCGCCACGGCGAGCAGCGGCAGGGCGGCGGCAGCGGCGATGCTGCGGCGCAGGGTGGTACGGGGGGCAGGCACGGGAGGATTTCCTCTCGGAGGCCCGGTGCTCACGTCCCTCGGAAGTCCGGGGACGCGGCCGGGAGGTCGGCAGGTCTTCGTCTGAACTGGCGTTGCAGGCGGTGCGGTTGGTGCTGCCGGGCGCGCAGGCAGTGCGCGTACGTCATCGCGCACATCGCGCAACCCCGCCCTGGCCGCTGCCGAGGGCGCCGCTGCCGACGCGGCCGCCCTCCTTCGCGAAGGTCGAGAAGATGTCGGTGCTCATCAGAAGTCCCACTCGGCGTCGTCGCCCGCCGGAGCCGGTGCCTGCGTCACGGCGGCGAACGAGGCGCCCGCCATGCCGGCCGACAGCGTGGTGCCGTCCGCCGGGTCGATCAGCAGGAAGGAACCGGTGCGGCGCGAGTCGGCGTACGCGTCGAGCGCGAGCGGCTCGGCGGTGCGCACCACGACCCGGCCGATGTCGTTGGCGATGAGCTGCCCCGGCGCCGGGTGCTGCGAGAGGTCGTCCAGCGTGAGGCGGGACGGGATGTCCTTGACGATCGCCTTGACCGTGCGGGTGGTGTGCTTGATCAGCACCCGCTGGCCCACGGTGAGCGGCTGGTCCGCGACATGGCAGACGGTCGCCTCGACGTCCTGGGTGACCGCCGGAGCGTCGTCTGACGGTGCGATCAGGTCGCCGCGCGAGACGTCGACGTCGTCGGCGAGCCGGACGGTCACCGACTGCGGGGCCCAGGCGATGTCCACGCTGTCGCCGAGCAGATCGATCCCGGCGATCGTCGACGTACGGCCCGAGGGCAGTACGGTGACGGGCTCGCCGACCCGGAACACACCGGCGGCGATCTGGCCCGCGTAGCCCCGGTAGTCGGGGTGCTCGGCGGTCTGCGGCCGGATCACGTACTGGACCGGGAAGCGGGCGTGGCAGGCGGTGAGGTCATGGCTGACCGGGACCGTCTCCAGGTGCTCCAGAACGGTGGGGCCGCCGTACCAGTCCATGTGGGCGGACGGCTCCACGACGTTGTCGCCGGCCAGTGCGGAGATCGGGATCGCGGTGATCTCCGGTACGCCGAGGGAGGCCGCGTAGGCGGTGAACTCCTCGGCCATGGCGGCGAACACCGGCTCCGCGTAGTCGACCAGGTCCATCTTGTTCACGGCCAGCACCACGTGCGGGACGCGGAGCAGGGCGGCGACGGCGGCGTGCCGGCGGGTCTGCTCGACGACCCCGTTGCGGGCGTCGACCAGGACCACGGCCAGCTCGGCCGTGGAGGCGCCCGTCACCATGTTGCGGGTGTACTGCACATGGCCCGGGGTGTCGGCGAGGATGAACCGGCGCCGGGGGGTGGCGAAGTAGCGGTAGGCGACATCGATGGTGATGCCCTGCTCGCGCTCGGCCCGCAGTCCGTCGGTCAGCAGCGCCAGGTCCGGCGCCTCCTGGCCGCGCTTGCGGGACGCGTCCTGGACCGCCTCCAGCTGGTCGGTGAGGACCGACTTGGAGTCGTGCAGAAGCCGTCCCACGAGGGTGGACTTGCCGTCGTCGACCGACCCCGCGGTGGCGAACCGCAGCAGGGTGGTGGTCGACAGACTCTCGGCCAGCTGGATGGGTGTGGTCATTTTAGAAGTACCCCTCGCGCTTGCGGTCTTCCATCGCGGCCTCGGACATCTTGTCGTCGGCACGGGTCGCGCCCCGCTCGGTGAGCCGGGAGGCGGCGATCTCGGTGATCACGGCGTCCAGCGTGGTGGCGTCGGAGTCGACGGCGCCGGTGCAGGACATGTCGCCGACGGTGCGGTAGCGGACCTGACGGGTCTCGGTCCTCTCGTGCTCCTTGGGACCTCCCCAGTCGCCCGCGGTCAGCCACATTCCGGAGCGGTTGAAGACCTCGCGCTCATGGGCGAAGTAGATCTCCGGGAGCTCGATGCCCTCGCGCTCGATGTACTGCCACACGTCGAGCTCGGTCCAGTTGGAGATCGGGAACACCCGGACGTGCTCACCGGCGGCGTGCCGGCCGTTGTACAGCTGCCACAGCTCGGGGCGCTGGCGGCGCGGGTCCCACTGGGAGAACTCGTCGCGCAGCGAGAAGACCCGCTCCTTGGCGCGCGCCTTCTCCTCGTCGCGGCGGCCGCCGCCGAACACCGCGTCGAAGCGGTGCTGCTGGATCGCCTCGGTCAGCGGCACGGTCTGCAGCGGGTTGCGGGTGCCGTCGGGGCGCTCGCGGAGCTTGCCCGCGTCGATGTACTCCTGGACGGAGGCGACGTGCAGACGGAGCCCGTGCTCGGCGACCGTGCGGTCCCGGTACTCCAGGACCTCGGGGAAGTTGTGCCCGGTGTCCACGTGCAGCAGCGTGAACGGCACCGGCGCGGGCGCGAACGCCTTGAGCGCCAGGTGCAGCATCAGGATCGAGTCCTTGCCGCCGGAGAACAGGATCACCGGCCGCTCGAACTCTCCCGCCACCTCACGGAAGATGTGCACCGCCTCGGACTCCAGGGAGTCCAGGTGGCTGAGTGCGTACGGATTGTCGGTGCCTTCCGACACAGTCGCGACGGTCGTCACGCTGCACCCCTCTCGCTCAGCAGCGCGTACAGCTCCGCCGCGGACTCCTGCACGGTCTGCTGGTGCGACTCGATCCGCAGATCCGGCGACTCGGGGGCCTCGTAGGGGTCGTCCACCCCGGTCAGCCCGCTGAGCTCGCCCGCCGCCTGCTTGGCGTAGAGCCCCTTCACATCGCGCACCGAGCACACCTCGACCGGAGTGGCGACGTGCACCTCCAGATACGCGGTGCCCTCGGCCTGGTGACGCCGCCGGACCGCGTCCCGGCTGTCCGCGTACGGCGCGATGACCGGGACCAGGACCTTCACGCCGTTGGCCGCCAGCAGTCCGGCGACGAAGCCGATCCGCTGGACGTTGGTGTGCCGGTCCTCGCGGGAGAAGCCGAGGCCCGCGGAGAGGAACTCCCGGATCTCGTCGCCGTCCAGCACCTCCACCCGGTGGCCCTCGCCGCGCAGCCGCCCGGCGAGTTCGTACGCGATGGTGGTCTTGCCCGCGCTCGGCAGACCGGTCAGCCAGATGGTGGCTCCCGTCTCCGTCACGCTCATCGAGTTCTCCTGATCAGTCGTCATCAGCCGTGCAGCCCGCACTCGGTCTTGCCGCGCCCGGCCCAGCGGCCGGCGCGTGCGTCCTCGCCCTCCAGCACCCGGCGGGTGCAGGGCGCGCAGCCCACGGAGGCGTAACCGTCCATCAGCAGCGGGTTGGTGAGGACACCGTGCTCCGCGACGTACGCGTCGACGTCGTCCTGGGTCCAGCGGGCGATCGGCGAGACCTTCACCTTCTGCCGCTTCTCGTCCCAGCCGACCACCGGTGTGTTCGCCCGGGTGGGGGACTCGTCGCGGCGCAGCCCGGTCGCCCAGGCCGTGTACGAGGTCAGGCCCTCCTCCAGCGGCTTGACCTTGCGCAGCTCGCAGCAGAGGTCGGGGTCGCGGTCGTGCAGCCTCGGCCCGTGCTCCGCGTCCTGCTCGGCCACGGTCTGCCGCGGGGTCAGGGTGATGACGTTGACGTCCATCACCGCCTCCACCGCGTCGCGGGTGCCGATCGTCTCGGGGAAGTGGTAGCCGGTGTCGAGGAAGACGACGTCCACGCCGGGCAGGGCCCGGGAGGCGAGGTGCGCGACGACCGCGTCCTCCATCGAGGAGGTGACGCAGAAACGCGGGCCGAAGGTCCGGGTGGCCCACTGCAGGATCTCCGGTGCGGAGGCGTCCTCCAGCTCGCGGCCGGCCCGCTCGGCCAGCTCCCTGAGGTCCTCCGACGTGAGCTCTTCGATCTTCAGGGTGTCCGTCATATCCCGTCCCCTTCACCGTCGTTGCGCGCCAGTCCCCGGGTCAGCAGGCCCAGGAACCTCAGCTGGAACGCTCGGTTGCAGGAGGCGCATTCCCAGGCCCCGTGCCCCGCCTCGTGCGGGCGCAGGTCCTCGTCACCGCAGTAGGGGCAGTGGAACGGGGCGGCGCGCTCGCTCATGACAGCGACTCCGCACTGGCCCGTGCCGCCCAGGTCGCGAAGCGCTCGTCGTGCTCGCGCTCCTTCTGGAAGTTCCCCAGCACCCGCTCGACGTAGTCGGGCAGTTCGTCCGAAGTGACCTTCAGGCCGCGGACCTTGCGGCCGAATCCGGCCTCCAGGCCGAGCGCGCCGCCCAGGTGCACCTGGTAGCCCTCCACCTGGTTGCCCTCGCCGTCCAGCATGAGCTGGCCCTTGAGGCCGATGTCAGCGGTCTGGATGCGGGCACAGGCGTTGGGGCAGCCGTTGATGTTGATGGTGAGCGGCTCGTCGAACTCCGGCAGGCGGCGCTCCAGTTCGTCGATGAGCGAGGCGCCGCGCGCCTTGGTCTCGACGATCGCCAGCTTGCAGAACTCGATGCCGGTGCAGGCCATCGTGCCGCGGCGGAACGGGGACGGCTTCACCTGGAAGCCGAGCTCCTCCAGTCCGGCGGACAGCGACTCGATCCGGTCCGGTTCCACGTCGAGGATCAGCATCTTCTGCTCGACGGTGGTGCGCAGCCGGTCCGAGCCGTGCGCGGCGGCCAGATCGGCGATCCTGGTCAGGGTGGGGCCGTCGACCCGGCCGACCCGGGGCGCGAACCCGACGTAGAAGCGGCCGTCCTGCTGCTGGTGGACGCCCACGTGGTCGCGCCAGCGGCTGCTGGGCTGCTCGGGGGCGGGGCCGTCGAGCAGTGGCCGCTTGAGGTACTCGTCCTCCAGCACCTGACGGAATTTGACGGGACCCCAGTCGGCCATCAGGAACTTCAGCCGGGCGCGGGTGCGCAGTCGCCGGTAGCCGTAGTCCCGGAAGATCCCGACGACTCCGGCCCAGACATCGGCGACCTCGTCCAACGGCACCCAGGCGCCCAGGCGTTCGGCCAGCCGCGGATTGGTGGAGAGACCGCCGCCGACCCAGAGGTCGAAGCCGGGGCCGTGCTCGGGGTGAACGACGCCGACGAAGGCGATGTCGTTGATCTCGTGGACCACGTCCTGCACGGGCGAGCCGGAGATCGCCGTCTTGAACTTGCGCGGCAGGTTGGAGAATTCCTTGCTGCCGATGTAGCGGTCGTGGATCTCGTCGACCGCCGGGGTCCCGTCGATGATCTCGTCGGCGGCGATCCCCGCCACCGGGGAGCCGATGATCACGCGCGGGCAGTCGCCGCAGGCCTCCGTCGTGGACAGGCCGACTGCCTCCAGCTTCTGCCAGATGGCCGGGACGTCCTCGATGCGGATCCAGTGCAGCTGGATGTTCTGCCGGTCGGTGACATCGGCGGTGCCCCGCGCGTAATCCTGTGAGACCTCACCGATGGCCCGCAACTGCGCCACCGTCAGCCGGCCGCCGTCGATGCGGACCCGGAGCATGAAGTACCGGTCGTCCAGCTCCTCCGGCTCCAGGATCGCGGTCTTGCCGCCGTCGATCCCGGGCTTGCGCTGCGTGTACAGGCCCCACCAGCGCATCCGCCCGCGAAGGTCGTTGGGGTCGATCGAGTCGAACCCGCGCTTGGAGTAGATCGTCTCAATGCGTGTCCGCACGTTGAGACTGTCGTCGTCCTTCTTGAACTGCTCATTGCCGTTGAGGGGGGTGTGGTGCCCCAGGGCCCACTGACCTTCGCCACGGTGGCGTCCTGCCTTGCGGCGGGGGGTCGCGGGCGCAGGCTGTTCCGGGGTAGCGGCCATGACAGTACGTCCTTCGGGACTGCAGGAGGGCGGCTCTGAACTGCACACTCGCGTCTGGGCGCGGCGGTGCGCAGGGTTTGCAGAGAAAGGGGATCGCGGCGGTGCTGGAGACTCTCAGCTCGCCGGACAGATGGCGCTGGACATGCGGCCGAGGTCGACGTGGCGTCGACTCACCAAGGCAATTCCAGTTCCAGACATGACGGAAGCGTGTCACGCGAATCTCGGACCAGTCCACCACTATCCATGATGTGGACGGGACTGTCCTGACAGGTGAGACAATGTGGCGCCCGTCACTGAAGTGACGGGCGCCGGGCCACTCGGATATCCGGACAACCAGTGCATTTCTTACGGACGTCGGGTTACGGGAGCAGCTCCCGGCCGGAACCCGGCCACGGACCCGGGGTGGCGACCTCGGGCTCCCGTTCGGCCCGGGTGTCGAAGAGCCGGAAGCCGCGGCGCAGATAGTTGTCCATGGCATGGGGCCCGTCCTTGGAGCAGGTGTGCAGCCACACCCGCTTCGTCGCCGGCCGCTGCGGCCACCGCTCCGCCAGATCCCAGGCACGGGCCACCCCGTACGAGAGCAGATGGCCGCCGATCCGGCGCCCCCGGAATGCCGGGATGAGGCCGAAGTACATGATCTCGACCACGCCGTCGTCCTGTGGGTCCAGCTCGATGTACCCGGCCGGCGTCCCGTCCGCGTACGCCACCCAGGTCTCCGCACCGGGCCGGTCCAGCGCCTCCTGCCACTGCGCGTACGTCATCGTCAGCCGGTCCGTCCACCGGATGTCGCCGCCGACCGCCGTGTAGAGGAAGCGGCTGAACTCCGGCAGCGGTATCCCGGACCGGACGATCCGGATGTCCCCCTCCGGCGCGGCGGAGGGCCGCAGATCATCGGGGGAGGTCTGCTCCAGGGACCAGATGGTCACCTCGGCGGTCGGTTCGGCGGGGCGCGCGGGGTTGCTCATGACTGCCAGAAAACCATGTCCCGCGGCCCCGGCCCAAGCCGGCCTGGGCAGACGGACGCCCAGGACCTGCGAGAACACCGTTCACCGGGCGCTGCGCGCCGCCGTCACCACCGGGGCCTTCGAGTGCGGCAGCAGATCGCCCGGGTGCTCCGGGTGGATCACCTCCACCTCGACCCCCTCGCCGAAGCGGTACGGGCGGTGTGCCAGCACCTCCGCGAGATGGCGCCGCAGCCGGGAGATCTCGGCCCGCACCGTCACCGTCCTGGTCGGATCGCCGAAGATGTCCTGCGCCAGCTCGGACGCGGTACGCCCCTCGCGGCGCAGCGCCAGCGCGAACAGCAGCTCGGCGTGGCGCGGGGAGAGCCGCTGCGTCCAGGTGCCCACCGGGCTCACCACATTCACCGCGAGGCCGCGCGGCCGGCTCAGATCGAGGACCACCCGGCGCGGCGGGTTGTCCACCGCGCCGTCCGCCACCTGCACCAGCCAGCCGCCCGGCAACGGCTCCACCCGGCACATCCCGAGCGAGGGCAGCCACACCCGGCCCGGCTGCAGGGACTTCGGCAGCGGCAGCCGGTCCACCGGCGGTATCCCGGTGACCGCCGCCAGCCAGCCGTGGGCGTCCACGGCCATCGCCCGGCCGCCCAGCCGGCACAGCATCGGCGCCGCCACCGAGCGCAGCCGGTCGATCGACTCCAGATGCCGGGTCCTGATCTCGCTCTCGGCCAGCCGGGCCACCGAACCGACCAGGGCGAGCGTCGTCGGATGGAAGGTGGACGCGGGCCCGCTGATGTCGACGATCCCCATCAGCCGGCCGTCCCGCGGATCGCGCACCGGGGCCGCCGCACACGTCCACCCGTGCAGACTGCGCACGAAGTGCTCCGCCGAGTGGACCTGCACCGGGGCGCGCGCGGCGATCGCCGTGCCGATCGCGTTGGTGCCGGTGCTCTCCTCCGACCAGGCGGCGCCCTCGGCCAGACAGATGTCGTCGGCCCGGCGCAGCACTCCCGTGTTGCCCTGGCGCCACAGCACCCGGCCCTCCACGTCGGTGACCACCATGATCTGCTGCGAGGCGTCGGCGATGGCCGCCAGGGCGTCGCCGAGCAGCGGCATCACCTCACCCAGCGTGGAGCACCGGCGCCGGTGCTCGATCTCGTCCGGCTCCAGCAGGACGCTGTGGGTGGACTTCTCCGGATCGACCCCGTTGCGCAGCACCCGGTTCCACGAGGCCTCGATCTCGGCACGCGGCGCGACCGGCGTGCGCTCGCCCGCCAGCCGGGCCTCGCGGGCCCGGTGGACCAGGCGCGTGGCCCGGTCCGCCTCCCGGACAGCCAGCCGCATCACATCGACAGGACTTGCCTCCATGCCGGATCCCCCCTGGAGCCTCTTGTTTCCCGTGTCAAGGCCGCGGGGCCCCATCCTGCCGCTGCCGGGGGCCGGATGCCACAACTCGACACAATGGTTGCAACCCTCTGCAACTCTGGCGACGGTCCCCGGTCCGTACAAGAGTGGTGGTACACCGGACGGCGCGGCCTCGGCCTCGCAGCCCGGTGTGTACAGCATGGGGGGTGGTGCCGTGTCGGCGCAGCACCACCCTCTGTTGCTGCCCCGACGGCCCGTCCGGCCTGCCGGCCCCGTCCGGTCAACGCTCCACGGGCCGCGCCCGTTCCACGACCGACGCCAGATCCAGGGTGTGCGGCAGTGTCCCGAACGCGGAGCCCCAGTCCCCGCCCAGCCGTGACGCGCAGAACGCGTCGGCGACCTCCGGCGGCGCCCAGCGCACCAGCAGCGAGCCCTGCAGCACCAGAGCCATCCGCTCCACCAGCCGCCGGGCCCGCGCCTCGATCCCCTGCAGATCCGCGAGCTCGGTCAGCAGATCCTTGATCGCCCGGTCCAGCCGGTGATCGGCACCGCGCGCCCGGCCGACCTCCGAGAGGAACGCGTTCAGCGCCATCGGCTCGCGCTGGAGCGCCCGCAGCACATCCAGCGCCTGGACGTTCCCCGAGCCCTCCCAGATCGAGTTGAGCGGCGCCTCGCGCAGCAGCCGGGGCATCCCCGACTCCTCGACGTAGCCGTTGCCGCCCAGGCATTCGAGCGCCTCGCCCACCATCGGCGTGCACCGCTTCGTCACCCAGTACTTGGCCGTCGGCACCGCGATCCGCAGAAAGGCCAGCTCGCTCCCGGTCCCGGCGTCGTACGCGGCCGCCAGCCGCATCGCCAGCACCGTCGCCGCCTCCGACTCCAGCGCCAGATCGGCCAGCACATTGCGCATCAGCGGCTTGTCGACCAGCACCCCGCCGAACGCGCTGCGGTACGTGGCGTGGTGGACCGCCTGCGCCACCGCCTGCCGCATCAGCGCGGCCGAACCGATCACGCAGTCCAGCCGGGTCGCCGCCACCATCTCGATGATCGTGCGCACCCCGCGCCCCTCCTCACCGACCCGGCGCGCCCACGTACCGTCGAACTCGACCTCGGCCGAGGCGTTGGACCGGTTGCCCAGCTTGTCCTTGAGCCGCTGGATCGCGAAGGCGTTGCGGGCGCCGTCCGGCAGCACCCGGGGCAGCAGGAAACACGTCAGACCGGCGGGGGCCTGGGCCAGTACCAGGAACCCGTCGGACATCGGCGCCGAGCAGAACCACTTGTGCCCGGTGAGCAGGTACTCGCCCTCGCCGGAGAGGGGTTCGGCGCGCGTCGTGTTGGACCGGACGTCCGTGCCGCCCTGCTTCTCCGTCATGCCCATCCCGAGGAGTACCCCGGCCTTGTCCCCGGCGGGCCGCAGCCCCTCCTGGTACACGTGCGAGGTCAGCAGCGGCTCCCATTCGGCGGCCGTCGCCGGATCGGTGCGCAGCGCCGGCACCGCCGCATGGGTCATCGAGAGCGGGCAGCCGTGGCCCGCCTCGGCCTGCGTCCAGACCAGGAAACCGGCCGCCCGGCGCACATGCCCGCCCGGCCGGTCCCAGGCGTCGGTCAGACCGGCGCCCACGGCATGGCCGAGCAGCCGGTGCCAGGCCGGATGGAACTCCACCTCGTCGACGCGGTTCCCGTACCGGTCATGGGTGTGCAGCCGGGGCGGATTCTCGTTCGCCTGGGCGCCCCACCGCTGCGCCTGCGCGGAGCCGGCGGCCCGGCCGAGCTCGACGAGCCCGCCCCGCGCCTCGTCGAGCAGCTCCGGCGGAAGGTGCCGGTCCACGGCTTCGGTGAGCGCCCGGTCCGCGGAGAAGACGTCGTAGCCGTGCAGGGGAGGGGTCTGGTTGGACACTGTGTGGGTGGTGGCTGCCATGCCGCTACGGTAAGGACGTGCAGGCAGCAAATGAAACACCCGAGCGGCCGCCGGGCCGTCTCCACCGGGCCCGAGTCCTCTACCGCAACGTCTCCAAGCGGCAGATGGTCTGGCAATTGCTCAAGGACACCGTCAACTCGTGCATGGAGTACCGCATCCTGGGACTCGCGGCCGAGGCGGCGTTCTTCACCCTGCTGTCCCTGCCGCCGCTGTTGCTGGGACTGATCGGCCTCCTCGGCTACGTCGACGAGTGGACCAGCACCACCACGGTCGCCTCCATCGAGCACAACATCCTCGGTGCGGCGCAGACCGTGCTCTCCCAGCGGGGCGTCAACGACTTCGCCAAGCCGCTCCTGGAGGACGTCACCACCGGGGCCCGGCCCGATGTCATCTCGATCGGTTTCGCGATCGCGCTCTGGTCCGGCTCCCGCGCGGTCAACGTCTTCATCGACACCATCACCGTGATGTACGGGCTCGACGGCCAGCGCGGCATCGTCAAGACCCGGATGCTCGCCTTCCTGCTGTACGTGGTGGCGCTGCTGCTGGGCGCGGTCGTGCTGCCGCTCCTGGTGGTCGGCCCCGACCGCGTCGTGGAGTTCATCCCCTGGGGCACCGAGCTGATAAGCGTCCTGTACTGGCCGCTGGTGATACTGCTGTCCATCGCCTTCCTGACGACGCTCTACCACGTGTCCGTGCCCGTCCGCTCACCCTGGATCGAGGACACACCGGGCGCGCTGATGGCCCTCGCGATCTGGGTGCTGGGCAGCTTCCTGCTGCGGATCTACCTCACCAGTACGGTCGAGGGGCCGACGATCTACGGCTCCCTGGCCGCGCCGATCGCCGTACTGCTGTGGATCGGCATCTCGGCGTTCGCGGTGCTGGTGGGCGCCGCCGTCAACGCGGCCATCGACCGGGTGTGGCCCTCGGTGGCGACGGCCGCGGCGCGTGCGGCCAACGACCGGATGCGCGCGGTCCAGGCGGCGGAGTTCGTGGCCCGCACCCAGGCGGAGAGCTGGGACGACAGTCTGGACGACGACGAGGGGGAGTACGGGGACGAGAGGGACAGCCCCTATATGCCGTCCGAGTTCCCGGAGCGGTGGTCCCGGTTCCTGCCGCCCGACGACGTGAAGTCCAGGCTGCAGCCGAGCCGCGAGAAGGAGACGGACAAGCCGCACCAGCCCGGCGAGTGAGAACGGCCGCTGGGCGCGCCCGCCGGGAACGGCTCTCCGTCCGCCACGAGGCGACGGTGCTGGTCGCAGCCGTGAACGAGTGGCGGTGACCAGCACCGTCGCAACGGTCCTCAGACGACGTCGAATTCGTTGCCCTCGGGGTCCTGCATGGCGGCGGCGTAGAGCCCCATGTCCGGTTCGTCCTTGATCCGCAGCACGGTGGCACCAGCTTTGACCAGCCGTTCCACCGTAACCTTGACCCGCTGTGAGCGGACGTCCAGCGGGACGTCACGGCCCCCACCGACCTTCAGGTCGAAGTGCCACCGGTTCTTGGCGACCTTCGGCTCCGGAACCTGCTGGAACCACACCCTCGGCCCACCTCCCGCGGGATCGATGATCGACTCCGGAATATCCCCGGCACCGGCCGGCAACTCTGCCTCGGGCACCCCCGCCGCCGCCCAGTAAGCACGCCACGTGGCGTGCCCGCCCGGCGCAGGCTCAGGCACGTAACCCAGGGCCTCGGCCCAGAAGGTCACCATTCTCTGCGGATCGGAACAGTCGATCGTCAGCTGCACTGTCATCTCCATGCTCGGAGCATCCCAGGCAGGTCTGACAGACGATCCATTTTCGCAACAGGCCCTCACTCTCCACCGTCGCGCCGCTGTCGGTGGTGAACTCCGTCAGTGCCGCCATGGCCGCCCCGGGAAACCGATTCCGCCCGTTTCCGTCCGTCGGCGAGACTGATGCCATGGGCGACAGGTACGAAGAGCGCGCGTCGCGGATGTACGGCGCGAAGGTGTGGACCCTGACCGTGCCGCGGGGTTCGGTCCATCCGGTGCTGCCCGACGGCTGCATGGACCTCCTCTGGATCGGCGGCCGGCTGCTCGTCGCGGGCCCGGACACCCACGCGGAACCCGCGTCCGCGAGCGACGGCGGCAGTTTTGCGGGCATTCGCTTCGCCCCCGGCACGGCGCCCGCCCTGCTCGGCGTGCCCGCGCACGAACTGCGCGACCGCCGGATCGCGCTGGCCGGGCTGTGGCCGGACGCGCAGGTCCGGGAACTCACCGAGCGGGTCGCCGAGGCCGTCGACCCGGCCGCGGCCCTGGAGGAGATCGCCCTGCGCAGGGCGGCCGGTACCGCGCCGCCCGACCCGGTGATGCGGTACGTCGCCGCGCAGCTGGACAGCGGCCGGTCCGTCGCGGACACGGCCCGAGCGGTCGGCCTCGGCGCACGCCAGCTGCACCGCCGTTCGCTGGCGGCCTTCGGATACGGCCCCAAGACGCTCGCCCGGATCCTGCGGCTGCAGCGGGCGCTGGCTCTCGTACGGTCCGGAATGCCGTACGCCGAGTCCGCGCTGGCGGCGGGCTGCGCCGACCAGGCGCATCTCGCCCGGGAGATGCGCGAACTGGCCGGCGCCACCTTGACCGGTTACTTCGCCGCGCCCGACAGGCCTTACGGCCTTGGGGGACATTGAGACCGGGCGGGTTGGCCCGGCGGCAGGAGACAGGACCGGCGATCGCGAGGTGGGTTCCGGCGTGGACGTCGCGCTGTCCGGTGAACCAGGGGCGCCCGCTGTCGGAGCTCGGCGGTGGTGCGCTCGACGCAGATCCGGTGCCGGGGCCTGGCGGCGCCCGGCCTCCCGCCGGGCGTATCCGTCGCCTTCGCACGCCTGGGCCGCGGGCTTCTTCGGGGGTGCGCCGACCTGGTCGGGGAACTCCTTGGCCAGCCCCTGGTACCCGGAGTCGGCCCTGGCCTTGACTGTGGGACGGGTCCGGAACTGCTCGGCGATGTCCTCGGTGCGCAAGGCCGTCCGATCGTGCATGCGTCGCCGCCGCACTGCGCCGGACAGCAGCATGCGGCCCTGGCCGTCGCTGACCATGACGGTCTTGATGGTGTTCTGCCTGCGCTTGCCGCGGACGAACGCCCGACGGCCGTAGAGCCGTGTCCCCTCGGCTCATGCCGACGGCGGTGGAGAGGCCATCGAGTTCGCCACGCGGTTGAAGAATTTCACGCCATGTCCTGGCGTCCGGGGCAGCCGTTCAAGCCCAGCCCTTAGGACATGACGTCGAGCGGCCGCAGGAAGCGGCGCTCATAACGCTTGATGCAGCGGGTGATACGAGCCAGTTCGAAAGCATCCTGGCACTCCGGGTCGATCATGCTGTCCGTGCGGTACTGCTCGTACGCGGCGAGACTGGGAAAGGAGAAGAGGGCGTAGGCAATGTCGCTGTCGCCCTCGCTCGGCAGGAAGTAGCCGTGGTGCGTCCCGCCGAACCGGTTGACGAGCCCGACCCAGCGGCGGCCGTACTCCTCGAAATCCGCGAGCTTGTCGGCGTCGATCTCGTACTTCAGATGAATGGTGATCACGCCCACATAATGCTGCAAGCCGGTTCGGACTCGACAGCCCCTATGGACCAGTACGCCGGTGAGCAGCGCGGGCTTGCATCCCGGAAGTTACCCGCAGACATCAGTTCGGTGCGTCAAGGCTCAGCCGGCGGCGGCGAACAGCGACACCGCGCAGCCGTCCGGATCCAGCACCACCGCGTACCGCTGCCCCCACACGGCGTCCCACGGCTTCAGGTGCCCCCGGTGGCCGGCGGCGGTCAGCTCCGCGTAGACCGCGTCGACCTCCGCCGGGCTGTCGCAGAGGAAAGCGAGCCCGAGGCGCTCACCGCCCTTCGGCCCCGGCCACTCGGGGTCGAAGGAGCGGACGACGTCCTCGGTGTCCCACAACAGGCGCTGTCCGCCCGGGAGCGCCACTTCGACATGGGGTGAGGATTCCGCGTCGGCGGGGATGTCGAGGCCGAGCCGGCGGTAGAAGGCGAGCGATGCGGGCAGATCCGCGGTGGCGATGCCGATCGCGTCGAGTCGTGGAGTCATGATCCGACCGTAGGCCGGGCGGCCGCCGGCGGTCTTGTACGAATCGGTCATGTCCCCGCCCACCTCGGACGATGCCGGACGCATGACATGGATTCTCGTCGCGCGGGGCCGGTACACCCCGTCGTCACACCGCGTCGGCCGCATCCGCCCCGTCACGCACGTCCGCGACGCACTGCGCCGGGGATGTGCCCGGGTCCGTCAGAGCCAGTCCCAGCGCGGCGCGTTCGGTGACCCAGCGGGTCGGGCGGTGGCGCGGGTCGCCGGTCGTCGCGTACAGGGCCCGGTGCAGCTCCAGCATCCGGGCCGCGCCGATCCGGTCGCCCCAGGCCAGCGGGCCGACCGGATAGCCGAGACCGGTGGTGACGGCCAGATCGATATCGGCCGGGGTCGCCAGGGCGCGTTCCGCGATGGACGCCGAGACCGACACGACCGAGGCGAGCAGCCGCTGGGCGACCGAGCCCGCGGTGTCCCGTACCACCGACACCGCGAACGGCCCGCCGCCGTCCGCCGCCCGTGCCAGTACCGCGCGGGCGTCCCGGGCGGCAGCCGGTTTTGCGGCCGGTGTCACGGCCAGCACCCGGCGGCGCCCGGCCGCCGGCAGTGGGTCCACACCGAAGGTGCGCCCGGCGGGCAGCCGGTGCGCGGCCACCGCCGAGGCGACCGTGGTGCCCCAGACCGGGACCAGCACCAGGGCCCCGGCCGACGGCTCCGGGCCGGACTCGACCGTGGCGCCCGCAGCGGTCAGCGCCTCGCGCAGGGCGGTGGCGTCCCGCTCGTCCGCCGCGTCGGCGACGACGTGCACCGGACGGTCCGCGTCGCCCGTGACCGGCGCCTCCGCGGCCGGGGCGGGCGCCTCGGAGCCGTACGCGAACCAGCCGCGTCCGGTCTTGCGGCCGTGCAGCCCGGCCGCCACCCGGTTCGGGGTCAGGTAGGAGGGGCGCAGCCGGTCCTCGTGGCGGAAGCCCTCCCAGATCGAGTCGATGACCGCGGCGGTCACATCGAGACCGGTGAGGTCCATCAGCTCGAACGGGCCCATCCGCAGGCCGAGTACGTCCCGGGCGATCCGGTCGATGCCCGCCGGGTCGCTCACGTTCTCCTCCAGCAGCGCGAGCGCCTCCGTCACGAGTCCGCGCCCGGCGTGGTTGATGAGGAAGCCGGGGGTGTCGGCGACCGTGACGGCGCGGTGGCCGCAGCTCTCCACGAGCTCCGTGAGCAGCGGCGGGATGCCGGGCCGGGTGGCCGCGCCGGGCACGACCTCGACGATCCGCATCAGCGGTACCGGGTTGAAGAAGTGCAGCCCGGCCAGGCGCGTCGGGTCCTTCAGTGTGGCGGCGATCCGGGTCACGGACAGCGAGGAGGTGTTGGTCGCGAAGACGGCCGATCCGGGCAGCGCCCGCTCCAGCCGGCCGAAGACCTCCGCCTTGGTGGCGAGGTCCTCCCGCACGGCCTCGATGACCAGCTCGACCTCCGGGCCCTCGGCCCACGGGTCCTCCAGCGGAACGAGCCGGTCCACGGCGGCCGCCGCGTCCTGGGCGGACATCCGGCCCTTCTGCACGGCCCGCTCCAGCATGGAGCGTACGAAGCCGGCCGCCTCGGTGACCGCCTCCGTCCGTACGTCGCACAGCTCGACGGTGTGTCCTGCGGCGGCCGCCCACTGGGCGATGCCGCGGCCCATGGCTCCGGCTCCGACGATCCTGATACGCATGGCAGTTACGGTCCTCTCGGGGTGGGGGACAGACGGATCCGGTGGTCCCGTGGATCTTGTGGATCCCGCGGGTCGTGCGGCTCAGCGCAGATACACGCGGTCCGGGTCGACATCCTCGCGCAGCAGCCGCAGCTCGTCCTCCGTCGGGGGTGGCACCTCCTCGACCGTGTCGGCGACCCGGAGGTCCCAGCCGGTGGCCGCCCTGACCTGTTCGACGGTGACGCCCGGCTGGACGGCGACCAGCCGAAGCTCCTCGCCCACCCCCTCCCGGGCCAGGATGCCCAGTTCGGTGATGACGCGGGTGACTCCGGCGCCCAGCGGCCGGATGCCCTCGGCCAGCGCGCGGTCCGGTCCGGGCGTGGTGCAGAAGTCCAGCTCCGCGGTGAAGGAGCGCGGATTGTGGCGGCGCATCACCACGAAGACCTCGCGGGAGTTGGCCATCACCTCGACACCGCCCCCGGAACCCGGCAGACGGACCGACGGGCTGTCCCAGTCGCCGATCACCGAGGTGTTGAGGCTGCCCCAGCGGTCGATCTGCGCGGCGCCGAGGAACCCGACGTCGATGTGGCCGCCCTGGAGCACACAGCCGAAGAGCATCGGCATCGAGATCACCGCCTCCGCCCCCGTGATCAGAACGGCGTCGGCGATCGTCTCCGGCAGCCGCGAGGGGTGGGCGCCGCAGACCCCGGACTCGTACACCACCTCGATGTCCGGGGCGACCGTCAGATGGGCCAGTTCGGTGGCGAGGGTCGGCAGCCCGATCCCGGCGAACACGGTCCGGCGCGCGGCCAGTTCGCGGGAGGCGACGACGGAGAGCAGTTCGGACGAGGTGATGGTGCCCGGTGCGGTGGTGGTCATGACCCGTTCCTTCTCGTGTCCCGTGTCCCGTGTCCCGTGTCCTGGGTACCGTGCGCGTACCTGTGCGACACCGGTGCGTGCTCACAGCCGGCGCCCGTAGTTCACCGGCTCGCTGAGGGCCTCGCCGACCGCGAGCCCGGCCCAGAACTCCTCGCCGAGCTTCTCGACGTACTCCGCGTGGTCCGCCGTCCCGCGCACCCACTCGTCCAGCCAGTCCTGGAGCCGCCGCGGATCCTTGCTGATGTGCGACCAGGCCCGGTAGAAGGCGTTGTCCCGGTCGTAGTAGCCCTGTGCGAAGGACGGATGCGCGCCGCGCGGGCAGCAGACGACCGCGTCGACCGCGTGGGCGGGAACCAGGGTGCGGTTCGGGTCCGAGCGGATCACCTCGTCGTCCACGATCTCCTCGACGACGACGACCGCCTTCCCCGCCGCGTACACCGCCTCGGCCTGAATGCCGGTCAGCCCCCACATCTGGGTGTTGCCGCTGCGGTCGGCGCGCTGCGCGTGGATGATCGTCACGTCCGGGTTGACGGGCGGCACCACATAGATCTGCTCGGGTTCGCCGTCCGGGCCCGGGTAGGGCGAGGTGACCTTGCGCAGATCGCTGTTGACGGACGGCAGGTCGCTGCCCCCGTAGGAGCGCAGGGGATAGAACGGCAGCCGCTGGGAACCGGCGAGATAGCGGCAGATCATCCCGTAATGGCTGTACTCCTCGAAGGCGAGCGGTGCCGGGTCGGCGCTCTCGACGCGGCGGCGGAGCTCGCCGAGCGAACCGGCCGAGGAGTTGCCCACGAAGGAGGAGACCAGGCGCGTCACGCACCCCGCGGCGAGCATCTGGTCCACCACGATGTCCGCGGTCATCCGGACGACCGTCAGGTCCCGGCGGCCCTGGCGGATGATCTCGTGCCCCGCGGCGGTCGGGATGAGGTGGGTGAAGCCTTCGAGACATACGGTGTCACCGTCGTGGACGAAGTCGGCGATCGCCGCCCTCATCGGCATCGTCTTGTCTTTCCGGTCCGTCGTGGCCACGGTGCTCCTCCGCTGCGCGTGCGTCGCCGCGCCCTGCGATGCGTGCGCGTCGCCCTACCGTGCCAGCGGCCATTGATTGCTGTCCAATACCAAATTAAGGTCGGATCAAGACGACTGATTAATCAATGATCGCCGAGGCGAGGGGTGGGTATGGAACTGCGTCATCTGTCCGCGTTTGTCGCCGTGGCCGAGGAGCTGCACTTCGGCCGGGCCGCCAGGCGGCTCCAGATGGCCCAGCCGCCGCTGAGCCAGCAGATCCGGCAACTGGAGAAGGAGCTCGGCGTCCAGCTCTTCGAGCGCAACACCCGCTCGGTGCGGCTCACCAGCGCGGGGGAGTCGTTCCTCCAGCCGGTACGGACCGTGCTCGACGACCTCGACATCGCGGTACGGGCCGCGAAGGCGGCGGGCCGCGGCGAGTACGGGCGGGTCAGCATCGGCTTCGCGGGTGCCTCCAGCCACGAGACGCTGCCCCGGCTGACCCGGGCGGTGCGCGCCGCCCACCCCGGCATCGAGCTGGTCATGACGGGCCAGACCTACGCCAACGTCGCCCTGGCGCGGGTCGCGGACGGCTCGCTGGACCTGGGGTTCGTACGGCTGCCGGTGACCCAGCCGGGCGTGGCCCACCGGGTGATCGACGAGGAGGAACTGGTCTGCGCGCTCCCCTCCGACCACCCGCTCGCCGCCCGGGACAGCATCTCCATCGAGGCCCTGGCCGAGGAGCCGTTCGTCTCCTTCCCCGCCAACACCGGCTCGACCGTGCGCGACGCGATGGTCGGGGCCTGCGAGGCCGCCGGGTTCAACCCGCGGGTGGTGCAGGAGGCCCCCGACTCGTACACGATTCTGGCGCTGGTCGCCGCGGGCGTCGGGGTGACCCTCACCGTCACCTCCGTCCAGCACATCCAGCAGAACGGCCTCGTCTACCGCCCGCTCGCCGGCCCGCCCATCCGGCGCCAGGCGGCCCTGGCCTGGCGGGCCGACAACCCGTCCGCCGCCCTGCGTGCGGTGCTCGCCGTCGCGGAGAACGCCCTGCCCACGCCCTCCTCGTGACTGCGCGCCCCATTGAGACGCGCCGCGTCTCGAATCAGGGGGATCTGGATATTGGACCGACTCAGTAGCCGGGTGCGAGGGTCACCCCACACCCGTGCCGGCTTCCGGCGCATCCCCGTCCCGAACTCGTTCCCGCCCCCGTCTCCTCCACGGAAAGGTCCCGCCGTGCCCGACCAGAACGATGTCGTGATCTGCGAACCGCTGCGCACCCCCATCGGCCGCTTCGGCGGGGCGCTCGCAGGGCAGGCGCCGGCCTCCCTCGCCGCGCTCGTCATCGCCGAGGTCGTCGCCCGCACCGGAATCGACCCGGACCGGGTCGACGAGGTGATCCTCGGCAGCGCCTACCCGTCCGCCGACGCCCCCGCCATCGGCCGGGTCGCCGCGCTCGACGCCGGGCTCCCGCAGTCCGTCACCGGCACGCAGATCGACCGCCGTTGCGGCTCCGGACTGCAGGCCGTCCTCGACGCCGCGATGCAGATCAGGGCCGGCTTCAGCGAGGTGGTGATCGCGGGCGGCGTCGACGTCATGAGCGCCGCCCCCTACTACACGCACGACGGCCGCTGGGGCATCAAGGGACCCGGCCTCCAGTTGCACGACTCACTCGCCCGGGGCCGGGTCACCGCGGGCGGCGTCAACCACCCCGTGCCCGGCGGCATGATCGAGACCGCCGAGAACCTGCGCCGCGAGTACGGCATCAGCCGCGCCGACCAGGACGCCCTCGCCCTGCGCTCGCAGCGGCGCGCCGGCCGGGCCGCTGCCGAGGGGCGGTACGAGGCGGAGACCGTCCCCGTCACCGTACGGACCCGCAAGGGCGAGACGGTGGTCAGCGCCGACGAACACCCGCGCCCCGACACCACCGCCGAACAGCTCGCGGCGCTGCGCCCGATCATGGGCAAGACCGACCCGGAGGCCACCGTCACCGCGGGCAACGCCAGCGGCCAGAACGACGCGGCCGCCGCCTGCCTGGTGACCAGCGCCCCCACCGCGCAACGGCTCGGCCTCACCCCGCTCGTCCGGCTGGTCTCCTTCGCCCGCGCCGGGGTGCCCGCCGCCACCATGGGCATCGGGCCCGTCCCCGCCACCCGTACGGCGCTCGCCCGCGCCGGGCTCACCCTCGCCGACCTGGACCTGATCGAGCTCAACGAGGCCTTCGCCGCCCAGGTGCTGGCCTGCACCCGCGAACTGGGACTCGGCGAGAAGGACCATGAGGAGCGGATCAACGTGAACGGCTCCGGCGTCTCCCTCGGCCACCCGGTCGGCGCCACCGGCGCCCGCATCCTCGCCACGCTGACCAGGGAACTGCACCGCCGCGAGGCCCGCTACGGCCTGGAGACCATGTGCATCGGCGGCGGCCAGGGCCTCGCCGCGGTCTTCGAGCGCATCGCGGCCTGAGAGCGGTCACCACCCCGCCGTAACCCGGCGGCGCAGCCCACCGGGCTGCGCCGCCGCGGGTGCTTCCCGGCTGCCCGGCGATCTATTGAGACGCCCCGCATCTCACTGCACCGGTAATTCGGTATTGGACCGCCGCCCGCACGACCACGACGAACGGAGGCCGGCCCGTTCCGCCGGCCGTGAACGGCATCCCGGCGCCGGTGCCGGTCGGCAGCCGGGTCCGGCTGCACGCCGCGGTCACCGCGGTGACGGAGGTCGCCCGCGGCGGGGTACAGATGACCCGGGCCTTCACCTTCGAGCTGGAGGGGTCCGTCAAGCCCGCCTGCGTGGCCGAGTCGCTGCCCCACTTCCACCCGTGACGTGAACTGACCTGATGGGGGCCTACCGCCGTGCGTGCACGGGTTTCCCGGCCGGCGCCACCGCGAGATGGTCCGGCGTGGACTCCGGGTCCGTCAGCCGGTTCAGCCGCGCCGGTACGTCGAATCCGACCAGCACCACCACGATCACCGTGCCCGCGAACGTCAGCACCGCCAGTGCCTGCCCCAGGTCCATGCCGGAGGCCAGATGCGCGCCGAGGACCGGGGCGACGGCCCCGCCGAGGGCGCCCACGTTGTACGTGAAGCCGAGCGCGGCACCCCGGCTCGCCGTCGGGAAGTGCCCGCCGATGTAGCGCGGCAGCAGACCGGAGATGCCGAAGCTCGTCGCCTGGAGCAGGAACAGCAGGATGCCGAGCAGCAGCAGATTGTTCTGTACGGCGAACACCGGATAGACGAAGGCGAGCGAGGCCAGCAGCGTCAGCGCGTACGCCTTCTTCGCCCCGATCCGGTCACCCAGGAAGCCCGCGGCCCAGCAGCCGGCCATGGTGCCGAAACCCGCGAAGTACAGGACGTCGGTGACCTGGTCCGTGCTGTAACCCAGCTCGGTCTTCAGATACGTCGGCAGCAGGGCCTGGATCGGCCACGAGTACAGGAACGCGAAGAACAGCGTCACGATCATCGACAGATACAGCACCCAGCCGCGCTTCCCGCCCAACTGCACGGCGAACGCGGCGAGCGAGAGACCGGCGATCACCGAGAGCACCGGCACCATCCCGGCGCCGCCGGGCGTGAAGACGAGGAACAGCGACACCGTGGCGACGACGACCAGCACCGTGTTGGCGGTGGCCCGGCCGCGGGTGACGAACAGCGGCCCGAACGGATGGGGCCTGGCGCCCTTCTCCGCGACGGACTCCGTCCACTCCTCGGCCTCCGGCAGCGCGCGCCGCATCCACAGCGCGATGGCTATCGGGACGAGGCCCAGATAGAACATCCAGCGCCAGCCGAGCGAGGGGACCACCCAGTTGTAGACCTGGGCGGCGAGCACCGAACCGACGGAGAAGCCGGAGATCAGGAAGCCGCTGGCCCGGCTGCGCAGCCCGGCGGGCCAGCTCTCCATGACGTACGTGGCGCTGGCGCTGTACTCACCGGCCATGCCCATGCCGATGGCCAGCCGGGCGGCGAACAGGCTGTGGTAGTTCCAGGCGAACCCGCAGGCGAAGGTACCCACCGAGTACAGCAGGATGCTCAGCACCATGGAGAGCTTGCGGCCGTACCGGTCACCGATGGCGCCGAGCACCGCCCCGCCCAGCCAGCGGGTGATGAACGCGCCGGAGATCAGGCTGGCGGCCTGAACCGTGCTCAGGCCGAACTCGTCACTGATCTCGGTCAGCACGAGGGTGATCAGCACGAAGTCGAAGCCGTCGAGGACATAGCCGATCCAGGCGGCGAGGAACGACTTCCACTGGGTGCGGCTGACCTGGCGGTACCAGGGGAGCGTGGGGGGTGATGTGGTCTGCACGGTGACTCCAGGATGCGGGACGGCGCTCGCCCTTGAACAGCCGCCCCGCGTGGTGGGGGAGGGTCAGGGCCGGGCGATGCCCGCGACGAAGCGGGCGGTCAGGGCCGTGGGAGCGGTGATGGCGGTGCCGACGACGACGCTGTGCGCTCCGCGCCGCAGGGCCTCGGCCGCCTCCGCGGGGGTGTTGATACGGCCTTCGGCGACGACCGGGACGTCGATCGCGGCCGAGAGCGCGGCGACCAGAGCGAGGTCGGGGCCGGTCTGCTTCGGCGTGCCGGGAACGTAGCCGGACAGCGTGGTGGAGACGAAGTCCGCACCCAGCCGGGCCGCCGCGACCCCCTCTTCGAGGGTGGAGACATCGGCCATGACCAGGGCGCCGGCCGCGTGGACCGCCTCGACGAGATCGGCGAACGCCGAGCCGTCGGGGCGCGGCCGGTCGGTGGCGTCGGCGGCGACTACGGCCGCACCCGCCTCGGCCACCGCCAGGGCGTGCCGGACGGTCGGCGTGATGTACACCCCGATGTCTCCGTCCTTCCAGAGACCGATGACCGGCAGGTCGACGGCCTCGACGATCGCGGCGACGACCGCCGGCTCGTTGGCCCGGATCGCGGCGCCGCCGCCGGCGACCGCCGACTGCGCGAGGCGCACCAGGGTGGACGTCTCGCGCATCGGGTCGCCGGGAGGTGCCTGGCAGGACACGATCAGCTTGCCCTGAAGCAGAGCGGCCAGTTTCTGTGCGGTCATCGGAGAGCTCCCGGGTGGTGGAGGGGAAGGGTGGTGGTCAGGGCGGCCGCTCCGAGCACGGCCGCGTCGTGGCCGAGGAGCGGCGCCTGCGGAACGAGCCCGCGCAGCGGCTCCATCAGTTCCGAGGCGAAGGCGGCCCGCAGGGCCTCCTCGTACAGGGGGCCGATCCGCGGGACCCCGCCGCCGACGACGACCCGGTCGGGGCCGAGGGCGTTGGCGAGTCCGCCGAGCACATGGCCGACGGCGGCCGCGCCGGTGGTGATGGCGGACACGGCGTCGGCGTCGCCCCGCGCGGCCCGCACGGCAACGGTCTCCAGCCGGTCCACCGGGGCGCCGGTCAGCCGCTCGTAGTGGGCGGCGATACCGGGCCCGGAGGCGATGACCTCCAGGTGGCCGGTGGCGCCGCAGGTGCAGGGCAGCCCGGCTGCCTCGGGGCTGGGCAGATGGCCGAGGTGCCCGGCGATGCCGGACGCGCCGTGCAGCATCCGCCCGTCGACGGCGATCGCGCCGCCGACCCCGGTACCGATGGCGGCGAAGAGAAGTGAGCCGTGTTCCCTGCCGTCCGCGCCGAGCGCCGCGAGTTCCGGCCCGGCCGTGGCGCGTACGTCGTTGTCGCAGGCCACCGGGTACCCGGTACGGTCCGCGAGGCCGGCGCCGAGGGCGGTGCCGGCCCAGCCACGGATCGAGTCGGTGGCGCTGGTGACCATGCCGGTGCGGGGATCGATCACTCCGGCCGCCGCGATGCCGAGCACCGCGGCGCTCCGGCCGGGGTCGGCCTCGGCCGCCGCGGCGGCGAGTGCGTCGAGCACCGCCGTCGCACCGTCGCGGGCCGGGGTGGGACGGCTGTGCCGGGCGAGGACCGTTCCGTCGGCGCCGATGAGCGCGGCGGCGATCTTCGTACCGCCGAGGTCGAGGCCGACGACCGGCCGCCCGGCCGGCGCTGTCCGAGCGGGCGAGGTCATCGGACCGGCGGCAGACCGGCGGCGCGCAGCAGCCCGGAGACCAGCGCGACCGACTCGGCGGACAGCTGGATCTGCGGGAACGCGGTGTCGCCGCAGTCGATGATGCCCAGCAGCCGGAGCGCCGACTTGAACGAGCCGAGCGCCGAGGAGCTGCGGCCCATGTCCGCCTCGGGGCCGGCGTCGACCATGGCGAACAGCTCGATGAGCCGCTCCTGCTCCCTCGCGGCCCGCGTCCAGTCCCCGGCCCGCGCGGCCTCGTAGAGCCGCACATAGCCGGACGGGTCCACGTTGCCGATACCCGGGACGACGCCGTCGGCGCCCGCCAGCAGGGCCGCGTCCACGGTCAGCTCGGAGCCGGTGAGGATGCTGAACTCCGGCACCGGACCGTGCGCGCGGCCCTCGCGGCCGCCGAGCTCGACGATGAGCCGGCGCAGACCGCCCTCGTCACCGCTGCTGTCCTTGAGCCCCGCCAGGGTGCCGTCCTCGGCGAGTTCGCGGACCAGCGCGGCGGACAGTTTGCTGTGCACGGCGACGGGGATGTCGTAGGCGAACAGCGGCAGGTCGACCTCGGCGCGCAGCCGGCGGAAGTGCCCGGCGATCTCCTTGCCGTGGGTGCGGGTGTAGAACGGCGCGGTCGCGACCAGGGCGTCCGCGCCCAGCTGGGCGGCCGACCTGGCGTGCTCGACGACCCGGGCCGTGGTGGTGTCGATGACCCCGGCCAGCACCGGGACCCGGCCGTCGGTGGCGTTGACCACGGTCTCCAGGACCGTGGCGCGCTGTTCGTCGGTGAGGTAGGCGACCTCGCTGGTGGACCCGAGCGCGAAGAGTCCGTGCACGCCCCCGCCGATGAGGTGCTCGACGAGCCGTGCGAGGGACGTGGTGTCGACCTCCCCGCGGGAGTCGAGCGGGGTGCAGACCGGCGGAACTACGCCGTGCAGCGGTGCGGTCAGAGACATGGTGGAGGCTCCAGCTGATCGGGATACCGACCCGGAGCCTGTCGGGCTACTCGGATCGAGACGTGAGACGTAAGATGTCCTATGTCTAGCTTCACCTTAAACAGATGCTCCTGCGACCGGTCAAGGGGCAACGGCACCTCAGGAGGACGTTGTGGCGCGGCCCACCATGGCTCAGGACATCGAGCGCAGGATCAAGGAACTGATCCTGGAACGCCGGCTCGCGCCGGGCGACGCGCTGCCCACCGAGGCGGAGCTGATGGAGCTCTTCGGGGCCGGACGGGTGTCGGTGCGCGAGGCGCTCAAGTCGCTCCAGGCGGTCAACGTCGTCGAGATCCGGCGTGGATTCGGCACCTTCGTGGGCTCGCTCTCGCTGTCCCCGTTCGCCGAGGGGCTCGCCTTCCGTGCGGCGGTCCGCCACCGCCAGGGCGAACCGGGCCTCGCCGAGCTGATGAAGGTGCGCGAGGCCCTGGAGGCGGGGCTGGTGGGCGCCGTCGCGGCCGGGGTCCCGGACGAGGACCTCGAAGTGCTGCGCGCGCTGGTGGCGAAGATGGAGGAGGAGGCCGGCACCGGCCGGGTCGCCCGCGCCACCGACCGGGCCTTCCACCTCGCGCTGTACGCCTCGCTCGACAACCACCTGCTCAGCGAGGTGCTCGACGCCTTCTGGGCGGCGATGGACCGGGTGCGCGAGGACCTCGACGACGGCCACCAGGACCCGTGGGTCACCTGCGCCCAGCACCGCGAGATCGTCGCGGCGGTGGCGGCTGCCGACGGGCTGCGCGCGGTGAGCGCGATGCGCACCCACTTCGACGGCATCCGCACCAGGCTCAGCCCGGCCTGAGCCCCGGTCCCGTCAGCGCACCGCCACCGTCACTCGTGCGCCGCCCCGTACAGATAGCTGTCGGCGCCGTCCAGCGTCGCACGGGACCACGCCGCCACCTCCGCCGCGCCCATCGCCGTCCAGTCCGGCGTCCGTTCGACCATCGCACGCCCCAGTCTGCGGCCGAGGGCGACCAGCCTGGCCCCCTCGGGCGACCGCTCGGCCGCGTACGCGCGCAGCGCGTCGGCCGGGGAGGGTGCCCCGCGCAGGACGCGCTCCAGGCAGAGTGCGTCCTGCAACGCCTTGGTCGCGCCGCTGGCGGTGTGCGGCCTGGTGATGCTCGCCGCGTCGCCCGCCAGCAGGAACGGCGGATCGGCCACCTGCGGCGCGTGGAAGTCGGTGACCGGGTGGTACGCCATGGACGTGTGCTCGCCCCGGCCGACGAGACCGGCCCAGTCCGCCGGGAAGTGCTCCTCGGCGATGCGCCGTACGTACGCCTCGCGCCCGGCGGTCCACGACGCCGGGGGAGGGGAGCCGTAGATGGCGTAGGCCAGCAGCCGGGACCCCGGCGCGGCGCCCGGGATCAGGTAGAAGACCCCGTGCCCGCCCGGGTATCCCAGCGTGATCCACGCGCTGCGCAGCAGATCGAGCAGGTGCGGACGGGCGGCGAGCGCGGTGAGCGGCAGGGTGCCCCGCCACACGGCGTACCCCGCCGGAACCGGCCGCACCCCCGGGGCCACGTTCTCCCGGGTGACGGACCGCGGCCCGTCCGCCCCGACGACGATGTCGTACACCTGCTCCGAGTCCGCCGTCCGGATCACGGCGCCGCCCGAGGGGTGGCGCCGCACCTCCGTGACCGGCCGCCCCCGGTGATACCGCACGGCGCCGACGGCGTTCGCGTGCAGGGTGCGCCACAGAAGACCCCAGTGACAGGCGGTCACCGCGCCTTCCTGACGGGCCAGTTCACGCGCCGTGGAGTGCCCGCTCTGCCGGGTGAGCCAGACCCGGGAGGGTACCGGCGCCGTCGGCATACCGGCGTCCAGATAGCCGGCCGCGACCAGCTCCCGGTGCAGCGCCGGCGGGATGACGATGCCGAACCCCCGGTCCTCCAGGGCCCCGTCGCTGCGCTCGTGGACCGTCACCTGCGCGCCGGCCCTGGCCCCGGCGATCGCCATGGCGCACCCGGCGACGCTTCCGCCGACGACCCCGATGCGTAAAACCGCTTGTGCCACGTCCGCCACCACTTCCCGGTTGCCCCGCCTGCTGCGCGTCGCACCCATTGAACGGTCGCCGGCCGGGGCACGTCCAACCGCCGTGCGGCGGTTGGACGTACGGACCTCGCCCGGTTACGGAGCGACCGTCACCGTCGCACGGCCCTGGGCCTGCTTGCCGTCCGCCCGGTACGTCGCGGTGATCGCGGCGCTGCCCGAGGTGCCTGCCGGCACGGTGACCGGGATCCTGATGTTGGCGCCCTGGCCGGGGTTCAACGCGGGGATCGCGGTCTGCTCGGTGGTCCAGCCGCTCGGCACGGACAGGTCGATCGTGCCCGCGCCCCGGCGTACGTCCATCCGGTTGACGACGCGGACCGTGACCTGGGCACTGGTCCCCGCCTTGAGCGAGGCGGGCGGGGTGATCGTGATGTCGGCGCAGGTGCCGCCCAGCCACTTCAGGTCGAACGAGTCGTACGTGATGTGCGCGTAGTCGCCGCGCTCGTACAGCAGCCCCACCCTGCCGTCCGGCAGCCGGGTCAGGGTCGAGTAGGCAGCGGCGCCGGAGTCGACGGCCTTCCTGATCGGCCAGGTCTTCCCGTTGTCGCAGGACATCTTGACGGTGAGGTTGCGCCGTGAACCGGTGTCCTCGGTGTTGCTGAACAGCAGCCACGAGGACTGCGGGTCCGAGGCCGGGGCATCGGGGGCGTACCGGATGACCGAGGCGTTGTTCCCCGGGTCGGGGAGCGCGGTGTCCTGGACGAACGGGGTGTAGGTGACCCCGCCGTCCGTGGAGTACGCGATCGTCCGGTACGGCGCCGACCGGTTGTTGAGCATGACCGTGCCGTCCTTCAGCTCGACGGTCTTGTTCTCGTCGCCGGGGTCGACCGGCTTGCCCGTCTTCCAGGTGGCGCCGTGGTCGTCGCTGTACGCGCTCACCGCGTAGTTGGTGCCGTTGATACGGACGGCGTACTGCTGGATCAGCCGGCCCTTGTGCGCCCCGTTGCGCAGCTGGATGCCCTCGCCGGACGCGGCGAACATCCCGCCCCAGGCCGGGTCCTTGATCTGCTTGGTGATCCGGCGATGGGTCCAGGTCAGCCCGTCGTCGTCCGAGTAGCTGTAGTCGGCCTGCAGAACATTCGGGTCGCTCTCGTCGTTGCCGGTGGCCGAGCCGAAGAAGCCCTGGTTCACGCCGGCCGCGTAGAACAGGAAGATGCGGCCGGTGGTCCGGTCGACCAGCAGGCTCGGGTCCCCGTAGCCCTTGGGCGCGGCGTCCTTGCGAACCACCTGCTGCGCCTGCCAGGTCGTACCGCCGTCGGTGCTGCGACGCAGCACGATGCCGATGTTGGAGGGCAGGTCGGCGAGGGTGGGGCGGGAGTCGTACGCCGCCAGCACGGTGCCCTTGACCGAGGTGGTCAGGGCCGGGATGCGGTAGTGGGGGGAACCCACGCCGTCGACGGTCAGGTCCTGGGACGTGAGCGTGCCGGGGGCGGGGGCCGCGGCCTGCGCGGTACCGGTCACGGCGACCACCAGCATGGCGGCGCTGAGCAGGGCGACAGGGACAGTTCGCTGCATGGACGATCTCTCTTCTCGGAAGGGGTGGTGCTTCTCGAAGGGTGGGAGATTGGGGGGTGGAGCGCGTCGCTGAGCAGGGGCGGGTGACCTGCGGTCAGGGGTGGCCGGCCCGCCCCGCCGGCGGGCCTGCGAACAGGGAACGCACCCAGGCCAGTTGTTCCCGCTGCTGGTACTCCGCGCCGCCCTCGTGCCCGTTGAACGCGTAGATCCGTACGTCCTTGGGCCCGGCGTAGTTGTTGTAGGCGGAGAAGCAGGTGGAGGGCGGGCAGATCTCGTCCATCATGGCGATCGAGAACAGGGCCGGAGCCGTGGCCCGGGTGGCGAGCAGCGCCGCGTCGAAGTACGACAGAGTGGTGAAGACGGCTTCGGTGCGGTCGCGGTGGAGCCTGAGGTACTCGGCGATCTCGGTGAACGGCGGGCGCGCAGAAATCCGCGTCGCGCGCGGGAAGTCGCAGAGGAAGGGCACGTCCGGCATCACCCCGGCCAGCCCCGGCACCAGCCCGGACACGGCCAGCGCGACCCCGCCGCCCTGGCTCACCCCGGTGACGACGATCCGGTCCGGATCGACCGCGGGGTGGCCGCGCATCGCCTCGACACAGCGCACCGCGTCGGTGAAGAGCCGCCGGTAGTAGTACGTTTCGGGGCTCTCGATGCCGCGGGTGAGGAAGCCGGGCACGACTCCGGCCGCACCGGCGTCCGAATCCGGGGTGTCGCCGCCCGCCGCCGACCAGCCCTGCCCGCGGGTGTCCATCAGCAGATGCGCGTAACCGGCCGACGCCCACAGCAGGTTCTCGTGCGAGAGGCCCCGGCCCCGGCCGTAGCCCAGGAACTCCACGACGCAGCCGAGCGGTTCGCCCGCCCCGGCGGGCATCCGCAGCCAGCCGCGCACCGGTTGACCGGCGAAGCCGGGGACCGTCACGTCGTAGGTGCGGACCTGGGTGAGCCCCGTCTCCACCTCGGTGAACACCGGCTTCTGCTGGGTGCGGTCCCCGGCTTCGTCCAGGGTCCGTGACCAGAAGTCGTCGAAGTCCGCCGGAACGGGCAACGGCGGCCGGTAGTCGCGGCAGTCCGCGAGCGAGAGGTCCGTCAACGGCATGGAGGTGCCCTCCTGGGGCGCGGCGGGAAAGTGCCGGGTGCGAGGTGAAGCACAGGTCATCAGACGGATGACGTCAGATGTCCTGTCGGCACACGGACCCTAGGCAGCCCCTGTCGCGCCCGTCAAGGGTGCGCCGGGCCGGGTCCGAGAGGAACGGGGCCCGGCCCCGCCGCCGCGCCGGAGGCGTCGGCGACAGGTGCTCAGCCCTTGGCGCCGTCGCGGGCCCGGGCCTCGGAGATCCGGCGCCTGACCGGGGCGTAGTGCTCGCCGAGCGCCTGCATGAAGCCGGCGGTGTCCCCGGCCCGCGCGGCGTCCACGATGTTCTGGTGGGCCGTGACCGTCGCCGTCTCGTCGGCGTGGGTGAATCCGTCGAGATGCGGGGCGACGATCGTGTACACGTCCCAGAAGGCCATCGAGAGCTGGCCGATCAGTTCGTTGCCCAGCGGGGCGACGAGCAGTGCGTGGAACGCCCGGTCGGCGTCCACGAAGCCGTGCCCCTCCTGCGCCCCGGTCTCGCGCATGGTGGCCACCAGGCCGTCCAGCGCGTCGAGCTGCTCCGGCGTGAGCAGCGTGACGATCCGGTCGGCCATCCCGCGCTCGAAGAGCTCGCGCACGTCGACCAGGTCGGCCATCACCTGGAAGTCGTCGTCGGGGGAGAGCAGCCCGCGGAAGGTCAGGCTCTCCACCAGCGCCGACAGGCTCAGCCTGCCGACGTACGTGCCGTGCCCGTGGCGGACCTCGACGATGTCCAGCGCGTTGAGGATCTTGACGGCCTCCCGGACGCTGGAGCGGCTGGCGCCGAGGGCCTCGCACAGGGCGGGCTCGGTGGGCAGCGGGTCCCCGGGGCGGAGCCGTTCTTCGAGGATGTACCGCTTGATGCCGTCCACGACTTCCTGCCGGAGCAACTGCCGGCCGGGCCTCGTTCCGGACATATGTGAACTCCCCACCTCTTGACCCCTCTCGATTGTCAAGCTACGTTCCCACGCTATCAAGGCATCGGACATCTGACGTCTGATGCTTCAAGTTCCGCGGTCCCCGTGAACCACCGATCCACCCCCCGTCTTCACTCCCGATGCCCCACCTCAAAGTCCCTGGAGGACCCGTGCCCGAGCTGAGATCAGCCGGTGTCGAGCGCCGCACCTTCCTGCGTTACACCAGTGCTGTCGGTGCTGCGGCCGCCATCACGGCGAGCCTCGCCGCCTGTGGCGGACCGTCCTCGACCGCCGACGGATCGACGGACAAGGGCAGTGGCAGCGACCTCATCGAGGCCGGTCTGTCCTACCCGCTGTCGACCGGCTTCGACCCGATGATCACCTCGGGCGCGACCCCGTACGCCGCCAATATGCACATCTTCGAGGGCCTGGTTGATCTCGATCCGGCAACACTCGTGGCACGCCCCGCGCTCGCCACCGAGATGCCGAAGAAGATCAACGCCACCACCTACCGGGCGACGCTGCGCAAGGGGGCGACCTTCCACGACGGATCGGCCGTCACCGCCGACGACGTGGTGTTCAGCTTCGAACGCATCCTGGACCCGAAGAACGCCTCGCTGATGGCGCAGTTCGTGCCCTTCATCGACACGGTCAAGGCCGTCGACGCCGGCACGGTCGAGTTCAAGCTCAAGTACCCCTTCGCGCTCTTCCCGTCCCGGATAGCCGTGGCCCGGATCGTCCCGAAGAAGATCGTGGCGCCCGACCCCAAGGCCTTCGACGCCAAGCCGGTCGGCTCGGGCCCGTACAAGTTCGTCTCGGCCACCCGCGAGGACAAGATCGTCTTCGAGGCGTACGACAAGTACAACGGCGCCCACCCCGCCAAGGCCAAGAAGATGGTCTGGCGCCTGATGTCCGACCAGTCGGCCCGCGTCAGCGCGATGGAGTCGGGCCGCGTCCAGGCCATCGAGGACGTCCCGTACATCGACGTCAAGCGGCTCTCAGGCACTGCCAGGACCGAGTCCGTGCAGTCCTTCGGGCTGCTCTTCCTGATGTTCAACACCGCCGACAAGCGGTTCGCCGACAAGCGGGTGCGCCAGGCGCTGCACTACGCCCTGGACACCGAGAAGATCATCTCCACCGCGATGGTCGGCAACGCCGCGGCGGCCACAGGCTACGTGCCCTCGACCCACCCCGACTACCACAAGGCCGCCACGGTCTACACGCACGACGTGGCCAAGGCGAAGCAGCTGCTCGCCGACGCGGGCGTGAAGAACCTGTCCTTCACCGTCCTGACCACCGACACCGGCTGGGTCAAGGACATCGCCCCGCTGCTGAAGGAGAGCTGGGAGCAGGCGGGCGTCAAGGTCACCCTCAGCATCGCCCAGTCCCCGGCCCAGTACGCCAAGATCGACAAGGGCGACTTCGAGGTCCTCGTCGCCCCCGGCGACCCGTCGGTCTTCGGCAACGACGCCGACCTGCTCCTGCGCTGGTTCTACTACGGCTTCTGGCCCGAGAGCCGCTACGGCTGGGGCAAGTCCGACGCGTACAAGAAGGTCAAGCAGACCCTCGACAAGGCGGCGCAGGCGGGCGACGAGGCGAAGCGCAAGGAGCTGTGGGGCCAGGTCACCGACCTCGTCGCCGACGAGGCCGCGCTTTACCCGATCCTGCACCGCAAGCTCCCCACCGCCTGGGCCGAGAAGGCGCTGCCCGGCTTCAAGCCGCTGCCCACCACGGGCCTGTCCTTCCTGGACGTCAGCCGCGCCTGACCGGCCGCCACCGGGCCGCCGGCGGCCGCCGCACCGGCCGCCACCGGCCCGGTGACACGGCGGCCGCCCCGGCCGCCGGCCCCCCAGCCCGGCGCCGGCCACCCGGCGCCAGATCGCCCGGTCCGGGACAACACCCCCCCGCTGTCCCGGGCCGGCCCGCCCAACCGCAAGGAACCCGACGATGGTTGCTTTTCTCCGGCTCGCGCTGCGCCGCGTCGCGATGATGCCGGTGATGATCCTCGGTATCGCGCTGCTCGTCTTCGTGGTGCTGCAGTTCTCGCCGGTCGACCCGGCCTTCAACGCGCTCGGGGAGAGCGCCACTCCCGAAGCCCGTGCGGCCTTCGCCGAGGCCAACGGCCTGAACGACCCGCTGCCCGTCCGCTACTTCCACTTCCTCGGCCAGCTGCTCCACTTCGACCTCGGGATGACCGTCCCGCCGAGCCAGCCAGTCGTCGACCGGATCACCGCCGCCTTCCCGCTCACCCTCCAGCTGACCGTCCTCGGCCTGATCCTCGCGATCGTCCTGGCGGTCGTCTTCGGCGTCGTCGGCGCGATGTACCGCGACCGCTGGCCCGACCAGCTGTTCCGGGTGCTCTCCATGGCCGGGGTCGCCATCCCGTCCTTCTGGCTCGGTGTCCTGCTCATCCAGCAGTTCGCACTGAACACCCGGATCTTCCCGACCGGCGGCTACACCAACCCCGCCGACTCCTTCAGCGGCTGGCTCAGGACCATGGCACTGCCCGCCTTCTCGCTCGCCGTGCCCGTCGCGGCGTCGCTCGCCCGTCTCGTACGGACCTCGATGGTCGCCGAACTCGACCGCGACTACGTCCGGACCGCCCGCGGCAACGGCCTGCCCGTGTTCCTGGTGATCCGCTCGGTGCTGCGCAACGCGCTCGTCACCCCGCTCACCGTGCTCGGCGTCAAGGTCGGCTACCTGCTCAGCGGCGCCGTCGTCATCGAAGCGATCTTCGACCTGCCCGGCATGGGCAAGCTCATCCTCGAAGGTGTCACCGGCGGCGATGTCGCCCTGGTCCAGGGCACCGTACTGACCATCGCCATCGCGTTCCTGGTGGTCAACGTCATCGTCGACCTGCTCTATCTGCTGGTCAACCCGCGCATCAGGACGGTGTGACATGTTCGCCACGGGCCGTCTGGCCAATAAGCTGTCCCGACCGGGCATCGCGTTCCGCGCCCTCCCGGTCACCTCCCGCGTCGCGCTCTGCGTGCTGCTCGTCGTCATCCTCGGCGCGGTGTTCGCCCCGCTGCTCACCCAGGACCCGCTCACCACCGGCACCCCGGTCCAGGCCCCGGGCGCCGGCCACTGGTTCGGCACCGACCGGGCCGGGCGCGACGTCTTCGCCCGCGTCGTGCACGGCTCGCGCTACTCGCTCGTCATCGGGCTCGGCTCGACCGCCCTGGCCCTGATCGCCGGAGCCCTGCTCGGCGCACTCGCCGCCACCTCGCGCAAGCTGGGCGACGAGTCCGTGATGCGCACCCTCGACGTGGTGATGTCGTTCCCGCCGATCGCCCTGGCCGCCGTGCTCGTCGCGGTCTTCGGCACCAGCGTCCCGGTCATCATCTTCACCATCGCCTTCGTCTACACCCCGTCGCTGGCCCGGGTGGTCCGCGCCAACGTCCTCTCCCAGTACGGCGAGGACTACGTCGCGGCCGAGAAGGTCATCGGCGCCCGGCGCGGCTACATCGTGCTGCGCCACGTCGCCGTCAACTGCATGGCCCCGGTCATGGTGTTCGCCACCGTGATGGTCGCCGAGGCGATCATCTTCGAGGCGAGCCTCTCCTTCATCGGCGCCGGTGTGCAGGACCCCGACCCCAGCTGGGGCAGCGTCCTGGCCTACGGCCGGCAGATCCTCCTCGCCGGCGGCTGGTGGGCCACGTTCTTCCCGGGCCTCGCCCTGCTGGTCACCGTGCTCGCGCTCAACATCCTCTCCGAGGGCCTCACCGACGCCTCGGCGGCTCCGAAGAAGGCCCGTGCCGGCGCGGACCCCGCCCACACCACCACGGCGCCGGACCCGGTGGAGGCCCGCTCCACCGTGGACATCGACGCAGCCCTCACCAAGCTCGCGGAGCGCATCCACGCCAACGGGCCGGTCATCACCCCCGTACGGGAGGACGCCGCCGAACTCCTGGTCGTACGGGACCTCGCCATCCGCTTCCCCGACCGGTACGGCACCGTCCCGGTCGTCGACTCCCTCGACTTCACCGTCCACGAGGGCGAAACCCTCGGCCTGGTCGGCGAGTCCGGCTGCGGAAAGTCCATCACCAGCCTCGCCGTCATGGGCCTCCTCGCCCGCAACGCCGAGGTCAGCGGCGAGATCCTCTACCGCGGCCGGGACCTGCTGAAGCTTCCGCCGAAGGAACGCCGCGCCCTGATGGGCCCCGAGATCGCGATGGTCTACCAGGACGCGCTCTCCTCCCTCAACCCGTCCGTGCTCGTGGGCACCCAGCTGAAGCAGCTCACCTCGCGCGGGGGCACGAAGACCCCGGCCGAACTCCTCGACCTGGTCGGCCTCGCTCCCGAACGCACCCTGCGCAGCTACCCGCACGAGCTCTCCGGCGGCCAGCGCCAGCGCGTCCTGATCGCCATGGCGCTGTCCCGCAGCCCCCGCCTGCTCATCGCGGACGAGCCGACCACCGCCCTCGACGTCACCGTCCAGGCCCAGGTCGTCGAACTCCTCGTCCGGCTGCGCGACGAACTCGGCTTCGCGATGGTGCTCGTCTCGCACGACCTCGCCCTCGTCGGCGACCTGTCGCACCGCGTCGCGGTGATGTACGCGGGCCGGCTGGCCGAGATCGGCGACACCCGGTCCGTACTCACCGCCCCCACCCACCACTACAGCCGCGGCCTGCTCGGCTCGGTCGTCTCCCTGGAGGCGGGCGCCGAACGGCTCCACCAGATCCGCGGCGTCGTCCCCGCACCACAGGGCTTCGGCGAGGGCTGCCGGTTCGCCTCGCGCTGCGGCGCCGCCACCGAACTGTGCCGCACCACCACCCCCGCACTCACCGCACGCGGCAGCGCGCATGACCACGGCTTCGCCTGCCACCACCCGGCGAAGGCCGTACAGCTGGAAGGGAGCGCCCTGTGATCAGGCTCGACGGCGTCCACGTACGCCACAAGGCACGCAGCGGAGGCGTGTTCCGCCGCGACGCCGTGCACGCCCTCACCGACGCGAGCCTGGAGGTCGAGCGCGGCGAGATCGTCGGCCTGGTAGGCGAGTCCGGCTGCGGCAAGTCGACGATGGCCCGGGTGCTGACCGGTCTGCAGAAGCCCACCGAGGGCACGGTCACCTTCCACGGCAAGGACCTGTGGGAGATGTCCGGGACCCAGCGGCGCGACGACTTCGGGTCCGCCGTCGGCGTCGTCTTCCAGGACCCTTCCACCGCCCTCAACCCCCGGCTCACGGTCCGGCAGATCCTGCGCGACCCGCTCGACGTGCACCGCCGCGGCACCCGCCAGGAGCGCGAGGCGCGCGTCGAGGAACTCCTCGACCTGGTCGGCCTCCCCGGCCACACCCTGGCCGCACTGCCCGGACAGCTCTCCGGCGGCCAGCGCCAGCGCGTCGCCATCGCGCGCGCCCTGGCGCTCGAACCGGAGCTGATCGTCGCCGACGAACCGACGTCCGCGCTCGACGTCTCGGTCCGCGCCCAGGTCCTCAACCTCCTGGTGGACCTGCGCGAACGGCTCGGCCTCGGCATGGTGTTCATCTCGCACGACATCCAGACCGTGCGCTACCTCGCCGACCGCATCGCCGTCCTCTACCTCGGCCGCGTCGTCGAGGAGGGGCGCGCGGCGGATGTCGCGGGCGCCCCCTCGCACCCGTACACCGAGGCACTGCTCTCCGCGACCCCCAGCCTGCTGGAGACCACCGAGCGCATCGTGCTCACCGGCCCGGTCCCCTCGGCGACCAACCCGCCGACCGGCTGCCCGTTCCGCACGCGCTGCTGGAAGGCGGACGACGAGTGCGCCACGGTCTTCCCGGTCCGTACCGACGGACCCGACGGACACCGCTGGCACTGCGTCCACCCCCAGACCCCCGCGTCCCCCTCCGGGGACCCGACCCCCGTACCGTCCGCAAGGAGCACCGCATGACCCCCCGAACCCCCCGCTACTCGGGAGTGATCCCGCCCGTCGTCACCCCGCTCACCGCGGACGGCGAGCTCGACCGCCCCTCCCTGGAGCGGGTCGTGGGGCATCTTCTCGACGGTGGTGTCAGCGGGCTGTTCGCCCTCGGCAGCTCCGGCGAGACCGCCTATCTGACGCCCGGACAGCAGGACCAGGTCATCGAGGTCATCACGGCGGCAGCCGCGGGCCAGGTGCCGGTCCTCGTCGGAGCGATCGAGACCACCACCAACCGGGCCATCGAGCGGGCCGGCCGCGCGGCCGAGCTCGGTGCGGACGCCGTCGTCGTCACCGCGCCGTTCTACACACGCACCCATGACATCGAGATCGACCGCCACTTCAGGGACGTCGCAGCCGCCGTCGACCTGCCGCTCCTCGCGTACGACGTGCCGGTCTGCGTACACAGCAAGCTCGACCCGGAACTGCTGCTGCCGCTGGCGGCCGACGGGGTCCTGGCCGGGGTGAAGGACTCCAGCGGCGACGACGGCTCGTTCCGTCGGCTCGTCATCGGTGCCCGGGAACTGCCCGGGTTCTCCGTGCTCACCGGCCATGAGCTGGTCGTCGACTCGATGATGCTCGGCGGCGCCGACGGCTCGGTGCCGGGCCTCGGCAATGTCGACCCGCACGGATACGTACGCCTCCACGAAGCCGCGGTACGCGGCGACTGGGCGGCGGCGACGGCCGAGCAGGACCGCCTCGTCGGGCTCTTCGACATCATCCGCGCCGCCCGCCCGGGAACGGCTTCCGCCACCGCCGCCGGACTCGGTGCGTTCAAGACCGCGCTCATGCTGCGCGGGATCATCGCCACCAATGTGATGAGCCCGCCGATGCGTCCGCTGGACGCGGCGGAGACGGCGACGATCGCCGAGTGCCTGGACCGCGCGGGGCTCTCCAGGGCCTGACGGCCCCGGCCCGTCCCACGGACGGGACGGCGAAAGGTCCGGTCGGACAGCTTGGGCTGTCCGACCGGACCTTTTCCGTGCGGGGGGAGGGTCAGCTCTGCGAGTTGCGGCTGCGGCGCATCAGCAGGCCGCCACCGAGGATCATCGCGGCGCTGGCGCCACCGGCGATGCCCAGGTTGCTGTTCGCACCGGTGTGCGCCATCTGCGACGGCTTGTGGTGGTGCCAGGTGTGCGTCGGCGGGTTGTGCGTGGGCGGGTTGTGGGTCGGCGGGTTGTGGTGCGGGGGCTTGTGCGTGGGCGGGTTGTGGTGCGGGGGCTTGTGGGTCGGCGGGTTGTGGTGGTGGTCGGGAGGGCAGTCGCCGTTGTGGTGGTGGTGATGGCCCGTCTTCGGCGGCTGCGGGGGCTCGTGGTGGGTCGGCGGCTGGTGGTGTGTCGGAGGCTCGGTGTGGATCGGGGGCTTCGGGGTCTCGTTCCCGCCCTCGCCGTTCTCGCACTCGTTGCCGAACGCCGGGTTCAGCGCGCCGATGACGTCGACCGTGTTGCCGCAGACGTTGACCGGAACGTCCACCGGGGCCTGGATCAGGTTGCCCGACAGCACACCGGGGGAGTTGGCCGCGAGGCCGTTGGCGCTCGCGCCCTGGGCGTCGCCGGTGTCCGAGCCGCCGTCGGCGTTCTCGCACTCGTTTCCGAACGCGGGGTTCAGCAGGCCGATCACGTTGACCGTGTTGCCGCAGAGGTTGACGGGAACGTGCACCGGCACCTGCACGGCGTTGCCCGAACCGACTCCGGGCGAACCGACGGCGGCCCCGTCGGCCGAGGCGTCCGCGAAGGCGTAGCCGCCGGAGGCGGTCAGGATGCCTGACGCCGCCGCCATGACGAGCACGCTTTTACTCAAGGTTTTTCGCATGGGTTGCCCTTCCTTAGGACATTTCGCGCGGGCGCATTGCCCGCAGTTCATTCATCAGCCGATGCAGCAACCGCCGGGCGTGCCAGTACTGCTGGGTGAGCGTCCCGTCGGGCGGGCTTGACTCCACCCATAACGACGCCCGCGTGTCAGAGAAACGTCGAATTCGTGAGAATCGTGTGACCACCCGAACGGGCTACGTATGAATGTTCGTTTCGAGGCTCCGTCATATTGAGGTGCGCTCGGGGCCGGGTGAGTGAAAGGCCGTTGAGGTTTGAATCAAAATGCGCGCATACCGAATGCGCTGTGGATTGGCCGGTCTCTTTCGCACGGATGTCCGTGACGTCCCGGCATTCGGGTGAATGGACATAACCAAACGTCCGGAAGCGAGTTGGTCAGTGTGCTCCGGTACGGGGCATCCAGTACGAGAAGGGTTCCATCGTGATCAAGAAGGTCCTGGCTACGGGTGCCGTTGCCGCCTCCATCCTCGGTCTCGGCGCCACGCAGGCGATGGCCATCGGCGACGACGGCGGCACCACGTCGGTCAACGGCAACGGGGCTTCGCAGTCCTTCGGCAACGCCGAGACCCACGGTGACGGCAGCCCGCAGTTCGGCCTGGTCCAGGGCTCGCTGAACAAGCCCTGCATCGGCCTGCCGGCCAAGGCCAACGTCGGTTCGCTGATCGGTTTCATCCCGATCGCGGTCCAGGACGTCAACGTCCTGTCCTCGCCGCAGAACCAGCAGTGCACCGAGAACTCCACCCAGGCCAAGGGCGACGAGCCGCTGTCGCACATCCTGGACGGCATTCCGGTCCTCTCCGGCAACGGTGCCGGCAACAGCTGATCCAGCTGCGCACAGGCCCGGGCCGCCGGTGTTCCTCACTCCGAGCGGTCCGGGCCTGCTGCTGCCCTCCAGGGGGCTTGCCCGTGAGCCAGTCCGGTTGATCGTGACGGTGACGTCGGGTGATCGGAGCTGTGTCATTCGGGCGGACTCTGAGGAATCTTCGCCTCGAAGAGTTTCGCTTACCGTCTTAAATCGTTACGAATTACAGCGGCGGAGTTACGAGTGATCAGAACCCGCGCTCGTGCGGCACGAAACTCGTTGCTGCTCCGGACTCCGTCAAAGAAAGGGTTGAAAGTGAAGTACACCAAGATTGCCGCCGTCGCCGCCGGAACCCTCATGGCGATGGGTGCCGCTGCCCCGGCGTTCGCCGACTCCGGCGCCGAGGGTGCGGCCGTGGGCTCCCCGGGCGTCCTGTCCGGCAACCTCGTCCAGGTCCCGGTCCACGTGCCGGTCAACGTGTGCGGCAACACCGTGAGCGTCGTCGGTCTGCTGAACCCGTCGTTCGGCAACACCTGCTTCAACGTCTGATCGTTGTACCGCTGAGCCCGTCTCGGCACCGGTCTGCCCCGGATCGCATCTCCTGCGATCCGGGGCTTTCCTCTTTCCTGCGTTCTCCGTCCCGGGAGTTCGCGGCCCTGCCCGGACGCGGCGGAAATTCCTGAGGTCTTTCCGCCGGCCCGGGGCGCGGTGCGCCGGCGGCTGGGGGCTGACATCCGGGCGGGCGCGCGGGACGAAGTACCGACAGTGCACCACCGATTCGCGTCCGCTGTCCCGCAGTCACACCCGATTCAGTGATTAGTCATGCAATCGATCGAGTGGCCCGGTGAGCCGTTCCGAGAAAATCCGATTGCTCCAGTTGCCCGGCCGTAATCGGGTCGTTAGCCATGGAGAAAGCGGCAGAAGTCACAGCTAAAGAAGGCTGGAGCGGCGCGGGGACGCGACCGGAAATGCTGCCGCCGCAGAAGGGAACCTGAAAGTGAAGTACGCGAGGACCGCCGCGTTCGTTGCCGGCTCCGTGGTCGCTCTCGGAACGGCTGCTCCCGCCTTCGCCGTTACCACCGCGACGGCTCCGAACTTCAGCCTCGACGGCGGTGTCAACCAGGTGGTGGCGGCGGCCCCGCAGGCCGTCGACCCGATCGTCGACACCGTCGGCGGCGCCGCCGACGCGCTGCACAAGAACGGCACCGTCACCAAGGTCGCCGGCCAGGCCACCGGTGCGGCCAAGGGCGCCGCCCCCCTCATGGGCGGTCTCCCGATCGGTGGCTGACCCGTCCCAGGACGGCAGTTCCCGATCCAAAGCGTTCCGCGTCCCTCCGGTGCCGCACCTCCCGTGAACAGACGGATGGCAGAAGCACCGTTCGAGTGAAGCGCCACAACCATTCCCGCCGCCGCGAGTTGATCAAGGCGCTCAGCACAGCGGGCAACAGAAAACCCCAGAAGGGCTATTTCATGATCAAGAAGATTATGGCCTCGGCAGCGGTCGCTGCCTCCATCGTCGGCGTCTCCGCCGCGATGGCCCCCTCGGCCATGGCGATCGGCAACGACCAGGGCACCACCTCGGTCAACGGCAACGGTGCCATGCAGTCGTACGGCAACTCCGCCACCCACGGTGACTGGAGCCCGCAGTTCGCGCTCATCCAGGGGTCGCTCAACAAGCCCTGCATCGCCCTGCCCGCCAAGGTCAACGCCGGTTCGCTGCTCGGTGCCGTTCCGATCGCGGTCCAGGACGTCAACGTCCTGTCGTCGCCGCAGAACCAGCAGTGCACCGAGAACTCCACCCAGGCCAAGGGTGACGAGGCGCTGTCGCACATCCTGGACAACATCCCGATCCTGTCCGGCAACGGTGCCGCCAACGACTAGTCGTTCCTGTCGTGCCCGTGGGGCCGACCCGTCCACGCGGCAGCCGAACTCCGGCCGCCCGGACGTGTCGGCCCCGTGCCGTTTCCCGGGGGCGCAGCCCGATACTCCCCCGAAAGGACGGGCCTGCTGGGCCGGTTGCCGTAGTGACCCCGGGCCGCTTCCGCCGTAGCGGGTATGGCCCCCTCATGGACAGCTACGACAGCAGGAGCCCGCAGGACCGCCGCCGGCACCCGGAAGGCGTCACGCCGATCTACGACCGCCTCCTCGCCGAATGGCAGGCGACCCGGGGCGACCCGGAGCCCGACCCGCCCCGTGCGGGCGGCCTCGTACCGGCGGCGCGCACCTCCGGCGAGGCCTTCCGGGGTTGACGGCGAGGTGTCGAACTTACGCTGGATCCAACCCATTTGAGTGGAACTGCGGAACCGACGCCTCGGTGGGGGGTTGATCAGTACGTTCCAGAACGGAACGCTCCGAAAGGTGAAGTGTGATGAAGAAGATGATGGCCGGCGCGGCAGTAGCCGTGTCCATGGTCGGCCTGTCCGCCGCGATGGCCCCCTCGGCCATGGCGATCGGTAACGACCAGGGCACGACGTCGGTCAACGGCAACGGCGCCACGGACTCGTTCGGCAACGCTGTGACCCGGGGCGACGGCAGCCCGCAGGTCGAGCTCGTCCAGGGCTCGCTGAACAAGCTCTGCGTCGGTGCCCCGGTCAAGGCCAACGCGGGTGCGCTCGTGGGCCTGCTCGTGCCTGTCGCGGTCCAGGACATCAACGTCCTGCACTCGCCGCAGAACCAGCAGTGCGCCGACAACTCCGTCCAGGCCAAGGGCGACGAGGCCCTCTCGCACCTGGTGGACGACATCCCGGTCCTCTCCGGGAACGGCATCGCCAACAACTGACGCCGGACACACGTGCCGCGGGCGGTCCGGGAAGTCCCGGGCCGCCCGCGGTCCGTCGGCGGGCACCCGAGTACGCACGATGCCCACCGCTCCACGGGGGCGGTGGGCATCGTGCGTGTCCGGGGCCGGTCAGCCCAGGCTGCGTACCGGCAGGACGCAGTGGGCGGAGGTCACGATGACCTCCGGATCGCCGGCGAAGGACCGCAGCGAGTCCTCGGTCACCGGCTGCCCCGGCGCCCCCTGCGGCCACGGGCGGGTGGCGAACATCGCGTGCACCTCGCCCTGTTCGCGGGCGGCCGCCAGCCACTCCGGCCGGGCGGGGTACTGGGCGGTGAAGTGGGGCAGTGTCAGAACGGCCTGACCCGCCTGGACGAGGAGTTTCACCGGGAGCCCGGGGGTCTCGTCGGCGCGTACGGGGCCGCCGCCGACCGGAAGGCCGCTGCGCTCCAGGGCGATGTGCATGGCGCTCTCGCCGGCCGCCGGGCCGTCCGATCCGTCGCCGAGCGAGTACACGAGCAGGAAGGCGACGTCCTGTCCGTTGTGGGGGTGCTCGCCGCTCCAGCCGATCAGGGTGAGGGTGCCCAACTGGGCCTGGGTGAAGGTGCCGGTGGCTGTCTGGGGGGAGGTCATGTCCGGCACCCTAACCGGCTGCGACCGGTCGATCTCCATGCGTATCACCCGATCGGGGGAGAGTTGCGGATATCGGCGATCCGCGCCCGCGGACCGGCCGGTTCCGGAGTACTGGGGCCGGGTGCCGCGTTAATTCGGTTGACGCCGCCTGGCCGCTCCGGGCTATCGTTTGCGACGTTACGGGCGGCGGACGAGACCGCTGATCCCGGACCGTGCGTGAACCCGGAGGTGAGGACATTGATGACTGTCGTTGCAGTGGGCGCTGCCCACAAGCCGAAGTGCATCGTTCCCACCCCCGTGGCCGCCGGCTGACCTTCTTCGACACCTCTGCGCCGCCGTGCGCAGTGCCGGGGCCACCCTGTGAAGGGTTTCCCTTGTCTTTCCCGACCTCATCCTCGCTTTCCTCTCTCTCCTCCTCCGCCCCGCAGGGCTCTTCGTCGTCGCACCCGCTGGCCGCATACGGCTGGGACGACGACTGGGCGGCCGAGTTCGCCCCGTACGCCGCACAGGGGCTGCTGCCCGGACGCGTGGTGCGGGTGGACCGCGGGCAGTGCGACATCGTCACCCCGCGGGGCACCGTCCGCGCCGACACCGCGTTCGTCGTCCCCCGTGACCCGATGCGGATCGTCTGCACGGGCGACTGGGCCGCCGTCGACCCCGAGGGCGACCCGCAGTTCGTCCGTACGCTGCTGCCTCGGCGCACGGCGTTCGTCCGCTCCACCTCGTCCAAGCGCTCCGAGGGCCAGGTGCTCGCCACCAACGTCGACCACATCGCCATCTGCGTCTCGCTGGCCGTGGAACTCGACCTGGGGCGGGTCGAACGGTTCCTGGCCCTCGCCATGTCCAGCGCCGGTGGTGACGCACTGCTGCGTGACGGGGCGTCGGCCGGGGACGGGGCTGCCGAGACGATCGTCGTCCTGACCAAGGCCGACCTCGTTCCGGACGCCGCCACGCTCTCCCACCTCGTCCAGGACGTCGAGCGTCTCGCGCCGGGGGTGCAGGTGCTGCCCGTCAGCTCCGCGAGCGGTGAGGGTGTCGACGTGTTCGCCGCGATCGTCGCCGGCGGTACGAGCGTGTTGCTCGGCGCCTCCGGCGCGGGCAAGTCCACCCTCGCCAACACCCTGCTCGGGCACGACGAGATGGAGGTGCAGGCCACCCGTGACATGGACGGCAAGGGCCGGCACACCACCACGACCCGCAATCTGCTGGTGCTGCCCTCCGGCGGTGTACTCATCGATACCCCGGGACTGCGCGGGGTCGGCCTGTGGGACGCGGAGACCGGCGTCGGCCAGGTCTTCTCCGAGATCGAGGCACTGGCCGAGCGGTGCCGGTTCCACGACTGCGCCCACGAGGCCGAGCCGGGCTGTGCGGTACTGGCGGCGCTGAGTGACGGATCGCTGCCCGAGAGGCGCATGGACAGCTACCGCAAGCTGCTGCGCGAGAACCAGCGCATCGTCGCCAAGACCGATGCCCGGGTCCGGTCGGAGATCCGGCGCGACTGGAAGCGCAAGGGGGCCGAAGGCCGGGCCGCCATGGATGCGAAGCGCGGCCGGGTGCGGTAGCCGGGGGCGCCCTGGTCGACGTCCGAAAGCCGCGAGTGCGGTGGTGCGTGAGGCCGCACACTGGACGGTGTGATGGACGAAGAGACCAGGTACGAGGCGGTGAGCAGCCGCGACGCGCGTTTCGACGGGGAGTTCTTCTTCGCCGTCGAGACGACCGGTATCTACTGCCGGCCGAGCTGCCCCGCCGTCACCCCCAAGCGAAGGAACGTCCGCTTCTACCCGACCGCGGCCGCCGCCCAGGGCAACGGCTTCCGGGCCTGCCGGCGCTGCCGCCCGGACGCCGTCCCCGGCTCCGCGGACTGGAACGTCCGGGCCGACGTGGTCGGCCGCGCCATGCGGATGATCGGCGACGGAGTGGTGGACCGGGAGGGCGTCCCCGGTCTCGCCGGCCGGCTCGGCTACAGCTCACGGCAGGTGCAGCGGCAGCTCAACGCCGAGCTGGGCGCCGGTCCCGTCGCCCTTGCGCGGGCCCAGCGCGCGCACACGGCCCGGGTACTGCTCCAGACCACGGCGCTGCCCGTCACCGAGATCGCCTTCGCCGCCGGTTTCGCGAGCGTGCGCCAGTTCAACGACACGATCCGGCAGATCTACGCCCGTACCCCGAGCGAGCTGCGGACCGAGGCGGGCAGCGGCCTGGGCGCGGCGGTCAAGGAGGCGCGCACCACCGGAATCCCGCTCCGGCTCGCGCACCGGGGACCGTACGCCGCCCGCGAGGTCTTCGACCTGCTCGCCGCCGAGACGGTCGCGCGCGTCGAGGAGGTCAGCGGCGAGCCCGGCAGCCGCACCTACCGGCGCACCCTGCGCCTTCCGTACGGCACCGCCATCGCCGCCGTGGACGAGCGGTCCGCCGGGAGCTGGCTGGAGGCCCGGATCCACCTCACCGACCTGCGCGATCTGACCACGGCGGTGCAGCGGCTGCGCCGGCTCTTCGACCTGGACGCCGATCCGTACGCCGTCGACGAACTGCTCGCCGCCGATCCGCTGCTCGCCCCACGGGTGGCCGCCCGTCCCGGGCTGCGCTCGCCGGGTGCGGCGGACCCCGAGGAGTTCGCCGTGCGGGCCCTGACCGGCCGGGCGGTGGCCGAGGGCCTCGTGGAGGCGTACGGGAAGCGCCTGGACGTGCCCTGCGGCGGGCTCACCCATGTGTTCCCCGAACCGGGCGCGCTGGCCGGTTCGGCTCTTGACCCGCGGCTGTGTGCGCTGGCGTCGGCGCTCGCCGACGGGGGCGTACGGCTCGACGCGGGCGCCGACCGGGACGAGGCCGAGCAGACGCTGCTGCGGCTGCCGGGTGTCGGCCCGGCAACCGCAGCGCTCATCCGGATGCGCGCGCTGGGTGACCCGGATGTCGATCCGTACGGGACGCCCGGCTCGTACCGGTGGCGGCCGTGGCGCTCCTACGGCGTACGCCATGCGGAGTTCGCGGGCCGGGCGTCCGGGTAGCGGCGGTCAGGCCGGCAGGCCCCAGCTCGGCGCCGGCTCGTTCGCGGTGACCGGGCGGACGGTCAGGTCCGGGCGGTCGCCCGCCGCGGTGATCAGTGCCGAGTCGCCCTTGCGGAGCGGGATGCGGACCGATCCGCCGGCCAGTTCCTCATGGCCCAGGGGGCGGCCGTGCCCGTCGCGGACCTCGATCGCGCCCTCGATGCCGTGCCGCACGACGCAGGGCGCGCCCGCCTCGCTCGTCAGACGCACCCAGCGGGTCCGGCCCCCTTCCCGCACCGCACTGAGCAGGAAGGCGCCCTGGGTGCGGAAGTCATGGACGGTCAGTTCCTGCCAGGCGGCGGGCAGCGCGGGGAAGACCCTGATGGTGCCGCCCCAGGACTGGCAGACCATGTCGTGCAGCGACTGGGCCGCCGACAGCGGGGTCTCGATGACCGGGCCGGACTCCTTGTACATGGTGTTGGCCTGGATGAACCGGCTCATCAGCCGGCCCAGGTACTTCAGCGCGTCCTCGCCCTTGCCGAGCAGCGCGGACATGGAGGCGGCGCCGGTGAAGGTGTAGCCCTGGAGCGCGCCCTCGAAGCCGACCCAGTGGGCGAGGGACTTCTCGATCAGGGCGCGTTCCTCGTCGGTGGAGCCGGTGACCTCGTACAGCGGGTAGACCGCGAGCATGTGCGAGTAATGGCGGTGGGACTTCGCGAACGGCACCCCGGCGCCGATCATGTAGCCGTTCTCGTCGACCGGGTACGGCGTGAGCCTGGCCAGGACCTCCTCCCAGCGGCCGGTCAGCGGGTCGCGGACGCCCAGCTCCCGGGCCGAGTCGAGCAGGGTGCGGCAGCCCCAGCGCAGCAGCATCAGGTCGTAATTGCAGTCGGGGGCGCTGACGCCGTACTCCGGGGAGAAGGTCGCCGGGAGGTGCAGCTTGCCGTCCGCGCCGGGGGCGAGGAAGTGCAGGTAGTAGTTGACCGCCTTGCGCAGCAGCGGGAACAGCGTGTCCCGCAGGATCGACCGGTCCATGGTGTGCCGGTAGGAGAGCCAGACGTTGTGCAGGGCCCAGGTCAGGTTGCCGACCTCGGGGGTGGGCGGGTCCTGGCCGGGGATGCCGACCCCGTAACCGCCGTCGGCGACGGCCGCGCCGTTGACCAGCTGCGGGTCGGTGGTCCGGGGGATGCCCGCCGAGTCCGCCCGGTAGGGGGCGGCGACCTCGCGGGAGAGCTGGTCGCGGAACTCGCTCAGGGCCCGGGTGACGGCGTCGAGCTCCAGGTGGTTGGAGCCGTGGATCAGCCAGTACTCCAGCTGGACGTTGAGGTTCCACCAGGTGTTGGGCCAGGGCGTGGGCTCCAGCCAGGGGCCCGAGGTGGCCATCACGGGCGCGTCCTTGCGCGCCGCCGACGCCGTTTTGTAGAGCTGGATCCAGTAGAACCGCTGGAGCCGGGCATCGGGCAGGGACAGGAAGCTCTTCCGGTAGAAGCGGTCCCACCAGGCGCGGTGCGGGGCGGACAGCAGGGTGTACGGAAGGGCCGAGGCGACCGTGACGGTACGCAGCGCGCGCTCGCGGGCGGTGTTCCTCGGGTGCGAATGAGCGACGGTCGCGTACAGGGTGCGTTTGGCGCCGCGCGCCCGCTCGCGCCAGGCGGTGACGTGCTGTCCGCCGCCGAGCAGCGACTGCACGGCCGCGGATGCGCCGCCGTGCTGTTCGACGACGGCCGGGGGATTGCCCGTGTAGCCGTCGGGCAGCGGCTTGAAGGCGGCCCGGGGGCTGATCGCCTCGGCCGGGTGGAAGACCCAGCGGAAGTCCCTCTCGCCCGCGCTCGGGGTCACCTCGACGGCCAGGACGTCGCCGGTGGACTGGATGAAGGCGCGGAGCGTGAGGGTGCCGGCCGAGGTGGTGACCGTGCCCTGGAGTTCGGCTGTGCGCAGCCGCATCCGCCAGTCGATGCCCGTGATGGTGCCGGCCGGCTCCAGGGTGAAGTGGCCGATCGGGAGCCGGGCCAGGCCGAAGAGCGAGCCGTACTCGGGGCGGTGGTCCTGGACCTCGGAGTGCTGGACGTTGAACCGGATCGCCGTGGTCTCGGCGCCGGGCTCAGCGTAGATGCCGGAGCCGAGCCGGCCGTTGCCCAGGTACGGGCCCTCGTACCAGGTCTTCGGCAGCTTCTGCCAGTACAGGTCGGCGTCGTCGAGGACGGTGTTCCAGCTGTCGGCGGGGGAGTACACCGCGACAGGGGCCGCTGCGGCCGCGGCCGGGGCGGCGGCCTGGGCGGGGACGGCCGCGCCGCCCGCCACGAGTGCGCCGCCGAGTGCGGTCCCGGTGGCCAGAACGGTTCTGCGGGAGGGCGCGGGCGACGGGGAACCGGTTCGGGGGGAGGAGGCGGGGTCCGGTGCTGTGGGCAAGGCATCTCCTGGCGATTCGTACGCAGGCGGGCGCAGCAAGTCATCCGAGCTATGTCCTCTCGGAAGGTAGACTTGAGCAATCGGGGCGTCAATAGAGTGCGAGAGATCCGATGTGTTTCTGTCCATGTGATCGGACTCCGTCTACGTGACATGAGCGCCGGAGGGGCACGCCCTGCGTCAGCGCGAAATCAGCACGCCCAGCCATGCCCCTGTCACCAACAGGCAGGCGAGCAGTTCGACCAGTACGGAGTAGCCGGTGGCCCGCATCACCGAGCGGACCGAGGCCCACCCCGCCCCCCAGCTGCCCAGCCGCAGCCGCTCCGCCCCGTAGATCACGCCCACGTACCCCGCGATCGCGCCCACCACCGGGACGACGAAGAAGCCGATGATCGCACCGATCCCGCCGAGCGTCAGCGTCCTGTGCGGCGCACCCGACTCATGCGGGCGGCGCGGCGGCAGCAGCGGCTTCAGTGCCTGGTTCAGCAGCAGGAGGGCCGTGGCGCCGATCAGCACGCCCCAGGCGGCCGGGGTGTTGTCCGCCAGCGCCCACCACAGGACAGCGGCCCAGACGATCGCCTGACCGGGCACACCGGGCACCAGTACACCGATCAGGCCGAGCAGGATGACCAGGCCGACGGCGACGAGCTGCCACACACTCATCTGACCAGCGTGCCGGAGTCCGGCCGGTCCCGCCCGTCGTCGATGCCCGCAGCGGGTTTTGTCGGCGCAGCTCAGAGGGTGTATCGCCGGGATTCAGGGGCGTGCGGCTCAGAGGCGCGGCTCGCGGGACACCCAGCCCCGCTCGTAGGCGTGCCAGCCCAGTTGCAGCCGGGTCGACACCCCGGTGAGCTCCATCAGCCCCTTGACCCGGCGCTGCACGGTCCGCAGCCCCAGTTCCAGCTGTTTCGCCACACTGGCATCGGTCAGCCCGGCGAGCAGCAGCGACAGGACCTCCAGATCCGTCGGATCGGGCCCGGTCACGTCCTCCCGCAGCAGCCCGCTCTCGCCGAGCCGCAGCGGCATCGCCTCGCGCCACACCGCCTCGAAGAGTCCCATCAGCGACTCCAGCAGCCCGGAGGCGTGCACGACCAGGGCCGCGGGCTCCGCGCCGCGACCGGTCAGCGGAACCATCGCCAGCGAGGCATCGGCGACGACCAGCTTCGTCGGTACCCGGTCCACGACCCGGCACTGCTCGTCGCGGCTCAGCGCCGCCGACAGCTCCAGGATCCCGGACGGCAGCGCCAGCACCTCGCGCTCGACCACCACCCGGAACGTCACCCCGCGGGTGGCGGCCTGCTCCTCGGACTCGTTGTCGAGACCGCTGACCGCGATCGGCTTCCCGGTGACCAGGGCGCACACCTCGCTCGTCGCACCCAGCTGGAGCTGGTGGAACCGGTGCGCCACCGCGCTCGCGCCGGTGACCACTTCGACCAGGTCGTGGACGGCGGGTTCGGCGGCGTCCACCCGGTACTCCTCGGCCAGCAGCACCGCCGCCAGCTCCGCCTGCTCCAGCTCATGGCGCTGCTGCGTCAGCAGCGCGCCCAGCGCGACGCCCGGCGGCGCCGCCACCCACCGCCCCGTACGGGCCGAGGACTGGGCGGCCAGACCGTGCTGCTCCAGCCTGCGCAGCGCCCGTTCGGTCTCCGGTTCCGGAAGGGCCAGCCGGTGCGCGAGATCGGGGACCTCCGCGGCCCCCACCGCCACCAGCGCGCGGTAGGCCGACTCCTGTATCTCGTCGAGTCCTATGGCTCCCAGCATCCCCGGACCCCTCCCCGGACGCAGTGCTTCCGTGTGATGTCGTGCTCCTCGGCCGACCGGCCGTGGCGGAAAGCGGCCACGGCGTAAACCCGCCTCGGTACATCATCCCTGTACCGCCCGCCCCTCTGCCAATGTGGCGCCACCGCAGCACCAACAACCTCCGGAACGTGGTGTTTTGTACTGCCTGTTCCGGTTTCACTTGGGGAGAGCGATGCGTCCGATATCGCGTACGGCACTGGGAGCGGCCACCGCCGCGGTCCTGGCCGTCACGGTGATCGCGCCGTCCGTGGCAGCGCCACAGGGCGACACGACCGCGAAGAGACCGCTGACCGGCAGTGCGGCGGCGGCCGCCGAGGGTGGGGGAAGCAAGCCGGTCACCGTCACACTGGTCACCGGCGACAAGGTGCTGGTGAGCAAGGACAGTTCGGGGAACGCCACGGCCACCGCACTGGCCCGCGAGGACGGCACCTTCCCCCTCGTGCAGACCCGCCGCTCCGGCAAGGACCTCTACGTCTACCCGGACACCGCGGCCAAGGCGCTCGCCACCGGCACGGTGGACGAGGAACTCTTCAACGTCACCGGGCTGATCCGCCAGGGCTACGACGACGCGCACGCGGACTCCGTACCGCTCATCGCCACCTACACCAAGGACACCGCCCGCAGCGCGCCCGCCACCCCGCGCGGCGCCGAGCGCGGACTCGCCCTCCCGGTCATCGACGGTGTGGCGCTCAAGGCGGACAAGGCGAAGGCCGCCGGGTTCTGGGCGGACATCACCGGCGCCCGCTCCCGCTCCGCCGCCGGAATGAAGAAGCTCTGGCTGGACCGCAAGGTCGAGGCCAGCCTCGACAGGTCCACCAAGCAGATCCGCGCCGACCTCGCCTGGGCGGCGGGCTACGACGGCAAGGGCACCAAGGTCGCCGTCCTGGACACCGGCGCCGACGCCGAACACCCGGACCTCAAGGGCCGGATCACCGGGTCGGAGAACTTCACCGACTCCGACACCACCGACGACCGCCAGGGCCACGGCACCCACACCCTCTCCACCGTGGGCGGCTCCGGCGCGGCCAGTGACGGCAAGAAGAAGGGTGTCGCCCCCGGCGCGGACCTGCTCGTCGGCAAGGTGCTCAACGACAGCGGATCGGGCGATTCCTCCTGGATCATCGCGGGCATGCAGTGGGCCGTCGACCAGAAGGCCGACGTCGTCTCCATGAGCCTGGGCAGCCCCACCCCGACCGACTGCACCGACCCGATGAGCCTGGCAGCCGAGGAGTTCGGCAAGAGCAAGGACACCCTGTTCGTCATCGCGGCCGGCAACGCGGGCCCCACCCTCAACACCGTCTCCTCGCCCGGCTGCGCGCCCAGCGTGCTGACCGTCGGCGCGGTCGACCGGGACGACTCCACCGCCCAGTTCTCCAGCCGCGGGCCCGCGATCGTCTCGCACACCCTCAAGCCCGAGATCGCCGCCCCGGGCGTCGCGATCTCGGCCGCCGCGGCAGGCGGCCGCGGGGTCTACGCCTACCGGTCGATGTCCGGAACCTCGATGGCCACCCCGCATGTCGCGGGCGCCGCCGCCATCGTCAAGGAACGCCACCCCGACTGGACCGCACAGCAGATCAAGGCGGCACTCGTGTCGTCCGCGAAGAGCGACATCCCCGGTGATGTACGTGAGACCGGCGGTGGCCGGCTCGACGTCAAGGCGGCCATCGACACGACCGTGACCGGCGCGCCCGCGGTCCAGGGTGGCACCTTCAACTGGCCGCAGGACAAGAGCGACCGCACCACCGTCCAGGTCCCGTACACCAACACGGGCACCAAGCCGGTGAAGCTGTCGCTCAAGGTGCAGGGTGTCACCGGCAACGACGGTTCGGCCGTCCGGTCCTCCGTCGCCGCACTCGGCGCGAACAGCGTCACCGTGCCCGCCGGCGGGACGGCACAGGTCCCGCTGAGGCTCGACCCGGCCGCGCACCTCCAGGACAGCCAGTACGGCGACGTCACCGGCCGGGTCCTGGCCACCGCCACCGGCGGGGTGAAGGTCTCCACCCCGTTCTCGCTGTACGTCGGCGCCGAGACCGTCACCCTGCGCGTCAAGCTGATCGACCGCACCGGCAGGCCCGCCGCGGGCTCCTCCTCGCTCGACCTCATCGGCACCGACGACGCGAGCGGCGAGCGCCGCTTCAACGACGGCTCGACCGACCAGGTGTACCGGGTGCGCCCCGGCGCCTACTTCGTCTCGAGTTTCATCACGTCGCCGAACCCGAAGGACGCCACCGGGCGGCTCGTCGGATCGGTCGGCTACCTCGCCCGCCCCGAACTGAAGGTCACCAAGGACACCACACTGGTGCTCGACGCCCGCAAGGCGCACAGGCTCCGGATCAGGACCGAGGACCGGTCGAGCGAGACCCGCTCCACGACCCTCGCCTTCGGCCGTACCTGGGACGGCGCCTGGATGCACGCGGGTTCGGTGACCGCCCCCGGCATCATTGACGACTACCTCGTCGACATCCAGGGCCGGGCACACGACGGCGACTTCGAGTTCGACAGCTTCTGGCGGGCCTACGCCCCGCTGGTCAAGAACCTCTCGGTCGTCGGCGGCGCGGAGCTGCACCCCCGCAGCGCCGGAGGGGGCTCCACCGGCCTCGACGGCAAGGGACAGGCCACGCTCGTCGACGCGGGCGCCGGCACCCCCGAGGAGCTGAAGGCCGCCGGGGTCAACGGCAGGCTCGCCCTGGTCGAGGTCCCCGACGACGAATCGAACGTCTACAACCTGGCCCGCAACGCCAAGGCGGCCGGCGCCACCGCGGTCATCGCGCACCGCCCGTCGGCCGGTCCCTGGCAGCCCTCGTTCGGCTACGCACCGGCTCCCGTCCCCGTACTCGGCATCGAGACCTCCGAGGCCGCCGCGCTGACCGCCGCCCTGGCGGAAGGCCCGGTGACCCTGCGCTGGGAGGCCACCGCCAACAGCCCGTTCGTCTACAACCTCGGCTTCCCCGAGACCGGGCCGGTCACCTCGGACCGTACGTACACCGTCCGCGACCGAAAGCTGGCCAGGTCCACCTCCACCTATGAGTCGATGGGCGTCGCGGCGGACTACGTCGACGCACTCTCCGTCTCCCGCCCCTACGGCGCCTCCTTCTTCATCGGCGGATTCGACACGGTCGCCGTCCCCGGCACCCGTACCGAGTACTCCTCCGCCGACGACATGAGCTGGCAGCGTTACCTCTCCTCCAGCTTCCCCTGGGGCGAGACCATGACCGACGTGGCGCGGAGCTACCGGGCCGGGTCCGAGCGCGCGGAGCACTGGTACGGAGGTGTGCTGGTCCCGGTCGCCCCGCGTGACGCGACGGGCGGTCTGCAACTGGCCGGCGAGCGCCAGGACAATCTGCTCGGTGTCGCCCCCGCCTTCGTCGGTGACAGCGAACACACCGGCATCCAGGGGTCGTTCGGTGACCTCGGCAGTATGCGGCTCACCAGCGGCGGCAAGGTGATCGGCACCAGCTCCTACCCGTTCGGCACCTTCACGGTTCCGGCCGAGGACGCACCGTACGAACTCTCCCTGTTCACCACGAAGATCGGCGGCCCCGCGCAGGTCTGGAAGCGGTCCACCTCCACCGAGACCACCTGGAAGTTCCGTTCGCACCGGGACGAGAGCGCCTACTCCCAGGGCCTCGCGCTGCTCTTCCCGGGCTACGACCTGCCGTCGGACGGCATGAAGACCCTCGCGGCGAAGGACGGTCAGAAGATCGGGCTGAGCGTCACGGGTCACGCCGGCTACACGCCCGGCAAGCTGACCGCGGTCAAGGTCTCGTACTCGTACGACGCCGGTGAGACCTGGACCGGGGCCACCACCGCACAGCAGGGCGGCCGTTGGACCGCGACCGTGAACCACGCGGACGCGGCCGGCAAGCCGGTCACCCTGCGGACCGAACTGACGGACGCCAAGGGCAACTCCGTCGTCCAGACCGTGACCGACGCCTACGCCGTGCGCTGACGCCGGATCACCCGACCGGTCCGCCGGGCGTCCTTCCCGTGGGGGGTGGGGCCGCCCGGCGGACCTATTTCCCGGCGGGCCTCGGGCACATTTTCGGGATGACCCGTTTTGCCGGGGCCCCCGCGGTCGACAATATGGGCATGAGTCAGCAGGGGGAGAGGCCCGCCGCCCACGAGGACGACTGGTGGCGCAGGCTGTACGACGAATCCGCCCCGGACGCCGGGGCGAGCCAGGCGGCCGACAGTCTCGACGACCGCTTCGACTCGGCGTCGGACGCCTTGGGGCCCGACGGCCGTGAGGCGTACGAGGCCGCCGCGGCGGTGCCCGGGCCGCGTGTCGCGCCGCCGGAGGCCGTCCGGACGGCGCAGACCCCGCCCGTTCCGCCCCCGGCTCCACCGCCGCCGCGCGAGGAGTCGGAACGCGCTCCTTGGGAGCCCCCGGCCGGTGTGTCCGGGCCCCGCACCTTCGCGGGCCCGGTACCGGCAGCGCCGCCGCCGCCCGCCGAACCGGCGCCCGTGCCGCCCCCGCCTCCCCTCGCCGATCCCCGTGTCCCGCAGAACCTGCCGCCCGGCCAGGACGTGGAGGTCCCGGCCCCTATCGCCGGGGCGGAAGCACCCCACGTGGCGCAAGCGCCCCGCCCCGCCTCGTACGTGGGCGCCCGGCCGCCCACGTACGACGCCGAGCCCACCGCGCTGCCCGCCACCGACCCGCGCGAGATCCACGCCCTCGTCGCCGACACCGTGCTCGACGGCGCCAGCTACGGCACGTACACCCTGCGGGCCGCCTCCGTGCGCGGTGACTCCGCACGGTTCCGGGGCGAGCCCCGGCGCGACGCGCTGGTCACCGTGCGCTTCGGCGCCGCCGAGAGCGCCCTCGTCCTAGTCGCCGTCGCGGGCGGCGCCCGTACCGCCGAGGGCGTGCATCCGGCCGCCGCCGATGCCTGCCGCTGGATCGGCGAGGCTGTCGGACGCAGCCATGCCCGGCTCTCCGAGGACATACGGGCGGGCCGCCGCGGCGCACTCAAATCGGGCCTGCACCGGCTCGCCGACCGCAGCTACGGCAAACTCCGTGCCCGCGCCGCCGAACTCGGACTCGAAGCGCACGAGTACACGGCGGGCCTGCGCTGCCTCCTGCTGTCCGCCGACCCCGACTGCCGCACCCGGGTCTTCTTCGGCGTCGGCGGCGGAGGGCTCTTCCGGCTTCGCGACGGCAGCTGGCAGGACCTCGAACCGGAGGTTCCGCACCCCGGCGAACTCGCCGGGGAGGGGGTGGTCGGCTTCGGCTCGGCGTCGTCCCCCGAGAGCGGGCCGGACGGCGAGCGGCTGACCATGGACCTGGGGATCACCACCGCCCCGGCCCCGTACATCGAGAGCCCGGTCCCGCCGCCCGCCGAGCCGTTCCGGTTCCGGGCCTCGGTCGCCCGGCCGGGCGACACCCTGCTGCTGTGCAGCAACGGTCTGGCGGATCCGCTGCGCGACGAGCCGGCGCTGGCCGATGAGCTCGCCGAGCGCTGGGCACCCGGCCGGGCGCCGGGTCTCGCGGCGTTCCTCGCGGACACCCAGCTCAGGGTCAAGGGTTACGCCGACGACCGGACGGCGGTCGGCGTCTGGGAGGCGTAACCGCGCGCGCCATGGGTTGATGGACTTCGGGGGAACCCGTCCGGCCGGGGTTTCGCGCCCCGGAGTCCGGACAGCCGAACGTGCACGGAGCAACAGGCAGAGGGAGCACGCACCCATGGCCAAGCAGAACGTGTCGGAGCAGTTCGTCGACATCCTCGCCCGCGCGGGAGTCAAGCGCCTGTACGGGGTCGTCGGCGACAGCCTCAACCCCGTGGTCGACGCCATCCGCCGGCACTCGGGGATGGAATGGGTCCAGGTCAGACACGAGGAGACGGCCGCGTTCGCCGCCGGTGCCGAAGCGCAGATCACCGGCACACTGGCGGCCTGCGCCGGATCGTGCGGCCCCGGCAATCTCCACCTCATCAACGGCCTCTACGACGCACACCGCTCCATGGCACCCGTGCTCGCGCTCGCCTCGCACATCCCGTCGAGCGAGATCGGCCTCGGCTACTTCCAGGAGACCCATCCGGAGCTGCTCTTCCAGGAGTGCAGCCACTACAACGAGATGATCTCCAACCCGCAGCAGATGCCGCGGCTGCTCCAGACGGCCATCCAGCACGCGATCGGCCAGGGCGGTGTCAGCGTCGTCTCGATGCCGGGCGACATCGCCTCGCAGCCCGCACCGGAGAAGTCGATCGAGCACGCGATGGTCACCTCGCGGCCCACCGTGCGGCCGGGCGACGAGGAGATCGAGAAGCTCTGCCGCATGGTCGACGAGGCCAAACGGGTGACGCTGTTCTGCGGAAGCGGGACGGCGGGCGCGCACGCCGAGGTGATGGAGTTCGCCGAGCGGGTGAAGGCCCCGGTCGGCCACGCGCTGCGCGGCAAGGAGTGGATCCAGTACGACAACCCGTACGACGTCGGGATGAGCGGCCTGCTCGGCTACGGCGCCGCCTACGAGGCCACCCACGAGTGCGATCTGCTGATCCTGCTCGGTACGGACTTCCCGTACAACGCCTTCCTGCCCACCGATGTGAAGATCGTCCAGGTCGATGTGCGGCCCGAGCACCTGGGCCGCCGCTCCAAGCTCGATCTGGCGGTCTGGGGCGATGTCCGCGAGACGCTCCGCTGTCTGACCCCGCGGGTGAAGGCGAAGACCGACCGCAAGTTCCTCGACCGGATGCTCAAGAAGCACGCCGACGCGCTGGAGGGCGTGATCAAGGCGTACACCCGCAAGGTCGACAAGCACGTCCCGATCCACCCGGAGTACGTGGCATCGGTGCTGGACGAACTTGCCGACGAAGACGCGGTGTTCACGGTCGACACGGGCATGTGCAACGTCTGGGCGGCCCGCTATCTGTCGCCGAACGGCAAACGCCGGGTGATCGGTTCGTTCAGCCACGGCTCGATGGCCAACGCACTGCCGCAGGCCATCGGCGCGCAGTTCACGGACCGGAACCGGCAGGTCGTCTCGATGTCCGGGGACGGCGGATTCACCATGCTGATGGGGGACTTCCTGACCCTCGTCCAGTACAACCTGCCGGTGAAGGTGGTTCTGTTCAACAACTCCTCGCTGGGCATGGTCGAACTGGAGATGCTGGTGGCCGGACTGCCGTCGTTCGGTACGACCAACAAGAACCCGGACTTCGCGGCGATCGCGCGGGCCTCGGGGGCGTACGGCGTACGTGTCGAGAAGCCCAAGGAGCTCGAAGGCGCCCTGAAGGACGCCTTCAGGCACAAGGGGCCGGCCCTCGTCGACGTCGTCACCGACCCCAACGCGCTCTCCATCCCGCCGAAGATCAGCGCGGACATGGTGACCGGCTTCGCGCTCTCCGCGAGCAAGATCGTGCTGGACGGCGGAGTGGGCCGGATGGTCCAGATGGCCCGCTCCAACCTCCGGAACATGCCCCGCCCCTGACCCGCGACGGCCGCGAACGGCGCCGACGCGGGCCGGGGCGGTTCCTCACGCAGGGGTCAGCCGCACCGTCAGGATCTGGAACGGCCGCAGCGTCAGGGCGAGGCCGTGCGCGTCGGCCGCCGCCGCGTGCAGCGGCCGTTCCAGCAGGTCGGTGATCTGCGCCGCGACGACGGGGAACGAGGCCCGGAGTGTCGCGTCGGCCCGGCCGCCGGCCGACTCGTACAGCCGGACGATGACATCGCCGCTGCGGTCCTCGGCCAGCTTCACCGACTCCACGGTCACCGCCGGATGGCCGGTCGCCACGACCGACGGCACCGCCGGGGCGACCGCGGCGCGCAGCGGCAGATTGAGCGCCAGCCCCTCCCGGACCGCGTCGGTGATCTCCACGCCGGGCGCCAGCGCGTACCGGAACCGGTGCGTGCCGAGGTCGGTTGCCGGGTCGGGGCTGTGCGGGGCGCGCAGCAGCGTGAGCCGTACGGTCGTGCCGAGGCCCGTTGTGTGCGGGGTCCGGGTCACCTCGTGCCCGTACGTCGAGTCGTTGAGCAGCGCGATGCCGTAGCCCGGCTCGGCGACCCGCAGCCAGCGATGGGCGCAGATCTCGAAACGGGCCGCATCCCAGCCGGTGTTGTCGTGGGTCGGCCGGTGGACGTGGCCGAACTGGATCTCGGACGTGGACCGTTCGGCGTGCACATCGAGCGGGAACGCCGCCTTGAGGACCTTCTCCGACTCCTGCCAGTCCACCTCGGTCTCGATGTCGACCTGCCTGCTCCCCGCGGCCAGCCGGATCTCCTGCACGATCCTGGACGCGCCGAACGCACGCACCACCCGCACGGCCGCCCGCAGCGGTCCCTCCTCCACCAGTTCGACCAGCTCGGCGTCGGTCAGGTCGGTGCGTGAGCGGCGGTAGTGGACGTCGATGTCCCAGGCGTCCCAGTTGTTCGGGTGGTCCGGGTGCAGCTGGAGGAGGTTGGCCCGATGGCCGGGGACCAGGACCTCGCGGCCCGCCGCCAGGTCGAGGACGGAGGCGATCAGCCCGTCCCGGTCGACGGTGACGCGCAGCAGCCCGTTGTCGAGGACGGTCCCCTCGTCCGCACAGGCGTCGGCCGAAACCCCCTGCTCCGGGACGGCCGCACCGTCCAGCGGCCCCGCGCCGAGCCCCGGCGACTGGGCGAGAACCGCGGTGCGCCCCTCGCCGAGCGACTGCGCATGAGCCCCGGACGGCAGCACCGCACTCGCCTCGGCGTCCAGCTCGACGACCTGACTGCGTTGGTACGGGCAGGAGTTGAGAGCCACCAGGCCCTGCGCCGCACCGAGCGCCGTCACCGCCTCCGCCACCAGGTCCGCCAGTTCCCCGCGCACCCGCTCATAGGTGTCACGGGCCTCGCGGTGCACCCAGGCGATGGACGAGCCCGGCAGGATGTCGTGGAACTGATGGAGCAGGACCGTCTTCCAGATCCGGTCCAGCGCCTCGTACGGGTAGCGGTACGCGGGTGCCCGCAGGGCCGCCGCGGTCGCCCACAACTCGGTCTCTCGCAGCAGGTGTTCGCTGCGGCGGTTGCCCTGCTTGGTCTTCGCCTGAGTGGTGTACGTCGCCCGGTGCAGCTCCAGGTACAGCTCACCCGACCAGACCGGCGCCTGCGCCCCGTACTCCTCCTCGGCCGCGGCGAAGAACGCCGACGGCTTCTCGATCCCGACCCGCGGGGACCCCTCCAGATCGCTGAGCCTGCGGGCCTTCTCCATCATCTCCCGGGTCGGACCGCCGCCGCCGTCACCCCAGCCGAACGGCATCAGGGAGCGGGTGGCCCGTCCCTTGTCCGTGAAGTTCTTCTCGGCGTGGGCGAGTTCGAGGCCGTGGAAGTGGGCGTTGTAGGTGTCCACGGGCGGGAAGTGGGTGAAGAGCCGGGTGCCGTCGATGCCCTCCCACCAGAAGGTGTGGTGCGGCATCCTGTCGGTCTGGTTCCACGACAGTTTCTGCGTCAGGAACCACCGGATTCCCGCCAGCCGGGCCAGCTGCGGGAACGCGGCGGTGCAGCCGAAGGAGTCCGGCAGCCAGATCTCCTCGGTCTCCACTCCCAGCTCCTGCTCGAAGAACCGCTTCCCGTGCACGATCTGCCGGGCCAGCGCCTCGCCGCCGGGCAGATTGGCGTCGGACTCCACCCACATCGAACCGACGGGCTCCCACTGCCCGTCCGCCACCGCCCGCACGATCCGCTCCCAGATGTGCGGCTGGTGCTCCTTGACCCAGGCGTACTGCTGGGCCTGCGAACAGGCGAACACCAGCTCCGGGTAGTCCTTGGCGAGCGTGGTGACATTGGCGAAGGTGCGGGAGGCCTTCCGCACCGTCTCGCGCAGCGGCCACAGCCACGCCGAGTCGATGTGCGCGTGCCCGGTGGCCGAGATCCGGTGCGCGCTCGCCGAAGCGGGCCTGGACAGGGCCTCGGCCAGCTCGGCCCGTCCGGCCGCCGCCGTACCGGACACATCGTGCAGATCGAGCGCGTCGAGCATTCGCTCCAGTGCCCGCAGGATCTCGTGCCGCCGCGACCGGTCGGTGGGCAGCTCCCGCATCAGCTCGGACAGCACCTCGATGTCCAGTACGAGATGCCAGACGCCCTCGTCCAGCACGGCGAGATCCGCCGACGTGAACCGGTAGAGCGGATCGTCGCCCGCCGTCAGTACGTCCCCGAGCGGCGTCGGCTCGAATCCGTGTTCCAGTACTGCCGGGTTGGCCGCCGCCTCCAGCAACAGGGAGACCCGCTCGCCACCGGCGGCGGGTGCGCCGACGGTCAGATGGCGGTTGCGGGGATGGACGCCCTTCAGCGGGATGCCCTCGGTGTCGTACAGCATCCCCTCGGCCTGGAAGCCGGGCGCCTGACCGGAGAAGCCCGGATCGACCACGACCTCGACCCGCCGGCCGGCCCATTCCCGCGGCACCGCACCGTCGAGCCGGAACCAGCTGGTGGTCCACGGACTGCCCCACGCGGTCCCGGCCGAGAACGGTTCGTAGCGCGCCCCGAGCGCTTGTGCCACCGGAACGGGCTCGCCCGGTGCATGCCACACCGCCAGCGTGAGCGGGATCCGCGCCGCGTACTCGGCGGGGCGGATGAACTGGCGCAGGGCCCGCTCCAGCCGGCCCTCCACCAGTGTGCTGTCGTCGTGCATATCGCTCCTCGTCGTCGGCACCCCGCGCGGTCGAGGGCTTGCATTCCCCGATGGGGGGCATCCACCCATCACGGGTCACCGGCCGCCGAATCCGCCGGTCGTGAGGGGGTGGACCCGGTCTGACAACACGTCATATTCGGCGTGATGACGACCTCTTGGCACCCTCTGAGCAATGTGACATATTACTGATGTGTTCACGAGACAGCCTTTGGACGTTGTCGTGGTCGGGGCCGGAGTGGTCGGCGCCGCCTGCGCCTACTACGCAGCCCGGTCCGGACTCGCGGTCGCGGTGGTGGACGGCGGACCGGTCGCCGGTGGCACCACCGGGGCGGGGGAGGGGAACCTCCTGGTCTCCGACAAGCCGCCGGGTCCGGAGCTGAACCTCGCACTGCTCTCCGCGTCCCTCTGGCACGAACTCTCCCAAGTGCTGCCATCGGCGATCGAGTTCGAGCAGAAGGGCGGTCTGGTGGTCGCAGCGGACGAGTCGTCGCTGGCCACCCTGACCGCGACGGCGGCCGGGCAGGCCGAGGCGGGGGTACGGACCTCCCCGGTCGCTCCGCACGAGCTGCCGGCACTGGAGCCGCACCTCGCGCCCGGCCTCGCGGGCGGAGTCCTCTATCCGCAGGACGCGCAGGTTCAACCCGCGCTGGCAGCAGCCCACTTGGTGCGCGCCGCACGGGACGCCGGAGCCGCCGTCCACCTCGGGGAGGCGGTCACGGCCGTGCTGAGAGGACCGACGGGTGCGGTGCGCGGCGTCCGGACCGGCCGGGGCGATCTGCTCGCTCCCGCGGTGGTCAACGCCACGGGCGTCCGGGGCGGCGAGCTGGCGGCGCTGGCGGGGGTCGAACTGCCCGTGCTGCCCAGGCGCGGGTTCGTCCTGGTGACCGAGCCGCTGCCACCGCTGATCAGGCACAAGGTGTACGCGGCGGAGTACGTGGCCGATGTGTCCAGCGCGTCGGCCGCGCTGCAGACCTCGCCCGTCGTGGAGGGGACGCCGTCGGGGCCCGTACTGATCGGCGCCAGCCGCGAACGGGTCGGTTTCGACCGTACGTTGTCCGTGCCGGTGATCAGCCGGCTGGCCGCCGCGGCGGCCGCGCTCTTTCCCGTACTCGGGACGGCCCGCGTGCTGCGCGCCTACCACGGGTTCCGCCCCTACCTGCCCGATCACCTCCCGGCGATCGGACCCGACCGCCGGGTTCCGGGCCTCTTCCACGCCTGCGGCCACGAGGGCGCGGGGATCGGACTGGCGCCCGCGACGGCGGCGCTGGTCATCGCGGCGATCCGCGGCGAGACCCCCGCCATCGATCCCGAGCCGTTCCGGCCCGACCGGTTCGACATGACGCCGGGAACCGGGCGGTGAACCGCCGCCCGCGACGTCGTACGCCCCGAGCAGCCCGCTGCCGGCCCGACCGCCCGATCACCGAGACAGGAGCCCTGGTGATACGTATCCGTAGGCGCACCGCCGCCCGTACCCCGGCCGGTGTGGCCGGTGCCGAGTCCGGGCCGGGGTTCGAGGTCACCTTCGACGGCCGCCCGGTCCCCGCGCTGCCCGGTCAGAGCATCGCGGCAGCCCTCTGGGCGGCCTCCGTCCTCACGTGGCGCACCACCAGGGTGAACGGACGCCCACGCGGCGCCTTCTGCGGCATCGGCTCCTGCTTCGACTGCCTGGTCACCGTGAACGGGATCCCCGGCCGGCGGGCCTGTCTGCTGCCCGCCCGCCCCGGCGACGTGGTCACCACCCAGGAGGGGGACGGACATGCCGGTCTCCGCCACTGAGCCCCCCGACTCCGCGGCCGCGCCGCCCTTCACCGAACTCGCGGTGGTGGGCGCCGGACCGGCCGGACTGGCCGCGGCGGTCACCGCGGCCGACGGCGGACTCGATGTGGTCCTGCTCGACGCGGCGGACGCGCCCGGCGGCCAGTACTACCGTGCCCCGGCCCCCGGACTCGGCGCCACCCGGCCCGAGGCGCTGCACCACGGCTGGGCGCGGTTCGCCGGACTGAGGGACCGTCTCGACCGGCACCGCGAGGCGGGGCGGATCCGCCACCTCGCCGGGCATCAGGTGTGGGCCGTCGAGCGGACCGGGACCGACTGGACCCTGCACGCCGTCACCGGTCCCGACGGCGCGGGTTCGGCCGCGCTGCGCGCACGCCGGCTGCTGATCGCAACCGGTTCCCACGAGCGGCAACTGCCCTTTCCCGGCTGGACCCTGCCGGGTGTCGTGGGCGCGGCCGGGGCGCAGGCCATGCTCAAGTCGGGACTGGTGCTGCCGGGACGGCGCATCGTCGTCGCGGGCAGCGGGCCGCTGCTGCAGGCCGTCGCGGTGTCCCTGGCGCGGGCCGGCGCCCGGGTGCCCGCGCTGGTGGAGGCCGCCGGATACGGGGCGTACGCACGCGCTCCCCGCGTGCTGGCCGCCGACCCCGGCCGGCTCCGGGAGGGGGTACGGCACGGCGCGGCGCTGGCGCGCAACCGGGTGCGGGTGCTGACGCACCGCGCGGTCACCGCCGTGCACGGCACCGACCGGGTGGAAGGCGTCACCGTCAGCCGCCTGGACCGCGATTGGCGTCCGCTGCCCGGGACCGGGCGCCGTATCGACTGCGACACGCTGGCCGTCGGCCACGGACTGGTGCCCCAGCTGGACCTCGCCGTCGGTCTGGGCTGCGCGACCCGGTGCGGCGCGGACGGGTCGGCCGCGCTGGTGCTCGACGAGGATCTGCGCACCACCGTGCCCGGCGTCTGGGCCGCGGGCGAGACGGGCGGCATCGGCGGCGTGCACCTCGCGCTGGCCGAGGGGGAGCTGGCGGCCCTCTCGGCGCTCGGTGACGCACGGGACGGGACGCGGGGCCGGGACCCGCACCGGGCGACGGCGCTGCGCCGGGCCCGGCGGCGGATGCGCGCGTTCGCCGAGCTGATGGGCGCCGTGCACCGGCCCGGACCCGGCTGGACCGAGTGGCTCGCCGCGGACACGGAGGTCTGCCGCTGCGAGGAGGTCACCGCCGGCGCGATCCGCACGGCGGTCGACGACCTCGGTGCCGGGGACAGCCGTACGGTCAAGCTCCTCACCCGGGCCGGGATGGGCTGGTGCCAGGGCCGGATGTGCGGATTCGCGGTCCGGGGACTGGCCGGCTGCGCCGCGGAGGCCGGATCCCCCGACCGCCGTCCGCTCGCCTGCCCGGTCCCGCTCTCCACGCTCGCCCGTGCGGCCCGCCCCGAGGACGTGTGAAGCCCCGCGGCGCGCACGTCTCCCGGTCCCCTCCGGGACCTCGGCCTTCTCTTTCTCCTTCGCCGGTTCATGTCATGTCACACCTTTAAGGAGCCCAGATGTCGACGAACTCCGCTGCTCGGAACAGTCCTTGGCGAGGCGTCATGGTCGCCACCCCGCTCACCCTGCGCGACGACCGGTCCATCGACTTCGACGCGTACGCGGCCCATGTGCGCGACCTCGTGGACGCCGGCTGCGACGGGGTGGTGCCCAACGGCTCGCTGGGGGAGTACCAGACCCTCACGGACCAGGAGCGCGACCAAGTGGTGCGCGTCGCGGTCGAAGCCGCCGGGGACGGCGCCAGGGTCATGCCCGGGGTCTCCGCCTACGACAGCGCCCAGTCGCGCCGCCGGGCCGACCAGGCCGCGGAGGCGGGCGCCGGCTCCGTCCTGCTGCTGCCGCCCAACGGCTACTCGTGCGAGGACGTCGCGGTCCGTGCGCACTACGCCGAAGTCGCCGCGGCGGGCCTGCCGGTCGTCGCGTACAACAATCCGTACGACACCAAGGTCGATCTGACCCCGAGGCTGCTCGCGCAGCTCCACGCGGACGGGTCCATCGTGGCCGTCAAGGAGTTCAGCGGGGACGTCCGCAGGGCCTACGAGATCGCTGAGGAGGCCCCCGGGCTCGACCTGCTGGTCGGCGCCGACGACGTCCTGCTGGAACTCGCCCTGGCCGGTGCGGTCGGCTGGATCGCGGGCTGCCCCAACATGCTGCCCGCCGGCTGTGTCGCGCTCTACCGCGCCGCGGTCTCCGGGGACCTGGAGACGGCCCTGCCCCTCTACCGGCGGCTGCACCCGCTGCTGCGGTGGGACTCCAAGCCGGAGTTCGTCCAGGCGATCAAGGCGTCGATGGACATCGTCGGACGGCACGGCGGTCCCACCCGGCCGCCGCGGCTGCCCCTCGATGCCGAGTCCGCGGCCGCCGTGCGCGCCGCCACCGAGAAGGCGCTCGCCGAGGGACTGGACTGACCGGGCCACGGCACGAGCGAAGAACGCACACCGCACACGACACGCCGCGCGCCGCACATCGCAGCGGAGCGGCAGGACATCGCGAGGGGGAGACTTGCGCACGCGTCACATATTCCACGCCGTCGACTCGCACACCGAGGGCATGCCCACCCGTGTCATCACCGGCGGGATCGGCACCATCCCCGGCGCCACCATGGCCGAACGACGCGACTACTTCATGGCGCACCGCGACGCGGTACGCACCCTGCTGATGTACGAGCCGCGCGGCCATGCCGCCATGAGCGGTGCCGTCCTCCAGCCGCCGACCCGGCCCGACGCCGACTTCGGGGTCCTGTTCATGGAGGTCTCGGGCTGTCTGCCGATGTGCGGACACGGCACCATCGGGGTGGCCACCGTGCTGGTGGAGACCGGCATGGTGGAGGTCACCGAACCGGTCACCACGGTGCGGCTGGACACCCCGGCCGGACTCGTCTCCGTCGATGTCCACGTCGAGGACGGCGCCGCCACCTCCGTCACCCTGACCAACGTCCCCGCCTTCTCCGCCGGGCTGGGACTCACGGCGAAGGTCCCCGGCCGCGGCACGGTCACGTACGACCTTGCCTACGGCGGCAACTTCTACGCGATGGTGCAACTGGCCGATCTAGGACTTCCGTTCGACCGCTCGCGCAAGGACGAGCTGCTGGAGGCGGGGCTCGCCCTGATGGACGCGGTCAACGAGACGGACCGCCCGGTCCATCCGCTCGATCCCGGCATCCACGGGCTCAAGCACGTCCAGCTGATCGCACCCGGCTCCGACGCCGTCCACTCCCGGCACGCCATGGCCATCCACCCCGGCTGGTTCGACCGGTCACCGTGCGGCACCGGGACCTCCGCACGGATGGCCCAGCTCCACGCACGGGGCGAACTCCCGCTGGACACGGACTTCGTGAACGAGTCCTTCATCGGCACGACGTTCACCGGCCGACTGGTCGCTGAGACCACCGTCGGCACACTGCCCGCGGTCGTCCCCACCGTCACGGGCCGCGCCTGGATCACCGGAACCGCGCAGTACTTCCTGGACCCGTCCGACCCGTTCCCCGAAGGGTTCCTGCTGTGAACCGCTGAACGGCAACCGCCCCGCTCAGCCTCCGACTCGGTGGCGGAGCGGGGCGGTTGTTCAGACGGTGCCGAACTCTCCGGCCTTCACGCCCGCCACGAAGGACGCGAACGCGTCGGCGGGAACGGTCAGCATGGGGCCGCTCAGATTCTTGGAGTCACGGACGGGGACCACGCCGGTAGCGGATGCGCTCGACGGCGCCCACTCGACGCAGGAACCGCCGTTGCCGCTGTACGAGGACTTGACCCACTGGAGGGACGGGTAATCGGTCACGGGGTGCCCTTTCGTACCTGAGTGATCATGGCTACAGACTCCGCTTGGGAGGGCGCTTCTGTCTGTAGCTGATGGTAGGCCCTCAGCAAGGGCAGCACGGAAGCGCTCTCCCGTTCCAGGTACCCGTGGATCTCGGACTCGACGTAAGCGACGATGGAACGGTCCTTCAGCGTCAGCAGGTTGACCAAACGGGTGAAGGGCCGCCGTTCTCCCATGGCGAAGGGAGCGACCTGAAGGGACGTGTTCGGCTCCTCGGCGAACTCGATCAAGCGCGCCAACTGCCGATGCATGACCTCATGGCCGCCGATCGGTCGGCGGATACAGCTCTCATCGAGCACCACGAACAACAGAGGCGGCAGCATTCGTGTCAGGGCGGCTTGGCGATCCATCAGGAACTCGACCCGCTCTTGAGCCTGTTCGGCCGTGATGGAACCTCGCCTGACGTTACTTGCCTCAAGGGCCGTCGCGTACTCCGGCGTCTGGAGCAGTCCTGGGATCAGGCCGGACTCGAATAGCCGGACCTCCGCAGCTCGCCCTTCATGCCCGACGTATTCCGGGAACCCTTCCAGCAGGCTGCCGTGCTGCATCTCGCGCCATTGGCGTTCGAATGTGTCGCCTGTGCCCGCAATGCCCAAGGCCACGTCAGCAGCTTTCGCGAAGCGCAAAGATGGCATCTTGCGACCAGTTTCGACGCCTGAAATGTGCCCGCTGGAAATGCCCGTACGGGTGGAGAGTTCGTCTTGCTTCCAGCCGCGAGCCTCGCGTGAGCTGCGTAATCGTGCCCCGAACGCTGCCTGCGGGCTACTCTCCGGGTCCAACTCCTTGCGATTCACCCTTCACCCCCAACTTGGCTGACTGTTGAGCCACGTTGATCAGGTTTCGACCGTAGGCCACGCTGAGCCGCCTTGGTAGTGGAATGGCTACGGAGAGGCACGATCGTGTGCGTAGAAGACGGTTCCCTGGACGGACGCCCTCGTCACCTTCCTGCTCCCGGCACGCTCATGGTGGACACCGCCCGGCAAGGCCGGGTGGGTGAGTTCCGAGGGGTCGCCGGCCCGTACTGGTCGCTGCGGCCGGTCTGTGGCGGGACCGAGTGGGAGGCCGAGCCCGAGCATGTGCGCCCCGCGGATGCCATAGAGCGGCTGCGGGCCGAGAACGCGCGGTGCAACGCGCGGAGTCGGGGTGAGGTGCTGTGAGGCCCCTGGCGGGCACGGTCTACGAGGTGGAGGTCACCGCGACGGCCGGCTGGAGGGCGGTTTCGCTCGGCAGGGCGACCGTGGCGAACCGCCGGCTCGCGCTCCGGTGGCTTCGGCGGCAGGCGCATCGGCTCGCGGACGGTCCCGGCGCCCCCGGCATACCGGGCGTCCGGCCGATCGGCTTCGAGGGCCCCGCCGTCCCGGACGGTCTCCGGGCGTGGGCACACGACCCGGACCAGCAGGAGCAGGCGATGGCGCGGCTGGAGGCCGGAGGGTCTGACGTGCTCACCGTGCTCGATCCCGCCGCCGGTCTGCTCGTGACGCTCGCCGGACGGCCGCTCCGTTCAGGCCGTGCCGCAGCGGACCGGCCGCTCCACGGGACGCGGCACCTTTGGCGTATGGCTGCGCTGGAGCGGTGACGCCTTCACCTATGTCTGCGCCGAACCGTGCGAACGGGTGGACCCGGCCATCGCTCCTCGGCTGCAACAGGCGTGCTGGCTGTTCACCGGCCACGAGCCTGGCCACTCCTGGGAGTTCGAGGACCTCCCGCACGAGCGGTAGGGGGTCACCGGCCCAGCAGGTTCCAGAAGTAGGACAGCTGCTCGGCCATGTCGATCTCGGGGTCGTACTGCCACTGCATCTGAAGCCCGTCGATCAGCGCGAAGACCAGGACGGCGAGGCGGTCGGCGTCGATGTCCTCCGGCAGCTGACCGGTGGCCTGCTGGGCGCGGATCGCGTCGGCGCCGCCGGCCCGGGCGTAGCGGTAGCGGTCGCGGAAGTACGCGTGCCCGGGGTGGTCGGGTTCGACGGCCTCGGCGGAGAGACGTGAGAAGAGCTGGACCAGGCCGGGGACGTCGGAGTTGTGGCGCTGGAGGTCGGCGAGCGCCCGTGCGAGGTCGGGCGGGAATGCGGCTGTGCCCTCGCCGCCTTCCTGGCCGCCGACTGTCAGCAGGTCGACGGCGTCGCGGCGGCGCAGGATCTCGATGAAGAGCTGTTCCTTGCTGCCGAAGTAATGCAGCAGGCCGGTCTGGCTGAGGCCGACGGCCTGGGCCAGTTCGCGCACGGTGGCGCGGCTGTAGCCGACCCTGGCGACGATCTCCAGCGCGGTGTCGAGAATCTCCTCGCGCTTGGCGATGCCTTTCGCGTAGGAGCCACGTGTTCGAGCCATGACGACGACCCTATGCCACCTCCCGCCACCGACTGCCACCGGCTGCCACTGGAAGTGACCTGGTCGCAGCCCTTGTGGCGCCAAAACAGAATGACGTACTGTTTTCGCATTCGGCAGGGTGACCGAGCTCCGGCAGTGCCGGGCCGCCCTCCTCCGACGTGCCCCACCTGACGGGGGATGCGTCGGGCCTCGGAGCGGCGGGCCCCGGTCTTCCCGGCCGGGCACCCGCCGGTCCCGGCCGGACCCCACGCTTCGGCGGACATCCGAGCGCGACGTGTCACGTCACGTCGCACGCCATGTCCTCCCATGAACCCCGCACTCCCCGAGGAGACCCCGTGACTGCTCTCGACCCCACCGGCCCCGAAACGCCGGAGCTCTCACTCGCGGAGCGCGCCGCGCTCGGCAGCGGAGCCGACTTCTGGACGACCAAGGCCGTCGGCCCCGTCCCGGCCCTGACCCTGACCGACGGCCCGCACGGCGTCCGGCTCCAGGCGGAGGACGCCGACCACCTGGGCATCTCGGCCAGCCGGCCCGCGACGTGCTTCCCGCCCGCCGTCGGCCTCGGCCAGAGCTGGGACACCGAGCTGGTTGGCGAGGTCGGCCGGGCGCTGGGCGTGGAGAGCCGGGCGCTGGGTGTGGACGTGCTGCTCGGCCCGGGCGTGAACATCAAGCGGGACCCGCGCTGCGGCCGCAATTTCGAGTACTTCTCGGAGGACCCGCAGCTCACCGGCACCCTGGCCACCGCCTGGGTGCGTGGGTTGCAGAGCACCGGCGTCGGCGCCTCGCTCAAGCACTTCGCGGCCAACAACACCGAGTACGACCGGATGCGCTCCAGCTCCGATGTCGCCGCCCGCCCGCTGCGCGAGATCTACCTGCGGGCCTTCCAGCAGGTCGTCCAGCAGGCGCAGCCGTGGACGGTGATGTGCTCGTACAACCGGATCAACGGCACCTACGCCTCCGAGAACCGCTGGCTGCTCACCGACGTGCTGCGCGGCGAGTGGGGCTTCGACGGGGCCGTGGTCAGCGACTGGGGCGCCGTCCAGGACCGCGTCGCCTCCGTCGCCGCCGGGCTCGACCTGGAGATGCCCGGCACGGGCGGCACCACCGACGCGCAGGTCGTCGCGGCCGTCGAAGCCGGTGAACTGGACGCCGCCTCGGTAAATCTGGCCGCCGCCCGGACGGCCGCGCTGGCCGCCCGCGGCCGGGCCGGACGCACTCTTCCGGTCGCCCCGTTCGACCCGGCCGCGCACCACGCGCTGGCCCGCCGGGCCGCCGCGAACTCCGTCGTGCTGCTCAAGAACGACCCCGTCGAGGGTGCGCCCGTGCTGCCGCTCACCGCCGGGCGCCCGCTCGCCGTCCTCGGCGCGTTCGCCGCCGCCCCGCGCTACCAGGGCGGCGGCAGCTCGCACGTGAACCCGACGCAGGTCGACGTCCCGCTGGACGAGATCCGCGCCCTGGCCGGGAACGCCGAGGTCACCCACGCTCCCGGCTTCACCACCGACGGCACGGGCGACGCCGCCGCGCTGCGCGCCGAGGCCGTCGCGCTGGCCGCCGCCGCCGACACCGCGGTGGTCTTCCTCGGCCTGGCCGCCCACCAGGAGTCCGAGGGCTTCGACCGCGAGGACATCGAGCTTCCCCGCGAGCAGCTGGAGCTGCTGGCCGAGGTGATCCGCGTCCAGCCGCGCACCGCGGTCGTCCTCAGCCACGGCGGCGTCCTGCGGCTGGCTCCCGTGACCGCCGCACCCGCCCTGCTGGACGGCGCACTGCTCGGCCAGGCCGCCGGCGGCGCCCTCGCCGACGTGCTGTTCGGCCGGGTCAACCCGTCCGGCCGCCTCACCGAGACCGCCCCCGTCCGGCTCCAGGACACCCCCGCCTACCTGGACTTTCCCGGCGAGCACAGCCACGTCGCGTACGGCGAGGGTCTGTTCGTCGGCTACCGCTGGTACGACGCCCGGGACATCGAGGTCTCCTTCCCGTTCGGCCACGGACTCTCGTACACCGAGTTCGCCTACAGCGACCTGGAGCTGAGCGTCGACGAGGAGGGCATCAGCGCGTCCGTCACGGTCACCAACACCGGCGACCGGACCGGCCGCGAGGTCGTCCAGTTCTACGTCTCCAAGCCCGGCTCGGCCGTCGTCCGCCCGCTGCGCGAGCTCAAGGGCCACGCCACCGTCACCCTGGACGCCGGGGCGAACGAGCGCGTCACCGTGCTGCTCCCGCGCACCGGCCTGGCGTACTGGGACACCCGGGCCGAGCGCTGGATCGTCGAGGGCGGGGCGTACGAGGTGCTGGCCGCCGCGTCCAGCCGCGACCCGCGCGCGACCGCGAGCATCGAGCTCGTCGGGGACGAGCTGGACGTGCCGCTGACCCTGGACTCCACGCTCGGGGAAGTGATGTCCCTGCCCGGCGCCGCCGAGACACTCGCCGCCCTGCTGCCCTTCCCCCAGGACACCGGCGACGGCGACGCCCTCGGCATCGACATGGCCCGGATGATGGCCTCCATCCCCGTGCGCCGCCTGGTCAGCTTCGCCGGCGGCGCGGTCACCACGGCGGACCTGGAAGAGCTGCTGGCCCGGCTCCAGTCCTGACCCCACCCCCATCGCGGGGCGCCTGCGGACAGGCGCCCCGACCGCCGACGGGACCCTCACACCCAAGAGCTGTGCGCCCGTGGAGCCGGCCCCGTCCTCGCCGTCCCGGCGAACCCCTGCCAAGGCGGCGGCCGGCTCTACGGGCTACAGCCCCCCACCGCGTCCGCCGCCGGGCCCGGCGCGACCACCGCCGGCAAGGCCCGGCCACCACCCACGCCGACAAGGCCGGCTGCTCCGCACGCCGCGGTGAAAGCGGCGTCGAGCCGTACCCCGCGACCGCCACCGGACACACCCGGCCCGGCAGCACCACGGCCTTCGGGCCGACGGGTGCGGTCCCCCACGGGATCGACGCCACCGAACCGGCCCGGCGGCTCCTCCAGGCCCACCACCACAACCGCGCCGACCTCCCCCACGGCCCCGGCTCCCGCACCCCACCACGACAACGAGGTCGTCATGACTACCACCCCTACCCGGGCCACCGTCCCGACAGAGCGCAGACTGCCCGGACAGCGAAGACTGCTGACCGGCCTGATGGCCAACAGCGTCACCCTGTACGCGATCTACGGCGCGGTGCCCGCCGTGCTCCTCGCCAACCTGGTCGCGGACATCGCCCCCGACTCCAAGTCCACCTCGCTCGGTGTGATCAGCGCCGTCGGAGCGGTCGGCGCGATGCTCGCCAACCCGATCTCCGGGGCCCTCTCCGACCGCACCCGCAGCCGCTACGGCCGCCGCGCCCCCTGGATGGCCGGTGGCGCGCTGCTCGGCGGCCTCTCCCTGATCGCCGTCGGCGTCGGCAACAGCCTCCTCTGGGTCGCCGTCGCCTGGACGCTCGCCCAGATCTTCCTCAACGGCCTCCAGGCCCCGCTCACCGCCGTCATTCCCGACCGTGTCCCCGAGGAGCGGCGCGGCCTGTTCTCCTCCGCCGCCGGGCTCGCCCAGATGCTCGGCGCCGTCGTCGGCACCGCCGTGGCCGCCGCCTTCGCCAACGCCCTCGGCCTCGGCTTCGCCGTCTTCGGCGTCCTGATCATCGCCGGCACCGCGGTCTTCCTGCTGCTCAACCGCGAACCGTCCACCGCCGACGCCCGCCACGAACCGTTCCGCTGGAAGGACTTCCTGCGCGGCTTCTGGATCAGCCCCCGCGCCCACCCCGACTTCGCCTGGGCCTTCCTCGGCCGCTTCCTGCTGATCCTCGGCTACTACGCGGTCTCCTCGTACCAGCTGTACGTCCTCGACGACTACATCGGTCTCACCCGCGACCAGGCCAACGACCTGATGCCGCTGCTCAGCCTCGCCATGCTGCCCGGAATGATCGCGATGATCGTCATCTCCGGCCCCTGGTCGGACCGGGTCGGCCGGCGCAAGCCCTTCGTGATCGCCGCCAGCCTCGGCATGGCCCTCTCGCTGTTCCTCCCGCTGCTGCTCCGCAGCGAGGCCTCGATGTTCGGGTACGCGATCCTCACCGGCGCCGCGTTCGGGATGTACATGGCCGTCGACACCGCCCTGATGACCCAGGTGCTGCCCCGGCCCGACGACGCCGCCAAGGACATGGGCGTCCTCAACATCGCCAACGCCCTCCCGCAGGCCCTCGCGCCCGCCGTCGCCGCCGCCGTCATCGCCCTGCTCGGCGGCTACCGCTCGCTGTTCGCCACCGCCATCGTCCTGGTGGTCCTCGGTGCCGTCAGCATCCTCCCCATCCGCACCGTCCGCTGACCCTTCCCCCTCGTCCACGCGCCGGGTGCCCGGCGCTCAGTACTCGCGTACCCGGAGCTGCCGGCCGCCGAGGGCCTGGGTACACATGTAGGACGCGTAGGGCCCCTGTTCACCAGGACACTGCGTCGGGCCCATGGTGAGACTGCGCAGAACGACCGCGGGTATGCCGCGTCCGTGTGTCGTTGGCCGAATCTCATGCGCGGGCGACGAGGGCGTACAGGACGGTTCGCGGAGATTACCCCGCAGGCAGTGGCATGACAACATCACATTGTATTCTGGGTCTCCGCACGGTGCTGGAGGACAGACATGGCCCGCCTCACGTCGCTCAACGCGATCTCGGCGCAGGAACATCTGCGCGACCAGGTGGCGCACGCGCTGCGGGCGGCGCTGATCGCCGGTGAGCTGAGGCCGGGCACGATCTACTCGGCGCCCGCGCTCGCCTCCGAGTTCGGCGTTTCCGCGACACCCGTCCGCGAGGCGATGCTCGATCTGGCCCGGGAGGGCCTGGTCGAGGCCGTCCGGAACAAGGGCTTCCGGATCACCGAACTGACCGACCAGGACCTCGACGACTTCACCGAACTCCGGGCCATGATCGAGGTACCCACCGTCGGCCGGATCGCGCGGATGGGCCTGACGCTGGAGCTGGAGGCGCTGCGCCCGGTCGCGAAGGAGATCGTCGAGGCCGCGCGCCGGCACGACATCCTGGGGTACCTGGAGGCCGACCGCCGCTTCCACCTCGCGCTGCTCGGGCTGGCCGGGAACCGCCGGCTGGTCGAGGAGGTCAGCGAACTGCGCAAGCGCTCCCGGCTGTACGGGCTGAACAGGCTCTCCGAATCAGGTCAGTTGACGGCCTCGGCCGAGGAGCACGTACAGCTGCTGGATCTGGTGGTCGCCGGTGACGCCCCGGGCGCCGAGGCCTGCATGCTCGCCCATATGTCCCACGTCCGGTCCCTGTGGGCCGACGGCAGGCGGGCGGACAAGGAGCGGGCGGACGGGAAGTCCGAAGGCGTACCGGCTGCCGAGGCCTGAGGCCCGCCGCTGCGCCATCACCGCGGAGCCGACGGGGCGGGTTCAGCCCCGGACCGGCTTCCGGTGGTTCTCCGGCTCGTCCCTCGGATCGTCTCCCGGCGCCCCCGGAACTCGTTGTGCTGGAGGTGCCCGCAGAAGTCCGGCATCCTCAGGTATCGGGCCCGCCGGAGTGACGCTCTCGTCCGGTTGGGGCCCCGCGGCCTCCCGCCGCGGGGCGGCGCTCCTCAGCTCTCCAGCAGCCCCGCCATCCAGGCCTCGACGCCGTCCGGGGTCCGGGGCAGCGCGGCTGACATCAGCCGGGCGCCGTCCGCCGTGATCACGAGGTCGTCCTCGATCCTGATGCCGAGTCCCCGCAGCTCCCGCGGGAGCGTCTCGTCGTCCGGCTGGAGGTACAGCCCCGGCTCCACGGTGAGCACCTGCCCCGGCTCCAGCACTCCGTCCAGGTACGCCCCGGCGCGGGCCTGCGCGCAGTCGTGCAGATCCATCCCGAGCATGTGGCCGCTGCTGCACAGGGTGTAGCGGCGGTGGAATCCGTTCTCGGGGGAGAGCGCCTCCTCGGCAGGCATCGGCAGCACGCCCCAGTCGTGCAGGCCGTCGGCGATGACCCGCATGGCGGCCTGGTGGAAGTCGCGGAACCGGGCGCCCGGACGCAGCGCCGCGATGCCCGCGTCCTGTGCGGCCAGCACCAGTTCGTACGCGGTGCGCTGGAGGGGGGTGAAGGTGCCGGACAGCGGAAGGGTGCGGGTGATGTCGGCCGTGTAGAGCGAATCGGTCTCCACGCCCGCGTCCAGCAGCATCAACTGCCCGCGCTTCAAAGGGCCGTCGTTGCGGGTCCAGTGCAGTACGCAGGCGTGCGCCCCGGCGGCGGCGACGGTCGCGTAGCCGGGACCGTTGCCGTCGAGCCTGGCCCTGAGGCCGAACACCCCCTCGACCACGCGTTCGCCGCGCGGATGGGCCAGGGCCCGCGGCAATGACCGTACGACGTCCTCGAACCCGAGGGTCGTCGCATCGACGGCTCGCTGCAACTCACCTTGCTCCCAAGGGTCCTTGACGAGCCTCAGCTCGCTGAGGACGGTGTCGAGGCCGGCCGGGGCGGGCCGTGGCACGGGAATCCGGCGGGCATCGCCGAGCCAGGCATCGACGGCCGGGTCCACGCCCGCGATGAACCGGGTCGGGGGCTGGGCCCCGGTCATCAGCTTCTCCCACGCGTCCAGGTGCTCGCAGCGGACGCCGGTGAGCCCGGCCGCCTCGGCGAGGCCGGGTCTGCGGCCGACCCAGAACTCCCCGTACCGGCGGTCGCGGTAGAACTCGCCGCCAGTACGCGGCGAGCGGGGCCTCAGGTAGAGGACCGCCTCGTGGCGGGCGTCCCCGTCGGGTTCCAGGACCAGCACATGGCCGGCCTGGTCCTCCCCGGTGAGGCCGGTGAGCCAGGCGTACCCGGTGTGCGGTCTGAAGCGGTGGTCCGTGTCGTTGGACCGGACGGCGAGGGCGCCGGCCGGAATGACCAGCCGTTCGCCCGGAAACCGTGCGGCCACCCGTGCGCGGCGGGCCGGTGTCAGGTCGCGGGCCGGGACGCGGTCACCCCCGGGTAGAGGGGTATCGGCCCAGGCCGCGCGCATGAAGGTGTCCAGGGCCGGCGGCACCGGCAGGTCGTGACTGCTGGTGTGCAGGGGGAGTCGGGGCTCGGTCACGGGGCGGTACTCCTCGGGCTCTGTCGACACCGGCCGCAAGCAGGGTGCTGCGGACGGGAGTTGGCGTGCAGACGAATCTGCGCGCAACGCCTTCCAAAGAACATGTGACATGTGCCATTGTACAGACGTTCGCGATTGAGGTCGTGCTCATGTCAGACATCCCCGTCGGCCTCGACCGCGCACCATCCCCCACGGCCGCGCACCGTTGCGCGGCCACCACTCCGCTGGGAGGCGGCACGTGAAGAACCGAACGGTTCGTCAGAGATTCACCGGGCTATCCACCGTGGCCCTGGCGGCCTGCCTGGGCGTCGGCATGCTCGCGGCACCGAGCCGGGCCGCCGAGGTCCGTCCCTCCACTCCGGCCGCCGCAAGCGCGACGTCCGCCGCAAAGACCGCCGTTGACCCGACGGCACCGGATCCGGGCGGCCCTGCCGCGCAGTCCCTCACCGCGCCCGTCCAGGACGCCGGTCACATAGGCGACAAGGCGCTGAAGCCCGCGGACCGAGCGCCGCAGACCGCCTCCAAGGACGCGCTGCGGCGCGACTACGACGACCCCGGCACCTCCGCGCCCAGCCACCCCGCTCCCTCGATGAAGGCGAAGGCCCGCGCCGCCGCCAAGTCGGCCGGAACCGGCGCGGCCGCCGCCTGCTCCGTCGCGGACTTCACCAGCCGCACCGGGAGCGCCCTGGTGCAGCAGGTCAAATCATCGACGACCGACTGCGTCAACACCCTCTTCAAGGTCAAGGGCAACGACGGGTACCTCGCCTTCCGTGAGGCCCAGATGGTCAGCGTCGCCGACGCGCTGCGTGACGGATCGGCCGCGTACCCGGGTGACAGCAGCACCGGTATGCCGCAGCTGGTGCTCTTCCTGCGGGCCGGCTACTACGTGCAGTACTACGACCCCGCCACCGTCGGCAGTTACGGTGCCCCGCTGCGCACCGCCATCCAGGGCGGACTGGACGGCTTCTTCGCCTCCGCGCACTCCCGCGATGTCACGGACGCCAACGGCGAGACCCTGTCCGAGGCCGTCATCCTCATCGACAGCGCGGAGCAGAACGCCCGCTACCTGAACGTGGTCAAGCGGCTGCTCGCCGACTACAACTCCTCGTACGACAGCTCCTGGTACATGCTCAACGCGGTCAACAACGTCTACACCGTGACCTTCCGCGGCCATCAGGTGCCGGAGTTCGTCAGCGCCGTCGAGGCCGATCCGAGCCTGCTCGACTCGCTCGCCGGCTTCGCCCGCGACCACCTGAGCCTGCTGGGCACGAAGAAGTCCTATCTGACCTCCAACGCGGGACGCGAACTGGCACGCTTCCTCCAGGAGGAGCCGCTGCGGCCCAAGGCCCGCCCGCTCGTCACCGACCTGCTCGGCCGGAGCTCACTGACCGGACCCACCGCGCCGCTGTGGGTCGGGCTGGCGGAGATGGCCGACTACTACGACGCGGCCAACTGCTCCGCCTACGGCACCTGCGACCTGTCGGCGCGCCTCAAGAGCGCCGTGCTCCCGGTCAACTACACGTGCAGCGACAGCATTCACATCCTGGCCCAGCAGATGTCCTCGGCCGATCTCGCGACCGCCTGCACCAGCCTGCGCAACCAGGACGCCTACTTCCACGACGTGGTGCGGGACAACGGGCCCGTCGCCAACGACCACAACAGCACCATCGAGGTGGTGGTCTTCGATTCGAGCACCGACTACCAGACCTACGCCGGGGCCATCTACGGCATCGACACCAACAACGGCGGCATGTACCTGGAGGGCGACCCGGCCGCGGCCGGCAACCAGCCGCGGTTCATCGCCTACGAGGCCGAGTGGGTCCGGCCCGACTTCCAGATCTGGAACCTCAACCACGAGTACACCCACTACCTCGACGGCCGGTTCGACATGGCCGGCGACTTCGACGCCGGCATCACGACGCCGACCATCTGGTGGGTCGAGGGCTTCGCGGAGTACGTCTCCTACACCTACCGCGACGTCACCTACGACGACGCCGTCACGCAGGCCGCGGCGCACACCTACACCCTGCGCAACCTGTTCGACACCACGTACGAGAACGCCGACCAGACCCGCATCTACAACTGGGGCTACCTGGCGGTCCGTTACATGCTCCAGTCGCACCGTGCCGACGTGGACAAGCTGCTGGGCCTCTACCGCAGCGGTGACTGGAACGGCGCCCGCACCCTGCTCACCTCCACCATCGGCAGCCGTTACGACGCCGACTGGAACAGCTGGCTGACGTCCTGTGCGGCCGGCAGCTGCGGCACCACCACCAACCCGCCCACCGAGCCGGGTACCGAGTGCGCCTTCGGCGACAGCCGTGAACTCGGCCAGAACTGCGCCCGCACCGGGCAGCAGGCCACCAAGGGCAACTACTCCTACCTCTACCTCTACGTGCCCGCCGGCACCGCCCGGCTGAAGATCACCACCAGCGGCGGCACGGGGGACGCCGATCTCTACTACAACGCCAACGGCTGGGCCACCACGGGCGCCTACACCGCCCGGGCGACCGGCAGCGGGAACGCCCACACGCTGACCATCGACCACCCGGCGGAAGGCGCCAACTACATCAGCCTCTACGCCGTGCAGGACTTCGGCGGAGCGAAGGTCTCCGTGCAGTACTGATCCGCCCGGGGTCACGGGTGCGGCCGACACCGCACCCGTGACCCTCAGAGCAGTCGCAGGGTGCCCGGAGCCGTCTCGTCCCGGATGATCTCCAGCAGCCGGTCGAAGAGCGTCGGCCCCCGGCCGTCGTCCGCCCGCGCCAGCTCCTGCCGCAGCCGCGGCAGGTTGCTCGGGTGGGCGCGGCCGAGCAGGCCGCGGAGATGGCGCGCGGTCTCCTCGTGTCCCAGGGCCCGTGCCGAGAGGGCGTGGTCCCGCCACTCGATGACGAAGTCGCCGTCGTCCGGCGTGCCCATCCCGCCCCTCAGGCAGTCCGCGAAGGCGTCGAGACCGGTGCCGAAGTAGCCGCCCGGCCCGTTCACCGCCTCGCCGATCAGCTGCCAGAAGCGCTCCAGGCCGGTGATCTCGGAGCCGTTGATCACATAGGTCACGGTCATGGGGGGAGCGTACAAGTCCGCCTCATCGGTGATCCGCGCCGCAGGTGGGGGGCTGCGGCGCGGATCCTTTTGGGGAGGGTTCAGCAGGTGAAGTCCACGAGGTCGAACGTCGCGTAGTGGTCGGAGGTGTAGTAGTCCTCCTGGGTCTCCTCGCCGGTGACGATCCGGCGTGCGCCGCGGGTCGGGGCGCCGGGGGTGATCACGGTGTACTCGTGGTAGTAGCCGGTGCTCTGTCCGGGCAGGACGCCTTCGCGGTTCTGGAAGACGACGCCGTCCTGGTCGTAGGGGAAGGGGCCACCCGCATCGATGAGACCGAGGGTGTCATGGGCCTGGGAGGGGAGGGTGGAGGAGCAGATGCTGCCGACCGAGGTGGTGGCGGCCGTCGCGGTCGCCGCGACCGGGCCGCCGACGAAGAGGACGGACAGGAGGGCGGCGACGCCGCCGAGCGTGGTGATCCGTGGGGGGATTCGCATACCCATCATGATGACGCGCGTAGATGCGCTCCCGTCAACGCCAACTCCGGTGAATTTTTCGGAAGTTAACCTGAACGGTGGTAATTCCACGTCCCGTCCGCCCGATCCGTACCGGATCGGGTGGTTCCGCACGCCGTGACACGTCGGCAAGCGTGACAGCCCATGGGCGGGGCATGCATTGCGTGAAGCGCATTCGACGAGGAGGAGGCGATTCACTGTGCGGGCGGGGGAGACGATGGAGCGTCAGGAAATGGGCCGGCTGCATCGCAGACTGGGCAGTGCCGATCTGGCGGCGATTTCCGAAGTGCGCGGTGCCGTAAGGGAATTACTGAGGTACCGGTGGAAGGAGGAGCCCGCGCAGGTGGCCGAGTTACTGCTCAGCGAACTGGTGACCAACGCGCTGGTCCACACGGACGACGGCGCGGTCGTCGCCGTCAGCGTGGCGCCGCGGAGACTGCGGGTGGAGGTGAGGGACTTCGTCCCCGGGATGCCCGTGTCGGACGTACCGAACGCCGACGACGGTACGCACGGCCGAGGGCTGGTCCTGGTGGAGAGCCTCGCGGACGCCTGGGGGGTCAGCCCGCAGGCGCTGGGCAAGGTGGTCTGGTTCGAGCTGGACGGCGAACGGCCCTGAGCATCCGAGGGATGGTCAGGGCCGTTCATCGCCAACCGTGTCGACCGGCGCGCCGTCGCGTGGGGATCAGCCGAACTGCTGCTCCAGGGCCTTCAGTTTCTGCTCCAGCGAGTCGAGCCGGGGCAGTGCATGGGTGTCGTCCTCGGCAGTGAGGCCGACGGCTCTGGGATCACTCGTGTTCAGGTCCGAGGCGCTCGTGGAGCTGGAGCCGCTGACGGCTTGCAGGGATGGTCGGGGCCGCAGCGGCAGCTGACCCTGCTCGGACAAGGCGGGCTCCGCTACGGACTGTGCGGAGCCCGCTGCGGCGATGGCCTGGACGTCCACTTGGGCGCCGCCCCGGCCCCAGGCCCGGTTCTGCCGGTTCAGGGCCTTGATCTGCGCCCGGTCCAGCTTCTCCTGGTCCTTCCTGCGGAGACGGTTCTGCTCCTCCTCCCTGCGGTCCTCGCGTACCTCGTCGACCGCCTCGTCCAGCGTGCGTACGCCTTCGAGCAGCATCAGCGACCAGGCGCCGAAGGTCTCCCGGGGTGCGCGCAGCCACCGTACGATCCGGATCTGCGGCAGCGGGCGGGGCACCAGGCCCTGTTCGCGAAGGGCGGCCCGGCGGGTCTGCTTCAGTGCCCGGTCGAAGAGCACGGCCGCCGACAACGACATCCCGGCGAAGAAGTGCGGGGCGCCGGCGTGGTCCAGGCCGCGCGGCGCGTGCACCCAGTTGAACCAGGCGGCGGCGCCGGCGAAGATCCACACCAGCAGCCGGGAGCCGAGGGCCGCGTCGCCGTGGCTGGCCTCCCGCACGGCGAGCACGGAGCAGAACATCGCTGCCCCGTCGAGGCCGAACGGCACCAGGTACTCCCAGCCCCCGGCGAGGCCGAGGTTTTGCCGGCCGAAGCCGACGAGCCCGTGGAAGGAGAGCGCGGCGGCGACCGCCGCGCAGCAGAACAGCAGAACGTACGAAGCCGAGGCGTAGAACGCTTCCTTGCGCCTGCGCCGGTCCTCGCTGCGTTCCCAGGTGTCGTCGGCCGCGGATGTGTCAGAGGTGCGCTTGCCGCGCGCGACCACCGCCACCGCCGCCATGACCCCCGCGACCAGCATGGCGCTCGGAAGCAGCCAGTCAAGCGAAATGTCGGTCAGTCTCATGCACGGTCCCTTGCGTCACGTAGGGAGTTTCGGGCGCCATCGTGACGGAAATTCCCTCAAGTCAAGGCGGTTTCGGGGCAAGTTAACGCCAATGGGGTGCTTGAGCCGGTCGATTTACGTGATCTGCTCGAACACCTCTCGGTGGCGGGGTAGTTGCGTTCGAATCACGTCACCCTTGCGGGTGGTGTGGATCAGGGAGCGGGCGTCAGCTTCTGGAGCCGGTCGGCATCACAGGTGCGCGGGCAGGTGACACAGGTGTCTTCGGGCCGCAGCGTGTAGAAGAGGCAGCAGCTCGCCCGGTCCCGGGTCGGCAGCGACTCGCCGTCCGGTCCGGTCAGTTCGCGGAAGCCCGCCGTGCCGACGTACGGCTTCGTGGTGCCCGGCAGGAGCGCCTCCAGCTCGGCCATGGCGCGCCGCTCCTCACCCAGGAGGTGGGCGATGTACCAGAGGCCCTCGACGATCTCGTCCGTCGCCATGCCCCACAGGGCCCGCTTGCCGCGCCGCATCCGCGGCCCGAAGCCGTCGAGCACCGGCCCGAGGTGCTCGGCCACGGACGAGAGGACCTCGGCGCGCAGCGCGGCCTCGTCCGCCACCACCCGGGCGCCCGGCAGCGCCGCCGCGGGATCGTCGGGGAGGCAGGCGAACTCCCTCACCCGGACGGTCAGATGACCCAGCGCCCGCTGGAAGGCGACGTCCTCGACCGGGATCCGGGGCACCCGCCGGTGCAGGAACCACGGCACCGTCACCAGCAGGCAGGCAGGCCAGGCGTAGCGGTGCAGGCCGAAGCTGGCGACCACGTCGGGCCGGGCCTGCTGTCCGTAGTCCCGCAGTACCTGCGCGTTGTCCCAGGCGAGGAAGGTGTCCAGGGCGCCGCCGCCGGCCGCGAGCTCGTGCGCGCCCACCCAGCCGACGCCGCCCGGGGTGGACTCGCCGTCCGCGAGCACCTCGGCCCGCAGTCCCGGGAAGACCTCGGCCAGGCGCGCGTACGCCTCGGTCACGGCCGAGGCTGTCGCTGCGGGGAGCAGGGCGGAGAGGGGCATACGAGGACCACCGTATCGCGATCGTTTAGAGGTAAGCCTTACCTTACCCGACCTGATCGATGTTTGAACTGAGGCCTCCTCCGCCTATCGTGCACAAGGGGCACGGCACAGGCGAGCCGTACCCGGCCGGCCGAGGAGGTACCCGTGGAGCAGGGCAGAGCGCGTGAGGAAGTGCGTCCGCCGCACGCGTCCGCGACCGCCCGCTCGTCTGTCCGGGTGCCCGAACAGGCCCGCGGTGAGCACACCCACGGCGAGCCGTCCCCGCCGCGTGCCGTGGTGCAGCGGCACTCCGTGCGCGGCCAGATCCTGGAGGCCCTGCGCGCCGCCCTCGTAGGCGGCGAGCTGATCCCCGGACAGGTCTACTCCGCCCCGGCCCTCGGCGCCCGCTTCGGGGTCTCCGCCACCCCGGTGCGCGAGGCGATGCAGCGGCTGGCCGTCGAGGGCGCCGTCGAGGTCGTGCCGAACCGCGGCTTCCGGGTCGCCGAGCGCGGCCCGCGCGAGCTGGCCGAACTGGCCGAGGTACGGGCGCTGATCGAGGTCCCCGTCATGGTGCGGCTCGCCCGCACCGTGCCGCCGGCGGGCTGGTGCGCCCTGCGCCCGCTGGCCGACGCCACCGTGGCGGCGGCGGCCGTCGGCGACCGGGCCGGTTACGCGGAGGCCGACCGGGCCTTCCACGGAGCGGTGCTCGCCCTCTCCGGCAACGCCCAGCTGGTGACGGTGGCCGACGAGCTGCACCGCCGTTCCCAGTGGCCACTGGAAACCAACCCCGTCACCCGCCGCGCCGACCTGCTGGCGGACGCCGCCGAGCACACCGCACTTCTGGACGCGCTGATCGCCCAGGACGTGATGGTCGTGCAGTCACTCGTACGGGAGCACTTCACCGGCTCCGGGGGCTGAGTGCGGCCGGGCCCCCGGGCGCGGCCTCAGTTGGACTCGGCCGTCTCCGGCCCCGGCGGGTCGATGTGCGGGGCCAGCCACGTCGGTACGCCGCCGAGCAGCCGGAAGAGCCTGCCCGCCTCGGCGCGCAGCCGGGTCGCCGCCTCGGGCTCCGGTTCCGCGTCCGCCATGGCGATGAGCGCCGGGGCCGTACCGACCAGGTAGCCCAGCTCCTCCCTTATCCGCAGGGACTCCGCGAAGCCGTGCCTGGCCTCCGCCAACTCCCCCTCGCGCAGGGCGATCAGGGCGAGATGGCGCCAGGTGGAGGAGAGGAGCAGTTCGTCGCCCTGGGCGGTGGCACCGGCATGGGCCCTGCGGTACGCGGCGCGTGCGGCCTGTGGCGAATCGGCGATGTTCTGGGCGATCAGGCCCCGCCGGAAGTCGAGCAGCGGGCGGCCCGCGGCGGCCGGGGCCAGCAGAGCCGCGGCCCGGCTCAGTGCCACCCGGGCCTCGTCGGCCCGGTCCCGCACACCGAGCAGCGTCGAGGCGTACGCGAGATGTCCGCGCTCGCAGGCGGCGGCCCCGCGCTCGGCGTCGTCGTGGGCCAGGGCCTCGGCGGTGCGCAGCGCGTCCTCGGCATCGGTCCAGCCCTGTCCCGTGTACAGACACCGCTCGGTCAGCAGAGCCGTCCGCTGGAGCGCCGCGGCCGGATCGGTGGCGGCGTCGTGTTCGAGCAGTGCCGCGGCGTCCGTCCAGCAGGCGCGTGACCTCAACCGCCATACCGCTGTCTGGAGCGGCGGATCGTCATCTGCTGTCGTTCCGGAACCAGACATGGCGGTATACGCCACATTGCCCTCCCCGAGCGCGCCATTGAGCTGTTGAGTCTGGCCGCATCACAGCACGGAATGGCACGCCCGGCCAAGAGGTCGAGGCAATGTCAGGTGAAAGTTTTCACAATCAACGGAAGCCGCCGGGGCCGCGGGAGCCCCCGGGAATCAGCTCATACGCAGGGCGAGGAAGAAATCGAGCTTGTCCTCCAGCCGTGAAAGGTCACGCCCCGTCAACTGCTCGATTCGCCCGATCCGGTAGCGCAGTGTGTTGACGTGCAGATGCAGCCGGGCCGCGCAGCGGGTCCACGAACCGTCGCAGTCCAGGAACGATTCCAGGGTCGGGATCAGCTCCGCGCGGTGCCGCCGGTCGTAGTCCCGCAGCGGGTCGAGCAGCCGTGCGGTGAACGCGCGACGCACGTCGTCCGGGACGAACGGCAGCAGCAGTACGTGCGAGGCCAGCTCGTGATGGCCGGCCGCGCAGACCCGCCCCGGACGGGCCGCCGCCACCCGGCGGGCGTGCCGGGCCTCCTCCAGCGCGCCGCGCAGCCCCTCGGGCGAATGCACCGCGGCGCTGACCCCCAGCGTCAGGCGGCCGTCGTCGGCCAGACCCGCGGAGAGCGGGGCCCGGACGGCGGCCAGCAGGACGTCGGCGTGCAGCGCGGCATCCTCCTCCGAGGGCTCCGGGCCGTCCGGGTCCGCCGCGTCCTCCGCATCCCCGGCCGGGAGAGCGACGGCGGGCAGCGGCACCAGCGCGACGGCCTCGTCGCCAAAGTGCGCGACGGCGATCCGGTCCGCGGAGTCGGGGCCGGTCACGGCCGGGTCGACCAGGATCTCCTCCAGCAGCGCCTGGGCGACCGGGCCGCCCGCGATGCCGGAGCCGGGCGTGCCCTGCTCGTCCCAGTCGACCCGGGCCACCACCACCTGCCAGTGCGGCGCGGCTCCGAGGCCGGGCAGCAGGACCGGCGCGGCCACCCGCAGCCTGGCCGCGATCTCGGCGGGCGGGGCGCCAGCCTGGACCAGTTCCAGGACCTCCTGGGCGAGCCGGCGGCGCACCGTACGGGCCGCGTCGCGCCGGTCGCGTTCGACCGCGATCAGCTGGGTCACGCCCTGGAGCAGGTCGAGCCGGGCGGCCGGCCAGTCGCTCGCGTCGGCCTCGACGGCGAGCAGCCAGTCGGAGAGCACCGACTCGCGCACATCACGGGAGGCCGGCACGGCACCCCTGGCGTTGTTCCGGATCGGGAAGAGCGAATACGCCACCCCGCCGATCGCCGCCCGGTAGGGGGCGCGGCGGCCGGTACGGACCGCGGCCAGATGGACACCGGCCAGTTCCGCGCCGACCGGTCCGGGCAGCGGCGCACCGGCGCCCGCGAGCTGCCGGCCGGTGGGCGAGAGCACCCAGGCCTGCAGGTCCAGGTCGGAGCCGAGCAGATCGAGGACCACCTCCGGTCCGCCACCCGCCGGTCCCGACGTCATCAGCCGGCGGTGCCGGTCGACCACCGCCGCCAGATCACCGGCGCGCTCGCCGGACACCTGGCGGACCACATGCTCGGTGATCGTTGCGAACGCGACGCTCTCGTTGACGGCGAAGAGCGGCAGCCGGTGCCGGCGGCACGCCTCGACCAGATCGTCCGGGATGTCGCCGAGCTCCGCCTCGCCCGCCGCGAGCCCGGCGACACCGGCGCCCGCGAGGATACGTACGAACGGCTCGGAGTCCTTCGCGTCCCGGCGCCAGGCCAGACCGGTCAGGACCAGCTCGCCGCCCGTCAGATAGCGGCTGGGGTCCCGCAGGTCGGTGGTCATCACGCCGCGGACCGACCGGTCCAGCTCGTCGTCGCCGCCGAGGAGCCGCAGGCCCAGCGCGTCGGTCTCCAGCAGTGCGCGCAGCCGCATCTCGTCGCCGCCGATCTCATTCGTTGGTGCGGGTGAAAACTGGGTGTTGCGGTGAGGTCACAGAGACCCGTCATTCGTTCGAATCTACAAGACGAGGACGAAGACCAGCCAACTCCTTCATGGTTTCGGTGACTGCACCAAGTGGAGCAAGGCTTGTGTACTGGGTCACACACCGAGTGAACAACGTATGAACGACCAGTCGAGGGCCGGCCGTCCCCAGCCCCAGCGAACGACCCGATTGAGAAGAAGAGAGCCACTCATGGACTTCCTTCGCCCCGCCAGCTGGGAGGAGGCGCTCGCCGCCAAGGCCGAGCACCCTACGGCTGTGCCCATCGCGGGCGGCACCGATGTGATGGTCGAGATCAACTTCGACCACCGGCGGCCCGAGTACCTCCTGGACCTGAACCGCATCGGTGAACTGTCCGAGTGGGAGGTGGGCCAGGAGAGCGTACGGCTCGGCGCCTCCGTCCCGTACAGCGCCATCATGGAGCACCTGCGGGCCGAGCTGCCCGGTCTGGCGCTCGCCTCGCACACCGTCGCCTCGCCGCAGATCCGCAACCGCGGCGGCGTCGGCGGCAACCTGGGCACCGCCTCGCCCGCCGGGGACGCCCACCCGGCGCTGCTCGCCGCGGGTGCCGAGGTGGAGGCCGAGTCCGTACGCGGAACCCGGCTGATCCCCATCGACGCCTTCTACACCGGCGTCAAGCGCAACGCCCTGGAACCGGACGAGCTGATCCGGGCCGTGCACATCAAGAAGGCCGACGGGCCGCAGCAGTACTCCAAGGTCGGCACCCGCAACGCGATGGTCATCGCCGTCTGCGCCTTCGGCCTCGCCCTGCACCCCGAGACCCGCACCGTCCGTACCGGCATCGGATCCGCCGCCCCGACACCCGTACGGGCGAAGGCGGCCGAGGAGTTTCTGAACGCCGCCCTCGAGGAGGGCGGGTTCTGGGAGAGCCGCACGATCATCACACCGTCCGTCGCCAAGCAGTTCGCCACGCTCGCCGCGGGTGCCTGCAACCCGATCGACGACGTGCGCGGCACCGCGAGCTATCGCAGGCACGCGGTCGGGATCATGGCCCGCCGGACCCTCGGCTGGACCTGGGAGACGTACCGCGGCAACGGCCGCAGCACCGAAGGAGCCGCATAACCATGCGCGTCAATTTCACGGTCAATGGCCGCAGGCACGAGGCCGACGACGTCTGGGAGGGCGAGTCCCTCCTCTACGTCCTGCGTGAGCGGATGGGCCTGCCCGGTTCCAAGAACGCCTGCGAGCAGGGCGAGTGCGGTTCCTGCACCGTCCGCCTCGACGGGGTGCCGGTCTGCTCCTGCCTGGTCGCCGCCGGCCAGGTCGAGGGCCGCGAGGTCGTCACCGTGGAGGGCCTCGCCGACTTCGCCGCCCACCGCACCGAGGCCCACCCGGGCACCGGCTGCGCCTCCGGTGCCTGCGGCACCGCACTGGACAAGGCCCGCCGGTGGGAGGCGAAGCCGGGCGGCGAGGACACCCGGGACACCGGTGAGCTCTCCCCGATCCAGCAGGCGTTCATCGACGCCGGAGCCGTCCAGTGCGGCTTCTGCACCCCCGGCCTGCTGATCGCCGCCGACGAGCTGCTGGAGCGCACCCCGGAGCCCTCCGACGCGGACATCCGCGAGGCGCTCTCCGGCAACCTCTGCCGCTGCACCGGCTACGAGAAGATCCTCGACGCGGTCCGCCTCGCGGCCGCCCGCGCGGAAGAGACGGTCTAGACGATGGGCGTTACCGGTTCCCCCACCAATATCAACCAGGGCACCCGCACCAAGGGCGGCATCGGCGAGTCCACGATGCGGCCCGACGGCATCCTGAAGGTCACCGGCGAGTTCGCGTACTCCTCGGACATGTGGCACGAGGACATGCTCTGGGGCCACACCCTGCGCTCCACCGTCGCGCACGCCGAGATCGTCTCGATCGACATCGCCGAGGCGCTCGCCACCTCCGGCGTCTACGCCGTGCTCACCTACGACGACCTGCCGACCTCGGTGAAGAACTACGGCCTGGAGTTCCAGGACACCCCCGTCCTCGCCCACGGCAAGGTCCGCCACCACGGTGAGCCGGTGGCGCTCGTCGCCGCCGACCACCCGGAGACGGCCCGCCGCGCCGCCGCCAAGATCAAGATCGACTACCGCGAGCTGCCCGTCATCACCGACGAGGCCTCCGCGACCGCCGACGACGCGATCCTCGTCCACGAGAACCGCGACGACCACCACATCGGCCACGTACCGCACCCCAACATCGTCCACCGCCAGCCGGTCATCCGCGGCGACGCGGAGGCGGCGAAGGCCCGCGCCGATGTCGTGGTCAGCGGTGAGTACGTCTTCGGCATGCAGGACCAGGCCTTCCTCGGCCCCGAGTCCGGCATGGCCGTGCCTGCCGAGGACGGCGGCGTCGACCTGTACGTCGCCACCCAGTGGCTGCACTCCGACCTGAACCAGATCGCTCCCGTCCTCGGCCTGCCCAAGGACAAGGTCCGCATGACGCTCTCCGGCGTCGGCGGAGCCTTCGGCGGCCGCGAGGACCTGTCGATGCAGATCCACGCCTGCCTGCTGGCGCTGCGCACCGGCAAGCCGGTGAAGATCGTCTACAACCGCTTCGAGTCCTTCTTCGGCCACGTCCACCGTCACCCGGCCAAGCTCTGGTACGAGCACGGCGCGACCCGTGACGGCAAGCTCACGCACATGAAGTGCCGCATCGTGCTGGACGGCGGCGCCTACGCCTCCGCCTCCCCGGCCGTCGTCGGCAACGCCTCCTCGCTCGCCGTCGGCCCGTACGTCATCGAGGACGTCGACATCGAGGCGCTGGCCCTCTACACCAACAACCCGCCGTGCGGCGCGATGCGCGGCTTCGGCGCCGTCCAGGCCTGCTTCGCCTACGAGGCGCAGATGGACAAGGTCGCCGCCGAACTCGGCATGGACCCGGTCGAGTTCAGGCAGCTCAACGCCATGGAGCAGGGCACCCTGCTGCCGACCGGGCAGCAGGTCGACTCGCCCGCCCCGGTCGCCGAGCTGCTGCGCCGGGTCAAGGCCAGGCCGCTGCCGCCGGAGCGTCAGTGGGAGAGCGCCGGCGAGGAGGCCGACGTGCGGGCGCTGCCCGGCGGACTCTCCAACACCACGCACGGCGAAGGCGTCGTACGCGGTGTCGGCTACGCGGTCGGCCTGAAGAACGTCGGCTTCTCCGAGGGCTTCGACGACTACTCCACCGCCCGGGTGCGCATGGAGGTCATCGGCGGCGAACCCGTCGCGACCGTGCACACCGCCATGGCGGAGGTCGGACAGGGCGGCGTCACCGTGCACGCCCAGATCGCCCGTACCGAACTCGGCGTCGCCCAGGTCACCATCCACCCGGCCGACACCTGGGTCGGTTCGGCCGGCTCGACCTCCGCCTCCCGGCAGACGTACGTCACCGGCGGCGCCGTGAAGAACTCCTGCGAGGCCGTACGCGAGCAGGTGCTGGAGATCGGCCGCCGCAAGTTCGGCACGTACCACCCCGCCTGGGCCACCGCCGAACTCCTCCTGGAGGGCGGCAAGGTCGTCACCGACGGCGGCGAGGTACTGGCCGATCTGGCCGACGTGCTGGAGGGCGAGGCGGTCGACATCGAGCTGGAGTGGCGCCACCGGCCCACCGTGGCCTTCGACCTGCGCACCGGACAGGGCAACGGCCACGTCCAGTACTCCTTCGCCGCCCACCGCGCGGTCGTCGAGGTCGACACCGAGCTCGGACTGGTCAAGGTCATCGAACTGGCCTGCGCCCAGGACGTCGGCAAGGCACTCAACCCGCTGTCGGTCGTGGGCCAGATCCAGGGCGGCACCCTCCAGGGAATGGGCATCGCCGTCATGGAGGAGATCATCGTCGACCCCAAGACCGCGAAGGTGCGCAACCCCTCCTTCACGGACTACCTGCTCCCCACCATCCTCGACACGCCGACCATCCCGGTCGACGTGCTCGAACTCGCCGACGACCACGCCCCGTACGGGCTCCGTGGCGTCGGCGAGGCCCCCACCCTGTCGTCCACCCCGGCCGTCCTCGCGGCGATCCGGAACGCGACGGGACTGGAGCTCAACAGGACGCCGGTACGACCCGAGCACCTCACCGGCGCCTGACCGGGGCTCCTCCACAGCTCTCCGGGCGGTGCGCGCCTCCAGGGAACGTCACACGTCCTGTGCCCGCACCGCCCGGAGAACCCAAGCTCCGCACCGCTCGCGGCTCTTGACCGGAACCACCGCAGAAGCAGTACCCGTACATCCACTCTGCATGAACAGTTCGCCTCGGGCCGTCCCCCGGGTCGTGCCGCCCGCGCAGTCATCCCAAAACCCGCATCTCGAACCACCATCGCGGGTGCCCCTGTGAACCTTGGGAGTCAGGCATCATGACCCAGCAGTCAGTGGAGCCCACGACCACCGCGGAGGAAGCGGGCCCCGGCTCGCGCGTCCCCGCCGGCAGATCTTGGCTCGACCGGTACTTTCACATATCCGAACGCGGATCGACCGTCGCACGCGAAGTGCGCGGCGGTGTCACGACCTTCATGGCCATGGCATACATCCTGCTGCTCAATCCGCTCATCCTCGGCGGCAAGGATGTCGACGGAAACATCCTCAGCCAGCCGGGTCTGATCACCGCCACCGCGTTCGCGGCGGCGGCGACCACCCTGCTGATGGGGTTCGTCGGCAAGGTTCCCCTCGCGCTCGCCGCGGGGCTCAGCGTCTCCGGCGTCCTGTCCTCACAGGTCGCCCCCGAAATGACCTGGCCGCAGGCCATGGGCATGTGCGTGATGTACGGGCTGGTGATCTGCCTCCTGGTGGTCACCGGTCTGCGTGAGCTGATCATGAACGCGATCCCGCTCGCGCTGAAGCACGGCATCACCATGGGCATCGGCCTGTTCATCGCGCTCATCGGCCTCTACAAGGCCGGATTCGTGGGCAAGGGCGTCGCCACCCCGGTGTCCCTCGGCCCGACCGGTGAACTCGCCGGCTGGCCCGTCCTCATCTTCGCGGTGACGCTGCTGCTCATCTTCATGCTCCAGGCCCGCAACATCCCCGGCGCGATCCTGATCGGCATCGTCGTCGGCACCGTGGTCGCCATCGTGATCAACAAGCTCGCCGATGTCGACCCGAAGATCTGGAGCAGCGGCCCGCCCGAGCTCAAGGGTTCCGCGGTCTCCTCGCCGGACTTCTCGCTCTTCGGGGACGTCCAGTTCGGCGGCTGGGGCGATGTCGGCGCGATGACCGTCGGCTTCATCGTCTTCACCCTCGTGCTGGCCGGCTTCTTCGACGCGATGGCCACCATCATCGGTGTCGGTACGGAGGCCAAGCTGGCCGACGACAAGGGGCGGATGCCGGGCCTGTCCAAGGCGCTGTTCATCGACGGCGCCGGCGGTGCGATCGGCGGCGTCGCCGGTGGCTCCGGGCAGACGGTCTTCGTGGAGTCGGCGACCGGAGTCGGGGAGGGAGCCCGTACCGGACTCGCCTCCGTCGTCACCGGCCTGTTCTTCGCGGCCTGTCTCTTCTTCACCCCGCTCACGGCGATCGTGCCGGCCGAGGTGGCGTCCGCCGCCCTGGTCGTCATCGGCGCCATGATGATGCAGAACGCCCGCCACGTGGACTGGAGCGACCGTGCCGTCGCCATCCCGGTCTTCCTCACCGTGGTCCTGATGCCGTTCACGTACACCATCACCACCGGTGTGGCGGCAGGTGTCATCTCCTGGGTCGCGATCAAGGTCGCCCAGGGCCGGGCCCGCGAGGTCGGGGCCTTCATGTGGGGGCTGACGGTGATCTTCATCGTCTACTTCGCGCTCCACCCGCTCGAGAGCTGGCTGGGCGTCAGCTGACGCACGGCTCTTCACACATCCGTCAAGGAGACCGAGATGCTGGACATCGCCGAGGAGCTCGACCGATGGGTCGGGCAAGGACGCGACTTCGCGGTGGCCACCGTCGTGGCCGTCGGGGGCAGCGCGCCCAGGCAGCCGGGCGCCGCACTGGCCGTCGACCGTGACGGCACGGTGATCGGATCGGTCTCCGGCGGGTGTGTGGAGGGCGCGGTGTACGAACTGTGCCAACAGGCCCTCGATGACGGCATCACCGTCCGGGAGCAGTTCGGCTACAGCGACGAGGACGCCTTCGCGGTCGGTCTGACCTGCGGCGGCATCATCGACATCCTGGTGACACCGGTCCGGGCGGACGACCCCGCCCGCCCGGTGTACGCCGCCGCGCTCGCCACCGCCGCCCGGGGGGAAGCGGCCGCGGTCGCCCGGATCACCGACGGGCCCGCCGGACTCCTCGGCCGGCCCCTGCTGGTCCGGCCGGGCGGCGGTTACGAGGGCGGGCTCGGGGGACACCCCGAGCTCGACCGCACCGCCGCCGCCGAGGCCCGCGCGATGCTGGACGCGGGCCGCACCGGCCCCCTCACCATCGGCGCCGACGGCTCGCTCTGCGGGCAGCCCCTCACGCTGCTCGTCGAGTCCAGCGTCCCGCCGCCCCGGATGATCGTGTTCGGGGCCATCGACTTCGCCGCCGCGCTGGTGCGGGCCGGGAAGTTCCTCGGCTACCACGTCACGGTGTGCGACGCCCGCCCCGTCTTCGCCACGAAGGCCAGATTCCCGGAAGCGGACGAGCTGGTCGTCGACTGGCCGCACCGCTATCTGGCCAGGACCGGCGTCGACGCCCGTACCGTCCTGTGCGTGCTCACCCATGACGCCAAGTTCGATGTCCCGCTGCTGGAGGCCGCGTTGAAGCTGCCGGCCGCGTACGTCGGTGCGATGGGCTCGCGCCGCACGCATCTGCAGCGCAACGACCGGCTGCGCGAGGCCGGGGTCACCGAACGGGAACTGGCCCGGCTGCACTCGCCGATCGGCCTCGACCTGGGTGCCCGTACGCCCGAGGAGACCGCCCTGTCGATAGCCGCCGAGATCGTCGCCGCCCGGCGCGGCGGCAGCGGTGTTCCGCTGACCGGCGCGCATACCCCGATCCATCACAGCAGCGCCGTGCCGCCCGCCGGGCGCATGGCCTCCGTGGCCTGAACAGGCCCTCCGCGGGCACCCGCGCCGACCGGCGGGTTGCCGCCACGGCGCATTCACGCCAGGTGTGAACCTCACCGCAGCCGCCGATTTACCGGTAGATCAGCTGCATGACATTCACCCCCTCCACTGTCTCCGGCCGGGCGAGACCCGCTCGTGCGGGGCGCAGGGCCCTCCTCATAGCGACTTCCGTCGCCCTGGTGAGCGGCGCACTGCTTCCCGCCACGGGCGCCGCCTCCGCGGCCACCGGTCACCTCCCGTCCACCGGCCACCCGGCCACCCCCGTCAAGCAGTACGACATCACCCTGCTCACCGGGGACGTCGTCCACTACGCCGACGGGGCCGGAAAGCAGGACACCGTCACCGTGGACCGCCCCGACGGCGCGTCCGGCGGAGTGCACGTCCAGCAGGCGGGCGACGACGTCTACGTCCTGCCCGACGAGGCGGCGGGCCTGATCGCCGCCGGCAAGCTGGACCGCCGGCTCTTCAACGTCACCGCGCTCGCGAAGATGGGCTACGACGACAAGAAGTCCGGCGGCATCCCGCTGATCGCCACCTACCCGGCGGGCAAGGCCCGTTCGCTGCCCGCCGCACCCCGGGGCAGCAAGACGGTCCGCCGGCTGGAGAGCATCCACGGCGCGGCGCTGAAGGCGGCCAAGGCCACCACCCGCGCCTTCTGGGACGACATCGCCGCCACGCCCAAGGCCCGTTCGCTCGACAACGGCATCGGCCGGCTCTGGCTCGACGGCCGGGTCGAGGCCGCGCTGAAGGACTCCGTCCCGCAGGTCAACGCCCCGCAGGCCTGGGCCGCCGGCTACGACGGCAAGGGCTCCAAGGTCGCCGTCCTGGACACCGGTATCGACGCCGACCACCCGGACGTCAAGGACCGCGTCCTGGAGTCCAGGAGCTTCGTGCCCGGCCAGGAGGTCGACGACAAGAACGGCCACGGCACGCACGTCGCCTCCACGATCGCGGGCTCCGGCGCCGCGTCCGGCGGTCTCAACAAGGGCGTCGCCCCGGCCGCCGGCCTGATCATCGGCAAGGTGCTGAGCGACGAGGGCTCCGGTGCGGACTCCGGCATCATCGAGGCGATGGAGTGGGCCAAGGCGGAGGGCGCCGACGTCGTCTCCATGAGCCTGGGCTCCAGCATTCCGGACGACGGTTCGGACCCGATGTCGCAGGCCGTCGACGCCCTCTCGGCCGACGGTGGTCCGCTCTTCGTGATCGCGGCGGGCAACGCCTACGGCGCGGGCACCATCGGCTCGCCCGGCTCGGCGGAGAAGGCGCTCACCATCGCCGCCGTCGACAAGCAGGACAACCGCGCGGGCTTCTCCTCCATGGGCCCGCTGACCCGCAGCTACGGTCTGAAGCCCGACCTCTCCGCCCCGGGCGTGGACATCAACGCCGCCGCCTCGCAGTCGGTCCCCGGCATCGAGGGCATGTACCAGTCGATGTCCGGTACGTCGATGGCGACGCCGCATGTCGCGGGCGCCGCCGCCATCGTGAAGCAGCGTCACCCCGACTGGTCCGGTCAGCGCATCAAGGACGCGCTGATGACCTCGTCGAAGGAACTGCCGGACTACACGCCGTACGAGCAGGGCAGCGGCCGGCTCGATGTGAAGGCGGCGATCGACACCACGATCGAGGCCACCGGCTCCGTCGCGGTCGCGTCCTACAACTGGCCGCACTCCGACTCCGACCCGGTTGCCGAGCGGACCATCACCTACCGCAACACCGGGAAGACGGACGTCACGCTGGACCTGGCGGCCGACACGGACGCCGACGCCTACACCCTGTCGGCGAAGCAGCTGACCGTGCCCGCCGGTTCGACCGCCGAGGCCGTGCTCTCGCTCGACCCGTCCAAGGTCGCCAACAACACCACCTTCTCCGGACAGGTGATCGCGAAGGACGCCACCGGCGCCACCGTCGCGCACACCGGCTTCGCGCTCAACAAGGAGCAGGAGCTCTACGACCTGAAGATCGAGCTGCGCGACCGCGCGGGCAAGCCGATGGACGGACAGGTCGCCTTCGCCGCCCTCGGCGACGAGAACATCGGCGTCGTCGGGGTGTCGGGTGAGACCACGCTGCGGCTGCCGCCGGGCAACTACACCGCCTGGACCGCCGCCGACATCAAGGGCGACACCGCCGACTCGCAGGCCCTCGCCTTCCTGGCGGCCCCCGAGATCATTCTCGACAAGTCGACGACGGTCTCCCTCGATGCCTCGAAGGCCCACAAGATCGCCGTGAAGACGCCGAAGGAGACCGAGACCCGCCAGCTGCGCTACGACATGGCGCGCACCGCACCGGACGGCACCGTCCAGCGCGACGCGTACCAGATCCCGCTGACGTACGACCAGCTGTGGGCGAGCCCGACCAAGAAGGTCACCAAGGGCAGCTTCTCCTTCCTGACCCGCTGGCGCCAGGGCGAGAAGCTGATCGACCTGACGGCCGACGGCCGTGATGTGCCGGTGACCGTGCAGAGCGGATCCCCCGTCGCCGAGGACAGCCGGAAGAAGCTCGGCAGCGTCTTCGCGGGCGACGGCGCCGCCGCCGACTACCGGGGCATCAGCGCCAGGGGCAAGGCCGTCGTGATCCGCAGCAGCACCGCGGTGACCCCGGCCGACCGGATCGCGGCGGCGGTCGCGGCCGGGGCCGAGGCGCTCTTCGTCGTCAACCAGGGCGACGGCGTGCTGATGGAGTCCTACACCGACTACGGCACCACGGCGGCCATCCCGATCGCCACCGTTCGGCGCCTGGCCGGCGACGGACTGGTCAAGGCCGCCCAGCGCGGCAAGAAGGTGACCGTCGAACAGCGGAGGTTCGCGCGCTACGTGTACGACCTGGTCGACCGCCACGACGGTACGATTCCGGACCGTTCGCTGGCCTTCGCCCCGGCCGCCCGTCAGCTGGCGAAGGTGGAGAACACCTTCTACGGCAACCGCGACGTCGTCGGCGGCGGATTCCGCTACGACATCCCCGACTACGGCTACGGCATCGGCTTCCAGGAGTACGAGAGGTTCCCCGGCACCCGCACCGAATGGGTCACCCCGCTGCCCGGCGCCTCGTTCTGGTACGAGGACCACTCGGTCTTCAACGACGACGGCACGGACGTCGCGCTGGAGGAGCGCAGCGGCACCATGGACTACCAGGCGGGCCGCGACTACCGGGGCACGTGGTTCGCACCGGTCAGCCGCCCGCGGCTGGGCACCGGCTACTGGGGTCCGTTCCGCTCCGAGTACAACGACATCCAGTTCAACATCACCCCGTGGACGGACTCGGGTGCCGGCCACTCCGGCTCGATGGAGAACGAGTACGACAACGGCACCATCGCCTTCTTCCAGGGCGACACGCAGCTCAGCAAGTCGGCGGGCCGCGCGGGCTACGCCTTCGACCTCTCGCCCGAGAAGCTCCCCTACCGCCTCGCGCTCGACGCCTCGCGCGACGAGGGGACCTGGAAGACCTCGATCCGGACCCACACCGAGTGGAACTTCCTCTCGGGCGCGATCGACCCGGCCGGACCGGGACAGGCCGACATCCCGCTCCTCCAGCTGGACTACGACGTCAAGACCGACCTGGCCGGTGACGTGAAGGCCGGGAAGACGACCGAGATCGGTCTCTCGTCCGCCACGCAGGAGTGGCTGGACGGTGCGGTGAAGGCGAAGAAGGCCTCGCTGTCGGTCAGCTACGACGACGGGGAGAGCTGGAGCGCGGTGCAGCTGAAGAAGGACTCGGCCGGTTCCTGGACCGCCCGGTTCAAGACCCCGAAGAAGGGTGCCACCGCGGTTTCGCTCAAGGCGCACGCCGAGGCCGGCGACGGTTTCACCGTGGACCAGGAGATCATCCGGGCCTTCGGCCTGAAGTGACCTGCTGAGGTTTCCTCTTGAGGCGGCCGCGCACCCCTGAACCGGGGTGTGCGGCCGCCTCTCGCATGGTCCCACGATGACCAAAATTTGTCTGCTTTGCCCGTATATAGTGGGTCATGATGCAAGAAAGGGACTTTTTGCGGTGTGGCGCAAGTTGCCACGGCCCTGCCCGGAGGCTTATAAGAGGACGGTGGCCAAGGCGATTCCGGGAATTCCGGGAACTGCCGCCATGGAGGTTTCCCATGTTTCTCACTCCGTCCGACACGGATAAATTACTGCTGAGTGTTGCCGGAATGGTTGCCCGCGACCGGCGGGAGCGCGGCGTACGCCTGAACTACCCCGAGGCCGTCGCCCTGCTCGCCTGCTGGGCGATGGAACGAGCCCGGGAAGGGGCCGGGGTCGCCGACCTCATGACTCTGGGAAGATCCGTACTCACCCGCGCTGACGTGCTCGAAGGTGTCCCGGAGATGCTGCACGACGTTCAGGTCGAAGCGACCTTCCCCGACGGGCGCAAGCTCGTCACGATCACCTCGCCGATCCCGTGATCCCCGGCGAGATCCGTACCGGGCCCGGCGTGGTCCACGTGAATTCCGACCGTCGGAAATTGCGGCTCACCGTGGTGAACGACGGGGACCGGCCTATTCAGATCGGATCGCATTTCCATTTCTTCGACGTGAATCCCGCGCTTTCCTTCGACCGGTCGCAGGCCGAGGGATTCCGGCTCGATATCCCGTCCGGTACGTCGCTGCGCTTCGAGCCCGGCGTCGGCGCGGAGATCACCCTCGTCGAGCTCGGCGGACGCGGAACGGTGCCGGGCATCGTCGTCCGCACCGCGCCCTGGTTCCGAGGCGCGGAAGGTACAGCAGCGGGCGCCGCACAGGATGCCGCAGAAACGGAGGGCGTGTGACATGGCACAACTGACCCGCGCCGCATACGCGGCGTTCTACGGCCCCACCACCAAAGACCGCATCAGGCTCGCCGACACCGATCTCTGGATCGAGGTCGAGGAGGACCGCTGCTTCGGCGGCGACGAGGCGGTCTTCGGCGGCGGCAAGTCCATCCGCGAATCGATGGGCCAGGCCACCACGTCACGCGCCGACGGCGCCCTCGACCTCGTCATCACCAACGTCGTGGTCCTGGACCACTGGGGCATCGTCAAGACCGACATCGGCATCCGGGCCGGCCGGATCGTCGCCCTCGGCCGTTCGGGCAACCCCGACATCGGCGAGGGCGTCCACCCCGAGCTGGTGATCGGCCCCGGCACCGACGTCGTCTCCGGCGAGGGGCGCATCCTGACCGCCGGAGCCGTCGACACCCACGTCCACTTCCTGATGCCGGAGACCCTCCACGAGGCACTGGCCACCGGCACCACGACCGTCATCGGCGGCGGCACCGGAGCCACCGAGGGATCCAAGGCCACCACGGTCACCCCCGGGGCCTGGAACCTCGCGATGATGCACCGGTCCCTGGACCGCGTCCCGCTCAACATCATGCTCTTCGGCAAGGGCTCCACCGTCGGCGAGGAGGCCCTGCGCGAGGCCGCGCTCGGCGGTGCGGGCGGCTACAAGGTCCACGAGGACTGGGGCGCCACCCCCGCCGCCATCGACGCCGCCCTGAAGGCCGCCGACGCCTACGGTCTCCAGGTCGCCCTGCACGGCGACAGCCTCAACGAGGCCGGCTACGTCGAGGGCACACTCGACGCCATCGCCGGACGCGGCATCCACGTCTTCCACGCCGAGGGCGCGGGCGGTGGCCACGCGCCCGACATCATCACCGTCGCCTCGTACCCCAACATCCTCCCGGCGTCCACCAACCCGACGCTCCCGCACACCGTCAACACCGTCGACGAACACCTCGACATGCTGATGGTCTGCCACCACCTCAACCCGCGCGTCCCCGAGGACCTCGCCTTCGCCGAGTCCCGCATCCGGGCCAGTACCATCGCGGCCGAGGACATCCTGCACGACATAGGGGCCCTCTCCATCACCTCCTCCGACGCCCAGGCCATGGGCCGCATCGGTGAGGTCATCTGCCGCACCTGGCAGGTCGCCCATGTGATGAAGCAGCGCTTCGGCGACCGCGGCAGCGAACTGCCCGCCGACAACGAACGGGCCCGCCGCTACGTCGCCAAGTACACGATCTGCCCGGCCGTCGCCCACGGCATCGACCATGTCATCGGCTCCGTCGAACCCGGCAAGCTCGCCGACCTGGTGCTCTGGGACCCCGCGTTCTTCGGCATCCGCCCCGCCGCCGTGATCAAGGGCGGCATGGTGGTGTACGCACCCCTCGGCGACGCCAACGCCGCGATCCCCACCACCCAGCCCGTGCTGCTGCGCCCCACCGCCGCCGCCGGGGCCGCCCCGCACCTCTCGGTCAGCTTCGTCGCCCCGGCCGCCCTGGCCGACGGCCTCGCCGAACGCCTCGGACTCGAACGCGAACTCGTCGCCGTACGCCCCACCCGCCACCTCACCAAGGCGGACCTGCCGAACAACACCGCGCTCCCGGACATCGAGGTGGACCCGGAGACCTTCGCCATCCATATCGACGGGGAGCTCGTCGAGCCGTCACCCGCCACCGAACTGCCGCTGGCCCAGCGGTACTCCATGTTCTGATGGGCGCACTGGCACCCCTGCTGCTCGGTGACGGACGGCTCCCGGTCGGCGCGTACACCTACAGCGCCGGGCTCGAACCGGCGGTCGTCGCAGGTCTCACCCGCGACCGGATCCCCGCACTGCTGAGGGCGCGGCTGCACACCACCGCCCTCACCGAGGCGGCCGCGGCCGTCCTCGCCCTGCGGGCCGCGGTGTGCGACCCGGTCGACTACGGGCCCCTGCAGCGGGCCCTCGCGGCACGGACCCCGGCCGCACCCCAGCGCGAGACGTCGGCGACGCTCGGCCGGGGCGTGCACCGGCTGGCCCGGCGCCTCGCTCCGGACCACCCGGCGGTCACCGCACTGGCCGCCATGCGCCCCCGGCCCCTGCGGCCGGTCACGCTCGGCGCCCTCGGAGCCGTACTGAAGGTCTCCGAGGAGGAACTGGCGCACGCCGTCGTCTACGACGAGCTCCAGACCGTCGCGTCCGCCGCGCTGAAACTCCTGCCCGGCGACCCGCTCGACTCGGTCGCCTGGATCCTCGCCGCCGAACCCGACGCGGCGTCGGCGGTGGCCCGCGCCCTCGCCGTACGGACCCCGGACGGGCTGCCCGCCCGTACCGCCGCGCTCACCGAACAGTGGGCGCTCGAACACGCACGACGCGAACGGAGACTCTTCCTTGCCTGAGAACGACAGCACCCCCGAGCAGCAGCCCAACCCCCACTTCCACGAGCCGCTGAACCAGCCCCGGGCCCTGCGCCTGGGCGTCGCGGGACCGGTCGGCACCGGAAAGAGCTCGATCCTGGCCACCCTGTGCCGTGAACTGGCCGGCGAGCTCTCCATGGCGGTGGTCACCAACGACATCTACACCGACGAGGACGCCCGCTTCCTGCGCTCGGCGGGCGTGCTGCCCACCGAACGCATCCGCGCCGTCGAGACCGGCGCCTGCCCGCACACCGCGATCCGCGACGACGTCAGCGCCAACCTGGACGCCGTGGAGGACCTGGAGGAGGCGTACGACCCACTGGACCTGGTGCTCATCGAGAGCGGCGGCGACAACCTCACCGCCACCTTCAGCCCGGCCCTCGCCGACGCGCAGCTCTTCTGCATCGACGTGGCCGGCGGCGGCGACGTCGCACGCAAGGGCGGCCCCGGCATCACCGGCGCCGACCTCCTGATCGTCAACAAGACCGATCTGGCCTCCTACGTGGAGGTCGACGTGCCCGCCATGGTCGCCGACGCCGAGGCGGCCCGCGGCGGTCTCCCCGTCCTCGCCCTCTCCAAGAAGGACCCGGCCTCCATCGCCGAACTCGCCGACTGGGTGAGGTCCCTGCTGGTGCGCCACCGCTCGGGCACCCACATCCCCACCGACCCCGGCCCGATGGCGCCGCACAGCCACACCCACCCGTGAACGATCCGACCGTCGTCGCCGTGGAGCGCGACGAATCGGGCCGCCGGCTCGCCCGCGAACTGCGCCCCGGCGCCTTTCTCGCCCCCCGCCCGCTGCTGCCGTGCCCCGGCCGGACCCGGATCGCCCTGGTCGGCATCCGGGCCGGACTGCTCGCCGGCGACGAGCTGGCCCTGGACATCTCGGTCGGTCCGGGCGCGCACCTGGAGCTGGTCGAGCCGGCCGGACTCGTCGCCTACGACCACCGGGGCGGCTCGGCCCGGTGGCGGGCCCGCGTCGATATCGCCGAGGGCGGCGAACTCACCTGGCACGGGCTGCCGTTCGTGGTGTCCACCGGGGCGGACGTCGAGCGGACCATGGACGCCCGGCTCGCGTCCGGGGCCCGGATGCTGTGGCGCGACACCCTGGTCCTCGGCCGCTCCGGGGAGCGCGGCGGGCGGGTCCGGGCCACGACCCGGGTGACGTACGAGGGCCGCGACCTCCTGGTCGAGGACCTCGACCTCACCGACCCGGACGTACGCGAACTCCCCGGCATCCTGGGCCCGAACCGCGTCATCGGCTCGGTCGCCGCACTCGGCGCCAGGCCGCCGGGACCCCCGCACCCCTACCGGATGGACCTTGCCGGACCGGGTGCGCAGGTGCGGCTGCTGGACACGGTGGCGCCGGCCGTGGAGGCGGAGCTGACCGCGGTCTGGGAGTCCTGGCTCGCCGGCTGACAGACCCTGAGGGCCGACGGCGGCGCGATCAAGCTCCGCTGACCCGGTCCCGGGCTTCCGCTCCCGCGAGCCGGGGGCGGCGGGGACGGCGGGGGCGGCGGGGGCGCACCAACGCCGCCGCGCACAGCAGCGCGGGCGCTGCCGCCAGGGCGAAGCACAGCGCGAGCGGCAGCCGCCCGACGAGCAGCCCGACCGCCGCGGTGCCGCCCGAGGCCCCGGCGTTGAACGCCGTGTTGACCCAGGCGCCCGCCTGGGTGCGCCGGGCGGCGTCCACGGACTCGTCCGCGATCAGATACGCGGTCGTCAGGACCGGGGCGACGAACAGCCCGGCGACCGCGACGAAGGCGGCCAGCACATACACACGCGGCGAGAGACCGGCCGCCATCAGCGCCGCACCCATCCCCGCGGCCGCCACCACCAGCCGCACCCGGCTCGGCGCATTCCACCGGACCGCCCCGTACGCCAGACCGCCGGCGGCGCTCCCGGCCGAGAGGGCGGCCAGCACCCAGGACACCGCCGCCGCCTGGCCGCGCTGCTCGGTGAACGCCACCACCAGCAGTTCGAGCGCCCCGAGGCAGAGCCCCACGGCGGCCGTCACCAGCACCGCACGGCGCAGAGCGGGGATGCCGTGCAGTCGCAGCCGGGGACCGGCGGGGGTGCCGGCCGAGGCCGGTGCGGGGCTCGCGTGCTTACGGGGCACCGCCGGTGACGACACCAGCGCCAGCGCCCCCACGAACACCAGCACGGCACCGGCCAGCACACCGGCCGCGGGCCGGCCGGCCCGCACGATCAGGCCCACCAGCAACGGGCCCGTGACGTACAGCAGTTCCTCGGCGACGCCGTCCAGGCTGTACGCGCGCTGCAACAGCTCCCGGTCCGGGACGAGACCGCTCCACAGCGTCCGCATGACCGGGCCCAGCGGCGGAGTGCAGACGCCCGCCGCCACGGCGAGCGCCCCCAGGGCGAGGGGCGGGGCGCCGGGCCGCCAGGTGACCAGGGTGAGCACGCCGAGCACCGCCGCGTACAGCCCCGCCATCGGAGGCAGGACCCGGCGCGGCCCGTACCGGTCGATCAGCGCCGCACGGGCGGGGGAGAGGAAGACGCTGGCGGCCCCGAACAGGGCCATGGCGCCGCCGGCGACGGAGTACGAACCGGTGGCGTCCTTGATCGCCAGCAGCAGGGCGAGCGGGACCATCCCGTACGAGAGCCGCCCCAGCAGCGCGGCGCCGAAGGTGCGCAGGGCATGGGGGGTTCGCAGGACAGTGGCGTACGAGGGCGCGGAAGAAGAGGTGACCACGATGACATTCCTCGTGAGGGCAGCGCGGGGACACGGCGCTGCGGGTATGCGGGGACACCGGAGTGCCGCACCCGGGGTGCCGGGTGCGGTCAGTGCGGGGTTCTACGCACGAGGAGGAGTCATGCGGGCAAACTAGCAGAGCGGGCGGTGCTCCGGCAGGGGGCCTGCGGACGTCCCGGTGGTGTCCGGACCGGCCGCCATGATGTCTTCGGCGGCCGCCCACAGCCGGGGCAGGAACCGGATGACCTCCTCGCGGCGGGCCAGGATGTCCGTGGTGCCGGTGATCCCGGTGAGCTCGGCGACGGCCGCCTCGAACGCGGGCAGCCGTGCGGCGTGCAGCGCGGGGGCGTCCACGGCCAGCACGGTGTGGCAGCGGGCGAGCGTCGCGACGATCCAGAAGACCGCCTCGCGGTGGTCACCCCGGTCCAGGAGTTCCAGACTGCCGTCGACGGCGATCGGACGCGCCTGTGCGGTGAGGTCGCTGCTGAAGAAGAACGGTGTGCGCGCGACCGGGACCGTGGCGTCGAACGTCCGGGTCAGCTCGGCCACATGGTGCCGCACCCGCCGCTCGGAGACGTCCGCGCAGCCGAGCAGTCCCAGCAGTTCCGGATAGAGCTCCGGCTGCCTGTGCGCGGTCAACACCTCGCGCGCGGCCGGATAGCGCAGCCGGACGGTGGGGTTGCGCAGTGCGGCGACCAGCAGGACGTGCGTGGTGACCCCGGTGGGGAACATCCAGGCCGGCACCTGCTCGTGAAAGGGTGCGGAGGCGTCGAACGCGGCAAGGCGGCTCTCGACCCGGTGCCGGGCGTCCAGGCACCGCCGGCGCACCCAGTCCCGCCCGGCGAACCGCGGCGCGACCTCCGCGTACAGGGCGCGCAGCCGGCCGGTGGGATCGTCGATGACCGTGTCACTGCGGAAGCTGCCCGCCAGATGGTACGAGGAGAGCACCGCCGCAGGGTCGCGGAGCTCGGCCCACGGTACGTGGGAGATCTCCAGCAGGGCGCCCTCGTAACGGAGTTTGCCGGGTTTGACGGGCGGTTCGTCCTGCGCCGTGACGACCATGACGTCGACGTCGGACGAGGGCGGCAGCTCGGCGTCGTCCGGCTTGCCCACGGTCGACCCGCTGAAGTAGGCCCCGCGGTAGCCGGGGGCGCGCCGGGCGTGTGCGGCCACCCAGCGGACCGCGGCGGCGCGTGCCGCTCCGACTCTCACCACGGGACTCCTCAGGGCCGGTACCGGCCGGGCGGACCGCGCGGCCCTTCGTGGTCCGCCCCTTCCCCGAAGATCTACGCGGCGCGCCCGTGGCCCGTCAAGCGCCCGCTGTTTCCTCCCGCCCCCGTGGACCGCTGCCGGGTAGTGTCGGATTCGTTCCGTCGGCCCGTCCCTGATTCCCCGGTGAGGTTTGCGATGCGCAAGATCATCTATTTCATGTCGATGTCCCTGGACGGCTATATCGAGGGACCGGACAGGGACATCGACTGGCATCAGGTGGACGACGATCTGCACCGCGCCTACAACGAGCGGCTCGCCGCGATGGGCGGCTTCCTGCACGGCCGGGTCGTCCACGAGCTGATGGCGGACTTCTGGCCCACCGCCGACCAGGACCCGGCCGGCGCCGGGCCCACGGCCGAGTTCGCCGTCATCTGGCGGAACATGCCGAAGTACGTCTACTCCCGGACGCTCCAGCGGGCCGACTGGAACACCACCGTCGTTCACGATGTCGTCGCGGAAGAGGTCATGGCGCTGAAGGAGCGGCCCGGCGGCGACCTGGCGCTCGGCGGCGCCGGGCTGGCCGCGTCCTTCGCGGCGCTCGATCTGATCGACGAGTACTGGGTCTACGTCCACCCGGTCCTCATCGGTCGGGGAAAGCCCATGTTCCCGCTGTCGGACACCAGGACCGCCCTGCGGCTCGCCGGCACCGAGGCCTTCGGCAACGGAGTCGTGGAACTGCGGTACGAGCGGGCGGAAAAGCCCTCGGCGCACTGACCGTTCGATGGGTACGGTCGTGGCCCGCTCCGGCACCGGCGAAAGGAATCACATGGCACTGGGTAGCGAGGACCGACTCGCCGTCATGGAACTGATTGCGCTGCACGGGCATGTGATCGACGACGGTGAACTCCACCGGCTGGACGAGCTGTTCACCGACGACATCGTCCTCGCCATGGGCGCACTCAATCCGGTCGGCCACCACGTCACGAAGCCGCCTGACGGTTCGACCCCCCGGGGGCGCCCGCCATGCGGCGGGCACCTCCCTCGAGGGTGCGCGGTTCAGACGCCCAGCAGCCCCGATGTGTCCAGCACCTGACGGATCGCCCGGCCCGAGGCCAGCTCCTCCATCGCGTGGTTGACCTCGTCCAGCGCGAGGGTGCCGGTGTGCATCTCCTCCACCGGCATCAGCCCGGCCCGCCACAGGTCCAGGAAACGCGGGATGTCGCGGCGGGGGACCGCGTCACCCATGTACGAGCCCAGCAGGGACTTGCCCTCGCCCGCGAAGGCCAGGGCCGGCACCTCCAGCACCCGGTCGGGGGCGGGCAGGCCCACCGAGACGACCTTGCCGCCGCGGGCCACGGCGGCAAGGCACTCGGCCATCACCTTCGGGCTGCCCACGGCCTCCACCGCGACCTCCGCGCCGCCGGACGTCAGTTCGCGGATCACGGCGAGCGCCTCGTCGGGCGCGCAGGTGTGGGTCGCGCCCAGGCGCAGGGCCAGTTCGCGCTTCTCCGCCACCGGGTCCACGGCCACGATCGGGTACGCGCCGGCCGCCCGCGCACCCAGCACCGCGGACAGGCCCACCCCGCCCAGCCCGTAGACCACCGCCGACTGGCCGGGGCGCAGGGCCGCCGTGTTGATGACCGCGCCGGCGCCCGTCAGGACCGCGCAGCCGAACATCGAGGCCACGGTGAACGGGATGTCCCGGGGAATCGGCACCACGGACTCCTGCGCCACCACCGCGTACGAGGAGAACGCGGAGACGCCCAGCTGGTGGTGGACCGTGGCGCCGGAGGCATCCGTCAGCAGGGACGGGCCGTGCAGCAGGGCGCCCGAGCCGTTCGCCGAGGCGGCCTGCGCGCACAGGGCAGGGCGCCCCGCCGCGCAGTCGGCGCAGAAGCCGCAGCTCGGCACGAAGACCAGGGCGACATGGTCGCCGGGGGTGATTCGGTGGACGCCGGGGCCGGTCTCCTCGACCACCCCGACCGCCTCGTGCCCCAGGGCCATCGGGAGGGGCCGGACCCGGTCGCCGTTGACGACCGAGAGGTCCGAGTGGCACAGGGACGCGGCGGCGACCCGGACCAGCACCTCGCCCTCGCGCGGGGCTTCGAGGTTCAGCTCCTCCACCTCGACCGGCCTGGTCCCCGAGTAGGGCCGGGCCGTCGATATCCCGCGCAGCACCACGGCCCGGGTCTTCACGCGCCCACCTCGTCACGGGGTGCGCAGCGCAGCACGTCGCGGCTCTCCAGCAGCGGGACGACCTTGCCGAGCACGATCTCCTGGAAGTGCGGGGTCGCGCAGTGCGCGGTGAAGTCGGCCTCGGTCGCGTACTCCTCGTAGAGCACGATCGCCCGCGGGTCCTCGATGCCCTGGTGGACCCGGTAGCCGAGGTTGCCGGGCTCCCGGCGGGAGGCGGCGGCCATGGAGTCGAGGAGCGGGAGGACGGTGTCCTGCTCGCCGGGCCTGGTGCGGTACCTGGCCACTACTACATACGTCACGGGGTTACTCCTGGGGTGGTGCGGGCCTCTTGAGGGCGGCGGGCGGGACCGGCGGCAGCTGGTCGCGGCGCAGATGCCAGAGGCGGGGGTCGGACGTGGCGGCCGCGGCCGACCCGAGGGCCAGTGCGAGCGCCACGTCCGCGGGGGATTCCACGAAGCCCGCCGCGACCGACGGGGACATCGCGCGCTGGGCCTGCGCGGTCATCCGGGCGACGATCGGGGCGGGCATGATCTCGACCAGGTCCGGCGCCCCGCGCGAGATCGCGTCCGTGGAGCGGCGCAGATTGGACCGGTCGGTGACGAACACCTTCATCATCGTCAGCAGGCCGAGGGGCCGGCCCTTCTCTATGAGCGAGAGCCGGGTGCTGACCACTCCGTGCGCGCCCATGTTCTTGATGAACTCCAGCGCGCCCCGGTCCTGTGCCAGACCGGGGCTGCTGTCGACGTTCACGAACACGGTCTTCCCCGCCCGGGCCAGCGCCGGCACGACCTGGGGCAGCTGCCCCACCGCGAACGAGGCGAGGATGCACACCTTGGCCGGTGCGGTGAGGAACTGCCGCAGCGGCTGGGTGCCGACGACCGACGCGACGACCGGCACCTCGGCGAACGCCGCGGTGAGCCGGGGGTCGAGCGGTGCGCCGGACCGGGACGGGGAGGGGGTCATGGCTGGGGCCTCTCGTGTGGATCATGCCGGGCTCGCGGTCTGGCACGCCCGTCTGCGGCCTGATCCAGACGAAGGACCCCGGGCCTGCCCGGGAGGGGTTCGCGGTTACCGGGTCAGTTGAGCGGAGGTGTGCCGAATCGGCTGGGAAGGCCCAGTTTGCCAGGGTTGAGAATGCCGGCCGGGTCCAGGGCGGCCTTCACCGCGACGAACGTCGCGAAGCCCGCGCCCAGGGATTCCTCCAGGTAGGGGCCGCGCAGCAGTCCGCAGCCGTGGTGGTGGCTGAGCGCCGCCGCATGGCGGATGAGGACGGCGTTGGCGGCGTCCCACACCGAGCGGTACCAGTCGCGCCGCGACTCGGGAGCCACGTCACCGCGCAGCGAGAAGTAGACGCAGGCGCCGTCGGTGTAGGCGTGCGACTGGTGCGCCGAGGCGGCCAGGGTGCCGGGCACCGACTGGATCGCGGCGACCACCTCGTCGTAGATCACCGGGAGGTCGGTCCAGGACGCGGCCATCTCCAGCGTGTCGGCGACGAAGCCCGGACCCGGCGTGAAGCCGTCCGCGGACTTGCCGACGAGCATCCGCTCGTCCAGCCAGCGCGCGAAGACCGCCTTGGAGTCCAGCTCGGGTCCGTACGCGGAGCAGACCTCGGCCGCCACCTTGATCGAGGCGTCCACGATCGTCGGGTCGCCCTCGTCGGCGATCAGCAGGAGATTGGTCTCCGGGTGGCCGAAGTGCGTACCCGACTCCAGGGTGTCGTACAGCCGCAGCACGGCCGGGGTCGCACCGCGCTGCATGATCTCGCGGCAGGCGTCCAGGCCCTCCGCGAAGGTCTTGAAGCCGAACGCGACGGCGTTCGCGAACGTAGGCAGTGGATGGACGCGCAGCCGGGCCGAGACGATGACCCCGAGGGTGCCCTCGGAGCCGATGAACAGCTGGCGCAGGTCCGGGCCGACCGCCGCGCGGGCGTAGTCGCCGTACGTGGCGCGGGTGCCGTCCGCGTGGATCACGTCCACACCGACGACCATGTCCTCGATCTTGCCGTAGCGCGTGGAGAGCTGACCGGCGCCGCGGCAGGCGATCCAGCCGCCGACCGTGGAGACGGCGAAGGCGGAGGGCCAGTGGCCGGTCGTGACGCCGTACTCCTCCTGGAGCTGCTTCTCGAAGAGGTCGCCGAACATGCCGGCCTCGACGTCCACGACGTTCGACCCGGCGTCGAAGCCGGTGATCCGGTTCAGCGCGCACACGTCGAGCACCACACCGCCGAAGACCGGCAGCGCCGCGCCCGTGACGTTCGAGCGGCCCGCGGACGGGGTGACCGGGATGCCCGCCTCGTGGCAGATCCGCAGCACGGCCGCGATCTGGTCCGCGTCGGCGGCCTCGACGACCACGGCGTCCGGCGTCGCGGGACGGCCCTCGGTCTCACCGATCATCGAACCGGCCCACCAGTCACGGGTCCGGGTGACGACCTCGTCGCGCTCCACGTGCACGGCGTGCGCGGCCTCGCGCAGCGCCTCGATCACGCTCTCGGGGACCTGGACCGGGTTGACCTGGAGCGCGGCCTCGCCGTCCCCGATCGGGGTGTTCTGCGCCCACTTGGCGAAGCTGGGGGCACCGATCGTGTAGTTGCCCCGGTTGAACGGGTGGGTGATGGTCTGACGGCTGATCATGCTGTTGCCCCTTCGAGGAGTACGGACTTTTCGTGACGGACGGCTGCGAGGTACTCGGAGACCGAGCGGTCCACCTCGGCCTCCGTGAGGTTCAGTTCCCGGCCGAGGATCGCGCCGACCGCGCCCGCCGCCTCGGCGGAGGCGTCCCGGGCGAACAGCCGGGCGCGCATCCGGCGGGAGAGGACGTCGTCGACCGAGCGGGCCAGCTCGGCGCGGGCCGCGTACACGACCTCGGCCCTGGTGTACGGGAGCCCCGCGACGATCGGCTCGGACAGCGTCGGGTCCTCCTGGATCAGATCGCCCACGAAGCGGGCCTCGGTGCCGAAGCGCTCGCCCAGGTGGGCGGCGATACCACCGGAGGCGGCCACGGCCTCGGCGTCGTACCCGGAGCCGCCGAGCAGCGGGAGGTCGCTGGTGCGGCTCTTCCCCTTGCGGCCCAGGACCGTCATCACCTTGTCGATGACGAGCTCGCCCATGTGGCGGCTGGTGGTGAGCTTGCCGCCGGTCACGGTCACCATGCCGGTGCGGCCGATGCTGATGTGGTGGTCGCGGCGCATGTCGAGCGTCGCGCCCTCCTTGCCGCCGACCAGCGGGCGCAGCCCGCCGATGGAGCCGACCACGTCGTCCGGGGTGAGCTTCCCCTCGAAGGCGGTGTTGGCGCCCTCCAGCAGGAAGTCCATCTCCTGGCGGGTGCAGTGCACATCGTCGGGGGAGCCCTGGTAGTCCTCGTCCGTGGTGCCCAGCACGACACTGTTGCCCCAGCGGGTGCAGGTCGCGCGGCGGGCGCGGCCCGGGATCGGCACGGTGACCGTGCAGTTGATCCGCACCTTGTCCCAGGGCACCACGATGTGGACGCCCTTGGCGGGCCGTACCTGCGGCTTGTGGCCGTCGACGGCCTTCGCGTCCAGCTCGTCGGTCCACACCCCGGTGGCGTTGACGACGGCCCGCGCCCGGATGTCGACACTGTCGCCGTCCACCGAGACGCGGGCCCCGGCGACCTTGCCGCTCTGCATCAGCAGGCCCTCGGCCTTGGCGCCGTTGAGGACCGTGGCCCCCAGCGCCGCCGCGGTCCGCACGATGGTCAGCACCAGCCGCGCGTCGTCCGTGCGGGCGTCGAAGTACATCAGCCCGCCCTGGAGGTTCTCCGCGCGCAGCGTCGGCGCCTGCGCGAGGACCTCAGGCACGGTGAGCCGCTGGTGGAGCTTGCCGATCCGCCAGCCGCCGACCAGGTCGTACGTCCACAGCAGGCCCTCGAAGCCCTTGGCGAGGCGGGCGTCGAAGATGCCCTCCTTCTCCAGGATCGGGAAGAGGAACGGCAGCCGGTGCACCAGGTGCGGGGCGTTCTTGCGGAAGCGGTGCCGCTCCAGCAGCGAGTGGCGTACGAGGTTGACGTTGCCCTGCTCGATGTAGCGCAGGCCGCCGTGGACCATCTTCGAGGACTTCGACGACGTGCCGGAGGCGAAGTCGTCCTTCTCGACCAGCGCCGCGCGCAGACCGCGCGAGGCCGCGTCCAGCACGGCGTACGCGCCGGTGATGCCGCCGCCGATGACGAGCACGTCGTACGTGTCGTCGGCCAGCCGGCGCTTGGCCGCCGCGCGGTCCAGCAGCAGGGGCGTCCGGCGGGTGGCCGCGGCACTGCGCCGCGGCTTCCGGGCGGGCATGGTGATCACAACATCAACTCCTGGTGTTTCGGTGCGGCGGCCGCGTGGTCGGGTACCGGCCGCCGGCTGACGGGTGAGGGGCCGTCAGTGGGGGGTGAGGGGTGTGAGTGCGGGGTCCTTGAGGTGGGCGATCAGCACGTCGCGCCAGGCGGCCCGCTGGGCGGCCCGTTCGTCCGCGCCGAGTGACGGCTCGAAGATCCGGCCGTGCGGCTGCGCCTCGACGACCTCTTCGAGCGAGCCCCACAGGCCCTGGGCGACACCGGCCAGATAGGCGGTGCCGCGCAGGCTCGCGGTGGCCGAGTCGGCGACCCGCTCCAGCGGCAGGCCGGTCAGGTCGGCCTGGATGCGCAGCAGCGGGTCGCTGCCCGCGACCCCGCCGCCGACCCGCAGCCGGGTGAACGGGGCGTCCATCGTGGCGGCGACCCCGTCGATGAGGTCGCACACCGAGTGCGCGATGCCGTCCAGGACGGCGCGGGCCAGATCGGCCCGGGTGGTGGCGAGGGTGAGCCCGGTGAGGGCGGCGGTGGCCTCCGGATGCCAGACCGGCGTACGGACCCCGGCGAGCGCCGGGACGAAACGCGGGGTGCGGCCCGGCCGGGTGGGGACCCGGCCGGCCTCCTCACCGAGCTCCTTCGGCGAGGCGAACAGGCCCAGGTCGTCACAGAGCCAGCGCAGCGCCGAACCCGCCGTGGAGGTGTAGGCCTCCAGGCTGTAATGGCTGATGTCGCCCTGCCGCCGGCCGGGCTGGGCGAGCACCCCGGAGATGTCGGGCCGGGGCAGGGCGGGCGTGGTGCCGGTCGCCGCGTCGACGAACGCGCCGGTCCCGTACATGCACATGCCCTGCCCGGCGGCCAGGCCGCCGAGCGCGATCAGTGCGGCGTGCTGGTCGCCCATGGAGGCGGCCAGCGGGACGGCGATGCCGAGGGCGGCCGGGTCGGTGGTGCCGAACCCGGCGTCGTCCGAGCGGAGCTCCGGAAGCAGGTCGAGGGGGAAGCCCAGATGGCTGATCCACTCCTCGTCCCAGGCGTGCCGCTCCAGCAGGTAGCCCCCGCTGGAGGCGGCGTTGGTCGGGGTGGTGGCGTGCACGGCGCCCCCGGTCAGGCGCCAGATCAGCCAGGTGTCGACGGTACCGAAGAGCAGCCGGCCCTCGCGGTGGGCGGCGGACACCTCCGGGTGCGCGGCGATCTGCCGGGCGGCCCAGAGGAACGGCGCGCGGGCACCGACCGGCCGGCCCTGGCGGGCCGTGAGGGCGGCGTCCCACCGCGCCTCGTGAGCGGTGAGTTCGGCGGCGTACCGCCGGTCCTGCCACACCACGGCGGGCAGCAGCGGCCGCCCGGTGACCCGGTCCCAGAGCATCGCGGTGGCCCGCTGGGTGGAGAGCGCGACCGCGGTGATCGCGATGCCCTCCGCCCGTGCGGCGCCGATGGCCCGGCGCGCCACCTCAAGGGTGGCGGTCCAGATCTCCATCGGATCCTGCTCGACCGAGAGGTCGTCCGGATGGCTGACCTTGATCGACCGGTAGAACACCTCGTGCGCGGCACCGGAGTCGAGAACGACTCCGGCCCTGGTGCCGGTGGTGCCCTCGTCGATGGCCAGCACACCGCGCCGTGGGGCGGCGCCGGGGAGCGTCTGCGTCATTGCAGCCCTTTCATTGCGAGCATCGCGAGCTGTACGGAGGGGGAGAGGGACCATCGTGTGGTGCGGCAGGCGCGGCGGACGGTCAGCGCGCGGCCGCGGACTCCTCGGATTCCCGCTCGTCCGCGTCGGCGGTGCGGAGCGCCGCCGTCTCGTCGGGGGATGCGGCCTTCATCGGGTCCCACTTGATGGCCAGGCAGGTGATCATGCCGAGCAGCGGCACGACGGCGAGGACCAGGAAGGTGTCGGCCAGGCCGAGCGACTCCTTGATCTGCGGGAAGAGGTACAGCCCGGCGACACTGCCGAAACTGCCGACCATCCCGGTGACACCGGTGCCGAGCGCGCGCACGTCACTGCTGTACGAGAGCGCGGCGATGGATTTGCCGTTGGCGCCGGGGCCCGCGGAGTGGCACAGGATGAACAGCACCGGCAGCAGGAACGCCACCGCTGTCGGGACCTTCTCGAAGGTCAGCCCCATCGCGATCAGGGCGACGAAGACCCCGCCGAATCCGGCGGCGGAGCTGAGCCGCAGTCCGAGCCGGCGGCCGAAGTACGCGGACAGCAGCCCGCCCGCGATACCGAAGGCGTTGAACACCATCGAGCCGATCGTGGCCTTCTCGAAGCTCTCGCCGAAGATCGTCAGGCTGATCAGCGGGAGGTACCAGCCGACCGCGAAGTACTGCATCGACTGCCCGAGCGAGATCACCGAGGAGAGGATGGTGCGCGGCAGGTACTCGCCCTTGAAGAGCAGTCCGGCCTGGCGGAAGCCGATGGCGGGCGCGGCGACCGCGGCGCGGGTCGCCTCGTCCGGCTTCCCGGCGACGGCCTTGATCCGGTAGATCCGGTCCAGGTTGAGGACGGCCTCGTCCAGCCGGCCCTTGCTGGCCAGCCAGGTCGGACTCTCCTTGAGCATCAGCCACTGGCCCACCAGCAGCGCCAGGGCCACGACTGCGGCCGACCCCACCGACCAGCGCCAGATGTCCGCGCCGACGTCCAGGTTGAAGAAGAGCAGGGCGAGCGCGAGGTTGCTGGTGGTGGCGACGTACCAGACCGCCTGCCACAGGTTCAGCCGGCCGCCGAGCTTGGCGGGGGTGTACTCGGCGAGCAGCGCCATGGCGACGGCGAAGTCGATGCCGTACGCGACGCCCACCAGGACCCGGCCCAGCCAGACGACGGTGAAGTCACCGGCGAACGCGGCGAGCAGGGCGCCCGCGATCGCGAAGACCTTGGCGATGAGCAGCGGGGGGACCCGGCCGATCCGGGTGGCGAGCCAGCCGCCGATGGGGTTGAAGATGATCGCCAGGGCCGGAGCGGTGGCCGTGAGGATCGAGACCTGCGTGCTGGTCAGCTCCATCTGGGACGTCATCGGTCCCAGACCGGCGCTCAGCGCCGCGTTCGAGTAGGCGTCGAGGAACAGCCCGCCGAATACGAGAAACCAGATGACTTGCGCCCGGCCGGTGATCTTTCCCAGCCCATCGATGAGCGCAACGACGTCGGCGACGCCTTTGACGCTCGGACGTTGTGCCATGAATCCGCCTTCGAGGAAGACCCATCGGCGGCACGGGGAGCACAAAAAAACAGGCATGACGAAACCACCGACAGGTGGTCTATGTCTGTGCCTGTCAAAACACTGCGGAAAGCGCCGCAGCACGTGAAGTACGACTACACGAGGAGATTAGGAAGACGTCAGGAGAAACGTCAAGGGTTTCCGGCGGGTTACCCAAACGTGACGTCCGGGTGTTCCCGCATGTCACGGGGCGGGCGCGGCGCGCCCGCCCCGTGACATGTCCGTCAGCGGCCCGCCTGCAGCGCCGCCCAGGTGTCCGGCCCCACGATGCCGTCGGCCGTCAGGCCCCGGCTCGTCTGGTAGCCGCGCACCGCCGTCGTCGTCGCCGGGCCGAAGCTCCCGTCGATGCCGACGGCCGAGCCGAGCGTCGCGGTCAGCGCGCGCTGGAGCCGCTTCACACCGTCGCCCGAAGCGCCCTCCTGGAGCGTCGCGGTCGAGCCCGCCGACAGCAGCGCGGTCCAGGTCCTGGCTCCCACGACGCCGTCCTGGTCCAGCCCGTGCGCCGCCTGGTAGGCCGCCACCGCGCTCTGTGTGGCCGGGCCGAAGCTGCCGTCGGCCGCGCCCGCCGCCTGGTCCTGCTCGTTCAGCAGCTGCTGGACGGCCTTGACCTGGGCACCCGTCGAGCCCATTCGCTGGGTGGTGTACGCGGTGAAGCTCAGCCCGTCGGGGGTGGTGCCGCCCCCGGTGTCCCCGCCCACCAGCTGCATGTAGTGCGTCCAGTCCCAGTTCGGGCCGGGGTCGGTGTGGTCGTTGCCCGGCGCCTCGCTGTGGCCGATGATGTGCGCCCGGTCCTTCGGGATTCCGTACCGGTCGCACAGGTACGCGGTCAGGGTCGCCGACGACCGGTACATCGGCTCCGTGAACCAGGAGGGGTCGTCGATGAATCCCTCGTGCTCGATACCGAGCGCCGAGGAGTTGGCGCTCCGCGCGTGGTACGCGGTGTCGCTGTCTCGCACCATCTGGGTGATCTGGCCGTCGGACGAGCGCACCACGTAGTGCGAGCTCACCTTGGCCGTCGGGTTCTGGAACCAGCTGATCGAGCCCGCGTACGAGCCCTGCGTGACGTGGATGATCACCTTGTCGATCGCTGCCGAGCGGCCCGCCGCGAAGTTGTTCGCGTTGGCCGGGACCCAGAGCGCGGCCGGGTAGTCGGCGCTGCGGGCACCCGGCTCCGTGGCGGCGAGCGAGCCCTTGTGCGGGGAGACCGGGCGGCCCGTCACCGAGATCCGCTCGCCGTCCGGGGTGACGGCGTCGAGCCCGTCCGCCAGGAAGGTGTAGACCGTGTCGGCGTAGAGGGCGGCGGCCGGGCCCTCGGTCCCGCTGTACCGGGCGACGGCCGGGTACCAGGCATCGATGTCCGCCCGGTCCCGGGCGTCCAGGCCCAGCTTGTCCGCGTAGCCGCGCAGCACCGCCGCGCCGCCCAGGATGTTGGCCCCGGTGTCGGCGCGGAGGTCGGCCAGGGGCTTGCCGGTCAGGGCGGCGGCCTGCTCCAGGGTCCGGTTCCCGGGGTTGCTGGCGAGGTGCATCACGCCGTAGCCGTTCGCCTGGCTGGGGAGTCCGGAGTGGCCGTCGAGGCGGGTCTCGCCGTATCCGACGGCGGCGAGCAGGTCACGCGGTACGCCGAACCGGCCGGCCGCCCGCTCGAAGGCCTGGTTCATCGGGTGGCCGGGGTCCGAGGCGGCGAGGGCCGGGGTGCCGGTGACGGTCAGGACGGTGGCGGTGAGGGCCGCCAGCACGGATGCGCGGGCCTTGGTGTGGGCTGCGGGGCGGCTGGGCATACCTGCTCCTGCTCTGTGGGGGAAGAAGAACGGCCCCCGGGCCCGAGTGGGGTGGGCCGAGGGGCCGCCAAGCCCGCTCAGGGTATCGATCTGTCCAGGGCATGACAATCATCGTGCTGCGTGTCGAACTCCCTTTCACTCCAATGGAGTTGAGGTGCGGATGTGGGCGCGCAGGCCGGGCGCTGTCAGGCGGCGGCCCGGATCCGGGAGATCCCGGATCCGGGGCGGCCGGCCTACCAGCGGTCGCGGTGGATGACGTCCGCCACCGGGCGGCGCCGGACCGGACCGAAGTTGCCCTTCGGCCACCCGATCGGAACGGCGGCGAAGGTCTGCATGTCCTCGGGGATGCCGAGGGCCTCCTTCCACTCCTGCTCCAGCATCAGGTGCCAGATGGTGACGTTCGCCGCGAGCCCCAGCGCGCGGGCGGCGAGCAGCAGGTTCTGCACCCCGGGATAGACGCAGGAGCCCTCGGCGAGCGTCTGGAACCTGGTCTGGGTGTTCGTCATGTGCTCGACGCCCGCCGGGCCGAGCGCCTGCGCGTACGCGACCAGGCCCTCCTCCTCGATCCGGGGCTCCGGGAACCGGTAGCAGGGCACGACCAGCGCCGGGGTATCGGCGAAGTGGTCGCGCTGGTACTCGATCGCGGCCACCATCCGGCCGTACGCCGCGTCGTCCATGCCCTTCGGCGCGTACTTCCCGGTCGTCGCCAGATACGCGTCCACGCACCGCTTCCACAGCGGCGCCAGACGCGCCATCACCTCACGGTCGGTCACCACGACGTACTCGTAACACTGCATGTTGCCGCCGCTGGGGCCCCAGACGGCGGCCTGTATGAGCTGCTCCAGCGTCTCGTCCGGCACGGGTTCCGGTCTGAGGCGGCGCATGGCGCGCATCGTGGACATGGTGGAGAACAGGGCGCGGGCGTCGGCGGAGACCTCGGCGGCCTGTGTGGATTCGGTGTTCATGATCGCGGAGTTTACGGGCGGAACCCCTCCGGGAGGAGCCCTGCGGACCGGCTCCTGAAGGCGGGCGGAACCGTAGCGCCCCGTCGATTCGACCCGGGGCGCACACCAGGGGATTCGTACACCTGCCCAGCCCTCCCACCGCACGGGGGAACGCGGACCGGAGCCACTGCCGACAGGGCGTATAAAGGGTGCCTCCGGACCGGCCGGCGTCCCCCGATGGCAGTGACCTCTCACGCGGCAAGGCGTCACCGCGTACGACAGCGGAGGAGTGCCCATGAGCACGGCAGACGAGATCAGCACCTTGCTGGTGGCGAACTTCGGAACCGATCCCGTGACGATCCGCCCCGAAGCGTCGCTCCGTCAGCTCAGGCTGGATTCCCTGGCCCTGGAGGAACTGCGGCTCCTCATCGAGGACCGGATGGGCGTCGACCTGGACGACGTCCAGCTGACCTCGCGCGACACCGTCGGCCAACTGGTCGACGCCGTGCACCGCAAGGCCGCGGCATGACCGCCCGGTACCGCCCCGAACCGTTCGCCGCCGCCGTCACCGGGATCGGCCTCGTCACCGCGGCGGGCGTGGGCACCGCGGCCACCTGGCGCGGGGTGTCCGAGGCCGCCACCGCGCCCTGCGTCCCGCACCGGCCCGAACTCCACGACCTGCCCTGCGACTTCATGTACACCATCACGGGCCTCGACACGAGGGCGGTCCTCGGGGTGGCGACCCAGCGGCTCATGGACCGCTTCTCTCAACTCGCCGTCATCGCCGCCCGTGAGGCCGTCGCGGACGCCGGGCTCGACCCCTCGGTCTGGGACAGCGCCCGCGTCGCCGTCGTCATCGGCTCCGCCCACGGCGGACTGCCCTTCTACGACGCGCAGCACACCGCCCTCACCGAGCGCGGCGCCCGCCGGGTCTCGCCCAAACTCGCCCCGCTCACGGTCGTCAACGGCGCGGCCAGCAGCGTCGCGACCGACCTCGGCGCGCACGGCCCCAGCCAGGCCGTCTCCACCGCCTGCTCGTCCGGCACCGTGGCCATCGGCACCGCGCACCAGATGCTGCGCACCGGGGCCTGCGACATCGTCGTCGCCGGCGGCGCCGAATCGGTCTGCTCCCGGCTGCTGATCGCCAGCGCCTGCCAGTTGAAGGCCGTCTCCACCCGCCGGGACGACCCCGAGTCGGCCTGCCGCCCGTTCGACACCCACCGCGACGGCTTCGTCGTCGGCGAGGGCGCCGGACTCCTCGTACTGGAACGCCCGGAACACGCCCGCGCCCGCGGCGCCACCGTCCGCGCGCACCTCGCCGGATACGGCGCGTCCAGCGACGCGTACTCCGCCGTCGCGCCGGACCCCGAGGGCCTCGGCATCGAACGGGCCCTGCGCGCCGCCCTCGCGGACGCCGGAGTCGGCGCGGCGGACATCGGTCATGTCAACGCCCACGGCACCTCGACCGTGTCGAACGACCTGATCGAGGCCACGATGCTGCGCCGGGTGCTCGGCGAGCACCCCCTCGTCACGTCCACGAAGGCCATGACCGGACACACCCTCGGCGCCGCGGGCGGCATCGAGACCGCGCTGACCGTGCTGGCCCTCCAGCACCAACTCGTCCCGCCCACCGTCAACCTGGACGCCCCCGACCCGCAGATCCCGCTCGAAGTGGTGAGCAAGCAGGCCCGGCCCGCGGCGTTCGACGCGGCCGTCAAGACCTCGCTCGGCTTCGGCGGGCACAACGCCGCACTCGTCCTCACCAGGGCCTGACCGCGCGGCGACACGTAAGTGGGTCCGGCACATCGGGGGGCGGCGCCGCGGGGCCGGGCACGCGCGTCCGCGTTGACTCCCTCCCGCGCCTTGCAGGTGCACGCACCCACCCCGCGTCTTCTTCCACCCCCATTGCCGGACCCTCTAAGGACGGTCACCATGCCCGACGAGATCATCCGGAACCTGTCGGTGCACGGGCTGCGCTACAGCTACCGGACCCTGCCGCAGCCCTCGCCCCGCACCGAGCCGGTCATCGTCCTGGGCGGCGCGCTCCAGGGGATGTACGGCTGGCCGCAGATGGACGAGCACCTGGGACCGCAGGCCCAGGTCGTCACCGCCGACCTGCCCGGCATGGGCGGCGCCGATCCGCTGCCGCCCGGCACCGGCGACGACATCCTGTACGCGGCCGTCGCCGGCATCATCGACGACCTGGCCGTACCCCGGGTCAACCTCTTCGGCTTCTCCTACGGCACGTCGATCGCGTTCGGCTGCGCCCGGCAGAACCCGGGCCGCATCGCCCGGCTGGTGCTCGGCGGTGTACCGGCCCACATCAGCGACGCCCAGCGGACCCAGTGGGGCCGGGCGGTCGACCGGCTGGGAGCCGGTGACATGGAGGGGCTCGCCACCCTGACCGCCGAGGCGCTGATGTGCCTGGACCCGGACCGCACCGTGCACCGCAGGGAGCTCGCCCGGCGCTACGTCCGGCGCTCGTTCCTGCACGCGCTGACCCATTCCCCGCACGCCGCGCAGTCACTGCGCCGGGCGCTGGGCCACCGGCCGGACTTCTCCGGCGGGCTGAGCGGCGTGCCCGCGCTCGTCTTCGCGGGCGAGCACGACACGGTGACCTCGCCCGAACGGCAGCGCGCCTTCGCGGCGACGATCGAGGGCAGCCGGTTCCTGACCATCGGTGACTCCGACCACTGGGTCGTCCTGGAACGCCCCGACGACGTGGCGGACCTGGTCGCCCGCTTCTTCACCGACCGCCCCCTGGAGACGGCGCCCGCCCTGGGCGCCCTCGCACTGCCGCGCCCGCGTGCGAGCGCGGCGGGAGCGGCCCTGCCGCGGGCGGGCGGCTGAGCCGCCCGCCCGCGCGGGATCAGTGGTGCCCGTGGTGCCCGTGGCCGGAACCGCCGGTCCTCACCCGCACGATCTGCGGGTCGTGGTCGCTGGCCTGGTCCGCGAACTCCGCGTTGATGTGCACCACGTCGTAGTCGAAGCGCCGGATGCCGGGGCTCGTCAGGATGTGGTCCAGCGTCTGCGAGTTGCCCTCGTACACATAGCTGTACCGCTCGTTCGCAGGCAGCGTGTTGATCAGCGGCTTGAGCGCCTTCCCGGCGGTCAGCGCGGACATCGTCGGCGAGAACGCGAAGTCGTTCAGGTCGCCGAGCGTGATGACCCGTGCCGACTTGTCCGCCGCCAGAAGTGACTTGACGAAGGTGTTGACCTCCGCCGCCTGCTTCACCCGCTTGGTCTCCGAGCTGCGCGTCGGTGCCTGGTAGCGGCCGTGCAGGGGCTGGTCGCCGCCCTTGGAGGTGAAGTGGTTGCCGATGACGAACACCGGCTCCCCGCGGAAGGTGAACTCGCCGACGAGGGGCTTGCGGCTGTCGGTCCAGGCGTCGTTCAGCGGGCTGATCCGGGCGGGCGAGGCCGACAGGGTGACGCCCTTCTTCGTCCGTACGGCCTTCACCGCCGTGGTCGCGTCGCCGCCGGCGCGGTCCACGAAGGAGACCCGGGCGGGGTTGAAGAGGAAGACGTTACGGATGTTGCCGCCGGGCTCGCCGCCGTCCTTGCCGTCCTGCGGAGCCACGTAGCGCCAGGAGTACCGCGGGCCGCCCGCCGCGACGATCGCGTCCGTGAACCGCTTCAGGGTCGCCTCGGAGCCGACCGTGCCGTTGTTGACCGCGCCGTTGTCGTCCTGGATCTCCTCCAGCGACACGATGTCGGGGGAGGCCAGGTTGACCGCGACGCCCTCGGCCAGGGTGTCGAACTTGCCCTGGTCGTCGAGCGCGTCGAGGTTCTCCACGTTGTAGGTGGAGACGGCGAGTTCGTCGCGCTTCTGCTTCCTGGTGACCTCACGCTTCAGGTGCCGGTCGGTGAGCGTGCCCAGCTGGGTGGCCTGGAGGCTGTAGCCGCCGAAGGAGTCGTAGTCCAGCACACCGGAGGTGGTGCCGGCCAGCACGTCTCCCACGTTCGCGACCGGGACGCGCCGGGCGCTGTCGAGCGACATCACCTTGATCCGGCCGGTGTTCTGGTCGGTGTACGAGGAGTACAGCGTGCCGCCGCGCCGGGTCGGGTTCTGCTCGGGCTCGACGGTCACCCAGACCTCGCCGTAGGAGCTCGTGGCGCCCGTGACCCGGGTGTCGGCGGTCTCGACCCGGGTGCCCTCCAGGGACTCGTAGAGATCGAGCGCGTACGTCGCCGGTTCGAGGGGCAGCGCGTCGATCGAGCCGCCGCCCGCCGAGGGGACGTAGCCGGCGGGCACCGAGGCCGCGTTGAGCGTCACCGGTGCCGGCAGCGCGTTGCCCGAGGAGAGGACCGTGGTCCTGGGGGCGGTGATCTCGGTGATGGACTGCGTGGTGGCCGACGGGTAGTACTCGTCCACCGTGCCGCTGACCAGGACCGAGTCGCCCACCGAGACCGTCGGGGTGGCGGAGCCGGTGTAGACGAGGACGCCCTCGGAGGTACGGGGGTCCGCGTCCGGCGAGGGGTCCTGGATCCAGAAGCCGCGCGAACCCGTGGTGCGGACCGCCGTGACGACGCCGGGGACCCCGGTCACCGCCTGGCCGTCCAGCGGGGAGACCCGGGTGGTGCCCTGGATGTCGTGCACGCGCACGGTGCCGGGCTCGGTGGGGTTGCCCGGGTCGCCGGGGCCCTCGCCGCCGGGCGTCTCACCGGCCGCGTTGACCGGCGTCGGGGCGCCCGCCGACAGGTCGGCGGCGTTGTCGTCGGTGTCCGCGAGCGAGGCCGCACGCGCCACGGAGGCGGTGGCGGAGGCGCCCGTCGCCGGTCCACTGCCTTCGCGGACGACCGCGGAGCCGTAGCCCACCAGGTCCACGACACGGGTGTCCGAGGCGCAGTCGGCCGCCGTCTTGCAGGTCAGTGCCGTGGTGCCGGAGACCAGCGCGACCGTGCCGCTCGCGGCTGCCATCGCGACGGTGCCGGTGGCGTCCGGGGCGGGCAGGCCGACGGTACCGCCGGTGCCCGCGGCCTGGGCGACCAGATAGCGGCCGCCGGGCGCGACGGCGCCGGTGAGCGGGGACACCTGCCACTGCGAACCGGCGGACGGCGCCCCCGGCAGGTACTGGACGCTGAACCCGGACAGGTCGTACGCGGCGGAGCCGGCGTTGGCCAGCTCGACGAAGTCGCGGGTGAGCGTCGCCCCCGAGTTCCCGCCGCCCCCGTACACCTCGGAGATCACGGCGGTCGAGGACGGGGCCGCGAAGGCGGCGGGCAGCGCGGTCGCCGAGAGGGTCACGGCGACCGCGCCGGCCAGCAGGACGGAACGAGGTCTGGATATGCGCACGGATACTGCCCCTCAGAGTGTGATGAGGGAGCACAAGCTATGCGCGTAGAACCGGCGATGACAAGGCATCAGAGGTTAATTCCAGAAATCGCTGCGCCATCCGGCCCGCGCCGGCCGCCGACCGGGAGCCGGACACGCCCCGCCATCGCTCACGGCGCCGCTGTTCACGCCCCCGCCGGATGCCCGCCGTGTCGCCCCAACGACGGGCCGGCACCCGTCGTGGACAGCGCCGGGAGTCAGACGGCCGGTACCCGGTCCAGGAATCCGCTCACCGAGCTGATCCGCCCGTCGTCCGCGAGAGTGATCACGTCCGAACCGGCGACGGGCGCCGAGCCGTCCGCCGCGGCGACCAGTTCCCAGCTGAAGCGGACGAGGGAGTGGTGCCCGTCGACGGCCCCGGCCGGGCGGAAGGCGAAGCCGGGGAACTGCTGCTGGGCGCCGCTGATCGCGGCCGCCAGCTCGTCGTGTCCCCGCACATCGGCCAGCGGGTCGATGTAGGTGGCATCCTCGGTGAAGGCCTCGGCGACAGCCTTCTCCAGCTCCTCGGGGGTGGCGGCGTTCCAGGCGGCGAAGTAGCGCTGGACGGCGTCGTCGTACGAGGTCATCGTGGTTCCTCTCATCGGCCCCGGCCGGTGGGCCGGGCGCGTTGTGCTGGTGAGGAACACGATGTCCGACATCGTGGAACGGGTCGATTACCTCCGGGGTAACGACGCCTCCGGCAACGGGCCGGTCAGCGCCGGTGATCGTCCAGGAAGCCCATCAGCGCGGTGTTGAGCTCCTCGGCGTGGGTCCAGCCGATGTTGTGCGGACCGCCCGGGATCTCCACGAGGCGGCTGTCAGGAATGAGGTCCGGCAGCCGCCGCCCGGTGGAGTCGATGGGCAGGATGCGGTCCTCGTCGCCCTGCACGACCAGCGTCGGCACGTCGTTCTTCGGCAGGTCGTCGCGGAAGTCAGTCAGCCACGTCGGTACACAGGCCAGCGTGGCGTGGGCGGAGGCGTCCGCCGCCACGTTCCACTGCATCCGCAGGGCCTGTTCGCTGATCCGGGTGCCGCCGAGCTTGTCGGTGTTGTTGAAGTCATCAAGGAACGCCGTCAGATAGGCGGGCCGGTCCGCGAAGGCAGCGCGCATGATGCTGTCGAAGACGCTCTGGTCGACGCCGGCGGGGTTGTCGTCCGCCTTCAGCAGGTAGGGCGGCACGGGAGCCACCAGGACCGCCAGGCCGACCCGGCGCGAGCCGTGGTTGCCGAGGTAGCGGGTGACCTCGCCGGTACCCATGGAGAACCCGGCCAGCACCGCGTCCTGGAGATCGAGCATCTCCATCACGGTGCTCAGGTCCTCGGTGAACGTGTCGTAGTCGTACCCGGTGACGGGCCTGCTCGACCGGCCGAAACCGCGCCGGTCGTAGGTGATGACCCGGTACCCGGCGCCGAGCAGGACCGGGAGCTGCTTCTCCCACGACGCGCCGCTCAGCGGGAACCCGTGGATCAGGACGACCGGCCTGCCCGCGCCGTGGTCCTCGTAGTACAGCTCGATATCGGCGGAGTTCTCCCGGCCGACGGTGATGTACGGCATGTTGACTCTCCCTCGGTACGGCGGTGCCACGACGGACGGGCGAAGTGGCGGGGGAGCGCGGCGGGTTCCCGGGCCACGGCCGCGGTTACACCTGGCCGTCCGGAACGACATGCATGGCGGCCTCCTCGGCCGATGCCGCCGCGCCGTCGATCCCGACGTCCTCGCCCGCCGTGGTGTCCGGGTCGTTGCGGTCCAGCTCCCTGGTGAGGCGCCCGGCACGTACGGTCCCGACCTCGCCGTCCCAGGGCTCGCCGTTTCCGTCCGGGACATCGCCCACGCCGTCACCGGGCTCGCCGGAGATCTCGGGCAGCTCCCGGGCCAGCCGGCCCTCCAGGGTCTCGCCGCTGTGCTGTTCGGACGCGGTGGTGCCCCGGTCCTCCACCGCCCACGGCCGCTCGGGCGGCGAGTACCCCTCGTCCAGGACGTCGGCGACATCGCGGTTGTCCAGGGTGTCTTCCGCGTCGAGCAGATCTGCGGGGTCGGAGGCCTCCGGCTGCTGGGGCTGGTAGACCTCGTCGCCCCGGTCGGCATCCTTCATGATGAGTCCCTTTCCGATGTCGGGGATCCCGGTCATGCCCACGTACGACGCGGGAGAAGGGGGGCACAGCAGCCCAATTGCCTTCGAACCTCCCGTACCTCTTCAGGATAGGGGGCCCGGCAGCGGACCCGCAGCCGTGCGGCAGCGGATGGGCGGCGACGGCCGGAGTGAGGGAGGATGGTTGGTGTGGGCCCGAGCGCCCCCCCAGGGCGGGACCGGCACGGAAAACCGCGTGGAGAGGCCGTCCGCCGACGCAGCCACGGAGAGGCCGTCATGGATTACCCGGAGAGCTACCAACTGGTATTTCAGTCGTCCGCGGTCGAGGACGACACGGTGACCGTCCGGCGCACCGCACAGGCCGGGGCCGGCGGATACCCGGTCTATGAGGACGAGACCGGGATCGTCCGGGCGGAGATCAGTGAGCGCGGAGAGGTACGCATGCTCGCCAGCGGCGGGCACCAGCTCCTCGGGACGCCGCTGGTGGTGCGGGCACCGGCCGGATGAGCAGGGGCCGGCCCGCCCCACTGCGGCGGCCGGCACAGCGAGCGGATCCTCCTCCGGCCGGGCCGCGGCGGCTCGGGCGTCGAGCCCTTGAGCGCTCCGGGAGTCTTGACATCTCGGGACCCCTAAGGGCCGTCCCGCAATCCCCGGCGGGCGCGCGACGACAGCTACGGCACCTCGCCGCGTTGTCGGAACGTCCACATACATCCAGTATGCGGACGCCCCTCCGCCTTGCGATGCACCGCATCTGACGCCGCGCGCTGATCCGCCAGGAATTGCGGGACAGCCCTTAGCTTGATCTTTAACCTCGGGGTCCGAACGGTGCGTCGTACTTGATCACTCGGATTGGTAACTGCCGTACACACGGGCGGCCTTCGGCTGAGCATGTGATCCGACCAAGGAACACACAACGCTCAGCACGAAGGCCGTGGGGATGAGTCTGTCGCATCATGCTGTCGGGCAGGATCCGTTTGCGGAACTGTCACGCTTCCGGGGTGAGTTCTACTCCTGTCTGACCAAGCGTGCGGATGCGTTGTTCGAACTCGCGGACGCGGTGTTGTGCGCGGATGGTCCGGTCCGGTCGCTGGTGGAACTGTCGCTGGTGGGTGAACACCGTCGCGGGCATGGCGGGCTCTACGACGCCCTGTCCGCGGGCCGGGTCGACGTCGCCCGGCTGCGACGGGGCCTGGCCACGGTGCCGCTGCCACGGGCGGCGGACGGCCGGCTGGTCCTGGCCGCCGACCTGACCTGCTGGCTGCGGCCCAGTGCCCACACCTCACCGCAGCGGATTCTGTGCCACACCTACGGACGGGGCAGGGACCAGCACATTCCCGTGCCCGGCTGGCCCTACTCGGTGATCTGCGCGCTGGAGACGGGCCGCAGTTCCTGGACCGCACCGCTGGACGCACTGCGTCTGGCACCGGGCGATGACGCCGCCACCGTCACTGCCGGGCAGATGCGCGATCTCGTCGAGCGGCTGATCGCGGCGGGGCAGTGGAAGGACGGCGACCCGGAGATCCTGATCGTCGTGGACGCCGGCTACGACGTGCCCCGCCTGGCCTTCCTGCTCAAGGATCTACCGGTGCAGGTGCTGGGCCGGATGCGTTCGGACCGTGTCCTGCGACGGTCGGTCCCGCCCCGCGAACCCGGTGTCCGGGGTCGGCCGCCCCGCCATGGCGGCGAGTTCGTATTCGGTGACCCGTCCACCTGGAACACTCCCGACGCGCAGACGGTGACCGCAACCCGCCTCTATGGCACCGCCGTCGCCCGGGCCTGGGACCGGCTCCACCCGAGACTGACCCATCGCTCGGCCTGGACCGCTCAGCTGGGTGCTTTGCCGGTTATCGAGGGCACGGTGATCCGTTTGCAGGTCGAGCACCTGCCCAGCGGGGCAACACCGAAGCCGGTCTGGCTGTGGTGGTCAGGGCTCGACGCCACTGAGGCGGAAGTCGATCTGCTCTGGCAGGCATTCCTGCGGCGCTTCGATATCGAGCACACCTTCCGGCTGTTCAAACAGACCCTGGGCTGGACCTGCCCGAAGATCCGCAGCCCCGAAGCCGCCGACCGCTGGACCTGGCTGATCCTCGTGGTCTTCACCCAGCTCCGGCTCGCCCGCCCCCTGGCGGCGGACCTGCGCCGACCCTGGGAGAAGCCAAGTCCCGCGGACAGGCTTACCCCTGCACGAGTCCGCCGCGATTTTCGGCACCTCCGGCCGAAGGCCGCCTGCCCAGCCGGAGCACCGAAATCCTCTCAGCCCGGCCCAGGACGGCCACCCGGCCGCAGAAACAACCAACCCACCGCACGCTATGACGTGCACACAGTCGGCAAACCAGACTCCACAAAGCGACGGACGAAGAAGCCAACGACTCCACGTCCACGCCGCACAGGTTAAAGATCAAGTTAGGGCGTGCCGGTAAACAACTTGCTGTCGAACACCCTGCTTGAGCAGCGGCGTCAAGGGCTACAACACGCAAGTTAATGCTCTGCACGCCCTTAGCACGTGCCCATGTCCGGTGACATCCTGCCGACGCAGGACAATCTGTCCCGTGGCGTCAAACACTTGGTCGAAATTTTGCCCCTGGTGGGCTGCGCGCGGAAGACACCAGGCACACTCGACCTGTAGGGAATCTCGCCACGAAGAGGATCACGCATGATCACGTTGAAGAAGGAAGACGGCCCCGCGGATCTGGACGGGGTGACCCATCTGTCCATCGGGGTGTCCTGGGATCCCACTGTCGGCAGCAGTGGCGGGCTGATGGGGAAGCTGCGTCAGAAGAAGGGCACCGACCTCGACCTCATCGCCATCGCGGTGCAGGGCGCGGAGCCGGTGCGGCTGGCCGGGCTGGACTCGCTGGACCCGCTGGGCAACGGCTCGCTGGCGCACAGCGGCGACAACCAGACCGGGCGTGGTGACGGCGACGACGAGACCGTGACCGTCGACTTCGCCAGGGTGCCGTCCAACATCACGTCCATCGTCTTCATCGCCGCGGCGTACAAGAAGCACAGCTCCTTCCAGAACGCGCGCAACATCAGCTTCAAGGTGTACGACGCGACGGGCGGCACCACCCAGCAGGTCGCCGACATCTGGCCGAGCCTGCTCAGCAACGACAACGGCTGCGCCGTGGCCAAGGCGTTCCGCGTCGGCGGGAGCTGGAAGCTCGAGGTGATCAACGAGACCGGGAAGATCAAGCAGGGCGACGAGCAGGCCCTGATGCGTTTCGCCGTGAGCAAGTAGCCGGCAGACAGCCGGGGCGTGTTCCCGGAACGCGGCTTCCCCGTCCCGCAACCGCGGTGGTGATCACTTCACCCGGCGCGTGCGGGACGGGGAAGCCGCCTTTCCGGCGGCCAGCGGTGACCGTGCCAGTTCGACGCAGCCCGCGGTGATCAGGCCCAGGGCCAGCAGTTCGGGGAGCAGCCACCAGCCGGTGCGCAGTTCCTCGCCGAACAGGGTCACCCCGTACAGGACGCTGATCAGGGCGTCGCCCAGGGTCAGGCACGGCTGGACCGCGACCAGGCTGCCTGCCTGGAGGGCGTTCTGGAGGAGGAACAGGGCGCCGACGCCCGCTACGGCGGTGGCGTAGAGCTGCCAGGACTCCAGGAGCGCCACCCCGCCGCCGTCGCTGAGCCGCGCCATGGCGTCCTTCATGAGCGCGGCGGTGAGCGCGTACCCGCAGGCGGCGGCCGTGCCGAGCAGGGCTGCCCGGGCGTTGCCGCGGGTGGCCCGTGCCCCGGCGATCAGGGCCGCCTCGAAGAGGCCGGTCAGGATCAGTGCCGGAACCCACGCCGCCCCGCGCACCGTGGCGCTCCCGCCGCCCGGAGCGGCCGATGCCATGCCGAGGGCCAGACCGGCCGTCACGGCGGCCGCCCCGAACCAGACGGGCCGGGGCACCCGCACCCGCATCACGAACCCCGCCAGCAGCAGTGTCGCCGGCAGCTCGATCACGAAGATCGGCTGGACCACCGCGATCGGCCCGGTGGCGAGCGCCACGGCCTGGCAGACGGCCGCGACGATCACCAGAGCGATCCCCGCGAGCCACACCTTCTGGCGCAGCAGATGGCCGATCAGTGACACCCGCATCGCGTCCCGGTCAGGGACGTTGAGGGCGGCGCGGCGCTGGAGGACGGAGGCGGATCCGTTGCTGAGCGCGGTCAGGACGGCGAAGAGGACGCTGATCACCGGTCCATGATGCGGGCGGACGGCCCCAGGGCCCGGGTCCCGCGCCCGGCGGGCACGGCGGCCTGCGAGGCCGTGGCCCGGGGGCCGCGCTATCAGGACGGAATCCGACCTGATGGCCGCGTACCGTGCCGCCCATGGCCGTGAAGAAGAAGACCTCCGCCCCCGCCCCCGCGGTGCTGTCGCCGCGGGCACTGGGGCGCGCGACCCTGGAGCGCCAACTGCTGCTCCGCCGCGCCGAGATGCCGGCCGAGGAAGCGATCCGGCACCTCGTCGGCCTCCAGGCGCAGAACACCAGGCCGCCGTACTTCCAGCTGCTGGCCAGGCTGGAGGGCTTCGACCCGGCCGAGCTCGCCGCACTGATGGAGTCGCGCGAGGCCGTCCGCATCGTCACCCTGCGCTCCACCATCCACACCCACACCGCCGACGACGCCCTCACCCTGCGCCCCCTCGTCCAGGAGGCCCGCGACCGGGAGCTCAGGATCTTCCGGAAGCGGCTCGTGGGCGTGGACCTGGGCCGGCTCCGCGACATCAGCCGGGAGTACGTCGAGGAGGCCTCCCGCACCCCGAAGGAGATCCGCGAGAGGCTGCTCACCGAGTGGCCCGACGCGGACCCGCAGGCGCTGAGCACGGCGGCCCGCTGTCTGCTGCCGCTGGTCCAGGTGACCCCGCGCGGGGTGTGGGGGAAGAGCGGCCGGGTGGCGCTGACCACCGCCGAGCACTGGCTCGCCAGGCCGTCCGAGCCGGTGCCCGCGCCCGACGCCACCGTGCTGCGCTACCTCGGCGCCTTCGGACCGGCGTCGGTGCGGGACATGCAGTCATGGGCCGGCCTGACCCGGCTGGCGGAGGTCTTCGACCGGCTTCGCCCGCGACTCATCACCTTCCGGGACGAGAACGGCGTCGAGCTCTTCGACCTGCCCGACGCCCCGCGCCCCGACGAGGACACCCCCGCCCCGCCGCGATTCCTGCCCGAGTTCGACAATGTGCTGCTCGGCCACGCCGACCGTACCCGCGTCATCCCGCCGCGGTTCAAGGGGCGCAACGGGGTGGGAAACCAGAGTTACGGAAGCGTCCTGGCCGACGGCTTCCTCGCGGCCCTCTGGCGGCTGGACGCCACACGGGACGGCGCACCGGCCACCGTCACCGTGCAGGAGCTGCGGCCGCTCGGCCCGGCCGGGCGCGACGCCGTCACGGAGGAGGCCGTCGCCCTGCTCTCCGTGATGACGCGAGCGCCCACGGACGGCAGCGGGTACGACATCAGGTTCGCCTCGTTCATCGACTTCGACGGGTGAGCGGGTGAACGGCGCACCGGGGGACGGAAGGCCCTGGTCCGCGCGCCCCGCCGCCCTCCGAGCCGCCGCGACTACGGCAGCAGCCCCGCCCGCCGGGCCGCGACGACCGCCTCCAGCCGGGTGTGCGCACCGAGCTTCCGCATCGCGGAGCGCAGATAGCCCTTCACCGTCTCCGGGCGCAGCCCGAGCCGGTCCGCCGCCACCGCGTTCGTCGCGCCCGCCGCGACACAGGCGAGGACATCGAGCTCGCGGGGCGCCAACTGCACCTCCCGTGACCTCGGCACCCGGGCACCGGCCGCCGAGGCGAGCCGCCCGCACACCGCGAGCAGCTCTTCGCGCAGCGCCGGGTCGAGGACCTTCGGCACCAGGGCGCGCAGTTCCCGATGCGCCTCCCTGACGCCCTCCCACGCCTCCGGGGCGGCCCGCGGGTCGGTCACCTCCTCGCGGGTCACGGCCAGCAGCAGCTGCACCTCGTCCCGGACGGCCAGCGCCTGCTCCACATCGCGGGCCGCCGCCACCGCCGCGTCGAACGTGCGGTCCCCGAGCGTGAGGGGTTCGCGCAGCGCCCCGTACAGCACGCCCCGCACCTTGCGCCGTACGACGACGGGTACCGCGACCACCGAGCGCAGGCCCTCCGCGGCCACGGCCGTGTCGTACTCGTGGCTGATGTGGCGCGAGGAGTGGTAGTCGGTCACCGCGCACGGCCGGGACAGGGCGATTGCCTTGCCGCCCAGACCGCTGCCGGCCGAGATCACCAGCCCGCGCAGCGCCGCGGTGTGCGCCCCGTTCAGCTCGGCGATCCTGGCATGGCGGGTGTCGGAGAGCAGCCCGCCGAACGCCACGGGCAGTCCGCTCGTCCGGCGCAGCCGCAGCAGCGCGGACTGCATCTCCACCGCATCGACGGATTCCGGCACGATGACGCCTCCCTGCTCGGCCCCAGGGTTCAGCTGCCTGCGCAGCACCCCCGTTCGGGGGTGGTGAGACCTGGGTCACTGTTTACATCATGGAGGACCGAACGCCAGAGGCCGGTCCGGTCCGCAATGAGGAGGGCACATGTCGGCAACCAGTGCGACGGAGACGTTCCGGGCCGCCCGGGACTTTCTGCTGGAGCACCGCGAGGACTACAGCGCCGCCTACGAGGGCTTCCGCTGGCCCCGGAGCGACCACTTCAACTGGGCCCTGGACTGGTTCGACGTCATCGCCCGGAACAACGACCGCACCGCCCTGCACATCGTGGAGGAGGACGGCGGGCGCACCGAGATGTCCTTCGCCAGGATGTCCGCCCGCTCCAACCAGGCCGCGAACTGGCTGCGTGCCCAGGGCGTGCGGGAGGGCGACCGCATCCTCGTCATGCTCGGCAACCAGGTCGAGCTGTGGGAGACCGCCCTCGCCGCGATGAAGCTGCGCGCCGTCGTCATCCCCGCGACCCCGCTGCTGGGCCCGGCCGACCTGCGTGACCGGGTCGAGCGCGGCCGGGTCCGCCATGTGCTGGTCCGGGACGCCGACACCGCCAAGTTCGACGAGGTGCCCGGCCGCTACACCCGGTTCAGTGTCGGTGCGGACACCGAGGGCTGGCTCTCCTACAGCGGGGCCGACGAGCAGCCGGAGACCTTCACGGCGGGCCGGGAGACCGACGCGGACGAACCGCTGATGCTCTACTTCACCTCGGGCACGACCGCCAGCCCCAAGCTGGTCGAGCACACCCATGTCTCGTATCCCGTGGGCCACTTGTCGACGATGTACTGGATCGGGCTGAAGCCCGGCGACGTCCACCTCAACATCTCCTCGCCCGGCTGGGCCAAGCACGCCTGGTCCAACCTCTTCGCCCCGTGGAGCGCCGAGGCGACCGTCTTCATCTTCAACTACACGCGTTTCGACGCGGCCCGGCTGATGGCCGAGATGGACCGCTCCGCGGTCACCAGCTTCTGCGCGCCGCCCACCGTCTGGCGGATGCTCATCCAGGCCGACCTCTCCCAGCTGAAGACCCCGCCGCGCGAGGTCGTCGCGGCGGGCGAACCGCTCAACCCGGAGGTCATCGAGTCGGTCCGGCGCGCGTGGGGCGTCACCATCCGGGACGGCTTCGGGCAGACGGAGACGGCCGTCCAGGTCGCCAACACCCCGGGCCAGACGCTGAAGGCCGGCTCGATGGGGCGCCCGAGCCCCGGCTTCAAGGTGGTGCTCCTGGACCCGGTCAGCGGGGAGCCCGGCGCCGTCGAGGGCGAGATCTCCCTGGATCTGTCGGCCCACCCGGTCGGCCTGATGACCGGCTACCACGGCGATCCGGACCGCACCGCCGAGGCCATGGCGGGCGGCTACTACCGCACCGGGGACATCGGCTCCCGCGACGAGGACGGCTACATCACCTACATCGGCCGCGCGGACGACGTGTTCAAGGCCTCCGACTACAAGATCTCGCCGTTCGAGCTGGAGAGCGCCCTGCTGGAGCACGAGGCCGTCGCCGAGGCCGCGGTCGTGCCGGCCCCCGACCCGGTACGGCTCGCCGTCCCGAAGGCGTACATCGTGCTCGCCGAGGGCTGGGAGCCCGGACCCGACACCGCCAAGGTGCTCTTCGCGCATTCCCGTGCCGTCCTCGCCCCGTACAAGCGGATCCGCCGGCTGGAGTTCGCCGAGCTGCCCAAGACCGTCTCCGGAAAGATCCGCCGGATCGAGCTGCGTGAGGCCACGGCCCGGGGCACGGGCACGGAGTACGCCGAGGGGGACCTGACGTGACCGAGCTGTCCTACGCCCACGGCACCGGTGCCACCGCCCTGCTCGGCGACACCATCGGGCGCAACCTCGACCGGGCGACCGAGGCGTTCGGTGAGCGCGAGGCGCTGGTCGACGTGGCCTCCGGGCGACGCTGGACGTATGCGGAACTCGGCGCGGACGTCGATGAGCTGGCCCGTGCGCTGATGGCGTCCGGGGTGGCCAAGGGGGACCGGGTCGGGATCTGGGCGCTCAACTGCCCCGAGTGGGTGCTCGTCCAGTACGCCACCGCCCGGATCGGCGCCGTCATGGTCAACATCAACCCCGCGTACCGGGCGCACGAGCTGGAGTACGTGCTGAAGCAGGCCGGGATCTCGATCCTGGTCGCCACGCTCGCGCACCGCACCAGCGACTACCGGGCCCTGGTGGACGAAATCCGCGCGAACTGCCCCGCGCTGCGCGCCGTCCACTACATCGGTGACCCCAGCTGGGACGAGCTGCGGACGGCCGCAGGATCGGTGAGCCCGGAACAACTCGCCGCACGCGAGGCCCAGTTGTCCTGCGACGACCCGATCAACATCCAGTACACCTCGGGCACCACCGGCTTCCCCAAGGGCGCCACCCTCTCCCACCACAACATCCTCAACAACGGCTACTTCGTGGGGGAGCTGGTCGCCTACACGGAGCAGGACCGGGTCTGTCTGCCGGTCCCCTTCTACCACTGCTTCGGCATGGTCATGGGCAACCTCGGCATCACCTCGCACGGCGCCTGCATCGTGATTCCGGCCCCCGCCTTCGAGCCCGCCGCCGTGCTGGCCGCCGTCCAGCAGGAGCGCTGCACCTCGCTGTACGGCGTTCCCACCATGTTCATCGCCGAGCTGAACCTCCCCGGCTTCGCCTCGTACGACCTCTCCTCGCTGCGGACCGGCATCATGGCCGGATCACCCTGCCCGGTCGAGGTGATGAAGCGGGTCGTCGCCGAGATGCACATGGACGAGGTGTCCATCTGCTACGGGATGACGGAGACCTCCCCGGTCTCCACCCAGACCCGCCGCGACGACGACCTGGAGCGCCGCACCGGCACCGTCGGCCGCGTGCTGCCGCACATCGAGGTCAAGGTCGTCGACCCGGCGACGGGCGTGACGCTGGAGCGCGGCGCCTCGGGCGAACTCTGCACCCGCGGCTACAGCGTGATGCTCGGCTACTGGGAGCAGCCCGAGCGGACCGCCGAAGTGATCGACGCGGGACGCTGGATGCACACCGGGGACCTCGCGGTGATGCGCGAGGACGGCTACGTACAGATCGTCGGCCGGATCAAGGACATGATCATCCGCGGTGGCGAGAACGTCTATCCGCGCGAGATCGAGGAATTCCTCTACGGCCACCCCAAGATCGCGGATGTGCAGGTGGTGGGGGTGCCGGACGAGCGGTACGGCGAGGAGATCCTGGCCTGCGTCATTACCCGGGACCCGGCGGACCCGCCGACCCTGGAGGAGGTGGCGGCGTTCTGCCGCGGACAGCTGGCGCACTACAAGGTGCCGCGCCTGCTGGAGATCCTCGAAACCTTCCCGATGACGGTCAGCGGGAAGGTCCGGAAGATCGAACTGCGGGAGAACTACGGCCGGTAGGGACCGGGCGCCGTCAGGCGGCCTCAATGATGTCGCCGGTGACGGCGTGCCGGGTGGCGGCCGCCCACTCGATCAGGAGCACCTCGTACGCGGCGGACTCCACGGATGACCAGTCCTGCCCGGCGCGGGCGTCGACGAGGGCGCGGATCGCCTCGTTCGCCTCGACGGCGGCGGGGTGGGTCGGCTGGGCGAGGTGTGCGGGCTGCGGGGCGTGCGCCGGCGCATTGGGTGTGGGTGGAGAAAGCCGTGGAGTTAAGACCATGCGCCCCACTGTAAGGCCCGCCACCGACAACCGACCGAACATCTGTGGCCTCTGGCTCGAACGTGACCGATAGCACTCGCTGTGGCCGGTTGATTTCTGTGAGGTGCGGCACTTCCCGGCGCTTGCGGATCCTCGGCCGGCGATCCGCGCGCGTTCGGCATGGGTGTGGGTACCTGACCAGCGGTACGGGAGTGGCCCTCAGGCGCCCGTGCTGACCAGTTCGTCCGCCGGACTGTTCACCGGCTGCGGGGTCCCGGTGAGATCCATGACGAAGAGCGGGATGCCGAGCCCGTCCGCGCGCTCCCGGGCCTCCCGTGCGTAGCCGGCGAGCGAGAAGAGCACTGCGGAGACCGAGGCGCTCAGCGCGTTGAGCCACAGGCATTCGACATCGCGCAGCGCGGTGGCCCTGGTGGTGGAGTCGACCTGGGCGATCAGCCCCGCCGCCCGCAGGTCGATCCGGGACGAGGGGCGTTCGGCGGGCTGGACGACATCCCGGTAGCCGAGCCACTTCAGATACAGCGCGGCGGCGCCGACCGCGTCGCGTGCGGTACGGATCGTCAGCGGCCGGAACGCCGGCCTCGGGGCCGCGGCCGTACGCGGCAGCGGGATGTGCGACGGCCGCACCGGCCGGGACGCGGTCCCCGGCGCACGGCCGAAAGATGCCACCGGGCGGACCGGGATCCGCAGCACCGCACCGCACGGGCAGCACAGTTCGGGCTGCGGCCACTGGTCGTGCCGCCCGCAGGCGCGGCAGCGCGCCGTCACCCAGTCGTCGTTCCAGGTGCGGTGGGTGATCGTCGTGACGGGGGCGCCGCGCAACAGCGGCGGGGCGGTCGGGGAGCCGCACGGGCACGGGTAGGCAGGTGCGACGTACATGTGGTCGCGGCGGCAGGCCGGGCACCGTACCGGCACTGACTCCACCATGGCCTCCTTCCGCCGCACGGAACCGCGGGCGGCCCGGATTCCGGGTCGGCTCCGCTCCGTACCCCCATGCTCCACCAAGAGCGAGGTCCCGGGGAGGGACTTGGGCCACTTCGCGAGGCCGCTTCCGCTCGGGCCGCACTGAGCCGCCTCTCTTGACGACTGTCCGGGCGCACTTTAGATTTGCTTCCGTATAGCAGAATCAATGTTCCGTAATGCGGAATTGGTGCTCTCAGGTGGCGCGACAGAGCCCGACTCCACCCAGGTCCGAGCAGGAGCACTCAATGCCTCGAATGACCGCTGCCCGAGCGGCAGTTGAGATCCTCAAGCGCGAAGGCGTCAGCAACGCGTTCGGTGTGCCGGGCGCGGCGATCAACCCCTTCTACGCGGCCCTCAAGGCCTCCGGCGGGGTTCATCACACGCTCGCCCGCCACGTCGAGGGCGCCTCCCACATGGCAGAGGGCTACACCCGGGCCCGCCCGGGGAACATCGGCGTCTGCATCGGTACGTCGGGACCCGCCGGCACCGACATGATCACCGGCCTCTACTCCGCCATCGCCGACTCGATCCCGATCCTGTGCATCACCGGCCAGGCCCCGACCGCCGTCCTGCACAAGGAGGACTTCCAGGCCGTCGACATCGCGTCGATCGCCAAGCCGGTCACCAAGGCGGCCACCACCGTCCTGGAGGCCGCGCAGGTCCCCGGCGTCTTCCAGCAGGCCTTCCACCTGATGCGCACCGGCCGTCCCGGCCCGGTCCTCATCGACCTGCCGATCGACGTGCAGCTGACCGAGATCGAGTTCGACCCTGATCTGTACGAGCCGCTGCCGGTGCACAAGCCCGCCGCGAGCCGCAAGCAGATCGAGCGCGCGCTGGAGATGCTGAACGCGTCCGAGCGGCCGCTGCTCGTCGCGGGCGGCGGCGTCATCAACGCCGACGCGTCCGAACTCCTGGTGGAGTTCGCCGAACTGACCGGCGTCCCGGTCGTCCCGACCCTGATGGGCTGGGGCATCCTCGCCGACGACCACGAGCTGAACGCCGGCATGGTCGGCCTCCAGACCTCGCACCGCTACGGCAACGCGAACTTCCTGGAGTCCGACTTCGTCCTCGGCATCGGCAACCGCTGGGCCAACCGCCACACCGGCAAGCTGGACGTCTACACGCGGGGCCGGAAGTTCGTCCACGTCGACATCGAGCCCACCCAGCTGGGCAAGATCTTCGCCCCCGACCTCGGTATCGCCTCCGACGCCAAGGCGGCGCTGGAGCTGTTCGTCGAGGTGGCGCGCGAGCTGAAGACGGCCGGCGAGCTGAAGGACCGCTCGCGGTGGGCCGCGTCCACCCAGGAGCGCAGGGCGACGCTCCAGCGGCGCACGCACTTCGACAACGTGCCGCTGAAGCCGCAGCGGGTGTACGAGGAGATGAACCGGGCCTTCGGCCCCGAGACCCGGTACGTCACCACGATCGGCCTCTCCCAGATCGCGGGCGCGCAGATGCTGCACGTCTACCGGCCGCGCCACTGGATCAACTGCGGCCAGGCGGGCCCGCTCGGCTGGACCATCCCGGCCGCGCTGGGCGTCGCGACGGCCGACCCCGAGGCCTCCGTCGTCGCGCTCTCCGGCGACTACGACTTCCAGTTCATGCTGGAGGAGCTCGCGGTCGGCGCGCAGCACAACATCCCGTACGTGCACGTCCTGGTGAACAACTCCTACCTGGGGCTGATCCGGCAGGCGCAGCGCAACTTCGACATCGACTTCCAGGTCAACCTGGAGTTCGAGAACATCAACTCGCCGGAGCTGGGCGCCTATGGCGTCGACCACGTCAAGGTCGTCGAGGGCCTGGGCTGCAAGGCGATCCGGGTCACCGAGCCGGACCAGTTGCTCCCGGCCTTCGAGGAGGCCAAGAAGCTGGCGGCGGAGTTCCGGGTGCCGGTGGTCGTCGAGGCGATCCTGGAGCGGATCACCAACATCTCGATGAGCGGTACGGACATCGCCTCGGTCAACGAGTTCGAGGACGTCGCGTCGGAGCCGGGCCACGCGCCGACGGCGATCCGCCCGCTGACGACGGCCTGACCCCGCACGGCCCCCGCGGCCCCCGCTCCCCTTCAACGGGGGGCGGGGGCCGCTTCGTTGTGCGGCGAAACGATGTCCTCAATCGCCGGACGGGCTTGATTTCGCCGGCTGATACCTGACGGGCCCCGTGCGCGCATGCCAAAGGGCGTGGAGTACGGGACCGTAATCCGTACTCCACGCCCTGGTTCGGGGAGTGACAGGGGCCGCGGCGGGCGTGCGACGGGGGCGGGAGGTCCCGGCTCCTTCAGGTCAGGAGACGGGACCCCCACCCGCACCACCGCACTGGCGTCGCACAACCGCCGCGGCCTCGTCCTGCCCGCACCGCGCGCAACCCCTCATCCGGGCGGGCGCGTTGTGCGGGCAGGGCTGAGGGAGGCTAGTCCTCGCGCAGGGCGCGGACGGCCTCCTCCACGCGCTTGCCGTACTCGGCGTCCGCGGCGTGGAAGTGGGCGAGGTTCTTCTCGATCACGTCGTCCCGGGTGACCTGGGACAGGCCGCCCGCGATGTTGGCGATCAGCCGGCCCTTCTCGTCGTCCGACATCAGCCGGTACAGCTCGCCCGCCTGGAAGAAGTCGTCGTCCTTGGTGTGGGCGGGCGCCTCGTGCGTGCCGGTCCAGCCCTGGACGGCCAGCGGGGCGGAGTGCGCCGAGTCCGTCTGGGCCGGGCCCGCGTACGAGTTGGGCTCGTAGTTCTTGTCGTGCCGTGCGCCGTAGCGGGTGGCGTGCAGCCCGTCGCGGCCGTAGTTGTCGACGACGGCCGTGCGCGGCGCGTTCACCGGCAGCTGGGTGTGGTTGACGCCAAGCCGGTAGCGGTGCGCGTCCGCGTACGCGAACAGACGGCCCTGGAGCATCTTGTCCGGGGAGGGACCGATGCCGGGCACGAAGTTGTTCGGGGAGAACGCGGCCTGCTCGACCTCCGCGAAGACGTTGTCCGGGTTGCGGTCCAGCACCAGCCGGCCCACCCGCTGGAGCGGGTAGTCGCTGTGCGGCCACACCTTGGTCAGGTCGAACGGGTTGAACCGGTAGTCCGCGGCGTCGGCGGCCGGCATCACCTGCACGTGCAAGGTCCAGGACGGGTTCATGCCGCGCTCGATCGCCTGTAGCAGGTCCGTCTGGTGCGAGGAGGCGTCCTTGCCGACGAGTTCAGCCGCCTGGTCGGCGGAGAGTGAGCGCACACCCTGGTTGGTCTTGAAGTGGTACTTGACGAAGAAGGCCTCGCCCGCGGCGTTCGTCCACTGGTAGGTGTGCGAGCCGTAGCCGTTCATGTGGCGGTACGAGGCGGGGATGCCGCGGTCGCCCATGAGCCAGGTCACCTGGTGCGTCGCCTCGGGGGCGTGGGCCCAGAAGTCCCAGACGTTGTCAGCCTCCTGACGGCCCGTGAACGGGTCGCGCTTCTGGGAGTGGATGAAGTCGGGGAACTTGATCGGGTCCTTGATGAAGAACACCGGGGTGTTGTTGCCGACCAGGTCGTAATTGCCCTCGTCCGTATAGAACTTGAGGGCGAAGCCGCGCGGGTCGCGTACCGCGTCCGCGCCGCCGAGCGAGTCGGCGACCGTCGAGAACCGGATGAAGGTCTCGGTGCGGCGGCCCACCTCGGAGAGGAAGTCGGCGCGGGTGAAGCCGGTGACGTCGTCGGTCACCTCGAAGTAGCCGTACGCGCCGGAGCCCCGGGCGTGCACCACGCGCTCCGGGATGCGCTCCCGGTTGAAGCGGGCGAGCTTCTCCAGGAGATGACCGTCCTGGAGGAGGATCGGGCCACCGACGCCGGCGGTGGCGGAGTTCTGGTTGTCGGCGACCGGGGCGCCTGACTCGGTCGTAAGCACACGCTGCGTCATGGTGTCGGGGCGACCTTCCGTACGGGGAGCTGCTGAACTGCGACGTCCTGGGGCTCCAGGAGCGTAAGTACGCCCCGAACCTGACGTCAACAGTTTGTTGAAATTCGTGGTGGAGAGGTGTTCCGGACGGCGCCGACGCCTGGGCGCGACAGGACAGGTGTCAGCGCCGACGCCGTCCGGAAGTCTGTGGACCGGGGTGCGATCACCCGGCGGGGCGGTGCCGGCCGGGCCCGCGAGGGGGCCCGGCCGCGGTGGGTCAGGCCTGGACGGGCTGACCGGAGAGGCGCTCGACCGAGCGGAGCAGCGCCGAGTGGTCCAGGCCGCCGTCACCCTGTGCGCGCAGCGAGGCGACGAGCTGGGCGACGACTCCGCCGACCGGCAGCGCGGCACCGACATTGCGGGCGGCGTCCGTGACGATGCCCATGTCCTTGTGGTGCAGGTCGATCCGGAAGCCGGGCGTGAAGTCCCGGTTCAGGAAGTTGGCCTTCTTGCGGGTCAGCACGGTCGAGCCGGCCAGTCCGCCGTTGAGGACGTCGAGCGCGGCTGCGAGGTCGACCCCGGACTTCTCCAGGAAGACGACGGCCTCGGCGCAGGCCTGGATGTTGACCGCGACGATCAGCTGGTTGGCGGCCTTCACCGTCTGGCCGGAGCCGTGCGGGCCGCAGAGCACGATGGTCTTGCCGAGCGCCTCCAGCAGCGGCCGCGCGGCGTCGAAGTCCGCCTGCTCGCCGCCGACCATGATGGACAGCACGGCCTCGATCGCGCCGGCCTCGCCGCCGGAGACGGGGGCGTCCAGGACCCGGATGCCCTTCTCGGCGGCGTTCTTCGCGAGGTCCACGGAGGTCTGCGGGGTGATCGAGGACATGTCGACCAGCAGCGCGCCGCGCTTCGCGTTCTCCAGGATGCCGTCGGAGCCGTACGCGATCGCCTCGACCTGCGGGGAGGCGGGCACCATCGTGATGACCACGTCCGCGTCCCTGACCGCCTCGGCGATCGAGCCCGCGCCGGTGCCGCCGGCCGCCGCCAGCCGGTCGACCTTGTCCTGCTCCAGGGTGTAACCGGTGACGTCGTAACCGGCCTTGATCAGGTTCTCGGACATGGGCGAGCCCATGATGCCGAGCCCGATCCACGCAACCTTGGGGAGGTTGTTGCTCATGAGGGTGCCTTCCGATAAGCGTGTGTACGAGGGGGAGTCCGCCGCTATCGGCGGGCGGCCCGCGCGGTGGCCGGGAGCCACTCGACGGACTCGGCACTCGGCCGGTCGCCGGGCTTGTACTCCAGGCCGACCCAGCCGTCGTAACCGGCCTTCGCCAGCTCGTCCAGGAGCTGCTCCAGGGGGAGTGAGCCGGTGCCGGGCGCGCCGCGCCCCGGGTTGTCGGCGATCTGGACGTGACCGGTCCTGCCGGCGTACGCGGTGATGACCTGACTGAGGTCCTCGCCGTTCATCGACAGGTGGTACAGGTCCATCAGGAACTTCGCGTTGCCGAGGCCCGTCGCCGCGTTGATCCGGTCGACGACCTCGATCCCGGCCGGTGCGCTGACGAGCGGATAGCGCGGCGACTCCGGCGCGTTCAGGGTCTCGATCAGCAGGATCGCCCCGATCCGGTCGGCCGCGTGGGCGGCGAGGACCAGGTTCTCCAGGGCGAGTTCGTCCTGCGCGGCGGGGTCCACGCCGTCGATCCGGTTGCCGTAGAGCGCGTTGAGCGCCTTGCAGCCGGTCGAGGCGGCGAAGTCGGCCGCCACCTCGATGTTGGCGCGGAAGCGGTCCGACTCCGTGCCGGGCACGGAGAGTGCGCCGCGGTCGGGGCCGGGCAGCTGTCCGGCGTAGAAGTTCAGCCCCACGAGTTGAGTGCCGGCGTCGTCGAGCGCCTTCTTGAGGGCGTCGAGCTCGGCCTGCTCGGGGGTGGGGGTCTCGATCCACGGCCACCACAGCTCGACCGCGGTGAAGCCCGCCGCGGATGCTGCCGCGGGGCGCTCCAGGAGCGGGAGTTCCGTGAAGAGGATCGAAAGGTTCACATCGAAGCGCTGGTCCGGGTAGCCCATGAGGGTTTCGGCGCTCCTTCCGTATTGCGGAAGTTAGTTTCTGCTCAACGGAAGATTGCCCGGATGGTGGGCGGGCTGTCAAGGGGGTGCCCGGAATTCGGGCCGGTCAGGTGCTGGCCCCGGCTGTCGCGCATCGTCGCGCCGGACTGTTCCGGGTAGGTCGGGCGGCAGGGGGGTCGGCACCGCGCTCGCGGGCTGATCTCAGGCAGCGGAATTCCGCCGACGGATCCGCCCCGCCTGCCTGGCGGGGCCATCATGCTGACGGCAGGGCTGAACGAAAAGGGGGGCTGCTCCGTCGTGTCACTGAGGGGCCGAGGGGCCTCCGGTGGTGCCGGAGAGGCAGGAGGGCGGAAGATGCGAGCGAAGCCGCGGACGCGTAGGTGGGCAGGGGCTCTGGCCGGGGCCATGGCCCTGATGGCCGCCGGCTGCGACGGGGGTCTTGAGGCGGGCGGCGCGTCCGAGGGGAAGTGCGCGTACGTCGTGAAGTACGAAGGGCGGTCCTACCTCGACGTGAGGGGGCGGTCCACGACCGACCGGAAGTTCACAGTCGGCGAAAGCCTCGGTACCGGCCTGCTGCCCGGGTGCGACGAATCGGGCGGGGCCGACGGCGCGGAAGCGCCGGAGAAGGTGACCGTCTACGAGGTCGAGGGCATCGCGCCGGCCGTCGCCGTGGCGGCGGGGAAGACCCCGGCCGAGGCCGTGCTGGTGGCGGTTCAGGGTGCGGATCTCGCGCCGCTGGACGCGGCTTCCTGAGTCCGTTGTTGAGTGGCGCCAAGGAGTTCGACGACGGTATCCGACACTTTGTTGGCGAATCGATGCGGAGGCTTGGGTGCTGTCCCCGAGCCCTGTCCGCCCCGCCTGATCGCCCCCGTTCCGGAAGGCGGGACGGGGGCGATTGCGGTGCGTCAGGTGCCACGGGTCAGACGGCTGTCACTCCTGCGACGCCGTGGAGTTGGGCGCCAGGTCGCCCACCTCGATCCCGCACTGGCTCTCGATGTTCGTGATGACCGCGGGGCGGATGGCGTCGGCCTGGGACGCCAGGCTGCTGTCACCGTTGTGGTACGCGGCCAGGACGCCGAGGTCCGTGGCATCCTCTCCGTTCTCCTCGGCGACGAGCTGGGCCAGGATGCCGCCCAGCTCGGTTGAGGTGAGCTGACTCGCTTCGGAGAGGGCGAGAGGTGTGGCGATCGAGCAGAAGGTCTTGGCGGGTTCGTCGACACCGGCGACGGTGTCGAACCGCGCAATCGGGTCGAGGTCGAAGTTGGCCTCAGTCAGCGGGTCGGGGTCGGTGGTGGCCCGCAGGGTTCCGACGTAGTCCGCCGGCTTGCCGACGGTGAGCTCGGCGACTGATTCCATGATCACCTCGGCGCCGGTGGGGGAGAAGTCCCCGCCCTTCGGCTTGTCGTCGTCCGTCTTCACGGCCGCGCCGAACTGCTTTGCGGTTACGGTCTGGCCCTGGTACTCACCCGCGCCGATCGTTTCGCTGTCGTACGGCAGCGCTGCCTGGGAACCGATCGCTGACCAGGTTCCGTCGGAGAGCCGGGCCAGCGACAGCACGTAGGCGTGGCCCGGTTCGAGACGCGAGCTCTGTTCCAGCGCTATCGGGGTGCGGGTGTCGCCCTTGAAGGACCAGCCGTCCACGACCAGGCTCAGCGTGGCCGGAGGGGTGGGGGCGCCGGGGCGCGACCAGACCACCTCGCCGATGTCCAGGGCGACGCGCCTGCTGATGTAGCCCTCGCCTGCCGCGATCTCCTCGGCACTGGCGGGGGTCTCGGCCTCCGAGGTGACGTTGACGACCGCGACCTGGTCCCCGTAGGAGACCCAGTCGATGGGCGATCTGTTGGGTAAGCCGTCCTTGCCTTGGGCGATGATCACATGGGGCCGTTCGGGACTGTCGGTGGCGAGCGGGACCAGGAAGGCGGTCGCGCCCAGGGCGGCCACGCCGGCGAGGGCGCTGAGGAGTTTGGCTTGGATGTTCAGGGGCACGGGACTGCTCCAGGCGGGACCTAGTAGGTGGCGTTGACTCAACTGGTCAATAAGGGATGTGTCAGGAGGGGCATCGCATGGACGCCGACGCACCGGGGACGGTGCTCAAACGGGAACGGGCCCGCGACGCCGTGCTGGAGCTGATCGAGTCGCGCCGGCCGGGGTGACGCCATCCCCTCGGAGCGGTCCCTGTGTGCCACGCTCGGCGTCTCCCGGCCCACCCTGCGTGCCGCGGTCCACGAACTGGTGGCCGCCGGGCTGCTCGTGCGCGAGCACGGCCGAGGGATGTTCGTCGCGCCTGCGAAGATCACCCGGGAACTGATCTCGGCCGACCTGGCCCTGTCCGTCCCGCAGGCGGCCGGGGCCTGGTCGAGCCGGCTGCTGGAGTTCACCACCCTCCAGGCCGGCGCCCGGGTCGGGCGCAAGCTGCGCATGTCACCGGCCGCCGACATCGTGTACGTCGCCCGGCTGAGGCTGGTCGACGGCGCCCCGATGGCGATCGAGCACCTGCACATCAGGGCCGAACTGGTGCCGGGCCTGTCCGCCCAGGAGTTGGAGGACGGCGATCTGTACGAGCACCTGCGCGAGCGCCACGACGTGCACGTCCACGAAGCGGTCCAGGCGATCGAGCCGACCATGGTGACCCGCGCCGAGGCCCGGCTCCTCGACGTGCCCGAGCTCTCCCCGGCCCTGCTCTTCGAGCGGCTGACTTCGGACACCACCGGCTGCCCTGTGGAGTACGTGCACTCGCTCTACCGCGGCGACCGCTACCGGATCGTCTCCCGGCTGGCCCTCGGCCCCGCCGCTGCCGTGCGGCCCGTCGAGGGCGGACACCATCCGGGGATTCCGCCGGGCGACTTCGCCCACCGGGACCCGATCACCTCGTCCACCCGCGGCGACATCCAGTCCGGCGGCTGACTCGGTACCGCCCGCCGTGCGACCCGCATCCGCGTTGCGCCCTGCGCAATGACCGATGCGAGTCTTGCGCCGCCCGTTGGGGAAGGCCACTGTGGCTGACACATCCGACGCAGCCGACCCCACGAGGTGCCTCGCATGACCACCCCCACAAGCCGCCGCACCCTCCTCGGAGCACTCCTGGCGGGCGGCGCCCTCGCCGCCGCCCCCTCGCTTCCCCGCTCCGGACATCCGGGGCGGACGCCGCGCACCGCCGAGGGGAGGGCGCGCAGGACCGCGACGCTCTTCCTCGGCACCTACACCTCCACCACCCCGGGCGGCACCGGTATCGGCGTCGCCTCGTACGACCCGGCGACCGGGACCATCACCGACCGCACCGTCGTCACCGGCGTCGAGAACCCCTCGTACCTCGCTCTGCACCCCTCGGGCGGCACGCTCTACGCCGTCGACGAGCAGGAACAGGGCGGCGTCACCGCGGTGGCGCTCGCCGGCGACGGGACCTTCCGGGTGCTGGGGACGCGGGCCACCGGTGGCGCGGGCCCCTGCCATCTCTCCGTCCATCCCGGCGGAAGGTGGCTGTTCAGCGCCAACTACACCTCCGGCAGCGTCGCCGTGCACCCCCTCGCCGCCGACGGCTCACCGGGGGAGCGCACCGGCCTGGTCGCCCACACCGCCCCCGCGCCCGGACCGGGCCAGGACGGCCCGCACGCCCACCAGATCGTCACCGCGCCGGACGGGGGCCACATCCTCGCCGTCGACCTGGGCAACGACACCGTGTACACCTACCGGCTCGACGAGGACCGCGGCACGCTGGAGCAGCTCTCGTACGCCGCGCTGCGCCCCGGCGCCGGACCGCGCCACCTCGCCTTCCACCCCGGCGGCCGCTACGCCTACCTGGCCTGCGAGGTCGACAACACGGTCGTGGTCTGCGGCTACGACCCCGCCACCGGTGTGCTGACCCCGGGCGCCCCGCAGTCCACCGGAACGGGCAGCGGCACCAGCTACCCCGCCCAGCTGCTGGTCACCGGGGACGGCCGCTTCGCCTATCTGGCCAACCGCGGCCACAACAGCCTCACCAGGTACGCCGTCGAGGACGGCGGGGCCGTGCTGCGGCTGCTGGACACCGTTCCGGTGGGCGGCGACTTCCCGCGGCACATCGCCTTCTCCCCGGACGGGGCGCTGCTGCTGGCCGCCAACCAGAAGTCCGGCACGGTCACGGTGTTCCGGGTCGACGGGGAGAGCGGCGCCCTGGAGTCCGTGGGAACGCCGTTCGCGGCCCCGGCGGCGGTCTGCGTGCTGCCGCGGTAGCGGTCGCCCCGGCGAGGTGGCGCCCGTCCGTTAGGGTCGTCCCCGAGCCGCGGGGTTCCCCGCCGCGGTGACACGCACCATGGAGGCACCGTGCGCTTGAGAGTGGAGTTCACCACCGAGCCCTTCGATCTCGACGAGGCACCCGCCCACGCGGTCGTGGCCCGCGAGGTCGTCCAGTCGGCCGACCTGGACGCCGTGGACGTCGGCCCCTTCGGCAACACGGCCGAGGGCGGCGCCGACGAGGTGCTCACCGCGGTGGACTCCCTCCTGCGCAAGGCCCTGGCATCGGGTGCCACCCGGGTCTCCCTCCAGGTCAATGTGATCGCGGAGGACTCCAAGTGACCGAGCCCGCGGACCACCCCCTCGTCGCCGCGGTCAAGCCGCTCGTGGACGCCATGGGCGCCGAGCTGCTCGGCCCCGAGCAGGCGCTCCCCGACGATGTCGTGCTGGCCTGGGAGGGTCTGGACGTCATAGCGGTCCGGCTGCCGCAGCTCTCGGACTCGCTGGACCACATCCTGGCCGCCATGGAGCGCCGGCACGGCATGCCGCTCGCCGAGCTGGACCGCAGGACCAAGCAGGCGGTCGTACGGACCCTGGAGGCACGCGGTGCCTTCTCCGTACGCCACGGCGTGGAGACGGTGGCGGGGGCCCTGGGGGTCAGCCGGTTCACCGTCTACAACTACCTGAACAGGGATATCGGGCCGAAGGGCGAGTAGTTGGGCCCGCGGACGGGTGCGGTCCGCGCGGCGTGACGGAAGGCCGTCGTCCGGATCATCGGGCGACGGCCTTTTACATGAACGTAATTTCAACAAAGTGTTGACGTGGTGTTGTGGAGGGCGTTAGCTATCCGCAGCCCGACCGACGCACAGCGAAAAACAGCCACGGAGGCTCCCGTGACTTCGAGCTCCACACCGGGCCTGGCCCGGTTCAACACCCTGGCGGACCGTGAGGCGGCCGCCGCACTGCACGAGGTGTGTGCCAGTGCGGCCTGGGGAAGAGCGATCCTCTCCGGGCGCCCCTACGACACGGCGGAAGCCCTGTTCTTCGCGAGCGACGCCGCCACGGCGGCCCTCGACGCGGAGGACCTGGCCGAGGCCATGGCCGGTCACCCGCCGATCGGCCGCCCGAAGCCCGGGGACCCGACCTCCTCCCGCGAACAGCGGGGGATGGCCGGCGCCACCGAGGAACTCAGGGCCGAGATGCTCGAACTCAACCTGGCCTACCAGGAGCGGTTCGGACATGTCTTCCTGATCTGCGCCACCGGGGCCACCGGTGAGCAGATGCGCGACGCGGTGAAGGCCCGGTCCGGGAACTCGCCCGAGCAGGAGCGCGGACATGTGCGCACCGAACTGGGCAAGATCAACCGCATCAGGCTGACCCGTCTCGTCACAGAAGGAGAGTGAAGGTCTTGAGCACCTTCGCCGCCGCATCGGTGTCCACCCACATCCTGGACACCAGCATCGGCCGCCCCGCCGCGGACGTCGCCGTCTCGCTCGCCGCCCGCACGGGCAGTGACGCGCAGTGGGTGGCGATCGGCGGCTCGGCGACCGATGCGGACGGGCGCTGCAAGGACCTGCCGGCCCTGCCGGAGGGCACCACCCACGTACGGCTCGACTTCGAGACAGAGTCGTACTTCGCCAGCAAGAAGCAAGCCGAGGCGCAGCAGGACGCCCCCCGCGTAAGGGACAGCGGTGCGTTCTTCCCGGAGGTGGCGATCACTTTCGCCGTCACCCCGGGCGAGCACTATCACGTACCGCTGCTGCTCAACCCGTTCGGCTACTCCGTATACCGAGGGAGCTAGCAGACACATGCCCACGATTCTCGGCCAGAACCAGTACGGCAAAGCAGAGAACCGCGTCGTCAGGATCACGCGGGACGGCGACACCCACCACATCAAGGACCTGAACGTCTCGGTCGCCCTCTCCGGCGACATGGACGACGTCCACTACTCCGGCTCCAACGCGAACGTCCTGCCGACCGACACCACCAAGAACACGGTGTTCGCGTTCGCCAAGGAGTACGGCATCGAGTCCGCCGAGCAGTTCGGCATCCACCTCGCCCGGCACTTCGTGTCCTCGCAGGAGCCGATCCAGACCGCCCGGATCCGGATCGAGGAGTACTCCTGGGAGCGCATCGCGACCTCCGGAGGCAACTCGCGGTTCATCGGCGCCGACGAGGTGAAGCACTCCTTCGTGCGCAAGGGCCAGGAGACCCGCACCACCCAGATCACCTACGACGGTGAAAAGTGGCAGGTCATCTCCGGCCTCAAGGAACTCTCGGTGATGAACTCGACCAACTCCGAGTTCTGGGGCTACGTCAAGGACAAGTACACGACGCTCAAGGAGGCGTACGACCGCGTCCTGGCCACCGACGTGTCCGCCAGGTGGCGGTACAACTGGACCAGCGACGAGGCGCGCATGCCGAACTGGGAGAAGTCCTACGAGCAGGCGCGCAAGCACATGCTCGAAGCCTTCGCAGAGACGTACTCCCTCTCCCTCCAGCAGACCCTCTACCAGATGGGTTCGCGCATCATCAACAGCCGCAGCGAGATCGACGAGATCCGCTTCTCGCTGCCGAACAACCACCACTTCCTGGTGGACCTGGAGCCGTTCGGCCTCAAGAACGACAATGAGGTCTACTTCGCGGCCGACCGTCCGTACGGGCTCATCGAGGCCACCGTGCTGCGGGACGGCATCGAGCCGCAGATCCCGGTCGACATGACCAACCTCTGACGCGGCGCCGCGCCGGTCCCCGTCCGTCCACAGCGGACGAGGGCCGGCCGGGCCGGAGGGAACTCCCATGGCACAGCCTGTACTTGGGCCTGCGGCAGCGATAGGTCCATGTCCAACCCAGCCGGACGGTCCGATCCATCCGGTGGACGAAAAGCTTGCCCCGTCGCGGCTCCTGCCCGCCGCGCTCCAGCACATCGCCGCCATGTACGCGGGCGTCGTCACCCCTCCGCTCATCATCGGGCAGGCCGTCGGCCTCGACCCGGCCGGCATGACCCGGCTGATCGCCGCTAGCCTCCTCATCGCCGGCTGCGCCACCCTCCTGCAGACCCTCGGCATCGGGGGCTTCGCCGGCAACCGGCTGCCGTTCGTCAACGCCGCCTCGTCCGCCGGGATCGCCCCGATGCTCGCCATCGCCGAGACCAGCGCGCCGGGCCACCAACTCCCCGCGATCTACGGGGCGGTGCTCGTCGCAGGCGTGTTCTGCCTGCTCATCGGTCCGTTCTTCGGCAGGCTGCTGCGGTTCTTCCCGCCCCTCGTCACCGGGGTCGTCATCACCCTCATCGGCGTCACCCTGATGCCGGTCCCCGTCTCCTGGGCGCAGGGCGGCGACAAGACCGCGGCCGACTTCGGCTCGATGAAGTACCTCGCGCTCGCCGCCTTCACGCTGGCCGTCATCCTGGTCATCCAGCGGTTCGGCCGCGGGTTCCTCAAGCAAGTCGCCCTGTTGATGGGGCTGTTGATCGGTACCCTGGCCGCCATCCCCTTCGGCCTCGCCGACTTCTCCGCCCTGCGCTCCGCGCCGCTCGCCGCACTGCCCACCCCCTTCGCCTTCGGCGCACCGGAGTTCCAGCCTGCCGCGATCCTCTCCCTCTGCATCGTGATGCTCGTCCTGATGACCGAGTCGTCCGCCGGAATGCTGGCGCTCGGCGAGATCTGCGACCGGCGCACCGACGGCCGGACCATCACCCGCGGACTGCGCACCGACGGCATCGCCACCCTCATCGGACCGGTCTTCGGTGGCTTCCCGACCAGTGCCTTCGCGCAGAACGTCGGCGTGGTCTCCCTCACGAAGGTACGGAGCCGCTACGTCGTCGCGGCAGCCGGCGGCGCCCTGCTGATCCTCGGCGTCTTCCCGGTGCTCGGCGCGGTCGTCTCGCTCGTCCCGATGCCCGTGCTCGGCGGCGCCGGCATCGTCCTGTTCGGCTCGATCGCGGTGAGCGGCATCCGGACGCTCTCCGAGGCCGGGCTCGACGACAGCTCCAACATCATCCTGGTCGCCGTGGCGCTCGGCGCGGGCATCATCCCGCTCGCCGCCCCCGGCTTCTACGCGGGGTTCCCGTCCTGGGCACAGACCGTACTGGGTTCCGGCATCAGCGCCGGAGCGCTCGTCGCGGTCCTGCTCAATCTCTTCTTCCACCATCTCGGCACCCACAGCCGCACGGCCGTGGCACTCAAATCCTCCTAGGGTCCTGCCGTGCCCACATCGTTGATGAGAGAAGGAAGCACCATGGCAGCACAGGCAGCGCCCGAGCGCGTGGAACGCATCGTCATCGAGAACTGCTCGATCGCGACTGTCGACGCCGACGACACCGAGTACGCCTCGGGCCATGTCGTCGTCGCGGGCAACCGCATCGAGTCCGTCGGCGCCGGCCGGGCACCGGAGGGCCTGGAGAACGTCGTACGCCGGATCGACGGCACGGGCCATCTCGTCACGCCGGGGCTGATCAACACGCACCACCACTTCTACCAGTGGATCACCCGCGGCCTGGCCACCGACCACAACCTCTTCGAGTGGCTGGTCGCGCTGTACCCGACCTGGGCGCGCATCGACGAGCCGATGGCCCGCGCCGCCGCGCAGGGCTCGCTCGCCATGCTCGCCCGCGGCGGTGTCACCACCGCGATGGACCACCACTACGTGTACCCGCGGGGCTCCGGCGACCTGTCCGGCGCGATCATCGGCGCCGCCCGCGAGATGGGCGTACGGTTCACCCTCGCGCGCGGCTCCATGGACCGCAGCGAGAAGGACGGCGGGCTGCCGCCGGACTTCGCCGTGGAGACCCTCGAAGGTGCGCTCGCCGCCACCGAGGCGACGATCGACGCGCACCACGACGCCTCCTTCGACGCGATGACCCAGATCGCCGTCGCACCCTGCTCACCGTTCTCCGTATCCACCGAACTCATGCGGCAGGGAGCCGAGTTGGCCCGCCGCCGCGGAGTGCGGCTGCACACCCACGGCTCGGAGACCGTGGAGGAGGAGAAGTTCTGCCACGAACTGTTCGGCATGGGCCCGACCGACTACTTCGAGTCGACCGGCTGGCTCGGCGACGACGTGTGGATGGCGCACTGCGTCCACATGAACGACTCCGACATCGCCGCCTTCGCCCGCACGGGCACCGGCGTCGCGCACTGCCCGTCCTCCAACGCCCGGCTCGCCGCGGGCATCGCCCGGGTGCCGGACATGCTCGCCGCGGGCGTCCCGGTCGGCCTCGGCGTCGACGGCACCGCGTCCAACGAGTCCGGCGAGCTCCACACCGAACTGCGCAACGCCCTCCTCATCAACCGCCTCGGCCCGCACCGCGAACGCGCCCTGAACGCCCGTCAGGCCCTGCGCCTGGGTACGTACGGCGGGGCCCAGGTCCTCGGCCGCGCCGACCAGATCGGCTCCCTGGAGCCCGGCAAGCTCGCCGACCTGGTGCTCTGGAAGCTGGACACCATCGCCCACGCCTCCATCGCCGACCCGGTGACCGCCCTGATCTTCGGCGCCGCGGCCCCCGTCACCCTCTCCCTCGTCAACGGCAAGCCCGTCGTCGAGGGCAACCACCTCATCACCGTGGACGAGGACAGCATCGCCCGCGCCACCCGCGACGAGGCCCGGCGCCTCGCGCAGATCGCCGCCGGGGCCTGACAGCCCGGCGCCCCCGAACCGGCCGGCCGAGGGGGACGGCCCTCGACCGGCCGCCGTGGACCCGAGCGGGGTCCACGGCAACCGGTACGGGGGGCGCGTACTCAGACCTACGCGCCCCCCGTACCGCTGAACCGAGCTGCCCGCACCAGCTGCACGACCTGCACCAACGCACCACCTCCCTGATACCCACGTCGCCGCAGACGTGTACCCGACCGGAGGAACCGCCGTGGCAGCTACGCCCAGGTTTCGCAATGACGCAGACGCAGCACCCGGCCCCGACGACACGTCGGAGCCGGGCCGGACCGGCCGGAGCCATCCGGTCGACGAGACACTTCCCCCACTGAAGATGTTCACCAGCGGCCTCCAGCACGTGGCCGCGATGTACGCGGGTGTGGTGGCCCCGCCCATGATCGTGGGCCCCGCCGTGGGGCTCAGCCCGAAGGAGACCGCCTTCCTGATGGGGGCGAGCCTGTTCACCGCGGGCATAGCCACCCTGCTCCAGACCCTCGGCTTCTGGCGCATCGGCGCCCGGCTGCCGTTCGTCAACGGCGTCTCGTTCGCCGGGGTGACGCCCATGGTGGCGATAGGCAAGGACCGGGGACACGACGGCATCGCCGTCATCTTCGGCGCGATCATCGTCGCGAGCCTCCTCGGCTTCGTCCTCGCCCCCTACTTCTGCAAACTGGTCCGATTCTTCCCGCCCGTCGTCACCGGCACCGTCATCACGCTGATCGGTGTCTCCCTGCTGCCGGTCGCCTTCAACTGGTCCCAGGGCGGCAACGCCATGGCCGACGACTACGGTTCCACCACCAACATCATCATGGCGGCGGTCACCCTGGTGATCGTCCTCGCGCTGAGGAAGCTGCTGCGCGGCTTCCTCCAGCAGATCGCGATCCTGCTCGGACTCGTGGCCGGCACCCTCATCGCGATCCCGGTCGGCATCACCGACTTCGGCGCCATCAAGGACGCCGACCTGGTCGGTTTCCCCACCCCGTTCCACTTCGGGGCGCCGCAGTTCGAGATCGCCGCGATCGTCTCGATGTGCATCGTCATGCTGGTCTGCATGACCGAGTCGACCGCGGACATGCTGGCGCTCGGCAAGATCGTCGACCGTCCGGCCGACGAGCGGACCATCGAGGGAGGTCTGCGCGCCGACACCCTGGGCAGCGCCATCAGCCCGCTGTTCAACGGCTTCATGTGCAGCGCCTTCGCCCAGAACATAGGGCTGGTCGCGATGACCAAGGTCCGCAGCCGCTTCGTCGTCGCCGCGGGCGGGGGCATCCTCATCCTGCTCGGCCTGTTCCCGGTGGCCGCGTCCGTCATCGCGCTGGTACCGCTGCCGGTGCTCGGCGGCGCCGGCATCGTGCTCTTCGGCTCGGTCGCCGCGAGCGGCATCCAGACCCTGGCGACCGCCGCGCTTGAGAAGGGCGAGAACGCGCTGATCGTGGCCGCCGCCGTCGGCATAGGCCTGATACCGATCGCCGCGCCGGACTTCTACCACGCGTTCCCGAAGGACCTGCTCGTCGTGCTGGATTCCGGGATATCCACCGGGTGCGTCGTGGCGATCGTCCTCAACCTCGCCTTCAACCACCTGGGTCGGAAGGCGGAGGCCGAGGAGGATGCCGGGGCGGTGCACGAGGAGACGGTCGGCGCCGCCTCGGTGGGCGCGCACTGACGTAACGTCACAGCGCCGTGGCGCGTACGGACCCGCCCGCGAGGGGGAGCCGTACGCGCCACAGCCGTGCCCGGGACCGTCAGCCGATGTGGAAGCTGTCGCCGTACACCTTCCAGTCGAGCGGCGGGTTCAGGTTCAGATTGCCCTTCTTCAGGAAGACCCGCTGGGCGGTGTCCACGCGGCTGGTGTCCGAGTGGGCCTCCTCCTGCTGCATGGCCCAGACCCGCGCGTCCAGGAAGGCGTTGAGGTAGGTGACCTCGTTGCCGCCCTGGGCCGGCGGCTTCGCCTTCGCCAGGGCCCGCTTGCGGATGCTGCTGAAGCTCGTGCTGTCGCCGCCGTCGCCGTGCATGACGATGGCGTCGTAGTACGCGAACTGGCCGAGCGTGCCCAGTCCGTCGCTCTTGCCCCGGCTGACCGCCGGGTCGAAGTACACCCGGTCGCGCTCGTCGTTCTGCGCCTGCTGGAACGCAGGATCGCCGGCCGCAGTCTCCCAGGCCTTGGTGAAGCCCGGGTCGAGCCCCTTGTGCGAATCGGTGCCGTCCACCTTGCGCAGGGCCGGCAGGTACTTCGCGAGCGGGTTGCCGGGATCCCGCTTCGTGTACAGCTCCACGAGGTCGAGCATGTCGCCGGTTCCGGAGCAGAAGCCGATGATGCCCGCGGTGTAGCCGCGGCCGTCGTCGATGTCCTCGATGTACTTGTACTGGGACTTCCAGTCCAGCGAGGAGTTCTCCGCGCTGGAGACCAGTTGCATGGCGATGTCCTTCTTCGCCGGATCGTCGAGCCCGGTCGCGGCGGCCTCCTGGTGGTGGACGGCCGGCGGCGCGGGTGCGGTGCCGGCGAAGGCGGTGGCGGGAACAGCCGTGAGCGTCAGCCCGAGTGCGACGAGCGCGACGCGCAGGGTACGGGTGTTGCGACGTGCGGTGCGCTTGTGGGGAGCGTTCACCAGTCCTCCAAGGGAGTTCGTCGTTCCGATCCTTCTGTTAGGAAGCTTTCCTATCAGAGTCGAACGACTGTCGTACACCCCTGCGACGCATATGAGTTGGGAGTGGCCCGGGAAAAACCCGCACGCCCCGGACCGGGCACGCGGGGGCCTGGTCCGCGACCAGGGAACGGAGCGGCCGGCCGGCTACGTACTCTCGATCCGGTAGCTGTCGCCGTACACCTTCCACCTCAGTGGTGCCTCCAGGCCGAGTCTGCCCTCGCGCACGAACACCCGCTGAGCCGTCTCGACCCGGCTGGTGTCGGTGTGCGAGGGCTCCTTGCGCATCGCCGCGACCCGGGCGTCCAGGAACGCGTCGAGATAGGCCGCCTCGGCGCCGCCCCGCGAGGGGGCGCGGGCCTTTGCGAGCGCGTGCCGGCGCATCGTACGGAAGCCGACCGTGCCGTCCGCGTCGCCGGACCCGTGCATCACATAGGCGTCGTAGTAGATGAACTGGCCCAGCGCGCCGAGCCCGTCCGCCTTGGCCTGTGCGACCGCGGGGCCGAAGTACGACGCGTCCCGCTCGGCGTCCTGCGCCGACCGGAAGGCCGCGTCGCCGGCCGCATCCGCCCATGCCTCGGTGAACGGGCGGCCGAGCCCGGTGTGCGCGCCGGTGCCCTCCACCGCACGCAGCGCGGGGCGGAACCGCTCCAGCGGATTCCCGGGCCGGGCCTTCGCGTACCGCTCGACGACGCGTCGCATGTCGCCGGTTCCGGAGCAGAAGCCGATGATGCCCGCGGTGTAGCCGCGGCCGTCGCCGATGTCCTCGATGTACTTGTACTGGGACTTCCAGTCCAGCGAGGAGTTCTCCGCGCTGGAGACCAGTTGCATGGCGATGTCCTTCTTCGCCGGATCGTCGAGCCCGGTCGCGGCGGCCTCCTTGCCGTACGCGGTGTCCGGTCCGGCCCCCGAGCATCCGGAGAGCACGGCCGCGGCCATGACGAGGGCGGCGGCCGATGCGATCAGGGAACGCGTGCTGAGCTTCACCGCTCCAGCCTGCCAGGCCGGGGGAGCGGTCCTCACCCATTCACGGAGCGCTTCATCGGCTGACCGGCTGACCGGCTGCCCCGTGGCCGGGTGTCAGCCGCCCGGCTGCCAGTCGGGGCGCCGGCCGCTCCGGGCGACCGCCCGGTCCAGCAGCGGCGCGTCGTCCGGCACCGGGACCGGCGGGCCGAACGGCGAGCCGGCCGGAGGGCTGTCGCCCAGGGCGGCCAGCAGCGCCAGCGTGGAGTGCAGATGCGCCTCCTGTGCCCCGAACGGCTGCCCGGTCGACCTGGCCAGGTCCCAGCCGTGCAGCACCAGCTCGTTCAGCCCGACCATGCCCGCCACCTCACCCGGCAGGTCCACGCTGCCCGCCCGGCTCATGCCCTGCCAGGCGTCGGGGGAGCGCCAGGCGATGACCATCTCGTCGAGCGCCTCGGGCAGCGTGCTGCGCCAGTCGTCATCGAGCACCATCTCCGCCACCGAGGGCGCCGTGTCGGTCGTCGGCCCCAGCTCCTTGCGCGCGGCATCGCGGAAGGCCACGGCGAGCCCGCCGATGTGGGCGAGCAGGGCGCTCACCGTCACGCCGGGGCAGGGGGTCGGTGCGGACAGCCGCGTGTCATCGACTGCGTCGAGCAGCCCGGTGATCCGCCGGGCCGCGGGTTCCAGATCCTGCGAGGGAGCGGTCGTCGTCTCGTTGTCCATGCAGTGCAGACTCCCCCGGTGCCCCGAACTCATCGCCCGGCGACACACCAGGTGCCCCGGACTCCTCGCTCAGCGCACCACGCGCCCGCGCAGGACGATCCGGCTCGGGTGATCCAGCACCGCCGGATCGGTGGTCGGGTCGGTGGCGTACGCGACGAGGTCGGCCGGGGCCCCGTCCACGAGTCCCGGCAGCCCCAGCCAGGCCCGTGCCGTCCAGGACGCCGCACCCAGCGCCGCCTCGGCGGACAGTCCGGCCCGCGCCAGCCAGGACGCCTCGCCCGCGACCGTTCCGCAGGGGAAGGAGTCGGTGCCGGCCAGCACGGTGACGCCCGACTCGGCGGCGGCCCGCACATGGGCGAACATGGTCTCCCAGCCGGCCAGCCACAGATCGCGCCGCACGCTCGGCTCCCGTGCCCGCATCGCGTCCACGCCCCGGCCGAAGGCACTCAGCGTCGGCACGAAAGCGGTGCCCTGCGCGGCCATCCGATCCAGTAGCGCCGGGTCCAGATGCATCCCGTGCTCCAGGCTGTCGGCGCCCGCCAGCACGGCGTTGCGGCTGCCCTCGGCGGTCTGGCAGTGCACCGCCACCTTGCCGCCGACCGCGTGCACCGCGCTCACCACGCGGGTCAGCAGCGCGAGCGGCAGAGCGGGCTCGTCCGCGCGCCAGTCGCCGATGACCTTGCACCACCCGGAGGACGCGGCCGCCTCCTCCACCGCGGCCCTGACGAGGTCCTCCTCGCTGACATCCCGGCCGAAGCCGGGAAAGAACCGGCCGGGCGTGGCGAGCCACCGCCCCGCCGACGTCACCCGGGGCAGCTCCGGGTCCTTGTCCACCCAGGAGGGCATCCGGGCGGCCGTCCCGGGAGTGCGCACCGCGAGCACCCCGGCGTCCCGGTGCTGTTCCAGATGCCGGCGCAGCAACTCCTCGTCGAACGGGATGTCCAGCCCCTCGGCCCCAGGATGCGTATGCACGTCGACCAGACCGGGAAGCAGCCAGCCGCCGTCGACGACGGTCTCGGCGTGCCGCCCGGCGAAGCCGCCGGGCGGCATCCCCGCCCGCAGCACCTCTCCGTCGATCCAGAACGCCCGCTCCTCGCGCTCGGGGAGCACCACACCTCGTATGCACAGCATCGCCCGACCGTACGTCAGCCGGCCCCGCCCCGGCCGGAGTCCGATCGGGGTGCGGTGCACACCGGCACATTGCGGAACGTTCCGCTCCGTCCTCTTGTCGGCGACCCCCACGCCGTGCGATACAGGTCTGGACCATTGCTGCCGGACGGAAGGCAAGACCGTGCAACGCCCCCACGCACCCGCCGCGTTGGCCTGCTCAGCCGCCCTGCTCCTCGTCACACTCACCGCCTGCGGCTCCGAGGCAGAGGCCGACACCCGCAGCCCCACGACGCCGCGCGGGGTGACGGTGCAGGCCGGCAGTGCCACTTCCGCGCACGTGATGTGGGAGGCGGCCACCGACGACAAGGCCGTCACCGCGTACGAGATCTACCGCAAGGGCGAGAAGGTCAAGACCGTCCCGGCGGCCCGGGTGATGATCGACATCGACGGGCTGACCGCCTCGACCGCGTACACCTTCACCGTCCGTGCCCGCGACGCCGCCGGGAACCTCTCCGCGCCGAGCGCCGCCGCATCCGTCACCACGCCCGCCCCGACCCCGGCGGACCACGAGGCCCCGACCCGGCCGGTCAAGCTGCGCGGCAAGGCCGACGGCAGCCGGGCGGCGACGCTGTCCTGGGGCGGCTCCACGGACGACGTCGGCGTCACCTCGTACGACATCTACCAGGAGGGCTCGCGCATCCACAGCGTGCCCGGCACGCAGACCACGGCGCGTCTGACCGGGCTGCGGCCCGGCACGGCCTACACCTTCACCGTCCGCGCCCGCGACGCGGCCGACACCTCGTCGAAGGACAGCAACGCCTTCGACCTCACCACCGCGTCCGCCCCCGGCGCGCCCGCCTCCACCGCCCCCACCGACCTGCGGATCACCAGCACCGCCCAGGGCAAGGAGTACGCCGTCGACCTGGACTGGAAGCAGCCGGGGACCGGCGGTGGGATCCCGGCCTACCAGCTCTACCTGGACGGCCGGCTGACCACCACGATCGTCTGGGGAGGCAAGCCGCCCACGGGCCGGGCGAGCTACCGGCTCACCGTCAGCGACCCGCGCGGCACCCGCTACTCGATGAAGATCCGCGCCAGGCTCCCGGACGGGAAGTGGGGGGACTTCTCCGCCGCGCGGACGGTGGTGCTCGGCGGCTGACCAGCCCTCAGGCGTGCGAGGGGCCGCCCCATATGATCCATTTGATCCCAGAACCTCATTGACGGCCTCCACGAGGAACAGGGGATGGGCGATGGATCTGGGCTCCCGCGTCGACACACTGATGGACGGGCTCACCGCGGACCTGGTGCGGCTGACGGCCATTCCGTCCGTCGCGTTCCCCGGCTTTCCCGACGAGCCCGTGCGGCGGGCCCACGACCTCCTCGTGGACCTGCTGCGGGGCGCGGGCGTCGAACGCGTCGAGCGGCTCGACCTGCCGGACACCGCACCGGTCATCGTCGCCGAGGTGCCGCCGCCGACGCCGGACGCCCCGACCGTGCTGCTCTACGGCCACTACGACGTGCAGCCCCCCGGGGACGAGAGCCTGTGGCTCTCACCGCCCTTCGAACCCACCCCCGTGGAGGGCGGACTGCGCGCCCGGGGCATCGCCGACGACAAGTCGAACCTGATCGTGCACCTCGGCGTGCTGAGGGCGTACGGGGGCAGGCCGCCGACCGGCCTCAGAATCGTCCTGGAGGGCCAGGAGGAGTACGGCAGCGCCTTCGACGACTACCCGCCCACCGACCCCGCCCGCTTCGCCTGCGATGCGATGGTCATCGCCGACGTGGGAAACCTCCGCCCCGGCAGCCCCACCCTCACCACGGGCCTGCGCGGCGCCTCGGAGATCGTGGTCGAGGTCCGGACCCTGGACGAGCCCCGCCACAGCGGCGAGTTCGGCGGCGCGGCCCCCGATGCCCTGCTCGCCCTGCTCAAGGCGCTTGCCACCCTGCACGACGTGCACGGGGACGTCGCCGTCGAGGGCCTGCGCCGCGAGGAGTGGAGCGGCACGACGTACACCGAGGAGGAATTCCGCACCCTCGCCGGGGTCCGCGACGGGATGCCGCTCATCGGCTCCGGCAGCCTGGGCGAGCGGCTGTGGAGCGGACCCGCCGTCACCGTCGTCGGCATCGACGCCCCGGGCGTAGACCGTGCGGCCTCCGCCGTCGTCCCGTACGCCAGGGCCAAGCTGAACCTGCGCTTCCACCCGGAGCAGGACCCAAGACAGGCGCAGGGGCTGCTCGTCACCCATCTGGAGTCATTGCGTCCGTTCGGAATCCCGCTCACCGTCACCCCGGGCGACACCGGCCCCGGATTCGAGCCCGCGACCGGTGGCCCCGCCTACCGGGCCGCGCTGACGGCCCTGCGCGAGGGCTGGGGCGCAGAACCCGCGTTCGTCGCCGGCGGCGGCTCGATCCCGCTCGTCAACGGCCTGGCCAAGGCAGTGCCCGGCGCCGAGATCCTGCTCTTCGGCGCACAGGACAGCCTGTGCAATCTGCACGCGCCCAACGAGCGGGTCCTCTTCTCGGAACTCCGCTCGGCCGTCATCGCCGAGGCGGCGTTCCTGCGGGAGTACGCGGCCGCGCACCGCGGCGGGAGCACCACGTGAGCACGCTGGACACCGGGGCCCCGCCGGGGGAGAAGCCGCCGGCCGGAAGGAAGTTCGTCTTCCCCAGTGCCCTGACCGTGCTGGTCGTCGTCACGCTCGCGGTCTGGGCCGTGGCCTTCCTGATCCCGTCCGGCGCGTACGACCGCACCAAGGGCGGTGCGCCGATCCAGGGCACGTACCACCGCGTCGACTCCGGCCAGAGCGTCGTCGACCGGCTGAACGACCTCTTCCTCTCGCCCGTCAACGGCCTGTACGGGGTGCAGGACGCCAGGACCGGCCAGGTCGGCCCGGACCTGGCCGGCGAACTGTACGGCAGCGCGGGCGTGTTCCTCTTCGTCATCGCGATCGGCGCGTTCATCACCGTCGTCTTCGCCACCGGCGCGCTCGACCTCGGCATCGGCCGCCTCGCCCACCGGCTGCGCGACCGCGGCGCACTGCTCATCGCGGGCGTGATGCTCGTGTTCTCGCTGCTCGGCACGGTCGAGGGCTTCGCCGAGGAGACCCTCGGCTTCTACGGGCTGATCGTCCCGCTGATGCTGGCCCTCGGCTACGACCGCATGGTCGCCACCGGCACGATCATCCTCGGCGCGGGCGTCGGCGTGCTCTGCTCCACGGTCAACCCGTTCGCCACCGGGGTCGCCTCCGCGGCCGCCGACATCTCGCTCGGCGACGGGATCGTGCTGCGGGCGGTGATGTGGGTCGCCCTGACGGCGGTGACGATCACCTACGTCATCCGGTACGCCAAGCGCGTCCGCGAGGACCCGGGCCGGTCGCTCTCCGGCTTCCTGCCCGGCGACCGCGAACAGGCGGCGGCCGACGCGGGCGAACCCCCCGAACTCACCCCGCTCCACCGCGTGGTCCTGGTCCTGGTCGGCCTGACCTTCACCTTCATGATCTTCTCGGTGGTCCCGTGGTCCAGCGCCCTGACGGGGGAGGCGGACGCCACCCCGTACGGCTTCGAACTGGGCTGGTCCTTCCCGCAGCTGGCCGCGCTCTTCCTGGTCGCGGCCGTCCTCGTCGGCATCGTGGCCCGGTTCGGGGAGCAGAAGATCAGCGCGACGGTCGTCCAGGGGGCCGCCGACTTCATCTCGCCCGCACTGGTCATCGTGCTGGCCCGCGGGGTCACGGTCATCATGAACAACTCCCGGATCACCGACACCGTCCTGCACTCCATCGAGGGTCTGGTCTCCGGCACCTCCTCCGCGCTGTTCGCCATCGCCGTGTTCGTCGTCAACCTCCCGCTGGCGTTCCTGATCCCGTCCACCTCCGGCCACGCGACCCTGGCCATGCCGATCCTGGCCCCGCTGGCCGACTTCGCGGGCGTCTCGCGCGCGGTCGTCGTCACGGCCTGGCAGGCGGCCAGCGGCTGGATGAACCTGTGGGTGCCCACGACGGCGGTCACGATCGGCGGGGTGGCGCTGGCCAAGGTGGGATACGACAGGTACCTGCGCTTCGTCTGGCCGCTGCTCGCCGTTCTGGCGGTGCTGATCTGCGCGTTCGTCGCGCTGGGGGCGGTGGGGACGTGAGAGGCGGAACGAGGCGGGGGCCGCGGGTGCGGCCGGGGTGCGGGCGGCCGGCCGACCGCAAGTGGTCTGTACCTATTGACGGGATGGTCCAGACCAATTAGCTTCCCCTGTGCTCCATGGAACGAAGGACACCAGCTCCCCCCTCAGGACCTCCTCACGGGTCCCTGCCACAAGGGAGAACCATGTTCGAGCACATGCCTCTCCGACGGAGAACGGTGACCGCGCTGGTCGCCGCCCTCGCCCTCCTACTCGCCCTGCTGTCCCTCCAGGCCACCCCCGCGCACGCGGCGGGCAAGCTGACGGCCGCTTTCACCTCGGCCGACAACGGCCCCTGGTGGAAGGGGACGTACATCCTGCGCAACGACACCGACACCGCCGTCACCGGCTGGAGCCTCGAATTCGATCTGCCGGCCGGGGTCACGATCGACAGCTCTTACAACGGCACCGTCACCACGCAGGGCCGCCACATCACCGCGGTCAACGCCCACTACAACGGCACGGTCGCCGCGCACAGCACCACCGAGCCGTACAGCTACTGGTTCGTCGCCACCGGGCCGATCACCGCGCCGACCGGCTGCCGGATCAACGGCGACAAGTGCGACGGCTCCGCGGACGCCCCGCCGGGCGCACCCGGCGGGCTGAAGCAGACCGATGTCACCGCCCGTACCGCCTCGCTGTCCTGGACGGCCGCCACGGCGGGGGACTTCCCCGTGGCGTCGTACGACATCCTGGCGGGCGGCAAGGTGCTCGGCACGGCCACCGCGGCCACGACCGCCACGGTCACCGGACTCACCCCCGCCACCGCCTACTCCTTCACCGTCCGGGCCAAGGACACCCGGGGCAACACCTCCGCCCAGAGCGCCCCGCTGACCGTCACCACCGTCGACCCGGCCACCGACACCTCCCCGCCGACGGCCCCCGGCGCCCTGCACTCCACCGCGGCCGACTCCTCGTCCGTCACCCTGGCCTGGACCGCCTCCAAGGACAACCAGCGGGTCGCCGCGTACGACATCTACCGGGGCGCCACCCTGGCCACCACGGTCTCCGGTACCACGACCACCGCGACCATCGGCGGGCTGTCCCCCTCGACCTCGTACACCTTCACCGTCAAGGCACGCGATCCCGCGGACAACGCCTCGCCGGCCAGTAACACCCTCACAGCGAAGACCGCCGACATCGTCGGCGCCGGCAACTACGCGAAGGTCGGCTACTTCGTCCAGTGGGGCATCTACGGCCGCCAGTACTTCGTGAAGAACCTCCAGACCTCCGGGGCCGCCGACAAGCTCGACATCGTCAACTACGCCTTCGCCAACATCGACCCCAACAACCTCACCTGCCTGAACGGCGTCACCAAGGGCACCACCGCCGACCCCGAGGACCCCGAGCAGGGAACCGGCGCCGGTGACGCCGATGCCGACTACACCCGCCCCTTCAGCGCAGCCCAGTCGGTGGACGGCGTCGCGGACGACGGCTGGGGCAAACTGCGCGGCAACTTCAACCAGTTGAAGAAGCTGAAGAAGCTCCACCCGAACCTGAAGATCGTGGTCTCGCTCGGCGGCTGGACGTACTCGAAGTACTTCTCCGACGTGGCGGCCACCGACGCGGCCCGCAAGAAGTTCGTCTCCTCCTGCATCGACATGTACATCAAGGGCAACCTGCCCGAGTACGGCGGCGCGGGGGGCCCCGGCACCGCGGCCGGCATCTTCGACGGCTTCGACATCGACTGGGAGTGGCCGGGCACCGGCACCGGGCACCCCGGCAACCACTACTCGCCGAACGACAAGAACAACCTCACCCTGCTGCTCGCCGAGTTCCGCAAGCAGATGGACGCGCTCGGCGGCGGCCACCGCCTGCTCACGGCCTTCACCCCCGCCGACCCGCAGAAGATCGGTGACGGCTGGGACCTGAGCAAGGTCTTCGACTCCCTCGACGTGGCCAACGTCCAGGGGTACGACTTCCACGGCTCCGGCAGTGACAACTCCTGGGAACCGAACCGCACCGGCCACCAGGCCAACCTCTACAACGACGACCAGGACCCGTACAACTTCCACTTCAGCGCGGACACCGCGATCAAGGCGTACACGGACGCGGGCGTCGAACCCCGCAAGCTGACCCTGGGCATCCCGTTCTACGGCCGCGGCTGGCAGAACGTCGCCGACGGCGGTGCGGCGGGCGAATGGCAGTCCGCGGGCGGAGCCGCCCCCGGCCAGTTCGCCGAGGAGGCCGGCACCCGCGGCTACTCCAACCTCATCGGCGCCTACCCGACGATGACGGTCCATCACGACGCGCAGTCGGTCTCCACGTACGGCTACACCGGGAACCAGTGGTGGTCCTTCGACGACACCTGGTCCATCGGCAAGAAGACGGCCTATGTGAAGGACAAGGGGCTGCTCGGCGTCATGGTCTGGGAGATGTCGGGGGACACCCCGCAGGGGACCCTGCTGGGTGCGCTCGACACCGGTCTGAAGAAGTAGCCGTTCCCCACGGCCGGTCCGCTGAGTCCCGCCGGACCCCGCGGACCGGCCACCCGCCGCGTCACAGGATGATGCGGTCCCGCACCAGTCGCAGACAGTCCTCGTCCCCGGCCGGCAGCTCCTCGCCCGCCGGCCAGGGGTGCACGGTCAGCGTCAGATGGGTCAGATAGCCGTAGGGCCCGCCGTCCTCGCGCGGGGCGAGCACGACCCCGTGCTCGCCCATGCGCCATATCCGGCACCGCAGATGAGGCCCAAGACCGAGCCAGTCGTTGGCACGAAGGGTGCGCAGGGGTGGACCGAGCTCGGCGGCGACGGCCTCCGCCGCCCGGTCGAGCACGGCCTCGCAATCCGCCTCGGCGGGCTCCTCGAGCAGCTCCCAGCCCGGCAGCGCGGCCCAGTCCCCGATCAGCTCGACGAGCGAGTCGTGCCCGTACTCATCGGGATCCGGGGGATCGATGGGATACGCCTCGCCGAACGTCAGGATCAGGGTGGACTCCGGGTCGCCCAGCGGGGCCGGTATCCGGCGTCGGACGCGAGGCGTACTCGGAACGCGCCGCTAAGCGCCTACAGCCACCGGGATGAACTCGCTTGCCTTCCCGCTCCACGACACCCTTAGCACCTCCCGGGCGCGCGTACAGGCGACGAACAGTAGGCAGCGTTCGCGAAGGATGTCGCCCTCGTGCTGAAGCCAATCCACCTCGGCGGGTGTGATCTCCCGAGCGAACGGCATCACACCCGCCGAGACGCCGAGCACGGCGACCGCACGGAACTCCAGCCCCTTCATGGCATGCATCGTCGCAAGGCGTACACCCTCTGAGCCGGGCGGAATCGACCCCTTGACCCGTGTGACGGGAATCCCGGCCATCCGTAGGTGGTCCGCGGCCTTGTCGAGGGTCAGGTTGAACCGTGCGCTGACCCCGATCTCGGCCGGTGCCACGCCGTCTGCGATCCACTCCTGAATCCGTTCTGCCAGCGCCGATGCCTCATCCTGCTGGCTCGCGCAGCCCACGGCCTCCGGGCGGCGGCCGTGCAGCAAGGAGCGGTAGCCGGCGAGTGAATCATTGCCCTCGCCGTCCATCGCCTCCACCGTCACCGGTGCCAGGAGTCGTGCCGACCAGGAGAGAATCTCCTCTGTGGAACGGTAGTTGACGCGAAGCCGGAAACTGCGGCCGGCGGTCTGCACCCCGAGAGACCCGAGCGTGACGCGGGAATCGTAGATCCGCTGATGAGGATCGCCGGTGAGGAAGAGATCGTCCGGTCCGGCCGCGACGGCTTCACGCAGCACCCGCCATTGAGCGGGGTGCAGGTCCTGCGCCTCGTCGACGACGATGTGCCGGTACGCCGGGCCGTGCTCGCTCAGCAGTTCGGCAGCGCGGGCGCACACGCTCAGGTGCGTGGTCTCCCCCCGCTCCTGCAGTAGCCGCTCGAATTGTTCGACAGCTTCCCACACCAAATTCCGCCGTCCGGCCCCGAGAGCCGTGCCGCGACCGCGGCGCGAGACCGAGAGGTAGGAAGCGAGATCGCGGACGTCCTGCCCGAGGACGATGTGCCGGTACTCCTGCGCCAGGAACTGCTCGCTGAACGGCAGCCGGAGACGCTTGACGACCTTGCCCCACAGCTGCCGCTGTACTCGGTCACCGACGGGCTGTGCGGGCCGCGCGTCATGGTTTCGGACGACCGTGCTCGCGAACGCGTCGACGGTGGTGATGTCGACGCGCTTCAGTAGATCCTGGTCGTCGTCCAGGAGCAGCGCGAGGTTCTCGCGCAGGCCGGCGGCCAGAGCGTTGGTGAATGTTGTCAGGAGAACACGACTCCCGTCGGCACGCCCGAGCAGGTGCTTGACGCGATGCAGGGCGGCGACCGTCTTGCCTGTCCCCGGGCCGCCGGTGACCTGCACCGGACCACCGTAGGAAGTGCGGTAGGCGACGCGGCGCTGCGACGGGTGGAGGAAGACGCGCCACGCGGCGAACGGCTTGTCCAGCACCTCTGCGAGCTCCTGCGGCCCGGTGACGAGCCGGATGCGTGCGGAGGTGTTCGCGATCACGGTCGCGAGGTCCTCGACCGGCTCCGCGGGCGCGTCGACCGGCCGGCGTACGGCGACGACGTCCCGGTAGACCTCGTCGGGGCCGAACCCTTCGGCGAGGTACTGCAGCACTTCCAGCTGGTCCTCGGGCAGAAGTGTGGCGAACGCCTCCAGCTGTGCTTTGTCCGCAATCGAACGGACCGCGCGCAGTACCTGATGATCGATGCCGAGTTCGCGCAGCGCGCCGTCCGACACCTTCGCGAAGAGTAGTTCCGGCGCCGTACGCGCGGCCTCCTCGTACAGAGGCGTCAGCTGGTCGAGCGCGACCGCGTTGCGGACTTCCAGGGCGCGCGTCGCGGTGTTCGCGCTGTAGAGGCGCTTGGCCGCCCAGCTGTACGCGTCGTCATGCGGAAGAACGTTCACCAGCAGGAAGACGTCACTGCCGTCGTCCGGGGCGAGGACGACTCCACGCCAGAAGTCGCTGATCCGGATGGTTCGCATCCGCGGGTCGCGGGCCCGCTCGACACTCTCCAGGTGGAGACCCTTGTCGGCGTTGAGTTCGGCGACGGTCAGGGCCTGGAACTTGGCCATCGCCTTGCGCACACCAGCACGGATCGGCTTCTCCAGACTGTCGTATCCGTCCCAGAAGCTATTGGCGAATGCGAGACGTGGCATCAGATTCCCCCCGGTGTGTGTGAACACGGATCATGCACGTGGAGCGTGTACCCGTAGATCATTGTTGATGGTGATCGGCCGCCAGGCGGGCGGCCAAGGCCCTGAACGTGTCCAGCAATTCGGCCGGATCACGGTCCAGGTCCAGCACGTGCTGGTACAGGCGCACGCTTCCGTAGCCGCCCGGCCGGCCGCTGCCGCGCACCTCGTGGAACCGCTCTCCGTGCTGTCCGGCGGCGTACACCAGGTGCCCCTCGCGCAGGCCGAGAACAGTGCAGTAGGCAAGCATCTGGTACAGGTCCGCGCTCGGGTACGAGCCGGTCTTATCCGTCTTGTACTTGGCGTCGACGACCGCGACCGGGGTACGCCCGTCCGGCCGGTGGACGACCAGGTCCGGGCGCATCCGGACTTTGCAAGCGGTGTCGAGGTGATGCGGGTCTTGGAGCCGTCCGGTGAACCCGTGCTCACGGACGGCCTCGCGCAGGGCCCCGGTGACGAAGTCCTCGAAGAGGACGTTCATGTCGAAGAGGAACCCATCGAGGGAAAGTCCACCGGCCCGGTGCTCGGGCGATGTGCCGCGGAGAACTGCCTCGGAGAGCCGCAGCGCGGGCTGGTAGCGGGCGTTGAGCCGGGAGGGCGTCCACTCGGGCAGGTCCCGGCCTCGGATCAGTGGCGCGGCATCGGCGAGCCGCACCCGTTGATGGCCCAGCCGCCGCCGCACGTCGCCGGGGACGTCAGGAAGCCGGAGCAGAGCTTCGCAGGCCGCGCGCAGGATCCGGTTCTCCGGGGTGTCCGCGGTGTAGGCGTCGTACGTGATCTCGACCGGCGGGGTCCGGCCGAAGTGACGCCGGATCTGCTCCGCCTCGCGGACCCGCCCACGTAGGACCAGCGCCGACTCCTCCACCCGCTGGTAGCCCTGAAGGAGCCCTTGGCGCAAAGCACGGTCGATCTGCCGCTCCACGGCGTACGCGAGTGCGGGCACGACGTCCTCGTGCGCGCCGATGTCGACGGTGCCGTCGCGCTCCTGCCGCCAGGCCCGTGCGGGGTCGAGGCTGAAGCCGAGGAGAAAGAACAGGCGACGGACGGGGGTCTTCGGCACGATGCGCAGCGTCACTGCATCGTGCGCCCGGGTGGTCGGGACACGCGGGGCGGCGACCGGGAGGCGGATGGCCCCGACGCGGCTGCCTGCCCGCAGGAGCCAGTTGCCGGGTCGTTCGGGATCGGGGGTGGCGCTCTTCAGCACGCCGGAGACGGCCAGTGCGCGACCGGTGACGGCGTCGAGCGGGATGGAGCGGGCCGTGGCGTGCTCGCGCAGCGTGATCAACAGGCCCGAGCTGGCGGGGCGGCGCGATGATGCCGCTGAAGTGGCACAGCCTGCGCTCCTCAGAGTGTTCACCCCTGTGCCTTCCGCAGGGCGTCGAGCCCGTACCGGTCCTCGACGTCGATGCCCTCGCCGTAGTGGTACTCGTTCAGCAACGGAAGGATCTTCGTCCGCCACGTGCGATCGAGACCCCCGGTCCGATAGGCGCCGGGCTTCATCAGGTACGAAGGGCCGATGGCGAAGTCGGGGTCTGCCAGACGGTTGTTGAGGGTGTCGAGGAGGCGGGCGGGCTCGTCGTCCTTGCCTTCGCGCTCAAGCCAACGGGCCAGCAGTCCGCGCGTCGGTTCGGTGCGGGGGGAGAGCTCTATGAAGGCGAACCGGCGGCGCATCGCGGCGTCGACGAGAGCGATGGAGCGGTCGGCGGTGTTCATGGTGCCGATCACGAACAGGTTGGGCGGCAGGGCGAAGTCGTCCCCGGAATAGGTGAGGCGGACCGTCTTCTTGCGGTACTCCAGCAGGAAGTACAGCTCGCCGAACACCTTGGCCAGATTGGCGCGGTTGATCTCATCGATGATCAGGAAGTACGGGATGTGCTTGTTTCCGTCTCGCGACGCGAGGTCGGCGAGCTCACGCAGCGGGCCGGCGTTCAGTCGGAACGCGACCTCGCGGGTCTCCGGATCCTCGACGGGACGAAACCCCTCGAAGAAGTCCTCGTACGCGTACGACGGGTGGAACTGCACCAACTTGACCTGCTCGGCGCCGCCCCCGAAGTGCTCGGCGAGCTTCATCGCCAGGTAGGTTTTGCCGGTTCCAGGCGGCCCGTAGAGAACCAACTGCCGTTCGTCCCAGAGAAGGTCTCGTACTTCGTCGAGCCAGGCCCGGTCGTGGATCAGGAGTTCCGAGGCGAGAGCATCCGTGACCGGGGGCAGTGCCAGTTCCTTCGCCAGCGCCGGGGGTACTTCCTCGTCTGCGACCGGGGCAGCAGGGGCGCCGAGCGTGGCGAGTGAATCCGCGACGGAGGTCAGATCTACGACGTCGTGCTGCACGGAGAGCTTCTGCTGCAGTTCTTCCGGCAGTTCGTCGTACGGATGCCCCTCAGGCTGCCATGAGACGGTGCGCCGCAGGTTGGTCAGACCGCCGGGGGAGTCGGTCTGCTGGGCCTCGCCGGTGATCTGCCCGAGATGGAGCTGCCCCTCGGACAGGGTGGTGAGGGTGTCTCCGACGCGCATCTGCGTCAGGAAGGCGTGCAGGTCGTCGACCAGGCCACGCTTCTGACTGTAGGAGGCGGTGCCTTCGTAGCCGTCCTCGACGTATCGGCGCAGGCTGCTCTTCGTCGGGTCCTGCTCATCCAGTGGCGGCAGGTGGGCGCCGGACAGGGAGACAAGCCCTTCGCTCAGCCACATCCGATGCACAAGATCCCTGCCGGACACGTTGGAACCGCGCACCAGCCAGGACTTGCGCGGCGCGCGCCAGCTCGGGGTGAGGTAGTCCGAGAGCGGATGGCCGGAGGCGTCCCGCCACGCCTCCGGGCCGCTCACGCCGTAGCCGATGACGAGTGAGGCGGCGGCGGAGGCGGAGTTGCATTCGATGTCCCGGGTCGCCAGCCAGTACCGGCTCACGTCGTCGGGGGCGTCGGTGAGGGAGCCGTCGGCGCGGAGTGCGGTCCGCTGCCGACGGGTGTGGTCGCTCAGGCCGGGCCATTCGAGGGCGCTGACAGGTGACCCCCGGCGTACCAGAAACCTGAGGGAGCCGTTGTTCCCGAATTCGGTGAGGAGGCATCCGTGCGCGGTGGGACCGCCGCCGGGAAGCTTGAGGCGGAACTCGGGGTAGTCCGGGTGCTGCATGGAGGGCGGCCTTCCGTGCGACGAGGGCGGGCTTGCGAGCAGTGTATCCGTTGACGGTGCTAACGGCTTCAATTTCCACACGTGGGCGAGACTATGCGTCAGGCGTGCTCCAACTGCGCCCTGCGGGTCATTGCTGGCTGGGATCGCACTCGAGATTGGGTGCGGAGGAGGGAGCTTTCCGGAAGGTTCTGTTGACGTTGTAAACGGGTCGACTCTAGAGTAAGGCACGCCAACCCGCTCTCTTCGTAGCGGTGAGGAAGGCTCTGGATGTCAGGGGTGCGTAATGGGTGGGGACCTGGGCACGGAACGGCAGGCCATCGCTGCGGAGTTGCCCTCCGTCATCGAGCGGCTGAAGAGTTGTGCGACCCGTGCGGGCGTGGTGAGTCAGCGGGTCTTCGTCGCGGAGGCGGCCCTCCTCGGGCTCACGTCGGATGAACAGCGACGGGGTCTCCGTAGCGGCCTGGCCGCCGAGGGGATTCGCGTGAGGTCGCCGCGTCGAACGCTCGAACCGAAATCTCAGATCGCCTCCAAGCCCTCCGGTGTGGTGAGGCCATCATCTTTGCCCCGGACGGCCAAGACCGAGCCGGTGGCCGCACCCGTACTGCCCTCGCTCGTGCCTTCCGAGGCGGCCAAGCGCCTGGCGTCGGCCCGTCGCATGCTGGCGCGCTACGCCGACTCCGGCGGCACGGTCAGCAGGCTCGCCCGCGACGGCGTCGCGCGGCTGCACGGGCTCAGCGCCGCCGACACACAGGGACTGACCGCGGACTTCCCGGTGACGCGACCGCTCCCGGTTCGTTCCGGAACCGTGTCCCCGGTCGCTTCGGCGTCCCCCAAGCCGTCGAGCGGCAAGAAGCGGGACAGAGTGTCTGTCTCCGCGCTGGAGGCACAGCATGAGGGTGCCGTCCGTGCGGCCCGGGCCGCACTGGAGGAGGACCGGTGGTGTCGGGATCGTTACAAAACGCTACTGAAAGCGGAAGAGGAGGTGGGGCTCGCCGTCCTCCTGCGCGGAGGTACCGGGGACCTTGGCCGTGACGTTCCAAAAGAGGAGATCGCTGGGCTTTCGCGCACCGGTGAGCGGTGGCGCGCATATGAGTGCCTGGTCCTCCACAACCAGCGGTTGGCGTGGAAGATCGCCCGTCATTACGAGGGGCGTGGACTCGACGGTGATGATCTCGACCAGCATGGGATGTTCGGACTGCTGCGCGCGGCCCGGAAGTTCGACGGCTCCAAGGGCTTCAAATTCTCCACCTACGCGACGTGGTGGATCAAGCAGAGCATCAGCCGCGCCATCGCCGACGAAGGCACCACGATCCGGATTCCCGTGTACATCCATGAGCGTGTCAGCAAGGTCGCCAACGCCGAGCGCAATCTCCTGAACGAAGGCCGCCCCAGGACCGTCGACAACGTCGCCTACGCCACGGGCCTGACGTTCGTCCAGGTGGAGGAGGTACGCAGGATCAGCCGCCCTACCGACTCGTTGGACCGAATCATCGGCGACGACACGGCATTGGGAAACCTCATCATCGGGCCGAGCCGGCTTCCCGGACCGCTTGTCGTGCTGCTCCGCAAGGAGCTTCAGGCGCGCGTGCGGCTGGCGTTGGAGGGCCTGGTCGAGCGGGAGCGGCACATCCTCATTCGAAGGACCGGCCTCGACGGTGACGAGCCGGCCACGTTGGAGGAGCTCGGAGTGGTCTTCGGTGTCACTCGCGAACGTATCCGGCAGGTCGAGTCGAAGGCGAAGGCGAAGTTCCGCGGGCAGGCGATTCGCCTCGGATTGGCGCCGTCACATCGCGCGCTCCGCTGAACGCGCACACCCCGCTTGTCGGCACCGGCTCTCACCACGAACATCACATCGAAGGATCCACCTATGGACCCCCGCCAAGACCTGGTCGACTACCTCACCCGCCAACTCGTAGGCCCGGCTGCCGGAGACGACGAGGTGCTCGATGCCCCGCCCGACCGCCAGTACCTGATGGGCACCCTGTACCCGCAGCAGGCCGAACTCCAGCGGCGCCTCTCCCACGCCGCTGAGGATCCGGAGAGCCAGGGTGCCGAACAGGACGCCCCCGACGCGAGCCCGGCCGGCGACCCGTTGCCCGAGGGCAACAGCTGGCTCCCCGCCTCTCTCGGCCTCAGCTTCTACACCGACGCGCCCGCGGTCGAGGTCGGCTGCACCGCGTCTCGTTACGAGACGCTGAAGAGCGAGCCCGGGCGTGGTCGCCGCTGGCGCCGCATCGCGCTCAAGCCCGAGACGCACCTGATCGAGCCGGACCGCGACTGCGTGCCCGTCCTCGAAGGGCGAGCCGAGATCCGGCTGACCCGCCGTCCGTACGGCAAGGGCACACTCGTCACCGTCGCCTTGGTCAATGCGGCCCGGCATGAGGCGGCCGACAGTAAGCCGCCGAGCTGGGACGACATGCTGTTCCAGTGCGAACTGACTGCCCGGCCCGTTGACGGCAGTGTCCTCCCGTATCCCAGTGTGCGGCTCGCCAGCCGCGACCCTGAGGAGCGCGAACTGCGACTGCAGTACCAGCACGTCATCACCCGTGCCGTCGGCCACGGCTGTGCCGTGAGAGAAGTCCTGGCCGAGGACGGATCGATCGAGAAGCTCTCCTGCGAGACACTCCCGCGCGCCGAAGTCCCGGCCATCCGAGCCGGAGGCCCGCTCGACTCGCCTGCGCTCGCACTTTCCCATTTGGCGGATCCTGCCATCGGCGCTGATCAACTCAGGGAGGAGCTGGCCGAGTTCGCATCCACGTACCACGCCTGGTACGTGGGTCAACGTGCCGTCGAAGTGCCTTCCTGGGGCCAGGAGGCCGCCGACAGGATCCTCGACCGCATCGGTCGGGCCGTCGTGCGCATCGAGTCGGGCGTACGAACCCTCTGCGACCAGAATCGTCCCGAGCTCCTCGCCGCCTTCCGCATCGCGCAGCGCACCATGCAGCTGCAGATGCGGCACTCCGCACCCGACCTCGCAGGGCAGCGACGGCAGCGCGCTGATGCGGCCGTCACCGACCCGACTGTCGACGACACGGCGGCCTGGCGCCCCTTCCAGCTCGCGTTCTTTCTCCTCGCCCTCGACGGCGTCGCGGACCCGGAGCACCCCGACCGCGAGACGACCGACCTGATCTGGTTTCCGACCGGTGGTGGCAAGACCGAGGCGTACCTGCTGCTCGCCGCGTTCACCATCGCCCTGCGCCGCATCCGCAATGAAGGGGACGGAACAGCCGTCCTCAGCCGCTACACGCTCAGCCTGCTCACCACACAGCAGTTCCAGCGAGCCGCCACCACGATCTGCGCCATGGAGCACCTCCGTCTGACCGAGCCGGCCCTCGGCCTCGGCGCCGAACCGATCACCATCGGCCTCTGGGTCGGCGAGACCACCACGCCCAACAGCTTCGAGTCCGCGAAGAAGGCGTTCGACGATCAGCGCGTGGCTGCCCGCCCCGAGGACGTCTTCATCCTGGACCGCTGTCCCTGGTGCGGCACGCGCATCCTGCCCGCTGCCAGGTCCAGCGTGCGTGCGGACTACGGAATTCGTGCGGAGCCGGACGAGTTCTCGTTCTTCTGTACCCGCGACGACTGCCGCTTCCACGACGGCCTGCCCGTTGCCGTGGTCGACCAGCACCTCTACCGGAACCCGCCCACATTCGTGCTCGGCACCGTCGACAAGTTCGCCCGGCTCGCCTGGGAGCGCGATTCCGGCCGGCTCTTCGGCGCGGGCACCGACAACCCGCCTCCGTCGCTGATCATTCAGGACGAGCTGCACCTGCTCACGGGACCGCTCGGCACCACCGTCGGCCTGTACGAGTCCGCGATCCTCGAACTGTGCACCGGTGCCGACCGCCGCCCCCCGAAGATCGTCGCCGCGACCGCCACCATCCGGCGGTCTGCGGAACAGGTCCGCGCCCTCCACAACCAGGACGTCCAACTGTTCCCACCGTCCGGCCTCGACGCCCGCGACAGCTTCTTCGCCATCCCCGACAAGGGCCGCCCCGGCCGCCTCTATCTCGGCGTCATGGCGCAGGGACATACCGCGGGCCGCGGAGCCGTCGCCACCACGGCGGCCATGCTCCAAGGCGTCCACGAGCTCCCCGAGGATCACCGCGACGACTACTGGACCCTCGTCGCCTACCACCACAGCCTGCGCGAGCTCGGCCGTACCGTCACCGCCGCCGGTGATGACATCCCCGCTCAGATCCGCGGCCTCGACGAAGGCACCGGTGTCCGCACGCTCGGTGACAGTGATGTCGAGGAACTCACCAGCAACCTGCCGAGGGCCGAACAGCCCATTCTCCTCGACCGCCTCGAACAGCCCTGGACGGACCCACGCTCGGTTTCCTTCCTGCCCTGCACCAACATGCTGTCCGTAGGCGTCGACGTGAAGCGTCTCGCCTACATGCTCATGCAGGGCCAGCCCAAGACCACCGCCGAGTACATTCAGGCCACCAGCCGCGTGGGCCGCCACCGGGTGCCCGGCCTTGTCGTCACGTACTTCAACGCGACGCGCCCCCGCGACCGCTCCCACTACGAGACGTTCATCGACTACCACAGCGCCCTCTACCGCTTCGTCGAACCCGCCAGCATCACGCCCTGGTCGATCCCCGCGCGCCGTCGAGCCCTGCATGCCGCGCTTGTCATCCTCGTTCGCCACCGCCTCGGCCTGGCCGCCGAGAGCGCGGCGGGACAGATCACCGGGCGACGGGCCGAGGCCGACAAGATCGCCGACGCATTGGCTGCCCGCGCGGCGACAGCCGAGTGCGGCGGCACTGACGGAGCGCGCGGCGACGCCGTGCGCGCCGAGGTGCGCCGCGAGCTCGGCTACCACCTGGACGACTGGTGCAAGCAGGCCGAGTGCGCTGCCGCAGAGGGCAAGGACCTCTACTACCGCAGCCAGGGCAAGGGCCAGCACAACCTGCTCAAGGGCTTCGAGCAGCGGTACGGACTGTGGGAGACCCTCAACTCCATGCGCAGCGTGGACCGCGAATGCCAGATCACGGTGACGGGAGCAGGAAAGTGACGCGCAAACTCAGGGTCCGTCAGGCGCAGACGGTGCTGCCGTTCGGTGTCGGAGCCGTCCTCGACATCCAGGGCGAGTCGTTCGTCGCCGCCGGCATCGAGGCCTGGCCGTACAAGGGTAAGACCCCGGTCGAGTCCGCCCGCCTCGCCGCCCGCCTCGGCGTCACCGGCTTCTTTGCCGCCCCGCACACCCTCAACGACCGCTACGACAAGGCCGAGCAGCCCGGCGCGCCCTACGTCCGATTCCCCGGCTGGCTGTTCTGCGGTGCCTGCCGGGCCATGGTCCGCTTCCTGCGCGAGGACGAGCGTCCTGGCGAGCCGGCCGTCTGCACCTCCTGCGGTGCCGCACCGCGCCTCACCCCGATGAGGTTCGTCCGGATCTGCCCGGACGGCCATCTCGACGATGTCGACTGGTGGTACTGGACGCACTCGAAGCTCTCGCCCGAAGCCCGGGAAGCCTGCTCCGAGGCGAGCAACACCTGGAGGGCGCGCCGGCTCAGTTTCCTCGTCGCAGACCGCGCCTCCGGCCTTGAAGCCCTCTCCGTCCACTGCGGCGCCACCCGCCCCGGCGGCGGAACGTGTGGTGCCCGTCGCGACCTGCTCGACATCCTCGGGCCGCAGGGCGGCAGCTGCTCCGGCCGCAACCCGTGGCAGCACTGGAAGGAGCGAGCGACCTGCGGCCAGCAGGTCCACATCGTGCAGCGGACCGCGGGCAACGTCTACTACCCGGCCGTCTACTCGGCGCTGGACATCCCCACGTCCGACGAGCAGCCACAGATCAACCAGGACAAGGCTGAAGCGGTACGCGGCCACGTCTACTGGGATCACCTGCTCGGCGCACTCGGCAAGCCCCGTGCCGCGACCTTCCGCGACATGATCAAAGAGGACACCGAAGCCTCGGACGATCTCATCGACCGGCTCATCGCGGAGGCCACGGGCGCGCCCGCACCCCTGGCGGAGATCAAGCCCGCGACCGCGAAGCTCGACCTCAGTCGAGACGAGTGGAACGCTTTCGCCGCCAACCAACTCCCCGAACCTGAGAGAGACTTTGCGGCACGTCGCACGGACCTCGGCCTCGACGGGGAGAAGGAGGAGCCCTGGGTCACCCTCGCCTCGCTCGTCGACGGAGTCGTCCTCGTCGACCGCCTGCGCGAGGTACGCGCACTGACCGGCTTCCGGCGCCACACGCCGACCGGCACCCTCGTCCCCTCCGACACCAGTGGCCGGCTGCGCTGGTTGCCCGCCAACGAGGTCTACGGCGAAGGCATCGTGCTCAGCCTCGACGAGAAGCGCCTCACCGACTGGGAGTCGGATCCGCGAGTCCGGGCCCACGTCGCAGGCGTCCGTACGGACCTCGACGAGTCGTTCCGCAAGGAGCAACTGGACGAAACCGTCGGCGCAGAGCTCTCCCCGCGATTCGCGCTCCTGCACACCCTCGCTCACCTCTTGATCCGCCAGCTGTCCTTCGACTCCGGCTACACCACGTCCAGCCTGCGTGAACGCGTGTACGGGCGGCCTGAGTTCGGCCAGCGAGGCGTACTGATCTACACGGCGGCCGGAGACGCCGAGGGCACCCTCGGCGGCCTGGTCCGCCAGGGCGAAGCCCCGCAGTTCACCGAGACGCTCATCCGCATGCTCGAGGCGGCCGCCTGGTGCTCCGCCGACCCGCTCTGCGCCGAACACACCGGCCAGGGCTTCGGCAACCTCAACCGGGCCGCCTGCCACGCCTGCACCCTGCTCCCCGAGACAAGCTGTCAGACCGGCAACACGCTCCTCGACCGCGCCCTCGTCGTCGGCTCCGCCGGCGTCCCCGGCTACTTCACCGACGTCCTCAACGCCAGCCGCGAAGCGGCGGCCGCAACCGCCCTGGGATGACCCATGACCACCACGAACCCGGCCACGACGGGTCCCGTACTCCACCCGGACCTCACCCCGGCACAGCGCGACTGCCTCGACGCACTGCCACTGACGGGCAACCACCTCGTCAGCGGACCGCCCGGCAGCGGCAAGAGCCTGCTCGCTGCCCACCGGGCCGTACACCTCGCCCTCACCGGCCGCCCCACCGTGCTGCTCACTCGCTCCAAACTGCTCTGCCGGCTCCTCCAGGCCACACTCGACGACCTCACGGTGCCGGGCGCGGCGATCGAGGCATCCACCGCCCACGCCTGGATCATGCGCCGGTATGGACGCGGCGCGGTGCGTACTGCGGACGGCTGGTTCGACTGGACTGAACTCACGGGCCTGGCCGCCGCCACGATCGACGCGAGCGAGACGACGGTGACTCCGCACCTCGTCGTGGACGAGGGCCAGGACCTGCCTCCCGGCTTCTATCGGATGGTCCGCCTGTCCGCCGTGTCGACCACGGTGTTCGCCGACGAATGCCAGCGCCTCACGGAGACGAATTCCACCCTGAACGAGATCGCATCCACGCTCGGCCACTCGACGAGCCGCGTCGAGATCAGCGGCAACCACCGCAACACCCGCGAGATCGCCTCCCTCGCCGAACACTTCCGAGTCGGTGGCACACAGCCGGATATGCCGGTCCGCAGCGGCACGCTTCCTGCCATCCGTCGCTACTCGGGCCCGAAGGACCTCGCCGACGACATCGCCGGCCTGGCTCTACGCGCACCGAAGCAGCGCATCGGTGTCATCGTGAACTCCCTCCCCACGGCCGCAGACCTGATGCGCCGCCTCGAACGGGCCAACCTCCCAACCGAACCTCAGCTGTACAGCTCGGCGGCTCAGAGCGACCGCTACCGCAACCTCGATCTGACCCGCCCCGGCGTCGTCTTCGTCCACCGTGCCAGCGCCAAGGGTCTCGGCTTCGACACGGTGGTCGTCGCCGACGCCGAGACCGACTCCGCCGCCGACCCGACCGAAGCGTCCCTCCGCATGGCGTACTACGTCATGATCACCAGAGCCCGCCAGCGCCTGATCCTGGGCTGGCAGGGGTCGCGGCTGCCGCGGCATCTGGAGGGGCTGGGCGGCTGGGCCACGATGCGCTGAGCGGCGTGGGACGAGCCGCGGGTCGTGCGGCATGACCTCGCCCCACAGCGATGCCCCCGCTCACCGCCGGGACGGCCGGACGATCCCCGAGATCGACGGAGCGCCCTCCGCGAACTGATCGAGCCCCTGCTTGCCAAGCCGTCCGAGGAGGACGAGTTGGGCATCGAGGGCACTCTTGTCGTTACGCGACACGGCGCTGCGCAGGGCATCGCGGGCGGCGATGACCTCAGTTCGGATTGTCGTGGGGTAGGCGTCCTGTTCAGCGAGTCGGATGGCGTAGAGCGCGTTTCGGATGGACGGGTCGATGCCGGTCGACAAGTCATCCACCCGCTCCGTGGCCTCCCGCATCGCAGCCGTGTCCATGGCCTCGCGCGCGTCCCGGACTGCCTCGGCCGCGTTCCGCAGGTCCTCCACGAGTACCGCAGGCAGCAGTCCGCGTCCCCCCTGGGCGAAGATCCTCGCGCCGGCCTGGGTGCTTCGGGCGCGTGTGCAGAGATCAAGGGTGTCGCGAGCGGAGTCAAGCAGTCCATCGAGGGAGTGGCTCAGGCTCTCCCCGCGGCCGAGCGCCGCAAGGTCGTGCATGGTCTCGGTGAGCGCGTCGCGCTCCGCGTGGGTGAGATCCTGCTTCCAGGTGTCCAGGAAGTCGGCGTAGCGGGCCTGTAGTTCGGCCGCCTTCCGCCCGACGGCGGGGGACACCGGGTTGCGCCGGAGTTTGGCACCGCACCAGTCGTCGGAGCCGATGCGATACCGCAGCCCGATGGTCCGGTCGGCGTCGAGCCGCACCTGGAGGGTGAGCGGTACTTCGCCCCGGAGGCCACCGGGGCGCTCATGGACGAAGCCGCCGCAGAACTCGTTGCGCCGGGCAGAGCGCAGATGCGGCCCTTCCCAGAGATTGATTCCCACGGAGGTGGCGTTGTTGCTGCGGACTGCGAGGCCGTCCACCCGATGCCATTCGGTCGGGTACGGGGTACCGCCGGGGAAGAGAGCCCCCACGGTGCCGTCCGCAAGCTCGACCCCGATGGTCTGGGCCGTGACCTGCTGGGGGAGAGCGGTGCCGAAGTCGCCGCCGCAGAATGAACAGGAGCTGAAACCCGCGGCGTTGACCATGGAGCAGCCGGGGCACTTCAGGCCGCCGGAGTCCAGGGCGGCGTCGCAGTCACCGCAGATGGTCGCTCCGGCGGGGTTGTCATCCCGGCCGCAGGCCGGGCATTCGGAGGGAGCGACGGCCGGGGTGGCCGAGCGCAGTCCGGACAGGTCCGTGGCGCACACCGGGCAGGCAGCGGTGAGTTCGGGGGCCGGGACGTGGCAGTCCGGGCAGTCGACTGTGGGCGTACCGAGCAGCGGCACGGCGCAGGCCGGGCAGGCCTCGGAATCGACGGGAATCTTCTCGACAGTGCACGTCTCGGACGGGCAGTCGAGCGTCTGGAGGAGGCCGGCCTCTACCGCCGCGCCGTGAGCGACGGCTGTCATGGGGTCCACCGCGTCGGACACTGTGTCGGCACCGAAGAGGTCCTGGAGCCCGCGCCGGACGGCCGGCACGAGAGTGGAACCACCGACGAGGAGGACCCGCTGGACGTCCTCGGGTGTCGCGCTGTACTCGGTGAGCACTGTTTCGACCGTCTCCCTCATCCTGCTCAGGTGGCCGGTGAGGAGTGATTCGAAGTCGGCACGCCGCAGGGTCCCGGACCAGGCGCCGCCTTGCTTTCCGAGCGGGGCGAGGACGACCTCGGCGGCGTCCTGTGCGGACAGTTCGATCTTTGCCCGCTCGGCGGCGGCCCGGATGCGGGATGCGTCTCCGTCCCCGCCGTGGTCGCGCTCGCCGAGACGTGTCCTCAATTGCGTGTCGAGCAGCGCATCGAAGTCGGCGCCGCCGAGTAGGTTGTCCCCGCCCAGCGCGGCTACGGAGAAGTGTCCGGGGCCGATCGCCAGGAGCGACACGTCGAAGGTGCCGCCGCCCAGATCGAAGACGAGCACAGTGGCGTAGTCCTTGAGCCCGTCCTCGCCGGGGCGGACCCCGAAGGCGTGCGCGGCGGCCGTCGGTTCCTGCACGATGCGCGCCACGTGGAAACCGGCCAGTCGCCCGGCCGACCGCACCGCGTCGAACTGGGGCTCGGCGAAGTACGCGGGCACGGTGATCACCGCACGTCGGAACGAGGCCCTCGCTGCGTCCTCGGCGTCCTTTCTGAGCCGGCGGAGCAGGATGGCGGACACCTGCACGGGGGAGAGCCAGTGTGAGCCGACCTGGATCTCCACGGCACCATCAGGGCTCTCCCGGACGGGCGGGGCGTCGTCGGGCCGGGTCTTCAGCGCCTTCTGGACGAGCCCGTCGTTCCAGCGTCGTCCGATGAGGCGCTTGACCTCCGTGATCACGGAACGGGGGGCACCGCCGCGCCAGCTGAGGGCCTCCTGCCCGACGAGCAGGCCGCCGTCGGGGCCGACCCCGACGGCCGAGGGGGTCGCCCGGCCGCCGTCCCGGTTGGGCAGGACGACGGGGACGCCGTCGTGCATCCAGGCCGTGACGGAGTTGGTGGTGCCGAGATCGATACCGAGAGTCCGGTGCATGAAAGGCGTACTTCCTGATCGTCTTGGTATGGCGGAGGAGCGGACGCGCGGTCAGGCGCGGCGGGATCGGCGGCGCTTTGCAACCACCGACGGCTTGCGCAGAAGCTGCCGTTGGGAACGAGTGGTGCGCCGAGGTTGAGCACGCACAGGTCCGGCCCCGGGGTCGGGCTCTTGTACGAGATCGGGCGCGGGCCCAGGCACTGCGACGACAACCTCAGCGGGCCTCAACGTGGCGGACCCCTGACGGAAGCCGGTGGCCTTCTCCCGCAGCACGGTGCCTTCCGGACGGCTCGGGTGCGGCTCGGTGTCCACGACGCGCATCTCCGCCGGGTCGACGGCCCTGCCTACGACAACCATCGGCCTGACGTCGTGCTGCTCGAGTTCCCGACGCAGCATCAGGTGGGCCGCATAAATCTGCTCGCCCAGTGCGAGCGCGGCCGAAGCCGTCTGGCGGGCAGACCGAGCCGTGTGCAGGGCGTCGGCGCGGACACGCGTGTCGGCCAGCACGTCGTCCAGAGCGAGCAGCGAACCCAGCAGGCCCCTCAGCTGCCCTTCGGCGGTCTTCCGCTTTTCGGACAGGATGGCGACCCTGTGCCGCATCTTGTCGAGCTCGGACGGCGGGCCGCCGCCGACAGCGGAGGTGGGACCGGGGTCGGTCATGGGCGCTCCTCGGTGCTGTGACCGGGCAGGGGCGGGGTGAGCATCTCGGCGACGAGGGCGTCGACGGGTGTGTGCGAATTCTGGTTGGCCCGGCGAACGAGCGCGTGTCTGGCCGAATCCTTAAGAGCCGCGGAGGCAGTGAGCTCAGGCGCCGCCAGCCTCCGGAGACCCAGGGGACGGGTACCGAGCGGGGCGTCCGGGAGGAGTTCGTGGAGGGTGGGGCCGAACCAGGGGAGAGGGGACGGTTCGGTCCCAGGGTTTTGAGGGGAGGGAGCGCCGGTGGTCAAAAGAGGGTGTCCTGTTCGAGGTCGGCTCGGCGGGAGGGGCGGAGAGCGGGGCCGAAAAGCGGGACTTGGGGCGGCATCCCGGCACCGATCCGTTCGGCGCAGTCTCGGTCGCGCCGTGCGCCTCCCAGGTCTCCCGCCTCTTCGCGGTCCCTGGCGCGGTGCAGATAGGCAGCCTTCACGACCTGATCGAATCGCCCTTCCGTCCCGGTCCGCATCAGATCCCGCAGGAACAGCTCGATGACGGCGGAAGGCGGCGCTGCGCTCTCCAGATGCTCCGCGAGGTCGAGGAGCGCTGTGTCGAGGTCTTTCCGGATGTCGCGGCCGGCTGGATCGGACAGCGTCAGGGCCGTGTGCAGCAGTTCGACCCGGTGCTCAAGGGCGTCCCGGTCTCCTTCCGGGACGAGGCCATCGGCGGCGGTGACCAGGAGGTCGATGAGCTGCTCGTCGACGTCTGCCGCGTCGTGGAAGTCTTCTGGGCCGACGCAGACGAGCATCGCGTGGGTTGCATGCTGTGCGTCGGCCGTATGTCCCCGGACCGCGGCGGAGACGGCCAGTGTCGCGTAGTGGTCCTCCAGCCACATCCGTGCCGCCGCACAGTCCGGATCCCGCTTGAGCAGGTCCCGCACCTTCTCGGCGGCGAGTCCGTCCCCCACGTCCGCACCGTTGAGCGCCCGGCGCAGATCCGCCCTCAGGTGGTCGTCGAGACCTGCGCGGGCGTCCGGGTGCCCGGGCGCCAGGGTCAGGGCTCGGGCGAAGCGACACCGGCTCATCGTGGGGTCGGAGCCGACGATCTCCTGGCCCTGACGGACCAGTTCTGCGGTCAGTTCGGCAGCCAGAGCGGTGTCCCCGGGCAGGAGTGCATGGGCCTGCTCGAGTCCTTCGATGCGTACGAGGGGAGAGTTGTTGCCCCCGGTACGGCTGCGCCCGACATTGTTCCCCGCCCGGCGGACGGCAGCCCGCTCGTCCTCCGGGAGGGTGTGCCCGAGTCGCACCGCCGTACCGAAGTCGGCAAGTGCCTCGCTCCACTTGCCGCCCCGTACCCGGTCCATTCCCCGGGTGGCGAGGGCCCGGGCCAGCGGGATGGCGCACGTGCGGTGGCCGAGCAGCTTGGTCGGCCAGGTGCCGGGGTCGGGGCGGCGGGCGGTGAAGGCGGTGAGAAGGTCGCCGCCTCTGCCTTCGTCGATGAGATGCCAGGAGGCTTCCTCGAGGTCGACCAGGGCATGCGGTCCAGCGTCTGTCGGGAGGTAGCCAGGGATGACGGTCGGGTCCATGAGCTGGACGTGCCAGGCTGTGTGCCATGCGGCGAGGTCGTCCCGTCCGCCCCGGACGTCCAGGGCGTGCAGCAGGCTGGAGATACGATCGCGCAGCCGGGCGAGGCTCTGGCCCCAGAGGGCATCGGCCACAGGCGCACCGCGCCGTTCGGTGAGCAGCGCGCGGAAGTTCCCAGGGTCCTCTTCGTCCAGGAGATAGGCCCACAGCACGATGGCGACTGACGCGATCCCGGCGTCGGTGTGGCGGCCTTCCTGACCCAATTCACGGAGAGCATTCAGCGCGAGGGAGTGGAGGACGCCGGTCGCCACCTCGTCCAGGTCCTCGGGGCACCGCCGCACCGCCTCGGCCCAGTTGCCGGCTCGCGCGGCCAGCGCGCCGAGCAGAGCGTCGTAGCGCACGGCGACGGGACCGGTGCCGGACAGGCCGAACTCTCCCTGGAGTTGCTGCAGAAGCGGTCGAACGACCTGGAACTCGGCTCGCAGAAAGGCCTGTTCCGCCGCATTCAGCAGGGATTCCGCTGTGAAGTCCGGGGCCGGTCCTCCGGCGCCTTCCAGCTGCACGTGCTGTCGTCCCTTCGATCCCCCATGCGAGGAGAGCAACCGTAGGGAGGTGTGTTGGCGATGTCAACGCATTCTTGAGGTGTGGGTCGATCTTGGCGCGATTTCGCCGGGCCCGGAGGCCCGCCCACGTAGAGGTGATCTTCACGTCCTGGGGAAGCCGGGAGGATGCCTCAATTTTGCGGTGTCACCGTGCGCATCAGCGATAATAAGGACATGAACGTTCCGCCCGCCCCCCGAGCCGAGACACTGCGTGACCGGTACCGCCGTCGGCTGCCCCATCGCCTGGAGGAGCTCGACGGTCCTGTTCACGGGGCGGTCGATCTGCCACTTCACATTGTCTGGTCCGGCCGCACGAACTACAGCCTGGACCGCCCCAAGTCGTGCATGACCCTGTACCGGACCGTCCTCGCGGAGGGGATGCGTGAGGATCTGGCCGTCTTCCTGAACCGAAGGCTGTTGCTGGAGCAGTGGCCCGTACTGCGCAGGCTGATCAGCCCGCATCTGCGTGATGCGTGGGAAGACGCCTTTCCGGAGCTGGTCCGGTCCGCTCCGTCGGCGGGGACCGCTGCGTGAAGCTGCCGCCGCTGCACGAGAGGCTCCTAGCGGACATCATCGATCTCCGTTCCTCTGGTGCTTACCGGTGGATACGCCGTGCAGGCGCACGGTCTGGTGGAGCGATTCAGTCGGGACCTCGACGTTGCCACCGAGAACCCTGCGCCGATGCGCGAGATCGTCGCCTCTCTCACGGCAGGCCTCACTGAGCGTGGCTGGCAGACCACCCATGTCTAGACGGACCCGCTCAGCGGGCGCTTTTTGGTCACGGACCCAGTCACCGGCGAGGCGTGCGAGGTCGGCGTACTCAAAGAGGCGTTCTGGGCGCCACCCGCCCAGACTCCGTACGGTCCCGTTCTTTCGTTGGATGACGTGATCGGCACCAAGGTACGGGCTCTCGCCGACCGAGGCACGGTCCGTGACCTCATCGACGTCCAGGCCGCGTCTCGCCACCGTTCCCTCGCCGACCTTGAGTCCCTCGGTCGTCGGCGCGCCCAGGACGAGTTCAGTCTCGCGGACCTTCGCGACCGGCTGACGGGTGCGGACTGGTACGAGGACGAGGACTACACCGCCTACGGGCTCACCCTGCGACAGGTCGCCGAGCTCAAGACGTGGGCGGGGGAGTGGGCGACTGACCTGGGCGAACGGTTGCACGACGAAAACTGCTGACCAGGTATTCCGTCCCTGGTGAGGTCGCGGCCCGAACCATGACCAAGGCCGGCATGGTCGAGGAGGGCGTCATTCGGCAGCACATTGAGAAGGCAGGGCGGTGGCACGGCTCGGTCGTGCACTCGATGCTGGAGAGCGAGTGGGCGACATTGCGCTCGCAGGCATGAAGGTCGGCGAGCCGCGGAAATACGGCCGCGCCGTGGCCAGAGGGGCGCATTCCGTCGAACCGTGCGGCGGCGCGCGGAGCCTGTACCATTGCCGTCAGGCAGGAGAAGCCCTTGTCCTCGTTGCCCATGGCGCACACGTCGCGCATTTCGAGCCGATGGTGGTGTCGCTCATCCGGCGTTTCCTTGATCACCGGATCCGCCGATCAGTGAACACCCCAGATCAAACCGCCGTGTTGATTTCCGGCAGGCCCTAAGGGGTCGCGCTCGTTCGCAAGCCAAGCCATTCCGACGGGCAAGCCAACTCAAGTCAGCTTAGAGATCAACTGCGTCGGGCCGGTCGCATGTTTCAACTTCGATCCCTGCCGACTCGAGGAGTTCGGAGAGCAAGGAAACTTCTACGTAAGTTCCTCGCCACCCTGTTGTTGACAGTTGCGCAGAATAATTCTTCGCACCTTGAATGGGCAGCTCAAATACATCGCGGAAGACCTTCAGTGATCTGCCTCTTTTGTTGACGGATTTAGAAACGATGCAAGCTGATCCATGTTCAGAAAGGAGGGCTTGTCGAATATAGTCAGGAGCTACTCCGGACTCTTCGTCGTGCGCTTCAATTCCGCAGTCACTGCAGGACCATTCGACGGCCCAGTGCAATTTCTGCTGCTTGATGAATTGAGTCATCCACCCCTCGCAGGGATGGTTGCAAGTTGTGCATTCTTGCATAAATTCTACCGACTGCTCGATCATTCCCATCCTCTCATTCTCATGTACCGCTCCACGATCCCGTAGAAACGTGCACTATTCCCCGATCCATTTCTCGGATGGTGAGCGCCGCTCAGATTTCTGGAGAACCATCGATGGTGAAGCTCTTCGTGTACAAGAGTGTTACGCAGATCGTTTGAACTCCCGAAGCGACTCTTCCCTATCTGTGTTCCAGTTCCACGCCTCGCGATCCCGGTGCTCACCCATGGGCTGTATTTAGGCTGATGCGTGAACCTCAGGTTGGGGAAGTCGCGCCTGATCATTATATCGATTGCACGGTTCCTGGATCTGGCTGTCCTTCCGGTCACATGGCTGAGGTCGGTTGTCCAGATATTCCTTGACCCGGCACCCTGATTTTCTACTTGCCAAATCAGCGGTCGGCAGGGTGCCAGGCCATGCGGGTCGCTCCAATTATGGGGGTTGTGGACGTATGCCAGAGGGTTGTCCGCGGCTTCGAGGCCGAGGGGGTCGGGGGTGAGGTAGCGGGCGGTTTCGGGGTCGTAGTGGCGGTGGAGGTTGTAGTGGTGGCCGGTTTCGAGGTCGTGGTATTGGCCGGGGAAGCGGAGGGGGGTGTAGGCGGTGGCGCCCTGGTTCCAGGTGGTGGTGCCCCACAGGGTGGTGCGGGTCTGCCAGGTGATCGTGCCGGTTTCGTCGACGAGGTGGGTGGGGGTGCCGATGAGGTCCGTGATGATCGTGTGGAAGCGGGTGTCGATCTCGGATGGGGGTGCGTCGGCGGCCGGGGTGTAGCGGGTGGTCTGGGCCAGGGGAACGAGGCTGGTGTCGTCGTAGTCCCAGGTCAGGCTTTGGTGTCCGGGCCAGTCGGGGGAGGTGGCGACTTGCTCGATGAGAGTGGTGTCGTGCCAGGTGAAGCGGGTCTCCTCGATGATGGTGTCGTTGTCGGTGAGGCGTTGCTTCGCGATGCGGCGGCCGAGGGGGTCATACAGGTAGTGCCAGCGGGTGCCGTCGGGGGTGGTGACCGCCGTGAGGTGGTCCTCGGTGTCCCAGGTGTAGCGCCAGGTGTCGGGTTTGCGGGAGTCGCGGGTTTTTTGGCGCAGGGTGGTGCGGCCGGCGGCGTCGTGTTCGTAGCGGAGGGTGCCGGCGGTGTGGATGCGGGTGCCGGTGTACGTGCGTGGGCCTGCGGCGTCGGAGCCGGGGTGTCGTTCGGGCCAGGCGGCGTGGGTTTGGTTGCCCGCCCGGTCGTAGGCGTAGGCCTCGCTCCAGTTAGCGGCCTGAACGGCGGTGATACGGCCGGCCGGGTCGAGGGTGTAGTGCTCCTCGCCGGTGGAGGTGAGGTAGCCGTCCTGGCGCCAGGTGTAGGCCCGCTCGAGGAGTGTCTGGCCGGTGGGTGCGGTGTGCTGCGATGCGAGGAGGCGCCCTGCGGGGTCCCAGCTCTGGGTGAGCGCCTGGCCGGTGCTCCAGCGGCGGCGGGTCTGGCGTCCCGCCGCGTCGTAGGCGGTGGTCAGTTCGCGGCCGGCGGTGGTCAGGGTGGTGCGTCGGCCCGACAGGTCGTAGGTGTGGCTGCTTTCGGCGCCGGTGGGGGTGCGGCGGCCGGTGAGCTGTCCGGCCGGGTCGTAGGACAGGTGCAGGGCGTGGCCATTGACGGTCTCCGAGAGCAGCCGGCCCACCGGGTCGTACTCCCGGGAGAGCCGCGCATCCGGGTTGGTGGCTCGGGCGAGGTCGCCGGTGGGGGTCCAGGCGAAGGTTGACTGTCGGCCCGCTGCGTCCTTGGCGGCGAGGCGGCCCAGGGTGTCGTAGGTGTAGCGGGTGATCTGACCCAAGGCGTCGGTGGAGGCCGTGAGTTGGCCTGCCGGGTCGTGGTCGTAGGTGAGGGTGCGGTCGTCGAAGTCGGTCTCGGATATGAGGTGTCCGGCCGGATCGTAGGTGTAGCTCCAGGTCAGGTGCTGGGGGTTGGTGACCTGGGTGAGGCGGGCCTGGGCGTCGTGGGCGAAGGTGTAGCGGGCCCCGTCAGGGTCGGTGCGGGCGGTGAGCAGGTCGAAATGGGTGTACTCGTAGTACGTCACCCCGCCTGCCGGGTTGGTGTGGCTGGTGCGGTTGCCTTCACCGTCATAGGCCCACGCTTCGGTGGCCCCGTCGGGGGTGGTGCACCTCAGTAACTGCCCTTCCGGCGACCAGGTGTAGGAGGTAACCGCGCCGAGGGGGTCCGTCTCGGAGCTGACGCGGCCGAAGGCGTCCCGCTCCAGGCGGGTGGTGTGACCGAGCGGGTCGGTGATCTCCACCGGCAGGCCGGCCGGGTTGCAGTGGACGCGGGTGGTGGCGCCCAGTGGGTCGGTGACGGCGAGGAGGCCGCCGTGGGGGTCGTAGAGGTAGTGGGTGCTCGCGCCGAGCGGGTCTGTCAGGGTGGTGCGGTTGCCCGCCGCGTCGAAGGTCTGGCGCCAGACTGCACCGTCGGGGCCGGTGATCTGGACCGGGTTTCCTGTGCTGTCGCAGGAGATGAGGGTCTCGCTGCCGTCCGGGTGAATCACCGCGGCCGGCTGTGCGGAAGCGTCGTAGCGCAGGCCCGTGGTGCGGCCCAGGGCATCTGTCTCGGCCAGGGTGCGGCCGTGGTCGTCGTAGGTGGTGCGGGTGAGCGTTCCGACCGGGTCGATCTCGCCGACCACCAGATGCCGGTGGTCGATCAGATAGCGGGAGACGGCCCCGTCGGCCGAGGTGAGGGTGGTGACCTTCAGGCCGGGGTGCTCGGGATGGGTGTCGTCGTACTCCAGGCTGCAGGTGTAGTGGCCCCCCTCACCGCCCTCGGCGATCACCCGGTCCTGCTCGTCGTAGGTGTACGCGTAGGAGCGGTGGTTGGTGTCGGTCCAGGAAGTGATCCGGCCCGCGCCGTCATAGCCGAAGGCCAGTGGTAGACCCGAGGAGTTGACCGTCTCGGTGAGATTTCCCGCCTGGTCGTAGCGGTAGCTCTGCACCAGGGTCTCGCCCAGGTGCAGGGCGGTGACCCGGTTACCGGCGGTGGTGAGCTGCAGCCGGTAACCGCCGGAGTGCGTGATCTCGGTCGGGGCGCCTTCGGCGTCGTAGGAGAAGGTGATCCGGTTACCGTGGCGGTCCGTGATCTGCCGCAGCAGGGCGAGGCCCTCGCCGGCCGGGGCGAACCGGTGTATCCAGCCGCTGTCCGGGTCGGTGAGGGTGTACGTGCCGCTATCGGTCAGGGCCAGCGGCCACCGGTCTCCCTCGGCCGGCCACACCGGTGCGCCACCCGTGAGCGGATGTGGGTAGGCAAGGAGCCAGCTGTCCGCGGTGAAGAACACCGCCCCGTGCTCGTCGAACTCCAGGCGCTGATCGACCGTGGAGGCCCAGGTAGGTCCGAACCACCCCCCGGCCCGATAGCCCGAGTCCACCCGCCGGGAGAACACCAGCGGCAGTGTCCCGGGCAGCTCCAGGTCGGTGAGGGTCAGGAACATCCGACCCGTCGCCAGATCCACCGGGTCGGTCCGGCCGTGCCGGAGCCGGTTCCGGCCCCGCGCGAACGCACCCCGCCCCCGGCCCAAAGCACCCCGTGCCCAGCCCATCACCGACCGGGCCGCCAACCGGGTACCAAGCCGGGCCGCGAGTGGCGCAACCAGCCGCGGAGCCAGTGCGCCAAGGAGCAGCTCGGACATCGAACCGCCCATCAGGAGTCCGGCCGCGCCACCCATCGGGGTGAACATCAGCGCCAGCATGGCGATGCTCAACAGCAGCGGGAGGTCGACCTCGAGGAGCTTCTCCAGTAGGAAACCGCCGGTGCCCAAGGTTTCGTAGGCGTTGAACAGGTTCCCGTCGTCCGCGATCTCCTCCCAGCGGTACAGGAGCAGAAGACCGATCGCCAGGGAGCCGGTGCACAGGACAAGGCGGAATTGGACCAGGGCAAGGGCCTCGGCCTGCGGCTGGGCGGCGGCCGGACGGTAGCCGCGCAAGGTCAGCGCCAGGCGCCACGCGGTCAGGGCCAGGCCCGCGAGGGCCACGCCGATCAGCAGGCGCAGGCCGGTGCCCTCGGCGAAGTACTTCTGCAGGTCCTGGGTGGACTTGAAGGAGCCCACGCCCAGATAGAGGAGGGAGGGGATGGCGATGAGCAGACCGAGTACGAGGAGCAGCTTCTCCTGCAGCGGCCATCGGCGGCGCTGTGCACGGGCCCGCTTCCACAGCTCACGTAGTGAAGTGCCCTGCCACGATTCCCGGTTGTGGGTGGCATCCATGCGCCGGGTCTGCTCGGCCAGTGCCTCGCGCAGGGCGGCGAGCCGGTCGGGGTCGCTGCGCGGATGGGCCGCTGCGTACAGCAGGGCTCGGCGCCGGCGGGCATATCCGAAGGCAATGATCCAGGTGGCCGGGACATGCAGCAGTGCGTAGTCGAGGAGGGCTTGCCAGGAGGTGCGGCCTTCGCGCTCGGCGGTCAGCCGGACTCCGGGCTCGCGGTCCTTGCCGAGGCGGGCGCGCCGCCAGTCCCACAACCAGGCGGCGGCCAGCGTGCCGAGGACGATCCATAGTCCCCAGGTCTCGGTCAGCTGTTCCCGCCACCACATCGCGGTGTCGTCGTCGCTGTTGGAGAAGACGGCGGCGTAGTTGTTCACCCCATGGATGGCGACGGCTGCGGCCAGGGGCAGCAACCCCGCTGCCCGGAGCAGTGGGCGGCGTGCGCACCACAGCAGGCCGACCGCGAGTCCGCCCAGTGTGCTGGCGAAGATGTGTAGGTCGTAGGGCATGACCGGCTGTTCGAGTTCTTCAGTGCCGGTCGAGGCGGGGAACAGACTCCCCACGATGTGCCAGAAGTCGGGGACGTACGGATGTGAGCCAAGGCTCTCGACGATCCGCCAGCCGCCGGCGGGCAGGTCGACGGCCCGGCCCGCGGAGCCGCCGTACATCGAGAGTGACTCCAGCAGGCCGAAGCCCGCCCCCGTGGCACTGCCCAGGACCACGAAGTCGGTCAGCCCCCACTGCATCCGCCTGCGCAGCGCCCAACCGGCGATCAGCAGCGGCAGGATCTTGATCAACTCTTCGGCCGCCGGGGCCGTCGTCCAGGACACCGTGTCCATGACCGCGCTCAGCGACTCGTGCCGAGAGGCTGCCAACTGCCGTGCTGTTACCAGCTCGACGAACATCGAGGCGACACCGCAGCCGTACATTCCGACGCCGAAGGCCAGCGCCACCAAGGGCCAGCGCACCGTCCGGGCAGGCCAGGACAGGAGTAACAGCTGCAGCACCGCCCAGACCGACGCCGCGGCCATCCAGAACGCCATCCCTCACGCACCCCCGCCGAATCGCGAATACTCCTGAGGGCGAGCATGTGGGCCCGATTCTGATGGCACAAGGCGTGTTCCGATGGCACAAGGCGTGTCATGTGTCACTCAGGTCACTGTTCACGTGAGCTACGAAGGCCGAGCCGCCCGAGTCAGGCATCACCTACAAGGTGCGCGGCAGGAGTGAGGCCGGCCCTGTTGAGGGGCCCGCAGATCCCGGACTGAACAGGTGAGTCAGAGGCAGGGTCTGTGCGCCCCAAGTTCCGCTGATGTGCTCTGCTACGCACCCCGTGGCTTCAACGGCTTCCGTGGGCCGCGGTGGCGCTGAGACCGACCGCGCTGACGAGAGCTCGGCGCGTACGGTCTTGCCGGAGGGCGGATAGGGCGCGCAGTCCCAGTGGTCGGCGAGCGCGTCGACGAGCAGCAGCCCGCGCCCGCCGTCCCCGAGCGATGCGGGCTCGTAGGGCGGCAGTTCGGGTCGCCGGTCGCCGCGGGCGTCGGTGACCTCGATGCGGAGGTGCTCGGTGGGCGGAGCGTAGGCGAGCGCCAGGCGGAAGTCGCGGCCGGGGACGCGACCGTGAAGGACGGCGTTCGCGGCGAGCTCGGCCACGACGAGTTCGGCACGCTCCGTGAGGTCGGGCGGTGCATCCCAGGACTGCAGCTCGGTCACGGTGAGAAGGCGGGCGAGACGGGCACCGCGCGGTGTGGACGACAGCAACTGCGAGAACGTACGTACTGGTTGTGCCGGTTGGGGGAGCGCTTGGTTCATGGCGCCAGAGTGGTGGGTGCTGGGTGCCCATGGCGAGGCTGACACCACGTACGCGGAGTCAGCGTACGGACACATGGGGTGGACAGTACGGTGCGGTGTTCGTCACGCTGTGTGGGCACGATCTGTGCGGCAGGGTACGGGTGCGAGGAGAGGGGCCGCGGATGGACTACGTCGACGAGGACCGGGAGCGAACCGGGGGTGTCGGGACGCGGGCCGCGCCAGAGGGCGACTGGGAGCGCGAACCTCAGCCGTCGGACAGCCTGCGCACGTTCGGCGCGGTCGTCCAGGCGCTGCGTGAGCACGCGGGGCTCAGCCGGGCGGAACTCGCCGCCCGGGTCCGGTATTCCAGGCACACCGTGGAGTCGGTGGAGCTGGGCCGCCGGATGCCGGACGAGGCGTTTGTCGAGCGCGCGGAGGAGGCGCTCGGCAACACGGGCGCCATACGGAAGGCGGCCCGCCACCTCAGCCGCGGGGAGGCCGGTCTCGCGGCGTGGTTCCGAAGGTGGGCCCGGCTGGAGCGGGAGGCGGCGAGCCTGTGTACGTACGAGTGCCGGCTGGTGCCGGGGCTGTTGCAGTCGGAGGGGTACGCGCGGGCGGTGTTCGAGGGCACGATTCCGTTGCGGACGGATGAGGAGCTGGAGGTGCAGCTCAGTGCCCGGATGGAACGCCAAGAGCTGATGCGTCGGCGGCCGACCGTGCCGTTCAGCTTCATCGTCGAGGAACACGTGTTCCGGCGAAGGTTCGGGGATGCGGAGGCGATGCGCGGACTGCTCGACCATGTGCTGGAGCGCAGTGCGCCGCGCAACGTGACACTGCAGGTGGTGCCGCTGGAGGGCGGGTTACATGCTTGTCTGGACGGGCCGGTGCAGGTCCTGGAGACGAGGGAGGGGCGTCGGTTCGGGTACTCGGAGGGTCAGGAGAACGGGCGGCTGATCTCTGACCCGAAAGAGGTGAGTGTGGTCTGTCACCGTTATGAAACACTGCGCTCGCAGGCCCTGAGCCCAGAAAAATCCCGGGCCTTGCTGGAGCGACTACGAGGAGAGCAATGAACAGCGGTAGGACGGAACTTTCCTGGTTCAAGTCCAGCTACAGCGGCAGTCAGGGCGACAGCTGCGTGGAGGTCGCCTTCGCCGAACAGGCCGTCCACGTACGGGACTCCAAGGATGTTGAGCGGCCCGCCTTCGCGGTGGGGCGCGAAGGGTGGACGTCGTTCCTGGGCTTCGCGTCGACGCGCTGAGTGGCCCGGAGTCGCCCGTCACCGAGGGGAATCGGGGGCGGGCGGCTGTTGCGTGCGCGCGTCTCCCGGCGGCGGGCCGAGGGTGGCTCAGGTGAGAGAGTTCCGCAGGTGGGGGCCGAGGTAGCCGACGTAGAGCAGCCCGCTGCGGGGTGTGTCGTCGAAGAAGTGGAGGCGAGGGGCGATCGTGTTGCCGCCGCCGATCTTCAAGTGGGCCTGCATGAAGGCCTGGCCGGAGGGATCCACTGCCTCGGGGACCGGAAGCATGCGTTCCGTGCGCAACTTCCCGTTGTTGGCCACGTAGTCCGACTCGCGCATCTTCACCTTGGCAGCCGGGAAGGAGAGCGAGCCGTTGACGTCCGACTTGCACCAGCTGAGGAAGTCGCCCGAGAACGACGCACCGCTGGAAGCCTCGGCGAACTCGTTCAGCGCCAGCAGCCCGTCCCAGGCGACCCGCAGCCAGTTGTCGACCGACTGGCTGTCCAGGCCGCGCGTGGTCTTGGCGGCGCCGGTGAAGGTGATGCGGGGCAACTCGTGCAACCGGTCGAGAAGGTCGGCGAACGTCTCCGGGTAGCTGACGTCCGGGGTGTCGACCTGGGCGTGCCGGGCGGAGTGGTCTCCGGCGGCGTCCAGCCTTCCGCGGAGGAAGCGGACGGTGTTCTGGAACTCCTGGAACTTGTCGTACAACTCCTCGTTCTCGTCGCGCAGTTCTTCACTGCTGCGCTCGGTGCGGGCGAGCTCCGCGTAGAGGTCGTTGACCTCGCTGACGCGGACGGACTCCGCGCGCTCCGCCTCGCCCAGCATCTCGGTGAGGGTCACGTTCTCCGAGCGGAGCGCGGCAAGGTCGGCACCGTCGACGGCGGGGCGGGGGCGGGCCCGCAGGCGTGGGACGCTGAGGAGAGCGGTTGGCAGCGGCTGGCGCATGGCAAGCCGTTGGGGGAGGACTGCGAGCACCGCCGCAGCTTTGCGCGGGTTGGCCTCAATGGTCCGACGGGACATCACGGGGTGGCGCTGGGCGTCCGGCCGCCAGGCCGGGTCGACGCCCGGCAGGTAGGTGCGCACACCGCCGCCGAACACGGGGTGGAGCTCCAGCGCCCGGTTGAGCAGCGACTGCGCCCCGGGGGTGAGGACGTACAGCACGGCCAGCCCGTGCAGATGTTGGAAGAGGGGCTCCACGACGTTCTTCGACCAGGTGTCCGGGTTCTGCCCATACGGCACGGAGGCGATGACGACGGGCATCCTGCGTCCCGCGTCGCAGAGCTCCTCGATCAGGTCGTCGACGTCGTCCGCCTCGATGAAGGCCGGAGCGGTTGCGACGTCAGCGAGGACGTCTCGGGCCTCCAGGGTGTCCAGGAGCAGGCGTGCGAGCCGCGGGGGCTTGGCGGGGGTGGGGAACTGGTCCTCCCGCGCGGGCTGGTGCTCGATGTCGACCTGGACCCAGGTGCGGCGCTCGTCCTCCCGCGAGCCGGAGCGGACGACGAGGGTCGACTGCCAGGTACCCGAGTCGGCGGACGGCGTCTCCCGCATACGCCACCGGCTGTACGATCCCTTCCGTCCTGAGGCGGAGTCACGGTCCAGAAAGACGTGCGGGGCGATGTCGGTCCGACCCTCGTCGATTCCGGAGGTGTCGTACCGCTTCTCGCCGAGCCATGTGTACAACTGCCGTTCCGCGATAGCGCAGGTGTCGACGAAGCTCTGCTCAGTCGACACGACCATGCGGTAGCCGCGCGGTTCCATGACGATCATCCCCCCGAGGGTGTGAGACCTACCGGACTGTTCTTCCCCGCTGTGTCGGGGACTGGCCTCGGGCCGAGGGGCGGGCTCTCGAGGAGGAGTCCCCAGACCTGCGACCGTGCATGCCGAGGCGGCGAAACGCTGTTCACATGGCGTCGGTATGCGGCTCGTCGTCCCAGACGGTCGCCAGAGCGGCGGGCAACGGAATCCCGTACTTCTCGCACAGGAACCGGGTCTGGCAGTACCGCTGGGCGTCCGCGGCGACGCGACCGAGGATGGCGGCGTTCGCGCCGGCACCGATGAGGATGCCCACGACCGGTACGAACTTGGCTACGTCCTTGACCGGAACCCGGGCGCCGGCCGGACCGAGCTGCTTCAACAACTTCTCGATGGCGGCCAGCAGACGGTGGTCGCTACGGAGCTTCTCCGACCACCTGACGCGCCCCTGGATCGCGTTCGCGGCCCGCGCGGCCTCGGTCATCGGCTTGGCCTTCGCCGCCTGCGCCATGAAGGACCGGCGCACCAGACGCTCGATGAACGCCTGCTCGTCAGGGTCCCTGGCGTCGTAGCCGTAGGAGTACGCGACGCGCGCGGCGATCGCGGTGCTGAGTACCTGGATGACGAGGATGTCCGCGGAGATCGCCGCGAGCGTGCCGGCGACGGGGACCATGGCCAGGACACCCATGGCGCCCCCTTCGGCTGCGCCGACCGTCCGCCACTTGAGGATGTTCGACGTCAGCAGCCGGTCGCAGGTCTTGAGGTCCTCCATCCGCAGCGCGGCGAACGTGTCCAGCTCGACGCCCTGCTTACGGGCGAGGGCCTCGACCCTCTTCGGATCGTTGAGTTCCAGCGCTGCAGTGTTGGCCAGTTCGAGCAGCGCGATCGCGCCCTCAAGGGCCGGGCGCAGGGCCGCGGCGGTGACGGCGTCGCCCGTGCGGCGGATCGGCGCTTTCACGGCCTCCGGCACGGCTTGCCTTGTGCGGCTCACGACCTTCCCCGCGGCCTCACCGGAACGGCTCAGCGCGTTGCCCGCCCAGTTCGGCAGCCCACGGGGGTTGTTGCGGCGCTCCCAGTGCTCGTTCAGCACGTCCCAGACCTTCTGGTCGTACGCGCTCATTGCGGGTATGCCCTCGGCGGGCATCGCCGAGTCCGTGCTCATCCAGTCTCTCCGTTTCGCGCGGGGCTGTGCCGCGGGCCGTGGCCGGGGGGTGGGGTGAGGGTGGAGCGGTAGGTGCCGGATTCGCCTTCGGCGAGCGGGGTTTCGAGGGTGAGGCCAGCGGCGGTCATGCGGTCGTACTCGGCGAGGATCAAGCGCTTGGTGCGGTACTCGCCGTGCTTGGCGATCTCGTTGTTCTTCAGTCCGCCTGACTCAGACTGGAACGACTCGAGGATGTAGCCGGTGTCCTCGCGGTCGATCCCGTAGAGGTGGAAGAAGTACGCGTCCAGCTCAGCGCGCAGCTGGGCGCGGCGGTTCTCGTCCCAGCGGAACGGCTCGCCGTCGTCGCTCAAATCGCGGGCGAGGGGAGTCATGTCGTAGGCGGTGTAGACGAGTTCGAGGACGCGCGGGAGGAGGAAGGGGAGATGGGGCTTGAGAGTGGGGGGAGTGGGGACGGGGAGTTGCTTCCAGATGAAGAGGCCCATGCTGACGCCGCCGATCTTCTGGCGGCTGACGAAGTCGAAAATCAGGGAGGACTGGGCGGCGATCAGGGCGGCCATCAGCGGGGGCGCGACGCGGGGGAACATCAGAGGGAACTTGTGCCCTACGGCGGTGCGGGGAAGGAAGGCGGGGATGGCGGTGCGCTCGTTTGTCGATGCGGTGACGTCGCACCAGCCGCAGAGCCAGTCACGGTCCCAGTGCTCCTCATTGAGGCGAAGTTCGACTCCCTTGACTTTGACGTCCTTGTTGTTGCGGCGGGTGGGGATCTTACCGTCCCGCTGGATCCAGTTCAGCGGGACGGCCAGGCGCGTGGCGTCCTGCAGGTCCTCGACGGGAAGGTAGCGGGGCTGGTTCTGGCGGTTGACGGCGGTGAGACTCTTCACGACGTCGGCCGCGCGGTGATTGAAGAAGTTGACCATCTTGCCTTCGTACAGGGGCAGCATCCGCTCCCCGCCCCGCGCGAACACATTCCCGCGCAGTTCCCACCCCTCGGCCTCAAGCCTCTCGCGGCTGCGGAAGAGGTCGGAGTCGTCGGTCATGTCGAAGAGTCGCTTGAAAGCGATGCCCCATGGGTTGCCGTCCCGCCGCGCTTCCTCCCACAGCACCGGAATTCGTCGGTATACCGCAGCCGTGATGTCGGCGTCCCGCTGGGTGCGGAACACTGGGAGCGTGCCAGTGTTGGGGTTGATCCGGGCCAAGTCCTCCGGGTCCAGGGCGAAGACGCGGTTCGGGTCCTCGATGTCCGTGGTGTCAGAAAGGAAGAAGCCGACGCGGCTGGCGTCCGCACGCGCGGCGCGCCCGGTGAGGGACAGCAGGCAAAACTTGATGCGGGAATCCACGCTCTCGAACCACTTGCCGCCCTTGGGGAGCGTGGCCGACTTGGGGCGCCTGTTCTCGAAGTCGTAGAGCGAGGCCAGCGCCCCCCGCCGGGTGAAGTCCCCGAAGAGATGTTGGGAGCCGGCCCCTGTCGCGATGGCTGTCTGCAGGATCAGGCCGAAGCGGCCTTCGGCCGCGACGACGTTCGCCATACGCTCGGCGAACAAGGTGTCCGTCTGGAGGGAGTTGACGCCCTTGACCGTCAACCCCTCCGCGCACAACGGGAACCCTCCCGAGTCCCCGGCGAAGTGGAACGTCCCCTTGACTGCGCGCCGCGCCTCCCGGTATCGCTTCCCGCCCTCTGGGTGCTCCGCCTCCCACTCGGTGATGGCCGTGCGCCGCGCCGTGCCCGCGATCTCCGCGATCTCGGGGGCGACCACGCTGAAGTACTTCTTGTCCTCGAAGTCGACCTTGTCCCACGGCGGGTTGCCCACCACGCACGAGAACCCGCCGCCCCAACCCGTGCCCGGGGCGATTGCTTCGGACACCCTTCCAGCCTCGGTCAGGGCCGGGTCTTCCGGCACGTGGAAGACCTCTGGGAACTCCAGGTGCCAGTGGAAGAAGGCGTATTGGTCGCGCAGCCACACGATCTCGTCATGCGTGGATTGCGGGGCCGCGTCGCCCTCGGGGTTCTCCAGGCTGCGGAAGATCTTGTGCGTGATGGCCGGGGGCGCGTCCTCGTTCTTGACCCAGACGAATGCCGCGCACCATGCGTCTGCCAGGTGCAGAGCGCGCAGGTACTCGGCCGACGTCGACCAGTCGCGGTAGGCGGTCTCCTTGCGGCGTACATCGGCGAGATTGTCGGCCGGGGCGGAGGTGATCCGGCGCAGGCCGCGCGCGAACGAGGAGTTGGCGACCTTTGTCTCCGTCTCGACCTCGAACAGGCCCCCTTGTCCCCGGCGTTCCTCCGTATTGCGCTTCAGGAGCTGCTTGGCCCACTTGTCGTCGTCGCCCTCGGCGCTCTTGAACGCCTTGTCCGGGATGCCGTCCCGCAGCAGGGCCGGAGTCGTCCCGATCAGCCCGTTGCCGTACTTGATGTGAGAGTCGAGGAAGCCGAGCGGCCGGCCGGGTTCCATGGCCTCCAGCCACAAGGAGACCTTTGCCAGTTCGACCGCCATCGGGTTGAGGTCGACGCCGTAGACGCAACGTGCGACGACCTCGTGCATGGCGTGGCGTACGGCCTCGGCCGTTGGCTCGGGGTTGTGCTCGCGGACCGCCGCCACCCGCTTGGCGATGCGGCGGGCGGCGCCCACCAGGAAGTGGCCGGAGCCGCAGGCAGGGTCGCACACGGTCAGCGACAGCAGTTCGTCGACGATCGTGTCGGTGGGGTCGGGGTGGCCGTTGGCGGCGGCATTCCGCTCGCCACGCTTGGTGGCGGCGTCGATCACCGGGTTCAGCGTGGAGTCCAGGAGCGTTTCGGTGAGTGGGGCCGGGGTGTAGTAGCTTCCGGTCTTCTTGCGGTCGTTGCCGATGCGGTCGACCAGTTCGAAGGTGCGGTCGGCGGGGCTGTGCTTGGGCACCAACTCGAGGAGCGCCTCGTAAACTGAGCCGAGTTCCTCGGAGCCCATGTGCAGGTAGTCGACGGGGCGCCAGCGGGCGGATCCCGCGTCGCGGACCCGTGCCAGGTGTCGTACGGCTTCGAAGAGGTGGCGGTTGGACAGGCGGACGTTACGCAGAGGTACGTCCGCTCCGGTGTCGTTGAACAGTCCGCCGAGACCCATCAAGCCCAGCTCGGGGCGGCCGTCCTCGGAACCGAGGGCGTCGACCAGCAGCGCCAGGGCGCGGTACTGGTCGTCGTGTGCGGTGCCCAGGCGGCGCAGGGCGTGGCGGCGCAGCCGCGCAGTTGAGAAGTAGCGGGCGTAGCGCTCGCGGGTCTGCTCGTCGGCCGCCGGGTCCAGGAGCGCGCCGCGGTCCTCAGCGACGAAGAGGAAGATCATCCGGTAGACGAGCCGCAGCAGCGACGTCTGGAACGCGTGGACGTCCAGGTTCTGGCGGAGGTCGTTGTTGTGCGGGTGGCTCAGGAATCCTGTGCCTAGGGTGGTGAGGGCCGCCTGGACGCCGTCGCGGAAGTGGTCGAGGGCGCGGCTGCCGGACTCGATGGCGATCGTCCGCCACTTCTCCAGCCAGCACCCCGACGCCGGCTGCCCCTCGGCCACCTCGAAGCGCGACGCGTGCAGCGTCATGTACAGCAGCACGAACTCGCTGAAAAGTTCGCCGTCGAAGATCGACTCGAGGTCGAACTCGACGTACGCCGCCGTCGCCATCGCCGACGAGTCGCGCAGCAGGCGTACACGGCGGCCGTTGGTGAGGATTGCCCACAGATGGGCCCCAGTGCGGTTGAGGCAGTCCTGGAGCATCGACTGGGCCGGCATCTGCCCGGCCGTCGCGCGCTTGTCGAGTTCCTGGTTCCAGGGGATCTGGTGGACCAGGGCCGCTCCGTGGCGGTGAGAGACGGGGAAGTGCTTGGCCGGGTCGGAGTCGGCAGGGATGCCGGAGGGGCCGATTTCCGTGAGGCGGCCGAAGTCGAGCTTGCGGAAGAGCTGGGCGAGCCAGTCGTTGCCCGCGCGGCCCGTCGGGTCAGCCGCCGGGGAGCCCGTGGTCGGGTCCGAGGGGAGGGCTGTGCGGAGGTCGCGCCAGAGCGGCTTGAGGTACTCCCAGGCGCGCTCGGCCTCGTCTCGGACGGCGACGGAGGCGGGCAGGTGGTAGTCGGCCGGCTTCGTGCCGGGCAGCTTCGCTGCCTCCGCGATGCGCAGCAGCATGTCGGAGGGGAGCAGGCCGCCGACTGTGGTGACGGAGGTGAAGGCCGGGGCGGTGCGGGTGGCGGCGGACATCAGGCGACAGCTCCAGCGGGGTTCACACCGGCGGCGGCCGGGTTCGCGGGCAGGTAGACATAGGCGCCGAGGATGTCGGCGGGCTTCTGCGGGACGACCTTCAAGCCGCGGACGATCTCCTGGTTGGACCGATTCGCCTTGCGGACCCGGCGGTGCGAGGCATCCAGTTCGGCGGCCAGGTGCTCCCCGTACTCCTCCAGGTGCGCGGTCAGCTCGCCCAGGCCGTCCAGGGTGCGGGTGATCTGGTTGCGGGCCGCCTGCGGGTTCGTGTTGGCCGAGGCGCGGGCCGCGAGGAGTTCGGCCGCCGTGTCGTCGTCGAGCCAGCGGGCGCGGTGCGGCATCCCCTCGAAGGCGAGCAGCCGGGCGTCCTCGGCGACCAGCTGCTTCTCGCCCGTACGGGACGGAAGGGTGAGGTGGAAGCGGTAGCGGACCAGGAGGAGCGTGGTGCGGACGGTGACCGCGTCCGTGGTGACGACTCCGCAGCGGCGGGCCGGGCGGGGCCCCTCGGCCTCGCCGTCGAGGGCGGAGTTCAGGACATACGAGGCGAGTGCGCCGACCGCCGGGTCGGTGCGCACCAGGGCCGCTTCGCCGCGGGCGATCGCCGGGGACGTACGGAACGGGATCTCGCGGTCCTCCTCGACGACGCGGTTGCCGAGCGTGGCAGCCAGCGCGTCGCGCAGGCCGGCCGGGGTGCCGCCGACCTGGGCGGTGAAGTCGCCGGAGCCGTCGCGCGGGTCCCGTACGAGGCCGTTCAGGCTGTGCAGGGCGGCGAGGGCGAAGTCGCGGACCTCGTCGGCGCCCCCGAGCGCGGCGCGTACCGACGCCACCTCGCGGGCGACGTCCTCGGGGTGGATGGAGCGCTGTGCGTACTTGGAGCGAGACGTCTTCTCGCGTTCCGCGGCCGAGTTCCAGTCGCGCTCGACGCGGTCCAGGGTCTGCTGGACCCCCGAGACCTCGAACAGGGCCTCCTGGCTGCCCTGGCGTCCGTGCAGCAGGAGCCACTCGACCACTGCGTCGGTGACGCCGGACGCGGTCTCGTCGGGGACGGAGACGGAGATGCCGAGGTCCTTCTGGATTTGACGGTGCTTCTTGAACAGGACTTCGAGGACCTTGCCGTCGATGCCGTTGTCCTCACCGAACATCGTGATGACGCGGACCTGGTCGCGCTTCTGCCCGTAACGGTCGACGCGGCCCTCGCGCTGGTCGTGCCGGGTGGGGTTCCAGGCCAGGTCGTAGTGGATGACGGCATCGAAGTGGTGCTGGAGGTTGACCCCTTCGGACAGGCAGTCCGTGGCGATCAGGACGCGGCGGGTAGCCGGGTCGTCCGCGCCCTCGGCGCCGAGCTGCTCGATCCGCTCCAAGCGCTGCTGCGGTGAGAGGGTGCCGGTCACTGCCGCGACGTGCACCTTCCTGCCGAGCTTGCCCGGCTTGCCCTCCGCGCCGCTCAGCTCCTCGGCGAGGTATTCGGCGGTCGGGATGTAACGGCAGAAGACGATGGGGTTGTAGCCGTCGGCGAGCAGCGACTTCAGGTGCTTGATCAGCGCTTTGAGCTTCGCATCGCCCTGCTGGCCGGCCAGGGCGGCGGCCCTCTCGGACAGATCGAGCAGGCGGGCACCGGCGTTCTCGCTCTCGCTCGCACCCGGGGCGACGTCCAGGCCCTCCAGTGCGTCGGTGTCGGCGGCATCGTGGTTGAGCGGGGCACCCAGGATGTCGGCCTCCTCCGCGCTGCGCGCGACGGCCGCCGTGGAGCGGGTCTTCAGCGTCTGGGCAGCCGCCTTCGGCGAGGACACCATCGAGCGGAGCAGGGCGATCACCGACCACCAGGCGATCCGCGCCTCACGCTTGCCCTGGCTGCCTGCCGTCTGCACGCGGTCGGCGGCATAGGCGATGGCGTCGTCGAGCAGGGCGCGGTACTCGGGCGTGAGCTTGTACGGCTTGTCCTCGGGGCAGCGGCTGGACGGGAACGGGGTGCGCTCGGCGAGCGAGTCGTCGGCCAGCCCGTCCTCCTTGGTGAGGTACTGGCGTACGTCGGCGCGCTTACGGGCGACGAAGTGCTCGGCAAGCCGGGCGCGGCCGGCCGGGTTCTCCAGATCGACGGTTGCCAGATCGGGCCGGACCAGGCCGACCAGGTTGCGGAACGCGGACTCCTTGCCTGAGTGCGGGGTCGCCGTCAGCAGCAGCAGATGCCGGTCCTGATCGGCGGCGATGCGCTGTAGCAGCTCGTAACGGAGCTGGTTCGTGCCGGACTTGCCGCCCGCGTGGACGTCGTCGGCCGAGACACATGTGTGGGCCTCGTCGACGATCACCAGATCCGGGCAGTGGCGTACGAAGTCCTCACGGTGGCGGGTGGACTTGATGAAGTCCGTCGAGATGATCGTGTACGGATGCCTGTCGAAGAGCGACTGGCCGAGCTCCAGACCGCGCTCCAGACGGGACACCGTCGAGGCGAGGACGAGCTCGGCGTCGATGCCGAACTTCTCGCGCAGCTCACCCTGCCACTGCTCCGCCAGCGCGGGTGCGCACAGGACCGTCATCCGGCTCGCCTCGCCCTGCGCGAGCAGTTCCGTCGCGATGAGTCCGGCCTCGACGGTCTTGCCGATGCCGACGTCGTCCGAGATCAGCAGCCGGACCGTGTTCTGACGCAGCGCCATGAGCAGCGGGACGAGCTGGTAGGCGCGCGGCTCGACGGCGATCGAGGCCAGCGAACGGAAGGGGCCTGCGCCCGAACGGAATCCCACCCGCAGGGCGGTGCGCAGCAGGCCGGCAGCCCGCTGGTCGCCGAGGTCGTCGGCGTCCGGGGCGGCGAACTCTGCCGGGCGCACCTCCTCCAAGGTGGGGAAGACGGCAGCGATGTCGTCGTCGCTGCCGCCCAGCGGGCGCAGCACCAGCATGTCGGGCGCGCTCTCGGGCAGCACCACCCATTCGCGGCCGCGGGCGGCCACCAGGGAACCGGCGGAGTACGTGAGGCTCATGGAGTGTCTCGGATCCTTCGACGCGTACGGAGGGTGCGGAGCAGGTGAGGTCAACGGGTATGGAAGTAGCCGGAGTTGGCGTCCGTGATGGTGTCCCAGTCCGTCCCGGGAGCGAAGTGCAGCACTTCCCAGCCGGCGTCCTCGAGACGTTCTACGGCGTCGCCGTCCCGGGACGGGTCCTCGCCGCGGGAAGGGCTGTCGACGAACACCGCCACGTTCGCACCGGCCAGGCGGAAGACGAAGTCCGGCTTGGCGGCGGCCTCCGGGACGAGCGTGCCCGACTCGTCCGGCAGCCGGTATCCCTTTGCCTTGAGCCAGCCGAGGAGGTCACCGGTCTCGACGAGCGCGGCCAGGTCGGCTTCCAGCGGGCTGACGGCGGAGACCTTGCCCGGAGTCTCCGCTGCGAGCCGCTGGAACTGCTCGGTGCGCGACTCGCCCCGGTCCTCCTTGATCGTCGTCGCGCGCGCCAAGCGCAGCAGCAACGGGCGCGCCGCATGGCGGCTGAGGTGCCGGTGGACGCCCTGGTTGCCGTAGGTAAGGAGGCACTCGTAGCAGCCCCGGGCACACTTCTCGTTGCTGCTCGGGCCTCCGAGGTCTGCGCCCCCTGCGCCGTCGGCCGGGTCGAAGTGACAGATCTCCAGGGCGGTGCGGGCGGCCTTGGCGAGTGCCCGCTTGTCGTGCTGGATGCGGCGCAGCACGCCGGCACCGCCCTCTGCGGCCTCCGTGAACAGGACACGGCGGCGCGGGCCGTCGTCCGGCGGCAGGAGCTCGGCCGTCAGCTCGGCGTCCTCCAGCTCGAAGGCGGCCTCGATGCCGCGCTCCAGGGCGTACATGAACGACAGGGCGACCGGTTCCGGCTGCGGCTCGTCGAGCGTGACCACGAGGATGTTGCGCCGGTCCTCCACGTACGGCACGACACGCTTCTTGCGGCGCTTCTCGTTGCCGTCCTCGTCGACGACCGGCATGCCGGTGCCCTCGATGGCCTCGGCGGCGGCCTTGTCGTTGAGCCAGCGGCCGTCGCTCAGGTCGAGCCAGTAGCCGTCCGGATCGCCCTGCTTGTCGCGGACCCGGCCCAGGTTGGTGATGCGGACGGTCGCCGAGTCGCCGTAGTCCAGGTTGAGGACCGGTGCGGCCTCCGCATCGGTGACGTGCGAGGTGAGGCGGCCCTTCCGCAAGCCGTGGTCCTGGAAGGCGTACGAGGTCTCCAGGCGGAAGCCGGCCCTGCGCCGCTCCTCCTCATCCGAGGAGATGCGTTCCCGCGGTGTGGTGAACACCGTGTGCAAATGCAGCAGGTTGGTGCGCCGGCCGCTCAGAGGCTCCTTGCACATGTCGCAGACGTCGGCACCCGCGGACCCCTCGTAGTGGTAACCGCAGTGGTCGCAGCGCTTGGCCTCGGCCGTCGCCAGGTCGCCCGAGGCGTCCGGGGGCAGCTGTACGCGGGTGACCTGGTAGCGGGCGCCCTCGTGATAGATCAGCGCGCCGGGGCCGAACTCGCGGATGGCGAGGAAGCGGGGACGCTGCAGATAGTCGCCGTCCGCGTTGCGTCGGTTGCCGGAGCGCGGGATGTACGCGGCCAGCGGCAGACGCGGGAAGCTGTAGCCGGGCAGGAAACCCTCGGAAGCCAGGTAGCGGTACGGGTTGAAGTCGCTCATCACCGACTTGGAGTCCGACGAACGGTTCAGTAGCAGCGCGGTCTGGGTCTCCGCCTCGCGCCTGCGGGACCGGGCGCGCCCCTGCTCGCCCTGGCTGAGGGTGTGGTCGACGACCCGCCGGTTCTGCTCGTACTGGTCCAGGACGGCGGCGCGGAACAACTGCCGCCACCGGTCGAACGCCGCGTCGAACGCCTCGGGAGCCTTGGCGACCTGGTCCTCGATCCACTCGTCGTACCACCAGGTGGTGTCGGCGAAGTCCGGGATCAGCGGCCCCAGGGCGGTGCGCGCGGCGGCGACCGCACGACGCCGCGCGTCCTCGTCCAGCGACCGGTCACGGATGTCGGACAGCAGCGGCAGCGGCATGTCCGGGTCAGGGCGCTCCTCGCCGTCCGGGTCGTACGCGACGTCGACGACGTCGGGGACGGCACGGCCCAGCTTCATGCCCGTCTCGGCGAGCCAGATGCCCTGCAGATGCGAGCGGACCAGGTCCTCGTTGGCGAGGTCCAGACGGGGCGGGGCGACCTGCCCGGCCACCATGTCCCGGGAACGGCGGAAGTAGTACTGGTCGTGGCTGTTGCCCGTGGCGCAGTACGTGGTGACGAGAGCGGGCTGTCCCGACCGGCCGGCGCGTCCGGAGCGCTGGGCGTAATTGGCCGGAGTGGGCGGCACGTTGCGCATCATGACGGCGTTGAGCGAGGAGATGTCCACACCCAGTTCCATCGTCGGCGAGCAGTACAGCAAGGGCAGTTCGGCGGAACGGAACTCCTCCTCGCGCTTTTCACGGTCTTCGGGCGACACCTGTGCGGTGTGCTCACGGGCGTACAGACCGGCCAGCTCCGAGGCGGCGTCCTGATAGAGGCGGCGGAAGAACGGGTTCACGCGCGGGCCCTCACCGCTGTGGTACGTCCGGGTCAGCGGGTCGTGCGCTCCGCTCTCGCCCGTCCCCGCCTTCCAGATCAGGGAAGCGGCCGAGACCCGGAAACCGGTGCGCTGCTCCGCCTGACGGCGGCGGTACACCGGGCCGGACTGCTCCGGCCCCGCCTGCACCTCGTGCACCAGATCAGCCTCCCGCAGGACCTTCAGCAGATCGTCGATGACCGTCTGGACGTCGTCCAGGCTCAGGTCCCGGAACGCGGCCGCTGTGCGCTTGAGGTACTTGCCGTACTTGCCGCGGGCGGACAGGAACAGCGCGGAGCGCTCCATGCCGGGCTTGGAGGCATAGGGATAGGCGGTGCCGACCTGCGGCTTGTCGCCCTCGGAAAGCACCCAGGGATCGACGAGCCGTTCCTCGCTGGCACGCTGCAGGGCGTCGAAGTCGTCGCGGAAGTACTGCACATCGATGGCGAGCGCACGGCGCATGTGGTCCAGGAGAGCGCGCGCCACCTCCGAGCGCAGCGCAGGCTCGGCGTCGCGCAGTGCGAGGTGTGTGGCCTGCCAGCGGTCCTGCTGGTCCGCCAGCCAGTCGAGGTCCTCGTAGTCGATGCGCAGCAGGCCGGACTGCTCCAGGTTCGGCATCGTGATGCGCCAGCCGCGTTCGAGGTCGCGGTAGAGGCGGTAGCCGACGACGTCCCGGAACACCTTGGTGGCGCGACGTTCCAGACCGGGGGCCATGCTCGCGTTGCCGGTGTACTCGCGGGGCCTGAGATTCATGACCTCGGTGACGGCCTGGGTGAGGTCGTCATGGCGCAGCCCTTCCTCACCGGCCAGCAGCGCAGCCTGGTGCAGGGCGCTGCGCAACTGTGTCACCTGGGCGAAGTCGTTGAAGTGCCCGGCCTGCAAGGAGGCGTCCTGCCGGTTGTCCACGAACGTGAGGAGCTTGCGGGCCTCCTTGGACAGCACGTCCTCGGGGACCGAGCGCAGCGACTTTACGATCGACGCCGACACGACGGACGTCGCCGACGAACGCCCTTCCTGGTCGAGTGTGGCCAGCTTGGCGAAGTCCCGGCCGCGCGTCTGCTCGTAGGAGATCTGACAGTGCAGGCAGAACAGGAACGGAGCCGGGATGAATGCGGCCACCAGACCCTCACCGGACTCGTGCCCGAACGCGTCGACGACGACACGCTTGGGCACGCGTGGCCGGTAGGTCTTCTTGACGGCGTTCACACCGTGGCCGTCCGGCTCCAACCAGGACTCCGGCAGCCGTCGGTCCTGGATGGCCTGCTGAGGATCGGCCGGCCACTCGTAGTCCTCGCCGGGCGTGCCGATGTACAGGTAGCCCTCGCCCTCGCGGCCGCCGGACCCGGAGGTGTCACGGCGCGGCTCGTAACGGAACGTCCCGTTCTCGTCGGTGCGCCACACGGTGACGTACTCCTGGCCGCACTCACGGCAGAACGCCAGCGGGAAGAGCGGCTTGCCGTTGCTGTCGGGCTGCTCCAGCTGGTAGGTGCGGGTCAGCGGGCGGGTCAGCGGATCCTGGAGCGTCGTGTAGACCGTGTCGCCCTTGGAGAGGAACTGGTGCAGCCGGAATGCGAACAACGGCCGCTCGGTCACCGGGTGTTTGGCCTGCGACCCGGCTTCCAGCGTGGCGCGGATCGCCTCGCCGACGGCTTCCGGTGCAACGCCGGACTCGGCGGCGAGGTCATCCGCCGCCTGCTCGATCGTGCCGGGCGGGCAGCGCCGCAGACGGCCCGTCCCGGGCTCGCGCTCCAGGCCGAACCGCGACTCAAGCCACCGCGCCAGCGGGTCCTTGGTGAGTGCCTGATACGACAAGGGTGCGGCGGCCGCGCGCAGCCGCTCGGCCGGAACCCGGTCCGGGGCCTCATCCGTGGCGCGCACCAGCGTCTCGCCGATGACGCGCCGGGGCAGCACAGTGGTGCCGAAGAGCCGGCCTGCGACCTTCGCGACCTCGCGCTGCTGGTCCGGCCAGGTGCCCTCGGTCGACATCGTCGCGGACGTACCGATGCACTGAAGGGTGTCCGCCGCGCGGCACGCCTCGCGGACCCGGCGGATCAGCAGGGCGACGTCCGCCCCCTGGCGGCCGCGGTAGGTGTGCAGCTCGTCGAAGACCAGGAACTGCAGACCCTCGGCCATCCGGATCAGGCTTGCCCGGTCGTCGGGCCGGGTGAGCATGAGTTCCAGCATCACGTAGTTGGTGAGCAGGATGTCCGGCGGGTTCTTGCGCAGCTCGCGCCGCTGCTCGTCGCTCTCCTGGCCCGTGTAGCGGGCGAACGTGACGGGCTCGCGGCCGGCGCCGAAGCCGTGCCGCAGGTACTTCTGCAACTCCTTGAGCTGCGAGTTGGCCAGCGCGTTCATCGGGTAGACGATGATGGCCCGCACCCGGCCGGGCGCGCCGGGGCCCTCGGTCTCCCGTTCCTTGAGGACCTGGTTGACGATCGGGACGATGTAGGCGAGCGACTTGCCGGAGCCCGTGCCGGTGGTGAGCACGTACGAGTCGCCGGCCTGTGCGGCATCGATCGCCTCACGCTGGTGCCGGTGGAAGGTGAGCGGCCGGCCACTGGGACGGCGGGAGTCCTCCTTCTTGCCGGCCTGGAAGATCTCGGCGCACTTCTGGTGCAGGACATCGTCGCGTACCAGGTCCTGGACGTTGCCGCCGTCGTCGAAGAACGGGTTGAGGGACAGCCAGGGGTCGGGCCACTGTGACTTGTCCGCCAGATCATCCTCGATGAATCCGCTGATCCGGCCGTCGCGCACGACGGTGGCGCCCTTGGTGAAGCGCTCGTACTCGTCGATCAGTTCACGGTGGATACCGAAGACGTCCATGGCGTCCGGAACGCGGGGCGCGCGGCGCGGCACCGGCACGGGCACCGGGGCGGATGGTGCGGGGAACTCCATGCGCAGCCTCGACACCGGGTCCATCGCCGTCCACTCGGGGGCGAGCAAGGCCGCGCTGTCGTCCGGAGCGAGGGCGAGCGGGACGAGGACCTCGCGGACCTGGGTGGCGCTGGACGGACGGTTCGCCGCGTCCTTCTCCAGGAGCCGGTTGACCAGCAGGACGAGTTCGTCGGGCAGGTCGGGGCGGACCACGGTGAGGGAGGGGGGCCGCAGGTTCTGGTGTTGCTCGGAGAGGTCGAAGGCGACCTTGGCGTTGAACGGCGGCTTACCGATGAGCAGTTCGTACAGGACACAACCGAGCGCGTACAGGTCGGCAGAGGCGGTGACCAGCTCGGCACGGAACTGTTCGGGGGCCATGTAGCGGGCGGTTCCCACGGCGACGCCGGTGCTGGTGAGGCGGGTCTGGTCGGCGTCGTCGACCATCCGGCCCATGCCGAAGTCGAGGATCTTGACGGTGCCGTCGCGGGTGAGCATGAGGTTCGCGGGCTTGAGGTCGCGGTGGACGATGCCCGCGCTGTGGGCCGAGGCCAGCCCACCGGCGATCTGCGCGGCCAGGGCCGCGGCCCAGGAGACGGGGAGCTGCGGCTCCTCATCGATCAGCTCGGTCAGGGGATGGCCGTCGAGAAGCTCCATGGCCAGGTAGGGCAAGCCGCTGCCGCCCTGCGCGACGGCGGTGTCGACACCGCCGGCGATGAGGCGGGTGAGATTCGGGTGGCGCGGAGAGAGGCGGCGCATGATGTCCACCTCGCGGCGGAATCGCTCGACCAGGTGTCCGTCCTGGGCGGTATCGACTGCCAGACCCGTCCGGCTGCGCAGGATCGTCTTCAGGGCGACGTCGCGGTCTGCCGCGTTCTCCGCCGCTTGCAGATCGAGGGCTCGGTGGACCTGCCCCATGTTCCCGCGGCCGACGGCCCCTGTGATCCGGAACCGCCCGGCCACCGTCTGCAGGTCCACTGGCACTCCCTTACGTCATCCGACTGCTGGAGGGTGGTGCGCATGGTGCGAGCGCCCCGGCGAGCAAGAGTACACCTAATCGATTGTCACACTAGTGAGAATTTCATGTTGACGTAGCTAACGCATTCAGCTCGAACGTGAAGGTTGGGTTGGTCGAGCTTTGGGATCGGCGATCTGGATGCGTTAGCAAAGGTCGAGCCGAGTCCGCGCAGTAGCAGCGCTGCGCCGACCGGGTGGGCTTCACTCGACGGATGCGGTCCTTCGTGCCGAGTTGTGTGTGAGTTGTGTCAACGCATCGATGCAGGCCCGTGTAGGGGGGAGTCTCCGTGTACGGTGGCGCTTATGCCGGACACCGTCAAGCCCAGCCCGGACCAACCCGCGGGTGCGTCGTCGGCGCTCGTCACCGGCGCCGAGATCGCCCGCCTCGCCGGAGTGACCCGGGCAGCTGTTTCCAACTGGCGTCGCCGCTACGAGGACTTTCCCCCGGCCGTCGGTGGCAGTGCCTCCAGTCCTCTCTTTGTATGGGACGCCGTTCAGAAGTGGCTGGACGGTCGCGACAAGAGCCAGGAAGTCTCCCTCGAAGTTCAGACCTGGCAGGCGCTGCGTGCCGCTTACGGTGACGCCACAGTTGCGGCTGTCGCGGCCGCCGTGGAGCACCTTGCCGGTGACGCGGCGCGTGCGGCGGCGGACGCGCCTGCGGGACCGGTCGGCCCCCCGCTGCGTGAACCGTCCGGTGTCCCCCTCCGTAGCTTGCTGGACCGGCTCGCCGCAGACGCCGGGCCGGCGGGGGCCGTCGAAGCCCTGGTGGCCAGGATGACCGACTCCGCCCGCCGTTCCGGCTCCGACCTCGTCACGTCACCCCGCATCGTCCGAGCTGTCACTCACTTCGCCCCCGACCTGCGCCGCGGGCAGACCGTCTTCGATCCCGCCAGCGGTATCGGGACGCTTCTGTTCGGACTGCTACCAGCCCGCGGTCTCGTCCGCTTCGGCCAGGACAGCGATGAGGACTGTGTCCGTATCGCACGCGTGCGCTCTACTCTGACCGGCCGCGAAGACATCCGCATTGCACACGGCGACGCGCTGCGTGCTGATCGCTTTCCCGGTCTTGCCGCCGACCTGGTGGTCTGTGACCCGCCGGCCGCTGTCACCGACTGGGGTCGCGAAGAACTTCTACTCGACCCGCGGTGGGAGTTCGGCACCCCTTCCCGCGCAGAAGGCGAACTTGCCTGGCTGCAGCACGCTTACGCGCACACTGCTCACGGCGGCCACCTGCTTGTGGTCATGCCGGCTTCCGTCGCCTACCGCAAGGCGGGCAGGCGCATTCGCGCCGAACTGGTCCGACGCGGAGCCATTCGCAAGGTCGTCGCCCTGCCCGGAGGTGTCGCCTCCTCGCACGCCCTTCCGGTACACCTCTGGCTCCTGCGCCGCCCCGAAGACACGGGTACGAGACCGGACACCGTCACCATGGTCGACCTCACCTCCAACGACCCCGACGGCACCCTTGTCCCCGCAGACGGCCAGACCGCCGACGTCCCACTCATCGACCTTCTCGATGACGATGTCGACCTCACCCCCGCATCGCACATGCCCGTCGTCCGGCGCGACATGGCCGCCGAGTACGAAAGGGCCCGCGCCGAACTCAGCGCAGCGCTCACAGCCCTGGAATCGCTGCTCCCTGACCTGCGCGTAGGCGACGGTGCCGACTTGTGGGACGGTGCCACCGTCAGCATCGCCGACCTGGCCCGCGCCGGCCTCGTGGACATCGGCGGGGGTATTGTCCGGGCCACGGGGGACCAGATCGACCCCGCGTATCTAGACGGTTTTCTCAATTCCGGGCCGAATATCCGCCGCTCCACCTCCCAGAGCGGCACTTACCGTTCCGACCCCAAGAGCGCTCGCATCCCGCAGCGCGAACCCGTTGTCCAGCGCCGCTACGGCTCGGCGTTCCGAGCGCTCGGAGAAGTGGAAGCCCAGGCGTCGCGCCTCACAGAAACAGTGCGCCGCATGGCGCAGGTCGCCAGGGAGGGACTGGGGAGCGGCGCGTTGCAGCCTGGGGAAGAGTAACGGCGTGACAGCAGCAACTGACGGGTGCGCCGCACGGGTGAGGTGTCTCCCGCACTGGTTCGGCACGGAGACGCCGGCCGACGCCTTGGTGTCGCGGCTGTCCCGTGCGGGGAGCCGCGGGCTACGACTACCTCGACCGGCAGGGGTGGCTGTTTTGATGCGGGGCCTCGGCATGATGCCCTAGCGATCGCCCTGTCCTGTGGCGCCATGCGCCGCAGCACACATGTGTGAGCAAACCGGTCCGGCCCAGCTTTCGGTCAGGGTGCGGCGCAGCTTCGCGGATCATCCTGCCGGTAGCCGACGATCCGGGGTCCTGCCTGTTTGACACATACTGGGACCGATTCGTCCGCGGGCGCACACCGGGCCAGCCCCGGCGCCCGGTGCGCCTCCGCCCCCGGCGCCGCGCGGCACCGGGGGCGGAGGTGTTGGTGCCGCGTCAGCGCAGCTGCTCGTACGCGGGCAGCGTCAGGAAGTCCGCGTAGTCCTGGTCCAGGGAGACCTGGAGCAGCAGGTCGTGGGCCTGCTGCCACCGGCCGGCGGCGAAGGCCTCCTCGCCGGTCTCGGCGCGGATCGCGGCCAGTTCCTCGGCCGCGACCTTGCGGGCCAGCTCCGCCGTGGCGTGCTCGCCGTTCTCGAAGACCACGTCCGCGTTGATCCACTGCCAGATCTGCGAGCGCGAGATCTCGGCGGTGGCCGCGTCCTCCATCAGGTTGAAGATGGCGACCGCGCCCATGCCGCGCAGCCAGGCCTCGATGTAGCGGATGCCGACCGCGACGGCGTTGCGCAGGCCGTCGTAGGTGGGCTTGGCGTGCAGGGTGTCGATGGCGATCAGGTCGCCGGCGGCCACCGAGACGTCCTCGCGCAGGCGTTCCTTCTGGTTCGGCTTCTCGCCGAGCACCGCGTCGAAGGAGGCCATGGCGATCGGGACCAGGTCGGGGTGGGCGACCCAGGAGCCGTCGAAGCCGTCGTGCGCCTCGCGGTCCTTGTCGGCCTTGACCTTCTCGAACGCGACCTTGTTGACCTCGGCGTCCCGGCGGGACGGGATGAAGGCCGCCATTCCGCCGATCGCGTGGGCGCCGCGCTTGTGGCAGGTGCGGACCAGGAGTTCGGTGTACGCCCGCATGAACGGGGCGGTCATCGTCACCGCGTTGCGGTCCGGCAGGACGAACTTGGCGCCGCCGTCACGGAAGTTCTTGACGATGGAGAAGAGGTAGTCCCAGCGGCCCGCGTTCAGCCCGGAGGCGTGGTCGCGGAGCTCGTAGAGGATCTCCTCCATCTCGTACGCGGCGGTGATCGTCTCGATCAGGACCGTGGCGCGCACGGTGCCCTGCGGAATGCCGGTGTAGTCCTGGGCGAAGACGAAGATGTCGTTCCAGAGGCGGGCCTCCAGGTGTGACTCCGTCTTCGGCAGGTAGAAGTACGGGCCCTTGCCGAGGTCGATGAGGCGCTGGGCGTTGTGGAAGAAGTAGAGGCCGAAGTCGACCAGCGCGCCGGGCACCGCGGTGCCGTCGAGCTGGAGGTGCCGCTCGTTCAGGTGCCAGCCGCGGGGGCGGGTGACGACGGTCGCCAGCTCGTCGGCGGGCTTCAGGGCGTACGACTTGCCGGACCTCGGGTCCGTGAAGTCGATCGCGCGGTTGTAGGCGTCGATCAGATTGAGCTGGCCGAGGACGACGTTCTCCCACGTGGGGGCGGACGCGTCCTCGAAGTCGGCGAGCCAGACCTTGGCGCCCGAGTTCAGGGCGTTGATGGTCATCTTGCGGTCGGTCGGACCGGTGATCTCCACCCGGCGGTCGTTCAGGGCAGCGGGGGCCGGTGCGACCTTCCAGGAGTCGTCCGCGCGGATCGCCGCGGTCTCCGGCAGGAAGTCCAGCGTGGAGGTGCGGGCGATCTCGCCGCGGCGCTCGCCGCGGCGGGCGAGCAGCTCGTCACGGCGCGGGGTGAACCGGCGGTGCAGCTCGGCCACGAACGCGAGAGCCGCGGGTGTGAGGACCTCGTCCTGCCGGGGCAGGGGCTCGGTATCGACGATGGCCAGCGAGGACGGCGCTGGTGCGGACATGAGCGGTCACTCCTTCAGCGGGCGGTGCGGGCGGCGTCTCACGGCCGCCGGGTCGCCTGAAACGGCACGGCGTGCCATGGCTCCGGGATACGGCCGTGGTCGCCGTCTGAGGTGCAGAGGGCTTCTGACCAGTGGATAGTAGTTTCCTCATGGTGGAAGTTCAATGGTTTGTTGATATCGAGATTCTCCGGGTCGACAGAAGTGGGTCCCTGCTGGCGCAGCGTGCCAGTGTGTTCACTCAAGGTGGGACAGGTCCTCCGCCGTGTCGATGTCGAACGCCTGAGCCACATCGGAACACTCGACGAGCGTGATCGCATCGCGGTGCGCCCGCAGATAGGCGCGCGCACCCTGGTCGCCCACCGCTCCCGCCGCGATGTCTGCCCACAGATCGGCCCCGAACAACACCGGATGGCCGCGTTCCCCCTCGTACGAGGCCGCCGCGAGGCTCGTCCGGGAGCGGCAGGCCGAGCGCACCCGCGCCACCGCCTCCGCGCCGATGCCGGGCTGGTCGACCAGCAGGACCAGAACCGCGTCCGCCTCCGTGCCGGTGAGGGCGCCGAGGCCGGCCCGCAGCGAGGAGCCCATGCCCTCGGTCCACTCCGGGTTGACGGTCACCGTGCAGCCGGACAGCCCGGCCCTGGCCCGCACCTCGTCGGCCGCCGCGCCGAGCACCACATGGACCGGACCGCAGCCGCCCTCCCGCAGGGTGCGTACCGCATGGTCGGCGAGGAGGCGGCCGCGGTGTTCCAGCAGCGCCTTGGGACGCCCGCCCAGCCGGCGTCCACCGCCTGCGGCGAGGAGCAGTCCGGCGACGACCGGGGCGGCGGACGGAGAAGAGGGAGGCGGAGTGCTTGTCATGCGGACTGGATACCTCAGACCGGCGGTTCCCGCACAGGCGGACCGTTTCTGCAACCCCCTGTGATCGCCCGGGACACACCGAGTTCCGTCCGCGGAGTGGCGCCGGGCACCTGTCATGGCGTTAACTTGCCCGCACCCCCGGACACTTGACCATGGTTCGGGACTTGGTCGAAACACCGGAACTAAGACGTGCGAGGGGGAGTGCTTTGTTGAAAAGCGTGGGGCAGGCGCGGGTGACCAGCAGCAATGAGGACCCGAGGGTGACGGAGTTGCGTACGGCCGTCTCCCGGCTCCGGCGGGAGCTGGCCGGACATCCCGCGGAGTTCCCGGACCGCGCCATCGCCGAGGACGAGCTGGCGGCGCTGGACGCGATGGCGGTCAGCGGCGCGCCCGAGATTCCCCGGCTCCGCCGGTCGCTGCTGCTGATCGCGGGGGCGATCGGCTCGGTCAGCGCCCTGGCGTCGGCGCTCAGGGACGTACGGGTCGCCGTGGACCTCTTCGGTGAGCCGCCGCGCCGCTGAACCGGAGCGGGTGGTTTCCGGCTCGCGCGCCCAGGGGCGGGCGGTGGGTCAGCGGCGGATGAGCCTGCGGGCCGTCGCCGCCGCGACCGCGGCCGTACGCGAGTCGACGCCCAGCTTGGCGTAGATGTGCACCAGGTGGGACTTCACCGTCGCCTGGCTCAGGAACAGCTTCTTGCTGATCTGCAGGTTCGACAGGCCCTCGCCCACCAGTTGCAGGACTTCCAGCTCGCGCTTGGTGAGCGCCTCCGAGGGGGTCCTCATCCGGTCCATCAGCCGGTGCGCGACGGCCGGGGCCAGCGCGGACCGCCCGGCCGCGGCCGTACGGACCGCTGCGGCCAGCTCCTCGGGCGGGGCGTCCTTCAGCAGGTAGCCGGCGGCGCCCGCCTCGACCGCGGCGAGGATGTCGGCGTCCGTGTCGTACGTGGTCAGGATCAGCACCCGGGGGGCGCCCGGCACCGCGGTGATCGCGGCGGTGGCCTCCGAGCCGTGCAGACCCGGCCCGAACTGCAGGTCCATCAGGACGACGTCGAACTCACCGGTCGCGGCCAGGGCGACGGCCTGTTCGGCGGTGGCGGCCTCCGCGGCGACATGGAAGTCCGGCTCGGTGTCCAGGACGGCCCGCAGTCCCGCCCGGACCACCGGGTGGTCGTCGGCGAGCAGCAGCCTGATCGGTGTGGTCATGCGGAGTCCTGTCCGTTCGGGCCGACGGGGAGAGGCAGGGTGAGAGCGACGGCCGTGCCCTGGCCGGGCGCCGACTCGACGCTCAGCGTGCCGCCCAGGGAGCGGGCCCGGGACCGCATGGCGGGCAGCCCGAAGCCACCGCTCCCGGTGGCGCTGTCCGGCGATGTGTTGTCCGATGCGGCAGGCCGCAGGCCCGGCGAGAAGCCGTGGCCGTCGTCGACCACGTCCAGCGACACCGAGGTGTCCATGAAGCTCAGCGTGATCTCGGCCCGCCGCGCCCCGGCGTGCTGCACGGTGTTGGCCAGCGCCGACTGCGCGGTACGCAGCAGCGCCACCTCGTACGGGGTGGGCAGTTCGACCGGGGTGCCGCTGACGGCGAACTGCACCGTGAGCGCGGAGTCCGTCGTACGGGCCGAGAGCCGTTCCAGGGCGGCCGCCAGCGAGCCGTTCTCCAGGTCGGGCGGGGTCAGGGCGCGGACGAAGCGGCGGGCCTCGGCGAGATTGTCCTGGGCGGCCTCGCGGGCCTGGTGGACGAGGGAGGCGGCGGGAGCGTCCGGCTCCAGGGTGCGTTCGGCCGCGCGCAGCAGCAGCTGAATGCTGGAAAGACCCTGTGCGAGCGTGTCGTGGATCTCCCGCGCCAGCCGTTCGCGTTCGGCGAGCGTGCCGGCGGTGCGTTCGGCCGCCGCCAGGTCCGCCCGGGTCGAGACGAGCTCCTCGATGAGTTCGCGGCGCCGCTCGCTCTCCCGGAACAGTGCGTCGTACCCGAACACCGTGGCGACGGCCACCGCCGCGCCGAGCACCGGGCCGATGAAGGCGCCGGGTGTGACCGCCTGTCCGTGCACCAGGAAACTGGTGATGGCGGCGGCCGCGGTCACCACCACGGCGGGCAGCCCCCAGCGCATCGGCAGCAGGTGCAGCTGAAGGAAGTACAGCGGGAAGGCCACCCACAGCCCGTCCGGCGAGAGGGCCAGCAGCACCAGCCAGAGCGCCCCCAGCACGGCGAGCCAGCACGCCCCGGCCCGGGTCCCCGGCTGCACGACGGGGGCGAGCGCACCGGCCGCGTACACCGCGGCCAGCACGCAGGACACCACGACGACGCCGGCGGAGCGAGCATCCCCGTCGCTCACGGCCTTGACGGCCGCCAGCGCCAGCAGTCCCAGCAGCAGGGCGTGCAGACACAGCCGCAGCGCGGCGGCGACCGGGGGGTGGACACGTGTTTCCATGATTCGTCCAGCGTAGGCGCGGGGTGCCCGGGGTCGGTCAATCGAAAGGTTGATGTCGGGCCCAGCCGGCGGGCGATGTTTCTCCGGCCGCCGGGACCGACGCTGGAGTCATGTTCGTTGCATGGAGAGATCTTCGGTTCGCCAAGGGCCGGTTCGCGCTCATGGGCACGGTCGTGGTGCTGATCACGCTGCTCGTGGGTCTGCTGTCCGGTCTCACGGCCGGGCTGGCCCGGGAGAACACCTCGGCCGTCACGGGTCTGAGCGCCGACCACCTGGCGTTCGCCGCCCCGCCCGACGGCCAGTCGGTGTCCTTCACCAATTCCACCGTCAAGGAGACCGCCTGGAACAGCTGGGCGCGCCAGCCCGGTGTCGAGAAGGCGCAGCCGCTCGGCATCCGCACGCTCAACGCCGCCGCGGTGGCGGGGGAGCGGACGGCGGCCGTCTCGGCCTTCGGCGTCGAGCCGGACGGCGGCCTGGCGCCCTCCGGCACTCCGGTGGGACCGGGAAAGGTCGTGCTCTCCGGGCAGGCCGCCGAGGATCTCTCCGCACGGGCCGGTGACCGGCTGCGGCTCGGCGGCGACGAGGTGACCGTCGCCGCGGTCGCCGGCGACGCCTCGTACAGCCATACGCCGGTCGTGTGGACCTCGCTGGCCGACTGGCAGCGGTTCGGGGCCGACGGCGCGGGCGGCGCGGCTCACGCCACCGTGATCGCTCTGACCACCACCGACGGCGCCGATCTGGCGGCGGGCGACCGCGCGGCCGGCACCAGCACGCTCAGCCTGGACGGCTCCCTCACCGCCATCGGCTCGTACCAGGCCGAGAACGGTTCGCTCCAGCTGATGCGCGGCTTCCTCTTCGCCATCTCCGCCCTGGTCATCGGCGCCTTCTTCACCGTCTGGACGATCCAGCGCAGCGGTGATGTCGCCGTCCTCAAGGCACTGGGCGCCTCCACGCCCTATCTGCTCCGGGACGCACTCGGGCAGGCCGTGGTGATGCTCGCCATCGGTACGGGGATCGGCACCGCCCTCGCCTCCGGTATCGGTGCCCTGGTCAGCGGCGGGGCCGTGCCCTTCGTCCTGGAGGCGTCGACCGTCCTCGTCCCGGCAGCCGTCATGATCGCCCTCGGCGCCGTCGGGGCGGCCCTGTCCATCCGGCGGATCACCGCCGTAGACCCGCTCACCGCACTCGGGAGTGCCCGATGACCCTCACGCTCACTGATGTCACGCTCACCTACCCCGACGGCGACGGGCGGCTCACCGCCCTGGACCGGGTCGGACTCGACGTGCCCGGGGGCACCCTCACCGCGGTCGTCGGCCCCTCCGGCTCGGGCAAGTCGAGCCTGCTGGCCGTGGCCGCCACGCTGGTCACCCCGGACGAGGGTGCCGTCGTCGTCGCCGGGACGGACACCGTGGGACTCAGCCGCGCGGACAAGGCGGCGCTGCGCCGCGAGCGGATCGGCATCGTCTTCCAGCAGCCCAACCTGCTGCCGTCCCTGACCGCGGCCGAGCAGCTCCAGGTCATGGCGCACCTGTCGGGCGGCGCGGCCCGGACCGCCCGGACCAGGGCGCTGGAACTGCTCGACGCGGTCGGTCTCGCCGACAAGGCCGACCGCAGGCCGCACCAGCTCTCCGGCGGCCAGCGCCAGCGGATCAACATCGCGCGGGCCCTGATGAACGACCCGGCGGTCCTGCTCGTCGACGAACCGACCAGCGCACTGGACCACGAACGGGGTGCGGCCGTGCTGGATCTGCTCATCACGCTGACCCGGGAGCGGTCCACGGCGACCGTCATGGTCACCCACGACCGGACCCATCTGGACCGGATGGACATGACGGTCACGATGCAGGACGGACGGCTGACCGCCCCGGCACTGGCCTGAGGGCTGTCGGACGGACGGGTGGCCCGGAGCTTCCCCCGGCGGACTCCGCGTACGCCGACGACCGCGGCTTCCTCGACATGCACGGCCCCGCGCTGGGCCGTACCCGGGGCGTGGGAGCTGCCGGCACGGAGCCCTCGACTCTCGCGCTCCGCGTCGTCGGCATCTCCGACGCACGATGCCTCGGCCACCTCGACTGGTTCGTCCGGATCCGCTCCACGCTCGAAGTGATCGACTCTGAGTTCAACGGAGCGCTCGCGCCGACCCCGGAGGACCGCCGGCTCCTGCGTCTGCTCGCCGAGGACGCCCGTACGAGCATCGCGACCCTGGCGCACTTGACGGCCACGCCCGAGTCCACGGTACGGCGCCGGCTGAACGAGTTCGTCGAGAGCGGCCTGCTGCTGTTCGAGGTCGAGATCGACCCCCGCTCTACGGTCGCACGGTCGAGGCGATCTGCTGGCTGGACGTCGAACCGGCCCGGCTGGCCGACGTAGGGAAGCAGCTTGCGACCCACGGCGAAGTCGCCTTCGCCGCCACGACGACTGGGCCGACCAACGTCCTCGCCACATCCTCGAACTCACCAGCGCCGAAGCCCTCCACACGTACCTGACAGCCCGTCTGGGAGCACTGAAGGGAATCCGCCACGTCGAGACCGCGCTCACCGGCCGCAGAACCAAACGCGACGGCCCGCTCCTCGTGCGGCGTCGAGGCGCGTGACGAGCCCGCCGGCCCCGGGTGTTCCGAGCTCCGGGAGTTCCGGACTCCGGCGGGGAGGACGCCCTGCCCGCCGGCCATCTCCGGACGGCCGGATGGCGGCTGCCCGATGAGTGCGGCGAGCAACTCCCTGTCGCGGACGAACTCTTGGGGGAGCCGTAGATGCTTGATGTCGACCCACCTGAAGCCATGCGTCCTCGAACCCTGGAACCTGTGGTCCCCGAAATTGATGAAGGCACTGGCCTCGTGAGTGAGCTGGTTCTCCATAGCGGTCCAGCTTGGAAGCCCGACGAGACACCCCCTGCGGACCCATCGGAGAGCCCCTAGGATGCGGGCGTGGCGATCACGTATGAATGGCGGGGCGACTTCGATAACGCATCCCTCGACGCATTGCACGCCGACGGCTTCGGCTCCCCGGTCGCTCGGACCGACTGGCGAGCACGACTTGAGCGCCACAGCCTCGGCTGGGTCTGCGCGTGGGAAGACCGCTCTCTGACCGGATTCGTCAACGTCGTCTGGGACGGCGGATCACACGCCTTCATTCTGGATACGGTGGTCGCCCGGCATCTTCGGTCGAGAGGGGTTGGCGCCGCGCTTGTCGCAGTTGCGGCCGAGGAGGCCCGTGCCGCGAAGTGTGAGTGGCTCCACGTCGACTTCGAGGAGCATCTGCGTTCCTTCTACTTCGATGCCTGTGGCTTCCGGGAGACACCGGCGGGGCTGATCGCCCTCTGACACCACGGCCCCGGGTCCTCGGCGAAGAAGGGGGCCCGGTCCCGGCAGACAGCCTCGATTCCGGGCCGCTGGGACAGCCACGCGGCCAGGCTCGATGTCTCCCGGCCAGGCAACAAGTCGACCCGTGCGACGGGTTTCGGTCCCGAGTTCGGACAGCGTTCGCACGCCACTCCGGGAGCCGCCTGGCGTGGTCGCTGTTCGAGTCCCGGATGAGGGCGAGGGCCGGTGGGCATGTGTCGAGGCCCGCCGACCGAATCTCGGCGGGGCCCCGTCCCGAGGGGGTGGGCTGGGTCCGGAAGTCCGAGGGTTCGCCCTGGAAGGTACTGAGTCCGAGGCCGTCCGGATCAGCGGAGTGCGAGTGCCGGCCGGAGTGCGCCTACTCCGGGGGCATCTGCCACGGGTGGACGCACGTCACCAGTTCGGGGTGATACAGCGTGCCCGGCCCGCACTGGAAGTCGAAGCGAGTGAAGGTTCCATCGAAGTCCACGCAGCGGTAGAACATGGACTGGTCGTCCGGGTTGGGGAAGAAGCCCTCCGCCGTGCAGGCGGGAGGTGCCGCTGCGGAGGCCTGTGCCGGGACCGGGCAGGCGAAGCCGGCGAGAGCGAGCAGCAGAGCGGCTGCGGCGCGGTGCGTACGATTCATGCCCCGTAAACGATCTTTGTGGCCTCAGAGTGTTCGCCGCAACGGGTGACGGGAGCCCGCCTTCACACAGGCCGTTGCCAGGCCGGCCAGTCCCCGGTACGGGCGAACCGCTCAAGCCTTCCGGTACGGACCAGCGGTGTCGCCGATGATGGTGACGATGCTGCTCTGCGTCCCTGCGTCCCTGCGTCCCTGCTTCGCGCATCCGTGCCACAAGGTGGCATGGTCCCCCGGAGTTGGTGCCGGTCGCCGGGCGAACGATCGGCCGTGCGGTCTCCGTGGATCCGCAAGCGCTCGCGCGGGCGACGCTCGGTCCGTCCCGGACTCTGGGCCGCAGTCGCAGGGCCCGTATGCTGCCCGACTTCTTCAGCCGCACGGCCTCTGGCGCCACCCGCGGACATCACGGCAGTTCGGGTCTGCGTCGCGCTGCACCGGGGGGACCCGCTCGCGGAGGTGCACTCCCGGCGTGGGACGGCGCTCATGCCCGTTCGGTGAGGCGGCCGTCGTGGTTCGCTCGAACGGCTTGCCGGGTTGCCGATCGGTCACGGCCGTTCACATTTCACTTGGCGGTTGAATTGGTTCCGAAATCGACCGAAGCGGGGAGTCGCCTCTTCGGGTTCATCGTATTTCCCTAAAGTGCCTGCGTTTCGCCGACGATGCGAGAGGATTTGTCTGATGTGGCGCCGGAAGAAACCACTCCGAGGGGTTGACTGTATTGTCGCGAACGCGAAGGTCTGGGCAATGGGACTAGCTGTTTGATTTCATGGTATAGTCCTAATGAATTTACAGGACGCCACGAGAAAAAGGGGAATGGCGTGAATACCGAGAAGGTTACGGCTCGACGTCTTACGGCCGGAGAGGCTTCGGGATTGGGCCTCCAGGACAGCATCTTCGTCTCGGCAGAGATGGATGGCCTTCCTCTCGACTGCTACGCCCCGGCTTTTCTTACGGAGCCGGGTGAGAATTTCGAGGGGAAGTCCTTCGCTGCGAAGACGATCTTCGGTGAGGAAATTCGTGTTCTCCCGGACAATGCCGAAGAGCGCGGAATCTGGGTTGCCGACAAAGCAGGGGAAGAAATCGAGGTCCTCCAGAGTGCCGGCGTCCTCCTGAACCTTGCTCTCTTCGTGCCGAATGGGAGCAAGGAATCCCTGGAATCGCTCTACTCCGCGGCGCGCGACGCATTCGGTGCGGGGATCGTTCAGCGGTGGAGCGAGGAAACCGTCGCGGTGCCGGAAGTCAAGGTCGACCTGTACGAGGAGCCGGCCCGGGGGCGGAAGAACTCGAACAGCCAGAACCGCGACCGCCGCGCCCTGGACATCTATCCGACCCGAGTGCGGTTCCTGGAGCCCAGTGATGGCTGGAGGTTCATTGTCGAACCGCACAAGGAGGTCATCGACGACACGCCGACGATCTGACCTGATGGCAGGTTAGCCTCGGCCCTTCGCGGGAGCCCGTCAGCTTGCTGACGGGCTCCTCGTCGTTTGCTGGGGCGTGTGGTGTGGGCAAGCCGCTGGGGCCGGTTGTCGCGTTCGGCGCTCCCGGGTCCTGTGCGGGCAGAGGGGGGATCGCAGTAAAGGCCGTCCGGGCAACGAACAAGGCCCAGGTGACTGACCTGGGCCTCGTCATGGAACGGGTGACGAGAGTCGGACTCGCGCCATGGGCTTGGGAGGCTCCGGGTCACCCCTCACCGTTCGTGCAAGACGTCTCAGCCGGACGTCCCGCTGCTGGCCAGTGCCTCGGAGAGCTCCTTGGCGGCCTGCTGGAGGATCGGCACGATCCGCTCGGTGGCCGCCTCGGTCACCCGGCCCGCCGGACCCGAGATCGAGATCGCGGCCGAGGTGGGTGAGTTGGGTACCGAGACCGCGAGGCAGCGGACCCCTATCTCCTGCTCGTTGTCGTCCACCGCGTAGCCGGCCCTGCGGACCTGGTCCAGCGCGTCCAGGAAGCCGTCGGGGGTGGTGATCGTCTTCTCGGTGGCGGCCGGCATCCCGGTGCGCGCGAGCAGCGCCCGTACCTCGTCCGGCGGGGTGTGCGCGAGCAGTGCCTTGCCGACACCGGTGGAGTGCGGCAGCACCCGCCGGCCCACCTCGGTGAACATGCGCATCGAATGCTTGGACGGCACCTGCGCCACGTACACGATCTCGTCGCCGTCGAGCAGCGCCATGTTCGCGGTCTCGCCGGTCTCCTCGACCAGCCGTGCGAGATACGGGCGGGCCCAGGTGCCGAGCAGCCGTGAGGCGGACTCGCCGAGCCGGATCAGCCGCGGGCCGAGCGCATAACGCCGGTTGGGCTGCTGGCGTACGTATCCGCAGACCACGAGAGTGCGCATCAGCCGGTGAATGGTGGGCAGCGGGAGTCCGCTGCTCGCGGAGAGCTCACTCAGACCGACCTCGCCCCCCGCATCGGCCATCCGTTCCAGCAGATCGAAGGCGCGCTCAAGGGACTGCACACCACCGCTGGGTCCGGCGGGCTTGGAGTCGGATGTGCTGGCGTGGGACGGCGGCACGTCAACGGTCCTTTCGAAGCGGAAGAGCAAGGCAGCAGCCTACCGGGCGCTTCCCGGTCGGCGCACTGTTCCAGGGCGGCGTCCTGGCCGGTCAGGGCCCGTTTGTCCGGGTGCCCACAGGCGGACCGGCGGTTCTGCGGCACCGTGCCTGGCCTATTCTACGTTCCACTCTCCGAAATTAGACTTTTACTTTGTGGAAATCTCCAGTCGACGTCCCGGGTGGTCCGCTGGGTGGCCGACGCGAAGTGCGGGGTCTTGACGGGCCGCTTTCGCGAGTGAAGACTCCTTCAACAGTTCGTTGAATTTTTGAAGTGGGGAGCACGGGTGTCCGGTACGGACGTGAAGCTGGTACTGCGCTCGACGCGCGTCGTCACTCCCGGGGGGACACGGCCCGCGGCGGTCGCCGTCGCCGACGGGAAGATCGACGCCGTCCTGGCGTACGACGCGGAGGTGCCCGCGGGTGCCCGGCTGGAGGACTTCGGCGACGATGTCCTGCTGCCCGGTCTGGTGGACACCCATGTCCATGTGAACGACCCCGGGCGCACCGAGTGGGAGGGCTTCCACACCGCCACCCGCGCCGCCGCGGCCGGCGGGATCACCACCCTGCTCGACATGCCGCTCAACTCGCTCCCGCCGACCACCACCGTCGAGCACCTGCGGGTCAAGCAGCGGGTGGCCACCCCCAAGGCGCACATCGACACCGGCTTCTGGGGCGGCGCCGTCCCGTCGAACGTCAAGGACCTCCGCCCGCTGCACGAGGCCGGGGTCTTCGGCTTCAAGTGCTTCCTGTCGCCCTCCGGCGTGGAGGAGTTTCCCGAGCTGGACCAGGAGCAGCTGGCCCGGTCGATGGCGGAGATCGCCGGTTTCGGCGGGCTCCTGATCGTGCACGCCGAGGACCCGCACCACCTGGCGTCCGCCCCGCAGCGCGGCGGCCCCGCCTACGCCGACTTCCTCGCCTCCCGGCCGCGCGACGCCGAGAACACCGCGATCGAGGGGCTGATCGCCCACGCCAAGCGGCTGAACGCCCGCGTCCATGTGCTGCACCTGTCCTCCAGCGACGCACTGCCGCTGATCGCCACCGCCAAGCGCGAGGGCGTACGCGTCACGGTCGAGTCCTGCCCGCACTTCCTCACTCTCACCGCCGAGGAGGTCCCGGACGGCGCCACCGAGTTCAAGTGCTGCCCGCCCATCCGTGAGGCGGCCAACCAGGACGCGCTGTGGGAGGGGCTGGCAGACGGCACCATCGACTGCATCGTCTCCGACCACTCCCCCTGCACCACCGACCTCAAGACGCCGGACTTCGCCTCGGCGTGGGGCGGCATCTCCTCCCTCCAGCTCGGACTGCCCGCCATCTGGACCGAGGCCCGCAGGCGTGGCCACTCGCTCGACGACGTCGCCCGCTGGATGTCGGCGGCCCCCGCCGAACTGGCCGGGCTGCGCGACAAGGGTGCGATCGAGGCCGGCCGCGACGCCGACTTCGCCGTCCTCGCGCCCGACGCCACCTTCACCGTCGACCCGGCCGAGCTGTTCCACCGCAACCAGGTCACCGCGTACGCCGGCCGGACCCTGCACGGTGTCGTCAGGTCCACCTGGCTGCGCGGCGTACGGATCGCGTCGGACGGCATCCTGGCCGGACCCACCGGCCGCCTCCTCGAAAGGAACCGCTGACCATGACGGCGACAGCGCACTTCACCGGCGACGCGAACCCGTACGGCGGCGGCGACCCGTACGCCGACTACCGCACCGCAGACTTCCCGTTCACCCACCTCGTGGACCTCGCCGACCGCCGCCTCGGCGCGGGCGTGATCGCCGCCAACGACGAGTTCTTCGCGGAGCGCGAGAACCTGCTGAAGCCGGAGCCGGCCCACTTCGACCCGGAGCGCTTCGGGCACAAGGGCAAGATCATGGACGGCTGGGAGACCCGCCGCCGCCGCGGCGTGAGCGCCGTGCAGCCCCACCCGGTGGACGCGGACCACGACTGGGCGCTGGTCCGCCTCGGCGCGCCCGGTGTGGTGCACGGGATCGTCGTCGACACCGCCCACTTCCGCGGCAACTACCCCCAGGCCGTCTCGGTCGAAGCGGTCTCGCTGCCCGGCTCCCCGTCGCCCGAGGACCTGCGCGCGCCCGACGTGAAGTGGACAACGCTCGTACCCCGTACGGCGATCGGCGGCCACGCGGCCAACGGATTCGCCGTCGACGCGGGACAGCGATTCACCCATCTGCGGGTCAACCAGCACCCCGACGGGGGCATAGCCCGGCTCCGGGTGTACGGCGAAGTCGCCCCGGATCCCGCCTGGCTGACGGCGCTCGGCACCTTCGACCTCGTCGCGCTGGAGAACGGCGGCCGGGTGGAGGACGCCTCCGACCGCTTCTACTCCCCGGCGACCAACACCATCCAGCCCGGCCGGTCCCGCAAGATGGACGACGGCTGGGAGACCCGCCGACGGCGGGACAAGGGAAACGACTGGATCCGCTACCGCCTCGTCGAGCAGGCGGACATCCGGGCCGTCGAGATCGACACTGCGTACCTGAAGGGCAACTCGGCGGGCTGGGCGAGCCTTTCGGCCCGTGACGGAGAGGGCGGCGACTGGACCGAGATCCTGCCCAGGACCCGCCTGCAGCCCGACACCGACCACCGCTTCGTCCTGTCGGCAGCCGTACGCGCCGAGCAGGTGCGGATCGACATCTTCCCGGACGGCGGGATCTCCCGGCTGCGGCTCCACGGCTCACTGACCGAGCAGGGCGCGCGGCGGCTGACCGCGCGCCATGTCGAGCTGGGCGGCTGACCCGGCCCCCCTCCGGCGGCTGTCCGTATTCGGGGGATACGGTGGGGATGCGGGACCCTGCCCGGGTTGCCGCACGTCCCGAGCAGGAGTCCTCATGATCTTCATCGCCGTCAGGTTCACCGTCCGCAGCGCCGATCGCGACAAATGGCTCCCGGCCGTCGAGGACTTCACCCTCGCCACCCGGCAGGAGCCGGGCAACGTGTTCTTCGACTGGTCGTACAGCGTCGAGAACCCGGACCAGTTCGTGCTGCTGGAGGCGTTCGCGTCCGCCGAGGCGGGCGCGGCCCACGTGAAGTCCGAGCACTTCGCCGCGGCCATGGACCGGATGGCGGAGCTGGTGGCGGAGACGCCGGAGATCATCAACGTCGAGGTGCCGGGCGAGGGCTGGTCCCGGATGGCGGAGCTTCAGCCGCGCACGAGCTGAGCGGCGCCGCCCGCCGCGGCGCCGCTCAGAACTCCTCGTGCGTCTCGGGGTCCCCGCCGAACCGCTCCTGCGGCCCCGACGAGATGCGGGCCAGCTCGTGCGCCGTCAGCTCGAAGCCGAAGAGGTCCAGGTTCTCGCGCTGCCGTCCCGGGTCGGCCGACTTCGGGACCGGTACGGCTCCGAGCTGGGTGTGCCAGCGCAGCACCGCCTGCCCCGGCGTCACGCCGTGCGTCCCGGCGATGGCGACGAGCCCGGGATCGGCGAGCAGATCGCGGCCCCGGCCCAGCGGGCTCCAGCTCTCCGTGACGATGCCCTTGGCGGCGTGCACGGCCCGCAGCTCCTCCTGCGGCAGCCGCGGATGCATCTCGATCTGGTTGACGGCGGGCAGCACCCCCGTCTCGCGCTCCAGCCGGCCGAGGTGGCCCGCGGTGAAGTTGGAGACCCCGATCGACCGCACCAGCCCCTCCTCGCGGAGGCGGATCATCGCCTTCCAGGTGTCCACGTACAGATCGACGCGGGGCAGCGGCCAGTGGATGAGATAGAGGTCCACATAGGAGAGTCCGAGGTTGCGGCGGGACTCCTCGAAAGAGGCCAGCGTCTTCTCGTACCCCTGGTGGCGGCCCGGCACCTTGGTGGTGACGAAGACGTCCTGTCTGGGCACGCCGCTGCGGGCGATCCCGCGTCCGGTGCCGCTCTCGTTGCCGTAGTTGAGCGCGGTGTCGACGAGCCGATAGCCGAGCCCCAGAGCCCCGGCGACGGCCCGCTCCGCCGCGTCGTCGTCCAGCGGCCAGGTGCCGAGCCCGACCGCGGGGACGGTACGGCCGTCGTTCAGGGTGTGCACCGGGGTCTCGGACATGATCTTCCCTCTCGCCGGACGGCTGCCTCCCTTGCCCGGCCAGCGTAGGCCCGGCAGGGGCGAGCGGCAGGTCAGGGGCGAGGGACGGCGCGGGGGCGGAGCCGGGCGGGCCGGCTCACCGCCCCCGGCCCGCCTCGCGGTGCAACTGGGCGATGACCTCGTCCACCCGGCTCTGCTCGTAGCCGCGGCGGACCAGCTCGAAGCCCACGACATCGGCCGGCGGGGAGCCGCTGCGGAGCCGGGTGATGTAGGCGTCGACCTGATCGCGGTCATATCCGCGCCGGGCGATGCGGAATCCGAACTCCTCGTGCAGCGGACGTTCGTACTCCCCGCGTGACGCGAACATGGGTGCCCCTCCCGGACGGAAACAGTCCGTCCCACCCTGCCACGGAACTCAGGCGGCGTGGCCACCGTCCACCAGAATCTCCGTCCCCGTGATGTACGCGGCCTCGTCACCGGCCAAGTAGGCGATGAGCGCCGCCACTTCACCGGCCGTACCGAACCGGTCCAGTGCGGTCGCGGCCCGCTGCCCGGCGGCGAACGGGCCGTCGGCCGGGTTGAGGTCGGTGTCCACCGGTCCGGGCTGGACCAGATTGACGGTGATCCCGCGCGCGCCGAGCTCCCGGGCGAGCGGCTTGGTGAGTCCCGACAGTGCCGACTTGCTCATCGCGTAGAGCGTGCCGCCCGGTCCGCCCGCGAACCGGCTCATCGCCGTACCGAGGGAGATGATGCGGCCGCCGCGCTCCATCACCCCGGCCGCCGCCCGGCACGCCAAAAAGACGGCCCGCACGTTGACGGCGAGCACCCGGTCGACATCGGCGGTGGTGAGGGTGTCGATGGGGCCGAGGACGCCGATACCCGCGTTGTTGACCAGGATGTCGAGCCGGCCGAAGGTCTCCGCCGTCCGGTGCACCGCCGCCGGGACGGCCTTTGGGTCGGCCGAGTCGGCGCGCAGTGCGACCGCGCGGCGGCCGCACGCCTCGATCTTCCGCACGACCTCCTGGGCGGCGGCTTCGTCCCGGGCGTAGGTCAGTGCCACATCGGCGCCGTCCTGGGCGAGCCGCAGGGCGGTCGCCGCGCCGATGCCGCGGCTGCCGCCGGTGACGAGAGCGACGCGGTTCGAGCTGACGCTGCTGGTGCTGTTCATCAGGGGGTCCTGTCCGTTGCCGGTGGTGTGGCCGGTTGGCTGACAAGGACAAGGAAAGTTCTTCGGCGGACCGGATACCGGCGGTAAACGGACGCCCACTCCGCTACGGCGGCCGGGGCCGGTCGATGAGTTGCGGCCCGCGCGGGGGTCGGAACAGATGGAAGCGGAATCCGCGGCCATTTCGAAGGAGCAGGACCGTGGCGAAACTGAGCCTCATCACCTTTCTGACGCTCGACGGCGTCATGCAGGCCCCCGGCGGCCCCGAGGAGGACCCGAGTGGAGGATTCGAGTACGGCGGCTGGCAGGCCCCGGTCATGGACGAGGGCCTGACGCGGTTCGTCACGGAGGTGTTCGACCGCTCGGCGGCCTTCCTGCTGGGCAGGCGTACCTACGACATCTTCGCGGGGTACTGGCCGGGGGTCACCGACCCCGGTAACCCCATCGCCTCCCGGCTCAACCGGTATCCCAAGTACGTCGTCTCGACCACGCTGGAGAAGGCCGAATGGGAGCACACCACCGTGATCTCCACCGATGTCGCCGCGGAGGTCGCCCGGATCAAGGAGCGCACGCACGGGGGCGAGCTGCAGATCTACGGCAGTGGCGAGCTCGCCCGGTCCCTGATGGCGCAGGGCCTGATCGATGAGTACCACCTGCTGGTCCACCCGGTCGTGCTCGGCCGCGGCAGGCGGCTGTTCACGGACGGCGGTCCGCCGACCGCCTTCGAGGTGATCGATTCCCGCACGACCCCCAACGGCATCGCGATCAACACCTACCGGCCCACCGGGCGGGCCGCGTTCGGTTCCGTCCCGGACGGTACGTGAGTGGCCGCCGCGGTCAACTCCCCTGCGGCGGGCTCCAGTCCGGCGAACGGCCGAGCGTCGACAGCACGAGCCGGAAGGTGTCCGCGCGGTCACCTCCCGCCCCCTCGTCGCAGGGCAGGGCGGGCCGGAAGGCCGCGCCCGGGCGCTCACGCCGCTCCCCGCCGGGGACGCGCAGGGCGATCGGCAGCGCGGCCTCGACGACATCCGGAGGGAAGGCGGTCCGCATCCCGAGGGAGGCCGCCGCATCCCAGGAGTGCACGACGTAGTCGATGAAGTGGAACCCGATCGCGGTGGCTGCGGCGAACGTCGCGGCGGCGTCGATCTCCGGAAGCGCGAACCGCCGCTCCAGCACGCCTGGTTCGGCGAACGCCTCCAATACCGCGTCGGCCGCCTCGCGATACCGGGCGGCCGGATCGTCCCCGGCCGGGCGGGTCTCCCAGACGGCCGCACCGGCCCCCTCTCCCCGCGAGGCGGCGGCGAACCCGAGATGCTGGGCGCCCATGTGCTCCACGAGGCGGCGCAGCGTCCAGCGGGAGCAGGGGGTCGGCCGGTCCCAGTCGGCGGGGCCCGCGCTCTCCACGATGCGCACGGATTCCAGCACTGCGGCCCGGTCGAGCTGCACGATGTCCATGGTCGGGGTTCCCTTCGTCAGGCTGTCGGATGGTGGTGGCGGGGCGGCGGGGGAGTCAGCCCGACGACGCGGGCCAGGGAGCCGTTTTGGAGACGAGCCGCCAGGCGGACTCACGCAGTGCTGCGGGGCTGGTGAACGGGGCCGTCCAGGTCGCGGAACGCAGGGTGCCGCGGGCCCGGTGGTCGCTGACGATCCGCCGGTGGTCCGGGCGGGCGACGAAGCCCAGCAGATGTTCGTGGGCGGTCCAGACGGTGATCGAACCGGAACGGTTCATCCGGGGGCCCACGTCCACCCACAGCCACATGCCGACCGCGCCCGGCGTCAGCGGCCAGGTGCGGCGCAACCGCAGGCCCGCGGCCCCGACGGGCAACGTGCTCCAGGGGCGGTGCGTGACGAACTCGGTGACGCCGACGACCACTTCGGCCCCTGGCCCCACCGTCCGGGCAGCGGGGCCGCCCTGCCACTGCGTGCTCCGGAGGATGTGCGGCACGGGCGGTCCTTCCCCGCACGGTTCGGCCGGCCGCCGCGGTGCTCCGCGGCGGATACCCGTGACCATACAATTGAACGAACGATCGTGCTATTAATTTCGGAAGGGCCGTCGGCAAAGGCTTCGGGGGCGGCGGTTCTATCCGGTGCCGGGCAGCGACGACGCGTCCGTCGCCACCGCCCGCAGCCGCCCCAGGATCGCGCGCGCCGCCCTCGTGTAGCCCTCGGAGCTGTCACGGAGCACCGAGTCGCCGTTGGCCAGTTCCAGGAACGCGATGATCTCGAAGGCGAGCTGGGGGACGTCGCAGTCCTCCCGGATCTCGCCCAGCACCCGCGCCTCCTCGATCCGGCGCTCCACGAAGGCGACCCAGCCGGCCTGTGCCGCCACGACCGCGTCGTGCACCGCGCCCTCGCGCGCGTCGAACTCGGCGATGGCCGCGTAGAAGAAGCAGCCCCCCGGGAACACCCGCCGCTCCGAGTACGCGATCCAGCGCTCGTACAGCTCCCGGACCCGCCCCAGCCCGGCCGGAACGGCCCGTACCGGCTGTACGACATGCTCGTCGTACACCGCGACGGCGGTGCGCACGGTGGCCAGCTGGAGCTCCTCCTTGGAGCCGAAGAGAGCGAACACGCCGCTCTTGCTCAGCCGGAGCTCGGTGGCGAGCCGGCCCAGGGACAGGCCTTCGAGGCCCTCCACCGAGGCGACCGCGGCCGCGTGCGCGAGAACCAGCTGCCGGGTGCGGTTGCCCCGTTCGACCCTTCCGTCCTGGCGTGCTCCCGCCATCTGGGCGACTCCGTGCTCGGTGGGGTACGGGGCGGCTGCTGTCGGACCGGTCCCGGGGCTCGCCATTGTAGGAGGGCGGCCGGTACCGTCATCGTTCCGCGTGCGAGCCAGTGAGGTCTCCACACCATGCCTGTGGAGAACCAGGAGATCAGGGTGTCCTCAATCGCCGTGCCCGCCCTCGCGCCGCCGCGCCGGGCGTGGCTCACCGATCTGCCCGTCCTGCTGGTCGCGGTGGTCTGGGGTTCCAGCTATCTGGCCGCCAAGGGCATCACCACGGCGCAGACCGTCATCGCCGTGCTCGTGCTCAGGTTCGCCGTCGTACTGCCCGTCCTGGTGATCGCCGGACGGCGTCGGCTGGTGGCGCTGAGCGCGGCCCAGTGGCGGGGCGCGGGGCTGCTGGGCCTGGTGCTCAGCGGGATCTTCCTGGTGGAGACGTACGGCATCGTGCACACCTCGGCGACCAACGCCGGGCTCATCATCAGCCTCACCATGATCTTCACCCCGCTCGCCGAGGCCGCGGTGACCCGCGTCCGGCCCACCGGGACCTTCCTCGCCGCCGCCGCGCTCTCCGTGGCCGGCGTGGTGCTGCTGACCCAGGGCGGCGGATTCACCAGCCCGTCGGCGGGCGATCTGCTGATGCTCGTGGCCGCTCTCGCCCGCACGCTTCACGTACTGCTGATGGCGCGCATCAGGTCCGTCCGGTCGGCGGACTCGCTGTCGCTGACCACCGTCCAGCTCGGCAGTGCGGTCGCCGTCTTCGCGCTGCTGGCCGCCGTCCCCGGAACCGGCGAGTCGCCGTGGTCGGTCGCGGCCGGATTCGGCGTCCGTGAGTGGGGCGGGCTGCTCTTCCTGTCGGTCTTCTGCACGCTCTTCGCGTTCTTCGTGCAGATGTGGTCCGTACGCCGCACCTCGCCGTCCCGGGTCAGTCTGCTGCTCGGTACGGAACCCCTGTGGGCCGCCGCCGTCGGCATCGCGATCGGCGGCGAACGCCTCGGCGTCCTCGGAGTGGCGGGCGCGGTCCTGGTGCTGGCGGGCACGGCCTGGGGGCGTCGCAGCGTGGCCGCGGCCACGGCCGCGCCCTGACCGGGCCGCCGCGGCGCGGACGTCACTACTCCTTGACCGCGTCCGAAGCGATCATGACGGCGATCCCCGTCACCACCAGCACGATGCTGACAGACACCGAGTACCCGCCGATGAACGGCAGCCGCTGCACCAGACCGAAGAAGTGGAACCAGCCGAACCATTCGTGGAGCAGCCCCCCGGCACCCTGGGCGAAGACCAGGAAGCCGACCGTCTCGCAGAGTTTCTTCATGGGAGCGAGCCTGGCGGCCGGGACACCGCCGCCGCGTCGGCCGGTTGTCTGCGCCGCTCGGCCGAAAGTCTTCCCTTCCGCGACTTTGGTCGCCTCCCGGCCCCGAACCGCCGGAAGCCGCGGTTCCACTGCGTAGTTTTGTCGATATGACCCGCACGGAGTACCCCTGGCTGCTGCCCTCGGCGATGGCCGACCCCGAGCTGCCCGGCGACCGGGGCGCCCGTTCCCGCCGTACCGTCCGCGACTGGATCGTCGACATCACGGCGATCCTCTGCGCGGCGGGCATCGGGCTGCTGACCGTCGCCACGATCGAGGCGGACCCCAGCACACCCGAGGGCATCGTCCTCATCGACTCGCTGATCGGCGCCGTGGCCTGCTGCGCGCTGTGGTTCCGGCGGCGGTGGCCGATCGGCCTCGCGGTGGCGATGACGGTGCTGTCCACCGTGGAGCCCGTCGCGGCCGGAGCGCTGCTGGTGGCACTGTTCAGCGTGGCCGTGCACCGGCCGTTCCGCCCCGTCGCCCTCGTCGGCGCGGGCGCCCTGGCCGTCGCCCCCATCCAGCCCTACCTGCGCCCCGACCCGGACACCTCGTTCCTCGCGTCCACGATCGTCGGGGTCCTGCTGATCCTGCTGGTGCTCAGCTGGGGCATGGTCGTACGGTCCAGACGCCAGCTCGTCGTCACGCTGCGCGAGCGCGCCCGGCGCGCCGAGACCGAGGCCGCGCTCCGCGCCGAACAGGCACAGCGGCTGGCCCGCGAGGACATCGCCCGCGAGATGCACGACGTCCTCGCCCACCGGCTGACCCTGCTCAGCGTCCATGCCGGGGCCCTGGAGTTCCGGCCCGACGCACCCCCGGCCGAGGTGGCCCGCGCCGCCGGGGTCATCCGGGACAGCGCGCACGAGGCGCTCCAGGACCTCCGCGAGATCATCGGGGTGCTGCGCAGCCCCCGGGACAGCGAGGGCGACCGGCCGCAGCCCACCCTCGCCACGCTCGCCGCGCTGATCGCCGAATCCCGCCTGGCCGGGATGGAGGTCGTCCTCGACAACCACCTCGCCGACCCGGCCGCGGCGCCCGCCGCCACCGGCCGCACCGTCTACCGCATCGCCCAGGAGGGCCTGACCAACGCCCGTAAGCACGCACCGGGCGCCGAGGTCACCGTCACCGTCAGCGGCGGCCCGGGGCAGGGCATCACCGTCGCGGTGCGCAACCCGGCCCCCACCGAACCCTTTGAGCAGGTGCCCGGATCGGGCCAGGGACTCATCGGCCTGACCGAACGGGCCACCCTCGCCGGGGGCCGCCTGGACCACGGACCGGAACCGGGCGGTGGGTTCGGGGTCCGGGCCTGGCTACCGTGGCCGTCATGACCACCCCGACTCCCACCCCTCCCGCGGCCCGGCCCGTCCGGCTGCTCATCGTCGACGACGACCCGCTCGTACGGGCCGGGCTCACCCTGATGCTCGGCGGCGCCGCCGACATCGACATCGTGGGCGAGGGGGCCGACGGCAGCGAGGCAGCCGGACTCGTCGAACGGCTCCGGCCGGACGTGGTCCTGATGGACATCCGGATGCCGGTCATGGACGGGCTGACCGCCACCGAGGTGCTGCGCGGCCGCCCGGACGCACCCGAGGTCATCGTCCTGACCACGTTCCACGCCGACGAACAGGTGCTGCGCGCGATCCGTGCCGGAGCGGCCGGCTTCGTACTCAAGGACACCCCGCCCGGGCAGATCGTCGACTCCGTGCGTCGTGTGGCGGCCGGTGACCCGGTCCTGTCGCCCGCGGTCACCCGGCAGCTCATGGCCCGCGCGGCAGGCCCCGGCCGGGAGGAGAAGGCGGACCGCGCACAACGGGCCCGCCGGCGCCTCACGTTGCTCGCCGAACGGGAACGCGAGGTGGCCATCGCCGTCGGGCACGGCCGTTCCAACGCCGAGATCGCCGCGGCGCTCTATCTGAGCGTGGCCACGGTGAAGACCCAGGTATCGCGGATTCTCGCCAAGTTCGACTTCAACAACCGCGTCCAGATCGCCCTGCTGGTCCATGACGCGGGCCTGCTGGACGAAGGTGAGGGACACGGCCTGTCCTGAACCCTTCGTCCGGACCGGGCCCGGCGGCATACGCTGAAGCGGCCGGTCCTGGCGGCAGGGCCGATCAGACCGGGAGGGCGGGCCCATGTCCGATGTCGATGCAGATCTGCGCGGGGTCGCGGACTTCACCGCGAATCCGTATCCGTACTACGCGAAGATGCGCGCTGAAGGTCCGGTGCACACCGTCCGGACCGACGACTTCGACCGGGTGTGGCTCGTCGTCGGGTACGACGAGGGGCGCGCCGTCCTGGCCGACCAGCGGTTCGGCAAGGACTGGCGGACGCTGCCCGGCCAGACGGGTGCGGGCAACCCGATCAACGCCAACATGCTGGAGATGGACGCACCCGACCACACCCGGCTGCGCAAGCTGGTCGCCCGGGAGTTCACCGCCCGCCGGATCGAGGCGCTGCGGCCCCGCGTGCAGCAGATCACCGACGGACTGCTCGACGCGATGCTGCCCGCCGGGCAGGCTGATCTCATCGACGCACTCGCCTTCCCGCTGCCCATGACCGTCATCTGCGAACTCATCGGCGTGCCCGACCTGGACCGGGACGCCTTTCGCCGGCTGTCGAACGACGTGGTCTCACCGGCCGGTGCGCAGGAGGAGAGCGACGCGGTCCACGCCATGGGCGGCTATCTCGCCGAGCTGATCGAGGACAAGCGCTGCTCGCCGGGCGACGACCTGCTGAGTGCGCTGATCGCCGCCAGGTACGAGGACGGCGACGCGCTGTCGCCCGACGAACTGGTCGGCATGGCCTTCCTGCTGCTCGTCGCCGGCCATGAGACGACGGTCAACCTGATCTCCAACGGGGTGCGGGCCCTGCTCGATCACCCCGAGCAACTGGCAGCCCTGCGGGCCGACTTCGGACTGATCGACGGGGCGGTCGAGGAGATGCTCCGCTACGACGGGCCGGTGGAGACCGCCACCTTCCGGTTCGCCCGGGAGGACGTCATGATCGGCTCCACCGCCATCGCCGCCGGTGATCCGGTCCTGGTCGCCCTGGCGGGCGGCGACCGCGACCCCGGCCGCTACCCGGATCCGGACCGGTTCGACATCCGCCGCGACGCGCAGGGGCACCTGGCCTTCGGGCACGGGATCCACTTCTGCATGGGCGCGCCGCTGGCCCGGATGGAGGGCCGCATCGCGATCCGGTCGTTGCTGGAGCGGTGCCCCGGACTCGTGCTCGATCCGGATGCCGGGGAGCCGGACTGGCTGCCCGGCATGCTGATCCGCGGGGTGCGACGGCTCCCTGTGCGCTGGTGAGACAGAGGGGGCCTTTCGCGCGACCGCCCTCAGCTCCCGGGGATCTCCGACAGCTCCACCGGCCGGCGCTCCCGGCGCGACACCTCGCAGGCCTCCGCGATCCGCAGGGCGTGCAAGGCCTCCCGGCCGTCGCACGGATTGGCCGCCTCGCCTCGCACCAGCCTTACGAAAGCGTCCAGTTCGGCCTCGTACGCCGGGGCGAAGCGCTCCAGGAAGCCCGGCCAGGGCTTGGTCGGGGCGGCGGGGCCCTGCGGCTCGGCGGAGGTGAGCGGGGTGCGGTCGTCCAGGCCGACCGCGAGCTGGTCCAGCTCGCCGGCGAGCTCCATCCGTACGTCGTACCCGGCGCCGTTGCAGCGGGTCGCCGTCGCCGTGACGAGCGTGCCGTCGTCCAGGGTCAGCAGCGCCGCCGCGGTGTCCACGTCGCCGGCCTCGCGGAACATCGGCGGCCCGCTGTCCGAGCCGGTGGCGTACACCCGCGCCACCTCGCGGCCCGTCACCCAGCGCACCATGTCGAAGTCATGGATCAGGCAGTCCCGGTACAGCCCGCCGGAGAGCGGCAGATAGGCCGCGGGCGGTGGCGCCGGATCGGAGGTCACCGTCCGGACGGTGTGCAGTCTGCCGAGGACCCCGCCGCGCACGGCGGCGCGCGCCGCCGTGTACCCCGCGTCGAACCGGCGCATGAACCCCAGCTGGAGCACGCTCCCCGCCTCCTGCGTCTCGCGCAGCGCGTCCAGCGTGCCCGCCAGGTCGACGGCGACGGGCTTCTCGCAGAACGCGGGCAGTCCGGCCCGCGCGGCCCGGCCGATCAGCTCGGCGTGCGCGGCGGTCGCCGAGGCGATCACCACGGCGTCCACGCCCGCGCCGAACACCTCCGCGGCGGAGCCGACAGCGCTCGCCCCGGTCCGGTGCGCGACCTCGGCCGCGCGGACCGGGGCGGTGTCCGTCACCACCAGGGCGTCCACCGAGGGGTGGCGGGACAGCACGCCCGCGTGGAAGGAGCCGATCCGGCCGGTGCCGATGAGTCCGATGCGCATGGACCCAACGTGCCGGTCACCGGCAGCGCTGTCAACTATATGTCCTGACAAAGCCACTTCTGTGTCGGGGTGCGGTCGCGACCACCCGCTGCCACGGCCGGGAAAACCCCGCGGGGCCCCGCCCCACTCCTTCGATTTCCGCCTCCCCGCACGGTGACAGCGCCCCGCGACTTCCGTACGGTGTCGGAGGCTTCCCGGCTTCTCGTACGGTGACGACGGCAGCACACGGCCGCCCCCGGCGCCGTACGCGCCCCGACCCGACACCTGCGCCGCGCCCTGCCGGGCGGCCGTGGCGGCGGCTCGGGGATACTTGCCCAGCCGGACCGGGACCGTACGGGCCCCGGCTCCACCAGCAGCACAACGAGCAGCACGAGAAGGGCACGGAGTCGTGGCAAGGGTTCGGACAGGGGTACGTGCGATGGGTGCCGTGCTTGCGGCGGTGCTCGGGGCTTCCCTCATGGGATGCAGCAGCACCGGCGGCAAGCGGGCGGAGGACCGGGCGGCGCAGGCCGCCGCCGAGGGCCGGTCCGCGGTGAACACGCCCCGCTGGACCTTCGCCATGGTCACCCACTCGGGCGACGGAGACACCTTCTGGGACATCGTCCAGAAGGGCGCCAAGATGGCGGCCGGCAAGGACAACATCAACTTCCTGTACTCGCACAACGACGAGGCGCAGCAGCAGGCCCAGCTGATCCAGGCCGCCATCGACAAGAAGGTCGACGGGCTGATCGTCACGCTCGCCAAGCCCGACGCGATGAAGGACGTCGTCGCCAAGGCCACCAAGGCCGGCATTCCGGTGATCACGGTGAACTCGGGCTCCGCGGAATCCAAGCGGTTCGGCGCGCTCACCCACATCGGCCAGGACGAGTCCATCGCGGGCGAGGCCGTCGGCGAGGAGCTCAACAAGCGCGGCCGCAAGAAGGCCCTGTGCATCCTTCACGAGCAGGGCAACGTCGGCCATGAGCAGCGCTGCGCCGGAGCGAAGAAGGCCTTCGACGGCGAGATGCAGAGCCTGTACGTCGAGGGCACCAACATGCCGGACGTCCAGGCCTCCATCGAGGCAAAGCTCCAGGCCGACAAGGACATCGACGCGGTCGTCACGCTCGGGGCGCCGTTCGCGGACGCGGCCGTCAAGGCGAAGCAGACCGCAGGCAGCAAGGCCGAGATCGACACCTTCGACCTGAACGCCAAGGTCGCCACCGAGCTCCAGGCCAAGACCCTCGGCTTCGCCGTCGACCAGCAGCCCTACCTCCAGGGGTACGAGGCCGTCGACCTGCTCTGGCTCTACCGATACAACCGCAATGTGCTCGGCGGTGGCCGTCCGGTCCTCACCGGCCCCCAGGTCATCACCTCGAAGGACGCCGCCCAGCTGGCCGAGTACACCAAGCGGGGAACGCGATGACCGCGACGCCGGGGCAGCCCGCTCCCGCCGGGGCGGACGAGCGGCTGCTGCGCACCTCGCCGCTGCGCAAACTGCTCGGCCGCCCCGAGCTGGGTTCGCTCGTCGGGGCCGTGGCCGTCTTCCTCTTCTTCTCGATCGTGGCCGACAGCTTCCTGCGCGCCACCAGCTTCGGCACCGTGCTCTACGCGGCCTCCACCATCGGGATCATGGCGGCGCCGGTCGCGCTCCTGATGATCGGTGGCGAGTTCGACCTCTCCGCGGGTGTGATGGTCACCAGCTCGGCGCTGATCTCGTCGATGTTCAGCTACCAGATGACCGCCAACGTCTGGGTCGGCGTCTTTGTGTCGTTGCTGGTCACCCTGGCCATCGGCGCGTTCAACGGCTTCATGCTGACCCGTACCAAACTACCGAGCTTCATCATCACGCTCGGTACGTTCCTGATGCTGACGGGCCTCAACCTCGGCTTCACCAAGCTGATCAGCAGGACCGTCTCGACGAAGACCATCGGGGACATGGAGGGCTTCGCCTCGGCCCGCAAGATCTTCGCCTCGGAGTGGACCGTCGGCGGCGTCGAGCTCAAGGTGACCATCCTGTGGTGGGCCGTCCTCGTCGCGGTCGCCACCTGGATCCTGCTCCGCACGCGCTTCGGCAACTGGATCTACGCGGTCGGCGGCGCGGCCGACGCGGCCCGCGCGGTCGGCGTCCCGGTGATCCGTACGAAGATCGGGCTCTACCTCGGGGTGGCCTTCGCCGCCTGGGTCTCCGGTCAGCACCTGCTGTTCAGCTACGACGTGGTGCAGTCCGGCGAGGGCGTCGGCAACGAGCTGACGTACATCATCGCGGCCGTCATCGGCGGCTGCCTGATCACCGGCGGGTACGGCTCCGCGATCGGCTCGGCGGTCGGTGCCTTCATCTTCGGCATGACCGGCAAGGGCATCGTGTACGCGGAGTGGAACCCGGACTGGTTCAAATTCTTCCTCGGAGCCATGCTGCTCCTGGCCACCCTGCTCAACGCATGGGTACGCAAGCGCGCGGAGGCGACGAAATGACGGCCCCCCAGTCATCGAACGGGCCGGCGGAGACCGACCGGCAGGCGCTGGTCGAGCTCGACCACGTCAGTAAGTTCTACGGCAGCATCAAGGCGCTCCAGGACGTCTCGCTGGAGGTCCGGGCGGGCGAGATCTCCTGCGTCCTCGGTGACAACGGCGCCGGCAAGTCCACCCTCATCAAGATCATCGCGGGTCTGCACCGGCACGACGCCGGACGCTTCCTCGTGGACGGCGAGGAGACCACGCTCGCCAACCCGCGCGACGCCCTGGACCGGGGCATCGCCACGGTCTACCAGGACCTCGCCGTGGTCCCGCTGATGCCGGTCTGGCGGAACTTCTTCCTCGGCTCCGAGCCGACGACCGGCGCGGGCCCCTTCAAGCGCCTCGACGTCCGGCTGATGCGCGAGACCACCCGCTCCGCGCTGCTCCGGATGGGCATCGACCTGCGCGACGTCGACCAGCCCATCGGCACCCTGTCCGGCGGCGAGCGCCAGTGCGTGGCCATCGCACGGGCCGTCCACTTCGGCGCCAAGGTGCTCGTCCTGGACGAGCCGACCGCGGCGCTCGGCGTCAAGCAGTCCGGCGTCGTCCTCAAGTACGTCGCGGCCGCCAGGGACGCGGGACTGGGCGTGGTCCTCATCACGCACAACCCGCACCACGCGTATCTCGTCGGTGACCGCTTCGTGCTGCTCAAGCGCGGTGCCATGGCCGGCAGCCACACCAGGGGCAGCATCACGCTGGACGAGCTCACCCGCCAGATGGCGGGCGGCAGCGAGCTGGAGGAGCTCAGCCACGAGCTGGAGCGGACCCCCGGCCCGGACCTGCGGGGCGGGCCCCCGGCGAAGGACGACACCCCGTAGTCCGACTGGCCGGTCGACCGGGTCCGGCAGCCCCGTCCCCCCGGCAGTGGCAGAATCGGGGCCGACGGGCGCCGCCCGCCGCCCGGGATCACCTCGACCCCGGCCACCCCCGACCCCCCAGGGACGATGAGCACGTACCGCGACTTCACACACCGCGGCTCCGCCCGCGCCACCGTCCTGCGGACCGTCGGCACCCGGGAGCGGCGCTCGCACCTCACCGCGCCGCGGGTCCCCACCGTCGGCATCGACATCGGGGGGACGAAGGTGATGGCCGGCGTCGTCGACGCCGACGGCAACATCCTGGAGACCCTGCGCACCGAGACGCCGGACAAGTCCAAGAGCCCCAAGGTCGTCGAGGACACCATCGTCGAGCTGGTCCTGGACCTCTCCGACCGCCACGACGTGCACGCGGTGGGCATCGGCGCGGCCGGCTGGGTCGACGCGGACCGCTCCAAGGTGCTGTTCGCCCCGCACCTCGCCTGGCGCGACGAACCCCTGCGGGACGCCATCGCCTCCCGGCTCGTCGTCCCGGTCATGGTCGACAACGACGCCAACACCGCCGCCTGGGCCGAATGGCGCTTCGGCGCGGGACGCGGCGAGGACCATCTCGTCATGATCACCCTCGGTACCGGCATCGGCGGGGCCATCCTGGAGGACGGTCAGGTCAAGCGCGGCAAGTACGGCGTCGCCGGTGAGTTCGGCCACATGCAGGTGGTGCCCGGCGGCCACCGCTGCCCCTGCGGCAACCGCGGCTGCTGGGAGCAGTACAGCTCCGGGAACGCACTCGTCCGGGAGGCCAGGGAGCTGGCCGCGGCGGACTCCCCGGTGGCCCACGGACTCATCGAGCGGGTCAAGGGCAACATCCCCGACATCACCGGACCGCTCATCACCGAACTGGCCCGCGAGGGCGATGCGATGTGCATCGAGCTCCTCCAGGACATCGGCCAGTGGCTCGGCGTCGGCATCGCCAATCTGGCCGCCGCGCTCGACCCCTCCTGCTTCGTCATCGGAGGCGGTGTCAGCGCCGCCGACGACCTGCTGATCGGACCGGCCAGGGACGCCTTCAAACGCCACCTCACCGGCCGCGGCTACCGCCCCGAGGCGCGGATCGCGAAGGCGCAGCTCGGCCCCGAGGCGGGTATGGTCGGCGCCGCCGACCTCGCCCGGCTGGTGGCCCGCAGATTCCGCCGTACCAACCGCCGCCGCGTCGAGCGGTACGAGCGGTACGCACAGATCTACGACCAGGCGGCGAGCACCATCCGTAATACGCGCAACACCCGCACTTCCTAGGGACGCCCAGACCCATGACCGCAGCCGAGCACCCCGTCGTGCCGCGTCAGTCCCCGCCGCCCGAGCAGGGCGACGGGAGGCCGCCGCAGGACCGGCGCAGAACGATCCGCCGACGCCTGATCACGGCGACCATCATCGTGCTGCTCATCGGCATCCCGGCCGGATATCTGCTGATCTCCGCGGGGCAGAGCCGCCGCTCCGGCCAGGACAAGGCGGCCGAGGCCGCGGCGCAGGGGCTCCGCGAGGGCTGGCCGTCCCGGATGCTGCGCCGGATCTTCGAGGTCCCGATCCCCGGTGATGCGGTGGAGGTCCAGTACTACGAGACCAACAACTGGAAGGCCAGCCGGATGTACGTGCAGTTCCGCACCACGTCCAACGGCCTCGACCGGTTCCTGACCCAGGTCGGCACCGGCCGCGCGGCCCTGACCGCGGGCAAGGTAACCGTCGGCGACCGCGACACGAAGGTCGCGGGCTGGTACTTCGGCGACGGCGTCGTATGGGCGGGAACCACGCACACCAACGAGGACCCGCGCCCCACTCAGGACATCACCGTCGACATGACCGACCCGATGGCACCTGTCGTGTATGTCGTGTCCGCGGCCACCCCGTGACCCCCGCCCCGGGGCGATTGGAGTAATTGCGTCTCGTTCGGTGCCTTCCTCGTCCTGGACCGACGTGCCTGTTTGAGTCGGCTCCGTGTCCGGTTCATGGTGATTTCGCCCGCACCATTCGTGACGTATCGCAGAGGGAGTCACATGCTTCGCAGTATCGCAATCACCCTGGCCACGGTTGCCGCAGCAGGTTTCATGGCCGCCGCCCCGGCCGTCGCCGACGACGGCGGGGAGTCCGGCAAGATCCTCGCGGGCTACCAGTCGATCGACGCCTCGCGCTCGAACGCCGAGTTCTTCAACCTCGGTGGCCCGTACGGCATCACCTATGCCAAGGAGAACAAGGAGCACCTGAAGGCCGAGCGCGGCTTCTTCTACGCCGAGTACCTTCGCGGTCACTGATCCTTTTGCACCACGCAGGGCCCGTCCCGCGAGGGGCGGGCCCTCGCCCGTTCCTCGAACGTCTCCACCATGCGTTTGCAGCCGCCGGGCAGACGCGCGCCCAGGCGCGCCCCGGTCTGGCCTCAGTCCTCATCCTCGCCGGGTGTCACCTCAAGGCGCCCGCAGACGCCGCCCGCGTCCGTCGCTTCGCGGTTGCCTGCACCGGCCGGACGACGCCCTCCGCGTCCCGAGCGGTCCCGGCGCCGAGTCACTGACCAGAGGATCAGGGTGTCGTGCCGGCTCGACGAGGGGGAGTTGCACCCCTGCCTTCGGCGCCGGACGGCCGGGGGGAAGGGCCCGTACTGTCGGCGGCCCTTCCCGTCAGCGGGAGGTCAGACGCGGTCGGCTGCGATGAGGAGGTACTGGAACGACCCGTCCCGGTAGGAGTTCATGAACGCCTCCTCGATTCCCGTCACCAGCGAGGACGTGGCCCGCAGCTCCCAGTAGGGCAGGGTGTCGGGGGTGAGGTCGATGACGGCCTGCGGCACGAGGCGGTTGTCGGCCATGGCGCGGAGGTACTCCCGGCGCGAGTGAATGTTGCACTCGAAGTGCGCGTTGATCTGCGAGACCCACTTCGAGGGCTGGCCGTACCGCGGGTTCCAGCAGCCGGTGATGGTCACGTAGCGACCGCCGACCTCAAGGACGCGGGAGTGTTCCGCGAACAGGTCGTGGAGGTCGACGTACATGCTCGACTCGTTGTTCCACGAGGCCGCTGCCGACCCGGTCTCGAACGGTGTGGAGAGCATGTTGCAGACGCGCGCCCGGACATGGTCCTGCATACCGAGCTCACGGGCCCGGCCGTTGGCGAAGTCGGCCTGTTTGGCCGACAGCGTGACACCCTCGACGTTGCACCCGAAGCGCTGGTGCGCCATCACCATCGAGCCGCCGCGGCCGCAGCCGGCGTCCAGCAGGGTGTCCTCCCGCTTGATGTCGCCGAGGTGACTCAGGAGGAACTCGGCCTGCGCCGACTCCAGTCGGTGGAGCTCGGAGATCAGCTTCTTCTCGCTCGCGCCGTCCCCGGTGTCGCCGAGTGCGGAGGAGTCGACCTCACCGATGCCGTAGTGGTGGTGGTAGAGGCCGTCGACATCGCCGAGACGCAGGTTCACGGGCCTCGCCTCGCCGTCCCAGTAGCGGGCGATGTCGCCCTGATAGGGCGTCGCCGGGCTGGGGATCCGCAGCGAGGTGGAGATGGATGCGGGGGTGGTGGCGGTGAGTTCGGCGTTGGTCACGGATGAGTCCATTCTCTTACCAGAAGTCGGGCAGGCTGTAGCGATAGGTGTTCGACTGGTGCCAGTGATGATTGCCGTCGACCCAGGCGGCCACGCCGCCAAGGAAGCGCTGCACACCTGGGACGGGGAGGTCGGCGGCCAGGGACGCGGCCGCGGTCTCGAAGTCGTGCATGAGCTCGTTGTGGATCTCGACCGACTTCAGATAGCCGTCGCGGTCGGAGAGCCCCTCGCGTTCGGAGATCACGACGGGCAGGTTCAGGTGCCGGCCCGGCGCGTCCAGTTCCTTGGTGTACGAGTACAGGTCGTTCACGATGGTCGTCGCGTTTCCCGCCAGAGCGATGACCTTCTGCATGGCCGGTCGGGCGTGCAGGTCCGCCGGAAGTTCGTAGCCGCCGACGGTGTCGGTGATGGTGGGGCAGGGGCGGAAGTTGTTGAACTGGCGCATCGCCAGGTACTCCCACACCTCCGGGACGTGGTCCATCTGCGCCCAGGCCGCTTCGGCGAGGTAACCCATGTGCAGCCGGGCCATGTCGTGCCGGAGCCGGTCCGCCTGGGAGGGGCCGGCGGCTCGGACGAAGTACGCCATGGCGGAGTGGTAGGCGCGCCGAGGCGCGTCCGCGTGGAGGGACTTCGCCCATTGCGGCTGGTACTCCGCGGTGGTGTGCAGGGCGTCGAGCGCGGTGTGCGCCAGCAGAAGCCGTTCGCCGAGGCCGATGGGCGACCCGCCGTGGTCCTCGCAGTAGCAGTCGTCCACCGCGTTCTCGGCCACCATCAGGCGTGTGGCGAGCATCAGGTGGTCGACGCTGGGTGCGTCCGGATGGCAACCGACCATGTAGCGGCCCACGGAGAAGCCGTCGAACTGCTCCTCCCAGTCCTCGGGATACAGGGCGACCTCGTCCAGGGCCCAGGACTTGATCCTTCGGCTGACCTCCTCGACCCGCACCGGGTCGGGCTCGGGGATCGGGTGGTGGTAGAGGCCCGGGATCACCTTGCCTTCCAAGGCGCCTTCCGCACTGCCTTGCGCCGCGGCCGCCGACGGCGTCGGGAGCTCGCCCCGCAGGATCACGCGCAGGCTCGTGGTGCCCAGGCCGGTTGGCCCTCGCAGGATCTGTCCCCGGTCGGCACCCGCTGCCGGCATCGCGGCTGACGGCACGGCGGGGGCAGGCGGTGCCGCTTGGGCAATCGCAGGCGGGGTGGGCGGGGAAGGCGCGCAGGGCGGGCTGCTGGTAGCGGCTTTGACGTCGCGGGCGCGGGCCGCGGCTTCAGCGAGTACGTGAGCCCCGAAGCGGGAAGCGGCCTCCGGCAGGCTCGACTGCGGAGGTGGCAGCTCAGGCGCGGGCATCCATGGCTCCTTGGTGGGGTGGGCGGTTGTCCGGAGGTCTCCGGGCGCCGCGCGATCGATCCGCTGAGTCCGGGGCGTCGCACCACGCCGTACGGGCCGGGACAACTACTTGGGCCGGCGGGCGATCTGCACGTTCTCCAGCACGCCGACCGCGTCCGGCACGAGGATGGCGGCGGAATAGTAGGTAGTGACGAGGTAGGACGTGATCGCCTTCTCGTCGAGGCCCATGAAGCGGACCGAGAGACCCGGCTCGTACTCGTCCGGCAGGCCGGTCTGGTGCAGACCGATGACGCCCTGGTTCTCCACGCCGGTACGCATGACGAGGATCGAGCTGGTCCGCTCCTGTGTGACGGGGATCTTGTTGCAGGGGAGGATCGGAACCCCGCGCCAGGCCGGGACCTGCTGGCCGCCGAGGTCTACGTGATCCGGGTAGAGTCCGCGCGAGTTGAACTCTCGCCCGATCGCCGCGATCGTCCGGGGGTGCGCGAGGAAGAACTTGGAACCCCGGCGGCGACAGAGCAGTTCGTCCAGGTCGTCCGGGGTCGGCGGGCCGGAGTGCGTCTGGATGCGCTGCTTGAAGTCGGCGTTGTGGAGCAGGCCGAACTCCCGGTTGTTGACCAGTTCGTGCTCCTGGCGCTCGCGCAGCGCCTCGATGGTGAGCCTGAGCTGCTCCTCCGTCTGGTTCATCGGCCCGTTGTAGAGGTCGGCGACCCTCGTGTGGATCCGCAGGATGGTCTGGGCAACGGAGAGTTCGTACTCGCGCGGTTTCAGTTCGTAGTCGGCGAAGGCGCCGGGCAGCGCGTGCTCGCCGACGTGGCCGGCCGACATCGCGATCTCCGCCTCACCGCGATGGTTCTGGCGCTGATGGGCGCGTGAGGCGAACTCTTCGAGGTGGTCCCGGAGGCTCGGAGCGTTGGAGAGCACGGCTGCGAAGTCGGCGCGTGACAGGGTGAGCAGTGTGCCCGAGGTCTCGGCGATGGCGGTGTGCTCCCACCGGGCGTCCCCGTCCAGCAGGGCGTGCTCTCCGAACCGGTCGCCGTCCGCGAGTACGTCCAGAGCGACCTCGTCGCCGTAATTGCCCACGGAGGTCTGGCCGATGCGGCCGTGGGCGATCAGGTGGAGCTGATCCGCGGGCGCCCCTCGCTCGACCAGTGTCTCGCCGGTCCGGAAGTCTCGCTGGACGCACCGATCGGCGATGGCGGTCAGTACCTCAACATCGTCGAAGTCACGCAGAAGGGCCAGTTCACCCAGCTCTTGGGGGATCACCCGGACGTCGGCGCCGTCCTGGATGAAATCCACCCTCCCGTCGCCGACGGTGTAGGCCAGGCGACGGTTCACCCGGTAGGCCCCGCCCTTGGTCTCCACCCAGGGGAGCATCCGCAGCAACCAGCGAGAGGTGATCTCCTGCATCTGCGGAGCGGACTTGGTCGTGGTGGCGAGGTTGCGGGCAGCCGCCGTCCCCAGGCTGGATTGCCGGGGGAGTTCCAACCGTGTTTCCGCGCTCGGGTCAACAGTCATCGGGCAAGCTCTCCTTGGTCAGGGCGGTGGCGGGCATATCCGAACACACCGAACAACAGGACGGATACAGGGGATACGAAGGGGAATCCGTCCAGATCCAGAGGAACACTAATGGCCGCTTTGCCGTCCGAACCAAGGGAATCCGCTGACATTAACTCGATACGATGATCGCGGCCGCGTGATGTTTGCCCTGGTCCCGACGGGATTCAGCCACGATTGGCAACGCTTTCCGGCAAGCGGCCGGTCTGGCCTTCGTCGTCCAGGACTCCCGCGCCGCCGCGCCCACGGGGATGGTCCAGAAGCCACAGTCGGGCGCTCACCGCCGGGATGTCACCCCTCTGCCCGCTACGGCAAGCAGCTGTGGCCGAGGAGTGCACCGGTCCTCTGGGGTGGCGACAGCCATCGCCTGCGCTGTGCCGCGGACAGCCGGGGCGAGGACGAGGGGCCCAGGGCAACCAGGGGCGGGTGAGGGCAAAGCGGGGGATGTGCGACTTGGCTCGGTTGGTGAGGGCGACGTGAGACGACGGAGCCCCGCCGGCTGGAGCTGTCCCCTTGATGCTCTGAGAGTGTGGCGCCGGAATGGTCCAAGCGCTGGGCACGTGCTGGTCGTCCGGTCAGGCATCCCAGGCGCGAGGGCGGTTCAGCGCTTCCCATTCGGGGCGGAGCAGTGAGAACACGGCGCGGTCGTGGCGGCGGCCGCGATGGAGACAGGCGGCGCGGCTGATGCCTTCGTGTACGAAGCCGGATTTGGCGAGGACGGCGAGGGCGGGGGCGATATCGGTGTGGGTCTCTGCCGTAAGGCGGTGCATCGGGAGTTCACCGAATCCAGGTCCACCAGAGCGTTGAGGGCGTCGGTGCCGTGGCCGTGCCCGCGGTGCTGAGGGGCCGGCATCAGCTCGACCTGGGCTGTGCCGTTGACGATGTTCTGGCCGCTCAGTGCGATGTGACCGATAGGAGTGCTGTCAGGGAGCAGGGCGAGGAAGTCGTCGCGATCGTCGTCATCGTCGTGCTCGATGCGTTCGCGCATCGCGGTGAGGGAGCGGGGCCAGATGCCGATTTCACAGGCTGTTGGCGGGTCGGATCGCCAACGGTGCAAGAGTTCGGCGTCGTCGATGTCGACTGCAGCGAGACCGACGGACTTGGCGCGCCAGGAATGCTCCCTTTCAGCTTCTGCGTCCTGCTCGTTGCGCGCGGTCTCGATGTCTTCGGTCATGGCCGGACTGCGCCGCTGCTCAAGACGCGCGATGCACCGCTCGACGGTATTGCGCTCAGACCGCCGCGGGAACGTCCGAGCGCGTGTTCGGCAGGCTCGGTCCGGTCCGGTACCCCCTTTCCCGGCCCGCCGGCATGTGGCGCATCCCAGGGAGCGTCGCGACACGTGGTTGCTGAGGTGTGGTGGCGAGAAACTTGTGCGGGCTGGCTTCGTTCGCTTCAAAGGCCTGCGGTTTCCCAGGACCTGGTTGTGGCCTGGGAACCGTGGGCCGCGACAGGCCAGGCATCACGTCCTGCCGTGACCAACGACGTGGAAGGGCGTTGAACTGATCACGATGGCTCCAACGCCCCGGAGCACGCGTTCTTCCGGTTCGCTCCATATCGCTGAAAGGTGTTCGTGATGAGCCGAGGCCTGATCATTGTGGATGTGCAGAACGACTTCTGTGAAGGAGGCAGCGTCCCCGTCGCGGGCGGCGCACAGATCGCCACCGCGATCGCGGAGCTGGTGGAGCAGACCGCTGGCCACGACTACCAGTACACCGTCGCCACCCGGGACCACCACATCGACCCGGGAAGCCACTTCTCCGAGAACCCCGACTACAAGGACAGCTTCCCTGTCCACTGCGTAGTTGGACACCAGGGCGGCGAATTCCACCCCCACTTCGCGCCCGCAGTAACCAGCGGAAAGGTCGATGCCGTCTTCTTCAAGGGCGCCCACAGTGCCTCCAAGAGCGGCTTCGAAGGCACCGACGAACACGGCACACCCCTGACGGACTGGCTGCGCGCCCGCGGCGTGGAAGACGTCGACGTCGTGGGCATCGCCACCGACCACTGCGTGCGCGCGACAGCGCTGGACGCCGTGAAGGCCGGGTTCCGCGCACGGGTACGTCTCGACTACTCGGTCGGGGTCGCCCCGGAAACCACAGCTTCGACCCTGGACGACTTCCGCCGGGCAGGCATTGCCACCTCCGGCGAGACCCCCGTTCCGGGATAGCCGCAGGCCCGGTGCGCCGAGCAGCTTCCTGTCGCCGTCCAGCTGATCAACGATTCTGTATGTCCGGGTCGGTTGGCCGGATCAAATGAGCCACCAACCGACGTGGACAGAAAGCCAGTTCACATAGCTCCGTCGAGAGTGGTCCCCGGCGACAGCTCCATCCCGGCCAGCTCCGGGGCCAGGACCAGGTCCATCCAGGTCTGGGTGAAGACCGGGCCGGAGCGGGCGCGAAGTATCACGCTCTCGCTGGTGCGCCGGAGCACCCCGGTTGGCCGTCGTTCTCTGCTGTCCGGCCGGGGGCGATGCCGGGCGGCTGGAGTGAGGCGGCTGACAGCTGGTCAGGGACGGCCTTCCGGGGGCCGTATCCCGATCGGGCCATGCCCTTCTCCGCACGGCAGAGCCCAGTGACAGTACCGATGCGCGGACGTGATGTCCTCCTGGCAGGGTGATCCCGGTGGAGCCGTTCGAGGGAGCCGAGTGCCGTCCCAGGGCAGGACGTAAGCGAGATGCCGCCCCAATCGCGCTGTTCCGTACGGCCGTCGGGCTGACCCTCCTCCTGGCTGCGGTGCTGGCGGGCCTCGTCGGCTGCGCGCCGCCCTCCGGGCCCACACTTGTCGCACCGTCGGTCCTCCACGTCTCGCGCGACCCCGGCAGCAGCACCGAGTTGCACATCGAGGAGGATCGGGCTGCCGGCGTCGCGTTCACCTTCGATGCCGGCGACCCACCGTACGGCGCCGCGGACGAGCCGGTCGTCTCACGCCCCGTAGGCGGCGCCCCGGGTATGGTTTCGGCACCCCAGGTCCGTCTTCGCGTGGCGACCGGCACACATCGGTAGACGCGGACGTCGAAGGTGACCCGTCACCCGTAATCCCGTAGCCCGTTCCTCGGACAGCGCGCAGCTGTGAGCGTTCACGTTTTTCGACTCTGTCGGGGATCTTGTGATGCCGCAGGACCCGCAATTATGGGATCGCCCACCCCTGAACCGGCCGGGCAGTCGTTCCCTATCGAGGCGACCTCTTACCTTGGTGGTGCCATGGAAGAGACGAACGCGAGGGGGCGGGTCGAGTTGACACACGAGGACGTCCACGCCGGAGAGCGCGGTACCCGCGCGCGGTGCCTGCCCGAGCCGTGGATGTGCGATGTCTTCCGTCTCGACGGCAGCCTGAGGGACATCCGGGTCCTCGATACGACCCGCGTCGAGTGGATCGCGGTCCTCGAACGCCTGCGTGCTGTAGCCGACGAGACCGAGGTGGAGCACCCCTACCCCCGGCTCGATCCCGTGCGTCCCGCCTGCGCCGACCTCTTCAGCGTCTGGGCAGACGAACCGGAGGGCCAGGGCACGAGTTTCTCCTTCCGGGCCCGCTTCGGCGCTGTGTGGTTCTTCGCCCTGCCCTGCGACGAGGAGGAGATCGAGTTCTCCGTCTGGCCCGAGGACGTCCTCGACGGGGCGGGGGTGGCCGCCGTGCTGCGGTTCCTGGTCGAGGTCGCGACGGCCAGCCAACGAGGGTCCCTGCTGACCGGTGAGGTCGTCCGGTACGACCCGGGGATGCCGACGCTGATCTCCCACGACCCTGTCACCGGCATCACGTCTCACATCTGAAACGTGATGTGGGCGTTCGCGCAATTCGGCTCTGTCGGGGGATCTTGCGATATCGCACGGTCATGGGGCGAGGAGTATGAAGTTCCCCCCGCGAGTTGGGCAGCGGGTGTTTACGCTGCTGGAGCGAGGTTCTGCCTGAGCAGGATCTCGTTTCGATTGGGGTGACGTACCCGTAGTCAGGGTGCCGACGGAGCCGGCTGCGGTTGTACTCGACCTCGACGTAACGGAAAACGTCGGCCCGGGCAGCCTCGCGGGACTCCCGGAGGGTTGTCCCGATCTCCGCTTTGAGCAGGGCGAACCAGCTTTCCGCGGCGGCATTATCGTAACGAGAGCCGACGCGCCCCATCGATTGCCTCATGCGCAACATGCGTATCTCGGTGCGGAATTCGTCACTCGTGTACTCGGCGAGTTCAACCAGTCGTTGCAACACCGGGCTGTTGCAACGACTGGTTGAACTCGCCCAGTACATGAGTTTCCGGCTCGCCGAGCACCTGGCCACTGCCGACATCGCGGCGTCAATCGGTTCGGTCGGCGACGCCTATGACAACGCCCTCATGGAGTCCGCGATCGGCCTGTTCAAGACCGAGCTGATCAGATCGGGGCGGCCCTGGAGGACGCTCTCCCAGGTCGAGCTGGCCACCGCGGAGTGGATCGACTGGTACTGCCACCGCCGACTCCACGGTGAAATAGGGCCCATCCCACCCGTCGAATACGAGACCAGCTACTACCTCACGACCACGAAACCCCAGGTCACAACCACATCTGAAGTCTCTACCGAACCCGGAACGGTTCACTTTCGCGGCTTGGCGGGACGACGGGACCGACCAGGTCATCCACGAACTGTTGCGCTGCCAGGTGAGGGAGCGGGCTCGCCGGTTAGAGCACCCGACCCTGGTGGTGCTGGACACCCGGAGTGTCCATGTGGCCGCCGGGGTTCCTGCCGCAACGACCGGCCTCGATCCGGCCAAGCGGGTGCCCGGCCGCAAGCGCGGACTGGCCGTGGACGTCCTGGGCCTGGTCATCGCGGTGGTCGTCCTCGCCGCGAACACGCACGACAACGCCGTGGGCATCGCCCTGCTGGACCAGATCGCCGAGCATGCCGGCGAGACCGTCGAGAAGGCCCTGGTCGACCAGGGCTTCAAGAAGCAGGTCGTCGTGCACTGCACCGGCCTCGGCATCGATGTCGAGATCGTCGAACGCAACCCGCAGGACAAGGGCTTCGTGCCCTCGCGATCACCCGGAAGACCGTCACAGCGCTCGCTGACCGGCTCCCTGCCCAGACCTCCACGGCCGACCGGCCCCGAGCACCCGGACTACCCCCGCATCCTCACCGTCTTCAACGAGGCCACCCGCCCCCTCCGAGCCCGTGAAGTCTGCGAAGCCCTCGGCCACGAACAACTGCCGAAGAACATCGAAGGCACCCGCGCCAAGCTGAAACGCCTCGTCAAACTCGACGTCCTCACCGAGGCCGACACCGGCAACTTCGCCAGGAAGCAGTAGCCACCCGAAGTCCCAAGATCAGCAACCCTGCACCACCTCACAGAGAAACGGACACCACCTCACGGGACCGCAGCCCGAAAGCGCCGACGAGGGCGGCGAGCAGGGCGGCGGCGAGCGGGACGACCAGGGCGGCGTGGTAACCGTCGAGCAGAGCCGCTGGCGCATCCGAATCGGTGGCGGCGACGTTTACGGCGGTGGCAGCGGAGAGGCCGAGCGCGGCGCCGAACTGGAAGGACGTGTAGAGCAGGCCGCCGGCCAGTCCCTGTTCCTCCTCCTCGATACCGGCCGTGGCGGCGATGGTGAGGGGGCCGTACGCCAGCGCGAAGGCGAGGCCGAGAATGAGCAGGCTCGGGAACATCACCGGATACGTCCAGTCGGCGCCGACCGGCAGGAACAGGGCGTACGCGAGCGCGGCCAGCAGCAGTCCGACGAAGATCACCCTGGCGTTGCCGAACCGGCTCACCAGCTTGGGCGTGAGGGTGGGCGAGAGGATCGCGTCGATGCCGATGACGATCATCGCGAAGCTCGTCTGAAGCGTCGACCAGCCGCGCAGCTCCTGCAGATACAGCACCACGAGGAACTGGAAGCCGGAGAAGCCGGCCGCGAACAGCAGCCCCGCGAGGTTGGCGCGGACCAGTGAGGCGTTGCGGAAGATGCCCAGGCGTACGAGCGGGGTGGACGAGCGCCATTCGACGGCGATGAAGACGCCAAGAAGGACCAGGCCCGCCGCGAGCGTCCCGAGAGTCCAGCCGATACCTGCATGAGAGACACGTTCGACGCCGAGGACGAGGAGCACGATGGCGGAGGTGATGCTGACCGAACCGGCCAGGTCGACCTTCTCTCCGGTCCGATCCGGCCGCGGCGACTTGGGGACGAGCGCGAGCGCGGTGATCAGGATGATGCCGGACAGGACGACCGGGGCGAAGAACACCCACCGCCAGTCGACCGCGGTGAGCAGCCCGCCGACGACCAGGCCGATCGAGAAGCCGCCCGCGGCGGTGCCGGAGTAGACGAGCAGGGCTTTGTCGCGCTGCGGGCCCTCCTCGAAACTCGTGGTGATGATCGACAGGCCGGCCGGGGTCATGAAGGCGGCGGCGACGCCGCTGACGAACCGCGCGACGATCAGCATCCAGCCGTCGGTGGCGAATCCGCCGAGGCCCGAGAAGAGCAGGAAGACGGTGAGCCAGAAGACAAACATCTGGCGGCGTCCGAAGAGGTCGGCGGCCCGCCCCCCCAGCAGCATGAAGCCGCCGTAGCCGAGGACGTACGCACTCATCACCCACTGCAGTTCACCAGTGGACATGCCAAGGTCGGAGCGTATGGAGGGAAGGGCCACATTGAGCATGGCCACGTCAATGCCTTCCAGGAAGATCGCACCGCACAGGACGAACAGCACGCCCCAGTCACGCACACGCATGTGAATTCCTCGATGGTGTGTAGGGAAGTTCTTGGCTCACCACCATTGATGAGGCGCGAGGGGGGAACAACGGCGAAGATCGCAACGTTCGTTCAGCCAGGCTTACCGATCCGGCGATCTGGGGACGAACATGGAACGCGTTGAACTGGAGTGCTTTCTCATCCTCGCCGCGGAGCTGCACTTCGGCCGCACGGCGGATCGGATGCGGCTGTCGCGCGCCCGGGTGAGCCAGCTCGTCCAACGCCTGGAACGCCGCATCGGCGCCCCGCTGTTCGTCCGTACGAGCCGCCGCGTCGCCCTCACCGCCCTCGGCCGGCAGCTCCGCGACGACCTTGAGCCGCACCACCGCGCGGTCGAGGCCGCCGTCGCACGGGCCACCGCCGCCGCGCGCGGTATCAAACGCGGTATCAAGGGAGTGCTGCACGTCGGGTTCTCCAGCCCGCCGGCCGGGGAGGTCGTGATGAGGGCCGCGGAGGCGCTCCGTATCAGCCACCCCGAGTTGGGCGTGGAGATCTGTGAGGTGCCGTTCTCGGACCCGTTCGGGCAGTTGCGCAACGGCGAGTTCGATGTGCAGCTCACGGAGCTCCCCGTGCGCGAAGACGATCTGGGCGAGGGGCCCACCCTGCTCACGGAGGAGCGTGTGTTGGCGATCTCGTCCAGGCATCCGCTGGCCGCCGGGGAGAAAGTGTTGCTCGAAGATCTGGCCGATGTGCTGCTGCTGACCATCGACGGTGAACTCCCGGACTACCGGCTGGAGCACCATGTGCCGGCGCGCACGCCCAGCGGCAGACCGATCGGCCACGGTCCGGCCGTCACCAACATGCAAGAGGCACTCCTGCTCGTCGCCGGCGGCAAAGGGGCCTTGCTGTCAGCCGCGCACACCGCCGCGTATTACACCCGGCCCGGCGTCGCGTACATTCCGTTCGAGGACGCCGACCCCATCGGATACGGCTTGGTATGGCGGGCCGGGGACGACACCAGCGCCGTCCAGACCTTCGCGCGAACGGCGCTTGAGGTGGTGCGGAATACCCAGCGCATCTTGTCTAGCTAGTGCTGTGACCGCATAGGTTCGCTGGGTTGGTCGTCGTGGCGGTTGGATGTGCGGTGACGTCCGATCCGACCGCTGGAGGCGCGGTGGCCGAGCCTGTCCGTGTGCGCAGACTGACCGACCAGGAGGGGCAGCGGCTGCAGCAGATCGTGCGCCGGGGCAGCACCAACGCGGTGCGCTATCGGCGCGCGATGATGCTGCTGGCCTCGGCCGGCGGGAATCGGGTGCCGGTGATCGCCCAGCTGGTGGCGGCCGACGAGAACACCGTGCGCGATGCGATCCACCGGTTCAACGGTGCGACGTGAGGTCGCACATTCCAAGTGAGAGAGGCAAGGGAAGGGAGCCGCTCTTCCGGTCGGTGATCAAGGACCGGTCCCCGACCCCGGGCGCGACGCTGGTAACGGCGTGGTGCTGAGCCGGGGTAGTTGCTCAAGGAGACTGCGGGGCCACCGCGGACTTACAAGCAGGGGAAGCCCAGCAGGACGAACGAGAGTGAACCCTTGTATTTACGGCTCGTAAGGTGGACGCCGCGTCTGTGGTCTGTAAACGGCGGCGGAAGGACTGGATGTTGCAAAGCATCAGGCGGCCTCGGTGTTCGTTATCGCCGAGGCGATGATCACCGCTTGTCCCGGGTCATAGAGGGCGTGCTCGCTGGGTGCAACTTGGATGTGTGGAACACGGTAACCCCGTAGTGGTCCGGAGGGTTATCCGGTAAGCCCGAGGCAACGAGGGCCCAACTCCGCTGCGGGAACAGGAAGATTCGAGAAGCGAATGCCGCTGGGGCGAAAGCTCAGAGGAAAGACCGGATAGACGAGACTTCCCTCGCCGGTTATAACTCGGTGGATACCGGGCCCCGTGCTCGGACCCGAAAGGGTGCAGACGCGAATCTGGTGGACCTTTGAAGTGAAACTGAACAGCAACCCGAACAGTGCTGCAAGTTAGATGCAAAGGAGGTGGGAGGATGAGCCGAAAAAATACGTGTGACGCCTCGCGCGTCCCGGCAAACGGAGGCATTGACGCGGAACTATCAGCCTACTGGCACAGTATCGACTGGGCCGGGGCTGAACTACGCGTAAGGCAGCTCAGGCAGCGAATCTTCAAGGCGGCAAATGCTGGAGATCTGAAGAGGGTTCGAAATCTTCAGAAGCTCATGCTGCGATCTCACGCGAACACGTTGGTCAGTGTGAAGCGAGTGACGCAGACAAGCTCCGGCAAGGCTACGGCGGGGATAGATGGAGAGCGTGCCCTGAATCCGAGGGACCGGGCGAGGCTAGTACGGCAAATAAGTGCCGAGTCCGGGCTCGAAGTCATGCCCGTCAAGCGTGTATACATCCCTAAGGCCAATGGGAAAGTGCGGCCACTTGGCATTCCGGTGATCCGGGATCGAGTCCACCAGGCCCGCGTGAAGAACGCGCTGGAGCCTGAGTGGGAGGCACGGTTCGAGGCCAGGAGTTATGGGTTCAGACCGGGCCGAGGCTGCCATGACGCGATCGGGTTCATTTTCAATGTGGCCTCGAAGAAGGCGTCCAGGAGGCTCTGGGTGCTGGATGCGGATTTGGCGGCAGCGTTCGATCGCATCAACCATGAGCGCCTGATGGAGGCGGTCGGCACGTTTCCCGGGAGGGAGGCAGTCGAGCGCTGGCTGAAGGCGGGGGTGATGGACAGGGGGAGGTTCGCGCCGACGGAGGAGGGCACTCCGCAAGGCGGCGTGATCAGCCCGTTGCTGCTGAACATCGCTCTGCACGGGATGGCGACGGCTATCGGGGCGGATGTCGACCCGACAAGTCGGGCGGGCGTAAGGAACCCGCCCCCTGCGCTGGTGAGATATGCGGACGACTTCGCGGTGTTCTGTGCCACGGAGGAACAGGCAGGAAAGGTCAGGAGACAACTGGGCCTTTGGCTGGCGCCGAAGGGGTTGGCCTTCAATGACGAGAAGACCCGCGTGGTCCACGTTGATGACGGATTCGACTTCCTCGGATTCAATATCCGAAGGTATCAGGGAAAGCTGATCATCAAGCCGAGCAGGGGTGCCGTGGAGAAGGCGCGGCGCAAGATCAAGGAGATCGTCCGGGATGGGCGGGGCGAGTCGGTGGATTCTTTAATCCGGCAGCTCAATCCTTTCATCAAAGGATGGGCGACCTACTATCGTACCGTTGTGTCAAGTGAGATATTCCATAATCTTGACGACTATGTCTTTACCGCCTTGCGGAGGTGGGGCATAGCAGGCCACAGGAACAAAAGCTGGCGATGGATTGCCCACCGCTACTGGGGCCAGTTCAAGAGTGGCAGCAAGGACAAGTGGGTATTCGGGGATCGCCGTAGCGGCCTCCATGTCCACAAGTTCTCTTGGACCAGGATCAGCAGGCATGTGATCGTCAAGGGCACATCGTCCAAAGATGATCCAATGCTGACCGAATACTGGGCGGCACGGAACCAAAAGCGCGGGTTCCCACAGGCGGACAAGAAGTCTCATGTCTGGCTTGCGGCGCGACAGAGGGGACTGTGTACCCAGTGCGGGCTGGATCTGGTTGCGGGGGCGGAATACGAGCCCGACAACGTCCGAGAATGGGCGAGATGGTTCGAATACGGCTCCCGTACGCTCAGCGTCCACCAGAAGACGGGCGCAGGTGCCGCTGGCTCCGCTTGGAAGAATCTCGAACTTCTGCACGCCGGCTGCCATCGGCAGCTCCATGCCGGGAGCCATGAGAATCAAAACAACTGCCGCCCACAGCGGTCTGCTTGAGCCGGATGCGCTTAATGGCGCACGTCCGGTTCTGAGGGGGGCCCGGCGCAGTAATGCGTCGGGCCTACCCGACAGATCGGCCTGGCCTGCCTGGACCCTCGGTGGGCGGGTGGCCGTCCCCGCCTGCTCAGCGATGACGACGAGGACTTCGTCGTCCAGATGGCCACCACCCGCCCCACCAAGCTCGGCCAGCCCTTCACTCGCTGGTCGCTACGCAAACTCGTCGCCTACCTGCGCACAGTCCACGGCCGAGTGATCCGTATCGGCCGCGAGGCGTTACGCGGCCTGCTCGCCCGCCGTGGAGTCACCTTCCAGCGCACCAAGACCTGGAAGGAATCCACCGACCCCGACCGCGAGGCGAAGCTGGACCGGATCGAGCACGTCCTGGGCCGTTTCCCCGACCGGGTCTTCGCGTTCGACGAGTTCGGCCCACTCGGTCGGCGACGACATGTTGTGGGGCGTCAACCGCCGCAAGAAAGGTGCCGCGAACACGCTGGCCGCACTCAAGTCGATCCGCGCCGCCCGGCCCGACGGCGCCCCCATCTACGTGATCCTGGACAACCTGTCCGCCCACAAAGGCACCGACATCCGCCGCTGGGCTACAAAGCACAAGGTCGAGCTGTGCTTCACCCCGACCTACGCCTCTTGGGCCAACCCCATCGAGGCCCACTTCGGACCGCTGAGGCAGTTCACCATCGCCAACTCCAACCACCCCAACCACACCGTGCAGACACGAGCCCTGCACGCCTATCTACGCTGGCGCAACGCCAACGCCCGCCACCGCGACGTCCTGGCCGCCGAACGCAAGGAACGCGCCCGCATACGAAGCGAGGAGGGCATCCGTTGGGGCGGACGCCCCCTCAACACCGCAGCCTGACCAACCACGAACTTACGCAGCCACAGCGCATCATCGGTTCGCTCGTGGCCAAGCGCGGACGACCGAAGCGTTGTGAAGATGATCTCGGGTGGGCAGACCCGGAGCCCCGAACGGGGCCGGTTCAGGAGAAGGGCGGCGCCAGAGGAGAATGACTCAGGAGGCGGACGGCTCGATCTCCCCCGCGAAGACGATGACCTGGTCGATGAGGCTCCGCCGCAGATGGACGACGTCCGTTCCCGCCAGGCGGGGGCCTCCATCCGGCGTCGTGAAGACCCACTGGTACCGGGCCCACTCGTCCGGCATGTCCACCGCCGAACAGCGCACCATCGTGCCGGTCCCCGCAGGGTGGCGCCGGATGTCCAGCACGAACCGCTCGACCGCCTCGATCCCCTCACTGCGGCCCAACGGTCCCCAGAAGACCACGTCCGAGGTTAGGGCCTGGGAGAGCAGCGCAGTCACATAGCTGTCGTCCGAGGCGTTGAACGCGGAGATGAACGTGTCGATCGCGGATCGCGCGGTCTCTTCCTGCATGCACCAGTAATACCACTCGCCTCGCGGACCGCGCTCGTCCCGTGAGCCGTCTCCCGACCACGGTGAACCATCCCGGTCACAGCACTAGGCGCTTTGACTGCACAGGTTCGCCGGGACGCATGGCCTGCGGACGAGCCGACCACGGCCTCCTACGCCAACGCGTACTGAGGTTCCCCCTGCTGGCTGGACAGCTTGATACTGGGACGGATGGTCCCGGAGGAAGCAGTCACAGGTAGTGAGCAAGAAGAGCAACATGAGTAAGCGGTACACGTCCGAGTTCAAGCGGGACGCGGTCGCCTTGGCGTTGTCCTCGGAGAAGACGGTCACCGAGGTTGCGAGGGATCTGGGCGTGAGTCCGGAAGGGCTGCGCGGGTGGGTCAAGCAGGCGAAGGTCGACCGAGGTGAGGGGCCCGCGGGGGCTTTGACCAGTGCGGAGCGTGAGGAGCTGGTCCGGCTGCGGCGGAAGGTCCGCGAGCAGGAGGCCACGATCGAGGTGCTGGGAAAAGCGACCGCCTTCTTCGCTCAGGACAAGATGAGGTAGACACCGCGGCACGGTGTCGTTTCATCGATGCGGAGAAGGCATCGGAGGGTAATCCTGCAGGTCACAGCGTTGCGTTTCTGTGCCGTGTGCTGGGAGTGCCCCGTTCCGCCTACTACGCGCACAGGATGTCACGGCCGGCCCGGACGGTGCGGGAGCGGGCCGAGGAGGTGCTGGTGGGCGAGATCCGGGTGCTCCACGCCGGATCTCGTGGTGCCTACGGGGCCCCGCGGATCCACGCCGTCCTGCGGCGGGCCGGGCGGGCGGTGAACTCCAAGAAGGTCGAGCGGCTGATGCGCAAGCACCGGATCGCCGGGATCACCCGCCGTCGGCGTCGGGGCCTGACCCGGCAGGCAAAGCGGGCGGTGTTCGCCTCGACCTGATCGACCGGGACTTCACCGCGCCCCGGCCTGGAATGCGGCTCGTCGGTGACATCACCGAACTCGTGACGCGGGAGGGGGAGTTGTATCTGGCGACCTGTATCGATCTCGCGACGCGGGAGGTGGTCGGATGGGCGATGGCCGATCATCACCGCGCCGAGCTGCCGGTCGATGCCCTGTGGATGGCGGCCGGCCGTGGCGGCCTGGAGCACGGTTGCATCATGCATACGGATCGCGGCAGCGAGGGCGGATTCAACCGGTTGTCGCAACACCTCCGGGATCGAGATGTTGCGACGACCGGTTGAATCCGCCCTGCGACGCGGCATCGGAATGATGTATCAACTCGCCCTGCTGGTAAAGGTGTTCGTCGCGGTCGCGCTGCCACAGGGCCATGTCCAGGGCGTCCAGGACGAGCTTGGTCTCCTTCGATGTGGCGGCGGACCAGCCGACGATCCGGCGGGAGAACGTGTCGACGACGAAGGCGACGTAGACCACTCCCGACCAGGTATTGACGTAGGTGAAGTCCGCGACCCAGCGCCGATTGGGCGCCGGCGCGACGAACTTGCGGTCCAGCAGGTCCGGGGCCCGCTCGGCGGAGCTGTCCGCGATCGTGGTGATGACCTTCTTCCCGCGGACGGCGCCGGCGACGCCGAGTTCGCGCATGAGGCGCTCGACGGTGCACCGCGCCACCGTGTGGCCCTGCCGGTGCAGCTCACGCCAGACCTTCCTGGCGCCGTAGACACGAGAATTGGCCTCGTGGACCTCGGTGATCAGGTCCTTGAGGGCGGCATCGCGCACCTGCCGGGCTGAGGGGGCGGTCGCGCGTTTCTTCGCCGCGTAGTAGGTGGAGGGGGCGATCTTGCAGTCGTGCCCGGTGAGCACGACTGCAGATCGGCTCGACACCGCCGAAGCGGGCCCGGTGCTCGTCGATGAACTCTACGAGCGTGTACGTGGCCGGTCGAGCTCGGCCGCGAAGAAAGACGCCGCCGCCTCCAGGATTTCGTCGGCCCGCTTCAGCTCGGCGATCTCCTTCTTCATCGCCTTGATCTGCGCGAACTCCTCCGTGGTCGTCCCCGGCCGCTGCCCGGAGTCGATCTCCTCGCGCTTGACCCAGTTCCGCAACGTCTCGGCCGAGCCGATGCCCAGCTTCTGGGCGACCGCCCTCAGCGCGGCCGACTCGTTCGGATAGTCACCACGGACCTCGGCGACCATACGAACCGATCGTTTGCGCAGCTCAGGGGGGGGCAGGAGGAAAGGTCTCCACGTACAGTGCGGTGGCGAGGGTGTCCAGCTCTGTCTTCACACACTGACGTTGGACGCCCTCGCCCCATGCGTGCAGCCGGTCCCTGAAATCGATCAGTCGGCGGCGACCTCCGTGTTCTGGCAGGCGGTCAGCAACCAGCGGCCGTCATCATGCTTGGACATCACGTACAGCGGAGCCCCCTCTCTCGTCGCCCGGGGCCAGGTAGAGCTGCCGAACCTTGACCGCCGCGACGTCCGGGCGAATGAAGAACACGTGGACCACCTCGTAGGTGACCTTGCCGTCCCAGTTCGTCGCCGGGAGGACCTTGCGGGTGAACTCCGAGATCGCGCCGAGCCCTATGAGAACCTTGCCGCCGCCCGTCGTCCAGACCGCGTCGGGGTGGAAGAGGGCAAGGAACTCATCGGGGTTCTTGTGCTGCTGTGAGTGCTCGACGGTGGCTACGACCTGTCCGATGGCTTCGACGTCTGCGGCGTGCGCCGTGGATTCCGTGTTCATGTGAACCACGGTGCTGGCTCAAGCGCGGTTGAGGTCAAAAGGTGATCGGTCCAAGGTGCCGGCGGCGCGATTCGGCGGGGGCATCGGCTGAGGACGTGCACCCGGCGGCGCTATCGCCCGCGTCCGGCAGCGAATTCTCGCGCTGCGGGCCGTCATGTGGCGTAACGACCAGACCGACAACCCGATCTTCGCTCACTCAGTGCCTGCAGCCACTGACCCCTTGGAATCGATCATCTAAGGGCGTGCAGAGCATTAACTTGCGTGTTGTAGCCCTTGACACCGCTGCTCAAGCAGGGTGTTCGACAGCAAGTTGTTTACCGGCACGCCCTTAGTCCGGGATGGTGCAGCGAATTCCGTGGCGTCGCAGGTAGGCGCGCGGCGGGTGGCTGCACGTGAAGGACAACGGACGAGCCGACAACGGCCCGAACGTCGTGGCTTCGCGTCAGTCCGCGGTGCGTGCCGCGTCGCGCAGTCTGCGCCATGTGCGTACGACGGACGCCAGTCCGGCGCGCTTGGCGCCGAGTGCGCCGGCCTCCCAGTCCCGGGCCGTCCCGGCGAATGTCTCCGCCCGTGTCGCCTGGACCTGTTGCCGTGCCTGTGCTGCCCGCGCGGCGAGTCGCAGGTCCCCTGGTTCGACCGTGGCGAGCTTCGCCCGGACATGGCTGAGCAGTGTGGCGCAGGCGTCTGCGATCGCGGCTTCCCCCAGCGGGCGCGCAGGGACGTCCAGCCCATCGGTCAAGCACCGTTCCAGGGCTGTCCGCAGGTCCTGCAGGGAGAGGTCGCGGATCGTCAGCGACAGGTGGGCGGAGAGTCCGGCTTCGCCCACCGCGCGGTGGGCGAAGCCCCGCGGGATATAGAGCACGTTGCCGGGCTCGAGGACGCTGTGCAGGAGTTGGGGCGAGTGCTCGTCGTCCGGCAGCTCGCCCAACGACCAGTCCGCCGTCGTCGGCGCGCCGTGGACGTACCAGGTCTTGCGTCCGGCCACTTGGAGGGCGAACACGTCGGCGTCGTCACGGTGTATTGCGAGGCCCTGACCGTCAGCGGGTGTGACGAAGAAGAACGCCTCCACGCGCCGGTCGAGTTCCCCGGACAGCCGCGTCACCAGGTCGCCCGTGGGGCGGTGCCACTGGTCGACATGTCGCAGCAGCAGCGTCGCCCCGGCGCGCAGGAGTGCGACGACCTTCGCGCGGTCGGCGAAGCCGTGGTGCGTTGTGCCGTTCACCACGCGGGACGTGGTGTACGCATCGGCCGGGACGGTGACCTTGTTGGAGCGGACCATCTCCAGGTAGGGCGTGCGCAGCAGCCCTGAGTCGAAGGCGGCGTCCAACTCGTCGAGGTCGAACGGCGAGGCGAGTGTCTGCGGCGTGAAGACCGCGGGCTCGCGCTGCCACTGGTGGCTGGTGAAACTCTTGACGTCGCCGACCCAGTCGGCCAGCGTGGGCGATTCCATGGCGTTTCCCGTGGTGTCAGGGTGTTCGGTACTCGCGGGCCGGCGGCGTCCGTCCGGAACGAGGGCGGGTGCGGGCTCCCCGGCGGGAGCGGTCCTGCGCGGTGGCCGCGTTGCCCTTGCCGGCATCTGTGGGCGGCGCCAGGACGTCGCGCCGGGTCATGCCCCGGTTTCCGCGTCGAACCGCACGGAGAGCAGGGAGCGCAGGGGGACGTGGGTCTCCTGCTGCAGGCCGCGAATGACGAGCCGGTTGTCGAAAGCGACGGTCAGCAGGCGTTCGGCCAGGGGTACAACCAGGTGCTTGGCCCAGCAGCGGGCACCGTCGAACCCGAACGGCATGAACGCGGGCGTCTTCTCGGGATCCGCCACCCCGGCCCACCGCTCGGGCCGGAACTCCATCGGATCGGACCAGTAACCCGGGTGACGATGCATCAAGAGGGGGAAGAGCGCGACGTTGTCCTCGGGGCGGATCTCGGGGTGCAGTCCGGTGTACGCCTCCCCGCCCGTCCGGTACAGCATCCACGCGGGCGGGAGCAGCCGCAGCGTCTCCCACAGAACGGCAGTGAGGTCGCCGCGGGCTTCCTCTTGTTCCCGCGCCGGCCCCAGGAGCCACAGTGCGTTGCCGGCCAGTGCGGCCACGCCGTCGCAGAGGGTGGCTGTCGCTCGCCGGTACATGGCGATGGCCTGCCTGCGCTCTTGGGTGTCGGAAGCGCTGCGGATCTGCTCGGCCAGCGCGGTGCGCTCGTGCCCGCCTCCGTGCTCCGGCCAGACGGTGATGGCACGGTCGACGATCCGAGAGAGCGTGTGGGAGCGCGTGACGCGACGTTTCGACAACAGGGAGACCGGCAGGGGGTCGGACGCGAAGAGCCACTGGCGCAGGTAGGAGGTGGCCGCGTAGGGCCAGGCGCCGTTCAGCCCTCGCGCCGGGGGCGGCGGAGTGCGGATGCCCTCCATGACGTCCTGCCCCAGAGCACGGATCGTCCGTGTCGCGCTGTCATGGGGAATCTCGACTCCCGCCGCGGGCTTGTAGACCGAGCGCTCCGTTGACAGGACAGGGCGCGCCGCGACGACTTCGGCCATCAGGTCGCAGTCGGAGACGCCGACCGTGGTCGCGTCGATCCGGAACACTTTCTCTTCCCTGGCCAGCAGGTCCTGAATCCGCGGGGCGTACACGATGGAATGGCCGCGAACTTCCGCCGGTGCCGCTTCTTCCACGAGAATCGCGCCTCCATTGAAAATGGCAATTAAATGGGTTCCCCGCGGCGGGCGGAGAATTCCAGACATTGAGCGGGCGGGACCGTGCGTTGTGCCGCGGCCCGGCCTGCGGCAGGACCTGATACGGTCTCGGCCGCCACGGACCGCGAAAACCGGAGATACACCCAAGCGTTGGCGGGGGGAAACGACATGGTCGCTTCCCCCCGCCAACGAAAGGTGAATTAGATGACGTGCAGAACCCACGCGTGGTTGGCGAGGTCCTCGTCCTTCTTGAACTTCCTCACAAGTGCCTTGATCTTCTTCATGACTACTCCATTTCCTGGATTACGGGCGAGACCGGAATCGCGCCCGTGCCATAATCGAAAGAGGCTGTCTTCCCCCACCGGGGGATCAGCACCATTTCAGCTGACGCTTACGTCCTCCTAACGTTTCGCTAACGTTTCGCGTGGGCCCTCGCCGCTTTGACGCGGCGTCACCTCGCTGGGGCTGGTGTGACGGATCAGGTCGTACGGGGTGACCTGGCTCTTCTCGGTATGGCGGAGCGGGGGCGTGGAGCGGGTGGCTGACGGGCATGCCGCGGCCGACGGGTGGCTGCACGTGGTCGTCGTGGCCCGGACCGGCGTCCTCTCCGGCCGCCGGGCCGGCTGTGGTCCGATCGGCGCCCGCAAGTCGTCGTCCACGATCACGGCCGGTTGTGCCACCGCCCCGGCGGCCGACTTCTCGCACCCGACGCGGTCAACCAGGACGTTTCGGTAAGTTCGTCTGACGACTACGCCGGTCAGGTAAGCGGCCACGACCATTGGAAGCGCGTCACGTTATGCCGACGGCGGACTACTGGGCGTGACTGCTACGTATGTGGGCATGTACCCCAGATCGCATCCCGCCTCGCCCAGACAGCGCGCGCCGCGTGCACGCACTGCCCGACTGGCAGCAGGGGCCATGGCCCTTGTCGTCAGCACGGGGGCTTTCCTGGCGCTGGACGTCGGCGCGCAGGCTCAGCCCCGTGCCGCGGGCTCGCCGCTGGTCAATGAGACGTTCACGCAGGCCACGGCTCCGGACTTCACGGGTGTGGGGTCGGCCTGCCTCACCGGCGCGCCGGCCGCTGCCCTGCCCGGCCCGGGGGATCACCCGCTGGGTGGCTGCCCCGAAGGCGTGGGCCCGGTGCCGCCTCCCAACGGTGCACCGCACGGATACCTCCGGCTGACGGACGCGTCCAACGACCAGTCCGGGGCCGTCCTCTACAACAACGCGCTGCCCGCCAACCAGGGCATCGACGTGACGTTCGACCAGTGGCAGTACGGCAGTACGACCCCGGCCCACCCCGCCGACGGCATCTCGTTCTTCCTCGTGAACGGCGACGGTGCGCTGACCCACCCGGGCGCCTTCGGCGGGAGCCTCGGCTATGCGCAGAAGCTTCCCGACGACGACCCCACCGCCACGTTTCTGCCCGGCGTGGACCGTGGCTACCTGGGCGTGGGCCTCGATGTCCTCGGGAACTACTTCGGCGACTGGGAGCACCGTGGCAACGGCTGCGCCACCCGCTCGCCGGCAGGGACAGGGTTCCGCGTCCCCGGTCCCGGCGCCAACATGGTCACGGTGCGCGGCCCCGGCGACGGGACCGAGGGCTACTGCTTCCTGACCGCGACCACCAGCAACTTCACCACTACCGGGCCGTGGCCGTCCACGCTTCCCGGACAGTTGCAGGGGCCGCTGACCGCGCTGCCCCCCGGGGCCACCCCGGCCCAGGCCGAGGCCGCCCTCGAACCCTCGCGTCGGCGGGTCCATGTGGAGCTCACTCCGTCACCGAGCCCGGTGCTCACCGTGTCGGTCGACTTCAACGACGGCACCGGCTCACACGAGGTGCTCAGCACGCCCGCTCCGCAGCCCGTGCCCCCCACCTACAAGTTCGGATTCGCCGGCTCCACGGGCGGGTTCACCGACGTCCACCTCATTCGCAACGTGGTCGTCTCCAGCAACCAGCCCCTTCCGCAGCTGAACCTCGTCAAGCAGGTCAGGCAGCCGTTGCCCGGTGATCTGGTGGCCGGATCACAGGTGCCCTACGACTTCGTGGTCACCAACTCCGGGACGACCAACATCACCGGTCTCGCCGTCACCGACCCCAAGGTCGGCCCGGTCTCGTGCCCCACGACCACGCTCGCGAGCGGTCACACGGTCACCTGCACCGCCACCTACACCGTGACGGCCGCCGACGTGACCCACGGTTCCATCGACAACACGGCCACCGCGACGGGCACCTCGAACGGCCAGACCGTCACCTCACCACCGTCCTCCCAGAGCGTGCCGATCGAACGGCCGGCCGGCATCACCGTGGAGAAGAAGGCGCAGACACCGGGCCCCTACTCGGTCGGCCAGACAGTCACCTTCACCTACGACGTCAGTAACACCGGTGGCGCGGAGCTGACCGACGTCCACGTGATCGACGATCACGTCGACGGCATCACCTGTGACTCGACCACCCTGGCTCCGGCAGAGAGCCCGGGCGACAGCACCACGTGCAGCGGCACGTACACGATCACCGCTGCCGACGGTACGGCCGGCTCCGTCACCAACACCGCCACGGCGGCCGGTACCGCGGACGGGCAGACGATCACCTCTCCCCAGACGCAGCTGACGCTCCCGGTCGGCGCGCCGCACATCAAGCTGAAGAAGCGGGTCATCACGCCCGGCCCGTACAAGGTCGGGACGAAGGTGCAGTACTCCTACACCGTCACCAACACCGGCAGCACCGCCCTGCACGACGTGCTGGTCAGCGACGACCGGGTCGCCAACGTCACCTGTGACGCGACCACGCTGGCACCCGGTGCCAGTACGACCTGCCACGGTACGTACACGATCAGCCAGGCTGACGCCAACGCGTGCAAGAAGACCAGGGCAGGCGGCAGCGGCAAGGGCTGCGCCGTCACCAACGTCGCGGTCGCGGCGGGAACCGACCCGCAGGGCAACCAGATCGCCAGCGAGCCGGCAACGGTCACCATCACCCTCAGCAACGCGCGGCCCCCGCACCACAAGCCCCCGCACCACAAGCCCCCGCACAAGAAGCCTCCGCACAAGAAGTCCTATGGCCAGGACGGAACGGACAGCCTGAAGCAACTCTGACGGCCAGCAGGAACCCTGACGGTCAGGGAGCTCTGCCTCACGGCTACTCATCTCGTGCCCCGCACCCGAACATCTGGTGCGGGGCACTTGCTTTGCATCCGCCTACTCCCATGGAGCTCGCACCACGATCACGGACGGGTTTTCTTGAGGCGTCGCCAGCAGATGAGGCTGCAGGCGAGGGAGATGAAGGCGTCGTGGAGTTCGGTGCGGCGGTGCCGGCGGACTGCGGGGCGTCTGACGTGGTGGAGCAGGGGTTGGAGTCGTAGCTCGTGTCTCCGAGGAGGGGCGTCGGGTCTGATATGAGCCGCGCATGGCTCAAAGGCGTTCTGAATCGCGCGAACGCTCGGTAGGCAGCGCGCCACTCGCGCTCGGCCTCTACGAGGTCGTCTGGGAGGCTCTGCGCTCGGCCTTCTCGTCCACCGTGGTGACGTCGGTCGGATCCCACCCGTCTCCGCAGGTGAGGTGATCCAGGAGTTCCTGCAGCACGGGGGCCGGTGTGGCGCCGGTCGCGGTGAGGACCCGTGCGCGGTCGGAGACGGGGATCTCGTAGGCGGCCACGGGCCAGGCGGTTTCGCGGGCGGGGGCCTCGTGGACGGGCTCGATGCGCAGGGTCTGGTCTTCGTGAATTGTGTGGGTGGTCTCGTCGGACCGGGTTCGCCACTTCTGCCAGGTGCGGTGCGTGTCCAGGAACGCGTTGAGCAAGGTCGACAAGGGCGTGGAGGTCGGCTACGGCTGGGACATCTACAACAACACGTGCTGAGAGTCCCGCCGGTCCCGCGGCGCCCCGTCCCCGGAACTCCGGTGGTGGGGAGCCGCGTTGTAGAGTCTGTGAACATCCCGGGAATGCCTCACCGCGCATGTAGCGCACCCGAGAAGGCGTTTCTCCCGGTTCCACCACGTACCCCTGGGGGCGTTGTCTTCTGTGGAACCCGGCCGCGCAATGCCCGCACGCGCCAAACGCGCACGCCGGCTCGCGGCCTGCACCGCACTCGTTCTCTCCGCCGGCATGGTGCTGGCCGCCCCGGGCCTCGGCCGACGGCCAGTCGCCCGCGCCGGTCGGCACCGCACCCGAGGCCGGCGCCCAGCCGACCCTCACACTCCCCGAGCGCCCCGCGAAGAAGTCGGGCGCCAAGGGTGTCGAAGGTGCGAAGGCGGCGGTCATTCCCGCCAAGCCGCGCCTCGATGTGAACGGCGACGGCTACAGCGACCTCATGTACCGGGGCCTGGACGGCGTCCTGTACGTCAACGCGGACTCGTCCGGCGCTCACCCGTACACGATCAACAGCAGCGACCGGAACGAGATGTTCAAGGACATCATCACGCCGGGCGACCTCGACGGCAGCGGGAAGCCCGAGGTCCTCACGCTGTCGGCGTCGGGCAAGCTCTCTCTTCACCAGAGCCAGGGCCCGGAGGGTACCGGCCACGTCTCCTGGTCCGGTAACGGCTGGCAGGTCTACAGCAAGGTCTTCTCGCCCGGCGACCTGGACGGCGACGGCATCGGCGACCTGCTGGCGCGCACGACCTGGGGCGGCCTCTCCACGTACAAGGGGACCGGCAACGTCGGCTCCACGCCCTTCAAGAAGTATGCCGAAGCTCCTGACAGGAACTGGCACCGGTACGACCAGATCGTCGGTGCCAACGATGTCAACGGCGACGGAATCGGTGACGTCTTCGCCCGTACCCCGGCCGGTGACCTGTACTTCTACGCCGGCACAGGCGACACCGCGAAGCTGTTCAAGCCGCACGTGAAGGTCGGCCACGGCTTCGGCATCCACAACCAGCTCGTCGGTGCCGACGACATCGACGGCGACGGGCTCAGCAGGGGACGTATGGGCCGTGAAGGTCTGAGGAGGATCCGGGATGCTGCCGGTGCTGGGATTCCTGGAGGGAAACGGCCGACCCCGGGTGCTCGCCGATGGCTCGGCCGACGCCGGGGTGGCGAGGAGCTTGGTGCGCGGGGCCGACGGAACCGGGTAACGTCTTGGGCATGTTCTTCCAGACCCCGATTTACGAGTGAGCGCGTGATGGGCCCCTGCTGACGTCCTTCGACGTCGCCGCCCGTCCCTCACCGATGAATCCGTAGATCACTCCACTTCATTCCGGGAGAACCCGTGACCGTGAGCAAGAACATCAACAACCCCGTGGGCATGGGCGGCGGCCAGCGCAAGAGGCTGTCCCGCGCCGAGCGGCAGAACAACGGTCCGCACCGCAATCTCGACCGCCAGGGCGCCGCCGACCAGAAGGCGGAGCTGGTGCGCAAGATGCGCGAGAAGACAGGCGCAGCCGAGGACGCCGGGCAGACGGGCGACGACACCGCCCAGAGCTGACGCACCGCCGCCGCAGGGCGGCACCTCACGGGGGCAGGGCCCTGCCCCCGTACCGGGGCCCTGCTGCCGCACCGGGCGCGGCCGGTCACGCTCAGCTCTCGGCCGACCACCCGCGTCATCAGGCATCTGCCGGACTGTGTGGCGGCGCGCGTCACGCAGTGCTTCTGCCCTCGACCACAGCAGTCGGGGGCAGAAGTGTTTCCGGAGCCGGTCAGCCGGCCGTTGTCACTTTAGCGAGGGCCTTGTCGAGGTGCCGGTCGACGAGGGCCGGGGAGCCGGAGACGGCCAGCAGCACGCTGCCGTCGCGGATGGCGGTCTGCTTCACCACGGTGCCCTGCCCACCACTGGAGAAAGCCAGGAGCCGACTCCACCGCTCATCCCCGAGCCGCTCGGATGCGGCACTCCTTCACCACAGACGACGGCCTCGTACTGGTCTACCCATGGATGAGCGGCGAGGTTCTCTACCACCCGACTCGCTCACACCATGGAGGTCGGGCAGCTCCTGACAGCCCGATGGCACGGTTCAGGGCCCAGCCCCTTCCCCGAATCATGCCGCGCTGGAATCCGTCCTCTCTGCCCATCCGGCCGTGGAGGAAGCCGGATTTGTCGCAGTCGGCTTCTATGACAGATGCATGTTGTACGACCTCAACGAGCACCGCATGGTGCTGTGCGACTTGGACGAATACCGGGTGGGGCCCTTCGCTCGGGAGGCGGACCGGCTGCCCGGGTCGACGCGCTGCATGGCACCAGAGGAGTTCGTGCGCGGATCGCTGATCGACATCCGGACAACCGTGTTCGCCTTGGGCCGGGCGCTCCGTCTCCTCTTGGACGCCGGCGACGAGGAGAAGGAGTGGCGCGGGACACCTCAGTAACTGGAGGTCATCAGGACAGCGACTGCCACCGATCCAGAACGCCGGTTCTCCTCCGCCACTTCCTGGGCCAACACAGCATCCCCCGGCCGAAGCCCTGGCGGAACGCCAGCGACTGACCTCGATTACTACAAGATCCCCGACAGAATCAAGCGGGAACTCCCTTCGAAGGCTGCTTCCGGCCCGCTCAGGAGTGCCGGTGATAAGCCTTGTTGGCAATGCGCCAGCTGTCGTGGACGCGAACCAGCAGGAAGATGTCGGTGAAGGTGTCCGCGCCGTGCGAGAGCGTCAGGGTTGCGGTCGCCACGGTGCCGTGGACGTCGATGGCATCGATGCGGCGGGAGCGGGTCGGTTCGTCCGGGGCCGGCCGGCCTTGGAAGAGGGTGCAGTATTCGTCAACGGGCCAGGAGACGAGAGCGCCGTCCCGGACTCCCTCGATGTGGGCGGTGGGCAGGAACGCGTCACGGAAGTGGGAGGGGTCGCCGGTGGCATGTCCGCGGATGTAGGCGCGAAGCGGTTCGAGCACGGCGTCCTCCACGGCGGGGACCGTGGCGGCAACCGCGATGTCTGCCTCCTGGGCGGCTGGGGTGTCGGTCAGGCCGACTGCGCTGCGCAGGGGGGTGTGGGACGCGGCGGCCAGCAGAGCCATGTCCTTGGCCAGCGCACCGATGGTGAATTCGGCCGTGGCAGTACCCGGCTGGTCAGCGAGGAAGGGGCGTTTGCGGGTCACGAGGCCGCCGAGCTGGCCGAATTCGAGGACGTCCAGCACCTGGGCACGGGACAGGCCGAGGGCGTCGGCCTGCCGCAGTGAGTCACGCAGTGCGAGGACGGCGCCGGTGAGGCTGCTGTTGGCGATCAGCTTGAGGGCGGCGGCGGTGCAGGCGTCATCGACGTGCCGCACGGTGCCCAGCGATTCCAGGACCGGCCGGACTCGGTCGAGCGTGTCCTGGTCGGCGGCAGCAAGAATCTGCAGGGCACCGGCGGCGACAGCCGGAACGGAGCCGAGGACGGGCGCGTGGACGTAGGACGGGCCGAGTTGCCGGGCCAGCTCCGCCGCTTCGGCGGGGGCGATGGTGCTGGTGTTCAGCACGAGGGTGCCGGCCTGCAGCGAGTCGCGGACGTCGTCGAGGACCTGCCGGCAGGCCGGGCCGTCGAACAGTGCCAGGAGCACCAGGCCGGCCTTCGCCACAGCGTCGTTCGGGTCGCTGGTCGTCCTGACGGCTCCCGGCGTGCGCCCTGAACGGGTCCAGCCCACAACATCCCGGCCCTGGGCGGCAAGTCGTGCCGCGATCGCACCGCCCATGCGCCCCAGGCCGAGGACGGCGATCGTGTGTGATGTGGTCATGCACGCCACAGTGGTAGGCCGCGACACCTGCGACAAGCGCAGATGCCGCAGGGCACCCCTGCGGCATACGCATACCACCAGGTCATACTGGCGCCATGGATCTGACGGTGTGGCGAAGTTTCGTGACGGTGTGCCGTCTCGGGTCTCTGTCGGCGGCGGCTGCCGAGCTGAACCACACGCAGTCGGCCGTCTCCCGGCAGATCGCCGGCCTGGAGCGGCAACTCGGCGTGCCCCTGCTGGAGCGCCATGCACGCGGTGTGCGCCCGACACCGGCCGGTGAGGTGTTCCGGCGCCACGCCCTGGTCACGCTCAACGAGGCCGACCGCGCCGTTCGCGCCGTACGGGACGTTCGCGACGGGGCGTTCGGCCGACCACTGGCCGTCGGTGCGACACCTTCACTGGCCGCAGGGATCGTCCCCGAGGCGATCAGGGACCTGTTGAAGCACACCGGATCCATCCGGTGGAGCCTGCTGCCCGGCCTGAGCGAGCAGCTGCACCAGCGCGTGATCACGGGCGATCTCGACATCGCTGTCGTCACCGACGCACCACCCGGGGTTCCCCATGACCCGCGGATCGACCGGCGGTTCCTCGGGCTGGATGACATGGTCGTCGCACTACCAGTCGACCATCCGCACGCCGGGCGCGGTCCCGTGCACATCCAGACGCTGGCCGACCAGACCTGGGTCGAGGACAACGACGGCTCGGCGGCGCTTCTGCGCCGGCACGCCGCCCGCGCCGGGGTCGGCGCCCGCATCGACCTCGCCGCGGCCGATCTGCCCGGCAAGCTGGCCCTGGTCGCAACCGGTCACGCCATCGCACTGATCCCCGGGGTGCTGACGTGCGCACTGCGCAGCGACGTCACCACCGTGGGCCTCGTCGATCCCCCGACCCGGGGTATCTACGCGATCGGACCGCTCCGCGATCCCCATCCCTGCGCGACGCCCCTCCTCGACCGGCTCGCCACAGCTGTCGCATCGGCCCGTCCGCTCGGGTATCGGAGCTGAGCGTCGCCGCGTCCAGGTCAATGTCCGGTCACCGCCCTGTACGCGCACCTGCTGCTTTCCCTGATGGGCCTTCGCCCGGCGGAGGGCTGCGGGCTCTCCGTTGCACGATGCGGCCGCATGTGCATCGCCAACACGCGGACCCTGATAGGCAACCGCACTGTCGTGGAGAAGGACACAAAGAGCGTACGATGCTCGGTCTTCGGGAAGATGTCGGAGACCGACCAGGGCCTGTCGGCCGGCCTGCAGATCCACGCCGCCTACCCGCAACCCAGCCCGATCCCGCAGCAGCTCCTGCTCACCCTCGACAATCTGATCGCCGACGGTGTCGGTCCTGCGGCACGCGCTGCCCTCCTCACCCACACACGGCACAGCGCCTGAGCCGAAAGCGGGACTCTTCCAGGTGAGGTGAGGTGAGGTGAGGTGAGGGGCCGGCGCCTGCCGGCCCCTCGTACCACGCCTCCGGCCCACCGCTCGGCAGGGACGATGGCCGCCTGCCGGGTGGGCCGCTCCCGCCCCGGGCCACCTCGCTCAGCCCACCACCACCGGTGACGACCCGCCCGTCACGGCCACATGGGGTGCCCCGGTACCGTCTGCGGGGACGGTCCAGATGTCGCTCGCCCGGCCGGCCGCGCCCGGCAACGCGTAGGCGACCGTGCCGTCGTCCAGCCAGGCCGCCTGATCATCGACGCTGCGTGTCTCGGCGAGCGGCGTCTCGCGCATGGTCCGCAGATCGAGGACGTACAGCCGCCAGGGCGCGGCCGGGTCGTCGGAAACTTTCTTCTTGAAGGCGATCCGGGTGTTGTCCGGAGACAGTGAGGGACACTCGGCGTTCTGCCGCAGCGCCTTCGCCGACCAGTCCTCCATGTTCCCCTCGACGAGGTAGGTACGGCCCTTGGTGGAGACGGTCGCGTAGAAGCGCTTGTCGTCGCGGGCGAAGGTCACCCCCCAGTAGTTGACATCGGGGGCGTGGTAGCGGACACCGTCGATGGTGAGAGGGATCTCCTCCATGGACTTGATGAGGTAGCCGGTGCGCAGGTCGAGGACGGCGGTCCGCGTGGAGAAGGCGGTGGTGGCGTACGAGTCGCCGGTGGCGAACACCGTCCAGGACAGTATCTGTCCGGAGGCGGAGACGCGGGCGCGGGTGGGAACGCCCGGCACGGTGATCCGGCGCATCTCGCGCAGTCGCCGGTCGAGAACGATTGCGTATGTCTTCGGCAGCACCCCCGGCTTGGCGCGCAGGCAGAGCGCGGTATCACCTGAGGCGTAGAACCGGTCGCAGGCGGGGCCGCCGGGGGTGCGGGCGCCGGGGGTTCCGGCGAGCGGCTTGTGCGCGACGCGTCCTGTGGCCGTGTCCCGGAAGTACAGCGCGGGCCCGTGGAGAGTGAACGAGGCGTCGGCGTCCGCTTGTTGCCGCGCCGATCGGTGGCTCGCATGCAGGGCGTACCCGACGGAGCCGCCCGTGAGGAGCAGCACCGCGGCCACCACGACGGCGATACGGGCCCGGGGGCCCATCGGGGTCGCGGGTCTCGGGAACCTGACACTCATGCGGTCCGCCTCTCGGGGATCGGGGCTCCCGGCCCCTCGTGGGCCGGGGTGCCGGACGGGTTGCGCGGCAGCAGCGCCCAGCCGCCCGCGAGCGCGGCGAGCAGGGCCGATATCGCGGCCCACAGCGCGGCGCGCGGCCCCCACACAGTCCACGCGGCGCCGAAGCCCGCCGCGGCGAGCATCCGAGCCAGCGCCTGGCCGGTCTGGAGCAGGGCGAGTCCGCCCGCCCTGCCGTAGGCGGGCAGCACCGGTCCGGCGAGGGCCATCAGTACCCCGTCGGTGGTTGCGTAGAAGACGCCGAGCAGCGCGAGGACGAGAGCAAGCAGGAGCGGGGCCGGGCCGCCGGTCGGGGCGAGGAGCGTGGCGTACACGCCGAGCAGCGCGACGTGGCCGTACAGGAACGGCAGCCGTCGGCCGACCCGGTCCGCGATCCGGCCCGCCGGGACCGCGAGCAGCAGATAGCACGCCGCCGCGCCGAGCGGCAGCAGCGGGAACCAGCCGACAGGGAGACCGAGGCAGCGTTGGAGCAGCAGGTAGACGAAGGCGTCACCGACGGTGGCGGCACCGAGCAGGGTGGCGGCTCCGAGGATCCGCCGGAAGTCGCGATCACGGAGTGCGCCAAATACGTTGCGTTTGGGCTGAATTGATTTCGTGGGTGGTGCCGGGTGGTGCCCGGGAACGTACAGGACGAGGAGCAGTACCCCGAGCAGGCCGACGCAGAAACTGGCGACGAACACGGCGTCGTAGGCGTCGGCGGTCGCCCAGAGCAGCGCGAACGCGGCGAGCGGGCCGAGCAGGGCGCCGGTGGTGTCCATCGCCCGGTGCACGCCGAAGGACCGGCCGAGCGCCTCGGGCCGGCTGCTCAGGGTGATCAGCGCGTCACGGGGCGCCGTACGGATACCTTTGCCGACCCGGTCGGTGGCGAGGGCAGCCGCGATCCCGGCGGTGGCGCCGCCCGCGAGCAGCAGGCCGAGCCGGGAACAGGCGGAGAGGGCGTAGCCGATCCCGGCGACCCGTTTGTGCCGGTGGCCACGGTCGGCGGCCTGTCCGCCGAGCAGCCGCACGACGGAGGCGGCGCCGTTGAACATGCCGTCCAGGAAGCCGAATTGGAGAGGTGAGAGACCGAGTCCGAGGACGAGGTAGAGCGGCAGCACCGCGGTGACCATCTCGGAGGAGATGTCGGTGACGAGGCTGACCGTGCCGAGTGCCAGGACGGTGCCGGGGACGCGTCGGACCGCCCCGCCGGTGCGGGGCGGGGCCGACGCGTCCCGGCGGCCTGTGGTCGCCAGATACATCAGTGGCAGGCGTACTTCGGGCTGGTGTCCTTGGCCTTGCCGTCGGTGCCGACGTAGCTCCAGCTGTAGCCGGAGTCGGTGAAGTCCAGTTTCAGAACGCCGTATTCACCGCTGATCCGCTTCTGACTGTTGGGCTGGACGTTCTCGATGGGGTACGGCTCGGCGCCGCCCATGCCGCCGACTATCTCGGTGATTCCGTCGGCGGTGGCCTTCCCGTCGGGGTTCTGCGGGGCGAACCGCTCGTAGTGGTGGTCGTGCCCGTTGAGCACGAGGTCGGCCTTGGCCCCGTACAGGATCTTCCAGACCGGCCTGCTGACCGGGTCGTTGCCGTGACCGCCAGAGGAGTACAGCGGGTGGTGCCAGTAGGCGGCGATGCACGCCTTGCTGTTCTTGGCGAGGTCGGCCTTCAGCCAGTCGGTCTGGGCGCTCTGGTCCAAGGAGTTGGAGTCGAGGGCGATGAAGTGCCAATTGCCCTCGTCGAAGCTGTAGTAGCTCTTCCCCTGCGGGTAGGCGATCGCCCCGAAGTACGTCTTGTAGCCGACCAGCGATCCGGCCGGGTCGTATGTCTCGTGGTTGCCCGGCACCGGGTGCGTCTTGTCCTTGAAGGCGCCCCAGGTCTTGTCGTAGTAGGCGCGGAAGTCGGCGATCCGGGCGTCGTCGTACTGGTTGTCGCCCATCGTCAGATAGAACTTCGGGTTGAGCTTCTGGGCCAGTGCGGCGGTCTTGGGGTGGGCGCAGTTGCTGTCGGACGCGGTGCACTGGGCGGCGATGTCACCTGCCGCGACCACGGTGAAGGCGCCGGTGGACGGGGGTCCGCCGTCGAGGGTGCCGTACACCTCGGCCTCGTACAGCGAGTAACCGTAGGAGGTGCCGCGCGCGGTGCCGTACACGCGCAGATAGCGACCCTTGCCCGAGAGGGCGGACCAGTCGTCGGAGCCGCCGTTGCCGGCCGTCTCGTCGGCGAGCCGCGACCAGGTGGTGCCGTCTGAGGAGATCTCGATCCGGTACGCCTTGGCGTACGCGGCCTCCCAACTCAGCTTCACCCGCGTGACGTCGGCGGTGGCACCGAGGTCGACGCCAATCCACTGCGGGTCCTTGCCCTCGGCGCTCGCCCAGCGGGTGGCCGGGTCGCCGTCGAAGGCGTTCTGCGGGCCGAAGCCGGATTCTTCGCTGGAAGACGCGGTGGCGGGCTTGCCACGCGAAATGAGAGGGTCGGCGGCGGCACCGGCCCGGTCGGGGTAGGCGAGCAACAAGCTGCCGACGAGCAGGAGTACGGCGGCGATGACCACGCCCACCGTGCGGCGCCGCGTGGGCGTGAGGAGCAAAGCTGAGCCATTCGGGTGCATCCCTGGACTCCTGGCCTTGGGGGTGGCGAGAGCTGGGCATCGGTGCGTGACGTCGTGTCCCCACCCGCGTGCGGGCAGGGGCGGCGTCACGGCGGCCGGGCCAGAGCTCTCACTGAGCGCGTCATGCCCACGGGAGTCAGGCATCGCGCCAAGCCGCCGCCCGGAATGCTAGCGAACAGTAAACTTTCCTACCAGTCCCCCAACTCCTCTTGTCTTGAACTCCGTTCGGCGCCGGCGCATCCGGCTACCGGTCCTGCAGCGGCCTCGGGGAGGGATGTCGCCGTACGCGGCCGGCGATGACGGTGCCGTCGTGGAGCCCGCACAGGTCGGTGACGGCGAAGAGGGGCTCGCCGCCACCCGCAAGGCCCCGCCGCGCGGGGTACCGGCAGAGGGCCGGCCTCGAAGGGTTCCTTCATGCCGACCTTGCTGCGGGAGTCCGGCGAACAAGCCTGCGAGCAACCACCTGAGGGGCCAACTCTGTCCTGCACGCCGACGATGGCCGGGTCCGCCGGGGCGCGTGACAGGCTCACCAGCGGGTCGTCCCGTTGCGCACGGGGCGGGCGGGCGGCCGTCAGGGGGCGACAGGAACGTTGCCGGAGCGGTCGTCGGCCGGCACCGGGCGGGGACGAGGTCCTGTCGGCCGAAACCTCGTGATCGCGGCCGGGCGCTCAGCTGATCGCCGGACTGCGGCGTTCGACGAGAACGACATCGCGCCACTGGCCTTGGTGGAGGCCGATGCGTTCGCGGGTGCCGATGACGCGGAACCCGGCCTTTGCGTGCAGTGCGAGGCTGGCTGTGTTCTCGGGGAAGATCCCGGACTGCACCGTCCAGATCCCGCTCGCATCGGTTGAAGCCAGCAGGGCGGTCAGCAATGCGAATCCCACGCCGCGTCCGCGGGCTTCGGGGCTGGTGTAGACGGAGTGCTCGACCACTCCGGCGTACGCGCAGCGGTCGGAGACCGGGACCACGGCGGCCCAGCCCAGGACGCGTGCCTGCTCGTTGAGGGCGACCAGGCGGTGCTCGGGCAGCTTGGCCGCGTCGAACTCCTTCCAGTCCGGGGCGGTGGTCTCGAAGGTGGCGTTGCACTCGTCGATGCCGAGCTGATAGATCGCCAAGACCTGTTCGGCATGCTCGGGCCGCATCGCCGTGATGCGCCCGCCTGTCGCCGGCGCGGCGCTGGTCATGCCGTCTCGATGCCGAGTTCGGCGAGCAGTCCGCGGATGCGCCGTTCGATCTCCTCCCGGACCGGGCGGATCGTCTCGACGGCGAGTTGGTTGATCCACAGCAGTACGTCGTCCGGGGCCTGGACCCGGGCTGTTTCGGTGGGGAACAGGAGCACGTCGATGGCGGCGACGGTAGGGATGGAGGCATCGGCGACGGCCAGGGCGCCGGCGTCCGCGCGGACGCCTGCCGCGGAGCGGCCGGCGGCCTGGCGGAGCATCTGCTCGGAGAGGTCGAGGCTGATCACGGTCGGGAAGACGGACGCGAGAAGGCGGGTGAACTGGCCGGCGCCGGTGCCGGTGCCGGCACCGGAGCCCAGTTCCAGGCAGGTGCTGTGGTGCAGGGGGCCGCCGCAGGTGAGGGCGTCGCGTACCGGGTCGTCGCGGCCGGTTGCCTGGGTGGTGTCCCGATCGGGGGCGAGCTGGTCGAACAGTCCGGCAAGGAAGGCAGCTCCGGCGGCCGTCCAGGCGCGTCGGCCGGCGGCCAGTTCGGGCGTGAAGGCGCGGAAGGCGGTCGCCGTTCCCTCGGGTGGGAGCGGCTTGCCGTCCGGGCTGGGCAGGATCCGGGGCAATGTGGCAGTCACGGGGATCAGTTGAGCATGGTGGGGGCGCGGGCGGATCGGCCCGGGGACGGAGCACCGGATCCACCCCCGGGTGGAGAGTGCGGGTGGTGGTCAGCGGCGGTGGCCCCCGTGCGGTCCTCCGGGGCCCTGGCGCGGGCCGGTGTGCTGGTGGGCTGAGTGGTCGTGTTCTGTGGTGGGGGAGCCTCCCATCATGCGGAGCATCGAGATGCCGCCGCTGCGGAAGAACCGGGTGAGGAGGGCGGCAGCCAGGATGAGAAAGGCGATGTTGAGCCAGGTCGTGTAGTTCCAGGTGACGCCCTCCATGGGGATCACGGCGTCGGCCCGGTCGGGGATGAGGCCCAGGCCGCCGAAGGTGAACTCCACGATGTAGCCGGCGACGACCATGGAGAGGTAGAACGTGCCGAGGAGGAAGAGCGTCATCTTTGTGCCGTAGTACTTCCGGTAGATGTTGAGGATCGGCAGGATCAGCAGGTCGGCGAAGACGAACGCGACGACTCCGCCGAAGCTGATGCCGCCCTTCCACAGGACGACCGCGAGCGGCACGTTGCCGATCGAGCAGACGAACGAGGCGATCGCGACCAGCGGGCCGATCAGCGGGCCCCACAGCTTGGATGCCAGCGGGTGGCCGTCGAAGAAGAACGTGCGCCAGAAGGAGTCCGGCACCCACGCGGCGATGGCGCCGGCGATGAGCAGGCCGATCACCAGGTCGCGCAGGATCGCCGCCCACTCCATGACGAAGACTTGGCTCGTGGAGGTGAAGCCCTCGCGAGAGAACAGCCGGCGGGCGAAGGAGCCCTCCCGCTGGACGGACATGTCCATCGCCGCGTGACCCTCCATCGAGCCGGCGAGCCCGCGTGCTGCCTGTTCGCGGGCCTGGCGCAGGAGCTTGTCGCGCAGGAAGAGCCGGAACAGCACTGCCAGCACGACGATCATGATGGGGCCGCCGACGAACTCCGCCGCGGTGAACTGCCAGCCCATCAGCAGAGCCAGGATGACACCGAGTTCGACGACGAGGTTGGTGGAGGCGATCTCGAAGGCCATCGCGGCGGTGAAGTTCGCGCCCTTGCGGAACAGCGAGCGGGCCAGGGCCACAGCCGCGTAGGAGCACGAGGACGAGGCGGCGCCGAGACCGGCGGCAATGGCCAGGGTGCGGGGGAGGTCGTCGCCGAGCAGGGAGACGACGGTGGACTTACGGACGACGGCCTGCACGACGGCGGACAGGGCGAAGCCCAGGATCAGGGCCCAGGTGATCTCCCAGGTCATGGAACCGGCGATCGACAGTGCGTGCAGTACGGCGTGGATCATCCCGGAAGCCTTACGAGAAGAGCACGGCACGGGCCCCACCGACACGTCGCACCTACGCGGTACGGCGCGGCGGGCTGGGCGCGGGGCACCACATGGCGGACGTCGCATCACTGGCCGAGAGCGTGGACGCGGCACGACCGGCGGTGAGCCGGCATCTGGCCCGGCTGAGAATGCCGGGTCTGGTGACCACTCGTAAGGAAGGCCGCCCGGTGATCTACGCGCTGACCGACGGACACCTGCGGCGCCTCGTCCCGGAAGCGCTCGATGTGGCCGACCACCGGCTGACCGGGCGCGCACCCCACGCGTGAAGGACGTGCCCGGCCACTTGTTCTCAGGCTGGGGCCGGTGCTGCGGCCGGAGCGGGGTGGAGGTGTCCGGTGCGGCGCAGGCTGGTCAGGGCGGTGGCGCAGCCGAGCCCGAGGGCGGTCAGTGCCGCCCAGGGAAGCCACGGAGTGTGGGTGCGGGCGGCGAGGTCGAACACAGCGCCCACCGCGAGATTCCCTCCGGCGACGGCGATGCCGGCCACCGTGCTGTAGGCGCCGTAGTAGGTGGCCACCAGACGTTCGCCCGAGAGGCGGACCAGGGTGTCCATCTCGAACGGGTACAGCAGCGCGGAGCCGGCGGCCAGCAGTGCCGCGCAGGCCACTAGGCCGGCGAGGCCAAGGACCGCGCCCAAGCCGTGGGCGGTGTGGTGGGGGCCGGGCAGCATGACCAGGAACGCCGCTCCCATCACCGCCAGGCCGATCGCGATGGCCTTCGGCGCGTCCAGGCGTTTCCTGGCCCAGTCGGTGAGCCGGAGCTGTCCGGCGACGGCCACCAGGGCGGAGACGGCGAAGACGACGCCCATCGCGGTGCCGCTGGAATCGCCCACCAGGGCGCGGGCCCGGAGGGGCAGGGCGAGGTAGGTCTGGAAGGCCAGCAGGTAGGAGCCGGCCATCGCGGCGGAGAACAGCACGAAGGGCCGGTTGCGGGCAATCGCTCGCCAGTCCGCGGCGATTCCCCGCCAGCCGTTCGTGCGCTGCGGGTCCGGTGCCGGATGCCGGGCAGGCAGGGCGCGGGCCTGGACGATGGCCAGCGCCCCGAACACGGTCGCCGAGACCGCGCAGACGAGGCGGAAGTCGAAGGCGAGCAGGGCGAGTCCGGCGAGGGGGCCGAGCAGGATGCCTGCCTGGTAGAAGATGTTGAAACAGGAGAACGCCTCCACCCGGCGCTCCCCGGCGCCGTCCGCGATGTAGGCGCGGACCGCCGGGTTGAACAGCGCTCCGGCGAACCCGGTGACAGCCGAGGCGATGATGAGCGCGGGCAGCGTGTCGGCGACGGCCAGCAGCACGAACGCAGCCGTCCTGAGGCCGCAGCCGGCCAGGATCATCGGCTTGTAGCCGACCCGGTCGGCCAGGGTGCCGCCGAGCCAGAACATGCCCTGCTGGGACAGGTTGCGTACGCCCAGCACCAGGCCGACCGCCCAGGCTGCCAAGCCGAGGCCGTGGGCGAGGTGGTCGGCCAGGTAGGGCATGAGCATGTAGAAGCCGAGGTTGATGCCGAACTGGTTGACCATCAGCAGTTGCAGACTGGAGTCGAAGGAGCGCAGCTGGGCGCGCAGCCGCCTCACCGGGCACCGGCCAGCACGGCGCGGACGGCGGCCGGCGCCGGGTCGGCGACCGAGGTGCAGCGCGTCCAGGACGTCACCGTCCGCTCGCCCGGGCCGGTGATCTCGTCGGGCTCCTCCGGCAGCCCTGCCGGGGTGTTGAGCAGGTGGTGGTCGTGGCACCAGCCGTCGTTGTAGATCGTGTCGAGGTAGCGGTGGGGACCGTCGGGGAAGATCGCGGCGATCCTCGTTCCGGCGGGGTAGGTGCGCGCGGCCCATCCCGCGACCAGGGCGACCGCCCCCACGCTCCAGCCGCCCGAGGCGTAGTGGTGGCGGGCCAGTGCGCGGCAGGAGTGCACCGCTTCGGCGGGGGCGACCCAGTGGACTTCGGTGAAGGCCTCGTAGGCGACGTTGCCGGGGTGGATGCTGGAGCCCAGGCCGCGCATCAGCCGCTGTCCGGCGGGCTGCCCGAAGATCGTCGATCCGGTCGCGTCCACCCCGATCAGCGCTAGGTCCGGGAATGTCCGGCGCAGCGCGGTGGAGATGCCCGCCGAGTGGCCGCCGGTGCCGACGGAGGCGACCAGGACGTCGATGCGTCCCAGTTGGGCGATGAGCTCGGCGGCCAGCGGTGTGTAGGCGGCGGCGTTGTCGGGGTTGTTGTACTGGTCCGGGCACCACGCGCCCGGCTGTGCGGCCAGTAGCTCGTCCACCTTCTCTCGCCGTGCTTGCTGCCAGCCACCGGTCGGGTGGGCGACGGTAACGGTCTCGACGTCGGCACCGTAGGCGGCCAGGGCCCGGCCGATCGCGGGCTCAAGGCCGGGGTCGGTGACTACGGTCACCGGGTGTCCGAAGGTGATGCCGGCCAGGGCCAGGCCCAGCCCGAGGGTGCCGCTGGAGGATTCGATGATCGGCGCGCCATCGGCCAGCTCCCCGCGGGTACGGGCGCGAGCGACCATGTGCAGGGCGGGTCGGTCCTTGATGCCACCCGGGTTGTGGCCTTCGAGCTTCGCCCAGAAACCGCGGCCGGCACCGGCGAGGGGTGCACCGATCCACAGGACCGGGGTGTGGCCGACCAGATCGGACGGTCGGCGGGCGGAGGCGGGGGCAGGGGCGTAGGTGTGAGTGTGGCTGTCCATCACGGTGTCACGGCTCCTCGGCCCCGGCCGGACATCGGCCGGCTCGGGGCATCGGCGGATCAGGGCGCGGACACACAGCCGTCAAGGCTCCGCCCGGCTGTGCCGGACAGGGTGAGGTGGAAGGCGGCTGTGCGGGAGCGGTCAGGTCCGCGCCACGCACAGGGCCGTGAGAATGCAGCGCCCGCCAACGGCACTGTGGTTGGGGGCCCTCGCGGCTCCGGCACCGGTCAGCGCGGCGGGCGCATCCGGCCGGGCATCGACCGGCAGTGCCCCGCCGAGCGCCGGCGGGGTGGGGACGTCGCCGCGGATCCGGTCCACCACGTGATCGCCCGTCTCGGGGCAGCACGGTGCGCGCTGGGGAAGGGAAGCAGTGGCCGCGCCGGATGCGGCGACGGGAGCGGCAGCCACGGGTAGCGCGTTCAGCGGATAGTGCTGGCTCTCGAACCCCGGGCCATGGCTGTGCACGCAGCCAAGGAGGTGGAATGCCACCCAGATCAGGACGACGAGCACGCCGCTGTCCCACGCGCGGTGATGCGCCGAGGAGGGCGCCATCGCACCGATCATGCACGCAATGTATCCTGTCGAGCACTCAAAGTCACAATCGGTCGAGTTCGACCCGCCGAAGGTCCGGCCGAAGAATCCTCGCCGCCGCGTCGAGCCGTCTCCCAGGCCATCGCCGAGGCCCCTTGCCCGCACCTCAGTGGCAGCTGCCGGTGACCGGTGTGAGCCGACCGTCCTCTCGCCGGCCACCGCGTCTGGGCTGGGCCGGTACCCGGCACAGCCGGGTGGGCAAGTGGGGCTGGGCGGACGATGACGGACGGCGACCAGGAGCTGGCGGACGAGCAGCGGCGGCACTGGCGGCACACCTACGTCGTTCATTCCGGCATGTATGGCGAGGAGCACTCCAGTCCGTCTGCACCGTCCGGCAGACCGCCGACGCCCACTGCGGCGCCGGCATCACCCATGGCGACGCACCGCCCCCGGGGCGGGGCCTCCTTCTTGCTGCGGCGGCTCAACGCCGGCTCCGGGCGGGTGCGGCGGCCCGGAGCCAGGCGGCGTCGCGCAGGAGCCGCAGTCCGTTGAGGCCGACGATCACGGTCGATCCCTCGTGCCCCAGGACCCCGAGTGGGAGCGGCAGGTGCCCGGCAAGATCCCAGATGACCAGACCGGAGATGAATACTGCGGCGATCACCAGGTTCTGCACCACCAGGCGCCGGGCGGCGCGGGACAGGCTCACGACGGTGGGAACGGTGGCGAGTTCGTCGCGGACGATGACCGCGTCGGATGTCTCCAGGGCGAGGTCTGATCCGGCCCGCCCCATGGCGATGCCGGTGTGGGCGGCGGCCAGCGCGGGGGCGTCGTTGACACCGTCACCGATGACCAGCACCTTGGCGCCGGCCTTCTCCAGTTCCTGGACCGCGGTGACCTTGTCCTGGGGAAGCAGCCCTGCGCGGACGTCGCTGATGCCTACCTCATCGGCCAGCAGGGCGGCGGCGCGCGGGTTGTCACCGGTCAGCAGCATCGGGGCGCTGCCGGTCAGCGTGGTCAAGGCGGCGACGGTAGCGGTGGCGTCGGGCCGCAGCCGGTCGGCGACGCCCAGGACACCCACGGGCGCGCCGGCACGCTGGACGAGGACGGCCGTGCGGCCCTCATGTTCCAGGTTCTCGGCGACAGCCGCGGCCTCGGCGGAAGCCGCGTCCGTGTCACTGAGGAGGCGGGCGGGGGCGCCGACCGCGATGGTGTGGCCGTCGACGGTGGCGGTGACTCCGGTCCCGGGGGCGGACGTGAAGTCCTCCATGTCCGGGATGGCCAGGCCGCGGGCGCGGGCGGCGTCGACGACTGCGCGGGCCAGCGGGTGCTCGCTGGGGTGCTCCGCGCCGGCGGCAAGCGCCAGGAGGGCGTTCTCGTGCAGGCCGGAGCCGGCCAGCGGGCGGATGTCGGTGATCTGGGGGGTGCCTTCGGTCAGGGTGCCTGTCTTGTCCAGGGCGACCGCGTCGATCTGGCCGAGGCGTTCCATGACGACGGCGGACTTGACGAGGACGCCGTGGCGTCCGGCGTTCGCGATGGCGGAGAGCAGCGGCGGCATGGTCGCCAGCACCACGGCGCACGGCGAGGCGACGATCATGAAGGTCATGGCCCGCAGCAGCGATCCGGTGAGGTCCGCGCCGAAGCCCAGCGGCACCAGGAAGACCGTGAGGGTCGCGAAGACCATGCCGAGGCTGTACCGCTGCTCGACCTTCTCGATGAACAGCTGGGTCGGCGCCTTGGTCCCGGAGGCTTCCTCGACCATGGCGACGATCCGGGCGATCACCGAGTCGGAGGCGTCCCGCTCGACCTTCACTCGCATGGCCCCGGTGCCGTTCAGGGTTCCGGCGAATACTTCATCGCCGGCTTCCTTCGCCACCGGCAGCGGCTCGCCGGTGATGGTGGCCTGGTCGACCTCGCTGGACCCCTCCAGCACTCGGCCGTCGGCGCCGACCCGCTCGCCGGGGCGGATGAGAATGGTGTCGCCGACGGCGAGGTCCTCGGTGACGACCGTCTCCTCGCTCCCGTCGTCAGCCAGGCGGGTCGCCGTAGAGGGGGCGAGGTCGAGCAGACCGCGGACCGCGTCCTGGGTGCGGGCGGTGGCCAGCGCCTCCAGGGCGCCGGAGGTGGCGAAGATGACGATCAGCAGCGCGCCGTCCATCACCTGCCCGATCGACGCCGCGCCGATCGCGGCCACGATCATCAACAGGTCCACATCCAGGGTCTTCTCCCGCAGCGCCGTAAGGCCGGCCCAGGCCGGCTCCCAGCCGCCGGTGACGTAGGCCGCCGCGTACAGCGGGCCCCACGCCCAGGCCGGGGCGCCGCTCAGTTGCAGCGGCAGCGCGATCAGGAACAGCACCAGCGAGGCCGCGGCCCATCGGGCCTCGGCCAGCGCGAACACTCGGGTGCGGCGTCGCGGCGCCGCACCCGATGCGGTCGGAGTGGCCGCTTGGGGATGCTGGAGCAGGACAGAAGGCATGACAAAACAACCCTTCGCGGGCAGAGGGTGGCGACACATTCACCGTACAGGATCATCTGAACAGGTCTTCAGGTGTCGCCAGTATGATGGGATCATGGGTCACGGAGCCGATGCCAAGAACACCGCCACCACCCGCGAGCGCCTGGACGTCGTGGGTGCCACCGACGTCGCGGCGACCCTCCAGGCCCTGGCCACCCCCTCCCGCTTGCGGATCCTCGCCCGTCTCCAGGAAGGCCCCTGCGCGGTCGGCGACCTCGCCGAAGCCGTCGGCATGGAAGCCTCCGCCTGCTCCCACCAGCTACGCCTACTGCGCAACCTCGGCCTGGTCACCGGCGAACGCAACGGCCGCTCGATCGTCTATGCCCTGTACGACCACCACGTCGCGGAACTCCTCGACCAGGCCCTCTTCCACGTCGAGCACCTCCGCCTGGGGCTGCGGGACATGCCCAGCGCAGAAGCATCAGCCTCGACGGCGTAGCGCGGACCAGCTCAGCACCTTGTGTCTGGCTGTCAGCTGTCAGCTGTCGGCGCGTGCGAAGAGTCCTGGGCGATCATGTAGTTGTCACGCTCTGTGATGTCCCGGGGTTTGTCGCGAACGGAGTGGCTGTACGCCTGGCCGACGAGATGAAGGGGTTCGGGGCTTGCTCAGATCGCTGGAGCAGCCATAGAGGAACGAGTTGCGGCAGTGACGAGAATTTCGCGGGGCACCCGCGCTGCGGCGGCAAGGACGCGACCCACCGGGTAGGCGTGGGCGCCTGCCGGTCCGTTACGGGCGGCGGCGGGGCGGCCCTCCCTGTGGTGAGTGGTCCACGCTCGGCGGATCAGGCTACGGCTTGAGCCGTGCATCCACGACTGGTGCCCGGGGAGCTGCGGCCGGCCAAGCGCCGTCAGTGGGGGAGTTCCAGGTGGAAGGTGGTGTGTCCGGGGCTGCTGGTGACCGTGATGGTTCCGCCGTGGGCGGTGATGACGGCGTGGACGATGGCGAGGCCGAGTCCGGTGCTCCCGGTGCTGCGGGAGCGGGCGTGATCGGCGCGGACGAAGCGGCCGAAGACCTCTTGCTGAAGGTCTTCGGGGATGCCTGGCCCGTTGTCGCTCACGCTGAGGGACACATGGGTCTCGTCGGATGTGAGCCTGATGGTGACTTCACTGCCCGGCGGAGTGTGGGTGCGGGCGTTGGCGAGGAGGTTGCCGATGGCCTGCTGCAGCCGGTGGGCGTCGCCGGTGACGGTGACGGGTTCCTCGGGCAGGTCGAGGAGCCAGCGGTGGGCCGGGCCGGCAGCGCGTGCGCCGTCCGTCGCGTTGAGGATCAGCAGGGTCAGATCGACCGGCTGGTGTTCGAGCGGCCGGCCGGCGTCCAGGCGGGCGAGGAGGAGCAGGTCGTCGACGAGGCGTGTCATGCGCTGCGATTCGCCGTCGATGCGCACCAGAGCATGACGTACTTCTCCAGGAACGGGGCCGTGGTGGCGTAGGGCGAGTTCGGCGTGGCCGCGGATGTTGGCGACGGGGGTGCGCAGTTCGTGGCTGGCGTCGGCGGCGAAGTGGCGGAGTCGCTCCTCGCTGGCCTGACGCCGGGTGAGGGCGTCCTCGACGTGGCCGAGCATGTGGTTGAGGGCGTCGCCGACCTGGCCGACCTCGGTGCGCGCGTCGGTGTCGGCAAGCGGTCCTGGCATGGCGATCTCGCCACTGGCGAGCGGCAGTCCGGCTACTTCCGCCGCGCGGGCGGTGACCCGTCGGAGCGGGCGCAGGGAGATCCGTACCCACAGGGCTCCTGCAATACCGGTGATGACGAGAGCGGCACCGAACAGTGCGGCTTCGACTGCTTCGAGGCGGTGGACGGTCGCCTCGACCGGGTGCAGGGGCAGGCCGGTGATCAGGACGTCCTGGTCATCGCCCCGCACTGCCACGACGCGGTAGGCGCCCAGCGCGGAGAGGTGGATACTGCGGCCGTGACCGTCGGAAGGGATGTCTGCCAGCGAGCGGCGATCGTCGGCGGTCAGGGGGAGGGAGCGGTCGGCCGTGTCATCGACGACGGCGGCCTGGGTGACGGTGCCGTTCAGGAGGCGGGCTCCGAAGGTGGAGTCCGCCTGTCCTCGGGTGTCGGGGCGGTTGTCGGCGTCGGGTTCGACTTCGTGTTCCAGGCTGGCGGAGAACCGGCCGCCGGATGCGGTGAGCTGCTCGTCCAGGCGCCCCAACAGGAATCCCCGCAGAGCGAGGGCGGTGGTGACTCCGACGGCAATGCAGGCGAGGGCGAGCAGGATGACGAGTCCGGCGGTGAGCTGGCCACGCAGGGTGCGAGGCGGCATGCGCCTCACGGGGACTCCGGCTTGAGGACGTACCCGACACCGCGCACCGTGTGGATCATCGGGGTGCGCCCGGCGTCGATCTTCTTGCGCAGGTAGCTGATGTAGAGCTCGACGATGTGGGCGCGTCCGCCGAAGTCGTAGGCCCAGACCCGGTCGAGGATCTGGTCCTTCGAGAGCACCCGGCGCGGGTTGCGCATCAAGAACCGCAGAAGTTCGAACTCGGTGCGCGAAAGCTCCACGGTGGATCCCGCGCGGCAGACTTCCCTGGCCTCCTCGTCCATGGTGAGGTCCCCGACGCTGAGCCAGTGCGTGCCCGGCTCGGCCGGCATGCCGGCCCGCCGCAGGAGCCCGCGCAACCGGGCCAGGACCTCTTCCAGGCTGTACGGCTTGGTGACGTAGTCGTCGCCGCCGGCGGTGATGCCGGCGATGCGGTCCTCGACCGCGTCGCGGGCGGTCAGGAACAGCACACACACGCGAGGTGCCTCGCGTCTGAGGGCGCGCAGGACCTGCAGGCCGTCGAGGTCGGGCAGCATCCAGTCCAGGACCACCGCGTCGGGATGGAAATCTCGGGCGGTCGCGAGCGCACTTGCGCCGTCCGCGGCGGTGCGGACCAGCCAGCCCTCGCCGCTCATCACGCCGGCCAGGACGTCGATGACGTCGGGTTCGTCGTCGACGACGAGGACTCGAACGGGTTCGCCGTCGGGGCGGTGCAGCTGAGATGTCGGGTGCGGCGCGTCCATGGTTCCTTCAGCATCCCCCTTGCGGGCCGACGCGCGGGCGGGCCGCACCTCTGAGTTTCCTCTGAATCTTCTCTGAGCTCGGCCGGTGAGGGGCTGTTTCAGAGGGTTCACAGAGGTTGGACTGTGAGGCTGGCCGCCCGTTGCCCGAAGCGATCCCCACAGGGAGGTGCCGCGTGATCACCAAGTCCACCAGTACCGCGTGTGCGAGCCGCGGAATGCGTCACCGGCGGCCCCGCCGCAGCGTCGTGCCGTTCCTGCTACCGCTGGTGATCTGGGCCGGTGCCGCAGGGGTGCTGGCCCTGTGGTGGAGCGACACGACGGCGGTGGTCGGCCCGGCGGGCTGGCTCACCGGCGCGGGACGTATCACCGGACTGCTGGCCGGCTACGCCTGCGCGGTACTGCTGGCCCTGATGGCCCGCATCCCGCTCCTGGACCACACGGTCGGCACGGACCGGCTCGCCCGCCGGCACGCTCTGGGCGGACGCTGCATGATCTCGCTCGCCCTCGCCCACACCCTGCTCATCATCTGGGGCTACTCACTCGCCTCTCATACGGACGTGGTCGGCCAGACGTCCACCCTCGTCCTCCACTACCCCGACCTGCTCAAGGGCACGATCGGCTTCCTGCTGTTCCTGGCCACCGGAGTCCTCTCGGCCCGCGCCGCCCGCCACAGAATGAGTTACGAGACCTGGCACTATCTGCACTTCGCCACATATCTGGCCGTCTTCCTCACGTTCGGACACCAGCTCTCCAACGGAGCCGACTTCGTCGGCAACCGCCCGGCCCAGATCGCCTGGTACACGCTCTTCCTCGGCGTTGCCGCCCTGCTGGGCTGGTACCGGTTCGCCGTTCCCGTGCGGCGCGGACTGCGCCACCACATGCGGGTCATCGCGGTCCGTCCCGAGGCTCCAGGCGTGGTCTCCGTCCACCTCACCGGCGAACATCTGGACGAGCTGGGGGGCGAGCCGGGACAGTTCCTGCGTTGGCGCTTCCTGGCCCCGGGGCTCTGGTGGACCGCCAATCCGTACTCCCTCTCCGCCCCGGCGCACCCACACAATCTGCGCATCACCGTGAAGACCGCCGGAGGCCACAGTGCCGCCCTCGCCCATCTGACGCCGGGCACCAGGGTGTGGGCCGAGGGGCCCTACGGCGGCTTCACGGCGAACCGGCGCACCGCACCCAAGGTGCTCCTCCTGGCAGGCGGCGTCGGCATCACCCCTCTGCGCACGCTCTTCGAGACGTTGCCGGGCGAAGTGACGCTCGTCTACCGGGCCCGCCGGAGTGACGACCTCGCCCTGCGCGCCGAGATCGACGCGATAGCGGCCCACCGACGGGCCACGGTCCACTACGTCGTCGACGAACCCGCCGGCTACACCTCACCACTGACCGCGCGGGGTCTGAGCACCCTGGTCCCCGACCTGGCCGCGCACGACGTGTACCTGTGCGGCCCACCCGGCATGACACAGGCCGCCACCGACGCCCTGCGGGAAGGCGGCGTCCCGGCACGGCGTATCCACCACGAGTCGTTCGCGTTCTGAGGAGAACCGTCATGCGCCGAGCCGTCCTCGTCACCAGCGGGATCAGCACCCTGGTCGTCGCGCTGCTCTCTCTCAAACCGCACCAGCTCCCCGTCCTCGCCGGCAGCGCGCCGCAGCCGCCCGCGGCCTCGTCCGCCCCCCACGCCCCCACCGGCAGCTCGCCGGGGCCGTCCCCAGGGACGGGCACATTCACCGGCAATCCCGTCGACACCCAGTACGGAACGGTGCAGGTCGCCGTCACCCTCACCAAGGGAAAGATCATCGAGGTGAAGGTCCTCCGGGCACCGGACCAGAACGGCCGGGATCAGCAGATCGCCGCGTACGCGCTGCCCCGCCTCACCCAGGAGGCGATCGGCGCGCAGAGCGCGCACATCGACTCCGTCTCAGGCGCCAGCTACACCAGCCAGGGCTACACGCAGTCCCTGCAGAGTGCCCTGGACCAGGCCCATGCCTGACGCCGCACGCGGCCTGCGTCACGTCGAGCACGTGATGGGCACGGTCTTCTCCTTCGATATCCGGGACGAGCCCACGGCCGCCATCCACGGCGCCCTTGCCGAGGCAGTAGGACACCTTCACCACGTCGACGCGGCCTTCTCCACCTACCGGCCCGACAGCCACATCAGCCGACTCGACCGGGGTGAGATCCGTCTGGCCGACTGCCCACCCGAGGTCCACGAAGTCCTGTCCCTCTGTGCCCTGGCCACTCGCGACAGCGACGGCTGGTTCAGCATCGCTCCGGCGGGCGCCCTCGACCCCTCGGGCCTCGTCAAAGGCTGGGCCACCGAAGCCGCGTCGCAACTCCTCTACGACGCCGGCGCCCACCACACCTGCGTCAACGGCGGCGGCGACCTGCAACTCCGCGGCCAGGCGGCCCCCGGCGTCCCGTGGAGCATCGGCGTCGCCCACCCGCTACGTCCAGGTGAGCTCGCCACCGTCGTCACAGCCCATCACGACCTGGCCGTCGCCACCTCCGGCACCGCCGAACGCGGCACCCATATCTTCCACCCGCATCACGGCACCCCCGTCACCCCGTTCGCCTCCCTCACCGTCATCGGCCCACGACTGACCATGACCGACGCCTACGCCACCGCCGCCTTCGCCCGAGGCGACGGCGCCCGCGACTGGCTGGAGACCCTGGACGGCTACGAAGGCCTCGCCGTGCTGCCGGACGGCGAGGAATGGCGGACACCAGGATTCAGCCAGTACTGATCATGAAGCGGACCCGTGCCCCGCCTGCCCGCGAGGACGCGGACTGCCCCTCAGCGCACGTGCCGCCTCACCAGGCTGCCCCACACCACGTCAAGCGTTCAACGCATACCCCGAAGGAGCCTTTCATGGGACCCGTCCTGGTCAACGACATCCCCGCGCACGTCCTGTTCGTGCACGTTGTCGTGGTTCTCGTGCCGCTGACCGCACTGGCGCTCGTCCTCTGCGCCATCTGGCCCTCGGTCATGAGCCGATTCGGGCTCATCCTCCCGGCTCTCGCGCTGGTGGCCCTGATCAGCGTGCCCCTGACCACACACGCAGGCGAGTGGCTGGAGCGCCACGTGGACAGCAACGCCCTGGTCCGCAAGCACACCGAGCTCGGCGACGAACTGCTTCCCTGGGTCATCGCGCTCTTCCTGGCGGCCGCGGCGGTGTGGTGGTTCTACCGCCGTGCCGCCCGTCGCTCGCCCGACGCAGCCGGAGCCACCAGCGGCACGGTGGCCACGCCGACGCGCATCGCCGCTGCGGCACTCTCCCTCGTCGTCGGTGTCGGCGCGGGAGTGCAGGTGTACAGGATCGGCGACTCCGGGGCCAAAGCCGCCTGGCACGACGGCTACTCCGCCACCGCCCACCCCGATCGCGGCTGACACCGTGCTGCGATCGCCTCGCAGCACGCGCTCAGCTGCCGCAGGTGCAGCTTGCGCCGTCGGCCTTGACGACGTAGACCTTCCACGGTCCTGGTCGGAGCCGTGGACAGACTGTGTCCTGGAGGGGCGCAGCAGCAAGTGGAGTCGCTCTCCACGTCGGTACCCAGCCCTTGGCCCTGGAAGCGGGTGGTGGTGTGGACTGCTTCGGCGTTGTCGACTTCGACTGCAGACCAGTGAGAATCGTGTCCGTGCCAGGGGGCGAGCTCCCGATTCTGTTGGGTCCGCCTCGAACAGTTCCTCCGCTCGCTCCCGTTCCCGCAACAGAGGGTGCGTTGCACTCGGGTGTTGCACCGCGCTCGGCAGCGCCGGGTGTTGTAGCGGTGCCGGCGGAACTGACCTGTGACAGCAAAGGTGGACGGCTTGCCACCGAAGTTGAGCCAACGGCTTTTTGTGCCACTGAAGATGGATCACTGCGTAGTTGGTGCCAGTGAAGTTGGGGCGACGTTGTGCCGAGCCACGATAGTTGGCGCCTGGCCACGCTGGTTGGCATCGCCCCTCGCTCATCTATGCCAAGATTCGAGGGTGGATATGACCGACGTCACGCGTGCGATCGCGGCTGCGACTTCGGTCGCCGCATCGCTCGACCTGCCAGCGAACGATGCAATCGTTCTCCACAACTCGAACAAGCTGGCACTGCGGCTGACGCCATGCGATGTCTTTGCCCGGGTCGCCCCTGTGGGACAAGAGGTTGCACAGTTCGAAGTCGATCTCGCTCAGCGGCTCGCCGAGGTCGGGTGCCCGGTGTGTCCTTTGGAGCCTCGGGCGGACCCGCGTGTGTACACGCGCGATGGCTTCGCAGTGACGCTGTGGACCTACTACGAGCCCGTGACACGTCACACCTCACCAGTCGACTACGCCAAGGCGCTGGAGCAACTGCACGCCGGCATGCGCAAGGCCGATGTGCCGAGCCCGAGGTTCACGGACCGGATCACGGAGGCGGAAGAAGTTGTCGCCGACCCGGATCGCTCGCCGGAGCTCACCGATGTGGACCGCGTGTTTCTCAGCGGCAGGCTGGCAAGCCTGCGACGAGCGATCGACGACCGCGGCGCCGTGGAGCAGCTGCTCCACGGCGAGCCGCATCCAGGCAACGTGCTCAGCACGAAGAACGGCCCGTTGTTCATCGACCTTGAGACGTGCTGCCGTGGACCCGTCGAGTTCGATCTCGCCCATGTTCCCGAGGCGGTCTGCGAGCACTACCCAAGTGTTGACCAAGGGCTGCTGGACGAGTGTCGGCAGCTCGTTATCGCGATGGTCGCCGCGTGGCGTTGGGAGCTTGGCGACCAGTTTCCGAATGGGAGGCGATTCGGAGAGGAATTCCTGCGCTTGCTGCGCGAGGGTCCTCCTTGGCCGACACTCGACACAGTGACCAGGCGACTGGACGGTCTGTAGAAATCGCCGAAGGTCACGTGAAAGCGGCAAGGTGTCGGGGGTACGCGTCCTGCTTCCCAGCCGGGTACAGACGAACGTGCTCAGTTCGCCGGACGCCACAGCGCCCAGGGCACCCGGTGACCCACGACGCCATCGATCTCGACGAGCGCCACCGGATCGACGATCTGGCCATCCGCACCCCGGCCGCCGGACAAGGTCGCCCACCGCCAAATCAGACGCCTTCGCGCAGGTACAGGTCGCGCAGCAGGCCGATCTCGCCGCCGTGATGTGTGACCTCTTTCAGAGCGTGCAGCGCGAGCTTCAGATAGGTCTCATCGGCCCAACCGCCTGGGCCCATGCCTATCGGCGCAAGGAGGCGCTCGTCGCCGAGTGCTGCGATACGGGAGATGAAGTGCTCCCAGTCCTCGGCGAGTGCCTGGACGCCCTCTTTCGCGGTGCCCGGCCACTCGTGGAGGTCGCCGAGCTCGGGAACGTCCTCGAAGAAGTGGATCACATAGCCGCGCAGGCAGAGGCTGCCGATGTGCCAGATGCGCCAGGCGATCGTCGTGAAGGGGTCCGGTGCCTCCGGACTCGATTCCGGAAACAGCGTGGCGACGCGGAAGACACCGTCGTCGCCGGGGCGGATGCTGATGCAGTCGCTGACCGGCTCCCAGTGGTACTCGGCGTCGGTCAGGCCCTCCAGGCGCTCGAACAGCCGGAATCGTACGTTTTCGAAGGCCGCGAGAATGTCGCGCGTGACGGGGTCGGGCACGATCATGTCAGCCATGTCAGCTCCAGGGCACGGTGGTTCCGGGGCGGTCGGGATGATCAGGATAGATGGGTCGGTCGACCCGGCGACGGCATCTGTCCTCGATACCCACGAACCCTGCGCTGCTGCGGGCCGACACCCATCACTCCACCTCCGGCTACGAGGTGTTGCGACGATCAGTTGAATCCGCCCTGGGCGCCGTGGTCGGTGTGCAGGACCGCTCCGCCAGGCTGCCGCGGCAGCGCTCGGCGGCGGCCAGGGCGTCGGTGACGAGATCGGTGCGCATGCGATCGGCCAGGGCCCAGTTGGTCAGGCGGCGTGAGGCGAGGTCGATGACGGTGGCCAGGTAGAGGAACTTCCCGCCGTCCAGCGGGAGATAAGTGATGTCACCGACGTACTTCGTGTTCGCCTCGGTGGCGGTGGAGTCCCGGCCGACGAGGTCCGGGGCCTTCGCCATGGCCGGATCTGGGGTCAAGGCCCGTTTGCTACGGGGCCACCGTAAATGTGTGGTTGTGAGTGACGCCAGCAGAGTCGGAATGTCGACCGGCCGGGTGGTGTCCACGCGGTGGACGATACCGAACCCGAGCGGCTCCGCACTACGGGACCGCAACGCCCAGTCCCCGCTGAAGCCGCCAAGGCGCTCGGGATGTACCGGGTGACGTTCAGCCATTCGCTCTGCGAACCGATGGCGGGCTACCGCCAGTGGCACCTCGAAAGATCCACCTGTGAAACAGGCCCAGGCACCTTTGGTGGCGTAACGCTTCGGCGTAGCCACCGGCCGGGCGACAGTCAGGCCGCCCCACCAAAAACGGGTGGGCGTAGGCGCATTCGCCGAGTGGCCGCACTGTAGATCATTTACGGTGGTGGATGCCTTGCCTGATCCACTTCGACGTTCTCACAAGGTGGCCGGGCCGGCTGTACTCGAGACGGCGGTGGCCCCGGTTTCTCTGCCGCGAGGTCTCATCATCTGAAAGGACACAACATGCCTCAGGACGTGCGGTTCGACCTTCCCTTCAACACCCCGGTCAGCCCGCATCTGGCATGTGCCCGAGAGCGCCATCTGCGGTGGGTACGGGACAGGGGCCTGGTACGCAGTCAGGCCGGATTCGAGGAGTACCGGTCCTGGGACCTTGCGCAGGCTGCGGCGCGCACCTACCCGCACGCCTCGGCAGCGGACTTGAGCACCCTGATGAACTGGTTCTCGTTGGCCTTCCTCTTCGATGATCAGTTCGACGTCGTGCGGCCGGACCGGATGGACCGAATAGCCGAGGTAGCGCGGGAACTGATCGTCACTCCGCTGCGTCCCGCAGGCACGGCGCCGCGGGTGGTGTGTCCCATCACCGTGGCCTGGGCCGAAGTGTGGGAAGACCTCTCGCAGGGGATGTCACTGACCTGGCAGACGCGGTTCGCCGCGTCCTGGGGGCGCTTCCTGGTGGCGCATTGCGAGGAGGTGGACCTCGCGGGCCAGGGGCGTGCCGGGACGCTCGGGCTTGAGGCATACACCGCCTTGCGGCGCCGGACGGTCGGTATCCATCACAGCATCGACGCGGGTGAGCGCAGTCGCGCGTTCGAGGTGCCGCCGGCCGCGATGGCGCATCCGCTGATGGAACGGATGCGTGACCTGGCGGCGGACACCATCGGGTTCATGAACGATGTCCACTCCTTCGAGCGCGAGCGGCGCCGGGGGGACGGGCACAACCTCATTGCTGTCCTGCAGCGGGAGCGGAACTGCTCATGGCAGGAGGCCATCGACGAGGCGCACCGCATGACGACCCGGTGCCTGGAGGAGTACCTCGTGCTTGAGGCCCGGATTCCTCAGATGTGTGACGAGCTCGGGCTCGATGCGGGCGAGCGATCACGGGTGGAGATGGGGGTGGAGGCCATTCAGCACTGGATCAACGGCAATTACGAGTGGGCGCTGACGTCCGGCAGGTACGCCGACAAGGAAGGCGCGGTGGCCACGGCTGAGCTGGCCGGGCGTGGGTCAGTGGACGATCTGCTGACCATTTGAAGGAGTGCCCGGCCGGGTCGGTCCCGGCCGGGCACTCGCGTCAGATGGGGAATTCGACCGGTAGGCAGTCCAGTCGTGACTCCCAGGTCGAGGCTGTGGAGGTCAACTGCTGCGGCGGCACGGCCAGCCGTAGCCCCGGCAGCCGGTGGAGCAGGACGTCCACCGCTGTCTCGATGATGGCCGCACCGATGTTCTGCGCAGGGCATTCGTGCGGGCCGGCGCTGAAGGCCAGGTGTGAGGCGTTGTCCCGGACTGAGACACCGGCGTCCGGGCGGATCTCCGGATCGTGGTTTCCGGCCGCGAGGCCCAGGACAAGCAGATCGCCTTCCTTGACCGGGCAGCCCCCGAGCTCTGTGTCGGCGGTGGCGAACCGCCCGGGGAGTACCGCGAGTGGGGGAGAGTTCCACATCACTTCCTCCACCACGGTGGACAGATTGAGTCGCCCGCTGATCAGCCCGGACAGCCAGTCGGTGTCCGTGAGGATCAGCTGGAGAGTCCTGGCCAGCACGTTGCTGGTCGTGGTGTGGGCGGTGATCAGCACGAGGCGGAGGTGGTTGACGACCTCGTCCTCATCGAGACCGGAGTGGTGCTCGATGAGACCGGAGGTGAAATCGGATCCGGGGTTTGCACGTTTACGGGCGGCAAGTTCGCCCAGGATGGTCATGATGTGCTCGTTATGGGTGAGCGCGTCCGCACCACCCTTGATGACCTGCTTGCTGGACTCCGCCAAAGACCTTCCATCTCTCGCCGCCAGCCCGAAAACACGGGTCAGTGCCAGCATCGGGAGGTACTCGGCGAAATCCTCGACCAGGTCAGCCCGGCCCGCCTCGGCGAACGCGTCGATCTGCTGATTCGCGAAGTGAGTGGCGTGCCGGCGGATGCCCCGGCCGGCCACGGCGTACAGGTTGTCCGTCACCGCGCCGCGCAGCCGCCGGTGCGGTTCGCCGTCCTGCGAAACGCAGTCCGGGCGCCACCCGACCATCTGCATCAGGGGCGATGTGGCATCGACAAGGCCCTTGTTGAAGTCCCGCCAGATCCGCGAGTCGCGGCTGAAGTGGGAGGGGTTGTCCAGCACACGCCGGACCTCCCGGTAGCCGAGGACCAGCCAGGCGGGGACGTCGCCCTCCAGCAGTACAGGCGCGACCGAGCCGTGGTCCTGCCTCAACTGCGCGTAGATGGTGTGGGGATCAGTCGCCGCATCGGGGCCGTAGAGGCGGGTGGTGTCCCCACCGTGGACGACGGGACAGCCGCCCTGGGCCCAGCTCTGGTCGTTCATCGGCCCTCCAGGGCGGCCGCCGAGTGCTCTTTCAGGTGCCGGATCAGGGTGACCAGGACATCACGGCTCGCCGATCGGCTTCGGGCGTCGAAGCGGACGACCGGAGTGTGCGCGGGGATGTCCAGCGCGTCCCGAATCTCCTCGGCCGGGTAGGCCTGGGAGTCAGGGAAGACGTTCAGCGCGATGACAAAAGGTACCTTCTGCCGCTCCATTTCCTCGATCGCCCGGAAACTGGAATCCAGCCGCCGGGTGTCCACGAGGACGACGGCACCGAGTGCGCCCTTGAACAGACCGTTCCACAGGAACCAGAACCGCTCCTGGCCGGGCGTTCCGAACAGATACAGCATCAACGTGTCGTTGAGGCTGATCCTGCCGAAGTCGAGGCTGACGGTTGTCTGCGTCTTGTCGGCTACACCGATGAGGTGATCGACGTCGGCGCTGGCCTGCGTGAGCGTTTCCTCGGTGGTCAGTGGCCTGATGTCACTGACCGAGCGAACCATGGTGGTCTTGCCCGTACCGAAACCCCCGGCAATCATCACCTTCACCGAGCGGGCGCCCGCAGCCGCAAGCTGCTGCCCTGATTGGTCAAAGCCGTTGGAGTCCACTGAGTACTTCCTCCAGGAGCGCGAGGTCGGGCCCGCGAGCGGCGTCATGCGCCGAGATAGGGTCGCGGGCCTCGACGCGACCCGCCTGCAACAGGTCGGACAGCAGCACCGCGAGAACGTTGAACGGCAGGTGGAGATGGGCCCCGAGCTCGGCCACCGACAGTGGCTCACGGCAGCGCCGGATGATCTCCTCGTGCTCGTACTGCATACCTTGGGACGCGGCGGCACGTGAGAGCACGAGGGTCGCCACATCGAGGGTCGACGCCACATCGCCCGGCTTGCTGCGCCCTCCGGTCACGACGTAGAAGCGCTCCAGACCGGACGGGTCGGTCCCACGGGCAGCACTCATCCAGAGTGCTCCTCCAGACGCGGCGTGGTGCCGAGGAGTTCACCCATTCGGCGAGCGAGGTCGTTCATCTGGTGCCCGAGAACTCCCTGGTCCAGGCCCTCCCGCGCGACGACACCTAGATACGTCTCCAGGCCGGCACGGACGACGAACAGGTACCCGCCGTCGACTTCGATCATCGCCAGCCGCAACCCCCCGGCGTCCTTCTCGAAGTGCTCCGACACCGGCCCCGCCAGCGACTGGAGCCCGGCCACCACCGCGGCGAGCCGGTCCACCTCATCGCGGTCATCATGGCCGTAGGAGGTGATGGCCTTGCCGTCGCTGGAGGCGACGATGGCGAAATGGATCTCGCTGATGCTCTCGACGAAGTCGCGGAGCGCCCAGCTCACGTCGTTGGTGGTTGTCACTTGTCGCTCTCTTCCGTGCGGTGCTCGGCGGACGTACCACCGGCGGTCGAACCGGAGACACCGGCGGCCTCGGGTTCCGAGGACGTGGCGGCCGTGGTGTGTGCTCGCGCGGCGTTGGCGAAGGCGGCCATGCCGGCGAACGAGGAATCGGGGGGAACGGCCGAGTCAGCGGTCCGCCCAGTGGGCCCTGCCGGCGGAGACTGGAGAGTCGGGTCACTGCGGCGCCGGCGACGGGGCAGACCGCCTGGCGTGGTCTCCACCGCGCCTTCGCCGGCAGGCCGGACCACGTCCGTCACCGAGGGGCTCTTCGGTGCGGGAACGGCAGGCACCGGAGCTGGGGCGGATGAAGGGCCGGGCAGCGTGCTGAAGTACTTGTGGGGGATAACGACCACGACGGAGGTACCCAGCCACGGCGAGTCGGCGAACGTGACCCGGATTCCATAGCGGCGGGCGAGACGGCCCACGACACGCAGCCCGACGTTGGCGTCCTCGGAGATGCCACCGATACCGGCTCCGGGCGAGGTGCCCGCCAGCGCGTGTTCGGTCTCGCGCTTCTTCTCCTCACTCAGGCCCTTGCCCAGGTCCTGGATCTGGATGCCGACGCCGTTGGGCACCTCCTTGCCCGAGATGGTGACCAGCTCGCTGGGGGGCGAGTAGCGTGCGGCATTGTCGAGCAGGTGGGCGAGAAGCAGCGTGAGGTGATCCACCAGGCCACCGTCCACGCCGAGGTCGGGCAGCTGATCCACCTGTACACGGCGGAAGTCCTTGACGCGGCCGATGCCGCCGCGCACGACGCTCCGCAGGTGCTGGGGCTCCTGCCACTGGCGGCCAGGCCGATCAGAACCACCGAGTACGACGAGGCTGGCCGCCAGACAGTCAGCGGGGCCGACGGCCTGGTCGAGTTCCATGAGGCTCTGAGCGACAGCGGGGGACCGGTCGTGCTCGCCCTGCATTTCGTGGAGCCGCCCACGGAGCTGGCTGGTCAGCACCTGGATGCGGTTGCCGACACCGATGACAGCTTGCTCGGCGGACGTGGAGCGGTTCAGCTCCGCCTCGACGCCCGTCAGCGCGGTGCGCAGTACCTTGGTGAGAACGGCCTGCAGTTGGTCGTCAGCACCGCTGTGCTGATCCGAGGCCGGCAGAATATCTTCGATGGAATCACCGGCGCGCAACCGTCCGATGCCCGAAGGCAGTTGCTCGTCGGCGAGCAGCGTCACCGCGGACAGGAACTGATTCAGCCGTTCCTCCCAGGCACCATCGCGCTCTTCGAGTCGGGACTCGAACGCGCCATTCTGGTCGGACAGTTGCTTGGTGAGGGCCTTCGTCTGCTCGGCGTGATGCCCCTCGCGAGTGGTGCTCTGGGCGGTGAACCTCGTCTGAAGTTCGGCCATTTGCCGCTGCGAGTCGTGCGCCTGCCTGTCTCGTTCTGTCTGGTGAGCCGACTTGGCCTGGCGCAGTTGCGCGCGGGCGCGCAGAAGGAGTTGCACGCACAACGCGCCGGCGGACGTCGCCGCTGCACCGGCGACCGCAACGGATATCCGCTCTGAACTCATGAACGTGGCGGCGACGGTTCCGCCTCCCAGACCCAGTGGCATCAGCCACCAGCTGTACCAGGCGATGGGGGCCCTCGCCGCCGTAGGCGGAGTGGAGATTTCCATTGAATCCTTCGGAGCGAACGATCGGTGTGAGGACACTGCACTCAGACGTATGGAACGCCCAGCAGGTCTGGCCGTGCCGGGCGGCATATTCGCGGAGCATATAGGTTGCCGGGCAGGGGAGATCAAACCGGCCGAGTTGCGGGAGTGAGGATCCCGCCACGCTCTGCCACCGCGTATAGCGGTCATAAGTTGCCTTATGGGTTAAGGCAGTTCGGCTGCTGTCCGGCGTGCCATCCGGGTTCGCTCCCGAGGCTGCGGGCGCCTGTCAGCGATCTGGCCGGCCGCGCCCCCGCTCACGGCCACGTCCTGGATGCCGCCTGATGCGGCCCGAAACTGTCGTGCAGCAAGCGCTACTTCTTTCTGCACCGCGCCGTCGACGGGGCCGGGGCAGTGACGGGTGCGGCTGCCGCGTGCACGAGCCGGGGCCGGCCCGGTGAGATCAGACCTGCAGGATCAGCGCTTCCACTCGTTCGAGCGCCGTCACGCCGGCCTGGGCCGCGGACCGCATTTCCGTCAGCTTCTCCGTCCACTCGATCCGCTGCTCGGCCGAGTGTGGGCGCAGTCCACGGCCCGCTGGTAGCTCCCCTCGACGAGAAGCCAAGCACGGGCCCGCATCAGCCACTACAAACGCCGGGAACATCACGGAGTGTCCTTTCAGTACTACGTCGATGGCCGGAGAGCGAGAGCTTCCCCTGCCGGTACCGGTGTGGGATGCGCTCCGTTCATTCAAGTCTCTCCAGGCCAAGGAAAAGCTGGCCCTCGGTCCGGACTGCCTCGACTCCGGCTACGTCCTGGTGGACGAGACAGGGGAGGCTCGGAACATCAAGCAACTTCGCCCTTCGCGCTTACCGGATCATGGAACTGCCTGGGCTCCGCCAGGTGCGCCTGCACGACGCTCGGGCGTCCTGCTTCACGTACCTCGCCGGCAAGGGTGTACCGGACCATCTGCCGGCTCGCCGGGCGGGGCACACGAACGTCAAAACCACGAAGAAAGTGGTACGTCAAGCCGGGTGTGGAGGATCTACGTGACGCTGCCACAGTGTGAGGCGGCTGCATGGGCCGGGTGAGGGACATACCGCGCGGTCGTGAGAGATTGTGAGAGATGGGAGTCTGAACGGGTGAGTGAGACGACGGCAGAGAACCTGCAATACCGCTTTGACGGGCCAGAAGACGCGCCGGCCCTGGTGATCGGCCCCTCGCTGGGTACTACATGGCACATGTGGGACCGGCAGATAGCCGAGCTCACCCAGCACTGGAGAGTCTTCCGTTTCGACCTCCCGGGCCACGGCGGCGCACCCGCCCACCCGGCCACCTCCGTCGGTGAACTCACCGACCGGCTGCTCGCCACCCTCGACGGCCTCGGTGTCCAGCGCTTCGGCTACGCGGGCTGCTCCATCGGCGGCGCGATCGGCGCCGACCTCGCGCTCCGCCACCCGCACCGGGTCGCCTCGCTGGCTCTGGTGGCCTCCTCGGCCCGGTTCGGCAGCGCCGACGAATTCCGCCAGCGCGGGGTGATCGTCCGGACCAACGGGCTGGAACCGATGGCCCGCACCGCTCCGGAGCGGTGGTTCACCTCGGGGTTCGCAGCCGCGCAGCCCGCCATCGTCGAGTGGGCCGTCCAGATGGTCCGCACCACCGACCCGGGCTGCTACATCGCCGCCTGCGAAGCCCTCGCCGCCTTCGACATCCGTACGGAACTGGGCCGCATCGGCGTCCCCACGCTCGTCCTGGTCGGCGCCGAGGACAAGGTCACCGGCCCCGGCGACGCCCGCACCCTGGTCGCGGGGATACCCGACGCCCGGCTCGCCCTGGTCCCCGGTGCCTCCCACCTGGCCCCGGTCGAGCAGCCCGGAGCCGTCACCGACCTCCTGCTCACCCACTTCTCCGCGGCCTGGCAGGACACCCAGGCGGCCATCCCGGTGCTCCCCGTCGCCCCGCAGCTCTCCGCGCCCGTGCTGCCCGTAGCGGAGATCACCGCGGCGACCGCGCAGCCCGCGGCACCCTCCGAGGGGCGCGCCGACCCGTATCAGCCGGGCATGAGGATCCGCCGCGAGGTCCTCGGGGACGCCCATGTGGACGGCGTCATGGCCGCCTCCGACGACTTCACCGACGGCTTCCAGGAGCTCGTCACCCGCTACGCCTGGGGCGAGGTGTGGAGCAGGGAGGGGCTGGACCGGCGCACGCGCAGCACCGTCACGCTCACCGCGCTGGTCGCCTCCGGACATCTGGAGGGCCTGGCCGCGCACGTCAGCGCGGCCCTGCGCAACGGCCTCACCCCGGCCGAGATCCGGGAGGTCCTGCTGCAGACGGCCGTGTACTGCGGGATTCCGGCCGCGGGCGCGGCCTTCACGATCGCGCAGTCGGTGATTCAGGCCGAAACGACACCGCCCGCGTAGCAGGATGGGAGACATGAACGCTGTGAATCCCGAGCCGTTCGCGCTCACGCTGACCAAGAAGTCCCACTCCTGCATCCGTCTGGAGAAGGCCGGGCGCACGCTCGTCATCGACCCGGGCGGCTTCTCGGAGCAGGACGCCGCGGTCGGTGCCGAGGCGATCCTGGTGACGCACGAGCACCCCGACCACTTCAACGAGGAGCGCCTCCGGGCCGGTCTGGAGGCCAACCCGGCCGCCGAGATCTGGACCCTGCGCAGCGTGGCCGGGCAGCTCGGGGCGGCGTTCCCGGGGCGCGTCCACACCGTCGGCCACGGCGACACCTTCACGGCCGCCGGGTTCGACGTCCAGGTGCACGGCGAACTCCACGCGGTGATCCACCCGGACATCCCGAGGATCACCAACATTGGCTTCCTGGTGGACGACTCGCTCTTCCACCCCGGCGACGCACTCACGGTGCCCGACCGCCCGGTCGACACCCTGATGCTTCCGGTGATGGCTCCGTGGAACAAGATCTCGGAGGTTATCGACTACGTCCGCGAGGTCAAGCCGCGCCGCGCCATCGACATCCACGACGCGCTGCTCACCGATCTCGCCCGCCCGATCTACGACACCCAGATCGGCGACCTCGGCGGTACCGACCACGGACGGCTGGCACCGGGGGACTCGATGGGTGTATGAGGGACGGCGCCCGGCGGCTGTCAGTGGCAGCCGCTAGGTTTACGTACATGCGCATCGCCACCTGGAACGTCAACTCGATCACCGCCCGACTGCCGAGGCTGCTCGCCTGGCTGGAGAGCACCGGCACGGACGTGCTGTGCATCCAGGAGACCAAGTGCACCGCCGAGCAGTTCCCCGCGGCGGCGCTCCGCGAGCTCGGCTACGAGTCCGCGGTCAACGCGACCGGCCGGTGGAACGGGGTGGCGATCGTCTCCCGGGCCGGCCTGTCCGACGTCGTGACGGGCCTGCCGGACGGGCCCGAGTACGACGCCGTGCAGGAGCCCCGCGCGATCAGTGCGACCTGCGGCCCCGTCCGCCTCTGGTCGGTGTACGTGCCCAACGGCCGGGAGGTCGAGCACGAGCACTACGCGTACAAGCTGCGCTGGTTCGAGGCGCTGCGGAAGGCGGTCGCGGTGGACACCGCCGGGGCGCTGCCGTTCGCGGTCATCGGCGACTTCAATGTGGCCCCGACCGACGAGGACGTCTGGGACCCGGCCCTCTTCGAGGGCGCCACCCACGTCACCCCCGCCGAGCGGGCCGCCCTCGCGGCGCTGCGCGAGGAGGGCCTCGCCGACGTCATGCCGCGCCCCCTGAAGTACGACCGCCCGTACACCTTCTGGGACTACCGCGAGCTGCGCTTCCCGAAGAACAAGGGCATGCGGATCGACCTCGTCTACGGCAACGCCCCGTTCACCGCCGCCGTCAAGGACAGCTACGTGGACCGCGAGGAGCGCAAGGGAAAGGGCGCGTCCGACCACGCCCCGGTGGTCGTCGACCTCGACCTCTGAGCACGGCCCGTGCTCAGGCGCCCGCCCCGGGCGTCTGAGCCCGTACGGCCTCCACCACCTGGCGTTTCGACGGGTTGACCATGGCCTTCCCGCCCACGGTGACCGTCGGCACGGTCTCGTTCCCGTCCGCCACGGAGCGGACGAACGCGGCAGCCTCGGGGTCCCGCCAGATGTTGACCTCGGTGTATTCCAGCTTCGTGAACCGCAGGCGCAGCCGGAGCTTCATGCAGTACGGGCAGCCGGGCCGCCAGTAGACGACCACACCGGCACGGTCCTCAGCCACTCGGACTCTCCTGTTCGTATGCGTGTGCGCCAGATCCTAGTGCCGGGGCCGGGCGGCAGGCCCGCGCGGCTCCGGCGGTGCCGAGCGCCAGGATCATCAGCAGCGCGCTCACCCAGAGCGGTGCCCGGAAGCCGAACCCCGCATCGATCGCGAGCCCGCCGATCCAGGGGCCGAGCGCGCCGCCCACATTGAACGCCGCGGTGGCGAACGAACCGGACAGGGTGGGCGCACCGGCCGCCAGGCGGAACACGTGCGAGATCAGCGCGGTGCCGGTGCCGAACGCCAGCATCCCCTGGACGAGAACGAGCACGAACACCGCCGCGGGGCTCCCCGCCGTCCACGCGAACAGGGCCCAGCCGACGGCGAGCGACACCAGCCCGGCCGCGGTCAGCGCGACCGGCCGGGAATCGATGATCCGGCCGCAGACGGCGACCCCGATGAACGAGCCGACCCCGAACAGGGCGAGCAGGGCGGGCACCCACGCGGCGCCGAACCCGGTGACATGTGTGGCGATCGGTTCGAGATACGAGAACGCGCAGAAGGTCGCGCCCTGGACGAGTGCGCTCGTCAGCAGGGTCAGCTGCAGCCCGCGCCCCGCCAGGCTCCGCAGCTCGGCGTGTGCGCTCGCCAGGGCGGACGGGGGCCGCCCCGCCGGAATCGCCGCCGCGATGACGGCGATCGCCGGGAGTGAGACGAGGGCGACGGCCCAGAAGGCCGCCCGCCACCCCCACTGGGCGCCCAGCCACGCCCCGGCCGGCACCCCTGCCACACAGGCGACGGTGACACCCCCGACCACCACGGAGGTGGCACGGGCCCGCGCCCCGGGCCCGGCCAGGGCGACCGCGGTCACCAGGGCGACCGCCCAGAAGCCGGCGTTCGCCAGCGCGCCGACGACCCGCGTCGCGAGCAGCAGACCGTAGCTGCTGGTGACCGCGCCGATGACATGGACGGCCGCGAAGACGCAGAGGAAGAACAACAGGGCGCGCCGACGGGGCCAATTGCGCCCCAGGAGCGCCATCAGCGGCGCCCCGATCACGATCCCGACGGCGAACGCCGAGGTCAGCAGGGCTGCGGCGGGGATGGAGACATGCAGGTCATCGGAGATGCCCGACAGCAGGCCGGACAGCATGAACTCGGAAGTGCCCTGGGCGAAGACGGCGAGCCCGAGCGCGTATACGGAAAATGGCATGAAGGAACCCCATGGACGGCTGATGGACAGAACCGGTTGGGGATGCGGGCCGCACCCGCTCGCATGACGAGCGGCAACGCGGCGGAACGGTCACTGTGATCGTGGCCGTGACACGGCACATCGGCGGAGCTGTGACGGCCGGGGAATCTTCACCCTTGTGCGTACGCCGAAGCGCAACCCGCAACCGCATGGGTCCGGGGTGGCAACCGTGTGTGACCTGGGCGGACGGGGTCCGGCCGGTCGGGAGGCCACCGGGGACCGGTGGCTAGCTTCTGTCCGATTCGGGGCTGCACATGATCGTGAACCTATCAGTGCGCGGCGGGATGTCACCACCCCTTTTCCCGGCCTGCGTCCGAGGCCGCCGGACGTGTCCGGGTGAACGTGCGAGGTACATCAGGTGTTCCGTGCTCGAACGACAGACCGCGCGTCCTGTGGTGCGGATCAGGGCCGGGATGCGACCCTGAGCGGTATGAACATCCCTTTCTTGGACAACTGGCGTAAGCGTCACGACGGTACGCGGGAGGCGGGGCTCGCCGCCGCCGTCGACGCCGATCCGGAAGGCGTGGCCCAACTGCTCGCCGAATGTGACCTGCTCCGCGTCCGGGCCGGGGAGCGCGGGCTCGAACTCGACGACAGTCCGGCCTCGTTGGCGGCACTGGACCAGCTGCCACCGCGCTGGCGCGACGACCCGGAGGAGCTGCCCTGGCTGGGCAATGACGCGGGGCTCTACCTGGGAACGGTCCTGGTGCGCAACGTTCCCGGCGCGCTCTGGCACATCTGGCCGAGCGGCCAGCCCGTGGTGCGGCTCGCCTCCGGACGCGAGATCGATGTGGTGGAGGCCGGTCTGGGCTGGGCGATGTCGGGCAGCCCGGAGCTGTCCCAGATCTACTCGGAGTCGGCCGAGGGCTGAGGCGGCCGTCCGGATCGGGGTGGTCCCCGCCCGGATCCGCGCTGCGACGAGATAAAACGCCTTATGCCCCATTTACGCGTGTCGGGTGTGAAGTCCCTTGCCGGGATGGATAGTTTGCGCTGACCTCGACCAAGCGATAAGTGGGTAGGGCAGCGTATGGCCGTCGATCCGTTGATCGAGCTGCGTGACGTCAATAAGTTCTACGGAAAGTTGCACGTACTGCAGGACATCAATCTCACCGTCGGCCGCGGGGAGGTGGTGGTGGTCATCGGCCCCTCCGGCTCAGGCAAGTCAACGCTCTGCCGGACCATCAACCGGCTCGAAACGATCGAGTCGGGCCACATCACGCTCGACGGCAGGCCTCTTCCCGAGGAGGGCAGGGGCCTCGCGCAGCTGAGAGCCGAAGTCGGCATGGTCTTCCAGTCGTTCAACCTGTTCGCGCACAAGACCGTACTGGCGAACGTCTCGCTGGCCCAGCTCAAGGTCCGCAAGCGGAAGAAGGACGAGGCCGACCAGCGCTCCCGCGAACTGCTGGAACGGGTGGGACTCGCCTCGCAGGCCGACAAGTTCCCGGCCCAGCTCTCCGGCGGCCAGCAGCAGCGCGTGGCCATCGCCCGCGCCCTCGCCATGGACCCCAAGGCGCTCCTCTTCGACGAGCCCACCTCGGCGCTCGACCCGGAGATGATCAACGAGGTGCTGGAAGTGATGCAGCAGCTCGCCCGGGAGGGCATGACGATGGTCGTCGTCACGCACGAGATGGGGTTCGCCCGGTCCGCCGCCAACCGGGTCGTCTTCATGGCCGACGGCCGCATCATCGAGGACCGCACCCCGGAGGACTTCTTCACCGCACCGGAGAGCGACCGCGCCAAGGACTTCCTGTCCAAGATCCTCAAGCACTGACGGGAGGCCCTGTGTTGCGTACGAGGAAAGTACTGGCCGCCTGTGCCGCCCTCCTGCTGGCCGTTCTCGCCGCCGGCTGCGGCAAGGAAGGCAGCCCGCCGGTGAAGGGGCCGAAGGCCGAAGCGCTGCCGGTCTACCAGGTCGACACCGGCTTCCGGCTGCCGGACTCCAGCACCTGGACGACGGCGAAGAAACGCGGATACCTGCGGGTGGGTGCCAAGGAGGACCAGCCCTACCTGGGCGAGAAGGACCCCGCCACCGGGGTCTACTCCGGCTTCGACATCGAGATCGCCCGGATGATGTCGGCCTCGCTGGGCTTCGACCCGAAGACGATCCAGTTCAAGACGATCGCCTCGGCCAACCGCGAGACGGCGTTGCAGAACGGGCAGATCGACTACTACGTCGGCACCTACACGATCAACGCCATGCGCAAGAAGCTCGTCGGATTCGCCGGCCCCTACTACATGGCCGGCCAGGGGCTGCTGGTCCGCACGGACGAGAACGACATCCACGGCCCACAGGACCTGGCGGGCAAGACGGTCTGCTCGGCGGCGGGTTCGACCCCGTACCAGCGGATCGCCGCCGACTACCCGAAGGCCGACCTGGTCGCCTACGACACGTACTCCATCTGCGTCGACAACCTGCTGACCTACCAGGTCGACGTCGTCACCACGGACGACGCGATCCTGCTGGGCTTCGCGGCCAAGGCGCCCGACGAGATGAAGGTCGTCGGCAAGCCGTTCTCCCGGGAGCCGTACGGCATCGGCGTCCCGCGCAGCGACAACGCGCTGCGCTTCGCGCTCAACGACGCGCTGGAGGCCAACGAGAAGAACGGCAACTGGAAGAAGGCCTTCGAGGCCACGCTCGGCCTCTCCGGGGTGCCCGCACCGAAGCCGCCGCCCATCGACCGCTACCCGGCGACCTGAGAGGACGACCAGAACCGTGGACGTACTCACCGAAAACTTCGCGCTGTACGGCGAGGGCTTCCTCGGAACCCTCGAACTCACCGTCTACGCCTCGATCCTGGCGATGGTCATCGGCTTCGTGATGGCCTCCTGCCGGGTGGCGCCCGTCGGCTCGTTGCGGGTGCTCGGCGCGGTCTGGGTCACGGTGCTGCGCAACACCCCGCTTACCCTGCTCTTCTTCGCCGTGCTGCTCGGTCTGCCGCGCTTCGGCCTGGTGCTGCCGTTCAAGGTCTTCGCGGTCATGGCTCTCGGCTGCTACACCTCCGCTTTCATCTGCGAGGTGCTGCGCTCCGGGATCAACACCGTGCCCAAGGGCCAGGGCGAGGCGGCACGCAGCCTCGGTATGACGTTCGGGCAGACGCTCGGCAACGTGGTGCTCCCGCAGGCGTTCCGCTCGGTGATCCCGCCGATCGGCTCGACGCTCATCGCGCTGGCCAAGAACTCGGCGATCGCCGGGGCGTTCAGCGTCACCGAGCTGCTCGGCACCTACAAGACCCTCAACGAGCTGGGATACAGCATCATCTGGACCTTCGTCTGGATCGCCGTCGGCTACCTGATCATCACGCTGTCCATCAGCGCGGTGTTCAACGTGATGGAGAAGCGCTGGGGAGTCGCCCGATGACCACCCACTCCGCACCCTCCGCCACCGCGCTCTACGACATCCCCGGACCGCTGAGCCGCAGACGGCACCTCGTCTACGGGGTCGTCTCGACGGTCCTGATCCTCGCCCTGGTCGGCTGGGTCATCTACCTGCTCTTCGACACCGGCCAGTTCACCAGCGCCAAATGGTCGCCCTTCGAGTACAAGGGCATCCAGGAACTGCTGCTGCGCGGCCTCGGCAACACCCTCAAGGCGTTCGCGATCGCCGCGGTGCTGTCGCTGGCGCTCGGGGCCGTCCTCGCCGTCGGGCGGCTCTCCGACCACCGGCCGGTGCGCTGGGCCGCCACGGTCCTCGTCGAGTTCTTCCGCGCCATGCCCGTACTGGTGATGATCTTCTTCATCTTCGTCGCGCTGAAGGTGCAGCCGCTGCCGGCCCTGGTCGCCGGGCTGACCCTGTACAACGGCTCGGTGCTCGCCGAGGTGTTCCGTACCGGCATCAACTCGGTGGAACGCGGCCAGCACGAGGCGGCGTTCGCCCTGGGCATGCGCAAGATGCAGGTCACGACCTTCGTCCTGGCCCCGCAGGCGGTGCGCGCGATGCTGCCCACCATCATCAGCCAGCTGGTGGTGGCGCTGAAGGACACCTCGCTCGGCTATCTGATCACATACGAGGAATTCCTCCATGCCGGGAAGCTCATCGCCTCCAACCTCGACTACGATCTTCCCTTCATCCCCGTGGTGATGGTGATCTCGCCGATCTACATCGGGATGTGCATGCTGCTCTCCTGGTTCGCCACCTGGGTGGCCAAGCGGCAGCGGCGCAATCCGAGGACCGAGGCGGTGGACGTCGCACCGGCCGGTCCAGGAACGCTCCTGCCGGGAGCGCAGTAGCCGGGAACCGCCGCGAGGCGGTACCCGGGAGCGGTGCCCGCCCGGCAGCAGCCGGTGATCACTTCTCGCGCAACGGCACGGACCGCACGCCGGTCCGCGCCGGCGAGGGGAAGGTCAGCTGTGAGCCGGCCGGGCTGTGCTCGGTGCGCAACGGGCCGACCATGTCGGCTATCAGGGCGCGTCGGTGACCGGCCGGGTCGCCGTGGGAGCCGGAGGAAAACTCCGGAACCACGGGGAACGGCCGGCCCGGCGTCCGCCCGGAACGCACCGGCGGGTCCACGGTCCGCTCGTGCACACCGGTGAACAGCCGGGTTCTCCGCGTCCGATATTCTCCCCCCTTCGATCCCGACGACCGCCCCGTCGCACCGCCGCGCCGCAAGCCGGCACCGGCGAGGAGGCCGTGGGGACTTTCGGAGAGTGGGAGACATCGGTGCGCGGAGCAGCCCGGCACAACCCCGTACCGGACGTTCCGGCCCTGCCCGGCGCACCGGTGACGGCCGCGGACGCGAGCACCGGGGTCGCCACGCAGGAGCGCGAGCAGCCGGGCTCGGGCTCGGTGCTGCGCAGCGGTGCCGTCATGGCCGCCGGGTCCGTCGTCTCGCGGGCCACGGGATTCATACGCTCGGCGGTCGTCGTCGCCGCGCTCGGCACCGGAGTGCCGGCCGACGGCTACACGGTCGCCAACACCCTGCCCAACATCCTCTACATGCTGCTGATCGGCGGCGCCCTGAACGCCGTATTCGTCCCCGAACTGGTCCGGGTCGCCAAGGAACACGCCGACGGCGGGGCCGCGTACACCGACCGGCTCCTCACCCTCTGCACGGCCGGGCTCCTCGCCCTCACCGCGCTCGCCGTCGTCGGCGCCCCGCTGATCATCTCCCTGTACGCCCCCACCTACCGCGGGGACCAGGCCGAACTCACCATCGCCCTGGCCCGCTACTGCCTGCCCCAGATCCTCTTCTACGGACTCTTCACCCTGCTCGGGCAGGTGCTCAACGCCCGCAACAGGTTCGGGGCGATGATGTGGACCCCGGTCCTCAACAACGTCGTGATCATCGGCGTGTTCGGGCTCTACCTCTGGATCGCGGCGGGCTCGGAGGGCAGTCTGACCGCCGCGCAGGCCCAGTTGCTCGGCTGGGGGACCACGGCCGGGATCGCTGTGCAGACCCTGGCGCTCGTACCCGCCCTGCGCGCCGCGAAGTTCCGCTGGCGGCCGCGGTTCGACTGGCGCGGCAGCGGCCTCACCCGGCCGCTGCGCGCGGCCGGCTGGCTCGTCATGCTGGTGCTGACCAACCAGGCCGCCTACTGGGTGGTGACCCGGCTCTCCACCGCGACCGGCCAGCACGCCGTGGACCAGAACGTGGCGGGCGGCGCGGGCTACACCGCGTACACCTACGCTTTCCAGCTGTGGGTGGTGCCGCAGGGCATCGTGACCGTCAGCCTCGTCACGGCACTGATGCCGCGGATGAGCAGGGCGGCGGCCGAGGGCGATCTGTCCGGGGTGCGGCGGGACGTCTCGTACGCGCTGCGGACCTCGGCCGCGGCGGTGATCCCGGCCGCCGCCGCGCTGCTCGCGCTCGCGCCGTGGGTGATGGGAGCGGTGTTCGGCCACGGAGAGACCGGCCCGGCCGACATCACCGTGATGGCGGGCATGATGGCGGCCTTCGCACCGGGGCTCATCGCCTACTCCGGGCAGTACGTGCTCTCCCGCGGGTTCTACGCGATGAGCGACACCCGAACCCCGTTCTTCCTGAACCTGGTCATCGCGGCGCTCAACGCCGGCCTCGCGGTCGCCGCGTACCTGGTGCTGCCACCGCGCTGGGCGGTCACGGGAATGGCCGGGGCGTACTCCGTCGCGCTGTTCGCCGGCTTCGCCGTCACCGCGTACGTACTGCACCGAAGGGTCTCCGGAAGCGGCGTGGACCGGCCCTCGCTGGTGCGCTCGCCCGGAGTGCGGGCGCACGCGCGGCTGGTGGCCGCCTGCGTGCCCGCGGGGCTGCTGGCGTACGCGGCGGCCCGTGCCGTCGACACGGAGGGTTCCGGGCTCGGGGACTTCGGCGCGGCGGCCGCGGGGGTCGCGGTCCTCCTCCTGGTGGTGGCGCTGCTGGCCCGTCCGCTGCGGCTGACGGAGGTCAGCGCCGCGCTGGCGGCCGTCCGGAGCCGGCTGCGGCGGAGCTGAGAGCCGCCCACCGGCCGACCAGCGCGAGCACGGCAAGACACCCGCACACCAGCCCGTTACCGGCAACTTCACGATGCACACAACTCATTTGGACCGGTAAGGGAGCATGGGCAGGTACTGCCATTTCTTGGCTTTCTCTCCGGAAGGCGATGAGTGTGAGGCCGTCGAAATCGACGGGCTCACGGCGGCGGGCGCCAACTGTCCGTAGCTGGAAGCCTTGTTCGTTGTCTGCGGGATGGGCGAGGACTGCGATGCCGTCCTCGGCGCAGGCGGATACGGCTGCCCAGAGCTCGTCGCGGACTTTGGCCGAGACGGTGCCGACATAAAGCTCGGGTGTGACTTCGAGGAGCCAACGGGTGAGGGCGCCGCGTAGGTGGTCGGGGACAGCCCTTAGATGACGATCATCGAGGAGATGGGCCGTGCCTTTCCGGTGAGTGAGTCATGGTGCGTTTCCATCGTTGACGCCGGCGGGTACGGAGCCGACGACCGGCTCCCCAAGGGCGACCAGTTGTTCTTCGGGGTCGGGGCATTCGTCGGTGTGGTTCGAGTCGAGGAGTTGTTGGATGTCGGCGACGGTGCGGGGGAGTGGTTGGAGGAGGCGCAGTTCGTTTCGGAACGAACGGCGTGCTTCTGAGCGGGCCGCGCAGCCGGCAGGCGGCGGCGAGCCGGGCGCGACTGCCCTTCAGCACCTACCGGCGGCGGCTCTCGGCGGCGCTGACGAAGGCGGCCGAACTGCTCCGGGACCGGGAGCTGTACGGGACGGCGGCGCGGTGAACGCGGGGTGGCCGAACCGGGCACCGCCCGGCCGCGCCGGGGGCGCGGTCCGTGAAAGAATCTCCCCGTGCGGATTCGCGCGGAAGGACGCGTGCCCCGCCCCCGGGGCGAGCGTGCCGCGCGGGCCCTGTCCGAGTCGTGCCCATCCCGTGCCCACCGCGTCCGGCGTGCCACCCGGGGCGGCGGGCGCGGTGGTTGGCTGACGCACGGATCGGACGGGGGCGGGGCGGCAGTGACGGAAGCGGAAGCGGCCGGCTGCCGACAGTTGGACCATCGTTGACTTGGGGAAGAGCGTTGAGTGACACCGAGCAGGACGACGCAAAGCGACGACAGCGGGCCCGGTTCGTCGAGGCGCTGACGAAGACCGCCCAGCAACCGGGCGAACGCTCCCGTGTGGGCACCAGGATCGCCGGGGCCACGGCCCTGCTCGCGCTCGCCGCGGGCGCCACCCTGGGCCTCGGCGCGTGGCGCAGCTACCAGTCGGACGAGGACGGCAAGAAACAGCACCTGGCCGCGCAGGAGGCCGCCCAGCTGCGGCGGATCAGCCCCTCGGTCTCCTCCTCACCGACCGGCGGCCGGGAGACCGGGAAGAAGGCGCCGGCGGAGCACCCCGCCGGCGCCGGAGCGGGGGCGGGCGCAGCCCTCCCCCGCGCGGGCACCGTCACCTCCCCCTCTCCGGAGGCGGAGAAGAAGGAGGAAGAGAAGGAGAAGGAGAAGGAGAAGGAAGCGCCGAACGAGAAGAAGCAGAGCACGCTCGCGGACTCGAGCCGTTCCCGCGTGCTGCTGAAGAACGCGCACAGCGGCATGTGTGCCGACGTCTCCGGCTACGGCAAGGGCGCTGTGGACCAGCCGATCATGCAGTACTACTGCGACGGCACCGACAAGGACAACCAGCTCTGGAGCATGTCGGTGCGCGGCGCGGGCCAGGGGCCCGGCGGCGCCGACCTCGTGCTGTTCGCCAACGTCAAGGACGGCCTGTGCCTGGACGTCCCGATGTTCGGGGCGCAGCCGCCCGCGACGAAGCTCATCGAGGCGCGCTGCGACGGCTCGACACGGGACAACCAGCTGTGGTGGCTGGACCCGGTGGGGGACGGCACGGTGCGCGTGCGCAACGCCGCGAGCAACAACCTGTGCATGGAGGTCAAGGACGACTCCATGGCCCGTGCCACGCAGCTCCAGCTCGACGACTGCGGTACGGATCCCGACAGCCGCTGGACCGTGATCGGCTGACCCGGCGGCATAGGCCCGGGTTCACCACCCGGGCAGCCGCGAAGGCCCCGGCGGGGATCCTCCCGCCGGGGCCTTCGCGTGCGACGCGCCGGGTGCCGACCGCGCGGCGCACCGGCCCCGGGGCCGCCCGCCCCGGCTCACCGCCCGCGCGGCCGCGAGGTGAGCGGGAAGCCGGAGCCCCCGGTCCGCTCGGCGCAGCGGTCGGCGCTGAGCCGCCCGGCAGGGCCCGGCATGCTCGCCCAGGCGTCGCGTGCCTGCTGGGCGTGGGCCTGCTGGTCCCCGCGCAGGGCCTCCAAGCGCTCCTCCACCTGCGCGCGTTCGCCGTCCCGGGTCTCGTACCGTGCGACGGCGTCCCGGTGCCTGCCCCGGGCCCTGTCGCGTTCCTGCCGGTTGTCGTCCATGACGCGCTTGGCGTTCGCGAGGGCGTGGTCCAGGCCGCCGACCTCAGTGGTGAGCCGGTCGACCTCGCGCCGCGCGGTCCGCTCCCCCTCCTCCCTGGCGCCGAGCGCGCGCACCGCGTCGCGCTGCCTGGCCTCGGCGCGTTGGAGGGCGTGCGCGGCCGACTCCGGGGCGGGCGTGCCGTCAGGTGCGGGGACGACGGCCCGCGTCGCCGCGCGCACGACCTCGTCGGCGGCCGCGAGGTCGCGCTCCGCGGCGGTCACCTCGTTCTTCCGCTCCGTGCGGTCGCGTCCGGCCTGCTCCAGTTCCTCCCGTCGCGTGTTCCACTCGGCGACGAGGGCGGTGTGCGTGTCGTGGGCGGCCGTGTGCAGCGCCTCCGCCTCCTCCATCCGGAGCTGCCGCTGCCGACGGTTCCCGTCCGCCTCCGCGACCTGTTGGCGCAGGTCCGGCAGGCGTGCGTCCAGCGGCTGCTGGGCCGCCACGGCCGCGGCCTCCCGGTCCACCGCCCGGGTGTACGCGTCGACGGCCCGGCGCAGTTGCTCCCAGCCGCCGCTCGTGGCCGGGGTGACGTCCGCGAGGGAGCCGTCGGCTTCGATGGGCCAGAACCGCAGCCCCGTGGTGCCGCGTACGGCCAGCTCCACGCGGCGGTGGGAGATCGCGGCGACGCGGGTCCCCACGTAGAGCGCGTGCGCGAGCGCGGAGGCGTCCGGGTCGGCGCCGAGGTCGAGCCAGAACTGCACAGCCTCCTGCTCCGGGGCGATCCCGGAGGCGAGCAGGGCGGGCAGCTCGGTGACCGGCTCGGTGCGCCAGGCGCCGGGGTCCGCCGGGGTCCGGGCGGGCGCGGGGGCCATCCCCTCGTCCGGCGCGGCGTGCCGCGCGCGGTCGTCGGCGGCCCGGCGTTCGCGGACCACCGAGGGCAGGTCGTACGCCCAGGGCACGGACGGAGCGGTGACGACGCCGTAGCCGAGCAGGTCGCGCTCCCCGGCCCGCACGGTGGCACTGCCCGTCACGTACCGGACCCCCTCGGGGCCGGTCACGGTGACGACGACATCGGCGTGCGCCAGGTACGTGTATGTGTCGCCCGCCGAGGTCGTGCCGTTCTTGACCCGGTTCTGGCTCCCGGTGGTCACCGAGCTGTCGCTGCCCCGGGTGGCGGGCTGCGCGGAGAGCAAGGGCTGACCGGCGCCGGTCAGATGGTCGTTGCGCGGCGTGGCACTGAGGGCGAAGCGCTGCCCGAGCTCCAGGCCCCGGCTGTTGGTGGCGGTGCTCACGGCGACGCGCGTACGGGTCCTGGCGCCGTCCGCCGCGATGTCCGCCGCCCCCGGTGCGAAGAGGCGCGGGTCGTGCACGGTCACCTGGAGGGTGACGGGCGATCCGGTGCCGCTGAGGACGGGCCAGCCGCCGGGCATCCGGGGGTGGAGACCGGCCGCCGTGGCCGGTCCGGTCAGCGCCGCCGGGCGCCCGGACTGCGCGAGGTCGGTCAGGCGCGCGTTGCCCGCGTCGGGGTGTGCGTCGGCCGTCAGGCCCCAGTGCCCCTCGATGCCCGGCGAGACCGCCCGGATCGCCTCGGCCAGCTCCGGGAAGGCGTTGAAGTGACTCAGCGGCGTGGTGCTCGTGGGCACGAACCGGGGGTACGCGCTCAGGGTGCGCTCCCCGGCCGGGGTGGTCTCCTCGTCGGCGGCGGGCAGCAGCGGGTCGCTCTCCCTGACCCGCGGGGACAGCGGGGTCCACTCGCGGACGCCGTCCGCCGTGTGCCCCGTGTCGGTCCGGGCGACGCTGTCGGAGCCTGCGAAGCGCAGCGCCACGTCGACCGGGACGACCACCTCCTGCGCGGGTGCCCCGTGGAAGAAGCCGCTCAGGAAGGCCGGGAGCCAGTAGCGGTCTCCCCGGTCCGCCATCGACGCGAGCCCCCGGCCCAGGAGGCCGCCGACCAGGTCGAAGAGCGATTCGGGGATGAGGCTGGTGCGCACCGAGACGGTGAAGCGGTAGCCGACGCGGTCGAAGTCCGCGACGTTGTCGGAGCGCTGCCAGAAGCGGTCGTCGGCGGTGCGGTCGGAGCGCCGGGTGAGGGCGCGCCCCTGGACGGCCGAAGGCAGCAGGGACCAGCGGTCCGTGTAGCGGGACGTGCCCGGACGCGGGTCGCGCAGCCCGAGGTCGAGGAGCCCCGTGACGGTGCGGGAGACGGTGTCGCTCTCCATCCTGTTGTCCGGGGCGTGCGTGCTCTGCTGCTCCACGCCCGTCTTCTCCCCGGCGGGGCGGCCCTGGATCTCGCGCAGGCCCGGGGTCTGCGCCTCGGGATCGGCGCGCAGCGTCACCTCGACGAGGTGGGCGTCGGCGCGGGCCCCGTACCGGAACCACAGGCTGACCGAACCGCGTGTCGGCAGCGTCCGCAGACGCGTCGGCGAGGTCTGGTCGGCGACGAGGGCGGCGACCCCGGAGAGGTGGGCGATGTTCCCGGGCCGGGTGACGCCGGATGCCACGCGCTCCACGAGCCGGGTCACCTCGTGCCACATACGGTTGCGGCTCGGGCGGCGGGTGACCGGGTCGTCGAGCTGGGTGACCGAGAGGACGGCGCCGAATCCCGGCTCGCGCGTGCGGACGAAGTCGTCCGGGAGCGACACCGTGTATGGCGGTGCCGTCGGCACGACGAGCCCTTCGATCCCGCTGAACCACCGCGCCTCGCGGATGAGCTGCCCCGGGTAGAGCCGGAACTGGACGGCGCGCGGCACGTCGATGGCGAGCGTGATGTCGCTCCCGCTGCCGAGTCCGACCGCGTTGCCGACGACGTTGGCCGTGCCGTGCCGGATGGTGAGCAGGAGGGTGAGGTCGGCCGTGATGAGGTGCTGGGCGGCCCCCTCGGTGCCGCCGCGCACGGTGGCGCTGCTGGAGGACGTGTCCTCGACGTGCTCCCCGCGGTGCGTACGGGAGCCCGTACCAGCGATGTTGCCCCGGACCATACGGGCGACGGTGCCCTCGGGCGTGGGCCTGGGCGCGCCCCGCAGGCCGGTCACCCCGAAGGCGCCGGTGGTGGAGCTGCTCTTCGTACGTCGCTCGGCGGCGAGGTCCGTGGCGTTCACGTCGTTCTGGCCGTGCGTGGCGAACTCGGCGTCGCGCGTGGGGTGGTGGAGGTATCCCTCCACGTCCATGGCGAGGTGCTGGTCGGCGCCGAGTCCCGGCAGGACGATCCCCTCGACGGTGTAGACGCCGTTGAGGATCTGGTGCGCGCGGCCGAGGAGGCTGGCGACCCGCGTCTGCTGGAAGGCCGCCTCGTTCGCGAAGGTGCCCCTGTCCCGCGGGTCCTGGCCCACCAGGTGGTCACTCACCGGGCGCACGCCCGGCAGGGCGGCGGCCTGCCGGGCCCACTCGGACAACTGGCCGAAGGTGCCGCGGTCCGGCCGACCGGGGTAGTCGCCGGAGGCGACGAGGCGCAGAGCGGCCTGGATCGCCTCCGCGGCCCGGAAGAGGTCCGCGTGGGAGTCGTCGAGGAGCTTGGTGACGTCGGGCAGCGGGTTCCCCTCCTCGTCCACGAGCCCGAGAAGCGTGCGGTCGTTGTCCGCGCCGGTCCCGGTGCGCGGTGCGCGGATCGTGTAGCCCGGGGCCTCGGGGACCTCTGCGGGCGCCGCGTCCGCCGGGCGGGGCAGGGTGCGGTGGTGCGAAACGGCGAGCCGGACCACGACGGGCGCCGTGACGGGCTGCGCCTCCCCCCGCGCAGGCACGATCCCGGCCTCGGGGTCGGTGTCCTCCGTACCGGGCTCGGTGTCCGTGGGCGGTGCGGTCTCCGTGCCCGGCGCGAGGTCCCTGAGGGGGAAGATCCCGGTGCCGGGCGGGACGTCCCCGAGGTCCGGGACCTCGGGGACGGTGTCCGTACCGGCGGCGGTCACCGGCCGGGGGGCGGTGTCCGCCGCGGGGCGCGGTGGCGCCGGGGGCTCGGCGAAGCGGGCCTCCGGCACCTGCGAGGTGCCCTGGTAGAGGTCGAGCGCGAGCCGGGCGGGCACGGCGAAGATCTCCGTCCCCCCGCTCTTGCTCGTGTTGGCCTGCTCGCTCGCGACGGCGGAGCCCGCGGTGGCGGAGCGCGCCCACGTACGGGCGTAAGTGCCGTCGGCGAGGTAGTCCACCGACCAGTTGCCGGCGGGCTGGCGCGGGCCTCCGCCGATGCTGAGGTCGAGACCTAGCGCGGTGGACCGCTCGCGGGTGCCGCGCGCCTCGTGGGAGCCGGTGGCGACGGTCTCGACGTCCGCCAGCCGCAGCTCGTGCGTCGCGGCGGGCGGTCCGGTCTCCCCGGCGCGCGGGGTGCGGTCCCGGGTGATGGTCATGCGCAGTTCGACGCGCGCGCTGCCGCCCGTCAGGCCGGGCAGGTCCAGCCAGATGGGCCTGCCGCCCTCGACGCCGTCCGGGAGCGCGGTCGCCTGGCCGATGCCGGAGCGCAACTGCTCGAACCGCTGGAGGTTCGCCAACTGGGCGCGGGCGCGCCGCCCCTGGATACGGCTCTCCCAGGGCTGGTGCTCCAGCGGCGGCAGGTAGTGGAGGGCTCGCAACCGCGCCTCGGCCCGGTCGAAGACCTCGTCGGCCCCTTCGAGTGAGAGGGGGACGGCGGTGTACCCGATGGCGGAGAGGCTGTCGAGGTGGGGCGGCAGCCCGCGCCGCTCCTCCGTGGGCGCCGCCCCCGCGACGATGTCGTGGGGCAGCAGCCGCAGCTGGACGCTCTCCTCGCCGCGCCCGATCCGGACCGGGCCCTGCGTCCCGCCGCCCGCCCGGACGAACGTCACCTCGTACGTCAGGTCGGCGGGCGTCAGCAGCTGACCGTTGGAGGTGGTGAGGCCGTGCATCATGCCCGATTTGGCACCGGTGTTCAGCGCGTCGCCCGACTGCCAGGAGGGCGCGCCCTTGAACTGGAACCTTCCGCCCCAGTGGTCGGCGGCACCGGGGTGACCCTGTTCCGTCCGGGAGGTGAACATCGGGGCGATGGCGACGCCGAGGCCGGCACCGCTGACGACACGGGCCGAGCGGTCGGTGCTGGAGCTGTGCGTGAAGCGGACCTCCAGCGCCTTGTCCCCGTCGGCCGTCCGGTGGTAGGGCGTGCCGGGCGTGACGACGGCGCGGACGCGGACGAAGCCGATGACGGTGCCGTCGGTGTCTGTGAGGAGCGGGGACATGACCCCCCGGTCGCGCTGGAGGTGCAGCGAGCCCCGTGTCAGCTGCTCGTCCAGAAAGTCCTCCAGAGCCGCCCGGGACTCCGCACCGAGGTCGCGCTGCGCGGGAAGATCCTCGTGGTCGAGCACCTGTCGTGTCAGGAGGCCCGCGTCGAGGATGTCCTCGACTCCCCACAGGGGAAAGGTGTCGAGCCCGGCGGCGCGCGGCAGTTCGGCGGCGTCCCCTTCCGCGCCGACCCGGTTCCCGGGGAACCAGACGTGCAGCGGGCCGTGGACCTGTTCGGTGTCCCAGCCGTCGGCGGCAGCCGGTTCGGCGTCCGCGCGGACCTGCCAGGCCCCGTCGAACCGTACCGAACGGGCGTCGTCGCCCGCGCGCTGGAGGATCTTGACGGAAAGGCTCTCGCTGACGCCGATGTTGAGCGAGCGCTGCCGGAGCGTCAGGCTGGGCGCCACCGTGACGGAGACCCAGCGCAGCGGTCCCGAGGCGGCCTCGGGGAGCGCGAGGTAGGGCAGGGACACGGTGCGCGCGGTGCCGGAGTTCTGCGCCGATGTGAGGGCCTGGATGCCCTCGCTCTGCCGCTCGAGGCGCCGCGTACGGGGCAGGGACCGGCTGACGCCGGTGCGCGCGTCGGGGCCGGGCCCGGTCAGCCGCAGGCGCACGTCCACCGTGCGTTCCACGCCACCGACGGGCACCGTGACGCGGTGGCCCCGGGGGCCGCGGAACGCCGGGAGGTTCCCGGCGATCTCGGTGGAGTCGAGCACGCGGTCGAGATGGGCGCGCACCGCCTCCTCGTGCGGGCTTCCCGTCTCGACACCGAGCGCGGCCATGACCTGCTCGCGCAGGCCGTGCAGGACCTCGTCGGAGGGCACCTCGTAGGCCACGAAGCCGACCGAGCCGTCGTGCCGCGCACCGTAGGTCTGGATGTACGGCGAGAAGGCGGGCACCGTCTCCGTCGCGACGAGCGGCGCGACCGTCGTGGTCTCGTCCTCGACCGGCGGCACCACCGTCGTGGTCTCGTCGTCGACCACCGTCTCCGTCGTGGTGCCGGTCTCCACGGGCGGGACCGCTTCGGTACGGGGCTCGGGCAGCGTCGTGCGGGCGGGCGGCGGGGTGGGGACGGTCTCGGCCGGGCGCGGGTCCTCGCGGACCGGGCGGGTCTCGACGCCGAAGAAGACCTCGGGCGCCGTACGGCCGGGCGGGGGCGCCGCCGCCGTACGCACGGGGGGCATGGCGGCGACCGTGCGCGCGGGCTCCTGGGCGGCGGTGTCGGCGGGCTCCGTCGCGAGCCAGGGCGAGGTGTGCGGAGGGGGGTTCTCCTGGTGGAGCAGCACCGCCGCGCGGCCCTCGCGCGGACCGGCGGTCCATGTCCTGCCGTCCGGCAGCAGCACGCTGAGACGCAGGTTCAGTACGGGGGCGGCGACCGCGAGGGTCAGCCAGTCGGACGCGCCGGGTCCCTGGCCGGTCCGCACGCCCTGGACGAGGGCGTCCGGCTCACCGGCCGGGAGGAGCGGGGTGCCGGGCCGGGGGCCTTCCGCGGGCAGCCCGAGCGTGCGTTCCGCCGGGGGCACGGCGAACTCGGTGGCGAGCGCGCTCGCGAACCTTTCGCGCAACTCTCCGGGTGTGGCAGGTCGTTCGCCCCGTGAGAGCCGGCCGGTTTCGACGGGGGCGGCGGCGGTCAGCAGGTGGGCGAGCGTGTCGCCGCCCGGCAGGATGTGCACCGGCGTCAGGCCGTGCTCCTCCAGGTAGGCGTCCGGGGAAACGGGGACCTCCGCCACGGGAGCACGCACCTCCTCCGCCGGAACGGGGACCGGAGCACGCACTTCCTCTGCCGGAGCCGGAGCGCGGTGCTCGTCCAGGGAGGCGGGGGAGGGGGTCTCCTGCTCCTGTCCGGGCAGTGTGCCCCGCCGCTCGTGGTCGTCGAACGCCCGCGCCATCTCCTCGTACCTGCCGACGAGTTCGGCGACGCGGGAGCGGCCGGGCGCCGCCTGCCGTCCCGGGGCCGGAGCCGTGGGGGTGGGCGTCGGCGGAGCGAGCAGGACGCGGGAGGAGGGGCCGGGGGTCGCGCCGCCCGGGGCCGGGGGCGCCTGGCGCACCGCGTCGCTTTCGCGCGGTGCGGGGAGCCGCAGCGTGCCGTTGCCCGCCCCGCTGAGCATTCCGTGCAGCGTGCCGGCGGTCACCGGGCCCGCCGTGTGGCCCGACTGCTGGGCGTGGGCCTGCGTAAGGTCCTCCAGATCCCGCCACGTGAGCGGCTCGGCGCCCTCCGCGCCGCCCTGCCACAGGCGTTGCTGCTCCAGCGCGCCGAAGTCCGAGATGAGGGCGAGAAATTCTTCCTGGCGATCGGCGCGCGTGTCGATGTCGAAGCCGAAGGCCAGGCGCAGAGCGCGCACCCAGCGCAGGACCCGGGTCGTACGCCGCGCCACGTCCCCGGGCAGTCCGGCGTGGTCGGCGAGCGCGATGAGGCGGTCCACGAGGGGTTCCGGCAGGAACTGGTGCCACTCGTACCGGGGCCGGTCGGGGTCATCGGTCTTGATGAGCCCCGCGGGGTGCTGCTCGTCGCCCTCGTCGAGCGCGACCAGCGCATCGGAGGCCACTACGTGGCGCCGGGTCTGGTTGGAGACCTCCTGCGCCGCCACCGGGCGGACGAGCGGGTCCGAGCCGGGCCGCGCCATGGCGATCTCGCACCACAGGAGCCACAGCGGCACCTCCGGGCGCAGCCGCTGCACGCTGGGGCGGCGGCGGAGCTCGCGGCCCAGTTCCGTGGGCGCGACCTGGTGGTTGCGCCCGGTGCTGTGCATCGGCAGGACGACCCGGCCGCCCTCTCCGTGCCCGAGGGTGACGTAGGCGTCCGCGAGTCCGCGCGGCAGCAGCATCAACGGGCCCCGCCGGGCGGTGGAGAGGCCGGGAATCGCCTCGGTCTCGTTGTAGTAGTGCGTCATCTCGGAAACCATCCGCAGCGCCTCCTCCCGGCGGGCGATGTCGGCCTCGTCGAGATAGGAACGGCCGGTGAGCTCCTGGCCGTCCGAGGTCACGATGGGGTACGAGCGCACGTCCGAGTCGGGGTACGTGGAGCCGTCGCTCGCCGTCACCCGTCCCTCGGGCCCGGCCGGTACGAGGCCCGGGTCGCTCGGGAACCACGAGCCGACCGGTACGGGCTGCTCGTCCGGCTCGGGCGGCGGGAAGGCGAAGACGCGAGCCCCGCCGGGAGCCGGCTGGAGCCGGAAGGGGCGGGTGACGCCCCAGGCGCGGGTGGCCGTACCGTCCGCGATCAGCCGGGACAGACTCTCCGACGTACCGCCCTGACGGGGCCCGACGCCCACGGCGACGGGCGCCTCGGGGGACCGGTCGGGGTCCTGGGCGACGAGCGCGGCGAACTCCTCCTCGTCGAGCGAGACCGTCCCGCCCCCGTTGACGGCCACCCGGACGCGGCCCGTGTCCTCCTCGCGCTCGGCGACGACGACGTGCGGCTTCCCCGGCCAAGGCGCGGGGGCGGAGCGCAGGTTGCCGTCCGCGCCGGGGCTCAGGACCTGGCCGGCGTCGAGCGTCAGCCCGGCGTGGCCGGTGAGGTTGCGGCCGAGGAAGTTGCCGGAGGCGTCGGTGAGGACCGAGGCGGGGCCCAGCGCCCCCATCCGCCGCACGCGGTAGGCGACGAGCCCGGGGAGCCCGCCCGCCCAACCGGCCCGGGCGGCGCTGGAGATCGTCTGGAACAGCTCCATGCGCCGCTGCGGGGTGATGTCCTCGGCCGGGTCCGTCCGCAGGACGTGACGGGTCACTGTGTCCAGGTCGAACGGAACGCCGCTGAAGCGCGGGGTGGCCCCGTACGCCCCGACGAGCATGTGCAGGGCGCCGTACAGCCCGGAAAACTGGCCGGTCTGCTCGATGCCGGGACCGAAGGCACGTCGCAGCACACCCACGAGCCGGGGGTCGAAGGCGGGGCGCGTCGCGGTGCCCTCCCCGGCGGGCGGGGCGAGCCGCTGCCCGCCGGTGCCGGGCGCGGTCCGCTCCCCGGGGGTCCCCTGCCCGGCCTGTCCCGGCGCCCCGTCCCGGCGCACGTCCGCCGCTCCGTCCTCGCGCGACGCGGCGGCGGGCTGCTCGGCGAGGGGAGTGGAGGAAGTGTCCGCGGTGCCTTCCACGCGGCCCCAGAAGGCCCGGAAGCCGGTGAGCACGAGGGGGTTGTCGAGCCCGTCGCGCGCGGCCGGGCGCCCCGGCCCGTAGAGCCGGTGGAGCAGCGGCAGCAGCGCGGGGTCGTGCTGCTCCACCCAGTCCGCGCCGTTGTTGCGCCGGGAGCCGGACAGCTCGTCAACCCCTGCGTTCGCGGCGTGGTAGGCCGTCGTGAGCTGCGCGAAGTACTCGTGCGCGTCGGAGGAGGAGTAGTTGGGGAAGCGGCCGTCGGGCCAGGGCACGGTCTCGCCGGCCGCCTCGGCGGCCCGCTTCGCCTCGTAGACGTCCTTGATCCACTGCTGGTCCGCCGGGTCGAGCACGGACTCGACGGCGTGCGCCCACTCGTGGCGGGCGCTGGAGTAGCCGTCCGCGTAGGTGCCCGCGCCGTGGACGGCGGCGGGTTCGCCGAGCAGGTTCTCCTCGGGCACGCCCGCGTAGCCCCTGGCGAAGCCGCCGCGCTCGGTGCCGAGGGAACGGCCGGGGGCGCCCTGAAGGCCGTGGAATGCCTCAAGGCCGCTGAACGGGACGTCACGGGGCACCACGAGGAGCTGCCGGCCCCCGGTGAGAAGCGCCTCGGCGATGTCGGGGTCTGCGGTCATCTCCCCGACGATGCGCTCGGCCTCGGCCCGCGAGTCGGCGGGCTCGTGGACGCCCACGGGCACGACGACGAACCATTCGGCCGCCAGCTGCCGGAACTCCTCGCCGGTCAGCGTCTCGCGCATCTCCCGTACGAGACCGGGGTCGGCGACGAGCGCGGCGCGCTCGCCCGGCGAGAGCGCGGCGACCCGCGCGGCGCGTTCCGCGGCTGGGAGGCGGGGCAGCTCCGCCGCGAGCGCGCCGAGCGCGGGCGGCAGCCCCGCGCCCGGCGCGGGCACGGCGGGCCGGGGCCGGGCGGGCGCGGGGCGCGGCACGGTGACCGGGGCGGCGGGCGTGGCGGTGGCCGGGGCGGGCCGGTCGAGGACCGGGGCGGGCGGCGCGGGGCGGACGGCGGGGCCGACAGGGGGCAGGCCACGCCGGACGCGCGCCTCGTTGTACGTGGTCAGGGAGACCTCGGCGAGCGCGTCGGACTGGGTGAGGACATCGACGTCCCGCGAATCGACCGGCGCGTAGGACCGCACCTCGACGCGGACCACCGACGGCACGATGCGCGGCCGTCCGTCCTCGTCCGGGTTGCTGTCCAGCGCGTCGAAGTTGGAACGGACGACGAGTGCCTCGTACTGGTCCACGACGCGATCGGGGTGCTCAAGGAGCAGGTTGTCCAGGTACTCCCCGACCGTGGCGCTCTGTCCCCTGCCGACGTCCCGCAGACGCTGCTCCAGCGGGTCGCCGTCGAAGGGGACGGCCGCGACGAAGTCCTGCGCGAGGACGTCCGCCTGGTCCTCCAGGAAGGCGCGCGGCACGGGGCCGAGCCCGGCTCGGACGGCGGAGAGGGAGTCGCGCGAGGTGGCGGCCGTCCAGTCCTTCGGGTAGTCCGCGCCAGCGGCGCTGCCCCGCAGCGCCGCTACGACCTGGGCGAAGCCGAGGGTGAGCACGCCGACGAGGTCCGGCGCGTCGAAGGCGGTGACCTGCGCGCGCTGTGTGGGGTGTGCGTCGATCCAGCGCGCGAATCGCTCGCCACCCCTCTCCCCGTACGCGATCGCCCGGTCGCTGTCCGCGTGCGCGGCGCCGAGCGTCTCACCGGCGGCGGGGCGCATCCGGTCCCGCACATGGCGGATGAGGGGCACGAAGCCCGAGAGCGGGACGGCCACCGTGTGGTGCACGAGGATGTGCGCGGACGGGTTCTCCTGGAGCCACAGCTCCGCCGCGTCGTCGTCGACGACGTACCCGTGGGACGCGGGGAAGATGCCCGGGAAGCGCGTGCTGCCGGCGGCGTGCGTGATGCGGTGGAGCGAGTCGAGGAAGGCGTTGGCCACCGCCTCGGGCTCGGCCCGCCCATCGGGCGCGCCGTGGACCAGGGAGCGGGTGGGGGCCGAGACGATCTCCAGGACCGGCTGGCCGCCCGCTTTGTCGAGGGTGATGTCGAGCAGGCCGGGGACGTTCACGATCTGGTCGTACGTCTGGTGGCTCTCTCCCCGGGGCAGTCGCACCCGCATGAGGTGGACCTCCACCTCGAACCCCCGGGCGGGGCCGTAGCCCTCGGCCTCCTGCTGGTGCGGGGGTACCGGCACCAGAGGCCGGGGGCTTGGCCGCCCCATGTCCCGAAGCGAGCGCCGGGTCGCGGGGGCGGCGGCGGTCAGCGCCTTGCCCCGGTCCACGACCGCCTGGCCGAGGCGCGCGATCGCCTTGTCGCGCGCGCTCCTGCCGCTCTTGGAGTCCTTCCACGCCGTGATCGCCTGGAGCACCCGCGTGCGGTGCGTGGCCTCCTGCTCGCCGCCCCAGCCGTTGACGAGGGCCCGTACGGCCAGGTCCACCGCCTGGAGCGGTTCGGAGCGGCGGGAGCTGCCGGACTGCCGCACCCAGTCGGTGATGATCTCGGGCGGCGTCTGCCCGGCAGCCCCCCTCGGTCGCGCGTTGATCACCGGGCCGAGCGGCTCGGCGTCGTCCAAGGACGCCTGCCCGGGAGCGAGCGGCGCGAACCGCACCTCCTCCGAAGCCGGCGGCACGGAACGCGTCCCACGGGACGACTGTGCGGGGGTGGGGGTGGCCGTGGTGGGGGGCTGCTCCACTGGGTCGGGAGTCTGCTCCACCAGGGCAGGGATCTGCCCGGAATCGCCGGGAATCGGCTTCAGCGCGCCCGGAACCGGCCTGCCCGTCACCGGAGTCGGCTCCACGAGCTCGCCCACCGGCTTACCCACCTCAGACGTCGGCTCCACCGTGTCCGGGGTGGTCTTGCCCTCCTCGGGGGCCGGTTTCGGGGACGCGTGTCCCCCGGTGCCCGGTTCGTCGCGTACGGGGCCGCTGTTCGTGGCGTGGTCCGACGGTGCGGCCCGCGTGGCCCCCTGGATCTCCTGAACGCGCTCCTGGAACTTCCCGTGGAACGCGCCACGGTCGCCACCCGGACTCCAGGCGGCCTCCGCTCGCTTGGCCCAGTCGGCGGCCTCCTCCGGGGACATCCCGGAATCCCGGCCGATGTCCCGTACGCCCTGCCCCCACTGCTCCGGGGTCCGTTGTGCCACGCGCTGGTCGATCTCGCGGTCCAGGAGACGACTCGCCACGCCGTCCTCGACGCGGCTCCACGCCGACTCGCCCCCGTCCATGCGCGCCTCGCGGTACGCCTGACCCCACTGGGCCGCCTCACGCGGACTGAGGCCCCGGCCCCGGGCGAAGCGCTCCATCGCCTCGCCCCACTGCTGAGGCGTCACCCGCGCGACCCGCTCGCGCTGGAGGTCCCCGGACCCGGCGTACGGCCTGCCGTCGCCGGTCAGCTCGTGGACCCCGTGCCGGTCCCAGTGCGGCACGCCCTGGCCACGGCCGAGGAGCCCCTGATCCTGCAACAGCCCCTCGTAGATCTGGTGCCCGGCAGGGGCAGGGGCAGGGGAGTCCTCCGCCACGGCCGGTTCCGGCCTCGTGTTCTCGGTCCGGCCGCCGGGCGCGTCACGGTCGGGGGCGGGAGGCGTGGTCGTGACGGGCGTGTCGGTGCTCTCGTGCTCACCGCGCGGTACGCTGCCCGGTTCCTCCGTACCGGCGTCCTTCTCCCCCGTGACCTCGGGGTTCTGCGCGTTCTCGCGCTTGCCCTCGCCCTGCTGCTTCGCCGCCTGGATCTCCTCGAGCCGCTTCTCGAACTTTCCGTGGAACGCGCCACGGTCGCCGTCCGGGGCCCACGCGTCCTCCGCGCGCTTGCCCCAGTCGGCCGCCTCCTCCGGGGACATGCCGCGATCCAGGGCGTGATCCCGTACGCCCTGCCCCATCTGCTCCGGGGTGCGCTGCGCCGCGCCATGCTCGATCTCGCGGTCCAGGAGACGACTCGCCACGCCGTCCTCGACGCGGCTCCACGCCGACTCGCCCCCGTCCATGCGCGCCTCGCGGTACTCCTGACCCCACTGGGCCGCCTCACGCGGGCTCAGGCCCTGGCCCCGGGCGAAGCGCTCCATGGCCTTGCCCCACTGCTGGGGCGTCATCTCGTTGACCCGCTCCCGCTGGTGCTGCGCCGTCCCGGCCAGGGGATTGGCCCCGCCGGTTCGTCCGTGCACCTCGTGCCGGTCCCAGCGCGGCACGCCCTGGCCACGGCCGAGGAGACCCTGATCCTGCAACAGCCCTTCGTAGACCTCGTGTCCGGCCGGAGCCTGCGACGTCTCCGGCTCCTTCACCGGCTGGGGAACGGGGGCCGGGGTATCCTTCTCCGCCACCGGAGCGGGCGCGTCCTCGCCCGCCGCCGGAGCCGGCCTCGTGTTCTCGGTCCGGTCGCCGGGCACGTCGCGCTCGGGGGCCGGAGGCCTGGTCGTGGTGGTGGTCTCGCGCGTGCCGTCCGGTGCCGGTGCGTTCTCGCGCTTGCCCTCGCCCTGCTGCTTCGCCGCCTGGATCTCCTCGAGCCGCTTCTCGAACTTTCCGTGGAACGCGCCACGGTCGCCGTCCGGGGCCCACGCGTCCTCCGCGCGCTTGCCCCAGTCGGCGGCCTCCTCCGGGGACATGCCGCGATCCAGGGCGTGATCCCGTACGCCCTGCCCCATCTGCTCCGGGGTGCGCTGCGCCGCGCCATGCTCGATCTCGCGGTCCAGGAGACGACTCGCCACGCCGTCCTCGACGCGGCTCCACGCCGACTCGCCCCCGTCCATGCGCGCCTCGCGGTACGCCTGACCCCACTGGGCCGCCTCACGCGGGCTCAGGCCCTGGCCCCGGGCGAAGCGCTCCATCGCCTCGCCCCACTGCTGAGGCGTCACCCGCGCGACCCGCTCGTGCTGCGGACTCGTGGTCTCGGAGCGGAGGTTCCCCTCGGGGGAGAACTCGTGGACCCCGTGGCGGTTCCAGCGGGGCACGCCCTGGCCCTCGCCGAGGAGCCCCTGATCCTGCAACAGCCCCTCGTAGACCTGGTGTCCGGACGGGGCCTGCGGCGTCTCCGTCCCCTTCCCGGGCTGGGGAGCGGGCGCCGGGGTGTCCTCCGCCACGGCCGGTGCGGGCCTGCCGCCCTCGGTACGGTCACCGCCCGCCTCACGCTCCGGGACGGGAGGCGCGGCGGCGGTGTCGCCGTCCTTCGTCACCGGGACCGGAGCGGTGTCGTCGCCGTCCTTCGTTCCGGGGACCGGGGCCGCGTCGTCGCTCGTACGGGCGGGCGGTGCCGTGTCCGCCGGGCTGGTCTCCCGGGCCGGGGCGGGGCCGCCGTCCGCGTCAACGCCCTTGTGCTCGTTGATCGAGTCCCACAGATCGCCGCGTCCCTTGTCGTTGATGGCGCTCCACAGGTCCGGGCGGCGCGACGGCTCGGGGTACGCGGTCGCGACCTGCACGTTCTTCGGCTGCTCGGGGACCAGGCTGTCGTCCCCGCCCAGGAAGCGCCAGGAGCCGTCCCCCAGCTCGTCCTGGTCCGAGTCGCGCCCGACGCGTCCGTCGCGGTGGTCGTCCTCGCCGCCGCCACGCCCCGCACGTGTGTCGCGCGAGCCGTCGCTGCCGCCGGCACGTGTGTCCCGCGAGCCGTCACCGCCGCCCGCACGCGTGTCGCGCGAACCGTGCTCGCCGTCCCGCGTGCCGCTGGGGCGGGCCCCCGGTTTCGCCACGCCGTCCGGCACCTCGCCGCCGGTCTTCGGGCCGCTCGTGACGTCCGGGCCCGCCGAGGCGGAGGTGTCGAGGTCGTGCGGCACGTATGCCGAGTGGCCCAGTTCGTCGAGGCGCGCGTCGAGGTCGTGCTCGATGCGGGCCAGGGCGGCCTTGTCGCCCGAGGATTCCGCCTCCTCGAAGCGGTCGAACCAGTTCTTCCGTTCGCCGGGCGTCATGCGGACGCGGTCGCCGCTGCCGACCCCGGTCTTGGCCCGGTCCTTGTTCCAGGCGTCGATCCACTGGTCGCGGCGCGCGTCCGTGACGGCCTCGTTCCAGTCCGAGCCCGCCTTCGAGCGCGCCCCCGGGTCGCCGGAGGCCGCTGCCTTCGCCCACTGGTCGGAGAGTTGCTTCGCGTCCTCGCCCGGTACGCCCTGGTCCCGCGCGTACCTCTCCATGCCGTCCGCGCGCCTGGCGATCCAATCGGGGCTGCCCGGGACCGGTCCGCGCAGCGCCTCGTCCAGTTCGTCGAGGCGCTTGCCGTAGTCGTGCTCCGCCTGGGTCACGGCGTCCTTGTCGCCGGAGTCTTCCGCACCGGCGAAGCGCTTCTGCCAGTCCTTCAGCTCTTCGTTCGACATCTTCCCGCGGCCTCCGCCGGCGCCCTTCCCGCGCCCGGCCCGGTCCCCGATCCACTCCTTGAACTGCTGGTCGCGGCGGGCGTCCCCCACGGTCTCGTTGTACTTGTCGACCGCCTTCTGGCGGGCCCCCGGGTCGCCCGACAGGCTGTCCTTCGCGTACTGGTCGGCGAGCTGCTTCGCCTCGGGCGCGGTTACGCCGTGGTCGCGGGCGTACTTCTCCATCGCGTCCGCAGTCTTCACGATGCCCTCGGGGCTGTCCGGGGACGGCTTGCTCTTGACGCCCTCCAGTTCGTCCATGCGCGCGTCGTACGCGTCCTCGACGCGGCGCTGTGCCTGCGCGTCGCCCGAGGCGTCCGCGTCCGTGAAGCGCTTCTGCCAGTCCTTCAGCTCCTCGCGCGGCATCGGGGTTCGGCCACCGCCGCCCTTCCCGGTCGTCTCGGAACCGTCGACGCCGTCCGCGCCGGAGCCGTCCTGGCGCCGCCCGCCGCCCGCCGGGGGCGGGGCCGAGTGCGTCTCGTGCCCGCCGCCGGGGCGGGGGGCGGTGGACCCGGGCTCCTCACCCGGCGGGGTCGTCCGCGGGTGCTCGTCCGTCCCGGGCCGCTGCCCGGGGGCGGGCGTATCCGCCGCATCGGGCGATCCGGGCCGCTGTCCGGGTACGGGCGTCTCCGCGTGATCGCCCGTCCCGGGCCCGTCCGTGGCGCGCCCGCCGCCGCCCGGCGGTACCGCGCCCTGCTGCTCGCCGCCGCGCGGGGTGCCGCCGGGCGCGGCGGGCTGCCGCGCCGGGTCGCCCGTGGTGGCGTGATCGCCACCGGGACGCCCGGCGGGGGGCGGCACGACGTGATCCGTGCCGGGCCCTGGCCGTACGCCACCGGTCACGCCCTCGGCCGGATTCCCGCTCGCGGGCGGCCGTCCCGTCCCCTGGTTCCCGTCGCTGCCACGGCTCCCCGTGTCGGTGACGCGCGAACCGGGCCCCTCGGACCGTTCCCCCACGGGGGGCGGCACGGAACCGCCCGTCTCCGTACGCCTTCCGCCGTCGCCGTGCGGAACGGGACCGCCCGCGTCCGTCCCCTCGGACCGCTCGGGCCCCGGCCGCGCGGGCGTGCCGGCGTGCGGTGTCTGGTCGGGAGCCTCGCCATGAGGAACCGGCGTGGACCGCGAACCCTGGTCCCGCACGGGCGGATTCGGCGCCGCCGACTCGCCACGCGGCCCCTGCGACTCCGCACGATCCCCGCCTGGACCCCCCGGAACCGGCCGACCCGGCGTCTCCGAACCACCCGCCACATGCGGCTTCCCCGACTCCGGAGCGGGCGGCGGCACCGACCCCGCGCCCTGGTCCCGCACCGGCGGGTTCGGCGCGGCCTCCGTACGCGGGCCCTCGCCCCGTACCGGCGGGTTGGGTGTCGCGGAGCCGGTGCGGGAGGCCTCCCCGCGCGGGGGCGCGTCCGAACCGGCGCGATCGCCGCCGCCCTGCGCGCCCGGGACGGGCTTGCCGGGGGTCTCGCCCGCCGTGACGGTGTGAGGCTTTCCCGACTGCGGTGCCGGGGTGGGCGGCGGGGCCGTACCAGAACCGTCGCCACCGGCGGGTCGGTCGGACGGCGTGGGGTGCGAGCCGCCCTGCGGGTTCGGCCCACCGCTGAGCGGGACCGGGGCCCCGGTGGGGGTGGAGGTGTGGGTGCCGGAGCCCTCGCCGCGCGCGGGCGGCGGCATCCCGACGTCGCCCGGACGGCCGCCCGCGGGGCCACTGCTCGTGGGGGGGTTCTCCTTGGCGGAGACGCCGCCCGTGACGGGGGGCGCGCCTTCGCCCTTCCCCGGGCCGCCGGGGAGGGGCACGGTGTGGTCGCCGCCTTGGCGGGTCTGGGCGGGCGGCGGCGTGAAGGTGTTCTTGCCGCCGCTCCCGCCGATGGGCGCGAACCCGTCCGAGCCGCCCGGCTTCGTCACCGGCGGCGAGTGCGGCGGCGGGCTGCCCGCCTTCGGTACCCCGTCGGGCGTGATCCCCTTCGGGACGCCGTGGTAGCCACCGAGCCCTCCGGCGATGCCGCCGAAACCGCCGCCGATGCCGAGGGTCAGCGCCTCGGCGCCCCAATCGATGTCGTAGTCCGTGTGCGCGATGGCCGCGCCCGCCGCGCCGATGCCGAGGTCGAAGGCGAGGCCCGAGGCGGAGCCGATGACGGCCCCGCCGATCGAGCCGACCACCGCGCTGCCGATGGGGCCGAGCCGCCCCACCATCGAGGCGATCACCGGGATGAGCCGGGCGATGAGCTGCCCGATCATGGCGAGCACACCTTCGAGGAGCGGCCCGAGGTAGAAGAAGACGGCGCTGAAGATCGCGCCGAGGATGTCCGCCCACATCATGGCGTTGAGCTTCTTCGCGTACTCCTCCGCCGCCTCGTGGAGCTTGTCCGCGTAGCGGTTGATCGACTGGCCGATGGTCCAGGCGGTCTCGATCGCGTCGTCGAGGTTCTTGGCGGCCGCGTCGGACCAGGCGAGACGGGCCGCGTCGCCCGCCGCGCCCTTCCACTCGATGCCCTCCACATGCCCGTTGGCGGCGACCCGGCGCTCGTGGAGCTCGTCTCCGAGCTGAATCCAGGCGTTGCCCAGGGCGTAGATGTCCTCAAGCTTGATGGTGTTGAGTACGGATTCCGCGGAAGACATGGAAGCGCCCTCCTCGGGCGTACTGCGGGGGATCGGGCGTCGTGGCAAGGACGGTCGCGGGGCCGGCGGGCCCCGCGACCGGGGCAGTCAGCTGCGGGCGGCGACGGGTTCGTGGTGCGGCGGACCGTCCTCCCGGGGGGCGGCGGCCGGGCCCGCGGTGGCCTCCTCCGGCAGGTCGCGCTCGTCGAGGGCGACCTGAACGACGGTGGGGCCCTGATCCCGGCGGACGAGGAGACCGCGTCCCGGCTCGCCGCGCCGGGCGCGCTGCTCACCGATGAGAACGCCCTCCCGGTGGTCGCCGGAAAGCAGCAGCCCGCTCGTGCCGTTCTCCTTGAGCTTGCTCAGCAGCGGGTCGGAGAGGAGGGCACGCCCCGCGCCGCCGACCCTGCGGGCCAGGACGAGGTGGAAGCCAAGCTCCTCTGCCTGCGGGATGAACGGGGCGAGCGGGGCCAGCGGGCCTTGCCCCATGCCGCCGGCGGCGAGGTCGTAGTCGTCGGCGACGACGTACAGTTCGGGCCCCTGCCACCAGGTGCGCCCGGCCAGTTCGGCGGCCGTGACGTCCGACGGGGGCATCCGGTTGCGCAGGGTCTCCGCGAGGGCCTGAGCCTGCCCGGCGACGAGGTCGGCGTTGCCGCCGCGCGCGCCGATGTACTCGGGCGGGACGACGTCGAGGAGGCTGTGCCGGTAGTCGACCACCATGAAGCGGGCGTCGCGCGCGGAGTGCTGGGCGGCGAGGCCGCGCATCCAGGCGCGCAGGAAGGCGGTCTTGCCGGAGCCGGAGTCACCGAGGACCACGAAGTGCGGCTCGCCGGAGGTGAGATCGAGGCCGACGGGGGTGAGGTCGGACTCGCGCAGCCCGATGGGCACCTCGCGGCCGGTGAGGGCCGGGCCGTGGCCCTCCCAGTGGTCGGCGGGGGCGGGCACGACGGCGGCCAGTTCGCGGACGGTGACCCGCTGCGGCAGGACGCGCAGGGTCGGGGCCGAGGGCCGCTTCCAGCTCGCGGCGATCAGGGCGACGAGCGCGCGTTCCGCCTCCGCGAGTCCGTCCACGGAGTCGACGCCGTCGAGACGGGGCAGCGCGACGTGGTGGGTGAGGCCGGGCGGCAGGATGCCCCGGCCAGGGATGCTCTGGCCGAGCGCGCGGGCGGCCTGGCGGTTGATCTCGGACTCGGCGGGGTCGTTGAGGCGCAGTTCGAGGCGGCCAGGGATACTGTCGCGCAGCCCGACACGGATCTCGGCCCAGCGGTTCGCGGTGAGCCACAGGTGGACGCCGACGCCGAGACCGCGCGCGGAGATGTCGGTGAGCGCGGCGGCGGCCTCATCCTCCGCGGCGTGCAGCGCGGCCCAGTTGTCGACCACGAGGACGACGTCGGCGGCCCGTACGCCCTCGGGCAGTTCGCCGCTCACGCGGCGTGCGCGCAGGTCGGCGGCGGACTGGATGCGCAGGTCGCGGAACATCGTCTCGCGGGCGGTGACGATCCGGCCGACCTCGGCGAGCACCCGGCGTACGCGTTCCTCGTCGCGGCGTCCGGCGATGCCCGCGACGTGCGGGGCGTCGGCGAGCCCGTGGAGAGTGCCGCCGCCCATGTCGATCGCGTAGAACTGGAGTTCGTCGGGGGTGTGGGTGAGCATCGCGCTCAGCATCGCGGTGCGCAGGAAGGTGGACTTCCCGCTCTGCGGGGCACCGACGAGGGCGAGGTGCCCCTGGCGGCCCGTGAGGTCGATGCCGATGGGGCGCTGCTCCTGGCGTGCCGGTACGTCGATGACACCGGCCGGGAACTTGAGGCTCCCCGGGAGCGGCCACAGCGGCCCGACGAGCCCGCGCTCCGGGTCCACCTCGGGCTCACCGAGCAGCGGCAGCAGACCGAAGTGCGTGGGCAGCGGGGGCAGCCACACCTGGTGGCCAGGGGTGTCCTTGGTGAGCACACGCTCGACGGCGAGGGCGAGTTCGGTCGTACCGCCCGTCCCGGTCCACTCCCAGGCCGGCTTCTCCTCCTCCTCGCGCGCGAGCGGCGCGAGTTCCCCGTGCACGGCGAAGGGCACCGGGGCGAGGGCCGCGGGGGACGCGTCGGGGTCGAAGCCCCGGTAGGGCGCGGAGACGTGGGCGACGCGGAAACGCTCGTACACCGTCTCGTCCACCTTCAGGTAGGCCGAGCCGGGGATGGCGGGCAGGCTGTAGGCGTCCGTGGTGCCGAGGACGGCCCGGGACTCGGCGGCGCTGAAGGTGCGCAGTCCGATCCGGTACGAGAGATGGGACTCAAGGCCCCGCAGGCGCCCCTCCTCCAGGCGCTGGGTGGCGAGCAGCAGGTGCATACCGAGCGAGCGGCCCACGCGCCCGATCTGGACGAACAGGTCGATGAAGTCGGGTCGCTGGGAGAGTAGTTCACCGAACTCGTCGACGACGATCAGCAGGTGCGGCAGCGGTTCGAGCGGCCTGCCCTCGGAGTCGGTGCCGCCCGCCGCCTGGCGCAGCTGGTACTCGCGCACCGAGTCGGCGTTCCCGGCCTCGCGCAGCATCCGCTGGCGGCGCTGCTGCTCGCCCTGGAGCGCCTGGCGCATCCGGTCCACGAGGGCGAGGTCGTCGGCGAGGTTGGTGATGAGACCGGAGACGTGCGGGAGTTCGGTGACCCCGGCGAAGGTCGCGCCGCCCTTGAAGTCGACCAGGACGAAGGCGAGGTGTTCCGGGGAGTGCACCAGCGCGAGCCCCGTGACGAGGGTGCGCAGCAGTTCGCTCTTGCCGGAGCCGGTGGCGCCGACGACGAGGCCGTGCGGCCCGACACCGCCCTGCGCGGACTCCTTGAGGTCCAGGACGAGGGGTTCGCCGGTGCCGGTGACGCCGATGGGGACGCTGAGCAGGTCCCGGTCGTCGGGGGCCCGGCGCCGGTCGGCCGGGTCGAAGGAGGCGATGTCGGGGATGCCGAGCATTCCGGCGAGGGAGACGTGCGCGGAGAGGACCTGCTCGCGCTCGCCTGACAGCTGGAGCGGGGCGAGGGCGCGGGCGGCCGCCTCCAGGACGCCGGGGGCGATCTCGTCGGCGCTCGCCTTCTCGACGCTCGCGTGCAGGGCCGGGTCCCGGCCCTGCAGGACGAGTCCGCCCCGCGCGTTCGTACGGGCGCGGACGTCGACGCGGCCCGGCTCCGAGCCTTCCTCGTCCACGAGGCACACGAGGTGCAGGCCGATCTCGGGCCCGGCCTCGGTGAGGAGTTCGTTGAGGAGCGCGGAGCGGGCCCAGACGGCCTCGGGCTCGTAGTCGTCGATGAAGACGACGAGGTGTTGTCGCGCAGCGGCACCGCGTTGGGTGAGCAGCCGGTTGCCGCGCTCGGCGCGGGCCGTGACGGCCTGGTCGAGGACGGCGCGGAGGTGGTCGTTGAGTCCGGTGAGGTCGTCGGCGAGCATCGGCACGACCTCCTGCTCGCGCGCCCCGCCCTCCTGGTCGGCCGGTTGCGCGTGCGGCAGCCACTTCGCCCAGTCCCAGGCGGAGTGCCCGCCGGTGACGACGGCGACGCGTACGTCGTCGGGGGCGTGCAGCACGGAGAGCTGGAGCAGGAGTGCCTGGGCGAGTTCCCGGCCCCGGGTGCGGGGGCCGAGGAGGCTGACGACGCCGGAGTTGCCGAGGTCGAGCCAGGCGGCCTGGTCGTCGACGGCGGCGTGCTGGCCGACGAGTTCGGCGGCGGCGTGGCGGCAGGCGGTGTCGAGCTCGACGGTCGGGTCGTTCTGCTCGGGCAGGCGCAACGGCGCGACGGGTGGCACGGTGCCGGTGCCCAGGCGCAGGCGGAGGAAGTCGTCGTCGCCGGAGCGGCGTTCCCACACCCGGCGGCGGCGCGTTGCCAGCGCCCACAGCCGGTTGGGGTGCGGGTGCCGCCAGGCGTCGGCGGCGCGCTGCTCGGCGCGCGAGTGCAGCGCCTGCTTGCGCATTCCCGACAGGTACTCCATGTACCGCTCGCGCTGGCGGAACTGGTTGCGGCGGCGGCTGCCGCGCAACTGCATCCGGACGCCGATGGTGATGCCGACGGAGACCACGACGAAGGCCATGCCGAGCAGGATCATCCAGGCCCGCCCGTAGGCGACCATGTAGGCGGCCATGCTGACGCTGGAGAGCAGCGGCAGCAGGAGCATGAGCCAGCCCGCCGCGCCCTGCGGCTGGGGTCGCTGGGGCGGGGCGGCGAGGGTCGTCCCGCCCTCCGGCACGGGGGGCGGCGTCATACGGACGGGGCGGTGGAAGGGGATTCGACTCACGGTGGCTGCCTAGCGGGCTGTCTGCGGACGGAGCGGGGCGCGGGCACGGGTGCGGCCCTGGCGGGGGCACGGGTGCGCGGGGGCGGATGCGGGGCGCCCGCGCGGTCGCGGGCGCCGTGGCTCAGTAGGGGAAGGTCATGGTGATCGCCGTCTTGTTGGTGTCGGTCTCCGCGCCGGGCGGGGTGTCCTTGAGGTCCTTCCCGTCCCCGCCGCCGGTCAGCGCGTCGTGGAACTTGCCGAAGGCGCCGGTGATGCCGTTCTCGGCGATGCTGTAGTTATGCTCGGCGCTCCCGACGCCGTCGGCGAGGGTGGGCAGGACGGCGGGCTTCGGGTCGTCCTTGAAGCCGAACAGCTCGCGCATCACGCGGTTCCACTCGTCCACGACGGCCTGGGCGTCGGCGGCTGCCTTGCCCTCCCAGCGCAGGCGCAGCCCGAAGATCCGGTCCCCGATGGCCTGGGTGGTCTCCGAGACCTCCTTGCTCAGGTCGAGGAGCCGCTTGGCCGAGGACGCCATCCCCTGCGGGGAGGCGTCGAGGAGGGAGGTGTCGTAGTCGGTCTTGCCGTTATCGGCCATGACGCACCTTTCCGGCGAAACCCGTTGATCGGTAAGGGACTTGCTCCCGTACTCGCCACCGGGTCCGCACTGACAATTCGGCACACGAGTGATAAACCTGGCAGAGTTCCCGGGGACCGGTCCCCGGCCGGCGTGCCACCGGGACGGTGCCGGACAGACGAGGGAGAGACCGTGAGCGGCCCGATAGATTCCAAGTACGACACGACGCCCCTGCCCGAGCCGGAGAAACCGGCCGACGGCACGGCCCCGGAGCCGAGTGCCGACAACGGCAAGGACCTCAGCGGCCTGGTCCCGGAGGACAAGGTCGCCTGGGACACCCCGCCCTCCTTCAATCTCGACCCGAAGGACGTCAACAGCAGCGGCTCCAATCCCCCCGAGCCGAAGCCGGGCCCGCCCTCCGGAAACCTGCGCGTGGACCTCGCCTCGCTGCGCACGGGGGAGAAGTCCATGCTCGTCGAGGCGCGCGAGGCGGTCGCGAAGTACGAGGAGGTGCGCGCGCACGTCGCCTCGGTCAAGGACACCGTCTTCGGCCAGACCGCGAAGGACAAGGCCGACACCGGTGAGGGGCACACGAGCCTGGCCAGCGGCTACAAGCCGCCGCAGGAGGACTCGGACAACCCCTTCGCGCCGGCCGCCCGGGAGTTCGCCGCCGAGATGAACCCGGCGATGGAGCGCGCGCTGCTTCAGGTGGGCTCGGCGCTGGAGAAGTTCGGCGAGTACATCGCCCTGCTCAATCACTCCGGGCAGGTGTACGCGCACACCGACCGCGAGTCGCGCTTCCCGCCGCCGCCCGCCGGTTGAGCGGGGTGCGTGCCCGGCCCCGCCCCGCCCCACGTGCCTCGCGGGGCGGCGGCGCGGCACGGCGCCCGCTCGCGGCCGTACGGGCAGCGGCGCGGAGAGCGCCCCGGGCCGTAGGGCCGTACCGGCGGCGCGGTGCGAGCACTCAGCCATGGGAGCCCCCGCCGTGCAGGTTCTTCTCGTTCTGTTCCTCGGCGGCGTGGTAGTTGTCGTAGCTCGTCTGCATCTTGACGACGATGTCGGCGAGGACCCGCTCCAGGTCGTGCTGGCACTTGTGGAACCAGGACTCGATCTCGTCGAAGGTCCCGTAGGCCGGGGTGTTCCAGTGCTCGCCGACGCCCTTCATGGCGTGGTCGATCTCCTGCATGAGTTCGGTGACCCGCCCGGACCCCCTGCGCACGTAGCCGAGCGTCTCCCTCAGTTCGGCGAGGTCCGCCTTGAACTCCTCGAACGTGATCTCCTCAGCCATCCGTGGTACACCTGCCTCTCCCCCGGTCCTCCGGGGTCTGCGGTCGCGGCGCGGCGTACGGGACGCGCGCGGGGGGAAGGGGCGCGCAGGTCACAGCGCGCCCTCGGGCGGGAGGTCGGCCGTCCGCAGCGCCGTGAGCAGGTCGGGCTCGGCGGCGGCCAGTCCGGCGGGGCTGAGGTCAAGTTCCGCGACGCGCGCGGCGTGCCGCTCGGTCATCCGCTGGAAGACCTGCCGCGCGCTGCGCCCGTTGCCGAAGCGCTCGCCGCGGGGCAGGGTCTCGAAGTAGTCGTGCAACGCCTCCACGGTCTCGGGCGCGCAGGCGTACTCGTGCCGCGCGGCCTGGTACTGCACGATGCGCACCAGTTCGGGCGGGGAGTAGTCGTCGAAGTGGAGGGTGCGGGTGAAGCGTGAGGCGAGGCCCGCGTTGGAGCCGAGGAGCCGGTCCATCTCGCTCGGGTAGCCCGCGACGATGACGACGACCTCGTCCCTGTGGTCCTCCATGAGTTTGACGAGCGTCGCGACGGCCTCGGAGCCGAAGTCCGTCATCTGCCCCTGCGGGACAAGGGAGTACGCCTCGTCGATGAAGAGGACCCCGCCGAGGGCGCGCTTGAAGACGGCGGTCGTACGGGGCGCCGTGTGGCCCACGTACTCGCCGACGAGGTCGCCGCGGTCGGTCTCCACGAGGTGACCGCGGCTGAGCAGGCCGAGGGCGGCGAGGAAGCCGCCGTAGAGCCGGGCGACGGTGGTCTTGCCGGTACCGGCGTTCCCCGCGAAGACGAGGTGACGGCTGAGCGGCGGCGGGGCGAGCCCGGCTTCCTGGCGCACCTTGACCATCTGCATGAGCCTGGTCAGCGTCAGCACCTCGCGCTTGACGCCGTCGAGCCCGACCAGGCGGTCGAGTTCGGCGTGGAGTCCGGCCAGTCTGGCCGCGGCCTCCTCGGGGTCGCGAGCGCCCTCCTCGGGGTCGCCCGGCCCGGTCCTCGCGGGGGCGCGGTGCGCGGGCACGGCCGTCAGGACGGCGCGCGCCTCGCCCGGCGGCGCGAGCGAGGGCAGCAGCGGCTCCGCGACGTCCTCGACGTGGCAGTCCTCGGCGCGCACCTCGGCGTCCTCGGCGCGCAGCAGGTCGGTCTCGGTGCCGGTGACGGTGCAGCGGCGCAGCAGGACACGGGAGCGGGCGGCGGCGTAGACGGCGGGGAAGCGGCTGCCGGTGAGCCGGCAGTCCTCGTAGCGGCCCGCGCCGCCCTCGTCGACGTAGAGCGCGTTCTTCGCCGCCCCCTCGACGGTGAGACCGTGCACCTCGGGCCTGGCACCGGCGCGGACGACGACGCCGCTGCCGCCGGAGGCGTCCACGGTGCCGTCCTCGATCACGGCCGTGCTGTCCTCCTCGAGGAGCAGGCCCGCGCCGCCGCTGCCGATGACGGTCACGTTTTCCAGCCGGGCACCGGTCCCCGGGCCGATCCTGACGCCCGTCTCGGCGCTGCCCTCGATCGCGCACCGCGCGAGCAGCGGGCGGTGGCTGGTGCGCAGCCGGACACCGTCCCGGCCGCCGGAGACGCGGCAGTCGCGCAGGGCGGCGTCGCCGTCCTCGACCACCACCCCGGCGAGTTCGGCGCCGCTCACCGCGCAGCCCGTCGCGAGGAGTTCGGCGCGCGCGGTGACCCGCAGACCGTACTCGGGGGTGCCGGTGACGGTGCAGCCGCTGGCGCTCAGGCGTGCCGAGCCGCCCAGGTGGACGGCCGTGTAGGCGGTGTCGCGCACGGTGCAGTCGGTCAGCGCGAGGTCCGGCTCGCCCACCGCGTAGACGCCGTTGGCGCCGGTACGGGCGAAGGTGCAGTCCCGCCCGGTGACCTGCCCCGCGGCGCTCACGACGAGGGCGCTGTCGGCGCAGTCGACGGCCCGTACGGAGATGAGTTCGCCACTGGCCTTGCCCGTGACGAACACGGCGGCGCCCTCGGTGTGGTGCACGTGGCAGCCGTGGAGGCGGACCGCGCTGTCGTCCTCCGCGAGAACGCCGGCACCGGCGGTGCGGAAGATCTCGCAGTCCCGCAGCCGCACCCCGTGGCCCGGGTCCCCGGCCTCGTGCGCGGCGCCCTCGGCCGCGGGGGCGCGACGGCCCGCCGTGCCGCGCGTCCACAGGCCCTGTCCGCCCGCCCCGTGGAGGCGGCACTCGTCGAGGCTCGCGGTGGCGTGGCCGCCGACGAGGACGGCCGACTCGCCGCTGGCGCGCACCTCGCAGCGACTCAGGCGTACGTGCGCCCCGCCGCTCACCAGGACACCGTGCCCGGTGACGCCGTCGATCAGGGAGTCGGAGACCTCGGCCCGTGCCTCGTCCTCCACGCGCAGGCCCTCACCGGTGCACCCGGCGAGCGTCACGTCCTCCAAGACTGCGTGGCCGGTGCCGGTCAGGCGGACCGCCGCCGCCCCGGCACGCCGCACGGTGCAGCCGCCGAGCCGGGCGGTCGTCGTCCCGGCGATCTCGACGCGCCCGCCGGTGATCTCGCAGTCGCGCAGCACCGGCTCGCCGCCGCGCAGCAGGACGACGGGGTCCCGGGGGGCGTCGGATTCGAGGGCGAAGCCCCGCACCTCGGCGCGGCCCGCGTGCACGGTGAGGGCGGGCCCCCGGGCGGCGACGAGCCGCACGGTGCCCTTGGCGACGAGGCTGACGTCCTTGTCGAGCACCAGGCTCTCGGTGTAGGTACCGGCCTGGACGGTGATGACGGCGCCGGGCTTCGCCGCCCGTACCGCCGCCCCGATCGTGCGGTGACCGCCCCAGCTCCCGGGCGCCACGCGCTCCGCGGCGAGCCTCACCGCGCCTGCCTCCGCCGGGCCCCCGTCCGGTGGCCGCCGGACGGGCCGGCTGACGGGGAAGGTACGGGAAAGCTGTGCCCCTGACGGCCCGTCACAGGCTGCTCCCGAGGTTGGCCAGCTTGTCGAAGAGGCCGAAGACCCCGGCGGCGAGCGGCACGCAGACGACCGCGAGGAAGGTCGCGAGTCCGCCCGGCCAGCTCGGGCGCTCCTGCTCGACGGGGCGCAGGGCCGCGCCGAAGGCGAGGAAGAGACCACAGGCGAGCAGGACGAGCCCAGCGAGGAAGGCGGCCAGCGGCCCGGCCGTCCGCGAGTCGAGGGCGTACTCGGGGACGCGCACGGCGAGCGCCAGCAGTCCCACGACACCCGCCGCGAGCTGGGGGGCGACGGCGCTGAGCACCCGGACGGTCCCGGCGTGGAGAAGCAGGCCGAGGCTCACGCAAGCGGCGAGCGCGAGACCGTAGACGTCTTCGTGTGCGGCGAGGACGAGCAGCGCGGCGGCCAGACCGGCGGAGGAGACGCTGCTGAGCGTGGTCAGCAGCCGGTTGCCGCGGCGGACGATGTCCGCGACGTCGGCGGAGTCGATCACGGCGGCGCCGGTGTCCCGCCCCGAGGGGACGAGCACCGCGATCTGGCTGGTGACCCGGGGCAGGAGCCCTGCGAGCAGGAACAGCACCGTCGCGACCACGGCTGCGGAACCGGCGAGACCGGCGTGCAGGACGGTCAGCGGGACCACGAACGCCGCGGCGACGAGCGTGAACAGCTGGAGCAGCACGGTGGCGGCCGAGGGCAGCGCGAGGAGCCCGGCGAGCGCGCCGATCACGGCCGTACCCGCGACGAGCACGGGTGTCGCGACGGGCCCGTGCACCGGGGCGCCGAGCCCCGCGCAGGCCATCAACGGGCAGGCGGCGAGCGCGATGAGCCGCCGCACGGCGAGCGGCAGCGGCCAGTTCTTGCGGGTGGCGTACCAGGCGAGGAGCGCGCTGCCCAGTGCCGCGACCGCGACGAGGGCGGCGAAGGCGCCGGAGAGCCGGGACGCGCCGAGCCACACCGCCGAGGCGAACATGACGAAGAGCCCGGCGAGCACGACGCTCTGGGCACGGCGGCGGGCGCTCCACAGCGAGCTGTCCCCCCGCGCCTCCCCGACCTGCTCGTCGAGGTCAGTGACGCTCAACTCCTCGCGTTCGGAGGCGCGCTGGTCGCGCAGGTAGAGCACGGCGCCGTCGAGGATGCCCGCCGCCGCCAGCGAGACGCCGGGGGCGAGGGGCAGGCCGCCCGACTCGGCGAGCGACCAGACCGGAGCCAGGTCCTCGGGCTCGGGCTGGCCACACAGGGTGGCGAGCCGGGGGGTGTACTCGGCGATGGGGGCCTGCGCGGGAAGCGCGAGGTCGACTCGCCTGCGCTCGCCGACCACGGTGACCCGGCAGCGTTCATCGGGCACGGACGTTTCCTTCGGTGTGGGGCGTACGAGGCCGCTTCGGTGTGGGCGTACGGGGCCACCGGCCCGCGGGCCGCGGTGGGCTCAGTGCCGCCAGGTCGACATGTTCGACCACTCGGCGTCACTGTAGTTGTTCCAGTTGACATGCATGGCCTGCGCGATGCGGCCGAGCACGCCGTCGGGCCCGAAGAGGCCGTCGGCGGCCAGGTCCCACTCGTTCTGGAGATCCTGGTAGTACGTCGCGGCCTGGCTCTCGCGCCAGGCGTCGGTGAGCGGCGCGAGCTGCGACTTGAGTGCCTGGAGTTCACCGGAGATCTCCCCGGCCCTGGCGTTGAGCGTGCCGCCCGCGGCGGCTAGTCCCTCACCGACGTAGATCGGTGTGCCGTCGATATCGGCCATGGCTCCTCCTCGGATGCGCCCGGCCCGGTGGCCGCGCGCGGACCGCCGGGGCGGTGTGCGCGAACCGGCCCGGGCGGCGGATCAGTTGAAGTTGGTCCCCGACGGGATCTTCGGCACGTCCTGGCCGAGCGCGGCGAGGTTGTTGAGGTTCTGCTGCTCGGATTCCTTGTAGTTCACGTAGTTGCCCTGGAGACCCTTGGAGATGCCCTCCAGCGCGTCGTGGAGCATCCGCGCGTAGACGTCGTACTCGGCCATGAGGGTCTGGAACTGGGTGTGGGCGATGCCCTGCCAACTCGCCTCCAGGCTCGTCACGTACGCCTTGAGCTCCGCGAGTTGCCCCGCGATCTCGGTCGCCGTGCGGGCCGTGTTGCTGGAGGCGTTGGCCAAATACTCGGGAGTCACCCGGTACGTGACGCCGCCGACACTCACAGCGGGCTGTTCAGCCATGGGAATCCGCCCTTCTCGCCTGCTACCTGATGTAGTAAAACATCGCACAGGCCCCATCCGCCCCTGGACAAGGCCTGAGCATACGCGGCGCACGCGCCACCGCGTTCCCCGGGCGGGGCACTGCCAACTTGGCTGAACGTCTGCCTGTGGGACGATCATTGGGTAGTGGGATGGCCGGGGAGGGACTGCTTGTGGAGTCTGGGGTTCCGCAGCGTGGGTGGAGCCCGGCGGTTCCTCTCCGCCTCCAGTGACATCTCACCTCGCTTCCGTCCCCGTCGCCACCTGATGACCGCCACCGACTGCCGCACCGAAATGCGTCACCGCTTCACCATCCGGAAAAAGATCACCGGGGCCGCCGGCCTGTCTGCTACACCCTGAGCACAGAAGCCGGAACCTCGCCGCACGGGCCTTGACCCAAGGCCGGGTGGTTAGGGCCTGCGGATCAATAACTCGCCGTGTTGATCTCTGGGGTGGGGATGTCGAGGTGTGCGGCGAGGTCGGTGAGATCGTCGAGGGTGGCCAGCTGTGTCTCGGTGGGTTCGATGGTGTAGTCGACTTCGTGGAGAAGATGTCGGGTCTGGCTGATGACCCGGTTGAGGCTCTGGGGTACTACTCCGAAGAGCGGGGCGATCGTCACTTGCGGGAGCCCGTGACGTTCGTAGAGGAGGGTGGCCAGAAGCCGGTCGACGAGGCTGAGGCCGGGGCGCCGGCCGGTATAGAGGCCGGCTGCGGGCACCTTCTGCCGGTCGCCGCCGCGTCGCTGCTGCAGGACTTCCTCCCGCTGGGTCTCGCGGGCCGCTGCGAGTTCGGCGATCAGCTGGTCCCACTGATCCGGCTGGATGCCGGTCAGGGCCGGATGAGCGAGCCACTCCCGGCCGTGGCCGGGCTGGTTCTGGGGCGGGAGCGGCGGGATCCCGTCCCGGCAGTGCTCCTGGGGCTGCAGCGTGTAGTTCCAGTCGCCGTGCCAGTCGTGGCTGTGCAGGGGCAGCGCGTCCATCTGCCGGTCACCGATGCGGACTCCGGTCTCGTAGGCGCCGGTGTCGAGTTCAGCGTGCACGGTAAGCCCGGTGCGCGTGGTGGTCGCGGCGATACTGTTCACGATGACTTCGTGGCTGGTCAGCGGCCTGCCGCGCCAGTTCATCGTGATGTGGGAGAACAGCCGGTGCTCGATTCTGTTCCATTTTGAAGTACCTGGCGGAAAGTGACAGACGGTGATTTCCAGGCCGGTTTCCACGGCCAGGGCGGCGAGTTCGCTCTTCCAGGCGCGGGTGCGGTAGCCGTTCGAGCCGCCCGCGTCCGCGGTGATCAGAAGCCGCCGGGAGTGCGGATAGGCGCCGCGTCCTTGGCTGTTCCACCAGCGGCGGACGGATTCGACGGCGAAGGCGGCGGTGTCGTGGTCGGTGCCCACGCTGACCCAGCCGGTGTTTGCGGTCAGGTCGTAGATTCCGTACGGGATCGCCTTGCCCAGCTCGCGGTCCGGGAAGTCGTGAGTGTGCACCCGGGTCGGTTCGCCCTCGCGCTGCCACTCGTGGCCGGCGTTCTTGTAGTTACCGACCAGCTCCTTCTTCTTGGTGTCCACGCTGACCACCGGGTCCCCGCCAGCCTGGTAGTCCTTGGCGCGTTCGTTGATGTAACGGAACTGGGCGTCTCGGTCCGGGTGTTGCCTGCCCTCGATGGTCTTGGCGTTGCCCTGCAGACTGAAGCCCTCCTCCCGCAGCAGGTCGGCCACAGTCTCCGCCGAGACACGGTGTCCCTGCCCGGTCAGCTCGGCGGCCAGGTGACGGGTCGACTTCGTCGTCCAGCGCAGCGGCGACATCGGATCACCCCGCATGTCCGGTTCGACCAGGGCCAGCAGCGCGGGCCGCAGGCCCGGGTCTAGGTCCACCGCACGCTTGCGGCCGCCGCCCTCCCGGCGCACCCGTCCCAACGGGGCTTCGCCCGACTCCAGTTCAGCCACCCCACGCGACACGGTGCCCTCACGGACGTCAGCGGCCCGGGCCACCAGCCGGATCCCGCCATGGCCCAGCGAGCGAGCCTCCGCTCCTATGGCCAGCCGACGCTGACGCTCGTCCAGGTGCGGGAACAGCGCCTGAAACTTCGCGGCCAACGCCTCCTCGATCTCCTCCGAACTCCCCATACCACATCAACGAGGCTCAAGGCGGGAAGCAACGACTTGATTCTCCGCAGGCCCTTAAGGGGCTTGCCGCGAATTAACACGCCGGTTTGATCTTCTGGTGGCGGATAATGCCTTTCCGGTCGGTGTAGCGGTCGAGGTCTTCGAGGGTTCGTGGTCTGGTTCGGGCTGGTGGGCTGGCAGTGCCGTCTTCGTTGAGGAGTTGCCGCAGATCGCGGATGCGGCGGTTGACGGTCTTGGCTGTGACGCCGAACAGCTCGGCGATAGACGGTCACCGCCAGGCCGGTCTGTTCGGCGAACACAGCGAGCTCGGTCTTGAAGGACCTGCGCCGGTAGCCGTTGGATCCGTCGGCGTCACTGGTGATCAGCAGCCGTCCGGCCTGCAAATAGGTGTCCCGGCCGATCGCGTTCCACCAGCGGCGCAGTGATTCCGCGGCGAACGCGGCGGTGTCGTGGTCGACTCCGACGTTCACCCAGCCGGTGTTCACTGACACGTGGTAGACCCCGTAAGGGATCGCCTTGCCTAACCTCGGGCTTTCGCGAGTGAGCCTGTCCGGGTCTTGATCAAATAAGCGGAGAGTGCTTCTGACCTGCAACGATGGGACTTGTCTAGGGTCCTGTTGGCTGCACGGAAAGAAGCACTCTCCAGGTGAGTAAGCGTATCGGGTTGTACCCGCGTGTCCGTGTTGAGGGCGGTGGCAGCGGGACGGTCTCGCAGGCCGGCGCGGTGCTGTTGGTCGAGACGGTCCGCAAGTTGGGTCTGGACACCGCGATATCGACGGCGTTGGAGCCGTGGCGCAAACCGCGGACGGTGCATGATCCAGGCAAGATCCTTCTGGATGTCGCGCTCGGCGGGCAGCCCCGGTCGAACGGGCGAGCGGTGCCAGGGTGATACGCGTCGGGTACCGCGGCGCCCCAGGTCGCTACCGACGTGGAGCAGGGTGCGCGTCCCATCGTGATCTGTTTGCGGGATTCACCCTCGTGGCGGTCGCCGATCCGGTAGATCGACTTGTATGACGCGAGTGCAACTGTCGCACCAGGAGTGGGAGTTCACCGAGCCGTACCCCCGATGTGCCAGGGCTCCGGCGAGTGCCTTGGATGTCTGGTTGATCATGTGATGCCGTAGAGCGCGAGGACGCGGTGGCGTTCCGTGTGGGCTCGGCGTCCGGCGGCGGTGTTGATGTACCCGGCGAGTCTGAGCGCGCCGCGGATCAGGTCGCGGATCGCGGCCGATACGGCGGGCGTGCTATGGGTCCTGACCTGGGATTTACCTTCGCCGAAGACGACGTCGCGTACCCAGTGGGCGGTGTTCGCCACCGTCCAGTGCCCGCGCGCCCAGGAGGCGATCTCGACTGCGGTGGCCCGCTGCTCGCGGACCTGCCCCACTGGCGTTCGCGGATCCACGCCTGGGCGGTCACGGTCTCGTGCAGCTGCCGGTCGGTGGCCGCACGGCGCCCGGTATCCGGCCTCAAGTTCGAGGCGGACCTGACGGGGTGGCCCGGGCGGCGCTACCCTGCGCGGACGATCCTTCACTGGAGGTGCGCATGCGACGTTCTGTCGCGCGGAATGTGTCGTTCTTAGGTGTTCTCGCCGCACTGGTGTCGGTCGGGGCGGCAGCCCCGTCCTCGTCCGCACCAACGGCCGCACCGCCGGCCAAGTCACCCGTCGCGGTGGGATACGGGGGAGCGGTCTCCAGCGTCGACGCCGACGCGACCGCCGCCGGCATCGAGGTGCTCCGCAAGGGCGGCAACGCGGCGGACGCGGCGGTGGCGACCGCGGCGGCACTCGGGGTGACCGAGCCGTACTCGGCGGGGCTGGGCGGTGGTGGCTACTTCGTCCACTACGACGCCAGGACCCGTACCGTGCAGACCATCGACGGCCGTGAGACCGCACCGCGCAGCGCGGACTCCTCGCTCTTCATGGAGAACGGGAAGCCGCTCGCCTTCGAGGACGCCGTCACCAGCGGACTCGGCGTCGGTACGCCCGGCACCCCCGCCACCTGGGAGACCGCACTCGACACCTGGGGGAGCAAATCGCTCCGGCAGGTACTGGATCCGGCCGAACGCCTGGCCCGGGACGGCTTCGTCGTCGACAGCACTTTCCGTTCCCAGACCGAGGGCAACCAGGCCAGGTTCGCCGACTTCCCGGCGACCAGGAAGCTCTTCCTGCCCGGCGGTCAACTGCCGGTTGTCGGATCGGTGTTCAAGAATCCTGATCTGGCGCGCACCTATGAGGAGGTCGCCCGCTCGGGCCTCGACGAGATCTACCGGGGCAAGCTGGCCGAGGACGTCGTGCGGACGGTACGCAATCCGCCCGTCGACCCCAAGTCCTCCCGGGTGGTGCGGCCGGGCGACCTGACCACGAAGGACCTGCGCTCCTACCGGGCGTTGCGGCAGGCGCCGACGCAGACCGGTTACCGCGGGCTCGACGTGTACGGCATGGCACCGTCCTCCTCCGGTGGTACGACGGTGGGCGAGGCCCTCAACATCCTTGAGACCACGGATCTTTCGAAGGCGAGCGAGGCCCAGTATCTGCATCGCTACATCGAGGCGAGCCGGATCGCGTTCGCCGACCGAGGGCGCTGGGTCGGCGACCCGAAGTTCGAGGACGTGCCGACGAAGGAGCTGCTCAGCCAGCGGTTCGCCGACTCGCGGGAGTGCCTGATCAAGGACGACGCGGTGCTGAGCAGCCCGCTCGCGCCGGGCGACCCCCGCCATCCGGCCGACTGCGCCACCGGTGGGAAGGCCGCGCCGACGACGTACGAGGGGGAGAACACCACTCACCTGACGACTGCCGACAAGTGGGGCAACGTCGTCGCGTACACGCTGACGATCGAGCAGACCGGCGGCAGCGGGATCACGGTGCCGGGGCGCGGCTTCCTGCTCAACAACGAGCTGACGGACTTCTCGTTCGCGCCCGCCGACCCGGCCGTCCACGACCCGAACCTGCCGGGTCCGGCCAAACGGCCGCGGTCGTCGATCTCGCCGACCATCGTGCTGAAGCACGGACAGCCCGTGCTGGCGCTGGGTTCGCCGGGCGGTGCCACGATCATCACGACCGTGCTGCAGTCGCTGATCGGCAAGGTCGACCGGGGGCTTCCGCTGGTGGACGCCATCGCGGCGCCCCGTGCCAGCCAGCGCAACGCCGCGACGACGGAGCTCGAACCGGGACTGTGGAACAGCCCGGTGCGGGCACAACTCGAAGCCCTGGGGCATGTCTTCAAGCCGAATCCGGAGATCGGGGCGGCGACAGGTGTGCAGCGGCTGCCGGACGGGCGATGGCTCGCGGCTGCCGAGACGGAGCGACGGGGCGGCGGTTCGGCGATGGTGGTGACGCCGAGCGGACGGTCCTGATCGGACGCCGACAGCCGTCCGGAAGGGGCCGGCCCACCGCGGGGGAGTCGCGGTGGGCCGGGCCCTGCGGTCTTGACGTGGACATGGCTAGGGGAGCATCTTGGCATCTCGGTAAGGAAACTTTCCTAATAGAAGGGCACCCCCACCATGCGTATGCGAACGCTTGCCCTCGCCACAGCCTCCGGCGCCGCTCTGCTCGCGGCCGGATCGCTGACACAGGTCGCCCCGAGCGGCTCCCCCTCCACCTCCCCCTACGCCGCTCCCGCGGCAGCATGGAACGCGCACCCGGGTGTGGTGCGCCTCGCACCCGTCGCCCACACCGCCCGGCTGTCCGACGACGGCCCCACCGGCGGCGACGATTCCACGGCGGGCGGCATCAAGGAGGGCTCCGTCAGTGCGGCCGACCTGCTGGCCAAGGTCTCGTCCTGTTCGCAGATCTCGAACGGCAAATACCGTACGGACGAGGAGACGTCGGCCACGGTCCCGGTCTGCGGCAAGAACGGTGCCGTGTTCTGGAAGGCCGACATGGACATCGACTGCGACGGACAGATCACCACGGCCTGCAACGCGGACACCGACCCGTGGTTCCAGGACGACACCGCGTTCCACACCTCCGGCGGCAAGCCGCTGAGCGCGGAGAAACTGCCGTACGTCGTCGTGCCGAGCAGCAGCAGTATCTGGAACTACGGCGGCGCCGGGATCAAGGGCGGCGGAGTGGTCGCCGTCATCTACGGCGGCAAGGTGGAGTACGCCGTCGTCGGCGACACCGGCCCCGACAAGATAATCGGCGAGGCCTCCTACGCCACGGCGAAGGCCCTCGGCATCGATCCCGATCCGGAGACCGGCGGTGCCGAATCCGGCGTCACGTACATCCTGTTCAAGAACTCCGTGGTGTCGCCGATCGAGAATCACGCCGCCGCCGTGACAGCCGGCGATGCCCTCGCCAAGCAGTTCCTGCTGAACAACTAGCGTCCGTCACAGCGCGGTCAGGATGCGGGGTCCGTCGTCCGTGATCGCCACCGTGTGCTCGGCATGGGCGGCCCTGCTGCCGTCGGACGTGCGCAGCGTCCAGCCGTCCGGGTCGGTGTGGAACGCGTCCAGGCCTCCGCCGAGCAGCATCGGTTCGATGGCCAGCACCATGCCGTGCCGCAACGGCATCCCGCGGCCCGGTCGTCCCTCGTTGGGGACGCCCGGGTCCTCGTGCATGGACCGGCCCACGCCGTGGCCGCCGAACCCCTCCAGGATGCCGTAGCCGGCCGTGCGGCAGATCCGGCCGATCGCGTGCGCGATGTCACCGATCCGGTTGCCGACGACAGCCGCCGCGATGCCCGCTTCCAGCGCCGCGAACGCCGTCTCGATCAGCCGGGTGTCCGCGGGCCGGGCGCGGCCGACGGTGAAGCTGATCGCCGAGTCCCCGACCCAGCCGTCGAGCGTTGCGCCCGCGTCGATGCTCACGAGATCGCCGTCGCGCAGCCGCAGGTCGGTCGGGATTCCGTGCACGACCGCGTCGTTGACGGACGTGCAGATCACGCCGGGGAACGGGACCGGGGCGAAGTCCGGCCGGTAGTTCAGGAACGGTGACCCGGCGCCCGCCTCGCGCAGGACGCCGCGGGCCACCTCGTCGAGTTCGCGCAGTGTGACGCCGACCGCCGCCGCGTCTCGGGTGGCCGCCAGTACCTGCGCCACGACCCGGCCGGCCTCGCGCATGGCTTCGATGGATGTGTCTGTCTTGAGTTGCACCATGCCAATTACTATACCGGTTCAAGCGGTATTAGAATGACGGCATGGTACGAACGCCCCTGACCCCCGAAGAGCACCTGCGCGGCGAGCGGCTCGGCCGCCTCCTCCGTGAGGCGCGCGGTCGCCGCAGCATGGTCGACATCGCCGGCAGTGCCGGAATCTCGGCCGAGACGCTGCGCAAGATCGAGACCGGACGCGCGCCCACCCCCGCCTTCTTCACCGTCGCGGCACTGGCCGGCGCGCTCGGCCTCTCGATGGACGAACTGCTCCTGCGGTGCGCCCCGGAGCCGGACGTCGTCCCACTGGCCGGGTAGCGGTCGCGGCAGCGGCCGGGGGTGTGCCGGGAAAGCCCCGCCGCGTCGTGAACCCCGCTCGCGTGGTGCGTAGGGTTGCGCCCATGAGCCTTCAGGAGTTCGCCCGAAGCGAGTACGTCAGCCTCACCACGTACCGGAAGAACGGCACGTCCGTCGCTACACCGGTCTGGGCGGCCGTCGACGGGGACGAGCTGCTCATCTGGACCAAGGCCGACTCGTGGAAGGTCAAGCGGCTGCGCAACGACAGCCGCGTCCTCGTCACCGTCTGCGACGTCCGCGGCCGGATCGCGCAGGGCGCCCCGAGCGCCGAGGGGACCGGCCGGCTGCTCGATGCCAAGGGTACGGACGCCGTGCGCCGGGCCATCGGCCGCAAGTACACCTGGAAGTACTGGCTGCTGGACTACCCGGCGATGATCTTCCGGCTCGGCAAGCGGCCGCACACCGGGATCGCCGTCACCTTCTGAGCCCCGGGCGCCCGCCTCCGCGGGGGCGCTCGCGGCGGAGGCCGTGCGCCGCTCGCACCCGGGACGAAAAGAGTGCGTAGCCGTCCCGTAACGCATCTGCGGTCGAATGCCTGCGGACTGGAAGGTTCCAGCCGACGGCGGCCGAGGGCGACGGTGACGGTGCATCAACATGCGGTGTCCATAAGCGAGTTCGCGCGATATCTGCGCCATCTGACGCAGCTGCTCGATCCTGCGCGGGGCTGGTACGGCGTCTTCTGCAGACGTGATCCGGAAGGGATGCGGGCCTGTCTGGAGGGCGCCGAGATCCCGCCCTGGGATGTGATGGAGTCGCTCTTCTCGGATCTCGCGACGGTGCGTGGCGCCGGGTTCGCCGAGCTGGAGTCGGTGCGCGCGGCCGAGCTCTACGCCGCCGCGGCCGCGGCCCACGACCGCCGCCCCGGCGGGCGGCAGCAGCTCGTGGAACGGCTGGAGCTGATGCTGCGGGAGCAGGCGCACGCCGCCCGGCGGCTGCGTACGGCCCACGCGGGCGGCGAGGCGGGTGCGGTGGGCGCCGAGTCGGTCGCCTGGGCCCGCGACGACCACGAACGCGCCTCGGCCCGCTGCACGGAGCTGCGCCGACGGCTGGCGGCGGTGGCGGTGCCCGCGGGCTGGTTCCGCGAGGAGGCGGATTCCGTGGCCGGGGTGGCGGACAACGAGCCGGGCGCGGAGCGGGAGGCCGTCCCGGAAGCGGAAGCGGAACCGGCCGCACCCGCCCCCCGGCGGACTCCGCCCTCCGTCCGCACCCCGCCCGTGGGCAAAAGACCGCGGGGCGCCCGGTTCGCCGGGCTGGACGTGGATGACGAGAGCCCCGTGTTCATGGCGCCCGTCCTGCCCGTCCCGCCGGTGGCGGCCGCCGTGCCGCGCGGCGCCCGGTTCGGCGGCGCGCCCGGCGCGGACGAGGACCCGGCCGCGCGCGTCGCGGCCGCTTTGGACCCCGCGGCGCTGAAGTCCGCCCGGGACACCGTCGCGGCCCTGCTCCGGCTGCGGACGGAGGGCCGCAGCGGGGAGGCGCACGGGGTGCTCTGCGAGGCGGCCGGGCAGCCCGCTGACCGGTTGCCGGTGCTGGCGGCGGAACTCCAGCGGGCGGGGCTCGACGCGGACTGGGCCACCCTGTTGTGGGAGGTCTCCTCGCTGTCTCCGGCAGCACTCGCGGCAGCGGCCGCCGCGCTGGCCGAGGCCGGGCGCCCGGAGGACTGCGGCCGGCTGCTGCGCCAGGGTGTGGCGCGGCCCGCCGCGGAGATCGCCGATGCCGTGGCCGCGCTGGACCGGGCCGGCCGGGGCTCCCAGGCGCAGGCGTTGCTCGGCGCCTTCGTCCGGGTCCGGACACCGCAGGACGCGGCCAGGATCGCGGAGCGCGATCCGCGCCATCTCGTACCGCAACTGCTGGCGGCGGCCCGTGGGGTGTCCGAGGCGCGGGAGCGGGACGTGGTGCACGCCCTGAGGGTCGCGGGGATCGGTTAGCGCCCGCGGGGCTCGCCCCCGCTCCCCGGGCTGGACCGCACGGGTGTGAAACATGATCGACTCCGCTGGTTCACGGCGATGGTCTTGCCCCGCTGTGTGACGGGGCTTACGTTCTCCTCTACGCACGTGTCTACGGGCGTAGAAACTGCCAAGAGGCTCTCTGACGCCGCGTCGAAGGAGCAGCTCATGTCCCAAGTCGTACGCGCCGCACTCGTCCAGGCGACCTGGACCGGCGACACCGAATCCATGATCGCCAAGCATGAGGAGCATGCCCGCGAGGCCGCCCGGCAGGGGGCCGGGATCATCGGCTTCCAGGAGGTGTTCAACGCCCCCTACTTCTGCCAGGTGCAGGACCCCGAGCACTACCGCTGGGCCGAGGCCGTGCCCGACGGCCCGACCGTGCAGCGGATGCGGGAGCTGGCCCGGGAGACCGGCATGGTGATCGTCGTCCCGGTCTTCGAGGTCGAGCAGTCCGGCTTCTACTACAACACCGCCGCCGTGATCGATGCCGACGGCTCGTATCTCGGCAAGTACCGCAAGCACCACATCCCGCAGGTCAAGGGATTCTGGGAGAAGTACTACTTCAAGCCCGGCAACGCCGGCTGGCCGGTCTTCGACACGGCGGTGGGCAAGGTCGGCGTATACATCTGCTACGACCGGCACTTCCCCGAGGGTTGGCGTCAACTCGGACTCAATGGAGCCCAGTTGGTGTACAACCCGTCGGCGACCTCGCGCGGCCTCTCCGGCTACCTCTGGCAGCTGGAGCAGCCGGCGTCCGCCGTCGCCAACGAGTACTTCATCGCCGCGATCAACCGCGTCGGCCAGGAGGAGTACGGCGACAACGACTTCTACGGCACCAGCTACTTCGTGGACCCGCGAGGCCGGTTCGTCGGCGACGTGGCCAGCGACAAGGCCGAGGAACTCCTCGTCCGTGACCTCGACTTCGGGCTCATCGACGAGGTCCGCCAGCAGTGGGCGTTCTACCGGGACCGCCGCCCCGACGCGTACGAGGGACTGGTGGAGCCGTGAGCGGTCTGCACCATCGCCACCTCGCCGTCAGCCCCGACTGGATGGCGCTCTACTACCGGCACCCGCTGGAGATCACCCACGGCGAGGGCCGGCACGTCTGGGACGCGGAGGGCAACCGCTACCTCGACTTCTTCGGCGGCATCCTCACGACCATGACCGCCCACGCACTGCCCGAGGTCACCAAGGCGGTCGCCGAACAGGCCGGGCGGATCATCCACTCCTCCACGCTCTATCTGAACCGGCCGATGGTGGAGCTCGCCGAGCGCGTCGTCACCCTCTCCGGCATCCCGGACGCCCGGGTCTTCTTCACCACCTCCGGTACCGAGGCGAACGACACGGCGCTGCTGCTCGCCACCACGTACCGCAGGTCGAACCAGATCCTCGCGATGCGCAACAGCTACCACGGCCGGTCCTTCTCCGCCGTCTCCATCACCGGCAACCACGCGTGGTCGCCCACCGGCCTGTCACCGCTCCAGACGCTGTACGTGCACGGGGGCGTCCGCAGCCGCGGACCGTATGCGCACCTGAGTGACGGGGAGTTCATCGCGGCCTGCGTGGCGGACCTGGAGGACCTGCTCGGCCACACCAGGGACGCCGCAGCGCTGATCGCCGAACCCATCCAGGGTGTGGGCGGGTTCACCTCACCGCCCGACGGTTTGTACGCGGCGTTCCGCGAAGTCCTGGACCGGCACGGCATCCTGTGGATCTCCGACGAGGTGCAGACCGGCTGGGGGCGCACCGGTGAGCACTTCTGGGGCTGGCAGGCGCACGGGGGCAGCGGCCCGCCGGACATCGTCACCTTCGCCAAGGGCATCGGCAACGGCATGTCGGTCGGGGGTGTCATCGCCCGTGCCGACGTCATGAACTGCCTGGACGCCAACTCCATCTCGACGTTCGGCGGCTCCCCGGTCACCATGGCCGCCGGCCTCGCCAACCTCTCGTACCTCCTCGAACACGATCTCCAGGGCAATGCCCGCCGGGTCGGCGGCCTGCTCATCGAGCGGCTGCGGGCGATCGCCGCCGGTTCGGAGTGCGTCCGGGAGGTGCGTGGCCGGGGCCTGATGATCGGCATCGAACTGGTGAAACCCGGTACGGACGAGGCGAACCCCGAAGCGGCGTCGGCCGTCCTGGAGGCGGCCCGTGAGGGCGGCCTGCTCCTCGGCAAGGGCGGCGGCCACAACACCAGCGTGCTGCGCATCGCCCCGCCTCTCTCGCTCTCCATCCCGGAGGCGGAGGAGGGTGCCGCGATCCTCGCCGACGCGCTGCAAGCGGCGGGGTGAGCCCGCGGGGGTGCGGCGCTCCCGGTACCTGCGAGGGGGCGCCGCCGACGCGGCGCGCCCGTCGCGGCCGGACAGGGCCGATTCCGCCGCAACGGCTACCGTCCGACGCGGTCGAACTTCACGCGACCCCCGTTGTTCTCGTCGTCGGTGCCCCAGCTGGCGTGCCGGCCCGGCAGGAAGGCGAGGGCCTCGATCTTCCGGTTGTCCCGCTCGGTGAAGAGGTTCAGCGGAGTCGGTTCGGGCTTCGGCTTCAGGCGCAGCACCGCGTCATGGGCCGCGTTGACGGTGAGCCGGCCGGCGTCGTGGACGGCGGAGGCGAACGGCCCGTCGCCCGCGTCCGTGCCCGAGGCCGACGACACCATGACGGTGCCGTCCGGCAGGATCTTCAGGTCGCTGATCTGCCGCACGTCGCCCCGGTCCGGGAACGGCACGGCGAACTCCTGCCGCGCGCTGACGGTGCCGAAGTCCGGGCCGTACGCACCGATGCGCACCGAGGAGGCGTGCACGACGGCCGGCCGGTCGCCGCTGCCCCGCGTCGCCCACACGGCGAAGGTCCTGCCCGATCTGTCGCGGTGCAGTGCGAAGCTCTCGTAGTCGTCGCCGTCGCGCCGGCCCGGCAGCGCGACCGGACCGGCCTGGAGAGTCGCCCGGCCGTTCGCCACGACGATGTGGAAGGCGTCGCCCCCGCTCGCCACGGCGATGTAGTGACCGGGGGGCGGCCGGGGACCGCGTCGAGCGCCTCCAGGCCGGCGGGGAGCGTGCCGGACCACGGGAGTTCCCCGACGACCGGGTCACGGCCCGGCCGCAGACGTACCGTCGTCACCCTGGACTCGCGAGCGCCCGTGCTGTCCCGTACGACGACGGCGTCGGCCAGGCCGTGGCCCACGGGTGCCCCCTCGGCCGACGCATGCCGCTCCCCCCGCCCAGGACGCCGGAGCCCACCCGCTGCCAGCCGTCGGACGGGCCGGCGGCTCCGCCGGCCGGGGGAGCGGTGGCGAGGCAGGCGCAGAGGACGGCCGAGGCGATGACTGCGTTTCTGATCATGGAGCGAAGCCAGGCGGCCGCCCGGCGGGTCCGGGGAGGACCGCCGCTCGCCGTCCGGCGGGTTCCCCCGCACGGACTCGCGGCACTCGCCCGTCCGGAGCCGGGCGCGCCGGCCGGTGCGCCCGCCGACCGCCCGGCCCACCGGCGTATACGACCCGGCCCGACGCCGCACCCGCGCGCCCGAACCGTGCCGCGCACTGGGCCGGTGGAGTGCCGGACGGGTGAAACGGAAACGTCTTCAGCGGTTAGCCGCAGCGGTATTGCCACAGTGGGCAACCCACTTCTACGTTCTTCACCACGCACTGGTCTACGTGCGTAGACCCATTCCGCCACAGTGAGGAGGGGTACATGAGCCGCACCGTCATCCACGGCGGCCTCGTCATCACCGCATCCGACGAGATCCATGCCGATGTACTCGTCGAGGGCGGCCGCATCGCCGCTCTCGCCGCGCACGGCACCGACGCCGCAGCGAGCTGGACCGCCGACCGGACCATCGACGCCACCGGTAAATACGTCATCCCGGGCGGCGTCGATGCGCACACCCACATGGAGATGCCCTTCGGCGGCACCTTCGCCGCGGACACGTTCGAGACCGGGACCCGGGCCGCGGCCTGGGGCGGCACCACCACGATCGTCGACTTCGCCATCCAGTCGGTGGGGCGTTCCCTGCGCGAGGGGCTCGACGCCTGGTACGCGAAGGCGGACGGCAACTGCGCCATCGACTACGCGTTCCACATGATCCTCGCCGATGTGAACGCCTCCTCACTCAAGGAGATGGACCTGCTGGTGGCGGAGGGCGTCACCTCCTTCAAGCTGTTCATGGCCTACCCCGGCGTCTTCTACAGCGACGACGGCCAGATCCTGCGGGCCATGCAGCGGGCCGAGTCCAACGGCGGCCTGATCATGATGCACGCGGAGAACGGCATCGCCATCGACGTCCTGGTCGAGCAGGCGCTCGCCGACGGCCGCACCGATCCGCGCTACCACGGAGATGTGCGCAAGGTGGCGCTGGAGGCCGAGGCGACCCACCGGGCCATCCAGCTCGCCCGTGTCGCCGGCGCCCCGCTGTACGTGGTGCACGTCTCCGCCGACGAGGCCGTCGCCGAGGTCGCGGCGGCCCGCCACAAGGGCCTTCCCGTCTTCGGGGAGACCTGCCCGCAGTACCTCTTCCTCTCCACCGACAACCTCGCCGAGCCCGGCTTCGAGGGCGCCAAGTACGTCTGCTCCACGCCGCTGCGGCCCCGGGAACACCAGGAAGCGCTGTGGCGGGGCCTGCGGAACAACGAGCTCCAGGTCGTCTCCACCGACCACTGCCCCTTCTGCTTCTCCGGGCAGAAGGAGATGGGCCGCGGCGACTTCTCGAAGATCCCCAACGGAATGCCGGGCGTCGAGAACCGGATGGACCTCCTGCACCAGGCGGTCGTCGACGGTCATATCTCCCGCCGCCGGTGGATCGAGATCGCCTGCGCCTCGCCGGCCCGGATGTTCGGCCTCTACCCGAAGAAGGGCACCATCGCTCCCGGCGCCGACGCCGACATCGTCATCTACGACCCGGCCGCCGAGCAGACCATCTCCGCCGAGACCCACCACATGAACGTCGACTACTCGGCGTACGAGGGAAAGCGGCTCACCGGACAGGTGGAGACCGTGCTCTCGCGCGGTGAGGTGGTCATCGACCGCCGCACGTTCACCGGCCGCGCCGGCCACGGCATGTACACCCCGCGCGCCACTTGTCAGTACCTGGACTAGGAGCATCTGGCATGGACTTCGGACTCGTCCTGCAGACCGACCCGCCCGCCTCGGCCGTCGTCGGCCTGATGCGCCGCGCCGAACGCAACGGCTTCCGCTACGGCTGGACCTTCGACTCGGCGGTGCTCTGGCAGGAGCCCTTCGTCATCTACAGCCGCATCCTCGAACACACCGAACGCCTCGTGGTCGGGCCCATGGTCACCAACCCGTCCACCCGCACCTGGGAGGTCACCGCCTCCACGTTCGCCACCCTCAACGACATGTACGGCAACCGGACGGTCTGCGGCATCGGCCGCGGCGACTCGGCGATGCGGGTGGCGGGCCGCAGCCCCAACACCCTGGCCAGGCTCGGCGAGGCGATCGACGCCATCCGCGACCTCGCCGAGGGCCGCGAGGCCGTGGTCGACGGGCAGCCGATCCAGATCCCCTGGGTCAAGGACGGCCGGCTGCCCGTCTGGATGGGCGCGTACGGGCCAAAGGCGCTCGCGCTGGCCGGGCAGAAGGCCGACGGCTTCATCCTCCAGCTCGCCGACCCCTTCCTCACCGAATGGATGATCAAAGCGGTACGGGACGCGGCGGCCGATGCGGGCCGCGACCCGGACTCCGTGACCATCTGCGTCGCCGCACCCGCCTACGTCGGCGACGACCTCGACCACGCCCGCGCGCAGTGCCGCTGGTTCGGCGGCATGGTCGGCAACCACGTCGCCGACCTGGTCACCCGGTACGGCGAGCACTCCGGCCTCGTCCCCGAGGCGCTGACCGCGTACATCGCGGGACGCTCGGGCTACGACTACAGCCACCACGGCCGGGCCGGAAACCCCGACACGGCCTTCGTACCGGACGAGATCGTCGACCGGTTCTGCCTGCTGGGACCGCCGGCGGCGCACATCGAGAAGCTCCGGGCCCTGCGCGAGCTGGGCGTCGACCAGTTCGCCGTCTACAACATGCACGACGCCCGCGAGGCCACCATCGACGCCTACGGCGCGGAGATCATCCCCGCCCTCTCCGACTGACCGCCCCCGCCGGCCTCGTTGCGGCGGGCGTTCCGTGCACCGTCGGAACCGCCAGTGGACGGCGGCTGCCGTCCACTGGCCAGGTGATCAAAGATCTGGACATCGCCGAGCGGGATCACCGGGCTCGTCGCTCACTGACGACAAGGGAGCCCAGGTGTACCGGACGCAGACGCCGCGGTCGTGGAGCCAGGCGGTCTCGCGGTGCCGGAGTTCGTGCGCGGACTCCGGGGCGATGGCGCTGGGCCAGCGGACGAGTACCGCGGTGACGTTGCCTGTCTGCACCAGCCGTCTCACACGCCGCCACCCTTTGCGATGGGCCGGGTCGGGCTCACCGTAGGTGTCGGTGACGACCTCGGCGATCGTCAGTCCGCGCTCCTGGGCGAATGCCTGGCCTTCTGTCTGCGCGCGCTGTGTGGCTGCCCCGGGCGAGCCCGGGGCCCGGTCGGCGCATACGTACAGCACGACGGGAGAAGCGGTTTCACCGTGGGGGGTCATGGGCGCCTTCTGTAGGTGGACCGGGGAGAGCGGAGTCCTTGCCGCGCGAAGGGGACGTAGCGGGGGCCGGTCCTGTCCACGCCGTGTCCGGACTGTCGCTGCCGGGCGGGCGCGCACTCGGTGCCGGCCGGCACCCGCCGCATCAGGGATAGGACGTCAACTCCGCCCAGACGAACTTGCCTTCGGTCCGCGTCGAGTGTGCGGAGCCCCAGCGGTCCGCGATTTGCCGGACGAGCAACAGGCCTCGTCCGTTCTCCTCGCAGGGGCCGGCGAGGTGCTCGGGCGGGCGGACCGGGGTGGGGCCTTCGTCGTGGAGTTCGATACGCAGGCGCCGCTCGTCGCCGGTCAGCGTGAGGCCACACAGGACCTGACCACTGTCGGTGTGGAGTACCGCGTTCGTGGTCAGCTCGGAGACCAGCAGCACCGCGTCGCAGCAGGTGTCGCCGGGCACCTTCCAGGCGCGGAGCCGGTCGCGCACGGAGTCGCGGGCGGATCTCGCGCTGGTGCGCAGGGCGGGCAGGCCGAACCAGTACTCCCGACGGGGCACGGTCCTCGCTAAGGCGGAGGCCGGGGCTGAGGGCGTGGGCAGAGTCACGGATGTTGCCTTCCAGCGCCGTCCGGGGGCAGACGCGGTGTGGGGGTGCGGGCTGCAGCTCGAGGGGTGAGAGGTGTGTGCCGAGGCAGGCGCCCTGCGGTGGGGTGCCGACGACGGCATCAGCATCACGTGTCCCGTCCGGGCCGGATGCTGCGTCGGAGTCGTGACTTGACCGCTCACATGTCAACTATGCGGGTGATCGACCTCACGCTGCAACCGACTCCCTGATAATTTCAGGAGCGCGGGTATCAGACTGGCGTCTCCTTCAAGCCACTGCAAGAATGGTCTTGTTGACGAAGTCTCAGGAGGTTGGGCGTGAGTGAAGCCCGTTCCGGCACCAGCGCACCGACAGTCCTGCGTATGATCCTCGGCCGTCGGCTGCAGGACATGCGGCTCGGCGCCGGTGCCTCGCTGGAGGACGCGGCAAAAGCACTGCGCGTGAAGACCCTGACGATCCGGCGGCTGGAAAAGGCCGAGGTCGCGCTGAGGCCTCTCTACGTGGAGAAGCTCCTGGAGACCTTCGGCGCGGACCGCCAGGAGATCGACGAGTTCGTCGCCCTGGCCGAACAGGCCAACGAGCCCGGCTGGTGGCACTCCTACCGCGACGCCGTCCCCAGCTGGTTCACCGCCTACGTCAGCCTGGAGACCGGCGCCAAAACTCTGCGCACCTATGAACCCCAGTACGTCACCGGCCTTCTGCAGACCCCGGACTACGCCCGCGCCGTGCTGCTCGGCGGGTTGCCGAACGGCAGCGAGGAAGAGCTCGCGCGCCGCGTGGAGTTGCGGCTGCGCCGCCAGAGCCTGCTGGAGCGGGAGGACGCCCCCACGTTGTGGGTGGTCATGGAAGAAGCCGTCCTGCACCGGATGGTGGGGAGCCCCGACGTGATGCGGGAGCAGATCGAGCGGCTCCTGGACATGTCCGAGCTCGCGCATGTCAGCCTCGACATCGTGCCCTTCGCCGCGGGTGCGCATGTCGGGGCGTGTGCCCCGTTCACGTACTTCCGGTTCGCGGAACCCGAGTTGCCCGACATCGTCTACAGCGAACTCCTGTCCGCCTCCGTATACCTCGATCAGCGCGCGGATGTCGTCGCGCATCTCGAGGCGCATTCCCGTATGGCGCTGCTGACGTCGTCCGAGGACAGCAGGGCGCTCTTGAACCGCATGCGCAAGGAGTACTCGTGACGATCACCGACGAGGGTGTCTACAACGGTATGTCGGCTCGCGATCTCGGGGAGCAGGGCTGGGAGCGTCCCTGGAGCGGGCCGAACGGCGGTCAGTGCGTCGAGACGAAGAAGCTCGCCGACGGCCGTGTGGCCGTACGGCAGTCGACCGACCCGGCCGGGCCGGCGCTGATCTACGAGCCGGAGGAGATCGCCGCGTTCGTCCGCGGGGTGAAAGAGGGCCTGGCAGATCACTTGGCCGCCGGGTGAACCGGCGGCGGGCGGAAGGGACGGCGGCACCGGTCGCGTTCCTGGCCTGCGGGCCGACAGAGATACACATGAAGGGGAGAACATGACCGCCAGGCAGGCAGGCCGGGATCTCGACACGAGCAGGCCGCACTCGGCCCGGATGTACGACTACTTTCTCGGTGGCAAGGATCACTTCGAGGTCGACACGGATGCGGCTCTGGTCGCCGCCGACGCTCACCCCGGCATCTTCGTGACCGCCCGCGAGAACCGGGCGTTCATGCACCGGGCCACCCGTGTCCTGGCGCAGGAGCACGGCATCCGCCAGTGGCTCGACATCGGCACGGGCATACCGACCGAGCCCAACCTGCACCAGGTCGCCCAGTCCGTCGCGCCCGATGCCCGCGTCGTGTACGCCGACAACGACCCCCTCGTCCTCAAGTACGCCGAACGCCTCATGCGCAGCACCACGCAGGGACGCACGGCCTACATCGAGGCCGACGTCACCGACCCCGACGCGCTGATGAGTGCCGTGGACGCCTCGCAGGTCCTGGACTTCGACCAGCCCATCGCCCTCTCCCTCAACGCGCTCATGCACTTCATCACCGACCCGCACGATCCGTACGCCATCGTCCGCCGGCTGCTCGACTCCCTCCCGGCCGGCAGCGCCCTCGCGATGAACCACTGCACGCCCGACTTCGACCCGGTCACCTGGAACAAGGTCGCGGAGATCTACACCGGCTCGGGGACCCCGGTGCAGTTCCGTTCACACAGCGACGTCCGCCGTTTCTTCGACGGGCTCGACCTGATCGACCCCGGCGTCTGCTGCTGCCACCGCTGGCGTCCCGCCGAACCCGCCGACGGGACGGAGCCCACGGACGCCCAGATCGGCCTGTTGGCGGGCGTAGCCATCAAACGCTGACCGGGGTCGGACCGACAGCCCGCGTCCGCGGCGCGGTTGACGAGTGGGAGCACCGGACGCTGTACGCGGTGCTCACCGCCCGGCATCACGCCGTCTCCGTCGGACGGCCCAGCAGGGCGTTGATGTCGAACGACTCGTCGGGCGGTGGCGTGGACGTGGGCACCGGCTTGTCGAAGGCGGAGAAGTCCGCGGTCGCGTCCGCCCCGTCGCCCTGAAGGGTGAGCCGCAGGGGGTACGGCTTTCCGGTGGCCGCCACGTACAGGACCAGCGTCGTACGGTCCCGCATCCTGGTCAGCGGTACGACGGACGCCGTGCCGAGCGTGGTCGTCGCGGCCTTGTTGAGCGTGCCCGCGTCGTTGTCCGCGTTGTCGCTGACCAGCTTCTGGAAGGTGTGCGGATCGCAGGCCTTCGTCAGTGTGAGCAGCCGGGGGTCGGTGGCCGAGGCCTTCATGTAGCGGCCGTTCAGGATCGCGGCGAAGGCCGCGCCGCCGTCGGGGACCTGGTTCCTCCAGAAGTCCGCGTCCGGTCTGACCCAGACGTCGTTGCCGCGCTTGACGATCCGTACCGAGCCCTGGCTGTCGCCGAGGTCCACCGAGCCGTCGCAGTTGCCGCTCCGGTCCAGGGTGAGGTCGAGGGACATCGGCGTACTGTTCCTGCCGAGGTCCCCGTGCGTGCGCAGGTGCAGGGAGTGTGCGTCGAGCAGGGCGTCGCGGGCCCGGTCGGCGATCTGCTGGGCGGTGAGGTTGCCGATGTCGTCCGCCTGTGCCGTGCCGCTGCCGACGAGGCCGCTGCCGGTGACGGAGAGCACGATCGCCGCGGTCCATGCGGCCGGGCGTGTGCCGAGGTGTGGACCGGTCACGTCGCCTCCTCGAAGGGTCGTGGCGGGGCTGTTCGGGTCTGCGGTCCGATCGTTCGAGCGTACGCCGGGGCAGGGGTGGCCGCCCGATGGAGGGACGGCGCAGGGATGGGCACACAACGTGACGTCTCGCGGCGTTTTCGGTTATGGGGGCGGGGGACGGTTGCCACGGCACCCGGTTCGTCACGACCGAGAGGGAATCATGAAGAAGACCATGCGGAGTCTGTCCGTGACCGTGCTGCGGGGCGCCGCTGTCGCGGGGCTGACCGCGGCGTTCGCGGTCTCCACCGGCCTGGCCACGGCGGCCTCGGCCGCCGCCCCTGCGGCGACACCGCCCGGGTTGTCCTGCGAGACGGGCAAGCACGCCGTCGACGACTACACCGGCTACGCGCTGTGCCGGAACAACGGCGGCACGGCGCGGACCTTCTGGGTGCACCTGGTGTGCGGCTGGTCCCCGGACGTCGACGGCGAGCACGTCACGCTCAACCCGGGCCAGTCCGGCCAGTCGACCGCGCACTGCGCGGGCCTCGGCACCGGAATCGGCGAGATCACGGTCCAGCCGTAGAGCCGTAGAGCCGTAGAGCCGTAGAGCCGTAGAGCCGTAGAGCGGTAGAGCGGTAGAGCGGTAGAGCGGTAGAGCGGTAGGGCTTTTGGACTTGTGGGGCCGTGGGAGCTGTGCGAGCGCTTCCGCGGCCCCACACGTTCCCGCGCCCGACGCGGGCCACGCGTCGATAGCCCGGATGCCACTCCGCCCTGCGACGGACCGCAGCTGACGCCGCGTGCTGATCCACCAGGGATTACGGGACAGCCCCCGGCCAACGACACCGACACTCCCCGCCGAACGGTTGAGCGGACCGCTCCGACTCGTTACCCTCCAGTAAGTTCGTTCGGGCGGACAGGTGCGCGCACCTGACGGTACGAGGGAGGCGGGCAGCACATGTCCTCAGCGGATGCCATCGGAACGGACGTGGCGGTCCCGGATGGACTGGCCGACAGCGCACGGGCCCTGGCGGACGGCCGCACCACCGCCACGCGGCTGGTCTCCGCCGCTCTCGCCCGGATCGAGGCGAGCCAGGGCACGCTCAACGCCTTCCGGCATCTGCGGGCCGAGGCCGCACTCGCCGAGGCGGCCGAGGCCGACCGCCGGCTGGCCGCGGGGGAGCGGCTGCCGCTGCTCGGAGTGCCCGTCGCCGTCAAGGACGACACCGATGTCGCCGGGATGCCCACCTACTTCGGCTGCGCCGGGGAGCTGCCCGCCGCCACCGCGGACAGCGAGGCCGTACGCAGACTGCGTGCCGCCGGGGCCGTGATCGTCGGGAAGACCAACTCCTGCGAACTGGGCCAGTGGCCGTTCACCGAGGGGCCTGCTTTTGGCGCCACCCGCAATCCGTGGAACACCGACCACACCCCGGGCGGTTCGTCCGGCGGTTCGGCGGCCGCCGTCGCCGCCGGGCTGGTGCCCGCCGCGCTCGGCTCCGACGGTGCCGGGTCCGTCCGCATCCCGGCGGCCTGGACGCACCTCGTCGGCATCAAACCGCAGCGCGGCCGGATCTCGGTCCACCCCCACAGCGACGCCTTCCAGGGCCTCACCGTCAACGGACCGCTGGCCAGGACCGTCGCCGACGCCGCCCTGCTCCTGGACGCCGTCGCGGGGGCGCACCCCGACGACCCGCACCGCCCCCCGCCCGTCGAGGCCCGCGCCGCCGCCCGCCGCGACCCGGGCCGGCTGCGCATCGCCGTCGCCTGGCGGCCCCCGCTCACCCTCACCAGGACCGCGCCCCACCCGGAGGTACGACGCGCGGTCACCGCGCTGGCCGAGGCCCTGGCCGCGCTGGGCCACCAGGTCGAGGAGGCCCGGCCCCGCTACGGGCTGATCGGCCTCGGCTTCGTGCCCCGCGCCACCGCGGGGATCGCCGAACTCGCCGCGCTGCACCCCGAACCCGCGCTCCTGGACGCGCGCACCCGCAGCGCCCTGCGCACCGGCACCCGCCTCGGCGGCCGGGTGGTGCGGGCGGCCAGGGAGCGGGAGGTGCGCCAGCACCGCCGGATCGGTGCGCTGTTCCACCCCTCCCGCGGCCGGGCCGGATCGGGATTCGATGTGCTGCTCACCCCGACCACCGCCCTCCCGCCGCCCCGGATCGGCAGCTTCGACGGGCTGAGCGCCTGGCGCACCGACGTGGCGATCGCCGAGGCCTGCCCGTACGCCTGGCCCTGGAACGTACTGGGCTGGCCAGGGATCAACGTCCCCGCCGGGTTCACCTCCGACGGCCTCCCCGTCGGCGCGCAGCTGCTCGGTCCCTCCCGCAGCGAGGAACGGCTGATCTCGCTGGCCGCCCAGCTGGAGGCCGACCGGCGCTGGTACGAACACCGCCCGCCGGCCGCCCCGTAGCGCTCACCGCGCACGGCGTGCCCCTCACTCCGGGCGGCGGGCGCCGACCACCCACACCCCCGCGCGCAGCAGCACCCCGCGCGGGGTCTCGTGCGGCAGCAGCGCGCGGGCCATCGCCGCGCGCGTGGCCTCGGAGACGGTGCGGCCGGGGGCGCGTGAGACGAAGAAGTCCACCGCGTCGGCCGCGTCCTTCCCCCAGACGGAGTCCGCTCCGACGCCGGTCACCTCGATGTCCGTGAAACCCGCCGCCCCCAGCACCTCGTGCAGGTGGTCCGGTTGTGAGAGCGAGGCCATCGCCGTGGCCGGCGCGTTCTCCTGGGTATGGTCCTCGCCCAGCAACGAGGCCAGCAGGCCCAGCGCCTCGCGCTCCTCGCCGCCCGGCGACGCGGGCTGCGGGCAGACGAACACCAGTCGGCCGCCCGGCCGCAACGCGGCGGCGATGTTCGTGAAGGCGGCGACGGCGTCGGCGAAGAACATCACCCCGCCCCGGCTGATCGCCAGGTCGTACCCGCCGGGCTCGAACGGGCAGGTCTGCGCATCGGCCAGCCGGTAGGTGACGGCGGGGAACCGGTCGTCGTCGGTGAGCTCGCGGGCCCGTTCGACCAGCGGCCCCGAGATGTCGACACCGGTGACACGGCCCTCCGGAGCCAGCCGGGCGGCCATCCGGGTCGTGAGCCCGCTGCCGCAGCCGATGTCCAGCACCCGGTCCGAGGCGCCGATCGAAGCCGCGTCGAACAGTGGTGCGTCGAAGGCCTTCAGCATCGCATTGTAGCGGTCCGGGTGTGCGGCCCAGTGCTCTCCGACCGGTCCGTTCCATGCTTCGGCGACCTTCACGCGAGCTCCTTCGTCTGTGTGGTCAGGGTGGCCTCGACGCGTCCGACGGCGCAGCCGGCGCCGTACGCGATCAGATGGGCCAGGCAGTGATCGGTGAACGGCGGTACCAGCCAGGCAGCCACGTCCTCGTCCGTGATCCGGTACGGGGCACGTGCCGCGAGCAGGGCCAGCCGGGCGCCCGGCCGCTCCGCCCGGTCCGGCAGCACCGCGTGCAGCGGGAGCGGCGTGACCCCGTCCCAGGCCGCCACCGATTCCCGTACGAGCGCGGCGTCTTCGTCGTTCAGCAGCCCGGCACCGAGCTCCGCCGCGGTGCGCAGCGCACCGAACGCGGTGCCGATGGCGGTGCCCGCGGCCCAGGCAGGCGCCTCGCCCTCCGTTTCGAGCAGGGGCAGGCTCAGCCCCGTCGTCAGCTCCTGGCGCACGGTCCGGGCCAGTCTGCGGCCCGCCGCGCTCCGTACGGCACGGAGCTTCTGGAGGCCGCAGGGCAGCATGCTCTCGGTCAGCAGCGCGGAGACGATGCGGTTGATGAAGTGGAAGGAGAGCGCCGTCCCGATGATCTCGGGCGCATCGGCCGACGGGAACGGCTGCGCGGTGCTCATGTCCTTCCCCCAGGACAGCAGTTGACGACGGGCCGGGTCCTCGGGCTGTCCGCCGCGGGCGATCGTCTCGGCCAGCCGGTGGTCACCGGTGGCGTGCAGCAGCACGGTGTGCGCGTCCACGCAGAACGGGCAGCGGTTGGCGAGCGACACCCCGGCCGCCACCACCTCCTTGTCCGTCCGGGACACCTGCCCGGCCAGCAAGGACTCGCGCAGCAGTGCCCAGGCGCCGGACAGCAGCGGAGGGGAGGCGGACAGGACGACGAAGGCCGAGGCACGCTCGATGCCGAAATCCGTGGCCATCTGGGCGTACACATCGGCGACCACTCCGGTCGCCGACTTCGGTGGTTCGGGTGAGGTGTAGCGGAAGGGTCCGGTCATGGGGACGATGCTCACCCACGGACACGCCCCAGGTCGTCGTACCCCCGAAGGCAGTCCGCGCTGATCCGGCCTGACGCCGACCGGTCCCGGACTACTGCCCCGGGAGTAGTGCCCGGCCGGTCCCTGCGGGCGATGCCGCCACCGCCGTAAGGGAGTTAGGGTGCGGCACATGAAGGGGGACGCGGGGGACACCGGCCGGCGCGCCCGTCTGCTGGACGCGGCGCTCGCCGTCGCGATCGGGGCGGCGGTCGTCGCCGCGGCCTCGGTCGCGTCGGCGCCCGACGCCCTCGACCTGGTGCTCGTCGCGGCCGGTTCACTGGCCCTGGCCGAACACCGCCGGGCTCCTCGCACCGTACTCATCGTCACCACGCTCGCCATGTCCGGATACGTGCTCCACGCACATCCGGGCAGCTGGGCGGCGTTCCCCGTGCTGGCCGCGGTGCACGCCGCCGCCCGGAACGGGCACCGCCTCTGGGGAGTCGCGGCGAGCGCCCTCTTCCTCACCGGCTACTTCACCGTCATGATGGCCGCCGCACCCGCCGCCGGGGACACCGTCGAACGCACCCTGCTGCTGCTCGGCTGGTTCCTCTGCGCCGGGGTCACCGGGCTCATCGACAAGAACTGGCAGGCGTATCTGCGCCAGACCGAGCAGCGGGCACTGGACGCCGAACACAGCCGCGACGAGATCGCGCTGCGCCGGGCGGGGGAGGAGCGGCTGCGGATCGCCCGCGAACTGCACGACTCCCTCACCCACTCCATCTCGATCGTCAAGCTCCAGGCGGGAGTCGCCGTACACCTCGCCCGCAAGCGCGGCACCGAGGTGGAACCCGCCCTGCTCGCCATCCAGGAGGCGAGCGGCGAGGCGATGCGCGAGCTGCGCGCCACGCTGGAGGTGCTGCGCACGGACGTGGTCGAACCCGGCACCGGACTCGACCGGATCGGTGAACTGGCCGAGCGGGCCCGCAGCGCGGGCATCGCCCTCGCGGTCACCGTCAGCGGCGACGAACGCCCGCTGCCCCCGGACGTGGACCGGGCCGCGTACCGCATCGTGCAGGAGGCCCTCACCAACGTGGCCCGGCACGCGGACCGAGCCCGCACCACCGTCCGGCTCGCCTACGGGGAACGGACACTGACCGTGCACATCGACGACCACGGGCCCTGCGTCCCGGGCGACGCCGTCACCGCGGGCACCGGCCTCACCGGCATGCACGAACGCGTCACGGCGCTCGGCGGCACCCTGGACGCCGCGCCGAGGCGGGCGGGCGGATTCTCCGTGCGCGCCGAACTGCCGCTGCGCACCGTCCGGGCCACCGCGTGAGCGAGTACACCGACGCTCGGATCCGGGTGCTGATCGTCGACGACCAGGCGCTGATGCGGGCCGGCTTCCGGGCCCTGCTCGACGCGGAGGACGGCATCGAGGTGGTCGGCGAGGCGGCGGACGGCCGCGCGGGTCTGGAACTGGCCCGGCTGCACACCCCCGACATCGCGCTCATCGACGTACAGATGCCGGTGATGACGGGGATCGAGGCCACCCGTGCCATCGCCGCCGACCCGCTGCTGCGCGGGGTCCATGTCGTGATCCTGACCAACTACGGCCTGGACGAGTACGTGTTCGAGGCGCTGCGTGCCGGAGCCGCGGGCTTCCTGCTCAAGGACACCGAGCCGGCCGAACTGCTCCAGGCCATCCGCGTCGCCGCCCGCGGCGACGCCCTGCTCTCGCCCGCCATCACCCGCAGGCTGATCGGCGAGTTCGTCGCCCGGCCCCCCGACCGGTCCACCGCACCCGGATTCGAGTCCCTCACCCGCCGGGAACGCGAGGTCAGCGCCCTCGCGGCCCGCGGCCTGACGAACGAGGAGATCGCCGCGCACATGGTGATCAGCCCCTTCACGGCCAAGACCCACATCAGCCGCGCCATGATCAAGCTGGGCGCCCGTGACCGAGCCCAACTCGTGGTGTTCGCCTATGAGTCGGGTCTCGTCACCCCTCGTGAACCGAGGCGCTGACCGGGTCCGGCTACGGCACCCGGGCGGTCCACCCGGCCGTGCCGAACTTGGTGCGGACGAGCTCCTCGGCCCGGTCCTGTTCCTCCTGGGTCACCTTGCCGACGGCGAGCCCGTGACGGTTGCGGAACGACTCGATCATGTTGTCGATGACGGTCCCGCGGGGGAGCCCGGTCTGCCGGCGGAGCGGGTCGACGCGCTTCTTGGCGCTCTTGGTCCCCTTGTCGGACAGCTTCTCGCGGCCGATCCGCAGGACGTCGAGCATCTTGTCGGCGTCGATGTCGTAGGACATCGTCACGTGGTGCAGCACCGCGCCCGGCCCGCCGTCGTGGCCCACGACACGCTTCTGTGCCGCCCCGGCGATCTTTCCGACATCGGTCGCGATGTCGTTCAGCGGCTGGTACCAGGCCTTGATGCCCATGTCGCCGAGGGCTTCGAGCACCCAGTCGTCCAGGTAGGCGTAGCTGTCGGCGAAGGAGAGCCCGGAGACGAGGGAGTCGGGGACGGAGAGGGAGTACGTGATGGTGTTGCCCGGCTCCACGAACATCGCCCCGCCGCCCGAGACCCGGCGCACGACCGTCACCCCGTGCCGTGCGGCGGCCTCGGTGTCGACCTCGTTGCGCAGCGACTGGAAGCTGCCGATGATCACGGCGGGCGAGTCCCATTCCCAGACCCGGAGCGTCGGAGGGCGCCGCCCGGCCGCGACCTCGGCGGTGATGACCTCGTCGAGGGCCATGTGCAGGGCGGGGGACTGCGGCTGCTCGTGGATGAGCTGCCAGTCGTAGTCGCTCCACTCGGTGGCGTGCGCCAGCGCCCGGCGCACGGCGACGGCGACGCCCTCGGAGGTGAGGCCGAACATCACGGTCGCCGCGGGGAGCGCCGCGTCGATCCGGGCGGTGAGGTCCGCGGTGCCGGTGTTGGCCGGAGCCCCCTCCAGCGCCGCGTCGATCGCGAGGATCGCCTCGTCCGGTTCCAGGAAGAAGTCCCCGGCGACCCGTACGTTGCGCAGCGCGCCGCCCTCGACGTCCAGGTCCACCACGACGAGCTTGCCGCCGGGGACCTTGTACTCACCGTGCACAGTCATGCCTCCACCTCGGGGAACGGCTCGCTGGGTGAGCCGGACGCACGCACCGATAACGCGCTTCTCCCCCCGAATCATCCCGCACCGTACGCCCCCCCGGACACGTCGAGGCACGCCGCGGCCCGGCCGGTCCGGTACCGGCCGGGTCCTTCCGGCGCTCAGGGGCGGGGGGTGAGGTATCCGCCCATGGAGGTGAAGTACTCGCTCGCGGGCAGTTCGCGGCCGTCCTCGGTCCGCACCCGGGTGATGGCGAGGCCGTGGTTGAGGCCCGTGCGCGCGTCGGCGCCGGCGACGATCACCACTGCCTCGCCCTCGCGGTAGAAGACGCGGCCGGGCGTTCCGCCGTAGCGGCCCTCGGACACGACGGCGGACATCACCTCCAGCCGCTTGCCTCGGTGGAAGGTGAAGGCGTTCGGGTACGGCGACGTCTGGGCGCGGACCAGGCGCTCCAGCACCTCGGCGGGCCAGTCCCAGTTGATCCGGATGTCCTCTTCGGCGCGCTTGTGGAAGAACGTCGCCTGCGAGCGGTCCTGCCGGGTGAACTCGGTCTGCCCGGAGGTGATCAGGTCCAGCGCGCCGATGGTGACCGGGGCGATCAGTTCGACGGTCTTGTGGAACAGGTCCACGGAGGTGTCGGCGGGATCCACCTTCACCGCGCGCTGGTCCACGATGTCACCGGCGTCGAGCACCTCGTCCATCATGTGGGCCGTGACGCCGACTTCGGTCTCGCCGTTGACGAGCGCCCAGATCAGTGGCGAGAAGCCGGCGTACTTCGGCAGCAGCGAGTCGTGGACGTTCAGCGTGCCGTGCGGGGGCAGGTTGTAGATGCGCGGCGGGATCCAGGTGCGCCAGTTGTTGGCGACGATGATGTCCGGGGCGGCCTCCTGGAGCAGCCGGAACAGCTCTTCGTCGTCGGGCCGGTTGCGGATGATCACCGGGACGCCGTGCTCCTCGGCCAGGTCCGCGACCGAATCGCTCCAGATCTTCTCGTACGCGTGCTCGCTCTTGGGGTGCGTCACGACTGTCACCACGTCGTGCTCGGAGTCCAGGAGGGCTCGCAGGGTGCGGTGGCCCCAGGTCTGGTAACCGAACATGGCGACCCGCATGGGTTCCTCCTCAGGTGAGCGACTGATCGACGCCAAGTAAAGCAAGCCTTACCTAATGACGCAACGGGCCCTGATTTCCGGCGCGTTAGGTAGGGCGCTTGGCGATTCGTCCGGTTTGCCTGGTCGACAGGGGCGTTGAAGTCAGGTTAGCTTTACCTAAGTTCGACTGGCTGCCGCTCTCGGTGTGCCCGCGTCCCGTACTTTTCGTCCACGCCTGACAGGCGGCTGTCCCGCACGATGGGAGTGACATGTCACAGGTTGATCCTGGCGACGCACCTCTGATCCACGACCTCATAGGAATCGGCTTCGGGCCGTCCAATGTGGCCATGGCGATCGCGCTGAGCGAGCACAACGCCCGAGTCGGCAGGCAGGAGGCGGTCACGGCGCACTTCTTCGAGTGCCAGCCGGCCTTCGGCTGGCACCGCGGCATGCTGATCGACGACGCGACGATGCAGGTGTCGTTCCTCAAGGACCTGGTGACGCTGCGGGATCCGTCCAGCGAATACACCTTCCTGCGCTATCTGCAGAGCCGGGGTCGACTGATCGACTTCGTCAACCACAAGAACCTCTTCCCGCTCCGCGTCGAGTTCCACGACTACTTCGAGTGGGCCGCGGCGAAGGTCGACGACATGGTCTCGTACGGCCACGAGGTGCTCTCCGTCGAGCCCGTCCTGCGTGACGGAGTGGTGGAGTACGTCGATGTGACGGCCCGCTCGGGCACGGAGACGGTGGTCCACCGCGCTCGCAACCTCGTTGTCGGCACCGGGCTGCGCCCGCTGATGCCGGAGGGCGTCGAGCGCACGGACCGGGTCTGGCACAACTCCGACCTGCTGGCCAAGGTCGACGCCCTGGAGGGCACCGACCCCACCCGGTTCGTCGTGGTCGGCGCCGGTCAGAGCGCCGCCGAGAACGTCGCGTACCTCCACCGCCGCTTCCCGCGGGCCGAGGTCTGCGCCGTGTTCTCCCGCTACGGCTACAGCCCGGCCGACGACAGCAGCTTCGCCAACCGGATCTTCGACCCGGACGCGGTCGACGAGTACTTCACCGCCCCGGAGGACATCAAGCGCAAGCTGATGGGCTACCACGGCAACACCAACTACTCCGTGGTGGACATCGATCTGATCGACGACCTGTACCGCCAGGCGTACCAGGAGAAGGTGCTCGGCGCCGAACGGCTGCACTTCATCAACATCTCCCGGCTGACCGGCGTCGAGGAGGCCGGGGACAAGGTCCGCGCCACCGTCACGTCCCTGGTCACCGGCGAGGAGAGCACGCTGGAGGCCGATGTCGTGGTCCTCGCCACCGGGTACAGCCCGGTCGAGCCCCTCGGCCTCCTCGGCGACGTCGCACGGCACTGCCACCGCGACGAGGAGGGCCGCGTCCGGGTCGAGCGCGACTACCGCATCGCGACGGACGACGAACTGCGCTGCGGCATCTACCTCCAGGGCGGCACCGAGCACACCCACGGCATCACCTCGTCACTGCTGTCCAACACCGCGATCAGGGTCGGCGAGATCCTCGACTCGATCGTCGAGCGCGGGCTGAAGAACGCCTCGGACGAGCCCCGCCCGCTGGCCGACGGCGTCGCCGCGCCCTGATCCGGCGGCCACGGTCTTCCGGTCATCCCCGTTTTGGTCCGTCATCGGTCCGCCCCCCACAAACCGCCACGCCCGCCGGCCGTACCCGTGTACGGCGCGGCGGGCCCGGCACGCACAGTGAAAACCCCTTGAGAGGAACATCCGTGTCCACTGGTACACGTCCCGCGCTGACGCGGTTCGTCAGATTCGCTCCCCGAGTGGGCGTCGCGGCCGTCGCCGCCGTCGCTCTGGCCGCCTGTGGGGGCGGCAACGACAAGGCCGGGTCCAGTGCCCCGGCCGAGGCGGGCGGCAAGTCCGGCGCCTTCCCGGTGACCGTCCAGCACAAGTACGGCAGCACGACGATCGAGTCGGAGCCCAAGCGGATCGTCACCCTGGGCCTCTCGGACCAGGACGCGGTCCTGGCGCTCGGCATCAAGCCCGTCGGCTCGGTGGACTGGTTCAAGGAGAAGCCGTACGGCAAGTGGCCCTGGACCAAGGACAAGTGGGGGTCCGACACGCCGGACATCGTCGGTGAGCGCGACGAGTACAACATGGAGAAGATCGCCGCGCTCAAGCCGGACCTGGTCATCGCCCAGTACTCGGGGATGAAGAAGGAGCAGTACGACACCCTCTCCAAGTTCACCAAGGTCGTCGCCCAGCCCAAGGACCTGCCCGACTACGGGGCCTCGTGGCAGGTGATGACCCGGCAGATCGGCACCTCGCTGGGCAAGAAGGCGCAGGCCGAGAAACTGATCACGGGCATCGACGCCGACTTCGAGAAGGTTCGTGACGCGCACCCCGAGTTCGCCACGAAGACCCTCGCCGTCGCCGACAGCTTCGAGGCGGGGAAGTACTCGGCGTTCACGAAGACGGACCCCAAGTCGATCTTCTTCTCCGAGCTGGGCTTCAAGCTGAAGCCCGAGATCGACAAGCTGGCCAAGCCGGGCTGGAACGCCGCCGAACTCAGCGCCGAGAAGCTGAACGTGCTCGACGTCGACCGGCTGGTCTGGGTGACCTCCAGCACCGACGCCAACGACCGGATCAAGGCCGAGCCGCTCTACAAGAACCTCAAGGTCAGCAAGGACAAGCGCGACCTGTTCGTGCCCTACCAGGGCCCGGACATCGGTGCCGCGTTCTCCTTCAACACGGTCCTCTCGATCCCCTACGCGATCGACGAGATCGTGCCGCTGCTGACGGCCGTCAAGTAGCGCACCGCCCCGCCTCAACAGGACCGAACAGGGGTGCTCGTCCGACGGTGTGCCGACCCGGCACACCGTCGGACGGGACGTCCTCTCCTTGCCGACATCATCAGGGAAAGGCCATTTCGTACGATGTTTGACGCCGAGCCGGACCGGACATCAGTCGCCGGAATCCCCATGACCGGTGGGCAGGCCGGGATCTGGCTTGCCCAGCAGATCGAGCCGGACAGCTCCGCCTACAACATCGTCTTCGCCCTGGATCTGCGCGGCGACACCGACCTAAGCCGGCTCGCCGCCGCGGTCCGGCAGGCCGTCGGGGAAGCCGACTGCCTGCACGTCGAGTTCACCCCGGGGGACGGCGGCCCGCGCCAGACCCCCACGGCCGTCTCCGTCGAGGTGCCCGTCGTCGACCTGCGCGACGCCCCGGACCCCGAGGCGGCCGTCGCCGACTGGATGGCAGCCGAACGCGAGCGGCCCGTCGCCCTGGGCGGAGCACCGCTCTTCGCCCAGGCGCTGCTCCGGCTCGGGGACGACCGGGTCCGCTGGTACCAGCGCTATCACCACATCGTTCTCGACGGCATGGGCGTGGCGCTGATCACCCGCCGGGCCGGCGAGCTGTACACCCTGGGCGCACAGGCCCCCGCCCGCCCCGACTGGTCCCTGGCCCGGCTCGCGGACGCCGACCGGGACTACCGCGCCGGCGCACAGCACGAGGCGGACCGCGCCTGGTGGCAGCGGCACCTGGCCGGGCGGCCCGAGCCCGTACGCCTCGTCGAACGCGCCCCGTCCCTCATGGCGCGTCGGCTGCGGCGCACCCTCGAACTCTCCCCGCAGGACACCGAGCGGCTGCACACCGCCGCCGCGCGCGCCGCGGTCCGGCCGTCCCGGCTGCTGGTCGCCGCCGTCGCCGCCTATCTGCACCGGGTCACGGGCGAGCAGGACCTGGTCATCGGCCTGCCGGTCACCGCCCGCCACGACGCCGCGTCGGCCGTCGTCCCCGGCATGGTCTCCAACATCGTCCCGCTGCGGCTGACCGTGCGCCCCGGCACCACGGGCGCGGCCCTCGTCGCCGACGTACGCCAGGAGATCTCCGAAGCGGTCGCGCACGGGCGCCACCGCGCCGAGGACCTGGCCAGGGACCTCGGCCTGGTCGACGGCGTCCCGGAGCTCGTCGGTCCCACCGTCAACATCCTGCCCAGGGGCGAGGGTTTCGGCTTCGAGGGGCTGGGCGCCGAACTCCGCCCGGAGTGGCTCGGCCCGGTCAGCGACCTCGCCTTCGGATTCGCCGAGACCCGCGGCGGCCGGGGCATCGCCGTCCACCTCGACGCGGACGCGGACCGCTGCGACGAGGAGGCTCTCCGCGGCCACGAACGCCGCTTCCGCACCGTGCTGCGCGCCCTCACCGAGGACCCCGACCGGCCCGTGGGCCGCATCGAACTCACCTCCGGCGCCGAACGGGACCGGCTGCTGGGCGAGTTCGCCGCCTCTCCGCGCGAAGTGGCCGAACTGTCCTGGCCCGCCGCCTTCGAAGCGCAGGTGCGCCGCTCGCCCGAGGCCGTCGCGCTCGTGTGCGAGGACCGCGAACTCACCTACACCGGGCTCAACGCGGCCGCCAACCGGCTCGCCCGGCTCCTCACCTCCCGCGGCGTGCGCGCCGCCGACGTCGTCGCCGTGGCCCTCCCGCGCTCCCCGGAACTCGTGGTGGCGCTGCTCGCCGTGATGAAGGCCGGCGCCGCCTACCTCCCGCTGGACGCCGACCACCCCCAGGACCGGACCGCCTACATGCTGTCCGACGCGGGGGCCACCACCGTGCTCACCGTGCGGGAACTCGCGGACCACCTCCCGGCGGCGGACGCCGCCCACCTGCTGCTCGACGATCCGGCCACCGCGGCCGCCCTCGCCGCCCAGGACGACACCGACCCGGGCGCCCCGGTCGCCCTGGACCAGGCCGCCTACGTCATCTACACCTCCGGTTCCACCGGCCGTCCCAAGGGCGTGATCGTCACCCACGACGGCGTCGGCAGCCTCATCGCCACGGCCACCGACCGGATCGGTGTCACCGCCGAAAGCCGCGTCGTGCAGTTCGCCTCCGTCGGCTTCGACGTGACGGTCTGGGACCTGATCATGTCGCTGTGCGCCGGCGGCCGGATCATCGTCGTCCCCGCCGAGCGGCGGGTCGCCGGACCCGCCCTCACCGACTACATCGCACACCACCGCGCCACCCACATGATCCTGCCCCCGTCGCTCGTCTCGGCGCTGCCGCAGGAATGCGAACTGCCCGAGAACGCCGTCCTCGTCGTCGGCACCGAAGCGGTACCGGGCGAGCTGATCGCCCGGTGGTCCGGCCGGCTCCAGGTCGTCGTCGCTTACGGACTGACCGAGGCGAGCGTCAACTCCACTCTGTGGAAGGCCCGTTCCGGCCGGTCCGGCCCCACGCCCATCGGCCGGCCCGATCCCAACACCCGCACCTACGTCCTGGACACGGCACTGCGTCCGGTCCCGGTGGGTGTCGAGGGCGAGCTGTACGTCGCCGGGCGCGGCCTGGCCCGCGGCTACCTGGGCCGGCCCGCCCTGACCTCGGAGCGCTTCGTCGCCGACCCGTACGGGGAGCCCGGCGCCCGGATGTACCGCACCGGCGACCGGGTCCGCTGGGCCGACGACGGCAACCTGGAGTTCCTGGGCAGGACCGACGGTCAGATCAAGATCCGCGGTCACCGGATCGAACCGGGCGAGATCGAGAGCGCCTTCATGTCCGGCCCCGGGATCGCCCAGGCCGCCGTCCTGGTCCGTGACGACCACCGGGGCGTCAAGCGCCTCGTCGCCTACCTGGCCGGGGACGGCGACGCCACCGCCACCGAGGCGGCCGTCACCGCCGCACGGGCCCAGGTGGCAGGCGCCCTGCCGGACCACATGGTGCCGACCGCCGTCGTCGTCCTGGACGGGCCCCTCCCGCTCACCCCCAACGGCAAGCTCGACAGCCGCGCCCTGCCCGAGCCCCGGTGGACCGCGGTCAGCGGCACCGACGCGCCCACCGGCCCGGCCGAGACCGCGCTCGCCGCTCTCTTCGCCGAACTGCTCGCACTGCCCTCCGTGGGTGTCCGGAGCAGCTTCTTCGAGCTGGGCGGCGACAGCATCGTCGCGATCCAGCTGGTGAACCGCGCCCGCGACGCCGGACTCACCATCAGCCCGCGCGACGTGTTCCGGCTCCGCACCGTCGAGGCCCTGGCCCGCGCCGCCGGGACGGCCCCGGATCCGGCCGCGACCGCGGCGGACGGGCTGGACGAGGACGCCCTGCCCGTCTCCCCGCTCCAGGAGGGCTTCTTCTTCCACGCCGCGTTCGACGCCGGCTCCGCGGACCACTACCTGGTCCAGGAACTCCTGGAACTCGACGGGTTCATCGACCCGGACCGGCTGCGCAGGGCCCTGCAACTGCTTCTGGACCGGCACCCTTTGCTGCGGGCCTCGTTCCGCCAGCTCCCCGGCGGCGACGTCGTCCAGCGCCTCGCCGGCCACGTCACCCTGCCCTGGCGGGAGACCGACACCGCCGATACCACCCTCGACGACGTGCTCCGGGAGGACCGCGCGGAGCCCTTCGACCTGGCCCGGCCACCGCTGCTGCGCGCCACCCTGGTCCGGGACGGCCACCGGCACCGGCTGCTGCTCACCCTGCACCACATCGTCGCCGACGGCTGGTCGGTCTCCGTGCTGCTGCGCGAACTCACCGCCGCCTACCTGGGCGAGGAACTTCCCGCACCGGCCTCCCCGCGCCCGTACCTGGCATGGCTGGCCGCCCGCGACCGGGACACCGCACGGGAGGCGTGGCGGCAGGCGCTGTCCGGACTGGACGGGCCGACCCGGCTCTCCGTCCTCTCCACGGCGGCGGACGACGAACGGGCCCCGGCCAGGCCGGAGCAGGTCGACACCCGGCTGCCCGAGGAGTTCACCGCAGCCCTCACCGCCTACGCACGCACCCACGGCCTCACCCTGAGCACCGTCGTGCACGGCGCGTGGGCGCTGCTGCTCGGCGCGCTCACCGGCAGCCGCGACATCGTCTTCGGCACCACCGTGTCCGGCCGGACCACCGAGGTCGCGGGCCTGGACGCCGCGGTGGGCCTGTTCATCAACACCGTCCCCGCCCGGGTGGGCCTGCGCCCGCAGGAGTCGCTCACCGAACTCCTGCGCCGGGTCCAGGACGAGCACACGGCGCTCCTGGACCACCAGCACCTCGGCCTGGCCGACATCCAGCGGATCGCGGGTGGCGGCGAACTCTTCGACACGCTCGTGGTGTTCGAGAACCACCCGGCCGCCGAACTGTCCGCCGACCGGGGAGCGGAAGCGCTGCGCATCACCGGCAGCGAGGTCTTCGACGCCGTGCACTACCCCCTCGCGCTCGTCGTCGAGCCCGGCAGCGGCGGGCTGCTGCTGCGGTTCAAGCACGACGCCGCCCGCTTCGACCAGGTGACCGTGGCCGTCCTCGCCAACCGGTTCACCGCGCTGCTGCGCACCCTGGTCTCCGAGCCCGGCCGCACCGTGGCCCGGACCGGCCTGCTGTCCGAACGGGAGCACGCACACCTCGCCGGGCTGAACGCCACCGCACGTCCCGTCCCCGGGGCCACGCTCGCCTCGCTGTTCGCCGCGCAGGCCGCCCGCACCCCCGATGCCCCCGCCGTCGTCTTCGAGGACACCACCCTGACCTACGCCGAACTCGACCGGCGGGCCGAGGTGCTGGCCCGCCGGCTGCGGTCGCGCGGCGCCGGACCGGAGTGCTACGTCGCGGTGGCCGTGCCCAGGTCGGCCGAACTGATGGTCGCGCTGCTGGGCGTCCTCAGGACCGGCGCCGGCTATCTGCCCGTCGACCTCGACTACCCCGCCGAGCGGGTCGCGTTCGTGCTCGGCGACTCCGGCACCAGTACGGTCGTGACCACCGCGGACGCGGCCGGGCTGCTGCCCGCCCTGCCGGGTCTCGGCCTGGTTCTCGTCGACCGCGACGAGGCCGACGGCGACGAGAACGGCCACGACGAGGCCGACCGCGACGGGACTGTCCCCGATGTCCCCGTACAGCCCGCCGGTCCGGACCACCCGGCCTATCTGATCTACACATCCGGCTCCACCGGGCGCCCCAAGGGCGTCGCCGTCACCCACCGGGCCGTGGTCAACCGGCTCGCGTGGATGCAGGGGGAGTACGGGCTCGGCGCGGACGACCGGGTCCTGCAGAAGACCCCGGCCGCCTTCGACGTCTCCGTGTGGGAGTTCTTCTGGCCTCTCGTGGAGGGCGCGACCGTCGTCCTCGCCCGCCCCGGGGGCCACCGTGACCCCGGCTACCTGGCCGGGCTGATCCGGTCGCACCGGATCACCACGCTGCACTTCGTGCCGTCCATGCTGGCCGCGTTCACCCAGGCACTGGAGTCCGCCACCGACCACCCGGACTGGGCGGCGAGCCTGCGGCGGGTGTTCTGCAGCGGCGAGGCTCTCACCGGTGCCCAGGCCGGCGACTGGTCGGAGCTGACCTCCCGTTCCGGGCGGGCCCCCGTGCCGCTGCACAACCTCTACGGGCCCACCGAGGCCGCGGTGGACGTGACCTTCTTCGCGTACGACCACGACCACGACGGCGGCGCCGGACCCTCCGTCGCCATCGGCCGCCCGGTGTGGAACACCCGGCTGCATGTGCTGGACCCGTTCCTGCGCCAAGTGCCCGACGGGGTGCCGGGGGAGCTCTACCTCGCCGGTGTGCAGTTGGCGCGGGGCTACCACGACCGGCCCGGTACGACCGCCGAACGCTTCGTCGCCGACCCGTTCGGCGGACCGGGCGAGCGCATGTACCGCACCGGCGACCTGGTGCGGCGCCGCACCGACGGCGTCGTCGAGTACCTCGGCCGCACCGACCGGCAGGTCAAGATCCGGGGCAACCGCATCGAACTGGGCGAGATCGAGGCCGCCCTGGCCGCCCTGCCGGCCGTCGCCCGTGCCGCGGTGATCGTCCGCGACGGCGCACTCGCCGGATACGCCGTGCCCGCCCCCGGCACCGTGCTGGACGCCGGGGCCCTGCGCGCGGCACTCGCCGACGCGCTGCCCGCACCCATGGTGCCGGGCACCGTCCTGGCGCTGGACGAACTGCCGCTGACGCCCAGCGGCAAGCTCGACCAGAACGCCCTGCCGTCCGCCGCGCCCGCCCTCCGCGCCGGTGGACGGACCCCGCGCGACGAGCGCGAGAGCGCCCTGTGCGAGATCTTCGCCGCGGTGCTCGGCGTGCCCGGGATCGGCGCCGACGACGACTTCTTCGTCCTCGGCGGCGACAGCCTCAGCTCGATCACGGTCGCCACCAGGGCCCGCGCGCACGGGCTGACCATCGGCCCCCGCGAAGTGTTCGAGTGCCGTACCCCGGCCGCACTGGCCGTCGCGGCGCAGGCCGCCGGTGCCGGACCTGCCGTCCCCGGACCTGCCGTCCCCGGACCGGCCGCCCCCGCCGACGCCGTGACCGTGCCCGCCGCCGAGGCCGGACAGGCGGCTGCGGCCCTCCAGGCAGTGCTGGCCCTCCAGGAGCGGTCCGGCGCCGAAGTGGACCCGGCCCTGCGGGCCCTGCTCGCGCAGCTGACCTCCGCCACGGGCACCCCGCAGGAGCAGGAGCAGGAGCAGGAGCCGGCCGCCCCGCTGGGCGGTCTGGTGCTCTCACCTGAGGAGACCGGCCGCGTGGCCGCCACCGCCGGACTCCCGGTCGCCGACATCTGGCCGCTCTCCCCCCTCCAGGAGGGCATGTACTTCCACGCCACCTACGACTCCGGCGAGGCGCTCGACGTCTACCTCTCCCAGGAGACCCTCGACTTCGACCACCACGTCGACCCGGAGCGGCTGCGCGCCGCCTGCCGGACGCTGCTGGCCCGCAACACCGGTCTGCGGGCCGGATTCACCGCCGACGGACTGCCCACCCCGGTCCAGTTCATCGCCGACGGGGCCGACATCCCGCTCGTCGAGGAGGACCTCCGCGGGCTGTCCGCCGCGCAGCAGCACAGCCGGACCCGGGAACTGCTGGCCGCCGACCGGAGGCAGCGCTTCGACCTGTCCTCGCCCCCGCTGTGCAGGCTGCTGCTCATCCGGCTCGGCGACGGCCGCGACCGGCTCGTGATCACCCATCACCTCATCCTGTGGGACGGCTGGTCCGCGTGGCTGTTCCTGGAGGAGCTGTTCACGCTGTACGAGCGCGCCGGCGACGACACCGGACTGCCGGTCCCCGGCTCCTACCGCGACTACCTCGGCTGGCTGGACGAGCAGGACACCGGGGCCGCGCTCACCGCCTGGCGCCGGTCGCTCTCCGGCCTCGACGAGCCGACCCTGCTCGCCCCCTCCGGGCGCGACACCGGTCCGGTCATCCCGGCGGACTACGACACCGTGCTGACGCCGCGGACCAGCGAACTGCTGCGCGCCACGGCCCGCCGGTACGGGCTCACCCTGAACACCGTGCTGAACGCGGCCTGGGGGCTGGTGCTCTCGGCGACGACCGGCCGCACCGATGTAGTCTTCGGCACCGCCGTCGCCGGACGGCCCTCGGACGTCCCGGACGCGGCCGGAATCATCGGGATGTTCCTCAACACCATCCCGGCGCGTGTCACGTTCACCCCGGACGAGCCGCTGCTCGGCCTGCTGCGCCGGATGCAGTCCGAGCGCGCGGCCGTGATGCCGTACGAGTACGTCGGACTCGGCGCCCTGCAGCAGGAGACGGGCCACCGCCGGCTCTTCGACACCCTGTTCGTCCTGCGCTCGGCCGACGGCGAGGACCGGGCCGCCGAGCTGCGGCGACGGCACGGCATCACCGCCATGTCCAACGTGGACGGCACCCACTTCCCGCTCACCCTGATCGTCACCCCCGGCAGCCGGCTGCGGATCACCCTGGCGGCCAGGCCCGACCTGTTCGACGCCGAGGCCGCGACCACCGTCCTCGACCGGTTCACGGCCGTGCTCGTCCGCCTCGCCGAAAGCCTGGACGACGGGGACGCGGCCGGGGCCCGGACCGCCGGTGTCGACCTGCTGCTGCCCGCGGAGCGGACCGCGACGGCCGCCGCGCGGCTCACCGGCCGCGAGCCGGTGCCCGACGAGACCGTCGCCGATCTGCTCGCCGCCCAGGTCGCCCGCACCCCGGACGCGGTGGCGCTCGTCTTCGGCGAGCGGGCCCTCACCTACGCCGAGCTGGACGCCCGCATCAACCGGCTCGCCCGGCTGCTGCTCGCCCGCGGAGCCGGTCCGGAGAAGGTGGTGGCACTCGCGCTGCCGCGCTCCATCGAGATGGTGGCCGCGCTCTTCGCCGTACTGCGCACCGGCGCCGCCTACCTGCCCCTCGACCTGGACCACCCCGCCGACCGGCTGCGCCTGATGGCGCGGGACACCGGACCGCTGTGCCTGGTGTCCACCACCGCCGTCGCCCCGTCCCTGCGCGACGAGGAGGGCCCTGTCGCCCCCGAACTCCTGCTGGACGACGCGGCCGTGGCCGCCGAGCTGGCCGCACTCCCGGGCGACGAGGTCACCGACGCCGAGCGGCCCGCGTTCGCGCACGGGGTGCCGGGCCGCCTGGACCACCCCGCGTACGTCATCTACACCTCCGGTTCGACCGGCCGTCCCAAGGGCGTCGTCACCCCGTACCGCGGACTGACGAACATGCAGTTCAACCACCAGAAGGAGATCTTCGATCCGGCCATCGCCTCGGCCGGCGGACGGCGGCTGCGCATCGCGCACACCGTGTCCTTCGCCTTCGACATGTCCTGGGAGGAACTGCTCTGGCTCGTCGAGGGCCATGAGGTCCACGTCTGCGACGAGGAGCTCCGCCGCGACGCCGAGGCACTGGTCGCCTACTGCGACAGCCACCGCATCGACGTGGTCAACGTGACGCCCACCTACGCCCAACTGCTCATCGAGGAGGGACTGCTCGACCGGGACGAGGACGCCGGAAAGCACCGGCCCGCACTGGTCCTGCTCGGCGGCGAGGCCGTCCCCGACACGGTCTGGACCCGGCTGCGCCGCACCGAGGGCACCTACGGCTACAACCTCTACGGGCCGACCGAGTACACGATCAACACGCTCGGCGGGTCCACCGCCGACAGCGCGACCTCCACGGTCGGGGTGCCGATCCGCGGCACCCGTGCCCATGTGCTGGACCCGATGCTGCGCCCCGTACCGCCGGGCAGCCCCGGCGAGCTGTACATCGCCGGAACGGGCCTGGCCCGCGGCTACCACGACCGGCCCGCGCTGACGGCCGAGCGGTTCGTCGCCGATCCGTTCGGCGAACCGGGCGAGCGCATGTACCGCACCGGCGACCTGGTACGCCAACGCCCCGACGGGCTGCTCGACTTCCTCGGCCGCACCGACGACCAGGTGAAGATCCGCGGTTACCGCATCGAGCTGGGCGAGATCTCCACGGCCCTGTCCGTGCACCCCGAGGTCGCGCACGCGGCGGTCGTCGTGTCGGAGCGGGCGGGCACCAAGCGCCTGGTCGGCTATGTCGTACCGGAGGAGGGAGCCGGGTCCGACGACGCGCTGACCCGGCGGCTGCGCGACCATCTGAAGGCCGGGCTGCCGGACTACATGGTGCCCGCCGCGCTCGTCACCCTCACGACGCTGCCCCTGACCGTCAACGGCAAGCTGGACGTCAGGGCGCTGCCCGCACCCGACCTCGCCGCCGCGGGCACCGGCCGCGCTCCCCGCACCCCGCGGGAGGAGACGCTCTGCGCCCTGTTCGCCGAGGTGCTCGGGCTGCCCGCGGGCAGCGTCGGGACCGACAGCGACTTCTTCGATCTGGGCGGGCACTCGCTGCTGGCCACCCGGCTGATCAGCAGGGCCCGCGCCGCGCTCGACGCGGAGCTGGCGATCCGGGACCTCTTCGAGGCACCGACCGTCGCCGAACTGGTGGCGCGCGCCGCCCGTGCCGACGGCGCCGCCCGTCCGGCGCTGACCGCCGGCGACCGGCCGGAGCGGCTGCCGCTCTCCCACGCCCAGCAGCGGCTGTGGGTCATCCAGCAGATCGAGTGCACCTCGGCCGCGTACAACTTCGCGCTGGCCCTGCGGTTGCGCGGCCCGCTGCACCTGGGGGCCTGGCGTACCGCGCTCGCCGATGTGACGACACGTCATGAGGCCCTGCGCACGGTCTTCTTCACGACCTCTGACGGTCAGGTGTTCCAGCGGGTGCTGCCCGCCGAGCAGGCGCACCCCGTGGTGGAGTGCGTCCGGGCCACCGAGGACGAGGTGCCCGGCATCATCGACACGGTCGTCAACCGGCCGTTCGACCTCGCCGCCGAACTGCTGCTGCGCGCCACGGTCGTGGAGCTGTCGCCCGAGGACCATGTCGTCGTCCTGCTGCTGCACCACATCACCACCGACGAGTGGTCGGACCGGCCGTTCCTGCGGGACCTGGCCACGGCCTACGCGGCGCGCCTGGACGGCACGGCCCCCGACTGGGAGCCGCTGCCCGTCCAGTACGCCGACTACGCCCTGTGGCAGGACCGGCTGCTCGGCGACCCCGCCGACGAAACCAGCCTGGCCGCCCGGCAGCTGGACCACTGGCGTACGGCCCTGGCCGGTGCCCCGGAGGAGCTGGAGCTGCCCACCGACCGGCCCAGGCCCGCCCGCCCGGCGTTCTCCGGAGGCGAACTCGACATCGCCTTCGACGCCCCCGTGGCCGTTGGGCTCAAGCGGCTCGCCCGGGAGTCCGGCGTGAGCATGTTCATGGTGGTGCACGCGGCCGTCGCCGCGCTGCTCCACCGGATGGGCGCCGGGACGGACATCCCGCTCGGTTCCCCCATCGCGGGGCGCGGCGACGAGGCGCTGGACGAGCTGGTCGGGTTCTTCGTCAACACCCTGGTGCTGCGCACCGACGTCAGCGGCGATCCCAGCTTCACCGAACTGCTCGCCCGGGTCCGCGACACCGACCTGGCGGCGTTCTCCCACGCGGACGTGCCCTTCGAGTCGGTCGTGGAGGCCCTCAACCCGACGCGCTCGCTCTCCCGCAACCCGCTCTTCCAGGTGATGGTCGGCTATCACGCCCGCACCGGTGAGGAGCTCCGACTGCCCGGACTTTGCATGGAGTACGTGCCGTTCGGGATCCGCTCCGCCAAGTTCGACCTGGTGTTCAGCTTCACCGAGCACATCGCGGCGGACGGTGGCCCCGGCTCGCTCGGCTGCCGGCTGGAGTTCGCCACCGAGCTGTTCGACCGGGAGACCGCCGAGGCGCTCGGCGAGCGGCTGCGCACCCTGCTCGCGGCGCTCGTCGCCGCGCCCGGACAGCCGCTGTCCCGGGCCGAGATCCTCTCCGGACCGGAGCGGCAGTCGGTCCTGGAGGGCTTCGACGCCACCGCCCGGGAGGTCGACGAGGAGTCCCTGCCCGCGCTGTTCGCGCGGCGGCTCGCCGAACGGCCCGACGCCGTCGCCGTGGTGGACCGCTCCCGCTCGGTGACGTACGCCCAGCTCGACGACCGCGCCGACCGCATCGCCCGGCTGCTCGCCGGGCACGGAGTGGGGGCCGAGAGCGTGGTCGGGGTGGCCGTGCCCCGGTCCGTGGACATGGTCGCCACCGTGCTCGCCGCGCTGAAGCTGGGCGCCGCGTTCCTGCCGCTCGACCTGGTCCACCCCGGGGACCGGCTCGGCTACATGATCGAGGACTCGGGGGCCGCCCTGGTCGTCGGTACCGAACCCGTCGCGGGGAAGATCCCCGAGGTGGCGGGCGTCCCGGTGGTCCTGCTGGACGCGCCGGACACCGCCGCCGCGCTGGACGCGCCGCCCCGGACCGCCGTGCCTGCCGGGCCCGTCGGCCTGGACCAGGCCGCGTACGTCATCTACACCTCCGGTTCGACCGGCCGTCCCAAGGGCGTAGTCGTGCCCCACGAGGGAATCTCCTCCCTCGTGGCCACCGCCGTCGACCGGATGAGCCTGGAACGCGACAGCCGGGTGCTCCAGTTCGCCTCCACCGGATTCGACGTCTTCGTCTTCGAGCTCTCCATGGCGCTGTGCCACGGCGGCCGCCTCGTGCTCATCACCGACGAGGCACGGGTCGCGGGGCCGGAACTGACCGGCTTCCTCGCGGACCAGCGGATCACCCACATGATCCTGCCGCCGTCCCTGGTGTCGGCGCTCCCGCCCGGCTGCGAACTGCCCGAGGGGTCGACCGTCCTGGTGGGCACCGAGACGGTGCCGCCGGACCTGTTCGACCGCTTCGGCGCCACGGCCGACCTGATCTGCGCCTACGGACTCACCGAGGCGACGGTCAACTCGACGCTGTGGCGCGCCCGCGAGCACGGTGGCAGCCCGGCCGGCCGAGTGCCCATCGGCCTGCCCGACCCCAACACCCGCGCCTATGTGCTCGACGAGCGGCTGCGGCCCGTCCCCCCGGGTGTGGTGGGCGAGCTGTACGTCGCCGGGCGCGGACTCGCCCGCGGCTACCTCGGCAAGGCGGCCCTCACCTCGGAGCGGTTCGTCGCCGACCCCTTCGGAGCACCGGGCAGCCGGATGTACCGCACCGGCGACCGCGCCCGCCGGCGCCGGGACGGCAACCTCGACTTCCTCGGCCGGGCCGACAGCCAGGTGAAGGTGCGGGGCTTCCGCATCGAGCTGGGCGAGATCGAGGCGGCGCTCGCCGGACACCCCGGCGTCGCCCAGGCCGCGGTGGTCCCCGACCGGGACGGCGACATCGTCCGGCTGATCGCCTACGCGGTGCCCGAGTCCGGTGAACCGGACCCGCAGGACCTGCGCGCGCATATGGCCGGACTGCTCCCCGAGTACATGGTTCCGGCCCTGGTGGTGCCGCTGGACGGCCCGCTGCCGCTCACGCCCAACGGCAAGCTGGACCGTGCCGCGCTGCCCGCGCCCGACTGGTCGGCGATGACGGGCGACGCCCGGCCGGCCACCAGGACCCAGACCAGGATCGCCGCGCTGTTCTGCGAGATCCTCAAGCTCGACGACGTCGGAGTGCACGACAGCTTCTTCGCACTGGGCGGCCACTCCATGGCATCGATGCGGCTCCTGGGCCGCATCCGCGCCGAGTTCGGCGTCGAACTGAGCATCAGGGACGTCTTCGACGCACTCACGGTCGCCGGCATCTCCGCCGCGCTGGAGGGCGCGGCCACCGCCGGCCCCGCGCTGCGACCGGTCGGGCAGCGGGCCGAGCCGCTGCGGGCGGCGCCCGTCCAGGACTGGCAGTGGCAGGCCAGCCGCGACGGGCGGGGCGTCGACCACGCGCTGACGCTGCGCTCCACGGGCGGGCTCGACGCCGAAGTGCTCGCCGCCGCGCTCGCCGACGTGGTGGCCCGTCACGAACCGCTGCGCACCGCGTTCACCGAACGGGACGGCATCCTGTTCCAACGGCCCGCCGAGGCCCCCGTCCTGACCGTGGAAACGTGCGCCGACCTGGACACCCGCCTGGCCGAACTCGCCGGCTCGGCGCCGGATCCGGCTACTGAGGCGCCGATCAGGGCGCATCTGCTCACCGGCCCCGACGGCGGCCAGGCACTGCTGCTGACCATGCACTACCTCGCCGTCGACGAGTGGTCCGTGGTCCCGCTGTTCCGCGACCTGGTCACGGCCCACACGGCACGCGCCCGGGGCCTCGCCCCTGGCTGGCAGCCGCTGCCGGTCGGCTACGCCGACTACGCCCACTGGGCGCACGAGGCCCTGGGCGACCTCGCCGACCCGGACAGCCGGGGCGGCCGGCAACTCGCCTACTGGCGCCGGACGCTCGACGGACTGCCGGTGCGGCCGGCCCTGTCGGCCGACGGCCCCCGCCCGGCCGGGCCGGACCCGGCCACCCGGCCCGGCGGCCACGTCGGGTTCGTCCTCGACGAGGAGCTGCACGCCGCCGTGGACCGGCTCGCGCGGGCCACCGGCACCAGCATGTTCATGGTGCTCCACTCGGCCCTCGCGGCGCTGCTCACCGGGCACGGCGCGGGCACCGATCTGCCGATCGGCACGATGGTCGCGGGACGCACCGACGACCAGCTCGCCGATCTGGTCGGCTGCTTCTTCAACACGGTGGTGCTGCGCACCGACACGGCGGGCGACCCGAGCTTCGCGGAACTGCTGGCCCGGGTACGGGAGACGACGCTGAGCGCCCTCGACCGGCAGGACGTCCCGTTCGACGCGGTCGTACGGGCCACCGGACTCCCGCCCCGGGGGCCGCAGTTCATGGTGATCCACCACGAACAGGCCGATGCGGAAAAGCTGGAGGGCGGCATCGGCTCGCTCGCGGCCGTGCCGACCGGCGTCACCCGGGCCGAGCTGACCCTCAGCTTCTACGAGCCGCGCGGCGACGGCCCGGTGCACTGCGGGCTGATCCACGCCACCGACCTGTTGGGCGCGACCGAGGCCCGGCAACTGGCCGATGAGTACCTGGAGTTGCTGCACCGCGTGACAACTCATCCGGAACAGCCGCTGTCCGAGCTGTTCACCGCACCGTCCAAGAGGAGTGACAACGCATGACGACCAACCCGTTCGAGGACCCGCAGGGCACCTTCCTGGTCCTGGTCAACGACGAGAACCAGCACTCGCTGTGGCCCGCCTTCGCCGAGGTGCCGGCCGGCTGGCGGACCGTCTTCGGCGCTGACACCCGTGAGGCGTGCCTCGCCCATGTGGAGGCGAACTGGACGGACCTGCGACCGGCGAGCCTCGTCGCCCTCCAGGGCTGACCCGTACATCCGCCGCCGCCCCTCGGTAAGACCTTCGCACCGGGGGCGGCGGCGTTCGCGTGTCCGGAGCGCTGCTGCGCACAGCGTGGTGGTCCAAGCCCCCGGGCAGGGTCGGGGATGACCCTGGACCTACCCTGACATCGCGCTCGCGGCCTGTCGCCGGTGCTGCGGGGATGCCAGCCTCGGTGGACGGTCAACCAGCCGTCGAGTGCAGGTGAGGGGTCAGGATGAGGGACATTGCGCGCCGGTCGGTGCTTGCCGCGGCCGGAACGGCGGGGCTCGTACTCGCGACCTCGGAAGTGGTGCGGGCGGACGGCCGCCTGTCCGGCGCCGCTCCGGCCGTCAGGACCGAGCCGACGGACCACGGGTCCGGGAAGGGCCGGGTGCGTCTCGCGCTGCCGGCGCCGACCGGCCCGCGGCGGATCGGCACCACGTCAGTGCATCTGATCGACCGTTCGCGCCGGGACCCGTGGACTTCGCCCGCCGCACCCCGAGAACTGATGATCAGCCTGTGGTACCCGGCGTCGGGCAGCCACGGCTGCCGCCGCGCCCCCTGGCTCCCGCCTGCGGCGACGAAGGTGTACCGACGACAGGTGGGCCAGGACCTGCGGACGCCGATGGACAACGTCGGCTTCCCGGTGACCCATGCCTGGCAGAACGCCCCCGTGGAGGTGCGCCGCCACGGCCATCCCGTGATCCTCTTCTCACCGGGCTACAACATGATGCGTGCCATGGGCACCGCGCTGGTCGAGGACCTGGCGGCCCACGGGTACCTGGTGGTCACCATCGACCACACCCACGAAGCCTCCGTCGTGGAGTTCCCCGGCGGCAGAGTGGAGCTGGGGCGGAATCCGGACAGGACGGCGGCGTTGCGAGTCCGTCAGGAAGACACCCGGTTCGTGCTGAACGAACTGGAACTGCTGAACGCCGGGAGGAACCCCGACGCCGGGGGCCGCCGGCTGCCCCGCGGTCTGCGGGGCTCCTTCGACCTGTCGAAGACCGGCATGTTCGGGCATTCGATCGGCGGTGACACGGCCGCGGGGACCATGGCGGAGGACCGCCGGATCCTTGCCGGCGCCGACCTGGACGGCAGCATCAACGGAATCGTCGCGGACACCGGTCTCGACCGCCCGTTCCTCCTGATGAGCAATGCCGGTCACGGACGGTACAACGATCCGTCGTGGGTGAAATTCTGGTCACACCTGCGGGGCTGGCGCCTCGAACTGCGGCTGCGCCACTCCGGCCACCAGACCTTCACGGACATGTCCCCGCTGGCGCAGCAGCTGGAGAGGGCGCTTCCGCTGCCGCCGGAGACGGTCGCCGCCCTGACCGAGTCCATCGGAACGATCGGCGCCGACCGGGCCGTCGCCGCCGAACGCGCCTACCTGCGCGCCTTCTTCGACCTCCACCTGCGCGGCCGGGACGGCCACCTGCTGGCCGGTCCGTCCCGGCGATACCCCGACATCGAGTTCATCCACTGACCGGACGGCGCCTGTCGCGACCGTACGAAGCCCCCGCCCGCCCCGTCCGGGAATCCGCGCGTTCACTGCGCGTCCGCCGGCACTGCCGCACATCGCTCCGGCGCCGGTGCGCCGTCCACCGGCTCCCGGCGGCTGTCGGACCACGCCGCCCAGAGCGCCGCGTAACGGCCGCCCGCCGCGACGAGTTCGTCATGGCTGCCGGTCTCCACGATCCGGCCCTCGTCCAGGACCACGACGCGGTCGGCGGTCGCCGCCTGCGGGAGCCGGTGCGCGACCACCAGGCCCGTACGGCCCTCCAGTGCCCGCAGGGCCGCCTCCTCCAGGACCCGCGCGCCCGCGCTGCCCGCGTCGGCGGTGGCCTCGTCCAGGATCGCGATCGGCGGGTCCGCGAGAACCAGCCGGGCCAGCGCGAGATGCTGCGCCTGGGTCACCGTCAGCCGGTGGCCGCCCTCGCCCACGACCGTGTCCAGGCCGTCCGCCAGTGCCTGGGCCCACTCCAGGGCGCCGACCCGGGACAGCGCCGCGCGCACCTCCTCGTCGGTGGCCTCCGGGCGGGCGAGGCGCAGGTCCTCGGCCAGCGGGCCCGCGAACACGTGCACCTCCTGGCTGATCAGCGTCACCGCGCGCCGCACACCCGCGGCGCCCAGCTCGGCCGCGTCGACCCCGCCGAGCGAGACGGTCCCGCCGTGCGGCTCGTGGACGCCCGCGATGACCTTGGCCAGCGTCGTCTTGCCGGCGCCGCTGGCGCCCACCAGCGCCACCCGTTCACCGCCGCGCACCTCCAGATCGACCTTCCGCAGCACGGGAACCCCGGCGGCGTAGGCGTAGCTGAGCGCGCTCACCTTCACCGAACCGTCCGCCGGAGCGCGGCCGCCCGGCGCGGTCTGCTCGGCCGGCAGCTTGGACAGCCCGACCAGCCGGGCGAAGCTGGCACCCGCCGACTGCGCGTCGTCGATGAGGAACAGCGTGGCGTTGACCGGGTTGAAGAGGCTGTGGAAGTACAGCGCGGCGGCGGTCGCCGTACCGATGCTCACCGAACCGTTGTCCACCAGCAGGAAGCCCGCGCCGAGCATGGCCGCCAGGCCGATGTACTCGGCCAGGTTCAGCCGCGAGAAGAAGCCGGTGACGATGTGGATGCCGCCCAGCGCGAGGTCCCGCGCCGACGCGGAGCGCTGCTCCAGCAGGGCGGTGTGCGCCCGGTTCAGCCGGAAGGCCCGTACCGTGCGCACTCCGCCGACGCTGTCGAGCAGCTGGTGCTGGAGTGCGCCGGTCGCGACGCGGTGCTCGGCGTACACCGGAGCGGCCCGGCGCAGATACCAGCGCACCGACAGCACCTGCACCGGCATTGCCAGCAGCGCAGCCATCAGGAACCGCCAGTCCAGCACGGCGAGTCCGACGAAGGTCAGCACGATGGTCAGCGCGGAGCGGGTGAACTCGGGCAGCGCCTGGCGCACCGACTTCGCGATCATGGAGACATCGCTGGTGACGCGGGAGACCAGATCCCCCGAACCGGCCGCCTCGACTCGCTCCAGCGGCAGCCGCAGCGCCCGCTCGATGAACTGCTCACGCACGGCGGCGAGTACGGTCTCGCCGAGCCGGGCCACGAGCGTGCTGCCGACCGCGGCGGCGGCGCCGCGCACCAGGGCCACCACGACGAGCAGCACCAGGGGCACCGTGAGCGCCCGCGAACCCCGCCGCTCCACCACCAGGTCCACGACGTGGCCGAGCAGGGGAGCGGTCAGCAGACCGACACCGGTCCCGGCGACCAGGACGGTGACGGCGGCCGCGGTCAGCCGCCGATGGTCGCGCAGCATGGTGCGCAGCGCCGCGAGGCTCTCCGCACCGCTCGCCGTCGGCAGCAGCGCACGGTCCGCACCGGGTGTGCTCATGGCCGCTTCCCCCTCTTCCTCTGCGCGCGCGTCCGTGTCTTGCGCGCGGTCTTCGTACGTGGACGTCATGCGAGCACCGCCGCCCGGTACCGCTCGTCACCGGCGACGAGTTCGGTGTGGTGGCCGTCCGCGGCCACGGTGCCCTCGTCGAGGACCACCACCCGGTCGGTGACCGCGAGGAGGGCCGGGCTGGTCGTGATCAGCACGGTGGTGCGCCCGTGGCGGATTTCCCGCAGCCGGGCGGCGATCCGGGACTCGGTGACGGTGTCCACGGCGGTGGTCGGGTCGTGCAGCACCAGTACGGAGCTGTCGGCGGCCAGGGCCCTGGCGAGTGCGACGCGCTGTCGCTGCCCGCCGGAGAGGGACCGGCCGCGTTCGGCGAGCACGGTGTCGCCGCCGTCGGGCAGCAGCCGGGCGACCTCGTCCGCCGCCGAAGCGGCGAGGGCCTCGTCGACCGGGGCCGCGTCGTCGCGGGCCCCGGCCCGTACGTTGTCCAGCAGGCTGGTCTCGAACAGGTCGGCGTCGTGGTGGGCGACCAGGACGGCGCGGCGCAGCCCGTCGGGGGCGAGCGCGGTCAGCGGTACGCCGTCGAGCTCGATCAGCCCGTCGGCGGGGTCCCGCTCCCTGGCCAGGCAGAGCAGCAGATCGGCCGCCGCGGCCGGATCCCCGGTGACCACTCCGATCAGTTCGCCCGGCCGGATGTCGAGATCGACCCCGCGCAGCGAGCCGAGCCGGACCCCGCTGAGCCGCAGATGCCCTGCGGCGCCGTCGGACACCTCGGACTCACCGCCCTCGACGGCCGCGGGCGAGTCCAGCACCTCGGCGATCCGGCGGGCGGAGGCGCGGCCCTGGGCGAACTCGGCGTTGACGTAGGTGAGCAGCTGGAACGGGCCGAGGAGGAACTGCGCGAGTCCCACCGCCGCCACCAGGTCACCGATGCTGATGCTGCCGCGCATGGCGAGGTAGGCGCCCACGATCCCGATGACCGCGATGAAGACGCCTGTGAGCGAGAGGACGGCGCCCTCGTGGCCGGCCCGGCTGCGGGCTGCCCGCAGCGCCGCGGCGAGCGAGTCCTGGCTGGTGGCGCGGTAGCGGGCCACGGCGGCCGACTCGGCGCCCATGCCCTTGAGGACACGCAGTCCGGCGACCAGGTCGGCGGCGACGCCCGAGGCGTGCGCGGCCCGTTCCTGCTCGGTCTCGCTGCGCCGTTCGAGCGGCCGGCTGATGCGGTGCCCGAGCCACAGCAGCGGGGGGATGCCCAGCAGGACGAGGAGCCCGAGCGGAACGGAGATCCTCAGCAGCGCCACCGAGCTGATCACCAGCGCCGAGGTCGCGGCGACCCCGTAGGCCAGGACGGTCGCCACCGAGCCCACCCGCCGGGCGTCGTTGGTGGCGATGCTGGTGAGCGCGCCGGGCAGCCGGTTCGCGTCGGCGCCGCCGCGCGGATCGAGCACCCGGGCGCCGAGCTCCATCCGGAGCCGGTGCGCGGCGTGTTCCCCCGCCCCCTCGGCGAGCCGGGCGCTGGTCCGGTAGCAGTTCGACAGCACCAGGAACAGCCCCGCGAGCACCAGGAGCCAGCGCAGCAGCGACGGGGAGGAGCCGGTGGCCACCGCCGTGTCGATGGCCGCGCCGATGACGACGGGCACCAGGGCCTCACACCCCTGGTGCACCGTGCCGAGCAGGGACGCGGTGACGACTCGCCGCCGCTGCCCCCTGATCGCCCTGCGCAGGACGTGCCCCCCGGTCGGTCCTCCAGCTGGCATGCGGGCCTCCGCGAAGAGTCTGGGAAAGTTAGGTAAGGCTACTCTAAATGGGTGGCCTCGGCGGTACGTTGGCCGCGACGTGCCCGGTCACGGTGGTGTACGCCATTTCCCGGGCGGGGGAAGCGCGTTGACCGTGCGGCACTGTTCGGTTAGCCTCACCTAAGTTGAATCCGGGGTCCCTGCGTCACGTTCCGGCGCCCTATCGCTCGCGGTGCACCCGAACCGCCGTCAGGGGGAGTTGTCGTTGTCGGTCGAAACCCGGACGGCTCCCGAGCAGCCGGCCGACGTCCTCGACGTCCCGAAGCCGGCCCGGACCGCCAACACCCTGCGGGCCCTGGGGCTGCTCGCGGCGCTGGGCGCCCTGGTCCTGGTCGGACTGCTCAGTGTGTGGGTGGGCACCCGCGGCATCCCGTTCACCGCCACCTGGAGCGTGCTCTGGCACCCCGACGGCTCCGAGACCTCGATCATCATCCATGACTACCGCATCCCCAGGACGCTCCTGGGGCTGCTCGTGGGCATCGCCCTCGGCCTGTCCGGCGCGCTGATGCAGGCCCTGACCCGCAACCCGCTCGCCGACCCGGGAATCCTCGGCATCAGCCTGGGCGCCTCCGCCGGAGTCGTCGTGGCCATCGCCTCCCTCGGGGTCGGCTCGGTCCTGGGCTATGTGTGGTTCGCCTTCATCGGCGCGGCCGTCGCCTCCGTCGCCGTCTACCTCCTGGGCTCCTCGGGCCGCACCCTGGCCACACCCGACCGCCTGGTCGTGGCCGGGGCGGCGATGACCGCGGTGCTGTACGCCTTCAACTCGGCGGTGCTGCTGCTCAACCCGCGCGCCTTCGACCAGTACCGCTTCTGGACGGTGGGTTCCCTGTCCGGCCGGTACTACGACGTCATTTACGTCATCCTGCCGTTCATCGCCGTGGGCCTCCTGATCGCCCTCGGGCTCGCCCCCTCGCTCAACGCCCTCGCGATGGGCGACCAGCTCGGCCGCGCCCTCGGCCTGAACGTCGGCCGCACCCGGGTGCTGGGCGCCGTCGCCGTCATGCTGCTGTGCGGCGCCGCCACCGCCGCCGCCGGACCGATCGGCTTCGTCGGCCTCGCGGTGCCGCACGTCGCCCGGTTCATCGCCGGCCCCGACCAGCGCTGGGTGCTGACGTACTCGATGCTGCTCGCCCCGGTCCTGCTGATCGGCGCGGACGTCCTGGGGCGGGTCCTCGGGGCCCCGGGCGAGGTCCAGGTGGGGATCATCACCGCGTTCCTCGGGGCGCCGCTGTTCATCGCCCTGTGCCGCCGTCGAAAGCTGGTCATGCTGTGAGCGCCGTACGCGAGAAGGGTCCCGCCGGGGCCGGTACGGACACCGGGGAGCCGCGGGTCATCAGCGGACTGGTCCTGCGCACCGGGCCGGGCGGGCTGTCCGTACGGGTCCAGGGGCGCGTCCTGGTGGTGACGGCCGCGATGCTCGTCGCGCTCGTCGCGGTCGCGCTCGTCACCCTCACCACCGGCGACTTCGAACTCTCCGTCGGCGAAGTCCTGCGGGCCGTACTGGGCCACGGCTCGGGCGGCGCCGACTTCATCGTCAACACCCTGCGTATGCCACGCCTGTTGACCGCGATGTGCGTCGGCGCGGCCCTCGCGGTCAGCGGGGCCGTCCTGCAGAGCCTGACCGGCAACTCCCTCGGCAGCCCGGACATCATCGGCTTCACCAACGGTTCGGCCGTCGGGGCGCTCCTCGTCATCATCGTGCTGCACGGCAGCATGACCCAGATCGCGGTGGGCGCGCTGATCGGCGGCCTCGCCACCGCCGCCGCCATGTACCTCCTCATGCTGGGCAGAGGACTTCAGGGCTTCCGGCTGGTCGTCGTCGGCATCGGCGTCAGCGCACTGCTGCTCGCCGTCAACTCGTATCTGATCACCCGGGCGACCTGGCAGGAGGCGCTGGAGGCGCAGGCGTGGCTGATCGGCAGCCTCACCAACCGGGGCTGGCAGCAGGCGAACACCATCGGGATCGCGGTCCTCGTCCTGCTCCCGCCTGCCTTCTTCCTCGCCCGCCGGCTCTCCATGGTGGAGATGGGCGACGTCACCGCCATGGCGCTAGGGGTCGACGTGGCGCGCACCCGGGCGCTGCTGCTCGTCATCAGCGTGGCCCTCGCCGCCTTCGCCACGGCGGTGACCGGGCCCATCTGGTTCATCGCGCTGGCGGCGCCCCAGCTCGCCCGGCGGCTGACCCGGGCATCGGGCCCCGCGCTGGTCCCCGCCGCCCTCATGGGCGCCCTGCTGCTGGCCGCGAGCGACCTGCTGGCGCAGCGCCTCTTCGCCCCCTCACTGCTCCCGGTGGGTACGGCGACCGGGACCATCGGGGGGCTCTACCTCATCTGGCTGCTGATCACCGAGTCGCGAAAGAGCCGCGCATGACCCGAAAGACGCCACGCACGACACGCATGTCCGAAAGGACCGGCCCGAGCGCGGACTCCGCGACGACGGAGGGGACTCATATGAACGGGACGCCCCCGGCGGCGGCCGCGCGACTGCGGGCCGAGGACCTGACACTCTCCTACGAGCAGCGGACCGTGGTCAGTTCGCTCGGCGTCGAGATTCCCGACCGCTCCTTCACCGTCATCATCGGGCCGAACGCCTGCGGCAAGTCCACGCTCCTCAAGGCACTCGCGCGGATGCTCAAACCCCGCTCCGGGCAGGTGTATCTGGACGGCGCCGGGATCGCCACGTACCGCTCGCGCGAGGTCGCCCGCCGGCTGGGCCTGCTCCCGCAGTCCTCGACCGCGCCCGGCGGCATCACCGTCGGGGACCTGGTGGCGCGCGGTCGCTATCCGCACCAGGGAATGCTGAAGCAGTGGTCCGCCGACGACGAGGCGGCCGTTCTGGAGGCGATGCGGCAGACCGGTGTGCTGGATCTCGCCGACCGCCCGGTCGACGACCTCTCCGGGGGGCAGCGCCAGCGGGTCTGGCTCTCGATGGTGCTGGCGCAGCAGACCTCGATCCTGCTCCTGGACGAGCCCACCACGTTCCTCGACATCGCCCACCAGGTCGAAGTGCTTGATCTCTGCGCCGACTTGCACGCCCGCAAGGGGCACACCGTCGTGGCGGTGCTGCATGACCTCAACCAGGCGTGCCGTTACGCCACTCACCTCATCGTGATGCGGCCCGGCGGCACGATCGCGGCCGAGGGCGATCCGGCCACCGTCATGACCGCCGAACTGGTCGAGGACGTGTTCGGGCTGCCCTGCCGGATCATCGACGACCCGGAGACCGGCACGCCCCTGATGGTGCCGGCCGCGCCGCAGCGGTACGTGCCCGAGGACGTCCCGGTCCGGAGCGCCGGCCCCGTGGCCCCCGTCGACTCCATGACGGCCGAGACCGGCCGGGCCGTGCGCTGAGTGCTCCGGCGGCCAGCGAACCCCGGTGTTCACGCCCGTCGCGGTGTGCGGTGCCGCACCAACACCGCCCCTGGAGTACCGACTTGATAAATGAAATTAGGTAAGGCTAACTTAACTCACATGGTTCACCAGGGTGTGCGGCGATCCGGCCGCCCTTCGCGCACGGTGGAACCCGAGGAAGGAACGCCTTGATCACGGCTACGCCGCACTCCGCCACCGCGCTGACACGCACCCCGCACGCACCCCTTCCCGACGTGGTCCGGGTGCGCCGGGCGCGCCCAGCGGATGCCGCCGCTCTCGTCGCGCTTTCCGAGCCGTTCGTCCGCTCGGGAGAACTGCGCCGACGGCCCGCCCGCGTCTATGCCGCCCGGGCGGCCGACTTCCTGGTCGCCGAGGAACCCGATGGCGCTCTTCGGGGCTGCCTCTCGCTCGGTGTCCACCCCGGTGAGGATCACGGCGCGACCGCCGCGGGGGTTCTCTACAACTTCTGTGTCGCCCGGCAGCGGCAGGGCACCGGCCTGGGCGCGCGGCTGCTGGGCGCGGCACTCGCCGAGGCGCGGGCGCAGTCGCTGGGGGCGCTGTTCACCGCGACGACCGGCAGCGGGCGCCTTTTCCTGCGCCATGGCTTCGCTCCGGTCCGCCCGGGTCTGGCTCCGCGCGCCTGGGTGCGCACTCTGGACCCCCGGCGGGGTGCGCGCGTGCTCGCCCGGGCGCTGTGACGACGGTGGCGTGCCCCGGACGCCGGGGGCACGCCACCACTGGCACCTCAGGCGTCCGGGAGGACGGTGGTCCCGGGGCTCTTCTCGTCCAGGGTGCCGCGCAGTACGGCGTGCGGCACCCGGCCGTCCAGGACCTGCGCCCGTCCCACTCCGGCGCGGACCGCCCGCAGGCAGCCCTCCATCTTCGGGAGCATGCCGCTCGCCAGCCCCGGCAGCAGACCGTCCAACTCGGCCGCGGTCAGGCGCTCGATGACCTCGGTGCTGTGCGGCCAGTCCGCGTACAGTCCCTCGACATCGGTGAGCATCACCAGCCGCTCGGCGCCGAGGGCGACCGCCAGGGCCGACGCCGCGAGATCGGCGTTGACGTTGTAGACCTGCCCCCCGGTGCCGCGCGCGAGGGGTGACACCACCGGGATGCGGCCCAGCTCCAGCAGCGAACGGACGGTGTCCGGTGCCACGTTCACGATGTCGCCGACCAGGCCGATGTCCACCGGCAGCCCGTTCACCCGGGCGGAGCGGCGCACGGCCGTCATGGTGTGGGCGTCCTCGCCGGACAGGCCCACGGCGAAGGGCCCATGTGCGTTGATCGCACCGACCAGTTCACGCTGGACGCGTCCGGTCAGCACCATCCGCACCACGTCGAGGGTCTCCTCGGTGGTCACGCGCAGACCGGCCTCGAAGCGGACCTCCAGTCCGAGGCGGTCGAGCATCGCGCTGATCTGCGGGCCCCCGCCGTGCACCACCACCGGGAGCAGGCCGCAGTGCCACAGCTCCACGACATCGCGCGCGAACATCTCCTGGAGCGAGCCGTCCACCATGGCGTTGCCGCCGAACTTGACCACCACCACCCGGCCCCGCAAGTCCATGGGCGGGAGCGGGCCGGTGCGGGGCTCCGTCCGTATCCCGTTCCCGGGCCGTGGTGACTGTTCATGGACGCCGGCTCCGGCCGTCGCGACCCGTACGGTCATCTTGTTCCGTCTCTCCAGAGGTGGGGGATGCCGTCACGCGTCGCGGGGGGACCCGGCCGAGCAGCAGATCGCGCAGCAGGCCGTCGGTCGTGCGGACCACCGCGCTGCGAGCCGCCCAGCGAAGCGCCATGGAGTGCTCCTCGGCGGAGAAATCGGCCACGGCATCGGCGACGACAAAGGGCTGAATATCGTTCATGAAGGCGTCCGCGGCGGTCAGCAGGACACCCAGATGGGCGTGCACACCGCACACGATGAGCTGATCGCGGCCCGTGGAGCGCAGCAGCCGGCCGAGATGGCTGTGCAGAAAGGCGTTGGGGTCAGGAGTGTGAGTGGTGGTGCTGGTGCGCACAGCTCCGGGGTGCGGTGAGGAGTCGCCGGATCTGCTCACCGGCGTCGGTGGCGTCGCGTGCGAGTGCCGGGAAGAGCAACTGGAGGTCGCAGTGGCCGGATTCGTACTCGCAGCGCAGGGTGATGCCGTGGCGGTCCAGGGCGAGGGGGAGCGACCGGATCATGCCGCGCGGCAGCCGGGATCCCGCGAGCCCGAGCAGGCCGGCCATCAACTCCTCGTGAGAGTCGGCCAGATGAGTCAGCATGGCGGCCTCCTCGACGGCCAGCGGGTCGGGTTCGGCGAGGGCGATCTCGTCCAGCCCGACATCCGTCGCGCCCGCCGGGGTCCGCAGGGAGACCCGCGCCGCGTCGAGCCGCAGTGCGCCGCCGCCCGCGGGCGCCAGCCAGCCGGAGACCGTCACCCTGGCGCGGACGCGGTCGCGCAGCGGGGTGGGGGCGATGTCGGTGAACTCCAGCAGGGCGGCAAGGCTGCGCATGGGCGCGTCGACGGCCTCCTGGGCCAGGGGGCTGCCGGGGTGGGGGTGGAGGGTGACCTGCCCCTTGGTGCTGACCGAGTGCAGTCCGATCAGGTCGTAGGCCTGCCCGGTCGTGGTGAGGGACAGTGAGGTCGCGCGGGACAGCACCGTGCGGACCTGCTCCGCGTCGGTCGGCCCGGCCGGGACGGTGTCTGTGTCGGCTTCGATGCTCAAGGGGACTCCCTGTTGAACGGATGTGAATTAGGTAAGCCTAACCTTAGTTGTGTCGCCATGTGTCATGCGCCGTGTGCCGTCCTGGCGCGATGCGCTGTGGGGCTCCTGCGGCCCCTGGTCCGAGACCTGTGACCGTACGGACCACAGCTCACGGGATGAGGGACGATCGGATGAGCCTTCCGGGGAGGACTTTGATGAACATCACCTTGCGGGTGGACGCGACGCCGTCCGCTTCCGCGCTCCTGCTGCGCCCTTGGGGTGACGGGGACATCGAGCCGCTGGTCGAGGCGTTCCGCGACCCCGCGTTGCGTCGTGGGGCGAGCGGCCCCCTGGAGACCCCTGAGGACGTACGGGGGTGGCTGGAGGTCCAGAGGTGCGGCTGGGTCACCGGGGAGCGGCTGGGCTTCGCCGTGCGCGAGGAGCGCCCCGGTCCCGGCGAGGGGCGGTTGGTGGGCAGCGTCGTCATCAAGGGGGCGGGTTCCGGCCGGGAGTCCGCAGAGGTCGGCTACTGGACGGTGGCGCACGCCCGCGGTCGCGGGGTGGCCCCCAGGGCTCTGGAGGCTCTCACCGGCTGGGCTTTCCAGGCTTTCGCGGCCGAAGGCCTGGAAAGCCTCAACCTGCTCCACCAGGTGGACAATCCCGCCTCCTGCCGGGTGGCGGAGAAGGCCCGGTACGGGTTTCGCCGGGTCCTTCCGGCCTGGCCGCCCTCCTTTCCGAGGGACGGTCACTTGCACGTGCGACAGGCCGGCGGTCCGGCCTGACTCGGGGCGCCGGGGCGCGGGGTCCGCGATGGGGTGGGCGTCATGAGGTCGACGGTCGCAGTCGCGCATCGGGCGTACCGCCTTTGACTCTTGTTCACGCGGCGCCTGTTGCCGGTGAGCCGTGAGTGGTGGCGTGGACACCTGAGGCATGTCCGCCCAAGCCGGACGGGGTGAGGGTGCGGACGTGTACTGGTACAGACCAGGGTCTTGACAGTCCATTGGTTCACTTCTTAAATCACGTAGTGAATTAAGCCTCCGTGCACAGCAGTTCCACAGTGCCCCCACAGTGATTTCACCGCACGTGCCTGCACTCCCACCCGCACTCGCCCCACTCCCCAAGCGGCATCCCGCCCCGGTCGGCGCAGCTTCGGCATGTCCCAGTGCGCCCTGCGTCTGTCATGTCATATGCATGACAGATTCTCTTTCCCCCTCATGCACAGGAAGGGAGAGTCATGGACTCCCCACGCTTGTCGCGGCGTCTGCTGCGCTCCGTACTCTCGGCTGTGACCCTTGCCCTGGTCACGACTACTCTCGTGGGCGGCGGCGCCCCCGCGCGGTCACCCGCCCTCTCGGGCGCCGCGGCCTCGGCCACCATGACGTTCGACGAGGAGTTCGACGGTTCCGCCGGCTCGGCGGTCAACGGCGCCAGATGGCAGACCGAGACCGGTGACAACGTCAACAACCATGAGCGGCAGTACTACACGGCGGGCAGCAGCAATGCCGCGCTGGACGGTCAGGGCCATCTGGTCATCACCGCGCGCAAGGAGAACCCGAACAACTACCAGTGCTGGTACGGCGCCTGCCAGTACACCTCCGCCCGGCTGAACACCTCGGGCAAGTTCACCCAGACCTACGGCCACGTCGAGGCCCGGATGAAGATCCCGCGCGGCCAGGGCATGTGGCCCGCCTTCTGGATGCTCGGCGACAACATCGGACAGGTCGGCTGGCCCAACTCCGGCGAGATCGACATCATGGAGAACGTCGGCTTCGAACCCTCCACCGTCCACGGCACCCTGCACGGCCCCGGCTACTCAGGCTCCGCGGGCATCGGCGCCGGATACACCCTCCCCGGCGGCCAGGCCTTCGCCGACGCCTTCCACACCTTCGCCATCGACTGGGCACCCGACTCCGTCACCTGGTCCGTCGACGGCAACGTCTACCAGCACCGCACCCCCGCCGACACCGGCGGCAACACCTGGGCCTTCAACAAACCCTTCTTCCTCATCCTCAACCTCGCCGTCGGCGGCTACTGGCCCGGCGACCCCGACAACAACACCACCTTCCCCCAGCAACTCGTCGTCGACCACGTACGCGTCACCACCAGCGACAGCCAGCCCCCGGCCGGTTCGGGGACCATCACCGGCCTGGCCGGCAAGTGCGTCGACGTGGCCGCGGCGAGCAGCGCCAACGGCACCCCCGTCCAGCTCTACGACTGCAACGGCACCGCCGCCCAGAAGTGGAGCGTCGGCGGTGACGGGACGATCAGGGCGCTGGGCAAGTGTCTTGACGTCGCGTCGGGCGGGACGGCTAACGGGTCCGTCGTCCAGTTGTGGGACTGCAACGGCTCGGCGGCCCAACGCTGGGCGGTCAGTGGGGCGCGCGACATCGTGAACCCGCAGGCGGACAAGTGCCTCGATGTCACGGGGAACAGTTCGGCCAACGGCGCCCGGCTCCAGATCTGGACCTGTACCGGGGCCACCAACCAGAAGTGGACGGTGAACAGTTGATGCGCCGAGACCTGCTGCGCGGGCACGCACCCGCCGTACGGAGCGCCCTGGGAGTCGTGGCCGCCGCGGCCCTCCTCGCCGGGCTGACCGGCTCGCCCGCCCTGGGCGCGGCCGCCGCCACCGGACAGATCACCGGGGTCGGCGGAAAGTGCGTCGACATCGCCGCGGGCGGCACCGCCAACGGCACTCCCGTCCAGCTCTACGACTGCAACGGCTCCGCCGCCCAGCAGTGGAGCCTGGGCGGCGACGGGACGGTCAAGGCGCTGGGCAAGTGTCTTGACGTCGCGTCGGGCGGAACGGCGAACGGGTCCGTCGTACAGCTGTGGGACTGCAACGGCTCGGCGGCCCAGCGCTGGAGCGTGAGCGGCGCGCGCGACATCGTGAACCCGCAGGCGGACAAGTGCCTGGACGCCACGGGGAACAGTTCGGCCAACGGCACCCGGCTCCAGATCTGGACCTGCACCGGGGCCGCCAACCAGAAGTGGACCGCGCCCGCCGTCGGGGGAGGAGGGGGAGACCCGGCCGGTCCCGGGGCCATGGCGGTCGCGCCCTACCTCTACAACGGCTGGGGCAGCCCGCCCAGCCCGACCACGGTCATGAACGCCACCGGCGTCAAGTGGTTCACGCTCGCCTTCGTCCTCAGCAACGGCTACTGCAACCCGCAGTGGGACGGCGGCAGGCCGCTGACCGGCGGTGTCGACCAGCAGACGGTGAACACCGTCCGCGCCGCGGGCGGCGATGTCATCCCGTCCTTCGGCGGGTGGAGCGGCAACAAGCTGGAGAGCTCCTGCTCCAGCGCCGCCGAGCTGGCGGCCGCGTACCAGAAGGTGATCAACGCCTACGGACTCAAGGCGATCGACATCGACATCGAGGCCGACGCGTACGCCAGTGCCACGGTGCAGCAGCGCACGGTCGACGCCCTGAAGACGGTGAAGGCCGCCAACCCGGGCATCAAGTTGTACGTCACGTTCGGTACCGGCCAGAGCGGACCCGACGACAGCCTCATCCGCAAGGCCTCGGCCTCCGGGCTGACCGTGGACAGCTGGACGATCATGCCGTTCGACTTCGGCGGGGCGGGCAAGAACATGGGCAACCTCACCGTCAGCGCGGCCGAAGGGCTGAAGAACGCGGTCAAGAACGCCTACGGATACACGGACGACCAGGCATACCGGCACACCGGGATCTCCTCGATGAACGGCATTACCGACGACAACGAGACGGTGACGGTCGCGGACTTCCGCACCATCCTGGCCTACGCCCAGCAGCGCCATCTGGCCCGGCTCACCTTCTGGTCCGTCAACCGGGACCGCCCGTGCACCGGCGGCGGCGCCGACACCTGCTCGGGCGTCTCCCAGCAGCCCTGGGACTTCACGAAGGTGTTCGCCCAGTACGCCGGCTGACCGTCCCGCCCATCGCACCGTCTCACCCGCACAGTCACCCGCACAGGAGTAAACCGTGCTCAGATCTGTCCGAAGGCCCACGGAGGGCCGATCCGGCCCCTCGCCGACCCGCCGACGGCGGGCGCTGACCGCGGTGTTCGCGGTCGGCGCCCTCGCCGGGTCGGTCCTGGCCGCCACCCCCGCCCCGGCCGCGGTCCCGGCCGGGAGCGCCCCGCGCGCCGCCGCGGCGGCCGCCGCACTGCCGACCGGCTGGGCGACCGTCGTCAACAGCGGCAGCGGCAAGTGCCTGGACGCCCGCTCCGCCGCGACCGTCAACGGCACCGCCGTCCAGCAGTACACGTGCAACAACTCCACCGCCCAGCAGTGGAGTCTGACCGCGACCAGCGGCGGCTACGTGCGCATCAACAACCGCAACGACGCCAACCAGGTCGTGGACGTCAGCAACGTGTCCACCGCCGACAACGCCGCCGTCCACCTCTGGGCGTACGGCGGCGGCACCAACCAGCAGTGGCAGCCCGTCGACGAGGGCGGCGGCGCCTACCACTTCGTCAACCGCAACAGCGGCAAGTGCCTGGACGTGCCCGCCGCCTCCATGGCCGACAGCGTCCAGCTCGTCCAGTACACCTGCAACAACTCCGCGGCCCAGCGGTTCCAGGTCACACCGGTCGCCACCGCGCCGGGCGATGTCGACCTCGGGCCGAACGTGGTGGTCTTCGACCCGTCGATGCCGTCGTCCACCATCCAGGGCCGGCTCGACACGATCTTCCGGCAGCAGGAGACCAACCAGTTCGGCAACCAGCGCTACGCGGTGATGTTCAAGCCGGGTACGTACAGCAACGACGTCAACGTGGGCTTCTACACCCAGGTCCTCGGACTCGGCCAGTCGCCCGACTCGGTGACGATCAACGGCGCCGTCCACGCCGAGGCGGACTGGTTCCCGCCGCAGAACGCAACCCAGAACTTCTGGCGCGGCGCCGAGAACCTCTCGGTGAACCCGACCGGCGGCACCGACCGCTGGGCCGTGTCCCAGGCGGCCCCGTACCGGCGCATGCATGTGCGCGGCAACCTGGCCCTGGACGACGGCGGCTGGGCGAGCGGCGGCTTCATGGCCGACACCAAGATCGACGGCCAGGTGCGGTCCGGTACGCAGCAGCAGTGGATCACCCGTAACTCCACGCTCGGCAGCTGGACCGGCTCCAACTGGAACATGGTCTTCGTCGGCAGCCAGGGAGTACCGGCCACCAGCTTCCCCAACCCGCCCTACACCACGGTGAACCAGGCCCCCGTGATCCGGGAGAAGCCCTTCCTGTACGTGGACGGCAGCGGCGCCTACCAGGTGTTCGTCCCGGCCCTCCGTGACAACGCCTCCGGCACCACCTGGGCGGGCGGCAACGCCGCGGGCACCTCGCTCTCCCTGGACAAGTTCTTCGTCGTGAAGGCGGGAGCCACGGCCGCGCAAATCAACGCCGCGCTGGCCGAGGGCAAGAACCTGCTGGTCACCCCCGGTGTCTACCACCTCGACCAGACCCTGAAGGTGACCAGGCCCGACACCGTCGTCCTGGGTCTCGGCCTCGCCACGTTCATTCCGGACAACGGGGTCACCGCGATGACAGTGGCGGACGTCGACGGGGTCAAGGTCGCGGGCATCCTCTTCGACGCCGGGACGACGAACTCCCCGACCCTGATGGAGGTCGGCCCGGCCGGCTCCTCGGCCGCGCACGCGGCGAATCCGACCTCGCTGCACGACGTCTTCTTCCGGGTCGGCGGCGCGGCCGTGGGCCGGGCGACCACCAGCCTGGTGGTCAACAGCGACCACGTCATCGGCGACCACATGTGGATCTGGCGCGGCGACCACGGCACCGGCATCGGCTGGAACAGCAACAAGGCGGACACCGGACTCGTCGTCAACGGCGACGACGTGACGATGTACGGACTGTTCGTCGAGCACTACCAGAAGCACCAGACGATCTGGAACGGCAACGGCGGGCGCACGTACTTCTACCAGAACGAGATGCCGTACGACGTGCCCGACCAGGCGTCCTGGATGAACGGCTCCATCCAGGGCTACGCCGCCTACAAGGTCGCGGCCTCGGTCACCAGCCATCAGGCGTACGGGCTCGGCAGCTACTGCTTCTTCAGCTCGAACCCGGCCGTGGCGGCCGAGCACGCCTTCGAGGTCCCGGACAACCCGAACGTGCGGTTCCAGAGCATGGTGACCGTCTCGCTCGGCGGGACCGGAACGATCCGCCACGTCATCAACGGTCGGGGCGGTCCCTCCAACTCCTCCTCGAACGTGGCCAATCTCGTCAGCCAGCCCTGAGTACGCGCGACGTTCACAAGGACGGTTCCGCATGACAGCATCCAGGGCCACCGTCGGAGTCCGCGGAGGCATCGGCGCCCCGAAGGCCGCCCCGCAACGCGTCGGATTCGCCAGTGAGACGCAGAGCCGGTTCGTGGTGAACGGGCTGAAATGGCTGGGAGGCGGGGGAGGCCCGGCGCCCGGGAGCCCGGTCGTCACGACCTCGGTGGACGCCCGCCCGGCCGCACAGTGTCACTGGCTCATCGCGCAGGGCTGACATCGGCGGGTGCGGACAGGTGCCTTCACGCCTTCCGCACCCGCCGTTATCCGATCGTCAGTAAAAACCGTCCGCTATGTGAGCACCCCTCTTGCCTTGCGGACTGTATGCGAAATACGGTCTGCGATATTCCTTGATCACCCCTTGGCGGGAGGTAGGCCCTCGTGCGCCGAAAAGCGATTGCCCTGGTGGCGGTTGTACTGGTGTCCCTCACCTCGGGCTGTGCGTCGCTGCAGTCCTCGGCGACCGAGGTCGGCGGTGTGCGCAAGACCGACGACCGGCCCGTGCGCGACGGCGGGACACTCACCGTCGCTCTCAACTCCGACCCGGACAAGCTCGACCCGACGCTCGCCCAGACCCTCGTCGGCCGCACGGTCTTCGCGGGCATGTGCGAGAAGCTCTACGACATCGACGAGGACGGTGTCGTCGTGCCGCAGCTCGCTGCCGCACTGCCCACCACCTCGGCCGACGGCCGCACCGTCACCCTGAAGGTGCGGCGCGGCCCGAGGTTCAGCGACGGCACCCGGCTCGATGCCGCGGCCGTCGTCACCTCGCTGCTGCGCCACCGCGACCTCCCCGGATCCGCCCGCGGCACCGAACTCGCCCCGGTCGGCTCCATCGAGGCCACCGGCCCGTACACGGTCCGGATGAGACTCAAGCAGCCCTATGTGCCCCTCACCGGCGTCCTCGCCGACCGGGCCGGGATGGTGATGTCACCGGCCGCGCTCAAGAAGTACGGCAAGAACTTCACCAACCACCCCTCCTGCGTAGGCCCCTTCCGGTTCGTCGAGCGGGTCGGCGGTGACCGGATCGTCCTGAAGAAGGACCCCAACTACTACGACGCGGACAAGGTCCACCTCGACGGGGTCGTCTACAAACCCATCCCCGACGGCAACGTCCGGCTCGCCAACCTGCGGTCCGGCGACCTCCAGGTCGGCGACCAGATGGGCCCCATCGACGTACAGAGCTCCCTCACCGAGCCGGGGCTCCAGCTCTTCAACTCGCCCTCGCTCGGCTACCAGGGCATCGGCCTCAACGTCGGCAACGTCAAGGGCCTCGGACAGAAGCCGGGCAGACTCGACACCCCCATCGCCCGGGACGTCCGCGTCCGCGAGGCGTTCGAGCTCGCGATCGACCGCGACACCCTCAACAAGGTCGTCTTCCAGGGCATGTACGAGCCGGCCTGCGGTCCGATCTCCCCGCAGTCCGCCATCGCCCCCGGCATCAAGGCGCAGGACTGCCCGAAGCGTGACGTCGCCAAGGCGAAGGAGCTGCTGAGGCAGGCGGGGGTGAGCACCCCGGTGAAGATCGAGCTGAAGACCTCCACCACCCCCGAACAGGGACGCGTCGGACAGGTCCTCCAGGCCATGGTCAAGGAGGCCGGATTCGATCTCTCGCTGCGGCCCACCGAGTACGCCACCATGCTCTCCGAGACCGACGCCGGGGACTACGACGTCTTCACCAGCGGCTGGTCCGGCCGGCTCGACCCGGACGGCAACGTCGCCAACTTCCTCAAGACCGCGGGCGCCATGAACGCCTACGGCCTCGGCGACCCGGAGATCGACAAGCTCATCGCCGAGGGCAGCACGGTCTCCGACCCGGCCCGGCGCACCGAGATCTACGACGAGCTCACCCGGCGCGTTCAGGACGCCCACACGATGATCTACCTCTACCGGCAGAAGAACTACGTCGTCGCCTCGAAGGACGTCGCGGGCATCCGCGTCTACGGCGACGGACTGGTCCGGGTCACGACTGCGGGGTACACCCGATGACGAAATACCTGCTGACGCGCCTGCGCCAGTCCCTCATCACCCTCTTCCTCGTCTCCATCGTGGTCTTCGCCGGAATCCGGGCACTGCCCGGCGACCCGGCGCTCGCCCTGGCCGGTGAGGAGCGCAGCCCCGAGGCGCTCGCCGCGATCCGGGAGGCGTACGGCCTCAACGACAACATCGTCGTGCAGTACGGACGGTTCATCGGCCACGCACTCACCGGCGACCTCGGCACCTCCTCCCGGACCGGGCTCCCGGTCGCCGACGCGATCGGCCAGGCCCTCCCCGTCACGCTGGAGCTGGCCGCGCTCTCGCTGCTGCTCGCCGTGGTCCTCGGCATCGGCGCCGGCGTGGTCGCCGCCGTACGGCGGGGGAAGCCCGAGGAGTGGATCGCCAACGTCATCGCGCTGATCGGCCTCTCCATCCCGACCTTCTGGCTCGGCATCGTGCTGGTCCTCGGATTCGCCATCGCCGTCCCGGTGTTCGCCGCGTCCGGATACGTCCCCTTCGGCACCGACCCGCTCGACAACCTGCGCCGCATGGTGCTGCCCGCGATCGTGCTCGGCTCCGGACTCGCCGCCGTCGTGATGCGCCAGACCCGGGCCGCGATGCTCGACTCGCTCTGCGCCGACTACGTACGGACGGCCCGCGCCAAGGGCCTGTCGAAACGGTCCGTCGTCGGCGGGCACGCACTGCGCAACTCCCTCGTCACCGTGGTGACCGTGCTGGGGCTCCAGCTCGGCCACCTGATCTCCGGCGCGGTCGTCACCGAGCAGATCTTCGTCCTGCCCGGCTTCGGCAAGCTCACCATCGACGCCGTCTTCACCCGTGACTACGCCACGCTCCAGGCCGTGGTGCTCTGCACCTCCGCCGCGTACATCCTCATCAATCTGCTGGTCGACGTGGTCTATTCGGTCATCGACCCGCGCATCCGGCTCGGAGGTGCCCGGTGACCGCAGCGACCCCAGCGCTCCCCGCCCAGCAGACCGCGAAGCGGCGGTCCGGCGGCGGCAGACTGCGCGCCCTGCGCGGGAACAGGCTCGCCCTGATCGGCGGCGTCATCGCGGCCGTCTTCATCCTGGTCGCCCTCCTCGCCCCGCTGATCGCCCCGTACGACCCGTCCCGGCCTGACTTCGGGAACGTACTGGCCCAGCCCGGCTGGTCCCACTGGCTCGGCACCGACGACCTCGGACGCGACCAGCTCTCCCGGATCGTCTACGGCGCCCGCGCCTCCATGCAGGTCGGGCTCGTCGCCGTGGTGCTGGCCTTCGTGATCGGCGTACCGCTGGGGCTGGCCGGCGGCTACTACGGGAAGTTCACCGACGGTGCGATCTCCCGGCTCACCGACACCATGCTGGCGTTCCCGTTCCTGGTGCTCGCCGTGGGCCTGGCGGCGATCCTCGGCCCCTCGCTGACCAACGCCACCATCGCCATCGGCATCTCGCAGATCCCCGCCGTCATCCGCATCACCCGGGCCGAGACCCTGCGGCTCAAGCACGTCGACTACGTCGGCGCGGCCATCGCCAACGGCGGCGGCGACGGGACCGTGCTGTTCCGGCACATCCTGCCCAACGCCACCTCCGCGCTGATCGTCCAGGCGACCGTCGGCATCCCCGCCGCGATCATCGGCGAGGCGCTGCTCAGCTTCCTCGGCCTCGGGGTCCAGCCGCCGGACCCGTCCCTCGGCGTGATGCTCTCCGGCGCCCAGTCCTTCCTGGCGCCCGCGCCCTGGCTCGCCGTCTTCCCCGGCCTGGCGATCGTCGCGGCGACCCTGGCCTTCAACCTGCTCGGCGACGGACTGCGGGACGTCCTCGACCCCCGTGGAGGGACCCGATGACCGAGACCGTTCTCGAATCCGTACGGGAGCCGGCGGCCGAACCGGTCCTGAGCGTCCGCGACCTGTCGGTGTCCTTCCGCTCCGACACCCGGACCGTGCACGCCGTCGACGGCGTCTCCTACGACCTCCACCCCGGCGAAGTGCTCGCCGTGGTGGGGGAGTCGGGGTGCGGCAAGTCCGTCACCTCGATGGCCGTGATGGGGCTGCTCCCGTCCACCGCGCACATCGGCGGCTCCATCAGGCTCGGCGGCCGGGAACTGGTCGGCGCACACGAGAAGGAGCTCCAGAGGGTCCGCGGCAAGGACATCGCGATGATCTTCCAGGAGCCGATGACCTCGCTCAACCCGGTCCTCACCATCGGCCGCCAGATCGGCGAGGTACTCCGCAGGCACCAGGGGCTGAGCAGGAAGGAGGCCAGGGAACGGTCCGTGGACCTCCTCGGCCTGGTCGGCATCCCCGCCCCGCGCAGCCGCATCGACGAATACCCGCACCAGCTCTCCGGCGGGATGCGCCAGCGCGTCATGATCGCCATCGCCGTCGCCTGCGACCCCGCCGTCCTCATCGCCGACGAGCCGACCACCGCACTCGACGTCACCGTGCAGGCCGGCATCCTCGAAGTCCTCCAGGCCCTGCGCGAACGGCTCGGCACCGCGATCGTCCTGGTCACCCACGACCTCGGTGTCGTCGCCGACGCGGCTGACCGGGTGCTGGTCATGTACGCCGGGCGCTCCGTCGAACAGGCCCCCGTCCACGACCTGTTCGCCACCGCCAGGCACCCGTACACCCGCGGCCTGCTCGGCGCCGTCCTGCGGCCCGGCGGCGAGGGGAAGCGCCGGCTGCCCGAGATCCCCGGCCTGGTGCCGAGCCTCGACAGCCAGCCCGACGCCTGCACCTTCGCACCCCGGTGCAGCCGCGCCGACGACAGCTGTACGAGCGGCAGGCCGGGCTTCCGGTCCGTCGACCCGGAAAAGGGCGCGGACGCGGCCCACCGTACGGCGTGCCGGCACCCGTACGCGGCCGACGAGGCGTCCGACGTCCTCACCGCCACCCCCGCCGCGGACCGCACCCCCGTCGCCGGGCCCGCCCGATCCGACCAGGAGGCCGGAAAGTGACCGCAGCACAGACCGTCCCCGCCCCGCGCGACAGCGCACAGGGCACCGTGGACCAGCAGCCCGTGCTGCGGATCGACTCGATGGAACGGCACTTCGCCGCCTCGGGCGGCGGCACCGTCCGAGCCGTCGACGGCGTCTCGATCACTATCGGCCCCGGCGAGGTCGTCGGCCTGGTCGGCGAGTCCGGCAGCGGCAAGTCGACCGTCGGCCGCTGCGCCGTACGCCTCGACGAACCCACCGCCGGCACCGTCCACATCAACGGCACCGACATCACCCATCTCTCCCGCCGCGCCCTGCGCCCGCTGCGCAAGGACTTCCACCTGGTCTTCCAGGACCCGTCGTCCTCGCTCGATCCGCGCATGACCATCGGCCAGATCATCGCCGAACCGATCAAACTGCACCGCCGGGCCCGCGGCCCCGCCGTACGGACACGCGTCGAGCAGCTCCTCGGCCAGGTCGGGCTGCGCCCCGAACACGCCGACCGGCACCCGCACGAACTCTCCGGCGGCCAGCGCCAGCGGATCTCCATCGCCCGCGCCCTCTCCTGCGACCCCGATCTGGTCGTCGCCGACGAACCGACCTCGGCGCTCGACGTCTCCGTACAGGCCTCCGTGCTCAACCTGCTCGCCGACCTCCAGCGCGACCGCGGCTTCGGCTGCCTGTTCATCACCCACGACCTGGCCGCCGTCGAATTCCTCGCCGACCGGATCGCCGTGATGTACCTCGGCCAGATCGTCGAACAGGCCCCCACTGCCGAGCTGTTCGCCGCCCCCAAGCACCCCTACACCCAGGCACTGCTCTCCGCCGCCCCGGTACCCGACCCGGTTCTGCAGCGCTCGCGCGAACGCATCGTGCTCCACGGCGAGCTGCCCAGCCCGCTGGACCCCCCGCCCGGCTGCCGCTTCCACACCCGCTGTCCGCTCGCCGCCGAGCGGTGCCGCACCGAGGTGCCGGCCCTGCGCGAACTGCCCGGCGGCCGGCAGGTCTCCTGCCACCTCGTCGGCGACGACGGGACCGCGCCGGACGCGGCCGCCTGACCTCCGGAACGAGAACCGGGCCCCGCACCCGGGCCCGGGCTCCCGTACGTTCGATCCGCAACGAACCACGGACCACGAAAAATCTCAGCACGCCCGCAGCAAGGAGCCGCATCCGTGTTCACCACCAGGCCCACCCTCCAGGGCACCTTCGGGATGGTGTCCTCCACCCACTGGCTCGCCTCGCAGTCCGCGATGGCGGTCCTGGAGGACGGCGGCAACGCCTACGACGCCGCCGTCGCCGCCGGATTCGTCCTGCACGTCGTCGAACCGCACCTCAACGGACCGGCCGGCGAAGTGCCGATGATCCTCGCGCCCGCCGACGGCGAGGTCCAGGTGCTGTGCGGCCAGGGCCCGGCCCCCGCCGGTGCCACCATCGCCCACTACCGCTCGCTCGGCCTCGACCTGGTCCCCGGCACCGGACCGCTGGCCGCCGCCGTCCCGGGCGCCTTCGACGCCTGGATGCTGCTGCTGCGCGACCACGGGACCAGTACCGTCGCCGAGGTGCTGCGGTACGCCATCGGCTACGCCGAGGACGGGCACGCTCCCGTGGACCGGGTCGGCCAGACCGTCGAGACCGTCCGCGAGCTCTTCGAGAACGAGTGGCCGTCCTCCGCCGAGGTGTACCTGCCGGGCGGCAAGTCCCCCAAGCCCGGCGAGCTCTTCCGCAACCCGGCCCTCGCCGCGACCTGGCGCCGGCTCATCGCCGAGGCCGAGGAGAGCGGCGGCGACGACCGCACCGCGCAGATCGAGGCCGCCCGCGCGATCTGGCGCGAGGGCTTCATCGCCGACGCCCTGGTCCGCCAGGCCGCCGCCCCCACCATGGACACCAGCGGCGAACGGCACGCCGGCACCCTCACCGCCGCCGACCTGGCCGGCTGGTCCGCCTCGTACGAGGCCCCGGCCACCTACGACTGGAACGGCTGGACACTCGCCAAGGCCGGCGGCTGGAGCCAGGGCCCCGCCTTCCTCCAGCAGCTCGCGCTGCTCCCCGCCGAGCTGCCCCGCTACGGCTCCGCCGAGTACGTGCACCTGCTCATCGAGGGCTGCAAGCTCGCCATGGCCGACCGCGAGGCCTGGTACGGCGACGCCGCCGACGTCCCGCTCGACACCCTGCTCTCCGAGCCGTACAACGCCGCCCGCCGCGTCCTCGTCACCGACGAGGCCTCACGCGTGCTGCGACCGGGCAGCCCCGACGGCCGCACCCCGGTCCTGAGCGAGCACGCCCACGCCGTCGCCTCCGGCGAGTCCGGCTTCGACGCGATGGGCATACCGGCCGCAGGCGTCGGCGAGCCGACCGTCGCCAAGGACGGCGCCGGGGAGCCGACGGCGACCGTGGACCGCGTCGGTGAACCGGCCGTCGCCGCGGACGGCGCCACCCGCGGCGACACCTGCCACGTGGACGTCGTCGACCGCTGGGGCAACATGGTCTCCGCCACGCCCAGTGGAGGCTGGCTCCAGTCCAACCCGGTCGTCCCCGAGCTCGGCTTCCCGCTCGGCACCCGCCTCCAGATGGCCTGGCTGGACGAGGACCTGCCGAACTCCCTCACCCCCGGCCGGCGCCCCCGCACCACCCTGACCCCGTCGCTCGCCCTGCGCGACGGCGTCCCGGTGATGGCGTTCGGCACACCGGGCGGCGACCAGCAGGACCAGTGGCAGCTGCACTTCTTCCTCGCCGTCGCCCTGCGCGCCGAGGTCCGCGGCGGCCTCGACCTCCAGGGCGCCATCGACGCCCCGAACTGGCACAACGACAGCTTCCCCGGCTCCTTCTTCCCGCGCGGGATGCGCCCCGGCAGCGTCACCGTCGAGGAGGGCATGGACCCGGAGGTCGTGACCGAGCTGCGCCGCCGCGGCCATGACGTCACGGTCGGCGACCCGTGGTCCGAGGGCCGGATGTGCGCGGTCGCCCGTGACCCGCGGACCGGGGTGCTGTCCGCGGCCGCGAACCCGCGGGGGATGCAGGGGTACGCGGTCGGCCGCTGACCGGGCACCGCCACCCGGCCTGACCTGGCCGGTCAGGCCGGACCGGCCGGACGCCGGCCGGTCATCCACCCGTCATGACCAGGTCGTCGGCGCCCCGGACCCGCGTGCTTAGCTGGGGGCATGATCGATGAATTCCTTGCCGGGGACCTGACCGAGATCGAGGCGGCGGTCCGCGCAGCGGCCGCCGCCGAGATCATGCCGCGCTACCGGCAGCTCGCCGCACACGAGATAGTCGAGAAGAACGGCCCGCACGACCTCGTGACCACCGCGGACCGCCTCGCCGAGGAACACCTCACCGCCGCCCTGAGCCGGCTCCTGCCCGGCTCGGTGGTCGTCGGTGAGGAGGCGGTCCACGCCGACCCGAAGGTGTACGAGGCGCTGGGCGGCGAGGCACCCGTCTGGATCGTCGACCCGGTCGACGGCACTCGCCAGTTCGTCCGCGGCGAACCCGGCTTCTGCACCCTGGTCGCCCTCGCGCACCACGGCGAGACCCTGGCCTCCTGGACGTACGCCGCCGCCCTGGACGAGATGGCCGTGGCCGTCCGGGGCCGCGGAGCGACGCTCAACGGGGCGCCCCTGCACTCCGGTTCGCCCGCGCCCGGCACCGTCCTGAGCGTGGCGATGTCGCACCCCGACTACACCACCGACGCCCAGAAGCGCGCCCTGCTGGGGCTGCGCACCGAGGGCATCGACGCCCGTCCCTGCGGATCGGCCGGACTCGAATACCTCGCCGTCGCCCGCGGTGACCTGGAGGCGGTCGCTTTCAACTGGGAGTTCGCCTGGGACCACGCGGCGGGGCTCCTCCTGGTCACCGAGGCGGGCGGCGCCCAGTCGACGCTGTCCGGTGCGCCGTTCCGCATCGCCGGGGGCAACGACATGCCCTTCACGGCCGCCCGCGACCGGGCGACGGCCGACAGCGTCCTGGCCGCGCTGCGCGCCGGAGGCTGAGGGGACGGGGGCGGCGAGGCAGGTGCGGACCTCGCCGCGACCGGCCCGCTGCGTCACGGCCATCCAGCGGGACTGAGCGGATCCCCTCAGTTCCCGCTCGTGCCGTGCTTGACCAGGCAGAACGGGTGCCCTGCGGGGTCGGCGTAGATACGCCATGGCCGGTCGGACCCGGCGCCGTCGTCGAGTACGGTCGCACCGGCCGTCACCACCTCGGACTCGGCCACGTCCAGGTCGGGGACCCCGAAGTCCAGATGGAACTGCTGCGGGCGCTCCGGATCGGGCCACCGCGGCGGCCGGTGGTCCGCCACCCGCTGGAAGGCGAGCACCAGCCCGGCAGCGGTGTGCAGCGTTGCCCAGCTCTCGTCGAGCGCCCATCGGCGGTCCACCTGGTTCACGCGTCCGCCGAGCAGCGAGCGGTAGAACCCGGCGAGACGTGCGGGATCGGGGCAGTCGAGCACCACGCACTGCAGTTCGGCGATCATGGCGGAATCGTAAGGCCTGTCCGAAGGCTCAGGTACGGTCAGGGCCTTGGGCGGATGCGCCGGCCAGGACCGCCCGTACCTCGCTCACGACTTCCGCCGCTGTCTCCACCGCCGCGGCGTCCAGTCCCCGCAGTGCCTCACCGGCCCGGTCGGCGAAGCCCTCGGGCGTGTCCGGCAGGGCGGCGGCGGCCGCCAGCGCGCCCTTCTCGTTGAGGCACCAGGTGCGGTGGTGGGCGTGCAGCGACTGGGCGAGGATGCCGAACGCGCGGGACAGGCAGAGCGAGACATGGAGCCGGTCGCCGGAAGGAGCCGACTTGCGGGCCGATGCCACCGAGAACTCCGCCTCCCAGGCCGCATCGGCAAGGGCCTTGCGCAGCGGCTCCGGATAGTCGCGCGTCTCGGCCTGAAGCTCCGTCACGTCCCCTTGGGTGTCAGCGAGTACGCGCCCCAGGGCGACCTCGCCCGGATAGGCGGGGGACCAGAAGCCGAGCGGGTGGCCGGGCTGGACGCCCACCTCGTAGCGCCCCTGGCGGCAGTCGGACCAGACAGCCTCGACCCGGTCCAGATCGCGCAGGATCCAGTCCACCGGTGTGCCGTCCACTCTCAGCCAGGCCCCGCCGTTGACCCACGGCCCCCAGCCGCCCGGCCCGGCCACCTCGACCGGAGAGCCCTGCACCTCGCGGGCCAGTGCGGTCAGCGCGGCCAGGTCCGGGACACCGCGGTAGTAGAGGCCCAGATCCCAGTCGGAGTCCGGGCGGTGGGTGCCCCGGGCCCGGCTGCCGCCCAGGACGACGGCGCGTATCCCGGGCACGGCGCCGAGCTGCTCGGCCATGGCGCCGATCCACCGGTGCGGCCCAAAATCCTCCGATGTCGTTCCGGAGGCGGGGAGCTGGGCGGGGTGCGGCGGCTGCGCGGGGTTCTCGGTGTTCATCGAGCGGGAACCCTACCCGTGCCCGCACCGTCGGCGCCTGTGAATATCCTGGGGACTCCGACCGTCGGCTGACAAAGGAGTCCGAAGGTGCCGTCGATGCTTGACGCAGTCGTCGTGGGGGCAGGCCCCAACGGGCTGACCGCCGCAGCCGAACTGGCCCGCCGCGGTTACGCCGTGGAGGTCTTCGAAGCCGGGCGGGCCGTCGGCGGCGGAGCCCGTACCGAGGAGCTCACGCTCCCCGGCTTCCGCCACGACCCCTGCTCGGCGGTCCACCCGCTGGGCATCGGCTCGCCCGCCTTCGACGCGATGCCGCTCGCCCGGCACGGCCTGGAGTGGCTGCAGCCCCGGCTGGCCCTCGCCCACCCGTTCCCGGACGGGTCCGCCGCCGTGCTGGCCGGCTCGGTGGGGGAGAGCGCCATGTCGCTCGGGCCGCATGACGCGGGGGCCTACCGGAGACTCCTCGCACCGTTCCTCGGCCATTGGGACAGCCTCGCCCAGGACTTCCTGCGCACCCCGTGGGACGGGCTGCCGCGCGACCCGTACCGCTGGGTGCGCTTCGGCCTCGACGCCATCCAGCCCGCCACGCTCCTGTCCCGCCGCTTCAGCGGCGAGAAGGCGCGCGGCCTCTTCGCCGGACTGGCCGCCCACGCCATAGCCCCCACCAGCGGTATCGCGACCGGCGGAATCGCCCTGCTCTTCGCGCTGGCCGCGCACGAGAAGGGCTGGCCGGTGCCGCGCGGTGGCTCCCAGGCCATCTCCGACGCCCTGGCCTCGTACCTGCGGGAACAGAGCGGTGTCATCCACACCGGCACGGAGGTCAAGCGCCTGGACGAACTCCCGCCGGCCCGCGCCTACATCTTCGACACCTCGCCGACCGCGCTGGCCCGGATCGCCGGACTGGGCAACGCCTACCGGGGTTACCGCTACGGCGCGTCCTGCTTCAAGATCGACTACGCCCTGTCGGGCCCCGTCCCCTGGACCGCCGAGGAGGCCCGCCGGGCAGGCACGGTACACATCGGCCCCACGGCCGGCGAGATCGATTCCGCCCTGCACGCCGCGGTGACCGGCCTCGACCCGAGTGTGCCGTTCCTGATCACCGCCCAGCCCAGCCTCGTCGACCCGTCCCGCGCCCCCGAGGGCAAGCAGGTGTTCTGGGTGTACGGACACGTCCCGGCGGGCTGGGAGGGCGACGCCACCGAGGTCATCGAACGCCAACTGGAGCGCTTCGCCCCCGGTTTCCGCGACGTGGTGCTCGCCCGCGCGGTCACCGGACCGCCCCGGCTCGCCGCGCGCAACGCGAACTACGTGGACGGGGACATCGCCTGCGGTGCCTTTTCGGGGCTGCAGACGGTGATCCGCCCCAAGCTCGCCCGGGTGCCGTACGCGACGGCGCATCCGGCGGTCTTCATCTGCTCCTCGGCGACCCCGCCCGGACCCGGTGTGCACGGCATGTCCGGACACCACGCGGCGAAGGCGGTATGGCGCCGGCTGCGGGAGTCGGGTCCCTCCCGCAGGTGACCCTCCGGCTCAGGGCCGGGGCACGCCGCCGGCAAGCGGTACGTCCGCGACGCCTACTGAGCGGCATCGCGGACACGTCCGCCGACCCGGCGCGGCCCTCAGGCCGGCCGCGCCGGTCCGGCTCCCTCGACGTCGAAGGTCAGCTGGTCCTCGTAACACCACCACCAGGTCTCGCCCGGCTCGTAGGAGCGGATGAGCGGGTGCCCGGTGGCGGAGTAGTGCGCGGTGGCGTGCTTGTTGCGGGAGGAGTCGCAGCATCCGACGTGTCCGCAGGTCGGGCACTCGCGCAGATGTACCCAGGTGTCGCCCATCGCGACACACTCCGTGCAGGAGTCGGCACTGTCCGGGGCGACTCGCCGTACCTGGTCCAGGTGGGAGCAGAGCGGCGTCGCCTGTGCGTCCGTCATCGTCGGGCCTCCTTCTCGTTGCTCACCGCAGCGGCCCCGTCCCATTCTCGTGCGAAGTACGGAACGGGGCGAGGGGAGAGGCGGAGCGGACGGGTGCAGGCAGCTCAAGGCTGATGTCGGATTCTCGCCAGCCGTGGCCCGGCCGGGTGCCCCATGCTTGAACCATGCACACCGACACCGAGCGCTGCGTGCGGGCTGTCCGGTCCAAGGACTCCCGTTTCGACGGCTGGTTCTTCACCGCGGTCCTGACCACCAGGATCTACTGCCGTCCGAGCTGCCCCGTCGTGCCGCCCAAGGTCGAGAACATGACCTTCTACCCGAGCTCCGCCGCCTGCCAGCAGGCCGGATTCCGGGCCTGCAAGCGCTGCCGGCCCGATACCAGCCCGGGGTCGCCCGAGTGGAACGCCCGCGCCGACTCCGTCGCCCGTGCGATGCGGCTCATCCGGGACGGAGTCGTCGACCGGGAGGGGGTGCCGGGACTCGCCACCCGGCTCGGATACTCCGCCAGGCAGATCGAGCGGCAGTTGCTCGCGGAGCTGGGAGCGGGGCCGCTGGCGCTGGCCAGGGCGCAGCGGGCGCAGACCGCGCGGGTGCTCATCGAGACCACGGGGCTGCCCATGGCCGAGGTGGCGTTCGCGGCCGGGTTCTCCTCGATCCGCACCTTCAACGACACCGTCCGTGAGGTCTTCGCCCTCGCCCCGGGTGAGCTGCGCGGCCGCGCGGCCCGGTCGGCGAAGCCCCCGGTCACGCCCGGCGTGATAGCGCTGCGGCTGCCGTACCGTGCACCGCTCAATCCCAGCAACCTCTTCGGACACCTCGCCGCGACGGCCGTCCCGGGCGTGGAGGAGTGGCGCGACGGCGCCTACCGGCGCACGCTCGATCTGCCGTACGGGCACGGCATCGTCGCCCTCACCCCGCACCCCGACCACATCGCCTGCCGGCTCTCGCTCACCGACCCGCGTGATCTCACCCTGGCCATCAGCCGCTGCCGCTGGCTGCTGGACCTCGACGCCGATCCGGTCGCGGTCGACGAACAGCTGCGCACCGATCCGCTGCTCGCCCCGCTGGTCGACAAGGCGCCGGGGCGGCGGGTGCCGAGAACCGTCGACGGTGCGGAGTTCGCCGTCCGGGCCGTGCTCGGCCAGCAGGTGTCGACGGCCGCGGCACGGACCCACGCGGCCCGGCTGGTCACCGCCCACGGCACGCCCGTAGACGATTCCGAGGGCGGTCTCACCCACCTCTTCCCGGCATCCGGGGCGCTGGCCGGACTCGACCCCGAGCGGCTGGCCCTGCCGCGCAGCCGGCGCCGGACGCTCACCACACTCGTCGAGGCCCTGGCGACCGGTTCGCTGCGGCTCGGCACCGACACCGACTGGGAGAAGGCGCGGGCCGAACTGGCCGCGCTGCCCGGCTTCGGGCCGTGGACGGTCGAGGTCATCGCCATGCGGGCGCTCGGTGATCCGGACGCCTTCCTGCCGACGGATCTCGGCATCCGGCGGTCCGCGCAGGAACTCGGTCTTCCCTCGACACCGGCCGCACTCACCGCCCGCGCGGCGGCCTGGCGTCCCTGGCGGGCGTACGCGGTCCAGTATCTGTGGACCGTAGACGACCACCCCATCAACCACCTTCCCGCACAAGGAAGTCCATCGTGACCGCAGCACGCACCACCGCCATCGCGCCCCGCCGGCACACCGTGACCGACAGCCCCTACGGCCCGCTGACCCTCGTCGCCACCGACGGGGTCCTCGCCGGCCTCTACATGACCGATCAGCGCCACCGTCCGCCCGAGGAGGCCTTCGGCGAGCCCGACCCCGCCCCCTTCGACGAGACGATCCGGCAGCTGGACGCCTACTTCGCCGGTGAACTCCGGGAGTTCGACCTCCCGCTGGACCTCGACGGCACCCCGTTCCAGCGCACCGTCTGGGCGGAGCTCCAGCGGATTCCGTACGGCGAGACGCGTTCGTACGGCGAACTGGCCGAGATCCTCGGAAAGCCCGGCGCCTCGCGTGCGGTGGGGCTGGCCAACGGCAAGAATCCGGTCGGCATCATCGTGCCCTGCCACCGGGTGATCGGGGCGTCGGGGAGCCTTACCGGATACGGCGGCGGACTCGACCGCAAGCAACGGCTGCTGGCCTTCGAGAACGGTACGCAGGACACGGTCCAGGCGCTGTTCTAGAGCACGCGACGGCGGGCCCGCCCAGCCGGCGGACGGGCCCGCACCTGTGCCCCGCGGCGGAGCCGCTCGCGTCAGCCGGTGAAGATCTCGACGACCGTCCAGATCGCCAGCCCCAGCATGCACAGGCCGCCGATGCGCTGGACCGTCTTGAGCGGTACGCGCTTGGAGATGAAGCGCCCGGCGAGCAGCGCCAGTGCCGACACGGACATCAGGGCCGCCGCGGATCCGATCGCGGTGGACCAGGCGCCATTGCTCGCCGCCAGGTTGGCCGTCGTGATCTGGGTGAGGTCGCCCCACTCGCTGATGAACACCGCCATGAACGCGGTCGAGTACACCGGCCAGAATCCGGTCACGGTCTTCGGGCCGTCCTCCTCCTCGTCCTCGCCCCCGCCGGCGCGCAGGAGCATGAACGCCCCGAACGCGAACAGGGACGCCGAGACGAGTTTGACGATCCAGCCGGGCAGCAGTCCGAGGAGGCCGCCCGCTCCGACCGCGATGGCGACATGGACGATGAACGCGGACGACGTACCGAACCAGACATAGAGCGGGCGCATGCGCGTGCCCATGGCCAACGACGCGAACATCGTCTTGTCGGGGAGCTCCGCGAGGAAGATCAGCCCGAAAGCGGTGAGGATCGCCAGGGGGTCGAGATGCATTCCGGGTGGCTTTCTGTAAGAGCCGGGCCCCGGGTCTTCCGCGAAGTGCCACTCGGGCTTTTCGGAGGACCACTCGGCCCGGCATGACGGCGGCACCCGCGGGAGGCGGGTGTGTCATACCTGACCGAAGGTCTCGCCCGCCCGTGATGATCCACGAACCCGGCCACCGGGAACCCGGAGGTTCCAGTGTGTCGACGACCGGTTTGCAGGGCTACTCCCCTTCGCAGCCATCAACACTACCGCACGGGCAACGGGGGAACTCGCTCGGTCGAGCCGGTGGTGGGCCCCGGTACAGTCCCACGGTGATCATCCACGTCCCGCTCCGGAACCTGCCCGTATGAGCCGCCGCGACCGCAGGGCCGCCGCCCCGCCCCGGCCCACAGTCAGCGTCTGCCGCGGCTGCTGCTGCGGGACCCCGAAGATCGCGGGCGTGGACCACGCGGGGCTGCTCGCCGCGGTGCGCGGCTCGCTCGACGGGATCGCGACGGTCCGGGTCGTGGACTGCCTGGACGCCTGCGACCAGGCAGATGTCGTGGTCGTCCAGCCGTCCGCCGACGGACGCCGGGCCGGTGGCCGGCCGGTCTGGCTCGGCCTGGTGAACGACGCCGAGGCGATCGCCGACATCGCCGGCTGGGTAGCGGGGGGCGGCCCGGGACTCGTGGACCCGCCGGGGATTCTGGACCTGTACGAGTTCCGCCCCTCCCGGCGGGCGCGGCAGGAGCCGGCGGAGGACTGAGGCCTCTCGTCCGGCCCACGCACGGGCCCCGTTCCCCGGCCACCTCGCCCCTCACCTCAGGCGACGGGCAGACCGTCCTCCAGCTCCGCCGCCCCCGCGCCCGAATCCAGGACGTCCAGCGCCGCCTGCACCCGCAGCCCGAGCCTTTCGGGCAGATGGCTGCCGAGCTCCGCCCGGTCGACCAGCTTCCACGACAGCAGCTCGTCCTCCTGGACGCGCACCGCCTTCAGCTGCTCCTCGTCGAGCACGCCGCCGTCGTAGACATAGGCGACGATCGGTGGCCGTGCGGTGCCCCGCGCCCAGTCGACCGCGAGCAGGCGGCCCGGCGCCACGTCGAGACCGATCTCCTCGGCCGACTCGCGCCGGGCCGCCTGACGGGGTGTCTCGCCCGCGGCCGACTCGATCGTGCCGCCGGGCAGGGCCCAGTCGTCCCGGTAATTCGGCTCGACGAGCAGCATCCGTCCCTCCGCGTCGCGGAAGATGCAGGCCGCGCCCGCGAGCACCTTGGGGAGTCCAGCGATATACGTGGCGTAGTCGTTGTTGGTCACGCGAGCAGCCTAGGCCGCGTCCCGCGTCGCAGGTCCAGGGCACGGACACCCATGGGCAGGGAGCGGGTGGTCCGGATAGGGTCGGGGCGGCGCGACTGCCTGTTCGAAAGCAAAGGGAATCAAGGTGACGGACGGAGCAGTGATGAAGACCGCACGCGTGCTCGTCGCGGCGGACAAGTTCAAGGGCTCGCTCACGGCCGTACAGGTCGCGGAGCGGGTCACGGCCGGGCTGCGGCGCATCGCCCCCGAGGTGCGGGTCGAGACCCTGCCCGTGGCGGACGGCGGCGACGGCACGGTGGCGGCGGCGGTGGCCGCCGGGTTCGAGCGCCGCGAGGCGCGGGTGACCGGGCCGCTGGGGGAGCCGGTGACGGCGGCGTACGCCCTGCGCGGCACCACAGCGGTGGTGGAGATGGCCGAGGCCTCGGGCCTCCAGCATCTGCCCGAGGGAGTGTTCGCCCCGCTCACCGCGACCACGTACGGCTCGGGCGAACTGCTGCTCGCCGCGCTCGAAGCGGGCGCGCGGACCCTGGTGTTCGGGGTCGGCGGCAGTGCGACCACGGACGGCGGAGCGGGGATGCTGGCCGCCCTCGGCGCGCGGTTCCTGGATGCCGACGGCAAGCCGGTGGGCCCGGGCGGCGGCGGGCTCGCCGCCCTCGCCTCGGCCGATCTGTCCGGGCTCGACCCGCGGCTCGCCGGGATCGACCTGATCCTCGCGAGCGATGTCGACAACCCGCTGACCGGGCCGAAGGGCGCGCCGGAGGTGTACGGGCGCCAGAAGGGCGCGACCGAGGAGGACATCGCGGCCCTCGACGCGGCGCTCGCCCACTACGCGTCCGTGCTGGGGCCGGACCACGCGGAACTGCCCGGGGCGGGGGCGGCGGGCGGTATCGGGTACGGGGCGCTGGTCGCCCTCGGTGCGCGGTTCCGGCCGGGGATCGACGTGATGCTCGACGTTCTCGGCTTCGCTCCCGCGCTGGCCCGCGCCACGCTGGTGATCACCGGTGAGGGCTCGCTCGACGAGCAGACCCTGCACGGCAAGGCTCCGGCGGGGGTCGCCGCGGCGGCCCGTGCGGCGGGCATCGAGGTCGTCGCGGTCTGCGGCCGTCTCGCGCTGGCGCCCGAGGCGCTCGGCCGGGCCGGGATCCGCCGTGCGTACGCGCTCACCGAACTGGAGCCGGATCCGGCGGTGTGCATGGCCGAGGCGGGGCCGCTGCTGGAGCGGGCGGCGGAGTCCATCGCCCGGGACTTCCTGCGCTGACCTGACGGGGACGGGAGCGCACCGGCGGGTGGCGCTCCCGTCCCCGCCCCTCCCGAACCGGGGCCTCGCCCCGCCCCCCGTGCCTCGAACGCCGACGGGGCTGAGCCGGTCAAGCCCCTGCGGCGACCGAGGAGCGGGGATCGGGGGGCACAGCCCCCAGCGGCAGCAACCGCACCGCGTCCAGCGCCAGCGCCACCTCCACCAGTTCCCGCGGCCGCGGCAACGAGCGTGACGTCAGCTCCTCCAGCCGCCGCAGCCGGTTCAGCACCGTGTTCCGGTGGCAGCGCAGCCGGACCGCCGCCCGCGCCGCCGACCCCCCGCACTCCAGCCACGCGTCCAGCGTCGACACCAGCAGGGCCCGGTCCGCCGGATCGCGGGCCAGCAGGGGGCCGAAGACGTCCGCGGCCAGGTAGGCCGACACCGCGGGCCGGCCGGCCACCAGGGCCGCCGGGACCCTGCCGTCCAGGCAGACGACGTCCTCCCCGGCGGGGCCGCACGCCAGCAGTGCCGCATCGGCCAGCCGGCGGGCCGTGCCCAGACCCGCCAGGCCCGCCACGGCCGGGCTGACACCACCCGGCCCCGGACCCAGGTCCGCCAGAAGCGTGACGACCGCGGCCGGATCCGCCTCACCCAGCGCGACCACCGCGATCTCCCGGTCCGGCCGGGCCCGCCAGAGAAACCGGAGCCCGTGCGCGCCCGCTGTCCGGGGCGTGGGGCAGGGACGCCCCCGGAGCGGCAGCACGGCCACCGCGTACCGGCCCGCCTCCGGCAGCCCCAGCACCGCGGCGGCCAGCGCGGGCAGGCCCGGCCCGGTGTCGTCGTCCAGCAGCGCGTCGAGCAGCGCCCACCCCCGCTCCTCCCCGCTCTGCCGCATGGCCGCTCCGTTCCTCGCACGCCGCCGCGGACCGCGTCCGCGCCCGGTCCGTCCGCCGGGCCGCCGACGTGAGGATGCCACCGGACCGGACGGGAGGCGACAGCCGGCGGCCCGCCTCTGTGCGCGTGCACAAGCGGCGGTCTCCCGCACTGGTCATCCGCAGCGTCTCGGCCGCACGCCGTGGACGGGCGGCCCGCCCGCTGCTGGTCTGTGGCCCCACGGCGCAGGAGGCGGCCACCGCCGAAACAGCGGTCGCGGCCGCGGCGCCGGCCGGTCCGGCGAATCGCGCCGGCCCGGTTCGACGACAAGGCGGAAGGAGGAGGACGCATGGCAACGCTGGAGATCCGCGGACTGTCCGTGGGCTACGGCCCCGTACGCTCCCTGCGCGACGTCTCCCTCGATGTGCCGGCGGGCGCGATCACCGCCGTGCTCGGCGGCAACGGGGCCGGGAAGACCACACTGCTGCGGGCCGTCTCGCGGACCCTCGGCTTCCACCGCGGTACGGGCACGGGAACCGTCCGCTTCGACGACCACCGGCTGGACGGGCTGCGCCCCGCCCAGGTGGTGGCCGCGGGAGTGGTCCAGGTCCCCGAGGGACGACAGGTGTTCGCCCGGATGACGGTGACCGACAATCTGCGGGCGGGCGCTCTCGGGGCCCGCGGCGGCCGCAAGGCGTCGGCCGGCGCCCTGACCCGCGTACACGAGCTGTTCCCGGTACTGGCCCAGCGCGCACACCAGCGAGCCGGGCTGCTCTCCGGCGGCGAGCAGCAGATGCTGGCCATGGGCCGCGCCCTGATGGCCCGGCCCCGGCTGCTGCTGCTCGACGAGCCGTCGCTCGGCCTGGCCCCGCTGATGGCGGCGAGGATCGCCGAGACGGTGCGTGAGATCAACGCGGCGGGCACCTCCGTCCTGCTCGTCGAGCAGAACGCGGCGATCGCCCTGCGGCTCGCCTCGACGGCGTACGTGCTGGAGGTCGGCGAGGTCACCCTGGCGGGGCCGGCCGACGAGCTCGCCGCATCCGACGAGGTGCGCCGGCGCTACCTGGGCGTCGTCGACGAGACGGCCGCCGCGGACGCGGACCGGGCCGCCGGCATCGCACGCACCCTCAGCCGGTGGTCCGCATGAGGACCGCCCGCGAGGCCGCACCGCTCGCGACCGCCCCGGCCGCACTCGCCGTCCGCGACATCACCGTCCGCTTCGCCGGACTCACCGCCCTGGACGGCGTCTCCTTCACCGTGGAGCCCGGCAGCGTGCACGCCGTCATCGGCCCCAACGGGGCCGGGAAGTCCACCTGCTTCAACGTGCTCTCCGGGGTGTACCGGGCCGCCGCCGGAAGCGTCCGCCTCGGGACGGCGGAGCTCACCGGACTCGCCCCGCACCGGATCGCCGCCCTCGGTGTCGCCCGGACCTTCCAGAACCTCGCGCTGCCCCCGCACGCCACCGTCGCGGACAGCCTGCTGCTCGGCCGCCACCGGCTCACCCGCGCCGGGTTCCTCGCGAGCGGACTGCGCCTGCCGTCCGCTGCCCGCGAGGCCCGGCGACATCTCGAACGGGTCCGCGAGATCGCCGAATTCATCGGACTGGAGAAGGAGCTGGAGCGGCCCGCCGGGGCGCTCCCGTACGGGCAGCAGAAGCTCGTCGAGCTCGGCCGCGCACTGTGCATGGAGCCCCAGATCCTCCTCCTGGACGAGCCCGTCGCAGGAATGACCGCCGACGAGCGGCAGCGCACCGCGGCGGTCGTGGCCGGCGTGCGGGACGGCCTCGGCATATCGATCGTCCTCGTCGAACACGACATGGGAGTGGTGATGCGGCTCGCGGACGCCGTGACCGTACTCGACTTCGGACGCAGGATCGCGGGCGGCACCCCCGCCGAGATCCAGAACGATCCGGCCGTCGTCCAGGCCTACTTGGGGGCACCGGAATGACCACTTTCATCGAACTCCTCCTCGGCGGGCTCTCCATCGGCTCGGTCTACGCCCTGATCGCGCTCGGCTTCGTCGTCATCTTCAAGGCCACCGAGGTCGTCAACTTCGCCCATGCCTCCCTGCTGCTCGCGGGCGGCTACGTCACCGCCGTGCTCCACGACGACATCGGCTTCTGGCCCGCGCTCGCCGTCGGAATCGCGGGCGCGGCCGTCGTCGGAGCGGCCGTCGAGTTCCTGGTGATGCGCCGCTACCGGGGCAGCGACCACAGTGTGCTGGCCATCGTCACCATCGGTGTCGACATCCTCCTCACCACCGAACTCACCCGCCGCATGGGCACAGAGGTGCTCCCGCTCGGCGACCCCTGGGGCGACCGGGTCGTCACCGTCGGCGATATCACCCTCGCCCAGACCAGGGTCGCGGCCTTCGTCGCCGCCGCCCTCCTCATCACCGTGTTCCTGCTCGCCTTCCGCTTCACCTCCTGGGGGGTGTCGATGCGGGCCGCCGCCGAGAACCCGCAGACCGCCGCCCTGATGGGGATCAAACTCGGCCGGGTCTCGCTCGCCGCCTGGGCGGTGGCCGGAGCACTCGCCGCCGTGGCCGCCCTCTTCCTCACGGTGTTCCCCACACCCGGCCTGGAACGGGTCACCTCACTGGCCGCCCTCAAGGCGTTCCCCGCCGCGATCCTCGGCGGACTCGACTCCACGACCGGGGCCCTGGTCGGCGGGCTGATCGTCGGAGTCACCGAGTCGCTCGCCACCGGCTACCAGAGCGACCTCTCCTTCCTGGGCCGCGGCATCGGAGACCTCGCCCCCTACCTGGTGATGGTGATCGTGCTGCTCCTGCGGCCCGCCGGACTCTTCGGTACGAAGGAGCTCGCCCGTGTCTGATACCACGACCACCACGGCCGGGACCGTGCCCCGTGCACCGGGCACCGGCCTCACCGCGCGGCTGCGCAGTCCCCGTACCTGCCTCTGGGCCGTCGGCTCGGTGCTCCTGCTCGCGTTCCCGTTCTACCTCGACCGCTTCTGGCTGCAGGCCGGGCTCTTCGCGATGGCCGCCGCCATCGGCGCCATCGGACTCAACCTGCTCACCGGAGCCACCGGCCAGCTCTCCATGGGACACGCCTTCTTCCTCGCGGTGGGCGCGTACGGATACTGCGTCCTGGCCGGGGAGAGCAGTACGTCGAAGGGGCACGAACTCACCGGACTCGGCCTGCCCAGCTGGCTCGCCGCCGTACTCGCCGTACTCCTGACCGGGGTCGCGGGCGGACTGTTCAGCCCCATCGCCGGCCGGCTGCGCGGCGCCTACCTCGGCATCGCCACCCTGGCCCTCATCTTCATCGGCCAGCATGTGCTGTTCAACGCCGGCTCCCTCACCGGCGGCTTCAACGGCCGCGCCGTCCCGTCCCTCTCGCTGTTCGGCCTCGACTTCGACGACACCGAGGTCGTGGTGGCGGCGGTGCCCTTCCAGTCCGCCGAGAAGCTCTGGTACGCGGCGCTGCTCGCCCTGCTCCTCAGCGGACTGTTCGCCCGCGGTGTGCTGCGCGGCAGGCCCGGCCGGGCGCTCAACGCCATCCGCGACCACCGCATCGCGGCAGGCGTGATGGGGGTGCCGGTGGCCCGCTACCGGGCCGGTGTCTTCGTCCTGTCCTCGATGTACGCCGGACTCGCGGGTGTACTGCTCGCGCTGGTCTTCCAGCGGACGGTGCCCGAGTACTTCGGCATGGTCCTGTCCCTCGAATACCTCGCCATGATCGTCATCGGCGGGCTCGGCACCGTGGCGGGGGCGGTCGTGGGCGCCGCCTTCGTCTCGCTGCTGCCGCAGGTGCTCACCCACTACAGCGATTCCCTGCCCCTGGTCTCCGCCCCCGGTACGGGCGGTCTGGCACCGGGTGAGGCCTCGCGCTACCTGTACGGCGCCGCGGTGGTCGCGGCTGTCCTGTTCCTGCCCGGCGGCCTGACACGGCTCCTGCCCGGCGGCCCGACACGTTCGAAGAACTCAGGGGAGAAGAAATGAAACTGCGTGTGCTCGGGGCCGTGTGCGCGGCCCTCACCCTCACTCTCGTGGGCTGCAGCGAGAAGGCGAACACCTCCGACGGGGGCGTCAAGGACAAGGGCGGGGTGAAGACCGGCGAGGGCGTCACCGACTCGGTGATCTCCCTCGGTGCCCTCACCGACATGACCGGTGTCTACGCCTCCCTCGGCAAGAGCGTCACCCAGGCCCAGCAGCTGTGGGTCAAGCAGACCAACGCCGCCGGCGGCATCTGCGAGCGGAAGATCGCGCTCACCGTCCGCGACCACGGCTACGACCCCCAGAAGGCCATCGCCGGCTACACGGAGCTGGAGCCGAAGGTGCTGGGCTTCGTCCAGTTCATCGGCTCGCCGTTCGTCGCGGCGGTCGAGCAGCGGATCGACGGTCAGGACAAGGGACTCGTCCTGCCGCAGGCCTGGTCGGCGAATCTGCTCGGCAGCAAGTACGTCCGCGTCATCGGTGCCACGTACGACGTCGAGACCGTCAACGCGATCGACTACCTGCTCGCCGAGAAGCGCATCGCCAAGGGGGACAGGATCGGGCATGTCTACTTCGAGGGCGACTACGGCGAGAACGCCCTGGCCGGTTCGACGTACGCGGCGAAGGAGGCGGGGCTCACCGTCGTCGAGCAGAAGATCAAGCCCACCGACAACGACATGACCGCCCAGGTCGCGGCGCTCAAGCAGGCAGGGGTCAAGGCCGTCGTGGTCAGCGCGGGCCCGCGCCAGGCGGCCTCGCTGGTCGGCGTCGCCGCCGCCACCGGATTCAAGGTCCCCGTCGTCGGCAACAACTCCGCCTTCGCCCCCCAACTGCTGAAGACCCAGGCGGGACCGGCGCTGCTCAAGGACTACTACGTCGCCGCCTCCACCCTGCCGATCGGCGACCCGGGCGCGGGCCCGGCCAAGCTCTCCAAGGAGTACGGCGCCGAGTACCCGAAGGACGGCCTCGACAACGGCGTCATCGCCGGATACACGGCGGCGACGCTGTACGGCGAGGCGCTGAAGAAGGCCTGCGCCGCGAAGGACCTCACCCGTGCGGGCATCGACAAGGCGCTGCTGACCATCACGGACTTCGGGAGCGACTTCGGGATGTCGCACAACTTCTCGGACCCGGCGGCGCCCTCCACCCGGGAGAGCGTGATCATGAAGCCGGACGCCAAGACCCCCGGCGGCCTGAAGGTGGTCAGGCCGGCGGAGGCGGCAGCGAAGTCCTACCCGCTGAAGTAGCAGAAGCAGCAAGAGCAGCAGGACCGGCCGCCGGACCGACGCGCTCAGCGCGTCCGTCCGGCGGCCGGCCGGGTCCAGGTCAGCTGGTGTACGCCTCCATTTCGGAGAGCTGCGCCGCCGGCCACCCGGTGTTGCCGGTGAACGTCAGCCGCAGATAGCGGGCCGATGTGCCGGGCAGGGTGACGGTCGCCTTGTTGCCGCTCGACGGATCGAAGGTGTAACCCGCGGATCCCTTGAGCGAGTTGAACGTGTTGTTGTCGGTGCTGCCCGACACGCTCAGGGTCTGCGTGCGGGTGGACCAGGCGGCTGCCGGCGGCAGCTTCAGGACCACCCGCTTGACGGCCTTGGCCGCGCCGAGATCGACGGTGATCGTCTGCGGGAAGGCATGGTTGGTGCTCTCCCAGTAGGTGTTCGCGTTCCCGTCCACCGCGTTGGACGCGCTGTACACGTCCGCGTGGCCCGACTCGGTCACCGGACGGCCCTGGGCGAGGTTTCCCGGGTCGGTGGGCGGGTCGGTGGGGGGATCGGTCGGCGGGTCGGTGGGACCGCTGCCGCCCTGCGGCACACCGCCGTTGGTCCACACCGGGTCCGGCCAGTTGCCGGTGCAGGCCGGCGGGTCGGCGTACCAGCCGGAGTTGCCGGCGCCCCGGGTGATCTGGAAGCCGCTGCCGACGCAGTTGTGGATCGGGTTGGACTGCGCGATGTGGGTGGCCACGACGTTGGTGAAGGTCGCCGTGCCCGGCGACTGGACCTGGAGCGCGTAGGTACCGGCGCCGTCGATCTTGATGTTGTCGAAGTGCAGCCCGTTGGTCGCGCCCTCGATGAGGTGGATCGCGGCGTACGAGCTGTCGAGTATCTCCGTGTCGGAGATGTTGATGGTGGCGTTGATGGGCTCGTTGAGCCCGCTGAACCAGATCGCGCCGACGCCGAAGCGCCAGTTGAAGTCGTTGTTCCCGGTTCGGATCAGGGTGTTGCGGGCCGCTGTTGTGGTGCCTGAAACGGCTGTGCCCTGACCGGAGTTGACGCCCGGGTAGCGGTTGGCGACATGCAGCCCGCCACCGTTGGTGATGGTGTCCGACATGACGTTGTCGGAGATCGTGATGTCCTTGCCGCCGTACGTCACGATGTTGTTGGCGAGGATCGGCAGCACCACGGTGTTGAACGTGAACTTGTTCTTCACGTTCGGGACGTTCTCCGCCCACATCGCCAGACCGTCGTCACCGGAGTTGCGGACGAAGGTGTTGGTGACCGTGGAGTTGGTGACGCCGTAGTGGAAGTTCACGCCGTCGGCGGTCTGGTCCAGGATGCGGCTGTTCCTGATGGTGAAGTTGTCCATCGGGCCGTCCATCCAGGCACCGCACTTGGTGTGCTGCATCCAGACGTTGTCGACGGTGGAGTTCGACAGCGCACCGCCGATGGCGTTGACCTGATCGTCGTCCACCCGCTCCTGGATGTCGCCGATGATGGCGAAGTCCTTGAGCGTGACGTTGCTGCTTCCCCCGTTCGCGGCGTACTTGCCGTAGACACCGACGGCCTTGCTCCGGTTGGAGGGATCGCGCCCGGTCAGCACGGAGTACCAGGGACCGGCACCGCGCAGCGTCACCTTGTCCACGACGATGTGGTCGCGGACCTGGAAGGTGCCCTGCGGGATGTAGACCTCCTTGCCCTGTGCCTTCCCCGCGTCCACGGCAGCCTGGATCCTGGCGGTCGAGTCCGCTGCCCCGGTCGGGTCGGCGCCGAAGTCGGAGACGACGTCGAGCGCGCCCGAGGGCTTGGCGGTCGGCGCGGCCACCTGTTCGAAGTCCGCCAGGTCGATGGTGAACGACGGTGACGCGGAGGTGGAGGAGACCCGCAGCCGGACCTTCGTACCGGCCGCGAGGGTCGACCCGAACATGGTCCGGGCCTCGTCGTAGAAGTGGTGCGGATTGGTGTCGCCCGGATTGTTGTTGAAGGGATAGCCGCCGTAGTACCAGCCGTACTTGGAGGTGACCGGCACCGCCTTCGGCGATGCGCCGTTCACCAGCACGTCGATCGAGGCGTCCCGGCCCGATCCGGCGGCGCTGTCCGGCAGCGAGTAGCGGAAGGACATCGCGTTCGCCGGTGCGGTGAGCGTGAACTCCACGTACTCGCCGACGGCATCCAGCGTTACGGCCTGCCGGCCCGAGGCCTCGGAGGGCAGCGTGCCGTACAGCCGGTTCGGGCCGATCAGTGTGCCGTTGGTGGCCGCGTACTCGGCTTCCTGTTCCTTGAACGGAACGGTCGCCCCGCGACCGGGAACCGCCATGGGGGAAGGGGCGGGTACCCCCGCCGCCTGGGCGGGGGGAGCGCTGGACATGACCACGGCGGCAGCGGTGCCGAACGCGGCGAGGGCCAGCGAGAGAGAGGCGGATATGGAGCGTCTGAGCAACTGGCGTCTGGGAGGTGGGGTCACGTAACAGTCGTCCTTGCGGCTCGTGGGGGCTCTTCGGACGCCCCACAGGCTAGGAGCAGTACCGCAAGGACGTCTATGCTGATGCGCAAAATTCTGCTTGAGACACTCAAATTTATGACTCAAACTGGTGAAGAATGCGTGATGTGGGGTGCTTGATCGCCTACGGGGGTGAGACGTGCCGGGCTCCGGTGGGTCCCCGTGTGCCGACAGGCTGTGCGCACAAAGGGGTACGGCCGGGTCGGCCACCTGATCTACGGGTGTTGTGCAAAAACTTGCATTCATACGTAAAAAACGGCTGTCTCCGAGGGGGTGAGGTGGCTCGGCGGCCGGGGAAACCCGGACATCGCAATCACCCGCACCGGAGACGTGCGAAGCCCCCGAGGCCGGCCACCGTCGCCGAGACATTTGGTCGGCGGCCCGTACCGGGCGGGGGTGGAACCGGGGGAAGAAACAGACACCCTTCTCCTCCGTCTGCGACACGACGAAGCCGAGGATGCCCCAGGAAGTGCGGCCGCCCATGATGCCGGCGAACCGGTCACCGGCGCACAGGAAGAACAGCATCGTCAAGGTGCCGAGCACGCCCCCGCGGCATGAATGGGCCCCGGATGCCGGGAGCATCCGGCCCTGCGCATTTGATGTGCCGCCGCAATGGGGAATGCTGCTCGGCCTCATGTTCGGAAACGGATGCAACGGCCTTGTTCCGTGGGCCGCACCCACCGCCACGTTCTCCCCGGGGGCGCGGCGGCAGGCCGGCAGGAGTGGCGATGGCGCCACCGATCGAACGGAAAGGATCTCCCATTGCCTTGAGCAGCTGACCTGCCATTGAATATCCCCTGCTCAGCGCCTGTCCGGCGGATCGGGGACCGGGCCGCTCGTTCGTATCATTCGGCCTGTTCGGAACTTTCCGGCCCGGCGGGGTATCTGACCACAAGTACGGACCGTGCCCCGACCGGAGGAGCTGTTCAAAATGCTGCGTCGCGTTCGTGTATTGCTGTTGACCGCCTTACTGGTGGTGACGGGCTCGGTGATTTCGTCCGCCCCTGCCTCTGCCGTTATCGGTGGATCGAAGAGCACGTACGGCCCGTGGGCGGTGCGCATGCTCGTCGACGGCACCCCTGCGTGCACCGGGACGGCGGTCGCCCGCCAGTGGATCATCACCGCCTCGCACTGCTTCTTCGAGCAGGGGGAGCCGATCGCCGACAAACGGATCTCGTTCCGGGTCGGCAGCCTCGACATGCGGAAGGGCACCACGGTTCGCCCGGTGCCCCGCGGCCGGGTGGGAAGCGCGCGGGCCGACATGATGCTCATCAAGGTTCCGCCGATGAAGGTCCGCACGGCTCGCCTGGCCACAGCCGGTGTCCACCCCGGCCGGACCGTGCGGCAGTACGGGTGGGGCGCCACCTGCGCCGGGGACGAGAACACCTGCCAGTCGCCGGTGCTCAAGCAGTCGGTCCTGCGGGTCCTGCGGCCTGACGACCCCCGGTGCGAGGGCTACACCGTGCCGGACGGCTCGGACTTCTGCATGGCGAAGGTGTCCGGGATTCCCGCCGGCGGCGACTCCGGGGGCCCGGTGATGAGCATCGCCCCACGCGGCACCGAAACCCTCCTCGGCGTCTTCGACGGCTCCGACCGGGAGAAGACCGCGGGGGCCGGCGAGATCGCCCGGCAACTCACCTGGATTCGCTCGGTCATCAGGTGACAGACCGGGCGGAACGTGGACCCGGCGTCTGTCCGACAGGGCGCGTTCGAGAGCACAACTGCCTTTCCGGGGACGACCGCTGAGGGCGGGAGCCGGGCACGCGCAGGGCTCCCGCCCGAGCGGAACGCGGGACGGTCGTGGAACGCCGGCGCGTGCCCTCCCGGGACACGCACGAGGGCCCGGATGCTGGGGAGCATCCGGGCCCTCGTGCATGACGTGCGTGAGCCGTTACGGCAGCTGCGCCGCCCGTGCCTCGCGCCGGTTGTCGCGGAAGGTGTTCACCCGGCGGGCGGTCGCGAAGAGCGGGATGACCGCTCCCAGGACCACCTGGAGCGCACAGCCGGTCTGGAGCAGCAGCTGACCGCCGGGAGCGTCGAACGCCCAAGCGGCCAGGAGCCCCATCGCGGCCACGATCCAGCCGAGCATCGCCACCGCGAGGACACCCCGCGGCTTGGGGTACTCGACCCGGCTGACCATCAGCCACGCCACTCCGACGATCGCGAGCAGCGTCGGCACGAAGGGCAGCTCCAGGAGCACGATCGAGATGACCGTGAGCGCTCCGAAGGGGCTCGGCATGCCCTGGAACATGCCGTCCTTCAAGGTCACACAGGAGAATCGCGCAAGCCTGAGCACCACAGCCAGCAGCACGACGATCGCCGCGAGGGCCGAGACCCGCTGGTGCGCGTCGTCCGCGACCATGCCGTACACGAGGACGAAGTACGCCGGGGCGAGCCCGAAGCTGACGAGGTCCGAGAGGTTGTCCAGCTCGGCGCCCATCGGCGAGGAGCGCAGCTTGCGGGCCACGAGTCCGTCGAACAGGTCGAAGATCGCGGCCATGAGCATCAGGATCACGGCGGTGGCCGCGGAGTGCCGGGCCATGCCGCTCTCGTCGCTGCCGGTGAGGTGCGGGATGAGGATGCCCGTGGTGGTGAAGTACACCGCCATGAAACCGCACGTGGCGTTACCGAGAGTGAGGGTGTCCGCTATCGACAGCCGCATCGAGAGCGGCATGTCCTCGGTGTCGTCCTCGGTGTCCGCCTCGGGCACCCAGCCTGCCTGTGTCTCAGGATCAATCACGGTCAATTCGAGTCACCCCCGCGGTGGTGGCCTGGCCGACCTCGACCGCGACATCGATACCTTCCGGAAGGTAGATGTCGACCCGGGAGCCGAACCGGATCAGGCCGATCCGCTCGCCCTGGTCCACCTTCGTGCCCTGCGGGACGTACGGGACGATGCGGCGGGCGACGGCGCCCGCGATCTGCACCATCTCGATGTCGCCGAGCTCGGTGTCGAAGTGCCAGACAACCCGCTCGTTGTTCTCGCTCTCCTTGTTGAACGCCGGAACGAAGCCACCGGGGATGTGCTCGACCGATGTCACCGTGCCAGCCAGTGGCGCGCGGTTGACGTGGACGTTCAGCGGGCTCATGAAGATCGCGACGCGGGTGCGTCCGTCCTTCCACGGCATGATGCTCTGCACCACGCCGTCGGCCGGTGAGATGACGCGGCCCTGGGTGATCTCGCGCTCGGGGTCGCGGAAGAACCACAGCATGCCCGCCGCGAGCGCGGTGGTGGGCACGGCCACGGCCGCCCAGCGCCCGGACCTGCGGGCCCGGGACAGGCTGAGTGCGGCGGTGGCGACGGTCGGGAGGAGCCACGGCGAAGCTCCGCGTGCAAGGCGGACCCCGCCGCGTGGTGCAGAGGTATGGCTGTCGGGCATGGATGACCTTCGTAGCGGATGATGCCGCGCTGGCAACGGGGGACGGCGGCTTTTCCGGCGATGTTATCGGTTGCGGACCGCAACTGGGCAAGCCAGCAGCCGAGTCGGACGTCTGGAAGGCACCGGATGAGGATGACAGGGTGTGATCTTCTTCGCGGTTAAATCACCGCGAATGGGGCAATCAACCCTGGAACCGGTACTCCTCGAGGAGTCGGCGCCCGATGATCATTTTCTGGATCTCGGCGGTACCTTCACCGATCAGCAGCATCGGGGCCTCCCGGTAGAGGCGCTCGATCTCGTACTCCTTGGAGAAGCCGTAACCGCCGTGGATCCGGAAGGCGTCCTCGACGACTTCCTTGCAGTACTCGGAGGCGAGGTACTTCGCCATCCCTGCCTCCAGGTCGTTTCGCTCCCCGGAGTCCTTTTTGCGCGCTGCGTTTACCATCATCGCATGAGCGGCCTCGACCTTGGTGGCCATTTCGGCCAGCTTGAACTGGATCGCCTGGTGCTGGGCGATCGGCTTTCCGAAGGTGTGGCGCTGCTGTGCGTAGGAAACGCCCAGCTCGAAGGCACGCTGTGCGACGCCGCAGCCACGTGCAGCGACATTTACCCGGCCGACCTCCACTCCGTCCATCATTTGGTAAAACCCTCGGCCGGTGGTGCCGCCGAGTACACGATTGGCTGGAATACGTAGCCCGTCCATGATGAGCTCGGTCGTGTCGACGCCCTTGTAGCCCATTTTGTCGATCTTCCCGGGGATCGTGAGGCCGGGCCGGACCTCGCCGAATCCGGGCTCCTTCTCCACCAGGAACGTCGTCATCGACTTGTGCGGCGGTGTGCCCTCGGGGTGGCCTTCGTCACTCCGGCACAGGACGGCGACGAGAGTGGACGTGCCGCCGTTCGTCAGCCACATCTTCTGGCCGTTCAGTACGTACTCGTCGCCCTCCCTGACGCCCTTGGAGCTGATCGCCGCGACGTCGGAGCCCAGGGCCGGCTCGGACATCGAGAACGCGCCGCGCACCTCGCCCAGCGCCATCCGGGGCAGGAACGTGTCCTTCTGCTCCTGTGTGCCGTGCTGCTTGAGCATGTACGCCACGATGAAGTGCGTGTTGATGATCCCGGACACGCTCATCCAGCCGCGGGCGATCTCCTCCACGCACAGGGCGTACGTGAGCAGGGACTCACCCAGCCCGCCGTATTCCTCGGGAATCATCAGTCCGAAAAGTCCGAGTTCCTTGAGGCCCTCGACGATTTCGGCCGGGTACTCGTCCCGGTGCTCCAGCTGGGTCGCGACCGGAATGATCTCCTTGTCGACGAAATTCCGGACCGTGGAGAGGATTTCCTGCTGGACATCGTTGAGGCCGGCAGTCTGGGCGAGTCGGGCCATGGCTACTTCTCCACGTTCTTCTGCGAAGGCTGCTTCGGCTCCGGGCGGCCGGGCTGTTCCCCGCCCCGCTCCTTGATGTACGTCTCTGTGGGGACCATCACCTTGCGACGGAACACGCAGACCAGCGTGCCGTCCTGCTTGTGTCCACGGGTCTCCACATAAACGATTCCGCGGTCGCTCTTTGACTTCGACGGAGTCTTGTCCAGGACCGTCGTCTCGCCATACAGCGTGTCGCCGTGGAAGGTCGGCGCGACATGCTTCAACGACTCGACCTCCAGGTTGGCGATCGCCTTTCCGGAGACGTCCGGCACCGACATGCCGAGCAGCAGCGAGTAGATGTAGTTGCCGACGACAACGTTCTTACCGAAATCGGTCGTCTTCTCCGCGTAGTTGCTGTCCATGTGCAGCGGGTGATGATTCATGGTCAACAGGCAGAAGAGGTGGTCGTCGTATTCGGTGACGGTCTTTCCGGGCCAGTGCTTGTAGACCGCACCGATCTCGAATTCCTCGTAGGTGCGTCCGAACTGCATATCAGGCCTCCGGAGCTTCGAACTTGGAGGTGCGCTGCATGCCCGCCGCACGGCCCTTGCCCGCGATGACCAGCGCCATCTTGCGGCTGGCCTCGTCGATCATCTCGTCGCCGAGCATCGCCGAGCCCTTCTTGCCGCCCGCCTCGGAGGTGCACCAGTCGTAGGCGTCGAGGATCTGCTCGGCGTGGTCGTAGTCCTCCTGCGAGGGCGAGAACACCTCGTTCGCCGCGTCGACCTGGCCGGGGTGCAGCACCCACTTGCCGTCGAAGCCGAGGGCTGCCGCACGGCCCGCGACCTCGCGGTACGCGTCCACGTCGCGGATCTGCAGGAACGGGCCGTCGATCGCCTGGAGGTCGTGCGTGCGGGCCGCCATCAGAATGCGCATCAGGATGTAGTGATACGCGTCCGCGCCGTACCCGGGCGGCTGCTGGCCGACGACCAGGGTCTTCATGTTGATCGAGGCCATGAAGTCGGCCGGGCCGAAGATCAGGGTCTCCAGACGGGGCGAGGCGGCGGCGATGTCGTCGATGTTCACCAGGCCCTTGGCGTTCTCGATCTGCGCCTCGATGCCGATCCGCCCGGCCTCGAAGCCCATCGTCTTCTCGATCTGGGTGAGCAGCAGGTCCAGGGCGACGACCTGCTGGGCGTCCTGGACCTTCGGCAGCATGATGCAGTCGAGGTTCGGACCCGCGCCCTCGACGACCGTGATGACGTCGCGGTACGTCCAGTGCGTCGTCCAGTCGTTGACCCGCACGACCCGGGTCTTGCCCGTCCAGTCGCCGTTGTTCAGCGCGTCGACGATGTGGTGCCGGGCGCCTTCCTTGGCGAGCGGCGCGCAGGCGTCCTCCAGGTCCAGGAAGACCTGGTCGGCCGGGAGGCCCTGGGCCTTCTCCAGGAACCGCGGGTTCGAGCCGGGCACGGCCAGACACGAGCGGCGGGGACGCAGGCGGTTGACGGCAGTCATGCGGGGACCTCCAGAGGGTCGAGCTTGTTCGCTTTCCGGATCTCGTCGACGATACGGCCGATGATCTCCGTGATGCCGAAGTCCTTCGGGGTGAATACGGCGGCGACACCGGCTTTGACCAGGGCCGCGGCGTCGGCGGGGGGAATGATCCCGCCGACGATCACCGGGATGTCGCCCGCGCCGGTCCGGCGGAGCCGGGTCAGCACGTCGGGCACCAGCTCGGCGTGCGAGCCGGACAGGATCGACAGGCCGACGCAGTGCACGTCCTCGGCGACGGCGGCCGAGACGATCTGTTCGGGCGTGAGGCGGATGCCCTGGTAGACGACCTCGAAACCGGCGTCGCGGGCGCGTACCGCGATCTGCTCGGCACCGTTGGAGTGGCCGTCCAGGCCCGGCTTGCCGACCAGCAGCCGCAGCCGGCCCGCGCCCAGGTCCGCGGCGGTCCGGGCGGTCTTCTCGCGTACGAGGGCCAGCGGGGTGCCCTCCTCGGCCGTCACCGCCACCGGGGCGGACGACACCCCGGTAGGTGCGCGGAACTCGCCGAAGACATCGCGCAGCGCCCAGGACCACTCGCCCGTGGTGACGCCCGCGCGGGCGCACTCGACGGTGGCCTCCATCATGTTCTCGGTGCCCGCGGCGGCCTTCTTCAGGACGGCCAGCGCCTCGGTGGCGCGGGCCTCGTCGCGGTTGTCCCGCCACTCGTGGAGCGCGGCGACGACCTTGGCCTCGATCGAAGGGTCGACCGTCATGATCGCGGCGTCGAGATCGGCGGTGAGCGGGTTGGGCTCGGTGCTCTCGTAGATGTTGACGCCGACGATCTTCTCGTCGCCGCCCTCGATCCGTGCCCGCCGGGCGGCGTGTGAGGAGACCAGCTCGGACTTGAGATAGCCGGATTCGACGGCCGCCATGGCGCCGCCCATCTGCTGGATCCGGTCGATCTCCGCCAGCGAGTCGGTGACCAGCTCGTCCACCTTGGCCTCGATGACGTGGGATCCGGCGAAGATGTCCTCGTACTCCAGCAGATCGCTCTCGTGGGCGAGTACCTGCTGGATACGGAGCGACCACTGCTGGTCCCAGGGGCGCGGCAGCCCCAGCGCCTCGTTCCAGGCGGGCAGCTGCACCGCGCGGGCCCGGGCGTCCTTGGAGAGGGTGACGGCCAGCATCTCCAGCACGATGCGCTGGACGTTGTTCTCCGGCTGCGCCTCGGTCAGGCCGAGCGAGTTGACCTGGACGCCGTAGCGGAAGCGGCGCTGCTTGGCATCGGTGATGCCGTACCGCTCCCGGGTGACCCGGTCCCAGATGCGGCCGAAGGCGCGCATCTTGCACATCTCCTCGATGAACCGGACACCCGCGTTCACGAAGAAGGAGATCCGGGCGACGACATCGCCGAACTTCTCCTCGGGCACCTGCCCGGAGTCGCGCACCGCGTCGAGGACCGCGATGGCCGTCGACATGGCGTACGCGATCTCCTGGACCGGGGTGGCCCCCGCCTCCTGGAGGTGGTAGCTGCAGATGTTGATCGGGTTCCACTTGGGGATGCGGTTGACCGTGTACGTGATCATGTCGGTGGTCAGCCGCAGCGAGGGGCCGGGCGGGAAGACGTGCGTCCCGCGGGAGAGGTACTCCTTGACGATGTCGTTCTGCGTGGTGCCCTGGAGCTTGCCCGCGTCTGCGCCCTGTTCCTCTGCGACCACCTGGTAGAGCGCCAGCAGCCACATCGCGGTGGCGTTGATCGTCATCGAGGTGTTCATCTGCTCCAGCGGGATGTCCTGGAACAGCCGGCGCATGTCGCCGAGGTGCGAGACGGGCACGCCGACCCGGCCGACCTCGCCGCGGGCGAGGACGTGGTCGGGGTCGTAACCCGTCTGGGTCGGCAGGTCGAAGGCGACCGACAGGCCCGTCTGGCCCTTGGCGAGGTTGCGCCGGTAGAGCTCGTTGGACGCCTCGGCGGTCGAGTGGCCGGCGTACGTCCGCATGAGCCAGGGGCGGTCCTTCTGGCGGCCGCTCATGTCAGATGTTCCGGAATCGGTTGATGGCGTCGATGTGCTGCTCGCGCAGCTCCTCGTCACGCACGCCCAGACCCTCGCGCGGTGCCAGTGCCAGGACGCCGACCTTGCCCTGGTGGAGGTTGCGGTGCACGTCGTACGCGGCCTGGCCGGTGTCCTCCAGGGAGTAGACCCTGGACAGCGTCGGGTGGATCTTCCCCTTGGCGACCAGGCGGTTGGCCTCCCACGCCTCGCGGTAGTTGGCGAAGTGCGAGCCCACGATCTTCTTCAGCGACATCCACAGGTAGCGGTTGTCGTACTCGTGGGTGTAGCCCGAGGTCGAGGCACAGGTGACGATCGTGCCGCCCTTGCGGGTCACGTACACACTCGCGCCGAAGGTCTCGCGGCCCGGGTGCTCGAAGACGATGTCGACGTCCTCGCCACCGGTCAGTTCCCGGATGCGCTTGCCGAACCGCTTCCACTCGCGCGGGTCCTGGTTGTGCTCGTCCTTCCAGAACTTGTAGCCCTCGGCGTTGCGGTCGATGATCGCCTCGGCGCCCATCTTCCGGCAGAGCTCGGCCTTCTGGTCGCTGGAGACGACACAGATGGGGTTGGCGCCGCCGGCCAGCGCGAACTGCGTCGCGTAGGAGCCCAGGCCGCCGCTGGCGCCCCAGATCAGCACGTTGTCGCCCTGCTTCATGCCCGCGCCGTTGCGCGAGACCAGCTGGCGGTACGCGGTGGAGTTGACCAGCCCGGGGGCCGCGGCCTCCTCCCAGCTGAGGTGGTCCGGCTTCGGCATCAGCTGGTTCGACTTCACCAGGGCGACCTCGGCCAGCCCGCCGAAGTTGGTCTCGAAGCCCCAGATGCGCTGCTCGGGGTCGAGCATCGTGTCGTTGTGGCCGTCCGAGGACTCCAGTTCGACCGACAGGCAGTGCGCGACGACCTCGTCACCGGGCTTCCAGGCGTTGACGCCGGGACCGGTGCGCAGGACGACGCCCGCCAGGTCGGAGCCGATGACGTGGTAGGGCAGGTCGTGGCGCCGGGTGAGTTCGCTGAGCTTTCCGTAGCGCTCCAGGAAGCCGAAGGTGGCCATCGGCTCGAAGATCGAGGTCCAGACGGAGTTGTAGTTCACCGAACTGGCCATGACGGCGACCAGCGCCTCGCCGGGGCCGAGCTCGGGCACCGGCACCTCGTCGAGGTGCAGGGACTTACGGGGGTCCTTGTCACGGGTGTCGAGCCCGGCGAACATCTCCGTCTCGTCCTTGTGCACGGTCACCGCGCGGTACGACTCGGGGATGGACAGCGCCGCGAAGTCCGCGGCCGTGCTGTCCTGCGATTGGATCGCGTCCAGGATTTCCTTCACGGTGTGCCTCCGATGGAGCTGCGTTTGAGGGAACGCTTGAGGGTCCTGCGAAGCAGGGGGAGCGGTGGTGCGTGGAGGTGTGCCGTCGGTTCGGCGGGCGATGCTTCGGCTGCTTGCTCTGTGGAGCAGAAGGGTTTGCCTGTGACGCAGGCGTCCGGGCGCGCAGGCACCTGGCTTGCGGGGACAGCCGGCGTACGTGAGGTCTCAGCACGCCGGCCGCCCGGACGACTTCAACGTATGGCACTCCGTGACAGCTGGCAAGGCACTGGGTGCCAGCAATTTCCCTCAATTGTCGTCCGGGTGCCACGCATGAGCAACACGAGGGGCGTTTTGGTGCGTTGTGCCCCGTCGTGGAGGGGGCGGTCAGGAGGTGGGGCGGTCAGGAAGTGGGGAGGTGGGGCGATAGACGTACGGGGTCGTCGTGCCCAGGACCGTGAACCCGAGCCGTTGCAGGATCGGGCGGCTCTGCTCGGTCGCGTCGACCTGGAGGTACCGGAAGCCGCGCTCCGCGGCGATCCGGGCCCGGAAGGCGATCAGCGCCCGGTAGACGCCCCGGCCGCGCCACGCCTCGACCGTGCCGCCGCCCCACAGCCCGGCGAAGCCGGTGCCGGGGTACAGCTCCATCCGGGCCGAGCTCACCGGCTCGTCGCCCGCCATGGCCAGCACCCCCACGAAGTGGTCCGGGTCCTCCTTCAGCCGGGCCAGCACCTGGTGCCGTAGCCGGGTCCAGTCCGAGCCGAAGGCCTGCTCATGGGCCCGGCCCATCAGCTCCACATCGGCCTCGTCACGCACGGTGCGCAGCCGGACGCCGTCGGGGAGCACTACCTCGGTGGGAAGGTCCGCGACCGGCGCGACCAGCAGGGTCTCCGGGGCCTCCGGCTCGAAACCGGCCGCCAGCAGCCGGGCCCCGAGATCGGCCGGCTGGTCGTGCGCGTACAGCTTCCACTCGAACTCCTCGTACCCGCGCTCCACGCAGTGGGCCACCTGCGCGGCGATCGCCGCGTCGGCCCGTGCGGCGTCCAGGTCCGGGGACGACCAGACGACCCCGTTCCAGTCATGGGCCGCGCCGGCCTGCCGTACGACGTCGCCGGTGCGCTCGACGCGGACGCCGGGGCCGTCGGGGCGGGCGTGCTCGCGCATCTCCCGGTCGAACACGGCGAGCAGGCTCTGGTGGTCCTGATTCTTGGTCATCCGCACACCACAGCACCGGGCGAGGGCACCGGCAACCGCGTTTCAAGGCTGTTGGATCCGGCGGACCGGGGCAGACGGCAGAGATGAATGATCTTGGAAGACTCATATCGGTACGGGCGGAGCGGCGGGGATGACGGTACCGAGACGCGAACGGGGCTCCGACGGGTCCCGGAAGGCCTTCAGCGTGCGCACGACCGCCTACGGACTGGGGGCCGTCGCCCTGCTGATCTGCGGTGGAGGATTCATGGTGCGCACCGCGTGGGAGGGGGCGTGCAGGCATCCGGCCGCCGTGGTGCCGGTCGCGGCGCTCGGTGCGGCGGGCATCCTGCTCCTGTACCTCCGCCGGCCGCGTCGCCGGCCGCGCGGGGGGCCCGGCCCGCTCGCCGAGGCCGTGCACGAGCTCTTCGACCCGCCTCAGGAGTCCTCGGCCCCGGCGCCGGGGCCGTTCGAACGCCCCCAGGACGACGACATCGCGCGCACGGCCGTCCTGACCGAAACGGAAACGGCGGAGCCGGCGCAGGAGGCCGAGGGCTATGAGGACCTGGACGCCGACGGGTTCGAGGACGCGATCGCCGCGCTCTGCGAGCGGGACGGCTGCTCCGACGTGCAGGTCGTGGGCGGAGCGGGTGATCTGGGGGCCGATGTGATCGCGACGGCCCCAGATGGGCGGCGTTTGGTCGTCCAGTGCAAGCGCTACGGCCCCAACACCAAGGTCGGCTCCCAGGACCTCCAGCGATTCGGCGGAACCTGCTACGCCGTGCACGAGGCGGAGATCGCCGTCTGCGTCACCACCAGCGAATACACCGCGCCCGCCCTGGAGTACGCGGAGCAGTGCGCGATCCTCTGCCTGGACGGTGCGGCGCTCGCGGACTGGGACGAGGGGGCCTCGCCACCACCGTGGCAGACCGAAGTCGCTCTCTGAGGCCTCCGGGGGCCGGGTGGGGCGGGCGGGAGCCGTGCGGCCCCCGCTCAGCGCTCCTTGAGCGCCTGCTGGATCGTGCGCATCACTTCGTCCAGCGGCGCGTCCGTGCGCGCCACGGCGACCAGCACCTCGCCCTCGGCGCTCACCGAGGCGGCCGGCGGCTTCGCCGGCTCGCCGCCGGCGGTCCGGCCCGCACCGATCCCGGTGCCGAAGGTGTCGCGGACGATGGCGAAGGCGTGGTCCAGCTGCGCCTCCACATCGCCCTGGCCGTCCATTCGCAGCCACCGGCGCAGCACATGGTTGTGCGCGGTGACCACGGCGGACGCCGCCACCTCCGCCAGCAGCGGGTCGTCATTGCCGACATGGTGGTCGCGCTCGTCGAAGTGGCCCAGCAGGTAGCGCGTGAACAGCCGCTCGTAGCGGGCCACCGAGGCGATCTCGGCCTCCCGCAGGGTGGGCACCTCGCGGGTCAGCTTGTAGCGGGCCACGGAGACCGCGGGCTTCGCCGCGTACATCTTCATGACTTCCTTGATGCCCCGGCAGACCGTGTCGAGCGGGTGCTCGTGCGCCGGAGCGGCGTTCAGGACCGCCTCGGCCCGTACGAGGGTGTCGTCGTGGTCCGGGAAGATGGCCTCTTCCTTGGAACGGAAGTGCCGGAAGAAGGTCCGCCGGGCGACGCCCGCGGCGCCCGCGATCTCGTCGACCGTCGTGGCCTCGTACCCCTTCGTGGCGAAGAGCTCCATCGCCGCGGCGGCCAGTTCGCGGCGCATTTTGAGCCGTTGGGCGGCGGCACGCGTGCCCGCGGCACTTTCCGGGGCGTCGGGCGCGGCGGACACACGGGGGGACCTGGCGGGCTGGGACATGGTGTGAACGTACTGCATCGGTGCAGGAGAGCGCGCCTGTGGGGGCGGGCCGCCCGGTGGGCCGAGCAGCCCGCCCCAGCCGGCTCCCGGCCCGGCGGCCCCGGCAGCGGGCTTCGCGGCGTCGCGGGGCCGGGGTGCGTCCTGTGCCGTGCGATGCACGCACCCCGGCCCCGCTCCTTCACCCGCGCTCCCCACCGCCGGGACCTCAGCGGCGGGCATATTCGCGAAAGCCGCGCCCCGTCTTGCGGCCGAGGCAGCCGGCGGCCACCAGGTGCTCCAGCAGCGGCGCCGGGGCCAGGCCCGGGTCGCGGAACTCGCTGTGCAGGACCTTCTCGATGGCGAGCGAGACATCGAGACCCACGACGTCCAGGAGCTCGAAGGGACCCATCGGATAGCCGCCGCCCAGCTTCATCGCGGCGTCGATGTCGTCCAGGGTCGCGTAGTGCTCCTCGACCATCTTGATCGCGTTGTTGAGGTACGGGAACAGCAGCGCGTTGACGATGAACCCGGCCCGGTCCCCGCAGTCCACCGGGTGCTTGCGCACCTTCACGCAGACCTCGCGGACCGTGGCGTGCACATCGTCCGCGGTGAGCACCGTACGGACCACCTCGACCAGCTTCATCGCGGGCGCCGGGTTGAAGAAGTGCATCCCGATGACGTCCTCGGGCCGCGCGGTGGCCCGCGCTATCGACACCACCGACAGTGAGGACGTGGTGGTGGCGAGCACCGCGCCCGGCCTGCACACCTTGTCCAGGGTGGCGAACAGCTGCTGCTTGACCAGCAGGTCCTCGGCCACGGCCTCGACGGCGAGGTCGACCTCGGCGAAGGAGTCCAGCGAACCCGCCGCGGTGATCCGGGCCAGGGTCTCGTCCCGGGCCCCGGCCGTCAGCCGCCCCTTGGCGACCGAACGCTCCAGTGATTTGGCGATCCGGCCCTTGGCCGTGTCCGCCTTCTCCTGGCCGCGCGCCGCCAGCACCACGTCGTAACCGGCCTTCGCGAAGACCTCGGCGATCCCCGAAGCCATCGTCCCGGAGCCGGCGACCCCCACCGAACGCACGGTGCGCCCGGCCCCCGCCGCGGTGTCCTGCGCGGGCGTCAGCGCGTCCGGGACCACGTTCTCACTGCCGGCCTGCGCATAGGTATAGAAGCCGCGGCCCGCCTTGCGGCCGGTCAGCCCGGCCTCGCTGAGCTGGCCGAGGATCGGCGCGGGGGCGTGCAGCCGGTCGTGCGATGCGGAGTACATCGCCTCCAGGACGGTACGGGCGGTGTCGACGCCGATCAGGTCCAGCAGGGCGAGCGGGCCCATCGGCAGACCGCAGCCCAGCTTCATCGCCGCGTCGATGTCCTCGCGGGAGGCGTAGTTCGCCTCGTACATCGCCGCGGCCTGGTTGAGGTAGCCGAACAGCAGCCCGTCGGCCACGAACCCCGGGCGGTCACCGACCGCGACCGGCTCCTTGCCCAGATGGCGGGCGAGCTCCGTGACCGCCGCGACGGCGGGCGGCGCGGTGAGCACGGACGAGACCACCTCGACCAGCTTCATCGCGGGCGCCGGATTGAAGAAGTGCAGGCCCAGCACGCGCTCCGGGTGCCGTGACTCGGCGGCGAGCCGGGTCACGGACAGGGCGTTGGTGCCCGTCGCGAGGATCGCGGTGGGGGAGACGACCGCGTCGAGATCCCGGAAGACCTGCTGCTTGATCTCGTACGTCTCGGGCACGACCTCGATGACCAGCTCCGCGTCCGCGGCGGCCTGGAGATCGGAGAAGGTACGGAACCGGGAGAGGATGTCGTGCCGCTCCTCCTCGGTGATCCGCTCGCGCCGCACGGCGCGTGCGGTGGAGGCCTCCAGCACGGCGACTGCCTGGCGGGCGGCCGCGTCATTGATGTCGATACCGATGACCTCGCGGCCGGAGCGGGCGAGGACCTCGGCGATGCCGGTGCCCATCGTGCCGAGGCCGACGACGGCGATGGTGCTGAGCGGGGTGTCCATCACGGGACTCCAGGGATGAGTGACGACTGAGGGACGCACGGCGCGCGGCCGATGAGAGGGGCCCGGAAGGCCTGGCCGGTGCGCGGCGTGCGGGAGTTGCCTGTCGTGGTGCTCACGTCCGGGCGCGAGGGGCACGCCGGGACCGGGGAAGGGGCGGCGGACTCTGTCCCGGAGTCACGCCTCGCAAAGCTGCCGAACCGACATTCACTCCGGGTGGCTGCGTCACCAGGCCACCGGAGCCGGCGGGGGAGTGTCCCGCTCACCTGAGGTTAACCGGCGAGTAACGAGCGCGCCAGCCCTGGCTTGTTGTGGGCCCCCTCACATTCGCCGCACCTGTCGGCACGCTGCGTGTTCACCGATACGCTGACGGTCATGGACGAGGAGCTGCGGTCGCTGACGCACCGGCTGGCCGACGAGGCGGGGGAGTCGGCGGCCTACCGCCGGCTGCTCGCCACCGATGACGCCGAGGAGCTGGCGCAGGTACTCATCGAGCGCGAACGCCCGCTGTGGGCCCGAGAGATCGCCGCTTTCCGGCTGGGCTGCGGCGGGGATCGGCGGGCCTTCGAGACCCTGGTGCTGCTGCTCAACCACCGCGACCCGGAGCGCTGCGCCGGCGCCGCCCACGCCCTGGCCCGCCTCGGCGACCCGCGCACCCCGCGCGCCGCCGCAGCGCTCGCCACCAACTCCCTGCGCACCGCCTACGCGTTGTACCCGGTCCGGCTGCTCGGCGAACTGCGCGCCCCGGAGTCCGTGCCGGCCCTGATGAGCACCCTGCGCAGGCTGCTCGGGCCGGACGAACCGCACTGGCGGGTGGCGCTCGCCTGCGTCGAGGGGCTGGGGCTGCTCGGTGACGCACAGGCCCGTCCGGCGCTGGAGGCGGCCCTGCCGCACCCGCGACTGGGTGGCGCGGCCGGCGAGGCGCTCAGCAGGCTGCCGGCGGCCTGAGAGGGCGTGCGTAGCGCACCTCGGGTACCGGTACGCCGTCCACTTCGAAGGGTTCCTCGGCGCCGTCCGGGCGGAAGCCGGCGCGTGCGTAGAAGCGGCGGGCCGGCGCGTTCTCCCTGAGCACCCAGAGCGCGAGATCCGGGTGACCGGCCGCGCCGGCGCGCGCCAGTACCTCGGACATCAGGGCCCGGCCCGCCCCCGTCCCCTTCCGCTCCGGCAGTACGTAGATCGCGTACAGCTCGGCGCGCGCGAGCCGTCTGCCGTTCTCGCGGTACGGCCCGTACGCCGCCCACCCGATGACGCCGAGGTCCGCCCGCTCGGCCACCACGTTGACGACCTCGTTGCCCTCGGCGAAGAAGCCGCGTCGCCGCTCCGCGTCCTCGGCGATGCTCATCGCGTCCAGATGCGCCTGCGGCATCAGCCCGGCGTACGCGCTCCGCCAGCCGCGCACCCGGATGGTCGCCACGGCCTCGCAGTCCTCGATGGTCATGTCCCGGACCAGCAGTTCCGGGGCGTGCGCCGGAGTGGTTCGTGTGGTCACGCGCCCATCCTCGCGCACGCCCCCGAAGGACACGCGGTTACCCGCCCGTCAGCCCCGGAAGCCGAGCATTCCGTGCAGCGCGCTGCCCCGGCCCTCGGCGCCCGCCCGGGGCGCCGCCTTCGCGGCCTTGCCGGTCGCGGGCTTCGGGTCCGGCGTCTTCGCGCAGACCGCGTCCACGTCGCCGCCCTCCCCGCGCGGCACGGTGCCCTTGGCGAGATAGTCCGCCAGGTACTTGTCCAGACAGGCGTTGCCGCTCAGCGTGACGCCGTGGTTGCCGCCGCCCTGCTCGACGACCAGGCTGGAACCGCGGAGCTCGCGGTGCAGGGTGACCCCGCCCTCGTACGGTGTGGCCCCGTCGTCCGTGGCCTGGAAGAGCAGCACGGGCGGCAGCTCGTGGTTGGAGACCCGGACCGGATTCAGCGGTTCCACCGGCCAGTCGGCGCACGGCGCGTTGTACCAGGTGTTGCTCCAGGCCATGAAGGGCGCCTTGGTGTGCACCTTCCAGGCGTCGTTGCGCCAGGCGTTCCAGTCGCGCGGCCACTGGGCGTCCCGGCACTGCACGGCCGTGTAGACCGAGTAACCGTTGTCGCCCTCCGCGTCGACCGCGCCGAACCGCTCGTATGCCTTGACCAGCGCCTTCTCGTCCTTGTGGTTCACATAACCGGCGAACGCCCTGGCCAGCACGGGCCAGTAGCCGTTGTAGTAGCCGCCCGGCAGGAACGTGTCGTCCAGCTCGCTCGCGCCGACCTTCCTACCCGCGGGATGCTTCTTGACCGCCGCCCGCATCCGGTACCAGGCCGCTTCGACCTGAGCCGGATCGCTGCCCAGCTCGTACGTGCTCCGGTACTTCGCCACCCAGGCCATGAACGCCTTGTGGCGGGTGTCGAACGCGTAGTCCTGGCTGAGGTTGTCGTCGTACCAGATGCCGGTCGGGTCGACGTTCGAGTCGAGGACGAGGCGCCGGACGCGGTCCGGGAACAGCTTGGCGTACACCGAGCCCAGGTAGGTGCCGTAGGAGTACCCGAGGTAGTTGAGCTTCGCCGCGCCGGTCGCCCGGCGGATCACATCGAGGTCCTTGGCCGCGCTGCCCGTGTCCATGTACGGCAGCAGATCCGGGTACTTCTTTCCGCAGGCGGCGGCGAAGGACCGGGCGCGGTCCCGGTTGACCTGCTCGTCCCTCAGGGACTGCGGCACCGAGTCGGGCCGTACCGGATCGGAGTACTTCGGCACGCAGTCCAGCGCCGGCCGGCTCTTGCCCACGCCGCGCGGGTCGAAGCCGATCACGTCGTACTGGGCGGCCACCCCCTTCGGCAGTGAGGCGGCGACGAAACCGGCCATCGACAGTCCGCTGCCGCCGGGGCCGCCCGGATTGACCAGCAGCGGGCCCTGGAAGGTCTTCGAGGTGTGCGGGACCCGCGTCAGTGCGAGGGTGACCTTCCGGCCCGACGGGTCGTCATGGTCGAGCGGGGCACTCACCGACGAACACTGGAGCGTCGGGGACGACTTGGTGGCGCAGTCGGTCCACTTGAGCGATACGGCTCGCTGCGCCCCGGTGTCGGCGGTCGCCGGGGACGGCGCGGCGGTCACCAGACCGGCGACCGTCGCCCCGACAGCGAACAGAATTCCTGAACGATTCGTCATATGGCCTCCCGTGGTGGGGGAACACGGCTGCGCGTGACGGCAGCCCCCGCCGGATGCTCCCCGCATTCGGGGCCGGAAGGACCCGTTCTGGCGAGAGATGACCCGTTTGCCTTTACCGGGAGTCCGGTGCGCCGGTCCGCTCAGAGCAGGGTCAGCTGGCTGGGCGCGGAGCCGTCGATCGGGGGCTGCGGCTCGCCGCTCCCGGGGAGGGTGCGGGGCGTTCCGCGGTGCGAGGGCCCGATGCCGTACTCGGTCGCCAGCTCGTGCACGTGGCGCGTGACGCGGCGCTGGTACCACGTGGGCGCGTACGCCCCGTCCGCGTACAGGCGCTCGTACCGCCCCACCAGCTCGGGGTGGTGGAGGCCGAGCCACTCCATGAACCACTCCCGGGCACCGGGGCGCAGGTGCAGGACGAGCGGGGTCACCGAGGTCGCGCCGGCGGCGGCGATCGCGCGGACGGTCGCCCGCAACTGGTCCGGCCGGTCGCCGAGGAACGGGATGACGGGTGCCATCAGCACCCCGCAGCCGATGCCGTGCTCGCTGAGCGTGCGTACGACGTCGAGGCGGCGCTCGGGGGAAGGGGTGCCGGGCTCCACGGTGCGCCACAGCTCGGGGTCGATGAAGCCCACGGAGACCGAGACGCCCACCTCGGTGACCTCGGCCGCCTGCCGCAGCAGCTCCAGGTCGCGCAGGATCAGCGTGCCCTTCGTCAGGATGGAGAACGGGTTCGCGTGGTCGCGCAGGGCCGTGAGGATGCCGGGCATCAGCCGGTAGCGGCCCTCGGCGCGCTGGTAGCAGTCGACATTGGTCCCCATCGCGATGTGCGCGCCGTGCCAGCGGCTGGAGGCCAGCTCGCGGCGCACCAGCTCCGGGGCGTTGATCTTGACGACGATCTGCGAGTCGAAGCCGAGCCCGGTGTCGAGGTCCAGATAGCTGTGGGTCTTGCGGGCGAAGCAGTAGACGCACGCGTGCGAACAGCCGCGGTAGGGGTTCACCGTCCATTCGAACGGCATCCGGGACGCGCCCGGCACCCGGTTCACGATCGAGCGGGCCCGGACCTCGTGGAAGGTGATGCCCCGGAACTCCGGGGTGTCGAAGGTGCGCGTCGTCACCGCGTCCGCGGCGAAGAGCGCGCCGTCTCCGTCTTTGGTGGTTTTGGCGGGGTTATCGGCCAGATTGTCCCAACGCATGGACGCCTCCTAGGTAGCACTGACCAGAGAATAGAACACTTGTTCCCTTGATTGTTTTCTCCCTTTCGTCCCCGACCGGATTTTGAGCCGGGTGCCGGAGATGGTTGGCTCAGCACACCCCCGAACAACCGAGTGCTGGAGGAACAGCCATGGCGCAGGTCGAGGCCACGACAGAGCGGATCATCGCGGCGGACCCGGAAGCGGTGTTCGACGCGCTGGCCGACTACAAGGACGTCCGCGGCAAGGTGCTGCCCGGTCACTTCAGCGAGTACGAGGTGCGTGAGGGTGGCGACGGCGAGGGCACCCTCGTCCACTGGAAGCTCCAGGCCACCAGCAAGCGGGTGCGCGACTGCCTGCTGGAGGTCAGCGAGCCGGTCGACGGGCAGCTCGTGGAGAAGGACCGCAACTCCTCGATGGTCACGACCTGGACCGTCACCCCGGCCGGTGAGGGGAAGTCCAAGGCGGTCGTCTCGACCGTGTGGAACGGCGCCGGCGGCATCGGCGGATTCTTCGAGAAGACCTTCGCGCCCAAGGGACTTGGCCGCATCTATGACGAGCTCCTGCAGAATCTCGCCACCGAGGTGGAGAAGTAGCTCCGGGTCCCGCTTTCCGGCCTCACCGGTTCGGGTGGTCTTTCCGTCCGGCCGGTTGTGCGCCGTAGTGGCTCCCACCGGGGGCTAAGCCCTCCAAGTGCGCCGTCAGCGCCCCCCGCCGCGTTTGCCCTCCCTTGTATCGCAATGCGAGAAATGGGCGGCGCAGATGCGACGAGGGGAGCGGCACGTGGTGGGTGGGATCACTCTGGTGAAGGACGAACCCGAGGGTACGGGCGACACCGGAACGGTGCAGACGTCCGAACCGCCCCCGCCTCCGGCCGCGACGGAACCGGCCGCTCCCGTCCTGTCCCCGGGTCCGGAGACGGACCCCCGGCGCATCCGGCTCATCTTCATCGGGCTGATGCTCACGCTGCTGCTCGCGGCGCTCGACCAGATGATCGTCGCCACCGCGCTCCCGAAGATCGTCGGTGAGCTGCACGGCCTGGAGAAGATGTCCTGGGCGGTCACCGCCTATCTGCTCGCCTCCACCATCGGGCTCCCGGTCTACGGAAAGCTCGGCGACCTCTTCGGCCGCAAGGGCGTCTTCCAGTTCGCGATCGTCGTCTTCGTCATCGGCTCCGCGCTGGCCGGCTGGTCGCGCACCATGGACGAACTGATCGCCTTCCGGGCCCTCCAGGGCGTCGGCGGCGGCGGGCTGATGATCGGCGTCCAGGCGATCATCGCGGACGTCGTGCCGCCCCGGGAGCGCGGCCGGTTCATGGGGCTCATCGGCGCGGCCTTCGGACTCGCCTCCGTGGCGGGCCCGTTGCTCGGCGGCTTCTTCACCGACCACACCTCCTGGCGCTGGTGCTTCTACATCAACATCCCGTTCGGCGTGGTCACCTTCGCCGTCATCACTGTCGTGCTGAAGCTCCCGAAGCCCACCGTCCGGCCCCGGCTCGACATCCTCGGCGCCGTGCTGCTGGCCGCCGCCTCCACCTGTCTGGTGCTGCTGACCAGCTGGGGCGGCACGGAGTACGCCTGGGGCTCGCGCACCATCCTGGGACTGGCCGCCGGAGCTGCCGGAACGACTCTGCTCTTCGTCGTCGTCGAGCACCGCGCGCCCGAACCCATCATTCCGCTGCGGCTGTTCCGCGACTCGATCTTCAACGTCAGCGCGCTTGTCGGCGCCGTCGTCGGAGTCGCGCTGTTCGGCGCCGCCAGCTATCTGCCGACCTTCCTGCAGATGGTCGACGGGGCCACCGCCACCGAGTCCGGGCTGCTGATGCTCCCGATGATGGGCGGCATCGTCGCCGCTTCCGTCGTCTCCGGCCAGCTGATCTCCCGTACCGGCAGATACCGGGTCTACCCGATCGTCGGCAGCGCTCTCGCGGCGGTGGGCATGTGGCTGCTGTCCCGGCTCGAAACGGACACCCCGCGGCTGGAGTACAGCATCTCGCAGGCGGTGCTCGGTCTGGGGATCGGGCTGATCATGCCGGTGCTGGTGCTCGCCGTGCAGAACTCCGTACGGCCCGCCGACCTCGGAACCGCCACCAGCGCCAACAACTACTTCCGGCAGATCGGCGGCAGCGTCGGCGCGGCCGTGTTCGGCACGCTCTTCGCCGGGCGCCTCGCCGACGCGCTCGCGGTGCGCCTGCCGTCCGGAGCCGGCCTGCCCGACCCCGAGTCGATCACCCCGCAGCTGGTCCACGCCATGGACCCGGTCCTGCGCGACAGCTACATCCAGGCATACGCCGACGCGATGCCCCGGATCTTCCTCTACCTCGTGCCGGTCCTCGTGCTCGGCCTGTTCTTCGCCTTCTTCCTCAAGGAGAAACCGCTGGTGTCCCACCACAGCCCCGAAACCACAGCCGAGCCCGCGACGATCCCCTCCGCGCGCCCCGTCGCGGGCGCCCAGCCCGCCGGGCACCTCTCGGGGGTGCCCGTCCAAGGCAGCGTCCAGCACCCCGACGGCACGAAGGTCCCGCGTGCCGCCCTCACCCTCATCGACGTCCAGGGACAGCAGGTCGGCAGGGGCGCCAGCGGCGAGGAGGGGCGGTACGCGCTCAGCGTTCCCGGCGCCGGTTCGTACGTCCTCATCGCCGCTGCCGGGGGCCACCAGCCGCAAGCCGTCAGCGTCACCGTGGGCGAGCGGCCCGTGGAGCTCGACGTGGTGCTCGGCGGTGCGGGCCGGCTCGCGGGGACCGTCCTGACGGCGGACGGTGTTCCGGTGCGCGACGCGGCCGTCACCCTGACCGACGTACGCGGCGAGGTGGTCTCCTCCACCCGCAGCGGCCGTGAGGGCGGCTATGTGATCTCGGAACTGGTGGCCGGCGAGTACACCCTCGCGGCCAGCGCCCCCGCGTTCCGGCCCGCCGCGCTGCCGGTCAGTGTGCAGGCGGCCCGTGAGACCCGCCAGGACATCGAACTGGCCGGCGGCGCCGTGCTCCGCGGCGTCGTACGCGCCAGCGGCGGACGGCTCGTCGAGGACGCCCGGGTCACGCTCCTGGACGCGGCGGGCAATGTGGTCGACACCCTGACCACCGGGCCCGACGGGGCCTTCCGGTTCGTCGACCTGTCCACCGGCGAGTACACCGTGATCGCCGCGGGCTACCCGCCGGTGGCCACGGTCCTGCAGGTCGCGGGCGGCGGGCGCACCGAACGGGACCTGCAGCTGGGCCACGAGGACTGAGCGTGCGGCGGGCCGTCGCGCCTGACGGTCCGCCGGCATCCGCTGCGCCGGTGGTGAAGGTGGTGCGCCCCTGGATGCGCCGGGCGCACCACCTTCGGGGGTGATTCCGCCGATGACCGGCGGGCGCCGCTCACGGCCCCGTACGGTGGAGCCACGTACCGCAGAACCTTGCGGTGGGGAAGGAGCCTTCCACCCATGGACCTCGGTGTGCCGCCGCAGAGGACACCACAACCGCGAGACACCGCGGCAGGCCGCGTGCCGCTCGCCGTGGTCGTCGTCGATGCGGACGGACTCGTGTCGCACTGGTCGACCGGCGCCAGAAAGCTCTTCGGTGTCGCCCGGGAGCACGCGGTCGGCTGCCCGGCCGGCGAACTGCTTCCGGTCACCGGAGCGTTGCAGGACCGCGCAGAGACGTGGCGGGACGAGACGTACGCCGAGTTCGGACCCGAGCTCGGCAGCTCCCTCAGCGGCGCCGTCGGCTTCCCGACAGCGGGCCGGGCCCGGGTGGACGAACGGGACCGCGGCCGGATCGAGGTCCTGTGGTGGGCCTATCCGCTCGTCGGCCCCGGCCCCGAACGGCTGCTCGTGCTCGCCGCGGACTCCGCGCAAGTACGCGGCGGCGAGGCGGGGGAGGGCCGGGAAGCCGAGACGATCACACCCGGATTCGCCCTGCACACCGACTTCCCCGGCTACCGGGAGCTGTCCGGGCGGCTGTCCGAGATCCTGCCCAGCATGAGCGTCCACGAGGCCACTCGGATCATCTCCCAGGTACTCGAACTCGGCTATCCCGTGCTGGAGTTCAGCCGCCACGACCGGATCCCGGTGACTCCCGACTGGGGAGTGCCGCAGCGCGCCGGACACCTGGGCTCCGAGGCCTTGCCGCACATCGCCCACGGACAGCTCGCGTCCCGCGCGGTGCCCCGACCCGAGCTGGACCTCGAATACGCGGCGGTCCGTGAACGGCTGGAGTTCCTCAACGAGGTCAGCGGCCGCATCGGTTCCTCCCTCGACCTGGCACGCACCATCCGCGAGGTCACCAGTGCCGCGGTACCCCGCTTCACGGACTTCGCGGGTACGCATCTGCGCGCCGCGGTCCTCGCCGGTGAGGGTTTCCCGGACGGCCCGCCCGACGTCACGACGATCTGGCACCGGGTCTGGGTCGAGCACAACGACGAACCGGGCCGCTGGGACGACACCGTGCCGGTCGGCGAGGCCATCGCCTTCCCGGAGCACACCCCGTTCTTCCAGTGCATGGTCACCGGCGAGCCCGTCATCATCCCCTATATCGGGGAGGAGTTGAGCAACCGGATCTCGGGCGAGTTCGAGAAGCGCGACCTGCGTCCGCTGATCACCCACCGCTCCCTGCTCATCGTGCCCCTCAAGGCCCGCGACGTGGTGCTCGGCTTCATGGTCCTGATGCGGCGTCCCGGCAGGGAGCCCTTCGACGACATGGACCGCACCACCGGAGCCGAACTCGCCGCCAGGGCCGGGCTCGTCCTCGACAACGCCCGCATGTACACCTACCAGGAGAACGTCGCCGAGACCCTCCAGGACAGCATGCTGCCCCAGGTCGAGCCGCGCATGGCCGGCTGCGACATCGCCACCCGCTATCTGCCCGGTGCCCTGCTCGGCAGGGTCGGCGGCGACTGGTTCGACTCGGTGAAGCTTCCCGGCTCCCGGACCGCTCTCGTCGTCGGCGACGTGATGGGGCACGGCCTCAACTCGGCGGCGATGATGGGGCAGTTGCGTACCGCGGTACTGACCATGGCCACCATGGAGATGCCGCCCGAGCAGCTGCTGCGCAATCTGGACGACCTGGCCCAGCGCCTCGGCGAGCAGTATCTGGCCACCTGTCTCTACGCGGTGTACGACCCGATCCGTTCCGAGCTCCAGATCGCCAACGCCGGGCACATCCCGCCGGTGCTGGTCCGTGCCGAGGACGGCCGGGCCGAGCTGCTCGACCTGCCGACCGGCGCCCCGATCGGGGTCGGCGGGGTGGCCTTCGCGACCGCGACCGTGCGGGTCCTGCCCGGCGACCGTCTGGTGCTCTGCACCGACGGCCTGGTCGAGGTGCGCGGCCAGGACATCGGTGCCGGTCTCGCCGCACTCTGCGCCTCCGCCGCGCACCCCGCCGCGTCCATGGACGACGCCTGCGACACGATCATCCGTGCACTCAACCCCAGCGGCGGCCGCAAGGACGACGTCGCGCTGCTGATGGCCCGGCTCAACGGCATCCCCGACACCGATGTCGCCGAATGGCAACTCGCCCTGGACCCACGCGAGGTGGCCCGCGCCCGACGGATGGTCCGCGGCAAGCTGCTCGACTGGGAGCTGCCGGACGCCGTGGAGGCGGCCGAGCTGATGGTCAGCGAGCTCGTCACCAACGCCCTGAAGCACGGACGCACCCATCACATCGGGCTCCGGCTGGTCCGCACGGGCGCCCTGCTCTGCGAGGTCAGTGACGACGAGCCCGCCCCCGCCACGCTCCTCGATGCCACCGCAGACGACGAGTTCGGCCGCGGGCTCGTCCTGGTGAGCAGCCTCGCCCGGGTGTGGGGCAGCAGTACCACGGCCCGCGGCAAGACCGTCTGGTTCGAGCTGGCGCTCTCCCGGCTGCCCCGTCCCCGGCGCGGCGACTGGTGAAAGTGGCCGCTCCAGGCCGCCGGTCCTGTGTGCACCCTTGCCCTGATCTGCGCGGGAGGGTAGTCCCTTGTTGTGCAAGGTGCCTCAGCGCGACGGGACTTGGGAGTGCGCATGGATGTTTCACAGCGGTACAGCGAGGCGTGGGAAGGCTTCTGGGCAGCCACATCGGACGCGCCGGGCGAGGCGATCTGGGATGCCGACCCCTCGCTGAGCGCCGGACCGCACAGCGAACTGCTCCTGCCGTACACCGATGCCGCACTGCCCGTCGTCGACCTCGGCTGCGGCAACGGCACCCAGACCCGCTACCTCGCCACCCGGTTCGCCCGCGCCATCGGTGTGGACCTCTCGCACGCCGCGATCGGCCACGCCCGCCGGGCGGACCCCGAGGGCGTCGCCGAGTTCGCCCAGCTCGATCTGACCGACGGCGACGCGGTGCGGGCCCTGCACGAGCGGATCGGGGACGCCAACGTCTATATGCGAGCGGTGATCCACCAGAGCGAGGCCGAGGCCAGGCCCGCGGTGGCCGCAGCCGTCGCGACGCTGCTGGGGGCGCGCGGCCGGGCCTTCGTCGCCGAGCTGACCCCTGCCTCCAAGGATGTGCTCCGGCAGGCGGGACAGGGGCCCGACGGGCCGCCCAAGAAGCTGCGCCGGGTCTACGACCACGGGCTCAAACCGGCGGACGCCTCCGAGGAGGAGGTGCCCGAACTCCTGCGGGCGGCCGGGCTGACCACCCTGGACAGCGGGCACACGGTCCTGCCGCAGACCGAGCAGCTGCCCGACGGCACCCGGATCGATCTGCCGGCCAGGTGGTTCGTGCTGGCCGTCGGCTGATCCGGAGTGCGGGCCGGCCCCGGACGCGGAGACCGTCCGGGGCCGGAGGCCGCCCCTCCGCGACCGGCCGTGCATTCACGAGGACACATCGCAGGGCGAGCGACACGTGCAGCGGCGTCGAGCAGCAGACGGCGGCGTCCGCGAGGGCGCTGAGCGGTTGAGCCGCCGCGCCCCGGAAGGCTCAGCGCACGGTCCCCTCCCGTACCAGCGCCATGAGCGCCCGCGCTCCGGGGCTCATGGTCCGCGCGTCCGGAAGCACCACGACGCTCTCGTAGTACGGCTGGACCGGCCCGTCGAGCCGGACCGCGACCAGGCCCCGCGCCTCGGGCTTGCGGGAGAAGTGGTGCGGCACCACCGCGATGCCGAGCCCTTCCTGTACCAGCTCCAGCAGGCTGTGCACGTCGTTCACCTCCAGCGCCACCGTGCGGCGCACCCGCGCCGTCGCGAACGCCTCGTCGGCCGCGCGGCGCGGACCCCAGTCCGGATGGAAGTCGATGAACGGCTCACCCGGCAGCTCGTCCCACCCGACCCGGTCCGTCACGGCCAGCCGGTGGCCGGGGGCGCACAGCAGGACCATGGGCTCGCGGGCCAGCGGGACCAGCTCGCCGCGCCACTCCACGGAACTGACCGTGGCGGCGAAGGCGATGTCGAGCCGCCCTCCGGCGACCCCGTCCACCAGACTCGTCGTCCCCTCCTGGCGGAGCCGGATCTCCATGTGCGGATGCGCACGGTGGAAGGCGGCGAGGAGCCGCGGCAGGCTCACCCCGGCCACGCACTGCTCGACGCCCACCGACAGGGTGCCGCGCAGCAGCCCCCGTACGGCGTCGACGGCGTCCTTCGCCGCCCGCGCGCCCGCCAGCGTGCGCTCGGCCTCCACCAGCAGGGCGCGCCCGGCCTCGGTCAGTCGCACGCTGCGGGTGGTCCGGCTGAACAGTGGGGTCCGCAGCTCCTGCTCCAGCGCCCGGACGGAGGCGGAGAGGCCGGACTGCGACACGGCGAGGCGCTCGGCGGCCCGGGTGAAATGCTGTTCCTCGGCGACCGCGACGAAGTGTTCCAGCTGGCGCAACTCCATGATTGAGAAATATAGACGCTGAATCCAAGCGGAATCTCCTGTTGGACTGCTGGATCGATGTGGGCGAGCCTGGACCCTGCACCCCGCCGGGGCGAAGCCGAACGGCACCTCGCACCCGGCGGACCGGAACGATCTCTCCCGTGGAGCCCCGCATGTACATCCCGTCCGCCGACCGCTACCAGGACATGCCCTACCGGCGCACCGGGCGCAGCGGTCTGAAGCTGCCGGCCCTCTCGCTCGGCCTGTGGCACAACTTCGGCGGGGACCGGACGCCGGAGACCCAGGGGCAGATCCTCCGCAGGGCGTTCGACCTCGGCATCACCCACTTCGACCTGGCGAACAACTACGGCCCGCCGCCCGGCTCCGCCGAGACCGCGATGGGCCGCGCGCTGAAGACGGACTTCGCCCGGCACCGGGACGAGATCATCGTCTCCACCAAGGCCGGCTATCTGATGTGGGACGGCCCCTACGGCGAGTGGGGCTCGCGCAAGAACCTGCTCTCCTCGCTCGACCAGAGCCTCGGCCGCCTCGGGCTCGACTACGTCGACATCTTCTATTCCCACCGGCCCGACCCCGAGACCCCGCTCGAGGAGACGATGGGCGCCCTCCACTCGGCGGTGCAGCAGGGCAAGGCACTCTACGTGGGCGTCTCCAACTACTCGGCCGAGCAGACCCGGGAGGCCGCCCGGATCCTGAAGGACCTCGGCACCCCGCTGCTCATCCACCAGCCCCGCTACTCGATGCTGGACCGCTGGGTCGAGGACGGCCTGCTCACCGCCCTCGACGAGCTGGGCACCGGTTCCATCGCGTACTCGCCGCTGGAGCAGGGCATCCTCTCCGACCGCTATCTCCGCGGCATCCCGGAGGGTTCACGGGCGGCGGGCAGCAGCCCGTTCCTGTCGGCCGACTCGGTCACCCCGGAGCTGGTCGGCCGGCTCCGCGAGCTCGACCAACTGGCTTCCGAGCGAGGCCAGTCGCTGGCCCAGCTGGCGCTGGCCTGGGTGCTGCGCGGCGGCCGGGTCACCTCCGCCGTCGTCGGGGCGAGCAGCGTCGCCCAGCTGGAGAACAGCGTCCAGGCGGTCCGCAACCTGGAGTTCAGCGACAAGGAACTGGCCCGGATCGAAAAGCTGTTGAAGGGAGCCGGGCGCCGCTGAGGCAGGAGAACGGGCGACCTCCGGGCGGGGCCTGCGCTCAGGACAGCGCAGGCTCTGCCGCCGACTCGGCAAGCACCGCCCCAGCGGCAGGAACCCTACGGGATGTAGCGGCGGAAGCCCTCTGCCAGGGCTTTGAAACCGCACGCCTCGTAGAAGGTGTGGACATACTCGTCATCCGCCGCCAGCAGCTGGACCTTGTAACAGTCGGCCGACGCACCCAGTTGAACGGCGGCCTCCATCAGCCGGCGGCCGACACCGCGCCGCTGGAAGGAGCCGGCCACCACGACGTTCTCCACGAACAGGATGGCCCGGCCACCGCGCGTGAGGTTCGGCAGGACGATGCAATCCGCCGTTCCGGCCACGGTGCCGCCGGCATCAGCCACCAGGACCGTCCGCCCCTGCTGCCTGGATATGGCAGCCCAGATCGCATCCGCGGACGCCTGAGGCAACGGCGCATCGTCAGGATTCAACTCGCCGTAGAGAGTCAGCAACGCTGACAGGTCCGCCTCGGCCGCTGACCGCACATTGATCTTCATGCGCTGAGCCTAGAACGGGCGCGGCCGCACCCGTCCCAGCAGTAAGGCCCCCCCGCCCGGACCCGGGCTGTGACGATGGCTGCCATGACATGGACGGCACCCCACATCACCCGTACGACCGCCGGCGACCTCCAGCTCGCTCTCGGCACCGCGGACGAGCGGACCATGCTGGCCGGCTGGCTCCAGTGGCACCGCGAGACGCTTCTGGTCAAATGCGCCGGGCTCGACCAGGAGCAGCTGGCCCGCACCACCGCCGAACCCTCCGGACTCACCCTGCTCGGCCTGGTGCGGCACCTGGCCGAGATCGAACGCTGGTGGTTCCGGCGCAGCTTCGCGGCCGAGCCGCTCGGTGACGTGTTCACCGGGCCCGACGACGGCGACGAAGGTCTCAAGGGCGTGGACGCGGCCCGCGCGGAACACGACTACGCCGCCTATCTGGACGAGGTCGAGGCAGCCGGGGCGGCAGTCGCGGGGCGGACCCTGGACGAGACGTTCGTGACGACGCGCGGCGGCAGGACCTGCAGCCTGCGCTGGGTCTACCTGGCCATGATCCAGGAGTACGCCCGGCACAACGGCCACGCGGATCTGCTGCGCGAGCGCACCGACGGCGCCACCGGGGACCACCCGCGAAGCTGACAGGGCCGGCGGCCGGCGGGGGAAGGGCCCCGATGGCGGAAAGGCCCTCTTCCGGCGGAACGGATCTCCTTCAGTGGAGTGGACCACTGGAGGTCCGGGCAGCTCTGGCCTGCGCGTTCCACGACGCGTACCGTGTGGCCGCATGAAGATCCTCGTCAGCGCCGACATGGAAGGCGCCACCGGTGTGACCTGGCCGGCCGATGTGCTGCCCGGCACCCCGCAGTGGGAGCGGTGCCGTTCCCTGTTCACCTCCGACGTCAACGCCGCGGCCCTCGGTTTCTACGACGGGGGCGCCGACGAGGTGCTCATCAACGAGGCCCACTGGACCATGCGCAACCTGCTGCTGGAACAGCTCGACGACCGGGTCCAGATGCTCACCGGCAAGCACAAGTCGCTCAGCATGGTGGAGGGCATCCAGCACGGGGACGTCGACGCGGTCGCCTTCATCGGCTACCACACGGGTGCCGGTACGGAAGGCGTCCTGGCCCACACCTATCTGGCCAACTCCATCACCGGGGTCTGGCTGAACGGGGTCAGGGCCAGCGAGGGGCTGCTCAACGCGCACGTCGCCGCCGAGTACGGCGTCCCCGTCGTCCTGGTCACCGGGGACGACCTGACCTGTGTGGACGCGCGGGGATACGCGCCCGACGCCCGTACCGTCGCGGTCAAGGACTACGTCTCGCGGTACGCCGCGGTCTGCCGGACCCCTGCCCGTACCGCCGCCGACATCCGTGCGGCGGCCAAGGAGGCGACGGCTCTCGCCGGGCGCTACCCGGCGGTCGACGGCGGACCGTTCACCGTGGAGCTGGAGTTCGACGCCGAGCACCTGGCCGCGGCGGCCACTGTCGTACCCGGTGTGGCGGCCTCCGGCGAGAGGCGTGTCGCCTACACGAGCGAGACGATGTACGAAGGTATCCGCACGTTCAAGGCGGTGACGACCATCGTGTCGTCCGCCGTGGAGGAACAGTATGGCTGAGGTGACCAACCCCAAGAACCGCGTCGATGACCTCGCGCTCGACGAATCGGTGACGTTCACCTCCGAACTGATCCGCATCGACACCACCAACCGGGGCGGCGGCGACTGCCGTGAACGCCCGGCGGCCGAGTACGTCGCCGAACGGCTGGCCGGCGCGGGACTCGAACCCGTGCTCCTGGAGCGCACCCCCGGGCGCACCAACGTGGTCGCCCGGATCGCGGGCACCGACCCGTCCGCCGACGCGCTCCTGGTCCACGGGCATCTGGACGTGGTGCCCGCGGAGGCCGACGACTGGACCGTGCACCCCTTCTCCGGCGAGATCCGCGACGGGGTCGTCTGGGGCCGCGGCGCCATCGACATGAAGAACATGGACGCGATGGTCCTCGCCGTCGTCCGGTTCTGGGCCAGGGCGGGCATCCGGCCCCGCCGCGACATCGTGATCGCGTACACCGCCGACGAGGAGGCCAGCGCCGACGACGGTTCGGGCTTCCTCGCCGACCGGCACCCCGGACTCTTCGAGGGCTGTACGGAGGGCATCAGCGAATCCGGCGCCTTCACCTTCCACGCCGGACCGAACATGCCGCTCTACCCCATCGCGGCGGGCGAACGCGGCACCGGATGGCTCAAGCTCACCGCACACGGCAAGGCGGGGCACGGCTCCAAGGTCAACAAGGCCAACGCCGTCAGCACGCTGGCCGCCGCCGTCGCCCGCATCGGCGCACACGAATGGCCGGTGCGCCTCACCCCGACGGTCCGCGCCGCGCTCACCGAGATCGCCGCACTGCACGGCATCCACCCCGACCTCGACGCCCCCGGCTTCGACGTGGACGAACTCCTCGGCAAGATCGGACCGGCCGCGGCCCTCGTCGAGCCGACCGTGCGCAACAGCACCAACCCGACGATGCTGGAGGCCGGTTACAAGGTCAACGTGATCCCGGGCCACGCCACCGCCTTCATCGACGGCCGGATGGTGCCGGGCGGCGAGGACGAGTTCCACGCCACCATGGACCGGCTGACCGGCCCCTCGGTCGACTGGGAGTTCCACCACCGCGAGATCGCCCTGGAGGCCCCGGTCGACTCACCCACGTACGCGAAACTCCGGGCCGCCGTCGAGCGGTTCGACCCGGACGGCCACGTGGTGCCGTACTCCATGTCCGGCGGCACCGACGCCAAGCAGTTCTCCCGGCTCGGCATCACCGGCTACGGCTTCTCACCGCTGAAGCTGCCCGTCGGCTTCGACTACCAGGCCCTCTTCCACGGCGTGGACGAACGTGTCCCCATCGAGGCGCTGCACTTCGGCGTCCGGGTCCTGGACCACTATCTCCGCACCGCCTGACCCACTCGGGAGAATCGAACATGGCAACCACAGGGGCCTACGGAAGCTGGCCGTCACCGATCGACGCCGCGCTGGCCGCCTCGCGGGACGGCCGGCCGGAGTACGTGGAAGCGGTCGGCGACGAACTGTGGTGGACGGAGCCGCGCCCGGCCCAGGCCGGCCGGCGCGCCCTCGTCCGACGCCTGGCCGACGGAACCACCGCGGAGCTGCCCGCCCCCTGGAACGTCCGCAGCCGCGTCATCGAGTACGGCGGACGGCCCTGGACCGGTACGGAGCGCGCCGAGGGCGGCCCGCTGATCGTCTTCGTCCACTTCGACGACCAGCGGCTCTACGCCTACGAGCCGGACGGGCCGGGCGAACCATGGCCGCTCACCCCCGTCTCGCCGGTCGGCGGCGGACTGCGCTGGGCCGATCCGCGCCTGCACCCCGACCGGGGCGCTTCGGGCGAGATCTGGTGCGTCCTGGAGGAGTTCACCGGCGAGGGACCCGGCGAACTGCGCAGGCTGATCGCCGCCGTGCCGCTCGACGGATCGGCGGCCGGGGACAGGTCGGCGGTACGCGAACTCTCCGACGGCCGACACCGGTTCGTCACCGGACCCGAGCTCTCGCCGGACGGACGGCGGGCGGCCTGGATCGCCTGGGACCACCCGCGGATGCCGTGGGACGGCACCGAGGTGATCGTCGCGGACATCGGGGACGACGGTGTGTTCCACGCCCCCCGGACCCTCCTGGGCGGTCCGCAGGAGTCGGTGCCGCAGATCCAGTGGACCGCGGGTGGACAACTGCTCCTCGCCAGTGACCGCAGCGGGTGGTGGAATCTCTACCGTGCCGATCCGGACGGCGGGGTCGCGGTGGAACTCTGCCCCAGGGAGGAGGAGTTCGCCGGACCGCTGTGGAAGATCGGCCTCAGCTGGTTCCGGCCGCTGGAGAACGGGCTCATCGCCACCCTGCACGGCAAGGGGGCCACCACGCTCGGTATCCTCGACCCGGAGACCGGCACTCTCGTCGACATCGCGGGACCCTGGACCGCATGGGCCGAGACGCTCGCAGTACAGGGCAGCCGGGTCATCGGAATCGCCGCGAGCCCGCACAGCGCGTACGAGATCGTGGAGCTGGACACCTCGACCGGGCACACCCGGATCATCGGAGCGCCGCACGAGGACGCGGTCGACCCCGCCTACTACCCCGAGCCCGCCGACCGCACCTTCACCGGTCCGGGCGGCCGGGAGATCCACGCCCACATCTACCCGCCGCACAGTCCCGGCCGGACCGGCCCGGCCGGCGAGCTGCCGCCCTACGTCGTGTGGGCGCACGGCGGCCCCACCGGCCACGCCGCGCTCGTCCTCGACCTGGAGATCGCCTACTTCACCTCGCGCGGCATCGGCGTGGCCGAGGTCAACTACGGCGGCTCGACCGGTTACGGACGGGCCTACCGCAACCGCCTGCGCGAACAGTGGGGCGTCGTCGACGTGGAGGACTGCGCGGCCGTCGCCGGGGCGCTCGCCGCCGAAGGCACCGCGGACCCGCACCGGCTCGCCGTCCGCGGCGGCAGCGCCGGCGGGTGGACCGCCGCCGCCTCGCTGACCGGCACCGACGTCTACGCCTGCGGCACGGTCATCTACCCCATCCTCGATCTGACCGGCTGGGGCACCGGGGAGACCCACGACTTCGAGTCTCAGTACCTGGAGTCCCTGGTGGGCCCGCTTGCCGAGGTCCCCGACCGCTACCGCGAACGGTCGCCGATCACCCGCACCGACCGGCTCACCACGCCGTTCCTGCTGCTCCAGGGGGAGGACGACCCGATCTGCCCGCCGGTGCAGTGCGAACGCTTCCTGGCCGCCGTGCAGGGGCGCGGCATCCCGCACGCCTACCTCACCTACCCGGGCGAGGGCCACGGCTTCCGCCGCGCCGAGACCATGATCAGTGCGCTGGAGGCCGAGCTCTCCCTGTACGCCCAGACCTTCGGCATCGAACGGCCCGACGTGCCGCGGCTGGAGCTGCGGAAGTGACCCTCGTACCCCTCACCCGCCCCGCCCGGCTGCGCGCGGGCTCCAGGGTCGCCGTCGTCTCGCCGAGTGGACCGGTGTCCGTCGACCGCCTGGAGCCCGGCCTCGACGTCCTGCGCGGCTGGGGCCTCGAACCCCTGACGATGCCCCATGTCCTGGACGTCCATCCGGAGCTGGACCATCTCGGCGGTACGGACGAGGCGCGTGCCCGGGATCTCCAGGACGCCTGGTGCGATCCGTCGGTCGACGCGGTGATCTGCGCCCGGGGCGGGTACGGGGTGCAGCGCATGGTCGATCTGCTCGACTGGGCGGCGATGCGGGCCGCCGGGCCCAAGGTGTTCGTCGGCTACAGCGACATCACCGTGCTCCACGAGGCGTTCGCCCTGCGGGCCGGGCTCGCCACCCTGCACGGCCCCATGGTCGGTGCGGAGACCTTCCTCAAGGACCCGCGCACCCAGGAGTCCCTGCGGGCCACCCTGTTCGAGCCCGAGACGGTACGGACGCTGGGACTCGAAGGAGCGGGGGCCCTGGTGCCCGGCCGGGCCCGGGGGATCACCTACGGCGGCTGCGGGCACCTGCTGGCCGCCGACCTCGGCAGCCCGCACGCCCGGCGGTCGGCCCGCGGCGGGCTGCTGGTCATCGAGGACACCACCGAGGACCCGTACGGCATCGACCGCATCCTCACCCAGCTGCTGCGGGCCGGGGCGCTCGACGGCATCGCCGGGGTGGCCTGCGGCTCCTGGGCGGGCTGCGGGCCGTACGCGAAGGTGCGGGCGGTGCTCGCCGACCGGCTCGGCGGCCTCGGCATCCCTGTCGTCGAGGAGCTCGGCTTCGGCCACGGCCCCACCGGGCTGACGATTCCGCTCGGGGTGCCGGCCGTGCTGGACGCGCCCGCGGACGGCGGCCGGGCGACCCTCACGGTCGAGGTATCGGCGCTGGTCTGAGCGGTGCGGGCGGGCCCCGCGCGCCGAACCGGGCGTCGATGCGAAGAAGTTGAGCAGCCTTCACGAAACGCCGTCCGGGGCGTTGACACCGCTATGACCTGTGTCACAGCATGAGCGCGCCCCAGTACTTACTGGTCGGTAAGGCGCCCTCGGTGTGGAGGTCTTCGTGTCGCGTGCTGTTCCCGGCTCCCGTTTCCGGTCCCGGTCCCGGTCGATGTCGCTGTCCCGCAGACCGCTCGCATTCGTCGCCGGGGCCGCCCTCGCGGCGCCGCTCGCGCTCGCCGGCACCGCACAGGCCGCAACGGCGGCCGCGGGATCCGAATACACCGTCACCCCGCTGAAGTTCACCGTGTCCGCGGGCGGCCGGTCCTGCACCGTGGACGCCGATCTCTACCGCCCCTCCGGCGCAGACGCGCAGCACCCGGCGCCCGCCGTGCTCGCCACCAACGGCTTCGGCGGCAGCAAGTCGGACGGTTCCACCGACGGCATCGGCAAGGCCTTCGCCTCACGCGGCTACGTCGGGCTCGTCTACTCCGGGCTCGGCTTCGGCAAGTCCGGCTGCCTCATCACACTCGACGACCCCGAGACCGACGGCAGGGCCGCCGCGGCCCTGGTCGACTTCCTCGGCGGGACCCGCGCGGCCGACGACGGCACCAAGGCCGGCTTCGTCACCCAGGACGGCCCCGGAGACCCCCGGGTCGGCATGATCGGCGGCTCGTACGGCGGGGCCGTCCAGATGGCGACCGCGGCCGTCGACCACCGCGTCGACGCCCTGGTCCCGCTGATCACCTGGAACGACCTCGGCTACGCACTCGCCCCCAACAACACCGGTGCGGCCGACGGCGTCTCCTCCGACACCGCCGGGGTCTTCAAATGGCAGTGGACCAACGGCTTCTACCTGATGGGGGAGGGGCAGACGATCCTCAGCCCCAGCCTGGACCCCTCCCGGTTCGGCAGCCTGACCTGCCTCCACTTCGCGGCCAAGGCCTGCGACACCGTCCAACTGCTCAACTCGGGCCGCTACCCGGCCGGGAAGACCGCCGCCGTGCTCGACTACGCGCGCAGCGTCTCGCCGGTCTCGTACCTGAGCCGGGTCAAGGCGCCGACGCTCCTGGTCCAGGGCCAGGCCGACAGCCTCTTCAACCTCAACGAGGCCACCGCCACGTACGAGACGCTCAAGGCGCAGGGCACCACGGCCAAGATGATCTGGCAGGCCTGGGGTCACAGCGGCGGCCAGGTGGACGGTGAACTCGACCTGGGCCAGGGCAATCTGGAGAGCAGTTACGTCGGCGGGCGCATCCTCGCCTGGTTCGACCGCTACCTCCGCCACGAGACGAAGACCGGCACCGGACCCGAGTTCGCCTACTACCGCGACTGGCAGAGCGGCTACGGCACCGCGGCCGCCGTCCCGGGCCTCACGCAGAAGATGTACCTCTCGGGCGACGGCAAGCTCGTCGACAACCGCTCCAAGGTCTCGCGCGGCAGCCGCCAGTACACCAACTGGCTGGTGCCCACCAGCCACTCCGAGAGCTCGCTCGCCGGTCTCGTCGGCCTGCCCGACCCCAAGCCGTACGACACCAAGGGCACCTACCTCGGCTGGACCAGTGCCCCGCTGACCTCCGCCGTCGATGTCGTCGGCGCCCCCAGGGCGACGCTGAAGGTCGTCTCGCCGAAGACGGAGCGCGTACAGAACAGCGGTGACGCCTCCGACAAGCTCGTCCTGTTCGCCAAGGTGTACGACGTCGCGCCGGACGGCTCCAGGACGCTGGTGAACCGGCTCGTCTCGCCGGTCCGGGTTCCGGACGTGACCAGGCCGTTCACCGTGCAGCTGCCCGGAATCGTCCACCGGTACGAGTCGGGGCACCGGCTGGAATTCGTGATCGCGGCCAGTGACACCGCGTACTTCGGGAACCGCGGCATCAAGCCGGTCACCGTCGTCAGCGCGCCCCAGGACACCGGAGTGCTGGAGCTGCCCGTGGTCGGTGGCACCGTGACCGGTGGCACGGTGAACTGACGCGGTGAGCGCCTGCCGCACTCCTGTCACCCGTATGGGCGTACAGGACCGCCCCCCGGCACCCGGACGGAGCCATCCTGGTGCTCCGGGGGCGCAGGCGCGCCAGGAGCAGGGAAGGGGCCGGTTCATGAGCCCGAAGGATGTGTCGAGCGGCGGGACGAGCCGCACCGGGCCGTTCTCCCCGGCCCGCATTGTGGTCATCGTCATCGCGATCCTGTCGGTGGTGTTCATCGCGGAGAACACCGGCGACGTGACGGTCCGCCTCCTGATCCCGCTGGTGACCATTCCGCTCTACGTGGCCCTGATCGTGATGTTCGTGGCCGGGATGGCCTGCGGCGCCTACTTCTTCCGCAGGCGGCCCAAGTAGCACCGCCCTCCTGCGCGGCACCTACGCTGGGCCGATGTCCGACACCACCTACCTCGCCGAGGGGCCGCGCACGGCGATCCGCCCCTTCACCCTCGCGGATGCCGACGAGTTCACCGCACGGGCCCGCCAGAGCCGCGAACTGCACCGGCCCTGGCTGTTCCCGCCCGCCGATCCGGACATGTACGCCGCGTACGCGGCCGTACTCATCGAGGACCCCACGAAAGCGGGCTTCCTCGTGTGCGAGCGGCACGGTGGCGAGGGTGCGGCCGACGGTGCCATCGCCGGCTTCATCAACATCAACAACATCGTCATCGGCGGCTTCTGCTGCGGCGCGCTCGGATACGGCGCCTTCGCCCACGCGGCCGGGCGCGGGCTGATGGCCGAGGGGCTCGGCCTGGTTCTGCGGCACGCCTTCGGGCCCCTCGGCCTGCACCGCCTCGAAGCCAACATCCAGCCGGGCAACGAGGCCTCGCTCGCACTGGTGCGCCGGGCCGGCTTCCGGCTGGAGGGCTTCTCGCCGGACTTCCTCTTCATCGACGGAGCCTGGCGCGACCACGAGCGCTGGGCGATCACCGCCGACATGCGCTGACGCCTGGCCGGATCCACGGCAAGGAAGGGCCGACCCAGGGCAACGAGATCGAGTACCTCTTCCGCAAGATCCGTATGTTCCGCGTCCTGACCGGCACGTCGGAGATCCAGCGCAACGGCATCGCCAAGCTCCTGGCCTTCAGCGCCTGAACCCGCCGCTGTGCCCCGATTCCCCGCATCCCCGGGAAGGCCCACCCCATGAGCACCACCACACCGCCCACCGCCGGTCCGCGCTGGTCCGCCCTTACCGGAAAACGCGTCCTCGACCTGTCCCGGCTGCTCCCCGGCCCGTACGCGACCTCGATGCTCGCCGACCTGGGCGCGGACGTGATCAAGGTCGAGGACCCGGCGGGCGGCGACCGGGTACGCCCGCTGCACGGCCGGGCAGGGGGCGGTGGGCGTCACCGTCGGGCCGGAGATCGCCGCCACGGTGGAGGAGTTCCTCACCGCGTCCCGGAACTGCGGGGCGGCGGTGGAGGTGATCGACGTACCGAACGGCCACCATGCCTTCGAGACCATCGACCTGACGCAGGAGTCGCGCGACGCGGTACATCGCGGGATGTGTTCGGTGCTGGCCCACTTGGCGGTGTGATCCGGTCCGGAGCGACGACTCGCCGCCTGTCAGGGAGTGGGGCCGCGAGGGGGTGGTGAAGGGCTCCAACGGCTTTCGGCGGCGATCTCGCACAGGCCACCGGCGGCCGGCACGTGCTCATACGACAGAGAGGGCAGCATCGATCTCGTGGAGGAACGGGTCCAGGTCTCCGGGGTTGCGGGACGTGATGAGTGTCCAGCCGCCGGTGTCATCGGTGACCACCGGCTCGTCGGCCCATGTGCCGCCCGCGTTGCGGATGTCCGTGGCCAGCGAGGGGTACGACGTGAGCCGTTTGCCCGCGACGACATCCGCCTCGACCAGGGCCCACGGCCCGTGGCAGATCGCCGCGACCGGGCGTCCGGCCTCCTTGAAGGAGCGGATGAGGTCCACCACCGGGCTCTGGCAGCGCAGCTTGTCCGCGTTCAAGGTCCCGCCCGGTACGAGCAGCAGGTCGTATGCGGCAGCGTCGGCCGCGTCCAGCGTGAGGTCAGGCCTCATGGTCTTTCCGGGGTTCTTGTCGCCGACAAGCGTTTCGATCTCGTCCGTGGACACGGCCGCGATGTCCACTTGGGCACCCCAGCCACGCAGATGTTCGACCGGCACCACGAGCTCGTCCTGCTCGACGCCGTAGTTCGTCACGACGGCCAGTACCTTGCGCTTGCTTCCGTCATTCGCGGTCATCGTCTCTTCCTCTTTCCTGGGGATCAGCTCGCAGTGTGTGCGACCGCAGCCCCCGAATTCTCTGGATGCCCGGACCCCTGCGGCCGGGACCGGACCTGCATTCGAATGGTGGACACTCCCATACGGGCGCGCCCGAGGGGCAGTGGCGCCGGCACATGGGCGGGCCCGCAGCCGGCGTCGGCGGCTCTCTGCTTCTGCGTTCTGTCGACGGGCAACGCGTCAGCTCTTCGCTTAGCGGCCGACAGCCTTGATGTCACGCGTCGACGGCTTGCTTGCCGTCCTGGCCTCGCCCGAGCGCGCGCGCTCCGTGTTGACGGTGCGGGCCGCGATTTCCTTCGCTCGTTTCTCGGACGTACCGTGCTTTTCGGCGCTCTCCCTCACGTGCTCGTAGTGACGCTCGCGCCTTGGGCGCATCCTGCGGGCACGGGGCTCTCCTTGTTTCTCTGTGCCTCTTCTTCGATCTCGGATGCCGGGTGCGGCATGGAGCGGGCCGGGCCCTTTGTGAGAGGTGCCCCCTCCTGCAGACCCGGGTTTCCATCAGTCCACTTCCGAAACATGGTCTCCGCGACGCGAGCGCGACCACCCGAGCGGTCATGCGAAAGCGACCGGCGAGGTGGACGGGCCAAGAAGACGCTGCCCGTGACCAAGGGCGGCACGTAGTTCGTACCGCCCGCGTCGGCGGCGACGAGTAGTCGCAGATCTCTTGGAGGTACGACCGTCTGCCGGCGGCCGGTACTCAGAGTGGTCTGCGCAGACTGGAGCGGCCTTGGCGCCAGGCGGAGAGCGTCTTCTCACCCAGCCGCGCGTCCAGCAGATCCGTCGACTCGATGCCGAAGACCACGTCCGCCTCCAGCCACGGCTCCTCCTCCAGCAACCCGCCGACGACCTCGCGGCGGACCACCTGTTCGTGGACGGCGTCGGCCTCGACATGCTCGGCGTAGAAGTGCACCGCCGCCGCGCCCGCGCCCTCCCGCCGCATCGCCTCCGCCAGTCGCTGGGAGGCCGGCGACGAAGTGACCTCGACCGCGGCGAAGTGCCCCACCAGGGCACCCCGGAGCGCACGGTGCAAGCCGAACATCGACATGAGGTTGACACTCGCCAGCATCCCCTCCGTCGCCACGTCCACGTACCGGCCGTATGTCGTGTCCAGGCCGAGATCCGTCATCAGGTCCGCGAAGAGCCGGGAGTGCATCCGGCCGGCCGAGCCCGCACCGTACTCGTCGAACTCCACCGCGGCCATGCCCGCCTTGGCCCGGCCCCGCAGCCGGGGGATCACCCAGGCATGGGGATCGGCCTCCTTGAGGTGGTAGAGCGAACGCTGGGCGGCGTACTCCCGCAGATGCCACAGCTCTCCCTCGTCCCGGAGGAAGTGCGACACTCCCGTGCCGTCCAGCGGCTCGACGAGGATCCCGGCGAATGCCTCGTCGGCGCTGCGGGAGCGGGTTTCCGTGTCTGCACGCAGTGCTTCCAGGAATCGGTGTTCCAGTCCCGCTCGCAGCCCGAGAAGCGCGGGGTTCCATTCCCAGGCGGGGTCGACGTCGTGGAACCCGCGGTAGTGCAGTTCGTAACAGAGGTAGAGCGCCAGGTGCAGGTCCTCGCTGTACGGATCGGTCTCGTCGACGGCACCGTCCGACGGCAGGGGGCCTTCGCGACCAGGACGGGCGCGCAGGGCTCGGAGGACTCCGTCACTGAGGATGCCGCGGCCCGTCGGCAGGATGGGCTCACGCGGGCGCACATCCGCGTTCTGCGCCGTTTTCACGTGCCGTACTCCTCACCGGGACCATCTCGTCCCGTCCGCTCGTTCTCCGCTGACGCCGGGCCTCCGGACCGCGGGCCGCGCACGGCGGAGCCTTTGACTCTGCGGCGGTGGCTGGTGTCGCACCAGGGATAGGCACGGCTGCGCCGGCAGACGCAGAGAGCCACGGTGAACCGGTCCGAGGTCACCGTGCTCCCGTCGTCGAGGGTCACCTCGACCGGGCCATCGAGCAGTACCGGCCCGTTCTGCGTCGGGGTCACCCTCCGCCGCCCGTTACTCGATGCGTTCGGCACGGATGATCACCAGCTCTTCCTTGTCGTCACCGGACGCGATCAGACCGCAGCCCAGCAGCCACTGCCTCCGCGATGCCAGTACGGGTCCGAAGGGAACGGAGCGGCGATCGGTCACCTGGGCCGACAGGCCCGCGCGCTCCAGCCTTTCCAGGGTCGCGGGCACCCCGCAGAGGGCCGAGTGAACCAGGAGCAGCACTCCGCCGGGCCGGAGCAGACCGGCTGCTCCGGCACACAGCCGGTCGATGACCAGGCGGCCGTCGTTCCCGGCATCCCACGCTCTGGCCGAGCCCCGCCGGGGCGGAGCGGCATCCGGCGCGGGCACATAGGGCGGATTGCTGAGGATCAGGTCGAACCGTCTGCCGCCCGCGGGAGTCAGCAGATCGCCCCGGACAGCTTCGACCCGCAGCCCGGCGAGCGCCGCGTTCAGGCGTGTGGCGAGGACCGCACGGTGGGTGCGGTCGACCGCGGTGACTCGCGCGCCCCGCCGTGCTGCGGCGAGAGCGATGAAGCCCGACCCCGTCCCGACGTCCAGGACCGACGTTCCGGCGCCGACCCTCTCCCGGCCGAGCGCCTCACCGAGCAGCAGCTGTCCTCCTGGGGCGCGTAGACGCCGCGCAGCACCATCACACGGCCGCTCCGGTGGTACGTACCGAGCAGACCGGGCATCGACTCACCTCGCAACTTCGTCTCGCGAGGCCTTGGCCCCGGAGCGGTAGGAACGCCCGCCGGACGGGCGTAAGCGGCTGGGCCCGCGCCGTGCAGAACGGCGAGTAGGTGTTCCACGGAACACTCACGCCACACCTGTCACCATCGCCCAGTGCCGCCGACAGCGCACTTCTCCCACCGTCCTGGGTCCGCGAACGGTGCGCTCCGGCGGCCGGCAGCTGAAGCCCCAGACTGAAGTGGGCCGCCCGGCCTACGCTGCTCGGCCTCGGCCTCGGGCTCCTGCTCTGCACCATGGCACTGGCGCTGTTGCTGATCCTGCGCGTCGCCCTGCACAACACACTCGCGCTGTGGCCCGTCGGCACCATGGTCGCCTGGTTCGTCATCTGCTGGTTCGTGGTTCAGGTCTGGGCGCGCCATCGCGGGTGACCGATCACTCCTCCCGCACCCTTGCTGCCAGGCGGCGCCGCACCGACAAGAAGGCACTGCAGGGCGCAGAAAGGTTGGGGTTGCCGGCCTCACCGGAGGAACTGGCGGAACAGGCGCGCCCGACAGGTCCTCACGGGCCCGCGGTCCTGGCAGCCGCGCTGGTACGCGCGGCCTTGGACAAGGACATCGGCGCGGACCTATGGGCGCACCCATGACGCAGCGCGGGCCCCGGGTGCCGTTCCGGCAAGCCTCGACCCGCCGGGGCCCACTCCGCCGAGCGCAGTTCCGTCGGCAGGACTTCGCCATCAGGGGGCTGCGCCACCGGGCGCGCCCCCTTGCCAGGTCCGGGCCGGCACCCTGGGCAGTCGCGGCTTCGACAGGCGGGGAGAGGGACCGTGCCGAGGCGTAGCGGCTCACCGTCAGAAAGCAGCCACAGCCCGGGCTGTCGATCGGTACGGCGCGCCACAGGCCGATCGGCCGTATCAACGGCCCCGACGACAGCCGGCACGGGTGGAGACCGGTCGGGTCTTCCTCCGCGATCAGGCCTTGGCCTGCATTCCCCGCCGTGCGGGGTTGCCCTGCTCCGCGGCCTTCGGGTCCTTTTCGTCCGCCTTGGCGCGAACCCCCTGCTTGATGCGTTCACCGATCGTCTTGTCGATGTTGGACCAGTACTCGAAAGCTCGTCGCAGAACAGGCTCGGTGACCCCGTTGAGCAGATGGCCGACGACGTTGTCCACCAGCCGGTCGCGGGCCGCGTCGTCCAGGACCTCGCGCACCAGGGTGCCGGGCTGACCCCAGTCGTCGTCCTCGGCGTGGTCGACATAGGCCGCTCGAGTGATCTCCCCGTCGGCAGACCAGCTCGGCGGGCTGCCGTGCCGGTCGGTGTCGGCCGAGGGCCCGCCCTTCGAGTTCGGGGCGTACACGGGGTCGGTGGTCTTCCGGTACGCCATCGCTCCGTCCTTCGAGTACGTGTTCACCGGAACGACTGGCGCGTTGACGGGCAGCTGCTGGTAATTGCCCCCGATGCGGTAGCGGTGCGCATCCGCATACGAGAACAGCCGCGCCAGCAGCATCCGGTCCGGGCTCGGGCCGATGCCGGGAACCAGGTTGTTCGGCTGGAAAGCCGCCTGCTCGATCTCGGCGTGGTTGTCGGTGGGGTTGCGGTTCAGGGTCATCCGGCCGACCTTGATCAGCGGATAGTCGCCATGCGGCCACACCTTGGTCAGGTCGAACGGGTTGAACCGGTACTCCGCGGCGTCCGCGTACGGCATGACCTGCACGTGCAGCGTCCAGCTCGGATACTCACCGTCACGGATGTGTTCGAAAAGATCCCGTGTGTGGTAATCGGTGTCGGTCGCGGCCATCTGGTCGCCCTCGTGCTGGGTGAAGTACTCGATGCCCTGGTCGGTCTTGAAGTGGTACTTCACCCAGAAGCGCTCGCCCTGCGCGTTGATCCACATGTAGGTGTGCGAGGTGTAGCCGTTCATGTGCCGCCATGTACGCGGGATGCCGCGGTCGCCCATCAGCCATGCGACCTGGTGGGCCGACTCGGGCGAGAGGGTCCAGAAGTCCCACTGCATGTCATGATCGCGCAGGTTGTTGTCCGCGCGACGCTTCTGGGACCGGATGAAGTGCTGGAACTTCATCGGATCCTTGACGAAGAACACGGGGGTGTCGTTGCCCACCATGTCGTAGTTGCCCTCGCTGGTGTAGAACTTCACCGCGAAGCCGCGCGGGTCCCGCCAGGTGTCCGGGCTGCCGCGCTCGCCTGCGACGGTGGAGAACCGGGCGACCAGTTCAGTCCTGGTGCCGGGCTGGAAGACGGCAGCCTTGGTGTAGGCGCTGACATCATTGATCACTTCGAAGTGTCCGAAGGCACCGCTCCCCTTGGCGTGGGGCTGACGCTCAGGAATCCGCTCCCGGTTGAACTGCGCCATCTGCTCGATGAGGTAGGCGTCCTGCAACAGGATCGGTCCGCCGGGGCCGACGGTGAGCGAGTGTTCGTCGCTCTCCACCGGAGCACCGGAATCCGTGGTGGTCGGCTCGCGTGAGGTGTCGGTCATCGGGCTGTCCTCCTGCTGCGTTGTCAGGTGCGCGACGTTGGTCGGATCACGCATGCGATGGGGCGTCTCGCGAGTACGCGCCTAGCCCTGTCTGGATGGTGCCAAACATTGACAGACCGCGCTCTTTGACCGCAGGTGCCGGCACCTGCGGAGATCAACGGCCACGGTCCGGACGGCGCACCGCTGTCGGCCTGCACCCAGCTCAAGGACGACGGCTCCACGAAGTGCGGCTGCTGGATCTACTGCGGGGTCTGCGCCGGGGTGCAGGCTTTCTTCGGGGCGGCAGCAGACGAGCCGGCCGGTCACGCCGAAATGCATCAGAAGCGTGGGTCCACCGGTACAGGCCAGCAGTCATTTCCCGTGGCGTTCGGACGCGTCTCATGCACTCCTCGTGCCGTCTGCTCCAGACAAGTGCGTTCCGGGCCGGCCCGGCCGGCCTCTCGCCAGTGAGGCTGCTGCTCCGCACCATCGCGTCGGCGCTGTGATTGAGCCGCACGGCCTCGCCGGCTTGTCCGGCCCGGACTGCCACTCGCGTCCGACAGGTCGTGCTCCGGATGCGAGGTGGGTGCAAAAGGGTGAACGGGGAGTGGGTTCCGATGCCGGACAGAACCGGTGCCGAGGTCCACGAAGAGCCGCAGGAGGAGCGCGGGGTGGAGGGGTCTCGCGACGTGTGACCGGACAAACTCTCCGGCGGAGCGGTCGACCGGCCTGCCGGTACAGCGGACGGGAAGGCCGACACGTCCGTCAAGCTCCGGGAGGAAAGCCCGAGGACCACGGCACCGGGCCCTCCCACTTCTGCCCCTGAAACGGCGACATCAGGAGTGACTGTGACCTCAGTAGTACCGACCATCACCCTCAACAACGCGGTGCAGATCCCTCAACTGGGCTTCGGCACCTTTCAGATCCCGCCGGACGAGACCCGGGAGACGACGCTGGCTGCGCTGGAGGCCGGCTACCGGCACATGGACACGGCGGAGATGTACGGCAACGAGAAGGAGGTCGGCCAAGCGGTCCGGGACTCCGGTCTCGACCGTGCCGACGTCTTCGTGACCAGCAAGCTCAACAACGGCGCCCATGGGCACGACGACGCCCTTCAGGCGTTCGGCCGCACCATGGAGGAGCTCGGTCTCGACTACCAGCGCGGCGCCCCCGAGCCCCGGCGTCCCGGCTGCGCCACGCTGGGGCAGCCGTCGGTCTGACGCTCCGCGCGACGTGACGGCCAGGTCGGGTCAAGCTGGAGGGGGCGTCCGTCCGTGACCGATGTCGGGTTCACCGAGGTCGCACTCATCCAGGTCGGCGGCGGCCACCAGGAGCCGTTTCTCGGGTGGGCGGAGCAGAAGCTGCTGCCGGCGCTGCGAGAGCTGTGAAGGTGGAAGGGCCACCCGGCAGGTCGGCTCGGCCGTGGCGAGGTGGCTTTCGGGCGTCCGCCTCTGAGTGAAGGCCGCATCTGCGTACGCATCGACGACCGTCTTGCAGGCCGCGCGGTAGTCGCTTGGACCGATCGCACCGATTCGGAGGACGGCTGCCAATGGCCCTTCGCTGGGGCGATGTCGGAGATCGGGCAGCTCCAGCTCTACCAAGCTGAAGCCACGCCGGTATCCAGCGTCGAGCAGCAGCGCCGTTGACTCCTGTTCGGAAGGCCATGGCATTCGCAGCCCCCGTTACGTTGGATATGCGGTGCCATCGGGGCTGAAAGCAGGAAAAACCTGGTCGGAGGTGAGGTAGCAGTCACCGTTGTGGCGTCAGGCCGCCCCCGGCCCCCGCCGCCCCTTGAAGTTGATCTTCATGGTGTCCATGTCCGTCGCGGTGGAGCGCAGTTCGCCATGTCCGTATCCGCGCTCCCGCAGCTCCGTCTCCGCGCGGTCCTCGGCGATCGCGGACGCCATCTCCACGCCGTCCTCGGCGTCCGACACCACCACGTAGCGGAAACTGAAGTGCTTGAGCACCCGGTCGTAGGTGAGCGAGCCCTCCTCGCTGAACGCCATGGCCGCCAGGCCGTGCTCCTCCACCTCGGCCAGCAGCCGCTCCCGTGCCACGTCCGTCAGCCCGGCCCAGGTGCCGCGCACAATCACCCGGTAGGTGTGCTGCGTGCTCATCGTGATCCACCGTCTCTGTCGCGTCCCGCAAACCGCTTGAGCGGCCAGCCTACGGCGGAGAGGATGGGGCGCATCCGGAATATTGTCGCGGTCGACGCACCCTCCAACCTGGAGCTTCGGCCCCCGGCCCCCGGTACCGTGCCAGGCTGCTACAAGCTCGCCGGGCCGGTCGTGACCGTCGGCGAACTCCGCGAGCGGGGCGCCGGGCCGCCGGCGGCAGACATCCTGGGCACTCTGGAGACCCCGGTGCTCGACGGTTCCTGGGTGCACCTGGACGCCGACGTCCGCGACCCCTGGGTCATGCCGGCCGTGGACAGCCCCGACGACGGCGGACTGCTCCCCGCCGAACTGGCCCCCTGCTGCGGACGCTGGTCCGCTCGCCCCGCTGCGCGGGCCTCAACGTCACGGTCTACGACCCCGATCTCGACCCGGACGGCACCGCCGGCGCCCTGCTCACCGACCTGGTGGTCGCCGCTTTTGCCGAAGAGTGACGGCCGATCCCCTGGTCCGTGCGGCCTTCAGCGTGTTCCATGGTCATCGGGGGGCGCCCGGACCTGCGGCGGCCCGCGCGAGGGAGCGAGGTTGCCTTGGCCACCACCGTACGACGTGCCGTACTGACCCTGCCCGCAGCGGCGACGGGACCGGAGAATCCGCTGCCCGCGCTGCGGCCCCTCGACGAGATGCATGTCGTCGACGATCGCGACCGGGCCGGTCTGCCCCGCGACATGGCCCGCCAGATCGGCCATGAGCCGCTTGCCACCGTCCTGCCCGTGGCCGTCCTCGACGGCTACGGACGCGAGCGCACCCCCACCGGCCTCGACGTGATCGTGATCGAGAACGACCGGCTGCGGGCCACCGTGCTGCCCGGATTCGGCGGCCGTATCCACTCCCTCTTCCACAAGCCCACCGACCGGGATCTCGTCTACACCAACCCCGTGCTCCAGCCCGCCGACTTCGCGCTCAACGGCGCCTGGTTCTCCGGCGGCATCGAGTGGAACATCGGCGCGACCGGCCACACCACCCTGTCCTGCGCCCCGGTGCACGCCGCCCGGGTCCCGGCGCCCGACGGCGGCGAGATGGTCCGGCTCTGGGAGTGGGAGAGACTGCGCGACCTGCCGTTCCAGGTGGACCTGTGGCTGCCCGACGGTTCCGACTTCCTGCACGTCGGTGTCCGGATACGCAATCCGCACGAGCACCCCGCGCCGGTCTACTGGTGGTCCAACATCGCCGTGCCGGAGGGCGAGCGCACCCGGGTGGTGGCGCCGGCCGAGGAGGCCTGGCACTTCGGCTACGAACGGACGCTGACCCGGGTCCCGGTCCCCGAGAGCGGCTCGGTCGACCGGACGTACCCGCTGCGCAGCGACTTCCCCGCCGACTACTTCTATGAGGTACCCGACGGCGCCCGCCGCTGGATCGCCTCCCTCGACGAGAACGGCCACGGGCTCGTCCAGACCTCCACCGACCTGCTGCGCGGCCGCAAACTCTTCCTCTGGGGCAGCGGACCCGGCGGCCGCCGCTGGCAGGAATGGCTCACCGAGCCAGGCACCGTCGGCTACGCGGAGATCCAGGCCGGACTCGCCCGCACCCAGCTGGAACACGTACCGCTGGAGCCCGGCGGCGAGTTCAGCTGGCTGGAGTCGTACGGGCCCCTGTCGGCGGACCCCGCCGCCGTGCACGGCGACGACTGGTCCGCGGCCCGCGCGGAGACCGAGCAGCGGCTCGCCGCCGCCCTGCCGCGCGCCGATGTGGACGCCGCATACGAGGCCTGGCGCCGTTGCGCGGACACCGAGCCCGGCGAGGTCCTCGCCACCGGGTCCGGCTGGGGCGCGCTCGAAGTGCGGCGGGCCGGATACAAGCTGCCCGGCACCCCGTTCGCCGAGTCCACGCTCGGCGAACAGCAGGCGCCCTGGCTGGAGCTGCTGGAGCAGGGGACCTTCCCCGAACCGCGCAGGGTGGCGCCGCCCGGCCCCTCCCTGGTCTCCCCGCACTGGCGCGACATGCTGGAGACGGCCTCCGCCGAACCGCTCACCGAATACCACCTGGGCATCGCCCAGTGGCACGCCGACGACCGCGCCCAGGCGGTCCGCAGCTGGGAACGCGGTCTGGCCCTGGCCCCGTCCCGCTGGCCGCTGCTGCGCTGCCTCGCCGTAGCCGCCCAGGAGAGCGGCCAGCGGGAGCGGGCGGCCGACCACTACACGGAGGCGTTCGACGACCTGTGCGCCGAACGCCGGGACGCCGACGAGGCCTGGACCGCGGCCACCGCCGCCCTCGGCCGGGAGGCGATCGAGGCGCTGCTGACGGCGGGCCGGGCCGGGCCTGCCCGCACCGTCTGGGACGGGCTGCTCCCCGATATCCGCCGCCGCGGCCGCTTCCGTCTGCTGGAGGCCGGACTGCTGATCGCGGAGGGCGACCGCGCGGCCGCCCGTGCCCTGTTCGACGAGGGCTTCGAGGTCGCCGATCTGCGCGAGGGCGCGGAGATCCTGGACGAGGTCTGGGCCGAGCTGACGGACGAACCGCTGCCGGACGTGTACAACTACCGGATGCGCCCGCGTACCTGACGAGCCGCTGCCGGACGGCTACGGCTTCCGCCGGAACACGCGCACCTGGCGGCCGCTCAGGCCGCCAGGTTCCGGTCGACGTACTCGAAGACCGAGCCGTCCGGATGCAGGGCGATCAGATTGCGGCCGACGGGCGTGTGGACGGGGCCCGCGATGATCCGGGCACCCACCCGGGTCAGCGAGGCGTTGGCCTCGTCGACGTCCTTGACCGCGATCGTCGCCGTCACCTTCCGCAGGATCTCCAGCTCGGCCTCGGGGCCGCTCATCAGCAGGAAGCAGCTGATGGCGGCCACGGAGACCCCGCCGCGCTCGAAGCGCAGCGCCGGACTGCCCGTGAGGTCTTCGTAGAAGGCCACCGCGGCCTCCAGGTCGTCGACGCAGATACGCAGCGTGGTTCCCAGGATTTCCATGCGGAACAGGGTAGTTGGCCGGTCAGCGCTGTGTGATCGATTCGGCCGAGGGGCCGTCCCCGGGACACCGGATCGGCCGGCGGGCCCGGGGCGGCGCACTCATGCGCGGCAGAGCACCTCGCCGTGCGGGACCATGAACCAGCCGTCGCTCTGCTCGCCCCAGCTGCGCCACGCCTCGGCGATCGCGGTCAGCTGCTCGGCCGACGCGTGCCCGCCGTCGACCGCCAGCTTCGCGTAGACCGAGCCGACGGTACGGTCCGCCCACAGGCCGCTCCACCAGTCCCGGCTCTCCGGGGTTGCGAAACACCAGGCGGCGGCCGTCGGGGTGATGTCGGTGAAGCCGGCCTGCCGGGCCCAGGAGAGCAGCCGGCGGCCCGCGTCCGGCTCGCCGCCGTTGGCGCGTGCCACCCTGCCGTACAGTTCCTGCCAGGCATCCATTCCCGGCACTTCGGGGAACCAGGTCATCGCCGCGTAGTCGCTGTCGCGGGCCGCGACGACGCCACCGGGGCGGCAGACCCGTCGCATCTCGCGCAGCGCCTGCACCGGGTCCCCGACATGCTGGAGCACCTGGTGGGCGTGGACCACGTCGAACGTGTCGTCGGGGAAGTCCAGGGCGTGCACATCGGCGGTGGTGAACTCCAGGTTGTCCAGGCCGCGTTCCGCTGCCACCTCGGCCGCCCGGTCCAGGATCTCGCGGGTGGTGTCGACGGCGGTCACCCGCCCGGGGGCGACCAGTGCGGCGAGGTCCGCGGTGATGGTGCCGGGCCCGCAGCCCACGTCCAGCACGTTCATGCCGGGGCGCAGTTCACCGATGAGGTAGCCCGCGGAATTGACGGCGGTGCGCCAGCGGTGCGAGCGCAGCACCGACTCGTGGTGGCCGTGGGTGTAGACGGCGGTCTCCTTCGGCATGACCGTGCATCCTCTCTCGAAATGCGAACCGTGAAACGCGAACCGCGAAGTGCTGATCGGTACGGCCACGGTACGCCCGGATGCCGAATGATGAGATGGCCATCTTGCGATGTGGGACGGTGTGGTCCCGGGGTGCGAATGCGCGCGAAGGGGCGGCCGACTTGGCGTCGGCCGCCCCTTGTCCGTCCGGTCCGGGCCGGTCTCACACCTGCATCGGGCAGTACACCGTCAGCGCCTCCGGCAGCTTGTCGATCATCAACTCGCGCTGACTGTGCGCGACTTCACCGTCGTACGCATACGGTGTCCCGGGTTTGAGCCCGGAGATCCGCACCCGGTGACGGCGGACGGCGGCATGCATGGGGGAGCGGGTCAGCGGGCCCGCGACGGCCGCCGCCAGCAGCCGGAGCCCTGGAGTCCGCCCGCCGTGCACCACCCGTACGTCCAGCAGTCCGTCCGCGAGGTTGTGCCGTCGGCCGGGCGCCGGGCCCACCCGCTGGAACAGGCCGTTGCCGATGAACAGGAGCCACAGCGGCCGTCGCCGGCCCTGGAGTTCGGCCTCCAGGGGCCGTTCGCCGCGCAGTACCTGGAGCGCGGCCAGCACTCCGGCCGGCCAGCCGCCGATCCGGGGGGACCAGTGCTCGCGCGTCCTCACGAGCTCGGGATAGACGCCCATGCTGAAGGCGTTGAGGAAGTAGCCGTGGGCGCCGCCGGGGCCGTCCGGGCCCGGCCGGAAGCGGCCCAGGTCCACCCGGACCGCATCGCCCGCGGCGAGCGCCGCACAGGCGTCGGCCACGGTCTCGATGCCCAGGTCGTACGCGAAGTGGTTCAGCGTCCCGCCGGGGAACACGGCCAGCGGCAGACCGTGCACGGAGGCCACCGCCGCCGCCTGGTTGACCGTGCCGTCACCGCCGCAGACACCCAGCGCCCGGCCCCGTCCCGCCGCCTTCTCCAGCTCGGCGGAGAGCTCCTCGGGGGGACACTCGACGACCTCGGCGTTCGGCAGCGCGTCGCGGACCAGCGAGGCCGTGGCCGTCGCCGTCCCGGACGCCTGGTTCACCACGACGACCAGGTCCTGGCCGTCGGGCAGTGAGGGGGCGTGGGCGGGAGGTCTGCCCGGCGCGGGCAGCTGCCCCCGGGTCGGTACGACGCCGCGCAGGGCGAACGCGGCGCCTATGCCCAGCGCCGCGCCGGCCAGCACATCGCTCGGATAGTGGACGCCGGTGTAGACGCGGGAGGCGGCCACGGACAGCGCGACGGGCGCGACGACCGCTCCCCAGCCCTTCGATTCCAGGGCCACCCCGGTGGCGAAGGCGGCGGCGGACGCGGCGTGCCCGGACGGGAAGGAGGTGGTGAACGGCTGGCGCTTGAGCTGTCGTATCACCGGCACGGCGTCCAGCATCGGCCGCTCCCTGCGGACCGCGCCCTTGCCGACCGTGTTGATCGCGGCCGAGGCCACGGCCATCGAGGCGATCCCGCGCAGCGCGGCCCGCCGGGCCCTGGCGCTGCCGCCGAACGCGGCCATGCCCGCCGCGGCACCGGCCCACAGCAGCCCGTGATTGGCGCTGCGGCTGAGCCTCGGCAGCACGGGTGCGGCGGCCGGCCAGTGCCGCCGGGCCAGGTCCTGGAACACGGCGAGATCGCATCGGTGCAGCAGGCTCCGCAGTCCGGCGGAGCTCGGCGAGTGTGAAGGGTTGCTCGGTGACGACATGGGACAGCGAATACCCTGCCCGGCCGCCTCGAATCAGCAGGCGCGCCGTGATCGCGTGGTCCGGGCGGCCCGCGGGATGACTCCACTCGCCCCTCCTTCAATGAAATAAGGGGCAAAAAGCCGCGAAAGCATGCATGGTCCGGGTGCCGGACGTCGCTTCGTCATTGCCCGGACAAGTGCGCCACCCTTAGCCTGTTCGTGATGCCGGTCACTGACCGGCATCACGAACACGAGAGGGTGGTGCACGACCATGGGGCGACTTGTCCCAGCGGTGACCAGGGCGCTGGACGTACTCGAACTCTTCCTCGACGGCGACGGCACGCTCTCCGCGCCCGAGGTAACCCGCAAGCTCCAGCTCCCGCGCACCACTGTCCACGAGCTGCTCACCACGCTGGCTGCCCGCTCCTACCTGGTCACCACGCCCGACCAGCCCGGCCGCTACCGCCTCGGCGTCCGCACCTACCAGCTCGGCAGCCGGTACGCCGAGCAGCTCGACCTGGCCGCCGAGGGCCGGCAGGTGGCCCAGCAGGTCGCCGAGACGTGCGGGGAGACCGTTCATGTGGCGATCCTGGAGGAGACCGACGTCATCTACATCGCCAAGGTGGACTCCACCCACGCGGTCCGGATGGTCTCGGCGGCCGGCCGCAAGCTGCCCGCCCACTGCACGTCCGTCGGCAAGATGCTGCTCGCGGCCCTGCCCGACCGGGAGCTCGACGCCCGTCTCGACGGCCTCGAACTCACCGGCATGACCCCGAACAGCATCACCGACGAAGGGGAGCTGCGTACCGCGCTCGCCGCTGTCCGGGAGCGGGGCATCGCGGTGGAGCACCGGGAGTCCAACCCCGATGTGAGCTGTGTGGCCGCTCCCGTGCGGGACCGGGCGGGCCGGGTCGTCGCCGCGCTCTCCATCTCCGTCCCCATGATCCGCTGGAGCGACGAGCGCGAACAGGAGCTGGCCTCTCTCGCCGCCGAGGGCGCCGAGGCGCTCTCCGGCCGGCTCGGACACCACCGGGGGCGGAAGTGAGCTGCCCGCGCCTCGAAGTCGCCGTCCGCGAGCACGCCGCCCTCGGCGAGGGCCCGACCTGGGACCCGGCCACCGGACGGCTGATCTGGGTCGACATCCTCTCGGCCCGGATCCACACCTACGACCCGGCCACCGGCCGGCGCACGGTCATGGCCACCGAGCAGCACGTCGGAGCGGCCAAGCCGCGGGCCGGCGGCGGCCTGGTCGTCAATCTGCGCGACGGCATCGGGCTGTACGACGCGGACGGCGCCTTCCGCTGGCTGGTCCACGACGCCGAGCCGGGGCGGCGCGGCAACGACGCGGCGGTGGCGCCGGACGGGGCGCTGTGGGCGGGCACCATGCGCTACGACGACTCCGAGGTGGGCGGGAGCCTCACCCGCGTCGCGCCCGACGGCACGGCCACCCGGGTGCTGCCCCTGGTGGCCTGCAGCAACGGCACCGGGTGGAGCCCCGACGGCCGGCTGATGTACTACATCGACACACCGACCCGCCGGATCGATGTCTTCGACGTGGACGGTGAACAGGTCGTCAACCGCCGCCCGTTCGCCACCGTGGAGGAGGGGGCCGGCTTCCCTGACGGGCTGACGGTGGACGCGGAGGGAGCCGTCTGGGTCGCCCTGTGGGACGGGGCCGCGCTGCGCCGCTACACGGCGGACGGCACGCTGGAGCGCACCGTCGAGCTGCCGGTGCGACGGCCGACATCCTGCGCCTTCGGCGGCCGGGAGCTGCGCGACCTGTACATCTCCACGGCCCGCGGGGGCCTTGACGCCCCGCACCCGCTCTCCGGTTCGCTGCTGGTCCTGCCGGACGCGGGCCAGGGAATGCCCGGCACGGCCTTCGCGGGCTGACAGGCCCGGATCGCCGGGCGGGTCCGGATGCGGCCCGCCCGGCGACGGCTCACCGCGTCGGGAAGCGGCGCAGCGTGCCGGGCAGCCGGGAGCCCAGCGGCGACATGTTTCCGTCGGCGCCGTGCCGGGCCAGCAGGTCCAGGACGAGCCGGCCGCGCCGGACCCGCTCGCGGGCCGTGTCCAGGGCGACATCGCGCAGATGGGCGCCGTACGGGTAGATGCCGGGTGCCTTGGACAGCCCGAACTTCAGATAGAGCGGGGCGCCGCGCCGGATCAGCTCGGCCGCCTCGTACATCCGCACATAGCCGCCGAGGTCGTCCGGAGCCTCGATGTACAGATCCATCGGTGCGGCCGACACCCGCCGGATCTCGGTGAAGTGAGCGAGCGTCAGATCGGACGGGATGTTGACCGAGTCCGCGCCGAGCTGCTCGTGTACGGCGTAGGAGGCCGGGTTCACGGGACCGATCAGGGCCGACACCTTGAGCGTCGTGTCGGCGGGGAGCGCACCCTGGGTCCGCAGTCTGTGCAGCGTCCATAGCACCCCTTCGTCGGCCACGAGCAGGCACTTCACACCCAGCTCCGATGCGCGCAGGGCGTCCTCGACGCAGCCGGCCAGGGCGTCATGGCCGCGGGCGCGCAGCCCGGCCCCGCCCGAGTCGCTGCGGAACGAGGCCCCGGTGTCCCAGCTGCCGCGCGGACCGGTGAACAGGCAGAGCTCGATGCCGCGTTCGGCGCAGCCCTCGGCCATCTCGATGATCTCGGCGTCGCTGAGCATCCAGATCCCGCTGCCCTGGCTGATCCGGTGGACGGGGACATCGAGCCGCGCGCTCTCCTTGAGTACGACGGAGAGCGCCTCGGGCCCCTCCACCGACGGGATCTCGGTCCGCCAGGTGCCGCCGTCGGGGAAGGAGTGCGGGGAGGCGTCGGCCGGGTCCGCGGCCGGGGCGCCGAGCCCGAGCGCGGTGAGCGCGGGCTCGCCCGGACGCCGGACACCGGGGCGGGATCCGGACGGGGCGGGGGAAGCGGAGGTCATGAGCGACCTTTCGTGTTCGGTGGGTCGGACGAGGTTCGGGGGGATGGGGACGCGGGGGCCGCCCGCCAGGGATCGCGCGGCGGCCCTCAGGGACGCATCAGCACCTTGCCGGTCCCCGGGGCGCCGCCCCCGACCAGTGCCACGGCGTCCGCGAACCGCTCCAGCGGGAACTCGTGCGTGATCAGCGCGGCCGGATCGAGGAGTCCGGCGGTGAACGCCCGTACCGCGTAGGACCAGGACGCCGAGGACGCCCCGAACACACTGCGCACGGTGAGCTGGCTCAGCGACAGGTGCACCGGGTCGATGCCGGTGGCCCCCGGGGCGAACATCCCGGTGAGCACCACCCGGCCGCCGCGCCGCGCGAGGAGGCAGGCGTCGGCGGCGGTGGTCGCGGCGCCCGCCGTCTCCACGACCAGGTCGTACCGGCCGCGCACCTGCGCGGCCTCCTCGGGGCTCAGGGCCTCGCTCGCCCCGAACGCCAGCGCCTGGCACGCCCGTTCGTCCCTCGGGTCGATCACCGTCAGCTCGCCGGGCGACACCGCGGCCAGCAGCTGCACCGCGAGCAGCCCGAGCGTCCCGGCCCCCACCACCGCGATGCGTTCACCCGGTTCGGGCGTGCCTGCCCGCACCGCCGCCGCCACCACGGCGGCGGGCTCCAGCAGCGCGGCCGCGCGCAGGTCCGCTTCGTCGGCCAGCGGGTGCAACAGCCGCGCGGGCACCACGACATGGTCGGCGAACGCCCCGGGCCGGGTGAACCCCGTCTCGTCGTACCCGGCCGTGCACAGCGAGGTCTCGCCGCCGCGGCACCGCTCGCAGCTGCCGCAGGAACGGAACCCCTCGGCGACCGTACCGCGGCCGGTCAGGGCCGGATCGACGCCCGCGCCCACGGCCTCGACCACTCCGGACCACTCGTGTCCGGGCACCACCGGGTAGCGCACATAGCGGGGGTCGCGATGACCGTCGTACAGCTCCCGGTCGCTCATGCAGATCCCGGCCGCGGCGACCCGTACCCGGACCTCGCCCGGGCCGGGCTGCGGAACCGGGCCGTCGGTCAGCCGGTGCCCGCCCGGCCGGTCGACCGTGATCGCCCGCGAGCGGGCGGGGCCGCCGCTCATTTGGGCTGCCTCTTCTCCCAGCCGTCGGCCCAGAGGTCGAACCGCGCCTGCTGCTGCGGGAACTCGGCGGCGGCGTCCACGTCCAGCTCCACCCCGAGGCCGGGGGCGTCGGAGAGTTCGAAGCAGCCGGTCGCGGGGTCGACCTGCGGGGCACCCCGCACCACCTTCTTGATGTCGGCGTCGGCGAAGTCATTGAAGTGCTCAAGGATCTTGAAGTTGGGCGTGCAGCCCGCGACCTGGAGGCCGGCCGCCGTCAGCACCGAGCCGCCCACGTTGTGCGGGGCGATCAGCGTGTAATGGGTCTCGGCGGTCGCGGCGAGCTTCCGCGTCTCCAGGATGCCGCCGATGTGACCGACGTCCGGCTGGATGATGTCGGCGGCCTGCGACTCGAACAGCTCGCGGAACTCGAAGCGGTCGTGGATGCGCTCACCCGTCGCGATCGGCACATCGACCCTGCCGGCCACCTTGGCGAGCGCCTTGAGGTTCTCCGGCGGTACCGGCTCCTCCAGCCAGGCCGGCCGGAACGGGGCCATCTCGTGCGCGATCCGTACCGCCGTCGAGGGGCTGAACCGGCCGTGCATCTCCAGCATCAGCTCGGTGTCGGGTCCGATCGCGTCCCGGACCGCCTCGATCAGCGACACCGCGTACCGGGTCTCCTCCTGGCCCAGCTCGAAGTGACCGGTGCCGAACGGGTCGATCTTCAGCGCCCGGTAGCCGCGCGCGACGACCGCGGATGCCGCCTCGTGGTACGCCTCCGGGGTGCGTTCTGTGGTGTACCAGCCGTTGGCGTACGCCTTGACCCGGTCGGTGACCTTTCCACCGAGCAACTGCCAGACCGGGACACCGAGCGCCTTGCCCTTGATGTCCCAGCAGGCCATCTCGACGACCGCGATGCCCGACATCACGATCTCGCCGGCCCGCCCGTAGTCGCCGTACTTCATCCGGCGTACCAGGTCCTCCACGGCGAACGGATCCGAACCGGCGACGTGGTTGGCCTCCGCCTCGCGCAGATAGCCGATCAGCGCATCGGTGCGGCCCAGCATCCGGGTCTCACCCACACCGGTGAGACCCTCATCGGTGTGCACCTGCACATAGGTGAGGTTGCGCCAGGGAGTTCCGACCACATGTGTACTGATTCCGGTGATGCGCAAGGAAGTTGCCCCTCGACGTGTTCGATATTTCGTCACTCGTTCGAAATTCTGGCGTGACCGTAATGACGGGGCGGGGCGGGTGTCAATGGGGCCGTCACGGCCGGTGCGGTTCCCGGTCCGCCGGGCGCTTTGCTCCATTCCCTCGTATAAAGGGGCGGACACGGCCCGGGCGACGGGCCGGGTGACCGAGCGGCGGCGAAGGAGGCCCGGATGGGCCGGGAGCGGACCGGGCGTCAGGGGCGCGGGCAGGCCGGGCGCGGCGCACCAGGAGTCCGGGAGGACCGCGGGCCCGTACGGTACGGACCGCCCGCGCCCGGCCCCGGCCTGCCGGTGCTGCCCGAACTGGCCGAGGTGCTGGCGGCGGCGGCCGGCAGCGGCCTGCCCGAGCCGGCCGGCGGTTCGGCGGACCTGCGCGAGGCGGCCCGCGCCTACTGGGACCGGCGCGGGCTGCGCGGCGGCCCCGAACACATCGCCGCCGCGCCGGGCACCTCCGCGATGCTGCTCGCCCTGATCGCCGCGCACGGCGGCGATGTGCTGATGCCGCGCCCCTGCCCCGCCGCCTGGATCCCGCAGGCCCGGCTGCTGGGCAGGCCCGCCTACCACGTGCCGACCCCCGCCGAGTGCGGCGGCGTGCCCGACCCGTACGCGCTGCTGGAGACCGTGCGCCGGGTGCGGGCCGAGGGCGGCCGGCCCCGGCTGCTGCTGATCTCCGTCGTCGACGACCCCACGGCCACCGTCGCCCCGCCGGAACTCGTGCGCGAGGCCTGCGAGGCCGCCGTCGCCGAGGGGCTGCACATCGTCAGCGACGAGACCTGGCGCGACACCCTGCACCGGCCGTACGACACGGTGCTGCTGAGCCCGGCCGAGATGTGCCCCGACGACGTGACGGTCATCTCCGACCTGTCCGGTGCGCTGACCCCGTCCGCCTGGCCGGTCGCGGTCGCCCGGTTCCCGGACACCGGCCGGGCAGCGGTCCGCCACGCCCGTACCCTCGACATCCTCACCGCGCTCGGCGCCTTCGTCGCCCGTCCGGTGGCGGCCGCCGCCGCGCACGCGCTGCGCGAACCGGACGCCGTCACGGAGCGGGTGCGCCGGGCCGCCTCGATGCAGGCCCAGGTCGCCGCCGCGGCCCACCGGGCGGTACTCGCCTCGGGCGCGCTGGCCCGGCCCCCGCAGGCCGGCCGCCACCTGTACGCGGACCTCGGCCCCCTCAGGTCCCGGCTCGCCGCCCGCGGTGTCACGGACTCGCTGGAGCTGGAGGAGTACCTGACGGAACGGCTCGGCGCACCGGTCCCCGGCGGCCACCGGTTCGGCGACGAACTCGGGGCCCTGCGGGTGCGGCTGGGCACCGGGCCGCTGCTCGGATCGACCCCGGAGCAGCAGACGGAGTCCCTCACCGCGCCGGAGCCCCTCGAACTGCCCCATGTCGCGGCAGCCCTGAGCGTCTTCCGCGCAGCCCTCGACGAACTCCGCTGACGCGGTCCGGGCGATCGCCGTACCGCTCCGGGCCGGGACCGCCGCGCGGGCGACACCGGCCCCGCCCGGTCAGCGGGCGAACCGCACCCGCAGCCGGCGCCACACCGCGGGCGCCCCGCTGATCAGGAGGGTCAGACCGACCGCCGCCACCACGCCCTGCCACGGCTCGGGGAACAGCGAGCCGCCCAGAATGCCGATCAGCTGATACGTGGCGGCCCAGGCCAGACAGGCCGGTACATCCCCGCGGGCGAACCGCCGCATCGGCATCCGGCCCAGCAGGCACGCCAGCATCACCGGTATCCGCCCGGCCGGCACCAGCCGGGACAGCACCAGCACCATCGCGCCGTGCTCGTCGAGCTTCCGCTGCGCCTGCGCGAGCCGCTCCGGAGCGGCCCGCTCGCTGATCACCCGCAGCCACTTGGAACCGTTCTTCGATCGCACCCCGCGCTGACCCAGCCAGTACAGGCAGATGTCCCCGAGGAACGCGGCGGCCGACGCCACCGCGAAGACCACCAGCAGTGCGAAAGGCGACGACTGGTGGAACGCCACCACCGCCGCAGAGCTGACCAGCGCACCCGTCGGCACCACCGGCACCAGGGCGCCCAGCGCCACCAGCAGGAACAACGACGGATAGCCGACCGCCTGCTGCGTCGACTCCGTGGGCAGCCGGCTTACGACCTCGTGGATCACCCGTCGGCCTCCGGCCGCACATGTTCGCCGTGCTCCAGCCGGTGCACCGCCACCTGCGGCGCCCGCAACGCCGCCTGGCGGACGAACTCGTCACCCGGCGAATGGAACTCGTGCGGCCGGATCCCGTCCATCCCGATCGGCCAGTACGTGCCGTAGTGCACCGGCACGGCCGAACGCGGCGACAGCCGGGCCAGTGCCTCGGCGGCGCGCGCCGCGTCGAGATGGCTGTGGCCCAGATACGGCCCCCAGCCGCCGACCGGCAGCAGCGCCACGTCCACCGGGCCGACGGCCCGCGCCATGTCGTCGAACAGACCGGTGTCCCCGGCGAAGTAGGTGCGCGACGCGCCCTCGACGACGTAACCCAGCGCGGGGGAGCGGTGCGGGCCCACCGGCAGGCGCCGGCCGTCGTGCAGTGCCGGAACCGCCCGGATCCGCACCTCACCGACCCGCACCTCGTCACCGGCCGCGACCTCGGTGATCCGCAGCCCGCGCACCCGGCGCAGCAGCCGCAGTCCCGGGACCGCCCGGACCGCACCCAGCGGCACGATCAGCCGGCCGCCCGGGGCGATGCGGGCCAGCGACGGCAGATGCAGATGGTCGGAGTGCAGATGCGAGATGAGGACGACATCGGCGACGGCGGCCGACGGACCGGGCAGCTCGCCGCGGCGGCGGCGCAGATGCGCGAGGCGCCGTACGAACAGGGGGTCGGTCAGGACCCGGACCCCGGAGTCCTCGATCGTGCAGGTGGCATGACCCCACCAGGTGACTTCCACCGGCACGCGCCGCCTCCTGTTCCCCGGACCCGCTGTCGAGCCTACGGGCAGTGGTTCTGATCAGTCGGTGAGACCCAGCGTGCCCGCCGCCTGGATGGCGAGCCAGACCTCGGCCAGCGCCCCGGTCGACCCCAGATCCCGGTCCGCCAGCGTACCGAAGCGCCGCAGCCGGTACGCGAGGGTGTTCGGGTGGATGTGGAGGGCGGCCGCCGCCGTCTCCGTACGGCGGTCGCGTTCCATCCAGGTGCGGACCGAGACCAGCAGCTGCGAGTCGTGGGTGGCGTCGTAGCGCAGCACCTCACCGAGCACGTGCTCGACCAGCGCCGTCAGCACCGCCGGATCGTCGGGCAGCCAGCGGCCCGTCGAGTCATCGCCGTAGCGGACCACGGGCCGGCCGGACTCGACGGCCTTCGACACCGCCCAGAGCGCCTCCCGCTGCGCCACCCGCAGCGCGGCGCCCGGCAGGAACGGCCGGCTCATCCCGGCCGCCACATCCGGCAGCCCGCCGATCTCCACGGCCAGCTCCCCGGAGCCCAGCACATAGCGGTCCTCGCCCCAGCTCAGCAGCAGATGCGGATGGTCCTGCAGACAGCGCAGCAGCGCCTCGTCCGTGGCGCCGCGGACCACGATCAGCACCGTGTCGCCCTCGATCGCGTGCCGTGCCAGCCTGCGCCGGGCCGTCTCCGGGTCGAGCACCTCCTGCAGCAGCTCGGCCAGCGTCTCCGCGCCCTCGCGCCGCAGCGTCTCGCGCTCGGTGCGCACCATCGCGACCCGCAGCGCCGCCACCGTGGCGATGTGCTGGACGACGGCGAGCCCGGCGGGCTGGGCGCCCTCCCGCTCGTACGCCACCAGGAACCCCGCCGGACCGCCCGGCGCCGGCACCGGCAGCACGAATCCGCCCGGAATGGTCGGCGGCGCGTCCGCCGAGGCGGGCAGCACCCCCGGCTCGGGCACCGGCACCCCGGGCAGCAGCGGGCGCCCCTGCGGAGTGCAGAGATAGACGTCGTACCCCGACAGGCGCTCCAGGCGGCGCAGCAGCGTAGGGGTGTCCAGATCCTCGGCGACCAGCCAGCGCAGCGAACCGAAGACCTGCAACTGGGCGCCCAGCCGGTACCGGGCATCCTCCTGCACCGAGGCGGCCACCTCCTGGGAGACGGCGATGAAGGGCACGGCGAGCGGCACCTCGAGCACCGGGAAGCCGCGCTCCTCGGCCGCCCGGAAGAACGCGTCGTGCAGCGGCGGCATGTGCAGCTGCGCCGAGAGCGCCAGCGCGGAGACACCGGCGTCGTCCAGCCGTTCCAGATAGGCGCGCTGACCCGTGGCGGTACGGGGCACCGCGAGACCCGTCGTCATGATCACCTCGGCGCCGAGCAGCCACGGCGTCGGATCGGCGAGCTCGCTCGCGTGTGCCCAGGAGACGGACCGGCCGAGACCGCTGCCGCCGGCCCGCACGGTGAGCTGGAGCGCCGGGAACGAGAGCAGATCCTCGACCGTCAATTTGTTGTTGGCCACAGAAAGCAGGGTATCCCTCTGTGACTTTCACAATTGCCCGTCGTGGCCCAGGCCCACACACTGAGGGGCCAGTCCCCGCGCATGAACAGCACGAACAGCAGGTGGAGCGTCCGTGACTACCTCGATCACCGAAGTCGAGACCAATGGAGTGGAGCGGATCCCCGACGCGGACCGCACCGCCCGCCCCCTCGACCTCTTCCGGCTCGCCTTCGGCGGCGCCAACACCTTCGCGACCTGTGTACTGGGCGCCTTCCCGATCCTCTTCGGCCTCTCCTTCTGGCAAGGTCTCGCCGCGACCGTCCTCGGCCTCGTCGCCGGTGCGCTGCTGCTCGCTCCCATGTCGCTGTTCGGCCCGCGCAACGGCACCAACAACGCCGTCTCCTCCTCCGCCCACCTCGGTGTGCACGGCAGGGTCGTCGGTTCGTTCCTCTCGCTGCTCACCGCGGTCGCGTTCTTCTCGATCTCGGTCTGGTCGTCGGGCGACGCGCTCGTCGGCGGCGCGCACCGGCTCGCGGGCGTCCCCGAGTCCGACATCACGTACGGCATCGCCTACGCGATCTTCGCCGGGCTCGTCCTGGTGGTCTGCGTCTACGGCTTCCGCTTCATGCTGCTGGTCAACAAGATCGCGGTGGTGGCGGCCTCGGCCCTGTTCGTCCTCGGCGCCTTCGCCTTCGCCGGTGACTTCGACGCCGGGTACGCGGGCTCCTTCGCCTCCAGCTCCGACCCGCTGTTCTGGCCGTCCTTCGTCGGCGCCGCGCTGATCGTGCTGTCCAACCCGGTCTCGTTCGGCGCCTTCCTCGGCGACTGGTCGCGCTACATCCCGGCCGACACCCCGCGCCGCCGCGTCATGGGCGCGGCGTTCCTCGCCCAGATCGCCACGCTGCTGCCCTTCGTCTTCGGCCTCGCCACCGCGTCGATCATCGCCACGAAGGCCGCGAAGTACGTCGACCCGGCCGCCCCCAACTACGTCGGCGGACTGCTCGCCATCTCGCCCGGCTGGTACTTCCTGCCGCTCTGCCTGATCGCCCTGATCGGCGGCCTCTCCACCGGTACGACCGCGCTGTACGGCACCGGACTCGACGTCTCCAGCGTGTTCACCCGCTTCAGCCGCGTGCAGTCGACGTTCTTCATCGGAGCCTTGTCGATCGCCTTCATCTTCGTCGGCCGGTTCGCACTCAACCTCGCGCAGTCCATCTCCACGTTCGCCACCCTGATCATCACCTGCACCGCCCCGTGGATGATCGTGATGGCACTCGGCTACGTGACCCGGCGCGGCTGGTACGACACGGACGCGCTCCAGGTCTTCAACCGCAGGCAGACCGGCGGCCGCTACTGGTTCAACCACGGCTGGAACTGGCGCGGCCTGTCCACCTGGCTGCTCTCCGCCTCAGTGGCGCTCCTCTTCACCAACCTGCCCGGCCAGTTCGTCGGCCCGCTCGGCAACCTCGCGAACGGCACGGACATCTCGCTGCCGGTCGGCCTGGCCCTCGCGGCGGTGCTCTACCTCGGCCTGCTGACCGTGTTCCCCGAGCCGCGTGCGGTGTACGGGCCGGACGGGCCCCGGTTCGTCCGGGCCTCGGACACCCCGGTCCCGCCGATCACCAGTGCCGACGAGGAGCCCGCCCCCGAGCCGGCCGCGGCGCTCTGACCACCGCTTCCCGCCGCCTCGAACCGCCCGTCGCCTCCCGCACCCGCCCCGCCCCCGCATCCAGGAGCCGTCCATGAGTACGCCCGTCCGGGACACCGAGCAGATCCGCGCCGCCGCCGACGCGCTCGTCGCCGCCTTCGCCGAGGGCCGCCTCGACGACTACTTCGGCGCCTTCGCCCCCGACGCGACCTTCGTCTTCCACTCCACCCCGCAGCGGCTCGGCTCCACCGCCGAGTACCGCGTGCTCTGGCAGGAGTGGGTGGACCAGGACGACTTCCGCGTCCTGGGCTGCGTCTCGACCGGGCAGCTGATCCAGCACCTCGGCTCCACCGCCGTCTTCAGCCACGATGTGGAGACCACCATCTCCACCAGGGAGGGCCGGGAGACGGTCCACGAGCGCGAGACGATCGTCTTCGCCCGCGCCGACGACGGCAGCTGGCCCGCCGTCCACGAGCACCTGTCCGCCCGTACGGCCGGCTGACCCGCGCGGCACCGCCGCCCGCCTCCCGGCCCGTAACGCCGCCCGACCACGAGAGAAACCGGTTCTCCCCGTATGACCATCACGTTCCGCAACTTCATCGACGGTGTCCCCGCGGATGCCTCGGACGGCCGCACACTCGATGTCGTGGACCCGGCGACCGGCGAGGTCTACGCGACCTCCCCGCTCTCCGGAGCCGCCGACGTCGACGCGGCGATGGCCGCCGCCGCTGCCGCCTTCCCCGTCTGGCGCGACACCACCCCCGCCGTGCGCCAGCTGGCCCTCCTGCGGATCGCGGACGCCATGGAGGCGCGGGCCGACGAACTGGTGGCCGCCGAGAGCCGGGACACCGGCAAGCCGCTGCACCTCACCCGCAGCGAGGAACTGGCCCCCGCCATCGACCAGGTCCGCTTCTTCGCGGGTGCCGCCCGGCTGCTGGAGGGCCGCTCGGCCGGCGAGTACATGGACGGCATGACCTCGATCATCCGCCGCGAACCGGTCGGCGTCTGCGCCCAGGTCGCCCCGTGGAACTACCCCCTCCTGATGGCCGTCTGGAAGTTCGCCCCGGCGCTCGCCGCGGGCAACGCGGTGGTGCTCAAGCCGTCCGACACCACCCCCGCGTCGACCGCCCTGATCGCCGGGATCATCGGCGGGGTCCTGGAGTCGTTGGACCTGCCGCGCGGGATCTTCAACGTGGTCTGCGGCGACCGCGAGACCGGCCGGCTGATGGTCGAGCACCCGACCCCGGCGATGGCCTCCATCACCGGTTCGGTACGGGCCGGCATCCAGGTCGCCCAGAGCGCGGCCCTCGACGTCAAGCGGGTCCACCTGGAGCTCGGCGGCAAGGCGCCCGCGGTCGTCTTCGAGGACGCGGACCTGGCGAAGGCGGTCGAGGACCTGATAGTCGGCGGCTTCTTCAACGCCGGGCAGGACTGCACCGCCGCCACCCGGATCCTGGTCCACGAATCCGTCCACGACGAGTTCGTCACCGCGCTGGCCAAGGCCGCCGCCGACACGAGGACCGGGCAGCCGGACGACGAGGACGTGCTCTACGGCCCGCTCAACAACGCCGGACAGCTCGCCCAGGTCAGCGGCTTCATCGAGCGGCTCCCCGAGCACGCCAGGGTCGAGGCGGGCGGCCACCGGGTCGGCGAGAAGGGCTACTTCTACGCCCCGACCGTGGTCTCCGGCCTCAAGCAGGACGACGAGATCGTCCAGAACGAGGTCTTCGGGCCCGTGATGACCGTCCAGTCGTTCACGGACGAGGCCCAGGCCGTCGCGTACGCCAACGGCGTCGACTACGCCCTGGCCTCCTCGGTGTGGACCAAGGACCATGCCCGCGCCATGCGGATGTCCAAGAACCTCGACTTCGGCTGTGTGTGGATCAACACACACATGGCACTGGTCGCCGAGATGCCGCACGGCGGGTTCAAGAAGTCCGGCTACGGCAAGGACCTCTCCGCCTACGGCTTCGAGGACTACACCCGGATCAAGCACGTCATGACCTCGCTCGACGGCTGACCCCACCGGCAGGTGCGCCCTCCGCCGCGTCGGCGGCCGGCGCACCTGCTCCCGTGCGCCCCCTTCCCGTCCTGACATGCGCCTTCTTGTACGGGAACCGGGGGCGTAGGGTCGCAGAACGCCTAGCACGGGGAGAACGGCCATGGGGGACGTACGGGTGGCGGCCATCGCCAGTCTCACGCCGCTGGAGGAACTCGACAGCGACCCGTTTCTCGTGGACACCCGCAGCCAGCACGACATGTGCGCCCGCTGGGCCGCCGACAAGGGTTACGTGGTCACCCGGCAGCTGCGCCTCTACGGACTGCGTCCCGACCACCAGGCGCTCTGGGCCGATGTCGAGGGCGGCGAGGTCGAACTCTTCGTCGCGCCCAACGACCGGGTGCTCGCACGGGCCGTCGCGTCGGTGCCGCGCTTCACCGAGGAGTGCGAGCGGCGTGGCGTACGCCTGGAGATCGCAGGTCTCGACGAGCCGCTCTACAGCTCCCGGACGAAAGCCGGCGTGCACCGCAGGCTCTCCATGCCGACCGCAGGCTACGACGGCTGCTGACCGGCCCGGCCGGAGCCCGTCGGCGGAGCCGGCCGTCCCGCTGTGAAAAACTGGGGCAGGGCCCGGAACGGCGGGGCCCGGACGTGAGGTGGCAGCGGCGTGGGTGACGGGCGATGGCGAACAGCCGGCAGCGCCCTGATGCGGGTGATTGTGGTGTGGGCGGTCTCGACGCTCACGATGCTTGTGCTCGCCGGGATTCTGCCGGACTTCCAGCTCCAGTCGGACGACGGCGACAGCATCACCAAGACCGCCTTCACCGCGGCATGGGGCGCGGGCGCGTTCGGTCTGCTCTCCGCACTGGTCTGGCCGGTGCTGGTACGGGCACTGCTCATCGTGCCGGCACTCGTCCTCGGGATGCTGGTCTTCTTCCTCAACGGCTCGCTGCTGCTGATAGCGCTGCGGCTCATCCCGGACGGTCGCGGCGCGGCCGATCCGCAGATGGCGGTCGTCGTCGCGGCCGTGATGTCCGCCGTCGCCTCGGCGACCTCCACCGCGCTCGCCGTCCGTGACGACAACGCCTACCGCCGCCGGCTGTCGCGCCTCGCGGACCGGCGCCGCCGCCGCAGCGGCAGGGACGACGGCGCGGACGGGGGGCCGCCCGGCACCGTCTTCATACAGCTCGACGGAGTCGGCCACGACGTCCTCGCGCAGGCCGCCGCCGACGGCCTGATGCCGACCGTCGCGCACTGGCTGGCCGACGGGGCCGGTCACCGGCTCACCCCGTGGCGCACCGACTGGTCCAGCCAGACCGGCGCCAGCCAGCTCGGCATCCTGCACGGCAGCAACTACGACATCCCGGCCTTCCGCTGGTACGAGAAGGAGACCGGCGACGTCATGGTCTCCAGCAGACCCGCGAGCGCCCTCGAAATGCAGCGCCGGGCCGTCGTGCGCACCCACGACGGCGGACTGCTCACGCTCGACGGCGCCGGCCGCGGCAACCTCTTCAGCGGCGGCGCCGACCAGCTCGCGCTCGTCCTGTCGATGGCCGCCAGGCGCGGCAAGGGACGCCGCTCCCGGGCCGGGTACTTCGCCTACTTCGCCGATCCGGCCAACGCCGTCCGTACCGCGCTGTCGTTCGTCGCCGAGGTCGGCAGGGAGATAGGCCAGTCGACCCGGGCGCGCATCCGCAAGGAGACGCCCCGGATCAAGCGCGGCGGCCTCTACCCCTTCATCCGGGCCTTCGCGACCGTCGTCGAACGCGATGTGGTGGTCGCCGCCGTCATGGGCGACATGTTCGCCGGACGGACCGCGGTCTACGCCGACCTGGTCGCGTACGACGAGGTGGCCCACCACTCGGGGCCGCGGAGCCGGGACGCGGAGAAGGTCCTCGCCCGGCTGGACCGCTCGCTCGCCCTGATCGTCAAGGTCGCCGAACACACCCCGCGCACGTACCGGATCGTGCTCCTGTCCGACCACGGCCAGAGCCCGGGGGAGACCTTCGCGGCGATGTACGGACTGACGCTGAAGGACCTGGTGCGGGCGGGCAGCGGACTGCCGGTACCCCGCCGGGCGCAGCGCACCCGGAGCGGTTCCGAGGCGCGTGACGCGGTACGGATCGCGCTTCACCGGCCGGTCGACGGGGACCTGCAGGAGAACCTGGCGAACCCCTCGGACCCGGTCGTTCTCGCCTCCGGCAACCTCGGCCTGATCTCCTTCCCCGACATCGCGGGACGCGCCTCGCTGGAGCAGCTCGACCGCCGCCACCCCGCGCTGCTCAGCACGCTCGCCAACCACCCCGGCATCGGCTTCCTGCTGGTGCGCAGCGAGAGCCACGGATCGGTGGTGCTGGGGCGCGGCGGCGCCCTGGTCCCGGTGGCGGAACTGCGGGACGGAGACGGGCCGCTGGCCCCCTTCGGCGCGGGGGCGGCGGCCGCGGTCCGGCGCACCGACACCTTCCCGCACGTCGCCGATGTGATGGTCAACTCGATGTACGACCCGGCAACGGGCACGGTGCACGCCTTCGAGGAGCAGATCGGTTCGCACGGCGGCCTGGGCGGTGAACAGGCCCGGCCCTTCCTGCTCTGGCCGCGCGGGATGACGGACCCGCTCGACGCGGCAGCCGCCGAGGGGGAGGAGCGGCCGGCCGAACTGGTCGGCGCGGAGACGGTGCACCGGGTCCTGAGACGCTGGCTGAACGAGGTCTCGGGGCCGCAGGTGCCCGTGGGCCAGGCGGACAGGGCGGACGGCGCCGACGCGGGCACCGGCGCGCGAGGCTGACCGCCCGCGACGGCGGCGGCGTCAGGCCGACCGCCGCCGCACCAGCGTCGGGTGGACGGGCCCGGAAGCAGGTCGGGGCCCCGGGCGGGCATCGGACGGACAACGGCGGTTCGGCCGGTGGGCAGTGGCCGGTCAGGGGGTGCCGTCGGCCCCGCAGTTCACGATGGCGTCGATACCGTCGCGGACGCGCCGTCACATACGGGGGCCGGCGGGGGTCCGAGGGGGCCGCGGGCCGGCAGCCGGACACCGCTGCGGGGGCGTTGTCAGTGGTGGGCGGCAGGATGGAGGACATGACGAACTCAGCTGTTGTGCTCGCCGATACCGCTGCCTACGCCGTCGCGGTCGAAGAGGCGTCGCAGGCCGCCGCCGCGTACTACGCCACGGGCGAGAGCACGCTCGACGACGACGCGTACGACCGGCTGGCACGCGGGATCGCCGCGTACGAGCAGGACCATCCGCAGGATGTGCTGGCCGACTCGCCGACCGGCAAGGTGGCGGGCGGCGCGGTCGTCGGGGACGTGCCGCACACCGTGCCGATGCTCTCCCTGGACAACGTCTTCTCGGCGGAGCAGTTCGTCACCTGGACCGCTTCGCTGGAGCGCCGGATAGGCAGGCCCGTCGCCGCCTGGAGCGTCGAGCCGAAGCTCGACGGGCTCGCGGTCGCCGCCCGTTACCGCGAGGGCCGGCTGGAGCAGCTGGTCACCCGCGGCGACGGCACGGCCGGCGAGGACGTCTCGCACGCGATCGGCACCGTCGTCGGGCTTCCCGCGCAGCTCACCGAGCCGGTCACGATCGAGATGCGCGGCGAGATCCTGATGACGACCGAGCAGTTCGAACAGGCCAATACGGTCCGCACCGAACACGGCGGCGCCCCCTTCGCCAACGCGCGCAACGGCGCGGCGGGCACCCTGCGTGCCAAGGACCGCCCCTACACCGTGGAGATGACGTTCTTCGCGTACGGCGCGCTGCCGCTGCCCGACTCCGGCGAGCTGACCGGCACCCTGGCCGGGCTGCCCCACAGCGAGGTCCTCGGACGTGCCGCGGACCTCGGCGTGCACACCGCGGCCGGCACGGACGTGGCACCGCGCACCGTCACCACCGTCGAGGACGTCCAGCTGCGGGTCGAGGAGATCGCGGCGCTGCGCGCCTCCTTGCCCTTCGGGATCGACGGCATCGTGATCAAGGCCGACCTCGCAGCCGACCAGCACGACGCCGGCTCGGGCACCCGCGCACCGCGCTGGGCCATCGCGTACAAGCTGCCGGCCGTCGAGAAGGTCACCCGGCTCCTCGGCGTCGAGTGGAATGTGGGCCGGACCGGCATCATCGCGCCGCGTGCGGTGCTGGAGCCGGTCGAGATCGACGGATCGACCGTCGGCTACGCCACGCTGCACAACCCGGCCGACATCACCCGCCGCGATCTGCGGCTGGGCGACCATGTGATGGTCTACAAGGCGGGCGACATCATTCCCCGGATCGAGGCCCCCGTGGCCCACCTGCGGACCGGCGAGGAGCAGCCGGTCGTCTTCCCCGAGGCCTGTCCGCAGTGCGGTTCCGAGATCGACACGAGCGAGCAGCGCTGGCGCTGCGTCCGTGGCCGGAACTGCCGCCTCGTCGCCTCCATCTCGTACGCGGCCGGGCGCGACCAGCTGGATATCGAGGGCCTCGGTGCGACCCGGGTCGTCCAGCTCGTCGATGCCGGGCTGGTCGCCGACTTCGCCGATCTGTTCGCGCTGGAGCGCGAACAGCTGCTCGGACTGGAGCGGATGGGCGACACCAGTACGGACAACCTGCTGGCCGCGATCGACACGGCGCGCGCCCAGCCGCTCTCGCGGGTGTTCTGCGCCCTGGGGGTGCGCGGGACCGGACGCTCCATGTCGCGGCGGATCGCCCGGTACTTCGCGGACATGGACCGCATCAGGGCCGCAGACGCCGAGGCGCTCCAGCTCGTCGACGGCATCGGCAAGGAGAAGGCCGCGGGTGTCGTCGCGGAGCTGGTGGAGCTGGCCCCGCTGATCGAGAAGCTGGTCGGCGCCGGGGTCAACATGACGGAGCCGGGCGCGACCCCGCCCCCGGAGCCGGGCGAGGAGGCCGACGCGGACGGTGAGGGCGTGGACGGGCGGCCGCTGAGCGGGATGACCGTGGTGGTCACCGGGGCCATGACGGGCGCGCTGGAGAAGCTCTCGCGCAATGAGATGAACGAGCTGATCGAGCGGGCCGGAGGGAAGGCCTCCTCCAGCGTCTCCAAGCGCACCACGCTGCTGGTGGCCGGTGAGAAGGCCGGGTCCAAGCGCACCAAGGCGGAGGACCTGGGCATCCGGATCGCCGCCCCGCAGGAGTTCGCCGAACTGATCGAGGAGTTCCTGCCGTCCGAGGCGTGAGGCCAATCCCTTGGATTTTACGCAAGAGTGGCTTTCTTTGCCTACCTATTGCATAGTGAGGGCTCGGTCATGCCTCGCTATCAGCGGGTCAATGGGTGTGCACGGCTGCGACAGCAAGCCGGGGGTGAGGGGCGATGCGTTCTTTGCGCGACGGACAGCGACACGTTCGCTCCGTTCACCGGCAGCACCGGGGAGCGACCCGGGGGCTCGCGATCGACCTCGGCAGCTCCCGGACCCGTGCCTGGATCCCCGGGCAGGGCGTCGTCGCCGACACCGGAAACGGTCCCGGCGGTGAGTACGGCCAGGGCAGCCCGGTCCGGCGCGGACGCATCGTCGACACCGAGTCCTGCGGGCGGATGCTCGGCCGTATCGCCGATACGGCACTGGGCGCCGACCGCAGCGACACGATGATCGTCCTCAGCCACCCCGTACTCGCGGGCCCCGAACACCGCGCCGCCGCACGGGAGATCCTTGCCGCGCTCGGCCCGTCGAGCGTCATCGTCCTGGACAGCGCCAGGGCCGCCGCCGCATACGCCGGCCCGCAGGACGGCGGTCCGCTGCTCGTCGTCGACATCGGTGCCGAGCTGACGGAGGCGACGCTCCTGGTAGACGGGCTGGTCCGCGACGCGCGGCTGGCCGAGACCGGGCTCAGCGACCTGGAGCCCGGCGATCCGCCCACCGCCGTCGTCCGGGCCGTCCTGGACATGGTCATGGCGATGTGGCAGCAGGACCGCCACGGCGCGGTGCTCGGCGCGCTGCGCAAGGGCCCGCTGCTCGCCGGAGGCGGTGCGCTGCGCCCGGACGTCACCAACCGGATCGCGGTGCGCCTCGGCGTTCCGGTCCGTCTCCCGGACGACCCGGCGACCACGGTCGTCCGCGGGGCCGGGCTGTTCCTCAGCTCCGTGCTCCGCCACGCCAACGCCGCACCGGCCCTGCCCGGCCGAGCCGGGTGACCCCCCTCCCGGGGGCGTCCCGGGGCGACGCGCACCGGCGGGACCGGCCGGACACCCCGGCGCACCGCCGACGCGCGGCTTCGGCGCGGCAGTTCCTCGCCGCGCTGCTCCTCGCCGTCCTCACCGTCGCCGGCGGCGCGCCCGCCGCCGCCGCGGTCCCCGCCGGGGCCACGACTGGTCCGCTGTCCTTCGCCGGTCACCCGGCCGGAGCCCGGCCGGCCGCCCCGCACCCCGGCCGTACGGAGACCACGAGCCGGACCGTGGGCACGCACCCCGTGCGCACGGAGCGGACCGTGCGCACGGACCGAACCGGCCGGACGCCCGGCGCCCACGACGTCCCCCGCCCCCGTACCCGCGCCGCCGCCGGGAGCCTCCGGCCGGCACCGGTGACCGTGCCCCGGCCGTGGGCCGCCGCCGAACACCCCCGTCCCCCTCAGCACCTCCCGCCGCACGGCCCCGGGGCCCCCCTCCCGCGCCCGCCCGGCCTCCCGCTGCCGCACCCCGTCCCCGGATGCGCCCTCGCCGGACCCCCGGCCGCCGCCGACCGCTTCCGCACCGCGCTTCCCGGTGTGCGCGGGCCTCCAGGTACGGCCGTTCACCGGCCGTGGGACCTGCCACCGGTCCCGTCCCGCACACCTGCCGTGGCGCCCTGACCGAGGGGCCCGGCGCCCCTCGGAGGATTCCCATGACTCGCGCCACCACGGTGCGGGCGGTTCTGGCTGCTGCCGTTCTGCTCGTCGCCGTGCTCATCACGCTGACCATGTCCCCCAGACTCGGCCTCGATCTCCAGGGCGGCACCAGAATGGTGCTGCAGGCCAAGGACTCCGACACCGCGAAGGCGGACCGCGAGAGCACCGACCGCACCCTGGAGGTGCTGCGCAAGCGCATCGACTCGCTCGGCGTCGCGGAACCGACCCTGACCCGCTCCGGCGAGGACCGGATCATCGTCGAACTCCCGGACGTCCAGGACCCGCGCAAGGCCGCCGAGGTCATCGGCAGAACCGCCCAGCTGACCTTCCATGCCGTGCAGGGCCCCGGAGCGCTCGAGGGTTCCGATACCGCGGCCGGGCTGACGCTCCCGGACGAGCAGGGCAGCCGGCTCGCACTGGGCCCTGTCGCGCTCTCCGGCGCGGGCGTCAAGGAGGCCTCCGCCTCGTTCGACGCCCAGCAGGGCGCCGGCTGGTCCGTCTCCCTGGACTTCCACAAGGACGCCGGCCGGGACTGGACCCGGCTGACCGGGGAGGCTGCCTGCCACCCGGTCCAGGACGAGCGGCGCCGGGTCGCCATCGTCCTGGACAAGCAGGTGATCTCCTCGCCGCAGGTCTCCCCGACCGTCGGCTGCAACACCGGTCTGCCCTCCGGCTCCACCCAGATCACCGGCTCCTTCAGTGCCGACGAGGCCCGCGAGCTCGCCCTGCTGATCCAGGGCGGTGCGCTGCCGGTGCCCGTCGAGATCGTCGAGCAGCGGACCGTCGGACCGACGCTCGGCGCCGCCGCCATCGACGCCAGCGCCCGCGCCGCCCTCATCGGCGCCGCGGCCACGGCACTGTTCATCACCGTCGTCTACCGGCTCTTCGGCGCGCTCGCCGCCGTCGCCCTCGGCGCCTACGGAGTGATCTCGTACGCGGGGCTCGTCGCCCTCGGCGTCACGCTCACCCTGCCCGGACTCGCCGGATTCGTGCTGGCCATCGGGATGGCGGTCGACGCCAACGTGCTGGTCTTCGAACGGGCCAGGGAGGAACACGCACAGTATCCGGGCCGGTCCCTGCGCACCTCGCTGACCGCCGGGTTCCGGCACGCCTGGAGCGCCGTCGCCGACTCCAACGTGACGACACTGATCGCGGCGGGACTGCTCTTCTTCCTCGGCTCGGGCCCCGTCAAGGGCTTCGGCGTCACGCTCGGCATCGGCGTCCTCGCGTCGATGTTCTCCGCACTGGTCATCGCCCGCGCCCTCACCGAGATCGCCGCGGGCTCCACATTCGTCGGCGACTACCGGGGCATCAACGGCATCGCCGGCCCGGGCCGGGTACGGACCTGGCTCAATCGCCGCGATCCGCAGCTGATGCGGTCCCCGCGCCGCTGGCTGCTCATCTCCACGGTGCTGATCGCCGTGGCGGTGACCGGCATCCTGGTGCGCGGGGTCAACCTCGGCGTCGAATTCACCGGGGGCCGCCTCGTCGAGTACGCGACCAGCCGCCCCGTCGACGTCGAGACCGCCCGTTCCGCGCTGGCCGGCGCGGGCTTCGCCGACGCCGAGGTCACCACGGCGGGTGCGGGCGACATCTCGGTGCGCACCGGGGATCTCGACAACGCCGGCGAACACGCGCTGCGCGCTGCCCTGGCCGAGGAGGGCGGCGAGACCACCAAGGTCCGGGACGAACTCATCGGCCCCAGCCTGGGCGACGAACTGCGGCGCAACGCCCTGATCGCGCTGGCCATCGCCGTCCTCGTCCAACTGGTCTATCTGGCCGTCCGGTTCCGCTGGACGTTCGCGGTGGCCTCGGTCGGGGCGCTGGTCCACGACGTGATCATTCTGGTGGGCGCCTTCGCCTGGCTGGGACGCACCGTGGACGGCATCTTCCTGGCCGCGCTTCTCACCGTCATCGGGTACTCCGTCAACGACTCGGTGGTGGTCTTCGACCGGGTGAGGGAGTTGTGGGCCAAGGCCCGCCGGGAGCCGCTCGGGACAGTGGCGAACCGGGCCGTTCTGCAGACGATTCCCAGAACCGTCAACACCGGGATGGGCGCCCTGTTCATCCTCGTCGCGCTGGCCGTCCTGGGCGGTGACTCGCTCGCGGACTTCGCCCTCGCGCTGCTGATCGGCATCGTCGTCGGGACGTACTCCTCGGTCATGACCGCGGTGCCGGCTGCACTCCTTCTGGAGCGCGGCAGCAAGGCCCCGCCGCCCGTCCGCAAGAGCGCCTCGCGCGGCAGGTCCGGCGCCGGGCGCCGGGACCCGCTCGACAACGGGGCCCGTGTGTAGCCCCGTCGGCACTCCGTCGCCCCCGCGCCGCCCGAGCGGCGCGCGGGGGCGACGCGCGTCGGTCGTGGCATTCGCACCGGGCGCAACGGCACAATCCTGATCAACCACCTCGTGATCGGAGCATGCCGGTGCCCGTCGTACTGCGTGAGGCATGGACCACCCTCGTACCGGACATGGACGACCGGCACGGACCGCTGCCGCCGCTGATGCTCGCCCTGACCGTCGTCACCGGACTGGTCGACGCCGTCAGCTATCTGCAACTGGGCCGGGTCTTCGTCGCGAACATGACCGGCAATGTGGTCTTCTCCGGCTTCGCGTTCGCCGGAGCCCCCGGCTTCTCCCTGGCCGCCTCGTTCGTCGCGCTCGGCGCGTTCGCGGCCGGGGCGCTGGCCGGCGGACTGATCGTCCACCACTCCCACGCCCACCGCGGCCGCATGCTGCTGCACGCGCTGTGCGTCGAGACTCTGTGCGTACTGGCCGCCCTGGTCGTCACGCTGATCTCCGGCAGCCCGTACGACGGCGGCGTGCGGTTCGCCCTCATCGTGCTGCTCGCCCTGGGCCTGGGTGTGCAGAACGCCGTATCGCGGGCGCTCGCCGTACCCGACCTCACCACCACCGTGCTGACCCTGACCATCACCGGCATCGCCTCCGACGGACGGCTCGCCGGGGGCGGCGGCAGCAGGGCCGGCCGCCGGATCCTCTCGGCCGCCGCCATGCTGGCCGGCGCCCTCGTCGGAGCCGTGGCCGTGCTGCACGGACATCCGACCCTGCCACTGGTCCTGGCCGTGGCGATCCTCGCGGTCGTGTGCCTGGCCGCGCGGATCCTGGCGCGGGCGGACGGTCCGTGGACCCTGCCCGTCGTCAAGAAATGAGGGCCGGGAACGCCTCTCGCCGGCAGGCGAGGAGCCGCGGACACATCTCTCCCGCGAGCGAGGGAGCACGGAAGGACACCGTCAGGGAACGAGGGACCGCAGATACGCCGCGGTCTCCGGGTCGGCGGGCAGGAACGTCTCGATGGCCAGCTCCGCGACCGTCACGTCCATCGGTGTGTTGAACGTGGCGATGGACGCGATGAACGAGAGCAGCCGGCCGTCCTGCTCGATCAGCAGCGGCAGCGCGAACGGCACCGACGACGAGGGCTCGTCCCACTCCTGACCATCCGTCCTCGGCCCCACCGGATAGCCCGCGACCTCCTCGTACAGCTCACGCAACTCCGCCGAACGGACCAGGGCGATCTGACGCTCCATCTGCGCCAGCAGATCGGCCCGCCACTCCCGCAGATTGTGGATCCGGGGGGCCAGCCCCTCCGGGTGCAGGGTGAGCCGCATCGCGTTCAGCGGCGGCGCGAGCAGATGCTCCGCCACCCCGGCCGTCAGCCGGACGATCCCCTGATTGGCCGCCACCACGTTGTACATGCCGTCCACGACGAGCGCCGGATACGGGTCGTACCCCTGAAGCAGCCGGTCCATCCCCTCGCGCAGCGCGCCCATCGCGGGGTCGTCGAGCGCGGTCTCCGTGTAGCGAGGGGCGTAACCGGCCACCACCAGCAGGGCGTTGCGTTCCCGTACGGGCACGTCCAGGTGCTCCGCCAGCCGCAGGACCATCTCCTCGCTGGGGCGGGCGCGGCCCGTTTCGATGAAGGAGATGTGGCGGGCCGAGGAGTCGGCCCGCAGCGCAAGTTCCAGCTGGCTGATCCGGCTCCGCTCCCGCCAGCTGCGCAGCAGCGGCCCTACCCCCGTGTCAAGCGCGACAGTTGTCATACCGAGACCGTAACGTCACCGGCACCGCCGACCGGCACCGACCACGAGTGAGGGAGCCGCCGTATGCCCGCCGCACCGCTGCCGAAGAACGAGATCGAGAACCGGCTGCGCGAACTGCCCGGCTGGACGCTGGAGGGGGACCGGATCACCCGCACCTACCGGCTCCCCTCGCACTTCGCCGCCGCCGGTCTCACCGTCCATGTCGCGCAGATCCAGGACGAGCTCAACCACCATTCCGATCTGACGCTCGGGTACGACACCGTCGCGCTCTCGGTGAACTCCCACGACGCCGGCGGGAAGGTCACCGAGAAGGACCTGGCCCTCGCCGCCAGGGTGGCGGCCGTCGCCGCCGGCCACGGGGCGCGGTAGGCGCGGCCCGCGGCCCGTCAGGGCGTCGCTCCGAAGCGGGGGTGCGCGGCCAGCCAGCGCGTGCAGCTGTCGCTGCGCTCCACCGCCTCGGCGTACGCCGCCCGGGTGTGTCCGATCACCGCTCCGGCCGCCGCCGACGCGGCCGCCGAGCGCGGATGCCGGCCCAGCAGATGGCGCCAGCTCAGCGGCGACCCGGTGATCGGACGGGTCACCACGCCAGGCGTCGGGGGGAACGTCGCCCGGCACAGCCCGACGGCCCGTCCCACCTGCACCAGATGGACGACGGACGCGGTGTCCGTCTCGTACACCGACACCGGGCTGAAGCCCGCCCGCGCGCAGGCGGCCACGAAACAGTCCGCGAAACAGCCCTCTCCGGGCACATCGGCCCAGCACTCGCCCGCCAGCGCGGAGAGCTCCAGCTCCGGCTCGCCTGCCAGCGGATGGTTCTCCGGCAGCATCACGAAGACCGGATCGATCCCGACGACCTGCCACGTCAGCCGGTCCGCGTCCGGCGGCGGGCTCTCACCGCAGGCGCCGATGAGCACGAAGTCAAGCCGCCCGTCGCTCAGTTGGGCAGCCAGCTCAGTCACCGACCAGGAGGTGTACGTGGACACCGGCGCGGCCGGGTGCGCCGCGGCCAGCCGGTCGACGAGGCCGCCGAGCAGCGGTCCGTGCGTGCCGCCGAGCCGGAACCGCTCCATGGCCCCCCGCGCGTTGGCGAACCGCACCGCCTCCTCCTGGAGCTCACTGACGGCGGGCAGCACCACCCGGGCCCGTTCGAGCACCAGCTCACCCAGTGGCGTCGGCCGCGCGCCCGTGTGGTCCCGGTCGAACAACGGGCCCCCGAGCGCCTTCTCGATCCGCCGCAGCTGTGCGCTCAACGCGGGCTGCGCGAGCCCGAGCGCGGCGGCCGCCTTGGTGAGGCTTCCGGTGTCGGCGATGGCACGTACGGTTCGCAGATGGCGCAACTCCAGCTCCATAAAGGCAAGTTATGGCCCAGGTGGCTTGCTGGCAATTGAGACCGGGTACTCCGGCGAGAGTACGGGCTGCGCGATCGACTCGATCCTTTCGCGGGCGCGGGGCGCGGGGTGCGGGGCGCAGGGCGCGGGGTGCGGCGGCGCGGACACCCCCGCATACGCTGGCCGTCTCATCCGAAGCACCGCGACGAGGATCAGCCCATGCCCAGCAGCACCAGGATCCGCCTGATCGAGCCCGCCGACGCCGCCCCGATCGCCGCGCATCGGGTGCGGGACGTCGAGGCCTTCCGGCCGTGGGAACCGGCCCAGCCGGCCGACTTCTTCACCCCGCGGGGCCAGGCGGAGCGGATCGACGGACTGCTGGCCGGATACCGGGCCGGCACGGTCTGGCCGGGCGTGGTGCTCGCCGACGACGAGGTGATCGGGCAGGTCACCGTCGGAGGCATCCTGCCGCAGCCGCATCTGCGCCGCGGCTCCGTCGGGTACTGGATTGCCGGTGTCGCCCAGAACCAGGGGCACGCCGGGCACGCCGTCGGGCTCGTACTCCGGGTGATGACGGACGAACTCGGACTGCACCGCGCCGAGGCGTCCACCAATCTGGAGAATCTGCCGTCGCAGCGGGTGCTGCGCCGCAACGGGTTCAGCCCGTACGGCGTCGCGCACTCCGCGATCTTCCTCGACGGGGGCTGGCGGGACGGGCTGCTGTGGGAGCGGATCCTCGGCGACTGAGCCTGTTCGTGCGGACTCCGGAGGAGAAGAAGACCATGACCGAGTCCGGATTCGCCCGCGCCTCCGGTGAAGTTGTCGCCAGGCGGTAGGAGTTGGCCGGCCAGGTGGTCCGGGCCGCAAGCGCGGACCGGGCCAGGGCCGGGGACCACGCGGGATCGCCGGCCGCGGCCGAGGCCGGGCTCACGCTGTGGGAGGGCACCCATGACGGGCCCGGTGACACCGCCGACCCCGTAGCCGCGTTGCGCACCGGGCACGCCCCCGTCTGCGGCACGCTCGTACGCGCGCGGGCGCTCGCGCTCGCCCGCCTGGGACGGCACTCGGAGGCGGCCGGGCCGCTGGCCGCGGCCGCCTCGGAGCATCCGCGCGACGAGGAAGTGCTCGCCGAGCAGCTGTGCGGCGAGGCGGCGACGGCGGGCCCGTCCGCCGTGCTGGTGCGGTACGAGGCGTACCGCCGTGAGCTGCGCGACGAGCTCGGCACGGACTCGGGAGCCGGGCTGGAAGCCCTGCAGCAGGAGCTGTTGCGTGGTGAGTCGCCTGTGGTCAGGACCGGCGTGCCGCACGAGTCGAACCCGCTCCTCGGCCGGGACGAGGGCATCGTGGCGGTGGAGCCGGACGGAGTGGTCAGGCGGGTTCCAGGGCTGCGGACGGGAGCACCCCGCCCAGGATCTGCGTGCGGGGCAGTGGCGGACTCCTCGTCAGATCGCGGACAGGTGTGACAGAAACAGGACGGCCGTCGACAACGCGAGCATCCCCAGGCAGTTCAGCCAGAACTCCTGCTTGAGGAACCGCGCCCTGTAGTGGGCGTAGGCGGCGCACACGAAGTAGGCGATCACCGCGACGTTGGTCGTCACGCCGACACCCGTATACCGGAGTCCGACGACAAGCCCTGCCGCCGCCAGGAGCTTGACGACTACAAGCGCCCACCACCAGTCGCGGGGGAAGCGCACTCCTTCCAGGCATTGCTGAATGAACGCCGGGGGACGCACCGACATGAGCGCGTCGGAGAACAGCACCAGGGCAAGCAGTGCGGTCGGCCACCACGGGTCGGGAGTGCTGATCATCGTTGAGCTCCTTCGCGGTGGACGACGAAATGGATGACTTCCTGGAACTGGGCGATCGCGGCCCGCTGGTCGAGGGCGCCGTTGCCGACGGTCATGAGGATGCCCAGGTAGGCGAAGTAGAGGGTGCGTGCGCCGGCGCCCGCACCGGTGGCGGTGATCGGGGTGCGGGCCAGGAGGGTCTCCAGCTCGGTGAGCAAGGCCCGGGCGAGGGCTTGGAAGACCTCTGATTCATGGGTGCCGCGGACGATGACCGCGGCGTATTCCCGGGACAGTTCGAGATCGAGGGCGAAGTAGGTGATGAAGGGTTCGACGAGATCCAGGACCTCCTGGGCCACCGCGGCGGGGGGCAGCGGTGTCTCGTCGTCCTGCTCGTCCCGGCCCTCCCGGCCGTGGTGCACGGCGGCGATCCAGGTGTCGAAGATGGCGACGAGCAGAGCGTCCTTGTCGCCGACTGACATGACGGTGCCAGTGCTCACCTCGGCGTCCGTGGCGATCTGTCGGATCGTGCTGGAGCCGAATCCCTGCTCGCGGAACAGCCGTTCGGCCGATGACAACACCTTGCGCCGTGTCGCCTCCCGTTTCGCCGCTCGTGACTGAACGTGTTCACTGAACATGTTCAGGATGGTAGGGCGTGAGGGCTGCACACGCAAGGGGACCGCTGGCCGACGCGGCAGGGGAGTGTCCTGCGCGCGCCGGCCGCACCGCTCACCGGTACAACTCGGGCTACTACGCCTCGCGTCTGGCGTTGCCCGGGGCGGCGGCCGAACGGCTCACCGAGGTCCCGACCGCGCTGCCCGGCCGGGACCGGCGCCGCGCCGAACCGGAGTAGCGGCTGCTGGCATTCCGCCGCCGGCCGGGTTCGGCCCACGCGTGACGCCCCCGGCATCCCGCCCGTGCCGCGCCACCGCCCTACGCGTCCCAGGCCCCGTTCCGCGCGGCCTCGGCGGCGAAGGCGGTGAACGACGACGGGTCACGTTCCAGAGCCTGCTTGACGCCCTCCGTGACCGTGGCGTTGTGCCCGTCCAGCAGCGTCGCGAACAGCTCTGCCAGGAAGCCCGCCTCCGCCTCCGGTACGCCGAACTCCGCCAGCATCGCCGCGTACTGGGGGCCCGTCACCGCGACGTAGCGCACCTCGCGCCCGGCCGCCCGGGCGATCTCCGAGGCCGCCTCGGCGAAGGTCAGCAGCCGGGGGCCGGTCAGTTCGTGCACCTGTCCCGCGCCGTCCTCCCCGCACAGCGCCGCGGCCACCACGTCGGCGAGGTCCCCGGCGTCCACGAACGGCTCGGCGGTGGAGCCGGCCGGGAACACCAGCTCGCCGCCCAGCACCCCGTCGAGCAGCGCGCCCTCGCTGAAGTTCTGCGCGAAGAACGCCGAGCGCACCACTGTCAGTTCGGCGTTCCCGGCTGCCTCGCGCAGCGCCTCCTCCGCGACCAGCGCCTGCGGCTCGCCCCGCCCCGACAGCAGCACCAGCCGCCGCACCCCGCAGCCCCGCGCGATCCGTCCGAAGGCTGCCATCGCCTCCGGGGCCCCGGGCGCCGCCAGATCGGGGTAGTACGCGATGTACGCCGCGTCCGCACCCCGCAGCGCGGCCTCCCAGCCCGACTCGTCCGCCCAGTCGAAGACGACCTCACCGCTGCGTGATCCGGCCCGCACCGGCACCCCGCGCGCGGCGAGCCGTTCCACCACCCGGCGGCCCGTCTTGCCCGTCCCGCTCGTCACCAGTACCGGGCGTGCCGTGCGGGTTTCCTGCTGCTGGTCCGTCATGTCGTTTGTCATGAACCAAGGTTCGCCGGACAGCCCCGCCCGTTCCATGCCTCAGCCGCTCAGCTCCCTACGCGAACGTCTACGCTGCTGCCCATGGACGCACTTGCCGGACTTCTGGACGGGCCGCGGGCCAGGGGGGCCTTCCTGCTGCGGATGGTGATGGAACCGCCGTGGTCCGTACGGATCGAGGACCGGGCCCCGCTCTGCCTGATGTCCATGACCGCGGGCGAGGCCTGGATCGCTCCCGCCGAAGGTGCCGAACCCGTGCTGCTGCGCCCCGGTGACCTGGCCATCGCGCGCGGCCCGGAGCCGTACACCGTCGCGGACCGGCCCGGCAGCGCACCGCAGACCCGGATCGGGCCGGGCGGCACCTGCACCACCCTGCGCGGCGACCCGCTGTCCCAGTCCATGCACCTGGGCGTACGCACCTGGGGCAACGCCCCTGACGGTGCGGCGAACATGCTCGTCGGCACCTATCTGCTGGACGGCGAGATCAGCAGACGGCTCCTCGACGCCCTGCCCGCACTGCTCCTCCTCCCCGGCGGCGGCCGGAGCAGCCCGCTGCTGACGCTGCTCGACAACGAGATCGCCAGGGACGAGCCGGGGCAGAGCGTGGTGCTGGACCGGCTGCTCGATCTGCTGTTGATCGACGCGCTTCGCACCTGGTTCTCCCGGCCCGGGGCCGAGGCCCCCGCCTGGTACCGGGCCCTGGGTGATCCCGTCGTCGGCCAGGCGCTGCGGCTGCTCCAGAACGAGCCGGCCCACCCCTGGACGGTCGCTGCCCTGGCCGACCGGACCGGAGTCTCCCGGGCCGGGCTCGCCCGGCGCTTCACCGAACTGGTGGGGGAGCCTCCGATGGCGTACCTGACGGGCTGGCGCCTCGCCGTCGCGGCCGATCTGCTGCGGGAGACGGACGCGACGGTGGAGGCGGTGGCCCGGAAGGTCGGCTACAGCCAGGCGTTCGCCTTCAGCACCGCTTTCAAACGGGTCCGCGGGGTCGGCCCGCAGGACTACCGCAACGGTGGCGGCTTGCCGGATCGGCAACAAAGTTTGCCTGTGGCTTGATGTGTGGTGAGGCTGTCCCCATGAGCAACGACACCGGTCACGGTCATCACCACGACAGCGGCCACGGCCACCGGCACGAGAGCGGCCATGCCCACCATCACGACCCCGCCGATCTCGACTGGGACGCCATCGGCCCGCTGCTGGAGCAGAACGCCGAACTCAGCACCGGGCAGTACACGGCGGCGGCCCGCTGGATCGCCCGTCTGCCCGACGCCCCGGAGGTCCGCCGGGTGCTGGACATCGGCAGCGGACCGGGCGTCATCGCCTGCCTGCTCGCCGAGGTGTTCCCAAAGGCCGAGGTGGTCGCCGTCGACGGCACCCCGGCCCTGCTGGAGCGCACCCGCGACCGCGCGAAGCGGCTCGGGCTCGCCGACCGGGTCACCACCCTGCACGCCGACCTTCCCGGCGACCTGGCACGCGCGGGGGAGGCGGACCTGATCTGGGCGGGCAACGCCCTGCACCACATGGGCGACCAGCGCGCCGCGCTGGCCGGATTCGCCGGGCTGCTGCGCCCCGGAGGCACCGTCGTGCTCGTCGAGGGCGGGCTCCAGCCGCGCCATCTCCCGCGCGACATCGGCTTCGGCCGGCCCGGCCTGGAGGAGCGGCTCGACGTGATCCAGGCCGAGGCCTTCGAGCAGATGCGGGCGGACCTGCCCGGCACCAAGCGGGAGACCGAGAACTGGGCCGCCCTGTTCTGCGCGGTGGGCCTCGCCCCGCAGGGCACCCGAAGCTTCCTGCTCGACCTGCCCGCACCCCTCACCGACGTGGCACGCGACCATGTCATCGCCGACTTCACCCGCCGCCGCGAGGGCATCGGCGAGCGGCTCGACGCCGAGGACAACGCCGTGCTCGACCGGCTGACCGACCCCGAGGACCCGGCCGGACTGCACCGGCGCACCGACACCTTCCTGCTGATGGCCCGGACGTTCCATCTCGGCCGGAAGGCCTGAGCGCGGCCGCCCTACGCGGCGGCGGACACCGGCTCCAGCCGCCACCACTGGCCGGGGGAGTCGGTGTCCTCCCACTGCTGGACGGACGCCCCCTTCGCCGTACTGCCGTCGGCGACCTCAAGGACCAGGCCGCTCACGAAGTTGACCAGGGTGACGGTGCCCGGGGCCTCCAGGTGCCGCTCGACCAGCCACTCCTGGGCGCCGAAGTTATTGGCCCGCCACTGCTGGATCAGCGCGCCGTTCTCCGTCGAGGCGCCCCGCACGTCCAGACGTTTGCCGCTGTGCGCGTTGACCACGTGGTGGAGGGCCGCGCCCTCGTGGACCGGGGTGAACTCCCAGTGCTGGGCCGCCGACCCGTTCTCCTCGTTCTGCTGCACCGGTGCGCCCCCGCCCTTCGCGCCGTCGCGCACCTCCAGCACCAGCCCGCTGCCGACATTGCGCAGCCGGTAGTGCCCCGCCCCGGCCACGGGCGCGGTGTCCCCGGTCATGTTCCGGTCCCTTCGTACGGCGAACCGCCGCCCGGCCGGAGGCCGGACGGCGGTCACGGGCGGATCAGCGGCGGAACGTCACGGCTCAGGCGCCGAGGTTGAACTCGCCCGGGTGCGAGCCCAGACGCTTGCCCTCGTCCAGCGCCGCGAACGCGGCCAGGTCGTCGTCGTCCAGCTCGAAGCCGAACACATCGATGTTCTCCGCGATCCGCGACGGGGTCACGGACTTGGGGATCACCACATGGCCGGTCTGGAGGTGCCAGCGGAGGACCGCCTGAGCCGGCGTGCGGCCGTGCTTCCGGGCGACCGCGACGACCGTCGGGACCTCCAGCAGGCCCTTGCCCGAACCCAGCGGCGACCAGGCCTCGGTCGCGATGCCGTGCTTGGCGTGCAGTGCGCGGGACTCGGTCTGCTGGAGCTGCGGGTGCAGCTCGATCTGGTTCAGCGCCGGTACGACCGAGGTCTCGCCGAGCAGCCGCTCCAGGTGCTCGGGGAGGAAGTTCGAGACGCCGATGGCCTTCGCGCGGCCGTCGGCGTGGATCTTCTCGAGCGCCCGGTACGAGTCCAGGTAGGCGTCCTTGGCCGGAACCGGCCAGTGGATCAGATACAGGTCTACGTAGTCGAGGCCGAGCTTGTCCAGCGAGGCGTCGAAGGCGCGCAGCGTCGAGTCGTACCCCTGCTCGCTGTTCCACAGCTTCGTGGTCACGAAGAGCTCCTCGCGGGCCACACCGGAGGCGGCGATGGCCTTGCCGGTGCCGCCCTCGTTGCCGTAGATCGCGGCGGTGTCGATACTCCGGTACCCGGACTCGATGGCTGTGGCGACGGCCTTCGCGGCCTCGTCGTCCGGCACCTGCCAGACTCCGAAACCGAGCTGCGGCATCTCGACGCCGTTGTTGAGGGTGAGGGAGGGGACCTGGCTCACGAGCGGTCGATCCTTACGTTGGGAGGTGGGACTCGAAACTTCAACGATCAAGTCGTCCCGCACATTCCCGTCTCCGGGCCGTTTCTTCCCGGCTCCGCGGTACGGGCTCCGGCCGGCTCAGCGGTACAGCGCGTCCACCTCGGCCGCGTACGCGGTCTCGATCGCCTTGCGCTTCAGCTTCAGCGACGGTGTCAGCAGTCCGTGCTCCTCGGTGAACTGATGCGCCAGGATCCGGAACGTCCGGATCGACTCGGCCTGCGACACGGCCGTGTTCGCCGCCACCACCGCCCGCCGGACCTCCATCTCCAGATCCGGGTCCCGCACCAGTTCGCCCGGCGACAGCTGCTGCCGTCCCTGCATGGCGAGCCAGTGCTCCACGGACTCCTGGTCCACGGTGACCAGGGCCGCGATGTACGGCCGGTCGTTGCCGACCACGATGCACTGCGCCACCAGCGGATGCGCGCGCACGCGCTCCTCCAGACCGGCCGGTGAGACGCTCTTGCCGCCGGACGTCACCAGGATCTCCTTCTTGCGCCCGGTGATCGTCAGATAGCCGTCGTCGTCCAGCGCACCCAGGTCGCCGGTGGCCAGCCAGCCCTCGTTCAGTACCGCGTCGGTGGACTTCGGGTCGCCCAGATACCCGGAGAACACATTGCTGCCGTGCACCCAGATCTCGCCGTCCTCGGCGATGTGCACCGTGGTGCCGGGGATCGGCTGCCCGACCGTGCCGTACCGGGTGCGCTCCGGCGGATTTGCGGTGGCCGCGGCGGTCGACTCGGTCAGCCCGTACCCCTCGTACACCGTGACACCGGCCCCCGCGAAGAACAGCCCGAGCTGTCGCTCCATCCCCGAGCCGCCGGACATGGCGTGCCGGATCCGGCCGCCCATCGCCTCGCGCACCTTCTTGTACACGACCTTCTCGAAGAACTGGTGCTGCATCCGCAACCCGGCGGACGGGCCGGGACCGGTCCCGAACGCCCGCGCCTCCATCGCCTCGGCGTACTTCACCGCGATGTCCACGGCCTTGTCGAAGGGGCCGGCCCTGCCCTCCGCCTCGGCCTTGCGGCGGGCCCCGTTGAAGACCTTCTCGAAGATGTACGGCACCGCCAGGATGAACGTGGGGCGAAACGTCACCAGGTCCGGCATCAGCGCCTTCGCCGACAGTTCCGGCTGGTGGCCCAGCTTCACCCGGCCGCGGATCGCCGTGACCTCCACCATCCGCCCGAAGACGTGCGCCAGCGGCAGGAAGAGCAGCGTCGAGGCCTCGTCGCCCGGCCGGGAGTGGAAGACCGACTCCCAGCGCGACGCCATCGTGTCCGTCTCGAACATGAAGTTGGCGTGTGTGATCACGCAGCCCTTGGGCCGCCCCGTCGTGCCCGACGTGTAGATGACGGTCGCCACCGAGTCGGGCGTCACGGCCCGCCGGTGCCGGTGCACCACCTCGTCCTCGACATGGACGCCCGCCAGGACCAGCTCGGACACCGCGTCGGTGTCCAGCTGCCACAGCCGCTTCAGCTGGGGCAGCCGGTCGATGACCGAGGCGACCGTCATCGCGTGGTCCTCGTGCTCGACCATCACCGCCGAGACGTCGGCGTCGTGGAGCATCCACAGGACCTGCTCGGCCGAGGACGTCGGATAGACCGGTACGGACTGTGCGCCGACCGCCCACAGGGCGAAGTCGAAGAGCGTCCACTCGTAGCGGGTGCGCGACATCAGGGCCACCCGGTCGCCGAACCGCACGCCGTGCGCGATCAGCCCCTTGGCGAGGGCGAGCACCTCGTCGCGGAACGTCGCAGAGGTGACATCAAGCCAGCGTCCGGACGCGTCCTTGCGACCGAGGGCGACCCGGTGCGGATCCTCCTCGGCATAGTCGAAAACCACATCAGCGAGCCCGCCCACGTGGGGCGCGGCCGCCATGGGTGGGACAGTGAACTCGCGCAATGACCTGCTCCTTGTGGCGCTCCGCACAGCGCCGTGACGCTACCCCACCGGGCGCCGCCGCGGGAGAGTCCGAGACCGCCCGCACAACGTGGCGTCTGCACTGGTCAGGGGCTGAAATCCGGCCAGAAGGGCAAGGCTCGGGCGCGCTTCCGACCAAGGAGTAAGTGGCTCGCGCGGGAATCTCCACCGAATCTGTACGCCGCGATCACTGCCGTTCCGTACGGTTACGGGAGGTTGATCCGCACCTGCCGGGCCTGACCGGGTTGGGCCGCCCCGGCGGAGACCGCCGCGTCCCGTGGATTCTCCCCCCTGGCCGCCCGGGTCATGCGCCGTCCCGTCCACCGATCGCGCCGATCCCGCCCGGCGGGCGGAGCAGCCGGTCGCCGCCCGCCAGGATCGCCGCCGCGAGCGCGTCCGCGGCCTGCTGCGCACCATCCCGGCGACGGCCGTGCAGCAGCACGAAATCCACCTCGCCGAGCTCCGGCAGCCCCGCCCTGGCCGGCACCGGAACCAGTCCGGGCGGGACCAGGCCCCGGCTGTGCGCCATCACGCCGAGCCCCGCGTGGGCGGCCGCGGTCAGCCCGCTGAGGCTGCCGCTGGTGCACGCGACCCGCCAGGAGCGGCCCTGCCCCTCCAGCACCTCCAGCGCGCGGGCCCGGGTGATGCCCGGCGGCGGGAAGAGGATCAGCGGTACCGGGCGGTCCGGGTCGATCCGCAGCCGGGGCGCACCGATCCAGATCAGCGCGTCCTGCCAGACCAGCTCCCCATGGGTGTCACCGGTCCGCCGCTTGGCCAGCACCAGATCGAGCCGCCCCGCCGCCAGTTGCTGGTGCAGCGTGCCCGACAGCTCCACGGTCAGCTCCAGCTCGACCTCCGGATGGTCGCGGCGGAACGACTGGAGGATCTCCGGCAGCCGGGTCAGCACGAAGTCCTCCGAGGCCCCGAACCGCAGCCGCCCGCGCAGCCGGGTGCCGGTGAAGAACGCCGAGGCCCGCTCGTGGGCCTCCAGGATCGTCCGGGCGAAACCCAGCATCGCCTCGCCGTCCACGGTGAGGTCGACCCGGTGCGTGTCACGGGTGAACAGCTGCCGCCCGGTCGCCTCCTCCAGCCGCCGCACGTGCTGACTCACCGTGGACTGCCGCACCCCGAGCCGGCGGGCGGCCCGGGTGAAGCTCAGTGTCTGGGCGACGGCGAGAAAGGTGCGCAGCTGCGCGGGGTCGTACATGGCGCCACGTTATCGCGAACCGTGATCACAGTAAGAGCGGTATACCGGATTCCCGATGTCGGTGATCGGGAGCAGGATAAGGAAGGCACGACCCTGAACGAGAGAACACGTGGAGCACATGAGCCGCCGCACCCTGCAGTTGCCGTCCTGGCTGCCGATCGACCCGTACGTCCTGGCGTTGATCGGCACCGTCGTACTCGCGGCGCTGCTGCCGGCCTCCGGCGCGGCCGCCGAGGTGGCGGGCGGCGCCTCCACCGGAGCGGTCGCGTTCCTCTTCTTTCTCTACGGCGCGCGGCTCTCCACCGCCGAGGCCCTCGACGGCGTCAGGCACTGGCGGCTCCACCTCACCGTCCTGGTCTGCACGTTCGTCGCGTTCCCGCTGCTGGGACTGGCGAGCAGGGGGCTGGTGCCGTACGTACTGACGCCGCAGCTCCAGAGCGGCTTCCTCTTCCTCTGCCTGGTCCCCTCGACCATCCAGTCGTCGATCGCCTTCACCTCGATCGCCCGCGGCAACGTGCCCGCGGCGATCTGCGCGGGCTCCTTCTCCTCGATCGCCGGAATCTTCATCACCCCGCTGCTCGCGGCCGCGCTGCTCGGCAACAGCGGCGGCGGGTTCTCCGGGGACGCGCTGCTGAGGATCGGCGTCCAGCTGCTGCTGCCGTTCGTCGCGGGACAGCTGCTGCGCCGCTGGATCGGCGGCTTCATCACCCGGCACAAGAAGATCCTCGGCCATGTCGACCGGGGCTCGATCCTGCTGGTCGTCTACACCGCGTTCAGCGAGGGCATGGTCGCCGGCATCTGGCACCAGGTCACCCCGGCCCGGCTCGGGGCGCTGCTCGGTGCCGAGGCGGTGCTGCTGGCGCTGATGCTGGCGCTGAGCTGGTACGGGGCGAAGCGGCTCGGTTTCGGCCGGGAGGACCGCATAGCCATCCAGTTCGCCGGTTCGAAGAAGAGCCTGGCCTCCGGCCTGCCCATGGCCAGCGTCCTGTTCGGCGCGCAGGCGGGCCTCGCCGTGCTGCCGCTGATGCTCTTCCACCAGATGCAGCTCATGGTGTGCGCGGTGATCGCGAAGCGGCGTGCCCGGGACCCGGAGGAAGCGGGTGCGGACGGCGCGGCGGTGGAGCCCGTCACGGTGACCTGACGGGCACCGTCCCGGTGGGCTGAGGCCGGCCGGTGCAGGGGGCGCTCCCCGCCGGCCGGACCCCGGACCCGTGCGGCGGGCGGGACGCCTCAGCCCCGGACGGCCGTCGCCTCCAGGGCGATGCGGTGCTCGCCCGCGTACACGTTCATGGAGGGGCCCCGCAGGAAGCCGACCAGGGTCAGCCCGGTCTCCGCCGCCAGGTCGACGGCGAGGGAGGACGGCGCCGAGACGGCCGCCAGCATCGGGATACCGGCCATCACCGCCTTCTGCGCCAGCTCGAAGGAGGCCCGCCCGGAGACCAGCAGGATCGACCGGGACAGCGGCAGCCGGTTGTCGGTGAGGGCCCGGCCGACCAGCTTGTCGACCGCGTTGTGCCGGCCCACGTCCTCCCGTATGTCCATCAGCTCGCCCGTCTCGGAGAACAGCGCCGCCGCGTGCAGGCCCCCGGTCCGGTCGAACACCGGCTGCGAGGCGCGCAGCCGGTCGGGGAGGGCGGCCAGCAGCGCCGGCTCGACCCGGACCGGGGGAGTGTCGGCGACGGGGTGCCGGGTCGTGGTGCGGACCGCGTCCAGACTGGCCTTGCCGCACAGCCCGCAGGAGGACGTCGTGTAGACGTTGCGCTCCAGCGTGATGTCGGGGACCACGACGCCGGGCGCGAGCCGCACATCCACCACGTTGTACGTGTTGACGCCGTCGGACGTCGCCCCGGCGCAGTACGCGATCGACTGCACCTCATGGCCCTCGCCGAGCACGCCCTCGCTCACCAGGAAGCCCGCCGCCAGCGCGAAGTCGTCGCCCGGGGTGCGCATCGTGATGGCGAGCGGCTTGCCGTTCAGCCGGATCTCCAGGGGCTCCTCGGCGACGAGGGTGTCGGGGCGGGTGGAGACGACCCCGTCCCGGATGCGGATGGTGCGGCGGCGCTCGGTGACCCGTCCCATGACCGTTAGACCCGATTCTGTACGTGTTGGAAGCCGAAGCGGCCGTTGATGCAGAGATTGCCGTGGGTCACCGGGTTGTCGTGCGGCGAGGTGACCTTGACGATCTCATTGTCCTGCACGTGGAGGGTGACGTCGCAGCCGACACCGCAGCGGGCGCAGACGCGCACACGGCGCGCGGCGTCGGAACGGGGACCCCGGCCGGAGCGGCCGGCTCGACGACCGCCGCGAGCAGCACGCCGAGTTCCAGGGGCTTGCCCTTCACACTGTCAAGTCGACAGAATATTGTCTACAGTATGCGGTCCAGGCGGTCAAGGCTGTTGTCAAGCCTCCAATCGTCGGCCGGGAATCCTGTGGGATCACGTGCCCCTGTACCGAGCGGTAGCGACCAAGACTGGATGGTTCCTGCCATATGTAGCGAGGGGAACCTGAACATGACCGGCTCACGTGTCGTGGCGCTCGGCCACTATCAGCCCGCCAGGGTGCTCACCAACCATGACCTGGCGGCCATGGTCGACACCAGTGACGAGTGGATCACCAGCCGCGTCGGCATCAAGACCCGTCACCTCGGCGGCCCCGACGAGCCGGTGGACGAGCTGGCCGCGCACGCGGCGGCCAAGGCCCTCGCTGCCGCCGGGCTGCAGCCCGTGGACATCGACCTGGTCCTGGTCGCCACCTCCACGGCGATCGACCGGTCGCCGAGCATGTCGGCCAGGGTCGCCGCCCGGCTCGGTATGACGTCGCCCGCGGTGATGGACATCAACGTGGTCTGTTCCGGTTTCACCCACGCCCTCGCCACCGCCGACCACGCCGTGCGCGCCGGAGCGGCCAGCCGCGCTCTGGTGATCGGCGCCGACAAGATGGGCGACATCGTCGACTGGACCGACCGCTCCAGCTGTGTGCTGATGGGCGACGGCGCCGGTGCGGCGGTCGTGGTCGCCGACTCCGGTGCGGCCGGCCGGCCCGGGATCGGGCCGGTGTTGTGGGGTTCCGTGCCCGGGATGGGGGACGCGGTACGGATCGAGGGGACGCCGCCGCGCTTCGCCCAGGAGGGGCAGTCGGTCTACCGCTGGGCCACCACCCAACTGCCGCCCATCGCGCGCAAGGTGTGCGAGAAGGCCGGAATCACCCCCGAGGATCTCGCCGCGGTGGTGCTGCATCAGGCCAATCTGAGGATCATCGAACCGGTCGCCAGGAAGATCGGCGCGGTCAACGCCGTCATCGCCCGGGATGTCGTGGATTCCGGCAACACGTCGGCCGCCTCGATCCCGATGGCCCTGTCCAAGCTGGTGGAGCGGGGCGAGGTGGCCACCGGCGCTCCGGCGCTGCTTTTCGGCTTCGGCGGGAACCTCAGCTACGCGGGTCAGGTGATCCGCTGTCCCTGAGGGGCCTTGCGCTCGGTAGACTGTAGACGATAAGCAATTGCTCGTCGCTGGAGGGGGACCGCAATGTTGTCCACAGGGCTGCCGCCGGGGGCTGTGCCGAAGCTGGAACGGCCCGGTCCGCTGCGCGAGCGTGTCTACGAGGCGCTGCTGGAACTCATCACCACCCGTGCGCTCCGTCCCGGCCAGCATCTGGTCGAGAGCGAGCTGGCCGGCCATCTCGGGGTGTCCCGGCAGCCGGTGCGCGAGGCGTTGCAGCGGCTCAACACCGAGGGCTGGGTCGATCTGCGGCCCGCCCAGGGCGCGTTCGTCCATGAACCCACGGAGGACGAGGCCGACCAACTGCTCTCGGTCCGTACGCTCCTGGAGGCCGAGGCCGCCCGGCTCGCCGCCGCCAACTCCGGTACGTCGGGCATCGCCGCGCTGGAGGAGCTGTGCGCCAAGGGTGAGCAGGCCGTCGCCGACGACGACGTGGACCTGGCTGTCGCGACCAACGCGGCCTTCCACGCCAAGGTCATGGAGCTGGCGGGCAACGTCGTGCTCGCCGAGCTGGCCGGCCAGGTGGACCGCCGGGTCCGCTGGTACTACACCCCCGTCGCCCGCCGGCGCGGCACCGGGTCCTGGATCGAGCACCGCTCCCTGATCGCCGCGATCTCCTCGCGCGACGAGCAGCAGGCCACGGCGATCATGCGAGCCCACACGGAGCACACCCGCCGGACCTACCACGAGCGCGAAGAGGGCTGACCCCCGCGCTTTCCATGCCCTCGAACGCCGGCTGAGGAATCAGCCCGCCCGGCGATCGGGGGCATTGTCGCGCCCGCCGCCGACGGCGGGCGCCGACTCCCTCCGGGGCCGACGCCGCACCCCTTTGTCCTCAGGGTGGAGAAAGTTGTGGTGGATTCCTGCGCAACTTCTTCCCACTCCGGGCGGGCGCTGCTACGTTCCCCTCCAAAGCCCGACGGACAGGCCGATGTGGCGGGGAGGGGCGCGTGAGACGTATGACGGCACGACCCGCGAATGCGCATCAGGCGCGACTGCTCCGACTGTTGCGCGACGGCGGGCCCAACTCGCGGGCACAGCTGGGGGATCAGGTCGATCTCTCCCGCTCCAAGCTCGCCGTCGAGGTGGACAGACTGCTGGAGACCGGCCTTGTCGTGGCCGACGGACTCGCCGCATCCCGCGGCGGGCGTCGCTCGCACAACATCCGGCTCGCCCCGGCACTGCGCTTCCTCGGTGTCGACATCGGCGCCACCTCGGTCGATGTGGCGGTCACCAACGCGGAGCTGGAGGTCCTGGGCCACCTCAACCACCCCATGGACGTACGCGAGGGCCCCGTCGCCATCTTCGAGCAGGTGCTGTCCATGGCGGCCAAGCTCCGGGCCTCCGGGCTCGCCGAAGGGTTCGACGGCGCGGGCATCGGCGTACCGGGACCGGTCCGCTTCCCCGAGGGGATTCCGGTCGCACCGCCGATCATGCCCGGCTGGGACGGCTTCCCGGTCCGCGAGGCGCTCAGCCAGGAGCTGGGCTGCCCCGTGATGGTCGACAACGATGTGAACCTGATGGCGATGGGGGAGCAGCACGCGGGCGTCGCCCGCTCCGTGGGCGACTTCCTCTGCGTCAAGATCGGCACCGGTATCGGCTGCGGCATCGTCGTCGGCGGAGAGGTCCACCGCGGTACGACGGGCAGTGCGGGCGACATCGGCCACATCCAGGTCGAACCGGACGGGCGCCCCTGTGCCTGTGGCAACCGGGGCTGCCTGGAAGCCCACTTCAGCGGCGCCGCACTGGCCCGCGACGCCGAGGACGCGGCCCGTGCCGGACAGTCCACGGAGCTCGCGGCCCGGCTGGCGGCGTCCGGGAAACTCACCGCCGTCGATGTGGCCGCCGCCGCGGCCGCGGGTGACGCCACCTCGCTCGACCTGATCCGCGAAGGCGGCAACCGGGTCGGTCAGGTCATCGCGGGACTCGTCAGCTTCTTCAACCCCGGTCTGGTGGTGATCGGCGGCGGGGTGACCGGACTGGGTCACACGCTGCTCGCCAGCGTCCGGACCCAGGTCTACCGGCAGTCACTGCCGCTGGCCACCGGCAACCTTCCCATCGTGCTGGGCGAGTTGGGACCCGCCGCCGGAGTGATCGGCGCGGCCCGGCTCATCAGCGACCACCTCTTCTCACCGGCCTGACCCAGCACCACCGGCCCGCGGCGCCGTGTGAGAGCCGCGCACCACCCGCCTGATCGTTCTCCCGTCCGATCCACTTCCCGCCGGACCGACACCCGGCCGGCCAGCAAGAAGGCACTGTCCCCGCGCCGCGGCCGGGGTCCGGGGACACCCCGGGACTGCACTGCGCCCTGCCCGCTCACCGGCACCCGCCGAGGGGATTTGTCATGGCTCCAGAACCACCCCTGCTCACCATGTCCGGCATCACCAAGTCGTTTCCCGGCGTGCGCGCCCTCGACGGCGTCGACCTGGAGGTCCAGGCCGGCGAGGTCCACTGTCTGCTCGGCCAGAACGGGGCCGGGAAATCCACCCTCATCAAGGTGCTCGCCGGGGCTCACCAGCCCGACGGCGGCGAGATCACCTGGCGCGGCTCACCCGCCGTACTCAAGTCGCCCATCACCGCGATGCGTCTCGGGATCGCCACCATCTACCAGGAACTCGACCTGGTGGAGGGGCTGTCGGTCGCCGAGAACGTCTTCCTCGGCCATGAACCCACCAGCGCGGGCTTCGTCGTCCGCACCCGCGAGGGCCGCACCGCGGCCGCCGCACTGCTGAAGCGCCTCGGCCACCCGGAGATCGACCCGGCCCGCCCGGTCGGTGAACTCTCCGCGGCCCAGCAGCAGATCGTCTCGATGGCCCGCGCGCTCTCCCACGACGTACGGCTCATCGTGATGGACGAACCGTCCGCGGCCCTCGACCCCGACGAGGTCGCCAATCTCTTCCGCATCGTCGCCTCCCTGACCGCCGACGGGGTTGCCGTCGTCTACATCTCCCACAGGCTGGAGGAGATCCGCCGGATCGGCGACCGGGTGACCGTACTCAAGGACGGCCGGGCCGTCGCGGTCGGCCTTCCCGCCGAGACCACCCCGACGCGCGACATCGTTGCCATGATGACCGGCCGCAATGTCGAGTACGTCTTCCCGCCGAGGCCCGGAGCCGTCCCCGAGGACTCCGGCGCCGAGCCCGTGCTCAAGGTCGAAGGCCTCTCCAGGAAGGGCGAGTTCGCCCCCGTCGACCTGGAACTCAGGCCCGGCGAGATCGTCGGCCTCGCCGGCCTGGTCGGCTCCGGGCGCTCCGAGATCCTGGAGACGATCTACGGCGCGCGCCGTGCCACCGCCGGACGGGTCACCGTCGCCGGCCGGCCGCTGCGGCCCGGCAGCGTCCGCGCCGCCGTCGCGGCCGGCGTCGGCCTCGCCCCCGAGGAACGCAAGGCGCAGGCCCTGCTGATGCTCGAATCCGTCACCCGCAATGTCTCCGTCTCCTCCATGTCCCGCTTCTCCAGGGGTGGTTGGCTCGACCGGGGCGCGGAGCGCAAGGCGGCCCGCGCCGCCACCCGCGAACTCTCGCTGCGCCCCGACAACCCGGACACCCCCGTCCGCACCCTCTCCGGCGGCAATCAGCAGAAGGCGGTCCTGGCCCGCTGGCTGCTGCGCGGCTGCCGGGTGCTGCTGCTCGACGAACCGACCCGCGGGGTGGACGTCGGCGCCCGCGCCGAGCTCTACGCCGTGATCCGACGGCTGGCCGACGAAGGCCTCGCCGTACTGCTCGTCTCCAGCGAAGTGCCCGAAGTCCTGGGCCTCGCCGACCGGGTGCTGGTGCTCCGCGAAGGCCGCGTCGTGCATACGGCGGACGCCAGGGAGCTCGACGAGCACCGCGTACTCGACCTCGTGATGGAAGGGAGCCCGACGTCATGACGCAGCCCGTCTCCTCGGCACAACAGAGCGGGCCGGACAAGGGCGCCGCGCCCGTATCCGTCCCCGCGTCCCCGAAGAAGGACAGATCCCCGCGAGCCCTCGGGCTGCGCGCGGACCTGCGCAACCTCTCACTGCTCGGTGTCCTCGCCGCACTGATCGTCGTCGGCGGCATCACCGAACCCGACGCCTTCCTGGACTCCGGGAACCTTCAGCTGATCCTGACCCAGGCGTCCGTCATCGGCGTCGTGACCGTCGGGGTGACCTTCGTCATCACCAGCGGCGGCATCGATCTGTCGGTCGGTGCCATGGTCGCCCTGGCCTCGGTCTGGGCCACCACACTCGCCACCCAGGAGTACGGCTTCGCCGGCATCCTGTTCACCGCGATGCTCGTCGGCCTCGGTGCCGGACTGGTCAACGGGCTGCTCATCGCGTACGGCCGGATGGTGCCGTTCATCGCGACGCTGGCGATGCTCGCATCCGCCCGCGGCATGGCCCTCCAGATCACCGACGGCAAGACCCAGATCGTCACGGTCAAGTCCGTCCTCGACCTGGGCCTGCCCGACTCCTACGTCCTCGGCATCCCGCCGCTGGTCATGATGTTCGCCGCGGTGACCGTCGTCGGCTGGCTGGTGCTGAACCGTACGACCTTCGGCCGCCGCACCGTCGCCGTCGGCGGCAACGCGGAAGCGGCCCGGCTGGCCGGCATCGACGTACGGCGCCAGCGCCTCTACCTCTACCTGCTGTCCGGACTGTGCTGCGGCATCGCCGCCTTCATGCTGATCATCCTGTCCGGCTCCGGCCAGAACACCAACGGCAATCTGTACGAGCTCGACGCCATCGCCGCCGCGATCATCGGCGGCACCCTGCTCAGCGGCGGCCGCGGCACCATCGTCGGCTCCGTGCTGGGCGTCCTCGTCTTCACCACGATCACCAACATCTTCGCGCTCAACAACCTGCAGAGCGATGTCCAGCAGATCGCCAAGGGCGCGATCATCGTCGCCGCCGTCCTGGTCCAGCGCCGCACCTCGGCGCACGGGGAGACCTGACCGCAGCTCACCTCTCCCCCAGCTCCTGCCTGTTCCGTATGCCCACGCACCGGATGAAGGGTTTGACAGCCATGCCAGAAACCAGCCGCAGAGGACTGCTCCTCGGCACCGCAGCAGTCTCCGCGGGCGCCTTCCTGACCGCCTGCACCAGCAACGACCCGAAGGAGAAGGACACCGCGGCGCAGAGCAACGCGCCCGCCGCCGACGACAAGCCGGGCAAGCCGGTCACCATCGGCTTCGCGGGTCCGCAGGCCGACCACGGCTGGCTCAACGCGATCAACGAGAACGCCAAGTCGCGGGCGAAGAAGTACTCCGAGGTGACCCTGGAGACCACTGAGGGCTCCAACGACACCGCCGCCCAGATCGGCCAGGTCAAGACCCTCATCAACAAGAAGGTCGACGTCCTCGTCATCCTCCCGGCCGACGGCAAGGCGCTCACCCAGGTGGGCCTGGAGGCGATGCGGGCGGGCATTCCCGTCGTCAACCTGGACCGGATCTTCGCCTCCCCGCAGGCGTACCGCTGCTGGGTCGGCGGCGACAACTACGGGATGGGCCTCAACGCCGGTACGTACATCGGCGAACAGCTCAAGGACAAGCCGAACGCCAAGGTCGTCGAGCTGGCGGGCATCGACAACCTGGAGCTCACCAAGCAGCGCAGCCAGGGCTTCGCCGACGCGCTGAAGAACTACTCCAACATCAAGCTGGTGGCCCGTCAGGCCGCCGACTTCACCGTCGAGTCCGGCCAGGCGAAGATGGCCCAGCTCCTCCAGGCGCAGAAGAAGTTCGACGCCATGTGGAACCACGACGACGACCAGGGCGTGGGCGCGCTGCGCGCCATCCAGCAGGCCGGCCGGGACGAGTTCCTGATGGTCGGCGGGGCCGGGGCCAAGTCCGCGATGGACGCGATCAAGGCAGACAACAGTGTGCTGAAGGCCACCGTTCTCTACCCGCCGACCATGGCGGCCTCGGCCATCGACCTGGCCCGGGCGCTCGGCCAGGGCAAGGGTGTCGCCGGTCTCTCCGAGCTGGAGATCCCGACCAACCTCACGCTCTACTCGGCGGTGGTCACCAAGGAGAACATCGAGCAGTACCTGCCGACGGGCTTCAACTGAACCGCCCCGCAGGAGGGTGCTGACCCTCCTGCCGCACCCACCGAACCATCGATGAGGAGGAAGTCCGGATGGCCCGTAGGGAAGAGACGGAGCAGGAGGCGGCGGCGCCGCCGACGTACCGGCCGATGGCGAGCGCACCGACGCTCGGGGTCGGTATGGTCGGATACGCGTTCATGGGCGCCGCCCACTCGCAGGGGTGGCGCACCGCCGGCCACGTCTTCGAGCTGCCGATGAGACCGGCTCTCGCCGCGATCTGCGGACGCGACCGCAGGGCGGTCGAGGCCGCCGCCGACCGGCACGGCTGGGCGGCTGCGGAGACCGACTGGCGGGCCCTGATCGCCCGGGACGACGTGCAGCTCGTCGACATCTGCACCCCTGGCGACAGTCATGCGGAGATCGCCATCGCGGCCCTGGAGGCGGGCAAGCACGTGCTGTGCGAGAAGCCGCTCGCCAACACGGTCGCGGAGGCGGAGGCCATGACCGAGGCGGCGGAGCGCGCCGCCGCCCGCGGTCAGGTGGCGGTCGTCGGCTTCAACTACCGCAAGGTCCCCGCCCTCACCTACGCCCGGAAGCTGATCGCCGAGGGGCGGCTCGGTACCCTGCGGCACGTTCGCGCCACCTACCTCCAGGACTGGCTGGTCGACCCGGGATCACCGCTCACCTGGCGGCTGGAGCGGGAGCACGCGGGCTCGGGCGCGCTCGGCGACCTCGGGGCGCACATCGTGGACCTCGCCCAGTTCCTGGCGGGGGAGCTGCTGGTCGGGGTGTCGGCGGTGACCGAGACCTTCGTACGCGAACGGCCCCTGCGGGCGGGCCCGGCGGCGGGCCTGTCCGGGGCGGCGGACACCGGTGCGCGAGGGGCGGTGACGGTGGACGACGCGGCGCTCTTCACCGGCCGGCTCGCCTCCGGCGCACTGGCCTCCTTCGAGGCGACGCGGATGGCAGCCGGCCGGAAGAACGCGCTGCGGCTGGAGATCAACGGGGAGCTGGGCTCGCTCGCCTTCGACCTGGAACGGCTCAACGAGCTGTCCTTCCACGACCACACCGAGCCCGCCACCACGGCCGGCTTCCGGCGCATCCTGGTCACCGAGCCCGAGCATCCCTACCTGGAGGCCTGGTGGCCGCCGGGGCACGCGCTCGGATACGAGCACACCTTCATCCACCAGGCCCGCGACGTGGTCCGGACGATCGCCGAACGCTCCGCTCCCACACCGTCGTTCGCGGACGGACTGCAGGTGCAGCGGGTGCTGGCGGCAGTGGAGGAGAGCGCCGCGAAGAACTCCGTGCACACCCCCGTCCACACCACCGCACAGCTCTAGGAGGTCCTGCGCATGCCCCGTCCCTTCACCCTCTTCACCGGTCAATGGGCCGACCTGCCACTGGAGGACGTCTGCCGGTACGCCCGCGACTTCGGTTACGACGGGCTCGAACTCGCCTGCTGGGGAGACCACTTCGAGGTCGACAAGGCGCTTGCCGACCCGGGTTACCTGGAGGGGCGCCGCCGGCTGCTCGACACGTACGGGCTGAAGTGCTGGGCGATCTCCAACCACCTGGTCGGGCAGGCCGTCTGCGACAACCCGATCGACGAGCGCCACCAGGGCATCCTGCCCGCCCGGATCTGGGGCGACGGGGAGCCCGAGGGGGTGCGCCGCAGGGCCGCCGAGGAGATGAAGGACACCGCGCGGGCGGCCGCCGCCTTCGGGGTGCGTACGGTCATCGGGTTCACCGGTTCCTCGATCTGGCACCTGGTCGCGATGTTCCCGCCGGTTCCGCCGCACATGATCGAGCGGGGGTACGAGGACTTCGCCGAGCGCTGGAACCCGATCCTGGACGTGTTCGACGCGCAGGGGGTGCGCTTCGCCCACGAGGTGCATCCGAGCGAGATCGCGTACGACTACTGGACCACGCACCGCGCGCTGGAGGCCGTCGGCCACCGGCCCGCCTTCGGGCTGAACTTCGACCCGAGCCACTTCGTCTGGCAGGACCTGGATCCGGTCGGCTTCCTGTACGACTTCCGGGACCGGATCTACCACGTGGACTGCAAGGAGGCCCGCAAGCGCCTGGACGGCCGCAACGGCCGGCTCGGCTCCCACCTGCCGTGGGGCGACCCGCGGCGCGGCTGGGACTTCGTCTCGGCGGGGCACGGCGATGTGCCGTGGGAGGACGTGTTCCGGATGCTGCGGTCCATCGAGTACGACGGGCCGGTCTCCGTGGAGTGGGAGGACGCGGGCATGGACCGCCTGACGGGCGCGCCGGAGGCGCTGACGTCGCTGAAGCGGTTCGATTTCGACCCGCCGAGCGCGTCGTTCGACGCGGCGTTCGGCGGCAAGGACTGACCGGGCCCGGGGGCGCCGCCCTTGCGGGGGCGCCCCCGGACCCCCGCTCCTCATTCACCGGAGAGGCTTGATCGCGCACCGCTCGCGGCACACCGCACGCCGTCGGGCCGGTCCCCGCTGCCCTCGCCCCTCTTTGTCCTGACCAAGGAAAAAGTTCAACAACATCGCTGCACAAGGGCTTTCCGTCCTGGACGAACAGGTCTACCGTCCAGAACGTGTACACGACATAACCCCCGTCACGGGAGCCACACAGGCCCCGACCGATCTGCGCGGCAGTCCCCGCGCGAAACGGCACGGCAGCACCCGCACCCGCCCGTACCACCGGCACTCTCCGGAGGACACTCGTGCACAGAACCCGAAGCAGGACCGGAACCAGACTCCGCGTCCGCAAATCCCTCGCCCTGTTCACCGGCGCCCTGCTCGCCGCCGCGACCCTCACTCTGGGCGGCACGCCCACAACGGCCGCCGCCCACGAGGAACCCGCCCCCGCCCCGGCCTCCGAGGACTTCCAGCAGGTCACCCTCGCCAAGGGCGCCGCCGAGACCGGCGAGCCCATGACGCTGGCCGTGCTCCCCGACCGCAGCGTGCTGCACACCTCGCGCACCGGCGAGCTGCGCCTCACCGACAGCTCGGGCAACACCAGCGTCGCAGGCACCGTCCCCGTCTACTCGCACGACGAGGAAGGCCTCCAGGGCGTCGGCATCGACCCGGACTTCGCCGAGAACCGGGCGATCTACCTCTACTACGCACCTCCGATGGACACCCCGGACGGCGACGCCCCCGAGACCGGCACCGCCGCCGACTTCGCCAAGTTCGACGGCGTCAACCGGCTCTCCCGCTTCGTCCTCAAGGAGGACGGCACGCTCGACCTGGGCAGCGAGAAGAAGGTCCTCGACGTCAAGACGTCCCGCGGCATCTGCTGCCACGTCGGCGGCGACATCGACTTCGACGCCGACGGCAACCTGTACCTGTCGACCGGCGACGACTCCAACCCCTTCGCCTCCGACGGCTACAGCCCCCTCGACGCCCGCCCCGACCGCAACCCGGCGTTCGACGCCCGGCGCTCCGCCGGCAACAGCAACGACCTGCGCGGCAAGATCCTCCGGATCAAGGTGGCCGACGACGGCTCGTACACCGTCCCGGACGGCAACCTCTTCGCCCCGGGCACGGACAAGACCCGCCCCGAGATCTACGCCATGGGCTTCCGCAACCCGTTCCGCTTCAGCGTCGACAAGGCCACCGGCATCGTCTACGTCGGCGACTACGGTCCGGACGCGGGCGCGGCCGACCCCAAGCGCGGACCGGCCGGACAGGTCGAGTTCGCCCGGGTCACCAAGGCCGGCAACTTCGGCTGGCCGTTCTGCACGGGTGACAACGACCCCTACATCGACTACGACTTCGCCACCAAGACCTCCGGCGCCGCCTTCGACTGCGCGGCCCCGAAGAACACCTCGCCGCACAACACCGGCATCGTCGACCTGCCCCCGGCGCAGGCCGCCTGGATCCCCTACGACGGCGGCTCCGTCCCGGAGTTCGGCACCGGATCCGAGTCCCCGATGGGCGGACCGGTCTACCACTACGACGCCGACCTCGACTCGCCCGTGAAGTTCCCGGAGGCGTACGACGGCGACTTCTTCGCCGGTGAGTTCGGCCGGCAGTGGATCAAGCGTATCGAGCAGGACGCCGACGGCGCCGTGCAGTCGATCAACGACATCCCGTGGTCCGGCACACAGGTGATGGACATGGCCTTCGGACCCGACGGGGCGCTCTACGTCCTGGACTACGGCCTCTCCTGGTTCGGCGGCGACGAGCACTCCGCGCTCTACCGAATCGAGAACGCCACAGGGGGGCGCTCCCCGATCGCGGAGGCCGCGGTCAACAAGACCTCGGGCGCCGCGCCGCTGAAGGCGAAGTTCTCCTCGGCCGGCACCTCGGACGGCGACGGCGACGCCCTCACCTACGCCTGGGACTTCGGCGACGGGGGAACCTCCACCGACCCCAACCCCACGTACACGTACAAGAAGAACGGCACCTACACCGCGACCGTCACCGCGCAGGACCCCTCCGGACGCACCGGTTCGGCGAGCGTCCATGTGACCGTCGGCAACACGGCCCCGACCGTGAGCCTCGAACTCCCCGGTGACGGGCAGCTGTTCACCTTCGGGGACGCGATCCCGTTCAAGGTGAACGTGACCGACCCCGAGGACGGCACGATCGACTGCTCCAAGATCGAGGTCCGCTTCGTCCTCGGTCACGACAGCCACGGCCACCCGATCACCTCGGCGCACGGCTGCACCGGCACCATCAAGACCGACATGGACGGCGGGCACGACCCCAACGCCAACATCTTCGGGGTCATCGACGCCTCGTACACCGACGGCGGGGGCGGCGGCCAGGCCGCGCTGACCGGCCACGACCAGTCGCAGCTCCAGCCGCGCCACCGCCAGGCCGAGCACTTCACCGGCTCGTCCGGCATCAAGACGTACGACAAGGCGAACGCCGAGGGCGGCAAGACCGTCGGCGACATCGACAACGGCGACTGGATCTCCTTCAAGCCGTACATCCTCGGCGACTCCACCAAGCTCACCGCCCGGATCTCCTCCGGCGGCGCCGGCGGCTTCCTCGAAGTACGGTCCGGCTCGGCGACCGGCAAGATCCTCGGCTCCGCACCGGTCCCGGTGACCGGCGGCTGGGAGACCTTCCAGGACATCGACGTACCGCTGCGCGGCGTCCCGAAGAAGGCCACCGAGCTCTTCCTGGTCTTCAAGGGAGGCGAGGGCGCGCTCTACGACATCGATGACTTCGAGCTCTCCAACACCCCGCCCGACAAGACCGCCAAGCGCGTCCTGGCCTTCTCCAAGACCGCCGGCTTCCGCCACGACGCGATTGGTGAGGGCATCGCCGCACTGAAGGAGATCGGCAAGGACAGCAACATCACGGTCGACGCCACGGAGGAGGCCGGCCAGTTCACCACCGCCAACCTGGCCCGCTACGACGCCGTCGTCTTCATGTCGACAACGGGTGATGTCCTCAACGCCGACCAGCAGAAGGCGTTCGAGAACTACGTGTCCACCGGCGGCGGCTTCGTCGGCGTGCACGCCGCCGCCGACACCGAGTACGACTGGCCGTTCTACGGCGGACTCGTCGGCGCGTACTTCGACAGCCACCCCGCCATCCAGCCCGTCACCGTCCGGGTCGAGGACCGCAAGAACCCGGCGACCGCACACCTGGGCGACGCCTGGGACCGCACCGACGAGCTGTACAACTACCGCACCAACCCGCGCGGCAAGGTCAAGGTCCTCGCCACCCTCGACGAGACGACCTACACCGGCGGCAATATGAAGGGCGACCACCCGATCACCTGGTGCCAGAGCTACCAGGGCGGCCGCTCCTTCTACACCGGCCTCGGCCACACCAAGGAGTCCTACGCCGACCCGGACTTCCGCAAGCTCCTCTCGGGCGGTATGCGGTACGCGGCCGGCCAGGTGAAGGCCGACTGCAAGCCGGACACCGGCTACCGGCCGATCTTCAACGGCAAGACGCTCGAAGGCTGGAAGCAGGCGGGCCCCGGCAAGTTCAACGTCGTCGACGGCGAGCTGCGCTCCGAAGGCGGCATGGGCCTGCTCACCTACCAGGCCAAGGAGCTGAAGTCGTACTCCCTGAAGCTCGACTGGAAGCTGGCGGGCGATGACAACTCCGGCGTCTTCGTCGGCTTCCCGGAGTCCGACGACCCCTGGTCCGCCGTCAACAACGGCTACGAGGTCCAGATCGACGCCACCGACGCCGCCGACCGCACCACCGGCGCCGTCTACACCTTCAAGTCGGCCAACATCAAGGCCCGTGACCAGGTCCTCAGGCCGCCCGGCCAGTGGAACAGCTACGAGATCAAGGTCCAGGGTGAACGTCTCCAGATCTTCCTCAACGGAGTGAAGATCAACGACTTCACCAACACCGATCCGGCCCGCAGCCTCAAGGACGGCTACATCGGCCTCCAGAACCACGGGGCCGACGACCAGGTGTCCTTCCGCGACATCCAGCTGAAGGAACTGCCCTCCGCATAGGGCCACCGCCCGGACGGCGGGCGGGGCAGCACGCCCCCGCCCGCCGTCCGCAGCCCCCTTCTCCCCGTGCACAGCGCCACCAGCTCTGCCCAGCCAGGACCCCCAGCCAGGGAGGCAGCCCGTGTCAGCACACGCCGTTCGTACCGGAGTCTGGTTCATCGGAGCACGCGGCTCCGTCGCCACCACCGCCACGGCGGGGTGCGCAGCGGTCGCGGCGGGCCTCCACCCGGCCGCAGGCATGGTCACCGAGACCCCGCCGTTCGCCGAGAGCGGTCTGCCACCCGTGGCCTCGCTCGTCTTCGGCGGACACGACACCCTGGACTGCCCCCTCCCCAAACGGGCCGAGGTACTCGCCGCCGGGGGAGTGCTGCCGCACGGGCTCCCCTCCGCCGTGCAGTCCGAACTCGCAGCGGCCGACGCGGAGATCCGCCCCGGGGGACCGCTCCCCGGCGACACCCGCACGGACGAGGAGCTCGTCACCGCGTTCGCCGCCGACATCACCGGATTCGGCCGCCGCAACGGCCTGGCCAGGACCGTCGTCGTGAACGTCGCCTCCACCGAGCCGACGCCCGCGCCCGGCGCGCAGCGGCTGCCCGCCAGCTCGCTCTACGCCGCGGCGGCGCTCCGCGCCGGCTGTCCGTACGTCAACTTCACCCCCTCCACCGGGCTGCGTACCCCCGCCCTCCAAACCGCCGTCGCGGCCTGCGCCCTTCCTCACGCGGGCCGCGACGGCAAGACCGGCCAGACCCTGCTGCGCTCCGTGCTCGCCCCGATGTTCGTGCAGCGGGCCCTGCCGGTACGGGCCTGGTCCGGCACCAATCTGCTGGGCGGCGGGGACGGGGCGGCACTGGCCGACCCGGCCGCGGCCGCCGCGAAGAACGCCGGCAAGGAACGCGTCCTGGCCGACACGCTCGGCTCCGCCCCCGAGGGCGAGGTCCACATCGACGACGTGCCGGCACTCGGCGACTGGAAGACGGCCTGGGACCACATCGCGTTCGACGGTTTCCTCGGCGCGCGCATGGTGCTCCAGACCACCTGGCAGGGGTGCGACTCGGCACTCGCCGCGCCCCTGGTGCTCGACCTGGCACGGCTGCTGGCCCGCGCCCACGAGGCGGGCCTGACCGGCCCGCGCCCCGAACTCGGCTTCTACTTCAAGGACCCGGACGGCGGACCTGCCGCACTGTCCGCGCAGTACCTGGCGCTGCTCGCCTTCGCGGAGCGGCTGCGGGGGGAGAAGTGACCGTGCGCGCCTGGGCGGAGCTGCTCAGGGTCTCCGCACTCTTCACCGTGCCGGGCGACGCGCTGGCGGGCGCGGCGGCTCTCGGACGCCGCCCCAACCGTTCCACCGCCCTCGCCGTCGGCGCCTCGCTCTGTCTGTACGAGGCGGGCATGGCCCTCAACGACTGGGCCGACCGCGACGAGGACGCCGTGGACCGCCCGCACCGCCCGATCCCCTCAGGCCGGATCACGCCCCGCGCGGCGCTCGTCGCGGCCGGTGCGCTGACCGCGGCGGGCCTGGCCCTCGCCGCCCGCGCGGGACGCCCGGCCCTGACGGTGGCCACCGGCCTCGCGGCGACGGTCTGGGCGTACGACCTCCGCCTGAAGCACACCCCGGCGGGCCCGGCGGCCATGGCGGCGGCCCGCGGCCTGGACCTGCTGCTGGGCGCGACGGCGACGGCGACGGCCGCGCACTCCACCCGCGCCACTGGTCCGGCCACCACGGCCTCCGCCCGTGCCGCGCTGCCCGCGGCCCTGCCCGCCGCCGCCCTGCTGACGGCGCACACCTACGCGGTCACCGCCGTCTCGCGCCATGAGGCACAGGGCGGTTCCACCACCGCACCCCTCGCCGCCCTCGGAGCGGTCGTCGCGCTCGGCGGCGTCGCGGTGCGGGAGCGGCGGGGAGAGGCCGACGCGGCGCTGCCTGCCGGCGGCGGCGGCACTGCCCCGCCCGGCTCCCGTGCCGGAGGCGGCGCCCCCGCGAACGCACGCGCCCGCACCGGAGCGAGCGCCCCCGCCCGTCTCCTGCTCACCGCGCTCACCGGCGCCTACCTCCGCACCGCCGCCCGCCCGCTCGTCCACGCCGCGCTCAACCCGTCGCCGCCGCTCACCCAGCGCGCCGTCGGCAGCGGTATCCGGGCGATGATCCCGCTCCAGGCCGCCCTCGCCGCCCGGTCCGGCGCGTCCGGCACGGCGCTCGCCGTCATGGGCCTCGTCCCGCTCGCCCGCAGTCTCGCCCGGAAGGTGAGCCCCACATGACGATCCGCCTCGGCTACGGCACCAACGGACTCACCGACCTCCGCCTCGGCGACGCCCTCGCACTCCTCGCGGACCTCGGCTACGAGGGGGTCGGGCTGACCCTCGACCACATGCACCTCGATCCGATGGGCCCGGACCTCCTCGCCCGCACCCGGCAGGCCGCCGCCAGGCTCCAGGCGCTGGGTCTCGGCGTCACCGTGGAGACCGGGGCCCGCTACGTCCTGGACCCGCGCCGCAAGCACGGCCCCTCGCTGCTCGACCCGGACCCCGAGGCCAGGGCCGCCCGGACCGGGCTGCTGGTCCGGGCCGTCGGCGTCGCCGCCGAGCTCGGCGCCCACGCCGTGCACTGCTTCAGCGGGGTCATGCCACTGGGCACCGCTCCCGACACCGGCTGGGAGCGGCTGACCGGCGCCCTCGCTCCGGTCCTCGACGCCGCGGAACGAGCGGGTGTGCCGCTGGCCATCGAGCCCGAGCCCGGACATCTCCTCAGCCACCTCTCCGACTTCCACCACCTGCGCGCGCTGTGCGGTGACCCGGAACCGCTCGGACTCACCCTCGACATCGGCCACTGCCAGTGCCTGGAGCAGGCCTCGCCCGTCGACTGCGTACGCGAAGCGGCCCCCTGGCTGCGACACGTCCAGATCGAGGACATGCGCTGCGGCATCCACGAACACCTCCCCTTCGGCGAGGGAGAGATCGACTTCCCGCCCGTGCTCGCCGCCCTCGACGCCCTCGGCGACACCGGATACGCCGGACTCACCGTCGTCGAGCTGCCCCGCCACTCCCACGCGGGCCCCGAACTCGCCCAGAGCTCGATCGAGTTCCTCCGCAAGCACGCTCCGTCGAGCCACTAGACCCCGGAAGGGAGCAACGCCATGCCGATGACCTCGCCGGATGCCCCGCTGCTGACCCGCAAGGAGCTCGACGCGCAGCTCGGCGGCGCCGCACGCGCCTGGCTCGACGAAGCACTCGCCGAGGCCGCCCACGCCGCCGCCCATCCGGACGCCGAACCTTCCCGCAACGTGTACGCCGTCCCCTCGTGGGAACTGCGGTACGCCGCAGCGGGCCGCCACTGCGGACTCGAACACGCCGACTCCGTACGCGCCCTGCTGCTCATCGAGGCCCGCGCCGGACTGGCCGCCGCGACCCGGCTCTACGAACAGGGCACCGCCGCCGAACGGCGCGCCGTCCTGCTCGTACTGCCCGCACTGGACCTCGGCGCCACCGCCCTGGCCCTCGTCGAGGACGCTCTGCGCGCCAACGACACCACACTGATCGCCGCCGCCGTCGGCCCGTACGCCGGCGAGCATCTCGATCCGCACAACTGGCGCCACGCCGTCCTCAAATGCCTCTTCACCGGTGTCCCCGTCGCCGCCGTCGACCAGCTGGCCCGGCGGTCCCGCGGCGACGCGGAACTCGCCCGGATGCTGGGCGACTACGCGGCCGAGCGCATCGCGGCAGGCCGCCCCGTCCCCGCCGACCTGCACCGGGTACTCGCCCTCACGGCCCCCGGCCCGAGCGCCCCCGGCTCCACCACCACCGCCACCGGTCCCGCTGCCCCCGGTCCCGCCGCCCCCACGGCCCCAACGGCCCCATCGGAGGAGTCCTGATGCGCATCTTCGACCCCCATATCCACATGACGTCCCGCACCACGGACGACTATCAGGCGATGTACGACGCCGGGGTCCGGGCCCTCGTCGAACCCTCCTTCTGGCTCGGCCAGCCCCGCACCTCGCCGAGCAGCTTCTTCGACTACTTCGACGCGCTGCTCGGCTGGGAGCCGTTCCGCGCCGCCCAGTACGGCATCGCGCACCACTGCACCCTCGCCCTCAATCCCAAGGAGGCGAACGACCCCCGCTGCACCCCCGTCCTGGACGCCCTGCCGCGCTATCTCGTCAAGGACTCCGTCGTCGCCGTCGGCGAGATCGGCTACGACTCCATGACCCCGGCCGAGGACACCGCGCTGGCCGCCCAGCTTCAGCTCGCCGCCGACCACGGGCTGCCCGCCCTCGTCCACACCCCGCACCGCGACAAGCTCGCCGGGCTGCGCCGCACGATCGACGTCGTCCGCGAATCCCACCTCGCCCCGGAACTGGTCGTGCTCGACCACCTCAACGAGACGACGGTGAAGGAAGCCCTCGACAGCGGCTGCTGGGCCGGCTTCTCCATCTACCCCGACACCAAGATGGACGAGGACCGCATGGTCGCCGTCCTCAAGCTCCACGGCACCGAGAAGGTCCTGGTCAACTCCGCCGCCGACTGGGGCAGGAGCGACCCGCTGAAGACCCGCGGCGTCGGCGACGCCATGCTGGCCGCCGGCTTCACCGAGGACGACGTCGACCAGGTCCTGTGGCGCAACCCCGTCGCCTTCTACCGCCAGAGCGGCCGCCTCCACCTGGACACCGCCGACCCGGAACCGCTCCACGAGGGCAACTCCATCCTCCGCGGCGGGGAGTGAGGCCATGCGCTTCCGCCATTCCGACGGCACCGTCGTCCACCTCGCCTACTGCACCAACGTCCACCCGGCCGAAACCCTCGAAGGCGTCCGCGCCCAACTGCGCGACCACTGCGAACCGGTACGCAAACGGCTCGGACGCGACCGTCTGGGCATCGGCCTCTGGCTCGCCAGGGACGCCGCCCGCACCCTGGTCAACGACCCCGCGCAACTGCGCTCCCTGCGCGCCGAACTCGACCACCGGGGACTCGAAGTCGTCACGCTCAACGGCTTCCCTTACGAGGGATTCGGCGCCGAAGAGGTCAAGTACCGGGTGTACAAGCCGGACTGGACGGACCCCGAACGGCTCGCCCACACCACCGACCTCGCCAGGCTCCTCGTCACCCTGCTCCCCGACGACGTCACCGAAGGCACCATCTCCACCCTGCCCATCGCCTGGCGCACCCCGTACACGGGCGACCCGGAGGCGGCCCGCACCGCGCTCGCCGCGCTCACCACCCTCGGCGAACGCCTCGACGCGCTGGCCGAACTCACCGGGAAGTCCATCCGGATCGGCCTCGAACCCGAACCCGGATGCACCGTCGAGACCACCGCCGACGCCATCGCACCCCTCACCGCCATCGGCCACGAACGCATCGGCATCTGCATCGACACCTGCCATCTCGCCACCTCCTTCGAGGACCCGGACGGCGCACTCGACGCGCTCGCCGCCGCAGGCGTCCCGCCCGTCAAGGCACAGCTCTCCGCCGCCCTGCACGCAGAACAACCCCACCTCCCCGAGGTGCGCACCGCGCTCGCCGCCTTCGCCGAACCCCGCTTCCTCCACCAGACCCGCGTCTCCACCGCCGCGGGACCGCGCGGCACCGACGACCTCGACGAGGCGGTCACCGGCGACACCCTGCCCGACAGCGCCCCGTGGCGCGCCCACTTCCACGTCCCGCTGCACGCCCCACCCGCACCACCGCTCGCTTCCACCCTCCCCGTACTCCGGTCCACGCTGAACCGGCTGGTCGGCGGGGCGCAGCCGCTCACCCGGCACCTGGAGGTCGAGACGTACACCTGGCAGGCGCTCCCGGCCGAACTGCGCCCCCGGACCCGCGCCCAGCTCGCCGACGGCATCGCCGCCGAACTCACCCTCGCCCGCGACCTCCTGGTCGACCTCGGCCTCAAGGAGCTGCCATGACCACCGCAGGGACGACCGCCGGGACGGACGGCTCACCCACCCCGCTGCTGGTCCTCGACGTCGTCGGGCTCACCCCCCGCCTCCTGGACCACATGCCGCACCTCAAGGCCCTCGGACGGACCGGCACCCACGCACCGCTCGGCACCGTGCTCCCCGCCGTGACGTGCGCCGCCCAGTCCACCTTCCTCACCGGCACCACCCCCGCCGAACACGGCATCGTCGCCAACGGCTGGTACTTCCGCGAACTCGGCGACGTCCTCCTGTGGCGTCAGCACAACGGGCTGGTCGAGGGCGACAAGCTCTGGGACGCGGCCCGCCGCGCCCACCCCGGCTACACCGTCGCCAACATCTGCTGGTGGTACGCGATGGGCGCCGACACCGACTTCACCGTCACCCCCCGCCCCGTCTACTACGCCGACGGCCGCAAGGAACCCGACTGCTACACCCGCCCGCCGGCCCTCCACGACGAACTCACCGCGAAACTCGGCACCTTCCCCCTCTTCCACTTCTGGGGCCCCGGCGCCGACCTCGTCTCCTCGCAGTGGATCATCGACGCGACCCGGCACATCCTCGACACCCGCCACCCCGACCTCGCCCTCTGCTACCTCCCGCACCTCGACTACGACCTCCAGCGCTACGGCCCCGACGACCCGCGCGCCTTCAAGGCCGCGGCCGACCTCGACCGTGCCGTCGCCCCGCTCCTGGACGACGCCCGCCGCGAGGGCCGCACCGTCGTGGCCCTGTCCGAGTACGGCATCACCCGGGTGGAGCGGCCCGTCGACATCAACCGCGCGCTGCGCCGCGCCGGCCTCCTGGAAGTGCACACCCAGGACGGCATGGAGTACCTGGACCCGATGACCTCCCGGGCCTTCGCCGTCGCCGACCACCAGATCGCGCACATCTACGTACGCCGCCCCGAGGACCTCGAAGCGGCCCGCGAAGCGCTGGCGGACCTCCCGGGCATCGAGCAGCTCCTGGACGACGAGGGCAAGAAGGCACACGGACTCGACCATCCGCGCTCCGGCGAACTGGTCGCCGTCGCGGACCCGGACGCCTGGTTCACGTACTACTACTGGCTCGACGACGACCGCGCGCCCGACTTCGCCCAGCTCGTCGAGATCCACCGCAAACCCGGCTACGACCCCGTCGAACTCTTCCTGGACCCCCAGGACCCGTACGTCCGGGTCAAGGCGGCCACCGCGGTCGCCCGCAAGAAGCTCGGGATGCGCTACCGCATGGCGGTCGTCCCCCTGGACCCGTCACCTATCCGGGGCAGCCACGGCCGCCTCCCCCTGAGCGACGAAGAAGGTCCGCTCATCCTCTGCTCCACCCCCCACGCGTTCACCGGCCCCGTCCGGGCCACCGAAGTGAAGTCCCTGCTCCTCACGCTTGCCGGCCTCGCATGAGATCGGTCCGTGCACAGCCTTGTGCGCATCTTCGAGAAAGAGAGAGACCGTGACCGAGTACAACGACGAATCCGGAACGGACAGCGCCCTGCGCCGCACCCTCGGCGTCAACCGCCGCCGCTTCCTCAGCACCTGCACCGCCGCTGCGGCAACGGCGATCGCCGCGCCCGTACTCGGCGCATCGCCGGCCTTCGCCCAGCCCGCGTCCCACCAGGGCCACGGCCATGACCACAACCACGGTCACGGCCAAGGCCAGGCTCTGGTCCCGGCGGCGAAGCGAGGGATCATCCTGTACACCGTGCGCGACGCCACGGGCCGCGATCCGCTCAGCACCAGCCTTCCCTCGGGCTTCCGCGATGTGTTCAAGGAGCTCGCCCGGTACGGCTACAAGCAGGTCGAGTTCGCCGGGTTCGGCCAGCACGCCAACGCACCCGGCGGCAACAACCTCGAAACGGTGGCGGGCGCGAAGCTGCTGCGCTCCTGGCTGGACGACTACGGCCTGCGCGCCCAGGGCAACCACGGCTTCATCCCCTCGTCCTGGCCGCTGAGCCAGAGCGACCTGGACCAGTTCAAGCGGAGCCTCGAAATAGCGAACATCCTCGGCATGGACCACATGGGTACCGGTGGTGACCCCACTGGCAGCGCCTACCGTGCCGACTGGGACGTGGCGGCCGACAAGTGGAACGCGATGGGGCAGATCGCCCGTCGTGCGGGGATCAAGCTGTACACCCACAACCACGACGCGGCCTACGGCTTCCTGCTCGACGGCGGCCCGCTGGACGCACAGGGACGGCCCACCCGCAGCTCCGGCATCCGCAAGCTCGAGTACTTCCTCAAGGTCACTGACCCGAAGACCGTATGGCTGGAGATGGACATCTTCTGGGCACACGTCGCCCAGTACAAGTTCCACGGCTACACCGCGCACGACGGATCGCAGCGGGAGAACATCTTCGACCCCGCGGCACTGGTCCGCCGCCACAACAAGCGCTACCCGCTGTTCCACGCCAAGGACGGCGTGGTCAGCACCACCAACGGCGACGGCTACGAGATGGTCCCCTTCGGCACCGGGGTCATCGACTACCGGACCTTCTTCCGCCGCGTCGGGGAGGCGAACTACCGCAACCCGATGGTCGAGCAGGACACCGCACCGAGCTCGACGGACCTCGCGCAGTCCCTGAAGCAGGCGCGGATCAGCTACGAGGGCATGGCAGCGCTGCGCAAGTAGCACCATCGGCGGGCCCGACCACGTCGGGCCCCTTACGTCGGGCCTCCCCGCACATGTGCGGGGAGGCCCGACGTCGTGGTGTGAAGGACGTGGCCGCCAGACCACTTCCCGGCTGTTCGGCTGCGGATTCGGGGCGATGTCCCGCACCCGCGGCCGGCCCGGCTGCCTCAGCGTGCGCTGGAGGCGGCGGGAGTGTCAGTCGGCTCCACTCCCACAGAAACAGCGATACTGACCCGAGCCCGCCTGACCCGAACGCGACTCACGCCCCAGCCGTCCCGCTCTTCCAGCCTGCGCTTTCCCGGTCCCGCCCCCCACTCCAGCCCCTCCGGCCATTGAGGGGCGGGGCCCGGGGCGGAGCCCCGGTCACGGGAAGGGCGGGCGAGGGGACAAGGCCCGCCGCACCCCGCCGCACTCCTCCCCACCGCATCCGCCGCCCCGACTGTGCACCGAGAGCGGAGAACCCCATGACCTCCGGCACCACACCCACACCCCGCACCACCCTCGCCCTCAAACCCGGCACAGCCTGGCAGGACGCCTGGCACCGCTGCCTCGCCGCCGCCCCCGAGGCCTTCCAGGACGACCGCGTCCTGAACCTCTGGGCAGCCACCTGGCAGCGCGACGGCCGGGTGCTCTCCGTCACCACCCCCGTGGACGGCACCCCCATCGCCGGACCGCCCCGACTCGACGCCCCCACCGCCACGCACGCGGTCCGCGCCGCCCTCGACCAGCACCGCGCCTGGCGGCACATCCCCCTCCCCGAGCGCCGCGCCCGCGTCGCGGCCACCCTCGACGCCCTGACCGAACACCGTGAACTGCTCGCCCTCCTCCTCGTCTGGGAGATCGGCAAGCCATGGCGTCTCGCCCAGACGGATGTCGACCGGGCGATCGACGGGGTGCGGTGGTACGTCGACAACATCGACCGGATGCTCACCGACCGCACCCCGCTCCCGGGACCCGTCTCCAACATCGCCAGCTGGAACTACCCCATGTCCGTGCTGGTCCACGCGATGCTGGTGCAGGCACTCGCCGGCAACGCCGTGATCGCGAAGGCCCCCACCGACGGCGGCGTCGCATGTCTGACCCTGGCCTGTGCGCTCGCCGCCCGCGAGGGCGTCCCTCTCACTCTCGTCAGCGGCAGTGGCGGCGAACTCTCCGAGGCCCTGGTCCGCTCACCGGAGATCGGCTGCGTCTCCTTCGTCGGGGGCCGCGACACCGGAGCCCGTATCGCCACCGCCGTGGCCGACCTCGGTAAACGGCACATCCTCGAACAGGAGGGGCTCAACACCTGGGGCATCTGGAACCACACGGACTGGGACGCGCTCGGCGCCGTCGTCCCGAAGCTCTTCGACTACGGGAAGCAGCGCTGTACCGCCTACCCGCGCTTCGTCGTGCAGCGCAGCGCGTTCGACGCGTTCCTGGCGGCGTACCTCCCGGCGGTCCGCGCCCTGCGCGTGGGCCACCCCCTCGCCGTGGCGGACCCGGCCGATCCGCTTCCCGCCCTGGACTTCGGCCCACTGATCAACGCGGCCAAGGCCGAGGAACTGGCCGACCAGGTGGCCGAGGCGATCGACCGGGGCGCGGTCCCACTGCACCGCGCCGGCGCATCTCCCGCGGACGGCCACTTCCTTCCGGGCCAGGACACCTCCGCCTACCTCCACCCGGTCACGCTCCTCAACCCGCCGCCGTCCTCCCCGCTCCACCACGCGGAGCCCTTCGGCCCGGTCGACACGATCGTCCTGGTCGATACGGAGGCGGAGCTCCTCGCCGCCATGAACGCCTCGAACGGGGCCCTGGTCGCCACCCTCTCGACCGACGACCCCGCTACGTACGAGAGGCTGGCTCCCCAGATCCGCGCGTTCAAGGTCGGCCACGGCGTGCCGCGCTCCCGGGGCGACCGCGAGGAGCTCTTCGGCGGCTTCGGCGGCTCGTGGCGCGGTGCCTTCGTCGGCGGTGAACTCCTGGTCCGCGCCGTGACCGAGGGCCCGCCGGGCGAGCGCCTGCCGGGCAACTTCCCGGACTACCACCTGATGCCGTAGAGGCGGAGTCCGGCTCACCCGATCCCCTGCCGGTCGGGAAGCAGCGCGAACTCCCGCTCGTCCGCGTCCGGCACCGTGCGCTCCACCGCCTGAATCAGCAGCGTACGGTGCCGGACCAGCGGCCCCTGCCGCTCGGGCGCCGTCAGCAGCAGGAGATCGTCGATCCCGGCCAGCAGCCGCCGGGTGACCTGCGGACTGCCCGTCGCGCACCGCCGGATCTCCTCGAAGCCGAGATCCACCAGATCCGCCCACCCCGGCACGTCCTGCACCAGCCGTACGACCCCCTTGCGGTCCCGGTGGTGGGCGGCGCCGAGGGGCAGGTCCGCGAGGGCTGCCAGGAACTGCACGATCCGGTCCAGGCACTGCACGGCGGTGGTCGGGTCGTTCACGGCCGGCGAGAGGGCCCGCAGCGCGATGTCCGACAGCTGGCGCAGCCCGAACGCCAGATCCTGGTGCAGCGTGCGCTCGACCCCGACGGACACCGTGTACCGCAGCGCGCGCCGGGGCGGCGCGGCCCCGCCGTGCACCGCCAGCACCGGCGTCCCCGGCACGACGAAGTCCCCGAGCCGCGGGATCAGCCGGAGAACGACGCCCTGGCGCCGGGCTGCCCGCACCAGCCGTGCCACGTTCACGTCCCGCAGGACCCCGGCCCGCCCCTCGTGCACGAGCCGCCCGGTCTCGGCCGCGAGCGGCCCCTCCTGAGGCAGGCCGCCAGGCATCCGCCCCAGCACCCGGAAGGAATCCCGGGTGATGCGGTCGACGACGGGGCCGACCTGCATCAGTCGCAGCGTCGAGCTCACATACGCGATGAAGAGCAGCAGGCTGAGCCCGACGAGCGCGGCGGTCAGCACACTCTGCAGGAACGGCACGGAGACCACCCGGCGCGGGTCCGTCTCGCTCTCGTACGAGCTGAGGACCAGCAGCGAGAACACGAACGTCGCCAGGAACACCGACAGCGTGAGCTTGCTGATCCGGCTCCGTACGAAGATCCGTACCACCCGGGGTGTGAGCTGTCCGCTCGCCATCTGCACGGCCACCAGCGAGATGCTGAAGACCACACCGATGAAGGTCATCATCGCCGAGGCGATCGTGACGACGATCGTCTTGGTGTCCTCGGCGATCGAGAGCAGGTCCTTGACCTCGTCGTACGCCCGTTCGTCCTGGAGGTAGGCGACGAGCTGCTCGTCGAGCGCCGAGGCGGCGAACCAGAGGGCGATGGCGCAGACCAGTGTCAGGGTCGGAGCGAACCAGAAGGTCTCGCGCAGATGCTCACGCAACGGTGACAGCGCGCGGGGTGGCCGATAGCCGCGATCACTCATGCCGGCGAACGTAACCCGCCCCGCCCGCGCCCCCGGGGACCCCGCCGCCGACCCTCCGGGCACACCGTGCGTACGTGACCGACGACGGACCGTGCGCGAAGGCGGGGTGCGTCGCCCAAATCGTCTCCCCGATCGCCCCGCACCCCGCTGACCAGCGCACTGACCACCGGATATGCAGGTGAGACGGACCCCGAACCCCTGGTATTGTTTTCTTTGTCGCCGCGGGAGACCGCGGCTGATCACCCAGTCCGGGTGGCGGAATGGCAGACGCGCTAGCTTGAGGTGCTAGTGCCCTTTATCGGGCGTGGGGGTTCAAGTCCCCCCTCGGACACCACCAGTAAAAACCCCAGTTCATCTGGGGTTTTTCTGTTTCTCAGGCTGTGGCGCGACCAACCACGTGACCAGCGGCAGAGCAAATCCCCAGGTCAGGCCGGGGACGACAGACTGAGACCGGCTCCGGAGGCGGCCGGCCGGCGCCAGCTCCGTCCATGCGTGAGGGGCTGTATCAGGCCATGGTGCAGCCCGGCGAGTGCTGCCGGACGTTCGAGCCGGTTGCGCAGGGTGCGCCACCGCGGCGACACCTTCTCAGGGTGCGCGCCCGACCCCGGACGATGACCAGCCAGTGCGCTTCCTGGCCTCCTCCAATAGCCGGTACAGGTCGTCCAAGGTGTCATCCGTGATCTCGCACCGCTTCACGCTGCCGATGTGCGGCTTGATGTGCAAACGGATCTTCGTCTCGCACCCGGCAGGCAAGCGCGGTCAAGGAGCCGGCGCGCGTACAAGCACCGTGCCCACGGTCCTGCCCTCCGGCGGCTGACACAGCGGTGAATCCGTGGCCTGCGAGGAGGTGTTCCCACGCATCGAGGCTGTGGATGTGCCGCAGTCCCTGCCTGGTTGGAGGTCCTGGTCCCCGACAGGGAGCTGCGAGAACGCCAGGATGCCACCCGATGCCGTGCGGGAACGAAGCAGCACCCGGCGTCCGGCGACAGTCCTGGAACGCTTTCGTTCGGCCCGTGATCGGCGTACTGAGTCCAGTTCAGCCACGTCGTCTCGCCCTGGCGTTCACGGTCCGGCGTGGCTTGCTCCCAACCGCGTACCCATCCCAGGACTCTGCCAATGACATGCGGTGATCCTTTCCGGCAAGAGGGGCCCACCCCCAACGCACGGGGGCAGGCCCCAACTCACTCGCTGTTCATTTCTACCTGCGCGAGTCGTGGCACCCGGCGTGGCTCTGGTTGCAGTTGGCTGCGCTCTCCATGCCCCACAGGCCGGGGCCGGCCGCCCATCCCCGCCGCTGACCGTCGGCCCCGTCCCGCAGCCGCGCGCGGGTGAATCAGGCCGCCCGGTCACCCACCCCACCGCGGCCCGTCCCGCATCACGATCCGGTCTCGGAGATCGAGGAGGGGGTTGTTTTCGGCCATGTAATCGATTCCAATCATCCGTGTAATCGATTCCACGGCCCTGGCTGCTGGTTTCGAGGCGCACGGAAACCACAAGGAGGTGGTCCCGGAAATGGCGAGCATCAAGGATGTCGCGGCCCAGGCAGGAGTCTCTGTCGCCACGGTCTCCCGTGTCCTCAACAGCCATCCCTCCGTCAGCCCGGACGCGCGCGGACGCGTCCTCGCAGCCGTCGAAGCCCTCGGCTACCGGCCCAACACCCTCGCCCGCTCGCTGCGCACCGATCAGACCCGCACACTCGGTCTCGTCATCAGCGACGTGCTCAACCCGTACTTCACCGCCCTGGCCCGCTCGGTCGAGGAGGAAGCCCGGGCCCTCGGCTACAGCGTGATCATCGGCAACGCCGACGAGCAGCCCGAGCAGCAGGACCACCACGTCCGTACACTCCTGGACCGCAGGATCGACGGGCTCCTCGTCTCGCCGGCCGACGGCGACTCCCCGCTGCTCCACGACGTCGCACGCGCCGGCACCCCGATGGTCTTCGTGGACCGCTGGATGCCGGGTGTGGACGTTCCCGTCGTACGTGCCGACGGTCACCGGGCCATCCAGGACCTGGTCGCCCACCTGTACGCGCTCGGCCACCGCAGGCTCGCCATCATCGCCGGGCCCGCGGCCACCACCACCGGCAACGAGCGTGTCGAGGCCTTCCGGGCCGCGATGAGCGCGCACGGACTCGCGCTGCCGGACGCCTACACCGGCCAGGGCGACTTCCAGGCGGCCAGCGGCAGACGCGCCACCGAGCAGTTCCTCGCCCTGCCCCGGCCTCCCGAGATCGTGTTCGCGGCCGACAACCTCATGGCCCTCGGCGCCCTGGACGCCATCCGCGCCCACGGCCTGCGCGTTCCCGAGGACATCGGGCTCGCGGCCTTCGACGACATCCCCTGGTTCGTCCACACGGGACCGCCGATCACCGCGATCGCCCAGCCCACCGGCGAACTGGGCCGCGCGGCCGTACGCGCGCTGGTCGACATCGTCGAGGGCAGGCCCCCGCAGTCCGTCACCCTGCCCGCCCGTCTCGTCGTGCGCGGCTCATGCGGCGAGCGCACCGGCGAGCCGCCCCTGCCCGCATCCGGCCCGAGGAGCAACGCGTGAGCGAGTCAGTCGAGTTGCTGCGCATCGAAGGCGTGCGCAAGACCTTCCCCGGCGTGGTCGCCCTGGACAGCGTCGACTTCGATCTGCGCGGCGGTGAGGTGCACGTCCTGCTCGGCGAGAACGGCGCGGGCAAGAGCACGCTCATCAAGATGCTCTCCGGCGCCTACCGCCCGGACAGCGGCCGGATCTTCGCCCGGGGACAGGAAGTCCGCATCCACGGTGCGCAGGACGCCGAGAAGCTCGGGATCGCCACGATCTACCAGGAGTTCAACCTGGTCCCCGATCTCACGGTCGCCGAGAACATCTTTCTCGGCCGCCAGCCGCGCCGCTACGGACTGATCGACCGGCGCCGCATGGAAGCCGACGCCGAGGTGCTGCTGCACCGCGTCGGTCTGCACGTCTCGCCCCGGGCGAAGATCCGTGAACTGGGCATCGCCCGGCTCCAGATGGTCGAGATCGCCAAGGCCCTCAGCCTGGAGGCGCGCGTCCTGATCATGGACGAGCCGACCGCGGTCCTCACCTCCGAGGAGGTCGACAAGCTCTTCCGGATCGTGCGCCGGCTGCGCGAGGACGGCGTCGGGATCGTCTTCATCACCCACCACCTGGACGAGATCGCCGCCCTCGGCGACCGCGTCACCGTCCTGCGCGACGGCCGCAGCATCGACCAGGTGCCCGCCTCGACCCCCGAGGCGGAACTCGTCCAGCTGATGGTGGGACGCAGCATCGACCAGCAGTACCCCCGGGAACGCGCCGACGCCGGGGAGCCGTTGCTGTCCGTGCGCGGGCTCACCCGCGACGGCGTCTTCCACGACATCAGCTTCGAGGTGCGTGCCGGTGAGGTGGTCGGCCTCGCCGGACTCGTCGGGGCCGGCCGCACCGAGGTCGCCCGTGCCGTCTTCGGCGCCGACCCGTACGACGCGGGAACGGTCGATGTGCGCGGCGAGCGGCTCGGCAAGCACGACGTCACCGCCGCCATGAGCGCCGGGATCGGCCTCGTCCCCGAGGACAGAAAGGGACAGGGCCTGGTGCTCGACGCCTCCGTGCAGGAGAACCTCGGCCTGGTCACCCTGCGGTCGGCGAGCCGCTCCGGACTCGTGGACCTCAAGGGCCAGCGCACGGCCGCCGCCCGGATCGCCGACCAGCTCGGCGTACGGATGGCGGGCCTCGGCCAGCACGTCCGCACCCTCTCCGGCGGCAACCAGCAGAAGGTCGTCATCGGCAAGTGGCTGCTCGCGGACACCCGGGTGCTGATCCTCGACGAGCCGACCCGGGGCATCGACGTGGGCGCCAAGGTCGAGATCTACCAGCTCATCAACGAGCTGACCGCCTCCGGCCACGCCGTACTCATGATCTCCAGCGATCTGCCCGAGGTCCTCGGCATGAGCGACCGGGTGCTGGTCATGGCCCAGGGCCGGATCGCCGGTGAACTCGCCGCCGACCGCGCCACCCAGGACGCCGTGATGGCCCTCGCCGTCAGCTCCGCCCCCGCGACCGAACCCACCGAGAACGACGAGGAGAGCCCCCGTGGCCACTGACACTCATCCGAGCAAGGCGGGCGCGGGAGCCGCCGGACCGAGCCTGCGCCGCCTGCTGCTCGACAACGGAGCCCTCACCGCGCTGGTCGTCCTGCTGGTGGCGATGTCGCTGCTCTCGGGTGACTTCCTCACCACCCAGAACCTGCTGAACGTCGGTGTGCAGGCCGCCGTCACCGCGATCCTCGCGTTCGGCGTCACCTTCGTGATCGTCTCCGCCGGCATCGACCTCTCCGTCGGCTCGGTCGCCGCGCTCTCCGCGACCGTCCTCGCCTGGTCGGCGACGTCAGCGGGCATGCCCGTCGTCCTCGCGGTCCTCCTCGCCGTCGCCACCGGCATCGCCTGCGGCTTCGTCAACGGCGCCCTCGTCGCGTACGGGAAGCTGCCCTCGTTCATCGCGACGCTGGCCATGCTGTCGATCGCGCGCGGTCTGTCCCTGGTGATCTCCCAGGGCAGCCCGATCTCGTTCCCCGACTCCGTCTCCGTACTCGGCGACACGCTCGGCGGCTGGCTGCCCGTACCGGTCCTCGTCATGATCGCCATGGGGCTGATCACGGCCCTCGTCCTCGCCCGTACCTACCTCGGCCGCTCCATGTACGCGATCGGCGGCAACGAGGAGGCCGCCCGGCTCTCCGGACTGCGCGTCAAGAAGCAGAAGCTGGCCATCTACGCGCTGTCCGGTCTCTTCGCCGCCGTCGCGGGTATCGTCCTCGCCTCCCGTCTGACCTCCGCCCAGCCGCAGGCCGCGCAGGGGTACGAACTCGACGCGATCGCCGCGGTCGTCATCGGCGGTGCCAGCCTCGCGGGCGGCGTCGGCAAGGCCTCCGGCACCCTGATCGGCGCGTTGATCCTCGCCGTGCTGCGCAACGGCCTCAACCTCATGTCCGTGTCCGCCTTCTGGCAGCAGGTCGTCATCGGTGTCGTCATCGCCCTCGCGGTGCTGCTCGACACGTTGCGCCGCAAGGCCGGTTCGGGAGCGGCGTCCGCCGGCGGCTCCTCCGGCGCGCCGGGTTCACCGGGACCGGGTCGAAGGGGAGCGATGAAGGCCGGTCTCGCACTGGTCTGCGTGGCGGCCGTCATCGCCGCCGTGACGTTCTTCAACTCCGGTTCCTCCGGAGGCAAGACCAGGATCGGCATGTCCCTCTCCACGCTCAACAACCCCTTCTTCGTCCAGATGAAGGCGGGCGCGCAGGAGCAGGCCAAGGCGGACGGGATCGACCTGACCGTCACCGATGCCCAGAACGACGCCTCGCAGCAGGCCAACCAGCTGGAGAACTTCACCAGTTCCGGGGTGGACTCGATCATCGTCAACCCGGTGGACTCCGACGCGGTCGGACCGGGCGTCCGCAGTGCCAACCAGGCCGACATCCCGGTGATCGCCGCGGACCGGGGCGTCAACAAGGCGGACACGGCGACACTCGTCGCCTCCGACAACGTGGCAGGCGGCAAGCTCGCCGCCAAGGCACTCGCCGACAAGCTCGGCGGCAAGGGCAGCATCGTCGTCCTGCAGGGAACCGCCGGCACCTCCGCCAGCCGCGAGCGCGGAGCGGGCTTCGCCGCAGGCATCAAGGCGTACCCGGGCATCAAGGTCGTGGCCACCCAGCCGGCCGACTTCGACCGCACCAAGGGCCTGGACGTCATGACCAACCTCCTCCAGGGCCACCCCGGCATCACCGGTGTCTTCGCCGAGAACGACGAGATGGCGCTCGGCGCGGTCAAGGCGCTCGGCAGCAAGGCCGGAAAGTCGGTCTCCGTGGTCGGCTTCGACGGCACACCGGACGGTCTGAAGGCGGTCGGTGCGGGCACGCTGTACGCGTCGGTCGCCCAGCAGCCGAAGGAGCTCGGGAAGATCGCCGTGCAGAACGCGGTCCGGGCTGCCGAGGACAAGAAGGTCGCCGGCACGGTGAAGGTGCCGGTCAAGGTCGTCACCCGGCAGAACGTCGCCGACTTCTCCTGACGTCAGGGCGTCTCCCGGCCAGGCGCCTTGTCCTGGCCGGGCGGCTCCTCCTGATCACGCCGCCCCTCCCGAACACGCAGTCCACGGAAGGCAGTAGCAACAGATGTACGAGAACGAGGACTCCGGTCCCGCCCGGTTCGACCTCCTGGTCGTCGGCTCGGCCAACGCCGACCTGGTCGTCGGCGTCGACCGGCGCCCGGCACCGGGGGAGACGGTGCTCGGCTCCGACCTGGCCGTCCACCCCGGCGGCAAGGGCGCCAACCAGGCGGTCGCCGCCGCGCGCCTCGGAGCCCGTACGGCGCTGCTGGCCCGCGTCGGCGACGATGCCCACGGACTGCTGCTGCTGGAATCGCAGCGGTCGGCGGGCGTCGACACCACCGGAGTCCTCGTCGGCGGAGCGCCCACGGGCGTCGCCCTGATCACCGTCGACCCGTCGGGCGACAACAGCATCGTCGTCTCGCCGGGCGCCAATGCCCGGCTCACTCCCGAGGACATCCGGGCGGCGGGCCCACTGCTTCTTGCCGCCCGGGTCGTCTCCGTCCAACTGGAGATCCCCCTGGACACGGTCGCCGAGACGGCCCGCGCCCTTCCCTCCGGAACCCGCCTCGTCCTCAACCCGTCCCCGCCCGCACCGCTCCCCGCCGGAGTACTGGCGGCCTGCGACCCCTTGGTGGTCAACGAGCACGAGGCCCGCTCCATCCTGGGCCGCGACGCGGGCACCACTCCCGAGTCCTGGGCCCAGGCGCTCACCGCGCTCGGCCCCCGCTCGGTGGTGATCACCCTGGGAGCCGGGGGCGCGCTGGCTGCCGACACCCGTACCGGCGACTTCGTACGGGTCCCGAGCCCGGCGGTCGACGCGGTGGACACGACGGGTGCGGGCGACGCGTTCACGGCGGCCCTGGCCTGGCGGCTCGGCCTGGGGGAGGAGCTCCCCGAGGCAGCGGCCTTCGCCGTCAGGGTCGGCGCGGCCGCCGTCACCAAGGAGGGCGCGCAGGCGTCGTTCCCCACCGCGGAAGAGGTCTCCGCACTGTGAAGAAGTCAGGCATCCTCAACCGTCACCTCGCGGGAGCCCTGGCCGAGCTGGGCCACGGCGACGCCGTCCTGATCTGCGACGTCGGCATGCCCATCCCGCCGGGCCCCCGCATCGTCGACCTCGCCTTCCGCGCGGGCGTCCCGTCGTTCGCCCAGGTGCTGGACGGCCTGCTGGACGAACTGGTGGTGGAGGGTGCGACAGCGGCCGAGGAGATCCGGGAGGCCAACCCGGAGGCGGCCCGGCTCCTGACCGAACGCCTCCCGGACCTCACCCACGTCTCCCACGACGCACTCAAGGGGCTCACGGCGGATGCCCGCCTGGTGGTGCGCACGGGCGAGGCGCGGCCGTACGCGAATGTGCTGCTGCGGTGCGGGGTCTTCTTCTGAGACCGGCGGCGGACGGCTCGCCGGACCCCGCCCACGACCGGGCGGCCGACCATGACCTGCGCGAAGCAGGCGGGCGGAGCGCGAACTGAGGGGGGACCGGGCCGGCCCGCACACATCCGGCCGCCCCAGTCCCACCGGAAGCAGGCGGCGTATTACACCGTCCCGCTCCTCGCGGTCAGTTCGCCGGCACGACGCCGTGGCCCGTGACATCCACGAGTACGCGGCAGTACTCCGCGGAGCGGGCATCGAAGTCCACCCGTGCGGCCGGCCCGGCCGCATCGCTGTTCTGACCGCGCAGCAGATCCACCGACGCCTGCGCGAACCGGTCCGCGAGGCCGGTCCGTGCCGCCGCGGCCAACTCCTTGCGCAGCCGCGTCGCGGACGAGCGGGCCCGCCTGCGCTGACCGGGTCCGGCACGCAGCATCTCCCGGTAGGTACCGCACGGCGCGGCGTCGGCCAGCAGCGGCTCCAGCCGCTCGGCCAGGGCCCGTCCCGCCTCCGCGGCATCCCGGGCCGCCGCTCCGCCGTCCACCAGTACCTGCAGGGCGACCAGCAGGGACGTGGTCCGGGGCTCGGGCCGGCCGGAGTCGATCGATCCGTACGGCAGGAGTGGCGTCGGCCAGGTCGGACATCTGCCGCGCGGCGGCAACCGCTTGCCCGGCCGCCCCGGGCCCCACCCCCGGCAACCGGCCCAGCTCCCACACCCCGGCGTCGAGTACGTCCCGCACGCTCCGGATGCCGCCCTTCTCCCACTCGTCGGCACCCGGCCTTTCGCTGACCGCCCAGGGAAGCCGCGCCACCGGAAGCCTGCTCAGGTGCTCGTCCGCCAGTTCCCGGTGCAACGGCGTCCAGGCCGCCCGTACGGCCTCCACGGCCCGCTCGTGGTCGTCCGCCACCGCCCCGGCGGCGTCGCTGAGCCGTTGCGCCCGCCGGACGTGGGTAGACGGCAGGTGCCGGGGAGCACCGCCCCCGGCCGTCCATCAGGTGCCCGTCATTCCCGGACACCTCTCACCGGCTGCTCCGTCACTTCCTCTCGGCGTACACGATGAGGTTGTCCACGGGGTGCCCCGCGGCGTCGAACGAACCGTCGCAGGTGATCAGCCGCAGCGCACGGGCCTCGGTGCGTCCGTAGACCCGCGCGGTCGGGAACGCCTTCTTGCTCGCCGTCTCCCGGTCGGTGACCTTGAAGTGGATCTCGGTGCCCCGGTCGTCGCGGACGGCGATGTCCGCGCCCTTGGCGATCTTCTTGAGGTCGTGGAACACGGCCCGGCCGTAGCGGGTGTCGTTGTGGCCGATCAGTACGGCGGGGCCCGGCTGGCCGGGTACGGAGCCGCCGGTGTACCAGCCGACCGTCATGCCCTTGTCGGCGGGCGGCACCTCGACCGTGCGGTCGGGGTTGAGCCCGAGGCGCATGACCGCGCTGTTGATCCCGAGGGAGGGGATGGAGACGTGGACGGGCGGCGAGGCGGACTTCGCGGAAGCGGACGCGGTTCCCGGGCCGGGTGCGGGAGTTCCGGTCGTGGCGGCCGACTCCGTGTTCCGGGCCTCGGCCGAGGGCTTCGGCGGGGAGGAGTCGGAGCAGCCGGTCAGCGAGGTCAGTGCGGTCAGCGCGAGGCAGGTGTACACCGGCAGAGCGGTGCGCCGGAGGAACTGGGGCGTGCGGGACATGAGGACAGACTCCAGAAGAGATCGGCCGACGGCAGTGGCGCCGCCCTGATGCAGGACGGCGCCACTGCCGGCTTGTCGGCTGAGGGGTGGTCAGCCGTTGCGGCGGCCGGTGGAGCGGCGGCGCAGGACGACCGTTCCGGCGCCCGCGACCAGGAGGGCCGCCACGGCGGAACCCGTCACCGCGGCGGTGTTGTCACCGGACGTGCCGGCCGGGTGCTCACCCGCGGCGACTCCGCCGCGCGGCACGGTCGCCGGCCGGACCGCGGGTGCGGTCCTGTCGCCCGCGGCCACGCCGCCGCGCGGCGCCTCGGACGGTACGGCGGAGGGCGCGGTGGAGGGCGCGCGGGAGGGGACGACAGAGGGGGTGGCGCTCTGTGACGGCCTCGCGGGCGAGGCGGTGGGGGAGGAGTCGGCGAAGGCCGAGGTGGCGGGGACGCATACCGCGCCGGCCGCGACAGCGGCAAGGACTACGGTGCGCAGGGACGAGCGCAGGGACATGGATATGGCTCCGTTCCAGGTCGGCCTCGACGGCGCCGCGATGCGGAATCGCACCGCGGCGCGAGGCGTACCGACAGGCTGTCCCGAAGATATGAAGAAGCTGTCAGAACGCTGTGGTCATCGCATCAGGGCTGCTCGGAACCGCTCCCGGCGCCGTCGCGGTCGTCGGTCGAGCGGCCGTCGGTCGAGCCGGCCTCCGTCGAACCGTCCCCGGACGAGCCACTGCGGTCGGCCGGGAGGCGGAGTGTGAACACCGACCCCTGTCCCGGCACGCTCACCGCCGTGACCGAACCGTCGTGCGCCTCCGTGAGCTTCCGTACGATCGCCAGGCCCAGCCCGCTGCCTCCCGTACGGCGGCTGCGGGACTTCTCGCCGCGCCAGAAGCGGTCGAAGACATGACCGAGGTCCTCGGGCGGAATGCCGCTGCCCGTGTCGGTGACGTCCACCAGCACCGCTTCCCCGGACTCGGAGCCGTACGGACGCAGGGTGACCTTCCCGCCGGACGGGGTGTGGCGGACCGCGTTCGAGACCAGATTGCCGAGGGCCTGGCGCAGCCGGACCGGATCGGCCGTCAGCCCCGGGACCGGGCGGCCCGGTGGCGCGGGGAGCACCGTCAGCGCGACCCCGGCCGTGTCGGCGCGGGCCTGGTGTGCGGCGGCGACCTGGTTCAGCAGGTCCTCGATCCGTACCGGTTCGGGGTGCAGCCGCAGCGCGCCCGCGTCGGCCTGGGCCAGGTCCTGGAGGTCGTCGATGATGTGCTGCAACAGCACCGCCTCCTCGTGCAGCGAGGCGATGAACGCCGGGTCCGGGTCGGCCACGCCGTCCTGCGCCGCCTCCAGCCAGCCGCGGATGTTGCTGAGCGGGGTGCGCAGTTCATGGGCGACATCGCTGACCATGGCCTTGCGCTGCGCCTCCAGCCGGGCGCGGTGGGCGGACATGTCGTTGAAGGTGGCGGCGAGCCGCCCGATCTCGTTGTCCGCGGCGACCAGCACGGGCACGCTGTCCTCGCCGTCCCGCATCCGCTGGGCGGCGCCCGTCAGCGCGCGCAGCGGGCGTACGAGCCGTGCGCCCACGAGTACCGACGCGCCGACGGTGAGAGCGAGGACGAGCGCCGCGGTGCCCGCGATCCTGGCGGTGTTGGCCGGTGAGAGATCGAAACCGGGCACCGTGGTGCCGCCGGTGTCGCCGATGAACAGCAGCGCGGGCGAGGCGACGTACGAACCGAGCTGTTCACGACGGGCCGTGCCGACGCAGGAGGCGATGGCCCGGCCGTCCTCGCCGTTGCCGACGGCAGGCGAGGGGCGGGTGTCCGGAGAGACGCTGGGCGTGACGGCCGTGGGCGGGGAGGTCGGCACGGGACTGGGCGACGCGCTCGGCGCCATACTGGCGAGCACTTCCGCGGGCCGGGGCTCCGGCGCCTGCCCCCAGGACAGATCGAGCTTCAGGTGTACGCCGACGCGGTTCTGGCGCTTCAGACAGGCGTCGGCCAGCTGGTTGAGGGACTTCAGCGCCTTCTTCTCGGTGGCCGTCGGACTGTCCAGGGCATCGGTGGTGCAGCGAGTGCCCTGGAGACGGTCGGGGTCGTTGCCCACCACCTGGATCCGAGGGCGACCGCTCGCGCTGCGGACCACGTCCGAGGCGATCCCGGAGTTGCTGAGGCAGGCCACGTTCCGTTCGGCGATCTGTTGCAACTCCGCACGTTCCGAGGCGGGCAGCCGGAACGGCCCGACAGCTCGCGGATCGACCCGGTCGGCCGGAGCGCCGGAGGCGCCCGCGGTCTCGGCCGCCAGCGCGGTGTCCACCGACAGCGGGTCGACGATCGCCGAGGCCTGCGCGGGCAGGGCGGGCGACGACGCCGGGTCGGCCGAGTCGGCGAGCGGATCGCGCCGCTCCGTCGTCAGCGCGATCCGCCGGCCGGACTTCCTGGCCAGCTCACGCACCGTCCCCCCGACGTCCTCCCAGGTGGGATGAGCCGCCGCATAACCGAGCAGGCTGTGGTAGATCCGGGCATCGGCGGTCAGGTTCTGCCCCTGCTCCTGCCGGATCGCGCCGGACGTCGTCTGGACGGCGAGCCAGGCGGTGGCAGCCACCGAACAGGCCGCCACCAGTGCGGATACGGTCAGCAGCCGGGCGAAGAGGCTCTTGCGCAACGGCAGCCGCGCCCGCCGCTCGGAGCCGGGGGAGGCGCTGTGCGCCCCGTCGTGGAGACGCGCTCCGCTATGACGACGCACGTGTCGCAGCCTTCGCCGGGTCCGTCAGCTTGTATCCGACGCCGAAGACGGTGAGTAGCCGGGCCGGCCGGCGCGGGGCGGGTTCTATCTTCTTGCGCAGGTTCATGACGTGCACATCGACCGTCCGGTCGCTGATGTACCGGTCGAAGCCGTGGAGTTCCGCGAGCAGTTGCTGCCGGGAGAAGACCCGGTCGGGCTCGGCCGCGAGCGCGGCAAGGATCCTGAACTCGCCGGGCGTGCAGTCCACGGCCTCGCCGCCGACCGACACCACGTGCCGGGTCGGATCGACCACGAGCGCCCCGACCGTCAGCAGTGCGGCGTCGGCGGGTTCGGCGCCGGTGGGGCGTCTGCTGCGGCGCAGCAGCGTACGGACCCGGGCCATCAGCTCACGCGGGCTGTACGGCTTGGTCACGTAGTCGTCCGCACCCAGATCGAGTCCGAGCAGCAGATCGTCCTCGGTCGTGCGGGCCGTCAGCATCAGTACCGGCAACTCCCGGCACTCCGCGCGCAGGACACGCACCACGTCCAGACCGTCGGCACGGGGCATCATCACATCGAGGACCAGCAGGTCCGGCTCCCGGTGCCTGACCAGGTCGAGGGCCGCGAGGCCGTCGCCGACGAGGGTGACGGAGTGGCCTTCCCGTTCGAGGTATCGGCGGAGGAGTTCGGCCTGCTTCTCGTCGTCTTCAGCGACGATCACGTTTGCGCACACGTGCTCGATCGTAGAGGGGTTCGAACTGTGGGCGTCGACCTCTTGCCCGCGGTGCCCGCGACCTGCTCTTGTGTACCCGCAGGTAACAGGTGTGTGCGGCAGGTCCGTGCGCGTGGGCACGGAGCAGGATCCGTACGCACGAGGCACGGCGTTCACGAGGGCGGTAACAGGGTGGAGCCGGTGGCGGAGCACGACATACGGGGCAGGCTGCCCGAGGGGCTGGCCGACGCGATTCGGGCGACGGCCACCGAGATCGCGGCGCTGCTGCGCGACGCCCCCGACACCGGGCGGCCGGTTCCCAGGTCGGAGTGGACCGTGGGGGAGGCGGCGGCGCATCTCGCGCAGGCCAACCAACTGATGGCGGAAGTGGCCGCCGGGCACGCGCGCGACTACGGGGACGGCACCCCGCAGGGCCTGGCCGCAGCCAACGAGCGGGCCCTCGCGGCGTTCGGCGAGCGCGAGGGCGAGCCGCTGGCCGCGATGATCGTGGCGCAGACCGCCGCGTTCCTCGACGCGGTGGCCGAACACCCCGCGGACGAGGAGCTGATGACGCCGATGGGTCCGATGAACCGGGCGGTCCTCGGCTCGTACCTCCTGACGCACATGCTGGGCCACGGCTACGACCTGGCGCGGGCGCTGAGGCGCCCGCACATGGTCGACCGGCCCCGGGCCGGGCTGACCCTGCCCTTCTTCGTCCAGGCCATGCCCCGGGTGACCGACGCCGTGGCCACGGCGGGTCTCACCGCCCGCTACGCGGTCCGGCTGTGGGGCGGCGACCGATTCGGGGTGATCTTCACCGACGGCGTGGTGTCGGTGGGCCACCGGCCGCCGGACCGCCCGGACTGCACGATCTCCATCGAGCCGGTCACGTTCCTGCTGATGGCGCTCGGCCGTATCTCCCCGGTGGGCGCCATGGCCAGGGGCCGGGTCCTCGCCTGGGGACGCAGGCCGTGGCTCGGACCGCACTTCCCGGAGTACTTCACGGCGCCGTGACGAGGCGGGCGGTGACAGGCCGGCACCGGTTACCCGCCGCTACCGCCTGCTCCCTCGGCCTCACCCGCGAGACCGTGGGACTCCATGAGCTCGTCATGTGCGGCGACCACGTCCCAGGCGAGTACGGTGACCATCTCCTCCCGGGTCGGTGTGCTGTCGGCGTGCGCGGCGTACAGCCGCAGGTCTCGTTGCGCGGAGGCCTTTTGGCAGAGCTCGCGTGCGAACCGGGCGTTGCCCACGGTGTCGGCCATCCCGCCGTCCACGATCGCCGCGCACAGGGACCCGAGGACGTCGACGGCCCCGGCATCCGGCTCGTCGCCCTGGGAGGCCAGCACGGACCGGGCGATGCGGACGAGTTCCTCGGCGGAGTACGAGGGGAAGTCGACGCGCGTATTGAAACGAGACACCAGACCGGGGTTGCTCGCCAGCAGACCGGCCATCTCGTCGCGGTATCCGGCGAGTACGACGACGAGCCGGTCCCGGTCGTCCTCGGCCCGCTTCAGGAGCACCTGCATCGCCTCGTCCCCGAAGGCGTCGCCGCCGCTGTATCCGCTGTTGGACAGGGCGTACGCCTCGTCGATGAACAGCACCCCGTTCAGCGCGGAGTCGATGACCTGGGTGGTCTTGATGGCCGTGGACCCGAGGTGCTGCCCCACCAGATCGACGCGCTGGGCCTCGATCACATGACCGGACCGCAACAGGCCGAGTCCGGCGAAGACCTTGCCGATGATGCGGGCCACCGTCGTCTTGCCGGTGCCCGGCGGCCCCGCGAAGACGAAGTGCCGGGGCTTGGCACCCCCGGGTAGGCCCTGCTCCTCCCGCAGCGCGGCCATCCGCAACTGGGCGATGAGGGTGAGCACTTGGCGCTTCACCGGTTCGAGGCCGATCATGCCGTCGAGGGACTTCCGGGCCTCGGCCAGCAGGGCGGCCCGCTCCTGCGCCGACGGCCCGTCCCCGCTGCCGCTCTCCGCGCCGCCACCGGGCCCGGTCTGCGGCGACGGAGAGCCCGCCGAGGCCGGAACGGACGGCGCCGGCTCACCGGAGTGCCGCGCGGGAGCAACGTCCGGGGCGTCCTCGGGGGTGAGCGGGGAGGCCGGCGCCGGCGCCGGGCGGGCCTGGGCGCGGACATCCACGTCGAAGAGGTCCGGCGAACACCGGAAGGCGTACTGGTACCGCTTCAGGGCATCCTCCTTCCGCCCCAGTTCCTCCAGGGACCGCCCCATGAAGTACTTGGTCTCGGCATCGAACCTGCTCCCCTTCTCCAGCTTCCCGGGGAGCGGAGCGAGCACATTCAGCGCCTCGTGGTGGACGCCCTGGGCGAAGAGCGACGCACCGACGTACAACTGCGACTCGTCGCGCAGGAACGCGTCACCGATCCCGGTGGCGAACCTCAGCACAAGGGCCCAGTCCTCCTTGAGGAACGCGTACCGCGTATAGATGAACCGCGTCTCGTCACAGTCCAGTTGTGCGGTCGACAGTCCGGCCCAGGCCTCGTCGAGCCGGCCGTTGTCCAGCAGCGAGGACATCGCGGCCAGCCACAGATCGCGTGCGTTCTCCAGCCGGAAGGTGACGTAGTGGCCGATCTGGAACGTGGACCGCAGGGGCAGCCCGAACTTCGTGCGCAGCGCGCCGAACGCCCCGGAGGTCCGGAGCATGGCGTCCAGGGCCCGCTGCTGATCCTGCCCGGTCGCATGGAGGCCGAGCCACGCGTCGGCGGCGGCCGGATCGTGGGACGCGGCGAGCGTGAACTGCGCGGATGCCCCCGCGGTGTCCCCCTGCCGCATCAGCAGCATCGCCTGATTCCACGCCTGCTCGGCCTTCCTGACCGACCCCCGGCTCGCCGCAGCACCCCGCACGTGACTCTCCCCCTCCGGCGCGTGCGCAGCCCGTGCCGCGGCCCGCACGGCCACTGTGATCACCTGGAACGGTCGTCAGGATAGCCAACCCCGCCCGTGGCGCACGGTGTCGCACGGGGCGCCGCCGGACTCGGTAGATTGCATCCGCACGGTGGCAGCGGCGGTGCCGGGGAGGGCGCACCGCGCGGAACACCGGGAACGGGGAGTGCGCGACATGCTGGATCCCATTTCGCTGACGGCCGTTTCGGCGGTGCTCGGTGCGGTCGGCTCGGGAATGGCCAACGAGGCCGGAAGATGGGCGTGGGAGTCGACGGGCGGATTCGTCCGCCGCATCGCAGGCCGCGAAATCCCGGCGCCCACCGCACCGGACGAACTGGACGCGGTCGCCCGCATGGTGTCCGACCGGCTCCGCCGCGACCCTCAACTCGCCTCCTCGTGGACGGCGTTCGTGAACCGGGTGAGCGGTGGCGGCCGGGGTCCGGGAGCGGACTTCGCACCCGCCGCCGGACAGCCGGGCCTCCCCGCCTCGATCAGGTTCTTCACCGACCGCAAGGAGGCGTTGAAGAGCCTCGACCGCGAGGCGTCGCGCCGTGCGGACGGAACCCCGAGGCTGGCCCTGGTGCACGGCGCCGAGGGCATGGGCACCAGCACGCTGGCGGTGCACTGGGGAGTGCGCCAGGCGGCCGTGTTCCCGGACGGGCAGCTCTACGCGGATCTGGCCGGCGGCACCGCTGCCGCACGCGATGCGGGGACCGTACTGCGCAGCCTGCTGCGCCAACTCGGCTTGCGGGACGAGGATATGCCGACCTCGGCCGGAGAGCTGAGCGAGTTCTTCCGCCGCTGCGTAGCGGACCGGAAGCTGCTGATCGTCCTGGACCATGTGCACTCGGCCGCCCAGATCCGGCCGCTCCTCACCTCCGCGCCCGCTGTGTTCATGATCGTGGTGGCCCGTCGTCCGTTCCCCGGCCTCGACGCGGTACGCGTTCCCGTCGGCCCGCTGACGGACAAGGACGCGGTACGGCTGCTGACCCAGCTCCTGGACAAGCCGGCGATCGCCGCGGCCCGCGCCACCCTGCCCTCCGTCCTCGCCCGGTGCGGCGGATCGCCGTACGCCCTGCGTGCGGCGGCACCCCGCCTCACCGAACCCGCGTCCGGCCCGGCCGCCGGCGCCGACCCCGTACGGGCGGCGGCGCAGGACACCTACCGCTCGCTGGAACCGGGGACGGCGAAGCTGTACCGCCTGATGGCGGTATGCGACTGGCCCGCCCTCGACGCCGCGGTGGCCGCGCACGCGACCGGAACGACGCCCGAGGACGCCGCCCAACGACTGGACGAACTGGCGGAAGGGCTCCTGCTGGAGCGCAACACCACCGCTGACGGCCGGGCCCGCTACCACTACCGCCCCGCGGTCCGCGGACACGCCGAGGCCGTCGCCGTGCAGGAGGACGGCATCGCCGCGTGCTCGGCCGCGATGGCCCGAGCCCTGCGCTGGTATGTCCATCTGTCGACGTCCGTGGCCCATCAGGCGCTGCCGGAGAGCTGGCGGGTCCCCGCACCTTCGGCCCCAGGAAACCCGGCCCCAGGAACCCCTGCCTTCGAAAGCCGGGGCGAGGCGCTTGACGCACTGATCGCCGAGTGCGGCAACCTGATCCAGGCCGTCCACTGCGCCGAGGAGTCGGGCGACCCGGCCTCGGCCGTACGGCTCTGCCGCTCCCTGTGGCCGCTGCAACTCAAGGCGGGCCGCCACGAGATGCTGCTGCCCGCACTGCGCATCGGAGCACGGCTCGCCGACACCCACCTGCCGGGAACGGCGGACGCGGGAGCACTGCACGCCCAACTCGCGCACACGCTGACCGAGCTGCGCCACTGGGACGAGGCGGAGGCGGAGGCACTCGCGGCCGCGCGGGCCGAGGAGGCGGCGGGCCACAAGCGGGGCCATGCGTCGGCGACGGAGTTCCTCGGACTGCTGCGGCTGCGTCAGTGGCGGTTCGAGGAGGCCTACGCGTGCTTCGAGGCGGCGGACGCCGTCCTGATCACGATGGGCACTCAGGACGAAGGAACCGCCGACGTCCCCCGCGCACGTGCCCTGCTGGAACGCCACCGGGGCCGGGCCCTGCGCGGCCTCGGGAGGTTCGAGGAGTCCCGGGACCGGCTGGGGACGGCACTGAGCCACTTCCGGGCGCAGGGGGATACGTACAACACGGCCCGGACCCTGACCGACCTGGCCGAGACCTGGCTGGACGCGTCGGACACCGCGGCCGCACGCCCGCTGATCGAGGCGGCGATCACGACGCTGAGCGGCCAGAGCGCCGAGTACCACGTGGCCCATCTGCGGTCCATGCGCGAGCGCTGCACGGCCGAGGAGCGCGGCACCGGCTGAGCCGCGTCACCCGGGGTGGAGGCCGGCGACCCGCACGCGTACCCGCCGGGCCCCGACGCGGACCGCGAACCCGCCGTCAGCCACCAGCTTCGCGAGCCGCGTCGCCGTGACGTCGCCGCCGGCTTCCCCGGCCCCCAGCAGCGCGTGGAGAGCCGAGGCGGCGGCAGCGGGGTCCACCGCGGTCTCCGGCGAGGACAGCAGGCGCAGCGGCTTCCCGCCCCGCAGCCGGACGACACACTCGGCAGGACCGACCGTGAAGGCGGCCAGCGCACAGCCGGGATGGCGCTGCAACACCTCCTCCGTCCAGACGGCCGGAGACCCGAAGCGAGGATCGTCGGGCAGGCCGTCCCGGAAGATGACGTCGGCCAGCTCCAACTGGTCCACGTCGCGGGTGTCCTCGTGCACGGCGATGTGCACCTCCCCGCCGGCGCATTCGGCGGCCGGCGGGGAACCCGCCCAACGGGTCACCACGACCTCGCCCGGACTCGGCACCCGGGTCAGTACATGGAGGGGAGCGGTGACGGACACGGGCTCGTGGCCGGGCAGCGGCAACGGGTCCAGCGAGGCGGGCCACTCCGGCTCCGCCGCACCCATCATCGAGTAGAACAGGGTCCGCAGCCGGACCGCGGCCTCGCCCGGCACGGAGGTCGTGTACGCGGCGGGCCCCGGCAGCGGCCGATGGTGCTCGATGAGCCGGTCGATCTGTTCGCGCAGCGGCTCACGGGGATCGAGCCGGGGCGCCTCCCGCATGAAGTCGGAGACCGGTGCCCCGGGATCGAGTTCGTGCAGCGGAGCCGCCGCCAGCAGCACCGGAGTGCCGAGCGCCGCCGCGTAGAAGGTGACGGACCCGTGGTCCCCGACCACCGCATCGGCCGCCACCAGGGCCTGCCGCCACCCCTCCAGCGGATCGATCAGCACCAGCCCGCAGCGCCGAGCCCGGTCGAGCCAGGCCCGGACCTGACCTGGACCGTGGCCGTGCCAGATGTTGGGGTGCAGGACGGCGGCGAACCGGTACTCGTCCACGGGGAACTCGCGTGCGAGCCGAGGCAGCAGTGCGGGCAGCAGGTCGTCGCCGCCCGCGCCGCCGTCCCCGAAGAAGGACTCCGGATTCCAGGTGGAGTTGAGGACGATCAGCCGCTGTCCCGCCCGTACCCCGAGCGCCCGGCGGAACCGCTCGCGGTAGGGACGGGCGGCGAGTACACGGTCGAAGCAGGGATCACCGGCGAGCACGGCGGTCGGCGCGGCCTCGGGGCACGCGGCGCGCAGCCGGTCGCACTGCTCGGGATGGGAGAGGACGAGGGCGTCCGCGATGGGCACGCCATTGGCCAGGACCCACTGCGGAGCCTGTCCGAACACGGGCGCGGGATCGGCCCCCGCACCCGTCCCCGTCCCCGGTCCGGTGTCCGGTGTCCGGTGTCCGGTGCAGCCAGCCTTTTAGTGTATCCGACACCGTGCGAAAGGATCGTCAACTTGCCACGCAGGAGCTCCAGTTGGCCCCCGAAGCTGGCGGAGACGGCCAGGTCGACCGGCGTTTCGACGGCCTGTTCCCACGGCAGCACCGGCACTCCGGTGCCGGCCAGGAGCTCGGCCGTGCCGGCCGAGAACGCGGAGGACTCCGGGCAGGTGGCGAGGAGCTGAATCCGCAGATCGCCGTCGAAGAGCGGCAGCACGTCGAGCAGCCGCGTGGCGGAGGTCACGTTGTGCACGACGACCAGCACCCGCAGACACTTCCCACGCGTGGCCCACCGCACGGCACCGTCCCCGACCGGCACCCGCACCCATCCGGCCCGCTCCTGTGCCACCTGCGCCCCGCCCACTCGACTCACGGGCCGCGCGACTGCCCGGCCGACCAGCCACGATATCCAATCGGTGCCGACGGCAGGCGCGACCGAGGACGACGGTCCGCCCTTCCGTGTCAGGCGGCCATGGCCACGGAAGTCCTGCCGAGCACCCCGGCACGGGTCCGGCCGGCCTTCCGCTCCCCGAAGACCACCACCCGCAGCAGCGCGAACCGGCCGACCCCGGCGAGCGCCGACGCCGACAGGTACACACTCTGCTCGACCAGCGCCGACGGCTCGGCCCGGAACGCGTACAGGCAGAGCAGCGCCCCGGTCGTGAAGGCGTAACTCACGGCGACGGTCAGCCCGGACTGAAGGTGGACGCCCCATCCCCGGCGCCCGCTCCGGAACGAGATCCTGCTGTGCAGCTCGGTCGCTATCACGGTGGACACGACCGTCACCAGAGCGTTCGCCACGGCCAACGGCATCCGGTCGTGGAGCAGGACCAGCATCCCGCTGGAGGCGACCCCGACCCCACCGCCGCAGACCACGAAGCGCACGAAGGCCGCGACAAGCGCGCGAGGCGTGCGCGTCGGCTGAGGGGTTGGGGCGGTCACGAGATGCCTCCGGAGGCTGTGTGTGGGGCGGTACGAAGATCTCACCCCAGAACCTACGGACCCGGCGTCCTCCCCACGACCCGGTTTCTCCCCGACTTTCCTGGGGGTTGTCCCCCAGGGGACCTCAGGGGGCCTATGAGGGCCTGGGGGACAACTCATCTCCTGGAGCAGTCCAGCCGGGCCCCCGCGTCCCTCGCGCACGCACCGAACGGGTCAGCCTGCCTGCACTGAAGGGACTTGAGGGGAAAGGAATCCGGTGCGGATCGCAGTGGCGCCGGACTCCGCGAGCCAGTCCGCGAAGGTGCGCAGTCCGGGGTGCACCACGCGCAGTACCTCGATGTCGGCATGCCAGCGCGCGCCGGCTGCCCAACGTTCCCTGACGTGCGCGATCTCGGGGCTGAGCGCGGCGGCCTCGTCATGGGTGAGCTGCTCGTAGCGCACGGTCGTGCCGGTCGCTTCGGTGATGGCGGCGACCGCCTGTGCCGGGGTCGGGGCGTCCCCGGCCAGCTCCAGTGTCCGGCCGGCGAACCGGTCGGGGTCGTCGAATGCCAGCGCGGCGAACTCCGCGATGTCCTCCAGCGCGATGACCTGGACGGGCTCGTCCGGCGGGAAGACGTGGCGGTGCACACCGTCGACGATGCCGTCCATGCCGATGTCCCACGACGCGAGGAAGTTCGACATGAACCGCACCGGCCGCAGCACCGTCACCAGACGGATCCGCTCGCGCAGGTAGTGCTCTGTTCGTTCTTTGCCCTGAGCCGCGGCCAGCCCGTCCCGAGTGGACGCGATGCCGGTGAACACGACGTGCCCGACTCCGGCCGCATCCGCGGCATCCGCGAGGGCCCGGCCGCGGACGAATTCCCGCTCCACGTCGGTGCCGGCCGGCCCGTACGCGACGGGCGGCACGGCGAACAGGGCCGAGGCCCCCTCCAGCGCCGCCGGCAGACTCGCCGGTTCGTCGAAATCGCCGCGGGCGAGCTCGGCCCCGGCGGCACGCAGCGCGAGGGCGGCGGGTGCGGTCGTGTCACGTACGACCGCACGCACCGGTCTGCCGGCTGCCAGGAGGCGACGTGCGGTGGCGCCCCCCTGCTTGCCGGTCGCGCCGGTCACGGCAACGAGTCGGTCATCGGGCCGAGGGCCGGGACCGGACGCGGGGTCTGACGGGTGAACAGTCATGTCATCCTCCGCCCCGGGGAGTTTCGGGGGCACGGTCAGCGTGGCGGCCCCGGGGACGATGTGGAATCCTGCACCCGGTTGAGTCGGACGGACAAGGGATTACGTGACATGGCTCCTGCTCCCCCTGACACCGGCCGGGCGGATGCCCGGCGTAACCGCACGAAGGTGCTCGTCGCCGCTGTTCAGGCGTTCACCGTTCAGGGACTCGACGTCTCGCTCAGCGCGATCGCACGGCAGGCGGGGGTCGGCACCGGCACCGTGTACCGGCACTTCCCGAGCAAGGAGACCCTGCTGGAGGCCGTGCTCGTCCAGCACGTCGAGGACCTGGTCGCCGCCGCCCGGCGATGGGCCGCCCAGGCCCCTCCCACCGCGGCGTTCTTCGGGTTCCTCCTTGAGGCCATCGACAAGTCCGCCGGGCGCAGGCACGTCTGTGACCTCGTGACCACCGACACCAGCTGGCCGCGTCCGATGCTCGCCGCGTCGGGACACCAGTTCCAGCAGGCACTGGCCGAACTGCTCCGCGCCGCCCAGCAGGCCGGCGGGGTCCGCGCCGACATCGGCCCGGACGACGTCGCCGTACTCATTGTCGGGTGCGCGACGATGCGGGCCGCTCATCGGGACAGCGCCGGGGGAGTCCGCATGGTCCAGCTGGCGCTGGAGGGCCTGCGGGGACCGGCTTCAGTCACGGAAGGGCATGCATTTCGTGACGGGCCCGGCAGGCGTCCCGCAATGAGAACACGATGCGAGGAGTGCGGGGCCGAGTTCGAGGCCAAGACCGCGGGACGCCCGGCACGCTACTGCGGTGCGACGTGCCGGCAGCGGGCCCATCGCCGTCGCAGCGGACGATGAGGCCTGGGGAGGGCCGCTTGACGCGGTTCGATGGCTGCCGCGCCTGGCGTTCTCTCCGCGGCCGTGCCCGTGGTGTTTCGTCCTCACGCCACACCGGCCTCGACCAGGAACGGGCTCGGCACCCCCGTCCAGGACACGTACAGGCCGTCCCGGGCCCGGGTGCAGGCGACGAAGAGCAGGCAGCGCTCAGCCATCAGATCCGCCTCGCGCTGGAGCCGGTCCACATCGGCCGGTGTCACGGCCCCCGGGTAGGGCAGCGCCTTGTCGTGCACGCCGATGACGGCCACGCAACGGAACTCGAGGCCCTTGAAGGAGTGCATGGTTCCGATACGCACGGCGGGGGCGTCATCGGAGGACCGGGATCGCCCGCCGTCGCGCAGGAACCCCAGGAGATGCCGTACGCGGTGCAGCGCGACAACGGTCTTGCCGGTGCCCGGCGCGACGCTCACCGTGGCTGCGCCGCTCGTGCTCATGGCCGTAGCGGTGGGAGTGAGCGCGTACACGGACAACAAGCGCCAGCAGGCTATCGAACACATCACGGAACTGCTGGAGCAACTGCAGGAAGAAAAGCTCGAAGCCGAGCACAGCGAACTGGACGGCTGCCGCGATGCCATCGACAAAGCCACAGCCATTCTGCTCGATCAGGGCAAGCTCGGTGCCTCGCTGGGAGTGGACTCGGCAGTCCACGCCATCAACACGGCGCTGGGCGCCGCTGACCGCTGCCTCGCTGGGTGGCAAAGCACACTCGACAAGCTGCCGGAGGGCAAGGCCGTCGAGATCAGCACGCTGACCAAGTCGTTTCCCGGCGTCGACGACCATGGCGGCACGTTCCGCACCCACCTCGAAATCGCTGCCCTGGCCATTGCGCTGAAGCAGCGGGTCAGCGTCCTGCAGGCCGTCGAGCATGCACAGAGCGAACCTGACGACTTGTTCGTGAACTTCGCGCGGGCACTCAAGGCCGACCATCAGCCTCTCAACACACTGGAGACCAGCATCGCCGGTGTCCTGGAACGCTTGTCGCAGCTGGAGCTGGCACGCCCGAGCGGCTTGCGGCCCGTTTTCACGACCGGTGAAGTCGAGCGCCTGATGCGCTCGGCCAACCTGATTCACAAGCTGGGCGACGGCGGCATGGTCAACGGCCGCACGACGGACGTGGCGATTGAGATCGCCCGCGACAAGGGGTGCCGGTAAGAACGCTGTCACCGATCCTGCTGGCATATTCGGTCACGCAGCGAGGGAGAGGCCGAGGCGGGCAAGGTGGCTGACGCGGGTGCGGTCGAGCGGATGGCCATTCCACCAGGCATCGAGGCGGATGAGGCGGTCCGATAGGAACGCTGTCACCCACCAGCCGCAAACGGCGGTGCTCCGGTGCGGCATGTGTCGGTGGAGCGGTGAGCCGGGTGCGGTGGGCGGAGTTGACTGTTTGGAAGCCGCTGCTGACTATCCCAACGTAGTCTCCGTCCGGGACTCGAAAACCGGACGGCTCGTGCTGGCACTTCCCGCATCCGCCTGGATGGCCTTCGCCACCAGAGGCGCGGGACTCTGAAAGGGGATGCCTTTGTCGGACCCAGTGTCGTTACTGGCCATGGCCGGCGCCACCACCGTCGTTTCCGCCATGGCCACCTCCGCGTGGGAGGTGGCCCGCGACCGGACCGTGGCGCTCTTCAGACGGCGTGACGAGGGCATGACGGGAGACGAGGACGACCCCGTGCAGGCCGAGTTGGAGGCGAGTGCGGCCCGAGTGCGGGACGCGGCCGAGCTGGAGGTTGCCCGAAACAGGCAGGTGCAGCGCTGGCAGGAGAACCTGGAGGATCTGCTGCGCCGTGCCCCGGAGCTCTCCGGCGAAGTGGCCGCGCTGATCGACGAGGTCGGCGCTCTGTTGCCGACGGCTCAGAACGTCTGGCAGCAGAGCGTGCATGCTACTGGCGGCGGGTCGGCGTACGGCGCGCTTGGGCCGGGCAGCAGCGTGCACGTCCACCATCGTGCCTCGCCGTACCCCTCGCCACCGGCCAGCGCCACCGACGCCGAGGAAGACACGCCGTGACACAGTCCGTCCGCGCCGAGAACGGCTTTGCCTATGGTGTTGTCGGCGCGGACATCCACGTCTTCGGCGATGGCATACCGGTGTACCTGCTTCAGCGGTGGCGCCCGCCGCCCGCCGCCGACGACTCGTTCCTGCGCGAGGTGCCGAGCCGCATGCTCAACGCCCGTTTCGCCGTTGTGGAGTTCACCGGCCGGACGGCGGAGCTGGCAGCGCTGCGGCGATGGCGAGACAAGGGGCCACAGCTCGCTGTGAGGTGGCTGCACGCGCCAGGCGGGCAGGGGAAAACCCGGCTCGCCGACCACTTCGCGCGTGAATCGGCGGACGACGGCTGGCAAGTGGTCACCGCCACGCACGGCCCCGGGAGCGTAATTCCGCCGCCCGGCAGCCAGGATCTCGGCGCCGCTGCGGACGGCACCCTGCTGGTCGTCGACTACGCCGACCGCTGGCCGCTGTCGCACTTGCTGTGGCTGTTCAGCAACGCCCTGCTGCACCAACCCGAGGTGCCCGCGCGCATCCTGCTGCTGGCCCGAGGCGACGATATCTGGCCCGCCGTCCGCGCCTCCGTTGCCAACCTCCAGGCCGGAACGTCCACGCAGTTCCTGCCTCCGCTGTCCGACGGGACGCAGGAGTGGGAGGGCGACGGGTCGCCGCGGACGGAGATGTTCGCTGTCGCCCATGACAGCTTCGCCGCCCGGTACGGCGTCCCGTCCCTCCGTGTCGAAACACCCGCCGCCCTCGCCGGGGACGACTTCGGGCTGACCCTTTCGGTACACCTCGCGGCCCTGGTCGCTGTCGACGCCCACGTCGCGGGCCGTCGCCCGCCGCCCGACCTCGCCGGGCTGACCTGCTACCTCCTGGACCGCGAACATCTGCACTGGGCACGGCTGCACGGAGAGGGCGGCCACGAGATCGACCCGACCGCGCGGACCTTCACCACCCCGCCCGACGCGATGAACCGGACCGTGTTCACCGCCGCGCTCACGGGGCCGATGGCGCCCGCTCAGGGGTTGGACGTCGTTGCCGGGCTGGACCTGAAGCTCCCGGCGCACCGCGTGCTCGCCGACCACGCCGTCTGCTACCCACCGGCGGACCCAGCCCAGGAGACCGTCCTGGAACCGCTGTACCCAGACCGCCTCAGCGAGGACTTCCTGGCGCTCACCCTCCCGGGGCACCACGCCGAGTACCCGGCCCAGCCATGGGCCCGAGTGACCGTCGGCACCCTGCTTACCGGCGCCACCGACCCCGCCACACTCCTGTGGACCCCCCGCGCCGTCACCTTCCTTGCATCGGCCGCCCAGCGCTGGCCGCACGTCGGACCACGGCACTTGTACCCACTCCTCGCGGCCGCCCCCCACGTCGCCGTCGCAGCCGGCAGCGCCGCCCTGACCACGCTGGCCCGGCTCGACGACATCGCACCCGAACTCCTCGAAGCCATTGCGGCCCACTTCCCGCCGTTCAAGCTGCCCCACCCAGACCTCGACCCGGGCGTCGCAGCCGTCAGCACCCGACTACTGCCGCACCGGCTCTCACGGGCCGGGCACCTCAACGACCAGGGCGTCGTCCGGCACGAGCACAGCGTCCGCCTCTATCACGCGGGGCAACTGGAGGAATCGCTGGCGGCGGCCGAGGAAAATGTGCGGGAATACCGAGCGCTGGACCGCAACAAACTGCGGCACCCCGCCGAGGCGGAACTGGTCGAACGCAACCTCTCGACCGCGCTGACGGCCTACGGCGTGCGACTCTCCGCAGTCGGACGCCGCGCCGACGCACTGGCGGCCACCGAGGAATCCATCAGAATCCTGCGCGAACTCGCCGGACGAGACGATCAGTATCGGTCCGATCTCGCGAGCGCGCTGCTGAACGTCGGGCGAGATCTGTGCCAGGCCGACCGGTGGGTCGACGCGACCGTCACGACACAGGAGTGCGTGGCCCTATTCCGGGAGTTGGCCGCTGGCGACCCCGTGACCCATGAGCGGGACCTGTCCGCGTCTCTGGTGGGGCTCGGCCTGTGCCTCGGATTCACCGCCACTCCCGAGGAGTCTGTGGCGGCACTCCAGGAAGGCATTATTATCCTGCGACGGCTCTCGCAAACGAACGCGGCAGCGCACACCAAGGCCCTGGCGGAAGCTCTGTCCAACCTCGCCAAGGCACTGTGGCGCGTAGGCGACCCCGGGATCTCTGTGGCGCAGGAAGCGGTGGCTCTCCTCCGCCGACTCGCCGCAGTCCATCCTGTCTCGTACGAGAGCGAGTTGGCGAACGTACTGACCGGGAGCGCCGTGCACCTGCTCTACGCGGGACAGGGAGCCGAGGCACTCTCCGCCGCCCACGAGTCCGTATCCATACTGCGGCGCTTGGCCGGGCGTCAACCGCAAGCCCACGCGAACAAACTGGCCGAGGCACTGGCCTCACTCAGCATTGTGCTCCTGGCCATCGGCCGCCGTAACGACGCCATCGCCGTGACCGACGAGGCCGTGGCCATACGCCGCCGCATGGCCATGGCCGACCCGGGATTCGAGGCGAGGCTCGCCCTCATGCTGCTCCTCGCCATCAACCTGCGGACCGAGGCGGGCGGCTCCTGGCTGGAGGAAGCCGTCGTCCTGCTCGCCGAGGCCGGAACAGTCATCGAACGGCACGACACCATGCCAGCGCAGCTTTCTAAGGGGTACCGCGAAGCTCGGGCCCTCCTCGCCGACCGCCTGACCGCAGAGGGACACCGTGCCGCGGCCGATGACCTCCGCCGTACTGTCCCCAGACCACCTACCGAAGAGGACGCGAGCATGTGAAGCGGAGGTGCCCCGGCGCGAACTGATCGCCGCCGTTTGTGGCTGGTGGCGATCCTGCTGGCTTGTTCGGTCACGCGGCGAGGGAAAGGCTGAGTCGGGCAAGGTGGCTGATGCGGGTGTGGTCGAGCGGGTGGCCGTTCCACCAGGCATCGAGGCGGATGAGGTTGAGCGCAGCGGCGGAGAAAGAGTGCTCCAGGTGGGTCTTCTGGAGGCCGAGGTAGCGGGCACGTCTCATTCCGGTGACCGCGACGGCCTGGTGGATGGTTCCCTCGATGCCCGCGCGGGTTCCGTACTTGGCTCGCCACTCATCGTCGCCCTGCTGGAGGCGGGCATGGTCGAGGACTTCTTGCACCTCGCGGGGTTGCAGGGACAGGGTCCGGCCGCCGGTCTTCGAGCGGGTGCACTGGCCCCGAACCGGGCAGGGGCGACATGTTTCCTTGTCGAATTTGATGACGATGGCCGTGGTCCCGCGCTGGGTCGCGGGGCTCCACCAGGTGCTGGTGTCCCCGCGTGGGCAGGTGGCCTGCCGATTTTCCCAGTCGATGGTGAACGCGGTGCGGTCGAACCCCGCGCCGGCACGTGCCTGGGGCGAGCTGTTCATCAGGACCGGAGTGACCATGGTGACCCCGAAACTCTTCTTCATCCCCACGATCAACTCGGCGGAGGCATAACCGGAATCGAGGAAGTGCTCGGCGGGCAGAAGACCACCGCCTGCGAGCATGTGATGGACCGGTTCAGTCATTTCCGCGTCGGTCACTGTGGCGTCGGTGGTCGCGATACTGGTGATCAAGCGCGGCGGCGGTCCGTCGGCTCCAGGGATCGTCGCCTGGCCGGCGGGCGCGTCGTGGTCATCAATTTCGTCGCAGGACTCACTGATGTGGACCTTGTAGCCGGTCCACCAGGAGCCCTGCTTGAGGCCGTAGCGCGCGTCCGTGTCGTACGGGGAGACCAGCCGCAGTCTGCCGGGCGGGAGGTCTTTGCTCTCCCGGCGCTTCACCTCCGCCTCCGCCTCGGCCTCGGTCACGGCACGGTGGTAGTTCTGCACACACATCGTGCGCAGGACCTGCACCGCCGGGAGTTCGCGCAGCCAGGCTGGGGCGTCAGGCGCGTGCACCGCCTCCAGCAGCGCGAACCCGTCCCGGCCGTAAGCCAGGGCCATCTCCTCGCGCCTGCTCGTAGAAGCCGACGGATGCCAGGAGTGAATCCGCGGTCCATAGCGCTCGGCCCATTCCCGAACGGGCACCGCCTGGATCAGCCAGTCCGGGGCCGCGCAGGCCAGCCGCCTCCAGCGCGGCCCGCAGCGTCTCCCCGGCCAGCTCCAGCCTGTTCAGATCACGGACCGCCGCCAGCACGCGGGTGGAGTCAGTACGCTGCTTGCCTCCCGCCTTCACCAAGCCCCCGTCCTTGAGCGCGGTCAGCAGCAGGTCGAGCACCTTCTCCTCCATCCCGTGCTCGACCAACCGCGTGCGGAACTCGGACAGCACCGAGGCGTCGAACCCGGGATCATCCAGCTCCAGGCTGAGCGCGTATTTCAGGTCCATGCCGTACCGCACCCGATGCACTGCCCCCCGGTCAGTGAGGTTCTCGGCGAACTGCAACACCGTCACCAGCGCGAGCCGGCCCGGTGACCAGCCTGGCAGCCCTCTGGCTCCGAAAGCCTCGGCGAACTCGGCGTCCGCGAACAACTCGCCCAGCTCGTCACGGACCCGCATCGCCAACGGGTACGGGCCCCGTGCCGCCACCGCCCGCGCCACCTGCGCGGTCAGCTCAGGCACCTTCGGCCACGGCCTCGGCTGCATCGACATTTCCACACCCCACCCGCGACCGGGAACGTCAAGACGGCCGCTGCTGTCCTGCCCAACGAGCCGTCAGGCCTGCTGGGTACGGAATAAGCGAGCAGGATCGTCACCAGCCGCAAACGGCGGTGATCAGTCCTCGGACCTGGTGGGTTGGGACAGTTCCGGCGTACTCGTCGCCTCATTGAGTGCGAGGCGACCGCCCTTCAGCTCGGGCACGTAGTTGTAGATCGTGTTCCTGGAGAAGCCAAGGAGCTTCGCGATCGAGGTGACGGTGTTCTCCGGGCGGGCGAGCAGGTCGCGGGCGTGACGTACCTGCTCCTCCGTCATCGCCCGCGGGCGACCGAGTCGGGCGCCGCGGGCACGAGCGGCGTCCAGGCTCTCGTTGGTGCCCTGCACGATGAGTTCGCGGATGAATTCCGCCAGTGCCGCGAACACGTGGAAAACCAGGCGCCCGCCGGGCGTGGTCGTGTCCAGCGCCTCGTGCAGCGCGGTGAAGCCGACGCCACGCTTGCGCAGGCCGGACACGATCGCGATGAGGTCCTGGATGGAACGGCCAAGCCGGTCCAGCGACGGGACGACGAGGGTGTCGTCCTCGCGCAGGTAGTCGAGGGCCTTCCACAGTTCCTCGCGCTCGGCGTTCCTGCCGGACTTCTTGTCGGCGAAGATCCGGATGCACCCTGCCTCGGTGAGTGCGTGGATCTGCCGGTCGAGCAACTGCCCCTTGGTGGACACGCGTGCGTATCCCACGAGGCTGCCGGTCCGTACGGCCGGAACGGGTGCGAGGAGATCGGCGGTGTCGTCGTCCTGGGGTGGCTGCACCTGCCAGATCGTACAGAAAACGTTGCTCCTCAAGTTCTTGAGCACATCGACTTTCTGACACCGTTTTATGGGCATGATCCGGCGTCGATCCGGCTGTGCGCCGCCACTTATTGATCTTGCTCATCAATCGGTCGATTCTTGAGCGGTATCGTCGAGCCCAGACACCGCTTGACGCTTCGTCGTGATTTCGTGAGAGCTGTATTAGGTCCTGTTTCTCGGATCTCCTGACCTGCGAGGGGTGTTGGGGCCAGGCTGGGTTCATGGGCCGTGGGGATCTGACGAATGCGGAGTGGGATCGGCTGGAGTCGTTCCTACCTCCTGGTGGTACGCGTGGAGGTCGGTGGAGCGATCACCGCCGGGTGATCAACGGGGTTCTCTACCGGGTGCGGACCGGCGTGCAGTGGCGGGATCTGCCGGAGCGATTCGGGCCATGGGAGACGGTCTATAAACGACATCGTCGCTGGTCAGCCGATGGAACCTGGCAGATGCTGCTGTCTCGCATCCAGGTAGCCGAGGACGCCGAGGGCGGCATCGACTGGGACGTGTCGGTGGACTCGACAGCCGTGCGAGCCCACCAGCACGCCGCCGGTGCGAGGAAAGCGCCCCCGGCCGCCGTCCCTCAAAGGGGGGCCAAGTGGGGGACGAACCAGGTCGATCCGGTACTGCGGAGACTGACCATCCGCCTGGAGGAGGTGGTCAGGTCGGCGAATGTCTGGGACGTTCCCGCGGAGGATTCACCACCAAGATCCACCTCGTTGCCGAGGGACGATGCCGCCCCTCGCCTTCGTCCTGACACCCGGACACTACGGAGACGGACCCCAGCTCGAGCGGGTGCTGGAACAGGTTCTGGTGCCGCGAGCCGGAGTCGGCCGGCCACGCACCCGGCCCGACCATGTCTTGGCGGACAAGGCCTACACGTCCCGGAAGAACCGCCGCTACCTGCGACGACGCGGAATCCGGCACACCATCCCCGAACGTCTCGACCAGCAGAGACACCGCAAGAACCGAGGTTCACGCGGCGGTCGGCCTACCGGTTTCGACAGCGAGCTCTACAAGAAGCGCAACACCGTCGAACGCACCATCAACCGCCTCAAAGGCTTCCGCGCCGTCGCGACCCGCTACGAGAAACGCGCCTACATCTACCTCGGCACCGTCACACTCGCAGCACTCATGATCTGGCTCCGTACATGATCCGAGAAACAGGACCTAGGCCAGCGGTCCACGCTCGGGTGTCGGATCCGTATCGGCGGGCTGTGCCGTACCACTCGGACGCTTGGACCGGGGCCTCGGGAGGACGGCGGCGGGGATGAAGCTGATGAGCGTGAAGGTCAGCATCCACCAGAAGGTGTTGCCGTAGGCGCTCGCGATGTGCCCGCTTCCGGGCAACGTCGACGCATTCGGGAGTTGGACGGCCAAGATGACGGCGATCACGGCGGTGCCGAACGACGCGCCGAGCCGTTGGACGACGCTGATCATGCCGGTCGCTCCGGCGATGGCTACCGCGGAGATGTCACGGTACGCCCCGGCGGTGATGGCCACCCCGACGAATCCAAGACCGAGACCTCGTACGAACAAGGAGACGCTGAGCAGGATATCGTCCGGCGCGGCGAAGAGCTGGGTGAAGACCACGGTTCCGAGAGCGGTAACGGCCGTGCCCCACAGCACCAGCGGTCGCGATCCGTATCGGTCGGCCAGCACGCCGGCGAACGCGATTGCCAGCAGGGTTCCCAGTCCTTGTGGTGCGAGTAGCCATCCGATGGTGCCGGCGTCGTAGCCGCGAGTGCGGGCGTAGAACAGGGGCAGCAGGAAGAGCGGCCCGTAGACGGCAACGCCGTGGAGGAAGATCAGTACGGAGGAAGCGGAGAACGCGCGGGAGGAGAACAACCGCAGGTCGAGCAGCGGATTTACGGTTCGCAGGGCATGGACGGCGAACCCGCCCAGGAGCGCGATACCCGCGGACAGGACCAGCATGGTGACAGGGTTGGTGAAGCCCTCAGTGTCGTGGAAGCGGGAGAAGCCGTAGACCAGGAGACCAAGACCGGGCGGCAGGAGCAAGAGGCCGCCCCGGTCGACGGGGGCGGCATGACGTCCGCCGGGCGCTGGGAGTATCCGCCAGGCCAGGACCAGCGCGACGATACATATCGGCACGTTGACGAAGAAGATCCAGCGCCAGCCGAGACCATCGATGATGAAGCCGCCGAGCACGGGACCGACGATCGGCGCGAGCTGCGCGGGCAGGGCGATCAGGCTCATGACCCGGCCGAACCGTTGGGGCCCTGCCGCCTGCGCAAGGATCGCCTGGCACAGCGGGAGGATCATGCCTCCGCCGATGCCCTTGACGACCCGGAAGACGACGAGGCTGGTGATCGACCACGCGGTGCCGCAGAGCACCGAGCCGAGCAGGAACAGAGTGATCGAGAACATCCACATCGGCTTGGCACCGAAGCGGTCGACACTCCATCCGACGAGCGGGGTGACCAGAGCGAGGGTGAGCAGGTAGGCGGTGCTGACCCACTGGAACGAGTTCTCGGAGGCGCCGAAGTCCCGGGCGATGGACTCCAGAGCGACGCTGACGATCGTCGTGTCCAGCAGGGAGGCGACAGCGCCGGCAAGCAGCACCGCGGCGAGCACGATCAGTCCGCGATCCAGCCCCGGCGCTTTGATTGTTGGCATGCCAACAGAATAGATGGCATGCCAACAAAGTGTTAGCGTTGCCCCATGCCCGACGCATCGCTCAATCCCTCACCCCCCGAACGGGAACCGCCGAGCGGCCGGCCCGGAGGAGGCGTTCACGTACCGGAGGCTCCGGTCGGCTCCGCTCTCCTGCGGCTGCTGCGGGCGCACGCACAGCTCGGCACCGCTCTGCTGGCCAGGATCGGCGTCCCACCGCCGCAAGAGCTCATCCTGCTGCGCTTGGAGGAACACGGGACGCTGCCGCAGGGTGACCTCGTCCGCTATCTGTACCGCGACCGGTCAACCACCAGCGCGACCCTGCAAGCGATGGAGCGCGCCGGGCTGATCACCCGCAGTCCGTCGCGCAGTGACCGCCGGGCGCTCGACGTCAGCATCACCGACGCCGGGCGCACCTTGTGTCCTGCGGTGCGGGATGCGTGGGCCGAGTTGGAGGAGGCGGCCTTCTCCCACCTCTCGTCCGAGGGCCGCGCCGCTTTGATTGCCGCTATGGACGCCTCCCAACAGGCTCTCGCCGTGACCCTTGAGAAACGCTCCCATGAAAGAGCGTCCGTACCTTCTGAAAGCCGGAGACAACAGTGACCCGTCCCAAGCTCACCGTGGTGATCGCCAGCACCCGCAGGGGACGGTTCGGTCCCACCGTAGGACACTGGTTCGCTGACATAGCTCGGAAGGACGAGACATTCGACGTTGATGTCCTCGACCTGGCCGACGTCGACCTGTCCCCGTCTTTCGACGCCAGCCCTGCGTTGGCGCGCTTCAGCGAGCAGGTCGGCGCCTCGGACGCCTTCGTGATCGTGACTCCTGAGTACAACCACAGCTTCCCCGGGCCGCTCAAGACTGCGCTCGACAGTGTCCGGACCGAATGGCAGGCCAAGCCCGTCGCTTTCGTCTCGTACGGCGGTCTCTCCGGCGGGCTGCGTGCGGTCGAATCACTGCGTCAGGTCGTAGCTGAACTCCATATGGTCAGCGTTCGCGCCAGCGTGAGCTTCCACGGGGCCCACAGCCTGTTCGGCGCCGACGGGCAGCCGCTCGCCCCGGACGCCCCGCTCGACGCGGCCACCGAACTGCTGGGTCAACTCGGCTGGTGGACGAATGCCTTGAAACAGGGCCGCACCGATGAGCCCTACCCTGCCTGACGGCTTTCCTGTCCGATCCGTCCTTCCGCCGCGAGACCCACAACCACAGAACGAGGAAGTGCCACTATGCGTGCTGTCGTGATCGACGGCTACGGCGGCCCCGAAGTCCTCCGGCTCGCCGAGGTCCCCGAACCTGCTCCTGGCCCCGCCCAGGTACGGATTCGAGTACACACCGCCGGCGTCAACCCGGTTGATGTCAAGCAGCGCGGCGGATACTTCTCCGCCATTGCCCAGGCCCAGTTCCCGCTGCGTCTGGGCAATGAATACGCGGGCATCGTCGACCAGCTCGGGGACGGGGTCGAAGGCATCGCGGTCGGCGACGAGGTGCTGGGTTCGGCCACCGGCCAGTGCTACGCGGACTGGGTCGTCATCGAGGCCGCGGACACCGTCGCGAAACCGGCGTCGATGGGCTGGGACGTTGCAGGGGGAATCGCGACCGTTGGCCAGACCGCGTACACCGCGCTGAAGCAGATCGGCGGTGTGAAGGACGGCGACACGCTGCTCGTGCACGCTGCCGCGGGCGGGGTCGGCACGATGGCGGTGCAGATCGCCAGGCTGTGGGGCGCCACCGTCATCGGTACCGCGAGTGAGCGTAACCACGACTACCTGCGCTCCCTCGGCGCGATCCCGGTGGCCTACGGGCCCGGACTCGTTGAACGTGTGCGCAAGATCGCACCGCAAGGGCTCGACGCCGCACTCGACGCGATCGGCGGCGATGCCACCGCCGCCTCGCTGGAGCTCGTCGCCGGCCTCGACCGCATCGGGACCACGATCGATACCGAAGGCGCTGAGAAGTACGGATTCCACCGTGTCGGCGGCCGAACGACGCCTGGTCTGCGGCAGGTGGTCGAGTGGTACCGCACAGGCGCTGTCACGATCCCCAGCGTCACTGTCTACCCACTCGATCACGTCGCCGCCGCCCACCGCCACGTTGAAGCCGGTCACACTCAAGGCAAGGTCGTCTTGCAGGTCAGGTAGGCCCGTCCACGCATTCTCGACACGGCACCCCGTCGGGCCTGCGGCCGGACTGGGAGTCCGCCACCGAATCGCGAGCCGGTACAGTCGTGAACAGGCACAGCGTCGCCAATGCGCTCGCCGCCGAAAATCCGGACGCCGACGAGTAGCGAAGCCTTCAGGCTGGGACAGTGGTCCGGAGTAATTGCAGCTGACTCCGGACCACTGTCGACTCTACGGCCTGCCTGACTGGGCCGGATGCCGCTCGTCCACCGGGGTGCGCGGCGCGGGAACGGCGGCAGCCGCGGTGAGGTTAGCCGGGTGTCCATGTCGAGGTTCACCTCCCCGTACGGGCGTACGTGGGACCAGAACAGCGGGGTCAGACCGCGCCGGTCGGCCGAGGTGAGCGCCGGGGGCTTGCTGATGGCGTTGAAGGAGGAGCTTGCGCGGGCGCAGTATCCGCCGTTCTTCCGGGATATGGCGCGGCTGGAGGCGGAGGCCATCACCCTGCACGTGTACGCAACGATGGCTGTGCCTGGCCTGTTGCAGACAGAGGAGTACGCGCGCGCTGTATTCGCTGTGCGGAGACCGCTTCTCGACGAGGAGACGATCGAGCAGCGCGTGTCGGCACGTCTGGCGCGGCAGGCGATCTTTGCTCGGAAGCCGATGCCAACTCTGAGCTTCGTGATCGAGGAGTCGGTGCTGCGACGTCCGGTCGGGGGCTGGGACGTGCAACGTGGCCAACTGGAACAGATCATCCTCCATGGCCACCGGCGGAACGTGGAGATCCAGATCATGCCGACCGATCGGCATGGACACTGCGGACTTGCTGGGCCGTTCACCTTGATCGAAAAGGGCGACGGGCGCAGGATGGCATACGTTGAAGTTCAGCGAGACAGCCGTCTGCACACCGAGCGCGGCGTTGTGCGGGATATCGAGGAGCAGTACGGGATCATCCGAGCTCAGGCTCTGACACCGAGTGAATCGCTGGATTTCGTCAAGGGACTTCTGGAAGAGGGATGATGGGCCGGACGGAGATGCCGAGCGTGCCGGACGCGGCTTGGTTCAAGAGCAGCTACAGCAGTGGCGAAGGCGGCGAATGCGTCGAAGTCGCCTGGCGCAAGAGCAGCTCCAGCACCGGCAACGGCGGCCAGTGCGTGGAGTTTGTCGCCGCAGCAACCCATGTGCACATCCGCGACTCGAAGCAGCTCAGCGGCCCCATGCTGACCGTCGGTCCAGGCGCATGGACCGGATTCGTCGGCCTAGTCACCAACTGAGCGCGAAACGCTAGGAGAGCCCCGGCGCGCCCGCACAGGGCGTAACGGCGGGACCTCCTGCGTGCGGCGGGACTACTCGTCCACGCTCTCCTCGCGGCGGATCATCCGCCACGCCGCCCGGCGCGCGCTGCGGTCGAGGCTGGACTTGACTGCCTTGTCGGGCCCGAAGTACTGCCGCCCCATGCCGGCGATCGTATCGATGTGGTCGGCCATCTTGTCGGCGAAGACGCGGTCGAAGACCTTGCCGAAGTTCGCCACGTCGTCGTTGGCGACAGCGGCAAGTCGGACCTTTGTGCAGCGGCACTTCGCGCGCTTCGAGCTGAGCCATGAATCGCATGATTCCTCACCGGATGGCGGCTTCGCAGCGAAGTTGAGGAACAGCAGGGAGTCACGGGGGGTGCGGGTTGCGTGGGTGTTCCGGCAGGGAAGGGGGACAGGCGTCCCTGGCACGGCGGAGCTCCAGCCCCGCAAAGCCCCTTCCGTCCGGGATCGGGAGGGGCTCCGGCGGGCCTCCGGCCGGGCAGAGGCCCGCCGGGCGGCGTCAGCCGCAGTGGTCCGCCCTCTCCTGATCGGTCATCGCCCGGGTGTGCTGCGTCTTGGTGCTCGGCGCGTCCGGCATCGGGCCCGTCGCGTCGAAGGGCACGTACCAGTAGTAGTGGCCGTGGAAACGGTCCGGGAAGTGCAGCTCGTACGTTCCGCTGACGTGCTGCATCTGGACCTCGCGGGTCACCCAGCCGACCTCGCCCGGCCGGACGTTCACGGCCGTCAGCTCCGACTCGGTGTGTGAACTCTCCCACGTGTGCCCGTAGGTGGCCGTGATGCTCATCTTGAACACGAGCGAGAAGCCGTACTCCGCGGTCAGGGAGACGCCGACACTGTTGGACTCGCCCGTCGTGTCCGACCAGCCGACGGTGGTGGTCTGGCTGTCCGGGGTGCAGTTGAAGGCCGAGTCGCCTACCTGGTGGGACTCGCCCATCGATATCTCGGCTGCCCCGTCGGGGTGGAAGACGCAGCTGTCGGTCCCGTTGTCGCACTTGTCGAGCAGTTCACGGATGGTGGGCTGGTCCTCGGCGAGCGCGGTGCCCGGAGCGCTCAGGACGGCGCTGCCCGCGGTCACGAGCGCCGCGAGAAGCAGGGGGAGCCGGACTTTCACTGTCATGGGTGATCTCCGTGGGGGGTGATCGTGCCTGTGTGGGGGGAGGGAGGGCATGAGCGCCCGGTGGGAACGGTGGTCAGCTGAAGCCGATGGACTGGGTGCGGTCGTTCATGAACGACCCGATGGCGGCGCTGTTCGCCTCGAACGGGCCGTCCCGGTCACCGTTCAGTCCCGGCTCGGGGTAGAGCCAGAGTGCGCAGCCGCCCCACGGCTGCAAGGAGGAGATGCGGTTCTTCCAGTCGTCCTCGAGGTCGAACTGGAAGTTGACCCAGCCGTCCTTCACACACGGCTCGGCGCCCCAGATGGTCAGGGACGCGCCTCCGTACTGCTCGTCCTCGAAGAAGGTTCCCTGGATGACCCCGTCCTGCGCCTGGTCGGCCATTCGGGCGTTGAACGCGTCACTGCGCACCGCTTCGGTCGCGGACAGTGGTGCCCCGGTGACCCGGCCTCCGCTGGCGGCCTCGATGGCCTCCGTGAACGTCCGATAACAACGCTCGCTGCCGGACGTCGCGTTCACTGTGCAGTGCGGGGCGCCACCGTCACCAGTCAGTGGTCCGGCCGTGTCCCGGACGGCTGCGCCGGCCGACGGAGCGACGGCGGCGGCCGAAAGCAGCAGCGCCGCGGTCAGGATGCCGGAGGTACGTACGGATCTTGCACGCATAGGCAACATCGCTTTCCTTGGGGTCAGTTGGCTCCCCGCGTCTTTCCGGGATCGCTCACGGCAAACCGGCCCGGTCGCGCTCTCTTTCGCCGACATGTCGACCTCGCAGTCCAGTTCCGGCTCGCAGCATTCATGCGTACCCGGACGCGGCGGCGGATGCCACGGTCCGGACTGCGAACGGGAGCCCCCGCCTTCCCGCCGCCGAGTGTTCGGCCGAATGCCACCGTGTGCACACTGCACGGGTCTTCCGCCGGCCCGCCGGTTCTGGAACACTCCAGTCGCTTTCGCCCTTATGTTTCCTCACCCCACAGAGGCCCCTCTCATGGAAGAACTCAACCGTCGCCGACTCCTGCAACTCGCCGGGGGAACGGTCGCCTTCACCGCGTTGTCGAGCAGCATCGCCCGGGCCGCGTCACTGCCCGCGAAGGGCCGTACGGGCACGCTCCAGGACGTCGAGCACATCGTCGTGCTGATGCAGGAGAATCGTTCCTTCGATCACTATTTCGGCACCATGAAGGGTGTGCGCGGCTACGGTGACCCGCGTCCGGTCACGCTGCCCAGCGGGAAGCCGGTCTGGCATCAGAAGGACTTCCTCGGACGGGAGGTGCTGCCGTTCCGGCCGCCCGCCGACGATCTCGGGCTGCAGTTCCTCCAGGACCTGAACCACGACTGGGCCGGTGGTCACTGGGCTCTCAACAAGGGCAAGTACGACCAGTGGGTGCCTGCCAAGACCGCTACGACGATGGCCCACCTCACCCGTGAGGACATTCCGTTCCACTACGCGCTCGCCGACGCGTTCACCGTCTGCGACGCGTACCACTGCTCGTTCCTCGGCTCGACCGACCCGAACCGTTACTACCTGTGGAGCGGGTACACCGGCAACGACGGCACCGGCGGCGGTCCCGTGCTCGGCAACGACGAGGCGGGGTACGGCTGGAAGACCTACCCCGAGCGGCTGGAGGAGGCCGGGGTGTCGTGGAAGGTCTACCAGGACATCGGCGACGGGCTCGACGCCGCCGGCTCCTGGGGGTGGATCAACGACGCCTACCGGGGGACCTACGGCGACAACTCGCTTCTCTACTTCAACAGTTATCGCAATGCCAAGCCCGGAGAACCCCTCTTCGACAAGGCGCGCACCGGAACCGACGTCAAGAACGGTGACGGGCTCCTCGACGATCTGAAGGCCGACGTCCGGGCCGGGACGCTCCCCAAGATCTCGTGGATCGTCTCGCCAGAGGCCTACAGCGAGCACCCCAACTGGCCCGCCAATTACGGAGCCTGGTACATCTCGCAGGTGCTGGACGCGCTGACCTCCAACCCCGAGGTCTGGGGCCGTACCGCCCTGTTCATCACGTACGACGAGAACGACGGATTCTTCGACCACGTCGTGCCGCCGTTCGTACCGTCCGGGGCCGCGCAGGGGCTGTCCACCGTGGACACCTCCGCCGATCACTTTCCCGGCGACATCCGGTACTTGGCCGGTCCGTACGGGCTCGGCCAGCGTGTGCCCATGACGGTCGTGTCCCCGTGGAGCACCGGCGGTTTCTCGTGCTCGGAGGTCTTCGACCACACTTCCGTCATCCGCTTCATGGAAGAGCGCTTCGGCGTGCACGAGCCCAACATCTCGCCCTGGCGGCGCGCCGTCTGCGGCGATCTCACCTCGGCCTTCGACTTCCGCCGCAAGGACACCGCACCCGTCTCGCTGCCCTCCACGGACGGATACGCGCCGCCGGACGGCAACCGGCACCCCGACTACGTACCGGCGCCGCCGGCCTCCGGCAGCGTGCCGAAGCAGGAGCCCGGCTCGCGGCGCACCCGGCCACTGCGGTACGCGCCCCTCGTGGACGGGGTGGCCGACCCGGCCTCCGGGAAGTATCAGCTCACCTTCAGCGGCGGCGACGCGGCCGGGGCGCAGTTCCTGGTGACGTCCGCGAATCGCGGCGACGGGCCCTGGACCTACACCACCGAGGCGGGCAAGTCGCTCTCCGACCGTTGGAACACGGCCTACTCCAAGGAAGTGACCGACCTCACCGTGCACGGTCCGAACGGGTTCCTGCGCGCCTTCCGGGGGCCCGGCAAGGCGGCAGGACCGGAGGTGACGGCACGTCATAACGCCACGAACGGAGGGCTCGACCTGACTCTCACCCATGCCGGCACGGGCACTGTCCAGCTGACCGTGCGCAACGCGGATGCCTACGGCGGCGGGGCGCAGACATTCAAGGTGCGTGCGGGCACGACCGTGAAGCACGCCGTTGACCTGCGGGGAAGCAAGCGCTGGTACGACATCACGGTGGTCTCGGACGCGGACGCCACGTTCCTGCGGCGGTTCGCCGGGCACATCGAGACGGGCGAGGCCGGCACGAGCGACCCCGGGCTCGTCACCGGCTGACCGACCGGCCCGTGCCGCGGCACCGGCTGATCGAGCCGTCATCGCAAGGACAGGGGTGCATGGGGACCGGGTCCGGCCCTGTCCCCATGCACCCCTGACTATCCGTCGGCTGTGCGGCGCCGCCCGTCGGGGCGTACCGCCCCAATGCGTTAGGGTTTTGACGGGTCATGAGCTCCAGCGCGCAGCCCCGGCTGGCTGGACGGCACCCCGCTCCGCTGCGGGTGCTCCGGGTGACGACCTGCCCCGTGCGCGAGGTGCGGGGAACAGCGGACCGTGGTGCAGGCGCTCGGGGTCCCTCATCCCCGGAAGGCGGGACTCACCATGCTGCGTCACCTCACCGGCTCGGTGCGGAGCGACGGTTGCGAGCGCTACGCCGCAGGCCATCAGGTGCACTGGATCCATGCCAAGAAGTGCCGGCAGGAGCCGGGGCAGGCCGTCGAGATACTGCTGACCGCCGGTGACGTCCGGGACGACGGGTGGGTCGAACTGCGTGCCGCGTTCGACTACGCGGGCGGCCTTCCAGAGGTGTGGACGCACGCTCCGGACCTGCTGAGGGAGGCGCTCGCCGGTCACCGCGGACGCGTGTACTGGCTGTCCCGGTGGCATGCGCTGAAGCTCGTGAACGGCGACGACCAGGTCGCCGGACTCGTCAACGTGGCCCTCGTCAGCGGGGAGTTGTGCGGCGCCGCGGCAGGCTCCAGTCAGCCGTAGCCGTAGCCGTAGCCGTAGCCGTAGCCGTAGCCGTAGCCGTAGCCGTAGCCGTAGCCGTAGCCGGGGCGAGGGCGACGCGTGGTCGGGCGCGGGGTGGTCGGGGGCGGTACTTCGAGATGTTGGTCAATTGTGTGGAGATGTCCGCTCGGGGCTTCGTTCGGGCTGCACATTTGATCGCAGTTGACCGCTGTGGCGTCACATAAAATCCTTATAGTGGGCGTGCGTTGATCGCATGATCGTGACGCGTGAAGCTTCCGCCACAGAAGTCAGGACGATGACGCGCCCCTCCTCCGCAGAGCCCGAGCCCACCTTGCCCCCTCCGGAGTGCCCCGCGCACGCGGCGCCGGGGGCCGTGCCGCTCAGCGGGCCCGCGTTCCAGACCGAGCCGCATGCCGTCTATCGCGCCATGCGGCGTGATCACGGGCCGGTCGCCCCGGTGGAACTGCTGGGCGGATTCCCCGCCTGGCTGGTGATCGGGTACCGCGAACTGCATCAAGTCACCAGCGACGGCGAGCTCTTCCCGCGTGATGTCGGCCTGTGGAACCAGTGGAAGAACATCCCCGAGGACTGGCCGCTGCTGCCCATGGTCGGGCGGCCCCTGCCGTCCATCTACTTCAGTGCGGGTGACGAACACCGGCGGCACGCCCGGATGGTCGGGCCCGCCCTCGAAGGAGCCGACCCTTTCCAGATCCGCAGCCACTGCGAGCAGTTGGCCGACCGGCTGATCGACGCCGTGTGCAGCCGGGGCACCGCCGACCTCGTCGCCGACTTCTGCGAGCCCCTTCCCGTACTCGTCCTCGCGCGGCTGGTCGGATTCCCCGATGACGAAGGCGCCGACATCGCCCAGGTGCTGAAGGACCTGGCCGACGGCGGTCCGGGGGCGCAGGAGGCTCATCTGCGTTTCGGGGAGCACATGCGGCGGCTGGTCGCCGCCAAGCGCGCCGAGCCCGGGGACGATGTGACCTCCCGGATGCTCGCCTTCCCCGAGGCCTTCACCGACGAGGAGTACATGCTCGACCTGATGGCCATCACGGCCGCCGGGCACCTCACCACCGCCGACTGGATCAGCAACTCGCTGCGGCTGATGCTCACCGAGGCCGAGTTCGCCGACTCGATGGCAGGTGGGCGGCGCAGCGTGGCCGAGGCCATGAACGAGGTGCTCTGGCAGGACACGCCGACGCAGATCCTCGCCGGACGCTGGGCCTCCCGGGACACCCAGCTCGGCGGGCAGCGGATCAGGGCGGGGGACATGCTGCTGCTCGGGCTCGGCGCCGCCAACACCGATCCGCTCATCCGGCAGAACCTGTCCGGCGGCGGTGCCTCGGCCCAAGGGGGCAACGGCGCGCATCTCGCCTTCAGCCACGGCGAGTACCGGTGCCCCTTCCCCGCTCAGGAGATCGCCGAGACCATCGCCCGTACCGGTATCGAGGTGCTGCTCGACCGGTTGCCCGACCTCGACCTCCGGGTCGCCGTCGCGGACCTCGTACGGCGGCCTTCCGCGTTTCTGCGCGGGACCACCTCGCTCCCCGTTCGGTTCACCCCCGTTCGTACGACAGGAGACCCCTCGTGAACTGCCCTCACGCCGCCGCGCACACAGCTGCCCCGGGCGGCGGGACCGTCGTCATCGACCCCATGGTCCAGGACCTGGACGGTGAGACGACGAGGCTGCGCGACGCCGGGCGGCTCGCCCGGATCGAGCTGCTCGGCGTGCCCGCCTGGACCGTCACCCGGCATGCCGACGCCCGTCAGCTCCTGGTCGACCCGCGGCTGGTGAAGGACATCGACGCCTGGGGGCTGTGGCAGAGCGGAGAGGTGACACATGCGTGGCCCCTGATCGGGATGATCGATGCCGGGCGGTCCATGTTCACCGTGGACGGCGCCGAGCACCGGCGGCTGCGGACCAAGACCTCCCAGGCGCTCACGCCTCGCCGGCTGGAGGCCATCAGGCCCGACATCGAGAAGTTCACCGGGGAACTGCTGGACGCCCTCGCCGAAGGCGGCAGGGACGGGGCCGTCGTCGACCTCAAGTCGGTGTTCGCACAGCCGCTGCCGATGCGGGTCGTCGGCATGCTGATGGGCGTGGACCCCGCCGAGAACGCCATGCTGACCAGGCAGTACAAGGCCTTCTTCTCGATGCTCACCCCGCAGGACGAACGGCTCGCCCTGCTGGCCGAGTTGGACGTCTTCTACGCCGGGCTCGTGCGAGAGAAGGCCGCACGGCCCACTGATGACCTGACCTCCGCGCTGATCCTTGCCGAAGAGGGCGGCGAGCCCCTCACCGAGGAAGAGGTGGTGGGCAATCTCAAGGCGATGGTCGCGGCCGGCCACGAGACCACCATCGGGCTCATCCTCAATGCCGTACGAGCCCTGCTGGCCCACCCGGAACAGTTGCGGATGGTCCTCGACGGAGAGGTCTCCTGGGAGAGCGTGATCGAGGAGACGCTGCGGTGGGACACCCCGACCACTCATCTGCTGATGCGGTTCGCCGCCGAGGACATCCAGGTCGGTGACGACGTCATCGCCAAGGGCGAGGGCGTCGTCATCTCGTACCGGGCGATCGGCCGGGACTTCGAGCAGCACGGCGCCGACGCGGACGCGTTCGACATCACCCGCCCCACCCCCATCCGGCACATGACCTTCGGCCACGGTCCGCACATCTGCCCCGGGGCGGGGCTCTCCCGGGTCGAGGCGGGGATAGCCCTGCCTGCCCTCTTCGCACGGTTCCCCGGACTGCGCCTCGCGGTGCCGGACGCGGATATCCGCAAGCTTCCGGTGATGACCCAGAACGACATGGAAGCCTTTCCCGTCCTGCTCAACGCCTGAATCCGAATCGGCCGGCCGCGCGGGCAGGGGAGTGCCCGCACCACCCGCGGAAGGACCCTCGCGGTCCTCCCCGCCGCACTTCTCCCGGCGTTCGCGCCCGGGCCGGGGGCGGGTTCGGCGAGCGGTGACCGGTCGCAGCTCAGCGATGCCCGGGCGGCCGGGCAGGAGACCGCCGGCCGGCTGGGCGCATGGGCCCTCGCGGCCACCTGAGCGGCCAGCGCGCCGGTCCCGCTGATGTCCCGAGCCGGCTGTCCGGCATATCGTGGCGGTAGCCGTACGGGCGCCGCTGATGGCCTGCGGCGGCAGGGGACACTGAGTCGAAGCGCTTCGACTGTTCTATGGACACGCTGTGCGTGCAGGTCTAGGCTCGAACCATTCGTGCATGTCACAGCCAAATACTGAGAAGTCGAAGCGCTTCGCCATATCTGGCCGAAACTGCCGATGCAGGCCGGTATGCGTGCCGGTGTCCGACGTCGTTCTGTGATGGAGAGCTGAATGGTCACCCTTGCCGAGGTCGCACAGCACGCCGGAGTCTCCGCGAGCACGGTGAGCTACGTCCTCAGTGGGAAGCGGTCCATCTCGGTACCCACCCGGGAGCGGGTGGAACAGAGCATCAAGCAGCTCGGCTACCACCCCAACGCGGGTGCGCGGGCGCTCGCCAGCAGCCGGTCGAACATCATCGCGCTCATGGTGCCGCTGCGTACCGACATGTACGTCCCCGTGATGATGGAGATCGCCATCGCGGTCGCCACCACGGCCCGCACCCATGGTTACGACGTCCTGCTGCTGACCGGTGAGGAGGGTCCTGCCGCGGTGCGCCGGATCGCCGGCAGCTCGCTCGCCGACGCCATGATCCTGATGGACGTCGAGCTGCACGACGAGCGGCTGCCGCTGCTGCGCGAGACCGACCGTGCGGCCGTGCTCATCGGACTGCCCGCCGACACCGACGGACTCACCTGCGTGGACCTCGACTTCGAGGCGACCGGGGCGCTCTGTGTGGAGCACCTCGCCGGCCTCGGGCACCGTGAGGTCGCGGTGATCGGCGAGGCGGCCGCGGTGTACGAGCGGCACACCGGTTTCGCCGAGCGGACCGTCGACGGGGTGCGGGCCAAGGCGCGGGAGGCCGGAGTGCGGGTCCTGCACCGGCCCTGCGAGGGCGGCTATCCGGCGATGGCCCAGACCCTCTCGCGGATATTCGACGAGCGCCCCGGCACCACCGGCTTCATCGTGCAGAACGAGTCGGCGGTGGAGCCGCTGCTCAATCTCCTGCGGCAGCAGGGCCGCGCCGTGCCCGAGGACGTGTCCGTGGTCGCGATCTGCCCCGAGCAGGTGGCCGCCCAGGCGTCGGTGCGGCTGACCTCCGTGGCCATCCCCGCGCAGGAGATGGGGCGCCGCTCGGTCGAACAGGTCGTCGCCAAGCTCTCCGGCCGAGGGACGGACGAAGTGGAGCTGCTGGCACCGGAGTTGACGGTACGGGAGAGCACCGGCCCCGCCCCGAGGTGACATCCGACGGCAGTGCGCACGCGAGCCGGCCCCCGTGCGGGGGCCGGCTCCTGGTGCGTACGGCTCAGCTCGCGGAGACACCGAATCCGTTCGTCGTGAAGTTCAGGCCGCCCGGCGACGAGGTGATCTCGTAGCCGAACTGGACGTCGCCGATGGTCTCGTTGCCCCACCAGCCCTTGGTGTCCTTGATCCACTTCAGGATGGGCAGGATGTCCACCGTGCCCGAGGCGGAGTCCGAGGTGCGCAGGAACGAGAAGACCTGGTTGGCCCCGTTGCCACCCTTGTAGACGGTCCAGGAGTGGCCGCCGAGAGTCACCGTGCCCTGCGACGTGCCGAGCGGGCCCACGGCGCCGTTGTAGTTGACCCAGAGCATGAGCTCGTAGTCGTAGTCGGTGTCCCAGATGTCGTACGAGGTGTTGTAGGCACCGGACGACGGGACGGTGACGTTGTAGTTGCTGGTCAGCGACGACAGCGCGGTGATGGACTTGCCGACGACCTTCTTGGCGTTGGGGTACGACTTGATGCCGCCGGTGTTCGGGTGGTTGGCCGAAACGCCCCAGTTGGAGGACGAGTTGGCCCAGATGGACTGCGAACCCGCGCCGGAACCCCAGATGTTGTTGTACAGGGTGTATCCGTCGGAGGTGGTGTAGTTGCCCCACTGGTCCGAGGAGGACCAGATCGCGGCCTGGGCGGGGGCGGCGGCGAAGCCGATCAGAGCCGCCACTGCCGTTGCCGGGGCCAGTACGAACGTGCTGAGCGTGCGGGTGCGTGTTGCCATGGTTGTCCTTCCATGGTGGGGGGAGTGCTACCGCGGCCCCAGTTCGAGGACGCGGTCCACGCCGGCCGCCAGCTCCAGCGGAGCCACGGTGCGTCCGGCGGAGGACTGGGTGAGTGTGCTGCCGTCTCCCGTGCGGACATCGACACGGGCGTCACGGGTGGGGTGCAGCACCGCGGTCGCGGTGCCGTCGACGGACCAGCGCAGATCCAGACCCGCGCCGAACCTGGTACGTATGCCGCGCAGTTCACCGCTGGGGCAGCCGGCGAGCGGTGCGGGCAGCAGGACCAGCCGTCGGGGTGTCGACTGGACGAGCGACTCGATCACCGCAGCGGGCAGCGCATGGGCGGCGTCCGCGTTGTAGACGTCGCGCCCCGGGTAGTGCGCGCTCATCAGGGAGTCATGGAAGAAGTCGCCCGCGAGCACGGCGTCCAGCGCCGCGGATGCCCGTACGCCGTCCCGCAGCCGCGCGGCGATCTGCGCGTGGTGCAGATGGCCGTGGGCGGAGTCGTTCTCCGAGCCGCGCAGCTCCAGCGCGCGATGTGCGGCGGCCGACAGGTCCGGGGTGTCGTAGGGGTTGATCGCGTCCAGCGGCCACACCGGGTAGAGATGGCTGAGATGGCGGTGGTCGTAGTTCTCCTCCAGGCCCGGCCACGCCCATTCGGCGAGTGCGCCGTCCCGGTTGACGGAGAAATCCGGGAGCCGGGCCGCCAGCGCGCGCCGGCGGGCGGACGCCGGATGGGTGGGGGAGCGGTCGGCGGACACGGTCAGCGCGTGGCGGGCGGCCGCGAGGTCCATCGTCGCGTTGACCGTCACCCAGCTCGCGTTGGCGGGCCGGTTCTCCGGCGAGTACGAGGGCACGACGGCGACGGTTCCGTCCGGGGCGGTACGGGTCAGGAAGTCCTCGTAGAACAGGGCGGCCTCATGCAGGGCGTCGACCAGCCGCGGGTCCGTCACCCCGGTGGTCTCGGCGTGTTCGAGCAGCGGCTCCAGGAGCCAGTCCGCACCGGCCGTCCACAGGTGCAGCGGATACGCGCGCTGGAAGTGGCGGGTGTGTCCGGACTCGCCGTCGGTGTGGGACGGAGCGACGATCCCCCGCGCCCCGAAGACCGCCCGCGCGTTGTCCCGCCAGTCGCCGAGCTGGCCGTACACCAGGGCGGCATGGGCCAGGGACACCTCCGGCAGCGCCGCGGCCGCCGCCGAGGCGATCTGCAGGTTGAGGTTGGCGTTGGTGGTGAACGCCCCCGACCAGGCGGTGTCCCAGTCGCCCGTCCACAGACCCGTCAGCCGGGGCGGCAGCACACCGGAGGACGACAACAGGTGGTAGCGCCCAGCCGCGAACAGCCTCTCCAGGAGCGCGGAACTGCCCGGTAGACGGACCAACTCGCTTCCGGGCAAGGCACGTTCGGCCGGATCGGCTTCCAGCGTCAGGGAAGCCCGCTCGAAGGCCGCCCGGTGCAGCGGGAGGTGCCGGGCGAGCAGCGCCGGGTAGTCGTCCCCCGGCAGCGCGGCGCACTCCGCCGCGAGGTCGAGGTCGCCCGCGTGACGCCGCACCCGGGTGAGCAGCAGCAGGCTCCGGGCCCCCTCGACTCGGATGCCCTCACCCGACACCGACACCTTGCCGCCGTCCGCCCGGACGACGGGCACCCCGGTGTACGCCAGTTCGCTGTCCGGGTAGCCCGCCCGCAGCGCCAGCCGGCCGCCGCCCGGCATCAGCACGGTGCTGCGCCCGATGGACAGCCTCGGTGGCGCTCCGGGCAGGGCGTGGTCCAGGGTCAGGTCCACCGCGAGCCCCGGGCCGGTCACGGACTGGACGATCACGTCGTCCGCGCGGGAGACGAAGACCCGGCTGCGTCTGCCCTCGCAGACGGCCCCGATCTCACCCGTGGCGAAGTCGACCGTGCGCCGGTAGCCGGTGAGCGCCGTGTCGTCACCGGGGGCGGGTGCCGAGGCGGGGGTGGGGCGGATCCGGGTCTGGAACGCCGGGTGGAAGGGCTGCACCCACGTTGGCGGCCCTCCCGCCCCGATCTGCTCGGCGGCCGTGGTGTCCCCGGCCAGCAGGGAGTCCCGCAGCCGGTCCAGCAGGTCCGCGAGCTCGGGCGGACGGGTGTGCTCGCTGCCGTTGGGCCGGACCAGCGTGTGGTGGTTGACGATGACCCGGTCGTCGACCGGATCCCCGTACACCATGGCGCCGTGCCGGCCGTTGCCGCCCAGGAAGGCGTCCTCCCAGCGGACGGCGGGGCGCGGCTCCCAGGTGCCGTCGGTCCGGGTGCGGCCGGTCACGGCGCGGCGCTTCTCAGTACGGCCACGCCGTGGCGGCCCAGCTCCACGGGGCCTTCGACCGCCTTGCCGGTCAGCAGGTCCTCCTGGGCGCCGGGCACGGCCACGGTGACCGCGGCCCGCCCGTGGTTGAGCAGGAAGAGCAGCTCGCCGCGGCGGACCGCCTCCACTCCGTCGGGCAGCCCCGCCAGCACCGGTTCCGCGCCGGCCTCCCGCGCCACCCCGCCCAGCAGGGCGCGCAGCGCCTCCGGTTCGGGCAGCGTCGACAGATACCAGGCCCGGCCGCGGCGCAGCACCGCGGGCAGCCCGGCCAGCTCGCCGTCGCGGTAGGCGGCCACCACCTCGGTGCCCGTCTCCGGCTCCAGCTCCTCGGACCAGAGTCCGCCCCGGAAGCCGTCGCACTCCACAGCCGAGCCCGCGTCGAGCGGCCACCACTCGTGCAGGGTCCTGATGCCGAACAGCTCACGCAGCCGTGCGTCCATGCCGCCCGGCCTGATCCGGTCGTCCACGTCCGCGACCCCGCTGAAGAAGCCGCAGACCAGGCTCCCGCCGCCGCGCACGTACGCCACGAGGTTGTCGATCGCGGGGTCGTCAAGCAGATACAGGTGCGGGACTGCCACCGCCTTGAACCGGCTCAGATCGGCGTCGGGCCGGGCGAACTCCGTGGCGAACCCGTTCTCCCACAGGGCCCGGTGCCAGCTCCGCACGACCTCGGCGTAGTCCAGCAGTGAGGACGGCCTGCCCTCCTGCGCGCCCGCCCACCAGGAGTCCCAGTCGTGCAGGATCGCCACCTCGGCGCAGACGTCGCTGCCGCCGACGGCCGGGCCGAGCGCGGCCAGTTCCGCCCCGAGACGCTTGATCTCCCGGAAGGTGCGGCCCTGTTCGCCGGCGTGGGTGAGCATCCCGGAGTGGAACTTCTCCGAGCCCTGCCGGGACTGGCGCCACTGGAAGTAGCAGACGGCGTCCGCGCCGCGCGCCACCGCCTGGAGCGACCAGAGCCGGTTCAGCCCTTCGGGCTTGGGGTGGTTGACCCCCCGCCAGTTGACCGGACCGGCGGCCTGTTCCATGAGCATCCACGGCCCGGCGGCCTGCGAGCGCGTCATGTCGGCGATCATCGCGTTGTACTGGCCACCCTGCGGGTCCCGGGGATCCGGGTAGATGTCGACGGAGACGATGTCCTCCTGGGCCGACCAGGCCCAGGCGTCCTGCCCCGACCACAGCGGCATGAAGTTGGTCGTCACCGGAATCTGCGGGGTGTGCCGGGCGACGATGTCGCGCTCGGCGACGTAGCACTCCATCAGTGCGTCGGAGGTGAACCGCTTGAAGTCCAGCACCTGCGCCGGGTTCTTCATGTACTGCGCCTTGCGCGGCGGCAGGATCTCCGTCCAGGAGTCGTAGCGCTGGCTCCAGAAAGCGGTGCCCCAGGCCTCGTTGAGCGCGTCGACGGTTCCGTACCGGCTGCGCAGCCAGCGGCGGAAGTGGGCGGCGGTCTCGTCGCACCAGCAGTGGGTGCAGTACTCGTTGTTGATGTGCCACACGGTGAGCGCCGGGTGGTCCGCGTACCGCGCCGCGAGGTCCTCGGTGAGGGCGGCGGCGTAGCGCCGGTAGACGGGGGAGCTCGCGCAGAACTGCTGGCGCGATCCGTACCAGACGATCGAACCGTCCTCCGCGCGCGGCAGCGTCTCGGGATGCCGCGCCCCCATCCAGGGCGGTGGGGAGGCGGTCGGGGTGGCGAGCACGACGCCGATGCCGTGTCCGTGCATCAGATCCATCAGCCGGTCCAGCCAGACGAACTCCCGTGCACCGGGGCGTGGTTCGATCTTCGCCCAGGAGAAGACACCGAGGGTGACGGAGTTGACCCCGGCCTCCTTCATCAGCCGGGCGTCGTCCTCCCACACCTCCTCGGGCCACTGTTCGGGGTTGTAGTCGCCTCCGAAGAGGATGCGGCCACGGGCCGCGTCGCGCAGGGACGGCATGGCGTCTCTCGTTCCTTATTCGGGTTCTGCGTACTGGATGCCGCGGCCGTTGGTGCCCAGGTGCACCCGGCCGTGGACGCGGGGGTCACCGGTGATCACTTCGCCGGTCCAGCCCCACTGATGGGTGTCGTCGTTGATCCGGACCCAGGTGGCGCCCGCGTCGTCCGAGCGGAGCACCGCCACACCGTCGAACGTCGCGGAGACCCTGCCGGTCTGGAAGACGGCCGGGTAGCCGGCGCCGGGCCGTTTGCGGTCCCTCACCGGTGCGGCTCTGCCGAAGCCCAGGGCGTGCGAGGCCTGGCAGCCGGCCACCGCCGTGAACGCGCGCCCGCAGTCCGTCGAGCGGAACAGGCCGTTGTCCTTCGCGGACAGCCACAGATCACCGCTGCGGCCCGGCGCGGCCACCACCTTGAACTGCACGTCGCCGGAGGGGAGTCCGGTCGCCCCCTGGGTGAACGTTGCCCCCGCGTCCCGGGAACGGAAGACCGATCCGGTGTCGGTGTCGTAGACGTAGAAGCGCTGCGGGTCGAGCGGATCGGCGACCGGAGTACCGCCCTCGGGGAAGGTCGCGACCTCGGTCCAGGTCGCACCGCCGTCCGTGGAGCGGTGCGCCGGATACTTCGTGCCGTCCCAGTGGACGAAGGACCAGAGCAGCGTCGCCCCGTCCGCCGAGACCGCGACGGGGCCCGGGGCGGAGGCCGCGATCTCCGGCTGGGCGGCGAACGGCTGCCAGCTCCTGCCGCCGTCGTGCGAGAAGGCTCCGGCGGCGTTCGATCCTGACGGCCGGCCCGTCCGCACGACGTACGAGGGCCGACGCGCGGCCAGGGCGAGACCGGCGGCCGTGCCGAAGACCGGGTTCGACGCCATGCCGCGGGACGGGGAGGCGGTGAGCGAGTCGTGGTACATCACCCCGATGTCGCCCAGCCCGCTGAGGAGCCGGGCGCCCGTCCCGGGCGGGGCGATGAGGAATCGCACCGCCGACTCCTCAAGACCGCGGACCTCTGGTGCCCAGTGGACGAGATCGCGGGTCCCGAAGACCGTCGCGCCGGTCCCGAACACGATGTGCTCCGAGTCGAAGGGATCGACCGCGACGGACTGGATCCACCAGCCGAACTTGGCCTCCGCCTCGCCCCAGCGCAGATACGGCGTCTCCGAGACATCGAGGACCGCGGCCTCCTTGAGCGAGGTCCAGGAGGCGCCGCCGTCGGTGGAACGGAACACGGTGTCGACCTGCGACCAGCGGTTGTTGGTCGTGACGACGAGGGTGCCCGCGCGGCGCGCGTCGACCGCGACACCGCCGTAGCCGAAGCCGTCCCCGGCCGCGGCGTCCGGCTTCACCGGAGTGACCTCGCTCCAGGTGCCGGTCACCGTGTCCAGCCGGTGCACCGAGCCGTCCGACTGGCCGTTGGGGCCCGGGGCGTCCGCGTAGGTGACGTACAGCGCCCGGCCGCGGGCGTCGTACGCGGCCCGGACCGGCACCTTCGTCGCCGCGCTCCCCGACGGCCCGCCCGGCACCGCCTCCCAGCCGCCGGACGCGTCCGTGCGGTAGAGCGAGGTGGGGCCGTCGCCCCAGCCCGCGTACACCGTCCGGCCCGCGGCGGCGAGAAACACGACGCCCTGACCGCCCGCCGACGGCGGGGCCGGGAAAGCGGCGGGGGCCCAGGTGGCACCCCGGTCGGTGGAGCGCAGCAGCCCGTCGTGCCGGGTGCCGAGCCACAGCGTCCCGCTGTCCCGGGGGTCGACCAGCAGCCGCTCACCGGTCCCGCGCCCGTCCTCGTTGGCACCGAGCCGCACGGTCAGATCGGCCCGCTTCCAGGTCGCGCCCCGGTCCTCGGACCGGAGCACCGCGCCGGGACTCGCCCAGTCCTGGGCATACGTACCGCAGGCCAGGTAGAGGCGGTCCGGGTGCGCCGGGTCGACGGCCAGGGCCTCGACGCCGAGCAGGTTCCAGTCGTCCCAGCCGATGTGGTCGGTGAGCGCGGTCCAGCGGGCCTTCGCGGCGTCCCAACGGTAGGCGCCGCCGATGTCGGTACGGGCGTACGCCAGTCCCTTCACGGCCGGGTGGAACAGCAGCCCGGTGACGAATCCGGTGCCGCCGATCGCGGCGGTCCGCCAGCGGTGCGGCTGGTGCCTCTCGTCGGGCCGGTGCGTCGGGGCGGCAGCGGCGGGGGCCGCGACCGGCAGGGCCGTGGCCGCCGCGGCGACGGCCGCTCCGGCGAGCACGGTACGGCGGCTGGGCGTGGGCGCGGACGAAGCGCGCATGGCGAACACCTTCCGGACAGGGGAGGGGAGGGAGGAGCTGCTGGCCCGGCGGCGGAGGGAGTCAGCCCTTCACGGCGCCCGTGAGCATGCCCTTCTGGAAGTGCTTCTGGACGAACGGCGACAGCACCGCGACCGGGATCAGCGCGAGGATCATGACCGCCATCTGCACGGCGAGGCTGTTGATCGCCCCGCTGCTGACCGCCGCGCCCATGGCGCCCGGGGGCACCTGGTGCTGGAGGACCAGCTGACGCAGAATCATCTGCAGCGGGTACTTGTCGCTGTCCTGGATGTAGAGCATCGCGTTGAACCACTGGCTCCAGTAACCGACCGCGTAGAACAGCGAGATCACGGCGATCACCGCACGCGACAGCGGCATGATGATCTGGAGCAGGATGCGCCACTCGCCGGCGCCGTCGATCCGGGCCGCGTCGATGAGTTCGGGCGCGGTGTCCATGAAGAAGCCGCGCAGGACCAGCACGTTGAAGACGCTGATCGCGCTGGGCAGGATCATCGACCAGTAGCTGTCGCTGAGCCCGATTCCCGTGACCAGCAGATATGTCGGGATGAGACCGGCACCAAAGAACATCGTCGCCATCAGGGTCATCAGCAGCGGACGGTGGGCGTACGAGTCGCGGCGGCTCAGCCCGTACGCGCACAGGACCGAGACCACCATGCTGACCACCGTGCCGACGACGGTGAGGCCCACGCTCACCGCGGCCGCGCGGGTCACCGCGCCCCCGCTGAGCAGTTCCTTGTAGGCGATGAAGGTGATGTGCTTCGGCCAGACGACCAGACCGCCCGCCTCGTTGATCGTCCTGGTGTCGGAGAGACTGGTGACGAGCACCACCCAGATCGGGATGATCACCACCGCGCAGATCGCGACGAGACCGACGCCCTTGAAGGCGAGACCCGCCTTGGTGGGCTCCTCCTCCCACACGGGGCGGGGTTCCATGCGCAGGGCGCGCTGGAGCGGGGTCTCCGCGCGGGGCGCGGCCTGCGCCGGGTCCTTCTCATGTTCCAGGAGCGTTGTCATTTCTTGGAGTACACCCCCTGCTCACCCAGCATGTGGGCGACCTTGTTGGCCCCCAGCACCATGGCGACGCTGAACAGCCCCTTGAAGATTCCGGCGGCGGCCGCGTAGCCGAAGTCGCCGGTCTTGATGCCCGTCCACCAGATGTAGGTGTCGAGGATTTCCGATGCGCCGGCACCGACCTGGTCGCGCTGGAGCAGGATCTGCTCGAAGTCGAGGTTGAGCGCGCTGCCCACCCGCAGGACGAGCAGCAGGGCGATGACCGGGCGCAGCGCGGGCAGCGTCACGTGCCACATGCGGCGCCAGCGGCCGGCCCCGTCCACGGCCGCGGCCTCGTACAGATCGGTGTTGACGGCGGCGAGCGCGGCGAGGAAGACGATCACGCCCCAGCCCGCGTCCTTCCACACCGCCTGGGCGGAGACCAGGAACTTGAAGAAGCCCGGGTTGGTCATCAGGTCGAAGCCCTCGTGACCGTGGTCGCGCAGCCACTGGGCGACCAGGCCGGCGCCGCCGAACATCTGCTGGAAGACCGTGACGACCAGTACCCAGGAGAAGAAGTGCGGCAGGTAGACGACCGCCTGGACCCAGGCCCGCACCCGTGCGCTCATGATCGTGTTGAGCAGCAGCGCGATCGCGATCGGGATGGGGAAGAAGAGGACGAGCTGGGTGACGAAGATGACCAGGGTGTTGATGAGGACTTCCCAGAAGCGGTAGTCCTCGAAGATCCGGGTGAAGTTGTCGAAGCCGACGAAGGGGCTGCCGGTGATTCCCAGGTCGTAGACGTCGTAGTCCTGGAAGGCCACGATGTTCCCGAGCAGCGGTACGTAGTTGAAGATCAGCAGCAGGGCGATGGCCGGCAGCGTCATCAGCACCAGGGTGCGGTCGCGCCGCAGCCGCTGGCGCCAGGTGATGCCGCCCGCCCGCGGTCCGGAACCCGCCGGCCTGTTCCTCGCCGGTCCGTTCTTCGCCGTACGGGGCCGGCGGGCGCTGATCGCGCGGGGCCCGCCCGTCCGCCCGCCGCTTCCGTCCGTGTCGTCCCTGCCGTCGCCGTCACCGCTCCCGCTGCCACCGGCCGGGGCGCTGGCCCCGTCGGCGGTGCGGGCCGGGTCGGTCGCGACCGTGGCCCGTGGCTTCACCGTGTGCTCCCCATGTCGTGCTCCTGGCCCCGGCCGCCGGGCTTCGTGAGCCCGGCGGCTCTCTCGCTCTCCTGCGTACGGTTGGTGCGCCTCGTACGCGTCAGTTGCCGGAGCCGTTCTTGTCGAGAATGTCCTGGTACCAGGCGCGCAGCTTCTCGCCGCCGCTCTTCTTCCAGGTGTTCACCGCGTCGTCGATGTCGCTGACCTTCTTGCGGCCGCGGCGGATGTCCTTCTGCAGGTCGTCGAAGGGCGTGTACAGCGAGGCGTACCGCTGCGGCTCGACGATCTGCATGCCGAAGAAGAGGGGCTTCTTGACGTGCGGGGCCTGCCGCGCCATCCAGGCCGCGTAGTCCTTCGCCAGCTGCGGCTGGTCCGGGTAGGCGATGGAGGCCGGGGGCGAGGCGAGGAACAGGAAGGTGGAGGGCTGGGCCTCCTGGACACCCTGCGGGGTGTAGGCCGGGGCCCCGTCCTTGAGCGTGTAGTGGGTGCCCTTGACGCCGTAGTTGGTGAGCATGAACTCCTTGGTGCCGTACGGCGCGGCCGCGTAGTCGGCTATCGCGAGGAACTCCTCGATCCGCGCCGTGGAGAGCTTCTTGCTCAGGAAGGTGAAGATGCCCGCCGGGTCGTCCTGCCACAGCACCGGCTTGCCGCCGTCGTGGCCGAAGAAGTCGAGCGCCTGCATGTCGAACTTGGCGTTGGCGGTCGCCTGCTCGGTGACCATGCCCTTCCAGCCGCCGGTGCCGTCGTTGTACATCACCACGTGTCCGCTGGTGAAGCGGATCTTGGAGTCGGCGTCCTTGTTGGCCTCGGCGTCCGGGTGGACGTATCCGCCGTCGTGGAGCTTGCGCGCGAAGGCGAGCGCCTCCCGGTACTCCTTCGTCTCGATCTTGTGGACCAGCTTGCCGTTCTCCAACTGCCAGTAGTGCGGCGCGTCGGGCAGCAGACCGTAGATCTTCTGGATGCAGGTCCAGAGGTCGTCGAAGGCCCAGACCTTCTTCCTGGGCGCGGTGTACTCCTTGCCGAACGCCAGCAGGTCGTCCGCGCTCGCCGGGACCGCGCCCGAGCCGATCAGGTCCTTGCGGTAGAAGATCGCGTTGCCGATGACCGGCGTCGGCATGGGCAGCCCGCGCAGCTTGCCGCCGAAGACGGAGTACTGCCAGGCACCCGTCGGGATGTTCGCCAGGTTCGGGTACTTCTTGACCGCGTCGCCCGCCAGATAGGGGCTCAGGTCGGCGAACTTGGCGGTGATCGCGTTGCGGATCTGCCCCTGCATGTTCCAGCCGGGGATCGTCATGACATCCGGGATGTCCGAGCCGGCGAGCACCGCGCCGATCTTGTCCTGGTAGGTGTTGCCGTCCTGCGGGTCGAAGTCGAGCGTCGCGCCGACCGCCTTGTTCACCGCCGTGTAGTACGGGTTGTTCTTCTTCGGGACGGTGCCCCACAGCGGGGTCATGACGCGGAACTCCGAGCCCTTGCCCGGGACCGACTTCACCGAGGTGACCAGCGGGTCCGGCAGCGTGGTGAAGCCGGGGCTCGAACCGTTGACGCTCGCGACATCCGGCTCGACCAGGTTCAGCGGGGCGTATGCCGGCACGACCTTCTTGAGTGCCTTGCCCGTTGTCGTGCCCTCCTTGGTCCCGGAACCGGAACCGCCGCACGCGGCGAGCAGCGGTACCCCACCGGCCACGGCGACAGCGGCCACCGCGCCGGTGGCGAGGAAGCTTCTCCGGCTCGGAGCCGTGGAGGAGGGGGAGGAATTCGGCGTCATTGCGTCAACCCTTCGAGGCGCACCAGGACGACACGTGGCGGGTGACCGCCGTTCGGTTCCTGTGTCTGAGGTGGAGCGTTGCTGGCTGAGCCGGCGTGACCGGCCGCAGGTGAAGCGGTTCAACATGGAGGCGGCAGAACCTGTCACCGTCCCGGGAATTCCGGGGCGCCGGGCGCCCCGTCGAAGCTCTGTCGAAGCGCTTCGATGTTGCAGCGAGGTTAAGTGAAGGGTCTCGGCCGCACAAGAGTCCGTTTCCAGATTCCTCCGACCAGTTTCCGAACCGTTTCCTGGCTCAATGGGGGCTGTCGTGTACGGAGGTCGAGGGCGAGGCCTTGACACTGGTGGGGTCGGCCACGGAGCATCGAAGCGCTTCGAAAGATCTTCTGAGACTTCTCGGAGGCTCGCACGAGGCCCTGGCGCCAAAAACCTCCCACCTCTCCAAGGGGACCCGCACGTGACGGAACAACAGCAGCCCTTCCGCGACCCGCGGCTGCCCTTCGCCAAGCGCATCGACGATCTGCTCCAGCGGCTCACGCTCGACGAGCGGATCGCGATGCTGCACCAGTTCGCACCGGCGGTCGACCGGCTCGGACTCGGTGCCTTCAGGACCGGCCAGGAGGCCCTGCACGGCGTTGCCTGGATGGGACCGGCGACGGTCTTCCCGCAGGCCGTCGGACTCGGCGCCACCTGGAACGACGAACTGGTGCGCCGGGTCGGCGAGGCGGTCGGCAACGAGGTCCGGGCCAAGCGGGCCGAGGACGACCGGGTCGGGCTCAACGTCTGGGCCCCGACAGTGAATCTGCTGCGCAACCCGCTGTGGGGGCGCGGCGAGGAGGGGTATTCCGAGGACGCCGGCCTCACCTCCGCCATCGCGGTCGCGTACACCCGGGGGCTGCGCGGTGACCATCCGCACTACTGGCGGACCGCCCCGGTCCTCAAGCACTGGCTCGCCCACAACAACGAGACCGACCGCGACATTGCGTCCTCCTCGGTCCGCCCGCGGGTCCTGCACGAGTACGACCTCAAGGCCTTCCGTGACGCGGTCCGGGCCGGCGCGGTGGCCGGTGTCATGCCCGCGTACAACCTGGTCAACGGGCGGCCCAACCACCTCTCGCCGCTCCTGTCCCAGCAGTTGCGAAGCTGGACCGACCGGTCGCTGGTGGTCTGCTCCGACGCGGGCGCGCCGTCCAACCTGGTCGACTCCGAGCACTACTTCGACACCCACGAGGAGGCGACGGCCGCCTCCCTGCGGGCCGGTGTCGACAGCTTCACCGACCACGGCCAGGACTCCGCCGTCATGACCGGCCGCATCCGGGGAGCCCTGGAACGCGGACTGCTCGACGAGCACGACATCGACACCGCCGTCCGCAGGCTGCTCGGACTGCGCTTCTCGCTCGGTGAGTTCGACCCCGGCCTCGACCCGCACGCGGATGCCGCCGGCTTCGACACCGCGGAGCACCGGGCCCTCGCCCAGGAGGCCGCCGAGCAGGCCGTGGTGCTGCTCAAGAACGACGGGCTGCTGCCGCTGGACCCCGCCGCCGGGAAGACCGTCGCGGTCGTCGGGCTGCTCGCGGACGCCTGCAAACTCGACTGGTACAGCGGCACGCTGATCCACCGCTCCACCCCGCTCGACGGGCTCCGGGAACGGTTCGGTGCCGAGCACATCGTCTTCGCGGAGGGCGCCGACCTGGTCCGGCTGAAGTGTGCGGACGGCTGGCTCCAGGTGCCGGCCGCGGATACCGGCCAGGATCCGGTACGCGGCGCGGAGGGCGCCCTGGACCCGGCGCTCCTCGCGGGCCGCACCGACCTGCCCGCGCTGACCTGCGGCGACATCCCGTCTGAGCTGGCGCTCGTGGACTGGGGCAACGGAGTGATCACCCTGCGGGAGCCGGGCGGCCGCTATCTGTCGGTGGCCGAGGACGGCTATGTGCGCGCTTCCGCGGACGAGCCCGGCGGCTGGATCGTCCAGGAGACGTTCCGCCTGGAGGCGGTGGAGGGTCATGCGGGCGGTCACCGCCTTCTGCACGTCGGAACGGGTAGGTATGTCTCTGTTGCCGCCGACGGCGTAAAGGTTGCCGCCCCCGGCGAAGAAGTTTCCGGACCGGGGGGAGAAGTGCCGGGACCCGGTGAGGCGGCTTCCGGACCGTCGAACGCCCTCGGAACGGTCTTCGAGACCGAGGTGACCGAACGCGGCGAGGACGCCGTGGCCCGCGCCGCCGCCGCGGCCGACACCGTGATCGTCGTGGCCGGCAACGACACCCACATCAACGGGCGCGAGACCGAGGACCGCACCACCCTCGACCTGCCCGCCCAGCAGGAACGCCTCTGGCGGGCCGCCCACGCCGCCAACCCGCGCACCGTCCTGGCGGTCACCTCCGCCTACCCGTACGCCCTCACCGACGCGGCGGCCGCGCTCCCCGCGCTCCTGTGGACCGCGCACGGCGGACAGGCCGCCGGAACGGCGCTCGCCCGGGTCCTGGCGGGCGACGTATCCCCGGCCGGCCGGCTGCCGCAGACCTGGTACGCCTGCGACGCGGAGCTGCCCGGCCTGCTGGACTACGACATCATCGGCTCCCGCCAGACCTACCTCTACTACGAGGGCACGCCGCTCTACCCGTTCGGCCACGGCCTCTCGTACAGCGACTTCACCTACAGCTCCCTGACCGCCGAGCGCGAGGGCGAGCTCCTGCGGGTGTCGTTGACCGTCACCAACACCGGCGCCGTCGCCGCCGACGAGGTCGCCCAGCTCTACGTGCGGGCGGTCGCGCCGTCCGTCGTGCGGCCGCTGCGTCAGCTGGCCGCCCACCGCAGGCTGCACCTGGCGCCCGGCGCCGGGGAGCGCGTCGACTTCACGGTCCCGGTCGCCGAACTGGGGCACTGGGACGTGGCGCACGGCCGCTGGACCGTCGACCCCGGCGCGTACGAGATCCAGGCCGGCGCCTCCAGCACGGACATCCGGATGGTCGCGGTCGTCACGGTCGACGGCGAACCGGCCGGCCCCCGGCCCGTCCTGGAGCGCGGTCTGGAGGCGGCCGACTACGACGAGCAGCTGGCCACCGAGATCACCGACCGGACCAAGACGGACGGCGACGCCGTGAATGCCGTCGCCGGGAACAACGAACTCCTCTACCGCCGCTGCGATTTCGGAGCCGGAGTGCGCGGTGTCGCGGTGTCGGCATCGGGGCAGGGGGCCGTTCGGATCACCATGGACGGCGCCACGGTCACCGTCCCGGTGACTGCCACCGACGGACCGTACGACTACCGCACCCAGCGGGCCGCCCTCGCCGCCTCGGGCGTCCGCGATCTGCGCGTCACCCTGGACGGCACCGTACGTCTCGCCCGGATCACCTTCACCGGGGACACCGAATGAACCGGGCCGCCCCGCGAACCCCCTTCCCTCTCCGTCCAGTTGCCCCCGGCAAGGAGTCCCCATGAAGTTCACCGACGGCTTCTGGCTCATGCGTGAGGGCGTACGCGCCTGCTACGCGACCGAGATTCGCGATCTGCGCGTCAAAGCCGACCGGTTCACCGCCTACGCGGCGGTCAAGCACGTCGCCGAACGCGGCGACACCCTGAACACCCCGCTGATCACCGTCGAATGCTTCTCCCCGGCCGAGGGGATCATCGGTGTGCGCGCCACCCACCACGCCGGGACGGTGAACCGCGGACCCGACTTCGCCCTCCCCGGTCTGGACCCGGCGGCCGCCGGGTCCCGGACCCGACGGGACGGCGCGGTCACCGAACTGACGAGCGGACCGCTCACCCTGCGCATGGACGGCGACGGGCCGTGGGGCCTCACCTTCCTCGACGCCGACGGCCGCCGTCTCACCGGTGTCGACGCCAAGGGCACCGCCTTCGCCGCCGCCCCGGACGGCACCCACCACATGATCGGCCGGCTCGCCCTGGACATCGGTGAGAACGTCTACGGTCTCGGCGAGCGCTTCACCCCGTACGTGAAGAACGGCCAGAGCGTCGACATCTGGCAGGCCGACGGCGGCACGAGCAGCGAACTGGCCTACAAGAACATCCCGTTCTACCTCTCCTCCCGCGGCTACGGCGTCTTCGTCAACCACCCCGGCAAGGTCTCCTTCGAGATCGGCTCGGAGTCGGTCGGCCAGGTGCAGTTCAGCGTCGAGGACCAGTCGCTGGAGTACTACGTCGTCGCCGGGCCGACGCCCAAGGAGGTGCTGGCCCGCTACACCGCGCTCACCGGCCGCCCCGCGCTGCCGCCTGCCTGGTCCTTCGGCCTCTGGCTGACCACGTCGTTCTGCACCGCCTACGACGAGGAGACCGTCACCTCGTTCGTCGACGGCATGGCCGAGCGCGAAATCCCGCTCTCCGTCTTCCACTTCGACTGCTTCTGGATGCGCGAGTACCAGTGGTCGGACTTCCTGTGGGACCCGGACGTCTTCCCCGATCCCGAAGGCATGCTGGCCCGGCTCAAGGAGCGCGGTCTGCGGATCAGCATGTGGATCAACCCGTACATCGCCCAGAAGTCCTCGCTGTTCGCGGAGGGGGCGGAGCACGGGTACCTGGTGCGCAGGCCCAACGGCGACGTCTGGCAGTGGGACCTGTGGCAGCCTGGGATGGCCCTGGTCGACTTCACCAACCCGCAGGCGCGCGAGTGGTACAACAGCAAGCTCCGGGTCCTGCTCGACCAGGGCGTCGACTGCTTCAAGACGGACTTCGGCGAGCGCGTGCCCACCGACGTGGTGTGGCACGACGGCTCCGACCCGGAGCGGATGCACAACTACTACGCGCAGATCTACAACCGCACGGTCTTCGAACTCCTGGAGAAGGAGCGCGGCCACGGCGAGGCGGTGCTGTTCGCCCGCTCGGCGACGGCCGGCGGCCAGCAGTTCCCAGTGCACTGGGGCGGTGACTGCTTCGCCTCGTTCACCGCCATGGCCGAGTCGCTGCGCGGCGGCCTCTCGCTGAGCCTGTCCGGCTTCGGCTTCTGGAGCCATGACATCGGCGGCTTCGAGGGCACCCCCGACCCGGCGGTCTTCAAACGCTGGCTCGCCTTCGGCCTGATGTCCTCGCACAGCAGGCTGCACGGCAACGTGTCGTACCGGGTGCCGTGGGCGTTCGGCGAGGAGGCGGTGGACGTCACCCGGAAGTTCACCCTGCTCAAGCACCGGCTGATGCCGTACCTGTACGGGGCCGCTGCCTCCGCCCACCGGACGGGCGTCCCGATGATGCGCCCCATGCTGCTGGAGTTCCCGGGCGACCCGACGACCCGGATGCTGGACCGCCAGTACATGCTCGGACCGGATCTGCTGGTCGCGCCGGTCTTCACGGAGGACGGACAGGTCGAGTACTACGTCCCCGAGGGCACCTGGACGTCACTGCTGACCGGCGAGACGATCACCGGACCGCTCTGGCGCCACGAGACCCACGGCTTCGACAGCCTGCCGATCCTGGTGCGGCCCGGGGCGGTGCTCCCCTGGGGCGCCGACGACCAGCGCCCGGACGGCGACTGGCTGGACGGGCTCACTCTGCGGGCCTTCGGCCCGGCGGCGGCCGCCGCCGCAGGCGCCCTGGTCACGGTGCCGGACCTGACGGGTACCACCGCCGCCACGTTCCGGGTCGTACGGGACGGGGAGGCCCTGAGCGTCACTGCCGAGGGCACCGACCGGCCCTTCCGCGTGGTTGCCGAGGAGACGGGAGCCACGGGGGAGGGGACGGGCACCGTGACGGTGCGGGGCGCCTGAGACGCGCGGGACGGGGGTTGCGGGGCGGGGTGGCCGGCGCCCCGCACCCGCACCTCCCGGCGCTCAGCGTGTCGCGTCGGCCAGCGCCCGGTCGGCCGCGGCCCGCGAGGTGTGCCACAGGGTGGAGACCGGCTCCCACACCCGGATTCCGCCGTCCATGCCCACCGCCGCGGCGCCGAACGTGACGCCGAGGTGCGAGGGGTCCGCCGCCACGGACAGGGTGCGCACGACATGCCCCTCGGTGGTACCCGGCGCCGCCGTGCGCACGGCGGCGTACCCGCGCTCGCCCGGCGACAGCACATAGGCGCCGCTCGCCGCCGGCGGCACGGGCTCGGCCGAGCCGTCCAGCCCCCGGAAGGTGACGGTCGGGATCCGGTCCACCACACAGGCGCTGCCGCCCCGGTTGGTGACGGCGATCCGCGCCACATGTCGCTGCCCGCCGGGCGAGGCCGAGATCCTGAGGGCCTTCTCCTGGCAGACGCCCGGGCGGGCCGCCGTACCGGCTGGGGTGGCGCCCGGGGCGGCGGACGCGCCCGTGGCCGTCAGGGCCACGGCGGCCGTCGCGGTGAGGGCGGCGGTGAGGGCGAAGGACAGACGCATGATGTTTCTCCCCTTGGATCGACAGCCTGCGCTCGTGGCCGGAGGGCCCGGCGGCCGGTATGGCCGACAGGGACATTCTGAACGGTATGCCACGTTCCTGGCGACAGATCGGACATGTCCGATTCGATGTCTGTCGTCAGCCGTCCCGCCGTACCCGTTACCGCGCCCGCACCGTGGCCAGCATCTCGCGGTCCGGCTGCAACGTCAGCGTCGGCACGGGGCCGACCGTGCCCGGATCCACCTCCAGTTCGAACCGGCGCGCGAGCACCGCCAGGATCAGCACCGCCTCGACCATCGCGAACCGCGTCCCCAGGCAGACCCGCGGGCCGCCGCCGAACGGGAACCAGGCGTACTCCGCGATCTCGTCGCCCGCGTCCGCGTCCCAGCGCTCCGGGCGGAACGCCTCCGGCTCGGGGAACCACCGCTCGTCGCGGTGCGTGACCCACTGGCTGCTCCACACCCTGGTGCCCTTGGGCATCGCGACGCCGCCGATCCGCGCCCCCTCCTTCGCGACCCCGGTGACCAGCCAGATCGTCGGGTACAGCCGCAGCGTCTCCTTGACCACCGCCTGGGCGTACACCAGCCGCGCGTAGTCGTCGAACTCCGGCTCCCGGTCCCCGAGCACCCGGTCCAGTTCCTCGTGCAGTGCCGCGCGCGCCCTGGCGTTGCGGGAGAGCAGGTACCAGGCCCACACCAGTGTCGAACTCGTCGTCTCGTGACCGCCGATATACAGCGTGACCGTCTCGTCGCGGATCTCCTCGTCCGTGAGGTGCGCACCCGTCTCGTCCACGGCGGTGAGCAGCCGGCTGAGCAGGTCCGGGCGCTCGTCCCCGCCGTCGCGGTGCCGGGCGACGACCCGGCCCACCTCGGCGTCGATGACCGCGGCGGCCTTCCTGATCCTGGCCCGTCCGGGTGTCGGCACCCAGTCCGGCAGCAGTGCGCCGATCCCCGCGAACTCCTTGCCGATCTCCGTCTGGGCCACGTCCATGGCCCGGCCCATCGCCTCGGCGTCGGCCGGTGTGTCGACGCCGAAGATCGTGCGGACGGCGATCCGCTGGGTCAGTGCCGCCATCTCCCGCTTGACGTCGATGCGTTCACCGCCCGACCAGGTGTCCGCCAGCTCCACCGTGCTGCCCGCCATGGTGGCCGCGTACGACCGCACCTGCTTCGGCCGCACGGAGGGCTGCACCAGCGAGCGCTTGCGCCGCCACTCGGTCCCGCGCGCCACCACCACGCCGTTGCCCATCACGGTACGGAACGCGATACCGAGGGCCGGCTGGTCGAAGGAGCGTTCCGTCTCGGTGAGCAGTTCGCCGATGCACTCCGGATCGGCCACGAATACGCAGGAGTTGGGACCGAAGTGCCACTGGACCAGGTCTCCGTGGCCGCGCAGCCGCTCGAAGAAAGCGAGGGGGTTCCGGGCGAACTGCGGCATGTTCCCAAGCAAGGGCAGCCCCTTCGGGCCCGGCGCGATCCGGTGGCCGCGCGGCTCGGCGCCGACGGCCGGACCGGTCTCCGTGGACATGAGAGGTCTCCGCTCCCTGGTGGCGCACCCGGGTCGGCGCGCGGCGACACGCCCCCGGCGGATCCGCTGACCATGACTCCTGTCACCGGCCTTGCGGAGTACGTGAGTTGTCGAGAGTAGCCGCGACGGGCGCGGTGCACGAGGTGGCCGGGCGGAGCTACGGGGCGCGGGTGTCCGCGCCGGGCCGGGCGATGCGGGGCGGTGGTGCGGCGCTCTGATGCGGGCGCGGCTGCACACCTTGCGCCGGTAGCCGCCGATGACCGCGATCCGCTCATGGCCCAGCGAGAGCAGGTGCTCGGTCGCCGTGCGGCCGCCCCGGTGGTTCGCGGCTCCGACCCGCGTGAACGCCCGGCGGGGTCCGGCAGCGTGTCGATCAGCACGAAGGGAATGCGGTGCTGGCGGAGCCAGGCGTACGGGGACGGTGTCAGTTCGGCACACGGCCTTCGAGGACCTTCGTGGGGTATACCTATTTGCCTAAAACTATTAGGTAACTGCATAATGGGTAACGTCTGACGAAGGGGAGATCATGGTGCGTGCAGGGCTGACCGCTGAACGCCTGGCCCGGGCCGGAGCGGAGCTGGCCGACGAGGTCGGCTTCGACCAGGTGACCGTCTCGGCGCTCGCCCGGCGGTTCGACGTCAAGGTCGCGAGCCTGTACTCGCATCTGAAGAACTCCCACGACCTCAAGACCAGAATCGCCCTGCTCGCCCTGGAGGAGCTCGCCGACAGGGGCGCCGCCGCACTGGCCGGGCGAGCGGGCAAGGACGCCCTCAGGGCATTCGCGGACGTCTACCGCGACTACGCCCGCGAGCACCCCGGCCGTTACGCCGCGGCCCAGCTGAGGCTCGACCCGGAGGCGGCCGCCGCCAGCGCCGGCGGCAGGCACGCGCAGATGACCCGGGCCATCCTGCGTGGCTACGACCTGACCGAGCCCGACCAGACGCACGCCGTCCGGCTGCTGGGCAGTGTCTTCCACGGCTACGTCAGCCTGGAAATGCAGGGCGGGTTCAGCCACAGCGCCCCCGACTCGCAGGAGAGCTGGTCACGGACCCTGGACGCCCTCGACGCCCTGCTGCGGAACTGGCCCGCGCCCTGAGCGGAGTTCCGTCACCGGTGGGCGGCGGCCGCCCACCGGTCCGACCCACCACGCCAACGTTCCGAGCAACAGGTAGAGACATGCACACTGAAACCGACTGGATCACCACGCCGATCACCGCAGGACTCCTGCGCGGGGCGCTGGACCTGGAGCACACCGAGCACGGGGTGCGTCCGCACCGGCTGCCCGCCCGCGCCCGTGCGCAGTGCGCCGACGGGCAGCTGGCCATGGCGGAGGCTCAGCCCTCCGGCGTACGGCTGGTGTTCCGTACCAGGGCCACCGGGATCGAGCTGGACGCACTGCGTACCAAGACGGCCTACCAGGGCGCGCCGCCCCGTCCGGACGGCGTGTACGACCTGCTCGTCGACGGCCGCCTCGCGGGGCAGGAGAGCGTGACCGGCGGCAACGTCCTCATGGTCGACATGACCGCCGGGACCGCCGAGACCCGGCCCGGCCCGGTCGGCACCGTACGGTTCCCCGGCCTGCCCGAAGGCGTCAAGGACGTCGAGATCTGGCTGCCGTACAACGAGACCACCGAACTCGTCGCCCTGCGCACCGACGCCCCCGTCGAGCCCACACCCGACCGGGGCCGCAAGGTGTGGCTGCACCACGGCAGTTCGATCAGCCACGGCTCCGACGCCGCGAGCCCCACCACCACCTGGCCCGCACTCGCCGCCTCCCTCGGTGGAGTTGAACTGATCAACCTGGGCCTGGGCGGCAGTGCCCTGCTCGACCCGTTCACCGCCCGCGCGATGCGCGACACCCCCGCGGACCTGATCAGCGTCAAGATCGGCCTCAACCTCGTCAACACCGACCTGATGCGGCTGCGGGCCTTCACCCCGGCGGTGCACGGCTTCCTCGACACCATCCGCGAGGGGCACCCCACCGTGCCGCTGCTGGTCGTCTCGCCCGTCCTGTGCCCCATCCACGAGGACACCCCGGGCCCGAGCGTCCCGGACTTCAGCAACCTCGGTGAAGGAAAGCTCCAGTTCAAGGCCGCGGGCGACCCAGCGGAACGGGCCGCCGGAAAGCTGACGCTCAACGTCATCCGGGAGGCCCTGAGCGGCCTCGTCGAGCAGCGCTCGGCCGACGATCCGAACCTCTACCACCTCGACGGCCGCAGCCTGTACGGCGAGCAGGACTTCGTCGAACTGCCGCTGCCGGACCAGCTCCACCCGGACGCCGCCACCCACCGCCGCATGGGCGACCGCTTCGCCGCGCTCGCCTTCGCCCCCGGCGGCCCGTTCACCGCCGGCCGCGCTTCCTGACCGGACGGCCGGACCCGGGTGGGGGCGGCATCAACCTTGCCCCCACCAGGACATCATGGGGCACCCACCCCAGCGCACCCGGAGCAACCGATGCCGCCGCACAGCTCTCCCCGGATCCTCGTCTTCACCCGCACTGCGGACTACCGCCACGACTCGATCCCCGACGGCATCGCCGCGTTCCGCGCACTCGGTGCGGAGCACGGTTTCGCCGTCGACGCGACGGAAGACCCAGTGGTGTTCGAGGACGGGCTGTACGGATACGCGGCGGTGGTCTTCCTCTCCACCAGCGGAGAGGTCCTCACACCCGCCGGGCGGGCCGGGCTCCGGGCGTACTGCGTGGCGGGCGGCGGCTTCATGGGGGTGCACGCGGCGGCCTGCACCGAGTACGACTGGCCGTTCTACGGAGAGCTGCTGGGCGCCCGGTTCGACCGGCACCCCGCGTTCCAGCCGGGCACCCTCGTGATCGAGGACCACGAGCACCCGGCCACCGCCCATCTGGGCGACACCTGGGACTTCGCCGACGAGTGGTACGAGTTCCGGGAGAACCCGCGCGGCCGGGTGCGGGTGCTCGCCTCCGCCGACGCGTCCTCCTACGAGGGTGGCACGGGAGCCGACCACCCCCTCGTCCGGACCCGTGAACACGGCGCGGCCCGGGTCTTCTGCACCGCGCTCGGACACGCCCCGCAGGCCTACACCGACCCGGACTTCCGCACCCACCTCCTCGGCGGGCTCCGCCATGTGATGCACCGGCCCCCGGTCTCCCCGCCTGCGTAACCCCCCGCTTCCGTAACGGAACACGCGGACGCCGCGCCCGCCGCCTTCGCGCACCCCGGGATGCTCCACGCCTGAGGCGAGCCGAACCGGGCCAGGGTGCAGGTCGCCGCCGGCGCCGATCCCTGGCTCGCCGGCTGGAACGGGCTCGTCGCCAACCCCCATGCCCAGTGCACCTGGGCCCCGTGCCCGGTGGCGACCGTGGTGCGCGGCGGAACCGGCCAGAACTACGGCTCGCTGTGCAACGACATCCACGCCGCCTAACCAGAACGCTCTGCCCTTGCCGTCGCCGAGCGGGGTGCCGTTGAGCCGGACGGCGAAGCACGAGTCGACGCCCTCGAAGCGCAGGACGGTCCGCCCGTCGCCGTCCGCGGGACACTGTTCGGGCAGTGTGAGCGGTACTCGGCGGTGGGGTTGGCGTCCGGGACCCGCGGCGGGTCCACCGGGAAGGGGTAGATCTGGTTGGTGTACGCGGGGGAGCCCCGGCGAGGTGCGTGCGGGACGCCGTCCAGCCGTCAGCACGACGGTGCGGAGACGGTCCCCCAGCCGGTGACATCGTGTGCCGGGTCCCCGAAGCCGGGTGTCAGGTCGTGGAGTCCGGCGCCGAGCCGGAAGTGCCAGTCGCCGTCGAGAACTCTCGAATGGCGCGGTTGGCTCCATCGGTGCGGACACGGCCTGGTTGCCTGCCGTCGGCCGGACCGGGGTGTCCGGTCCGGCCGACGGCCGTGCGTCAGACGCCCGGCGGGACCCGGGAGGGGCGGCCGTTGCCGCGGGTCAGCGAGTAGCCGAAGACGGCCGCGAACGCGCCCAGTACCCCGCCGCCGACGGTCCACAGCCAGCGGTCGGTCCACCAGCCGGACGCCCAGCCGTCCTCGGGCTCACCCGCGAGCGGGACCGGGGCGGCCGAGGCGCCGTCGGCGGCCTGCTCGACCGAGGAGACACCGGGTACCAGCGGCTTGGCGAGCGTGCCGTCGACGTCCCCGGCACCGCCCTTCCCGGTCGAGGTGACCTCGATCTCGGTCCGCACCGGCAGACCGAGATCCGCCGAGGGCAGATCGACGACCGTGAGGCGGACGTAGTAGCTGCCCGGCAGCGGGTCGTTGGCCCACGGCTCGGACCAAGCCCTGACGGTGCGCAGGACACAGGTGAGCTCGACCGTGGCGGCGTCGGCCGCGGCCTTGCCGGTCTGCTTGCCGTACATGCAGGCCTGGCGGCGGCGCAGACCGTCGTACACGTCGACCTGCCAGGTCGAGGCGCCGTGTCGGGTGGCGGTCTCGGGCAGGGTGACCTTCGCCTTGACGGTGGCCCGCTGGCCCGCGTCGGCCGGGAACACCCAGTACAGGTAGTCGCCCGTGGAGCCGCCGGCGGTGGCGGTCTGGTTCTGCTGGATCGCGGTGGCGGTACGGAAGGCGGTGCCCGCCTCCGTGGGGCCGGAGCCGTCGCCGGAGGCGCTGGGGCTCGGGCTCGCCGACGGGTCGTCCGCGACGGCGGCTCCCGCCCCGGTCAGCACGGCGAGGCCGGTCAGCAGCGCACCCGCGAGTACTCGTGTCGTACGGATCATCGGTTGGTCCTCCAGACGGCGATGCGCCAGCGCGAGATCCAGCCGGTCAGCAGGCCCGCGATCAGTCCGGTGAGGACGAGCACGCCGAGCAGCCACCAGCCGCGGCCGAGGCCGAACGCGGCGACGTCGGCCGCGTTGTCGGGACCGTCCACCACGTCGACGGTCAGCTCGACCGGCATACCGGGAGAGGTCTTCACCGAGGCGGGCGCCGAGAAGGAGTTGCTGACCTGGAGGCAGACGGTCTCCGCGACCGGCTCGTCGTCGCCCGTGTCCTGCTCGGGCTTCGGGTAGCGCAGCCCGGACGAGATGGCGTCGGTGCGCCCGGTGCCGGACTCGGAACCCCTGACGATCTCCCGGCCGTGCACGGTCACCGCTCGCAGCAGCGTCCCGTAGTCGTTGTTCACGGCGCGGTCCGCGAAGACGCTGGCCGAGGCGCGCAGCTCCTGGCCGGGCAGCACGTCCACCCGGTACCAGCGGTGCTCGCCGAACTTCTCGCGGTCGGTGTAGAGGCCCGCCTTGAGCTTCGGGGCGTCGGTGCAGCTGTCCGCGCCCTCGGCCGCCACCGGGGTGACGACGGGTTCAGCCGCCCGGTCGACCAACTGCTTGACGCGGCCGGAGAGTTCATCGGTGTGCTGGACGGCGGTGTAGGTGCCGCCGGTGGCCTCGGCGATGCAGGTCAGCTGCTTGCGGATCTTCTCGTTCGGCACCAGGCCGAGGGTGTCGATGACCAGGTGAATGCCGCGTGCGGCGATGTCGCGGGCCACTTCGCAGGGGTCGAGCGGGCCGCAGGTGTCCTCGCCGTCGCTGATCAGCACGATCCGGCGGGTGGAGTCGCCGCCCTCCAGATCGTCGGCGGCGCCCAGCAGAGCGGGTCCGATCGGGGTCCAGCCGGTGGGGGCCAGGGTGGCGACCGCGGTCTTGGCCTCGGTGCGGTCCAGCGGGCCGACCGGATAGAGCTGCTTGGTGTCCTTGCAGCCGACCTTCCGGTCGTCGCCCGGGTAGTCGGCGCCGAGGGTGCGGATGCCGAGCTGCACCTGCTCGGGCACCGAGTCCAGGACCTCGTTGAACGCCTGCTTCGCCGCGGTCATCCGGGACTGGCCGTCGATGTCGCGGGTCCGCATGGAGCCGCTGACATCGAGCACCAGCTCGACCTTGGGGGACGCTTTGGTGGGGGTTTCATCGGCCGCGGCGGGGAGCGCCGAGCCGAGCCCGGCGGTCAGGGTGGCGAGCAGAATACCCACCCCGACCGTCAGCCTTCTTCTTATGATCATCGCCGGATAGTAGTGAACATCAGTTCGCTATCCAAAACCGGTGCGCCGGCCTTCGCGCCCGCTTGTACCCGACGTACGACGGAATGTGACAGCAGGTCAGGCCAGGGGCCCGGTCGGCGCTGTCCGCCGGGTCTCGCACTCAGCCCCGCGGCCGGTCCGCGCCCAGCAGCGGTTGCGATGCCCGGTCCAGGACCGAGCCGATCCGCGCCCAGGTGGCCAGGTCCCTTTCGACCGCTGCCAGTTGCGGATCCTCGCCGGTCTGCCAGCCGGTGGCGATCGCCACCGGGTCCCTGCCCGTGACGGCCGACGCCGCGAGGGCCGCCGCACCCATGGCGACGAGTTCCCCGCCGGCCGGCACGGTCACCGGCCGTCCGGACAGGCGCCGTACGGTCTCCACCCACTGGTGGCCCCGGGCGCCGCCGCCGATCAGCAGCAGCGGCCGGGCCGCCACCTCCGGGTCTTCCGGGTCGAGCCCGCAGGCCCGGAGCAGTTCGTCGAGCGCGCGCAGCACGGTGAAGACCGCGCCCTCGTAGGCGGCGCCCAGGAGTTGCTGGGGGGTGGTGTCGTGCCTCAGTCCGGTGAGGAGGCCGGAGGCGGTGGGGAGATCGGGGGTGCGCTCACCGTCCAGGTAGGGCAGGAGCACGGCCTCGCCGCCGGGTGCGGCGTCGGCGCGGTCCAGGCCGAGCAGAGCGGCGACCTTGTCCACGGCGAGCGTGCAGTTGAGGGTGCAGGCCAGCGGGAGGTATGTGCCGTCGGCCGCGGCGAAGCCGGAGAGCGCGGGCGAGGCGGGCCTGGTCCGGGAGGCGGCGAAGACCGTGCCCGAGGTCCCGAGGCTGAGTACCGGGTGGTCCAGGAGCCCGGCGCCGCCGAGCCCGAGTCCGACGGCGGCGCTCATGTTGTCACCGGTGCCCGCCGCGACGGCGATACCGGCCGGCAGGCCGAGCGCCCCGGCCGCCCCGGCGGTCAGGGACCCGATGCGGGCCGCCCCGCTCGAAGCCACCTCGGGCAGCGACGCGGGCTCGATGGAGAGGAGTTCGAGCAGCTCGGGGTCGTAGGCGCCGGTCGCGGTGGAGTACCAGCAGGTGCCGGACGCGTCGCCGGGATCGGTGACGGCGACGCCGGACAGCCGCTCGGTCAGGAAGTCGTGCGGCAGCCGGATCGCGGTGGCCGCCGCGGCGGTGGCCGGTTCGTTCTCCCGCAGCCACATCCACTTCGACGCCGTCATCGCGGCCACCGGCACCGATCCGGTGCGCGCGGTCCAGGCGTCGGCCCCGCCCAGCGCCTCGGTGAGGGCGGCGGCCTGCGGGGCGGAGCGGGTGTCGTTCCACAGGAGCGCCGGGCGCAGCGGGCTGCCGTCCGCGTCCAGGACGACCAGGCCGTGCTGCTGGCCCGCCACGGCGATGCCGGTGACGGCCTCGGCGGGGACACCGGACTCCTTCAGCCCGGCGGCGACCGCGTCGCGCAGCGCCCGCCACCACACCTCGGGGTCCGTCTCGCGGGCCCCGGCCTCCCCGGTGACGGCATGAGGGGCGCGGCCGACGGCGAGCAGCCGGCCGGTCGCGATGTCGACGAACGCCGCTTTGGTGGACTGGGTGGAGCTGTCCACACCGATGACGACGGTATGCGGCGGCATGGCTGACCTCATTCTCTGGCCTCAGGGATCCCGCGCTGCGGTCTCGCTCTGCGGGCATTTGCTCGTACGAAGAACAAATTAGGTGATCGAACGTGCGGGGAACAGAGGTGAGGAGTGGATTTCCGACGACGTGGCGACGAGGGGGTTACGTCGCCGGGATGGTCCGTGCATGATTAATCATGACAGTGAACAAATAGAGGTTCGGCTGCCCGACCGGCTGCGGACCCATGGCACCGAAGGCGGATGGACCATGACCGAACGCTTCACCCCCACCCCGCAGGACAAGTTCACCTTCGGCCTGTGGACCGTGGGCTGGCAGGGGCGCGACCCGTTCGGCGACGCGACCCGCGCGGCGATCGACCCGGTCGACTCCGTCCAGAAGCTCGCGGAGCTCGGTGCCTACGGTGTGACCTTCCACGACGACGACCTGATCCCGTTCGGCTCGACGGACTCCGAGCGCGAAGGCATCGTGAAGCGGTTCCGTCAGTCGCTGGACGCGGCCGGTCTCAAGGTCCCGATGGCGACGACGAACCTGTTCACGCACCCGGTCTTCAAGGACGGCGGTTTCACGTCCAACGACCGTGACGTGCGCCGGTTCGCGCTGCGCAAGGTGATCCGCAATATCGACCTCGCGGTCGAACTGGGTGCCCAGACGTATGTGGCCTGGGGCGGCCGGGAGGGTGCGGAGTCCGGCGGAGCGAAGGACGTGCGGGTCGCGCTGGACCGGATGAAGGAGGCGTTCGACCTGCTCGGCGAGTACGTCGTCGACCAGGGCTACGGCCTCCGGTTCGCCATCGAGCCCAAGCCGAACGAGCCGCGTGGCGACATCCTGCTCCCGACCGTCGGCCACGCCCTGGCCTTCATCGAGCGTCTGGAGCGCCCGGAACTGTACGGCGTGAACCCCGAGGTCGGCCACGAGCAGATGGCCGGACTGAACTTCGCCCACGGCATCGCCCAGGCGATCTGGGCGGGCAAGCTCTTCCACATCGACCTCAACGGCCAGTCCGGCATCAAGTACGACCAGGACCTCCGCTTCGGCGCCGGCGACCTGCGCCAGGCCTTCTGGCTCGTCGACCTGCTGGAGACGGCGGGCTACGAGGGTCCGCGCCACTTCGACTTCAAGCCGCCGCGGACCGAGGACTACGACGGTGTCTGGGCCTCTGCCGCGGGCTGCATGCGCAACTACCTGATCCTCAAGGAGCGCGCCGCCGCCTTCCGCGCCGACCCGGCCGTGCGGGACGCGCTGCGCGCCTCCCGGCTGGACGAGCTGGCACAGCCCACCGCCGCCGACGGCGTGGCCGGACTGCTGGCCGACCGCTCCGCCTACGAGGACTTCGACGTGACGGCCGCGGCGGAGCGCGGCATGGCGTTCGAGGCCCTGGACCAGCTGGCGATGGACCACCTGCTCGGGGTCCGCTGACCCTGCCGCACGGGGTGCGGCCGTGCCGCAGGGGGCGGACACGCGCGGCGCGTCCGCCCCCTGCGTCCTCCTCGGCTCAACGGACCGCGGTCCGCCCCGCGTACGCCACCGGGTCGGCGAGCACGTCCGTCATGACCAGTGCCGCCGCACCCCGTGCCGCGTCACCCGCGACGGACGAGGCGCGGAGCCGGCCGCTTCCCGGCGACCAGAGCCCGGACACGACCCGGTCCGTCAGCTCCCGGTCGACGGGCGGCGACAGCCACGGCATCAGGTTCCGGTAGATCCCGCCGAGCACCACGGCGTCGGGGTCCAGCAGATTCACCGCCCCGGACAGCACCCGGCCCAGCATCCGGCCCGCACCGGCGACCGCGGCCACCGCCCGCTCGTCGCCCGCCCGGATGCGCCGCTCCAGTTCGGCGATCCCGACGCCGCTGCCGGTCTCCTCGATACCGGCGGCCCGCAGGAGCGCCGCCTGTCCCGCGTACTGCTCCAGACAGCCGCGCGAACCGCACCGGCACTGCGGCCCCTCCGAGTCCACCACCACATGCCCGATCTCCCCGGCGAACCCGTGCGCCCCGCGCAGCAGCTCGCCGTTGATGACCAGGGCGCCGCCGACGCCGATCTCGCCGGTCAGGTACAGGAAGCTCCGGATCCGCTCCAGCCCGCCGAACCACAGCTCGGCCAGCGCCGCCAGATTGGCCTCGTTCTCCGAACTCACGGTCAGCGCCTCGCGGCCGGGGCGCTCGTCGGCCAGTGAGGCCGCGAACAGCTCCTGGGCCGGGACCTGGTTCCAGCCCAGGTTCGGGGCCTGGCGCACCGCGCCGCCCGAGACCAGACCGGGCAGCGCCAACGTGACCCCGACGGGGAACAGCTCCTGCTCGCCCGCCGACTCCATGGTGCGCGCGGCGATCCTGGCCGCCCGCGCCAGTACCTCTGCGGGCGGCGCGCCCCGGTTGTCGAGGTGCTCGGTGAGCCTGACCCGGCCGGTGCCCGCAAGGTCGACGACGCACACCGACACATAGTCGATGTTGACCTCGACGCCGAGCCCGGCCGGACCGGTCCGGGCCATCTTGAGCGCGGTACCGGGCCTGCCCGCCTGTCCGCTGAACGTCTTGCCGGACTCGGTGAGGAACCCGCTGTCGAGCAGCTGCTCGACGAGCGAGGACACGGCGGCCCGCGTCAGCCCGACCCGCGAGGCGACCCCGGCCCGGGTCGCCTCGCCCTCGCTCTCGTCGCGGACGGCCCGCAGCACGAGGCTGAGGTTGCTGCGCCGGACGGTGTCCTTGTCGGCCTTGGGCCCCAGCGGCGTGAGGTTGCTCTTCATATCGCTGCCGAGCCTATGCGATCCCGTACGCCAGTACGGTCGGGATGCGCGGGCCCGACGGCACCGGCCACGCCCTGCTCAAGGGGCGTGGCCGGTCCATGGGTGTGGCCGGGGCCGGTGGGATCAGACCGCGGCCCCGCGCTCCTTGAGCATGTCCGCCATGAGCGCGATCTCCGACCGCTGGCCCAGCACCATGCCCGACGCCAGGTTCTTGATCTCGGCGGTGCCCGCCGCGGCCGCGGCGGCCTGCGCCATGTCCGCACCGGCCCGGTGGTGCGCGGTCATCAGCCGCAGGAACAGCACCTCGGCGTCCCTGCCCTTCGCCGCCCGCAGCGCGTCGAGTTCGGCGTCGGTCGCCATGCCGGGCATCAGCGCCCCCTCGCCGCGCGGGGTGACGGTGTGGCCCATCCACTCCATGGGCGGGCCGGGCGAACTCTTCGCACGGCCCCACATCTCCAGCCAGCCCAGCATCATGCCGCGCTGGTTGGCCTGGGTGTTGATGATGTCGAACGCGAGCCGGCGCACCGCCACATCGGTGGTCCGGTCCCGGACGATGAACGACATCTCGACCGCCTGCTGGTGGTGGACCGCCATGTCGCGGGCGAACCCCACGTCCGCCGAGGTCTCGGCAGGGGCGGACGCCGCCGCGGTCGGAGCGGGGGCAGAGGACGAGGGGCGTGCCAGCATGAGCGCGACCAGGGCCAGTGCCAGCACCAGCAGGGCACCGCCGGCCAGCACCATCGGACGGGACGCACGCGCCGAGGAGGTCACTTGGCGATCCCGCCGCTGCACGCGGCGCCCGGCTCAGGGGTCTGCGGGCCCTGGACGTACTTCGTGAAGAACTGCGCCACCCGGGCGTCGGTGGCGCTCTTCACGGTCAGCTGCTTTCCCCAGGCGTTGAGCATGAGCGGGGCGGCCTGGTCCTCGACGGGGCTCATCAGGGAGTACGGGGTGGCCGAGACCCGTTCGCCGAGCTTCTTGACATCGGCGGGCTTCGCCTTGCCGTTGTACGTGACCCAGACGGCGCCGTGCTCCAGCGAGTGGACCGCGTTCTCCTTCGGTATCGCCTCCGTGTAGACATCGGCGTCGCAGTTCATCCACACCTGGCTGTGGTCGCCGCCGACCGGCGGGTTCATCGGGTAGTCGACCTTCTTGTCGACGTGCTCCCGCGAGAGCTTTTCCCAGCTCTTCTCGCCCTGGACGGGCGAGGACTTGGCGGCCGTCTCGGCCTTGTCCTGCTCGTCGGCGGTGTTCATCAGGTAGCCGCCGCCCACGACGAGGCCGGCCACGACGGCGACGGCGGCGGTGATCGTGATGATGCGGCTGCGGCGCTCACGGGCCCGCTCCTTGCGGCGGGCCTCCTCCAGCTTGGCGCGGCGGGCGGTGGCAGGCGTGTGCTGCTTCTTGGCGGAGGTCATGACGGGTCCTCGGGTTCGGTGAGCCGGACGGTTCGCAGACAGGCGTATGTGTCCCCGGGGTGCGGGGACAGGCCCTGCTGCTAGATCCGTTGAACCTGGAGGCGCAGGCTGTCGACGTCGCCGACGGCGTCGTTGGAGGGGCCCCGGATGCCGGCGGCGCCGGTGAGGGAGCCGGCCGGGAGGACGGCCGGGGCGCAGGGGAGCGCGGCCGGGGCGGGTGGGGCGGGCAGGACGACCGGCGTCGCATCGTCGGGTGTGATGTGGCAGGAACTCCCGATGCCCCTGTCTCCCGGAGCGTCGGCCACCACGATCCGCGCCGCGGCCGCGGGCGCCGGAGTGATGGTCCGGGGAGCGGCGAAGGGGGCGCTACGGTGCTGCGCCTCGGCGGACTGCGCGGAGGCGAGCGAACAGCACGACACCATGGCGAGCAGGACGAACACCCAGCTGAGCAGCACCGAGGCGCGGGCGTCGCGTACCCGGTCGGTTCGTCCACTCGGCCTGTTCATCCCGGACATCGTACCGGTGCGTGAAGATTCAATGAGTGCGGATGCCGGTTCGGGAAGCTGTGGATGTGCGGGGGAAGGGGTTCCGCCGGCGTCACGGCGGGATAGTGTGCTCCGGTGACAACGCACTCGAACGTATCTGCGGGCTGGTATCCGGATCCGCACGGCGCGCCCCAGCTGCTGCGCTACTGGGACGGCTCCCAGTGGACCGAGCACACCAACCCGGCGGGCGGGCAGCCGCAGGCCCCGGCTCAGGGCCAGGCCCCCGCTCAGGCGCAGGTACCGCAGCAGCAGGCCGCTCCGCAGCAGCAGTACCAGCAGCAGGCGGCTGCCCAGCAGTCGGCCGCGGCGCCGCAGCAGGGGGGCGCCCCGGGTGCGGGCTCGCTCTTCAACCAGCAGGTCCTGGTGGTGAACCAGAAGGCCAAGCTGATCGAGGTGACGAACGAGTACAGCGTCTTCGACCAGCACGGCAACACCGTCGGCTCGGTCGTCGAGGTCGGTCAGGGCGCGTTCCGCAAGGTGCTGCGCTTCCTCACCAGCATCGACCAGTACCTGACCCACCGTCTTGAGATCCGTGACGCCTACGGTCAGCCGCAGCTCCTGCTCACCCGCCCGGCGAAGTTCATCAAGTCCCGGGTCATCGTGCAGCGGCCGGACGGCGGACAGGTCGGCGAGATCGTCCAGCAGAACGCCATCGGCAAGATCAACTTCGCGATCATGGTCGACGGACAGCAGGTCGGTGCGATCAAGGCGGAGAACTGGCGCGCCTGGAACTTCGCGATCGTGGACCACAACGACGCCGAGATAGCCCGGATCACCAAGACCTGGGAAGGCCTCGCCAAGACGCTGTTCACCACGGCGGACAACTACGTGCTGCAGATCCACTACCAGCTGCCCGAGCCGCTGCTGAGCCTGGTGGTCGCGACGGCGCTGACCGTGGACACCGCCCTCAAGCAGGACTCCCGCGGCCTCGGCTGAGTCCGGCCCCGCGCACCCGACCGCCCGCGCCCCGCACAGCACAGGTGTGCGGGGCGCGGGCGGTTGCGCGTACTCAGGCCTCCGGGGCGTCCTTCTCTCCATCGGGCACGGCTTCCGGCGGCCCCAGCCTGGCGAACACCGCCGCGAGGATCACCGCGGCCAGTGCCCCGGCGGCCACGCCGCTGCCGAAGACCGTCCGGGCCCACACCGGCGTCCCCGCGTACATCTCGGGGGCGAAGACCGGCAGCAGCCCGACGCAGAGCGCGAGCGCCACCACGATTGCGTTGGTGCCGTGCGTGAGGTTCTCCCGGCTGAGCATGCCGAAGCCCATCGTCGCGATCACCGCGTAGATGATCAGCCCCGCGGCGCCGACCACCGGCTCCGGGATGGCGGCGAGCAGCCGGGAGCGGCGTGATGGGACCGCACAGGATCAGCAGCACCCCCGCGCCGGCCGTGACGAACCGGCCGCGCACCCGGGTCAGCTGGACGATGCCGATGTTCTCGGCGCTGGTCACCATCAGCGACGTACCGAAGACCCCGGCGCCCAGCGAGGTGACGGCGTCGGCGCGGATCCGCGGGATGTCCTGGCGGTCGGCATCGCGGACCACGTCCGGGCGACGGACGAACAGAGCGGCTGACCGGGGCGCCTCAGCCGGTGCGGTCGAGCGATGTGCCACGTCCGGGCCGGCCGGACCTCACGGCGCCGGTGACGCGCAGCGCTTCGCCCTCACTGGTCCGTCCGGTGAATGCCGAACGAGGCCCCCTGCGGGTCCCGGATCACGGCGATCCGCGGGCCCTGCGGAATGCTCGTGGGCGCCATCAGCAGATCGCCGCCGGCTCCCTGCGCCGAGGCGGCCGTCGCGTCGACGTCCGTGACGACGAAGTACGGCAGCCAGTGCGGCCGCACCTGCGGCGGGAACGTCTCGTCCATCGTCAGCACGCCGCCGAAGTCCGCGCCGTCGATGCCCCACTGCGGGTACGTCTCCGACGCGCTGACCGTCCAGCCGAGGACGGCGGGGTAGAAGGCGAGCGCCGGTGCGGCCTCACGGGTGACGAGCTCGGCCCAGCCCAGTGTGCCCGCGTCGTTGAACAGGTCGGCGCCCGCGAACGCGCGGCCCTGCCACAGCGAGAACACCGCGCCTGACGGGTCCGCGGCCACGGCGAACCTGCCCTGGTCGAAGATGTCCATCGGGCCGACCAGCAGCGAACCGCCCGCCGCTGTCACCTTCCCGGCCGAGGCGTCCGCGTCCTCGGTGGCGAAGGAGACCGTCCAGGCCGGCGGCTGCCCGGGCTGGTAGACGGGGCTGAGCGCGGCGACGCGGGCATCGCCGAGGTGCGCCGTGGTGTAGCCGCCCGCCTCCTCGCGCGGATCGGTCTCGCACCGCCAGCCGAAGAGCGTCGCGTAGAACGACGTGGCCGCCTGGACGTCGGAAGTGCTCAGCTCGATCCAGCAGGGACCACCGGGCACTGGTGCGGTGAGCCTCATTCGATTCCTCCGTCTGTATGTCGGTCTGTGCGACTCTCCTGCCTGTGTGAACGCTATGGCCGGGCGTGGCGGCGGGCCATCGGTGCGGAGATCCCGATCGAAGTGTTTTATATGTGTAATACCTGCTAACGTATTTAAGTGAGCGATACAACTACGCGGCCCCGTCGGCAGCCCTCCGTCCGCAGACTCCCCCTGGCGGCCCCGCTGCGCCTGGCCCGGCCCTCGGACATGTGGCTCAAACCGGCGTCCAGCGTGGTCGTGGCCACGGCGATACCCAACCTGGTGCTGTTCTCCATCGACCGCCTCGACCTCGTGATGTACACGATGGCCGGCTCGCTCTGCGCGCTGTACGGCCACAGCCTGCCGTACGCGCGACGCGCCCGGACCGTCGTCGCGGTCGTCCTCGGGATGCTCGCCGGCCTGGCGGTATCCCTGGTCACGGCATCGCTGACCGATTCGACCGCCGTCCTGATCGCCGTCGGCGCACTCCTGGCAGCCGGGCAGAAGCTGCTCTGCGACGCCACCCGGATCGGGCCGCCCGGACCGCTGATCTTCACATTCGTCAGCTCCGCCGCCCTGTTCTCCCCGCAGCAGCTCGGCCAGGTGCCCGGTCACCTCGCCCTGACCCTCGGTGCGGGCGCGGTCTCCTGGCTGGTCACCGTCGCCGGTCCCGCGCTGATCCGCCGTGAAGGGCCCGAGCGCCACGCGACGGCCCGCGCCCTGAACGCCGCCGCGGCCTACGCCGCCGAGCCCGGTCACCGCACCCGGCGCGCCGCGGTCGCCGCCGTGCACGCGGCGTGGCAGACCCTCCTCGCCGCCGGACGCCCCACCCCCGTACGCCGCGCCCTGGAACGCCTCGTCGTACACGCGGAGGCCGCACTCTCCGCGGGCGCACCGGCCGCGGACGGGGGAGCTCCCGCCGCCGACCCCGCGGTACTGCGTGACTGGGCCGCGCGGACCCGGGCCCGCGGACCGGTGCCGACCCCGCCGGCCGCCCCCGGAACGGCCGCCGAACTCTTCGGCATCGACGCCGAACGCGCGGTCCTGCGCCCCACCGCCCCCGGTCAGGCGCGCCGCGCACTGCTGCGCCGCCTGGGCCCCGGGTCCCCGCTGCTGCCGATCGCCGCACGCGCCCTGATCGGCTGCGCCCTGGCCGGCTACGTCTCGTCGGCCGCCGGCGTCGGGCGCCCCTACTGGGCGATCGTCACCGCGGCCTCCCTCTACCAGGCCAACGTCACGCTCTCCTGGAACCGGACCCTCCAGCGCACCCTCGGCAACCTCATCGGCGTCCTGGTCTTCGCCGCCGTCCTCCCGGTGACCCGGACCGGCCCGCTGGCTCTGATCGGCTGCTGCCTCTTCTTCAGCTTCGCCGCCGAGGCCCTGATCACCCGCAACTACTGGCTCGGCTCCGTCGCCGTCACCCCGATGGCCCTGCTGGTCCTGGAGTACGCCGGAAGCCACCCGGCCGGTGAACTCATCGGCGACCGGGTCCTGGACACCGTCATCGGCGCCGCCGTCGGATTCCTCGCCGCGATGCTCGTCACCAACCGCCGGGCCACCGGCCGGGTGGAGAGCGCACTCGCGGCCGCCGAACTGGCCCGCGCCCACGCCGTGCAGACCCTCGCGGCTCCCGGCCCCGCCCCCACCGCCCTCGAAGCCGCCCGCCGCAGGCTCACCGCATCCCTGGTCGAGCTGCGCGAGGCGGACGACACGGCGGCCGGCGAATGGTGGCAGCGCGACCTGCCCCAGGAGGAGGTACTCGCAGCCGAGCAGGCCGGACACCGTACGCTCGCGGCGACAGCAATACGGCAGGGGCTGATCGCCCCGGCCCCGGAGAACGGAGCGGTGTGACCGACGACATCGTCGCCTCGGTGGTACGGCAGTGGCGGGCAGTGAACCCGGACCTCGACACCGGACCCATGGAGCTCATCGGCCGGATCAACCGCTGCGCCGCCCTGCTTCAGCAGGCCGAGGACGCCCCGCTGCGGGCGGCCGGACTGACCCGCGCCGAGTTCGACCTGCTCGGTGCCGTGCGCCGTACCGACCGTGAACTCACCCCCGGCGAACTGGCCAGGGAGACGTTCTCCTCCGGAGCGGCCGTGACCAAGCGCCTGCGGGTCCTCCAGGAGCGCGGCCTCACCGACCGCCGCAGCGACGACCGGGACCGCCGGGTCGCGCACGTCCGGCTCACCGACGAGGGGCGGGAGCTCGTCGACGGACTGCTGCCGCAGCAGCTGGCGTACGAACGCGCGGTGCTCTCCGGTCTCGACGCGGAGTCCCGCGACCGGCTCAGTGCCCAGCTCAGCGAGCTGCTGGTCCAGTTGGAGGGACGCATCGGCGGCGCCCGCCGCTGACCGTCCGAAGCGCGGCCGCCCCGCCGCCGGCTTCGTCAGGAGCCGTGCGGCACCGGCGGCCGCCCGGCCACGGACAGCAGCGCGGCGGACCGCCGCAGCTCCTCGGCGCGGCGCACCAGTGCGGCATCGTCACCGCGGTCGGCGGGCGCGCAGGCCATCAGCGCGAGCCGGTCCCGCCAGCTGGAACCCGTCAGCGGTACGGCGACCGTGTTCATGCCCGGCGCCGACTCGCCGCGGCTGAGGGCGTATCCGCACGCGCGGATCTCCGCCAGTTCGTCGAGCAGCGCCGACCGCGAGCCGGCCGGGTGCGGGGTGTCCTCGTCCAGCCGCTCCTGCGGATACAGGGCGCAGACCTGTTCCGTGGTCATCCGGGAGAGCAGCATCCTGCCGCCCGATGTGGCGTGCGCGGGGTGGGTGCGGCCCGGCTCCAGCACCACCCGCACCGGGTGCGGGGACTCGCGGCCGTCGGTGACGACGATCCGGTCGCCGATGAGCGCGGCGCTCTGCACGGTCTCGCCGGTGCGCCGCACCGCGTCGTCGAGTACCGCACCGACCTGTTCGCGGACATCGGTGCCGAATCCGGCGGGGCGGCCCAGCCGCACGAGTTCGGGGCCGGGGGAGTAGCCGCGGCCGGAGGAGTCCCTGATCGCGAAACCGCGCCCCTCCAGTGTGCTGAGCACGCGGTGGGCGGTGGAGCGGCCGACCGAGAGCCTCACGGCCGCCTCGGAGACGGTGAGCGAGTCATGCGTGAGGAACAGCCGCATCAGCCGCAGTCCGGTGTCGAGTGACTCGATGGTGTAGTCCCGCGTCGTCCCCATGAGATGCCCGTTCCCCTGTTCGTTCGTACGGCGACCGTGCGCTCCACTCGCGTGTCGGTCATGAATCTGTTCCTTTCGATCCAGTTCGATCACATGTGCCCCTGTCCCGTGGTCCGGTACGGAATGGCTCACCCAGGAGAGGATGCGCTCGCCGACTTGCCCATTCACCTTACGTTTGCCGGGTGTTGAGGTCTCTCCAGGGTTGCGGGATGGGAAGTCCGTCCCGCAGTGCGGGACGTGGGGGAGTGATTCTCCCGAAACCTTCCACACCGTCACTCCCTGCGCACGCTCGGAGGCGGTGTGTGTAAAACCCGCGAGTGTATTACCGCTGGAGTGCTCGCGCAGGGGGTTGGGTGAATGTGCCGAAGCACTGTTTCGATCTGACTAAGCTCACGCGCAGTGAAGTCGAGTTGATATGAATTCGAGCGCTTGTTCCCAACTACCCTGTAAGCGCGTATACCTCCCGAGTCAACCGCCAGAGGTTTTAGATGGTTCGTGTTGAATCACCGCCGATCGACCGAGAAACACCCGTCGTCCGCGCCGTGTTGCTGCCCGTTGTCGTGATGGCGGGCGCGACTGCCGCCGCCGTCGCACTGGTTGCCGAGGCCGCGCGGATGCCAGTCGTCTGGTGCGGCGCCTTCGCCACCGTCGTGGTCGCCGCGCTCACCGCCGAACTCGCTCGCCGCGGACGTACGATCCGCCGGCAGCGCGCCGAGTACGAGCACCGCTGCACCGGCCTGGAGCGGCGTCTCGCCAGCCACGACGAAGAGACCGTACGGATCAGCAAGGAGCTCCTTCCCGCCGCGATCCACCGGCTGCGGGTGGGTAACTCCCCCGACGAGGTGCTGCGCGACGTCGTGGACGCCGACCCGGTCTACCGGCACCTCCCCGACGCCCAGCGCTCCCTCGTCTACACGGTGCTGGACATCATCGACAACGAGGAGGCGACGCGTGACTCCGCGCAGCGCGCCTTCGTCAACGTCGCCCGCCGCGTCCAGGCGATCGTCCACCGGCAGGCCAGTGAACTGCGGGAGATGGAGGAGCATCACGGGCGCAACCCCGACGTCTTCGACGACCTGCTCCGCATCGACCACGGCACCGCCCTGATCGGACGGCTCGCCGACTCCATCGCCGTCCTCGGCGGCGCCCGTCCCAGCCGCCAGTGGCCCAAGCCCGTACCGCTGTTCAGCGTGCTGCGCGGTGCCATGTCACGGATCCTGGAGTACCCGCGCGTCGATCTGCACTCGATCGCCAAGGTCGCCGTCGTCGGCACCGCGGTCGAACCGCTCATCCACGCCTGCGCCGAACTGCTCGACAACGCCACCCGGTACTCGCCGCCGCAGACCCGCGTGCACGTCACCGCCGTCGAGGTGCAGACCGGCATCGCCATCGAGATCGAGGACGGCGGCGTCAGCCTCAGCGAGGAGGCCCGCGCCCGGGCCGAGAACATGCTCGCCAGGGCCCAGGCCGGCTCCAGCATGAACGACCTCGGCGAGTCCCCGCGGCTCGGCATGGCGGTCGTCGGCCGGCTGTCGCGCATGTACGACCTGCAGGTCTCGCTGCGGCAGTCCGCGTACGGCGGCGTCCGCGCGGTGCTCATCGTGCCCCGCTCCATGATCACCACCGGTCCCGCTCCCGGTATCGCCCACGGCATCGGCGCCACATCGCGGCCCACCAGCGATATCGACCTCGCGGACATGAAGCACGTCGTCCCGGCACGCAGCACCCACCGCAAGCCCAGCCCCCTGGGCGCCCGTTCGGCCACCGGCCCGGTGGCACCCGCCACCCGGCCCGCAATCCCCGCCACCCCGGCCGTAGCCATGGAGGACGAACTCCCCGTGGTGACGGAGTGGACCGCGGGCGGACTCCCGCAACGACGCAGCCGCGGCCGCGCACCACTGGGTTCCCACAACCTCCCCGCGCAGCCCGCGGATCCCACCGCGGGCCGGACCAACGGCCACGGAAACGGCCATGAGAACGGCAAGGAACCGCCTCCCGGGATCTGGCTGGAGGCGTTCACCAAGGCGGCCAACGGCGTTCCCCGGGAGCCCAGGCCCGACGAAGACTCCGATGACGCGTGGGACAAGGGAGACCTGAAGTGATCCAGCAACGGGGAAACATGGACTGGATGCTCAAAGAGCTGGCCGACGACGTTCCGGACATCCACCAGATCGTGGTGCTCTCCGCGGACGGCCTGCGCATCGCCCGGCACGGCGGCGACCCCGATGTCGCCGACCGGCTCGCGGCGGCCTGCGCCGGACTGCAGAGCCTGGCCGCGGCCGTCGCCTCGGAAATCCCGTACAGCGACGGACGGATGCGGCTGGTCGTCATCGAGGTCACCGGCGGATTCTTCTACCTGATGGCCGCGGGGACCGGTGCGTATCTCGCCGTGCTCGCCGGTGAGACGGTGGACGCGGGCCTGGTCGGATCGCGGATGCGCGACATGGTCGTACGGATCGGCGCCCATCTGACGAGCCCGCCCCGGCACGACGGGCAGGCCGGATGAGTTCTATCCGACGAGAACGCCGCACGGTCGATCCGGAGCTGAGCGATCCGGAACGGCTCTACGTGATCACCGGCGATCCCGACGGCAGCGAGCGGGCAGCACTCGACCTGGTCACGATGGTGGTCTCGAAGTCACAACCGACACCGACGGTCCAGCCCGAGCAGGCCGTGATCCTGCGACTCTGTCAGGCCCCGTTGTCCGTCGCCGAGATCTCCGCCTACCTCAGCCTGCCGTTCAGCGTGGTGACCTCGCTCCTCACCGAGCTCCTCGCGACCGAACTGATCGAATCGCGAGCGCCGATCATCCGCGCAACCCTCCCGGACAGGTCCCTCCTCGAAGCGGTGATGCATGGACTTCAGAAACTCTGACACGATCACGGGCCCCCGGAGCGAGGACGTCCTTCCCACCACGGCCACCGCCGCGGTGAAGGTCGTGATCGTCGGCGGGTTCGGGGTCGGCAAGACGACGATGGTCGGATCGGTCAGCGAGATCCGGCCGCTGACCACCGAAGAGACCATGACCCAGGCCGGCGTCGGCGTGGACGACAACTTCGGCGTGGAGAGCAAGACCGCCACCACGGTCGCCATGGACTTCGGCCGGATCAGCATCAGTGAGGAGCTGATCCTCTATCTGTTCGGCACCCCCGGCCAGGAACGCTTCTGGTTCCTGTGGAACGGCCTGTTCGAGGGAGCACTCGGCGCCGTCGTCCTCATCGACACCCGCCGGCTGGAGGTCAGCTTCGACGTCATCGGACGGCTGGAGGAACGCGGCGTGCCGTTCGTCGTCGCCGTCAACACCTTCCCCGACGGGCCGAAGCACCCCGTCGAGGCCCTGCGCAGCGCCCTGGACCTGCCGGACGAGGTCCCGATGATCGACTGCGACGCCCGGCTGCGCGTCTCCAGCCGCGATGTGCTGATGACCTTGATGCGGTATCTGCACAGTGCGGCGGTCCCGCGCGGCTGACCTTCCCCGAACGCGTCCCGCGCCCCCGTTCCACGCGCCCCCACCGCGTGCCCCATTCGTCCGGCCCTTGCGAGCCTGATCCCTGGAGCGATCGTGACAACCCCATTCCACTACGAGCCCGGAGCGGCCACTGGGCCGGTTCCGCCCCCCGAGTGCCCGGCCCACGGCCTCGGCATCGGCCCCGGCGGCCTGCGACGGTTCTACGGCCCCGAGGCCGAGCAGGACCCGCACGGCCTGTACGACAAGCTGCGCGCCGAGCACGGCTCGGTGGCGCCCGTGCTGCTGCACGGCGACGTGCCGGCCTGGCTGGTCCTCGGGCACAGCGAGAACCTGCACATGACCCGTACCCCCTCGCAGTTCTCCCGTGACTCCCGCCGCTGGCGGGCCCTGCAGGACGGCAGCGTGGCGCCGGACCACCCGCTGGCCCCGATCTTCACCTGGCAGCCGATCTGCGTCTTCGCCGACGGCGCGACCCACGAGCGCCAGCGCGGCGCCGTCACCGACTCCATGGGCCGGATCGACACCCGCGGCGTCCGCCGTCACGTCAACCGCTACAGCAACAGGCTCGTCAACGACTTCTGCCGGGAGGGCCGCACCGACCTGGTCGGTGACTTCGCCGAGCGGCTGCCGATGATGGTGATGTGCGCGATCCTCGGCATGCCCGAGGAGTACAACGACCGGATGGTGCAGGCCGCCCGGGACATGACCCGGGGCACCGCCACCGCCGTCCAGAGCAACGCCTATGTGCTCGCCGCGCTGAGCCGTCTCGTCGAACGGCGCCGTCGCGAACCCGCGGACGACTTCGCCACCTGGCTCGTCGAGCACCCCGCGGACATGAACGACCAGGAGGTCGCCGAACATCTGCGGCTCATCCTGATCGCCTCCTACGAAGCGACCACCAACCTGATCGCCAGCGTGCTCCGCATGGTGCTCACCGACCCGCGGTTCCGGGCCAGGCTCAGCGGCGGTCACATGACCGTCCCGGAGGCGGTCGAGCAGACCCTCTGGGACGAGCCGCCGTTCACCGCGGTCTTCGGCCGCTGGGCGGTCGGCGACACCGAGCTGGGCGGGCAGCGCATCAAGGCGGGCGACGCGATGATCGTCGGCATCGCCCCGGCCAACACCGACCCGGTGGTACGGCCCGACCTCGGCGCCAACATGGAGGGCAACCGCGCCCACCTCGCGTTCAGCGGCGGACCGCACGAATGCCCGGGGCAGGACATCGGGCGGGCCATCGCCGACGTCGGTGTCGAGGCGCTGCTGATGCGGCTGCCCGACCTCGAACTCGCCGTCGACGACAGCGAGCTCCAGTGGGTCGGTAACATCTTGGGCCGTCATTTGGTGACCATGCCCGCCGAGTTCGCGGCGCGCTCCCCGCAGGACGACAGGGAACCGCCGTCCATGGGCAAGCCGAACCCGACCCGCCAGGACTGGGAGGTGCAGTCGGCGGTCCGCCACACGGCGCCCATCCCGGTGCGCGCCCCCGTACCGTCGGAACCGGCCCCCGCGTCGGCGGACGGCGGCCCGACGGGAGCGACCGCCGCGGCCGACGGCTCGGCGGCAGCACCCGGCGAGGCGACGGCGGGCCTGATCCCGCAGCAACGCCGGCCGGCCCCGGCCCGGCTGTGGCGCGTCGTGGCCCGCTGGTGGAACGGCTGCTGACCGGCTGCGGATGACGACGACGGCTCGGTGGCAGGGGACCGGTATCCCCTGCCACCGGGCCGTCGTCCGTCCGCCTTCCGCCCGGCGGCAGTACCGGCCCGTCGCGGGGAGCCGTGCGCGGTGCCCCACGTACCATGCGGAAGCGTGAAGCTGACAATTCTGGGTGGCGGCGGGTTCCGGGTTCCTCTGGTGTACGGGGCGCTGCTCGCCGACCACGCCGAGGGGCGGGTCTCCGCGGTCACCCTCTACGACACCGACGCCGACCGGCTCACCGCTGTCGCCCGGGTGCTCACCGAGCAGGCCGAAGGCATCGTGGACGCGCCGGCCGTCGTCGCCACCAACGAGCTCGACGAGGCTTTGCGCGGCGCCGACTTCGTCTTCTCGGCGATCCGGGTCGGCGGGCTCGCGGGCCGGGCCGCCGACGAACGGGTGGCCCTCGACGAAGGCGTGCTCGGCCAGGAGACCGTCGGCGCGGGCGGAATCGCCTACGGTCTGCGCACCGTGCCGGTCGCGGTCGACCTGGCCCGGCGCATCGCCCGGCTCGCCCCGCACGCCTGGGTCATCAACTTCACCAACCCCGCCGGCCTGGTCACCGAGGCCATGTCCCGGCACCTCGGCGACCGCGTCATCGGCATCTGCGACTCGCCGGTCGGCCTCGGCCGCCGGATCGCCCGGGTGCTCGGCGTGGACCCCGACCGGGCCCGGGTCGACTACGTCGGCCTCAACCACCTCGGCTGGGTGCGCGGGCTGTACGTCGAGGGCCGGGACGAACTGCCGCGTCTGTTGGCCGACCCGGAGCTGCTCGGCTCGTTCGAGGAGGGCAGGCTCTTCGGCGCAGACTGGCTGCGGTCCCTGGGCGCGATTCCCAACGAGTACCTGCACTACTACTACTTCAACCGCGAGGCGGTCCGCGCCTACCAGGAGGCGGAGCAGACCCGGGGAGCCTTCCTCCGCGAACAGCAGGAGGGCTTCTACGGCCGGATGAAGAACCCGGACACTCCCGCGCTGGCCACCTGGGACCGCACCCGCGCGGAGCGCGAGGCGACCTACATGTCGGAGAACCGGGATGTCGCGGGGGCCGGTGAGCGCGACGAGAGCGATCTCGACTCCGGCGGTTACGAGCAGGTCGCGCTGGCCCTCATGCGGGCCGTCGCCCGGAACGAACGGACCTCCCTGATCCTCAACGTCCGCAACCGCACCACCCTTTCGATGCTCGACGCGGACGCCGTCATCGAGGTGCCGTGCCTCGTGGACGCGAACGGCGCCCAACCGGTCGCCGTCGACCCGCTCCCGTATCACGCCGTCGGCCTGGTCACCTCGGTGAAGGCCGTCGAACGCGCGGTACTGGACGCGGCGGCGAGCGGTTCACGCGCCGACGCCGTCCGGGCGTTCGCCCTGCACCCACTGGTCGACTCGGTCTCGGTCGCCCGTCGACTGGTCGACGGCTACACCGGGGTGCACCCGGGTCTTTCCTATCTGACGTAGCGCCGCTCACGGGAGATGCGTCCGGGCCGCCGCCGCGGGGCTGTTGGGCCGCCGCGGGGCGGCCGTCCGGTCCGGGATCCGTGCCGGGTCAGAGGCCCTCGGCTGCCAGGAGTTCGCTGCTGACCAGGAGATGGAGCTGCGCCGCCGGCCAGGCACCGGTCCGGGGGTCACCGCCCGGCGAGCCACCGGCCGACGGGGTGTCACTCCGCGCGGTGGGTGCGAGGCCGCCACCGTGCTCCAGCGCGTGCAGTACGGCGCGCAGCAGGGCCGACGCACGCGTCAGCCCGGTCCGCGACAGGACGTCACCGTGCGCGGCCTCGACCTGTGGGGCACCTCGCTGCGCACCGGCAAGGACAGCACCGGCGTCCTCGTCGAGGACCTGAACGCCCGTTACGTCTCCGAGTACTCGACGCTCCCGATGCCCGCCGACGACGAACTCGCCATCGAACCGGGCGAGGGCCACATCGTCGTCTCCCGGATCCTGGACTCCGGTGTCCAGCTCCTGGGCACCGGAAACCCCCTGCGTGACAGCGAGATCGGCTACTCCGCCGGCACCGGCGTCCTGGTGCGCGGCAGCGGCAACACGGTCACCAACACCTACATCCACGACATCGGCTGGATGGGCAGCTACACCCCCGGCATCGAGATCAACGGCAGCGACCACACGGTCACCCACAACACCGTCCGCCGCACCGGGCGGGGCAGCATCGACGTGTCGTGGCAGCTCAACAGAGTGCCGTTCCACAACAACGAGATCGCCTACAACGACCTCTCCGAGGCGATGCGGACCTCCCGCGACGGCAGCCCGTTCTACGTCTGCTGCAACCTGGACGCGACCGGCACCAGTGTGGACCACAACATCGTCCACGACGACGACGGCCAGGTCGGCTACTACATCGACAACTCCTCCGGGAACTTCCTGCAAGCCGGTCGCCGAGGTGAGCGGCCGTTCCTTCACCCAGGAGGCCGTCTTCGCGCCCGCCACCGTCCGCTGTCTGCGGATCACCCTCACCGCACCCGGCGACACCGAATGGGGTGTGAACGAGATCCGTCTCTACGCGGACGGGCCGGACGCCGCCGGGACGCTCCAGGCCGAACTGGCCACCGACGTCCTGGGCACCACCCGGGGCGATGCCGCCACCGGGCTGCTGGGCTCAGGTGACCGCTTCGGCTTCCGCAGGGTCCAGTTCGGTGCGGGCGCGGACCGGATGACCGTCCGCGTCGCGGCGCCGGGCCGGGGCGTGACCGGTGCGCTCCAGGTGCGGCTGGACAGCCCGAAGGGCCGGATCGTGGGTGTGCTGCCGGTGCAGGCGACCGGCGGCGCCGACACCTGGCAGGAGCAGTCGGCGAAGCTGCCGCACACCGTCACCGGTTCGCACGACGTGTACGTCGTCGCCGCAGGCGGCGCGAGGACCGCGGCCGTCGACTGGCTGACGTTTGGCAGGTGAGTACGCGGGTGGGGGCCGGGACCTCGTCCGATGCCCCGGCCCCCACCCGCACGTCCGTACCCCGGTCAGGGGGCGGAGGGAACACGCGTGCCACCGGTGGAAGCCCAGGAGGGCGTCACGCCGGTCACCTGGCAGACCATCAGGTAGAGCGGGATGGGTGGCGTGTAGGGCGTACGGCTGTCGGGCTGGTGGATCAGCCGGGGCCGGACCGCGGGGACGCAGGCCCCTCGTGCGTAGGCGGCCTGCGCGGGCCAGTCCAGATCGAGGTCGGAGCCCGACGGGACGATCCACCACCAGCGCTCCCCGTCGTCGAAGACGCAGCCGGTGCGCGGCAGATGAGACATCAGCCGGAAGCCGTACCGCGCCGGCACCCCCACCGCGTCGCAGCCCAGGGTCGCCGAAAGGGCAGAAGGAAGCGGCAGTTGCACGCGGCCGCCGCCGGGGCGGCCCAGCTCACGGGGGCGGCGGGTTCCGAGGAGATGGGACATGGCGTTCTTCAGCATGAGTGCTCCGAGCCGTGCGGCAGTTCTGCCCAGACGATGCGGCCCGAGCCGCCCCCGGCGTCGCGGGACCCCCAGGAGCTGCACATCGCGTCGACGAGCAGCAGGCCGCGTCCGTGCTCGTCATCGGCGCCGCGGCCCAGCCGCGGCCCGCCGGGCTGGTGTCCTTGGTCCTGTACGGCTATGCGCAGCCGCTGATCGAGGCAGCGCAGCTCGCACACGACGCGAGAGCTGGCGGTGTGCACCACCGCGTTGGTGACCAGTTCGGACACGATGAGGATCGCCGCGTCGTGTGCGTCGCCGTCCAGCCGCCACTCGTCCAGCCGGGCCCGGGTCAGCTGCCGGGCACCGGCCACCGACTCCGGGCGCGCGGGCAGCGCGAAGCAGTACCGGAGCGCTTCCGTCCCGGGGCAGAGGTCCATGAGCCGGGGGATGAGCGCACTGCCAGGTGCCACGACCGAATCCTCACAGTGGGGGCTGCGTCACGCATCGCGATCCTCTGTCAAAGGGGGCGATGGTGACTAGTGAACTGGTTCACTCGCCAACTCTCCCCCTGTCGTGAACACTTGGCAAGGGGCACTCTGAAATTTCCAGAGTGGCTGTGTCTTTGATGGCACGCGCATGGCACACTGCTGGCAAACAGCGCATGGGGAGGTCTGAAGTGAGTGAACCGCGGTCCGCCCCGACCGTGGGTCAGGTCGTTCTCGGCAAGCGCCTGCAGGATCTGCGGGAACGGGTCGGCCTGAGCCGGGACCAGGCTGCCAAGGTGCTGCGCGTCGCGCCCGCGACGATACGCAGGCTGGAGACCGCCGAGGTCGCTCTCAAGATCGCCTATGTGCAACTCCTCCTGAAGGCCTACGGGATCTCCGAGGAGGAGGCCGACGCCTTCGTCGTCCTCGCCGAGGAGGCCAACAAGCCGGGCTGGTGGCAGCGGTTCCACGACGTGCTGCCCGACTGGTTCAGCATGTACGTCAGCCTGGAGGGCGCCGCGAGCCTGCTGCGCATGTACGAGCCGCACTTCGTCCCCGGACTGCTGCAGACCGAGGACTACGCGCGCTCGGTGATGCGTACCGGAGCGGTCGGCCAGACCAGGCCGGAGGACATCGAGCGCCATGTGGCACTGCGGATGCAGCGCCAGTCCCTGCTCACCCGGCCGGACGCCCCGCGGCTGTGGGTCGTGATGGACGAGACGGTGCTGCGCCGCCCGGTGGGCAGCCCGCAGGCCATGCGCGCCCAGATCGACCAGTTGCTCGAAGCGACCGCGATGCCCCATGTGACCCTCCAGATCGCGGAGTTCTCGACCGGCCATCACCCGGGCACCTACGGGCCGTTCGTACTCTTCCGGTTCGGCGTCCCCGAGCTCCCCGACATGGTCTACAGCGAGTACCTGACCGGGGCCGTCTACTTCGACGCACGCCCCGAGGTGGCCTCCTACCTCGAGGTCATGGACCGCATGGCGGCCCAGGCCGCGACTGCACAACGCACGAAGGAAATCCTCCGGGACTTCCGCAAGGAGCTGTGATGACACCCATATACAACGGCATGCCGGCCGCCGAACTCGGCTCCGAGGGCTGGTACAAGCCGTGGAGCGGCGGCAACGGCGGCAATTGTGTGGAGGCCATGAAGCTGTCCGACGGAAGAATCGCCATGCGTCAGTCCGCGGACCCGGACGGCCCCGCCCTGATCTACAGCCACCGCGAGATCGCCGCCTTCATCCAGGGAGCCAAGGCCGGTCAGGCGGACTTCCTGCTGACCTGACCCGGCGGCGGTCCGGGGCCCGGCCCGCCGCTCACCCTCTTCGTTCTCTCTGCCGCCGTCCCACGGACCCAAGGAGCGCGCCATGACCGGACACGAGCCCCCCGCCATCGAGATCGACACCAGCAAGCCGCACCCCGCGCGGATGTACGACTGGTTCCTCGGCGGCAAGGACAACTATCCGGTCGACGAGCAGATGGCCCGGCAACTGCTGGCCCTGGACTCCCGGGGCCGCGACATGGCACGGGTCAACCGGGCGTTCATGCACCGCGCCACCCGGTGGCTCGTGGAGAACGGCATCCGGCAGTTCCTCGACATCGGCACCGGCATACCCACCGAGCCCAACCTCCACCAGATCGCCCAGCGGACCGCGCCGGACGCCCGGGTCGTCTACTGCGACAACGACCCCATCGTCCTCGCACACGCGGCGGCACTGCTGCGCTCCACCCCGGAAGGCGCCACCGAGTACATCCAGGCCGACGCCCGCAGGCCCGAGGCCATCCTGGAGGCGGCCGGCCGGGTCCTCGACTTCGACAGGCCGATCGCCCTCTCGCTGCTGGCCCTGCTGCACTTCCTGGACGACGAGGACGGCGCCGCCGAGCTGGTGGACCGCCTGGTCGACCAGCTCGCGCCCGGCAGCTACCTGATCCTCTCGCACACCACGGGCGACTTCGACCCGGACGGCGCGGCCCAGGCGGCCGCCCTGTACAAGGCCCGCGGCATGACCCTGCGCCTGCGCACCCACGCCGAACTCACCGTCTTCTTCCACGGCCTCGACCTCATCGCCCCCGGGGTCTCCCTCGCCGCCGACTGGCATCCGGAGCTCGGCGAGGTCGTCGATGTCCCGGGCGACGAACCGATCCCGGGGTACGCGGGCGTGGCCCGCAAGCTCTGAGGGCGGCCCGCCGGGACGGCAATGCGCCGCCGCAGGCCACAATGGACCCATGTCCCGACGCACCTCACGCCCCCGGCGCCCGTCCGCCGCGAGCGCCCGCACCGCTTCCGCGGCCGAGATCACCGCAGCATCGCCGTGTCCGTGCGGGCTGCCCGCCGAGTACGGCGCGTGCTGCGGAAAGCTGCACGCCGGGGCCGCCGCGCCGACCTGTGAGGCGCTGATGCGCTCGCGGTACGCCGCCTTCGCCGTCCGGGACGCCGCGTATCTTCTGCGCACCTGGCACCCCGGCACCCGGCCCGCCGTCCTCGACCTCGATCCGGGGGTGCGCTGGGAGCGTCTGGAGATCCTGGGGACGACCGAGGGCAGCGCCTTCCACACCACGGGCACCGTCACCTTCCGGGCCCACTTCAAGGACAACGGCCGCGCCGACTCGCTCCACGAGAAGAGCCGCTTCGTCCGGCACGAGGGCGCCTGGGTCTACGAGTCGGCGGTCTTCGCCGACTGACCGCCCGGCTCAGACCGGCGCGCCGGCCGGGGCCGCCGGGGACAGCTCCTGCGTGAGGTCCTCCGCCAGCAGCCGCTTGGCGATGACGTCGACCGCGGCACGCAGGCGCGCGTCGTCCGGGCGCTCGCCGTCCTGCCCCAGCTGTTCGTTGAGCCACGTCGCCCAGGCGTTCGTGATGGTCGCTGCCTCCCTGCTCCCGGCCTCGGTGTGCGCGAACAGGTGACCGTCCCCGGTGAGGTAGCCCTCCTCGATCATCCGGTCGAAGACGGGCACCAGTACCTCCGGCGGAATCCGGTGCCGGGCGGCGATCAGCCGGAGCCCCGCGTGGCCGACCATCCGGGTGAACAGCTCGACCTGCATCACCGCCCAGGCCCCCGCCATATCGAGCCGGGTGTCCGATTCGGCGATGATCCGCCGGGCCGTGTCCGGGTCGACCCGGCGCAGGAGCTTGGCCACCGAGAATTCGAGCAGCCGGGCCGAGTCCCCGGCGCTCGGTGAGGCGAAGCCCTCGCCCATGTCGGTCGAGCCGGCCCGCACCGTGTCGCGCAGCTTCACCTCCTTCAGGAACAGCGCCACGACGAATCCGACCAGCGCGACCGGCACCGTCCACAGGAACACCGTGTGCAGGGTGTCGGCGTACGCCTGGGCCAGCGGCGCCGACTGCGCGCCGGGCAGCGAGTGCAGGCCCTCCGGGCTCTGCGACGCCTTCGCCAGCACCGCCGGGTTCCCGCCCGCCCGCGTCGCCGCCGCGATCCCGTCCTTGAGATTGGGGCCGAGCGCGTTGGCGTAGATGGTCCCGAACACCGCGGTGCCGAAAGCGCTGCCGAGCGTCCGGAAGAACGTCACGCCCGAGGTCGCCGTGCCCAGGTCCGCGTAGTCGACGGTGTTCTGCACGGCGATCGTCAGCACCTGCATGGACAGGCCGATGCCGAGCCCGAGCACCAGCATGTACAGCGACTCCAGCCACACCCCGCTGTGCGGGCCCATCCGGGAGAGCAGGTACAGACCGACCGCCATGACCAGCGAGCCCACGATGGGGAAGATCCGGTAGCGGCCGGTCTTGCTGACCACATTGCCGCTGAAGATCGACGCGACCAGCAGGCCGAGGACCATCGGCAGCGTCCGGACGCCCGAAAGGGTCGCCGAGTCCCCGTCCACGTACTGCAGATACGTCGGCAGGAAGATCATCGCGCCGAGCATCGCGAATCCCACGATGAAGCTGAGGATCGAGCAGACCGTGAAGACCGGGTTCCCGAACAGCCGCATCGGCAGCATCGGTTCCTTCGCCCGGAACTCGACGAAGCAGAACATCGCGAGCGCGGCCAGCCCGAGGGCGAACAGGCCGATGATGACGGGCGATCCCCAGGCGTACTGGTTGCCGCCCCAGCTCGTCGCCAGGATCAGCGAGCTCGCCCCGACCGTGACCATCGCGATGCCCAGGTAGTCGATGACCGGGCGTCCCGCCGCCCTGACGGACGGAATGGTGCGGGCCGCGGCGATGACCACCACGATCGCGATCGGCACATTGACGTAGAACGCCCAGCGCCAGGTCAGATGGTCGGTGAAGAGTCCGCCCAGCAAGGGGCCGATGACGGTGGAGATGCCGAACACCGCACCGATCGCACCCTGGTACTTGCCGCGGTCGCGCAGCGGGATCACATCGGCGATCAGCGCCATCGAGGTGACCATCAGCCCGCCCGCGCCGATGCCCTGGAGACCGCGCCACACGATCAGCAGCGTCATGTTCGTCGCGAGGCCGCAGAGGAACGAACCGGTGATGAAGATGATCGCCGAGAGCTGGAAGACGATCTTCCGGCCGAACAGGTCGCCGAACTTCCCGACCAGGACCGTCGCCACCGTCTCCGCGAGCAGGTACGCCGTGACCACCCACGACATATGGGCGGCGCCCCCCAGGTCCGAGACGATCGTGGGCAGCGCCGTACCCACGATCGTCTGGTCCAGCGCGGCCAGCAGAATGCCCAGCACGATCGTGGCGAAGACGATATTGCGGCGGCGCGGATCGAGCAGCGGCGGTGCGGCGGCACTCTGCCCGGCGGGGACGGTCTCGCTGGCAGTGGTCACGCTTGCACCCTCACACCGCGCCCTGCCACCCGCATGCGGTGGAGGGCCGGACGTGTCAGGCCGGCAGATCCCGCAGTGACGCCTTCATCCGGGTCACGAACGCCTCCCGCACCGGTTCTGCCACCCGGTCCAGCGAGAGGTACGGATTGAGGTCCTCCAGCTCGACGAGCAGCAGCTCGCCGTCCGCCGTCCGGCACGCGTCGACCCGCTGGATGCCGTGGTCGAGGGTGTTCCACTCCACGAAGGACCGGGCGAACTCCAGATCCGCCGCACTCGCCCCGTACGGCTCCAGCACCCACCGCCGCTCCGGGTGCGGCGCGTGCAGCGCGTACTGGAAGTCGTGATCGACGAAGTAGAAGGACACCTCGTAGCGGAAGTCGATCCGCGGCTGGATCAGCTGGGTCCCGTCCGTCTCGCAGGACAGCTCGGCGGACAGCTCGGGGGTCCGCACGAAACGCAGCCCCACCGAGTCCGCGCCCAGCTTCGGCTTGATCACATAGCCGTCGGCCCCGGGCAGCAGCCCCAGGTCCGCCACCCGGTCCACGGTGGGGATCACCGGGTACCCGGCGCGGCTCAGATCGACCAGGTACTGCTTGCCGGCCATGTCACCCCGGCCGGTCAGCGGGTTGTAGACCAGTGCGTCCAGTTCCCGGGCCCGTGCGCAGAAGGCGTCGTACGCCTCCTGGTAGTGCAGCACCGGGCCGCTGTTGCGTATGACGGCCATGTCGAAGCCGTCCAGCAGCGCGGCGGCGTCGCGCGGGTGGCAGAGCGCCGTGTCGAAGTCCTCGCGCAGCCGTGAGGTCAGAAAGATGTCCTCGTCGCAGTAGCGGCGCCCGCGGGCCTCGTAGGCGAGGTCGGTGACGAAGAGGACGGACGGGCGCGAGCCGGCGGCCATGGTGTTCCCCCAAGGGGTGTATGAGCGGACGGGTGGTCAATAACCTGGGCGGCGTCGCCCGTCAACGACCCTGGAGCGTCATGACGTCTGCCCCGCAAGAGTCGCTCGCCTCGCAAGAGCCGCCCGTGCCCGACATTCTCTCGTCCGCCTTCGCCGCAGATCCCTACGGGGCCTACCGGACCATGCGCGAGAGCGCCCCGCTGATCAGGCACGAGGCCACGAACAGCTACATCATCTCCCGCTACGAGGACGTCGAACGGGTCTTCAAGGACAAGGCGGGGGAATTCACCACCGACAACTACGACTGGCAGATCGAACCCGTTCACGGCAGGACCATCCTCCAGCTCAGCGGCCGTGAGCACGCCGTGCGCCGGGCCCTGGTCGCCCCGGCCTTCCGGGGCACCGACCTCCAGGAGAAGTTCCTCCCGGTCATCGAGCGCAACTCCCGCGAGCTGGTCGACACCTTCCGGCACACCGGCGCCGCCGATCTCGTCGACGCGTTCGCGACCCGCCTCCCTGTCCTGGTCATCGCGGACATGCTCGGCCTGGACAAGGCGGACCACGACCGCTTCCACGGCTGGTACACCACCGTCATCGCCTTCCTCGGCAACCTCGCGGGCGACCCGGAGGTGGCGGCGGCCGGCGAGCGGACCCGGCAGGAATTCGCCGCGTACATGATCCCGGTCATCCAGCAGCGCCGGGCCGCCCCCGGCGACGATCTGCTCTCCGCCCTCTGCGCGGCCGAGGTCGACGGCGTACGGATGAGTGACGAGGACATCAAGGCCTTCTGCAGCCTGCTGCTGGCCGCGGGCGGCGAGACCACCGACAAGGCCATCGCCTCGATCTTCGCCAACCTGCTGACCCACCCCGAGCAGCTCGCGGCCGTACGGGAGGACCGCGGCCTCATCGACCGGGCCTTCGCCGAGACGCTGCGCTTCACCCCGCCGGTGCACATGATCATGCGCCAGACCGCCACCGACGTGGAGCTCGGCGGCGGCCGGGTGCCCGCGGGGTCGACCGTCACCTGTCTGATCGGCTCGGCCAACCGGGACGCGTCCCGGTACCGCGATCCGGACCGGTTCGACATCTTCCGCACGGACCTGACGAGCACCACGGCGTTCTCCGCGGCGGCCGATCATCTGGCGTTCGCCCTGGGCAGGCACTTCTGCGTCGGCGCGCTGCTGGCCAGGGCCGAGGTGGAGACCGGGGTGAACCAGTTGCTGGACGCGATGCCCGACGTGCGGCTCGCGGACGGATTCACCCCGTCCGAGCAGGGCGTCTTCACCCGGGGGCCGCGGTCGCTGCCGGTGCGGTTCACCCCGGTCGCGGGCTGAACCGGGGCGGCGGCACGGATTGCCGGGCCGCCGCCCGACGGGGAGGCCGGCCGATACGGGTGCGGATGTCGTCCGTGGACCCGTGGCGCACGGACGGCGTCCGCACGGGCGCCCCGCACCGGCTCAGCGGATGTGGCGCCCCGAGATCGCCCGCGCGATGACCAGGCGCTGGATCTCGCTGGTCCCCTCGAAGATCGTGTAGATCTTGGCGTCGCGGTACATCCGCTCGACCGGATGCTCCCGGCTGTACCCGGCGCCGCCGAGGATCTGCACGGCCTTCTCCGTTGCGGACACGGCGAGTTCACCGGCGCGCAGCTTGGACATGGAACCCTGCCCCGCGTCGAAGGTCCGGTCGTTGCGGGCCATCCAGGCGGCCTGCCAGATCAGCAGCCGCACGGACTCGATCTCGGTACGGATGTCGGCCAGCGCGAAGGCGATCGACTGGTTCTCGATGATGGGCCGGCCGAACGCCTCGCGCTGTCCGGCGTACTCCAGCGCGTACTCGTACGCCGCGCGCGCGATGCCCAGTGCCTGGGCGCCGACGGTGGGGCGGCTGACCTCGAAGGTCGCCATCGCCGCCTGCCCCTTGGCGTTGCCGCCCTCGCGGGCGCGGGCGAGCCGGGCGTCCAGCTTCTCCTTTCCGCCGAGCAGACAGTGCCCCGGGACCCGGACGTCGTCCAGAAAGACGTCCGCTGTGTGCGAGGCGCGCAGGCCGAGCTTCTTGATGGTGCGGCCCGCCTCCAGGCCCTTCGTGGCGGGCGGCACGATGAACGCGGCCTGCCCGCGGGCGCCGAGCGCCGGGTCGACCGAGGCGACGACCACATGGATCCCGGCGATCCCGCCGTTGGTGATCCACGCCTTCTGGCCGGAGAGCACCCACTCGTCCGCGGCCTCGTCGTAACGGGCCCTCGTGGCCATGGCGGAGACATCCGAACCGGCCTGTGGTTCGGAGACGCAGAACGCCGCCACCTTGGGGTCGTCCTCGTCGCCGTAGCACTGCGGAACCCACTCGGCGAGCTGGTCCGGTGTGCCGGAGGCGAAGATCCCGGCCACCGCGAGGGAGGTGCCGAAGAGTGCCATGCCGATTCCGGCATCGCCCCAGAACAGCTCCTCGTTGGCTATCTGGAGGGAGAGCCCTGTGGGGTCGCCGTACATGTCGGCCAGCGACTCGAACCCGTACAGGCCGATCCGGGCCGCTTCCTGGATGACCGGCCAGGGGGTCTCCTCGCGGGCGTCCCATTCGGCGGCTGCCGGGCGCACCACCTGGGCGGCGAAGCCGTGCACCCAGTTGCGGAGGTCCTGCTGCTCCTCGGTGAGGGCGAGGGAGAAGTAGCTCATCGGCTCAGGCCTTCGGGATGTCGAAGTATCGGGTGAGGCCCGAGGCGAGGCCGACGTCGCCGGCCACCTTCAGCTTGCGCATCATGAACATCGTGACGGGATTGCCGTTGCCGGAGACCAGCTTGAGGAACTCGGCGTCCCCCATCACCAGGGTCGTGCGCGGTTCGGCGTCGGAGCGGCCCTCGCTGACGGTGCAGCTGCCGTCCGCGATCGAGGTCTCGAAAACCGCGTCGGTGTCCCCGGTGATCTTCCAGCGGATCAGCGCCCTGAGCTGTCCCGCGGCGTCCGGGCGGAACTGCTGCCTCATCCGGCCGAAGACCTCACCGAGCACCCGGGTGCGCAGTTCACCGTGCATGACCTCGCCGAGCTGCTTGGCGGACAGGCCCTTCACGATCCGCGCGAACTCCGGCGGGGAGACGGTCGCGAAGTCGAGTGCGGCCAGTTCACCGGTGAGGTTGCCGCTGCTGTTGTCGGCCACGCCAGTTCCTTACTCTGGAGTAAACTTACTTTTGAGTAAGGTAAGCGTCGGTCCGCCCCACCGCAAGACGGGGCCGGGCGCCGGTGCGCCGCGGGGGAGTCACCAGGAGCTGCCGGGGCGCACCGTCAGCAGGGGATGATGGGCGGCCAGGAGCTTATTGGCGCGGGCCAGCTCCGACAGGGCGTGCTCACGGTCGGCCTGGTCCTCGATGCCGAGCCGCGGACCGCGGAACCTGCGGACCTCGCGCGCGGCGCACTCGGCGTCGAACTCCGCCTCCAGGATGTGCGGCGGGATGCAGGACCCGATGAGTGCGGCGACCCGGTCCGGGATCGGCACGGGGACGAGCAGGTGCGAGGCGGTCATGGGGGTTCCCTCTCGAATGGTGGCCAGGAGGTCGTGCGGTACGGCCGCCGGGTGGGCGGCCGACTCCTCCATGTGTACGGGACGCAGTTCCGGGTTTCTCGTTGAGAACGTCTCCGTGTGGCAACCGTTTGGGAGTGACCGGGTATTTCGCCTTACCCATAAGTAAGTTGACTCGACGTGAGGGCCGTGATCCGGCCGGAAACCGTTCTGCGGGGCTACTACAGGGCGGATTCCTGACTCCGGGCCTGCAGTTGCAGCGCCCGCAGTACCGCCTCGGTGGAGAACCTGCTCTCGGGGTCGACCAGTTGCTCGCCGAAGATGGACTCCAGGTTGCGCATGCGGTAGCGGACGGTCTGCGGGTGCACATCGAGGAGTTCGCCCATGTGGGCCGCGGTGCCGCGGGTGTCGAGCCAGATGCGCAGTGTCTCCACCAGCCGCTCCCGGCGGGTGGCGCTGATCGCGGCGATGGGTGCGAGTTCGCGCTGGGCGAGCTGGTCCAGGAGGACCGGGTCGGACAGCAGCCACAGGGTGATCAGGTGGTCCTCGCAGAGGACGAACGGCGCGTCGTCGATGACGCCCGTGTCGACGAGTTCGAGGATCCTCCTGGCCCAGCGGATCGAGTCCGAGGCCAGAGCGGTGGGGACGGTCAGCCCGATCGCGGCGCGGGTGCCGAGGAGCGACTGGTCGAGCATGGATCTTCGCGCGTCGTCGAGGGGCCCCGGGATCAGTAAGTGCGGCTGGGGATCGCTGAGATCGGCCAGCACGTCTCGGTCGGCGCTGACCCGGTCGAGCCCGGCGGGAGCGCGCACCGCGACGAGGGTGACCTCCTTGGGCAGTGTCCACCCGGTCTGCTCGCACAGCTCGGCGATGGCGGTACGGGGGACGGGGCGCCCGGCCAGGATCAGGTGCAGCAGGCGCCGGCGCATGGCCTCGCCCTGTTCGCCGCTCTGGGACTGCACCTCCAGGAACCCCTCGCGGGAGAGCGATTCGAGCTCGTCTATGTAGGTGAAGAGCGCGTCGGCGAAACTGAGCATCAGGGTCGGCGAGAAGTTGTAACTGCGGCCGACCTTCTTCGCCCGCCGCAGTGCGACGCGGGCCCCGAGCCGATAGGCGCCCTGAAGCGTTTCCATGGTGCGGCCTTCATATGCCTCGAACCGTCCGAACCGGCGGCACATGTCGTCACGCAGTGATGTCGATGTGGACGGTTCGGCGACCAGGTCCACGAACGAGGAGAGGCTCTGTTCGACGCCGACCCGGATGGCATGGCCATTGGGGCCACTGAGCAGACGCGCGTATTCCGGATAGGCCCGGGTGACCTCGACGCCGATCTCCTTGATGAGACTCGGGAGTTCGGGCCGCATGATCGCGGCGAACTCCTGGGGAAGCGGCCCCAGCGGATCCCCCGTGTCCAATGGCGAAATGACTTTCGGCATGACGTGTCCCCTTGCTCTCCGGCGCCCGGTGGGGGTGAGGCGGTGGGGGACCGCGCTCCCACGAACCGACAGGTGCGTATCAAGTCCGCGATGAAGATAGACCAAGTCAGCGGCCATGCGCACCACTTGTGCAAGATCGAAGTGCAAGGTGCACACACTTCCGCCCTGTTGCGGGGCTCCGGCGCAGGTGGGGTGGGAGTGGTCAATTTCGGACAACAGTCGGGAGTGTGGCTGGTACCACCATGTACGGGCGTCGGCGGAGTCCGGACGACCGGCCGGACCGGGGCCGTCCTCCGGCCGGTTGAGCGGCGTCCGGCCCGGACGGCCGGCTCGGGCCGGGAAATTGCGCACCAAGTGACAATTGATCTGAGCCGTTTAGTGACCTACGGATGACAAAAACAGCTGCTGGCGAGAATCTTCGCCAGCAGGATTGTGCTGGAAGTTTCTCGCAAGTAACGTCACGGCCTGTCACAGATTATATGTGGCCGAGAGTGTACGTCTCCCCTTGGAGAATTGGTTCGTAGTCGTGCTTCCTGCCCCTTGGGCAGCTGTGGAGCACGTCCCCGCAAGCAGTGCCACCCGCATTGTCGAATCGGAGGAACTAACTGTGCGTAATGCCCTCAAGAAGATCGCCGTCGCCACCGGCGTGGCTTCCGTCGCTGTCGTGCTCGGGTCCACCCAGGCCATGGCAATCCCCGCCACCACGTGGACCGTCACGCCCAACCCGGCCCCGTTCACGGCTGTCTCTACCAACACGGTCCTGTCGGTGAGCGGGATTCCGCTCACCTGCCCGACGGCGGGCGCGAGCGGATCCGCGTTCAGTGCCACCGGCAACCCCGCCACCGTCGGCAACATCACCTCGGCCACCTTCGGCACGACGGCCAGCCCGTGCACGAGTGCTCTCGGCCCGGTGACGCCGGTCGCCACGACGACGCCGGCCTGGCAGCTCGTGGCGCAGGACTACACCTCCGGTGTGACGACCGGCTACATCAAGAACATCCAGGCCAAGCTCACGGTCCTCACCTGCACCTTCAACGTCACGGGTGAGGTCAACGCGACGTACACCAACAGCACCAAGAAGCTGGCCGTCTCCAACAGCACCCGCCAGCTGACCGTCTCGGGTGCCACCGCCGCGTGTGCCGGCATCGTCGCCAACGGAGCCCACCCGACCTTCACGGGCACTTACAGCGTCACCGGGATCACGAGCATTGTCGGCAGCTGACGGACTGCCGGACAGTCGAACCAGCAGACCGCACCGCGGGATTCCTGCCGTGCGGTCTGCACCGTCGATGGAAGGGAATGACGAAGCATGATGACGCGCGGCACAACAGGGCGGAGCCGTGGGCGTGCGACGGCACGGAGTGGAGCCGTTCTGGCCGCGGTCCTCATGGCCGGAATGATCCCGGGTGCGCAGGCATCCGCCGGTGGTCGTGACGTTCGCATCGACGTGAAGTACGGCTGCGACTTTCCTTCCGGGGCCAAGAAGGCCGTGGTCCGGGTGTCCGCGACGGTTCCGGAGGAGGCCGCGGTCGACCAGCCCGTTCAGCTCAGCGACGTGAGCACCGAGCTGACCCTGCCCGAGGCCGGACTGCCGGACCTGGCCGACGTGGGGACGGCCGGCGTCGAGGTGGAGACGCAGCTGACCATGGGCGTGGCGCAGGGTGACCACACCGCCTCGACCGTGTGGATCGGGACCACCGGTGAGCCGGTGGCCGTCCCGGATGCGGGGGAGTTCACCTTCACCTCCTCCGGAGCCGTTCCCTCGGTGACCGCCGGCTCGTCCGGCGACCTCACCTTCACGGCGGGGAAACTGACGGCACTGCTGACCTCGCCGAAGCCGGACAGCGCGTCCGCCGAGCCCTCGGCCGTACTGCTGACGTGCACTCCGGAGCCGGACCAGGACCTGGTACTCGGAACCGTGCCGGTCGCCGGCGACCCGCAATGGCCTTCGCCGGAGCCCTCCGGGACCGAGGAGGGAAAGGCCTCCGGAAGCAGCGGCCCCGATCGTGACGCCGGGACTCCGAAGGTGGGCGGTCCGGCGAATTCCGTCCTCCAGGACGGGAAGGCACCGCGCTGCGTGGGTGACCCGGAGGACCAGTTCAGCCTGAACGCCTATGTCACCGGCTACGCGAACGTCGCCAAGCTCAAGAGCGCCACGCTGTTCCCGGTCGCGTGCACGCAGATCGAGCAGGGCGCGACCGAGATCAAGATCCAGGACGGCCTTGTCCATCTGTTCCAGGATTCGACGGCGACTCTGGACTATCAGGGCAAGCCGCAACTGCCTCCGGCCACAGGCACGTTCCTGACGTTCGGCTTCATGCCGACGACCGCGACCCTGGAGATGACTCAGATCCCACCGGCCGCCGGTCCGGACGGCAAACCGGCGCCCAATATCCACTCCGACCTGAAGATCCTCGGCCCGGGCAACAGCGAGGGCAAGACCACCATCGAAATCCAGCTCCAGTTGCGGCTGCACGACGTGAAAGTCAACGGCGTCGCCCTGGACGTCGGCGCCAACTGCCGTACGGAGCGCCCGTTCACCCTGCCCCTGCAGGGGGACATGGTTCTCAAGGACGGGGTTCAGACCGGCTACACACTGGTCACGGGCGGTGTGCTCACCGGCCAGGTCACCCTGCCGCCGTTCTCGGGGTGCGGTGTCGGTGAGGACCTGGACGATCTCTTCACCGCCTCCATATCGGGTGTTCCCGGCGCCGTGAAGCAGGTCCAGGCGGCGCCCTGCGCGGCGGCACAGCAATCGCCGACCGTGTGCACGCAGGACAGTCAGCCGGTTCAGGTTCCCAAGCCGCAGCGCTGATTCCCTTCCCGTCCTGCTGCTTTCTCCGCCGGAACCGAATCATTCCATTCCGCTCAGCCCACCATGAATTGAGGGAGTAATGAGAGCTGTCCCGAAGAGATGGCGCACCGGCCTGCTCGCCGCCGGCGCCGCCGCGGTGGTCGCGATTCCGCTGACACCTCTTTCCGCCTCCGCGGCCGTCACCGCCGCGAACCTCAACGGGCACTGGGCGCCCTTCTCCCGCTGCCCCGTCGACGATCCCGCCATGCTCGCGGCGGACGGCCAGGACCTCGTGGCGTCGTGTGTGTCCTCGTACTCGCCCAGCGGTGCCATCAAGCTGGGCAGTACGGAGGCCACCACCGGCGCCAACGACATGCAGTTCGGTGTCATCCAGGACACGGCCGCCGGTACGTTCAAGGTCGTTCCGCCTGCGGGCGGGGCGATCGTCGGTGCGCCGACGTCGATACCCGGCGGGCTGCTCGGGCTCATGTGCCCCAGTGACATTCCGGTCGTCACCGCCGTCTGCCAGCAGATCACCGACGTCAGTCTGAACAAGGTGAAGGCGACGGTGGAGTCCGCCGGTACGCCCACCGAGTTCAATCTCCCGGCCGGGCTGAGCACCGGGCAGCCGATCGTGAAGCTGCCCGTGCGGATACACCTGGAGAACCCGCTCCTCGGCTCCAACTGCTACATAGGCTCGGCTGCGGACCCGGTGATTCTGCGTCCGCAGAACACCACTGCTCCGGCCATCGCCATCCAGCGGTTCGACGGTGACGGCACGCCCAACGCCACCGAGGGCGCGATGCTCAGGTTCGCGCTCACCGGAAACAACCAGGGCGACACCACGTTCTCCGTGCCGAAGGCCACCGGCTGCGGTCTGGGCGGAATCCTGAGCTGGGCGGTGAACCTGAAGACGGGCCTGCCGTCCACCTCCGGGAACAACCACCTCACGCTGAACAACGCCTCGACGTACAGCGGTGCGCTCACCGCCCCGGGGCTCGTCCTTCCCAACGACGGGAAGGTGCTTTCCCAGTACTGGCACTCCGCGGTGAAGTAACGCCGGCGGAGGCGCAGAGGCACGCTGTCCCGCTCTGCTCCCCGTGTATTTCCTCGCTGTGCATGACGATGCCCGCCCCGTCCGGGAAATCTCCTGGGCGGGGCGGGCATCGTCGTGGACTGTTCCATACGAAAGTGAGCACCGTGAAGGGTGGCGGGAGTTCCAGAAGGGCTCATCTTTCGACAACCCCATGTGGGTCCCTGCTCACCTCCGTACAAAAACAACCCTGCCGTGAACAGCTGCGCAAAAAGTTCAGGGACCGCTATTGCGAAGGCAGGTTACTGAGCCGTAGCGTCCCAGGTGAGCAGCGCGGAAACGCGTCCGCAACTGTTCGTTCGACGCACGTGGAGTCCAGGTCGCGCCCCCCTTGACCCGGATTCCGCACCGGGATTGCCTCGGCCCCGAACCCTCCGTCCGGGGGCGGCGCTCCCGCTGTCGGGGTCTCGCGGCTCCGGCCTCCGTGGACCGGGGGCCCCGACTCGTACGCCGGAGATCTTGCGCAGATTCCGACAAAGCCGGTGCACGGCTTTGTCACTCGGTGACAAGTGATCCACACCGAGCACCTTGTTCGTCGATTTCCGCTGTTCAACGGCTTGTCCTGGCGGTTTCGGCGGACATAACGTGCGCCTCCTGGTGCATGTGTGACGAGCCGCCATTGGATTTCTCAGAGCCGGAGCGCTGACAGATGACTTCGTTCACCGACACGTCGAGGGAGGGCCGATGGGAATCGAAGTAGTCGTTGAAGGCCTTACGAAATCCTTCGGCAAACAGAACATCTGGCAGGATGTCAGCCTCACTCTGCCCGCCGGTGAAGTGAGCGTGATGCTCGGTCCTTCCGGTACCGGAAAGACCGTCTTCCTGAAATCCCTCATCGGTCTGCTCAAGCCCGAGCAGGGGCGCGTACTCATCAACGGCGTCGACATGGTGAACAGCCCCGAGCGGAAGATCATGGAGACCCGGAAGCTCTTCGGTCTCATGTTCCAGGACGGTGCGCTCTTCGGATCGATGTCGCTCTTCGACAACATCGCCTTTCCCTTGCGTGAGCACACCCGCAAGAAGGAATCCGAAATCCGCCGGATCGTCATGGAGCGGATCGATATCGTCGGCCTTCTCGGCGACGAGGACAAACTGCCCGGCGAGATATCCGGCGGTATGCGCAAACGGGCCGGCCTGGCCCGCGCCCTCGTCCTGGACCCGCAGATCATTCTCTGCGACGAGCCGGACTCCGGGCTCGACCCGGTCCGCACCGCCTACATCTCCCAGCTGCTCATCGACCTCAACGCACAGATCGACGCGACGATGCTGATCGTCACCCACAACCTCGACATCGCGGCTACCGTCCCGGACAACATGGGCATGCTGTTCTGCCGCAACCTCGTCACCTTCGGACCGCGCGAGGTCCTGCTGACCAGCGATCTGCCCGTCGTCTCGCAGTTCCTCTCCGGCCGCCGCGAAGGACCCATCGGCATGTCGGAGGAGAAGGACGCGGCCACGCTCGCCGCCGAGGAGGTCAACGGCTACGGGCAGGGCATCAGTTCGGCCAACGCTGTGCGCACCGTGGTCCCGCAGCTGGAGCCCTCGCCGGGCCTGCCCGTACGGCAGGGCGCGCTGCGCCGCCGGGAACGGGTCATGTCGATGATGGGGCAGCTGCCGGAGGCCGCCCGTACGGCCATCCTGAACAGCTACAGCCCGGCCGCCGGCGGTGGACGCCCGTGACCGCCCCCATGCCGGTGCGGCCCCCCGGGCCGCCCGCGGACCGGGTGCCGGAGAAGGCGCCCGAACAGAGACGCCCGACCCGGCTGTTCGCCCCGCTGCGCGAGACGGGCAGGCTCTTCACCCTTGCCGGGACCGTGTGCCGCGAGACCTTCCGCCGGCCCTTCCAGGTGCGGGAGTTCATCGAGCAGTTCTGGTTCGTCGCCAGCGTCACCATCCTGCCCGCCGCCCTCGTCTCCATCCCGTTCGGTGCGGTCATCGCGCTCCAGGTCGGCTCCCTCACCCAGCAGCTCGGCGCCCAGTCGTTCACCGGCGGTGCCAGCGTCCTCGCCGTCATCCAGCAGGCCAGCCCGATCATCGTGGCGCTGCTGGTCTCCGGGGCCGCCGGGTCGGCCATCTGCGCCGACCTCGGATCACGCAAGATCCGCGAGGAGCTCGACGCGATGGAGGTCATGGGCGTCTCGCCCGTCCAGCGGCTCGTCGTCCCGCGGGTGCTGGCCACCATGCTGGTGGCCGTCCTGCTGAACGGACTGGTCTCCGTCGTCGGCACCCTCGGCGGCTACTTCTTCAACGTGATCCTGCAGCACGGCACCCCCGGCGCCTATCTGTCCAGCTTCTCCGCCCTGGCCCAGCTGCCCGACCTGTACATCAGCGAGATCAAGGCCCTGATCTTCGGCTTCATCGCGGGCATCGTCGCCGCCTACCGCGGCCTCAACCCGCGCGGCGGGCCGAAGGGGGTCGGGGACGCGGTCAACCAGTCCGTCGTCATCACCTTCATGCTGCTGTTCTTCGTGAACATGGTCCTCACGGCGATCTACCTCCAGATCGTCCCCGCGAAGGGGAGCTGACCGATGTCGATGCTCAGCTGGCTCGACCGATCCGGTGACCAACTCACCTTCTACGTAAGGGCGCTGCTCTGGATCCCCAGGACGCTGCGGCGCTATCTCAAAGAGGTGCAGCGGCTCCTCGCCGAAGTCGCCTTCGGCAGCGGCGGCCTCGGCGTCGTCGGTGGCACCATCGGCGTGATGATCGCGATGACGCTGGCCACCGGAACGGTCGTCGGCCTCCAGGGGTACGCGGCGCTCAACCAGATCGGCACCGCCGCCTTCACCGGCTTCATCTCCGCCTACTTCAACACCCGTGAGATCGCCCCGCTCGTCGCCGGACTCGCGCTCTCCGCGACCGTGGGAGCGGGCTTCACCGCGCAGCTCGGCGCCATGCGGATCAACGAGGAGATCGACGGCCTGGAGGCGATGGGGGTGCGGTCCATGCCCTACCTCGTCACCACCCGCATCATCGCCGGGGTCGTCGCCATCATCCCGCTCTACGCGATCGGGCTGCTCTCCTCCTACGTCTCCTCCCGCTACGTCACCGTCCTGTTCAACGGGCAGTCGGCCGGCACCTACGACCACTACTTCAATCTGTTCCTGTCCCCGCAGGATGTGCTGCTGTCGGTGCTCAAAGTGCTGATCTTCAGCGTGATGGTGATCCTCGCGCACTGTTACTACGGCTTCCACGCCACCGGCGGACCCGCCGGGGTGGGGGTGGCGGTCGGCCGGTCGGTGCGCAACGCGATCGTGCTGATCAGCGTCACCGACTTCTTCCTCTCGCTCGCCATCTGGGGCGCCACGACGACGGTGAAGGTGGCCGGCTGATGAACACCCGGACCACGCAGACCGCTCGCCGCAGACTCGCCGGAGTGGCCCTCCTGCTCGTGCCCGCCGTACTCATCTGGGTGTCGGTGGCCGTGTACAACAAGGACTTCACCGACGACGCGACCGTGACGGTACGGACCGCGAGCGTCGGCAACGAGATGCACGACAACGCCGATGTGAAGCTGCGCGGCGTCGTCATCGGGCAGGTCCGCGACATCTCGGCCGACGGCGAGGGCGCCCGCCTCACCCTGGCCATCCAGCCCGGCAAACTCGACCGGATCCCGGCCGACGTGACCGCCCAGATGCTGCCCACCACCCTGTTCGGCGAACGGTTCGTCGCGCTCGTACCGCCCGCGGTGCCCTCCGCGCGGACGCTGCGGGCCGGAGCCGTCATCCCGCAGGACCGCTCCAGCAACGCCATCGAGCTGGAAGAGGTCCTCGACAACGTCCTGCCGCTGCTGACCGCGGTGCAGCCGGAGAAGCTCTCCGCCACCCTCAACGCGGTCTCCCAGGCACTCCGGGGACGCGGCGAGAAGCTCGGCGACACCCTCGTCAGGCTCGACGCGCACCTCCAGAAGTTCAACCCCCAGCTCCCCACGCTCAACGCCGACATCAAGGAACTCGTCAAAGTGAGCAGGGTGTACGGGGACGCCGCACCGGACGTCCTGGACGCACTCACCGACTTCACCACCACCAGCGGCACCATCGCCGACCAGCAGGCGGAGCTCGCCGATCTCTACGGCTCCACGACCGCCTCCGCGCATGACCTCACCACGTTCCTCCAGGAGAACAAGGACAACCTGATCCGGCTCTCCGCCACGGGCAGGCCCACGCTGGAACTCCTTGCGAAGTACTCCGACGAGTTCCCCTGCACCCTGCGGACCGTGGCCGGATTCGTCCCGGCGATGGACAAGGCGCTCGGCAAGGGCACCGGACAGCCCGGCCTCCACGTCACCGTCAAGTCCGTGAAGTCCAAGGGGAAGTACGTGCCCGGCAAGGACACCCCGGTCTACGACGCGACCGGCGGACCGCACTGCTACTCCGTGCCGTACGTCGGCACGGCCGCGCCGACGGCCGCCGGACGCGCTGCCGCATCGCCGGCCCCCGGCGACAAGGCGGCCGCCGGAGAGGCGGCCGGCACCGGGCCCAAGGCCACGGACACCTCCCTCGGCATGCCCAACTCCCCGCAGGAGAGCCGGCTCGTCAACGAGCTGGTCGCTCCCTCACTGAAAGTCCAGCCGCAGACCCTGCCCGACTGGAGCAGCGTGCTCATCGGTCCGGCCTTCCGCGGCGCGGAGGTGAAGCTCAAGTGAAGCGCCGCTCCCTCGCGGGACCGCTCGCGAAATCGATCGTCTTCATCCTGGTGACCGTCCTGGCCACCACCGTCCTGGGGCTGTCCATCGCCAACACCGGGGTCGGTGACACCACCACGTACAAGGCGAGGTTCACCGACGCCACCGGGCTGATCGTCGGCGACAGCGTACGGATCGCCGGGGTCAAGGTCGGGCAGGTCGAGTCGATCAAGGTCGCGGACAAGCGGCTCGCCGAGGTCGGCTTCGCCGTCCGCAAGGGGCGCAGCCTCCCCGCCTCGGTGACCGCCTCGATCAAATATCTCAACATGGTCGGCCAGCGCTACATCGACCTCGACCAGGGCGCCGGACCGGTCGGCAGGAGCTTCGACGCCGGAGCGACCATTCCGCTCTCACGCACCACACCCGCGCTCGACCTGACCCAGCTCTTCAACGGCTTCCAGCCGCTCTTCGAAGGACTGTCCCCGCCCGACGTCAACCAGCTCGCCGGCTCCATCGTCCAGGTGCTCCAGGGCGAGGGCGGCACCGTCGACAGCATCCTCCAGCACGTCGGCTCACTGACCTCCACGGTCGCGGCCAAGGACAAGGTGATCGGTGAGGTGATCAAGAACCTCAACACGGTCCTGAAGACCGTGAACGACCGGGAGGCCGGCTTCAACGACCTCGTCGACACGCTCCAGCAGCTCGTCACGGGCTTCTCCGGCGACCGCAAGCCGCTCGGACAGGCAGTCACCGCGATGGGCGCGCTGACCACCGTCACCGCCGATCTGCTCCAGGACGGACGCCAGCCCCTCAAGGACGACATCAAGCAGCTCGGGCGGCTCTCGGACCAGCTGGGCAAGGGAACCCCGCAGATCGAGAACTTCCTGAAGAAGACCCCGGCCAAGATGGAGGCGATCGGCCGCCTCGCCTCGTACGGGTCCTGGCTCAACCTCTATCTCTGCGAGGCCAGGGTCAGCGGTGTGAGCACCGAGGACGGCAGCGCGCCGCCCACCGGCATCGCGATCACCCAGCCGAGGTGCCTGGCATGAGAATCAAACCCCTGCGGGAACGCAACCCCGTCGCCATCGGCATCGCCGGACTCCTCGTCCTGGCCCTCATCGGCCTCGGCGCCTACCGCGCCGACTCGTTGCCCTTCATCGGCGGCGGCACCACCTACACCGCTGACTTCACCGAGTCCGCCGGGCTCGGCGACGGCGACGAGGTACGCATCGCCGGCGTCAAGGTCGGCGAGGTCACCGGAGTCTCGCTCGACGGCGCCAGGGTGAAGGTCAGCTTCCGGGTCAAGGACGCCTGGATCGGCAACTCCTCCACCGTGGGCATCGCCATCAAGACCCTGCTGGGCGACAAGTACCTCGCCGTCGACCCGCTCGGCACCGGGCCGCAGGACCCGGACCGGCGCATCACCGCGAGCCGTACCACCTCTCCGTACGACGTCACCCAGGCGTTCAACGGACTCGGCGAGACCATCGGCGAGATCGACACCAAGCAGCTCGCCAAGAGCTTCGAGACGATCTCCGCCACCTTCAAGGACTCGCCGCCCGATGTGAAGAGCGCCGCCGACGGGCTCTCCGCTCTTTCCAGGACCGTGTCCCAGCGCGACGCCCAGCTGGCCACGCTCCTCAAGGGCAGCAAGCAGCTGACCAAAACCCTCGCCCACAAGAAGAGCAGCTTCGAGACCCTGCTGGAGGACGGCAACCTGCTCCTCGGCGAGATCCAGGCCCGGCGGGACTCCATCCATCTGCTGCTCACCGGCACCCGGGACCTCGGCACCCAGCTCACCGGCCTGGTCGCGGACAACAACAAGCAGCTGAAGCCCACCCTGGAGTCGCTCGGCCGGGTCACCGCCGTCCTGGTGAAGAACCGCAAGAGCCTCGACAAGGTGCTGTCGCTGGCGGGTTCCTACAACCGGCTCGTCGGCAACACGATCGGCAACGGCCGCTGGCTCGACAACTACGTCTGCGGGGTCGTCCCGAGGGACTACCTCCCCGCCGGCACGCCCCCGGCGACCGGATGCATGCCACCCAAGCAGCAAGGCGGCCGCTGACATGAGAATCACGCGCATCGTCGGCATCGGCGCCGGACTCGCCGTCGTGGCCGTCGCGGCCACCTCCGGCGTGCTGGCCTTGGACGACGAGGGCAGGACGACCGTCACCGCCTACTTCGACCAGGCCACCGGCGTGTACGCCGGATCGGACCTGCGGATCCTCGGAGTGAAGGTCGGCACCGTCGAGTCGGTGCGGCCGAAGGGAGAGGAGGTCGAGGTCAGACTCCGCGTCGACAAGGGCGTCAAGGTGCCCAAGGACGTGCATGCCGTGGTCGTCGCCCCCAGCCTGGTCGCCGACCGGTACGTCCAGCTCGCCCCCGCGTACAAAGGGGGACCGGTGCTGGCGGACGAGGCCGAACTGCCCGCGTCGCACAACGCGACCCCGGTCGAGGTCGATCAGCTGTACGCCTCCATCACGGAACTCTCCACCGCGCTCGGGCCCGACGGGGCCAACGCCGACGGCGCGCTGGCGAAGCTCCTGGACACCGGAGCGAAGAACCTCGACGGCAACGGAAAGGCGATCGGGGACTCCATCGAGCAGTTCGGCAAGGCGACGAAGACCCTCGACAAGAGCAGCGGGAACCTCTTCGACACCCTGTCCTACCTGCAGACCTTCACCACCATGCTGAAGGACAACGACGGCAACGTCCGCGAGGCCGAACAGCAGCTCAACTCGGTCACCGGATTCCTCGCCGACGACAAGTCGAACCTCAGCGCGGCCCTGAAGGAACTGGGCACCGCCCTCGGCCAGGTCAAGACCTTCATCAAGGACAACCGAGGCGTCCTGAAGGCGAACGTGGACGCCCTGGTGCCGGTCACCCAGACCCTGGTCGACCAACGGGCCTCGCTCGCGGAGTCGATGGACACGCTGCCGCTCGCCGCGGACAACGTGATCAAGGCCTACGACCCGTTGAACCGCACCATCAACGGCCGCACCAACCTCAACGAGCTCTCCATGGGCGGACCGCTCACGGACGAGTCCGCCGGCCTGAGCGGACTCTCGCCCGTGGACACCGCCCGCCAGAAGGCGCTGCCCTCGCTGCCGCTGCCCGCCGTGGGCACCGTCTACGGCACCCCCGACAAGACCGCCACGCAGAAGAAGGGGGCGAAGCGATGAGCCGCGTACTGCGCCGACCCGGCGCCCGCGCGACCGGCGTCGCCGCCGTGCTCGCGGCGGGCGTCGGCCTGGCCCTGATCGTCACCACGGTCGACCTGCCGACGTTCACCGGCATCGACCAGGTGCCGCTGCCCGGCGGCGCGGACCTCGGCGACCACCCGTACGAGATCACCGCCGAGTTCGGGGACGTGCCCAGCCTCGCCCCGCAGTCCTCGGTGAAGGTCAACGACGTGGCCATCGGCCGGGTCACCAAGATCTCGCTGGCCCCGGGCAGCTGGAACGCCAAGGTCACCATGAGGGTCAACGGGAGGATCAGACTCCCCGCGAACGCGTACGCGCACCTGGAACAGTCCAGCCTGCTCGGCGAGAAGTACATCCAGCTCTCGCCCCCCGCATCCGGCACCGCCAAGGGCGCCCTCGCCGACGGGGACCGCATCCCGCTCGCCCGGACCAACCGGAACCCGGAGGTCGAGGAGGTGTTCGGCGCGCTGTCGATGCTCCTCAACGGCGGTGGCATCAACCAGCTGAAGACCATCACCACCGAGCTCAACAAGGCACTGGCCGGACAGGAACCCCAGGTCCGCTCCATGCTCAGCCGGGTCAACACCCTCGTCACCGACCTGGACGACCACAAGGGGGACATCACCGACGCCCTCGACGGCGTCAACCGGCTGTCCGCCACCCTCGCCACCCGCAAACAGGACGTCGGCACGGTCCTGACCAAACTCAGCCCCGGCATGAAGGTCCTTGAGAAGCAGCGCGGCTCGCTCATGACGATGCTGCGCTCGCTCGACACGCTCTCCACCGTCGCCGTCGACACGGTGAACAAGAGCAAGGCCGACATGGTCGCCGACCTCAAGGCCCTCGCCCCCACCCTCCAGGCCCTCGCCGACTCCGGCCAGGACCTGCCCGACTCGCTCCAGGTGCTGCTGACCTACCCGTTCACCGATGAGGTGCTGCGCGGCGTGAAGGGCGACTACCTCAACGTCTACCTGGATGTGACGGCCCTGCCCGGCACCCAGATCATTCCGCCGCTCGACCCGGCCGGCGGCACCACACCCCCGGCCGCCCAGGGCAGCACCGCCCAGAAGTCCGGTGCGGCCCTGCCGCTGCCGCTTCCCTCGGTCACGGGGCCGGCCACGAAGGGGAGCAACCGATGATCACCCTGGCCATCCGGCTCAAGAACATCGCCTTCCTGATCATCGCGGTGCTCGTCCTCGGCTACCTCGGGGTGCGCTACGCCGACCTCGGCCACTACGTCGGCATGCGCAGCTACTACACCGTCAAGGTCCAGCTCCCGCAGACCGGCGGCCTGTTCACCCACTCCAACGTCACCTACCGGGGCGTGTCCGTGGGCCGGGTCGGGCCGATCGAGCTCACCGACGACGGGGTGGAGGCCGAACTCCGCATCGAGAAGGACTCCCCGCCCATCCCGGACGCCCTCAAGGCCGTCGTCGCCAACCTCTCCTCGGTCGGCGAGCAGTACATCGATCTGCGCCCGACCCGCACCGAGGGCCCGTACCTGGCGAACGGCTCCGTCATCGACCAGGCCGACACCACGATCCCGGCCCCCGTCACCGACGTACTCACCAGCGTCGACGATCTCGCCGGCTCCGTCGACCTGGAGTCGCTGCGCACGGTCGTCGACGAATTCGGCACCGCCTTCGAGGGGCGCGGCGACGACCTCCAGGTGCTGCTCGACACCAGCAGCGACTTCGTCCAGGCGGCCGACGACGCGCTGCCCGTCAACACCCGGCTGATGATCGACGGCGAGACCGTGCTGCGCACCCAGGCCGAACAGGGCGACGCGCTCAAGGGCTTCGCGTCCGGTGCCAAGGAACTGGCCGCCGAGCTGAAGGGGTCCGACACCGATCTGCGCAAGCTGATCGCGGTCGCCCCCGACGCCACCGGCCAGATCAGCGGACTCCTGCGGGACCTGGACCCGAGCTTCGGCGTCGTCGTCGCCAACCTCCTCACCACCTCGGACGTCGCGGTCACCCGGCAGCGCGGACTGGAGGAACTGCTGGTGAAGCTCCCGGCGGTCGCGGCCGTGGGCTCCAGTGCCGTGGACGAGAACGGTGCCCGGTTCGGCATGTCCGTCACCTTCTTCGAGCCGCTGCCCTGCACCTCGGGCTACGGCGGGACGACCTACCGCAACGGGCTCGACGTCACGGCCGGCCCCGCGCTCAACACCAAGGCCCGCTGCACCTCGTCGCCCGGAACGGGCGTCAACGTCCGGGGCAGCGCGAACGCACCGAAGGGCGGGGCCCTGCCCCCGCCGGCCAAGCCCGGCTCGATGCTCCTGGGCGACGACAAGTCGACGGACCGGCTTCCCGGGGCGCTCGGTGTCACCCCCGACACCGCCCCGGCCGCCGACGGCATGGCCGGTCTGCTGGGTCTCGGCCAGGGAGGCGGCTCATGACATCGCGTACGAGGACATCGATCGGCTGGGCCGCACTGCTCGCCGCCGCAACTCTGATCTGCGCACTCGGCGGCTGGTCGTACGCCCGGGCGCGCGGCGACGACGACCTGGCGTACGCCAAGAGCCGGGACACCGCGCTGGCCGACGGGAGTGCGCACCTCGCCCGGCTCAACAGCCTGGACGGCAAGGACGCCAAGAGCGTGGACGCCGGTCTGAGCAGCTGGCTCCGGTCCTCGACCGGCCCCCTGCACGAACAGCTGAAGCGCACCCGGACCAAGGACGCGAGCGAGCTGACGAAGTCCGGTTCCACGGCGAGGGGCAAGGTCACCGACGCGGCGCTCATCGCGCTCGACGAGCGGACCGGTACCGCGCAGCTGATCGCGACCGTCGATGTCCGGGTCACTCCGCGCACCGGCAAGGGCGGCACCGAACGCAAACGGTTCGAGGCCACCCTCGCCCGGACCGGGGACGGCTGGAAGGTCAAGGCACTGACGGCGATACCGGTCGGGAGCGGCACATGAAGCGGCAGGGAGGGGCGACGGTCGTGACCACCGGCACGGATGTGGAGGGCGTCGGGGAACTCGGGGCAACCGCGGACGGGGAACGCCCGCAGGAGCCCGGAACGGACGGGTCCGGAACGCAGGAGCCGGTAACGGACGTGCCCGTATCGGAGGAGTCCGCGAAGGACGAGCCGGGGCAGGACGAGCCGGCATCCGGCGCGGGCCGCCGCAGGCTGCGCCTCGTGGCAGGGGTACTGGTCGTGGCGCTGCTCGTGGCCGGTGGCGGTCTCTTCGCCATGGGGCGTCAGCTGCGCGACACCCCCGCCACCTCCAACACGGCGCTCACCGACAGCGAGGCGACCACCCGGGTCGCGGGAGATGTCACCAACGCGCTCGGCAAGGTCTTCTCCTACAGCCCCTCGGCCACCGCCGTCACCAAGGAGTCGGCGAAGCAACTGCTGGCGGGCAAGGCACTCCAGCAGTACGCGGCGCTGTTCGGCCAGGTCGAGAAGCAGGCCGCCGACCAGAAGCTCACCCTCACCACCCATGTCGTACGCGCCGGAGTGACCCGGCTGACCCACGACAGCGCGCATCTGCTCGTCTTCCTGGACCAGGTCTACGAACGCCAGGGCAAGGCCGCCAGTACGGCGGCGGCGCAGCTCTCCGTCACCGCCCGACTGCGCGACGGACGCTGGACGATCGTCGAGATCACCTCCAGATAGCGCTGTACGGCGGTACGTCCGCACAGCGGCACCGAACAGCGCACCGCACGACTCAGCACAGCACGGCACAGCACAGGGCCGGCAGGGAGAGGCAGCAATGGCACGGGTACGGATGACGAGGAATCCGCTGGTGGCGGCGGCGATCGTGCTGACGGTCGCGGCGGCCGGTGCGGCGGGGTGGGGCGGAGTGTCCCGATACCAGGCGTCGCACGACGACTCGGCGGCGTATGCGCAGACCCGCGACGACGCGCTGGCCGCGGGCGAGCAGGCCGTGCAGAACATGAACACGCTCGACCACCAGCGGCTGGCCAAGGGGCTCGACAGCTGGGAGGACTCCACCACCGGCGACCTGCACCAGCAACTCGTCGACGGACGGGACGCGTTCGTGAAGCAGATCCAGGAGGCGAAGACCGTCAGCACGGCCAAGGTGCTGTCCGGTGCGGTCACCGAGCTCGACGACCGGGCCGGCCGGGCCGGGGTCATGGTGGCGCTGCGGGTGACCGTGACGGCGCCGAAGGGCAAGCCCGCGGTGAAGGAGAGCCGGATGCTCGGGCAGCTCACCCGCACCTCCGAGGGGTGGAAGCTCAGCGCCCTCGGTCAGGCGCCCGTCGGCAACACGGCCGGCTGACGCCACCGACTTCCACCCCGCACCGAGAGGACCCCCGGACATGTCGACGACCCGTCACCTCGTCAACCGGCAGCGCCGCCTGGCCACCGTCGCCGCAGCAGAACGCACCGCCACGACCGCCACCGTGCCCAGGCCCGCCGAGCCGGACGCCGAGCCCGCGGACAGCGGGTCCGAGGGCGCCGCCGCAGCCGGCGAGGACAGCCCCGGTGCCGGGAGCGAACCCGAGGGGGAGCCGGAGAAGGAGGGGCCGCGGTCCGGGCGGCCACGTGGTCTGAGGGCCTCACTGCCCGCGGTCCTGTGCGTCCTGACCGTGCTTCTCGGTTCCTTCGCCGCCTGGGCTCTCACCTCGGCGGGCAGCCTGCGGGACGACCCCGGCCGGCAGAACACCGCCCTCACCGACATCAGCGGCACCAGTGAGGTGAAGGGGCAGATCACCGAGGCGGTGGGCGCGGTGTTCTCGTACAACTACGCCTCGCCGGCCAGGGCCGACACCGCGGTGAAGACCTACCTGGTGGGCAAGGCGGTACAGCAGCACAAGGACATGCTCGCCGACGTGAGGGCACAGGCACCCAAGCAGAAGCTCGTCCTCACCACGACCGTCACCGAGAGCGGCGTGCAACTGCTCGACGGCGACCGGGCCCGGCTGCTGATCTTCGCCGACCAGAGCAACACCCGTACCGGCAAGTCGCAGGAGACGACCTACGCCGCGGCGATGTTCGCCGTGGACGCGGTTCGCCGGGGCGGCACCTGGCGGATATCGGCCATCGACACGTTCTCCCGGTGAGCCGGGGGAGAGGAGAGCACGCATGAGGTTCAACGGCACCATGCGCCGCGGACTCGGCGGCACTGCAGCCGCCGTCGCCGCGATGGCAGCGCTCACCGCCTCCCAGGGACCGGGGCTCGTGGCGCATGAGGAGACGCAGAAACAGCGTCAGGAGTCCGACGAGGTCACGTGGTCGGAGGTGCCCAACGACGACTCCTACCACACCGAACTGCCGCCGCTGAAGAGCCCCGAGCCCCCGAAGCCGGGCGTCAAGCAGAGTCCGGCCGTCGCCGCGTCGTGGGCCGAGGCGGGGATTCCGGCCACGGTGCTCGCCGCCTACCGCAGGGCGGAGAGCTCACTGGGACGCAGCGATCCGGGCTGCGGGCTGCCGTGGCAGTTACTGGCGGCCATCGGCAAGGTCGAGTCCGGGCACGCGGGCGGGGGCAGGGTCGACGCCCGCGGCACGACGCTCTCGCCGATCCTCGGACCGGTGCTCAACGGCGCGGGATTCGCCAACATCCCGGACACCGACGGGGGAGCGTACGACGGGAACAAGACCTTCGACCGGGCGGTCGGCCCGATGCAGTTCATCCCCTCGACCTGGGCGCACTGGGGGCGGGACGGCAACGGCGACGGGCGCAGCGACCCGGGCAACGTCTACGACGCGGCCCTGGCCGCCGGGTCCTACCTCTGCGCCGGACCGCGCGATCTGACGGTACGGGCCGACCTCGACCGGGCGATCCTGAGCTACAACCACTCGGACACCTATCTGCGCACCGTGCTGTCCTGGCTGGAGTTCTACCGCAAGGGCACCCATCCGGTCACCGACGGCAAGGGCCCGGTGCCCAGGAGCCCCGGCGCCGGGAGCCCGAACGAGCCCAAGCACCCCGTGGGCGGATCCGGCGGCGACAACGGCGGCGGCATCGAGGTCGGTCCGCAGCCCGGCCACACCAAGCCTCCGACGTCCCCGGCCCCCTCGCCCGGTGACTCGGGTTCCCCGGATCCCGGCGGTTCCACGGACCCGGGTGCCTCGCCCGATCCGACCGGCAGCGGATCCGCCACCCCCGATCCCGGCACCAGCCCCGACCCGTCCACCAGTCCGGACCCCGACCCGACCACCACGAAGCCCGGTCCGGGCTGCGCGACGGACTCCCCGTCGCCGGACCCGAGCGACACCACCGGGGCCACGGAGTCTCCGTCACCCGAGCCGAGCACGACCCCTGAGCCCTGCACCACGCCGTCGGTGCCGCCGGCCGCCGACTGATCCCGGGCCCGTTCGGCCCGGGCGGGCACTCCGGTTCAGCCACCGGTCGAGAGCACCGCGGCCAGGTCGTACCGCACCACCTCTTCCAGCTGCTCGTACGTGCAGGTGTCGGGGGTGCGGTCCGGCCGCCACCTGCGGAACTGGGCCGTGTGCCGGAACCGGTCGCCCTCCATGTGGTCGTAACCCACCTCGCAGACCCGCTCCGGGCGCACCGGCACCCACGACTGGTCCTTCTTCCCGGACCACCGGCTCGGGGTGCCGGGCAGCCGGGCGTGCTCGTGCGCCTCGGCGTCCTGCCAGGCCCCCCAGGGGTGGCCGGTGAAGTCCGTGAGCAGCGGCTCCAGTTCGGTGGCCAGCTCCGCGCGGCGTTTCATCGGGAAGGCCGCGCAGACCCCCACGTGCTGGAGGACACCCGCCTCGTCGTACAGGCCGAGCAGCAGCGATCCGACGACCGGGCCGCTCTTGTGGTGGCGGTAGCCCGCCACCACACAGTCGGCGGTCCGCTCATGCTTGATCTTGTACATCACCCGGGTGTCCGGCCGGTAGGGCAGGTCGAGCGGTTTGGCGACGACCCCGTCGAGACCGGCCCCCTCGTACCGTTCGAACCACTCCTGCGCGACGGCCGGGTCGGTGGTGGCCGGGGCGAGGTGGACGGGCGCCGAGACGCCGGACAGTGCGGCTTCCAGCACCGTTCTGCGTTCCGACTGCCGTGTGCTCAGGAGCGAGTCGTCGTCCACCGCGAGGATGTCGAAGGCGACCAGACTGGCCGGGGTCCGCTCGGCGAGCAGCCGCACCCGGGAGTCGGCGGGGTGGATGCGCTCGCTGAGCCGGTCGAAGTCGAGCCGTCCCTCGTACGCGATCACGATCTCGCCGTCGATCACACACCGGGCCGGCAGGCTGTCCCGGACCGCGGTGACCAGCTCGGGGAAGTAGCGGGTGAGCGGCTTTCCGGTGCGGCTGCCGATCACCACCTCGTCGCCGTCCCGGTGCACGATCGCCCGGAAGCCGTCCCACTTGGCCTCGTAGTGCATCCCCGGCGGGATCCGGGACACGGACTTGGCGAGCATCGGCTTCACGGGCGGCATCACCGGCAGATCCATGCCCCGATTGTGGACCGCCCGGCAGCCGGAGTCTCCCGATATGCGCCATATGTGTGCCCGGCCTACCGTGGCCGACATGGCAGCAGCGGGCAAAGCGGTGGAGCTGGACGCGGGCGGACGGCCCGTCCGGCTGTCCAGTCCGGACAAGGTCTACTTCCCGGAGAAGGGCTACACCAAGAGGGACGTGGCCGAGTACTTCCTGGCCGTGGGCCCCGGCATCACCCGCGCCCTGCGCAACCGGCCGACCACCCTCCAGCGCTTCGTGGACGGGGTCGAGGGTGAGTTCTTCTACCAGAAGCGGGCCCCGAAGAACCTGCCCGAATGGATCCCCACCGCCGAGATCACCTTTCCCAGTGGCCGCCCCGCCGACGAGATCTGCCCCACCGAGGTGGCCGCCGTCATCTGGGCCGCCAACCTCGGGACGCTCACCTTCCACCCGTGGCCGGTCCGGGGCGGTGACACCGACCATCCCGACGAGCTGCGCATCGACCTCGACCCCCAGCCCGGCACCGACTACGCCGACGCGGTGCGGGCCGCCCACGAGCTGCGCTCCGTCCTGGACGACCACGGCCTGCGCGGCTGGCCCAAGACCTCCGGCGGCCGCGGTATCCATGTCTTCGTCCCCATCGAGGCCCGCTGGACCTTCACCGAGGTCCGGCGGGCGACCATCGCGGCGGGCCGCGAGCTGGAACGCCGGATGCCGGACCGGGTGACCACCGCCTGGTGGAAGGAGGAGCGCGGCGAGCGGATCTTCGTCGACTTCAACCAGACCGCCCGGGACCGCACGATCGCCTCGGCCTACTCCGTGCGTCCCCGACCGCACGCCCCGGTCTCGGCGCCCCTGCGCTGGGAGGAGATCGACGACGCGGAACCGCGCGACTTCGACATCCGGACCATGCCGGTGCGGTACGCGGAGGCGGGTGATGTGCACGCGGACATGGACGAGCACGCCTTCCGGCTCGACCGGCTGCTGGAGCTCGCCGACCGCGACGAGCAGGAGCGCGGGCTGGGCGACATGCCGTACCCGCCGGAGTACCCGAAGATGCCCGGCGAACCGAAGCGGGTGCAGCCGAGCCGCGCCCGGCACGACCAGGACGGCGACGCATGAGCGACCCCGGCTCCGGCCCGGCTCCGCCCGGATCCGAGCACACCCCGCCGCACGGAGCGCACGGCCGGCCGCTGAGCCGACGCCAGAAGTGGGCGTCGTACAAGGATTCCCCCTACTTCCCGGCGACCGTCCTGCTCCTCATCGTCGCGGCCGCCGCCGGGCTCTTCGCCGGCTCGTACACGTACGCGATGGCCAACCCGACCCCGCACCAGATCCCGACCGCCGTGGTCAGCCTCCAGGAGACGGCCCGCGGCAGGGCGTTCGTCACCGCGATGGACGAGGCGCTCGACACCTCTCTGCACGTCCACCGGTACGACACCGGCGCCGAGGCGCGCGAGGCACTGGAGGAACAGCAGGTCTTCGCGATCGTGCGGCTCCACGGGGCGGGGGTGTCACTCGATGTGGCCGGCGCCTCAGGAGCCGCCGTCGCCCAGTTGCTCACCGAGTCCGCGGTGAAGGTGGGGGACAGGCTCGGCGTCCCCGTCTCCGTCACGGACGTCAAACCGCTCCAGAAGGGCGACCCGCGCGGACTCGCGCTCTTCTACATCTCGCTCGCCGCCGTCATCGTCGGCTTCGTAGGCTCCATCCAGCTGAGCGTGCACGCCCGCGCGCTGACCCCGCTGGAACGGATCGCGTTCACGATCGCCTACTCGATGCTCGGCGCGTTCTCCATCGCCGCGGTGGTGGACTGGTGGCTGGGCGCCGTCGATCTGCCCTTCTTCGAGTCCTGGCTGATCCTGGCGTTCACGATGTTCACCTCGGGCATGGTCTTCACCATGTTCAACACCCTGATGGGGCGCTGGGCCATGCTCCCGACCTGGGGATTGATGGTGCTCCTGGGGAACCCGTCCTCCGGCGGAGCCGTGTCCTGGCCGCTGCTGCCGTCGTTGCTGGGACACATCGGGCGCTGGCTGCCCCCGGGTGCCTCCGTCAACGCCCAGCACACCGCTGTCTACTACCAGGGGCATCAGCGGATCTTCCCGTTCCTGGTGCTCGCGGCGTGGTCGCTGGTCTCCTGCACCGTCTTCTGGGTATGGCGCCACCGGCACCCGGGAGGCCGCGACCACATGCCTCAGCATGCGGCCGCGGCCACCTGAACCACTCCCGGACGTCGTGACTACAGCTCCTGGATCCGGATGTCCCGGTAGGAGATCACGTCCGAGGTGCTGTGGACCTGGAGCCCGATGTAGCCGGAGGCGTACCGCCGGCCGTCGGTCCCCGGGTCGTCGGCCCGCGGCGGCTCGAAGAGCTGACCGCCGTTGTTGTCGAACTCATTGAGCAGAACACCGTTGCGGTAGATCGAGTAGTGCTGGTCCACCACCCGGATCTCGTAGTCGTTCCAGGTGCCCTTGGGAGTGACCCCGGCGCCACCGAGACCCACCCGGTCGAACCCGTAGACGGAACCGGTCTTGTACATGTCGCCGTCCGGCCGGTCGTTGATCTGGATCTCATGGCCGTACTTGATGGCGACCCACTCCGGATTCGACTCCTCCGGGTTGTCGTGGACGTTCGGGAACCGCACGAACACACCGCCGTTGGCGTTGCCCGTGCCGGGGGCGTCGTCCCGCCACTGGAGCTTCAGCGAGAAGTCCCCGTACTGCCGGCCCGGGAACCACAGCATGCCCATGCCGTCCACCGTGGTGGAGCTGTTGAGCGAGCCGTCCGCCTCGTTGAGCGAGAACTGCCCGCCGCCGACCTGCTGCCACTTGGCGAAGGAGGCGGCCGTGCCGTCGAAGAGCTTGTGATAGCCCTCGTCCTGGCCCGGCTTGCCGATCCCGGACTGCTTGGCCGCCTTGTAGATCTTCTTGTGCTCGCGGGCGTCGACCACCCCGGCGGTGAGCAACTGGTCGAGGACCTTGTCGACGTGCTTGAGGAACAGCGCCTGCGACGACCAGTCCTTCTCGTCCTCGATCAGCTCATTGATCGTGCAGCGGTTGCCGGTGATGCGGTTGGGGACCCCGGTGTCGACGGTGCCCACGATGACGGTGAGCCGCTCGTCGAACTCCGGGCAGTTCGGCGCCGGTACGCCGCCGCTCTTCGCGACGGTGAACGACGTCTGCTTCGCCTCGGACGTGTTGCCCGCCTTGTCCGTGGCCCGGTGGGCGACGGTGTGGTAGCCGACGCGGTCGACGATGACCGTGGCGGTGTAGGCGAGGTAGGGGCCGCCGTCGAGGGAGTACTCGACCTTGTCCACCCCGGTGCCGGCATCGGTCGCGGTGACCGTCACCTTGGCGCTGGTGAGGTAGGCGCCGTCCGAGTTCTTGTCGCCCGAGACCTTCGCGGAGGTCTCCGGCGGCGTCGTGTCCTTGGTCGGCGGCTCCACGACGGTGAACTCCACCGCCTTCTCGGCAGCAGCGTTGCCCGCCTTGTCGGTGGCGCGGTAACGGACCTTCTGCGCCCCCACCTGGTGCACCATCACCGGCCCGGTGTACGGCTGCCAGGCACCGTCGGATCCGAGCGCGTACTCGATGGTGTTGACGCCGGACCCGGTGTCGGAGGCGGTCACGGTGACCGTCGCCATGCCCAGGTACCGCCCCTGGTCGTCCTTCTCGCCGGAGACGGTCGCCGAGGTCTCCGGCGCCGTCGTGTCGTCCGTCGGCGGTGCCGCGACGGTGAACTCCGCCGTCTTCTCGGCAGCGGCGTTGCCCGCCTTGTCGGTGGCGCGGTAGCGGATGGCGTGCGCGCCGACCTCGTTCACGACGACGGGCGCGGTGTAGGGCTGCCAGGCGCCGTCGGCCCCGACCGCGTACTCGACGGTGTCGATGCCCGATCCCTCGTCGGTGGCGGCGACGGTGACCGTCGCCTGGCCGATGTAGGCGCCGTCGGCGTTCTTGTCGCCGTCGACCTTCGCCGAGGTCGCGGGTGCGGTGGTGTCCTCACCGCCGCCCCCGTCGGTCACGGTCAGGATGCCCTGCATCGCCTCGTGTCCCGGCATGGTGCAGTGGTAGAAGTACCGGCCGGGGGTGAGCGTGACCTCGGCGGTCTGCTTGCCGCCCCGGTCGTCGCCCGGGTTGGCCAGCAGGTTCAGGGGCACGTCGTTGTTGAACTCCGGGTCCGAGACGCTGAAGGTCAGCGTGTGCGGCATCCCGCTGGTGTTCCCGGTCCCCTCACTGTTCTCGAAGACGATGGTCGCCTTGCCGGCCACCGCCGTCTTCGGCGCGGACAGATAGTGGTCGATGGGGTTGCCGGCCGTCCAGGTGAGCACCTGGTCGGCCGCCGCGCCCACCGGGGCCGCGGTACGCCCGTAGGCCGCCGTCGAGGTCAGTCCCAGCACCATCAGGAACGACCCCAGCAGGGCGAGCCACAGCCGGGCGGGCCGCGACCGCCTTCGGAAGAAGATCGAACGGTGTCTCACTGCACTGCCGCCTTCCTGGCCAGATCCTTGACGGCCGGGGTCGGTGCGCCGCCCTTGTACGTCACGCGCCACAGCGCGGACTTGGAGTCGGAGGTGAAGAAGCCGCGCCCGTAGTCCAGGACGTACAGCGAACCGTCCGGGGCGAACTTCCAGTCCATCAGGTTGCGGATGCCGTCCGCGCCGACCGGGATGATCTTCTTGAGCGACTCGGCGTGCGTGGGCAGTCCGCCCTTGCCGACCGTCTTCGGGTCGGTGAGCACGGCGTGCCGCGGCTGAGTGTCGTCGTAGAAGTCACCGACGAACCACTTGCCGTCCCAGTAGGAGGGCCACTTTCCGGCGCTGGTGCTCGCCGCGTCGTACCGGTAGACCGGGCCGTTCATCGTGGCCTGGCCGCCGCCCTTGAGCCAGGGCAGGAGTTCCTTCTGGTCCTCCACCTTGTAGCTCGGGATGCCGTTCTTGTCGCGCGGGTAGTCCACGCCGCCACCCTGCGGCGAGTACCAGATGGTGTTGGACGTGATCGGCGGCAGGTTCACCAGACCGTCGTTGTTCGGCGACTCGTTCTTGGGGTGGTCGCAGTCGTACCAGCCGAGCGGCTTGCTCGGATCGGGCAGATTGCGGTCCCGGTAGGGCTGCTTGTTGCCCATGCAGTACGGCCAGCCGTGGTTGCCCGCCTTGGTGATCGCGGCGAACGTGTCGTACTTGGCCGGACCCCAGGTGGTGCTCGGCGCGCCCGCGTCGGGGCCGACCCAGCCCGCGTACAGCGTGTCGGTCGACTTGTCGATCGAGATCCTCGCCGGGTTGCGCACACCCATCACATAGATCTCGCCACGGGTCTTGCCCCCGCCCTCGTCCGGCTCCTTGCCGGTGAAGAGATTGCCCGCGGGCAGGGTGTAGGTGCCGTCGTCCTCGGGGTGGATCCGCAGGATCTTGCCGTTGAGGTTGTTCGTGTTGCCCGCGGTGCGCCGGGCATCGGCGAACGAGACGCCCTTGTAGTTGGGCTGGGGGTTGTTGCCCGAGTAACCGTCGCTGAATCCGGAGGAGTTGTTGTCACCGGCCGCGATGTACAGGTTGCCCTTGGAGTCCCAGGCCATGCCGCCGCCCGCGTGGCAGCAGCTGTGGATCTGGACCGGCCAGTGCAGCAGCACCTTCTCGGAGGAGAGGTCCAGCTTGTCGGTGGCCAGGTCCATGGTGAACCTGGAGACCTGACGGACCGCCATCTGCTTGTCGCGGTCGATCTTGTCGTGGGGTGTGTAGTGCAGGTACACCCAGCCGTTCTTCTCGAAGTCAGGGTCGAGTTCGATACCGAGCAGACCCTCCTCGACCTTGACCAGTTCGTCACCGCCGCCCTTGTTGCCGAAGATCGTCAGCTCTCCGGCGAGGGTGACCTTCTTGGTCTTCGGGTCGTAGACGTGGATCTGGCCCAGACCCTTGCCGACGTTCGGGTCGGCCCAGTCGGTGACGACCGGCACGCTGCTGTCGGCGCCGCCGCGGCCGATGTACAGCACGCGTCCGTCGGGGGCGGTCACCATCCCGTGCGGTTCGCCGATCTGGTCGTTCTGACCGGGCTTGTTGGGCTGAGTGACCCGCTCCGCCGTGTAGTTGGAGGTGATCGTCGCCTTGCAGTCGGCCTGCGAGATCCGGGTCGTCCAGTCGAGCGCGCCGCGCAGGTGGTCACGGAAGTCGGCCTCCGCGAAGCTGTCGACCGTACCGCCCATCGCGGTGTAGAAGGACCGGCCGCCGTCGTAGTCACGGCACCAGGAGACCGGGTGGTCCCAGCCGTTGGCGCCGGCCCCGGGCTTGTAGGTGATCTCCCGGACGCGCGCCACGGTGTGCACGTCGCCGGACGGATTCTCCTTCCAGTTCAGCCACTTGTCGGGACGCTTCCACTCCAGCGGGAGGTTCTTGGTGGCCGGGTGCTCCCGGTCGCCGATCTCCACCGTCGCACGCTGTACGGAGGTGGGGCTGCCGGCCGCCGGGCGGGCACCGACCAGTCCGGTGAACCAGTCCGAGTACGGCTCGGTCCGCGCCGCGTCATGGATGCCGAGGAAGCCGCCGCCGGCCTCCATGTACGCCTCCAGGCCGGCCTCCTGCTCCGGGTCCAGGACGTCGCCGCCGCCGGTCAGGAAGACGACGGCGTTGTACTTGCCGAGCTGCTTGCCGTTGGTGAAGACGGCCGGGTCGTCACTGGCCACGGTCTTGAAGCGGCCCGCCTCCGGACCGGTGAGCCCGATCTTCTCGATCGCCGCTATTCCGGCGTCGACCGTCGGGGACTCCTCGGACGCGGAGGCGTGGAACACCAGCACCTTCACGTTCGCGCCGCCGGGCGGCGTCGGAAGGGACAACGTTGTCGCCATGGACTCGTGCGGTCCGGGATACGGCCTGGCACTGGCGGCATTGCCGCCGAGCAGGGATGCGGTCAGTGCGCCGGCCGCTACGGCCGCCGCAAGTCCGCGTCGCGATCTGGACCTGTGATGTGGTGTGCGCTGCATGTGGTCACCCACCCCTCTTTGGTCACTGCAACAGCGCATGAAGCTAGACCTCTTTTCGCGACTCGCCAATAGCTATGGCAGCAATCGCACGAACTTTGTCCTTAGTGTGGATAAACGAAGATCCCCGGGCTACCGTATGGCCCGTCCCGAGGTCACCCGTGCCCGACGGCCTCGACCGCAATGACCTGCGTGCCTCCGCGCCGCGTGCCGTAGTTGGCTTGGATTTCTCCGCAACACCCGTCCGAAAGTGGGGAGTTCGACATGGATCGACGCAGCTTCAACCGGCGGATTCTGATGGGCGGCGGGGTGGCGGCGGCAACCGGCGTGACATCGTTGTCCCTTGGTGCGATCGAGGCCACCTCGGCCGAGAACCCGCCCCGGACGGCGCCGGCGGGCGGGGTGGTCCGGCACCTCAAGATGTACGCGGAGAAGCTGCCGGACGGCTCGATGGGGTACGGGTTCGAGAAGGGCAAGGCGTCGATCCCCGGTCCGCTCATCGAGATCAATGAGGGCGACACCCTGCACATCGAGTTCGAGAACACGATGGACGTGGCGGCCAGTCTCCACGCGCACGGCGTCGACTACGACATCGCCAGCGACGGCACGCGGATGAACAAGAGCATCGTCGAACCGGGCGACACGCGCACCTACACCTGGCGCACCCATGCCCCGGGCCGGAGGAAGGACGGCACCTGGCAGGCGGGCAGCGCGGGCTACTGGCACTACCACGACCACGTCGTCGGCACCGACCACGGCACGGGCGGCATTCGCAAGGGGCTGTACGGGCCGGTCATCGTCCGCCGCAAGGGCGACATCCTGCCGGACAAGACGATCACGATCGTCTTCAACGACATGCTGATCAACAACAAGCCCGCCGACAAGAGCCCCGACTTCGAAACCACGGTGGGGGACCGGCTCGAAGTCGTCATGATCACGCACGGCGATTACTACCACACGTTCCATGTGCACGGTCACCGCTGGGCGGACAACCGTACGGGCCTGCTCACCGGACCCGACGACCCGACCCGGGTCATCGACACGAAGATCGTCGGACCGGCGGACTCCTTCGGCTTCCAGGTCATCGCGGGTGAACACGTGGGCGCGGGCGCGTGGATGTACCACTGCCATGTGCAGAGCCATTCCGACATGGGCATGGCCGGGATGCTGCTGGTCGCCAAGGCCGACGGGACGGTGCCGGGGCACGAGGCGCACTCCATGTCCTCGCACGACGCGAAGACCCCGGACGCCAAGACGCCGGACGCCAAGACATCGGACGCCAAGACATCGGACAAGACCGCCTCGCACGACAGCCACTGAAGGGCGGCGGGGCCGTGCCCGCTGCCCCTGCCTCGGCCGTGGGACCGCTCAGGACAAGGCGGTCGGCCCGCGCGGCGGCGGGACGGCCCGGAGCGGCTCCCACAGGGGACGGGAGCCGGACGCCCACGCCGCGAGGCGCAGGGTGTCCGGCCGGGGCGGCTCGTACCGCAGGCCCTGGGCGCGGACCGCTTCCCGCCGCCGGTTTGCGGGGCCTGTGGGTGCGGCGCCACGGTCCGCGGGCGGGCCCTGATTCAGTCACGCGGTGTCGTACCAGGGCTTGTTCGCCGCCCAGTGCCTGACCCAGCCGGCAAAGCCCGATTCGCCGGTGGTGAAACCGAATTGCTCACCGAAAGGGGCGGCGCCGACGTCAGTGATCAGCCAGACGTGCCCTCTGTGAGGTCCGGCGACGACGAGATGCCAGTTCATCGCGCACCCGTCCGTGCCGAGCACGATCGAGCCGTGGTCGTAGACCTGCTCAAGGATCTCGTCGGCATCCTCGGCCCGGTCCGGGTCTTCCTCCCACATCCATGCCGTCGTCAGCGGGAACGGCTTGCTCAGGACGCGGTCCTGCCCGTCGTCGCCCCAGTCGTCCGGCAGCTCCGCAACCGGTAGCAGTCCGTACGCGGGCGGCCCCGAAAACGAACCGTCCGCTATCTCGGCAACGAAGCTCCGGTACGGCTCGGGCAGCACGATTTCGTGTGCGGACTCGAAGGCGTGGACTGCCTCCCAGCCAAGGGCGGACTCGCCGTTGTTCTGGCCCTCGTCATCGACGTCGAACGCCGCACGGAGCACCGCCGGCTCGGCTTGGACAGCTTGATCACCGTTCATCCGGTATGGATACCACCTCGCTGTGACAAGGCCCCGGATGTGCCGGTGCTCGGGAACGACCCGTGAGGTCGTCAGACACCGGCCCCCGGGGCCGGGCTCCCGGCGTCAGCCTCCGTCTCCGCGCCCGCCGCGAGACGTTGCTGTTCCTCCTCGACGATCCGGCGGGCCAGCGACCCGTCCGACACGTCCACGGCGTCCGGCGTCGTCTCGGCGACATCGCTGCGCCGTGCGTACGCGTCGAACAGCCGCTCCTTGCGGGCCAGGATGTCCAGCAGGCGCTGATCGACGCTGTCCGCGGCGAGCAGCCGGTGCACCTGGACCGTGCGTATCTGGCCCATCCGGTGGGCGCGGGCCACCGCCTGGTGCTCCATCGTCGGCTTGATCTGCGGTTCGCAGAGGATGACGACCGAGGCGGCCTGCATGTTGAGCCCGATTCCACCGGCCTGGATCTGGCTCAGCAGGACCGCATGGCCGTCCGCCGCGGTGAAGCCGTCGATCAGCTCCTGGCGCCGGGCGGCCGGCAGGCTCCCCGACAGCGGGCCGAACACGCCCTCGCCCAGGGCCTGCCGGACCGTCTCCAGCACCTCACGGAAGTACGAGAACACCACGACCTTCAGTCCGTTGCCCGCGGCCTCCGCGACCAGCTCGCGCAGCCGGTTCAGCTTCGCGGAGGTGGCCGGGCAGGCGTACGCGGCCCGGCGCATCCGCATGAACTGCCCGGTACCCACCGCCTCGCGGTAGGCCAGCAGATCGGCCGCGCTGAACTCCTCCCACTCGTCGACCTGCACCAGCGCCGGGAGTTCGGTGAGAACGTCCTGCTGGTTGCGGCGCAGATAGGCGGGAGCGACGGCCCGGCGGAATGCCTGCGATCCGGCGGCGCCGTGACCGGTACTGATCGACGGGGCCAGTTCGGGCTGGAGCTGGCGGACGAGGCTGCGGAACTCCTCCACCCGGTTCTCCATCGGCGTACCGGTCAGGAACAGCACCCGCTCGGTCCGCTGTGACCAGCCGGACACCGCACGGGAGCGGCGGGTGGCGGGGTTCTTGACGTAGTGGGCCTCGTCCACCACGAGCATTCCGGGCCGTATGCCGCAGTCGCCCGCGAGGGGCAGCGTGTGCAGGGCGTCGAACGTGGTGAGGGCGACCCCGCCGGCCTCGCGCCACTCCGCGAACGCGCCCTGCCGCTCCGGACCGTGCACGGGCAGTGCGCGCAGCGTGGAGCGGGCCCGGACCTCCCGCGTCCAGTTGATCAGCACGCTCGCCGGACAGACCACCAGGAAGTGGGTCTCGCCCCGGGCCGCGAGATGCGCCAGCGCGGCGATGGCCTGGACGGTCTTGCCGAGCCCCATCTCGTCGCCGAGGATCACCCGCTTCTGCGCGAGCGCGAACCGGGCCCCGAACGACTGGTAGCCACGCAACGACACCCGCAGCCGGGCGTCGTCCAGCCGCAGCCCGCGCACCCGGTCCGCGATCCCGGACGGCAGGAACCCCTCGGCCGCGTCCCGGTCGGGTCCGGTGCCGGACATCTCGGCGAGCAGGCTGTAGTACTCGGCGGAGCGGACCTCGAAGTCGACCCAGGCCGCGACCGCGGAGTCCGGATCGCGGAGCAGGTCGACCGACACCTGCCCGAACAGCAGCGGGAGTTCACGCTCCGCCGCATCGGCCATCACCGCCCGGGCGGCGGCGACAGCGGCCAGGGCCTGCGCCCGGACCGGCCGCCGGGTGAAGAGCATCCGCAGCCGCCCCCTCGCGGGCGCCGCCGCGGCCAGCAGCGGATCCAGCCGCTCGGTCACACCCCGCGCGCCGTCCACGGCCCGCCGCACATCCGGCCCTGCCTCGACCAGCCGGTACAACGCGGTGACCAGGGCGGTCGTGGCGTCGTCCGGGGATTCCACGGCTATCCGCACCGTGACCGTGTCCCGAACGGCGTGGGCGATCTGGCCCGCCGCGGCGAGCGCCTGGTCGGCGGTCTGCGCACCGACCCCGGGGATCTGGCGGAGTTCGTAGCGGTTCGCCCCGTGCACCTGCCCGACGGTCGTGAAACCGGCCTGCTCGACCGCGCCGATGCGCAGCCGGCCCTCGGTGACGTCCTTGAGCCGGGACGCCGGGATGGCCGACAGCTCGTCGCGGACGAGCGCGTCGAGCAGGGGGTCCAGCGCAGCACGCACGGCATCGACGGCGCGGCCGTGATCGGCCAGCACCCCGCGTGCCGCGCCCAGCAGCCCCTCGGCCCGCGCGAGCAGCTCACGGGCCGCCCGTCCGGTCGTCGCCCCGCCCTCCGTGGACCCGGCCTCAGTCATGTACGTCCTCTGTCCCCCGCAGTCTCACCACCGCTCCGTCCGGCAGCCGACCGGAGCGACTCGTATCGTCCCATGCGCTGCTGACAACCGGCACGGACGCGGCGGCTCAGCGCGCGGGCGACCGCCGTTCCACCGGTGACAGCAGCAGGACCTCCAGGGCGCGGGCGCAGGAGCGTGCCTGCGTCAGGAACCAGTCGGTGCGCCCGTCGGTGATCACCGACGGGGTGGCCCGCACCGCCAGGGCGAAGCGGGCGTGTCCGGCGCCGTCCAGCACCGGCACCGCCAGGGTGCGTACCCCATGGGCCGACTCCCCGTCGTTGACGGCGTAGGTGTCGGAACGCACCCGGGCCAGTTCCGCCTCCAGGGCCGCCGGTTCGACGATCGTGCGGTCGGTGAACGCGGGCAGCGGAGGCAGCGAGGAGGGACCGCCCTCGCCCGGCCTCGCCCAGGCCAGCAGCACTTTGCCCAGCGCGGTGGAGTGCAGCGGCCGGCGCAGCCCCACCTTGGGAGTCACCGAACCGCCCGCGACGATCACCGCATGAGGCCCGCTGCGCAGCGCCAGGTCGGCGGTCGCGCCCGTGCGCTCGGCGAGATCCGCCAGTTCGGGGGCGGCCAGATGCAGCCCGCGCCGGTGGTACGAGAGACGGCCGAGCTCCGTCACGGCGGGCCCGAGCCGGTAGCGCGACGTGTGCGCGTCCTGCTCCAGGAAACCTGCGGCGAGCAGGGTACGGGCCAGCCGGTGGGCCGTGGAGACCGACAGGGCGAGTCGGCGGGCGAGGTCCGACGCGCTCAGGTCGGGGCCGTTGTCGTGGAAACAGTGCAGGACGTCCAGGGCGCGCTGTACCGCCTGCGCTCCGCCGGGAGCGCGTACTGCGGCGGCCTCGGTCATGGGGGCTCACTCTCCGCTCGTGAGGAATGCGGTGCCTGAGATTGCCACATTACGGGAGGCGTACAGGCATCAATCGTTCCCGGGAAACACTGCGTTCATGCTCCGTCCCACATCATGGGAGGCGAGTTGTGGGCCGGATCCTGTCCGTGGCAGGCTGCGGCCCGTCACCACCGACGAGTTGAAGGGAGCAGTGCCATGGCCGGCCGCCGAACCGCGACCCCCGCCCACGCCGCTCCGGTCCCGCTCGCCCTCACGCTGCGCCGTCACATCGACCTGGCCCGCGTGTCCAGCGCCGCCTGTCGCTGACCTCTCCACCCTCCCCCTGCCCTTCCCCCGGCCTCCCGCGTCGCCTTGGCTCGGGGCCGCGCCCTTGCGGTACGCGCTGTCCTGATCCGGGACGTACGCGCCACGCCCGCCCCCCCCGCTTCACCGATCCTCGGGAACACCCCATGACGCACGCCGCCTTGCCCCGGACGCTCTGGTTCACCCGCTGTCCCGTACCCACCGCCACCGGCATCGCCGCCGACCGGCACTGGCTCACCGACGAGTTCGCCGCCGACGGCATCGCCGTGCGCTCCCTCCAGGAGGCCGCCCCGGACGCCGACCGCGCCGCGCACTACACCCACGCCCTGCCAGGACTCTTCCGGGAGGGCGGCAACGTGCCCGCCCTGTGGGCCCGTTCGCGTGGCGAGCGGACCCGGCTGGTCGGGCTCACCTGGATCGAGGAACGGCAGACCGTGCTGGTCGCGCCCGGCTCCGCGATCCGGGGCGCCGCCGCACTGCGCGGGCTTCGGCTCGCCGTGCCGCAGCACGACATCGCCATCGACTTCTGGCGGGCCATGGCACTGCGCGGTTTCGAGGGGGCGCTCGCCTCCGCCGGGCTGGCGCTCGACGACGCCGTGCCCGTCGACGTACCGGCCGCCGGACACCAGGGCCAGTGGGCGGCCGAACTGGCCGCGCTGCGGCGCGGTGACGTCGACGCCGTGTACGTGAAGGGCGCGCTGGCCGTCGAGGCGGCCCGCCGGGCCGGTGCGGAGGTGGCCGTCGAGCTCGACGAACTGCCCGATCCCCGGTTCCGGGTCAACAACGGCACCCCGCGCCCCATCACCGTCCACCAGCAGCTCCTCGACGACCATCCCGGCCTCGTCGACCGCTTCCTCGCCGTGCTGCTCAGGGCCGCCGACTGGGCCGCCGGACAGCCCGCCGAGGTCGACCGCATCCTCGGTGCGGAGACCGGGGCGGGGGCCGACGGAGTCGCCGGGGCCTACCGGCCCGGCACCCATCTCACCCTCCACCCCGGGCTGCCGGCCGAACGCCTCGACCTGCTCGCCGCGCAGGAGGCCGGGCTGCGCGCCCACGGGTTCCTGCCCGAGCCCGTGGACGTCGCGGCCTGGGCCGACCCCGAACCCCTGCGCCGCGCGACCGAGCTGGCCCGCCGTACTTCCACCCCAAGAGCACAGAGGACCCCCTCACCATGAATCTCCCCCGATCACTGCGTACGACGCTCGCTCCGGCGCTCCTCAGCATCACCGCGCTCGTCGCCCTCACCGCCTGCGGGACTTCGGCGGCAGACGGCGCGGGCACGGGTTCCGGCGGCGGTGCCACCGTGTCCGTCCGCATCCCGACCCCGGCAACTCGGGTGTGCTCGCCCTCGGCAAGAAGGACGGCAGCCTGGACAAGGCCCTGTCCGCGGTGGGCGCCGAGGTGCGGTGGACGGGCAGCGCCGGCCCCTTCGCCCCGGCCGCCCAGGCGATGAACGCCGACCAGCTGGACATCGCGACCGGCTCCATCACCTCCGGCATCACCTCGCTCGCCCAGCGGCCCGGCTTCAAGTTCTTCACCGCCGTGGCCCCGGACGCGGCGGGGGAGGGCATCCTCGTCAGGAACGGCTCGGGGATCGGCTCGGTCGCGGATCTGGTCGGCAGGAAGGTCGCCGTCAATCAGGGCGGCACGGGCGAGTACCTGCTGCTGAAGGCCCTCGCCAAGGCCGGCGTCCCGGCGGACAAGGTCACCCGGGTCTATCTGCGGCCCGATCAGACCGCGGCGGTCTTCAATGCCGGAAAGGTCGACGCCTGGGCCGTCTGGGCCACCTACGCGGTCGCCGAGATCGGCAGCGGAAAGGCGCACTTCGTCGCCGACGGTGCGGCGATCGGCTCCGACAACTACAGCCTCAACGCCGTACGGACCGACTTCGCCGAGCAGCACCCGGAGGTCGTGAAGGCCCTCTACCAGTACCTCCACGAGGCCGGTGCCAAGGAGAAGCGGAACCCGGCCGCGTACCTCAATGTCTTCACGGACGTCGGCCCGACCGCCGTCACCGGAAAGGCCAAGGCGGTCCAGATGGAGTTCACCGCCAAGGGCGGCACGGTCGAGCCCATCGGCCCGCAGGACACGAAACGCTTCAAGGCCGTCGCCGCGTTCTACGCGGAGCAGAAGGTCACCGAGTCCGAGGTCGATGTCGCCGCGCACCTGCTGGACATCGGGAAGCTGACATGAGCGACACCACCGCCGAACCGGCCGGACCCGTCCGGCGGCGCGTCGGGCCGAGCGGAACGACCGCCCCGCCCGCCGGCCTCGTCGTGCCGCGCCCCCAGCTCCGCAGTGCCCGCAGCCGGGGCTACGCGCTCACCGTCCGCACCATCGGTCCGGTGGCACTGCTGGCCCTGTGGTGGGTGGCCTCCGCGACCGGACTGCTCACCGCCGACGTACTGGCATCCCCCGGCGAAGTTCTCCGGGCCGTGGGCGAGTTGTGGGGCAACGGACAGCTGCCGGACGCCCTCACCACCTCCCTCACCCGCTCCGGACTCGGCCTTCTGATCGGCCTCGCCGCCGGGCTGACGCTCGGCATCACCACCGGCTTCACCCGGCTCGGCGACGAACTCCTCGACTCCTCGCTCCAGACCCTGCGCACCATCCCCTTCCTCTCCCTCGTGCCGCTGTTCATGGTCTGGTTCGGGATCAACGAGACGGCCAAGATCCTGCTCATCGCCGTCGCCACCACCTTCCCGATGTACGTGTCGACATCGAGCGGGGTGCGTAACACCGACCCGAAACTCATCGAGGCCATGCGGAGCTTCGGCATGGGCCGCCTCGCCCTCGTCCGCGAAGTCGTCCTTCCCGGCGCGCTGCCGTCCCTGCTCGCCGGGCTGCGGCTCTCCATGACACTCAGCGTCATCGCGCTGATCGCCGCGGAGGAGATCAACGCCACCGCCGGGATCGGCTATCTGATGTCCCAGGCCCAGAGTTACGCCCGCACCGACATCCTCGCCGTCTGCATCCTCGTCTACGGGCTCCTGGGACTGACCGCCGACATCCTGGTACGGCTGCTGGAACGCGTGCTGATGCCCTGGCGCACCCCGCAGGGAGTGGCCCGATGACCGCCCGTACGACCTCCGCCCCCGCCGTACGGGTACGGGGCCTGCGCCGGGTCTTCGGCGACCGGGCCGTCCTCGACGGACTGCGGCTCGACATCGCCCGCGGGGAGTTCGTCGCCCTGCTGGGCGCCAGCGGCAGCGGCAAGACGACGCTGCTGCGGATCCTGGGCGCTCTCGACGGTGCCGACGGGGGAGAGGTGCTCGTTCCGGAGGCCCGCACCGTCGTCTTCCAGGAGCCCCGCCTCGTCCCCTCGAAGAAGGTCCTCGCCAATGTGACGGTCGCGCTGCCGCGCAGCCGGTCCGCGCACGGGCTCCGGGCACTGGCCGAGGTCGGTCTGGAACGTCACGCCGAGGCCTGGCCGGGGACTCTCTCCGGGGGTGAGGCCCAGCGCGTGGCACTCGCCCGAGCCCTGGTGCGTGAACCAGAACTCCTGCTGCTCGACGAGCCGTTCGCCGCGCTCGACGCCTTGACCCGGCTGAAGATGCAGGACCTGGTCGGCGAGCTGTGCCGCCGGCACCGGCCGGCCGTTCTGCTGGTCACCCACGACGTCGACGAGGCCGTACGGCTGGCCGACCGGGTCGCCGTCCTGCGCGACGGGCGGCTCGTCACCGACGAGACCGTCGATGTCGCCCGGCCGCGCGACCCCGGCGATCCCGCGTTCGCGTCCCTGCGCCGGCGCCTGCTCGACGACCTCGGGGTCGAGACCGCCCCGAAGCCCATCCCATCCCCCGACCGTGCCGAAGCCGGAGTGATCTGAATGACCCTGACCATCGGTGTCCACAGCAGCAACCCGTCCCTCTACCACCTGTACCACCTCTCTCGTCTGGGCTTCGCCCAGGAGGAGCTGGCCCCGCTGGGCGAGACCGTCGTCTTCCACCCGTACACCAACGGCGTGCGTACCGGTGAGCTCCTGACCCGGGGCGTCATCGACTTCGGCGGCACCGGATCGACCCCGCCGATCACCGCCCAGGCCGCCGGCCACGACATCGTCTACACCGCGGTCTCCGCCCCCCGCCCCGAACACGGCGCGCTCCTCGTCCCCGAGGACAGCCCGGTGCGCACGGTCGCCGACCTCAAGGGCTCGACCGTGCACCTCGCGATCGGCTCCTGGCAGACCCATCTGATCGCCAAGGCCCTCGACGACGCCGGGCTGTCCTACGCCGACGACATCACCGCCGTCCGCAGCAACGACGACAGCGAACAGCTGGTGCGCACGGGAGAGATCGCGGCCTGGGTCGCCCAGGGCGACCGGCTGGCCGCCGCCCGGCGCACCGGCGGCCTGCGGACCCTGATCCGTACCGGCGACGTCATCAGCGACCGCTCCGTCTTCTTCACCCGCCGGGACCTCGCGGAATCCAGGCCCGAGGTCATCGAGGCACTGACCCGGGCGCTGAGCCGCGCCGACGAATGGGCGGCGGCCCACCCCCGGCAGGCGGCCGAGATCGCCTCCGCCGATCTGGGCGGATCGGCGGACGACTGGGAGACCGCGCTCGAATCCCTGCCCTGGACGATCGAACCGGTCACGGACGCGTTCATCGCCGAGCAGCAGGAGGCCGCCGACATCTTCCACCGCACCGGCTTCATCGAGCGGCCGGTCACCGTCGACCACGCCCGGGTCCGCCCGGCCGCGGAAAAGGCGGTGTGACGACATGGCGACCGAAGTCCTCTGGTACATCATCCCGCGCGAGGGCTCCTATCCCTGGGAACCCGAGGGGCGGCGCCCGGTCGACCTGGGCTATCTCGCCCAGCTGGCCGGAACGGTCGAGCGGCTCGGCTACAGCGGTGCGCTGCTCGCCACCGACCTGTACGACGTCTGGCCGCTCGGCAGCGCGCTCGCCGCGTCGACCAGCACCCGCTTCAAGCCGCTGCTCGCCGTCCACCCCGGGCTCATCTCTCCGACCCTGCTGGCCAAGATGGCGCTCAGCTTCGACACCCTCTTCGGAGGCCGGCTGCGCTTCAATGTGGTCAATGGTTCAACCAAATCCCTCCAGGAGTACGGCCTCCATGTGGAGCACGACGAACGGTACGAGCTGAGCGCGGAGTACTGGTCGATCGTGAAGCGGCTGACGGCCGGTGAGGTGTTCGACCACAAGGGCCGCTTCTACGACCTGAAGAACGCCGGCTCCTCCTTCCGCGAGCTGAAGCCGGTCCAGGACTCGCACATCCCGCTCTGGTTCGGCGGCTCGTCCGGCCCCGGCATCGAGATGGCGGCCGAACACGTCGATGTCTTCCTGACCTGGGGCGAGCCCCCGCACCTGCTGAAGGAGAAGCTGGACACGGTCCGGGCGCGGGCCGCCGCGTACGGCCGCACGCTCAGGATCGGGCTGCGGCTGCACCTCATCGTCCGGGACACGCAGGACGAGGCCTGGGCCGCGGCCGACCGGCTCCTCGACGTCACGAGCGACGCCACGTACGCCCGTCAGCTCGGTAACCGGGCGGGCGAGGACGGGGTGGGCTGGCAGCGGCAGTTCCGCCAGCACGGCGGCAAGGTCCCCGCGCACGCCCGGGAGCTGGAGGTGCACCCGAACATGTGGCCGGGCATGGGTCTCTTCCGCCCCGGCCCCGGAACGGCCGTGGTGGGGTCCACCGCGCAGGTCGTCGAACGGCTCAAGGAGTTCGAGGACCTGGGTGTGGACACCTTCATCCTCTCCGGCAACCCGCTGCTGGAAGAGGCCTACAGGGTGGCCGAGACGGTGCTTCCGGCGCTGGACGTCACACGCTGAGGGGCTCCCTCCCACGGTGCAGGGCACCGTGGGAGGGACGGTGGCTGACGGACTGCGGTTGTCCGTGCCCGGTGCAAGACTCGGACACATGGGGAGGAACCCCAATGTGTCCGAGAACGGACCACCGAAGGAGAGCACCATGCTCACCACCCGTTTTGTTGACGGAGCCCCCAACTGGATGGATCTCGGCACCCCGGATCTCGATGGGGCCACGGCCTTCTACACCGCCCTCCTGGGCTGGGGGTACGAGGCCGGGGGGCCCGAGACCGGTGGGTACGGGATGTTCACGCTGGACGGGAAGTCCGTCGGGGGCGTGATGACGGTCACCGAGGAGCAGGCGAAGCCGTCGTGGTCGGTGTACTTCCAGTCGTCGGACGCCGACGCCACCGCGCGGGTGGTGGAGAAGTCGGGCGGGAAGGCGTTGTTCGCCCCGATGGACGTGCTGGAGTTCGGCCGGATGGGCGGATTCACCGACCGCGCCGGGGCGTACTTCGGCGTCTGGCAGCCGAAGGGGCTTGCGGGACTCGGAGTCGTCGGGGACCCCGGCAGTCTCTGCTGGGCGGAGCTGTATACCCCCGACGTCCCGGCCGCCGCGGCGTTCTACGGGGCCGTCCTCGGCTGGGAGAGCAGCCAGGTGCCCTATCCGGGCGGCGGAGGCTCGTACACGATGATCCGGACCGCGGGCGGCGGCGAAGAGACCTCCTTCGGCGGGCTCGTCCCGCTCGACGCCGTGCCGGTACGGGCGGTAAGGGGGCCGCACTGGCTGCCGTACATCGAGGTCGAGGACTGCGACGCCACGGCGGCGGAGGTCGAGCGGCTGGGCGGCAAGCTCACACTGGAGCCGCTGGAGATGGAGGGCGTGGGCAGGTTCGCCAACGTCACCGATCCCCACGGTGCGCCGTTCGCCGTGATCAAGAGCGCGTAGACGCCCGCCGGCCGGGTGGCGGCGGCCCGGCCCGCTGGTTGATGGATCGTTGATCAGTCGTTTATCGCGGCAGGGCACTGTGTGCCCCATGCTGATCAACACCTCGATCGACCCCGCTCTCGCCTGGCAGGAGACGGCGCTGTGCGCGCAAGCGGGGCCCGAGTTCTTCTTTCCCGCCCCCGGCAGCTCCACCCGGGAGGCCAAGCAGCTCTGCAACGCCTGCGAAGGGCGCCTGGCCTGCCTGGACTACGCCCTCGACAACGACGAGCGCTTCGGCGTGTGGGGCGGCCTCTCCGAGAAGGAGCGGGACCGGCTGCGCAGAGTCGGACGCGACCAGGCGTGATCCCGCTCCGCCCGGGTCAACAGGGGCCTGCGGCGGGGGCCTGAACCGGGACGCCGCGCCGCCGGCCCGGACCGGGCGCCCGCGTCAGGACGCGACGTGGAACGTTTCGCCGTACATCTTCCAGGTCAGCGGCGGCTTCAGCGCCAGATTGCCGTCGTACAGGAATTCCCGCTGCGTCGTGTCGATGCGCGAGGTGTCGTGCTGGTTCTTCTTCGACTTCATCACGGCTCGCGCGGCGTCCAGGAAGGCGTCCAGATAGGCCTTCTCGTCGCCGCCCTCGTCGACCGTGTCGGCCTCGGCCAGCGCTGCCTTGCGGATTCCGTAGAAGCCGTCCGGGGCCGTTCCGGGGCCCTGCAGCACCATGGCGTCGAAGTAGATGAACTGGCCCAGGGTGCCGAGCCCGTCCAGTTTGGCCAGCCGCACGGCCGGCTCGAAGTACTGCTTGTCCCGGACCCGGTCCTGCGCGGCACGGAACACCGGGTCCGTGGCCGACTTCTTCCACGCGGCGGTGAAGCCGGGGTCGAGGCCCTTGTGCGAGCCGGTGCCGTCGACCTTGCGCAGGGCCGGGACGAACGGCGTCAGCGGGCTGTCCGGGTGGTCCTTGGTGAACGCCTCGACGAACGTGAGCATGTCGTGCGTTCCGGAGCAGAATCCGACGATCCCGGCCGTGTAGCCGGTGCCGTCGCCGTTGTCGTCGATCGTGGCGTACTGGCCGCGCCAGTCCAGTGTCGAGCTCTCCGAGCTTGCCAGCAGCTTCCAGGCGAGCTCGCGCTTCGCCGGCGCGTCCAGCCCGGCCGGCATCGCCGCGACGCGCTCGTCCAGTTGACGGCGTTCCTCGTCGTTGGCGGCGGCGTACGGATCGGGGCCCACCGAGGAGTCGGCCGGGTCCGCAGCCGCGGGTGAGTCGGCGGGCAGCTCGGGATCGTCGCCACCGCCGTTGAAGAGTATGGAGGCGGCGATGGCTATCGGCGCGGCGAAGAGAACGAAACGCGTCAGAGGTTTCACCGGCACAGAGTACGGTTCGCACGTCCGCGCCGAGGGGTCACCCCACCTGCACATCCGCCGGGGGCGGGCCGCAGGGGTCCGCCCCCGGCGGGGTCACGTGGTGCGGGCCGTCAGGCCTGGGCCCGGGCCGCCATCCGCGCCTTGCGCGAGGCCAGCTTCTCGTCGAACTTGGACGCCTCGCTGTCCAGCCCGTTCATGTACATACCGAGCTCCTCCTGCGCCTTCAAGCCCTCCGGGCCCAGCCCGTCGATGTCCAGCACCTTCAGGTACCGCAGCACCGGCTGGATGACGTCGTCGTGGTGGATGCGCATGTTGTAGATCTCGCCGATCGCCATCTGCGCGGCGGCCCGCTCGAAGCCGGGCATGCCGTGGCCGGGCATCCGGAAGTTCACGACGACATCGCGCACGGACTGCATGGTCAGGTCCGGTGCGAGCTCGAAGGCCGCGCCCAGGAGGTTGCGGTAGAACACCATGTGCAGGTTCTCGTCGGTCGCGATCCGCGCCAGCATCCGGTCGCAGACGGGGTCGCCCGACTGGTGGCCGGTGTTCCGGTGGGACACCCGGGTCGCCAGCTCCTGGAAGGCGACGTAGGCCACGGAGTGCAGCATCGAGTGGCGGTTGTCGGACTCGAAGCCCTCCGCCATGTGCGCCATCCGGAACTGCTCCAGCTTGTCCGGGTCCACGGCGCGCGAGGTGAGCAGGTAGTCGCGCATCACGATGCCGTGCCGGCCCTCCTCGGCCGTCCAGCGGTGCACCCAGGTGCCCCAGGCACCGTCGCGGCCGAAGAGCGAGGCGATCTCGTGGTGGTAGCTGGGGAGGTTGTCCTCGGTCAGCAGGTTCACGACCAGGGCGATCTTGCCGATGTCGGTGACCTTGGACTGCTCGGACTCCCAGGCCTGGCCGTCCTCGAAGATGCCGGGGAAGTTCCGGCCGTCGGAGAACGGCACGTACTCGTGGGGCATCCAGTCCTTGGCGACCTTGAGATGGCGGTTGAGTTCCTTCTCCACCACCTCTTCCAGCGCGTACAGCAGTTGGGCGTCAGTCCACGCCGGTGAACTGCCGAGGTGGGGAGAGGTGATCGTCACGGGGAGCTCCTGGGGACGGGAGAATTACCTACGGCTTCGTAGGTTACGAGACCGTAGGTTAAAGCGGCGGTAAGGCCAGAGCCAAGCCCGCCCGGGCGATGACCGGATACTTTATGTCATATGCGCAGGTCAGGCGTATATACAGAGGGTCAGGTCGGCTGTGGGGGAGGGCCTCAGACAGAGGAAAAGCCGGGCCCGGCCCTGGTGGTGTTGGGCTCCGAACAGTCGGCGTACTCGGAGCGCAGGCGCACAGGGGGCTCGGCCGGCCGGTCGGGGATCAGAGCAGATGGTCCGCCGCGCCGGACTTCACCGCGGAGATCAGCGCCCGCAGCGCCTCCACGGAGTCGCTGGCGTGGGTGGCGCTGTCGGTGGTGGAGCCGATGTAGGCGCGGCCCTGGTCGTCCAGTCCGAAACGGAAGCAGTTCGCCCCCTCGCTGCAGAATGCCTCGTCCCAGTAGATGTCGTTCATGGTCTCTCCTCAGAGGTCCTGGGCTATACGTCGGATGAAGTCGCGTGATTCCTCGACGGGTAGCGCGAGCGTACGAAGCCGGTCCAACAGGCCCCGATAGCGCCGCAGTTGCATATCGGCATCCAGCAGCATCGAGCCGTGCGAGGAATCGAGCTGCACTGTATCGAGCTGAGGCACTACGGTCGGTAGCATAAGTCTCACACGGGGCGACCATGCCGCCGTGTGGCCGTCACCACATGTACCGGAAGCGTGAGTACCTTGATGAAGGGCGCACTGCGTTGTCTCCCGGCTCTCGCCCCCGCCGGGTCCCATCCGCCGATGGCGGACAATCTGAGCTATTCGTTCGCCCTGCCCGGCGGTGCTTTCTGCGTCGGCCTCGCCCGCCGCGCCGTGAGCGATCTGCTCATCCGGCACGACCTCGCGGAACTCTGTGACACCGCGGTTCTCGCCACGTCGGAACTGGTCGCCGCCGCCTACCGGTTCACCCCGGACCGGGAGATGCTGCTCCGGGTCCACTCGCGCTGACGGCGTCCGGTGGCTCCAAGACCTGGGCGTTACTCCATCCCCAGCCCCCGCACAGCCCTCCCGGCTCCGTACTCACATTCCTGCCCGCACCTCCTCGGCCGTGGTGTCCCTGAGCTCGCCGTCGAGCAGCAGCCAGCGCGTGATTCCGAGTGACTCCAGGAACGGCACGTCGTGGCTCGCCACGATGAGCGCTCCCTCGTACGAATCCAGTGCCGCCGTGAGCCGGCGCACGCTCGCCAGGTCCAGGTTGTTCGTCGGTTCGTCCAGCATCAGCAGCTGAGGTGCCGGTTCGGCCAGCAGCAGCGCGGCCAGAGCCGCACGGAACCGTTCCCCGCCCGAGAGGGTTCCCGCGGGCCGGTCCGCCCGTGCCCCCTTGAACAGGAAACGTGCCAGCCGCGCCCTGATCGCGTTGTCCGTGGCATCCGGTGCGAACCGCGCCACGTTCTCCACCACGCTCAGCCCGTCGTCGAGCACGTCCAGCCGCTGCGGCAGAAACCGCGTCGGGAGCTGTACCGCCGCCTCGCCGGACACCGGTGCCAGCTCACCGACGAGCGTCCGCAGCAGCGTCGTCTTGCCCGCTCCGTTACGTCCCACCAGTGCGATGCGCTCCGGACCGCGCACCTCGAACGAGCCCTGGACCCGTGCCCCGTAAGCCAGTTCCAGATCGCGCAGCACCAGCACGCCGCGGCCCGGGTGGACCTTGGTGTGCGGCAGCTCGACCCGGATCTCGTCGTCGTCGCGCACCGCCTCGACGGCGTCGTCCAGGCGCTCCTTGGCCTCGGCCAGCCTCTCGGTGTGCATGATGCGGTGCTTGCCCGCCGACTCCTGCGCGGCGCGCCTGCGGGCGCCCATGACGATCTTCGGTTCGCGCTTCTGGTCGTTCATCTTCTGTCCGTAGCGCTTGCGTCGCGCCAGCTTGACCTGGGCGTCGGCGAGTTCGCGCTTCTGCCGGTGCACATCGGCCTCCGCGACCCGCACCATGCGCTCGGCGGCCTCCTGCTCCACGGCGAGCGCCTCCTCGTACGCCGAGAGGTTTCCCCCGTACCAGGTGACCTCGGAGCCCCGCAGATCGGCGATCTGATCGACGCGTTCCAGGAGCTCCCGGTCGTGACTGACGACCACGAGCACCCCGGTCCACGCGTCGACCGCGGCGTACAGCCGTTCCCGTGCGTACAGATCCAGGTTGTTCGTCGGCTCGTCGAGCAGCAGCACGTCCGGCCGGGCCAGCAGCAGCGCGGCCAGTCCCAGCAGCACGCACTCCCCGCCGGACATCTCACCGATGGTGCGGTCGAGCCCGATGTGCCGGAGACCGAGCTGGTCGAGCGTGGCACGGGCCCGCTCCTCCACGTCCCAGTCGTCACCGACAGCCGCGAACCGCTCCTCGCCGACGTCGCCCGCCTCGATGGCGTGCAGCGCCTCACGGGTCGCGGCGATGCCCAGGGTCGCGTCGACCCGCAGCGCGGTGTCCAGGACCAGATTCTGCGGCAGGTAGCCGATCTCGCCCGCGGCCTTGACCTGGCCCGCGGCCGGAGTGAGGTCGCCGGCGATCAGCCGCAGCAGGGTCGACTTGCCGGCGCCGTTGATACCGATGAGACCCGTACGGCCGGGCCCCACGGTGAGATGGAAGTCGTCGAAGACCTCGCTGCCGTCGGGCCAGGCGAAGGAGAGCGACGAGCAGGTGAGGTGTGCGAGTGGAGCTGACACTAGGAATCTCCCGGTTGCGAGGAAGGTCAGGGGCAACGGGATGAGACACCGGTCACTGGCGTTCCACGGAAGGATTCCGGGGGTGTGGAGGAAGGCCCTGGTCACGGAGGACGGCTCGAAGAGCTGAGGTCACACTCGGGCACGCGGACATGTACAGACATGACACGGCGCGCAACACGGTGTCTCAAGACCTCAGACGAGCAACGTCCTACTCCGATCGGCGACGACAAGGACATCGCAGACGCTACGCCCGGCTCACGGGCGGGGCAAACGAATTAACGGGATCGGGTCCCTGACCGCCGTACCCGCGGGGGCCGGGTCAGCGGGAGCCGCCGAACAGATCCGTCAGGCTCCGGTCCAGGTCCAGGAACCGGTGCTCGGCACCGGCGGGCACCAGCTGCTGTGTCCGCCGCAGGAACCGGCGCAGGTCGGCCGTGCGCACGTGCACCATCGCGATGCCCTCGGCGGCGTGGAACTCCAGAACCGTGCGGTCGTAGCCGAAGGGCCTGATCCGTACGTCGCCCACGCCCGCCGGTGTGTCCATTCCCGCCGTGAGCAGTTCCCGGGAGAACTCCCAGGACACCTCGGTGCCCTCCAGTGTCGCGGGTGCGGGGAAGGCCATGCGGATCGCGAAGGGGTCCGTGCGGTCGTACTGCAGGACGGCGGGAAGTGTTTCCATCTGCGGCGCGGACGCCACCATGCGGGCCTGTACGGACTGCTCGATAACGATGGACAAGACCTGCTCCCTTTCGCGACCGGATGAACGGGTTCCCGGCACTGATACAGACGACGGAAGTCGCCGATCCGTGCACCCGGGGACCGAGTGAGCTGCGTCACCGCTCACCGGGCCCCGCATCCTGATCATGTGCCCGTTGCCGGGCTGCGCACCCTGGACGGCGCGCGGTCCGTCGGTTAGCTTCCAGCGCCATGAGGGCCAAGGGAAAGACGCGACGACTGATGTCACTGGGACTGTGCGGGGCGGCGCTGGCCGCCGCGCTGACCGCACCGGCAGCTCACGCGGCACCCGCGGAACGGCACCGGCCCGGCGACCGGCCGGTCTGGACGCCCACCGCCACCGGAACCGATGCCCGCTTCCGCGGCCTCGCCGCGGTGAACAGCCGCACCGCCTGGCTCGCCGGCACGAAAGGTACGGTGCTGCGCACCTCCGACGGCGGCCGGCACTGGCGCGACGTCTCCCCGCCCGGTGCGGCCGGGGCGGGGCTGGAGTTCCGCGACATCGAGGCCTTCGACGCCAGGCGGGCGGTGGCGCTGACCATCGGCGAGGGGGAGGCGTCCCGGGTGCTGCGCACCGGCGACGGGGGAGTGACCTGGACCGAGTCCTTCCGCAACACCGACGCCCGCGCCTTCTACGACTGCCTCACCTTCTTCGACAGCCGGCACGGGCTGGCCATGAGCGACCCGGTGGACGGCCGGTTCCGCATCCTGTCCACCGCGGACGGCGGCCGCAGCTGGAGCGTGCTGCCCGGTACGGGTATGCCCCGGGCCCAGGAGGGTGAGGCGGGGTTCGCGGCCAGTGGCCAGTGCCTGGTCAGTTCGGGTCCCAAGGACGTCTGGCTGGCGACCGGCGGGGCGGCCACCGCCCGCGTCCTGCACTCCGGGGACCGCGGACTGACCTGGCGGGCGGCCGAATCGACCCTCCCGGCCGGTGACCCCGCCCGCGGGGTCTTCGCGCTGGCCTTCCGCGACCGGACCCACGGGATCGCGGTCGGCGGCGACTACCGCCCCGACCAGGAATCGCCTCACGCCTCGGCCGTCACGGACAACGGCGGCCGCGGCTGGCGCCGGTCGGCCACCGCGACCGCCGCCTACCGCTCGGGCGTCGCATGGCTGCCGCACAGCCGGTCGGCCGCACTCGCGGTCGGCCCGGCCGGCACGGATCTCACCACGGACGGCGGGCGCACCTGGCGGACGGTCGACAGCGGCTCCTACGACACGGTCGACTGCACCGCTGACGGCGGCTGCTGGGCCGCCGGCGAGCAGGGGCGTGCGGCCCGGCTGACCGGGCTCTGACGGGGCGCGGTGACTACTGCTGACGGTAGGGGGCGAGGGCGTCCGACGTCTTGGTCGCGATGAACTCCGTGATCCGGTACGCGCAGACGCCGTACACGGCGAAGGGGTCACCCGCCGCGAGCCGCTCGATCGCGGCCCGGTCGTCCCCGACGGCGAGAATCACTCCGCCGTCCCGCGGGTTCTTGCGGCCGGAGGCGATGAAGACCCCGGCCGCGTACTGCGCGTCGAGCCAGCCGACGTGGTCCTTCATCAGCGCGTCGACACGGTCGAGGGGGGCGGTGTAGGAGAGCTCGAGTACGAACATGATCTCCAGGCTACGGGAGGGCTCAGCGGCGGAACCCGGGACCGCCCGGCAGAGGTGCGAGCCCCGCCCGCGACGCCGCCCCTCAGGTGCCGGCCGTCCTAAGCTGGCCGGCACCATGACAACTTTTCAGATGCCCTCCGACGAGGCCGGTGCCCGAGCCGTCCAGGACTCGCTGCGTGCCCGGGTGGTGCTCGACGAACCCGGGCCGCCGCCCGGCACCGGCCGGGTGACAGGTGTCGACGTCGCCTACGACGACGAGCGCGACGTCGTCGTGGCGGCGGCCGTCGTGCTCGACGCGGCCACCCTGGAGGTGGTGGCCGAGTCCACCGCCGTCGGCCGGGTCACCTTCCCCTACGTCCCCGGACTCCTGGCCTTCCGCGAGATCCCCACCGTGCTGGCCGCGCTGGAGTCCCTGTCGGTCGGCCCGGGGCTCGTCGTCTGTGACGGATACGGGCAGGCGCACCCGCGCCGCTTCGGGCTCGCCAGCCATCTGGGGGTGCTCACCGGGCTGCCGGTCATCGGCGTCGCGAAGAACCCGTTCACCTTCTCGTACGAACAGCCCGGTCCGTGTCGCGGAGACTGCTCGCCGCTGCTCGACGGGGACGAGGAGGTGGGCCGGGCGCTGCGTACCCAGGACGGCACCAAACCGGTCTTCGTCTCCGTCGGCCACCGCACCGGCCTTGACAACGCCTGTGCGCACACCCTGTTGCTGGCCCGGGACTTCCGCCAGCCCGAGACCACCCGCCGGGCGGACGCGCTCTGCCGGCGGGCGCTGCGCGAGGCGACCGGCTGAGAGCGGTGCGGGCGGGGGCCAGGGCGTCTGAGTATCCGTACGGATAGCGTTCGCCGATCATGATCGGCACTCTGGACACATGAACGTAACTCGCACACCCACCCGAACCGCACCTCTTCGCCCTGCCCAGCGCCGTGTCGCGGCGGGCATGCTGATCGGGGGTGCGGTGGCATTCGTCTGGGCCGGGGCGATGCTCTACACGCTGACCTCGTGGATCTTCTAGGCCGGGGCGACGCTCTGCACGCCGACGGCCTCGTGGATCTTCCGGAGGGGGTCAGCGGACCGCCGCCACTCGGAAGCCCAGCCCGGCCGCCCGCAGGCGTCCCCCCAGCGCATCGCCCATCGCGACCGCCGTGGTGACCTGTCCCGACACCGTCGGCAGTTCGTCCAGCGCCAGACACAGCGCGGACTCCGCGAGCATCTTGGCCGTCTCGCCGTAGCCCGGATCGCCGCCCGACACCTCGGTGAACACCCGGCGGCCGCCGCCCTCGCCGACGAACCTGACCGTGAACCAGCTGCGGTGCCTTCGCTCGGCGTCGGGGCCCGAGCCGGGTTCGTACCGCTCCATCAGCCACGCCCGTGCGGCCGGCAGCTGCGCGGCGCCCATCAGCGCGCCCAGCGCCGCCGTGCCGCCCAGCGCCACCGGCAGGTGCTTGACCGAGGCGTAGTGCCGGTAGCGGAAGTCGGGGCCGTAGCGGGGCAGCGCTCGGGCGGAGCGCTCCACGATCCGCGCGTCCAGCGTGGGCAGCGGAAGCGCCCAGGTGCCGGTCTCCGCACTGAAGCGCGGTGCGCCGAGCGGGGCGCGGGCACGGCGGCCGACAAGACGCGGCTCGTGCAGCCGGCGCTCCTTCGCGGCGCGCAGCATCTGCGGGCCGCGGCCCATCGCCGTGAGCGCGGAGGCGAACGTACCGCCCGAGAAGGCCGCGTTGCTGCGGACGAATCCGTCGATGCGCAGCGGCACGTCCTCGGGCAGCTGCTGGACCGTGAAGTACACCCCGAGGTCGTGCGGTACTGAGTCGAAGCCGCACGCGTGCACGATCCGGGCGCCGGTCTCGCGTGCCCGGGCGTCGTGCTCCAGATACATCCGGTCGGCGAACTCCGGCTCGCCGGAGAGGTCCGCGTAGTCCGTCCCGGCCTCGGCGCAGGCGGCGACCAGCTGCTCGCCGTACCAGACGTACGGGCCGACCGTCGTGGCCACCACATGGGCGGACTCGGCCAGCTCGCGCAGTGATCCGGCGTCGTCCGCGTCGGCATGCAGCAGCGGGAGGTCCGCGCAGCGGGGATCGGCGGCGGTGAGGTGATTGCGCAGTTGCTCCAGTCTGGCGCGGTTGCGCCCGGCCAGGGCCCAGCGGCAACCGTCCGGCGCGTGTGACGCCAGGTATTGGGCGGTGAGGACTCCCACGAATCCGGTGGCGCCGAAGAGGACTACGTCATAGGGGCGTTGTGCCCCGTTCTGCCTGTTCACGAGTGCCTCCGCAGGGGCCGGCGCCGATGTGGCAGGCAGAGGTTAGCGGAGGGGACGTGGCGGTGTGTGCCCGGGAGGGCTTCGTGGGGGAGGATCGGCGGGAAAAGAACTAAGCGCTTGCTCGGCCGAAAGGGTTGTGCGGAGCGCCGTACGTTCTTAGCATCATCGGTGTTACATCGGTTGTGTCATACCGCTGGGGGCTCGATGGCAGCAACAGGGAACGGCGCGCAGGGCCCGCGGGGCCCGCTCGCCGGCGTACGGGTGGTCGAACTGGCGGGCATCGGCCCCGGCCCGTTCGCCGCGATGCTCCTGGCCGATCTGGGCGCCGACGTGGTGCGGGTCGACCGGCCCGGCGGCGCCGGGCTCGGCATCGACCCGGCCCGCGATCTCACCAACCGCAACAAGCGCTCCGTCCTCGTCGACCTCAAGGCCGAGCACGGCCCGGAAACGGTCCTGGAGCTGGCCGAGCGTGCCGACATCCTGATCGAGGGATACCGGCCGGGCACCGCCGAGCGCCTGGGGGTCGGCCCCGACGCCTGTCTGGCCCGCAACCCGCTCCTGGTGTACGGGCGGATGACCGGCTGGGGCCAGGACGGGCCGCTCGCCGAACGGGCCGGGCACGACATCGCCTACATCGCCCTCACCGGCACCCTCTCCATGATCGGGAAGCCGGACGAGCCGCCCACCGTCCCGGCCAATCTGCTCGGCGACTACGCGGGCGGCTCGCTCTACCTCGTCGTCGGCGTCCTTGCCGCCCTCCAGCACGCCCGTACGCCCGGCGGCTCCGGCCAGGTCGTGGACGCGGCGATCGTCGACGGCGCCGCCCATCTCGCCATGATGATCCACGGGATGCTGGCGGCCGGCAGCTGGCAGGACCGGCGTGGCTCCAACCTCCTGGACGGCGGCTGCCCGTTCTACGGCTCGTACGAGACCGCCGACGGCGAGTACATGGCGGTCGGCCCGCTGGAGCAGCGGTTCTACGCCGAGTTCACCGGGCTCCTCGGCATCGGGGAGACGGCCCCCGACCGCGGCGACATCTCCCGCTGGGACGAGCTGCGCGCGGTCGTCGCCGCCCGGTTCCGCACCCGCACCCGCGCCCAGTGGGCCGAGGTCTTCGCCGGCTCGGACGCCTGCGTGGCGCCCGTGCTCTCGCTCCGCGAGGCCCCGCACCACCCGCACCTCGCCGCCCGCGCCACGTTCGTCGAACACGGCGGACTCACCCAGCCCGCGCCCGCGCCCCGGTTCTCGGCCACGCCCTCCTCGGTGCACAGCGGCCCGGCGCAGCCGGGCGCGGACACCGACGCCGTCGCCGCCGACTGGGACGTACCGGGCCTGCGGACCACCCGGAAGGACACCACCGACTGATGCAGCGGCAGATCTTCAACGAAGAGCACGACGCGTTCCGCGAGGCCGTCCGCACCTTCCTGGCCAAGGAGGTCGTCCCGCACTACGAGCAGTGGGAGAAGGACGGCATCGTCTCGCGCGAGGCCTGGCTCGCGGCCGGACGGCAGGGGCTTCTCGGCCTCGCGGTGCCCGAGGAGTACGGGGGCGGCGGCAACGCCGACTTCCGCTACAGCGCCGTCCTCGCCGAGGAGTTCACCCGGGCGGGCGCCGCGGGGCTCGCGCTCGGCCTGCACAACGACATCATCGGCCCCTATCTCACCGGTCTGGGCACCGACGAGCAGAAGCGGCGCTGGCTGCCCGGCTTCTGCAGCGGCGAGATCATCACCGCCATCGCGATGACCGAACCCGGTGCCGGCTCCGACCTCCAGGGCATCCGCACCACGGCCGAGGACAAGGGCGACCACTGGCTGCTCAACGGCTCCAAGACGTTCATCTCCAACGGCATCCTCGCCGACCTCGTCGTCGTCGTGGCGAAGACCACCCCGGACGGCGGCGCGAAGGGACTCTCGCTCATAGTCGTCGAGCGGGGTGCGGCGGGCTTCGAACGGGGCCGCAACCTCGACAAGATCGGCCAGAAGTCCCAGGACACCGCCGAACTGTTCTTCAACGACGTCCGGGTGCCCAAGGAGAACCTCCTCGGTGAGCTGGACGGCGCCTTCATCCACCTGATGACCAACCTGGCCCAGGAGCGGATGGGCATCGCCGTCGCCGGGATCGCCGGCGCCGAGTACCTGGTGGAGATCACCACCGAGTACGTCAAGGAGCGCGAGGCCTTCGGGCGGCCGCTCTCCAAGCTCCAGCACATCCGCTTCGAGATCGCCGAGATGGCCACCGAGTGCGCCGTCACCCGTACCTTCCTCGACCGGTGCATCGTCGACCACTCGGAGGGGACGCTCGATGCCGTGCACGCCTCGATGGCCAAGTGGTGGGCCACCGAACTGCAAAAGCGCGTGGCCGACCGCTGCCTCCAACTACACGGCGGCTACGGCTACATGACGGAGTACCGGGTGGCCAAGGCGTTCACCGACGGCCGCATCCAGACCATCTACGGCGGTACGACCGAGATCATGAAGGAGATCATCGGCCGCTCGCTGCTCGGCTGACCCCCGCAGGCCACCACCCCCCGCCGTGCCACACCCCCTGTTGCGCCACCACCCTCGAAAGGCAGCTGTCTTGAGTACCGAAGCGTTCGTCTACGACGCGATCCGCACCCCGCGCGGCCGCGGCAAGGCCAATGGGGCCCTGCACGGCACCAAGCCGATCGACCTCGTCGTCGGCCTGATCCATGAGATCCGCAGCCGCTTCCCGGGCCTGGACCCGGCGGCCATCGACGACATCGTCCTCGGCGTGGTCAGCCCGCTCGGCGACCAGGGCTCCGACATCGCCCGGATCGCCGCCATCGCGGCCGGCCTCCCGGACACCGTCGCGGGCGTCCAGGAGAACCGCTTCTGTGCCTCGGGGCTGGAAGCCGTCAACCTGGCCGCCGCCAAGATCCGTTCGGGCTGGGAGGACCTCATCCTCGCGGGTGGCGTCGAGTCGATGTCCCGGGTGCCGATGGGCTCGGACGGCGGCGCCTGGGCGATGGACCCGATGACCAACTACGAGACGGGCTTCGCGCCGCAGGGCGTCGGCGCCGACCTCATCGCGACGATCGAGGGCTTCTCGCGCCGCGACGTCGACGAGTTCGCCGCGCTCTCGCAGGAGCGGGCCGCCGAGGCGTGGAAGGACAACCGCTTCGCGCGCTCCGTCGTCCCCGTCAAGGACCGCAACGGCCTCGTCGTCCTCGACCACGACGAGCACATGCGGCCCGGCACCACGGCCGACTCCCTCGCCGCGCTCAAGCCGTCGTTCGCGGCCATCGGCGAGATGGGCGGCTTCGACGCGGTGGCACTCCAGAAGTACCACTGGGTGGAGAAGATCGATCACGTCCACCACGCGGGCAACTCCTCCGGCATCGTCGACGGAGCGGCCCTGGTCGCGATCGGCTCGAAGGAGATCGGGGAGCGGTACGGCCTCACGCCGCGCGCCCGGATCGTCTCCGCCGCGGTCTCCGGCTCCGAGCCCACCATCATGCTCACCGGCCCCGCGCCCGCCACCCGCAAGGCGCTCGCCAAGGCCGGGCTCACCATCGACGACATCGACCTCGTCGAGATCAACGAGGCCTTCGCCGGCGTCGTCCTGCGCTTCGCCAGGGACATGGGGCTGCCCCTCGACAAGATCAATGTCAACGGTGGTGCCATCGCGCTCGGCCACCCCCTCGGCGCCACCGGCGCGATGATCCTCGGCACGCTCATCGACGAGCTGGAGCGCCGGGACAAGCGCTACGGCCTCGCCACCCTCTGCGTCGGCGGCGGCATGGGCGTCGCCACCGTCGTCGAGCGCCTCTGACCGTCCCCGGCAACCCCCTGCTTACGGAGAAGAAGAGAATGACCGAGAGCACGACCATCCGCTGGGAACAGGACGAGACCGGCGTCGTCACCCTCGTACTCGACGACCCCAACCAGTCCGCCAACACGATGAACCAGGCCTTCAAGGACTCCATCGCGGCCGTCGCCGACCGCGCCGAGGCCGAGAAGGACTCCATCCGCGGCATCATCTACACCTCCGCCAAGAAGACCTTCTTCGCGGGCGGCGACCTCAAGGACATGATCAAGGTCGGCCCCGAGAACGCCCAGGCCGCCTTCGACACCGGCACCGCGATCAAGGACTCGCTGCGCCGCATCGAGACCCTCGGCAAGCCGGTCGTCGCCGCCATCAACGGAGCCGCCCTCGGCGGGGGTTACGAGATCGCGCTCGCCTCCCACCACCGCGTCGCCCTCGACACGCCCGGCTCCCGGATCGGCCTGCCCGAGGTCACCCTCGGCCTGCTGCCCGCGGGCGGCGGAGTCACCCGCACCGTACGCCTCATGGGCATCGCCGACGCGCTGCTGAAGGTGCTGCTCCAGGGCACCCAGTACACCCCGCGGCGCGCCCTGGAGAACGGCCTGGTCCACGAAATCGCCGCGACGCCCGAGGAGATGCTCGACAAGGCCCGCGCCTTCATCGAGGCCAACCCCGAGTCGCGGCAGCCCTGGGACGTCAAGGGCTACCGCATCCCCGGCGGCACCCCGTCGAACCCCAAGTTCGCCGCCAACCTGCCCGCCTTCCCGGCCAACCTGAAGAAGCAGCTGGCCGGGGCCCCGATGCCCGCGCCGCGCAACATCCTGGCCGCCGCGGTCGAGGGCTCGCAGGTCGACTTCGAGACCGCGCTCACCATCGAGGCCCGCTACTTCACCGAGCTGGTCACCGGCCAGGTCTCGAAGAACATGATCCAGGCGTTCTTCTTCGACCTCCAGGCCGTCAACTCCGGTGCCAGCCGCCCCAAGGGCATCGAGGAGCGCCAGGTCCGCAGGGTCGCCGTCCTCGGCGCCGGGATGATGGGCGCGGGCATCGCCTACTCCTGCGCCCGCGCCGGTATCGAGGTCGTCCTCAAGGACGTCTCCGCGGAGGCCGCCGCCAAGGGGAAGGCGTACAGCGAGAAGCTGCTCGACAAGGCGCTCTCCCGGGGCCGTACGACCGAGGCGAAGCGCGATGAGCTGCTCGCCCTCATCACCCCGACCGGCGACCCGGCCGACCTCGCCGGCTGCGACGCCGTCATCGAGGCCGTCTTCGAGGACACCGCGCTCAAGCACAAGGTGTTCCAGGAGATCCAGGACGTCATCGAGCCCGACGCGCTGCTCTGCTCCAACACCTCCACCCTGCCCATCACGGCCCTGGCCGAAGGGGTCGCGCGCCCCGCCGACTTCATCGGGCTGCACTTCTTCTCGCCCGTCGACAAGATGCCGCTCGTCGAGATCATCAAGGGCGAGAAGACCGGCGACGAGGCCCTGGCCCGCGCCTTCGACCTGGTCCGCCGGATCAAGAAGACGCCGATCGTCGTCAACGACTCACGCGGCTTCTTCACCTCACGCGTCATCGGCCAGTTCATCAACGAGGGCGTCGCGATGGTCGGCGAGGGCGTCGAGCCCGCCTCCGTCGAGCAGGCCGCCGCCCAGGCCGGATACCCGGCCAAGGTGCTCTCCCTGATGGACGAGCTGACGCTCACCCTGCCCCGCAAGATCCGCGACGAGACCAGGCGGGCCGTCGAGGAGGCGGGCGGCAGCTGGGCCGGTCACCCGTCGGACTCGGTCATCGACCGGATGGTCGACGAGTTCGGACGCCCGGGACGCAGCGGTGGCGCGGGCTTCTACGACTACGACGAGAACGGCCAGCGCACCCGCCTCTGGCCCGGTCTGCGCGAGCACTTCGGGCGCTCCGGTGGTCGTGCCCCGGGCGGGCACGTCCCGAAACCGGACACGGACATCTCGTTCACCGACATGCAGGAGCGGATGCTCTTCTCCGAGGCCCTGGACAGCGTCCGCTGCCTGGAGGAGAACGTGCTGATCACCGTCGCCGACGCCAACATCGGCTCCATCATGGGCATCGGCTTCCCGCCGTGGACCGGCGGCGTGCTCCAGTACATCAACGGGTACGAGGGCGGCCTGCCCGGCTTCGTGGCCCGCGCCCGGGAACTCGCCGAGCGGTACGGCGACCGCTTCCTGCCGCCCGCGCTGCTCGTCTCGAAGGCGGAGCGGGGCGAGACCTTCCACGACTGACGCCAGGCGCTGCGGGCCGTAACTCACTCAGCGGTGAACGCGGCCCGCAGCTCCTCCTTCAGCGACCGCTGGAAGGCGGTCACCAGCGCCTGGAGAACCATCGGCTGCATATGCGCCGACAGCGACTTCATCGCCCTGAGGTGCTCCGGATCCGACTCCCGCTCCCGGTACGGACTCCACACCTCGTCCCGGAACAGCCGGGTCAGCTGCTGGGCGGCCGAGCGGGTGTGCTCCAGCAGCACCGTCCGGGCGGCCAGGATCGTCTCGTGCGCGATCGGCACGTCGAGCAGTTCCACCCCGAGCCGCAGCAGCCCCGGATCCACCCGGTAGGGGGCCTCGCCCGGATCGGCCCGTTCCAGCACGCCCATCGCGGCCAGCCGGTCGAGGTCCTGTCCGGTCAGCGCCCGCCCCGCGCGGCGCTCCAGCTCCGCCCGGGTCGCGTCCTCCGCCGAGTCCGGCGCCCAGGAAGCCACCAGCGCCCGGTGGATCGCCAGATCCTGGGCGCTCAGATCGGGCGGCAGCTGCTCCAGATAGCGTTCGATGGCGGCGAGCGTCATGCCCTGGTGCTGGAGCTCCTCGATCAGTGCGAGCCGGGAGAGGTGGTCGTGCCCGTAGTGCCCCACCCGGCGCGGCCCGATCACCGGCGGCGGCAGCAGCCCCCGGGTGCTGTAGAAGCGCACCGTGCGCACGGTCACCCCGGCGCGCGCCGCCAGCTCGTCGACGGTGAGCGTCGGCTCCTCGGTCCCGGTCGCCATGTCTGCTCCTCGTGTCCGACCCCGCGGGTGAACTGCTGGGCGTGTGCGTCAATCAGGTGCAACAGTATTGCTGTCTCACCACTGTTGTGAAAGTGTCCGTCAGCAGCGAAGCGCAGTCCACCCCCGGGTACGGGCCCGCACGGTCCGGCCGAGGACGGCCGGAAGGATCGCCCGGCACAGCCGCGCCCGCTTCGCCGTCGCCGAGGGGGAACGTCTCCCCGGCACTCGTGGAGAACACCCTGAAGGAACACCCCCTGATCGGTCAGGCCCCTGTCCACGGCGACGGCCGCTCCTGCCTGATGGCCCTCCTGGTCCTGGACCCCGAGACGGTACCGGCGTGGGCGGCCGCCCGGGGCATCGACGTGGCCGCCTCCGCACCGGCCGGAGCCCGGCGGGGAGAAATGACGCATCGGTTGCCGGTGCCCGCTCGTACGCTGGTGCGATGACGGAGATCACGTACGTACGGGGGGATGCCACCGCCCCGCAGGGCAAGGGCGTCAAACTGATCGCGCATGTCTGCAACGACCTGGGCGGCTGGGGCAAGGGCTTCGTCCTGGCGCTCTCGCGCCGCTGGCCCGAGCCGGAGGCCCGGTACCGCACCTGGCACCGGGAACGGGCGGGCAACGATTTCGGCCTCGGCGCCGTTCAGTTCGTCCAGGTGAGCCCGTACATCTGGGTGGCGAACATGGTGGGCCAGCGAGGGATGCGCACCGGTAGCAAGGGGGTGCCGGTGCGCTACGAGGCGATCGATACGGCACTGGGTGCGGTGGCCGGCCGGGCGACCGGGCTGGGGGCTTCGGTGCACATGCCACGTATCGGCTGCGGACTGGCGGGCGGCAAGTGGTCACGGATCGAACCACTGCTGGAGCAGCGGCTGTCGAGCCGGGGGATCGGCGTGACGGTGTACGACCACGACTGACCGCCACGCCCCCTCGCACGGGCGAGGTGACAGAGAGACGGACACGGTCTCTGTGTTGCGGCGCCGCTATGGTGAACCGGAACCGGCAAGGAGCGGGGAGGGCCCATGGCCGCACGGAGTACGGACGAAGCACTGCTGGCCCGGGCGCTCGACGAGGCACCGCCCTCCGACGCGCTGAGCGAGCAGATCCTCGACGCCGCGCGTGAGCAGTTCATGACCTTCGGGCTGCGCCGCTCCACCGTCGACGACGTCGCGAAGCGGGCGGGGGTCTCGCGCGTGACCGTGTACCGGCGGATCGGCAACAAGGACGGCCTGGTGTCGGCCTGCTTGCTGCGTGAGTACCGGCGCTTCGTCGTCGAGGTGGACGAGGCGGTCGCCGCGCTCCCCACCACCGAGGACCGGATCGTCGAAGGGTTCGTGGCCGTCCTCGGCCACATCCGCGAACATCCCCTGGTGGGCGGGCTGTTGCGGCTGGAACCGGAGATCATGCTCCCGTTCCTGACCGTGGAGAGCGGGCCGGCACTCGTCGCCATGCGCGGCTACGTGGCCGGTCGGCTGCGCGAGGCCAGGCGTGCGGAGGGGAGGCCGGAGGCCGATCCGGCACCCGTCGCCGAGCTGATGGTGCGCATCACGGTCTCCTTCCTCCTCAACCCGGTCAGCTGTTTCGAGCTCGACGACGACGAGCAGCTGAGGGCGTTCGCCCGCCGCTACCTGGTGCCGCTGATCGCCGTCGCTTAGGACTCCTGACAAACGTGGTGGGCCTGACCTGGTCAAGGGTCAGTGTCGCGCACGAGGCTGTCGGGTAGCGGGACGCGGTCAGCTGCGTAAGCGCATGCGGTAAATCTGGCGATGTCGGCGATCATCTCCGGGATACTGGTCGCCCGTGGATGAGGTCAAAGTCGTTGTCGCCCATTGCGAGCGTGCGACTCTGCGCGTCGGCGACGTGTTTCTGAAGGTGGACGCCGATCAGGCGCGTATCGACGTCGAGGTCGAGGCGATGTCCCTGGCACCGGTACCGACCCCGGAGGTCCTGTGGCGCAAGCCGCCCGTGCTCGCGATCGCCGCGCTCCCGGGGACGACGCTTGGGCGCCTCGGTGGGCCGTCGACGGGGTCGTCGGCAGCGTGGGCCGCTGCGGGCGCCACAATCCGGAAGCTGCACGACGCGCCGCTGCCGTCCCGGCCGGGCCGGGCCGGCCGGAGCGTCGTCGCGCTGGCGGCGGAACTCGACGACGAGTGCGAGTTGCTCGTGGCGAACGGCGTCCTGCCCACTGACCTGGTCACCCGTAACCGCCGGGTCGCCGAGGCCGCGCTCCGGCCGTGGACTCCGGCGTTCACGCACGGCGACCTGCAGATCGCGCACGTCTTCGTCGACGGCGACGAGGTGACGGGCATCATCGACTGGTCCGAGGCGGGCCAGGGTGATGCTCTGTACGACCTCGCCACCTTCACGCTCGGACACGAGGGGCACCTCGACGACGTCATCGCCGGCTATGGCACCGACATCGACCTCGACGTGATCCACGCTTGGTGGTCGTTGCGAAGCCTGCTGGCGGTTCGCTGGCTGATCGAGCACGGCTTCGACCCGTTCGCGCCGGGCTGTGAGGTCGACGTGCTGAGATCCCGGGTGTGAGGCTACGCGGGCAAAGTGTGGTGCGCAGTCGTCGCCAGCAGGTCATCCCCGAGCCGAAGCCCAGCTCCTGGGGCAGAAACGCCCAGCGGATCCCGGTATGCAGCACGAACAGGATCCCGCACAGCACCCTGCGGCTATCGGGCAGTCCTTAAGTGCGCTGATCCGCACGCCCGTTCAGCGGCGCCGCCGAGGGCGAGGGACGGCGCTCGTCGGGCAGTGGCTCCAGGGGCCGGCTGCCCGCCCAGTGCGGCCCCAGGTCGTCCAGCCGCCAGCCGAACGGGTAGGAACGCGGCTGCGGGCGTGAGGGCAGCCAGCGGGGCCGGGCCGGGAGGAGGCGCACGCACCGCGAGCGGGCCCGCAGCGATCCGGCGGCCGCCGACCGGACCCAGCGGGGCTGCGCCCTGAACCCCAGGGCCCGCAGCAGTGGTTCGTCCAGCAGCGCGAGCGAGAACCGCGCGATCACCGGACGCAGCGGGCGCGGATACCAGCTCGCCATGATCCGGAACGTGGCGTTGGCGACCCGCCGGTTCGCCGGGTCGTACGCGAACATCCGCTCCTCGTAGGAGTCCAGCAGCCGCTCGAACCCCTCGTAGGTGTCCGGCGCGCCCTCGATGCCCATCATCGCGGCCATCTTCCGGCCCACCTCGGTCAGCGCCTCGGTCTCCACCCGGCACAGGGGCCGCCAGCCGAACCGGTCGATCCAGCGCTTCGGTCCGACGACCGTGGTCGCCAGGACGTACAGGAAGTCCTCGTTGGGTATCCGGTACTTGCCGTGGATCCGGTTGAGATGACGCGCGGCAGCCCGCCCGCGCTCCGAGTCGAAGCCGTCGGCGGCCATCTCGTACCCGATCAGCACCGTGTCGTCGTACCGCTTCTGCCCGGCCCGTTCGAACTCCTGGGTCCGGTCCAGGAGTACGGAGATCCGGGGGACGCCGTAGTCCCGGAGGAAGGCGACGCTCACCCCCTGCCGATAGTCCCAGGGGAACTCGTACTGGGAGATCAGCCGAAGAATTTCGGCGTAGTCGCGCGCCGGATTCATCCGGCGTATCTCGTGCAGGCGGCTGTATCGGCCCATGGTGCGCCCTCCTGTCCGTGTACCGGCTCCCTGTGGGACCGCTCTTCGACTGGTGCCTGAGTGGGACGGTCCAACTCGCTTGCTGCGCAAGGAATATGAGAGTCCGTCTGTTCCGAGAGTCAAAGTTACAAATACTATCGACTTGTTTCACAGGTCCCGTCAACAGTGCCGACGGACCGGCGGCCGGGCGGGCGTGCGGCGGGGAACGGCGGGGGCCGGTGAGCGAGACGCCCGAAGCGCTCGCATACTGGATCAGGCAGGGGCCGGTCGCCGTGCCGTGCTCCCGCGCCGACCGTGGGGAGCACCGAATGACACGCGAGCCGGACCCCGTGCCGCCCCCGCCCGGGGGTGTGCTGTGGAGCCTGTCCGGCGACATCCGGGCCCTGCTGATGCTGCCCGCCGCCCTCACCCTCCAGGTCGCCCATCCCGCCGTCGGCGCGGGGGTCGACGAGCACTCCGTCTTCCGTACGGACCCGTGGGGGCGCGGCGAACGTTCCCTGCGCTCGCTCCAACTCTGGGTGTACGGGGGAGCGGAGGCGGTGGAGGAGGGGCGCCGGCTTCGTCGGCTGCACCGCACCATTCAGGGCACCGACACCAGGGGCCGCCCCTACCACGCCCTGTCACCAGCGAACTACGCATGGGTGCACGCCACCGGATTCCCCGTGTACCAGCACGCGGTGCGGTACCTGATCCGCCCGCTCAGCGGGGAGCAGGAGCGGGCGCTGTACCGGGAGTGGCTCCAGGTGGGCCGGGTGCTCGGGATCCGCGACCGGGACATGCCGCAGACCATCGAGGAGTTCTGGCCCTACTACCGCGGCATGCTGGCCGGTGAGATCGAGCGGACCGTCGTCGTCGACGAACTGGTCGCCCCCGGTACCCCCGTACCGCCGCCCGACCGAGGCCCCCTGCTCCTGCGGCTGCTGACGAGGGCCCTGTGGCCGGTGCTTCTTCCGCCCTTGGCCCGGTTCCGCCGCTTCCTCACCGTCGGGCTGATGCCCCCGGACGCGCGCGAGGCGATCGGCCTGGAGTGGACGGATGCGCAGGAGCGCGCGCTGCGGCGGTTCTGCGCCGTGGCGCGGGTGGTGGTGCCGGTGCTGCCGGAGCGGCTGCGGTATCTGCCGAGGGCGCGTCGGGCGAGGGCGGCCCACCGGGAGGCCCGGCGGCGTGCGCGAGCGGTGTCCGGCTGACGGGGTGCCGCGGTGGGGCGGGGGGAGCTGATCGGGGTCCGGTCCCCTCGCGGTGGCCGGACGCCCTCGCAGCGGCCCGATGCCTGGATCAGGCCGAAGCGCGGCGGATCAGCTGTGTCGGCATGATGACCGGACCGGCGTCCCCGGCCCCGCCGTCGAGCCGATCCATCAACAGTTTGACCATCAACCTGCCCATGCTCACCACATCCTGGCGGACTGTCGTCAGCGGCGGATCGGTCGTCTCGGCGACCGACTCCATGTCGTCGAAGCCGACCAGTGCCACGTCCTGCGGTACCCGGCGCCCGTGCTCGCGCAGCACCCGCAGGGCGCCCGAGGCCATCAGGTCGTTGGCGGCGAAGACCGCGTCCAGGTCCGGCCGCCGCTCCAGCAGTGCGGCCATGGCGCGGGCACCGCCCTCCGCGGTGAAGTCGCCGTCCGCGACCAGTGCGGGATCGCCGTCGGGCAGCACGTCGAAGTACCCGTCGATGCGATCGAGCGCGGAGGTCTGGTCGCGCGGGCCCGCGATGTGCGCGATGTGCCGGCGGCCGAGCGAGACCAGATGGCGCACGGCCTCACGGGCGCCGCCGCGGTTGTCGCAGTCGACGTAGGGGACCGCGAGCTCGGAGGTGGCGCCCGGCCGTCCGGGGCGCCCGCCGTAGACCGTCGGTACCCGGAACCGGCGGATGACCGCGGGCAGTTCGTCGTCCGTGTGCAGCGAGAAGGCCAGTACCCCGTCCACATGGCCACCGGCCAGATAGCGGGTCACCCGGTCGAAGTCCCCGCTCCCCTCCACCAGGAGGAGCACCAACTGGGCGTCATAAGTAATGAGTTCACGGCTGATGCCGCGGATGTGCTGGGAGAAGAAGGGGTCGGAGAAGATACGTATCTCGGGTTCGTCGATGATCACGGCGACGGCTCCGTTGCGCCGGGTCACCAGCGTCCGGGCGGCGTGGTTCGGTATGTAGCCGAGCTCATCGACCGCCTTGCGCACCTGGTCCACGAGCGGCTGCCGTACCCCGGCCCCGCCGTTGACCACTCGGGAGGCCGTTGCCCGGGACACCCCGGCCCGGGCTGCCACGGCTTCCAGTGTGGGGCGTGCGTCGTGAGGGGCATCGGGGGTCGGACGGGGCAAGGGACGCTCCTCGGAGGCGCGGGAGGGGGCCGGAGACGGCCGGGGTCCGGCCGAACAGCACGAACCTCGCCAGCCTAGGGCCTTTCGCGGAGCGGTGACCGGGGGACCTGTCGCGCGGGCGCCGGCCACGGTACCTTCCGCCCATGCCGACACGTGCGCGGGGTGCCCGCTCGACGTACAGACCGCCCGTTCCGGCCCCCGCCGGCGGTCCGTGCGACACGGCGGCCGGTGGCCGGTGAACCGCTGCGCGCCGAAGTACCGCGACCGGCGGGCGGGGCGTCACAGGGTTCGCAACCTCGCGCTGACGGGCGTCGCCACCGCGCTGGCCGGCGCGCTGGTCACGGTGTCCGCCGCGGCGGCGCGGACCCCGCCGCGTACCGGATTCGAATCCGCCGACGGGGCACGCTGGACCGGCCCGGCCGAGGAACGCTCCTTGCTCGCGGCCGTCGCCCGGCACAGCGACCGGGTCTCCGTGGAGCGGATCGGAACGACGAAGCAGGGGCGGCCGTTGCGGCTCGTCCGGATCGGCAGCCGGCGTCCGACCGCCCTCACCGTGCTCCTCGTGTGCGGCCAGCACGGTGATGAACCCGCCGCCCGCGAGGCCTGTCTGACGGTGATCCGTGATCTCGGATACGCCAGGGACCGGGCGACCCGGGACCTTCTCTCCCGTACCGAGATCCTCGTCATTCCGACCGCCAACCCCGACGGTCGCGCCGCCGGAACCCGTGGCAACTCCGACGACGTGGACATCAACCGCGACCACATCGCGCTGCGGACCGCCGAGGGCCGGGCCATCGCGGCGGCCCTCCGGGACGACAGGCCCGATGTGGTCTACGACCTGCACGAGTACGGCGCGACGCCGCCGTACTACGACAGCGACCTGACCGTCCTGTGGCCCCGCAACCCCAATGTCCATGACCTGGTGCGCGACGAATCGAAGCTCCTGGCCGAACGCCATGTGCGCCCGGCCGCCCGGGACGCCGGACACGACAGCGGGCTCTACGGCATCTGGACCGACCCGGTCACGGGCCGGCCCGTCAAGCAGACCGCGGGCGACGGGCAGGAGCGCATCCTGCGCAATGCGGCGGGCGTCAAGCATGCGGTGGCCCTGCTCGTCGAGTCCCGCGTGGACGCGCTCACCGACGCCGAGCGGGCCGACCCCGCACTCAACAACCGTCGCCGGGTGCACTCCCAACGTGCCGCACTCAAAGGCCTGTTCTCCTACGTCGAGGAGCGGCGCGGCGAGATCGCCGCCGCCACCGCCCGCTCCCGGGCGGCCGGGTTCACCGACCGGGGCCCGGTCCCGCTCGGCGGGGCCGACAACGAGGCGGCGGGTCCGGGCGAGACCCTCGCGCACCCGCCCTGCGGTTACCGGCTCACGGCGGCCCAGTTCGCCCGGGTCGGGGACGAACTCGTCCTGCACGGCGTCACCTCCCGGCCCGACGGTGACGGTGTGTACGTACCGCTGGCCCAGCCCGCCCGGAGGCTGGTCCCGCTCCTTCTGGACAAGAATGCGACGTATCACCTCATAAACGGTCAAGCTGATACCGCTTGTTGATCCCGGAAGATGTGCGTCGCGTGTGGTACTGCCTACGGAGAGCGAAACTCCAGCTTCCGTGAAAGGTGCCATTCGTGTCGCAGGACGATCAGAGAACGGGCGGCAGGGGGGATCTGTCGGTGACGGCGGATCTGCCCGGCGACCCGGCCCAGAGCCGGCACCCCACGACCGACCGGGTGGTGTTCGGCGTCACCGCTGTCCTGACCCTCGCCTTCGTGGTCTGGGGGGCCACCGCCACCGACTCGCTGGAGGACGTCTCCAATACGTTGCTCAACGGACTCATGCACAACGGCGGTTGGGCCTTCATGCTGGCCGCCTCCGGATTCGTGGTCTTCGCGCTCTGGCTCGCCATCAGCCGCTACGGAACGATCACCCTCGGCCAGGAGGGCGAGGAGCCGGAATTCCGGACCGTGTCCTGGGTCGCCATGATGTTCAGCGCCGGTATGGGCATCGGCCTGATGTTCTACGGAGTGAGTGAGCCCCTGGCGCACTTCGTCCACCCGCCGCCCGGCACCCACCCGGCGGACGCCGCCGAGGCGATGCAGACGGCGATGGCCACCACTCTCTTCCACTGGACGCTCCATCCCTGGGCGATCTACGCGGTGGTCGGTCTCGCGATCTCGTACAGCACCTTCCGGCGCCGCAGGCGGCAGACGATCAGTGCCGTCTTCGAACCGCTCATCGGTGCCCGGCACGCCCACGGCGGCGTCGGCCGGCTGATCGACATCCTCGCCATTTTCGCCACGCTCTTCGGCTCGGCGGCCTCGCTGGGCCTGGGAGCCCTTCAGATCGGCAGCGGTTTCCACGAACTGAACTGGATGGAGACGACCGGCACCGGGCTGCTCGTCCTGATCATCGCGGTGCTGACCGTGGCCTTCGTCGCCTCGGCGATCTCCGGCGTGGAGAAGGGCATCCAGTGGCTGTCCAACATCAATATGGTGCTCGCCCTGATCCTCGCCGTCTTCGTGTTCATCGCGGGACCCACCATCATCGTGCTCGACCTGCTGCCCACCTCGATCGCCGCCTACATCGGTGATCTGCCCCAGCTCGCGGGCCGCACCGAGGCGACCGGCAAGGGAGAGGTCGCCGACTGGCTCAGCAGCTGGACCGTCTTCTACTGGGCCTGGTGGATCTCCTGGACCCCGTTCGTCGGCATGTTCATCGCCAGGATCAGCCGCGGCCGGACGATCCGTCAGTTCATCGGCGGGGTCATCCTGGTCCCCAGCACCGTCAGCCTGATCTGGTTCGCGATCTTCGGCGGCAGCGCCATCAAGCTCCAGGAGGCCGGGAAGCTGAACGGCGCCGACACCCAGGAGGCCCAGCTCTTCGGCGTGCTCCAGCAGTTCCCCATCCCGACGGTGATGAGTCTGCTGGTGATGATCCTGGTCGGCATCTTCTTCGTGTCGGGCGCGGATGCCGCTTCCATCGTGATGGGCACCCTGTCGCAGAAGGGCATCCTCGAACCGGCCAAGTGGGTCGTCGTCTTCTGGGGCGTCACCACCGGTGCGGTGGCGGCGATCATGCTGCTGATCGGGAACGGCAAGGGCGATGCGCTGGCCGGCCTCCAGAACCTGACCATTCTGGTGGCCGCGCCCTTCACGATCGTCATGATCGGCATGTGCGTGGCCCTTGTGCGGGACCTGCGCGAGGACCCGCTCATCGTGCGCCGCGAGTTCGGGGTGGAGGCGGTCGAGTCCGCGGTCATCGAGGGCCACGCCAAGTACGACGGTGACTTCGAGATCCGGATCGGCCCCGGCGACAGCCAGATCACCACCGAGCGCGGGGACCGGCCCGGCGGTTCGAGCCCGGCGGGCGACTGAGGGCGCTGGGCCGTTCGAGGGCCGAGGAGTGGACCCCGAGCCGTCCGAGGGCCGCGCGGGCCGACGGCCCTGCGGGGTCGCGGGCCCTCCAGGCGTCCCTGCCCCCGTCGGCCCCGCACGCGGCGGTTCAGACCACCAGCCGGGCCGTCGCCTCCGCGCAGCCCAGGGCGACGGTCACGCCCGCGCCCCCGTGTCCGTAGTTGTGCACCAGGCGCCCGCCGCCGGGCAGCGGCTCGGCCTCGATGCGGACCCCCGCGTCCCGGGCCGGCCGCAGCCCCACCCGGTGCCCGATGATCCGCGCGCGGGCGATCTCCGGCCGGACCCGGGCACACCGGGCCACGATCTCCTCGGCCGTGCGGGGATCGGGCACGGTGCTCCAGTCGTCCGTCCCGGCGGTGCCGCCGAGCACCAGCCGGCCCGGCTGCGGGAAGAAGTACGTCGTCGCGCCCGCCGCCGGGTCAGCCTCGGTGAACCACTCCTCGATCCCCGGGTTCTCCACCATGACCAGCTGACCGCGAACCGGCCGCATCCCGGTGTCGGGGACCAGTTCGCGGGCGCCGAGCCCCGTGCAGTTGACCACCGTCGCCGCCTCGGCGGCCGCCTCGTCGAACGAGGTGACCGTACGCCGCTCGACCGAGCCCCCGGCCGCCCTGACCCGCTCCTCCAGCCAGTCGAGATGGACCGGCATGTCGATCAGGGGCAGCCGGCACCGCAGCCCCTCGGCGTCCTCCACCACATCCTTCAGCCTCCCGGCCCACGCCCCGAGCGCCGCGAGCCGCTCACCCCGGTGCACACCGCTGACCAGCCGCACCCCGGTCTCGCGCGGATGGGCGGCCAGCTCCTCGTACCAGCGCAGTGAAGCCAGCGACCAGTCGCCGACCCGGTCCTGCGGCTCGATCCGGTACGGCCACCACAGGGCGCCCGCCACCGCCGACGTCGTGGCCGCCGCGGGCTGCCGGGACCAGACCCGCACCCGGTGACCGCGCCCGGCCAGCACCACCGCCGTGGTGAGGCCGCTGACCCCACCGCCCACCACGATCACTTCGGACACTGCCGCACCGCCGCTCGTCTCTGTCCGGACCCCGTTCACGCCCCGGACGCCAGGTCTCCCGCCCGGGTCGGGCCGCGCCCGATCACTCGATCCAGGGGAAGGACCCTAGCCGAGGTGCACGGGCAGGGCGATGCTTCGGGCGCCCGGCAGGCGTGAGGACGGGGAGCCTGCCGGGCATCCCTGCGGCGCACCTCGCCGGTGGCCCGTGCCCCGACCCCGCAGGCACCTGCACCGGGAGCCCCGGCCGCCGATTAGGATCGACACCCTGATGACTGCCACCCTCGTCGCCAAGGACCTCGCCGCCGGACACGGCGACCGCACTCTCTTCGCCGAACTCGACCTCGTGGTCGCTCCCGGTGATGTGATCGGTCTCGTCGGAGTCAACGGCGCCGGAAAATCGTCGCTGCTGCGGCTGCTCGCCGGGCTCGACCAGCCGGAGGAGGGGGAGCTGCGGCTCTCCCCGCCCACCGCCACCGTCGGCCACCTGCCGCAGGAACCGGAGCGGCGCCCCGACGAGACCGTACGGGAGTTCCTGGCCCGCCGGACGGGTGTCGCCGAGGCCCAGGCGGCGATGGACACCGCCACCCAGGCCCTCGTCGACGGGGCGCCCGGCTCTGACGACGCGTACTCCGAGTCGCTGGAGCGCTGGCTCGCCCTCGGCGGCGCCGACCTGGACGAACGGGCCGAGGAGGTCGCCGCCGACCTCGGCCTGACCGTCGGTCTCGACCTGCCGATGACCACGCTCTCCGGCGGCCAGGCGGCCCGCGTGGGCCTCGCCTCGCTGCTGCTCTCCCGCTACGACATCTTCCTGCTCGACGAACCCACCAACGACCTCGACCTCGACGGCCTGGAACGGCTGGAGCGGTACGTCTCCGGGCTGCGCGCCGGCACGGTCGTCATCAGCCACGACCGCGAGTTCCTGATGCGCACGGTCACCAAGGTCCTCGAACTCGACCTGGCCCAGCAGCAGATCAACCTCTACGGCGGTGGCTACGCGGCATACCTGGAGGAGCGCGAGCGGGCCCGCAGGCACGCCCGCGAGGAGTTCGAGGAGTTCGCCGACAAGCGCTCCGCACTCGAAGGCCGCGCTCTGATGCAGCGCTCCTGGATGGACAAGGGCGTCAGGAACGCGCGCCGCAAGGCCGGCGACTCCGACAAGATGGCCCGCAAGTTCCGCAGCGAGTCGAGCGAGAAGCAGGCCGCGAAGGCCCGCCAGACCCAGCGCATGATCGACCGCCTCGATGTCGTGGACGAGCCGCGCAAGGAGTGGGAGCTGCGGATGGAGATCGCCTCCGCCCCCCGCTCCGGCTCCGTCGTGGCGACGCTGCGCGAGGCGCGGGTCGGCCTCGGGGACTTCGTGTTCGGCCCGGTCTCGCTCCAGATCGACTGGGCGGACCGGATCGCCATCACCGGTGCCAACGGCGCCGGGAAGTCGACCCTGCTCGCCGCTCTGCTCGGCCGTCTCCCGCTGGACTCGGGGCACGCGAGCCTGGGCTCGGGTGTGGTCGTCGGTGAGGTGGACCAGGCGCGGAAGCTGTTCCACGGTACGGAATCCCTGCTGGAGGCGTTCTGCGCGGCCGTCCCGGACACGGAACCGGCCGAGGTCCGTACCCTCCTCGCCAAATTCGGCTTGCGCGCCGACCATGTGATGCGCCCCGCGACCACCCTCTCCCCGGGCGAACGGACCCGGTCGGCACTCGCCCTGCTCCAGGGCCGCGGCGTCAACCTCCTCGTCCTGGACGAGCCCACGAACCATCTTGACCTGCCGGCGATCGAGCAGCTGGAATCGGCGCTCGACTCGTACACGGGGACGCTGCTGCTGGTCACGCACGACCGGCGGATGCTGGAGGCAGTCCGCACGACGCGCCGCGTCGAGGTGACGGCGGGACGGCTCACGGAGATCTGACGGGGCTCCGGCTCCCCGGAGTCACCCTGCTGGTATGCCAGAGGGTGTCATCCTCTCCTCCATGCAGGCTTTCCGGGTCGATATTTCCGACTAACTTCACATAACTCCTGAGGGTGCGGGCACTTGGTATGCCAAGTGTTACTGTCGCCTTGCTCCGACCGAGGACCGCCGTCCGCTCGGGGCGGTCCGGTACACCGCACCCGCAGGAGGCCCCGTGCGAACCCGCTGGCGCGCCACCCACGTCCTCGCCCACCGAGACGGCGGGCACGCTCTGCTCCGTGACGGCGAGATCGTGTGGGAGGACGACACGATCGCGTACGTGGGCACGGGGTACGACGGTCCGGTGGACGCGGAACTGGACCTCGGCGAGGCGCTGGTGGATCGCGCGACGGCGCGACGTCCCCGTACGGCTGCACTGTCTCCAGGGCATGGCCGAACGGGATCTCGTACAGGAGCTGCACGGCACCACGCCCCTGCGGCTGCTCGCCCGCACCGGGCTGCTGGACACCCGGCTCCTCGTGCCGCACGGCATCGTGACCGACCGCCACCCCGACGTGCACGGCGAGGACCGCGGCGACCTGGCCGCGCTCGCGGCGGCGGGCGTCTCCGTCATCCACTGCCCGCAGACCTCGCTGCGCTACGGCCAGGTACTGCACTCCTTCGATGCCTACCGGCGGGCAGGGATCAATCTGTGTCTGGGCACCGACTCCTTCCCGCCGGACCTCATCCGGGGCATGGACACCGGCGTCCACCTCGCCAAGGTCGTCGACGGACGCCTGGACGCCGCGCCCGCCGAGCACTACGTCGAGGCGGCCACGCTCGGCGGCGCCCGCGCACTGCGGCGCACCGACCTCGGGCGGCTGGAGCCCGGCGCGCAGGCGGACCTGGTGGCGTTCCGGCTGGACGACATCCGCGACGGCGTCCAGGACGACCCCGTCCGTACGTTCCTGCTGAACGGCACCGCCCGGCAGGCCACCCACTCCGTCGTGGCGGGGCGCCCCGTCATGACCGACGGCCGGATACCGGGCACCGACCTGCCGAACCTGCGGCGCCGGGCCCAGACCCTGTTCGAGACAATGCGCGCGGCCTACGGCGAGCGCGACCTGCGCCGCCGAGGCGCCGGCGAGCTGTTCCCGCCGACGTTCCCGCCGTACGAGGAGACCTCACGATGACCGATTCGCCCGAGTCCGGTGCGTCCCATGTCGATCACGCCGAGCGGACGATCCGCGCCCGCATCCTGTCCGGCGAGTACCCGCCCGGCGTACGTCTGCGGGAGCGCGAACTCTCCGAGGCCCTGGGCTTCTCGCGCATCCCCGTCCGGGAAGCGCTCACCCGGCTGACCGGGGAGGGCCTCGTGGTGATCTCCCCGCGGCGCGGCGCGTCCGTGCGCAACCTCTCGCTGCGCGATGTGGCCGAGCTCTTCGACCTCCGGCTGAGCCTTGAGGTGTTCGCCGCCCGCAGGGCCGCGGAGGCCTGCGCGGCCGGCCGCGGCGGCGACCGGCTGCGCGAACTCATGGAAGCGGCCGAGGACGCCACCGGGCGGGGTGATATCCACGAGATTCCCGCCGCCAACACCGCCCTGCACGCGGAGATCGTCGCGATGACCGGGAACCGGCTGCTCCAGGACGCCCTTCAGCCCTCGCTGGGCCTGGTGCAGTGGCTGTTCACCCTCACCGGCGGCCTCGACCCGCGTGTGCAGTGCACCGAGCACCAGGACATCTGCGCCGCGATCTACGCGGGCAAGCCGGACCTGGCCGACGCCCTCGCCTATGCGCACATCGAGCGGGGCCGCGGCCCTTCCCTGGCGACCCTGGCCGAGGTGCTGCCGGCGGAGTGACCCGAGCCGCCCGGCACCTCCACCCCGACAACTTCATACCGGTCTACCGAACGAAGGAGAGGCACCACATGCTGATCACGAACGTCCGTCCCTGGGGCGGCGAGCCCTGCGACATCGAGATCAGGGACGGCGTGATAGCCGCGCTCACCCCGCACGACCCGAGCCGTGCCGCGGACGACACCGTGGCCGGACGGGGACGGCTCGCGCTGCCGTCGTTCTCCGACGTCCACTGCCACCTCGACTCCACCCGCATGGGGCTGCCCTTCCGCCCCCACACGGGCGCCCCCGGTGTCTGGGGCATGACGATGAACGACCGCGCGCACTGGCGTGAGGACGAGTGGAGCGTCGCCCAGCGGGCCACGTACACCCTGGGCCGCATGATCGAGCGGGGCACGACCCGCGTGCGCAGCTACGCCCAGATCGACGCGGACTGCGGTCTGGAGCGGCTGGAGGGCGTCCTCGCGGCCAAGGAGGCGCACGCCGGCCGGTGCGAGGTCGAGATCATGGCCTTCCCGCAGGCCGGTCTGCTCAAGGAGAAGGGCGTGCCGGAACTCATGGACCAGGCGATGTCCGCCGGCGCGTCCGTGGTCGGCGGCATCGACCCGTGCACCCTGGACCGCGACCCCGTACGCCATCTCGACATCGTCTTCGGCCTCGCCGAGCGCCACCAGGCACCGATCGACATCCACCTCCACGAGCCCGGCGCACTCGGTGTGTTCAGCGTCGACCTCATCCTGGAGCGGGTACGCGCCCTGGGCATGGCCGGTCAGGTGACGCTCTCGCACGCCTATGAACTCGGGACCGTCGACGAGGCGACCACCCGCCGCCTCATCGAGGAGTTCGCCGAGCTGGACATCGCGATGGCGACCATCGCACCGGCTCAGCAGCAGCACGCCCTGCCGTTGGCCGAACTGACCGCCGCCGGTGTGCGTGTAGGCCTGGGAGAGGACGGCCAGCGCGACTTCTGGTCGCCCTACGGCAACGGGGACATGCTGGACCGCACCTGGCAGCTGGCCTTCACCAACCGCTACCGGGCCGACGAGCTGATCGAGCACTGCGTGGCCGTCGCGAGCCGCGGCGGGGCCTCGATCCTCCACACGGACCTGCCCCGTCTGACGTCCGTCTCGGACCGTCCCGGTCTCGCCGTTGGCGACAGCGCCGATCTGCTGCTGGTCGAGGGCGAGACGGTGGCGTCCGCCGTCATGGACCGCAGCGACGACCGTACGGTCCTGCATGCCGGCCGTGTCGTCGCCGACGGCCTGGAACTGGTCGGCTGACCCGCCGCCGCGAACGCCGGAGCCCGTCCACCGAGTGGTGGACGGGCTCCGGCGTTCGCGGCTGATCAGCCGCAGCGGGTCAGCCGGCAGCCGCCGCCACGGCCTTCGCGGCATCCGGCACACTGCCGTCGTCCGCGACGAGATGGCACGCCACCTGCCGAGGAGCCGCCTCGCGACCGCCCCCGGTGGGCAGCGGGCGCAGTTCGGGCGCCTCGGTACGGCACCGGTCGGTGGCCAGGGGGCACCGGGTGTGGAAGTGGCAGCCGGGCGGCGGGTCCAGCGGGCTGGGCAGATCGCCGCCCAGCACGATCCGGCGCCGGCCCCGCTGTTCGGCGGGATCGGGCACCGGCGCCGCGGACAGCAGCGCCTGCGTGTACGGGTGCTTGGGGGCCGCGAACAGCTCGGCCGCCGGGGCCTGTTCGACGATCCGGCCCAGGTACATCACCGCTATGCGGTCCGCCAGGTATTCCACCGCCGCCAGGTCGTGGGTGATGAAGAGGCAGCCGAAACCCCGGTCGCGTTGCAGGTCCGCGAGGAGGTTGAGCACGGAGGCCTGCACGGACACATCGAGGGCCGAGGTCGGCTCGTCCGCCACCAGGAGCGCGGGATCGACCGCCAGCGCGCGCGCGATGGAGACGCGCTGGCGCTGGCCTCCGGAGAGCTCATGGGGGTTGCGGTCGGCCAGTTCGGGCCGCAGGCCCACCTGGGCCAGGAGCCCGTCCACCCGCTGCGCCGCCTCGGCGCGGTTCGCCAGGCCGTGCAGCCGCAGCGGCTCCGCAACGATCTGACGTATGGTCATGCGCGGGTTGAGCGAGGACGAGGGGTCCTGGAACACCAGGTGGAAGTCCTTCCGCAACGGCCTGAGCGCACGCGGCGAGAGCGTGGTGACATCCGTGCCGTTGATCTCCACGCTGCCGTCGGTCGGCCGGTCGAGGCGGACCACACAGCGCCCCACCGTGGACTTGCCGCTGCCCGACTCCCCGACGAGGCCGACGACCTCGCCGGGCAGGATCGTCAGCGACACCCCGTCCACCGCCTTCACGGTGCCGCCCGCCCCGTCGAAATGCCGCTTCAGGCCGTGCACGGCCAGCACCGGGGTGACGGTCCCCGCCGTGGCGGCGGGCGGGTTGAGGTCTGCGGTCATCGGACGGTTCCCTTGCTCGCGTCGGGTCGGGACGGGTCGGACCCGATCGCATCGGCCGGGTGGTAGCAGGCGATCAGGTGGGTGCCGGCGGACCTGTTCAGCGGGGGACGGCTCGTCAGGCAGCCGTCCTCGGCCGAGGCGCAACGCGGCGCGAAACTGCACCCCTTCGGCTGTTCGCGCAGATCGGGGACGAGCCCGGGGATCTCGTTCAGCCGCGCCCTTCCGCCCGCGCCCCGGCTTCCGGGACGCAGTACGGCACCGAGCAGGCCCCGGGTGTACGGATGCCGCGGCGACGCGAACAGCTCGTCCACCGAGGCCTGTTCGACGGGGCGGCCCGCGTACATCACCAGGACCCGGTCTGCGGTGTCCGCGACCACTCCGAGGTCGTGGGTGATCAGGACGATGGCGGTGCCGAGCCGGTCCCGCAACGAGCGGAGCACATCGAGGATGCCGGCCTGTACTGTCACGTCGAGAGCGGTCGTCGGTTCGTCCGCGATCAGCACGGCGGGGTCGCACGCCACCGCGATGGCGATCATCACCCGCTGCCGCATGCCGCCGGAGAGCTGGTGCGGGTATTCGTCAACCCGCTTGCGGGGCGCCGGGATTCCGACGACACCGAGCAGTTCGACAGCCCGTTCCCTGGCTTCGTTCCGGCTCAACCCCTGGTGTCGGCGCAGGACTTCGGTGATCTGCCGGCCGACGGTGAGTACCGGGTTGAGCGAGGTCATCGGCTCCTGAAAGATCATCGAGAGGCGACGGCCGCGGAGCGACCGCAACCGCTTCTCCGGCGCGCCGACCAGCTCCTGGCCGTCCAGGGTGATGGAGCCGCCGATCCGGGCGGTCGACGGCAGCAGCCCCATCACGGCCATGGAGGTGACGGACTTTCCGCAGCCGGACTCGCCGACCACGGCCAGTACCTCGCCGGGCGCCAAATCGTAGGAGACACCGTCCACGGCGTGCACGGTGCGTTCCGCGCCGTGGAAGGAGACCGACAGGTCACGGACCCGGAGCACCGGCTCGCTGCCACTGTCCGCGCCGGGCCGGGGCGCGGTGGACGTCTCGACTTCGGTCACCGGGAACCTCCGCGGGGGTCGAGGATGTCGCGTACGCCGTCGCCGAGCAGGTTGAAAGCCAAAGTGGCGAGCACGATGACCAGGCCGGGGAAGACCGCCATCCAGGGCGCGTCCGCGATGAAGGGCTGGGCGCTGGAGAGCATCACGCCGAGCGAGGGGGAGGGCGGCTGCACCCCGAGGCCGAGGAAGCTGAGCACCGCCTCGCCGATGATGGCGGACGGGATCCCGACGGTGGCCTGCACGATCAGCGTCGAGGTCGCGTTGGGCAGGATGTGGCGGAACAGGATCACACCGTCGCCGCCGCCGTTGGCCACCGCGGCACCGACGTAGTCCAGATGCTTGAGCCGCAGGGTCTCGGCCCGGGTGACGCGGATGATTCCGGGGATCTGGGAGATGCCGATCGCGATGGTCGCGTTCTGCAGCGAGGGACCCATGACGGCGGCGAGGCCCACGGCCAGGACCAGGAAGGGAAAGGCCAGCATGGTGTCGGTCAGCCGGGAGACCACGGTGTCGGCGAACCGGCCGTAGTAGCCGGCCACCAGCCCGAGCGGGACGGCGACGACGAAGGCCAGCAGCACGGCCAGCACACCGACCTGCATGGAAGCGGTGACGCCCACCAGCACCCTGGAGAGCTGGTCACGGCCCAGGTCGTCCGTGCCGAGCCAGTGCGACCAACTCGGCGCCATGAGAGCCGAGTCGAAGTCCGGCCGGGCCGGGTCGTAGGGGGCGAGCAGCGGTGCGAGCAGCGCGACGAGCACGAACACCGCGGACAGCACCGCACCCACCAGCGCCAGCCGGTTGCGCCGCAGTCGGCGCAGTGAGGTGGCCGGCCGTGCGGCACGGACGCCGGGCCGTGCCGCGGGGGCCGCGGCGGCGGGCGGCGCCGTGGACGGGGCGAGGGTCATCGGGAACCTCCGAGCCGGATGCGCGGGTCGACCACCGAGTACAGGAAGTCGACCAGCAGATTGATCAGGATGTAGGCGGCCGAGGTGAACAGGACCACGCCCTGGACCATCGCGTAGTCACGGGTGAAGACCGCGTCGATGGTGAGCTTGCCGAAGCCCGGCAGGACGAAGACCTGTTCGGTGACGACGGCGCCGGAGATCAGGTGCCCGAGCTGGAGACCCAGCACGGTGATCACGGTGACGAGCGAGTTGCGCAGCCCGTGCCGGCCGATCACGGCGGCCGGGGCCAGCCCCTTGGCCCGTGCGGTGCGCACGTAGTCCGAGGACATCGCGTCGATCATCGCCGCCCTGGTCTGGCGCATCACCACCGCGGCGAGGCCGGAGCCGAGCACGACGGCGGGCAGCACCAGCCGCCGCAGGTTCTCCAGCGGATCGGCACTGAACGGTACGAAGCCGGAGGCGGCGAACACCGGCATGGCGATGGCGAAGACCAGCACCAGCACGATGCCGAGCCAGAACGCCGGGACCGACATGCCCAGCAGCGCGATGCCGTTGGCCAGCCACTCCTCCGGCTTGCCACGCCGGACGGCTGCCATGACACCGGCCCCGATGCCGACGACCACGGCCATCAGCAGGGACAGCGCCGCCAGTTCGAGAGTGATGGGCAGCGCCTGGGTGATGGAGTCGAGCACCGGGAGGCCGGTACGGGCCGAGGTGCCGAAGTCACCCGTGGCCGCGTTGCTGACGTAGCGCCAGTACTGCACGGCGATGTTGTCGTCGAGCCCGTACTCGGAGCGGATCGCGGCCAGTACCTCCGGGGAGGTCTGTTCACCGGCCAGTGCCTGGGCGGTGTCGCCGGGCATCGCACGGACCCCGAGGAACACGGTGATGCTGACCAGCACCATGGTCACCAGAGACATGCCGATCCGGCGGCTCACGTACGACGTGAGCAGTCTGCGGAGGGTCTTCACCGGCTCCCCTTCGTGTAACCGGCTTCCTTGACCCTGATCAGGCCGTCACCGGAGAGCTTGAGGCCGCTCACGTTCTGCGAGGCGGAGACGTAGTTGATGTTCCGGTAGAGGTAGATGACCCCGTGCTGCTTGTTGATCGCGACCGTGAGCCTGCGGTAGATCTCGCGGCGCTCGGCGATGTCCGAGGTGCTGCGGCCCTCGACGATCAGCCGGTCGATCGTCGGGTCCGAGAGCTTGCCCTGGTTGTTGCTGCCCGCGGTGCCCACGAGGCTGTCGATGTTGCCCGCCGGGTCGGGCTGGCCGCCCCAGCCGCCGGTCCGCGCCTCGAAGTCGCCGGCCAGGGTCCGGGTCAGCCCGGTGGCGAATTCGGTCGGCCTCAGCTTGACTTCGAAGCCCGCGTCGGCCGCCATGGCCTGCACGACCTGTCCGAGACGGCTGTCGTCCGGAGTCGTGTTGATCATCAGCTCCAGCGGCACCGGCGTCTTCACACCGGCCGCTCTCAGTAGCCGCTCGGCCTTCGCCACGTCCCGCTCCGGGCAGGTGAGCGGGGTGCTGAGCGGTGTCCCCGGGGGGACGGGACCACAGGCCGGTTCGTACATGCCCTGGAAGACCAGCTTGTTGATCAGCTCGCGGTCCAGCGACAGATCGAAGGCCTCCCGGACGCGCACGTCGCGCCCGAAGGGGCTGTCGACCGGGCTGGGCTTCTTGTCGATGCCGTGCGAGTTACCGACGTTGAGGGTGAGGGACATATAGCCCAGCGACGGAGTGTTGAGGAGCTGGAGGTCCTTCTCGCCCATGGAGCTGCGCACCTCGACCGGGCCCATCTGGTCGCCGATCTGGACGTCACCGGAACGTATGTTGGCCATCCGGATGTTGCCGTCGGTGATCGTCTTGTAGACGACGTGGTCGAGATGGACCTTGTCCGCGTCGTAGTACAGCGGGTCCTTCGCCAGTTCGATCCGGTCACCGACGACCCTCCTGACGTACCGGAACGGCCCGACGCACGAGGGATGCGTCGCGAACTTCCTTCCGTACGTCTTCAGCGCCTTCGGCGACATGATCAGTCCGGCCGTGTTGGCGAGCCGGCCCAGCAGCGGTACGTCGGGATGGCTCAGCGAGAGCCGCACGGTGTACGGACCGATGGCCGTGACCTTCTCCACGGAGTCGATCTCGGAGGCCCGGCCGGAGCCGCGCAGATGCAGATGCCGGTCGAGCGAGGTCTTCACCGCGCGGGCGTCCAGCCGTGCGCCGTCGCTGAAGGTGGCGTCCTTGCGGACGGTGAAGGTGAAGGTTCTGCCGCCGTCGGTGATCTTCGGCATCGAGGCGGCGAGCTGCGGCACGAACTTGTTGTCCTGGTCCACGTCGTAGAGCTGTTCGCACATGGAGGTGAACACGGTGCGTGCGACGAGCGTCGTCGTGAGGCTCGGATCCAGCATGTCGGGATCAGACTTCAGCCCGATCGTGACCGTGCCGCCGTCGCGTACGGGACGCAGGTCGGTGAGCCGCGCCTGGGCGGTGGTTTCTTTGCCGGGCGGAGTGAGTGAACTGCATGCGGTGGTGATCGCCAGCAATGCGGCCACCGAGAGGGCGGCCGGAATTCGACGCATGGGATCAAGCCTCCTTGAGGACGGCAGGGCGACGGAACGCATACCGACGTGGGTATGCGTTGAGGCGCAACGGTATACCAGGAGGTTCGACGGCAAGGCTGGGTCATGCGGCCTCGTTTGCCACTTTTGCAGGGTATTTGGGCGCACAAAAAGGGGCGGAGGGTGCAGTTGATCACGAGTGGAATCGCGACTTGAGACCTATTTGGTATACCGGATGAGTGAGAGGCTTGATGGCCTAGCAGCAATGTGCGCCACGGCCGGAGGCGCTTGGAGCCCCTCTTTTCAGCCCCTGGGTATGCGAGGGGGCAGCTTCTCGCCCGTCCACGGATAAGGTCCGGCCGGCTGTGCCAACTGCGAGCGCGAGCTCTGCGCCGAGGGCTCAGCGCAGAGACCGGGATGTTCTCGACCTGCCGGCCGAACGGGCCTTGCCCCTCCACAGCGGGGCTCTGGCTATCGCCGCTGCTGTTCCGGTATCCGGCCGTCGGCGCGCAGGAGTTGGACCAGGCCGGAGGAGGCCGGCTCGTCGGCCTCGGCGCGGACAGCGCGGACAGCGCGGACCGTCCAGCGGCCGGGCATCAGCGGGACGGGAGCTCGGCCGGGCGGCCCGGCACCGTTGGGGAACTCGATGCCCCGTTCGGCCCCGGTGCCGGCAGGGTCCATGAGCTCTGAATCCCGGTTGCGACCCGTTGGGTTCGTTGTGAACCCGCGCGTTCGGCCTCGCTGCTGCGGGGGTGTGCGTGTCGTCGGTACTCGGTTCACTCTTCGTCGCGGTGGGTGAGGTGGCCGTCGGTGAGCCGCCAGTAGTGCTGGTGATCGGTCAGTTGCCAGGTCTCGTCGGCAGCGATCGCCTGTGTGATCCAGTCGTGGAGTTGCGGGAGGGCGTGCGCCCGTAGAACAGCGCGGGTGGCAGCACGTTCAGTGGCATCGACCGGGTGGACGTCTATGTGGAAGCCGACCATGTCCGGGTGGATGCCGCGGCCGTAGTTCTGGGGGTTCGGAGCGAGCCATGCCGCTCCCAGGACGATGGTCCCGCTGTCCTGCCCGGTAAGGAACTGCAGGTCCGTGACGCGAGTCATGCAAGGGCCGAGACTCTCGTTGATGTCGGTGGTGGTCAGAGGCCAGGCACGGTGCCGGGGCAGTCTTCGATTTCGTGCGGACATGGAGGGCAGAATGACAGAAGGTCACTGCCGGTCCTCACGGTTTTTTGTTCGACGGCGGTCTCCAGAAGCCGGCGTGCGGAGTCCGTGTAACGCATCGCGGTCTTTTCGTCGAGCCCCAACACCTCGGCGGTGGAGCGGATCAGGCCCATGGGGCAGGGCCCCTTCGAGCTCCCGGTCGACGCGGAGACGCTCCGGCGGCGCGTCCTGCCCGCACATCGCGGCGCTGATCCAGTGGTTGCCGGCGCGGCCGCTTCAAGAATCCCGAAGCCACGTCACCCGGCCACCTGACACGTGAAGGAGGAAGAGCCCCTGGCCGCAAGGGAAATGGACTCAGCGCAGCTCAGGGGAGCTCAAGGGATGTCGCACATACAGGAAGGGGCGGGGCGGGAAGAAGGCCCGCCGCAGGCGAACCCCTCACCGCCCCGCCCCGATTCAGGCCAGGCTTCCGCTACCGCTTCTTGCCGCCCTGCTTCGGATCCAGCAGCCCCGCCCGCCGAAGCGCGTCGGCCATCGCCCCGTTGGCCGGAGCCGGAGCCGGAGCCGGAGCCGGAGCCGCAGCCGGAGCCTGACGACCGCCACCGCCGTTGGCGCCGCCGCCACCGCGCCGGTCACGCCCCTGACTGCCCTGACTGCCCTGACCGCCCTGACCGCCACGCGGACCCGCGCCGCCCTGCCCCTGCCGCTGGCGCGGCGGGCGCCCGCCCCGCTCGCCGCCCGAGCCACCGGAGCCGGAGCCGGAGCCTGAGCCGGCGGACCCGGACCCGGACCCTGCCCCGGACCCGGCACCCGCACCCGAACTCGCCCCCGCCTCGTCATCCAGCCGCAGGGTCAACGAGATCCGCTTCCGCGGGATGTCGACCTCCATGACCTTGACCTTGACGATGTCACCCGGCTTCACGACATCACGGGGGTCCTTCACGAACGTCCTCGACATCGCCGACACATGCACCAGGCCGTCCTGGTGCACCCCGATGTCCACGAACGCGCCGAACGCCGCGACATTCGTCACGACCCCCTCCAGCACCATCCCGGACGCCAGATCGCCGAGCTTCTCGACGCCCTCCTTGAAGGTGGCCGTCTTGAACGCCGGACGCGGGTCGCGCCCCGGCTTCTCCAGCTCCCTGAGGATGTCGGTGACGGTCGGCAGCCCGAACTTCTCGTCCACGAAGTCATCGGCCCGCAGGGACCGCAGCACACTCGTGTTGCCGACCAGGGAGGCGACGTCACTGCCCGTCCGCTTCACCATAGCCCGGACCACGGGGTACGCCTCCGGGTGCACGCTGGACGCGTCCAGCGGGTCGTCACCCCGGATCCGCAGGAAGCCCGCGCACTGCTCGTACGCCTTCGGGCCGAGCCTGGCCACGTCCTTGAGCCCCTTGCGGGAGCGGAACGGGCCGTTGGCGTCACGGTGCGCGACGATGTTCTCCGCGAGCCCCGAACCGATGCCGGAGACCCGTGAAAGCAGCGGCGCCGAGGCGGTGTTGACGTCGACCCCGACCCCGTTCACACAGTCCTCGACGACCGCGTCCAGCGAGCGCGACAGCTTCACCTCGGACAGGTCGTGCTGGTACTGCCCGACCCCGATCGACTTCGGGTCGATCTTCACCAGCTCCGCGAGCGGGTCCTGGAGCCGGCGCGCGATCGAGACGGCGCCGCGCAACGAGACGTCCATGTCCGGGAGTTCCTGTGAGGCGAAGGCGGACGCCGAGTAGACGGAAGCGCCGGCCTCCGAAACCATCACCTTGGTGAGCTTCAACTCCGGGTGCTTGTCGCACAGTTCGCCGGCGAGCTTGTCCGTCTCGCGCGACGCCGTGCCGTTGCCGATCGCGATCAGATCGACATCGTGCGCCTTCGCCAGCTGCTCCAGTTTCGCCAGCGACTGGTCCCACTTGTTGGCAGGGACGTGTGGGTGGATGACATCGGTCGCGACGACCTTGCCGGTCGCGTCGACGACGGCGACCTTGACCCCGGTACGGAAACCCGGGTCGAGCCCCAGCGTGGCACGCGTCCCGGCCGGCGCGGCGAGCAGCAGATCGCGCAGGTTCGACGCGAAGACACGTACCGCCTCGTCCTCCGCCGCCGTGCGCAGCCGCAGCCGCAGGTCGATGCCGAGGTGGACCAGGAGCCGGGTGCGCCAGGCCCAGCGCACGGTGTCGGCCAGCCACTTGTCCCCGGGGCGGCCGCGGTCGTTCACCCCGAAGCGGCGGGCGACCATGTTCTCGTACGACGAGGGACCGGACTCCCCGGACGGTTCCTCCGGCTCCAGGACGAGGTCGAGGACGTCCTCCTTCTCGCCCCGGAGCATCGCGAGCACCCGGTGCGAGGGCAGCGCGGTGAACGGCTCGGTGAAGTCGAAGTAGTCCGCGAACTTGGCGCCCGCCTCCTCCTTGCCGTCCCGCACCTTCGCCACCAGCCGGCCCCGCGTCCACATGCGCTCACGCAGTTCGCCGGTCAGGTCGGCGTCCTCCGAGAACCGCTCGGCGAGGATGGCGCGGGCCCCCTCCAGAGCGGCCGCCGGGTCCGCCACGCCTTTGTCCGCGTCGACGAAGGCCGTCGCCGCGACGAGCGGATCCACCGACGGATCGTCCAGCAGACCCGAGGCGAGCGGTTCGAGCCCGGCTTCCCGGGCGATCTGCGCCTTCGTCCGCCGCTTCGGCTTGAAGGGCAGATAGATGTCCTCAAGGCGCGCCTTCGTGTCGGCGGCCCGGATCCGCGCCTCCAGCTCCCTGTCGAGTTTGCCCTGCTCCCGTACGGATTCGAGGACCGCGGCACGGCGGTCCTCCAGCTCCCGCAGATACCGCAACCGCTCCTCGAGCGTGCGCAGCTGCGCATCGTCGAGCATCTCGGTCGCTTCCTTGCGGTAGCGCGCGATGAACGGCACGGTCGATCCGCCGTCGAGCAGCTCGACGGCCGCCTTCACCTGTCGCTCGCGTACGCCGAGCTCCTCGGCGATCCTGCCTTCGATGGACGTCGTCACGGTTTTACCGACTCGCCTTCTCGTACTGGCTGTGCTGGTCGGGCCCCGGGGTCCGCTGTCCGGACCGGTCCTGGGCCACTCGACTGCATTCTGCCGGGTGGCCGGGCGCCGTGTCGCCCGGCCACTCCCTGTACCGGCCGTCGTCCTGTCCGACCTCGGTCCGCCGGACAGCCCTCAGCCGTTCAGATCCGCCGGAAACGCGCCCGCGGCCAGCGCCGTGCCGAGGAACCCGCGTCCCAGTTCGGTCAGGCGGGCCACGCCCGCACCGCCGAGCTCCTCGTACGGCGCCAGGTCCATCCGGTCCGTGGCCTCCTCCAGGCCGGTCCGCAGCGCCACGCCCGCCTCCGTCAACCCGCCCTCGGCGGTGAGCAGTCCGCGCTCGCGCAGCCGGGCGGAGGCGTCCTCCCAGTCGCTGCGGTGCCACCCGCGGGTCGCCAGGGTCCAGCGGGGCGACATGCCCTTGCCGGTGGCGGTGTGGCTGACCAGGGCCTCGACGGGGTCGAGACCGGCCGCGAGGAGCGCCGCGAGATGGGCGTCACCGCGGTGTTCGCGCAACAGGGTCGCGGCATGCCAGTACGCCAGGTGCGGCTGCTCCGGCACCGGGAGATCGGCGTGCGCCGCGTACAGCGGCCGGGCGTGTCGCGTGCAGCCCGCGGTGGCGCGCAGCGCCAGCTGCGCGGCCTCGGCCAGCTCGGAGGAGGCGATGACCTCCTCTCCGAGGAGCCGGCGCAGCGTCGAGTCGGCGGCACGCAGCCGCGCCGCCAGAACGGCTTCGGGCGAGGCGATGTCCCAGACGGCGGGCAGGTGCGCGGCCACGAGTTCGTGGCTGAAGTTGTAGAAGGTCGCGGTGACCGTACCCGGGCCCACGGCACCCAGGGCGGCTGAGCGCCCGGCGAAGTACACGGCGGCGGGGGCGGTGATCCCGATCTCCCCGAACTCCTTGCCGAGATCGGGGGAGAAGTAGACCGCGGAGTGCAACGGGTTGAGGGCGTTGTGGCAGCGGCGTCCGGCACGGGGCGGCAGAGTACTCATACCCGCACGTTACCGACTGGTCAGTACGGCAGGGAACCCCGGGCCGTACGTGAAGTGCGTCGCGCCGCCGCCATGGCAGAAAAGGTGGGGAACCCGTCATTGCGGCCGTCGGGGAGGCCGTCCAGGATGGCAGGCATGAAGCAGCGAGCCGTACTCGTCGTCCTCTTCGACGGCGTCCAGAGCCTCGATGTGAGCGGGCCCATGGAGGTCTTCGCCGGCGCCTCCCGGTTCCCCGGGGTCTCGTACGAACTGCGTACCGCCTCGCTGGACGGCGCACCGGTCCGCTCGTCGAGCGGGCTCACGCTCGTCCCGGACAGCAGCCTCGCCGGCACCGGCCCCGTCCACACTCTCCTCGTCCCCGGCGGCGGGGGCACCCGTGCCCCCGCCCCCGCCCTCGTCGACTGGCTGCGCGAAAACGCCCCGCACGCCGAACGGCTCGTCTCCGTCTGCAGCGGCGCACTGCTGCTCGCCGCTGCCGGACAGCTGGACGGTCACCGGGTGACCACGCACTGGATGCTCTGCGACCACTTGGCCCGCACCTATCCGGAGGTCGAGGTGGACCCCGAACCCATCTTCGTACGCGACGGCAGGCTGGCCACCTCCGCCGGAGTCACCGCGGGCATCGATCTCGCGCTCGCACTCGTCGAGGAGGACCACGGCCGGGACGTGGCGCTCACGGTCGCCCGGCATCTGGTGGTCTTTCTGCGCAGGCCGGGGAACCAGGCTCAGTTCAGCGCCCAGCTCACCGCCCAGACGGCCCGCCGCGAACCGTTGCGCGAGGTCCAGCACTGGATCACCGAACACCCCGGCGGCGACCTGTCCGTCGAGGCCCTCGCCGTCCGCGCCCGGCTCTCGCCGCGCCACTTCGCCCGCGCGTTCCAGGCCGAGACCGGTATGACACCCGGCCGGTACGTCGACCGCGTCCGTCTCGAACAGGCCCGCAGGCTCCTGGAGGACACCACCGACGGCGTCGCGGGCATCTCGCGGCTGTGCGGCTACGGCACGCCGGAGGCGATGCGCCGCGCGTTCATCAAGGCACTGGGCACCGCACCCGCCGAATACCGCAGGCGGTTCGCCCCCCGTCCGCCGGCCGGACCCGTCCACGGGCCCGACCCCACCGAACCCCTCACCATCGGTCACTGACCGGAAGGCAGGCAGCCACCCATGCAGATCGCCATTGTCCTCTTCGACCGCTTCACCGCGCTCGACGCCGTCGGACCGTACGAGATCCTGTCCCGTGCCCCCGGTGCCGAGACCGTCTTCGTCGCCGAGCGGACCGGCCCCGTGCGCAATGACTCCGGCAGCCTGTCCCTGGTCGCCGACCGGACGCTCGACGAGGTCCCGGCGCCCGATCTGGTGATCGTTCCCGGCGGCCCGGGGCAGCAGGCCCAGATGGAGAACGAGACCCTGCTCGACTGGCTGCGCACCGCCGATGCCACCAGTACCTGGACGACCTCCGTCTGCACCGGCTCGCTGCTGCTCGCGGCCGCCGGGCTCCTGAAGGGGCGGCGGGGGACCTCGCACTGGCTCGCCCTCGGCACACTGAAGGACTACGGCGTCGAGCCGACCGGCGAACGCGTCGTCATCGACGGCAAGTACGTCACGGCCGCGGGCGTCTCGTCCGGCATCGACATGGGCCTCACCCTGCTCGGCCGGATCGCGGGCGACCGGCATGCCCAGTCCGTGCAGTTGCTGACCGAGTACGACCCGCAGCCGCCGTACGACGCGGGGTCCCCCGAGAAGGCGCCGGCCGAGATGGTCGAGGAGTGGCGCGCCAAGAGCCGCTTCATCCTCCGGTAGCGGGGAGCGGTCAGGCCCGGGACGGCCAGGTGAAGCGCGGCGCGCGCCGTTCCAGGAACGCGGCGACCCCCTCCGCGGTGTCGCCGCTGCGGCGCGCCTGGTCCGCCCAGTGGGCGTCCCGGTCCTCGCGCCCCGCGGCGAACTCCTTCGCGGCCGACTGGGTCAGCCGGGAACGGGACACCAGGACCCGGACGTACGCCTCGACCCGCTTGTCCAGCTCGCCGACGGGCAGCACCTCGTCGACCAGACCGGTCCGCAGCGCCCGGTCCGTACCGATCAGCTCGCCGGAGAACAGCAGGTGCTTCGCCGTCGCCGGGCCCGTCAGCGCGACCAGCCGGCGGGTCGACGACGCGGCGTAGACGATCCCGAGCTTCGCGGGGGTGACGCCGAACGACGCCCCCTCCTCGGCGAACCGCAGGTCGCAGGCGGCCGCCAGCTGGCTCCCCCCGCCCACGCAGTAGCCGCGCACCGCGGCGATGGACGGCCGGGGGAAGGCGGCGAGCGCCTCCTCGGCCGCCACCGCGAGCCCCTGCGGCGCGCCCGAGGGGTCGCGGAGGGAGGAGATGTCCGCCCCGGCGCAGAAGGTGTCCCCGGCGCCCGTCAGTACCAGCGCGCGCACCGAGGAGTCGGCGGCCAGCTCCTCCAGCAGCACGGGCAGCGACTGCCACATCGCGGTCGTCATCGCATTGCGCTTGGCGGGGTTGCTGATGACGAGGGTGGCGACGCCGTCCGCGACGGTGAGCTCCAGCCGGGGTTCCTTACGGTCCATGCGCCGGATGCTATCCGTACCGTTCGAACCTATGATCAAGAAGGGGCCGCGAAGCAGGCACACACCCCGAGGAGCTTCTGGTGGCCGACCCCGTAAAAGAAGGCAGGAAGCTCAGCCGCGGTTTCAGCGGCTTGGCCCTGCTCGGCGCTCTCCTCGTCGTCGCCGGTCTGGTCGGTCTCGTCTACACCGGCGTCGCGACGCTCACCTCGATGATCCTCTTCGGCTGGCTGCTGCTGATCGGCGGCCTGGTAGGGCTGCTCCACGCGATCCAGTCGCGCGGGACCAGCTACTTCTGGCTGGGCGTGGTGGTCGCCGCGCTGAACATCGCCGCCGGAGTCGTGGTCATCCGCCACCCGCACGGCACCGCCGAGGCGCTGACCATGTTCGCCGCGCTGCTCTTCCTGACCGGTGGGGTGTTCCGCCTCGTCGGCAGTGTCGTGGTGCGCGGCCCGCAGTTCGGCTGGACGCTCCTGCAGGGCGCCTTCGGACTGCTGCTGGGTCTGCTGGTCCTCTTCGACTGGCCGCACAGCAGCCTCTATGTGCTCGGCTGCTTCTTCTCGCTCGCCCTGCTCTTCGACGGACTCGGGCTCATCGCGATCGGTGTGGGTGGCCGCCGGATCGTCTCGATGGTCTCGGACCAGATGGCGCCTGCGGGAGGGGCGGCCCGGGGCGAGCAGGTCCAGCCGCCAGGAGACGAGCAAAAGCGGTCCGATAACTGACGTACCCGCAGCTGTTCGGTCAAGTTCCGTCGATAGAGGTCGACTTCTGCTCAGTGGTACGGACCGCACCAACTACGCCCCGCACCCTGTACTCGACGTGCAGTCACCATCGAGTCGAGAGCGGGTACCGGTCTATGGAGAGCCGCGGGAGTGTCCCCGCCAGGCCCGTGCCGTACGAAGGGGTCTGGCGGTTCACCGCCCCGGCCACGGACGTCTCCGTACCCCAGGCCCGGCACGCCGTACGCGATCTGCTGGACCGCCAGGGCGTACCGCTGGACGATGACATCGCCCAGGGGCTGCTGCTCATCGTCTCCGAACTAGTCACCAACGCGGTGAAGCACGCGGCGCTGCTCTCGCCGGAACTCGCCGTGGAGGTGGCCGTGGGTGCCGAATGGGTCAGGGTGTCCGTCGAGGACAACCATCCGTACCGCCCGACAGCGCTGGAGACCGACTACGCGCAGACGGGCGGGCGCGGACTGCTGCTGGTCCGGGAGATCACCCGGGAGGCGGGCGGGGCCTGTGACGTGGAGCATACCGCGGGCGGCGGAAAGGTCATCTGGGCGGCGCTGCCGCTCAGTCCGCGCCCCTGACCCCTCCGCGCCGACGGTCGTCCCTACCAGCCGGCAGCCGGACCGGTCAGCTCCCGGATCGCGGGCCTGGCGGCATCGAGCACCGTCATGAACCAGGCGGAGAACGGCGCCCGGTCATGCCGTTCGGCCAGCTCCTCGGCCGACACGAAGGCCGTCTCTCCCACCTCCTCCGGATCCGGCCGCAGCTGCTCCTGCGCCATGCCCACGAAGAGGTGGTTGAACTCCTGCTCCACCAGACCCGAGGCGGGGTCCGGGTGGTTGTAGCGGACGGTGCCCGCCTCGGCCAGCAGCGAGGGGGAGATGCCCAGTTCCTCGAATGTCCGCCGGGCGGCGGCGGCGAAGGGCGCCTCGCCCGGATACGGGTGACCGCAACAGGTGTTGGACCAGACACCGGGGGAGTGGTACTTGCCCAGGGCGCGCCGCTGCAGCAGCAGCCGGCCCTGCTCATCGAAGAGGAACACCGAGAACGCGCGGTGCAGTTGGCCGGGTGCCTGGTGGGCGGCGAGCTTCTCCGCCGTGCCGATGGTGGTGCCGTTCTCGTCGACCAGTTCGAGCATGATCGCTTCTGCTGAGCCGTTCGACGAGGTGTTCGCCGCGGTGGCTGGTGTGGTCGGCATACCCATCCTTCGCTGTGGTCCCGGCCCCGTGCGCCGGTCCCGTCGAGTGTGCTCAAGTCTGCCGTACAAAAGCGGCTTGTCCGCACTTCGGGTCCTGGCATGTCCGGCCCCGCCGCCCCACGCGGGCGCGGCGCGGCCGGACGGGCGGGTCAGATCCCGAACGCCGCCGGGTACTGAATCGTGCCCTGGGGAACCGGCCCGGAATCATCGAGGACCAGCGCCATCATCGCCTCGTCCGGCACCTCGAAGCCCGGCCGGATTCCGTACCGCGACGCGGGCACGAAGCCGAACCTCGGGTAGTACCCGGGATGGCCGAGCACCAGGACCAGCGGCTCCGCGCGCAGGCGGGCCGCGTCGAGCACGGCCCGCACCACGGCCTGCCCCGCGCCCCGGCGTTGATGTTCCGGCGCGGTGGCCACCGGGGCGAGCGCCAGTGCCGGTACGCCCCCGACCAGGCAGCGGGTCAGCAGGGCGTACGCGGCCACGGAACCGTCGGGCGCCTCGGCCAGGCAGGAGAGCCCGGGCAGCCAGGCCTGGGGATCGCCGCGCAGTGCGTCGACCAGATGGGCCTCCGCGTCCGTCGGGAACGCCGCGGCGTTGACCGCGTGCACCGCTTCGGCGTCCGCCGGCGTCTCGGGGCGGGTCGTCCAGCGGGTGCCGTTGCCGCCGGACGGCTGCTCCGGATCGCGGTCGTGCGGGGAGCGGGACGGTTCGTCGTGCTGGGAGTGATCGTTGTCGGTCAACGTGGGAAACCCTTGGGTGAACGGGCTCCGGCCGACGTGCCGACTCGGTGAGAGCCGCAGGACTAGCCGGGAACCCTGGAGCTGAAGCAGGACCGGAGGGTGCGCAGGGCAGGTGCCTTCGCGGCGGTCATCAGCCCCAGCTCCTCTCTCGGACACGGCTCTCACACGGGTGGAGGTTCGTACGCCTCTGCGAAAACCCTACACCGCCGGTTCTTTCGTCCTCGCGTCAGTGGCAGAGCTTCGCCTCGTGCTCGGCGTGCCCGCTCGGCTCCAGCTGGAAGGTGCAGTGCTCGACGTCGAAGTGGTCGCCGAGACAGCCCTGCAGTTCGTGCAGGAGCTTCTCGTGCCCGATCGAGTCGAGCAGTTCCTGGTGCACCACCACATGGGCGGAGAGCACCGGCATGCCGGAGGTGATCGTCCAGGCATGGAGGTCATGGACGTCCAGCACCCCGGGCAGGGCCGTGATGTGGTCACGCACCTCGCCCATGTCGACGCCCTTGGGCGCCGACTCCAGCAGCACGTTCAGCGTCTCCCTGAGCAGTTTCACCGTACGCGGAACGATCATGAGGCCGATGAGGAGCGAGGCGATCGGGTCCGCGGCCTGCCAGCCGGTGGCCAGGATGATGCCCGCCGAGATCAGCACGGTCACCGAACCGAGGGTGTCCGCGAGCACCTCCAGGTAGGCGCCCCGCACATTGAGGCTGTCCTTCTGCCCGCGCACCAGCAGCGACAGCGACACCATGTTCGCCACCAGGCCGACGAGGGCGAAGGCGATCGTCAGCCCGCCCCTGGTTTCGGCCGGGCTGACGAAGCGCTCCACCGCCTCGAAGAGGAGGTAGCCGCCGACCCCGAGCAGCAGCAGGCAGTTGGCCAGCGCGGCGAGGATCTCGGCGCGGGCGTAGCCGAAGGTGCGGTTCGGTCCGGCCGGTTTGTTGGCGAAGTGGATCGCCAGCAGGGCCATGCCGAGGCCCAGCGCGTCGGTCGCCATATGGGCCGCGTCGGCGATCAGCGCCAGGGAGCCGGACAGCAGCCCGCCGACGATCTCCATGACCGTCACGGTGAGCGTGATGCCCAGCGCGATGCGCAGCCGCCCCTTGTACGCGGCGGCCGCTGTGCCGGTGGGTGCGGGGCCGCCGTGCGCATGTCCGTGATCGTGCCCAGCCCCCATGGGGACGCCTCCCGGTCGTCGCGCGGACTCGGACGCGTTTCGCCCGAGCAATGCCAGTGAACTACGGGCGGGGGGTATCGGGCAACACGGCAGTGAACACCGTTGTCAACTGCTCTGACCTGCGCAAATGGCCGCAGGTCAGAGCGGCGGACAGGCCGGCTGGGCAGTTCAAGGGGCGGACGTCACGGGGTGGTGCAGCAGCCAACCCTGCCAGGCCGACGCGACCATCTCGCGCACCCCGCGCCGGGCCGCCCAGCCCAGCTCCCCGGAGATCCGCTCGCAGGACGCGACCGCCTTCGACGCGTCCCCGGCCCGCCGCGGTTCGAACTCGGGCTTGCGGTCGAGGCCGGTGACCTCCGCCACCAGAGCGGCCAGCTCGCGCACCGAGACGCCCTCGCCGCGGCCGATGTTGACGGTCAGGTCCCCGGGTCCGTCCTGTGCGGCCAGCCGCCCGGCGACAGCCAGGTGCGCGTCGGCCAGGTCGGCCACATGGATGTAGTCACGGATGCAGGAGCCGTCGGGGGTGGAGTAGTCGTCGCCGAAGATCCGCGGGGCCTCACCGCGGGTCAGCCGGTCGAAGAACATCGGAATCACGTTGAAGACGCCGGTGTCCGACAGCTCCGGCTCGGCCGCGCCCGCCACGTTGAAGTAGCGCAGGCAGCCGGTGGACAGCCCGTGCGCCTGCCCGGCCGCCCGCACCAGCCACTCCCCGGCGAGCTTGGTCTCCCCGTACGGATTGATCGGGACGCACGGAGCCTCCTCGGTGATCAGCTCCGCCTCCGGTACGCCGTACACCGCTGCCGAGGAGGAGAACAGGAAGCTCCGCACGCCGGCGGCCGCGACGGCCTCCAGCAGGACGGTCAGCCCGCCGATGTTCTCCCGGTAGTACAGGAGCGGCTTCTCGACGGATTCGCCGACCTGCTTCTTCGCCGCGAGATGGATCACACCGCTCACCGTGTGCTCCGCGAGCACCCGGTCCAGAGTCGCGCGGTCGGCCGTCGAGCCCTGGACCAGCGGGACCTCGGCCGGCAGCCGGTCCGGGTCGCCCGTCGAGAGATCGTCGAGAACGACCACCCGCTCCCCGGCCCCCCTCATGGCCCGCACCACATGTGCCCCGATATATCCCGCTCCGCCTGTGATCAGCCATGTCATGCGGGTCAGACTAGATCCATCCCACCGCGTTTTGTCAGGTGAGGCGGCCATCGACGATGATGATCGCGGACGGCGCCGCATCATCCCGGTCCGCCCGGAACGGAGCATAAACGGGCAGTGAACTCCCGCTTCCGTTCATCCGATAGCCTCTGCCGACATGCCGCCGGCCCGCATCGGGGCCGTGCCGTCGCGCGCCGACCCATGTCAGCACCAAGGAGTGAGTTCGTCTGTCGACCGCCATTCTCACAGGTGCTCCGGTACCCGGATCGTCCATCGAGGCCGATCTGCGGTCACTGGGCTTCGAGGTACAGGCCGCCGCCGATGTCGGCGAGGCCGCACGACTGCTGTCCGCAGTCCCCGCCGACGGCCGGGTCGCGCTCGTCGACCCCCGTTTCGTCGGCCATGTCCACGCCCTGCGGCTCGGACTGACCGACCCCCGCTTCCCCGCCGCCACCGTGCCCGGCGCGCTCACCGTGCAGCCCGAGGCGCGTCCCGCGCTGGTCCGCGCACTGAGCAGCACCAGCGAGGCGGCCGACGCGGGCGTTCCCGCCGGACCGCCCGGCAGCACCGCCACGGTCGCCGACCGCACCGTGCCCGGCCGGCTCGCCGCCACGATGGACGCGCAGGGCACCGAGGTGCAGCGCCCGGAGCTCGGCTCACTGGTCGCGGCCGTACCGGCTGACGAGGCCGCCCGCGCCACCGCGCTCTCCGGCGTCGCCGCCGTCGACGACGAGGCGGTCCGGCTGCGCAGCGCCGTCAAGGCCCGCGACGGCTTCTTCACCACGTACTGCATCAGCCCGTACTCGCGCTACATCGCCCGCTGGTGCGCGCGCCGCGGACTCACTCCCAACCAGGTCACCACCGCGTCGCTGCTGACCGCCCTGGTCGCGGCCGGCTGCGCGGCCACCGGCACCCGCGGCGGGTATGTCGCCGCCGGCCTGCTGCTGCTCTTCTCCTTCGTCCTGGACTGCACCGACGGGCAGCTCGCCCGCTACTCGCTCCAGTACTCGACGATGGGCGCCTGGCTGGACGCCACCTTCGACCGCGCCAAGGAGTACGCCTACTACGCGGGCCTGGCACTCGGCGCCGCCCGCGGCGGCGACGACGTCTGGGCACTGGCGCTCGGCGCGATGGTGCTCCAGTCCTGCCGTCATGTCATCGACTTCTCGTTCAACGAGGCGAACCACGACGCGGTGGCGAACTCCAGCCCCACGGCCGCCCTCTCCGACAAGCTCGACAGCGTCGGCTGGACGGTCTGGCTGCGCCGGATGATCGTGCTTCCGATCGGTGAGCGCTGGGCGATGATCGCCGTACTGACCGCGCTCACCACTCCCCGGATCGTCTTCTACGCACTGCTCGTCGGCTGCGCCTTCGCGGCCTGCTACACCACAGCGGGCCGGCTGCTGCGCTCCCTGACCCGCAAGGCCCGCCGCACCGACCGGGCCGCCCAGGCACTCGCGGACCTCGCCGACTCCGGCCCGCTCGCCCAGCTCGTGGCGGCCCGCGGACCCCGGATCCCGGGCGCCTGGACAGCCCCGGTGGTGGCGGTCGTCGGCGCCGGCGCGCTGATCGCCGCCGCGCTCCAGCAGCCCTTCGGCAGTCGGCAGATGATCGTCGCCGCGGTCTTCTACGCGGTCTGCTCCGGCATAGCCGTGGCCCGCCCCCTCAAGGGCGCACTCGACTGGCTCGTCCCGCCGGTCTTCAGGGCGGCCGAGTACTGCACGATCCTCGCGCTGGCCGCCCGCAGCGACATCGACGGGGCGCTTCCCGCGGCCTTCGGCCTCGTGTCGGCCGTCGCCTACCATCACTACGACACGGTGTACCGCATTCGAGGCGGCACCGGCGCACCCCCGCAGTGGCTGGTGCGCACGATCGGCGGGCACGAGGGCCGGACCCTGGTGGTGGCCGTACTCGCAGCCGTACTCACCGGAGCCTCGGGCTTCGCCGTGGCACTCACCGCTCTCGCAGTGGCCGTGGCACTGGTCGTGCTGGTGGAGTCCATCCGCTTCTGGGTGTCCTCCGGGGCACCCGCCGTTCACGACGAAGGAGAACCCGCATGATCGGCCTCGTACTGGCAGCCGGCGCAGGACGGCGCCTGCGCCCCTACACCGACACGCTTCCCAAGGCTCTCGTGCCGGTGGACGGCGAGAAGACCGTCCTCGATCTCACGCTGGCCAACTTCGCCGAGATCGGCCTCACCGAGGTCGCGATCGTCGTCGGCTACCGCAAGGAAGCCGTCTACGACCGCAAGGAGGAACTGGAGGCGAAGTACGGCCTCAAGATCGTCCTCGTCGACAACGACAAGGCCGAGGAGTGGAACAACGCCTACTCCCTGTGGTGCGCCCGCGAGGTCCTCAAGCGCGGCGTGATCCTCGCCAACGGCGACACCGTGCACCCGGTCTCCGTCGAGCGGACCCTGCTGGACGCACGCGGCAAGGGCCAGAAGATCATCCTCGCCCTCGACACGGTGAAGCACCTCGCCGACGAGGAGATGAAGGTCATCACCGAGGAGGGCAAGGGCGTTCAGCGGATCACCAAGCTGATGGACCCGGCCACCGCCACCGGCGAGTACATCGGTGTCACCCTCATCGAGGCCGAGGCGGCCGAGGAACTGGCCGACGCCCTCAGGGCGACGTTCGAGCGGGACCCGGACCTGTACTACGAGGACGGCTACCAGGAGCTCGTCAACCGCGGCTTCACCGTCGACGTGGCCCCCATCGGCGAGGTCACCTGGGTCGAGATCGACAACCACGACGACCTCGCGAAGGGCCGGGAGATCGCATGCCAGTACTGACCCGGCTCATCCCGTCCCCGGTCTTCGTCGACATCAGCCGGGGCGCCATGGACGACCTGGCCGGCCTCCTCGCCGACCAGCGGATCTCCGCCTCGGGGAAGCTCGCGATCGCGATCAGCGGCGGCTCCGGACAGGCCCTGCGCGAGAAGCTCGCACCGGCCCTGCCGGGCGCCGACTGGTACTGCGTCGCGGGCGGCAACATCGACGCCGCCGTACAGCTGGCCGACGACATCAAGGGCAAGCGGTACGACGCCGTGGTCGGTCTCGGCGGCGGCAAGATCATCGACGTGGCGAAGTACGCCGCGGCCCGGGTCGGCCTGCCGCTGGTCTCGGTCGCCACGAACCTCGCCCACGACGGCCTCTGCTCACCCGTCGCGACCCTGGACAACGACAACGGACGCGGCTCCTACGGGGTCCCGATGCCGATCGCCATGGTCATCGACCTCTCGGTGATCCGGGCGGCCCCCGACCGCTTCGTGCGCTCCGGCATCGGCGACGCGATCTCCAACATCTCCGCGATCGCCGACTGGGAGCTCTCGCACCAGGTCAACAACGAGCAGATCGACGGACTGGCCGCCGCCATGGCCCGTACCGCGGGCGAAGCCGTACTGCGCCACCCCGGCACCGTCGCCGACGACGAGTTCCTCACCGTTCTCGCCGAGTCGCTGGTGCTCTCCGGCATCGCCATCTCGATCAGCGGCGACACCCGCCCGTCGTCCGGCGCCTGCCACGAGATCAGCCACGCCTTCGACCTGCTCTTCCCCAAGCGGGCCGCGAGCCACGGCGAGCAGGTCGGCCTCGGCGCCGCCTTCGCCATGCACCTGCGCGGAGCCCACGAGCAGTCGGGGCTCTTCGCCGAGGTCCTTCGTCGGCACGGACTTCCGGTCCTGCCGGCGGAGATCGGCTTCACCGCCGAAGAGTTCGTCCAGGCCGTCGACTACGCCCCGCAGACCCGTCCGGGACGCTTCACGGTCCTGGAACACCTCAGCCTGTCCACCGACCAGATCAGGGACGCGTACGCCGACTATGCCAAGACCATCAGTAGCTGAACTTCGCCCGGTCGTTCACCCCCCGGGCGTCAAGGACCGGCGCAGCGGCGAACACTGGGCGGGCCGGATCTACATGCGCGAGGTCTCGCTGCGCGTGGACCGGTACCTGGTGAACACCAAGGTCACGCCCAATCAGCTGACCTACCTGATGACCGTCGCGGGTGTGCTCGCCGCCCCGGCCCTGCTCGTTCCGGGTATCCCCGGTGCGCTGCTCGGCGTGCTCATGGTCCAGCTCTACCTGCTGCTCGACTGCGTCGACGGCGAGCTGGCCCGCTGGAAGAAGCAGTTCTCGCTGGGCGGGGTCTATCTGGACCGGGTCGGCGCCTACCTCTGCGACGCGGCCGTGCTGGTCGGCTTCGGCCTGCGCGCCGCCGACCTGTGGGGCAACGGACGCATCGACTGGCTCTGGGCCTTCCTGGGGACGCTCGCGGCCCTGGGCGCCATCCTGATCAAGGCCGAGACCGACCTCGTCGGTGTCGCACGCCACCAGGGCGGGCTGCCGCCGGTCAAGGAGGCGGCGTCCGAGCCGCGCTCCTCCGGCATGGCGTTCGCCCGCCGGGCCGCCGGTGCGCTCAAGTTCCACCGGCTGATCCTGTGTGTCGAGGCGTCGCTGGTGATCCTGGTCGCGGCCGTCCTGGACTCGGTCAGGGACGACCTCTTCTTCAGCCGCCTCGCGGTCGCGGTGCTGGCCGGCATCGCCCTGCTGCAGACCCTCCTCCACCTCGTGTCGGTCCTGGCATCGAGCAGGCTGAAGTGAGCACCCCCATGAAACTCGGCGCGGTCATCATCACGATGGGCAACCGCCCGGCCGAGCTGCGCGCCCTGCTCGATTCGGTCGCCAAGCAGGACGGCGACCGGATCGAGGTGGTCGTCGTCGGCAACGGCTCTCCCGTACCGGACGTCCCCGCGGGCGTGCGCACCGTCGAGCTGCCCGAGAACCTGGGCATCCCCGGCGGACGCAACGTCGGCATCGAGGCCTTCGGGCCCTCCGGTGCCGACGTGGACGCCCTGCTCTTCCTGGACGACGACGGGCTGCTGCCGCTCACCGACACCGCCGAGCTGTGCCGGCAGGCGTTCGAGGCCGACCCCAAGCTCGGCATCATCAGCTTCCGCATCGCCGATCCGGACACCGGGGTCACCCAGCGCCGCCATGTGCCGCGGCTGCGCGCCGCCGACCCGCTGCGCTCGTCGCGGGTGACGACGTTCCTCGGCGGCGCCAACGCCGTACGTACCCGGGTCATCGCCGAGGTCGGCCCGCTGCCCGGCGACTTCTTCTACGCGCACGAGGAGACCGATCTGGCCTGGCGGGCGCTGGACGCCGGCTGGCTGATCGACTATCGCGCCGACATGGTGCTCAACCACCCCACCACCGCCCCGTCCAGGCACGCCGTCTACCACCGCATGGTGGCCCGCAACCGGGTCTGGCTGGCCCGTCGCAACCTGCCCGCGCCGCTGGTCCCCGTGTACCTCGGCGTGTGGCTGCTGCTCACTCTTCTCCGCAAGCCGTCCGGCCCGGCGCTGAAGGCATGGTTCGGCGGCTTCCGGGAAGGCTGGTCGAAACCCTGCGGACCGCGACGCCCCATGAAGTGGCGTACGGTGTGGCGGCTGACCAGACTAGGCCGCCCTCCGGTCATCTGAGAGGCTCGCCTCTGGGAGCATGAGGCGTATTTTTCTTGTCGGGACCTGTCCGCCCTGAGCCGCGCCCGCGACTGGCTGCGCATTTTGAATACGAGAGTTTCATCTGGTGAGTGACACAACCCATGATGGTGCGGTTGCGCTGAGCACCCCGCCATCGGCAGACGACGGCCTGAGCTCGGCCGAGCTGGCCGCGAAGCACGGTCTGACGGTGAGCGGAGCCCGGCCGGGGCTCTTCGAGTACGTGCGCCAGCTCCGCGGGCGACGCCACTTCATCATGGCGTTCTCCCGGGCGAAGCTGACCGCTCAGTACAGCCAGGCAAAGCTGGGCCAGTTGTGGCAGGTGGCCACCCCGCTCCTGAACGCCGCGGTGTACTTCATCATCTTCGGTCTGATCCTCGGCACGAAGAAGGGGATTCCCCAGGACGTCTTCATCCCGTTCCTGGTGACCGGGGTCTTTGTCTTCACCTTCACCCAGAGCTCCGTGATGGCGGGCGTCCGGGCCATCTCCGGCAACCTCGGTCTGGTCCGCGCGCTGCACTTCCCCCGGGCCTCGCTGCCCATCTCCTTCTCGCTCCAGCAGCTCCAGCAGCTGCTGTACTCGATGATCGTGCTGGTCGCGGTGACGGTCGGGTTCGGCAGCTACCCGCGGCTTTCGTGGCTGCTGGTGGTTCCCGCCCTGGTGATGCAGTTCTTCTTCAACACCGGCCTGGCGCTGATCATGGCGAGGCTCGGCTCCAAGACCCCCGACCTGGCGCAGCTGATGCCGTTCATCATGCGGACCTGGATGTACGCGTCGGGCGTCATGTTCTCCATCCCGGTGATGCTCGCGGACAAGCCGTCCTGGATCGCCGATGTGCTGCAGTACAACCCGGCGGCCATCTACATGGACCTGGTCCGGTTCGCGATGATCGACGGTTACGGCTCCGAGAACCTGCCGTCGCACGTCTGGGTGGTCGGGCTGGCCTGGGCGCTCCTGGTGGGCGTTGCGGGCTTTGTGTACTTCTGGAAGGCAGAGGAACGGTACGGCCGTGGCTGAGGACAACACCGCGGGGCGCGTCCCCACCGTGATCGCCGACGATGTGCACATCGTGTACCGCGTCAACGGCGGCGGCGGTGGCAAGGGCGGCGCCACCGCGGCACTGAGCCGGATACTGCGCCGCGGCAACGGCGAGGAGCGCGGCGTCCGCAAGGTGCACGCCGTGCGCGGCGTGACCTTCACCTCCTACCGGGGCGAGGCGATCGGTCTCATCGGGACCAACGGTTCCGGCAAGTCGACCCTGCTGCGGGCCATCGCCGGTCTGCTCCCGACCGAGCGCGGCAAGGTCTACACCGACGGCCAGCCCTCGCTGCTCGGGGTGAACGCGGCGCTGATGAGCGATCTGACCGGCGAACGCAACGTCGTCCTGGGCGGACTCGCCATGGGGATGAGCCGCGAGGAGATCCGGGAGCGGTACCAGGACATCGTCGACTTCTCCGGCATCAACGAGAAGGGCGACTTCATCACCCTGCCGATGCGGACGTACTCCTCGGGCATGGCCGCCCGGCTGCGGTTCTCGATCGCGGCCGCCAAGAACCATGACGTCCTCATGATCGACGAGGCGCTGGCGACCGGTGACCGGAAGTTCCAGATCCGTTCCGAGGCGCGCATCCGGGAGCTCCGCAAGGAGGCCGGCACCGTCTTCCTGGTCAGCCACAGCAACAAGTCGATCAGGGACACCTGCGACCGGGTGCTGTGGCTGGAGAAGGGCGAGCTGCTGATGGACGGTCCGACCGAAGAGGTCCTCAAGGCGTACGAGCGGGAGACCGGCAAGTAGCGTCTTCCCGACCTCCGCACAGCAGCGGCCTCTGCCGGACCACTCCGGCGGAGGCCGCTGCGCTTGCCGGGACCGAGGCTGTTGCGCTCGTCCGGATCGTGGACCGGACCCCGGGCGTCCACGGCTCGTCGTACGCCTCCCGGCAAGATCTCCTCCCGCCGGATGACGTCAATTTACGTGCACACGGGGAAAGTTGGCACAGCAGAGCGCGCACTCGGTACGCGTCCCACACCCCGGCGTATCGATGAGCGTTGTACAACGTAAGCTGTACCGGTGCTGATTCGTTGCAAGTGGGGCGATACCGCCTGAGTGGAAGGGCTCCAGGGGTCCTCCGCACTGGGGAGAGCGGGCGGCGTGTCCGGAATGGGTTGTTTTGGGTCGGCAGTGTAGAACGGGAGATGTGACGGCTATGACGGATAATCTCCAGCTCCGAGGTGCTCACGCCGTCCCCGTGCAGGGCGGTCCGCAGTGACGCGTGCCCGCCGGACGCGGCTTGATTCCGCCGTACCCGGAACCCTTGACAAGGCCGCCGACGAGAATTTCCCGGTGGCTCCGTTCTTCCTGCCGCGCGCCTGGCGCGACGACCTGATGGCTGTCTACGGCTATGCCCGGCTCGTCGACGACATCGGCGACGGCGATCTCGCCCCAGGCGGTGGCGACGCGCGCCACCTCGGTCTCGACCCGGCACAGGGGGAGGACCGGCTCGCGATGCTCGACGCGCTGGAGACCGACCTGCGCCGGATCTTCGCCACCACCGGCGAGACCCCGCACCATCCCCTCCTGCAGGCACTACGCCCCACCGTGCGGCGCTGCTCGCTCACCCCCGAACCCTTCCTCGGCCTCATCGAGGCCAACCGGCAGGACCAGAAGATCCGCCGCTACGGGACGTACGAGGAGCTGCTCGCCTACTGCGAGCTCTCCGCCAACCCCGTCGGCCGCCTGGTCCTCCAGCTCACCGGGACCGCGAGCCCCGAACGGATCCGCCGCTCCGACGCCGTCTGTACCGCACTGCAGATCGCCGAGCACCTCCAGGACGTCACCGAGGATCTCGGCCGGGACCGGATCTACCTGCCGGCCGACGACATGGCAAGGTTCCATGTGGCCGAATCTGATCTGGCGGCACGGTCCGGGGGCGCATCGGTGCGGGCGCTGGTCGCGTACGAGGCGGAACGCGCCGGGGATCTGCTGAATGAAGGCACCCCCCTGGTGGGTAGCGTCCACGGCAGGCTCAAGCTGCTTCTCGCCGGATTCGTGGGAGGGGGGCGTGCCGCCCTCACCGCGATCGCGGCCGCCGGGTTCGACGTACTGCCCGGACCGCCCAAGCCCACCAAGCCCAGCCTGCTGCGCGAGGTGGGAGTTGTCTTGCGAAGAGCGCGTAGAGAGGGGTGAGCCGGACCGTGGAGGGACAGACGACGTACATGTCGGCACCGGTACAGGCCGCATACAGTTACTGCGAGGCGGTCACCGGACAGCAGGCGCGGAACTTCGCGTACGGCATCAGGCTGCTGCCGCCCGAGAAGCGGCAGGCCATGTCGGCGCTGTACGCCTTCTCCCGTCGTGTCGACGACATCGGTGACGGCGAGCTGGAGCCGGAGACCAAGCGCGTCCGCCTGGAGAGCACCCGCACACTCCTGGACCGGGTCCGGGACGGCGCGGTCGACGACGACGACACCGATCCGGTGGCCGTCGCGCTCGCCGACGCCGCCCGCAGGTTCCCGCTGCCGCTGGAGGGGCTCGACGAGCTCATCGACGGTGTGCTGATGGACGTGCGCGGCGCGACCTACGAGACGTGGGACGACCTCAAGATCTACTGCCGGTGCGTCGCGGGCGCCATCGGCCGGCTCAGCCTGGGCGTCTTCGGTACGGAACCGGGCGCGCCCGGCGCCGAACGCGCCGCGGAGTACGCCGACACGCTCGGTCTCGCGCTCCAGCTGACGAACATCCTGCGTGACGTCCGCGAGGACGCGGGCAACGGGCGCACCTATCTGCCCGCCGACGACCTCGCCAAGTTCGGCTGTTCCGAGGGCTTCCACCGGGCCACCCCGCCGCCCGGCTCGGACTTCGCGGGGCTGATCCACTTCGAGGTCCGGCGCGCCCGCGCCCTGTTCGCCGAGGGCTACCGGCTGCTGCCGATGCTGGACCGGCGCAGCGGTGCGTGTGTGGCGGCGATGGCCGGTATCTACCGCAGGCTCCTCGACCGGATCGAGCGCGACCCCGAGGCGGTGCTGCGCGGCCGGGTCTCGCTGCCGGGCCATGAGAAGGCGTACGTGGCGGTGCGCGGCCTGTCGGGTCTCGACGCCCGCTACATCTCGCGGCGGACGGCCAGGGGGCGTGTCTGAATGCGCCTCGCGGACATCTCGCGCACCATGAGCACCATGGATGATCAGTCCGGACGGCGGGCAACCCCCGGCCGCACCACTGCGTCCCTGACTGGAAAGACCTGGCGAGAGGGGGATTCATGACGGACGACAGCCTGCGCTCCTCCCGGGCGGTGGTGATCGGCGGCGGGCTCGCCGGCATCACGTCCGCCCTGCGCCTGGCCGACGCCGGGCTTGACGTGACCCTGCTCGAAGGGCGGCCCCGGCTCGGTGGCCTCGCCTTCTCCTTCCGGCGCGGCGAGCTGACGGTCGACAACGGCCAGCACGTCTATCTGCGCTGCTGCACCGCCTACCGATGGTTCCTCGACCGTGTCGACGGAGCCCGCCTGGCCCCCCTGCAAAACCGTTTGGACGTGCCTGTTCTCGACGTCGGACGGCCCTCGGGCCCCCGTCTCGGGCGGCTGCGCCGCAATGGGCTGCCGGTCCCGTTCCACCTCGCCGCCGGGCTCGCCGGATACCCGCACCTCTCGCTCGCCGAGCGAGCGGGCGTGGGGCGCGCCGCGCTGGCCCTCGGCCGGCTCGACCCGGACGATCCGGCGCTGGACGACATCGACTTCGGCAGCTGGCTCGCCCGGCACGGCCAGTCGCCGCGCACCATCGAGGCCCTCTGGGACCTGGTCGGCGTCGCCACGCTCAACGCCACCGCGCCGAACTCCTCGCTCGCGCTCGCCGCGAAGGTCTTCAAGACCGGCCTCCTCTCCGATCCCGGCGCCGCCGACATCGGCTGGGCGAGTGTGCCGCTCGGCGACATTCACGACACCCTGAGCCGCAAGGCCCTGGACTCCGCCGGTGTCCGCACCGAACTGCGGACGAAGGCCGGAGCGCTCAGCCGCGGCGACGACGGACGCTGGGTGGTCGACACCGGAGCCGAGCGCATCGAGGCGGACACCGTCGTACTGGCCGTGCCGCAGCACGAGACCCACGACCTGCTGCCCGAGGGCGCGCTCGACGCACCGGAGCGGCTGCTGGAGATCGGCAGCTCGCCGATCCTCAACGTGCACGTGGTATACGACCGCAAGGTGCTGCGGCGGCCGTTCTTCACCGCGCTCGGCTCGCCGGTCCAGTGGGTCTTCGACCGCACCGAGGCCTCGGGCCTCACCGGACCCGGGCAGTACCTCGCGGTCTCCCAGTCCGCGGCCGACGAGGAGATCGATCTGCCCGTCGCCGAACTGCGCGCGCGCTACCTGCCCGAGCTGGAGCGGCTGCTGCCGGCCGCCCGCTCCGCGGGGATCAGGGACTTCTTCGTCACCCGGGAGCGGACGGCGACCTTCGCGCCCGCCCCCGGAGTCGGCAGGCTCCGTCCCGGGACCCGCACCGCGGCCCCCGGCCTCTTCCTGGCCGGCGCATGGACCGCCACCGGCTGGCCGGCCACGATGGAGGGCGCCGTCCGCAGCGGTGCCGGCGCCGCGGACGCCGCACTCCTGGCACTCGGCCGCCCCCACGAACATCCGCTGCAGGAGGCGGCATGAGCAGTACCACCGGAACAAGAGGAGAGTCAGTGACCCCGGCGAATCCGGCTTCCGACACCGTGGCGGACACCACGGACGTCACCGCGCTTCTGGAGCGCGGACGGGCCCTTTCCACGCCGGTGCTCCGGGCCGCCGTTGACCGGCTCGCACCGCCCATGGACACCGTGGCCGCCTACCACTTCGGCTGGATCGATGCCCAGGGCAGGCCCTCCGACGGCGACGGCGGCAAGGCCGTGCGCCCGGCGCTGGCCCTGCTGTCCGCGGAAGCGGCCGGCGCCGCCGCGGAGGCCGGCATCCCCGGCGCCGTGGCCGTCGAACTCGTGCACAACTTCTCGCTGCTGCACGACGACCTGATGGACGGCGACGAGCAGCGGCGCCACCGCGACACGGTGTGGAAGGTGCACGGCCCCGCCCAGGCGATCCTGGTCGGCGACGCGCTCTTCGCGCTGGCCAACGAGGTCCTGCTGGAGCTCGGGACGGTCGAGGCGGGCCGGGCGGCCCGGCGGCTGACCACGGCCACCCGCAAGCTCATCGACGGGCAGGCTCAGGACATCTCCTACGAGCACCGTGAGCGGGTCACCGTCGAGGAGTGTCTGGAGATGGAGGGCAACAAGACGGGCGCCCTGCTCGCCTGCGCCTGCTCCATCGGCGCGGTGCTCGGCGGTGCCGACGACCGCACCGCCGACGTCCTGGAGGCATACGGCTACCACCTGGGCCTCGCCTTCCAGGCGGTCGACGACCTGCTCGGGATCTGGGGCGACCCGGAGACCACCGGCAAGCAGACCTGGAGTGATCTGCGCCAGCGCAAGAAGTCCCTGCCGGTCGTCGCCGCGCTCGCCGCGGGCGGACCGGCCTCCGAGCGCCTGGGCGAGCTGCTCGCCGCCGACGCGAAGAGCAGCGACTTCGACAGCTTCTCCGAAGAGGAGTTCGCCGCCCGTGCGGCACTCATCGAGGAGGCGGGCGGCCGCGAATGGACCGCTCAGGAGGCGCGTCGTCAGCATGCGGTCGCCATCGAGGCGCTGCACGGTGTCGACATGCCGCAAACCGTGCGGGCGCAGCTCACGGCGCTCGCGGACTTCGTCGTCGTACGAAAGAGATGATCGCCATCTGGTCCATATGACTCGCAGTCGCCGGCCGGCGTTCGTCACGGGCGCCGGCCGACGGAGACCCCAGCACAGCAGAGGACCAACTGCACGAAGGGGAAGCCATGACAGCGACGACCGACGGAAGCCCCGGGGCTGTGGATCCCCGCGCAGCCTCGGCCAGTAGACCGACAACCGAATCAACCACCGCCGCGGACGACGTACTGGCCGCCGCGCGGCGGGCCGCGGAACGCTCGGTGGAGCATCTCCTCGGCAAGCAGGACGAGCAGGGCTGGTGGAAGGGCGACCTCGCCACCAACGTCACCATGGACGCCGAGGACCTCCTGCTCCGCCAGTTCCTCGGAATCCAGGATTCCGCCACGGTCCAGGCGGCCGGCCGCTTCATCCGCGGCGAGCAGCTCGGTGACGGCACCTGGGCCACGTTCCACGGCGGCCCCGGGGACCTCTCCGCCACCATCGAGGCGTACGTGGCACTGCGGCTGGCCGGTGACCGGCCGCAGGACCCGCACATGGTCCGTGCCGCGGGGTGGGTCAGGGAACAGGGCGGAATCGCGGCGAGCCGGGTGTTCACCCGGATCTGGCTGGCCCTGTTCGGCTGGTGGAAATGGGACGACCTGCCGGAGCTCCCGCCCGAGCTGATGTTCTTCCCCAAGTGGGTCCCGCTCAATATCTACGACTTCGGCTGCTGGGCCCGCCAGACCATCGTGCCGCTCACGGTCGTCTCCGCGAAGCGGCCGGTCCGGCCCGCCCCCTTCGCGCTGGACGAGCTGCACACCGACCCGGGCGAACCGAACCCGGCCAGGCCCCCTGCTCCGGCGGCCAGTTGGGACGGTGTCTTCCAGCGCCTCGACAAGGCGCTGCACCTCTATCACCGGATCGCCCCGCGCAGAGTCCGCCGTCTCGCCATGAACGCGGCCGCCCGCTGGATCATCGAACGCCAGGAGAACGACGGCTGCTGGGGCGGGATCCAGCCGCCCGCCGTCTACTCCGTCATCGCGCTGCATCTGCTGGGCTACGACCTCGACCACCCGGTGATGCGGGCCGGACTCGCCTCGCTGGACCGGTTCGCGGTCTGGCGCGAGGACGGCGCCCGCATGATCGAGGCCTGCCAGTCCCCGGTCTGGGACACCTGTCTCGCCACCATCGCGCTCGCCGACGCCGGAGTGAGCCCCGATCACCCGGCGCTCGTGAAAGCGGCGGACTGGATGCTCGACGAGGAAATCGCCCGGCCGGGCGACTGGTCGGTGCGCAGGCCCCAACTCTCCCCGGGCGGCTGGGCGTTCGAGTTCCACAACGACAACTACCCCGATATCGACGACACCGCGGAGGTGGTCCTCGCGCTGCGCCGGGTCCGCCACCCGGATCCGGCACGGATCGAGGCCGCCATCGAGCGGGGGGTGCGCTGGAACGTCGGCATGCAGTCCCGCAACGGCGCCTGGGGAGCGTTCGACGCCGACAACACCAGCCCGTTCCCCAACCGGCTGCCCTTCTGCGACTTCGGCGAGGTCATCGACCCGCCGTCCGCGGACGTCACCGGGCACGTGGTGGAGATGCTCGCCATCGAGGGCCATTCCGCGAACCCCGTCACCCGGCGCGGCATTGAATGGCTGCTCGCCGAACAGGACGTCGCAGGCGGCTGGTTCGGCCGGTGGGGCGTCAACTACGTGTACGGAACAGGGTCGGTGGTGCCCGCGTTGGTCGCCGCCGGACTGCCCGCGGCGCATCCCTCGATCCGCCGCGCGGTCCAATGGCTGGAGTCCGTCCAGAACGACGACGGCGGCTGGGGCGAGGACCTGCGCTCGTACAACGAGGACAAGTGGATCGGCCACGGAGCCTCGACCGCGTCCCAGACGGCCTGGGCGCTGCTCGCACTCCTTGCCGCGGACCGGCGGGACACCACGGCCGTGGCCCGCGGGGTCGCCTGGCTCACCGGGACCCAGCAGGCCGACGGCTCCTGGGACGAGCCGTACTTCACCGGTACCGGCTTCCCCTGGGACTTCTCCATCAACTACCACCTCTACCGGCAGGTCTTCCCGCTGACCGCACTCGGGCGGTATGTGCACGGCGACCCCTTCGCCGGCCGCACCGCCGTCCGTGAGGGGGCCTGATGGGCGAACCCGCGGGGCCGCCCGGCCCCGCTGACCCGCTGCTGATCGCCTGCGCGCTCGGCATCGAACAGCTCGCCCTGCGCACCGGCAGGAGCAGGGCGGACAAGGCCCCGGGCCCGGTGACCGTACTCCGTACGGGCATGGGGCCCAAGGCGGCCGAAACCGCCGTGGCGCGGGCGCTCGGCGAGGGCCGGGCGTTCGGCGCCGCGGTCATCGCCTCGGGGTTCTGTGCCGGGCTGACGCCCGGCATGCACCCCGGAGATCTGGTGGTGGCCGACGAGACCCGGTTCGCCGGGGAGTCGGCCGCCTGCACCGGCACCGAACTGCTTGCCGACGCCCTGGCCAGAGCAGTACCGGGACGCACCGTCCACACCGGTCCGCTGACCGGCTCCGACCATGTCGTACGCGGGCATGAGCGGGCCGAGCTGCGGTCCACGGGAGCGATCGCGGTGGACATGGAGTCCGCCGTCACTCTGCGCACCGCCCTGCGCTCCGGGCCGCGCCCGGTTGCGGCCGTACGGGTGGTCGTGGACGCTCCAGAGCATGAGCTCGTCCGCATCGGCACGGTCCGCGGTGGAATATCGGCATTCCGCGTTCTTCGTGCCGTCCTACCGGCTTTCTATGAATGGCACCGATCTTTGCTGCTCCCCAGGAGGTGAGCTAGATGGCCATGCCACTCCGTCAGACCATCAAGATTGCGACGTACCTTGCTGAACAGAAGCTCCGAAAGCGGGAAAAGTTCCCGCTGATTGTCGAGCTGGAGCCGCTGTTCGCCTGTAATCTCGCCTGCGAAGGCTGCGGGAAGATTCAGCATCCCGCCGGAGTTCTCAAACAGCGCATGCCGGTGGCCCAGGCCGTTGGCGCGGTGCTCGAATCCGGCGCCCCGATGGTTTCCATCGCGGGCGGCGAGCCGCTGATGCATCCGCAGATCGACGAAATCGTCCGACAGCTGGTGGCGAAGAGGAAGTACGTCTTCCTCTGCACCAACGCGATGCTGCTGCGGAAGAAGATCGAGAAGTTCACGCCGTCGCCCTACTTCGCGTTCGCCGTGCACATCGACGGGCTGCGCGAGCGGCACGACGAATCGGTTGCCAAGGAAGGAGTGTTCGACGAGGCGGTGGCGGCGATCAAGGAGGCCAAGCGCCGCGGCTTCCGGGTCACCACCAATTCCACCTTCTTCAACACCGACACTCCGCAGACCATCATCGAGGTCCTCAACTACCTCAATGACGATCTGAAGGTCGACGAGATGATGATCTCGCCCGCCTACGCATACGAGAAGGCACCCGACCAGGAGCACTTCCTGGGAGTCGAGCAGACCCGCGAACTGTTCAAGAAGTCCTTCGCGGGCGGCAACCGGGCCAGGTGGCGGCTGAACCACTCCCCGCTCTTCCTGGACTTCCTGGAGGGCAAGGCCGACTTCCCGTGCACGGCATGGGCCATTCCCAACTACTCGCTCTTCGGCTGGCAGCGGCCCTGCTACCTGATGAGCGACGGCTACGTGCCGACGTACCGGGAGCTCATCGAGGAGACCGACTGGGACAAGTACGGCCGCGGCAAGGACCCGCGCTGCGCCAACTGCATGGCGCACTGCGGCTACGAGCCCACCGCCGTACTCGCCACCATGGGGTCGCTGAAGGAATCCCTGCGTGCCGCGCGGGAGACCATCGGCGGGAACCGGTGACGTGATGACCGCCGGAGAACCAGTCGCACTGGGTCTCCCCGAGCTGCCGGCCCGGCCGCTCGCGATGCGCCGCCACTCGCGGCGCATCCAGGTCGGGTCGGTGGCGGTCGGCGGGGATGCGCCGGTTTCGGTGCAGTCGATGACGACGACGCGTACGTCCGACATCGGTGCGACTCTGCAGCAGATCGCGGAGCTGACGGCGTCGGGCTGTCAGATCGTGCGGGTGGCGTGTCCGACGCAGGACGATGCGGACGCGCTCGCGACGATTGCGCGGAAGTCACAGATCCCGGTGATCGCGGACATTCACTTCCAGCCGAAGTACGTGTTCGCGGCGATCGACGCGGGTTGTGCGGCGGTGCGGGTGAATCCGGGGAACATCAAGCAGTTCGACGACAAGGTGAAGGAGATCGCGCGGGCCGCCAATGACGCGGGGACCCCGATCCGGATCGGGGTCAACGCCGGTTCGCTGGACGCGCGGCTGCTGAAGAAGTACGGCAGGGCGACGCCCGAGGCACTGGTGGAGTCGGCGCTGTGGGAGGCGTCGCTCTTCGAGGAGCACGGCTTCCGGGACATCAAGATCTCGGTCAAGCACAACGACCCGGTCGTGATGGTCAACGCCTACCGGCAGCTCGCCGCGCGGTGCGACTACCCGCTGCACCTCGGCGTCACCGAGGCGGGACCGGCGTTCCAGGGCACGATCAAGTCGGCCGTGGCCTTCGGCGCGCTGCTCAGCGAGGGCATCGGCGACACGATCCGGGTCTCGCTGTCCGCGCCGCCGGCCGAGGAGGTCAAGGTCGGGCTCCAGATCCTGGAGTCGCTGAACCTGAAGCAGCGCCGGCTGGAGATCGTGTCCTGCCCCTCGTGCGGTCGCGCCCAGGTGGACGTCTACAAGCTGGCGGACCAGGTCAGCGCCGGTCTGGAGGGCATGGAGGTGCCGCTGCGGGTCGCCGTGATGGGCTGTGTCGTCAACGGTCCCGGCGAGGCCCGCGAGGCCGACCTCGGCGTCGCCTCCGGCAACGGCAAGGGCCAGATCTTCGTCAAGGGCGAGATCATCAAGACGGTGCCCGAGTCGAAGATCGTCGAGACCCTCATCGAGGAAGCCCTGAAGATCGCTGAGGGCATGGACGACGCCGGGACACCATCGGGGGTCCCCGCCGTCATCGTGAGCTGAGACAGGATTAGAGAGGGGGCCCGGCATGACGCTTCTGCAGAGCATCCGGGGGCCGCACGATCTCAAGACGCTCAACGAACCACAACTCGGCGAACTCGCCGAGGACATCAGGAAGTTCCTGGTGCAGGCCGTGGCCAGGACCGGCGGTCATCTGGGACCCAACCTCGGTGTGGTGGAGCTCTCCATCGCCCTGCACCGGGTCTTCGACTCGCCCGTGGACCGCATTCTGTGGGACACCGGCCACCAGAGCTACGTGCACAAACTCCTCACCGGACGGCAGGACTTCTCCAAGCTGCGCGGCAAGGGCGGCCTCTCCGGCTACCCCTCCCGCGAGGAGTCCGAGCACGACGTCATCGAGAACTCGCACGCCTCCACGGTGCTCGGCTGGGCCGACGGCCTGGCCAAGGCCAACCAGGTACTGGGCCGCCCCGACCACGTCGTCGCGGTCATCGGCGACGGAGCGCTCACCGGCGGCATGGCCTGGGAGGCGCTGAACAACATCGCCGCCGCCAGGGACCGGCCACTGATCATCGTCGTCAACGACAACGAGCGCTCGTACGCGCCGACGATCGGCGGCCTCGCCAACCACCTCGCCACGCTCCGCACCACCGACGGCTACGAACGTTTCCTCTCCTGGGGGAAGGGTGTCCTCCAGCAGACGCCCGTCATCGGACAGCCGCTCTACGAATCGCTGCACGGCGCCAAGAAGGGGTTCAAGGACGCCTTCGCCCCGCAGGGCATGTTCGAGGACCTCGGCCTGAAGTACGTCGGACCCATCGACGGGCACGACACCGCCGCCGTCGAGTCCGCGCTGCGCCGGGCGAAGCGCTTCCACGGCCCGGTGCTCGTTCACTGCCTCACCGAGAAGGGCCGCGGCTATCAGCCCGCCCTCCAGGACGAGGCCGACCGGTTCCACGCCGTCGGTGCGATGGACCCGCTGACCTGCGCCCCGCTCGCCCCGGCGGCCGGTCCTTCCTGGACCTCGGTGTTCGGGGACGAGATCGCCGCGATCGGGGCCGAGCGGCCGGACGTCGTCGCCATCACGGCCGCGATGCTGCACCCGGTGGGGCTGACGAAGTTCGCCGAGGCGTTCCCCGACCGGGTCTGGGACGTCGGGATCGCCGAGCAGCACGCGGCGGTCTCCGCGGCGGGACTGGCGACCGGTGGGCTGCACCCCGTCGTCGCCGTCTACGCCACCTTCCTCAACCGGGCCTTCGACCAGTTGCTGATGGACGTCGCGCTGCACCGCTGCGCAGTGACCTTCGTCCTGGACCGGGCTGGGGTCACCGGGCCGGACGGGGCGTCCCACAACGGCATGTGGGACCTGTCCCTGCTCCAGGTCGTGCCGGGGCTCCGGATCGCCGCACCGCGCGACGCCGGCCAGCTGCGGGCCCAGCTGCGCGAGGCCGTCGCCGTCGATGACGCCCCGACCATGATCCGGTTCCCCAAGGACTCGGTGGGGGAGCAGGTCCCCGCCATCGGCCGGATCGGCGGCATGGACGTACTGCACCGCGACGAGGACGCCGATGTGCTGCTGGTCGCGGTCGGTGTCATGGCCCCCGTCTGTCTGCGGGCCGCCGGTCTGCTCGCGGGCGCCGGCATCCGCTGCACCGTGGTCGACCCCCGCTGGGTCAAGCCGGTCGACGAGCAGCTGGCCCCGCTCGCCGCGCGGCACCGGCTCGTCGCCGTCGTCGAGGACAACAGCCGGGCGGGAGGCGTCGGCTCGGCGGTCGGGCAGGCGCTGCGGGACGCCGGGACCGATGTCCCGCTGCGCACGTTCGGCATTCCCGAGCAGTTCCTCGCGCACGGCAAGCGCGCCGAGGTGCTGGCCGACATCGGACTCACACCGGTCGAGATCGCGGGCCGGATCAGCGCCACGCTGGCCGCCGCGCAGCCGGTCGCGGCCGACGGGCACGGACTTCCCGTCGACGACGGGTACCACGGGCGCAACGCCCTGGGCAACGGGCACAAGGAGAGCGGGGCATGAAGGACGACGGGCCCAAGGGCTTCGATCTGGCACAGCTCCTCGCGGAGCGCGGCGCCGAGCGCTACGAGCTGCACACGAAGTACCTCAACCACCAGCTACCGCGCATGCTGCACACCATCGGCTTCGACAAGGTCTACGAACGGGCCGAGGGCGCGCACTTCTGGGACGCGGAGGGCAACGACTACCTGGACATGCTGGCCGGCTTCGGGGTGATGGGGCTCGGCCGGCACCACCCCGTCGTACGCAAGGCGCTGCACGACGTCCTGGATGCCTCGCTCGCCGACCTCACCCGCTTCGACTGCCAGCCGCTGCCGGGGCTGCTGGCCGAGAAGCTGCTCACGCACAGCCCGCACCTGGACCGGGTGTTCTTCGGCAACAGCGGGACGGAGGCCGTCGAGACGGCGCTCAAATTCGCCCGGTACGCGACCGGGAAGCCGAGGATCCTGTACTGCGCGCACGCCTTCCACGGCCTGACCACCGGGGCGCTCTCGGTCAACGGCGAGGCCGGATTCCGGGACGGCTTCGCACCCCTGCTGCCCGACACCGCCATCGCGCTCGGTGACCTCGACGCTCTGCGGCGCGAACTGAAGCGGGGCGATGTGGCCGGCCTGGTCGTCGAGCCGATCCAGGGCAAGGGCGTGCACGCCTCGCCGCCCGGCTTCCTGCGCGCCGGCCAGGAGCTGCTGCACAAGTACAAGGCCCTGCTCATCGCCGACGAGGTGCAGACCGGTCTGGGCCGGACCGGTGACTTCTACGCGTACCAGCACGAGGAAGGGGTCGAACCGGATCTGGTCTGCGTCGCCAAGGCGCTCTCCGGCGGCTATGTGCCGGTCGGGGCGACCCTCGGCAAGGACTGGATCTTCAAACGCGTCTACTCGTCGATGGACCGGGTGCTGGTCCACTCGGCCAGCTTCGGCTCCAACGCCCAGGCGATGGCGGCCGGGCTCGCGGTCCTCACCGTGATGGAGGACGAGGAGATTGTGGCGAACGCGCGCCGCACCGGTGATCTGCTGCGCGAGAGGCTGGCCGCACTGGTCGGCCGCTACGAGCTGCTGCACGAGGTGCGGGGGCGCGGGCTGATGATCGGCATCGAGTTCGGCCGGCCGTCCTCGCTGAAGCTGCGCAGCCGCTGGACCATGCTCCAGGCGGCCCGCAAGGGACTGTTCGCGCAGATGGTGGTCGTGCCGCTGCTCCAGAAGCACCGGATCCTCACCCAGGTCTCCGGCGACCATCTCGAAGTGATCAAGCTGATTCCGCCGCTTGTCATCGACGAGGCGGACGTGGACCGGTTTGTGACCGCGTTCACGGCGGTGATGGACGACGCGCACAACGGCGGGCTGATGTGGGACTTCGGCCGGACCCTGGTGAAGCAGGCCGTCGCCAACCGTTGATCAGCAGAGGATTTGCCTCGGAGGTAAGAAATTTGCCTCCGAGGAAATATCCTGGCCCAATGGAGACATGAATCCTCCAGAAGGAGGGGTGACCGACGAGCTGCCCGGTGTCGCGCCACGCCTGCGCGATCTGCGCCGCGGCCGCGGGCTCACCCTGGAGACCGCCGCCCAGCGCGCCGGGCTCTCACCCGCCCATCTGTCCCGGCTCGAAACGGGCCGACGGCAGCCCTCGCTGCCGATGCTGCTCGGACTTGCCAGGATCTACGGTACGACGGTCTCCGAGCTGCTCGGCGAGATCCCCCCGGAACGTGACGCGATCGTCCGCGGCCGGAAGTTCGAGGGGGCCGAGGCCGACGGCTGGATGTACCAGCAGGCCGGTGGCTCGGGCCGGGCGATGCAGGCGCTGCGCGTCCGGGTCCCGTACGGCGCGCAGGGCGACCTGGTGCGTGTCCATCCGGGTGAGGAATGGCTGTATGTCCTGGCCGGAAACCTCAGGGTGACCCTCGGGGACACCGTGCACGACCTGGGTCCCGGCGACAGTGCGCACTTCGACTCGCTCACCCCGCACCGGATCGCGGCGCCGGAGCGCGAGGGCGCCGAGCTGCTCTTCGTCCACACCCTGCTGCAGAGCCCCGCCGCCGAGCTGTGTCTCGGCAGCGGGATCCACCGGCGCTGAGGCGCCGTCCCCGCCGCCGGCCCGTCCGGTCGCCAGAGAGGACTGTCATGTCCGATTCCGAGAACTACGACCCGCTCACCCCGGCCAGGCGGAAGGACTCCGACTCGCAGGAGCGGAAGATGCCCCGCGGCCTGGTCATCAGGCTGTTCGCCTACCTGGTGGCCGGGCACGTCATCGCGGGCTTCCTCTACCTGCTGTTCGCGGTGGGGATGCACAACCAGTAGCCGCGCGCTCTGTGGCCCGGCCGGCCGGTCAGGCCTCGTCGAGGAGCCGCTCGCGCAGCCGCTCCCGTGTCTCGGGGGTGATCTTCAGCCCCTCGGAGAGGTAGCGGTCGGTGCCGCCCCAGGTCTCGTCGATCGTGTCGAAGGCCGCGGCGAGATATTCGCTGTGGGCTCCGAAGAGCGGGCTGAGGAGCTCCATCACCTCGGGCGACATCCCGGCCGCCGAGGTGTCGCTGCGGCGCACCCGGTAGCGGCGGTGGGCTTCGTTGGACTTGAGGTAGTCGGCCTCGACGGCCTCGCGCCTGACGCCGACCGCGAGCAGGGAGACCGCGATCGAGAGCCCTGCCCGGTCCTTGCCGGCCGCGCAGTGCATCAGGGCGGGGACGCTGTCCTCGGCCAGGGCGTGCAGCACGCGACTGTGCTCGGCGGTGCGGTCCAGGATGATCGAGCGGTAGGAGGCGACCATGCGGTCGGTCCCCTTGCCGCCGCCGAGGATGCCGCGCAGCTCGTCCATGTTGCCGTCGCGCACCATCTGCCAGAACTCGGTGCCGTCCGCCGGATCGGTGAGCGGGATGTTCACGTTGCGCACGCCGGGCAGCTCGACGTCCATTCCGTCCAGCTTGAGGTCGGTGGCGTTGCGGAAGTCGAAGACGGTGTGGAGGCCGAGGCCGCCGAGGAACGCGGCGTCCTCGGCGGTGGCGCCCGCCAGGTGACCGCTGCGGTAGAGCCGTCCGTACCGCACCCGGCGGCCGTCCGAGGCGGGTAGCCCGCCCACGTCACGGAAATTACGGACCCCTGCCAGCTCGGGTTCCGTCGACGGGGTCTGCGGCAGCTGCTGCGTCACGGTCACTCCTGGAGGCTCTGCCGCCGACGCGTGTCGCCGACGGGTCCACTCCCGTGACGATACGACATCGGATACTCGGGCAATCATGTCGGTGACGGCTCCATGTGCCCGTTCTTCTGCCCTCTGCGCGGCCCCCGGACCGCCACGGTTCGGGGGCCGTCGGGGCGCGCGCAGCGACGGTGGTGCCGACGCGGGGCGGCCGCGGCTCCGAAGTGAATGGTGGGTGCGACATGTCCGTATTGAGGCCTTTAGTCGAACATGCCCTGCTTATAAGGGAGATGGTCGCCCACTCGTGAGCGGGATCATATCCGTGACGGTGTGTGGCGGTGCGCCGGTTGGGTAATCCGTGCGTCGTGCGGAAAGCCAAGATCCATAATCCACGGAGTGTCACCGGAATTCCGCGCCGATTTTCCGGAGCGGAATCCGGAGTGGAACCCATGGCTTGTTTCCGCCGTCCCGGCTCGCTTACGTTCACTCTCAATCCGGATGGAACGCCTAATCCTGCCGCCGTCCGGAATTCGCACCCACTCACCGTGTGGCAGGAGCGGGGGAACCAGGTAAGCCGCCGACCGGAGAGATCCGGCCGGCTCGGGGTTAAGTCGCGCCAGGCGTGACCGGGCATCTCCAGCCCGAACCCGACAGCTCACCTCGTAGGCGCCGGAGAGGAAATTCTTCATGCCCATACTGGGTAAGCACCGCCGTCCGAAGTCCAGCACCATCGCCCGTGGCATCGTCGTCGCCAGCGCCGGCGGAGCCGTCATCGTGCTTCCGCTGCTCGGTGCCACCGGTGCCACCGCCGCGGAGCACGCCGCTCCCGCCACCGCGAAGTCGGCCGCCGCCACGCACGCCGCCCCGGCCAAGCCGGTCGCCGAGAAGCAGGCCGGCACCAAGACGTACTCCGTGGTCTCCGGCGACTACCTGTCGAAGATCGCTGCCCAGCACAAGCTCAAGGGTGGCTGGGAGAAGCTGTACCAGGACAACCGCGAGGTCGTCGGCGACGACCCGAGCCTGATCTTCCCGGGCATGAAGCTGACGCTCGGCGGCGAGGCCTGGGGCCACGCCTCGACCACCGGCTCGCACACCTCCGCGGGTGCCACCACCCCGTCGAAGGCCCCGGCTCCGGCCAAGACCGAGTCGAAGGCCCCCGCGGCTTCCAACTCCGCGTCCTCCTCCGGTACCCAGGCGTCCAACGAGACCTCGGCCCCGGCCGGTCAGGGCACCGCCTCCGGTTACGTCCACCCGGTTCCCGGCAGCCACACCACCGCCTACCGCGCCTCCGGCGCCAACTGGTCCAGCGGCAGCCACACCGGCATCGACTTCCCCGTCTCCACCGGCACCAGCGTGAAGGCGATCACCTCGGGCACCGTCGTCACCGCCGGCTGGGGCGGCGCGTACGGCAACGAGGTCGTCATCAAGCACGCCGACGGCCACTACTCGCAGTACGGCCACATGTCCTCGCTCTCCGTCTCGGCGGGCCAGACCGTGACCGCGGGCCAGCAGGTCGGCCTCTCGGGCGCCACCGGCAACGCGACCGGCCCGCACCTGCACTTCGAGATCCGCACGGGTCCGGCGTACGGCTCGGACATCGACCCGATCGCCTACCTGGCGTCGCACGGGATCAACGTCTGATCCAGGCAGTACCGGTCCGGTGACCCGGACCAGAGCAATACACAGAGGGACGGTGCGCGGCGGCGCACCGTCCTTCTGCTTATTCCCCCTTTACCAAAAACTGACCGGGTGGTCTATCTCACCACCCGTCAACCCCGTATTACGGTCGCGTAGGTCACATTCGACGGTGCAGGATATGCCCTTGTGGCAAACGATTCGAGAAACATCCGACAGGGCGTCATCAACCGACAGGGCGCCATCGAGTCGTACGCGGCGATTGGCGACAGTTTCACCGAGGGAGTCGGCGACCTCGGCCCGGACGGGACATTCGTCGGCTGGGCGGACCGGTTCGCGGTAATCCTCGCGGACCAGCTCCCGGACCCCGAAACGGCGCCGCGCATTACTGGCGCCGCGCACGGGAACTTCAGGTACGCCAATCTCGCCGTACGAGGACGTCTCCTCGACCAGATAGTCGAGGAGCAGGTGCCGCGCGCCAGGGAACTCGCCCCCGACCTGGTGAGCTTCTGCGCGGGCGGCAACGACATCATCCGGCCGGGCACCGACCCCGACGACGTCGCCGAGCGCTTCGAGCGCGCGGTCGCGGAGCTGACCGAATCGGTCGGCACCGTCATGGTCACCACCGGCTTCGACACCCGTGGTGTTCCCGTGCTGCGCCATCTGCGCGGCAAGATCGCCACCTACACCGCCCATGTGCGGTCCATCGCGGACCGCTACGACTGCCCGGTGCTCGACCTCTGGTCGCTGCGCTCCGTGCAGGACCGGCGCGCATGGGACGGCGACCGGCTGCATCTGTCGCCCGAGGGACACACCCGGGTCGCGCTGCGCGCCGCCCAGGTGCTCGGTCTCGACGTGCCGGCCGACCCGGACCAGGAGTGGCCCCCGCAGGCGCACCGGGGAACGCTGGAGGTCCGGCGTGACAACATCAACTGGGCGCGCGAGTACCTGGTGCCGTGGATCGGGCGGCGCCTGCGCGGCGAGTCCTCGGGGGACCACGTGGAGGCGAAGCGGCCGGACCTGCTGCCGCTCTGAGGGGCCGGGCCGGTCAGGGTTCGCCGAACGGGTGCCGTTCGGCGAACTCGGGGGCGGTGATCCCCAGAAGCACCAGGTCGTGATGGCGTCCGGCGAAGAACTCGTGGTCGCGCAGCCGGCCCTCCTCGGTGAAGCCGAGCCCGCGGTGCAATGCGACCGACGCGCCGTTGTACGCGTAGACCTGCGCCTCGCACTTGTGATAGCGCCGCTCGCCGAACATGAAGCCCAACAGCAGCACGATCGCCTCGGACGCGTACCCGCGCCGCTGATGACCGCCGCCGACCCCGATGCCGTAAGTGAACCTGCCGGTGCGCGGGTCGGCGTCATGGGTCGAGATGCCACCGACGAGCACTCCACCGTCCAGGGCCTCGATCGCCAGCCGGAAGCAATCCCCGGTGGGCTTGGCGACGGCCTGCTCCGCCGCCCAGGCGCGGTACCCCTCGGCGGAGCGCGGCGGGTGGAGCATGTCCCCCGACCGCTGGTGATCCGAGTACCCGTCCATCTCCATGAACGCTTGCCAGTCCGCGGGTTCGATGCCGCGCAGCCGCACCCGCTCGCCTGTCCAGAAGGAGTTCATGGCGCCCATGCCACCAGGCCGTTCAGCGCTCCGTCCAGGCAATTAGGGGCTCACCCGCTGAACAGAACGTGGCGGCCGGGCCGGAACGCGTTCCAGCACGCCGCCCGCGAACACGTCGTACAGCGGCAGCGTCTCCAGATGGACGTAGCCGATGTGGCAGTCGCACACGGCCAGCGGGCAGGCCCGCGGGCCCAACGCCCCCCGGTAGCTGCCGTCGTAGAGATTGCCGAGCTCGGCCCGGACGAAGTGGCAGCGGCGCACCGTGCCGTCCCCGTCCACCGAGATGACCGACTCACCGGTCCGGCAGGGCAGCCCGGCCGAACGGTGCGGATGACGGCTGTACGGGAACAGCGGATCGATCTCCGTCCACCGGCCGGCCTCCTCGTCCGTGTAGCTGTGCCCTTCCGCGGCGTTGACCCAGAGGTACACCTCTTCGGGGAGCGCCGCCCGCAGCCGCCGGGCCTCGTCGAGGTGGCCGGCCAGACCGACCACACCGACGCTGTGGCGGATTCCCAGGGACGCCAGCTCCCCGCACCGGGCCAGGAAACGCTCGTACGGCGTCTGGCCCGGGTGGTACGTGCACCACAGCGCGATCTTGTCCCGGCCCACGGCGCCCGCCGCGGCCAGCCACTGCGTACGGCCGCTGAGGTTCGTCTGGATCGCCACCCGGCGGATGTGCGGCAGTCGGGCCAGCTCGACCAGCGCCCGGCGGTACCAGGAGCGGACCAGCCCCTCGCCCCACGGAGTGAACAGCACCGAGATCCGGTCACCGGTCTGCGCCGCCGCCCACGCCGTGAACCGCTCCAGCGCGGCCCGGTCCGCCCGCAGTTGCTCCCGGCTGTCGCGCCGCTTGGCGAACGGGCAGTACGGGCAGTCGTAGTCGCACGACGCGAGCGGACCGCGGTAGAGAATCGTCAGGTCCATGAAGGGGCTCACTTCAGCTCGTACGAGGCCATCGCGGCCCGCACCGCGGGGGAGAAGAGGTCGGGGCCCAGGGCGTCGGAGTGTGCCAGCCCCTCGGGGGACAGGCGCAGCAGCCCGGCGGCCGGCGCGTCCGGATCGAGCCAGCCCCGGTCCTCGAACAGGGCCAGTTCTTCGCGGAAGTCCTCGTCGGGGGAGGTGGCGAACCGCTCGCGGTACTCCGACAGCCGCAGCCCCTCGGCCTGGAGGACCGACTGCAGGAGATGACGGCGGCGCGCCTCGTCGCCGTCGGTGAACCGGCCCACCTCGGCGTGCGAGAAGTCCTCGGCCGACGTGTAGCCGTCGATGATCGCCCGCACTTCCCGCATCTCCACGGCGTAGTCGAAGGAGTAGTGCAGCCGCGAGGTGTAGGAGCGGGCGCCGCAGCCCAGCCCGATCATGCCGTCGGTCTGGCAGGCGTAGTCGTCGGGTCCAGCGGCCTGCGGGGCGTCGGCGCGGCGGAACATCCGCATCGACACCTGCTCGTAGCCGTTGCCGAGGAGGTGATCGCGGCCCGCGCGGTACAGCCCCAGCCGCTGTTCGTCCCAGACGGACTCCGCGTCCGCGGCCGAGGTGCCGATCCTGCCGAGGCCGGTCAGCGGACGTATGTACAGCGGGTAGAGGTACAGCTCCTCCGGCCGCCATTGGAGCGCCGCGTCCAGCGAGGCGCGCCAGCTCGCCCCGGTCTGTCCGTCGATGCCGTAGATCAGGTCGATGTTGAGGACCGGGACACCGGTGTCCCGGATCAGCCCGAGGGCCGCCTCCACATCCGCACGGCGCTGCGGGCGGACCGCCGCACGTGCCTCGGCCTCGACGAAGCTCTGCACCCCGATGCTGATCCTGGTCGCCCCCCGGTCGGCGAGGACAGCCAGCCGGTCGGCCGTCGCGGTCGACGGTGACGTCTCGACCGACAGGGGTACCGAACGGAGATCGGCGCCCATGCGCTTCTCCGCGATGTCGCACAGACGCTCCAGCTCGCCCGCCGTCAGGAAGGTGGGGGTTCCGCCGCCGAAGGCCGCCGCGGCGAAACGCACCGGCTCCGCGTCGCCCAGCGCGTCCCGTACGGCCGTCGCCTGCCGGTCCAGTGCGTCGAGGTACCGGGTGGTGAGCTCGTCCGGGGCGCCGATGCGGGTGAAGAGGTTGCAGAACCCGCAGCGGACCTCGCAGAACGGTATGTGGAGATAGAGCGAGAGCGCGTCCTTGCGTTCCCCGGCCCACAGCTCACTCAGTGCGGGCCGCCCGCCCGGGTGTTCGGACAGCCTCCCGTACGCCGTCTTGTGCGGGTAGGCGTAGACGTAACTCTGGTACGGACGGGGGGTGCGACGGGCGGAGTGCGGACTGTTCATCGGACGGTTGCCCCCGGGGCCAGGAAGAAATGGGCATACGGAACGGTCCAGACGGACTCGTGTCCGAGCCGGTGACCGGTGTAGCCGTCGTCGCCGTACGCCGTGCCGTGATCGGAACAGACGACGGCGAACGCGCGGCGGCGGCTGCTCGCAGCGGCGAAGAGGCGGCCGATATGGGCATCGACGTACTCCAGCGCGGCGGCATGGGTGGCGCGGCTGTCACCCGCGTCGCGGGTCGCCCCCGGCCGGTGGAACCAGTTCGGCTGGTGCAGCGCGGAGACGTTGACGAAGAGGAACAGCCGTTGCCCGGAGGGAAGCTGCGCGACCACGCGTTCGGCCCGGGTCACCTGCGCCTCGAAGGACGTGTCCGACGCGACGCCGAACTCGGGCTCCCAGTGCGCCTCCTGGAACATTCCGGGCAGCACCGAGCCGAGCGGTGCCTGCCGGTTGAAGAACCCGACACCTCCGATGCACACCGTGCGGTAGCCGGCCGCGGCCAGACCCGAGACCAGGTCGGGGGTGTCGAAGACGAAGGTGCGCTCCGCGGTGCTCTCGCTGCCCGCGAACCGGGCGGCGAACAGCCGTGGATGCGGCCCCGGGGCGGCCGGAGTGGGCAGGAACCCCGCGAAGATCGCCTGGTGCGACGCGTACGTGAAACTCCCCGGGGCGTGTCGCCGCTCCCACACACCACCGGGCAGATGCCGGGCCAGGTTCGGGATACGGCCGGCGGCGGCGAGCTCCGCCGCGACGTCGTAGCGCAGGGTGTCCAGGGTGACGAGCAGCAGATCGTGGCTGCCGACGACCTCGCTCATATCCGGGTTCAGGGCGTCCATGACGCCGGACGGGGGTTCAGGATGCTGCGTCGACACGGGGGTTCCTTGCTCTGTTCAGTACGGCTGCGACCTGCGCCGCATAGGTGTCCAGGCCCTCGGCGCCGCTGCCCGGCAGACCGGTCAGACGTGGCAGCAGATCACCGAAGGCATTGACCTCGCCGACGGCGAAACGCCGCCAGCCGGTCGAGGGAAGCAGATCGACGCCCACGCACAGCGTGTCCGGGAAGGCGGCGCCCGCCCGCTCGCACACGGCCAGGGCCTCGCTCCAACTGCCACCCGCCGCCTCGATCGCGGCCCGCACCTCGTCCAGGTCGCCGCGCGCGCCGCCGAGGTGCAGATTGGTCATGGGGGAGCGGCTGGTGCGGACGACGGCATGGGTGGCGCGGCCGTCCACCACCACGACCCGCAGATCCGCGACCCGGCCACGCTGCGAGGCCTTCGGCAGCCAGCGTTCGATGTGCAGACCGTCCGGCGCGAGCGCGTCGACGACCGCCGCGACCTCGCCCTCCGTCGTGAGGCGCCGCACCCGGAGCGAGTTGTGGAGCCGGCCGGCCCGGTCCCGCTCGACCGAGGTGGTCGCCCGGATCCGGCCGGGCCCGGCCGTCTCGACGGCCAGTACCCCGGAAGCGGAGGAACCGTGCGCGGGCTTCACGAACACCCTCGGCATCCGGCGGTCCGCCATCAGCCCGCGCACATCCGCCCAGCCGCGCACGGGCGGTGCGGCGGGGCCCGACGTCGGCGAGGGGGGCACCGGCACCCCTGCCGCGTCGAGCACACCGTGACAGAGGCGTTTGTCGAACATCACCGCGATGTCGCCGGGACCGTCCAGCAGCACCGCACCCGCCGCGCCCGCCGCCCGCGCCACCTCCCCTACGGCCGAGGTGAACCGTGCGTACCAGAGGGACGAACCCTCCACCCTGGTCGGGTCGTCGACGCCGCGCAGCAGCCGCTCGACCTCGGCGTCCTCACCGGGGGAATCGACGCGTACGGTCTCCCCGGGCAGGAAGACCGCCGTCCCCTTCAGTACGTCGAGCCAGGACACGGTGCGGGCCGGGGGCAGTCCGGCGGCGCGCACGGCGTCCTGGAAGAGGCCGACCCGGCGGTTGCCGGGATTGCCGACGACCGCGAAGCGCGGCGGCGCGCTATTCGCTGACCGCGACATAGCGGGGCTCTTCGTCCTCGGGATCCCAGGTGTCCGCCTCGTCGAGATCGAGGTGCGTGCCCGAGCGGGCACACAGCTCGCGGAAGCGGTCCATCAGCGGATCGGTGAGGTAGTGGTGATGCAGATCCAGCGACGTCAGATGGGTGAGCGGCTGACCGCCGAGGAGGGCCTCGGCCCCCGTGTCGCTGAGGGTTCCCATGGAGAGCGCGAGCGACTCCAGCTGGGCGATCACCGGGGCGGAGGAGACCGCCGCGGCTATCTCGTCCTGGATCTCGCTGTTCTGCAGGCCGAGATGGCGAAGCCGGGGAAAGCCGCCGCCGGCCAGGACCGGCCGCAGGTCCTCGACCGTGGCGTCACCGCCGTACCAGTCGGCACCGAACCAGAACTCCAGCCGCTCCAGGGCGGGCAGGACGCTGGCCCCGACCGCGCGAACGACGTGGCCCGGCAGGCCGCCGGACTCGAACCTCAGTGACTTCAGCGCCTCGTGCCGCACCGGACGCAGTCGCAGCTTCTCCTCCTCGGGGACGCTGTCCCCACCGCCGCGCACGGTCAGCTCCTCCAGGAGCGGAAACGCTTGGACCAACGGCGTGATGTCGCACATGTCGAGCCACGACACCTCGCACTCCTCGCCGACCACATCGGCGAGGAACAGCGCGCGCAGATCCTCGAAGCGGCCGGCAGCTGCCGCCATCCGCTCCACGACGGGGGCGAAGGTGTCGTAGTCGTCCGTCCACCACGGGCCGACCAGCAGGGCACGGACACGCGTCGTGTCGACCGTGTCGAGGAAGTGCTGCCAGAGCTCCGGGAACGGCACCGCGTCCTGGCCGCAGTCCAGCCGCCAGGCCACCGACTCCGCGGCCGGCAGCGCCCGCACACCGGCATCGTCCAGAAACGGCAGGGTCAGCACGGGAAGGCCGTGGAAGACCCCGGGGTGTTCGATGCTTCTCACCGCCGCATCACTCCGACACCGTGGTGTAGCGCCCCTCGGCCCCGCGGTCGCCCCACGGCTTGCAGCGGTCCGACAGATCGACCCGCACCCCGTGCGGCTCCAGCGCCTCGGCGATCCGGCGCTCCACCGGCTCGGACAGGAAGTGGTGGTGCAGATCGAGCACATCGAGATGAGTCAGTGGCTGACCCTCCAGCAGCGCGGCCGCGCCCTCGTCCCCGAGGGTGCCGCACGACAGATCGAGCGTGCGCAACCGGGCCACGAGCGGGGCCGAAGCAATGGCCGCGGCGATCTCGTTCTCCACCTCGCTGTTGCGCAGCCCGAGGTGGTGCAGGGCCGGGAACCGGGTGCCGGACAGCAGCGGCGCGAGATCCGCCACGTCGGTGTCGCCGCCGTAGGCGGAGACACCCAGCCAGAGATCGAGCCGCTCCAACGAGGGCAGCTCGCTGTCCAGCACCCCGCGGACCACCGCGACCGGCAGCCCGCCCGTCTCGATGGTGAGCGCACGCAGCCGCTCGTGCCGGACGGGCGGGAAGACGAGATCGGATCCGCCGCGCACCCCGAACTCCACCAGCGCGGGGTAGGCCGCGAGCAGAGCGGTGACATCGCTCTGCTGGATCCAGGAGATCTCCGACTCCTCCATCGTCAGATCGCCGACGAACACCGCCTCCAACGACGTCAGCCGGTCGGCGGCGGCCGTCACGAGACCGATCGGGTAGGACGAGTCCTCCTCGTACGACTCGCCCCACTGTCCGACGATCAGCGCCCGCACACCGGCCGGATCGACGGACTCCAGGAACGAGGCGAACTCCTGCTCCCAGCTGCGCTCCTCGTCCTCGTACGGGTCGACCGAGACGCGCCAGGCAGCCGCGCCGGCGGCCGGTGCGGACCCCTCGCTCGCGGTGTGCTGGAAATCGACGGCCGGAAGGCCGAGCAACTCGTGCAGGTGGTCCACATCGGACATGGCCCTGGGCTCCTGATGACGGTGACGGATTTGATGTCCGCAAGGTCTATCAAGACCCACTGACAACGGGACGGCCGGGCCCGGCTCCCGGCGCTCCGCGGCCGATTGTCAGACCCTCGCCGTAGCGTTTTCCACGTGGCCGGCACAGCGGGTGCCGGCCGGGATGGGAGACGTCTGTGTACCGGCAGGGCGATGTGCTGATCATGGCGCTGGACAAGTCCGACGTGCCCCCCAGCCTCCTGGACGCACCGGGGGAACTGCGCGACGGGCGGGGCCGGCTGGTGCTCGCGCTCGGTGAGGTCACCGGACACGCGCACGCGGTGCCGGGACCGGGACGGCTGATCCGGGAGGCCGGGGTGTTCGGCCCGATGCTGCTCCATCTGCCCGACGGCGGACGTGTGGTGCACGAGGAACACGCGGTGATCCCGCTGCCGAAGGGCTGGTTCCGTGTCGTGCGCCAGCGGGAGTACGCACCGGGGGCGGTCCGCATCGTCGCGGACTGACCGGCCCCGCAGGCCGGGCTTGCGGGGCCGGTGGCGAAGAGTGATCCGACAACGCGGAAAACAGGGAACAGGGGACGGGGAGACGATGCAGTACGTGGAGTCATGGCGGGCCGTGGCGGCGGCGACCGGAGCGGCGGACCGGGCGGCAGCCGAGGACGGGGTGCGGCTCGCCTATCGCAGCGCGGGACTGGCCGAGCCGGAGGAGTTCGTCTGGGCCGATTCGCCCAGGGAGGCCGTCGGGCTCGTGAAGAAGCTGGCCGACGCCGGCCGCTCGGTCCGCGAGGAGGTACGGACCCGGCCCTGGGCGGAGGAACGGCGCCGAATGTACGACGAGTTGGGCCCGGCCGGCTGGTCCGCGCTCTGGTCCGCCACCGGCGCCCAGCTGTGGGAGACGACGGCGGCGCTCGCCGACCGGATACGGGCGGGTGTCGTCGCCGAACTCGCCGAGCGGCCCGACGACGAGCCGGATGTGCGGCTGCTCCTCCTCGACGCGGTCCTGGGCCAGCACGACGCGGCCTGGCTCGCCGCGTTCGACGGCCGGGGCGACCGGCTCGACGGACTGTCGGCGGTGGCCAGGAACGCGGGCTGGTGGTGGCCCTACGAGCGCACCGTGGTGATCAGTGAGCGTCCCGAGGCGCTGCACCGCGACGAGGCGGGCAGGCTCGACCGGGGCGACGGGCCCGCGCTCTCCTACCGGGACGGCTTCGGGCTGTACGCCTGGCGCGGTATGCCGGTGCCCGCCGACTTCCTGGCGGAGCTGACCGCGCTCACCCCCGAGCGGATCCGGGCCGAGGAGAACGCGGAACTGCGTCGCGTGATGCTGGAGTTCTACGGATACGACCGCTACCTCAGCGAGTCGGGCGCCGAACCGGTCCACCGGGACGAGACGGGCATCCTCTGGCGGATCGCGCTCGACGGCGACGAGGACGTGGTCATGGTCGAGGTGGTCAACTCCACCCCGGAGCCGGACGGGACGCATCGCACGTACTGGCTGCGGGTGCCGCCCGCGACCCGGACCGCGAAGGACGGCGTCGCCTGGACCTTCGGCCTGCAGGGGGAGTCCTACGCACCCCTGCGCCAGACCTGACGGGCCGACCGGAGGGGCCGCAGGCCCGCTGGTCAGGCCGTCAGCGTCGCATGGTCGATGCCCAGTTCACGGGCGAGTGCCTGTTCGGTCCACTCCAGCATCGTGGCCCGGGAGAGCGGACCCGCGTACGAGGTCATCTGCACCGCCAGGCCGTCCAGCAGAGCGGTCAGCCGCCACGCCACGGACATCGGGTCGTCGCAGTGGAACTCGCCCGCGGCCGCGCCCTCCTCGATGACCTCGGCCAGCTCCGCCTTCCACTGCTGGTCGAGATCGCCTGCCACATTGCGCAGCGCGGGGTCGCGGAGCGAGGCCGTCCAGCCCTCGATCCACAGCCGCCAGCCCTTGGCCTGGCCCGTCGGGGCGTACCAGCGGACGGCGGCGCGCAGCCTGCGCACCGCCGTGGTCCGGCGGGTCAACAGCTTGCGCAGATGGGTGAGATCGGCCTCGGCCGCGTGCGCGAAGGCGGCGGCGACCAGCTTCTCCTTGGTGGAGAAGTGGTAGAGCACGAGGGCGTTGCTCACACCGAGGACGGCGGCCACATCGGCGATCCGTACCGCCGCGACACCGCGCACCTCGATCTGCTCGACGGCAGCGCGCAGCAGCTCCTCGCGTCGCTCCGCCACACTCAACCGCACTCTTCCCACGGCGTCACCCTAACCAATGCCCGCCCCCGGGCAGGCCGTGGGCGGGCATTGGTCCTCGCAGCGGCCTTGGCGGTGCGCTGCACGGGGACCACATGGCATGAGCTGCCCGGTGGCCGCAGGGCCGGGGCGCCGTCATGGTCCGGTCAGCGGTACCAGCCGAAGCGTTCCGTCATCACCGGCAGCCGGTCCGCGACGACGGCGTGGGCCGCCGCCCGAGGGGTGCAGCCGTCCGCCGCGGCCCGGTCCAGTACGAGTTCGACGAGAGCGCGCATCGAACTCCGGGTGTGCGCGAAGGCCTCGTCCGCCTCGGCGCCGATGTCGCCGAACAGGGTCCACCACCACCAGGCGTTGGTGCCGGAGTTGACGACGACGTCGGGCAGGACCGTGATCCCGCGCTCCGCGAGCAGCGCCTCGGCCTCGGGCAGCACCGGCATATTGGCCGCCTCGACCACCCAAGGGGCCCTGATCCGGGCCTGGTTCGCGGCGTCGATGGTGTAGGAGACGGCTGCGGGTATGAGCACCTCCACGTCCCTGTCCAGCCAGGCCTCGGCGGGCAGTTCGCGGTCCGCGTCGCGCAGCGCGCCGCGGTCCACCGTCCCGTAGGCATCCCGGGCGGACAGCAGGGCCTCGACGTCGAGGCCGGCCGGATTGGCGATCGTGCCCTTGACGTCGGCCACGGCGACCACCCGCAGCCCGGCCCGCGACAGGAACCGGGCCGTCGCGCCGCCCATGGTGCCGAGACCCTGTACGGCGACCCGTGCCCCGCCGTACGCGATCCCGGCCCGGTCCAGCGCGGCAAGGGCCGACTCGGCGACCCCGCAGCCACCGACCAGCTCGTCGAGGCCGATGCCGTCCACCTCGACGGCGAAGGCGTCGGCCAGTCTCTGCCGGGCCGCCGTCTCGTCGTCGAGCAGTGGGTAGACGGCCTCGATGGAGGAGACGAGCCCGGCCTCCGCGGCCGCCCGGTCGACCAGGTCCTGGCTGAGGCCGAGGTCCTCGCCGGTCGTCCAGATGTTCTCGACGTACGGACGTACGGCCCGCAGGTAGCGCACCAGGACGCCGTAGGCGGCCGGATCGCGGGGATCGCAGTCGATGCCGCCCTTGGCGCCGCCGAGCGGTACGTAGCGGGCCCCGGTGCGGTCGGCGTCGAAGTGGAGGGCTTCCTTCATCGTCATGCCGCGGGCCAGTCCGGCCACCTCGTCGAGCGTGCAGCCCGCCCGCATCCGCAACCCGCCGCTGGACACCCCGCGCACCAGCCGGTCGACGACCAGGTGCCCCTGGCGGCCGGTGACGTGGTCCGTCCAGGTCAGGGAGATCAGCGGGGCGGGCGGGGACACCGGAGGCGTCGTCATCGGGAGTTCTCCTCGGTCACTGCGATCGGGCGGGCCCGGCGGGCGATGCCGTGAAACCCGGGCTGCGCGGACCCGGAGCCCCGTGTGGTCGCGATTCTTTACTGAATCGCGAGTCAGTATCGGGAGGCGGGGGCGCCGCTGTCAATGCGGCCCGCGCCGAATCGCCGCCCGGTGGCCGGATGCGGCCGGGGAAGCGGCGAGACGGATGACGGATGCCGGATGCGGAATCCTGCGCGGGGTCCGGACGTTGGATGCGTCATGACGGGATTCGATGCACAGCAGGATGCGCTTCTCCGGTTGCTCTCCGAAGGCAACAGCGGCGTGCTGGTCACGCTCAAGCGGGACGGCAGGCCCCAGCTGTCCAATGTCAACCACTTCTACTACCCCGACGAGCGCATCGTCCGGGTCTCGGTCACCGAGGACCGTGCGAAGACCCGGAACCTGCGCCGGGACCCGCGGGCGAGCTACCACGTCACCAGTGAGGACCGCTGGGCCTGGACGGTCGCGGACGGCACCGCGGACCTCACCCCGGTGGCCGCCGACCCCGAGGACGCCACCGTGGCGGAGCTGGTCACGCTCTACCGCGACGTCCAGGGCGAGCACCCGGACTGGGACGACTACCGCCGGGCCATGGTCAGGGACCGCCGGGTCGTGCTGCGGCTCCACGTCGAGCACGTGTACGGGCAGCCGCGTGGCTGAGGTGCGCCCCTCGGGCCACCATCCCGTTGGGCGTTCTGCTCTCGCACTGTCGTACCCCCCGTCCATAATGAGATGACACCGACTCCCTCAGGAGATCTTGTGACCGGCGCTGACTCCAAGCTTCCGCTCCGCACCCGGCTGCGTGCGCTGCGGCCCGCCGACTTCGGGGCCGACCCGGTCGGCACCCGTATGGAGCGCATTCGTCGTTCCCCCAACTTCGCCGACGGAGTGTTCCAGAACCCGGTGGGGGCAAGGACCAAACCGTCGGGGTCCGCTCTGGAGTTCGCGAAGACCTACTTCCGCAAGGAGGAGCGGGCGCTCAGATCGCCGACCGGTGATGTGCCGGTCCACGCCACCACCCTGGCCGATCTCGCCACGCCCCCCGTCTCCGGGCTGCGGCTCACCTGGATGGGCCATTCCAGTGTGCTCGCCGAGATCGACGGCCGGCGGGTGCTGTTCGACCCGGTCTGGGGTGACCGCTGCTCGCCCTTCGCGTTCGCAGGACCCAGGCGTCTGCATCCCGCACCGCTGCCGCTCGCCGCGCTCGGACCGGTCGATGTGGTGGTGATCTCCCACGACCACTACGACCACCTCGACCTTCCGACCATCCGGGCCCTGGCCGGTACGGACACGGCCTTCGCGGTGCCGCTCGGGGTCGGGGCGCACCTGGAGCGCTGGGGCGTGCCCCTGGACCGGATCCACGAGCTCGACTGGAACGAGGCCACGGAGGTCGCCGGGATCCGCCTGACAGCCACCCCGGCCCGGCACTTCTGCGGCCGCGGCCTTCGTAACCAGCAGCACACCCTCTGGGCCTCGTGGGTCGTCGCTGGACCCGAGCACCGGATCTACCACAGCGGCGACACCGGGTATTTCCCCGGCTTCAAGGAGATCGGCGCCGAGCACGGGCCGTTCGACGCCACCATGATCCAGATCGGTGCGTACAGCCAGTACTGGCCCAAGGACCACACGAACGGCAAGCCGGAGCCCGGTGCGTGGCCGGACATCCACATGAGCCCCGACGAGGGGGTCCAGGCCCATCTGGACCTCCAGGGCGATGACCCGGCGGCGGGCGTCATGCTGCCGATCCACTGGGGGACGTTCAATCTCGCCCTGCATCCGTGGGCCGAGCCTGCCGAATGGTCGATGCGTGCCACCCAGTTCGTCGGGGTGACGATGGTGGCTCCGCACCCGGGCCGGCCGTTCGAGCCCGCCGATCCTCCGGCGGTCGAACCGTGGTGGCGTGGTGTGGCGGCGGAGCCCGTAGCGGGATGGGGCAACTGGCCCCCGGTCCACGTACCGCTTCCCGGCGGAACGATGGCACCCGCCCCCGACCGCGACCGCGACCCGGCCGCCCAGGCCTGACGGGCGGGGCGGCCGCGCGGCGCCCTCGTTCCGTGGGCACGTCCGCGCGCGCGGCGCCGGTAGCGGCCGGGCTCACGCCGGGGAGTGGAGATGTGTGCGCCGTCCGTCGTGATCGAGGATGCACAGGATCTCGGCCGGTCCGCCGTGCGCCTTGATGGCGTGCGGGACCATGGTGGAGAACTCGGCCGCCTGGCCCGTTTCGACCCGGATGGCGCGCTCGCCGAGGAGCAGCGTGATGGTTCCCGACAGGACGGTGAACCAGTCCTTGCCGGGGTGTACGCCGAGCTGGTCGGCCCCCGGGCACTGTCCAGATCGCTTTCTTGTGTCATGCACAAGAGAGCTCGCGTCATGCGCAAGGTGCGGTTGCCGTCGGGGTATGAACACCGCAGACACGAATGCCCCGCGCCCGGACCACACCGGGGCCGACGCCGGCACCGCCGCCGTGGCCGAGATCCTGGAGCTCGACGCCGAGGTCCTGCGGACCTACCTGTCGGAGCTGACCACCTGGCTGGGTGACCTGTCCGACCGGGAACCCGGCCGCATCGTCGACCTGGGCAGTGGAACCGGCACCGGGGCCATCGCGCTGGCCCAGCGTTTTCCGCGGGCCGAGGTCTCGGCGGTGGACCGCTCGCCGCAGATGCTCCACCGGCTGACGGTGAAGGTGTCCGCGCTCTCACTCGCCGACCGGGTCCGCGGCATCCAGGCGGATCTGGACGAGGGCCGGCCGGCACTCGGCACCGTCGACCTGGTCTGGGCGGCCGCCTCTCTGCACCACATGGGTGACCCCGGCCGGGTGCTGTCGCATGTGTTCGACGCCCTGCGGCCGGGCGGCCTCCTGGCCGTCACCGAGATGGACTTCTTCCCCCGCTTTCTGCCCGAGGACATCGGGATGGGCAGGCCGGGCCTGGAGGCCCGACTCCATGCCGCCCTGAACGAGGGGCCCGCCGCCGACTGGACGGATCACCTGGTCCGCGCGGGCTTTGCGCTGGAGGCCGCGCGCCCCTTCGTGATCGACCTGCCCGCCCCGCTGCCGGCCGCCACCGCCCGCTACGCCCAGGTGTGCCTGCGGAAGCTGCGCTCGCACCTGGACGGGCAGCTCCCCGCCGAGGATCTGGCCGCACTCGACGCCGTCACCGACGATGAAGGCCCGCACGGCGTCCTGCGGCGCGATGACCTCACGGTCCGGACCACCTGGACCACCTGGGTGGGGCGCCGCCCCTGACAGGACCTGGCGGCCCCCGCGTTTCCGGTTCCTGGCCGTGACCCCGCACCGGTGCGGGGTCACGGCCGGCAGACGGTCCAACGGCGGTACGCTGCCCGCGGGGAGCGGGTGCGGTGCGGCGGCTTCCCGGCGCACCCCTGCCGGCTCGCCGGTCCGCCGGCATGGCCGTGGCCGGCATCAGTGCACCTTCACCTTCGAGGGAGCGACCATGCTGCGGGTGTACTTCACCTCCGAGGACCTGGCGCGGGTCCGGGTGGCCCCCGGGCCGGACTTCCTCTGGGAGATCAGCAACAGCGTGCAGACCCTGCAACGGCGTGACAGTGAAAGGGTGTTCGGCGCGTGGCGCCGCTGGGTGCGGCCGCGGCTCTCCGCGAGCCCCCGGCTGCTGTCATCCCTGCTGCCGCCGCGCGGGTACTCGCCGGACTTCCTCACCCCCACCACCGGCGACCGGGCCACGCTGCAGGCGGCCGTCGACACCCTGATGAGCACTCCACGCCCACGACTGCGAACCGACCTGACCCAACTGGCGGCCACGCTCCAACTTCCCAGCTGGGTACGTTCCTTGGCCGGAGGGGACGCCGACACGCTCCGCCAGCTCGGCGAGGCGCTGCGCACCTACCAGCTGGAGGCCCTCGCGCCGTACTGGCAGCGCGTCCACGCCCACATAGACGCCGACCGCGCCCTCCGTCTGCGCAGTCTCCTCGACGGTGGCACCGAGGGGCTGCTGGCCGGGCTCGGACCACAGTTCCGCTGGCGCCCGCCCGTACTTGAGGTGACGTACCCCGTAGATCAGCAACTATGGCTGCGCGGCAGGGGACTTGTGCTGCAACCGTCGTTCTTCTGCTGGCCCACGCCGATCACCCTGGCCGACGGGGACCTGCCGCCCGTTCTCGTCTACCCCATCCACCACACCACTGACTGGGCGGGCCCCGCACCGGCCCGCGCCGCGGAGGGAGCCGGACCGCTGGGCCCGCTGCTCGGCCGCACCCGTGCGGGCCTCCTGCGCGCGACCCGTACCGGCTGCTCCACGGTCGAGGCGGCCCGGCTCCTGGACGTGACCCACCCCGCCGTCAGCCAGCACCTGAACGTGCTCCGCGCGGCGGGCCTGGTCGCCACCGTGCGCAAGGCCGGACGGTCCTTCCACGTCGCGACGGCGGAGGGGCGGGCCCTGCTGGCCGCCGAGGAGCGGGCACGGCGCTGAGGGCCGGGTCCCTCAACTCCGCCGGTAAGCCTGAGCTTTCATTCCTTGCGCCCTTCGTGGGCCAGGAACCACGCTGACTCCTGCTGTCGCACCCGGCCATGCCGCGCAGAGCCGTGGTGCTCAGCAGCCGAGTACTTCCCCCCCCGAAGGCGTTTCTTCCCGCAAGGCCCGTCCCCCACCCTCAGGAGCCTTTATGCGCAGGAGACTTGTGTCCTTGGCGATCGCCGTCGCCGCCGCCGGAGTTCTCCTCCACCCCGGCACGGCCCAGGCGTCGCCCGCACCGCACACCCCGTCCGTGTCCGTACTCGCCCACGGAGCGAAGGCCGGTACGGCTGTCGTCAGCGGGCACAATCAGCCCGGCACCCGGCTGAAGGTCGACTCCGGCAGTACCCGTAGCGGGCACTGGCTGGGGATCGACTATCAGGTTCAGGAGACCGGTTACTGGTGCGGTCCGGCCGCCACCCGGATCGCGCTCTCGGCCCGGATCGCCCCGCCCAGCCAGGGCGTTCTGGCCGGGCAGCTCGGTACGACCGAGGCCGGCACCGATCACATCGGCCAGGTCACCGGCGTACTCAACTCGAACCTCGGCGGGGGCTGGTACGAGACCAAGGAGATGCCGAACGACCCGCCCACCCAGGGCCAGCGGGACCTGCTGTGGAACGACATCGTCTTCGACATCGACCGCAACTACCCGCTGGTGGCCAACATCGTCGCCCCGCCCGGCAACCAGCCTCCCGGCTACCCGTCGGACCAGACGATCTATCACTACTTCACCGTCTTCGGCTACGACGAGGTGGACCGCACCGTCCTCATAGCCGACCCCGCCTCCTTCAGCGGCAACCAGATCTACTGGATCTCCTTCGATCAGCTCGCCACGCTGATCCCGCCGAAGGGCTACTCGGCGTGACGTTTTCCTTTCTCACCAGGAGGCAGTGTTGAGCAGCTACCGTCCCACCCGCAGAAACGTCATCAAGGCCGCCGGTGGAATCTCCGCCGCGATGGCTCTGGGCGCCGGGGGCACCCTCGCGGCCGCGTCCCCGGCCAGTGCGGCGGGCGACGGCTTCGGACTGCGCGTCGTGGAGCACAACGAGGGCGACCCGCGTATGTGGTACTACCGGTTCGCGACCGACGCGATCGGCTGGAATCCGGGCGTCAACGTCCTGCTCCCCGACGACTACCACACCGGCGGACGCACCTACCCGGTCCTCTACCTGTTCCACGGAGGCGGTACGGACCAGGACTTCATCACCTTCGACCGCGCGGGCATCCGGGACTGGACGGCCGGGAAGCCGGTCATCGTCGTGATGCCCGACGGTGGACACGCGGGCTGGTACTCCAACCCGGTCAGCTCCAACACCGGCCCCCGGAACTGGGAAACCTTCCACATCAACCAGCTGCTTCCCTGGATCGATGCGAACTTCCGTACCTACGCCGAGTACGACGGCCGTGCCGTCGCCGGGTTCTCGATGGGCGGCTTCGGCGCCCTGAAGTACGCGGCCAAGTACTACGGCCACTTCGCCTCGGTGAGCGCCCACTCGGGCCCGGCCAGTCTGCGCCGCGACGCCGGACTGGTCGCCCACTGGGCCAACGCGTCCTCGGCCGCCCTGGACCTGGGCGGCGGCACGGTCTACGGCATTCCGCTGTGGGACGAGGCCAGGGTCAGCGCCGACAATCCGGTCGAGCGGGTCGAGAGCTACCGGAACAAGCGGGTCTTCCTGGTGGCCGGTACCAGCCCCGACCCGGTCAACTGGTTCGACACGGTCAACGAGACCCAGGTGCTCGCCGGCCAGCGGGAGTTCCGGGCCCGCCTCGGCGACGCCGGTATCCCGCACGAGTGGTACGAGGAGCCGGGCGGACACATGATCCGCGACTACATGGTCCGCCGAGACCTCGACGGCATCGTCGCCCGGCTCCGCAAGGCCTAGGTGTATTGACCCGCAGAGTCCTGGTTCCCGACCGACGGACAGGCCGTACGGGGGAGCGGGACATCGCTCGCCCTACTGATGCCGCGACAAGCCCCCTCGATACCCATCGAGGGGGCTTGTCGCGTACCGCCGTGGACGGCGACCCCGACCCTCATGACGGACGCACTTAATCGGTCGCTTGTGCGAGAGGTCATACCAGAGCGGGACGGATGGCGGGCAAGTTCCACAACTGCCCGTCGCGGACTCGCCCTGGGCGACTACCGTGTGTGTCCGGTGATCAACGGTGGGCTCATATTCGCAGGGCCCGCCCGGCTGATGATCCGAGAATGACCGACCACCGTAGGTGCCACCACATGAATACCGATTCCTGGGGCCCCACGTACCGAGGACGCTGATGTCTCAACTTCGCGCACCCGAAGCGCGACCGGAACGCCGAGAGGGCGGGCGGCACGGCCGACCGGGTGCCCGTTCCCACTCGGCCGCGGCCAGACCGCGCGCTGCCCAGCCGTCCCCCGAGGCGCGTATACGCCCCCAACTCCTGCGCACCGCGGTGCTGCCGGCCGTCGCCGTCCTGCTGACCGGCGCCGCAGCCGTCATCCTCACCGTCCGCTCCACCGGCACCGCGCCGTCCACGGAGCTCTGGACCGCGCTCGGCGCCGCCGGGGCGCTGGCGGCCGCCTCCGTGGCGGCGGCCTTCCTCGCCGCCAACCGCGTCGCCACCACCGTCCTCGGCCGCTGCTTCGCCCTGCGCAGGGCCAGCGCGCTGGGCCAGATCGAACTGCAACAGGTGGTGGAACAGCTCCGCAACGGTGAACCCGTGCCCACGCGTCGGCCCCCGCAGCCCAGCGCCCCCGGCAGCGACGCCTTCGAGCTGCTCGCACAGGAGCTCGGCCGGCAGCAGGAAGGGGCCGTGGCCGCCGTCGTGCAGGCCTCCCGGCTCTCGGAGCACACCGGCGAGGACCAGAAGGTCGAGGTCTTCGTCAACCTCGCCCGCCGGCTGCAGTCGCTCGTGCACCGCGAGATCCAGCTGCTCGACGAGCTGGAGCACGAGGTCGAGGACCCCGATCTGCTCAAGGGCCTCTTCCACGTCGACCACCTGGCCACCCGGATCCGCCGCCACGCCGAGAACCTCGCGGTCCTCGGCGGCGCCGTCTCCCGGCGGCAGTGGAGCAACCCGGTCACCATGACCGAGGTGCTGCGCTCGGCGATCGCCGAGGTCGAACAGTATCCGCGGGTCAAGCTCGTGCCCCCGATCGACGGCACCCTGCGCGGGCACGCCGTGGCCGACGTGATCCACCTCCTGGCCGAACTGGTGGAGAACGCCACGGTGTTCTCCGCCCCGCAGACCCAGGTACTGCTGCGCGCCCAGCACGTCACCGCGGGCCTCGCCCTGGAGGTGGAGGACCGGGGCCTCGGTATGCCGGGCAACGAGCAGAAGCGGATGAACGCCCTGCTCGCCGACCCCGACCAGGTCAATGTCGCCCGGCTCCTCCAGGACGGCCGGATCGGGCTGTTCGTGGTGGCCTCGCTGGCCCGCAGACACGGCATCGCCGTACGGCTGCAGAGCAATATCTACGGTGGCACACAGGCCGTGCTCGTGCTTCCGCAGTCCCTGCTCGGGGCCGAGGACGACGCCTCCGCCGGGGCCGGCCACGCCCCGGCCCCGCCCCCCGGCCCCGTGCACCGCCCGCCGCCGCTGGACGAGGCCGCCGCCCACCGGGACCTCGGTCCGGGCCCGACGCCCGCTCCGGAGCCGGAGCGCCGGCCGTACGTGCCGAACCAGCAGCCGCGGATGCACCAGCCGCCGCAGCAGACACGGCGTCAGAGCGAGGGACCGCCGCTCCCGCTGCGCGCCGAGCGCCTCGACCGGCCCACGCCCGCCGAGGCCCGCCCCGGCGTCCGGCCGGCGGACGACGTGCCACCTGCGCTCTCTCCGGAGCCCGGAGCCGTACACGGCACGGTGGGCCGGCCGCAGCTTCCCAGGCGTGCCAACCAGGAACATCTGGTCCCTCAGCTGAGGGAAGCTCCCGTCCCGCGCACCGAGGACGCACCCACCCTGCACGACCCGGGCCTGGTGGCCGCCTTCCGGCGCGGCATCGACCTCGCCGAGGCCCGTGCCGAATCGGAGCCCGAACCGGGGTCCGGATCGCGGGCCGGGTCCGGGACCGCTCCCGGAGCGGCGACGGCTGCCGCGGTACCACTGGACCCGCTTCCGGTCCGCGGCGCCACGGCGCCCGGGGAACTCCTCCGGGGCGGCTCGTACCACAGCGATCAAGACCCACTCGAAGCGAACACCTCCAAGGAGTAGATGCACCATGGCGACCGATATGCCGTCCGGTCAGGTCTCGGACCTCGACTGGCTGCTGAGCGGACTGGTACAGCGCGTGCCGTACACCCGCAGTGCGGTCCTGCTCTCCGCCGACGGGCTGGTGAAATCCCTCCATGGCATGGACGCCGACAGCGCCGACCACATGGCGGCGCTGGCCGCCGGCCTGTACTCCCTCGGCCGCAGTGCCGGGGCGCGGTTCGGGGACAACGGGGAGGTCCGCCAGGTGGTGGTGGAACTCGACTCCACGTTGCTCTTCGTCGCCACCGCCGGTTCCGGCACCTGTCTGGCCGTGCTCGCCGGGCGGAACGCCGATGCCGCCGTGCTGGGCTACGAGATGACCATGCTGGTCAAGAGCGTCCGGCCCTACCTGATGACCCCGACCAGACAGGCGGCCGGGGTCACGGGCGCCACGGGGCTGTGAGCGTGTCGGCCACCCAGGACGCGCCGTTGCTCGACGATGCGGCCGGGCGCCTCATCCGCCCGTACACGGTGAGCGGCGGCCGCACCCGTCCCACCACCGTGCTCGACCTCCTCTCCCTGGTGATGGCCACCGGAACCGTTCCGCAGGTCCACCTCGGCCCCGAGCACTCGGTGGCGCTGGAACTGTGCGACGGCCCCACCTCGGTGGCCGAGATCGCCGCACACCTGCGGCTGCCCGCGGTCGTCACCAAGGTGCTCCTCTCCGACCTGGTCGACTGCGGAGCGGTCACCGCGCACCCGCCCGCCTTCCATGACATGCCCACTGACCGATCCCTGCTGGAGGCAGTGCTCGATGGCTTACGACGACAGCTCTGACGGTTTCGACAGCTCCGCCCCGTACGCGGGGACCGGGAGCCCCGGAAACGTCGGCTATGCGGAGGGCCCCGGGATCGCTGGTCACGCCGAGGCCCCGGGGAACGGGGGGTACGCGGAAGCCCCCGGCTCCCTCGGGTACGCGGAAGCACCCGGCAGTCCCGAGGGTTTTCCCGTCGCGCTCAAGGTGCTGGTGGCGGGCGGGTTCGGTGTCGGCAAGACCACCTTCGTCGGCGCGGTCAGCGAGATCGCACCGCTGAGTACGGAGGAGCTGCTGACCCAGGTCAGCGCGGCGACCGACAGCCTCGAAGGCATCGAGTCCAAGACCTCGACCACGGTGGCCATGGACTTCGGGCGCATCACGCTGGACGAGCAGCATGTGCTCTATCTGTTCGGCACACCCGGCCAGGAACGCTTCTGGTTCATGTGGGACGAGCTCTCCCAGGGCGCGCTCGGAGCGGTGGTCATCGCAGACACCCGCAGGCTGGAGGAGTGCTTCGCGGCCGTCGACTTCTTCGAGCGGCGCGGCATCGGATTCATCGTCGCCGTCAACGAGTTCGACGGCGCCTTCCGCTACGGCCCCCAGGAGGTACGGGCCGCGCTCGATCTGGCACCCGCCGTACCGGTCGTCCTGTGCGACGCCCGGATCGCCAGCTCGGGAACCGGCGCGCTGGTCACCCTCGTCCAGCACCTCATCAATGCCACCGCCGAGCCTGCCCCGCTCTCCGGACACGGCAGTTTCGGAGTCCGTACGTGATCCCGCACGCCATCGGGCGGATGCTGCTGACCCCCGTCGACAGCGACGCCCCCGTCCGGACCCAGCGGCTGCGCAGCCTCGGCCTGGGGGAGCGGTCCGACGCCTCGTTCGACAACTTCGACGCCTTCGCCGACCGGGTGGCCGAAGTGACCGACGTGCCCTTCTCGATGGTCAACTTCATCGACGGCAACCGGCAGTTCTACGCCGGGCTGCACACCCCGGCAGGCATCCGCAAGGGCGCCGACCTGGGAGCCACGGCGGCGGGCAGTGGCCGCAGCAGCCGCTATATGGCCCTCGACCACGGCTACTGCCCGCACGTCGTGGTGCGGCGCAGGGCGCTGGTCCTGGAGGACGTCTGCGACTATCCGCGGTTCGCCGGGAACCCGGTCGTCGACGACATAGGCATCCGCTCCTACCTCGGGGCGCCGCTCATCGACCGCACGGGGATCGCCCTGGGCGCCGTCTGCGCCGTGGACACCGTGCCCCGCGCGTGGGGGCGGGCCGGGCTCGACACGATCAAGTCCCTGGCGCAGGAGCTGATCGGGCACATCCACCGCCGGGAGGACAACAGCATCGGAATCTGAGCCCGGGCCGCCGGCCGAGGCCCGGAGCCCGCCGGCGCCGGTCAGACCTCGACCCGGCTCCCGTCCAGGAAGGTCAGGACGACCGCGTCGCCGTCCACCCGCACGCGCACCGCCGTACGGAGCGCCTCCGGATGGACACTGCCGCGGGACAGCACGGCGAGCGACACATGAACGCTCCGGCCGCCCGGATGCGGTGCGCTGCGCAGATACGGGACCGCCGAGTGCGGTCCGTACGCGTTGGACTCCACATCGCGGGCCACCGCCGCCCCGTCGGCGCCGCCGTCCCACCCGTACAGCGCGACCACCGCGCTGGTCAGCCCCTCGGCCGTACGGGCGAGCGCCCAGTCCGGCCCCGACGAGGCGAACGGGCTCGTCCGGTCGGCGACCGCGTGGCCGCCCTCCCGGACCACCGCGCCCTCCGGCGACTCGACCCGGTGCACCCGGATCTCCCACGGGCCGTGCAGCACGCTCGTCGTCCCGATCCGGTACGCGCGCTCGTCACCCGGCAGCCGCGCCGCCGACCAGGACGCGGCGACACGGTCCTCGCAGCGCAGCGGATGGATCCGGCGGCGCCGCGACGGGGTGCCGTCCGGGGCGACCAGGGCCAGGTGACCGTCGACGGTACGGGCCAGGGCGTGCGGCGCGGACTCCGGCGCGGTCGCCGTCGAGTACCCGAGCTTCGCGTAGTGCGGGTCGTCCTCGCCCGCACCCAGGTCCGGATCGGCGTCGGCCGGGGCGGGCGCGGGTGGATTGTGGTCGCTGCCGTGGTTGACCAGCCGGACGATCCCGTCGTGCCGGGTGCCGTGCAGCAGCCAGCCCGGCGCGGGCAGAGCGGTGTACGTGTCGGACTCCTCGACAGGCAACGGTAGTTCACGCTCCGTCCACACCGCGTGGTCCGCCGGAAGCAGCAGCCCGAGGAAGCCCTTGCTCGCCCAGTACGGGGAGGCCGGTCCCGAGTACGGCTGGGTGGTCGGCAGGAAGGTGTCGTACCAGCCGAGCGTCAGCAGCCCCCGCTCGTCCGGCGCCCCGCGCTCCGCGAAGTGCCGCAGTGTGCCCGAGGCGAGCCGGCGGGTCAGGCCGGGCGCCAGCGGCGTGCAGTCGGCGAGCGCGCCCATCCATACGGGGGCGAGCGCGGCGAAACGATACGTGAGCGAACGGCCCTGGTGGACCGGGGCGCCGTCGGACCCGAAGAAGTGCTGGTAGTCCTCCAGGAACCGGCTGAGCCGCTCCCGGTACACCGCGGCCCGTCCGCCGTCGCCGTCCGGCCCGGCGATCCGCGCCCACAGCAGGGGGTACAGATGCATGGCCCAGCCGACGTAGTAGTCGAAATTGCGGCCGTCCCCGTCGGTGTACCAGCCGTCGCCGACGTACCAGTCCTCGATCCTGTCCAGTCCGCCCTCGATGTCGGACCGGCTGTACGGGGCCCCCACGGAGGCGAGGAACTGCTCGGACACCACCTGGAAGAGCCGCCAGTTGTTGTCCCAGGTACGACCGCCGACGAACCCGGAGAACCAGTCGACGACCCGCTCCTGGACCCCGGCGTCCAGCCGGTCCCAGATCCACGGCCGGGTCTCGTGCAGGGCGACCGCGACCGAGGCCGCCTCCACCATCTGCTGCGAGCAGTCCGTCAGGCGCGGCCACGCCTCACCGCTCCCGGGATCGGTGCCGGCCGCGAGACCGGCCGCGTAGCGCTCGGTCAGCGAGGGGTCGACCGCCCCGCCCGCGCCCGCGATCCGGCAGGCGGCGAGCAGGAACGACCGGGCGAAGCCCTCAAGACCGTCCGAGACGACCCCCGACCAACTGCCGCGGCCGGGCAGCCGGTACTGCGCGAAGCCGGGTGTGGCGTACGGCGTCAGCGCGTCCAGCATCCGGTCGGCGGTCGCCTCCCAGTGCGCCCGGGTCCAGCCTGTACGTGACGACAGGACCCGGTCGGTCGGCGGCAGTTGCAGATGCGGGGCGACGGACATGGTGGCGCTGCTCCTTGGGATTGACGCTCAGGGGGCGGATTACTGGACGAGTTCGGTGCGGTGGGTGTGGCCGCGGGAGCCGCCGGCCTCGACCGTGACGACGGTCCTGCGGCCGGGAGTGACGCGCACGGTGGCATCGGACTGCGCCACCGACCGCACACGGAAGGGGAGTTCGACCGTCACTGAGGTCTGCGTCCGGCCCGGGTCGGCGACCGCGACGGACACCTGCGCGCCCCTTCGCCGCACGAGCACCGACGCCGGGCCGGACGAGGTGATCCCGGCGGCGGACCCGGCGCCCCAGAAGTGCACGGCGGTCAGCCCGGCCCGGCGGTCCTCCACGGCCTGCGCGGCGGCGTCGTTGGCGACGATCCGGACCGGCCGGGAGTGCGACCAGACCGCTGTGGCGGCCGCCGACGCGCCGGGCAGCAGCACATAGGCGTAGCCGTCGTCGGTGGGCGAGATCCCGTGGTCCAGCCGGAGCGTGAGATAGCGGCGGGTGACGGGATCGGTGCTGCCACTGGTGTCCGCCCCCGTGTCGATGGCCCGCCAGGTCCCGGTGCGCTCCTCGCGCAGAGCGTGCAGCGGGGCCCCCTCGGGGAAGACATAGCCGCCGACACCGTCGAGATGCGCCCACCGGGCCCGGCCGAACTCATCGGCCCGGCCCTGCTCCACGGGCTGCGGAACACCGTCGACCAGTAGCCGGTTGCGGCCCCGCGCGCCGAGGCCGCGGTTTTCGACGATCGTCTCGACCGCCCGGCCGTCGCTCGCGGTGATGCCCGCGCCGAGCGAGACCACCGCGTTGTCCAGCAGGAACCACGACTTCCTGGCCCGAAGCGTGCTGCCCGGGGCGCCGATCACCTCCATCGCGGCCACCGTGTACCGGCTGTCCAGCACGGCCCCGCCCGCGACGGTGTTCGACGGCCGGTAGGTGGACGTACCGGCGCCGGTGCCGAGATCTTCGCGCCGGCGGGTGTCGACCGTGGTGCCGGGGAGCCGGTACGGATCGACGGTCGGCCAGAAGCCGTCGTTGAACTGCCCGAGGCCGTCGCCGACGTACAGATACGTCATGCCGTCACCGGTGTACCAGCCGTGCAGGTTCTCGCCGTTGCCCGCCTCGTACGCGGAGATCCGCTTCGAGGACAGTGACAGCGCGAAGGCCCAGCCCGGGCGGCGGTGTACCACGCGGTCCATGTCGGCGAGGACGAAGCTGCCCGTCGTACGGGCCCCGGTGCGGATGTCCCGGTCGTTGAGCACGGCCTTGGCCAGGGCCAGTTGGGGCAGTGTGGCGAGAGCCGCGAACGGGGTGGTGCGGTTGCGGGTCAGCCAGCCCTTGGCCAGCTGCCGCCAGCGGTCCGCGTAGGAGGCGGGTGCTCCGGACGCGAGCAGCAGGATCGCCGCGACAGCCGCGGCGCCGTCCCGGTGGTCACCCGCGCGTTCCCGTGAGACGGCCCGCCCGCGCACCGCGTCCATCATCAGCCCGTCGAAGACCACCGGTGCGAAGCTCCGCTCCACGGCCTCGTACATCACCGACACCTTCGGGTCGGCGACCGCCCACGGGGAATCCGCCAGGAGCGAGATCAGCCAGGCCGCACCGCCGAGCAGCACGGTGCCGTACGAGCCGGTGTACGCGACCACGTCGTGCTGGACGAACGAGCCGTCCTCGTAGAAGCCGTCACCCGAACTCGTATAGCGGAAAAGGCTGTTGCGGCCAGAGTCGCGCACGTCGGAGAGCGCGTCACGGGCCGACGCCAGCTTGTCCCCGTCCCTGCCGAGCAGTCCGCGCAGCGCCACGATCACGGCCTTGTCGGTGCGGTTGGCACCCGTCTCGGAGAGCGTGGGCGAGTTGGTCCGGCGGTCCGCGTCGGGGCAGAACCGGTCGACGACGCCCAGATAGTCCGTGAGATCGCCGCCGGACAGCAGCCCGCGCAGCAGGACGCAGCAGTCCATCAGCGCACGGGGAGCGCCGATCTCCCAGAACCACCAGTTGCCGCTCTCGCCCGCCTGCGGGTGGTAGGCGGTGTCGTAGGTGAAGCGGAGCGCGCCGAGCAGGGCGTCGGCGGTCGCCGCGTCACCTGCCAGAGAGGCGCCGGGCGTGGCCCACGCGGTCGCGAGGGTGCGCAGCCGGGTGTAGCTCTGCCCGAAGTTGCCCGGATCGGTGACGGGGGAGAGGTCGGCCCACAGCGCGGTGCGTCCGGCGCTGCGGTCCAGGGTGTCCCACAGCTCCTTCGCCGCGCTGTCCAGGGCCGCGAGGGCGGCGGCGTAGTCGGGGTCGGACGGGTCGAACCCGCCTCCGGTGATCAGGGTTTCCGCCCGCAGGAGGGGCCCGTCGAAGTCCTGGTCCGCGATCGGTCGGGTATCCGGTGCGGTGCCTGCCGCCTGTTCCGGGGCCGCGGCCTGTGCGGCGCCCGCCGTCGGGGCGAGCGCCGCGCCGACGGCCGTGGCGCCACTCGCGGCGAGAAGGGTCCTTCTGCTCAGTTGCACGATGACTCCCTGTCCTGTGCGTCCGCTGTGTTCACGGCGCTCAGCCGGAGAGCGTGCTCGGGTCGACGGGGGGCTGGGGCAGGTGCAGGGCGGCGAGTTCGGCCCGGCCGACGGCGTCGATCGGGAAGGCCCAGGTGTTGACGAAGAAGTCCGTGAGGTCGTGGCCTGCGACGCGGCTGGAGTAGGTGGCCAGCGCCCGGTAGCGCTTGTCGTTCTCCGTGGAGTCGGACTGCGGGTTCTCCTCGCGCACCAGTTTGTGCAGCCGGGGCCAGAAGTCGTCCCCGAAGGCGAGCTCCAGCTGACGCAGCGGCACGAGCTTCTCGTACGCGCCGAAGGACTTCTCGTACGTCAGCCCGGCCGTGCCGAACTTGGCCCGTGAGGTCTGGAAGGCGGTGAGGCCGGTCGCCGGGTCGACCGTGAGCAGATTGGACGGCTGCTTCAGGGTGCGCTGCGCGGCCAGTGAGTAGATGTTCACCGTGACCTCGGTCATGCCGCCCGGCTTGTAGGCCATCTGCTGATGCAGGTGGCCGAGTTCGTGGTACAGCCCCCAGCCGCGGGTCCGCAGTCCCTCGACGGTCGTGGCCCGGTCGAGATAGGCGCGCGGGAAGCCGTTGTAGCCGTGCGTGGCGTACGCGCCGACACCGGTCGGCACCTTGCTGACCTCGGTGAAGTGGTACGGCCCCGCCTTCCTCCGGTGCACCGGCCGGGAGCCGTCGAGCCCGCTGATCCGGGCGTGCGAGTCGATGATCGTCCCGACCAGCCGGAGCAGTGCGGCGTGGTCCTCGCTCCGGTACCGCAGCGCGCCGTCACGGGTCAGCGTCATGATCGTGTCCGGCCCGTGGAGTTCGACCCAGGGCGACGTGGTCAGTGTGTCGAGCTGTCGCTGGTAGTCGGCCTCGGTGGTGCGGCCCAGGGTGAAGACCGGCATGGGGACCGCTCCGGCGCGGATGAGTACTTCCACCCGCTCGCCGTGCCCGGTGAGCGTCAGATAGACGGGGCCGCCGTGCGGGTCGGTCACGGTGTTGGCGCCGGCCGTCAGCGGGTAGCCGCGCGGTTCGGTGATCTCGCCGTAGTAGTCCCAGGCGCCGATCCAGAGCGTGGGCAGCAGGCCGTCGTGGGGCCGGACGGTCAGTGAGAGCGGGGTGCCGGCGGGCACGTACAGGCCGGTCGGCTGGAACTCCGAGCCGCGCAGGGCCTGTGCGAGCCGCAGCCGCTCGGCCTCGGCGGCGGGGCGGGCGGTGACGGTCAGGGCGACCGGCCGGGCGAGCGGCCGGCCGGGGGCGGCCTGTGCCGAAGAGACGGTGGCGCCGAGCGCGGCCACCGCTCCGGCACCGGCCGCGGCGGCGAGTACGGAGCGGCGGCCGACCGGGGTGGAAGGCGTGACGGAGGGGCTGTGCTTACGCATGCGGAACTCTCCCTGCAGAAATGAATGAGGGGCGGAAGCGTGCGGAACGGGGTGAGGCGTGCCGTCAGCATGTAAGCGGTTGCTGTCGAGCCGCAAGGGGAGTCGGGAAGTTACTGTGATTTTCTATGGCCAACTGCGGACAGGCGGGAAGTAACCGGTCACTTGCGCGAGGGCCGGCCCGCCCGGGGCCCGACGGAATCGCGTACCACGATGTGAGTACCGAGCCGCAGCGCACCCGTGGTCGGCTCCCGCCAGTCGTCCTCGTCGCCGCCGGAGACGGCCAGCCGCACCGCCTGGCGCCCCATCTCCTCCAGCGGTACGTGGACCGTGGTCAGCCGGGGACGCAGCTCCTGGGCGACCGGGATGTCGTCGTACCCCACCAGCGAGATGTCCTTCGGCACCCGCAGCCCGGCCTCCTCCAGCGCCTGTGCGGCACCGGCGGCGACGACGTCGTTCGCCGCGAAGACGGCCGTGAACTCCAGTCCGTCCCTGATCAGTTCACTCATCCGCCGGTAGCCGAAGTTACGGCTGAAGGCGCCGGGCTGGACCAGCTCGGGATCGGCGGGCAGTCCGCGCAGTTCCAGGGCCCGCCGGTGCCCGGCCAGCCGGTCGCGGGTAGTGGAGAGCCTGGGCGGGCCGCCGAGGTAGAGGATGCGCTCGTGGCCCTGCATCAGCAGGTGGTCGGTGATGGCGAAGGCGCCGCCCTCGTTGTCGTACTCGACCGCGGCGGTCGGGGCCGCCTCGCCCAGCGGCGGCCTGCCGCACAGCACCAGCTTGGAGCCGCCCGCGTCCAGCTCACGTGCCCGGCGGGCCAGTTCGGAGGTGTAGCCGCGATCGGCGATGGAGCCGCCGACCACCACCACCGCGTCCGCCCTGCGCTCGTGCATCAGGTCGATGAAGGCCAGCTCGCGCTGCGGGTCGCCCTGGGTGCAGCACACCAGGCAGAGCCGTCCGCCGAGTGCGGCCTCGCGCTCCACGCCCCGCGCGATATAGGCGTAGAAGGGGTCGATGACCTCGTTGACGATGATGCCGACGGTCCGGTTGGAGACCCCGGCCAGTGCGCGGGCGTGCGCGTTGACCACGTAGCCGAGCTCGCGCATCGCCGACTCGACACGTTCCCGGGTCGCCTCCGCGACGGGGTAGTTGCGGTTCAGGACGCGGGAGACGGTGGCCGTCGAGACGCCTGCGAGCCGCGCGACATCGGTGACCGTCGCCCGCCGCTGTCCGTCCGCGGCCGTGTTCTGCCGGCGCATCCGGCTCACCCCCTGGTGGCTGTTGTGTGACGCCGAGCCTAGAGCCTGTGGCGGGACGGGGTTCATGCGATCCTCCCCAGGTCGGCCCGGTGCACCGGGTGGCCGAAGGGCTCGCCCCGCGCGTACCGGGCCAGCTCGTCGACGGCGAGCGCGCCCAGCCGGCCCACCTCGTTGCCCTGGGCGCCCGCGAGATGCGGGGTCAGGAAGACGTTGGGCAGGTCCCACAGCGGGTGGCCGGCCGGCAGCGGCTCGGGCGAGGTCACATCCAGGACCGCGTCGAGCCGCCCGCTGACCAGGTGCCCGGTCAGCGCCTCGGTGTCCACCAGCGGGCCGCGGGCCGTGTTGACGAGCAGCGTGCCGGGACGCATCAGGCCGATCCGGCGGGCGTCGATGATCCCCCGGGTCTCGGGGGTGTCCGGGGCGTGCACGGTCACCACGTCGCTGGTCGCCACGAGCGTGTCCAGATCGGCGGGGGTGACGCCCAGGCGCTCCGCCTCGGCGGCGCCCACGTACGGGTCGTACAGCAGCACCTCCGCGTCCAGGACCCGCAGCAGCTCGATGACCCGGCGGCCGATCCGGGAGGCGCCGACGACGCCGACGGTCAGCCCGTGCGTGCCGAGCCAGTGCTGCCGGTCGAGGTCGGCGCCGGTGCGGTGGGTGCGACGGGCGCGGTAGAGCCCCGCCAGCGGGAACACCCGCTTGGCGCCCATGATGATCGCGGCCAGGGTGAACTCCGCCACCGGCACGGCGTTGGCGGCGGCGGCCGAGGAGACGACGATCCCGCGGTCGAAGGCGTCCAGGGACAGAAACGTCTTCACGGTGCCGGCCGCGTGGATCACCGCCCGCAGCGCGGGCGCCCTCTCCAGCAGCGCGGCGTCCACGGGCGGGCAGCCCCACCCGGTCAGCAGCACCTCGGCTTCGGACAGTGCCGCGGTGGCGGCGGGGGAGTCGAACTCGCTGATCACGGACGGGTCGAGGAGGTCCGCCGTCTCCTCCAGCCGGGCCCGGACGGGAGGCGGGAAGACCTCGTCCAGCAGTCCGGGGCTCATGACCAGAACCGTGCGCGGCCGCCTTCCGGGCGGGGTCGCGGCATCGGAACCGGATCGAGCCGGTGCCTCTTCGGTGGTTCGCACCCTGCCTCCGGACAGTAATCGCGTTCTATGGAATGACCGGCACGCTAGGGAGCGTGATGGCCGACCGTCAAGCTGTCCTCGCAGGTAACTATCCTGTTGTGTCCGTGTATCCAGCGATTTTCTGGCCCGGATTTCCTTCGAGAGAGCACTGCGAAACAAAGACGTTCGCTCGGATCTCTTGACGCTTGGGTTAACCGCTTACTAACTTGCGGCCGCAGAAGGCTCACAACGCGCCACCCGGCCGAACAGGACGCACCATGGCTGACACAGCACCCCCGCTGCCGCGGGAAAAGCGGCGGCAGCGGGCCGACGAACCCGCCCCGCCCGACGCCCGGGCCGTTGCCGCACCGCGCCGGCTGACGCTCGGGCAGCGGATCAAGCGCGACCGGGTGATGCTGCTGCTCACCCTGCCCGGCCTGCTCTACTTCGTCGTCTTCCACTACGTGCCGCTGCTCGGGTACGTGGTGGCGTTCCAGGACTACCAGCCGTATCTCGGATACATGCACAGCGTCTGGGTCGGCTTCGCCAACTTCTCCGCGGCGTTCGGTGAACCGGCCTTCTGGAGCGCGACGTTCAACACTCTGGAGATCGCCCTCGTCCAGCTGGTGTTCTTCTTCCCGATCCCGGTCGCACTGGCCCTGCTGCTCAACAGCATCGCGAGCGACCGCATCAGGCGCTTCGTGCAGAGTGTCGTCTATCTGCCGCACTTCATCGGCTGGGTCATCATCGTCTCGATCTTCCAGCAGATCCTGGGCGGCGCCGGACTGCTGCCCGATGTCCTGGGGGGTCTGGGGCTGCCGCGCTACGACATGATGAGCGACCCCGACGCCTTTCCCTGGCTGCTGACCCTTCAGGTCGCCTGGAAGGACGCGGGCTGGGGCACGATCATCATCCTGGCCGCGCTGCTGAACATCGACCGGCAGAGTTACGAGGCCGCCGCCATCGACGGCGCGGGACCCAGGCGCCGACTCTGGCACGTCACCCTGCCGGGCATCGCCCCGGTACTCATCCTGCTGCTGATCCTCAACCTCGGGCAGATCCTCTCCGTCGGCTTCGAGCAGATCCTGCTCCAGCGCGACGCGGTCGGCCCCGACGCCGGTGAGGTCCTCGACACCTACGTCTACTACCACGGCATCAAGGACAACGACTGGGGCGTCGCCGCCGCCGTCGGACTCGTCAAGGCCGTCATCGGCACCGTCCTCGTGCTGGGCGCGAACAAGCTCGCCCACCGACTCGGCCACGAAGGGGTGTACCGCGGTGCTGACCGCTGAGAAGACTCGCGCCACGTCCGCGACCACCGTGCCCGCGCCCCGGCCCGCCCGCAGGAACAGGACCGACGGCAGACCGCCGTGGATGGAACGCCCGACCCGCATGGGGCAGACCGCCAAGGCGCTGGCCGTTGTCGTGGTTGTCCTCGCGGTGGCCTATCCGCTGGTCGGCGTCATCGGTACGAGCTTCGCCTCGCAGACCGACATCATCAAGGCCTCCGGCCTCGTCCTGTGGCCCGACCACCCCAATCTGGACGCCTACCGCACGATCTTCACCGGCGGGGTCGTCACCCGGGCGCTGATCGTCTCCGTCGGCATCACCGTCCTCGGCACCCTCGCCAGCCTGCTCGTCACCGTCGGCATGGCGTACGGACTCTCCCGCCGCGACGTCACCGGCTCCCGCGCCATCTTGATGATCGCCCTGTTCACCATGCTGTTCAACGCGGGCATCATCCCGAACTTCCTGCTGGTCAAGGGGCTCGGCCTGTACGACACCTACGCGGCGCTCGTCATGCCCACCCTGGTCAGCGCCTTCAACCTGGTCGTCCTGCGGTCCTTCTTCATGAACCTGCCGGACGAGCTGTACGACGCGGCGAAGGTCGACGGCGCCGGCGACTTCCGCATCCTGGTGCGGATCGTCCTGCCGCTGTCCAAGGCCGTACTCGCCGTGATCAGCCTCTTCTACGCGGTGACGTACTGGAACGCCTTCTTCAACTCGCTCCTGTACCTCAACGACTCCGACAAATGGCCGCTGCCCATGGTGCTGCGGACCTACGTCCTCCAGGGCCAGAGCCTGAACTCCGCCTCGGCCGGCGAGGTGCTCGCCCCGCAGCAGGCCGTTCAGATGGCGGTCCTGGTGATCGCCGTCGTACCGATCCTCTGCGTCTATCCGTTCCTCCAGCGCTACTTCACCAAGGGCGTGCTCACCGGCGCCGTCAAGGGCTGAGCGCAACCACCGCCCCCCACTCCTTCCTTTCCCCTCTCCCAAGGAGACTCAGGTGCCGAGCTCAACCCCCGTCAACCGCAGAGCGCTGTTCCGCATGGGTGCGGGCATCGGTCTGGGACTGGCCGCCGCCCCGCTGCTCGCCGCCTGCGGCGACGGCGGCACGACCGCCAAGGCCGAGGCCAAGAGCGCCTCGCTGCTCCCCGACACCGCGATCCGCAACATCGGTCTCAAGCCCGATCTCGCCGGCACGGCGGCCGGCGTTCCGCAGGGCTTCTTCAGCTACCCGGCGAAGCCGCTGAGGGCCACCAAGGGCGCGCCGCTCAAGGGTGCAGAGCCGGTCAGCGCGACAATGGAGACCTTCTCGCCGCCGCCGCCCTCGCGCGGCAGGAACGCCGCCTGGCAGGCCATCGAGAAGCTGCTCGGCGGCCGGGTGAACATCACCGCCGTCCCGGCGGACGACTACAGCACCAAGTTCTCCACCATGGTCGCCAGCGACAGCCTGCCGGACCTCTTCATGTACCCAGAGGTCGGCGGGGTCGACAACAAGGCGGCCTTCCTGCGGGCCAAGTGCGCCGACCTGACCCCGTACCTCGCCGGGGACAAGGTCAGGGACTACCCCAACCTGGCCGCGATCCCGAAGGGTGCCTGGCAGTCCGCCATCTTCGGCGGAAAGCTCTACGGCATCCCGATCGCGCGTACCGGCACCGGCGGTGCGGGCTTCTACCGGCACGACCTGTTCGAGGAGATCGGCATCACGAGCCTCGACCAGATCACCGGCCTCGACCGGTTCGTCGAGGCGTGCAAGGAGCTGACCCGCCCCAAGAAGGACCAGTACGCGATCATCGCGGGCGTCACCAACGTCCTCGCCATGTCGGCCGGCGCGCCGTACGCCTGGCGGATGGATCCCAAGACCGGCAGGTTCACCACCGACCTGGAGACCCCGGAGTTCCGTCAGGCGGTGGAGACCGCCCGGTCGCTGTACAAGGCGGGCTGCTACTACCCGGGCACCCTCCAGATGTCCGGGGCGCAGAAGGCGCAGTACACGGACATGTTCAAGAACGGCAAGGGCGCCTACGTCTACGACGGAATGCCCACCTATCTGGCGCCCGGGGTCGGCTACATCGCCGCGATGAAGGCGATCGACAAGAAGTACGACCCGAGGCCCTTCGTGCCGTTCGGCTCCTCGCCCGTCGCCTGGATGGACAACGTCAAGCTGGAGAACACCTATGTGAAGAACGCGTCCGGGGAGCGGGTGCGGCAGATCCTGGCGCTGGCCGACTTCGCCGCGTCACCGTTCGGCAGCGAGGAGTACACGCTCATCAACTACGGCGTCGAGGGCAAGGACTTCACCCGCGACGCGAAGGGCAATCCGGCGCTCACGAAGCAGGGCACCCAGGACGTCACCGTGCCCTGGAAGTTCATCTCCTCCGCCGTCCCGGCCGTCTTCAGCGCCGACTCGCAGGACGGCGTCCGCCATGTGCACGAGGCCTTCACCAAGATGATCCCGATCATGGAGCAGGACCCGACGCTCCAGTACTCCTCGCCCACCTGGGACTCCAAGGGCTACGGCAGCCTCTACACGTTCAAGCAGGACGCGCTCAAGGACGTCATCTCCGGCCGCAAGCCCATGTCCGCCTACGACCGGCTGGTCAAGGACTACCTGGCCAAGGGCGGCGAGCAGGCCCGCGGCGAATTCGAGGAAGCCGCTCAGAAGGGGAAGAAGTGACGACACGACGCACGGCCCTCAGACTCGGCGGGGTGGCGGTCGCCGCAGCCGCCGCCGTACCGGCCCTCGGCCCGGCCGCCACCGCACAGCCGCACCGCTTCGACCCGAAGCCCGGCTCGAACGGCGTCGGCGACCCGCTCTTCCCGACGCTCGGCAACGGCGGCTACCAGGTCGTCCACTACGACCTGGCCTTCGACTTCACCCCGGTGACGTACGACTTCACCGCGACCGTGAAGATCAACGCCAGGGCCACCCAGGACCTCTCCGCGTTCAACCTGGACACCGACGGCCACACCATCGACGCGGTCACCGTCTCCGGCCGCCCCGCGACCTGGGAGCTCACCCCCGGCCAGAGCGGCCAGGAGTTCACGATCACCCCGGCCCGCCCGCTCCACGACGGACAGGCCTTCACCGTCGAGGTCCGCTACCGCGGCAACGGCAAGGCGCCCCGACTCGGCCTCACCGGCTGGAGGTTCGGCACCGACGGCGGTTTCGCCTCGGCGGCCCAGTCCTCGCGCGCCGACACCTTCCTGCCGTGCAACGACACCCCGTCGGACAAGGCGACGTGGACGTTCCACATCAGCGCACCCAAGGGCTTCGTCGCCACCGCCAACGGCGAGCTGACCCACAAGTCCCGGCGCGCCGACGGCTCCACGGTCTGGCACTTCGCGCTGCGCGAGCGGATGGCGACCGAACTCATCGGCATCGCCGTCGTCAAGGGCACCTACCTGTACGGCACGAGCCACCAGGGCCTGCCGCTGCGTCACATCGTCCCCCAGGGCCAGGAGGAGAAGTACGGCCCGGTCGTGGCCCGCACCCCGGACCATCTGGCCTGGCTGGAGGCGAAGTTCGGCCGCTACCCGTTCTCCGTCTACGGCGTCCACATCTACGACGGCTACACCGACGCCCTGGAGAACCAGACCCTGTCGCTGTTCTCCACCAACTGGTTCAAGCCCGACGCCAACGGCCGGCCCGGATACGAGACCACCATGGTGCACGAGCTCGTCCACCAGTGGTTCGGCGACTCCGTCACCCCGAACGACTGGCAGCAGGCCTGGCTGAACGAGGGTCCCGCCGTGTACTACGCCGGTCTGTACGGCGAGGAGCGCGGCTGGTCCGTCCTCGAGGACAAGATGAGGGCGACGTACGAGAAGCTCGACGCCGTCCGCGCCGCCGACGGCCCGCCCGGACTGCCGAAGGCGCTCGGCGGCACGAACATCTACGACGGCGGCGCACTCGTGCTGTACGCCCTGAGCCTGCGGGCCGGCCGACGGAAGTTCGACACGGTCATGCGCGAATGGGTCAAGCGGTTCAAGGACTCCACGTACACCAGCGAGGCCTTCATCCGGCACACCGTCGACGTCACCGGTGACCGGTCCCTGGACCCGTTCCTGCGCGACTGGCTCTTCGGGGCCGTCAACCCGCCCATGCCCGGCCACCCCGACTGGAAGGCCACCGCGTGAACCGCACCGTGAACGTCGTACGAGGAACCGCCGCTGCCGCCACCGCCGCATTCCTGGCGGCACTCCTCGCCGCCCCCGGCGCCCAAGCGGCCCCCGGAGCACGCTCGTTGTACGTGTCCCCCGACGGCCGGGGCTCCTCCTGCACCGCCGCCCGGCCCTGCACCCCGGAAGCCGCCCGGGACCTGGCGCGCACCGAGACCGGGCGCGACGTCCGCGTGCTCCTCAAGGACGGTACGTACAAGCGCGACGAGCCCCTGAGGCTGGGCGCCGCCGACTCGGGGAGGAACGGCCGCACCATCACCTGGACCGCCGCCCCGGGCGCCCACCCCGTCCTCTCCGGCGGACAGGACATCACCGGCTGGCACCGCAACGCCGACGGCACCTGGAGCGCCGGGGTCCCCGCCGGTGTCACCCCGCGCCAGCTCTTCGTCGACGGCAGGCGCGCCACCCGCGCCCGCGGCGGGGCCTGCGCGGCGAGCACCTGCGACGCCACCGCCACCGGCATGACCGGCGCCACCGCGACCGGAATCGACCACTGGCAGCGCCCCACCGACGCCGAAGCCGTCATCCGGGTCCGCTGGCGCAACTACCACTGCCGGATCGCGGGCGTCAGCGGCGACACCATGACGTTCGTCCAGCCCTGCTGGACCAACTCGGCCGGCGGCACCGACCGCACCGGACCCGCCTGGGACTCCACGACGGTCGACTCCACCCGCTACAGCGGCGTCGCCTTCTTCGAGAACGCCCCGGAACTCCTGGACCAGCCAGGTGAGTTCGTATGGGATTCGAAGGGACGCGCCGTCACCTACCTGCCGCGCAAGGGCGAGAACATGCGCCGCGCGCAGACCGTCACTCCGCACACCGAACAGCTGCTCGTCATCGACGGTGCCCACGACGTCACCGTCAGCGGGATCGGCTTCGCCTACGCGGCGTACCGGCAGCCCGGCACCGATGAGGGCTATGCGGGGATGCAGGCCGGTCTCACCCTGACCGGAGCCACCGGCCCCGTCGACCACGCGGGCCGCTACTACACGAAGCCGTCCGCCGCGGTCACCGTCCGCGGCGGACGCCGGGTGTCCATCGAGAGCAGCCGGTTCAGCCATCTCGGCGGCGCCGGCGCGATCCTGGAGGCCGGCACCAAGGACAGCTCCCTGACCCGGTCGGCCTTCACGGACCTGTCCTCGGGCGCCGTGTACGTCGGCGACACCGAACCGGTGCCGGACGCATCGCTGGCGGGGGAGCGGAACACCGTCGCGTACAACACCATCACCCGCTCCGGCGTCGAGTACACCGACTCGGTGGGCATCTGGGCCGGTTACGAGGCCGGGCTGAGCGTCGACCACAACAGCCTGGACCACCTCCCGTACTCCGCGATCTCGGTCGGCTGGGGCTGGAACCAGCCCGAGGCCCAGAAGTCCGTGCTGCGCGACAACAAGGTGACGGGCAACCGCATCACCGACGTCATGGAGGTCGCGCAGCAGCAGCACGACGGCGGTGCGATCTACACCCAGGGCGCCCAGCCCGGCACGGTCCTCAGCGGCAACTACATCAACCGCTCCGCGTACGGCAACACCGAACGCGACGGCAACGGCATCTACCTCGACGAGCAGTCCTCGCACATCACCGTCGAGCGGAACGTCATCACCCGCATCGGCTACAAGTGGGTCTCGAACTGGGCGGACTACGGAATCCAGAACACCGCACGCGGCAACTGGACCGACACCGCGGCCCCGGCCCTCGGCGGCAGCGGCTCCGTCATGACGGACAACCTCACCGGCCTGGACCGGCTGCCCGCCGAGGCGCTCGCCGTCGCCGCACGGGCGGGCGCCCGAGGCGGCCCGGTCGAGCAGCTGCGCACCGACCTGGCCCGCACCGGCACAGCCACCCAGTCCTCGACCGAGGGGACGGCGACGGCGGCACGCGCCCTGGACGCCGACACCAACACGGACACCCGCACGCTCTCCGAGGCCGGTGCCTGGTGGCAGGTGGACCTCGGCGCCGTCCGGCACGTCCGGCAGATCGAGATCTGGAACGACGCCTCCTCCACCACGGCCGACTTCGACATCGTGACGGACGACGGGACGGTGCACATCAGCGGGAAGGCGCTGCGTCCCACGCTGGTGAACCTGGACAGCCGGACCCGCACGGTGAAGATCGTGTCCTCCGGTACGGGCCGGGTGGCGCTCGCCCAGGTTCTCGTCCACCCCTGACACACCACACGCACCACGCAACGCACACACCGCACATGACACACCGATCGCCGGACCGGCCCCTGGGCCTGTCCGGCGATCGGCCTGTCCGGCGGTCAGCGTTGCCCGCAGGAACCGGCGCGGGCTTGTGGCAGAGGCCGGGGGAGGGGCTCACTCCAGCCCGAAGGCGTCCGCCAGCATCCCGATCTGCGCATCCAGCAGGGTGTCCACGCTGTGTCCCATCCCGGTGAACTGCCCAGCCGCCTCCAGTCCCACCGATCCGTGCAGCTGCGCCCATGCGAGCAGCGCGCCCGCCAGCGCCCGTGCGCAGGCCGCGGTGTCGGAGGCGTCCGCCGCGTACTCGGTCACCCAGCCGCCCACGGCCGCGTCCGAGGCCAGCCAGTCCGCCATCTGTGTCACCACCGGGGTCACACCCGCTCCGGGAGCCCCGCCCGCGAACACCGCGAGGAACGGCCCGAGGACCGCGCGGGCCCGGTCCAGCGTGTCGGCGGGCGCGACATATCCGGGCACCGGAGAGCCCTGGATCAGGAGATAGCGGTGCGGTTCCCCGACCGCCCAGGTCCGGTAGGCGGCCGCGAGCGAGCGCAGTCGCTCGCGCGGGCTCGCCGAAACGTCATCCGACCGGGCCGCCGCCACCCCGATGGCCGTCGCGGCATCGTCGTACGCGTCCCTGATCAGTGCGTTCAGCAGGTCGTCGCGGCTGGCGAAGTATCGGTAGAGAGCCGGCCCGGACAGGCCCATGTCCTTGGCGATCCGGGTGAGGGCGAGCGCTGCCACACCCCCGTCGGCCAGCTGCCGCAGGGCTGATTCCTTGATCTCCGCCCGGGTCTGCTCCCGGTACCGGGCCCGTGGCCCCAGTTGCGCCTCGGCCATTCCCGGCCCTTTCCGTTAGGCAAGCTCGCTTCAGTTACGGAGTCTAACAGCGAACTTTGCTATGACTGATTGCGAGAGTTACTGTCTCTAACAGAAGCGATGACTCGTAGCGCATCTCTCCGAATCACTGGGAGCACCCATGACCACAGCACGCGATCTTCAGGTAGTTCTGGGCGCCGGTCCCGCCGGCACGACACTCGCCGTCGCACTCGCCCGTCGCGGCCACCCGGTCCGGCTCGTCGACCGGGCGGGCAGCGGACCGGCGCTCGAAGGCGTCGGCCGACTTCGTGGGGCCCGGCGTCCTCAACTCCACGCTCGGCGGCGCGGTGTTCCCGGCCGCGCTGACCGGGGGAGAGGTGCCGGCCTTCGGTGACATCGACCTGCCGCACAGCTACACGTACATCGGCGATGTCGCGGCGGGCCTCGCGACGCTGGGTGAGAACCCGGACGGTGACGGGCGGGTCTGGCACCTGCCCACGGCCCCGGCACTCACCACCCGCCGGATCCTGGCCATGGTCGAGGAGCGCCTCGGCCGTCCGCTGACCCTGGCCGTCGTCGCGAAACCGCGGCCGTTCGGGCCGTTCGACGAGGTGTTCATGGCGGAGTACGCCGAGATGTTCTACCAGCACACGGAAGCGCAGATCGTCGACTCCGCCGCCATCGAGAAGGCGTTCGGCCTCGTACCGAACCCGCTCTCCGCCACCGTCGACGCCACGCTCGCGTGGTACCGGGAACTGATTGCCGCGCACTGAGCGCGCCCGCCGCAGCGGTCACCGGCGCCCGTCCGGCGCCCCGGGGACATCCGGTTCCCGCGGGCTGTCGCCGGCGCCCGGGCCATTGAAGCGGAGCCAGTCCAACGCGAACAGATCGGCCGTGTCCGCACTCCACGCCGGATTGCTGAACACGGCGAAGAGCCGCACGCCGTGTCCCGGATCGGACAGCGCGAATGTCGGTGACACGGGGCGGTCCCAGCCGCCGGTGAAGGGAATGGCGACCTCTCCGAGGAGCGGCCCGGCCGGAGAGCCGGAGCGCAGTTCGAGGGTGCCGCCGGAGGCCGCGCGGACCGTCATCGAGCCGATGTTCGTCAGGGACACCGTGCCGAGGCCGATCCAGTCGCCGTCCTCGATCTCCGCGGCCTGCCGTCCGCCGGAGTCGCCCGAACGGCTTTCCGCCGCCGCGCCCCCGTGCGTGCCCCCGGTCGCCGTGAACCACTCCGCCTCGCAGAAGGCGGCCCGGAGCGTCACCGACGCGGACCCGGTGAGGGCGGGCGCGCCCGGGGCTCCGTCGTCCTCGTAGCGGGCGGTGAGGCCGTACGCGACGTCGCCCGCCACTTCGCGACCGGTCACCAGCGTGCCGGCGCAGCCGGAGCGGCCGCCGGTCCGGCGCAGTGCCGGGACACGGCCGAGCGGTGACTCCACGACCACCCGCGAGCAGTCCACTGCCCCGCTTCGACCGTCCTCCGTGTCCGCCACTCCCACGGTGAGCGAAAGTGTGTCCCCGATCCCGAACACGCTGTGATCCAGGGGCTGTTCGATCGACACGACAGGCCTGCTGTTGCCGACCGTGATCTTCCGCGCGGCCCGGGTCGTGATGCCGTCGGACCAGGTCACCGCCAGCCGAGCGGAGTGCGAGCCGTTGCCGCGGTACGTGTGTGAGGGGTTCACCTCCGTCGAATCGGTGCTGCCGTCACCGTCGAAGTCCCATGCGTACGCCACGTGTCGGGTGTTCCGCGCAGCGGCACCGTCACCGCGCCCGGCGCCGGAGAATGCGACGGTCAAGGGCGCCGGACCATTGTCCCGGCCGGTGGATATGTGGACGTCGTGCCGCGTCCCCTGAGTTGAACTTCCTCTTAGTTCAGTGCAGTTGGCGGGGATCGCGCCCGGACCGACCTCGCCCAGCAGGTGTCTGCGGGAGTGTCCCTCCTCGGATTCGGTGGCCGCGAGGCCGTGGGCATCCGGGCATCCGTCGATGATCCCTTCGTCCCGGACCGCGCTCTGCTCACCGGCTGCGGGAGTCCTGGCTGCCGACGAGGGCGATACCGACGCCGGCCCGGTGGGCGGACGGCTGGCCGCGTGCGCCCGGGGCGGCGAGGTGACCAGGAGGGTGAGGATCAGGGCCGGGCCGCACGCGAGGGCGGCGAGCGGCAGGAGTCCGCGCGCCGGGCGCGGACTCCCTGAGGCATGGCGGATCGAGGGGTGGCGACTCATGGGCGCTCCCTGTGCGGTAGATGCCGACGTGGAGGTTAGAAAGCGCTTTCTGAAATACGCCGCTCAGATTAGGTTCACGGCTTCCGCGCGGTCAATGGGCCGGTGCCACCCGCCTGCCCCGCCGTCGTCTCCTTGGCCGAGAACCTCGTCAGTGGCCGAGAAACCCGCCGATCCGCTGCCGCAGGCCCCGCGGGTCCAGGCCGTGAGCGGTGAGATGCTCGTCCATCTGTCCGTACCGGCGCAGTTCCTCGCGGGCGACGCCGAGCCCCAGGATCCGGTGGGGGAGTGCGATGAGCGCATCGTTGGCCGCGGCCGTGGACGTGCCCGCCAGGTAAGGCTCGACGATCACGACATCGGCGGCCGGCCGGTCGCCCACCGCCCGGCGCAGGCCGTCCCCGTCGAACGGCCGCACCGTCGTCGCGTACAGCACGGTCGCGTCGAGCCCCTCCGTCGCGGCGAGGGCGTTGTCGAGCATCGGCCCGACGGCGATCACCACGCCGCCCGTCCCCTCGCGCACGGTGGTGAACCCGCCCGTCCCGCCGACCGGGCGCGCCCGGTCGTTGGACTGCAGCGACAACCGCACATAGACCCGGTCGTCCCCGGCGGCGGCTTCCCGCAGCAGCGCCTCGGCCTCGTCGGGGTGTCCCGGCACGTGCACCGTCCAGCCGTCGAGGGTGTCCAGGAGCGCGACGTCCCCGGGCGCCATGTGGGTGAATCCGCCGGCCGGCCAGTCGTACGAGGCTCCGGCGCTGACCAGTACCCCGCCCACACCCTGATGGCCGAAGTCCAGCTTCACCTGTTCGAAGGGGCGCTCCAGCAGGAAACTGGCGAAGGTGTGCACGATCGGCCGCAGTCCCGTGAGCGCCATTCCGGCCCCGGCCCCGATGAGCAGCTGCTCCCGGATGCCGACGTTGACGACGCGGTGCGGATGGGTGCGCTCGGCCCGGTCGAAGCCGTCCCGGCTGATCTCCGCCAGCACGAGTGCCAGCCGGGGGTCCTCGTCGAGCAGGCGCGAGGTGGTCGCGATGAATCGGTCGCGCATCGTGTCCATCTGAGGTCTTCCTCTTCTTCTGTCCGTCGTTGCGGTGGGTTACTGACGCGAGGGCTCAGCGCTTGGCGGGGACCCGGGCGACCACGGCCCGCGGCTGCCCGGGGTGCGGCGCGGTGAAGGCGTCGTACAGCGCCTCGTGGTCCCGTCCGTCCACGGAGGCCACCGACCAGCCCGCGGTCGCGAACCGGGCGGCGATGCCGCCGGGGCGGCCGTAGGACGCCGAAGCGTTGTCGATCACCACGGTGTGCAGCTGGTCGAGGCCCGCCGGGCCCGCGTAGGCGATCGCCTCGTGGTTGCTGCCCTCGTCCAGTTCGGCGTCCCCGGTCAGCACCCACACGCGAGGGCCGGTCAGCCCCTGGGCCCGCAGTCCCAGCGCGGTCCCCACGGCCAGCGGCAGCCCGTGCCCCAGCGAGCCGCTGCCGATCTCGGCGCCGGGCACCAGCAGCCGGTCGGGGTGGTGGCCCAGCGGCGAGTCGTACGAGCCGAAGCCCGCCAGCAGCTCCTCGTCGAAGAACCCGTGGGCGGCGAGGACGGCGTAGTACGCCATCGGCCCGTGCCCCTTCGACAGCAGGAAGCGGTCGCGGCCGGGAGCGTCCACTGTTTCCGGTGTCACCCGCAGCACCCTGTCGTACAGCACCCACAGGGCGTCGAGCGTCGAGGTGGCGGCGGGGCCGTGCTTCTCGTCGCCGGTCATCAGGCTCATCAGTCGGTGCAGATCGCGGTACGTGGGCGTGGGGGCGGCGGTCGAATTCGTCATGGACCACAGCGTTCAACATCAAGCTTGGTTGAGGTCAAGCGCCCAAAGGTGTTCGTAACCACCCGTTGAAGTGCGGTATTGTTCTCATGCGCGTTCGGCCACGGGGAAACCCCAGGTCAGACGGGTATCGGGACGTGGCGCAGCTTGGTAGCGCACTTGACTGGGGGTCAAGGGGTCGCAGGTTCAAATCCTGTCGTCCCGACTCGTGAGAGTCGTCGATCAAGGGCCGGTTTCGGAGAAATCCGAAACCGGCCCTTGATCATTTCTGGGGATCAGTAGGGGACCAGCTGAGGGCTGGCGTCCTTGACCGGGTCAGCGGGACATGACGATTGGGCTCGGCAGTGAGCGCGGTGCGCGCATCACGCTGAAGTGGGCCGAAAGCGCCGCCCCGGCCGCCGTGATCTTGTGTACATCCGGGTGCTGGTAGCGCTGGGTGGTGGTCAGTGAACCGTGGCCGGCGATCCTGCGGAGGACGTGTACGTGGATCCCGGCGTCGGCGAACCAGGTCAATCCGGTGTGCCGCAGGTCATGGCGGCGCAGATGCTCGTAGCCGAGCTTGGTGACCACGCATTTCTGTCGGCCCGGGGATGGTCCGGATCTTGATTGCCTTTGCATCGGTTTTCGTGCGGTGGGCGGTCGACTGGAGTGCCGGTCAGTTGTCCCGGAGGGGACCAACCAGCCCGATGGGTGGTTGCGAAGCCCTGACCAGCATGGAGGGGTGCGGGGGAGTGACCTGGCGGGTAGTGCCGTGCGTACTCCCCGGACTCTCGCCAGCCGGCGCGGTTCCTTGCGGCCGGTTCCGCCGGTGAAGGCTACCGGCATGGACGGGGCTGCGCAGTGGATGGGGAAAGCGTGCAGCCTGCGCCACGGGCGCCGCCGGCCGTCCGTCGTGCTGCCGGATGACCCTGGCCAGCCGCCAGGCGGCATCGTACGACCTGAGTCAGTGCCCCAGGCGCGTCGATCCGGTCCGTCCGCGGGGTCTACGGCCTGGTAGGCGCGCCGGCCAGGACTTCCACCTTGCCTGTGTCGAGCGAGTAGTAGGCGCCGGCCACGGCAAGGGTGCCCTTCGCCACGAGCGGGGCCAGGTCCTGGTTGGAACGCAGGTCGGCCGCGGTCAGCTTGACCTGCGCGCGGGCCATGGTCTCGACCGGATCGGAGCCGCCCTCCCGGACCGCTTGCTCGTAGGCCGGCCGCAGAGCCCTGGCGATCGCATTCAGGTTGCCGGGAAGGGGCTTGCCTTCACGGATGGACTTGTAGGCTGCCGCGACGGCGCCGCAACGCTGATGCCCGAGGACCACGATGAGCGGAGTGCCGCTCGTCATGGGCCCGTACTCCACCGACCCCGTGACCACCGGACCGACCGCCTCCCCTCCCGTGCGCATCACGTAGAGGTCACCCAGTCCGGTGTCGAAGAGGAGTTCCGGCGGCACCCGGGAGTCGATGCACGAGAGGATCGCCCCGAAGGGTTCCTGCTTCTGGGCCACGAACTCGCGCTGGTTCGGATCCCGGTCGGGATGCCGAAGGTCTCCGCTCACCCAGCGTTTATTGCCGTCCATCAGTCTCGCGAACGCCTCGGTGGGCGTGCTCGGCCGCGCGTTTGGCGATGTGCCGGCCGCCAGCGGTGCGGCGCTCGTCGATGAGCACCCCGTGAGCGCGGCCGAGGCGACCACGAGTCCGCCGGCGAGCAGCGTTCTGCGATCGGGACGTTCTGATCCGCCCATCGGTGCTGTTCCCTTCAGTCCACTGAGATGGATCCGTGCATCTCGACCAGGGCGATTGTTCAGCGTTGTGCGCGAGCATGACGGCAGGCGCAAGCGGGTGCGGCACACTGTGCCACCGACGGCCCACAGAACCGGCCCGGGCGGCCGAGTGCCTTATGCGCCTGCCGGGCCTGCGGAACGTGCGCCCACGCGGCGGCGCCGCTGGCATCGCGCAGGTGAATACCGGTCACGTGCGTTCCGGTCCCTGTGGGGGTACGTCCTGGGACAGGCAGCGGATTCGACTCCTCACGACGTACCGGTCGATTCGCTCATCCACGCTCGTCACCCATCTCTGCCCGTCCGGCCAGGTGACTGAGCATCAGGATGCTTGTGTCACATCCCATATGTCTGGGTCATTTGAGTATGCGAACCGGTGGGTCGCCCATCCCTCTCCGGGGAGCGCGGAACCGTTCTGTCCGAGGACATGCGGGTCCAGCGGCTCCGTGCTGTTCTCGCCGTGCCCCGGCCCGTCGGCAGGCGTAGCCGCAGCAGGCCGGACCCTGCTACCAGGTCGTGCCGTCCTGACCCGCCCGGATCACCTTGCCCCTTGGCGTGCAGCGAGTGCCCCAACGGTGCGTCATCTGCGGGATCGGGAGGCTGCGGGGACCGCTGATGATCTCGCTCTCGCTGTCAGATTCGGGCCGGATCACCGGAAAGCCCGCTGGTATGGACCGATGCAAGGCGGGCGCGATTTCAAGATCTTCAGGGCACTTCTATTCGGGCAGGTGGTAGATGGCGAGGGCCGCGGTGTCGTCGTGGAGGTGATTGTTGCTGTAGATGAGGAGATCGTGGTGGAGGCGGTCGAGCAGTTCCCGGGGCTGGAGAGGGCCCCAGGAGGCGACACGTCGGCGGAGGGGGTAGAAGGCCCCGGTGCGGTCGCGTGCTTCGGTGACGCCGTCGGTGTAGAGCAGCAACTGGTCGCCGGGACCGAAGGGGTACTCATCGATCCTGTAGGCATCCGTGAGGTGCATGCCCAGGTTGAGGGGCGGTGCGGGGTCGGCCGTCTCCAGTTCGGTGACCCCGTCGGAGCGGATGAGGAGGGGTGGGGGGTGGCCGCAGTTGACGATGCGGACCACGTGACGGCGGGGGATCTCCGCGAAGACAGCGGTGACAAAGCGCTCGCCCACGTCGTTTCCGGCCAGGCGGGCGGCTCTGCGATTCATGCTCGTCTCCGCCCGGCGGGCAACGGCGGCGAGGTCGGGTTCGTCGTGGGCGGCCTCGCGGAAGACGCCGAGGAGGGTGGCGGCCGTCTCTACGGCGGGGAGTCCCTTGCCGCGGACGTCGCCGATGACAATGCGGAGTCCGTGCGTGGTGGGGAGGGCCTCGTACAGGTCACCGCCGATGCGTGCTTCGGCGGCGGCGGACAGGTAGAGGGCTTCAACCAGAAGTGGGCCGATGCGGTGCGGGACCGGGCTCAGCAGGACATGCTGCGCGACCTCGGCCACGAAGCGCACGTTGGCGAGGGTACGTTCCCGGCGCGCGCGGTGGGCAGCCAGGAATGCTCCGAGGACGCCGACCACAGCGGTGCTCAGGTAGGTGGCCACGTAGTGGCGCTCCCACACGTAGCTCACCGGGCGGCCCGCGCAGCAAGGGGTGCCGGCCAGGACTCCTTCGAAGGCGATCGCGAACACGGTGACGCCGGCGACGGCAGCGGGGCCGTGGGCGAAGGCTGTGATCACGGGGAGGGCGATGAGCAGGAAGCTCACCGGCCACTGCACGGGCGTAACGGGTTCGAGCACCAGGATGCCCGCGACATAGAAGGCGGGCAGCCACCGCATCCACGTGGGCGCGGGCGGCACCTGCGGGCCCCCACCGCCGGGCGGCGCTGCCCAGCCACTCGCCGCCCCAGGGTTGCCCGGCCACCTCACTGCTCACTCCGTCGCAGAGCGAGCGGCGCGAGCGCGGACGCTGCCCAGTCGGAGGACGAAGCCGCCGTGGGGGCCTGCATGCGGACGTTGTCCTGGCGGCTGCACTCAAACAGGCTGTACACGCGCGACTCCTGGCACATGATGTGGGCAAGACGTCCATCCTGCTTCCCTGCAACGCTTCAGGCCGACCATTGCTCCAGCCAATGGCATGTCAGGTCCTTCGCGCGGTGGCCTCTATGCCCTTCGTCAAGTCCGAGATGATCGAAAAGTGATGTCACTGGTGCGGGCATTGGCAGACCGCTGATCAGAGGCACGCGCGCCCCTCGGGCAGTCTCTTCGTGTCGTGGGTGCCGGCACGCCGATGCCACGGGTCGGCCGGGGAGAACGCGAGCACGGGAGCGAAGGGCATGGCGGACAAGACCGTCATCGAACCCGCCGGACCGTACGGACGACGAGCTGGCCCGGCTCGACATCACCGTCCTGCTGCGTCACGGCCTCGCCACCGAGCCCGGCACCCGGAGTACCTGCGGGTGCCGGGCTCGGCGGCGAAGACGGCGTCGAATTCGGATCGATCAATGCCACTTGCCGAAGACTGGACGGGGGATGCTCAACCTCTCGGGCGGGATCGGGTCGAGGGCATCTCGCCCACGTCGGCCGCGACGGCTGCCGCGTGCACCGCAGATCCGGCCACCAAGGGCTGCCGGGTCCTGGAGTACCTGTACCCGCTGACCACCACCGCCACGGACACCGAGTTCGGTGATGCGGTGGGCCGGGTCAAGTCCATCCGCCTGTGGGCCACCGAGCCGGGCACCACCACGCTGGCCTCGGCGGGCGCCTCGGTCGCGGCCCGAACGTGGACGGTCAACGAGTACGACGCGGGCCGGCCCACGGACGGCACCGCCACGGTCATGGACCAGATCACCAAGGTCACCGTCGGCGCCCAGGTGCGCGAACACCCCTCCGTCCAGGGCGAGAACCGGGTCGATCAGCCCGTCTACGACTGGGTCAAGGGCCTGCCGACCAAGACGATCAAGGACCCCGGCGGTCTGGCGATCACCGAGACCACGGAGTACGACGACCAAGGCCGTACCGCCAAGCAGCTCCTGCCCGGCGCGACGGGCACGGCCTGCTCGACCGGCCGGTCAATTCGACGGACACGGTGCCTTCGACGGTCACGTACACCTACGACACGGCCATCGAGCCGCGCGGTCCGGCCACCAAGGCAGCCGACTCGATCGCGGGCACCTTCCAGGCCACCTATGACGCGGCCGGAGCCGTGGTGACCGAGAAGCTGCCCGGCGGCTACACGGTCAAGCAGACGAACGACCCCACGGGCTCCGCCGCCGACCGTACGTACCACCCGTGACAGTGACGGCACCATCGTCTACTCGGACACCGTGACCGAGTCCGTCCACAGCCAGGTCACCAGCCGTGCCGGCTGGTCCGACCAGAACTACGGCTACGACGCCACGGGCCGCCTCACCATGGTCGAGGACACCACCGAGACGGTCTGCACGCGCCGCAGTTACGCCTTCGACGCACGCAGCAACCGCAAGTCCCTGGCCACGGCCACGCCCGGCACCGACTGCCCCACAACTGGAGGCGCCGCCACCAACTCCACGTACGACAGCGGCGATCGGCTGGTGAACTCCGGATACACCTACGACGCGTTCAGCCGTACGACTGCCCTGCCGGGCAGCACCGTGGGCTACTACGCCAACGACCTGGCGTACCAGCAGATCTCCGACGGAAAGCGCCAGACCTGGCAGCTTGACGCGGCCCTGCGGTTCCGCTCGTGGAAGGTGGAGACGGGCAGCCGCTCGACGTGGACGCAGACCGCGTCCAAGCTCAACCACTCTTGCCGGCGACGGCGACAACCCGCTGGATCGTGGAGGACACCGCCACGGGGGCGCTGAGCCGTAACGTCGTCGGGGCCTCCGGCGACCTTGCGGCGACCACGCTTTATCGCAGGGGCCACGGCGTGGGGTGCCGCCTCAGTCCTGCTCGGCCTGGCGGGCGGCCCCGTCCTGTCAGCCGTAGTAGGAATCCTCGCCGGCATCGTCATTTGGCTGTCGAGTAACATCCAACGGGTTCTCTCGTCCTTCCCGAATCGCGGCGTCATGATCTCGATCTATTTCTACGGGAAAATCTCGGTAACTCACCAGTGACCCAGCGTGATCAACGCTGTTCCCGGCCGGGGCCCGTACTTGCCTCCGGCCGGGAACAGCTGCAATGGGGGGCCGCACCAGCGAAGACTCTCGCAGGCGGTACAGCAGACGTATCCAAGAACGGATTGAAATGCGATCGCACACGTATGTCTACATATTGCCCTGGCTCCTGGCAGCCATTCTGCAACTCGCGGCAGTGGTTCGCGAGCGTATGCTACGAAAGGGTTCCCCTCAGGGACGCACCCGCAAGCCGCTTGAGATCCGATGGTTCCCGGCGAGCATGGTAGTAGGTGGCGGTTTGATCGGATCGCTTCTCGGCGGCTTGGCCGGTTCCGAATTTCGCGTGATGTGGGTTGTGGCCTACACATCCTGGCCTTTGCTGGTGTTCATTGCTCTCACGAGGCTGCTGGGAAGATCGCCCGGAGCGGCAGAAAGCGCGATGCTGTCCGCCTTCTCTGCTCTCGTATCCTTCCTCCTCGTGACCAGTGTGTCTGCCTTGTGATTTCGGTGTGCATAAGTTGGTGTGGTGGGGGTGGTCTGAGCCCGGATCCACCGGCTTGATGTCTGTGGATACTTCTTCCGGAAACAATGAAGTGCTTTGTGGCCTGTGATGTCGGGAGTTCTTCACGCTTCCAGCACGCACAATCGACAAGGCACTTCCGAGATGGTGCGACACGAAGTCGCTGTGGCAAGTGGGTTCGTTCATGGGAGGGGTAAGGAAGTTGGCGGCGTAACTCCGGTCAGTGTTCAGGACCTGTCTCCGCCCGCACCGACTTCGACTGGTGCAGCAAGTGTGGTGGCCGCGCCATACGCGGGCTCACCGACTCCCAACTGTCCTACTACCGTGCGGCGCACCGCTTGCACGGCATCAAACGGCCACTCTGCGGCACGAGCGGAACCCCGGACACCGACATCTCCACGGTGGTCACCCGCCTGGCGGAACTGGCGGTCTGGCAGCCGGTTGACGAGCAACGGTGGTGCGGCAGCGATTCCTGGCAATGGCAGGGCACCATCCGCGAACTCAGTCGCAAAACCGAGAGGTCCCACGCCGTGACGGGCTCTGGCGATCCGGCCTCTTGACCCGGCAGCGGCCCCTGGATGCGCCAGTCACGGACATCCCCCGTGGGGACCAGTTGGGGACCAGGCGGTGTCCGCGCACCTGCACGGCATACGCGGCACCGCACGCTGTGCACCCTGAAGTCTCTGCGGCCCCGCCCCCGACACGCGTACGCTGCGGCGACTGCGGGCGTGGTCCCGTGCGCAGATGCACGTGAACCTGCCTGGAACGCCTGCGCCACATGCTCCGGCACGGCGGTCTGCGGCCGCTCCAAAGCGAGATCTCACGTTCTGCGGGTGGCACGCGTCTACCGGTCAGGAGAGGGGAGGCGCAGATGAGTACTCGACATGTCGTGATCGAGACGTACCTTGGGCCGATCACGATCGTCGCCAAGGGCGAGGCGATCGCCGGCCTTTACTTCAGGCACCACGTCCGTCGGCCCCCGCAGGAGACGTTCGGACCCGAGATCAGCGACTCGACGGACGCGTTGCTGAGAGAAGCGGCCTGCCAGCTGGGCGATTACCTGGCGGGGCGGCGTAGGCAGTTCGATCTTCCACTTGAGGCCGAGGGCGACTCTTTCCAGCGCGCTGTCTGGGACATTGTGAAGAGCATTCAGTGCGGTGGCACGGTCACCTACGGCCGTATCGCCGATCAGGTCGGTGGCCGCGGTCTCGCGCAGAAGGTCGGACAGGCCGTGGGTGCGAATCCGCTGTGCATCTTCGTGCCGTGTCATCGCGTCGTCGGTTCCAACGGGGCCCTGACCGGGTACGCCGGCGGGCTGAGGCGCAAGCAGGCGCTGCTGGAGCTTGAGGAGCCGCTCGCGGGTGATGCCGGACGGTTGTTCTGACCGGGAACCTCACGTTTGCCACGCACGTACGTCTTCAATGGGATGGACATGAAACAACCGTTCGAGAGTGTGGTCGCGCAGCACGGCGCAACCGTGCTGCGCGTCTGCCGGGTCGTCCTCGGCCCGCACGATGCGGACGACGCGTGGTCGGAGACTTTCCTCTCCGCCATGCGCGCCTATCCCGATCTGCCGGAGACGGCGAACGTGGAGGCATGGCTCGTGACGATCGCGCACCGCAAGGCGATCGACGTGCTGCGTGCCGCGAAGAGGAGCCCCCTGCCCGTCGACGAGGTACCGGAAGGACCGGCAGCGCAGGGCATCCCGGACTCCGAGGACGCCGGCCTGTGGGCCGCGGTGAAAGAGCTCCCGAACAAACAGCGTCAGGCCATCGCCTACCGGTATGTGGCGGGGCTGGCATACGCCGAGATCGCGGAGATCCTCGGCGGCACCGTCGACGCGGCCCGAAGAGCCGCCGCGGACGGGCTCAAGAATCTCAGAAACACCTATCCGGGCGCGATCAAGAAAGGAGAATCGTCATGAGCGACATGCGCAACGATGATGACATGGCCGTCCTGCTGTCGACGCCCGTGGACACTGACACCCTCAGCCGGCTGCACCGCCGTCTGGAGCAGGCCGCAGAGCAGGCCGATCTCGTCGATGTCGCTTACACGACCATCGACTCGCCCGTGGGCAAGCTGTTGCTCGCCGCCACCCCGAAGGGGCTGGTCCGCGTGGCGTTCGCGGCCGAGGACCACGACCGGGTACTCGAAGTCCTCGGCCAGAGGATCAGCCCGCGGATCCTGCGCGCCCCGAAGCTACTGGACGCGGCGGCTCACGAGATCGACGAGTACTTCGCCAGGCGCCGCCGGGTCTTCGACCTGACGCTGGACCTGTCCTTGTCACGCGGCTTCCGGCGCCTCGTGCAGACACATCTGCCCGAGATCGAGTACGGCCAGACCCGCAGCTACCGGGACATGGCCGAGCTCGTCGGCAACCCCAAGGCCGTCCGAGCGGTAGGCACCGCCTGTGCCACCAACCCGCTGCCGATCGTCGTCCCGTGCCACCGCGTGCTGCGCACCGACGGCACGCTCGGAGGCTACGTCGGCGGAATCGAGGCCAAGACCACGCTGCTGGACCTGGAGGCCGCAGCATGAGCACCACGAAGACCATCAGGAAGAAGACGGACCGGTGGCACCGGCGCGTCGAAGCCGGCGACTGGAACACGATCACCGCGGAGGTCAACGAATACGGCGGCGCACTCCTTCCGCAGCTGCTGGCCCCGGAGGAGACCGTGGAGATCAGGGAGCTGTACGAGCAGGACGGCCTGTTCCGCAGCACCGTCGACATGGACCGACACCGCTTCGGTGAGGGCCAGTACCGGTACTTCAACGCGCCGTACCCAGAACCGGTCGAACGGCTCAAGCAGGCGCTGTACCCGAGGCTGCTGCCCATCGCCCGCGACTGGTGGACCAAGCTCGGCCGGCCCGCGCCGTGGCCGGACTCGTTCGACGAGTGGCTGCAGATCTGCCACGACGCCGGCCAGACGAAGTCCACGGCGATCCTGCTCCGCTACAGGGAGAAGGACTGGAACGCTCTGCACCGCGACCTGTACGGCGACCTCGTGTTCCCGCTGCAGGTCGTGATCAACCTCAACGTGCCCGATGTGGATCACACGGGCGGCGAGTTCCTGCTCCTGGAACAGCGCCCACGCGCCCAGTCCCGGGGCACGTCCACGCTGCTGCCGCACGGCCACGGATACCTGTTCACCACCCGCGACCGGCCCGTCAGGTCCGCCCGCGGATGGTCCGCCGCGCCGGTTCGCCACGGTGTGTCCGCCATCCGGTCCGGCGAACGTCACACCCTCGCCCTCGTCTTCCACGACGCCGCGTGAACGACGCCATGAAGACATGCATCCTCCTTGGGGCCAACGGCCGCCCCTACCGGTCTGAGACCAAAGACGAGTGGGGCGGCCACCGCAGCTCGAAGATCTACGGACGGCTCGACCGCCCCGCAGCACTGAGCGCCATCGCGCACGGCGGCTACGTGAGGCACCGGGTCTTCCTCGCCGACGAGGCCACGGCGGTCGCCGCCGGAATCCGCCCCTGCGGCACCTGCTGCAAGGACCGCTATCAGCGGTGGAAGACCGCCCGAGAGAACGGCCGACCATGGACCCCCTGACCAGCCCCCTGTTGAAGAGGCCGGCGAGCTACGACGCAGACCTGACGGCCACGGACGCCGAGGTCGCGGCCATCGTCCAACTGGCTCGCGACCGTCGAGCCCGCACCATCGTGATCGGCTCCGGCCGCACCCCACGCGCACGCGAGACCTCACGCCTGATCGAATCGGCCTGGGACCGCGCAGGAGGCGCAACCCTCGACACGATCACATGGCCCGAGACCGGAGCCTCCTGGCTGCGCCACGCGTCACGGTTCGCCGTCGCCAACCCCGACCTCTGGGTGATGGTCGGGCCGGCAACCGGCTGGGCGCAGATGACCCGGCGGCTGTTGTGGTCGACTCCCTGGAGCCCTGCCCGCACCCTCGCGACTGCCGCAATCGGCGACCCGCGCACGCTCGCCCTCGTCGGACTGCCCAACCTGGACGGCCTGGCCGGCGCAACCGCAGACGGCGCTTCCTGGCTCGTCGCGGACGACTCACTCATGCACCCCATCCACACGGAGGACAGGCGATGACAGCGCTGTTCACTCCGCAGCTCCCTGAGCGCGACGCGGGAGAGATCACCCCGGGCGCCACCCACGTCCCGAACTGGCTGACTCTGGAACAGCAGGAGCGGATCGCGGACCGGTTCCACGAGTGGGCGAGAGGCCCCGTCCCCCTGCGCGCAGCAACGGTCCGCGGACACCAGATGTCCGTGCGCACCGTATGCCTGGGCTGGCACTGGCAGCCGTACCAGTACACGAGAAAGGCCACCGACGTGAACGGCGCCCGTGTCCTTCCGTTCCCCGACTGGATGATCCGTCTGGGACGCTACGCCCTTCAGGCCACCGGGCACGACACGGCCACGATCGGCTCGTACATGCCCGACACCGCGCTGTTGAACTACTACGACGCGAAGGCCCGCCTGGGAATGCACCAGGACAAGGACGAGGAATCCCGGGCCCCGGTCGTGTCGCTGTCCATCGGCGACACCTGCACGTTCCGCTTCGGTAACACCGAAAGCCGCGGAAAGCCCTATACGGACCTGCTGCTGGCTTCCGGTGACCTCTTCGTCTTCGGCGGACCCGCCCGCCTCGCCTACCACGGTGTCACCAAGGTGCACCAGGACACCGCCCCGGAGGGATGCGGCATCAGCCGCGGCCGGATCAACATCACGATGCGCATGACCGGGCTCGACGGGTGACCGCATGACACAGCAACCCAGCACCACCACCGCCGGCCTCGCTCCCGACCCCGGCGTCGTCGTCGGGGACGACGGACTCGCCCGGCCCGCATGGGCAGCCGTCGCCCCCCTGTTGCGTGACTACTACGACACCGAGTGGGGCATGCCGGTCAAGGACGAACGCGGCGTCTACGAGCGCGTCAGCCTCGAAGGCTTTCAAGCAGGTCTGTCCTGGGCGACGATCCTGCGCAAAAGACCCGCGTTCCGGGCGGCGTTCGACCACTTCGACCCGGACGTGATCGCGGCATACACCGAGACCGACGTCGAGCGGCTGATGGCCGACGCCGGCATCGTGCGCAACCGGCAGAAGGTCCAGGCGACCATTACCAATGCCCGCGCCACCATCAGGCTGCGTGAGGAGATGGGGCTGGCCGGGCTGGTGTGGTCCTTCCAACCCGCAAGCACCCCACGCCCCCGGACGTTTGCCGAGATCCCCACGAAGTCCGCCGAGTCCATCGCGTTGTCGAAGGAATTGCGCCGATGCGGCTTCGCCTTCGTCGGCCCGACCACCATGTATGCGCTCATGGAGGCGATCGGCATCGTCGATACCCACCTGCTGGGCTCGCACCGGCGTGGCAGCTCCGGAATCTGGACATCGTGACCCTCCTCCACCTGCTCCCGAACCCTCTACCTCGCCAGTGCCGTGGCCCAGCCGACGGCCGGAAAACTCGCCGAGGTCCTCGGCGCCCGGCGCGTCTTCCTCGCTGGCATCGTGTTCGTGCTGCTCGGCGGAGTACTCGGCAGCCTGGGACAGAACCTGGCGGTGCTCACCGTCGCGCGGGTCCTGATCGGGCTCGGCACATCGGCCGCGTTCCCCTGCGCCATGGTCATGATCCGGCGCCGTGCCCAACAGGCCGGGCTGGACCAGCCGCCCGGTGGAGTGCTCGGCGGGCTCGCCATCGCCGGCACGGCCACCGCCGCGATCGGCCCCCCCCATCGGCGGCCTTCTCGTCGGCGCGGCCGGATGGCGCTGGGCCTTCCTCATCAACATCCCGGCCACCGTGATCGCCCTGGTCGTCTTCCTGATGTCCCTGCCCCGCATCACGTGGCCCGCCCTCGTCGTCTTCCTCGTGGCTGCGACCTTCACCGCCCGGTGGGAGCTGAGCCGCACGGCGCCGTTCTTCGACCTGCACGGACTGGCCTCCAACGGCGCCCTGGCCCGCACGTACCTGCGCCAGGCGCTCACCCTGCTCGGCGTCTATGAGCCGCCCGCATGGCGACGCCCGCCATCCCCACGATCACCCCCGCACGGACCGCGCTGCCGGCCATGGACTTCCAGAACGCCATCGTCCCGCTCGCCCCCGAACCCGAGGCCCTCCTCGCCCGCGTACAGGACGCGATCACGGCCGTCCGCGCCGTCGGCGGCACCATCGGCCACGTCCGCGTGGCCTTCACCCTCGACGACTGGGAAGCCGTACCCGACCGCAACATGTCCTTCAGCGCCGTGGCGGCGGCGAAGGCAATGCATCACGAGGACGCCACCACACAGATCCACGAGGCAATCGCCCCGAGGGACGAGGACATCGTCGTCCGCAAGATTCGCTACGGCGCCACCTCGACAAGAGACCTGCACGAACAGCTCGCCGACCGCGGCATTCACACCCTGATCCTGACCGGAATCAGCACCAGCGGCGTCGTCCTGTCCACGCTCATGGACGTCGCCGACCGCGACTACAGCGTCTACGTCCTGTCGGACGGAGTCGCAGACCGTGACCCCGAGGTCCACCGCGTCCTGCTCGACAAGGTGTTCCCCACCCGCGCCCACGTCATCGACACCGCAGGGCTGCACGCACTGCTCCAGGCCGCCTGACCGCCGCCCCGATTCCGCGCCCTTGTCTGCGGTGGGCCGCTGAGGCGGCTGCTCAGTCCCAGCGGGAGGCTCGGCCTGGGAGGAAGTCGGCGTCTGGACGTACTCCATCGACTTCGTGAACTCCGGGTCATCGAGGCGGCGTCCCATCTCCTGAAGTGTCACATCCTCCACGCGGCTCTGGATCCAGTAGAGAGTGCCCAGCGGGTCGCGCACCCGGCCGACCCGGTCACCGAAGAACAGGTGGGTCACCTCCGTGACGGACGTTCCGTCGGCCGCCACGGCCTGCCGATGCACCGCACCGGCGTCTCGACGTAGAGGCGGAGGAATCCGGGCGTCGTCGTCCACTCGGGCCGCGCGTCGAACATAATCACCACCGAATCACCTATCCGCACCCCACGTGCCCGGTACGCCTGTCTTGGCCCGCGTCGCACGGCGGGAGTGGGCGCGAACGCGGGGGATCCGGCGGCATGCCGGGCAACACTGATCGAGCTGCGCCTCAGGTACGTGGCCGCATGAAGGACAGATGGCCACGGGCTGGTCGGCAGGGTCGCCGCAGTCGTCTTCTTCTCGGACGGCCTGGGTAGGACCCGGCGGGACGGAGCTGGGTGCCGTTCTTCGGGAGAGCCAGGTGGACAGCGGCGAAGGCGGTCCCGTCCCGTTCGGCAATGTCCTGCAGGGACAGGTGGTCTTGATCGCGCGGCCCTGCGACAGCCGCAACCTCAACGCGCGATCGCTCTCGTCGCGGTAACCGCCAGTGCCCCAGAGAGCTGATCGCGGGTGTCAGCGCAGTGAGACCTCGCCTGCGTGGACGGTACCCATCACGCGCTCGACAGTCTCCTGGACTTCGCCGACCGGAGCCGCGTAGCCGATAGCAGCGCGCGCGGCATCCTCCCCGAGCATCCGGGTGATCACCCACGCGGCAAGGTACTGCGAGGCCAGGCAGCCGCCCGCCGTGGCGATGTTCCCCTCGGCGTAGAACGGCGCGTCCAGCACAGTGACGTCGCAAGCCTCGACATATGGCCGGCTCGTCATATCCGTGCAGGCCGGCATTCTGCCCAGCAACCCGAGCCGTGCGAGCACCAGCGCGCCGGAGCACTGCGAACCGATCAGCTGCCGCGCAGGGTCGAGCGGCAGCATGGCGAGCATCCGGTCATCGGCGACCACGTCGCGCGTCTTCACCCCGCTGCCGATCAGCACGACATCGGCCTCGGTGACGAACTCCATCGGACGCTGCCCGGTCACCTCGACTCCGTTCATCGACGTGACCACGGGCATAGGTGTCGTGATGAAGGCTTCCAGACCGTCTTTGCGGCACCGGTTGATCAGCGCTGAGGCGATGAAACTGTCGAGCTCGTTGAACCCGTCGAAGGTGACCACGGCTACCTGCATCACAACTCCCTGAGTATGGCGTCCGGGCATCCAGCCTCTCAGGTGCGCCGAGCCCGGGTAAGGGCCAATCGGCGGCCAATGGCGTGCCTGCGCCCGCTCTGGCAGTTCCATGCTTTCAGCACCGACCTCGTCCACGGCCAACCGCTTGCTGAACGCCCGAGCCGAACCGCCAGGCCGGCACGTCCCCGAGCCCAATCGTGCTCGTCCTCGCAGGGAAGTTGGCGGCGTAACTCCGGTCAGTGTTCAGGACCTGTCTCCGCCCGCACCGACTTCGACCGGTGCAGCAAGTGTGGTGGCTGCACCATACGCAGGCTCACCGACTCCCAACTGTCCCAGGTGGGGACCGGCGTCCTTGACCGACGTCAGCGGGTGACGGCGATCGAACGCGCTGGCCCGCACGATGCGGTCGGAGCGCCGTGCGGTCCGAGTATGTGTGACTCCTCTGCGGGTGCCGGATTTGCGACTCCACCCGCCCACCTGCCAGGCGTGTGCCTGTCACGGGCATCGCCGAATGGCTCGGGCACCGGGGATCCGAAGGTCGTACCCTCCAGACCCACGCGCCGGTGATGCGGGACAGCCCTTAGCCGGCCACCGTCCCCGCGGCGCGGCCGCTGACCGACTTGTCCTCGGACTCAGGAAGCCGAGTACACCAACAACGCCCCCTTCGGGCAGCTCCTCATCCTCGACCTCACCCCCAAAACCACCAGTAGCGGCACATGGGCGACGCTGTGCAGGGGGCCAGCCAGCAGCCACTGGTGAAGCATCCATGCGTCGGCCGAGAACGGTTCCGCGGCGGCCCGCAGCCGGATGAGGAGTTGGGACCAAGCGACCTCCGCTGCCTGGCGTGGTTGGAGCCAGGCGGGCCGGCGAGTGCCGTGCAGCCACGCCCTGCTGCGTTCCAGCACCTGTTCGATCCAGTCGGCAGCCGATGGCCACCTCGTCGGCGTTGTGAGCGGTGAAGCCGTGAATGGAGTCACGGACGGCCAGCTAAGGGCGTGCAGAGCATTAACTTGCGTGTTGTAGCCCTTGACACCGCTGCTCAAGCAGGGTGTTCGACAGCAAGTTGTCTACCGGCACGCCCTTAGGCGGCAGTGTCATCGTGGGCCGCGCTGCTGGGCGATGTCCTCATGAGCGATCTGCCCGGCCGCCTTCTGCAGGTGTTCCTCGGCCTGTCGCCGCCGGGAAGCTGTGGTCTTCGCGGCATCGACTCTGCGTATCGGTGCTGCTCGGACGGGGTGCCCCGGTTGAAATGGGGATGTCGCGCACCTCTGCTCCGGCTACGGCTGACCATCTCTCATCCTGACCCCTGAAAATCTGTGTCGGCCAGAGTAGACATTGGGTGGCGGTGTGGTTATGGTTTCTCTCGTAGCCGAGATCGAGCGAGGCCCGGCAGAGACGAACTGCCGGGCAGTAGTACAGGTAGTTTGCATGGCGGTGCGGTGGTGGAGTCCCGAAGCCAGAGCGGTTGCAGGAAGGCGACGGGGCTGACGACCGGACCGGGTGGCCCGCAGTGATCAGGGGACGCCGTGAGCGGTACAGCAAGTGCAGTTCGCAGGAATAGCAGTGCGTTTTGTCAGTAGCACCTCGGTAAAGGCGTCGGCTGCGGGCGCGCGTATCGGGAAGTTCGGCAGTGGGGTTCCAAGCCAGAGCAGATGCAGGAGGGGCGACGGGGCTGGCTGCCGAAGAGTGGCGCTGTTCAGGGTCACCAGCAGTTCGCAGTATCAGAGGTAGGCAGTACCAGCAGTACGCAGTTCCAGTTCAGCAAGATCCGAGGGAAAGAACGGAGGACTTGAGCGCCATCAGGATCGCCCGGGCGGTAATCACTGGGCCCGGGTACCGCAGGACATCGATAGTGAGGTGGTCTCCGGTCAAGCAACCGCGATCCCCGTATCCCCGACCGCATCTCGGTCGGGTCAGCGGAAACAGGAGGCCGACGCAGTAATAGGGTCGGCAGATGGTGTAGCAGTTCCTTCGGGGCCCTGGTGCCATGTGGCACCAGGGCCCCTCCACGCGTTCCAGAGAGGTGCAAGTGACAGCAGACGACTCGTTCGGACGTCTCGATGACGACGACTACCCCGCCTACACCATGGGCCGGGCGGCCGAGATGCTCGGCACCACGCAGGGCTTCCTCCGCGCCATCGGCGAAGCCCGCCTGATCACCCCGCTGCGCTCCGAGGGCGGCCACCGCCGCTACTCCCGTTACCAGCTGCGCATCGCCGCCCGCGCCCGCGAACTCGTCGACCAAGGCACCCCCATCGAGGCCGCCTGCCGCATCGTCATCCTCGAAGACCAGCTCGAAGAAGCCCAGCGCATCCACGCCGAATACCGGTGCGCCGCCGAAGCGGCGGGACCGACCGTGGCCTGAGGCAGCAAGCCCGCCGGGTACGGAGGACCCCCGCACCTGCATGCCGGGGTGTGACGCAGGGGCGCCTTCCATGGTGCAGGGTGTGCGGCAACGCACTGCCCGGGCTTGCTGCATGGTTCGGAAATTCGCCTGCGCCGTGCCGCAGGAACGAGGGCCATCGCCTACGCCTGCCGCACGTCGCGGCAGGCGTAGACCGGGTGGACGGCAGGAGACCTGGCCAGGGGCCAGGTGGCCCGAGCCGGCGCGGGAATTTCCGCGGCCGCCATGCCTTGCCCTTGCCGGGCATCAGGTTCAGTGGACCGAACTCGTCCACGCAGACCACCCGGCCCTCCCGGACGACGCCCCGCAACCACCTCCACGATCAGGCTGAGGAAACAGCCTGCCGCGCAACGGGCGCAGGATCAATTACCGCCCCAGGAAACTGAGACGAGCCACTGGCCGGGAACGCACCACACCGGAGGTCTTCGGCCCGGCTGCCCCAACACCTGACAAGAGGACGTGAAGTGGCTCGCCCGCGGTCGCGGACAAGCCACACGGCATTCAGACGATCGGCGTGGTCAAGCCACCGATTCCGTCGATTGTCACCGCGACCACGTCTCCAGCCGTCAGATACACACGAGGTGTGCGAGCCCGACCCACTCCGCCGGGCGTTCCGGTGAGAATCAGGTCGCCGGGGTGGAGCGGCAGGATGGTGGAAACATACGCGACCAGGTGAGCGGGGGTGAACAGGAGATCCGCGATCCCGTGTTCCTGGACGGGCGCGCCGTTGACCGTGGTGCGCAGGAACGCAGTTGCGGGATCGAATTCATCCGGCGTGACAAGAAACGGTCCCACCGGGGTCGAGCGCGCCCAGATCTTGCCCTGCAGCCACTCCGTCGTGCGGTACTGCCAACCCCGCATCGAGATGTCGTTGGCGACCGTGAAGCCTGCTATGCAGTCCCCCGCTTCGTCCTCGCTCACCTTGTACGCGGTCCGTCCGATGACGACGCCCAGTTCGCCCTCCCAGTCCATCTCGGGATCCTCTGGCACGGCCGCCACGAAGTCGGTGGGGCCGGTCAAGGTGTCGGCGAACTTCGCGAATAGGGTGGGGTACGACGGAAGGTCTCTGCCCATCTCCTGGATGTGGCTCGTGTAGTTGAGGCCGGCGCACAGCACCTTCGACGGATGGGGGACCACGGTCTCCAGCTCGGCCGACCGCCTGCCGCCTCCGCCTCCGGAGGCCGCGGCCCTCATCGGCTCTTGCGTACCTGGGCCGCCTTGCGGGCCTCCGCGGCCTGGCGGGCCTGGGCGGCGCGGCGGTTCTCCTTCGGGGCCTGGGTCCCCATGCCCCGGAAGGGCCGCTTGCCGGTCTGTACGGGCTTGGCCGCCGGTGGCCGCTGCGCGCCTGTGATCCGTGTCAACTCGGCCTCGCCGGACCGTACCTGAGTGACTGTCGGCCGGACCCCGGCCTCGGACATCATCTTGTTCACGTCCCGCCGCTGGCCCGGGGTGACGAGTGTGACGGCCTTGCCCGCATTGCCGGCCCGCGCCGTGCGGCCGCTCCGGTGCAGGTAGTCCTTCGGGTCCGCGGGCGCGTCCACGTTCACCACCAGGTCGAGCGCGTCGATGTGGATGCCGCGGGCCGCCACGTTCGTGGCCACGAGGACGGTGATGTCGCCGCGCTTGAACTGGTCCAGCGTGTGCGTGCGCTGCGGCTGCGACTTCCCGCTGTGCAGGGCGGCCGCCAGGATTCCGCTGCTCTTCAGGTGGCGGGTGAAGGCGTCCACCGCCGCCTTGGTGTCCAGGAACATCAGCACCCGCCCCTCGCGGGCGGCGATCTCGGTCGCCGCCGCGTACTTGTCGGCGGCGTGGACGTTCAGGACGTGGTGCTCCATCGTGGTCACCGCGGCCCGGGCCCGGTCCACCGAGGCGAGCACCGGTTCGTCGAGGTAGCGCTCCACCAACTGGTCGACGTTCCGGTCGAGCGTGGCCGAGAAGAGCAGCCGCTGGCCGTCGGGGCGGACCTGGTCCAGGATCTCCGCGACCTGCGGCAGGAAGCCCATGTCGCACATCTGGTCCGCCTCGTCGAGCACGGTGATCCCCACCCGGTCCAGATGGCAGTGCCGACGCGCGATCAAATCGCTGAGCCGCCCCGGGGTCGCGATGAGCACCTCGGTGCCGGCCTTCAGCGCGGCCGCCTGCGGTCCCATCGACAGCCCGCCGACCACCGCCGTCATCCGCAGCCCCAGCACCCGCGCGTACGGCGCGAGCGCATCGCCCACCTGCTGGGCGAGCTCCCGTGTCGGGACGAGCACCAGCGCCAGCGGCCGCTTCGCCTCCGCGCGCCGCCCGGCGGTCCGGACGAGCAGGGCCAGCCCGAAGGCCAGGGTCTTGCCCGACCCGGTCTGCGCCCGCCCCAGCACGTCCCGGCCGGCCAGCGCATCGGGCAGCGTCGCCGCCTGAATCGGGAAGGGCTCGGTGACCTGGAGATCGGCCATCGCCGTCAGCAGTTCGTCGGGCAGTCCCAGCTCGGCGAATGTCCCGGCAGGCGGCAGCCCCGTATCCGCCGCCGTGGACGTGCCGAGCGCGTCCCGCGCGGATTCGGCCCGCTGGTTCCTGCGGGCACCGGAGTGCTCGGAGACGGGCGGCTTCGCGTTCATGGGGAACCTTCCTCAGGGTGGGGCCTCCGTAACGCGCAGAGGCCCGTACCCCTCGGCACGGGCCCCGGCGATGCCGCAAGCGTCGCCCCATTTTACCAGTGGGCCCCGAGGCCTCGCGCCGGACGGAACCGCCGCGGGCGGTCTGCCGATCGCCGAGCGGGTTCCCCGTTCTCCCCGGGCCCGCAGAATCTGCCATTTGTCCAGATAGTCTGGACAGCCCGCGCTCCTGGCTGCCAGGGGGCGCGGTTCAAATCCTGTCATCCGGGCGAGGTGGGAGGGCTTCGAGCCGGGCCTCCTCATGATTCAGGTGGCTGGTCGCTGGTGATCTCTCCATGAGAGCCAGAAAAAACTCGGCCGGCCATGTCGAGAACCCGTGACCGGCTCCGTCCCTGCAGTGAACGCGACCAGAATGGTTCGCACCAGCGCCGAGGAGAACACCATGGCCAAGTACCTGCTTCTCAAGCACTACCGCGGCGCCCCGGCCCCGGTCAACGACGTGCCGATGGACCGGTGGACGCCGGAGGAGATCTCGGCCCACGTGCAGTACATGAACGACTTCGCGGACCGGCTGGAGCGGACCGGCGAGTTCGTCGACAGCCAGGCGCTCGCACCCGGGGGGACGTTCGTCCAGTACGACGGCGAGGGCCGCCCGCCGGTCACCGACGGGCCGTTCGCCGAGACCAAGGACCTCATCGCCGGCTGGATGGTGATCGACGTCGACAGCTACGAGCGCGCCGTCGAGCTGGCCGGGGAGCTGTCGGCCGCCCCCGGGGCGGGCGGGAAGCCGATCCACGAGTGGCTGGAGCTGCGCCCGTTCCTGACCGCGTCGCACACCATCACGGAGTGACCTCCCAGGTGAACGAGGTCCTGCTCCGGAGCCTCACACCGAGCGTGCTCGGGATCCTCGTCCGCCGCGGAGCCGACTTCGCGGCGGCCGAGGACGCCGTGCAGGACGCGCTGGCCGAGGCCGTCCGCGTCTGGCCGGGCGACCGGCCCCGGGACCCGAAGGGCTGGCTGGTCACCGTGGCCTGGCGCCGGTTCCTCGACGCGGCCCGGGCGGACACCGCCCGCCGCCGGCGCGAGGACCTCGTCGACGAGGAGCCCGTGCCCGGACCCGCGTCCGCGGTGGACGACACGCTCCAGCTCTACTTCCTGTGCGCGCATCCGTCGCTGACGCCGTCGTCCGCTGTCGCGCTCACGCTGCGCGCCGTCGGGGGGCTGACCACCCGCCAGATCGCCCAGGCCTACCTGGTGCCCGAGGCGACCATGGCGCAGCGCATCAGCCGGGCCAAGCGCACTGTCTCCGGCGTGCGGTTCGACCGGCCCGGTGATGTCGCCACCGTGCTGCGCGTCCTCTACCTGGTCTTCAACGAGGGCTATTCCGGTGACGTCGACCTCGCTGCCGAGGCCATCCGGCTCACCCGGCAGCTCGCGGCCGCGATCGACCACCCCGAGGTGGCGGGGCTGCTCGCCCTCATGCTGCTCCACCATGCCCGGCGTGCCGCCCGGGTCGCGCCGGGCGGCGGTCTGGTGCCGCTCGCCGTGCAGGACCGCGGCCGGTGGGACACCGAGTTGATCGCCGAGGGTGTCGAGATCCTGCAGGCAGCCCTCGCCCGTGACCGGTTGGGCGAGTTCCAGGCCCAGGCCGCCGTCGCGGCACTCCACGCCGACGCGCCCACCGCCGAGGAGACCGACTGGGTGCAGATCGTCGAGTGGTACGACGAGCTCGCGCGCCTGACCGACAGCCCGGTCGTCCGGCTCAACCGTGCGGTGGCCGTCGGCCAGGCCGACGGACCGGGGGCAGGCCTGGCGGCGCTCGCAGCGCTGGACGACTCGCTGCCCCGGTACGCCGCGGTGGCCGCGTACCTCCACGAGCGCGACGGCGACCATGTGAGGGCGGCACGGCTGTACGCCGAGGCGGCGCGGAAGGCACCCGACCTCGCCGAGCGCGACCACCTGACGCGCCAGGCCGCCCGGCTCAACGCCCGCCGCTCCAGCCGTTGACGCGAGTGGCCGGGCGAGGGCGGCCCCCGATGCCCGGCGGGCCGCCCGGCTGCGCGGATCAGCGCGCGGTCAGCGTCATCTCGAACGAGTACCGGGACGCCCGGTACAGGTGTGAGCCGAACTCCACCGGGCGCCCCGCGTCGCCGAGGACCGTGCGCTCCATGGTGAGCAGGGTGCCGCCCCGGGACTCGTTCAGCAGCCGGGACTCCGCCGCGGTGGCCCGGCGCGCCCCGATGGTCTGGTCGGCGGTCCGCAGGGAGACTCCGGCCCGCCTGAGCAATTCGTAGAGGCCGTGCCCGGTGAGCTCCTCCTCGGTCAGCCCCAGGAGGCCCGTCGGCAGATGGTTCTCCATGACCGCTATGGGCTCGTCGTCCGCGTAACGCAGCCTGCGCAGGGCCAGGGTGTCCGTGCCGGGTTCGAGCTTGAGGGCGGCCGCGACCTCGGCGGAGGCGGGCACGGTCTGCATGGACAGCAACGCGGTGCGCGGCCGCCGTCCGTCGCGTTTGAGGTCCTCGAACAGGCTGGTCAGCTCGATCTGCCTGCGTACCCGGTTGTTGACGACCTGGGTGCCCACTCCCCGCTTGCGTGCGAGCAGCCCCTTGTCCACCAGATGCTGCATGGCCTGGCGCATGGTGGGGCGGGAGAGCCCGAACTGGTCCGCCAGGGCGATCTCGTTCTCCAGCCGCGTTCCCGGTGCCAACGTGCCGGACTCGATGAGTTGTTGAAGCTGCTGTGCGACCTGAAAGTACAGCGGCACCGGGCTGCTCCGGTCGATGGTGATCAGCCTGGTGATCGACTCCATGTCGGGCTCCTCAAGACGTTGTGCCAGGGAGTCAGTATGCAGCACATTCGACTCAAGCTCTGTACGTGTATATGTCATAACAATGTATCGGTTCCAGTGCCGCTTCGACGCCGGTCGCACCACGGCCCCGCCCCGCTGGTGCCGTCAGCCGGCCAGCTCCCCCAGGAGCTCCCAGGTCCGGCGCCGGTCGGCGTCCCCGGCCAGGTCCGTCCCCGAGAACACCACCTCCGTTGCCCCGGCGTCCCGGTATCGCTGCACCTCGGCGGCGACCGTCCGCTCGTCGCCGATCACGGCCACATCGGCGGCGCGCCGGCCGCCGGACAGTTCCACGACCCGTGCGTAGGAGGGGATCTGTTCGTAGAACGCGAGTTGTCCGGTGGCCGTCTCGCGTGCGGCGTCGGGATCACTGGTGACCACGCCGTGCACGAGCGCCACGATCCGGGGCACGGGACGGCCCGCGTTCCGCGCGGCCGCGGTGACCGCCGGGACGATGTGCTCGGCCAGGGCCCGGGGCCCGGCGAGATAGGGCAGGATCCCGTCGGCCAGCTCGCCGCTCACGCGCAGCGCCTGCGGGCCCATCGCGGCGACGAGCAGCGGCACGCCCGCCTCCGCTCCGGGCACACGCGCGGGGACCGGTGTGGTCGCGGTGAGGAGCTCGCCGTGGAAGTCGGCGCTGCCGGTCTCGGTGAGCTGCCTCAGAGCGGTGAGGAACTCCCGCAGCCGGGCGATGGGCCGCTCGAAGGGGATGCCGAAGCCCGCCTCGGTCAGCAGCTTGGTGCCGAGCGCGAGTCCGAGGTGGTAGCGGCCGTGCGTGGCCGCCTGCGCGGTCTGGGCCTGGCTGGAGACGAGCAGTGGGTGGCGGCCGAAGACGGGGATCGCGGACGTGCCCACGTCGATGCCCGGCACTTCCCGCCCGACGATCGCAGCGAGCTGGGGAGAGTCCGCCCCGAAGGTCTGCCCGAACCAGGTGGACCGCAGTCCCGCGGCCGCGGCCTCCTGGGCGAGGCGCACGGTGGCGTCGATCTGGTTGTCGGCGCCGGTCGGGCTGATTGCTACTCCAACAGTCATGTCATGTCAGAACCAGGTGAGTTGGGCGAGCATTCCACCTTGTGTGTGACGAGTTCATGTCTGCCGTATGTACGCGGCTGAGGCCGTCTGCGGCCGGGGCGTGGCCCCGGGGCGACACCGTTTGAATGATCAAAACAGCAGCGGGTTACCATATGAGCGCCTCCTAGCTCGAAAGATAAACCTGTGACTGTCAATGACGACTCGTTCACCAACTGGAAGAACCGCGAGGAGATCGCGGAGTCGATGATCCCGATCATCGGGAAGCTGCACCGGGAGCGGGACGTCACCGTCCTGCTGCACAGCCGCTCCCTGGTGAACAAGTCGGTGGTCAGCATCCTCAAGACCCACCGGTTCGCCCGGCAGATCGCCGGTGAGGAACTCTCGGTCACCGAGACGCTGCCGTTCCTGAAGGCTCTCACCACCCTTGATCTCGGCCCTTCCCAGATCGACATCGGGATGCTCGCCGCGATGTACCGGACCGACGACCGCGGTCTGTCCATGGCGGAGTTCACCGCCGGGGCCGTCGCCGGGGCCACGGGGGCCGACAAGATCGAGTGCCGCGAGCCGCGCGATGTCGTCCTCTACGGATTCGGCCGCATCGGCCGCCTCCTCGCCCGGCTGCTCATCGAGAAGGCGGGCTCCGGCAACGGCCTGCGGCTGCGTGCCATCGTCGTCCGCAAGGCTGCGGGCCAGGACATCGTCAAGCGCGCCTCACTGCTGCGCCGCGACTCGATCCACGGTCAGTTCCAGGGCACGATCACCGTCGACGAGGCGAACAACAAGATCATCGCCAACGGCAACGAGATCAAGGTGATCTACTCCGACGACCCGACGACGGTGGACTACACGGCATACGGGATCAAGGACGCCGTCCTCATCGACAACACCGGCCGGTGGCGCGACCGCGAGGGCCTGTCGCAGCACCTGCGCCCCGGCGTCGCCAAGGTCGTGCTCACCGCGCCGGGCAAGGGCGACGTCCCCAATGTCGTCCATGGCGTCAACCACGACATGATCAAGCCGGACGAGCAGATCATCTCCTGTGCCTCCTGCACCACCAACGCGATCGTCCCGCCGCTGAAGGCGATGGCGGACGAGTACGGCGTCCTGCGCGGTCACGTGGAGACGATCCACTCGTTCACCAACGACCAGAACCTGCTGGACAACTACCACAGCTCCGACCGCCGCGGCCGCTCGGCGCCGCTCAACATGGTCATCACCGAGACCGGTGCGGCGTCCGCCGTGGCCAAGGCGCTGCCCGACCTCGACGCGACGATCACCGGCAGCTCGATCCGGGTACCGGTACCGGACGTCTCGATCGCGATCCTCAGCCTGAAGCTCGGGCGCGAGACCACCCGCACCGAGGTCCTCGACCACCTCCGCGAGGTGTCGCTCACGTCGCCGCTCAAGCGCCAGATCGACTTCACCACAGCCCCGGACGCGGTCTCCAGCGACTTCATCGGCTCGCGCCACGCCTCCATCGTCGACGCCGGCCCCACCCAGGTCGACGGCGACAACGCGATCCTCTACCTCTGGTACGACAACGAGTTCGGCTACTCCTGCCAGGTCGTCCGGGTCGTCCAGCACGTCTCCGGGGTGGAGTACCCGACCTTCCCCGTCCCCGTGCTCTGACCCGCCGTCCCACCCCGTGTGCGGGCAGCCCGGAGGCTGCCCGCACACGGGACCGGTACCGAGGACTACCGGGCCGGTGCCGGGCCCGACACCGCGTTCGGTGCCGGGGCATAGCCCGTGGCCCGGGTGGTGAACGTCCCCCGGCCCTGGGTCCGGCTGCGCAGCCGGGTCGCGTAGCCGAACAGTTCGGCCAGCGGCACGGTCGCCGTGATCACCGCCGTACCGGGCCGCGCGGTGGAACCGGACACCTGGCCACGCCGTGCGGCCAGGTCACCGAGCACCCCGCCGACGGCGTCGTCGGGCACGGTGACCGTGACCTCGGCCACCGGTTCCAGCAGCACCATCGCGCAGGCGCGCAGCGCCTCCCGGAGCGCGAACCGCCCGGCGGTGCGGAACGCCATCTCCGAGGAGTCCTTGGGATGGGTGGCGCCGTCGGTCAGCGTCACCCGCACCCCGGTCACCGGATGCCCGCCGACGGGACCCTCGACCAGGGCGTCCCGGCAGCCGGCCGCCACCGCCCGGACGTACTCCTGCGGCACCCGGCCGCCGACGACGGCCGAGCGGAACACGAACTCCGCCCCGACCGCACCACCTTGACCGTCGGTGGACTCCAACGGCTCGACGTCGAGAACGACATGGGCGAACTGCCCGGCCCCTCCGTCCTGCTTGACGTGCCGGTACACCAGAGCGGACACACCGCGCACGACCGTCTCCCGGAAGGCGACCTGCGGCCGGCCGACCCGGACCTCCAGCCCGTGGGCGCGGCGGATCTTCTCCGCCGCCACCTCCAGATGGAGTTCGCCCATGCCCGAGAGCACCGTCTGACCCGTCTCGGGGTCCGTCCGCACCGTCAGCGACGGGTCCTCCTCGGCCAGCCGCGCCAGTGCGGACATCAGCCGCTCCGTGTCGGTGCTCCGGCCGGCCTCGACCGCGACCGACACGACCGGATCCGCCACGGTGGGCGGTTCGAGGACCAACGGGGCGCCCGGCGCGCACAGAGTGGCGCCGGCCCGGGCGGCCTTGAGACCGATCACCGCGACGATGTCCCCGGCCACCGCCTCGTCCACATCGACGTGCCGGTCCGCCTGGACCCGCAGGATGCGGCCGACACGCTCGCTGCGCCGGGCGCCCGCGTCCAGCACCGTCTCCCCCTTCCTGAGCGTGCCCGAATACACCCGCAGATAGGTCAGCCGGCCCGTCGCAGTCGCGGTCACCTTGAAGGCCAGTGCGGCGAGCGGAGCCGCCGGATCGGCGGCCCGCTCCTGCACTTCGTCGCCGAGTGTGCCGCGCACCGGTGGCACGTCCAGCGGGGAGGGCAGATAGGCCACGACGGCCTCCAGCAGCGGCTCGATACCGCGGTTGCGGTAGGCCGAACCGCACAGCACGACGACCCCTTCACCGGTACGGGTCAGATCGCGCAACGCCTCGGCCAGCGTCCGCGCGCAGAGCGTGGACCGCGCGCAGAACTCCTCCAGGGCGACCGGGTGGAGCTCCGCCACCGTCTCCTCCAGCAGCCGTCGGCGCCGTTGCGCTTCCTCCCGCAGCGCTTCGGGGACCTCCCCCTCCTCGTACGTGTCACAGCCGTCGGTCCAGAGCAGTGCCCGCATGCGCAGCAGATCCACCACTCCGGTGAACCGCTCCTCGTCCCCGACCGGAAGCTGGACCACCAACGGGACCGTGTGCAGCCGCTCCCGGATCGACGCGACCACCGCGTCGAGGTCGGCGCCGACGCGGTCGAGCTTGTTGACGAACGCGATGCGCGGCACGGCGTGCCGGTCGGCCTGGCGCCACACCGACTCGCTCTGCGGCTCCACGCCCGCGACCGCGTCGAACACCGCGATCGCACCGTCGAGCACCCGCAGCGAACGCTCGACCTCGTCGGCGAAGTCGACGTGCCCCGGAGTGTCGATCAGATTGATCCGGTGGTCCGCCCACGTACAACTCACCGCAGCGGCGAAGATGGTGATGCCCCGGTCGCGCTCCTGCGGGTCGAAGTCGGTGATGGTCGTCCCGTCGTGGACTTCGCCGCGCTTGTGGGTGGTGCCGGTGGCGTAGAGGATCCGTTCGGTGACGGTGGTCTTGCCGGCATCGACATGGGCGAGGATGCCCAGGTTGCGAACGCCGGTCAGTGCGCTGGTGAGATGACGGTGCAGTTCGGTACGCACGGTCCGTGGCCTTTCGGGGTGATCCGGAAGAAGACGGCGCGATCCCCGGACGAGGAGGCCTGTGTCCAGGCCCGCGGAACCCTTGGCAGCGGTGCGCCGTACAGGGCGCCGCGGCGATGGCGGTCCATCAATGAACGGACAGGGCTCAGCTGTTCGTCACGGGTGGCCGGGGCCGGCCGCGCAGCCGGCGCCGGGCGGAGGTAGACACCAGGATCACCTCGTACCGCGACAGGGGAACGACGACAGCGGTGCGATAGCGCACGGCAGGTCTCCCCTCACTGGTCACGGTGCGCGCCATGACGTGATGGCGGCGCGCGAGTTCGTGGCGAGTCTAGGGAAGCGGGTACGGGGGAGGGAACCGGTTTTCCCGGGGAGGCCGATGCCGTCGCCCGGCCGTAGCCGTCCGGGAACGGATCCGTGTCATGGCGAAGGGAACCAAGAGGCGTCCCCAGCTGTCATTACTACGTTCTCCATGACGTTCGCTACGCCATTCACACAGAGACGGAGGCGAGTCCATGGGGGTCGTCCGGGCGCTGTTGCCGGTACTGCGTCTTGCGGCCGGGGCCGGGCTCCGGCCGGGCCCCGTGTTACTCGGGGCCGCACTCCGGCGCTGTTCGTCGCCCCGCACGTTGCTCACCCCTCCGCAGCCGTTGGCGAGTCGACTGGAGTGGAGCGGGGAAGCGGTCGCCCTGTTCCGTGCCCCGGCCACCGGCCGGCGTTCCGCCGGCCGCCACCGGGGCCGGCTGGCCCGATCCCTCGCGCTGCAGGGCGAACTGCTCTGTGCGGCGGGGCGGTACGCGGAGGCGCTCGCCGCGGTGGAGGAGTCCCTGGCCGTTCCCGAGGCCCGCGCGCTCAGGACGCCGGCCGTCGACCGCCGGTTGACGCTCACCTTCGCGCTTGCGGGGGTCGGCAGACTCGACGAGGCGCTGGTGGTCGCCCGTGAACATGCGGATGCGTACGGGGACGTCGCGACGGGTCCGGTCGGCCGCTCGTCGGGCATCCGGGCCCAGGCGCTGCGCGCATACGCATGCGTGCTGGAGTGGGCCGGACGGCCGGCGGAGTCCGCCGATGTCTTCCGGCAATGTGTCGCCCTGATAAGGGAGTTGTCCCCGTGGCGGCGACTCCCCGTGGAACTGCTGTACACGCGGACGCTGGTAGAGCTGACCGGCGTGCTGCGCACGCTCGCCCGGTTCGACGAGGCGATCGAGGCGGGCGAGGAGGCACGGGAGCGCACCGGCGTGGTGCTGCCCCGGCTCAACCCGGAAGGCCTGACCCTGAACGCCCGGTTGCTCAGCGACCTGGCCTGGTGCCTGGGCTCCACCGGTGAAGTCGACCGGGCGCGCGAGACGGCCACGGAGGCGGTGGCGGCCTGCCGCACCATGATCGTGTACGACCCCGCGGCCGGTCAGCCGCGGCTCGTGATCGCCCTTCGGTGCCTCGCCCACCACCTCGACAGGCTGGAGGCGCACGACGAGGAACGGGTCGCACTGTGCGAACTCGCCGCACTCTGCTTCCAGTTGGCCATCTCCAGCCCGGATGTCTACGAGCCGGCGCTCGCCGAGGCCCTCGACGGTCTCGCCCTGTGCCATGCGCGGGACGGAGAGTTCAGTGAGTCCGTGGCAGCCGCCGAGCGCAGTGTGGCGTTGTACCGGCGTGCCGCCGAACGTGATCCCGCCGCCCACGAGCCGGAGTTGGCCCGGACGCTGGGCGCACTCAGTACCCATCTGTCTCGTACGGACTCAGGCGACGGCTCGGTGGCCGCCGCCCACGAGGCGCTGGAGATCACGCGGCGTTCGGCGGAACCCGACGGTCAGGAGCACCGGTCACGGATCGCCCAGCGGCTGCGGCTCCTGGGCCGGGCCCTGCTCCGCACCGGGGACGAAGAGGAGGCGGAGGCCTGCTTCACGGAGGCCGAGACCATTCTGCGGGCGCTCATGGAGACGGGAGGCCGCGAGCGGTACGCGGCAGGTCTGGACGCCGCGCTGTCAGGGCTCGCCGCCGCTCTGGGCGCGGCGGTCGACGTCCACCTCGACGCGGGCCGCGCGACCGAGGCCGCAGCGGCTCTGGACCGTATCCACCGGCTCACCTGGCGCACCGGACGCAGTGACGTGCACGCGGCCTGCGTCACCGCGTTCGCCCGTGCGCGCGCCCGGGAACCGGAAGGAATCCGGCAGGCCTGGCAGCGGGCGACGGGGGAGCCGTGGCCCACGTTCGTCTACCGGATCGGCTGAGTACGGCCGCGGGAGGCCCCCCCGGGCCGGCTGCGGCCGGTGCGGGGCTGCCATGTCCGGCGGCACCGCCGGAGCGCGTTCCGGCCGCAGCCGCGCCACTCGGCGGGCGAGATGCCCGCGCCCCGGCCACCCCGGGTGATCAGTGCGTTCACGGGCGTATGGGGGTCCAGGGCCATCGTCCGGGCCAGCAGGACCCCGATCACCAGCGGAGCCAGTGTGACGGCCAGCGTGGTGCCGGCACTGGTGACGTGCTGCATGCGGGGGCGCGGTGCGTCGGGAGCCATGGTCCCATTCGAGCAGCGACGGACCGGTGCGGGATCGGGCGGCGTACTCAGTCCGGGGCGGCCCGGGTACTCACCCGGGCCGCCCCGGCGCCCCCGCGGCAGTGGCTATGCCGTGGTGCCGGGGCCGGAACCCGTGCCCGAGGCGGCCTTGATGCCCTTGGTGATGTCGTCCAGGACGGACAGGGCCGGTGCCTTGGTGTTGATGTCGAAGCCCGAACGGACGACGACCAGCATGTTCTCGGCCCGGGGGGCGGGGAAGGCCAGCGACTCGACGTACCCGTCGTCGCCGTTCTTCGTCACGACCTTCCAGCGCACCCGGTAGCCCTTCTGGCCGGCGACGGTGACCGGCTCGGACTTCAGCTCCTGGTGCGAGGTGATGCCGCCGTAGATCTGCTCGCCGTACGAGTCCTTCGCGTTGGCGGCGATGTCCTTCTCGGCCGTGGCCCTCGCGGTCGTGGTGTTCAGCTTCAGCGCCTTGGCCGGGACGGAGAACACTCCGCCGCGGACACACTTCTGCTTGGTGTCCCCGGGGCAGGCGTACGAACCTGTGGTCACCCCCGCGCCCATGCCCGACTCGCCCTTCCAGCCGTCAGGGACCGGGATGCTGATTCCGCTCGCCAGGTCCGTCGCGTAACCGTCCTCGGTCTGCGGCTGCTGCTCGGGGCTCTCGTTCCCGCCGCCATCGCCACCGCTGCCGCCCGGTGCGCCGGGCTGACGACTGGGCGCAGGGGAGGGCGAGGCGGACGGTGCGGTGGCCGTGTCCGTCTTCTTGCCGGAGTCGTCGGCCAGCAGGTACACGCCACCGCCGATGGCGGCGAGCAGCACCACACCGGCGGTTATGCCGGCACCGATGCGTATCCGGCGGCTGCGCGCGGTCGCCGGTGGCACGCGGAGGTGATCGGTCCACTGACTGCCGTCCCACCAGCGTTCCTGGATGGGTCCAAATCCTGTGTACCCGGGGTCTGGATGCCAGCCGGGCGGGCTCGTCTGCGTCACGGCAGCCACCGTAGCCGGGTTGCGTGAGAATCCGATGAACCGGATGAGCTGGATGAGCGGTTCCGGCCCTGCTCCGGACCTGATTCTGGTCTAGACAATTGATGACGAAGCTCGCTAGCATCCGCGACGGAGCGCGGTGGTCCTGCGGCAGCGGTTCGCCCGGTCCGTCGGCCACGGCAGGATTGAGGGCACATGGAAGCGACTGCTCCAGACCGTCGGTTCGCCGAGGAGTACCGGATCGCCCGGGAGATACCGCGCGACGGGCTCACCGCCTGGCGTGCGGCCGTCGCGGCCGAGGTGCCGCTGGCGCCGGGGGCGGTCGTTCTGGATGTCGGGGCCGGTACGGGGGCCTTCTCGGCCGCGTTCGCCGACTGGTTCGGGGTGCGGGTGCTGGCGGTGGAGCCGGCCGCCGCCATGCGCGCGCTGATCCCGCGGACCGCGGACATCGAGGTGCTGGACGGCCGGGCCGAGGCGCTGCCGGTGCCGGACGGATGCGCGGACGCCGCCTGGCTCGGCTCGGTCGTCCACCACATCGACGATCTGCCCGCCGCGGCACGGGAGATACGCAGGGCGCTGAAGCCGGGGGCGCCGGTGCTGATCCGCAACTCGTTTCCCGGCCGGTGCACGCGGGACCTGCGGGTGCGGTTCTTCCCCGGGACCGCGCGCATCGTCGACGGCTATCCGACCGTCGAGCAGACCTGCGCGGCGTTCGGCGCCGCCGGTTTCACCCGGGTCGCGCTGCACGCGGTGCCGCAGGAGAGTGCGCCGAGCCTGTCCGGCTTCGCCGACCGGATCCGGCGGGACACCGATGCGAAGCTCCGGGCCCTCACCGATGAGGAGTTCGCGTGCGGGATGCGGCGGCTGCGGCGGGCCGCGGAGCAGGAGCCGGACCGGCCGGCCGTCAGCTGGATGGACCTGCTGGTCCTGGCCTGACCGCACCGGAAACGCCGTACGGGCCCACGGCGATCCGGACGAAGGGCTTCAGGGTTTCCGCATGAGTGGAAACGATGAGCAGGAGCGGTCCGTGCGGGCCGCCGTCGAGGGGGAGCTGTGGCTGCTCGATCCGCAGGTGCGGGCCTCGCCCGACGCGGTGACCGAACTCCTCGACCAGGAGTTCACCGAGTTCGGTGCGTCCGGGCGGCGCTATGACAGAGCGTCGGTCCTCGTCGTCACCTCCGTCGGCGGCGAGGAGGCCCCCGCCCCGATCACCGCCACCGGCATGTCCGGCGCGCTGCTGACCCCCGGCCTCGTCCACCTGACGTTCACGACGGAGAGCAACGGCCTTGGAGTGCGGCGCAATTCGATCTGGCGGCGGACGGATTCGCGCCGGCGGCTTTACTTCCACCAGGGCAAACCGGTCAACGCCCTTTAGCCACACGGGTATTCCGCGGCCGGCCGGCGGCGTGCCGTCTAAGGGCTGTCCCGCAATTCCCGGCGGATCAGCCCTTAGGCTCCTGGAATGACGACCCCCAGCTATCCCGCCAAGCCCCGGCCCGGTGACCGCGTCGCCGTGCTGTCCCCCTCATCCGGGCTCCCCGGCATCCTCCCGCTCCCGTTCGAGCTGGGACTGCGCAGACTCCGTGAGGAGTACGGGCTGGAACCGGTGGAGTACCCGAGCACCCGGAAGATGGGCTCATCGCCCCAGGAGCGGGCCGCCGACATCCACGCGGCCTTCGCCGACCGCGGGATCAAGGCCGTCATCTCCAGCATCGGCGGAGACGACCAGATCACCGTGCTGCCGTACCTGGACCGGGAGCTGCTGCGGGCCAACCCCAAGCCGTTCTTCGGCTACAGCGACTGCACCAATCTGCTGGTGTTCCTCGGGAATCTGGGCATCGTCGGCTACCACGGCGGATCGGTGATGGTCGAGCTGGGACGCCCGGGCGCGATGCACCCCCTGACGGCCGACTCGCTGCGGGCGGCGCTCTTCACCCACGATGCCCGCGAGCTCACCCCGGCGAAGGAGACCGGCAGCGTGAATGACCGCTGGGAGGACCCGCGGACCTTCGACCGCGAACCCGCCATGCTGCCCGCCGACGACTGGATCTGGCACAACGCCGGCCGGGTGGTCCAGGGGGCGAGCTGGGGCGGGAATCTGGAGATCCTGTCCTGGCTGCTGATGGCGGACCGGGAGATACTGCCCGCGGCCGCGTACGCGGGCCGGGTGCTGTTCCTCGAAACGTCGGAGGAGATGCCCGGTGCCGACGTGGTGTACCAGATCCTGCGGAACATGGGGGAGCGGGGACTCCTGAAGCAGTTTCCGGCGCTGCTGATGGCGCGGGCGAAGAACTGGTCCTTCGACAGTCCGCTGGGAGCCGAGGCGGGGGAGGAGTACCGGGTGCTGCAACGGCAGTCGGTGCTGCGGGCGTTGGCGGAGTACGCCCCCGGAACCATGGCCGTCCTCGATGTCGACCTGGGCCACACGGACCCTCAGCTGATCATTCCCTACGGCGGCCAGGTGCGGGTGGACGGTGTGGCCCGGCGCATCGTCGTGACGTACTGAGGGACGCCCACAGGGGGCGGCATTTGTTCTGGTCCGACCACATGTCATGTGTGACATAGTTGGAGATTCGGACAAGAGCGGCCGGCCCGGGGACGGCTCCGGCCGCGGCAGGGGGTGACGGATGCCCGTCGAATGGCAGCCGGTACGGCAGTCGCGCACGCATGAGCTGGTGCTCCAGAGCATCGAGCAGCGGGTGTTCGCCGGCGAGCTCAAGGCCGGCGACCGGCTGCCGCCCGAACGGGAGCTCGCCCCGGTCCTCGGCGTGAGCCGGTCGGCGCTGCGCGAGGCGCTGCGGGTGCTGGAGACCATCGGCGTCCTGGTGGCCCAGCCGGGCCGGGGTCCGGACGCCGGGGCGCGGATCGTCCGTAACCCCGAAGGCGCCCTCGGCCGACTGCTCCGACTCCACTTCGCCCTGGGCAGCTACAGCCTTCAGGACGTGCTGGAAGCGCGCGTGGCCCTGGAGCGGTCCAGCTTCGAGGCCGCCGCACGGCACGCCTCCGCGGCCGATCTGGACGAGGCCGAGGCACTGGTCGTACGGATGGGGGAGCCGGATGTCGAGGTGCCGGAGTTCAACGACCTGGACACCCGGTTCCATGTCAGGATCGCCCGCAGCTCCGGCAACGAGCTGACCTCCACCCTCACCTCCGCGGTGCGGGAGTCGGTCCGGCCGCTGATCCTGCGCGCCCTGGAGGCGGCGGAGGACTGGCCGGCCACGGCCGCCGCGCTCAACGCCGACCACATCGAGCTGCTGCGCCTGGTGCGCGCGGGCGAGGGGCTGCGGGCGGCCGATGCCGTCGAGGCGCACATCCGTGGGCTGCACGGCACGCTGGTCGACGAGAAGCCCACCGCCTGACGTCCACCGCCTGACGCCTGACCCGAGCCGTCGTGATGCCCGCTGCCCCGGGCGCCGCGGCGGCTTTTGCGTGGAGTGGCGCGAGCGGGGGTCAGCCGTCCGCCGCGCGCGTCGGCCTCTTCCCGGTTCCGGCTTGAGGATAGTATGGTCGGACCATAAAAAGCGCCGAACATCACGCAGAGAAATGATCGGGGAGACCCATGCGCATCGGACTCTTCGCCACCTGTCTGGGAGACACGCTCTTCCCCGAGGCGGTGAAATCCACCGCGGTGCTGCTGGCCCGCCTGGGACACGACGTGGTGTTCCCGCCGGGGCAGACCTGCTGCGGCCAGATGCATGTCAACACCGGCTACCAGCGCGAACCCGTTCCGCTGGTGCGCAATTTCGCCGAGCAGTTCGGTGACGCCTCCATCGAGGCCGTCGTCATGCCGTCGGGATCGTGCGCCGGCTCGGTCCGCCACCAGCACGAGCTCATCGCCGAACGGTACGGCGACGCGGCGCTGCGCGCGGGTGTCGCCACCGTCAGGGCGAAGACGTACGAGCTCTCGGAGTTCCTCGTCGACGTGCTGGACGCCACCGATGTCGGCGCGTACTTCCCGCACCGGGTGACGTACCACCCCACCTGCCACTCCCTGCGCATGCTCAGAGTCGGTGAGAAGCCACTGCGGCTGCTGCGGGCCGTCGACTCGATCGACCTGGTCGAGCTGCCCGAGGCCGACGCCTGCTGCGGATTCGGCGGCACCTTCGCTCTCAAGAACGCCGACACGTCGACCGCGATGCTCCAGGACAAGATGCGCAACATCGCCACCACCGGGGCCGATGTGTGCACCGCCGGCGACTCGTCCTGTCTGATGCACATCGGCGGCGGGCTCTCCCGGATCAGCTCCGGCACCCGCACCCTGCACCTGGCGCAGATCCTCTCCGCCACCCGCACCTCGCCGCATCTCCCGATGGAGGCCGCCCGATGAGCAGCACCTTTCTCGGCATGCCCGCTACGCCGCCCCGCTCCCCGTACGGAACGGGCAATCTGCGCGGCGACCGGACGTTCCCCGCGGCGGCCCACGACGACCTGGGCAACGAACAGCTGCGCCGCAACCTCGGCCGGGCCACCCACACCATCCGCGCCAAGCGCCTCAACGTCACCGGCGAGCTGCCCGACTGGGAGGAGCTGCGCGACGCGGGATCGGCCATCAAGACCGACACCATGAACCGGCTCCCCGAGCTCCTCGAGGAGCTGGAGCGCAAGGTCACCGAACGCGGCGGCACGGTCCACTGGGCACGGGACGGCGCCGAGGCCAACGAGATCGTGGCGCGGCTGGTCAAGGAGACCGGGAGCCAGGAGGTCATCAAGGTCAAGTCGATGGCCACCCAGGAGATCGGTCTCAACGAGCACCTCGAATCCATCGGCATCACCCCGTACGAGACGGACCTCGCCGAGCTCATCGTGCAGCTCGCCCACGACAAGCCCTCGCACATCCTGGTGCCCGCGATCCACCGCAACCGGGACGAGATCCGGGAGATCTTCCTCAAGGAGATCCCAGGCGTCGACCCGTCGCTGGACAACGTTCCCGCGCATCTCGCCGCCGCCGCCCGCGCCTATCTGCGCGAGAAGTTCATGACGACGAAGGTCGCCGTGTCGGGAGCCAACTTCGGCATCGCCGAGACCGGCACCCTGTCCGTCGTCGAGTCGGAGGGCAACGGGCGGATGTGCCTGACCCTGCCCGACACCCTGATCACCGTCATGGGCATCGAGAAGGTGCTGCCGCGCTACCAGGACCTGGAAGTCTTCCTGCAACTGCTGCCGCGCTCCTCCACCGGCGAGCGGATGAACCCGTACACGTCGATGTGGACCGGAGTCACCCCCGGCGACGGGCCGCAGACCTTCCACCTGGTGCTCCTCGACAACGGACGCACCGCCGCGCTCGCGGACCGGATCGGCCGCGAGGCGCTCAACTGCATCCGCTGCTCGGCCTGTCTCAACGTCTGCCCGGTGTACGAACGCGCCGGCGGCCACGCCTACGGATCGACGTACCCCGGGCCGATCGGCGCCGTCCTCACCCCGCAGCTCGCCGGAATGCACGCCGCCAAGGACGATCCCAACAGCTCGCTGCCGTACGCCTCCAGCCTCTGCGGGGCCTGTTTCGACGCCTGCCCGGTCAAGATCGACATCCCGTCGCTGCTGGTCGAGCTGCGCCACCAGCACACCGAGCAGTCCGGCACCACGGCCGAGAAACTCGCCATGAAGGCCGCGGCCGGAGTGATGAGGAGGCCGAAGCTCTTCACCGCCGCGCAGAAGGCATCGGGGATCGGCCGCGTCATCGCCGGACGGGACCAGAAGATCTCCCACCTGCCGCCGCCGTTCAACGGCTGGAGCGACAGCCGGGACACCCCGGCCCCGCCCAAGCAGACCTTCCGCTCCTGGCTCTCCTCGGCCGAGGGCGCGGCGACGATGCGGGCGGCCGCCGACGAACACACGCGCAACCAGCAGCAGGAGGAGGAGAAGTGACGACCGCTCGCGAAACGGTGCTCGGCCGCGTCCGGGACGCCCTGGCCCTCGCGCCCGCCGCCGACACCCCGGTCCCGCGCGCCTACCGCACCGGCCGTACCCTCCCCGACGCGGAGCGCCTGGCCCTGTTCACCGACCGGCTCGTCGACTACAAGGCCCAGGTCCACCCCTGCACCGCCGACCGGACCGCCGAGGTCGTCGCCGAGGTGCTGCGGGAGCGGGGCGCCCGAAGGATCGGGGTGCCCGCCGGACTCGACCCGCAATGGCTCACCGCCTACGACGGCGAGGTGCGGCAGGACTCCGCCGATATTCCTCCGCCGCGGCTGGACGCCCTCGACGGCGTCGTCACGGCCTCGGCCGTCAGCTGCGCCGAGACCGGCACCATCTTCCTGGACGGATCGCCCGACCAGGGGCGTCGCGCGCTGTCCCTGGTGCCCGATCTCCATGTCTGTGTCGTCGATCTGTCGACCGTGCGGGTGGGCGTTCCGGAGGCGGTGGCCGAGCTGGTGCCCGAGCGGCCGACGACGCTGATCAGCGGACCGTCGGCCACCTCCGACATCGAACTGGAACGGGTGGAGGGCGTACACGGCCCCCGCACCCTGGCCGTCGTGATCCGCACGGACGTATGAGGAGGCGGGGGTGCGCCACCGCGCGCCCCCGTTCCGTCCCCGTTCCGCCCCCGTTCCGTCCTCAGCCGTGTTCGACCGTCACCTCCACCGGCCCGAATCCGATGCGGGTCGTCGCCGCGTCCTCGGCCCAGTACACCTCGACCGTGTCCCCGTCGGCGTTCACCCCGCTCACCACCGCGTCGAGCACGGCCGCGCCGGGCTCCGCGGTGAGCGAGGCGAGCGCGACCAGGAGCACCGTGCCCTCCGCCTCCGCCCCCAGCCGGGGCAGCACCGCCCAGGGCGTGTACGCCGTGCCCTGCGGAGCCCGTACCTCGTCCTGTGACTCCCAGCCGTGCAGACCGTGCAGGGCCGACGTCACCGCGGACCCTGGACCGGTCGCCCAGCCCGTCTGCTCCACCCGGGCGCCGGGCGGGGCACCCAGCACTCGGTGCACCCGCAGTTCGTACCGGCCGCGGACCACGGTCACGCTCTCCACCCGCAGCCCCGGCACCATCGGCGCACCGCCGGCGAACACCGGGCGGTGCCAGGAGGCGGCCCAGCCCCAGCCGTCGCCGCCGCCCGCGCCCAGCGGGCGGATGGCACGGCGGCCGCTGCGGGCCCCGTCGACGACGACGGCGAGATGGTTGTCGGCAGCGTTCCCGCGCGCCGTCGGGCCGGTGACCGTCGAGTACGACTGCCGGCTGTACAGCGGATCGTCCTGCACCGCCGACTCGCCCTCGTGCGGTGGGACATGGTCGCTTCCGTGGTTGTGCAGCCGGACGATCCCGTCCGCCCGCGTCGACTGGACGAGCAGTCCCGGCGCGGGCAGTGCGAGCACCCGGTCGGGCCCCTCGCTCGGGGCCGGCTCCTCGGTGGCCGTCCACAGCGGGTGGTCCGCCGGGGCGAGCAGCGAGACGAAGGCCTTGGACGCCCAGTAGGGTGAGGCCGGACCCGAGTAGGGCTGGAGCGTCGCGTCGTGCGTCCCGTGCCAGCCCAGGCTCAGCAGCCCGTCGGTGCCGGTCGCGCCGCGGTCCAGGAAGTAGCGCAGCGCCCCGCTGATCACCCGCCGCGACGTGCCCGGAGCGAGCGGGGTGTGCCCGGTCAGCGCGCCGAGTCCGACAGCCGAACCGGCCGCGAACCGGTAGGACAGCGAACGGCCGAAGTGGATCGGCGCACCGTCCCCGCCGAACAGCAGCGAGAAGCTCTCCAGGTGCTCGCGCAGCCGTGCCCCGTAGTGCGCGGACAGCTCGGAGTCACCCGACAGATGGGCGTCCAGCACCGGGTAGAGGTGCAGCGCCCAGCCGTTGTAGTGGTCGAAGGCACGGCCGTCGCCGTCCGCGTACCAGCCCTGACCGCGGTACCAGCTCTCCAGCAGGTCGAGTGCCCGCTCCCGCGCACGGGCCGTCTCCGCGTCGCCGCGGCCCACCGACTCCAGGAAGCCGGCCACCGAGTAGGGAAACAGGTACCAGTTGTTCGGCGCGGGGGTGTGCCGCAGGGCGCCGCGCAGCCACTCCTCGGCGCGGTCCTGCACCGCCGGGTCCAGCCGGTCCCAGAGCCATGGCCGGGTGAGCCGCAGCCCGATGGCGACCGAGGCGGACTCCACCATGGGCTGGCCGAACACGGAGTGGTCGCGGATCAGCGGCCATGACTCGGTGTCGTCCCGGCCGGGCGTACGGGTTCCGGCCGCGAGCCCGTCCGCGTACCGGTCGAGCCAGCCGTGCGGGTCCTTGCCGCCCGCGCCCGCGACCCGGAAGGCGGCGGCGAGGAAGGTGCGCGCGTAGCCTTCGAGGCCGTCGGAGCGGACCCCGGACGCGGAGGGGCGTCCCGGCAGGTCGAGCAGCGCGCTGCCGGGGGTGGCCCACTGCCAGGCCGCCTTCAGCAGTCCGTCCGCCGCCGCCTCCCAGTGCGCGCGGGTGTATCCGGTGACCGGGCTCGTCGACCGGTCGTCGGCGGGGAGCTCCACCGGGGAGTTCGGGTGCGGTCGGTTCATGCGAGGAATGCCAGCCTTTCGCGTCGTACGGGATGGGCGAATCCGTCGCCCGCGGCCCAGCGTTCGGTCTCGCCCACGGCCAGATCGACCAGCCGCCGCCACTCGTTGCCCTGGGAGCCCGCGAGATGCGGGGTGATCAGGGCGTTCTCGCAGTCCCACAGGGGGTGGCCGGCCGGCAGGGTGTCGGGCTCGGTGACGTCGAGGACCGCCCGGATACGGTTCTGCAGCAGGACGTCGGTCAGCGCGTCCTGGTCGACGACGGCGCCGCGCGAGGTGTTGAGGAGCACACCGTCCGGGCGCATCGACATCAGCAGCTCACGGCTGACGAGCCGGTGGGTGGCGGGCAGCAGCGGGGTGTGGACGCTCACCACGTCGCTCAGCGCGAACAGTTCACCGAGCCCCACCGGCCGGACGCCGAGCGCGGCCGCTTCGGCGTCGGAGACGTACGGGTCGTGCAGCAGTACCCGGAGGTCGTAGGGCCGCAGCAGTTCGATGACCCGCCGGCCGATGAGCGAGGCGGACAGGATGCCCACGGTCCGGCCGTAGTTGCCGACCTGCGGGGAGGTGGCCAGCCAGTTGCCCCGGTGGCGCTCGACCCGGTAGTCACGGGCCCGTTCCAGGGTCCGCTTCCCGGAGAGCAGGATCATCGCGACGGTGTACTCGGCGACCGGCAGGGCGTTGGCGGCGGCGGCCGACGACACCTCGATGCCGCGTTTCCAGCAGGCCTCGGTGATGTGCCCGCGAACGCTTCCGGCCGTGTGCACGACGGCGCGCAGCCGGGGCGCCGCGGTCAGTGCCGCCTCGTCGAGGGGCGGACAGCCCCAGCCGGTGACCAGCAGTTCGGTGTCCGCGAGCACGGCGCGGGCCCGGTCGGTGGTGAAATCGTCGAGCACGGGCAGTGGCGCGAGGTCGCACACCTCCGAGAGTGCGTCCAGCGACCGGGCGTCCAGCAGGGCGGCCGCGGCATCCGGCTTCATCGCGACGGCGGCACGCGGCCGGCGCCGCGCGGCAGGGGTGGTGGTGGGCATCTTTCTCCTGGTACGGGGATGGGGTGGAGGCGGTACGGCTACTTGACGGCGCCCGCGGTGAGCCCCGACTTCCAGAAGCGCTGGAGCAGCGCGAAGGCGAGGATCAGCGGCAGGACCGCGAGCAGCGAACCCATGATCACCACGGGGTAGTACTCGGGTGAGACCGTGGCGGAGCTGTTCCAGATGTACAGACCGAGGCTGACGGGATACAGGTCCTGGTCGGAGAGCATCACCATGGGCAGGAAGAAGTTGTTCCAGATCGCGGTGAGCTGGAACAGGAACACGGTGACCAGACCCGGCCCGAGCATCCGCAGCGCGACCCGGAAGTACGTGGTCAGTTCCCCGGCACCGTCCACCCGGGCCGCTTCGAGCACCTCGTCGGGCACGTAGCCCTGGCTGAATATCCGGCCCAGGTACACCCCGAACGGGTTGAAGAGCACCGGGATGAACACCGACCAGAAGGTGTTGACCAGTCCGGTGCCGGACGCCATCAGGTACAGCGGCAGCGCCAGCACGGTCTGCGGCACCATCACCGCGGCGAGGACCAGGCCGAACAGCTTCTCCTTGTGCGCGAAGCGGTACTTGTCGAAGGCGTACCCGCAGGCGATGCTGATCAGTGCGCCGAGTGCCGCGCCGAGGACCGCGTACAGCAGGCTGTTGCCGTACCAGCGCCCGTACACACCGCCGTCCATCGCGAAGAGGTCCTTGAGGTTCTGCGCGAAGGAGAAGTGGTCGAGCGAGAGGACGTCGCTGCCGAACAGGGCGTCGCGGTCCTTCGACGAGGCGAGCACCAGCCACAGCACCGGCAGCAGCGTGTACAGCACGCAGATGCCGACGACCAGGTTGACGACGGAGCGGCCCAGCAGGCGGGGACGCAGGGCGGCGGCCGTGCGGCCGGGACTCGTCGCGCTCATCGGGCGTCCTCCTCGGGGGCGTTGGAGCGGTTGGTCCAGCGGGTCACGCCGTAGGAGAGCGCGATCGTGAGGACCAGCAGGACAACCGAGGCCGCGGCGGCCAGGCCGTAGTTGTTACGGGTGAACGCGGCGTCGTAGATGTACATGCTGGGCGAGAACCGCGAGCTGATCATCGGTGTCGACTGGCTCAGCAGCATCGGCTCGGTGAAGAGCTGGAGCGCGAAGATCAGGGTGAACATCGCGACCATCACGACCGAGGAGCGCACGAGTGGCGTCTTGACCTGGAGCGCGGTCCGGACCGGTCCGGCACCGTCGACTACGGACGCCTCGATGACCTCGCGCGGCACGGCCTGCAGGGCAGCGTAGAAGACCACCATGTTGTAACCGAGATTGCTCCACAGGGCGATGTTCACGATCGACGGCACCACCGTGTGCACGCCGAGGAAGTCGATCGTGATGTCCGCCTTGCCGAGCAGGTCGATGACCGGGCTCAGCCCAGGTGTGTAGAGGTAGAGCCAGATGACGGCGGCGATGATGCCGGGCACGGCGTGCGGCAGGAAGAGCCCGAGCTGCGCCCAGGAGCGCAGCCGCACCACTCCGGAGTCCAGCAGCAGGGCCAGCGCGAGCGCGCCGATCACCATCGCCGGGATGTAGATCAGGCAGTACAGGACGACGGTGCCCAGGCCGCTGAGGAACGTCGGGTCGCTCAGCACGGCGGTGTAGCTGCGCAGCCCGACGAAGACCGTGCGCTCCGGGCCGAAGCCGAGCCCCGGCTGGTCGTCGCTGAAGAAGCTGAGCCAGACGGCGGTCGCGACCGGTATCAGGAAGACCGTCACCAGGAGGATGAAGAAGGGGGTCATCAGGGCGCCGGCCGCGCCGAGTTCACGACGTCTGGCGGACTTGCGGGGGGTGCCCGGGGGCGTGGTGGGTTTCGGCGACGCGGCGGAACCGGTCGCCTCCACGGGGGCGGAAGCCGGTGTGGTGAGCGGGCTGGTCATCGGTGTCACCTGCCTCTCTGCTGCTGGGAAGGGGGACGCACTGCGGATCAGCTGCCGGGAAGGGGTGCGGGCTGTGGATCAGCTGCCGCGGACGGGTACGGGCTGTGCATCAGCTGCTGTGCTCGGTGGCGGACAGACCCAGCGCCCTGAGGTCGGGCATGGTGCCCCGCTGGGCCGCGCGCACCGACTCCAGCACCGAGCCCTGGCCGCCGCCCACCCGGGCGAATCCGTCCTGCATGACCTTCTGCGTGGCGGTCATCCGCGGTCCCCACGTCCAGCCGTCCCGGATCTTGTGGGCCTCCTGGTCGAACAGCGTGTAGATGTCCTGGCCGCTGTAGTAGCCACGGTCGAAGGCCTTGCGGCCGACTGCGACGAGGCCGGGGGCGGCCGGGTACTGGCTGCTGGCTCCGCTGGAGAGCCGGGCCAGCAGCGCGTCGGGGTGCGAGACCTGCCACTCGATGAACTCCAGTGCGGCCTCCGGGTGGTCGCTGCTGCTGGTGACCGCGAAGGTCGATCCGCCGTGGGTGCCGAGCGCCGGGTCGGACGCGCCCCACTGGGGGAGCGGGGCGACGGCCCACTTGCCCTTCTGGCCGGGCCGGGCCTTCATCTGCGCCCCCGCGTCCCAGGCGCCGCTGAGCCGGACCAGGACCTCGCCCGAGCTGAGCTGTGCGTCGTAGGCCCTGCTGTCCACCGGGCTCATGACGACCAGGTCCTCGTCGATCATCCGCTGCCAGTACGCCGCCACGCGGCGGGTCGGCTCGTCGGCGAGCGACACGTTCCAGGCGCCGCCGCGGGTGTCGAACCACTGGGCACCGGCCTGCCAGGCGAACGCGGCGAACTGCGACCCGCCGTCCGTGGCGAAGGCCGACAGCCGCCGGCCGGGCGCCTTGGCGCGCACGGTACGGGACGCTTCCTCGAACGCGTCCCAGGTGCGCGGGACCTCGATGCCGTACTCGGCGAAGAGGTCGCTGCGGTAGTGCATCACCATCGGCTCGACGTCGAGCGGCAGGCTGAAGACCCGCTTCTCGAACGTGGTGAGCCCCAGCGCCTGCGGCAGCAGCTTGGCCCGCAGGCCGTCGCTCAGCAGGTCCGTGAGCTCCAGGGCGACTCCGTCGATGGCGAAGCCCGGGACCTGGGGGTACTCGATCGTCGCGACGTCCGGGGCGTTCCCCGCCCGGGAGGCGTTGCTGAGCTTCGCGTACCCGCCCTGGGGCCCCGAGGGGATCTGCTGGAAGTCGACCTGGATCGTGCGGTGCGTCCGGTTGAACGCGTCCACCACCTCCTGGCTCCCGCGCAGGGCGGACCAGAAGGTGACGTGCGTGGCGTTGCGGCCGGTCCTGTTGCCGGCGTCACCGGTCCTGCTCGTGCTGTCGGACCCCGATGTGCCACCGCTGCAAGCGCTCAGTGCGCCCGCCAGCGGTACTGCGGCCATCGTGGCGAGCATGGATCGACGGCTATGTCGACCGGGCATGGGCGCCTCCCGCGGCTCCTGATTGAGGACACGGGGAATCCTGTTCGGCTGATCGGTAGTGGTCAATAGATCGCTCAGAAGAAAATTGAAGCGGTCAAACGATCAATCCATGGCGAGGGTGATCGTCTGTGCCGATCCGCGGACCTTCAACTCCGGCAGCAACTCCGTCCGGCGCACCGGGCCGGCCGCCCCGGCCGCTCCGGAAAGCCGGTGGAGCAGCAGCTCGGCAGCCGCCCTGCCGATCTCCGCCTTGGGTGGCGCCACCGCGGTCAGCGGCGTGCTGCCGAGGGCCGCGACCACATCGTCGTACGCCACCACCGAGCAGTCCCGGGGCACCTGCACACCGCTCTCGGCCAGGCGTTGCACCAGCATCAGCGCGTCCACGTCGCCGTGCAGCACGGCCGCCGTGGCGCCGCGCTCGCGCAGCAGCGCGGCGAGATCGGGCGCGTGGCCGCTGCCCGGGGAGACCACCCGCGCCGGTCCCGACCCGTCCGGGCCCGGTCCTGGCACCGCGTTCGGCGAACTCAGCACCACCGTCCAGTCCTCCACCTCGGGGCGGCCGGCCGCGATCTGGGCGAACGCGGCACGTACGGTGCGTGCCGTCGGGCTGTCGTCGCGGGCGGCCAGCACGATCCGGCGATGGCCCAGCGCCACCAGATGCTCCACGGCGAGGTGCGTCCCGTACCAGTGATCCGAACAGACGGAGTCCAGGGCGTGCAGGGCGCTGCCCGGCCGGGGCCGCCGCTCCATCAGCACGGTCGGCACCTGCACGTCCGCCAGCCAGCCGTAGTCCTGTTCCTCGGAGAGCGCGTTGCGCCATCGCGGGGCGATCAGCAGCCCGCGCGCTCCGTCCGCCAGCGCCCGCTCCACCAGCGGCCGTTCGGCACCGGCCGACTGCGGTGCGATGTGCAGCGCGATCCGGATACCGGCCTCCTCCAGCACGCTCCGGGCGCCGTGCAGCGTCTCGTACAGGTACGAATGCCGCTCCGGCACGACCAGGGCGACAGCGCCGCCCTCACCGGCCGGCTCGCCTCCCCGCGCAGCCGGCACGACCGCGGCTCCCGCCGGTTCCCGCAACGGCCTGGCCACGCCGTGACCGCGCCGCAGCCGCCCGGCCCGGGTCAGCTCCTCGACATCCCGCCGCACCGTGACCACGGAGACGTCCAGTTCGGCGGCGAGCACGCTGACCTTGACCGCGCCGCGCGACTCCACCACCGCCATGATCCGCTGACGCCTGAGTTCAACCGGCTCCCGCATGCTGCTGGCCCCCTCGCCGTACCGCTGCGCTTTGTGCGTTTGAACGCTTCGTGTGAGCGCTTGGAGCGCAGCATAGCCATGCCGGTTCCCCGGCTGGGTGGCGGCCGAAGATCATGGCAGATTACGATCTGTTCCTGGCATGGACACACTCACCCTCTGGCAACTGGCGGCGCTGGCCGCGGCATCCGCGCTCGTCGGCTTCTCCAAGACGGCCGTCAGCGGTGCCAATACGATCAGTCTCGCGGTCTTCGCGGCGGTGCTCCCCGCCCGCGAGTCCACCGGAGTGCTGCTCCCGATCCTCATCGCCGGTGATGTGCTCGCCGTACTCACCTACCGCCGCCACGCGCACTGGCCGACGCTGCTGCGGCTCTTCCCCGCCGTCGCCGTCGGCGTGGTGGCGGGCACGCTGTTCATGATGTGGGCCGGCGACGCCGCCGTGCGGACCTCGATCGGCGCGATCCTCGTCTTCATGGCGGGAGTCACGATCTGGCGCCGCCGCACCGCGGCCGGGAGCGGGGAGCCGTCGGCGGACGCGGGCCCGCCGGCCGCGGCCGAGCGGCTCAAGGCCCGCTCGTACGGGGTGCTCGGCGGCTTCACCACCATGGTCGCCAACGCGGGCGGCCCCGTCATGTCGCTCTATCTGCTCTCCGCCGGGTTTCGCAAGCTCGGCTTCCTCGGCACCTCGGCGTGGTTCTTCCTGATCGTCAACACCTCAAAGGTGCCGTTCAGCGTGGGCCTCGGACTGATCGACGCCCAGTCGCTGCTGCTCGACGCCTGCATGCTGCTGTTCGTGCTCCCCGGCGCCTGGATCGGCCGCAAGTGCGTGGACCGGATCAACCAGACACTCTTCGAACGTCTCGTCATCGGGGCAACCGTGCTGGGCGGCCTCCAACTGCTGCTGACCTGACGGCGGCCCTCCCGGATCGCGAGGATCCGGAAGGGCCGGCAGTCGGCTGCCCGGCGGATCAGATGATGCCTTCCTCGATCTCCGCCTGCTCACGGGCGCTGCCGTAAGCCGACGGCGTGCTGTACGAACCCCGAGCGACGAACCACCACACGGTGGCCAGCACCAGAACGGCGACCAGCGCGATCGACGCGTAGTTCATCGAGTCGATCGTCACCGGCGACGACTGCGGCAGCAGGAACAGCACGGTCACGAGGGAGACCCACACCACGGCGATCCAGCCGACCGGCTTCGACCAGCGGCCCAGGTGCCACGGCCCGCGCTCGAAACGGTCACCCGCACGCAGCTTCAGGAAGATCGGGATCGCGTAGGCGGGCGTGATGCCGATGACGTTGATCGCGGTCACCGCACCGTACGCGGTCGCGGAGTACAGCGAAGGAACGGCGAGCAGTCCGGCGACGACGACCGACAGCCACACCGCGTTCACCGGCGTCTGCGTGCGGGCGCTCACCTTGCGCCACAGCGCGGAGCCCGGCAGCGCGTTGTCCCGGCTGAAGGCGAACACCATCCGGCTGGCGGCTGCGACCTCGGCGTTGCCGCAGAACAGCTGCGCCGCGATCACGATCAGCAGCATGGCCGTGGCGCCCGAGGTGCCCAGCGCGTCGATCAGGATCTGGGCCGGCGGCACTCCGGTGGCGCTCTCCTGGGTGCCCGCGTAGTCCTGGATCGCGAACGTCAGCCCGGCGAGCAGCACGAAGCCGGCCAGCCACGAGACCCAGATCGAACGGACGATGCCGCGGGGCGCCGAGACCGAGGCGTCCGAGGTCTCCTCGGACAGGTGGGCGGAGGCGTCGTAGCCGCAGAAGGTGTACTGGGCCAGCAGCAGACCGATCGCGGCCACGTAGAGCGGGTTCTCCCAGCCGGTGTCATTGACGAACTCGGTGAAGACGAACGACGGCGACTGGTGGTGCGAGGGGACGATCGCCAGCACGGAGACGATCACCGCGACGCCGGCCAGGTGCCACCACACACTTATGGAGTTGAGCACGCTGACGAGCCGGACACCGAAGAGGTTCAGCACGGCGTGCAGCAGCAGGATGCAGAGGAAGATGATCATTGTCTTGCCCGGAGTGGGAGTGAAGCCCCACTGCAGATTCATCAGCGCACCGGTGAACAGCGCGGCACCGTAGTCGATACCGGCGATCGCGCCGAGCAGCCCGAGCAGATTCAGCCAGCCGGTGTACCAGCCCCACTTGCGGCCGCCGAGCCGGTCCGCCATGTAGTAGAGCGCCCCGGACGTCGGGTACGCGCTGGTGACCTCGGCGAGCGCCATGCCCACGCAGAGCACGAACAGACCGACCCCGGCCCAGCCCCACAGCATCACCGCGGGCCCGCCGGTCGACATGCCGAAGCCGTACAGGGTCATGCAGCCGGACAGGATCGAGATGACGGAGAAGCTGATGGCGAAGTTGCCGAAGCCGCCCATCCGCCGCGCGAGCACCGGCTGGTAGCCGAGCTCGCGCAGCCGCTGTTCCTCGTCCTTGGGTGCGTGGGCCTCGGAACCCGTGTGGGGCGAGGTGGATAGGGACATGGGGGACCTCCGTGAGCGGTGACGTTGCGGGGACTGGGAGAGACGGTGCGGGTGACAGGAAGAGGGCGCGGGGCGATGCGGGCTCCGGCTCAGCCGTGCGGTCCCCTGCCCGGGTCGCGGGCCGCGGCCAGGGCGCGGCCGCGGGCGCGCAGGAACACTTCCTCGGCGCCGCCGGGGTCCTTGGGCGTACGGGTGCGGTACGCCCAGGGCAGCGAGGTGAAATAGGGGCCGAGCTCCCTGAACACCGGCGCCGCGTCGGCGAACTGGAGCGCGCCCCACAGGGCGTGCGCCAGATAGTTGAGGTCGAGCAGGGTGCGGCTGGGCGCGGACGTGCGCAGGAACCAGATGTCCAGAGCGCGGACGGCGTCGCGCTCCGCGTCCTCGGTGACCCAGTGCAGGTCCAGCGCCTTCTCATGGCCGCGTTCGCGACGGTAGCGCTCGACCCGCACGTACAGCGGAAGCACGTGCAGAGCGGACCCGTCGGGTGCCGAGGAGGCCGCCCACTGAACGAAGTTGACCGCTTCGGACAGGGCGCCACCGGCCTTGCGCGCATAGACGAACTGCAGCATCCGGTGATAGGCCTCGCGGTTGAACGGATCGCGCTTGTCCGCCTCCGCCAGCAGACCCCACGGCCCCGGAAAGAGCATGGGCCCCGGCGGATGCAGCCGGTGCTCCTCCAGCCGCTGGCGTTCGTCCAGCTGGGAGAGGGCCAACAGGCACACCCAGGGCACCGGGTCCGCGGGCGAGGCGTGGGCGGCCGAGCGGCACGCCTCCCAGGCCTGCTGCCACAGCTCCTGCGCGCGGCGGTGCCCCTCGCGGTGGGCCCGGACGGCCCGCTCCACGACGACTCGGGCGTGCATCACGGCGGCCGCGACGCTCCGGGGCTCCTCGGTCAGCCAGGCCTGTACCGCGTCCGACCCCGCGGCAACCGCTCCGAGCACCTGGGTGCGCTGGGTCCACAGGGTCCAGTCCGGCGTGCTCTCCAGCAGATTGCGCATGGAGAGCCAGCGGCCGGTCCGTAAATCCTGTAACGCGGAACGGAGTTCATTGTCGTGGCCGGCCGGGTGGTAAACCGGCCGGAAATCACTGTTGGCCATGGATGCGCTCTGGGCGTGGTGTCGGTCTCATCGATCCTCTAGGACGTGGGGGGTGATGCAGCTGTTGAAATATGAACTGCTGTAAAGCGTCCGGTTGTTGCTCGGCGGTGAGTGTAGAGCCCGTTGCGTCGAACTCCCGAATGATTCGTGGATCTTATTCAAGTCGCCTGGGTCAACCGGAGGTTGAGCGTTGAAGAGGGTTCCGGACATGGGCTTTACTGGTGCTTGACGGAACCGCCGGGCTGCACCACTCTGGGTTCCCGCAACCGAAGATCACGATTCCGTTCAAGCGCCGGAGCTTGCGTACCACTGGAGAGCCGATGACAGGTCCGGTACTCGCTGTGGACCAGGGGACCTCCGGCACCAAGGCGCTGGTGATCTGCCCGGAGCGGGGCGTGATCGGTTCCGGTTCGGCTCCGGTGCGCCCCCGGTTCGGCTCCGGCGGAGTGGTCGAGGCCGACCCCGCCGAGCTGTACGGCTCGGTCGTCGATGCCGGAATGCGGGCCCTGGCCGAAGCGGGTGAACCGGTGGCCGCCGTCGGGCTCGCCAATCAGGGCGAGACCGTGCTCGCCTGGGATCCGGACACCGGAAGGCCGCTCACCGACGCAATCGTCTGGCAGGACCGCCGGGCCGCCGGGCTGTGTGGCGAACTCGTCGTGCATGAAGAAGAGTTGAAAGAACTCACCGGGCTGCCCCTCGACCCCTATTTCGCTGCCCCGAAGATGGCCTGGATCCGCCGCGAGCTGACCCGCGAGGGAGTCGTCACCACCAGCGACTCCTGGCTGGTCCACCGGCTCACCGGTGCGTTCGTCACCGACGCCGCGACGGCCGGGCGCACCCAGCTGCTCGATCTCGACCGGGTCGGCTGGTCACCCGCCGCCCTGGACATCTTCGGCCTGGGCGGCGAACGGCTGCCGTCGGTGGTCGACGCCGCCGGAGTGTTCGGAACGACGACCGCGTTCGGCGGCGAGCTCCCGCTGACCGGACTCCTCGTCGACCAGCAGGCCGCCCTGCTGGCACAGAGCGCGCTGGAGCCGGGCACCGCCAAGTGCACCTACGGAACCGGTGCGTTCCTGCTGGCCCAGACGGGCCCGGCGCCGCGCCGCAGCTCTACCGGACTGGTCAGCTGCGTGGCCTGGCGGCTCGGCGGGCAGACCAGCTACTGCCTGGACGGACAGGTCTACACGGCGGCCTCCGCGGTGCGCTGGCTCACCGACCTCAAGGTGATCTCCGGCGCCGCAGACCTCGACCCGGTCGGCGGCTCCGTCCCCGACTCCGGGGGCGTCACCTTCGTACCGGCGCTCGCCGGGCTCGCCGCCCCCTGGTGGCGCGGCGACCTGCGAGGTTCGGTGACCGGGCTGAGCCTGGACACCACCGCGGGCCATCTGGTGCGGGCCCTGTGCGAGGGCATCGCCGCACAGGTGGCCGAGCTGGCCGAAGCGGTGGCGGCGGATCTGGGGGCGCGGCCCGGGGTGCTGCGCGTCGACGGCGGGCTGACCCGCTCCGCGCTGCTCATGCAGACCCAGGCCGACCTGCTGCAACGGCCCGTCGAGGTGTCCGCGCTGCCCGACGTCACCGCGCTCGGCGTGGGGGCCGTGGCCCGGCTCGGCCTCGATCCGGGGCTCTCCCTGCGGCAGGCCGTGCCCGACTGGGAACCGGCCGCGGTGTACGAGCCGAGGATCGGCCCCGCCGAGGCGGCCGAGCGCCTCGCCGGATTCCGCGCGGCCGTCGACACGCTCCTGGAGCGGTCGTGACAACGGCCCGGACCGGCCGATGAACCGCACCGTCACGACGGCCGGGCAGCCGCTGCCCGACGGCCCGCCCTACGACGTCACGGTCATCGGAGCCGGCGTGGTCGGCACCGCGATCGCCCGTGAGCTGGCCCGTCACCGCGTCCGTACCGCCCTCGTCGAGGCCTCGGACGACATCGGCAACGGCACGTCCAAGGCCAACACCGCGATCCTGCACACCGGGTTCGACGCCGTGCCCGGTTCGCTGGAGGCCCGGCTGGTACGCGAGGGGCAGCGCAGACTCGCCGCGTACGCCGCCGAGACGGGCATCCCCGTCGAACGTGTCGGCGCTCTCCTCGTGGCCTGGGACGAGGAACAACTCGAAGCGCTTCCCGACCTGTTGGCGAAGGCCGAGCGAAACGGCTACCACGCTGCACGACTGCTGGACGCGGGCCGGCTCGCCGAGCTCGAACCGCACCTGGGGCCGGGCGCGCTGGGCGCACTGGAGATTCCCGACGAGTCCGTCATCTGCCCCTGGACCACCCCGCTCGCCTTCGCCACCCAGGCAGTCCTGGCCGGCGTCCATCTGCACCTGGACTGCCGCGTCACGGGCATCGAGTCCAGCACCGGCATCCACACCCTGACCACCACCCGCGGCCCGGTCCGCACCCGTCAGCTGATCAACGCGGCGGGACTGCACGCCGACGAGATCGACCGGCTGTTCGGGCACGACGCCTTCACCGTCACCCCGCGCCGCGGACAGCTCATCGTCTTCGACAAGCTCGCGCGCGATCTCGTCCGTCACATCCTGCTGCCCGTTCCCACCGCGGCGGGCAAGGGCGTCCTGGTGGCACCGACCGTCTTCGGCAACGTACTGCTCGGCCCGACCGCCGAGGACCTCGACGACAAGGCAGCCACCGAGTCGACCGAGGACGCCATCGCGCTGCTGCGGGAGAAGGGCCGCAGGATCCTGCCGCGGCTGATCGACGAGGAGGTCACCGCCGTCTACGCGGGGCTGCGCGCGGCCACCGGCCACGAGGACTACCGGATCAAGGAGTACCCGGACCGGCGCTACATCGCCGTGGGCGGCATCCGGTCCACCGGGCTGACCGCCTCCATGGCCATCGCCGCACACGTCACCGCCCTCCTCGCCCGGACCGGCCTCGACCTCGGCGCACCGGCCGGACTGCCGCCCGTCACCATGCCGGACCTCGGCGAGGCGGCCGACCGCCCCTACCTGGACGCCGGACTCATCGCCGGGGACCCCGCCTACGGCACCGTGGTCTGCCACTGCGAACGCGTCACCGCGGGCGAGGTCCGCGACGCACTGGATTCCGTGCTGCCGCCGCGCTCGGCACAAGGGCTGGCGCGCAGGACGCGGGCGGGCAACGGGCGCTGCCAGGGCTTCTACTGCGGGGCCGGGCTCCGTGCACTGATCGAGGGGGCGCGAACATGACCCGTCGCGAGCGGACGGTCGATGTGCTGGTCGTCGGCGCGGGCCCCGCCGGACTCGGCGCGGCGGCCGAACTCGCCGCGTCCGGCGCACGGGTGGAGGTGCTGGAGCGCGAACAGAGCACCGGCGGAATCCCGCGCCACTGCCACCACGGGGGCTTCGGCAGTCGCCGGACCACCGGCGGCGTGAGCGGGCCCGAGTACGCCCTGCGCTGCACAGCCGCCGCCGAACGGGCCGGCGCCGTCCTGCGCACCGGCATCACCGTCACGGGCTGGGCCGGACCCCGCACCCTCGACGCCACCGGACCGGGCGGACTGGAACGGATCACCGCCCACGCCGTCCTCCTCGCCACCGGCGCCCGGGAACGCCCCCGCAGCGCCCGGCTCGTCCCCGGCACCCGCCCCGCCGGCGTCTACACGACCGGGGAACTCCAGCAGGCCGTCCACCTCCACCACCAGTACATCGGTACGCGCGCGGTGGTCGTCGGCGACGAACCCGTGGCCCATGCGGCGGCCGGCACCCTGCGCGTCGCCGGAGTCGAGGTGGCCGCCCTGGTGACCGGCCAGCCGCCGGAACCCCTCGCCGCGATGCGCCGGCGCCCCGGCGCCCCGGTGCTCAGCCGCACCACCGTGACCGGCCTGACCGGGCGCGGGCGGCTCACCGGCGTCACGGTGCGCCACCACGACGGCCGGACCACGACGCTCCGCTGCGACACCGTGGTCTTCACGGGCGACTGGATCCCCGACCACGAACTGGCCCGGCGCGGCGCGGTCGCCCTGGACCCCGGCACCCGCGGCCCCGCCCACGACGCCTCGTACCGTACCGGCGAGCAGGGCGTCTTCGCCGTCGGGAATCTGCTGCACGCCGTGGAGAGCGCGGGCACCGCGGCGGCCGAGGGGCGGGCCGTCGCCGCCCCCGTACTGCGCCACCTCGCCACCGGGTCCTGGCCCGCCGGCCGTACGGCGCTCACGGTCGCGGCCCCGCTGGCCTGGATCGCGCCCAATCTCCTCGGCCCCGGCGGCGACCGGCCGCTGAACAACCGCTTCGTCCTGCGCACCGAGCGGCGGCTGACCGCCCCGCTGCTGGAGGTCCGTCAGAACGGGCGGCTGCTGCACCGGCAACGGCTGCTGCTGCCCGCCCGGCCCGGCCTCCCCGTCCACCTGTCCGCCGACTGGCTGGACCGGGCGGATTCACACGGCGACACCGTACGGATCTCCGTGCGCTGACCGCGCGAGGGAGGCGGCGGTCAGGGTCTGCGAGCGCCGGCCCGGCGGCAGGACGGCAGCGCCCGGGAGCCTGCCGTTCAACCGGCCGGGGCAGGGCGGCAGCGGATCACGGAATCAGCAGCCAGTCCGCACCGATCGCCGCCACCAGCCCGATGCCCAGCAGCCAACTGCCGAGCCGGGTACGGCCATTGCGGCTCAGCTCGATCACGATCCCGCACAGGATCAGCGCCAGCCCGTACACCCCGACCACCAGGACGGAGGACCGGCTCGCGATCCGCAGCCCCAGGACGACCGCCATCGCGGCCATGCCGACGGAGGACAGGACGATGCGCAGCCGTCTCGCCTGACGTGGCGTCAGGCGACGTTCCTCGGCGTCGGGGGCGGCTATCGGGGTGTCCACGGCCTGGTCCTGGTCAGAAGTGCTCATGACGCGGGATGGTAATAGCTTCGCGCTGCCCTGTTCGCCGCTCTCGGTCAAAGAGAGGGAAAGGACGCGTGTCCGGCGCCCGCCACCGTCCGGACTACCGGCGGCCGGCCCGCAGGCGCGGCGCCTCGACAGCGGCGTCGACGGGCCCCGCGCCCGGCTCCTCCACCCGCCCGGCCAGCTCCCGCGCCCAGCCGATCAGCGCACGGACACCGATCCCGTGCGCCGAGGAGCCGGGGGAGTCGCCGGAAGCGGCGTCCTCGGGCGGGCCGGGGACGCCGGATGCGCCCGTACCGCCGTGCTCGCCGAACTCCGCGAGCGCCGCCGCGCCCCGCCGCAGCAGCCGCGCCCCGCCCGTCACATTGCCGCGGGCGGCATGGGTCAGGCCGACAGCCAGCTGGGCCAGCCCGCGCCACAACTCCCGTTCCGCCACGGGGCCCGACTTCCACGCGTCCTCGAAGACCTCATGGGCGTGGAACGGCATCCCGGCGTCCAGCAGCCGCTGTGCCTCCCGGACGGTCTCCTCCGGGGAACGGACCACACCCTCGGGCTGCCGCTCCACCCCCGGCGAGCCGTAGGGCAAGGGGCGCCCCAGCCCGTCGCGGGGGCGCGCGTTGTGCGCCCGGCCTTCGGTGTCGCGGTCCCTGCGAGTCTCGTCCACCCCTCGATTGTGCCCCGCACCTGCGGAGAACTCCCCGAACCACTGTTGGTGGGCCCCCGCGCACGACTATTCTCGACAGTTGTCCGTACCACTTTGGGGGAGGGTAGGCATGAAACCGTCCCGGCCGCTGTACGAGCGCGAACCGGAACTCGCCGCCGCCGCGCAAGCCGTCGACGCACTGTGCGGCGCTCAGGCGTCCGGCGGGCTGCTGATCTTCAGCGGTGAAGCAGGCATCGGCAAGACAGCGCTGCTGGCCGAGATCCAGGCCATGGCAGCCGACCGGTGCACCGTCTGGTCCGCACGAGGCGGCGAGACCGTCACCTCCGTACCGTTCCACGTCGTACGCCAACTGCTGCAGCCCGCACTGGAACAGCTCCCCACCGACGACGTACGCGCACTGTTCGGGGCCTGGTACGAGATCGCCGCACCCGCCCTGGGACTCGTCGAACCGACCGGTCCGCAGCCCGATCCGCAGGGTGTGCGCGACGGCCTCGACTGGGTCGTCTCACGGCTCGCCTCCCGGCTGAGCCACCGCCCGCTGCTGCTCCTCATCGACGACGCGCACTGGGCCGACGGCGAATCCCTCGCCTGGCTGGCCTCGTTCACCGCCCGGCTCGGTGAGCTGCGGGTCCTCGTCGTCCAGGCGCACCGCCCGGAGGAGCTCGCCGCCCGGGAAGCGGCGCGCACCGCTGCGGGCGGTCATCCCGCGCAGGTGCGGGTCGCCCTGCGGGCCCTCACTCCGGACGCCACCGCGGAACTGGTCCGCGCGGGCCTCGGCGAGCACGCCGACGACCCGTTCTGCCGCGAGGTCTGGGCCGTCACCGGCGGCAACCCGTACGAGGCGGTCGAACTCGTCGCCAAGGTCCAGGACCGCCAGCTGGCGCCGCTGGAGGAGTCCGCCGGGCTGCTGCGCGAACTCGGTGCCTCGGCCCGCGGCAGCGGACTCGTCGCCCGGCTCGAACGGCTCGGCACCAACGCCAACCGGTTCGCCTGGGCCGCGGCAGTGCTCGGCACCGACATCTCCCAGGACCTCGCCGCGACCCTGGCCGGAATGAGCCCGGCGGAGGCGGCGGACTGCACGGCCCGGCTGCGCGAGGCCCGTATCGTCAGCGGCTTCGACCCGCTGGAGTTCGTGCACCCGCTGATCGCCACCGCCGTGTACCGCTCGATCCCGCCGGCCACGCGCACCGCCATGCACGGCAGGGCGGCCTGGGCGATCACCCGGGCCGGTCTCGGCCCCGCCGCGGCCTCCCGGCATCTGCTCGAAGTCCATCCGGACGACGACCACGAGCTGGTCGAGCAACTCCGGGCAGCCGCCGGCCAGCACCTCGCGGTCGGTGCACCCGAGGCGGCCCGCCGCTGTCTGGAACGGGCTCTTCAGGAACCGCCGCGCCACGATGTGCGCGCCACCCTGCTCTACGAACTGGGCTGTGCCACGCTGCTCAGCTCGCCGCCCACCACCGTGCAGCATTTACGGGCCGCGCTCGACCTTCCCGGTCTCGCCGACGACCTGCGGGTCGACGCCACCTTCCGGCTCGCCGCCGCGCTGTCGCACAACAACCAGCTGAAGGAGGCGGCGCTCGCCCTCGCGGCCGAGGCCGAGCGCACCGCGCCCGGCCCCGGTCTGATGCGGCTGCAGGCCGCGCACTTCCTCTGGGAGGGCATGCAGGCGACCGAGGAGGACGGTGCGGGCCGCTCGCGCAGGCTCGCCGCGAACGCCGACCACCTCACCGGCCGGGACAACGCCGAGCGGGCGCTGCTCACCCTGCGCGCCTTCGACGCCATGCTGCGCGGCGAGAACTCCCAGCTGATCGTCGACCTCTGCGAACGCGCCCTGGTCAACGGCCATCCCGCCCGCGGTCTCGGCTGGACCGACACGGAATGGGGCTTCGAACTCCCCACCCTGCTCGGCATCACGTACGCCTTCACCGACCGCCTCGACCGTGCCGAGGAACTCTTCGGCGAAGCGGTGCGCGCTTTCGAGATCTCCGGCTGGAGCGGCGCCCACCTCGCCTTCGCCCATACGCTCCTCGGCCTGGTGAACCGCCGTCGCGGCCGCCTCGCCGAGGCGGAGGGCTTCCTGCGCGAGGGTCTCCGTCTCGCCGACCGTGTCGGCAGCGGACTGCCCGTCCACTGGGACGCCGCTTGTCTGCTCATCGACACACTGCTGGCCCGAGGCCGCGTCACCGAGGCGCGCAAGATCGCCGACCAGTACGACTTCGGCCTGCCCTACCCCAGCGCCATGGTGCTCCCCGACGCACCGTGCGTCCGGGGCCGCCTGCTGCTCGCCGAAGGCCGTATCAAGGAAGCCGTCACCGAACTGGAAGCCGCCGGTCAGGCCCTCGAACCGCGCGGCAGGTTCAACGGTATCTGGGGCCCCTGGGCCGGCGACCTGGCACGCGCACTGGCCGACGAGGACCCGGGTCGCGCCGCCCGGATCGCCAACTCGGCCCGGGTGCACGCCGAGCGGTTCGGAACGGATACCGCGATCGGCGAGGCACTGCGCTGCGTCGCGCTCTTCGCCCGTCCGGAGGAGGCCGAACGCCTGCTGGGCGAGGCGGTCCGTCATCTGGAGGCGTCGCCGTCCGGCTACGAGTTCGCACTCGCCCTCGTCGAGCACGGCATCGCGACCCGCTCCCCGAGGGAACTCGCGCGGGCGCACAAGCTGGCCACGGCCTGCGGCGCGGAATCCCTGGCGACTCGCGCCCAGCAGGCACGGGCGTCGATCCGGTCCACCGAGTGAGGTAATGTTTGTCCTGCGCAGCCGCCCGGGAACACCGGGGGGAATCGCAGCGGGACGTGGCGCAGCTTGGTAGCGCACTTGACTGGGGGTCAAGGGGTCGCAGGTTCAAATCCTGTCGTCCCGACTCGAAAGAGTCGCAGATCAGGGCCGGTATCGGAGAAATTCGATACCGGCCCTTGATCGTTTCTGGGGACCAGGTGGGGACCGGTGTCCTTGACCTGTGTCAGCGGGTGGGGTGATCGGGCTCGGCAGCGAACGCGGCGCGCGGAGCACACTGAGGTGCGCGGAGAGCGCTGCTCCGGCTGCCGTGCTCTCGTGTACTCCGGGTGCAGGTAGTGCTGGGTGGTGGTCAGCGAACCGTGGCCGGCAATCCGGCGCAGGACATGGACCTGGACGGCTGCGTCGGCGAACCAGGTCAGTCCGGTGTGCCGGAGGTCGTGGCGGCGCAGGTGCTCGTAGCCGAGCCTGGTGGCCGGATCACATGTTCAGCCGAAGGCCACCTGCGTGTACGGCAGTTACCGGTCCGGGTGATCAAGGACGAGGACTCGTCCGGACCCCGGGGTTAAAGATCAAGTTGAGTGCCTGATTGCGATATCGGACCGCGTAGGTCGGCGGGCTGCCGCTTCCGAGAAGTGATTTGGCGGCTGTTGGTGGGATTGGGTATAGTCGGCGGGTTTTGTCATTGATTCGTAACACCGCCGGGCGAAGTGCAACCGGGCGGGGTGGCCGGCTCGTGTGGGTGATCAGCGAGGCGCACCGGGCGCCTTCGTGAAGGGTGGGTCTCACCACGTGGGGGGACCTGCGGGAGGAAAGCCCATGACCAGGACGAAGAAGACCGGGATGAAGGCGCGGGGCCGCCGTGTGGCTGTGATCGGTGCGCTGGGTCTGGCCTCAGTGACTCTGGCCGCAGCGCCGGCGCTCGCCAAGGGCGCTGTGGACATCACGGCGCCGCACACGGCCCATGTCGGCAAGACCATCACGGTCAAGGCGCACGGCGGCGACGACAGCGCCGGCTACCTGCATCAGCTGTGCCTTGAGGAGAACGGCTTCGGCGAGGGGTGGCACCAGGAGAACTGCAGTGCTGCGGTCAAGGGCGATGCGCGGGTCACCGCACACGGCACGTCCGCGCGCCGCGGCAACCTGAAGTTCCGTGCCGTGCTGTACGGCTTGACCAGCACTCACGACCAGAATCCCGTGCGCTTGCACGCCTCTGACGTGGTGACGGTGAACGTCCGCTGAGCCGGCAGCGCGGCCGCGGACAGCCGGTATGACCACTGCCCGCGGCCGCGCGGTTCAGTGCCTGTTCTGCGATGCCGTCCTTCGGGAGTACGGAGGACACGGCATGCCCGGCGAGGGGATGCTTGAGACATGGGTCAAGCTCGGCCGGGGCTGGGCCGTGTACGACTCGATGGCCGGAGCCGGTGATCTGAACGACGGCGGCAAGGCGGACCGGCTGGCGCGGGGGGCCAGCTCGCAAGAGGCACCGATCTGCACGGTCACTGCCGTGCGCGCAGTGAAGCCTATGGCGTCGTGATCCGCCGGACAGAACCTCGCCCGGGCGCTGCCCTCCCCGGTCCCCACGCCCTACATCGTCAGGTCAATCAGCTTCTCCGGTGTGATGGGCAGGTCGCGGACGCGTTTCCCGATGGCGTCATAGACGGCGTTGGCGACAGCGGCGGCGACACCTGTGGCTCCCAGCTCGCCGATGCCCTTGGCCCCGAGAGGGCCGGCGTACTCGTCGAACTCATCGATGAAAGCGATGTCGATGGCGGGCGGGATGTCGGCGTTGACCGGCAGCGGTACGCCGGCGAGGTCGGTGGAGAGCCACCGGCCCAGGTTCGGCTCGTACAGGCTGGCTTCCATGGCCGCCATGCCCCACCCCCAGACGACACCGCCGATCATCTGGGACCGGGCGGTTCGCGGGTTGATCACGCGGCCTACGCTGTAGACCCCGGTCGCTCGCCGCAGCCTCAGCAGTCCCAGATCCGGGTCGACGCCCACCTCTACGAACACGGCGCCGAAGGTGCGCGTCGCCCGTTCGGCATCACCGGCATCGGCGGGCGCCCCGCCCGGCAGGCTGAAAGCGCCGTCGCCGATCAGTTCGTCCACTCGGGCGTCCCTCATGACGTCCGTGAGCGAGCGGGAGCGCGTGCCGTGGATCAGGTGCCCGTCCTGCGTGTGCACTTCCTCGGCCGGCCAGCCCGCCAGGTCGGCGAGCTGCTTGATGATCTTCTGGGCGGCGTCCTGGACGGCCGCACCCATCCCGATCGTGGTCCCGGAACCGAACGTCGGTCCCGCGAACGGCAGATCGCTGTCTCCCGAGGCCGCACGCACCGCCGTGGGTGGCAGGCCGAGGACGGACGCGGCGATCTGCGGGAAGATGGTGGCGGACCCCGCTCCGATGTCGGTGTATCCCGCTTCGAGCCGCGCGGTGGCATCCGCGGCGAGGCGTACCCGTGCCTCTGACGGGAACCGGAACTGGCCTTGTGTGCTGTCGGCCATGCCCCAGCCGAGCAGCCAGTCCCCGTCGCGGGTCCCGCCGCGCCCGCGCTTTCGCCAGCCGAATCGCCTCGCTCCCTCTGCGTAGGCTTCCTTGAGCTTCTTCGACGACCACGGACGGCCGTCCGACGGATCGGCATCGGCATGGTTGATCAGGCGCAGATCGAGTGGATCCATGTCCAGTGCCCGCGCCAGCTCGTCCATCGCCGAGCCCAGAGCCCAGGTGCCGGGGCCGTCGATGGGTGAGCGCATGAAAGTCGGCAGATTCACGTTTCCCCGGCGCACCTTCTGATCGAGCAGGATGGCGGGGGTCGCGTAGAGCGATCCGGAGGGTGCGCTGCCGAACTCGATGTAGTCGTCCGTCACCGCGGTGGTGTTGTCGACCTCGTGGACCACGCCGGTGAGACGGCCGTCTTCTGCCGCGCCGAGTCTGACGTTCTGTCGCATGCGTGCCTGGTAGCCGACGATCGTGTACATCTCCGAGCGGGTCAGCACGAGTTTCACCGGTCGTCCGACGACCTTGGCCGCCATGGCGGCGAGAATCTCGTGCTGCCAGACGTACGCCTTGGCGCCGAAGCCGCCCCCGGTGTGACGGCAGTGCACGCGGACCTTGCCGGGATCGATACCGAAGGCGGCGGCCAGGTTCGACCGCACCGCGTAGACGTGCTGTGCGGCGTCGTGGACGGTCAGCCGGTCGTCGTTCCAGACGGCCAGAACGGCCGACGGCTCCATGGGGTTGGCGTGGCGGGCCGGCTGAAGGTATTCACCGCCGGCCTGGACCGGAGAGGCGGCGACGGCGGCCTCGGCGTCACCCTTGCGGAATCGCACCATGCCGATCGCGTTGTAGCCGCTCTCGGGTGAGGGGGTGGTGGCGGGTGCGCTGTCGGGAACCGTGAACTCATCGGTGCGGCACCGCACCTGCACGAGGGAGGCCGCGCCCTCGGCGGCTTCGAGGGTTTCCGCCAGTACGATCGCGACCGGCTGCCCGCTGTAATGGATCTCGGGACCCTGCATGGGCAGGAAGAGCGAGGCGAGCGGCGGGCTGCTCGCGGCAGCCAGATCCGCGTGCGCGGTCGGCATGTCCGCGGCGCTCAGTACATGACGGACGCCGGGCTGCCGCAGCGCGTCGGCACTGCCGATGTCGAGGACATGGCCCGCCGGCACGGGTGCGCCGACAAGGACGCCGTGCAGCTGATCCGGCTCGTTGTGGTCAGCCGTGTACCGGGCCGCGCCAGTGACCTTCGCGGGACCGTCGAGGCGGGGAACGGACGTGCTTGAATTCATCGGACTCTCGCCGCCAATTGGAAGGCGCGCAGTGCCGTGTTGCGCGACAGCGGGATCTTGAACGCGTTGGACGACAGGGCCCGGGCGTCATCGAAGGCACTCGTGATGGCGACTTTGACCTGGGCGGAACCGACGGTCAGACCCACCAGCGATACCTCCGCCTGCTCCAGGCGCCAGGGCCGCATCGCTACTCCGCCCAGAGCGATGCGCGCCCGGGTGATCACTTCGTCCCGGACTTCCGCCACCGCGGCGGCCGAAGTCAGCGCGAACTCGTAGCTCTGGCGCTCCCTGACCTTCACGTAGGCGGACCGGGGCGCGGACGGCCCCACCTCGATCGCCGTGATCACCTCACCGTGCCGCAGTACGTTGTGCGCACAGGGGTCCTCGGCGGGCAGAACGTGGAAGTCCTTTGCCGGCAGGCGCCGTCCACCCTCGACGTGCTCGGTGACGTAGACAGCGTCCAGACAGCTGAGCGCGACCGCGGGATCGGACGGATGCGTGGCTACGCACTGCTCGGTCCAGCCGAAGATCGCGTGGCGGGCGTTGATACCGTTCAGCGCCGCGCATCCGGAGCCGGGCTCTCTTTTGTTGCACGGCACCGGGAGATCGGAACGAAAGTAGGCGCACCGGGTACGCTGCACGGGATTTCCGCCGATGGTCGCGAGGTTCCGCAGCTGCGCCGAGGCGGACTGCACAATGGCCTGGGAGAGCACGGGATAGCGTTCCCGTACCTCCGCGTGCAGAGCGACCGCATTGAGGCTCGTCAGCGCGCCGATGCGCAACCCGCCGGATTCCAGCGCGGTGATACCGGTGAGGCCCGGGACCCGGCTGATGTCCAGGACGCGTTCCGGCCGGTGAATACCGATCCGGGCCCAGTTGAGCAGTTCGGTACCGCCGGCAAGCAGGGTCACATCCGTTCGCTGAGCGAGTGTCAGGGCCTCTTCGAGAGAGCGGGCGCGACCGTACGAGAAGGACCGCACGTCAGACCGTCTCCTTCGCCGCTGCCGCCACCGCGGCGGCGATCTGCGGGTAGGCAGAACAGCGGCAGATGTTGCCACTCATCCACTCCCGGATCTCTTCGTCGGACGTGGTGCGGCCCTCCCGGATGCAACCCACCGCGGACATGATCTGCCCCGCGGTGCAGAATCCGCACTGGAAGGCGTCGTGATCGATGAAAGCCCGCTGCACGGGGTGGAGTTCGTCGCCTGTGGCGAGTCCCTCGATGGTGGTGACGACTCGTCCGTCAGCACTGGCGGCCAGCATCATGCAGGCGTTGACCCGCGCGCCGTCGACCAGAAGGGTGCAGGCCCCGCACTCGCCGCGGTTGCACCCCTTCTTGGTTCCGGTGAGCCCGAACACCTCGCGCAGCAGGTCGAGCACGGTCGTCCGCGCATCGCCGTGGAAATGCTCTTCGTTCCCGTTGACGCTCAGGCTGATGGTGACCTGCGCGGAGAAGGGGTCACTCTCCACTGCTGGCTCCTCGTCGGTCGATATGCGAAGAAGATGGCTAATGCGTCTAGAGTCTTCCACCACCGGACCAGATGCCCCTTCAAGGACACAAGCCGCGTAGGCGCAGGCGGCCGCATTCGCCCGGCGCCATGGATTGCGCCACGACTCGGGCGGGTCGCCACGAGGTCGGGACCTCCTGCCGACCCGGAAGGTGAACGCGTTCACCGGCGTCGAGGGCCAGCTGGGCATCACGACCGCGTGCCGCCTGATGACCAGCGGGTCACGGGCCGCCCGCTACCGCCGCCCGCGGCTCCCGCACCGCGCAGGCCCCGCTCGCCGCAGGTCCAGCCCTCGGCCCGGCCGAAGAACGGGCTGCGGTACGGGAACTGGTGAACAGCGACGAGACCACCGATCCGGCCAGGCGCAGGGAGCCGACACAACAAACCGCATAGCGTCACGACCTTCTCATTGGACGTGAATTTCACCACGGTGATCTGGATCAAAGAATTCACTCGGAGCAGCTCTTGAGTACGACCAGGTATGCGCCGCAGCCCTCGGCGTCATGTTTCAGCCGTCGAGGACGAGCCACCGGAACCCGTGCCTGAGCAGCGGTGTCAGGGTCCCTCGGTGAAGTGCGGCGAAGCTCACGACCACCTCGTTCTCGTCGCTGCTGGACCTTCGCGAGCAATCCCGTCACCTGAACACAACCTGAACACCGCCGTCCGCCGCCCCGCCTGCCACCGGAACCGACGTGCGAACCCGGCCATACTGGGCCGATGACCGCTGCCCGCATTCTCGTCGTCGAGGACGACCACGGACTACGCGATGTCCTGGCCCGGGGACTGCGCGACGAGAACTTCGATGTCGTGACCGCCACCGACGGCACCTCGGCGCTCAAGGCAGCCGACGAAACCGTCCACGCGGTCGTCCTCGACATCGGACTTCCGGATTCCGATGGACGCGACGTGTGCCAGGCAATGCGCGGGGCCGGCATCGCCGTGCCCGTGATCTTCCTGACCGCGCACGGTAACCTCACCGACCGGCTTTCGGGTTTCGCCTCCGGAGGCGACGACTATCTCGTCAAGCCTTTCCATCTGAGCGAACTGGCCGCCCGCGTACGCGCGGTGCTGCACCGCGCCGGCCACACCCAGACACTCAGCGACCACGCCGGTACGGTGCTGCTGGACCCGGTACGCCACGAATTTACCGTGCGGGAGCGGCCCGTCGCGCTCACGCCCACCGAGTTCCGGCTGTTGGCACGTCTCCTGGCCGATCCCGGTGCGGTGGTACGGCGTGGCACCCTGGTCCGGGCCGCCTGGCCCGAGGGCGCCCAGGTCAGCGACAACACCCTGGACCAGTATCTGGCCCGGCTGCGGCGCAAGCTGCGCGAGGCGGACAGCCCGAGCACCATCAGCACGGCCCGCGGTGTCGGCTACCGCTTCGGATGAAGGTCGCTCGCATGTACCCGGCACTCCGGGGCCCCCGCACGCTGCGCGGACGCCTCGCTCTGATGGCCCTCGCCACCAGCGCGCTGTGGATCGGGGTCCTGACCACCGTGTTCAATCTGGCTCTGGACCAGCGGCTGCACGCGCAGGCGGACGATGTCCTGCGCACGCGGGCGGAGGCGGTGGCGGCCACTGTGGACGTACGCTCCGACGGCCGGCTCGTCGTTCGTGAGCCCACCGAGGACGCGGCCCTGGACGCCGGGGTCTGGATCTTCCGGGGCGACAGGGTGATCGAGGAGCCCCCAGGTGCACCGGCCGCCCTCGACGCCCAGGCACAGCACCTGGCGGGCAGCCGAAAGGCGTTCGCCGACGCCCAGAGCCCTGGGCCCTGGCGGCTGTACGCCTTCCCCCTCCACGCTTCCGCCGCTCAGGGCCACGCGTCCACGCAGGCCGGCACCGTGGTGAGCGCTCTGAGCCTCGATCCGTACCGCGACACCGCCGAGACCGCACTGGTCGGATCCATTGCCCTGGCTGTACTGCTGCTGGCGACGTTCTACCTGCTGACTCGTCTCGCGGTGCGGCGTGCTCTCCGTCCCGTCGCCGCGATGAGCGACCAGGCAACGCGGTGGAGCGCGGCGGGCGCACCGGAACGCTTCGGCTCCGAGGCCAGACCCACGGAACTCGCCGCGTTCGCCACCAGTCTCGACGCGCTCCTCGACCGCCTGGCCGCGGTGCTGCGCCACGAACAGCAGCAGGCAGCCGAACTCTCCCACGAGCTGCGTACCCCGCTGTCCAGGATCACCGCGGAGACGGACTGGCTCACCTCCCGGCCGCGCAGCGAGCAGGAATCGGCAGATTCGCTGGAGGCCATCGCCAGGGCCGCTGCCAGGATGCAGCAGATCTGCGACTCACTGCTCTCCGAGGTCAGGACCCGCAACGCGCAGACGCCAGGCCGCTGCCGCTTCCCGGAACTCGGCCACCACCTCGCCTGGCTCAGCGCCTCACAGGGTCCCGCCGGAGCCCCCGAGGTGACCGTCGTGACAGACCGTCCCCTCGCCGATGGTGCGGGCTCGCACATCGACATCGGTGTCTCTCAGGAGGTCGCCGAGCGCATTCTGGTACCGCTGCTGGACAACGCCCGCCGCTACGCCGCCCGGTCGATCACCCTCGGCTGTACCCGACGGGAAGGAGCAGTCACGGTGTACGTCGACGATGACGGCCCGGGCGTACCCGAGACGTTCGCCGCCTCGCTCTTCGAACCCGGCCGCCGCGCCCACCCCCAGGACGGACACGACGGCGCGGGCCTGGGCCTGGCCCTGGCCCGTCGCCTGGCCCGCGCTGCCGGCGGGGACATCGCACTCGATACCGAAGCGCCCGGTGCCCGCTTCGAGGTCACCCTTCCTGCGGGCTGACGGCAGCCTCCTGCGTCACGTCGCGTCGGGTACGGGTGAGGAAGACGACGAGGCCGAGGATGACCAGGAGAAACAGCACGCTGGTCCCGACCGTGCCCAGCCCCAGACCGCCGTCCGCCAATGGCTGCGACAGATAGTCACCCAGCGAAGCACCCAGCGGCCGAGTCAGGACGTACGCGATCCAGAACGACCACACCGCGTCGAAGTCCAGCGTCCGGTGCGCGACGGCCACGGCCGCGATCAGCGCCGCGAACACCACCGCGGAGAGCCAGTAGCCCAGATTCAGCTTCTCCGCCGCCAGGTCTCCCGCCGCCGTACCGAGCGCGAACGTGAACAGGATCGCCAGCCAGTAGAACGCCTCACGGCGCGTGCTGAGGATCGAGTGGATCGACAGAGTCCGCTCACTGGCGTACCAGACGATGAACGTGCCGGCGAGGGCCACGCCGAAGACCGCCGTGGTCGTCTCCAGCGGAACAGCCAGATTGTCCGTGAGATTGTCACTGATCAGGGTGCCGACCACGCTGATCAGAACCACGGACAGCCAGTACACGCCGGGCACGTACGCCCGCGCCCTGAACTGGAAGACCAGGGACACCACCAGCAGGGCCCCCATGAGGTAGGAGGTGTTGGTCAGCCCCATGCCCAGGTTGTCATTGAGCAGGTCCGCCGCGGTCTCGCCGACGGTGGTGCACAACACCTTGATCACCCAGAAGTAGAGCGTCACCTCCGGAACCTTGTTCAGCATCTGCCGCTGCCTGGAGCGCGCACCGGACGCGTACATGTCGGTTGTCATGGAACCGCACGCTGTCAGCCCCCGCCTGAACTTTTCCTGACCACATCGCAGGCCTGAGCTGCCCTGGGTTTCGTAGCGGCCGGCATGTGCGAAGTACCCGGGAGCCTGACCGCATCACGTCCGGCAGGCCGGTCTCACACCGGGATTTTCCGCGGCGGCCTGTGGCACCGTTTGGTCTCACGGGCGGTCGGTCAGCGGGGGATGGTTCTTGCGTGGTCAGCGCGTGGGTGCGCGGTGGAGGGCGATGAGGGCGGCGTCGTCGCCCATGCGCCCGCCGACGTGGGCGAGGAGGTCGCGCCGGATGTGGTGGAGCAGGACCTCGGGAGTGCTGTCGGTCCACTGGGCGGCGCGTCGCGCGAAGGGGTAGAAGCCGCCGGTGCGGTCGCGGGCCTCGATGACGCCGTCGGTGTAGAGGAGAAGGGTGCTGCCGGGCTCGAACGGCACCTCGTCGAGGGTGTAGTCGTCCGGCGTTGCCCCTCCCGCTCCGACGCCGAGCGGGGGAGCGGGGTGCAGGTCGGGGAGGGTGACGGTGTGGCCAGGGCCGAGCAGCAGGGGAGCCGGGTGCCCGCAGCTGGTCATCCGCGCGAGGTGGCCCTGGTCCGGGATATCCAGCAGCAGGGCGGTGACGAAGGATTCTCCGGCTTCGCCCTGTGGCGCGAAGTCGGGCAGGTAGCGGCGGGCGCTGCGTTCCAGGGCGGCGGCCAGGGCGGGCAGGGTGGTGTGCTGGTGGGCGGACTCGCGGAAGGCGCCGAGCAGCAGGGCGGCCTCGCCGACGGCGGCCAGTCCCTTGCCCCGCACGTCGCCGATTATCACGCGGGCCCCGCTCTCGGTGCGGGTGGCCGCGTACAGGTCGCCGCCGATCTGAGCCTCGTCCTCCGCTGCCAGGTACAGGCACGCCGTCTGCAGGGGGCCGATCCGGTCCGGGAGCGGCCAGAGCAGGACGTGCTGGGCGGCCTCGGACACCGACCGCACCTGGGCCAGCTCTCTGCCTTTTCGCTCGCGCACGGCGCAGAACACCACGATCAGACACGAGAGCACGGCGAGGGCGATCAACTGCACCACCACGGCCCGGGAGAACAGCGCCCCGAAATGCAGCCCGATGTACGCCTGGGCGGCGATGGCCAGCACACCGATCAGCGCCGTCGTCCGGGGGCCGGCGAAAGACGCGGTGAGCGCGGGCGCGATCACCAGCAACGGCCCCAGGTGAACGTCGCTGGGGGCCAGGATGTCGACGACCATGATCACCAGGATGAGGACCACGGGTATCGCGAGCAGCGCGTGGTTCCGTTGCCATGGCTGCCTCACAGCGGCAAGGCGTTGTCCGAGGTCCATGTCTTCCACAGTGCACCCTGAGGCCGCGGCTCACGAGTCCGGAGCATACGGCAGCCGGCCGATGGGCCGACTGCCGGAACAGAGATCTTCGGGTCCGGCCGGGTCCTGATGCTGCGCGACGTTGGAGGTGGGCCTGTCGGCGTCGCCGGCGCTGGTGACGACTTGGTGTGACCCGGTATGCGTGATCCGAAGGTCCTCCCTGCGTCACGCGGCCACATCGGCAGGAGCATCGTCCGGCGGGACGACCGGATCGACCGGCACACCGCACGGGGCACCCGGTCGGCGCTGGACTCCGATGCGCTCGAGCGCCGTCCGGCGCGTCCGCCCGGACGGCAAGCTCACTCGTTCACCGCGCCGCCGGTGAGCGCCTTCGCCGTCCGCGCCTTCTAGGCTTGCCCCCATGGGGCGTGTCCGACCAAGTCCGCAGGCGGGTGGCGATCCCACCGCATGGCCACGGCGCTCTTACGCCTTCGCGGTCTGGTATCTGCGCGTCGTTGCCTTCCTCAACTTCCTGGCCGCCGTGTGGGTGACTCTCGGGAACGACATCCGGCGGCACGAGGACGAGTACGTGACGCCCTATCTGCTGACCGCCGGCTTCTTCTCCGGCGCTCTGTCGTTGTTCCTGGCGGTCACCATGCGGCGGCGCAAACGGATCGCGTGGATGCTCAATCTCGTGCTGAGCGGTCTGACGCTGGCACTGACCGCCCTGCGTCTGAGCCTGCCGGTCTACCAGCAGCACGCGCAGAACTGGATCGCGTTCCTGGCGACCGCGCTCTTCGTCGCCGCCCTGCTCACCGGACGGCGCGAGTTCTACGCGAAGGGCGACCGCTCCAATCCGAGACTGGCGGCGACGGTCGGCGTGACCGGGCTGGCCGTGGGCTCGCTGCTCGCCGCCGCCATGGTCTCCGTGACCAACACCGACCCGGACCCGGGGCGCTCCGGCTTCCTGGACCGCTGGCACTACGGCGTCCTGCGCATGTTCTCGCTCAGCGCCGAGGACATCCACTTCGAGGGCATCATCACCCCCGGCTGGGCCAATGTGCTCATCAACCTGATGAGCACGGCACTGATCCTGCTGGTGCTGCACGCGGCGTTCAGATCGCGCCGCGCCGTCGACCCGCTCACCGAGGATGACGAGGAACGGCTGCGTGCCCTGCTGGAGAAGCACGGCGCCCGCGACTCCCTCGGCTACTTCGCCCTGCGCCGCGACAAGAGCGTCATCTGGTCGCCGACGGGCAAGTCCGCCGTCACCTACCGGGTCACCGGCGGCGTCTCGCTCGCCTCCGGCGACCCGATCGGCGACCCCGAGGCCTGGCCGGGAGCGATCGACCGCTGGCTGACCCAGGCCCGCGAACACGGCTGGACCCCGGCGGTGATCGGAGCGAGCGAGGCGGGCGGCACCGTCTACACCCGGCACGATCTGAACGCCCTGGAGCTGGGCGACGAAGCCGTCGTCGACACCCGCGAGTTCACTCTCGACGGCCGTGCCATGCGCAACGTCCGCCAAGCCCACCACCGCGTCCGGCGCGCCGGATACTCCGTACGCGTCAGACGCCACGAAGACGTCCCGCCCCAGGAGATGGCCCAGTTGGTCGGCCTGGCCGACGACTGGCGCGACGGGGCGACCGAGCGCGGCTTCTCCATGGCGCTGGGCCGGCTCGGCGACCCGGGCGACGGCCGCTGTGTGATGCTGGAGTGCCACGACGCCGACGGACGGCCGCGCGCCCTGCTGAGCTTCGTCCCCTGGGGCGCCGAAGGGCTCTCGCTGGATCTCATGCGGCGCGACCGGAGCTCCGACAACGGTCTGTTCGAATTCATGATCCTGGAGCTGATCCAGCGCGCACCGGATCTGCGGCTCCATCAGATCTCGCTGAACTTCGCGATGTTCCGCTCCGTCTTCGAGCGCGGATCCCGGCTCGGCGCCGGGCCGGTCCTGCGGCTGTGGCGCTCGCTGCTGACCTTCTGCTCCCGCTGGTGGCAGATCGAATCGCTCTACCGCGCCAACGCCAAGTACCGCCCCGCCTGGGAACCGCGCTTCCTCCTCTTCGAGAAGAATGCCGATCTGCTGCGCATCGGGATCGCGAGCGCTCGCGCCGAAGGCTTCCTGGAGGCCCCGGGCCTGCCGAAATGGCTCAACCGGAAACGGCTGGAGACCCGTCGTTGACCATCGTGGCCGCCTTCGCCCGACGCGAGGGGGGGACCGTTGTACGCGACCGTACGAACGGCATCGGCCACCCAAGGGGCGCGGGCGGTCGCCCTGGCCCAGGTGCTGCTGATGTTCGGCATCGCGGAGATCGTCCTCGCCCTCCGGCGGGAGCCCGCCGACCGGCCCCTGCGCGTGCGGCTTGGGCCTCGTGGGTGCGCTCCATTCGGGGTGCATTCCCGCCGTGCCGTAGTGGCCCGGGCACCGCCGGGACAAGGGAAGGACAAGCCGCAGACGCGTCGGGCATGCTCCCCGCCGCGTCCCCCACCGGAGCGAGGGCGTCCGCAGATGTCGAGACCACCCGTAGAGAAGTTCGGCAACCCGGGCCTACGACGGGACATCGGACTGATCGGCCTCATCTGGACCTCTGTCGGATCCATCATCGGCTCCGGCTGGCTGTTCGGCGCCCTGTTCGCGGCGCAGGCCGCAGGGACGGCCTCCCTCGTCTCCTGGGGCATCGGGGCCCTCGCGATCACCGTCCTGGCGTTCGTCCACGCGGAACTGGGCGCCATGTATCCGGTCGCGGGCGGCACGGCGCGCTTTCCGCACTACGCCTTCGGCGGGGTCGCCGGGGCGTCCTTCGGCTGGTTCTCCTGGCTCCAGGCGGTCGCCACGGCGCCGATCGAGGTGATGGCGTCGCTGAACTACCTCAGCGTCCACGCCGACTGGGTCCAGACGGAAGAGAACCGCCTCACCGCCGCCGGTTACGGTCTGGCCGTCGCCTTCATGGCCTTCTTCGTCGTCGTCAACTTCTTCGGCGTCCGCTGGCTCGCCCGCACCAACACCGTGGCCACCTGGTGGAAGGTCGCCGTCCCGGTCGTCACCGTCGTCGTCCTGGCGGCGACCACCTTCGAGGGCGGCAACTTCGGCCACCAGGGCTTCGCCCCCTTCGGCGCCCAGGGAGTCCTCTCCGCCGTCAGCAGCGGCGGCATCATCTTCGCCCTACTCGGCTTCGAACAGGCCGACCAACTGGCCGGCGAGAGCCGCAACCCGGCACGGGACATTCCGCGAGCGGTCATCGGCTCGATCCTCATCGGTGCCCTCATCTATCTGGCGCTCCAGGCAGCCTTCATCGGGGCCCTGCCGCAGAGCGCCTTCGCCCACGGCTGGTCCGATCTGGCCTTCACCGACAAAGCGGGCCCGTTCGCGGGTCTGGCCCTGTCGGCCGGGCTCGGCTGGCTCGCCGCCCTGATCTACATCGACGCGGTCGTCTCGCCCACCGGCACGGGCCTGATCTACACCGCCGCCGCCTCCCGGGTCTCCTACGGCCTCTCCCGCAACGGCTATGTGCCCGCGGTCTTCGAACGCACCACCGCACGCGGAGTGCCCTGGTTCGGCCTGCTCTTCGCCTTCGCCGTCGGTCTGATCATCTTTCTGCCGTTCCCCACCTGGCAGAAAATGATCGGCTTTGTCACCTCCGCCAGCGTGCTGATGTACGCGGGCGCTCCGCTCGCCCTCGGATCTCTGCGTAAACAGGACCCGGAACGGTACCGTCCGTACCGTCTGCGGGGCGGCATGTTCTGGGCCCCCGTCGCCTTCATCGTGTCCAACCTGATCATCTACTGGGCCGGGTGGGACACCCTGTGGCGGCTCGGCGTCGCTATCGTGCTCGGCTATCTGCTGCTGGGGGCCTCGGCACTGTCCCGCGTCAACCCGAGACTCCCGCACCCGGACTGGCGCTCCGCGCAGTGGCTGCCGGTGTATCTCCTGGGCCTGGGCCTGATCTCCTGGCAGGGCGGCTACTGCAGCACGGGGCCCGCCTCGACGGTCTCCTGCGGCGCGACCGGTGCCCTTCCCCTGTGGTGGGACATGGCGGTCGTCGCCGCGTTCAGCCTGCTGATCTACTACTGGGCGCAGTCCGTACGGCTTCCGGACGCGGAGGCCCAGGAGTACATCGGCTCCGTCGGCGTACTGCCCGGCACCTGACCCCGGGAACCCGGGCGTGGGACTCGACGCGGTGCTTTCCCCGGTTACCGCCCCGGGCGTCCGCTGTCGCTGCGGGCCTCGGAGGCTTCGTCGAATTCCGCGCGGAGCCGGCCGCGAGTACGCATCAGGATCCGCCCGAGCATGTTCTTGCCGGATCCGGTCCTGCCCCGGCCCCAGTAGTGATCGGCAGTGGTGTCCTCAACGATCTCTTCGTCACCGGTGGACAGCAGAATGCCGCGGATGTCCGCGTGCGTAAGGAACTTGGCCGCCATCGCACGGCGCATCACGTCGTCCTTGGCCCGTTCCCAGTCCCGCCGCATCGGTTTGGACGGGTCACGGCCCAGCTCTGCGGCGCGCAGCGGGGTGCGAGCACGACGGATGAGATCCGCGTGTCGGGTGCCGATGAACTTCTGCGCCTGGAAGTAGTGCTCCGAGGTCGGCCACCAGCGCCCGTCGAGGTCCAGGCCGTGATCGGAGAAGTTCGAGAAGCAACCGTGAGGGACTTCGTCGGCGCCGTAGAAGTAGATCGTCATGGCTGCCTCGCGTAGGTGACGGAAACCCGCACCGTGCCAGGCACGCGCCCGCACCCGCAACGAGATTTCCGCGGCCACCACCTCAAGCGGGTGAACGGCCGCGTCACCGGAGCATACGAACTGGCCGGCCACGGGGTCCGGGAATAGCTTGGCTCCCGTACGCGGCCGAGGCACCTCCGACGGGCGGGACGGTTCCATGCAGAGCACAGCCGTACGCCCCGGCGGAGCCGAGGATCCACAGGGTCCGGGCTACAAGTGGATCGCCCTGTCGAACACCACGCTGGGTGTGCTGATCGCGACGATCAACCTGTCGATCATCCTCATCGCGCTGCCGGACATCTTCCGCGGCATCGGAGTGGACCCCCTGGAGCCGGGCAACACGAGTCTGCTGCTCTGGCTGATCATGAGTTACATGGTCGTCACCGCGGTCCTGGTGGTGAGCTTCGGCCGGCTGGGTGACATGTACGGCCGGGTCCGGATGTACAACCTGGGGTTCGCGGTCTTCACGGCGTTCTCCGTACTGCTCTCGGTGACCTGGATGCACGGCACCGCCGGCGCCCTGTGGCTGATCGGGATGCGCGTACTCCAGGGCGTGGGCGGAGCGATGCTGATGGCGAACTCGAACGCCATCCTCACCGACGCCTTCCCGCCCCGCCAGCGTGGTCTCGCGCTGGGACTCAACCAGGTCGCGGCGATCGCGGGGTCGTTCATGGGACTCGTGCTCGGCGGGCTGCTCGGTCCCTTCAACTGGCACCTGGTGTTCCTGGTCTCCGTCCCGATCGGGCTGTTCGGAACGGTCTGGGCCTATCTGAAGCTGTACGACACCGGGGTCCGCACCCCGGCCCGGATCGACCGGTGGGGCAATCTGACCTTCGCGGTCGGTCTGATCGCCGTACTGTCCGGCATCACGTACGGCATCCAGCCCTACGGCGGCAACACCATGGGATGGACCAATCCCTGGGTGATCACCGCGATCGCCGGCGGGCTGGCCGTGCTGGGTCTCTTCTGCGTGATCGAGACCCGGGTCGGCCAGCCGATGTTCCATCTGGGGCTGTTCCGGATCCGGGCCTTCACGGCGGGCAACGTCGCGAGTCTCCTGGCGTCCCTGGGGCGTGGCGGCCTCATGTTCATCCTGATCATCTGGCTCCAGGGAATCTGGCTGCCCCGGCACGGCTACGGCTTCGAGCAGACCCCGCTGTGGGCCGGCATCTACATGCTGCCCCTGACGGTCGGATTCCTGATCGCGGGCCCCTTCTCCGGATGGGCCTCCGACCGCCTCGGCGCCCGGATCTTCACCACTGGCGGGATGCTCCTGGCTGCCGCCACCTTCGTGGCCCTCAAAGAGCTGCCGGTCGATTTCGACTACCCTCTCTTCGCCCTGATCCTGCTCGTCAACGGGCTGGCCATGGGACTGTTCGCCTCGCCCAACCGGGCGGCGATCATGAACAGTCTGCCGCCGGACCAGCGTGGTGTGGGCGCGGGAATCAGCACCACCTTCCAGAACTCGGCCACCGTGCTGTCCATCGGCATCTTCTTCTCGCTGATGATCGCCGGGCTGGCGAGTTCGCTGCCGGACACGCTCGCCCACGGCCTCACCGAACAGGGCGTGCCGTCCGCCGACGCGGCGCGCGTCGCGGCCCTGCCGCCCGTCGGCGTGCTGTTCGCGGCGCTCCTGGGATACAACCCGGTGCGCAGCCTGCTCGGCCCGGAGACCCTGGCGCAGTTGCCCGCCAGTCACGCCGACTACCTCACCGGACGGGCGTTCTTCCCGACGCTGATCTCCGAACCGTTCGAGCAGGGACTCTCCGTCGCCTTCGACTTCGCCATCGTGGCGTGCCTGGTGGCCGCGGTCGTCTCGCTGCTCCGCGGAGGCCGCTACGTCCACGGCGAGAGGGCGACGGCGAAGGCGTGAACCGTGCGGAACGCCGCCGGCCGGGGAGCGTCAGGGGCGGCGGCGCAGCCGCAGCGGGGTGTAGACGGCCAGGGCGGCGAGGAACGCCACCCCGTAGGCGAGATCCGCTCCGTGCAGCGCCTTTGCCACCGGGCCCACGTACAGGCTGGTGTTCATGAAGGGCACCGCTGCGGCGAACGCGACGGCGAAGGCGGTGAGCGCCGGCCACCACGGCTGGGGGCGGGAGCTCTCGGCGGCCAGGTCGATGGGGGAGCCGCCGCGGGCCCTCGCCCGGACGATCCAGTCGACGGCCACGATCGCGACGAACCCGGGGATCCAGTAGCCGACGAGAAGCAGCACGTTCTGGAAGCGTGCCGTGGTGTCGGCCGCGTGCATCCACAGCACGAGCGGGAATCCGAGAGCGGCGGCGAGCGCCGCGGCGACGGGGCGCGGCAGGCGGACCCCCATGGTCTGCAGAGCGAGCGATCCGCTGTAGTCGTTCATGGCGTTGCTGCACAGTGCCGCGAGAGCCACGGCGAGCAGTCCGAACGCTCCGAGGGCGCCCCCGCCCAGCAGGGAGTCGATGCCGCGGGCGGTCTGGTCGGTGAAGACGGACGCACCCCACAGGCCGAGGGTCTGGACCGCCACGAACGAGACGCTGATGCCGAGCAGCGTGCACCAGAACATGCGCGGCCGGGACGCGGTGCGCGGCAGATAGCGGCTGAAGTCGCTGGCGTACGGCGCCCACGACAGCGCCAGGCTCAGGGCGATGGTGCACGTCAGGACGAACGCGCCCGCCCGGTCGGCGCCGTGCACGGAGCCGGTGGTGGCGGGGTGGACACCGTGCAGGAGTTTCGCGGCGAGCACCGCGAAGGCGGCCGCGAGAACGAAGGTCATCACGGTCTGGAGCCGGTGGATCACCTCGTACCCCAGTACGCCGAGCGCGCCCTGTGCGGTCATCATGACCAGCACCCCCAGCCAGAACGGCCAGCCGCACAGCTGGGCCAGCGCGTCCCCGCCGAACAGACCGATCAGCGCGTCCCAGGCGATGGACGACAGCCACTGAAGTGCGCCCGGGAGTACCACGCCACGGCCGAACGCCAGCCGCGCGAGCGGGAGTTGTCCGGCGCCGGTCCGGCTGCCCCAGGTTCCCAGATACGCGGTGGGTGCGGCGCCCACGAGCGTGCCGAGCACGACGGCGGTGAGCGCCGTGGCGAAGTCCAGGCCCAGCGCGATGCCGACGGTGCCGGTGAAGACGCCGGTCATGGTCAGGTTGGGGGCGAACCAGACGGTGAACAGCCGGCCGGGCCCGCCGTAGCGACGGTCCTCGGGAACGGGGGCTATCCCGTGCGCCTCGATGCGCAGATCGCCGGGGGCGGTGGGCATCCGCCCGCCGAACGCGGGCCGCGGGGCGGCGGCGCGCTCGTCCTGGGCATACGGCAATGACATGAAGACATCCCTCCGCCAGTGCTAACTGGTTCAGGTTCGACGGGTGTGTTCTCAGCCCTCGTGCGGGGCACCCCGTGTCCGGTTCGGCGGTCAGGATAGCCGGGCCCGTGCTCAGGCCCGTGCGGCGGGGGCGCCGGCCCGCGGTGGGGCGACGGCGATCTGTCCGTACGGGGGATCCGTCCGTGCCGGCGGGTCAGCCGGGGAGCGCGCAGCGGAAGCCGCCGCGGCCGGTCGTGCTGCCCGCGGTATCCAACATTAGTAAACGTCTAGACCAAACAGGATCGAACGAAAGTCCTTGACTGCCCGCCCCGGTTGCGGAATTCTCCTGAACACTTCGCTGGTTTAGACCACTTGGAGACTCTGTGAGACGTCGTGACATGACATCACTCGCATGCCTGCTGGCCACGGCGACCGCCGTGATGTGCCTGGCATCGCCCTCCAGCGCCGCCCGCCCGGCCGGTCCGCCCGGCGCGGCCGCCCTCCCGCCGGTCTCACCCAATCCGCAGTCCATCAGCCGCACCGGATCCGATGCCACCGTCACCGGCCGCGCGATCGTCGTCGCCGACGACCGGACCGACGCCGCGGCGCTCACCCGTCTCGTGGCGGAACTCAAGGCGCACGGCGCCCACCGGGTGGACGTCGTGGCACCCGGTCATGTGCCCCGTGCCGCCGCCGGCCTGCTCACCGTGCGGCTCGGACCCGCCACCCGCGCGGACATCGCCCGCCAACTCGGCAGCACGGCCGCCCCCGACCACGCGGAGGGCTACGCCCTGCGGGTCTCGGCGCACGGCCCGGGTCGGGAGGTAGCCCTCGGAGGTACCGACGCCACCGGACAGTTCTATGCCGTGCAGACGCTGCGCCAGCTGTTCCTGCGCGCCGGCCACTCCTGGAAGGTCGCGGGCGCGCAGGCCGCCGACTTCCCCTCCATGCCGCTGCGCGGCACCATCGAGGGCTTCTACGGAGAGCCGTGGACACAGGCCGAACGGCTCGACCAGATGGACTTCTACGGCGATGTGAAGGCCAACACCTACATCTACGCGCCCAAGGACGACCCGTACCACCGCAGCAAGTGGCGCGACCCCTACCCGGCCGACAAGCTCACCGAACTGGGCGAGCTGGTGAAGCGGGCCACCGCCAACCACGTCCGGTTCACCTTCGCGGTCTCCCCGGGCGGGTCGGTCTGCTACTCCGACCCGGCCCACCGCAAGGACCTCGAAGCCAAGCTCCAGGCGATGTACGACCTCGGCACGCGGGCGTTCTCCATTCCGCTGGACGACATCAGCTACACCCGCTGGAACTGCGAGGGCGACAGAGCGGCGTACGGCGAACCAGGGCGCGAAGCGGCCGCCAAGGCGCAGGTCGACCTCCTCAACGACGTACAGCACACCTTCATCGCCACCCACCCGGGCGCGCAGCCGCTGCAGATGGTGCCGACCGAATACGGTGACCTGACGGACACCGCCTACAAGCAGATCCTGCGCGCCACGCTGGACCCCGCGATCGAGGTCATGTGGACCGGCACCGACGTCGTGCCGCCCACCATCACCAACGAGCAGGCCGAAGGCGCGGCGAAGCTGTTCGGACGCAAGGTGTTCGTGTGGGACAACTATCCCGTCAACGACTTCGGGAACACCGCCGGACGGCTGCTCCTCGCTCCGTACGACAAGCGTGAGGCAGGCCTGTCCGCCCACCTCACCGGCATCGTGGCCAACCCCATGAACCAGCCGTACGCCAGCAAGGCCGCCGTCTTCGGCGCGGCCGACTTCGCCTGGAACGACACGGCCTACGACGCATCCGCCAACGGACGGCGCGCCATGGCCTATCTCGCGGGCGGCGACCGCGCGGCGACCGACGCCCTGCTGGTGTTCGGCGACCTGGAACACATGGCGCCCACCTTCGGGGACACCCCCTGGCAGCCGCAGGCTCCCGAACTGGCCCTCCGGACCGCTGAGTTCTGGACCTCGTGGGACTCCGGCGACCGGACCGGCGCGCTCCGGGCGCTGCGCCCGTACGCCACGGCCGTGCGGAACGCGCCCGAGGTCATCCGCGGCGGCGCCGTCCAGCCCGGGTTCGTCACCGACGCCGGGCCCTGGCTCGACGCCACCGCACTGTGGGGCCGCGCCACGGTGACGATGCTGGACGCCCTCGACGCCTGGAGCTCGGGCGACAAGGACACGGCCGCGCGACTGCTCGCCGAATCGGGGCGACTGCAGGAGCAGGCGCGCGCGGTGCGGGTCGACCCGCCGCGCAATTCCTGGGGCAGCGTCCAGCCCAAGGTGGGTGACGGCGTGCTCGACGCCTTCCTCGCGCAGGCCGCGGGCCGGATGCGCTAGCCGGGACGCCCTGCCGGCGCGTGGGGCCACCTCTGCGCGGGGCCGGTGCAGCCGGCCCCGCGCACCGATGAACCGCACCATGAGTACACCAGCGAAAGGGCGTTCATGGCGAACTGTCCCCGCCGGCTGTGAAGGCGCCCGCGCGTCCCGCGACAGCGAGCGGTCGTCGTCGGCCTGGCCGCGGTCTCGTGCTGTCCCTCGCATCCCGGCTGCCGTCCTCCGCGAGCACCGCGCCGCCGCCCCGGTCTTGTCATGCCCGCGCACCTCTGGCTCAGCCGAAGAGCTTGGCCACGAAGCCGGAGAGATTGGCCGTGGTGCGGGCGATCTGCTCCTCCATCGTCAGCGACTCCTTGAAGCGGGCGCCCGAGGGCACGGCCTTCTTCCCCCGTACGTAGAGCGAGCAGTCGAGGTCGGTGCACATGTACAGGCCGACCGAGTTGCCCTCGCGCCCCGCCGGTCCGGCCTTGCGGGCGGTCATCAGCGAGACCCCGCTGCCCGGGTGCGTGGTCAGGCAGAGCGAGCACATGCTCCGGTGCAGAAAGCCGCGCTGCTGGGAGGGGAAGCGGAGCGTGATGCCCGCCAGCCGGCCGTCGTGCTCGGTGACGATGTAGCTGCGCCCGGGAGCGGAGAGGTCACGCCAGCCGAGGAAGTCCAGATCCTCCCACGGCAGTTCCTCGAAATCACGGGGGAGCGGCAGACGCTTGGCTTCCCCCTTGGAGCAATTGATGAACGACATGCGGATGTCCTGCTCGGTCACGGCCTTCATGTAACCGAAGCTAACTCTGCCTATGACCCCTAGGCAAATGAATAAATGATTTAGGATTTCACCTGCGCATCCTCGGGCAGTACGGAGAGCCGGTGGGCGGGCGGGTGCTCGATGCCGAGACCGGGGCGCCAGGCCGCGAGGATCTGGGCCGAGGGGTCGAACAACGGCGTCGGCAGCGCCTCGGGGCGGGTCCACTGCCAGGCGCTGATGAGATGGGGTTCGGTCACCTGCGGGCTGCCCGACTCCACCCTGACCAGGGCGGCCATCGTCACCCGGTTGATGCCGCCGACCGCGTCGTGCAGCATCGCGAAGACGGCCATGTCGCGCTCGGCGACCTCCAGGCCCGTCTCCTCGCGGAGCTCCCGCACCGCCGCCGCCGCGATGGACTCGTGCGTCGGATCGACCTTCCCGCCGGGCAGCTCCCAGGTGCCGCTGTGGTGCCGGCCGAGCAGGATGCGCCCCTGCGTGTCCTGCACGATCACGCCCACGCCCAGTGCGGCCTGGGCCAGTGGCGGCCGGGAGTTGCGGGCCGGGATCATCGCCGCGTCGCTGTCCATGTCTGCTCCTCGGAGTGTCGGCGATCGGTGACCGCTACGAGGCGTCGAGCCTACGGGCGGGGCGCGGAGGGCGCCGCCGGACCTTTCCCGGGCGCTGCCCCGGGCGGGGTGGTCACACGGTCAGCCGCAGCGACGTGGGCGAGATGCCGAGCCGTACGGTCTGCCCCCACGTCAGCTCCAGTGCGTCCGCCTCCATGCCGTCACCGAAGACCACCACCCGGTCGGACTCCACGGTCAGCCGCAGCCCCTGCCCGCGGCCCAGCTCGCCCGCGACCAGCGAGGTGCCGGTGACCGGCGACGGCCAGGCCTCCCGGACGAACCAGAGCAGCCGGGAGTCGGTGGGGCCCGGCAGGGTGAGCGGGCTGCGGCGTTCCTGCCATACGGAGCGCAGCCAGCCGGTGGCGCCGGTGCCGGTGCCGACCAGGACGCCGGAGGAGGCCTGCGGTTCGGCGGGGGAGTCCGCAGCGTCCGGGCCGAGCCGGTAGCGAGCCGTCTGGTGCCCCGGCGGACCGAGGTAGATCTCGTTGAGGGCCAGCAGCCGCTGGGTGTCGTCGGCCACCGCCTCGACCATGGTGAGCTCGTCCGCCGCGCCGCCCGGCGTCACGGCGGCGCGCAGCAGCGCGGCCGCGTCGGCGGGCCGGTGGCGGACCAGGACCCCCGGATTGCGTCCGGGATCGGTGTCGATGCCGATCACCGGCTGGCCGGAGAGGTACTTGGCGGCGTTGGCGACCAGGCCGTCCTGGCCGACGACGACCACCACGTCCTCGGGTGCGAACAGGAACCGGTCCAGATCCTGGCGCTCCACCCGGGACTGGCGCCACTGCAGCGGAACGGCCGCCGCCACATCGGCCAGCGCCTGCCTGCTGCGTTCGTGCCGCCGGGCGACCTCCTCGATGGGCCGGCCCCGGCTCGTCAGGAAGAACGCCGCCTGGCCGTGGGTGCCGTGCCGGGCGAGCAACTCCTCGTACTCGGTGGTGCGGTGGACCAGAACCGCTCTCGGGGCCAGGCTCATGCCCGGGTCTCCGGAGCGGGCCTGCCGAGCTTGGTGAGCAGGCCGGTGAGGACGTCGGGCGAGAGGGTGAGGCTGTCGATGCGCGGCAGGTTCTCGGCGAGCCGGGTGGCGGCCAGCGCGTGCAGGGTCGCGGCCTCCACCTCTCCGTGCACCCGAAGCCAGGCCGCCTGGGACTCGGCACGGGCCGCGCCGACCTCACGTGCCGCTTCGGCCTCGGCGCGGGCGAGGCGCACCTTGCGCGCCGCCTCGGCCTCGGCGCGCACGCCGTCGGCCGCCGCGTTCTCCTCGGCCTCGCGCCGGGTGTTGGTGCCGCGCTGCTCGACCAGTTGCTCCTCCCGGCGGGCGAGTTCGATCTGACTGGCGAGCTCGTTCTCGGCGATGGTCCGCTCGCGCTCGACGGCCACGGCCCGCCGTTCGTACGTCGCCCGGTCGGCCTCCTGCTGGATCTGCTCGCGGGCGGGGGTGCGCAGGGCCCGCTCCACCTCGGCCTCGGGCCGGATGGCGACGACGCGTACCGCCACCACCTCGATCCCGGTGGCGGGCAGCCGGGGCTCGTCGGCCAGGCCCGCGGCGACCCGTTCGCGCACGGTGGCGACGCCGTCGACCAGTGCACCGGACAGCGGGGTGCGGGCCAGTACGTCCAGGGTGTGCTGCTGGGCCGTCTCGGTGAGCAGCGTCGCGATCTGCTCCAGCGGTGCACCGCGCCAGACACCGGAGTCCGGGTCGACGGAGAAGTCCAGGCGCGCGGCGGCCTCGGCCGGATCGCTGATGCGGTACGTCACGGTGGCCTGCACCGTGACGTCCTGGAAGTCGGCCGTGCGGGCGTGGAACGCCATGGCCAGTTCGCGGTCGTTGACCGGTACTTCGGAGAGTGCGGCGCTGAGCGACCGGTACCAGAAGCTCAGCCCCGCGCCGTCGTGGGCGAGCACGCCGCGCTTGTGGTGGCGGATGTGAGCCGTGGGCGCGGAGCGCAGATGGCGCCAGCCGAAGCGCCTGGTGATGTCGGCCATGAGAGGACCCCCTTGTTTTCGTCGTTGAGACGATAAAGGGGACCGCTCCATATCGTCAAGGGGACGAGAAGGGGGAGTCGCTCGCGTTGCCGGCGAGTGCCGGCCGAAGGCGGCGCACGAAAACGGGCGGCCGGTGACTTCCGAAGAAGTCACCGGCCGCCCGGATGGTGCGCCGCCCCCGTCCCCACGGTGCGGCGCGGGTGGGCCGTCGTCATCCGCTGGGGCGACGGCCCACGTCTGTCAGGACCCGGACGCCGGGGCGTCCAGGCCGAGTGCGGGAAGGATGGCGCCTTCCACGAAGCGGACGAGGAAGGTCTCATCCGCGTAGGTCCCCTCCAGCAGGGGCCGGGCACGCATCACGCCCAGCAGCTGCGCGGAGACGAACTCCGTGGCGGGGTTGTCCGCCGCCACTTCGCCACGCTCCACGCCGCGCCTGACCATGGCGTCGAGCGCCGCCAGTTCCGGCAGAATCAGCGCTTCGCGCAGCGCGCACAGTAGCTCGGGGCTCTGGAGCGCGGCATGACTGAGGGCCAGCATCAGCGGGGTGTCGCGTCCGGAGCCCTCGCCGATGGCCTTCGCCGCCTCGCGCAGGTCACCCGCCAGTGTGCCCGTGTCGATCCTCGGCAGCAGCCCGCGCCGGGTGCCGTGCAGGGCGGCGACGACCAGCTCCGGTTTGGAGCCCCACTGGCGGTAGAGCGTGGACTTGCCACAGCGGGACCGGGAGGCGACGCCCTCCATGGTGAGTGACTCGTAGCCGCTCTCCCTGAGCATGTCGAGGACGGCCGTGTAGAGCTCCTGTGCCCGCTCCGGCGTGATCTTCGAGCGGCGTGGCGCGGGCGCCGTCTCCTGCTCGGTTTCCTGCGACGACATGCGCGTTCCCTCTCTGCGACTCTGCGACGAGGTCCATCGATACGCCAGTGTACCGATACGCGAGTGTTCCGATACGTTCGCGTATCGGTACACTGGCGTATCGATACGGCATGGACCGGTCCATGCCACTCACACCGCTTCGTCAGCAAAGGGGCACCGGGTGATGCTCGCCGGTAGCAGGCCCGCAGATCAGGAGCCGGACAGTTCTGCCCGACCGCCCCTCGTCCGCGAGCTTCTTCTCGTCGTAGGACTCTTCGTGATCTACAAGTTCGGCCGCCAGGCGGCCAACGGTCACGTCGATGAGGCGTTCCACAACGCCGGACGGGTCTGGGACCTCGAACGCGCCGTGCACCTGCCAGGCGAGGGAGCCGTGCAGGGGCTGCTGCTCCACAACGAGACGCTGATCCACCTGGCGAACGCCTACTACGCGACCGTGCACTTCCCGGCCACCCTGCTCTTCCTCGGCTGGCTGTACTGGCGCCGCCCGAGCCACTACGTCTGGTCGCGGCGCATCCTCGCCGTACTCACCGCCTCCGCACTCGCGCTGCACCTGGTCTTCCCGCTCGCCCCGCCGCGGCTGCTCGCCGAGACCGGGCTGGTGGACACCGGGCAGGTGTACGGGCCGACGGTGTACGGAGCGGCGCCCGCCACCGACTCGATGGCGAACCAGTTCGCGGCGATGCCCTCACTGCACTTCGGCTGGGCGGTCATGGTGGGTGTCGGCCTGGTCGTCGCGACCCGCTCCCGGTGGCGCTGGCTGTGGCTGCTGCACCCGGCGATCACCCTGTTCGTGATAGTCGGCACCGCCAACCACTACTGGCTCGACTCGATCGTGGTGGCCGCACTGCTCTCGGTGGCCCTCGCGGCCCTGCGCCTGCAGCGCACGGAACCGGTCAGGGCGCACATCCCCTGGCCGGCCGCCGCCACCGGCGCCCATGCCACCGGTTCGTACGCCACCCCCGCGCAGGCCAACCGTCGCTCCTCGTCCTACGTCCCGTCCGGAGCCGGACGGTGAACGCCACCCTGATCGCCGTCGCGCTGTCCCTGGTCTCCGCCGCCGCGTACGCGTCGGCCGCGGTGGCGCAGGCGCGGCTCGCCGGGCGCACCGCACCCGGCACCGGGATGCTCCGGCTGCTCGGGCGCGGGGCGTGGTGGTGGGCCGTCGGGCTGAACGCCGGCGGCGCACTGCTCCACGTCGCCGCGTTGAACTACGGCCCGCTCACCCTCGTCCAGCCGCTCGGTGCACTCACCCTGGTCGCCGCCGTCCCGCTGGGCGCCCGTGCGGCCGGACGCCGCGTCTCCACGACCGAGTGGCGCGGCACCCTCCTCACCCTGCTCGGCCTCGGGGCCCTGCTGACGACCGCGGGAGGTTCCGCCCCGCACGAGACCCTCAGCCTGGTCGAGGCGCTGGCCGTGGGTGCCGGAACCATCGCAGTCGTCGCAGGCCTCAGCCGCCCGGGCAGTCGCCCGGGGCTTCGGCACGCGGCGGCCTCCGGTATCACCTCCGGTGTCGCCTCCGCGCTCACCCAGACACTGACCGTCGCCGTCACCGACCACACCACGGGCCCCCTGTTCAGCTGGCGTCTGGTGGTCGTCGCGCTGCTCGTCTCGGCGTTCGCGATCGGCGGGCTGCTGCTCTCCCAGACCGCCTACCGCGGCGGCCTCGGCGCACCGCTGGCCGTCGTCACCCTCGCCAACCCGGTCGCCGCGGCGGCCATCGGCCTGGCCCTGCTGGGGGAGCGCCTGCAGGGCGGGACGATCAGCCTGGTCGCGGCGCTGCTGGGCGCGGCCGCCGCGGTACGCGGAGTGTTCCTGCTCAGCCGCGCGCAGGCCGAGACGGCGCCCGGCGTCAAGGTTGCCGCTGTGGCCGGGCCCGCACCCGCTCCCCCCGTACCGTCGCGGGTGGTCATCAGGACTCCGCGCGCGCTCCGCCCGGAACACGGACACCTCCGCAGGATCAGGGCCGGCCGGTCCTGAAGCGGGTTGCGGAAGGCCGGGGGATTCCCGGCTCGACGGAGCTGCTTGCTGGTGCGCTCGGCGGTGAAGCCGATGCGCGGTCCGCGGACTTCGGCCCCGCTCTCCGCTCACAGCGGATGTGAGTGAGACCCGCTGGAAGTGACCGGCGATCCGGTGGATCGCCGGCCGAACCGATCAGTCGAACCGGTCGGCTCCTGAGTGTTGATCAGTCCACTGACATGGCCGGCGGATCATGTGGGTGCCGGGGTGGGGTGAGAGGTGAAGTCGATCTCACGTCGAGTTGAGACCGAGGAGTTCGGGGTGCCGATCACCGGCGGAGGTGTGGAGCCGGGCCCCGCTCGGCCCCCGACGGGCCGGGCGTCGTGCCTCCGACGCCCGCGGAACACCGCTGACGCGGCAGCGGTGGAAGAGAAGGTGCTCCTGCCGCGCGACATCCTGCCGTCTCACGTAGTCAAGAGGGGTATGCACGGCGATCACGGAACAAGAGAACAGGCGGGGGCCGAGTGAAATCAGCACAGGAGGATCAGTACCTGGAGTTCGTGGCCGCGAGGGCGAAGGCGCTGTACCGCTCGGCGTACGTCCTCGCGGCGGGCGACACGCATCTTGCCGAGGACCTGGTCCAGGAGACCCTCAGCCGGGTGTACGTGCACTGGAAGCGGGTGGCCAGAGCGGACAGTCCGGCGGCCTACGCCCAGACGGTTCTGGTCCGCACCTCCCTCACCCTGCGGCGTCGGCGAAGCACCGGCGAGCGTCCCATCGGGAACATGCCCGACAGCGCGGCGGCCGGCCCGGACGCCGCACTGCGGCTCACCCTGCTGGACGCGCTCGGCCAACTGCCGCCCCGGGACAGGGCGGTGCTGCTGCTGCGCTACTGGGAGGACCGCAGCATCGAGGAGACCGCCCAGATGCTCAAGCTGAGCAGCAGCGCGGTCCGATCCCAGGGCACCCGGGCACTCAACAGGGTGCGCGCGCTGCTCGGCGACAGCCTGTCCGACCTGGTTCCACACTGAACGCCGGTGCACACAGGTCGAACTCACCGCAGAATCCCCATCAGCGACAGAAAAGGTGACGCCAGCATGCCGTTCGAAGCAGACCTCGCACACGCCCTGGATCGCACGACCGACTCCCTCGACCCCGATCTCACCGCGCTCACGAGCGGAGCCGTCGAGCGCGGGCGGAGCCGCAGCCGACGTCGGCGCAGCACCGGCCTCATCGCCGGGGTCGGAGCCTGCGCCGCGATCGCGGCTGCCGGCCTGGTGCTCCCCGGCGTGCTCGCTGGGACTCGCTCCGCAGGATCCGACATGGAAACGGTGGCGCTGGCGGTGCCCCGTTCTTCGATCACCGGCACCCAGATGATCGACGCTGTGAAGAAGACGTTCCCCGGGAGCCGGTTCGGCAAGGAGGACGGACAGAGCAACGACCCCTCGAATCCGTCCGGCGGGTGGGTCGCCAACGGCGGAGTGGACCTCAACGACGGGCACGGCGCCGCCAACGTCGGTGTCTCGGCCCTGCGGCTCAAGCTGCCGCTCAGGGACGGCGAAGGGCTGAACTGCGACTATACGGCCGGGCGTGCTGAGGCCGGCGACACCTGCGAGCTGAGCGAGCTGCCGAGCAGCGCGGCGCTTCCCGGCGGAGCCCTGGTGATGTCGGAGAAGATCGCGGAGAGGCAGCCGATTGGTGCCGACCCCGTCCCCGACTCCGACATCGCCTACCGCTGGACGACGACGGTGACCCTGAAGTCGACCGGCGCCCAGCTTCAGATGGTGCAGTGGAACACCGCCGGCGACCTCGGTAGCGGAAACAGGCCGAAGCCGACCCGTGACGCCCCCCCGCTCTCCCAGAAGCAGGCGGTGGCCGCACTCGCCGGTCCCACCTGGGCGCCGATCCTCGGTGCCGTCGGCTGACCCGTTGCACTTGCCGAAAGTGAGGGCAGAACGCCCATGACCTGCTGCGCCGGCAGGTCATGGAGGTTCTGGTCGGTGCCGTCGTCGGCGCCACAGGCCGGACGCGGTGGCGGCGTCTGCCTGCTGGCTGTCGGGCCCTGCCGCCCTGGCTCACCTGCGGTCGGCGATACCTGATGACAAGCGTCGCCGCGCCCTCCCCGCCGGCCTGGTCCTGCCTCGGCGTGGGCACACCCGGCCGGCTCCTGATGGCGAGTACTGGCCCTGGGCGTGCGCGGGGGCCAGGTTGCAACGCAGCTCGAACGAGCCTGCTGCGCGCAGGAGTTCACCGACGGTGTGGACGCCCAATCCGAGGCGGATCAGCAGGACCGCGCTCCAGGCGGGCAGGCCGGAGGCGAGGAACGATCTTTGACTGGCTCGCGGAGATCCGACGGATGCGCAGTGGGAGTGCTCTGAACGGGGCGCCGACGCCGGCCCCGAGTTGGGCCGAGGCCGCCGAGCTACGGGGAGCTCTGGCGGACCGGCCCAACTCACGCGCAAAAGCACCGCATTTGGTGGCAGGAAAGCTACCGGTTACGCCTTGCGGGCTACGGCGCACCACATGGGCAGGGTGTCGTCCGGGGTGTCGGACGGGCCCGGACGCCAGCGAGTCAGCGTGACCACCCCCGGTTCCAGGATTTCCAGGCCATCGCAGAAGCGATGCACCTCCGCATGGGTGCGCGGCGTGGCCGAGGCGTGGTTGGCGGCGCGCTCGTTGTAGATCCGCATCGATTCCGCAACCTCGGGAGCGGTGACGTCGGCGGCCGGATGCGACAGCACGAGGTGACTGCCCGGGGCAAGGCGGTCCAGCAGCCGGCGAGTGATGTCCCAGGGGTCCTCGGCGTCCTTGATGTACTGAAGGACCGCCACGAGCATGAGACCGACCGGCTGGTCGAGATCCAGGTTCCGGGAGGCCGCTTCGAGGATCGTGTCCACGTCCCGCACATCGGCCTGCACGTAGTCGGTCTGCCCCTCGGGACCGCTGACCAGGAGCGCCCGCGCGTGGGAGAGCACGATCGGGTCGTTGTCGACGTAGACGACACGGGATTCGGGGGCGGCCTGTTGCGCCACCTCGTGGGTGTTCGCCGCGGCGGGAATCCCCGTACCGATGTCGAGGAACTGACGGACCCCGACCCCCGCCAGGTGACGTACGGCGCGGCCGAGGAAGGCGCGGTTGGCCCGGACCGACGGGACGATCGTCGGGTTCGCCCGGGCGGCCAGCTCTGCCGCCTCCTGATCCACCGGATAGTGGTCCTTCCCGCCCAGCCAGACGTTGTACACACGCGCTGGATGCGCGTTCGCGGGGTGCGGTGCGGACAGCGTGTTCTCATTCATTGTTTTGTCCCCTCGTGCGGCCGCCACAGCCAGCTCGAACTCAAGTCCGGACACGGTACCTCCATGATCCGCCGCCCCTTGCAGCCAGCCCATGTCCCGTGGCCCGCCCAGGGTTTCGGACCAGTGCGCCCGGACGGCCGGACGCTGCGCCCAGCCACGCGTTGTGCGAGTGGCCCGATGCGTTCGCGTACGGCGGACGGCGAGTCAACGCGCCTGGCGGGTAGGTGACTTGCCGCCTGCGCCGCGGGCGCCGCAAGGCCTGCCCGGGGCTGCCGGTGGTGGGCGGGCCAGCGGGAGGCCGATGCGCCTCGGCCGTTCCAGGACTGCCGTCCACGCCGCAATCCCAGGAACAACTCCTGCTCCGCCTGCCCGGCCTACTCCGGCTCGGGCGCCTCCGGGACGGCGTCATCGGCCAGCGCGCGGGTCAGCCAGCCGATCCAGAAGTTCTCCAGATCGATGCCGCCCCGCAGTACCAGATGCCGCAGCCGGTCCTGCGCCGCGGTGCGCTCCGGCGGAAAGTCCTGCTCCTCGATCGCCAGATACTCCGCGAGCTGCCGTCGGTGCAGCGCCAGATGCCGGCGCAGCTCGGTGTCCAGGCCGGGTGCGCCGACGACCGCCGCCGCCCGCATCCGCAGCAGCAGCGGGTCACGGACCTGTTTCGGGTCCTCCGGTCGGGCCACCCAGACGGACAGCGCCTCGCGGCCCGCCGGCAGTACCTCGTACTCCTTCTTCTGCCCCCGGGCGGGCTGCGCCGGCACGAGGGCCCTGATCTGCCCGGCCTGCTCCAGCTTTCCCAGCTCGCGGTAGATCTGCTGGTGCGTGGCCGACCAGAAGTAGCCGATCGACCGGTCGAACCTGCGGGTCAGCTCCAGCCCCGACGAAGGCTTTTCGAGCAGGGCGGTGAGGATCGCGTGCGGGAGTGACATGGGTTGCATCCTAGGTCCTGTTTCTCGGATCTCCTGACCTGCGAGGGGTGTTGGGGCCAGGCTGGGTTCATGGGCCGTGGGGATCTGACGAATGCGGAGTGGGATCGGCTGGAGTCGTTCCTACCTCCTGGTGGTACGCGTGGAGGTCGGTGGAGCGATCACCGCCGGGTGATCAACGGGGTTCTCTACCGGGTGCGGACCGGCGTGCAGTGGCGGGATCTGCCGGAGCGATTCGGGCCATGGGAGACGGTCTATAAACGACATCGTCGCTGGTCAGCCGATGGAACCTGGCAGATGCTGCTGTCTCGCATCCAGGTAGCCGAGGACGCCGAGGGCGGCATCGACTGGGACGTGTCGGTGGACTCGACAGCCGTGCGAGCCCACCAGCACGCCGCCGGTGCGAGGAAAGCGCCCCCGGCCGCCGTCCCTCAAAGGGGGGCCAAGTGGGGGACGAACCAGGTCGATCCGGTACTGCGGAGACTGACCATCCGCCTGGAGGAGGTGGTCAGGTCGGCGAATGTCTGGGACGTTCCCGCGGAGGATTCACCACCAAGATCCACCTCGTTGCCGAGGGACGATGCCGGCCCCTCGCCTTCGTCCTGACACCCGGACACTACGGAGACGGACCCCAGCTCGAGCGGGTGCTGGAACAGGTTCTGGTGCCGCGAGCCGGAGTCGGCCGGCCACGCACCCGGCCCGACCATGTCTTGGCGGACAAGGCCTACACGTCCCGGAAGAACCGCCGCTACCTGCGACGACGCGGAATCCGGCACACCATCCCCGAACGTCTCGACCAGCAGAGACACCGCAAGAACCGAGGTTCACGCGGCGGTCGGCCTACCGGTTTCGACAGCGAGCTCTACAAGAAGCGCAACACCGTCGAACGCACCATCAACCGCCTCAAAGGCTTCCGCGCCGTCGCGACCCGCTACGAGAAACGCGCCTACATCTACCTCGGCACCGTCACACTCGCAGCACTCATGATCTGGCTCCGTACATGATCCGAGAAACAGGACCTAAGGACGGCCCGGCCGGGCGGCCCCACGACTCGGGCCGCGGGCCGCGGGCCGCGGGCCCGCACCGCCGAGGGGCGCCCGGTCAGAGCGAGGCGGCGAGTTCCGTGCCCTGGCGGATCGCCCTCTTGGCGTCCAGCTCGGCCGCGACGTCCGCGCCGCCGATCAGATGTGCGGGACGGCCCGCGGCGAGCAGCTCCTCGTAGAGGTCCCGTCGGGGTTCCTGACCCGCGCAGAGCACCACGGTGTCCACCGGCAGCAGATGCTGCTCGCCGTCGACCGTGACATGCAAGCCGTCGTCGTCGATCAGGTCGTAACCCACGCCCGCCAGCATCGTGACGCCGCGGTGCCGGAGTTCGGTGCGGTGGATCCATCCCGTCGTCCTGCCGAGCCCCGCGCCGACCTTGCTCGCCTTGCGCTGGAGCAGGTGGACCGTGCGCGGTGACTCCGGGCGCTCGGCGGTGCCCAGCCCGCCCCGCTCCCGGTACTCGGTGTCGACGCCCCACTGCCGGAAGAACGCCTCGGGGTCCAGGCTCGCGCCGTCCCCGCCGTCGGTCAGGTACTCGGCCACGTCGAAACCGATCCCGCCCGCCCCGACGAGGGCGACCCGGTCGCCGACCGGCGCCCCGTGGCGCAGTACGTCGAGGTAGCTGACCACACTGGGGTGGCCGATGCCCGGGATCGCGGGGGTGCGGGGGGTGACCCCGGTGGCCAGGACGATCTCGTCGAAGCCGTCGAGCTGCCCCGCGGTGGCCGGGGCGCCGAGCCGGAGCCCGACCTTCTCCTCCGCCAGCCGGGTGCGGAAGTAGCGCAGCGTCTCGTTGAACTCCTCCTTGCCGGGCACCCGGCGCGCCACATTGAGCTGCCCGCCGATCTCGTCGGCCGCGTCGAAGAGCGTCACCTCGTGACCGCGCTCGGCCGCCGTCACCGCACAGGCGAGCCCGGCGGGACCGGCGCCGACGACCGCGACCCGCTTGCGGGTCCTCGTCGGTGACAGCGTGAGCTCCGTCTCGTGGCAGGCCCGCGGATTGACCAGACAGGAGGTGACCTGCCCGCTGAAGATGTGGTCCAGGCAGGCCTGGTTGCAGCCGATGCACGTGTTGATGGCATCCGAGCGGCCCTCGCTCGCCTTCACGACGAAGTCCGGGTCGGCGAGGAACGGCCGGGCCATCGACACCATGTCCGCGCGCCCCGCCGCCAGGATCTCCTCGGCGACCTCCGGGGTATTGATCCGGTTGCTCGTCACCAGCGGTACGGAGACGGCGCCGCGCACCTTCTCGGTGACCCAGGTGAAGGCGCCTCGCGGCACCGACGTCGCGATCGTGGGGATACGGGCCTCGTGCCAGCCGATGCCGGTATTGATGATCGTCGCCCCGGCCGCCTCGATCTCCCGGGCGAGCCGCACGACCTCCTCCAGCGACGATCCGCCGGGCACCAGGTCCAGCATCGAGAGCCGGTAGATCAGAATGAAGTCGCTGCCGACCCGCTCCCGGACCCGGCGCACGATCTCGACGGGGAAGCGGATGCGGTTCTCGTACGAGCCGCCCCAGCGGTCGTCGCGGAGGTTGGTCGCCGCGGCGATGAACTCATTGATCAAGTAGCCCTCGGAGCCCATGATCTCGACGCCGTCGTACCCGGCGAGCTGCGCCAGCGCGGCCGCCGCCACGAAGTCCTCGATGGTCGACTCGACCTCGTCGTCGCTGAGCGCGTGCGGGGTGAACGCGCTGATCGGAGCCTGGACCGCGCTCGGCGCCACCAGGCCGGGGTGATGGGCGTAGCGCCCGAAATGCAGTATCTGCATGGCGATCCGGCCACCGGCCGCGTGTACGGCCGAGGTGACCTGCGCATGCTGTGCCGCCTCCGCCTCGGTGGTCATCTTGGCGCCGCCGGGGAACGTGCAGCCGCGTTCGTTCGGGGAGATGCCGCCGGTGACCATGAGTCCCACGCCGCCCCGGGCGCGGGCGGCGTAGAACGCGGCCATGCGCTCGAAGCCGTGCTCGACCTCCTCCAGGCCGATGTGCATCGATCCCATCAGGACCCGGTTCGGGAGGGTGGTGAACCCGAGGTCGAGCGGGCTCAGCAGATGCGGGTACGGGCTCATGCGGCGGCTCCTCGCGCAGTGTCGTTGAGCCAGTTCTAGACCACCGAAACGCCATTATGCAACAAGTTGCACAATGGCGTACGTCGCACTGTGCCACGCGTCACGCCCTGCCCGGCCAAGCCCGGACGGCGTAACAACGTGACCCGCCGGAACGCGGCGGCGCGGAGAGTGGACACGTAGCGCACCGCACCCCAGGCCCTTCGTTCGCAGCGGGCCCCGAAACCTTCCGGAGACCCCATGGGCATCGTGAACCGTCGTGACCTCGGCCTGCTTCTCCTGCGTGTCGGCACCGGCGCGGTGCTGGCCGCGCACGGCACTCAGAAACTGGCCGGCTGGTTCGGCGGCGGAGGCATCGAGGGCACCGCCCGCGCGATGGAGGCCATGGGCTTCCGTCCGCCGAAGCACAGCGCGGTCGCGGCCGGACTCGGCGAGGCCGGCGGTGGCCTGCTGCTGGCCCTGGGCCTCGCCACGCCGGCGGCCGGCGCGGCGGCGGCCGGCGCCATGGCGGGAGCCGTGGCCGTCCACGCGCCCGCCGGATTCTTCGCACAGGGCGGCGGCTACGAGTATCCGGCCTTCCTCGGCTTCACCGCTGCCGCGATCGGACTGACCGGCCCCGGCCGCTACTCCGTCGACCACGCCACCTGCCACGCGTTCAACCAGCCCTGGACGGTGGCTCTGGCCTTCGCGGGCGGTGCGGTGGCGGCCGCTGCCGTCGTCGGTAAGCGGGCCAAGGGGCAGGTCTCGGATCCCGGCGAATCCTGATCCGGCGGGATCCCCCGTCGGCCGGCTCGGTCAGCTTCGCGATCTCCAGCGGCCGCCCTTCGCCGCCGCGACCAGCGCGGGTACCGTGGCGAGTTTGACCCGCGGGCGACCCTGCTCGCGGCCCCCGGCCAGTTCGGCCCGGTCGATGGCCGCCAGCCCCCGGGCATCGACGACGTCGCGGCCGCGGCTCCGGGCGAGGCGGTGGAATGCCTTGGGCGGGGGCGCGGGGGAGGGCAGCACGCCCGCGACCGCGTCGTCCAGGAGCGTGCCGACGGTCTCGGCGGCGCAGGTGCGGTTGGCCCCGATGCCGCCCGACGGGCCACGCTTGATCCAGCCGGCGACGTACGTCGCCGACAGGCCCGTCACCCGGCCGCCCTCGTGCGGGACGGTTCCGGTCGACGCGTCGAAGGGCAGCCCCGGCACCGGCAGGCCGCGGTATCCGATCGCCCGCAGGAACAGACCCGCCGGTATCTCCTGCTCGCCCTCGCCGGCCGTCACCCGCACGGCTTCGACGTGGTCGTGGCCGAGCACCTCCACCGGGGCCGAGTGGAAGCGGAAGACGATGCGCCGTCCCGCGGCCGGAGGCAGCGACCAGTCGACCGCCTCCCGGGGCGTGTCCCGCAGCAGCGCGGCCTTCTCGCCCGGTGCCGCACCGTCGATCGTCGTACCGGTCCTCGGGTCGTGGTCGTCGACGACCAGGTCCACGCCCGGCAGATGTGTGAGGGCGAGCAGTTCGGAGGCGGTGCAGGCCAAGTGCCCGGGTCCGCGCCGTCCCAGCAGCACGACCTCGCGCACCTTCGAGTCCCGCAGGGCCGTCAGCGCGTGATCGGCGATGTCCGTGTCCGCCAGCGCGGCCGGATCGGTGACGAGGATGCGTGCGACGTCGAGAGCGACGTTGCCGTTCCCCGCGACGACCACCCGCTCCGCGGTCAGGGCGACGGTCTCCGGCGGGGCTTCGGGGTGCGCGTTGTACCAGGACACGAACGAGGTGGCCGAGATGCTGGCCGGCAGGTCCTCGCCCGGTACGCCGAGCCGCCGGTCGGCGCGGGCGCCGACCGCGTAGATCACCGCGTCATGGTGTGCGGCGAGCTCCTGCGCGGTGAGGTCCCTGCCCACCTCGACGCCCAGGGCCATCCGCACCCGAGGATGCGAGTGGAAGCGTGCGAACGCCTCGCCGGCCTTTTTCGTGGCGGGGTGGTCGGGCGCGACGCCGTACCGGACGAGGCCGCCGGCCACCGGCAGCCGGTCGACCAGTGTCACCTCGGCGTTGGTGTGCAGCAGCAGGTCCTCGGCGGCGTACATCCCGGCGGGTCCGGTGCCGACGACCGCCACCCGGATCGGCGCGAAGCCGGACGGCAGGCTGCGCGGGAACGAGGGCTCGTCCCAGGCGTGGAAGTTCGGTCCGGCGACCGGCTCCGGCTCCCGGCCCTCGAAGTAGGCGGCGTTGATCGCGGCGTACTCCCTCTGCGCCCCGAAGAGGCTGTCGACCGGGAAGACCGCGTCGACCGGGCAGGCATCCGCGCAGGCGCCGCAGTCGATACAGGTCGCCGGGTCGACGTAGAGCATCTCGGTGCTGCCGAAGGCCCGTTCCCCGGGCGTCGGGTGAATGCAGTTGACGGGGCACACGGCGACACAGGTGGCGTCGCCGCAGCAGGTCTGGGTGATGGCGTAGGTCATCTCGTCAGCTCGCGTCGGTGGGCTCGGGTCAGATCAGTGAGGCACGCTTGTAGAAGAACAGGGCCGGTTTGGTGAGGAGCCTGGCCGAGGCGAGGAACTCCATCAGGCCCGAACAGCTGGACCGCATGAGGGACTTGTGGTGCTCGTTGGTCCCGGCCTCGGCGCGGGCACGCTCGCCGTCCAGCCCGGCGTTCGCGTAGACGTCCCGGTTCACCATGCTGGTGACGATGTAGTACGAGGCGATCGCGACCACGAGGGAGTTGATGTGCCGGCGTACCGGACCCGCGTCCCGCAGGCGCCTGCGGGTCTCGTCACGGGCGAACTTCATGTGCCGTGACTCCTCGACCACATGGATGTTGTTGATGGTGCGGACGAACGGCGCGACCCGCTCGTCCCGCATCCAGTCGCGCTGCATCACGTCGAGCACCTCCTCGGCGACGAGGATCGCGGCGTACGCGGCCTCGCCGAAGGCAAGGGTCTTGAAGGCCCTGCCCAGTTCGACCACAGCACGGTGCGGCCGGTAGGCCGGGGCGCCGAGTTTCGCGGCGCCCCGGGCGAACATGATGGAGTGCCGGCACTCGTCGGCGACCTCCGTGAGCGCCCACTGGAACCGAGGATCGGTCGGGTCCTTGGCGTACATGTCGCGCAGCACCATCTGCTGCAGGATCATCTCGAACCAGATGCCCGTGCCGGCGACGGACGCGGCCTCCTGGCGGGTCAGCGCCTTGCGCTGGGCTTCGGTCAACTCCTGCCAGTACGCGGTCCCGTAGAGCGTGCTCCACTCGGGACTGGCGCCGTGGTGGTCCGTGTTCAGGGGGGTGTTCCAGTCCACCTCGGTGGCCGGGTCGTACGACAGCTTCGCGGCCGAGTCGAGCAGACGCCGGGCGACGTCCTGCCCGGCTGGCCGCTCCTGGTTCCGGTCCTCCGGCCGAACAGTGCTGCTTGCCATGCTGCGGCTCCTTGAATCGAGAGAGATCGACCCGACGCCGCCCGGCCGGTGTCTCATCCCGTGCCCACTCGATGAGACAGATGGCTGCCGAACGCCGCCCTCGCTTGTTAGACGTCACGTCTAGCAAGCTGTTAGACGGAAGGTATAGCAAGAGGAGGCGAGGGCCTACCCCCGCGCAGGAAATCCGTACGGTCTCTCCACGGGTCTCTCCACGGTGCGACAGTGCCACGGCCGCAACTCCGCCCGGCCGTAAGGGTGGCCGGGCGCCCGGGGTGGCCGGGGTGGCCGGATGGCCGGGTGCCCGGGTGGGCGAATCGGTGGCCGGGGAGGGGGTGATTTCTTCACGCGCCGAAGGCCTGAAAGCTCGCGGCACACTTCACGGGGGCGAAATGCACCCGTTCAGGTGAATCCTGATGGTTCTTTCGTGCAGGGCTGATTGTCGGCCGGATAGTACAGGGGTGGCCGGAGTCCCGAGTTCGGATCGGGCCGGTAAATGCGGTGACCGATCATTCATCAATTCCTGTTGTGTCACCCGGCAAGGTGTGGCCAAAAGAAAGGCGGCGGGACTGTGCGTGCAGAGGCGACCAATCGGGTCAGGCTTGTCTTCTCCCTGTTCGACGCCAATGGCAATGGCGCTATCGAAGCCGACGACTTCGAAATCATGGCAAGCCGTGTCGTCGAGGCGGCACCCGATTCCGATGACGCCGCGAAGAACGCGATGCTGGCCGCCTTCCGGCGGTACTGGTCGACCTTGGACGCTGAACTGGACACCGACGGCGACGGCAGGATCACCTTCGACGAGTACGCCGCCTGCGTACTGTCACCCGAGCGCTTCGACCTGACGATCAGCGACTTCGCCGAGTCGCTCGCCGCGCTTGGCGACCCGGACGGGGACGGACTCATCGAGCGGCCCCTCTTCATGGCACTGATGACAGCGATCGGTTTCGGGCGCCCGAACATCGACGCTCTGTTCGACGCCTTCGAACCCTCGGAATCCGATCGGATCGAGGTGACGACCTGGGTCGTCGGAATCAAGGACTACTACAGCCCGGATAAGGTGGGTATTCCCGGTGACCACCTCGTGGGGAGCGCGACAGTCTGAAACGCGGGCCCCTCAGTCAGAGGAGTCCGGTGGATCACCGCACCGCACTCGTCCGGAATCGGCTCCTCAGGACCTGGCATTCGCATTTCTCGCTGTTCCTGGTCTCAACTCGTCTCAAGGAGGGCATGTGGCCGGCGCGGCGCATCGGAACACCGGGGTGGAAGGCGTGGACGGGGGCGTCGGCCTGACCGCTCTCCTGGTCGCCGCGGCACGGGCGATCGAGACCAACCGCCACGACCCCCTCGCACGGGACGTCTACGCGGAGCACTTCGTGCTCGCCGCACCGGCGTCCGCGGGCTGGCCGGTCCGCATGCAACAGGTTCCGGACGGGGAGGCGAACCCGCTGTGGGGGCGATTCGCACGCTACTTCGGCCTGCGGACGAGGGTCTTCGACGACTTCCTCCTGCGGTCGGTGCGCGAGGACGCCCGCCAAGTGGTACTGCTCGGGGCCGGGTTGGATGCGAGGGCGTTCCGACTCGACTGGCCTCCGGACTGCGTGATCTTCGAGATCGACAGGGAAGGCGTGCTGGCGTTCAAGCACGAGGTGCTCGACGGGCTGTCGGCCGCCCCGAAAGCGGCGCGCGTACCGATCCCGGTCGATCTGCGCGCCGACTGGGTCGGAGCGCTGACCGACGCCGGCTTCGACACGGCCGCACCGAGTGTCTGGCTGGCCGAGGGGCTGCTGTTCTACTTGCCCAACACTGCCGAGACCTACCTCATCGACACGGTGGACCGGTTGAGTGCGGGAGGAAGCACTCTGACGTTCGAGGTCAAACTCGACAAGGACTTGCTGGAATACCGCGACAGCCCGCTTTACACCTCGACGACACAGCAGATCGGCATCGACCTGCTCGCGCTGTTCGACAGAGAGCCACGGCCCGACTCCGCCGGCGATCTGGCGGGCAAGGGCTGGTCCACCAAGGTCCACACCCCCTTCGACTTCACTCGCCACCACGGACGCGGCCCACTGCCCGAGCAGAACGACGCCCTGGCGGGCAATCGGTGGGTGTTCGCGAACAAGCCCCGGCTGTAACCCCGCCCTCAGGCGCCCCGGTGCGCCTCCTGGACCCTTCCCCTAAGGAACCAGGACCGGTTTGACCACACGGCCCGCGTCGCAGTCTCGCTCGGCCTCGTTGATGTCGACGAGCGGGTACCTCCGGATCAGTTGATCGAAGGGGAACCGTCCGGCCTGCCACAGCCCGGTCAGCCTCGGGATCAACAGTCGCGGCACCGCGTCCCCCTCGCAGATGTGGGAAATCCTCCGGCCCCGGTCGAGTGCCCCCGGTTCGATCGGCAGTGCGGTGCGGAGCCGTGCCACCAACCCGAGATGGCCGGTCGGGCGCAGGGCCCGGAGTGCTTCGTTGATCAGCGGGGCGGAGCCCGTGGTGTCCAGCGCGTACTGTGCGCCGCCGTCGGTCCGGACCTGGATGCGGTCGGCCAGCCCGGCCGATCCGGCGCGCAGCGGGATCGCGCCGAAGCACTCGGCGAGGGCCAGCCGTTCGGGGAACCGGTCGACGGCCACGGTCACCGCCCCGGCGGCGGTGGCCGCCATCACCGCGGCCAGACCCACCGCTCCCGCACCGAAGACCGCGAGGGTGTCGCCGGGACCGACACCGAAGGAGTTGAGGACTGCTCCGGCGCCGGTGAGGAAGCCGCAGCCGAGTGGTCCGAGCAGTTCGAGGGGCAGCGAGGGGTCGACCCGTACGGCATTGCGGGCCGCGACCATCGCGTACTCGGCGAACGACGACTGGCCGAACCACCGCGGGGCCAGTTCGCCCCCGGCCGCGTCCCTGAACCGCGCCGCGTGCTCCGTACGCCCTCCGAAGAGGTTGAGCGAGGCGAATGAGTCGCAGTAGGCGGGGGCCGCACCCATGCAGGTCCGGCAGTGTCCGCAGGAGTCGAAGCCCAGCACGACATGGTCGCCGATGCTCAGGCCGGTGTCAGGGCCGCCCGTCTCCACCACCACCCCGGCACCCTCGTGGCCGAGCACCGCCGGCAGCGGTGAGCGACCCGCTGAGTGCCGGACCGCGAGATCGGTCCGGCACATTCCGCAGCCCGCGATCCTGACCAGGATCTCGCCCTCGGCCGGGCCGGCGTTCAGGATCACCTCCTCGACTGCGAACGGGCTCTCGTACGAGCGCAGTACCGCCGCGTCGAACCGCATCGTCACGCCTCCTGCGGACGATGCACGACGAACGGCCTGAGGTTTCCGTAGAGCCCCCACGGCCCGCCCGCGACGCCGACCCCGCTCTCCTTGATGCCCGCGAAGGGCTGGGCGAGGGACAGTTCGGCGTGGTGGTTGATCCACGCCGTCCCGCACTCCAGCCGGTCGGCCACCGCCTCGGCCCGGTCGAGGTCGGTCCCCCATACCGACCCGCCCAGCCCGAACCCGGTGTCGTTGGCCGCCTCGACGGCTTCGTCGAGGCTTGTGTACGGGAGCACCGGCAGGACCGGACCGAACTGCTCCTCCGTCACCACCGGGCTGTCGGGCGGGACATCGGACAGGACCGTCGGGGCGAAGAAGTAGCCGGGCCGGTCCAGCCGGTGGCCGCCGGAGACGGCTCGGCCGCCGTCCGCCAGGGCCTGGGCCGTGCAGCGCTCGACCCGGGCCAGTTGGGGGGCGTTGTTGACCGGTCCCAGCTGTGTGTCCGGGGCGAGTCCGGCCCCCACGACGACGGTCTTCGCGTGCTGCGCGAGGGCCTCGACCACGCGGGAGTAGAGCCGGGCCGGGGCGTAGACGCGCTTGACCGCCATGCAGACCTGCCCGCAGTTGCGGAACGCCGCCCAGAACAGCCGTTCCGCGATCCGTTCCACATCCACGTCGTCCAGCAGGATCGCGGCGTCGTTGCCGCCCAGTTCCAGCGTGACCCGGGCGAGCGAGGCCGCCGCGCCCTCGGCGACGGCCCGCCCAGTGGGAATCGAACCCGTGAAGGTCACATGGCGGATTCCCGGATGGGACGCGAGGCGGGCGCCGAGGGGTTCGCGACCGGTGACGATGGTCAGTACGCCCTCGGGGAGGGCGCTGGAGACGACGGATGCCAGCAGCCGGGTGGCGAGGGGCGTGAACGGGGACGGCTTGAGCACCACCGTGTTGCCTGCGGCGAGCGCGGGCGCGAACTTCGCCGACGCGAGTTGGAGGGGAAAGTTCCACGGGACGATAGCGGCGACCGGCCCGAGGGGACGCCAGCGGATCTCGCTGCGTACCGGCCGGCCGTCCGTGATCGGCCGGGGCCCGGGGGCCGGCTCGGCGAAGTAGCGCAGACGGGCCGCCGTGCGGGCGATCTCCGCGTACGACTCGGCCAGGGGCTTGCCCTGTTCACGGGTGAGCAGCGGAGCGATTCCGGCCCCGGCGGCCTCCACGGCGTCGGCTGCCGCGAGCAGTGCGGTGGCGCGCGCGACGGGGTCGGCCCGCCAGCTTCGCCAGGCCTCGTGGGCTCGTCCGACGACGCCGTCCAACTCGTCCGGCTGCTGGTCGGGGGAGTCGTCGAACGCCTCGCCCGTTGCCGGATCGACGACGGCGAAGCGCCCGCCGCGGATACCGGGCGCGCGACGGGGCTGACAATTCGGCATCCCGGCGGTCAGCTCGTCGTCGTGGCAGCGGCGGGCTCCCGGGCATGGCGGTCCATCTCTGCCCGGAAGGCGGCCACCAGCTGCGGCCGAATCCTTCCGGTGTTGCGGTCGCCTCCCTCGCAGACCGCCCCGCGCACCCCCACGATGTCGGTGCCGATACGGGTCAGCGCGCCGAGGTCCACCGCCTTGACGCTGCCCGCGAGGGCGGCGAGCAGACCGGCCTCGTGGGCCAGCCGGACGAACTCCGCGCAGACGTCTGGCGGAAGGTGGTCGAACAGCCGTGTCCCGTCCTTGACCGCGGTGTCGAGCATGGCCGCGTCGGAGCCGGAGCGGCGGGCGATGTCGGGCAGCGCGAGCGGGTTGACGCAGCCGACCCGGTGGGCGTCGGCATACCCGGAGGCGACGACGAACGCGTCCGGCCGATAGTCCTTCACCGCCCGGACGACCCCTCGCATGACGTCCACTGCCTGCTCGGGTGTCGTGCATCCGTAGAGGCCGACCTTGATGTACGTGGCTCCGGAGACAGCCGCACCGAGTGCCGCCTGGGCCACCGTGCCGGGCTTGTACGGTACGTCGCCCACGGTGGCGGACACCGGTTTGTCCGCCGGCACCGCGTCGCGGATCTCCCGGATGACCCACGGGAAGTTCGCGCCGAGTGATCCCTCATCGGGCTTCTTTACATCGACGATGTCGAGGTGCTCCGCCGCCTTCGCGCAGTCGAGGGCCTCCTCGACGCCGTCCGGGGAGATGAGAAGCAACAATGTGGATTCCTTCCACCGCAGGCCCGCCTGCTGAGGGGCAGGCGGGCGGAGCCGCTTGGATCACTTGCCGTCCGCTCATCATGGCCGCGGGCCGTGGTCACCGGCAGGGCGTGCGGAGTCAGAACGGGTCACTGCCCCGGCTTGTTCACGCGCCGCAGTCCGCCGTCCACGCCGGTCCGAGCCACGGTGCGAAGGTGTGCCCGCTGCCGCAAGGGCTGTCGCGCACATGGCCTTCGACACTCACAGCGGCTGTCCCATGACCGTGCGGGCCGTGTCGAGGAAGGCCAGTCTGTTGTCCTCCAAGTAGTCGCGCACGTTTTCGCCGTCGGGCAAGCCTTCCCACACAATGAGGTTGAGGTTGAGGTCGAGGGAGTACTTGCGTGCCGCGTCGTGCACGGCCGGTGGAAGTCTTCGTCGTCGATGAGTTCGTTGAGCTTCACCCGCGCGTGGACCTGTGCGGGGGAGGGGGCATCGGCGTGGACCGCTGCGACTTCTGCCGCCGAGACCTTGCGGTCCAGCACCCGCGGGATGGTGGCGCGTCCAACAGCCACGGATGTTGCCACCTCGGCCTGTGGGTCAACCGAGGTGTCGGCGTGAGGGTCAGAGTGATTCGATCCAGGACGCGAAGTCCTCGGACTCGACTTCGAAGCTTTCAGGACCCAGATCGCCCAGGTCCGAGGAGAGCACGGCGGAGCCCGGATCGTCTGCGCGCAGGAGAAAACCGCGGCCCCCACTGTTGTCGCCGATGAGGACGAAACCCGGTGCGTACTGCGCGACTTCGTAGGTGGTGTTGCGCTCGCCGATGCACCCGGCCGAGTAGACGCTCACACCGGCATCAGTCAGCAGGCCGTCCGTCACGTTCCACAGCGCGACCAGCGGAGCCGGCAGGCTCAGCGCAATCTCGGCCCGAGCTCGCGCCACATCAGCCGACGTGGCAGCCGTCGGCCTGGAGACCGGATCCGGCATGTCGATGTCACTCCTCCGCTCCGCAGGACTCACAGCCCCGGTAACCCGAATCGGCCTGGGCTGCCACGACCAGCACGGGAACGGACACTGCCACCAGGGACGCTCCCGAGCAAGCACTGCCACCCGCCCGGGATTGCGAGACGGCCGTTGGATCCGGGAGTGCTCCAACGATGCGCACCAGGTTCAGGCCGAAGGCCTAATGCTTGGTCATATGTGCAGGTCAGAGGCATGATTGGCTGGCCTGGACTAGCTGGCCGGCTCGGTACCCACGACGGTGTCCGCGGTTCGTCCATCTGGCGCAGTTCGGCCGGCTGCGGCCGATCGTTGGTCAGGCATGACAGGACACGAGCATGACGACTCCGTCGGGGACCGCGCGTCCACGCTCTACGAGGACGCGCGCGGACTTCGCTGGGTTCTCGCGAGCAGGGAGGCAGCCTTCATGAACCGCATGGGGATCGGGTTCGACTGTGACCCCGGCCCTGCTCCTGCCGCCGCTGCTTATGCGGCCCGCCCGGAACAGTCATCGACCGGCAGATGACCCGGCCGAACCAAGGCCTGTGCCCTCCCCTGCTTCACTCGTTTGGGTCAGCCGATCTGGGCAGAACGAACGGCGCCCCGCTGGAAGCGGACGGATTCGTTCGGCGGCTTCCAGCCACGCAGTGAAGCGCAGCATGGCCGGTGAAACCGACAGCCCCGATCTGCGCCCATTGCGACGCGGAGCGTGAACTGGAGGAACAGCGGCTGCAGGTCGAAGATCTGGAACGGTGCCAGGCAGAAGCCGTCCGTCCCTGTGATGGGGTGCGCTGATCCTTGCCGTCGCTGCCGTCGTCCTGCCGGCTCACCATTCCGCGAATTTCTTCACACGGGCCGGAACGAGGCGGACCGCCGGCTGTGCCATGCACGGGCCCCCCTCCGGTGAATCGCCGCTGAGCGGGGGCGCGCACCAGGCGGATGCCCGAGCCACCAGCGCCAGGAGTCACCCCGTGCGTGAGATGCGTACGGTTCCGGCGGCTGTGATGATCGATGGTATGCCGCCGGGCAGGGCCCGGGCGGCTTGTGAGGAGGTTGTGCCATGACCGGGCGTACAGCGAGCACACCGGAGCAGCAACTGTCCCCACAAGAACGCGCCGCCCGCGGCAAGGCGGCGCGGACCCGCACACCACGCTCCAGCCACGGTGACTACGCGCCGTCCGAGCTGCGAGCAAACCCGGTGGACACCATCGAGAAGCAGTCGGCCACCCGGCTCAAGGAACTGGTTCCGATCCGCTACGGACGGATGTCAGAGTCTCCGTTCCGCTTCTACCGCGGTGCCGCCGCGATCATGGCCGGTGACCTGGCCACCACTCCGGATGCGGGCCTGCGGGTCCAACTGTGCGGCGACGCGCACATGCTCAACTTCCGGCTGCTGGCATCACCCGAACGCAGCCTGCTCTTCGACATCAACGACTTCGACGAAACCCTGCCCGGACCTTGGGAGTGGGACCTCAAGCGGCTGGCCACCAGCCTGGCCATCGCCGGACGGGAGAACGGCTTCACCGACGCCGAGCGCACAACGATCGTCCGGTCCGCCGTGCGGTCCTACCGTGAGCGGATGCGCGGCCTCGCCGGCATGCACAACCTCGACGTGTGGTACGCGAAGGTCGATTTTGAACAACTGCGGGCCCTGGCATCCGACCGCCTGCCGCGGCGGGAAAGCAAGCGGGTGTCCGCCGCCATGGCCAAGGCGCGCACACGCGACAACCTCCAGGCGTTCGAGAAGCTGACCGAGGTCGTCGACGGGAAACGGCGGATCGCCTCCTCACCACCCACCGTCGAGCGGGCCGCCGACCTGCTGCCTGATCTCGAACGAACCCAGATGGAGGACATGTTCCGCGATCTGGTGGACCGGTACGGGAGAAGCCTTTCTGCCGACCGGGAGCATTTGCTGCGGCAGTTCACCATGGTCGACATGGCACGCAAAGTGGTCGGTGTCGGGAGTGTCGGCACACGCTGCTGGATCATCCTGCTGCTCGGTCGGGACGGCGAGGATCCGCTGTTCCTGCAGGCCAAAGAGGCCGATGAGTCGGTACTTGCCGCGTACGCCGGCGCGAGCGAATACCCCACCCAGGGGCAGCGGGTCGTCGCGGGACAGCGGCTGATGCAAGCGGCCAGTGACATCTTTCTCGGTTGGGAGCATCTCCATGCACCCGACGGTCAGGAACGGGACTTCTACGTCCGGCAGCTGCGTGACTGGAAGGGCATCGCCGACCCCTCGCGCCAGGGGCCGCGCACGATGGAGGCATTCGGCGAGGTTTGCGGTGCGACGCTCGCCAGGGCTCATGCCCGGTCCGGTGACCGGATCGCCATCGCCGCCTACCTCGGTCGCGCCGATGTCTTCGACCAAGCTGTGGCGCGGTTCGCCGAGAGCTACGCCGACCAGAACGAACGCGACCACCAGGCATTGCTCGACTCGGTCAGGGCGGGCCGGGTAAGTGCCCAGGCAGAGTGAGGCGCTGCAGCACTCGCCAAGCAGGGCTTGCGGCACGCTCGATCGAGATGTGCGGTACTGCGGATTCAGGGCTCCCGTCGCGAGTCCGCGTGTGGGAACGTGCGGTTGATGCCGAAGGCCTCGATCGCCCGCGGACGCGAGTGGGCCGAGCGAGTGATCGCGTACACCTGCCATCCGGCCACCGCCGCGAACACGACGAAACCCAGCACGAACCAGCCGGCGTGGGACGCGTCGAGCGGAAGGGCTTCAGGCGGTTGCCGGGGTCGGGTGGGTCGGCGGCTCCGCAGATTCTGACGCCGCGGCACTCCATCCGGAGCGCACCAGTTCTCCGACGATGAAGGACACCACGGAACTGACGATGATCAGCGCGACTTGACCAGGGGCCTCCGTGCCCAGCAGCAGGACCGCCAGAATCGTCCCTGTGACGGGAAGCCGCATCACCGCTGCGGTTGCGGCGGCGAGCCCGACTGCCAGCCCCGACGTCACGCCGAAACCTGGGAAGCCGGAACAGGCTGTGGCCAGTGCCGAGCCCAGCAGCAGGGCCGGGAATACCGCACCGCCACGCAGCGCCGCCAGTGAGACCGCCCAGGCCAGTCCCTTGAAGAGGAACAGCCAGATCAGCGCCGAAACAGGCCACGCGTGCGGATCGGCGGCCAGCTCGGCCAGCGTGGCCTGACCCGACAGAGCGGCCTCTCCCGGACTGCGGCCCGTCACCAGCCCGTACGAGGCCAGCAGCACTCCCACCACGACTGCGCAGAGGACAATCCGCATCGCCGTACGGCGCATGACCCAGTCGGCCAGTTTGCTTCCGAACGTCATGGCGGCGACCACGACGCAGGCGATCACCGCGGCCAGGGGCACCCCCCACAGGAAGTCCCCCACCCCTGGCGTCTCGCTCGGCGGTACCGAGGGCAGCGCCAGTCCGCCCGTTTCCAGGCCGGTCAGGGCCCCGAAACCTGTGAAGACCAGGGCGCCGACGCCGGCGGCCAGTAGGCACGGCAGGATCAGCGCGAAGAGGCTGGGTCCGCCGAGCCCGGCCAGTTCGATGATCAGAACGGCGGCGACGATTGGGCTACCGAAGACAGTGGCAACCGCTGCTGCCGAACCGGTGGCAGCGAGCACGGCGACCAGTTGCGGGGAATCAGCCCGCCGGGCGGAGCGGACGGTCATGAGCGCGAGTCCGGCCCCCATCGCCGTGAGCGGAGCCTCCGGGCCCAGGACCGCGCCCAGCGCCAAGCTGGCCAGACCGGCCACGATGATCCCCGGCACTGCCAAGGGAGCAGGCGGTCCAGCCACCATGCCCTGCGCGGGGATGTGGCCCCCGTTGCCCGGCAGACGGGTAACCACCCAGGCCACCGCCGGCCCGGCGACAGCCAGCAGCGGGAGCGGCCACCACCAGGGAGGGTCGGCATAACCCAGCTGGTGCGGCAGGTGCTCCCACAACCCGTTCTGTGCGGCGTGTTCCAACGTCAGGAAGCCGAACGCCAGCAGCGACAGAGGCACCCCCAACAGCGTCGCCAGCACCAGCAGCTTTCGATATCCCGAATCCCGCAGCACTTGGCTGAGTTCGCGTGTCTCGGTGGGCTCCGAGGCCTGCTGCTCCATCGTTCCCGTCCCCATCTCCTCGGCCGGCCGGTGGGCACGGCGCCTGTGGGATCAGATTCACCCAGGCAGACGTCTTCGGCATCCCCGGCGCGGTAGCCCCGCCGGTCAGCGGCTGTGCCGGGTACGGCCACAGTCTTGATCCCGCCGGATCCCGAAGCCATTCGGGGAGACGTCAGGCCGGCGCTGTCCGGGAATCACCCTGTCCGGGTGCGGTCCCGCCCCCGCCCCCGCTCCCGAGAGAGGGGCATCGCAGGAGTTGAGGGGAATGTTCTGGGGTGGCACCCGATGCGCAGTGAGTCCCGGATATCACGCACTCTGTCCACTACTTGTCGTCAGGTGCGGCAGGGCCGCCGACCTGTTTCGGCAGGGCCCCTTTTGACGTCAGCCCTCTGACGGGCAGGTCCCCGAACTCGTACCCCTGTTCCTGATGCTTCTCTCCTTGCGAGCACCGCCCGTAGCGCTGCGCGAGAGGGGCGGAACTGACGCCGTGCGCCACGACACTGAGCAGCACCGTGCAGACCACGACGGGCACGACCCCGCGAGCGACGGGCGGGGCCAGTTCCTCGACTGCCAGCAGGGCGAAGATGACCGAGGCCAGCCCTCGGGGACCGAACCAGCCGACAAACAGCACGGTGGAGCGATCCAGGCCGCTGCCCGTCAGGGCCAGGGCCACCGGCACCATCCTGACCACTGTCAGGCTCACCACCGCGTACAGCCACACCTGCCAGGACAAAAGGTGGAAGGCCTCGGGCAGCACGACAGCACCGAACAAGAGCCACACCAGCAGCGACAGCACGGAAGCGGACTGTTCGGCGAAGGCAAGCTGCCATTGCGGCGCCCCCTGCCTGTACGCCGCTCCGAACGCCAGGCCGCTGACGAACGCGGCCACGAATCCGTTTCCGCCGAACTCGATAGCCGACGTATAGCTGAGCAGGGCCAGCGCGAGCACGGCCGCACCGGCGAAGTCCTCGGCCGCCCAGCCCCGGTGCAGCGCCCAGTTCAGCAGTCGACCCGCGACCAGCCCCAGGGCGCCGCCGTACGCCAGGCCGATCAGCAGTTCCACCAGCGCGCCGCCCGCCCCTCCATGGCCGCCTCCGCCCTCCGCGGCGGCGATGCCGGCAAGGGACAGCACCACGATGGGGGTGGCGATGCCGTCGTTGAGGCCGCTCTCCACGTTGATCGCCCTGCGAATCCGCCCTGGTACCACCGGATTCGACATCATCGAGGCGCCCAGCGCCGCGTCCGTCGGCGCCAGCGCGGCGCCGACGTAGAGTGCGGCCCAACCGGAGACGCCCGGGAGCAGGATGTCGGCCGTCAACATCCCAAGGCCGATGCACAGCGGCAGGCCGACCGCCAGCAGACGGGCGTACAGACGCAGGTCTGCCTGCACCGAAGGGATTGACAGGCGCGCTGCGTCGGTGAAGAGCACCCAGGTGAGCGTGATCTCAGCCAGTGCCTTGACGGTCTGCGGGGCGGGCGTCAGGTTCACCGAACCGATTCCCTCGTGCATCACCAGGCCGAGCAGTACGAAGACGACTGGCGCTGTGAGCTCTGCCTTTGCCACCCGCTGCGAACACAGGCCCCACAAGAACAGTGCCAGCAGGATCAGCGAAAACGTTGCTTCCATACCGTCCCATCGTCCCGCTGCGGCCCGGTCCGCCTCGTCAGGGGGAGTGGCCGGTAGCCGGACGGACTCCCGCGAATCGCGATCCTGACCGTAGGGCCCCTGGGTCCGTTCCCCGTGAAACCGCGCCGAACGCTTGGTGGAGATCACCCGAAGCCGTCGTGGAGCCCGGGTGGAAGGACATCAGGGCGATGACCGTTGGGTGAGCCGACACCCCGCGTCCAGCGCATCGCCGTCCACACGCTGCGGCAGGCGGCGTGCGGTTGCGGCGTGCGGCACCGGCCGCAGACCGGTAAGAGGATCGGCAGCGAAGCCACGGATGCCCCGCACATGCTGCGGGGCATCCGTGATCCACTCGCTGATCGCGATCAAGGAGCGGGCCCCGGTCAGCACCGCCGAGACGGCCGCGCACAGCAACGCGGGGACCGGATACAAAATGCCTTTGCCGCCGCCGGGGCCGTACACGGCCTGGAACCCCATCTGACATCCGGCTGACATTGCGCCCGCCCATGGCAGGTCTACGCGTCGATCCAGCTACCGGCCCACCTCACCAGCTCTTGGTCGGCAAGGCTCGGGACCCACAGATCGGCGTGCTTCGCCTCCGGCGCCTCTGGGCGCGGCCCGATGCCGATGACCCGCAGGCCCGCCCGGCGGGCCGATTCCATGCCGGTGAACGAGTCCTCCACGGCCAGAGCCTCCTCGGGCGGTACACCGCAGAGGCGGGCGGCGACTCTGTACACGTCGGGCTCGGGCTTCGGCCGGATGTCTTCGCCGGCCACCACGACATGGCTGAAGGAGCTGAGGAGTCCGGCCCGGTGGAGGCACGATTCCACCATCTCCCGAGGGCAGTTGCTCGCTACCGCGAGGGGGAGGTGGCGAGCGGTCAGCCGGACCAGCGCGGCGGCGCCCGGCATGGTCACGGGGTTCTGGTCGACCAGTGCGGTGAAGGTGGTGAGGAGTGTGTCGGCCAGGTCGTCGCCGAGGTTGGGCTTTCCGGTCTCCTCGGCCATGAGCGCGCCGCACTCGCTGTAGTGCACGCCCTTGGCGCGGTCGGCGAACCCGGTCGGCGGTTTGAGGCCGAACAGCCGGAAGGTGATGTTCCGGGCCTCCTGCCAGTGCTGTTCCGTGTCCATCAGGGTTCCGTCGCAGTCGAAGACGATGGCGGACGGCGACCACAAAAGGATGTTTCGAGCTGTCATGTCATTGCCGATCTCGGAGGCTGCACCGGCCGGTTCGTTGCGCGGGCGCAGGCAGGACACACGAGGGTGCCGGGATGATGCGTGGTCCACTCGATGAAATGAGAGGGAACGGGCGATGTCGCACGGCTGTTGCGGCCGTGGGGCTATGACCGGGCGCGCTATGGAGGACGCGCGTCGTCGCTTTCGGCTGAAGCCGAAAACATCGTGGCCGTTACGTTAATTCGGCCTTGCTGATTTCCGCAATCACCAATTCGAGTGGACGGAAGCGTCCCGGCCGAAGGTGACCGGCGTCCGCGTGCGGGGTGACGAGTGAGGCCGTAGCACCCGTGAGGCCATCAACATGCCTGGCAGGAGGTGCTGCGGCAGTGTTGTTCGGGGCGGATTTGCCACGCCCTGGCGAACGATCCCGCTCTGCGGGGTGATGGATTGTGTGAATATTCCCCCGCCCGCGCGCAGGCGACGAATAATAAGATCTTCGCGCGATGCGACTGTGCCCTCCGTGGGGAGGGTTTGAACTCTCCTGTCGTGGCGCTAGTACATTTGAGCGAAGGTGGAACTGAAGTGCAGGAAAGGGCGCGTGCGACCCGCAGAGTGCTGCTGGAATCAGCAGCACATCTATTTGTCGAACGGGGATATGCGGGAACGAGTGTCAATGACATAAGTGATCACTCGGGAAAGACCAGTGGGGCCATCTATTTCCATTACTACAGCAAGGAGAAGCTTGCGCTGGCGGTGGTGCGCGAGCAGTTCGCCACCTGGCCGCAACTCGCCGCCCTCTATGCCACGCCCGGTATTCCTCCGCTTGAGAAACTGGTCGTCCTCAGCTTCGGTGTCGCACGGTCCCTCAGTGAGGACGTCGTGGCCCGCGCGGGCGCGCGGCTGTGGGCGGAACGCCACGGCATCGAGGCCGCCCTGCCCACGCCGTTCAATACCTGGGCGTCGGCTGCCACCAGGCTCCTGACTCAGGCCCGCATGAGAGGTGAACTCGCGGCAGGGGTCGAGCCGTCGGCCGCGGCTGTGACGCTCGTGTGCGCGTTCTTCGGTCTCTGTGTGCTGACCGATGATCTGCCGGGCGGGCGGGGCTGGAGGGAGCAGTTGGACCAGTGGTGGCTGCTGATACTGAAGTCCCTGCAGGCGGACCCGGACCCGGCCGCTCTGCTTGCCCGTGCGCGGGCTCGCGTCTCGTTGTGAGCCAGGGGTTCTGTTCAGACGTACGGGCTGGCCCCATGGCGCCGCCCGGTCGGCCGAAGGCCGAGTCAAGACCGTCGGATGCGGAACGGGCTGCGCTGTAGGGGTGGGTGCGGCGTCGTTCCACGATGCAGGCGTGGGGTTTGTGATGCCGGATCATCCTGGCTTGTACCGAGGGCGCCTCGAACAAGGATGTGGCGGCCCGGCTCGGTTCCACACCTCAGGCGGTGGGCCGTTGCCGGTCTCGGTTCGTCCAGTGCCGGATTGCCGGCCTGGGCGACATGCCGCGTCCTGGTGGGCCGGGGACGGTGACGGACGAGCAAGTCGCCCCGGCGGTCACGAAGACGTTGGAGCCCACCCCGGCGAGTGCAACACACACTGATCGACCTGGGTGATGGCGAAGGAGGCGAGGCCTGTCGCAGTCGTCGGGGTCACGGATCTGGCAGGCGTTCGGGCTGCAGCCGCACCGGTCGGAGACTCTCAGACTGTCGACCGGCCCGTACGTCATCGAACGTGACACCGGCGGCCCCGTACGCGCCGCACGCAGTCGCGCCGTCGGGCGACCTGGACGCCCTCCCGCTCGACCCGTGGCCCAGCGACAAGAAGACCCTGAGCAGCCCCGCCGCCTGCGGCCACCTCGCCGAACTCCTCGCGCACCTTGGCGTCCGCGCCCTGCGCTGGGCCAAGGCAATATGTTTCCAGTCTGCAACAGATTACAGTCCGGCGTGTCGATGAACGCGGCCCCGCGAGGCGGGCGGAACCACTGTCGAGCGGCAGACGGCCGCCCCTCGCACTGAGGGCCCACGCGTCACGGATGGCGCAACGCCGACGCGCACCGCGCGACAGTCCCTTCCCCCTTGACCACACTGGGAGCCGGGACAGCCAGCCGGGGCCTGCCGCCGCGCGGGCGGATTGCGGCAGGCGAGGCCCCCCGGAACGCGGAGGCAACACGCCATGACCAGCACCACACCGGGACGCGGTGACGCACTGGTCCTGTTCGGGATCACCGGCGACCTGGCCAAGAAGATGCTGCTGCCCGCCCTCTTCCGGCTCTCGCTCCGGGGCTTCCTCCCCGAGCGGGTCGTCGGTGTCACCCACGGCGGCTGGACGCTGGAGCGACTGCGCGCGCACGCCCACGACAGCGTCGCCGACCACGGTCCCTTCGACGAGGGCGACTTCGCCCGCTTCGCCGGTGCGCTGCGGCTTGCCACCATCGACTACGACGACCCCGGGAGCTTCCGGTCCATCGCGGAACAGGCCGACGGCTGCCGCATCCTGGTCCACTACCTGGCCATCCCGCCCAACCTGTACGCGCGTGCTGCCGAACGCCTGGCCCAGGCGGGACTGAACGGTGAAGCACGGCTGGCTGTGGAGAAGCCCTTCGGTCAGGACCTGGCCTCCGCACGCGCCCTTCAGGCGGACCTGACCCGGCACTTTCCCGACGAGCGGCTGCTGCGGGTCGACCACTTCCTGGGGAAGGACGCGGTGGAGAACCTGCTCGCGTTCCGCTTCGCCAACACGATGCTCAGCGGGGTACTCCAGCGTCCGCTGATGCGCAGTGTGCAGATCACCCTGGCCGAGGACTTCGGCGTCGAGGACCGCGGCGGCTTCTACGACAGCACCGGCGCCCTGCGCGACGTCGTGCAGAACCATCTGCTGCAGATGCTGGCGTACTTCGTGATGGAGGCACCGCGCACGGGCTCCGCCCAGGACATCCTCAACGAGCGGGTACGGGCGCTGAAGGCCGTGCGCACCGTGCTCCCCGAGGACTGCGTACTCGGCCAGTACGCGGGATACCTGGACGTGCCGGGGGTGCGGCCGCAGTCGCGGACCGAGACCTATGCCGCGTTGCGGACCTGGGTCGACACGGACCGCTGGGCCGGCGTTCCGTTCACCATCCGGACGGGCAAGGCCCTTGCCAGGACGGCGACCGAGATCGTTGTCGAGTTCCACCGGCCGACCCCGCGCTACTACCACACGGCCTGCACCCAGGACGCGACTCCCGACCTGGTACGCCTGAGGATCAGCCCCCGCCCCGGCGCCTCCTTCCACCTGTTCGTCCAGCGCCCCGGCGACCCCTCCCAGGTGGAGCCGGTCACCGCGGCCGTGGACTTCACCGGCCTGAGCGGCGACAACGTGACCGCCTACGAGTACGTCCTCGCCGACGCCCTCGCCGGGGATCCCCGCCGTTTCACCCGGATGGACCTCGTCGAGGAGAGCTGGCGCATCGTCGGCGACATCCTCGACCCCGGCACGGCTCCTCTGCCGTACGAACCGGGCGGCAGCGGCCCCGAACAGGCCGAACGCCTGACGACCGATGGCCGTTGGCTGCCGCACGCCGACGCCTGACGGCCTTGCACCCGCCCGGCGCCCAGGGGCGGCGGCCGGCGGGGGCGGACACGGTGGCGCCCGCGGGCGGGTGGTTCAGCCGCGGCTGCGGCGGCGTTCGGCGGAGGACGGCGTCAGCGTGCGGAGCCGGTCACGGACGGCGCCGAGGGCATCGGCCAGCGCCTCGGTCCGGGGCTCGTCCAGTGCGTCGAACATGCCCTTCTGGACGACCGCGACATGGCCGGGGAGCACCTTCGCCAGCAGTTCGCGTCCCTCGTCGGTGAACTGCAGGTAGCTCAGGTCGCCGTCGCGCCGGAGGCTCAGGCGCCCCAGCGCAGGGCGATGGTGTCGCCCGCGTTGATCACCTTGCTCCGGCTGGCGGAGGCGAACGCGGAGCCGTCGACGCTGGCCTTCCAGGTGTTGGACCCGCTGTTGGCCTTGCCGTTGACAGTGGTGATCGTGCCGGTGCCCGACGACGGGGTCACGGCGGTCACGCAGCCGGACGGGGTGGCCGCGCCGGTGGCCGCGTCCAGGACTGTCCCGAGGGTGGTCGTGGTTCCCGTGGGTGTGAGGGCGACGGAGCAGACCTTCAGGTTCCCCGCGCCGTCGTCCACGGTCAGGGCGAGCTTCGTGGCCGTGCCCGAGGTGAGCGTTCCCTGCGCTACCCACTGTGTGGCGCCGCTGGTCGTCGGCACCGGGGGAGTGGAGGTGAAGCCGCCGCCGGCGACAGCGCGCAGGCCGTCGATCGATGCATAGGCCGCGGGGGCTGTGTCGCTGGGCAGGTACTTGAAGCCGCCGCCGGGGTTGAACTGCTGGGCGATGAGAAAGTCCACCGGCGTCTTGCCCGCGGAGGTGAGGAAGTCGCCGGTCTGCGCGTTGATGCCGCAGGCGTTGAGGCCCGAGACGGCCCAGCCGTTGGAATCGGTGTTGACGCCGAACATGGCATTGAACGCACCGCTGCCGGGCACCAGCTTGCTCTTGAGGAACGCCTTGGCCTGGGCGATGTCCGTGTCGGTGTTCGGTACCCCGGAGACGCAGAGCGCGGCCATGGCGGCCCCGGTCATGTCGATGTCGCTGGTCGCGCCGAGCTGACTCGGGTCGCCTTCCGCCTTGCTGTAGTTCCAGCCGCCGTCGTTGTGCTGGTTGGCGCGGACGCGCGTGATCAGGGAATCGCGCAGGGCCTGGGGTATGCGCTGGGCCCCTGCCTGTGTCTTGGCGCCGCCGAGGGCGAGTGCGGCGAACACGGTGCCGTTGAAGTTGGCCGAGGGTCCGAAGTAGCCCGGCTCGGATGTCTGCCAATAGCTGTAGATGTCACCGATGAGGTTGCGGGACGCGGAGACCCGGGAGGGGTCGATGCCGGCCGCGTAGGCGTTGAGAGCCGCCCGCTCGTAGTCCGTGACCACGGGTGTCGTGGAAGGCCAACTCGTTGTGGAGAGAAGGGTGCGGTACACGGATCTCGCGTTCTTCGTGGCATCGCCTCCCGGTGTGACATCGACGACAGCGGTGCCCGCGGCGGCGAGCGCGCTGAACGCCCACTCGTTCGACAGCCCGGCTCCCGCGTAGGAACCGTCGGCGGCCTGGAGGGACTTGAGGTAGGTGACGCCGTTGGTCTTCGAGGTGGCGATCTGCGCGGGCGTGGCCGTTGCCGCCGCGGGCAGCACGCTGAGGCAGAAGGCCCCGATGGAGGCGGCCGCCGTGAACGCGAGGCGGCGTGGGATCAAGTGACGGGACATGGCCTGCTCCTGGGATGAGGGGCGCGCAGACCGTACCCACGCCCCGACCGGTCGGCGGGCAGCAGCGGGCAGGGCCGCCGCCCGAACGCGTGGACCGGCTTCCTGTGGTGCATCGCCGTATGGGCATTCGGGCTCGGAACGGCCCTCAGCCGTTCCATTACCGCTGCGCGTCAGCCCCGGAGTCTCACCGGGTTCCCCCATCTGGCAGCCCAGGACGCTACCCCAGTCGGTCTGCTCCCGCCAGACACCCCGTGAAGCGCTCTTCTTCACCCGTGGCCATGTCTTGACGGGTCGTGTACATGCGTGCTGCAATCCGGCTGATACGCACTGAGTTCCAGGGGAAGCCGGTCTGATTCCGGCGCTGACCCGCAACCGTAGGCCCGGCACTGCCGGGCGAGCCGGAATGCCTGGAGCTTGATCTTCAGCGAGAAACGCCGTCGCGGACTACGGCGTGGTCGACCAGCCTGCCGCCCCACGGTACGTCGTGCGCGGTGACGGCTCCACAGCCACGTTCCTGTCCCTTCGGACACCGAACGAGGGGGCCGTGGTGAAGACCGCACAGCGAAGAGAGCGGCAGGCGGGGGCCAGAACGCTTCTGTCCTTGATGTCCGTAGCGTTCCTGTTGCTTGCCATGTCTATGACGTTTGTCGCGGTGACCCCGGCGCAGGCTGATCCCCTCGACGCCTGCACGCCTTCCAAGGGCGCGATCGTCGCTGTCGACTTCGGCCCGTTCGGGGGCGGGGTCGAGCGTGGCTGCGACGCGACACCCACCACAGGGTACGAACTCCTGCACGAGGCGGGTTTCACCACGGAGGGCACCCAGCACGACGGCCCGGCCTTCATCTGCCGTATCGGTCTCGGCTCGGGCACCCAGTACCCGACCACGGACACCGAGTCCTGCGTGCTGACCCCGCCGGCCACGGCCTACTGGTCGTACTGGCTCGCCTCGCCGGGCCAGAACAAGTGGACCTACAGCCAGTACGGGGCCATGGACCGCAAGCCCAAGGACGGCGACGTCGACGCCTGGGTGTACGGCGGCACGGACATCGGGGGCACCACCGGCAAGCCGGCCTTCACCCCCGACGAGGTACGCGCCGGAGGCGGCGGCACCGAGAGCCCCGACCCCGGCGGCACACCGACGGTCCCGGCAGGCGAGATCAACGTGCCCGCCGCAGCGGCCTGGGTCGAGGGCGCACTCACAGACGGTGAACGCGTCGTGGACGACGGCGCCGACACCGCCAACTACCTGCTGACCACCGAGGCCGCCTACGCCTTGGCCGCCGCGGACAGCGACAGCGTCACGCTCGACAAGGTCACCGCGTTTCTCGCCGCCCACACCGACGACTACGCGTATCCGGCGGGCAAGGACCAGGCTCCCGACGCGACGGCTGCCGCCCGCCTAGCCCTGCTGGCCGAGGCCACGGAGGCCGACCCGCACCACTTCGGCGGCCACGACCTGATCGCCGACCTCGTCGACAACGTCTGCGCCGCGGGCCCCGACTCGGGCAGCCCCACGCCCGGCTGCACCGCCAAGGGCGACTTCCGTAACGCCGCGTACGCCGACGGCCAGGCCCTCGCCGTACTCGCCGTGCTGCGCGCCGGCGCCGTACCCCCGGCCGCGACCGTCGAGCGGCTGACCCAACTCCAGTGCGACGACGGCGGGATCACCAGCATCCTGATCAGGCCCGGCGAAAACTGCGACGGGGACCCCGCCACGACCGGCCTCGTTGCCCTCGCCCTGCAGCAGGCGGGTGGCCGGGACACCGCGGTGGGCAACGCCCGCGTCTACCTGAAGAAGGCACAGCGCGAGGACGGTTCGTTCCCCGGCTACACCGGCGCCACGACCGGCAGCATCTACGCCACGGGCTACGCGGCGCAGGCCCTTCGCAGCCTCGATGACACCGTGCAGGCCGACGCCGCCGTCTCCTGGCTCTCCCGTCAGCAACTGGACGGTGGCGGCTTCGGGTTCGAAGAGGGGGCCACGGACGCGGCCCTCTACCCGACCGCGCCCGCGATGCTGGCCGGCGCGGGCACCGATCTCTTCCAGCTGACGACGAAGAAGACGGAGCCCACCGACCCGCCGACGACAGAGCCGCCCACCACACAGCCGCCCACGAGCGACCCGACGCTCCCGGCCGGCGAAGGCCCGGACCTGAAGAAGGGGGTCGCCTACCTCACCCGTTCGTCCAACCTCAAGCAGGGCCAGTACTACGTCTCCGGCGCCGCATCACCTCGCGCGGATTTCGGCCTCACCATCGACGGGGCGTACGCACTCGCGGCCACCGGCCTGGACAACGACAAGCTGCGCGGCATCATCGACTTCCTCGACAAGGGCGGTAAGGACGGCGACGGACGGACCCTTCAGGACTGGACCCTGACCGGGACGAAGTACGCGCTCGGCGGGTCCATCGGCAAGGCGGCACTGCTGGCCGAGGCCGTCGGGCGCGATCCGCGCTCCTTCGGCGGCCATGACCTCATCGCCGCGTTGGACAAGGCGGTGTGCACCGGGCCGAGCGCAGCTCCGGACCGCAGCTGCGCCGCCAAGGGCTCCTACACCAACGCCCCTTCCGTGTTCTCCCAGTCCCTGGCGGTCATGGCCCAGCTGCGGGCGGACGAGAAGGAAGCGGCGCAGGAACCGATCGCCTATCTCGAAAGCCTTCAGCACGACACCGGTGCCTGGCCCAGCCTGATCCCGGCCACGGGCGACTCGGAGGTCGACTCCACCGCCATGGCGGCCATGACGCTCGACCTGGCGGGTGGCGAGAAGGCAGACAAGGCCGTCGACAAGGCGCTGAAGTGGCTTGCGGGCAGGCAGTTGGCCGACGGGGGCTTCCCCGGCGCGGCCGGCAACTCCGTCAACTCGGCAGCGCTGGCGGTCCAGGGGCTGTCGCTGGACTCCAAGGAGTACCGCACCGAGATCGCCAAGGCCCGTAAGTTCCTGGCTTCCCAGCAGAACACCGACGGCGGCTTCAGGGTCGCGAAGGAAGGACAGAGCGGCTCCGATCTGCGTGCCTCCACCCAGGCCGTGAGTGGGGCGACCGGCGTTTCGTTCGGCACCCTGGAGCGCAGCCTGACCGGCACGAGCCCCCAGCCCACGCCCAGCGCTTCCTCTCCGCTGATCGTCACCCCCGGCGGCAACACCGGCGGCGTCATTGACACCGCTACCGATGGTTCCGGTGGGGGAGCGCTCGCCTCGACCGGCGCGCAGATCGGCGCCCTCGTCGGGTCCGCCGCCCTGCTCGTCGCCGCCGGCCGGCGCACAGTCGTTGTCGCCCGGCGCAGGGCCGCCGCAGGGGGCCGCATATGAGCACCTCCGTGTGGCGCAGAGCCGTACAGGCGGCGGCCGCCCTCGTGCTGTCGACGGCGGCGCTGACCGTGACCGCACCGTCGGCTGCGGCGGCCCCGCAGCCGATGGGCCGGTGCACCACCACGTCCGGAGTCGTACTCGCGGTCGACTTCAGCCATTGGGGCGGTCCGGTCTACCGCTCCTGCGGCTCCACTCCCACCACCGGTTACGAGCTGCTCAACCAGGGCGGCTGGCGCACCACCGGTACCGGCCATGACGGGCCCGCCTTCATCTGCCGGATCGGCTACAGCGGTCAGCAGGGCGGCAAGCAGTACCCGACGCCGCAGCAGGACGACTGCGTGCTGACACCTCCCGCGTCCGCCTACTGGTCGTACTGGCACGCCGACCCGGGCGCGAACACCTGGGAGTACAGCCAGCTCGGCGCCATGCTCTACAAGCCGAAGCCCGGCAGCGTCGACCTGTGGATCTTCGGCGGTACGGACATCGGCGGAACGAAGGGGCTCCCGCAGTTCACGCCCGACCAACTGCGCGCTCACAACACCAAGGCGACGGGGAACCCCGGGAAGCCCGCGTCGACCGAGCGGGCGCCCGCGCTCCCGCCCGGGACCGACACCGGCCCTGCCCCGGAGACGCCTAGACCCACGCCGTCGAAGTCTCGTTCCGCCGCGGCGAAGCCGTCCCGCCCGGCGTCGCCCAGTCCGTCGGAGTCCGCGTCATCCAGCCCGTCCGCGAGCCCCAGCGGCACGCCGAAGGACGAGAAGGCGGCCGCTCAGCCCCCGGTGCTCGACGCCGCCCCAGCCGCCGATGCGAAACATGACGCCGGTTCCCTCCTGCCTGCGGTGATCGGTGGCTCGCTGATCGTGCTCGTCGGCGGGGCTGCGGTGTTCGTCGCCAAACGCCGACGCCGCACGGAGTAGCCGCGTGTCGCGCACCCTGCCCTCATCGATGACGCCGGTGTCCGGCCGCACGCCGGACACCGGCGGCCGTCGGCTGCCCAGAACACTTCATCCGGTGGCCTGGTGGATCTGGGCACTCGCCCTCGCCACCGCCGTGAGCCGCACCAACAACCCGCTCCTGCTCTTCCTCGTGCTCGCGGTACTCGGCTACGTCGTCACCGCGCGCCGCACCGAAGCACCCTGGGCACGCGGCTTCAAGTACTACCTCTGCCTCGCCCTCACCGTCGTCGCGATCCGCGTGACCTTCCGCGCCGTCTTCGCCACCGGAATCACCCCCCACGACCACTTCCTCTTCTCCCTCCCGCACATCCCCACCCCCGACTGGTACGCCGGCATCCAGCTCGGCGGCCCCGTCTCCCTGGAGGCCCTGCTCTCGGCCGCCACCGACGGACTCCGTCTGGCCTGCATGCTGTGCTGCATCGGCGCCGCCAACACCCTCGCCAACCCCAAACGCGCCCTTCGCGTCCTGCCCGGCGCCCTCCACGAACTCGGCGTCGCCGTCACCGTCGCCATCAGCGTCGCCCCTCAACTCGTCCAGAGCGTGCAGCGGGTCGCCCGCGCCCGCCGCCTCCGGGCAGGACGCAGCAAGGGACTCAAAGCACTTCGCGGCATCGTCGTACCCGTCCTGGAGGACGCCCTCGAACGCAGTCTGCGGCTCGCCGCCGCCATGGACTCGCGCGGCTACGGACGCTCCGGCACAGCCACCCGCCGCTCCCGCCGCGCCACCGGGGCACTCATGCTCCTCGGGATGTGCGGTCTGTGTGCCGGGGCCTACGGACTCCTCGACGCCACCGCACCCACCCTGCTCGGCCTGCCGGCCATGGCAGCGGGAGCCGTGCTGTGCGTCGCGGGGTTGCGACTGGGCGGACGCCGGGTCACGCGCACCACCTACCGGCCCGACCCCTGGCGCCCGCCCGAGTGGGCCGTCGCCGCAGCGGGCGTACTCTCCGCGGTCCTGCTCTTCAGCAACGCCGGTTTCGACGCCGCCGAACTCAACCCGTCCATCTACCCGCTCAGCTGGCCCACTCTGCCGCTGGTGCCGACCTTCGCGATCCTGCTCGCCGGGACCGCCGGGTTCCTCGCACCGCCGGTTGCCCCACCGCACCTGGTCCTCCCCACGCAGCGCACCGAGAAAGCCGAAGCCACGTGATCACCTTCGACCAGGTCACCGTCCACTACGACGACGCCGCCGAACCCGCCCTGCGCGAGGTGGACCTCACCGTCGAGGAGGGCGAACTCTGCCTCGTCGTCGGCCACACCGGCGTCGGCAAGTCCACCCTGCTGGGCGCCGTCAACGGGCTCGTTCCCCACTTCACCGGCGGCACCCTCTACGGCCGCGTCACCGTCGACGGCCGGGACACCGCCACCCACCCGCCCCGTGAACTCGCGGATGTGGTCGGGGTGGTCGGACAGGACCCGCTCGACGGCTTCGTCACCGACACGGTCGAGGAAGAACTCGCCTACGTGATGGAGCAGTTGGCCATCCCTCCGCATGTCATGCGCAAGCGGGTCGAGGAGACCCTCGACCTGCTGGGCCTCGCCGACCTGCGCCACCGCGCGCTCCACGAACTGTCCGGCGGCCAACAGCAGCGCGTTGCCATCGGCTCCGTCCTCACCGCCCACCCCCGCGTCCTCGTACTCGACGAACCCACCTCCGCACTCGATCCGACCGCCGCCGACGAGGTGCTCGCAGCCGTCACCCGGCTCGTCCACGACCTCGGCGTGACCGTACTGATGGCCGAGCACCGGCTGGAGAGAGTCGTTCAGTACGCCGACCGCGTGGTCCACCTGCCGGGCAGCGGACGCGTGGTCCACGGCGCCCCCGCCGACATCCTCCGCACGTCCTCCATAGCCCCGCCGATCGTGGAACTGGCCCGTGCGGCCGACTGGCGCCCGCTGCCGCTGTCCGTCCGCGATGCCCGCCGCGCCGCCGCCCCGCTCCGCGCCCAGCTGGCCGGTGCCGAGCCGGTGCCGGTACGCCCGGCCCCGGTGGCAGGCCGCCCCGCGCTGCTGACCGCCCGCGGTATCACTGTCAGCTATCACCGGGTTCCCGCGGTCCGCGACGTCGACCTGGACCTGCGCAGCGGCGAGATCACGGCGCTCATGGGCCGCAACGGCTCCGGAAAGTCCTCCCTGCTCTGGGCCCTCCAGGGCTCCGGTCCGCGCAGCGCCGGGAGCGTGCACACCACCGACCCACGGACAGGGCAGCCGGGGGACCCGCACACCATGGCAGCCACCGACGCGCGCCGTGCCGTCGGGCTGGTCCCCCAGACGCCCGCCGACCTCCTCTATCTCGAAAGCGTCAAGCAGGAGCTGGACCAGGCCGACAGCGAGTCCGCGGCGCAAAGCGGGGGAGACAGCGCCCGTACGATCCTTGACCGCCTCGCTCCGGGAATCGACGACGCCACCCACCCCCGGGACCTGTCCGAGGGACAGAAACTGGCCCTCGTCCTGGCAGTCCAGCTGACCGCCACACCCCGGGTCCTGCTCCTGGACGAACCGACACGCGGGCTCGACTACCGGGCCAAGGCGGAACTGACCCGGATCGTGGCCGCACTCGCCGACGAGGGGCGCGCCGTCGTCATCTCCACGCACGATGTCGAATTCGTCGCACGTACCGCAGACCGCGTCGTCGTCATGGCGGAAGGCGACATCGTCGCCGACGGACCCACGACCGAAGTCATCGTCGCCTCACCGGTATTCGCACCCCAGAGCGCCAAGATCCTCGCCCCGCTGCCCTTCCTCACTGTCGACCAGGTGGCCTCGGCGCTCACCGGGAGCAGCATCCCGACCCAGGACGGCGAGAACGGCGCATGAACAACGCGACAGCCATCCGGCTCACCCCTCGTGTCTCCCTCGTCATCGCCCTGGCGGCATTCCTCGGCATCGTGGCGTTCTTCTGGCCCTTCGTCGTCGCCCCGGGAAAGTTCGGCTCGAACTACGCTCCGCCACTGATCTTCGGGGTTCTGCTCGTCCTCGTGCTCTGTGTGGTGCTCTCCGAGATAGCCGAAGGCGGGATCAGCTCCAAGGCGCTGGCGATGCTCGGCGTCCTGTCCGCCGTCAACGCCGCCCTGCGCCCGCTGGGCGCCGGCACGGCGGGCATCGAGACCGTCTTCTTCATCCTGGTGCTCGCCGGACGCGTCTACGGCCCCGGCTTCGGATTCACCCTCGGCTGCACCTCACTGTTCACCTCCGCGCTCATCACAGGCGGGGTCGGTCCCTGGATGCCGTACCAGATGTTCGGCTGCGCCTTCGTCGGCATGCTCGCCGGATTCCTGCCCCGCGCGACCGGCCGCCGTGAGGTTCTGATGCTCGCCGCCTACGGATCGGTCTCCGGCTACCTCTTCGGCTTTCTTCTCAACCTCTCCTTCTGGCCGTTCTCACTCGACCCCAACAGCTCCATCGCCTACCTTCCCGGTCTGCCGTTCACGGAGCAGTGGCACCGCTACCTCGCCTTCGACCTCGCCACCTCCCTCGGCTGGGACACCGGCCGCGCAGTCACCAACTTCGTCTGCATCGTGCTGGCCGGCCCCGCGGTACTGACGACGTTCCGCCGCGCGGCGCGACGCGCCCGCTTCCAGGCCCCGGTCCGGTTCACGCCGACCGAACCCACCGTGAACGACCGGCACTGAGCCCGGCTGTGATTGCCCCGAGCCGACACCCAGCCGGCGGGCGGAGTAGTCCGGGGGCGGAGAAGTGCCTGAGCCTCGTCTTCGCTCAGGGAGTGATGAGGACCTTGAGGGCCTCGCGCCGGTCCATGGCGCGGTAGCCCTCCGCGGTGTCTTCCAGGGGCAGAGTGCGGTCGAAGACACGTCCGGGGTCGACGGTTCCGTCCAGGACGGCGGGGAGGAGCCCCTCGATGTAGGCGCGCACGGGGGCCGGGCCGCCGGTGAGGGTGACGTTGGGGCCGAAGAGGCTGCCGAAGCCGACGGGGGCGTCTTCGTACTGGGGGACGCCGACGCGGCTGATGACACCGCCGGGACGGACGGCTCCGACAGCCATTTCGTAGGCGGGCATGTGGCCGACGGCTTCGAGGACGGCGCGGGTGCCGTGGCCGCCGGTCAGTTCGCGGACCTTGGCGATGCCTTCCTCGCCGCGTTCGGCGATGACGTCGGTGGCGCCGAAGAAGCGTCCGAGGTCGGTGCGGTCCTTGTGGCGGCCCATGAGGATGATGCGTTCGGCCCCGAGCTGCTTGGCGGAGAGGACGGCGAGGAGTCCGACGGCGCCGTCGCCGATGACGGTGACCGAGTCGCCGGGACGTACCCGGGCCTGGTGGGCGGCGTGGTAGCCGGTGCCGTAGACGTCGGCGAGGGTGAGGAGGGAGGGCAGCAGCTCCGGGTCGACGTCCGTCGGCAGCTTGACGAGGGTGCCCCGGGCCTGCGGGACACGGACTGCCTGGGCCTGGGCGCCGCCGACACCGGCGGCGAAGAAGCCACCGTTGGGGCAGGAGGTGTGCAGGCCCTCGCGGCAGAACTCGCAGGTGTTGTCGGCGAACGCGAACGGTGCCACGACCAGGTCGCCACGCCTGAGGCCCGATACGTCGGAGCCGGTCTCCTCGATGGTGCCGAGGAACTCGTGGCCCATGGGCACGGGCCCATCGGCGGCCGTCAACGTGTGGTACGGGTGCAGGTCGCTGCCGCACACGCAGGAGCGCAGGACGCGCACGACCGCGTCGGTGGACTGCTCGATGACCGGGTCGGGGGCGTCCTGGACACGGACGTCGCCGGCTTCGTACAGGAAGGTGGCCCGCATGGGGACAACTCGCTTTCTCATCGCGTGGGATTTGATACCTGGCCGCCATGGCCGGAGCGGCTCAGCAGCGCCGGGCGCCGGGCGGCGCCGGGAGTCAGGAAACGGTGAGGACGGTCTTTCCTTGGGCCCGGTGCAAGCGGAGCCGCTCGGCGGCCCGGGCGGCGGTATCGAAGGCCAGGGGGTGTCGATCAGGGGTCGCACCCGGCCGTCTGCGACCGCGGGCAGCAGCACCTGGCCGGCTGTGGCGATCACGCTGCCGAGCTCCGCGGGCCGGGTGAAGCCACAGGACACTCCGCGCAGGCGCAGGCGGCGGCAGGAGAGGGGTGTCCGGTCGGGGCCGTGGCCGCGGAACGGAGCGGCCATGATCGCGGACATGAAATGCCCTCCTTTGCGCGTCAGTTGGGTCAGCTGCTGCGGGTGCGCGGCCCGCTGTACTGCGCGTCGGTGATGTGTTCCAGCCAGGTGGTCTCGGGCCGGCCGTCCTCGGGGGCAGGGGCTTCCCAGAGGGCGAGGTGCTGCATGAAGCGGTCCTCGGTGGCGCCGTGCCAGTGCTCCTCGCCGGGCGGGCAGGTGACCGTCTCGCCGGGGTGGGCGGCGCAGACCGTGCCGTCGCGGGTCCCGATCAGGGCGATGCCGGCGACGACGTGGAGTGTCTGGCCGACGGCGTGGTGGTGCCAGGCGGTGCGGGCACCGGGTGCGAAGCGGACCATGTTGGCCCGCATGCGGGAGGGCTCGGTGCCGGCGTAAAGGGCGTCGAACCACACGTCCCCACTGAACCAGTTCTCCGGGCCCTTGCCGGTCGCCTGCTGCTTGACGAATTCCATGTCGCGCTGTTCCTCTCTCGTGCCAGGGAAATGGTTGGCCGGTTGGGTTTTCGTTTCTTCATCTGCCATCTCCCAGGTTGGCACGGGGTGAGTGGGCCGCAAAGAGGAGAGTTTCCTCCTGGGAGGGAAACTCCCGGGAGAGACTCCTCCCCCTCACACAAGGGGCGCTCGCTGTCACGCTGGGAGGCATGAGTCCGACACCGCATCTCGATGAGCTCGGCGAGTTCCTGAAGGCCCGCCGGGCCGGGCTGAGCCCGCGCGCCGTGGGGCTGCCCGACGGCGGGGGGCCGCGTCGGGTGACCGGCCTGCGCAGGGAGGAGGCCGCCCGGCGCGCGGTGATCTCCACGGACTACTGCACCCGGCTGGAGCAGGGCCGCATGCCCGCGTCAGCCCCTGCCCTGGAGACGGTCGCGCAGGCGCCCCACCTGGATGACGACCAGCGGCGCCACCTGCTCGGTCTGGCGGGGAAGGAGTCCGCGAAACCGCGGCGCCGGGCCCCGCAGAAGGTGCAGCCTCAGCTGCGCCGGGTCCTTGACGACCTCACCTCCACCCCGGCGATCGTGAGGGGCCTCCGAATGGACGTCATCGCCTGGAAGCCGCTCGCGGCAGCACTGATCACTGACTTCTCCGCCGTCCCGGAAAAGCACCGCAATTACGTGTGAGGTCTTTTCACCGATCCGGCGATGCGCACCCTCTGCGCCGACCGGGAAAATGTCGCGCGTACCGCCGTCGCGCAATTGCGGATGGCGGCGGCAAAATACCCGGACGACCCCCGGCTGACGACCTTGGTCGGGGAGCCGGCGGTGCGGGACGCAGATGGTAAGGGCCGTAGTTCTCGGCGGTACCGATCAAGGTGACGCCCAGGTCCACAGCGCGGTGGATCGCTGAGGCCGAGCGCGAAGGCTGGCTCGGCGAGGCCGAAGGCCTGAAGGTCAGCCTGGCCGGCGCTGAGGAGGAACTCCGCCGGCTCGATCGGGGCCACGGGCAGCGTGCGGCCGTGGACCGTGGCATCCCCACCACGCGTGGTGATCGATGAACCCGCGAACGTGGGCTGCCGCGTGGCCCTCAAACAAGATCGACAACAGGTCCGACGAAGCGTGCTTCAAACACCCTTCAGAACACGATCAAGTGCCGCCCGACCTGCAGGTCCCCAGTGAGGCTTGCCGCCGGGAAGACCCCGATCTCCGTTCTGCCCCATGAGCATCAGGAAGAGGCTCTTCATAGCGGCCAGCCCGCGGGCGCGCCGGATCGCCGCCTCGTCCGCATGCGCGTACATGTCGAAGAACCGTGAGGCCGTGCCCGCGGGTAGCAGCACCCATGCGGCGGCGAGGTCCCACGCTGGATCGCCGGCGAACATGTCACCGAAGTCGACGATGCCCGAGAGTGTTCCGTCCGAGACGACGACGTTCGCGGGATGGAGGTCGCCGTGCACCCACACCGGCGGGCCCTCCCACGCCTGGGCCGCAACGGCGTCGTCCCAGACGGCCCGGACGTCGGCAGCGATGTCGTCGGGGGCAACGGCCTGGAAGAAGTTCTCGAAGGCGTCCGTACAGTTCCTGGGATGGGCACCGCGGCCCGTAGCGATCGGCGCCTCGGCGGGCGCCTCCACATGGAGCGCCTGGAGGAAACCCGCCAGAGTGTCGGCGGCGTGGGCACCGCGGCTGATCGAGCCGTGGTCAAGCGGCTCGCCGGGAACCCACGTCATCACGGTCCAGTGCTTGGGGAAGCGCTCGGACGGTTCGCCGAACCGCACCGGGGTCGGCACCGGGAGTGGCAGAAGCGGGGCCAGCACAGGTAGCCATCGCCGCTCATTGAGCTGGAGCTCCGGGGTGGGGTCCATGCGCTGCATTCGCACGGCCAACTCGTCCCCGAGACGCCACATTTGGTTGCCCCAGCCGCCCGCCACCTCACGGATGGCCAGCCCCGCAAGGTCTGGATGTTGCTCCTGCAGCAGGTCGCGGACCAGGTCTGCGGTGATCTCGATCTCGGTGTCGGTCATACGAAGTCACAGTACCGAGGCGGCAGGTGGAGCGGCTCTCGCCCCCCGGAACATCTCGCTGTTCCCTCCGCCGTCACCAGTTCGGTCTCCGAGAGCTGTAGATCGGAGGCTTCGGGAGGGCACGGCTCCGAAGTTCGGAGAAGCCTGCATCCGCTGCCCCGCCGTGCGCGTCGGTGGGCGGTCGCACCAGCGGCAGCCGACGTGCAGGGTGCGTCGATGGTCAGGGAAGTCAGCAAGTGGTCAGCGGGAGTCCTGAAAAACCTGGGGAAAGCTGCCCGGACATGCGCCTCGTTGTAGGGTTGAGGAACTGCCCTTGACCTGCAAAAACGCAGGCAGGGAGCCTAGATTCAGGAGTACCTCAATGCTGCGCACGATGTTCAAGTCGAAAATCCACCGGGCCACCGTGACCCAGGCCGACCTGCACTACGTCGGTTCCGTCACCGTCGACGCCGAGCTGATGGAGGCCGCGGATCTGCTGCCCGGCGAGCTCGTGCACATCGTGGACATCGACAACGGTGCCCGGCTGGAGACGTACGTGATCGAGGGCGAACGTGGCTCCGGGGTCATCGGAATCAACGGCGCGGCCGCCCACCTCGTGCACCCTGGCGACCTGGTCATCCTGATCAGCTACGCGCAGGTCGACGACGCCGAGGCGCGCCGCCTGGTTCCGCGTATCGTCCATGTCGACGCGGGAAACCGGATCGTCGCGCTCGGCGCCGATGCCTCAGCGCCTGTCCCGGGCACCGACACCGCGCGCGGCCCGCACGCCGTGCCCGCGGCGCGCTGAAGCGACCGACCCACCGAGGGGGCACCCGCCATGGCGGACCAGACCGGACGGACCGGGCTCGACATCCGTGACGACCGGGCAGCCGGCAAGCTGCTCGCGTACGAGAACGGCGCGGCTGCCGGGGTCGTCGTGTACTTCGTCATGGAGGGAGCGCCCGCCGCGCTCGTCGCCGTGCACACGGTCGTCGAGCCGGGGCACGAGGGCAAGGGCATCGCAGGCTCCCTGGTCAGGGAGTTCTACGCCATGGCGGGTCGCGGGGGAGTGCCTGTAGTCCCGCTCTGCCCGTACGCCGCGAAGTGGGCGTCGCGCCACCCCGACGAGGCGCCGGAGGCTCCGGGTGGTCTGGTGGAGCGGGCGAAGGAGCAGCTCAGGTCCCGTCCCGAGCTGTACTGACTCCTGGTGCCGGCCGGCGGGGCCGGTAGCGTTTCGCCCGTGACCCTCGCTCTGCTGCACACCTCTCCGGTCCATGTCCCGGTCTTCGACGCCCTGCGCGACGCCGGCCATCCCGGGCTCGTCCTGCGCCACCTCGTGCACAAGGAACTGCTAGACCGGGCCGGAGCGATGGGGCCGGAAGCGGTGACGGGCGAGATCCAGGCGCTGCTTTCCGATGCGGTCGCCGGGGGAGCCACCGCTGTGCTCTGTACCTGCTCGACGATCGGTGGGGTCGCCGAGTCGGTCGGGGTGGCGCTCGGCGTCCCGGTGCTGCGGGTCGACCGCCCGATGGCGGCGGACGCCGCCCGTGCGGAGCGGGTGACCGTCATCGCGGCACTCGCCGCCACCCTGCCGCCGACCCTCGCGCTGCTCGCCGAGGAGGCGGACAGGGCGGGCGGGCGTCCGGCCAAGGTGCGCACCGTCCTGGTCGAGGGCGCCTGGGAGCGGTTCGAGGCGGGCGAGCGTGAGGGGTATCTGGATCTGGTGGCCGCCGCGGCCGACGCGGTGACGGACGCCGACGTGATCGTGCTGGCCCAGGCCTCGATGGCCGATGCCGTCACTCGCACGGCCACCCGGATCCCGGTCCTGTCCAGCCCGCGTCCGGGGCTGGCCGCCGCGGCGGCCGCGGCCGGTTCGGCAGGCCGGGCGGATCTTTCGTAGCCCGTACGTATGGACTCGCCGGGCGCGGGCAGCCGCTCCGGGAGACGGTGGAGGAGATCCACCCCGACCGTTCGGAGGCCCGAGATGACCCATCCGTTCCCCGACCCCGTTCCGCCCGCGCCCACCCCGGGGCCGGTTCCGGGGCCGCCCCGGCCGCTGCCGGAGCCGACGCCCGTGCCGCCGGGTCCGGGGCCGACACCGCCCGTTCCCACCCCGCCGGGCCCCTCGCCCGATCCGATCCCGCAGCCGCCCGCGCCGAATCCCGAGCCGGTGCCGCCGCCGGAGCCGGAGCCCTCGCCGGTCGGCTGACCGGCCGCCGCTCCCGCCTCAGCCCCCGGCCAGTACGGCGCCGGCCCGCGCGGTGACACGGCCGGCACCCGGCCCGCCGCGGCCAGGTCCTCGGCCGGTAGGTCCGCGTGCGGCCGGGCGGTGATCTCAGCGGTGCCGACACCTGCCGGCAGCCGTTCCAGGACGGCGCGCGTGGCGTAGTGGGCCTGGCCGATGACCTGGCCGTTGACGGTCGGTCCGGCGGACATGGCTACTCCTTCATGGAAGGTTCGGTCACCGCGGGGACCGGTACGTCGAGCAGCGCCGTCAGCATCTGGGTGAACGCCTCCGCGTCCGGGCCGTCCAGGGCACCCAGCGGTGCGAGCGTCCCGTTGACGAGCCGGTGCACCACCTCGACCGCCCGGCCCGTCACCGGGTGTCCCTCGTCCGTCAGCGACAGCTGGACCGCCCTGGTGTCCGAGGGGTCGCCGGCGCGCCCGACGAGCCCGGCGGCCTCCAGACCGCGTGCCGGTTTCGACATGCAGAGGGGTTCGAGCCCGGTGTGGTCCGCGAGCCCGCGCCGGCTCGGCCGCAGTCCCAACTGCCGCATCCAGCAGGGATGCCAGCAGTGTCGAGGGGCTCAGGGGTGCAGGTCCAGCAGGGCGTCGGCGTGCGCCAGGCCGCTCTCCGCCGAGATCGACTCCAGTGACTGGGCGTCGCGCACCGCTGCGAAGCGGACCGCGCGGCCGTCCTGCCCGGTTTCCCCGGACGTCCCGAATCCGTATACCGCCGGCCGCGGCAGGCTGTTGTAGGACCACGGGGTGGAGAAGTAGTACGCACCGGTGTCGTACAGCACCACGTAGTCGCCCGCCCGCAGCTCCGGCAGCTCCCGGGCATGGGCGACGACGTCACCGGCGAAGCAGCACGGTCCCGCGATGTCCTGGACGAGCGACGGCCCGTCCTTCGGGCGGCCCTCGGCATCGAACGCGCCGACCCGCAGCGGCCAGGCGTCCGGCATGAAGACGGTCCGGGTGGCGGTCTGGGCGCCTGCGTGGGTGAGCGCGATACGGCGGCCGCCGGCATCCTTCGTGTACTCGACCAGCGCGCCGATGAAGCCGTTCTTGGCCATCAGGGACCGGCCGAACTCGGTGATCAGCGCATACCGGCCGTCGAAGAGCCCGGGAACCGCCTCGCGCAGCGCCGCCACGTACGCGGCGAAGGTGGGCCGTACCGAGTCGTCGGCGAAGTTGACCGGCAGGCCGCCGCCGATGTCGAGACCGGTGACCTGCCGGGTGCCGAGCAGGTCGTTGATCTCCTCGGCCAGCCGGTACGTCTGCGCGATCCCGTCCGCGATCAGCTCCAGCGGGCAGCCCTGCGAACCGACATGGGCGTGCAGCCGGGTCAGCCAGGGGTGCGCGGCGAAGGCCGCCACGATCCGCTCGCGCGCGCCGGGGTCGCGCAGTGCCACGCCGAATTTGGAGGTCGCGGTGGCCGTGCTCATCGCCCCGATGGATCCGCCGCCGACCTGGGGGTTGACCCGGAGCCCGATGGCGGACACCGAATTGGCGGGCCGCAGCGCGGCGATGCGGTCCACCTCGTCGAGGCTGTCGGCGTTGAGCGCCACACCGAGCGCGAGGGCCCGGCGGATCTCCTCCCGCGTCTTGGCGGGGGAGTCCAGGACGATCTTCGAGGGCGCGAAGCCGGCGTCGAGCGCGATCCGCAGCTCACCGGGGCTCGCGACCTCGCAGCCCATGCCGCACTCGGCGAGCAGCCGCAGCACGGGCACGAGCGACGCTGCCTTGGCGGCGAAGGTGTGCAGCACCCGGGGCGCTCCGGGCGCTCCCGGTGCTCCGGCCAGGCCGGAGAACGCGTCGTGGAGGGCGGCGACCGTATCGCGTACCCCGTCCGTGTCGACGAAACCGGCGACCGGGCAGGACTCGCCGAGCAGACCGGTGGCTACGGCGTGCCGGACCGCGGCCGCGACACGCGCGGAGGGGGCGGGCGTGGAGGGAAGGCTCATGGAGCGAGAGTCGGTGATGGGGGCCCCGCAGATCTCTGTCGAGCAGGACAACATCGGCACAGGTCCTTGGCCGGGCGGCCAACGACCGTACGAACAGGGGCAAACCTATCCGGTGAGACGGACGGCGAGGGTGATGAGCAGCCTGGTGTCGGGGTCGTCCAGGTCCACGCCGAACCGCTCCCGGGCGCGTCGCAGCCGGTACCGGAGTGTGTTCGGGTGAACCATGAGCCGGGCCGCCGCGCGGGCGACGTCGCCCGACGCTTCCAGATACGCGGCAAGCGAGCGGACCAGTTCGCCGCCGGCCGCGAGATCGGCCCGCACGAGGTCGTGCACCGGCCCGCTGCCCGACTCCCACACCGGCCGTACGGCATCCAGGACCCGTACGACGTCGAGCGAGGGGCCGACGCCCGCGGCGTCCGCGTACCGCGCCCTGTCCGCCCGGCCGTGCCGGTCCGTCTCGCCGCCCCGGCGCGCTTCGCCGTCCCCGCCCGTCTCGCCGCCCCGGTCCGCACGTTCGCGCAGGACCCGCACGATCAGCGCGGCCTCCTCGCAGGAGGACCGGGCCCGCAGCGCTGTGGCTGCCACCGGGCCCGCGCCTGCCCGGACCGGAACCCCGGTCGGCAGGGACAGGGCCAGAGCGGCCAGCTCCCGGGCCAGCCCCAGCACGTCACGTTCCTGGCCGGTGTCCACCGGCAGCAGCACCAGCAGCCGGTCGCCGTCGCGCAGCACCCGCACCGACGGGCGGTACGACACGGCCTGGAGCGCGAGGACATCGAGCGTGCGGTCGCCCGCAGGTGCCCCGAAGTCGCGTTCGGCCACCACGACCGCACAGGCGGCGTCGGGCGAAAGACCCAGTGACCAGGCATGCGTACGGGCGTCCCCCTCCCCGTACAGCAGCCCCCGCAGCGCGAGTTCACTGCGGCCCGCGGCTCCGCTCTCGCGCAGCCGGTGCCGCACCAGATGGGGTGCGGCGGCCTCGGCGCCCCGGCGCAGCGCGTCCGCCGCCCGCGGGGACAGACCGCGCCCGTCCGCCGCCGCCCAGATGGAGCCGAGGACCTCGGGGCCGCTGCGGACCGCGACGACCAGGCGCTCCGGACCGTCGGCGTCCGCGGCTCGGTGGATCACGTCCCGGGACGTCCACAGGGCGCGCAGCATCCCGCTGCGGCGCAGTTCCGCCACGCGCCAGTCGGGCACCCGGCCGCCCAGGATGGTGGACCGGCGCAGCCCGTCGGCCTCCGGCCCGGTCGCGGAGTGGGCCAGGACCCGGAACCGGGTGTCCTCGATGGTGATCGAGCCCCCGGTGTACTCGGCGATGGCCGCGGCGAGGGCGGCCAGACTCTCCGCGCCGCCGTCCGGTACCGCGGCTTCCTCCTCGCCCCGGCCCGCCCGCGCACAGGCCAGTGCGGAGCGCAGCAGAGCCGCGGTGTCCGTCCAGTCGGCCCACTCCGCCCGGGTGAGCAGGGCGATGCCCGACTCCTCTGCGGCGGCCAGTACCTCCGGTGCGGCGGCTGTTCCCTCCGCGTCGCGCAGCACCACGCCGCAAGCGCCGCGCCGGGCGGCCTCGCGCACCGGCCCCGCCGCCCCGGCCGATGCGGCGGGCACACCCACCACCAGCACCAGGCACCCGTCGAGCGGCTGCGCGGGCCCCTCGTCCCCGACCGCCACGGCCCGCACGCCGACGTCCTGGCCGCCCGGGGCCAGCAGCAGCCGCAGCGTCCCGCTGTCGTCGAAGGCCAGGATCTCGCGCAGCGCGACCGCAGGCTCCGGTGGGATGGGCGTACGGCTCGTCATGGGAGCCGAGCATACGAGCGGCAGTCTCCCGGCCGGCCGAGGGACTGCCGCTCGTATCGGGCGACGACGCGGCCGTACGGTCTGTTGCACCGGAACGAGGCGCCGGAACGAGGCGCCGGGATGAGGCGTCGAATTCAGGCGATGATCGGGACCACGGCCTCCGGCGTCAGCATCCGGAAAGTGAAGGACTGGTGGAAGTACAGAGTGACGGTCGTCGCGTCGTGCTCCTGATAGCCGATCGACAGATCCTCGCCGAGACACAGTTCGAAGTCGCCGCCGCGGGTGGACAGCAGCACCCCGCCCGCCACCGCGGGCGCCCAGAGGATCGGGTCGTCCAGCAGCCGGGCCAGATGGGTGGAGACCGGGTATCCGTGGTCGGACGTCTCGGTCGCCTCCGTGAACGCGTCCGCGCCCAGCAGCAGCCGGTACGGTCCGTCGACACCGGCCAGCCGCAGCTGGGTCAGCGCCTGGCTGACCGTGGCCGGATAGTCCCGGGCATCCGCCGGAAGCGGCAGCGCGGTGTGCGAGGAACCGTCCCGCAGACCGGTGATCCCGGCCGCCGCGTACCCGTCGATGAGTGCCATGTCCTCGGCGAACGCGCAGGTCCGGGCGGCGTCCTTGACGGGCTGCCAGTCACTGTCGTCGGAGCCGCGCTCGACGTCGTCCAGCGCCGCCCGGGTCACCGTGAACGGCACCCGCCACTCGATGACCGGCACCGATGTGCGGGCGCGGGCCAGGACGTCGGGGGTGGGCGGATCGATCTCCCGCAGGTGGCCGTCGCCGATGGCCGCCAGCTGCGGGCCCTCGGGCCCTCGGACGTCGACGACACGGCGGCCCGCCAGATGACGGCTGAAGGTGCGCCGGGCCTCCTCTTCGATCTGGTCCCAGGCGGCTTGGGTGACAGGGGCGAGTGCGCGGTGGAGGTTGTTCATCACTGGGCGCTTTCTTGCAGGCTGCCGATGTGCAGCGAACCGTCACGGGCATCCGCCGGGATCAGGGCCTGCGCCGTCGGCGCGGGCGCCGGTTCCGGCAGTGTCCCGGCCCCGGCGGATGCGGGTGACGGCGGCGGGGCGTCGAGGAAGTCGGCGCTCGGGGCGTGGAAGAGCGTGCCGGTGACCGCGGTCGAGAAGTCGAGGATGCGGTCGTGGGTGCCGGGAGGGCTGCCGAGGAACATGTTGCGGAGCATCTCCTCGGTGACGCCGGGATCGGCCGCGTATCCGATGAAGTACGTACCGAACTCGCCCTGCGCGAAGCTGCCGAACGGCATGTTCGCACGCAGGATGTCGCGCTCCGTGCCGTCCGGGTCCGTGATGGTGTTCAGCGCGACATGGGAGTCGGCGGGCTTCACGTCGTCGGCGAACTCGATGTCCGTGAACTTCGTCCGCCCGATCACCCGCTCCTGCTCCTCGGTGCTCAACGTGTTCCACGACGCCAGATCGTGCAGGTACTTCTGCACCACGACGTAGCTGCCGCCCGCGAAATCCGGGTCCTCGGGACCGACCAGCGCCGCCGACCGCGCGTCCTCACCCACGGGGTTCTCGGTGCCGTCGACGAAGCCCAGCAGATCCCGGTGGTCGAAGTAGCGGAACCCGTGCGTCTCGTCGACGACCTTCACCGCACCGCCGAGCCGGTCGAGCAGCTGGGAGGCCCACTCGTAGCACACGTCCATCCGCTCGGCCCGGATGTGGAACAGCAGATCGCCCGGGGTGGCGGGGGCATGGTGGCGGGCCCCGTGCAGTTCCTGGAAGGGATGGAGCGAGGCAGGCCGCGGACCCGCGAACAGCCGGCTCCAGGCATCGGAACCGAACCCGGTCACGCAGACCAGACCGGTGCCGGGAAAGCGGAACCCGATGGAGCGGGCGATGGCCGCCAGATCCGGCAGCACCTCACGCACAGCGGGCTCACCACCGGGCTCGATCGTGGCGACCAGGATCAGGGCCGCGCTGGTCAGCGGCGCGACGACGGGCTGCGCCGCGGCCACTTCCTCGGTGCTCTCGGGCATGCGGCGGCTCCATGAAGTGGCTTGGGCGACAAGGCGGCACGGCGGAACCCGCGTACGTCGGAGCAGCGGGCCCGCTGCCACTTACCCACACCCGGAGGGCTGCCGCACCCCGGGGCATCCGACCGGGCGACGCCTACCCGGTCCTGCGCCCACGCTGCCGGCGATGCCCGGCCCACCCGCAGGGTGCTGCACTCACTCGTCCGCGAGATCACTCCGGCTGCACGCCAGCACCCCCGTGGTGCTCGACAGCCGGGCCATCAGCGCGTCCGGATCGCCCCTGCCCAGCACGTTGAGCGCGATCTCGACGGTCCGCTCGGGCGGGGGCACGGTCTCCGACCGGCGACGGCGCCGGAACATCCCCTCGCCGTCGTCGGCGAGGGTGGTCAGCTCGGAGATCGCGAACCCGGCCTCCGTGCAGTGTCTGACCAGCTCCCGCAGCGCGCCCACGCCCTCGGTGTAGGTGATCCGGTAGCCGATCGAGGCGTTGCGCAGCGCCGGGAGCCGGTGGGCCAGCGGGCGGACGCCGTACGACACCAGGAAGTAGGCGAGAGTGGCGAGCGTGGCCAGGACGGGCAGACCCGCTCCGGCCGCGCAGCCGACCGCTGCGGTCAGCCAGATCGACGCGGCCGTGGTCAGCCCCTTGACCGAACCGCGGTGGACGAAGATGACGCCACCGCCGATGAACCCGAGGCCGGAGACGATCTGCGCCGCCACCCGGGACGGGTCCAGCTCGACCTGCCCGGTGACCAGCACGTCCGAGAAGCCGAACTTGCTGACCAGGGTGAAGAGGGCGGCCCCGAGCCCGACGATCGTGTACGTGCGCAGGCCGGCCGCCTTCTGGCGGATCTCGCGTTCGATCCCGATCGCACAGGAGAGACCGAATGCGATGCCGAACTGCGCCGCGTGCGTCCAGTTCTGGCCGAACGGTTCGCTGATGTCGATTGCCACAAAGCCTCCGATGCCCTTGGACCTTCCGGGCAGCCGGCCCCCGGAAGGGAAGCGCCGTGGCTCCGCCGTGCCGGGCGATGCGACGGTTGCGGCGGCGCGATGCCCACCGTACCGGCCGCCCTCGTACGGCCCTGGGCACCGCCGACGCCGTCGAGTCCGGGATTCCGCCGCTGAGGCCCCGAGGCCGTGGCCAGGCTCCAACGCGTGCGGACACTGCGTGAGCTCGGAACCGGGCTGTCCGCGTTCCGCGAAGTGGTGGAACGCAAGACCCCGCTGCCCGAGGTCGCGGCCGCGCACGCCGAGGCGCTCGCGGTGCAGCTCCGGGTGACGGCACACTGCGCGCGCCTCTCCGGCGGTGCGGATGATGATGGCCTCCGCCAGCGGCTGCCGGCCCGTGTCGACAGCGCGAAGGACCCCCGCAGGGAGCGCTACCGCCAATTGCTCGCCGTGATCAACGGCCGGCCGGTCCCGGCTCCGTCAGCCTCCGCCCTGGACTGGTCCGGCCGCGCTCTTCGGGCCCGCACCCCGGCCTGATCCGGCCGAGTGCGGGTGGCGGTCGCTCCGGCGGGCCGGGGGACGCCCGCCGTCTGCTTCACTCACGTCATCCCATTGGCTTTCCTGCACCTCACCGCGGCGCCCCTGCCGGGCCCGGGCGGGTGCACAGCCGTACGGTCGGGCTCGTAGGCGCGATGCCCCTCCGGCCGGATCCGGGGCGACATCGCGCGAAAGCGTCCCGGGCGGATGACGCCAGGGCCCTGCGGAAGATGTGACATGGCAAAGATCCTTTTCGTGATGACCGGCTCCGACCACTGGACCCTCGCCGACGGGACCGTGCACCCGACCGGCTTCTGGGCGGAGGAGGCCGTCGCGCCGTACGAGAGGTTCAAGGCCGCCGGGTACGAGATCGTCGTCGCCACCCCCGGCGGCGTGGTGCCGACCGTGGACCGGGGGAGCCTGGCGCCGGAGTTCAACGACGGTCAGGAGAACGCCGACCGGGTGGCGAACGTCCTCGCCTCGATGACCGAACTCCAGCAACCGCTGAAGCTGGCGGACGTTGCCCTGGCGGACTACGCGGCGGTGTTCTACCCCGGCGGCCACGGCCCGATGGAGGACCTGGCGGTGAACGCCGACTCCGGGAGGCTGCTCACCCGGGCCCTGGAGTCGGGCCTGCCCCTCGGCATCGTCTGCCACGCCCCGGCCGCCCTGCTGGCGGCCACGAAGGACGACGGCACCAACGCCTTCGCCGGCTACCGGCTCACCGGCTTCACCAACACGGAGGAGAGCCAGGCCGGCTTCGCCGACAAGGCCAAGTGGCTGCTCCAGGACCGCCTTGTGGAGATCGGCACCGACTTCCAGGAGGGCGAGCCGTGGGCCCCGTACGTGGTCGTCGACCGCAATCTGGTCACCGGCCAGAACCCGGCCTCCGCCGCCCCGCTCGCGGGCGAGCTGCTCAAGAAACTCGCCTGAGCCGTCGGGCCAGCCCGCGTCGGCTGCCGACCGGTCCCCGCCCCGGAGGATGTGGAGGAGCCGTCGCGGTCGACCCGCCGGTTGGTCTGTCTGTGACCTGAAGAAGTCCTGCCGGACGCGTTCTTCGCGCTCAGTATCTCCCGCGGGATCCCGCCGGGCGGCACGACTTCACGGTCTCGCTGCCCGCCCCACGTCGGCGCCGGGTTCCACGCTGTCGGCGCGGTAGCGTGCCGCCCCGGCATCCCTGACTGCCCTTCACCCTGCGGACCCGACCACCATCAGCACGGCATCAGGAGCCGACGCCTTCAGCCGGTCGCTGCCACTCGTTGATCGCCGCGACGCGGACGGTCGCCGCGAAGTGAACGGCGAGATGGCCGAATCTGGTGGCCACCGCCCGGTTGCGCTTCAGCCGGTTGGCGCCGCACTCGACCCAATGCCGGGCCCGCTTCCCTGACCCGACGGGTGAGCGCCTGCCTCGTGGGCCTGTTCCTTCCGTTCCGGTGGAAGGCCGAGCCTGTTGATGCGGGTGGGGTGTTGGGGTCAGGCCGGTATGCCGGCCGGGCTCACTGCTTCGCGCCGAAGTCCTGCGTCCACCACGGTCCGCCGGGACCCTTGTGGATGCCGATGCCGAGGTCCTTGAAGGAGCAGTTGAGGATGTTGGCGCGGTGGCCCGGGCTGTTCATCCAGGACTCCATCACCGATTCGGGGGTCTGCTGCCCCCGGGCTATGTTCTCGCCGTACGTCGACCATCGGTACCCGGCGTCGGTGATGCGCCGTCCGGGGTCGGCGCCGTCGGGGTTGGTGTGCTCGAAGAAGTCACGGGCCGACATGTCGTCGGAGTGGCGCTGCGCCGCGTCCGTGAGCTGCGCGTCCTCCTTGAGCGGCCCGCATCCGGCTGCCGCCCGCTCCTTGTTGGCCAGAGCGACGACCTGGGCCGTGTTCCCCACAGGTGCGGGTTGCGGGGCCGGGGTGCTCGACGCACGCGGTACGGCCGTCTTCTTCGGCGCCGGGGTGACGCTCTTCTGCGGTTTCCGGCTCGGGGCCGGGGAGGCGCTCTTCTTCGCGGACGGCGAGGGCGACGCGGACGCCGCGGGAGGCGATGAGGTGGTGGCCGGGGTTTCGGGCGCCGCGAGATCGGCGATGGGCGCCGCCGACGTGCGCGACGCGCTGTCGCCCTCGGCTCCGGTTCCGGGCCCGAGGGACACGTACCACAGGCCCCCACCGGCCATGCACGCCGCCACCACCGCGCCGCCGACCGCCCGGCGCTGGAACCGCCGGCGTCGGCGCGCGGCGGCGCGGGAGGTGGCTCGGCCGTCCGCGTTCCGCCCGCCCGGGGAACGGTGCCGACCGGGCCGGGTGGCCATCCCGCCGTCGCCCGCCGCCGCGTCGAGCGCGTGTGCGACCGCGACGGGTGCCATCCCGTCCCGGGCGGGCCACAGTACGAGGAGCGCCGCAGGCACGGGGATCAGCGCCAGCCCCGCCAGCAGGCCCTCGGCGGGCATCAGGCCGCTCCACAGTCCGGCACACCGGAGGCAGTCACGGGCGTGCCGGGCTATGCGCTTGCGCCACAACGCCGAGGGGCGGCCGTCCCATGCGGTGAGGACGCCGCGGAGTTCCTCGCACGGCGGCTGCGCGCCGAGTGCCCGCACGACGACGCGAGCCGTCTCCAGTTGCGCCTTCATCCGCTGCACCCGGACCGCCGCGTACTGCGGCGAGAGCTCCAGTGCCTCGGCGACCTCGGCCCGGGTGAGCTCCCCCGCGCACTCCAGCCACCACAGCGACAGCAGACCCCGGTCGTCCGGCTCCAGCCACCGCGTCGCGCGCGCCGTCTCCTGACGCTGTCCGGACAGCTGCAGGCGCATCATCGTCAGATCGACGAAGTCGGCCCCGGGATCGGCGATCTCCCCGGCCTCCTCCAACGTGCCGGGCGCGATATTGCGGTCCCGCCAGTGCGCGCGGACCTGGTTCATCGCGATCGCCACCAGCCAGGAGCGGAAACTCTCCGGGGTCCGCAGACCGCCGAGGCCGTCCAGCGCACGGAGCATGGTGTCCTGCACCACGTCGTCCACGTCCGCCGAACCGTTCAGCGCCCGGCCCACGATGTTGTAGACGAGCGGAAGGTACGCACTCGCCAGTGCGTCCTGCGCCCCCGCGTCCCCGTTGCGCGCGGCGATCACCAGTGGCACCGGGTCCACCGTGTGCTGAGTGCTCATGTAAGTAGATCCCTGTCCTGTAGGCCGCTGATGATGCCCGATGACTGGGAGACCGCCGCAGGCGGCTCGGATAACAGTTCCTCCGGCCGGAATTTCCGGCACGTGCCCCGACACGGTTCTTCTGCGGCACGGACCGTGCGGATCGATGCCGGGCCGACCGCTGCTGTTCCTCGACGTGGACGGTCCCCTCAACCCATATGCGGCGAAGCGTGAGAGGCGTCCCGAGGGCTACACCACGCTCAGGGGTCCCCGTGGAGGCGGGGCGCCGGAGGAAAACAGCGAACGCTTGCTCCGTCGGCGGCCCCTGCGGGTCTGGCTCAGCCCGGAGCACGGACGAGACCTGCTCCGACTCGACTACGAGCTGTGCTGGGCCACCACCTGGATGGCCGATGCCAACCGGTGGATCGCCCCGGTGCTCGGCCTTCCCGAACTGCCGTTCGTCGACTTCGGTGATGGCTTGTTCCGGGAGCGCCCCGACGGAGTTCACTGGAAGACTGACTTCGCCCGGTCCTTGGGCGCTTCACAAGCCGGCAACTGAGCCGGTCAGCTTTCGACTTCGGTCTTGTCGCCACCCCAGAGGGTGTGGAAGACGCCGTCGCGGTCGACGCGGCGGTAGGTGTGTGCGCCGAAGTAGTCGCGCTGGCCCTGAGTGAGAGCGGCCGGGAGGCGTTCGGCGCGCAGGGAGTCGTAGTAGGCGAGCGTGGACGTGAAGGCGGGAGTCGGAACGCCCTGGGTGATGGCGGTGGCTGCGACGGCGCGCCAGTCGTCCTGTGCGGCGGCGATCTCTTCGGCGAAGCTCTTGTCGGCCAGGAGGCTCGGCAGCTGAGCCCGGGCTTCGTAGGCGCTGGTGATCCTGTCGAGGAACGCGGCCCGGATGATGCAACCGCCGCGCCAGATCGCGGCGACCTTGCCGAGGTCGATGTTCCAGTCGTACTTTTCGCTGCCGGCCGCAATCTCGTGGAAGCCCTGGGTGTAGGAGACGATCTTCGACGCGTACAGCGCCTGCTCGACCTGGTCGGCGAATGCTGCCGCCTCGTCCGCGCCGAGCGTGCGGGCGGTCGGTCCGACGAGGTGGCGTGAGGCTTCGCGGAGCGCGGCGTGGCCGGAGACGGAGCGGGCGAAGACGGCCTCGGCGATGCCGGAGACGGGAACGCCCAGGTCGAGAGCGATCTGCACGGTCCAGCGGCCGGTGCCCTTCTGCTCCGCCTGGTCGAGCACCACGTCCACGAAGGGCTTGCCGGTCGCCGCGTCGACCTGGGAGAGCACCTCCGCGGTGATCTCGATGAGGTAGGAGTCCAGACGGCCGGTGTTCCAGGTGCGGAAGATGTCCGCGATCTGTGTGGCGGAGTATCCCGCGACGTCGCGGAGCAGCTGGTAGGCCTCGCCGATGAGCTGCATGTCCGCGTACTCGATGCCGTTGTGCGTCATCTTCACGAAATGTCCGGCACCGTCGGGGCCGACATGCGTGACACACGGAGCCCCGTCCTTGGCCTTCGCGGAGATCTTCTCCAGCATCGGCCCCAGCGATTCGTACGATTCGGCCGAACCGCCCGGCATGATGCTCGGCCCGTTCAGCGCGCCCTCCTCGCCGCCCGAGATGCCGGCGCCGACGAAATGGATACCGCGCTCGCGCAGTTCCTTCTCCCGGCGCCGGGTGTCCTCGAAGTGGGCGTTGCCGCCGTCGATGACGACATCGCCCTCGTCCAGCAGGGGCGCGAACTCCTGGATCACCGCGTCCGTCGGCTCGCCCGCCTTCACCATGACGACGAGGCGGCGGGGCCGCTCCAGCGCCGCGACGAACTCCTGCGGTGTGTGAGCGGCGATGAAGGCCCCCTCGTCGCCGAACTCCTTGACCAGGGCATCGGTCTTCGCGGTCGTACGGTTGTGCACCGCGACCGTGAAGCCGTTGCGGGCGAAGTTGCGGGCCAGGTTGCGGCCCATCACCGCGAGTCCGGTGACGCCGATCTGCGCAGTGTCGCTCATCTGGGTGCTCCTGCAATCTGTTGGGGGACGCCGGGACGCCGGGACGTTGAGATGCCGCGATGTCCAGTATGGATAGGGGACCGGGGGACGGCCTGTTCAGCGGCGGAGCCGGGTGCGCGCCGCTACCCTGTCGCGAGCGCGGCCCGCTGTCCCGCGCCCCGCGCGATCAAGGCCGGCGCCGGCCCTCAGGCCGCTGCCGCTGCACCGCCCGGAGCTCGTGAGCGTGCCGGCCTGCGCCTCGCCCTCGCGGTATGAACGCCAACCGGCCCGAACGGGGGCGCTGTTCGCCGACTCTTGACACTTCCCGAGCGGCGGCGCAACACTGACCATGGTTCGGAGAGCGCTCTCTCAATCGAGTCCGGCGCCCGTTCCGGGCTGCTGATCCCGTAGGACCGCCCGCACCGTCCCATCCCCGCTGTCGGTGCGCTGCGGAAGTCCGCGGTGGTCACGGAAATCCGTGACCACCGCGGACTCGTCGCGTGAGGGGCCGGGCGCCGTGAACGCCCCCGGTGCCCGGCAGGCCGGGACGGACGCGGCGGGCGACGGCCCGCGGAAACACGAAACCTCCGGCCGCGGCGGTCGTCCGCCGCGGCCGGAGGAAGGCCGGCCCTCAGGGGCCGGTCCGGTGGTTCAGGCGGCCTTGCCCGAGCGGCCCTCCGCTGCCTCACGGATCAGCTCGGCGTAGCGGCGGCCGCTGCTCTTGACGGTGCGGCGCTGTGTCGGGTAGTCGACGTGGACCAGGCCGAACCGCTTGTCGTAGCCGTACGCCCACTCGAAGTTGTCCAGCAGCGACCAGGCGAAGTACCCGGCGAGCGGCGCACCCTTGCGGACGGCCCGCGCGCAGGCGGCGAGATGCTCCTCCAGGTACCGGGTGCGCTCCGGGTCGTGCACCGAACCGTCGGCCAGGACGACGTCCTGGTACGCCGAGCCGTTCTCGGTGACGTAGATGCGCTGCACGCCGTACTCCTCGGTCAGGCGCAGCAGCAGCTGCTCCAGGCCCTCGGCGTGCACCTCCCAGTCCATGTGGGTGTGGCGGGAGCCCGGCAGGTAGACCTGCTTGGCGTGCGGGACGGGACCGGTCGCGTCGGCGGTGACGACCTGGCGGAAGTAGTAGTTCACGCCCAGCCAGTCGAGTGGCGCCGCGATGATCTCCATGTCGCCGGGCCGCACCGGAAGTTCGACCCCGTACAGGTCGACCATGTCCTGCGGGTAGCCGCGCCCGAGGATCGGGTCGAGCCACCAGCGGTTGGTGTGGCCGTCGCCGCGCACCGCCGCGGCCCGGTCCGCCTCGCGGTCGGTGGCGGCCTCCACCGGGCTGAGGTTGTTGACGATGCCGACGCGGGCGTCCGGGGACGCGGCCCGGATCGCCTGCACGGCGAGACCGTGCCCGAGGTGCAGGTGGTACGAGGCCCGGACGGCGGCGGTCAGGTCGGTGAGACCCGGTGCCATCGTGCCCTCCAGATGGCCGATCCAGGCCGAGCAGAGCGGTTCGTTGAGGGTCGCCCAGTCCTTCACCCGGTCACCGAGGCGCTCCACGACGACCGAGGTGTACGCGGCGAAGTGCTCGGCCGTCTCCCGGACCGTCCAGCCGCCGCGGTCCTGGAGCGCCTGCGGGAGGTCCCAGTGGTAGAGCGTGGCGAACGGGGTGATCCCGGCGTCGAGGAGGCCGTCGACCAGCCGGTCGTAGAAGTCGAGCCCGGCCTTGTTGACCGGGCCGTCGCCGCCCGGGACGATCCGCGGCCAGGCGAGTGAGAAGCGGTAGGCGCCCGCCCCCACCTCCTTGATCAGGGCGATGTCCTCGGGAACCCGGTGGTAGTGGTCGCAGGCCACGTCGCCGGTGTCGTTGCCGGCCACGTTGCCGGGGATGTGGGAGAACGTGTCCCAGATCGACGGGGCCCGGCCGTCCTGCGCCACGGCCCCCTCGATCTGGTACGCGGCGGTGGCGACGCCCCAGGCGAAGTCGGCCGGTAGGGCGCTGAGGTCGTTCACGGACTTCCTTTCCGAAGTGGTCACTTGACGGCTCCCGCGGTGAGGCCCGCGACGAGGTAGCGCTGAAGCAGCAGAAACCCGGCGACGATCGGGACACTGACGACGAGCGAGGCGGCCATCACCTGGTTCCAGTACACGTCGTTCTGGGTGGCGTAACCCTGGAGGCCGACGGCCAGGGTGCGGGTGGTGTCGTTGGTCATGACGGAGGCGAAGAGCACCTCGCCCCAGGCCGTCATGAACGCGTACACGGCGACGGCGACGATGCCCGGCACGGCGGCCGGCACGACGACCCGGAACAGGGCGCCGAGCGGTCCGCAGCCGTCCACCAGGGCGGCCTCGTCCAGATCTTTCGGGATCGAGTCGAAGTAGCCGATGAGCATCCAGATGGAGAACGGCAGCGAGAACGTCAGATACGTGAGGATCAGTCCGCCGCGCGAGCCGTACAGCGCGATGCCGGTGCTGTTCCCGATGTTGACGAAGATCAGGAACAGCGGGAGCAGGAAGAGGATGCCGGGGAACATCTGGGTGGAGAGCACCGTGACGGTGAAGACGCGCTTGCCGCGGAACTTGTAGCGGCTCACGGCGTACGCGGAGAACACCGCGATGATCACCGAGAGGACCGTCGCCGAACCCGCCACGACCAGCGAGTTGACGAAGTACCGGGCGAGCGGGACGGTCTTCCAGATGTCGAAGTACGGCTGGACGGTCAGCCCGGACGGTATCCAGTGGAACTTCCCCGACACGTCCTGGAGCGGTTTGAGCGAGCTGCTGACCATCACATAGACGGGGAGCAGGGCGAAGGCGGCCAGGAAGGTCAGGATGACGCGGCGGGTCCAGAGGAAGGACTGCGGCGCGGCCATCGGGGACCGCCTCCGGGCCCGGGACCTCGGCGCTCCCGGCAGCGCGGCCGGCTGGGCATGGCTAGGCATCGGAGCCCTTCCTTCCGCGTGAGGTGATGAGCAGGTAGACGGCCGTCACGACCAGCAGGAAGAGCAGCAGCAGTACGGACATGGCGGATCCGGTGCCGAAGTTCCAGGTGACGAACGACGACTGGTAGATGTGGATCGAGATCAGGTCCGCGCTCGAAGGTGCCGCCTTCCCGAAGAGGACGTACGGGGTGTTGAAGTCGTTGAACGTCCACAGGAACAGGACGAGCACCAGGACCTGGTTGACCGGGCGGAGCGCCGGCAGGGTGATCTTGCGGATCTGCTGCCAGATGCCGGCCCCGTCGATCGCGGAGGCCTCGTACAGCTCGCGCGGGATGTTCTGCAGCCCCGCCATCACGATGAGGAAGGCGAACGGCCAGCCCTTCCAGACCGAGACGACGATCAGCGCGTAGATGCTGTTGTCACCGATCAGCCAGAAGGACGGCTGGTCGGTCAGCCCGAGCTGGTCGTGGAGCACGTGGTTGACCAGGCCGTTGTCCCGCTGGAACATGAACGCCCAGGTGATGACGGCCGCGTAAACCGGCAGGGCGTACGGGACGAGGAAGATCGCCCGGAGGAAGCCCCGGCCGCGGAAGTTCTCCTGCAGCATGATCGCCGCCGCGACCCCGAACAGCCAGGCCAGGCCGACGGCGAAGAACGTGAAGACACAGGTGACGAAGAACGAGTGGAGCAGCGCTTCACCGATCGGGGCGTTGACGTCAACGGCGATCTTGTAGTTGTCGAAGCCGCTCCAGGGCGCTCCGCCCCAGTTGTTGATGTAGAACTGCGTGAGCTCGCGGAAGCTCATCACGATTCCGATGATCATCGGAATCACGTGGACGAGGAGTTCGAGCAGGACGGCCGGCAGGAGCAGGAGATAGGGCAGTCCGCCCTGGCGGATCCGGTCGGGGATGCGCGGCAGTCTCCTGCGCGCACCCCCGGTGCCCCGGCTCGTCACCCTGTCCGACTGTTCCGTCCGGCTGTCGGTGGTCACGGTGGCGGTCATGAGGGAGCCTTACTGCTGCATCGTCTGCTGGGCCTTTTCGAGGCGCGCCTTGACGGATTCGGTGGTCACGGGGTGTCCGGCTGCGGCATCGGCCCACAGCTCCTTGACCGCCGTACCCACGGCCGTCTCGAACTGCGACTCGTTCGGCACCTGCGGCAGCGGGGCGGCGCTGGTGGACAGGGTGTCGCGCAGGACCTTCAGGTCGGGGGCGGAGAACGCCTCGTCGGCCTGGGCGGTCTTGACCGGCGGGATCGATCCGTAGGTCTTGTTGAGCAGCTTCTGCTCGGCGTCGCTGGTCATGAACTTCACGAACTTCTTGGCGCCGTCGATGTTCTTGGTGTTCTTGAACACCGCCATGTTGATGCCGGCGACCATGGAGTTGGTGCTCTTGCCGGTGCCCGGGGTGCCGGACCCGACGGGGACCGGGGCCGCTCCCCAGTCCTCGGGCTTCATGCCCTGGGAGGCGAAGGTGGAGGCCGCGGCCTGCCAGAGCACCATCGCGGTCTTGCCCTTGGCGAAGTCCGTCAGGGACTGGTTCTGGGCGTACTCCGCGTTGCCCGGAGCGATGATCTTGTCCTTGGCCATGAAGTCGATGTACTGCTTCACCGCCGCCACGGCGCCGTCGGAGGTGAAGGTCGCCTTGCCGTCGGCGTCGAAGAAGTCCGCACCGTGCTGCTGGCCCAGGACGAAGGTCTGGTGGATGTTGTTGGAGAGGTTGGAGCCCTCGGCACCCAGCCCCCACTTGCCGTCCTTGGAGAGCTTCTTGCCGTCCGCGACCAGCTCGTCCCAGGTGGCCGGCGGCTTGCTGATGCCTGCCTCGGCGAAGCTCTTCTTGTTGTAGTACAGGGCGTACGCGAGCGAGTACAGCGGCACCGCGGAGGGGTCCTTGCCCTCCGCGCCGGCTGAGGCGACCGCCGAGTCGACGAAGCGGTCCCGGCCGCCGATCGCGTCGAAGTTGGCCTTGTTCCAGGGGAGCAGCGCGCCCGTCGCCTGAAGCGATGCCGACCAGGTGTTGCCGATGTTCAGCACGTCCGGGCCCTGGCCGGACGTGGTGGCGGCGAGGATCCGGTTGAGCAGGTCGGCCCAGGGCACGACCTCCAGCTTGACCTTGATGCCGGTCTGCTCCTCGAACTTCTTCAGCTCGGGGGTGAGGATCTTCTTGTCGGCCTCGATGCTGGGGCCCTGGTTGGACGCCCAGTAGGTGAGGGTCTTCGGCGAATCGTTGCTGCCGCCCTTGGCGGACGAACCGCCTCCGCAGCCGGTGACGCCGGCGGCGATGGAGATCGCGAGGGTGACGGCTGCTGCGGCTCTGATGGTGCGCATGCTGGGTGGCCCCTTTCCGGGGAGGAAGGCCGTGTTCGGGAACCGAACGGTCTTCAGGCCTTAATTTATGACGTGATTTAAGAGGTGAGAGAAGGTCGCGTCAAGTCCCGCGGTCACGGTATGTTGCGGGAAGGGAAGGAGCCACATGGCTGAGCGCAACAGACGGACCGTGCGTGACCTGCGACGGGGCAACCGGGCGAGGGTATTGCAACGGTTGTATTTCGACGGCCCGCTGAGCCGCCAGGAGCTCGGTCCCGCCACGGGGCTGAGTTCAGGTTCCATCAGCAACGTCGTCGCGGAACTCGCCGCCGAGAGCCTCCTGGAGGAGGCCGGTGTCGTCGACTCCGACGGCGGCCGTCCCCGTACGCTGCTGCGCGTCGCGCCCGGGGGCGGGCTCCTCATCGGCATCGACATCGGCGAGACCAGGATCAGGGTGGAGCTCTTCGACCTCTCCCTCACCGAACTCGCCCGCACCGAAAGGCTGCTGGCCCAGCACGGCTACGACGTCAGCCGTATCGTCGGCCATGTCCGCAGCGGGGTCGCCGATGTGCTGCGGGACGCCGGGGCCGACCCGCGCCGGCTGCTCGGCATCGGGATCGGCGTTCCGGGGATCATCGAGCGGGACGCCCCGGACGGCGCCATCGGCGACGTGGGCTCCGTCGTCCACGGCCAGACGATCGACTGGAGCGCCGTCCCCTTCGAGCAGCTGCTCCGCGACGCCGTCCGGGTCCCGCCCGAGGTGCCGTTCTTCATCGACAACGGTGCCAAGACGCTCGGCCAGGCCGAGATGTGGTTCGGCGGCGGCCGCGGCGCGGGAGCCTCGGCCATCGCGCTCATCGGCTCCGGCGTCGGCGCCTGTGTGAACCACGGCGACCTGCTCGACGAGGACCGCAGCAGCATGGCCCTCGAATGGGGCCACACCACTGTCCAGCTGCGCGGACGCCGCTGCCGGTGCGGCTCGATCGGCTGCCTGGAGGCGTACGCGGGCGCCGAGGCGATGCGCGAGCGCTGGCACGAGGCGGGAGGCCCGCTCGACGCCGACGCCGACGACGAGACCGCGCTCGCCGCGCTGCTGGCCGCGGCCTACCCCGGTCCCGGCGGTGAGCCCGACCCACTGGCGGTCTCGCTGCTCGACGAGACGGCCGAATGCCTGGGCGCGGCCCTCGGCGACCTGATCAACCTCTTCCTGCCCGAACGCATTCTGCTCGGGGGTTGGGCGGGCCTGCTGATCGGACCGCACCTGCTGCCCGACATCCGCCGCTACGCGCAGGAGTACGCGCTCCGGCACGCCGCGGCCCGTACCACCATCGAGATGGGCCGGCTGGGCCCCGACGCGGTCACGGTCGGCGCCGCGACGCTCCCGCTGGCCGACTTCCTCGCCAGGGGCGGCAGCCGCCCGGCCCCCGAGCCCCCGCCCAGCAACCCGGCGCCGGGGTTCCGGACCGCCGCGGACGCCGTGCGGAAGAGGGAGCGCCCGCGGACTGCCTCGGACGCGCCGGGCTGAGGCGGCGCTGGACGGGGTGGGGCGTGCCGTTCCGCAGGCGTACGGGCGGGCGCCACACACATCTCACGGCGAGGGCGAGGACCGGCTCGCGGGGCGCCACGCGGGCGGCCAGGCCACGTCCCGGGCGACGGCCCCCGGGACGCCGAGGTCGGCCCGCGCACGCGTGACGTAGCGGTCCCGTGCCTGACGGAACTCCAGGTACGCCTGGTCCCAGTCCTGTTCGGCCTCGGTGGGGATACCGCGGGCCAGGCACTCCAGCCGCCACACGCAGTGGTCCAGCGTCTTGGAGGCGGTGTTCGCCTCGGTGTCGCCGAGCAGCGCGAGCGTCTCGGACAGCGCCGACCGCCGGGACTCCAGCCGGCCGAGCTCCGCGAGCACCTCGGGCGTGGTCTCCGGAGACATCGGCCCCGACGTCAGACCGCGGGCGACGGCGAGCGTCCGGTAGCGGGCCGCCAGCTCCTTGACGGCGTGCGCGTACTCGGCATAGGCCGTCAGCCGGTGTTCGTCCCACCGCACGGCCTGCTGCCTGCGCCACCTCGTCCGCTCGTTCAGGGTGCTCATCACGTACGACATGAGCGCCCCGAGAGCGACACCCGCGAGGGGAAGTATCCGGTCGGTCAGACTCACAGGGGAACCCCGATCAGGTAGCGCGGCGACCACCCGATCCTTTCCGCAGCCGGTGCGGTGCAACCCCAACGGGACTTCGCGGACACGGCCCAGGCTCTGCGCCGGTCTACGCCGAGTCCCGCACCACCAGAGCCGGTTCGAAGATCACGGAGGTCGCGGCCCCGTCCGGCTTCGCCAGCCGTTCGATCAGCAGCCGGGCCATCTCCGCGGCCATCGCCTCGACCGGCTGACGGATCGTGGTCAGCGGCGGACGGCAGGCGGACGCCGCGCTGCTGTCGTCGAACCCGATCACCGCGACGTCCTCGGGCACTCGTTTCCCGTGTTCCCGCAGGACGTGGCAGGCGCCCACCGCCATCAGGTCGTTGGCCGCGAACACCGCGTCCAGGTCGGGATGTTCGACCAGCAGCCGTTCCATCGCGGCCTCGCCGCTCTCCTGGGTGAACTGTCCCTCGGCGATCGGGATGTACGGATGCCCGAGCCGCGTCATCGTGTCGCGGAAACCGGCCAGTCGCTCCTGCCCGGCCGGTACGTCGAGCGGCCCGCTGATGGTCGCGATGCGGCGGCAGCCCCGCGCCAGCAGATGCTCGGCCGCCAGCCGCGCACCGTCCTGGTGGGCGAGGTCGACATAGCTGATCCGGACCGGGCGCGCGGGCCGTGCGTACAGCACCGCGGGCAGTCCCGCGTCCGTCAGCAGACCGGGCAGCGGGTCCTCCGCGTGCGTCGAGACGACGAGGGCGCCGTCGGCACTGCCCTGGCGGAGGAACGAGACCACGTCCTCCCGGGCCCGTGACGTCTCGGCGAACATCAGCACCGGGTGCATTCCGCGCGGCCGCAGGTAGTTGACCACCCCGGTCACCACCCGGCCGAAGAACGGGTCGGCGAAGACCTGCGCGGTGAAGGCGGAGCCGCTGTCGGGCTCGCCCGCCTCCGCGGGCTCGGCTCCGGGGGCCCGTGCGCTGTCCGCGGGCCCGGACTCGACCCCGGCGCCCGAGACCACCAGTGCGATGGCGTCGGTGCGCCGGGTCACCAGGGAGCGTGCCGCGCGGTTGGGCGCGTATCCGGTGCGGGCGACCGCCCGGCGCACGGCCTCCTGGATCACCGGATCGACATTGCGTACTCCGTTGATCACCCGGGAGACGGTGGCGCGGGAGACCCCGGCCGCCCTCGCCACGTCCTCCAGGGTGGGTGTACCGGCCGAGCGCAGATCATCCGTCATGAGCGCATTTATAGCACCGACGGAGAGCGCTCTCCATCGCGATCTGCCACCTCCGGAACGCCGGGACCGGCCAAAGGCGGCGCCCCGGCCGCCGTCAGCGCCGCGGTGAGCGGCAGTTCGCCCGCCGAGCGGCCGCCCAGCAGCGTGAACCCGCCGGCCTCCGTCTCCCAGCCGTGCCGCTCGGCCGACCAGTGCGCCAGGGCCCGCCCGGACACCCGCACCACCGCGACCACGCTCTCCCTGGGCCCCGCCTCGACAGCCGCGTATCCGATCAGCCTGCGCACCGGCCGCTCGACCGCCGACCCGCTCCTGGCCAGATAGACCTGGACCACCTCGCGGCCGTGCCGCCGCCCCGAGTTGCGCACCCGTACCCGTACGTCGAAGGGTTCCCCGGCCCGTACGCTCGCCGGGGCCGTCAGCTCCTCGTACTCCCAGTCCGTGTAGCCCAGCCCGTGGCCGAACCAGTAGGCGGGCACGGACCCGGAGCGCAGCCAGGCGCGATAGCCGATGTGCGGGCCCTCCTCGTAGTGGAGCCGCCCGTTGGGGGCGGGCAGGGTGTCGAGCACCGGTACGTCCTCCTGGGCGGCGCCCCAGGTGGTCGGCAGCCGGCCGCCCGCCTCGGCCCGGCCGAACAGCACGTCCGCCAGCCCGTCCCCGGCCTCCTGCCCGGGGAACCAGGCGAGCAGCAGCGCCGGCACCCGGGTGTGCCAGGGCAGGGCGACCGGGCCGCCGGCGTTCACCACGACCACCGTGCGCGGATTGGCCCGCACCACGGCCCGGACGAGCGCGTCCTGCCCCTCCGGCAGGTCGAGGCTCTCGCGGTCGTGCCCCTCCGACTCGCTCTGCTCGGTCGTGCCCACGACCACCACCGCGACTTCCGCTGCCCGCGCGGCGGCCACGGCCTCGGCGAGTGCGGCGGAGGCGTCCCCGGCGGGTGGGGCGGCGGCGAGGATCGTCGCGACTCCGGAACCCGGCGCGAGCGAGCGCCGTGCCACCACCTCCACCTCGTCGCCCGCGGCGAGTTCGGCCCGCGCGCAGTGCTCGGGCGGAGCGACGTGGACCCGGGTCGGATCGTCGCTGTCCAGCGGGAAGGTCCCGGCCAGCACCTCACGGCCGCCGACGGACAGCGAGATCGCGCCCCAGCCGCCCACCGCCCAGGTCCACACCCCGCCGACGGGTGGCCGGACCAGGGCCCGGATTTCCACGGACGCGGCACCGTCGACCGCGACGGAGGGCTCCACGATCCGGCCGGACAGCCGGTGCTCGGCGTGGAGTTCGGCCCCGCTCGCGTCGAGCAGCCGTACGAGCACGCCCGGTTCCCCGGACCGGGGATCGCGCGACCAGTCCCGGCCGAGGGGGCGGGGCCGGGACGGCAACGGCAGTCCCGGCCGGTAGGTCACCCTCGCGCCCCCGCCCAGCGCCCCCTGGATCCCTGCCAGCGGAGTCACCACCGAGTCGGGAAAGACCTCCGCGCTGCCGCCGCCCTGAATGCGTACCGCAGTGGCGTGCGGGCCGATGACCGCGACCGAACGCAGCCCCGCCGGATCGAGCGGGAGGAGCTGCCCGTCGTTGCGGAGCAGTACCGAACCGGCGGCGACGGCGCGGCGCAGCAGCGCCCGCTGGGCGGCGGAGGCCACCGAGGGCCGCCACACCGGCCGGGGCGAGCCGAGCGCACCCACCCGCCGCGCCAGCCGCAGCAGCCGCCGCACCTTGTCGTCGACCACCTCGGCGGAGACCAGTCCCTGCTCCAGAGCGGCGAGCAGGCCCGTCGACCAGGGGCCCTCGGGGCCGGGCATCGCCAGGTCCTGTGCGGAGCGCGCGGTGTCCAGGAGGGTGCGCACACCTCCCCAGTCCGAGACGACGGTTCCGTCGAACCCCCAGTCGCTCTTGAGCGGGCTCTCCAGCAGGGGGGAGGCGGACATGGTGGCGCCGCCGACCTTGTTGTACGCGGACATGACGGCCCAGACCCCGGCCTCCACCGCGGCCTCGAAGGGGGCGAGGTAGACCTCGTGGAGGGTCTGCTCGTCCATGCGGACATCGACGCTCAGCCGGTCCGTCTCGGCGTCGTTGGCGACGAAGTGCTTGGCGGTGGCCGCGACCCCGCCGGACTGGATGCCCCTGATGAGTGCCGCCCCGGTCCGCCCGGTGAGCAGCGGGTCCTCGGAGAAGCACTCGAAGTGCCGCCCGCCCAGCGGCGAACGGTGCAGATTCAGGGTCGGCGCGAGGAGCACGTCCACGCCCTTGCGGCGGGCCTCGGCGGCGAGCAGCGCGCCGAGATCCGTGAGCAGCCGCTCGTCCCAGGAGGCCGCCAGTGCGGTCGGGGAGGGGAGCACGAGCGAGGTCTCGCGCTCGTCCCACGTCTCGCCGCGCACCCCGGCCGGTCCGTCGGAGAGGGTGAGGGGGCGCAGTCCGACAGCCGGTTCGGAGTACGTGCGCCAGGTGCTCCCGCCGGTCAGCAGGCGTACCTTCTGCGCCGCGTCGAGCTTCTCCAGCAGCGGATCGATCTCTTCGTCCGTCATGACGGCCATGCCCCTTCAACCCAGCGCCCTCCGCCCGGAGAGCGCTCTCCCAACGTGCCCGGCTCAGCGTCGCTGGCCGACTGGGTCGTGTCAATGGGGAACGGTTGCACGGGCGTTGATGCGGGCAACCGCGCGCGCTCTTGTCATCACCCGTTGTCAGCACATAAGTTGACCGCTTGCGACGTGTCCTACTGTCAGTGGGGGAGCCAAGTCATGGCCGCGAACGGACGGCACCGCAGATACCAGCCGAGCCGCATCAACCGTGCCTCGATGCTGGTCACTGCGGGTGGTGCGGGACTAGCCCTCCCGCTGATCACCGCCGCATCGGCGGGTGCCGCGTCAGGAAGTGTGTGGGAGAAGGTGGCCGCGTGCGAGTCCACCGGCAACTGGCACATAAATTCAGGCAACGGCTACTTCGGCGGGCTGCAGTTCACCCGGTCCACCTGGGCGGCGTACGGCGGCGCGGACTACGCGCCACGCGCTGACCTGGCCAGCAGGGACCAGCAGATCGCCATCGCGGAGAAGGTCCTGAAGGGGCAGGGGCCGGGCGCCTGGCCGGTCTGCTCCGCGCGGGCCGGACTGGCGCGGGGCGGCGACTCTCCCGACATCAGCCCGCAGACCGGGCGGACGACCAGTCCCGCGACGCCGAAGCGGGCGGCCGCCGATGGCAGGACCCCGGCGCCCAGGAAGGTCCAGGCGAGGCAGACCCCGGCAGCCACCACACCGACGACGGTGCCGGGCAAGCGCGACTCGTACACCGTGGCGAGCGGCGACTCGCTCTCCGGGATCGCGGCCGACCGCGACCTCGGCGGCTGGCAGCGGCTCTACTCGGCGAACCGCAAGGTCGTCGGTGACGACCCGGATCTGATCTTCCCCGGCCAGCGGCTGAGCCTCGACCTGGCCGGGACCTCGAGGGCGAGCACCAAGACCGCCCCGAAGGCGGACCCGAAGCCCGCGGCCCGGCAGGCCGCGCCGAAGCGGGCAGCGCAGCCCGAGCCGAAGCGGCCGGCGCACCCGAAGCAGGCGGCTCAGCCGAAGCAGCAGGCCAAGCCGAAGAAGGCGGAGACCCACAAGGCCGGGCACACCGCGAAGCACACCGGGATCACCGCCCCGATCGAGGCCCGCACCGGCACCCAGTACCGTCAGCCCGGCTCCTGGTCGAGCGGTTACCACACCGGCGTCGACTTCCCGGTTCCCACCGGCACCTCGGTCAAGGCGATGGCCTCGGGCACGGTCGTCACGGCCGGCTGGGGCGGGGCGTACGGATACCAGATCGTCATCCGGCACAGCGACGGCAAGTACAGCCAGTACGCCCACCTGTCGGCCCTCCACGTGCGCGCCGGACAGCATGTCGGCGCAGGCCAGCGCATCGCCCGCTCCGGCGCTACCGGAAATGTGACGGGTCCGCATCTGCACTTCGAGGTCCGCACCGGCCCCGAGTACGGCTCCGACGTCGACCCGCTGGCCTACCTCAGGGCGGGTGGCGTCAAGGTCTGAAGAGTCCCGCCCTGCCCGGTGTCATCGGCCGGCACGGCTGTCGCGTCGGCAGCGGCGGGCAAGGCGGTGGACCCGCCGGGCAATCCGCCGCGTCGTGCGGTGCGAGTGTGCGGCCGCGGGGCCGGGCCGAACCCGACCTGCCCCAACCGGCGCTCCGGCGCTGGCCGTACAGGCAGCGACAGCGGGCCGGGAAACGTTTCCGGTGCTGAGGGCTCCGGCCCCGCGGGCTCGGGAAACGCCACCACGGCCGATGCCGCCCCTGCCGGCTGCCGCCGAGCGCCCACCGGGTCCGGCGAGCCGGCGGGCCCGCCGAAATCCCCGGCCTCCGCGCCGGGGACCGGAAAGGCACCGGACACGGGCGGGGCAGCTGGGACGGAGGTCCCGGGCCCCGCGTCCTCGCTCTCCCCGGTCTGCCGCTCCGTGCCGCCCGCCACCTCCTGCGTCTGCCGGCGCTCCGCGCCCATCCGTTCCGTGGTGAGCAGGATCAGCCCGCCGGCCGCGACGACCCCGCAGGCCAGGGCGAGCAGCGTGCCCGCGGTGCCGTGCCGGAACGTCTCACCGAACAGCGTGATGCCGACGACCGCAGCGACCACCGGGTTCACCACGGTCACCGTGGCGAGCGGGGCGGTCAGACCCGCGCCCCGGTACGCGGCCTGGGACAGCAGCAGGCCGGTGGCGGCGAGGGCCGCGATCACCAGCAGGGTCGGCAGCCCGGTACCCAGCGAGCCAGAGGTCCACTCCATGGCCACGGTCTTGGTGAACACGGAGGCGATACCGAACGCCACACCGGCGCCCCCGGCCAGGACCACGCTGCGCATCACCGGCCGGCGCATCGCCTTGGAGATCAGGATGAGCGCCGCCACCGCGCCGCACGTCACCGTGCCGAGCATCAGCTGCTGCGGGCCGCCCAGGGTGTGCGCGTCGGAGCTTCCGGTGAGGGCGAGCAGACCGGCCAGGCCCACGGCCGCCATGATCGCGCCGCGCCAGGCCGTCGCCCCGGCCCTGCGGCGGACGAAGAGAGCAGCCATCGGCAGGGCGAAGACGATGGTCAGGGCGCCCAGCGGCTGCACGAGGCTGAGCGGACCGTAGGCCAGCGCCACCACGTGCAGAAGCGCTCCCACGCCGTTCAGCGCCACCGCGGCCCACCAGACACGGTCGCGCAGCGGAGCGAGTGAGCGACCGTCGGAGGCCGTGGCGACGCGCTCCTGGACGATCGCGCCGGCCGCATAGGCGACCGCGGAGACCAGCGACAGCAGCACGGACAGCGCGAGGGAACTCATGTACACCACGATGGCCCTTCAAAGCCGCCGCGTCGTCGTCCTTGAGGCGGCGATCCGGCGTACTGCTTTGGTAGTACGGCAGTGGTTACGGTGTCCTCCTCCTGACGGTAGTCCCCCCTGCCGCCGACGTCAGAACGATCATCCCGTACGGATACGGTGAACCGCGAGCCGTGGCACCCCTGGTGTCCGCGGCGTCACGACAGGTGGCCGGGGAGCAAAGGCGGCAGCACGATGGACGAGCCGGAAGCGGCCTCGGTGGGCGCGTTCTTCACGCTGCGGGCGACCCCGCCGCCGGACGACGGGCACCGGGCGCTGGCCCGGGTCTACGAGGGCGACGCCGCATCGCTCACCTTCCGGATCGACACCGTCGCCGAGCGGCTCGGCACGTCCGAGCGCCGGGTCGCCGCCTCTGTCGCGCAGCTGGGGCTGGCCGCGCGGCTGTGGGCCACCGCGCTGGGGCCGGCGGCGCTCTCGGGCCGCTTCCCCGACCTGCGGGCGGAGAACCTGCACTGGGACCCCCGTCAGCAGGCGCCCGACGACCTGTGGACGGAGTCCGCCGGGCTGCTGCCGGGCACCGCCGACCGGATCAGGGACGTCGTCCAGTACGGCCATCTCGAACCGCTCGTCGCGGCGGTCCGCCGCGACACGGCCGTCTCGGCCCGGCTCCTGTGGGGCAACGCCGGATCCGCGCTGGCCGGAGCCGTACGCCAGCTGATCGGCTGGGCGCGCGCCCACGGCCGGCCGGACGTCGCCGCGCGCGCCCGCGCCCTGGCGGCCGAACTCTTCGACCACCCCGGTCTGCGCGACACCGGCGCCCCGCACGGCCCGGGTTTCCGCCGGCGCACCTGCTGCCTCTACTACCGCGGTCCGGGCGGCGGCCTGTGCGGTGACTGCGTCTTCGACAGCGCGCCCGGAACGCCGGCGAGCGCCCAGGACGTCGATCTCCCCGGCAGGGCCTGAGACCAGCGCCGCGAGGGTGCTCCTGGGCTTACGGCGGGCCTGTCGAGGGCGTGTTGAAGCGCGGCGCGGCGGGGTCGCGCCGTACCCCGTTCCACGCCGCTGTGCCTCGGGTTCTCCGGGTGTTGCTTCCTCCGAACGGGGGATTGTCATGCACCTGGACAGCGCCGCATCCGTCGTGCTGTCATGCCAACTGCCATTCCTTCCAACGTTGTACATCCTGTTGCAACGAGCCGCCACCCTTCCTCACAAGGAGGATCCGTGCGCATCAGAAAGAAGTTGGTCCTGCTCCTCGCCGCCGTCGTCGGCGCCGCGGGACTGTCCGCCGTTCCCGCCGCTTCGGCGGCCGATCACGACCCCGGGGGCTCGGCCGACGTGCACGGGCTGAAGGGGGAGTACTACACCCAGTCCGCCCCGGGCGCCTTCGACTTCGGGGAGCTCAAGGCCACCGGATTCGACCCGGGCATCGACTTCCCGACCCTGGAGTCGCGGCTGGCCTCGGCCACCGGGCAGTCCGACGACGCCAGCATCCGGTGGACCGGAAAGATCGTGCCGGAGAAGTCCGGCGCCCACACCTTCTCCATGATCGGGGACAACGGCTTCCGCCTCTGGATCGACGGGAAGCCGGTCATCGACCACTGGGTCGACGACTGGGAGAAGGAGCAGACCTCCCAGCCGGTCGAGCTGACCGCGGGGACCGCCTACGACTTCAAGGTCGAGTACTTCGAGCACGAGGGCGGTTCCAACCTCCACCTCAGGTGGACCGAACCCGGCGGCACGAAGGTCCCGGTGCCGCAGTCCGCCTTCCGGCTGCCCGACGACTTCGCGTACGACGGGGCCATCGCCGCCACCGTGCTCGCCGACGGACGCACCCTCAAGCTGGACTTCGCACAGAAGCTCGGGCGGCTGCCGGCCGGCCTGGTGAACCACCTCGACGCCGTGATCGGCGGGGCCGAGTGGCCGCTCGGCGCGGTCAAGGCCGACCCGAAGGACCCGCGCAGTCTGACCGTCGCCCTCAAGGAACCGGTCGTCGGGAACAAGGCCGGGAACGCCACCGGCCTGGCCGACATCCGTTACGACGGCGACGGCGCACTGGCCGGCCAGGACGGCAAGCCGGTCGGCGCCTTCTGGTCCAGCGGGCCGAACCACTCCACCCACGAGCTGAGCACGAAGTGGGCCGACGAGGTGGGGCCGAAGAACGCGCTCCCCGAGTACCCGCGCCCCCAGCTCACCCGCGACAACTGGCAGAACCTCAACGGCTCCTGGGAGTTCGCCGCGGCGAAGGCGGGGGAGCAGCCCCCGGTTGGCAGGAAGCTCGGCGAGAAGATCCTCGTCCCGTACCCGGTCGAGTCCCAGCTCTCCGGGATCGAACGGCACGAGGACCGCATGTGGTACCGCCGCACGTTCACCGTCCCCAAGAACTGGAAGGTCGGCTCGGGCAAACGGCTCCAGCTGAACTTCGGTGCCGTGGACTGGCAGGCCGAGGTGTACGTCAACGGCAAGCGCGTCGCCGAACACAAGGGCGGCTACGACAAGTTCAGCGCGGATGTCACCGACGCGCTGGTGCCCGGCCGCACCCAGGAGCTGATCGTCGGCGTCTACGACCCGACCGACGCCAGGGACGGCGAGAACCCGCCGATGGGCAAGCAGCGCCTCGACCCGAGCGGCATCTGGTACACCCCGTCCTCCGGCATCTGGCAGACGGTGTGGATGGAACCGGTCGCCGCCGACCACGCGGACTCGCTGAAGCTCACCCCGGACGTCCCGGGGGCGAGCGTCACCGTCGAGGCGCGCGGTGTGCGGGACGGGGTCCCGGTCACGGCGACCGCGTACGACGGCAAGCGCAAGGTGGGCACCGCCACCGGCCGGACCGGATCGGCGCTGAAGGTACCCGTCCCGCACCCGCACCTGTGGGCCGCGGACGATCCGCATCTCTACCAGCTGGAGGTCACCGTCGGAGCCGACCGGGTCGGCAGCTACTTCGGGATGCGGTCCATCGCCGTCGAGAAGGTGAACGGCACCCCCCGTACCGTCCTCAACGGCAAGCCGGTCTTCCTGATGGCCACCCTCGACCAGGGGTTCTGGCCGGACGGGCTGCACACCGCGCCCACCGACGAGGCACTCGCGTACGACCTGAAGATGCACAAGGCGATGGGCTTCAACTCGGTCCGCAAGCACATCAAGGTCGAACCCGACCGCTGGTTCTACTGGGCGGACAAGCTCGGCCTGATGGTCTGGCAGGACATGCCGGCGATGAACACCGTCAACCCGTCGGCCGCCGCCCGCGCGCAGTACGAGCACGAGATGAAGGAGATGATCGACGAACACTCCAGCCACCCGTCCGTCGTCATGTGGGTCACCTTCAACGAGGGCTGGGGCCAGTACGACGAGGTCCGCATCGCCGACCAGGCCAAGTCCTGGGACCCGACACGCCTGGTCAACAGCATGTCCGGGATCAACCTCGGCGTCGACGGAGGCACCGGGGACATCATCGACGAGCACGGCTACCCGAGTCCCGCCCTGCCCAAGCCGGACGGTCGACGGGCCCTGATCAGCGGTGAGTACGGCGGACTGGGTCTCGCGGTACCGGGCCACGCCTGGGCCGTGCAGCAGTCGTACATCGCGGTCGACCCGGCCACCTACACGGACGACTACCTCGCCAAGCTCGACGAGGTGCACGCACTCGCCTGCAAGGGAGGCAACGGCGCGGTGTACACGCAGATATCAGACGTGGAGGGCGAGTTGAACGGACTGCTCACCTACGACCGCAGGGTCGTCAAACCCGATGTGAAGAGGGTCCACGACGCCCAGAAGGCGCTGATCCGCGACGCGTCGCAGCCGGTCGTCGCGGGCTGCCCCGCGGCCTGATCGCTGGTGCCGCTCCGGCCCGTCCCGTGTGCGGGCGGGCCGGAGCGGCACCGCCCGACCCCTTGACGCGGGTCAACGGGGAATCAAGAATGATCGCGCTCTGACAACGTTGTCCGAAGGAGTATCCCCATGCACCGGACCCCACGGCCGCGACTGCGCGGCCCGGCGGCCGCACTCGCCGCCGCCGCGCTCCTGGGCGGTGTCCTTTACCCCGGGGCCACGGCCCAGGCCACGCCCCGGACCGACGGCCGGCTGACCGATCTGGTCAACCCGTTCATCGGCACCCAGAACGAGGGCAACACCTACCCCGGCGCCTCCGTGCCCTTCGGCATGGTGCAGCTCTCCCCGGACACCGGTCACAACACCGGCTACGACTACGGCGAGAACCACATCCGCGGCTTCTCCGCGGTCCATCTCTCAGGCGTCGGCTGCGGTCTGGGCGGCGACCTGCCGACCCTGCCCACCACCGGCGACGTCACCGAGACCGACTACGCGAAGTACGCGGCCGAGTTCAGCCACGACGACGAGAAGGCGAGCCCCGGCTCCTACAAGGTCGGGCTCAAGACCGGCATCGGCGCGGAGCTGACCGCGACGCAGCGCACCGGTGTGCAGCGCTACACCTTCCCGGCCACCGACAAGGCCAACGTCCTGCTCAACGCGGGTCAGTCGCTGCACAAGACGCTCTCCTCCGAGGTCGAGATCCTGGACAGCCGCACCGTGCGGACCGCGATCACCGGCAGCGGCTTCTGCCAGGACACCAAGCCGTACACGGTCTACACGGTCACCCACTTCGACCGGCCGTTCACCACCTCCGGCACCTGGAAGGGCGCCACCGTCACGGAGGGGTCCAGGAAGTCCTCGGCCACCGACGCCCGCAACGGCGCCTGGCTGCGCTTCGACACCAGAAAGGACCGGACCGTCGAGGCCACCACGGCACTGAGCTACGTCGACGCCAAGGGCGCCGCGCTCAACCTCCGCGCCGAGGGCGGCCGCAGCTTCGACCGTGTCGAGCGTGCCGCGCAGCGCAGCTGGGAGGACCGCCTCGAAGGCGTGAAGGCCCAGGGCGGCAGTGACGAACTCCGCCGTACCTTCTACTCCTCCCTCTACCGGTCCTTCCTCGCGCCCAACGTCGGCAGCGACGTGGACGGCCGCTACACCGGCTGGGACCAGAAGAAGCACCGCGCCAAGAACTTCACGTACTACCAGAACTGGTCGCTCTGGGACACCTACCGCACCCAGGCCCAGCTCCTCTCGCTGCTCGCCCCGCGCGAGTCCCGCGACATGGCGATATCCGTCCTGCGGATCGACGCCGAGAGCGGCTGGCTGCCCAAGTGGGGCTACGGCACGGTCGAGACGAACATCATGACCGGCGACCCGGTCACCCCCTTCCTCACCAACGCCTACCAGCAGGGCCTGCTGAAGGGGTACGAGGAGCAGGCGTACCGCGCCCTCAGGAAGAACGCGGACGGTGTGCCGGCCGCGGACTCGGCCCCGGTCGGCCGGGAAGCCAACGTCGAGTACCTGAAGGACGGCTTCGCCCCGTACATCAAGGACCGTCAGCACGCCAAGCCCGGTGACTCGGACTACGACCACGGCGCCTCCGCCACCCTGGAGTACGCCCTCTCCGACGGAATGCTCGCCGAGATGGCCCGCGACCTCGGCCACGACGCCGACGCCGCACGCTACGACGCCCGCGCCCAGAACTACCGGAAGATCTTCGACCCCTCGACCGGCTTCTTCCGCGCCCGCGACGCCTCCGGCGCCTTCACCGGCCCCGCCGACCCGGCCGAGAGCGAGGGCTTCCACGAGGGCACGTCCTGGCAGTACCAGTGGATGGTGCCGCAGGACATCCCCGGCATGGTCGACCTGATCGGCGGCAAGGACGCCGCCAACCAGCGGCTCGACTCCTTCTTCGCGTACGACAAGCTGCTGGCCGACCCCGCGAAGACCGCCCGAGAGGTCTGGGTCAACGGCCCGTACGCGTACTACAACGCCGACAAGTACAACCCGCAGAACGAGCCCGACCTCATCGCCCCGTACACCTATCTCTCCACCGGCCAGCCGTGGAAGACGACCGATGTGGTCCATGCGGCCCTGACGCTCTTCACCAACGGCCCGACCGGGATGACGGGCAATGACGACCTGGGCACCATGTCCGCCTGGATGGTGCTTTCCTCGATCGGCGTCTTCCCGGTCCAGCCGGGCACCGACACCTGGGGACTCTCCACGCCCGCGTTCGAGCGCGTCGACATCAAGCTCGACCGCCGGTACTACCCGCGCGGCTCGCTCACGGTGAGCGCTCCCGGGGCATCGGACACCGACCGCTACATCCAGTCGGCCCGGCTCGACGGTGCGCAGCAGTCGCGCACCTACCTCACCACGGACGACGTCCGTTCGGCCCGCTCGCTCTCCTTCACGGTGGGCAGCGAGCCGTCGGCCTGGGGCACCGCGCCCGAGGACGCTCCGCCTGCGCTCGGCTGACCGGGCGATCCACGACACACCGCGTGCCCTTTCCCCGCCGTGCGGGGGAAGGGCACGCGGTGTTCGGGGCTCAGCGGCGGAGCGGGGCGGCGATCGCCTCGGTGACGGTCGGGAAGACCGGCAGCACGCTGTCGAGGCCCAGCACACCGATGAGCCGCTCCACGAAGGGGGACGGCTCGGCGAGCCGCAGCCGGGGACCCAGCAGGGTCTGCCCCTGAAGAAGCACGTTCACCGTCGTCGAGTCCGCGAAGCTCACGTCCGAGAGGTTGACGACGACGGGGCCGTCACCGTCCGCGGCCGCGCTCTCCAGCGCTGCGCCGAGCGGGGTGACGTTGTCAATGTCGAGGTCACCGGTCACGGCGAGCACCAGCGCTCCCCGCTCCTGGCGTGGGACGATTCTCATGGCTCTGCCGGCGCTGGGGGATGGGAGCACGGTCACCTCATGATGCACTGGATGGCGGGGGAGAACGCCGGTTGATGCGGACGGTCCGGTGCGAGTCCGTCCCTGCTCGCGGCGGGTGAAGGCCACGATAGAAGCAATAGTTGCCATTTGACAACATTCTCCATGGGGCAACAATCTGTACCCGAACGATCAATGGACGCATCCCCTCGGGGAGTGCCTCAGAAATGCGGAAGCAGGGGCTCGATGAAGCTAGGCGCTGTCCGCGATGTCGTCACGGAGCCGGCCGGCGGTGAGCCGCTGCGACGCGGCCGAACGGAAAGCGGCCAGCCCTTCGGTGAGCGCCGCCACGTCGGATGGCTGCATCCGCTCCAGCACGGCGGAGAGCTCACGCGTGCGGATCGCCCGGTACTCCTCCAGCAGGGCGTGGCCCCGCCCGGTCAGCCGCAGCTCGACCTCGCGGCGGCTCGTCGGGCTGGGGTCCCGCTGGACGAGGCCCATGGCCTCCATCCGGTCGCAGAGCCGGCTCACCGACGGAGCCCGCGAGCCGAGCGCCTCACCGAGCGAGCGGAGGTTGCTGCCCTCCTGCTTCTCGATGACGAGCAGGGCCCGCAGCTGCGAGGGCGACACCGTGCCCGGAGGCGCGGCCTCCTGGCCGCGGCCCCACAGCACTTCCAGCAGCTCCGATGCGGCACAGACGTCCTCGGAGACCCGCTCAAGGCGGCCATGAGGAAGATCGGTGCGGTGGCGCATCCGTCCACTCTGTCATCCGGAACGTCCTCCTGTCAGCCCGGCCCCGGCCCCGTGACCCGACGAAGAATGAGCGGAAGACCGTGAACGCCCGTCCCGAAATCGAAAGAGCCGTACGTGCGGCCGCACCGTACGCCCTGGTGGAGGCGGTGCGCGGCGCACTTGCCGCCGCGTACGACGCCCGGTCCGTGGAGCTGCTGCTGGCGGACTACGGAATGACCGTGCTCAACCCGGTCGGCTCGGCTCCGGGGCGCGAACGCGCCCTGTCGATGCACAACAGCCCGCAGGGCCGGGCGTTCGGCAGCCAGCGCCCGTACGAGGAGCCGGCCGGACGGGACGGAGCCGTAGACCATCACCTTCCCGTGACCGTACGCGGCGAGCGCCTCGGCATCCTCACCGTCCGCCTCCCGGCCGGAGGCTCCACCGCGCAGACCGTGAACGAGCTGTCCGATGTGGCCGACCTGCTGGGCCACGAGATCGTCGTCGCCGAACGGGACACCGATCTGTACCAGGGGGCCCGCCGCATCGCCCGGCTCACCCTCGCCGCCGAGATGCAGTGGCAACTGCTCCCGGCCCGGGCGTTCACCGCGGCCGAGTACGCCATCGGTGCCCAGCTGGAACCGGCGTACGCCATCCACGGCGACAACTTCGACTGGGCCGCGGACGGCGACCAGCTGACCGTCTCCGTGACCAACGGCATGGGCGAGGGCATCCAGGCCTCTCTGCTCACCAACCTCGCCGTGAACGCGCTGCGCAACGCCCGAAGGGCCGGGATCGGTATCGCGGACCAGGCCGCACTCGCCGACCAGGCGCTCTACGACCAGCACCGCGGCAGCGTCCATGTGTCGACGCTGCTGCTCCGCTTCGACCTCGCCACGGGAACGGTCGGCGCGGTGGACGCCGGCTCCCCGCAGCTGTGGCGGCTGCGCGGCAGAACGGTCGCCCGCGTCGAGCTGGACGCGCAGCTGCCGCTCGGCATGTTCGAGGAGTCGCAGTACGACGTCCAGTGCCTCCAGCTGATCCCCGGCGACCGGCTGCTGCTCGTCAGCGACGGGGTGTACGACACCGTCTCGCCACTCGGCGAGGCCTATGTGGAGCGGGGCCTCGCCAGGGCGGTCCTCGCGACGCGGCTGCTGCCCGCGGCTTCGGTGCCGGGCGCCGTCCTGCGTGAACTGGCGGACTACCGCGACGCGGACCCGCTCGACGACGCGCTGGTCGTCTGCATCGACTGGTTCGGCAGACAGGGGAGCGCCGGCTGACCGCCGCGGAGCCCGACACCGCCGGGGGCGGCCCGGGTCAGCTGCTGAGCATGAACTCGGCGCGGATGCGCTTGCCGACGGGAACCCGCTCGGCCGTCAGCCGGTCGCACAGGGCCACCACGATCTCCATGCCGTGACCGCCCAGCCGGCTCGGGTCGGGGGAGTAGAAGACCGGGAGCGCGCTGCTGCTGTCGTACACGGTGACGCTGATCCGCTCCGCCGTGCCCTCCAGCTCCAGCAGATAGGGGCCGTGACTGTAACGGTCGGCATTGGTGACCAACTCGCTCACGGCCAGCATCAGATCATTGCGGGTGTGGGTGCCGAGCACGGCCATCCACTCGGAGACGAGCCGCGCGAGAAAGCGGTCGGCCAGGCCCCGCGCCTGGGAGATGCACCCCGGCTCGCCGTCGAACACCTCGGCGGCGTGCAGTATCTCCGTGGGCGGACAGATCCTCGGGGAGTCGTCCGGCCGGGAGACGGCCTGTTCGTTCATGTGCTCCAGCCAGGGCGCAACGGGGGGAGGCCATGGGCCTCTCTTCTCGCTGCTCGTGTACCCGCGCCGGGAGATCCCACTCCCGGCCTGTGTCAGCAGATCTTACGCACGTCCGGGAAGCCGGACCACGGTCACGAAGAACTCGTCGATCTGGCGCACCGCCGCGATGAACTGATCGAGGTCGACCGGCTTCGTGACGTAGGCGTTGGCGTGCAGTTTGTAGCTGCGCAGGATGTCCTCCTCGGCGGAGGACGTCGTCAGCACGACCACGGGAATGAGGGAGAGTTCCGGGTCCTGCTTGATCTGCTCCAGCACCTGACGCCCGTCGTACTTGGGCAGGTTCAGGTCGAGCAGGATCAGGTCGGGGCGCGGGGCCTCGCCGTGCTCGCCGCGGCGGTAGAGGAAGTCGAGCGCCTCCTGTCCGTCGCGGACCACATGGAGGGTGTTGCGGATCTTGTTGTCCTCGAACGCCTCACGCGTCATCAGCTCGTCACCGGGGTCGTCCTCGACGAGAAGGACCTCGATGGGCTGTGCGGGATGGGTCACGCGGTATCTCCGGAGATCTCGGCGGGTCGGGCGGGTTCGGCCGGGTCCCCGGCCGGGGACCCGCCGTCCTCGGCGGGCAGGCTGAAGTGGATACGGGCGCCCTGGCGGGGTTCGGGATCCAGCCAGATCCGGCCGCCGTGGAACTCGATGATCTTGCGGCAGAGAGCGAGTCCGATTCCCGTGCCGTCGTACTCGTCGCGGGCGTGCAGACGCTGGAAGATGACGAAGACCTTCTCGGCGAACTCGGGGGCGATCCCGATCCCGTTGTCCGTCACGGTGAAGTGCCAGACGTCGTCCTCCCGTACGCAGCCGACCGTGATCACGCACGGCTCGTCCGCGCGGCGGAACTTCACCGCGTTCCCGATCAGGTTCTGCCAGATCATGGCCAGGGTCGTTCCGTCGCCGTTCACCTCGGGCAGCGTGTCCTCGCGCACGACCGTGGTGCCGGACTCCTCGATGACCAGTGCCAGATTGGCCAGCGCCCGGTCCAGCGAGCGGTCGAGGTCGACGGTGCTCCAGCTGTCGTGGACCCGGCCCACCCGGGAGAAGGTGAGCAGGTCGTTGATGAGCACCTGCATGCGCTTGGCACCGTCGACCGCGAAGTCGATGTACTGCTTGCCGCGCGCGTCCAGCTCCGTCCCGTAGCGCTTCTCCAGGAGCTGGCAGAAGGACGCGACCTTCCGCAGCGGCTCCTGGAGGTCGTGCGAGGCGACATACGCGAACTGCTCCAGCTCGGAGTTGGAGCGGCGGAGCTCCTCCGTCTGCTGGGCCAGCAGGTCCTCCCGCTCCTGGGAGGCGTCGAGCTCCTCGACCAGCCGGCACCGCATGTCCTCGACGGCGCCGGCCACCGCCCGTACGTCGGACGGCCCGTGCACCTCGATCCGGCGGCGGAAGGCGCCGGACTGCACCTCGCGGGAGGCCTCGGCCAGCGCGTGGAGCGGCCGTCCCACCACCCGGTGCAGCAGCAGGCTGAGGGCGATCACACACACCACGAAGCAGGCCACGAGCGCGATCAGCGTCCGGTCGCGTGTGACACGTGCGTCGTTGAGCTGGGCGCGCGCGTGGTCCCGGGCGGTGTCGAGATGGGACTGCTGTGTGCTGTAGAGCCGCCGCAGAGCGTCGAAGGCGGTCTTGCTCCCGGCGATCCTGGCGGACAACCGGCTCTCTTGGCCGTCGCGGCGGACAGCGGCGATCAACGGTTCGGCATGCTCCGCGCGCCACTGCGCGGAGGCCGCGGCGATCCGGTCCAGATCGCGGGCGTACGGTTCGGCGTCGCCCATCGCCGAGCGGACCCGCGCCAGCCGCAGCTGTTCGTCGCGCTTGCCCGTCGCGTAGGGCTGGAGGAAGGAGGGGTCGCCGCTGAGGGCGTAGCCACGGACCCCGGTCTCCTGGTCGAGCAGCGCGTTCTGCAGCTGGAAGGAGGCGGAGCGGGCGGGCTGGATGCGGTCCACCAGTTCGGTGGTCCGGTCGGATATCCGGGCCAGCACGAGTCCGCCGACGACCAGGCAGCCGCACACGACCAGGACGAAACAGGCCAGGATCAGATGGACCCAGTTCTGGACCGACAGCCGTGCCAGCCGCCCCGGCCGCATCGGGGGGTCTGCCGGTGAGTCACTGGTCATGAGGTGTCCTGTTCCAGGCGAGGTGCAGCACGGCGACGTCGTCAGCGAGGCCGCCGTGGGGAGCGGCCGCGTCGGAGGCGCCGGCGACCAGTGCGTCGATGAACGGCCGGGCGGGCAGACCGGCCCGGCTCCGGGCCATGGCGAGCAGCCCGTCCTCACCCAGCCGGGTGTCCGGTCCGGTGCGCCCCTCGAACAGGCCGTCGCTGAAGAGTACGAGACCGGCGCCGGGCGCCAGCGTCAGGTCGGTGGAGATCCACTGGCCGTGACCGGGCAGCAGGCCGAGAGCGATGCCACCCTCGGGTTCCACCCACTCGATGCCCGTGCCGTGGCGCAGCAGGAGCCCCGGGTGCCCCGCCCGCACGATCCGGACGTGGTCCCCGCCGGGCGGAAAGACGAGTGAGGTGACGGTCGCGAAGACATGCGGGTCGGACCGCTCGGCGACGAGGATCTCCTCGAGCAGCGCGAGCTGTTCCAACTGGTCGGTGCGGCACAGCACCGCCGTGCGCCAGGCCACCCGCAGGCACACCCCCAGCGCGGCCTCCGCCGCACCGTGCCCCGACACATCGCCGATCACGGCGTGAACCGTGCCGTCGGCGGTCTGGACCACATCGTAGAAGTCACCGCTGAGCAGGCCGTGGGCGCGGCCGGGCTCGTAGCGGGCGACCGCCTCGAAACTGTCGTCGTTCAGGAGTGGTACGGGCAGCAGCCCCCGTTCGAGGCGGGCGTTCTCCTGGGCCATCTGCTGGTTGGCGCGCAGGGCCGCCGCAGCCCGTTCGACCTGCTTGCGCTGGAGGGCGTAGCGGACGGCACGGGACAGCGCCTGCGGGTCGAGCCGTCCCTTGACCAGGTAGTCCTGCGCGCCGGTGGCCACCGCGTCGAGCCCGGCCTCGGCCTCGGAGAGGCCGGTCAGCACCACGATGGCGGCGTCCGGGGTGGTCTCCACGATCTGGGTGACGGCACTCAGCCCGTGCACATCGGGAAGGTGCAGGTCCAGCAGGACACAGACGGGTGTCCGGTGCCCGCGCAGAAAAGTCAGGGCCTCGGTCAGGGTCTTGCACCAGGTGAGAGCGGAGTCCAGCTCGCCGTCGGCGAGCATCTCCTCGACGAGGAGGGCGTCGCCCGCGTCGTCCTCGACCAGGAGGATGGAGGCGTTGACGTCCCACACGGAGGGCCGGCCGTCCGGCGACTGCGACCCGGCCTGTACCGGGAGAGCTGTGCTGAGCGGATGCTGAGCGTGGGAGTCAGTACGCATCTCAGCCACGCCTCACCCTCTCGTTTCGATCGAGCGGGCCGCCCGCCGTCGCCACGCAGCATATGTGAATGACGCCCGCCCCTGTGCGGGCAGACGTCATTGTGCCGCTCGGAAGCGATACGGGCCCCGCTGGTTCAACTCGGGCGGATTTCGCCGGTGAATTTCTCCAGCCTGAGCAGATCATGCGGGGTGATGCCGGAGAGACCCGACACCGCGTCGACGTCCGCGCCCGCGCGTACGGCGAGAACCGCTTCCAGTTCTACGTCCGCGCGGGCGGCGTCGGCCGCGGCGTCGGCGTCCCGCCGCCGGTGTACGGCCAGTTCCAGGGGAGAGAGATCCATGGGCGGGATGCTCTCATGTGGCGGAGGTCACGCCTCGACGGACATCCCGGCGCGCAACTGCTTGACGATGCGGGCGAGCAGCCGGGAGACGTGCATCTGCGAGACGCCGAGCTCGGCACCGATCTGGGACTGCGTCATCTCCTGGCCGAAGCGCATCTGCACGATCCTGCGCTCGCGGTCGTCGAGCTGTTCCAGCAGCGGCGCCAGGGTGTGGAGGTTCTCGACGGTCTCCATCCCCGGATCGGCCTCGCCGATCGTCTCGGCGAACGACCGCTGGTCGCTCCCGGAATCGGTCTCGGCCGAGGGGGAGTCCAGGGACCCCGCCGAATAGCCGTTGGCCGCGACGAGCCCCTCGATGATCTCTTCCTCGGGCAGGTCGATGAGTTCGGCGAGCTCCTTGACGGTCGGGTCGCGGTCGAGCTTCGCCGACAGCTGCTCCTTCGCCTTCGCCAGATCGACACGCAGTTCCTGGAGCCGCCGCGGCACGTGCACCGCCCACGTCGTGTCCCGGAAGAAGCGCTTGATCTCCCCGACGATGTACGGGACCGCGAAGGTGGCGAACTCGACCTCACGCGAGAGGTCGAACCGGTCGATCGCCTTGATCAGCCCGATGGTGCCCACCTGGATGATGTCCTCGGTGTCGTCGCCACCGCGGTTGCGGAACCGCGAGGCGGCGTACCGCACCAGCGAGAGGTTCATCTCGATGAGGGTGTTGCGCGCGTACTGGTACTCGCGGGTGCCTTCCTCGAGGACCTGGAGCCGGTCGAGGAACAGCTTCGACAGGGCGCGGGCGTCCTTCGGAGCCACCTTTCCGGTGTCCTCGATCCACGGCAGCTCCGAAGTGCCGGCATCCGTGTAGGTGCCGGACTGCTCCGAAAGCGAGCGCGCTGCGCCAAGGGCTCCGCCGGTCTGCTCCGTCGTGGCCGCCATGTTCTCGCCCCTCCTGCTTGCCAAGTGCGTCAGGCCTCGTGTGCCCCGCAATTCCGAGGTCATGCCGAATCGATGAAATCTTTTTCAGTGGCCCGGATCACCGCGCGCCACCGGTCTCCGCCGCCCCGCGCGGACCGCCCGGGGCACTCGAATGGAGCAGCTGCCGGAGCATGGCAAACTTGACGGGGGCGTTCGGCCCGCAGTGCGGCGGCTTTGCGCAGAAGCCCGCGGCCGGACCTTCAGTCCCGTGGATGCGAGTCCTCGTGAGTCCGGCTCGGCGGCGTGCCACGGTCCGCCGAGAGAATCCGGCGGCACAAGCAACAGAGGAACGGCAATGACGGTGACAGAGGACAGCCCGGAGCTCGCGCCCGGTATCGAGGAGTTCGGTCCCGGTATCGACCCGCAGCGGCTGGCCGTCTGCCTGAGTGTGCTCGACGAGCTCGACGCCATCGAGGTCGACCACCCGGACGCCATCGCGGTGCGCCGCGCCACCGCCGGTGTCTACCGGACCGTGAAGCAGCGCCGCCGCCAGGAGCGCCGGGCCGCCAAGACCGCGCACGACAAGGCCGTCACCGAGGCCACCGCGACCGGTTCGGCCGAGCGCATCGACGACGAGACGCAGGGCGTCCTGCCGTCCTCCTCCGCCGCCGCGGAGATCGCGGGCGTTCTCCAGCGCCCCCGGTCCTGCTACATCTGCAAGACGCGGTACGTCGAGGTGGACGCGTTCTACCACCAGCTCTGCCAGTCGTGCGCCCGGCAGAACCGCTCCCGCCGTGACGCGCGCACCGACCTGACCGGGCGCCGGGCGCTGCTCACCGGCGGCCGCGCCAAGATCGGTATGTATATCGCGCTGCGGCTGCTGCGTGACGGTGCGCACACCACGATCACCACCCGTTTCCCCAATGACGCGATCCGCCGCTTCAAGGCGATGCCGGACAGCGACGAGTGGATCCACCGGCTGAAGATCGTCGGCATCGATCTGCGCGACCCCGCCCAGGTCGTCGCGCTCGCCGACTCGGTCGCCGCCGAGGGGCCGCTGGACATCCTGATCAACAACGCCGCGCAGACGGTGCGCCGCTCGCCGCAGGCCTACAGCGAGCTGCTCGGTGCCGAGTCCGCCCCGCTGCCCGCGGGCGAACTGCCCGCCGCCGAGGTGATCGGCACCTTCGGCAGCGGCACCGTCGACCGCGTCGCCGCGCTGCCCGCCGCCCGCAAGGAAGGGCTGAGCGCGCAGGACGTCACCGAACTCGCGCTGGTCACCGGATCCGCGTCGCTGGAGCGCATCGCTGCCGGCACTGCCATCGACGCGGGCGGGCTCGTCCCCGACCTGCACCACACCAACAGCTGGATCCAGACAGTCGACGAGGTCGAGCCGATCGAGCTGCTGGAAGTCCAGCTGTGCAACTCGACCGCGCCGTTCATCCTGATCAGCCGGCTCCGCCCGGCGATGGCGGCGACGGCCGCCAAGCACTCCTACGTGGTCAACGTCTCCGCGATGGAGGGCGTGTTCGGCCGCGGCTACAAGGGCGCAGGCCACCCGCACACCAACATGGCCAAGGCCGCGCTGAACATGCTGACGCGCACCAGCGCCCAGGAGATGTTCGAGAAGGACGGCATCCTGATGACCGCCGTCGACACCGGCTGGATCACCGACGAGCGGCCGCACCCCGACAAGATCCGGCTGGCCGAGGAGGGCTTCCACGCCCCGCTCGACCTGGTCGACGGGGCCGCCCGCGTCTACGACCCGATCGTCCGCGGTGAAGCGGGCGAGACGATGTACGGCTGCTTCCTCAAGGACTACGCCCCCGCGAACTGGTAGCAGTCCGGAAAAGCACCCCTCCACGCAGTCGCGGACCCGGCCCGGGAACTCTCCTGGCCGGGTCTTTCTCGTATTCTGTGGCTGAAAGTGACCCAGAGCACACGTTCCATCGAGCGTGGACGCGCTCATTTGGTTACTCTGAGGGGAACGGACGCCACCAAGGGATCCACGAAGGTTCCTCGGCCGTCCTGGGACAGGCCTGTCAACCAGGCCGCCGTCCCGCCCCGTACCCGGCGCCACCGCGACCGAAGCTGATCCTGCCCCTGCCCTCACGGGCGGTCGATGTGCCGGTATTGAAGCCGGAGCGTCGGCGACGCCCGGGGTTACGCGACACAAAGGAGTGCGCGGTGACGACACCGGAACTGACGAAGTACGAGAAGCGACCGGCCGAACAGCACGGAGAGCGGGCCCGCAGGCCCGAGAAGCTCCGGAACATCGAGGTCTGGGCCAGGTCCGCACCGATCCGGCTGGCCGGCTACGAGGACGACCTCGCCGAGCCGCACATCCTGCCCGGCATCGACTGAGTGCTTCACCACCGAGCTCCGGTCCGCACCCCGAACAGGGGCGGGGGCCGGAGCTCGGCCGTGCGGCGGGTGACCCCGCTCAGAAGGCCGCGCTGGCCACGGCAGCCCCGGCGAACGAGAGACCGACCCCCGCGCACACGGTGAGCAGCAGATAGCCCGCCGCCAGGGTCAGCCGACGGGCGGAGTTCAGGGTCAGCAGTTCGTAGGAGAACGTCGACCAGGTGGACAGGGCGCCGCAGAACCCGGTGGCGAGCAGCAGATTGAGCTTGGCCCCCAGGTCGCCGTCGGTCACCGCCTCGGTGATGAAGCCGAGGAACAGGGCCGCGCCGGCGTTGGCGGCGAACGTGCCCCACGGGAAGACGCTGTGCAGGCGGAACTTCGCGTCGACCCCGAGGCAGTAGCGCAGCGGTGCGCCCACGAGTCCGCCGGCGATGACGAGCAGCCAGTCGGTCATGACGCGCCGTTCTCCGTGACGTAGGAACGCCCGAAGGCGAAGTGGGTGACGAAGGCACCCGCCGTCACGGCGGTCAGCGCGGCCACCACGGTCAGTACCAGGCAGCCGACCGCGTACCCCGGCTGGTGGTTCTCGAACAGCTGCCGGACGTCGTCCGTGTAGTGCGAGAACGTGGTGAATCCGCCGAGCACACCGGTGCCGAGCAGCGGACTGATCAGCCGGGGAGCACCGGGGAAGCGCAGCTTCACGGTGACCATCAGGACGCCCATCAGGAAACAGCCCACCGTGTTGATCAGCAGAACCGTCCACGGGAAAGCGGTGGCGCCGGTCGGCCAGAGGCGTTCGGCGCCGTACCGGGCGACGGCTCCGGCGGCGCCGCCGACCGCGACGGCGCCCACGACCGACAGCTGCACCCCGGGGTGATGGTCGGGGTGGCTATGGAGGTTCAGGCGCATCCTGGGGGACATTCCGCGAATCTAGGGAGTGGGCCGGGGCGGCCGGGGCCGAGCGCGCTGGCCTGCCGGATCCCGTACCCGGTTGGGCTAGCCGGAATCCACGCAGCGCGATTATCTGATCACTTTGTGTCTTGATGGCATGTGTAGATATGCGCTCTTCCGGCCTGTGGACCGGGAGCCTCCGCCGTCGAGCCGCTGGAGTGAGCCTTGCCCATCGCCGAGCCGGAAATCGTCCGGCGGATGGAGCGCCGTCAGCCGTCCGCGTACGTTCTGGCCTCCCTGCGGGGGTTCGGACAGGTCGACCTCCAGGCCGGCCTGCTGACCGGAGTGGCGATCCTCGTCGCGCTGTGGGTGTCGGGCTGGCAGAACGGCCTCTTCGCCACGCTCGGCACCCTGCTCGCCACCGCGACCGCCTACGCCCTCGCCGTCGACCGGTCGGGGATCGCGCTCGGCCTCCAGGGATATGCGGGCTGCCTGACGGGCATCGCCCTCGTCTCCTCGCTGGGGAACCATCTCGCCACCTATGTGCTGACCGTCGTCGGCGCCATCATGTGCACCCTCCTGATGGCCGCCCTGGGCACCTTCCTCACCCCCTACGGGCTCACCCCGCTGACCGCGCCCTTCTGTCTGGTCTCCGGAGTGATGGTGGTGGGCGCCCCCTCGTTCGAGCGGGTCTGGCACGGCGCCCCGGCCTCCGTGGCCAGCACCACCACCGGCGATACCGCGATGTCCTGGAGCGTGCTGTGGCACGCGTTCTTCAACAACGTCTCGCAGGTCTTCCTGATCGACAGCTGGTACGTCGGACTGATCATGCTCGTCGGCCTCGCCCTGGCCGGTCTGCGCGTCGTGCTCTACGCGGCGGCCGGCAGCGTGATCGGCATCGTCGCCGCGTGGCTGCTGGGCGCACCGACGGCGCTGATCGCCAACGGCATCTACGGATACAACGCGGTGCTCGTGGCCATCGCCATCGGCGCGGTCTTCATGGCGAACACGGTGTGGACCGGTGTGTACGCGCTGTTCGGCGCCGCGGCCAGCACCGGACTGACGGCGTCGCTGACGTCCTTCTTCAAGCCCTTCGGCGGCCACACCTTCACCTGGCCCTTCATTCTCACCACCTGGGCGCTGATGGCCGCCGTGCCGCTGCTGCCCCGCCTTCGCCGGAGCGGCTGACCGCCCCGGCCCCCGGGCTCCCTTGCCCTCTGCCCGTACAACCCGAGGAAGGTACAGACGATGAACCTCGCCCCCCGCGAGATCGACAAGCTGCTGGTGTACGTGGTGGCCGACCTGGCCCGCAAACGCCAGGGACGCGGCCTCAAGCTCAACTACAGCGAGTCGGTCGCGCTGATCACCGAGGCGATCCTCGAAGCCGCGCGCGACGGCAAGAGCGTCGCGGACTGCATGGAACTGGGCCGCCAAGTCGTGGGCGAGCCGGACACCATGCCCGGCGTACGGGAGATGCTCGGCCTGCTCCAGGTCGAGGCGTCCTTCGTGGACGGTACGAAGCTGGTGTCCTGCCACGACCCGATCGGGGGCTGACCCCGGTGGCCGAGCGCTGCGCGGTCATCGCCGTGTGCGGCCACGAAGCGGCGTACGGGCGTGCGCTGGAGGGACTCGTGGACCCCGGGGTGAGCGTCGTGCCGAGCGGGCGCGAGCTGTTCCGGAGCGTCTGCGCGAACCTGCGCCGGGGCGAGGAGACCGTGGTCGTCCCGATGACGCTCGGCCGGGACCCCGGACTCGTCGCGGACACCGCCCGGACCCTGCGTGCCGTTCCCGGCGGCGAACGGGCGGCGACCGTGCTCGCCGAGCCGTTCGGCACCGCCCAGCACCTCGTCGGCTGGCTGCGCGCGGCGGCGGGACGCGTGCCGGAGGCGTCCGCCCTGCTGGTCACGGCCCCGTCCGGCGACCCGTTCGAGGACGCGGAGCTGTACCGGATCGCCGCACTCGTGCGCCGCTACGGGCGGCACGCCCTGGTCGAGGTCGCGTTCACCGGCGGGGACCCGGACCCGGCCGAGGGCGTCCGGCGCTGCCGGCTGCTCGGCGCGGAGCGCGTGACGCTGCTGTCGGCCGGGTTCGCGCCGCCGGAGGCGCCCGAGGTGGGCGGTGCGGCCGGGCTTCCGGTGGACCGCGCGGGTCCGCTCGTGTCCGCGTCCGCGCTGCGACGGGTGCTGGCCGAGAGGGTGGCCGACGCCCGGCGGCGCCGCCGCGAGCACGGCGACGACGGCATCGCGCCCGGGCTGACCGCGGCCGAGAACCACGGCTACTCCCACGCCCACCCACCGGGCGAGGGCCACGACCACGGCCACGGTCCTGGCCACCAGCACGAGCACGGCCCAGGCCATACGCACCCGCATCAGCACCCGTCCGCCGATGGAGCGGGCCAAGTCATCAGGAGCATCGCATGACGTTCCGTCAGAAGTACATTTACGGCAAGGACCCCATCGAGATCAACGCGGGCCGCCGCACGCTGAAGGTCACCGTGAGCAACACCGGCGACCGTGCGGTACAGATCGGCTCCCACTACCACTTCTTCGAGGTCAACTCGGCGCTGCTGTTCGACCGCCAGGAGACGCTCGGCATGCACCTCAACATCGCCGCTGGCACCTCCGTGCGCTTCGAGCCCGGCGGCTCGCGCGAGGTCGAACTGTGCGCGTACGGCGGAACCGGTCGGCTGGTCGGCTTCAGCGGGCTGCTCAACGGCAGCCTCGCCTCCCACCCCGCACGCGTCGAAGCCGTCCGCAAGGCCATTGAGCAGGGCTTCCAGGGCGCGCAGAACACCCCCGCCGCCAAGAGTGCCAAGGCCACCAAGCCTGCCGCCAAGGCAGCCAAGCCCGCCGCCAAGCCCACCAAGCCCGCCACCAAGGAAAAGAAGAAGGGTTCGCGCTGATGCCCATCCTGCCCCGCAAGCAGTACACCGACATGTTCGGCCCGACGGTCGGCGACCGCTTCCACCTCGCCGACACCAACCTCGTCGTCGAGGTCGAGAAGGACTTCAGCGAGGGCCAGTACGGGGACGAGATCCTCTACGGCGGCGGCAAGACCATGCGTGACGGCATGGGCTCCGATCCGCAGGTCACCGCCGCCCAGGGCGCTCTCGACACCGTCATCACCAACGTCGTGCTCATCGACCCCATCGTCGGTGTCGTCAAGTGCGACATCGGCATCAAGGACGGCTTCATCGCCGGCATCGGCAAGTCGGGCAATCCACAGACCCAGAACAACGTGCACCCGAACCTGGTCATCGGGGCGGGCACCGAGGCCATCGCCGGTGAACACCTCATCGCCACCGCGGGAGCGATCGACAGCCACGTCCACCTGATCGCACCGCAACAGGCCGAGCAGGCACTCACCAACGGCATCACCACGCTCATCGGCGGTGGTACCGGGCCGAGCGACGGCACGAACGGCACCACCTGCACGCCGGGACCGTACAACATCGCCCGGTTCCTGCAGGCGGCCGAGGCCTTCCCGGTCAACCTCGGCATCATGGGCAAGGGCAACGGCAGCCTGCCCGAGGCGCTCAACGAGCAGATCGTCGCCGGTGCCTGCGCCCTGAAGGTCCACGAGGACTGGGGCGCCACCCCCGCCGTGATCGACAACGCGTTGAACGTAGCCGACCAGTACGACGTCCAGGTGGCCATCCACACCGACAGCCTCAACGAGAGCGGCTACTTCGAAGACACCCGCTCCGCGTTCGACGGCCGCACCATCCACACCTTCCACAGCGAGGGCGCGGGCGGCGGGCACGCCCCTGACATCATGCGGGTGGCCGGCGAGCCGAACGTGCTGCCGTCCTCCACCAACCCGACGCTGCCTTACACCAAGAACTCGGTGGACGAGCTGCTCGACATGGTCATGGTCTGTCACCACCTCAGCCACGACATCCCCGAGGACGTCTCCTTCGCCGACAGCCGGGTCCGGGCCGAGACGATCGCCGCCGAGTCGGTCCTGCACGACCTCGGTGTGATCAGCATGATCTCCTCCGACTCCCAGGCGATGGGCCGGGTCGGGGAGTCCGTCACCCGGACCTTCCAGATCGCCCACCACTGCAAGGACAAGCTCGGCACGATGGAGGGCGACTCCGCTCGCAACGACAACCAGCGGGTGCTGCGCTACCTGGCGAAGGTCACCATCAACCCCGCCATCGCCACCGGTATCTCGGATCACGTGGGTTCGATCGAGAAGGGGAAGCTCGCCGACATCGTGCTCTGGCCGATCCACTCCTTCGGTGCCAAGCCGAAGATGGTGATCAAGGGCGGCATCATCTCGTGGGCGCAGATGGGCGACCCCAACGCCTCACTGCCGACCCCGCAGCCCGTCACCTACCGCCCGATGTTCGGGCAGTACGGCAAGGCCCTGCCGACGACGCATGCCACCTTCATGTCCCAGGCCGGCATCGCTGCCGGGGTCCCGGCCGAGCTGGGCCTGGACCGCATGATCCTGCCGGTGAGCCGCACCCGCACCATCGGCAAGCACAACATGGTCCGCAACGACGCCCTGCCGGACATCCAGGTCGACCCGGAGACGTTCAAGGTCACGCTCAACGGCAAGGTCGCCACCATCGACCCGGCCGAGAAGCTGCCCCTCAATCACCTGTACTTCCTGGTCTAGGCCGGTGTACCGCAACGAGGGCGACACCGCGGGCGAGTCCGTGCCGGCCATGACCGCGGCCGGCACGGATCTGGGACCGCTGCTGGTCAGCCTCCAGCTGACCGACTCCGCGTTCCCGAGCGGCTTCTACACGCTGTCGCACAGCCTGGAGGGCTTCGCCCAGGCCGGGGCCGTCGGCCCCGCCGCCGTGCCGCTGCTGCTCCGGGACCTGCTGCTGCACGGCGTCGGTCCCGCCGATGCCACGGCGCTCGCCCTCGCCCACCGCGCGACCGCGGCGGGCGACCCGGCGGCCGTCGTCCGGATCGACGAGCACCTCTTCGCGACCAAGCTGGGCCGCGAGATGCGCCAGGCCGCCACCCGGACCGGCCGGCAGCTGCTCGACCTGGGCCACGAGGTCTTCGACCGCCCGGAGATCGGCGACTACTTCGACCGCGTGGTACGCCGGGAGGCCCCCGGTACCCAGGCGGTGGCCGCAGGTGTCATCTACGCCGCGACCGGGGTCCCGCTCCGGCAGGCCGTCGCCTCGGACCTGTTCGCCTTCTGCGTCAGCTTCGCGGGTGCGGCCCTGCGGCTCCGGCTGACCGACCACCGCTCGGCGCAGACTCTCCTGCGGGGTGCCGCACCCGTCATCGAAGAGGCCGTCGAGGCGGCGCTGCGGCGCGAACTCGATGACGTCGGCGCCACCGTCTTCGCCTCGGACATCATGTCGGGCCGTCATGAACGCGCCGAGGCCCGGCTCTTCGCCAGCTGAAATCCACCCCGTCACACTTCAGGGAGCACCATGGACGACAACGTACTGCGGGTCGGCGTCGGCGGACCGGTCGGATCCGGCAAGACCGCGCTCATCGAGGCGCTGGTGCCGATTCTGATCGAGCGCGGACACCGCCCCTCCGTCATCACCAACGACATCTACACCCAGGAGGACGCCCAGCACATCCGCCGCACCCTGGCCGGAGTCCTCGAACCGGAGCGCGTAGTCGGGGTCGAGACAGGCGCCTGCCCGCACACCGCCGTACGCGACGACCCCACGATGAACCTGGCGGCCGGCGCCGAGATGCTGGAGCGCTTCCCGGACACGGACACACTGCTCTACGAGTCCGGTGGCGACAACCTCACCCTGACCTTCAGCCCGGCCCTCGTGGACCTCTTCCTCTTCGTGCTGGACACCGCGGAGGGCGAGAAGATGCCCCGCAAGCGCGGCCCCGGCATCACCGAGTCCGATCTCCTCGTCATCAACAAGATCGATATCGCGCAGTACGTCCGCACGGACATCAACGTCATGGAGTCCGACGCCCACCGGGTCCGGGACAACCGCCCCGTCGTCCTCACCGACTGCCTGACCGGCGTCGGCATCGACGAGATCGCGGTCTACCTCGAATCGCGCCGCAAGGTGCTGATCTGAGATGACGCTCGCCCCGCACCGGCCCCCGGCCGACCGGCTCGCCGAGGAGTACTACACGGCGGTCCGGGTCCCCCCGGACGTGGCGGCCCTGGCCTCCGTGCCCGACACGCTCGCGCCCGGGTCCCCGGCCAAGGTCGGCATCCTCGACCTGGCCTTCGCCGTGCGGGGCGGGCGTACCGAACTCGTCGAGCGCTACCAGAAGACACCGCTGCAGATCATGCGGCCGCTGTGGATCGACCCCGCGCTGCCCGGCATGAGCTACGTCTACCTGATGGCGACCGGCGGCGGCGTCGCCCAGGCCGACCGCTACCGGATGGACTTCCGCTGCGGACCGGACACCCAGGTCCATCTGACCACCCAGGCCGCCACCAAGATCTTCCGCATGGAGCACGACTACGCGAGCCAGCGGGTGCACCTGACGGCGGAGGCCGGGAGCTACGTCGAGTACCTGCCGGACCCGCTGATCCCGTTCAAGGACGCGCGTTTCTACCAGCGCACCGAGGTCACGGTCGCAAGCGGCGCCACCGTCGTCGTCGGCGACACCCTCACGGCCGGACGGCTCGCCCGCGGTGAACGCCACGCCTACCGGGTGCTCGCCACCGACCTGTGTATCCGCAGGCCCGACGGCACCCTGCTTGCCGTCGACACCCTGCGCCTCGCCCCGGGGCCGGACGGCGGGGGAGACCTGGGACCCGGTGTGTTCGCCGGGCACGACCATGTCGCCTCGCTCTTCGTCGTGACCGACCGCACCCCGGCCGCCGAACTCGCCGACACCCTGCACGAGGCGCTGGCCCCACTCGGCGTCCTGTACGGCGTGAGCGTCCTGCCCCGGGACTGCGGCGCCTGGATGCGGCTGCTGGACGACAGCCCGATCCGGGTCGCCGCGGCCCATCAGGCGGCCTGGCAGTCCGTGCGCCGGCTGCTCACCGGCCATCCCGCCCCCGATCTGCGCAAGCCGTAGCCCCTCCGCCCCCACGAACCAACGAGGTGCCCGCCGATGAACACCGCTCCCGCGCCGATGCCGCCCGCGTACGACTCCGGTGACACCGCCTGGCTGCTCGCCTCCACCGCCATGGTGCTGCTGATGACGCCCGGTCTCGCGTTCTTCTACGGCGGCATGGTGCGCACCAAACACGTGTTGATGATGATCAAGATGAGCTTCGCCGCGCTCGCGTTCGGCACCCTCGTCTGGTGGGTCATCGGATACACGCTCGCGTTCGGACCGGATGTCGGAGGAGCCGGAGTCATCGGCAATCTCAACCATGTGTTCATGCGCGGCATCGACCTGACCACGCTGACCGGATCGATCCCCACCTACGTCTACAGCACCTTCCAGATGGGCTTCGCCATTATCACGGTGGCGCTGATCAGCGGTTCGATCGCCGACCGCGCCACGATGAAGGGCTGGCTCGTCTTCGTCGTGCTGTGGCTGCTCATCGTCTACATCCCCCTCGCGCACTGGGTGTTCGACTCGGACGGCTGGATCGTCAGGCACCTCGGCGCCCTCGACTTCGCCGGCGGTCTCCCGGTGGAGCTCAACTCCGGTGTCGCGGGCCTCGCCGTCGCGCTCGTCCTGCGGGCACCGCGCGACTTCGCCCGCCGTGAGGAGCGCCCCAACAACATTCCCCTTGTGGTCATCGGGGTCGGGCTGCTCTGGTTCGGCTGGTTCGGCTTCAACTCCGGTTCGGCACTGAGCGACCAGGGCACCGCAGCCGCGGCCTTCATCAACACTCAGCTCGGGGCCGCGGGCGCGATGGTCACCTGGCCGCTGGTGGAGAAGTGGCGCACCGGCAGAGTCACCACGATGGGGGTCGTCTCGTCCGCCGTCGCGGGCATGGTCGCCATCACCCCGGCCTGCGGCGAGATCAACACGCTCGGCGCGGTCATCACCGGCCTCGTCGTCGGCGCGGTCTGCGCCTTCGCGATCACGCTGAAGTTCCGTTTCAACGTGGACGACACCCTCGACGTGGTGGGCGTGCACGGTGTCGGCGGGCTGATCGGCCTGATCATGGTCGGCCTGTTCGCCACCGCACGCATCAGCGGCAAGAAGGGACTGTTCTACGGAGGCGGCTGGGGGCTGCTGGGCAAGCAGCTTGTCGCCATCGTCGCCGTGATCGCCTTCTCGTTCATCCTGACCTGGCTCATCGCCAAGGCCGTGGAGCTGACCGTCGGGTTCCGTGCCAAGGAGGAGTACGACAGCGTTCCCGGCGCGGAGGCAGAGCGGGCGTACGACTTCCAGACCGCCGAGCGCCTCGGTGCGCTGGTCTCCGGCAAGCCCGTGACCAGCGACGACGAACTCGTCAAGCAGATCAGCACCCTGCTGCGGGCCCGCGAGCACGAGAAGTAGCCGACGGGGGGTGGGCCGGTCGTCACATGCCCGGCCCACCCCGCTTTCTCCCCCGAGTCATCCGATGGATGTGGGGGAGAAGTTTCGTTCTGTCTGGAAGATTGCATTGACAGGTTCACGTCGTGCTCCAATCATCGGACGTCATGACCGAACTTCCCAGGCGCCATGTACTCGGAATGACGGCAGGGGCGGCAGTCGGCGCCGCCCTGCTCACCCCCGCCACCGCCGAAGCGGCCCCGCGAACCGGGACCGCGCCCGAGACCGTTCACGGCGGTGACTGGGGGACCGTGCCCCCGGCCGTCCCCGTCCCCCTCGACGACTGGTTCGACAACGACGGCATCGACACCGCCGAGGCCCGCGGCGGCAGTTTCGACGGCTCCGGCTACACCTTCCCCGGCGAGGAACTCCCCGCAGGGGAGCGGGAGATAGCCGGTACCACCTTCCGCTTCCCGGCCGCCGGGGCGGGGGCGAAGAACAACATCGTCGCCCTCGGCCAGCGCATCGACCTCCCGCCGGGCCGCTACCTGTCCGGCCTCCTCCTCACCGCGTGCAGCTACGGAGCCGCGTCGGGCAAGGCCACGGTGCACTACGCCGACGGCACCACATCGGCCCCGGCCCTCGCCGGACCCGACTGGTACTCCGGCAGCGGCGACCTGACCTCCGCCTACCGCTACGCCCCCGACGGGACGAAGGACCCGCACCCGGTCTCCATCGCCGTGTCCGAGATCCCGCTCGACCCGACAAGGCAGGCCGTCGCGCTGACCCTTCCCACCACCCAGCCCGCCGAGGCCGACAAGTCCGCCCTGCACATCTTCGCGCTCTCCCTGCAACCGGCGGCCGAGGGACGGGCCCTGGCCGTACGCGACGCCCGCTCCACCACCTCGCTGCTGGAACACGGAGCACAGAGCGTCGAGGCCACGGTCGTCAACGCGGGCACGGTCGGCATCCTCGCCGCCGACGGCCTCACCCTCTCGGTGGACGTACCCGGGGCGCGTACCGTCGCACCCGCCCGCGTCACCCGGCTCGCCCCCGGCGACCAGGCCCGCGTGCGCATCGGCATCCGCAACAGACCGGGTACCGCGCCCGGCACCGCCCGGGACGGCGGCGTGGTGGCTCGCGGCCGGGGACAGCAGGCGGCAACGGTCCGGCGCTCGCTCACCCTCGGGGTCCCCGACTACACCCCCACGGACGCGTCCCTCTCCACCCACCAGGCGCCGTACTGGTTCCAGGACGCGAAGTTCGGGATCTTCATCCACTGGGGCGTCTACTCGGTCCCGGCCTGGGCGCCGGTCGGCACGCAGTACGCCGAGTGGTACTGGAACCAGATGCAGGACCCGAACAACCCCACCTACGCCCATCACCGCGACACCTACGGCGAGTCGTTCGCCTACGACGACTTCATCCCGCGGTTCCGCGCCGAACACTTCGACCCCCGCTCCTGGGTCGAGCTGTTCCGGGACGCCGGCGCGCAGTACCACGTGCTCACCTCGAAGCACCACGAGGGCTTCGCACTCTGGGACACCAAACTCTCCGACCGCAACTCCGTGAAGATGGGCCCCAAGCGCGATGTGATCAGGGAACTCTTCGACGCCTCACGGCGCTACGCCCCCGAACTCCACCGCGGCTTGTACTTCTCGATGCCCGAGTGGTTCAACCCGGACCACCCGTGGATGGGCCACGCCCCGCGCAATCCGTACACCCTGGAGCCCGTCCCGTACACCGGCCACTCGGCGGGCAAGGACTACGTCACCGAGTTCCAGGGCCCGCAGATGCTGGAGCTGATCGAGGGGTACGACCCCGAGATCATCTGGTGTGACATCGGTGGCGACAACGACAGCCACCGGGTGCTCGCCGAGTACTTCAACCAGGCCAAGAACCGGGCCCGTCCGGTGGACGTCACGGTCAACGACCGCTCGGGAATCGGGTCGCACGACTTCACGACGCCCGAGTACACGACGTACGACCAGATCGTCACCGCCAAATGGGAGTCCAGCCGGGGCCTCGACCCCTACAGCTACGGCTACAACGCGCAGACCCCGGACGAGAAGTACATGACGGCCGAGGAGATCGTGCACTCGCTCGTCGACATCGTCTCCAAGAACGGGAACTTCCTGCTCGACATCGGACCGAAGGCCGACGGCACGATCCCCGACATCATGCAGCGCAGGCTGCGCGAGACGGGGCAGTGGCTGAAGACCAACGGAGAGGCGATCTACGACACCACGTACTGGTCGCGGATGCCGCAGCTGGGCGAGGATCTGCGGTTCACCGTCCGGCCGGACAAGGCGTTCTACATCCACTCGCTGGCCCGGCCCGGCGCGACCCTGACGGTCGGGGCCCCGGTGCCGGTCCGCGGCGGCGACCGGATCACGCTGCTCGGGTACGACCGGCCGCTGAGCTGGCGCACCACCGGCGACTCGCTGGTGGTCGACGTACCGGCGGCGGCCCGCAGGACCGGCGAGCACGCCTGGGTGTTCAAGATCGCCTGGTCGGGCTGACCGGTGCGGGACCCGGCGGCACCGGCCGCATGAAGTCCCGCACGTAGGTGCGGTGCCACCAGCGCCCGGTGGCCCGCAGTTCGCGCCAGGTCGTGTACCGGTAGCGGTACACCCTGGCGCGGACGTGCGCGGGCGGGGCGCCGGGGAACGGGTTGTGCCGCAGCAGCCGCAGCGTGTCCCGGTCGTTCTCCAGCAGCCGCTGCACGAACGGGCCGAACCAGGGGCGGGCATAGGCGGGTGAGAGAGCGGCGAACCACATCATCCAGTCGAGCCGCAGGTGGTACGGGGCGAACTGGCGCGGCAGCCGCCGCGGATCTCCCGGCTTCCCGCGGAACCCGTACTCCCGCCAGACCGTGCCCGGATGCACGACCCGCTCATCCGTGCCCTCGACCACCACCTCCAGCCGGACCCGGCTGATGCTGCCGAACGCGCCGTACGTATTGACCAGGTGCAGAGGGTCGAACGAGCGGTTCATCACCTGGCGGCGCGAGACCAGATTGCGGGCCGGGCGGTAGCTCAGAGCCAGCACCAGGGCGGTGACGGCGATGACCACCACCTCGTACCAGAGGGGCGCGGCGGACTGCGCGGGCGGCTCGGCGACCGGGGACCAGTCGACGGCCGACAGGGCGAGCGCGATCGTCAGCCAGTTGAGCCACGCGAAGTTCCCCGACAGCACCAGCCACAGCTGGGTCAGGACCATCAGGGCCGCCGCCGCGCCCGCCACCGGCTGCGGGGTGAAGAGCAGCACCGGGACCAGGAGCTGGGTCACATGGTTGGCCGCCACCTCGGCCCGGTGCAGGGGCCGGGGCAGCCGGTGGAAGAACCAGCTCAGCGGGCCGGGCATCGGCTGGGTCTCGTGGTGGAAGTACAAACACGTCAGCCTGCGCCAGCACGCGTCGCCGCGGATCTTGATCAGCCCGGCGCCGAACTCCACCCGGAACAGCACCCAGCGCAGCAGCCACAGCACCAGCACCGGCGGGGCGGTGCCCGCGTTGCCGAGGAAGACGGCGAGGAATCCGGTCTCCAGCAGCAGCGACTCCCAGCCGAAGCCGTACCAGGTGTCGCCGACCTGGACGATCGACAGGTACAGCGCCCAGGGCAGGGCCCACAGCAGCATCGCCGCCCACAGGGGCAGATGACTGTCCAGGCCGGCGATCAGCGCGACGGAGAGCGCACAGCCGGTCCACGCGACCAGGGCGAAGAAGCGGTCGGAGTAGTGGAGGCGGAAGAGCCCGGGAGCGGTGCGCCAGTCCGTGCGCCGCAGGAGTCCGGGAGCGGGCAGCATGCCGCGTTCACCGATCAGCGCCCGGAACTGGAGCGCGGCGGTGAGGAAGGCGGTCAGATAGATGGCAGCGAGCGCTCGCTGAAAGATCAGCCGGCTGAGCCAGTACCCGTCTGCGGTGAACCATTCCATTGCCTCCATTATCGGCCCCGCGGCGCCTCCCGGCGCCTCAGTTCCGCTTCTGGCGCGCCTCCGTGACGATCCGGCGCAGGGTGCTGCCGAGCCTGCGCGCGTACCAGAGCTGGGCCACCGGTACGAGCGGACCGGCGAGCCGGGCGTACCAGCGGGCGGGCCGGCTGAACGCCATGACGGTGAACGACACCGTCCCGTCGTCGGCCAGGTCGACCACGAAGGACTCCTCGCCGCACTCGGGGTGCCGGGTCAGCGTTCCGTAGCCGAATCCGATGCGCTGCGCGGCGTACTCGGTCCAGATGACCCGGCAGGGCGCGGTGAACCGGAACGGGCCCGCCCCCAGTGCCACCCGAACGGCCGCTCCGGGCTCGGCGCGTCGCGCCGACGCGACGACCCGGGCTCCGGCGACGCGGTGCATACGGAATTCGGTGACCGCGGCGCCGGCGGCCTCGAAGTCCGCGCGGCCGTGGCCGATCCGGTTGCGGTGGTGCAGGTGGTGGTAGCCGTCGGGGAGCGGGCCGAGACGGGTGGCGCCCACTTCCGGGTACGTCAGGGTGCTCATTCGGTGCGTCCTTCGTGGTCGGCGGGTTCGCGGAGCCGCCTCCAGGCGAGCACCGAGCAGAGCGCGAAGCCCAGCGCGTTGCCGACGCCGTGGGTGGCGGCCATCCAGGTCAGGGTGGGATGGGGCAGTCCGGTGGCCTCGCCCAGCGCCCAGCTCAGCGCGAGCACCATGGTCACCGCGAGCGCTGCGGCCGAGGTGGCGAGCAGCAGCCGGGTGGCCCGGTCGCGACCGGCCGGCCGGACCGTCCGCCAGGTCAGCAGGGCGACGGTCCACATCCCCGCCGTCAGTACGACCGCCCCGGCCAACTCGGTCCGGTCGCCGACGAAATAGCCGATCAGGACGAGCAGGGTACCCAGCGGAACGCTCAGCGCCGCGAACCTGCCCGCGGTGCTGTCGACGAGCCGGCAGACCAGTCCGGAGACCAGGGCGGCGGCGAATCCGGCGAAGTGGAAGTGCGGCACGGTCAGCGCCAGGATGCCGAGGCCGAAGCCGAACAGCGAGTGCCCCGAGCGCTCGGCGACCAGTGCGGCCGCGGCGATCGAGGGGGTCACCAGGGCGGTGAGCAGCGCGACCTCGGCGGGCGCGGTCCGCGAGGAGCGCAGTGCCGCGGGGTGGCGGGCGAGCCGGTGCAGGGCGTGCAGTGCGAGGAGAGCGGCCCCGAGGGCGTAGCAGAGGGCGAGGAGGGTGGCGGGCAGGCCGCGCGGCAGCCAGAGGGAGACGGCTCCCGGTACGGCGAAGGCCGGCCACAGCCGCCGTATCCGGCCGAGCTCCGGTACGTCCGTCAGCAGCAGCCCGGCCGGCACGATCACCAGCATGCCGAGCATCACGGTCAGACCGACCAGGACCGACATGGCCCACCCCCGTCTTGAACATGTTCAAGTGATATCGGTGCTGACTCTAGGGCCTTTCTTGAACGTGTTCAAGGTGTTGCTGCCGACCCCGTCCGGCCTCCCGCGCCCGTCGTGTGCCCTCGGCTTGCGGGGAAGGGTCAACTGCGGCAGACATAGGGGGACCACTCGGGACCGGTGAACCGGCAGGAGACCGTTCGTGCGCTCACCCATACGCCTGCGCCGCGCCGCGGGCGCCACGCTGTCCGCCGGGATCCTGCTCGCCGCGGGCTGCGCGCGGGACGCCCCCCTCGGCGGCAACGGCACCAAGGGGACGGCCGACGCCCAGGAGGTCCTCCTGCAGTCTGCCGCGGCGCGGGGGCCCGACCCCTTCACCGGCTCGACGGTGAGGCCGTCCGGTGCGGCGCCGGCCCCGTCGCGCACCGGCCCCCGTGAGACCCCGGCCCCCGGCGGCCGGGCCGTCCACCGGCTCGCCGGCTCCACCCCGGGCCTCTACGGCGGCACCCGCTCCGTGGCCTCCTGCGATGTCGGGAAGCAGATCCGCTTCCTGGCCGCCGACCGTGCCAGGAGGGAGGCCTTCGCGCATGCCGCGGGCATCGCCCCGGCCGGGGCCGCCGGCTTCCTGCGCGGGCTGACCCCGGTCCTGCTGCGCGCCGACACCCGGGTGGCCGGTCACGGCTTCAGCGGGGGATCCGCGACCACGTTCCAGTCCGTGCTCCAGGCCGGCACCGCGGTGATGGTCGACAGCCACGGGATGCCACGAGTGCGCTGTGCCTGCGGAAACCCGCTGACCGCGCCGAACGGCGCGCGCGAGTCGGCCGACCGGGGGGAGAAGTGGAAGGGCTACGACCCGGCGCGCGTCGTCGTCGTCGAGCCCACCGCGCGCGAGCTCACGGACCTGGTGATCGTCGACGTCGTGCACAGCGCCTGGATCGAGCGGACGGCCGGGGACGAGGGCGCCCGGGACCGCGCCCCCGAGGTGCCGCCGCCGTACGGCCCGGGCACCGACATCACCGGACCGCTGCCCGGGGTGCCGCCTGGTGAACCGACCCCTTCGCGGACCACCGCGCCCACCGACTGCCCGACACCGGGCGTCCCGACGCCGCCCGGGGAGGAGGCCGCCGCGACCCCTTCGGGCGATCCGCCGGGCGCCCCCGACGGCGGCCTGGCCGCGCCCCCGGACTGTCCGACGGGCCTGCCCTCGGACGGCGCCACCGACGAGCCGTCGGGGATTCCGCCCGGCGAGCCGACCGGTACCCCGGCGGAGCCGGACGAGCCTCCCGGGGACCTGGTGCCGTCCATGACGCAGGAGCCGCAGACCGCCATCGAGCTGCCGTGGCCGGACGGTACCGGGGGTGCTCCCGAGTCCGTCACCGGGTGAGCCCGGCGAAGGCCGGACGGCGGGGCGGGGGTGTTGCCTTCGTGTTTCGCCCCGTCGCCGCCGCGGGCGGGAGGGGGGCGGCGCCACCGTGCGTATGGTCCAGACCTATTGACGGAAGGTCTGGACCACTTTAGCGTGTGCCGCGTTGTGACGGCCGGGCTGCCGGGACCTCTGACTTGTCAGGATCATGGCATTTTCGGCTTCTCTGGTCTCCACCCCACGAAGGGAACCGGGCATGTTCGGTCGGACATCACGTCTGCTGGGGGCCGGCATCGCGGCGGCATGCGTCGTACAGATGCTGGTCGCGGCGACGCCGAGCTCCGCGCAGGATGACACCTGCGCGGTCAAGTCGAAGCCCGCGGGCAAGGTGCTCCAGGGCTACTGGGAGAACTGGGACGGCGCGTCCAACGGTGTGCACCCGCCGCTGGGCTGGATCCCCATCACCGACAGCCGCATCACACAGCACGGCTACAACGTGATCAACGCGGCCTTCCCGGTGATCCTCTCCGACGGCACCGTCCTGTGGGAGGACGGGATGGACTCGACCGTCAAGGTCCCGACCCCGGCCGAGATGTGCCAGGCGAAGGCGTCCGGGCTCACCACCCTGATGTCGATCGGCGGCGCGGCGGCCGGTATCGACCTCAGCTCCCGCGCGGTGGCCGACCGCTTCGTCGACACGGTGGTGCCGATCCTCAAGAAGTACAACTTCGACGGCATCGACATCGACATCGAGACCGGCCTGAGCGGCAGCGGCAACATCAAACAGTTGTCGGCCTCGCAGGCCAACCTCATCCGCATCATCGACGGGGTGCTCGCCGGGATGCCGTCGAACTTCGGCCTGACGATGGCTCCGGAGACGGCCTATGTCACCGGAGGCAGCATCACCTACGGCTCGATCTGGGGCGCGTACCTGCCCATCGTGAAGAAGTACGCGGACAATGGCCGGCTCTGGTGGCTGAACATGCAGTACTACAACGGCAGCATGTACGGCTGCTCGGGCGACTCGTACTCCGCGGGCACCGTCAAGGGCTTCACCGCGCAGACGGACTGTCTGGCCAAGGGGCTCGTCATCCAGGGCACCACGGTCAAGGTGCCCTACGAAAAGCAGGTCCCGGGGCTGCCCGCCCAGTCGGGCGCGGGTGGCGGCTACATGGCGCCGGGGCTGGTGTCCCAGGCCTGGAACCACTACGGCGGCAGCCTGAAGGGCCTGATGGACTGGTCGCTGAACTGGGACGGGTCCAAGAGCTGGACCTTCGGTGACAACGTCAAACAGCTTCTCCAGAGCCCGTAACACGATCTTGCTGAAACAGCCTGGTTGGCCGTGACCGGTGTGATGATTCGGCCGTTCGTGAGGGTGTGAGCACTCGACCGTGGATCGTGGACGACGACTTGTGGGCACTGATCGAGCCGCTGCCGCCTCCGTGGCCGGAGCGGTCGCCGGGGCCGAGGCCAGTGTCCGACCGGCTCTGTCCTCAGGGGATCCTGTTTGTCCTCTACAACGACATAGCCTGGCAACTCCTGCCGTTGGGGCTGGGGCTGGGGTTCGGTTCGGGGCAGGCCTGTTGGCGTCGTCTGGACCGGTGGCAGAAGGCAGGGGTCTTCGACCGGCTGCATCGGGTTCTTCTTGCGGAGCTGCATGCGTACGAGTTGGTAACCTCCCCCGACGGCCCCGGATAGGCGCCGACACGAAGTCGAGGCCCGCTCTTCAGCCGCCGCCGTCGTCCTGGACGGCCATGACCGTGAGCAGTTGGTCATCGGGGAAGAGGACCTCCTCGCCCGACTCCGTCCAGCCCACGAGCCCGGCCTCGACGAAGCGGCTCGGAAAGATGACGTAGGTCACGCACCCACCCCCCTCGGGCTCGAAGACGACCTCGATCCGGCGGCCCTTTCGCATCGCCCGGTCGACGGCGGCGAACGCTTCAACCCGCTCGTTCGACCACGACCACCTGCCGACCTGCCGCTTGATCCGCCGCGGTCGCCAGACGTCGATGTACACGGCGTGCAGGATACCGAACAGGACGAAGGCGACGAAGCCACCTACGACGATCAGGCCGGAGGTACCCACTGACTGTCCTGCCCCGCGTCCCGACATGATCAGGATGACCGCCACCAACCCGACAAGAAGCACCACGACACCAGCGAAGAAGGCCAGGAGCTGCCCCCAGGTCAGGCTGCGGGAGATCACGTCCCCCGAATTCGAGGAGATCGGCTCCGGGGCGCCGGACCAGACCTCGGTGGGCGGGTGAACCGCGGACACGGACCCCTCGTTGTGCGTCACCGTGTCCGCGGCCCTCACATCGGACGTCTCGGCCGCCGCGCCCGGCGCAGGTCCCTGCGGAGCGGACCCGTCCGGCGTCACCGAAGCGGTCGCCACCCCGTCGGGATCGACAAGGGTCGCACCGGAACCCGGAGCCGTCACGGATGCGGCCTCGGGCGGGACGGAGATGCGCGACAGAACCTCGGCAGGCGCGGCCTGTGGGAAGGGCAGGGCCGCCAGCCGCTCCCGTACCGCCAGCGCAGTCGGCGGCCGGTGCTCCGGCTGCTTGGCGAGGAGCTCCAGCACCAGGGTGTCCCACTCGGGCGGAAGCCCACTGCGGCGCAGGCCAGGGGCGGCGGGGACCTCGTCGAGATGCTGCAGCAGAATGCGCTGCCAGGGCCCTTCGGAGAACGGCGGCCCGCCTACCAGTGTGGCGTACAGGAGGCACCCCAGGGAGTAGAGGTCGCTGGGCGCGCCGACCTCACCCCCGCCCCCCGCCTGTTCCGGAGACATGAAGGCGACGGTGCCGAGGACACTGCCAGTGCGGGTGAGTGTCGTCAGGTCAATGCCGGTGGCGTCGAGCCGCGCGATGCCGAAGTCCAGCACGGTCACATGCCCGTCGGGGCCGATCATCACGTTCGCCGGCTTCAGGTCCCGGTGCACGACTCCCTCGCCGTGCATGGCAGCGAGCGCGTCGCAGATCTCACCACCCCATCGGGCGATCTCGGCCAGCGAGGGTCTTCGCACGTCGAGCACCCGGCTCAGTGGCTCTCCGGGAATCTCCTCCATGACCAGGTACAGCACCGGACGCCCGTCCACGACCGCCTCGCCGGCGTCGTGCATCTCCACGATGTGCGGGTGGTGCAGCCGGGAGGCGACCTGGACCTCGCGGTGGAACCTGCCGGCGGTCTCCGAGGTCATGCCCTCGGCCAGGCCAGTCACCATCTTCACCGCGACACCGCGCTGGCGGTAGGTGTCCGTGGCACGCCACACGGTGCCCATGCCGCCGGAACCGATGGGTTTACCCAGGCGGTAGCGCCCCGCGAGCAATGCACCCCGCATGCCCTCCCCCTCCGTACGGAATGCCGAGAACCGCACCGTCGAGCGAAGAAGTGAGCGACTGACCGCTGACTCCCAAAAGCGCTACACAGCAGCATAGTTGGCGAACCCGAATCCTGATGCTTCACATTCCGCTCGTAGCACGCCTCGTCGAGGAAATGGGCCGAGCGAGCACTGTCAGAGCCTCGGACTCTTGCTCCCCGTGGCACCCGCATGAGCGTTGCGGGACAAGCCTTAGCTTGATCTTTAACCTGTGCGGCGTGGACGCGGGGTTGCTGGCTTCTTCGTCCGTCGAGCTGCGGGGCCCGGTTTGCCGACTGTGTGCACGTCGTAGCGTGGTGTGGGCCAGGTGTTCTTGCGACCGGATGGCCGTCCTGGGCCGGGGCGATTCAGAACTCCTACCTGGGCGTGTGAGGCGGTGATGCCGGCGCCGCGCTCGCGCTGTACTGGTGGAACAGCGATCTCGCCGTAGCGTTCTTCGAGACCACGGAGTGGTACGCCGACACGGCGGTCCCGCTCCGTGGCAAGGCCCGCGATGACGTCGTCCAGGCCTCTGGCCTGACCTGGCAGGCGCCTTTCCGCACGCTCCCCACCGTGCCCTGGCCACGGTGGAAGACCCGGTCAAGCGGCTGCATAAGTTCCGCAACCGCATCGCCCGCCACGAGGGCATCTGCCGCTCGAAGTTCGCCGCGACGACATCCAGACCGTGCTCGCCTTCCCGTACCCGGCGCCCACACCAACTCAGTACGTCACGAGCCTGGTTGGAAAAGCTCACTCGCGGCGTGAACGAGCATTCCCCTGGTCCGTGAGCAACAGGACGAGGTCGAATTGCTGGTGTGCAGGGTGCTGCGCCGGGCGCACAGAAAGGTACGCCGTCCCGGAGCGCGCCGTCAGGGCGCGGGGCGCCTCAGGCGGCGGCCCAGGAGAACGGCTCCCGCGCCTGCGATCACCGAGGCGGCGGCGATGCCGGTGAGTGCGGTCTCGGCCCGGGCGTCGTGGGTGGACCCGGAGGTGGCCAGCGCAGGCCGGGCGGAACCTGCCGCCGTGGCGGCTTGCAGGACGAGGTCGGTGACCGCTTCGGGGTGGGCGATCATGGCCACGTGGGAGGAGTTGATCTCCACCGTGTGTGAACCCGCGCGCTTCGCCTCGAAACGTTCCTGGTCGGGGTTGATGGTCTTGTCCTGCTTCGCGACGAGGAACCACGACGGAATGTGCTTCCAGGCGGCCACCTTGGCCTTCTCGGAGAACGCGGTTGTTGCCGCAGGTCGTTGGGTGACCGCCATGACCCTTGTGGTGCTCTCCGGCAGGTCCGCGGCGAAGACCTGATGAAGCTTGTCGGGCTTGAGGTACAGGTCGGTCCCGCTGATGCCACCGCCGACCCGGTACGGAACGGACTTCGTGGCAGTGTCGAGTTCGCTGGGGAACTTGGCGCCCAGGGACATTCCGCTCTCGCCCACGTCGAGCATCAGTGCCGATATGTACACCAGCGACTTCACCCGGGGGTTGCTCTCGGCAGCCGAGCTGATCAGGGCGCCGCCGTATGAGTGACCCGCGAGCACGATCGGGCCCTTGATGCTGTCCAGCAGGGAGGCGATGTACGTGGAATCGCTGTACAGCCCGCGCAGCGGATTGGCGGGGGCGATGACGGTGTATCCACGACGTTCGAGCCGTTCGACGACCCCGTTCCAGCTGGAAGCGTCCGCGAACGCCCCGTGCACCAGCACGATGGTGGGTTTGGTCGTGGTCGTGCCGTCCGCCGCGGCGGCAGGGGCCGCCAGGGCCGTGCACAGGGCCATGGCGGCCCCTGCCGCCATGATGTGTACGCGACGTATTCGGCGCCGTGAACCGGGGACCGCGAATGCTGCCATGCCGTTCTCGCTTCCGTGAGATCGCTGTTACAGCAAGTGTTCACGCATCCGCACCGGCAGGCGCGGCCACGCACTCCAACCGGGTCACAACGTGGGCCATCGCAATGAACGCCGGAGTCAACGGGCGTGCAGAGCGCCCAGCGGCTACCACGTCATCCGCAGCCGCCCCGTTGCCGGACGCGTCCTGGTCGGAGTGCCGGTCGATGACCTCGGCCACCGCATCGAGATGCTCGGCCTCGGCAAGAAACAAGTCGGCTGCCACCCGTCGTATCTGATCGAAGCACCCCACGCTCACCCTCTCGATGCGATTCCTGCCATGACCGATGGTGGGGCAGGCCCGAGCTCGCCAGAGTCTCGCGCGCCGCGCCCCAGGGCGGAGCGCGAGTTACCGCGGCGGGGCGGGTAGGTGGGGGAATTCTCCGAACCAGGCTCGTGGCTATGGGCCCAGTGGGGGTTTCCGTGCGTGATACTGAAGTCGATCTGAGCACTTCTGGGGGGATTTTTCGGTCTCGACTCGCGTTACGGGAGTGCATGCTGATGAACCTCGGGCTCACCGACAAGGTCGCTGTCGTCACCGGTGCCAGCAAGGGCATCGGCTTGGCCATCGTCGAGACCCTCGGCCGCGAAGGCGCCCGCCTCGTCGCCGGCAGTCGTACCCAAACCCCTGAGCTCGCTGCACTGTGCGACAAGTACGACGTCGCTTTCGTTCCCGTCGATCTAGGACGTGTTTGAGATGTCGATCAAGGTCGTGAAACGATCTTCAGATGTCTCGTGGCGACCTGACGGATGCACAGTGGGAGCGGCTGGAAGCGGTGTTGCCGCTGATACCGAAGATGGGCCGACCTCCGAGGGATCGGCGGCAGGTCTTCGACGGGATCTGGTGGCGGGCCCGGACCGGCTCGCCTTGGCGGGACCTGCCCGAGCGATACGGCCCCTGGGAGACGGCGTATGCGGTGTTCCGGCGATGGCAGATCGACGAAACATGGGCCCGCGTCCTAAAGAAGTTGCAGGTCAAGGCAGACGCAGACGGGATCATCGAGTGGGAAGTCTCGGTCGACTCCACCGTCTGCCGGGCCCACCAGCACGCCGCCGGGGCCCGCAAAAGGGGGCTGACGATCCAGGCCGGACGCGTCCGAATGGCCTCGCGGCCGAGCCGGACGACCACGGCCTGGGACGCTCGCGCGGCGGACTGACTACCAAGATTCACCTCGCCGTCGATGCCTCTTTCCACGTCCTCGCAGCCGTCATCACTGCTGGCCAACGGGGCGACGCGCCCGCCTTCGTGCAGGTGATGGAGCGAATCCGTGTTCCCCGGGTCAGCGGTGGACGCCCCCGCACCCGGCCGGAACATGTGCTTGCCGACCGGGCGTACTCCTCCCGTCAGATTCGCTCCTACCTGCGCAAACGCGGGATCGCGCACACCATCCCGGAGAAGCGGGACCAGGCCGGACACCGGCTCCGCCGCGGTTCTGCCGGCGGCCGTCCTCCCGGCTTCGACCGCGAAATGTACAAACGCAGGCACAAAGTCGAGTGCCGGATCGGCCTTCTGAAGCAGGCGAGAGGCGTCGCGACCAGATACGACAAGCTCGCTGTCCGCTACGAGTCGACCGTTCAGCTCACCCTCATACGGCAGACGCTGTGACCACATCTCAAACACGTCCTAGGTGACGCCGGCGGCCCCGGCCTGCTGATTCATGCCGCTGCCGAGCGCCACGGCCGGATGGACGTGCTGGTCAACAATCTCGGAGTCACCCGTCCCCGCTCCAGCTTCCTGGACGTCGACGACGCCGAGTGGCAGCGCGTTTTCGATCTGACCTTCTTCAGCGCGGTCCGTACCAGCCGTGCCGCGCTGCCCCATCTGCTCGCCGACAACGGCGGAGCAATCGTCAACATCAGCTCCGTCAACGCCCGCCTGCCCTTCCCCATGGTGGTCGACTACTCAGCGGCCAAGGCTGCGCTGAGCAACCTCACCAAAGCCCTGTCGGAGGAGTTCGCCCCACAGGGCGTACGCGTCAATGCCATCGCCCCCGGGCCGGTCCGCACCCCGTTCTGGACTGCCCCCGGCGGCTTCGCCGACGTCGCGGCAGCCGGCACCGGCAAAAGCGCCAAGGAGACCCTCGACGAGGTCGTGCCCCAGCAGATGGGCATCTCCACCGGACGGATCACCGAACCCCAGGAAGTAGCTGAACTCTCCGCCTTCCTTGCCTCTCCGCGCGCCGCCAACATCACCGGCGCAGAGTTCGTCATTGACGGCGGCCAGATCAAGACCACCTGAATCCTCACCCCCAACCGTGCCGAGCCTGAATCCGCGGGTCTGCCCGTTCAACGAGCCCCTGTCAACTCCGCCGGGACGGAACACCCTCACATCACACGGACCAGAGCGACTGAGACGACGAGCGAATCGGACCAGGTCGCGTGAGATCGGGGCCGGACCGCTGGACACGGAACCTTGACACAACATCAAGGGGCTGCAGGGGGCTGACCGCCCGGTCCGGCAACGGCCGGCGGCCCCGGGAGGGCTCCTGCGCGGAGACCTTCCGGGGCCGTCGGCCGTGGTGTCAGTTGCCGGGTTCCGAGGCGTCCAGCATGGCGTCGCGCTCCACGACCTTGACCCGCTCGCGCCCCTGCTCCTCGCCGAGGGCGCGCTCGTGAGCGTCCAGGCGGTACCAGCCCTCGCGGGTGGTGTAGCGGACGCCGCGGGCCCGGAGGAACTCGGTGACGGCCTCCCGCTCGGGCTGCGCCGGAGCGGGCAGCCGGCCGGCGGTGTGGTCCTCCAGCAGGCAGGCGACGGTCTCGTTGGCGTCGCCCTTGGTGTGGCCGATCAGGCCGATCGGACCGCGCTTGATCCAGCCGGTGACGTACACCGAGTCCATCGGCTCCTCACCGGCGAGGACCCGTCCGGCGGCGTGCGGAACGGTGCCGGAGGCGACGTCGAAGGGGAGCTTGGGCAGCTCCTGCGAGTAGTAGCCGACCGCGCGGTAGACGCTCTGCACGTCCCAGTCGTTGAAGCGGCCGGTGCCCCGCACGTTGCCGGTGCCGTCCAGCTCGGTGCGCTCGGTGCGCAGCCCGACGACCCGGCCGTCCTCGCCGAGGATCTCGACCGGGGACTCGAAGAAGTGCAGGAAGAGCTTGTGCGGCCGGTCGCCGACATCGCGGATCGCCCAGTTCTCCAGCGTGGAGGCGACCATGTTGGCCTGCTTGTTCCCGCGCCGGGTGTCGATCGAGCCCTGGTCGTAGTCGATGTCCTCGGGGTTGACGATGACCTCGATGTTCGGCGAGTGGTCCAGCTCGCGGAGCTCCATCGGGCTGAACTTGGCCTGGGCCGGACCGCGCCGCCCGAAGACGTGCACCTCCAGTGCCTTGTTGGCCTTGAGGCCCTCGTGGACGTTGGCGGGGATCTCCGTCGACAGCAGCTCGTCGCCGGTCTTGGCGAGCATCCGGGCCACGTCGAGGGCCACGTTGCCGACACCGAGGACGGCGACCTTCTCGGCCTCCAGGGGCCAGGTGCGCGCCACGTCCGGGTGGCCGTCGTACCAGGAGACGAAGTCGGCGGCTCCGTGCGAGCCGTCCAGGTCGCTGCCCGGTATGTCCAGAGCTCGGTCCGCGTCGGCGCCGGTGGAGAAGATCACGGCGTCGTAGAACGTCCGCAGCTCGTCGAGGCCGATGTCGTTCGGGTAGTCGACATTGCCGAAGAGCCGCAGCTGCGGCTTGTCCAGGACCTGGTGCAGCGCCTGCACGATGCCCTTGATCCGGGGGTGGTCCGGGGCCACGCCGTAACGGATCAGACCGAAGGGCGCGGGCATCCGCTCGAACAGGTCGATGGACACGCCCGGGTCGGAGGCGGCCTCGGATTTGAGCAGCGCGTCCGCTGCGTAGATTCCGGCGGGACCGGCTCCGACGATGGCTACGCGGACGGGGCGTGTCATGGAGGGCTGTTCCTTAGAACGGACGAACACGGACAGGGCGGGACTTGGTAAGGCTTGACTTAGTTCGCCCTCCGCACACGGTAGCCGCTGCCTCCGTCCGGTTTCGGGGCGGGTCGGCGTTCTGGGGCGGTATCCGGCGCTCCTGGCCGGGGCGCCTTTCGCTGATCCCTTGGGATACGGCCCCGCCGGCCGGCTCGCGCGGTGTGTTCCATCACACGTTCACCTGGTGGACAGCTCACTCGAAGAATCGGACAAATGATGGCAGAGTGACCCACATGGATGATCGGGTAGTGGGTGCCCCGCCACTCCCGGACGAGTGGCCCGCCCACCCGGACCTCAGTCTCGCCCTGAACCGTATGGGCAGCTTCGACTGGGACCTCGACAGCGGCCTCATGCACATGGACCAGCCCGCCCTCGACGTGTTCGACCTGCGGGCCGACGAGTACGACGACCGGCCGGAGACGCTCGCGAAGCGGGTGCCGCCGGACGAGCGCGTCCGCCTGGACGCCCTCGTCGCGCAGGCGCTCAAGAGCGGGCGGAGCAACTACGGGGCGTACTTCCGCACCCTGCGCCGCAACGGGACCCTGCGCTGGACGCACACCCAGGGCTGCGTCCGGCGCGACGCGACCGGGCGGCCCCGCCGGATCATCGGCATCGTCCGGGACGCCACCCAGGAGCTGGCCGACTTCACCGCCCGCCGCGAGCTGGACGGGGAGCGCCGGCGCCGGACCAGCCTGGTGGAGGGCACCACGGCCGCGCTGGCCCACGCCCGTACCGTCAGGGACGTCACAGCCGTGCTCAAGAACTCCCAGGGGCTGGCGCTCCTGGGCGCGACGAGCCTGGTCATGGGGCTGATAGAGGCCGGGCGCATCCATCTGGTGGCGGACGGGCCCGAGGGTTCCTTCGTGCCGGGCACCCGCTACACCCGGACGGACGAGCCGTACCCGATGAGCGAGGTCGTACGCACGCTCACCCCGCGCTTCATCGAGTCCGCCGAGGACTTCGCCACCTCGTACCCGATCCTGTGGGCCCACATCAGCCATCTCGGCATCACCTCGGCGGCCTATCTGCCGCTGATCGCCCAGGCCCGCCCCATCGGCGCGCTCGGGCTGCTCTACAGCGACAAGGACGGGTTCACCGGTGACGAACGCAATCTCCTGGTCGCCCTCGGCAGCTCCATCGCCCAGAGCCTGCAGCGCGCCATGCTCTACGAGCAGGAGCACGACCTCGCCGAGGGGCTCCAGCAGGCCATGCTGCCGCGTCGGATTCCCGAGGTGCCCGGTGCGCAGATCGCCGTCCGGTACCGCCCGGCCCGGATGGGCCGCGACATCGGCGGCGACTGGTACGACGTCATCCCGCTGCCCGGCGGCCGGGTGGGCGCCGTCATCGGTGACGTACAGGGGCACGACATCCATGCCGCGGCCGTCATGGGCCAGCTGCGCATCGTGCTGCGGGCCTACGCGGCCGAGGGCCACAGCCCCGCGACGGTGATGGCCCGGGCCTCCGTCTTCCTGCACGAGCTCGACACCGACCGCTTCGCGACCTGTACCTATGCCGAGACCGACCTGACCACCGGAGTCGTGCAGATGGTCCGGGCCGGTCATGTGGACCCGCTGATGCGGGATGTCGACGGCAGCTGTCGCAAGGTGCCGGTCGAGGGCGGGCTGCCGCTGGGGCTCTCCGCCGAGTTCGGGCGGCTGGAATACCCGGTCAGCACGGTCGAGCTGGATTCCGGCCAGGCCATGGTGCTGTTCACCGACGGCCTGGTGGAGCTGCCCGGCGCGGACCTGGACGAGGGGATGCAGCTGCTGGCCGACAGGGTCAGGAACGGCCCGCAGGATCTCCAGCAACTGGCCGACCAGCTCTGCGAGTCGGTCGACGAGCGCGGTGGCGAGGACGATGTCGCGGTGCTGCTGCTGCGGCGCAAGGCCGCCCACGCCCCGCAGCCCGGCGGCCGGCTCCAGCAGCACGTGGCGCAGAACGACCCCGAGGCGCTGAGCTCGGCGCGCCACATGATCCGTGCGGCGGTGCGGGCCTGGGGCGCGAAGGACCGGGCCGACGAGGTCGAGCTGGCCGCCGACGAGCTGACCACCAACGCTCTGATGCACACCGACGGCGGAGCGATCGTCACCATCCGGGTGCTCACCGGCACCGGGCGGTGGCTCCGGGTCGATGTGGAGGACCGGTCGAGCGCGCTGCCGCGCCGCCGGGACGCCGGTGAATCGGGGGTGTCGGGCCGGGGGCTGATGCTCGTGGACCAGCTGGCGGACGCCTGGGGCGTCGAGTCCCGGGGCACGGGCAAGTGCGTCTGGTGCGAATTCAGCATTCCGCCACGCGACTGACCTGCCGAACGAACGGTGCCGAACGGCGGCAATGCGTGGTATCGGAAAGTAACAGTACGTAATATGACTGTACTTGACCGTAACCGACCGAGAGAGATTGACTGCGGTTCCGTCAGTCTTTGTCTTCGATGACATGAGGACCCGTTGGGCACTGAGCTACTGGCACCTCTCGATCTGGCTTTCTGGCACCTCGAGTCCGATGCCCACCCCATGCACCTCGGTGCGCTGGCCGTCTTCTCCCCGGACGGGGGCCGGTCTCCCGGCCCGGACGCGCTGCTGGAGCTGCTCGGCACCCGGGCCGCCGCGATCCCCCGGCTGCGGATGCGGGTACGGGACGTGCTGCTGCCGGTCGGCGGTGCGGCCTGGTCGGTGGACAAGGACTTCGACGTCCACCGGCACGTCAAGCGCGTGGAACTGCCCGGGGCGGAGGTGGGCGAGGAGGGCGCCTTCATGGCGGCGGCCACCCGGCTCGCCGGTGAGCTGATGGAGCAGCCGCTGCGAAGGGGCCTGCCGCCCTGGCAGATGTACGTCATCGGCGGCGGCGCCGACGGCCCCTTCGCCGTCCTGGTCAAGCTCCATCACGCGCTCGCCGACGGGATGCGCGCCGTCGCCATCGGGGCCGGGATCTTCGACGAGATCGCCTCCTTCGCGGGCCGCGGACACCCCGGAGCTGCGTCCGGCCGGGCCCGGCCGGTACCCCCGCGCTCCTGGATGCCCGGCCCGCGCCAGGTCGCCGGGCTCGCGCGCGGGCGGATCGAGGACCTCGGCCGGGCCTTCGGCGTCGGTGCCTCGCTGGTACGGGCCAGCCGTCTCGATCTGCGCGGCGCGACGGCGCTCAGCGCCAGCTCCAGCGGCACCCGGCGGCTGGCCACCGCCGATCTGGACCTCGACGCCGTGCAGCGCGTCCGGCGGGCCGCGGGCGGCACGGCCAATGACGTCCTGCTCGCGGTCGTCGCCGGAGCGCTGCGCCGCTGGATGCTGGAACGCGGCGAGCCGCTGCCCGGCGCCGATCCGCGTGCCCTGGTCCCCGTCTCCCGGCGCCGGCCGGGTGGGGCTGCCACCGGAAACCGGCTGTCCGCCTACCTGCTCGGCCTCCCCGTCTGCGAACCCGACCCCTGGGAACGGCTGCGGGCGGTGCGCGAAGCCATGGACCGCAACAAGTCCGCCGGGCCGCTGCGCGGGGCCGGCGCGGTCGCCGTACTCGCCGATCAACTTCCTTCGCTGGCGCACCGCTTCGGCGCCCCGCTCGCCGGGAGTGCGGCCAGGATGCTCTTCGACGTCCTGGTCACCAGCGTGCCGCTGCCGCGCTCGGCGCTTTCGCTCGGCGGCTGCCCGCTGCGCGCGCTGTATCCGATGGCGCCACTGGCCCGCGGTCAATCGCTGGCCGTGGCGCTCACGACGTACGGCGGCAAGGTGCAGGTCGGACTGGTGGCCGACGGCAAGGCGCTGCCCGATCTGGAACGGCTGGGGCGCTGCGCCGAGGACGAGGTGGCGGAGCTGCTCGCAACTCTGCCCGCCGGCTGACCGGCCCGGTCCGGGATTTGGCTGCCGGACCTGGGGAGCGGCGCCATAGATCGGACAGATTCCCGAGCAATCGCCGTAGTTGATGGCCTCCTGGGTGTTGACGTGCCCAAGTGATCCGATGAATATTGCTCAGTGCACGAAGCGATCATCGGGGAGGGCGGCAGAAGCATGCGGCGCAACAGGCTGGGAAACAGCGCGGTCGAGGTCACCGAGCTGTCCTTCGGGGCGGCCGCCATCGGCAATCTCTTCAGCGCCGTCGAACCGGAGCGGGCCGCGGCCGCCGTCGACGCCGCCTGGGACGAGGGCATCCGCTACTTCGACACCGCCCCGCACTACGGGCTAGGCCTCTCCGAGCGACGGCTCGGCGAGGCGCTGCGGGCCCGCCCCCGCGACTCGTACGTCCTGTCCACCAAGGTCGGCCGGGTGCTCGACCCGCTGCCCGACGGCGGTCCCGAGCAGTCCGAGGGGCTCTCCGAGGGCTTCGCCGTACGGGCCACCCACCGCCGCCGCTGGGACTTCAGCGCCGCCGGTGTCCGTCGCAGCATCGAGGACAGCCTGCAGCGGCTCGGCCTCGACCGCATCGACATCGCCTATCTGCACGACCCGGACGACCACGCGGAAGCCGCCTTCCACGAGGCCTATCCGGAACTGGAGAAGCTGCGCGCGGAGGGCGTGATCGGCGCCATCGGGGCCGGCATGAACCAGACCGCGATGCTCACCCGCTTCGTCCGCGACACCGACGCCGACGTGGTGCTCTGTGCCGGCCGCTACACCCTCCTCGACCAGTCCGCCCTGACCGATCTGCTGCCCGCCGCCGCGGCTCGCGGCCGCAGCGTCGTCGTCGGCGGGGTCTTCAACTCCGGCCTCCTCGCCGACCCGCGCCCCGGCGCGACGTACGACTACGCCGCCGCGCCCCTGAAGCTCCTGGACCGGGCCCTGCGTCTGAAGGCGGTCGCCGAGGGCCACGGCGTGCCGCTGCGCGCCGCCGCACTGCACTACCCGCTCACCCACCCCGCCGTCGCCGGCGTGCTCGTCGGCACCCGCTCCCCGGACGAGGTGCGTGACGCCGCCGCGCTGCTGCGCAAGCCGGTCCCCGACGACCTCTGGGACGAGCTGCGCGACGAGGGCCTGCTGACCGAGAACGGAAACTGACATGCGTATCGCCCTGCACACCAAGGTCCGCGCGGACCGCATAGCTCAGTACGAGGCCGCGCACCGCGAGGTCCCGGCCGAGCTGACCCGCGCGATCCGCGCGGCGGGCGCCACCTCCTGGACGATCTGGCGCAGCGGAACCGAGCTGTTCCACGTCATCGAGTGCGACGACTACGCCCGGCTCCTCGCCGAACTGGAGGAGCTCCCCGTCAACGTCGCCTGGCAGGCCAGGATGGACGAACTCCTCGACGTCACGCACGACTACTCCTCGGACGGCGCCGAGGCCGGACTCCCCGTCGCCTGGGAGCTGTGAGATGACCGGCGGCCCACGGATCGTCGACGCCCACCACCACGTCTGGGATCTCGCGGTACGCGACCAGGAGTGGATTACCGGCGAGGAACTGGCGCCCCTGCGCCGCGACTTCACCCTCGCCGACCTGGAGCCGGAGGCCCGTGCCAACGGAGTGTGCGCCACCGTGCTCGTACAGACCGTCACGGTCGCGGAGGAGACCCCCGAGTTCCTCGCACTCGCCGACGGCAGCGATCTGGTCGCCGGAGTCGTGGGCTGGAGCGACCTCACCGCGCCGGACATCGCCGACACGCTGGCCGCCCTCCGCGAGCTGCCCGGCGGCGACCGGCTCGTCTCGCTGCGCCACCAGGTGCAGAGCGAACCCGACCCCGAATGGCTGCTGCGGGCCGACGTCCTGCGCGGCCTGGCCGCGGTGGCCGACGCCGGGCTCGTCTACGACCTGGTGGTCCAGCCGCACCAGCTGCCCGCCGCCGTCAGGGCGGCCGCGCTGCTGCCCGGCCTCACCTTCGTGCTCGACCACGCGGGCAAACCGCCGGTCGCCACCGGGGAACTGCACCCCTGGGCCGACGATCTGCGGGCACTCGCCGCCCTCCCCAACACGGTGTGCAAACTCTCCGGCCTGGTCACCGAGGCCGATGTGCGTGCGTGGACCGTCGCCGGCCTGCGCCCGTACGCCGACACCGTCATCGACGCCTTCGGGCCGTCCCGGCTGATGTTCGGCTCGGACTGGCCGGTGTGCCGGCTCGCCGCCACGTACACCGAGGTCGTCGAGGCCGCCCGCACCCTCGTCGACGGCCTCGGGCCCGACGATCGCAACGCCGTCCTCGCCACCACCGCCGAGCGCGTGTACGGCCTCCGGTAGGCACCGGGGCGGCGGCTGCGGCAGGCTGGGAGCCATGCCAGAACTGCCGGAAGTCGAAGCCCTGCGGATCTTCCTCGACGACCACCTGGTCGGCAGGGAGATCGACCGCGTACTGCCGCTCGCCATCAGCGTCCTGAAGACGTACGACCCGCCGCTCACCGTCCTGCACGGCGGCACGGTCACCGGCGTCCGGCGGCACGGCAAGTTCCTGGACATCGCCGTCGGCCCCCTGCACCTGGTCACCCATCTCGCACGGGCCGGCTGGCTCCAGTGGAAGGACGCCTTCCCCGCCACCCCTCCGCGCCCCGGCAAGGGGCCCCTGGCGCTGCGCACCGTACTCACCGGCGGCGACGGCTTCGACCTCACGGAGGCCGGCACCACCAAACGCCTCGCCGTCCACCTCGTGCACGACCCGGCCGAGGTGCCCGGCGTGGCCCGCCTCGGGCCCGACCCGCTGGACCCCTCCTTCGACCGTGACACCTTCGCCGCCCTGCTCGACGGGGAACGCCGTCAGATCAAGGGGGCACTGCGCGACCAGTCGCTCATCGCCGGCATCGGCAACGCCTACAGCGACGAGATCCTGCACGTCGCGAAGATGTCCCCCTTCAAACTCACCGCGCATCTCACCGACGACGAGATCACCCGGCTGCACACGGCCCTGCGCACCACGCTGGACGACGCCGTCGCCCGCTCCAGCGGACTCGCGGCCGGAAAGCTCAAGGCCGAGAAGCGCAGCGGGATGCGGGTCCACGGACGGACCGGGGAGGCCTGCCCGGTCTGCGGGGACACCGTCCGCGAGGTCTCCTTCAGCGACTCCTCGCTCCAGTACTGCCCGACCTGCCAGACCGGCGGGAAACCACTGGCCGACCGCAGGCTCTCCAAACTGCTCAAGTAGCCCGCCCGGCCACTGAGCTCCCGCACCGTCCACACCGGCCGACCGGTCTACACTCCGGCCTCATGCTGCGCGTACTCGCCGTCGACGACGAAGAACCCGCCCTGGAGGAGCTCCTCTACCTCCTGCGCGCCGATCCCCGCATCCGCAGCGCCGAAGGAGCCACCGGGGCCACCGAGGCGCTGCGCCGCATCGGTGGCGCCGTCGAGGCGGGGCCCGAGGACGCCGCCGCCATCGACGTCGTCTTCCTCGACATCCACATGGCCGGGCTCACCGGGCTCGACGTCGCCCAGCTGCTGGCCGGGTTCGCCGCGCCCCCGCTCATCGTCTTCGTCACCGCCCACGAGGACTTCGCCGTGCAGGCCTTCGACCTCAAGGCCGTCGACTACGTCCTGAAACCGGTACGCCGGGAGCGCCTCGCCGAAGCCGTGCGCCGCGTCGCCGAACAGGTCGGCGACCGCTCCGCACCCGTCCACGACACCGCGCAGGACCAGATCCCGGTCGAACTGGGCGGCGTCATCCGCTTCATCCCGATCGACGACATCGCGTACGCCGAGGCCCAGGGCGACTACGCGCGGCTGCACACCGCCACCGGCAGCCACCTGGTCCGCGTCCCCCTGACCACCCTGGAGGAACGCTGGCGGACCCGCGGTTTCGTACGCATCCACCGCCGCCACCTCGTGGCGCTCGGCCGGATCGACGAACTGCGGCTCGACGCGGGCAGCATGAGCGTGCGCATCGGCACCGCGGAACTCGCCGTCAGCCGTCGCCACACCCGCGCCCTGCGCGATCTGCTGATGCGGCAGGGCGGCCGCTGACCAGCCGCTACCCGCGTTCGAATCCCTTCCCAGCGGGGCCGGGTGCTGCGTACACTCCGGCCCCATGTCCGCAGAGTCAACGCCCCGGCGTGAAGTGGTGACGGGGGAGCCCCGGCGGGTCCGTCCGCTGCCGCGCTACCGCACCCAGTCGGAGATCGACGAACAGACCGCGCTGGGCGGTGCCTACGTACGCTCGTTGATGCGCAGCCAACTGCGCGCGGGGCTCACCGCCTTCACCGTGCTCGCCGTCGTCGCGGGCACCCTGCCGCTGGTCTTCGCGGCGCTGCACAGCGACGCCGTCGTCTGGGCCGTCCTCGGCTTCGCCGCCTATCCGCCGCTCACCCTGATCGCCTGGTGGTACGTGCGCCGGGCCGAGCGCAACGAGCACGACTTCGCCCGGCTCGTGGAAGGCCGCCCCGCACAGTGAGCCGCACGTACGCGGTCGTGGCGGTCGCCGCGGTCGTCTCCGCCACCGTCCTCGTCGGTGGGTTCGGGCTGCGTATCTCCCGCACCACCTCCGACTTCTACGTCGCCTCCCGCACCGTACGGCCACGCCTCAACGCGGCCGCGATCAGCGGCGAGTACCTCTCCGCCGCCTCCTTCCTCGGCATCGCGGGACTGGTGCTCGTGCACGGGCCCGACATGCTCTGGTACCCGGTGGGCTACACCGCCGGCTATCTGGTGCTGCTGGTCTTCGTCGCCGCGCCGCTGCGCCGCTCGGGGGCGTACACGCTGCCCGACTTCGCCGAGGGACGGCTCGAATCCCGGCAGGTGCGCCGGCTCGTCAGCGTGCTCGTCGTTGGAGCGGGGTGGCTCTACCTCGTGCCGCAACTCCAGGGCGCCGGGCTCACCCTGAAGATCCTCACCGGGGCGCCCGGCTGGCTCGGCGATGTCCTCGTCGCCTCCGTGGTCGTCCTGGCCGTCGCCGCGGGCGGGATGCGCTCCATCACCTTCGTCCAGGTCTTCCAGTACTGGCTGAAACTGACCGCCCTGCTGGTCCCCGCCATCTTCCTGGTCCTGGCCTGGCAGGGCGACGGGCGGCCCCGCGTCACCTTCGACGAGCAGCTCTCCGTCTTCCGCGCCGACCACCCGCTGTACGCCACCTACGGGCTCATCGTCGCCACCTTCCTCGGAACCATGGGTCTGCCGCACGTCGTCGTCCGCTTCTACACCAGCCCCAACGGCCGCGACGCCCGCCGCACCACCGTCGCCGTCCTCGCGCTGATCGGCGTCTTCTATCTGCTGCCGCCCGTCTACGGAGCCCTCGGCAGGCTGTACGCCCCCGAGCTGATCCGGGGCGGTGACGCGGACGCCGCCGTGCTGCTGCTGCCCGGCCGGGTCATCGGCGGGCTCGGCGGCGACCTGCTCGGCGCGCTCATCGCGGGCGGGGCCTTCGCCGCGTTCCTGTCCACCGCCTCCGGACTGACCATGGCCGTCGCCGGAGTCATCACCCAGGACGTCCTGCCCTCGCGCGGTGTACGGCACTTCCGGCTGGCCACGGTCCTCGCCATCTCCGTCCCGCTGGCCGGTTCACTGCTGGTCAGCCGGGTGCCGGTCGCCGACTCGGTGGGGATGGCGTTCGCGGTGTCGGCGTCCTCCTTCTGCCCGCTGCTGGTCCTCGGGATCTGGTGGCGCCGGCTCACCCCGCCCGGTGCCGTCGCCGGACTCCTCCTCGGCGGCGGCTCCGCGCTGCTCTCCGTCGCGATCACCGTCAGCGGCGCGGTGCGCCCGCCCGGCTGGCCGCACGCCCTGCTCGCCTGGCCCGCCGTCTGGACCGTCCCCGTCGGCTTCCTCGCCATGATCCTGGTCTCGCTCGCCACACAGAACCGGATACCGGCCGGCACCAACGCCGCCATGACCCGCTTCCACCTGCCCGAAGCACTCAGCTCGGGCAGGCACCGGTGACCGGGGCCGGATACGCGGTCATCGTGCTTCTCGGCGTCCTGTTGTTCGGCGCCGGACTGCTGGCCGGACGTCGCACCGCCCGGCCCGTGCGCACCAGCGACGTCGGCACCCCCGTGGAGCACGCCACCTTCGAGACCCTGCACACCGCCTCTCTGGCCGCGCCCCCGCTGCGCGCCGGACTCACCGAGGACAGCGCCCGCAAGTCCGCCCGCCGGCTGCGCTCACTGCTCGGTACCGATGCGCTGTGCCTCACCGACCGTGAGCGGGTCCTGGTCTGGGACGGCGAGGGCGGCCACCACGGCGAACACGTCATGGAACAGGTGGCGGACCTGCTCGCCAGCGGCCGCGACACCGCCTTCCGCAGCGACTGCGACGATCTGGACTGCCCGCTGCGGTGGGCCGTCGCCGTGCCGCTCACCGTCGACCACCGGGTCCTCGGAGCCCTGATCGCCTATGCCCCGCGGGAGTCGGCGGTCCTGGCGAGGGCCGCCGGCGAGGTCGCCCGCTGGGTCTGCGTACAACTGGAACTCGCCGAGCTCGACCGCTCCCGCACCCAGCTCATCGAGGCCGAGATCAGGGCCCTGCGCGCGCAGATCTCCCCGCACTTCATCTTCAACTCACTGGCCGCCATCGCCTCGTTCGTCCGCACCGACCCCGAGCAGGCCCGCGAACTCCTCCTGGAATTTGCTGACTTCACCCGCTACTCGTTCCGCAGCCACGGCGACTTCACCACCCTCGCCGACGAACTGCACTCCATCGACCAGTACCTCGCCCTGGTCCGGGCCCGCTTCGGCGAACGGCTCTCCGTCACCCTCCAGGTCGCCCCCGAGGTGCTGCCCGTCGCCCTGCCGTTCCTCTGCCTCCAGCCCCTCGTCGAGAACGCCGTCAAACACGGACTCGAAGGAGCGGTCACCTCCAGCCGCATCACCATCAGCGCCCTGGACGCCGGCTCCGAGGCCGAGGTCGTCATCGAGGACGACGGCATCGGCATGGACCCGGAACGGCTGCGCCACATCCTGCGCGGCGAGGGCGGCAAGTCCACCGGGGTCGGCCTGCTCAACGTGGACGAACGACTGCGCCAGGTGTACGGGGACGACTACGGGCTCGTCATCGAGACGGGCATCGGCGCCGGAATGCGCATCACGGTGCGGCTGCCGAAGTACCGCGCCGGAGTGCACGGTTCCTGACGCGGCGGACAGTCACCCCATACACGGGCACTCAGTGACCAGGCCCTCAGTACAGATGGATCGAGAGGTGGCCCAGCGGCAGCCCCAGCTGCCAGGCCGGCGTCCACACCTGGGCCGCCGCCCCCTCCGCCTCCGGGTCCTGGGGTCCGTCGGCCGGTTCCCAGGGGAGCGGGCCGATCGCGTCGAGGTCGGCCGCCAGCAGTTCGGTGTCCTCCAGCCACCGCCAGGCCGCCCGGGCCAGCGCGAGGTCCGGGGCGGGGTCACCGGGCGCCGCCTCCAGCGCGTCGAGCCGTGCGCAGACCCAGCCGCGCCACGGGGTCCCGTACGCCGTCAGCAGCCGCAGTTCGTCCACCCGGGTGGCGGGGAGGGCCTCGGCCACCGCACCGTCGGAGAGGAAGACGGTCAGGGCGAGCGCATCGCGCCCCGCCCGGTACTCCAGCGTCGCGGGCTCCATCAACTCGCCGGTCCGCAGCAGTTCGTCGGCGATGTACTCCGCGTACATCCAGGCCATCGGGATCAGCAGCCCGCCGCCACTGGATCCGTCATGACGTTCCGGACGCATCGCGTCTCGCCTCATTCCGTTCTCGGCACGCCCCCACACGCAGCATTGAACCGGGGGAGCGCGCCCCGCGTGGCCAGAAGGACAGGATCCGTCGGACCGGATCCGTCACAGACATGAGGTTGCGATGACCGCCGACCCCGGGGAGGGACCGCACATGAGGCAACTGCTCGGCGCCTACGTGCTGGACGCACTCCCGGCTCCGGAGGCGCTGGAGGTCTCCCGCCATCTGCAGAGCTGCGACCGCTGCGCCGCCGACTACGTGGCGGTGGCGGAGGCCGCGGCCCTGCTGCCGCTGCTCAGCGAGGAGGACCTGCTCGAGTAGCCCGGCAGGTTGCGGGAGAGCAGCCGCAGCGCGTAGTAGGAACGGGACTTGACGGTCCCGGCCGGAATCCCGAGCACCTGAGCCGTCTCGCCCACACTCAGCCCGCGGAAGTAGATCTGCACCAGCACCGCCCGGTGCTCCGGGCTCAGGGTGCGCACCGCCTCGCGCACATCGAGCGCGGCGACAGCGGACTCGGCGGTGTCCTCCCCGCACGGGGCGCTCTCCAGCACCGCGTCGCCCACCTCGGCCGGCCGGGCCAGCCGTGACCTGCGGGCGTCGATCGCCAGTCGGCGTCCCACGGTGAACAGCCAGGGCCGCATCGACTCGTACGGGCCGTCGAAGGCCTCCGGGTGCTGCCACGCCCGCACCAGGGTCTCCTGGACCAGATCCTCGGCCCGCTGCCGGTCGCCGAAGGTCAGGCCGAGCAGGAAGTGGAACAGGGCCGGGCCGTGCTCACGCTGCAGATCCGCGAGGGCCCGCTCATCGGTCGTCGTCGTGGTCATGGTGAACGCCCTTCCCCGCGGAGGTCCCTGCCGCCTCGCTGCTGACTGGCGTATACGAACGCATTCGGGCCCCGGGCAACAGGACAAACGCCGCCCCGTGCGACGAGCGGTCGCACGGGGCGGCGAATGGTGCGGTGAGCGGTCGGGCGGTGAGCGTGGGGGCGGGGCGGGGGAGAGCCGGGCTAGGGGACGACGGTGACGGGCCAGCGGCCCGCCTTGACCAGACGGACGGCCACCGAGCCGATGAAACGGTGCCCCGCCGACTCCGACGCACCCACCACCACGGCGTCCGCCTTGAGTTCGTCCGCCGCTGTCACCAACCCGTTGTACGGATCACCGCGGAAGGTGTGGAACTCCCAGCGCACATCCCATATGTCCTTCATCCGCTCGGTCGACTCCCGGATCTCATTCACCAGACCCTCCGCGACCTCTCCGGTCGTATCGCCGACCGGCGCACCGAGCGCGGCACCCGCGGGCAGCACGGGCTGTACATAGACGAGGGCGAGCATGGCCCTCTGCCGACGGGCGAGGCCGGCGGCGTAGGCCGCGGCGCGCATGGAGGATCCCGAACCGTCGAGGCCCGCGACGATCACTTTGGGGCCGTCTGTGCCACGTTCGAACTGGTGAGGCTGCTGGTCTGTCACGGCAGTGAGGCTATCCGCTCCTGCGGGGGCCGCCCGTCCGGGCTTCCGGCCGCCCCGGAGGGAAGACGCCGGTTGCCGCGTACGGGCTCCCCCCATTGGGTGCAAAACCCCGCGCAACCGGTGTCGTTGAGGGGGGTGAGGGCGTGGGCGTGCGAGCAGTTGGTCATGAAAAACGATCAGAGGCTGCCGATGCGCAGGACGCTGCTGAGGCTGGCCGCCGGGTTGGGCGCGGCCTCCGTCGTGCGCCTGATCGCCGCGGACACCGCAGGCACTCCCTTCCGGCGCCCCGCGGCGCCCTCCACCGTCGCGGCTGGGCCGCAGGCGGCTCTCCGGACCAAGCCGCTGTCCTATCGTCTGAGGCCCATGACAGCGAACACTCCGCCTCGCTACCGTCCCGCGGCGCCCCCCGTCCGTACCCGGCCGTTCGAGCACCTGCCCGACATCGGGCGGGCGATGGTGCTGACCTTTGACGACGGCCCGGACCCGCTCTACACCCCGCACGTCCTGGACACGCTGTACAAGCACGACGTACGGGCGATGTTCTTCCTCTGCGGGGAGATGGCCAACGACAATCAGGACCTGGTGCGCAGGATCTCCGACGAGGGACACACGGTGGGCAACCACTCGTGGACGCACCCGCTGGTCACCAAGCTCTCCCGGGCGGGCATCACCGACGAACTGGGCCGTACCAGCGAGGTGATCGAGAAGATCACCGGTGCTCCGCCGCTCTGGTACCGGGCGCCCTACGGGGCGTGGAACCGCAACTCCTTCGAGATCGGCGCGGCGATGGGCATGGAGCCGATGGCCTGGACGGTGGACACGCTGGACTGGACGGTTCCCGGCACCGACAGCATCGTCGACCGGGTCAGGGAGGGCGCGGCACCCGGCGTCGTGGTGCTGTCGCACGACGCGGGCGGCAACCGCTCGCAGAGCGTGGCCGCGCTGGGGCGCTATCTGCCGGAGCTGCTGGACGACGGGTACCGGCTCACGGTGCCGCAGCGGCTTTGAGCCGGCGGCGGACGCTGCCGGGGGACAGGCCGGCCCGCCCCCGGCAGCAGCTGTCAGCGTGTACCGACCAGCCGGGCGAAGACCACGACGTTGCCGTCGTGGCCGTTGGCCTTCGTGGATCCGCCTCCGCAGGTGATGACCCGCAGTTCCGCCTTGCCGGTGTCGCCGTACACCCGGGCGCCGGGGAAGTCGTTCTTCGCGAACACCTGGACACGGTAGACCTCGAACACGGCGACCCGGTCGTCGCTGCGGGAGATCTCGATTCGATCGCCCTTCTTGAGCGAACCCAGGCTGTGGAAGACGGCCGGGCCCGCCAGGTTGTCCACGTGGCCGACGACGACCGAGGTGCCCAGCTGCCCCGGCGCGATGCCGTTCCGGTACCAGCCCGCGAGATTGGGGTCCTGCGGAGGCGGTGCCTCGATCCAGCCGTCCGGGTCCAGGTTCACATCGACGACCGGTGCGTCGGCCTTGATCGATGGGATGGCGACGCGGGCGACGGGGGCGTACGCCAGCGGCTTCACCATCGGCCCCGACACCGGTGTCGCGGGAGCGTCCTTCTGATGGTCGACCGAGGTGGCGGCGACCGGCTGCGGCGGTCCGGGCGAGAGGTCCGCGCCGTTCCGCATCAGTGCGAGACCGGTGAGCATCACCAGGGCGAGCGCGCCCCAGGGCGAGTGCCTGATCCGTTCGGGGTGCCAGTTGTCCCGGCCCATGGTTCTCCCTTCGTCGCGACGAGGGGAACGCTAGGCGCGGCGCGGCCGGGCGGCGATCAGGGAAGGGCGAACGGGTGGTGCTCAGGTGGGCGGCGGCATATCGGATCAGTGATCAGATTGAAGTTCTGACGCTCTGTGACCTGTGAATCCGTCAATTTCACGGATGCGCACACGGTGCGTCGGATCACCGGGGTGGAGCAGTGCCGAAATGAGGTGGATCAAGGATCTGGTGAGGGTTCGTCATGTGGAGGCGCTCTCGTCGATCCATCCCGGGCAACGGCAACGGCAACGGGAACGGCCGCCAACGCGGCGACGTGTACGTCATGCGCCGCCGGAGGATGAGCGGTGGGGCGGTCTGACCTCGCAGGCATACCCGTCGGCCCGAGAATCACGTCGCCCCGAGTCCTTGGGCAGGACCCGGGGCGACTTTCGTTTCTGCCGGCGCTGCCGGTCAGTGCAAACGGTTCTCCTTGCGCCGCCGCGCCACGAAGACGGTGCTGGTCGCGGCGGCCACCGCCAGCGCGGTGCAGCCCACGATCATCGCGGTGTTCGGGCTGTCGATGCTGCCGCCCAGACCACCCTGCAAGCCGGTCGGGGAGGCCGTCGAACCCGTGGTGCTCGTGGAGCTGGTGGCGGGCGTGCTCGTTGCCGCGCCGGCCGTGAGATTCACCTTGGCCGTGAAGCTCGGCGATGTGTTGCAGGTGAACGTCACCTCGTAGGCGGCGCCGGGCTTGGCATCCCAGTCGACCGTCGCCCTGGCGGTGCCGTCCCTGGGGATGGTGACGGTGTCGAACACCCCGGAGGACGCCGTGGCCGTCGTCGAGCATCCCTTGGCGGCCAGCGTCACCTGGCCGCCCGGCGCGATCACCGACGGCGTGACGGTGTACCGGCTCCCGTTGTTGTAAGGTCCGCCCGGCACTGCGGCATACGCGGTCACGGCCGGGGCGGTCAGGGCGAGTGCTGCGGCGCCGAGCAATGCGACGGGAGCGACACCTATTGCGCGCATCGTGATTCCTCCGGGTCCCCGAGGATCAGTTGTGGAACGGATTTCCACAAAATGTCAGAAATACACCTCGATGCCGTCAACGCTAGAAGTGGTGCATTTCGCCCGCGATCGGGATCCGTCCAATGGGGCACCGTTGTCCCCCGAGCGGCGCACGCCCCGGATTCTGACCGGTCCTAACCGCCCGACGCGCGGGGGAACAGATCGAGGAACGGCGAGGCGGTGGCCGAGAGGCCCCGGCCGAAGGGTGAGTCGAAGTCCCAGATCAGAAAGAGGAGAAAGGCGATCAGGACACTGAAGAGGCCGGCCAGCAGGAGTTCGCGGAAGGTGCGGCGGATCTGCAGCGTGAAGATCAGCCCCACGGTCACCAGCGCGCCGATGATCAGCCCGAACCAGACGACGCCCGGCATGGTGGCTCCGGCGCTCTGCCCGCGCGCGCTGCGGGCGTCGTCGGCCGCGGCGACCTGGTCGACCAGTGGCTGATACGCCTGCCCCTCGTGGTCCGTCTTCGGCTTGTAGTCCGTGACATCCGCGCGCACCCGGTCCAGGAGCTCCGCACCGCGGTCACCGAGTGTGCCGTGGTCGATCATGGTCTGCCACTCGTCGTGCACCACATAGCTGACGTAGGCGTCGACATCGGCACGGATGCGGGTGCGCACCTCGGCCGGGTAGACGGACGAGCGCGCGTCGACCTCGTGGAGCGCCTGGGCCTCCTGGCGTACGTACTCCTGAGCGGCGCCGCGGCCCTCCCAGACACCCGCGATGGCGAGGCCCAGCACGATCGCGTAGACCACGCCGATCATCATCGTCATGTACTCGATGACGTCAGGGGTTTCGGACGGGTCGTCGTCCTCGGGGAGCCGGCGGTTGTTGAGTACGGCGATGGTCAGCACCACGGCGCTGGCCGCGACCATGGCGAAGGTGAGAACAAGCCATTCCGACATGTGGGTCTCCGGAGGTCATCGGGAACGGGGCCGCAGCACGGCGACGGCGAACACCGCGGGGGCTGTGATCATCAAGGTGAGCGTGACCAGGGAGGTATGGCGTTCCAGGGCCTTTCGCACCGGCCTGCGGTAGGCGGGAAGAGCCACCGGCCGGGGCGTGGGGCGCACGGACGGGGAGGGCGAAGGAGAAGGAGAAGGGGACGGGGGAGGAGGCGGCGGAGGGGGAGGGGGCGGAAGAGCCGGCTCGGGTTCGGGCGGCGCGGGCGAGGGTGGTGGGGGAGGGGGCGGCGGAGGCGGAGGTGGTGGCGGTGGCGGCGGAGGAGGGGGCGGAGCAGGGGGCGGCGGCGCGGGTGGTGGGGAGGGCTGGGGCCTCGGCCCCGCGTGACAGCTCCCGTCACCACTGCTGGCGACCGCCGAACCGCCCCCGTCGTCGCCGATCGAGGCGTAGCCACAGTTGTCGGCCACTGCGGGCGCCGGGGCGGTCAACAGCCAGATGAGTGCGACGGCTGCGGTGAGCCGGCCGATGAGTGATCCGTACACGACGGGGAGCATGTTCCGGGCCGCGCGGCGGCACGCCGCACACCTGCCGGATTCCCCTGATGGTGGGGACCTGAAGCACTGGGCGTTTACGGCTGGGGGAAATTCTGCGAACGCATTGAACAAAGCGGACCCCGGCGGACGTCCCCACGGTCATGAGCGGCACGGGCCGCGTCACAACCAGCGTTACAGCCAAGGGAGTTGACATGAACATCTGGCGGGGACGCCTCGCTCGCACGGCTGCGCCGGCCCTGTTGGCGCTGACGGCGGCGCGCGCCCGCCAGGGAGTACGGGCAGCCCTTGGGTGCTGACCGGCAGCAGTGGATCACGCTCAACCGCTTCGGCATGGACGCCGCGAGCCCGCCGAGGCCGAATTGCGAAGGCGACGCACGAAAGCCCGGCCATCGGTGCCCGTCGGCGATGTCACGGTCGCGCCGGGCGCCGACGCCGCACGCGTCGGCAGGATCGCCCGCCCCGTAACGGCAGCCGGCAACTCAAGCCTGGCGGAAGGCCGATGTGCCGGTAAGCCAAGGGCGCCGAGCCCAGCGGCGACCGGGGACAGGGCGTGGGCGGAAGCCGGTTCGCGGCAGTGCCGGGCCGGCAGGAAGGCGGCGGTGAAGGCCGGATGGCCCGTCCGGAGTTGAACCCGCGGCTCCTGCCGGGCTCTCGGTGCGCAAGGCCCGGAACACCAACGGCACGGCGGCCGGGGGGACATGGCGCGCGGTGTCCCTCAATGCCGAGTCGGTTGATACGTCAAAATAGTTCTATCGCGAACCTTCTCCCGCCCTCCCGCCGTCCGAATGTCACACGCAGCGACGAGACGGTTGCAGTTGCCACGGGTGTGACCAATAACGGACCGCTAATTTCCGTTTCGGCTCGCTCTCCTGGCGGCCGATCAGTAGCCTCTGGTCAACACTGACCATGAACATGGCCGGATCGCCGTGGCGACTTGTTGGAGACATCGATGGAGCGTCCCGCCTGGGCACCGCAAGGCATAGACATTTCGGTGCCGAGCGTGTCCCGAATGTATGACTTCTATCTGGGCGGCTCGCACAATTTCGAGGTGGACCGGGAAGCGGCCCGCAAGGCCATGGAGTTCATGCCGGGACTTCCCAAGATCATGCAGGCGAACCGCGCCTTTATGCGCCGGGCGGTGCGCTACGCACTCGGTGAGGGGATCTCCCAGTTCCTGGACATCGGTTCCGGGATACCGACCTTCGGAAATGTCCACGAGGTCGCTCAGGGGATCGACCCGGAGGCCCGGGTGGCGTACGTCGACCACGATCCCGTCGCGGTCGCACACAGCCAGGCCGTACTCGAGGGCAATTCCGGAGCGGTGATCGCCACCGCCGATCTGCGCCGGCCGCAGGAGATCCGGGACAATCCGGAAATCTCCAAACTCCTCGACTTCGACCGGCCGGTGGCACTGCTGCTCGTCGCCGTACTCCATTTCATCGAGGACTCCGACGACCCGCACATGGCTGTCGCGGAACTGCGCGACATTCTGGCCCCCGGCAGCCTCATCATCATCACCCACGCCTCGTACGAGGGCGTCCCGCTGACGCAGGATGAGGCGGGCGGCGCGGTCGGGGTGTACAAGAACATCCGAAACCCGCTGGTCATGCGCGCGCGCGATGAGGTCGGCCGGTTCTTCGACGGGTACGAGATGGTCGAGCCCGGCCTGGTGCCCATGCCCCACTGGCACCCCGACACCCCGGTCGTGCAGGCCAACGAAGACCCATATGCCTTTTCGGGCTTCGCAGGAGTGGGACGCAAGGCGTGAGCATTCCCGCCCAGTCGTCCGGAGCACCGGATGCGGAGCCCGACGGCCCCGAGGACCGGCTCCGGCGATTCGCCACGATCTGGAGCCGGGCCATCTTCCCGTCGACGGCCACCTCCTTGACCCGGCCGGAGTTCGAACAGCATCTGCTCCCGCTGGCCCGCATGCTCAGCGACACCCTGCACGCCCGCCCCTTCGACGCCGCATCGGCGACCGGAGTGGGCGCCGCGCTCGTCGCGGCGCACTGCACGGACCCGGACGCGCTCAGCTCCACGCTCGGCGTCGTCGACTCCTACCTCGTCCTCTACTGCGGAAGCAACGGACCGGTGGCACTGGCGACCGAGGACAGCCGCTCGCGCTGTGCCCGGATCCAGCACGCCGTCGCGGGCGGGTTCTCCCAGGCGCTGCGCGAGCGGACCCTCGCCGAGCAGGAGGCCATCGCCCGTTCGGCGCTCTCCGCGCGCTCCCACGCCGAACAGGCGCTGCACGCGACCGAGGCGCGGTTCCGGGCCGTCTTCAAGGACGCCGCCATCGGCATCGGGATCGCCGACCTCGACGGCAATGTGCTGGAGGTCAACGACACCCTCACCCGGATGTTCGGCGGGCTCGAACACCATGTGCGCAGCCACCGCGTCAACGAGTGGGTCCACCCCGAGGACTCCCCGAAAGTCTGGACGTACTACAACGAGCTGGTGAGCGGAGAGCGCGAGCACTACCGGGTCGAGAAGGCGTTCTACCGCAACGACGGAACTGTCCTGTGGACCAATCTGACGGTGTCGCTGCTGCGCGACTCCGAGGGCCGGCCGGAGTACCAGCTGGCGTTGTTGGAGGACACCACCGAACGCAGGCTGCTCAATCTGCGCCTGCGGTACGAGGCCACGCACGACGCGCTCACCGGCCTGCCGAACCGGACACTGTTTTTCGAGCGTCTCGAGAAAGCGCTCTCGGGCGGTGACGGCAGCCGTTTCGGCCTCTGCTATCTGGATCTGGACGGCTTCAAGGCGATCAACGACAGCCTGGGCCATGCCTCGGGCGACCGGCTGCTCGTCGAGGTCGCGGACCGGCTGCAGAGCTGTGCGACCGCGCCGGGCGAGATGGTGGCGCGGCTGGGCGGCGACGAGTTCGTGGCCCTGACCACCGGGCCCGACACGGCGTCGGAGGTCGACGAGCTCGCCTGCCGGATTCTCGGGGTGCTCGCCACTCCGATCCGGCTGGACGGGCGTGAGCTGACCGTCCGCGGGTCCATCGGGGTCGTCGAGGGCCCGGCCGGTGAACGCAGCGCCGCCGAGGTGCTGCGCAGCGCCGACATCACGATGTACCGGGCCAAGTCCGCCGGCGGCAACCGCTTCGAGCTGGCCGACGCCGAGGCGGACGCCCGTGCCATCACCCGGCACGGCCTGACCACGGCGCTGCCGGCCGCGCTGGAGCGTGGCGAGTTCTTCATCGAGTACCAGCCGCTGGTGCACCTCGGGGACGGCTCGGTGCACGGGGCGGAGGCGCTGGTGCGCTGGTGTCACCCGCAGCACGGAGTGCTGGGTCCCGACCGGTTCATCGCGCTCGCCGAGCACACCGGGCTGATCGTGCCGCTCGGCCGCTGGGTGCTGGAGGAGTCGGTACGGCAGGCCAACTACTGGCAGGAACGGCACACCGACGGGGGCCCGCTGCGGATCAACGTCAACCTTTCGCCCGCCCAGCTGCACCATCCGCGCCTGGTCAGCGAGACCGTCGATGTGCTGGAGCGGTCGGGGCTGGAGCCGGCGGCACTGTGTCTTGAGGTCACCGAGTCGGCGCTCATCGGCGCCGATGACGATCTGCTGAAGCCGCTGCGCCAACTGGCCGACATGGGCGTCGGCATAGCGCTCGACGACTTCGGCACGGGGTACTCGAACCTGGCGAATCTCCGACGGCTGCCGGTGAGCGTGCTGAAGCTGGACCGTTCCTTCACCCAGGGGATGCAGCACCATCCGGCCGATCCGGTGGACCTGAAGATCGTCGAGGGGATCGTGTCGCTCGCGCACAGCCTCGACCTGGCGGTGACGGTGGAGGGCGTGGAGACGGGGGCCCAGGCGGAGCAGCTGCGGGAGCTGGGCTGCGACACGGCCCAGGGCTGGTACTACGCGCGGCCGGGGGCCCCGGACCGGATCCACTCGCTGCTGCTGGCCGACGCGGTGTGAGCCTGTCCTCAGGCGCCGGACGGGCTTGATCTCTCCGCCCGTCCGGCGTCCGCCCGGCTCGCCAGCAGCACTCGCTGCAATTCGCGTGCCGCCCGCGGCGGAGCCACGTCGCTGCGGTGCGCCAGCGCGATGGTGCGACGGAGCCCCGGCTTGGCCAGCGGCGTCGTTCGCAGGTCGTGGCCCGCCCGGGTGGCCACCATGCTCGGCACCACGGCGATGCCGAGACCGGCCCGTACGAAGCCGAGCACCGCGTCCATCTCGCCCCCCTCCACGGTGAACGAGGGTTCGAAGCCCTCGGCCCGGCAGGCGGCCACCGTCAGCTCCCGCAGGTCGTAGCCGTGCCGGAACATCACCAGCGGCTCGCCCTGCAGATCCGCGATCCGCACGCTGCCGCCCCGGCCGGGCCGGGGCCCGGCCGCCGACGAGACCACCACCAGGTCCTCCTGGAGCAGCTCGACCGTGGTCAGGGCCGGGGAGGCCGCGGGAAGCGGAAGCACCACCAGGGCCAGATCCAGGGCGCCGCGCGCCAGCTCCCGTACCAGGTCGTGCGAACCGCCCTCCTCCAGCAGCAGCTGGATGCCGGGGTGCAGATCGTGGAAGGCGCGCAGCACGTCGGGCAGCAGCCCCGTGCAGACGCTGGGCGTCGCACCGAGCCGGACCCGGCCCCGGCGCAGCTGGGCCAGCTCCTGGACCTCGTGCCGGGCGGTGTCCGCATCGGCCAGGATGCGCCGGGCCAGCGGCAGCAGCGCCTCGCCCGCGTCGGTCAGTGCGATGTTCCCGCGGGCGCGGCTGAACAGCTCGGCTCCCAGCTCGGTCTCCAGTGCCCTGATCTGCTGCGAGAGGGAGGGCTGTGACACATGTACGTTCTCCGCGGCGCGGGTGAAGTGCCGGGCCTCGGCGACGGCCACGAAATACATGAGCTGCTGGAACTGCATACACTCACCGTAGCTCGTCCGATAGTCGATGCCTATGGATATCAGCCGCTCCATGTCTTGGACTGATCGGGGCCTTCGGCTCTAGCGTCGTGTCCATGGCATTGGCAACACGGACGGACCGACGGCCGTCCATGACGCGTACGCTCTGGGACTCGTCCGTCGGCAAGAAGACGATCATGGCCGTGAGCGGCCTGATCATGCTCCTCTACCTGGTCGTCCACATGGTCGGCAACCTGAAGATCTTCTTCGGGCCGGGCGAGTTCAACGGCTACGCGCACTGGCTGCGCGTGATGGGCGAGCCGTTCCTGCACCACGAGTGGGCGCTGTGGATCGTCCGGCTGGTGCTCGTCGCCGCCGTGGCGCTGCACGCCGTCTCCGCGTACCAGCTCAGCCGCCGCGACCTCAGGGCACGGCCCAGCAAGTACGTGCACAGGAAGCCGCGCGCCAGTTATGCCACCAACACCATGCGCTACGGCGGCATCATCCTCGCGCTGTTCATCGTCTGGCACATCCTGGACCTGACGACCGGCACCGTGCACTCCGGTGGCTTCCAGTCCGGACACCCGTACCAGAACGTCATCGACACCTTCTCGACCTGGTACGGCAACGTCATCTACATCGTCGCCATGCTCGCCATGGGGCTGCACGTCCAGCACGGGTTCTGGAGCGCGGCGCAGACCCTCGGCGCCGGCCGCGCGACCCGCGAGCGTGCCCTGAAGACCATCGCCAATGTGCTCGCGGCTGTGCTGACGGTGGGCTTCATCTCCGTACCCGTCGCCGTCATGACCGGAGTGGTGAGCTGACATGAACGACTACACGCACTACGTGACCGGCGAGCCCCTCGCCGACACCCGTGCTCCCGGGGGGCCCGTCGCCGAACGCTGGGACACCCGCCGCTTCGAGGCCAAACTGGTCAACCCGGCCAACCGTCGCAAACACACCGTCATCGTCGTCGGCACCGGCCTGGCCGGCGGCTCGGCCGGCGCCACGCTGGCCGAACAGGGCTACCACGTCGTCCAGTTCTGCTTCCAGGACTCGCCCCGCCGGGCCCACTCGGTCGCCGCCCAGGGCGGCATCAACGCGGCGAAGAACTACCGCAACGACGGGGACTCGGTCCACCGGCTCTTCTACGACACCGTCAAGGGCGGCGACTTCCGCGCCCGCGAGTCCAACGTGCACCGGCTCGCCCAGATCTCCGTGGAGATCATCGACCAGTGCGTGGCCCAGGGCGTCCCCTTCGCCCGCGAGTACGGCGGCCTCCTCGACAACCGCTCCTTCGGCGGCGTCCAGGTCTCCCGGACCTTCTACGCCCGCGGTCAGACGGGGCAGCAGCTGCTCCTGGGCGCCTACCAGGCGCTGTCCCGGCAGATCGCCGCGGGCAACGTCGAACTGCACCCCCGTACCGAGATGCTCGACCTGGTCATCGTCGACGGAAAGGCCCGCGGCATCGTCGCCCGCGACCTGGTCACGGGGCGGATCGACACCTACTTCGCCGACGCGGTCGTGCTGGCCAGCGGCGGCTACGGCAACGTCTTCTACCTGTCGACCAACGCCATGAACTCCAACGCCACCGCCATCTGGCGCGCCCACCGGCGCGGCGCGTACTTCGCCAACCCCTGCTTCACCCAGATCCACCCCACCTGCATCCCGCGCACCGGCGAGCACCAGTCCAAGCTGACGCTGATGAGCGAGTCGCTGCGCAACGACGGCCGCATCTGGGTGCCGAAGGCCCAGGGGGACACCCGCCCCGCGAACGAGATCCCCGAGGACGAGCGCGACTACTACCTGGAACGCATCTATCCCGCGTTCGGAAACCTGGTGCCCCGCGACATCGCCTCCCGCGCCGCGAAGAACGTCTGCGACGAGGGCCGCGGTGTCGGTCCCGGCGGGCAGGGCGTCTACCTCGACTTCGCCGAGGCCATCCAGCGGATGGGCCGCGCGAAGGTCGAGGAGAAGTACGGCAACCTCTTCGACATGTACGCGCAGATCACCGCGGAGAACCCGTACGAGACACCGATGCGGATCTACCCCGCTGTGCACTACACGATGGGCGGACTCTGGGTCGACTACGACCTCCAGACCACGATCCCCGGCCTGTTCGCGATCGGCGAGGCCAACTTCTCCGACCACGGGGCCAACCGGCTCGGCGCCTCCGCGCTGATGCAGGGACTCGCCGACGGCTACTTCGTCCTGCCGTCGACGATCAACGACTACCTGGCCCGCAACCCGCACCACGAGGCGGTCGACGCCTCGCACCCCGAGGTGCAGGAGGCCGTCGCCGAGACCGAGGACCGGCTGAATCTGCTGCTGGCCGTCGACGGCGACCGGACTCCCGACTCCTTCCACCGGGAGATCGGCGAACTCATGTGGGAGTACTGCGGCATGGCCCGCACCGAGGAGGGGCTGCGCAAGGCGCTCGACCGGCTCCCGCAGATCCGTGAGGAGTTCTGGCGCCGCATCAAGGTCCCCGGCACCGGAGAGGAGTTCAACCAGTCGCTGGAGAAGGCCAACCGCATCGTCGACTACCTGGAGCTCGCCGAGCTGATGTGTCTCGACGCCCTGCACCGGGCGGAGTCCTGCGGGGGCCACTTCCGCGAGGAGTCGCAGACCCCGGACGGCGAGGCCGCCCGGCGCGACGAGGAGTTCTCCTACGCCGCGGCCTGGGAGTTCAGCGCCACCGGCGACGCTCCCGTCCTGCACAAGGAAGACCTCGTCTTCGAGTACGTCCACCCCACTCAGCGGAGCTACGCATGAAGCTCACCCTGCGCGTCTGGCGCCAGAAGAACGCCGACGCCCCCGGCGCCATGTCCACCTACCGGGTGGAGGGCATCTCGCAGGACATGTCGTTCCTGGAGATGCTCGACACCCTCAACGAGGAGCTCATCCTCGCCGGCGACGACCCCGTCGCCTTCGACCACGACTGCCGCGAGGGCATCTGCGGTGCGTGCAGCCTGGTCATCAACGGCGACGCCCACGGCCCGGAGCGCACCACCACGTGCCAGCTCCACATGCGGTCCTTCGAGGACGGCGACACCATCGACATCGAGCCCTGGCGGGCCTCGGCCTTCCCGGTCGTCAAGGACCTGGTCGTGGACCGCTCCGCCTTCGACCGGATCATCCAGGCCGGCGGCTACATCTCCGCCCCGACCGGCACGGCGCCGGACGCGCACGCCACCCCCGTGCCCAAGCCCGATGCCGACTTCGCGTTCGAGCACGCTGAGTGCATCGGCTGCGGTGCCTGCGTGGCGGCCTGCCCCAACGGCTCGGCGATGCTGTTCACCTCGGCGAAGGTCAACCACCTGAACGTCCTGCCGCAGGGCGCCCCCGAGCGCGAGACCAGAGTCCTGGACATGGTCGGGCAGATGGACAGTGAGGGCTTCGGCGGCTGCACCCTCACGGGGGAGTGCGCCACGGCCTGCCCGAAGGGCATCCCGCTGCCGTCGATCTCCGCGATGAACAAGGAGTGGCTGCGGGCGACCCGCAAGGTCCACCGCTGAGCCGGCCGGAGAGTCCCGGGACCCGGAGGCCGCCCGCCTCCGGGTCCCGGGACTCAGCTGTACCGGCGGGTCAGGACGTTACGGAGAGATCGTCACCGTAGACCGTGCCCTGTCCGTACCAGCCGTGCAGATAGACCGTCACCGCACCGCTGGACCCGGTGGTGAAGGCCACCGACTGCTTGGCGTAACCGCTGGACGAGCCCCAGGTGTTCGCCGAGGCACCGCCCCGGACACCGAGGTAGCCGTAGCTGCCCTGCACCCAACCGCTGAGCGTGTACTTGGTGTTGGGGGACAGGGTGAGCGTCTGCGTGCACTCGCCCGTCTGCGACGCGGTGGCCGCGGCGGCAAGCGCGTGCGTGCCGCCGTGCACCGGGGTGGAGACGACCGAGCCACCGGGCTCACAGGTCCAGGGGCCGAGCGAGCCCGTCTCGAAGTCGCCGTTCACCAGCGATCCGGTGCCGCCCCCGGGACCGGAGACGGTCAGCGTGAAGGTCGCCGCGTGGCTGAGCGTGCCCGCCGCACCGGTCACATTGACCTTGTACGTGCCGGGCGCCGCCGACGCCGAGGCGGTGACCTTCAGCGCCGACGTCCCGCCCGCGGTGACCGACGTCGGGCTGAGCGTGGCCGTCACACCGGCCGGCGCCCCGCTCGTCGTCAGCGCGATGGTCTTGGCGCTGCCGGAGGTGACCGCGGTGCTCACGGTCGCCGTGGCCGACCCGCCGGGGGCGACCGTCGCCGAACCGGGTGCCACGGCCACCGAGTAGTCGTCCGTCACCGGGCCGGTGCCGCCGGTGGTGAAGGGCGCGAAGGTGTGGCTGAAGTACCAGGTGTCCTGCGCGATCCCGGAGCAGGTGTCGCTGCCCCCGGTGCCGGGGCAGCCGCCGTTGTCGCGCTGCAGAGCCCAGAACGACAGGGTGCTGACGCCCTTGGAGACGGCCCAGTTGTAGACGGCGGTGGCGTCGGCCGTGGTGAAGGTCTCGGCCGGGCCGTAGTCGTCGATGCCCGGCATCTCGATGATGCCGGTCATGCCCCACAGCTGCGCGTCGGTCTTCGACGGGTAGAGCTTGGCCAGCTGGCCCTTCAGGCCGGTGATGGCCGTCTGGGTGTCCTGGGCCATGTTGTGCGAGGCGCCGTCGTAGTAGTCGAACGTCATGAGGTTCACGACGTCGACCTGGGCCCCGTTGGCCACCGCGCTCTTCAGCACGGCGAGCCCGCTGGCGGCCAGCCCGCTGGTCGTGGTGGGCAGGGTGTACGAGATCTGCACCGAGCGGCCGTTGGCGGCGGCCCAGTCCTGGACCTTCTTGATCGCCTGGTTCCGGCGGTCGATCCCGGCCTTGTTGGTGAGCGAGTTGTCCTCGATGTCCATGTCGAGGCGGGACACATCGTAGGTCGTGATGACCTTCTCGTACGCGGCGGCGATGGAGTCGACGCTCGTACAGCTGTCGGCGATCTCGGTGCCGCCGTTGTCGGCCGCGTACCCGCCGAACGACGGAATCACATCGCCGCCGCGCGACCGGATGGTCGTGAAGTCGGCGCCGAACTCGGACTGGGCGATCGGGGTGCTCGAATCGCCGTTCCAGTACGGGGTGCAGGAACCCTTGGCCTCGGTCTGGACGAAGGCCATGGTCAGGTACTTGGCACCGGACGCCTGCGAGAGAGCGGCCGGGCTGTCTCCGTTGTACGCCTCGAAGTACGGGGCGAAGACATGTGCGGGCAGGGGAGTGGCGGCGGTCGCGGCGGCCTGTGCGCCGACGCCTGATCCGAGGACCAGGCCTGCGGACGCGATGGTTGTGGCCAGAGCGCTCAGGACGGCGGCGACTGTTCTTGGACGTCTCATGGGGTAGCTCCCAGCGGAGTGAGACAACGGGCGGATCGCACGGCTCTGCCACGCCCGTCGAGGGCGTGGTCCGTTCCTGTGATTCCCGGCCGGGGGTCACGTACCGCACGGCGAGGAGCGGCCGTGAGGCATGCCCATAATTGGTCTGGACCAGGTAACTGTCAACGTTCTTTACTGTTTCATTTCCCTTCGCTTGCCCGAACCGGCAACCGCCAGGGCAAATAGGGGAGTTGGGTAGAAAAGAACGGTCAGCCGAGGTGGAGCGAGGCCCGGAGGTACGCCGCCGTCCGGCTGCCCTCCGCCCGAGCCACCTCCGCCGGCGGTCCCGTCGCCACGATCCGGCCGCCCAGGTCGCCGCCGCCCGGCCCGAGGTCGATCACCCAGTCGGCGCCCGCGACCACGGCCATGTCGTGCTCGACGACCACCACGCTGCTGCCCGCGTCGACCAGCCCTTGAAACTGCCGCATCAGCACTTCGACATCGGCCGGATGCAGTCCCGTCGTCGGCTCGTCGAGCAGATAGAGGGTGTGCCCCCGGCGGGCGCGCTGGAGCTCCGCGGCCAGCTTGATCCGCTGTGCCTCACCGCCGGACAGCTCCGTCGCCGGCTGCCCGAGCCGCAGATAGCCGAGCCCGACGTCGAGCAGGGTCCGCAGACTGCGTTCGGCGGTGGCCGTGCCGGCGAAAAAGCCGGCCGCCGACTCCACGGTGAGATCCAGCACCTGGGCGATGTTCAGCCCGTTCAGGGTGACTTCGAGTGTCTCCGGGTTGTACCGCGCGCCGTGGCAGTCCGGGCAGGGCGCGTACGTACTGGGCAGGAAGAGCAGCTCCACGGAGACGAACCCCTCACCCTGGCAGGTCTCGCACCGGCCGCCCGCCACGTTGAAGGAGAACCGCCCGGCCCGGTAGCCGCGCTCAACTGCCGTACCGGTAGCGGCGAACAGCTTGCGCACGACGTCGAAGAGCCCGGTGTACGTGGCCAGGTTGGAACGCGGAGTGCGGCCGATGGGCTTCTGGTCGACCTGCACGAGGCGGTCCACCGCCTCCAGCCCCTCGGCCCGGGCGCACCCGGCCGCGGGCCGCTCCTGCGGCTGCTCCGCCTCGGCCGGGGCCCGCCGGTCGGCCAGGGCGTCCGCCAGGACCTGCCCCACCAGCGTCGACTTGCCCGAGCCCGAGACCCCCGTGACGGCGGTGAACACCCCGAGCGGGAAGGCGGCGTCCACGCCTCGCACGTTGTGCCGCTCCACACCGTGCAGCCGCAGCCACCCGGAGGGTGTGCGCACCTCGCGCACCGGAACGGGCGCGTCGTCGAAGAGGAAGCGCCGCGTCGCCGACTCCTCGACCTCGGCGAGCCCGGCCGGCGGACCGCTGTGCAGCACCCGCCCGCCGTGCTCACCGGCCAGCGGCCCCACATCGACCAGCCAGTCGGCCTGCCGCACCACATCCATCTGGTGCTCCACGACGAAGACCGTGTTCCCGGCCTCCTTCAGCCGGCCGAGCACCGCGAGCAGCGACTCGGTGTCCGCCGGGTGCAGACCGGCGGACGGCTCGTCCAGGACGTAGACGACGCCGAACAGCCCCGAACGCAACTGCGTTGCCAGCCGCAGCCGTTGCAGCTCGCCGGAGGAGAGCGTCGGAGCCGTGCGGTCCAGGCTGAGGTAGCCGAGACCCAGTTCGGTGACCGGCTCGATCCGGGCCAGCAGATCGGCCGTCAGCACCCGGGCGGTGTCGTCGCCGCCGGCCGCCGCCAGCACCTCGGCGAGCCCGGTCAGCGGGAGTCCCGCCAGTTCCGCGATCGTACGGCCGGCGAAGGTGACGGCCATCGCCTCCGGCCGCAGCCGACCGCCGTCGCAGACCGGGCACGGCTCACTGGTCAAAAAGCGCTCGGCCTTCGCCCGCAGGGCGCGGCTCCTGGAGTCGGCGAACGTGTGCATCACATAGCGACGCGCACTCATGTACGTACCCTGGTAAGGCCGTTGGATCCGGCCCGCATCGCGCACGGGATGGACGGTCACCACCGGCTGCTCGTCGGTGAACAGGATCCACTCCCGGTCGGCCCGGTCGAGCTCACGCCACGGCCGGTCGACGTCGTGGCCCAGGGCGTCCAGCACATCCCGCAGGTTCTTGCCCTGCCACGCCCCCGGCCAGGCGGCGATCGCGCCGTCCCGGATCGACAGCGAGGGATCGGGGACCAGCAACTCCTCGGTGGTGCGGTGGACCCGGCCGAGCCCGTGGCACCGCGGACAGGCGCCCGCGGCGGTGTTCGGCGAGAACGCGTCGGAGTCCAGGCGCTCGGCGCCCTCCGGATACGTCCCGGCCCGGGAGAACAGCATCCGCAGGGAGTTGGACAGCGTGGTCACCGTCCCCACGGACGACCGGGCGCCCGGCGCCGACCTGCGCTGCTCCAGCGAGACGGCCGGCGGCAGCCCGGTGATCTCACCCACCGCGGGTGCGCCGACCTGATGGATCAGCCGCCGGGCGTACGGGGCGACGGACTCGAAATAGCGGCGCTGGGCCTCCGCGTAGATCGTCCCGAAGGCCAGCGAGGACTTTCCGGAGCCGGAGACACCGGTGAAGACGGTGAGGGTGTCGCGCGGGATGTCGACCCGGACGTCCCTGAGGTTGTGCTCGCGGGCGCCGCGGACCCTGACGTACGGATCGTGGGGGGTGGGCATGGGGCGGGGACTCCATACGGTTCGGGGCGGGCCGGCCGGGACAAACAGTTCGATTCTAGGCGGCGGTGAGCCGACGGGGCGCTCCGAGGCCGATCGGCTCAGCGGTCCGTGCCGAGCCGGGGCGCCGAAGGCCGCGCCGGCTTGGTTTGCTGGGCCCATGAGAGACCACGCCCGGCCGCTGGCCGTATTCGACCTGGACGGCACACTCGCGGACACCGCCCACCGTCAGCACTTCCTGGAGGGGCCGCGGCGCGACTGGGCCGGCTTCTTCTCCGCCGCCGTGGACGATCCACCGCTCGCCGAGGGCGTACGGCTGGCACTGAGCAGCGCCGAGGAGTGCGAGGTCACCTACCTCACCGGCCGGCCCGAACGCTGCCGCAGGGACACCGTGGCCTGGCTGGCCCGGCACGGCCTGCCCGAGGGGCGCTTGCGCATGCGGCGCAACGACGACCGCCGGCCGGCCCGCCGGACCAAACTGGAGATCCTTGAGCGGCTGGGCCGGGAGCGTGAGGTGCGGATGCTGGTTGACGACGACGAACTCGTCTGCGATGCGGCCGAGCTGGCCGGATTCACCGTGGTGCGCGCCCGCTGGACGCAGGTGTCGCCCGCGCTCAAGGACGCGCAGCAACGCGAAGGGCGGACCTGACTCGGCCGGAAACCGCGCGGTCCGTGTCGCAGGTTCCCCCCGTCAGTCCTTGTCGTCGAGCCGGAAGCCGACTTTCAGACCGACCTGGTAGTGCTCGATCTGGCCATCCTTGATCTGGCCGCGCACCTGAGTGATCTCGAACCAGTCGAGATTGTGCAACGTTTCCGAAGCCTTTGCGACCCCGTTGCGGATTGCCGCATCGATGCCCTCATGGGAGGTTCCTACGATCTCTGTGACGCGATACGTATGGTTTGACATGTTATGTCTCCTCTCGCCTCTACCAAGGTGCCCCACCTTGACGGGGTTCGCGAGAGTTCGCGGGGCGGCCCCCTGTCCGGAACCGGTCTTGACCAAACTATTGGTCCATACCAAAATCCAGCCACGCCCGTGCGAGCGCAGCCCGCAGTCCCCCACACCGGGTCCTGATTTTGTCGTGCCGTTTCGCAGAAGGTGACCCCCGTGAAGAACCGCATGCTCGTTGGAGCTGTTGCCCTGATATCCGTTGCCGCGCTGGGTGGGTGCGGTGTGATCACCGGTTCGGATGACTCGGGCGGCAAGAAAGTCACCATCTGGCTGATGAAGGACAGTGTGAGCCCCGACTTCCTGGACCGTTTCAAGAAGTCGTACGAAGAGGCGCACTCGTCGGTCGAACTGGAGTTCAAGATCCAGAGCTGGAGTGGCATCGGGCCGAAGGTCATCGACGCCCTGGGTGGCAAGGACACCCCGGACGTCATCGAGGTCGGGAACACCCAGGTCGCCCAGTACGCGCAGAGCGGTGGGCTGCGCGATCTCACCCTGGAGTCGATGCGTGACCTCGGCAGCGAGGACTGGCTGCCCGGTCTCGCCGAACCGGGCAGTATCGGAGGCGTCCAGTACGGAATCCCCTGGTACGCGGCCAACCGCGTGGTGATCTACAACAAGGACCTCTTCGAGCAGGCGGGTATCACCTCCCCGCCCAAGACGCGCGCGCAGTGGATCGCCGACAGCAAGAAGCTGAACCACGACGGCAATCAGGGCATGTATCTGCCGGGCCAGAACTGGTACGTACTCGCCGGGTTCATCTGGGACGAGGGCGGTGAACTCGCGAACGAGAAGGGCGGCGACTGGCAGGGCGCCCTGAACTCCTCCGCGGCCCTCAGGGGCATGGAGTTCTACCGGGAACTCCAGGCGCTCGGCGACGGGCCCAAGGACGCGGACGAGGAAAAGCCCCCGCAGGGCAATGTGTTCGCCGAGGGGAATGTCGCACAGATCATTTCCACCCCCAGCACCGCGACGCTGATCGAGAAGGCGAATCCCGAACTCAAGGGGAAACTCGGCTACTTCCCGATCCCGGGAAAGACTGCGAAGTCTCCCGGTTCCGTATTCACCGGCGGATCCGATCTGATCGTTCCGGAGAAGGCGCACCAGCGGAGCACCGGTATCGACGTGATCAAGGAACTGGCCGGCGCCAAGTGGCAGGAGGTGCTGGCCAAGACCATGAGCTACGTGCCCAACAAGAGCACCCTGGCCCATGTCATCGAGGGCGAGGAGAGCACCGCCGCGATGGCCGAGGGTGCCGCCGAGGGCCATGCCACCCCCAACTCGCCGCAGTGGGCGGCGGTGGAGGCCGACAACCCGATCAAGCTGTACATGACGGCAGTCCTGCAGGGTGGTGACCCGGCGAAGGAGGCGAGGACCGCCTCGGAGAAGATCACGGCAGCGCTCGCGGGCAGCTGACCGCGCGGCCGGCCGGTGGGCCGCGGGCCGGTGCGCACCGTGGGATTCAGCCGTCGCACATCCCGGCTCTCCATGGCGGTCACGTCGAATCCAGCCGGTCACGGAAGAAGTAAGGAGCCGGGCCGCCGCACTGCTGCGGCGGCCCGGCAGCCGCCCTTGCCGACCCGTCCCCGGAGACCGTCATGCATGCGCTGCCCACCGCCTCCCCCGCCGTCCCCCTCGCAGCCGCCCCACCCGTTCCGGCGCAACAGACGGCACGGTCCGCCGCCCCGCCGCGCTACCGGGTCTCCCTCGCCGTGGACCAGGCCGAGGTGCGCGCCGCCCAGCGCCTGCGCCACCAGGTCTTCGCCGCCGAGTTCGGCGCCCGCCTGGAGGGTCCCGAACCAGGGCTGGACAGCGACGCGTTCGACGCGTACTGCGACCACCTCCTGGTCCGGGAGGTGGCCACCGGCGACATCGTCGCCACCTACCGCCTTCTGCCGCCCGACCGGGCCCGGATCGCCGGACGCCTCTACGCCGAGGGCGAGTTCGACCTCGCCCGGCTCGCCCCCATCCGCGACGACCTGGTCGAGGTCGGCCGCTCCTGCGTCCACCCGGCCCACCGCGACGGCGCGGTCATCGCCCTGATCTGGGCCGGTCTGGCCCGCTACATGGAGCGCAGCGGACACAACTGGCTGGCCGGCTGCTGCTCGATCCCCCTCTCCGACGGCGGCGCGGCAGCGGCCCGCGCCTGGGAGACCGTACGGAACAAGCACCTGGCACCCGAGGACTACTGGGTCTCCCCGCACCGCCTCTGGCAGCCCCCGACAGCGCTCCCGGGCGGCCCCGGCGGGCTCTTTGCCCTCCCGCCCCTGCTGCGCGGCTATCTGCGCCTCGGTGCCCGGATCTGCGGGGCACCCGCCCACGACCCCGACTTCAACGTCGCCGATCTGTACGTCCTGCTGTCACTGCGCGGCACCGACCCGCGCTATCTGCGCCACTTCCTCTCGCTCGCCCCGCAGCAATGAGCCACTGGCTGCCCACCTCCTCCTGCACCCCGGCCGGCTGCGCCGGGACCGGGGGCCCGGCCCGGCACCCGGTCCCGGCAGCGGCCCTGCTGCTGGCCGGATGCTTCCTGACCCTCACCGGAGCGCTGTTCGCCCCGCTGGTGCTGGTGCTGCCCGGCAGAGGCCTACGGGAGCGGCTGATCCGGTGCTGGGCGTACGCGGTGGTGCGGGCCTTCGGGGTGCGGGTCCGGGTCGTCGGCCCGCCGGCCGCCCGTGACGGGCTCCCGGCCGTGCCGGGTGCTGTGCCGGGTGCGCCCGGCCGTCCCGGGGGCGGGGACGGCGGCGCGCAGGGCGTGCTCGTCGTCGCGAACCATGTCTCGTGGCTGGACATCCCGCTGGTCGCGACCGTGTGCCCGGGCCGGATGCTGGCCAAGAGCGACATCCGGCACTGGCCGCTGCTCGGCCCGCTGGCCGCCCTCGGCGGCACCCTGTTCGTCGAGCGCGAGCGGCTGCGCGCGCTGCCCGCCACCGTGGGCGCCGTCGCCTCGGCGCTGCGGAGCGGGTCGCGGGTGGTGGTCTTCCCGGAGGGCAGCACCTGGTGCGGTCGCGGTCCGGGCGGCAGGTTCAGGCCCGCCGCGTTCCAGGCCGCGATCGATGCCGGGGCCACGGTCCAGCCGCTGCGCATCCGCTACCGCGGCGGCCCCCCGGAGAACCGTGGACCGGCGGGCGCCGCCGCGTTCGTCGGCGACGATCCGCTGACGGCCTCGCTGTGGCGGGTGGTGACGGCGGCCGGGCTGACCGCCGAGATCCGCGTTCTGCCGCAGATCCCGGCGGACGGTCTGTCCGGGCGCCGTGCGCTGGCCCGGCTGGCTCAGTCCACCGTAGCGAGCGACAGCGCGAACCTGCCCGCCGAATCGGTCCACCACTGAGTCAGCCGCATTCCGGCCCGGGCCAGTTCGTCCCGCACACCGTCCTTGCGGAACTTCGCGGACACCTCGGTCCGCAGCTCCTCACCGGCCTCGAACGGCACCACCAGGTCCAGTTCCGGAATCTTCACGGTGAGCGCCCGGCGGGCCCGTAGCCGCATCTCGATCCACTCGCGCCCGGGATTCCACCGGGCCACGTGCTCGAAGTCGGCGGGCTCGAAGTCCGCACCCAGCTCCCGGTCGACGACCGACAGCACGTTCCGGTTGAACGCCGCCGTCACTCCCGCGGCGTCGTCGTACGCCGCCACCAGCACCTCCTCGTCCTTCACCAGATCCGTGCCGAGCAGCAGGCTGTCACCGGGGGAGAGCAGTGACCGCACCGACGCCAGGAAGGCGGCCCGCTCCTGCGGCAGCAGATTGCCGATGGTGCCGCCCAGGAACGCGACCAGCCGCGGCCCCGGGGTCCCGGGCAGCGACAGTGCGCCGGTGAAGTCGGCGATGAGCGCGTGCACGGACAGGCCGGGCCGCTCCCTCAGCAGCGCCTCGGCCGCCCCGCGCAGCGCGCTCTCGCTCACGTCGACCGGCACATAGGTGTGCAGCTCCGGCAGGGCGTCCAGCAGATGCCGGGTCTTCTCCGAGGACCCCGAGCCCAGTTCCACCAGGGTCCGGGCGCCACAAGCGGCGGCGATCTCGTCCGCCCGGTCGATCAGGATCTCCCGCTCGGCACGGGTCGGGTAGTACTCGGGCAGCCGGGTGATCTCCTCGAACAGCTCGCTGCCGCGGGCGTCGTAGAACCACTTGGGCGGCAGCGTCTTCGGCTGCCGGGTCAGACCGTTCAGCACATCGGCGCGCAGCGCCGCGTCCGTCGCGTCCACCGGCAGGGTGCGGGTCAGCAGAAAAGGACTCACTCGGTGGGCTCCTTGAGCGGGGTCAGCAGAACGTCGGCGCGGGTCGCCGTCAGCAGGGTGCGGTCGGGGACCTCGCGCCAGCGCGGATCGTCGTCGTAGGGCTCCGAGGCCACGACCGCGTGCCGGCCGGGCTCGGACAGCTGCCACAGGGTGTCGCCCCAGGCCGTCGCCACGATGGTGCTGCCGTCGGTGAGCAGCAGGTTGAGCCGGGACCCGGGCGCCGCCTCGGCGATCTCCAGCACGGTGTCGGCGACGGCCTGCGGGAGCGGGTCGCCCGCCGCGAGCCGGTGCCGCACCAGGGCCCAGATCAGCGCCGAGTCGCAGCGGGCGGTGAGCCTGAGCAGTTCGGCCGCGGGCAGCGTCGCCGCGAGTGGTGCCATCGATCCGGGCCAGCCCTTCACCACGCCGTTGTGGCTGAACAGCACCCCGCCCTCGGCGAACGGCGCCGCCGCGGCCTCGCCGTCCGGATCGAACTCCGTGGCATCCCGGACCGCCGCGAGCAGGGCATGGCTGCGCACCACTCTGGCCAGATCGGCGAAGGTCCGGTCGCCCCAGACGGGCCCCGGCCGGCGGTAGCGTCCGGGGACCGGGTCCCCGTCCGCGTACCAGCCGACGCCGAAGCCGTCCGCGTTGACCGTCCCGTACCGCTGCCGGCGCGGCTCCCAGGACTGGCGCACCAGACAGTGCGCGGGTTGCGTCAGCACCTCACCCAGGGGCACCGGCGGCCCCAGGTAGGCGATATGACGGCACATCAGACATCCCTCGCGGTGCGGAACCCCGAGAAGATCTGCCGCCGGACCGGCAGGTCCCAGTTGCGGAACGTACCCCGGCAGGCCACCGCGTCCACCGCGAACGACCCACCGCGCAGCACCTTGTGCCCGGGGCCGAAGAACACCTCCGAGTACTCGCGGTACGGGAACGGCGCGAATCCCGGATAGGGCAGGAAGTCGCTCGACGTCCACTCCCACACGTCGCCGATCAACTGCCCCGCGCCGGACGGGGACCGGCCGGCGGCGTACGCCCCGGCGGGGGCGGGCCGCAGATGGCGCTGGCCCAGATTGGCGCGCTCCGGCGTCGGGTCCTCGTCGCCCCACGGATAGCGCCGGGAGCGCCCGGCGCCGGGGTCGTGGCGGGCCGCCTTCTCCCATTCGGCCTCGGTGGGAAGCCTGCGTCCGGCCCAGCGGGCGTACGCGTCCGCCTCGTACCAGCTGACGTGCAGCACGGGCTCGTCCGCCGGTACCGGCTCGGTCACGCCGAAGCGGCGGCGCAGCCACTGACCGGCGTCCCGGTGCCAGAACAGCGGCGCCTTCAGCTCGTGCTCACGAACCATCGCCCATCCCTCGGGTGCCCACCACCGCTGCTCGGTGTAGCCGCCGTCCTCGATGAACGCCTGGTACGCGGCGCAGGTTACCGGGGCGGTGTCGACGAGGAACCCGGGCACCTCGCGCCGGTGCGCCGGACGTTCGTTGTCGAGAGCCCATGGCTCGGTCGAGGTGCCCATCGTGAACGGGCCGCCAGGAACCAGCACTTCGGCGGGAAGCGCGGCCGCGTCGGTGGCCCCGGGCGGCTCCGGTGCGCTGAGCGCGGCCGGCCCCGTCCGCAGCTGATGAGTGATCAGCATGGTCTCGTCGTGCTGCTGTTCGTGCTGCGCGATCATCCCGAAGGCGAAGCCGGACCGCAGCAGCGGGCGGCCGCCGAGCGGTGTGGAACCGAGCACGTCCAGGGCCCGGCCGCGCACCTCGGCCGCGTACGAACGGGCCTCGGCGGGAGCCAGCAGCGGCAGGGAGGGGCGGGAGGCCCGGGGATGCTCGAAGGCGTCGTACAGTCCGTCGATGTCCGGTCGCATCGCCTCCCGCCCGCCGACGTCGCGCAGCAGCCACAGCTCTTCCTGATTGCCGATGTGTGCGAGGTCCCAGACCAGTGGCGACATCAACGGCGAGTGCTGAGCGGTGAGTTCATGGTCGTCCACGCTGTCGGTGAGGAGCGTGGTGCGCTCACGCGCGGCGAGGAGCGCGGCGAGGGCGCGCTCACGGAGCACCTCGGCGTCCTGGGTGTCCGCGCTCTGCGGTCCGGCGGGCGAAGGTGTGGGGGAGTCGGTCATGAGAGGGTCCCCTCCGGGTCGTACCGGCCATCCGTCCGGTCCGGCGCGAGCAGCGCCCGGAGATCGTCGGCAGGGCATCGGCCCCGTGCGACGTATCGGTCGTGGAAGCCCGCCACCGCGTCCTGCACCGCCTGGGTCGCGCCCATCCGGGGCAGCGCCTCCAGGGCCAGCTCGAAGCAGGCGGTGGCCGCCACCCGCAGTTCGGGGTCGGCCAGTCCGTCACGGGCGGCAGCGAGCCAGAGCGGATTGCGCGGAGCGGCCAGGGGCCCCGCGGTCTCGGCCAGTGGTTTGACGGTGCGGTACACGGTCTCCGCGGCCTCCGGGTCGTCGAACAGGGCAGTGGTGACCGCGAGCGGCACGAGCCACCCGTCGTCACCGGACTGCGCGTCGATCATGCGCAGCTCCAGGTGTCCGCGCGGACGGACCGGCGGGAACAGCGTGGTGATGTGGTAGTCGAGATCGGCCCGGACCGGGCGCCGCGGCACCCCGGACCGGATCCAGTCCCGCAGGCTGAGCCCCTCCGGCACTGACCAAGGCCCGGCGTCGCCGCGGATACACATGACCGGCGTGTCCAGGACGTACGAGGCCCAGGCGTCGCGGGGCGGCAGCTGACCGGCGGGGGCGAGCGTACGCAGCGGGTCGAGGTCGGTCCACAGGGACTGACGCGTCGATTGCCACGGCGTCGGCCTGCCCTGCTGGAAGGGCGAGTTCGCGAACGCCGCCACCAGCACCGCACCCAGCAGATGAGCCAGCTGCCAGCGCCGCCCGTAGCCGAGCGGACCGGGCTCCTCCGCACCTGCGTCCAGACAGACCTGGACGGACGCGGTCGTGCACATCATGGCGCGGCCGGACGGTCCCCACCGGTCGAGGGCGGTCTCCATGGCCTCGTAGCGGGGTTCGCGCAGCAGTCTGCGCGGCGATTGCCAGGGATCGACGCCGATTCCGACCGGAGTGAGACCCAGCCGGCCGAGCGCGGCACGTACGGCGACGAGGTCGTCGGCGGTGTCATTGACGCACGCCATGAGGGAATCGGCGGGGCGCGAGCTGAGCTCCAGCTGGCCGCCGGGTTCGAAGGTGACCGCGGCGTTCAGGGACAGCGCCCGGACGGCCGTTGCGGCCGCTTCGAGACGGTTGTGCTGGACGGGACTGCGCGGGTGGTCGCGATCGTGCAGGAGCCATTCGAGCTCGACCCCCACGATGCGCGGCGGCCCCGTCTTGAAGCAGATGCCGCGCAGTAGGTCCTCCGCCTCGACCTCGCCGAGGGGCGGGGGGTGACCGGGCGGACCGTGGCCGCCGGGTGTGTCGGGTGACATGCCGGGCCTCCTTTTCCGGTGCGTCGGGTTCTACCCAAACCCCTGCCGCGAGTTCACACAAGAGTGCCCCCGCGCGTCGGAAATTCGGTTGTGTCCAAGCCGTGGGAGCGTCGATCATGCCCCGTATGCACCATAAGGGGGAGGGGCGGTGAGCGCCCGGCTGCGCGGTATCGCGCGCGAGACCGAGTCCATTGTCGAGGCGGGTTTCTACCGCACGCCGCAAGGGCGAGAAGTGAGCATCGAACGGGCGCTGAAAGCCGCCCTCTCGGGGACCAGGCTGTACGGCCCCGAGCCGGTGCCGGTGGCGTCGCTGGACCGTGACCGCACACCGGTCATCGAGGTCACCGGCGAGAGCAGCCTGCAGGCGGCCGCCCGGATGACCGGCGAGCGGCCGGGCAAGGTCGCCGTCCTGAACTACGCCTCCGCCCGCAACCCCGGGGGCGGATACCTCAACGGGGCGCAGGCGCAGGAGGAGGCCCTCTGCCGCGGCTCCGCGCTGTACGCCACGCTGCGCAGGGCCCCGGAGTACTACGCCCACCACCGCGCCGAACGCAGCGCCTTCTACACCGACCGGGTCATTCACTCACCGGGCGTGCCGGTCTTCCGCGACGACCGCGGCCGGTTGCTCGAAACCCCGTACACGGCGGGATTCCTGACCTCGCCCGCCCCCAACGCCGGGGTGATCCGCCGCACTGCTCCCGGGTCGGCGCACCTCATCCCCGCCGCGCTCGCCTCGCGGGCCGAACGGGTGCTGGAGGTCGCGGCAGTGCGCGGATACCGCAGGCTGGTGCTGGGCGCCTGGGGCTGCGGCGTGTTCCAGAATGATCCGGCCGAGGTGGCGGGCGTGTTCCGCACCCTGCTCACCGACGGCGGCCGGTTCGCGGGCCACTTCGAACAGGTAGTCCTCGGCATCCTCGACCGCGCCGGCCAATCACCCACCAGGGCTATTTTCGGTCGTGTGTTCGAGATTACGGCCCAACCCTCACGCTGATGTTGAGCCATAGGCTTCGACGTCATCCGGCATGGCCGGCCTGCGCCGTTCGGGTCCGCGGCCCGTCACGGCCGCACGGGGGTGCCCATGGACGTGACGGGCCGCAGAGGCCTCACTTCCAGCCGTAGAGCTCCCGCAGCCGCCCGGCGACCAGGTCGAACCTGTCCCGGTCCAGGGCACACGCCTCACGACGCATCCCGTCCTCGTGCACCCGCAGCACCCGGTCCAGATCGACCCAGGACGGGCGCCCCGAGCTGTCCCAGGGGCCGGCGCCCAGCGCCACCCACTCGCGGTCCTGGTCGTGCTGCTTGCTGGAGAGCTGTACGGCGAGCAGTGTGCCCGCCCCCTCACGTGCCACGACGAGGACCGGGCGGTCCTTGCCATGCCCGTCGTTCTCCTCGAACGGCACCCACGTCCAGACGATTTCGCCGGGGTCGGGGTCGCCGTCCCGGTCGGGGGCGTAGGAGGCGCGGACCGGGCCCACGTCGTGCGGGTCGGCCTGGGAAGTGGCGCCGGGACCGCTGCGGCCGGGGAAGTCGGCCGAGCTGTCATTGATGTCGCTGCGGTGCTGGATGGTCATCGCAACACCGTAGAACCTGCACGGCCCCTCGCGTGGAGCGGGTCCGCGAAACGGGCCGCCGAACGGCGTCCGACCAGCCGGTACCCGGACGGACCGGGCGGGGCCGTCCGCCCCGGTGCGAACCTCGGCCTGAGGTTCGCACCACGGGTACGGGGGCCGGAGCGCACCCGGACCGAACGGGTCTGTAAGACTGCCCGACGCCATGAGTCAGTTACCCGAGCAGCCCGCCGAAGGCCCCGTCCCGACCAGCGCCGATGTGGCGCGGCTCGCCAGGGTCTCCCGGGCCACCGTGTCGTACGTACTGAACAACAACGCGGCCGTACGGATCAGTGATCCCACCCGCCGCCGGGTGCGGGAGGCGGCCGCCGAACTCGGCTACGTACCGCACGCGGCCGCCCGGAGCCTGCGCGCCGGACACTCCCGCATGGTGCTGCTGCCCACCGGGAACTTCCCCTCCGGCCAACTGCACCACCGCTTCCTGCACGAGCTGGAATCCGGACTGCGCCGCCTCGACTACACCGTGGTCCAGTACGGCTCCCTGGGACTCGACGCCGACGACGCGGCCCGCGCCTGGGCCGAGCTCCGGCCCGCCGCCGTCATCGTGCCCGGCTCCGTCCCCCTCGCCCCGCAGGGAACAGCCGTGCTCCGGCGCTCCGGCGCCAAGGCGGTGATCACGCTCGGACCGCGGCCGGTGGCGGGCGCGCACGCCCTGATCATGGACCAGCGCAAAGTCGGCGACTGTGCGGTCCGGCATCTGCTGGAGCGCGGCCGGCGCCGGATCGGCGTCGTGATGCCCGAGGAACCCGGCCTGGCGCTGTTCGCCGAACCCAGGCTCGCCGGCGCCCGGCAGGCCGCCGCCGGCACGGCCCGGATCGAACCGCTGCCGCTGCGCCACGACGAGGAATCGGCCACCGCGCTCGCCGCCCGCTGGCGCTTGCTCGACCTGGACGCCGTCTTCGCCTACGACGACGTCTACGCGATGCTCCTGATGCGGGCGCTGCAGGACACGGGCATCACGGTCCCCGGCGAAACCGCGGTGGTGGGCGCGGACGATCTGATGCTGGGGAGGCTGCTGAGGCCCAGGCTCAGCAGCGTACGCATGGAACTGGACACGGTGCAGCCGCTCGCCGATCTGGTCGACCGTCTGGTGCGGCACCCCGGGAGGGAACCCGAGCGGCACGACCTGCTGAGTGCGCGGGCCGTCCACCGGGAATCGAGCTGAGCCGGCCCGCCAGCGCGGCAACGTGCGCGGCGGACATCCCTTGCCTAGCGTCATGACCATGAGCCATCCGCAGAGTTACGAGATCCTGCTGGTCCCCGCGTTCACCGACACCAAGGGTTCTGACGCCAAGGGTTCGGCCCCCGGCACCGGGGGCCCCGGCAACACCATCCGGTCGGCGATCGTGGACGCGACCGGGGAGACCGGCGAGTCGGGTTACCCCCGCTACTCCGGCGACGGCATGGTGGCGGACATCGACCCGTCGACGCACACCGTCGAGGCCCTGCTGGTCGACGGCTCGGAACTCGACTACGGACTCTCGGTCCGGATCGCGCAGAAGCGCGGCGCGCAGAGCGGTGCGCAGGACAACGCCGCGCAGGAGAACGCCGACGGGTGAAGCCGCCGGAAGAAGCGAACGGGTCGGGGTCCGGCCGTCGACGGCCGGACCCCGACCCGTTCCTCAGGCGTCCGCGAGGTGCCTACTTCTGGTCCTTCTGCTCGTCCTCGATGGACTTGCGGACCTCATCCATGTCCAGCTTCCGGGCCTGGCCGATGACGTCCTCCAGCGCGGCCTCGGGCAGCGCGCCCGGCTGCGAGAAGACCGCCACGTTGTCGCGGACGATCATGAGCGTCGGGATCGACCGGATCTCGAAGGCCGCGGCCAGCTCCTGCTGCGCCTCCGTGTCGACCTTGGCGAAGACCAGGTCTGCGTGACGCTCGGACGCCGAGTCGTAGACCGGAGCGAACTGCCGACACGGGCCGCACCAGGAAGCCCAGAAGTCGATCAGGACGAACTCGTTCTCGCTGACGACCTGATCGAAGTTTTCCTTGGTGAGCTCTACGGTGCTCATGCTCTGCTACCTCTTCCTGTGCCCGAGCGGACGTGTCCCCGGACAACGGTGCCTGTGCTTGCACTATTCCGCCTGCCCATGTGGCCGCCGCGCACACCCACGACCAAGATGGTCCTCATGACACATGCTGTGGAGCCCGTCGAGTACGACGTCGTGGTCATCGGTGCAGGTCCGGTGGGTGAGAACGTGGCGGACCGGGCCCGGTCCGCCGGCCTGAGCACCGCGATCGTGGAGTCCGAGCTCATCGGCGGTGAGTGTTCGTACTGGGCCTGCATGCCGAGCAAGGCCCTGCTGCGCCCGGTCGTCGCCCGCGCCGACGCCCGCCGCGTGCCCGGCCTCAGCGGATCAGTACAGGGCCCGCTGGACACCGCGGCCGTCCTCGCACACCGGGACGCGCACGCCTCGCACTGGAAGGACGACGGACAGGTGGCCTGGCTGGAGAGCATCGGCGCGGACATCTACCGGGGCGTCGGCCGGCTGACCGGTACGAAGGCGGTCTCCGTCACGGGACCCGACGGCACGGAACGCCGGCTCACCGCCCGGCACGCCGTCGCCGTGTGCACCGGCAGCCGGGCCGTGGTACCCGATTTGCCCGGAGTCGCCGACGCCTTTGTGTGGACCAGCCGTGAGGCGACCAGCGCGAAGGAGGTGCCCCGTCGGCTCGTCGTCGTCGGCGGGGGAGTGGTCGGTGTGGAGATGGCCACCGTGTGGGGCGCCCTGGGTGCCGAGGTCACCATGCTGGTCCGCGGCACGGGGCTGCTGCCCCGGATGGAACCGTTCGCCGGTGAGCTGGTTGCGGAGGCGCTGACCGGCGCCGGAGCCGATATCCGGTTCGGCGTCTCGGCCGCCTCCGTACGGCGCCAGGCCCCGGTTGGACCGGTCACCGTCGGACTCGACAGCGGCGAGAGCATCGAGGCCGACGAGATCCTCTTCGCCACCGGCCGCGCCCCGCGCACCGACGACCTGGGACTGGAGACGGTGCACCTGAAGCCCGGGTCCTGGCTCACCGTGGACGACAGCTGCCGGGTCGAGGGCACCGGCTGGCTCTATGCCGTCGGTGACGTCAACCACCGGGCGCTCCTGACCCATCAGGGCAAGTACCAGGCCCGCATCGCCGGAGCCGCGATCGCCGCCCGTGCCCAGGGTGTCCCGCTGCTGGAGACCGACCGCTGGGGTGCCCACGCGGCCACCGCCGATCACGCCGCCGTTCCCCAGGTCGTCTTCACCGACCCGGAGGCCGCCTCGGTCGGCCTCACCCTCGCCGAGGCGGAGCGGGCCGGCCACCGGGTCCGGGCCGTCGATTACGACCTCGGAGCGGTGGCGGGGGCCGGCCTGTACGCGGACGGATACCGGGGCCGAGCCCGCATGATCGTCGACCTCGACCGGGAGATCCTGCTCGGCGTCACCTTCGTGGGCCCCGGCATCGGCGAGCTGCTGCACTCGGCGACGATCGCGGTCGCGGCCGAAGTCCCGATCGAACGGCTCTGGCACGCGGTCCCCGCCTACCCGACGATCAGTGAGATCTGGCTGCGGCTCCTGGAGACGTACCGCGGTTGAAGCCAGTGCCGGGCTGGGCAACGTTCGCCCTGTCGTGACGCGCCGCTCGGGTGTCGGTCCGGGCGGCGCGGACACGTAAGGAAGGTCTCTACGCTTCCAGGGGATTGACAGTCTGCGAACTGTCCGGTGGCGGATGGGACGTCGAGACGCCAGAGCGCGTCCTGGGCGGCGCAAGAGGTGCTGGTGCAGGCTAAGACGTGGCCGACACCCCCGGAGCAGGCAGGAAGCCTGATGTGTGGAAGTACGTCAGATAGCGGATCAGGATCTCGTCGGTCAATGGCGGCTGACGGACGCCCACGGCCGCTGCGGCGGCGGCCGTCCGTCGGGAGTCGAAGCGGCGCCGGTCCGTTGTCTCGGGCCGGGTCCGTGTTTCATCGCCGAGGAACAGCTGAGCCGCGTTGTCGGGTTGCGCCGCCACGCGGGCCTGCCACTGGGCCGTGGGAACGGTTCGAAGCTCGTGCCCGAGGCGGGCGGCCGCTTCGAAGACGCGGTCCAGCCCCGGCGCATCCGGGTTGGTGAGGTGGTACGTCTCCGCACCGGTCCGGCCGGATAGGGAGAGTGCCACGACCGCCGCACTGACGTAGTCCACGGGAACCCAGTCCGTCGACCCGTGGGGCAGGTCCGGGACCGCGCTTGCTTGGAGGCAGCCCTTGACGAGCTGCCAGAGCAGGTCGTGGTCCTGACAAGCGCCGGTGGCGGTGTCGCCGCTGATACGGCCGGGCCGGTGGACGGTCACCGGCAGCCCGCGTTCACGGGCCAGGCCGATGAGTTGCTCAGCGACCCACTTGCTCTGTGCGTACCCGTCCGGCAGGGCGGGAGAGGGGCCGGTGGGGGTCGACTCCGTGATCGTGACGGGGCGGAGGCCGGGGGCCGGGGCGTACACACCCGTGGTCGAGATGTAATGCATCCCGGGTGAGGCCGAGTCGGCGAGCAGTCGCAGCAGTTCCTCGGTGCCGGCCACGTTGGGGGCGCGCAGATCACCGTATGCGGCTGCGAAGTTCACGCGTGCGCCGTTGTGCAGGACCGGGCCGAGGCGGCGGACCAGGGCGGTGCGGTCCCCGGGAGAGAGCCCGAGGCCCGGGGCGGCGAGGTCGCCCGGGAGGGGGCGGATCAGCTCCGCGTACCGGGGGCGCCACAGGCCGTAGTGCTCCAGGTTGGCCCGCAGCCGGTGTGCCGCGCTGTGGTCGTCCTCGGCCCGTATGAGGCAGTCGACGGGGCCGCCGGTCGTCTCGATGAGGTCGCGCAGGAGGAAGGCACCGAGGAAGCCGGAGGCGCCGGTCAGAAGAGGGCGGGCGGAGGGGCGCAGGGGCCTGCGAGCGGGGGCCGTGGCTTCATGTCCCGTCCTGGAGATGTCCGATGCCAGCCGGACCTCGGCGGCGAGGTCCGGGCGGGCCGGTTCCTTCTGTCGTTCTTCCCCAGCCTCGCGTCCCAGCAACCGGTCGATGCCCTCGACGGTGGGCGCCGCGAACAGGGCCCGCAGGGAGGGGCGTCGCCCGCACCGTTCCCCGATCCTCCGGGCCAGGGTCACAGCCAGCAGGGAGTGGCCGCCCAGGGTGAAGAAGTCGTCCGTGACACCTACCTCGGGCACACCGAGCGTCTCGGCGAACACCTCGCACAGGGCGCGTTCGCGCGCGGTGCCGGGCTTACGGCCTCCTGCCGGTGCTGCGTGGTGGGGCGCGGGCAGAGCACGCCGGTCCGTCTTGCCGTTGGGGGTGACGGGCAGGGCCCCGAGACTGACGTGGGCGGCGGGGATCATGTGGTCGGGCAGGGTCGCGGCCAGGTGCGCGCGCACCTCGGCCTCGTCCGGTCCCGGCGCACCGGCCGTTGGCACGGTGTACACGACCAGGCGCCGGTCGCCGGGGCGGTCCTCCCGGACGGCGGCGCAGGCTGCGGCCACGCCGGGCAGGGCAGTGAGCGCCGCTTCGATCTCTCCGAGTTCGATGCGGAATCCACGGAGTTTGACCTGATCGTCGACTCGGGAGACGTAGACGAGTTCTCCGTCCGTCGTCCAGCGCACCAGGTCGCCGGTGCGGTACATGCGGCCCCCCTCGCGGTCGAACGGATCGGCCAGGAAACGGGAGGCGGTCAGAGCGGGCCGGCCGTGGTAACCGCGGGCGACTCCGTCACCGGACACGTACAGCTCACCGACCACGCCGGGCGGCACGGCTTCAAGCCGGTCGTCCAGGACATGGACCCGGGTGCCGTTGACGGGGGTGCCGATGGACACCGTGCGGTCAGGGGCGAGTGGACCGGCCGCGTACTGAAAGGCGCTCATGGTGGCGCAGACGGTGGTTTCCGTCGGGCCGTACGCATTGACGAGGAACCGGTCCCGCGCCCAGGCGTGGACGAGGGCCGGCGGGCACGCCTCGCCGGCGAGGACCATCGTGGTGCCGGCGGGCAGCGAGCCGGGCGGCATCACCGCGAGTGCGGCAGGTGGCAGGGTGAGGTGGGTGACGCCCCGCTCGCGGACCAGAGCGGCGAGGGTGAGGCCGGGCAGCAGGGCCTCGCGTTCGTCGATCTCCAGGCAGGCCCCGGAGAGCAGACCCATGCACAGTTCCCAGAACGCGGCATCGAAGCTGACGGACGCCATGTGCAGCACGCGGCTGTCCGGGGTGACGCGTAGCCGTTCGCTCTGGGTCCTGGCCATGGCGCCGACGCCCCGGTGGGTGACCACGACGCCCTTCGGGCGGCCGGTGGAACCCGACGTGTAGATGACGTACGCCGGGTGTGCTGGGTCCGGGGACGGAGCGGGGCCGGTGCGGACAGCGGGGTGCGCCACCGATATGGAGCTGTCTCCGGGCTGGTCGGCGTAGTGGTGCGGCACAGGGGAGGTGGGGAGGCGGCGGTGGATGGCGGGGGTGGTGAGCAGCAGACGCGGGGTGGCGTCTTCGAGCATGTAGGACAGGCGCTGGGCCGGGTAGTCGGGGTCGAGGGGTACGTATGCCGCCCCCGTCTTGAGGACGGCGAGCAGGGCCACGACGAGTCGGTGCGTGCGGGGCAGGGCGACGGCCACCCGGTCTTCGGGGCCGATGCCCTGTGCGGTGAGGTGGTCGGCGAGGGCGGCTGCGCGGGCGTCGAGTTCGTCGTAGGTGAGGGTGGTGTCCGCGTCGCGGACCGCCGGGGCCTTGGGGGTGCGCCGTACCCACTGCTCGAAGAGCTCGGGGAGCGTCGACTCGGGCAGTTCCTCGACGGGCCCGGTCCCCCAGGTGGTGAGGCGGGTGCGCTCGGCGGGTGTGAGCACGTCGTACGTGTGCAGCGGGCGATCCGGGTCTGCGCTGACGGCGTCGAGAAGCAGAACCAGCCGGTCGGCAAGGGCGTGGACCGTTGTCGCGTCGAAGAGTTCCGTTGCGTAGTCGGCGGTGGCCAGCATGCCGCTGGGGGTGCCGTTGTCGTCGTAGGTCTCGGTGAAGGTGAACGACAGGTCGAACTTGCTGACCCGGGCCTCGATCGGCACGCTGCTGACCGTGAGGCCGGACAGGTCGACGGCGGCGGCAGGGGTGTGGTTCTGAAGGATGAGCATGGTCTGGAAGAGCGGATGGTGGCTCTGCGAGCGCGTGGGGTTGAGCAGTTCCACCAGACGCTCGAAGGGAACGTCCTGGTGCGCGTAGGCGGATAGGTCGAACTCCCTCACACGGGAGAGGAGTTCGCGAAACGTCGGGTCGCCTGTCAGGTCCGTGCGCAGCACGAGCGTGTTCACGAAGAAGCCCACGAGGTCCGAGGCCGCCTCGTCGGTGCGCCCGGCGACGGCCGTGCCGAGCGGGATGTCGTCGCCGGCGCCGTGCCGGGACAGTACGGTCGACAGGGCTGCCTGGAGAACCATGAACACGCTGCATCCGCTGGTGCGGGCCAGGTCGGTGAGCTGCTGCGAGGTGGTGCGGTCGACGGCGAAGTCGTAAGTGGCTCCCGTGTGCCGGGGCACGGCTGGGCGGGGCCGGTCCCACGGCAGTTCGACGACTTCCGGGAGGCCGTTCAACGCGTCTTTCCAGTAAGCGAGTTGATGTGAGATGACGCTTTCGGGGTCGTGCTCGTCACCGAGCAGGCGGCGCTGCCAGAGAGTGTGGTCGGCGTAGTCGACGGCCAGTGCGGTCAGCGCGGGGTCCTCTGCGCGGACCCGGGCGTGGTAGGCGGCGCGCAGGTCATGTGCGAGCGGCGCCAGGGACGAGCCGTCGGCGGCGATGTGATGGATCACGAGCACCAGGATGTGGGCGTCGTCGGCCAGGCGCAGCAGGGTGGCCCTGAGCGGGAGGCGGTGCTCGATGTCGATCGGCTCGGCCACAGCGGCTCTGATCCGGTCGGCGGTCTTGTCCTCATCGATGGCTTCCGGCGCGAGCGGGAGGTGGACATCGTCCGGGGCCGTGATGTGCTGATACGGCCCGTGGTCGTGCTCGGGGAAGACGGTGCGCAGGGCTGCGTGCCGGCGGACGACGTCACTCAGAGCCCGGTGCAGGGCGTCCGTGTCGAGCGGCCCGTCGATGCGTACGGCGAAGGGAATGTTGTAGGTGGCGGAGGGGCCTTCGAGCCGGTGGAGGAACCACAGGCGCTGCTGGGCGTACGACAGCGGGAGCGTGGCGGGGCGCTCCTGCGGGACGAGGGCGGGGCGGGCGGGGCGGCTGTCTTTCTCCAGGGCGGCGGCGAGTCCGGCGACGGTGGGGTTCTCGAAGAGGGTGCGGATCTCGGTCTCGGTGTCCAGGGCGGTGCGCACGCGGCCCACGAGCCGGGTGGCGAGCAGGGAATGGCCGCCCAGGGCGAAGAAGCTGTCGTCGACGCCGACGCGTGGGATGCCGAGCACGTCGGCGAACAGTCCGGCAAGGATTTCCTCAAGGCCGCCGCGTGGCGTCCGGCCTGTTGTGCCGGGCGGGGCGGCGGGTGCGGGCAGGGCGGCCCGGTCGAGCTTGCCGTTGGGGGTCAGTGGCAGCGCGTCGACCGGTTGGATGACGGCCGGCACCATGTAGGCGGGCAGGTGGAGTGCGACGTATGCGGCGAGCGGCCCTGGTTCTGGGGTGTGTCCGGGGGCGGGGACGACGTAGGCGATGAGGTTCCGGTCGCCGGGCAGGTCCTCGCGGACCAGTACGCAGGCGGTGCTCACGGACGGGTCGGCGCGGAGCACTGTCTCGATCTCGGCGGGTTCGATGCGGTGGCCGCGCAGTTTGATCTGCTGGTCCGCCCGGGCCATGTAGTGCAGCGTGCCGTCGATGCCCCAGCGCACCAGGTCGCCGGTGCGGTACATGCGTGCGCCGGTGCCGGCGAACGGATCGGCGACGAACCGGGTGGCGGTGAGGCCGGGCCGCCCCAGGTATCCGCGGGCGACGCCGGCGCCCGCGACGTACAACTCCCCTTCGGCGCCCGGCGGCACGGGGCGCATCGCCGCGTCCAGGACGTAGGCGCGCATGCCGTCGAGCGGTCGGCCGATCGGGGCCGCGCCGCCGGGGGCGGCATCGGGGCGCACGTGGTGGGCGGTGGCGAAGGTGGTGGTCTCGGTGGGCCCGTAGACGTGGAGGACGACAAGGTCCGGGTGGGCGGTGGCGATGCGTTGCAGGACTCCGGGTGCGGCGGCCTCGCCTCCGGTGGCGACCAGGCGCAGCAGGCCGAGGGAGTCTGTGTCGGTTTCGGCCCATACGTTGAACAGGGCGGTCGTCAGGAACGCCGCGGTCACGCCGTGCCGGGCTATGAGGTCCCGGAGCACGGCGGGCTGGAGCGTGTCCTCGGGCGCCACGACGACACGGCCCCCGTTGAGGAGAGGGGCCCAGATCTCGAAGGTGGAGGCGTCGAAGACGTACGCCGAGTGCATCAGAACGGCGTCGGCCGCGCCGTCGCTCCAGTTCCTGTCGGCCCCGAGTGCTGTCACGTCGGCGTGAGTGACGCCGACCCCCTTGGGCAGTCCGGTGGATCCGGAGGTGAACATCATGTACGCGAGCCGGGTGCCGCCCGTGACAGCCGGCAGGGCACCCGGGGTGTCCGGGCCTCCCTGCCGGACGGTGCCTGCGGCGTCTACGGTCAGCACGGTTACGGCCGGGTCCAGTTGACGTACCCAGGGGTGTGTGCGAGTGCTCACGTCGACGATCAGGACGCGCAGGGCGGCCACCTCGGCCACACGGTTGAGCCGTTCGGTGGGCCAGCGCGGGTCGAGCGGCACATAGACGGCACCTGCGCGCAGGACTCCCAGGGAGGAGGTGACCGTGGCGGTCGAGCGGGCCACGAGGATGCCGACGGTGTCCTCGAATCCGGTCCCGAGCCCGGTCAGGGCGCCGGCCAGACCGTCCGAGAGATCGCGGAGCTGCCGATAGGTCAGTTGCTCGCCCGCCCCGGACACGGCCACGACGTCCGGGTGCCGGGCGGCGCGTACGGCCAGGGTGTCCGGGATACTCAGTTCCCGTGTTTCGCAGCGGAGTTCGGAGCCGGTTCCCTGGGCGAGCAGCATCTCGCGCTCGCTGTCCAGGAGGAGGGGAACGGCGTCGGCGGGGCGGTCGAGTCCCTGTGCCATCGCCGTCAGCAGGTGTCGCATACGGGCGACTGTGCGGGCCACCTCTTCGCGGTCCAGGACGGCGGCCCGGTATCCGAAGGTGATCCTCAGAGCGTCACCCGGCGCGATGGTGAGGGTGAGGGGGTAGTGGGCCGCGTCCGTTCCGCTGAATCCGGTGACGGCCAGACCGGGCAGTCCCTGTTGCGCGGTGCGCAGGGCCTCGTCGTCCATCGGGTAGTTCTCGAACACGGTCAGGGTGTCGAAGAGTTCGTCGAGGCCAGTGAGACCCTGAATCTCGGTCAGGCCCAGGTGCTGGCTGCCGAGGAGACGTCCCTGTTCGTCCTGAAGCCGGGTCAGAAGTGCGGCCAGGGATTCGCCGGGTGCCGGGCGCAGCCGTACCGGCACGGTGTTGATGAACAGGCCGACCATCGACTCGATGCCGGGAATCTCCGGCGGGCGACCGGACACGGTGGCGCCGAACACGACGTCGAGGCGTCCGGTGAGGTGCCCGAGGACAAGGCCCCATGCACCCTGGACCAGGGTGTTGAGAGTGAGCCGGTGGGCGCGGGCCGTCTCGCGAAGCCGGTGTGTCGTGGCGGTGTCCAGGTCGAGGAGGAGCGATTCGGGCAGTTCAGCTGAGGCGGGCGCACCCGTTTTGCCGGGCCCGGCGAGCAAGGTGGGGGCCTCAATGCCGGCCAGGGCGGTGGACCAGGCCTCCAGAGCGGCGGTTCGGTCCTGTTGCGCCAGCCAGAGGAGGTAGGTGCGATAGGGGGTGACGCGCGGCAGGGCACTGTCGTCGCCCTGCGACGCGTACAGCTCGAACAGTTCCCGCACGAGGAGGGGCATCGACCAGCCGTCGAAAAGGATGTGATGGCTCGTCAACACGAGACGGTGGCGCTCTGGCGCGGTACGCAGCAGGGTGAACCTCATCAGCGGCGGAGTGGTCAGGTCGAAACGGCGGGTGCGGTCGGCGGCGAGGAAGTCCGTGAGGCGTTCCTCAGTCGTGCCGGTGCTCTGCGCAGCGGTCAGGTCCAGTTCCTCCAGCGGCACGGCAACCTCGGCGGCGACAGCCTGTACAGCCTCGTCCAGATCCTCGTGGAGGAACCCGACTCGCAGGTTGGCGTGCCGGCGCAGCAGGCTGCCGATGGCGGCGCGCAGGGCGGGAACCGCGACGGGGCCTTCGAGTTCGAAGACGAACTGTGCGGTGTAGACGTCGACGGCGTGGGAGTCGTACAGGGCGTGGAAGTGCATGCCGGCCTGAAGCGGCGTCAACGGCAGTACGTCTTCGAGTTGGAACCCGGTCACTTGCGGCCACCCCACTTGTTCTGCAGTCGGTCGATCTGTGCCTGGTTGAGCGAGACCAGGGGAAGGTCGGACGGCGTGTAGCCGCCCGCGTCGGGGCGTTGCACGTGCTCCGCGATGGTGCGCAGCGCGCGGACGAACGCCTCGGACAGGGCGCCCACGTCCTCCTCCTTGAGAAGGTCGCTGGGCCAGGTCCAGCGGGTCACCAGGCGTGGGCCGTCGGGCAGGTCCTCGGTGTGCGCGTTGATGTCGATGACGTGGTGCACGGGCATGTCCGGGTCCTGGCTTCGTGGCCCGCCGCCGTCGAGCAGGACGTCCCAGTCGGCGCCTTCGGTGTTGTCCGCCGGTTCCTGCGAAGCGGCGTACCGTCCCAGGTAGTTGAAGCCGATCTGGGGCTGGGCCGCAGTGGCCAGCCGGGAGCGCGTCGCCGGGTTGAGGTGGCGCAGCATTCCATAGCCGACACCGTGGTCGGGCAGGGTCCGAAGCTGCTCCTTGACGCGTTTGACGGCGCGTTCGACGATGCCGGCGTCAAAGCGTCCGGGGTCTCGGGCGTCGAGAGGTCCGGGATCGAGCCGAACCGGGTAGAGGCTGGTGAACCAGCCGACCGTACGGGAGAGGTCGAGGCGCTCGGAGATCTGCTCGCGGCCGTGGCTCTCCAGGTCGAGGAGGACGGCGGTGCCTTCCGGCCGGGGCCCGCCGAGGCGGGTGGCCCGTTTTGCCCGCCAGGAGCAGACGGCGAGGGCCAGGCCGGTGAGCAGGACGTCGTCCACTCCGGCGTGGAAGGCGCCGGGGGCGGTGGTGAGCAGGGACTTCGCCCAGGTGGCGGGCAGGTGGGTGACCAGGGTGCGGGTCCCGTCGGCGGTGTCCAGGTGAGGGTCGAGCGGCCGGTATCCCAGCTGTGGATCCGGCGTGCTCAGCACGCTCTGCCACTGAGGGAGTTCGGCTTCCCGTGCGGCGCCGCGCGCCTGGGACGAGAGAAGGTGCGCCCACGTCCTGTAGGGCGTGGTGGCGGAGGGCAGCGCTGTGGCTGAGGCGGGGCGCTCACCCCGGTCCGCGGCTTCCGTGACCATGTGCCACGTGCTGGCCAGGTCGGTCGCGAGGACGCGCCAGGAGACCGCGTCGACGGCCAGGTGGTGCACCACGAGCAGCAGGCGCCCGCGGGCGTGCCGACCGGCATCGCACCAGACGGCCTCGATCACGTTCCCGTGCGTGGGCCGCAGACGGCCGCGCGCCTGTTCGCCCGCCTCGGTGACGGCGGCGCGGGCGGCTTCCACGTCGAGGCCGGCGATGTCGACACGGGTGAAGTGGCGGCGGGCCTGCACGGCGCCGGGCGGCAGGGCTTCGAGGACGGGTTCGCCGCCGGCCGGGCCGCTGACCCGCAGACGGAGCATGTCGTGGTGGTCGATGAGCAGTTGGAGGGCGGCGACGAGCCTGTCTCCGTCGGCGCCCGCGGGCGTGCGCAGCACCCCGGACTGGTTGTAGCCGTCCGTGCTGCCGGGCCGCTCCAGGAGCCAGGCGGCAATGGGCGTCGGCGGCATCTCGCCGGTGCGTTGTTCGGCCGGTGCGGTGGCGTTTTGGCCGAGTGCGGTGGCGACGGCCGCGATGGCCTCGGGGGTGCGGTGGACGAAGACGTCGCGCGGGGTGATTCCGAGCCCGGCCTCGCGGACCCGGCTGACGAGTTGGATGGAGAGGATGCTGTCGCCGCCGAGCGCGAAGAAGTCGTCATCCGTGCGGACGGCCGGGCTGCGCAGGACCGAGGCGAACACGTCGCACAGGACGCGTTCCTGTGCGGTGCGCGGCTGCCCGCCCGGCCTGGTGGCGGCGGGGCGCTCGGGGACGGGCAGGGCGCTGCGGTCGGTTTTGCCGTTGGGATGGAGTGGCAGCGCGTCGAGGGTGACGAAGACGGCCGGCACCATGTACGACGGCAGGGCCGATGTCAGCCGGGTGCGCAGTTCGCTGTCGGCCGGGCGTGCGGCGCGCCTGTCGGGAACGATGTAGGCAACCAGGCGCCGCTTACCCGGCCGGTCCTCGCGAACAGCTGCGCAGGCGGCGGTGATGCCGTCGAGCGCGGTGAGAGCGGCCTCGATCTCGCCGAGTTCGATACGGAAGCCGTGCAGCTTGACCTGGTCGTCGGCGCGGGAGACATAGGTGAGCAGGCCGTCGACATCCCGTCGGACGAGGTCGCCCGTGCGGTACATACGGCTGCCTGCGGGGCCGTACGGATCGGCTACGAATCGCGCGGCTGTCAGGCCAGGGCGCCTCAGGTAGCCGCGCGCGAGGCCGTCGCCCGCGATGTGGAGTTCGCCGGTGACGCCCGGCGGAACCGGCCGGAGCCCGGCGTCAAGGACGTAGGCGCGGGTGTTGTCGACGGGGCGGCCGAGCGGCACTCCCCCCTCCCCTGAGACGGTGTCCGCCTCCCCGCCGCAGTGACGATGGGCCGTGGCGTCGATCGTCGTCTCGGTGGGTCCGTACAGGTTGTGCACCTCGACCCGCCAGGCCTGCCCCGCGCGCGCCGCCAGGGACCGGGGCAGGGGTTCACCGCCGCACAGGACGGCCCGCAGGCTCGCGGGCGCCTCGTGGGGTCCGGTCTCGGTGAGGAGGAGCGAGAGGTGCGAGGGCACGAACTGCACCAGGGTCGCGCCCGCTTCGCGGATGCGGGCCACCAGTCGGGCCGGGTCGTGGTTGAGCGCGGGCGGCACGGGGCAGGTCGAGCCGCCGTGCAGCAGCGGCAGCCAGGTCTCCCAGACCGAGGCGTCGAAGCTCGGCGAGGTACGTGCCAGGACACGGTCCTCGTCGGTGAGGCCGAGGTGGCCGGCCATCCACGCCATGTGGTTGACCAGGGACGCGTGGGTGACGACGACGCCCTTGGGGCGGCCGGTGGAACCCGAGGTGTAGATGACGTACGCGGCGTCCAGGGGGTGCGGCGCGGCGGTGGACGGTGCCGCGCGCCCGGTGGACCACGCGGCCCGGTCGTCGAGTGCGAGGCAGGCCACGGTGGGGATGTTCCGCGCGGCGCTGAGGGTGCTGTGGGTGAGGAGCAGCGCCGGGCGGGCGTCGTCGAGCATGTAGGTGATCCGGGCCTCGGGGTATTCGAAGTCGACCGGCAGGTAGGCGGCCCCCGCCTTGACCACCGCCAGCATCGCGACGGCCTGGTCGGCGGTGCCCTCCAGTGCGAGGGCGACGAGGTCGCCGCGTCCGATGCCCCGCTCGTACAGATGGTGCGCCAAGTCGTCGGAGAGCGCGTCCAGTTCACCGAATGTGAGCCCGTGTGATCCATCCCGTACGGCGATCGCCTCGGGGGTTCTGGCGGACTGTGCGCGAAACGCCTCGGATGCCGTGCGCGCCGCCGTGGCCCGGAGCGGGCCGTGCGCGGCCCGCTCCAGGCTCCTCTGCTCCGCCGCATCCAGAACGCCGGCTGAGTGGACACGCCGGCCGGGGTCGGCGGCGAGCACGGCCAGCAGGCGGGTGAGGCGTGCGGCCAGGGCGTGCGCGGTGGTGCGGGCGAACAGTTCGGTGGAGAACTCCAGGACTCCGCCGAGGCCGGCGGGCCGGCCCGCGCCGTCGCGTGACTCGGTGAAGGTGAAGGTCAGGTCGAACTTGCTGATCCCGGTGTGCACGGGCTGTTCCGTGACCGTGAGACCGCGGAGGCCGACGGTGGTGTCCGCCTGGTTCTGGAGGACGAGCATGGTCTGGAACAGCGGGTGGTGGTTCTGCGCCCGTACCGGGCTCAGGGCGTCCACCAGCCGCTCGAACGGCACGTCCTGGTGGGCGTAGGCGGCCAGGTCGAACTCGCGTACCCGGTCTATCACCTCTTCGAAGGTGGGGTCTCCGGACAGGTCGGTGCGCAGGACGAGGGTGTTGACGAAGAAGCCGACCAGGTCGTCGAGGGCTTCGTCGGTGCGTCCGGCGACGGCCGTGCCGAGCGGGATGTCCTCACCGGCGCCGTGCCGGGACAGGAGCACCGACAGGGCCGCCTGGAGCACCATGAAGAGGCTGCATCCGCGGGCTCGGGCGAGATCCGCGAGTGCCCGGTGGGTGTCCGCGTCGACGGGGAAGGCGAACGCGTCGCCGCGGTACGCGGTGACGGCGGGGCGCGGCCGGTCGTACGGCAGGGAGAGCAGGGCGGGGGCGTCGGCGAGCGCGGTGCGCCAGAAGTCCAGCTGGCGGGCGGCCTGGCTGGTGGGGTCGTTGTCGGCTCCGAGCAGGGCGCGCTGCCACAGGGTGTAGTCGGCGTACTGGACGACGGGTTCCGTCCAGGAGGGTTCCTCGCCCTCGGCGCGTGCCCGGTAGGCGTCGCCGAGGTCGCGGGCGAGCGGGGCGAGGGACCAGCCGTCGCCCGCGATGTGGTGAACGAGCAGGACGAGAACGTGGGTCTCGGCGCCGAGCCGCAGCAGCCTGGCCCGTACGGGCAGGTCGGCACTCACGTCGAAGGTGTGCGCGACCTCGGTGGCAAGGACTTCGTCCAGGCGGGCGGGGTCGGTGTCGCGCGGCGTCAGGTCGAGGTCGGCGCCACTGGCGTCGAGGACCAATTGGCGCGCCACGCCGTCGGTCTCGGGAAAGACGGTACGCAGACTCTCGTGGCGTTCGACGACGTCCGCCAGGGCGCTCTGCAGGGCGTCCGCGTCGAGCGGGCCGTCCAGGCGGAGCACCATCGGCACGTTGTACGTGGCGCTGGGCCCTTCGAACCGGTTGAGGAACCACAGGCGCTGCTGGGCAAAGGACAGCGGCAGCGGATCGGGCCGCCGCAGGGCCCGCTCCAGCGGGGCCCTGGCTTCTTCTGCGCCGTGCAGAGCGGCGGCGAGGGCGGTGGGAGTGGGGTGCTCGAAGACGGCCCTGACCTGGACCTCCACGGCGAGCGCGGTCCGGATGCGTGCGGCGAGCCGGGTAGCGAGCAGGGAATGGCCGCCCAGGGCGAAGAAGTCGTCGTCCGCGCCCGCCGCGTCCAGGCCGAGCACGTCAGCGAAGAGTGCGCAGAGGATCTCCTCACGCGCGGTTCGGGCGGCACGCCCGCGGCCCGGAGCATGGTGCGCGGGCACCGGCAGGGCGCGCTGGTCCACCTTGCCGTTGACGGTGAGCGGAAGCGCCTCGATCAGGACGAACGCGGAGGGCACCATGTAGGCGGGCAGGGACCGGCCGACAGCCCGGGCGAGATCGGCGGATTCGGGACGCGCCCCGGTGGCGGGCACCACGTACGCCACGAGCCGCCGGTCACCGGGCGCATCCTCGCGGACGAGGGCGAAGGAGTCGGCGACACCTTCGCAGCAAGCCAGCACACCTTCGATCTCGCCGAGCTCGATACGGTAACCGCGCAGCTTCACCTGATTGTCCGCGCGGGCGACGTAGGCGATCTGCCCGTCACGGGTCCACCGGACGAGGTCTCCGGTGCGATACATGCGCCCGCCCCCGGCGTCGAACGGGTCGGCCACGAAGCGTGCGGCCGTCAGGCCCGGAAGCCCGATGTATCCGCGCGCCACGCCGTGGCCGGCGAGGTACAGCTCGCCCACCACGCCCGGCGGGACCGGGCCCAGGGAGCCGTCGAGCACGTAACTGCGCAGGCCGTCCAGGGCCCGTCCGATGGGCGGCGGGCCCGACGGCAGGTCGGCTGCCACGTCATAGCGGGTAGCGAAGGTGGTCGTCTCGGTGGGTCCGTACACATGGAGGACGCGCACGCCTGGCGCTGTCCCGGCCACTCGCTGCATCGCGTCCGGGGAGGCCAGTTCACCCCCGGCGCACACGAGCCGGAGGCCGGCGAAGGCGCCTGGATCGGTCTCGGCGATCACGTTGAACAGGGCCGTCGTCAGGAAGACGGCGGTCACGCCGTGCTCACGGACGGCATCGCCGAGGACAGCGGCCTCCAGGACGCCCTGCGGTGCGACCACGACCCTGCCGCCACGCAGCAGCGGGGCCCAGATCTCGAACGTGGAGGCGTCGAAGACATAGGCCGAGTGCATCAGCACCGCATCGGCGGCGCCGCCCTGCCAGGCCGAGTCGGCCGTCAGCGCCACCACGTCGGCGTGCGTGACCCCGACACCCTTGGGCAGACCGGTCGAGCCGGAGGTGAACATCACGTAGGCGAGAGTTCCGGGGCCCGGCACGGCAGCCGGGCGGCCCGGCTGCTCCGGTGCGCCCCGCAGGATCCGGCCGACCCGGTCCACGACGACGACCGGTACCCGCTGGGCCATTGCGGCCACCCACGGGGAGGCGAAGGCGTCCTCGTCGACGACGAGGACGCGCACGGCCGCCACCCCGGCGACCTGTTCGAGCCGCTCCCCGGGCCAGCGCGCGTCCAACGGGACGTAGGCTCCGACCGCGCGGACCGCGCCGAGCGACACCGACACCACGGCCGGCGACCGGGTGAGCATTACGCCGATCGCTGACTCCGGGGCGCTGCCGAGGCCTGCCAGCGCGCGGGCGAGGTCTGCGGAGATCCGGTCGAGTTCGGCGTACGTGAGGGTCGTGTCATCGCCGGCGACGGCCACTGCGTCCGGTGTGCGGTGCGCCTGAGCCGCGAAGAGGGCGGGCAGGGTGGCGGCGTCGGAGGCGGGCAGGCCGCGGCCGGTTCCCCAGTGGGTGACACGGGCGTGCTCGCTCCGCGTCAGGAGGTCGTAGCTCGCGACGGGCAGAGCGGGCTCGGCGGCCGCGCGCTCCAGGAGCCGGATCAGGCGGTCCGAGAGTGCTGCGACGGTGGAGCGGTCGAAGAGGGCGGTGGCGTACTCGATTCCGGCGGTGAGGCCTGCCGCGCCCGGCTCCTCGTTGAAGGCGAAGGTGAGGTCGAACTTGCTCAGGCCGTTGTGGACGAGCCGGTCCACGACCGTGAGGCCGGGCAGGTCGGGGCGGGCAGTCGCCTGGTTCTGGAGGACCAGCATGGTCTGGAACAGCGGATGGTGGTTACGCGCCCGGACGGGGTTGAGGCTCTCGACGAGGCGCTCGAAGGGAACATCCTGGTGCCCATATGCGGACAGGTCGAACTCCCTTACCCGTTGGAGCAGTTCGAGGAAGGTCGGGTTGCCGGACAGGTCCGTGCGCAGGACGAGCGTGTTGACGAAGAAGCCGACCAGGTCCTCGAGCGCCTCGTCCGTGCGGCCCGCGACGGGCGAGCCGAGCGGGATGTCGTCGCCCGCGCCGTGGCGGTGCAGCAGAGTGGCCACCGCCGCCTGGAGCACCATGAACAGACTGCTGCCGGACTCGTGTGCCAGGCGCAGGAGCTGAGCGTACAGAGAAGGCGGTACGTCGAAGGTGTGGACGGCTCCCCTCGGATCGGTGGCAGCCGGGCGCGGGCGGTCCAGTGGCAGGTCGATCAGCCCGGGAAGGCCCGCGAGGGCGGTGTGCCAGTGGTCGAGCTGCCGGCGCAGGACGCTCTGCGGTGCGATGCCGTCGCCCAGGGCTGCGTGTTGCCAGAGGGTGTAGTCGGCGTACTGGAGCGGAGTGCCGGCCATGGGTTCGGGCTCCCGGCCCGAGAGACGGGCCTCGTAGGCCTCGCCGAGGTGACGGGCGAGCGGGGCGAGGGACCAGCCGTCGCCCGCGATGTGGTGCAGGACGAGGACCAGGACGTGGTGCCCGGGTGCGGAGCGCAGCAGCAGGGCCCGCAGTGGCGGGTCCGTGACGACGTCGAACGGTTCACGCACGGCGGCCAGGACGGCCGCCTCCAGGTCAGCGGGGGCCGTGCTCAAGACAGGCAGGCGAGGTGCCACCGCGTCGGCCGGAAGAACCACTTGGTGCGGCACGCCGTCGCGTTCGGGGAACAGGGTGCGCAGCGACTCATGCCGATCGACGACGTCGCGCAGGGCGGCGCGCAGAGCGTCCGTGTCCAGGGCGCCGTCGAGTTCGAGGACGAGCGGGATGTTGTAGGCAGAGCTGGGACCTTCGAGCCGGTTCAGGAACCACAGGCGCTGCTGGGCGAAGGACAGCGGCAGCGGATCGGGCCGCTGTGCGGCGCGCACCACCGGGGGGTGGGCGCGGCCCCGCAGGTCGAGGACGCGGGCCAGGCCCGCGACGGTCGGGTGCTCGAAGAGGGTGCGGACGGCGATCTCGGCGCCCAGGACGGCCCGGACGCGGCTCACGACCCGCATGGCGAGGAGCGAGTGCCCGCCGAGGTCGAAGAAGCTGTCATGCGGGTTCACGAGGGGCCGCTGCAGGACGTCGGCGAAGATTCCGGCGAGCAGGCCCTCCTGGAGGGTGTGCTGCCCCGCTCCGTCGGCCGGGCCGGGCACCGCCGACGGCTCCGGCAGGGCCCGCCGGTCCACCTTGCCGTTGGGCAGGAGCGGAAGGTCGTCCAGGATGACGACGGCGCTGGGCACCGTGTAGTGGGGCAGGCTCTCGGCGAGGGCATCACGCAGGATGACGGGGCGCAGGGCCGGGTCGCCGGTGACGGCATAGGCGACGAGGCTGCGCCCGCCGGCCATGTCCTCATGGATCACGGCGCAGGCGGCCGTGACGCCGGGGCAGGCCAGGAGTGCGGCCTCGATCTCGCCCAACTCGATCCGGAATCCACGGAGTTTGACCTGGTCGTCGGCGCGTGCCACGTAGTCGAGCAGACCGTGGCCGTTCCACCGCACGAGGTCGCCCGTGCGGTACATCCGGGCGCCCGCGCCGTCGAACGGATCGGCGACGAACCGTACGGCGGTCAGGGCCGGACGGTCCAGGTATCCGCGGGCGAGGTTGGGACCCGACAGGTACAGCTCACCGGCGACACCGGGTGGTACGGGACGCAGCCGGCTGTCGAGGACGTAGGCGCGCATCGTGTCGACGGGGCGGCCGATCGGCACGGTCCCGTACAGCGTGCCCTTCGCCTGCCCGCTGCTCTCCTGGCCGGTCACGCGGTGGACGGTCGCGTCGATGGTCGCCTCGGTCGGCCCGTAGAGGTTGTGCACTTCGGCCCGCCACAGCTCGGCGACGTCGTCGGCGAGGGCGCGCGGCAGCGGCTCGCCCCCGCACAGCACGGTGCGCAGGCCGGGGAGCGGTGCGGCGTGTGCCGCCTCCGTGAGAACGAGGGTCAGGTGGGAGGGCACGAACTGGGCGACGGTGACATCGAACCGGCTCATCCAGGAGACCAGGGTGCGGGGTTCCATGTTGGCTCCGTGCGGCAGCACACAGACTTCGGCGCCGTTCATCAGCGGGAGCCACAACTCCCACACAGAGGCGTCGAAGCTGAAGGAGGTACGGGCCAGGACCCGGTCGTCCGAAGTGATCGTCAGGTGCCGCGCCATCCAGGCCATGTGATTGGCCAGGGCGCCGTGCGACACGACCACACCCTTGGGGCGGCCGGTGGAGCCCGAGGTGTAGATGACGTACGCGGGGTCTGCCGGACGGGGTGGGTCCGGAAGGGGCCCGGTGGGACGGGCGGGCTGAGCAGTCCGGTCGTCGAGGGCAAGCCACGGAATACCGCAGGCGGGCAGTCGCGCGTGGACGTCCCTGGTGGTGAGCAGCAGGACGGGGCGGGCGTCGTCGAGCATGTGACGGATACGGGCGGGCGGATACTGCGGGTCGACGGGCACATAGGCGGCGCCGGCCCGCAGCACGGCCAGCATAGCGACGACGGTGTCCACGGACGGTGGTACGGCAATGGCCACCCTGCTCTCGCGGCCCGCGCCGCGCTCACGCAGGACGTGGGCCAGGACATCGGCGCGGGCGTCGAGTTCGGCGTAGGTGAGGCGGGTGTCCGCGTCGCGCACGGCTACGGCGTAGGGAGTGCGCACGGCCTGCTCCCGGACCTCTTCGGGGGCGGATCGGGCGGGCAGCGGCTGCTTCGCGCCGCTCCCCTGGACCAGAAGACGCTCCCGCTCCTGCGGGGACAGCGGGTCCAGGTCGCTGATGGCCCGGCCTGGTTCGGCCACGGCCAGGGTAACGACACGGGCGAAACGGGCGCACAGGGCGCGGGCGGTGGCGGGGTCGAAGAGGTCGGTGGCGTATTCCAGGTAACCGCCGATGCCTCCGGCACCGTACCGGGTGTCCGCAGCGGCGCCGCCCGCCGGGTCGGTGGGTACGCCGGGTCCGGAATCCTCGGCGGGTCTCCCGGCCGGTCTCTCTGCGGCTTCGGTGACTTCGGTGAGCGAGAACGTCAGATCGAACTTGCTGCCTCCGCGGTGCCGGGATCTGTCATGGACGGTGACACCCGGCAGATCGAGGCCCACTCGCTCCTGGTTCTGAAGGACCAGCATGGTCTGGAAGAGCGGGTGGTGGTCGCCGGACCGCTCGGGGTTGAGGGCCTCCACGATCCGCTCGAACGGTATGTCGCCATGGCTGAGGGCGGCGATGTCCAACTTGACCACGCGATCCAGGAGTTCGTGGAAGGACGGGTCCCCGGACAGGTCAGCACGCAGAACGACCGTGTTGACGAAGAACCCGACCAGATCGTCGAGGGCCTCCTCGGTACGTCCGGCCACCGCGGTCCCCAGCGGGATGTCGGAGCCCGCGCCATGCGCCTGCAGCGTCACGGCGAGAGCGGCCTGGAGCACCATGAAGGGCGTGCAGCCGGCGGCTCGGGCGAACCGGATGAGTGCGGCATGCGCGGGAGCGGGCAGTTCGAAGGGCACGGCGGCGCCGCGATGGCTGGGTACGGCTGGGCGGGGACGGTCGAGAGGCAGCTCAAGCAGTTCGGGAACGCCGTGCAGCGCGCCCCTCCAGAAGTCGAGTTGGGATGCGGCCAGGCTGTCCGGGTCGCCGTCGTCGCCGAGCAGCCGGCGCTGCCAGAGGGCGTAGTCGGCATACTGCACGCGCAGCGGGGCCCAGTCGGGCGTGCCCGTCCGCTCGCTCCTGGCGCGGTAGGCAGTGCCCAGGTCACGGCAGAGCGGGGCGAGGGACCAGCCGTCGGCGACGACATGGTGGAGAACGAGGACCAGGATGTGGCGGGCGGGGCCCAGGCGGAGCAGATGGGCGCGGACGGCGGCGTCGGACCTGAGGTCGAAGGGCCTGACGGTCAGGCGGTGCAGCGTTTCGTCGGCCCAGGCGTCGGCGGATTCCTCGGCCGGGGAGTGCTCGACGACAAGAGGGACCAGCGATGCGGCAGCGTCCGCGTCAAGGACTTCTTGCCGTGCGATGCCGTCGTGTTCGGCGAAGACGGTGCGCAGGCTCTCGTGGCGCGCGACGACGTCGCGCAGGGCACCGCGCAGGGCGTCCGAGTCCAGAGGACCGTCGAGTTCGAGGACGAGCGGAATGTTGTAGATGTCACCGGCGCCCTCCACCCGGTTGAGGAACCAGAGGCGCTGCTGCGCGAAGGACAGAGGTACCGCTTCGGGCCGTGGCTGCGGGGAGAGGGCGGGCCGGGCCGACGCGGCGGAGTCCAGGACCGCGGCCAGGGAGGCGACCGTGGGGTGATCGAAGAGCGTGCCCAGGCCGAGTTCGGCACCCAGGGCGGTCCGCACCCGGCCGGTGAGGCGGGTGGCGAGAAGAGAGTGGCCGCCCAGGGAGAAGAAGTTGTCGTCGACCCCGACTGCGGTCACGCCCAGGATGTCGGCGAACAGGCCGGCCAGGACCTCCTCGTGGGCGGTGCGCGGTGCGCGGCCCGTGCCGGCGACGGCGCGAGGGGCGGGCAGGGCGGGGCGATCGACCTTGCCGTTGGCGTTGAGGGGCAGCGCGTCAAGGGTGACGAACGCGGAGGGCACCATGTAGGCGGGCAAGGCCCGCCCGACACGGCGCGCCAGGGCGGAGCTGTCCGGCCTGGCGCCGGGGGCGGGCACGACATAGGCCACGAGCCGGCGGTCTCCGGGTATGTCCTCACGGACGGCGACGCAGGCGCCGTGCACATCCGGGTCGGTGAGCAGGACGCTCTCGGTCTCGGCCGGTTCGATGCGGAACCCGCGGAGTTTGATCTGCCCGTCCGCGCGCCCGAAGTACTCGATGTCGCCGCTCGCGGTCCAGCGCACGAGGTCGCCGGTGCGGTACATGCGGCCACCGCGTGTGTCGTACGGGTCGGCGACGAACCGGGTGGCGGTCGGCGCGGGGCTCCCCTGGTAGCCGCGGGCGACGCCGTGACCGCTCACGTACAGTTCCCCCACCACTCCGGCCGGCACCATGCCGAGGGAGTCGTCCAGCACGTACAGGCTCATCCCGTCGAGGGCCCGGCCGACGGGCGGCACGCCCGCGGCGCCGGCGTCGACCGGGTGGCGGGCGGTAAAGGTCGTGGTCTCCGTGGGGCCGTACACATGCAGGACGAGCGTCGCGGGCGCCGCGGCGGCCACCCGCTGCATGAGGTCCGGGGTTGCGGCCTCACCACCCGCGGCGACCATGCGCAGCCCGGCGAACGCCGTCGGGTCCGCCTCTGCCACCACGTTGAACAGCGCCGTCGTCAGGAAGAGCGCGGTGACACCGTGCCGGTTCACCATGTCGTGCAGCACCCGTGCCTCCACGACACCGCTGGGTGCGACAACCACACAGCCGCCGTTCAGCAGCGGCACCCAGATCTCGAACGTGGAGGCGTCGAAGACGTAGGCGGAGTGAAGCAGTACCGCGTCGCACACGCCGTCCTTCCAGGTGCTGTCGGCCGCCAGCGCGAGAACATCGGCATGGGTGACGCCGACGCCCTTGGGCAGGCCGGTGGAGCCGGAGGTGAACATCACGTAGGCGAGTCGGTCGCCGCGGGTCAGACGGGGCAGCGGGCCCGGTCGTGGCGGAGCGCCACGTAAGATTCCGCCGAGAGCGTCGACGACGATCATCGGCAGGTCGGCGGCCGTCTCCTGCACCCAGGAGTGATCGGCGGTGGCCTCGTCCACCACCAGGGCACGAACGTGGGCGGCCTCGGCAACGCGGGCGAGCCGTTCGGCCGGCCAGGCAGCGTCCATCGGCACGTACGCCGCTCCCGCACCGACGGCGCCGAGTGTGACGGACACCACGGCCGCCGAACGACCCACGAGGACGCCGATGCCGTCCTCGGCGCCGACGCCCCAGCCCGCCAGGGCACTCGCCAGGCCCTTCGCAGTCTGTGCCAGCTCCCGGTACGAGAGCGTGTCGGCGCCGTCCACCACCGCCGGGGCATCCGGCGTCCGGCGTGCCTGTGCGCCGAACGCCTCCGGCAGGCTCGCGGCCTCGCCTTCCACCGACAGGGCGGTGCCACGCCCCTGCGCGCGCAGGGAGGTGGCGGTGGTCTCGTCGAGGAGCGGCAGGTCGCACAGGCGGGTATCGGCATCCGCATCGGCCAGAGCCGACAAGAAGGAGACGACAGCCTGCTGGTGCAGCCGCACGTCCTCGGGACGGTACAGCTCAGGGTTGGCGTCGAATCCGATCAGCGGCTCTTTCCCCTCGGCCCGGTCGGCGACGAAGAGAGACAGGTCGTCGACCGGTCCGATGGACAGCACGCGGGAGGCGCCGGGGCTGCCGGCGAAGTCGAGGTCGTAGTCGTAGCCCATGATGTTGACGACGACAGCGGTGAGACGGGCCGCGTCGTCGGCCACGTTCAGTTCACGGGCGAGTTGTTCACGGGAGAATCGGCGGTGCCTCAGGGCGCCGCGCATTTCGGCGGCGACGGCGCGGACGAGAGTGCCGACTGTCATGTCGGCGGCGACGGTCAGGCGCAGCGGCAGAATGTTGGCGGTCATGCCGACGACGTGCCGCAGTCCGCCGTGCCGGCCGTTGGACGCGAGGCCCACGGTGACTTCCTGCATTCCGGTGACCCGGCCGATGTACGCGGCGACCGCGCTGACCAGGACGGCGCTCCAGGTGGTGCGGTTGGCGGAGGCGAGCCGACGCAGACTGTCGAAGACGGCGACGGTCATCGTCTCTCCGGTGTGCAGCTGGGCGTCCGGCCCATCGAGGACCGCCGGCGGATGAGCGTCGGTGCGTCGGCGGATAAGTGGCCGGCCACCGTGCGCGTCCGCTCCGCCCCCGGCACCGGTCGAATCCGGCCCGCGGTCGGTGACCAGGTCCGCGAACCGGCCGGTCCAGTAGGCACGGTCGGCCTCGTACCGGTCCGAGCCGCGGTACGCCGTCTCGTCGGCGACGAGATCGCAAAGGGGCGCGGCGGGAAGCTCGGCTTCGGCGAGGTTCTCGCCGCGCACAGCACGCCCGTAGAGGTCGGCCACGTTCCGGGCGAAGACTGCACCACCGAGGCCATCAACGACTATGTGGTGGAAGCGCACGTACCAGTAGTGCAGTCGGTTACCGAGACGCAGCAACGCGAAGTGGTGGTGCGGGGCGTCGAGCCGGTGGACGACGGCCATGTCGTCGGCCAGGTAGCGCTCGGCCTCCCCGACGGGATCCTCGGCGTGGGACAGGTCGACCACGCGGAGCCGGCTGGTTCCGGCCGGGGGGCGACGGACGACATGCTGACGGACGGTCTCGTCCCGGACGACGAACTCCACGTTGAGGCTGTCACACAGAGCGACGGCCCGGTCCAGCGCTGCGGCGAACAACCCCTCGTCGAGGCCCCCACGAATCTCGAAGCACTCCCCGATGTTGTATTTCGGACTGTCCGGATCGACCAGTTGTCCGTACCAGACTCCCTGTTGAGCCTCAGTAATCCCAAAGGATTCATCGGGAACCGTGTGCGAGGAGATGGAGCCGTTTTCACGCATGCCGAATCACACCTTTGGGGAGAGTTTTTCGGGGGGACGAAGAAGGCAGGCAGAAGCCGGGCGCGGCGCTACAGCACCCACCGCCGACAACCGGCCGCTGAAATCGCGGAGGTTCATCGCGGCACCCACGGCATCAGGCGCCGCCGGAATCCTTGCCGACTCAGGCCACCGGCAAGACGCTTCGCTGTCTTCACGAGTCAGAGACGAACCACGCGGCAGTCCGCCGATGATTCAAGACAGCCATATGAGAGTGGAATGATAATTCAGGGACGCGACATGACCGACCACCAGTCCTATCTGATCGATTCTGCTCGCATGTGAGCAGAATCGATCAGATAGGACTGGTGGAACCCGCCCACTGAGGGCACGCAACACCCTCGACGGCGCGGAGACCTCTATCCGGCGCCGGACTCCATCTCCCGCACCAGACTGGTGGGCCGCATGTCCGTCCATGCGGCCTCGATCGCATCCAGGCACTCCTGGCGCGACCCCTCCGGCCCTCCCACGCTCCAGCCGCCCGGGATATCGATATGCGCCGGCCACAGTGAGTACTGCCCCTCACCATTCACCAGCGTCACGAAGCGCCCCGACTCGTCATCAAAAGGATTGTTCACTACCGCCCCCTGACTTGTTCTCACACTTTCCACGACATGTTCATCAGCGATCTTCAGGCATGCTGGCGCAAATGAATTCTGCGCCCACACCACCGAGTTACCCACCCCTCGCGGTGCACTCCCGGTCACATGTGACGGCAATGCGCCAGGCCTTGAAGTATCGCCGTCGAGCGGACGAGCTCACCAGGTTTTCCCCGGATTCGCCCGCCCAACCGCAATCACAATAGAGGACGCTTGATGACCGAAGATGCTAATCCGGCCGATTGCTTGCGAGTACGCAATGGGGCATCCAGGAAGCGGGTCGCTCGAGACATATGCCACCCCCCCCTCAACGAAGATATTCGGCCACCCCCGTGCCCCTATTGTGCGCGTATCGCTTAATTCGACCCGCGCAAATCCGGATAGCCGCCGGCGTACGCCCGCAGACTCTGCGACATAGACAGATCGCGCTGCGCCCCCACGCGCCGGTCAAGCGCCCCGCCTCTCAGGGCTTCGGCGTAGTCGCGTGACGTCCGGTTCGTGATCATCCGAGGCCGAGGAGTGCGAGGGGCGGTGTGGATCGCGGGCGTGGGGGCGGAGGCCGGCTGCAATGTTCTTCACCCCGGCTGCCCGGAGGGCTCCGATGGCGAGGTTGCGCCAGGTGGCCATCGCGCGGGGCGCATCGCCGGTCCGCAGCTGTGAGGCGTCCTCGGCGAAGGTGGTGTCGCGGACGTGGTGCGGGGCCTCGATCCTCCGGCGGTCGCGGACGAACCGGGCGAGCTGGGCGGCGGCTTGCTCGGCTGTCAGGCTGGTGACGGCGTTGACCGTGGTCTTGCCGGTCTTGCGGTCGGCGCACCGCCGCTTGATCTGGAGGGCCGGGGCCCGAGCGCCCGGCTTCGACTATGCCCTGGCCGTACGCTCCGATCACCGCCTGGACACCAAAGGCGGAGGCTTCACCACTACCGCCCTGGCCGGCTGCGTCCCGGCCCGCTCCTGGATGCGGATGCGCACCGGCCACGGCCTCAAGGGCGACCGCCACTACGACTGGGGATCAGCCGCACCGTCATGCCGCCCGACCCCAGGGTTCGACGCAGCCCCGATTCCCTTGACCGAAGAAGTAGGGGCCCCGCAGGCCGATGGTGAACGGTCGAGTTGGGCGCCCCCCCGTGTTCGCTGGTGCTGGTACTGCCGTGGACGGCCTGTTCCAAGCCGGTTGATCCAGCGCTGACGGCTTCGTAACGTCTATCTTTCACGGCGGCTGCTGGAGGCGTACCGGGGGGCGTAGCGCTCATGGACGGGCCGGGACCCGGCCCAGCCCGTCCGCATCTCTTGTCGGCAGCATGGTCCCGCCGGGCCGACTGCCCGGCGGGACCATGCGGCGTTCAGGCCGGGGGCTGGCTGTCGCTGGTGGTGACGCGTACGTGGTCGACGACGAGTTGCTGGGGGAAGGTGGTGTTGTTGTCGGGGTCGCCGGGCCAGTAGCCGCCGACGGCGAGGTTGAGGATGAGGAAGAAGGGTTTGTTGAAGGCCCAGGTGTTGCCGCCGGTGTCGGCGGGGGTGCGGTGCTGGTAGACGTTGCCGTCGACGGACCAGGTGACGGAGTCGGGTGCCCAGTCGATGGCGAAGGTGTGGAAGGCGTCGGCGAAGGCCTGGCCGCCGGGGAGGGTGTATCCGGCGCCGATGCCCGCGGAGCCTGAGTAGCCGGGGCCGTGCAGGGTGCCGTGGACGGTGGAGGGTTCGAAGCCGACGTTCTCCATGATGTCGATCTCGCCGGAGTTGGGCCAGCCGACCTGTCCGATGTTGTCACCGAGCATCCAGAAGGCGGGCCACATGCCCTGGCCGCGCGGGATCTTCATCCGGGCCTCGACGTGGCCGTAGGTCTGGGTGAACTTGCCCGAGGTGTTCAGCCGGGCGGAGGTGTACTGGCAGGTGCCGTACCAGCACTGGTAGTTGTTCGGGTTCTCCTTGCGCGCGGTGATGACCAGATGGCCCTGACCGTCCAGCGCGGCATTGCTGCTGCCCGCCGTGTAGTACTGCCGCTCATGGTTGTTGACGTTGTCACCGGTCTCGGTCTGCCACTTGCCGCCGTCCACGGCGGAACCGGCGGCGCCGTCGAAGTCGTCGGTGAACGTCGCGGCGGCGGGCGCCTGGGCCGTGACGGATCCCTGCGCTGCGGGAGACGGTGCGGGGGCGCCGGAGGCGAAGCCGGAGGTGGCCGAGACGAGGGCGAGCACCGAAAGTGCCGAGACCAGGAGGCGCCTGGTCAGGTGGGGGGAACTCATGGAATTTCCTTTCCGTACAGGACGGAGGAAAAGCGACTCGCCATGCATATGACAAGTGGGGCCATGGCGGCCACGTGGGGGAGTTGAGGCCTTAGTTCACTACGTGATTTAAGAAGTGAACCAAGACCGTGTCAAGGCTCCGTACGGACCACAGTTCTTGCACACACCGAACCCACAGCCCCTCGGTCCGTTCGTCAGGTCTCCGGCTCCGCCGCGAGCGGCCGGCCGCAGCGCAGGTTCCACCGCCCCGACCTGCCGCTGAGCTCCGTGACCGTCAGCGGGGCCACGTCCAGCCGCCAGAAGGCCTGCGGCGGCAGGTCCAGTGCGTGGACGGCCGCGGCGCGGATCACGGCAGGCTCGGCCACCCCCAGCACCGGGCCGTCGTCACTCCCGCGCAAGGAGTCGAGCCATGCGCCCACTCGGGCGCACAGCTCCAGCAGCGACTCACCCCCGTGCGGAGCGGCGGACGGATCCGCCAGCCAGGCCGCCACCCGATCCGGCTCGTCCGCGCTCACCTCGGTGAGCCGCGCGCCGGACCAGCGGCCCATCTCCCAGTCCCGCAGGGCGTGTTCGGGATGGCACCGGAGTCCCAGCGCGTCCGCGGTGGTGGCGCAGCGCAGGGACGGTCCCCGCAGGCGCCTGCCCGCGGCCGACACCGCGTCCGCGGCTGCCCGGGCCTGCCGGAGCCCGGAGTCGTCAAGTGGTGCGTCGCCGGCGAACCGGGCCTCGCGCAGCGCGGCGTTCATCGCCGGTGAGATCAACATCACCCGTACCGTCATTACCGCTCTCAACTCCCTGAACTGTGCCCACTTGGTCAAGCACACCACGGCATCCGGGCCCCGGGGTGCCCCGGGTGGCGCCATGGCGGCGCCCGCGCCCAGACGGTATGGTCGCGACGACATGACGAGGGTGTGACGGAAGTCCGGTGAGAATCCGGCACGGTCGCGCCACTGTGAACCCGTACCTGTGCGGTAAGTCAGACCCAGCACCTTCGTCTCAGGCACCACGATCGGGACGCGTGTTCCCACAGGAGGTTCTGCCATGGCACAGACTGCTGCCCCCGCCACCGGCGCACCCGCCATCACCCCCATCTCGCTCAAGGCCATTGCCCCTTGGGCGGTCTTCTTCGGCGTCGTCATGCTGATCCTGCTCTACTTCGTCGGCGCCGAGCAGGGCGCCACCTCCGTCATCTCGGGCGCGGGCGTGCACGAGTGGGTCCACGACGGCCGTCACCTGCTCGGTTTCCCCTGCCACTGACCCACCGGGCTGATCCAGGGGAATCCCTCATGAACTCCATATCTGTCAGAGCTCTACTGGTCCGCGGCATGCTGGCCGGCCTCGTCGCGGGCGCGCTCGCGCTGATCGTCGCCTACTGCCTCGGTGAGTCCCGCGTGGACGCGGCCATCGCCCTCGAAGAGGCGCACAGCCACGACCACGGCGGCGGCGAGGAACTCGTCAGCCGCACCGTGCAGTCCACCGCGGGCCTCGCCACCGGCGTACTCGTCTTCGGAGTGGCCATCGGCGGCATCGCCGCACTCGTCTTCTGCTACGCGCTCGGCCGGATGGGCCGGTTCGGCCCGCGGGCCACGGCGGCGCTGATCGCGGGAGCTGCCCTGCTGGCCGTGTACGTCGTGCCGTTCCTGAAGTACCCGGCGAATCCGCCGGCGGTCGGCAACCCCGACACCATCGGCAAACGCACCGCGCTGTTCTTCCTGATGGTCGCTCTCAGCGTGCTGCTGGCCGTCGTCGCCGTCATCCTCGGCAAGCGGCTGGCTCCCCGCACGGGTGCCTGGAACGCGACGATCACCGCAGCGGCCGGCTATGTGCTGCTGATCGGCCTCGCGTACGCCTTCCTGCCCTCGTTCAACGAGGTCGGAAAGGACTTCCCGGCCACCCTGCTGTGGCAGTTCCGGCTGGCCACGCTCGCGGTCCAGTTCACGCTCTGGACCACCTTCGGCCTGGTCTTCGGCTACCTCACCGAACGGCTGCTGGTGCCGAGGGCCGGGGCGGTCACGGCCGGCAGCGGAACGGCGAAACGAGCCGCCACCGCCGCAGGCTGACCGACGCGGACACGGTCCGGGCCGGAGTACGGCTGAACCCGCAGGGTGCGATCCCGGCGGGTTCAGCCGTCTCCGGCCCCGCCTCACTCCTGCCGCACCGCGTCGTCCCAGTCCATCCGGTAGTGCTTCAGGAGCGAGTCCTGCCTCACCAGACGCATGCCCGCGGCCGTCATGACGCGCTGGGACGCGAGGTTGTCGAGGTCGGCGTCCCCGTGCACGCAGGCGACGCCCCGGGCGCGGGCGAACCGCAGCAGCGCGCGGAGCGCCTCGGAGGCGTACCCCATGCCCTGGACCGACGGCACGAGTCCATAACCGATCGTGACGTGCCCGTCCCCGTCGGGTACGCCGTGGAACCCTATCCCGCCGATCACCGGCCCGTCCTCGCCGAGCTGTATCTCGTAGGAGCCGAACGGGCTCGGATCCCCGGTGTCCGCACAGGTGTTGAGGAAGCGCGCGGCCGCCGCCCGCTCGCCCGGGGAGGGGTACCCGGCTGCCCAGCGGACGCCGTCCGGCGGCAGGCCCTCCACCACGTGCTCGGCATCGGAGACGCTTATCGGGCGGAGCAGGAGGCGTGGCGTGCCGAGAACAGTCATGACTCAGCTGACTATCACGCGCCAGGAACGGGCCGCACCCGGATATCCTCCGGCCGCGGCCCGCCCGTACCCAATGGTTCACCGGCCTCCGGCGTTTCCCGGGGCCTGCGGCTACGCGCCGCCGGTCGGGGTGAAGTCCCCGGACAGCGCGGCCGCCACCCGCAGGTGCGTGGCCGCCTCCGTCCGGCGCCCCTGCCGCTCCAGTGTGCGGCCGAGCATCAGCCGTGCGTAGTACTCGACGGGATCGAGCTCCAGCACCGCGCGCAGCTCCGTCTCGGCCCGGCCGAGCCGCGCCGAGTGGTAGTAGGCCCTGGCCAGCAGCAACCGCGGCGCGACCTGCTCGGGCGCCTCCTCGACGAGCCCGCCCAGAATCCGGGCGGCGACCATGTACTCCTTCGCCCCGAAGAAGAACTGTGCGCGCTCCCACCGCTCGGCGGCGGTACCGAACTCGTAGTAGGTGTCGCTCATCCGTCCTCTTCGGTCGAGGTACGCCGCCGGGCCGGTCCCGTACGCGTCCAATCGCCACAACACCAAGATATGGTTTAACATTCCACTAAATTTTCGGCGTGGGCGACGCCCGCCCCGACCCGCACGGGAATAGGTTGAGCGCCATGAGCAATCTCGATCGCCAGGCCGCGCCCTCCGTCTGTGGAGGGCGCGGCTTCGTCGTCGCCGAACCGGTACGTGAACTCCTCACCCCGCGCCGGGTGAAGCTCGGGGAGTCCACCGAAGTGCGCAGACTGCTGCCCAATCTGGGCCGCCGCATGGTCGGTGCGTGGGCCTTCGTCGATCATTACGGCCCCGACGACATCACCGACGAGCCCGGCATGCAGGTGCCACCCCATCCCCACATGGGCCTGCAGACGGTCAGCTGGCTGCACGAGGGCGAGGTCCTGCACCGCGACAGCCTCGGCAGCCTGGCGACGATCCGCCCGTACGAACTCGGCCTGATGACCTCGGGCCGGGCGATCAGCCACTCCGAGGAGAGCCCCAGGTCGCACGCCGCGCTGCTGCACGGCGCTCAGCTCTGGGTTGCGCTCCCGGACGCCCACCGCGACGTCGAGCCGCACTTCCAGCACCACTCCGACCTGCCGACGGTCACCGCCCCGGGCCTCACCGCCACCGTGATCCTCGGAGACCTCGACGGCGCGACCTCGCCCGGCACCGCGTACACCCCGATCGTCGGCGCGGACCTGGCCCTGAGCCGGGGAGCCGAGGCGCGCCTCCCGCTCGACCCCGACTTCGAGTACGCGGTGCTGTCGATGTCCGGCGAGGCCGAGGTCGACGGCGTACCCGTCCTGCCGGGCTCGATGCTCTACCTCGGCTGCGGCCGCACGGAACTCCCGCTGCGCGCGGAATCGGACGCCGGCCTGATGCTCGTGGGCGGTGAGCCCTTCGAGGAGGAGATCGTCATGTGGTGGAACTTCGTGGCCAGAACCCAAGGTGATATCACGCAGGCCCGCGAGGACTGGATGAATGGTGAACGGTTCGGCACCGTACGTGGCTATGGCGGTGCGCCGCTCCCTGCTCCCGCACTGCCCGCTGTGCCCCTGAAGCCGCGTGGACGTGTGCGCTGAGCTGCGGGTTCTTACGGGTTCGTGGCTTTCGAGGTGTGCCCGATCATGCCTGCGTCGTTGCTGTGGGCGGGGGAGGTCTGGAAGCGGCTGAGAGTGCCTCAGAGGAAGGCCTTCCGCTGGACCGGCGTTCCCATCTGTGCCCGCGTCTGACCTTGTGTGCCAGGACGGATGCTGACTTAATGCTGACTTTCCTGATTGGGTGTCAGGTCGATTCGGCTGTCGGTTGAGGCGACCGGGCTCCGGGATGCCCCTCGGGTGAACGGTCTGGCCGACGAATGGTGGCGCTGCGGTCCGGTCAAGCCGCTGTGGGCTGCCACAGCAAGAGGAGCTGTCCACGGCCAGCGAATGCGTCGTGTGCTGGTGGCTCAACGGCAGCAACTCACGGACTGTGAACACGGTGACCGTGGAGACCCAGCCGGGAGTGATGGATCGAACTTGTCTCGATCTTGATCAATTCAGGCCCTGGGAACGTTGCTGTGTTGAGTTGGCGGCTCCGAGCTGACGGTCCCACCTGGCACAGGTTGTAAATCGTGTCTTGTGCGGTCCAGGGTGGTCCAGGGAAGGCACGTAAGTGCAGGTCACGTCGCTGTGATCCAGGAGCGTCCGCGGTGTTGGTGAGAGCGACGTGAGAGATGCGTACCCCCGTCGGCAGGTGCCGACGGGGGTACGGCCGTGTCGCGGCGGGGCGTCTGGCGTCGCGGTGGAGATGGGCCGCGCCGCCGGTTCCGTGAGTAGAAGAGGACCCGCCTGGTCCATCCTCGCGGAGCCCCGCCGTGCGGCTGCTGGACTGGCGGAGACGGGGCGACCGATTCTGACGGCACGGGCACCCCGTCATAGGGCGAACGAATACCTTCGTGGCCATAGGCTGCCAGCCAGCTACAGCTGGCACCTTCTCTGTCTCGACGGCGCTCAACTCGACCGCACTCCCTGACGAGCCATATCCCCGCGTTGCAGCGGTGACCCGACGTTCAACTGTTTCAGCGATCGCGCAGTACTGGGGAGGGCAGGACGCCGACCGCAGCTGCTCGTACGTGCAGGTGGTGAAGCGCAGCTCAATGAGTCCTGACAGCACGACGGGCCGCCGGAGTCCCCAACTATGGTGCGCTGCAACGCGATTGGTGGCAGCATAGACATGAAAGGACGGATGCGGCGGAACGGCGGGGGAATGCTGGCGGAATCACTAGTGGCGCTGGCCACCGCGGGATCGGCAGCTCTCGTCGGGGCCATGGCTACGGATGCCTGGCAGGCCACCCGGACTGGTGTACTGGGGCTCTTTGGGCGTTCCAGCACAAGCTCGCGGGACGGCACTGCGGCGCAGCCCGTTGGCGGCACGGCACCGGAGGAGGGCGGGACGGAGGCCGTCCCCGCCGCGGACGGCCGGATCGCACTGGTCGCGGCGCAGCTGGACGGCGACGCCGCCCTCGTGGCGCGGGCCGACGACACGGCGGCGGCCCGGCGCAGCCTGCTGCCGGCCTGGCAGCTGAGGGTGCAGGAGCTGCTGCGCGAGCACCCGGAACTCGCGGGCGAGCTGAGCGACCTCACCGAGCGGATGCGGCGTTCGTTGCCCGAGGAGGAGCAGCAGTGGGTGATGCACGTCGTCGCCCACGATCACGCACAGGTGTTCGCCTCTCAGGGTGGCAACGTGATTGTCCATCAGGAGCGGAGTGAGCGCGCTTGAGTTCCCAGTACGTCACCGCCACTGGCGGGTTCGCGTACGGGGTGATCGGCGCCGATATCCACGTCTTCGGGGACGGCACGCCGCTGTACGTGCTGGAGCTGTGGCGGCCGCCGCCCGCGCTCGACGACGAGTGGCTGCGCGAGCAGCCGAGCCGGATGCTCAACGCCCGGTTCGCCGTGGTCGGGTTCACCGGCCGCGAGCAGGAACTGCGGGAGCTGCGCGAGTGGTGCACCCAGGAGCGAGGCCGGGCCGCCCGGTGGCTGCACGGGCCCGGCGGGCAGGGCAAGACGCGGATGGCGCACGAGCTCGCGGCCCAGATGGCTGAGCTCGGGTGGACGGTGGCCGCGGCGGTCGAGGGCCCGGGCGGTGTCCTGCCGCCGCCCGGCAGCCAGGACCTGCGCCCGGACGGCACCGCCGGACTGCTTCTCTTGGTCGACTACGCCGACCGGTGGCCGCTGTCCTCGCTGACCTGGCTGTTCAGCAACGCGTTGCTGCACCGCACCGATCTCCCAGTGCGGATCCTGCTGATCGCCCGCAGTACGGACATCTGGCCGGCGTTACGGGCCTCGCTGGTGAACGAGCAGGTCTCGTTCTCTCAGCAGCTGTTGCCACCGCTCGTCGCGAACGGCCCCGACAGTCCCAGCAGGGACACCGCCGCGGAGCCCGAAGGACGTCACACCATGTACCGGGCCGCCCTGAACGGCTTCGCCGCTCGGTACGGGGTCCCACCGCCGCGCAACGGCCCGGCCGACCTGGGCCACCCCGAGTTCGGTCTGGTGCTGGCCGTCCACATGGCCGCCCTGGTCGCAGTCGACGCGCACGCCACTGGCCGTACCCCGCCCGCGCCCGTTCCCCCGGCCACCTTCGACCCGGCCGCCGTACCCGCCCTGCCGGGCACCGCCAGACTGGCCCTCTACCTGCTGGACCGGGAACAGCTCAACTGGGCACGTCTGTACCGGGAGAGGCACCACGGCCGGATCGCCACTCCGCCCGCCACGATGAACCGGGCCGTCTTCAGCGCAGCCCTCAGCGGCCCCCGGTCCCCCGATTCCGGGACCGCACTCCTCAACGCACTGTCTCTGGGGCGCCCCACCGCCGAGGTCCTCGCCGACCACGCGATCTGCTACCCGCCACCCGATCCCGTGCGGGCCACCGTCCTCGAACCGCTCTACCCCGACCGGCTCGCCGAGGACTTCGTCGCCCTGACCCTGCCCGGCCACCGCGCCGCGTACCCGGCGCAGCACTGGGCCCCGGAGAACGCCGCGGTGACCACCCGCCACGACGACCTGCCCACCCGGGCCGTCACCATGCTCGCCGCGGCGGCCGAACGCTGGCCACACGTCGGTCCACGCTGCTTGTTCCCGCTGCTGGACGAGAATCCGGACCTGGCCGTGGCCGCCGGCGCGCCCGCCCTGCTCGCCCTAGCCAACCTCCTCTCCATCCCTGACGAGTTGCTGGGCAAGGTGCTCAACCGGTTGCCCCGCCCGACCCCGGCCGACCTGGAGGTGGCCGCCGCCGTCCTGCGGGTCCGCCTGCTGGAACTGCTGCTCGACGTGGCCGACGGCCCCGGAGCGATGGCGGGTGTCCTGGTCAACCACGGCAACGACCTCAGCCTGCTCGGCCGCCAGGAGGAAGCGGTCCGCGTCGTGCTGCGGGCGGTCAGTGCCTTCGAACGCCTGGCCGTCGAGCAGCCGGAGATCTACGAGGTCGACGTCGGGAAGTCCCTGACCAACTACGCCAACCTGCTCGTGAAGACCGGGCGGGGGACCGAGGCCGTGGCCGCCCAGGAACGGGTGGTGGGGATCTTCTGTCGCCTCCACGGGCTGGACCGGCCGCGGTACGACCTCGACCTCGCGACCGCTCTGGCCAACCTTGCCACGCACCTGGAACGCGCAGGGCGGTGGACCGAGGCGTACCGGGCCAACCAGGAGGCGATCGAGCATTACCGCCGACGGGAGGCCGACGACCCGCGCTTCCGGGCCGGCCTCGCCATCGCCCTGACCAACGCCGCGGCCCTGACCCTACGGAGCGCGGCCGACACCGACACCATCGTCGAGCGGCCTCCGTCCGGCGCCGAGGCGGGAGGCCCCGCCCCCACGCCCGGTGACGGCACCGAGACGTCCTTTGAAGCCGTCCGGATCTGGCGCGAACTGGCCGACGCCGACCCCATACGCTACCGGCACGACCTCGCCCTCGCCCTGCTCAACCTCCGCAGCGAACTCGTCGACGCCGCACGCCACGAGGAGGCTGTCGCCGCCATCACGGAGTGCGTTGGCCTCTACCGCCGCTTAGCCGGCGACAACTCTCTGACGTACCGGCAGCATCTCGCCGGCGCGCTCGGCCTGCTCTGCAGGAGCCTCACGGCCGTCGGCACCCACGACGAGGCCCTGGCTGCCGGCGCGGAGTCCGTCGGGCTCTGGAGGCAGCTCGCCGCAGCGAACCCCGACGAGCACGAGAGGGACCTGGTCGGCGCCCTGCACAACCAGAACGACGCCCTGCGGGCCGCCGGACTACCCCAGGACCCCGAGGCCAGTGCGCGCTCACCACGGGTTCACCTCAAGGACCGCGTGCTGCAGCCCGGCACCACGGTCGAAGTGTCGGGCTGGGACCGCGCCACCGAGCTGTCGGCCACCCGCGACAACCTCCTCCGCGTAGCCGACCAGTTCGCCCGCCGACAGGACTGGCCGACGTACTGGGAGGCCGTCTGCCGTTGCTCGCTGACCGACGCCGCCCGGCTTGCCCACCGCATCCCCGTGCGCCGCTGGCACCCTGCCGACGCGGTCGACCGTGCGCTGCTGGAGGCCCTCCGCTCACTCCCCGCCCGCCGCACCGCCACTCTGATTGCCGATGCCTCCGCGGGCGCGAGCACCCGGCTCCCGGCCGAGCTGGACCTTTTCAACGAGGACTTCATCTCCTTCGCCCACGGCAGCGACGCCCTGGCGGTCGCCACGACCGCCGACGGCTACCAGGAGACGATCGAGACCCTCGACCTGCGCACCGGCACCCGGAGCACCTTGCACACCGGCCCGCCCGATCACAGTTCGATCACCTGCGTCGACGCCTCGACCGTCATCGCCTTCAGGTCACCCGGCCATGGCAGGACGTACGAACTCGTCCGCCACACCGGTCAGGGCACCACTATCCTTGCGCGAGCGGCCACGATGGCCGGCGCCAGGGGGGCCACGATGCTCTTCGGCTACGTAGCCGGCCTGCACCTTTTTCCCGTCGCCCTGGTCGACGAGGGCCTCGGCTCTGCCTCGCCGGATGCCCTTCGGCAGGTCGACCTCAGTGCCTGGGGACTCTCCAACGGCACCCTGATCGCCGTGGACCCCGAGGGGACCAGGCTGGTGCTCTGCGACGGCTACGTCCTGGTCGCCGCCGACGCGCTCCTCGGCGGCGCCCTGGCCATCGGAGGACCGGTACAGCCTGACGCGATCACCGACCTGACATTCGTCGGCCGCAACCAACTGCTCACCTCCGGCCAGGAAGGCGGGCTGACCCTCTGGCAGCTCGGCGGATCGCACATGCGGCCCCATGTCGAACGGGCCACGCCGCGCATGGAGCACCTGTTCTCCGTACCGGAGTGGGACGTTGTCGGTGGCAAGGCCCCCGGCGAAGGACGTGTCCACTTCCTCGACCCCGATACCCTCGCCCCGCGGCCGGCCCCACCCGCCCTCACGGGCACCGAGCACCTCAACCTCATCACCACCTCCCCCGACGGCCGGTACGTCGCCTACGCGGGACAACTGGCCGTCGGCGAGCCCGTCCAACGTCGCGATTTCGACTGGCACAGCCGCGTGTACGACCTCGACCACGCCGGCGCGGTCCTCCAGCGCCCCCTGACCGACCTGCGCCTCGCCGCGACCGGGCACCTTCACAGCGCGGAAATCGAGGCCCGCCGCACCGGCAACACCCACCTGCAGCACCTGTTCACCCTCGCCCTCGCCCTCGCGGAGCGCTCCTCGGGCGACTGACCCCGCAGTACGGCCGGGCTGACTCTGCGACCGTGAACGGACCCGCGCCCCGCGGCGTCCCCTCCCGTCCGATCCGCAGCTCCTCACTGGTCACGAGGGCAGGCGCGCCACAGCTCCCAGGACGGGGGGAAACCCAAGGAGAAGCGATCCGGGGTGCCCGGCGCCGTGCCGGTTCCTCCGCCCGAGCCGGCGAACCGGTCCCGACAAGCCCTCCCCGGGCCGGTTGACTCCGGGAATTGCCAATTCGCTGCCATCACACTGTCTGCCCGAAGCTGGGCCATCCTGACCCGCCACGTCCGCGCCTTCGCTCTGCCCCTCACCGGCGTGCGAGACGACGGGCCGGTTCAGACCGAATGCAGCGAACGCACACCCGTCACTGGCTCGCATGTTCGATACTTTGTCATTCTGGCAGCCCGGTGCCCACAAGGCGGTGAGTTCCTGGCGCGCACACCGGCGGCGGCACCGGCGGCGGTGTCCGTGGCACCATGCCCGCTGGTGTTCCCGCCGGCGCGCGGGGGCGGCGCCGACGGAAGGGAGCCGCTTCGGATTCCACCTCCTGCTGAGCCCGCTCGGCCTGCCGGCGAGCCCGTTCCAGCTGCGCGCCCGAAGGCGCGGAAGCCCGCGGACGTGAACCGGAGCGTGTGGTGCGACTCGTGCTGGTCCGGCGGTGCCCGCTGCCCAGTGCGCTGGAGGCGTAGAGGGGACCCATCCCAGATGAGAGTGTGGTCCGCCCGCCGCCCACATTCACCCTGGCGATCCTCGGCCCGATGGATGTTCGTACCCCTCGGGTCGAGACGCGCACGCTCATTCCGGGCACGCCGACGCGAAATCCGAAGGGTGCGGCTCTTCTGAAGTGAAGATCGGTCAGGCGGTCAGTCTGAATCCGGCCTGGCGGGGGTGGGTGTAGAGCCGCACCCGACGGCGTTTGTCCTTTCGTGCATCGGCGCGTTCCGCGATCCCGTCCCTCACCGGATTCCCCTCGCCATTACGGTTCCCACGACGCAGATCGCCGACGACGCCTTCTACCAGCTTGCGTTGCTCCCTGGGGAACCGGTAAACCCGCTTCGGGTGACCGATGAGGCTGCTGCCGTGGACCAGATCCACAGTTGTCAGGTGGACGGTGCGCTCGTCCTTTCCCGATCCGGCAACGAGGACCTGTTGCTGGTTGCCGGTGGTGCGGGCCCGTTGCTGGCCAAGGAACTTGCCACGCACGTCATCGTGTCCGAAAGGCGCCAGGGCCGCACGGTTCGTGTCCAGGACGTGGTGCCGATTGCGCCGGGTGACAAGCGTCTTCTCTCCTCCTTCTCGCTCGTTGTGGGGTGGTGTTTTGGCGGCATCCTGTGTGGGTCGGTGCAGGCATGGGGTGCCGGGCGCCGTCCCGCAGGATCACGTGCATCGGTCACCACGGGCGTGCTGCTGACGTACTCCGTTGTTGCCGGACTGCTCGGTTCGCTGGTGGCCAGGACTCTGCTGAACGCGGTACCGGGTGAATTCTGGGCACTGTGGGCCCTCGGATCCTTGCTGGTTCTGGCGGTCGGAGCCCTGACTTTCGCCCTGTACGAATTGGCCGGAGCGCTAGGAATCGGTCTGGCGCTCCTGCTCGTGGTCGTTCTCGGCGTGCCGAGCTCGGGTGGGGTCTATCCCACCGAGTTGCTGCCCACGTTCTGGCGCGCTGTGGGCCCGTCATTGCCGCCCGGCGCGGGTGTGGATGCCGTACGCTCGATCGCCTATTTCCATGGCGCGGGTGCCGGTGGCCCGTTGCGGGCGCTCTCGGCCTGGGCGGCCGGCTGTGCGGCCGTGATCCTGCTGAGCGGAGGTCTCGCATCCAGGGTTCGTCCTCCCGCCCCGCAGACCGGTCGCCGTCCCTGACGCCGAGTCACGACTACGGCGTCACCGACCCGCCGACGTTCACCACTCTTCGTCCGTCCACTGGTCGAGCAGGGCTTCGCCGTTGAGGGTGTCGTGGGGTACCTCGGTGCCGAGGGACTGCTCGGCCCAGATGACTTTGCCGCGTGCTGTGTAGCGTGTGCCCCAGCGGTGCGCGAGCCGGGCGATGATGAACAGGCCGCGGCCGCCCTCATCGGTGAAGGCAGCCTGGCGTACGTGCGGGGCGGTGCTGCTGCCGTCTGCGACTTCGCAGATCAGGGTGTCGTCGTCGTGCAGAAGTCGGAGCTTGATCGGTGGGGAGCCGTAACGGATTGCGTTGGTGACCAGCTCACTGACGATGAGTTCCGTCGTGTACGTGGCGTCTGCCAATCCCCACCCGTTCAGCACCCGAGCTGCTTCCGCACGGATTCTGGAGACAGCGGTCGGGTCGCCGGGGACATCCCAGTCGGCGACGCGGCTGGGGTCCATGAGGCGGGTGCGGGCGACGAGCAGGGCCACATCGTCGGTGGGCCGGTCGGTCAGCAGGGCGTTCAGGACCGACTGGCAGGTTGCCTCGGGGCCGAGGTCGCCGGGCCGAGCCAGAGTGGCACGCAGGACCTCCAGCCCGGCGTCGATGTCGCGGCTTCGCCGCTCGACCAGCCCATCGGTGAACAGGACCAGCCTGCTTCCTTCGGGCAGTACGAGATCGGTGGTCTCCACCGGCAGGCCCTCGTTGATGCCGAGCGGCGGCGATCCGGAGATCTCCGGGTAGGTGACGGTGCCGTCCGGCAGCACCAGGGCCGGGCCCGGGTGGCCGGCCCTGGACAGGGTGCAGCGCCCGGTGACCGGGTCGTAGATGGCGTAGAGGCAGGTGGCGCCAGAGATCTCTACGTCGCTGTCCCCCTCGGCGTCGAGGCGGCTGACGAGGGCGTCGAGGTGGGCGAGGAGTTCGTCGGGGGACAGGTCCAGGGCGGAGAAGTTGTGCACCGCGGTGCGCAGTCGCCCCATGGTGGCGGCGGCGTGGAGGCCATGGCCGACGACATCACCGACCACCAGCGCGACCCGTGCTCCGGGCAGCGGGATGATGTCGTACCAGTCCCCACCCACGCCCGGCTGAGCCGGGAGGTAGCGATGGGCCACCTCAAGGGCGGAATGCGTGGGCAGGGAGCGGGGCAGCAGGCTGCGCTGGAGTGTGACGGCCATGGTGTGCTCGCGGGTGAAGCGGCGCGCGTTGTCGATGGCCACACCCGCCCGGGCTGCCAGTTCCTCGGCAACGGATAGTTCCTCGGGCTCGAAGGGGCCCTTGTCCTTGCGCCAGAAGTCGACGCTCCCCAGCACCACACCGCGTGCCTGCAGCGGGGCGGAGATCAAGGAGTGGATGCCGTAGTCCAGGACCGCACGCGCCCGTGGCTGATCCACGGCGATCCAGCCCTCGGAGGCCGAGAGATCGGCGGCGAGCACGGCCCGGCCGGCCGCCACACCGAGCGCCGCGGTACTGCCGTCGGGGAAGTGCAGCATCTCCCCCACCGGGTACAGGGGGTGATCGCCCCGGATCCCGGCGATCGCGGTGCGGCGCATGTCGGAGTTCGCTCCTGTGGGTTCCTCACCGCGCAGTACGGGGTCCAGTAACTCCACGGTGACTTAGTTGGTGCGCGACCATCTCGTTCACGCTCTTGACGTAGATCCCCACCGAGATCAGACCGGCGACCCGGCCCCTGGCATCGAAGACCGCGACCGTCGTGTCGACGGCCCGCCCCAGGGCGCTGTCGAACGTCTCCTGGAAGGGCTTGCCCGTGAGCGCGGGCCCGAAGCCACCGGTGACATGACCACCGATCCGGCTCGGGTCGGGGTGAGACCAGCGGATGCCCTTCGGGTCGAACGCCACCACATAGCCGACGTGAGCATCCTCGCGCATCTTCTCCGAACTGGGCTGCAGGACCCGAGTCGGGTGGGCCGACTGCATCGCCGCAGCAGTGCCCGGTGCGTCCCGGAACGCCACGGCTACGGAGAGCGACCTGTCCCGCGCCTCGGCTGTGGCGTTGTGCTGGGACTGGACGACGAGTACCACGATGGTGGCAGCGATGAGCAGGACTGCGACGACCACCTGCAGCAGGAACACCTGCCCTGCGACACTCCGTGGCATCAGGTTGGGGAACCGGCTGCGATGCTTGGCTCGGACCCGCCGCGGAGACGCTTGCTCGACCATCCGCCCAGCATCACCGAGGACAGTCCGCAGAGCTGCCAACCGCGCCCTGGGCGCGCCACTACCTCACGACGGGGTCACGGCGGCCTCCGGCAGGCACAGGAACCGGACGGCGACCGCATCGCCCGGATGGTCGGCCTCGACCGGGTGCGCCTGGACGCCGGCAGGCACCAGCATTCACACGGGAGTGATGAGTACGAGCGGCAGCAGTGAACGCGGGGGACCTTTCCGGCTCACGCCCTCTGTCTGGGATCTGCCCTGGTAGATGGGCTGGGTTCATCGTCAGCCGATCGGGCCGGAACGGGGCGCAGCCGTCGTGGTTCTCCGAGCGCGAGAGGCGCGAACATGAGGAAGGCGGCAGCGCTATCGAGAAGTGAAGGAGGTTGCAATACCGAAAGATGCACCGCTGACCGAGAACCCGGAAGAATCGGTGAGCGGGTCCCGGGGCTCAAGGCCACGCTTCACCGTTCGGCGGGCGGCCGATCCTAGCCGCAGGTCCTCCTCCATCGGCGCAAGGATCAGTCGGCCGGCGTGTAGGCAACACCAGGCGCCCGGCCGCGAGGAGCTGATGACGGTCCCGGGACAGCTTCGGCGTACCGGGGCCGTCGCGTGCCGCGAGCCGGACCGGCGGAGGCGGAGCAGATTTCTGGAGGTGTACTGGCTCACCGCCTTCGCTGGCGCGCCCCCGGGGTCAGTCCCGTACGGCATCCAGCGGTGGGTTTGGCCGTCCGAGCGGCAACACGCCATCCGTCGGCGCTTGTTGTGGACAGATGGAAGCTCCCACCCATCTGAAAAGAGCGCCGTACGCCGTGGGCAGTAGGCGTAGACCTGGCGTGCGCCTACGGTAGGGGGCACTGGTAGGCGCCGCGCTTCGGGAACGTCCGCGCCCCACGCCGTGATTAGCGCGTGAAAGTGCGGATAGGTCTTGCCGAAGACCAGCAGGTACGTCGCACGCTCGCACCACCCTGGATCCCCCAGTGGGCCGCCGATGTCATCGGCTCTCGCGGCCACGTGGGCCGGTAGCCTGCGGATCTCGGGGGCAGCGCGCGTCCACACCCGTTCCGTGCCTCAGGCGAACCGCGCGGACACTCCTCCGTCGACGGCCCAGTCCGCGCCGGTCACGAATCCCGCGGCATCGGACAGGAGGAAGGTGACCACGGAGGCGACCTGGTCGGGGGTGCCGAGGCGGCCGAGGATGTGTTTGGCCACCGCTTCCTGGCGTACGTGCGGCTGTTCCTGGTCGAAGTACTCGGCCAGCAGGTCCGTCTCGATGTAGCCGGGGCTGACCGCGTTGACCCGGACGCCCTGTGGCCCCACCTCAAGTGCCATGCTGCGGGTCAGGCCCACCAGCCCGGCCTTGGCCGATGCGTAGGGGAACATGCCGGGGCAGGTCATCGTGGCGTGCATCGAGGCGATGTTCACGATCGAGCCGCGTCCCCGGGCCGTCATGTCGGGCAGGACGGCCCGGGCCATGAGCCAGGCTCCCTTGAGGTCGACCCCGAACACCTCGTCCCACTGCTGGGTGGTCATCGAGACCACGTCCGCGTAGGAATTCCGTCCCGCGTTGTTGACCAGCCCCGTCGGCGCACCGAGGTCCTCGCGCAGGGTGGCCACCGCATCGCGAACCTGGTCCTCGCAGGTGATGTCGCACGCCGCCCAGCCCGCTGCCGGACCGATACGGCGCGCGGTCTCCCGGGCGCCCTCGCCGTCGATATCCAGCACTCCCACTCGTGCACCGGCGGCAGCCGCCATGGTGGCGACGGCGGCACCGATGCCGCGGGCGGCCCCCGTGACCAGTACTACTTCGTTCGTCAGGTCAGTCATGTCGGTCCCTCCGTCCCGCGCGGAGGGCGGGATGCTGTCGAGGTGGGTATCGGAGCGTCCCGGGCAGACTGGCTCCTGTCGCAGCTGCCGGCTCCGTCGTTCACGGCGAAGGCGAACGAGGTTAATTTAGCAGTTAAGCTGCTAAGTCGATGATGGTCCTTGCGGGGAGCGCCACCACGGCCGGGACCCCTGTGGACCCTGCGGCCGAGGCCATGACCGCCCACCGCACAGTGGGCGGTCATGGCCTCGGAGTGTGCTGCGGCCCGAACGGCTGTCCCGGTCTGTGGTGCGAAGCCGACCGCTGTCAGGGCAGCAGTCGCACCCGCGCCGTGCCGCTCCAGCCGGCAGGCAGCGTGATCGCAGGATCGATGTAGTTCCCCCAGGCCAGGTCGGGGTAGTTGATCCGGGCGCTGACGATCAGAGCGACCCCGGGAGCCCGGCGCGGGAACGCGTCGCCCGTCAGCGTCTCGAACGCGTCGAGGACCACATGGGAGTCCGTCGCGGAGGAGTTCTTGCGGCCGGTCACCCGCACGCTGACGATGTGCTCGCCCTCGGTCAGGCCAGTGCGTTCGAAAACTCGTTGCTGGTACCGCTTTCCCGATGCGTAGAGGTCCACCTCGGTGGTGGTCCCGCCGTCGACGGAGATCTCGGCGATTCCCTCGTTCGGGCCCTTGGCGCAGATGACGCGCATGCCTGTGCCCCAGAACCTGACGGTGGCCGTGTCACCTGAGGTTCTGCTGAAGGATTCGGTGCGCCCGAGATCGCCGGCCGTCCACGACTCGGTCGAGTCCGCGTGCGTCCATGACCCCGAGTAGATGACCTGCTCAGACGCGTCGTCGATGACCGGGTCCACCACCTGGAACGCGTCGATGAGCGCGAAGGCCCCCTTCGACGAGGCGTTCTTGGTGCCGGTGCACTCCACCTTGACGGTGTGCCGGCCGTACGCCAGCGATGCGCTCCGGAAGACGAGCTGGGCCGGAGCCTTCCCCGGTCCGTAGAGGTCGACCGTTTCCGCGGGCTTGCCGTCCACCGAGATCTTCACGATGCCGAGGTTGTCCGCCCGGGCGGAGTACAGGCCGACGCCGGTGCCCGTGAACGACAGCTCCGCCGCCGCTCCCGCCGCGTCTGTGAAGGATTCCGTGCCGAACAGGTCTCCGGCGGTGTAACCCGAGCTCGTGTCCGCGTGGGTCCAGGAGCCCGTGTAGACGATGTCCGGGGATGCGTCGTCGATCAGTGCCGGCTCCATCGGCGCCAGCCTGACCGAGTGGGTGCCGTCCGACTCGACCTGTACACCCGGTCCTGCCGCGCCCGTGGTGGCCTTGGCGACCCTGACGTTCGCCTTGGCGCTGCGGAAGTCATTGGTCCAGTGTGCGGCGCTGTCCTTGCCGAACAGGAAGTAGCTGTGAGTGTCCTGGGACCACGACCAGTCCGGCTTCGTACGGTATCCGTCGGCGCCGGAGGCCCGGTTCCGGGTCGCGGTGCCGGAGGCCCGGCCGATGTGGTCGTCGGGGTACGCCGTCCACTGGGCGTCCCGCTGCCAGCTCAGGGTGTCCGTCCCGTCGGCGAGGACGTACCGTACGCCGACGTCGCTCATCTGGCCGGAGCCGGGATTGGCGAGCGTGTAGGTCGTGGTCAGCAGTCCGCGGGGGCTCACGGCCACCGTCATGGTGGTGTCGATGGTGCCGAAGTGCCCCTTCAGGGTGACGGTCACCTTGCCGTCGGTCGTGGCCACGCTCGCCGCTGTTCCCGCCCACTGGCCGGGAACAGCACGGGAGATCACCAGGTCCGGGCCACTCGTCAGGATCACCTTGCCGTCGGCGGTCGCTTCGACGAGCCGTGCGGTGCGCTTGTCGAACACCAGCGTGAACGGGGCGTCGGTACCCGAGACGGTGATCGTGTCCGCGGTCTCGCTCACGGCGGGCGCCCTGCCGCTGTCGCTGGGGAAGGACGGCGTTGCCCGGGTGTTCAGCCACAGCCGGTACTCGTCGATGAGCGCCGTGCCACGCCGGAAGGTGAGTCGCAGGGTGTCGCCCGGCGACCAGGCGCCGCCCGGGACGGTCAGGGTGCCGCTCTGCCGGGGAGCGACATCGACGCCCTGGAGGGTGCCCGACCTGTCGCCGATCTGCCAGCCGACCTTCAGCTCGCCGAGGTTGCTGTGGTCGTGCCAGTTCTTGACGGGTACCCGTATCGCCCCGCCCGGCGTCATACCGGTGAGGACACCGTCCGCGATCTGGACCGGTGAGAAGGCCTTCTGCGTGAGCCAGAATTCGGGCTTGCGGCGGCGCCACAGGTCGATGATGCCCCACTCGCCGTACCCCACAGGCCCGTTGGCCAGGTGGAACACCTCGTCGATGGCCGCCCAGATGGCGCCGCCCACGACTCCGTCCGTGGTGCGGAACTTGTCCGCCAGCTTCGCGATGCTGTGGCCCCAGAAGTCGCGCACCCCGGGGTCTTCCTTCAGGGTCCCCACGTTGTAGCACGGCACATGGGCGAACTCGCCGTACTGGATGGGCTGTTTGGCGTTTCCGTTGGCGTTCTGGAGGTTGGGGTAGTGACCGCTGTAGATGTCGGTCTGATTGCCGCCGTTGCTCTGGCCCATGTCCTCGAAGACCGTGGGACGTGACGGGTCCGTCTCGTGTGCGTAGGTGTTCTCCGAGGCGAAGTTGCGGCCCATACCGCTCTCGTTGCCGACGGACCACTCGATCACGCAGGGGTGGCTGCGGTCGCGTTCGATCATCTCGGCGAACTGCGTCATGTACTGCTCGGTGTAGGCAGGGTCGTCGACGGTGCTCTGCTGGAAGCAGACGGGCGCCTCGACCTCGACGTAGAGTCCGAGACGGTCGGCCCAGTCGAGCAGCGCGGGTGTCGGCGGGTAGTGCGAGGTGCGGATGTAGTTGCAGTTCGCCTCCTTGTAGAGCCGGGCGGCCTGCTCCTCCATGGCCGGGCTGGTCGAACGGCCCTGCTTCTCCGTGATGCTGTGGTGACAGACGCCCAGCAGATGTACGGGGCTGCCGTTGACCACCAACTTGTTTCCCTCGACCTTGACCTGACGGAACCCGACCTTCCGGGTCACCGTCTGGGTCACGCCCCCGGCGGTGAACTCAGCCGTCAGGGTGTAGAGGTGGGGGCGTTCCGCGTCCCATTTGAGGGGAGCCTTGACCGGGATCACGGCCTGTTGCTGCGGATCCGTGCCGGTCAGGTCGATCTTCGACGGCGTGATCGCGACTGTCCGGCCCTCGGGGTCGGTGAGGGTGAGCGTGGCGGTTCCGCTCTGGCCCGTCTGGAACGAGGCGGCCGCCGTCACGGTGAGCGTGGCGTCCCGGTACGCGCTGTCGAAGGTCGTGTCGGCGTGCAGCCTCGTGAGGTGGGAAGCCGGCAGGGCGACCAGGGTGACATCGCGCAGGATGCCGCCGATGATGTGGTGCGCGTAGTTGGACTGGCCGGCGATGCTGGTCGGCCGGTCGGTGACGCCGAGGGTGACGACGGCCGCGCGGCCCGGTGTCACCAGGGAGGTGATGTCGGCGTACCAGGTGGTGAAGCCGCCGTCGTGGGTGCGTACGGCAGTGCCGTTGACCCACAGCCGGGCATAGCTGTAGACGCCGTCGAAGCGGAGCATGACGCGCTTGCCCGCGAAATCCGCCGGAACGGTGACCTCGACCGCGTACGCGCATTCGGTGTCCGAGGGGACGGACTGGTTCTGCAGGGCCGGTTCGCCGGGTACGTCGAGCGGGTGCCACGAGGAGGTGTCGGTGCCGGATGTCCAGAACGATGCCGGAGGGCTGGATGTCCAGCGCCATCCGGAGGTGACGGGAACGCGCGGGTTGCTTACCCCGGAGACCGTCTCGGGAAGGGGCGGGATCACGGGCGGAGCGGTGGCGGCATGGGCGGGTGCGGCGAGGAAGACATCACCTGCTACGGCGAGGAATCCCGCTGCTGCCAGGCTCTTCAGCACACCGCGGCGGCTGAACCCTCCTGCCTTTGCGGCGGGGCCGGTGTGTTCCGAAGGCGTGCTGCTGTGCGAGAACGTCACGTCAAACCCTTCTTGACAACTAAGCTGCTATGTATGGAGATCAGTGTGGGCACGTGGTTCGGTGAAAGGCGCTCCTTCCTTTCCGGGCCGCGTGGGACCTGGCCCGGGTGCATCAGTTGGGTAGTCCGACAGCGCGTTCGCCGCTGCGTCGCTGCTGGATCACGACGGCTATGACGAGGAGGGCGCCCTGGGCGACGTTCTGCCAGAAGGAGTTGATGCCCTGGACGGTGAGGCCGTTCTCCAGGGCGCCGAGGAGGGCGACGGCGAGGAGGGTGCCGCCGATGCCGCCCTTGCCGCCCTTGAGGGCGGCGCCGCCGAGTGCGGCGGCGGTGATGGCTTTGAGTTCGAGGCCTTCGCTGCCGGAGGTGGGCTGGCCGGATCCGGTGCGGGCGGTGAGGAGGATGCCGGCGATGGCGGCGACGATGCCGATGAGGGCGTAGACGAAGACCAGGTACTTGTTGATGTTGATGCCGGCGAGGCGGGCGGCTGTGTCGTTTCCGCCGATGGCGTAGATGTTGCGGCCGATGTCGGTGTAGCGGAGCAGGATGTGGACGGCCACGGCGACGACGATGAGGATCCAGACCATGACGGGGAGTCCGGCGATCTTTCCGCGGCCGAGGAAGATGAAGACGTCGTTGTTGAGGACGTAGCCCTGGGCGCGTCCGTCGGACAGGAGTTGGGCGAGGCCTTTGTAGGCGGCGAGGCCGGCGAGGGTGGCGATGGTGGGGTTCACCCGGCCGTAGACGATGATCAGGCCGTTGAGGGCGCCGATGAGCACGCCGACTCCGACAGCGGCTGCCATGCCGAGGAAGGCGTTGGTGCCGGTGCTGGTGAAGACCATGGCGCTGACCACGGAGGCCACACCGGCCTGCGAGCCGACGGAGATGTCGAGGCCGCCGCAGATGATCACGACCGTCTGCACGATCGCGAGCAGACCGGTGATGGTCGCCGCCTCCGCGATCACCTGCATGTTGGACAGGCTCAGGTAGTTGTCGTTGAGCACCCCGAACAGCACGAGCACGAGGATCAGTGCGCCGACGAGGCTGATGTTTTGCCCGCTGATGCGGGACAACAGCTTCGGCCGGAAGGCGGCGGGACGGTCCGGCTGTCCCTTGACGGCCGGGGAGGGAGAGCTGGTGAGGGTCATGAAGTGGCTCCGGGAGTGCTGGCGTCGATGATGTCGTGCGCCATCGCGAGGGCGAGGATGGATTCTTCGGTGGCTTCGTCGTGGCTGAGTTCGCCGGTGACGCGTCCTTGCTGCATGACCACCACCCGGTCCGCGAGACCGAGGAGTTCGGGGAGCTCCGAGGAGATGACGAGGACGGCCACACCGTCGGCGGCGAGGTCGGCGATGATCTGGTAGATCTCGGCCTTGGCGCCGACGTCGATGCCTCGGGTCGGCTCGTCGAGGATGAGGACCTTGGGTTTGCGGGCGAGCCAGCGGGCGAGGACGACCTTCTGCTGGTTTCCGCCGGAGAGTTTGCGCACTTCGTGGTCGATCGAGGGGGTGCGGACCCGGAGCCGGTCGGTGTAGTGCTGGGCGAGCTCTCGTTCGGCGGTGCGGCGTACGAAGCGGGAGCGCCGTAGCCGGTCGAGGACTACCTGGGAGATGTTGGCCCGGACGGACTGCTGCAGGAAGAGCGCCTGTGCCTTGCGCTCCTCGGGGGCGAGTCCGAGGCCGGCCCGGATCACCGCGCCGGGGCGGCCGCTGGGCAGCGGGACCCCGTCGAGGGCGGCGGTGCCGCTGCGGACGGGCTGGTCGCCGGCCAGCGCGAGGGCGAGTTCGGAGCGTCCTGCTCCGATGAGACCGGCCAGGCCGACGACTTCGCCGGCGTGGACCTGGAGCGAGATGTCGTACACGTCGTCGGTGGTGAGGTTCTTGACGTCGAGAACGAGGCGGTCGGTGGCGACCCGCTGTCGGACGAACATGGTGGACAGGTCGCGGCCCACCATGAGGCGTACGAGCTCTGCTTCGTTCGTCGTGTCGGCCTGCTGGACACCGACCAGGCTGCCATCGCGCAGCACGGCGATGCGGTCGGCGAGCTGGAAGATCTCCTGCATGCGGTGCGAGACGTAGACGATGGCGATGCCTTGGTTCCGCAGTCGCCGGATCAGGGCGAACAGGGCGTCCACCTCGTGCTCGGCGAGGGAGGAGGTGGGTTCGTCGAACGCGATCAGTGTCGCCACGGTACTGCCGGTGAGGGCGCGCATGATCTCGACCAGCTGACGTTGGGCCGGGGTCAGCTGTGAACCCAGGAGGTTCGGGTCCAGTACATCGGCGAAGCCCAGCCGGGCCAAGTCCGCGTCGATGCGGCGGCGGAGCTCGGCCCGGTCGAATCGCCGGCCGGACTTGCGCGGCAGGGCGCCGGCGTAGACGTTCTCGGCGACCGAGATGTGCGGGATGATCTCCGGTTCCTGCGGAATGATCCGGATGCCTGCCGTGCGTGCCTTGGCCGGGGAGTCGAGCACCACGCGCTCGCCACCCAGGACGATGTGCCCCTGGGTGGGCTGGTGGTCACCGGTGAGGATCTTGAGCAGGGTCGACTTTCCCGCGCCGTTCTCACCCATCAGCGCGGTGACCTGCCCGCGGGGGAAGTCGAGCGTGACCCCGCCAAGGGCCTGTACCGCCCCGAACCGTTTGGTGACGTCCACGATGCCCGGCGACGGGGAAGGCGGCGACGCTTCTTCAATCTGTCCTTCGGAAGGGTCTGGGCCGGCGGGCGAATGGGAGGCTCTGGTCATATGTCGTTCACCTCGAAGGCATGGCGCGCAAAGTGTTCATGGAAAGGGGACCGGTACGACGGAGCTGTCGTCGGCCCGCGGCCGGAAGGGGGGCCGGCCGCGGGCCCGGACGGGTCAGCCGCAGGTGAGACCGGCGGTCTTCCAGGAGGAGTGGTCGACCATCGTGGTGGGAGCGAAGGCCTCCTGCGGGAAGTTCTTGCCGTTCTTGAGCTTGTCGTACATGGTCTGGACGGCCAGGGCGCCGACGTCCTTGCCGTTGATGAAGAGGGCGGCCTTCATGCCGCTCTTCTTGTCGGTCTGCCATTCCTTGCAGGCAAGGTAGGCGCCGAGCCCGACGCCGATGACGTGATCGGGGCCGATGCCGGCGTTCTGCAGCGCGGTGACCCCGCCCATGGCGTTCTCGTCGTTGCAGCCCCAGACGACCCAGTTCTTGACCTTGGAGTTCGCGGTGATCGTCGCGGCGATCTTGTCCTGGGCGCCGGTCGGGGTGTTGTCGGTGGGCACGTTGATGGTCTTCACGCCGGGCACCGCGGCGTCGAACGTCTTCTTGGCCGCGTTGACCCGGTCACCGCACACGGTGACGTCCTGCTTCCATGCCGAGATGACACGGGTGTCCGCGGCCTTCCAGCCGGCCTTCCCGAACTCGGCGGCGGCTCGCTTGCCGACCTCCCCGCCCATCTGCGCACCGCTGAAACCGATGCGGGGGACCAGGTCGTCCTTGCCGCAGGCGGCGGGGTCGGGCCCCGTGGTGCAGATCTGGTCGTCGGAGGTGAGCAGGGCGACCTTCCCGTCCTTCGCCGTCTGGACGACCTGAGGTCCCACAGCCGGGTCGGGGACGACGATGATGATGCCGCTCGTCTTCTGTGCGACGGCGGACTGGACCTCACTGACGGTCTTGTTGGCGTCGTTGCCCAGGTTGACCACCTTGAGGTCGATGCCGAGCTCCTTGGCCTTCGCCTTGGCGCCGGCCGCCTCGCCGATGAAGTACTCCTGGTCGCCCTGCTTCTGCAGGTAGGTGAGGGAGATCTTGCCGTCGACCTTCTTGTCGACCGCGTCGCCGCCGGAGGACTCCTTGCCCGACGAACACGCCGTGGCGAGACCGAGAGTGAGCAGCAGGCCGGTGGCCACGGCGATGTTCCGATGGAACGAAGAGTTCATGAGGAGCTCCTTCGAGCTGGCAGTGACCGCCGCGCATCGTGCTGTCGGGGCCGTGTGGTGAGGACTGATCCGGTGGTTCCGGGTCACGTCGGTGTGCTCGCCCGTTGCGCGGAGGGCGCCGGGCTTCGTACATCGGTGTGTGGATGGGCGGGGGCCGGTCCGCTGGTGTCCGACGGACGGGTTCCGAAGATCGCGACAGGCGGTACGCCAAAGGTCAGGAGGCGGACGAGCCGCACCGGCGCCTTACGTACCACGGGTTGAACCTCCGCTTCAGCGACAGCCTCGCGCGGCCCCCGAGGCGCTATCGTCATTTGATAGCATCATTAAATCCGTCGGCAGGGCAAGCCCCTGCACGGTCACAGCCCGGTCTCAAGCGGTCGGAACCGCGTGGCCGTACCCCATCGGAGGCTCATACATGGCAGAGCGAGAGACACCGTCAGCCGCAGTTCCCGTCACACCTCGAGAGCCACTCCGGAGCCGTGCCTGGTTCGGTGACGGCGGCAAGAACGGTTTCATCGCCCGTCACCACCTGCGAGCCATGGGGCGGGGGGGCCACAACTTCGACGGCCGCCCGGTCATCGGCATCTGCAACACGTTCTCCGAACTGACCCCGTGCAACGGCCATTTGCAGATCCTCGCCGACGCCGTGAAGCGTGGAGTGCTGCAGGCGGGCGGCTTCCCCCTGGAATTTCCTGCCATGTCTCTCGGCGAACCCTTCCTGCGGCCGACGTCGATGCTCTACCGCAACCTGGCGGCCATGGAGATCGAAGAACAGATCCGGGCCAATCCGATCGACGCCGTCGTATTGCTCACCGGGTGCGACAAGACCACGCCCGCCGCGCTGATGGGTGCCGCCAGCGCCGGTGTGCCCGCCATCGTCCTCACCGGCGGCCCCATGCTCAACGGCCGGTTCAAGGGCCGACACGTGGGTTCCGGCACGGACATCTGGCGGATGACGGAAGAGCTGCGCGCGGGGACGATCACGCAGGAGGAGTTCACCGAGTTCGAGTCGTCCCTGAACCGCTCCGCGGGTCACTGCATGACCATGGGTACGGCGTCCACCATGGCCTGCCTGGCGGAGGCCCTGGGCATGATGCTGCCAGGCGGCTCCGGGCTGCCGGCCGTGGACGCCCGGCGCGGCACACTGGCCGAAGAGACCGGCGCACGTGCCGTGGCACTCGCGGGAAGCGACCTCACCCCCCGGCGCATTATGACGCGAGCAGCCTTCGAGAACGCCGTCCGGATCAACGCGGCGATCGGCGGGTCCACCAACGCGGTGGTGCACCTGCTCGCCCTGGCCGGCCGACTGGGCGTACCCCTGGAACTCGACGACTTCGACCGCCTGGGCGCCGAACTTCCGCTGCTCATCGACCTGATGCCCTCCGGGCGGTTCCTGATGGAGGAGTTCGCCTACGCCGGAGGGCTGCCGGCGCTCGTCAACGACCTTCGGGACGCCCTGCACCAGGACACGGTGACGGTCACCGGCCGTTCCCTGACAGCCAATTGCCAGGGTGCGCAGGTGTACGACCGTGAGGTCATCCGGGCCTTCGACAACCCGGTGCTGCCCGCAGGACGAGGGACCGCCGTGGTGCGCGGCAGCCTCGCCCCGGACGGTGCCGTCATCAAGCTGTCGGCCGCCGCGCCGCACCTGCTGGACCACACAGGCCCCGCCCTCGTCTTCGACTCCATCGAGGACTACCTCGCCGTCGCCGAGGACTCCACGCTCGACGTCTCCGCCGAGACGGTGCTCATCGTGCGCAACACAGGCCCCCGCGGATATCCGGGCATGCCCGAGGTGGGCAACCTGCCACTGCCGAAGAAGCTGCTCGACGCCGGGATCAGGGACATGGTCCGCGTATCCGATGCCCGCATGTCCGGAACGGCCTTCGGAACGTGCGTGCTGCATGTGGCACCGGAGGCGGCTGTCGGCGGTCCGCTGGCGTTCGTCCGCACCGGAGACCAGGTCAGACTTGACGTGCCCGGCCGACGGCTCGACGTGCTGATCGACGAGACCGAGATGGACCTTCGGCGCTCCGCGTGGCAGCCGCCGAAACCGCCGGTCACCCGTGGCTGGACCTATCTCTACACCGAACACGTCACGCAGGCCGACACCGGCGCCGACCTCGACTTCCTCGTCGGCGCGACCGACTCGCCCCCGCCCCGACAAGCCTTCTGAGGAACCGACATGGCCACACCCGTACACAAGGACCTCGACACACTGGTCCGAGGAGTCTCGCCCGTACTGGAGGTTCCGTTCCACGACGACGGAGAGCTCGACCCCGACGGATTCACCACGGTGGTGGACCGGGTACTTGCGACAGGGGTGAGCTCGCTGATGTTCCCCGGTTTCGCGAGCGAGTTCCACAAACTCGACCCCGAAGAGCGGGAACTGCTCACCGGACTGCTGCTCCAGCAGACCCGGAACCGCCAGGATGTCGCCGCCATCGTCTCCGTCCCGGACCACGCCACCCGGGCCGCGGTCCGCCAAGCGCTCCGGGCCGCCGAACTCGGTGCCGACGCCATCAACCTGCTCCCGCCCCACTTCCTCGCGCCCTCCAAGGACGCCGTCTCGGCCCATCTGCGCGAGGTACTCACCGCCGTCGATCCACTGCCCGTTGTGGTGCAGTACGCCCCGGCACAGACCGGAACGGCGCTGGACGCACCCACCCTGCACCGGCTGGCCGCCGAGCACCCCAATCTGCGCTGGGTCAAGGTCGAGTCCGCCCCGCCGGGCCGGCTGATCGCGGCTCTGGCCGCCGGTCCCCGTCCGCTGCCCTCACTGATCGGCTACGCCGGTCTGCAACTGCCGGACGCCCTGCGCCGCGGGGCGGTCGGCGTCCAGCCCGGTTGCTCCTTCACCGAGTTGTACGTCGAACTCTGGGAGCACTGGCAGTGCGGCGACGAGGCCGAGGCCGTCGCCCTGCACACCCGGATGCTGCCCTACCTCTCGTACTGGATGCAGAGCGTGGAGCTCATCATCGCCGTGGAGAAGGAGATCTCCGTGCGCCGTGGCTGGATTGCGTCTGCGCACTGCCGGGCCCCGGGGTACCGGCTCGACGAGGAAGAGTTGAAGATGATCGACCGCTTCTGCGCCGAGTTCGCCCCCCAGGTGCCGGAGCTGGCCCGATGAGCGCCGAAGTCGTCGTGTGCGGAGAGGCCATGCTCCTCCTGCTGGCCGAACCGGGGGTCCCGCTGGAACACGCGCTCGCGTTCCGGCGTTCCGTCGCGGGCGCCGAGAGCAATGTGGCGGCGGGCCTTGCCCGGCTCGGACACACCGTCCGGTGGCTCGGTCGCGTCGGTGACGATCCGGCAGGGCGGGCCGTGCTTGCACAGCTCCGTGCGCAAGGCGTGGACAGCTCGTACGCCATAACGGACCCCGAGGCTCCGACCGGAGTCCTCATGCGCGACAGCCATCCGGCGCGCGCCATCGACGTGCAGTATCTGCGTACGGGCTCAGCCGCCTCCCGGATGTCCCCGGACGAACTGGAGTCCCGCATGTTCGAGGGGGCGCGACTCGTCCACATCACCGGCATCACCCCAATGCTGTCGGATTCGGCGCACCGGGCCACCTTGCGCCTCGTCGAACTGGCGCGAGCCGCCGGTGCGACGGTCTCGTTCGATCCGAACATCCGCCACAAGCTCGGCTCACCCGACCGCTGGCGCGAGGTCGTCGGCCCTCTCCTGGCCCACGCGGACGTGGTGCTGGCAGGCGAGGACGAATTGGAGCTGCTGGGTGTACCGCACCCGGCCTCCCTGCTCGAGACGGGCCTCGGAACGCTCGTCGTCAAGCACCGGGACAAGTCGGCCACCTGTCTCACCCGCACGGCAGAAGCCTGCCACCAGCCCGCCTTCCCCGTGCCGGTCGCCGACCCGGTGGGCGCGGGGGACGCCTTCGCCGCAGGGTTCCTCTCCGGGCTGCTGCACGCCTCCGACACCGGCCAGTGCCTGCGCCAGGCCGCCGCTGTCGCGGCGCTGGTCGTCCAGTGTCCGACCGACACGGACGGAATGCCTGACCGCGTCGGTCTCGACCGCGCCCTGGCCGCCTTCACCGGCACCAACGCTGAAACCGTCATCCGCTGACGCCGCCCACCCCGGCGCGCCACTTCACGAGCAGGAGAGCATGAACGCCATGTACCGATGGGAGACCGTCCAGGCCGTCACCGCACAGCGAGTGTTCGGCATCATCCGCACGGCAGGGCCGAAGGAGGCCGTCGCCGCGGCGGACGCAGTGCTGGACGCTGGGCTGCACGCCGTGGAGATCGCCCTCACCACGCCACGCGCCCTCACCGCGCTGGCCCGGCTCGCCGAGACCCGCCCGGACGCGCTGCTCGGCGCGGGCACTGTCATTGACGCGGCTGCGGCGCGTGCGGCCGTCGAAGCGGGTGCCCGCTTCCTCGTGTCACCGAGCCTCCACCCGGAAGTCATCCGGACGGGTCACCGATACGGTGTCCCGGTGTTTCCGGGCGTCTCCACCCCGACCGAGATGGTGCGTGCCCTGGAGGAGGGGGCTGACGCGCTCAAGCTCTTCCCGGCGTCGACGGTCTCACCTGCCTGGCTGCGTGACGTCCGTGCCGCACTTCCCCAGGCACCCGTGCTGCCGACGGGCGGTGTGACAAGCGAGAACGCGCCGGATTGGATAGCCGCTGGCGCGGTGGCCTGCGGGATGGGGTCGGCCCTGACATCGGGGGGCGTCCGCAGCGCCGGTGAACGGGTGAGTGACCTCCTGCGCAGACTCGCTGAGGCTTGTTGACACCGCCGGACGGCAGAATTGGCACGAACCGGGTGTTTGAGAGTGTGACAAGGAGTGGCGTGGAACTGCACGGACTACACGGTCAGGTGGTCAGGCGGATCGGTGAATCCCTCGCCTCGGATGAGATGCGTGCGGGTGAGGTGATCCGTCTCGAGGACGTACAAGAGCGGTACGGAGTCTCTCGCACGGTGGCACGCGAGGCAGTCAGGGTCCTGGAGTCGAAGCGGGTCGTCACCAGTCGGCCCCGCGTGGGGATCACCGTCCGGCCGATGGCCGAGTGGAACCTTTACGACCCCCAGGTCATCCGATGGCGATTGGCATCCCCGTTTCGTAGCACCCAGTTGCGCGAACTCGCGGAGCTGCGGGCCGCCGTGGAACCCTCCGCCGCTGCCCTCGCGGCAGTGAGCGCTTCGCCCGACACCCGGAATACGCTCGTCGAACTCGCCCGCGAGATGGAGAGCGTCGCCCATAGCGATGACATCCAGGGCTTCATAGCGGCAGACTTGGCCTTTCACCGGGCGCTGCTGAACGCGTCCGGAAACGGCATGTTCGCCCAGCTCTCCGAGGTCACAGAGGAGCTTCTCGTCGCCCGTCGTGACCTTCCGCTGATGCCGGACCGCGTGGACGCTGACGCGGTGCGCCGCCATACGGAGGCGGCCGAGGCCATCTCCGGCGGACGCCCGGAAGACGCCGCCCGGTGCGTTCGCGCGATCGTCGACTGCGCTCACCGTGAGGTGGAACAACTGTTGGCATTCCCAGCTGGAGATGCCGCGGAACAGGGTCCGGGAAAGCAGGGCCAGGGCCCGGGGCGCGGGCATCCGGTGTGATGCCGGGGGCCGACCCCGGGCGAGAAGACATCGATCGTGAGCGGGAAGGCCTGGGTGGGAAGAACTGCGAGGGCGGTCATTGGCCGGGCGGGTGGGCTTCGTCTCCGGCAGCGGAGACAGCACGCTCGGCCGGGCGCGAGGGGGCCTGTCTCCCTGCTGCGTCACCCGGCCGGGCCGCTCGGTCTCAGTGACCGATCGCCTCGGGGCTGCGCCGTACACCGACCACGGCGAGCAGGGCACCCAGCAGGCATAGCAGGCCCGAGACGAGCACGGCGGTGTGGACGCCGTTCATGAACGCCTGGTGGCTTCCCTCGACGACCGCGGAGCTGAGCTGCGCCGGCATCCCGTCGGAGACCGGCGCGACGCCCATCGCCACGGCGTCCTTCGCCTCGCTCAGCCCGTGGGCCACATCGGCGGGTACCCCGGACGAGGTCAGCTCGCCGGTCAGCGTCGAGCCGACGCGGCTGCTGATCAGGGAGACCAGGACGGACGTGCCCAGCGCGCCGCCTATCTGCAGCGCCGTCGCCTGAAGGCCGCCTGCGACCCCGCCGTCCTTGACCGGTGCGTTCCCGACGATCGCATCGGAGGACGACGCCATCACCATGCCGACACCCAGGCCGAGCGCGATGAACGGGGGCCACATCGCGGTGTAGGACGAGTCCGCACCCCATCCGAGCATCGCGAAGCAGGCTGCTGCCTGGAGGGCCATGCCCAGCGGCATCGTGAGCCGGGGGCCGAACTTCTGGGTGAGCGCGGCGCCCAGGGGTGATGCCACGACCGAAGCGAGGCTCAGCGGCAGGGTGCGGACACCGGCCTGGACAGGGGTGAAGCCCCGTACGTTCTGCAGGTACAGCATCACGAAGAAGATCATGCCGAGCAGGACGAAGAAGTTCAGCGCGGTGATGACGGTGCCGATGGTCAGCGCCGGGTTCCGGAACAGACGCATGGGCAGCAGTGGGTGCGCGATTCGTGTCTCGTACCGGCCGAACAGCAGCAGGATCAGCACGCCGGCGATGATGGTCCCCAGCGTGCCGGCCGAAGTCCAGCCCCAGGTCTCGCCCTTGACGACGCCGAAGACAACCGCGAGAAGGCCGAGCGCCAGCAGGACGACGCCCGGGATGTCGAACTTCTCATCTGTGGCGCTGGTGTTCCTGCTCTGCGGCAGCACGATGATGCTGAAGACGAGCGCGAGGACGCCGATGGGCGCGTTGATGTAGAAGACCGACTCCCAGTTGACGTGCTCGACGAGCAGGCCGCCCACGATTGGACCGAGCGCGGTGGAGACGGAGGACACCATGGCCCAGATGCCGACCGCCATGCCGAACTTCTTCGGTGGGAAGACGGCGCGCAGCATGCCCAGGGTGTTGGGCATCAGCAGTGCGCCGAAGAAGCCCTGGAGCGCGCGGAACGCGATGACTCCTTCGATGGATCCGGAGAGGCCGATGGCCACGGAGGCGACGGTGAATCCCGCGACTCCTACGAGATAGAAGGTGCGGCGGCCGAAACGGTCGCCGAGCTTGCCGCCGAGGATCAGTGCGGCGGCGAGGGCGAGCAGGTAGCTGTTGGTGACCCACTGGAGGTCGGCCGTGGAGGCGTTGAGGTCCCGGCCGATCTCCGGGTTGGCGATCGAGACGACCGAGCCGTCGAGGCCGACCATGAAGAGGCCGAAGGCGACGGCGACGAGGGTCAGCCACGGGTTCGCGCGGCGGCCGCGCGGCTGCTCCTCGTGGACCGGACGCGCAGGCGGAGCCGGGGAGTTCAGGACGTCGGAGGGCATGAAGGTGTCTGTCCTTCGTGAGATATCGGGTGTGTGTCGGGTGTCATGCGCGGACGGGGCCAGGCGTCCGCGCATGACGAAGCGGCATCCGGGGCCTGAGGAAGGCCGGACGCGGTGGGGGAGAGGTTTCATCCCGTCGGCACGCGGAAATGGCCCGTGCGACTCGTACGACTACGGGCGCGACAGCCCGGAGAGTCCGGGGCGCCGGCTGCGCGTGTCAGTGACTGAGGGGATGCAGGCGGTCGTTGAGCGCGTGCAGCGCGCCCAGTGCCGAGCCGAGAGCGTCCAGTTCACCTTCGGTCATGGTCTGGAGAGCCCCGGCGACCAGGCCGCTCATCAGCTTCTGGACCTCGGTGAGCTGCTGCCGCGAGGTCGAGGTGAGGTGCAGGTGAGCGATGCGCTTGTCGGCAGGGTCCGGCCGGCGCTCCAGCAGGCCCTGCTCGGTCAGTTGGGTCACCAGCGCGCTCACGTTGTTCGGCTTCATCAGCAGCGCTTCGGCCGCCCTGCGCACCGTCGCTCCGTCGTTGGCCTCGACGTGACGGAGCAGGGCGATCTGCGCCTCGGACGGTTTGGGGTGCTCGACGTGTGGACCGATCTGCCGCTCCACGGCCCGGGCCAGCGCGGGCAGGCACGACACGAGCTCGGCGGCTACGTGGTCGACGTCCTGTACGAACCTGCTGGGGCGGGGCATGACCACGACTCTAAGTATCCAGAGATAGCTATGTCAAGATATCTAACTCTCGGTCACGGCGGGACTGTCACTTCAGGCGAGGCCGATGCCCGGTGCGGGACCGTGGTCCGTGGCCGCCGGGCGAGGTCAGGCTGGCATTCCTGAGCCGTCGACGGTGATCGAGCGCAGCAGCCGGTCGGCGTAGAGGTGCAGCCGGCCCGTCATGTCGTACGTCTTCGGTGCGAGTGCCCACTGGAGTTGCAGCCCGTCCATGACGGCGACGAGTTCGGTGGCGGCGGCCTCGCAGTCGGTGCCGGGCTCTACTGCGCCGTCAGCCATGTCACGCTGAAGGACTGCGGTGATCTTGTCGATGACCGTGCGGTAGCGGCGCTCGAAGTAGCCGTGGGCGGGGTGGGCCGGTTCCCCCGCCTCGCCGGCGAGAACGTTGAACATCTTGGTGCGGCCAGGCCGCCCGGCATTGTATTCGGCCAGGTCCAGAATCGCCGTGAAGGCCTCTGTCGCGTTGCCCGGATTCCGGGAGAAGAAGCGTTCGACGTCCTGCTCGTCGCTGTGTTCCAGGACGGAGACGAGCAGGTCCTCCTTGGACCGGAAATGGTGCAGCAGGCCGCCCTGGGTGATGCCGACGTCCTTGGCGATGCGGGCCATCGAGGAGGCGTTGAAGCCCCACCGGGCGAAGTGCGTGACGGCGGCGTCCAGGATCCTCGCGCGCCGTTCGTCGCCGACCGCGTAGCTCCCTCTCGTTCCGTTCGTGCGGGGGTTCCGGCCCTGGTTCCGATCCATGCGGATCACTGTAATCGGCGCAGGTCGGGCGCTCGGCGAGCGGCTCGGCAAGCACTCCGTGTCCGCCATGGTCAAGCACTTCCCTGGCGGAGGCCCGCAGAAGGACGGCGAGGACCCGCACTTCCCCTGGGGCAAGGAACAGGTCTACCCCGGTGGCATGCGCGATCTGCACCTGGAGCCGTTCAAGGCGGCCATCTCCGCCGGGTGCGCGCAGATGATGCCCTACTACGGCAGCCCATCGGCACCGACTGGGAAGAGGTCGGATTCGGTGTCAACAAGGGCGTCGTACAAGGGCTGTTGCGGGAAAAGCTCGGCTTCGACGGCATAGTCTGCACGGACTGGGGCCTGATCAGCGACGCCGAGATCTTCGGCGAGACGCACCAGGCGCGGGCCTGGGGCCTGGAATCGCTGACCGAGCTCCAGCGCGCGGCGCGCGTCCTGGACGCGGGCTGCGACCAGTTCGGCGGCGAGGACCGTACGGACCTGATCATCGAGCTGGTCGAGTCGGGCCTCGTTCCCGAGACCCGACTCGACCAGTCGCTGCGCCGCCTCCTGCGCGAGAAGTTCGTCCTCGGCCTCTTCGACGCCCCGTACGTCGACGCGGACCTGGCCGACGAGACAGTCGGTCGTGCCGACTTCGTCGAGGCCGGCGCCCGCGCGCAGCGCCGCTCGCTGACCGTCCTGACCAACTCCGGCGGGAGGCTGCCGGTGGCGGGCCGCCCCAAGCTGTACGTGGAGAACGTGACGGCGGACGTGGCCATGGAATACGCCGAGGTGGTGACCGATCCCGGTCAGGCGGACCTCGCGGTGCTGCGCCTGAGCACCCCGTACGAGCAGCGCACCAACAGGTTCGAGTCGTTCTTCCACTCGGGCACGCTGGAGTTCACGCCCGAAGAGCTCGAGCCGATCCTCGATCTGCTGGAAAGGGTGCCGACCGTCGTCTGCGTCAACCTGGAGCGGGCCGCGGTCATCCCGGAGATCGCGGAGCGGGCGGCCGCCCTGGTCGCCGACTACGGCGCCGACGACGCCGCGTTGCTGGACGTGGTCTTCGGCCGGACGAGGCCGGAAGGACGGCTGCCCTTCGAGCTTCCCCGATCCATGGAGGCTGTCAGGGCTTCACGTCCCGACGTGCCCGATGACACGGAGAACCCGCTGTTCCCGCACGGGGCAGGTCTGACTCTGTAGCCCTTGAGTGGCAGGCGGAGCGGCGTCACTGCCGGCCTCCGTGACGAGCCCGCCGGCGGTGCAGGCCGGCCAGCGCCATTCTCCACCGCCGTCAGCGCCACGGGCTGCGCGAAGGGCAGGGCGCCACCCACCGGGCAGGCCCGGGCCCACGTCCGGCCGGGGGCCGTCCGGCAGTGCCACTTCGTTGGTCGTGTTCGGTGGCACGAGGGCCGAGACGGTCAGTACGCCGTCCGTGACGGCCCACTCCACGCTCGCCCTTCCGTACGGGTAAGCAGCTCGCTGCGCGCATGCGCCAGCCCGGGGAGTGGGAGCGATACGCAGGCAGCGGTACCCCGGCTCGGCGAGGGCCGGGCCGAAGTCAGCTGCGCGAGCCCGTCCTGTGCGCAGTGCGTGTCGGCTTGGCGTGAGGGGCGCCCTGCTCTCGCTGGGCGTCCCTCACGCCGGGATGGGCTACATCGGACGTGCCGGGCTCACTTACCGACGCGCCGCCACTGCTGGCCGGTGCCGCCGTTGGCGGTCTGCTGCTCGATCGTCGCGCCGTTGGACGCCGAGCCGCCGGTCACACCCAGCACCTTGCCGCTGCGGAGGCAGGTGAGGACGACATGGCCGTCACCGGTGTCGGTGATCTTCCACTGCATGTTCGTGTCGTGCAGCGATTGCCACTGGATGAGCTTCGCGCCGTCGGCCGACCCTCCGCCGCTGATGCCCAGCGCCAGCGGGGTGGTGGCGTGTGTCGTGTAGATCTCGTACACACCGCCGCCGACCGGGGTGAACCGGAACTGCTGGTTCGCCGCAGAACTCGGTGTGTACTGAACGGCCCCGGTGCCTGCGGCCATCGACGCGTTCGCGATGTCCATCGCCCGTCCCGACTGGCGGTTGACCAGTTGGAAGACGGTGTACTGTGCGGGCGGCGTGACCGTCACCGACCCGGTGGAGGGGATCGTGACCTGCTGGCTCCAGTCGCCGTAGACGATCGTGGTGGACCGACCGGCCGCACCGCGCACGGTGGCGCTGATGACCTTCCCGGACTTCCAGCTCATGTTCAGGCTAAGCCCGCCGCGGAGGCCCAAGCCGGTGACCGATCCTTCCGCCGCCCATGCCTCGGGCAGCGCGGGCAGCAGCTCCACGCGTCCGGGCCGGGACTGCGCCAGCATCTCGACCATCGCGACCGGTGTGCCGTAGTTGCCGTCGATCTGGAAGATGTAGCCGCCTCCGTAGCGGTACATGTCGAACATGTTGATCGCGGTGCCGGCGTCGGCGGTGCCCGACGGGTTCAGTACGGAGAGCATGAGGTCGTACGCCTTGTCGGCATGCTTCAGCCGTGCCCAGCACATGGCCCGCCAGGCACTCGCCCAGCCGTAGCTCGCAAGGCCCCGCGCCTCCAGCAGCTTGGTGGCACCTCTGATGAGCGAGTCGGGGGAGTCCTGGAGGTTGATGCGGTCACCCGGGAAGAGACCCACATGGGCGGAGAGGTGGCGGTGGGTGGTCTCGCCCAGGTTGTCGTCGCTCATCCACTCCTCCAGCCAGCCGCTCGTGGTACTGACCGCGGGCATGTAGAGCTTGCTCTGGAGGCCGGCGACCGTGGAGGCGTACGAGGCGTCCTTGCCGAGCTTGGCAGCGGCGGTGCGGTAGTTGGCGAACAGCTGCCAGACCAGTTCCTGGGCGTATGTGATGCCACGGGCGTTCTCCGGGCCGTGCTCGGGAGACCAGTCGTGGTCATCGACCAGGACCTCACGTCCCGCCACGGTCATGGTGATGAGCCGGGACTCCCAGAATTCGCAGGCGCCCTTGAGTAGGGGGTAGATCTTGGCGAGGTGGGTGTCGTCCAGGGTGTACTCGTAGTGCTCGAAGAGCGAGTTGCACATCCAGGCGTTGCCGGCGGGGTGCCACCACCAGCCGTTGCCGCCCCAGATGTTGGCGGTGATGGCCATCGTCCAGCCGGCGACCTTGCCGGACGTGTTGCGGAAACGGTTGCGGGAGTCCTGGAAAAGGGCGGTGGTCGTCGCCTGCCAGCCAGGCAGCTGGGCCACGCAGTAGTCGGTGAAGGCGTCGAAGCACTCGGGCAGGCCGACACGGTCGGGCAGCCAGTAGTTCATCTGGACGTTGATGTCGGTGTGGTAGTCGCTGAACCACGGTGGCTGGTTGCTGTCGACCCACAGGCCCTGGAGGTTGGTCGGGAGGCTGCCGCGTGAACCGGTGATCGTCAGGTAGCGGCCGAACTGAAGGTAGGAGGCTTCGAGTTCGGGGTCGGGGGCGGAGCCGGTGGCGGCCCTTGCGGCGAGCCGGGCCGGTGTGTCCAGCGCCCGCTGGGCGGCGCTGGAGGCCCCCAGGTTCACTGTCATCCGCTGGTCGAGTCGCTGGTAGTCGGCCACGTGAGTGGCGACCAGCGTCGAGCCGGCCACGGCGGCGGCCTGCGAAGCCTTGGTGCGCGCGACGGTGAGCGGCACCAGCGTGGCGTCCTTGTACTGAACGGATGCGTCCGCCTTGTAGTTCGTGCCACCGGAGAGGACCAGTACGACCTCGGTGCAGTTGCTGAATGTCACCTTCGCGCCAGTCGCGGAGACGGTGCCGCCCTTGCCGGCGGCCCGTACTGCGGTGGCGTACTTGAGTGTGTTGGGCAGCGTCGCGTCGAACGACACTTCGGCGGCGCTCGCGTTCGACGTCACGGTCTCGCCGCGGGTTCCGGCCAGCGTCATCGACCCGGTATAGCTCCCGCCACCGCTCTGGGTCAGACGCACCACGATCACGTCGTCGGGATGGCTGGAGAACACCTCGCGCCGGTAGGTGACCCCGCCGGCCTGGTACTCGCCGGTCACCAGGCCGTTGCTCATGTCGAGGCTGCGGCGGTATCCGCTGATCGCGGATGTGGCGTGGGCGGGTATGTCGAGGTACGCCTTGGCGAGCATCCCGAACGTGCCGAAGTTGGATGCCTCGTAGGGGAACTGCCCGTCCGACTGCAAGGTAGCGTTCGCGTGACCGGTCCACAGGGTCGCGTCCGAGAGGATCAGGACGTCACGGGACGGGTCTCCTGTGACCAGGGCGCCCAGCCGGCCGTTGCCGATGGGCAGGCCCTCCTCGATGATCTTGCTTTCCGCGCCGGGGCGCGTGTACCAGAGCCTGATCGTCTCCGCGTCCGGGACCAGCGACTGAGTGTCGGGGCGCGTAACGGCGGTGGCAGCCGACGTGAACTCAGGCAGCGAGGAGAGCGCGAACAGGGCGCCCACTGAGGCCGCCGCTCGAAGCACTCCGCGGCGTGACATTCCGCCCTCGGCGGGGGGAGGTGTGAGGGAGTGATCGGACATGGGTGTGCGGCTCCTTCGATGGGGGGCGGGCCGGACTCGGCGGCACAGCAGCAGTGCAGCGGCATCCAGGAGGCATGTCAAGAGATCCGACGCCATTTCATATAGGAGAAAAGATTACTCTGTCCTAAAAAGGCAAAATGTCTCCAATGAATAGCGGTCATCCATGCCTGTTTCCTATGGGATTCCAGGGAGGGGTGGCCGGACCGCAGTGGGTGCGATGGCGGGAACGGAACTCCGGCTCCGGGCAAGAGGCAGTGTCCGGGGCAGCTCGTTCCCGCCTCGCTAAGCTGCTGGTGGTCGCACGTGTAGTGGAGTGAGGGGATCTGGATGCCGACGAATGACTCACCTGTCTTCGACGACCGGGCCGGGGGGCCCGGTCCCGCCACGGCGCCGGTCCGCCAGCCACTGTCCGACAGCGTCTACGAGGACATCAAGGCCATGGTCATGGACCATGAGATCGCTCCGGGCGCCCGTGTCGGCATCGAAGCCTTGTCCCGCAGGCTCGACGTTTCACCGACCCCGGTCCGCGAGGCGCTGGCCCGCCTGGAGTCCGACGGTCTCGTGGTCAAGCGTTCCCTCTCCGGATACCGGGCGACTGAACTCCTCACCCGGCAAGGGATTGAGGAACTGTTCGAGATGCGGCTCCTCCTGGAGCCGCAGGCCGCGGCGCTAGCGGCCCTGCATGCCGACGAGGCACAGCTTGACGCCATCGAGGCCATCCAGGAGGACATGGAGGTCCACCCCAGCCCGGCCGGACCGTATGCGTCCTACCGTGACTTCGCAGCCCTCGACCAGCGCTTCCACGACGCGGTCGCGGTCGGCGCCCGTCGCCCCCTGCTTCGGGACGCGGTCGAGCGGCTCCACGCACATCTCCATATCTTCCGCCTCAGCAGCCTTCCCGCCGAGGACGACCCGACTCTGGCTGAGCACGAGCGGGTCGTCCGAGCGATACTGCGGCGCAGTGCCGAGCGGGCCGCACAGGCGATGACGGACCATCTGGCCCACAGTCTGGAGCGCCAGCTCAGCCGGTTCGGGGAGAAGTGACCGGCTGGGCCGGCGCCGCGACGGGCGTCAGCCGGTAGACCCGCCGCGCGGTCCCGGCCCATACCTCGTCCCGCTCGACGGGGGCGAGCGCGTTGAGTATCTCCCCGGTGAAATCCACGACCTCGCCGTAGCTCGCCGCCAGCGTGCTCACCGGCCAGTCGGAGCCGAACATGAGCCGCCGGGGTCCGAAGGCGTCCTGCACGGTGTCGGCGTACGGCCTGAGGTCCCGGACGGTCCACGATCGCCAGTCGGCCTCGGTCGCCATCCCGGAGAGCTTGCACACCGTGTTCGGCAGCGCGGCCAGCTCGCGTACCCGCCCGGCCCACGGCTCCAGTTCGCCCGAGGCGATCGGGGGCTTGCCCAGGTGGTCGAGGACGAAGGTGAGACCGGGGACTGCCGCTGCCGCCCGTGTCGCCGCCGGCAACTGGTGCGGCAGGACCAGGAGGTCGTACACCAGTCCGGCCGCCGCGACCGCGCGCAGTCCCCGCAGCACCTCCGGCCGCGTCAGCCAGTCCGGGTCCGCCTCCCCTTGTACCTGATGGCGGATGCCCCGCAGGAATCCGCCGCCCGGCAGTGAGCGCAGCCGGGCGAGTTCGTCGGCGATGCCCGGCGAGGTGAGATCGGTCCAGCCGACGACCGCGCCGATCAGGTCACTGGCCGCGGCCAGGGTCAGGAACTCGGGTGTCTCCTCGACCACGGTGACGGTCTGCACGAGCACCGTGGCCGACACCCCGGCCTCCCGGGCCTCCGCTTCCAGGTCGTGGTGGAGGAACGAGCGCCGCAGCGGGGCCAGTTCAGGGCCCTCGATCCACTCCTGGTCGCGTACGTCCAGGTCCCACAGATGGTGGTGGGCATCAATGATGGTCATGTTTCACTCCTCCTGGGCACCGGTACGCCGGCCGTCAGCAGGTCCTGTGCCCGCAGGCCCTCCCACACGGTGTCGGGCAGGAAACGGTGGAACTGCTCGACCGCGTCACGGACCTGCTCGGCCGACCGAGCCCCGAGCAGGACGGAACCGACCGCCGGATGCCCGAAGGGGAAGCGGAGTGCCGCGGCACGCAGCGGCACCCCGTGGGCCTCGGTGACGTCGCGTATCCGAAGCGCCCGCCGCACCAGTGCGTCGGGGGCGGTGGCGTAGTCGTACGTGGCGTCCGGAGCCGGGTTCGCCAGCAGACCGGAGTTGAACACACCACCGATGATCACGCTCTTGCCTGTCCTCGCCGCCGCGGGCAGCAGCGAGTCCAGCGCGCCCTGCTCCAGCAGCGTGTACCTTCCGGCGCACAGCACGGCATCGATGTCCGTGTCCGTGACGAAACGTGTCAGCATCCGCGTCTGGTTCATACCGACGCCGATCGCCCGGACGACTCCCTGCGCCCGCAGCTCCTCCAGCGCCGGATATGCCTCCTTGAAGGCCTGTTCCTCGTGGTCGTCGGGGTCGTGGAGGAGTACCAGGTCGACGCGGTCGAGCCCGAGCCGGGTGAGGCTGTCCTCCAGCGAGCGGCGCACGCCGTCGGCGCTGAAGTCCCAGCGGCGACGGTGCGTGGCCGCAATGGCGAAGCCGTTGGCCCGGTCGTCCCCGCCGCCGTCGTGCGGATCGAGCACCCTGCCGACCTTGGTGGACAAAGTGAAGCTGTCTCTGGGTCTGGACCGCAGGGCCGCTCCCATGCGGCGCTCGGAGACACCGAGCCCGTAATGCGGGGCGGTGTCGAAGTAGCGGATGCCCGCTTCCCAGGCAGCGTCCACGGCCGCTGCCGCCGCCTCCTCGCCCACGTCCTCGAAGAGACCGGCGACAGCGGCGCCGCCGAACCCGAGCGACGTGACGGAGACACCGCTGCGGCCGAGGGTGCGGGCGCTCATCACCGGCCCTGCTCCGCTGTCGCCCGATGCGCTCGTCATTGACCCTCCGGCCGCAGTCGCAGGCCCTGCATCCCGCCGTCCACCGCGAGCGCGGTGCCCGTGACGGAGGCGGCGGTGGGGCTCGCCAGGTACACGATGGCGGCGGCGACTTCCTCGGCGGTGACCAGACGGCCCATGGGCTGGCGGGCGTTGAGTGCCGCCCGCTCGGCGTCCGGGTCGGCGGCCCGGTCGAGCAGGCGGCCCACCCACGGGGTGTCGGCCGTGCCGGGGTTCACGCAGTTGACGCGGATTCCCTCGCGGACGTGGTCCGCTGCCATGGCGAGCGTCAGCGACAGGACCGCTCCCTTGCTGGCGCTGTAGAGGGCGCGCTGCGGAAGCCCGGCCGTGGCCGCGATGGAGCAGGTGTTGACGACGGAGCCGTGCGCGGAAGCACGCAGGTGGGGGAGGGCCGCGCGGGTCGTGCGCACGATGCCCAGGACATTCACGTCGAACACCCGGTGCCACTGCGCGTCGTCGTTGTCCTCCACGGTGCCCGCCGCGCCGATGCCCGCGTTGTTGATCAGGATGTCGATGCCTCCGAGGTCGTCGGCGGCGGCGGCAACGGCGGCCCGCACGGACGCGTCGTCGCTCACGTCGGCGGTGTACCCGAGCAGGGGCTTGTCCACCGCGGACGGGTCGAGGTCCACAACGGCGACGGCGGCACCGCGGGCGGACAGCAGGTCTGCGGTGGCCCTTCCGATGCCGGAGGCACCGCCGGTCACCAGGGCCCTGAGGCCGGACAGTTCGCTCATCGGTTCGTCTCCTTCTCCTGTGCGGCAAGGTCGGCCGCCCAGAAGGCGCCGTCCGGGTAGCGGTATGTTGCGAGCGATCCGGCGTGCATCTCCGAAGAGAAGCCAGGCGTCAGGGGAGCCGTGTAGTGGCCGTTCGCGATGATCGCAGGGTCCTTGAAGTGCTCGTGCAGGTGGTCCACGTACTCGATCACCCGGTCCTCGGTGGTCCCGGACAGCGCGACGAAGTCGAACATGGACAGATGGCGAACCAGTTCGCACAGGCCGACGCCGCCGGCGTGCGGACAGACGGGGACGCCGTACCGCATCGCCAGCAGCAGGATCGCCAGGTTCTCGTTGACGCCGCCGACCCGGGCCGCGTCGATCTGGAGGATGTCGATCGCACCGGCCTGCAACAACTGCTTGAACACGATCCGGTTCTGGACGTGCTCGCCGGTGGCGACCTTGACAGGGGTGACGCCCTTGCGTATCGCCGCGTGCCCGAGAATGTCGTCCGGGCTGGTGGGCTCCTCGATCCAGTACGGGGCGTCGGCGGCGAGGGCGTTGGTCCAGTCGATCGCCTCGGTCACGTTCCAGCGCTGGTTGGCGTCGACCGCGATGCGGATGTCCGGGCCGACCGCCTCGCGAGCCGTACGCAGCCGGCGCACGTCATCGGCCAGGTCCGCGCCGACCTTCAACTTGATCTGGGTGAAGCCGTCGGCGACCGCCTGGCGGGCGAGCCGGACCAGCTTCTCGTCGGAGTAGCCCAGCCAGCCGGGGGACGTGGTGTACGCCGGGTAGCCCTGGGCCACGAGATGCTCCTCGCGCGCCCAGGCTCCCTCCTTGCCGCGGGTGAGGAGGGTCACGGCCTCCTCACGGCTGAGGGCATCCTCGATGTAGCGGTAGTCGACCTGGTCCGCGAGCCATTCCGGTGTGGCGTCGGCGAGCAGCTTCCACAACGGCTTGTCGGCCCGCTTGGCGGCCAGGTCCCACACGGCGTTGACGACAGCGCCGATCGCCATGTGCATCACGCCCTTCTCCGGCCCGAGCCAGCGGAGCTGGCTGTCGCCGTTCAGGGCGCGGCTGACCGAACCGGGGTCGGCGCACAACGCGTCGACCGGCAGACCGACGACGTGGTCGCGGAGCGCGGCGATGGCCGCTGCCTGCACCTCGTTGCCGCGGCCGATGGTAAAGGTGAAGGCGTGGCCCTCCAGGCCGTCGAGCGCGTCGGTCCGCAGGATCACGTACGCAGCCGAGTAGTCGGGGTCGGGGTTCATCGCGTCGGAGCCGTCGAGCTCCCGCGAGGTGGGAAAGCGGATGTCGATCACGTCGACATCGGTGACGCGTGCAATGCCGCCGTCGTGCTTGTCGTGGGTGTTCATGCCGGCCTCACGCGTTCTGGAAGGTCTGTCGCTGGCTGCCGAGCCCGTCGATACCGAGCTCGACCGTGTCGCCGGCCCGCAGATACGGGGTTCCCGGGAGTCCGAGGGCCACGCCGGCCGGTGTTCCGGTGTTGATGACGTCGCCCGGCTCCAGGACCATGTACTGGCTCAGGTACCAGATGATGTGGGCGACCGGGAAGATCATGTTCTTGGTGGTGCCGTCCTGCCGGGGGACGCCGTTGACGTTCAGGCGCAGGCCGAGGGCCTGCGGGTCGGGGATCTCGTCGGCGGTCACCAGCCAGGGGCCGAGCGGGTTGAACGTTTCGCACGACTTGCCGAGGTCCCACTGCGGGGACTGTTCGAGCTGGAAGGCGCGCTCGGAGACGTCATTGCTGATCGCGAAGCCCGCGATCACGCCCGCGGCGTCGGTGGGCCCGTCCAGGTAGCGGGCGCGGCGGCCGATGACGACCGCGAGCTCGACTTCCCAGTCGGTCTTCTCGGACCCGCGGGGGACGAGCACGGTGTCGTTCGGGCCGACGACGGTGCCCGGGTCCTTCATGAACACCACCGGGCGCGGCGGTATGGCGGCCCCGGTCTCCTCGGCGTGGTCGCGGTAGTTGAGGCCGATGCACACGACCTTTCCTGGACGGGCGATCGGCGCGCCTATGCGTAGTCCCGTGGTGTCCAGGACGGGAAGTGAGCCGGCCTGCAGGGCCGCTGCGACTCGCTCGACTCCGTCGGAGGCGAGGAACGACCCGTCGATGTCGCCGGTCCGGCCGGTGAGGTCGTAGGTGCGTCCGTCGTCGGTGAGGACGGCCGGGCGCTCGGCGCCGGGCGCGCCGAGGCGCATCAGTTTCACGTGGTTCTCCTTGCGGGAGCGGCGCGCCGGCGCCGCTGGATGGTTCGGGTGTGCGGGGGACCAGGGCCGGCGGCCTACTCCATGAGGAAGACCTGCTCCGCCGACGCCCACCACGTGCCGGGTGCGGCTTCCGCCACGGGCGACTGGCAGGGGGCGGTGAGCCGCCACCATTCCTGGGTGGCGGGGTCGTCGGCCATCAGGGCGAGGTCGGCGTCCAGGTCGTCGCCGTGGTACTCGAAGTAACTGAATAGCCGGTCGCCGAGCAGGTGGATCGAGTAGTTGGCGATGTGGGAACGCCGCAGCCGGTCGAGCACGGGCTCGGGGACGGCACGATGCAGCTCCCGGTACTCCTCGGCCTTCTCGGGGCGCAGGCCAATGACCTGCGTGACACGCCTCACGTGGTCGGGTCCTTCAGGGAGGTGGCGGAGACCGGTCGGTCGTGGATGATGCGGATGATGCGACCGCTCATCCGGCCGTAGTCGTGGTCGTTGGCCACCTCGCCGCGGATGCGGTGGTCGGCCATCACGACGACCCGGTCGGCCAGGGTCACCATCTCGGCCAGGTCGCTGCTGATCAGCAGGATCGGCAGTCCGCCGCGCGCAAGCTCCCAGATCAGCTCGTGGAAGGCGTGCTTGGTCCGAACGTCCACGCCGACGGTCGGCTCGTCGACGACCAGCAGCCGGGTGTCGGCCGCCAGCCACTTCGACAGACTGACCTTCTGCTGGTTGCCGCCCGACAGCTCACCGGCGTTCTGTGCGAGACCGGAGATCTTGATGCCGAGGCGCTCGACGAGTTCCTCGGCGGTCTCGCGTTCCCGGCGGGCGGGGACGTACCCGAGGGCTTTCGCCAGCTTCCGCCACACCGTCACGGTGATGTTGCGGAGGATGGGCTGCTCCAGGAAGACGCCCTCCTCCTTGCGGTTCTCGGTGAGGTAGCCGATGCCGTACTCGTGCAGTGCCTGCCGCGGGGAGCCGATCTTCGCGGGCTCTCCGTGCACGCGGATCTCACCGCCCGTGACGCGCTCCAGACCGAGCACCGCCTTGACCAGTTCACTGCGCCCCGCGCCGACCAGACCGTACAGCCCGACGATCTCGCCGGGTCGCACGTCGAGCGAGATGTCACGGTGCCCCGAGGCCGTCGAGAGGCCTGTGAGGGAGAGGGCGGGAGCCGCGGATGTGTCCACGGGGCGCGGCGACATCGCCGTCACCGCGTGGGCGCGTCCGACCATCAGAGTCACGATGTCGTCCTGGGTGTGCTCCGAGAGCGGCGCCGATTCGAGCACGGACAGGCCGTCGCGCAGCACGGTGACGGTGTCGCAGACGGAGAAGACTTCGTCCAGTTTGTGGCTGACGAACACCACGCACGTGCCGCGCTCGGTGAGCCGCCGGACGACGTCGAAGAGACTCTCGGCTTCCTGCGGGGAGAGGGAGGCGGTCGGCTCGTCGAGCAGGAGGACCTTGCTGTCGGTGTGGAGCGCCTTGGCGATCTCCACCAACTGCTGTTGTGCAACCGAGAGTTCGGACACCAATTGGTCCGGATCGATATCGAGGCCGAGTTCGGCCAGGCAGCGCCGGGCCGGCGCCGTCATGGCTTCCCGGTCGACCAGGCCACGGCGCGAGGGCGGGTTCTGCAGGGTGATGTTCTCGGCCACGGAGAACCCGGGGATCAGATTGCGTTCCTGGTGGACGACGCCGATGCCGGCGCGCATGGCGTCCAAGGGGGAGCGCAGGTGGATCTCCTGGCCGGCCCGGAGCAGCCGGCCGTCGTCGGGCGCGTGCACGCCGGTGATCACTTTGATGAGGGTGGACTTCCCCGCCCCGTTCTCGCCGAGCAGGGCGTGCACGGAGCCTGCGGCGAGCCGCAGACCGACGCCGTCGAGGGCGCGGACACCAGGGAAAACCTTGACGATCTGATCGCATTCCAGCAGGACTTCGCTCATCGTGCCTCTCCCGTCGGCGTCGGTACGGCCGTCGGCCGGGGTGTTTCCTCGGGAGGTGTCGGCGGGGGTGTGCCGCCCGGTGACACGACCTTCTTGGCGAGGTGACTCTGGTGGATGCGACCGCCGACGACGGTGCCGAGAACGACGACCCCGATGAGGAAGTTGACCCAGCTCGGGTCGAGGGAGAACTGAGCCCGCGCGGTATCGATCAGACGCATGACGAAGGCGGCGAGCACGGTCCCGAGCACGGCGACGGAGCCGCCGGTCAACGCCACGCCGCCGATGATGGGCGCCGCGAAACTGGGCAGCAGCCAGTCTCCGCCGACACTGCGGTTGACCCCGGGCAGCGAGGCCGTGGCGGTCAGGGCGGCGATGCCGATCAGCAGCCCGGACAGGGTGTGCGCGAGCACGATCTGCCGGTCGGTGGAGATGCCCGACAACTTGGCGGCGAGCGGGTTCCCGCCGGCGGCCAGCAGCCGCCGCCCCGCCACCGTGCGGTACATGAAGGCAGCGAGGAGACCGGCCGAGACCAGGGCCGTGACGAAGACGAGCGGGATGTTCAGCGGGGCGGCACGGCCGAAGTCGCGCAGCGTGGCGGAGTACCCGTCGATGGTGCGGGTGCCGGAGAGCCGGTACTGCGCACCCAGCAGGATGGTCATGGTGCCGAGCGTCACGATGAAGCCGTTGATACGTGTGGCGACGATGAACAAACCGGTGATCAGACCGATCAGCGTCGCGCCCAGGACACCGATCAGAACGGCGAGCCCGGCCGGGACACCGGCGTCGACCATCAGGACGCCCATCAGACAGGCGCTGAACCCGCCGAGCGCCCCGACCGCGAGGTTGAGCTGCCCCACACTCAGGGCAACCATCTGGGCCAGCCCGATGAGGACCGGTGTGGCGAGGTACTGCAGGAACGTACGGAGGGAGGGCCCCTCGAAGAAGGTGCCGGACGACGAGACTCCGAGGGCGACGTAGCCGACGATCACCACACCCAGCAGGGTCGTCGTCGTGGAGCGCGAGAAGCGGTGCAGTGCGGACCGGGCCGCCGCCTTCCGGTCCTGGAGCGGGGTCATGTGGAACGCACCACCTTGCGGTAGGACACGACGGTGCGTACCCGGTCGGCGGACAGGGCCAGGAGCAGGACGCACCCGAGGTAGATGTTGAGGCTTTCGAGACCGACGCCGAGCAGGTCCAGACCCTTGCGGATCACACCGACCAGCGAGGTGCCGAGCAGAGCACCGACGACGGAGACGACGCCGCCGGTGAGCAGAGTCCCGCCCAGGACCGAGCCTAGGAACGAAGGGAGCATGAAGTCCTCGCCGATGGATGCGCGGAACGTTCCCGTGCCGACGGCGGCCATGAAGCCGGCCAGTGCGGCGAGCAGGCCCGACAGTGCGTGCGCGAGCACGATCCTGCGGCCGGTGGGGATGCCGGACAGCTCGGCGGCACTCGGGTTGGCGCCGGTGAGCAGCAGCTCGCGTCCCATCCGGGTACGGGAGTAGAGGAAGCCGAGGCCGACGAGGGCGATGAGGGTGAACTGGATGATCTGCGGGACGGCCGCGGAGCCGCATACCTGTCCGAGACAGACGTCGGCAAGGGAGGAGGAACGCAGTTCCGTGAGCCCGTCGGGACGGGTGGTGAACGCGGCGTTCTCCGTGAAGGCCGAGTAGAGCAGAGAGACGAGTCCCAGCAGGGCGAAGTCCATGGCCAGGGTCACGACGAAGGAGTTCACCCCCGTGCGGGCGATGATCCAGCCGGTCAGCGCGCCGATCGCACAGCCCGCCACCAGACACACCACCAGGCCGAGCGGCAGCGACAGGCCGAGCCGGTCATAGCCGAAGCCGGCGAAGAACGCGCCGAAGGCGGCCATGCGCCCGACGGCGAGGTTCATGTGCCCAATGGACAGCACGACCATCTGCGCCAGTGCCACCACTGTCAGCGTCGAGATGTCCCTCATGAGCGGGAAGAGCACCAGCCGCTCGTCGAAGAACGCCGGCCGCAGAACACCGAACAGAGCGGCGAGCGCGATGATGAGGACGACGAGTCCGAGCCGCTGGTTGACCCAGAACGGCAGCCGGTGCGCCGGCCGGGCACCGTCGGTGGGGCGGTCCGTCTCGCTGTCGGGCGGAGCGACGACAGTCTTCATGACACCCTCCTCCGGTCGATGGCGTCCATGTCCCAGTCGATCCCGATGCCCGGCTCGTCCGGAGCGACGGCCAGACCGTCCCGCACGGTCATCTCGGTGCGGGTGACCGCGCGCAGCTGCGGGATGTACTCCACGTACGCGCCGTTGGAGACGGCGCCGACGAGACTGACGTGCAGCTCCATCAAGAAGTGCGGGCAGACCTTGACGTTGAATGTCTCGGCCAGGTGGGCCACCTTCAGCCAGGGTGTGATCCCGCCGACCCTGGCCACGTCGACCTGTACGACGGAGGCCGCGCCCGTCTCCAGATAGGTGCGGAACTGCATGGGCGAGTACATCGACTCGCCCACCGCGATCGGTATCCGCGTCGAGCGAGCGAGCCGGGCGTGGCCGCTGATGTCGTCCGCGGGCATGGGTTCCTCGAGCCAGTAAGGGTCGTACGGTTCGAGGGCGGCGGCCAGCTGCACGGCGGAGGACAGCGACTGCGACTGGTTCGCGTCGGTCATGATGTGCAGGTACGGTCCCACTGCCTCGCGTACGGCACGCAGGCGCTCTGCGTCCTCAGCCGGGTGTGGCTTGCCGACCTTGATCTTGACGCCCGCGAATTGCGCCTGCTTCGCGGCGAGGGCCGATTCGACCAGCTCGTCGGTGCCGAGGTGGAGCCAGCCACCCTCGGTGTCGTACACCGGGATCTCCCGGCGGTGACCGCCTGCCAGCCGCCACAGCGGCTCGCCGGAGCGCTTGCAGCGCAGATCCCACAGGGCGGTGTCGATCGCGGCGAGCGCGAGCGAAGTGATGGCGCCCGTGGTGGTGGCGCGGGTCAGGCCGAACAGCTCCTGCCAGAGCCCCTCCACGTTGCGCGCGTCCTTCCCGGCGAGGAGGGGCAGCAAATGGTCGCGCAGTAGCGCCAGGACGGATGTACCGCCGGTGCCGATCGTGTAGGCGTAGCCAGTTCCCTCGATGCCGTCCGTCGTCGTCAGGGTGACAAGGATCGTCTCCTGTTTGACGAACGACTGCACGGCGTCGGTGCGGTCGGTCTCCACCGCGATGTCGGCCAGCAGGGCCGACGCTTTCGTGATCATGGTCATGCGCGTGTGCTGACTTTCTGTCGTTGTGCCGGGCCGGTCAGCCGCAGGAGAGGTACTCGTCGGCGAACTGCTTCTTCAGCTCCGCCGTCTTGGCCTTGCGTGCCTCGTCGTAGGTGCCGACGTTCTCCTTCGTGACGACGAAGGAACCCGAGTCGGCGATCTGGCCCGGCTGCTTCATCGTGCACTGCTTGGTCTGCAGGAGCGCGAGCGCCCAGGATCCGATCTCGGCCTGACCCACCGGGTTCTGTACGACCGTGGCGCTCACCGATCCGTTCTTGATCGAGGAGAGGATCTTGGCGTCGTCGTCGATGGCCACGACCTTGGCCTTCGAGCCGGTCTCCTGGACCGCCTCAGCGGCGGCAACCGCCGGGTTGTACGCGGTCGAGACGATGCCCTGGATCCGCGAGCCCTTGGTCGCGAGCAGGTCGGAAACGGCCTTCTGTGCGGTCTGGAGGTCCTTGTCGATATCGGTGATGTTCTGCAGCAGGTCGACCTTGCCGCCGGACTCCTTCACCGCCTTCTCCACGCCCTTGATCCGCAGCTGCGTGTTGGCGTCGACGTTGTTGCCCGTCAGGTGAACGAGCGTGCCCTTGCCGCCCATCGCCTCGATGGTGGCCTTGGCCGCCTTGTAAGCGGCGAGTTCCACATCGGTGGAGAGGCAGAAATCGGCCTCGTTCTTGCCGCCGGCGGGGCATGAGCCCAGGGAGGCCACCGCGAAACCCTGGGACTTGAGGTCAGCGAAGGTGGTGTTGATGTCGGTGGGGGACACCCCGAAGACGCCGAAGGCGTTGTAACCGCGTGCGGCCAGGGTCGACAGCAGGTTGTTCTGCTTCTGCTGGTCCCACTCGGCGGTCTCGTCGAGCGTGACGTCGCCCAGCTTCAGCGTCTTCTTGGCATCCGCGCCCGCCTGCTTCCACGGCTGGAAGTACGGGTGGGCGCCACCCGGTACGAGGGCGATCTTGGTGCCGGAACCGTCGGCGAGTTCGGCGCTTCCCTTGCCTGTCTTGGCGGTTGCGGTGTCGGCCGGCCCGGTGTCGTCGGAGGACTTCACGGTGCATGCCGTCGACGCGAGGGCCAGGAGGGCGACGGTGGCGACGGCGGACACTGCGGATCTACGAAGGATCATGATCATTGCCTCAGTTGAATCAGATAGGATTCCGTTGCCGAGATCGTGCGGGAGAGGGGATCGCCGCGTCAAGGCCTGCGCATCGGCTATTTCGGGCGAGGTGGGTTCATTCCGTTGTGAGCTGCCCGCCTACCCTGCGTCGAGCGGGATCCCGACCTGGTGTCGTGTGGCCTTCCGGGATCGGGTCCTGTTGAATCGCATAGGATTCTTGGAGCCTGGGGGAAGAGAGTGATGCTATGCCGGTAAACAACATCGAAGGGTCGGAGTCCGTCCCGCTCGCCGCCACCGAGCGGCGCGCCGACGTTACGGTGAAGCGCGAGGTGCTGGGCGACAGCGTCTACGAGGCCGTCAAGGCGATGGTGATGGACCACGTGATCCAGCCGGGTGCCCGCGTCGGCATTGAGGCGCTGTCCCGATCGCTCGGCGTCTCACCTACCCCTGTGCGCGAGGCGCTGGCCCGCCTTGAGGCGGACGGCCTGGTCCTCAAGCGGTCACTGGCGGGCTACCGTGCCACCGAGCTGTTGGACCGCCGGGACGTGGAGGAACTCTTCGAAATGCGGCTCCTTCTGGAGCCGCGGGCCGCGGCTCTGGCCGCGGAGCAGGCCGACGACGCCGTGTTCGACCGGATCGAGAGTCTGGTGGAGGAGATGCAGGGCCTGCCCGACCAGGGCCACAGTTTCGCCGTATACGGCCGCTTCGCCGTTCTGGACCAACGCTTCCACGACGCGCTCGCCTCCGCCTCGGGGCGCACGCTGCTCGCTGCCGCGGTGGAGCGGCTGCATACGCACCTCCACCTCTTCCGGCTCAGTCCGGTCACGGGCGGCAGCCCCGCCACGGCCGTAGAGCACAGCCGGATCCTGCGAGCGGTGCTCCGGCGCAACCCCGAAAGGGCGGAAGAGGCCATGCGCGAGCATCTGGAGCTCAGCCTCGGGCGACATCTCCACCGGTACGAGGGCGGCGCCTGAACCGCACGCTGCCGGAGCGGCACCCGCCACCGGATTAGTTGAGGCCGAACGTGTTCGCCTGCGCCTCCGTGCCCGGGTCCATTCCCAGCCTCCGACTGTCGGTGCCAGCGGGTTGACGCGTCGCAGCGTGCTCCGCGCCGGGACGTCCGTCGGCGCGCTCTTAGCTCTCGCCACGCCGGCGGAGGCCACTACGGCCACAGCCGCAGTGGTCGGGCCCCAAAGGCTGTCATCCGGCCCGGCCGCGTTCGCTACCACCAGGACGTCGTGGTACTACCTGGGCGGGAATGGACATCGTGTCGCCGACGGCTGAGGGTGTTGTCGTTGCCTTCGGTGACTCGATCACGGACGGCTACGCCTCCTCCAGGGGAACGTACAGCCGGTGGCCCGACTTTCTCGGACGCCGACTGGGCGCCGAGCCGGGTGGGCAGAAACTGAGCGTGGTCGACGCAGGTATCGGCGGGAACCGTGTCCTCACCGATGTTCCCAACCTCTGGCAGGGCGTCAGCGCCCTGAAGCGCTTTCGCAGTGACGCCCTCGACCAGCCCGGCGTCAAGTACGTGATCCTTTTCGAAGGCATCAACGACATCGGCAGCGGGGCCGACCCTAACGGTGCTCCACTCACGGCCCAGCACCTCATCGATGGGTACCTTGCCCTGATCGACGAGGCACACGCGGTCGGCGTCCGGATCATCGGTGCGACCCTGATGCCCAACGAGGGCAACGCGTACGGGGGTTACAACACGCCTGCGGCCGAGGCGATCCGACAGAGCGTCAACACGTGGATCCGTACCGAAGGCGCTTTCGACGGCGTCGTCGATTTCGACCAGGCCACGCGCGACCCCGCTCGCCCGGCCGCACTCAATCCGGCCTATGACTCAGGTGATCGTCTGCACCCCAACGACGCAGGCATGAAGGCGATGGCCGACGCGGTCGACCTCCATCTGCTGAGGAACTGAGGCACGGATCGGCTCACTGCTCCGCGGGCAAGCCGCAGTCCCAGGGAGCAGTTCGTGGATCCAGAGATCGTCGCATCACCTCAACTCAAGGGGGATGGGCTTCGAGCTCGGCAAGGTTCGTTCGGCACAGGGCCCAGGAAGCTCCATGGTGAGCGGGTGGACTACTTCCGGCTGGTGAAGGCGGATACATCAAGGAAGTATCCGCTGCGGTCGGTGTGAACGAGCGCACTGGACGTGAGTGGCGCAATTAGCAGGTGGGGCCCCACCTGCTACGGCCGCTGGCGGCCCCCGGGCGACGCCAAGCGCCGATCCGGAACGCGTCTGCACCAAGCGGGCACCCGTTCTCCAGGAACCGGGTGCCCGCAGCCGTCGCTGTGGAAGTGCGCTCGCGTCATCTGCCGGAGAGCGACGTCCGGGAGATCCGGCGCCGCACCCACAAGCAGTGGCATGATGGCCGTTCGCCGCCCAGGCCCGGGCCGCTGGCCATAGGCCACGACCGAAACCGCGGAAGATCAGTCAGAACCTCGAACTGCCGGACGCCGTCCAGGCGGGCCTCGAGGAGCGGTGGAGCGCGGAACAGATCTGTCACGCTCTGCACAGACGGTTCCCCGCAGAGGCTTTCGCAACACTGGAAGCGGTCCCTGGCCTGGGGCCAAAGCGCAGAGTTGGCCGCCCACCGCAGTTTCACCCTCGCCACGGACGGCCCGGTCTAGTCGACACCAGGACTGCTCCGCCAGTACTTCCGCAAGGGCACCGACCCGTCCGTCCACGCGCGCGAGCACCTCGATGCTGTCGCCGCCCAACTCAACGGCCGACCAAGTAAAACGCGCTCGACTGGGAGTCCCAGCCGAGCGCCTGCCTCATCAACGAGACCACGTGTTGCGATCCCGGAATCCGACGTTCGCTGCTGCCCGAGGCTGTGGCCACGGTTCCGCTCGGGGAACCCGCAGCCACTACGTGGCGCCCGCCGCCGTCGCTGACCCACCGCTCCCTCGGCCGTGCCGAGGGGTTACAGCTTGCCGCTGCCCGCGCTCAGTCCCGAGCGCCAGTAGCGCTGCAGGGTCAGGAACGCGAGGACCAGCGGGAGCACAGATATCAGCGCGCCGGTGATGGTGATGTTGTAGTAGAGCTGCAGTGGCTGGCTGTTCCAGTAGAAGAGGCCCAGGATGGCCGGCCACTTGTGGTGGTCGGACAGCATCACAAGTGGCAAGAAGAAGTTGTTCCAGATCGCCACGAACTGGAAGAGGAACACGGTCACCAGGCCGGGGGACATGAGCCGGGTGACGATCTGGAAGAAGATGCGCAGCTCGCCCGCGCCGTCCACGCGGGCGGCCTCCAGGATCTCGTTGGGTACCGAGTCCGCCGCATAGATCCGCGCGAGGTACACGCCGAACGGGCTGACCGCGCTGGGTATCAGCACCGACCACACGGTGTCGGTGAGGTGCAGCTCGGCGAAAACCAGATAGAGCGGCAGCGTGAGCAGCGGAATAGGGACGAGTACCGCCGCGATGATCACGGAGAAGACGACTTCGCGGCCCCGGAAGGCGTACTTCGCCAGGACGTATCCCGCCCCGCCGGAGAGCAGCGTGGCGGCGGCGGCGCCGAGCACCGCGTACAGCAGCGAATGGACCATCCAGTCGGCGAAGATGCCGTGGTCCCAGGTGAAGACGGCCCGCACGTTGTCCGCGAGGGCAAAATCGTCTGCCGGGAGCAGGCCGTTGGTGGCGAAGAGGTCCGAGCTGGACTTGCCGGCCGAGACGATCAGCCACCACACGGGCAGCAGGAAGTAGCAGGCGACCACGGACAGCAGGGCCGTGGTCAGGACCTGATGGCGGCGAGGGATCACGATGTCGTACCTCGCTGTGAAAGCTTGAGGAAGGTGAAGGAGAGCACTGCCGTGGTGAGGGCGAGGACGACCGCGATGGTGGCCGCGATGTTGTAGTCGTTCGCGCCGAAGGCTGCCTGGTAGGCCAGCATGCTCGGGGTGTAGCCGGTGTCGATCGAACCGGCCGCGACCGGCTTCAGCACTGACGGCTCGTTGAAGAGCTGGAGAGTGCCGATGATCGAGAAGACGCCGGTCATGATCAGTGCGGGCCGCACCAACGGGATCTTGATGTGCCAGGCGATGCGCAGGTCACCGCAGCCGTCGAGCTGGGCGGCCTGGTAGAGCTCCTTGGGTATCGCCCGCAGCGCGGTGTAGAGAACCAGCATGTTGTAGCCGGTCCAGGACCAGGTCACGATGTTGCCGATCGAGGCGAGGACCCAGCCGGGCTTGAGGAGCGGGGCGTCGATGCCCAGTGCAGCCAGGCCGTCGAGGAGCGGGCTGATGCCCTTCACGTACTGGAACGACCAGAGGATGGCCGCGATGACTCCGGGGATGGCGTAGGGCAGGAAGTAGGCCAGACGGAAGAACTTGGCAAATCTCGCGGCTCCGCTGTCCAGCAGCAGCGCGAGGAGCAGGGCGAAACCGAGCATCAGCGGTACCTGCACCGCACCGGAGAGCAGGACGCGGCCTACTCCGGTGAGGAAGGCGCTGTCGCTCAGGACCTTGAGGTAGTTGTCGATTCCGCTGAAGACGGTCGTCGGTGGGGCGAGGCCGAGGCCGGAGCGCTGGGTGCGGAAGAGACTTTGATAGGCCGCGTACCCGATCGGCACGAGGTAGACGAGGGTGAAGAACGCAAGGAAGGGCAGCAGCAGTACGGCTGTCGCGCCTCTCCTGTGTGGGGCCTTAGCCGGGCTCACACCACTCCTTGAGGCAGCACGAGGGGCGGCGCGGGAGGATCCGCGCCGCCCGCGGGGGACTATTCAGTGACGGTGAGGCCCTTGGCCTCGAGCCCGGCGACAGTCTTCTTCTGGGTCTGGCCCAGAGCGTCACCGAGGCTTCCGCCGCTGGTGAGGGCCTTGCCGAAGGAGTCGTTCAGATCGGCCGTCATCTGGGTGGTGGTCGGACCCCACTGCCACGAGGTATCGGTCCCGGCTGCGGACTCACGGAACACGTCGTAGATCTCCTGACCGCCGAAGAACGGCTCCGCCTTGTTCACCTCCGGCATTTCAAGTCCCGCCTTGGACGCCGGGTAGATACCGGTCTTGGGGATGAGGATCTTCAGGCTCTCCGGCGTGGTGGCGAGCCACGTGGCGAACTGCAGCGCCTTCTCCGGGTTCTTGCAGCCCTTCAGGACCGCCGTGCTGGAACCGCCCTCGTTGCCGTAGGACTTGCCGCCCGGCGTCCACTGCGGCATGGGTGCGACCGCCCACTTGCCGGCCGAGGCCTTGGCGTTCTCCTGGATAATGGGGGAGGCCCAGACGGCGGAGACCCACGTCGCCACCTTGCCGTCCTGGAGGTTCTTGAAGAACTTGGGGCCGAACGCCTCGTCCTTGATGACGAGCCCGCGGTCGGCGAGGTCCTGCCAGTACGACACGACCTTCCGGGTCTTCGGGCCGTCGATGTCGACCTTCCAGGCATCGCCCTCGATCGAGAACCACTTCCCACCGTTCTGCCAGGACAGACCAGCAAGGTTGTAGTCGGGGCCGGGCGCCAGGTTGGCGACATACGCCGTCGGGTCGGCCTTGTGGAGCTTCTCGGCGGCGCCGCGGAACGCTTCCCAGGTCGCCGGTACCGGGATCTTGTGCTTGTCGAAGATGTCCTTGCGGTAGTACATGGCCATCGGACCGGTGTCGAGAGGGACGCCGTACACGGCGTTGCCGAGCCTGACTTGGTTCCAGGACCAGTCGACGAACTGCGATTTGGTGTCGCCCGTGTACTTGGCGACGTCCATCAGTGCGCCTTCGACCATGAAGCTCGGGAGTGACTCGTAGCCGATCTGCGCGAGACACGGTCCGTTGCCGGCCTACACCGCGGAGAACATCTTCGTGTACCCGCCCTTGGAGCCGGGCGGCGTGGTGGTGAAGGTGACCTTGGCGTCGGGGTGGGAAGCGTTGTAGGCCTCGACCGCCTCGGCGTACCCGTGGGCCCAGCCCCAGAAGTCCACCGTCACGGACGAGCCGTCTGCCTTGTCCTTGGAGGTCTCGCTGCTGCCGCCAGAGCCGCAGGAGGTGAGGGCGATGGCAGTGAGCACGAGTCCAACGGCGACTCCGGCGTGCTGGGTGAAGCGTCTGGTCATGCGACATCCCCTGAAGTAGGACAGCTCCGAGTGGTCTGCACATTGGCCGCTTAGCAGCTAAGCTGTCAACATGCTCGGGTGGGGTGGGATGACTCGTTCATTCGATATGGATGAGGCCTCGCGGGGGCGTGCCAACCGCCTGCGCGAAGCCGTGAATCCGGCCCTTGCGAGGGCGTCGTTACGGCGTGATCTCCAAGTCCTCACCCGTCTCCGTCAGGTGTGCCGCCATGGCTGCGACAGCCCCCTCGGGATCGCCCGCAGTGATGGCGTCCAGGATTGCGCGGTGGGCAGTGATCGTGTCCTGCTGGCTCTCGCCATGGAGGGAACGGCCGTCGTAACTGGCCAGCCGGTGTTCGGTCAGGACATCACCGAGGGACTCCAAAACGAGCTCCAGGATGCCGTTGTCGGCCGTCCTGGCGATCTCGTGGTGGAACGCGAGGTCGAGCGCCACGAAGCGGTCGCGGTCGTCGACCGCCTCCTCCATCTTCTCCAGCAGTGCGGTGGCAGCGTCCGTGGACGCCGCTCCCGCACCCACACGCACCGCCGCGCGCGAGGCCATGGCCCCTTCGACCGCGCCACGGGCGTCCAGCACATCCTCGAAGCGCAGCGACTGCTGGCGCAGCCGGAACCCCAGGATCTGACCGAAAACGCGTGCGGTCGGCACATTCACGCGAGCCCGCCGGCCCTGGCTGGAGACGAGGATCTCCCGCGCGGCCAGGGCCCGGATCGCCTCACGGACCGCGAGCCTGTTCACCCCGAACCGGGCAGCCAGTTCGCCCTCCGGCGGGATCTCGTCGCCGGGCTTCAGGTCGGACTCCTCGATCAGCGTGATGATCTCGCTTGCGACCTGATCGAACAGCGTGGTGCGGCGCACTGCCACGTCGGGACTCCTTCGAGGATGCTGCTGGGCGGCATCAGCCTACTGCCGGGCGTTCGACCTGCTCCGGTGCAGTGCCCTCGATCGTGGTCCCTCGCTGAAGCGACCTCGGATGCCCGCCGTCCTCGCCGTCCCACCGTCGTGCCGGCATGAGGCGTCGACCGACGCGAGGACGCCACGCAGGGTGCCCCTTCGGAGTTCGACGTGAGGGCGCCTCCCCCTTTCCTCCGCAACGGCGGTGATCCGCTTGGGTGCGGAAGCCACGCTGATGCCGCCGGTGGGAACCACTGGCGCCCGGGGCGCCTGCAGCGGAACGCGCAGCACGGCCGGCGTGAACGCGGGCGGGGAACAGCTTCAGCGTTCCGGCCCTGCCTCCAGCGCAGCCATGATCTCCGTGGCGCTTCCGGCGTCGGCGGCGAGCCGTTCCAGCGGCCGCAGGCCAGCACGACCGGCTGTGGAGACGGGCGGCCCAGAAGGGGCTTCGGCGGGCGCAGCCAGGCCGACGTCTCGTTGACGTCGACTTCCAGGGCCTTGCGGGGGAGTGGCAGATTGCCCGCTTCGGGCATGGCGCGACAGGCGCACGGCCCCATGCCACGGACGGCCAGGACGGTGTCGGCGGTGCGCCTCGAGGTCCGGGTCGTCGGCCAGTGTCGTGCACTCCTGCAGGGTGTCGAAGACCAGCGCGGGCCAACCGGCCCACCAAGCAGGCCGAACACGTCCACATTGACACCCTCTTCAGCGAGGGCGGCCGCAGCGTCATCGGCTTAGAACTGATCGAGTCCCAGTTGCCATACCCGATGCGGGTGGCCATCTCCGTACGGTAAGGCGCCGTCTCCTCCGCCCTCCGGCTGCGGCGCCTGCGCGCGGGCTCACGCAAGAACGCTACCTACATCGCCTTTCGCGAAGTCGGCCGCGATCCGAACTGCTCAGCTCGGCGCCACCTCTCGGATGCCCCAGTGCGCCGGCGGGTGACGGCTGCCACCAACAAGGCCTGGCTGTGAATTGGTGATCGTGCACGCCGAAGACAACTGGCTCAGCCGCCAGTTGTCACCGAGTGCCGCTCGAACTTGAAGTGTGCGAGATCTAGTGGACATAGCTGCTTAACTGCTAAGTAGTACTCATGCAACGATACTCACGAGCAGGCCTGCTTCTGGCGGCGGTGCTGACCGTGTCGCCCGCCGTCATGGGGCAGGCGCACGCGACGACCGAGGCAACGGATTCGGCGGATACCCCACTGGTCATCGAATCCGCAGGCCTACGAGTGCGCACCGGAGCGCAGTTCCCCTACATCGTCGACTACACCGACCGGACGAACGGCGCCGTCCTCGGAGGTCGGGCCACGCACCTGGACACTGTGGTACTGAACGGCATGCCGCACCGGGCCACGGGCCGCGCGAGCGTCGACGGTGCCACGGTCCGCTACCAGCTGGCCTTCCCCGACCTCGACGGCGTCCGGATCGACGCGGAGATCGCGGTCGAGGGTTCCCAGGTCACCTTCCGGATCGACAAGATCACCGACACCGCCGACTTCCGCGTCCACACCATCGACATCCCGGGCCACAACCTCCTCTCCGTACGCGGGGACCAGCCCGGCGCGCACGTCACCGCCGCCCGCGTCGACCCCGACAAGAACGGCAAGGGCGACACCTTCACCGCCGTCACCCAGGACACACCCGCCGACGCGTCCCCGCAGGGCTCGGCGTACGCCGTCGTCAACACGGACCGGCTCGCTGCCGCGATCGAGACCAACTCCGTGCAGGACGAGGCCACCAGCGAGAACACCCGCGTGAAGCGTCAGGCCGTCAAGACCGACGGGACGACCGAGGTCGGAATCTCCAGCGGACAGTGGACCTACCGCGCCGCGGGCTCACCGTTCACCGAGGAGCTTCCCTGGGCGAAGGTCGTCGTCACCGGCGACCGCAACGACGACGCCGAGGTCGACTGGCAGGACGGCGCCATCGCCTTTCGCTCGATCGGAGTGCGGGCCGAGGGATCCGAGGACACCCCCGGCCGTGTGGTCACCCACATCCCCTTCAACTTCGCGAGCTACGCGAGCAACCCCTTCACCAAGACACTCGACAACGTGAAGCGGATCTCGCTGGCCACCGACGGCCTCGGCCAGCTCGCCATCCTCAAGGGCTACGCCCAGGAGGGCCACGACTCCGCCCACCCCGACTACGGCGGCAACTACAACACCCGGGCCGGCGGGCTGGGGGACCTCAACGCCCTCGCGAAGGCGGGCAAGGCATGGGGCGCCTCGTTCGGCGTCCACGTGAATTCCACCGAGGCGTACCCGGAGGCCAAGGCTTTCAGCGACACGCTGGTCGACGCCAAGGCCAAGGGCTGGGACTGGCTCGGCCAGTCGTACTACATCGATCAGCGCCGCGATCTCACCAGCGGTGACATAGCCAAGCGCTTCCAGCAGCTCAGGGACGAGACCGACCCCAACCTCAAGTTCCTCTACATGGACGTCTACTACAGCCACGGCTGGAAGTCCGACCGCCTCCAGACCGAACTGCGCAAACAGGGCTGGCAGCTCGGCACCGAGTGGGGCGACAAGATGGAACGCTCCTCCCTCTGGTCACACTGGGCCAATGAACCGAGCTACGGCGGCGATGCCAACCGCGGCATCAATTCCCAGGTCATCCGGTTCATCCGCAACAGCGAGAAGGACGTCTGGATCGACAACCCGCTGCTCGGCTCCGCGAACATCAAGGAGTGGGAGGGCTGGGGCAACCAGAATGACTGGAACGCGTTCTACGCCAACATCTGGAACCGGAACCTTCCCGCCAAGTTCCTGCAGCAACAGCAGATCACCCGCTGGACCGACCACGAGGTGCAACTCACCGGCGGCGTCCGCGTCACCGACGCTTCCGGCAGCCGTCAGGTGTTCGTCGGCGACGACAAGGTGCAGGACGGCAACTCCTACCTCCTCCCCTGGAGCGGCGCCAAGGCCTACCACTGGAACCCGGCCGGCGGCACCAGCACCTGGCCGGTCCCGAAGCAGTGGAAGAACGAGAAGTCGGTCACCCTCTACAAGCTGACCGACCAGGGCCGGGCCAAAGCCGCCACGCTCCCCGTCCAGAACGGGAAGATCACCATCGACGCGGCCAAGAACCAGCCTTACGCCGTCTACCGCAATGACCACGACACCACCCAGCGGCCGGACTTCGGCCAGGGCTCCCACGTCACCGACCCCGGCTTCAACTCGGGCACCCTCAAGGGCTGGCAGACCGACGGACCCGCCTCCGTCCAGCGCAACGCACTCGGCCAGTACGAAGCCGTCATCCCCGGCTCCGCCACCGGCACCCGACTCACCACGACCCTGCGTGACCTCGTCCCGGGCAAGCGCTACGCCGCATCCGCCTGGACCGCGGTACAGCCTGGCAAGTCCCGCAAGGTGACACTGACCGCCGGTGGTGCGCGGAACTGGATCGACCGGTCGACAGCGAAGGACGCCGTCGGAATCGATGAGAAGAGCGGCACCTATTTCCAGCGTACGACGGTCCGCTTCAAGGCCACGGCCCGGACGGCGCAGCTGACCGTCGACGCCGCGGCGGGCGACGCTGCCGTCAAGCTCGACGACGTCCGCGTGGTCAACACCACCAAGTCCGAGCAGGCGGGCGCCGTCGCCCACTGGGACTTCGAGGACAACGAACAGGGCTGGGGCCCGTTCGTGCAGACCGAGCCCGGAAACATCCGTACCGTGCGCTCCGAGAAGCACGCCCCGTACACCCAAGCGGGCTGGAACGGACAGCTCATTGACCAGACCCTCGACGGGAACCACTCGCTGAAGTCCCACGAGGAGGGCGCCCAGCTCGTCTACCGGACGATCCCGCAGACCGTGCGGTTCGAGCCCGGCCACCGCTACCGTGTCACCTTCGACTACCAGAACGCCATCGCCGGCCAGTACGCCCTGTCCACCGGATACGACCGGCTCAACGCGACCGGTGCCGGGACGACCGAGACGCAACAGATTCCCTTCGGGCAGCAGCGGACCACGGCCCGCTACAACCACGAGTTCACCGCAGGAGACTGCGGCGACTACTACATCGGCATCCGCAAGGTCGGAAGCGCCCCCGACCAAGCCGACTTTGTGATGGACGACTTCACCGTGACCGATCTGGGCGAGACGGACGACCTCACCTCCTGCGCAACGCTCGCCGTCCACCCCAAGTCCGGCAAGCTCGTGCCCGGCGCCGCCAACAGCGTCGACGTGGCCTTCACCAACGGCGAGACGACGCCGGCCACCGCCGTCGAGACCGGACTGACCGTCCCCGACGGCTGGACCGCCCGGCCCGAGACCTCCGCCACGCTCGACTCCGTCGCCCCCGGCGCCACTGCCAAGGTGACCTGGAAGGTCACCCCGAAGGCCGGCATCCCCGCCGGCACATTCACCCTGAACGCCCGGGCGTCATACACCGCGGGTGAGAAGAAGACCTCGACCGCGGCCGCCGTCGAGGTCAGTACGGTCCCGCCCGACTACCTGCCCCAAGACCGCATCAAGATCGTGGATGTCGACAGCCAGGAGACCGAGGGTGAGGACACTCCCGCCGTCAACGCCCTCGACGGCGACCCCGCCACCTGGTGGGGCACCGGCTGGTCGGCCTCGTCCCCGGACTACCCGCACCACATCACACTCGACCTCGGCGGCGCCCACCGACTGAAGGATTTCAGGTACCTGCCGCGCCAGAATCACACCAACGACCGGATCAAGGGATACGAGGTCTACGTCTCGGCCGACGGCCAGAACTGGGGCGCGCCGGTCGCCAAGGGCACCTGGCCCGACAGTGCCGACGAGCAGATCGTCCCGCTCGGCGGACGCACCGGCGGCTTCATCAAGCTCGTCGCCCTCAGCTCCGTCAACGGTCAGCCGTGGGCGGGAGCGGCGGAACTGAACGTCCTCACCCAGGACTGAAGACTGCGCACAGCCGGCAGAGCCGCACGTCAAGAGGAGGCCCTTCCGGGTGCCCGCTTCGGCGAACTAACCGGGTTCAATTGGGCGGCGGTGGCGAACCCGTGACGCCGTCGTTCATGACCCCCGGCCGCAGACAGTCCGCCGGCAGCCGCGATCCACGCTGCCGCCCACCGTCTTCTGCGGCCGTTCCCTCACGCGTAGCTTGCTCAGCGCCGGGTGCGCACGAGGCGTGACCGGCCGATCATGAAGGCGCCGGCACCGGCGCAGACCAGCACGAGCCCGAGGACGCCGATCGAGAGATCGGTACCCGACGAGGCGAGGTTGGGCGTCGAAGCTTCAGTCGTTGTGTCGGTCGGCTTCTCGGCCGCCGCATCAGCGGCGGGTGCGGGGTCTGCGGTGGCGGTGTCGGCCGGGTCGCCCGCGTCGCCGTGGGCGGGGGTGTCCTCGTCGAGACCGGCGACCGCCGGTGCAGGCGCCCGGAGCGGTTCTTCGCCGTTGGCCGTGGTTCCGATCCGCAGCGTCGCCTGCCCGCCATCGTTACTGACGATCTCGATGCGCAGCCCGGCCTCGGTGGTCTCGAACGTCTCACCGGCCGACCAGTACAGGTTGCGCACGCCGTCGCTGCCGGCAGCGGTGGGCACGACCATGGCCGAGGTCCCCTTGCCGACGTAGCGCAGGATGCGCACGCCGTAGCCGCGTCGAAGCTTCGCTCCCTCTGCTTCGGTGATGCGTCCGTCCGGGTCTTCGATGCCCTTGTCGCGGTCGACCGGTTGGCTCAGTTCGACGTAGAACGTGCGCCCAGTGGTCGGATCTGTCGCCTGTACAGCGACGAGGCCCGACTCGTTGTCGCGCGAGCGGATCGTCACCTTCTGGTTGACGCCGGCACCCTTGACCACCTCGTAGCGATCCGCAGGGAGCCAGCCCAACCGGATGCGGTTCGGGCTGGAGAGCGGTTTGAACATCCACGAGCGCGTTGCCCCCTGGACGTCCCACGCGTCGCCGTACTCCGAGCCCTTGCATGTGCCCTTCTCGCCCCAGTCAGCCGTCAGCGAGCCGTCGACGATGCCATCTGGGCAGACGAGCACGCCGGCGTGACCGAAGCCGAGGTTGTGCCCGAGTTCGTGGGCGTAGGTGCCACCGCTCCCGAGACCGGGTACGTAGATGGCCCCGCCGCTGTCGGGACCGCTGGTCACCGAGCCCGTGGCGGAGCCGCCGGTGCAGTTGCCGACTGCCACGATCAGGTGCTTACGAGGACCGCCGGTGAAGCCGACGGCCTTTGACACCTCGCTACGGGCGTGCCCACGATCGCCGTCGCACGTCCCGAGACCGGGCACCCAACGCGTGGCCTCGATCGAGAACTCGACGTTTCCGTCGGACTCGTCGCTCCACAACTCCGCCGCAGCGCTCACGCTCTATTTGACCTCGGCGATATACGCCGCGCCGTTGTCATTCGGCAGTGGCAGTGCCGGATCGGTCGTGACCGCAATCGTGATCGGATGCTTCTTCTCAGCCGCCACCGCCCCGGAGGCGCCGAGAGAGGTAATCGCGAGACCGGCCGACGACGCAATCATGAGCGCCGTCAGCGTTGCACGGCGAGCCCCAGTACGTGCGGGGGGTATGGGGGAAGTTCTGGACACACGAGCTCATATTAGGCACTTGTGGCGTCGGAACCTACCCGACTCCTGAATGGATGACGAAGTGTCACAGCTTGGGGTGAAACTCCGGAGATGACCGCAGGGGACCCCGGTAGGAGGCTGCCTCTGAACTGGAGATGGGTGGTGGCGACGGGCGGCCGCCTCACCGCTGGAACACGGCCCTACTCCCGGTCCCGCCGGTCGGGAAATCCGCCGGATCCCGTATCCCCACGCCGGAAGGCCGCTGCCGGCCGGGTGGGAGCCGGTGGCCGATGGCTTCGCTCAGTCAGAGTGCGCGCAGGGCCATGCCGTCGCAGACCGCTGTGCCGGGCTGCTCCCGGTAGCAGAAGACCGTTGCCGTACTGCCGGATGGGCCGGTGGTGAACTCCACTGAGGCGAGCGTCCATTTGATGCCCGAGACCAAGACGGAAGTGGCGACTCCTCCGAAGCCCTTGGCGCCCAGAGCCGTGGACCCGCCGTCGTTCCTGATCCAGGCCGAGAGGACGTAGCGTGTGGCGGGGTGTAGGCCCGTCACGTACTGTTCCGCCGTGGCGAAGCCGTCGGCGGGTGCGGTGAGCCGGGCCGCCCCTGTTCCTTCGTGGGCCTCGGCGACGGATGCCGCGTTGCGTGTCGCCCAACCCGTGAGTTCGTTCTCGAAGCCGCCGTTGGAGAGCAGTGGGGGGAGCGGTGGAGCCTCCACCGGAGTGGGACGCGCGCCTTCGACACCTGGCCCGTTGTAGGCGCCGATACTGGGGGTCGTGCCGGGAAGGACTGGGTTTCCGGAGAAGTCGCGGTCGCCGATGTCGGGGATTGCGGCACCGGCACCCAGTGCGGGGGAGTCCACGTGCAGTTCGTACGCCGTGCCCGCGTCTGCGATCCCCGTGGCCGTGCCCCGGCCTGTCAGCAGCGGATCGGATGTGCCTCCACCCGGATTCGCGGGCGCGCCCGTGACGTTGTGCAGCACGTTGTCCGACACAGTCACCCCGCCGGAGCGCAGGGTGAATGTCGCCGTGCCTGCTCCTTCCTTCACGACCACGTTGTTGCGGAACGCGATGTCGTGTCGTTGGGCGGTGTTCTCGTTCACGACGGTCTGGGAGATGCCGGGGGCGATGTAGATCGTGTTGTTGAGGAAGCGCACGTCGTCGAAGGACCCGGAGCAGGTTTCTATGCCCCGGAACCGGTCGTTCTGGCTGATGTTGTAGCGGATCACCGCGTCGCCGAGAGTGCCGCCTGCAGTGCAGACGAGGAAGAAGCCGCCGACGTTGTCGTGGCTGTAGTTGTACTGGAACACCGTGCCGAAGGAACCCTCGTCCACGTCGTACGCCATACCGTCTCGAGTCGTCTCACCGCCGGAAACGTCGTTGTACTGGAAAACGGTGTGGTCGGCGTTCCACGGCCAGATCCCGGCGTTGTATCCGGCAGAGCGCCGCTGGAAGCCGCGGACAGTGTTCCGCTCCACCAGAGCGCCGTCCGTGGCGGTCATGACGATGCCGTCGCCGCCCAGGTCCTCCAGGGTGTTGCCGCGGACGACGACACGGGTGGCGGCCAGCCACCGGGGGCCGGTCGGGTCGTAGTCGGTGATCGCGGGCCGGTTGTTCCAGCTGGACGCGAAGTAGATGCCCTCCCGGTCCACGGTCCGCAGGGTGTTGCCCTCCACGCGGACGTCGTCGAACCGCGTCTCCACCTTGGAGCCGGTGACGGAGAAGAGGATGCCCGCCGAGCCGCCGGTGTGCTTCGTGTCGTCGCCGAGCACGTCGTGTATGTCGAGATCCGTCAACCGGTAGTGCGTGCCGGTGCCGTAGTCGTCGAGCAGAACGTGGACACCGCGTTTGTTGTGGGCGGGGTTCCCCGCGTTGGTGATCTCCAGGCCGGAGACCTCCACCCACTCGGTGTTGTGGAGCAGGACGGTGTCCGGGGCTCCGGCACCGTCGATCACCGGCTTGGCCCCCTCGCCGTATGCGCCGATGACGAGCGGATGGCCGGGCCGCCCGGCGCCCTGCGGAGTCAGCGTGCCCGTACACCGTGAGCCGCGAGCGAACAGAAGCCGGTCACCGGCGCCGAGGGAGAGGGAGTTGACCTGATCCAGAGTGTGCCACGGGTGGGCGGGTGCCCCGTTCGCAGGCCCATCGGTCGACCGGCAGTCGACGTGATGAACCCTGCGGCCCTCACCGCCCGCCGCGGTGGCGGCCGACGAGGCCCCGGCCACCAGCATGAGGGAACACATGAAGGCCAGGCCATGCCTCAGAAGGTGTCTCATGAACGCTCGATTCTCTCGCGGTGAAGTGGCCAGTACGTACGGGCTCGCGACGTATTCCCGGCCGCAGCGGGATTCCCCGTCGCTGCCCGCCGGAGGCGTCGTGACGAGGGCGTTGGGCGCCACGCCGGGGATGGCTCCACGTATGTGTCTCCGTGACATGGGTCTGTCCCGTAGAGGTCCGGTATCTGATGGAGAGGGCCTAGGAAATAGCGAGATCCGTCGGCAGCGGCCAAGGCCTCGATGGTGACACCGGCTGAGTCGGCCGATGCCGTGGTGGGGCAGATCAGTCAGTTCTAGGTGCTCAGCACCACGTACTCCCACTGGCCCAGGGGCTGTTCGAGGATGACACGGCCATCTCTCCAGCCCACGGGAATGCGAGTGCCGCGCGCGGTGACCTGGACGGCCGTAGCCGGCTCCGGCATGCCGACGGGAAGCCGGACCCGGATGTCGTCCGCCTCATCCGGAGACGCGTTCCAGATGACCACGCACCAAGTGCGCTCATCTGTGAGTGCTTGTGTCACCAACCAGGGATGGCCCGTGGCTCGTGCATGGGACGCGTCGGAGATCCAGTCGAGGACGGCACTGAGCTGGACAGCTCGCTGCGGGTTCATCCGTACGTGGTCCGCCGTGTGCGCGGGCCACGGGACGACCGCGATGCGGCCGCCGAGGTCGTTGTTGTGGAGGATCAGGCCGGGGCCCGTCACACGCCCGAGTTGATCGTGCACGACGCTCGCCACGCGTGCCTCCGGAAGGTGTTCCACGTGTGTGAGATCCGCGCGGTCGTAGCTCTCCACGTCGAGGGAGATCAGGCATCCCTGCCGCAACGAGAACTCGGGGTCCGTGCACACCTCGCGGACGTACCCCTCGGGCGCGGAGCGGACAGAGGTCACACCGATCAAGGGGCCGTAACCCCGTTCGAAGAGGATGCGCGCGGCCACGGAATCCAGCAGGAGCCCGCCGCTCAGCCACTCGCGCAGTTCGGCGTCGTCGAAGGCCCAGGCGGTGTCCCCGGACAGGGCGTTGACCCTAGCGCCGCCGCGACCGGTCACCGCATGGCCGGTGGCGCCGAGCAGGCCGGCCCATCCGGCCTGCTCCACGACGAGCGACTGCCAGCGAGCCGTCTCGGTGTGGACCCGCCGGCCGGTCGCCTGTGACCATGGAAGGCCGATACCGACGGTCCGCAAGGACTTGGGGAACGTCTTGGAGAGCCAGTCGAACGTGTCGCGCCACTGGGCGAGGAAGCCCGCCCGGCGCGGTTCGTCGTCCGGGTGGTTGCCGAGGAAGTCGTACAGGCTGATCGCCAGCCCGTCACAGCCGAGCACATGGGCCAGCGACATCTGCGCGGCGGTCTGCCGGAACGACTTGTTCCACTGCCCGTACGGCCAGCACTCGATCTCCGGAAGGATGCGGACCGCGTCCGGCTGCACCGAGCGCTGCATGTCGAACTGAATTGAGGCGTAAGGCAGTTCAGTGCCTCCCGTGTCGGAGTAGGCCCAGAAGTGCGGGCGGTGCAGACCGGGCAGTTCGAGCCACGCCGACCAGTCGCGCCCTTCGGCGGCGTGCTGATCGATGCGCGAGGACATCAGGCCCAGCCGGTCCCCCAGGATGTCGCGCCAGGACGTGAGCAGCTCGCGCTGCGTGGCATCCCAGAAGTCCAGCCACCGACCACGCCATGCGTGGGGTTCGCCCGGTGCGGTACAGGCGGCGACCAGCTCCTCCCGGGTGGTGGCGATACCGGTGCGGCGCGTGAACTCGGCCAGGTGCAGTTCGCAGAAGCAGCCCCCCCAGTCCAGAGGCCGGTGGTTGTGCAGCCGGATGTCGTCCTCGATCCACACCGCGTCGACGTCCTCGGCTGCGTAGCGGCACAGCGTCTCGGCGTAGTACGCGCGCCATGCAGGGTCCAGAGGGCACACCTGGGCGGCGGCGGTCTTCCCGGACTGGTCGGTCATCCGTTGCCATGCCTGGTCCGGGGCCAACGAGCGGGCCCAGTCGCTGTGGCCGACGGTGTGGCCGGGGTTGAGGCTCACCGCGATGCCCTCGGCACGGAGCATGGTGCGCCAGGGACGCGTGGCGGTCAACCAGTGGTCGATCCGGTCGAGGCTGTCGTGACCGTCGTTGTATTCCATGCCGAAGAGGAACACGCAGATCTCCTCGGCGCGCGCACTGCGCGCCATGGCAAGCAGCCGGTCGCCGACTCCGGCCGGGTCGGCGGCGGGATCCACCTGCAGGCGCAGGACATAGCGTGAGGTCACCTGTTCGGACTTTCGGTCGTCGGGCACCGGCCGTGAAGCGGGCATGGAGTGACGCAGTATGGAGCCTGGCGATATAGCAGCTAGGCTGTCAAGTGCCCATCGCGGGCGGGGCGGCGGCTGTGCCCGTAGCGCCGCACGACCGAGGCCGCGGCTTCGAGTGGGGGTGCGATAGCAGAGGAGTGGGCAGGGGCGGTTGACCGATCGAGTGGTACTCACGCGAAGGCGCGGGCATTCGCCTCGTTCGACCTGGACCAGGGCGCAGGCACCGTGAGCTCCGGCGGTCTGGAACAGAGCACCGCGCGTGTGACCTTCCACCTGGTGGACGTCACCGACAGCACCGCAGTCGAGGCGTCGTGGTCGCCTCCTCGACCGTCCTTCCCACCAGGCAACCGCACCCGGCCGGTGTCGATTTCGCACGACGGACTCAAGAGAGAGAGTGCGCCAGAGGTCGAGGCCGTGAGTGGCACTCGCCGGCAGGCAGGTCCACTCCGTTCATCGGATGGCAGGCCCTGTGTCCGTGGATGTCGGACGGCGTCCACGGACACAGGGCCTGCACATGAGGGCGTCGGGGTCAGTTGCCGCGGCGGGTTTTCACCGGCTTGACCCAGACCACCTTGTTGTTGACGCGGACGGCAACCTTGTCCCGGTTGTGCGCCCGGTCGGCCACGATGGTGAAGTCCGTGACACGCCCGCTCCGCCAGGTGCAGCTGACCTCGTAGCCGCCGCGGGCCCGCAGACCCGAGAACGAGCCGTCGGCCCAGTCCTTCGGGAGCGCCGGCAGGAGGTGAATGACCTTCTCGTGGCTCTGCAGGAGCATTTCGGCGATCGCGCCGGTGATGCCGAAGTTGCCGTCCATCTGGAACGGAGGGATCTTGCAGAACAGGTTCGCCCCCGTGTTGTACCGCAGGAGACCCCGGACCATGTACCGCGCGCGCTCGCCGTCTCCGAGACGCGCGAACAGCGCGGCCCGCCAGGGCCAGGTCCATGATCCCCGGCTGTCACCGGTGACGGTGGCCTCGCTGAACGGGACGCCTTCCTTCTCGCCGCACCGCGCCTTGAGCGAGACGAGCGCTGCTGCCGCGAGTTCGGGCGACGTGTCGGGCGTGATCTGACGGCCCGGATACACCCCGAACAAGTGAGAGGTGTGGCGGTGGATGTCATTCGGGTCGTCGCGGTCGGTCTGCCATTCCTGGAGCTGGCCCCACCGGCCGATCTTGTTGGGTGCGAGCCGCTTCTGCATGGTGGCGACGGTGGCCTGGTAGTCGGGGTCGACGTCGAGCACCGCCGCGGAGTCGAGGTAGTTGCCGAAGAGGTCCCAGATGATCTGCTGGTCGTACATCACCCCGTCCTCGCGTGGACCGTGTTCGGGCGACCACCCGTTGGGGGACACGAGCTGACCGGCCGCGTTCTCGACGAGCCGGTCCTCCCAGAATTGGCAGATCTCCTTGATCATCGGATAGGCGACGTCGCGCAGGTACGTGAGGTCCTGGGTGAAGGCCCAGTGCTCGTACAGGTGCTGCGCGTACCAGGCGCTGGCAACGGTGTTCCATTCCCAGGCGTTTCCTCCGAAGATGCTCTGGCTCGTGCGGGCCGTCCAGCCGCGGGTTTCGGCGCCGAACGCGTTCCGGGTCGCCACGCGGCTGGGCACCGCTACCTGGCGCACGAACTCGACAAGTGCCTCGTGGCTCTCGCTGAGGTTCGTCGTCTCCGCGCCCCAGTAGTTCATCTGGACGTTGATGTTCGTGTGATAGTCCGATGCCCACGGCGGCTGGTTGCTGTCGTTCCAGAGCCCTTGGAGGTTCGCGGGCAGGCCGCCCGGTCTCGATGAGCTGTGGAGCAGGTAGCGGCCGAGGACGAACATGCTCTGCTCGAGTCCGGGGTCGGACTTGCCGGCTCCGTAACGGGCAAGCCGCGCGTCTGTCGGGAGTGCGGCGGTCCCGTCATCGGTGCGCCCCCAGTTCACGGAGACACGCGAGGCCACCGCGCCGGCCTCGGCGAGTTGTGCTTTGCGCAGCGCCTTGTAGGACCGTCGGGAGGCGGTGGCGAGGGCTGCCGTGATGGCGGGCTGGGGGTCCGGCCCGCGCCACTTCGCGGCGGCGTCAAGTCTGTAGTCGGTGCGTGCATCGAGGAGCAGGGTCATGCGTGTCGCCGACCGAACCCGCAGTTGGGAACCCGCGGCAGTCACGGAACCGTCGGTGTCGGTCACCCGGAGGACGGCGGCATGCTTGAGGCCGTTGCCCATGGTGCCGCCGAATCGGACGGTCCCCGCTGCGGCATCGACTGATGCGGGCGCGTCCTGTGCGGAGGTGAGTGCGATGTCGCAGTCGAGTGCGCCGGCGCGCTCGGCCTCGTAGCGCAGGACGAGCAGGTCGGCGGACCGGCTGGCGAAGGCCTCCCGCAGGACCTTCTGTCCGGGGGGCCCGAACCGGGTGGTGTGGATTCCGGACTCGGGGTCGAGTGCACGGTGATACTCGATGACCGGGCCCAGTTGCGCTGTGTCGAGCTCGGTTCCGGTGAGACGGACATCGGCGACGCGCACGGCTTTGGACCCGGACTTCGGGCGTAGCGTCAGACGGTAGCGGGTGAAAGCCCCGGGCTTGCCGATGGTGAACTGCCGACGCTCACCGCGCTGGAGTGCAGGCTGGAGGGCGCGCTCGTCGAGTGGGGTCCAGTCCAGACCGTTGGCGCAACCCTCGAGGGTCAGCGAACCGGGATCCTCTTGCGGGGTGTCAGGCGCAGCCGTCACGCTGTAGCCGGTGACCGTCGCAACTGATTCGAGGTCGCCTTGCCACACTGCTCCGCCGGTTGCGTCGGCCGCTCTCCACACCGTGGAGCCGTTCCCGTCCATGCTCCGCGAGATGTCGTGCCCGCGTCCGGAGCCGTCGGCGTGGCCGGAGGGTGAGGAGACGTACAGGAGGTGCCGGCCGCCGAGGTCGACCCCGGCAAGGGCGATCTCGGCCACCTGGAAGTGGCTCACTCCTGGGCGGGGCGTGAAGACGAAGCGGTAGAACGTATGGGCCGAACTGTTGGAGCAAGTGAACTCCCTGGTCTGGTTGCGGCTGTCGAAGGGGCTTGGAAGCGACCGGGTGTCGAGTGTGGTCCATGCGGTTCCGTCCGCCGAGCCCTGGAAAGTCCAGTTCTGAGGGTCCCGGTCAGGGACGTCTTCGGCGCTCGTGAGCCGGTAGGCCGACACCGAGGCAGGTGCGGTGAGGGCGGCCTGCCAGATGACCTCCTTTGGCGGGGCTTCGATGCACCATTTCGTCCGCGGGTCGCCGTCGACTGCATTGCCCAAGCCCTGGTTCGGGGCAGTCCGGTAGGGACCACCGGGAGAGGTGACCTCCGGCCGGGCACCGAAGGAGAGCAGGACGTCACCAAAGGCACGATAGGACCCGAAGCCGGTCATGCTCGTGTCGAAGGCACCGTCCCCCTGGCCGGCGAGCGCGTTGTCGTAGTCGTTGACTCCGCCCCACAGACTCTGCTCGTTGAACTGGATCCGTTCGTGGTCGGGCCGGCCGAAGAGCATGGCGCCGAGCCTGCCATTGCCGATTGGCAGCGCCTGGGACTGCCAGTCCGTGGCGGGGAGCCGGTACCAGAGGGAGTGGCGGGCGAGCTCGGGGGGCCGCACCGCCTTCGTCGCAACCGGCCGGGAGCCGCCCGATGCCGCGGACGCCGAGGTCGGATTGGTGACCAGAGGGGTCAGGGCCAATGCGCCACCGCACGCCGCGGCGCGCAGGACGCCACGGCGCGACATGCCGTCTTTGCCCTCGGAGGGAGGCTGGACAGGGAAACGAGAGGACATGGCCGTGCGGCTCCTTCTTTGAGGGTGAGGACTGTGCAGAAGTGCACCGGCACGGACGGATCATGTCAATGGTTTTGACCAATTTCCCTATAGGATTCATCCTCGCCTCTGGGAGTCATGCACGTGAACCTTCAGGGGTCGGTCGACCTGGCGGCTCAGCCGATTCCGTCACCGCTTCAATGTGTAGCCCGCTTCCTGTGGTTCGAAGCGCCTAACGATGGAGATTCAGCCTCGTTCCCCTGTCGTGCCGACGGGCCGCGGCGGCGGACTGCTCTGCGGGGCTTGACGAGGTGCCGCTCGTAGCCCACTATCTCCTCATCGGTTTCCTATTTGATTTTGGAGTCGAGGTAGGTATCTCGGGACCAGAGCTGATCTCCCGTCGTGGGTTCGTCGGCCGCAAGGTCGGTGGAGGGCACGGTGCTTGCCGTAGGGCCTGAACGGCCTCACCGTCGAAGGAGCCAACACCTTCTGGCGGAACGTAGCCCAGGGCGCCCTCCTCGCCGCCGCCGTCGTCATCCAGCAACGTCGCAACGGCGAAGACCTTGTCGGGCTGCCCCACTGACACGCAGTCACAGCTTTCGCCTCAGACGGGCAAGGCCCCGCCCGCACTCGCGCAAGCCGCGTCCTGTGGCGTGACGCCCATCCGCCTCCGCGTGGACCGCATCGGCCCGCGCGGAGGGCGGGACGGGTGCCGATGAAGCAGCTTCACGTCGCGGTTTCCCAACGGCCGCTTCCATGAAGGCGCAGTCTGGTCAGGCTCGCTGCACGCCCCGCTTCATGATCACGACTGTCGCCTTCATTGGGGATCTTCGTGCAGACCCATTTCATGTCGCCGGACAGCGACGTTCCACCGGCACCCGTCTGTGCCAGACCACTCTTGCCCAGGATGGCATTCGCGGCCGGGCGTGGATGGCGCTCCTGGCCGCCACCGTAGGCGTCCTGCTTGCCGCGCCGCTGCACGCACAGGCCCGGTCCGCCGAGACAGTCGTCGATGTCACGACGTTCGGTGTCGACCCGACAGGCAAGCACGACAGCGCCGCAGTCGTGGCGAAGGCCCTGCGCCAAGCGAAGGCTGTGAAGGGCCGGTGCGTGCGCCGACCTCTATTTCGGCGACGTCGGTGACGGCAGTGCTTTCGCCACCTCCGGGCACCTGGCGGCCGACGCAGGCCTCGCGCCCGCAACCTCCAGATCCGGCTCGTCCATCCGTGGTGAACACCCTTCCAGGCGAGGCGGCCGGCAGTTTAAGCGTGACTTCTACCTCTCAGCGTTCGCCTCGCTGACCTAGGATTTTCACGCGCCTACTACGACAAGAAGCGACGCGAGGGAACACCACGTCGCAGCGCTCATCTGTCTGGCCCAACGCCGCATCAACGCCCTCTTTGCCATGTGCCGCGACGGCACCCCTACGAACCGCCCAAGGTCACAACTGCTTGACGAAAAACGCTGCCGTGGACATCAGCGCGGCGGCCCGCCCGGCGATCACGAGCAGCTCGTAGACGAGGGCGAGCCGAATGCTGAACGGCGGCAGTATCACGAGGAGCTAGGTGTACTGCCCCGTGAGGTTGGGGACGCGGCTGGCGGGTGGTTGGCCCTTGAGCTCGATTCACCCGAACGTTAAGCGGCCACCACGGCATACTTGGAGCTCTCCAAAAGAGCGGTAGGGCCCCTCAGCGCTTCCTCCGGCTCGCGAGGCGTCTCTGAGCGCCTGCCGGACAGTGCAACGCCGCGAGACGTTGTGGCCCGGGCGGCGTCCGCGTTCCAGGTCAAGGTACCCGCCACCATACTGCTCGAACTCGGCTTTCTGGCTCCGCGGGGCCGCCTTCTTGGCCGTGTAGACCTCGGTCAGCCGCTCAATGGCCTTGTCCTGGGTAGCGAACCCGGATTCCTCGGTCTGCTTTCCGGCGGCGTTCCGATACCTGATCGTGTACTCATGAGGGCACTTGGACCACCTGGTGCTGCTGTGCTCGCAATCCTTGAAGAAGGTGCCCATGCCGCGGGCCAGGGTCTTGTTCGCCATCGTTCGGTCTCCGGGGTCGCTTGCTGACCTTTTGCTGACCACGGATGGTGCGTCATGCCTCTGAGCTGGGATGAAACGGCAGAAGCGTGGTATGTGGTGGAACTTCGTGGCCAGGACCCAGGAGGACATTGCACAGGCCCGGGAGGACTGGATGAAGGGTGATCGGTTCGGCACCGTACGCGGCTATGACGGCGCACCCCTCCCGGCTCCCGCACTGCCCGATATACCCCTGAAGCCGCGTGGACGTGTGCGCTGAGCGGCGGGTTCATACGGGTTCTTGGGTTTCGGGGCGGGCCCGATCATGCCTGCGTCGTGCTGTGGGCGGGAAAGGCCTGAAGCGGCGGTGGACTGTCTTTTGCCGTTCGACGGGTCCGAGGACCAGGTGGCGTTCTTGGCGGGGGATGCGGTACAGGTGCGCCTGCACTTGGCTGGTCTTCTTCGTCGGTGTCCTGTTCAGGCGGTCCGAGGATTTCGCGCCAGCGGGCCCTGTCCTGTTCGGGGACCCGCATCCGGGCTGTCAGCCGTGCGTCGCGCGGGTCGGGGGTTCCTCCTGTCCGACGCCGCGGGCTTCGGCACTGGTGCCGACTGGGCCGTCGACGGAGGTGTCTCTGCCAGGTTGGCCCGAGGCGCGAAAGCAGAAGGGACGGAGGCCTCGTTCAGAGCATGGCGGTGCGGGAGCTGCGGGTGTTGGTGACCGTCACGGTCGCGGTGTCCGAGCGGTAGCGGTCCTCGGACCATTCGACGGGGGTGCCTTGAGAGTCCGTCGTCAGGCGCCGCTCCCTGAGCAACGGAAACCCCTCGGGGACGTCCAGCAGTTTCGCGTCCAGAGTGTTGGCGGGGACGGCGTCAAACGTGTGGCGGGCCGAGTGCAGATCCACGCCCTGCTCGGTGAGCAGGGCGTAGATGGAACCGGCGTCCAGGTCCGCGGAGATCAATGGACGGCCCACCGACTCGACGTACGTCATGCGCTCCAGCATGGCCGGGCGCCCGTCGAGCAGACGCAGCCTGACGAGCTGGACCGCGAGGTCGTCCGGGTTGATCTGGAGGGCCGCGGCGATCTCCGGTTCGGGGCGGCGCAGCGCGATCTCCTGCAGTTTCTGGCCGGGGGAGTAGCCGGTCAGTTCCGCGCGGCGGGTGAAGGACAGGAACGACTCGAACGGCTGGGTGGGAACGGTGTCCAGCACCACGGCCCGTTTGCCCTGCCCGCCGCCGATGACCCCCTCGTCACGCAGGGTGGCGAGGGCCTGCCGGACCGGTCCTCGCGACGCCGAGAACTCCTCGCAGAGCTGGGACTCGGACGGCAGCGACCCACCGACCGCGAGGTTCCCGGAACGAATCCGATGGCGGAGTTCGGCTGCGATCGTCCGGTGCAGAGGGGTGGCCATGCACTTGACCCTACAGGTTCCGTTCCTGTTCCTCCGGTCCCGCCTCAGCCGGTGGTGCGGGCTCTCCCGACGCTGTCACCTCGCGGCGCCTTTGGGTGAATCGGGATGGACTGCCCGCCTGTCGCGCATGGTTCGGTCGGTCGTACGCCCGGTCGCGGAGCGCGGGTGCGACCGCCTGGGTGTCGTCGGTGAACAGCCTTTGCATCTTCTGTTCACCCAGAATTTCGCCACCACCTCGAGAAGGTGTCTATACAGGTTACTTACTCGCTTTCATGTCATCGCGACGGATTGGGCTGACGCCATGCCTGGGACCATTTCCGACGAACTTCTCGCCGTCCGCTATGCCCGCTGGGACGGGGTCGACCGGCCGTTCACGCTGGTGACCACCACCACTCCGCGGTCGCCCGGCGAGGGTGAGGTGCTGGTGCGCATCGACCTGGCCACGGTGTGCGGCAGTGACCTGCACACGGTGAACGGCAAGCGGTCGTCCCCGGTTCCGGCGGTGCTGGGGCACGAACAGGTCGGCACCGTGCTGGCGGTGGGGCCGGGGGCGCCGTCGTGTGTGGACGGCACTCCGGTGGTTCCGGGGCTGCGGGTGGTGTGGTCGGTCACCGCCTCCTGCGGGACCTGCCCGCGCTGCCGGCGCGGCCACCCGCAGAAGTGCCGGGAGCTGCGCAAGTACGGGCACGAGCCGCTGGATGAACGGGCCCCGCTGACGGGCGGGTTCGCCACGCACTGCGTGCTGCTGCCGGGTACCGCCGTCGTCGCCGTACCCGAGGGGCTGCCGGATGCGGTCGCCGCTCCGGCGTCCTGCGCGACCGCCACCGTGGCCGCCGTCATCGCCGCCGCCGGCCCCCTGGAGGGGCGCGAGGTGCTGGTCACCGGCGCGGGCATGCTCGGTCTGACGGCGGTGGCTATGGCGGCCCTGGGGGGCGCCCGTGTGACCGCTGTCGATCCGTCCCCGGCCCGGCGGGCGCGCGCCGGGCAGTTCGGGGCCGCCCGGGTGCGGGGCGTGAGCGAACCGCCGGGCCGGGTCGACATCGCCCTGGAGCTGTCGGGCCGGACGGACGCGGTCCGGGCGTGTCTGTCCGCCCTCGACATCGGCGGGACCGCCGTGCTGGCCGGCTCGGTCTCCCCGGCGGACACCGTCCCCGTCGATCCCGAGTGGCTGGTGCGGGGCCTGCGCACGGTCACGGGTGTGCACAACTACCGGCCCGCCGACCTCCGGACGGCTGTGGCCTTCCTCGCCGCCCGTCATGCCGCCCACCCCTTCGCCGACCTCGTGGAAGGGGCCTATTCGCTGGGTGATCTCGGCGCGGCCGTGCGGGCCGCCCAGGGAGCGGATGCCCCACGCCAGGCCGTTCTGCCGAGCCTGGGCTGAACCGGCCCCCACCTGCGGCCGTCGGGGAGGAACGCGTGATCCCCGGTGCGGGTGAACATCGTGCAGCGCGTCCGAGGTGTGCGTGAACTCCGAATGACTTGTCGATACAAGCTATTGCCGTCGGTTGCTCGCTCTGCCAGCGTCTGCGGCACAGGCCCCGAGAGGGGCACCCCATTGCCCGGTCTCCGTATCCGCACAAGGCGGACCGGGGGCCGCGTTCCGAAGGAGAGACACATGCCGGACAACGGTCTGGACAGACGGAAGATACTGACGGGCGGGGTCGCCGCCGCTCTCACGGTCGGTGCTGCCGCACCGGCGTTCGCCGCAGGCGGCGCGCCGCGCGCCGCGGACGACACCACCCCGCTGCGCGCCGCCGTCCTGGAGTACGAAGACCCGTGGACCAAGGCCCTGGGGCTGGCCGAACTGCTGCGCCAGGCAGGCTTCGAGGTCGTGCCGCTCGACCTGACGCTGCCTGCTGACGAGCAGCCGCAGCCGGCCGACCTGATCGCCTTCGGTACGTTCACGAACAACAGCGATGACTATCTCGACTACGTCGCCGACCAGGCCGACTCCCTGCGCAGGTTCGTTGCCGACCGCCGCGTCGTGCTGGACCTTGCGCAGTCCGACCAGTACGGCGCGGCAGTGGCCTATCTGCCGAGCGGCCTGTCCGCCGTACGCAGCGACGCCGACTACGACACGATCCACCCGGTCGATCCCGGTCACCCGCTCGTCAAGGGGCTGCGCGTCAGCAACGGCCGGCTGTTCACCGGCCGGAACGCCAGTCCGCGGGTGAGCTACGAGACGGTTCAGTGGTGGAGTTCGATGCGGGTGCTGATGGCCTGCTCCGCCTCCGGGTTCCCGCCCGCGCTGCTGGAGGGCCAGTTCGGCTCCGGCCGGTTCCTCGTCACCAGCCTGACCGTGGACAAGATCCGCAACAGTGCGGGCGCGGTGGTGCAGCCGGCCGATGCGGTGACGGACAGCGAGGCGTTCTTCACCGCGCTGGCCGGCTACGTCGCGTCGGTGCGCACCGGGACGGCGCCCGCCGTGGTGCCGACGCCGATGCCGCCCGAGCAGCCGGTCGGGCCGATGGTGGGACACACCGAACCCGGCAACGCCCGGATCTGGGCCCGCCCCGGCCTCGACCCCTCCCTCTACTCCCGCTGGAAGTGTGCCTACCGGGAGCTGGGAGGGAAAGGGAGCAAGGTCTGGCGCACCGTCACCACCGCTGTCGATCCCGGCAACGACAACACACTGATCGCCCAACTACGCGGCCTGGCTCCCGACACGGCGTACGAGTTCGCCCTCACCCCGGTCAAGGAAGTGGCCGGGTTGGCGCCGATGACCGGCTCCTTCACCACCTCGCCCGACCCGGACAAGCCCTCCGTGGTCACCATGGGGATGGGCTCGTGCGGCCCGTCGGTCCCCGACCACGTATGGACGGCGATCATGGACGAGGGCTGCGACAGCTTCGTCATGCTAGGCGACACCCCGTACGTCGACAGCCCCGACCTCGAGGTGGCCCGCCGGAAGCACCGTACGTTCCTGGTGCAGCCGGAGATCTCCCGGATGATCAGTTCCATGCCTGTCTGGGCCACCTGGGACGACCACGACTTCGGGGGCAACGACTTCCACGGCGACTACAAGAGCAAACGCCAGAACCGCACCGCCTTCGTCAACTACCGCGCCAACCCCTCCTTCGGGCAGACCGCGGACGGGAAGATCCTCAAGCAGCGAACGGACGGCGAGGGTATCTATACATCCTTCCGCCGGGGTCCGATCGAGGTCTTCCTGCTGGATCCGCGCTGGTTCAGCCGCACCGCACCGAGCTGGGCCGACAGCACCCAGGTGACCTGTCTGGGCACGGTGCAGTGGGACTGGCTCCGCAAGCAGCTCCGCAGGAGCACGGCACCGTTCAAGGCCATCGCCACCGGCATGATCTGGGACGACAAGCAGAACGCCGAGAAGGACGACTGGGCCACCTACTCCTACGAGCGGGAGGCGATCTACGACTTCATCGCCGCGGAGAAGATCCCGGGCTGCTTCCTGATCGGCGGAGACATCCACGTCTCCCGTGCCCTGAGCTACGGCCCGCGTGTCGGCTACGACCTGTGGCAGTTCATCGTCAGCCCCATGCACGACAGCACCATCCCGAGCCTCAACGTGCCCAGCCCCTACCTGGTGCACAGTGCCGTCGAGCCACACGTCTTCCTCAAGCTGGTCGCCGATACGACGCTCGACATGCCGACCCTCACGGCGACCTGGATCAACCGCGACGCCGAGCGCCTCTTCGAGGTGACCCGTACCGCGGCCGAACTCGGTCACACCTCCTATCCGAGGCGTCCTGCACACGCCCACCACGGCCGGGACGAGGAGCACCCCGGCGGGGGGCGCGGACACAGCCACCGCTGAGCCGCGCCTGCGTCCCTGCCGGCCCTCGGCCGCGAGGCCGGGCAACTCACTGCCGACTCACAGATGAACAGTTGGCAACCTGTCGATACAAGTGTTGACCGGGGTGGCTGTGCCTGAAACGTTGGCCACAGCCGCCCCGGCGAGCGACTCCCCCCGTGCACCTACCGCGTCCCTCCCCCGTACTGTCCTCGAACCCGGAGTTCACCGTGTCCGTCCGCCCTGTCGTCCTTGCCACCTCGCTCGCCGTAGTCGCCGCGCTGTCCCTGACCGCCTGCGGCGGCAGTTCGGACGCGGCCGAGTCCGCCACCTGCCCCGGCGGAAGGATCCGCTTCGGTGTGGAGCCCTTCGAGGACCCCGCCAAGCTCACCCCGGCCGCCGAGGTCCTCGCCGACGCCCTCGGCGAAAGCCTGGACTGCGAGGTGGAGCTGACCGTCACCGAGGACTACTCCGCCGAGGTCCTCGCCATGGAGAACGGCAAGCTCGACATCGCCATGTTCGGCCCTCTCGGCTACGTCTTCGCCAGTGGGCGGGCCAAGGCCGAGGCAGTCGCCTCGTTCGGTGACGGCAAGGGAAAGGTGTCCAGCTACACCGCCGGCATCTGGGTGCCGAAGGAGTCCGCCGTCAAGTCGGTCGGGGATCTCAAGGGCCACTCCCTCGCGCTGGCTTCCGTCGGGTCGACGTCGGGTGACGCCCTGCCGCGCCAGGCGATGCTCGACGCAGGCCTGAAGAAGGACGACGTCAAGGTCAACTACGCCGGAGGTCACCCGGAGGCGCTGCTGGCCCTCGCCAAGGGCACGGTCGACGCGGCCGAGGTCAACTCCCAGCAGCTGGCGAGTGCCACCGCCGCCGGTACTTTCGACCCGTCCGGGTTCCGGAAGGTGTGGGGCTCCGATCCGATCCCGAACGACCCGATCACCGTCCGCGGCAGCCTGGACGCCGAATTCAAGAAGGCCGTCACCGACGCGCTGCTGAAGCTGCCGTCGGACAAGGTCGGCAAGATCGGCGCCCTCCTCGACGTGGACCCGCCGGCGCCGCTGATCGCCGTGGACAAGTCCACGTACCAGCCGCTGTTCGACCTGGCCGCCGCCCTGAACCTGACTGAGAAGGACGTCTGATGCTCGCCCTGTCAGGGATCACCGTGCGGTACGGAGAGCGGCAGGTGCTGCACGGGGCGGACGTCGACGTCGCCCGGGGCGAGCTGCTCGCCGTACTCGGGGCCAACGGCTCCGGCAAGTCGACCCTGCTACGAGCCGCCGCCGGCCTGGAACCGATGGCGGCGGGCAGCGTGACCATCGACGGGAAGCCGTCCGCGCCGCTGGACACCGCCGTGGTCTTCCAGCACATCCACCTCGTGCGCCGGCGCACCGTCCTGGAGAACGTGTGCGCCGGCGCCCTCGGCCGGCTGTGGCTGAGGCACTCGCTGGTTCCCGCACTGTTCCCACGCGCACTGCGGGAGGAGGCGATGGCCTGCCTGGACCGGGTGGGTCTCGCCGACCGGGCGCACGACCGCGCGGGCCGCCTCTCCGGCGGCCAGCAGCAGCGCGTCGCCGTGGCTCGTGCCCTGTGCCAGCGCCCCCGCGTCCTGCTGGCCGACGAACCGGTGTCGGCACTGGACCCGGCCGCGTCCGAGCAGGTACTCGCGCTGCTGGCCGAGCTCGCCCACGACGCGGGCCTGGCCGTCCTCGCTGTCCTGCACCAGCCCTCGCTCGCCGCCCGCCACGCCGACCGCATGGTCGGCCTGCGAAGCGGCCGGGTGATCCTGAACGGGCCACCCGGCCAGAACGTCGACGCCCTCTACCGGGCCGCGGTTGTGGAGGCCGTTTCATGATCGACCTCAATGAGGTACGAACGCTTCCCGTCCCCCCGAAGCCCGCCCGGCCACGGGCCACGGCTGTGGGAGCCGTGGTCACCGCCGCGGTGGTCACCGCTCATGTCGTCGCGTGGAACACCACCGACATGTCCTTCGGAGCGCTGGCCGAGGGCTGGGGAGGCATCGTGGACTTTCTGGGTGACGCGATCCCGCCCGATCTGAGCTGGGACGTCCTGGAACCCAGTCTCAACGGTGCGCTGGTCACCCTGTGGATCGGGTTGCTCGGCACGACCCTGTCCGTGCCGTTCTCGCTGCTCCTGGCACTGCTCGCGGCGCGCGGGACCGCCCCCTCGACGACGGTCTACCAGGTGGCGCGCTCCCTGCTGTCGTTCCTGCGCGCCGTACCTGACGTCGTCTTCGCCCTGATCTTCGTCACCGCTGTCGGACTCGGTCCCTTCCCGGGCGTACTTGCGTTGCTTCTCCACAACGTCGGTGTGATGGGCAAGCTGTGGGCGGAGGCGCTGGAGGACGCCGACCCCGGTCCGGTGCAGGCCCTGCGCTCGGCGGGGGCAGGCAGGATCCAGATCGCGGCGCACGCCCTGCTGCCGACCGTGGCACCCCAGCTGATCGGACTGCTGCTGTACCGGCTGGACGTCAACGTGCGTGCTTCGCTGGTGCTGGGACTCGTCGGCGCGGGAGGCATCGGCTTCCTGATCAACCAGTCGATCAGGCTGTTCCAGTTCGACGAGATGCTGACTCACATCCTGGTCGTGCTGGTCCTGATCGTCGCTGTGGACCGGCTGTCGGCATGGGTGCGGCAGCGCCTGGCCTGACCGCCGGCCACGACACGCCGCGGGCGACAGCCTGCGGCCCGGGCGGAGCGTTCAGTCGGCGGGACGTGACTCAGCCTTCGGTCTCACCGGCCAGCTGGCGCCGGAGGATGAGGCTGAGGGTGAGATGCTCCGTCATGGCCTCGGCGGCGCGGTCGGCTTTCCTGCGCGGCACGCGGCGCACGACCCGCTCGTGCTCGGCCGGCGTCGGATCCTCGGCGGCTCTCACGCTGCTGAGCCGGAAGGCACGCAGGTGTGAGCGGAAGGGTTCGACCCCATCGGTCAGCAGGGAGCCGATGTTTGACGCGGCCGCGAGCGCGTCGCAATTCCGGTTGATGCCCGTGGGTTTCGGGGCAGTACGCGATCAACACCACGCACGGCGGCACACTCCTGATCCTGGCCGTCTGGAGCGGCGTCTCGGACGACGATGCCCACCCAGTGGACGATCGCCGACGGCGGCGACGGCTACGTCACCCTGTGTGTGGCAACGATGCCGGGCGGGCAGTGGGTTCGGGCTATGGGGGCGATAGCCGAAAGACGAGTTCCTCGTGGCGCCTCCTGCCAGCACGCTCATGGGGCAGCAGGATTTCGGCCACGTTACATGCAGCAGGGAGCCCCTCGTGACCTCAGGGACATTCAGTGTCAACGGCAGGACCTACTCGATGCCCCGCGGGCCGGTGGTGGTCATCTGTATCGACGGCAGTGAGCCCGACTACCACATCGAGGCGATGGCGGCCGGACGCATGCCCTGGCTCAGTAAGGTGCTTGAGGGAGAGGGCACGTCGTGGCCCGCCCACTGCGCGATGCCGGCCCTGACCAATCCGAACAACGTGTCCATCGCCACCGGCCACCCGCCGGCCGTGCACGGGATCAGCGGCAATTACATCTTCGACACCGAGCTCGGTGAGGAGGTGCTGATGAACGACAAGCGGTTCCTGCGCGTCCCCACCGTCTTCGGGGCGGCGAACGAGGCCGGCCTCGACGTGGTCGTCGTGACCGCCAAGGACAAGCTCCGCAGGCTGCTCGGCGCCGGGCTCGTCGAGGAGGGGCTCTCGCTCGACGGCTCCGGCGAGTTCGTCGCACCGTCCCGACGCGGCATCTGCTTTTCGGCGGAGAAGGCCGACCGCGCCACCGTCGAGGACAACGGCATGGGTGACGTACTGGAGTTCGTCGGAAGGCCGCTGCCGAGCGTCTACTCCGCAGACCTCAGCGAATTCGCACTCGCCGCGGGCGTCAGGATCATGGAGACCCGCGGCGCCGACCTCATGTACCTCTCGCTCACGGACTACATCCAGCACAAGCACGCGCCCGGCACCGAAGCGGCCAATGACCTGTACGAGAAGATCGACCACTACGCCGGCCGACTGGCCGAACTCGGCGCGACCGTCGTCCTGACAGCCGATCACGGCATGAGCGCCAAGACGGACGGTACAGGCGTGGCCCGGGTGATCTACGTCGAGGAGGAGGTCCGCAGGATTCTCGGAATCACCGAGGACGCCGAGGCGGAGGGCCTGCGGGTCATCCTCCCGATCACCGACCCCTACACCGTGCACCACGGTGCGCTCGGCTCCTTCGCGAGCGTGTACCTGCCGCCGGGAGCCGTTCGCACCTCCACCGTCGAGGCGCTGCGGGCCATCGAGGGAGTGCAGGAGGTGCACGGTCGTGAGGAGGCCGCCGAGCGCTACGCCCTGCCCGCCGACCGCATCGGCGACATCGTGGTCCTCGCGGAGGCCTGCACCGCGCTCGGCCGGTTCGCTGCCTGGCACGACCTCAGCGGGCTCGACGCGCCGCTGCGATCCCACGGGGCTCTGGGCGAGCTGCGGATCCCGTTCCTGATCAACCGGCGGCCGGCGCGGCCGGAGCTGCTGGACAAGCCGTTCGGCGCTCCCGCCCGCATCCACAACTACGACGCCCTCTGGGTCGCCACCACGCTGGTCGCCGAGCAGGAGAACGCGTCGGCCCGGACCACCTGATGAGACGAGGTCACCTCCGGGGATCCGGCCGCTCCGGACCTGCCCCGCGAGGTCGGCCACGCCCCGGCGGCCACCACCGCCTCACACACCGGCCCCTTCCCCCGCGGCCGGACACGCGGCACTTTCCCCGGACTGGTTGAGAAACCATGTCGAACGCCGAGAACGTGATGGCCGGGAGCCGCACTCCCGACCCCCTGCAGGAGCACGCGTACACCCGGCTCAAGTGGCGCATGCTGCTGTCCGCCATGTTCTGCTACTTCTTCTTCTGCACCGGCAGGCAGACCTTCGGCTTCGTCGTTCCCGGCATCGAGGAGGACCTCGGCCGGCGGGCGGGTCATCTCCAACTGGTGGGCCCCGCACGAGCGGGGCAAGAGGCTTCTACACCTTCGCCGCCGGGATGGCATCCGTCCTGGCCTTCGTCACCTCCACGATCGTCGTGGACACGCTCGACCTCGACTGGCAGTGGATCTTCGGATGCCGGTGCTCCTGATGCTGGTGGGCGGTGTCACCTTCTACGTCATCGCCAGGGACAGTCCCGCTCAGGCCGGTGTCACCCCGCCGGCCGGGTCGGCCGACGCCATCGAGGCGGACGAGGCCGCGGAGGAAGCCGGCGCGTCGGCGGGTGAGACGTCCTTCCAGCGGTACGCGGCAGTGCTGCGCAACCCGAGGATCTGGTCGACCGGTATCGCCATCGGCTTTCAGAACATGGCCCGTTACGGCCTGTTGATCTGGGTTCCCCTCTACTTCCTCGGCGACAACTGGGAGGACGGGGGCAGCAGCATCAGCCCCCTGAGGATCTCGGTCGCCCTTCCGGTGGGCATGGCAGCGGGCGCCCTCGTCAACGGCCAGATATCGGACCGGCTGTTCGGGTCCCGGCGTGACCGCCCCCAGAGAGCGATGGAGTCCACCCGTTCGAGCCCCTCGTGATCCCGGGGTCGAACATGGGTGACGTTCACTCAGTTCTGACCACCGACTTGTGTGGTCGGAACTGAGGTCCACGCCGACGGTAAAGCTCAGGTGCCCGACCACCGTCTGCACCCGGACCGTCGAGTCCGAGGCCGAAGCGGTCCGAGACTCGCTGGCCCCCACCGTCAACCCGGCGACCCCCAACGAAGTGTCGGTCTCCGCCCGTCCGACGCCCCGGCCGCACAACTGGCCGTCAAAGAAGCCTTCGACGCCATCCTCCTGGGGCTGGGCGCGGTGGCGCTCCTGGTCGGCGGCGTCGGGGCGTCCACCGCGACGCAGCCGCGGAGGGGGCCTCTTCTGATCCCCCTGTGAGCGGGCGACCGCGAAATTGCGTTCACCGGGGCGTCAGTTTCTGCTCCGTCCAGATGGTTTTACCCCGGTCCGTGTACCGGCTGCCCCAGCGTGTCGTCAGCTGGGCGACGAGGAAGAGCCCGCGGCCACCCTCATCGGTGGCAAGAGCACGGCGCAGCCGGGGCTGAGTACTGCTCGGGTCCGAAACCTCACAGAAGAGCACGTGGTCGCGGATCAGGCGCAGCGTGACAGGCCGGCCGGCATACCGGATGGCATTGGTGACGAGCTCGCTCACGATCAACTCGGTGCTGAACAGCAACTCGTGCAGTCCCCATGCCTCCAGTTGGGCGTTGACATGGGCGCGGGCGTGCTGGACGGCAGCGGGGTCGGCGGGGTACTCCCACATCGCTGTGGATTCGTCCGCCACGGCGTGGGTGCGGGCGATCAGGACGGTGATGTCGTCGGTCGGGTGTTCCGCGTGGGGAGTGCGGGCCAGTATGGCCTCTCCCACGGCCTTCAGAGGACGGTCCGCAGTGCACTGTTCGGCCAGAACCGACTTCAGATGCTCCGATCCCTGCACGACGTCCCGCCCGAGCAGCCCGTCGCTGTAACACACGAGGGTGCTTCCCGGAGGCAGCGTCACCGTCGTGACCTCGAAGGGGTTGTCGCCGACGCCGAGGATCGGCCCCGGTGCGGCGGGTATGAAGCCGACGTCGCCGTCGGGTGTCACCAGAGCCGGCGGTGGGTGACCGGCGGAGGCCATCCGACACGTTCGGTCGACCGGGTCGTACACGGCGAACAGACAGGAACCGCCCACGGTGTCGGGCTCGTCCGCCTCCAGCTGCATCCGCCGCACCAGATCGTCGAGGCGGGTGAGCAGTTCGTCGGGCGGCAGGTCCAGGTCGGCGAGCGTCTGGACCGCTGTGCGGAGGCGGGCCATCGTGGCGGCGGCCTCGAGACCGTGTCCCACGACGTCGCCGACCACGAGCCCGATCCGCAGCGAGGAGAGGTTGACGGCGTCGTACCAGTCTCCTCCCACGCTCACGGCTCCGCCGGCGGGCACGTAGATGCCTGACGTCTCGGCGGCCACGCTGTGCGTCGCCGACGGGGGCAGGAGACTGTGCTGGAGGACGACCGCCGTCTGATGCTCGCGAGTGAAACGGAAGGCATGGTCGATGGCCGTCGCGGTCCTGGCACACAGGTCGTGCATCAGCTTGATGTCCGTGTCGTCGAACGGTGCCGAGGTGCCGCAGCGATACACCTGTGCGTAGCCGAAGAACCGGCCGCCGCGATAGAGCGGGCAGCCGAGGGAGTGGTGCATGCCCTCTGGCATGAACTTCAGCAGCAGTACGGGGTCGTTGCCGAGGATCCGCCGCGCGAGTGCGGCGTCCGCGACAAGCACGTCGCCGACGACCTTGGCTGCGATCTCCGGGGACTCCTTGACGCGCGGAACCGCCTCGCCGACCTGAACCAGCTGGGCCGGCCACGCGCCGTGCTCGGACTTCACCGCCACGCGGCGCGGAGCGGCCGCCTCCTGACCGTGGTATCCGTACGCCGGGTCGCGGGCCTGCAACACGTCGTCCGGGTAATCGACTGCCGCGTAGTCGCCCATGGCCGGTACCAGCACCGTGGTGAGGTCCTGTGCCACCTGGACGACATCGAGCGACTGGCCGATGTCGAAGGCATTCCGGTAAGCGTCGCCGAGGCGGGTCGGACCGGTCTCCGGAACCCTTGTCGCCTCGACCATGATGCCGACCGGTACGCCCAGGGCTTGATCGATCCGGAAGCAGGACAGCGACAGTGCCGAAGACGCAGCGGCGTCGGTGCCGAGCCCGTAGATGCGGGCCGCGACGGAGGCCCCTGTGGCCGCTACGTGTCCGAAGTCGGCGCGGGCCTCACCGCCGCCGTCGCGCGCGACGAGACGGCACAGCCAGTTGTCCTCCGCGTTCCGGGGCCGCAGCGCGTCCATGGCCGCGTTCGTCCGTACGAGCCCCATGTCCATATCGAACTGCGCGACACCGATGGAGTCCTGGGCGAGGAGGGCCCTGGCAATGTCCCGGTCCTGGTGGCAGCTGCCCGGCCCTTCGGGCGGCAGGGCGAGGACCAGTCGTTCGTCCGAGTCCTTTGCCCCCGCGATGTGAATGTCGGCTTTGACCACGTGCCCGGCACGATGCCGCAGGCGCGTCCGGTGCACGATGGCCCGCTCGGTGCGGCAGAAAGAATCGTCATCGGGGTCGACCAGAAGCCGCTGGGCGGGATGGCGGGCCACCTCCTGACCGGTCCAGCCGAGCAGCTCGTGGGCGGCCCGCGACCACCATGAGATGCCGCCCTCGGCGTCGAGCAGGGCCGCCGCGATGCTGTCGAGGGGGGAAACGCTCATGGGGCGCTCGGTGTGCCCCGCCTCGTTCCTCGATCCCACAGGGCCCCCTTGTCGGGCAAGAGGATTCCGGTCCTTCTCACAGCATGCGCCCGCCCGCGTGGGCCGGCACTCCCAGGAGCGCACCGCAGCTGTTCCGGGCAGGCCCCGTACGGCCCCGGGCAGGTAGGGGCCGTACGGGCGTCGAGTATGACGGTCGCAGGACGTGATGGCGCACCCGGGTTTTCGGCGTAGTCGATGGTGTGCACGCTGGTCGCGGGCTCCGCGCGACCAGGTGCTCGGAGTGTCGATGTTGACCGTGCCGCCGTCGGACAGGAGCTTAGTGCGGCCGACGCGGACTCGTTGCGCCCGGCATGCCCGCCGAGGGCATCGAGGACGAGGACCCGGGCCCGCGGGCCGGCGTGCTCGCTGGTAGAGGTGAGCCGCGGCCACACCGCTGAGGCCACCGCCGACCACGACCAGGTCGTAGGTTTCACGGGTATCCGATATGCGGCCGTGCGAACGCGCCGTCACGCACGGGGTGCGCCACGTCAGGCCGGTCCCGCCTGGCAGGTAGGGCGTGAGCGGCCTGCGGGGCCCGTGACGGGTGGGGCCGGGCTCTGCGCTCGGCGTCGCCCCAAGAAGCGCCATCGCCGCGGCCGCGCCCACGGCAGTGACGGCCACCTTGTCGAGGAAGTCACGGCACGTGACCTTTCGACCCATACCAAGCTCATGATCGAGCACTGCACCGCACGTGTCCGTGATCGGCCCAGACGATCCAGCCACCCTCGTCATTCTTGCGTCATTCGACATCGTATTCCGTCGAAAGATGAACATTCCATGGCGAGCGGGATCGTCGAATCGATGACCTCTCGCCCCGGTACATCTGTGAATGCATGGCCAGAACCTCGCCATCCCTTGGCTTGAATGAAGTTTTGCCATCGGTCTTCCGGTTTCATTCGCAAGCGTGTCAGCATGCAGGCGGTTCGAAGTACCTCCATCGCCCACCAAACGATGTCGTCTCGCCGTTTGAGTTTCGGCCACACGGTGTGACGGTGCTGGAGGAACACCCTTGGGTGGCCTTCGACCGGTTCTCGCAGCCCCACGATGTCGAGGAGTGAAAATGATCAAGGTTCTCAAGGTGGCGACCGCCCTATGCGCAGGGGCGCTGATGGTTCCCGTTCTGGTGTCGTACTCGTCAGGAGCCGAACCGGATGGCGCCCCGCTCGCCGGCTCCGCGCCCGCGCAGTCCACCACGGAGAAGCTGAAGGTGGACTACGAGAACGGAGCCCTGAACTCCGGAGTGGACGGCCTGAGCACCACGCACGCGACGGCATCGGACGCTTCCGGCGTCGTGCAGCCCGGGCACGAGGGCTCGTACGCGGTTCAGCACAAGGTGACGCTCGGCGACGCGGGATACGAGTCCAACGGCGCGCCGCGGAGCGAGAGCGCGACGGATCTGCTTCCATCCGGGCAGTTCGACGTCGGTGACGTGCAGCGCTACGAGTTCAGCGTGCTGCTCAAGGACTGGAAGACCTACACGCCTGGTGGCAGCGAATCGGGCGACATCCTCTTCCAGGGGAAGTACGCGGGTGGCAACGTCCCGGCGTTCTACCTCATGGCGAAGCGCAACGAGGTCGCGTTCAGGTCCCCACACCTGAACCAGCAGACGGCGGTGGTGCCGGACCTCCGTCCGTATGTGAACAAGTGGATGAGCTTCCGCGTGGACGCACGCTGGACCACCGACGAGACGGGCTACTTCAAGGTCTCCGTGCGGCTGCCGGGAGAGTCCGACTACAAGCCGGCCGCCTCGTACGAGAACGTGCGTACCTACCAGCCGGAGAACCCGGCCGAGCACGGCTACATCAAGTGGGGGCTCTACCGACCCTCGGAGTCGATCGAGAACGGTGACGTACCCACGCGGATCGTCCAGCACGACGACATCCGCATCCTCGACCTCTCCTGACGCGGATCCCTGGATCCCCGGATGTGTGGAACAGCAGACTCAACACCCCTTGGAGTACAGATGCCCCATACCCGTTCCCTGAGCAGGCGCCGGCTGATCCAGACCGGTGGTGCGCTCGGGCTGGCCACCGCCGCCGGAACTCTTCTCGCCCCGCAGGCCGGTGCGGCACCCGAGGCGGCGGCCGCGACCAAGGTGACCGACCTCGGGCCGGGCCTGGTCCAGTTCTCGCTGATGAGCGGGGTGCTGGTCGGCGACACCGTCTACATCGGCTCGCGCAACCTGACCCCCTCCAGCGTTGTCGGCTTCCATCTGCCGAGCCGGAAGGTGGTGTCGTCCACCAACCTCGACGCGGGGCCGGAGCCCTCCATCCAGGCACTCGCGGCGGATCCCACCGGCCGCTACCTCTACATCGGCGTCCTGGTCAAGTCCGACCAGGGCAAGCCGAATCTCTACCGGTGGGACCTGAAGACGCCCGAGAAGCCCGCCGTGCCCATCGGCAGGACCGAGGACCGCGACATCCGTGACCTGGCCGTCGCCCCCGACGGCACGGTCTTCGCCGTGGGCGGCGTTCCGGACAAGCCGCCCGTCCTGTGGCAGTACGACCCTGCCAAAGATGCCGTGGCCAATCTGGGCGCCCCTGATCCGAAGGCGACGCTGGCCAGGGCGGTCGCGGCCACGGACACCACCGTCTTCTTCGGCGCGGGCAGCGTCCTTTCCGGCGGGAGCGGCGCGAGCAAGGCGTCCCTGTTCGCCTTCGACCGGAAGAGCCGCGAGTTCACCTCGATCGTGCCCAAGGAGATGGAGAAGGACCCCAGCCTGCGGGAACTCGCCGTCCATGACGGGAAGCTGATCGTCGGCACGTCGGGTGCGGTCGACCCTGCGAAGCTCGCCGTCATCGACCTGGCGGACTTCTCCTCGTACACCGTGGTGAAGACCGAGGGGGCTGTCATCAAGACGTTCACCTCCGACGCCGAGCGGATCTACTTCGCCTCCGAGTCGGGAGTGGAGGCCTATTCGAAGGCCGACAGGACCATCTCCCACGTGGAGTTCACCGGTCCGGACCTCGGCGAGATCTGGGGGCTGGACCACGCCGACGGAAAGCTCGCTGTCGTCTCGGGCTACGGATTCGTCGCCGAGATCGACCTGCCGGCCAAGACCTCGGTGGTCACGGACCTGTACGAGGCGGGGGTAAAGGCCGGACCGCAGGCAGGCATGGGGATCGCCGCCGGCCACGGGTATGTCTACCTCGGCGGCAACGGCGCCATCTCACGGCGCAACCTGAAGACCGGCGAGGTCGTCAACCTGCAGGCACCGGGTGAGGCCAAGGACGCCGAGGTGATCGAAGGCGTCCTGTACACCGGGCAGTACAACGCACAGGGCATCTGGCGTTACGACTCCTCCCGGCGACAGCAGCCGCAGCAGACGGCGAAGTTCCCCAGCGAGCAGAACCGTCCGCTGGACCTTTCGTGGGACCCGGACAACAAGCTGCTCCTGGTCGGCGTGCAGTCCGACACCGAGGGCGGCGGCGCCCTGTGGACGTACTCTCCACGGACCGGGAAGTCGGCGTCCTACGTCAACCCCATCGACGACGTCCAACTCGTGCGAGCGGTGGCCAACCGGGACGGCGTCGCCTACCTGGGCGGTGACAACGCCGCCAAGCAGGGACCGCGCGCCACCGTCGTCGCCGTCGATCCGGCCACCGGCAAGGAGCAGTGGCGCGTCGACACGAAGCAGGCGGCGGGCGTGGCGGCTCTGGCGGTGCAGGGCCGGAGCCTCTACGGCCTCACTACCAAGGGAGGCCTGTTCGTCATCGACGTGCGGGCCAGGAAGGTGGTGCACACCGCGGACGTCAGCAGTGTCAGCAAGGGATTCGCCGCCATGGTCACCAACAGGGGTGCGGTCTACGGCGTCTCGGACACCACGCTCTTCCGCTTCCATCCGAAGACGTTCGCCGTCACCACCGTCGTCGCGGACATCAACGGGGCCTGGTACAGCGGCCCGCACGTCAACGTCCACGAGGGTCTGCTCTACACGCTCCGCGGCGGCAACCTCGTCGCCGTCGACGACAGGCCGTCGCACTGACCCCGCCGCGGAGATTCGCTGCTCCAGGCCATCGTTGACCTTTGATTGATATCTTTTCGATTGTCGAGTGAAGAACGATGACTCACTCGCTACCGAGAGGGGACTGAAGGTGTTGGCTAACGAGCGGCGGGAAGCGATCCTGCGCGCGGTGGAGCGCCAGGGGTCGATCACCGTGAAGGCGCTGGCGGAGGAGATGGGAGTCTCCGCCGTGACCCTGCGCCAGGACGTACGGGAGCTGGCCGGCCAGGGACTGCTGAACCGCGTGCACGGCGGCGCCAGGGCCCTGGCCTCGGACGCCCCCGCTCCCGTCGAGTCCCCGGCCGCCGCCCCGGCCCCCACCGGGGAGAAGTACGCCGTCGGGCTGGTGGTGCCGCCGGGCGGCTACTACTACGCGGAGGTGATCCGGGGCGTCCAGAACGCGGCCCGCGCGCGTGGCGTCCGCGTCGTACTGACCGTCTCCGGGGAGTCGCTGTCGGAGAACCAGGAGCAGGTCCGCCAACTCGTGGCCGGCGGGATCAACAGCCTGCTGCTGATGCTGCACCCGGGCCTGCACCCTCTGGACAAGGCCGAACAGTGGCTGAGCACCCTCGATGTGCCGGCCGTACTGGTGGAGCGCCGGGCCGGGATACAGGCCGGCCGACTGGAGCAGGTAGCCTCCGACCACGCCTACGGCGCGGCCCTCGCGGTGCGCCATCTCGCCGGGCTCGGACACGACAAGGTGGCCCTCGTCGCCAGGATCGAGAGCCCCAACACGGCTCTTCTCAGCGCCGGTCATGCCGACGCCGTGAAGGCCATGGGGCTGACGCCGGGGCCGGAGTTCCGCATCAGCACCACCGGTGATGCGGCTCCGGCCGACGCGCGCTTCGAAGAAGTGGTCCGGGCCGTGGAATCCGGCGAGGTCCGGGCCGCACTGGTGCACAACGACATCGACGCCATCGCCCTCGTCGGCATCCTGCGCACACGCGGTATGCGCGTGCCGGAAGATCTGGCACTGGTCACCTACGACGACGAGGTCGCCGAGCTGAGCGACGTCCCCCTCACCGCCGTCGCACCCCCCAAACAGGCGGTGGGGTCATGGGCGCTCGACCTGGCGGTACGCCGACTGTCCGACCCGGCCACCCCGCTGGCCGAGATCCTGCTCCGCCCGGAACTGCGAGTCCGCGCATCCTGTGGCGCCAGCCACCGGACCGACGCGTAACCATGTGAAGCCATGTGGTTTCGTTATCAAAAAAACGAAATCAGATGCATTGACGTGCTGTCGTACGTAACGAATGATTGCGGTGACACCCAAGCAAACGATCGGTGGCACATCATGTTTCGTAGACGACTGGCAGCGCTGGTCTGCTCCGTCGCAGCAATCGGCCTTCTCACCGCGGGATGTGGAGACTCGGACAGCGGGACTCCCACGGCGGAGAAGGGCACCAGAAAGGTCACCTTCTGGTCCTTCGTCAAGGGCTCCGACGAAGTGGCGAAGGCCTTCAACCGGACCCACCCGGACATCAATGTGACCTTCGAGGCGGTGCCCTCGGGCCAGGAGTACTACTCCAAACTCACGAACGCCGTGAAGGCCGGCACCGCCCCGGATGCCGCGGTCGTCGAGTACCCGCAGCTGCCGGAGTTCGCCACTCAGGGCAAGCTGGAGACGCTGAGCGATTCGCTCGCGCCCCTGGTCAAGGAACATTTCCCGCAGTCCGTAAGGCAGTTGGTCGAGCTGGGGGGCCAGACGTGGGGTGTTCCCCGCGACGCGGCTCCGCTGATGCTGTACTACCGCAACGACTTCTTCAAGAGCCACAAGATCAGTGTCCCCAAGACGTGGGACGCGTATCGGAACATGACCGCTCAGGTGAAGAAGGCGGACCCGAAGGCCCGCGGCGGGGTTCTCTACACCGACAACCCGGGACTGCTGACCGCCCTCGCCTGGCAGGCCGGTTCGCAGTGGTTCGGCACGGAGAAGGATTCCTGGAAGGTATCGCTGGACGACGCTCCTTCCCGGAAGGTCGCCGACTACTGGGGTGACCTCGCCCGGGAGGACCTCGTCACCTCGGTGAGCTCGCTCGACCCGTTCTGGACAAGCGTCCAGCAGAACCGGACCGTCGCCTACGTCTGCGCGAGCTGGTGCGCGGGGGCCCAGCAGGCGACCGTCGCCGACCAGAAGGGCAAGTGGTCGGTGGCCCCGGTGCCTACCTGGGACGGCAAGCCGGCCTCGGCCATGTACGGCGGCTCCTCGTTCGTCATACCGAAGGGCGCCAAGAACAGCGGTGCCGCCGAGGAGTTCATCAAGTGGATCACCACCGACCCCGCGGGCATGAAGGCGTGGGTCTCCTCCGGGACCAGCAGCATGTTCCCCGCCGACCCCAAGCTCGTGCCGGTCACCAAGGCCGCCTTCCCCACCGACTACTTCGGCGGCCAGGACGTGTACGCCGTGGGCAGCAAGTCCTACGCAGCGGTCCGGCCCGGTTGGACGTGGGGACCCGTCATGGGGACCACGAATACGGCCATCGTCGATCAGCTTCCGAAGGTCGCCCAGGGCAAGGTGAAGCTCTTCGACGTCCTCACCGGGGCCCAGCAGGCGACCGTGAAGGACATGGAGCGGCGCGGGATGAAGGTCGCCCCGTAGTACGCGAACCCCAGTGAGCCGATGCCCGCACCGCAGGTCGAGGCCCGCATCGGCTCCCGCCCCGACGCTTTCCGCTCCCCTCGAGAAAGGCCCGGTATGACAACTCCGTCAGCCCGCGCCCAGCGCCGCACCGCCACGCTGCTCCTGGCACCCTTCTTCATCCTGTTCGCCGCCGTCACCCTTGCCCCGCTGGTCTACGCCGGCTGGATGAGCCTGTTCACCACCCACACCTCCGGCCTCGGCTTCGGCGGGACGGAAGAGGTCTTCGCAGGACTGGACAACTACGTACGCGCGTTGGCGGACCCCGCCTTCCGCGGCGGATTCCTCACCATCGCCGCGTACGTCGCGATCTACATTCCGGTGATGATCGGCGGCGCCCTCGTCCTCGCCCTGCTGCTGGACTCGGCACTGACCAGGGCTCGTACTTTCTTCCAGCTGGCGCTGTTCCTCCCGCACGCGGTGCCCGGTCTGATCGCGGCACTCATCTGGGTCTACCTGTACACGCCCGGACTGAGCCCGGTGATCGACTTCCTCGGCGCCGGCGGCCTCGACATCGACTTCCTGTCGGCGGACAACGCGGTCTTCTCCGCGGCGAACATCGCCGTCTGGGAGTGGATCGGGTACAACATGGTCATCTTCTACGCCGCCCTCAAGGCGGTGCCGACCGAGGCCCTGGACGCGGCGAAGATCGACGGTGCCGGCCAGATCCGTACCGCCCTGTCGATCAAGGTGCCGATGATCCGCCCGGCCATCGCCCTGGCCGTGCTGTTCACCGTGATCGGATCGGTTCAACTCTTCACCGAACCGAAGGTCATCTACAGCGCCTCCAGCTCGATCGGCAGCAGCTGGACGCCCAACATGTTCGTCCAGACCGCCGCCTTCACCCACAACGACTTCGGACTGGCAGCAGCGGCCTCGCTGCTCATCGCGCTGTTCGCCGCGCTGCTGTCGTTCCTCGTCACCCGCTTTTCGCGCAGCAGGAGCAAGCCGTGACCAAGACCATGACGCGCGTTGCCCCCGCCGGCTCCCGTCCGGCACCGGAGCGGACGGACAGAAGCCGAACGGACAAGCCCCGGCCGGGCCGGCGCGGCCCCGGGAACCGTCCATCGGTCCTGCTGTCCAAAGCCGGTGTGACCGCGATGCTGGGCCTCGCCGCCCTCTACACACTTCTTCCGATGCTGTGGCTGGTCCTCTCGTCCACCAAGAGCCGCCAGGACCTGTTCGCCACCAACGGCTTCGCCCCGGGCAAGGACTTTGCGCTCGTCGACAACCTCACGTACCTGTTCGAGGTCGACAACGGGATCTTCCTGCGTTGGCTGCTCAACACGGTCCTGTACGCCGGTGTCGGCTCGCTGCTGGCGACCGTGTTCAGCGTGGCCGCCGGGTACACGTTCGACAAGCTGAACTTCCCCGGCAAGGAGAAGCTCTTCTCCTTCGTCCTGCTGGGCGTGATGGTGCCCGGAACGGCGATGGCGATCCCGCTGTACCTGATCGCTGCCAAAGCCGGTCTGGTGAACACCTTCTGGGGCGTGTTCATCCCCGGCCTCGTGTTCCCGTTCGGGGTCTACCTGGCCCGCGTCTTCAGCGCCTCGTACATCCCCGACGAGGTCCTCGAAGCCGCCCGTGTGGACGGGGCAGGCGAGCTCAGGACCTTCTGCAGGATCGCCCTGCCCATGATCGCGCCGGGCTTCGTGACCATCTTCCTCTTCCAGTTCACCCAGATCTGGAACAGCTTCTTCCTTCCTTTGGTGATGCTGTCCGACAAGGACCTCTTCCCGGTCAACCTCGGGTTGTACGTCTGGTACTCCTCCGCACTCTCCCAGGGGCACCCGCAGGACTACCTCCTGGCCATCGTCGGATCGCTGGTGTCCGTGGTCCCGCTGGTCGTCCTCTTCCTGATGCTCCAGCGGTTCTGGAAGTCCGGCATGACAGCCGGCGCCGTCAAGTAGGCCATCGTCCTGAGGATCCCCATGTCATCCACTCCGCCCCGCCCTCGTGCGCTTTTCGCGATGGGCCGCCCGCACCGAGATGCCCTCTTCCCTCGTGCCGCGATCGACCGCCTGACCCGTCTCGTCGATATCGAACCGCATTTCGTCGCCGAGGACTTCGACCGCGTGCCCCGCCTGGCAGCTGTCGAAATCCTGATCACATCCTGGGGATGCCACCCGCTCGACGACGCCGTGCTGGCCCGCATGCCTGCGCTGAAGGCAGTCGTGCACGCAGCGGGAAGCGTCAAACACCATGTGACGGAAGCCTGCTGGGACCGCGGGCTCCTCGTCTCCACTGCGGCCGCCGCCAACGCCGTACCCGTCGCCGAATACACGCTCGCCGCCATCCTCTTCGCCAACAAGCGCGTCCTGGAGATCGGCGGGCTCTACCGCGAGCACCGAAACACCCTGGACTGGGCGGCTCACTTCCCCGGCTTCGGCAACTACCGCAGGACGATCGGCCTGGTGGGCGCGTCCCTCGTGGGACGCAGGGTGCTGGAGCTGCTCCGGCCCCACGACTTCGACATCCTGCTGGCCGATCCGCACCTCGATCCCGAGGCGGCCCGGTCGACGGGCGCCCGGCTCGTCGAGCTCGACGAGCTGCTGGCCGTCTCCGACATCGTCTCGCTGCACGCCCCCGCGCTGCCCGAGACGTACCACCTGCTGGATGCCCGCAGACTGTCGCTCCTGCGGGACGGCGCCACCCTCGTCAACACGGGGCGCGGCTCCCTCATCGACACCGAGGCCCTCACCGCCGAGGCGTTGTCGGGACGCATCCACGCCGTCCTCGACGTCACCGAGCCCGAGGTGCTGCCGGTGTCCTCACCGCTGTACTCACTGCCGAATGTGCTGCTGACCCCGCACATCGCCGGCTCACTCGGCGGTGAGCTCCTGCGCATCACCCGCAGTGCGCTGGATGAGGTCGAACGCTACTGCGCCGGGCGAGAGTTCGCGTATCCCGTGACCCGAGCGGCCCTTTCCACCTCGGCCTGACCGCCTCGGCCTGAGTACCGGGCGACCGCCGCACCGCCCCGCCCCATGAGCGTGCCAATCACCGCGACCACCCTGCGCGTCAGAACCCGGAGTGCCAGCATGTCCCAGACCGACCGCCTGTCGGACGTTCTCGTCTTCACCCGCACCACGGCCTACCGGCACGACTCGATCCCCGCCGGGCAGGCGGCTCTGCGTGAGCTGGGCGAGGAGCACGGCTTCACCGTGGAGACCTCCGAGGACCCCTCGGTCTTCACCGACGCTTCCCTGGCGGGGCGCAGTGCGGTGGTATTCCTGTCCACCAGCGGCGAGGTGCTCACCCCGGACGGGCAGCTGGCGCTGCGGCGCTGGACCGCGGACGGTGGCGGTTTCATGGGCATCCATTCCGCTGCGTGCACCGAGTACGACTGGCCGTACTACGGGGAGTTGCTCGGCGCGCGTTTCGCCGGCCACCCGGACTTCCAGTCCGGCACCGTGCTGGTCGAGGACCGGAGCCATCCATCGATGCGCCATCTTCCGCCGCGGTGGGACTGGAACGACGAGTGGTACGACTTCCGGAGCAATCCGCGGCGCCCCGGCGTGCAGGTCCTCGCCACCATCGACGAAGCCGGCTACGAGGGAGGCGGCATGGGCGCCGATCACCCCCTGGTGTGGTGCAAGGAGTCAGGCGCCGGCCGCTCGTTCTACACATCGCTGGGCCACGCGGTTGACGCCTACACCGACCCGGCCTTCCGCGGCCACCTTCTGGGCGGCCTGCGCTGGACTGCGGGCTGATCCCTCCGGCCACGGGGAAGGCCATGAATTCCCCGTGCGCATCCTCAGAACCCGACGAAGGAGCACACAACCATGCAGGACGTACCGATCACACGACGTCAGATGATGCAGTGGGGGGCCGTCGGTGCGGGTGCACTGGCCGTCGCCGGCCTCCCCGCGACCGACGCCAGGGCGACGCCGAGGTCAGGGGTGCGGGTCACGGACCTCGGTCCGGGGGTGAACAACTTCTCTCTCGCGGCTGCCATTCCGGTGGGAAACAAGGCGTACATCGCCTCGCGCAACATCGATCCGATGCGGATCATCGGCTTCGACTTCGACACCGAGAAGGTCACCAGTGTCACCGAGGGGCCCGGGATCAGCACGCAGTTGCTCGCCGTCGACCCGGACGGGCGGTATCTGTACTCAGCGATCCGGGAGTACGACTCCGCCCCGGGCCCGGGCTTCATCCGGCTCGATCTCTCCGCGGCCGGCGCACCCAAGGAGGATCTCCACTCGATCCCCGGCCTCGATCCGTACGCGATCAGTGCGTCGCCGGACAACAAGATCTTCTTCGGCGGCCGAGAGCCCCAGCCCAAGCTGCGCCAGTACGACCCGGCCACCGGTGAGCTCACCGAGATCGCGATCCCCGATCCGAACGTACCGATGATCCGCTGCCTGCTGGCCACGCAGGACAAGATCTACATCGGCACCGGCGCGTCGCTCGGCGCCACTCCGACCAGCACCAAGGCCGGACTCTTTGTCATGGACCGCGCCACGAAGAAGATCACATCGATCCTGCCGAAGGAGTTCACGGGGCAAGTAGAGGTTCGTGACGTCGGTCTCTACGACGGCACGCTGTACGTGTGCTCGACCACCGACGACGGCGCAGCGGTCGCGATCATGGACGCCGACGACCCAACCCAGTACACACTCGTGCAGAGTGAGCAGCACTTCCTTCGGTTGCCGCGCAAGCTCGGCGACACGATGTACTTCAATGGTGCCGCGCTGATCGAGTTGACGTTGAGCACCGGTACGTTCCGCGAGATCAAGCCCAAGGACGGGGAATTCGGCGAGATCTGGGGCCTGTGGATCCGCGACGACAAGGTAATCGTCGTCTCGGCCTTCGGCCTGATCTTCGAGGTCGATCCGAGCACGGGTTCGGACACCTCATGGGACCTGATCGCGGCAGGCGCCCCGATCGGGCCCCAGTTGGCGATGTCGATAGCCGCCGACACGCACAACGTGTACGTCGGCGGGACGAACTCGGTCGCACGGCATGATCTGCGCACCGGGAAACAGAGCAGGGTGCTGGCGACGAGCGAAGCCAAGGACATCCTGCTGCACCGGGGCACTGCCCACCTCGCCCAGTACAACGCGGTCGGCCTCCTGGCGTACAACCCGCACATCGACGACGAATGGGCCCGCAAGTTGGCCGATCTGCCGGCGGAGCAGAACCGCCCGCACCAGATCGTCTGGGACGATCGTCACCGACTGATGATGATCGGGCTGCAGTCCGACTACGAGTTGGGCGGATCGCTGATGACGTTCGACCCGAAAAACGGCGCCACCACGGTCGCCGTCAACCCGATCGATGACGACCAGATGATCCGTGCCGTCGTGGCGCACGACGGCGTGGCCTATCTCGGCGGCCAGAACGTCGCCGCCACCGCCGGCACCCTGGTCGCGTGGGACCCGATCCGGAAGCGAGAGCTGTGGCGGATGACGCCGCAGTCCAAGCCCACCGGGATCACTGGCCTCACCGTGCTCGGCCAGAACCTGTACGTCATGTGCTTCAGGGGTGACTTCTTCGTGATCGACCTGCACACCCGAAAGGTGATCCACTCCGCCAACCACGGCCCGGTGGTGCCGAACTACGGGACGCTGCTCGCCGACCGGGGGTATGTATACGGGGCGTCCAGCTCAGACTTCGTCCGCTACGACCGGAAGACATTCGCGCGTACCGACCTGGTCGCGCTCGACGCCGACTGGTACGGCATCCCGCGAGCCGCCGTGGACGAGCGCGGCAGGTTCTACGCCATCCGCAATCGCAACCTGATCCGCATCGACGTCAGCCGCTGCTGAGCCACTCCCGGTGACGCATGGTGCGGCCGGTGCCTTCCTGGTCGTACGGCTCCTGCGCACCCGTAGCTGAGGAACCTTCTGCCCCCTCCATGCCGAAGCCAGGAGTCCAACTCACGCACTGTCACTGTCCGAAAGCACGCCCGGAAGGCGAACCGGAGATCAAGCAGGGCGGCAGGCCAAGCGGAACCTTCTGCTGGGTCTGCCGCCACTCTCACTTGACGACACATATCGATGGCCGTCACGACGACCGCATCCCGACTTCCAGGGCCTGAGCCCCTACGCCTGGGCACCTGGCAACGGCTCCACACCGGCGACCGACGGCCGCGACCCCGCCGGGATCGTCGCGGACATGGTCGACCACGTCCTGGCCCTCGGCCGCCCAGTTCGGCGAAATGGGGGCGCACAGGGTGAGTCTCGGCTCGCTGCTGTACCGGGCGGCGCTCGGGGAGGCGATGGCCGTGGCGGCGAACATCCGGGCGGGCCGGCCGGTGGGCGGGGACGTACCGACGTACGCACAGGTGCAGAACCTGAGCGTACGTGGGCACGACCCGGGCCCGGGCTCCGGCTGAGCCCGGGCGATCAGTTGGCGAAATCGTCGCCGAAGTAGGAGATCCCGGCAGGCCCGCCGACCGATCCCGGACCGAAGGCCGTCGATCCGGTCGCCGTGATGCCGCCGGACCCCGTCTTGAACAGCCAGACCGAACCAACGCCGCTGTTCTCCGCGGCGGCACCGGCCACCAGTTCCGCACGGCCGTCGTTGTTGCTGTCCGTGACCCATACGGAGCCGCCGAACTCGTCACGGCTCTCGGCGGCGCCGGGGACCCCCGCCGTATCCTGGGAGAAGCTCTTCGAGCCGGTGCCGGTCAGTCCCTTGGCCGAGCCACGCAGCACGGTGACCGTGCCGGCCGACTGCTTGGATCCGAGGGCCTCGCCCGAGGCGCCGACGGCGACATCGGCGTACCCGTCGCCGTTGGTGTCACCCGCGGACACGCTCCACCCGAAGCGGTCGTTCTTCTCGGCGGTGCCCGGGACCGAGGCAGTGTCCTGGGTGATCCGGACAGGGGTCCGGGTGGACAGTCCGGAGGCGCTTCCGTACGTCACGGTGACCGCACCGCCCGGACCGCCGTTCGGTTCCTCGGCGGACTTCTCCATGAAGTTGCCGGTGATGATGTCCCCGTAACCGTCCTTGTCGACGTCGGCGATGGCCGCCGCGTAGCCGCCCGCGAGTTTGCTCGACGCCTTGAGGCCGGTGGAGCCGCCCTTGTAGAGGATGCTGCGGGTGGCGTACACGTTGCCGCTCTCCTGCTGGCCCATGACGAGGAGGTCGGCCGCACCGTCCCCGTTGACGTTGCCGGCGACGAGCTTGTCCGGGTAGATGCCGGTGGCGGCGGTGGTGTCGATGCCGACGAGGGCAGCGGCCTTGCCGGTACGGGAGATGGGGCCCTTGAAGATGTTCAGGCTCGGGGTGGAGTTGTTGCCGGCGGCGAGGTCGGTGTGTCCGTCGCCGTCGAAGTCGCCGGCCGCCAGGGCCCAGCCGAGTTCGTTCCGGTACTTGGGCAGGGGGGACGCGATGTCGGTGCCGGTCGTGAGGCCGGTCGCACCGCCCCAGATGACGGTGAGGACACCGAACGAGTCGGTGGAGCCGATCCGCTCGGAGTGCACGCCGACCACGAGGTCGGTGTACCCGTCGCCGTCGAGGTCGCCCGTGGTGAGCCGGTCACCGAAGTAGTCACCGGCCTCCGGAGTGCCGGGGATGCCCGTGGTGGCCTGGCTGATGACCGTGTGCTTGGACTTGTCGAGGCCGCTCTTGGTGCCGTAGACGACCGTGACGTAACCGGCCCCTTCCCTGCCCGAGATCTTGCCGATGGGCGCGGCTATGACGAGGTCGCGGTAACCGTCGCCGTTGAAGTCGCCCTGCAGCCTGGAAGGCGCGGCGGAGGCGCTGCCCGCGCCGGCGACGAGCAGCGCGCCGGTGAGCGCGGCCGCGGCGGCGGTAGCGGTGGCGATACGGAGGCTCTGGTGCATGTGGGTCTTGTTCTCCTGCGGCAGGTTGGATGCCGGTGGTATGGCATCCGGAATTCGGTTGATCGGTCGGCGCGGGTGCGCGGGTGGGCAGGCGTTCAGGCGCGTGCGCGTGCACCCACGTCGTTCGGTGCAGATGTGGACTACTGGAGGGCCCCCAGGGTTGTACGGGACAGGTGTGCCGTCACGTATCCCTCAGCCGGCCGGAACCCACCACCTCGGCGCGACTGTCCATCCGTGGCATGAGCCTCTACCGCGCTGGGCCCCGACGACGGGTTCGGCGCCGGCCAGGCAGGTCAGGGTCTTGTTCCGGTCCCGCGGCAGCAGCAGTCCCGCGAGGTACTCGCGGAACCTGCGGCGCCGTGCCAACGTCGAGAGCAGGTCATCGAAGCGCGCGGCGTAGGCTTTCGCCACGCCTGGGCGGCCTGGGCGAGCAGGTCCAGGGCCGGGACGGTGACGAGGATCCGCCCGTTCGGCAAGCACCCTAGTGTGATGCGCCAGAAATCCTGATGGTTAGTCAGTACCCTGTTGTCATGTCACATCCCGGCCCTTCTGCTGTGAAGATCACGTTGTCAGGGGAAGAGCGTGCCGAGTTGGTGCGCCGGACGGAATGGCCAGACCGGCGCTCGGCCGAGAAGGCTCGGATCCTCCTGGCGTGCGCTGAGGGCATGTCGAACGCGGGTGTCGCACGCGTCGTCGGTGTCCAGGCCAAGACGGTTGGCAAGTGGCGTCGGGCTTTCGCCGCAGAGCGGATGGCCGGGCTTGAGGACGCCGGCTGGATCGGCCGACCCAAGGCCGACCTGGTCCTGAACGAGGCTGAGCGGACGCAGCTGACGCAGTGGGCGCGGCGGGCGAAGACCGCCCAGTTCCTCGCGTTGCGAGCCAAGATCGTGCTGCGCTGCGCGGAGGGCGGGACGAACCAGCAGGCCGCGGCCGACCTCGGCGTCGACAGATCGACCGTGGACCGCTGGCGGGCCCGGTTCATCGCCCAACGCCTCGACGGTCTGCACGACGAGCCCCGCTCGGGTCGGCCACCCTCGATCCTTCTCGACCAGGTCGAGGAGGTCGTCGTGGCCACCCTGGAGTCGACCGCGGGCAGAGACACCCACTGGTCACGGGCCTCGATGGCTCAGCGCACCGGCCTGTCGAAGTCGACCATCGGCCGGATCTGGAAGAAGTTCGACCTCAAGCCGCACCTGCAGGACTCCTTCAAACTGTCCACCGACCCGCAGTTCGTCGCCAAGGTCGTCGATGTCGTCGGTTTGTACCATCACCCGCCCGAGAAGGCGGTCGTGCTCTGCGTGGACGAGAAATCCCAGATCCAGGCCCTGGACCGCTCACAGCCGGTCCTGCCGATGATGCCGGGCATGCCCGAACGCCGGACCCACGACTATTACCGGCATGGCATCACCAGCCTGTTCGCCGCCTTCAACATCACTGACGGCACCGTCATATCTCAGCTTCACCGCCGCCACCGCGCGATTGAGTTCAAGAAGTTCCTGATCCGGATCGACAAAGCGGTGCCCGTCGGGCTCGACGTCCATCTCGTCTGTGACAACTACGCCACCCACAACACCGCCGAGATCAAAACCTGGCTGGGCAAACACCCCCGCTTCCACATCCACTTCACTCCGACCGGCTCCTCCTGGATGAACCAGGTCGAGCGGTGGTTCGGCCTGTTGACCGACAAGCTCATTCGCCGCGGCGTCCACAGGTCCGTGAAGGCCCTGGAGGACGACATCACCGCATGGATCGACACCTGGAACGAGAACCCAAGGCCCTTCACCTGGACCAAGACCGCCGACGAGATCCTCAACTCCCTCGCCGATTACCTCGCCAAGGTCGGAACCGATAGCCAGCAGACAGGGCAGAACTAACCATCAGGATTTCTGGCGCATCACACTAGCGCGCTCGCCACGCGCACGCCTCTCTGGTGGACCGCGAGGACATCGCGACGCACCCGGGAGGCCGGCGGAAGGTTCGCGGGCCGCTGGAGACCGCTCTGACGGGTGGGGACCGGCTCTACGGGCAGCAGATGGCAGGCTTCGACCTCGCCGATCGTGGATGGGCCCCACGCCCGTAGGGGCAGACACGCCCCGCCCCTACGGGCAGGGAGAGTGCCCGTGTGCCACTCGTATCCGGCTCCATGTCCTGTTAGACAGGGAGTTTGTACCCCGAGGGGAGAGGAACCAGCGTGCGGTCACATGGCAGCCGGGACACCGAGCGGGAGCCCGCCATCGCGCCGAAGGCCGTCTCGCGGCAGCCCGCGGCCGATGTGGGAAGAGCCGGTCTGCTCGGCCTGCAGCGGGCTGTCGGCAACGATGCCGTGGTGCGGATGCTGCGCCGGGCCGGGCACGCGGGGGCGCAGGGCCGCCACCGTCACGGCACCGGCTGCGGACACGCCGGTGAGCCGGGCCAGGCCGAAGCCGCGCCAACGGTGCAGCGTTCGGCTGTCCACGATGTGCTGCGCGGCAGCGGCCGGCCGCTGGACGAAACGACTCGCACGGACATGGAACGCCGGCTCGGCGCCGACTTCTCCGACGTGCGCCTGTACACCGGCGCCGAGGCCAGTCGCTCCGCTGCCCAGATCGGTGCCCGCGCCTACACTTCCGGCAAGCACGTGGTCATCGGCAACGGAGGCGGCGACCGGCACACGCTGGCCCACGAGCTCACGCACGTCATTCAGCAGCGCAGGGGCCCGGTCGCGGGCACCGACAACGGCGAAGGGCTGTCGGTCTCCGACCCCGGCGACCGCTTCGAGCGCGAGGCAGAGGCCAACGCCAGGCGGGCGCTGAGTGGTCCCGCCGGCGCAGAGACGGCCCACGCCGGGCACTCCGCCTACGGACACGGCCCGCAGGGCGGCGCCGGTGCATCCGCCGTTCAACGCGTGAAACGCGGCCGTGAGGAGAGCACCGAGGGCGAGATCTCCGAGGACGCCGTCAACCTGATCGCCAGTCCCATGGGACGGGAGGACACCTACGCCGGCGGCCAGGGACGACGGATTCCCAAGACGCCCGAGGGCGCCGCCTGCTGGGAGTGGGCCGTGCGGGCCGCTGCGGACTCCGGCGGCATTGACCGCGGCGAGTTCTGGAATTACCTCCTCAGCATGGTGGACGACGAAGAGGTGCGGGAGATCGAGCAGTTGGAGCCCGCGGTCAGAAGCGATCTGGACCAGTTGCGGAACAACATCGCGGCCGCGGGCTTGAGCTTCAATCTGGAAGACCTCGACGCCATTCACGACGAGGCGGAGATCCTCCCTTTCATGCAGCAGTCGGTCCAGACGTTCGTGCAGGCGCACGGCCTGAGGATCGACGCCGGGGAACCGGCGGGCTGGATCATGTGCCAGTACAAGATGGACGGCGCCTTCGGCGTCCCCGAGCACTTCTGGATCGAACTCCCCGTTCCTGGCGGCGGCCGCGTACTTCTCCAGACGGTCCCGGACATCCCGTACATCGAGGCGGGCGGCACGGACCTGCGCTGGCACGATGAGAACAGCGTGGAGGAACGACAGGGCGGCCACGAGACCTACAGGACCATCGAAGTGCCGGTCGCCGCGCTCAAAGGCCGCCACTCCGAGATCATCAACGGCATCATGGCCAGGGGCCGCCGCACTCGGCGCAAGCCGACGGCCGTCGGCGCCTCCGGACGCTCCTGAGCCGGATTAGTGCCGCATCAGACGCCTCACGCTCCTAACCTCGGGCTTTCGTGAGTGAGCCTGTCCGGGTCTTGATCAAATAAGCGGAGAGTGCTTCTGACCTGCAACGATGGGACTTGTCTAGGGTCCTGTTGGCTGCACGGAAAGAAGCACTCTCCAGGTGAGTAAGCGTATCGGGTTGTACCCGCGTGTCCGTGTCGAGGGCGGTGGCAGCGGGACGGTCTCGCAGGCTGGCGCGGTGCTGTTGGTCGAGACGGTCCGCAAGTTGGGTCTGGACACCGCGATATCGACGGCGTTGGAGCCGTGGCGCGAACCGCGGACGGTGCATGATCCAGGCAAGATCCTTCTGGATGTCGCGCTCGGAGTCGCTCTGGGCGGGGACTGCCTCGCCGATGTCGCCATGCTGCGGGCCGAGCCCGACGTGTTCGGACCAGTGGCATCCGACCCGACGGTTTCACGGCTCATTGACGCCCTTGCCGCTGCCGGACCGAAGTCGCTCACCGCGATCCGGTCGGCTCGGGCGGAAGTACGCTCGCATGTCTGGGAACTGGCCGGGGCGAACGGTCCCGCCGCCGACGGCTCGGTGATCGTGGACATCGACGGCGTGCTCGTCCTTGCGCACTCCGAGAAGCAGGACGCCACCGCGACCTGGAAGAAGACCTTCGGTCATCATCCGCTCGTCGCGTTCGTCGACCACGGCCAGAGCGGGTCCGGGGAACCGGTGGCCGCGCTGCTGAGGCCCGGCAACGCCGGGTCCAACACCGCGAGCGATCACATCGAGACCACCCGCCTCGCCGTGGCTCAACTTCCCAAGTACCTGCGGCGGGGACGGCAGACGCTGATCCGCACCGACTCCGTCGGCGGGACCCATGCCTTCCTCGACTGGCTCTCCAAACCGGGCCGGTGGCTGTCGTATTCCGTCGGAATGACCATCACCGACGCCATCCACCAGGCCGTCCTGAAGATCCCGAAGAAGGCATGGACACCGGCCTACGACGCCGACGGCACCGAGCGGCCCGGCGCCTGGGTCGCAGAGATCACCGACATGCCCGACCTGACCACCTGGCCGAAAGGGATGCGGCTGATCGTCCGCAAAGAACGCCCGCACCCCGGAGCCCAGTTGCGCTTCACCGACCTCGACGGACTCCGGCTCACCTGCTTCGCGACGAACACCAAGGGCGGCCAGCTCGCCGACCTGGAACTACGTCATCGACGGCGGGCCCGCTGCGAGGACCGGATCCGAAACGCCCGCGACACCGGCCTGCGCAACCTGCCGCTGCACGACACCGCACAGAACCAGATCTGGCTGGAGATCGTCTCCCTCGCACTCGACCTCCTCGCCTGGATGCCGATGCTCGCCCTGACCAGCAGAACCCGCCGCTGGGAACCCAAGCGGCTCCGCCTTCGGCTGTTCTCCGCTGCTGCCCAGCTGGTCACCACCGGCCGCCGCCGCTGGCTCCGCTTCACCGCCCGATGGCCCTGGACGGATGTAATCACCCGCGCGATCCAGCGACTCGCAGCCCTGCCGAACCCCGGCTGACCAACCACTTCAACCGTCCCGACGAACCAGCAACATCCCGGAGCAGTGGAACCCGGCGCCCACTCGACGCGACAGCCGGGCCGCCAACCTGCCCCAGCCCACGAAATTCCGCACCTCGCAAGCACAGAGTCCCCATCAGCGAACCGACGAGGACCCATGAACGATCGAGGCTAAGGGCTTGCAGATCATCAAGGTGTTGCTTCCCGTCCCTTGGCTCGTTGATGTGGTATGCGCATCCTGGAAGAGGCCTGTGCCCAACTCACCATGAAGTTCGAGGTGTTGTTCCCTCATCTGGATGAGCGGCAACGACGGCTGCTGATGGCCGCAGAGGCCCGTGCTCTGGGACACGGTGGCGTTCGGGCCGTCGCGCGGGCGGCCTCGATGAGTGAGACCACGGTCCGCAAGGGCGTGTCCGAGTTGGAGGCCGGCGAGGAGCCTCTGGGGAGAGTGCGGCGGCCGGGCGGAGGCCGCAAGAGGGTCGCAGATCTCGATCCGGGGCTGCGGCCGGCTCTCCTGACGCTTGTCGAGCCAGACGAGCGAGGCGATCCGATGTCGCCGCTGCGGTGGACGGTGAAGTCGACCCGCACTCTGGCGCGGGAACTCGCCCGAACCGGACACAAAGTCAGTGCGGACACCGTCGCGGACCTGCTGCGAGAGGAAGGCTTCAGTCTGCAGGCCAACGCCAAGACCATCGAGGGAAGCCAACATCCCGACCGAGATGCCCAGTTCCGCTATCTCAACGAGCAGGCCCGTGATCACCGGGACGCTGGCCAGCCGGTGATCAGCGTGGACACCAAGAAGAAGGAACTCGTCGGCGAGTTCAAGAACAACGGTCTCCAGTGGCGGCCTGCGGCTGATCCGGCGCCGGTGAACGTCCATGACTTCGCCGACCCCCGGCTGGGCAAGGCCGTCCCGTACGGGATCTACGACCTCGCGGCGAACACCGGCTGGGTCAACGTGGGCACCGATCACGACACCGCCGCATTCGCAGTGGAATCGATCCGCCGCTGGTGGTGCGGCCAGGGTCGGGCCGCCTACCCGCAAGCGACGCGACTGCTCGTCACCGCCGACGCGGGCGGCTCGAACGGTTACCGCACCCGGGCCTGGAAACTCGAACTCGCACGGCTCGCCGCCGAAACGGGACTGACCATCACCGTGTGCCACCTACCGCCGGGCACGTCAAAGTGGAACAAGATCGAGCACCGGCTCTTCTCGCACATCACCATGAACTGGCGCGGCCGCCCGCTGACCAGCCACGAAGTCATCGTGAACAGCATCGCAGCGACCACCACCCGCACCGGACTGCGCGTGAAAGCCGCGCTTGACACCAACAGCTATCCCATCGGGGTGAAGATCGGCGACGCAGAGATGGCTGCCCTGCCGCTGACCCGGCATGCCTTCCACGCCGACTGGAACTATGCACTGCACCCCCAGACACGCCCTGCCATCCCGGCGGCACGAGCCCCGCAGGCCGCTGACACACAGTGGGACCAGGCCCTACTGACCGATCCTTCCCTGACCGGGATGCCCCGCCAGCAACTGGACAACCTCACGACAATGTTGGCTCCCGACGGGGATACTCAGCGAGGTCGCCCACCCCGACTTACCTTCCCTGAACAGGTCCTGGCCACCGTGCTCCACCTGCGGGTCGCCCTGGCCGCGGAACCACTCGCCGTACTGTTCGCCAGCAGCCGCACGGCCATGCACCGCACTCTCCTCAAGAACAGAAGACTGCTCGAGGCCCAGGGCATCACTATCCCGCCCGCGAAGACCCCACCCGCGTCCCTCACAGTCCTCCAAGCCAGGGTCCTCGCACTGACCGGCGACACCAGCATCAAGATCAAGACACCGTGTTAATGATCTGCAAGCCCTTAGGGCGTGCCGGTAAACAACTTGCTGTCGAACACCCTGCTTGAGCAGCGGTGTCAAGGGCTACAACACGCAAGTTAATGCTCTGCACGCCCTTAGGCAAGCCAACGGGCACTGTGCCGGTGGCGCCCAGGCTCGATCTCGATGTCCGGCACCAGTCCCGTTCGAAACAGATCCAGCTGGCGGCGGGTCATTTGACGAGCGCGCCGCTCCGCAATGTCGGCGAGAGCGGCCACCGCCCCTCCTCGCGTATCACTGCGGGCGAAGGAGTACACGGCAACAGACCGCCGTACCTCTTGTGGCAGCGGGCGCCGCCCTTCCATTGCGGCTGAGCGCAGGCGCTCGGAACTGTAGCGAAGGTCGCGCACCAGGGCGACCCTCCACGGACTCCAGGGACGCGAAGCTGCCCGTCCAGAGCGGACAGCGTTGCGGCGCATGTGGTGGGCACTTCTGGCCATGTCCCCACTCCTACCGCAGGAATCCACCGCGCCGCCAGCGGATTCTCCTCGACCGATGCAACAGCGGTCGGCCGGACAGGTTCCCCCACAGTCGCTGGGGCGTGTTTCGAAAGTGGGTGCGACCAGGCTCCTGTAGCCATCCTCCAGAAGGCGGACGTGGTGGGCATGGTTGGTCGGATCTGGCGGTATCCGATCAAATCGACCGGCGGTGAGCTGCTGCAACGGGTGGACGTTGACCCGCGGGGCCTTCTGGGGACCGGCTCTTTGCGGTACGCGACGTCGGGGGCAAGTTCGGCTCGGGGAAGAACACTCGCCGCTTCCGCAGGATGCCCGGCCTGCTGCACCTGCGTTCTCGCTACCCTGGCGACATGGGTGAGCCGGAGCTATTGGACCCGCGAGGCGTGGCTGTTCCGGACCCGACTGCCTACCTCCGTGGCTACCTCGGCCGCGACGACGTCCAAGCGCGCGCGAGGAAGCCATCTCTCACTTCGACCAGCTCCCGCTGAGTATCTTGACCACTGCCACCCTCGACTGGGTGCGCTCAGTCGTACCCAATGGTCCCGTCGATGAGCGACGCTTCCGACCGAATCTCCTCGTGCGTACGCCTCCGGGCACCCCTCCCTTCGTGGAAGACGAGCGGTTCGGGAACAAGGCGCGGATCGGCAACGCCCTGTGCGTCGAGTTCGTGCGGTCGAGCGAACGATGCGTGACGATCAACGAAGCCCAGCAGGATCTGCCTCATTCACCGTCGGCGCTACGAGCTATCACTCACGCGCACAACACCTCCAAGACGGCGCCGCCGACACGAGGCCCGGGCCCGCCGCTCTCACTACACACGGCGCGGCCACACCTTTGCGGGGCAGCCGGGCGAACCCGCCCCACACCCGGCACCACCCAGCTAAAATCCCCACACCCAAGCCGTTGACCAGCACATACACCGAAGGTCCGGCTGGAGTACTAGCACCCCGGCCCGTCACCGATACCGGTCGCGTCCGCCGGTTTGTCAGCTTTGTCGAGCCGTATTCCTGTGCGAGTTGCCCGCTGGACAGCGACTGACCGTTCCAGCGCGCAATGTCGGCGTCGCCGGCCAACGCCGCGACCGCGCGTCCGACGTACGACGGACTCTCCGAAATGCAGAAATGCGGCACCGTGGTCAGCGCGTCGCGCCAGTTGTCCTCGGTGACGTCGAACGTGTCGAGCATCATCTCCGAACGCGGCCGGCCCGCGGTGAGTGTCGCCGCCGTCCCGCCATGCGACGTCAACTCGTGTGCGAGCACGAACGCCATGCGCAACACGCTGTTCTTGACCAGGTCGTAGAAGTGCGAGTTGCGGTAGTGCGTTGCGTTGTATGCAGACGTTCCGTCGGTCATCTCGACCACGAGCCCGCCCGGTCGACGCACGAACAGCGGCAACACGAGGTGGCTGGTGATCGCGTGGGTCTCCACGCCAAGTCGGAGCAGCCGCAGTCCGTTGTCGAGGCCGTGTTCCCATACCGCCTTGTCGAACGCGAACAGCCGCTCTCCGCCCCAGACATCGTTGACCAGCACGTCGAGCCGCCCCTGCTCGGCGTCGATGCGTTCGGCCGGCGCGCGGACCTGCGCGGGCACCAAGTGGTCGGTCGGCAACACGGCGATGCCGGTCCCGCCCGCCGCGGTGACAAGGGCGCTGTCACGTTGGCTGACAGGGTGGGAGGATCCTCGGGCTGATCACGGTGGAGGGGGTCGTCCATGGGGGCATGTCGGCGTCGCATACGAACCCGCCGACGTGCCGTCCTCTCAACGGATAAGAACTCTTGAACCTGAGACAACATCACCCGCCATGAGATATAGCCCCACGACAGCAACACACACCCAGAACCCCTCACCTCATGACAGCACCAACTCCGCTCTCAACACCCCCTGACCAGCTCCGAAACCCCACATCCCAGGACCAGCACCACCGACTCTCACCATCACCGACACCAAACCGAGAGATCGCAGGGCCGCGATGCCGCTGACGCTGGAGTGGGGGTTCCCAGCTGCGGAGGGTCGACGCAGCCAGCAGATGCGCCCGCTCATAGTTGGTGACACGGTGGTTGTGCAGCCCGAAGCCGGGCCCCATCCACTGAGCCACGCGCCCGCCGAGAGCAGTGCGATGCCGTCTCCATCAGCGCCGCCGCCGTGGGCTGGCAGTGACCGTAACTCGCGATGTCCGTTCGACCGGTAGGTTTCGGACGTTTTGACCGCTTGGTCGGGTCGGGGTCAGGGCGTTACCGGCCGGGCAGCCGCTCCCCGGCCGATCACCATGGAGGTACTGCCATGACCCGCGACCATGGGGAGAGCACCTTCTCCCCACCTGATCCCCTGCTGTGCGGACAGACCTCGGACGATGACACTCTCTGGAAAATGACGTGGGAGTGCCAAGAGAGGCCGAAAGGCAGCCGTTGGCTCGTGGCCAAAGGGCAACAGGGGCACCTCCTGGTTCCCACCGATCGCATCAGAGGGATCGAGTGCCCGGAGCTCGTGTCCGGCGCCTACTCCGACAAAGATCACAACTATTGGCAGTGGGCTTGGGACAGAGCCTACGACTGGTTCTCAAAGCCGCCCTGGGGCACCTTCGGGCTGGGGGTCAACGCGGCCGGGTCGCGCTCCCATGACCAGTTGCACATCCACATGTCTGTGGTCGTCGGCCAGGGGGTGACAGGCCAGCTCGACAAAGCCAGCACCGCGGGCACGGTCGCCAAGGACTTGAATCACTGGCGCAACCAGTTGACCACGGTCAACGGCTGGGACGGGCAGACATCCAAGACTGACCCGCGGAGCTACCGCGTCGTCCACACGGATAGCTTGGATTTCAATCTCTTCGCTGCGCTCCACGACTATATTGTCACCCCCACAGGGGAGAAAATGGCAGATCAGACGTTGATCGTCATTGGGGCGGGAGGCAGTCAGAAGGATGGGTATTACCTTCTGAACAGCCGGAAAGACCTCACGAATCCCCCTGCTGTCCGGGGAATTGGATACTGCGACAGTATCCTCATCTGCAAGTGAGGGTACGGCTTGTTCAGACCGCGTTTGAGATTTGCCGTCCCGGGGTGGGCGGGGTCGTTGAGCCTTGCGTGGGTGGTTCTGGGGGCGGGTATCCGTCGGATCTGACGGATGAGCAGTGGCTTCTGGTCGAGGCGTTGCTACCGGGGGCGAGGGTCGGGCCGAAGGGCGGGCGGCGGGAAAAGCACCCGCGTCGGCGGATCGTGGACGCGATCTTCTACGTGGTACGCACCGGGTGCGCCTGGCGCCAACTGAACCGTTCCGGGTTCGGTAGAGACTCTAGATTGTGGCTGTGACCTGCGGTTCTTGGGTGTTCTGTTGGTAGTAGGTGGCTTCGTATTCGACTGGTGGGACGTGTCCTATTTCACCGTGGAGTCGTCGGTGGTTGTACCAGTCGGCCCATTCGGCCGTGGCCAACTCGACGTCGCTCAGGGCCTTCCAGGGACGCTGCGGTTTGATCAGCTCGGTTTTGTACAGACCGATGGTCGATTCCATCAGGGCGTTGTCCAGGGCGTCGCCGACGGTGCCGATGGAGGCCGCGATCTGTTCGGACGCCAGGTGGGCGGCGAGCCGGAAGCTGGTGTATTGCGAACCGGCATCGGAGTGATGGATCAACTCCCGTGCCATCACAGGGGTGTTCGCGCGGTCACGTTGCCACAGGCCCATCTCGAGTGCGGACAGCACCAGCGGGGTCTGCTTGTTCGTCGCGGCGGACCAGCCGACAATCCGGCGGGAGAAGGTGTCCACGACGAACGCGACGTAGACGGTGCCGGACCAGGTGGCCACGTAGGTGAAGTCGGCGACCCACACCCGGTTGGGGGCGCTGGCCACGAACTGCCGGCCCAGCCGGTCCGGCGCCCGGTCGGCTTCCTTGTCCGCCCTGGTGGTGACGATCTTCTTCCCGCGCACCGCCCCCGTGAGGCCCTCGGCTTTCATCAGGCGCTCAACAGTGCACCGCGCCACCTGATGACCTTGCCGCTTCAGCTCGGCCCAGATCTTGCGGGCCCCGTAGACGCTGTAGTTGTCCCGGAATATCTCCACGATCAACGGAGCCAGTTCCGCGTCCCGCATGGCACGGGCTGACAGCGGGCGCTTCTTGTGTGCGTAGTAGGTGGACGGGTGGATGCTGCAATCGTGCTCGGTGAGCGTCCTGCAGATCGGCTCGACTCCGCCGAAGCGGTCCCGGTGCTCGTCGATGAACGCTACGAGCGTGTGTGTGGCCGGTCGAGCTCGGCCGCGAAGAAACTCGCCGCCGCCTTCAAGATCTCGTTCGCCCGCTTCAGCTCGGCGACCTCCTTCTTGAGGGCTTTGAGCTGGGCGGATTCCTCGGTCGTTGTCCCGGTCCGAGCACCGGCGTCGACCTCGGCCTGCCGCACCCAGTTGCGCAGGGACTCCGGCCCGATGTCGAGCTTCGCTCCGATCGACCGGATCGCCGCGGACTCGGTCTTGTACTGATCACGAGTCTCCAGGACCAGGCGCACGGCCCGCTCCTTGAGCTCCTTGGGGTATTGCTTCGCCATAACGGACTCGATCCTTCCAAAAGATCGAGCCTCGATCAAACCCGGAACGGTTCAAACTGCCCAAGGACTTCCCGCCCTGGCCCACTGTGTACTGGTACGTCACCTGGTGGCACGACGACGGCACCGTCGAGCAGCTCCAGGACCCCTCGCGCGGCCGGGTCCGTGAGGCTGACGGCCGTAACGCGGAGCCGAGCGCCGGGCTGATCGACTCGCAGTCCGTGCGCACGGCCGACACTGTCCCCGCAGGCACCCGGGGCTTCGACGCGGGCAAGAAGGCGAAGGGCCGCAAGCGGGTCGTCGTCACGGACACCCTGGGCTTGCTGCTGGCGGTTCACGTGGTCGCGGCGAACATCCAGGACCGCGACGGCGCAAAGCCTTTATTGCTGTGGACCCGCCTGGACCACCAGGGCGTGCAGAGGATCTGGGCGGACCAGGGCTTCGCCGGCCGCTTCGTTGAGTGGTCGGGCACGATCCTCGGCCGTGAGCTGGAGATCGTGCGCAAGGCCCCGGACCAGCGCGGATTCCAGGTCCAGCCCAAGAGATGGGCGGTCGAGCGCACCTTCTCGTGGCTCACCGCCCACCGCCGCCTCGCGCGTGACTACGAGACCAGCCCGGCCCGCTCAGAGACCATGATCCGCTGGGCAATGATCGGCATCATGGTCCGCCGACTCACCCGTGGCCGACCGGCGACGCGTCCCGGCCCGCGCTCGCTCCTGCGAGACGTTCCGCAGAAACGCCGGCCGTCCCGTCCATGGGGAATGTCCTGCGTCGGTGCTCTATGGAGCCAGGAAGCTCCTGACGGGCCTGCCCGGCCGGTCAGCTGGCGGTCAGCAGTGGCCCGAAGGTGGTCCTGCCGATCTCTTCGGCGCGGTCCCGGTCGACGATCTGCCCGTCCACGTCCGGATGCTGCTCGATCCACGCCTGGGCGGAGGACGTGCTGGTGAAGAAGTTCAGGGTGTCGCAGCACACCTCGGCGGCGGGCCCCGAGCAGCCGCGGCGCCCGACGAACACCACCGCCGATGCCGGCGCCCATATGGTCTTCCCGTCCTCGCTGGTGACGGTGACCTTCTCTCCGGTGACCGGATCGGCAGAGGAGATCACGGTGTCCGTCTCCAGCATCGCGGAGATGCCCAGTGCGTCGATCGCGCACATCGACCACACCTGCGTTCCGCCCGCGATCGCCACCCGATGCGCGGTCGGCACCGCGGAGAAGGGATACGCGGCCCGGATGCGTCCGTACCGGTCCAGAGCCAAGAAGTCCTCCCGGGCCAGCTCGGCCAGCACCTTGGATGCCGTCTGACCGATGGCTGCCGCGACCGGTTCCAGCTCGGCGAGCTCGGGCGCGCTGCCGGTGGCGGCGAAGTGCCGCAACACCGCCTGATGCACCGCCCGCAGCCCGCCCTCGACCGGCGCGACACGACCCCGACCGTCCCGCCCAACCAGGTCGAGCACATCCGCACAGGAATCGTCGTCCGCCACTTCCGGCAAACCCGCGGCGGCCAGGGCCCGGCGCAGGTCGTCCACGCTCGGCGCCCCATCCGCGTTGCTGTCGGCGTCCCGATAGATCCGGCACGACACGCTCGCCACCGCTCCGGCCTGCACGAACGGGTCGATGCCATCGAACAGGACGGTTGGTGAGCCGGTCATCCCTGCCCGCTCGGCCTCCGCCTGCTCGGAGATCTCGATCAGTTCCGCCTCGACGTCCCGCCCGGCCAGCGCGGTCGTGATCCGCTCCCGCACGACCGGCCCGTTGGGACAGTCCGGAACCGTCAGCACCCTGATCCGCATGATGTCGTCCTCCCAGCTCATCGCCTTTGCAGCCGACGTTAGACCTTCCAGCACACTGGAAGGTCAAGAGTTAGCCTGGAGCCATGCGCATCGGGGACCTCGCCACCATCAGCGGACTGACCGCCAAGACCATCCGCTACTACGAACAGGCCGGCCTGGTGCCCCCGCCGCCCCGGACCTCGAGCGGTTACCGCGACTACCCGCCCGCCGCCGAAGCCCGCCTCACCTTCATCCGCGATGCCCAGCACGCCGGCCTCACCCTCGCCGAGATCCGCGGCATCCTCGCGCTCCGAGACAGCGGCGAGGCCCCCTGCGCACACGTCACCGACCTCATCCACCAGCACCTCGAAGAGATCAACCGGCGAATCGCCGAGCTCCGCAAAACCCGCACCGCTCTGCGCGACCTGGCCCAGCAAGCAGCCAAGACCGACCCCCAGTCCTGCAGCGACGCCGACACCATCTGCCGCATCATCAGCCCACCCCGTCCCGCACGAAGGACGCCTCAAAGCGACACGCACAGAGCGACACCCGCTGACAACAGCACCCCGTCATAAGGGACAGGACCAGGAATCGGGACACGCCCAGTGCGGAAACAAGCAGGGACTGGAGGGCTTGGTCGCGAAGCGCGGGACGGCTGCCTACCCGCTGGGGCGCCGGTCGTCGTGGGTGAAGATCAGGCACGCGACCACGGCCGAAGCGGCCGTGGTCGGTTACACCGGCCCCCGGCGCCGGCCTCGGAACCTCGCCCTAGGGCGTGTATCGAGTCGTGATCAATCTGTGTGTTTCGCCCTCGTCGAGCGGGCGGGTCCGGTAGTCCGTAATGCATGACACGGGCGCAACTGACGGACTTGGAGTGGGAGTACGTTGAGCCGTACCTGCCGATCGGCGAGTACGGCCCGTATCCCGCGTGGCTGCGGAAGCAGTTCGAGGGCGTGATCTGGAAGTTCCGCTCGGGAGCGCAGTGGCGTGAGATGCCGGCCGAGTTCGGTGCGTGGTCCACCGTGCACAACCGCTTCCGCCAGTGGCGGGACGCCGGAGTTTTCGAGGCCCTGCTGGAAGGGCTGATCGCGCAGGCGGCCGCGCGGGGTGAGGTGGATATCTCTCTGGTCAGCGTGGACTCCACCACCACCCGTGCCCACCATGACGCGGCCGGCATGCGTCTGGGCCCCGGAGTGCTCGACGCCCTGGAGAGGGCTGCGGAGGAGGAGAAGGCCCGTTCAAAGGGGGCACCGAAGATGAACAAACCGGGCCGGGAGCCGATGGTGCTGCCGGGCGAAGACGTCTCCGGCGGCGCCGCAAGCTCCGGCTGAAGGCTGCCTTGCTCGGGCGCTCGCGTGGCGGGCAGACCAGCAAGGTCCACATCGCCTGCGACCGTCAGTGCCGACCGCTCGTGCTGACTCTGAGCGCGGGACAGGCCGCCGACAGCCCGCAGTTCATCCCCGTTCTCGACAAGCTGCGGATCCGTGGCCCGGCCGGCAGGCCCCGCACCCGGCCCGACGCAGTCGCCGGCGACAAGGCGTACTCCTCGCGCGGCAATCGCGCCTACCTGCGCAGACGCAGCATCAAGGCCGTCATCCCGGAGAAGAAGGACCAGACCGCCAACCGGAAGAAGAAAGGCCGCCGGGGCGGCCGGCCTCTCACTCACGACACCGCCCTGTACAAGGAACGGAACACGGTCGAGCGCTCGATCAACAAGCTCAAGGCGTGGCGCGGCATCGCCACCCGCTACGACAAGACGCCCGAGAGCTACCAAGCCGGACTCCACCTCCGGGCCTCCATGATCTGGATCAAGGACCTCACGCGAACCGCTCAGTGATCACAACCCAATACGGGCCCTAGTCACCGACGCCGAGCAGGACCGGGTCCGGCTGTCGGCCCGGCTCGACCAGGTCCTCGCCGTGCATGCCGGAACAGCCCTTGCCGATGCGCCGGTGACGGGGAAACTGCGGGCCGGAGACGGGTCGTACACCGGAATCGACACGGACCTGGTGGTCGAGATCCTGGCCGGGTCAGGCCGGCACGGGACACTGACCGTGACCCGGATGCGGTGACCCCAAGTCAGGTCAGCCGACCTTGTACTTCACGACCGTGTTGGCGCAGCCCTTCGCGAGCTTCGCCAGTGCCGCACGCTCCTTGGTGTCCGCGGTGAGCTTCCACCGCAGCTTCGTCGCGATCCAGTCGGCACCGTAGGTGCACTGCGCGGACGCGGCCGGCGGAAGCCACTGCGCGGGGTCGCGGTCGGCCTTGCTGCGATTCGTCCTCGCCGTGACCGTTACCAGCGACCGTTCAGCGGTGAGGTCGTCGGCGTACTGCTCGCGCCGGTCGGCGTCCCACTTCGATGCCCCGGAATCCCAGGCTTCGGCGAGCCGCACGAGGTGGTCGATATCGAGTTTCGTCGCGGAGGTCACGGTGACTTCGTCGGAGTAGCTCAGCCACTCTCCGCCCGTCAGCGCACACCGCGCGCCTTGTTCCAGCACCTTGACCGCCTCGGCGATGAGGACTTCCTTCCGGGTTGTCTGCATAGCCTCTGAAGGGCTGAGCCACGTACGCCACAGGTGTTCCCACCTGCTGTGCCTCACAGGTCGTGATGAGAGCGTGAGGCACAAGCGTCTGGGCGATCGGCTTGCCCGTCTCCGTCACGATCCGTACAGCTCCCTCACGGAACTCCGGCTTGAACCTTCGTCGCTTCTCCGCCATGACTCCCAACTTCCCCTGCAGTCACGGACTCCACGCTACGAGGGGAAGCTCACCTCAGCAGCGACGCGTTAGCGAGACGTTAGCTCGACGCAAGAGGCGGTCATCAGACTGGTCGGCGTGAGGCACAGCGCCGGGGTGTTGGACACGGGCGCGGAGCGGAGGCGGTGGGGCATTGCGGCAGCGATTCGATCCGCTGGTGGAGCCGGAGGACGAGCGGCACTGGCGGTCGCAGTTGATCCATGAGGGGTTGCTCTTCCCGCGCGTGTACGAGGAGTACGAGCGGTACTCCGAGATCGCGAGACGGCCCGGAGCACTCAGGGACCTGCAGGGCGAGCGCCTTTCCGCGTCGCTCCGGCACGCCATCGACGCCGTCCCGGCGTATCGGCGGGCGGGGATTACGGCAGATGACCGGGGAGATCCCTGGCGGTTGCTCTCCACGTTCCCTCTGGTGAGCAAGCTCGAGCTGGCCGAGGGCATGGTCGACCATTGCGACGACGACATCGATCCGACGACCTGCCGGGTTCTGGAGACGTCGGGGACCAGCGGAGTGCCGTTGCGGATGGTCCGTCACGATGATGCGCTGGTCCACGAGTGGGCTACCGCGCTCGTCAGGAACCAGCGGCAGGGCAAGGCGTTCGACCGTACGGTGCTGATGCCGTGCCTGGCGCGGATGGACCGCTGGTTCGAGTACACCTCTCCCGGGGCGGGGTTCGCGCGGGTCGCGCAGTTCGGTCTCGCGGGACGCGAGGCGTCCGACCGCGCCGGATCCGCCGAGCGCGCCGCGTTCGCCGAGCGCGCCAGGAGCCTCCGTCCGGACGTCCTGGCGGGCACACCACGCAACCTCTTGGACTTCATGGAGCTGCTGCGCTCGCACGGCGGCCCGCTGCTGTCGGTCCGGTCCGTCGTGACGTGCGGTGAGCTTCTCGTCCCCGCCGTACGGGAAGCGCTCACGGAGTTCTTCGGCCTACCAATGATCGACATGTACGCGATGAAGGAAGCCGGCACCATCGCGGTGCAGTGCGAGGCGGGCTCTTATCACATCGAGTCCGAGCGGCTCTGGCTGGAGGTCGTCGACGACGACGGTGTACCGCTGTCGGAGGGGCACACCGGGGAGATCGTGATCACCGACCTGACCAATCGGGCGATGCCTCTGATCCGCTACCGGACCGGTGATTTCGGCTCGCTGGCGTCCGCCGCGTGCGGCTGCGGTCTCCCGCACAAAGTGATGGACCTTGTGGAAGGCCGCAACCCCGGCGAGTTGCGACGGCCTGACGGGACGGTTCTTCCCGTGCTCTGGGTCGCGCGGGCGGCTCGCCGCCACCCGGTTCGGCGTTACCAGATCGTGCAGGAGGCGGACTTCTCCGTGGCTGTACTGGTCGCACCGGCCCCGTCATTCACTGCGGCGGACGCCGCGGAGCTGACGCGGAACCTCGAGGACGTTCTCGGCGCCGGCGTCAGGTGCCGGGTGCGGACGGTCGCCGACGGCGACTTCCACAGCGCCGGCCGACGCAAGGACGTCGACTTCGTGAGCTTCCTCCCCGGCACGTCCACGGCCCCCGGGTAGAGCGTGGTCGTGGGGCGTGAAGGCGGCGCCCACGCTGCGGGAGGCCCGTCGTCCGATCAGAGGAGGAGGTGACCGACATGACCAAGGAGGAGCGCATCGCGCAGATTCAGCAGTTCCTTCGCGCCGACGGCGTGATCTAGCAGATCGCCCGGAATTCCGTCCGCGGAAGCCGGGTCCCGGGCTGGCCGGTGCCGCGCCAGCCCGGGGCAGGTCAGGTCTCTGCCGCACACGCCCGGAATATGACGAGGTGACGTGGAATGAGGATGAGGACTGTCGTAGGGCCGTGCCAGCCGGACGGAGAAGTACTACAGGTGGAGAACCTCCGCAGAACCTTCCAGGGAACCCCTCCCGTCGAGGCACTGCGCGGGGTCGGCCTTACCGTACGAATCGGTGAGATTGTCGGACTGCTCGGGGACAACGGTGCGGGCAAAACCACGCTCCTGAAGATCCTCTCCACGCTCCTCCTGCCGTCGGCGGGGGGAGCCAGCGTCTGCGGCATCGACCTGGCCAGGGATGGGCGCCTGGCGCGACGTCACCTCAGTGTGGTCTTCGGCGGCGACCGGGGCTTGTACCCCCGACTCTCGGCCCTCGACAACATCATGTTCTTCGGCGGTCTGTCCGGATCGCACCGTCACCTGCGTACGCGCTCGCTCGCTGCCCTGGAAGAGGTCGGGCTTGCCGAGCGCGCGGGGAGCCGGGTCGAGACGTTCTCCAAGGGGATGCGGCAACGCCTCCATCTGGCCGTGGGGCTGCTGAACTGGCCGTGCCTGCTCATGCTGGACGAGCCGACCATCGGCCTCGACCTCGCGGAGGCGGAGCGTGTCCGCGACACCATCGCCCGCCTCGCCCGCGCGGGCACGGCGGTCATCCTCACCAGCCATTACCCCACGGACATCGACCGCCTGGCGGGCCGGGTCGTCCTGCTCGACTCCGGAACGGTCTCCCACGACCTGCCCATTGCCGAGTTCCGGCAGCAGGCCGGTTTCACCGCCGAGGTGCGGCTGTCCGGCCCGGGAGTCGCTCCGCGCGACGCCGCCGCGCTCCTGACCGACGCGTCCGTGCGGATCCATCAGGACGAGGAAGGGTGGAGGCTCACCTTCCAGGTTGGCGCCTGGGACGCGGCCGTACTCGACCGGCTGGCCGAGGTCGTACGACGGCATCCGGTGGCGGACATCGACGTTGCCTCGCCCGGTGTCGAGGCCGTGCTGCGACGACTGGCGCTGAACCATGGGTGAGGCTCTTCGTGTTGCGAAGGCCGAGGCCTGGGCGATGTGGCGCGCCGCCGTCCTCCAGATGCGGGAGACAGCCCAGGTCAAGACCGCGACGGTCGTCTCCGTGATCCAACCGGTCGTGCTGCTGGCCGTCGTCTCCCGGGACGGCGCGCACCTGGGCCCGGAGCGGACGACCGAGATCGTGTTCGGCGTCGTGATGATCGCCCTGTGGTCGTCCACCCTCTGGGGAGCGGGAACGCTGCTCCGTCGTGAGGCGTCGCAGGGTACCCTCGCGGCCCTGCTGGTCCGCCCGGTGTCGCTGCTGTCGGTGCTGTTGGGCAAGACTCTCGGTGTCGCGGCGGCGGGTTTCGTACGCACCCTGGCCGCGGCGGCCATCGCCGTTCCCGTACTCGGGCTGCACCCGCAGCTTCCCCGGCCATCGGTGGCCGCGCTCGTCATTGTGGCGGCCGTGGTCTCCGCAGCCGCCATGGGGCTCGTCCTGAGCTGTGTCGTCTTCCTCTCCCGGGCGGGCCTGCGCATCATCGAGGCCCTCGGTTACCCGGTCTTCGTCCTCGGCGGCATCGTCATCCCTCCGGACATGCTCGCCCCGGTGCTGCGCTGGCCGGCCCAGGCCGTCAGCCTGCACCACGTGGCCGGCTTGGTCCAAGACGCCTCCCACGGCCGGGCGTTCGCCTACGCGCATCTGGCGGGCGTCCTGCTGCTGACCATGCTCTATCTCGCTGGCGGGGTGTGGGCGTTCAACGCCGTGCTGCGGCGCGGCCGAGCCGGGGGGACCCTTGAACTTGCCTGACACCGTTCGCCATGTGCTCACCACGGCCCTGAGGATCTGCCATCTTTCGTGGAAGGACTACCGTGTCGCCTCGGCCGGACTCGCGGCGTCGGCCAGCATCGGAGTCCGGACCGTCTTCCAGGTCGCCTTCTTCACCCTCCTCGGGCAGCTCACTGCCGGAGACGCCGGACGCGCCCACGCGTTCGTCGGCTCCGTCGCCTTCGCCCCGGTGGCCGCGGTCACCAGCCATGTCTCCGCCGTGGTGACCTCCGAGGTACCCCAGGGGACCATGTACCGCCTGCGCCTCGGCGACACCCCGCTGCTCGTCGTCCTGCTCCTGCGCTCCTGGGTGTACGTCGCCGAAGGGCTGGCGGCCTCGCTCCTGGCGCTGCTCGTCCTGGGGCCGACCGTTCTGGGCGGGCACGGGACGGCCGATGTTGCGGCCGGGTATCCCCTGGTGCTCCTCACCACGGTGGGCTGCCTCTGCACGGGCCTGTTCTGCTGTGCCCTCGCTCTGTCCGGCCTTGACGAGGGGCTCGTCGTCAACGTCGCCGGCTATCTGATCCTGCTCTGCGCCGGCGTGGTCGTTCCCGTGGGTCCGGAGGGCGTCCTTCATTTGGTCGGCCAGGTGCTGCCCCTGGGAGCCGGGCTGGACGCCCTGCGCTCCCTGGGCACCGGCACGGCCGGCGAGCTGTGGGGCGCGGTCGTGCACGAGACGGTCGTGGCAGGACTGTGGCTGCTCGCGACCGCTCTTCTGCTGCGGCTTCAGGCCCGGCGCGTCCGCGCCGGTGTCGCACCCGAGCCGGTGTGACACCGGCGCGTGTGACACCGGGGCGGGTGGTCGCGTGCCGCCCGGACTTCAACGGCCCTCTCCCTGTCCCAATCCTTTCGGAAGGCACATCGTGACCATATCGGGCCGAGACCACATCCATGCCCTGACCGGGGCATTGCACCGCCTCGACACCGCTGCGCTGGACCGGTGGGGTCGAGCCCTCGCCGCCGTCCTGACGGCCGGCGGGCGGCTCCTGGTCGCGGGCAACGGCGGCTCGGCGGCCGAAGCCCAGCACCTCACCTCCGAGCTCGTCGGGCGCTTCCGCGCCGAGCGTGCGCCGCTGTCGGCGATCGCACTGCACGCCGACTCCTCCTCGGTCACCGCCCTCACCAACGACTACGGGCCCGAAGAGGTCTTCGCCCGGCAGGTCCGCGCGCACGGGCGGCCCGGTGACGTCCTCCTTTTGCTCTCCGCCTCCGGAACCAGCCCCAACGTGCTCGCCGCAGCCCGGGCGGGTCGGGAGACGGGCCTGACCGTCTGGGCACTGACCGGCCCCGGCCCGAATCCCCTGGCCGAGGCGAGCGATCTGGCCGTGTACGTGGACGCCGCCCAGGTGGCGACCGTCCAGGAATGCCACCTGGTCGCCATACACCTGCTGTGCGCGGCCGTCGACGCCCACTTCGTCGAGGCCGACGCCGCCGCTGCCGAGGAACCAGGTGACACACGGCGGCTGGTGGTGGTCGGCGACGTGCTGCTAGACCGTGACATCACCGGTACGGCCGAGCGGCTGTCTCCCGAAGCCCCCGTCCCCGTCGTCTCCAACGTCCGCACCACTGAACGGCCGGGCGGCGCGGGGCTGGCCGCCGCACTCGCCGCCCGGGAACCCAACTGGAGGATCACCCTCGTGTGCGGCCTCGGGCAGGACGCGCCCGGGGCCCGGGTCCGCGCCCTCTTGGACGAAGCGGGAGTGGAGATCATAAGCCTCGCAATTGGAGGCGCCACGCCGACGAAGACCCGCGTCCGCGCGGCTGGCCGTACACTGCTGCGATTCGATGCCGACAGTGACTCCGGTGCCGACAGCGTCGGCACCGCGGCACTTCGGCTCGGCCCACTCCCGCCCGAGGCCCGTGCCCGGCTTGCGGAAGCCTCCGCCGTCCTCGTCTGCGACTACGGGCGCGGCATCACAGCCCACGACGACGTCCGTCAGGCGCTGACTGATGCGGCCACGGGCCGACCACTGGTGTGGGACCCGCATCCCCGGGGCACCGCCCCGGTACCGGGGACCGCGCTGGCCGTCCCCAACGCGGAAGAAGCCCTGGCCCTCACCGGGGACGCGGCGCCGCGCGACCTCGCGGGCGATGCAGCGAGGGCCGTACGGCTGCTCGCCCGATGGCCCGTCAAACAGGTGGCCGTCACCCGGGGCTGCGATGGCGCGGTCCTCGTCGCGGATCCCGAGAGCCACCCCCTGGTCGTCCCGGCCCGGCGGGCCACCGGGGACGCCTGCGGGGCCGGCGACCGACTGGCCGTCACCGCCGCGCTGATGCTGGGCACCGGACGACTGCCCTCGCACGCGGTGGCCGCGGCCGTCGACGCCGCCACGCAATACGTCACCTCGGGCGGCCCCTCCTCGCTGACCGCCCGGCCCGTCACCGCCACGACAGACCCGCAGGAACTGGCCGCCCGTGTGCGGAAGCACGGCGGGCGCGTGGTCGGCGCCGGGGGATGCTTCGACCTGCTGCACGCCGGGCACTTGGCGCTCCTGGAACAGGCCCGCCGCCTCGGAGACACACTGATCGTGTGCCTCAACAGCGACGCCTCCGTGCGCCGTCTCAAGGGCGAGAGCCGACCAGCCGTTGGCGAGCGGGAACGGGCGATGCTGCTGGAAGCGCTGGATTGCGTGGACGGCGTGCTCGTCTTCGACGAGGACACCCCCGAGAGGATCCTGGCCGAGCTGCGCCCGGACGTCTGGGTCAAGGGCGGCGACTACGCGGGGCAGCGCGTCCCCGAGGCCGGCCTCGTGGAGAGCTGGGGAGGCAGTGTCGTCACCGTGCCCTACCTGGACGGGCATTCGACCACCAGCCGGATCGACCGGCTCACCGGGCGGGTCGGTGCCCAGTGACCGCCACCGGCGGCAACGCGGACCGGCCCCGGCGTCCGGCGGTCCTCCTCGATCGCGACGGCACCCTCACGGAGCACCGCCACTACCCTGCCCACCCGGACGAGCTGGCCCTCCAGCCGGACATTGGTGCACCGCTGCGCGCCCTTCAGGAGGAGGGCTTCGCTCTGGTCGTGGTCACCAACCAGAGCGGGGTCGCCCGGGGCCTGCTCGACGCCACCGTCCTGGACGCGATGCACGACCGGCTCCGCGCCCTCCTGGGCCGCCAGGAGGTTCGGCTCGACGCCATCTACGCCTGCCCGCACCACCCGGAGGGCACGGTGCCCCGATACCGGCTCGTCTGCCGCTGCCGGAAGCCGGCCCCCGGCATGCTTCTCCAAGCCGCCCGCGACCTCGATCTCGACCTCGCCCGGTCGTGGATGGTCGGCGACTCCCCGCGTGACGTGGAGGCCGGCCACCGGGCGGGAACCCGTACCGCACGGGTGGGTCCTGGGCTCGATGGGGGCGTTGATCCCGAGGTGACCGGTGCAACGACGTCCGAGGTTCTCCGCCACATGCGTTTGCTCGGCGCTGTCACGTTGGCTGACCGGGTGGGATGATCTTGTGGTTGGTCGTGCCGGGGAGGGGTTCGCTCGTGTCGGGGCCTTGACCCCCGCCCCAAGAGCAAGGACACCCGTGCCCGGGAGGACTGCGGTCACCGGCAGGGCAAGGGCCGTGCAGCCGGCCAGGCCGATGACGGGCACGAGACTGTTGGGGCGGCCTCTTCAGGGGTGAGGCTCCAGACAGAGGCGTTGGCGATGGCGTCGTACCGGTGTGATGATTCGGCCGTTCGTGAGCGTGTGAGCACTCGGCCGTGGACCGTGTACGACAACTTGTGGGCACTGATCGAGCCGCTGCTGCCTCCGTGGCCGGAGCGGGCGCCGGGGCCGAGGCCGGTATCCGACCGGCTCTGTCTTCAGGGGATCCTGTTGCATCCGCCACGGACCGCTGTAGTACCCGTGCACCTTCCCCGTCAGCACCCCGCACACCGGGCAGGGCAGGGCAGGGTAAGGGAGCATCCCGGGTCCGGACGCGACCCGGATCGCCTCACCGCCATCCACCACCTCCTCGACGACCAGCGCCGCGAGCCCCGAAAACACCGTGCCCACAAGGGAATTGGCGTCACGCATGTGATGTCAACGAGACTCGTCACATGTCGTCACCACCGACTACAGAACCGAGCCGAACGTTTTGCGGTCCCGGCCCTGGACATCGGGAACCCGCCCGAGACGGTCGCCCAGCACTCTCGTCCCACAGACGGCGGGGGCCACTTTGGTGCACGGTGGGCAGCTCCCGTGCCCCAGGCGCTACGGCGCGGGCCCAGGAGCCGTCCGCATGCAGCATCTCGTCGGTGATGACCGCCGGGCGCCCACCGTGCTTTCCCTTGCGGGCCGCGGCGTGAGGACGTCGGCAGGCGGGACGGGATGTCCAGTCCGGCCTGCTGGACGTTCACCACCGGTCTGTACGCAGTCCTTCCCACCGCCACCTGGCCTGGCTAGTTTCCCGCCTGTAACCACCGGAACCGGGAGGCTTCCTTGACCACGGACATGTCACGGCGACGGCTCTTCGCCCTGGGCGGCGGAGCGCTCGGCGCCGCTGCGGCCGGATCGTTCCTGCCGCCGTCGCTCCAGGCGGCCATCGCCGCGCAGCCCGACCGCACGGGGTCCGGCGAGGGGCTGGGGTCGATCAGGCACGTGGTGATCCTCATGCAGGAGAACCGTTCTTTCGACCACTACTTCGGGACCCTGCGCGGGGTGCGCGGCTTCGCCGACCGCAACGCGATCGAGCTGCCCTCCGGCAAGAGCGTCTTCGAGCAGCCCGGCCCGCTCGGCTCGACCGTGCTGCCGTTCCCGGTGCGCGGGGCGGCCGAGCAGCAGAAGAAGGACCTCCAGTACATCGGCGCCCTCGACCACTCCTGGAACGGCGGCGCCGAAGCGTGGGGCGAGGGCTGGATGAACGGCTGGATCAGCGCGAAGACGGCCGCCACCATGGCGTACTACGACCGCCGCGACATCCCGCTGCACTACGAACTGGCCGACACCTTCACCGTCTGCGACGCTTACCACTCCTCGGTCCACACCTCGACCAGCCCCAACCGCAACCACCTGTGGAGCGGGAAGACGGGCTTCGAGGCGAACGGCGAGCGGGCCGTGGGCAACGACGCGTACGACGAGGGGACCCACCCCGGCTACGACTGGTCCACCTACGCCGAGCGGCTGGAGAAGGCCGGGCGCAGCTGGCGCACGTATACCGAGTGGGAGAACTTCACCGACAATCAGATCGAGTTCTACGCCACCTTCAAGGCGATTGCCCGCAAGGCGCTCGCCCGCACCGGCGGCCACACGTACATGGAGGCGTTCTACGCCGCCGTCCGGGACACGGACGACGCGGCGGAGCGGGAGCGGATGCTCGGGCTGCTGGAGGAGGGCGTGGTCACGCTCACCCGCCATGAGCGCAGCCTGTTCGAGCGGGGACTGCGGCGGGTGGAGACGGGGACGCTGGCGGACGAGTTCGCCAAGGACGTCGCCGCCGGAACCCTGCCCGAGGTCTCCTACCTGGTGCCCTCGGCGATCGACTCCGAGCATCCGAGCGTCTCCTCGCCCGTGCACAGCGCCACCGTCGTCTACAAGATCCTCGACGCCCTCGGCCGGAACCCCGACGTGTGGCGGCACACCGCCGTCCTGATCAACTACGACGAGAACGACGGCTTCTTCGACCACGTACCGCCGCCCGTCGCGCCCCCCGAGGTCGCCGAGGAGCGCTGGGAGGGCCGTCCCACCGGCCTCGGCATCCGGGTGCCGCTGCTGGTCGTTTCCCCGTGGACGGTCGGCGGATACGTCTGCTCGGAGGTCTTCGACCACACCTCGGTGATCCGCTTCCTGGAGCGCTGGACCGGCGTGCGCGAGCCGAACATCAGCGACTGGCGGCGCACCGCCACCGGGGACCTCACCTCCGCCTTCGACTTCACCCGCGCCCGGCGGCGGCCCGCCCTCCAGCGGCCGGGCGCCATCCCTCCGTTCGGCGGGCGCTGGCAGCCCAGGCCGCCGTCCGTCCAGCGGCTGCCCGAGCAGGAGCCCGGCGCGCGCCCGGCGAGGCCGCTGCCCTACCAGCCGGACGCGCAGGTCCGCCGCTCGCCGGGCGGCCTGCGGGTCGAGCTCCGCAACACCGGCCGTGCCGGCGCGCACTTCGCGCTCTACCCGTACGCGGACGAGGTCCCGGCCCCGCTCCACCGGGACGTGAACGGCGCGGCGCACTGGACCGTGCGGCCGGCGGGGGAGGCGTACCGGTTCACGGTCACCGGTCCGAATGGCTTCCGGCGCGAGTTCGCCGGACCGGCCGACGGCGGCGCCGAGGTCTCCTCGCGGATCGACGCCCGCGAGCGCGACCTCCACCTCACGCTGCGCAACACCGGCCGCCGCACGCTGACCTTCACCGTGCGCCCGCTCGGCTACGTCGACGAGGACGACCTGCGGGACTGGACGCGCCGGGTCGCCGTCAAGCCGGGGCGCAGCCGTACCGTCGTGCACTCGGCGGCGGACGCGCACGGCTGGTACGACCTCGACGTCACGGCGGACGGCGAGGACGGATTCCGGCGGCGGCTCATGGGGCACATCGAGAACGGCCGGGAGAGCGTCTCCGGCTGAACGGGCCCGGCGCCCCTGCGCGGGGAGGTCGCCCGGCGCACCCTGTGCAAGGAGCGGACCAGATTCTGTGACCGTGGACACGAAACAGACAAAGGATGTTTTGCTGTCAAAGTGGCGGTCTCAGGTCATGTGACGTCCACCGGCCGACCACGCTGTCCGCCGGTGGACGTCCATGAAACCGCAGGGCCTCCGTCCCGTTGGCCGCAATCGCCCGCTGGTGCATCAGGCACCGTCTCGCCGCTCTCCTCATCTGGCTCGCCGCCCTCGGAGGCACCGCCACCGCGGCGGGCTTTGCGGGTTCCGACCTCGACTTCTCACACCTGGAGGGCGGGGAGGACGAGCAGGCCGCAGGCATCGTGCGGGACGTTGTGCTCTGGCACAGCACCCAGCTCGCCTCCGAGCACCGCTCTGCGGTGCTGCTGGTGCAGCCGGCCCGGATCGGCCGGCCGCACCCGAGCGTCTGGCCCCTGCCCGTTGCCTACCGGGCATCGGCCTACGCCTTGTCGAGCTCCTTCGGCCGGGCCGCGTAGAGCGCGGCGATCCCGGCCGCCTCCTGCGGATCGGCGGTCCCGGGCCGGCGACGGTCCTGAAGGTCGGCGTGTGCGAGCGCTGAATTATTCGGCGCTTAGGGCTTGCCGGGAATCAACACGTCGGTTTGATCTTGTTTTTGTCGAGGTCGAGGAATCTCGCGATGTCAGTCGGTGTGCGAAAGCGAGCGGTCGAGGCAGGGATGTGAATTCCGTGGGCTTCCAGGAGTGGGCGGACGTCTTTCGCCGCGCGGCTGATGGTCATGGCGGTGGTGTTGAAGAGCTGGCCCAGGAGGTCCATGGTCGCGAGTTTTCGCAGGTGGAGCACGGTGGCCAGGACCCGGTCGGCTGAGGTGAGCTTGGGTTTGGCTCCTGTGCCAGGGGCCACCAGGCGTTCGTGGCCTCTGCGGGTGCGGAGCACTTGCTCGCGTTGAATCTCCATCGCTGGAGTCAGCACGTCGATGAGTTCGTTGAGCTGCCGGCGGGTCATCCCGGTCAGTTCCGGGTCCTGTAACGAACGCTGCGTGAGGCGGGCCGGTCCGTCCGCCAGGGCCTCGTCCTGTGTGCTGGTGGTGGTCGTCGTGTCCTTCGGGCGCTGGGGGTGGAGGGTGTAGTTCCAGTCGCCGTGGAAGCGGTGGCGGGTGATGGGCAGGGCGGCGATCTCGTCGTCGCTGACGCGGATGCCGGTGGGGTACTCACCGCTGTCGAGTTCGGCCTGGACGGTGAGGCCGGTGCGGCTGGTGGTCGCAGCGATGGTCTGGAGCATGACTTCATGGCTGGTCAGGGGCCTGCCTCTCCAGTTCATGGTGATGTGGGAGAACAGTCGGTGCTCGATCTTGTTCCACTTCGAGGTGCCGGGCGGCAGGTGACACACCGTGATCTCAAGGCCGGTCTCGGCGGCGAGATCGGCGAGCTGGGTCTTCCAGCCCCGGGTGCGGTAGCCGTTGGAGCCGCCACCGTCAGCGGTGATCAGCAGCCGGCGGGCGCCGGGATAGTCGTGCCGGCCGACCGCCTGCCACCAGCGCCGGATCGAGGCGACGGCGAACGCCGCCGTGTCGTGGTCGGTGCCGATGCTGACCCAGCCGGTGTTCGCCGCCACGTCGTAGATTCCGTACGGAATGGCCTTCTCGGCCTGTCCGGGGAAGTCGTGCGTCTTGACCCTCACGGGACGGCCTGCCGGCTGCCACTCGTGCCCGGCGTTCCTGTAGTCGCCGATCAGCTCCTTCTTCTTGCTGTCCACGCTGATCACCGGGTCACCGGCGTCCCGGTGGCCTCGTGCCTGCTCGTTGAGGTAGCGGAACTGGGCATCCCTGTCGGGGTGCTGGGCACCTTCGATGGTCTTGGCGTTGGCCTGCAGGCTGAAGCCTTCCTCCCGCAGCAGGCCGGCGACGGTATCGGCGGAGACCCGGTGCCCCTGGCGGGTGAGCTCCGCCGCCAGCTTCCGGGTCGACTTCGTCGTCCAGCGCAGCGGCGACATCGGGTCGCCCCGCTCGTCGGGCTCGACCAGCGCCAGCAGTGCCGGCCGCAGCCCAGAGTCCAGCTCGGCCGCCTTCTTCCGCCCTCCGCCGGGATGGCGCACCCGCCCCAACGGGGCCTGACCGGAGTCCAGTTCAGCCGCCCCACGCGAGACCGTGGCCTCCCGGACCCCGGCCGCAGCGGCGACGATCCTGATCCCACCATGCCCCAGCGACAGTGCTTCCGCCCCTATGGCCAGCCGACGCTGACGCTCGTCCAGATGCGGCAACAGCACCTGGAACTTCGCCGCCAGAACGGACTCGATCCCCTCCGGTCTCCCCATACCAGACCAACGAGCCCCACAGCTGGAAGCCACGACTTGTTTCCCGGCAAGCCCTTAGAACTCCTAACGAAATGGGTCTTGGGGAACGCTAGGCTCGGTGGCCATGAGTCAGAGCGGTTCGCAAGCGGCGGCATTCTTCCGAAACGTCCGTGAAAACAGAGTGGTCTGGCTTGTCCGGCATGACGACGGAAGTCCGACTCACCTCTCCGCGGACGGCACGCGAAGTTTTCCCTTCTGGTCGACCTCGCCCCGGGCTCAGAGGGCGGCGAAGATCTGGGGGCACGGGCTCCGCGTCGATTCCATGCCCTTGGGCACCTGGTGCGATCTTGTACTGCCCGATGCCGCCAGGGACGGACTCGTGATCGGCATCAACTGGAGCGGGCCGCGTCTGGTCGGCTGGAGCTTCACCCCCGGGGAAGTCCTTAACCGGCTAGCGGCAGATAGCTAGCCCACGGCATCGGTCACCAGAGCGCGCAGTCGCCGCCAGCAGATGAGTGCGCATCCGAGGGTGAGGAAGGCTTCGTGGATGTCGTCGCGGATCTCCCAGCGGATCCGCAGCCGGCGGAACCAGTGCAGGTGGGCGAATGCGCGCTCCACTACCCAGCGTTGGGTGCCCAGTCCTGAGCCGTGCTCGGTGCCGCGCCGGGCGATCACCGGCTTCACGCCGAGGTCCCAGACCATGCGGCGGTACTTGTCGTGGTCGTAGCCGCGGTCACCCAGCACCACGTCCGGGCGGCGCCGGGGCCGGCCACGCTTGCCCCGCACGGACGGTACGGCCTGGAGGAGTGGGATCAGCTGGGTGACATCGTTGCGGTTGCCGCCGGTCAGGGTGGCGGCGAGCGGGATGCCGGTGGCGTCGGTGATCAGGTGGTGCTTGCTGCCCGTCCTGCCCCGGTCAACAGGGCTTCGTCCCGTCTTGGAGCCCCCTTTAACGCGCGGATATGGGAGCCGTCGACGGCCGCCCGGGAGAAGTCCAGGGCGTTCGCGCTGCGGAGCCTGGCGAGGAGGGCCTCGTGCAGTCGCGACCACACCTCAGCCTCGGTCCACTCGGCCAGCCGGCGCCAGCAGGTCATTCCGGAGCCGAAGCCGAGTTCCTGCGGCAGGTGTTCCCATGCGATCCCGGTGTGCAGGACGAACAGGATGCCCTGGAACACGAGCCGGTCCGGATGCCGCTTGCGCCCGGGGTACCGGGTCCGGCGCTCAACCTTGGGCAACAGCGGCTCCAACACCGCCCACAACTCGTCATCAACTTCCCACGGCTTTGGCCGAGCCACCCCGCACCCCCGGATCATCAGTCCCGGAGCGATCCAATCACCTCGAAGATCATTTCGTTAGGAGTTCTTAGGGCTTGCCGGGAAACAAGTCGTGGCTTCCAGCTGTGGGGCTCGTTGGTCTGGTATGGGGAGACCGGAGGGGATCGAGTCCGTTCTGGCGGCGAAGTTCCAGGTGCTGTTGCCGCATCTGGACGAGCGTCAGCGTCGGCTGGCCATAGGGGCGGAAGCACTGTCGCTGGGGCATGGTGGGATCAGGATCGTCGCCGCTGCGGCCGGGGTCCGGGAGGCCACGGTCTCGCGTGGGGCGGCTGAACTGGACTCCGGTCAGGCCCCGTTGGGGCGGGTGCGCCATCCCGGCGGAGGGCGGAAGAAGGCGGCCGAGCTGGACTCTGGGCTGCGGCCGGCACTGCTGGCGCTGGTCGAGCCCGACGAGCGGGGCGACCCGATGTCGCCGCTGCGCTGGACGACGAAGTCGACCCGGAAGCTGGCGGCGGAGCTCACCCGCCAGGGGCACCGGGTCTCCGCCGATACCGTCGCCGGCCTGCTGCGGGAGGAAGGCTTCAGCCTGCAGGCCAACGCCAAGACCATCGAAGGTGCCCAGCACCCCGACAGGGATGCCCAGTTCCGCTACCTCAACGAGCAGGCACGAGGCCACCGGGACGCCGGTGACCCGGTGATCAGCGTGGACAGCAAGAAGAAGGAGCTGATCGGCGACTACAGGAACGCCGGGCACGAGTGGCAGCCGGCAGGCCGTCCCGTGAGGGTCAAGACGCACGACTTCCCCGGACAGGCCGAGAAGGCCATTCCGTACGGAATCTACGACGTGGCGGCGAACACCGGCTGGGTCAGCATCGGCACCGACCACGACACGGCGGCGTTCGCCGTCGCCTCGATCCGGCGCTGGTGGCAGGCGGTCGGCCGGCACGACTATCCCGGCGCCCGCCGGCTGCTGATCACCGCTGACGGTGGCGGCTCCAACGGCTACCGCACCCGGGGCTGGAAGACCCAGCTCGCCGATCTCGCCGCCGAGACCGGCCTTGAGATCACGGTGTGTCACCTGCCGCCCGGCACCTCGAAGTGGAACAAGATCGAGCACCGACTGTTCTCCCACATCACCATGAACTGGAGAGGCAGGCCCCTGACCAGCCATGAAGTCATGCTCCAGACCATCGCTGCGACCACCAGCCGCACCGGCCTCACCGTCCAGGCCGAACTCGACAGCGGTGAGTACCCCACCGGCATCCGCGTCAGCGACGACGAGATCGCCGCCCTGCCCATCACCCGCCACCGCTTCCACGGCGACTGGAACTACACCCTCCACCCCCAGCGCCCGAAGGACACGACGACCACCACCAGCACACAGGACGAGGCCCTGGCGGACGGACCGGCCCGCCTCACGCAGCGTTCGTTACAGGACCCGGAACTGACCGGGATGACCCGCCGGCAGCTCAACGAACTCATCGACGTGCTGACTCCAGCGATGGAGATTCAACGCGAGCAAGTGCTCCGCACCCGCAGAGGCCACGAACGCCTGGTGGCCCCTGGCACAGGAGCCAAACCCAAGCTCACCTCAGCCGACCGGGTCCTGGCCACCGTGCTCCACCTGCGAAAACTCGCGACCATGGACCTCCTGGGCCAGCTCTTCAACACCACCGCCATGACCATCAGCCGCGCGGCGAAAGACGTCCGCCCACTCCTGGAAGCCCACGGAATTCACATCCCTGCCTCGACCGCTCGCTTTCGCACACCGACTGACATCGCGAGATTCCTCGACCTCGACAAAAACAAGATCAAACCGACGTGTTGATTCCCGGCAAGCCCTTAGGGCTTGCCGGGAAACAAGTCGTGGCTTCCAGCTGTGGGGCTCGTTGGTCTGGTATGGGGAGACCGGAGGGGATCGAGTCCGTTCTGGCGGCGAAGTTCCAGGTGCTGTTGCCGCATCTGGACGAGCGTCAGCGTCGGCTGGCCATAGGGGCGGAAGCACTGTCGCTGGGGCATGGTGGGATCAGGATCGTCGCCGCTGCGGCCGGGGTCCGGGAGGCCACGGTCTCGCGTGGGGCGGCTGAACTGGACTCCGGTCAGGCCCCGTTGGGGCGGGTGCGCCATCCCGGCGGAGGGCGGAAGAAGGCGGCCGAGCTGGACTCTGGGCTGCGGCCGGCACTGCTGGCGCTGGTCGAGCCCGACGAGCGGGGCGACCCGATGTCGCCGCTGCGCTGGACGACGAAGTCGACCCGGAAGCTGGCGGCGGAGCTCACCCGCCAGGGGCACCGGGTCTCCGCCGATACCGTCGCCGGCCTGCTGCGGGAGGAAGGCTTCAGCCTGCAGGCCAACGCCAAGACCATCGAAGGTGCCCAGCACCCCGACAGGGATGCCCAGTTCCGCTACCTCAACGAGCAGGCACGAGGCCACCGGGACGCCGGTGACCCGGTGATCAGCGTGGACAGCAAGAAGAAGGAGCTGATCGGCGACTACAGGAACGCCGGGCACGAGTGGCAGCCGGCAGGCCGTCCCGTGAGGGTCAAGACGCACGACTTCCCCGGACAGGCCGAGAAGGCCATTCCGTACGGAATCTACGACGTGGCGGCGAACACCGGCTGGGTCAGCATCGGCACCGACCACGACACGGCGGCGTTCGCCGTCGCCTCGATCCGGCGCTGGTGGCAGGCGGTCGGCCGGCACGACTATCCCGGCGCCCGCCGGCTGCTGATCACCGCTGACGGTGGCGGCTCCAACGGCTACCGCACCCGGGGCTGGAAGACCCAGCTCGCCGATCTCGCCGCCGAGACCGGCCTTGAGATCACGGTGTGTCACCTGCCGCCCGGCACCTCGAAGTGGAACAAGATCGAGCACCGACTGTTCTCCCACATCACCATGAACTGGAGAGGCAGGCCCCTGACCAGCCATGAAGTCATGCTCCAGACCATCGCTGCGACCACCAGCCGCACCGGCCTCACCGTCCAGGCCGAACTCGACAGCGGTGAGTACCCCACCGGCATCCGCGTCAGCGACGACGAGATCGCCGCCCTGCCCATCACCCGCCACCGCTTCCACGGCGACTGGAACTACACCCTCCACCCCCAGCGCCCGAAGGACACGACGACCACCACCAGCACACAGGACGAGGCCCTGGCGGACGGACCGGCCCGCCTCACGCAGCGTTCGTTACAGGACCCGGAACTGACCGGGATGACCCGCCGGCAGCTCAACGAACTCATCGACGTGCTGACTCCAGCGATGGAGATTCAACGCGAGCAAGTGCTCCGCACCCGCAGAGGCCACGAACGCCTGGTGGCCCCTGGCACAGGAGCCAAACCCAAGCTCACCTCAGCCGACCGGGTCCTGGCCACCGTGCTCCACCTGCGAAAACTCGCGACCATGGACCTCCTGGGCCAGCTCTTCAACACCACCGCCATGACCATCAGCCGCGCGGCGAAAGACGTCCGCCCACTCCTGGAAGCCCACGGAATTCACATCCCTGCCTCGACCGCTCGCTTTCGCACACCGACTGACATCGCGAGATTCCTCGACCTCGACAAAAACAAGATCAAACCGACGTGTTGATTCCCGGCAAGCCCTTAGGGGGTCATGCCGAGCCGGGCCGAAGTCGCGGGTCGGCTGGGGAGCCGTGGGCAAGGGCCGCGTGCCGTCGCGGACACCGGACCAGCCCGGGTGAGGTGCGGGTGGGGCGAAACGGCCGGCGCTCCTTCTCGCCGTCGATGGCGTCCCGGCGATAGTGCTCGGCCGTCGTACGGACGTGCTGGCGTGGAACACCCTCGGGCATGCCCTGCTGGCCGGTCACCTGGACTTCCGAGACCCGGATGACCCGGTGCGACGCCCGAACATGAGCCGGATGCTGTTCCTGGACCTGCACTGTCAGGAGCTGTACGCGGACTGGAAACGCAAGGCGCGCGCGGGGGTGGGCAACCTGCGCATAGCCGTCGGCAGGTACCCGGAGGACGCGCTGCTCGCGGAGCTGATCCGCGAACTGTCGATGAAGAGCCCGGAGTTCGTCGGGCAGGCTCCTGAGCCCGTCGCAGACCAGCATCAGGTCGTCGTTGACGCTGCGGTTCTTGATCTCGGTGAGAGTGTGCATCCAGTGCTTGGCGCCCTCGTCGCCGTCGCCGGCCCACAGCTCGAGGATGTCGCGCCGGCCCTCGGCCGTGACGGCCAGGGCGACATAAATGGGCCGGTTGGCGACCGCGCCGTCGCGGATTTTCACGTGGATGGCGTGATGAAGACTATGGGGTAGACGGCGTCCAGGGGCCGGTTCTGCCATTCGGCCGTGCCGTCGAGGACCTTCTCGGTGATCGTGGAGATGGTCTGGCGGGACCCGTCGGCACCGTAGACCTCGGCGAGGCGGGCCTGTACCTCGCCGGTGGTCAGACCCTTCGCCGTGAGCGAGACGGCCATCTCGTCCACACCGGACAGACGCTTCTGCCGCTTCTTGACGATCTTCGGTTGAAGGAGCCCTCACGGTCGCGGGGCACGGTTATCTCCACCGGGCCGACATCGGTCAACACGGTCCTGGCACGGGTGCCGTTGCGCGAGTTGCCGTCGTTCTTCCCGGCCGGATCGTGCTCGTCGTAGCCGGCGTGGTCGGTGATCTCACCCTCGAGAGCCGACTCCAGGAGCCGCTTGGTCAGCTGCTGGAGCAGTCCGCCCTCGCCGGTCAGCTGAAGGCCCTCGGCCTGAGCCCGGCCCACCAGCTAGTCAATCAGCCGGTCGTCCACAGACTTCGACGGCGTCGCCTCAGACCTCTCAACGGTCTCGACCTTGGTCACGTTGTCACTGGTCATCGACGCATCATCCTGATCGGGAGTTACACCGAACGTTTTACAGTTCCACGTTCAGATCAACCGCGACATCCTTGAACGTTCGCCTGCCGGCCGAGGCCCGCCACAGCGCGATCGCGTCGGACCGGAACTCCGCACTGTACTTCGAGAGCCGTGCCACAGAGATCTACACCTTCCAGGATCAACAAGATTCATTGTCAGGTGTGTCCACACCGCGGGGGTCATCTCACACGGCGGTGCCCCGCAACGGCACCACACACCGGTGCGCCGGTATGTGTGGTACGCCGGCCCGATTCCGGCGGGCCGGCGTACCACGTCACGTCGCGCGGGCGATCCGGTCAGTAGTCGTAGTGGTCGTTCTCGATCACTCGGAAGCTGCCCCCTACTCCGTTGCTGACGAACACACCCCCTTCGACGCGGTTCGGGAACACGCCTTCAGTGGAACCGTGGGGGCCGACGGTGGCGACGGGGGCGCCGTTGTCGCAGGTCGCCCCGCTGAAGACCTCGACGGTTCGCCGGCTGTCGTTGAAGATGTTGAAGCTGGTGGAGCCCAGGCCGCTGGCCACGCTGACGCAGCCGCCGGGGGAGGCGGAGTACGTGCGCTCGTTGAGGTGAATCCTGCCCTCGTCGTCGTCCCGGCCTCCGTGACCCCGGTCCTGGTCGCCTCCGCGCTCGCCGCCGCCTTCGTCGTTGCCTCGGCCCTGATTGCCGCGGTCCTCGTCGTTGCCGCCTCGGCCTTCGTTGTCGCTCCGGCCTTCGTTGCTCCTTCCGGCGTCACCTCTGTCCTTGGGAGCCCTAGCGGGGGCTGGGGCTGGGGCTGCGGCCTTTTGGACGACCGGGGCGGCTTGGGGCGGCTCGTTCGTGGCGGCCGAGGTGAAGGTGCTGCCGGTGGCGGTCAGGGCCGCGGCGGCGGTGATGGCGGCAGTGAGGACGGTGGAACGTGCGGTCATGTCGTTTCTCCTGTCTCGGAGTGAGGCCGGCTGAGCAGCGGACCCGTGATTGAACGTACGTAGGGACTCCATAGCTGTCATATCGGGGCATAACGAAACGCCGATGCCGGAGCATCGGCTGGGACGGCAGTCACCCGTATGTCATTCGGGTGCAACGTGGCGCATCTGTCCGGGCTCGGGGAGCACCGGACCACTGCAGGTCAGAGACCGGTCGTCCCCTGCGCGTACGGGCTGCACCTCACCTCACCAACCCCCACCCAGGACGGCCAGGGTCGTCCCCTGCGAGTACGGGCTGCACCCTTCGTGACGTGCAGTGTTAGAACAGCCTTGTCTGCTCTTCACTCGAGTTGGGGGACGTCGGCGAATTGCTCCGCCGAGGTGACACCGTGCCAGGTGGTCCGGTGCCTTCCCGTTTCGCTGTCTCCTGCTTCCGGCCCCGAGAGGCCGGGAGTCTGATGGGGACTCCACTGGCGTTCTGCGTCTCCCCCATACCGAGGGAGACGGGTGGAACGGGGTGTGCGTCAGCGACGACGGCGTGCCGTTTGATGTTTCAGGCGGCGTTCAGGTCCCGATCCATCGCCAGGCCGCAGACGGCGCAGTGGAATACCCGGTCGGCGAGCTGGGAGCCGTACCAGGAAGCTTTGTAGGTGAGCTGACGGCGCAACTCGCCGGGGGGCGGAATCCAGGATGGCCCGGTTGAGGCCAGCTTTCTGTCGGACCTTCTTCCCGCGCGCTTCGATGGTGCGCGGGCTGAGCGGGTCATGCCCGCCACGTGCAGGTCTTCCACGGCAACTGTCGCGCAGCCGGTCGTGGGCGTTGTCACGTTGTTGGGTATGCGGGTCTCTGACGGTGCGTCGAGGCGTGGCGGGGCCGGGTGCCGGCCTGGGCTCAGGCCGCGGTAGGCCGGCCGGTGGCGCCGGTGATCTGCTCCCAGATGGCGAAGCGGACGGTCATCTCGGCGCGGCGTTGGGGTGCGGTCATCAGGTGGCGGCGGGGTCGGAGGTGCGGTGAGATGCCACTGAAACGCCGACAGGAACCGCTGCGCTCCACCGATGGAGCGGAAGCCCTTCATCGCTCGTTCACGCTGCCGGGTCGGCTGATGGGAGTTCTCGGCCCGGTTGGTCGCCTGGGATCGATGGTGCTGGGCGCGACCGCCCCGGTCCAACAACGCCTGGCCGAGCACGGCATCAGGCCCGCCGAGCACTACCTCGACTCTGGCTATTCGTCCGCCGACCTCATCGCCGCCGCACGGGAACAGGGCACCCGTATGGTCACCCCAGCCCTGCTCGATCACTCCGGTCCCGACAGCCTCGTCAACGAATCCGTACACCACGTCCGTGGACGCAGCCGCGCCTTGGACCGTTCAGAGTCAGAGGCGGTCGTGCGTTCCCGGGGAGCCCGGGGGTATTGCGTGCGGGGTTGCTACTTCTGCCCGGTCGTAGCCCGGCAGGTCAGGTCCTTGGCGTGGAGCCTGCCCGTGTTCAGGTAGACCGTGGCGGCCTTGTCTGCGCAGGGATTGCCGTCGGGCGCGTAGAGGACGCCGTGTCCCTCGCCCGTCGGCGACGGTGAGCATCCGGGAGCCGCGCAGGGCCCGGTGCATGGCCTGGCCTGCGAAGAGGGGCGTCTGGGAGTCCCACTCGTTCTGTGTGATCAGTGCACCGACTTTGTTGTCAATCGTGGTCTGCGGCTCGTTTCCCTGCTTCCAGAAGGCACATGGGGTGATGGTGGCCGCGAAGTCGCCGCACAGCGGATGCCGGGCCGTGTCGCGGCGGTACCGTTCGGGCACGTGCGACCAGGTGCGATTGTCGGCGCGGATGCCTTCACCGGCGAGGGTCTGCCCGTCGAAAGGAAGGGGCTCGCGGTCCGCCCGCGCGATCAGGTTCCAGAAGGTCTGGCGGACCTTGGCCGGGGTGTCGCCCAGTCCGTACGTCGTGTGCCGCCGGGCGGTCCATTCGGTCCATCGCGTGAAAGCCCGCTCGGCCGCCTTCGCCATGTCCTGGAACATCCCCCGGTAGATCCGCGTGGGGTCGGTCGCACTGTCCAGGACGATCCGGTCGGCGCGCTGGGGAAACAGCTGCATGTAGACGGCGCCGAGGTAGGTGCCGTAGGAGATCCCCAGGTAGGAGATCCTCTTCTGGCCCAGCGCGGCGCGGATGACGTCCATGTCACGGGCGCTGTTGCGGGTGGTGAGCTGCGGCAGCTTGTCACCGGCCTTGGCCCGGCACTTCCCGGCGACCGTACGTACCCGGTCCGCGCCCTTCGCGAAGGTCCCGGCCTTGTACGGCTGGTCGGACTGTTCCTCGGCGGTCAGACCGCAGCTGACGGGAGAGCTCTGCCCGGCGCCCCTCAGGTCGAAGCCGACGAGGTCGTACCGCCGCTTCACTTCCGCGGGGAACTTCATGAGCGGGTCGGCAGGCAGATGCAGTCCCGGTGCGCCGGGGCCGCCCGGGTTGAGCAGCAGAACGCCGCGACGTTCCTTCGTGCTGCCCGCCGTCAGCCGGGATATCGCGAGGCCGATCGTCTTGCCGCCGGGGTCGCTGTAGTCCAGCGGCATCTTGAGTGTCGCGCACTGAAAGGTGTCGGGGCCCTTCGCTCGCAGCGTTTCCACTGGAGCTTCTGCTGCGTGTACTTCCGCAGGGGGTCCTTGGCGGTGGAGGCGTCGGATGCCTTGGAAGCGGCGAAGGTCAGCGCCGAAAGGGCGGCCGTCGCGAGGCCGGCGGCGAGTAGGGGGCTATGCGGGTGTTTCTGTTTCGCACGGTGGTGCTCGTCCTTGTCGAGGAGGGTGGGCAGCCGGTTCACCGGTGAGGGAAGGCCGATCAGTTTCCGTTGAGGTGTTGGCGGACGCACCGCGTGTACTGGTGGAACCTGTCGGGCTGGTAGCACTCCTGCGTCTTGTTCGTGTACCGGACCATGAAGACGGCGACCACAAAGAGAGTCCGTGAAGCCCACGGGCACATCGCGGGAAGGTGGTGACAAACCCAAGGCGGCCCGGGGCAGGCCAGGGGGCTCTGGCAGACCTATGTGGACGGGTGGGGTTAGCGGTCTCGGGCGCGGGGGCGGTGGTGGGGTTCCGCGAGGTGATCGAGGCGGATGGTCTCGAGTGTGGTTTTGGTGATGCGTTCGGTGCCGTCGGTGATGGCGGCTTGGCGGATGAGTCGGGTGAGGGATCCGATGCGGCCGACGGTGCGCTGGTGGAGGTAGGGGGCGTGGCGGGGGAGTGTGCCGGGTTTGTGCTGTTGGAGGTCGAGGTTGTTTTCGATGTCGGTGATGACGTTGCGGAACGGTTGGCGGGTGCCGTGGCGGGCGTGGAGGGGCCCGCAGTCGACCAGGGTGGCGCGTCCGGCGAGCTGGGCGCCTCTCACGCCGGTGAACAGGGGTGTGTCGGTGACGTTGATGCCGGCGTAGACGAAGGTCGCGGGCAGGCGTTCGGTGAGGTCTTTGATCAGGTCGGCGGTTTGGGCGCCGGTGGTGGTGCGGGGGTTGAGGCGGTGGATTTCGACGATGAGGACGAGTTGGATACCAGCTTGGGTGTAGGTGTGGCAGACGGCGTCGGTGATCTGGGTCTGGGTCATGCGGGTGGTGGTGGGGATGCCGAGGTAGCGGGCGAACTCGGTGATGAGGGTTTTCGCGGTGGCGCCGGGCGGCACGAGGACGTACGCGACGGGTACCGCGGCGTGCGCTGGTCCGGTCGGGGGCGGGTTATTGCGGGTGTGGGCGAGGTGGCAGGCACGCCCGACGTGGAGGAGGGCGGTGGTCTTCCCTGCGACGACGACGGCGTCGATCGCTGCGATGGCGATGATGGCGGCGGGCAGGGAATGGGACCGCTGCAACCCGCGGCCGCAGAACGATGACACCGCCGCGGGCCCGAACCTCGCCCCCGAGGTGTAGAGAACCAGCCGACATGCCGGCAGTTGCACCGCGGCATCCGCGACTTCGTCGATGCGATGCCCGCCCATTGCGGACAGCGGCTCAGCTCAGTCCAGACGGTCGTAGGCGCCCGGCTCCCAGTCCGCGAACAGTGTCAGGGCCTTCTCTGTCTCCGTTCGCTCCGGAGCGGCATTGGTGGCCGGCCACCAGTTCTCGACCTGATGCGCGTCCACGAGCACACCGGGGCGGTACCCGTCGAAGTCGCCGGGGTCGCCTGCCATGCCGATATGGATGGGTGCGTCGTCAGGCAGGTCCTTCAGTGCGTCGCGGAGCTGCGCGGCGTTCCAGACCTGCGGGGCGTGCTCAAAGACGTCGGTCATGCACACAGATTGCCGGACCGGACCGTCTTGGTGGTGGAGACACGGCTAGGACGTGTTTGAGATGTGGTCACAGCGTCTGCCGTATGAGGGTGAGCTGAACGGTCGACTCGTAGCGGACAGCGAGCTTGTCGTATCTGGTCGCGACGCCTCTCGCCTGCTTCAGAAGGCCGATCCGGCACTCGACTTTGTGCCTGCGTTTGTACATTTCGCGGTCGAAGCCGGGAGGACGGCCGCCGGCAGAACCGCGGCGGAGCCGGTGTCCGGCCTGGTCCCGCTTCTCCGGGATGGTGTGCGCGATCCCGCGTTTGCGCAGGTAGGAGCGAATCTGACGGGAGGAGTACGCCCGGTCGGCAAGCACATGTTCCGGCCGGGTGCGGGGGCGTCCACCGCTGACCCGGGGAACACGGATTCGCTCCATCACCTGCACGAAGGCGGGCGCGTCGCCCCGTTGGCCAGCAGTGATGACGGCTGCGAGGACGTGGAAAGAGGCATCGACGGCGAGGTGAATCTTGGTAGTCAGTCCGCCGCGCGAGCGTCCCAGGCCGTGGTCGTCCGGCTCGGCCGCGAGGCCATTCGGACGCGTCCGGCCTGGATCGTCAGCCCCCTTTTGCGGGCCCCGGCGGCGTGCTGGTGGGCCCGGCAGACGGTGGAGTCGACCGAGACTTCCCACTCGATGATCCCGTCTGCGTCTGCCTTGACCTGCAACTTCTTTAGGACGCGGGCCCATGTTTCGTCGATCTGCCATCGCCGGAACACCGCATACGCCGTCTCCCAGGGGCCGTATCGCTCGGGCAGGTCCCGCCAAGGCGAGCCGGTCCGGGCCCGCCACCAGATCCCGTCGAAGACCTGCCGCCGATCCCTCGGAGGTCGGCCCATCTTCGGTATCAGCGGCAACACCGCTTCCAGCCGCTCCCACTGTGCATCCGTCAGGTCGCCACGAGACATCTGAAGATCGTTTCACGACCTTGATCGACATCTCAAACACGTCCTAGAGCTGTGACACCGGGACGCGCAAGGACCGTACTCGGAGCTGGGGCTTGTTCAGCTGGCATCGGGCAGGTCCCGTAGGTCCGGGAGGTTGAACAGCCGGCCGGCCCGGCGCTCGTTCTCCTTGCGCATCGCCGTACCCCATGGCCACGTCCAGGGGGCGGGTTCGAGGTGCGGGCAGAGCATTCGGTGTGCCACCCGGCATTCGGCTCCGGGTGTGGGCTCGGCGTCCCACGTGTTGACCGCGATGCCGTCCACGGTGATGACCCATCGGCGGCGCGGCGGCAGATGGTGGGCGGGGGCGATCACGTCGGGTTCGAGGAGAACCCAGTGCCCGTCGTACAGGGTGGGGTAGCGGTCTTGTGTGAGGCCGCAGTGCGGGCAGTTCGGTGGTTCGGGGGGTGGTGGGGCGCTGACGCCTTCGCGGAGTGCCTGCAGTGCGTCGTCTGAGTTGCCCGGCCCGGGTTCGGTGTTTTCGGTGTCCCCCATGACTGAAAGGGTCCGGACGGGCCGTCAGGTACGCCAGGGCGCGATCCGGCCGGTACGGCGGGGGTCTGGCGTGACGAGGTGGCTGTACGGCGCCACACGGGGTACACATGGTCCCGCTCACCCCCGCGGCGGTGGCCGAACCTCAGCCGTCACTCGAACAGGAACGGCCAGACGAACATGATCACGGCGAGAGGAGGCGGGTGGCTGCCCCGTCGAGCACCCAGTGCCCTTCGGGCGGCTCCCCGCAGGTGACGCAGACGCCGGGGAACAGGAGCCCCTCGAAGTAGTCGTGGGCGAATCCGCCGGGGCCGTCGTAGTCGCGCCGTGCGACCTCCGAGCAGTCCCGGCTTCGGCTGGTCCTGCACCGGCCGCAACAGTCATGCCCGGTGATGGAGGGTCTCATCTTCTTGGTGCACGGTCCGTGGCTGCACAGGACGTAGCCGCCCATGTGGTTGGTGACCCGGCGGATGAGTTCCGGGACGACTGGGCTGTCGTCGTTGCTCTCGTCGTTGCCGTCACTGTCGTCGTCGCACTCAGGCCCGGCCGAAGACCTACGAGCGCCCGCAAGGACGATGATGCCTCCCACCACGGTGATGACCACGCCGCCGATCACGACTGCCTTACCCGCGACGTTGAGACTGTTCCAACGGTCAGCGACGCGCCGACGTAGAGATCTCTGTGTGTCCTCGGGGTCTGGGGTCGGCTCGGGCGCCTGGTCATCGGTGGTGTCGGTCATGATTCCCCCTGTGAAAGTGATGGGTAGTCGTCCGCCCTGGCCGACCACACAGGACCGGCCCGGGCAGGTTGTCAGGCTTCCTCGCGGTGGCGGGCGACTGTCTCTACGGCGTAAGCCTGAGCGTTGACGGTCGGCGGGCCATCAGCTCGGAATGACGTCACGCCACCTCCTTGCGCACCCTTGCATCTCCTCGTAATTCCTGCGGCACGATCAGTGCTCCCGTTGCCACTCCGGTCCCGACATGCTTGCGGGCATGCCACAGCCGAAGCGGCACTGCGGGATCTGGTTACCTGACGCGTCGAGCGCAACCTCGACGGTCTCCGCTTCCCGGGCACGGGTCTCGAGGACGATCATTCGACTCCCGCGCCTCTCCTTCGGTTCAGCTCGCACGTCCGAGGCCGGACGGTCCTCGGTGCGCCGATCTTTCCGGTCGCCCTGCCGAACTGATGGTGCGCGCTCCTGGTCGTCCACGGCAGGTCCGTTAGCTGCCAGGTACATCTGCCACTGCCGCGCCCGGGAGCCAGCCGTGGTAACCGCCCCGCTGGAACGGTGCGGCCTCCAAGATGAACTGGCGTGAGGGTCAGGCCGTCCTCTCCTTCGAAGGCACTCGGTTGATGGGCGGGGACGAGGATGCGGTGCCAGCCCCAGCAGTACGCGTCTGCGGTGGGATTGTCCGGGTCGTAGGGTCTCTCCGGGCATCGGGCGAGCGTGCCGCCCGGACGGCACTGGCCCACCGGCACCTCCTGGTTTCACTCACACGCCGACATGATGTCCGCTGCCCAGGTCGCGGGCGGCGAGTCCGGCATCATCGTCGTCGAGGGCCTGCGGAACCAACTGCCGCCGTCGTTGCGCGGCATCATCGAGCACGCGGTCGCGCTCAAGGACTTCCAAGTGCAGGCGATTCGATCAAGACCCATCCCCTGAGCATCGGCTCACCCACAAATTACTTTCCAGTAACTGTCGGGGCTTCGCGGCGGCAGCCACGACCAGCTCGTCGCCCCGAGATCACTGTTCACCTGGGCCAAGCGGGCAGGACTGATCTTCCGCAACCCGACCAGCTGGATCAAGGCCGGGCAGTACCAGTACGACGTGCCGCAACCGCTCGTCCCCGCTCAGGTCGACCGGTCCGTCGCGGCAGCCACCACCCCGGCCACACGGCTCATCCTCGCCTTCGCCAACCGCCGTTCCGTTGTACCTGAGCCGGGGCTTGCCTGGTTTCTCGGTGCGTACCCGCGTACCCGAGGAGGCTCCGCCGAGCGGCTCCGCTTCATCGGGTGGATGGCTTCGGTTGCGTCCTGGCCGTGTGCGTCGCAGGCTGCCGTTATGGACCACCCCCCGGGAGCCAGTGCGCTGCCCGTCCTGGTGACCGGTGCCGCGGGCAGTGTCGGCGCCGTCGGACGTTCCGTCGTCGAGGGCCTTCGGCGACGCGGCCTGCCCGTCCGGGCCGCGGTACGTCGCGAGGACGATCGCGCACGGGCGCTGCGGGCGACCGGCGCCGAGGTCGTGGTCGCAGACCTGACGCGTGCGGGCGAGGTTGCCGGCGCCCTGGACGGTTGCGGGCGGATGTACTTCGGCATGGGCGTGTCGGCGCAGTACCTGGACGCGGCCCTGACGGCAGCGGTCGTCGCGCGCGCGTACGGGCGCCTGGAGGTGTTCGTAAACATGTCACAGCTGACCGTCGCCGAGATGGACCTGACCCATACCTCCGAGTCGGATCAGCAGCGGCAGCAGTGGCTGGTCGAGCAGGTCCTCGACTGGTCGGGCCTGCCCGTTGTCCAGATCAGGCCAACCGTGTTCCTGGAGAACCCGCTCTTCCGCGTCGGCTTCTCCTCGATCGCGAAGACGGGCACCATCAGTCTGCCCTTCGGCGAGGCAAAGACCTCCCCGGTGGCGGCCGGCGACGTCGCTGCGGTCGTGGAAGAGGTCCTGGCCGACCCGCCTCCGCACATCGGGCGGATCTACGAGCTGACCGGCCCCCGTTCGGAGGGCATCACCGCAATGGCGGCGCAGGTCTCCGCAGTCCTGGGCCGGCCGGTCGGCTACCGCGACGTTCCTCTGCAGGAGTGGATCGACCACGATCTCAGGCCGCTTGGGCTGCCGGATCACGTCTTCCAGCACATTTCCACCATGGCCCGCCTCCACGCGGAGAACCGGTATGACCGCGAGGCGGACGGTGTGGAGCGGGTCACCGGGCGGCCCTCTTCGGAAGTGGCCGACTTCGTCCGGACCCACGCCGACCTGTTCACCGGCCCATGAACGGCGAACTCCTCGACCCGGCCGTCGCCACGGCGGGCGGCCGGGCACTGTGGAGCACTTTTGGCCGAAGGCACGGGCTCAGTCTGCTTTGGATGTGCCGAGTTCGATTCGCCGCAGGGCTGGCAGGAGCAGGGGTAGCAGCATGGCTACCACCGTCAAGGCGCCACCGGTTGTGGCCACCGACAACGACGCGTTCGAGGTCGACACCACCCCCGTCGAGCACCCTGCCGCCCCGCACGGCCAGTCGCTGAACTGCCCCGAGCGGCCACCGCCCGCGGCCGTTCAGTGCCGCCGCTTTGACCCGGGTGACATCGTGGGCGTCGGACAGAGCGACTGCATCGGCTGCGGAGCCCCGGTCGGCTTCCTCGACCGGCAGTACTGCTGTCGCTGCACGGCCTGGCAGAAAGAGGCTGCGGCCAGGGCCGCTTGCCCCCGCTGCGACCAAACAGCGCGTCCTCCAGGAGGACACCGCCCGGTGCATCACCTGCTCACGCGTGTGCACTGGCTGCGGTCACCCGGTGAGAGACAAGACAGCGACGTTGTGCCGGGACTGCTTGCGCAAGACGGAACGCGACGCCGCCACTCGATCACCGACTCCACGCCGGTGGAGTGCGGTCGCTCGCGTCCGACGGTGAAGCGGTCGGACACGGCCGGCTGGGCCGGACACGGGTACTGCGCCTCGCACTCCCGGTTCTTCTGACGCCTGCGCCTGTACCTGGTGGGTAACCAGACCGGGCTGCCCATCCTGTGGGCACTGGCGAACCCGAAGCCGGACGAGTGGGATACCGGGCAGGGATTTCGCGCGTCCGGGACTGTCCGACCATCTGACCGACAGGGGCTTCGGGCGGGACTGTGCGAGCTCGTTGGCTTCCGCTGCCGTCCGGCCTGCACGCTGTCAGCCGCTCACTGTGAGGGGCGGCGATTCCGCCCCCTTCGGGGAAGGGGACGGAATCGGGGCTGCCTCGCCCTCCACTGCTGCCCCACGAACCACGCTCCCTGTCCGGCCCGGCTGACCCAGGTGCGCGGGTCCCGCCGCCACTATCGACTCTCCGCTTCACTGAGAAGCAGATCGCGGATCCGAAAGCCAGCTCATCGAGCGTGGTCAGTCTCCACCGCACATTGCCACCCGGCTGATTCGAGAGCATCTTCGCCGCCCGGCGCCGGTTCGCGGGGTGGCTGCGCGGGATGCGCGCCGGGCTGCCGCGCAGAAACGCCCGGCCGGGTAAGGCGGCGCGGTTGAGCACCTTCCGACGAGCGGTCCATCGGTTTTTGCGAGACCTTGAGGAGGAGCGCGCCCCACGGTGGCGACGCATACCCAGGGTGACACCCGCACCCAGCGAGGAAGGAGGGCTGTGGTGAGTGATTCGGATACGGGCGCCGCTGGGCGGAGCCAGGGCGAGATGGCCCAACTCTCGGCGATCGAGTTGAACGTCAACGATCAGGTGCGACGGCTTGAGGTAGATCCACGGACCTCGCTGCTCGACGCGCTGCGCGAGCACCTGCGCCTGAGCGGGACCAAGAAGGGGTGTGATCACGGGCAGTGCGGCGCCTGCACCGTGCTGATCAACGGCCGACGCGTCAACTCTTGTTTGACGCTCGCCGTGATGCATGAGGACGATGAGATCGTGACGATCGAAGGCCTGGGCGATCCCGATGGTCTGCACCCCATGCAACGTGCCTTCGTCGAGCGCGACGGCTTCCAATGTGGCTACTGCACTCCCGGCCAGATCTGTTCGGCTGTCGGCATGCTCGCCGAGGTGGAGGCGGGCTGGCCCAGCCACGCCACCGCTGACGTGGCCTCGCTGCGGATCGCGTTGACCGATGAGGAGATCCGCGAGCGGATGAGCGGCAACATCTGTCGGTGCGCCGCCTACCCGAACATCGTCGCGGCCATCCGTGGCATCGCGGTGGGCCGCCCGGAATGAGATCCTTCACGTACGAGCGAGCAACCGACGCACAGGCCGCCGTCGCTGCGGTGTCCAGAACCGGCGCGAAGTTCATCAGTGGCGGCACCAACCTGCTCGACCTGATGAAGCTCGACATCGAGAAGCCCAGCCATCTGGTCGATATCAGTCGGCTTCCGTTGCGGGGCGTCGATGAGCTCCCCGACGGCGGACTGCGTATCGGGGCACAGGCGGCAAATTCCGATGTGGCCGCCGATGCCCGAGTGCGTACCCGCTACCCGGTGCTGTCGGAGGCGCTGGTGGCCGGTGCCTCGGGCCAGCTGCGCAACAAGGCGTCCACCGGTGGAAATCTGTTGCAGCGTACTCGCTGCCCCTACTTCTACGACACGGCTGCGGGCTGCAACAAACGGGATCCCGGTTCCGGATGCTCGGCGATCGGCGGGTTCAACCGGATTCACGCCCTCCTCGGCGTCAGCGACTCCTGCATCGCCACCCACCCCTCGGACATGGCCGTCGCGTTGACCGCGCTGGAGGCGGAGATCGAGCTGCTCGACGCCGACGGGTCGGTACGCCGCGTCGCCATCGCAGACTTCTACCGGCTGCCGGGCGATACGCCGCACATCGAGACCGTGCTGGGTCCTCGCGAGATGATCACGAGCGTGCTCCTTCCCCCGCCCCTGTCGGGCCGGCAGATCTACCGCAAGGTGCGAGACCGGGCGTCGTACGAGTTCGCGCTGGTCTCCGTGGCGGCTGTCGTCTCGACCGATCAGGGAGCGATCAGTGAGGCGCGAGTGGCTTTCGGCGGTGTGGCGCACAAGCCCTGGCGGTCCATCGAGGCGGAGGCCGCGTTGACCGGCCGTCCCGCCACGATGGTCACCTATCGCGCCGCCGCCGAGGCCGCGATGCGCGACGCCGTGGGGCAGGGGCACAACGACTTCAAGATCGAGCTGGCCAGGCGCACGCTGTGCCGCACGCTGGCGCAAGCGGCTCAGGCGAGCTGAGGAGACGAGATGATCGGGCAAGCTCTGAACCGCGTCGACGGCCCGTTGAAGGTCGCCGGCCGGGCCACATACGCCTACGAGCAGTGGGGGGCCGGCCAACCTCTCTACGGGGTCATCGCCGGCGCGACGATCGGCAAAGGCCGCATCACCCGGATCGACACCGAGAGCGCCGAACGCGCACCCGGCGTAAAGATGGTGATGACCTATCATAACGCCCCCATGCAGGGTGTCCGTGATGAGTCCGTTCCGTTCGAATACTGGCGCGCCCAACCGGTGCTGACCGGCCCCGACATCCACTATTACGGCGAGCCGGTGGCACTCGTTGTTGCCACGACCCTCGAACAGGCCCGAGCGGCGGCCGATCTGGTCGAAGTCGAATACAGCGGCGGGCGGGGACGTTTCAACTTTGCCGAGCAGGAAGAGGAGGTGTACATCCCGAAAGTCGTCAACGCCGGAATCCCCACCGACACTGCGGTCGGTGATTTCGATGCCGGATTCGACAGCGCGGCGGTGAAGGTCGACCAGCAGTACTCGACGCCGTACGAGTTCTCGATGCCGATGGAACCGCACGCGTGTCTGGTGGAACCGCGCGACGAGGACCTGGTCGTCTACGTCAGCTGCCAGATCGTCGACGCGGCGCGGGCCTCGGTCGCCGGCACGCTTCGGATCGACCCGGAGCGGGTTCACATCGTCACCCCCTTCGTCGGCGGGGGATTCGGCTCCAAGCTGGGCGTCCATTCCGAGACGATCCTGGCGGCGCTCGCCGCTCGCGAGTTGCGCCAACCGGTCAAGGTCGCGATGACCCGGCAGCAGATCTTCCAGCTCGTCGGCAACCGTCCCACATCCAGCCAGCGGGTTCGACTGGGCGCGGACCAGGACGGACGGCTGACCGCGATCGCCCATGACGTCACCATGCACACCAACCCTGACGTGGAGTACGCCGAGCAGACCGCCGCCACGACCCGCAGCCTCTACGCCGCGCCCCACCGGTTGACCAGCCACCGGCTGGCGCCGCTCGATCTGCCGCCCGGGACGGACGTACGCGCGCCGGGCGAAGCGCCGGGCATGCTGGCGGTCGAGTCGGCGATGGACGAGCTGGCCCATGCGCTCGGGATGGACCCGGTCGAGCTGCGGATCCTGAACGAGCCCACCGTCGATCCCGAGCGAGACGTGCCGTACAGCGACCGGCACCTGGTCGAGTGTCTGCGCGAAGGCGCGCGCCGGTTCGGCTGGGAGCACCGCCCCGCTGCCCCGGCGAGTGTGAGCGACGGGCGGTGGTTGGTCGGCTACGGCATGTCGGCCGCCATCCGCGGACACTTCCAAGGGCCGACAGCGGCGCGGGTGCGGTTGGAGGCCGACGGCACCGCCGTCGTCCAGACAGATATGACCGATCTCGGCACGGGCACGTACACCGTCCTGACCCAGGTCGCGGCCGACGGGCTCGGGCTGCCGCCCGATCGGGTGCGGATCGAGCTCGGGCGTTCCGATTTTCCCACCAGCTGGGGGTCCGGCGGCTCGTGGGGCGCCGCCGGCTCGAGCACTGCGGTGCATGGTGCGTGTATGGCCCTGCGCGAGCAGCTCCTGGATGCGGCGTGCGACGACACGCGCTCCCCGCTGCACGGCCTGGACCCGGCGGGCGCCGTGTTCTCCGACGGCAACGTGGCTATCGGCGGCGCGTGCGAGGCGCTGAACGAGATCGTCGCACGCAACCATCCGGAAGGTGTCGAGGCGGAAGGCGATACCCGCTTCATGGGCGACGATCCGAACTACACGGACTACTCGATCAACACCTACGGGGCCCATTTCGCTGAAGTGGGGGTCGACGCGGACACCGCCGAGATCCGTCTGCGGCGGATGCTCGGCGTGTTCTCGGTGGGCCGCGTGCTCAACGCCAAGACGGCTCGCTCGCAGCTGATCGGCGGCATGATCTGGGGAGCCGGCGCGGCCCTCGAAGAAGAGGCCGTGGTCGACCTGCGATCCGGCGCCTTCGTCAATCGGGACTTCGCGCAATACCTGGTGCCGGTCCACGCCGACATCCCCGACGTCGACGCAGTCGTCCTTGACGGGTACGACGACAAGGCCAACGTCCTGGGCGCGAAGGGCGTCGGCGAGCTGGGCATCTGCGGGGCCGGTGCGTCGGTCGCGAACGCGGTGTTCAACGCCACCGGCGTGCGCGTGCGCGACTTCCCCATCACCATCGAGAAGGTGCTGCCCGGTCTACCACTGATGGATAATTGAATCCGTGGCAACGGCGCCGGTCCGAGGGCCATGGCGTGGCACGGGGGTTCCTCAGTTCTCGGTGGGCCGGCTCGAGCCGATGGCGTAGCCGGTGAGCAGCGCGGTCAGGATGTCGGTCAGGCGGGCGTTCGACATCGACGACGGAGCGGGACAGTTCGGGTTCGCTCTCGTAGAAGGCGCGCAGTTGGGTGCCGGGGGCGGCCATCTGCCACAGGACGCCGGCCATCGAGGTGGTGGTCGTCACGACTGCTCGCGCCTGTCGGCCTCCAGCGGCGTGATCGCGGACAGCGTGTCGGCGGTCCGCTCGACCTCGGTGATCGCGCCCTTCTTGAACGTCCGGACGGTGTCGGTGGAGACGTTGCGTTCCAGGTTTAGCGGGGTGTGTGCCAGCAGGTCGCAGAACAGCGGTCGCGCCACCAGTGACTGGGAAAGCTCTGGGGGCGATCGAGTGGGCAGTTTCGTCCCACTCCTTGGAGGCGTTGTCGGGGCAGGGGGCGGTCTCCTTGAGGCGGTCGCGTGCCTCGGCCGACCAGTCGTGCCAGGCGGTGGTGGTCAGGCGCAGGAAGATGTCCTCGCGCGTTTCGAAATAGCGCAGCATCGCGGACTTGTGCATGCCGACCTCGTCGGCGATCGCGGTCATGGTCACCTCCCGTACGCCCTTCGCCGTGGCGAGGTGTGCCGCCGCGGAGAGGATCTCGGTCTCCCGGGTGGCTTTGGCCTTGGGACTGCGGGCCCGCAGGAAACCAGCTCTGGTCACTCCGTCGTCCTCGACGTGACCGACCGGTCCGCCGCCGCTGCGGGCCTGCGGGCGGCCCTCGAGCGGGGCGGCAGGGTCGACGTCGTGGTCAACAACGCCGGCTACGCCGACGCCTCGGCCGTGGAGACCACGCCGGAGGACGACTTCCGCCGCCAGTTCGACACGAACTTCTGGGGCGCCTACAACGTCTCGACCGAAGCACTCCCGGTCCTGCGTGCCCAGGGCGGCGGCACGATCGTGCAGTTCTCCTCCATCGGCGGCCGTGCCGTCGGTACCCCGGGGCTCGGCTCCTATCAGGCGGCGAAGTACGCCGCGGACGGCTTCACCCGCGTGATGGCGGCCGAGACCGCCCCGTTCGGCGTCATACGCAGCACAACGACTGGGGAGCCCCGAGGAGGCCCCGTCGGGACGCTGGTCTGATCAGTCCGGCGCCCTGCGTCGGCCCCGGCCACCGGATGCCGGCTCCGAGTCGGCCGTCCGCATGTGTCGGTGCTGTGAACCGCGCCGTGCCCGGCCGGGCCCGCGTAAGGGACGCCGCGGAATACTCTTACCGCCATGCCGCCCATTTCTTCACCGCGAACCGGTCGCCGACGCGCCGCACCTCGGCTGCGCCCGGTCCGGGGAAATGCGCGGGGAACAACAGGGCGCCCCGGTCTGCAGCCTCCCCCAGCAGGCGGCGCCGGCTGTCCCGTGCGCGGGGTTCGTCCTCGTCGAACCCGGGGCAGTCGTCCGGTTCCGCGATCTGCAGTGGGCTGTGCAGCAGATCCCCGGCGAACACTGCCGGGTCCGAGCCCGACCGCAGCCATACGACGGAGGAGCCGGGCGTGTGGCCGGGGGCGGGCTCGATATGGAGCTGGGCGTCGATGTCGTAGTGCTCGCCCTCCCACAGCACTGTCTGCCCGGCCTGGTGTACGGGGGCGACGCTGTCCTCGAAGACGTTGGCCATCTGGGGGCCGGAGCGGGTCCGGTGTCCGTTGGCCGGGTTCCAGTAGTCGAAGTCGGCGCGCGAGATGACGTACTGGGCGTTGGGGAAGGTCGGTCGCCACTCCCCGTCGTCTGCCAGGCGGGTGTTCCAGCCGACGTGGTCGCCGTGGACATGGGTGCAGATCACCGTGTCCACGTCCTGCGGGCGGACGCCTGCCGCGGCCAGCTCATCGAGGTAGTGGGTGTTCAGATGGTGGAAGGCCGGCATGGCCGGGCGCTCCCGGTCGTTGCCGATTCCGGTGTCGATCAGGATCGTCCGGCCCTCGCTGCGAATCAGCCAGGTCTGCATCATGGTGCGGACCTCGTCGGCGGCCTGGTCCAGGAAAGTGGGGACGAGCCAGTTCTCATGCGCCTCCCAGTGCTCGATGGGCACGTCGGGGAAGATGTAGTCGCGGGCGCTGCCTCTGGCAGGCAGTTCGACCACGCGGGTGATTTCCACGTCTCCAAGCGCGATGGTGTCCATGCCCCCAGCCTGCGCGCTGGATGACGCAGGCGCTATCGGCCACACCCCGCACCTCACAGGGAGCGGGGTGTGGCGCGATACGGCCGGTCTGGCAACACGCGACACCAGGTGGGAGTCGGACGGTGACCCTGGTGGGGCGGAAGAGCGAGAGCGTGACCGTTCTCGGTCTGGCCAACGGTGCGTTTATCCGTGACGGCGGCACCGGGCGCGGCAAGAACACCCCGCTGGGGCCCGCACCAGACCGGCATCAGGGCCACGTGCAGTCCATCCGCACAGGTCAGCGATCCAGCGTACCTTCGGTGCGCGCCGGGGGTGTGGTAAATGCCGTGGCGTGCGCTGGGGGGTGCTTCTGTCCGCTCTGACGTGGGATGTTGCCGGTTCGGGATGCTGGTGGGGTTCGTTCCGGCCGAAACCGATGTCTCTGTGATGCCTGTGAGTTCGCAGGTCAGCGTGGTGCTGGGGGCGTTCACGGGGACCGTGGAGTATTGCTGTGAGCACGTGCGTCAGAATTCCTGATTCACCCTGGCCCTCCCGGAACGGCATACCGACCGGGAGGGAGCGGGAGCATGGACGTACTGCACGAACGGTGCGTCGGCCTGGACATCGGCAAGAAGGACGCCAAGGTGTGCGTCCGGACCCCGAGTGCAAAGCGGCGGGGATCGTTCACCGACGGGACCACGACCTGGGGTTCGACGACGAACGCGGTCCTGGCCCTGCTCGGCCACCTGCTCGCCGCCGAGGTCACCCTGGTGGTGATCGAGGCGACCCCGGACTACTGGAAACCCTTCTCCTACGTGCTGGCCGACGATCTGAACGTGATCCTCGTCAACGCCCGCCAGGTCAAGAACCTGCCCGGCCGTAACGATGAGATTGATCTTGGTTCGGCCCGCGTAGCGAGACGCCCTGAGGTGCAGGGTGAGTTGTCCCGCTTCGGTCCAGGTGATGGCGATCAAGGGCTAGGGTCGGCGGGAGCACTCGCCCACTGGGGTGAATGTCGGTCCTGCCCCGGGGCGCCCTCCGCTTGAGGGTCTTCCTGCTGACCGTGGCCCGCCGTTTCCACCACATGGTGGTGCATGGCGTCGATCAGTAGCAGCGCCTCCCCTGGAGTCAGCCGATCGCGAGTTGTCCGCCGAGAACCTCAAGGACCGTGCCGGTGATGTAGCTGGCGCGGGAGGAAGCAAGGAACAGAACTGCTTCCGCGATCTCTTCAGGCTCTGCGACCCGCCTCAGCACGGTGGTTCGCCCAATCACCTGGAGGGCTTCATCTCCCATCTCCTTCGTCCCGGGGGTATGGACAGGGCCGGGGGCCACGGCGTTCACGCGGACACCCTGGGCACCGAACTCGTCAGCCCACACGCGGGTGAGGAGTTCGAGCGCGGCTTTGGAGGCCCCATAGGCTGCCGCGCCCCGGACCGGCGTGGTGGCTGCCCCTGTACTCAGACTCACGATGACGCCGCGTCCCCGTGTGGCCATTGCCGGTGCGAGCGCACCGACCAGGAGCATCGGCGCACGCGAGTTGATGGCCATATGAGTGTCGAACATCTCGGCTGTCGTCTCCGGGGTACTGGCGAACCGATAGATGCCGGCGTTGTTGATCAGAACGTCCACCTCGCCTGCTTCAACCGCAAGACGCAGCACCTCCTCAGGCTTGCTCAGATCCGCGGCAACGAACCGGGCGTTTCCGCCTGCGGCGGTGACTTCGTCGACGGTCTCGGCACCGCGCTCCTCGTCCCGCCCATGGACGACGACCGAGGCCCCCAAGGCGGCCAGGCGAAGGGCAATGACCCGGCCGATGCCAGCGGTGGCGCCGGTCACAAGAGCGGTGGATCCGGCCAGTTCTGCAGTCATGTGAGGCTCCTCGAAGACAAGACATACAACGTGCTGTCGGCTGTCCCTCGCATAACCGTCAGGGCCTGCTCGGCGATACGGACCTCGGTGCCCAGGTAGGCCAGCCGGGTGATCCCGGGCAGCAGGCACCGGTTGCGCCGCAGCCGCGTCACCGCGCGGTCGAACAGAGCCCGCGGTCCCTCGTTGGACACCCATACCCGGCCCGCGACGTACTGTCGCAGTTCCAACTCGCCGTCCTCGACATCCCGAATCCCCAGCAGAGCCCGTGACGCTGGGAGGGGGTTTGTTCGTGCGCAGGGCGGCTGCTGGCCTGGTGTGTTGTTGGTTCGCGGTATGGGGTGTGGCGGGGAAGGGTGCCGGCTGAGGCCGTGGGTGAGCCTGTCGTCGAGGCCTTGGACGAGTTGCTGGGCGACGGTGATATTCGATTCCAGGCGCTGGAGGTGTCCGCTGTCGGATGTGGTGTTGATCTGGCCCACGTAGGCGCTGATCCTGCCGCGGGTGTAGGCCTGGGCTTCAGCCTGTCCTAGGTCCTGTTTCTCGGATCTCCTGACCTGCGAGGGGTGTTGGGGCCAGGCTGGGTTCATGGGCCGTGGGGATCTGACGAATGCGGAGTGGGATCGGCTGGAGTCGTTCCTACCTCCTGGTGGTACGCGTGGAGGTCGGTGGAGCGATCACCGCCGGGTGATCAACGGGGTTCTCTACCGGGTGCGGACCGGCGTGCAGTGGCGGGATCTGCCGGAGCGATTCGGGCCATGGGAGACGGTCTATAAACGACATCGTCGCTGGTCAGCCGATGGAACCTGGCAGATGCTGCTGTCTCGCATCCAGGTAGCCGAGGACGCCGAGGGCGGCATCGACTGGGACGTGTCGGTGGACTCGACAGCCGTGCGAGCCCACCAGCACGCCGCCGGTGCGAGGAAAGCGCCCCCGGCCGCCGTCCCTCAAAGGGGGGCCAAGTGGGGGACGAACCAGGTCGATCCGGTACTGCGGAGACTGACCATCCGCCTGGAGGAGGTGGTCAGGTCGGCGAATGTCTGGGACGTTCCCGCGGAGGATTCACCACCAAGATCCACCTCGTTGCCGAGGGACGATGCCGGCCCCTCGCCTTCGTCCTGACACCCGGACACTACGGAGACGGACCCCAGCTCGAGCGGGTGCTGGAACAGGTTCTGGTGCCGCGAGCCGGAGTCGGCCGGCCACGCACCCGGCCCGACCATGTCTTGGCGGACAAGGCCTACACGTCCCGGAAGAACCGCCGCTACCTGCGACGACGCGGAATCCGGCACACCATCCCCGAACGTCTCGACCAGCAGAGACACCGCAAGAACCGAGGTTCACGCGGCGGTCGGCCTACCGGTTTCGACAGCGAGCTCTACAAGAAGCGCAACACCGTCGAACGCACCATCAACCGCCTCAAAGGCTTCCGCGCCGTCGCGACCCGCTACGAGAAACGCGCCTACATCTACCTCGGCACCGTCACACTCGCAGCACTCATGATCTGGCTCCGTACATGATCCGAGAAACAGGACCTAGGACGTGTTTGAGATGTGGTCACAGCGTCTGCCGTATGAGGGTGAGCTGAACGGTCGACTCGTAGCGGACAGCGAGCTTGTCGTATCTGGTCGCGACGCCTCTCGCCTGCTTCAGAAGGCCGATCCGGCACTCGACTTTGTGCCTGCGTTTGTACATTTCGCGGTCGAAGCCGGGAGGACGGCCGCCGGCAGAACCGCGGCGGAGCCGGTGTCCGGCCTGGTCCCGCTTCTCCGGGATGGTGTGCGCGATCCCGCGTTTGCGCAGGTAGGAGCGAATCTGACGGGAGGAGTACGCCCGGTCGGCAAGCACATGTTCCGGCCGGGTGCGGGGGCGTCCACCGCTGACCCGGGGAACACGGATTCGCTCCATCACCTGCACGAAGGCGGGCGCGTCGCCCCGTTGGCCAGCAGTGATGACGGCTGCGAGGACGTGGAAAGAGGCATCGACGGCGAGGTGAATCTTGGTAGTCAGTCCGCCGCGCGAGCGTCCCAGGCCGTGGTCGTCCGGCTCGGCCGCGAGGCCATTCGGACGCGTCCGGCCTGGATCGTCAGCCCCCTTTTGCGGGCCCCGGCGGCGTGCTGGTGGGCCCGGCAGACGGTGGAGTCGACCGAGACTTCCCACTCGATGATCCCGTCTGCGTCTGCCTTGACCTGCAACTTCTTTAGGACGCGGGCCCATGTTTCGTCGATCTGCCATCGCCGGAACACCGCATACGCCGTCTCCCAGGGGCCGTATCGCTCGGGCAGGTCCCGCCAAGGCGAGCCGGTCCGGGCCCGCCACCAGATCCCGTCGAAGACCTGCCGCCGATCCCTCGGAGGTCGGCCCATCTTCGGTATCAGCGGCAACACCGCTTCCAGCCGCTCCCACTGTGCATCCGTCAGGTCGCCACGAGACATCTGAAGATCGTTTCACGACCTTGATCGACATCTCAAACACGTCCTAGGGCGCGTATTTGCTTGTGATCAATGGGTGGTCCGGGTGAGGTGCTCGAGCCAGATAAGGTGCCCCCGAAGTCAGGCATGGGGGGATCGCGTTGGAGCGACGGAAGGTGATCGGGATCGGGGCGGGGCTGGCGGTCCTACCCGGCTGGTGGGCCCTGCGTCAGGTGGCGAACGGGGCCAAGGGGGACTGGCACACCGAACACCACACCGCTGGAGCGGGCGTTCCCGCTGCTGGGCCCGCTGACCGACGCCAAGTGGGTGAGCAGCCGGGACAACGATCGGGGCGTACCGTCGCCGGAGCGGGTGATGTCGGGCTTCGCCCGGCTGACACCGGGGAAACTTGCCGAGCTGACGGCGGCCCACGCCTTCGTCTCCGAGAGGCCGGCCGATGACTTCTCCTCGTGGTTCGAGAAGCCGCTCAAGGGCGAGGGGCCGGAGAACCCCCAGTGGATCCGGTCGCACGAGCTTGACCGCGACGGCAGCGGCTACTCCACCAAACTGTGGTTTGACCGTCGCAGCGACACCGTCCGCTTCTGGGCACTCAACCCGTACGGCTAGGGCCTACCGGGGAGGAGATACCTTCACGTCCCGGTGCGGCGGTGCTTACGGTTTGTGGGTTACCCAGAGCATTTCTGCCGGCCAGCGGTATGCCCAGTCAGGCGGGTCGGTCTGGTTGTAGCCGTTGGCTGTTCCGGGTTCGGGCCGCGGCTCGATGAGGTCGTCGATGACGAGACCTGCGCCGCGCAGGACCTTGATCCAGGCGCCGTAGGTGAGCTGATAGCTGACCGCGCCCTGGTCTTCGGCGATGGTGTCCAGCCCGAAGTAGTCCTGGTGCAGCGTCGTGGTTACGCGGCTGGCGGCTTCGTCGTAGCAGGCTTCGAACCATGGGCTGGCGACATTGAACACCAGGCGCCCACCGCGGCGCAGGATGCGTGCGGCCTGCGGGACGGCCAGGTGCGGGGGAGCCCAGCTAAGCCCGCCGTAGTCACAGAACACCAGGTCGAAGCTGTCGGCGGCGAACGGGAGGTGTTCGGCGGCGCCTTGCACCAGCGGGTAGCGGGCCGCTCCCATCGCGCGAGCTGCCGCGGCGAGCTGGGCTTCGGACAGGTCGAGCCCGACCACGGTGGCGCCCTCAGCGGCGAGCGCCCTGGACCACTGGCCGGCGCCGCAGCCGAGTTCGAGGACGCGCTTGCCTGTGACGTCGCCAAGGGCGTGCAGGTGCGCGTCGGGTATGGCGTACGTGCCCCACAGCCGGGGCATGGCGCCGATCTGCGGGTCGTGCTTGTGCTGGTAGGCGCTGCTGATCTGGTTCCAGAACCGCCGGTTGGTAGAAATGCTGTCCACGCGCCGACTCAAGCACTGCCTGCCGGGGGCGGTCAACACGATTGTGCTGCGACCGGGAAGGTTCACCGGTTCACGGGTGTCCTGTCTGGCTGCCGATGTGATCGGGTGGGATCGATCGACCCGATTCAGCGTCAGGAGACGTGGCGACAGCACGGGTTCAAGTCCGCAGGATCGCCGACTATGAGGGGCAGAAGCTGCAGCAGATCGTCCGGCGGGGCAACACGAACAGCGCGCGCTACCGGCGGGCGATGATCCTGCCGGCCTCTGCGGGCGACAACACCGTCCCTGTCATCGCCCATCTCGTGGCCGCCGACGAGGACACCGTCCGCGAAGGTCAGCCCCCAGCGCTTGAGCTACTTGCCAACCCCGGGCTCGGTGAAGCGGACCCCGTACAGCTTGAAGATCAGCCGGCCTATCTGCCCCCGCGTCCACAGCTGACCGGAAGGCCCCAGGCCGGATGGGGTGTGATCGAGGACAGCCTGCCGTACGGCGGCCTGCTCGGCCTCGGACAGAACCTGATGTTCACCCCGCGTCGGCCCCGCGGCCGGGACAGCAGCGCGTCCCGCCCGCCGGCCTGCCACCTCGCCCACCAGTTGTCCACGACCCTGACCGACACCTTGAACAGGTCCGCAACCTCCACCCGGTCCCGGCCCTCCGCGAGCGCCGACACCGCCAGCAACCGCACGGCCTCCTGCGCGTCCGGCGACCAGGTCCGCGCGTCCCCCACCAGATCACTCACACGCCATCAACGAGCCTGAACGCAAAGCGTTCCGGATCAATAAGGCTCCACGCTAGGAGGAGCAGGTCACAACAGAGCGGGATGTCTCACCCCAGCTTGACAGAGAGGGGTCGTTGGCGCTGACGAGCGGGCTACTTGCTCCCTGGTGTCCGAGCCGGAACTACCGGGCGTATGGGGCGGGTCCTCCCGTGCCAGAAGCGTTTCGGGTGTGGGTCTTCTACTGCGTCACCGTTGATGTGCGCCGGTTGCTCTCGGCCCGTACTTCCATCAGGGACACCGCGATCGCGGCCAGGAGCAGGGGGAAGGCGACAGCGTTCGCGACCTGGGGGATGTCGGCGGCTCGCAGCAGGCTGGCTGCGATGGACAGCACAAGAAGGCTGAGAGGGAAGAATCTGCGCCACGCGGGCAGGCCGCGCATTCTGGCAACGCGCACCGAGTGCCACAGGGTGAAGCCGAGTATGGAGATTCCGATGATGGCGATGACGAACAGCATGAGTGTCTCCGGTGCGGGTCTGCGAGGGCGGGCAGGCCTTCACCAGTTGTTGAAGGCTGTAAGCGAATGTGGCGCTCCGCAGAGGGATCCGCGGAGCGCCACATTACTCAGGTTCGGTCGGTGCCCGGATCAGCCTCTGGTGTAGACGATGCTGTAGGAGGAGACGTAGGTCCGTGATGTTCGGGTCCAGCTCCAGCCGCCGGTGCGGGTCCACTTGTAGCCCGACCATGCGACGCGGTACGTGGTGCGGTCGCGGTAGGAGTACTGGTAGCGGGTTTCGAAGGACGCGAGGATTTTCTGCCGGCCCCAGCCGTACCAGGCCACGACCTTGCACTTGAAGACGTACTGCTTGCGGTACTTGTACTGGCGCTTCCAGGACGTGATGGGCAGCGGGCCCCAGTCGCCGCTGACGACGTCCCAGAACCAGTGGTAGTTGTAGTTCTGCCAGCTGCCGTAGCTCCAGCCGGTCACTTCCTCGTTGTTGATCGGGTCGGCGCAGGCGTAGTCGTAGGCGTTGCAGCTACCGCCGGGGACCGGGTCTGCGGACAGGAAGCGCCCCAGGGTGGGGCTGTAGAGGCGCACGCCCATGAGGGTGAGGTCCGTGAGGGTCTCGCCGGAGCGGTGCTGTCCGCCGTGCCAGCCATAGCGGGTGGCGGCTTGGTCCGCGGCGCGGTTGCCGTACTCGTCGGTGTTGAGGACCGTGGCGGCCTGTCCGGCGGTGGTGGGCAGCTGGATTGCCACGTCACCGTGCAGGTTGACCAGTTGCAGGATGGTTCCGCCGGTTTTGGCAGTGGTCGCGGCGAGCTGGCCGTCGAAGCCGTTGACGCTGCGGGTCAGGGCGCCGGTGGCGGTGTCTTCGACGATCCAGCGCGGGGTGTCGGCGTCGGAGCTGTAGTGGTTGAGTTTTGACTGGGTCTTGGTCCAGGTGCCCGAGGCGTTGGTCTCGACCGTCCAGGCTCGGGAGCGCAGCTGGGAGTCGAGGGTCCAGATCTGGCGCTGGTTTCCGGTGGCCTGCTGGCGGACCAGGTCGTTGGTGTAGTACGCCAACGTGGTGCTGGGGGTTGTGGTGGTGCGACCAAAGGCGTCGTAGGTGTAGCCGGCGCCGACCAGGCGGTCGGCGCTGTCGTAGGTGTGGCTGGTGGTCGTCGCGCCTGTGGTGGTGCACTCCAGTCCGGAGGCCGCGGCCGCGGTGGCCAGCGTCTTGCGGTTGGAATTGTTGTCGAAGGCGTAGCTGCGGGTTACGCGGGTGCCGTCGACCGCGTCGTCCGCTGCCCGGGTGAGTCGGCCGGCCTTGTCGTAGGTGTAGGTCTGGTCGGCGGTCTGGCCGGCGGAGCCGGTGTAGGAGGAGCGCTGCCCGTGGATCGGTGGGCACGATGGTTTCGGAGAAGAGGACTTCCCCGTCGCTGTCGCGGCTGTAGCTGCGGTCGGTGGGCATGCCCGCCGGGTTGGTGTTTTGGCGCATGGTGAAGCCGCCGGGCAGTTTCCGGGTCAGGACCTGGCCATCGGCGTCGTAGGTGACGGTGAACTTACCCGCTACCGAGTCGGTGATGGGGGTGGGAAGTCCCCGGGGGTCGGCCGTGGTGTCGTAGCCGTAGGCAGTGCTGGAGGGGATGTTGTCGCTCACCAGGAGCGGCTGCCCTTCGGCGTCGTACTGGCTGGTGGTCACTCCGCCGTCGGCGTCGGTGTAGGAGATCAGCCGTCCGAGCTGGTCGTAGCCCTTCTTGACCGTTCCACCGTCGGTGGATGTGATCGTGGCGACCTTGCCACTGTCGGGGTTGTACGTCGTGGTCACGGCCGGGACGGCAGTGCCGGTCCCTCCACTGATGGTGACCTTGGATGCGCGGCCTGCGGCGTCGTAGGTGGTGCTCGTGACGCGGGTGCTTCCGTTGGCGGTTTCGGTCAGCTTGGCGGTCTCGCCCCACCGGTCGTACTCGGCGGTCGTGGTCACCAGCTCGGTGGGGTTGGATCCGCCGCCGGTGACCGTGGCGGCTGGGCGTGTGCGGCACTCCTCGTCGGCCCATTCGGGCTTTCCGCCACAGACGCCGGTGCCGTCACCGGTGTAGTAGTCGGTGATCTGGGTGCCGGCGTCGGTTCCGCCGGAAGCGGGCAGGCTGCGGCTGATCAGGCGCCCGGAGCTGTCGTGCGTGGCCTTCTCTGTGATGGCCAGACCGCCCGGGTCCTGGATGGTGCTGGTGAGCTGGCCCTTGACCCAGTCGTAGACCGTCTGGGTGACCCGCGCGTCAGCCGTGAGGGCTGGCCAGTTGCGCAGTTGCGCGCTCACCGTGTTCTTGGTGACCTTGTCGGAGACGGATGCCGTGCCGTCGGTGGGGCGCCCGTTGTCGTATTCGCTGACCGTGCGGTGCCGGGCGATGGCCTGCTCGCCCGAGGCCGCCACCGTGGTCGCGCTTTCCTTCAGGTCCGCTGCCAGCACGACGCGGTGCAGGGGACCGAGCGTCTCGACCTCACGGGAACCGTCGGCGTTGTAGATGCCGCGGTTGGAGAGCAGGTCCGCTCGCTCCGCTGCGGGCAGGGCTGCGATACCAAGATCGGCGAGCTGCGCCTTGGCCGTGTCGGTGCTCCCGAGCGCCAGGGCGCGGTTGGCTGCCGACAACTCCCTGACCGCGTTGCCGAACTGGTCGTACTCGGTGGTGGTGATGTTCTTGCCGGCGTCAGCGGTGTTGACCTCTCGGCCGGAGCCGTCGAGGTAATGCAGCATGGCGCGACGGTAGTCGCCCGCGGTCAGCGCCTGGCCGTCATTCGAGGAGGGCACCACGTCGGTGGGGAAGACGGCCGTGGCGTCGGTGGGCGCCTCAAGCTGCCCCCATGCCTTGACGTCACTGGCGCCCAGCAAATGGGGTGCCTTCGTCCCGGTCAGCGGAACGCCATAGACGATGGATGTCTGCGCGGTGCTGCCGTCCGTCTCCCCGGCGGATCCGGCCTTGAGGGTCGGGCGAGTGACCTTGAGGAGCATCCCCTCACCGGAGAGCGGGTCGCTACCCACCTTGCCGTAGCTGAAGCTCCACGGCAGTTGCCCCGGGGGCTTCATCTGGGTCACGCGCCCCGTGCTGTCGTAGCTGTAGGACATCTTCAGCGCAGGGCTGATCCTGGGGTCCCAGGTCTCACGCAGACGCCCGGCGTCGTCGTAGGTGTATGACGCCACGGCGGTCGCGGTGGCTGCAGAGGCACCGGGGGACGTCGCCCACATGCGGATCTCGGAGACCTGGTCCTTGAAGTTGCCCAGGGACGAGCCGGTCGCTGTGGTGGAGGCGGCGTAAATGAACTCCATAACCCGACAGCCACGGGTCGACGGGGTGGCCTCGCAGGTGCCGAGCGTCACCGCGCTGGTCGCGGCGATGACGCGCTTGGGCCGAGCCAGGACCTTGCCGTCCACGGTGACGGCTTCGGAGACAACCTCGGTGGTGGAGTTGGCCTGCCCGTCGATCAGCGAGCGGGAGACGGGCCATGCGGTACTCGAACCCGCCACGGGGCTGAAGGTGGTGACGCTTCCGTCGGTGTTCGACAGGGTGAAGTCACCAGATGCGAGAGAACCCTTCAGGGTCAGCTCCTCGCTGCCGGGCTCGGGGACCCATCCTGTCTTGGCCGCATTGGCGGTGAAGGAGAACGTCTCACCGTCGGCCGTGACGACGTCCAGAGAGGTTGCCGAGGTCTTGCGCAGCTCGGAGTAGTCCGACTGGACCGCCTGGGCGAGTGTTCCCGCCAGCCACTCCTTGCCGAAGATCGGCGCCTGGCCGTCCTGCTTGGCGCCGGCGTTCGGTGAGCGGGAAGAGACACTGCGGGTGACCGTCATGCCCAGCACCGATACATCGGTACCTGACAGGGTGTAGTCGCCGGTGAGGAGGTTGAGCGAGCCGGGGCCGGCCTCGGCTGCTGCGGTGCCATCAGCGTTGCGGTCGACTACGACTGCCAGCGGCTGGGTCTCGCCACTGGCGCTGGACGGGCCGGTGAAGTCGGCCTTGATCTGAACCGAACCATCAGGGTCGACCGTCTCGGTGGCGTTCCACACCAGAGCAGCGTTCTTGCCGTTCGTCAGTGGCACCGGCCACGCGGTCAGAGGTGTTCCCCCAGCCGTGACGTGACCGGCGGGGATCTTCGTCCACGCGTCGGCCTCCGAGCGGCACCACGAGAAGGACACCTTGTCGTACTTGCCGGCTTCGGCCTCGGCAACCAAGGGCACCCGGCGCGCGGTGCGCTCACCGTCGGCTGGCTGGACGCATCCGCCAGGTCCGGCGTGGAAGGTGTACTCGACGGGTTCCGACTTGTTGTCGGCCTTGTCCACGGACCGGACCTGAAGGGTGTGGGTGCCGTTCTTCGGCGGGTTAACGGAAATGCTCTTGTCCGCGCTCGCGCCGCCGGTGGCGACCTTGGACCAGGTCACACCGTCCAGTGACCATTCCAGCCAGTTATGGTCGGCCGCGGGCGGGGTGACGGTAAAGGTACCTGCCTGCCCCGCGCCCTTGATCCACTTGTCCGACGGGTAGTCCGTCGAAGTGATCTTCGTCGGGGCCGAGGGAGAGCTGGTGTCGATGGTGAACGTCTTCCACGCCGACCAGCCCAGGTTGTAGTGGCTGCCGTCATACGGCGAGGTGCGGAACTTGTAGGTCTTGCCGTTGCTCAGCACGCCTGAGGGCACCGTGACCGAGGCGACCTGCCCGGAGGGGACGTATGGAGAGACGATGACATCGCCGACCTGCGTGTTGGTCGCGTTGTCGAAGATCTGGAAGGTGCCGTTGACCTTGTCACCGTTGGCATCGACGAACGTGTCGCGCAGCGTGGGTGTGACGGTGTAGGCGCCGGCGAAGGAGAAGTACGGGGGTCCGGCTTCCTGCCTGGCGCCTGTCCGCGGCCTGTAGTTGTAGGTGAACCGTTCCGGGTTTGATCGAGACTCGATCTTTTGGAAGGATCGAGTCCGTTATGGCGAAGCAATACCCCAAGGAGCTCAAGGAGCGGGCCGTGCGCCTGGTCCTGGAGACTCGTGATCAGTACAAGACCGAGTCCGCGGCTATCGGCTCGATCGGAGCGAAGCTCGACATCGGGCCGGAGTCCCTGCGCAACTGGGTGCGGCAGGCCGAGGTCGACGCCGGTGCTCGGACCGGGACAACGACCGAGGAATCCGCCCAGCTCAAAGCCCTCAAGAAGGAGGTCGCCGAGCTGAAGCGGGCGAACGAGATCTTGAAGGCGGCGGCGAGTTTCTTCGCGGCCGAGCTCGACCGGCCACACACACGCTCGTAGCGTTCATCGACGAGCAACGGGACCGCTTCGGCGGAGTCGAGCCGATCTGCAGGACGCTCACCGAGCACGATTGCAGCATCCACCCGTCCACCTACTACGCACACAAGAAGCGCCCGCTGTCAGCCCGTGCCATGCGGGACGCGGAACTGGCTCCGTTGATCGTGGAGATATTCCGGGACAACTACAGCGTCTACGGGGCCCGCAAGATCTGGGCCGAGCTGAAGCGGCAAGGTCATCAGGTGGCGCGGTGCACTGTTGAGCGCCTGATGAAAGCCGAGGGCCTCACGGGGGCGGTGCGCGGGAAGAAGATCGTCACCACCAGGGCGGACAAGGAAGCCGACCGGGCGCCGGACCGGCTGGGCCGGCAGTTCGTGGCCAGCGCCCCCAACCGGGTGTGGGTCGCCGACTTCACCTACGTGGCCACCTGGTCCGGCACCGTCTACGTCGCGTTCGTCGTGGACACCTTCTCCCGCCGGATTGTCGGCTGGTCCGCCGCGACGAACAAGCAGACCCCGCTGGTGCTGTCCGCACTCGAGATGGGCCTGTGGCAACGTGACCGCGCGAACACCCCTGTGATGGCACGGGAGTTGATCCATCACTCCGATGCCGGTTCGCAATACACCAGCTTCCGGCTCGCCGCCCACCTGGCGTCCGAACAGATCGCGGCCTCCATCGGCACCGTCGGCGACGCCCTGGACAACGCCCTGATGGAATCGACCATCGGTCTGTACAAAACCGAGCTGATCAAACCGCAGCGTCCCTGGAAGGCCCTGAGCGACGTCGAGTTGGCCACGGCCGAATGGGCCGACTGGTACAACCACCGACGACTCCACGGTGAAATAGGACACGTCCCACCAGTCGAATACGAAGCCACCTACTACCAACAGAACACCCAAGAACCGCAGGTCACAGCCACAATCTAGAGTCTCTACCGAACCCGGAACGGTTCAAGGTGACGACCAGCTTGGGCGGGTTGGACGCAGCGTTGGCGGAGTTGACCCGCTTTTTCCTGTACCAGCGTCGTGACGTTGGCGTTGATCCACCCGTCCGGCTGCGTGGTGCACGAGGTGTTGCCGCGCGTCTCGGTGGAGGTGGCCTTCTTGGTCGTCATGGTGGGCCGGTTCGTCCACCGGCTGGACGTAGAGGCCGCGCTGGACGACCATACCTCCCACGGGTATGCCTTGCAGTCCACGTTGTTGCCCGAGTGGAAGTTCCACAGGGACAGCTTCGCATCGGATACGAGCGCGTCCTGGATTGGCGAGGTGTTCCAGGAGATGAAGGACTGCGCGGTGCGGAAGGTGCCGTCGGCGTTCTTCGTTCCCGGGTTGCCCAAGTCCAGCTCTACATCGTTCGACCAGTCGACGGTCTCGCCCTGCTGGACATAGGTGTCGAAAACGCTGGAGAGGGAGGAGGTGGAGGGGTCCACCGTCACCGGATACTTCGTCTTGGGGTCGGCGAGGAACTTCGCGTCCGGTGTGATTACCAGGTTGACCGAGGACCCCTTGGGCACGACCTTCATCGCGACGGGAACGCGGCGGGTGTGCTCACCGGATCGCTTGTCGACGGTGGAGTCCCACATCACCGGCGCCGGCATCAGCGCCTGCTTTTTGTTGATTTTATCGGTGAACAGCACGCTGCCATCGGCTTGCTGCTTGGCTTTGAGGCCCTTGGCCCTCAGCGGCAGGGTGTAGGAGAAGGTGTCAGTGGTGGGCTTCTGCTTGACTCGGCACGCGTGCCGTCCAGCTTCGGCGCGGGCAGGCCGCCCTTCCACTGCAGAGTTATCTGCTGATCCCCCTCGCCGAGCGTGACCAGGTCCGTGGCTTTGGAGGCTTGCGCTGCCTTCAGCGAGGCAGTGGGACCGCCGGTCCTGCCCGCAATCTTCAGTCCGCGGGGGTGCGCCTTCGGCTCCACGGATCCATCCGCGCCGCGGACCAGATCCAGGTCGACGTCCCGCCACGCACCGGTGGTCTCGTCCTCGAAGCGGATCGGACCCGCCGTCAGCTCAGTGGTGAGCGAACCGTTCTTGTTGGCCCACGTTGTGGACGTTTCCGTCCGCTCCGACAGAGCCTCGACGCGCTTGCCGGACAGTCGCGCGGTCACCCGCGTGGACGCAATGTCAGCTGCCTGGGTGGCTGCGGGCTTCTCCGGTGCTGAGGCTGCCTGCTGAGGTGCAGACATGGCCGGACTTGTGCTGTCGAGCAGGGTGATGGCCAGAGCCAGGGTCAGACTCCCCGCTGTGAAGCGAAGATTCCCCCCGGACCAAGGCCGCCCGCGCCCATGAAGCGTGGGTCTGTGAACCGTCATCATTCCTCAGCTTCTTCTTCACATGTGCACCATCTATGTGGTGTACATGTGAAGATGCCGAGGAGTAAAAGACGTGTAAGTAGGCCAAGTGCAAGCGAAATTGAACATAGCGTTCCGCCTGCGCGGCGGTTCAGATGTCGCATGACATGTGACGTCTTCCGGAGGCGCTGTCGACCCGCCACGGCTCAGGCCGCCTTGCTGACACTTACTTCGCGCGCGCCTACGTCACCCCCGCCGGCTGACCGGCCGCCAGGTTCAGGTGTGCGCACCATAGGCTCCGGGCGCCTGTGCCAGGTCCGCATGCCCTACAACGCCTCAACACCCTCGCCTCCGACGCACCCCTCGCCACGCTGCGCGCGATCGCCACCCCGGGACACACCCTCAACCAGGCCGGCCGGACAGCAGCCTTCCATGCGGAGGCGGACGACACGGCCGGGAACGCGATCGGCCCCGGCCTCGGCCTGCCTGACCGCGACGCCCGCGCCCGCCTCCTTCACTACACCCTGCGCCGACAAGCACCGCTCACCGAACCGGCGTCCTTTCCCTTGAAGGCGGGTTCACTTACGGAGCGGGCTCGTAGACCACCACGGTGGTCGGGCACTCGACGGCCAGGTTCTGCAGTGCCTGGAGTTCGGCCTCGTCGGCGGCCAGGTTCCAGCGGAGTTTGGTGGGCGTCCACTCCGCGGCGTACTGGCACCGGAGCCGACGGCCGGCGGAAGCCACTGCGCCGGGTCCTTGTCAGCTTTGGAGCGATTCGACTTTGCCGTAACGGCGAGAGGCGAGCACCAGGTGGTCAGGGCTCGCATCGTCAAGGCCCCGGAGATCGAGAACCCGCCGGCCACACTGACCGCCGAGCCGTCCCGGCAGATCATCGCGGCCGCCCGGACCGCGCGTGATCGTCTCCTGCTCGGCGTTCTTCTCGACGGGGGGCACCGAGCGGGTGTTGCTCACCTGCGACCAGGCCGTCCACGACTACGAACTGCCCGCGACCGAAGGCAAGCGCGGCGACCCGAGGTGGCCGGCCGTCGCGCGCCGCCACGGTTTCGAGATCGAGCACCCCGTGCAGTGCGAGGTCGTAGCGCTGGAGCCGGACGAACCCCAGGCGAAGGAGGCCAGGGCGCGGCGCTGCTCTTCCTGCCGGGCGGTCTGCCGTCTGCCAGTTCTGGTGCTGGGTGGTGATCCACCGGCGTCGAACCATCCGCCTCAGTACCTCCGCCAGGGCGCGGCTGCGCCCCGCCTCAGTCCGTTGTCCCGGTCGCCACCTCACATGCGCGCACGTACTCCTGCACCAGCGGGCGGCGGTCGTCGGCGCGCCAGGCCAGGGCGAAGCGGCTGGGCGAGATACCCCTCACCTCACGGGTGACGACTCCGCCGAGGGTGATCAGCGGGGTGTTCCCGGCCGCCAGCAGGACCACGCCGAGACCTGCGACGAGCGCCTCGTACGTCTCCTCGGTGCTTGCCACTTCCGCACCAATGAGTGCCGGCTTCCCGCCGCGGGCGTCGATGGCAAGCCAGTAGTCCCGCAGCGGCCCGGCGCTGTCGGGCAGAGCGAGGAACGGCTCGTCCCGCAGGTCGGTGAAGTCGATGATCTCCCGGTCGGCGAGCGGGTGAGTATCGGCCATGGCGACCAAGCGGGGTTCCTCGGCGACCACCACCCACCGGTAGCGGTCCGGATCGGGCAGCGGGAGCCAGACGAACGCCGCGTCGCACGTGCCGTCGGCGAGCCCGGCGGTCGAGTCGTGCCAGGGGACCTGGCGAAGTCTGAGGCGGGCATCGGGGCGTGCGGCGGTGAAGCGGGAGCGGATCGCCGGCAGCACGCCCCCGCGCCCCGGGCTGGTACTCATCCCCACGACGAGGACGGCCGCCTGGTCGGCCACGACCCGGGCGACCGCCTCCTGGGCTGCCTCCCACTCGGCGAGAATGCGCTGAACATGCGGCAGCAGCGCTGCACCGACCGCGCTCAGACGCACTTCGCGCCGGTTGCGCTCGAACAACGCGGCCCCCACCTGTTTCTCCAGCATCCTGATCTGCTTGCTCAGTGCAGGCTGCGAGACGTACAGCCGCTCGGCTGCGCGCGTGAAGTGCAGCTCCTCGGCCACTGCGGCGAAATACCTCAGGTCCCGTCCGTGAACGTCCATAACCATCGGCTATCACAGCAGATCTTGGACGGGCAACCGGTTTGCCCCGCAAGGTAGTTCACACACGGACCGCCGAGAGCAGCGGATCACCTGGCACAAGGAGAAGAACATGAACAAGGTATGGCTGGTCACCGGGGCGAGCAGCGGGTTCGGCCGGGCGATCACCGAAGCGGCGGTGGCTGCGGGCGACATCGTGGTCGCCGCCGCCCGCCGCACTGCGCTGCTCGACGACCTGGTGGCTGCGCACCCGGACCAGGTCGAGGCACTACCGCTGGACGTCACTGACATCGCGGGCGTCCAAGCCGCGGTCGACGGCGTGGCAGCCCGGCACGGCCGGATCGACATCCTGGTCAACAACGCCGGACGCGGCATGGTGGGGGCGGTCGAGGAGACCACCGACGCGGAGCTGCGGGACCTGATGGACCTGCACTTCTTCGGCCCGGCCGCGCTCACCCGGGCCGTGCTGCCGCACATGCGCCGCCGGGGCTCGGGCGCCATCGTGCAGCTGACCAGCATGGGCGGCCGGTTCGCCTTCGCGGGAGTCGGCGCCTACTGCGCCACCAAGTTCGCCCTGGAGGGGCTCTCCGAGGCGTTGGCCGCCGAGGTCGTCCCGCACGGCATTCGGGTGCTGATCGTCGAGCCCGGCGCGTTCCGTACCGGCTTCGCCGGCGCCGCAGCACTGCGGCCCTCCCCGGCCCTGGGCGCCTACCAGGACACCGTGGGCCCCGTCCTTTCCGGGCTGCCGGGCGGAAGCGGCCAGGAACCCGGGGACCCGGCCAAAGCCGCGGCCGCCATCCTCACCGCTCTGGACGCCGACGAACCGCCGCTGCGTCTGCCGCTCGGCAACGACGCCGCCGATGCGATCACCGACCACCTCGGCCGGGCCCGCACAGAACTCCATTCCTGGGAAAAGCTCACCCGATCCACCGACTTCGACGACTGACACCTCCAGCCGCCTCCGCCCCCGTCCCGCCCACCGTCTCCACGCAGGCGCGGCGGGACTCAGGCAGCGGGCGCTGCGGACGGTGTACTGCCCATAAAGGGCGCCGCGGTCGGGCGCGCACCTTCCGACCGCGATCGTCGCGACGCGCTCCGACCAGCGCATTCCGGCCCAGTGATGACAGCGAGCTGTGGTGACGGCAACTGCCCGCACAGACAGCAGGCTGGCCGCACATACCAGTACGCCGGACGGCGGATCCCTGTCGCACCCGGGACGTGGCTCCCTGCTGCAGGCCGGTCTGTCCGTGGTCGCCACCTGGCTTCCAGACTCGGCCGCATACCTTCAAGAACGCCTCAGGAGTGTCCTGATGAAACCCCTGCTCAAGTCCTCCCCGGCCGCCCGCACCGCGGGCACGACGCCGGATCCGCCCCGGGGCGGATCCCCGACGGTGCTCGGTGCCGCCCTGCTGGGCTTCTTCCTCATCTCTCTGGACGCGTTGATCGTCACGGTCGCGCTGCCCGACATCGGCCGCAGCCTCGGCGGCGGCATGTCCGGCCTGCAATGGGTCGTGGACGGATACACGCTGATCTTCGCCGCCCTGATGCTCTCCGCAGGTGCCCTCTCCGACCGCATCGGGGCCAGGCGGGCGTACGGCGGCGGCCTTGTGCTCTTCGCACTGGCCTCGGCCGCGTGCGGCCTGGCGCCCAACCTCGGCGTGCTGGTGGCGGCGCGACTGGTTCAGGGAGGTGCGGCGGCGGTGATGATGCCGACGTCGCTGGCGCTGGTCCGGCAGGGCTTTCCCGACCAGGCGAAGCGGGCTCGGGCCATCGCCATCTGGACCGTGGGCGGCGCGGTCGCGGTGGCCGCCGGGCCGGTGCTCGGCGGGGCACTCACCGCTTCCGTCGGCTGGCGATGGATCTTCTTCGTCAACCTCCCGGCGAGCCTGCTGGCCCTCGCCCTGCTTACCCGTGTACCCGCCTCCCCGCGGCTGCCCGCCCGGCTCGACGCAATCGGGCAGGTGACAGCGGCGGTCGCGATGGGCGCGTTGACGTATGGCGTGATCGAGGGCGGCGCCGAGGGTTTCGGCCAGCCGTTCGTGGTGGCGTCACTGCTGGTAGCCGCGGCCGCAGCAGCCGCCTTCCTGGCCGCGCAGGGCAGGGGCGCGCACCCGATGCTCCCGCTGCCGCTGTTCCGATCGCGGGTGGTGGCGGTGTCCTTGATGGTCGGCTTCATGCTCAACGCCACCTACTACGGTGGGGTTTTCGTCTTCAGCCTGTACCTACAGCAGGAGCGCGGGCAGACCGCGCTGCACGCGGGCCTGATGTTCATTCCGATGACGGCACTGGTCGCAGTGGTGAACCTGGCCTCGGCGAAGCTGGCCGAGCTGTTCGGCCCGCGCGTGCCGATGGTGGCGGGACAACTGATCGGGACAGCCGGGCTACTGGCGCTGCTCACCATCGGCGCGCACACCAACATATGGGCGGTGGCGGCGCTGATGGTGCCGGTCGGCCTCGGCGGGGCGCTGACCGTGCCGGCGCTGACCGCGATGATGCTGGACGCGGTGCCCGCGGAACGGGCGGGTACCGCCTCTGCCGTACTCAACACCGGCCGCCAGGTCGGCGGCGCGATCGCGGTGGCAGTCTTCGGAGCGCTGCTGGCGGGAGCGGACACGTTCCTGGCTGGCATGCGGTGGAGCGTGCTGCTCGCGGCGGCCGGGCTCGTACTGACGGCGGGCGCGACGCTGACGCTGTCGCGGGACGGGCGCCGGGGTGCGGAGATGTGAGCTGGCCATGCAGTTGCTACTGCTGGACCTCGACAACACCCTGGTCGACCGCGATGTGGCCTTCCGTGCTGCCGTCGCCGACTTCCTTGCCCAGCACGGCCTGCCCGATTCCGACCTCACGCGAGTGGCGACGATACGCCAGCGGCTACTCCGCGCTGCACGAAGTCGCCTCGGCTGACCGACAGATACGGCGACGCCGTGCCAACCACGGCTGTCCGCGCCCTTCTCGACATCGGCGTCGCCGACCATGCCGTCCTGGCGCACTCATCCCGTGAAGCGCTGAGCGAAACACAGGACGACGGCTGGACCTGCGTGATCGTCACCAACGGCCCCGCAATGCCGCCGGCGGTCCACCGCATTCCGACCTTGGACAGCCGCTCCGCCCGCTCCGTGTCAGTGTCGCTGCCCGGGTCCGCTGGTTGGCGACCCAGGCGCCGAGCTTGAGAGGCCGCTGCTTCTGGTCACCGCTGTCTCCGTTGACGGTGATGGTTTCGACGTGCTTGCGAGGTAGACGGATGTGCCCGTCACGCTCGAAGTGCTGCCGGGCGGCGGTCAGGTGCATGACCCATTTCTCGCCTTGGCTGATGCGTGGCTTCAGATTCTTGTCCTCGCCTGCCGGCTCGATCCCCAGTACCTGCTCGCACATCCACGGCCGACCACCGCCGAGCTGCTCACACCCGAGCCTCACCGATGCCAGTCACCGTCCGAGGTCCTCGCCCAGGCGCACGACACTGCCCGCCAGGGTGGGCAGCGTCCCGCCGGCGTCCAGGTGCCCCCCTCGTGAGGGGGAAGCAGCGCTGCCACGCCACCGGCCATGCCGGACACCAGGACGGGGGGCGCCGTCGCGTAAACCCGCGTCGACCCCTGGGCTCACGCGGGACAAGCACCCCTCAGTACCCTCTCTCCCGGTGGGCGGTAACCCGGCCCGTCTGTCCACCCGCCCGGCTGTGGCGCAGGTCACAGGAACTGGGGCGTGGTCGCGGAGAGATACTGAGTGTGAGGGAACCACCAGAGTCAGAGGCCCCGGAAAACTCGGATAGCCCGGAGAACGACGATGTGCGCCGACGTCTGCGCGCGGGGGACCGCGAGGCGTTCGCCGGGCTGTACGAGCGGTACGCCCACGCCGTCTACCGTCACGCGCTGCGCCTTACGGGTGACTGGTCGGCCGCCGAGGACGTCATGGGCGAGACCTTCCTCGCCGCCTGGCAGGGGTGGGAGCGGCTGGAGGAGGGCCGGGGTTCCGCGCTGCCGTGGCTCCTCGGCATCGCCACGCACAAGTGCGAGAACACCCGGCGGGGACTGCGGCGCCGGCTCGCCTTCCTTGCCCGTCAGCCGGCGCCCGCCGCCGTGGCCGACTTCTCGGGCGAGACCGCGTCTCGGCTCGACGACCGGCGCTATCTCCAGGCGGTCTCAGTGGCGCTCGGCCAACTGCGCCGCCAAGAAAGGGAAGTGCTGTCCCTGCACGTGTGGTCCGGGCTGGACTACCAGCAGACGGCCGAAGCGCTCGGCGTCCCGGTGGGCACGGTGCGCTCGCGTCTCTCGCGGGCCCGCAAGAAGCTTGCGCGGCTCGCGCAGGTTGCGGAACTCCCCAGCGAGGAAGCGGAACCCACGAGGGCCCGCGGAGAGGTAATGAATACAGCCGCACTCGCGGCTCTGCCCGTGCGGGAGGAAACCCGATGAACCGCGAAGACGCCGCCCCTCCTCAGAAGGACGGGAACGACGACGGCCAGCACCTGGCCCGGCTGCTTCCGGCTCCGGTGACCGAGGACCTGTCGCCCGAGCAATTCCGTCGCCAGAAAGAAATCCTGATGAACCGCATCGACGCCGACCAGGCCACCGCCCCCCGTCGCGACCGTCCGGCCGCCGCCGCTCCCCGTCCGGCCCGCGGTCTCCTGCGCCCGGCCCTCCTCGTTCCCGTGTCGGCGGTGGCGCTGGCCGGGGTACTCGCGGGAGGCATCGCCCTCAGCACGGGCGACGACCACGGCACCACGGCGGCCACCTCGTCCGCCCCGGCGGTCCGGGGCGCGGGCGGCCTGCTGCACCGCCTCTCGACCGTCGCCCTCGCGAGTGATGCCCCCGTCGTACGCGACGACCAGTTCCTCTACACCCGCTCCAAGATCCAGGAGGCCGATATCACCAGCGGCAAGGCCGTGCTGAGCCCGCTGCACGAGGAGCAGGTCTGGTCGGCGCAGGACCCGCGCCCGCTCAAGAAGCTCGGCCTGGTCCGGGCCGACGGCGAGGACAGCGTCATCAACGCCCCGCTGGGCGACGACAACGGCACTCCCGCCGGGCTGGACCGCCCCACCTACAACTGGCTCGCCACGCTTTCCACCGACCCCGACGAACTCCTGGCCTACCTGTACGCCCACGTCACGAAGGACCCCGACCAGGAAACCGATCAGATCGTCTTCGAGCAGATCGGTTCCTGGCTCGGGGGACTGGTGCCGCCGAAGACGGCCGCGGCCCTCTACCAGGCGGCGGCGAAGATCCCGGGCGTCCAAGAAGTCCCGGACGCCAAGGACGCGATCGGCCGCAGCGGCCTCGGCATCGTCCGCGAGGACACCCGGTACGGCAACCGCAGCGAGTGGGTCTTCGACAAGGATGACTACTCCTTCCTCGGCTCCCGCAACTACCTGACGAAGGACACCCCGTGGGGAGAGTCGGGAACCCTCCTGTCGAGCAGTGCCGAGATCGAGCACGGCGTCGCCGACAAGGCGGGACAGGCCTCCTGAGGCGGCACGCAAGGCCGCCTGGAAGCGGCAGGCGAGCTGACCGCCCCCGCGCGTCCCGGACCCTCGCGGGGGGCGGGTCCGGGACGCGCGGGGAGGTGCCTGCGGTGGCCCGCTCGGCACGACCGCCGACGACGACGGTCCCCGGATTCCGTGTGCACCGGCGCGGCAGCAACGATGAGGATCGCTGCCGACTGGGCTCATTCCTCAGAACGGCGAGGTCGAGTCGGCGGAGGCGTGCGGGGTCGGCGATCACCTCGTACGCGGCGATCCGTCCCTTCTCGATGGTGAAGGTGAGCGCGATCAGCAGCTGACCACGCGGGGCCACCACGGGCAATTGGTCGGACGCGCCGACCTCGGCCGCCGCGCCGGCACCCTCACTGTCCTGCAAGTCGACCTTGTCCCCGATGCCGGACGGACCGCCGCGACCCAGTTCGCCCACGCCTGCCATACGCTCGCTGGAGCGACCGGCCAAAACCGCGTCGAACTCACCGACAAAGCGACGTACCCAGCAAGAGTGACCTCCCTGAAGACCGCGCTCGACGGACTTCGCCTGGCTCATCCGCTGGTGTATCGCGGGTACTGACGGGAAGCCGCCGCGTGGGTCGTCCCGGTACGAGCGGGCCCGGGTCGCCAGCCTCGCCCTGCATGAGTTGGCGTAGGTCCTCGGCGAGTGGGCGGGCGGAGTTGGGTGTGTGCGGTGACGATCAGCCAGGTCCACGGGCCGTTCGTGGCGGGGTGACGGACACGTGGCGCGGTCCAGTCGAGCGTCTGCTTGATCATTCTGAAGGTGTGCTCGATGCCGAACCGCCTGTGGGTCTAATCACAATTCGGGTCGAAACGGGTCATGAGTGACGAGGGTTACTTCACCTGGCACGCTTTTCGTCTACTTTCGCCATGCAATTCCATTTTAGTGACCTATTGCCGAGGCCTGCCTGACCATGCCCTACTCGCATTCCATACCGCATTCGAAGACCTCAGCCAGGCACCGAGGTAGCCGTGCCGGCGCCTGCGCCGGTGTGTTCCTGGCTTCGGTGACATCCCTCTTCTCCCTCGCCGCGCTGCACGCGGCGCCCGCTGCCGCCGCGCCCGCGCCGTCGGAGCAGACCCGTGCCACGGCTGGCGTCAACGCCGCGGTGCAGCCTCAGAGCAAGCCGCGTGTGACAGCGGCGGTGCTCAGTCTGGACGGCGGGAGCCGGAAGCCTTTGCTGTATGGCGAGGACGCCCCTTACGACACCGCCAGCATCGTTAAGGTCGACATTCTCGCGGCGCTGCTGCTGCAGGCACAGGACGCGGGCCGGCATCTCACGGTCCAGGAACGCGCGCTAGCCGAACCGATGATCCGGAACAGCGACAATGCGGCGGCGAACGCCCTGTGGAGCGAGATCGGCCGGGCACCGGGCTTGGACGCGGCCAACAAGCGCCTGGGACTGGCCTCGACCAAGGGCGGCCCCGGTACGAAGTGGGGGCTGACGCGGACGACGGCGAGTGATCAGATCAGGCTCCTGCTCACCGTGTTCGACAGCGCTGCGACGTCGAAGACCGACTCCCCGCTGAACAAGGAATCCCAGGCCTACATCCAGACCCTTATGAGCCGTGTCGCGAGCGACCAGGCGTGGGGTGTATCGAAAGCCTCCGGCGCCGAGTATGCGTTGAAGAACGGCTGGCTGCAGCGCACTGCCTCCGGGCTCTGGGACGTCAACAGTGTCGGCCGGGTCACTGCGGACGGACACCGCTACCTCGTCGCCGTACTGTCGGACGGCAGTGCGTCGATGAGCGACGGCATCTCACTGGTGGAGCGGGCGGCCCGGCAGGCCGTGCCCGCGACTGCCCGGACCTGACGAGCCGACGCGTCCGGAACCGGAGGACCGCTTCAGGATCGTGCCGCTGCCCTGCGGCGTATATACGCCGCTCGGCGATCACGGCGGCCACAGCGGACGGCAGCTCCGGCGTCCGCGCGGCGATGTCCAGGAGCGCGGCAGCGTCGTTGTGGTGGCCCAGCCACGCGGCCTATACGCGGCGGAGGTAACGAGGTTCGTTGTTGAGTGACGGGTGGTCAGTGATGTTCCGGCCTCGCGGGCCAGCCGAATCCCCGTGTGGTAGACGCGCTGAGCCTGAGGGTGTTGGCGTGCGTCGAAGAGCATCCAGTCGACACCACCCGGGAAGTGCTCTGCCAGATGCCGAGGCCCCAGGTGAGGTCGCCGCTGGCGCTCCCGGTGGAGTCGTCCATCTCCCGGAGGTCCCGGACGGCGCTTTCGATCGAGCGAACGAGCTTCTCGTTCAGGCGCGTGGCAGCTGGCGCGGCGCTGGCGCGCTATCGGGCCGAGCAGGAGTGTGAGAGCGGGCGCGGTGGCTGCCGCTTTGGTGAGCATGAGCAGGTTTCGGCGGTCCATGATGTCTCCCTGGCTGATTTCGTGGAGCAGAGCCTCCGGGGGGCGTCTCCGGGCGTCTCCGGGCGTGTCGAGGTGATGGTGACGATTCCGAGGACGATGTAGGTCCCATCCGACGTCGGACGCGGTGATGCGCCGCCCGGCCCTGGCGGTGAGCACGGCCAGGGCGTCCGCCTGGTTGGTCAGGCTGCGGGTGTTCACGAGTGGGTGCGAGGTGCGGCGATGAAGCCCGTCGGAGATCATTTCCCGTCTCACCGGACATCGTTCCCCACCGCTGCGCGAACGCTCGAACCCGGGCGGTCGATGCACCCGGAAGGCTGCGGGACCGGCCGGGCATCCGGCCCCTCCCTGGTGGCCGGAGGCGCGGTGCTCGACCACGATTGCGGCAAGAGCACGCGAGGCCTCTGACACGTGGGACGGATCCGATGGATGTTCCGATGGACGCGGAGCGAGAACGCGCCGGGGGCGGTGGTGACGGCACAGGCCTGGACCGCAGGCGGTTCCTCGGGGCGACCGCGGCGGCCGGGGTCTGGGCCGCGGGCACGATGCTGGCAGGCTGCGACATGGCGTCCGGCGGCGACCCGGGCGCGTCGGCCGGCCCGTCCGAGGCCTCCCGTCCGGGCGACTCCGGCTGGCGCATCCGTTCGGCGGGTCCGCCCGAGGCCGCGCTCGGCTATACCGACAAGGTGAGCGTTCTGCCGGGCGAGGACTTCGGGCTGTACGTGTCCACCACTGCGCCGGGGTTCCGTGTCTCGGCGTACCGGATGGGCTGGTACAAAGGCGCGCAGGCCCGCCTGGTCTGGCACTCCGGCAGGGTGGCCGGGCGCATCCAGGGAGAGCCGGGTCTGGCTCCCAGAACGCGTACGGTGCGGGCGGACTGGAAGCGTACGGTCCTCGTACACACCGACGGCTGGCCGGAGGGTGCCTACCTGCTCCGCCTCGACGCGGAGAACGGTCACCAGCGATACGTCCCCCTGATCGTTCGCTCGGCGAACGCCAGGGGGAAGACCCTGCTGATCCATGCGCCGGCGACCTGGCAGGCGTACAACCAGTGGGGCGGCTACAGCCTTTACGAGGGCGCCGGCGCGTCGTACGGGACGCGTGCCCTGGCCGTCTCCTTCGCCCGGCCGTACGACAGCAACGGAGCCGAGAAGTTCCTGGTGTACGAGCGGGCCATGGTCGTCCTCGCGGAGCGGCTGGGCATACCGCTGGCGTACACCACCGGCATCGACATCCACCGCGATCCTGCGGTGCTGCGGAGTGCCGTGTCCGCGGTCACGCTCGGCCACGACGAGTACTGGACACCCCAGCAGCGGCAGTCCATGACCCGGGCCCGCGACGCCGGCACCAACCTGGCCTTCCTCGGCGCCAACACCTGCTTTCGCCGGATCAGGATCGAGGACGGGGACCGCACCGTGGTCTGCTACAAGACCGACTACCGCCACGATCCCCTGTATCCCCGCCACGGCGCCCTGGTGACCACCGACTTCCGTCAGGTACCCGATCCCGACCCGGAATCGTCCTTGACGGGAGTCCTCTACGAGGGCTATCCCACAAACGCTCCCTATGTCGTACGCAACGCCGGTCACTGGCTCTTCGCGGGCACTGGAGTGAAGCAGGGCGACTCCTTCCCCCACCTCGTCGGCGTCGAGTACGACCGTGTCACCCCGGGAGCACTTCCGGACGCGCCGATCGAGATCATCGCCCACTCCTCCTTGGTCTGCAACGGCAGGCGAAGCCACTCCGATTCGGCGTACTACACGGTGCCGAGCGGGGCGGGCGTCTTCGCGTCCGGGACGATGCGGTGGGTCGAGGGCCTCATGGCCGGGACGGGGGAGAACGGCCGCAACCACGGCATGGACGCGCGCACCGGAGCCTTCGTGACCCGCACCACCGAGAACCTGCTCCGGGCCTTCGCGGAGGGACCGGCCGCGAAGACCAGGCCGGCACCCCGCGACAACGTGCGCGAGGTCTACGGCTCGGCGTGAGACGGACGCGCATGCGCCGACCGGCCGTCGCGCTGATGATGTGCGGCGAGACGTCAGGCCGACGACCGTCCGGCAACCCGACCCCGCGTACCAGCAGTTCGCATGGGCGACGACGACATAACCGGCGAGAGAGGCTCGGGAGAAGCTGCTGGGCGGCGTGGCGTGGATCTCCAGGTCCCAGAACGGATCACCGTTCGGATAGTCGTTGAGCACACTGCCCAGGCTGCGGATGTTGCCCGGTGGCCTTCCGGGATGATCTCGGGGACGCCGTCCGTGCTGCCCGGCAGGATCACATCGGCGGCTGTCCGCGCCCATCCGGCGGCGTTGCGGGGCAGGCCTCGGGCCCGTCCCACTCAGCGAGCGGAACCTGGACCTCCGGCGCGCCGAGCAGCGCGTCCGCGTCCGTGTCCCACTCCTCCAGGCTCCCGGTGCACGGATGAGCCGCGTGCCCGCACCCGCCGGCCTGGAGGTGCTGCTCGTCCATGGCCTCGACGGCGGCGCCGAGCGCGTCCACCACGGCCCGCTCGACGGGGGCGTCGCGTCGCCCGAGGACGTACCGCGCCATGTTCACCAGACCGAAGGTCAGCAGGACCGCCTGCTCGCCGTCCGGTTCGGCGGCGAGCAGGCGGGCGCACTCCAGGACGACGGGGTCCGCCTCCTCGGGGGCGGCGCCCGCCGTGACTCCGGCCCATCTCTCGATCAGTTCAGTCATGATCAAGGAAATGCCGGCCGCGCCGCGGCGGTTCCGGTGGGCGCCGAACTCCCGTACGTAATGCAGGGCCTGCCGGGGCGGCCCGTCAGCCGGAGACGCTCGCCCGGCCGTTCTCGATGTGCCCCATCAGCCGTCGCCGGAAGACATCGTCCCCGTTGACGGTGACGGACAGGTCGTACCAGCCGTGTGCGTCGGCCGCCGAGTGCACGACCGTACGGCTGCGTCCCGGCTTGACCTTGACGGTCCTGGTCCAGTCCCGCAGGTCCGCCTCCTCGACGTAGCCCAGCGGCCGTACGGTGAAGGTGAGCGTCGTCCGCCCCGTGTTGCGCAGGGTGAGATGCAGATCCCGCTCATGCGCGTCGACCCGCGAGGCGACCTCGGCCCCGGCCGAAGCGCCGTCCTTCGCGGGCCCGGCGAACTCGCGCCGGAAGCCGTTCGGGCCTGTCACCGTGAACCGGTACGCCGCACCGGTAAGGGGCACCGTCCATTGCGCCGTGCCCTTTACATCCCGGTGCTGCGGTACGGGGAACTCCCCCGCGTACGGATACAGCGCGAAGTGCGCGGACGAGCGCCCCGTGTTGCTCAGGGCCACCTGCACCGCCCCGTCCACCAGCTTCGCCTGGGCGTCCGGCTGGTACGGCAGCGCGCGGGCCGGGCGGGCCCCGGACTCCTGTACGGGCATGTGCTGCACGAGCGGCGGTTTCGGCGCCCAGCGTCCGCTGAACGGCGGGATGGCACCGGGCTGCTCGACCTTGGGCCGGCGCCGCGCGCGCTCGAAGTCGAAGGCCGAGGTCAGATCGCCGGTGGCGGTGCGCCGCCAGTCGCTGATGTTCGGTTCCTTCACGCCGGTCCAGCGCTCCAGGAAGCGGATCACAGAGGTGTGGTCGAAGACCTCGGAGCAGACGTAGCCGCCCACGGTCCACGGCGACACGACGAGCAGCGGCACCCGGATCCCGAGACCGGTGGGCTTGCCCTCCCACTGCTCCTCGGCCACCTCGGGCGGTGCGACCGGCGGCGGCACGTGGTCGAAGAAGCCGTCGTTCTCGTCGTAGTTGATGAGGACGGCGGTGTGCCGCCACACATCGGGGTGCTTGCCCAGCGCGTCCAGGACCTTGTAGACGATCGTCGCGCTGTGGATCGGCGAGGAGACGCTCGGGTGCTCGGAGTCGACGGCCGACGGCACCAGATAGGAGACCTCGGGCAGCGTGCCCGCCGCCACGTCCTTGGCGAACTCATCGGCCAGCTTTCCGGTCTCCACCCGGCGCAACGCACGCTCGAAGAGGCTGCGCTCAGCCTTGTCCAGGGTGGCGACACCTTCTTCGAGCAGACCGAACAGCCGCTCCCGCTCCGTGGCGTCCGCGTCCCGTACCGCCGAGTAGAACGACTCCATGTATGTATGGCCGCCGGTCTGCGCCAACGCCTTGCGGGCGATCGCCTTGAAGGTGGCGAAGAACTCGATCTGGTTGTCGGTGAAGTTCTCCCACTCGGTGTACGTGCGCCAGCTGCGCCCGGCCTTCTCCAGCCGCTCCGCGTACGTGCCCCAGTCGTACCCGGGGTGCGTGCCCTCGTTGTACGCGTCGTTCCCGACGGCCCGCTTGCCGTTCGCCTCGTTGCCCGTCTTCCCGCTCCACAGGTGGTTGCGGTTGGGGCTGGTCGAGGTGTGGATGGAGGAGTGGTAGGCGTCGCAGACCGTGAAGGTGTCGGCCAGTTCGTAGTGCAGCGGGATGTCACGGCGGTCGTAGTACGCCATGGTGGCGGCCGTCTTCGCAGTCACCCAGCCGTTCATCCACCCCCCGGCCCATGCCTTCCCGCCACCGCTCCAGGAGTGGTCGAGCGCGCCGATGTACTGGAGTTCTTTCTTCTGCGTCTCGGCAGCGCCCCGCACCGGGAACGGCAGCACAGAGGTGCCCAGCAGCGCGGGCTGCTCGAAGACCGGCTTGCCGGAGGGCAGCTCGACGGCGTTGCGGTCGCCGAAGCCGCGCACTCCCCGGAGCGTCCCGAAGTAATGGTCGAAGGAACGGTTCTCCTGCATCAGGATCACCACATGCTTGATGGCTCCGAGCCCGTCACCGCCACCGGACCCCGCCGAATGTGCCGGCTGCGCGGCAATCGCGACCTGCAGTGACGGCGGAAGCAGCGACCCCGCAGCCGCGACGCCGAGTGCACCGCCGCCGAGCGCGAAGAGCCGGCGCCGTGAAATGTCCGTGGTCAAGCGAGCCTCCCGAGTCGTGTCGTTCAGCCCGGAGACTAATCAAGCCAGGTGACGCCGGGAGGGATTCCGTACGGCTCGGTGGTGAACGTCCAACAGGTCGGCCAGGAAAGTCCAACCGCGCCCCGCACCTGGTCACACTCCGATCAGCTGCGGCGCACCCCACAGCACGACCGTCGACACGGCGAGCGTCGCCGGTACGGTCAGCAGTCCGAGCCGGGTGAAGTGGCCGAGGTCGGGCGCGGCGCCGTGGGTGTGCAGGATGCGGCGCCAGAGCAGGGTGGCGAGCGAGCCGACGTAGGTGAGGTTCGGGCCGAGGTTCACCCCAATTATTCATAGGAAGAGAGGGGTGCCTCCCCGCATCCGGGGAGGCACCCCAGCCCATTACGTCAGCAACTGGCGACAGGGGTCTGGAAGTTACCCTGGCCAGAGACATTCATGAAGGTGGAGTTACAGACCCAGTCGTAGTCGTTACGAGTCCAAGTGTTGGTCTTTGTCGTACCGGAGGCCTGAGTGAAGGTGCCTCCCCAGTAGGTCGTGCCCTTGTAGGTGTACCCGAGCTTGGCAGTAATGCTGGATCCACTCAACTTCGTGTACTTCGTAGCTGTTGAGGTCGCCGTGGCGCCCGAATGACCCTTCGGGTGGAAGAGGGCGCCACTCGACAGGGAGGTGCAAACGTAATTGTTGTTGAACCGCTCGTAACTGGGGCATCCAGCAGTGAGTACCGACGCATCATCACCTTCGGTGGCATACGCAGTTTCCGTAATCCCGCTCAGCGCCATGGTCGCAGGAGCGGCTAAAAGATATACAACTGCCTTACGCGAGGACTTCTTCATTGCGATTTCCCCCAAATGTAAGACTGAGTAAAGCCCTGACCCCGGGAGGAGGTTCACGATGAAAGCGCAACATCTCCGCGAATCCCTCCGGTTCGTTCTGTAACGTAAAACCCAAGTGTGCGGCTGGACAGATCGATCGACGACGGGTAGACAAGCACGCGAAGCTCCTGGCCGACACGGGTGATCTTGGTCGTGAATCCAGGAGCTTCGTCATGTTGTACAGCCGACCAACTCACGCTCCGGAACATCAGGTTGGAAGAGGCTCAGTGGCTGGCCTGATCCGTGGGCGCCCTGTTTCAGTTCAGAGGGCGTGTCCGTGGTGGTCGATGGCTGCGGGCAGGGCACGGAGCTGTTCGGTCGGGGCATGCGGCTGCGGAGCTTCGGCGCGAGCGCGGGGCTGTTGGTGGTGTCCGAGGGCGAGGTCGGCTTCGGCCTGGTGGAGGTTGAGCTCGGGGTCGTCGAACCCGAGCCTGCCCGGCGCGGTGCCGGATGGGTCGGCTTCCAGTTCCGCCAACGCTGTGCGCAGGCCCGGTCGGCGTCGTCGGCGCGTTGCAGGTGGGCAAGAGTCGACAGCAGGCCCCAGGCACACAGCTGTGTCCGGGGCAGGCCGACCGGGCGCTGCCGGAAGCCGTTGGCCGCCACCATTCACGGTGGTCCCCGGCGGGTCGGCCCGGCCTCCCCGCCGGCCACCCGGCCGCGGTCCGCCACGCGCCCGTGGGTCGGCTTGTGTCAGGGCAGGTCGATGTGGGCCAACGGTTCAGTTCGACGCGAGTGTGCGCTGATGATCCCCGGTCAGCGGCGGCCGGTGGCCAAGGTGACGAGGAACTGGCCGCCGCCCGCTTCGATGGCGGCGGTCACTGGCAGCCCCGGTACCAGGCGGGAGAACCGATCCACCAGCCAATCCGCCGCCTCTTGGGCGTCCTGCCTGTTCGGACAACGGCCCACCATCTCGCGGCCCCCCTTGCGCTCCAGCCTTTCGGCAACGGTGATCAGCGGCGCGGGGTCGACCACGTACAGGCGGTCCGGCCAGGCGATGACCACTTTGACCGCGCCCTTGCGGGTGTTGCACCCGCGGTGCGCGAGCCGCTCGGCGACCTTGGCCTTCCGGTCGGCGGTCCGGCTGTCAACGCTGGGCCCCCGCGGGTCGTTCACCGACATGTCGGGATTGACCGGTTCGTCGCACACCCAGCACCGCCAGCCGTCGCGCTCGGCCACATCATCAAGGAGAGTCACCCGACCAACCTAGTGCAGCACCGCGTTGATCCTGCGGGGGTTTGACTGGTGCTTGGGCTGTTCACTGCTGTTCTGTTTGGTGTTCGGCCCATGCGTCTCCCGCTGGCGTGTTCTCGATCCAGCAGCCGTCACCCATCGGCTGCCAGTCGAATGCCACGCACTGGGACATCAGTCGGCTCGTGACCTGTTCGGGGGTGCCTGGCCACGGGATGATCCGTTCGCAGGGGTTGCCGATCTTGGCCAGGCCACCTTCGAGCAGGGCCCGGGCGGCGTCGGATACAAGCTCGCGGTGGGTCCGACTGCTGCTCTTCCGCCGCGACCCGCGAGTACCAAACCAGGTGGTGGAGGGATACGAAGTCGTCCGTTCCCTCGACCAGGACGTCGTTGACCACACGGCGAACCGCCGGCTTCACTGGTCCACCTTCTTTGCCGAAGCGGCGGCCAGGGCGGCGTTGACGGCGGCGAGGTCGAAGGCCGTCGGGTCGAACTGCTCGGCGGAGTCGAGGCCGAGCCAGTCCAGCCGCTCGTCGTGCTCGTCGTGGGCAGGGTCGGCGAGGATCTCGACGAGTTCCTCGTAGCCCCACATACCGCCGCAGTCCTCCGGTGGGCAGGCGCGACGGCCGCTCAGGCAGTGCGGGTAGGCAGTGCCGGGCTCGGCGGCGTAAACGGCCTCGACGAGGATGTCGTGCTCCCAGGCGTCGCCGAAGTCGTAGGTGTAGCGGAGCCGGTCGCCTGCCCGGGCGACGTCGCGGAGCTTCTTCGCGGCAGCGCTGCGGTGGCCCAACTCGGGATCCGATATGCCGAATTCCCCCCACGGGGTCTCGATGACCCACAGGTGGTAGCCCTGCCAGCCGAAGGCTTCCTGCACGATGCGGTGCAACTGCTGCAGGGTGCCGGTGGAGGGAACCTCCAGGCGGCGCCAGATCGGGGGCTTGGACCCGCGTAGGGTGACCTTGATCCGGTGGACGCTGCTGCGGGTGTTCGCCATGGAACCATCCTGCCAGCCGTCCGGTCCAGCAAGCGGACAGCAGCCCCGATGACGTATACGGCGCGCGACACTGACCGCCATGACCATGGACGCCGGGGGTGGGGCACGGCGGTGAGCAGTCCGTTCACAGTGATCTGGGACAACGGCCGGCGAGAACTGCTGGAGGAGTTGGCGCTGGCGAACCGCCCGCTGCGGCGCGTCCAGCGTGCGCGCACTGCTCTGGCCGCCGCCGGCACCGCCGACGCCGTGATCGCGCGGACGCTGGGCCTGCACCTGGACACCGTTCGGCGCCGGCGCAGACGGCTGGCCGCCGAGGGCCTGGCCGCGCTTGAGGACCGGCCCCGACCGGGCCGCCCCCGCCGCTATGGACCCGATGTGCACTTGGCCATCGTTGCCACGGTGACCTGGGCCAGGCCCGCCACCGAGAGCCACTGGCCCCATCGCGCCATCGCCCAGCACCTGCCCGCCACCGGGACCTCCGCCTCCCAGGTCGGACGGATCCTGGCCGACCTGGACCTCAAGCCCCATCTCGTGCGCGGCTGGCTCACCCGCCCGAGGACCCCGACTTCTTCCTCAAAGCGGCCGAGCTCTGCGCGCTCCACCTGCACTGTCCGCCCGGATCGGTGGTGCTCAGCGTGGACGAGAAGACCGCGATGCAGGCCCGCTCCCGCCGACACCCGACGCGCACCGCCCGCCGGGGCGACGTCAAGCGCCGCGAGTTCGAGTACCGCCGGCACGGCACCGCATCCATCGTCGCGGCCCTGGACATCCACACCGGACAGGTTCTGATCGAGAGCATCGCCCGCAACGACTCGGCCACCTTCATCCGGTTCCTACGCCTGCTCGATCACAGCATCGCCCCGGACCTGACCATCCACCCGGCGATGGACAACGGCTCCTCGCACACGTCCAAGGCCACCCGGGCCTGGCTGGAGGCACACCCACGGTTCGCCGTGCACCACACTCTCAAGCACGCCTCCTGGCTCAACCAAGTCGAGATCTTCTTCTCTATCCTGGCCCGCCGCCGCCTCCTACACCGTGGCGAGTTCACTTCCCGCCAGGACTGATCGACCAGATCAGGGACTTCACCCTCGCCTACGACGACCAGGGCTGCCCGTTCCGCTGGACCTACGACGGCACCCCGCTCAAGGCAGCCTGACCCCCGCAGGATCAACGAGGCGCTGCACTAGAGATTGACGAAGGGCCTTCGACCGGGCAGACAGACTCTCTGCCCCGTCCTCGCGCACAAGGTCCCTTGCACAGTGGCGGTTCCCCAGGGGCGGGGTAGACCAAGTCCGGCCCGCTCATCCTTCAGGGCTGCACCCTTCCAGAGGTCCAGGCCGACCCGAGGGGCCATGATCAGTTCTCCGGCCATGCGGATCGCGTCGTGGCGGGGTCCGGGCTGCGGAGCTGCTCTTTGGCGTCGGGCAGGCGTACGTCCAGTACCGCGTGGAGGGTCAGCAGAAGGAATGTGGTGCGTGAGTGCGATGGTGTCATTCGAGGCCGGCGAACGCAGCGGCTGTCTGCAGTTGCTTGTCATCCTTGTTGACACCAGTTCCGAAGGGCCGGCCCCAGGGTGAGGTGTGTGCCCGAGGACCACGTCCGGGGGCCTTCGCATTCATAGCGCGGCTGACCCGTAGACGTCGATGCGGCAGGGTTAAAATGGACCATGAAGTCCATTTTGAGGAGGCGGAGCATGCCAGGGGAGCTGACGGCGAAGGGTAAGGCGACGCGGAGCCGGATCGTCGAGGGGGCCGCGGCGATGCTGCGGGAGAAAGGCGTCGCCGCGACGACGCTGGACGACATCATGGCGCGGACCGGCACCAGTAAGAGCCAGTTGTTCCACTACTTCCCGGCCGGCAAGGACGAACTGCTCCTCGCGGTGGCCCGGTTCGAGGCGGATCAGGTCTTGGAGGACCAGCAGCCGTATCTGGGCCGCCTCGACTCGTGGGAGGCCTGGGAGCGGTGGCGGGACGTGCTGATCGAGCGCTACGAAGAGCAGGGGGAACAGTGTCCGCTCGGGTCGCTGTTCCTTCAGATCGGGCGTTCGACTCCCGGGGCGCGGGCGATCGTGATCGAGTTGATGCGCCGCTGGCAGGAGAGCCTGGTGGTGGGCATCCGGGCGCTGCAGGCGGCTGGCTTGCTTCCCGCCGAGCTCGATGTCGACGTGCGGGCCGCGGCGCTGTTGGCCGCGATCCAGGGCGGCGTGTCGATTCTGCTGACGACGGGTCGGTCCACGCATTTGCGCGCCGCTCTCGATCAAGGGATCGCAGACCTGCGCCGGGCTGGTTGCGCCGTGGCGTGACCCGGTGTCGGCTGATTCACGGTCCGGCCTCGGGCTGGGCGCCGTCGTGCCGGGCTGCCGCGCACCTGCCCCCGCGCGGTGCGTTCGCGTGCGAACGCGAAACGGGCCGGGCGCTTCTGGGGAAGGTGCCGCACGTCAGCCGGCGATGACGGCGGTGGTGGTGCGGCCGCCGTCGACGTCGAGCACGATGCCGTGGACGAACGAGGACTCGGCGCAGGCCAGATACACGGCGGCGTTCGCGATGGCATCGGGGGTGCCCATCCGTCCGTAGGGGGTGCCCTTCATCATGATCTCGCCGGGGTGAGCCTCTCCGGGTGCGGACGTCTGCACCACGCCCGGAGAGATCGCGTTGACGCGAATGCCCTGCGGCCCGAACTCCGCTGCCCAGGCCCGGGTCAGGGTCTCCATGGCCCCCTTGGTGGAGCTGTAGAGGGCGCTGGGAATGCCCAATCGCGCGATCCAGGAGCCCAGGTTGATGATCACCCCGCCGCCGGCCTCCACCATGGCGGGTGCGATGGCGGCGGTCAGGAAGAACGGGGCCTTCACGTTGACCGCGTAGACCTGGTCGAAGGTCTTCTCGTCGGTGGTCGCCGTGGTGTTGCTGGGGTAGATGCCGGCGTTGTTGACCAGGACGTCGATACGGCCGCCGAGGATCTGCGCAGCCTCCTGGGCCAGCGCCTGCGAAGCGGCGGCACTTCCGTCCAGGTCAGCCTGCACGAAGTCGGCGCGGCCGCCGCATACGCGGATCCCGTCGACGACCTCCTTGCCACGCTCGGCGTTGCGGCCCGAGACGGCGACGTGCGCGCCCTCGGCGGCAAAAGCCTCCGCGATCGCACGCCCGATGTTGCTGGTCGCTCCGGTCACCAGGGCGGTCAGGCCCTCAAGCCGCATAGACATGATCCACTCCATTGGTTGGTTCTCCACCGTTAACCCGAACGGCCGGACCGCATGCCGCCTTCGACCGGACGGGGCCCTGGACAACCAGGGCGCAGTGCCACTGTGCAACGGCAAAATTGGACTCGCAAGTCCAAAGTTGAGGTGTTCCGGACCGTGGGCCGACGCGGGTCCGATCCGTCCGCGACCGGACCGCGCACCTGCCCGCGTCGAAGGCGAGCCCAGATGGCGGCCGTGGATCTCGGTGGAACTCCCGGCGGATGGCGACCTCTGCCCGCAGGGCGGGTGGCAGGACCGTGAAGGTACGCGACACTCATCGTGAAGGCGGGCCCCTGGCGTGCCTCACCGTCAATCGGCGTCAGGTTCTCGCGGGTGGGTGATGCGCAATGAGCTCTGCCTTCTCCAGCCAGCCGGTATACCAGTGAGTGAAGGTGACCGGCTTCCCGTCGGCGAGGAGTGGGGCGAGGTCGGCGTCGTCCGCGCGGCAGTCGGACCAGATGGTGCCGCGGTGGGTGCCGCTGATGATCAGCCATTCCCTCTGGGCGCAGCCGAGGTGGGAGATCACGATGGCGCCTGCGGTGCGCTCGGGGGCGAACATCAGAGCGCCCCACCGTTCGTCCCATGCTTCGATGGCGTCGTCGAAGTCCTCGATCTCGTCGAAGTCCTCTTCTTCAGGGCGTTCGGCGAGGAGTGCGTCGAGGGATTCGAGGTCAGGACCGGTCGGGAAACGGCCGGGCGAGCATGGACAGGTCGGCCAGGTCGGCACCGTCCCCTTCCCAGCGCCAGCGGCCTTGCACGCGGTGCACGGGGAAGAGGCCGTATGCGGGACCTGCGCCGCCGGCGCCCACGCAGGTGAGGAAATCCCGGTAGTCCCCCGGCAGCCGCACACCCACCTGCGCTTCGAGCTCGGCAAGCTCCTCATCGGTCAGCGGGTCTTCCAGGATCCACCCGTGCCCGGGTGAGCCGAACACCGTGCCGCTCCCCGGCTGGGTACCCAATGCGGCCACGCGCCGGCGTATATCGTTCCACTGCTGATCAACCATGCGCAGACCGTATGCGGAGCCAGTGACAGCGGGAGCGACCCGGGCTCACTGCACGCCGAAAGGCCAACTACGACGCTCAGCCGGGCCAAGCAGTTCGCCATAGGGCCAACTGGAGCGCTCTCTCAACATGCCGATCGGCGGCCGGAATTCGTTGTCAACAGCTATCGTGGACGGGGAAAATGGCTGTACGGCTTCCTGGTGGCCTGCGGAAGGAGCGAGCGTCTCGGCGTACCGGGACCTTCCTGATCGGCCGTCCATGCCCCGATTCTGGCGGTCAATTTTCGTGAGCAATGGGCAACTTGCGCGTTTTGCCCAAACATCCTCGATGCACACCAACCCGTTCAGCACGGCCGGTCGTCGGGGGAGCGGCACCTGCATACCCACCGACGACCGGGCCGTCAATGTCACCCGAAGCCGCCTCGGACGCCTCACCCGCCAAGGCTTCCTCACCCACCCCGACGAGGCCGCTACAAGAGAGCCCCCTTTGTGTACACGGACCGGCCGTTGCGACCGTCCGTGGAAGTGGTGGAGCGAAAGGGGCGCGCCGGTAGCTCGGGGGAGTGGTAGTGAGGTCAGGTGCGGTGCAGCCACCACCAGGCGTTGGGATTGGCGACCAGCAGGCTCTGGAGCGACCGATTGATCGTGTCGTTGCTGTGGTAGCTCAAGGCGGGGCCAATGCCGTCGTAGTACCAGGTCATCATCATGGTGAGGTCGATCTCCTGGCCGTTCGCCTGCCAGTCGGCCTGCAGGACATCCCCATCGCCCATGAAAGGGCTGGTCCAACGAACACCAGGCCCGGCTGGATCTTTTCCGATGGCTGCACCGATACAACACCGCCCGCCACCGTGAACTCGCGGGACACGGTCCTCAGACCAGGGATCAGAGCGCAATGACGTACAGGCAACGGAGCTCCGTGAGTGGCAGAAGTATTGGCGGACTACCTGCTCCAACGGGGCTCCGTCGCCTATGTTCCCTCCCGCGTCAAAGTCACCGCCAACACGCTTGCTACCAGCGCGAATGCGTTAAGGGCCTGCGGAGAATCAAGTCGTTGCTTCCCGCCTTGAGCCTCGTTGATGTGGTATGGGGAGTTCGGAGGAGATCGAGGAGGCGTTGGCCGCGAAGGTTCAGGCGCTGTTCCCGCACCTGGACGAGCGTCAGCGTCGGCTGGCCATAGGAGCGGAGGCTCGCTCGCTGGGCCATGGCGGGATCCGGCTGGTGGCCCGGGCCGCTGACGTCCGTGAGGGCACCGTGTCGCGTGGGGTGGCTGAACTGGAGTCGGGCGAAGCCCCGTTGGGACGGGTGCGCCGGGAGGGCGGCGGCCGCAAGCGTGCGGTGGACCTAGGTCCTGTTTCTCGGATCATGTACGGAGCCAGATCATGAGTGCTGCGAGTGTGACGGTGCCGAGGTAGATGTAGGCGCGTTTCTCGTAGCGGGTCGCGACGGCGCGGAAGCCTTTGAGGCGGTTGATGGTGCGTTCGACGGTGTTGCGCTTCTTGTAGAGCTCGCTGTCGAAACCGGTAGGCCGACCGCCGCGTGAACCTCGGTTCTTGCGGTGTCTCTGCTGGTCGAGACGTTCGGGGATGGTGTGCCGGATTCCGCGTCGTCGCAGGTAGCGGCGGTTCTTCCGGGACGTGTAGGCCTTGTCCGCCAAGACATGGTCGGGCCGGGTGCGTGGCCGGCCGACTCCGGCTCGCGGCACCAGAACCTGTTCCAGCACCCGCTCGAGCTGGGGTCCGTCTCCGTAGTGTCCGGGTGTCAGGACGAAGGCGAGGGGCCGGCATCGTCCCTCGGCAACGAGGTGGATCTTGGTGGTGAATCCTCCGCGGGAACGTCCCAGACATTCGCCGACCTGACCACCTCCTCCAGGCGGATGGTCAGTCTCCGCAGTACCGGATCGACCTGGTTCGTCCCCCACTTGGCCCCCCTTTGAGGGACGGCGGCCGGGGGCGCTTTCCTCGCACCGGCGGCGTGCTGGTGGGCTCGCACGGCTGTCGAGTCCACCGACACGTCCCAGTCGATGCCGCCCTCGGCGTCCTCGGCTACCTGGATGCGAGACAGCAGCATCTGCCAGGTTCCATCGGCTGACCAGCGACGATGTCGTTTATAGACCGTCTCCCATGGCCCGAATCGCTCCGGCAGATCCCGCCACTGCACGCCGGTCCGCACCCGGTAGAGAACCCCGTTGATCACCCGGCGGTGATCGCTCCACCGACCTCCACGCGTACCACCAGGAGGTAGGAACGACTCCAGCCGATCCCACTCCGCATTCGTCAGATCCCCACGGCCCATGAACCCAGCCTGGCCCCAACACCCCTCGCAGGTCAGGAGATCCGAGAAACAGGACCTAGACCCGGGCCTGCGGCCCGCGCTGCTGGCCCTGGTCGAACCGGACATGCGGGGTGATCCGATGTCGCCGCTGCGCTGGACGACGAAGTCGACCCGTCACCTGGCCGCCGAGCTGACCGGGCAGGGACACCGTGTCTCGGCGGAGACTGTGGCCGACCTGCTGCGGGAGGAGGGCTTCAGTCTGCAGGGCAACGCCAAGACCATCGAGGGCAGGCAACACCCGGACCGAGACGCCCAGTTCCGTTACATCAACGAACGCGCCAAGGACTACCAGGCTGGCGGGGACCCGGTGGTCAGCGTGGACACCAAGAAGAAGGAGCTGGTCGGTAACTACAAGAACGCCGGCCACGAGTGGCAGCGCGAGGGCGAACCGACCCGGGTGCACACTCACGACTTCCCGGACCGCGAGCTGGGCAAGGCGATCCCGTACGGAATCTACGACCTGACCGCAAACACCGGCTGGGTCAGCGTGGGCACCGACCACGACACCGCCGCCTTCGCCGTCGAATCCGTCCGCCGCTGGTGGAACAGCCAAGGACGCGGCGCCTATCCGCACTCCCGGCGGCTTCTGATCACCGCGGACGCGGGCGGCTCGAACGGCTACCGCACCCGCGCCTGGAAGAGCGAACTCGCCGCCCTGGCCGTGGAAACCGGCCTGGAAATCACCGTCTGTCACTTTCCGCCAGGTACTTCAAAATGGAACAGAATCGAGCACCGGCTGTTCTCCCATATCACGATGAACTGGCGCGGCAGGCCGCTGACCAGCCACGAAGTCATCGTGAACAGTATCGCCGCGACCACCACGCGCACCGGGCTTACCGTGCACGCTGAACTCGACACCGGCGCCTACGAGACCGGAGTCCGCATCGGTGACCGGCAGATGGACGCGCTGCCCCTGCACAGCCACGACTGGCACGGCGACTGGAACTACACGCTGCACCCCCAGGAGCACTGCCGGGACGGGATCCCGCCGCTCCCGCCCCAGAACCAGCCCGGCCAGGGCCGGGAGTGGCTCGCTCATCCGGCCCTGACCGGCATCCAGCCGGATCAGTGGGACCAGCTGTTCGCCGAACTCGCAGCGGCCCGCGAGACCCAGCGGGAGGAAGTCCTGCAGCAGCGACGCGGCGGCGACCGGCAGAAGGTGCCCGCAGCCGGCCTCTATACCGGCCGGCGCCCCGGCCTCAGCCTCGTCGACCGGCTTCTGGCCACCCTCCTCTACGAACGTCACGGGCTCCCGCAAGTGACGATCGCCCCGCTCTTCGGAGTAGTACCCCAGAGCCTCAACCGGGTCATCAGCCAGACCCGACATCTTCTCCACGAAGTCGACTACACCATCGAACCCACCGAGACACAGCTGGCCACCCTCGACGATCTCACCGACCTCGCCGCACACCTCGACATCCCCACCCCAGAGATCAACACGGCGAGTTATTGATCCGCAGGCCCTAACTACCCGGCCTTGGATCAAGGTCCCCGGCCCAGATGCCCCGCCTCTCGATGGCTACATCCGCACGCTCCACGCCGAGGCGATGGCCACGGACACCGCCGGGGAGCGCTGGCTGTTGACGTGCTGGGCCGTCGCAAGGATGGCGCGGCCGGAGTGCTTGCCGTCGTAGAGGGCCGCGTCGGCGGCCCTCTGCAGCACGGTTAGGTCGCGGGTAGCGATCACGTCCGGTGTCGCGGCTCCGACCGATGCGGCGACGGTCGTGAGCTTGTTCCGCTTTGACGGACACCATTGGTGTGGTGGTCAGGCTGTGAGTGCAGTCTCGTACTCGGCGGGGCTGAGGTAGCCGAGGCTGCTGTGCAGTCGGTGCAAGTTGTACCAGCCCTCGATGAAATCGAAGATCGCGGTTCGGGCGGCGGCCCGGCTGGGCCAGGCGGAGGTGCCGAGCAGTTCGCGTTTGATGGTCGAGAAGAACGACTCGGCGAGCGCGTTGTCCCAGCACTGGCCGGTGCGACCGACCGAAAGTCGGACCCCGAACTGGGCTGCCAGGGAAGCGAATTGCTGGCTGGTGTATTGACAGCCGCGATCCGAATGGAAGATCACGGGGTGGGTGGGGCGACGCTGCTGGCAGGCGGCTGTCAGCGCCTCGGCCACCAGCTCGGTCCGCAGGTGATCAGCGGTTGCCCAGCCGACCACGCGCCGGGAGGCGATGTCGATGACCGTGGCCAGATAGAGCCAGCCCTCCTCGGTCGGGACATACGTGATGTCGCCGCACCAGCGGGCATCGAGCCCGGCGCGGTCGGGCTGGAAGTCCCGGACGATGAGGTCGGGACGGAAGGCAGCCCTGGGATCGGGGATCGTGGTCACGTGCCGTCGTCTGCGGTGCCGGCCCTGCAGCCCGGCGGCCCGCATCAGTCGTGCGACACGACGACGGCCACACCCGGCACCCTCGCGCTTGAGCACGGCATGCACGCGCGGGGACCCGTAGGTTCCGCGGGACTTCGCATGGGCCTCGAGAATCTGCTCGGTCAGCTCGGCATTCCGCAACGCGCGGGGTCCGGGCAGGCCGGAGCGACGGGCATAGAAGGCGGTCCGGGAGACCTTCATCAGCTCACACGCCCGTTTGACGCTGTGACCTGCGCGTTTCTCCGCCTCGATGAACGGGTGCACCGTCACCGGGTCTCCTTCGCGAAGAAAGCTGTGGCCCGCTTGAGGACGTCGACATCCTCACGCAGCCGGCGGTTCTCCCGCCGCAACGCGGCCAGTTCCTCGCGCTCACTGCTGGTCAGCCCGTTGCGCTCGCCCGCGTCGACCTCGGCCTGCTTCACCCAGTCCCGCACCGTCGTCTCGGTCAGTTCGAAGTCTCTGGCGACCTGCCCGACCGAGCGGTCACCTCGTCGGCACAGACCGACGATCTCGGCCTTGAACTCCGGCGTGAACGAACGACGAGGGCGGCGAGGCTTCTTCTTCCCCATGCTCTCCATGATGGACATCCTCCCGGGGCAGAACCCCAGATCTCGAATGTCCGTCAAAGCGGATCAAGCCCACCCCGCCCTTGCCCCGCACGGTGTACAGCCGGTCCCGGTCCTGGCAGACCGCCAGCCCCCACACGGAATCGACCTCGATCCGGGCCACCGTCTTCAGGGGCCCGATCTCGATCACCAGCACCCCGTCGTCCGTGCCCAGGTAGAGGTGAGTGCCGGCCTTGTTCCCCGCCAGCAGCCCGAGCCCCCGGCGGACCCGGCCCCAGTCTCGCCCCGGATCGGACACGGTTCCCAGCACCTCGCCCGACTCGGGGGCGACCGCGGAAACCGCCCACCGTGCCCGCCGCGGAGGGCGATGCCCACCCTGGCGGCCCCGAGCGGGCGCCGAACCATCGGCCTGGCCGGCTCCGGGCTGTCGGTTTCCGGCCCTGTCGCACGGCGGCGCTCTCGGAACCACACTGGTCGGTGGGGCGCCCCGTCTGGGGCGCGTGCCCACGACGGAAGGACCGAGCCATGCCCACGGACACACATCCCGGCCCGCTGCGGGTTCTGGTTTTCGGCGCGGCGCTGCGGGCCGATTCGACCAACGCCCGTCTCGCCGCCCTCGTGGCCCGCCTCATCTCCGACACCGGTGCCACGGCTGACCTCGCCCCTATGCGCGACTTCGACATGCCCTTGTACGACGGCGACATGGAGACCGCCGGAGGACTGCCGCAAGGGGCCCTCGCCCTGCGCGACCGACTCGAGCAGAGCGACGCCTTCGTCATCTCCTCGCCGGAGTACAACGCCTCCGTGCCGGGAGTGCTGAAGAACGCGATCGACTGGGTCTCCCGTGTCCGGCCGCAGCCGTTCAAGACCAAGCACGCGATGCTCGTCTCCGCCTCGCCGTCCCTGATCGGCGGCAACCGCGGGCTGTGGACCCTGAGGATTCCCCTGGAGCACCTGGGTACCCGCGTCTACCCGGACATGTTCAGCCTGGCCAATAGCTACCAGGCCTTCGCCGAGGACGGAACGTTGACCGACCCGGGGCTGCAGCAACGTCTCACCGAGACCGTGACGGCTTTCCTCAGCCTCGTCGAAGCGGACGTGCGACACGTCTGCCTGGAACGCCGGTGGTACGAGTTCCTGGGAGACCGCACCGAGGCAGCCATCACCCAAAGGGCCGAGGCGTGATGCCGGGACGTCATGAGGCCCTACGCACGGGCTGTCGGCGCAGAAATTCACCACGCGACTTCTCATCCGTAGGCGCGTGCACCCCGACTGCACGTCAGGGGGACCAGCGCCTGAGGCCCCTGCCTCAGCCTCATTCATGGCAGAGGGGTCCTCAGCGGACCGCCGGTGTACGTGCCTGTTGATGTCACCCGCTGATGTCAGGGCCGCGGGCGCCACCCCGCAGGTGATCGTGTCACTCGGCAGGACCGGCGCGTTTGGCGGCCGACGAGGTCCCGTTCGTCGGCATGGATCGAACGGGACCTCGTGGCTTCCCAAGTGTGGTTCAGCTCGCTACGCGGTCTGCCGCGTGGGCGTTGTCGTCCTTGGCCTGGGCGCGGGTACCGGGAGCGACGCAGGCCAGGTCGATGGCTCTCGCCTCACGCCAACGAGCAGCGCGACGGCGGGCACGCCGTGGCGGCGGGCGGTGGTGATCAGGTCGGCGGACGTCTTTCGCTGCGCGGCTGATGGTCATGGCGGTGGTGTAGAAGAGCTGGCCCAGGAGGTCCATGGTTGCGAGTTTTCGCAGGTGGAGCACGGTGGCCAGGACTCGGTCGGCTGAGGTGAGCTTGGCTTTGGCACCTGCGCCAGGGGCCACCAGGCGCTCGTGACCTCGACGTGTGCGGAGTATTTGCTCGCGTTGAACCCCCATCGCTGGAGTCAACGCGTCGATGAGTTCGCTGAGCTGTCGGCGGGGCATCCCGGTCAGTTCTGGGTCCTGAGTGAATGCCGCGTGAGGCGAGTCGGTCGGTCCGCCAGGGCCTCGTCCGGTGTGCTGCCGGTGGTCGCCCCGTCCATCGGACGCTGGGGGTGGAGGGTGTAGTTCCAGTCGCCGTGGAAGCGATGGCGAGTGATGGGCAGGGCAGCGATCTCGTCGTCGCTAATGCGGATGCCGGTGGGGTACTCACCGAGCGCCCCCTCCTGGAATCCCATGGTATTTACCTCCCCGCCTCAACGGCCAGTTTCCGCAGAGCGGAAGACGTCGCCAGTTTCCTCGACCCCGACAGAATCAAGACCAAATCGACGAGTTGATTCCCGGCAAGCCCTAACTGATCGTTTCAGAATGAGTTCAGCTGAGGGTCTTGTGCTCAACGATCTTGGTCGGCAGGGTGTCCGGGGTGCGTGCTGATCTTGTTCCTGACGATCTGTGGGAGCGGGTGGCCCCGCTGCTGCCGGCCGCTCCCGAACGGCGCCGTCGCCACCCTGGGCGGCTGCGTGTTCCCGACCGAGTGGCGCTCGCGGGCGTCCTGTACGTGCTGCGGACCGGTGTGGCATGGCGCGATGTCCCTGCGGAGACCGTGGGCTGCTCAGGGGTGACGGCCTGGCGCCGGCTGCGGGACTGGACCGAGGGCCGGTGCTGACGGGGATCTCCCGGACGCCCGTGCAGCGGCGGGGCAGCGGATCGTTGGTGGCGGCGATGACGTGGCAGGCGTAGCCGTCGGCGGACGTGTCGGAAGCGGCGTCGATGAGCGTGTCGATGAGGCGGTGTCCGGTCGCCTGATCGACGGCTCCGAGGTCGGCGAGCGGCGAGTCGATGATGAGCAACGGCGGAACCCGGACCGAGGGGTCGGCGCGGCCGAGGTCGCGCAGGGCCGGCAGCGCCGCGACGTTGATGATGGCCCTGGGGCTTCCCATGACGGAGCTGTCCTGGAAGGTCTTGTCGGGGTTGTCGCGCTTTTCGACGCGGGTGGTGAAGTCGGCGGGGTCGATGTACGCGGTCTCGACGTCGGGGTTGATCTGCTTCAGCCGGGTGAGGAACAGTTCGGTCCAGCGGCCGACGATCTCCTTGCGGCGTACCTCGTGGGCGGTGAGGGCTGTGTCCCGGGCGGCCGCGGCCTTCTCGCTTTCCGCTTTGGCGTTGTCGATGATGATCTGCTGTTTGCCGAGGTAGTCGGATGAGTCCAGCCACTCCTTGAGCCGGGCGGCGTCCCGGCTCAAGCCGTGCGCTGCCTTCTCGGCCTGCTGGGCGGTGGAGCGGGTCGGCTGCAGGTGGTCCTGATCGTAGGTGTCACGGCTTGTCAGCGCGGCGGCAGCCGCGTCGCCGGCCCTGTCCGCCGCGGCGGTGGCGGTGGCCAGGGCGTCCTCCAGGCGACGCAGCTTCTGCTGCAGGTGCTCGGCCTTCGCCCGGGCAGTGGCGATCTTCCGTTCGTGGTGGCTGTCGCCGTCCGGGCACGACTGCCCGCACTGCTGGCACAGTCCCGCCTCGCGTTCGGGCAGGACGTGGCCGCAGCGGGTGCAGTCGCCGGGGAGCGGGGCGAGGAGTTCGCTGAGGGCGCCTTTGGCCCGGGCGTGTTCGGCGGTTGCGGACTGAAGCTTCTCGTGGGCGACAGTGGTCTGCTTTCCGGCCTTGCGGCGGTCGGCGTCGGCTGCCTTGTGCAGAGCGAGATGTCGGCTGCCGCAGACCGTCGTCCTCGCCGACGAGCTGTCGCGCGAGGCGATCACGGCCGGAATCCGGGCCGGGCACTCTACATCGCCGAGTCGTCCGCCGTCCCTCTGTCCTTCGGGGCCTCGGGCGGGCGCGGCCTGCGTGCGGGGATCGGTGAACGGCTGCGGGTGGACGGGGACGACACCTCGGTCACCGTACGGCTGGAGGTGACCGGGGCACCCGGCTGCACCGCGCACTTCGTCACCGACCAGGGCACGCTGTTCACGGCCACGCTGCCGGACTCGGGGACGGTCCAGTGGCGTACGACGCCGGTGTACGCGGCCTATGTGCGGGCCGAGGTCCGGCACCCGGCGACGGTGCCGGGGCTGCCGGGGGCTCTGGCGGCGCTCACCAATCCGGTGTTCCTGGAGGGTTGGGTCCGGCCCTTGGTGCCGCGACCGGTGAGGATCCCGCCGCGGGCCCGTCGGCGAGCCCGGTCGTGTGCACACAGAATCTGTCTTCCTCATGGAACGACGGAGACCCCGGACAAGCCTCGTCGTCCCAACGCGGCGGCGAGGCCAGGGCGATGTGCTGCCCGGCCCTGACTCGGCGCCTTGGACGATCGGTCGGCAGGAAATCGTGCGGAGGGCGATCGAGCCTCGCTCGAGGCGGGACGTGACATGAGTCACTGGGGCGAAGTGCATCGCAGCGAGGGGGCCAATGTCTTCTCTAGGTGTAGGGGGTTGGCCGGAACGGGAGACGGTGCAGATGGAGCAGGATCGAGCCAAGGGGTTCGACGCGTTCGTGGCGGCCCGCTGGTCGGCGCTGTTCCATCTCGCTCTCCTGCTCGTCGGAGGCGATCGGCACCGGGCCGAGGACCTGCTCCAGGAAGCCCTGGTCAAGCTCTGGTTCGTCTGGCCCAAGATCGCAGAGGAGGCCCCCGAGGCGTACATACGCAAGGTTTTGGCGCGCGCGGCGGCACGCTCGGCGCGACGACGCTGGTGGGGCGAGCGACCGGCCGAGCAACTGCCTGACCTGGCGGAGGTGGGTGACCTGTCCGCCTCCGTGGTGGAGCGCTCGCGGCTGGGAGCCGCGTTGGCCCAGTTGCCGCCGCGGCAGCGGGCCGCGGTGGTGCTGCGCTACTACCTCGACCTGCCCGAGAGGCAGGTCGCGGAGATGCTGGGGTGCCCGGTGGGCACCGCTCGATCCCATGCGTCTCGTGGCGTGGCGCGACTGCGTCGGATCCTGGCCGATGTCACCGAACCAGTGGGGTGAAGGGGAATCCATGGATCACTTCGAGCGGGAGCTGGCGCGCATGATGCGCGACGCCCAGGATCACACCCCCTTCGAGCCGAAGCATCAGAGCCGCCTCCGGTCCGGCGTGCGGGCCCGACGTTGTGCCCGCGCGGTGCGGAAGGCCGTCGGCTCCGTCCTGGCCGTCGCCGGACTCACCATGGGCCTTTTCCTGCTGCCCCACGAGCGAGTCGAGAACAGGCCGCAGGCTCCCCTCCCGGAGCCCGTGACGAGCCCGGCGTCCCCGCGTCCGAGCACGTCACTGACATCGGACGTGCCGCCGAGCCCGACCGGGACTGCGGGCGGGGCCACCACCATGCCCGCGGCCCCGCCCACGACAGGAGGTTCGGCAACGGCGCCCTCGGGCCCGACCACAACCGAGCCCGGGGCACCGTCGCCTTCCGACTCGGGAACGCTGAGCGCACCGCCGACACCGTAGAGCACCGCCACCCCTACGACGGTGGTGTCGTCGTCAGTGGGTTCGGCGGCCACCGGCTGGCGGAAGCCGCTCCGCCCCCCGCCACCGTCACCGCTGATCGCAGCGCTGCCGTACATGACTTCGGTCTGCCCTGTGCCAGAACACAAACCTGGATGAACCATGATAGAAGCAGGATCGGTCACCGTGAAGCACCCCTCTTCCTCCAAGGACGACTCACCGAACGACCCGACCGGCCGACTACCACTGCGCACACCCGTGTCGGCGCATCAGCGGGAACCCGTCCTGGACGTGGTCGTCCCGGTGTTCAACGAGGAGCGTGATCTGGAGCGAAGCGTACGGCGGCTGCACGCGCACCTGCGCGAGACCTTCCCCTACCCGTTCCGGATCACCGTCGCGGACAACGCCAGCACGGACGAGACTCCGCGGATCGCGGCCCGGCTGGCCGCCGAGCTGCCCGAGGCGCAGTGGCTGCGGCTGGCCGAGAAGGGACGGGGCCGGGCGCTGCACGCCGCGTGGTCGGACTCGCCGGCGCCGGTGCTGGCGTACCTGGATGTGGACCTGTCGACCGACCTGAGGGCACTACTGCCCCTCGTCGCCCCCCTGATCTCCGGCCACTCCGACATCGCCATCGGCACGCGCCTCGCACGCGGTTCACGGGTGGTACGCGGACCCAAGCGCGAGACCATCTCCCGCTGCTACAACGCCCTGCTGCGCTCCACGCTCGCCGTGGGCTTCTCCGACGCGCAGTGCGGTTTCAAAGCCGTACGGCGCGACGTCGCCGAACGGCTGCTGCCCCTGGTGAAGGACTCGGGGTGGTTCTTCGACACCGAGCTGCTGGTGATCGCCGAGCGGGCCGGGCTACGGATACACGAGGTGCCGGTCGACTGGGTGGACGACCCCGACAGCCGGGTCGACATCCTGTCCACGGCGCTGGCCGACCTGCGCGGCATCACCAGGATCGGCCGGGCACTGGCCTGCGGCACGCTCCCGTTGGCCGGGCTGCGCCGGAGAGCCGACGGCGACCGGCCGGGAAGCCCGGGCCTGGCCGGCCAACTGCTGCGCTTCGCCGCCGTGGGAACCCTGAGCACCGTCGGATACGTGCTGCTCTACGCCACGTTGCGCCCGGCGGCGGGACCGCAGGGCGCCAACGCGCTGGCACTGCTGATCTGCGCGGTCGCCAACACGGCCGCGAACCGGCGGCTCACCTTCGGACTGCGCGGCCGAGGCGGTGTGATGCGCCACCAGGCCAAGGGCTTGCTGGTCTTCGTGATCGGCCTCGTCATCACCAGTGGATCGCTCGCCGCGCTACATGACGTGGCGCCCCGCGCCGCGCGCCCCACCGAGGTCGGAGTGCTCGTCGCCGCCAACCTGGCGGCAACCCTCCTGCGGTTTCTGCTCTTCCGGGCCTGGGTGTTTCCTGCCCGCCGCCCCGGGACGGGAGCCACGGCAGCATGAACCACACGATGACGCCGACAGCCGGCCCCTGCATCAGCACCCCCGAATCCTCCGAGCGGGTCCCCGGCCCGGACCGCGGCCATGGGCCGCGCCTGCGCCATGCGGTTCGGCAGTACGGACCCGTACTCGCCCTGTACGGCGTACTGAAGCTCATCGGCTTCTGCGTCTTCATGCACCTGCTCGACTCCTCCGGTGACTTCCGGAAGAAGCACCCGCGCTTCGGCGGCGGCGCGCATGCCTGGGACGTACTGGCCTCCTGGGACGGCTGGTGGTACCAGCAGATCGCCTCACACGGCTACCACCCCGCGCTCGTCCCCGTCCCCGGAGCCACCGGGCTGATCACCCTCGAAGGCAACTCCGCGGCGTTCTTCCCCCTCTACCCCGCGGCGATGCGGCTGGTCTCCTCCTGCACGGGCCTCGGCCTGTACGGCGCCGGCATGCTGGTCTCGGTCGTCGCCTCGTTCGCCGCCTCCCTCGGCATCTACGCCGTCACCGCCAGGTTCGGCGGCAGGCGCGCCGGGTTGGCCGCGGCCGGACTGTGGGCCGTCTGGCCCGGCTCCGGCGTGGAGTGGTCGGTCTACTCGGATTCCCTCTACGTCGCCCTCGCCGTCTGGGCCTGCCACGCCGTCATGAGCGACCGCTGGCTCACCGCGGGAGTCCTCACCTTCGCTGCCGGCCTCAACCGGCCCACCGCCGTCGCCCTCATCGCCGCCCTCACCGTCGCCGCGCTGCTGACACTCCATCGTCGCCGAGAAGACCACGCACGCCCGTGGACCGCGGTACTCATTGCGCCGCTCGGGCTCATCGGCTACCTGCTCTGGGTCGGCAATCGGATGGGCGACCTCGGCGGCTACTTCAAACTCCAGGAGGGCGCCTGGGCTCACACCTTCGACTACGGCAAGCAGACCCTCGACGTCTTCACCTCCATAGCGGTGGGCCGCTTCGACTACCTCTTCGCATACCCCTTCGAGGACACCATCGGCGCGCTGACCGTCCTGCTGGGCGTGCTTCTGATCCCTCTCCTGTTCCACCTGCGTCTCCCAGCCGTCCTGACCGTCTACACGGTCTTGACCTTCGCCCTGGTCCTGGGCAGCCAGCAGATATTCGGCAACGTCTCCCGCTACCTTCTCCCGGCCTTCCCCCTCTTCATTCCCCTCGCCGTCCAACTGCGCAATATCCGTCTGCCCATGCTGTTCGCGTTGCTCGGCATCGCGGCGGTCGCGTCGGGTTCGTACGCGGGATACGTACTCTTCGAACTGGGGGTCCCTTAGACCTACGCGGGGGTGGTCTCTTCGGGGCTGGCGGTGCGAGAGTGCGAAGCCGTCGCGTACAGGCCCGTCGTCGCACGACCGAGAGGCCTGCGACCACCGCGCCCGGCACCAGCCGCCGGCCCTGCGGCCATCACCACGCCGGTCAGCAGCGGCCGCCCGGAGGACTGCGCAGCTGGGCCGGCAGGCCCCGCCCGGCCTTCGAGGTGTCCGGTTCCCCGCCGCCCTTGCCGCGCCGCATCGCATGCCCCCTCCGACATGCCTCGACATCAAGAGATCAATGAATCAAGGGGGAGAATGCCGGGAGAGCCGTCTCGATGCCAAGATACTTGACGTCGACATACCTCGCGTTCGCGCGGGCACACCCCGTCCCTGTGCGCTTCACGGCCGGGAGCGTCACAGTGGAAGGGGGACACCGGGTGGGCCTGCCGGAGGAGGTATCCGGATGGATGTGACCGGCGAAAACGACGACCGGCTCCGGGACTACCGCAGCGAACGGCGCTTCGACGCGACCGCGGAGCCGCGCGGCGACGGGGAGCGGCCGGGTGCGGCGCCCTGTTTCGTCGTACAGATCCACCAGGCGCGGCGCATGCACTTCGACTTCCGGCTGGAGGTCGGCGGCGTACTGAAGTCATGGGCGGTGCCGCGCGGACCCTCGGAGAACCCGCGCGAGAGGCGGCTGGCCGTCCCCACGGAGGACCACCCGCTGGAGTACCGCACGTTCGAGGGAGTCATCGCGAAGGGCGAGTACGGCGGCGGCACGGTGATCGTCTGGGACCAGGGCACCTACCGGCCGCTCAGCCACGACCGCTGGGGCGCACCCGTGCCGTTCGAGCAGTCCCTGGAGGACGGGCACGCGACCTTCTGGCTCGACGGCACCAAGCTGCACGGCGAGTTCGCCCTCACCCGCTTCAAGGGAGGCGGTGACGGCGGCGCCCCGGGCGAGGAGATATGGCTGCTGATCAAGGCCAAGGACGGGCGCGCCCCCCATGACGGGCCGGACACACCGGACCCGTTCCGGGCACGTTCGGCCCGTACGGGGCGCACCCTGCAGCAGGTCGCCGCCGAGGAAGGGGGCGGAGCTTCGTGACCGCCCGCAGGACCGTGGAGGTCCTTCTCAGCCGCTACGGCACCACCTACGCCGCAGAGGCCGGTATCAGGCTGCGGAACACACCGCAGCCTCTGTACCAACTCCTCGTGCTCTGCGATCTGTTGAGCGCCCGCATCCGGGCATCCGTGGCGGTGGCGGCGGCACGCGCGCTGTTCACCCACGGCATGCGGTCCCCGGACCGGATGATCGGGACGACATGGCAGCAGCGCGTCGACGCACTGGGCGAGGGCGGCTACCGGCGCTACGACGAACGCACCGCCACCCAGCTCGGCGACGGGGCAGAGCTCCTGCTGGTCGAGTACGGGGGCGATCTGCGGCGGCTGCGCAAGGAGGCCGACGGCGACCTGGACATCCTGCGGTCCGGGCTGCGCAGAACCCCGGGCATGGGCCCGGCAGGTGCGGACATCTTCGTACGCGAGGTGCAGGCCGTGTGGCCGGAGGCGGCACCGTTCCTGGACGGAATGGCTCTCCAGGGCGCCGAGAAGCTGGGGCTGCCCGCCTCGCCGGCGAAGCTCGCACGACTGGCGGAGCAGGCCGACGACCGCGGGCCCGCCGTGCTCGCGGCGGCCCTGGTGCGCGCCGCGCTGGACAAGCACGTCGTGGACGACGTCGCGGCGCGGGCCTGAGGGAGCGGCCCGCCGCCCCGGCCCGCTGCACGCCCGCTGCGGCCCTCCGGCTCAGAAACGCCGGCCGGGCACGCTTCTCCGGCTTGTCGATCTCCGGGACGAGTTCGAAGCCCGCCCGGACCATCCGCGCGACGGCCTTCTCGTTGCGGGCGTCCGGCTCGACGACGACCCGCAGGTGCGCCGGGTCGCTGAGGACGTAGCCGATGAGCACCGAGAGCAGGGCGGCCGTGAAGTCGCGTTCGGCGGTGGCGCCCGGACCGACCAGGAGGTGGACGCCGAAGTCGCCGGGCCGGACGTCGTAGCAGTCGGCCAGCGGGTCGGCGGCCGGTTCGTACGTACGGAAGAGGGCGACCGGAACACCGTCGCGCAGGGCCAGAAAGGCATGGTGCGTGGTGAGCGAGTCCAGGGACTCGTAGGTCTCCAGACCTCTTCACGGCTCGCGTCGCCCATGCCCCAGAAGCGGGCGCGCTCCTCGGTGACCCAGCCGTGGATCAGGTCGAGGTCCGCGGCGGGGTCCACGGGGACGAGGCGGACGGCCCCGAAGCCGGGGGCCTCCTGCTCGTGGACGGGTGTGCGCACCGCGCTCGCCTGCCCGCCCTCCCGGTGCGGGGGGACAACAGTGCGCCGGGCGACCGTGTTCGCCACGTCAGCGCCGTGGTCGCTGCGGATCATGTGCAGGCACAGATCGATGCCGGCGGCGCCCCCTGCCGAGGTCAGCACGCCCCGGTCGTCCGTGTAGAGCACGTCCGGGTCGACGCCGATCTCCGGGTACAACGTCCGCAGCTCGTCGCACGACTTCCAGTGTGTCGTCGCACGCCGCCCCGCCAGCAGTCCGGCTGCCGCCAGCACAAACGACCCGGTGCAGATCGAACCCACCCGCGCTCCAACCGGGATCCGCTCCAGGGCCGACGCACCGGCTCGGCCAGCCGCCCGCGCTCTTGCGGTTCGTAGTCCTCCACGGCCGCTGGCACGAGCATTGTGTCGGCGCTCTCCAACGCCTCAGGGCCATCTGACACGTTCACGGTGAAGTCGGCGTCCGTGGTCAGTTCACCGGGTTGCGGCGCACAGGTCACCACCGAGCACAACGGCCGGCCGTCGTCTCCGAGCGCCGTCCCGAACAGCCGGTGGACGATACCCTGCCAGTAGGTTCCGGTCCTGGACTTGTCGTTATGTGCCCGCCGGTTCGGCGGCCCGTTCGTCGTGTTCGCGGAGCATCTGCATGACGGTGGCGGGTGAGGGGTGTTGTCCCTTCTTCTTGCCGGTGGTGATGATGAGCCGCTTGGCAATGTCGCGCAGGCTCATCTCCTGGTCGCGCAGGTGGAGGGCCATGGAGAGCATGGAGTCGTCGGTGACGCCGGCGCCGCCGATGGTCTTGCCGCGCTTGCGGGCGGACTCGTGGCCTTCGAGGGTGCGGTCGCGGATGTACTCGCGCTCCATGCCGGACATGGCGGCCAGCACGGTGAAGACGATGCCGGAGGGGGCGTGCGAGCCCTTCAGCTCCCCGGTGAGGAACTCCAGGCCGACGTCGTTGGCCTTCAGCTCTTCGGCGAGCATGGCGAGTTCGATGCCGCGGCCGAGCCGTTTGTGTTCGTGGACGACGAGGGCGACGGCGACGCCGGAGGAGCGGATCTCCCCGGCGAGCTTGACGGCGGCTTCCAGCTCGGGGCGCCTGGTGGCGCGGGTGGAGATCTTCTCGGAGAAGACCCGGGTGACCCCGGCCTCGGTGAGGGAGTCCAGTTGCGCGTCCAGGGACTGCCGCGCGGTCGAGGCGCGGGCGTACCCGAGCCGGACGTGGCCGACCGGTTCGGCGCTGGCGCTCGCGGACCGGGGCAGCTCGGTCCAGACCGAGCCGGGCTTGCGTACGGCGGGTGTCGGCGCGCTGAGGACCTTGGCGAGTTGGGGCACCAGGCGGAAGCGGGCGGTGTGGTATTGGATGGCCACCTTGCCCTTGCCGGTCCGGCACGGGGAGCCCGCGGGGGCGGCGCAGGTGGACATCGGACAGGGGTGCGCTTCCACGCGCTTGAAGTCGTCGCTCACGAGCACCGACTGTTTCATGAGCGACCACCTATGAAACGCCCATGGATACGCTTCACCGGTCCACCCTGCCGTCTGCAGTCGCGCTCGGAGAAGGAAGTATCAGGTTCGTCGGCTGCTCTACGGCTGCCCCGGTCGCAGGTCGAGGGTGACGACCGCGCCGGTGTCGTCGTTCGCGAGGGTCAGCCGGGCGCCGATCACCTGGGCGTGGCCGGCCGCGATGGTCAGGCCCAGGCCGTGTCCGTGGCCGCGTTCGGTGGCGCCGGTGCGGAATCGCTGCGGGCCTTCGGCGAGCAGCTCCGCAGGGAAGCCGGGGCCGTGGTCACGGACGGCGACGGTGGCGTCCTCGACCGTGATCTCGACCGGCGGGCCGCCGTGGACATGTGCGTTGACGACCAGGTTGGTGACGATGCGGTCGAGGCGGCGGGGGTCGGTCTCGACGACCGGGTGACCGGTGGCGGCGATCCGGGGGGCGAGCCCCGTGCGCCGTACGGACTCCTCGACCAGCTCGTCCAGCGGCACCGGCTGCAGCTCTGCCCGCTCCGCGCCCGCGTCGAGGCGAGAGATCTCCAGCAGGTCGTCGACCAGGGCGTGCAGCACCTTCACCCGGTCCCGTACGAGATCGGTGGCCTCGCTCTCCGGGAGCAGTGTGGCGGAGGTGACCAACCCCGCGAGCGGGGTGCGCAGTTCGTGGGCGACGTCGGCGGTGAAGCGCTGCTCGGTGTGGAGGCGGCCCTGGAGCGCGTCGGCCATGTGGTTGACGGCCGAGGAGATCTCGCTGATCTCGTCGTGCCCCCGGCCGGTGGTCCGCGCGTCGAGGTCGCCGTGGCGAATGCGGCGGGCGGTGCCTGCGACCTGGCGCAGCCTGCGCACCACCAGTTCGGCGGCGAGCAGGGTGAGGGGGACGACGGCGGCGAGGGTGGCGAGCGCCGCGTACCGCATGTGCCGGTCGAGGGCCTGGCGGCTGTACAGGTCGGAGATCATGTTGACGCTGACGGCGATCGGGGTGCCGTCGACCTCCGTGGCCGCCCACATGGACGGGCCGTGGGCCGGCTTGCTGGTGTCGTACCAAGTGACCGGCGCCGGTCCGGCGGCGAGCAGGTCGAGGAGATGGCCCGGTACCTCGTCGCCGGTGCGGTACCCGGGCTGCGGCGAACTGCTGGGCCGGGCGCCGCTGAACTCGGCCTTGGCGGCGTCCAGTTCGCGCAGGGCGTCGGCCCGCCCGATGCTCATCGAGCGGGTCTCGGTGGTGCGGTGGACCAGGAGGCCGATGCCCAGGGCCATCGCGCAGGCCGCGGCGGCGACCCCTGCGGCGATCTTCCAGCGCAGGGATCTCGGGTCGGCCAGGCGCCACAGGGACCGGCCGGTGTCGCCGGGTGGGGGCGCAGGGTCCATCATTCGCTCACGTTCTCTCTCGGCCCGCCTGGCGCTCAGCGGCGGAACTTGTAGCCGAAGCCGCGCACGGTCTCGATGTGGTCGGCGCCGATCTTCTTGCGCAGCCGCTGCACCGCCAGGTCGACGACCCGGATGTCGCCGTCCCAGCCGTAGTCCCACACCTTGCGCAGCAGGGTCGCGCGCTGCAGGGCGATGCCGGGTACGGCCACGAATTCCAGGAGCAGCCGCAGTTCGGTGGGAGTCAGTGCGAGCGGCCTGCCGTCCTTGCGGACCTCGAGGCCGCGGGTGTCGACGGTCAGGTCCCGGAAGGCGAGCAGACCCGTGCCGTCGCCGGTGGCGGGATCGGGCTCGACGGGAGCCGTGAAGGTGGCGCGGCGCAGCAGGGTGCGGATGCGGGCCAGCAGCACAGTGGTGTCGACCGGTTTGACGACGTAGTCGTCGGCGCCCGCCTCCAGACCCGCGACCACGTCCAGGGAGTCGCCGCGGGCCGACATCATCAGGACCGGGGTCTGGCTGGTCTCGCGGACCTTGCGGCACAGCCCGATTCCGTCGAGGTGCGGCAGCATGATGTCGAGGAGCAGTAGGTCGTGCTCCGTCTCCCGGAACATCTCCAGGCCGGTCAGGCCGTCGGGGGCGGCCGAGACCCGGTAGCCGTAGCGCTCCAGGGACAGGCCCACGGACCTGCGGATTGTGTCGTCGTCCTCGACGAGGAGGATGTGCACGGGGGCGGGCTGGTCGCGCATGTGGTCGCCTGAGGTCGATTCGTGAGCGTCTGCCGGCGTCTGCCGGTGTCTGTCGATGTCCGTCTTGGGGGCCGTGCTGCTGGTCCTGACAGTATCTGCCGACCCGGCGCCGCCGTGTCCGCCATCCCGTCCCGCCCGCCGCTCGCCTTCCTTCACAGCCGCAGGGAGGCCGCGACCGGCAGATGGTCGCTCCCCGTGCGGGGCAGCGTCCACGCGGAGACCGGGGTGACGCCCTTCACCAGGATCTGGTCGATCCTGACCACCGGGAACGACGCGGGCCAGCTGAACCCGAAGCCTGCCCCGGCCTCGTCCTGCGCCGAGCGGAGCCCCGCGGTGACCGGGCCGAGGGCGGTGTCGTCGGTGGTGCCGTTGAAGTCGCCGACCACGACGACCCGGTGCAGCGGCTCGGCGCGTACGGCGTTGGCGAGCTTGGCGGCCGCGTCGTTGCGGCGCGCGGTGTTGAAGCCCTTGGTGAGACTGGCCCGCACCGAGGCGAGGTGCGCGGTGTACACGGCGAGCGGCCCCTTCGGAGTGTCGACCGTGGCCCGCAGGGCGCGGGTCCACGGCATGATCTCGACAGGCCGCACATCCCGCAGCGGATAGGTGCTCCACAGCCCGACCGTGCCCTGCACCGAATGGTACGGATAGGAATCCGCCAGCGCCCGTTCGTACGCGGGGGCCGTGCGCGGCGACAGCTCCTCCAGGGCGATCACCTGGGCGCCGGAAGCGGCGAGGGAGCGGGTGGTGCCCACCGGGTCGGGGTTCCCGTCGTGCACGTTGTGACTGACGACGGTGAGGTCCCCGCCCGCCGCGCCGTCCCCGCGCCTATCGACGAGCACCACGCCGAACAGGGAGCACCAGACCACGGCCGGGACCAGGACGGCTACGGCGGCGACCACCGACTGCCGCACGGCGGCCAGGGCGAGAAGCGCAAGCACGCCCACTCCCGACCAGGGCAGGAACGTCTGCATTAGGCTCCCGAAGCTGCCCATCGCGGCGGGCAGCCAGGCGGCGACGACCATGCCGATGCCGCAGAGGACGACCGCGGTGGCGAGGAGGCGGCCGCGCCGGAGCAGCCGGGGCGTGGTGCGGGGCGGCCGTGGGGCGCCGTCGCCCGGGGAGTTGCCGGTGCGGTCGGTCGTCGCGGCGCTCAGCCCTTTGGGGCCCATGACCGTGATCACGTCCGGTCCCCCTGTTCGCCGAGCGCCGCCGGGAGTTCCTTCTGCACGGCGTCTATCAGCGCACCGCTCTTCTCGAAGGCTGCTTCGAGTCCCTCGGCGGGCGTGGTCCCGGCCCGCTGGCCGAGCACCACCCCGAGCACGAAGTGGCGCTTGCCGCCGGTACCCGCCTCGGCGGCCCACATCAGAGCTCCGCCCGCCGGGGTGCTCGACCCCGTCTTGAGGCCGACGACACCGGGCCGGTCGAGGAGCCGGTTGGTGTTGACGACCGGGTCGGGTTCGCCCGGCACGGTCGTGCTCCGCATGGCGACGACGGCGCGCAACGTCGGATCCTTCATGGTCTGCCGGGCCAGCTTGAGCTGGTCGTCGGCGGTGCTCCTGGTGGTGGCCTCGAGCCCGCTCGCACCTGTGTACGTGGTGCGGTGCATCCCGAGGTCGCGCGCGGCCCGGTTCATCTTGGCCACGAACGCCTGCTGGCTGCCCGCGTCCCAACGGGCCAGCAGCCGGGCCACGTTGTTGCCCGACGGGAGCAGCAGAAGCTCCAGCATCCGGCGCTCGGAGAGCCGCTGGCCCTCGCGCAGCGGTGCGGTGGACTCGGTCAGCGAGTGCGACTCCTGCGCGGCGGCCGCGTCCACCGCGACGGCGGGGCCTTGCTCGCCGTCGGCCAGCGGATGCTCCTTGAGGATCACGTACGCCGTCATCACCTTGGTGACGCTGGCGATCGGCAGCGGACGCTGCCCGGCGGTGGCGCCCAGCTTGCCGAGCCCCTCCACCTCGATGCTCGCCTGTCCCTCGTCGGGCCACGGCAGATCAAGCCGGTCGGCGACCGCTGCCCGCGCGTCCGCCGAGGCCACGGCGTCACCACTCGCCTGACCGAATGCGTTCGGGCCGTCGCCCCGCAAGCCGATCCATCCACCGGCCGCGGCGCCAACCAGAACCACAGCAGCCGCGCACACCGTCCAAGTCCGCATCAGGCCAGTCCAGGCCGCGTGTGTCCGTAGGTCAGTCACCAGCAATCCCCTCTTCAAGTCGAGCTGCACGCGGTGCCCGCGCACGTCTCAAGCCTTGGTGAGGACCACATCCAGGCGATCAGGACGGTGCGTCCAGAAACGCTCAGAATTATGTCAACGGCGTATCAGCCTCCCTGGTCAGAAGGTACGGGCCGTCCTCGGCCCTGGATGGAACGCCCGCTTCGTCACTGGATTCGATCGGTCGGCGGCGTCCGCTGGCCTGCGGGGATGGGCGCGGCTGAGGCTGGCCTGAGGTTGAGGCGCTTGTTCATGTCGAGGCGGAAGGTGCCGTACGGGTTGATGTTGGACCAGAACAGCGCGGTCAGTCCGCGCCGGTCCTCGCCGCTCAGCTTCTTCTCCCACACGGGTTCGGCCAGGACCTGCTGCACCAGCAGGGTGTCGACGTGCACGAGCGCGGACTGGAGCAGGTGCAGGGGGGCATGGAGGTCTCGGCGTGCTCCTTGTCGGGGCCGGTCAGGGCGCCGTCCTTGCCGTAGCGGAGCACGGTGTTCGCGCTGTTCCAGTTCTCCACGACCTGGAGGCCGCCGTGGATCTCGCGGCGCAGACCGGGGCTGGCCAGGTAGTCGCAGGCGAAGACCGTGCGGACCGCGCGCCCGAGCTCTTCGAGCGCGGCGTAGGTGGGGTGCTTGGGGCCGCCGCGGGTGAAGCGTCGCAGCGCCTGCTCGGCCTCCGCTGTGCCGAGGCGTAGGGCTGTCGCGTACTTGATCATCTGGCCGTACTGCTGGGCGATGAGGTCCCGGCGGATCGGCCGCGTCAGCGAGGCCCCGAGGGCGGGCCAGCCGGGCGGGGCGTCGTCCGGGCGGTACAGGCGGATGCTGCCGATGTGCTTCGGCCGCGGCAGCAGCCGGAAGCTGAGCAGCTCCGTGAAGGCGAACCCGACGACGCTCGCACCGTGGGTGTCGACGTAGTTCGACTCGATCTCGGCATCCGTGCAGTGCTGCAGCAGGCCCGCGATCATCGCCGCAACCTCGGACGACGAACAGGACTTGAGCTGGGAGTAGATACAGACGTTCTTCCGCTCGACGTGCCAGAACACCATCACGCCGTTGCCGCCGTAGCGGGCGTGGTACTCGGTCATGAAGTTTGAGGACCAGGACCCAAACTTCCGAGTCCGACGCGCATGCGGTCCCGGAGCCCCACCAGGCGGCGTCCCGAGCGGCGAACGTGCCGTTGACCAGCCTGGACCGCCGAGCAGCTGCGCCACATGCAGGACGCCTTCACGAAGGCCGGCGACGGAGCCCGCGCGAGGACGAAGAAATACACCGACCCCGAGGACGCCCCCGCACCCGCCCGGCGCGCGAGGACGACCAGCGCGCGCACGCCCCCAGCAGCCCGGCCCGCACCGCGGACCGGAGGCCGGCCACTGAGCGCACCCGGTGCGGTCCACTCGATCGGGCCGGTGCGCACCGGAGATGTCCGGCAGGCGTTGTCACGTTGGTGGGGTGTTGAGCGATTGAGGGCGCGTCAGGGGCGTGTAGGGGTCGGGCGGGGGCCTGGGTCACGCTGTGGTGGGCGGGGCGGCGGCGCCGGTGATCTGGTCCCAGATCACGAAGCGGGTGGTCATCTCGGCGCGGTATTCGGTGGCGGTCATCAGGTGGCGGCGGGGCCGGAAGTGGGGTGAGATGCCGCTGAACGCGGCCAGGAACCGCTGGGCTCCGCCGACGCTACGGAAGCCCTTCATGGCGCGTTCGCGCTGCCGGGTGGGCTGATGGCTGTTCTCGGCCTGGTTGTTCAGGCGCTTGTGGGAGCGGTGCTTGAGCGAGGGCCGGACCTCGCGGTGGGCCGCGCCGTAGGAGCGGAGCTTGTCGGTGACCACCACCCGCGGCACCGAACACGTCTTCTTCATAAGGCGGCGGAAGAAACGCCTGGCTGCGGCTGTGTGCCGGCGGTCCTGCAGGAGGATGCCGAACACGTTGCCGTCGGCGTCGACGGCCCGACAGAGCTACTTCTGCTCTCCGTTGATTTTGATGAAGACCTCGTCCAGATGCCCTTGTCGCCGGGGCGGGGTCGCCGGCGACGCAGGTCGTTGGAGTGGGCCTGGCCGAACTTCGCGCACCAGCGGCGGACGGTCTCGTGGGAGACGAGCACACCGCGCTCGAGCATCAGTTCCTCGACCTCGCGGAAGCTGAGCGGGAGGCGGAAGTGCAGCCACACGCAGTGCGCGATGACCTCGACCGGGTGCCGGTGCCCCTTGTACGACGGCAGCGCGGACGACACGAGCGAACCCCTCCCCAGAACGACCAACTCCAAGATCATCCCAGGCCGGTCAGCCAACGTGACAACGCCCCCGCGGGAGCTCAAGGGTGTACGCCGGCAGTAACCCTCGCGGTGCGCCAGGGCACAGAAAGGGGTGGTCCACATGAACGTCCCCTTCCGATCTTCCCTGATACATCGGACAACTTGATGGCGGGCGAAGATCGCTGATCCAGCGCAGAAGAGGGAGTTGGGACTCTCTGCGTCAACTGAACTCGCTGTAGTAGAGCGTGTTTGGCCGGATCCCTTGACACTTGGATGAAGCGGATAGCAGAGTTCCGCCCGGTCGTGAATTCATCGATACATCCGATGAAAGATGGTCGCGGCAGACGTTTCTGCTGGATAGTTCGCCCCTACCATGTCAGGGAGTCAGACGTGCACCGCAGTTCAGACGGCAGACCAGGAAGCAGAGCCACCCGGAAACGGCGGCTTGCGACGGCGGCGGTCCTCGCCTCGGTGACCGTGGGCGCGGTCCCCGCGCTCACCGCGGGCACCGCGGCGGCGGCCCACGCCCCTTCGGACAGGAACATCTACGTATCGGCGTCCGGCAGCGACCGGAACACCGGACAGTCGACCAGCAAACCCCTGCTGACCCTGGCGGCCGCGCAGGTCTCCGCGAGGGAGGCCTCCAGGGCAGGCCACCCTGTTCATGTGTGGGTCCGCGGCGGCACCTACCACCTCGCCGCCACCATGAAGTTCAGCGCCGCGGACTCGGGCAGCGCGTCCGCCCCGGTGACCTACTCCTCCTACCCCGGAGAGCGAGCCGTGCTCAGCGGGGGCCGCAGGGTGACGGCCAGATGGAAGGCCGACCAGCACAACAGCGCGATCCGGGTGGCGGACATCGGTGCGCACCGGAAGATCGACGGGCTGTTCGTGGGCGGCGCCAGGCAGGTGCTCGCCCGCTACCCCAATTTCGACCCGGACACGGCCGTGCTCAACGGCTCGACCACCATGGCCATCCTCAACTCCCGTTCCGTGCAGTGGAAGAACCCGTCCACCGGCGACATCCGCGGCCTGCACTCCTCCCACTGGGGAGGCAACGACTACACGATCACCGGGCGCGACGGGTCCGGACTCACGCTGAAGTGGGTCGGCGACAACAACCGGGGCGGCGACGTGGACACCGCGCACGTTGTCGCGGAGGGCGTGTTCGAGGAACTCGACGCACCCGGGGAGTGGTTCTACGACAAGGACGCCGGGAAGCTGTACGTGATCCCGTCGGCCGGCACCGATCTGTCGAAGTCCACGGTGGACACCGCCGAACTGGACGAACTCGTCCGGGTCGAGGGCGCGTCCGCTTCCCGCCCCGTCCATGACCTCACCTTCGACGGCTTCACCTACACCGCGACGCACCGGACTCTCTTCGACACCCCGTACGAGCCACTGCAGCTCGGTGACTGGGCGGTGGCGCGGGCCGGGGCCGTCCACATCAAGAACGCCAGAAACATCACTGTCTCCCGCTCCTCCTTCGCCCAGGTCGGCGGCAACGGTGTCTTCATCGACGGCTACAACAAGGGCGACGCCGTCACCGGGAACAGCTTCACCGGGTCCGGCGCGAGCGACGTACAGGTGGTGGGCTCCACCCAGGCCGTACGGAACCCCTCGACCTGGGCGCACATGGTCGATCCGCCCACGGACCTGGCCCCCGGCCCCAGGACCGACGACTACCCCCGCGACATCGACGTCAGCCACAACAGCATGGCGGACATGGGACGGTTCGAGAAGCAGAGCGCCGGTGTCAACATCTCGATGAGCAGCCGGGTCACCGTCGCCCACAACACCATCCACGGCAGCCCGCGGTCCTGCGTCAACGTCAACGACGGCACCTGGGGCGGCCACCGGATCCAGGACAACGACATCTTCGACTGCGTGAAGGAGACGTCGGACCACGGGCCGGTCAACGCCTGGGGCCGGGACAGGTACTGGCCCATCGCCGGGCCCGGCATCAACCCCAGCGCGGAGTCCGACGCCCTGCAGAAGAGCTACTCGCAGCTCGACGTTGTCCAGCCGATCACCATCAGCAACAACCGGATCTGGCACAACAGCGAGTGGGCGGTCGACCTGGACGACGGTTCGAGCAACTACGTCGTGAAGAACAACCTGCTGCTGGGCGCGGGCATCAAGCTGCGCGACGGGTTCAACCGGACCGTCACGAACAACATCGTCGTGGGCGGCTCCGTCTACGAGCAGATCTCGCACCGCGACAACGGCGACGCCATCAGCAGGAACATCATCCTGGCGGACTCGCCCTACTCGCTCACCGGCAGCGATCCCGCCGCCGCCAAGTACACCGCGGACAAGAACCTGTTCTGGGACAACGGCCGGCCGGTCGCCCTGCCCAGTGTCTGGCGCACCAGCGGCCTGGACACCCACTCGGTGACCGCGGACCCGCGGTTCGCCGGGGGATCGCCGTGGGACTCGCCCGGCATGACGGACTACACGCCGGCCGCGGACTCACCCGCCAAGGCCCTGGGGTTCGTCAGCTTCCCGATGAACCGGTTCGGCACCGGGAGGCCGGGAGAGGCGACATCCCCCGCGGTCGGCTGGCCTGCCGCCCCGGAACCCGACACCGTGATCGAGACCCAGCCCGAGCCGCTGATGGGCGCCACCGCCCGTCAGGTCTACGACAAGGCCACCCAGTCGGCCGTCGGACTCGGTGACTTCGACGGGCTCTACCTCCAGGGCGTACCGTCCACCTCGTACGCCTACGAGCAGGGGCTGCGTCCCCTCGACGTGATCCGGTCCGTGAACGGGACCGGTGTAACGGACCGTGGCAGCTTCTGGACCGTCTACAATAAGCTCGCCCCTGGCAGCGCCGTCACCCTGAGCGTCTGGCGTGCGCAGGCAGCCACCACCGTCAGCCTCGTCAAGCCCACCGGGCCGCAGCAGTACAACAACACCGCGGGCGTGACATACACCGGGACCGGCTGGGGATGGCGCGGTGCCACGGCCGGCGGCCAGGACTCGTTTCAGAACGACATCGACGCCACCACCACCATCGGCGAGTCCTTCACCATCACCTTCAACGGCACCGGAGCGGACTTCCTCACCGAGCTGAACTCGGACGAGGGAACGATCGACATCGCCGTCGACGGCGTCCACCGGGAGACGGTCGACGCCACGAGCGGCTCCCGTCAGTACCAGCAGAAGCTCTACTCGGTCAGCGGTCTCCCGGCCGGGGTGCACACCCTCACAGGAACGATGAAGACCGGGCAGTACATGATCGTGGACGGCTTCATCGTGCGGAGCTGACGTACGGGTCACCCCCTCCGCCCGCACATCCCCGCGCTGCCGGCCGGACCGGAACACGTCCGCCCGGCAGCGCTCCGTTCCCGGTTCCCGGAACTCAGCCGGAGGCCCGGACGGCGAGGCGATTCACCTTCGGATGGGCGAACTGGGTCCAAGCCGTCGGGTCATGCCCCGAGCCACAGCCGGATTGCCGCCACAGCCGACGCTCTACCGGGGATCACACGATGACCGCTCAGTAGCCCCTCACCTACGAGGCACCTGTCGAACGGCTCTCCGCGCCGGTTCCCGTTCTGGGCATCATCGAGTCATCATCGACGGGACACGCATCGAAGGACAGCCGTTCGAGTCTCACAGCTCGCAGTCCTGGGGAATGATGATGCCCGCTCGGGCGCAGGAGGCTCAGAACGGTCAGCAGCCTGTGCCAGTGCCCGCAATGCCTGACCCCATCCTCCGGAACGGGCAGCAGCGATTTCTCACGGCGACCAGTGCGGCTGCGCGGGGTCTCGCTCAAGATTGAGTGAGAACGCTCGACCTTGGCTGAGACGGACCATGGTGCAACCTGTCGGACAGCCCTTAGCTGCCTAGGCGCTGCGGCTCAGCTGGCCATCTCAGTTTCACGCGTGGAAGTGACCAGGAGGCCTCCCTCCGGTTCCTGGCCGCGTTCAGCGGCATCTCAACCCACTTCCGACCCCGCCGCCACCTGATGACCGCCACCGAATACCGCGCCGAGATAACCACTCGCTTCGCGATCTGGGACCAGATCACCGCCCCGCCCCGCCCACCACAGGGTGACCCAGGCCCCCGCCCGACCCCTACACGCCCCTGACGCGCCCTCAATCGCTCAACACCCCACCAACGTGACAACGCCCACGAGCTCGATCGCGTGCCGCTTGTACTCGTCCGAGTACCGCTTCGTGTTTCGAGGGGGCGATGCCGTGCAGGACGGTGTGGACGGAGACGGTTTTGCCCGCGCCTGGCCCATCCCTGCCTGTGCCGCTGCCGGAGCGCAGCGCAGGATTGTTCACTGCTCAGCGTTTGCGTTGCCGGGCTCGGCTGGTGCTGTGGGGCTGCTTGCGGCCAGAGGCAGGGCGCGTCTGTGCTGTCGTCGGTTCAGGCTGCAGGCGGACGGAGACAAGCCCTCCGGCAAGGAGCCCGCTAGTGCAGCGCCCGGCGAGGTTCCCATAGACGGGGTCGGAGGACAGGAACAACAGGGCATGGCAACGGGCGAGGGTGAATTCGTCGCGGAGCGTCGGATCCTGCTCGAACAAGGGGAGGCCGACAGCCATGATGGCGGCAGCCTCGTCCTGTTGCTGTCGATGGAGGGTATCGCTTGCGACGCCCGCGAGGCGTGGGATCAGCCCGGCATAGATCCGCTCCCAGACGCTTCCGGGATCGTGCGGGTCGGTGAACATCTTGTCGGTGAGCTGCCGTATCAGCTCCATCACCGTGGAAGAGTCGCCCTCCTCCGCCATGGCCTTCCAGCCGGCATACGCCACGCGCAGGAGAGTGAAACGAGCCACATCAGTGGGTGTCTCGAACACGGGATGCTGGAGGACACCGGTCTCCTCCAGCAGTCGGCCGAGGCTCTGGCCAGGGTGGATCGGGAAGCTGGTGCGGCCCACCTCCTCGCCGACAACACCACCCTGGACTACGCCTCCCGGATACTGCAGGCCATGCAGGCCAGGCGGGCCGGGAAGCCGGTGCGGCCCCTTACCTGACCCGCCCCGCCGCCGACGTGGCTACGCAGCCCATTCCAGCCCCGGCGCGGTCAGACCCGGGGCCATACCCGCGGACGCGGGGGGCAGGGCCTCGCCATCATCGAGTACGAGCGCAGCGTACCGATGACGTAGCACGCCCAGCCACGCTGAGCATCGTGCTCCGTTGGGCTTGATGTACTCCAGGAGATCAGCGTTCACGGCAGCATGGTGATCTACTGCAGAGAGTGACCATGCGCCTGGCTGGTCTGTATGAGGGCTTCCGGCGGCGAGCGAATGAGGCTGCAATGAGTGATCTGACGAAGCCCGAGATCGACCTTCCGGAGGGTGACGCTCCCACCGAGCTGACAATCCGCGACCTCGTCGTCGGGGACGGGCTTGAGGCGAAGCCGGGCAGGGTTGTCCAGGTTCACTACGTCGGGGTCACCTTCGAGTCTGGAAAGGAATTCGACACCTCCTGGGACCGGGGCCAGACGTTCAAGTTCGCCGTGGGCGGTGGCAAGGTCATCAAGGGCTGGGACCGCGGGGTCAGAGGGATGAAGGTCGGCGGCCGGCGCGAGATCAGCGTTCCCCCGCACCTCGGCTACGGCAACCAGTCACCCTCGCCGTTGATCCCGGCGGGCTCGACACTAGGGCGTGTATCGGGTCGTGATCAATCTGTGGGTTTTGTTCTCGTGGAGCGGGTGGATCGGGTAGTCCGGTGTGTATGACACGGCGGCAACTGACGGACCAGGAGTGGGAGTACGTCGAGCCGTACCTGCCGATCGGCGAGTACGGTCCGTATCCCGCACGACTTCGGCAGCAGTTCGAGGGCGTGATCTGGAAGTTCCGCTCGGGAGCGCAGTGGCGGGAGATGCCGGCCGAGTTCGGCCCGTGGTCCACCGTGCACAACCGCTTCCGGCAGTGGCGGGACGCCGGAGTCTTCGAGACCCTGCTGGAAGGGCTGATCGCGCAGGCGGCCGCGCGGGGTGAGGTGGACCTCTCCCTGGTCAGCGTGGACTCCACCACCGCCCGGGCCCACCAGGACGCGGCCGGTATGCGTCTGGCCCCCGGCGTGCTCGACGCCCTGGAGAAGGCCGCGGAGGAAGAGAAGGTCCGGTCAAAGGGGGCACCGAAGAAGAACAAACCGGACCGGGCGCCGATGGCGTCGCCGCGCGAAGACGCCTCCGGCACCGCCGCAAGCTCCGGTTGAAAGCCGCCCTGCTCGGACGCTCGCGGGGCGGCCAGACCAGCAAGGTACACATCGCCTGCGACCGCAAGTGCCGACCGCTCGTACTGACCCTGACCGTGGGCCAGGCCGCCGACAGCCCGCAGTTCATCCCGGTCCTGGACAAGCTGCGGGTCCGCGGCCCGGCCGGCCGACCCCGCACCCGGCCCGGCGCCGTCGCCGGCGACAAGGCGTACTCCTCCCGCGGCAACCGCGCCTACCGGCGCAGACGAAACATCAAGGCTGTCATCCCTGAGAAGAAGGACCAGACCACCCACCGGAAGAACAAGGGCCGCCAGGGCGGCCGACCCCTCACCCACGACACCGACCTGTACAAGGAACGCAACACTGTCGAGCGCCTGATCAACAAGCTCAAGGCGTGGCGCGGCATCGCCACCCGCTACGACAAGACCCCCGAGAGCTACCTTGCCGGCCTGCAACTGCGTGCCTCGATGATCTGGATCAAAGACCTCACCCGGACCGTCGATTGATCCCGACTCGATACACGCCCTAGTCTTCGTGGTGGACCTGCTCTCCGTCGCAGTCTGAGGCCTTCTGCTACCCGGCCTCTCCGCCCGGGCAGGAAGCAGCGGCCTGTGGACTCCCGTGGCACTCCCATGATCGTCTCGCAGGCGATAGCGCGCGTCCATGACTTGGCGGGGACCGACATATCGGATGGTGGATGGGGAGAGGATCGATGGGGCCTGGTTCCACATCTGGCGGCGTTATCGACCAGACAGTGAGCCTTTTCCAACCTGCGGCAGAGCGTGGCGGGTGGGGCGATCGCCGTGCTTGACTGCTTCATATGTCGTCGGCGTCCAGCCGCTCCGCGGACTTGAGCAGGTACTCGGGCAGTTTTGAACCGGCCGCCAACACCTCGATGCCGATGAGGCGGCCGTGCTCGTCGAAGTCGAGGTTGATCATGCCGTCGACGTCCACCGGAGCGCAGGGATACATGTGCGCAGACCGTGCGCGGACCTGGGGTTCGGTGAAGTACACGTACGCTGCGTCCACGGACTTGTCGTAGGTGACTTTGACCTCTGTCACAGTGAGCCCATTTCCGATCTGGGTGGCTTGTTGAGCAGTTGGGCTGAAAACGTGGTGAAGCCCCTGGTAGATGGGTTTTCGACCGAGAGAACCGTCTCCACCAGAGGCTTCACATGATTGTTTACCCGTCCGGCGTGGACGTGTCCACCTCTTCCCTGCGCCTCCGCGCTCAGCAACTACTGAGATTTAACTCGTGGTGTCGTCATGCGGATCTGATGGTCAGGCCGGTCTCGGTGAGGCAGCCGTCGATAAGGTTGCGAAGTGCATGACGATGCCCTTGGCGCCGGCGGCGACTTCGTCGATGAGTTCGTGGCCGCGGGGGTCATCGGGGTGGTTGCGGACCCAGGTCATGGCGTAGCTGATGATCTGGTTGATGTCGCTGGGGCGCAAGAAGATGGCGTCGCCGGTGTGGAGCCGCTCAGGGGCCTTGTGCTGCCACAGCCGGTAGTACCGGCCCTCGACATCGTTGAAGCCGAGATGCCGGTCGCCGTGCGGGTTGATCAGGTGGGTGGTGAAGGGCAGGTCGTTCGGGCCCGGCTGCCAGGGCTGCTCCGGCTGGCTCAACGCATCCTCCGTCGACGTTCGGTGATCCGGAAGTGACGAGTGTGTCAGCGCCGGTCCGGGGCGGGCAGGGATTCCGGCCGCTTCGCCCGTCCCGGCTGGAACGCACGGTGAAACATCACCGTGCAACGGCCCGCGTTTCACATCTGGCCTGCGGGAACGCCCGTATGGAGCCGGGGCGGCCCGTGCGTTTCAGGCCCTCGCGGACATCGAGGCCGAACAGCCGGCCTGCCGACGGCACGAGACCCCGGCCCTTGGCAGGCCCGGGGTCCGGTCGGGAGCGGGGAGCGGTCAGTAGTCGTCGCGTTCGGAGGGCCCGTACTGCTCGATGAGGTCGCAGGTGCAGTTTCCGCCCTCGTAGAGCGTCTTGTCGCACTCATCGTGGTGCTGCTCCCGCTGCGGCAGGCGCGTCGGCGGTGCGGCCTGCACGGCGGGCTGCGCCGGAGCGGCCTGGGCGACCGGCGCCGGCCTTGCCCAGTCGACGCCCAGCGCGGCGAGGGCGGCGAGCTGGGCTGCGGTGAGCTTGTCCCGCCTCGATTTGGTGTTCGACGTCGAAGTCGTCAACAGAAACCCCGGAGTTCGCGGATTTCACGTCGTGAAAAGACGCTGGGTAGTCGAGCGGAGCATCGGCTGGATCACGATGCACCGCCGCCTGGCCCGCGACTTCGAGACCCTCACCGCCAGCTCCGAAGCCATGATCCACATTGCCTCGATTGACAACCTCGCCAAGCGCATAACGGACGAGACCGCACCAACCTGGCGAGGAAATTAATAGGTCATAAGCGGCAATTCGCCTACAGCAAACGCCCTCTCAGGGTAGTTGGATTCCCCCGCTGCCGGTCGCGGTCGAGATGAGTTTGGTTCTTAAGGCGGTTGTGGTGTGTCGCATTGTGTTGGCTTGCCGGAGGCTGGTGACGAGGCCGGCGTCTCGCAGTGCGGTGACGTGTTCCGAGGCTGTGGCGGGTGAGATGGCGAGAGTCTGGGCGAGTCGTTTGGTGGTGTGGCCGGCAGGGGATGCCAGGGCCTCCAGGACGGCCGCGCGGGTGCGGCCGAGCAGTGTCGCCAGGGCTGTCGATGAGCGTGGCCGGGTATCCGGTGGTGTGGCGACGACGCTGTCGCTCTGGAGATTCCAGACGGGCGCGTACACAAGAACGGGGGTGCCGACCTCGTTGAGCAGTGCCCGGGGGCGGGAGCCGCAGAAGATGTGGGCGGACAGGAGGAGTCCTCGCCCCTCCAGGTGGAAGTCGATCTGGCCCTGTCCGGATGGGCCGGGTAGCTCCAGCACGGGTTCTTCCCAGCGTACTTGTGGGTGCAGGCCGGCCAGTACCGCGCCGACGCCGAGGCTTGTCAGGGTGTGCACCCGCCAGGCACGGTCCGCGTCCAGTACGGCCCGCATGCGGTCGACGAACGGGGTTACCGCGACGTCGTAGTAGGCGGCCAGAGTGTCGGTCACCACGTCCAGCGTGGCGCGGTCCCCGTCGGCCAGCAGCTGTGCCCAGGCGGGCAGAGGGTGGTGGTGCGACAGGCGGCGCAGTTCGGCCGTGAGACGCCTTTGCGGCGTGGCTCGTATCGCGTCGAACGCCCCTGTGGTGGGGGATGCGTGGTCGGGGCCCGGGGTCAGGAAGTCCGGAGCCCAGCCGGAGGCCGGTACCAGGGAACCGAGCAGTGACGCCCGTGCGGGCAGCTGCTTTCCGACAGCGTGCCGCCACGCGGAGAACCGCGGGCCCGAACGATGACGGAGCGCTTGCAGACTCATCACGGCCTCACTCACCGGCAGCGAGCTGTTGTAGCCGAGCGCCACCCGCGCCAGATCTTTCGAAGTGAAGTGGATTCGCAGCATAAAGCCCCCGGTGTCCGAATTCATCGGCGTGGCACGCGCTGACCAGGGACATTCGGCTACAGCCGACGGTCTTTGTCGAGTGCACGCCCGGCCAAAGAAGATGTGTCCAGGCCGAAGCCGGCCTGGCGCTGGCCACCGAGGTGGGTTGGCCGGGCGGAGCCCGATCACGTGAGGAGTGGGACATGTACAGAAAGCTGGAGGCGGTGGGCAGCAGCCTTCTCGCCCGTTTCGTGCCCAAGGCCGAGGCGTCGGCCGCCAGCTGCGGCCCGGTGTGCACGGGAGGCTGGTGGTGGTGGTGCTGCGTCGGTTCGGGGTGCACGTCGCGGTCGGAGAGCCGCTGCTGACAGGGCCGACGAGGCGGGGCAGCCGTCGATGGCTGCCCCGCCTCTGGCCCAGCTGGAAACTGCCGTTGACGACCCGACGGGGGTACCTGTGGATTACCTGACGGTCGGCCTGCGCGGCCTGGTGGGGGTGGTGTTCCTGGTCTCCTTCATCAGCAAAGTGCGGAGCCGTGACGCCTTCCGGACGTTCGGCGCGTTCCTGCGGGACCTGCGGCTGCTGCCCACCCCGCTGGTCCGGCCGGTGGCACTGGGAATCGCCGTCGCAGAGTGCGCGGTCTGCGGACCTCTCCGCGCCCTTCCCGGCCCCTGCGGCGGCCGGCTTCACCATCGCGGTGGCCCTGCTGACCGTGTTCACCGCCGGGATCGCCCTGCTGCTCCGCCGAGGGGTGCGGGCACCCTGCCAGTGTTTCGGCGAGTCTGCGGTCCCGATCGGGCTGCGGCACGTCGTACGCAACGTGCTGCTCGCCGTGCTCGCGGGCGTCGGCCTGTCCACGGCCTTCGCCGCGGGTCCTCCGCAGGTCGGCGGAGCGGTCGTGGCAACGCTGGCTGGCCTGCTTCTGGGTGGGTTGACCGTCTCGCTCGACGACCTGGTCGAACTCTTCCAACCCGTCAACAGCTCAGTCCCGAATCGGCTTCGGGGCGTTCCCGCGGTCCGGGACGAGTCGAGTCGATAGGAGAACCTCCGTGCCCGTCCTCATCGCGGCCGTCATTCTTGTGGGCCTGCTCTGCGCGCTCGACCTGGTGCTGACACTCGGCGTGGTCAAGAGGCTGCGCGAGCACACCGCCCTGCTGTCCAGCCCGCCGGCGATGACCGAACTGCCGGTCATCGCGGTGGGCGAGGAGATCGGTGAGTTCGCGACGTCCACCGTCGCGGGCGAGCCGGTGAACAGCGCCGATCTGGCTGCCGACACGTTGGTGGCATTCCTCTCGCCTTCCTGCACACCGTGCCGGGAGAAGCTGGCGGACTTTGTGGCATACATGCATGCCCGTTCGATCGATCGTGATGACGTCCTGGTGACGGTGGTGGGGGATGCCGCCGAGGCCTCGTCGTTCGTCTCAAGGCTGAGCCCGGTGGCCCGCGTGGTCGTCGAGGCCCCTGACGGTCCTGTCAGCACTGCTTTCAGGGCCAAGGCGTACCCGACGATGCTGCGCGTCTCACCGGTCGGCGCCGGCAGGCTCGTGGTGACCGCCAACCAGGTAGATCTGGCCGTACCGGCTGCGGCGGCGGCGTGAGCGGCCGGCGGATGCCGTCCGGCGGCCGCGGCGCGAACATCCCGGACCCCGGTACGGGCCGGCCCACGTCCGTCGCACGGCGAGCCGCCGCCGCCTGCTCGCTCGTGGCGAGAGCGGCTCCCGGGTCGCTGGCGCTGTACACGCTGCTGACTTCGGCAGCCGGGGCGCTGCCCGTGGTGACGGCGTGGCTGACCAAAACGGTGCTGGACGGCCTGGTTTCGGGCGCTGCGGCCAGCACGCTGATCAGGTCCGGTGTGGGCCTTGCCGTGGCCGGTGTCGTCATCGGGACCGTGCCGCATGCGATCCAGTACCAGCGGACGGAGCTGGAACGCGCGGTCGGACTGTTCGCCCAGGACCGACTGTTCACCGCGGTGGACGGCTTCTTGGGGCTGGCCCGCTTCGAGGACCCGGCCTTTCTGGACCGGCTACGCCTCGCCCAGCAGTCCGGCCGTAACTCCCCGACCCGGACGGTCGAAGGGGTGCTGGGCATCGTTCGGGCAGGGGTCACCGTCGTCGGATTCCTGGGCTCGCTGATGGTGATCAGCCCGCTGATGGCCCTGCTGGTCGTGGCGGCCGGTTTGCCGGGACTCCTCGCGGAACTCGCCATGTCGCGCAGGCGAGCGCGCATGTTCTGGAACCTTGGGCCGGTCGAACGGCGGGAACTCTTCTACAGCGAGCTGCTCTCCAACGTGGACGCGGCCAAGGAGGTGCGCCTGTTCGGCATCGGCGCCTTCCTGCGGCAGCGGATGCTTGGCGAGCGGCGGGCGGCTAACTCCGCCAAGCGGGCCACCGACCGGCGCGAGGCCCGCCTACAGGCAGGTCTGGGACTGCTGACCGCCCTCATGTCGGGCGGTGGCATGCTGTGGGCGGTGAGTGCGGCGCACGCCGGGACTCTGTCGGTCGGCGGGGTGACCATCTTCGTGGCCGCGGTGGCCGGCGTGCAGGCGGCGCTGGCCACGCTCGCGAACGAGGTGGCCCAGGGCCACCAGGCGCTGCTGATGTTCGACCACTACCTGGCGGTGACCACCGCCGGACCCGACCTGCCCGCGCCCGCCGCGCCCCGCGCGCTGCCTCCGCTTAGGACCGGGATCGAACTGCGCGATCTGTGGTTCCGCTACTCCGACGACCATCCCTGGATCCTGAGGGGCGTCGACCTCTTCGTACCCCATGGGACGTCGCTGGCTCTGGTGGGACTGAACGGGGCGGGGAAGTCGACCTTGGTCAAGCTGCTGTGCCGGTTCTACGATCCCACCCGCGGCTCGATCCGCTGGAACGGCGTGGACCTGCGCGACATCGACCCTGCCGAACTGCGGCAACGGATCAGCGCGGTGTTCCAGGACCACATGGACTACAACATGACGGCCGCCGAGAACATAGGGCTGGGCGATCTGACAGCGTTCGACGACCGTGCGCGCATCCGCGCGGCCGCCGAACGGGCCGGCATCCACACCAGGCTTGCCGCGCTGCCGTACGGCTACGACACCCTGCTCTCGCGAATGTTCTTCATGGAATCCGAGAGGAGCGACCCGACCACCGGTGTGGTGCTCTCCGGCGGCCAGCGCCAGCGCCTCGCGCTGGCCCGCGCCTTCCTACGCGACCGACGCGACCTGATGATCCTCGACGAGCCCTCCTCCGGCCTGGACGCCGCTGCCGAGAGTGAGATCCACAGCTCCCTCAGGCGCCATCGGGCCGGGCGGACCAGTCTGCTCATCTCCCACCGACTCGGCGCTGTGCGCGACGCCGACCTCATCGTGGTTCTCGCGGAGGGAAGGATCACGGAACAGGGCAACCACTCCGAGCTGATGGCGGCCGACGGGGAGTACGCCCGCCTCTTCGCTCTCCAGGCGTCGGGATACCGGGCCGATACCCCGGACAAACCCACTTTCGCAGGAGGACCCTCATGAAGCGAGGTCTCGAGAGGAGATGCTCCGCAGCGGACCGATTCGGCGAACCACGCGCACCGCGGGCCCGACGGGCACTGGTGCTCGGTGCGGTGGTGCTCTGGTGCGGCGCCCCCGCCCTGGCTGCCGTCAGCGCCTGCGCCTGGGCATTGCTGTGCGGCGTCGCCGCGCTCGCGTTCAGCCTCGGCCTCGTCGCCACCGCGCTGCTGGCGCGCAGCATGGTCGCGGTGACCGTGCGCGGCGCGAGCATGGAGCCGCTCTACCGGGACGGCGACAGGGTGCTCGTCCGCCGCAGACGCAATCCCGGGGTGGGGGAGGTGGTCGTCGTCGAGCAGCCGATGCCCGACGGCTCATGGTCTCCCGCGTCGCCACGCGCCTGCGCGCCCACGACGGTGCCGCCGTCCCATGGCACGTGGGTGATCAAGCGTGTCGTCGCAGTGCCGGGCGACCCGGTACCGCGAGACCTGGTCCCCTCGCTCGCGCGGGTGCCGGAAACACGCGTGCCAGCAGGAAGGCTCGTCGTCCTGGGCGACAACCCCCAAGCCAGCGCCGACTCCCGGCAGGCCGGTTACTTCCCGGGCGACCGCGTATTCGGCGTGGCGCTGCGCCTCCGGGCACGGTACGGCGCGAGTCCCGCCGTACCGGGGAAATGAGGCTCTTCGGTCGCTTCCGTGGATGGGTTCATGCGGCTTGACGCCTGGTAGGTGGGGTCGGTGTCCGCCGAGGTTGAGCATGGCGAGGGCGATGAGGGCGTCGGCGCACGCTCATCCGGGATGGAAGGCGACCGCAGGGGGGCGTCATGTTGGCAGAGGACTTCGGATACCAGGTCTCGCCAAGACCGGCAGGAGAGATGACACCAGAAGTGCGGACGGATGTCGCCTCACTGCTGGAAGTGAAGAAGCAGTGGGTGGAGAAGCAGGAACCCGGCGGTGCCTACGTCGGGGGACTTTTCCTAATCATCGGAGGCTTTGTTTTCGCGATCACAACTCAGACGCTTCCTATACTTCTTGTCGCCATAGCTCTCGCTCTGGCGATCGGCCATTCTGCCGAGAAAAATAGCGGGCAGGCAAAAGAAGAGTTGGCCGACTTCGAGCGCGTTTCAACGGCGGCAGTTGCGAGCCCCTGGCAAGCTTGGCCCTGCCGAGTGCAGGAAATAGCCGGGGTAGGCGACAAGGCGGTGCTGCTCCTAGGCCCCGAGGGAGAGGTGGCCTGCACGTATCAGTCCCCCATGCCCGAGGACGTATGGACCGGACTGACTGACGGGCGAGGAGTGGTCTGGTTCGCGGGTGACGTGAGGTTCGGTGGACTTCTTGCTCTGCCCGGAGGGCATCCCCGATGGTGGGCACGCATCCCGAAGGTGGAGATAACCCCTCGCCCAATTAGCGATCGGCAGCTTCATATCGAGGAGGAATTGACCCGTCAGGCTGTCGCCTACGTTTTCAGCGAATGGCTCTGACGGCGCACAATAAGTCTATCTCGGCTGTCGTGAGCCCTGTTGGTACGGTGCCCCAGAGTCAAGGCTATTCTCTCGCGTGGACCGGCCCCGACACGCTCGCAATCCGCGACTACGAGCAGATCGCTCTCCGGCTCGCCGGGCACGCCCGTGCGGTCGCCTCCGACGTCCGGCGCCACGCCGCCGCGCTGCCCAGGAGTGACGGCCGCGGCGCCCTTGCCGAAGTCGTCCTCCGCGAAGCCGCCGGCCGCCTGTCGGCACCGCTGGAGCAGGGACTCCAGCGACAAGCCGACGTTTTGCCGTCCGGTCAGTTTCTTCACCTTGCCCGTCGCGGAACGTACTGACTTCCGTGCCGGATAGGTGTAGATGTACTGCCGGTCAGTGCCCAGTTTCCGGTGACGATGGATGCGCCATCCGAGAAAATTCAGGCCCTCGTCAATGTGCGTGATCTTTGTCTTCTCCACCGACAGGCGAAGGCTCATCGGCTTCAACGCCTCCGTGACCTCGTCGCGTAATGCCTCGGCATGCTCACGGCGCCCGAAGACAAGCACGAGGAAATCATCCGCATACCGGACCAGCCGATAGTTGGGCAATCCACGGCGCCGTCTCCTGCGTCGATCCTCGGAGGTGTTACCTGATCCTCCAATCCCCTGGGCGATGTAATCGTCCAGAACCGAGAGCGCGATGTTGGCCAGCAGCGGCGACAAAATCCCGCCCTGCGGGGTCCCGGTGCGTGTGTCCGTGAAGGCTCCGTCCCGGGACAGGATCCCGGACTTCAAGAACGCCTTCACCAAGGACAGCACCCGCTTGTCCCCGACTCGATGCCTCACCCGCTCCATGAGAGACAGGTGCGAGATCTCATCGAAGCACGCCGTGATGTCGCCCTCCACCACCCACTCATATCCGTGGTTGGCGAGGTAGCGAGTCTCGGCGATCGCGTCATGAGCCCGGCGAATCGGGCGGAACCCATAGGAACACGGGAGGAAATCCGCTTCGAACACCGGCTCCAGCACCAGTTTCAAGGACGCCTGGACCACTCGGTCCGCCACGGTCGGAATTCCAAGGCGACGGAGTTTCCGTTCGCCCTGGGAATCATCCGCTCACGCACGGGAACCGGCCGGAAGCTGCGATCTCTGATCTGAGCCCGCAGCCTGCCGAGAAACACCTCGACTCCCTGCCCGGCCTCAATGGAGCGGGCGGTCTTCCCGTCCACTCCGGCCGTGCGGGCACCCTTGTTTCCCCGGACACGGTCCCACGCCACCAACAGGAAGGCGGGATCGGCCACGAGGTTGAACAGATCGTCGAACCTGCGATGAGAATCATCAGCAGCCCAACGGTGCAGCTTGGTCTGGATCTCCAGTACCCGGCGTTCGGCCTTCATCAAGGCCCATGCCAGCTCGCCGGAATTCACCGGCGACCACCTCCTGGCATTCCAGCATCCTTACTGCCGACTTGCTGGCCCCCTTCCCCATGTGGCCGGCTTTCCCGGCCTCGGAGTACTACGGAGCCTCCGTCCTGCCCGACGGCCATCAGCCGGCGATGGGCCTGCCCTCCACCGGACTGGATATCCGGCATCGGGCGACTGCGGGCAGTTCCCACGTTCACCACGGAATCGATTGACGGGTGAGGTGCCCAGCTCTACCCCGGCAGCATCGCCACGCTTACGCCGCAGGCTTTCGGCGTGGCCTCCCCACCGGTAGGTAGATCCGGCTTCGGAGTCGGCCGCCGCCATCGGCGACCGTACACTGCATCCGGCCCGCATCCGCCAGGTTGGACCGGTGTCGTAATTACGGGGCGTCAAGCACTGATTCCTCGCGTGCACCTTCCCGTCTCACTACTGAACTTGATTGGGTGATGTCAGGCGAACGGCCCGACATCACCCAATCAAGTTCAGTAGCCGCCGCCGCGCCCGAGGCAAGGTCGGCGGGCGGCCGTCGGTCGTCAACGACGACCTCATCCGGGCGGCCCGGGACATGCTGCCCAACCCCGAGAACAGCGTCACCACCATCGCCAAGATCCTCGGCGTCTCGGTCGGCACGCTCTACAACCACATCCCGGACCTCAAGGAACTGCGGACCTCCCGCGTCCCGCGCCAGCTGGAGGGCAGCAAGTGATCCCCGCCTTCCATCGGGCCAAGGGCGGCGCGGCCCAGCTCGGCGTCACGCCCGGCCTGCCGGGCCCCTTGGGGACATACGAGGAAGAGCGGGTGTGTAGTTGCGGTACAGGAAGTACCGCTGAGCCGATCACGGTCGGCTGGGCGGTGCGCCGCCTGACCGCGCTCCGGTGATCACCCGACAAAGGCGGTGCGGGGAATGTCGGGTGATCGGGGCCGGTGTCGCCGCACGATGGGGGCATGGATGACACGACCTTGGTATCCCGTTTCCTGCGCGACGGCTTCGTGAAGTTGGAGGGCGCGGTAGCGCCGCGTGTGGCCGCGGACTGTGCGCGGCTGCTGTGGCGGGAGACGGGCTGCGACCCGGACGATCCGGCGACGTGGACGCAGCCCGTGCACTGGGTGGCCGGCATGGCGCAGGGGCCGTTCGCCGCCGCGCCCAACTCTCCGTCCCTGCAGCACGCGTACGACCTGCTCGTCGGCGCGGGATGCTGGGAGCCGCGTTACTCGCTGGGCACGTTCCCGCTGCGCTTCCCGCACGAGGAGGAGCCGGACGACGCGGGCTGGCACATCGAGGGGAGCTATCTGCCGGAGGGCGAGAGCTGGTACTTCACCAATCTGCGCTCCCGGGGCCGGGCGCTGCTGATGCTGTTCCTGTTCAGCGAGGTCGGTGAGGAGGACGCCCCGACCCGGATCCGGGTCGGCTCGCACCTCGATGTGCCGAAGGTGCTGGAGAAGCACGGGGAGGACGGGGCGAGCGGGCTGGCCCTCGCGCCCGACCTGGTGGCGGCGTCCGGCCACCGGCCCGTCGTCCTCGCCACCGGGTCCCCGGGCGACGTTTTCCTGTGCCATCCGTTCCTGGTGCACGCGGCGCAACCGCACCATGGGGTGCGGCCGCGCTTCATGGCCCAGCCGCCGCTGATGCCGGCCGCGCCGTACGAACTGGAGCGGGCCGACGGCGCGTACTCACCCGTGGAGATCGCGATCCGCCGGGGCCTGGGCCAGGACACCCCCGGCCCGGACGGGGACGGCACCGATTGCAGCGCAGCGTAACCGTGCCTCACGACCACCGCTGGCAAAGTGGCCGTGAGAGAAGAGGAAGGAGGCCGGGCATGCTGGAGCGGCTGAACCAGGCCATGGAGCACATCGAGTGCCATCTCGACCAGGCCGTCGACATGGAGGAGCTGGCACGCATCGCGGCCACCTCTGAGTACCACCTGCGCCGGATGTTCTCCGCGCTCGCGGGCATACCGCTGTCGGAGTACATCCGGCGCCGTCGGCTCACCCTCGCAGGCGCCGAAGTACTCGCGGGACGTGAGACGCTGCTGGAGATCGCGGTGCGCTATGGCTACAGCTCCGGCGAGGCGTTCGCGCGGGCGTTCCGTGCCATGCACGGCATCGGACCGGGCGAGGCCCGACGTGCCGGCGCCGCGCTCAACTCCCAGTCCCGGATGGCCTTCCGCCTCACCATCGAAGGGAGGAGCAGTATGCGATACCGCGTTGTGGACAAGGCGGACTTCAACGTCGTCGGACTCAAGACCCGGGTACCGCTGGTGCATGCCGGGCCGAACCAGGCGATCATGGATTTTGTCCGCGGGATCGACCCGCCGACCCTGGAGCGCCTGGAGAAACTGTCGGACCAGGAGCCGCACGGCATCGTCGCAGTCTGCGACGGCATGGACCCCAGCCGCGCCGAGGGCACCGAACTCGACTATCACCACGGCGTCATCACCTCTCCGGCCGCTCTGGAGGGCACGACCACGTTGGCTGTCCCGGCTGGCACCTGGGCGGTCTTCACCACGTCCGGGCCGGTACCGCTGGCCATCCAGGAGCTGTGGCGGGACGTGTTCACCGAATGGTTCCCGTCGAACCCGTACCGCACCCGCACCGGCCCTGAGATCCTGCGCACCCGCCTGTCGCCGGAGAAGACCGAGGCCGACGCCGAACTGTGGCTCCCGGTGGAGCCCGAGCACGGCTGAACAAAGCGGCAAGCCCCCGGGGCCGGAGAAGGCCGGGCGCCCGACCTCCGAGACCTACGCCCCGGCCCTGGTCTGCTACGACGACGACCACACGGCGCCAACGGCTGGAACCTGCGCCTGACCCGATAGGTCACGCCTCCGTACGGTCCGGTGCCGGTTCTCCGGCACCGGCCTGGGCATCCGGTGTGAGTGGGCGTGTCGGTGGCAGCGGTTGTGCGTCAGCGGTGTTCGGTTGTTGATTGGCTGGTCATGCGGTGTGGGCGTGTGCTGGTCTGCTGTCATGAGGTGACCAAGTGGCTGCCGTTTAGCCTCGATCGTTCATGGGTCCTCGTCGGTTCGCTGATGGGGACTCTGTGCTTGCGAGGTGCGGAATTTCGTGGGCTGGGGCAGGTTGGCGGCCCGGCTGTCGCGTTGGGTGGGCGCCGGGTTCCACTGCTCCGGGATGTTGCTGGTTCGTCGGGGCGGTTGAAGTGGTTGGTCAGCCGGGGTTCGGCAGGGCTGCGAGTCGCTGGATCGCGCGGGTGATTACATCCGTCCAGGGCCATCGGGCGGTGAAGCGGAGCCAGCGGCGGCGGCCGGTGGTGACCAGCTGGGCAGCAGCGGAGAACAGCCGAAGGCGGAGCCGCTTGGGTTCCCAGCGGCGGGTTTTGCTGGTCAGGGCGAGCATCGGCATCCAGGCGAGGAGGTCGAGTGCGAGGGAGACGATCTCCAGCCAGATCTGGTTCTGTGCGGTGTCGTGCAGCGGCAGGTTGCGCAGGCCGGTGTCGCGGGCGTTTCGGATCCGGTCCTCGCAGCGGGCCCGCCGTCGATGACGTAGTTCCAGGTCGGCGAGCTGGCTGCCCTTGGTGTTCGTCGCGAAGCAGGTGAGCTGGAGTCCGTCGAGGTCGGTGAAGCGCAACTGGGCTCCGGTGTGCGGGCGTTCTTTGCGGACGATCAGCCGCATCCCTTTCGGCCAGGTGGTCAGGTCGGGCATGTCGGTGATCTCTGCGACCCAGGCGCCGGGCCGCTCGGTGCCGTCGGCGTCGTAGGCCGGTGTCCATGCCTTCTTCGGGATCTTCAGGACGGCCTGGTGGATGGCGTCGGTGATGGTCATTCCGACGGAATACGACAGCCACCGGCCCGGTTTGGAGAGCCAGTCGAGGAAGGCATGGGTCCCGCCGGCGGAGTCGGTGCGGATCAGCGTCTGCCGTCCCCGCCGCAGGTGCTTGGGAAGTTGAGCCACGGCGAGGCGGGTGGTCTCGATGTGATCGCTCGCGGTGTTGGACCCGGCGTTGCCGGGCCGCAGCAGCGCGGCCACCGGTTCCCCGGACCCGCTCTGGCCGTGGTCGACGGACGCGACGAGCGGATGATGACCGAAGGTCTTCTTCCAGGTCGCGGTGGCGTCCTGCTTCTCGGAGTGCGCAAGGACGAGCACGCCGTCGATGTCCACGATCGCCGAGCCGTCGGCGGCGGGACCGTTCGCCCCGGCCAGTTCCCAGACATGCGAGCGTACTTCCGCCCGAGCCGACCGGATCGCGGTGAGCGACTTCGGTCCGGCAGCGGCAAGGGCGTCAATGAGCCGTGAAACCGTCGGGTCGGATGCCACTGGTCCGAACACGTCGGGCTCGGCCCGCAGCATGGCGACATCGGCGAGGCAGTCCCCGCCCAGAGCGACTCCGAGCGCGACATCCAGAAGGATCTTGCCTGGATCATGCACCGTCCGCGGTTCGCGCCACGGCTCCAACGCCGTCGATATCGCGGTGTCCAGACCCAACTTGCGGACCGTCTCGACCAACAGCACCGCGCCGGCCTGCGAGACCGTCCCGCTGCCACCGCCCTCGACACGGACACGCGGGTACAACCCGATACGCTTACTCACCTGGAGAGTGCTTCTTTCCGTGCAGCCAACAGGACCCTAGACAAGTCCCATCGTTGCAGGTCAGAAGCACTCTCCGCTTATTTGATCAAGACCCGGACAGGCTCACTCGCGAAAGCCCGAGGCTAGGTTGGATGTCAATGAGTCTGCTCGTGCTGACGCTGTTCGGGGTGATGTCCGGAACCTCGCTGACACGACGGTCATGTTCCTACTGACATATTCTGTGGCTGGTGCCGGTTGCGACACGTCTCTTGGCGTGGTGCTCACTGAGACGCGGGTAACTCATGCGCGAGGTGGAGTGGCAGAGGTGGCGGACCGTCCTCCCTTCCGGCCTCTGTGCCGCAGTAGCGCGGCTTTACGGGCCTGTTTCAGACGCACGGAGACGCCCCCGCCTGGTCGCGGTGCTGGTGGCACTTGCCCGGGCTGTCACGGGGAGAACCGCTCCGGGCGGAAGTCCGCGAGCATCTCGTCTCTCTTCCCGCTCAGGATCTCCGAAGCAAGCAGCCGGCCGATTACCGGCCCGAGCGTGATGCCGCTGTGGGAAACGGCCTCGTAGTAGCCCGGCACGGACGGTACCGCTCCCACCGAAGGGAATCCGTCGGCTGGGATGGGTCGGTTGGCTACCCGCGTCTGAGCGATTTGTGAGCTGCCGAGCTCGGGAACGACGTGCCGCGCCGATTCGTGGAGCAGCCCTGCGAGTTCCGCTGGGTCTTCGCCTGTGTCGATGAGTGCGTCGATCTCGCGGCTGTGGAGGACCACCGAAGAGTCTCCGTCAGGACGGATCTCGATGTGAGGCGCGTGCATGGCCCGGTGAACCGGGACCTGAGCACAGCCGATCCGAGTGACGACGCCGGGTTCCCGGCGCATCGGCAGGTGCCGTGCGATGAGTCCGGCGACGTGGGAGGCGCCGGGGCCCGCTGCGTTCACGACGATGTTGACGTCGAGATTGGTCCCATCGGATAGGGCAACTGTCCGGATGCTCCCGTCAGCACCGATACTGATGTCACAGACCGCGGTGCCGGAGCGGCGTTCGGCGCCGGATGCTACGGCCTGGCTGACCAGGCGGCCGACGAGATGACGTCCGTGCACCCAGGCTTCGTCGGGGTAGAACACGACTGGAACCTCGCCGGGCATGGTGAGAGCAGGTTCGAGGCGGCGGCGCACCTCGGCCCCCGTGCGTACCTCGACTTGGTAGTCCCAGCTAGCCAGCAGTTCGGCTGTTTTCAGGAGCTTCGCCTGGGCTGCGGGATTGTCTGCCCAGCGCAGGTGGCCAGTGGGATACCACCAGGAGTCTGGCCCGATGGTCCTGGCAAGTTCATGATGCGCTGCCATGCCCGCGACGTTCAGGTCGAAGTAGGACTTGCGCGCGGTCTTGTTGCTGGCGTTGACCCAAGAGAAAGACCAGTTGGTGACGCCTTCGCCCGGTTGGCCTGCGTCGATGAAGACCACCTTGGCACCGTGCCGGGACAGGTTCCAGCCCACGCTGGCTCCGAGGGTGCCCACTCCGATGACAGCTACACATTCCGGCCGCTTCGCGGACCCGATCCTCACAAGCGTCTCCTTCTCGGATCACCGGCGAACTCGACTCCCGTTTTCAGCATGCAGGCATGTGGAGCGGTCCCGCTCCAGCCACGACTCGAAGCCGACGTGCTGCCCGGTCGTCGCCGACCAGTACCAGCCCGGGAAATGGCGCGAACCTCTTGCCCACCGAAACGGCCGTACCGGAACCACGTCCTCGAACCTGACCGTCGCACAGTCCAGCAGGGGACGCCGCCGACGCCTGCCTGCGGCATCCACGCACGACACCTCGACGTACGGCACGGCCTCGTCCGTCCCAGCCGGTACAGCCATACAACACCCCCAGCGCGCTCACCCCGCACGACTAGGTTCGCTGTCATAGAAGCCGAAACGGCTGGGTTCGCTGTCAAATGCCTCGATTGGATGACAGCGGTCAAACGGAATGTGTGCCAGAACCCGAGAACCCGACAGCAGATGTTCACCACTTCGGAAGGCGCCTGAGAGGGCCCCGGCATCGAACTTGGCGGCGTCCGCTGACATCCCGGCTGGATGGTGTGGGTCTATTCGATAATCCGATCGAAGAACAGGACTCCGGCGGCGGTTGCTGCCGCGCCAGCCGTGACTGCCACTGGCCAGGGGTTCGCGGCGAGGAAGGTCAGCAGGCCGGCACCAAGGCCGACGAGTGTGGCCAGCAGGAAGATCATGGCGGATCGCTGGTTGAGCAGTGGCCTGTTCGCGTCGGGCTCGGGGGGATTGGTAGAGGCCATCGGTCGTTCCTCACGGGTCGGTGGCGGGTGGAGTGTGTGTCGGGTCTCGCCTGACGGTTTCTGCATTGGTTGGGGTGTATGGCGGCATCACGGAGTAGCCCGGCCGCCTTTGAACGCCGTGCTTGTGGCGGTGGTTGCGCGCGCGGTACGCGCCGCGCCCGCTCTCTACATGACCTGCTCCAAGATGATGGTGAGGTCTTCGTCCTCAAGCGGCAGGATCCCCGCACTGCGCTCGTACTCCCGACGCGCGGTCTCCAGCAGCAGGCGCCAGGAGGTCACTGTGGGGCGACGGCGCAGCAGGGCCCGGCGCTCGCGCTCGGTCATGCCTCCCCAGACGCCGAACTCGATCCGGTTGTCCAGGGCGTCCCCCAGGCATTCGGTCCGCACGGGGCATCCCGTGCATACGGCCTTCGCCCTGTTCTGTGCGGCGCCCAGGACGAACAAATCATCCGGACCGGTGGTGCGGCACGCTGCCTGGCTGATCCAGTCGGTGACCCAGTCGGAGGAGTGCCTGGGCGAGGTCGCGGTATCGGCCGAGGTCTGGGTGATGCCGACGGCGTCGGTGGTGAGTGCTTGGCCGATGGCGTCGTCCTCCAGCCGACTGTGGCCGATGGCCGGGTCATAGTCGGCGTACTCCTCGTCCAGGGCGGCACGGGCTGCCTGTGCCAGCTCGTCGATGTTCATGCGTGCTGCTCCTTTCCGCGGCCGAACCAGGACGGGCGGTAGTTCTCCAGGTGTTCCGCCAGCCGCTGTCGTCCGGCGGAGAGATGCGAGGACACCGTTGAACGCGTGATGTCCAGGTAGAAGCCGATCTGTGTGGGCGACAGATCGAGGAAGAGGTGGAGGCGGAGGCAGTCGGCCTGCTGTAGTGGCAGCAGTTCCAGCGCCTTCTCCACGTCGAGGCGGCAGATCAGTTCGCTGATGCCCCCGTCCGTAGCCGGCCGTTCGTTCATGGTCGTCAGCGGCAAGGCCCTGGGCCTGCGGTCTGTTGCCCGGAAGTGGTCCGCCAGCACGTTTCGCAGGACCTTGAAGCCGAATGCCGGTCGGTTGTCCGCCGACAGGAACGACTGCCCGGCCCGATACAGGTGCAGGAATGTCTGGCTGACCACGTCTTCGGCCTCGTCACGGGTGATACCGCGACTGCGCGCGTACTTCAGGAACACCACGCGGTGAACGTCGTGGAAGTCCGCCAGCTCGTGCGGAAGGATCCCCTGACCGACGCCGGTGTCTACCGCAGGTTTCGCCGAAAGCGCCCAGGGACAGGTGCGGCAGTCGGGCTCGGGTTCCGTGCGACGGCAGACCGGTTGGGAGCAGACAGGCTCGGAGGTGATCGTCATCCTGTGCTCCACCTCCCGCTATCCGCCCCTGCCCGTTGGTTGCGCATCCGGCCCCTCCCGAGATCTTCGACAGCGCACTGCCCTGTACAAGGGATGCCGTCGGCACGCCGCAAAGCGTCCAGCGGTCCGGCGAGCTTTTTTCGCCGTCTTCTGCATGCGCTCTGCAACGGGCCTTCGCAGGCGTTGTATCCGCGCGGCTGCTGCTTGTCACCGTGTGGGGCAGGCGGCGCGGTCGGCTGAACGGGTCGTGGCGGAGCCGGGACACAGGCCGCCCGGAAGTGTCGGGAGCGGACCGTCGCCTCCAGCCTGACCCGTGCGAATGCCGACGTGATCCCGCCCGCCACCGTGGTCTCTACAGCAGTCGGCCAAGCATGTACCGCCACCGGCCCCGCCCCCACACGCCAACCCGCAACGTCCGCAACTCCCCGCACGCGTCGCCCATCCCGGTACGCCGAGGATGCCACCGTCACGGATCTGCGGGTGAGGCCAGGGGTTTCGGTACGCAGCCGTAACAGCAGCAGTCGTCGACAAGACCACGCGGCCCGCCCTGCTGAGGCTTACGCTGTGCCTCCCCTGTCTTCCTGGGTGCGGTGGGCGATCCACTCCGGATCGCGTACGGGCGCTGGTGCCCGCGTCTCGGTGGCCGGGGTGCGTAGGATGCGCCAGCTGGTGCGTGGCGTTGTCACGGTGGCCGCCAGGACAACGACGGCCTGGCGGCCGTTGCCGCCCCGGGCCCATGATCCGGTGAACCGGATCTGATCGGCTGCCCAGGCGCCCAGCCGCTGCCAAGGCCGCAGCCGTCCGAGTAGATAGCCAGCTGTGAGGGCGGCGGCTACGGTCTTGACGGCGTAGGTCACAGCTGCATCCCGGCGGCGGTCAGCACAGCGCTGTCCAGGGGCGGTTTTTCTGATCAGTGGGTGGTGGGCTGGCCTGGGCTGATCAGTTTGGTGTGGGTGGCGATAGTGTTCCGGGTCGAGCTCTCACCGCTTGGTGATGGGGGACCGGGTTTCAGTTCTCTGAGCTGAGCTGCTGTTTCATCAGGTGGAGCGGGTGCTGGTCAGGTGTGGTCATGCTCCGGGTGTGTTGATCAGATTCGTTGAGTGCTGGTATGTGGTCATCCAGTACAGGGCGGTGTCGATGTCGCGGGCGGTCCAGTTGCGGATGGGGTCTGGAGCGGCGGTCAGGAGCTGGTCGATCGCTTCTATGTAGCGGCTGTAGCGTCCGGGTGCGTGGCTGAGGTTGATGCCGAGGGTGTGCAGTCCGTTGTGGGCTCGGCGGTCGTAGACGGCCATGCGGTCCGGTGCGGCTGCTGTGAGGACGGCGGAGGCGAGGGCGTCACCGGTGCGGAAACCGGGTAGTGAGGCCAGGGCTGCTCGGCCGGCTTGCGCTGCCGAGCTGCGGCTGAGAGAGGTGTCCCGGGCGGCGGTCGCGGCCGCGGCGGTTGCGCGGCGTACGTCAGCGTCCGCGAGCGCCATGAGTTCAGAGGCCCAGGGCGTATCGGCCCTGAGCCGTTTCCACATCAGCAGTGCTCCGATGTCGGCTTTGCCGATGCTTCCGCTGGTGCACGCACGGCGTGTCACTTCCTGCAGGGTCTCGTCGTAGTAAGGGCTGACGGTCTCGGTGTAGGCCTGGTGGGCGGCGGCGAGGCGCTGCCATCGATCGGGCGCGAGGGCGAGTGGTTGGTCTGTCACGGCTTGCTGCTCCGTCTTGTCCGGAGGGATGCGGCAGGGGGTGGTCAGCCGCTGACTGGGGGGTTGCCGCGGTGTTCCCGGAGTGCTTGGAGGATGCGTGCCGGGTGTTCGTTCTGGGGGTTGTCGGGGTCTGCTGGGGCGGCGAGGAGTGGGCCGAGGCGGCTGTGCAGCGTGTCGAGGCCGATGAGCGCGTCAAGGCTATGCAGGGTGTCGCTGTCGATGACGGGGAACGGTGGCCGGTCGGGCGGGAGGAGCACGGCGAGGACGCCAGCCTCACCCTCCACGAGCGCGCCGGGTTCCGCGTCATCGGCCATCGTGAGCGCATCGGCCGCCACTGGCGCGACGTCGTCCTCCTGGAACGCCGCAGCCCCACCGTCACCTGACGCGCAGCACGGCTCCCGGCACATCTGGCCCCTTCGGCGTGGCGTCCGGGGCTCACCGGTACGGCGGGCCGGTGAGCCGGTCAGCCCGGGAGTGCCGTCTTCGGGGGTGCGGTTCCATGCCTGCCGGTAGCGCTGAAGTTCGTCGTCGGGGAGGTCCAGGTGGCCTTCGACGCGGATGCTGGTGGTGTCCCACGGTGAGTTCCCGCCGCGGCGGGGGGTGAGCAGGACACCGAGCGTGGCGGTCTGCTCAGCCAGTCCGGTACGCGTGGTGACCTCGTGATGCCGCAGCAGCACGTAAGCCTGAAAAGCGGCTTTGACGCGGGAGTCGAGAAGGGTGGCCGCTCCGAAGATGAGCTGGCGGGTGTCGTCCTCGTGGAGCATGCGCCGAAAACGCCATTTGCAGTGTTCCTCGGGAACCTCGGGTACGTCGCGGAGCATGTCGGCGAGCAGGTGACCCCATTCGGTGCGGGCGTCGACGGGCAGCCGGTCGAGGTCGTACAGGAGAGCGAAACGGTTGGCTTCGGTCAGCGGGGGCTTCAGGGGGCTGAGGGCTATGTCCTCGAACAGCAGGCGGATCACGAGGTGGGCCTGGGTGCCGTCGTCCCCGGCCGGGGCCTGAGGCAGCAGCGGGGTGGAGTAGGCAACGCCTCCGGGGCCCACGAGCTCCGTGTCGAACTGCGCCGGCGAGGCGTCGGCGTCCGCGGCGGCGAACTCGTAGTAGCGCACCGGTTCCTCGCCGAGTGGGACAGAGGGCTCCTTCGCGGCGCGGAAGAGGTAGTCCAGCACTGCAGTGGTGGAGCGCAACTGGTCGAAGAGGAAGTCCCAGTCGCGGCGGGTCAGCGCGATCCCCGGCATGCCGATCTCCTGCCAGGTGACCACCGTGCCCGCGGGGACACCGGGGTGGTCGAGCAGGAACACGGCTATCCACTCGTAGGCGTTGCCGTCGACGTTCAGGATCCGCTCACGGCCGTTGACCATGTCGGCTGGCATCATCCGCAGTTGCCGGACGGTCCCTTTCGCCTGGCTCATCGCCTTGGTGGCCACCTTCTTGATCCAGGCGGCTTCTGCGGTGTCGTCCTTGGGCGCGATGGTGCGGGCCTTGACCTGCACGACCGCACCTCGATGGCCGGCCAGCAGCAGGCGGTCACCGAGTTCACGGAGGCCTGATCCTTTCTGGGCGTGGGCGGCCTGGCGGAAGACGAAGTCGGGCAGACCCCAGGCCGCCGCGGCATGATGGGCCGCCTGTTCCGCCGCAGGGCCGTGCTCGACGCCCGGGGCCAGAGGCAGCGCCGGCGGGACACGGCGGGTGTAGACCCCGGCCGGAGGGTCGACGACGAGCGTCAGCGCGGTGGCATCGTCCTCGTCGACGAAGCGCCACAAGGCAGAAGGTGATGGGGTCATGGGCGCCATTAGACGCGACCGGTCGCCCCGGGCGCCCAGGTTTTCCGCACAGGCCGGCACTGTGCCTGGCCGCGCATCAGCTAGCGGTGGTTTGTTGACGGCGGGTCAGGGCCGTAGTAGGCCGGTAGCAGAGGAACGTCGCCTCGCCGCCTGGGGGCTTGTGATGACTCGCCGTCTGCCGTGTCCGCCCGCTCCGGGCCCGCTGGAAGCCTACGCCGCGCGCTTCGATGACCTGCTCTCGACGTTGGCACAGCGCCGCGGGTTCCGCGAGTACCTCGCGGGACTGCTGCTGCCGCGGGACCGGAACAAGACACTGAGCTGCCTGGCCGGCGCCGAACCCGTCGTCGGGGCCCAGCGCGCCTCGGTACAGCGGCTGCAGTTCTTCCTGTCCGAGTCGTCCTGGGACCACGAGCAGGTCAACGCCCGCCGACTGGAACTGCTGCTGACCGATCCCGCGACCGCCCCGCACCCAGGCGGGGTGCTGGTGATCGACGACTCGGGCGACCGCAAGGACGGCAAGGCGACCGCGCACATCGGCCGCCAGTGGCTGGGCCGGCTGGGCAAGACCGACAACGGCATCGTCACCGTGACCACCTGCTGGGCCGACGAGAACCTCTACTACCCGCTGCACGCCGTGCCCTACAGCCCCGCCCATCACTTCCCCAAGGGCAAGAGCGACACCGGCTTCCGCACGAAGCTGCAGATCGCCGCAGAACTGGCCCACACCGCGAAGGCTGCCGGGGTGGCCTTCCGCGCCGTGGCCGCCGACTGCGCCTACGGCGACCAGGACGGCTTCCGCAGACAACTCGCCTCGGCAGGACTGCCGTTCGTCATGGCTCTCAAACCGAGCCACGGCACCTGGGCCCACGGCAAGGATGCCTACACCCCCGTCCATGCCGCCCACGCCTTGACCTGGACGGACCCCGAGCACCCGGGTGGCTGGACCTCCGTCGAGCGCACCTTCCGCGACGGACACACCGAGACCTGGTGGGCCGCCGACGCGACCCTTGGCTGGTGGGGACCCGACGGGAACGTCCGTCTCGTCGTGGCCACCACCGACCCGGCCACCCTTCCCCCGCAAGCCACCTGGTATCTGGCCACCGACCTGCCCCGCCCCGGCGGACCCCGCGAGGCCGACAACCCTGAACCGGCCGCCGACCTGCATGAAGTCGTCCGGATCTACGGCATCAGGCACTGGATCGAGCAGAGCTACAAGCAGATCAAGGACGAACTGGGCTGGGCCGACTTCCAGGTCCGCTCCGATACCGCCATCCGCCGCCACCAGACCCTGGTCACCTGCGCGTTCTCGTTCTGCTGGGACACCTGGTTCGCTCAACCTCCGGACCGGGAGCCCGCCGTCGTCCCCACGGCCCCGCCGACTGTCACAGCGGTGGGGCCGGCTGAGAGGGGGCCCAAGCAGAACCCACCAGCCCCAACCGGCCAGCTGGCCGCAGGCAATCCGCGCCGTCCGGGCCTGGCTCGACCCCTGGACCACCCTCCAACGCTGCTGGCGAGCCTGGAGCAACGCACCCCCGCCACCCGAACTTCAAGCCCTGATCAACGCCGTCGGCGCAGGCCACCCACTCGATCTCTACTCCCCGGTCTAGGTCCTGTTTCTCGGATCTCCTGACCTGCGAGGGGTGTTGGGGCCAGGCTGGGTTCATGGGCCGTGGGGATCTGACGAATGCGGAGTGGGATCGGCTGGAGTCGTTCCTACCTCCTGGTGGTACGCGTGGAGGTCGGTGGAGCGATCACCGCCGGGTGATCAACGGGGTTCTCTACCGGGTGCGGACCGGCGTGCAGTGGCGGGATCTGCCGGAGCGATTCGGGCCATGGGAGACGGTCTATAAACGACATCGTCGCTGGTCAGCCGATGGAACCTGGCAGATGCTGCTGTCTCGCATCCAGGTAGCCGAGGACGCCGAGGGCGGCATCGACTGGGACGTGTCGGTGGACTCGACAGCCGTGCGAGCCCACCAGCACGCCGCCGGTGCGAGGAAAGCGCCCCCGGCCGCCGTCCCTCAAAGGGGGGCCAAGTGGGGGACGAACCAGGTCGATCCGGTACTGCGGAGACTGACCATCCGCCTGGAGGAGGTGGTCAGGTCGGCGAATGTCTGGGACGTTCCCGCGGAGGATTCACCACCAAGATCCACCTCGTTGCCGAGGGACGATGCCGGCCCCTCGCCTTCGTCCTGACACCCGGACACTACGGAGACGGACCCCAGCTCGAGCGGGTGCTGGAACAGGTTCTGGTGCCGCGAGCCGGAGTCGGCCGGCCACGCACCCGGCCCGACCATGTCTTGGCGGACAAGGCCTACACGTCCCGGAAGAACCGCCGCTACCTGCGACGACGCGGAATCCGGCACACCATCCCCGAACGTCTCGACCAGCAGAGACACCGCAAGAACCGAGGTTCACGCGGCGGTCGGCCTACCGGTTTCGACAGCGAGCTCTACAAGAAGCGCAACACCGTCGAACGCACCATCAACCGCCTCAAAGGCTTCCGCGCCGTCGCGACCCGCTACGAGAAACGCGCCTACATCTACCTCGGCACCGTCACACTCGCAGCACTCATGATCTGGCTCCGTACATGATCCGAGAAACAGGACCTAACAAACCACCGCTAGTTGTTGCGGGGCATGACGTTGATGGCGCTCGCTTGCCGGCGTGCGGCGAGCCGATAGATTCTGGACTTCAGAATCTATAAAGCGTTACGGTGAGCGGCATGGGTAGGCCACGGTCATTCAGAGAGTCCGACGTGCTCGACGCGGCGGCGGGCGAGTTCCGCGTGCACGGCTTCGCCGACACGTCGACCGAGAAGCTCTGTGAAGCGGCGGGCGTGCGGCGTAGCAGCCTCTACAACGCCTTTACCTCTAAAGAGGAACTGTTCGTAAGGGCGCTGGAGCGCTATGTGAACGTCACTGGCGGCAGGCATGAGTCGATCCTGACCGATGAGAAGCTCAGCGGCGCGGCGCGCTTGGCCGGCCTGCTCGGTCTCGTGATCGGCGAGGAGCGCGAGGCGGCTGTCCGAGGGCACGCCGCTGGATGCATGGCGGTGGCCACACGCATGAATCCGGATCTGGGAGTGCGAGACGCTCGCGTCGAGCGGATTCTCGACGGGGCTCTGCAGCAGCAGATCGCGCTGCTCAGTCAGGCCCTCCGTGCGGGACGGCTCGATGGCACCTTGAGGTCGGACTTGCCGGTGCGGGAGGCTGCGCTGTCCGTCGTCGCCCTCATCTCTGGGTTGCGGGTCATGGCCCAGGCCGGTACTCGACCTGAAGAGCTCGACCGGATCGCACGACTGGCGCTTGGGGCGCTCGTGGCCTGAGCGTCACAAACGGTCAAGCATTAGCGTCCTTGTGGGCGTCACTTCCGTATGCCCTGATTTTGAATTCTCAAATACAAAAGAATGGATTCGCCGGTCGACACACGGACTCGTCGATCGGCGGAGGAAGGTCCTGAAGTGAAACGACAGCTCTATGTGCTCATGCTGACGATCCTCGTCGTGGTGATGAGCGAGCTCCAGATCGCCGGAATGATGCCGGCGATCGCCGACGATTTCGGTGTGAGCACCAGCCAAGTAGGCCTGTTGGTCTCCTTGTACGCCTTGGGCATGGCGATCGGAGGCCCGCTGCTCGCCTTCGTCTTCCGGCACAGCCCACCCAAGCGAGCTCTGCTGACCGTGGTCGTGGCCTACGCCGTAATAGAGGTGATGGTTCCGCTCGTGCACGCGTACTGGTGGGTGGCACTGGTCCGCATCCTGACTGGATGCCTGGCCGGTGCCGGGTTCGGACTGTCGGTCACCTTCGGGGCACGCCTGGCGCCGCGTCCGGAGAAGATCGGTGAAGCAATCTCGGTCGTGCTCGGCGGAATCATGGTCGGGACCGTGATCGGCCTGCCCTTGTCCCACTTCATCGCTGGCCGGTGGGGATGGCAGTCCAGCTTTTACGTACTCGGGGCCGCCGCGTTCCTGCTGTTCGTGATCAGTGCGGTCGCACTTCCGCCTCTGGCAGCTGCCTCTCAGGATGATGCCGCCCAGGACATACGCAACCTGCGCTCACCCCGGTTGTGGTCGCGGTACCTGGTCAGCCTGCTCACGGTCGGGGCCGCCTACGCTTCCTTCTCCTACTTCACCCCGCTCCTTGAACAGAGCGCCGACTTCGCCACCGACACCACGACCCTGATCCTGCTGGGCTACGGCCTCTGCTCCTACGTCGGCAATCTGATCGTCGGCAAGTTCGCCGACCAGCACGCAGTGAAGGTGCTGCGGTTCGGGCACACGCTGCTGTTCGTCTCACTGGGACTGCTGGCGCTGCGCGGCCATGTGCCGGCCGTGGCACTCGGGATGGTGCTCGTCGTCGGCCTCTCCGGGGTGACGATGAACCCGGCACTGGTCACCCGGGTGGCCGAGATCGGTGGTGTCGGCAACCTGGTCAGCACCGTGCACACCGCGGTCATCACTATGGGCGTCACCCTGGGGACCGCTATCAGCGCCATCACCATCAGCCTGTTCGGAGACGACCCCGCCGTAGCGATGTGGACCGGCGCGGCCTTTGCCGTCCTGGCCGCCCTGGTGCTCGCGACCCAGACCAGGCGGACGGCGAGCACAAGCCCGATCATGGCGTCCCTTCCGGCCGGAGGCGAGCAGAGCGCAGAGGTGAAGTCATGACGACGCACGCCAACGCTTCTTTGTCTGTTGAAGGACGACGACGACTGATCGAACGTTGCAAGAGCCGCCCCATCGCCCACGTCGCGGCTGAGATGGGAATCTCACGAGCCTGCACATCCAAGTGGGTCAACCGCTGGCGCCAGCATGGCGACCTCGGCCTGCAAGATCGCTCTTCGACACCCCATGTCAGCCCGAGCGCCACGTCAGCGGAGGTCATCGAACGATCTTGCAGCCCGGTTCGACAGTGACGGAGTGGTGTGGTCAGGTTCCCAGGTCGGCGTCTCGTGCCAGCAGTGCGGCCTGCACTCGGTTCTCGCAGTCCAGCTTGGTCAGGATCCGGCTCACGTACGATTTGACCGTGGCCTCGCTCATATGGATCCGCTGACCAGCGTCCGCGTTGGACAGGCCCTCACCCAGCAGTGCCAGGACCTCCAGCTCGCGGTTGGTCAGCGCGTCCAGCCGGCAGCGGGCCTGCTCAGCACGGTGGGCGCTCTGGCTGGACGCCAACGAGTCCACGACACGGCGGGTGGCACCCGGCGACAGGTACGCGTCTCCGGCCGCGGCAGCCCGGACCGCGCGCATGAGTTCCGCGGGCGCCGAGTCCTTGAGCAGAAAGCCCACGCTGCCCCCAGTCAGTGCGCGCAGTACGTTTCGCTGTTCCCCGAAGGTTGTCAGGATCAGCACCCGCGTGTCAGGCACGGTCCGGTGCAGCTCGGCCAGGGCCGTCAGTCCGTCCATGACCGGCATCTGGATATCGAGCAGCACGACGTCCACGCGGCGGGTCTGGGCCAGTTCGACAGCCTCACGGCCGTTCACCGCCTCGGCGACGACTTCGATGTCGTCGGCGGAGGAGAGGATCATCCTGACGCCTGCCCGGATGAGCGGCTCGTCATCCGTGACGAGAACCTTGATCATGACTCCCCTGCGCGGTCCTTGAGTGTCTACCTGCGGTCACTCGCCATCATCCCTGATCGAGCGCCCGCTACTCCTCAGTTCCTCACCTCGAAAGACTTCTTCTCGGTCAACTTGCCGTCCTTGAAGCAGAACCGGAAGACCGGCTCCTTGTCCGGATTGTTGCTGGACTCCGTGGAAGTCAGGCTGAGGCACTTCGCGCCCTTGGGCACGGGCGGCGCATCCGTTTCCAGGCCGTCGGTCACGAAGGAGTTCTCCTTGGGCAACTGCTTGCGGATCTCTGCCTCGGACTGGCCCACCTTCACCGCGTCGTACTGCTTCGGCTCGATCCTGGCCTCTTCCGCCTTGTTCAGGAGGAAGTATCCCCCGACGCCGAGGGCGGCGATCACCAGCAGCAGAGAAATCAGTACCGCCATCCCGCAGCCGATGGCTATGCCGCTTCCGTTCTTCCTGCTCATTGCCTTGGCCAGCTCCTTCAGACCGTTCCCATTCATGACGGGACCACCCTCGTCCAAGGAGTCCCCCGGGGTCTGCTGCCAAAAGGTGTTCGTTGGATCAACGAACGTCGTCGTCACGTTGCCGGGCTCGGGGCTCGGGATCCCGCCTTCCGGCGATGTGTACGGCAGCACGCCCGCCAGCCGGAAGCCGCCGTCCGCCGTCGGGCCCGCGTGCGCCAGGCCCCCGATGAGCCGGGTCCGCTCACCGAGCCCGGTCAGCCCCTGGCCGCCGCTCACCACGCCCCGGCCGTTGTCCGTCGTCCTGGTTGCGGGACCGTTGGCGACCTCCACGACCAGCGAGTCCGGCTCATACCGCAGCTCGACGGTGATCGGGGCGCCCGGGGCGTGCTTGTGGGCGTTGGTCAAGCCCTCTTGGACGATGCGGTACGCCGCGTGATCGGCGGTCGGGGGGAGCGGGCACGGCTCGCCGGAGTGCCGCAGCTTCACGGCCGCGCCCACGCTCCGGGACGTTCCTACCAGGCCCTCGATGCCCGCCACCCCGCGCGACAGCGCCGTGGTGTCCTCCGCCTCCGCCGCAGCAGCCGCGACGCCTGGGGTGGTGCGGTCCTCGTGTGGAGCCTCCGTGCTGTCCCGCATCACCTGTACCACCTCGCGCAGCTCATGCATCGCGGCCACCGACGCCTCGCGCAGCACCCCCACTGCCTCCCGCTGCCGTCCGGTCAGCTCGCGGTCCACCTCCAGCGCGCCCGCGTGCACCGAGATGAGCACCAGCTGATGGCCGAGGCTGTCGTGCATGTCCTGCGCAATGCGCTGACGCTCCCGCGCCCGGGCCTGTCCGGCGATCATCGCGCGCTCGCGTTGCTGCTGGGCCTCGTACTCCCGAAGCGTGTCGGTCAGCGTATGGTGCTGCGACCGGTAGCGGCCGGCCAGGCCGGGAACGATGATCGCGACCAGCGGCCACAGGACGCCGAAGACCAAGCGGGGCAGTGAGAGGTGAGGCAGCGCCTGCACGACTGCCAGGCCGAGGTTGAGGACGTATGCGAGGGCGAAGGTGCCGACGGCCCTGCCGACCCCGTCGATCCGCCGCCCCGCCGACCACGCGGCGACAAGGACCAACGGAGCGAGACCGCCGAACAGGACAGAGCCGACGGCCGTCACCAGCAGCACGGACGCGGGCAACGTCCGGCGCAGAAGTGACAGCGCTGCGATCGCCAGCCCGGCGGCAGCGATCCGTACGGTGCCGCCGTGGTCCAGGGCCGCGAGACCTGCTCCCAGCAGCCCAAACGCTACGCTCAGCAGCGATTCGCCCACGATGCGCCAGGGAGACCACATTCCGGGAACCAAGAGAGCCCTGCCCGGGGCAGCCAGCCGCAGGGTAGCCGAACGCAGCCTCGCTGCCAGTGCCTGGCGAGCCGATGCTTTAAGGGCCGTAGATTCCACACGAGTCACCCGGTCACGTTAAGCCCCTCTCAACCCGCTCCGCACCGGCCATTGGTCGCGACGGCCAACGACGAAAGTCCAACCTGGCGTGGCGGCCCGGCATCCGTCGGCCACCCACAAGACCCCGGCCGCAGCAGAGCGCCGACGGGCTCGCCGGACCCTGCCCGGCCGGGGTCGACGAACGCGAACAGCGAGTGATGACCGAAGGCCTTCCGCCAGGTCGCGGCCGCGTGTTCCTTCTGCGAGTGCGCGAGACCAGCACCCCGTCGATGTCCACGTTCACCTCGCCGCCCGCGTTCGGGGCCGCCTGGCCCGCCAAGCACCCAGCGTCGGCAACCCAGCCTGCTGCGGTGACACCCCGCCCCGCCGCGATCCTGCGCGAGGTCCAGGAGGACATCGACGTCCCCGGCGGCCTCTTTCCCGCGCTTGCGCAGCTCGTCTCGGCCGCCGCACGGCGGGCGGAGCAGACCGACCGCGACGGCGACGCCTCTTGCCCGCTGCACGAGGCCGCCGCCCTGTTCACCGACAACGCCGGGCCACGCCTGAACTGGGCGGCCCGCGCCCTTCACCCGTGACAGCGCCGATCCCGCGCCTTCTGCTCCTGTCCGATCACATCGAACGGATGCGGACCACCCTCGCCCCGCCGCACTGGCAAGCTCTGTGGGGTCGGCAGGCGGCCGCTCTGGCGGAGGTCTTCGAGGAGTGCGCCGACCTCGTGCCGGCCGCGCGCCGCGAGATCGCCGAACGCGGCCTGCGCCTCGATCTCCCCCTGGGCATGAGGACGGAGTTCGACCGATGACGGCCCGCCCTGCTCCCGCGCCCCTGTCGTCGCTCACCTTCCGGGACGACGAGAAGGTCTTCAGCCACGGCGGCTACCAACTCCTCGACGACATTGCGGTGCCGCAGTTCGGCGACACCCGGTGCTGGCCGGCCGACTGCCTCGGCCGCCCGGCCAATCGGAAGCCGTCGGAGTGGCGGTTCGCCTTCTCCCAGGATGACCCGCTGATCAATCTGCAGCTGCGGGAGTACTGCTTTGCCCTGCTCAACCCCTCCCACCCGGTCTTGCGTAAGTCGCTGATCTTCCTGCCCGCCGTGCCGCTTGCCGTCGCCACCATCAATGCGTCGATGCTGGAGATCAGGAAGGTCATGCGCTGGGGCCGCGAACAGGGACTGCCGGCAGACCTTGGCCTGTGGGACCAGGAAGACTGGCACGAGGCGATCGTTCACAAGGCGTCCCAGGTCGAAGGCGCGAAGACCGTCGCCTTCCACGTGACGGCTATCCGCCGCCTGCGCCAGCTCGCCGAGGTCATCACCGGCATCAGCCCCTTCGACGACCCGTGGGGCGACGAGACAGCCGAGGCCATCGGAGCCAAAGCGTACGACGAGGACATCCCCAGCAAAGACACGCTCGCCACCCCGTCCATCCCGCCCGAGACCTGGTGGCCGCTCCTGCGCGGAGCCTGGACCTACATCCACACCTTCGCCCCCGACATCTTCCGCTGGCGCGACCACTTCGCCCAGCAGAGGCAACCACGGCCCGATACACCGCTTTCCACCAGCGCACGACCGACCCCTGCCGAAGACACCGACACCCTCTTGGAGGAGTGGCTCAGTGCGCCGGGCAACGCGGTGCCGGTCCACGAGGTCGACTACCAGAACACCAAGGCGGGGACGCCTATGTGGACTGCCCTCAGCAAGATGGTCACCAACGGCAGAACGATGAACATCTTCGGGGCGAACAACACGAGCAGCAGGCCAGAGAAGCGACGAGCCATCGTCCTCGCCGCGATCGGTGAAGGCCGCGTGGCGACCGCAACGGCGGGCGTGGGCCGTGGCAAAGGCTCCGCCGCGCCGAGCTACATCGCGCCGGGCACCGGTCCGGGCGTCACCCAGGAACAACTGGACGACGACGTACGACGCTGGCTGGCCGATCCCTCCACGCTGGTGCCCGTGCACGCCACCGACGACCACGGGAAGACGGGAGAACCGATCTGGGCGATGGCCGCCCGCATGATCTGGGGTCCCCCTCCCCCAGGGGCCCACCGGAAGCGGTACGCCAAGAGATTCGACCCGCGCCACCGGACAGGAGCGGCACGCATGCGACTGCTGAGGCAGGCCGTGGCCGCCGGCCGCGGCCTGCCCGTCGATCTTGGCGTCGGAGTGGGCTGGCGCGCCTACCCCCTGCAGTGCCCGGACGCCGCCCACATCCACCGTGAGGACGGCACATCGGCGCCGTGGCGAGCACAGATCAGTGCCATAGAGCTCACCTTCGAACTGCACATGCTCAGAGCAGCGGTGTACGTGTTCGTCGCGGCGCTGAGCCTGATGCGCGACTCGGAGGTCCAGGAGATTCAGCGCGACGCCGTACGTACCTACTTCGGCTCCCCAGCCATCGTCTCCCGCAAGACCAAGATGGACCCGGCGCGCCCGGAACTGCACTGGTGGATCATCGAGCCGGTCGCTGAGGCTCTCGCGGTCATCGAGGAGCTGTCCTGGCACTCCACGCACCTGTTCGTGGCGCTGGCCCCGCCCACCGGAAAACAGACCCACACCGAGCCCGGAATCCAATCCGAGGCCGAGATCGACTTCTTCATCAACGCCGTCAACACCACTGCTCACCAGCCCGGCCTGGCCAAAATCCCGCCCGCGCACGTCCGCTCGCACATGTTCCGCAAGACCATGTCGCAGCTCGCCGGACGTGAACCCGACTCGGAGATCGCGCTCGGCCTCCAGCTCAAGCACGCCGCGCGCCGGGCGTTCGCCAACCGCACCACCCAGGCGTACGCACAGATGGACGCGAGCTGGGCCAAGGAGTTCGACACCGAACTGCAGTAGGCCGCCGCCCGCAAACTCGTGGATTTGCTGCGTGGCCGCCGCCAGGGCGAGCGCGTCGCGGTCGGACCCGGCGCCGCCCGGCTCCACGCCGGCCTCGACAAGGTCATCGCCACCATCGACAACGATCCACAGCTACGGGCGCAGATCGCCGACGAACGGGTCGAAGAGGCCCTGCTCGCCGACGAGTTCCCCAACCTCCACCTGGGCACCGTCAACCACTGCATGTTCGACGCCCCGCAGGCCGAGTGCCAGGACGAGCTCCCTGAGGATCAGCGCGGGCTGGCCCCGCTGATCGGCGCCTGCCAGCCGGCCCGCTGCCGCAATTCGACCATCACCCGTGCCCACGCCCCGTACTGGGTCGCGGAAGAGGACGACCTGATCGCATTGTCCAAGGACCTGCGGTTGTCGCCCCCGAACCGAGAGGCGGTCTTCGTCCGACTCGCCGACGTCCAGCGCATCACGCGCGCACTCGAAGAGGAAGGCACCGCCTGATGCCGGTATCCGCAGCGTCCGCCGAGAAACTGAGAGCGGCCATGGCCCGGCTGCTGGCCGGCAAGCCCCTGCACACCGACGGCGCGCTCACCAAGGAGAACCTCGCCCGCGAAGCACAGGTCAGCCACGCAACAGTGCACCGCGCCGAAGACGTCCTCGCCGAGTGGGACGCGCAGGTCGTCCGCCCCGTCCTGCGCACACCCGGGGAGGTCCAGCGTGACGAGACGATCGCCGAGCTCCGCAAGCAGCTGCGCGGGGCGAAGGCGCAAGTCGCCGAGCAGCAGGGGAAGCTCGATGCCCTCGCCACGGTGACGGCGAACCTCTACGCAGAGAACCTCGCGCTGAAGAAACGGCTCGGACGCAAGGGCGTGGCGGTCTTGCACACCGAAGATCACGAATAGCTGGCCCCGCCCTCTCCGCGTTGCCTGAACCTCCCCTCTCGAGGGTGGCCGCCGCCAGCGCCTCGCATGATCACGGCAGCATCACGCCGTGCCGCATCGCATTCGTCGCTTAGGATCCGCCCCCGGTTTCGGCACGGGCGACCCTTAGCTGCTCAGGCCGAGGAGTCGTCCCGATAGCAGTTCAGAACCCTGGGCTCACCCAGTGAGCCATGACTCCGGTGCGTCCGTCGCCACCGCTGCTGACGGCAGCGACGCCGGCCGCGGGCCCTTGGCGGTGCGCGTAGAGCGCCACTTGGTCCTGGGCGGCGAAGGTGTGCAGGAACGTCTGCCCGGCGGTGGTCTGGAAGCCGAAACCCGCGGCCGACTGAATGCCGGACACTGCTTCACTGCCCTCAATGAGCACACCGTTTTTGTACAGCGCTGTGCGGCGCTGACACCGGCCGCTGTGACGAAGCAGCCTTGTTGGCAAGGAGCGGCCTGCTTCGTCGCTGGTGAGCCGACCGTGACGTCCGGTAGTTGGCAAGCCGAGCGCAAGTCAGTTGGCACGTTGTGGTCACGGGCGGTGATCTCTCTGACAGCCCGTCATTGTGCGTGAACCTGGCATTACCAAAGGGCTGGGTCTGCGTTGGGCAGGCCATGAACGATTATCTGCGCAGTAATCCGCCTCGGTTCCTTGGTGCGGACGAAGGGCTCTCGCTCCTGGTGCGTGGGGGCGGCGGTCTTGCGGGGGCGGGGGTGTGCAGTGCCTGGTGGCAGGGGGCCGAGCTCGGGGCACGGTCGTGGGCCAAGCGGTGGGGCCTGGTGGGGGATGCGGCCCAGGCGCGGCGTCTGGCGGGGATGGGACACGGCCGGATGGCGGGGTTCGTGGCGCCTGCGGGCTCGTCGGCGGAGCTGGAAGTGCTGGCCTGTTGGGGTGCGTTCATCACGCTGGTCGACGACGGCTTCGACCAGGGCGGTGAACATGCCTCGGTGTCCGAGGTGCGGGCTGTGCTCGATCCTCTGGTCGAGGTACTCAAGGGGACGACCGGTGCCCGGGCCGGGTGCGATGCGCCCGCGGTGGCCGCTCTTGAAGATTTGTGGCGGCGCACCGTCGTGGGGACGGCGCCGGGGTGGTGTGCACGCTTCGCGGCGTCGTACGCGTCGTTCGCGAAGGCGACCTGCGAGGAGGCGCGGTGGCGGCAGGAGTCGTACACGCCGTCGGTGGCGGAGTACATCGCGGTGCGGCGGCGCACGATTACGGTGGCCCCGCTGCTGCTGGTCTCCGAGCGCCTCCTGGACGCGTGGCCGCAGGCTGAAGTCCTGCACGATGTCTGCTCCGATGCCGTGGCCTGGACAAACGACGTGTTCGACGCCGGTACGGAGCACGCCGGTGAGATCGGCCTGGTGGGTGTCCTGGCGCGGGAGCGGGGGGTCGGGCGCGGTGAGGCGGCCGCGATGGCCCGCGCCATGATCGAGGAACGCCTGGACGACTTCGAGTCAGCCGCCGAACGCCTCGCGGTTTTGAATCCGCATGACGGGGGTGTCCGTTCGCGGATCGAGCGGGTGCGTACCTTCTTGTACGGGGCGGTGGCCTGGCAGTACGAGAGCCGCCGCTACCGCGCCACCCTCCCCGTACAGCATGCCCCCCGTAACCGGGCCGCGGATCCGATAGAGAGCGCCGCCGTCCGGCTGGAGCGGCGGCTGGCACTGGCGGTGGCGCCAGGCGGGGCGCTGCCGGACCGGTGCGCGGGCCGCGTGCTGGAGACGGCGCTGCTCCTGGCCCTGCTCCGCGCCCGCGATACCTACCCTAAGGAGGAGCGGGAGCTGGCGTGCTGGCTCGAGGAGCGGCGTGCTGGCGCCGACGCACTCGACGGGATGCTCATCGACGCGGTTCTGCGCCCCCAGACCCTGCCGGCCGACGCCGCCGCAGCGGCGGCCCCCTTCGTCGGCGATGCGGTGTCATCTGCGGGCAGGCGGGGCCGGCTCAAGCGGAGCATGCTCCACGCCGTACTCCACGTGCTCGGCGGCCTGAGACTGAACCCGGCGGAGATTCCCCCCGCGGCCGGTGGCACCGTGTCCACGTTCACGCTGGCCAACCTCCTGGCCGTACGCGTCATCTACGCCCAGGCGACCGACCGGCCGCACGCGGTTTCAACCGGTGAACGGTTCCAGCTGGCCGACGTGCTGGAGAAGGGGAGCGGCAGGCTGCTGTGGGAGGCCAGCGCCGCCACCCATCTCCTCGCGCTGAACGCCCTGCAGTCCTGCCGGCCCGGCCACCCGGTGGTCGCCCCGGCCGTGACCGGCCTGCTCCTGGCCCGCGACAGTGACGGCGCAATGCCGTTCCTCGACAGCCAGGACGTATGGCTGTCCGCCGTGGGCGGCCTCGCCTTCCTGGCCCGGCGATCCTTGCGCCCCTACACGGCACGGATGGGCGCGTTCGTCGCCGCCTGGCAGGCCCCGGACGGCGGCTGGCCCTTCGCGGCCGGTATCCGCCAGACCGACGTCGACACCGCCGCCCGCTGCATGGAATTCCTCCACGCCCTCGACCCCCACCGCTACCGCACCCACCTCGCACGGGGCGCCGCCTACCTCGCCGCGAAAGCCGGACCCGACGGCGGCTTCCCCACCTGGAGAGAAGGCGACGACCCCGACCTCGACATGACCGCAGGCGCCGTCCTCGCCCTGACACCTCACGGCCGCACGCACGCGCCACTGGTCACCGCCGCCACCCACTACATCCTCGACACCCAACACGGTGACGGCACCTGGCAGCGGAGCTGGACCTTGAGCGAGTCCAGCGTCATCCTGCGCGCCGTCGACGCCCTGCACGCTGCCCGCGACACCCTGGGCGTCGACTCCGTACGGGCCGCCGCAGCGATCACGCGCGCCGTGGCGAGGCTGACCGCCACCCAGCAACCCGACGGAGGATGGGGCCACACGCCCGACCACGACACCGACCCGCTGTCCACCGCCCAGGCCATCCCCGTCCTCGCCCGCTACGGCCCACCCCACGCCACCGCCGCCGCGACCGCTTGCCTGCTCTCCTGCCAGGACGACACCGGCCGCTTCCCTGCCCCGCCCGACCAGACCGGCCCACGGCCCCTGGCCTTCGACTATCCCGTCGTCGCCGACCTCCACGCCCTCACCGCCCTCACCCGCCCCCAGGCAGATGTCCTTGATCGATTCCAAGGGATGCCGGCGCGCATGCGTCGATGAGCGCCGGCTGCGCTACCGCGGGTCAGCAAGGCAAACCGCGAAGGTGGTTCGGGATCCTGACCAACCCCGGCGTAACTCGGTCCAGGCGTTACCTGGCGAGACTCACCGTGGCGTCGGCGTGGTCGATCTCGCCCAGGACCAGCTTGGGCTGGTCGGGGTCGACCAGGCGCAGGGGGACGCCGAGCTGGTAGTCGCCGCGGGTCGCGTGCGGCGGCAGCGAAGGGTCCTCAAGGTCCAATGGTTCCCTGCCGACCAGTGTGACCTGGCGGCCGCTGCGCCAACAAGCATGCTGATTTGCCAACTGAACTGCGTCGTGCCACACCCGCTACGGCGACAGACGACCCTCATACCTGCACGCGCTCTATCCGGGTGGTTGGGCATGAACGCCAGGACGGTCCTGTAGCCGGGGCCCTCGGTCACGCCGAAGACGTGGCCGCGCCCGGCCGCGAGGGCCGTGCCCACCTCGTTCAGCCCGCCGTCGACGTCGTTGCGTAGGCGCAGCGGCCAGGAGGCCGGAAGACCGTCGATCTCGGCAGGGGAGGACGTGATCAGGATGCCGTTGCCGGACTGGCGAACGTCCAGGTGCTGCATTCCCTCGGTGGAGTGGAACGCGGTGCCGAACCACTCCGTGGTCGGCTGGCCGCTCTCGCTCCGGGGGCGGCGCGGCTTGTGCTGCTTGTGACGTCCCATGCTGTGCCTCGCAGACGTGGCCCCGTGCGCGGGCCGATCGGTCCGCTGAACCCACCAACCGGCAGCACGCCGACCGGGCTACGCCCGGGGCTCGCCGTTCACTCACCCGGCCCACCCGGCTGTCGGATTGAGCACGCTGTTGACCGAACGTGGGACCGAGCGGCCCCCGGTCTTGACCGAGAGTGCCGGTGCGCGAGACGGTTGGCGCAACTAAGCGCAACCGACTCGACACGGGAGAGCGCCATGACGTTACGGTTCGTCGGGATCGACCCGAACACGGGAGGCGGTGGGTCGCCGACGGTGTGGGTGGAGGAAGAGAGCGCCGACCTGGTCCTCCAGGGTGCGGAGGCCGAAGCGTTGTTGAAGGCGATGATCGGCGGGACCGAGTGGGTACCTGGCCACGCGGTGGGCGTCCCGCCGCACGAGACGGTGATCCGTATCCCGGTGCGGATGGCGTCGATTCTGAGGGAGGCGTGTGATGTCGCAGAGCAGCGTTCCGGACTTCGCTGAACTGCTGAGGGGCGCTCAGCACAGCGCGGTGCATCTGGAGATGCGCGACCACTACGGCGTTGGCGATGAGGCCGAAGAGATCGCTCAGTTCGCGCGGACCGGCGAAATCACGCTGGACCCCACTGCCCGCTGGTGGCCCGAGTGGCTCGGTCTGGTCAAGGAGACCCTGGCCCGGGGCGTGGTGATGCGCCGCGCGCGGATCGTCTCGGAGCCGGTGACCGACTACATCCGGTGGGAGCACGCGGTGACCGAGATGAACGTGGGCGCTGGCGAACAGGTCCGCTGGTTGCCCCGCCGCAACGCCTCGGACATCGCCCTGCCGGGCAACGACTACTGGCTGATCGACGGACGCCTCGCGATGTTCCACTTCTTCAGCGGCGACGGCGACTGGGTGGCCCCCGGCTGCGAGATCACCGAGGACCCGGCCGCGGTGCGCCTGTGCGCGGCCGCGTTCGAGACCGTCTGGGAGCGCGGCATCCCGCACGAGAAGTACACCGTCTAGGCCCCTGAGCAGCCACATGACCGCATCTCCATCGTCCAGCGCCCAGGGAGCCCGCGAGGCGCTCGCCGTGCGGTTGCAGCACCTGCGCAAAGACGCCGGCCTCACCGGGCGCGAACTCTCCGCCCGGTGCGGCTGGCACCCCGCGAAGACCACCCGGATCCAGAAGGGCGCCGCCCCGCCCTCCGATACGGACATCCGCACCTGGTGCCAGGCGTGCGGCGCCGACGACCAGGCCGACGACCTGATTGCCACCGCCCGCGCCGTCGACTCCATGTACCTGGAGTGGCGCCGCCTGCACCAGGGCGGCATGCGCAAGGTCCAGGAAGACTTCTACGCCCTCTACGAGCGCACCCGCGTCTGCCGGGCGTACCTCTCCAACGTGCCGCCCGGGTTCCTCCAGACCCCCGGCTTCGCGACCGCCCTCATGAACCAGATCACCAGCTTCCAGGGCACTCCGAACGACGTCTCCGAAGCTGTCGCCGCCCGCGTCGCCCGCTCCCGGTTCCTCTACGAGGGCGGCCGGCTCTTCGTCGTCCTCATCGAGGAGTCCGTCCTGCGTTTCCGCACCGCAGACCCCGATGCCATGCGCGGGCAGTTGCGCCACCTCCTGGCCGTGATGCCGCTCGCGTCCGTCTCGCTGGGGATCATCCCGTTCACCGCGCAGCGCACCGTGTGGCCGCTCGAGGCGTTCTATTTGCATGACGACTTCCAGGCCGTGGTGGAGACACTCACCGCAGAGATCAACGTGACGCAGCCGCGCGAGCTCGCCGACTACGCGAAGGCGTTCACCGGCCTCGCGGAGATGGCCGTGTACGGCGACGCCGCCCGCACGCTCATCCAGGCCGCGATCGATGCCCTGGAGTGAACCTCCGCAATTACTCGCAACTTCGTTGAGGACGGGCCCCAACGCTGCGTAGCGTCGAAGTCACCGACGAACCACCGGCCGGAGAGGCGGGTCCCCATGCGCGTACATACCGACACCCCCGCCCCCGAGCCGGTGGGCCGCGGCCTCCAGTCGCCCGCCTACGGCATCCCCTCACCGGCCCTGCTGGCCCGCGCGGACCGGGGCTTCGCCAGGTTCCTCGCTCCGCGGACCGAGGACCAGGACGACAGGCACGGCGACGGCGAGGACCCCCAGCGGTGACCGCCGGCCACCCGCGCGAAGACGCCCCAGCAGCAAGGCCCGCCGTGCACACCAGCGCCCACACGGTCCTGTACGACCCCGACGGCCTCATCGAGGCGGAGCTCCCGCTCGACCGCGAGTCGTACGAGTGTCTCGTCACGGCCGTCCTCGCATGGACCGGGGAGGACACGCTCACCACCCGAGACCTGGAGCAGATCGCCCTCCAGCTCACAGGTCACGCCCGCGCGGTCGCCGCCGACGTCCGCCGCCGCGCCGACCAGCTGCCCAAGGACAGCGGGCCGAAGGCACTCGCCGACGTCGTCCTGCGTGAGGCGGAAGGCCGGCTGTCCACGATGATCGAGGGCACCGTCCGCTGCGCCCAGAGCCGTGCGCGGCTTGTTCGTGCCCTCTACGCACGCCTGGACCGCCTGGAGACCGCAACCGGTCAGCCTGCCGCGCCCTCAGCCGATCAGGGCGTGTCACCCTCCCATACCCACGGACCGCCAGGACGGCTGAAGGTAGGCCCGTAGGAGGCCCGCCCGCCCGGCCCGTATGCGCTATGAGGGGTGATCAGGTACGCGCCGGTGGTGATCTCCTCTTCAGTCCAGCCGGTCACCTCGATCAGCTGCCCGTCCGCCCACCGGTCAGCTCGCGGTAGTCGCGGCCGGGCTGTGGCCCGTGCTCCGGGTCATCACGCTCGCTGCCGCACACCCTCGGTCCCTGTGTCATGCGACCAGTCTGGTGCGACGCGGGTCCACCAGCACGGGAATCGGCGCGACTTCACCACGAAGAGTCCCTGCCCGCTGCGCAGCCCATACAGGTGCAACACCAGCCTGTGGCAGTGAAACGCGACCGGTGAAACGCTCCTGCACGTTTCACCCCTGAACTGCGCCGATGCCCTGGATGGAGGTGCGTGGAGCCGGTGCAGGGCCGTGCGTTGCAGGCCCCCGCCATGTTCGGTGGCTGCCGGTAGGGTCGTGCGGATGATCGGGCAGCGAGCACGGACGCGCGTGTCCAGACGTGACAAGAAAATCGAACACACGATCTAATGCGGGGATGAATGCCCCCACCTTCCCTGCCGACCTGGTGCAGGCCCAGCGCGACCTCAACGCCACGTACGACGCCCTCGCAGCACCCCGCCAGCACGGCAACACCGCACTGCGCCGCCGCCTGCTTCTCCTGTCCGCCCGCATCTGGTGGCACCCCTTCTGGAACACCCGACCGCCCGGCAGGCCGGCGGACCGGATTGAGCTGCGCCGTCAGGCCCGCGGCGACTATCGCGGAGTGAGGGCGGCATGAGTGTCGATGCCCCGACCGATCGGCAGGTCCAGATCCGCTCCGCCGCTCCGCCCGTGACTAGGACGGACGACACGGCGGCTCGTACGGTTTGTCGGGCAGGTAGTGCTTCCATTCCTGCCCGCTGATGGGATCGCCCGCCGAGTCGCAGAGGTCGGCGATGACCCGTTCCGGGTTGGTGTCCCATATCTCGACGCCCGCGGATGCCCTGACGATGGCGAGGAATTCGCCGTCCGGGCTGAACTGGAGTGCGTAGAAATCGGCGGCGCGCGATGAGCTGGGCAGGTAGGAGTATCGTCTGGGATACTTCGGATCGGTCAGGTCCCAGATCTCGGGACGTTCGTCGGCAAGGATGGTTTTCGTCGCGGTCAGGGCGAGGTGGGTTCCATCGGGGCTGAAGGCGATCGTGCCGCCATGAACGCCCACGGTGACGCGAGACAGCTCCTCGGTGAGCCGGTGTCCTTCGACGCGCCACAGCCTCAGCGTGCCCCCATTGTCGTAGACGGCGAGCAGCTTGCCGTCCGGCCGGAACGCGACGTGCACTGAGTCGATTCCGGTCTCAACGGGGCGCGCCCACTGCTCCTCGGGCTGCGCTGGGTTGGTGAGGTCCCAGCTCTCCAACTTCTGTGCGGGCTGGGGCTGGGGATCGTCCGGGTCGGCGAAGGGGGAATTGGTGAGGAGGAGCGACTTACCATCGGGGGAGAAGTCGAGCTTTGTGGTCGCCGCATGGATTCGGGCGATCTGCCGCGGGCGTTTGGGGTTCGCGATGTCGTAGAGCCGTACGACGGGTGTCTTGTGGTTGTTGTCTCTGAAGCCGTTCATGTCGGACACGGCCAGGACGGGCTCGGTGGGACTGAAGGCGATCGCCGCCACACCGTTGTCCAACTCGTCGATGGTAGCCAGCGGTGCGCTTCTTCGGGGCGCCGAGGTGCTGCGCAGCCGCAGACCGACTTTCTCCTGCTTCTTGCCCTTCTTGTCGACCCTACTGCCCTCGTACACTTCCACGTCGGCGAGGAGGCGTCCGTCCGGGCTGAGGGCGATATCCCCGCCGGTGAACATGTCGGGGGAGCGGGTCGCGGCCAAGAGCGTGGCCGAGTCCGGCATCTCTGTCACGTCCCACAGGTAGTTCAAGCCCACTCCTTGAAGAGCAATCAGTTGCCTCTTGCCTGCCAACCGGTAGTCGAACTGGCCTCCGGTTCCGGGCGTCGCTGGAAGGAATGCCTCGGCACCTGGTTGGGCGGAGTTGTTGATGTAGAAAACGCGCACGCCGTGGTCGGTGGCCTGCAACAGTCTGCGGGGCTTGGCGGGGTCGAACAGGACCATCCCCACCTCGTCGCCGCTTCCCTGGCCGCCGCCCGACGCCCCGGACAGAAGTGCGCCGGGAACGAGGGTCTTCTGGTAGATCCATACTCGCCAGGTGCTGCCGCAGGTCCCGGCGACGTAGTCGCGGGTCGGGTTGAACGCTAGGGAATTCAGGCCTTCGTAGCAGGAGGTGGATGTGTCGATCGTCGAGTCGTCCTTCTTCTTCTCCATCTTTCGGGGCTTGTCGGGCGCGTCTAACTCCCACAGCCCGAGCTTGTCCCCATTCTTCACGGCGAGGGGAGCTGCGAGCATCCGTCCGGTGGGGTTGAAGGCCACCCGGTGCAGCGGTCTGGGGTTTATGAGAATGCTGCGGCCGTACGATGCCCCCTTGAGCATGGCGACGCGCTCGGGGCGCCCGGAGTCGGCCGCCTTCCAGAGCTGGATTCTGCCGTCGTCGCTCATGCTGGCGAGCAGGTCACGTTGGGGGGACACTGCCAGGGAGTCGATCCGCGCCGAATGTGCCCGGAGTGTGGGCAGTGGTCTCGGTGCGGCCTGGTCGCCGATGTCCCAGACGCGGATCTCACCGGTCGTCAGACCGCCGTACAGGGTCTTGCCGTTCGTGCTGAGGGCGAGCGCGTGGACGGCGTGGTCCAGCTGCGGCGCGGCGGTCTGCCTCGGGTGGGCGGGATCCGATATGTCCCACAGCTGCACCCGCGCCGTTTTCGGCCGACGCTTGTCGTAGGTGACTGCGGCGAGTGTCTGGCCGTCCCGGCTGATCGTGACCGGGCCGATCACGCCCGCTCCGACCCGCGCGGAGCCGCCCGGGAAGCGCAGCTCGATCCTGTCTAAGACAGAGATTGCGAGGATGCGGCCGTCACCGCTGTAGGCGAGGTCTTGGGCAGGTTCTTCTGCGTTGATCACACCGGGCGTGCGCCGGCTGTTGAGTAGCGCCCCGCGCCCCGCGTCTTTGTTCATCCGGTACGAGACCAGGCTGAGCTGCTTGGCCAGACCGGGCTGCTGGTCACGGAGGTCCTCGGATTCGGCGGCGAGGTACCGGGCCAAGTCGCGTTCGCCCGCCCGCTCGGCCCGCCGCTGGAAGGCGACGGAACCGATCAGCCCGTATGTGGCGAGCACGACCAGAGCCACGAGGAACGCCACCGCGATTCGGACCCGGCGCACACCCCGGCGCTCCTGATGCCAAGAGGCGTCCACGAACTTGGCGAGCTCAGACTCCGGTTCGACGGCGCTCACCGGTGACGACTCGGCGCGTTCCCGTACAGCAACCAGCCTGCTCCCCCGGTACAGCAACGAGGATTCCCTCCCGGCTTTCTCCCAGGCCCGGGCATCGGCGGCGAGTTGCTGTCGGGCGCGTAGCCAGTCCCGGTCCGCGTCGACCCACTCCGTCAGCCGGGGCCAGGCGCGCAGCAGCGTCTCGTGGCTGATGCGCGCGGAGTCGTGATCGAGCGTGAGTAGGCGGGCTTCGGTGAACTGGTCAATGGCCCGCTGTGCGGCCGCTGTGTCAGGCAGCCCATGCAGAAGCGCGGAGCGGTCCACCGGCTGGGCTGTGTCGGCGGAGTCCTCTCCCACGCGCACCAGCCGGGGCAACATGAGCCGTACGGCTTCCCGGCCCTGCAGGTCGAGCCCGTCGTACGTGTCGTCGGCGGTGGTCTTGATCGCCTCCGCGATACCACCGGCGGCCCGGTACTGGGCGACGGTGAGCCGCGATCCGGCGCGGCGCAGCCAGGTCGCCCACAGGACATGGGACAGCAGCGGCAGTGCCCCCGCGGCCGGCTGCCGGTCTGCTGTCGCGCCGAACTCGTGCAGGATCACGTCGGCGAGGCCCTCGTCGAGGACCAGCCCCCCGGCGGCGGCTGGTCCCTCGATGGCGGCGTGGAGTTCGTCGGCGGTCATCGGCTCGACCAACAGCTGGGTGTCGCGCAGAGCGGCGAGCAGTTCGGGGTGCGCGGCCGCCTGACCGTAAAAGTCCGCCCGGAGCGCGAGCACCACCAGCGCCCCCGGCCGGCACCCGCCCGAAAGCCGGGCCAGGGCAGTTACCGCCCGCAGGAACGCGGTGCGCTCCGACGGGTCCGTGCACAGCGTGAACAGTTCCTCCAGCTGATCGACAACGACGATCAGCCTCTGCTCCGGCCGGCCGGCCAGCAGCCGTTCGGCCAGCTCGGCCGCGCGGTCGGGATCCTCCCGGATCAGATCGACGGACTCGGGGCTGGTGTCGAACCGAGCTGCCAGCCGCCGCAGCGGGCTTCTGCCGGGGGTGAGGCGCAGGGAGAGCCAGGAGGTGGTGCCGAGCAAGCCCCGCTCACGCAGCCCGGCCATGAGACCGGAGCTGAGCAGAGAGGTCTTTCCCGAACCGGACGGGCCCACCAGAACCAGCGGGCCCGGCTCATCCGTCGCGGCCACCTCCGTCAGCGCGGCGAACACCCGCTCCGTCATACCGTCACGCCCGAAGAACACGTCGGCGTCGTCCACCCCGAAGGCATCCAAGCCCAGATACGGGCAGCGGCCGGGCGCGGGCTCCGCTTCCTCTGGAGGACCCGCCTGCGTTGGCACCGCCGAGTTCGGTGCGATGACGAGGTGTCCCGAGCGGTCCCCGGCCTGACGCCGGGGCAGCGGCCCCTGCCGGTCACTCATCGCCCGGAAAACCCCGTCGAACACGGCATCAAGGGTCAGCGGCTGGAGCCCGCGCGGGTCGCCGTGCGTCAGCAGCTCGATGAGCGCACCGGTGAACGCGGTGTGCACGGCGTGGGGAGGCGCGAGAGCCAGTTGTTCGGCGGACCCCATGAGGTACATGCCGTGCGCGGGCGTCATTGTGAACGCAGGCAGGGACGGGCTGCCGCTCAAGGAGACCCGCCCGGAGAAGCAGCAGTCGAGTACGACGACAACGGACGACGCCCGGCTCGCCTCCAGCGCCTGGCGCAGCGAGGAGAACGACAGTGCCTGGTGCTCGGCCATTCCAGGGGTGAGGCGGTCGGTGCTGGTCGCCGCCAGGTACAGCTCCCCGTCCGGACCGAGCAGACCATGCCCGATGAAGTAGACCAGCAGCACGGTTTCCGCGCGCTGCGCCTCCTCGGTGACGGCCCGCGCCATGGTCTGCGCGTCGGCCGGGTCAAGCAGCGGGCGCAGGTGGTCGGGCCGCACCCCACAGCGTTCGATCAAGGCGGTGCGCAGATCCTGGCAGGAGGTGGCGACTGCGGGCACCGACGTCAGCAGGGCGCCTTCGTGCGTGGCGGTCGCGATCAGCAGGACCCGTACGCCCGCGCCGGACAGGTCCGTCATGGCAGCTCGCGACGCTCGGCCCCGCCCGTGTCTCCTTGTTGTCGGCTCAACAGATCGGTGACCTCGGTCACTTGCTGCTGCAGGGCGTCAGCGTCGAGACCGGATACCCGCTTCGCGGTCAGCTCCAGCGAACTACGGTCCGGGAGCGTGACCTTGATTTGTACATCACCCCGGCGGGTGCGCAGCCAGGCGATGAGACCGGTAGCGAACGCGCTCGCCGCACCGGCCGGGCCGAGTGCGACCGACAGGGCGTCCAGCACCGGGCCCAGCGTGCCGGTCTTCGGCGGCCGCTCCACGCTGTCGACCCGCCCCCGCAACTCCTGAGAATCGACCAACCATCCCCGTAAGGAACGGAGTTTTTCTCCTCCGTCGGGGCCTTCTGCGATCACCGTGACGTCCATGGCTCCCCCGTTCTCACCGCATGAGATACGCGGCTGTCAATTGCGACTCCTGAGGTTAGCGATGTTCGCCGCTGCGAAAAAGACCGCACCCGGACGGGCGAGCCGGGGCCGACAGTTCCACACCAAGGCAGCTGCGGCCAGTTGTCACACGGGTCAGGCTCCGGCCCCCTGCGGCACATCCACGATCCTCACAGTTGTCACACTCGTGCGCCCGGCGGTGTCTTCATGTCAAACAGGCCGCAAGGCCGCTGAAACAAGGAGAACACCATGACACCGCGTATCCCCAAGGCCGAGCTTCCCGCCGAGATGAAGGAAGCTCTCATCCAGCAGCTCGGCTCCGTGCCCGAGCCCGTTGAGGTGGTCTTCAACAACCCCGCCGTCGCCACCTCCAACCTGGAGTTCTCGGCGAAGGCCGCCGCGTGGGACGCGGTGGACGAGGGCCTCAAGACGTTCGCGCACATGGCCGTGGCGGCCCAGGTCGGCTGCAGCTGGTGCCTGGACATCAACTACTTCGCCGCGCTGAACCAGAACCTGGACCTGACCAAGGCCAGCCAGGTGCCCAACTGGCGTGACTCCGACGCGTTCACCCCGCTGGAGTGCGAGGTGATGGAGTACTCGGAGGCCATGACGAACACCCCGCCGACCGTCTCGGACGAGCTGTCGGCGAGCCTGCTCAAGCAGCTCGGCCCGGCGGGCCTGGTCGAGCTCACCGTGTTCGTCGGCTTCGCCAACCTCTCCACCCGGGTCAACACCGCGCACGGGATCACCTCGCAGGGCTACTCCGAAGCCTGCCAGATCCCGCTGGCCGAGCGGCCCCGGACGGCCGGCGCAGTCTGACACCATGATCGGTGTGACTCATGACGCCATGACCGGCGACCCGTTCGTCGCCCACCGCAGCCTGCTGTTCACCGTCGCCTACGAGATGCTCGGCTCCGCGGCCGATGCGGAGGACGTGCTGCAGGAGACCTGGCTGCGGTGGGCCGACGTCGATCACTCCCAGGTGCGCGAGCCCCGGGCGTATCTGGTGCGGGCCGTCACCCGCCAGTCCCTCAACCGGCTGCGCTCGCTGTCGCGCAGCCGCGAGGACTACGTGGGGGAGTGGCTTCCGGAGCCGCTGCTGACCAGCCCCGATGTGGCCGAGGACGTCGAACTGGCGGAGAGTGTCTCGATCGCGATGCTGACCGTGCTCGAGACACTCGCGCCCACCGAACGCGCCGTCTTCGTGCTCCGCGAGGTCTTCGACATGCCGTACGGGGAGATCGCGGAAGCCGTCGGCAAGTCGGCGGCCGCCGTACGGCAGATCGCGCGGCGCGCACGCGAGCACGTGGCGGCCCGCCGGCCGCGGATGCAGGTGAGCCGCTCGGAACAGCAGGTCGTGGTGGAGCGGTTCCTGACCGCACTGCGTACCGGGAAGCTTCAGGACCTGCTGGAGGTCATGGCCCCTGACGTGGTCATGATCGCCGACGGGGGCGGGATCGTGTCGGCCGCTCTGGTGCCGATCTGCGGTGCCGCCCAGGTGGCGCCGGTGCTCGCCAGGGCGGAGCGGCTCGTCGAGGCGCTCGAGACGACGCCCGTGTGGCTCAACGGCGCCCCCGCGGGCCGTATCGAGTTCGACGGCGAGCCGGCCGCGGTGAGCATCGAGGTCGAGAACGGCCTCATTACACGGATCTATGTGGTGCGCAACCCTCACAAGCTGACACGCCTCGACGAGCCGGCCCGACTGGCCAGGTGACAGGCGTCATGACTGGTCCGGGCGGTGCCTACCGCCCGGACCGGTCCATATCCAGACAGGGAGTGTCATGGACACCACTGCCCGCCCCACCCCCGGCTGGGGCACCGCCGCCGGGATTCTCGCTCTCACTCCGCCGCGCCCCCCGAGTGGCGAGCACGGCGGTCCGACCCTGGACCGTCTGCTGATCACCGAGCGCATCGCCCGCTACGGCTGGGCCTACGACGAGCGCGACCAGGCCGCCCTCGCCGAGTGCTTCACCGCCGACGCCACCTGGCAGGCCACGGTCATGGGAGAGATCGAGACCCCGCTGCACCGGGGCGCCGAGACCATCGCGGCGGCCGAAGCGGCGCTCTGGCCCCAGCAGGGCGACCAGCGGCGCCACCTGTTCAGCAACCACGTGATCGACCTGTCCGGCGACGAGGCGACCGCGCATGCCTACATGATCCAGCTGCGCATCCAGGATGCCACCTCCTCACTGGCCGTCTCCGGGGCCTACCGCTTTCACCTGCGCCGCGAGGCGGACGGGGGCTGGCGCATCGACACGCTCCGTAGCGCTCTCGACAACCTCAGGTGAGCCCCGCGAGTCGCAGCAGCAGCGACTTGACCTCCGTGGCGGGGAGCGTTCCGCTCACCTCGCCGGGGCGCGAGCACAGGAGTACGGGACCGTCCTCGGGCCGCTCCGGCAGCCTGCCGTGGCTGCCGCGCACCGGAGCCGGGTCCAGCGGGACCACGGCCATCCGGTAGCGCATGCCCAGCTTCTTGCGGGCCACCGCACCCGCCGCCTTCACCTTCATATAGGCGGCGGCTTTCCGGAGGATCTCGTTGTCCTCCTTCAGCCGGGCGTTCTCCCGCCGCAGGCGCTTGAGCTCTTCCTTCGCGTCAGAGGTCATGCCGGCGTCACCCCCGCCGTCCGCCGCCTGGACACGGGTCCGGTCCTCCCGGACCCACTTGCGCAGGGTCTCCAGATGGATCCCCAGGCTGTGAGCGATGTCGGTGAGGGAACGGTCCGGAGAGGAACCCACCAGGTCCACCGCGTCCCGCTCGAACTCTTCGGGGAGTTCTTCCGCTTTGCCACCTTGGATCACTTCCCCTGGATGACGAAACATCCAGCGTCCAGGTGTCGGAATTTCGGGGGTCACTCCACCCCGCAACCACCACGTTGCCCGTCCTCGTGCGCACCGCGAAGCTCAGCTGGCGCATCGAGAACGGCAGACGGTCGCGATGCCGATGCCGAACCCGGCGGCGAGCTTGGCGTAGGTGTCGTCGCACCGCAGATGAGCCAGTGCGAGCAGAGCCTGACGACCGGCACCGAGGCGCTGCCATCGCGTACCGGCCTCCCGCCTCCGGGTAGCGAGTTGGCTGGTCGAGTAGCGCAGGGAACGGCTGGACAGATTGATCGACGACGGGTGCACGAGTACGCGGAGCTCCTGGCGGTGCGGGCGATCTTGGTCGAGAACCCGTCTACCAGGAGCTTCCTCGTTGCGTGGGAGCGTTCAACTCCTGGTCGACACCAGCAGGTGGAAGGACCCTCGCTGATGGCCCTCCGCCCCCGAGTGTCGGGCACCGGAGACCCCTCGGGCGCTTCGGGCGGCGACACCGGACCGCGCGTGCCCGGTACGCCACGTGGGTGCGGATCGTGGCCGCACAGAACCCAGGTTGCTCCGCCACCGTTGCTCAAAGAACGTCCACCGCTCAGCTGTCACAACCATCGATGTCGTCGTCACACCCGTCCACCACATCCCGGGCGATGGTGTCCAGGCGCCACAGGATCAGGCCGGTGCCGTTCTTGACCGGGTCGACCCGTGCGGTGAACGGCTTACCCGCGGGGATGTTGAACTGGTCGGCCTCCCGGTCCCCGCACTCGATTCCGTACGCCTGCTCCTGATCGCCTCGCGACAGGGTGAGGGTGAGTTCCCCGATCCCGTCTGTGTCACAGGTGATGCTGAGGAGGTACGGCCGGTCGCCGGGCGTCTTCTGCTTCCTGTCCAGGCCGCTCGCGACGAACGCGCTAGCGGTGTGGACGAGTTCCGGACGCGCGTCGCTGTCGGAGGCCGATCTCAGAGCCCGCTCTGCCCGTTGCAGCGCGTCGTCCGGCTCCCAGGCACGGCTGCCGTCACCCGGCGGCTTGCTCTGCCGGTCGGCGGGCGCCGACGACCGGTCCGTTGCGCCGTTCGGCTCCTTGTTCGCTTCGGCACAGCCGGCGAGCAGAGCGATCGTTGCGAGGTAGATCGGCAGGAATTGACGTATACGCATGTATCCACCGTAGGTACGGGGCCGGCGGCGGGGTCGTCGCCCCGCCGCTGGCTCAACGCGGGTTGTTGCTCACTTGTCTGCGGTTATCCGCCGCAGCAGACCGGGGCCGCACACCGAGTCGCAGGACTCTTCGGCGGCTGTCTCCTCTCCGGCAGGCCGACCGCTGTGCTGCTCGCGACGGAGCGCCGAGGGGCGCTGTCACGTTGTTGGGTGTGTGAGTGCCTGATGGTGTGTCGGGTGTGGCGGGGGGTTGGGTTCCGGCTCCGTGCTCAGGCCGCGGCGGGCAGGTCGGCGACGCCGGTGGCCTGGTCTCAGATGGCGAAGCGGGTGGTCATCTCGGTGCGGTATTCGGGGGCGGTCATCAGGTGGCGGTGGGGTCGGTAGTGGGGTGAGATGCCGCTGAACGCGGACAGGAACTGCTGGGCTCCGCCGACGCTACGGAAGCCTTTCGTGGCGCGTTCGCGCTGCCGGGTGGGCTGGTGGCTGTTCTCGGCCCGGTTGTTGAGGCCCTTGTGGGCGCGGTGCTCGACGGAGGGCATGACCTCGCGGTGGGCCGCGCCGTAGGAGCGGAGCTTGTCGGTGACGATCACCCTCGGCACCGAGCAGGTTCTCTTGAGCAGTTTGCGGAAGAAGCGCCGGGGCCGCGGCCTTGTCCCGGCGGGACTGGACCAGGATGTCGAGCACGTTGCCGTCGGCGTCGACGGCCCGCCACAGGTACTTCTGCTCTCCGTTGATCTTCACGAAGACCTCGTCCAAGTGCCACTTGTCCCCGGGCCGGGGCCGGCGGCGGCGCAGGCCGTTGGCGTGGGCCTGCCCGAACTTCGCACACCAGCGGCGGACCGTCTCGTGGGAGACGACCACGCCACGCTCGAGCATCAGCTCCTCGACCTCGCGGAACGACAGCGGGAAGCGGTGGTACAGCCACACACAGTGGGCAATGACCTCGACCGGGTACCGGTGCCCCTTGTACGACGGCGATGCGCTGTCCACGGACGCCCCCTCCCAGCATGACCAACCAGAAGATCATCCCACCCGGTCAGTCAACGTGACAGTGCCGGGCATCTCACCCCACTTCCGACCCCACCGCCACCTGATGACCGCCCCCGAATACCGCACCGAGATGACCACCCGCTTCGCCATCTGGGACCAGGTCACCGGCGTCGCCGACCTGCCCGCCGCGGCCTGAGCACGGAGCCGGAACCCAACCCCCCGCCACACCCGACACACCATCAGGCACTCACACACCCAACAACGTGACAGCGCCCGCCTCCCTCAACCGGCAAGGTCCGATTATCTCGCTGTCGAGCACATGGAAATCTATGTCGGTCGGAGTAGACATTGGGTGGCAGCGTGGTTATGGTTTCTCTCGTAGCCGAGATCAGCGAGGCCCGGCAGAGACGAACTGGCGGGCAGCAGCACGCAGTTGCAGGTAGCAGGACGGTGCGGTGGTGGAGTTTCGAAGCCAGGGTTGTTGCAGGACGGCGACGGGACTGACGGCCGGACCGGGTGGCCCGCAGGTTCAGGGGCCGCCGTGAGCAGGGCCGCGGCGAACGCGGTGGCAGTACCCGAATGTGCAGTTCGCAGGACCGCAGTGCGGTTGTCAGTGGTTCCTCGGTAAAGGCGTCGGCTGCGGACGCGCGTGCCGGGAGGTTCGGCAGTGGGGTTCTAAGCCAGAGAAGACGCAGGACGGGCGACGGGGCTGGCTGCCGGAGAGTGGCGCTTGTTCAGGTCACCAGCAGTTCGCATCACCAGCAGTGCAAAGCAGTAGTTGATCAAGAGGGAAGAACGGAGGAGCCAGGCGCCATCAGGATCGCCCGGGCGGAATCGCTGAGCCCGGGTACCGCAGGACATCGATAGTGAGGTGGTCTCCGGTCAAGCAACCGCGATCCCCGCATCCCCGACAGAACTCAGGTCGGGCCAGCGGAAACAGAAGGCCGGCGCAGTTCCAGGGCCGGCAGATGGTGTAGCAGTTCCTTCGGGGCCCTGGTGCCAATGGCACCAGGGCCCCTCCAGCGTGTTTCACAGAGAGGTGCAATGACAGCAGACGACTCGTTCGGCCGTCTCGATGACGACGACTACCCCGCCTACACCATGGGCCGGGCCGCCGACATGCTCGGTACTACCCAGGGCTTCCTCCGCGCGATTGGCGAAGCCCGCCTCATCACCCCGCTCCGTTCCGCTGGCGGGCACCGCCGTTACTCCCGCTACCAGCTGCGCATCGCGGCCCGAGCGCGTGAGCTCGTCGACAACGGGACCCCCATCGAGGCCGCCTGCCGCATCGTCATCCTCGAAGACCAGCTCGAAGAGGCCCAGCGCATCAATGCCGAACACCGCCGCGCCGCCGAATCGGCGAATCCCACGGCCGTGCCCTGAGACGCCTGGCATCGGCCACTTCGTCGCCTCCTTTCATGCACGTCGACCGGAACGCCTCGGCGTCCCGGTCGACAGGGCCGTCGAAGCATCGGCGTTGCGCCGCGCGATGCCGGCAAGAAGACGCAGGCGCGGCTGGGGCGGTTGACCGGAGCCGCGGCCCGCAATCGTCTGGGAGGCCCGTGAAAACGCTGTGACGAGGGTGGGGCTGCCGGACCGGAAGGGGCCCAACGTGACCGGCCGGTCCGGCAGCCTCGGTGACCGGACAGACTCCGAGGCTGCCGGCCGGGTGCAGCGGGTGCGGGCCGTGGGGCGACCACCGCACCACACTGGTCTCTATCGCAGGGGCCACGGGCTGCCTGCCAGCATGACCCACTCCCGGTCCACCTGACCGGGCACGACACGCCCCGCCGCCATCCAGTGCGCGGCCAGCGCCGCGAAGATCGGCTCACCTGGCGGAGCGGGAGGCGGCGGTGCGGCGCGGTCGCTGATCTGAGTGGCGGGCCGCGTCGTCGTCTTGGTCACACCGTTCTAACGCCCGACCGCCGCGACGGTTACCCGTGGCGGGTACGGCGTTCGCGCAGCGCGGTGCGGGCCTGGGTGATGCCGAGCAGGAGACCGAATTCCTGGAGCGCGATGTGCTGGACGTCCTCGGCGGTGGCGGGACTGCCCTCGCTGCTGCGGGCGTGGGCGAGTTCGGCGGCGCCCAGGGCGAGCAGCTGCTCGCGGTCGCGCTCGTCATGCTGGTCGGTGGTGTACGCGGCCAGGACCTGCCGCCAGATTCCGCTCACCGGCCGCGCCCGTCGCGTGGGGCGGGAACAGCAGCCGCGTACGCGTCCTGCGGCGGATCGTCCGTCTCCGCCTCTGGGCGGTGAATGCCGAACGGGCCCGGGGTGCCATGGGGAACCCCGACCACCGTGGTGGACGACGGCACCCGGGCCCTGCGCGGCTGGGCCATCGCCACCGCCCCGACCTCCGGCACGGTCCTCACCGCGATGCGCATGGCGCTCACCCACGAGAGCGACGTCTCGCCGTTCGGCGCGGTGCCCGAGCTCGTACGGATCGACCGCGGTCTGGAGTTCGCAGCCGGCGCGGTGAAGGAGGTCCTGGGAGCCGCGCGAGGTGACGCCCGGCCGCCGGCCCGTCATGGAGATTTCAGGTATCGACCAGCGGCTCATCGGCTGGCAGTCGACCCGCCGCCAGCAGATCGAGGACGCCATGTCCGTCCTGACTGCCACGTACGAGAAGAAGCACGGGCACACGCCGGGGGAGCGGGCCGCCCACGCGCTGGCCTGCCAGGCCGCCGACCGGACGCGCCCGCACAAGCGCACCGTGCTGCGGTCGCTGTCCGAGCTGCGCGAGGGATGGCGGGAGTCAGCCATCGCCGCGTTCGGCGCCGATGTCGTCTCCCGGCTGGCGGAGCGGGCGCGGGCGGCAGCCGCCGCGGCGGTGTGGGCGCGGGTACGGCCGGTGGTCGACGTGGTTCTGGCCGCCGTCGACGTCGTCGCCGTGGTGTACGTCATGCGCGGGGCGTTCAAACGCCACCACCTGCTTGCCGAAGCCCGCCGCCACCTCTCCTACGTCCTGCGCGGCCGCCCCCACCAGCCGGGCCTGGACGAACAGATCGTGCAGACGGCCGTCGACGACTACACCCGCCCCGTCGGCCGGGGCCGGACGAGGACCGCCGACCTGCGCGCCCTGTACCCGCGCGACACTGACGACCAGGCCGTGCTGCGCCCGCTGACCCGCAAGCGCACCGCGCCCCCGTACGAGCGGGCCCGCCTCGCTGCCGGTGCCCTGGCAGCCCGGGTCAACGCGGCGCGGCGTGCGGAGCGACTGGGCTCCCGCACCCGGCCGCGCACCGTCGCCGTGCCCGCTACCTCGAGCTCGCACCCGCGCCCGTTCCGCACCGGACCGAACGGCGGCCGCCTCCTGGAGCCGGAGACCGGCGTCGAGACGGTGGAGCGGACCCGCCAGACCATGGAAGCCGCCGCCGCGCAGTTGGCCGCCACGATCCAGGACAGCAAGCGGGCACGCGAAGTCGCTCACGGCCTCCGCCCACAGCCCGCCCCGGCGCCGCACACCCAGCAGCCCGGCATCCAGCACACGCCGGGCCGACCCACAGGAGGAGTCGCGTGAGTACCCCGGAGAACTGCCCAACCCGCAGGACGCCCTCGCCCGAGCTCGCGCAGCCCACCAGGAGATGGCCACCGCGCTCGACGAGGACCAGGAGCCCGAGCCCGATGAGCCCGCGGGGTGGCAGCCGGTCTGGAAGCGGCCCCGGACACCGAAGTCGAAGGCGGCGAAGAAGCTGGAGCTGCACAAGCAGCGGCGGCGGCTCCAGGACGCCGGAAAGCGCCGCCTCGCGGCCGGGGAGTCCCGCCGGCCCCGCTCCCGGCAGAGCCGGATCGGCAACGCGGCCGCGCGCCGCGATGCCCGCGCCCTGTCCCGTGTGCGGCACTCCAGTGCCTGGCTGTGGTGACGATGCCGGGCATCGCCCACCGAGTGGAACCCACGATGCTCAGCATCGAGTGGACGATGTCCGGCATCCGATGCTCCGCACCGCACGCGAAGCGCACCTCCCGGATCGGGCGCACCGGCCAACCGCCCACCCCTTGTCCAGCTCCGGACGGGCGACCCGGCACCCCTTGTCCAGCTTCGGGCGGGAGCCCGCCCACCCCTTGTCCAGGTCCGGACGGGCGCACGTTTCTCCTTGACCACGTTGGATAGCGGAGCGTTTCCCCTTGTCAGAGCAGGTCCCGGCCGCCGATCAGGTCGCGGTCTAGGGGGTCTGTGATATAGGGCCCGCCGCCGCGCGCCCGGTGCGGCGCGGTGCGGCGGCGCGCACCGGATACGCGGTGCGGTGGTGCGCCCCGGATACGCGGTGCGGTGTGGTGGTGCGGCGCGCGCCGCACCACCACAGTCCCGGATGCGCTCTACGCGGTGGTCCGGCGCACCAGGTGCGCCTCCATCGCCTGCTTCATCCCCGCGGCCTCCAGCTGCCGGAGGACATCGGCGACGTTGCCGTGGTCGTCGGTGAGGATGTTCTCGGTGAAGCGGATGATGGTCTGGGCGATGCCCGGCGCACCGGCCAGGCACTCGCCGTCGCAGGAGCTCCAGCAGAAGCCGTCCGAGCGCCGCCGCCAGGAAGGAATGCGCGCAGGGCTCCCCGTCGTGGTCGTCCACGGCGGTGACCGGGATGAAGATGCGCGCGGCGACGTCCAGGAGCATCTTGAGCACCTCCGGGCCCATGCCGTCGACGACCGCGCAGGCGGTATCGATGTCGCCGGCCTGCAACGCCTGGATGTAGGCGAAGGCGCCGACGACACCCTCCGGCTCCATCGGGGCGAGCGGCGCGGTGACGGTGTTCTCGGGCATGACGACTCCTCACGTACGGGCCGCCCCGCTGATCGCGGCGGCCTCAAGAGGAGCCTCTATTTGCGGCCCTGTGGACAGAGTCCGGCCGCTGAGGAGGGAGACCTCTCCCCCGCCGGTTGATTGTGACGACGCAGCGCAGTTGGCAAAGCAGCACGCTTGTTGGCAAGCGTCGCCGATGTTGTCCTGTGGTTACTCTGCGGAGTGCCAGATTGGTCAACGGCTCTGGGGCCGCTGTCCAGAGCGGTGGCGTACGGCGACTCTGGCTGTCCACGGTGCGATGAACGCGGCATCCACGGAGATGCTTGCCAGGAGAAGCACTTCCCGCAGCCGGCGGCCGAGGGCGGCCGTTCGGGTGGTTGCAGAGGCCGTGATCATCCTCAGGGGTGAACGCGGCTGGGGCGAGACGTGGGCGGCGGGAGTGAATGAGGAGCTCCCGGTTTCCGACCGGGCCTTACCTCTGCCTAGGTCCTGTTTCTCGGATCATGTACGGAGCCAGATCATGAGTGCTGCGAGTGTGACGGTGCCGAGGTAGATGTAGGCGCGTTTCTCGTAGCGGGTCGCGACGGCGCGGAAGCCTTTGAGGCGGTTGATGGTGCGTTCGACGGTGTTGCGCTTCTTGTAGAGCTCGCTGTCGAAACCGGTAGGCCGACCGCCGCGTGAACCTCGGTTCTTGCGGTGTCTCTGCTGGTCGAGACGTTCGGGGATGGTGTGCCGGATTCCGCGTCGTCGCAGGTAGCGGCGGTTCTTCCGGGACGTGTAGGCCTTGTCCGCCAAGACATGGTCGGGCCGGGTGCGTGGCCGGCCGACTCCGGCTCGCGGCACCAGAACCTGTTCCAGCACCCGCTCGAGCTGGGGTCCGTCTCCGTAGTGTCCGGGTGTCAGGACGAAGGCGAGGGGCCGGCATCGTCCCTCGGCAACGAGGTGGATCTTGGTGGTGAATCCTCCGCGGGAACGTCCCAGACATTCGCCGACCTGACCACCTCCTCCAGGCGGATGGTCAGTCTCCGCAGTACCGGATCGACCTGGTTCGTCCCCCACTTGGCCCCCCTTTGAGGGACGGCGGCCGGGGGCGCTTTCCTCGCACCGGCGGCGTGCTGGTGGGCTCGCACGGCTGTCGAGTCCACCGACACGTCCCAGTCGATGCCGCCCTCGGCGTCCTCGGCTACCTGGATGCGAGACAGCAGCATCTGCCAGGTTCCATCGGCTGACCAGCGACGATGTCGTTTATAGACCGTCTCCCATGGCCCGAATCGCTCCGGCAGATCCCGCCACTGCACGCCGGTCCGCACCCGGTAGAGAACCCCGTTGATCACCCGGCGGTGATCGCTCCACCGACCTCCACGCGTACCACCAGGAGGTAGGAACGACTCCAGCCGATCCCACTCCGCATTCGTCAGATCCCCACGGCCCATGAACCCAGCCTGGCCCCAACACCCCTCGCAGGTCAGGAGATCCGAGAAACAGGACCTAGAAAGGGCACGATTCACATGCGCATGCGTTCCAAGCTGGTCCTGGCCGGCCTCGGCGTCGTCACCGTGGGCGCCACCCTGGGCGGGATCGCGATGGCCGCCGATCCCACCAGCAACACCGTGGCCCCCTACGCGCAGGCCGCCGCTACCGTCAACTCGGACGGCGGCACCTCCCAGAAGACCAACACCGTCACCTCGGTCAGCAGGCCCGCCACCGGCTCGTACTGCGTCGTCCTGGCATCGGGCGTTCAGGCCTCCAAGTCCATCCCGATGGCCACCCTCAGCAACACCGCCCCCCGGAACAGCGGCGTCCGCGTCTCTCGCAACGACTCCTCCTGCCCGGCCAACTCCATCCGCGTGACCACCAGCACCGACGGGGCAGCGGCGAACCAGCCGTTCTACCTGCTCATTCCGTAACAGCCCGTGCTGAGCGGTCCCGTCCGGAAACCCGGACAGGACCGCCACACGCGTCTGGCCGTCGAGGCCACGTTCACCCCTGGTCGGCGGCATCCGGATCGCGCAGGGGCCGCAGGCCCCGGGCAGCTCCGGCAGATGGAAGGAGTACCGGCCGAGCATGTTGACGTGGTGACGCACGAACGGGGAGAGCCTGGCCACCTCCTCGTCGCGGACCTCGAAGCCCTCAGTGCGGAGCTGGTCGAGGGCTGCGTCCATGTAGCGGGTGGTGAACAGCACCAGGGCGTTGCCAACACGATCCTCGGATAGGCCGGTCACATTTCGTGATCACTGGTTGCCAACTAACCTGCGGCATCCTTGCCAACTACGAGGCGTCACAGCTCCCTGCCTTGGGGCGCCCTGCCGCCGTTTTTGCCAACTAGGGCGTGTATCGGGTCGTGATCAATCTGTGGGTTTTGTTCTCGTGGAGCGGGTGGATCGGGTAGTCCGGTGTGTATGACACGGCGGCAACTGACGGACCAGGAGTGGGAGTACGTCGAGCCGTACCTGCCGATCGGCGAGTACGGTCCGTATCCCGCACGACTTCGGCAGCAGTTCGAGGGCGTGATCTGGAAGTTCCGCTCGGGAGCGCAGTGGCGGGAGATGCCGGCCGAGTTCGGCCCGTGGTCCACCGTGCACAACCGCTTCCGGCAGTGGCGGGACGCCGGAGTCTTCGAGACCCTGCTGGAAGGGCTGATCGCGCAGGCGGCCGCGCGGGGTGAGGTGGACCTCTCCCTGGTCAGCGTGGACTCCACCACCGCCCGGGCCCACCAGGACGCGGCCGGTATGCGTCTGGCCCCCGGCGTGCTCGACGCCCTGGAGAAGGCCGCGGAGGAAGAGAAGGTCCGGTCAAAGGGGGCACCGAAGAAGAACAAACCGGACCGGGCGCCGATGGCGTCGCCGCGCGAAGACGCCTCCGGCACCGCCGCAAGCTCCGGTTGAAAGCCGCCCTGCTCGGACGCTCGCGGGGCGGCCAGACCAGCAAGGTACACATCGCCTGCGACCGCAAGTGCCGACCGCTCGTACTGACCCTGACCGTGGGCCAGGCCGCCGACAGCCCGCAGTTCATCCCGGTCCTGGACAAGCTGCGGGTCCGCGGCCCGGCCGGCCGACCCCGCACCCGGCCCGGCGCCGTCGCCGGCGACAAGGCGTACTCCTCCCGCGGCAACCGCGCCTACCTGCGCAGACGAAACATCAAGGCTGTCATCCCTGAGAAGAAGGACCAGACCACCCACCGGAAGAACAAGGGCCGCCAGGGCGGCCGACCCCTCACCCACGACACCGACCTGTACAAGGAACGCAACACTGTCGAGCGCCTGATCAACAAGCTCAAGGCGTGGCGCGGCATCGCCACCCGCTACGACAAGACCCCCGAGAGCTACCTTGCCGGCCTGCAACTGCGTGCCTCGATGATCTGGATCAAAGACCTCACCCGGACCGTCGATTGATCCCGACTCGATACACGCCCTAGTGTGATGCGCCAGAAATCCTGATGGTTAGTTCTGCCCTGTCTGCTGGCTATCGGTTCCGACCTTGGCGAGGTAATCGGCGAGGGAGTTGAGGATCTCGTCGGCGGTCTTGGTCCAGGTGAAGGGCCTTGGGTTCTCGTTCCAGGTGTCGATCCATGCGGTGATGTCGTCCTCCAGGGCCTTCACGGACCTGTGGACGCCGCGGCGAATGAGCTTGTCGGTCAGTAGGCCGAACCACCGCTCGACCTGGTTCATCCAGGAGGAGCCGGTCGGAGTGAAGTGGATGTGGAAGCGGGGGTGTTTGCCCAGCCAGGTTTTGATCTCGGCGGTGTTGTGGGTGGCGTAGAAGCCCCTATGTTTCGTCAAGCCGCAGAGGGGACCGGGTTGGCGGCTCGGGGCTGGATGTGCCGGTAGAGCTCGCGGGCGACATACCGCTTCAGACACCGGATGATCTCGCGCTTGGACATGCCCTCGGCGGTGCGTCGCTCCAGATATTTCTGGGTACGTTCGTCCCAGCGTATGCGGGTCTGCACGACGCGGTAGAGCGCGGCGTTGGCCTGGCGGTTGCCGCCGCGGTTCAGGCGCCGGCGTTGCGTCTTGCCGGAGGACTGCTCGAGCGGACTGACACCGCACAGAGCAGCGAAGGACGCCTCGTCGGTGATCCTGTCTGGGTTGTCACCTGCGGCAATGAGGAGGACTGCGGCGCTGTCGGGTCCGACGCCGACCAGGTCCAGCAGCTCGGGGCGGCAGGAGCGGACGGCCCGAGTGGTGCGCCGGGTGAGCTCTTTGACCTCGTCGGACAGGTACTGGACGCGGCGGGCGAGCAGACGCATGGTGAAGACGGCCTCGCCCCGGTCGCCGATGTCGAGGGCCGCGCAGGTCGCGACCAGCGCGGGATTGCTGAGTCTGGTGAGCAGTTCTCGCAGGTCCGGGTCGATGGACATGAGGACGGCCTTGAGCTGGTTCAGCGCCTGGGTGCGGGCTTTGACCGCTGATTCCTTGGCCAGTCGCAGGACCCGCATGTCTTCCGCGGGCCCGTCCGCGCTCTTCGGCACGGTGGTGGCCCGTCCGGACAGCACCGCGCGGGCGGCCGCATCCGCGTCGAGGGCGTCTGTCTTGCCTCGCTTGCGCCGGGTGGCACGGTCGGGCTGGTTGATTTCGACGACTTCGATGCCCTCCCGACGCAGAAGACGGGTCAGTGCAGTTCCGAAGGATCCGGTGCACTCGACCCCCGCCCGACGCAGAACGCCGAACGACTGTCCCCAGGTCAGTAGCTGGTGATATCCGGCGGCGGTGGCCGGGAACTCCTGGTGGGCGAGTGAGGCGCCCAGGACGGTGATGACGGCGGCGACATGGACGTCCTTGTGAGTGTCCACCCCGAGGACCACTTCCTCCGCCGGCCGGGGGAGGTGCTGCGCGGGCAGCGCCGGCTGGGGCATGCTGGTGACGGTCACGAGGCTCCCTTGGACTGGGTCTGGTGGCTGGCACCGGTCCGGTGGGCGGTCAGAACTGTGACGGTGCTTTGTGCAGCAAAGCCCCTATCGGGACACGCTCACCGGGCCGGCGGCAGTACGCACCGCAGGAGGCCGGGGCCGACAGTTCCACACCAAGGCAGCTGCGGCCAGTTGTCACACGGGTCAGGCTCCGGCCCCCTGCGGCACATCCACGATCCTCACAGTTGTCACAGACGAGATGGACGTCGAGCCCGACGGGCACCGCTTTGTCGATCCGGATCAGGAACTTCTTGAACTCAATCGCGCGGTGGCGGCGGTGAAGCTGAGATATGACGGTTGTCGGCGTACACGTGAACGCACATAGCCGCGTACGGATGAACGTACAGAGCTTTTGATGCGCTGAGGGCCGGCCCCCGGCACGCTGCTGCTTGTCGTCCAAAGTTGCAGAGAGGGGTGGGCCATGGTCCTGGACCCGCAGCGGTGGCTGGAGCTTCGGCGTTTCCGCGGCCTGGTGGAGTCCGGGGCGATAAGCCTGTCGGAGGTCGCCAAGGAAACCGGGCTGAACTGGCGGACGGTCAGCAAGTACCTGTCTGCTGACTCGTCCGCGCCTCCGCGCCGGACGGCGAGTGGTCAGCCGCGCAAGCGAGTGGTCGACGACGTCGCTCCGCTGATCGACGCGATGCTGCGGGCCGAGGTCCTGATGAAGGCCGCGGTGATTCACGAGCGGCTGGCCACGGAGTACGGGTTCACCGGGAACTATCAGCGGGTCAAGCTCTACGTGCAGGAAGCCCGCCCAAGGATCGCGGAGGAACTGGGGATCACCCCGCGAGAGCTGGCAGGGATGCATCGCAGGTTCGAGGTGATCCCGGGTGCTCAGGCTCAGGTGGACTGGGGCGATGAGGGCAGGATCCTGGCCCACATGGGCATCCCGAAGGTCTACTCCTTCCACATGGTGCTGTCGTACTCGCGTGATCCGTTTTGCTGCTTCACCACCAGCCTGGACCTGCAGACGTTCTTCGACTGCCATCGGCGGGCATTCGCGCACTTCAACGGGGTGCCGATGACGATCGTCTATGACCGGACCAAGACAGTCGTCCGCCGTCACGTCGCCCCAGGTGAGGCGGTTCCACTGCATCCGGAGGCGGTCGGATTCGCCGGCCACTACGACTTCGACATCGATGTGCTGGCCGCCTACCGCCCCCAGGGCAAAGGCCGCGTCGAACGCCAGGTCCTGATCGTCCGCGACCACGTTCTCTCCGGCCGGGCCTTCTCCTGCATCGAGGAAATGGACGCCGCCTTCACCGCCTGGGTGCCGAAACGACGAGCCCAGACGCACCGGACTCACCAGCAGGTCATCGGTGAGCGGGCAGCTCGTGACCACGCGGCTCTCAAGCCGTTGCCACCCACTCCGTATCTGGTGGCCGAACGTCATCTGCGGCCGGTCGGCAAGGACTGTCTGGTCGCCTTCGGCGGGAACCTCTACTCAGTCCCCGCCCGCAAGGTCCGACCGCGTCAGCTGGTGGAGATCAGGGCCACGAAGTCGCAGGTCATGCTGCATTCCACCATTGCCGACTCCGGTGGCGAGACGCTGCTTGCCATGCATCCACGGGCAGTCGGACGCGGGGTCCGTGTCGTCGAAGAACAGCACTGGGACGAGCTGCCCACCGGCAAAGGACGCCGGACCACCACCGGCGACGCCTTGCCCCGGCCGCGTCACGAACGCCCCTTGGGCGAGGAGGCCGGACCGCTGCAAGCTCTCCTCAACCGGGCTGCGGCGACCCGCGTCGAGGTCGGCCGCCGACCGTTGTCGGTCTATGACGAGCTGACCGGGACCCGCCCTTTCACCAGTAACCGAGCGACGAAGGAATCGTCTTGAGCGAGCTGACCGGCAACCGCATCCGCACCACGGCGACCAAGCTCGGCCTGCCCCACCTGGCGGAAACCATCAACGAGTACACCCGGCGGGCGGACGAGGGGAAGATGGGCTACCTCGACTTCCTCGACCTCGTTCTCTCCGAGGAACTCGCCGTCCGAGACGACCGCCGCTTCCGACAGGGCCTGCGGCTCTCCCGGCTGCCGCACCACAAAACGATCGATGAGTACGACTTCTCGTTCCAGCCCGAGCTCGACCCGCGCAAGATCAAAGACCTGGCCACCCTGTCCTTCGTCGAAGCAAAGGCCAATGCCGCCCTGCTGGGGCCGCCCGGCGTCGGCAAGACCCACATTGCGATCGCGCTGGCGGTCGCGGCCTGCCGGGCCGGCTACTCGATCTACTTCACCAGCCTCGACGACATGGTCCGCAACCTCAAAGCAGCCGAGGCGGCCGGACGTCTGACCAGCAAACTGGGCTCCTACCTGCGGCCGAGCGTTCTCGTGGTCGATGAAGTCGGCTACCAGCCCCTCGAACGCGCCGAGGCGAACCTGGTCTTCCAGGTCATCTCAAAGCGCTACGAAAAGGGCTCAATCATCCTGACCTCGAACAAGACCTTCAGCGAATGGGGCCAGGTCTTCGGCGACGAAGTCCTCGCCACCGCCATCCTCGACCGCCTCCTGCACCACTGCGAAGTCGTCGCCATCAACGGCCCCAGCTACCGGCTGAAGAACCGCCTCAAGGCCATCGAGCGCGAGACGGAAGTCGCCTGATCCGGGGACTCAATCCTGGCCCAGCTCCTCGCCCGGCGGGATGAAGGCGTCGGCACTGTCGGCATCCTCAACATGCCCGTGAGCGTCCATCGTGATGGCCGTTGCCCGGCCCTGCGAGGTGATCAGCCACGCGAGTACCTGTTCCGTGAGCGGGGTGTTTCCCGGGCCCTCGTCCTTCCAGTGGGCCCGCCACCCGCCACCAGGAACGGCGGCTACGACCTGGTCGGCCTTCTCAAGGTGGGAGAAGGCCTCGTAGTCCGTGACGGGACGCATAGCTCCTCGCCTCGGGTCGACTACAAGCGCCGTTCCAGTTGCCGGGTCCCATGCCTCCACCCGCACCATGCGGCCAATCTCGGTCTCGGTGCCATTGAAGATCGCGGTCCAGCCGGTCTGATTGAAGTAACGAAGGTCCACCGCCCCATCCTCTCGCATGGCAATGAGCGCAGCGGGCGGCTACTTGCTCTGCACGTTCAACCGTACGCACCTCTGCACATACGCGAGTACGCCGACAACGGTTCCGTCAGTGATGTTGAAGGCGGCGAACAGGCTGGTGATGCCATGCCGGTAGTAGTCGTGGGTCCGGCGTTCGGGCATGCCCGGCATCATCGGCAGGACCGGCTGTGAGCGGTCCAGGGCCTGGATCTGGGATTTCTCGTCCACGCAGAGCACGACCGCCTTCTCGGGCGGGTGATGGTACAAACCGACGACATCGACGACCTTGGCGACGAACTGCGGGTCGGTGGACAGTTTGAAGGAGTCCTGCAGGTGCGGCTTGAGGTCGAACTTCTTCCAGATCCGGCCGATGGTCGACTTCGACAGGCCGGTGCGCTGAGCCATCGAGGCCCGTGACCAGTGGGTGTCTCTGCCCGCGGTCGACTCCAGGGTGGCCACGATGACCTCTTCGACCTGGTCGAGAAGGATCGAGGGTGGCCGACCCGAGCGGGGCTCGTCGTGCAGACCGTCGAGGCGTTGGGCGATGAACCGGGCCCGCCAGCGGTCCACGGTCGATCTGTCGACGCCGAGGTCGGCCGCGGCCTGCTGGTTCGTCCCGCCCTCCGCGCAGCGCAGCACGATCTTGGCTCGCAACGCGAGGAACTGGGCGGTCTTCGCCCGCCGCGCCCACTGCGTCAGCTGCGTCCGCTCAGCCTCGTTCAGGACCAGGTCGGCCTTGGGTCGGCCGATCCAGCCGGCGTCCTCAAGCCCGGCCATCCGCTCTGCGGCGAAAGCCCGACGCCACTTGCCAACCGTCTTGGCCTGGACACCGACGACGCGTGCGACACCCGCGTTCGACATGCCCTCAGCGCACGCCAGGAGGATCCGAGCCTTCTCGGCCGAGCGCCGGTCTGGCCATTCCGTCCGGCGCACCAACTCGGCACGCTCTTCCCCTGACAACGTGATCTTCACAGCAGAAGGGCCGGGATGTGACATGACAACAGGGTACTGACTAACCATGGGATTTCTGGCGCATCACACTAGTGCGTACTGCCGATCACCGCCCGCCTCCGGAGCCACGCCGCCGGACGCGGGGGTCAAGGTCCTGCGGGGCCCGCTCCTTCCCGTTCTGCGTTCCGTCGTGTCCACGGCAGTCGTACGAGCCGGGACCGGGGGCGTGGCCCGGCCCGGCAGAGGAGTACGTCATGCCGAAGAACCAGTCCACCGCCGCACAGACCGCCCGCAGGGCGAGCCGGGGCGGAGCCAAGTACACCGAGGCCCTGCGCCGTGCGGGGACCGGCGATGCGCCGCACGCACCACACGTCCTGCGGTTCCTGGCGGAGCGCTCAGGGAACCTCTACCACCTGGTTGGCGGGATCGCGGCGGCCTGGGCACACAGTGGACAGCGGGTCCTGCTCCTCGAGGAAGCCGAGGACTACTGGAGCTGGACCATGAGCGGCGCGCGTCGCGGCCGGGGCCGCCGCAAGATTGAGCCGGCCACCCCGCCGGAGCCGACGACCAGCACGCTGTGGGCCTCGCCGGACGGCCCCGGCCTCCTGACACACCACGCCTGCATGTGGCAGGTCCGCCACGCCTCGCAGGAGAGCGACCGCGGCTTGCCCCGCACCGACCGCAGCCCGCTCACGTCGGCGGTGACCGACGCTCTCGGCACCCACGACGTGATCGTCCTTGTGCCGAAGCACTGGTCCTACCCCGACCGTGAGAACGCAACGGCGCACGTCGTGATCGGGGAGATCGACATCTTCCCCGACACCGACTGCAGGACCGCACTCCCCGGCCCCGGGAACGAAGAGAAGGGCGTCCCGCTGAGCCCCGAGCAGAGCGCGGCAGTGCTGCGCGAGCGCTGTCTGGGCTTCCTCTTCGGATTCCCGCACCTCCCCATCGCCCTGGACGGGTTGATCTGGCAGTCGAACTGGGAGCTGCCCGTCGACGCGGACTACCTGGCGGGAGTCGACCGGGACATGGGCCGTGCCGGACTGCGCCCCATGGGCTGGTCGCTCGCCGGGCAGCGCCGGTCTGACCCGCACAAGCAGCTGCCCGAGCCCGACCGGCTGAAGGACCCCGGCTTCGTCCAGCAGTACCAGCTCTCGAACTCGCCACCTGATCAAGTGGAAAAGGCTCACTGTGACCGATCCGGTAACGCGGGAGCTGAAGTGAATTCACCAATCCCACGAATCGAATATCTTTTTAACATCTTCAATACTTGTGATGCCTAGAAATGTGCACACGGCTGCGGTGACAGCGAAAAAGGTTGACCAGTATGTTGAATAAGAGAGCTTTCCCTTTCTTATCTCTCGAGCCAACTCCTCTCCGAGTAGTGAGAGAAGAGCTATAGGGCCGAGGAGGAGAGAGCAGAAGACCACGTCTTGCTCCCATGACGGTTTTTCACCAGGTTTAAGGTCGAGGGAGTATACATAATCAAGCATCAGAAATAGCCCGACGCCAATTCCTAAGTAACTCCAGATGCCAGTTAGAATACCGTTGGATTCGGTGTTGGATTCAGTGCTAAATTCCCCGTTTTCTTCACCATCGTCTTCCTTCACGTTTCCCCCGGTTTCGGATTCGTCAGTCGCGATAGTTGATCATTCTGCGGATGCGTCGCACGGCAAGATACCGCTACCGGCCTCAGCTGTGAGGAGGATGGCGTGGCTGACCTGTTCGGTGGTACGGGTGGCCACCTGCGGTTCTCGTTCGTCGGATGCGACGTCGACGCGTGGTAGCCCAGGTGGCTTCTTCGGCCCCGCCAGCGCTGGGCTGGGGGCGCGGGTGCGGCGGTGCCGGTCAGTTGGTGGGCCAGGGTTTGCCCTGCCAGCACCACCGGCCGTGTCCGTCGCGTACGTAGGCGGGGTCACCGGGGCCGGTGTCCCCGCCCACCAAGGCGCCGTACTCACCGTTCTGCTCCTGGACGGGGTGGAGTTCGACGGTCTGCCCGTTCAGCGGGCCGCCGGTCATCTGTGCTGTCTCACTCATGGTGTGTCCTCGACCTTCAGTGCCTGGTTCTTACCGCTGGTCGGTGGTGTCGAGTGCGCGGTGTTTGATGTTGTGGGCGGCGCCGATGTCGGCGTGGGTGGCGTGTCCGCACTGTGTGCATTCGAAGACGGAGCGGGTGCGCCGGCTTTTGCGGTCGACGTGCCCGCACTGGTGGCAGGTCTGTGAGGTGTAGGCGGGGTTGACCGCGGTGACCCTGACGCCGTGGCGCTTGGCCTTGTACTCGATCTGCCGGCGGATCTCGCCGAAGCCGACATCGAGGATGGCCCGGTTCAGCCCGGCCTTCGCCGCCACGTTCCGCCCGGGTGCGTCCTGGGTGCCGCGCGCGGAGCGGGTCATGTTCTTCACCCGCAGGTCCTCGACCGCGATGTGCGCGAACTGGGTCACGAGCTGCTTCGTCAGCAGATGCTGTGTCGAGGCGCGCCGCTGCGCGACCAGCCCCATGAGCCGTGCGACCTGGTCCCGGGCCTCCCGCCAGCCCGCGCTCTGCCTGTGTGCGGGAAGCCCTCGCACGTGGCGGCGGGACATCCGCCGCTGCCACTTCGTCAGCTGGCGCACCGCGTTGTCCAGGTGCCGGGGGTTCTCGAACAACTGCGTTTTACCCTGCGCGGTGATCACCGGCTCGGAGGCCGCCGCGATGACAGCCACGCCCAGGTCGACCCCGACGGTCCCGCCGTCCCGCTGCTTGCGCGTGGGCAGGGCCGGCACCGGGGCAGCGATCCGGACATTGAACGACGCGTCGTGTCCGAAGTCGCAGTGGAGCTGGAACTCGGCCACCCCGACGACGGCTTCGTGGAGCTCGGCGACAACGACGCTCAGCCCCTCGGGCTCGTAGCCCCAGCCGTCTCCCAGACCGTTCGCGGCCAGCAGCGCCGCCACCACTGAGTAGTCGGCCGCGGTGATGGCACGGATGAGCGCCATGGCCAGATTGTCCCAGGACCGTAGCGGCGTGGAGGGCATCGGCGTCAGCTTTGGCGTCGGTATCCCGGAATTCCTCAAGGGACTCCTCGTCGGGGTGAGCGCGCCTTGGCTACAGGCTGGTGGTCTCCTCCTGCGCGGTGTTCCCGTCTTCGGTGGCATCGGGGGCGTCTTCGGTGCTTTCCGCGGTGCGGCGGTAGTAGGGGTGGGTGGAGTCCATCCTGCGGGCGAGGTGGAGGGGGGTGGGGGCGCTTTGGCGGACGTCGGAGGTGATGCCCTGGTTGGTCAGGACGGCGGCGACAGCTCCGATGAGGTCGCAGTCGGCGTCGGGGCTCTGGGCGATGACGGTGAACCGGGTGGCGGTGTGGGCGTAGCCGTTCTTGCTCTGGATGCCGCTGTCGAAGCGTGTCTCGTCCTTGCCGAAGCGGCCGGCGGGGCCGGCGGCCCAGGTGCGGGGGACATTGACGAGCAGGAGATCGGGAAAGGTGACGGCACCGGTGTCGGTGGCGAGTTGGAAGAGGCTGTTGGTGGTGTCGGTGGCGCGCCAGGTGCCGTCGCTGGTGCGCATGTGGGCCCCGGTGGGGCGGCCGATGCGTTCCAGGTCGCCGATGACGCGGACGGTGGCCAGGGGGCGCTGGGCGCGGGGGAGGCTGTGGCCGGGCAGCCAGGATGCCGGCCGGGGCATGCCGGGGGGCGGGTCCTGGCCCAGGGCTTCGTCGGTTAGGCCCGCCCAGATGTACTCGGCGGCGTCGCCGTCGACGTAGAGGACGGCGGGGGCTGTTGCGGGGAGTTGGGTGCGGATGGCGATGAGGGCCTGCTCGACGATGTCCGCGGCGGCACGGGCCTGGAGTGTCTCGTCCGCGGCGGCGCGGTATCCGCTGACGTCCCATGCGAGGTCGGTGGCGTGCAGCGCTGTTGTGGCCGGGCTGTGGGGCTGCCACTGCCCGGCCTGGGGGCTGTAGGCCCAGACCTGCCAGGGGTCGTCCTTCCCGCCGGTGGGGCGCATCGCGGTGAGGGTTGCGGTGATCGGTGCTGGTTCGGTGGTACGGCGCTTGCCGGGTGTGCGGCGCTGGGCGTGGCGGCGGACGTGGATGCCGATGTGCCACCAGTTCTCGAGCGGCAGTTTGCCGAACGCGGCACCGAGGCGGTGGTCGGTGGCGCCGACGCCGCTGAGGATCTCGCGCAGCACGTTCGCGGTCGAGCTGTCGAGGCCGCTCTGGCGGGAGGCGACCTTCTTCGCGCGGTACTTCTCGTTGTAGGGCTTGCCCTCCCGGGTGTGGGTGGGGACCGGCGGCGGGGCCTGCTTGATGTACTGGGAGGTCGTTGCGAGGCGCGCGAGAGCCTGCTTGGAGGGCCACTTGCCGTCCTCGGCCTCGGCCTTCTCGCGGGCTTCGACGCTCGGGTACCAGCGCTCGGGGTCCCAGTCGGTCTCGCAGATCGCCGCGACGAGCATGTCCTCGCGGGTGTAGGGGGCGAGCAGTTGCGCCAGGTCCCGCTCGCGCTCCGCGCTGGTGCGCGGTCCGTGGCCGAGGGCATCGGTCTTGTCGTGGAGGAAGACGACCTCGATACGCCCGCCGGCGACGGGTTCGGCGACACCGTCGACGGCCTTCCAGTCCTCGCCGGGGCCCCACTGGTCGGCGATCGCGCCCTTCACCCGGGCGCGGACCTCGTCGGTGCTCCACAGGACGGGGACGAGGAGGGTGCCCACGCCGGCGGCGTCCAGGGCGGCGGGGATCCGTTCGAAGGGGATCGGTCCGCTGACGCGTGAGCCGCTCTCGGTGGGAGGCACCTTGATGCCGGGGACCTCGATGAACACGGGGCTGCGGTGGCTGTACTTCTCGCACCGGCTGTCGATGGCTTCTTCGATGTGGCGGAAGAACTCCATGCCGTGTCCGCGGCCCAGGCCGGGGGTGCGGGCGCTGGCTGGGGCGACGGCCCAGACCGGCCCCGGGGCGGTGTCGGCCAGGGCGTCGTCGGCGAGGTGCTCGGGGAAGGGAGGCACGTTCGCGCTCAGGCGGGGCAGGGCGGCCAGGCGGCGACTGGCGGCTACCGCGGGGACGTTCAGGCGGCGTTTCCACGGCGGGCCGTCGGCGGCTGCGGAGACGACGAGCGGCTGGTCAGGGTTGGCCAGCAGGACGGTGGCGACCCTCTTCCAGGAGGTGGCGAGGAGGGTGGTGGTGGCGTTCACGGTCACCGCGTGGCGCCGGGAGTGACCGCTGGCGGCGGTGCCGATGGTGATACGGGGCAGCAGGTGCCGCACGACGCCCTTGCGGTCGGGTTGGGCGGGCAGTTCGTGGCCGATCGCGGCCAGCCGGCCGTCGGTGCACAGGGTGAAACGGACGGGGGTGCCGTTGTTGCGGGGCCACTCGAGGGCGGCGAGTTCCTCGGCCAGGCGCCAGCGGGCGAGTTCGCCCGGCCACCATGCGCGCGAGCGTTTGCCGGCGCTCGGCGGCGCGGGCAGGACGGCGGAGCGGGGCTCGGCCCGGGCGAGGAGTTCGGCCAGTTGTTCGCCGATGCGCTGGCCGTCGGGCCCGAGGACCACGGCTTCGGCCCAGTAGCGGAACACGTCGTGCCGGTCCTCGGCGCTGATCGGCGCCGCGCACAGGAGTTCGTAGCAGCCGTCGTTCCACTGCCAGCGCGCCCAGGTGCCCGCCGCCGCGCGCAGGACACACTCCAGTGCCCGGTAGGGGGGCTGCACGTCCAGACCGGTGCCGACGTTGCGCTTGTACTCGCGCGACAGCTCCATGGCCAGATCCAGCACGGGAGCCTCGGGCCGGTAGGCGATGACCTCGCCCAGGTCGGCGGGAGCGGTGCGGAACTGCAGCAGGCGCGCCTGCTTGCGAGCGACGCTGTCGAGCGGGCGACTCATGCGTACTCTCCCAGGTAGGAGTCAAAGCCCGCGCGCAGCGCGGGGAGCATGTGCTGGGCGTGGGCGTACTCGGCGAATTCCTCGACGGTGTGGCCGTAGGAAGCGCCGAGCTGGGCGAGGTCGTCCTGCGGGGACTGCTCGAGCCATCCCCGGATCAGGGTGGGCAGGTCGGATCCCCAGGTGGGGTCGTGGAAGGCGCCGTCGATGAAGTGGAGCTCGACGTGGGTCTGCCCGCGGCGTCCGCGGCCTGCCAACTGGACGCTCTGCCCGAGGAGGGTGGCGACGAGTTCGTACTTCAGCTCGTCGGGCAGGGCGGAGAAGCGCTTGGGTGCGTTGAGGTTCAGGCGCAGGTGCGCGTCGGCCGCCGCGCGGGCCCGGGCCAGTACGGCGGCGGGGTCGTCGCCGGGTACGGTGTCGCGCCAGGCCCGGGCGGCGACACTGGCCGCCAGCACCGCAGGGTCCTCGGCCGGCATGACCGGCCGCACACCCATGGCGATCAGGGTGATGGCCGACACGGCGATGCCCTCGAACACGGTTAGCACGTTCAAGCCCCGCTCGGTGCGCGGCAGCGGCGAGATGAGCACCTCACCGTCGAGGTCCGCCAGCTCCGCGAAACGGTCGCGGGTGAGCTGGCCGATCGCATCGCAGACCGGCGGCAGAGACGGGTCGGGAGTATCCGCGACGGCGACGTAGATCCGCAGCCGCCGTCCGAGGGCGAGCGCGGTGTCGTACAGGGCCTGGGCGAACAGGCGGGCATGCCGGTAGGAGTTGACGGTGATCAGGGCCCGCGCACGATGGCGGGTGCGCGCGTCTGCGGCCAGCCGGTCCAGGTCGCGCACCAGGCCCGGTGCGTAGCCGGCGGCCAGAGAGATGACCCGCTGGTCGCGTTCGCGGTAGGGGGTGCTGCCGACAGCCAAGAGCTTGCCGTCGGCGACAGGGGTGCTGTTGAAGATGGTCAGACCATCTCGGAGGGTGTCGGGCATCGCCCAGTCGGGGCGGGCGAGCAGGTGGGTGCGTGCCGCGCCCGGCATGAACCCGGTGGCGGACATGCCTAGGACAGTGCGCTGGCGGCCGCTCAGGGCGAGGGAGACGATGCTGCCGAGGAACTGCGTCTCGGTATGGGGATCGGCGCGCAGCACCTCCATCTTGAAACTCGCGTGGCCACCCGGATCGTCCAGCCCCTCGAAGCGGAAACCGCCCAGCTGCCGGCCCAAAGGACCGAACGGGACGACGGTGCCGGAGCCCCGGTGGCCGATGGCGTCGGAGAGCTCGGAGGCAGCGTCGATGCCGTGCCCGGTGAGTTCGCCGGCCCTGTCCGTCAGGGTGAACATCGTGTGGACGATGGCCGTCAGCCACGTCTTCATCATCAACGCGTGCAGGACGCCCGCGGTGACCTCGGTGCGCGTGAGCGCCTGCACCGGCTCCGGCCGGTCGAGCCCGCGCTGTGCCGGCACCGTGGACTCGGCAGGTGCTCCGTCGGCTCCGTTCTCGGCAGCGCAGAAGGCGGGCAGCGCGGTGGAGACGATCTCCCGCAGTTCGTCCTTGAAGGAAGCAAGCTGCCACTCCCCGCCCTCGTCGATCGTGAGCATCCGCTCCAGCACGCCCGGGACGGGCCGCAGCCGATCCGGCAGGACAGCGCAGGAAGGCCGGTCGCCCGGCCGGGTGGCCACGCGCGGGAGTAGAGCCTGCAGACAGTCGGCCTGCTCGGCGGTGGCCGCGGCCTCGGGATCCACCCCGATCAGGTTCTCCAGCAGATGCCGGTCCCACTGATGGGGTTGATACCAGCGCTTGCGGTCCTGCAGGACCTGCCGCGTCCGGCGCGGGTCCTGCCCACGGGCCAGGGCCTGGGCCTGGGCGACCTCGGTGCAGACCTCCTCCCCGGCCACCAGGTCGAGCAGCTGCTCAGCCAGGAATACCGCCCGGGTCAGGGGCCGGCGCACCGCCACCGCCAGCCGAGGCGGCGCCTGGTGCAGGCTGTCGCGGATGCGCCGCAGCACCGTGGTCGGGCGGGAGCGGGACGCGAGCTCCAGCTCGCCGCACTCACCGAACCCCCGCGACTGGTAGGCATCAACCTCATCGACGACCACATAGGACGCCAGGCGCAGAAGGAACTCCCGCACGCTGATGCTGTTGCGGACCTCCCCGTCGACCTCCACCGGAACTTTGATCATCCCGGACTGGAAACAGGCGTGGGTGGTCACGATGATCCTGGCCGTCGTTGCGGCCTCGACGTGGGAGAACTTCCCGCAGGACGACACATACGGGCACAGAGCCCGCTCCGGTTGGCCAAAAGCATCCGACGCCGCAACCGTGCACGGCTCCCTGCCGCCCTCAAAGGCGTCACGTCCCTCCAGCTGCGCTTGCGCGGCGCACCCGTAGGCGGAGTTGTTGACGAGGAAGGCAATGCTGGCCGAGGCCTGCGCCAGCGGCACGCCGGTGCCCTCCAGCTTCGCGGCGGAGCGCAGCGCGAACTTGTACCGGCTGTTGGGGGCGATGAACGGCGTGGCCGTCTCCTTGACGCCCGCCGCCCGCAGCTCCTGCTGCAAGGTGGAGGCCTCGCCGTAGACATCGCCGTTGTCACTGACCACCAGCACGGTGGTGCGGTCCAGGCCCGCCTGCTGGATCGCCAGGCCTCGGCCGAAGACGTTCTTGCCCACGCCCGGGGGCGCACTCAGCAGGTGCGTCCGGCCCGGCGGCAGGACGACGGGTTCCAAGGGGCGCTGCCCGCCACCGATGGTCCCGCGCAGCAGCAGCGCGATCTGCTTCTCACGGAAAGCCGGGCCCTGCATATCCTGGTCGGTGTCCCGGCTCTGCCAGCCGAGCTCATCGGCGTCCACCACCAACTCAACCGCCGGCGCGGTCACGACCTGAGGCGGCCTGTACACCCCCTGCTCGTCGGGGAAAGCGAGCTGGACTCGCCCACGCGATGTCGGCGCCGACCAGCCCGATCCGCTCGCGACCCGCAGCAGCCGCCGAGGCTTAGCCGGCGCGAGCAGGCGTTCGGCGACGTCCGAAGGGTCCTGCCCGTGAGCCGGCAGCACTTCAAACGCCCGCCCACGCTCGTGGTACCCGAGCGCGTAGAGAGCGGGCAGCGGGTCGTCCGCGTCCGGGGTGTGGAAGACGTCGTAGACGGTCCGTTCGACGTGGTGCAGTAGCGCCTCACCCCGATGGCGGGTGCCCAACAGCGCACCGAGGCGCTGCTTGTCCGCCTCCGACCACTGCGCCCAGCCCGCCACGACACGCGGCGCGTGCCCGCTCAGCAGGACATGGGCGTCCGCGACGCGCACCACCTGCCGCCCGTCGCGGAACCGGGCGGGAAGAAGATACTCGGCCAAGGCCAGAGCACCGGCAAGCGTCCTGCTCACGCCCCCTCCACCTCCGCCACCAAGTCGGCATCGGTCAGCACCCGGGCCCCGCTGCTCCGCACCACCCGGCGCAGCAGCGGCAGATACCCCCGCAGGTGCTCAGGCACCACGAAGCACAGCTCGCCGGGCCCCTCGGGATCCTCGCGCAACTTCTGGGCCAGCCCGTACGGATCGGCCCAGGTCTTGACGTCGACGCGCCACACCCTGGACCAGCCGGGACGAGTGACATGCAGGTCATACGCGTCGCCGAACGGCCACAGCCGCACCTCCGCGCCCAAAGCGACCAGCCGGTCGCGCAGCTCGACCTCCAGCAGGCCCGGGAGCGTCACCCACAGCCACAGGGCGTAGGGCAACGCCACATAGCCCTCCACGGGCAGCAGCTCCGGCACGGTGCGCAGTTCGCCGCACGGGGCCAGGCGCCAGCCCTCCATCGCAGTCGGCTCGGCCCGGTACCGGGCGCCCAGCAGGCTGTGGCGCTCGTCCTCACACTCGACATCCACCACGCCGTTGGGGCGGTAGACGGCCCGCATCGTCCAACTGCACATCGGACACGCTGCCCACAGGCCGCCGAACTGCCGCGTCGGGGAGATACCGGTGTACGCGCCCAGCTCGACCAACGCGGTGTTCCGGGACAAAACACGCCGTGTCAGGACGGGCGTGCGGACCATCGCCTCCCGGCCCCGGGTGTACGCCTCGAAGCCGGCGGCCCCCAGCGCGCGAAAGACGGCGTGCTGGACGGTCTCGCCGGAGATCCGTGACAGCCCGGTACTCACCGGCAGCATTCCCACCGCCCGCAGCAGGCTGTGCAGATGGCGGATGTCGGCACCGATCCCCGGGGCCTGGTGGCCGTGCTCAGAGGCCTCCACCGCGAGCCGGTGCAGCGCCGAGCTGGGCATGCCGTCGTCATCGAGCAGCCACAGCTTGCCGAGCACTGATCCCTGGGGCCGTCCCGGCAAAAGGTCGGCCACCCGGCTTCCGCAGAGCCAACGGGTGAACACCTCGTACGACGGTGCCTGCTCAAGGACCCCGAACGAGCGCACGTAGCGACCATGGCACTCCATCAGCAGCCGCATCCGCCCCTGTGCCTCGCCTTCGCTGCTACTCAAGGCCAACGCCGCGACCACGCAGGCGTCGAGCGCTGCGCGCTGGCCCACGTCGAGTTCTTGAACGGCCGCTGCCGTCCCGGCCACCACCGACACCCCGGTCCTCCCCCACCGCATCGAGCCCATGCCACAACCTCAACCCCCCCGCCCTGGGGGAGGGCACGGGAGTTCGGGGATCTTCCCCTGATCCGGTGATCCCGGTCCGACGTGCGCTCTGCGGTGGTCTTCCGGACGAACTCGCGTCCGGCTGCCTCCGGACCGGGGCCAACAGCGTCGTGCCCCCAACAGCGACCCGCAGGCGCCGCGGAAGGAAGTTCACCGACGAGCGCTGGCAGGAGACCATGCGGTCTTCGTGGCCGGGGGAGTGGGACCGGCTGTGCGGGCCGTGCGCGACGGAGGCCGCCGACCGCGCGAAGGCTGAGCGCGTCGCGCGCCGCCAGGCGCATGAGACCGAACGCGCGGCAAGGCCCCGCGGCCGGTTCGGCATCACGCGCCGTCGGTAGCCGGGGATCCCGGCGCCCTCGCACCCGAGGCCCGGGACCGCGCCCGACCGCACGAAGGATCACAGCGCCTCGCGCAACACCGCCCTGTGCAACAGAGTCCGCGTTGCGCCCCTGACCTGCGAACACCGACCGATCCACGGCCACAACACCGGACCCCGGGCCTTCTGTGCGTCCCTCCGCGCCTTGGCTTCATCGCGCCTCCGCTGGGCCTTCTGACAAGCGGGGAAGCCAGCCACGCCTTACGGCGCTACCTGGACGGATCTCCACCTCCTGCCTCTGCGCTTCACGCCGACGCGCGTCCTCCGCTCGCTGCTCCCGGCGTGAAGCGTCACCTTCCCCGGCCGCCCTGCTGGCACGCGCCGACCGCGGCCTGCCGAAAGCGTGGGCATCAGCGTCGCGGTTCCGTGTACGAATGGAACGTACGACTAGGCAGGGAGGGAAAACGGGTGGGTAAAGCATCGTCGGGGAAGCGCGCGACCAAGGCCGGGGGAACTCGGGATCACACAGTGCCTCAGATGTCAGGGCGGTTGCAAGTTCCGGGGTCGTGCGGTTGGTCGGGTAGTGACCGGTTGGCGTGCATAGCAGAGCAGGCACGGTCTTCGTGATCATTGTGAAGTTCCCCCCACCGGCAGGAGCAGGCAGATTCTCCTGATGATTTCAAGTTGGCCCCTTGTCGCCACCTGACGAGCCGTAAGATCTGAGGTCCGTTGAGCTCGTCACGCGCGATCAAGCTGGGTGGCGGCTGGCGTGTGGCGTGACTCTCCTGGAGGGGTGCAGCGATGGACGGTGGGCTCGTGACATCCAGCGGCATGACGAGAAGATCATTCGTATGGTGGGGTACGTCTTCGGCTTGTGCCCTTGCTGGGATTTCTGGCTGCTCGGGCGACAGCGCGACAGACGGGAAAGATCGTGTCGCCCATCGCTGCCCGTCCTGGCCTGAGTTGACCCCGTCGCCCGGGGCGCCGGTGTGGCCTGTGCCTTTCTCGGGTGCTTTACGTACTTCGCTTTCTCTGTCTGGGCCCTGGTTGAGCGGGGCAGAGGGGGACCGCACAGTGTGGTTGAGGGAAGCGCGCAGCGGCCGCCTCAAATGGCGCAGCTCTGCAGGGAATGCAGGTGAGCCGGATAAATGGGGCGAGCCGTACTATCCGCAAGTGATTGCAGCCGGGGGGCAGGTCCTGGTTGGGGGTGGCGACGGGGACACGACCGGCGAGGTCGTAGCGCTATGCGCAGCCAACGGAAAGCGCATGTGGCGGCGAAAGTTACCTGGAAACCAGGTAGTGGAGATTGCTAAATCTGGCGCCTTTGTCGTAGCCGCCACGCAGGACCACGTATTTGGATTGTCTGCGAAAACGGGCAGGATCCTCTGGCGAGTCAAGGTATTTCAAGCGGGTCAAATTATCGCGCACGGAAACATTCTTATTTTCACCCATAAAGGTGTGGAGCCGTTCGGGGCTATGGCGCTGGATCGTGAGACAGGGAAATTAATTTGGGCTGAAGAAATCCCAGACGCTAGCGACTTGGGAATCAAAGTGGCCGGCAGTTTGGTTCATTTGGTTGGGATTCGCAATGTCGAAAGGCGCCAGGATGACGGAACTACTGTGTTCGTTACCGCGCCGGGGGAATTGCGTACGCTTTCCGTTGAAAATGATCGAGTTGAATGGACTCGAGCATTAATGTCTTCGGATGCCTCATTTCTCTCGGGGGGAGGACTCCTTCACCTAGTGACGGATGAGAAATTAATTACCCTGCATAGCGACACGGGTAGGACAGTCTGGTCCATTCCGCTGCCGGAGCCGGTAACGCCGCTGCAAATGGTGCTTCACGATGACCTTCTCATTGTCCATTTTTCCGTTCGCGTCAACGGAGAATATTCTCTTCTTGCGCTTGATCCTGAAACGGGTAAGGAGCAGTGGCGAGTAGGGGGTGAACTGTCATCTGAAATGCTTCCAGGGCCTTCAGGGGTGATTTTGGTCAACACTCAAGGGCCAAAGGTTCGCGCCGTCGACACGGCAGGAGGCGAGGATATTTGGTCATCCCCCTTGAAAGGTGCGGTTCAGATCGTCACCAACGATCTGATTTATTGCCACAACGGAGAGGAGATCACAGTCTACGACGTTTCCACAGGTGACCTATTCTTTGGCTAAGTTTCGCTTTGATATTCGATACGGTGAAGCTTTTGTGTCTATTTAGGATAACGGGAGGGATGCTTTGTCATCGCAGCAGCAGGGTGCCAATCCGCCTGTGCCGCCGCAGCAGGGTGCCAATCCGCCTGTGCCGCCGCAGCAGGGTGCGAATCCGCCTGTGCCGCCGCAGCAAGCAGACGGCTGGCGCACACCCGGCACACTGATCGCGTCTGTGGCGCTGGTTCTCAGCATCGTCGCACTGATTCCTGCGTGGGACTCGGCAATGAGCGGTGACAGCCAAGCGGAGACAGGGAAGAAGGAAGCCGAGCGCAGGGGGCTTCTGGAAGTCACTGCTGTAAGCGCACGGTTTACTGACAAGTTGAAAGGGGTCGAGACATCGAGAGATTCAAAGAAGGAGGTCACAGGACTCAGCGGCTCAGAGATCAATATCGCCGTCCGTAATCGTGGAAGTGGCTCGGCGATCATTACGAAGGTAAGTGCGAATGTGGAAATCTCGGAGAACCTCAAAACCTGCGGAGGGACGGGTGGGGACCTGGGGACTTCGGCACACTACGCCATCGAAATCCCTCTTTCGCAGAAACCTCCATTCACTAAAGCTACCGAAGAAGATGTGGTCTTCGATGTGAAGTCCGGGGAGAACGACCGTTTTTCCCTGACCGTCGGCCCCGATTCGAAGGAGGCCGGCAAGTCGCCTTGGATGGGAGTCGTGACGATTCAGCTCCACGACGCGGATGGTACTGACCTCGGTATTGGCCCCCTAGCTATCCTCAGCCCTGGCGAGGATGAATATTTCTACCCCAGCGGCATGACCTGGAAAATCGCGCCTGAATCTTCAAGCTGCATGGGAAGTAACGCTCGCAGAGTGCGGGAAGTGATGCAAATTCCCGGTATTACGCCATCGAAGGAATTTGCTGCACTGCACCGTGCGCTTCGCTCTTACCGGTGAGAAGAAAACTACGGTTCAGTTTCAGGAGCAGGGCCTCGGCGTAGTTGGGCCTCGTCCTTCTTGATCATGTGAGACCGAGCAGGGTGAGAGTGCGGGCCGGGCTGTCCGGCGGAGGCCGGCGGCGATGTTGCAGACGCCGGTCAGGGCGGAGCAGGGCTTGCGCAGTTCCGGGTTCGCCCAACTGGCGTGAGGTTGCGGCGAGTTGGGGTGGATGACAGAGCGGACACGGAATCCGTGATCATTCAGGTGTCTAAGCCGAGTGATCAAGAGGGTTCCCGTGTCCGCTGTCTCATCTTCCCCGATCCCTGCCGTGTTGGCCAAGTTGGGTCCGCTCAACCCGGACGACGTGGCTGACCTGCGGTTCTTCCTGGAGGCGGTGCCCGATCCTCGCTCCCGGCGGGGCCGTTGGTACTCGTTGGCCTCGATCCTGCTGGTCTGCGCGGCCGCCGCGGTCTCAGGAGCCCGGACCATCGACGAACTCGCCGAGTGGGGCGCCCTTGTGCCGACGCCGGGCTGCTCGCCGCGCTCGACGTGCGCCGTCACCTGCTGCACTGGCGGCATGCACCGTCCAGGTCCGCGATCGGGAGGGTCCTCGAGCGTCTCGACGCCGACGCACTCGATGCGGCCGTCGGAGCCTGGCTGGCTCACCGCCATACCGCCGCAGCCCCGGACAGACGACGGGTGATCGCCGTGGACGGCAAGGCACTGCGCGGCTCCGCCCGCCTGGATCAGCCCCGCCGGCACCTTCTGTCCGCCGTCACCCACGGCCGCCCGGTCACCCTCGCCCAGACCGAGGTTGGGTCCAAGACCAACGAGACACGGCACTTCCAGCCCCTGCTTGCACCGCTCGACCTGGAAGAAGACGTGGTCACCTTCGACGCGCTGCACTCGGTGAGGGCCAATGTCGCCTGGCTGGTGGAGACCAAGAAGGCGCACTACGTGGCCGTGATCAAGCCCAACCAGCCCACCGCCTGGGCCCAGCTGGACGGTCTGGACTGGCACGCGGTGGCCATCCAGCACACCGCCTCGAACAAGGGACACGGCCGTCGCGAGTCTCGCTCGGTCAAGACTCTCGCCATCGCCGACAACCTCGGCGGCATCGCCTTCCCCCACGCGAAGCTCGCCCTCCGCGTCCACCGCCGCCGCAAAGCAACCGGCAGGAAGGAGACCCGCGAGACCGTCTACGCGGTCACCAGCCTCGACGCCCACCAGGCGAAACCGGCCGAACTCGCCTCCCACCTGGGCGGACACTGGACCGTGGAAGCCCAGCACCACATCCGCGACCGTACCTTCGCCGAAGACGCCTCCACCGTCCACGCCGGCAACGCACCCCACGTCATGGCCACCCTCCGCAACCTCGCGATCGGAGCCCTCAAAGCCCTCGGCGCGACCAACATCGCTAAGAGGTCGCGCGGATAGGCGTGGTTGAGGGCCCGGCAACAGAACAGGCACAGGTCCCGGTGATCATGGGATTACGACGCTCTGTGATCACGAGGGAGACCTGTGCCCGCGCTGCCACCATGGCTCACCGAGCCGCTCTGGGACCAATTCGTGGCACTGCTTTCCGAGCGTCCCGAGTTCCACCCGGGCCATCCACTCGGCTGCCACCGCCGACGCATCAGCGACCGCATCATCTTCGACAAGCTCCTGCAACTGCTGCGCTTCGGCTGTTCCTACGAGGCGATCGCCGACACGACCTGCTCGGCCACCACGATCCGCAGCCGTCGCGACGAGTGGATACGACTCGGCGTCTTCGCCCAGCTCAAGCAGATCGCGCTGGACTCCTACGACCGGATCGTCGGCCTCGTCCTCGACCAGATCGCCGTGGACGGCTCCATCACCAAGGCTCCCGGAGGCGGCGAGGTGGCCGGTCGCTCACCGGTCGACCGCGGCAAACAGGGCCTGAAACGCTCGGGCATGACGGACGGGTACGGCATTCCACTGGGTCGTGTCCTGGCCGGTGCCAACCGCCACGACTCCCCGCTGCTCGCCCCGACCCTGGACCGCCTGGACGACCTGGGGCCGTTACCCGACGACATCACCGTGCATCTGGACGCCGGCTACGACTCGGACAAGACCCGCACTCTGCTCAGCGAACGCGGCCTGCACGGCCGCATCGCACACAAGGGTGAGAAAGCGCCCATCCAGGCCAGTCGGCGTTGGCATGTCGAACGCACTCACGCCTGGCAGAACGCCTTCCACCGCCTCGCCCGCTGCTACGAGCGGCGCACCACCGTCATCGACGCATTCTTCGACCTCGCCGACACGATCATCACCGTGCGTAGTCTGATCCGACAGGCATGGACGACCCACCGCTGGCACGAACGCACGAACCGCCGACCATGATCGCACCGCTATCCGCACGGCTTCCTACAGAGGCCGCGAGTCCCTTGTCAGTGGACGGTGTTACGTTCTGTGACATGACCGATCACGCGCTACGGCTGCTGCGGCAGGACCGCCGCCTGGCCGAACTGGCCGCCTTCCCCTTCGACTTCGACCTGGACCGCGCCGCCCATGGCCATGTCGAGGAAGTCCGCCTCGCCTCGGGCGGGCCGTTGGAGACGGTAGCCGGGGACGATACCGGCGGTACGTACTTCGTGTGCGCGGACGGCTCGGTGCTCTACGCCGACTCGGAGGGCGCCGCGGGGATCATCGGCTCAAGTGTCGACGAGACCCTGGAGCTAGTGATCGGCCTGCCCGGCTGGCGCGGCTACACACATCTGTCGCCGGACGACAACGAGGAGAAAATCCTGGCGTGCATCGCGGAGACCGAGGACGAGATCCGCGAGTACTACGGAATCGATGAGGAGCGGGCCGAGCTCCGTGCGGCGCTGGGCTTCCCGAAACGCTCCCCGGTCGAGCTGGTCGGCAGACTGCGTGCCGCGCTGCTGCGCACCGAGCCGGACTTTGTACTGCTCAACGCGGATGAGGGGTGCGCGTACGACCGGATAGGCCCGGCCGGTCCCCCGCTGTGGGAACCGGTGCTCGCGGTGGGCCGCGCCGATCTCGCCTGGTTGCGGGAGGGCGACCGCATGGCATGGCGTGAAGTCGCCGAGGACCCGGTGCGGCGCCGGATCACCCTGCGGGCCGCGCAGTTCGACCGAGCCGAGGACGATCTGGAGCTGCTGCGGCATCTGCTGCGGCACGAAACACGGTCATCGATGACGAACGAACTGCGGCTCGCGGCCGTGCTGGTGGGGCTGCGCGGGGACACCGGAGATCTGCCGCTGCTGCTTGAGGTCCGGGAGACGGACTTCGACACGGCGTGCGGCCTGGGCGGGATACCGGAACCGGGCGCAAGCGCGGACGAGTTGCAACAGTGGGCGCGGGCGCTCGACGAGTCGATGTTCGGGACGGACCCGTCGGACGAGCCGGTCTCCACATGGACCGACCTGGCGCGGGACCAGGGGATGACGGGCCTCGCTCGGGTGACGCTGATCCGCGAACTCGACAACATCTTCATGGACCAGAGCAGACTCCGCCGCCCCGAGGCGCCCCGCACCCTGGCCACGGCTCCGCTGAGTGGGCTCGCCCGGGACTTCGAGGAACTCGGCGACCTTACCCAGGCGCTGCGCGCCCAGCGCCTGTACGCCGCCCTTCAGGAGACGGCATGGGACCGGGCCTCGGCCCGGCACACCCTGGCCCGCCTCGAGCGGGAGGCGGGCCGCTTGCCGCAGGCGGCGGACAGCCTGGCCGCCGTGCGCGACGCCCTGGCCACCCCGGGCGACGACTCACTGCGCCATTGGCAGCAGGTCAACCTCGGCCGTTACATCGCCGAGGAGCACTACCGGCTCACCCTCGCCCTGGCCGACGCTGGCCGCCCCGAGGAGACCTGTGCCCTCCTCACGGCCGCCGACGCCATACTCGGCGAGCTCTCGGAGAACGCCGCGAACGGCGTCCGCGAGCTCGCCGAGCGGACCGCTGCGAGAGTGCGGGAGGCCAACTGAGGACGGGCGCGGCGGACCAGGTAGTCGGCCTGTTCCGGCAGCAAGTCACGCCACCCTGCGGTGCGCCGCTGAGCGTGGGGTTCCACCGCCAGTCCTCTAAATACCCGGCCTTGATCATCTGCCGGATCAGCGGCAGAAATCGTCCATCGTGGATTCTATCCTCCAGAATTGCGAGCAACACCTCGTGATCCAGGCTCCCGAAGCAATCTCCTCGCCCACTCCTACTAGCGACGCGCCACCGTCATCGAGGCATTCTTCGACCTCGCGGACATGATCATCACCGTGCGTAGTCTGATCCGGCGGGCATGGACGACTCACCGCTGGGACGAACGCCCGAACCACCGACTATGACCGCATCCCTATCCGCGCGGCCTCTAAGACCACTCGCGCCATCCGCGACCAACCCGAACGAGCCCTCCCAATCCTGGGCATCACCTACAAGCCCGACCTCAACGGAACTTGATCAAGCCCTGCTCAGATGTACCTGAAGCACTTCGCCCAGCACATGGGACGCCGTAAGTACGAGCTGAAGGTGCGACGCCTCGACAAGATCAACGAACCGTTTCGGGTGACGCCTACTGGCATCGCTGCTGAGACCGGTTACTACTGGGGAATCAGTGCTGAGGGAGTCCCTCACCATGCTGCTGAGAAGCTGTTCACCTCCCTTGAGACACGTGCCGACCCAGTACTGAAGGTGCTGTTGCACGACCAGGAATGGGCGCTTACGCCGGACTGGCCGTTGGGCCCGGACCAGCGCCATGTCCTCGCCTGGTGGATGGCTGCCCAGATCCTGCGCACTACCCGCCAGAGGAAACGGCTTATCCATCAGCGGGCCGAAGCACCGGACATCACCGGCCTTCCGCAGGAAGTGCGCACGCTCGCGCAGAACAACCCCCACCTGCTCTACATCGTCGAGAACATCGCCACCTTGGCACTCGCCCTGGAAGCACGTCCGTGGGCGCTCGGCTTCAGCGACATGTGCCTGCTGACCAGCGATACCCCGATTGCCGTATGGAACCGCCCCGACGACGAAGACCAGCTGCGCGCCGCCGCACTGAGCGACGTCATGCTCCCGCTGGACCCTCACCGCTTCCTTTTCCTGCCCGGTCCCGCTACCCGAGCCGCCGACCCGCGCAAGTGGGTGGACCATCTGATGCACGCCAAGGGTGCCATCGGCTTCGCACTTGTGGAGGTGGCCTATGACGTGGCCGACCAGTTCGTGATCCACCACCCGCAGCACGACCCCTGGAAGCATTGGAAGCCGAACAGCCCGGGCCAGCCCAAACCATGGGACGGGCAGACGCACTCTGCTCCTCAGTACGTCTTGGAGTATCCCGTTTTTCCGCCCGGCCAGAACATCGAACATCGCTGGACTGTTGAGCACCCACCGCCTCGCTCCCCAGCCGTGGCACACCCTTGACCGGGTGAAGGTGGCAGAGCAGGGGGTGGGCCTCGGAGGTGGGAGCAGGCGTTAAACCGTTCCGGCCTTGTCCGAGGCTCCGGTTAGGCTCTCCACGTGGCTGACAGAAGACCGCCTGGAACTCTGGGGATTGACCTGCGTAGCGCAGGCAGCCGCCCGTGCGGTCTCTGCGGTGACGTCCGAAAAATGACCAAGGCCCATGTGCCGCCCCAGGCCGCCGGCAACAGGGACCGGGTAGTCAGCGCGAACGTACGCTTGGCGGACCGGGTCCTGGGTCACGGGCGCGCCGCACAGGGCGGTATGTGGTTCTACAGCCTGTGCAGCGACTGCAACAGCATGGCCGGCGTCCACTACGACGCCGCCTACGCGGACTTCAGCAACGCCGTGCTGGCGCGGGTGAACCTGCAACAGCGTCTCTACCTGCCGCCTGTGCGCCTGGCACCGGCCCGTGTGGCCCGATCCATTCTCATCGGCATGTTCGCCACCAGCCCGCATCTGCGGGTGATGTTCCGCGAGCTTGCCGAGGACCTCCTCAACCGGCGCGATCGCATCACGATGCCGGACGGAGCCAGTCTGCGCCTGGCCATATGCCTGGACCGGCACACCCGTTTGGCGGGCATGTACAACGCCGTCCGGGTCATTGAGCACACGCAGCACTACGACGTCTTCTCGGAAGTCTACTTCCGCCCCCTGGCCTGGACCCTCACACCCAGCGGCCGGGGGAGCGCGCATCATGCCGGTCAGTCGGTGGTGGATGGGCAAGGGTGGGCTGTTGTTGACCACTGGCTGCAGTACGGCGAGGACCGAACGGCAGCCGATCTCCGATCGCTGTGCCGAGCCCCGCTACCCGCAGTGCTCCATCCGCTGAACGGCCACGACCGAGACGAGTGGTTGGAGTTCATGAGTGACAAGGTCACCGCGATCCTTGAAGGCCAGATCCCTTCCTGACCCAACAGCATGGTGTCGACGTCGTTGCCCACGATCCCGGCACCCATGACGTGAACTCTGCTTCTGGTTCTCGGCGAGCACGGGAGTGGCTTCGCTGGCCGCAGCCCGAGAACTGCGGCCAGCCGAGATTCACCGGCGGATCTGGATGGTGATGGCGGGAGCCGCAACGGCAAGCAGAGCCAGTCCGACCGGCGGGGAGACCGTCAGTGCGATGACCGTACCGCCCACGGTGCAGACCGCCGTGTATCCGAAGGTCATCCATCGCAGGAACCGGCTGGACTTCTCACCGACTACGTCTGGGAGCTCAGCTCGCGGGCTGGGCTCGGTGCGCTCTCCTGTTGTACGTTCCATCGTCAGAGGTACCGCCTCTTTCGCGATTGGGGACCCGGAGCACCAAGTGCTTGCCGGCGTCGGTGCTCCGAGGCTCCCCGATTGGACTCGGCTGGAGAAGCCTCCAGGCCGCATGTGGGCCCCTGTTCAGCGCCCCACACATCAAATGATGTAGCCCGTCTGAGGGGGCGTCCGGTACTCTCAACTACGCATTGATTCGCATGAATGACACCTAGAGAAATTGAACATGGCTGAGTAAGCGATGAATCGCGGCAGCATGAGAATCAATCCGTAGTTTTCAAAAGGTATCGAGATGCGCCCCAAGGACGGCAAGGTCGACACCCGCCTTGCACACCTCCAGACCCTTCGAGCCCGCATGCTCGAAGGTGTCAACCAGGTCATGCGCCAGATCTGGGAGCAAGGACAAAAGCCGACCTCCGTTCGAGTCCGCCAGGCCTTCTACCGGCTTGACGAGATGAGGACCCTGGAGGACGAGCGGAAGCCGCTTCCGAAAGAGCAGCAGCCGTTCGCGGCCCGGATGGTCACCCCCAAGGGACTCCAGCTTCGGCTCATGCTGACGATGCTCTACGCCGCGCAGTGCGCCGTGGGGCCAGGCAAGCAGTGGGACGCCCCCTATGCCGTGGAGTCGACGGCGCAGCACCCGGTGTCATGGATGAGCTTGTCGGCCTCCATCAGCCAACACGCCGGTCCCGGCATCCAGCTGGCGTCCGAGGATGTCAACCGCCGACGCCAGATCACACAGGCCTTGAATACGCTGGAATCGATGGCGCTCGTGCGGGCCAACACCGGGCCCGGCCGCTTCAGCACCGGTTTGCAGCTCCTGTGCGAGAACGGGACCAGCACCGTCAGCTCAGCCATCCCCTACACCGCCGCAGACGACACCGAGCCGTACATCGAGATCCCGGTCGAGTTCTTCACTCACGGCTGGGTGCGCGTGCTCACCAACAGCGAGATCGCCGCCCTGCTCATGTGGTTCGACCGCCTCAAGTACACCGGCGTCGTAGTCGGCGCCGAGGAGGGCGAACCACTCACCATCACCTACGTCACCGGCGACGTGAGGCAGGGCCTTTACGGGTTGGGGCGGAAGGCATACGAGACACACCAAGCCCTCGACGCCTACCAGCTCCTCGACGTCATCAGGCCTGAGAAGCGCTACGACTCCGGCAAGTGGGAGGGGTATTCGCAGGACGAGTCGGACCTGCTGTGCCACCGCGTCTCTCTCGCTTCCGCCGACTTCGACCGCGATGCAGGAGAGGTCGTGGAGGATGTACTCAAGCGCCGGGACACCGGCGGCTACTGGAGACGCCCCATGTTCAGTGCGCCGAAGCGGTTCGACCGCTTCCGCATGGTCTCCACTGACGAGTAGAGCGGGTGCCGGAACGCGTTCGGTCCCCCAGACCAGCGCCATAGCCGGGACCTACGCGGAACGTGCAAAGCAAGCCAGCATGCGAGGGGCCCCCTGGCGTTGCGGTCCTTCTGCACCGGCCAAAGCGTCCTCATCGGTGGCGTGGTCGCCAGTGCCGCTATCGCCGGGAGTGCCACCGCAACGCAAAGCCTTCAAAAGTTCCTGCTCGATGTCAGTGGCCTACGAGATCATCATTCCGGCGTTCGGGTTCTGCCGGACGACGAGGGCTGAGGGGGACAGGGTGCCGCAAAAACTCTTCTTTGAAACCGTCCAGCGTGACCACTACTCATACACGAGGCTGAACCGCGCGGCCATCAACGAGCTTCGCACCGCCCCGGCCGCCGGCGGTGACGAAGAGGCTGCGCACGCTCTCATCGACCTGCTGATCGACGACTTGCCCCAGGACCCTGAGCACGACGGACTGATGGATAACTCGGAGACGGGAGCGGTCATACGGTGCCTCAAGGCCGTACTCCGCCGCCTCGGCATCGAGTTCGACATCCCCTTTCACGACAAGCAGGGCTACTACTCGTTCCGGATGGAGCACAAAAATGGCCTCATTACTGACCTGACCAGGGTCTTCGCCCCAGCACGCGCAGCGCTGGAACGACGCGAGCAGACCACCTTCACCGGAGGCTTGCGGGGGCTGCGCGGCGAGCTGCGCAACCTCATCTTCGCCGCCGCGCAGAAGCCAGAGATCGTCTGGAGGGACGTCGCGGGTGGTGTCATCGAGATCACGAAGAACAAGGACCACTGCCTGCTATATGACCGCCCAGTGGGAGCCTCAGGCCTCACCTGGAGCGCACTCAGCAAGTGGTGGCACCTCCAGGACGGCATGTACGGGATGTCTGAGCATCTCAGGCTGCAGGCGCTCCTGAAGCGGCTGAGGGGGTCACTCAACGCCCCGGAGCAGCTGTTGCTGGACACCTACTGGGATCACGCGATGCAGCGAGGCTTCGGAGACTCTCCTGCTCTGTTGCCACAGGTCTATCTCCATTACGACCCCTTGGCGCAACATCAGCGGAACCAACGGGCGGAAGGCAAGGTGCTGACGCGGCAGCGGATGGACTTCCTGATGCTCGCTCCCGGCGGTCGCCGATACGTTCTCGAGCTGGACGGGAAGGAGCACTACACGCGTGATGGGAAGGCCGCACCCGACCTATACGCCGACATGGTCCGAGAAGATCGGCGGATTCGTCTTCAGGGGTACGAGGTGTACCGGTTTGGCGGCGCCGAGTTCGTGGACCCACAGGCTGCCAAGCTCATGCTGAGCGGGTTCTTCGACCAGTTGCTGGCTCCATAAGCTCCGCCCCCATAAGGAAGTTATACAAGCTGCCGTCACCTCCAAAGCCGGAGCGGGTACAAGCTCGACAGCCCAGGTCATTGCGGCCCGGGCTGTCGCGCGCTGCGGCTCAGCGCCAGACCGTGTCAGGCCCATTCCACGCCGAGTTCGCGTAGTGCGTCGAGTTGTTCGGGGGTGAGTTTGTCGCGTCGGCTCTTGGTGTTGCTGATGAATACGCCGAGTTTCACGAGGTGTTTCTGGCCGTCGATGTCGATGGGTTCTTCGTGTTTCCTCGGGACGGGCCGTTCGTGTCCTTCCCTCTGGAGGTACTGGGCGAGGGCCGCGACCCCTCGCCGGAAGGGTGCCGACAGCCCGCCCGCCCCTCTTCCCGCGCGGGCTGTCACCGGGGCGGGTTCCGGCGCGTCGGGTGTTACGCCGAGCCCGCCGAGCCGCTCCTGCTGCTCACCGCTCAGCTGCGCCCAGGTGTGCGCCCGCCGTTGCTGTGCCAGCCACTTCCCCAGGTCGTCACCCTCGAACAGCACACCGGGTTGGATGGCGGGCAAGGTCCCGCCGGCCTCGGTGTCGGCGAGGTCCGCGAGGACCCGGTAGTGCCGTTGCCAGTCCAGCGGCCACGGGCAGTTCCAGTCCTCATCGATGGCGGCCAGCTGCTCGGCCCGCGTCCCGGCCCGTTCCGGGTCTTTGCCCAGGCCGTCCTTTCGGCGCAGGTTCGCCATCAGCTGCCCGATCGCCACCAGCTCGTCATCCGCCTCACCCCATACGGCGTCCTGCCGTGGCGCGAGGTGCCCGTGGGCGCGGTGGAAGGACCGCAATGCGGCGAGCTTCGTCTCCCACGCTTCATCGCCCGGTTCCCACACCATGCCCTCCTGGTCGAGGAGCTCCTTGCGGTGGGGGTCGAGTTCACCGGCCCGCTGCGCCCGGCGCTGCTGATGCACCCACCGCCCAAGGGGAAACCGCACCACGCCGACCTCGGTCTCGGTGTCGTACGGCACCGAGAACAGCCCGGTGATCTCGTGCTCCGCGCGCCAGCGCCGCAGTGCCTGGTATCCGTCCAGCCACACCAGCGATTCGGGCCGGAACACCCGGGTCCGCAGGAACGCCGCGATCGTCGCCGGATCACGCGGCGTGGAGAAGTGCAGCAGCGCCGACTCGACCACGGCTTCCGTGCCGTCCTCCTGCTCGACGTCCTCGCCCTCACCCTCGGCGCCGATGATCCGCCCGTCCGCGTCCCGCTTCACATGTACGGGCCGCTCCCTGCTGCTCCGTGTCAGGGCGCGGGAGGCGAGCTGCTCGACCAGGCGCTCGTCGTGAGAGCGGAGGCCCTGGAGGAGGGCTACAAGGGGTGCAAACGAGGCGGAGGCGACCATGTCGGTGGGGTTCTCACCGGGCTGAAGGAACACCGGCACGATGATCCGGGCGACCTTCGTGGCCCCGTCCGGTTTCGGGCGCAAGGCCCGCCCGATGTTCTGCACGATCTCGACCTGCGACCCGCGGGTGTCCGCGAAGCAGACGGCCTCGACACCTCGCTCGCCGACGATGTCGACGCCTTCTCCGAGGATGCGGACGGAGGCGAGGAATGCCCGGTGCACCCTGCGGTCATCGGCGTCGATGCCGTTGGCGAACTGACGGAGCACTTCACGCCGCTCGGACACGAGGTGGTCGCCGCACAGCCAGTCCGCCCAGACCCGGTCCGGCGGGACATGCCGGTACGGCTCCAGGTCGTAGAGTTCCGCGTCGATCGAGGACGCTGGCAGCTTGGCAGCGTCCTCGAGGAACCGGTCCGATGCCTCCGTGGCGTAGAGCTCGGCCGCGGTCTCGGGCAGCTTCTCCGCGAAGACTCGGGCCTCCTCGACCCGCTGGTGGAACGTCAGGACGGTGCGCAGGTTGTTCGCCGCGGCGTGCTCCAGCAGAGCGGTCTGGAGGAGTGCGAGGCGCCGGCCGCGCAGCGCTTCCTCGGACAGGCCCAGGACCGGTTCGGGGTCGCGGATCTCGATGACGTCGATCTCGAACCCGGCCAGTACGCCCCGTTCGACGCTCTCCGAGAGACCCAGCTCGAAAATCCACTCACCGTAGGGGCCTGCCGGATCGGAGGTCATGCTGGCGATCTCCAGCTCCTTGCCGTCCTTGCCCTTTTGGGGCCGCGGGGAGGCCAGAATGCGAGGGGTGGCGGTGAGGTACAGCCGGAAGGCGGCCGGGATGCGGGCATTGTCGTGGATCGCCGCCCACGGCCGGCCAAGATCACCCGCCGTACCATGCGCCTCGTCCACCACAGCCAGGTCGAAGCCATCCATGGACTGACCGAACAACCGCTCCCCACCCGCGAGAGCGGCCTCCAGCGGCCCCCGCACCTTCTCCTGGCCCGAGGGGGCGTCGACGTCTTCGCGGTCCACGAGGGAGGCGTACGTGGCGAACACGACCACCGGCCCGTGCCCTGCCCACAACGCCAGCTGGATCGGGTTCGTGGTCGTGTTCACCCCGAGCTGCTCCAGGACGTCGTCCTTCTCCAGCGAACACACCGCCACCATCGGCGCGTGATGCCCGACCCTGCGCCACACCAGAGCGGTCTGCACGAGCAGATCCAGGGTGGGGACCATGACGAGGATCCGCCCGTCCCGGAAATTGTCGAGCGCGGCCCAGGCGGAGGTGATCGTCTTGCCGGACCCGGTCGCCGACACGACCGTGGCACGGGCACCACCCTCCGGCACAGCAGTTCTTGCAGGGAACCCCACCCACTTCCGGATACGTGCATTCGCATCCACCTGGTGTTCCCGAAGCTGAATAGCAGGCATTCCCTGGTCCCTTTCTAGGAATTGACCGGCGTGAAAGGCGGAACGGAGAGGGTGCCGTCCGGGCCGAGCACGACGTGCTGCGCGAGCTGGGCGAGGACCTGCTCCGCGGCGAGTCCCGCGCCCTCGGCCACCGCACGAAGCCGCCGGCCGGTGGAGGCGTCCAGCCACACCTCCGCACGGAGTTCGTCCTTCGCCCCGCGCCGCTGAGCCATCCACGCCGCATGGCCGGTGAGAGCGGCGGCCCTCCGCTCCACACGCTCACGGGCCCACGCACTGCCCACGCTGTCCTGCTCAGGGTCATACGCAGCCGTTCCAGCGGCGGCGATCCAGTCCCGAACCCGACGCCACTCCGCATGCCGGGCCTTCCACACCTCGGCCAGATGCTGCGGATCCTCATACGACAGCTCACTGGACGACTGACGGGCCCAGCCCGTCAGCCCCCCGGCGGTCTCACGCTCCCGCACCGCGGCCTCGGCCACCTTCCCCAACACCTCCGCCGCACTCAGCCCCGCTCCCCGGCGGCGCACCACGTCCCGGGCCACGTCATCCGCACACCACATCAGCGAACTCCTCGATAAGCTGCAAAAAGGCGGTTCCACATGCGCGTTCCGTTCCTGAGAAGAGCCCTTCCGGGCATCAGGGGATGTGCCCTGCTTCCACCAACTCTACATGTGCATTCTTCCAGAAGGGCACGACTCGCAAACCCGCCGCCCCCACCCCTCATAGCCAGCCCGGCCCGCGCCAGCGGGCCCCAGGTCCTGGAGGCGCAGCCGGAAGGACCGTCAGGCGGGGGAGCGCAGCGGACCCGCCGGGAGCGCCCCGCGCTCCCCCAACTCCCGCACTGGAGGCCCCACTAGCCGCACCACCACACCCCAGCGGCACGGCCGCGCGATGCGCGGCCAACCGGGCGCGCAGCGGCCCGCCCCACTGCCTCCAGGAGCGCAGCGGAGGGAGGCGCCCACGCTCCGCGTGGGCGAAGGGAGCGCAGCGCCCGCGCCCCTTGCACATCGCGCAGCGATG